>NZ_CM132340.1:0-5773915 GCF_053750035.1 Rhodococcus sp. SJ-2
AGGCTTCTCCGTGTGCAGTCCGCTATGCCTCTACTTGGATCTCCCGGTCTCGCGAACAAGCCGTGATGACGATCCCAGTCACTGTTTGATGTCCCATCCGACTCCGTGACCGAGCCGGTAGGTAGAGCCCTCTAGCTGATGCCAGTACCCGACCCGAGGGCGAGATCGGACTGACAGACACGCTTCGCTACTTAGGCAGCGAGAGCGTAGTCGCGCTGATTGGAATCGGCGCTTAATTGGTTGCAGCGACGCTTACGGTGGTCTCTTGCCTGCACCGACACGCTTCCCTTGACTCAACGTACGTAGTCGAAACCGTTCAGCCCCGTACGCGCCTGCGACGTTCGCAGGACTACCTACATTAACGTCACCCGCACCCGATGTCATTCCCTTTTCCAGGATTGTCCGGATGACGCCGCTCACAACCCCTGATGACCGAGTCGAGCGCTCAAGTCGCGGAGGTGATCATCGCGACCGACACACACGCGAGCGCCATGCCTGTGTACTGGACGCGACCGAGTCGCTCTCCCAACACGACGAGCGCCAGCAGCACCGTGGCCGCGGGATACAGAGCTCCGACGACACTCACCAGCGAGAGCATCCCACCCTGGAATGCGAACATCATCGCGGCGTTCGACACCACGTCGAGCAGTGCGACGGCGACGACATGCGGGTACAACATCCGTGGCGGACCGGTGAACTGCCGCACGGCCACGGCAACAGCCCACACGACGGCGGTCGCGGAGAGACGTTGGAACACCAGCGGCCACAGACCGGTTCCATCGGGGACCTGGTCGAGCGAGATGAACGTGAGTGCGAACGCCACACCACCCGCTGCGGTGAGTCCCGCGACACGAATGGTGAAGGCCGGGTGGTTGTCGCCACCGACGGTCTCGTGCGACTCCCTGCTGACGAGCACGACCGCCACGAGCGCGACGACGATTCCGATCCCCGCGAGCGGCCCGGGACGCTCCCCTGTGACGAGGCCCGCGAGAACGGGGATTCCAGCTACGAGCAGCGCAGTCACCGGCGATACCACCGACATCGGGCCGGATGCGAGGGCACGGTAGAACCACCACACCGCGAAGCCACCGAACAGGCCCGACGCGGCACCCCAGACCAGAGATTCCGCCGTCACGTCACCGCCCGCGAACGGTGCGATCACAAGGACGATCACCAGCGACAGCGGATACGAGGCAACGACGAACGACAGTGCGGTGGCCCGCCGAGAAGCGACACCACCGAGAAAATCGCTGACTCCGTAGCCGATCGCGGCCACGAGAGCCAACAGGACCGCGGTCAGCGCATACCTTTCACCCGCCTGCCGAGTTCGCGGGTCACCTCGCGTTCGGCGGTACGACGGGCAAGATCCTGCCGCTTGTCGTAGTCCTGCTTGCCCTTGGCGAGTGCCAACTCGACCTTGACCTTGCCGTCCGAGAAGTACATCGAGAGCGGAACCAACGTCTGGTTGCCCTCACGGGTCTTGCCGACCAGCGCGTCGATCTCCCGCCGGTGCAGCAGCAGCTTGCGGGTGCGACGCGGAGCATGGTTGGTCCAGGTGCCGTGCCCGTACTCCGGGATGTGCAACCCGCGCAGCCATACCTCCCCGTCGTCGACCGTCGCGAACGCGTCGACGAGAGACGCCTTCCCTTCCCGTAGGGCCTTCACCTCGGTACCGACAAGCGCGATGCCCGCCTCGTACGTATCGAGGATGGCGTAGTTGTGCCGCGCCTTACGGTTCGTGGCGATGACCTTCCGGCCCTTTTCCTTCACGTGCAGGCCTTTCAGGTTCAAATCGGTCGAAGTGGAACACAGTCCAGCATAGGAACCCGCACAAATCGTTATTCACGCACGTACAAGCGCAACGTCGCGTACGCGGTGATCGCCGCCATGCCCACGCCGACGAGTACGAGGAAGGGAGCGACGAGCAGGATGTCGCTGTCGGTGATTCTCGCAACGATGTTCGCGCCGTAGACCTCGGCGAGCATGTCGTCGACGAACAGCGACTTGGCAGCGAACAATCCGCCGATGGCAAGGGCTGCACCGACGATCGCGGCCACGACGGCTTCGAGGAGGAACGGCAGCTGGGTGTACCAGCGGGTTGCACCGACCAGGCGCATGATGCCGACCTCGGTGCGGCGAGTGAAAGCGGCAATCTGCACGGTGTTGGCGATGAGCAGGATCGCCGCGACGGCCTGGATGGTCGCGATCGCGAAGGCCGCGTTACGGATGCCTCCGAGCACACCGAACAACCGCTCGACCAGGTCTTGCTGGTTGAGGATGCTGTCCACACCCGGCCGCTCCGCGAAATCGGTCTGAATGATCGCGAAGCTCGACGGATCCGACATCTTCACCTTGAACGATGCGGGAAAACTCTCGGGACTGACGAGCTCGGCCAATTCGGGTTGGTCCGCGAAGACACGCTCGGTGGCGTCTGCCACCGCATCGTCGCGACTGAGGTACTGGACGGACACCACGTCGTCGGTGTTCTCGAGGTCGGTGCGCAGGGTGCTGCAGAGTTCCTGTTCACATTCCGGGTCGAGCGACGAAATGTCCTCGGTGAGGAACACTTGGATCTCTACTCGGTCGAGGAAGATCTTCTGCGTCTTGTCGGCCATCTGGACGACGAGCAGACCCGCACCGAACAGCGCAAGCGAGATGGCGGTGGTGAGAATCATCGCAACGGTCATGGTGAGGTTGCGGCGCAGGCCGGTGGTGACCTCGCTGAACAGGAAGCTGACGCGCATGGGAGTCAAGGTCCTTCGGTTGCCGGATGGACTGGTCTCGGAACGGGCGACCGGGTCAGCGACCCACGCCGTACACACCACGTGCTTCGTCGCGGACCACCCGGCCCAGGTCGAGTTCGACGACGCGGCGACGCATTGCGTCCACGATGTGGTGATCGTGGGTGGCCATGAGCACCGTGGTGCCGGTGCGATTGATCCGTTCGAGCAGAAGCATGATGTCCTGGCTGGTCTCGGGATCGAGATTGCCGGTGGGCTCGTCCGCCAGCAGAACCAGCGGCCGGTTCACGAACGCGCGCGCGATCGCGACACGCTGCTGCTCACCACCGGACAGTTCGGTGGGAAGGCGCCCCGCCTTGCCGGACAATCCGACGAGGTCGAGGACTTCGGGCACGGTCCGTTCGATCACGGAACGGGGCTTGCCGATGACCTCGAGCGCAAACGAGATGTTCTCCGCCACGGTCTTGCGCTGCAACAGACGGAAGTCCTGGAAGACGCAGCCGAGATTCTGGCGCAGTTTCGGGACCCGCCGCGCCGACAACTTGTTGACGTGGAAATCCGCTACATGGATCTCACCACTCGTGGGCGTGTCCTCGCGCAGCAGGAGGCGCATGAAGGTCGACTTTCCGGAGCCGGACGGGCCGATGAGGAAGACGAACTCGCCTTTGTCCACCTCGACGGACACGCCGTCCAATGCGGGTCTGGTCGACGTCTTGTAGGACTTGGACACATTTTCCAGGCGGATCACGACGCCATGCTAGCCGTTACCGGATGGTGACCTATTGCCCCGGCTCGCCGGTCGGTTCTGTGCCCGACTCCCCGTCGAATCCTGGGAGTCCCGGGATCTGCGGCAATCGGAAGGGATTCGCATCGGTCGTAGTGGTCTCGGGTGGCCGCGTACCGGTTGTCGGGGCGGGCGTGTCGCCCGGTGCCGTCGTGGCAGTCGTCGGTTCGGACGAGGGCGCAACGTCGGTGGTGGTGGTCGGAGGCGCCTGTTCAGTGCTCGACGCGGGTGGAACGTACGGCACGAAAGGTGTCTCGGAGATGATGACTGCTCCGGTGGGCGGAGTTCCCGTTCCGTCGGCCTGGCTCTTGTCCTGATTGAGAGTCAGATATGCCGCCCACAGGACGAGCCACACAATGCACAGCGCGAGGGTGCTGGTGCGTACGCGCCCGTGGAGCAGATGAGCCGGGATCCGGATGCGGTGCGATCGCTGGTCGTCGGTCACGGTTCCCCCGATCGTTCGACGACGCTTGCAGTGTCGAGTTGCGGACTCACTGTGATTCCCTTGGCACGAAGGGCACCGGCGATACGGGCGCGGAGCAGACGACCAACCTGGAACTGCTTCCCCGGCAGAGTTCGGGCGACGATCCGCATGCTGACCTGGTCGACCTCGAGGCTCTCGACGCCCATCACGCTCGGCTCGTCGAGCAGGAGTTCTCGCACGCGCGGCTCCTTGTACGCGGCGACGCCCACATCACGGAGGATGTCACTGACCGCACCGATATCGGCACTGACCGGAATCGGGACGTCGATTACGGCGCGCGCCCAGTCCTTCGACAGGTTGATGGCCTTGTTGATCTGGCCGTTCGGCACTGTGATCACTTCGCCGGCAGCGCTGCGGACCCGAGTCACCCTGAGGGTGACGTCCTCCACGGTGCCTACAGCGTCCTCCGACGACCCTGTGACCGAGATCTGCACGGTGTCACCGAATCCGTACTGACGTTCGGTGATGATGAAGAAGCCGGCGAGAATGTCCTGCACGATGCGCTGCGCGCCGAAACCGACAGCAGCACCCACAACGGTTGCCGGTGCCACGAGCGAACCGATCGGCAGGCTGAGATAGTCGAAAATCTTGAGCGCGGCAACGATGTAGACGAACGCGATCACCATCCACGTCACGACCTGTGCCACCGAATGGCGATGCTTGGTCGCCTCCGAGCGCACGAGGTCGTCGGACTGCCGGTAGCGATCGTCGATCCGCCGGGTCACCCGGCTGCCGGTCCACGAAACGAACCGGGCGATGATGACGGCACCGAGGATCGTCAGAGCGATCAGCAGTCCGCGGGTGGTGACCCAGTTCAGCAGGACATCGGTGGGAAACAGCGTTCTTTCCTTCGAAGAGGGACCCGGGCCGGGATCCTGCCCGCCACGGACCTACCGGCTCACGCGTTCTGTTCCTCGCCCATCCGCCAGCGGATGCCGGCTTCGAGGAAGCCGTCGATGTCGCCATCGAGAACCGAGGACGGGTTGTTGACTTCGTACTCGGTGCGCAGGTCCTTGACCATCTGGTACGGGTGCAGCACATAGGAGCGCATCTGGTTTCCCCACGAGCTGCCGCCGTCGCCCTTGAGGGCATCCATCTCGGCGCGCTCTTCCTGACGCTTCCGCTCGAGGAGTTTGGCCTGGAGGACGCGCATCGCAGACACCTTGTTCTGCAGCTGCGACTTCTCGTTCTGACAGGTGACGACGATGCCGGTAGGCACGTGTGTGAGGCGGACTGCGGAGTCGGTGGTGTTGACCGACTGTCCGCCGGGGCCGGACGACCGGTAGACGTCGACGCGGACGTCGTTCTCATCGATATCGATGTGGTCGGTGGTCTCGACCACCGGCAGCACCTCGACCTCGGCGAACGAGGTCTGGCGTCGGCCCTGGTTGTCGAACGGACTGATTCGAACGAGGCGGTGCGTGCCCATCTCGACGGACAGAGTGCCGTAGGTGTAAGGGGCCTTGATCGCGAAGGTCGCCGACTTGATGCCTGCTT
This sequence comes from Rhodococcus sp. SJ-2, assembly GCF_053750035.1. Taxonomy (NCBI): domain Bacteria; kingdom Bacillati; phylum Actinomycetota; class Actinomycetes; order Mycobacteriales; family Nocardiaceae; genus Rhodococcus; species Rhodococcus sp. SJ-2. Next base: position 5,507 of record NZ_CM132340.1, read on the forward strand.
CTTCGGCGTAGGAGGTGTCGTACACTTCGACGCCGTAGCCGTGCTTGTCGGCCCACCGGATGTACATGCGCATGAGCATCTCGGCCCAGTCCGCGGCGTCGACGCCGCCGGCACCGGAACGGATGTTGACGAGGGCATCACGTTGGTCGTACTCGCCCGACAGCAATGTCCGCACTTCCATCGCCTCGATGTCGGCGCGCAGGGTCTCGCGCTCGGAGTCGGCGTCGGCCAGCGCAGCTGCCTGCGCTTCGCCTTCTTCGTCCTCGGCGAGCTCATAGAGCACGGGGAGGTCCTCCAGTCGCTGGCGTAGCTCTTCGACGCGGCGCAGTTCGCTCTGCGCATGGGAAAGCTGACTGGTGACCTGCTGGGCATGCTCCTGGTCGTTCCACAGGTCGGGATCGGCCGCCTGATGTTCGAGCTCGTCGATACGGCGGCGCAGCTCTTCCACATCGAGAACCGACTCCACCGTCCGGAGGGTCGTCGCGAGCTCGGCCAGGTCTGCGGAAACATCGGGATGCACGATTCTCTAGGCTACCGGCTAGGGGCTAGCGTCTGACGCATGGCCACCGACTACACCGCCGATCTCGAACTCGCACTACGTCTCGCCGACGCCGCAGACGCCCTCACCCGCGACCGTTTCCGCGCGCTGGACCTGAAAGTCGACGACAAACCCGACCTGACACCGGTCTCCGACGCCGATCTCGCGGTGGAACGCCTGGTGCGGGAGACACTCTCCTCCGAGCGGCCCGGCGACGCGATTCTCGGGGAGGAATTCGGTGGCGATCCGGTCTTCGAAGGCCGCCAATGGGTGATCGATCCGATCGACGGCACCAAGAACTTCGTGCGGGGTGTGCCGGTGTGGGCGAGCCTCATCTCCCTGATCGTCGACGGTGTCCCGGTTGTCGGCGTGGTCAGCGCTCCGGCACTGCACCGCCGGTGGTGGGCCTGTTCGGGGGCCGGCGCGTGGTCCTCGCACGACGGCGGTGAACCACGTGCCATCGCGGTGTCCGAGGTCGGATCGCTCGCGTCGGCGTCGCTGAGCTTTTCGAGCCTCTCCGGCTGGAACGACCGCAACATTCGTGAGCGGTTCGTCGATCTGACGGACGAGGTGTGGCGCGTGCGCGCCTACGGCGACTTCTTCTCCTACTGCCTCTTGGCGGAGGGCGCGCTCGAGATCGCGCTCGAACCCGAGGTGTCGCTCTGGGATCTGGCAGCGCTCGATGTGCTCGTCCGCGAAGCGGGCGGGGTGTTCACGAATCTCGACGGCAGGGCAGGACCACACGGGGGAAGTGCGATCGCGACGAACGGTGCACTCCACGACGAGGTCCTGAGCCGACTGAAGTCCTGATGCCCACCCGACACTGCCCGCGCTGCATTTCACCTGCGGCGCGGGCAGTGTCGTCCTGCCCGGACAGCCGGGAACTTACTCGAGAGTAGACACATACCTTACTCAGGAGTAAGATTGATCTCTGTCCGCTCCGATACAAGAAACTTCTGGTGATCATGAGCAAGCAAGACAGTGTGGCCCGGAACACCCCCCGAGACACGTCCGCAGTCGGCCTCAACCCGATCAAGCGGGACGCCATGGGAGCAGCGATGCGCGTGCTCACGCGGATCACCGGGTCCGAACTCGCCGACCGCTACAACTTCCGGCAGACGATCGACCGGGTCACGTACGAGTCCACCAAGACCGGATTCAAGACCCTCGGCGCCGCGACCCGCACGTTCAAGAAGGTGTCCGGCGGCAACGGCCCCGAGCGTCTCGCCGCCGCGAAGAACGCCGACTACTTCGACCTCACCCCTACCGACGATCAACAGATGATCTCGGAAACTGTGCGCGACTTCGCCGCCGAGATTCTGCGTCCGGCGGCGCACGACGCCGACGAAGCTGCAGCCGCACCCGCCGACCTGCTCGCCCGCGCCGCCGAGCTCGGCATCACGCTCGTCAACGTGCCCGAAGCGTTCGACGGCGCCGCCGCCGAGCGTGGAGTGGTCACCAACAGCCTCGTCGCCGAAGCCCTCGCCCATGGCGATATGGGCCTGGCGCTGCCGATCCTCGCGCCGAGCGGCGTCGCCGTAGCACTGACCGAGTGGGGCACCGACGACCAGCAGAAGACCTACCTGCCCGCATTCGCCGGCGAGGACGTTCCGCAGGCATCCGTCGTCATCGCAGAGCCCCGCGCACTGTTCGATCCGTTCGCGCTGCACACGAAGGCCACGCGATCCCCGAGCGGGTACCGGCTCAACGGGGTCAAGGCCCTCGTCCCGGCGGCCGGTAGCGCTGAACTGTTCATCGTGGCAGCGGAACTCGACGGCAAGCCCTCGTTCTTCATTGTCGAGGCCAAAAGCAAGGGTGTCGTCATCGAGGCCGATCCCAGCATGGGCCTGCGCGCCGCCGGCCTCGGCCGCCTCCTGCTCGAGGATGTCGCCGTGCCGCAGTCCGCGCTACTCGGCGACGAGAACCCGGACGTTCGTGCGGAGCAGTACGCCGACGCGGTCCGGTTGTCGCGCCTCGGCTGGGCGTCGCTCGCCATCGGCACCGGGCAGGCCGTACTCGACTACGTGGTGCCGTACGTCAACGAGCGCGAGGCATTCGGTGAGCCGATCAGCCACCGCCAGGCGGTCGCGTTCATGGTCGCGAACATCAAGATCGAACTCGACGGCCTCCGTCTCGTCACCCTCCGCGGCGCAGCCCGCGCCGAGCAGGGTCTGTCGTTCGCTCGTGAGGCAGCGCTCGCCCGCAAGCTGGCGACGGACAAGGGAATGCAGATCGGTCTCGACGGCGTCCAGCTACTCGGCGGCCACGGCTTCACCAAGGAACATCCCGTCGAGCGTTGGTACCGCGACCTGCGCGCCATCGGCGTCGCCGAGGGCATCGTCCTCGTCTGAGCGGCCCTGACATACACAAGGAACCTGTGATGATCAATCTCGAACTTCCCAAGAAGCTCAAGGCTTCCGCGAATCAGGCCCACCAGGTCGCCGCCCAGATCTTCCGACCCGTCTCTCGCAAGTACGACCTCGCGGAACACGAGTATCCCGTCGAGCTCGACACTATGGCGGCAATGGTCGAGGCACTCAACGATTCCGGCCAGGGCGCAGCGGGCGCGACGCTCGGCCGCGAAGGCAAGGCGAAGGAGTCCGATGACGACAACGCCAACGGCGGAAACATGGCCGGCCTTCTCAATGTCATCGAAACCTGTTGGGGCGACGTTGGATTGACGTTGTCCATCCCCTACCAGGGCCTCGGCAACTCGGCTATCGCCGCGGTGGCGACCGACGAGCAACTCGAACGATTCGGCAAGGTGTGGGCCTCGATGGCGATCACCGAACCCAGCTTCGGATCCGACTCGGCCGCGGTCACCACCACTGCCGTTCTCGACGGCGACGAGTGGGTCCTCAACGGCGAGAAGATCTTCGTCACTTCCGGCGAGCGCTCTTCACACGTCGTCGTCTGGGCATCGGTGGACAAGTCGAAGGGCCGGGCGGCGATCAAGTCGTTCGTCGTGCCCCGCGATGCGCCCGGATTGAGCGTCGCGCGGCTCGAGCACAAGCTCGGCATCAAGGCCTCCGATACTGCGGTACTACTGCTGCAGGACTGCCGCATTCCCAAGGACAACATCCTCGGTTCGCCCGAGGTCAACGTCGAGCAGGGCTTCGCCGGGGTCATGCAGACCTTCGACAACACCCGCCCGATCGTCGCAGGCATGGCGATCGGTCTCGGTCGCGCAGCACTCGAGGAACTGAGGAGCATTCTGTCGGAGGCCGGGGTGGAGGTCAGTTACGACACTCCGGCGAACAATCAGCACGCCGCTGCCGCCGAGTTCCTCGCACTCGAAGCCGACTGGGAAGCCGCGTATCTGCTCGCCCTGCGGGCGACGTGGATGGCCGACAACAAGAAGCCCAACTCGCTCGAGGCGTCGATTTCGAAGGCGAAGGCCGGTCGTACGGGTACCGCGGTCTCGCTCAAGGCCGTCGAACTCGCCGGCACCTACGGGTACTCGCAGCGCCCGCTGCTCGAGAAGTGGGCCCGCGACAGCAAGATCCTCGACATCTTCGAAGGCACGCAGCAGATCCAGCAGCTGATCGTGGCCCGTCGTGTGCTCGGAAAGTCGTCTTCCGAGCTGAAGTGACCGCGCTGCCGTAGACCCTGCTACAGCTGCTCGGAGTTCTCTTCAGGGGAGGCAGGGAGACCCTCGCCGCACTCGAGTGAGGCGAGGGTTTCGCCTTGTCGGGGCTCTCGAGATCCCGACATTTCCCCTCACGAGGGACCCCGGCGCCGCTACCGTGTGGTGAAATTCACCGCAGCGGAGGGGGCCCCTTGTCCGAGCAGGACGTTCTGGAACGACTCACCGGGGGTCGCACGAGCATGCGGCAGATCACCGACAGTCTCGGCGCTCTCGCGGTCATGCGACGCAGCGGCCTGTTGCATTTCCCGCGCATCGACCGAAGCCTCGCGACAATGGCCGCCGCCAGGAAGTACGGCCCCTTCGCCGGCGCGGTACATTCACACGCCAGCCGAGGCCTCGACGCCACGGCGATCTCCGACGAACGCGGCGATGTCACGTACATAGAACTCGACGCGGCTTCGAACGCGCTGGTCCGCGCATGGAAGTCCGACGGGTTGACACCCGGATCCATTGTGGGCGTGATGGCCCGCAACCACCGGGGTCTGGTGCTGACGATGGTCGCTGCCGCAAAACTGGGCGCGCGACTTGTGATGATGAACACCGGGTTCGCGCCGCGGCAACTCGTCGAGGTCGCGGTCCGAGAGAAGGTGTCGGCCTTCGTGTTCGATTCGGAGTTCGCGGCCGTCGCCGCAGCGCTTCCCGCCGATGTCCGAAGATATCTCTCGTGGCAGGACAATCCCGTTCAGGGGATTCCCACGCTCGACTCCGCCGCCGCGGGTTTCGACCGCTCCGCCGTTCCTCCGCCCGAGAGCTTCGGCGGCTTCGTCCTGCTCACGAGCGGCACCACCGGTACGCCCAAGGGCGCCCCCCGCGCCCGCACGTCACCACTGGCCTCTGCGCAGTTCGTCGACCGTGTCCCGTTGCGTGAAGGACAGACGATGGTGATGGCGGCACCGGCCTTCCACGGAACCGGTGTCTCGCAGCTGGCGCTCGCGCTGGCACTCGGGCAGACGGTCGTGATGGTGCGCCGATTCTCCCCGATCGATACCCTGCGCGCGATCGAGGCCCACCGCGGGAACGTCCTGGTCGTCGTACCCACCATGCTCCAGCGCATACTTGCGCTGGGCGCGGCGACGATCGCCGAGTTCGACACGTCGAGCCTGCGCATCATCTTTTCGGCCGGCGCGGCACTGTCTCCCGACATCTGTCGCCGCACCCGAGAGTCGTTCGGCGACGTCCTCCACAACCTGTACGGCTCGACCGAATGCGCGGTCGTGACCGTCGCAACGCCCGAGGACCTTCGTCGCGCACCGGGGACCGCGGGTCGTGCACCGGTGACCTGCCACGTCGAACTGTTCGACGACGACGGTGGCCGCATCACCGCACCGGGCGAGGTCGGCAGGATCTTCGTCAAGAGCGGACTGAGCTTCGCGGGCTACACCGACGGCCGCGACAAGGAACGCATCGGCGGCCTGCTCTCCACCGGCGACGTCGGGCACTGGGACGAGCAGGGCTATCTGTTCGTCGACGGCCGCGACGACGACATGATCGTCTCCGGCGGAGAGAACGTGTACCCGCTCGAGGTGGAGAACGTGCTGGCCGAACGCGAGGATGTACTCGATGTGGCTGTCGTCGGTGTTCCCGATCCCGATTTCGGTCACCGGCTGCGGGCCTTCGTGGTGCCGGACCCCGATTCCCAGCCCACCGCCGACGAGATCAAGACATTCGTCAGGTCCAATCTCGCCCGCTACAAAGTGCCGCGCGACGTGGTGTTCGTCGACCGACTCCCCCGCAATGCGACCGGCAAGCTCCTCCGTCGAGTACTCGAAGAAATGGACGCGCGCTCACAATAGGCTGATCACACCATGAATCCCGTCGTCTGGCTGCTCGTCGGCTCCGTCTTCATCTTCATCGGGTCGTCGCGTCAGGCATGGTTCGAGCTGCAGGAGTGGCGTCGGCAGCTGGAGTCGACACTCGGGCTCTGCCGTAGTCGCGCACGACCCCAATCCTCGAGCTCTTCTATCGCTGACCCAATCGCCGGGGGTCAACAGCCAAAAAAGATCGAGGCCGGACAATGTCCGACCTCGATCTTCGTGGTAGCGGGGACAGGATTTGAACCTGCGACCTCTGGGTTATGAGCCCAGCGAGCTACCGAGCTGCTCCACCCCGCGTTGCAAGAACAAAGTTACACGAGCGGGGAAACGAAAGGCAAATCGCCTGAGCCACCGAGGTTTTGAAGTCCAATCTGGTGACCCCGGTCACTTTTTGCTCATGATCCCCAACACATAACGGATGAATAACATCTTTGTGACGAGAGTGTAATTTTTGCTCATGACCTGCGGGAACACGCCGGACTATCTCACATTCTGGACATGAGTCGAGGAAATCTGCCGGATGACGCCTCCCCCGCTCCCCTTGTACGGTCGGTCCCGGTTCGACTCCACCGAACCACCACCGGACCGCCGCCGCTGAGTCTGCCCCGCGGGAACCGGTGCCTACGAAGATCTTCGGAGGGGCAGAAGCACCGCACACCCCATCACGACACGAAGTGTCGAGGAAGTGCTGGTGCCGCGAGCGGGAGAGGACCCACAGCATGACCACACCGTTGACCAAGCGCGCCCTTCGTACCGTCGTCGTGACCGGCGCACTCGCCGCCGTTCCGCTCGGCCTCGCCGCCGGGACGGCGTCTGCTGCACCCCACAACTGGGACGGTGTCGCGCAGTGCGAAAGCGGTGGCAACTGGGCGATCAACACCGGAAACGGGTACTACGGCGGCCTGCAGTTCTCACAGAGCACCTGGGAGGCCAACGGCGGTACCGGGAACGCGGCCCACGCCTCGAAGGCGGAGCAGATCCGGGTCGCCGAGAACACGCTGCAGACCCAGGGCCCAGGTGCGTGGCCCACCTGCGGCCAGTACCTGACCACTGAGAGCGCACCGGCGGCACCCGCACCGGAGGCGCCCGGCGCCCCGGTCCTACCCGATGCCCCCATCGCCGAGGTGCCGGCTCTCCCGGTCGAGGTCCAGCAGGCCATCGACGCTGCGGGCGATCTCGCCGCGCAGCACGGCTTCGACGCACAGTTCTCACAGCTCGTCAGCATCGCCGGACTCTGACACTGCCGATCGACGACACTGCCCGATCAACGACGAGGTCCCGCCCATGGGCGGGACCTCGTCGAGGCATGTGGCCTTGCGCCACGGTGCGTCAGAGCCGGTGATCAGCCGCCACTCGACTGGTAGCTCTCGACCGCACGCTGCACCCGCGCGAGGGCATTGCCGTAGGCGTCGAAGTCGCCACTGCGCTGCGCGTTCGCGAGCTCATCGAGCGCCGAATCCAGTTCGGTCACCGCAGCCTCACGGCTTGCCGGTGGCACCGCCACCGGGGGCGATCCCGGTTCCGGTTGCTGACCTTCGTCGGGCACCGCACCCTCGACCGTCTCGGAGCGAGTATCGTCCTCGACCTCCGCGCTCGACACCGCTGACCCACCGGGAGCCGTCGCGACGTCGCCTACACCTGGACCGAACACCTGATCCAAGGCCGCAGCCAGGGTCGGTGCGTAACCGATCCGCACGCCGCCGCCCGAACCCGGCTCACGGTAGCTGACCAGCACACGCGAGAGCTGCGGGAACGTCGATGTACTGCCCGCTGTCGGGTTGCGCTCGGTGTACATCGGCTGGACGTACAGGATGCCACCCTCGGCAATCGGCAACGTGAGCAGGTTGCCGTACTGGATCCGGTTGGATCTTTCGAGCAGCGTCCGCTCGGAGGCGACACGAGTGTCGGAGATCATCGCGTTCTGTGTCTGCTCCGGACCGAAGGTCTGCGTATCGGTCGGTAGTTGCAGGATCGTGAACTGCCCGTAGTTCTCCGGATCTGCCTCCACCGAGATGTACGCAGACAGGAACTGACGGTTGTAGCCCACCATCGCGGACGTCAACCGGAATCTGGCGTCGGCGGTCTCCTCATCACCCATCAACAGGTAGTACGGCGGCTGATTAGCGGTGGTGTCCACCGTCGGGTCTGCCGGGACCGACCAGAACGCGTTGTTGGTGAAGAACTCGAGCGGCTCGTCGACGTGGTACTTGGCGAGCATCTCCCGCTGAACCTTGAACAGATCCTCCGGGTAGCGGAAGTGCGAGCGGAGCTCGTCGGAGATCTGATCCTGCGCAGTCACTGCATCCGGGAAGACCCCCATCCAGGCATTGAGAACGGGATCCTGCTCGTCGACCTGGTAGAGCGTGACCGTGCCGTCGTACGCGTCGACGGTCGCTTTCACCGAATTGCGAATGTACGAGACTTCCTTGCGAGGCAGCAGACGTCCGGTGTTCTGATCGATGCTGTCCTCGAGGAGACCTTCGAGCGAGCTGCGCTGGGCATACGGATAGTTGTCGAGCGTGGTGTACGCGTCGACGATCCACACGATGCGGCCATCCACTGCTGCCGGGTAGGCGTCGCCGTCGGCGGTGAGCCACGGCGCAACCTTGGTTACGCGGTCGCGGGGGTCGCGGTTGTACAGAATCTTCGAGTCGCCACCGATCGCGCTGGAGAAGAGGATATTGCGCTCGGCATATGTCGCGGCGAATGCGAACCGGTTGATCCAGTTGCCGATATCGACGCCGCCCTCACCGGTGTAGGTGTAGGTCTCGGTGTCGGTGTCGTACTCGCGCGGTGCTGCGCCCTCACTACCACCGACGATCGCGTAATCGGGATCGGCCTCGGCGATCACCTCACCGAAGTAGATGCGCGGCTGTTCGACGGGGATGACCTGGTTGCCTGCCGCCTGCGAGGCGAGGTCGCTGATCATATAGACCGGGTAGCCGCTGTTGCTGTTCGCAGCTTCTTCCGCCGAGGTACTGGCGGCGGCGTTGACCCGATTCGCAGGAGCGGCGACCAGACCGTTGCCGTGGGTGTACACGGTGTGGCGGTTGATCCAGTCGGTCTGGTTCCCGGTCAGGCTTGTCGGAGACAACTCACGTGCGGCGACGATGTAGTCCTCGACACGACCGTCGACCTCGTAACGGTCGATATCGAGAGACTCGGGGTAGCCGTAGAAGTTCTTGAGCTGAGTCTGCTGAGTAAACGTACGTGGGAGCACATTCGGGTCGAGTAGTCGGGTGTTCGCGATCGTCGTGATGTCGGCGGGAACCTCTTCGGGAGAGACGGTGCCTACCCCGGGATAGTCCTCATACGTGACCTTGTCGTCGGTGATCCCGTATGCCTCACGCGTGGCCGCGATGTTCCGTTCGATGTACTCGCGTTCCTTGTCGGCGGCGTTCGGCCGGACGGAGAACTGCTCGACCATGAGCGGGTAGATCGCGCCGACGAGAATCGACGACAGCACCAGAAGCGCCGTTGCAAGAGCGGGGATCCGCAGATCGCGGAACACGATCGCCGCGAAGAACGCGATCGCACAGATGATGGCGATCGCCATCAGGATCAGCTTGCCGGGCAGAACTGCATTGATGTCGGTGAAACCTGCGCCGCTGAACGTGGGTTCCTTCCGGCCGCTCCACAGCAGTTCGTACCGGTCCAACCAGTAGGCCACCGCTTTGAAAGCGACGAACAGGCCTGCAAGGACTGCCAGCTGAATCCGAGCTGCATTGGAGATGTGGCCACCACTACCGCCCCGCCCCGCGAGGCGGATTCCGCCGAAGATGTAGTGGGTGACCAGACTCGCGAAGAACGACAGGATGATCGCGACGAACAACCAGTTGAGGACGAAACGGAAGAACGGCAGGTCGAACGCGTAGAACCCGACGTCCAAGCCGAACTGGGGGTCGGTGGTGCCGAACGATCCCCCGTTGAAGAACATCTGGACCGTCACCCAGCTCGACTGGGCGATGAGGCCGGACAACACGCCGATGCCGATCGGAATACCGAGCCCGAAGGCGCGCATCCGGGTCATGACCGTCGTGCGATACCGCGCGATCGGATCACCGGGACCGGCTGTCGGCACGAACACCGGACGCGATCGGTAGGCAAGGAACAGTGCAAGCCACAGCACCGCCGCAACAAAAAGGCCGACGACGAAGAACAGCACAACTCGCGTCAGGAGAACTTTGACGTACACGCCGCGGAAATCGACGGAGCCGAACCACAGCCAATTGGTATAGGTATCCAGGATTCTCGGGCCGAGAAGCAGCAGCACGGCCACCACCAAGGCGAGAATCAACAGAGCTTTGCTCCGCTTCGACAGACTCGGTACTCCGGTCGGGGGCCTCATGCCCACGTGCCACGCTCCCAACTCGTACGGCGACGCGGTGATCCGCGCCGTCTCCACCTCGTGTCACAACCCGGTGACCGTTTCGCCCTACTCTACGGAAACCGCGCGCCGCGGGTGCACCCACCGCTCCGGTGGACACATCCGGGTCTTCCGGATGTCAGGATAGGCATGTGAACGATCACCTTCCTGTTCCTTCCCCCGATGCGCTCTCACATGCCGTCCACGAGATCATCGATTTCGTCGATGCGGAGGGCTGGGACCGACCTCCGGTGATGTTCGCCCTCGTCCCCACTGCCTTGCTCGCAGCCGCGGAGCCGACCCTCAGCGACCAACTCGACGACGGCCACCAGTACACGCCGGTCGTCCAGGATCTGCTGCCCGACGACATCGAGGGCGGCAGTCCCGCACTGGAGGAGTTCCTCGCGACCACAAGCTGGCCGGCTTCGGTATCCGGCTGTGCGCTGGTGCAAGAGATCGTCGTGCTCCCCCCTGCCGCGGAAACCGACCTGGATGAGGCGCTCGTCCCCCTGCTCGCCGACAGACATGCTGCCGACGATGCCGCCCTCGGCGCAGCACATGCGCACCCGGATCGCCGCGAGGCGCGTCTGATCTCGGCGGTGCTACGCGACGGCCCGTCGATGAGCCTGCTCGAGCTGCGCCCCACCGACGACGATCCGTTCGCGGGCGCCGAACTGCGAGTCGCCGACGACCTCGCGCCGAATGTCGTCGAAGCGTTGTATGCGACGCTCGAGGCGGGCGAGGACGACTGAGCGGGGCACCCCGGCCACACCCGGTCACCGGGAATCAGCCGCAGGTGGGCGCGTCGCCTCCGGAGGTGACGGCCTCGAGTGCGTCGATTGCACCGTCGAGCGTTTCCACCTCGATCAGCCGGATACCGTCGGGCGTGTCGGACAGCGCTTCGGCGCAGTTGTCGGCCGGAACCAGGAAGAACTCGGCGCCGCCCTCGGCGGCCGCGGTCAACTTGTGGGTGATGCCGCCGATCGGCCCCACGACACCGTCGGAATCGATGGTGCCGGTACCTGCGACGTGCTTTCCACCGTTGAGTTCGCCCTCGCTGAGTTTGTCGACGAGGGCGAGGCTGAACATCAGGCCCGCCGACGGACCACCGACGTCGGCGAGGTTGAACGTGACGGAGAACGGGACCTCCGGGAGTTCCTCGGTGCCGATTCCGAGAAAGCCCTTGTCGGGGTCGCTGGGGCGTCCCCCCACCGTGACGGGAACAATCTCCTCGACGCCGTCCCGTTCGACCGTGATCTCCAGATCACTGCCCGGCGCGGTGTCGCCGACCACGCGCTGGACCTGGCCGGCGGTGCTGACCACCTCACCGCCCACCGCGAGGATTCGGTCGCCTTCATGGAGCAGATCCGTTGCCGGGGCGTCGTCGGCCACCTGCGCAACTCGGAGCGTGACGGGCATGTCCAGATAGTGGAGCGCAGCGAGTTCGGCACTCCGCTCGGACTGCGCGAACTGTGCGTGATCTGCCGCCTTGACCTCGTCCTTGCTACGCGTCGGCGGGTACACCTGTTCGCGCGGAGCGAGACCGTAGCGTCCGCTGAACCAGGCCAGGACCGTCTGGGCGAGCGTGAGGTTGTCGGTGACCCCCACCGTGGTCATGACCAGTTCGCCGGTAGTGGGGTCGGATTCGACACCCTCGATTTCGATGACCGGTGTCCCCTCGACCTCGCCGAGCGTGTCGAAGGTCGGCCCCGGACCGAGCGCAACATAGGGCACACGCACATTGAATGCCAGCACCGCGAGGACCAATACCGGGAGCAGAACGGCAAGGGGCAGCACGAAGCGTCGATTCACCCGGCCAGGGTAGCGGGCGCGCGCTGTTCGCGTTCAGCGTGACCACACCGGCCGTTTCCGACTCCGTCCCCTTGTACCGTTGACGGTATGAGCGACACCCCCTTCGGATTCTCCAACCCCGACGACGATCCCGACCGCAAGAAGGACGGGGGGTCCGACGGCGGTGCAAGCGGCTCCGAGGGCGGATTCCCGTTCGGTTTCGGAGTTCCCGGCAGCGGCGGCGACAACCCGTTCGGTGCGCAGGGCTTCGATCCGTCCCAGTTCGGGCAGATGCTGAGCCAGTTCGGCCAGATGCTCAGTGGCATGGGCAGCGCTATGGGTACAGGTGAGTCCGGTCCGGTCAACTACGACGTGGCCACCAAGCTGGCCCGTCAGCAGATCGGATCGGTGACCCCCGTGTCGGCGGGCGCGACGGACGCTGTGCGCGACGCTGCGCGCCTCGCAGAATTGTGGCTCGACGCCGCGACCACACTCCCCGCCGGCGCCACGAAGGCCGTCGCATGGACGCCGGTCGACTGGCTCGACAACACACTCGACACATGGAAGCGCCTCGCCGATCCGATCGCGGAGCAGGTCAACGGCATGATGGCGCAGGGTCTTCCCGAGGAGGCCCGAGCAATGGTGGGGCCGATGATGGGCATGTTCGCCCAGATGGGAGGCATCGCTTTCGGCTCGCAACTCGGCCAGGCGCTGGGTCAGCTTTCGAAGGAAGTGCTGACCTCGACAGACATCGGTATCCCGCTCGGTCCCGAAGGCACGGTGGCCCTGATGCCCGCGGCCATCGAAACGTTCGGTGAGGGTCTCGAACAGCCGGCTCAGGAGGTACTGGTCTTCCTTGCGGCACGCGAATCCGCCCACCAGCGGCTCTACAGTCATGTGCCGTGGTTGCGCCAGCGCTTGCTCGGTGCGGTCGAGGAATACGCGCGCGGAATCAAGATGGATTTCTCGGCGATCGAGGATCTTGCGCAGGGCATCGATCCGGCGGCGCTGACCGACCCGTCGAAGATCCAGGAGCTCCTGGGCCAGGGCGCGTTCGAACCTCAGACCACGCCGGAACAGAAGGCCGCGCTCGAGCGGCTGGAGACGATGCTCGCGCTGGTCGAAGGCTGGGTAGAGATAGTCGTCTCCGACGCTCTCGGTGATCGCCTCCCCGGGGTCGCAGCGCTGAGCGAGACTCTCCGCCGTCGACGCGCAACGGGTGGTCCCGCAGAGCAGACCTTTGCGTCGTTGGTAGGCCTCGAACTCCGGCCTCGGAAGCTGCGGGAGGCCGCGACGCTGTGGCGACGCCTCACCACCGATGCGGGTGCCGACGCACGCGACAAGGTCTGGGCACACCCCGACCTGCTTCCGGATTCCTCCGACCTCGACAATCCCACCGCGTTCGTCGACCGGGTGATCGGGGGCGGAACCGATGCATTCGACGATCCCATCGCGCAGCTGAAGGCGACCATGGAACGCGAGAAAGCCGAACACGACGAAAATTCGGACGACGAGAATCCCGACGCGTCGAACTGAGACCTCTTTGCTCTGGTCACAGGCGTTCAGCCCTGTGGATAACTCGGTGATCCGCCCTCGGCCGGAGCACCGCGGCTGCGATGCTTCCCGGTATGACCAGTTCCGTTCGTGCCCAAGCGCAGGTTGACACCGGTAGCGACACCGCCCTTTCGTTCGATCCCGCACTACTGGTGTTGAGACGCGCCGACGGTCGCGTGCAGGTGGGATGGGGACCCGAGACCGGTCGCGTCATCGTGCCGCCCGAGGGTCTCGACGAATTCGATGTGCGGACCGTCCTGCAGTTGCTGGACGGTGCGCACACGGACGACGAACTCGTCGAGACCGCAGTCGAGCGAGGCGCCGATGCCGCCGGCGTCCGGTTGTTGCTCGACGATCTAGTGGCAACCGGACTCGTCCGAGGGTCGGCATCGGCCAAGACCCGTGTCGCCCCGACGCCTCCGCATCGGATCAGGCTCTACGGCGATGGCCCGCTCGCCGATGCACTGTGCGCGCAGCTGTCGTTGCGGGACACCAAATGGTCCCGGTCGGGTAGATACACCGGCGACGAACGTCTCCAGGAGGGTCTCGCGTGCGTGGTCCTCGCCGATATCCAGGTGCCCGATCCGCTCGTTGTGCGCGACCTCATGCAGCACCGGGTCCCGCATCTTGTGGTCCGAACACGGGACGGGCGCGGAATCGTCGGTCCATTCGTCGTCCCTGGCAGCACGAGTTGCTTACGGTGCGCTGACCTGACCCGCACGGATCTCGATCCATCGTGGCCCGTTCTCGCCGCCCAGCTGTGGGACCGGCCCGGTCACGCGGATCGCGCGGTGGTTCTCGCCACCGCTGCCATCGCACTGGCCGAGCTCGATGTAATTCTTGCCGGGTCCCTGCCGCTCGCTGTGGCCGATCACACCGTGGAGATCGATCTGTCGTCGTTCCGGCTGTCGAAGCGCCGCTGGTTCCGTCACCCCGACTGCGAGTGTTCGATGTGACCGCCCCGGGTGGAAGATGATGTGGGGCCGGTCAGGCATGATGGTGTGCGTGGCCGACATCCCTCGCAAAAGCTCTTCCCGCACCGCCAAACTCGCGAGCATTCCGTTGGGGATCGCGGGACGCGCCGCGATGGGCTTCGGTAGGCGTCTGGCAGGGGGCGATCGCGACGAGATCGACGCCGAGATGGCGGCGAAGGCCGCGGAGCAGCTGTTCACCGTGCTCGGCGAGCTCAAGGGTGGCGCCATGAAGCTCGGGCAAGCGCTCAGCGTGATGGAGGCTGCGGTCCCCGAGGAACTCGCCGAACCGTATCGAGAGGCCCTCACCAAACTCCAGGCGGAGGCGCCACCGCTGCCCGCAAAGGCCGTGCACCACGTACTCGACCAGCAGCTCGGCACCAAGTGGCGCGAACGCTTCACCTCGTTCGACGATGTGCCGACCGCGTCGGCCAGCATCGGTCAGGTGCATCGGGCGGTGTGGTCCGACGGGCGGAAGGTTGCGGTGAAGGTGCAGTACCCGGGCGCCGACGAGGCGCTGCGCGCAGACCTCAAGACCCTGTCGCGGTTCGCGAGCCTGTTCTCGACCGTGATGCCGGGCACCGACGTCCGCGCGATCCTCGACGAACTCTCGGCGCGCACCGAGGAGGAGCTCGACTACCGCATCGAGGCCGACAATCAGCGTGCGTTCTCGAAGGCCTTCGACGACGACCCCCAGTTCTTCGTACCTCGCGTGGTCGCAAGCGCACCCAAAGTCACTGTCACCGAATGGCTTTCCGCTACCCCCTTGTCCTCGATCATCACCGGCGGGACACAGGAGCAACGCAATCGCGCGGGCGCTCTGCTCGCCGAGTTCCACTTCTCCTCCCCGTCGCGAGTGGGGATGCTGCACAGCGATCCGCACCCGGGCAACTTCATGTTGCTCGACGACGGACGGCTCGGCGTCATCGATTTCGGCGCCACCGCCGCGATGCCGGATGGTTTCCCGCCGGTATTGGGCCGGATGGTCCGGCTCGCCCTCGACGAGCGGTTCGACGAGCTGACGCAACTGCTGTACGACAACAAGTTCGTGTTGCCCGGCCGGACCGTGACGGACCGGGAGATCGCGGACTATCTCCGCCCGTTCACCGACCCCATCCGGACAGAGTCGTTCCACTTCACCCGATCGTGGTTGCAGCAGGTCGCGGGTGTGGCCACCGACTTCTCCGGTCCTCAGTTCCGGACCGCCCGCACGTTGAATCTTCCGCCGGAGTATCTCAGTGTCTTCCGGGTCCTGTTGGGCTCGGTGGGGATCTGCGCTCAACTCGACGCGTACGCGCCCTACATGCGAATACTCACCGAGTGGCTGCCGGGGTTCGTCGACGAGTGACCGGCCTGGGCGGGCGAGGCCGGACGCCTCGCCCGCCCAGGGCGGTCATGCACACACCAATTCCTTCTCCGGATCGGTGACGACGGGATGCTTGCGGGGACGCCCGCGAGGACGCTTACGTGCGACGATCGCGCCGCGGTCGAGGATCTCGCCGCCCCATACTCCCCAGGGTTCCTCGCGGTCGAGAGCGGCTGCGAGACACCGCGAACGCACGGGACATGCGGAACACAGTGCCTTGGCGCGTTCGAGGTCAGCGGGTGTGTCCGCGAACCACAGGTCCGGGTCGTAGTTGTGGCACGGCAGGATCCCGGCACGTGCACCGGTCTCTTGGTCGGAATCGTGCGGGGCGGTCGACAGGGTGTCGCTCGGCACGAGAGCTCCTTTTCGATGGTTCGGATTGAATGCGGTGCGAACCCGGCCGAAAAGCAGTGTGGCCACGGTCCGCTGGGCGGGGTCCGTGGCCTGGAATCGGAATCGTCTACCGGAGGCGAACCTCGGGCAGACCCCTGACCACGGACGAAACAGCTGCGGCACGCACACGACGGGCGCGCGGAGCAGCCACGTCGGCTGCGCCGGCGGCGGCAGCGATGAGTGCGAGCGCTGTGAAGCCGAGCATCGGTGCTACCTCCTGCCATGGTTCGTGCACGGGCTCTCCCGTGACATCGTCATCCACAGTAGTGACGTCCCCATGGATGACACAAGTTATTTTCTACCTGCGGTTTCACACCTCCGCGGCGGTTACGGTGGACGCATGACACTCGCGACGACGAGATTCATCCCAGTGCTCGATTGCCCCGACCCGCGCGCCCTCGCCGATTTCTATCGCGACCTGCTCGGCTGGCGGCTCGTGAAAGACCGCGACGACTGGTTCGAGCTTGCCCGTGACGACAGCACCGCGATCGCATTCCAACTCGCCCCCGACTTCGTTCCACGACGATGGCCGGAGGAAGGTGTTCGCGCCCACCTCGACTTCAGCGTTCCGAATCTCGACGAGGCCGAGGGAGTTGCACTCGGCCTCGGCGCCACCCGTGTTCTCGGCCCATCGACAGCCCCGACGTTTCGCGTATTCCGTGACCCGGCGGGCCACTACTTCTGCCTCTGTGCCTGCTGACAGGACTTCGGGTCGCCGAACTGCAGATCGATGACCGAGAGCCGGCCGAGACCGTATTGCAACCGACCGAACACCGTCACGCAACCCCCGCGCTCCTGTCGAATGCGACGATCGGTTGATGCGGAAGTTGTGCGTGAGGTCAATGTTACGTGTGTTGTCTGCGTCGTCGGTTACAGTACTGGCCTCGAGCATCGGGTTCGGCGGGCTCGCCGCGGCTCAGCCAACCGCGGAACCACAGCCGCCTGGAGCCAGCGCGGTGTCGGATATCGCTCCACACGTGGTGGAGACCCGGGAGATCTCCCCCACCCACACCGTCGTCGACGTCTACTCGCCCGCAATGAATCGGGTGATCTCCAACGACGTTCTCCGGCCCGCACACGGCGGCTCGCTACCTACGTTGTACCTGCTCAACGGTGCTCTCGGCGGTGAGGACGGAGTCGGCTGGATGAACAACTCACAGGTGCCCGCGTTCTTCGCTGACAAGAACGTGACCGTCGTGCTGCCGATCGGCGGACGTTTCAGCTTCTACACCGATTGGGGAAGCTCCGATCCGATCCTCGGCATCAATATGTGGGAGACGTATCTGACTCGGGAACTGCCCGGCGTGATCGACCGCGAGTTCGGCGGGACCGGACTGAACGCAGTCGCGGGGTTGTCGATGAGCGGTGGGCCCGCTCTCGATCTGGCGATCCAGGCGCCCGATCTGTACCAGGCTGCGGCATCGTTCAGCGGATGCCCTGCACCGAGCAACCTCCTTGCCAGCGTGGGTATCTCGACCATGATCGCCAGCGGACTGAACAATCCGCTCAACATGTGGGGCCCTCCCGGCAGCCGCGAGTGGCGCGCACACGACCCCGCGTCCAACGCCGCGAAACTGGCAGGCACCGCCGTGTATGTCAGCGCATCACGCGGTGCCGTCGGTGTCGTGGACCGGATCCCGGAAGGCGCGATACCGCCGATCGGCGGGATGGTCGTCGAAGCACTCGTCCACCGGTGCACCACCATGTTCGTCGATGCGCTCGAAGCAGCGGGTGTCCCCGCGACGGTGTCGTTGCGCGACACCGGCGCGCACACGTGGGCGCTGTTCGAAGATCAGCTCCGCGAAGCGTGGAGCACCACGATCGCCCCTGCGCTGCAGACAGGATGAGCCGGCCGGGTCCCGACTCGAGTCCTACAGATCGAGGGTGTCGCCTGCCCGCTCACCGCGCACGAGTGCGAGTACGTCGGCCCCGAACTGTTCGAGTTTTCTCGCGCCGATCCCCGGGATGGCGACGAGCGCCCGATTGTCGGCGGGTTGTTGTTCTGCGATCGCGACCAACGTGTTGTCGGTGAACACCACATAAGCAGGAACCGAGAGTTCCTTGGACCGGTCGCGTCGCCAGTCCTTCAATGCCACCAGCAAGTCCTCGTCGAGGTTCGATGGGCACCCTTCGCACCGGCCGAGTTTCGTGGACGTCGACGTCATCAACGGCTTGCCACAGACCCGGCATTGCGGCCGCTTCCTTTTCGACGGTGCCGGTTCGATGATCTTCGATGCCGGCGAACTGTCGGGGATCAACCCCAGCAGGAATCGTGATCGGCGCCGGGTCTTCCGCCCACCCTCGGTACGCGACAACGCCCACGAGAGCTGCAGATGCACACGCGCGCGCGTCACACCCACATACAGCAGCCGACGTTCCTCCTCGAGTCCGGCGTCGTCGGGTGCGGTGTCCTTGTCGCCGGTGACGTGCGTGATCGGCAACATGCCGTCGGTGAGCCCGACGAGGAACACGGCATCCCACTCGAGCCCCTTCGCCGCATGCAACGACGCGAGGGTCACGCCCTGTACGGTCGGTGGCTGCCTTGCTTCGGCCCGTGCCGCAAGATCGCGCAGCAGGCTCGCGAGAGTGAGGTCCGGCTCGTGTTCGAGGAGTTCCTCGGTGAGCTGGGCGAGAGCGGTGAGCGAGGCCCACCTCTCGCGCGCCTGGGTACCGGAGGGTTCGGAGTCTGTCAGCCCGAGCGGAACGAGGGTAGCCCGGACCAGATTCACAAGGTTGGTTCCGCGATCCGCGTCCTCGGGCAGATCGTCGCGAGCCGCGGTCTGGCGCAGGGCGTTCACGGCCTGGCGCACCTCGGCACGCTGGAAGAACCCTTCGCCTCCGCGAACCTGATAGGGAATGCCGGACTCTGTGAATGCCTGCTCGTAGGCCTCGGACTGAGCGTTGATCCGATACAGGACGGCGATCTCGGATGCCGGCACACCCTCACGCAGCAGCCTGGCGATGGCCTTCGCGACAGCTTTCGCTTCGGCGGGCTCGTCGTCGTACTCGGCGAAGACCGGTTCGGGCCCCGCGGGACGCTGTCCGATCAGCTGGAGCCTGGTCCCGGCGATCCGGCCCCGAGCTTGACCGATCACCCGATTCGCAAGGTCCACGACTTGCGGAGTGGATCGATAGTCGCGCTCGAGCCGGACCATGGTGGCCTCGGGGAAGCGCCGGGAGAAGTCGAGCAGATACTTGGGCGACGCTCCCGTGAACGAATAGATCGTCTGGTTGGCGTCGCCGACCACCGTCAGATCGTCCCGGTCGCCGAGCCATGCATCGAGCACGCGCTGCTGCAACGGAGTGACGTCCTGGTATTCGTCGACGACGAAGCAGCGATACCGGTCGCGAAACTCCTCCGCCACCGTCGTGTTTCCTTCGAGAGCGCCGGCAGTCTGTAGCAACAGATCGTCGAAGTCGAGATAGATGCCGTCTTCGCCCCGGTTCTTGAGCGATTCGTATCCTGCGTAGACCTTCGCGACCCGCTCGGCGTCGGCGGGTGGCTCACGGCGTGCCCGGGCTGCGGCCGCGGGGTAGTCCTCAGGCGCGTGGAGTGACCCTTTCGCCCATTCGATCTCGGACAGGAGGTCGCGGACCGTGTCGGTGTCGGTCGCAAAACCAGCGCGGTGCGCTGCCTGCGACACCACCGCGAACTTGCGGTCGAGGAGGTGCCATGGGATGTCGCCGACGACCTGCGGCCAGAAGTAACGCAGTTGCCGAAGGGCGGCGGCGTGGAAGGTGCGCGCCTGTACCTGAGGGCCCGCCCCGCCGACACCGAGCTCCCGGAGGCGCGAACGCATCTCGCCCGCGGCGCGCGCCGTGAAGGTCACAGCGAGGACCTGCCCGGCCGAAACATGGCCGTCGGAGACGAGGTGGGCGATCCGGCGTGTGATGGTGCGCGTCTTGCCGGTACCCGCGCCTGCGAGAACGCACACCGGACCTCGGGGTGCGAGGACTGCTGCTGCCTGTTCCGGGTCGAGACCGTCCACCGCCGCTTCCACACGCATGGCCCCCATCATGGCAGTGCCGACCGACAACGCGACCCACCGGCGTCATCACCGTGAGCGCCGCCTGTGTCGGGGAACACATTTCGCAGAATCCGGAACAGATCGGTGCTCATACGACGTTGTCGCCGTCATGACGACCCTCGATAGGACATCGACCGACACGCCTCCGCTGACCATCTACTCCACCACGTGGTGCGGCTACTGCAAGCGACTGAAGAAGCAACTCGACGAGAACGGTATCGCTTACGCCGAGATCGATATCGAGTCCGATCCCGCGGCCGCCGAGTTCGTCGGAAGTGTCAACGACGGCAATCACGTCGTCCCGACGGTGAAGTACGCGGACGGCACCACCGC
The DNA here is from genome assembly GCF_053750035.1 of Rhodococcus sp. SJ-2. Taxonomy (NCBI): domain Bacteria; kingdom Bacillati; phylum Actinomycetota; class Actinomycetes; order Mycobacteriales; family Nocardiaceae; genus Rhodococcus; species Rhodococcus sp. SJ-2. The sequence goes on from NZ_CM132340.1 coordinate 26,310, forward strand.
GACGAATCCGCCGCTGTCCGCCGTCAAGCGGGCACTGGGTCTGTAACGCCCGCAGAGTCGAGCGGGCAGCGCCGAGCGAGGACCTGCACCGCCCGGCTCATTCGGTCGGCAGTCGTTCACCGGGAGCCGGAACGGCCGACTCCGCAGCCCGGCTCACCGCCTCCCATGCCGACCAGGTATCGATGCGCCGTTGCGCTGCATCGATGGCAGCGTCGAGCACCGCGCTACCGAGAATGAGACGCAAAGGCGGCTCATCACTGTCCACGAGTGCACTGATCGCCTTTGCCGCGAGCGCCGGTTCACTGTCGATGGCGGTATCGGCGAACTGTTCGGTGATGTCGGCGCGGAGCTGCGCGTAGTCGGCGCACGGTTCGGTGAACCCCATACCCGTGTAGAGATCGGTCCAGTATCCGCCGGGTTCGACGATGGTGACATCGACGCCGAAGCCCGCGAGTTCCGCCGCAAGTGCCTCACTCGCACCTTCGAGTGCGAACTTGCTGGCGCTGTAGATTCCCGAGGTCGGTCCGGTCACGACGCCGCCGATGCTCGAGATCTGCACGAGGTGACCGCCCCGCTGACGCCTCATGACACCCGCGACCGCCTGACCGACCCACAGCGCTCCGAAGAAGTTGGTCTCCATCTGCGCGCGCACCTGCGCTTCGTCGAATTCCTCGACGAATCCGGACCACATCGTTCCGGCATTGTTGATCGCGATGTCGATGCGACCGAAATGTGCGACCCCGGCATCGACCGCCTCGAAGACCGCGGCGCGGTCTGTGACGTCCGTGGGAAGCCGGAGCACCCTGTCGTCGTCGAGATCGGCAACGGTCCCGATCCCGCGAGAAACCGCGACCACACGATCCCCTGCGGCGAGCGCTTCGTCGACGAATGCCCGGCCGAGCCCGCGGCTCGCTCCGGTGACGAACCACACGCGCTCCCCTGAATCGAATCGTGTCATCTGCGCCCTCCAGTCAAGACGAGACGGTCCGTCTCGTTGTGATTCACACCGTAGCTCCCTCCCGCATTCGGGTCAAGACGGTCCGTCTCGTCTCGTCAAACGTATGATCACGCTATGCCTTCCCTCGAACCGAACCGCTCACGACGCAACGCCGCCTCACACACCGCCATCCTCGATGCGGCCGTCGAACTCGTCGCCGAAGTCGGCTACGCCCGCCTGTCCATCGAAGCGATCGCCGCACGCGCGGGAGTCGGAAAGCAAACGATCTACCGGTGGTGGTCATCCAAGGGGTCGGTGCTGCTCGACGCATTCCTGCGCAAGCACACCGTTGAGGGACATGAGGATTCGCCGGGTCTGCCCGACACCGGCGATCTCACCGCGGACCTGCGAACGGTGATGCGCGCGACGATCGAGGAACTACACGACCCCACCTTCGAAAAGCCCCTCCGCGCGCTGACCGTCGCAGTCCTGACCGACGACGCACTCGCGAAGGAGTACCTGAAGCGATTCGAGGCACCGACGCGAGAACTCAAGAAGCAGCGGCTCCGGTCGGCGCAGGAAGCCGGTCAGCTTCCGGACGACCTCGACCTCGACGCCGCGCTCGACGCGATCTTCTCACCGCTGACCCAGCGATGGCTGTTCCGGACCGGTCCGCTGACCGCCGACTACGCCGACCGGACCGTCGAGATCGCGCTGGACGGAATGCGACGAACCGGTTCGGTGATCAGCCGTTGACCCATCCGGAGATCAGGCCGCGCGCGATCGAGATCGAGCCGGGCAGCAACAACGGAGCCTCTTCGGAAGACGCCCAGTCTCCTGCAGCGAGCGCAGCGCGCACCTCCTCGCGCGTGAACCACCGCGCCTCCGCAATTTCACCGTCCAGAAACTCGACCCGCTGCTCCGGATCCGCCACGGCGGAGAAACCGAGCATCAGCGAGCGCGGGAACGGCCACGGCTGACTACCGAGATACTGCACGTCACGAACGTCGACGCCGACCTCTTCGCGGATCTCACGAACGACGCAGGCTTCGAGTGACTCCCCTGCCTCGACGAAACCCGCAAGCACGGAGAAACGACGCTCAGGCCACGACGGCTGGCGGGCAAGCAGGACCCGGCCATCGCCGTCGTGGACGAGACAGATGATGGCCGGATCGGTCCGGGGGAATTCCTCGTGCCCGGTGACCGTGCTGATCCGGGACCAGCCGGCGACCGTGGGCTCACTGGGGGAACCGTCGACAGCGCTGAACGCGGCCTGGTCGTGCCAGTTCAGCAGCGCCACTGCGCTGACCATCAGATCGGCATCGGAATCACCGAGATCTTCGCCGACCCGGCGAAGGTCGGCGACCGTACCGGTCTGCGCGAGGACCCGGACCGCCCACACGTGCGCACCGTCGCGAATCCCGAGGAAGACCGCGCCCGCAACCGGTTCGTGTCCCAGTTCGATCGCATCGGCGAGCACGAGAACCGATCCGTCCACAGGGGCCTGTCCACGGCGATCGATCCGCAAGAGCTTCGCTGTCGCCCATCCGGCACGAAGCGCGTCGACGTCGGATCGCAGTTCCTCGGCACGCTCGACCACGGTGCGCGACAACAGCGGTGTCTCACCCAATGCGAAAGCCCTCACACCGTGAACACTAACCACGCATAGCGCCGGAAGCCGAACCGGATACCAGCCGGATATACAGAAGCTTGTCGCCGGGCTCGATCGCATCGACTTCCGGAGAACCGATCCTCCACATGCGGCCGTCGCGCACCACCGCGAGAACGATGTCCTTGAGATGACGGGGCGAACCCCCTACTTCACTCTCGTCCACATCACGTTCGGCGATCGCGAAACCCGCCTCGGGCGTCAGCAGATCTTCGATCATCTCGACGACGTTCGGTGTGGTCGTGGCGATCCCGAGAAGCCGGCCCGCGGTCTCCGACGAGATCACCACCGAATCAGCACCCGACTGTCGCATCAGGTGGGTGTTCTCCGATTCGCGGATCGCTGCGACGATCTTCGCCTTCGGCGCGATCTCGCGCGCGCTGAGAGTCACCAGGACCGCGGTGTCGTCGCGGTTCGCTGCGACGATGACCGCGGCGGCGTGCTGGACACCCGCGAGTCGCAGCACGTCGGACTTGGTTGCCGAGCCCTGCACCGTGACGAGACCCTGCCGCTCGGCGGCTTCGAGCACGCGCGGGTCGGTGTCCACCACCACGATCTCGGACGGGGGGACCCCGTCGCCGAGCATCGCGTCGACGGCAGTATGCCCCTTGGTGCCGTAGCCGATCACGACGGTGTGATTACGCACGCGGAGCCTCCATCACTGAATCTCGAATGCCTGTCGGGGAGCATCGGCCGGCCCGGTGTGTCGTACCGGCCAGAACGGCAGCCTACGCGCCGGGCACTAGTGTGGCGTGCATGTCCACGCAACGTTCCCGCGGCCCCGCGCTGCGGCTTGCCGCGCTCCTCACCGGCGCCGGTGTCATGCACTTCGTCCTGCCCGCGCCGTTCGACGGCATCGTGCCGAAACAGTTGCCGGGCGAGGCCCGTCACTACACCTACGCATCGGGTGTCGCCGAGCTGGCCGTCGCGACGACGCTGGCGGTCCCCCGCACCCGCCGGCTCGGTGGCACCCTCGCCGCGGCGTTGTTCGTCGCAGTGTTTCCCGCGAACGTGCAGATGGCGATGAGCTGGCTTCGCAGCAAGCGCGTCTCCCCCGCGGCGAAGGCCGTGGCCGTGGCCCGTCTTCCCCTGCAGATCCCCCTTGTCACCGAAGCGTTGAAGGTCCGGCGTACCGCCCGGTGGTGACCTCCTCCTAACGGCGCGCCAGCAGGAGTTCGGTGAGCTCCGACGGACACACGAGTGCAGGCAGATGTCCGCTGTCGACAGTCTCCGGTTCGACGCCGAGCCTCTCGTTGGCCAACCTTGTGAGGAACGGAAGCGGAAAGAGCCGGTCGTGGCGCCCGGCGATCACTCTCACCGGCACGTCGGGCCAACCCTCCGCCTCCCACTGCGGTTCGAAAGCGTTGTCCGACAACCGACTCTCCTCACGCGCGAACGCTTGGTCGCGCAGCTCCACGGGCACATCATGGAAAAACAATTCCAGAGGGTCGGGTGCCGTGGCGGGATCGCGTCCGTCGAGGACGTCCTGGGTGCGCTTGGCCTCCTCGTGCCCGACGTTGCCCCACCACAGTCCGGGCGACTCGCCGGGTGCCGGGATCATCGGCGCCACCAGGACCAGTTCGTCGAGGGGAACACGCTCGGCGACGAGGACTGCGGTGAACGCCGACATCGACTGTCCCACGACGATCAGCGGTCGCTCGGCATCTCTGATCGCGGCGACCACGATGTCAGCATAGGTGCGCTGATCGGCCTGATCGTCGCCGTACGGAAGGTCGACCGGCATCGCCGTGTGTCCGCGCTGCGCGAGCAACGGCACCACCCGATGCCAGTACCACGAGTCGGAGCCCGCGCCCGGCAACAATACGAACGTCGACATCACCCTCACCTGTTCTCGGCGCCGGCAGACCGCACGAGCCGTTCGAGGAAGTCTGCGCCGGGCAGATCGCCGGGCGCCACCGTCCGGCCCGTCCTCACATAGTGGAATGCCGCACGGACCTTGTCGAGAGGGAGGTCGGCGGGGCGCCCGGTGATACGCGCGGTCCTCGCCGCCATCAATCTCGCCCAGGCCAGCCGATAGGCAGCAAGCTGCATCCCCACCGAGGCGAGCTTGTCGGCGTCCGGTTCGGCGCCGGTCTTCCAGTCGATGACCGTCCATCCGCCGTCCGGATCCTCGAAGACCGCATCGATCCGGCCGCGGATCACAGTGCCCGCCAAGGAGGTTTCGAAAGGCACCTCGACCTCGATCGGATTCCGGGCGGCCCATGGCGACCGCAGGAACGCTTCCTGCAACCTGTCGAAGTCGGATTCGTCGCCGCCGTCGTCGTCGGCGCCGGGCAGTTCGTCGAGGTCGAGCAGCCGGGTTGCACCGAAGCGACGTTCGAGCCAAGCGTGGAACGCTGTTCCCCGCCGCGCGAGCGGGTTGGGCCGAAACGGCAGGGGCCGGCGCAGGCGTGCCGCGAGAGCGTCCGGATCCGCGGCAAGATCCACGAGCTGGCTGACCGACAGCTGCGCGGGCATCACCACTTCGGCGCCGCGTTCAGCGCGCTGGTCGCGTTCCGCAAGCAGCGCATCGACGTCTGCCGCCCACTCGTCGGGGTCGCCGTCGGGCTGGTCGAGCGACTCGGGTTCGCCGGCGGCGACTGCGTCGAGGACCAGCGCGGCACCGCGTTCGACGTCGGCGCGCCTCGATCCGAGGGGGTCGCGTGGCCACACAGCGCTGCGCGGCGTCTCGGTCATCGGATTGACGGTGCCCGGCTCGGGTGCGGGTTCCCACTGATCGATGACGCCGAGTTCCGGGCGTTCGGTCAGCAGCGCATGCAGCTCTGTGAGGAACTCCGACGGGCCCTTGGGCTCCGACCCGGTATCGGCCCAGTGGTGTCCGGACACGTACAGCGCCCGCTCCGTCCGGGTCAGCGCAACATAGAACAGTCTCCTGTCCTCATCATGCTTGCGCCGTTTGAGTGCGTCCTTGTGGGCAACGATCGCATTCTCGACCATCTTGCGGTCGGACACGTCGTCGAGATCGAGCACGGGTACACCGTCGGTGCTCCCACCCGGTTCGTCACCCGGTTGAGCACGGTCGCCGCGGAGCCCGGGCGGGAGTTCGGCGAGCGCGCCGAGCCACGTCGACAGTCCGGTAGTCGACGGGAAGATTCCGGTACTCACGTGTGGAACGGCCACTACCTGCCATTCGAGACCCTTGGCCGAATGCACTGTGAGGATCTGCACCCGCTCGGGATCGACCTCGACCTCCCCCGGGGTGAGTCCCTGTTCGATCTCCTCGGCTGCCGACAGGTAGGCGAGCAGACCGGGCAATGTCGCATGGCCGCGACCGGCAAAGGACGCAACGACGTCGGCGAAGGCGTCCAGGTGTTCGCGACCTGCCACTCCACTGCGGCTGCCGACCCGGGCCTGCGCCTCGATACCGATCCCGAGGACGCGTTCGACCTCGGCCACGAGCTCGGTCAGCGGTTGCCCCAGTCGTTCGCGCAGCGAGGCGAGTTCGCGGGCAAGCGCCGTGATCCGCGCGAATCCGAATTTCGAATACTGTTCCGGCCGCCCTGGGTCGGAGATCGCATCCGCCAGCCCGGCCTGGTCGGCGTACTCGCCGGGCAATGCCGAGTCGAGAGCGTCATCGAGGGCGTCTGGATCGGTGACGGCACCGGTGACGCCATACCGGCCGGTGATCGCCAGTTCCTGCGCTCTGCGCCACAGAGCACGTAGATCCGCGGCGCCCAGCTGCCATCGCGCGCCGGTCAGGACCCGCACGGCGGCACTGCCTGCCATCGGGTCTGCGGCCAGACGCAGCATCGCAAGCACGTCGGCGACTTCGGGTGTGTGCAGAAGACCACCGAGGCCGACCACCTCGACGGGCAAACCGCGAGCACGGAGCGTCTCGGCTATCGGTGCTGCGTCGGCGTTGCGGCGCACCAGTACGGCTGCCGTGGGCGGCGGAACATTCTCGGCGCGCGCGGCCGCGTACTCGGCTTCGATCCGGTCGGCCACCCACCTGCGCTCGGCGTCGACGTCGGGGTGCATCGCGATCCGCACGTCGCCGGGCACCGCATCGGGACGTGGCCTCAATCTGCTCACGGCGACACCGCGGTCGCGCAGCGGCTCGGACGACACGTTGGCGAGTTCGAGCGCCTCCGGCGGATTGCGCCAGCTGGTCAGGAGTTCCAGCTTCGGTGCGGGTTCGCCGTCGGGGAGTGCGAAATCGGTCGCGAAGCGCGGAAGATTCGCGGCAGACGCCCCACGCCACCCGTAGATCGACTGCATCGGATCCCCCACTGCGGTGACGGCGAGACCACCGTCCTGGCCACCACCGAAGAGCGCCGACAGCAGGATCCGCTGAGCGTGTCCGGTGTCCTGATACTCGTCGAGCAGGACCACGCGGAATCGCTCGCGTTCGCCTGTCCCGACTTCCGGATGATCCCGGGCAACACGTGCCGCGAGCGACATCTGACTACCGAAGTCGAGCGCACCTTCACGGCGCAGGGTTTCGGCGAGCCGCTGCACCAGCGGGAGCAGTTGCACGCGGGCGTCCTGTGTCTCGAGGTAACCGAGGAGCGTCTTCGACGGCCCACCTCTTTGTCCCGGCCCGCCCGGCAAGGTGTGGATCAGCTTGCCGAGTTCGGTATGCGCTTCGGCCAGCTGTTCGGGATCGACGAGGTGCTCGGCGAGCTGCCCGGACAGCGCGAGGACGGTTTCGGTGACCGACGCGGGGTTCCGATCGGTGTCGAGCTCGCCGTCCCAGGCGCTGACCACCCGGTGCGCGATCTGCCACAGCTCGGTTTCCGAGAGCAACGCCGCCGACGGCTCGATCGGCAGCAACAGACCGTGCTCTCCCAGCAGGCGCCCCGCGTATGCGTGGTACGTCCCGACCTCTGGTTCGCTGCCCAGGATCCGATTGCGAAGACCGCCCGTGGGGTCGAGGTCGCGGACCAGCGGTGACCCGGCCAGTTTCGCGAGCCGCCGACGGATCCTGGTGGTCAGCTGTTGCGCGGCCTTGCGTGTGAAGGTCAGACCGAGGACCTGTTCGGGCTCCACGAAGCCGTTCGCGACGAGCCATACAACACGCGCCGCCATGGTTTCCGTCTTGCCTGCCCCCGCGCCGGCCACGACGAGGGCCGGGCCCATCGACGCCTCGATGACAGCGGTCTGTTCGATGGTCGGCGGTGGTTGGCCGAGTGCCTCGGCAAGTTGCTCCGCGCTCACCCGGGCCGGGCTCATCCGGTCACCTGCCTGCCTTCATCGTGGGCGGGACAACTCGATTGGACCGGACAATGCCGGCACCCGTCGTTGACCTGCGCCAGGAATTGCGGCCCGCGGGTCGCGGCCGCCGCTTCGTGGATCACGCCGCGCCAGTGCTCGAGTCCTTCCTCGTCGAGGGGTGGCTGAACCCGCTGAGTAGCCCCTTCCTTGTTGTGAGGCTTGGCCACGAAGACCAATCGCGCCCCGCCCGGCGTCGCGGCCGGCTCGCCCTCGACGGCACCCTCGGCGACTGCCACCTGATAGGTCGCCAACTGCGCGTGGTCGCGCGCGGCGTCCTTCGACACGGGATTCTTCGCAGTCTTGACGTCGACCACCACGGGGCGGCCCTCGGGGTCGCGTTCGAGCCGGTCGATGCGCCCACGAAGCCGGACGCGAGGCGCGCCCGCCTCACGAGGTTCGATCACGCCGTCGACGGTGACCTCGACGCCTACTTCCTCGAGTTCGCTGCGGGTTCCCTGCAGCCAGGTCGAGAAGGTGTCGAGCATTCTGCGCGTTCGTTCGAGTTCGCGACGCGCATACCAGTCGGAACCGAGGTCGACGGAACTCCAGGCGTTCTCGAGCGCCTGATCGATCCGTTCCGGAGGGATTCGTCCCGCGAGCGCCTGGACGAGGGTGTGCACGAGAGTGCCCGTGACCGCGTGCGAATTCTCGCCGTCGGATCCGCCGTGTCGCTCGAACATCCAGCGCAGCGGGCACGTGACGAGCTGTTCGACGGTGGAGGGCGACAGGCGTACCGCATCATCCGGTTCCCACAGCGACAAGGCGGTACTCGGATCTGCTGTGCCATACCACTTTTCGGGGTGAGCCCCTTGCACGCCTGCGCGAGCGAGCCGGGCGAGTTGAACGGCGGCACGATGCACGCGGTCGGGTTCGTGCTGGGCGAGCACCGGATCGCACACGACGGAACGCAATTCCGCGACGAGCGTGGGCAACGCGAGCACTCGCGTGCGCACTTCGTCGGGCACGCGCGGCTCGTCGGAGACGCTCTGGTCGTCGGACCCGAGGAGTTCGTCGACGAACCTCGACCGTACGAGTTCGGTGTCGCCGCCGACCGAGTCGACCGCGGTGACGACAAGGCGCGTGCGGGCACGACTGCAGGCGACGAGGAACAACCGCCGCTCGTCGGCGAGGAGAGGCGCTGTACGCGAGAGCCGGGTGCTGCTGCCGTCGCCTCCGTCGGCGCCGGACACCGCGTCGATGAGCGCTTCGATACCGAGCAAGGTGCCACGCGCGCGCAGGCTCGGCCACAACCCTTCCTGCACGCCGGCGACCACGACGACGTCCCACTCCCGTCCCGCCGCAGAGTGCGCGCTCGAGATGGTGACGGCCTCGGATTCTGCTGCGGCACGGCTGCGCACCGTGCCCGGGATCTCCTGTTCGGTGAGGTAGTCGACGAATCCGGAGATCTGGGCGCGCGGGAGCCGGTCTACGTAGTCGGCCGCCGCGTCGAACAGCGCCACCACGGCGTCGAGGTCGCGGTCGGCCTGCGCACCCACCGGACCGCCGCGCGCGGACGCCGCTACCCAGCGCCGTTCGAGGCCTGTCGCCTGCCACGCCGCCCACAACACGTCCTCCAGACCACCGCCGCGCAGCAACGCCGATCGCGCCTCGGCCACCACCGACAGCACCCGTTTCAGCGGAGCGGCCTCCACGTCGGTCAGGCCCCGCATCAGACGGTCGGATTCGGCGGAATCTTCGACGAGCAGGGTCCGGAGGAGCTCGGCGGAGTCCCGGTCGCCCTCGGATGCGAGTTCGGCCCGACGCAATCCGCGCCGGAGCCGACGCAGCGCGACCGGCTCGGCGCCACCGACCGGGCCCGACAGCAACGCGAGCGCTTCCTCGGGACCGAAGCGGCGCTCGGAGACCGCCCGCAACACCAGCAGCATCCCCGCGACGCTGTGCTGCCTGGCAAGCGGCAGTTCGGATGCAGCAGTGGTCATCGGCACACCGGCTGCGAGAAGTGCGCGGCGAAGTGGCGCGAGCACGCGCGGAACGGATCGGACGATCACGGCCATCTTCGACCACGGCACCCCGTCGATCAGATGGGCACGTCGCAGGGCATCGGCGACGACGGCAGCTTCCTTGGCCTGGGACGACATCACCGCCACGCGCACCTGACCCGATGTGCCGGTCGGATCGGGCAGCTGCACACTCTCGCCGGAGACGGCAGCCCCGGGTACCGAGGCCCCGCGGTGCGGCGGAAGGCCGGGAAGGCGTCCGGCTATCGCGCCCGTGACGGACGCGATTTCCGCTGCTTCACGGAAATCGGTGTCCAGGATGATGCGTCGCTGCGGATCGTGCTCGGCAAGCCCGGTGAGGAACTCCGGGTCGGCTCCGCGGAAGGTGAACACGCTCTGATCCGGGTCTCCGGCGATCGTGCTCGTACGTGTACCTGCGCCGACGACTCGCACGAGGTGCGCGGCCTGTGGATCGAGGTGCTGGGCGTCGTCGACGAGGAGATGCCGGATGCGACTGCGCTCCCCCGCAAGCAACTCGGGATCGGTCGCGAACGCCGCCAGCGCCGCGCCAACGAGTTCTGCGGCGTCGAGTGCCGGAGCCGTGGCTTCAGGAGCTTCGAGCCCTACGGCTCCGCGCAAGAGCATCACCTGCTCGTACCGCTGCGCGAACAACCCGGCCGCCACCCATTCGGGGCGTTCACGGCGTTCACCGAGCTCGACGAGGTCTTCGGGGCCCAGACCGCGCTCGTTGGCCCGCAACATCAGATCTCGCAGTTCCACGGCGAAACCGGTCATGCCGAGTGCGGGCCGGAGACGCTCCGGCCACATCGTCGCGCCGTCGTCGATGTCGCCGCGCAACAGCTCACGCAGAACGGCGTCCTGCTCGGCACCCGTGATCAACCGCGGGGGAGGATTCCCGTGGGCGGAAGCCTGCAAGCGCAGCACAGCGAACGCATAGGAGTGGACCGTGCGGACGAGCGGCTCGCGAGTGGCACGTGGGTCGGTCGCCGCACCGGCACTGAGCAGTCCCGCGGTGATCGCCTCTCGCACCGCGGTGGCGGCACGCCGAGAGTGGGTGAGCACGAGCACCGAGTCGGGTTGGGCCCCCGACGCGATGCGATGCACCGCAAGATCCACGAGCAGGGACGTCTTCCCCGTGCCCGGACCACCGAGGACCTGCCATGGCCGCCATTGCGAAGCCGGCGGAGCGTCGGCGAAGACCTGTTGGACATCCTGCGGCCACTGCCGGGCCGTGGACGTGTCCTCCGGCCGCCGGACGAGCCGCGCGGCCGGGCGGCGCGGGCGCTCGGGTGCGCCCCGCAGTCCGGTACGGAGATCGGCGTCGGTCATATCGACATCCCAGCAGACAGGTCCGACAGGGCGGCGCACCGCCTCGGTCGCCCGTGGCCGTACCCGGGATGCCATAGTGAACGAGGTGAGCGCCTCCGCATCGCCCCTCCACACACATCTGTTCGGCCCTTCCGACGGCCCTCCGATGCTGGCCCTGCACGGCCTGACCGGTCACGGCAGACGCTGGCAGAACCTGGCCGAGCGGCATCTTCCGGATCTCCGCGTGATCGCGCCGGATCTGCGGGGCCACGGCCGGTCGCCGTGGGAGCCGCCGTGGAATTTCGAATCCCACGTCCACGATCTGCTGGGTGTTCTCGACACGCACACCGGCGAGCCCGTCACGGTGGTCGGACATTCGTTCGGTGGCGCACTGGCACTCCACCTCGCCGCCGCCGAACCCGACCGCGTCCGAGCGCTCGTTCTACTCGATCCTGCGATCGCGCTGCCGCCCGACCGACTACTCGAGATCGCAGATCTCACCGTGCGCTTTCCCGATTACACGGATGCGGCCGAGGCTCGTTCGGAGAAGGTACACGGCGACTGGGGCCAGGTGGCCCCGGAGCTTCTCGATGCCGAGATCTCGGAACACCTGGTCGCACTCGATTCCGGCCGGGTGAATTGGCGTTACTGCGTGCCTGCATTGGTGGCGTCGTGGGGCGAACTCGCACGTGAGTTCGTGCTGCCGCCCAGCCACGTCCCCACGGTCCTTGCACGTGCGGGCAGGGTTCTTCCCGCATATACCTCGGACGAGTTCCGAGCAGCGCTGGCCGAGCGTCTCGGACCGCATCTGACGATGCTCGAACTCGACTGCGACCATATGATCGACCAGGCGATGCCCGCGAGTACGGCCGAATTGGTCAGGAAAGTGTTGTAGGTATGGTGACGACAGACACTCAGATCGAGCACGTACGCACGCTGGTCGCGTCGATTCCCCCCGGGTTCGTGGCAACTTACGGCGACATCGCCGACGCGGCGGGGCTGTCCAGCCCCCGCACCGTCGGGTGGATCATGCGGACCGACAGTTCCGACCTGTCCTGGCACCGGGTGGTCCCGGCGTCCGGCAAACCCGTCGCCCACCTCGCCCATCGTCAGTTGCCCCGACTCGCGGCCGAGGGCACGCCCGTCACCGGTGACCGGGTCGATATGCACCGAGCGCGTCACACTTTCTGACGGCGCACGCGCATCGTCGCGCGGTCTCGGGCAGCATGAGGGCATGTCCACGCTGTCCGAATCTGCGTCCGGGTCCGAGGCCGTCATCGTCGCGGGAGGGCGAGCGACCCGGATGGGTGGCGTCGACAAGCCCGCGCTCGTGGTCGCGGGCCGATCGATGCTCGACACGGCACTCGCCGCGGTGGCCGGTGCCGCCCGCATCACGGTCGTGGGCCCCCACCGCCACGGCCTCGACCCCGCTGTCGTCCAGGTTCAGGAGTCTCCGCCCGGTGGCGGGCCCGTCGCCGCGTTGGCGTCCGCGCGCCCCACCGCAGAGATCGTCGTGACCCTCGCGGCCGATCTTCCGTTCGTCAGCGCCGAGTCGATCGCTGCCCTGGTCGGTGCGCTCGAGGCCGCACCCGACGCGGACGCGGCGTTTGCAGTCGACAACGGCGGAAATCTGCAGTTCCTGCTCGCCGCGTGGCGTGGGCACGCGCTCGCCGCGCGTCTGTCGGCACTCGGAGCCGACCCCTCCGATCAGCCGATGAAGGCACTGCTTCCAGAGCGTTACGTCACGGCCGTCGTGCCAGGAACCGAGGACTGCGACACACCCGACGATCTGCATCGCGCCCGAGTGGCCACGAGCAGCCATGCCGACCCGGACGAAGCACGACGGCGTCTCAGGGAGGCTCAGCTTCCGCTGCCTGTTCGCAGTGTCGCGCGCGACGAGGCCGTCGGATCAACGCTTGCTTCCCCGCTGGTTGCCGCAGCGTCGCTCCCGCCTGCCGCGACGTCCGCGATGGACGGATACGCCGTGTGCGGGGACAGCCCGTGGACGCTGCGGACAGAGGTTCGATACGCGGGGGCAGCAGACGAATTCGCGCTCAGCCCCGGGGAGGCCGCCCGCATCGCCACGGGCGCGCACCTCCCGTGCGGCGCGACGTCCGTGGTACGCGACGAGTACGTCACCGTCGACGGCGGGGTCGTCACACGACTCCCGGACGCTCCGATCCGTGACGACTTCCGCCGTATCGGTGAGGAGTGGGAACCCGGATACGTACTGGCCGAAGCGGGATCGGCCGTGGCGCCCGCGGTCGTCTCGACAGCCGCGAGTGGCGAAGTGTCACACATCGACGTGCGCGGCCCACTGCGGGTCCATCTCGCACTCACCGGCGACGAGATCCGTCGCAGCGGCCCGCTGCGCGAGGGGCAGACCCGTGATTCACTCGGGCCGGTTCTTCCCCAGTTCGTGTCGTGGTGCGGAGCAGAGGTCGCAGGCGAGGTCCATCTCCGCGACACGGCCGACGCATTCGACGTCCTGCTGCGCACAAGCACCGAGGTGGACGCGATCGTGATCGTCGGCGCAACCGGTCGCGGGGCGGCGGATCAGCTGCGCGGTGCTCTCGATCGCGCGCGGGCCTCGGTGGTGGTCGAACGAGTTCGGTGCAAACCCGGGGGATCTCAGGTTGCCGCGGTACTTCCGGACGGCCGAGCAGTGCTGGGCCTTCCCGGCAACCCCGTTGCGGCACTGGCAACTCTGTTGGTGATGCTGCCCGCGATCATCGACGGGCGCACGGTCCGCACTGCGGCGATACCACTGACCGCGCCACTGGCGAACGCCGCGGACGTTGCGGGAGACGTCACCCGCTACCTCCCCGCGCGACAGCTCGCAGACGGCAAATGGATATGCGACAACATGATTCGAACCTCACATCTGGCAGGCCTCATCGGGCGCTCCGCGATCGCCTTGGTACCGCCGAATGCCGCCGACGGCGATGCGGTGGAACTCGTGCTCCTACCCCGATGACACCGTCAGCGGGTACGCGCGACTGCCGCCTCCGGCGGGAGCACCGCGGTGAACGCCGTCCGGTACCGCCGCGCGACCAGCTCGACGATCGAGTCGGTCACCCCCAGCGGTGCGGCGACTCCGTCGGCGCCGCACTCGAACAACCGGCTGTGGAACAACCCCTCGGCGAGCAGGTACGAGGCGATGAACACCCTGCGGGCCCCCTGCGCCCGCAGATCATCCACGACCTCGGCCACCCGAGGACTTCCGGTCGCGACGTAACCGATCCCGACCGCGCTTCGGGTCAGCACTTCCAGCATCCGCGCTGCCGCCCTGACGTCACACACTGCGCGCTGGTCGGACGACCCTGCCGCCGCGAGCACCACCGTGTCGCCGGGACACCATCCGGCATCCCGCAAGCGCGACACCAGCACCCTCGCCAGTACCGGATCCGGGCCGAGAGCATCCGTCACGACGACATCGCGGTGACCGCTGTCGGCGACCTCGCGGGGAACGTCGGTGTGCACGTGATAGCCCGACGCAAGAAACGCAGGCACGAGCACGGTCGGGCGGTCGCTGTCCCGCAGAATCTCGGCGGGCGACGGTCCGAGTACATCGACGAACGCCACGCGCGTCGGCCCAGCAGTCCGCGACACCTCGCCCGCGAGCCGAGCGATCATCTCGACCCCCCGAGGATTCCGGGTGCCGTGGGCGACGAGGAGCAATGCCGGAGCGGCCGAATTCATGGTTCCTCCAATTCCACCGCGAGCCGGTACCCACGTTTGACGACGGTCTGCACGAGCGCAGGCGCTCCGAGCGCCGAACGCAGCCGTGCCACCGCGGTCTCGACGGCGTGGGTGTCGCCGCCACCGCCGGGCAGGACGGTCAGCAGTTCCTCACGGGAGACCACGTTTCCCGGCTTGGCCGCCAGCGCACGGATCAGCGCCATGCCTGCGGGGGCAAGGCAGCGCACCTCGTCGTCGACGAGGACGCATCGGCCCTGCAGCCCGAGAACGTGCGCGCCGATGTTGATCCGAACCGCTCGCCGAGGCAGATCCTCCGCGATGTGGCGAGCGAGAGATCCGAGTCTCGCCCGCGTCGGCATCGTCACAGGAACCTCGAGTTCGAGCAGCGGCGCGGCGGTCACCGGACCGACGCACACTGCGGTCACTCCGGCGCGCAGCCCCTGCAGCATCGGTTCGAGCATTCCGATCGCCTTGGCCCTCATCAGCATCGACGCGACCGCCGGAGCGCTGGTGTAGGTGACGGCATCGAGTGCGCGGTCGCATATCTGCTCGATCATCCGGTCGAGCAACGTCGAATCCTCGGGTGGAGTCCAGCGGTACACGGGAACCGGTACCACGTCGGCCCCTGCGGATCGCAACACGTCGCACAGGTCATCTCCGGGTTCCCACTCGGTCCGCTCCCCGTGGAGTTGCACGGCAATCCGTTTTCCCGTGACGCCTTCGGCAAGGAGATGCTCGAGAACCTCGCTGGAGGACTCGGACTCGGGCGACCACTCCTCCCGCAGTTCCGCAGCCCGAATCGCACCCGTGACCTTCGGCCCCCGCGCGAGGATGCGGCTCGCGCTCAGTGCCCGCGACAACTCGTCCGCGAGGCCCCACCCGTCCGCCGCACCCATCCATCCGCGGAAGCCGATCGCCGTGGTCGCGATCGTCACGTCCGGCGGATCGGTGACGATGGCACGCGTGGCGTGCTCGAGTTCGGCATCGTCGGACAGTGGGATTATCCGGATCGCGGGAGCACGGACGACGTCGGCGCCCCGCCTGGTGAGCAGCGTCGCGAACTCGTCCGCGCGCCGCGACGCCGTGACTCCGATGGTGAACCCGCGTAGCGGCGTGTTCTCGGAGCTCACGAAACGACGCCGGTGTCCACGGCTTCGGCGCTCCTGCGCCCGCGGAGTGGGCTGTGAACCTGCACGACACCTGCCCACACGCGAACCTCGTAGACCGGAAGGCCCACGGTGGGGTCGTCGAGGCAGCGACCGTCGTCGAGCGAGTAGACCTGCTTGAGCAACGGCGACGCTACGGTCGGTTCACCGGCACGGTCACCGACGATTCCTCTCGACATCACAGCGGCGTGACCGATCGGGTCGATGTTGCCGACCGCACGCAACGTGCCGTCGTCGAGCAGGAACAACGCCACCTGCTCTCCCCCTCGCAGCAACACCGCCACGCCCCGCCCGGGAATGAGGTGGCTCAGCGGGCAGGCCGACGTCCATTCCAGCCGGCCGTTCAGCACACTGTCGCGTGTCGTGATCTCCGCGGTCGGCATCGCGATGACGGTCATGGGTCCTCCTCGAGACTTGTTACCCGAAATTCTGATCCTGCGGTGTTTCGACCGCGTTACCCGGCGGTTCCCGCCGGGTAATCACGTCTTACCCCGCATCCGCGGGCCTTATTGCAGGCATTCCCATCAGAATAGGGACCTTACGTGCACCGGATTCGTCGAACTGCACGGTGGGATCGGCCTCGTCGGGAGCATTGACGAACGAGACGAATCGGGCCAGCTTCTCCGGATCGTCGAGCACGCCGGCCCACTCGTCCTTGTAACCGGCGACGTGTTTGGCCATCGACGCCTCGAGTTCTTCACTGATACCGAGACTGTCCTCGCAGACGACGGCCTGGAGGTGTTCGAGCCCACCGTCGAGTGCGTCGAGCCACGGCGCGGTGCGCTGGAGCCGATCAGCGGTCCGAACGTAGAACATGAGGAACCGGTCGATGTACTTGACGAGCGTCTCGTCATCGAGACCACCGGCGAGCAACTGAGCGTGCTTGGGCGACTGGCCACCGTTGCCACAGACATAGAGGTTCCAGCCGCCCTCCGTGGCGATGATGCCCACGTCTTTTCCTCGGGCCTCGGCACATTCGCGCGCGCACCCGGACACACCGAACTTGAGCTTGTGCGGAGACCGCAATCCCCGGTAACGGTTCTCGAGGTCGACGGCCATGCCCACCGAGTCCTGCACACCGTAGCGACACCAGGTCGAGCCGACACAGCTCTTGACGGTCCGCAACGACTTGCCGTACGCCTGACCGGACTCCATACCCGCGTCGACCAGCCGCTTCCAGATCTGCGGCAATTGCTCGACGCGGGCGCCGAACAGATCGACGCGCTGGCCACCGGTCATCTTCACGTAGAGCCCGAAGTCGCGGGCCACCTCGCCGATCACGATGAGCTGCTCCGCCGTGCATTCACCGCCGGGCATCCGCGGCACAACCGAATAGGTGCCGTTCTTCTGGATGTTCGCGAGGAAATGGTCGTTGGTGTCCTGCAGGCCCGCCTGGCTGCGATGCAGGATGTGGTCGGAGTCCGTCGAAGCGAGGATCGAGGCGACAACCGGCTTGCAGATGTCGCAACCACGGCCGGTGCCGTGGCGCTCGATCAGCGTCGAGAACGTGCGAATCCCCGTGGCCTGCACGATCTGGAACAACTCTGCGCGGGATTGCTCGAAGTGCTCGCACAAAGCCTTCGACATCTCCACACCCGACGACGCGAGCAGCTGCTTGACGGTGGGAAGACACCCGCCGCAGGTGGTTCCTGCGTTGGTACACGCCTTGATCTGCGCGATATCGCATGCGCCCTCGGCGATCGCCCCGCAGATCGCACCCTTGGTGACGCCGTTGCACGAGCACACTTCGGCATCATCGGGCAGTGATCCCGCTCCCGGCTTCTCGCCGGCCGGTGAGATCAGCGACGCCGGGTCACCGGGCAGCTCACGCCCCACCAGGGGTCGCAACGATCCGTACGCCGACGCGTCACCGACCAGAATGCCACCCAGAAGGACCTTGGCATCGTCCGAGACGACGAGCTTGGCATAAGTGCCCTTTGCGGAGTCCGACAGCACCACCTCGAGCGCGCCGGGGGTCCGTGCGTGCGCGTCGCCGAAGCTCGCGACGTCGACGCCGAGCAGCTTGAGTTTGGTCGACATGTCTGCGCCGGGAAACTCGGCGTCGCCGCCGAGCAAACGATCGGCGACGACCTCGGCGGTGCTGTACCCGGGCGCGACGAGTCCGTAGCAGACGCCGTCGACCGCGGCTACCTCACCGATCGCGTACACGGTCTCGTCGTTGGTACTGCGACACGCGAGATCGGTGAGCACACCGCCTCGGCCTGCGAGGTCGAGTCCGGCCTCCCGCGCCAGATCGTCACGGGGCCGAACTCCCGCCGAGAACACGACCAGACCTGCGTCGATCGTGCTGCCGTCGGACAGCGACACCCGCAGTCCCGCTTTCGTCGGTTCGATCTTCTCGGTGGCGACTCCCGTATGTGTGACGAGACCGAGGCCCGTGACGAGCCGGTCGAGCACCTTGCCGCCGCCTTCGTCGACCTGGGCGGGCATGAGCCGGTCGTTGTACTCGACGACGTGTGCGGTCAGGCCCATACCGCGCAGGGCGTTCGCCGCTTCGAGTCCGAGCAGGCCTCCTCCGACCACGACCCCGTCGGCACTGCGCCCGGTGGTCTCGGCGTCGGCGACGGTCCGTGCTGCGGCGTCGCGGATCCCGTCGAGGTCGTCGAGGGTCCGGTAGACGAAACATCCGGGCAGGTCGTGGCCGGGGACAGGCGGAACGAACGCGTAGGAACCGGTAGCGAGGACGAGCGCGTCGTAGGGCAGGATTTCTCCGTCGCCGGTGGTGACCGTGCGCGCCGATCGGTCGATCGACGCGGCACGTGTCCCGATCCGGAGATCGACGAGATCGTCACCGCGGTAGTCGTTGCCGGCAAGAGCAAGTTCCTTGCGGTCCCACGAACCGACGTACGACGACAGACCGACGCGGTCGTAGGCAGGCTCTGTTTCCTCGCACAGAACCGTGATCGACCAGGCATCCTGATCGTCGCGGGCGCGCAACGCTTCGACGAAACGGTGGCCGACCATACCGTGACCGGCGACGAGTACGTTCTTGCGGCTCATGGTTGTTCACTTTCTCTTCATGCAGGTGGTGCTGGTACTGGTGGTGCCGGTCAGGGGGTCGCGGCCGGCTCGCGCGCTGCGCCCTGCCGCGGCACGCGCAGAAAGACGCTCCAGGTCACGACGATGCAGAGAAGATAGAAGGCTCCGAACACCCAGAAAGCCATGGTCGCGGACTGGGCATCACCCGAATACGAGGCACGAAGGACCAGGTTGATGCCGACTCCGCCGAGACCACCGATGGCACCGGCGAATCCGATGAGCGCACCCGCCATGCTGCGCGACCACGCCGCTTTGCCGGCCCGATCCAGGTGCTCGAGCCCCTGCGCCTTCGCCTCGAAGATCGACGGGATCATCTTGTAGACCGAGCCGTTGCCGAGTCCGGACAGGAGAAACAGTGCAACGAAGCCGAGGACGAATGCGACCATGATCCCGCCGGATGCGGCGCCGTCGGTGGCGTCGTCGAGAGTGCCCGCGACGATGAGAACGCCTGCGGCAAGTGCCATGGCAACGAACGTCCAGACTGTGATGCGTCCCCCACCGATCCGATCTGCGAGTTTGCCGCCGAGCGGGCGAGCCACCGAGCCGAGGAGCGGGCCGATGAAGGCGATCTGAGCGGCGTGAAGTGCTGCCTGTGCCGGGGTGTCGCCACCGGCGAGGAAGTTGATCTGCAGTACCTGCCCGAACGCGAAGCTGAATCCGATGAACGAGCCGAATGTGCCGATGTAGAGGAAGGCGATGACCCACGAGTCACTGAATTTCAAGCACTCGCCCATCGCACGGAGATCTGCGTGCTGGTCGCCGAGATTGTCCATGAACAACGCTGCGCCGAGCGCTGCACCCGAGCAGAGAACGAGGTAGATCGCGCAGACGATCCACGGTGCGGTATTTCCGACTGTCGCAATGACCAGCAGGCCGATCAGCTGGATCACGGGGACGCCGATATTGCCGCCGCCGGCGTTCAGACCCAGTGCCCATCCTTTGAGCCGCTGCGGATAGAACGCGTTGATGTTCGTCATCGACGACGCGAAGTTTCCGCCGCCGACGCCCGCCAACGCCGCAACCAGCATGAACGTGGTGTAGGAGTGGCCGGGGTTCAACATCAGATACAGCGTGGCCACGGTCGGGACGAGCAACACCAGTGCACTGAAGATCGTCCAGTTGCGTCCTCCGAACTTGGCGGTGGCCACCGTGTACGGAATGCGCAGGACAGATCCGACGAGGGTGGGCACTGCGACAAGGAAGAATTTGCCTGCGGCATCGATGCCGTAGATCTCGGTGGGCATGAACAGCACCATCACCGACCAGATCGACCACACCGAGAAACCGACGTGTTCGGCGATCACCGACCAGATCAGGTTGCGCTTGGCGATGTCCTTGCCGCCGGCCTCCCATGCGTCGACGTCCTCGGCGTCCCACTTGTCGATGTAGTGTTTGCGCGCGAATTTGCTTCGCAACGGCTCTTTTTCGAGTGCAACGATCACGCCGGCGACCCCTCTCAGGTTTCTGATGAACCCAAGGTATGGAGCAGGTGTTGCCGCGGTGCTGCCCGCGGTGACTGGAAAGTCAAGAGTTCCTCACCGGGCGCCGACACCCGCTGTGAGGGCGTCGCGGCGTCAGAGGAGCAGGCGCACGAGGTCGGTGGTGTGTGCGAGACCGGGGAACGCTTCCTCGGTGGACCGCGGGTGCAAAGCGTGTACCGCAAGACGGAACATCGCCGCGCGCAGGAGCATCTGCGGCCATTCCGGCAAATCCTCCCACCGGCCGATCAATGCGTCGTCGGCCCCGCCCCACGACAATGCGTCGACGACGGCCACCGCTGCGGCCCACGACGCCGGCCGCCAGTAGGGAGTGATATCGGTCAGCCCTGGAGCAGCCCGTCCCGCGAACAACACCGTGCCGAACAGGTCGCCGTGGACGAGCTGATCCGGAAGATGGACGGGCTTGCGAAACGTGGCGAGCTGGGCGATCAGGTCAAGACTCTTACGTCCGTCAGGAGTGACCGTTTCCGGCGCACCGGCGGCACGTGCCGAACGCAGCGGCACCGTCTCCCACGCGGCGCGGTCCGCCGCGACGAAGACGTCGACGTCCGCCCACGGTGCGACCGGGGGTTGCATCAGGAATCGAGGACGCTCGAGCTGGGACGTGGCTGCGTGCAGCCGTAGAGACAGTGACACCACTTCGTCGTGTCGAGGTTCGGACGTGCCGACGATGTAAGTGTCGGCACGCCAGCCGGAAACCACGTAGCGTCCGTCGGTCGCGCGGACCGGACGGGCCAGCCGCACTCCGTCCACGGTGAGGGTTTCCCGGACTTTCGCCGACCACGCTGCACGTGCATGGTCGGCGACCCTGGACAGGACCACATCTCCACACCGGTATCCTCCGTCCCAGTCGGCCCCGAGCGGGACCGGCTGGACGTCGCGGAGACCGAACGTGGAGCACACGTGTTGCGGGGGTTCGAGCGAACTCACGTGGCCAACCGTACCGTCGGCATGCGGCACCACAGGGAAGGCGCCCCGGCACTGAGGTCACAAGTTGACACCGATCCGCCGTGCGATCTTGCGCCTGCGCGCAAGAGCCGGGAGCCGGTTACGAATCGGCGCCCACCGGCATCAGTACAGCGGAAGGGACGTGTCCACCTGCTGGGCCCAGGCCACGACACCGCCCCGCAAGTGACTTGCGTCGGCGAATCCGGCCCGTTTGAGCACGGCGAGCGCCTCCGCCGAGCGGATGCCTGTTTTGCAGTACAGGACGAGCGGTGTGTTCTGAGGTAGCTCGGCGAGCGCGTCGCCGGACAGGATCCGGTCCTTCGGAACGAGTCGCGCCCCCTCGATGCGCACGATGTCCCACTCGACGGGTTCGCGGACGTCGATCAGCGCGACGTCTCGCCCCGAATCCATCATCATCCGCAACTCGGTCGCGGTGATCGTCGCATCCACCCCCGCCGTGACCGTGGGCTCCGGCACGAGCCCGCAGAACTCCTCGTAGTCGACGAGTTCGGTCACCGGTGCCCGCCCCGGGTCACGTCGTAGCGTGACGGTTCGGAAGTTCATGGCGAGGGCGTCGTAGATCATCAAACGGCCCAGCAGGGGGTCGCCGATGCCCGTGATCAGCTTGAGCGCCTCGGTGGCCATGATCGTGCCGACGGTCCCAGGAAGGACACCGAGCACACCACCTTCTGCGCACGACGGCACCATGCCCGGAGGTGGAGCCTCGGGGTAGAGATCCCGGTAGTTCAGCCCGCGTCCACCGGGAGCATCCTCCCAGAACACCGAGATCTGCCCTTCGAACCGGAAGATCGACCCCCACACATACGGCTTCCCGGCGATGATCGCGGCGTCGTTGACGAGGTAGCGGGTCGCGAAGTTGTCGGTGCCGTCCAGGATCAGGTCGTACTGCTCGAACAGCGCCACGGCGTTGGTCGAATCGAGCCTCTCCGGATGCAAGCGCACCGTGATGTTGTCGTTGATGGCACGGATGCTGTCGCGCGCGCTCTCACCCTTGGAACGCGCAACGTCCGCCTGCCCGTGGATGATCTGCCGCTGCAGGTTCGAAGTCTCGACGTGGTCGTCCTCGACGATGCCGATGGTGCCGACACCGGCTGCCGCGAGGTAGAGCAGCGCGGGCGAACCGAGACCTCCGGCACCGATGAACAGCACCTCGGCGTTCTTGAGCCGTTTCTGTCCCGCGACTCCGACATCGGGAATGATCAGGTGCCTGCTGTATCTCGCGATCTCCTCACGGGTCAGCTCACCTGCGGGTTCCACCAACGGCGGTAGGGCAAGGTTCGGTTCCACCGACGGCAGTGTGGTCACGATCTCCTCCTCTGCGGGTACGCCGCCGATTGTCCCACCGTCGACGACCTCGCTCCGAAGTGGTCATGCTCCGCGGGGAAACGGCCACGGGTTGAATCGGCAGACTTTCGCATCGGCGGGAACGATCCCTTCGGGGTCCAGTCGGGAGATATCGTCGTTCGCGGTGCCGTACGTCTGCTGCATCATGATCGGCGCGAGCCCACCGTCAGTGGTGCACCCTTCGTGTGCGGCGTAACCCACCGCGTGTCCCACCTCATGGTTGATCAGGTACTGGCGGTAGGAACCGATGTCGCCGTCGAACGCCACTGCTCCACGAATCCAGCGTGGCTCGTTGACGAAAACGCGTTCGGCACCGGGATTGAAGCACGAGCCTTCGAGTTCGATGTCGAATCCGCAGAACTGCCGGGTGGTGATCTGAGAGGTGAGCGAGATCCGGAAATCCGGCGTCTCGCTGTCGACCCGCCTGAATGCGAACGCGCGGTCGGCGGTCCAGCTCCTCGGATCGGCAAGCGTCTCGTCGACCATCTTGGCGAACGCAGCGTCTCCGCCGTACGCCGTGGTATCGATACCGTCCTCGATCTCGACCGTGTAGGTGAAAACCTGCCGCTCGCCGAATCCGGCCTGCTCGGTGTCTCCAGGAACCATCCGCCAGGTGCCCGCACCGCGCTCGGTGAAGGCGCCTCCTTCGGGCAGCGCGCCGGATTCCAGGCCGGCCGGGAAGCTTCCGTCGGCGATGGGCGACTCGGCGACGGTGGCGTCGGCCACGACCCCTGTACTGTCCTCGCCTTCCGCGCCCGCACCCATTGCGCCGCCCTGCACGGCATCCCACACCACGAACACGGTCACCGCAGTGAGCACCGGCACTGCGTAGGCGCGCCACCCGTAGCGCGCCACGAAGCGCCCGAGCCGGCTCTGCTTGCGCACATCTCGCGTCGGTCGAGGCCTGCGCGGCGGACGACGGTCGCCTTCGACCGGATCCCACTGAGCCCGGAGTGGTTGCCTGGATCCTGAATGCGGACCTGACCCGGCGGGTGACCGGCGCAGGTGAGGGCGGGAGTCCTGTGATTGCTGCGAGTCCTGCTGTGGCAGGGCCGAGCCGTGCGGTGTGCGGGTCGTACGTGCTCCTCCTCGGTCGATCACGGTTGCCAGAATGTCACACCGCGGTCGATCGGACGGGCTGTCCGTGACGGGTCCTGACTTCTCACGCAACGACCTACAGCACGATTCGAAAAGGCGGATACTCGACGGTAGGGCCGTCCGCCTGCATCGACACCGACCTGTAACCTGCAGAGATGATTCGCGTCGACGTGGCAATGCTCACGATCGTCGCTTGTGCAGATTGGGAGCAAGCATGACCGAAGTCGCCGCACGAGCCTCGGGACGAGGCAACACCAACGGCACGAAACGGGGCTCTCGCATGCCGAGGGACGAGCGACGCGCTCAGTTGCTCGACGCGGCCAGCGAAGTGTTCGTCACGCGGGGTTACCACGCCGCGGGCATGGACGAGATCGCCGACTGCGCCGGGGTCAGCAAGCCGGTCCTGTACCAGCATTTCCCCGGCAAACTGGAGCTGTACTGTGCTGTTCTCCAGAATTACGTCGACATCCTGATCAACGGGGTCCGACAGGCCCTGCGTTCGACCACCGACAACAAACAGCGCGTCCGTGCCGCGGTACAGGCGTTCTTCGATTTCGTCGACAACGACAGTCAAGGTTTCCGGTTGGTTTTCGAGTCCGATCTGATGGGTGAGCCCCAGGTGGCGCACCGCGTGGAGCAGGCCACCGAGGCATGCGTCGACGCCGTGTTCGATCTCGTCGCTCACGATTCGGGTCTCGATCCGTATCGTGCACGCATCCTCGCGGTGGGCCTCGTCGGTACGAGCCAGTTCACGGCACGTTACTGGCTCGATGCAGCACGGCCCATTTCCAAGGACGACGCAGTCGACACCACCGTCGCACTCGCCTGGGGCGGCCTCAAGCACGTCCCCTTGCAGCCCGAGCTGCAGAAGCGCTGACTCCCGCACCTAGGGCTACCACACCTGGATACGCGGAAGGGGCCGGGACGCACCCGAGTGCGTTCCGGCCCCTTCGGCGCGATCGACGTCAGTTCGCGGCGAAGCCGACCTTGCCGGCGGTACCGGGACCGATGTCGACGTACGTGACCTTCGTAGCCTGCACGAGGACCTTGCGGCCCTTCTCGTCGACCAGCGCGAGTACGCCCTTGTTTCCGCCGTTCAGAGCATCGGTCACGAGCGCTTCCACCTCATCGGGTGTCTGTTCGCTGACGATGACGATTTCGCGCGGGCTGTCCGCGACACCGATCTTGACCTCCACGAAAGACCTCCGAGATTCTCAGGCTGAACTGCTTGTCCTCGCCAGGCTAATGCAATCCCAGTACTGCCATCCGCTTGGCGTGCTCGACCTGCATACGATCGATGAGTGCCGCGATGTTGGATAGGTCTCCCGACGCGAGAATGACGAGTTCGGCCAGTTCTTCGCGCTGCGCGAGCACGTATTGAGCCTGCGTGATCGCCTCACCCAGCAGACGCCTGCCCCACAACATGAGCCGGTCCTTCTGCGTGCTGCTGCGTTCGACGACCGACCTGACCTCCTGCACTACGAACTCCGAGTGTCCCGTCTCGGCGAGCGCTCCGCGCACCACGGTGGCCACCTGCGGATCGAGCATGTCGGCGATCTCACAATAGAAGTCGGCCGCGATCCTGTCGCCGACATACGCCTTGACCAACGACTCGAGCCACGTCGAGGGTGTTGTCGACTCGTGATAGGCGTCGAGTACTTGGTGGTAGGGCTTCATCGCCTCGTAGATGTCCACACCTCGCTCCTCGAGCGCTGTGCGCAAGATCTCGAAATGGCCCATCTCCGAGGTCGCCATCTGCGCGAATGCGACCTTCCCCTGGAGCGACGGCGCAAATGCCGCTTCGTCGGCGAGCCGGTAGAACGCTGCGATCTCACCGGCTGCGAGCACCGAGAACAGTTCCGAGACACCCGGATGATCTGCCGGTAGAGGAGTCGCAGGCGGAGACAGGCGGGGTTCTGCTGCGGACGGCGATGTTTCGGCTCCCATGACGACAAAGGGTAGTACTACCTCGGCGAACGCGCCCCTCGCGGTACAATGAGTTCAGAAGACCGCGCTTCGAGTCGCTCACCGTGACCCGCGGTCTTCGACGATAATGTGCGCGCACCCGTTTGAGGATCGCTGCCGCGCTCGCGGGCCCGTCTACAAGCCCGCGTGAATTCGCAGGCCGGTCGCCTTGTCCACCTCGTGCGTGCGTGCCGAGACCAGGAAGGCCAGACCCCTGAGCAAGATCACCATCGACCACGAAGACGACGCAAGCGAGAACACCGTCTCCGCACAACTCGACGACACTCACATTGCCCCCACATTCGCCGAACTCGGCGTTCGCGACGAAATCGTCCGTGCGCTGTCCGAGACGGGCATCGAACGTACCTTCGCCATCCAGGAACTGACACTGCCGCTCGCACTCGCCGGCGACGACCTCATCGGCCAGGCCCGCACCGGTATGGGCAAGACGTTCGGATTCGGCGTGCCCCTGCTGCATCGCGTCACCACCACCGCCTCCGGTACCGCTCCGCTCGACGGCACGCCGCGCGCGCTGGTCATCGTCCCGACCCGCGAGTTGTGCATTCAGGTCACACAAGATCTCGAGAATGCATCGAAGTACCTGCCCGGCAGCGGCAAGAAGGGCCTAGAGGTCCTCGCCATCTACGGTGGCCGCCCCTACGAGCAGCAGATCGACCAGTTGAAGAAGGGTGTCGACGTCATCGTGGGCACCCCTGGTCGCCTACTCGACCTCGCCAACCAGTCACACCTGATTCTCGGCAAGATCGGTGTGCTCGTGATGGACGAGGCCGACGAGATGCTCGACCTCGGGTTCCTCCCCGACATCGAACGGATCCTCGGGATGGTTCCCGACAAGCGGCAGACGATGTTGTTCTCGGCAACGATGCCCGGGCCGATCATCACTCTCGCCCGCACCTTTCTCACCCGGCCGACGCACATCCGTGCCGAGGAACCCCAGTCCTCTGCGGTGCACGAGCGCACAAGCCAGCTCATCTACCGGGCCCACGCTCTCGACAAGGCCGAGCTCGTCGCTCGCGTCCTCCAGGCCGAGGGCCGCGGCGCGACGATGATCTTCACCCGCACCAAACGGACAGCGCAGAAGGTCGCAGACGACCTCGCCGAACGCGGTTTCGCGGTGGGCGCGGTCCACGGCGACCTGGGTCAGATCGCCCGCGAGAAATCACTCGGACGGTTCCGGGACGGCAAGATCGACGTTCTCGTCGCCACCGACGTCGCCGCACGTGGCATCGATATCGACGACGTGACCCACGTCATCAACTACCAGTGCCCCGAAGACGAGAAGACGTACGTACACCGGATCGGCCGCACGGGTCGTGCAGGTCGTACGGGCATCGCCGTCACACTGGTCGACTGGGACGATGTCCCGCGCTGGCAGCTCATCGACAAGGCTCTCGGCCTCGGTATACCGGAGCCCGTCGAGACGTACTCGAGCTCTCCGCACCTGTTCGAGGAGCTGGGTATCCCCGAGGGATCGACGGGCCGGATTCGTAAGCCCGCGACCATCCGCACCGAGCCCGAGGGCGGCTCGGGCGACCGTCCTGCTCGTAGCGAGGGCCCGACGCGGCCCAAGCGCACGCGGACCCGTCGTCGCACGGTGCGCGGCAAGGTTGCCACCACCGCGAGCACCGAGCAGGCGGATACCGCTGCAGCCGAGGCTCCGGCGGCGATTCCTGCCGGTGTCGAACCCAGCACAGGTGAGACCACTACGGATGGCTCCGCATCGGCCGGCCGCAGACGCCGCAGGCGCCGCCGCAAGCCGGCCGACGGCGAAGCCTCCTCGAACACGCCGTCGAACGCCGACGACGTGAAGAACGCAGTGTCGAGCAACTCGGCCCGCTAGCCACGTGCTCGCGCCCGAACGTCGCACACGGGCCGACCTGATCATTGCAGCGATACTCGTTGCCGCCGTCCTGGCGGCGGTGAGTGTCGTGTGGCTGCGGTCGGACGCACGCGGCACCACGTCGATCACCTGGGAGGGGGCGACCAGCGCCCCTCCTGTCGCGAAGTCCGTGCCCGACACCCTCGCGGAGTCGTGGCGCGCTCGAAGTGCTGCGACGGCACATGCCGTCGTGATCGCCGATACCGCTGCCACGGCCGACGGCGACACCGTTGTCGGACGTGACCTGCAGACGGGCGACGAACGATGGAGCTACCGACGCGACCGCCCCCTGTGTGCCGCGATCGGAGCCTGGGGTCACATCGTGTCGGTCTACAACGATCCACGTGGATGCGGCCAAGTGACAGCGCTCGACGCAGACACCGGTGCCCGTGGCGCACAACGTTCGAGTGATACCGATAACGAGGTGCGTCTCGTCGACACCGGGACACACTTGATCGCACTCGGCGACACCCGCCTGGAAATGTGGCGGTCGGATCTCGTGCGCACGGTCGAGTACGGCCGGGTCGATGCTCCGGTGAACCCAGGCGCACAGCCCCGCAGCGGCTGCGCGCTCCTTTCTGCGGACGCCGACAGCGGTCACCTCGCCGTTCTCGAGCAGTGTTCCAAGGAACCGGCCGCGCGGCTGACGCTGCTCGACACCACACCAAAGGACAGCCAGAAGCCCGAGGAGTTCGCATCCTCGATCCTGCCTGCCGCGGCGCCGGACGGCGATGCGCAGATAGTCGCCGTGGTCGACGACCACACCGCGGTCTATCTTCCTGCCGGCCCCGATGGCGGTGCACGTCTCGAAGTGTTCGACGGCTCAGGTTCGGCGGTCGACCGATACGAGTTGCCGCAGGTGACGAAATCCGGAGTGGACACCGGTCCGGCGGAGAAGTTCGACGATCTGCTCCTGTGGTGGACGGGTACCGACACGATCGCGCTCGACACCGAGGATTTCACGCCCCTCTGGACCGTCCAGGGCACCCTCGGGCACGGCTCCGAGATGGCCGGATCGGTGCTGCTGCCGGTCGACGACGCGATTGCGGTGGTCGATCCGGTCAGCGGCGAGATCGCCCGGACCATCGAGGTCGACCGCGACGCGGACGCCACAGTCTCGTTGTCCGTCGCGGGCGAGACGGTTCTCGAACAACGGGGAGACGACGTGGTCGCGCTGACAGAAAGCGGTCGACGTTGAAGTAGCCGATCAGCCGTTGCTGATCGGTTCCCGGCCTACGCCTCGGCTTGGACGGCGAGCGTGGCCGGCTTCGCACCGCTCGCCCAGCACTCCAGCAGGTTCTCCGCGAGTTCCCGGTATGCCTGCGCGCCCTTGTTCTTGCGCCCGGACAGCACTGTCGCGCCCGACGCCGACGCTTCGGCGAACCGCACTGTCCGCGGAATCGGGGGTGCGAGGACGGGCAGGCCGTACCGATCGGACACGTCGGCGAGCACGTCACGACTGTGCGTGGTCCGCGCGTCGTACAAGGTCGGTAGGGCTCCGAGCATCTCCAGATCCGGGTTTGTGATCTGCTTCACCTCATCGACCGTGCGCAGTAACTGCCCGACACCCCGGTGCGCAAGGGTCTCGCACTGCAGCGGTACCAGGACCGAGCGGGCGGCGGTCAGGCCGTTGAGGGTGAGGACGCCGAGGGACGGCGGGCAATCGACGATGATGACGTCGTAATCGTCCTCGGTCGCGGCGAGAGCGCGCCTGAGGACGTACTCACGTCCGGGACGCATCAACAGCAGCGCTTCCGCCCCCGCGAGGTCGATCGTCGCGGGCAGCAGCGTCAGCCCCTCCCCCGTCTCCAGGAGCACTTCCCCCATCTCGGCGTCGCCCATGAGCACGTCGTGCACAGATCGCTCGAGCCGATCCGGGTTGTGTCCCAGGGAAAATGTCAGACATCCCTGCGGGTCGAGATCCACCACGAGGACGCGCTGCCCGAGATCCACCAGGGCAGCGCCCAGTGACGCGACAGTGGTCGTCTTGGCGACGCCACCCTTCTGATTTGCCACCGCAAGTACTGTTGCCACGCGTCGATCCTCGCTCATTGCGGCACCGCGCGCGAGACTTGACGTTTCCACAGTTGCCCGGGCGAATCACCGGTGCACCGTTCGCCACGACACCAGGAGGCACCTCGCCTGTGATCCGCCGAGCCCGTCCCGATGACATCACCGCCGTCACCGACCTGATCTACGCCCTCGCCGAGTACGAACATGCGCGGGAACTGTGCACGGTGGTTCCGGAGCAGGTCCACACCGCTCTGTTCGGGCCTGACCCCTCGGTGTTCGCTCACGTCGCGGAAGAACCAGGCGGCTCGGTGGTGGGCGTCGCGCTGTGGTTCCGGAACTTCTCGACGTGGGACGGCGTACACGGCATCTACCTCGAGGACTTGTTCGTCCTCCCGGAGCACCGAGGCGCGGGATACGGGCGCGGCCTGCTCGCGGCCCTCGCCCGCGAGTGCGTCGAACGCGAGTACACACGTCTGAGTTGGTCTGTGCTGGACTGGAACGAGCCGTCCATCGGTTTCTACCGGTCTCTGGGCGCGGAGTCTCAGGACGAGTGGACGACCTTCCGGCTCAGCGGAGAAGCATTACGTGCGCTCGGAACCTGAACCGCTTCCGGTACCTGTCTCGGTGTCCGATTCCGGCGGTGCGTCCGGTGCATAGTCCTGCGCGAGCCACCCCGTCGTCGCCGGTGCGAACAGCAACACCAAGGCCGGAATCACGATCACTGCCATCAACGTTCCGAGCAGGGGCTGATGCGAGTCGGTGAGCAGCGACCACACCACGGGCAACAGAAGGATCTGCGCAACCACCGCTACAGCACGACCCCACCGCGCACCCCGCAACAATGCGATGCCCGCGGCCAGGACACCACCGAACAACAGACCCAGCCACATCGCGAACCCGTAGCCGTTCGTCACCGACTGGTCGTGTTCACCCGATGCGGCGCGAAAGATCGAGTACACCGCGAACCCCATCGCCACGGCACCCTCGAGAACGACGAGTATGCCGGCGATACGGACCGTCGACGGAATGGCGCTGCGGGAAGATTCGGTGGTCACCCGGCCAGCGTAGTGGACCCGACCAGGACCACTTAGGCTGATCTTCCGTGCGTGCACTGCTGATCGTGAACCCCAACGCGACGACGACCACACCGGCCGGTCGCGACCGACTCGCTCACGCTCTGTCAAGCCGGGTCGCGCTGACCGTGGCACATACGACACACCGCGGACATGCTGCGGAGCTTGCCCGATCGGCGCACGCCGACGGTATGGACGTGGTCATCGCTCACGGGGGCGACGGCACGGTCAACGAGATCGTCAACGGAATGCTCGGCGACCCGTCCCCTCGGGCCGCAGATCCGTCGATGCCTCTGCTCGCTGTGGTTCCCGGCGGTTCGGCGAATGTGTTCGCGCGCTCGTTGGGGATCGCCGCCGATCCGATGGAGGCCACCGAGCAACTGCTGACGCTGCTCGCCGAGCGGTCCCGCCGCCGGATCGGGCTCGGATTCTGTGAGGACCGCTGGTTCGTCTTCAACGCGGGCCTGGGACTCGACGCTCAGGTGTGTGAGGCCATCGACCTGTCGCGGGCCTCCGGAAAGAAGGTCACCTCCGCGCGGTACGTGAGGCACTCCGTCAAACAGTTCTTCGAATCGAAGAAGGTGGCGCCCGCGCTGGCCCTCGAGATTCCCGGCCGTGATCGCGTCGACTGCGTGTACTACGTCTTCGTGTCGAACTCGAGTCCGTGGACCTTCCTCGACAAGCGACCGGTGCACACCAATCCCGGCACGTCTTTCGATACCGGACTGGGTGTATTCGCTATGACCACCACACGGGTGGCCGCGAGCCTGAGAGTGGTGCGTCAATTGCTGGCCCCACACGGCGAACCGGAATCCCCACATCTGATTCGTGTCGACGACACTCCGCGGGTACGGGCAGTATCCACGCGCCCGATCGGACTTCAGGTCGACGGCGATTACTTGGGAATGCGAACTGACGTCGAATTCGTTTCGGTTCCGGACTTACTGGACGTAGTGGCTCCCGCGTCCGAAACCAAGCCGGTTATTCTGTGATTCGTCTTACATCGCCGCTGGCCAGGGTGTAAAAATGTACTTCGAGAACAACGCGGCATCAATGGCGGCGTGAGCTTCCCCACGGTCGTGGTCGATTCTATTGACTTCACGCTCGTTCGTGAAAGCATTCACAAGTAACTCCGCGGAAATACTTCGCGACTCCAGCATGAACTCGACAAGACCATCATCCGGTGCGCGCAGCACCATCGAAGGAGAGTAGAAGCATGGACTGGCGCCACAAGGCCATCTGCCGCGACGAGGATCCGGAACTGTTCTTCCCAGTGGGAAACAGCGGCCCGGCGCTCGCGCAGATCGCTGATGCCAAGCTCGTGTGCAACCGCTGCCCGGTCACCACCGAGTGTCTCTCGTGGGCACTCGAGTCCGGCCAGGACGCTGGCGTGTGGGGCGGCATGAGCGAGGACGAGCGCCGCGCGCTCAAGCGTCGCAACGCCCGGACCCGGGCACGCACCGCTGTCTGATGTAACTCCTGCGTGAGGCATCGAAGTCCGACGCACGGCCCGGCACCACTTCGGGTGCCGGGCCTTCGTGCGCTCTGAGCCACGTTCTATCGTCGGCTTCCACAAGTGGTCGTCACGTCGGCCGCTTCCCCAGCGGCAGGCTCAGCCGGGCTTCCGTTCCTCCTGAA
Organism: Rhodococcus sp. SJ-2; assembly: GCF_053750035.1. Taxonomy (NCBI): domain Bacteria; kingdom Bacillati; phylum Actinomycetota; class Actinomycetes; order Mycobacteriales; family Nocardiaceae; genus Rhodococcus; species Rhodococcus sp. SJ-2. The sequence goes on from NZ_CM132340.1 coordinate 58,865, forward strand.
CTGCTCGTCTCCAATTCGATCGACCCTCCCAGCTCGGCTGCGACGAGAGTCCGGACGATCTGCAGGCCGAGACGATCGGAATCCTCGAGGCGGAAACCGTCGGGCAGCCCTTTGCCCTCGTCGTGCACCACCACATCGAGCACACGAGCAGAACGGTGTGCCTTCACGGTCACCGTGCCGTGTGTACCCGGATCGAACGCGTGCTCGACGGCGTTCTGCACGAGTTCGGTGAGGACCATCACGAGCGGGGTCGCCCGGTCTGCGGGAAACACGCCCAGATCCCCCTCCCGATGCACTCGTACCTGGCTGCCGACTGCCGACACATCGACGACGATCGGAATCAACCGATCGAAGACGTCGTCGAGATCGACTTCCTCGTCGACCGACATCGACAGTGCTTCGTGCACCAACGCAATCGACGTCACACGGCGGACCGCCTCGCCGAGTGCCTGCTGTGCTTCCCCGTTGCTCGTGCGGCGCGCCTGCAATCGCAGAAGCGCCGCGACGGTCTGCAAATTGTTCTTGACCCGGTGGTGGATTTCACGGATCGTCGCGTCCTTGCTCATCAACGCACGGTCGCGCCGCTTGACCTCGGTGACGTCGCGGATGACGACCGCCGCGCCCTCGATCCGGCCCCCAGGAGTCAGAACGAGGGCACGGATCAGGACCGTTGCGCCGCGGGCCTCGACCTCCATGCGCTGCCCGTTGCGGCCCTCCACCGCACTCCTCAGATAGTCGGAGACATCACGGCTCTCGAAGGGGTCGCTGACCAGTGCCCGAGTCGTCTCGATCAGATCCTGCCCGCGTAGATCCGCGTTGAAGCCCATGCGGTGATACGCCGACAGGGCGTTCGGACTCGCGTAGACCACACGTCCTTCCCGATCGAGCCTGATGAAGCCGTCACCGGCGCGGGGACTCGACTTCGTGTCGGAACGTGCCTCGGCGGTCGGGAAACTACCTTCGCTGATCATCCGGTAGAGCGCATCGGCGCATTCCAGATAGGCGGTCTCCAGTGCGCTTGCCGACCGTCTCGACACGCGTGCGGCGTCCCGGCTGAGGACTGCAACTATGTCGTCGCCCCATCGCACCGGAACGGCCTGCCTCATGTTGATCGCATCGCCGGAACCGGGCTGCGCAGTGACGATCCGTCCCGTTTCGAACGCTTCACGAACGTACGGGTGCTCGTCGTCCGAGACGATGATTCCCACGGCGTCCTCCGGCAGCACCGTCGAGGTCGTGGTCGGGCGGCACTGGGCGACGCACACGATGCCTCCTGGCTCCGCACTCACCCACAACAGCACATCGGCGAACGACAGGTCGGCGAGCAACTGCCATTCCCCCACCACCCGCTGGAGGTGGTCAACAGCGGCGCCCGGCAGGTCGGTATGGGTTGCGAGCAGCGCGCTGAGGGTCGACACCGTCCGAATTTCCGTGCTCAGGAGATGACCGCGATGAGGTCACCCTGTTGGATGACGTCGCCGACCGAGACGTCGACCGAGGTCACGGTGCCCGCGTTCTCAGCGATCACCGGAATCTCCATCTTCATCGACTCCAGGATGACCAAGGTATCTCCCTCCGCCACCACATCGCCTTCACTGACAACCACCTCGAAGACGGTGGAGACCATTTCGGCGCGCACATCCTCTGCCATCGAAAACCTCGATTCGCTGCTCCGGAGCCCGGACGGCGGACCTGCTGACAGGGCCACTCGACCGCACGTGGAACACTGTAATCAACCAGAAAGGAGATCCCACCATGGGTAAGCGAGGTCGCAAGAAGCGCAGCCGTAAGGGTAACGCCGCAAACCACGGCAAGCGTCCCAACGCCTGACACGTAGACAGACGTCGAGGGGGCCGGAAAGCAGTGCTTTCCGGCCCCCTCGACGTCGAATTGTGCCAGGAGTCGTACTGCAGCAGTAGACGCCTCGCAGGTGTCGCCCGGCCTAGTCGGTTTCTCTGACGTTCACCACGACGGTTCTCCGGATCTCGATCATCAGGCGCTCCCGCAGCCCCTCCGGCGCGTGTTCACCCCCGCACTTGCGGCTGAGCAGGGCCTTGACCTTCTCCTCGATGCCGTACGTCTCCAGGCACGAACCACAGTCGTCGAGGTGTCGTTGCAGTCGCGTTCTCGACGCTTCGTCGCACTCCGAATCGAGGAGCAGGTACACGTCTGCGATGACCGCTGAGCAGTCGAGTTGCTCGAAATCTGCCTGCTCGCTCACTGCGAGACTCCCTTCTGACCCTCGGTACCGATGGTGGTCACCTCGTCGGAGCCGCGCCCGCGGTCGAACCCGCGTTCACGCGCGACATCGGCGAGGAGCCCCCGCAGTTGCTTGCGACCCCGGTGCAGCCTGGACATCACGGTGCCGATCGGCGTACCCATGATCTCGGCGATCTCCTTGTAAGGGAAGCCCTCGACATCTGCGTAGTACACAGCCATCCGGAAGTCTTCCGGAAGCTCCTGCAGTGCCGCCTTGATGTCGTCGTCGGGCAGTGCATCGAGCGCTTCGACCTCTGCGGACCGCAGACCGGTCGACGAGTGCTCGGCGGTGGCCGCGAGCTGCCAGTCGGTGATCTCGTCCGTCGGGTACTGGGCCGGCTGGCGCTGCCGCTTCCGGTACGTGTTGATGTACGTGTTCGTCAGGATCCGGTACATCCAGGCTTTGAGATTGGTGCCTTCCCGGAACGATCTGAACGCCGAGAAGGCCTTGATGTAGGTCTCCTGCACCAGGTCTTCGGCGTCGGCAGGATTGCGGGTCATCCGCAATGCGGCGCCGTAAAGCTGGTCGAGCAAGGGCATCGCATCCCGCTCGAACCGCTCGGCCAGTTGTTCTGCAGACTCCTCGACCACACCGATCCCTTCACTCATCCCCTCGGTGAAGGCTACCGGGCAGTCGGGATCCGGGCCGGGGGGACGGCGGGGAGGACTCAGTACTGGCACCGGTGCTCCGATCTATTTGCTTCGATATGGTTCGCTCGGCCGGACCGAACTCATCGATCTGCGGCCCACGGGGATCAACAACCCTCCGGTGCGAGTTGTTCCCGAACCCCCGGATTCGCGGGCCTCCCGAAGTCCTCTCGACATCCGCTCCTAGGCTGATACTCATGGCCTCGACGTCGACACCTGCGACCACTCTGCTGAAGCGGGAGAAGGTCGAGCATCTGGTCCACGAATATTCGCACGACCCGAAGTCCGGCTCGTACGGCGCGGAAGCGGTGGACGTCCTCGGTGAGCGACTGGGGGTCGTTCCCGCGCAGATCTTCAAGACACTGGTGATCTCGCTGTCCGACTCGTCGCTCGCGGTCGCGGTCATCCCCGTCCCCGACATGTTGTCGCTCAAGGCCGCGGCGGGGGCACTGGGCGGCGGCAAGGCCGTCCTGGCTGAACGCACGGCGGCCGAACGCGCCACCGGGTACGTACTGGGTGGAATCTCACCGCTCGGCCAACGCAAGCGTTTGCGCACCGTTGTCGATGCCTCCGCGGCGCAGTGGGAACGCGTGCTGTGCAGCGCAGGCAGGCGGGGCCTCGAGATCGAACTCGCGCCCGCCGAATTGATCCGTCTCACCGACGCTGTGGTGGCACCCGTCACTTCGGGGCGCTGACGACCGGTCGATACCCGGGCTCTCTAGAGCAAGGCCAGCTGGTCACCGCTGCCGTCGTACGGTTCCACCAGTTCCGGCCCTTTGTTCCGAACACGGTTCACCTTGTCGGATACGCGCCGAAACTCGATGCCTGCGACCACCTCTGTGCTGGGCACGATCAGATCAGGATGCCCGAGGCTGTCGGGGTCGAGCCACGCATCCCATCGTTCGGAAGGCATGATCAGAGGCATCCGGTGGTGCACATTGCTCAGCTGTTCAATCGAATCCGCGGTGAGAATCGCGGTACTGAGCAGTGGTGGTGCGTCGGGGGTGCGCGGATCGCGCCACACCGCCCACACGCCTGCCATGTAGAGGCGTGAACCGTCCCCTTGCGACATGAAATACGGAATCTTGCGGGTCTTGCCGCCGGACGCCGGTTCGAGCTGCCATTCGTACCAGCCGTCCATCGGTACCAGGCAGCGCTTGTAGCGGAGCGACTGTGAGAAGGACGGTTTGGTCGCGACAGACTCGGAACGGGCGTTGATCAACGGCGCACTCGTGCCGACCTCCTTCGCGAAGGACGGCACCAGACCCCAGCGCATGCGGCGGATTCTGCGTCGAGCGGGGCTTTCCGGATCGTCACGATCGTGTCGTGCCACCACGGTGAGCACACCGGTCGTGGGCGCCACGTTGTACTCGGGCACGATCTCGGCGTCGCCCGTCTCGGCGATCGCGTCGAGCTCGGTTGCCAACATCGTCGGATCCGCCGTGATCGCATACCTGCCGCACATGCCACGAGTGTGTCAGCCGGACCCTGCACCTCGCCATTTCACCGCGCCGAACCATCCGCAGTCGAGGACCGACCGGTCGATGGGCGAAGATGGTCGGGTGAGCCTGTGGAGAGCACCTCGAGCCGTGAACTCGATCGACGCGTCCGTTGCCCTGCCCGGATCGAAGTCGATCACGAACCGCGCCCTGATCCTGGCCGCGCTGGCCGACGGGCCGTCGACGATCACCGGGGCATTGCGCAGCCGCGACACCGACCTGATGATCGAGGCCGTGCGCGCAGTCGGTGCCACCATCGCCGAGCGCGACGGCGGCACGACACTCGAGATCACACCCGGCACGTTGCACGGCGGGTCGGTCGAGTGCGGCCTGGCAGGCACGGTCATGCGGTTCGTACCGCCGCTGGCTGCGCTGGCCGACGGCGACGTGCATTTCGACGGGGACGAGCAGGCACGGGTCCGCCCGATGGGCACCGTCCTCGACGCGCTACGCGGCCTCGGCGCCGACATCGACGGCGACGGGCTTCCGTTCACCGTACGAGGCGAGGGCAGAGTACGCGGCGGCAGCGTCACCATCGATGCGTCCAGGTCCTCACAGTTCGTCTCGGGTCTGCTGCTGTCGGCCGCTTCCTTCGACACCGGTGTCGTCGTGCATCACGACGGCAAGCCGGTGCCGTCGATGCCGCATATCGAGATGACCGTCGAAATGCTTCGGGCGGCAGGGGTTTCCGTCGACACATCCGAGGCGAATACGTGGCGCGTCGCGCCGGGCACGATCAAGGCCCACGACGTGAAGGTCGAACCCGATCTGTCGAACGCCACACCGTTCCTCGCCGCCGCAGCGGTCACCGGCGGCACCGTCTCGGTGCCGCTGTGGCCTACGAGCACCACCCAGGCCGGGGATGCGATCCGCGGCATTCTCGAGCACATGGGCGCCGACGTGTCATTGGCCGACGGTGTCCTCACCGTGCGCGGACCGCAGCGACTCGTCGGCATCGACGTCGACCTGCACGACGTCGGAGAGTTGACTCCCACCGTCGCTGCGCTCGCCGCGTTCGCGACGACCCCGTCGCACCTGCGCGGAATCGCTCACCTGCGGGGCCACGAAACCGACCGGCTCGCTGCTCTCACCGCCGAGATCAACGGTCTCGGCGGATCTGTCAGCGAGACCGACGACGGCCTGCGAATCGAGCCGACGCCGCTACGCGGCGGTGTGTGGCGGTCGTACGCGGATCACCGGATGGCCACTGCCGGCGCGATCATAGGTCTCGTGATCGACGGAGTCGACGTCGAGGACATCGGCACGACGGCGAAGACACTGCCGGGCTTCGAGGCGCTGTGGGGATCGATGTTGACGGGAGTGCGCTCCTGAAACGGCGGCAGTACGACGAGTCCGATGTCCGGGTCCGCCCGGGCAGGGGTTCGCGACCGCGTACCAAGGATCGACCGGCCCACCGCGATGCGATGGACGGAATGGTCGTCTCCGTCGACCGCGGTCGGTGGGGTGTGGTCCTCGGCGGCGACCCGGAACGCACCGTCACCACGATGCGCGCCCGCGAACTGGGCCGGACTCCGATCGTTGTCGGCGACCAAGTGGGCGTGGTCGGTGATCTGTCGGGCCGTCCCGATACGCTGGCCCGGATCGTGCGCGTGGACGACCGCACCACGGTGCTGCGTCGCACCGCGGACGACACCGACCCGTACGAACGGGTAGTGGTTGCCAACGCCTCGCATCTGCTGATCGTCGTCGCGCTTGCCGATCCTCCCCCGCGCACCGGTCTCGTGGAGCGCGCACTGGTGGCCGCGTTCACTGGTGGGTTGACGCCGGTGCTGTGCCTGACGAAGAGCGACCTGGCCGATCCCGACGAGTTCGCCGCACACTTCGCAGACCTCGCCGTTCCGGTGATGCTCGTCGGGCAGGACAACGACCTCACCGAGCTGACCGCACTGCTGCACGGCCGCGTGACGGCGCTGATCGGCCATTCCGGCGTGGGTAAGTCGACTCTGGTGAATCGGCTGGTCCCCGACGCCGCACGCGCCACCGGTGTCGTCTCCGGAGTCGGCAAGGGGCGTCACACATCCACGCAGTCCGTTGCTCTGCCGCTCCCCGGCGGCGGGTGGGTCGTCGACACACCGGGTATCCGGTCGTTCGGACTCGCGCACATCGAATCCGACGACGTCGTAGGCGCATTCTCCGATCTTGCGGTTGCCGTCGAGCAGTGCCCCCGCGGGTGCACCCATCTCGGACCGCCGGCAGATCCCGAATGTGCACTCGACAAACTCGAAGGTCAGTCGTTCCGCCGCGCGATGGCGGTACGGGAGCTGCTCGCCGCGCTCGCCACCAACGACTCCTGGTGATCTGTACTACGCACCAGAGCCCGGCTTCGTCGAAACGAAGCCGGGCTCTGGTGTTTCTGTGTGACGTGACGGTCAGCGCATCCCGAGCACACGGCGGACGAGACCACGCTTGCGGGTCTTCTCGATGGCGGTCGCCAGCCCCAGCCTGCGGCCGGTGACCGGATCCACCTCAGCAGATCCGCCGAAACCGCGTTCGGAGGCCGTCTCGGGCGCGGCGTCGCGAGTGTCTTTGAGGAACTTGTCGGGCAGCGACAGCTTGGCAATGGTCCGCCATGACTTCCAGTACTGCACCGCGAGCGGACCTGTCGTATACGGCAGGTCGTATTTGTCGCAGAGTTGACGCACCCGCACGGCAATCTCGGCGTACCGGTTCGACGGTAGATCCGGGTAGATGTGATGCTCGATCTGGTAGCTCAGGTTTCCGGTCATGAAATCCATGACCTTGCCACCCGAGATGTTCGCCGACCCGAGCATCTGTCGCAGGTACCACTCGGCGTGGGTCTCGTTCTCTATGTCCTGCTTGGTGAACTTCTCGGCTCCGTCAGGGAAGTGCCCGCAGAAGATCACGGCGTTGGTCCACAGGTTGCGGACGAGGTTCGCGGTGGCGTTGGCCTTGATCGTGGACTTCCATGCCTTGCCGGTCAGCGCCGGATAGACCACGTAGTCGCGGAGGTTCTGCTTGCCGATCTTGGCGAGCACTTCCTTGCCACGCGCCTTCGTCAGTTCACGATCGTCACGGCCCTGGATGACCTTGCCGAGTTCGAGGAGCTGAATCGCGATGCCGTATTGGAACAGCGAGGCGAGGATCGCGTTGTATGCGACGTTGCCGAGGTAGAACGGCTTCCATCGCTGATCGCGCGTGACCCGGAGCAATCCGTATCCGACATCGTCGTCCATGCCCAGGATGTTGGTGTACTTGTGGTGGTGGTGATTGTGGGTTGTCTTCCAGTGCGCGGACGGGTCGACGTTGTCCCATTCCCAGCTCGCCGAGTGCACCTCCGGGTCGTTCATCCAATCCCACTGCCCGTGCATCACATTGTGCCCGAGCTCCATGTTCTCGATGATCTTCGACAGGGACAGCATGGTGGTCCCGAGAATCCAGAGCGGACGCTTCCGCGAGCCGAGCAGCACCACGCGCCCCCCGATCTCGAGACCACGCTGCAGCCGGATGGTGTTGCGGACGTAGCGGGCATCACGCTCACCGCGCGAGTCCTCCACATCGCGCCTGATCGCGTCGAGTTCGCGACCGATAGCCTCGACGTCGGCCTCCGTGAGGTGCGCATACTCCTTGACATCCGAAATCGCCATGCACTTACCCTACCGTAGGTTACGACTCCGTAGGTTAACGGATTTCGGTCTGTGACGGGAATCACGCACTGCGGTGCGCGTGCGGCTTCCCGTGTCGCACAGCAGTCTTCATGCGTCTTCCCGCGACGGCGCCCTCCGCGTGCGCCCGCAACGCGGTGAGCAGACCTCGTCGCCGGCCCGTGATCGGATCTGTGGCAATAGCAGGCAATCCCACATTCGCTCGCACGTGCCGGAACTTGCGCTCGGACGAGGTCTCCGGCGCATCGTCGGATGTCGCCTGCAAGAACCGGTCGGGAAGAGCAAGTTTGTGAATCGTCCGCAGAGCGAGCCAGTACTGACGCCCCAGCGACCCGGTCGTGTAGGGCAGATCATATTTGCCACACAACGCACGAACCCGGGCCGCGATCTCGGGAAGCCGATTACTCGGCAGATCCGGGAACAGATGGTGCTCGATCTGGTAACTCAGATTGCCCGTCATGAAGCCCATGATCTTGCCGCCCGAGATATTCGCGCTACCGAGCAACTGGCGCAGATACCACTGCCCGCGCGTCTCACGCTCGAATTCGCCGGGAGTGAACTTCTCCGCGCCGTCAGGGAAATGCCCGCAGAAGATCACCGCGTACGCCCAGAGATTGCGGACGAGATTCGCAGTGAGATTCGCCTTCAGTGTCGATCGCCATGCAGGACCCGTGACCGCGGGGAACAACACGCCGTCCTTGAGGACCTGCTTGCCCGCTTTGACGGCGAACTCCTTGTTCGGACCTGAATTCCATTGCGTACGAGGAATACCCGAAAGTTCTTTCGCTGCCGAGAGATCGTGCAGCGCGATGCCCCACTCGAAGGTCGCAGCTAGGATCACGTTCGCCACCGGCTGCAGGAGGTTGATCGGACGCCACTTCTCGTCGCGAGTCATCCGGAGGATTCCGAATCCGACGTCGTCGTCCATCCCCACGATGTTCGTGTACGTGTGGTGCGCGTAGTTGTGGGCACGCTTCCAATGTTCGGACGGACCCGTCTGATCCCATTCCCAGGATGTCGAGTGGATCTCGGGATCGTTCATCCAATCCCACTGCCCGTGCATCACATTGTGCCCGAGCTCCATGTTCTCGATGATCTTCGATAGAGACAACGATGCAGTGCCCAACAACCACCACGTCCGCTCTCGGGACCGGAACAGCGCCAAGCGCCCGACGACCTCGAGTGCCCGCTGCAGCCGGATGGTGTTGTGGATGTACCGCGCATCGCGCACACCGCGCGACCGCTCGATATCTGTTCGAATCGCGTCGAACTCACGTCCGAGCGCCTCGACATCGGCATCGGTCAGATGCGCGAATTCGCGAATATCGCTGATAGCCAAACGGGGCCCTTCCCCCTGTGTTGAACGACCTGTGTCGAACGACGCGGTCAGGCGTCGAGCGTGCAATCGCCCGCGGCCGCAGAAATGCAGGTCTGGACACGTTCGCCCTCTGCATGCTCCTTGCCCGACCGAAGGTCGACGATGTGCCCCTTTGCCAACGGCACAACACAAGTCTGACAGATTCCCATGCGACAGCCGAACGGCATGAGAGCACCGACACTCTCCCCTGCCTCGAGCAGGGTCGTTGCGCCGTCGACGGCGACCGTCTTACCCGACTTGGCGAAGGTCACCGTACCGCCGGATCCCGACGTGTCGGCTCGGGACACCGCGAATCGCTCGAGGTGGAGTTTCTCATCGACACCCGCACGCTTCCAGAACGCAGCGATATCGTCGAGCATCGCCTGAGGACCGCAGGCCCAGACCGTGCGGTCGCGCCAATCCGGGCACACCTCGTCGAGGCTCGACAGAGCGAACTTGCCCTGTTCGCGCGTGAACTGCAGGTGCGAACGGAATTGGTCGTGGCTTTCGTCGAATCCCTCCAGTTCTGAGCGGAACATCACGCTGTCCGCGGCGGGCGCCGAGTGGACATGAACGACGTCCGAGATCGCAGCGTCTCGTTCGGTCGCGCGGCGATCGAGCGTCCGGAGCATCGACATGATCGGCGTGATACCACTACCCGCCGTGAGGAAGAGAATCTTCTCGGGGGGCGGATCCGGAAGGACGAAGTCCCCCTGAGGGGCCGCCAGCCGAACAACAGTACCGGCCGGAACACCGCTGACCAGGTGGCTGGAGAGAAAACCCTCCGGCATCGCCTTCACAGCGATCGAGATGAGCTTGTCGTCGCGAACGGGCGTGGAGGTCAGTGAATACGACCGCCAGTGCCAGCGCCCCTCGATGTGCAGCCCGATACCTACGTACTGGCCCGGCTCGTACTCGAAGTCGAAACCCCACCCCGGGCGGATGACGATCGTGGCGGAGTCGGGCGTCTCCGAACGCACTTCCACGATTCTGCCGCGGAGCTCACGTGCCGACCAGAGCGGATTGACCAGATGGAGGTAGTCGTCGGGCAGCAATGGCGTGGTCACACGCGCAACGGCGCCGCGCAGCACATTCGACAAGGACCGCTCCGAAGACACGACGTGTGCCGCCGGCTTCTCGATCCATTCCTTCAAACCCATCCGACACCTTCTCCTCGCCGACTCCTACGCCACCGTAGGTTAACAGAAGCTACGGTGGCGTAGGTTGCGAGATCTCAGAGCAGCTCCAGAAGGAAAGGCACCTCCTGAGCCGCATACCACGCGAGCTCGTGATCCTCGGCGTCGCCGAGCACGAATTCCGCTTCCTCATCACCGAGATCCGCCGCGTCGATCACCGCCACGGCCCGCGCGACATCGCTCTCGGCCGTGCCCAGATCGACGTGGACCGACGCGAGAGCCGACATCGGAACCGGCGCGTCGAGCCTGATCACCGCATCGTCGAGATCGGGGCGGGGCGTCGCGACGTCGACGTCTGCCGCGATCACGACGCGCCGAGGTCCGAACGTCCCGTCGTCGTCCTCCGCTGCGAGCAGGCGCAGCGAGGCTCTGGCGGCCTCTCCCATCGCAACCTCGGCCAGCTCATCGTCGTCGCCCGCCGTATACGCCTCACGCAACGCAGCAGTGACAGCGAAGGCCGTCCCGCTGACCGCCTCGATCCGGCCGTCGGCCACGAGCCGCTGCAACATCGCGAGCGTCGCCGGCACATAGACGCGCGTCACTTCTCACCTACTGGCATCCAACAACTCCTCGAGTGACTCGTGCAGCAATGATGCGAGGACATCCACGTCGGGCATGGCATCGCGGTCCGCATTCAAACCGTAATAGATGTTGCCGTCGTACGACGTGAGGGCAACGCTGAGCGCCTGCGTCTTGAGCAACGGCGACACCGGGTACATCGCAAGGACGCGCGCTCCCGCGAGATACAACGGGTGCTGGGGGCCCGGCGCGTTGGTGATCATGAGGTTGAACATTCGTTGCGAAAACCCCGTCGCCACCCGCGCACCCACGGCGTGCATCGTGGCGGGGGCAAAGCCCGACAGCCTGATCATCGTCTGCGCGGCGATCCGGCGACGCTGCCGCGAATACGCCTCCCCGGCGTGCGAGATGTGGGACAGACGTACCACCGCATTCGGTTCGCCCACCGGTAGATCCACCAGGAACGACGACACCTCGCCCTGGGGATGGACCTGAATGGTGTCACTCGCGGCGGCCGGCCCCTCCTGTTTCTGTATGTACACCGACATCGGCACCATCGCGCGGACTGTCGTCGCTTCGGTGAGCGGTTCTCCACGCGACAACAGCCAGTAACGTAATGCGCCCGCGATGACGGCAAGGACCACGTCGTTGATCGTGCATCCGTAGCGGGCATGGATCTTTCGATAGGGTTCGAGATCGGACTGCACAACAGTGAACCGCCTGCTGCGTGAGATGGAGGCATTCAGCGGCGATTCCGGCGCGGACTGCGCAGCAGTCCTCGCAAGCCTGCCCACCACATCGACAGTTTCGGTAACCGTCGACGCGATATCGCCCAACGCAGCGCGCACCGCTGCCACGCCCTCCCCGGGCCGCGCCACCACGCCCGCAAACGCACCCACAAGCAACGCTATGTCGGACGGCTCCCGCTCAGGCATCCAGAGTTCTTCGGCGACCTCGCGCGGCTCGGGCGTGCGATCGAATAGCACCTGCCCGATCTCGAGGGAGTCCTCGCCGTCGACGAGTGACGAGTGGGATTTGGTGAACAACGCTGCCCGGCCGTCGGCGAGACCTTCGACGAGATACATCTCCCACAGCGGACGCGTGCGATCGAGCGGACGAGAGATCAAACGCGCGATCAGGTCGAACAGCTGCTCATCCGATCCGGGCCGGGGCAGCGCCGAGCGTCGCACGTGGTAGGTGATATCGAAGTCCCGATCATCCACCCAGACCGGACGTGCCATACCGAAGGCCACTTCACGGACCTTCTGCCGGTACCTCGCGACCTCCGGGAGACGCGTTTCCACGAGGCGGACGACATTCTCGTAGTCGAGCCCGCCCTCCTGCGGTTCGAGGATCGCCAACGATCCGATGTGCATCGGGGTGTTGCTCGTCTCCAGGTAGTAGAACGATGCGTCCTGCGCCGTCATTCGGCTGGTCATTGCGAAGCGCCCCCCTCGATCCCGTCGGCATCTTCCGATGCCACACCGATATTGAAGAGTACGGCCAACTCCTCCCTCGTCGCGCGCGGAACGTGGTGGTGGACACCGACCATCCCCACCGCGGTGGCCCCGCGAACATTCACGACGAGATCGTCGACGAACACACATTGCGACGGTTCCAGCGCCAATCGTTGTGCCACGAGAAGATAACTGGCTGCATCGGGTTTCGCTACGCCGACGTCGCCGGACAGGACGACCTCATCGACCATCAGGTCCGTCCGCAGGCGGCGCAGCGCACGGGCACCGGGCCCTGCTCCACCGGGATCGTTACTCAGGATCGCCGCGCGCACACCGCGACTGCGCAACTCGGCCACCATCGTCCACAGCGCCCGAGCCTCCGTACCCGGTCCGGCGAGGACCCCTCCGAAATCCAAGATCAATCCGCGCAGCACTGTTCGCTCCTCGGCTTCTGATCACGTCACCCGAGCCTACTGCGCGACAATATGTCACGATGTCCCCGGTTCCGTCCTCTCCCGGAGCCTGCCACCGACCGGTGTCCGCCGGCCGGTACCAGCCGACGCCCCGGGAGTCTCGCGTATGTCACCTCCACAGTCCGGTCGCTTCATCCGGCCCGTTCCACATTTCGAGCCGCCGGTTCAGGAGCCCTGCACCGCGCACCGCCCGCATGCGCTACCCCGGACCACCCCGCACTCCGGGCGATCCGGACGAACTCGCACAGCAGCGGAGCGGCGTCGACCGCACCAGTGGGCGCACACGGTGCCGAACAGGGACGTCGATGCGAGCGCGCACCGGTTCGCAGACCTCGCCGTGAGGCTCGTTCTGGAAGTCGTGGACGGCCGCCGACCGGACGCGCAGCTCGCGACGGTCCTCACGCCGGCCCTGGTCCAGACCTTCGGTGCCGCGCGTCGTGCGCGAGGCGACGCGGACTCGGCAGTCGTGCTTCGCGCACGTCTGCAGACGGTCGATGCCCGCACGGCAGAACTGTTCGGGTCCTACGCGCGCGGGCATCGGGTGTTCGCGATGGCCGGACGGGTCGTACGTGCACCGGCACGCGGACACACCCGTCACGGATGGGTGATCACGACCCTGTGGCTCGGCTGAAAAGGATCAGCCTTGCCGGTTCGTCTTGGTCTTGGCGTCCTTGCGCGCAGCGGCGCGGCGTTGTCGGCGCGTCCCGCTCTGCTGGGGGTTTGCCCCTTCGCTCGGGCCGGTACTGCGGGCCACATGGGCACGACCGTCCTCCGCCGGACCGGTGTACGTCAATCGACGCTCGGTCTCGTCGAGTCCTTTCGCGCGCAGGGCCATCGGAGCAGGCTGCGGCCGCGGTGGCGCAGGCTGCTGCTGTGGCTGCTGCTGAGGCTGTGCAGGTTTGGTCAACGAGGGTGCGTTGCGGGCAGCCGCCGCAGCGGACGCGGGGGTGACGGCAACTCCGCCTCCCGGGGTCTGCGGCTGGGATGCATTCGCCTCGACCTGCAGGTTGAACAGGAAACCGACCGATTCCTCCTTGAGACCTTCGAGCATGCCGGTGAACATGTCGAAGCCTTCACGCTGATACTCGACGAGCGGGTCGCGTTGGGCCATCGCTCGCAGACCGATGCCCTCCTTCAGGTAGTCCATCTCATAGAGGTGCTCGCGCCACTTGCGGTCCAGGACGGAGAGCAATACACGACGCTCGAGTTCGCGCATCGCGCCCTCACCTGCGATGCTCTCGATCTCGGTCTCGCGGCGCGCGTATGCTTCGCGTCCGTCCTGCAGCAGGATCTCGCGCAGCTCATTGCGGTCGAGATCCTCGTTCTCCGCGACGAGCTTCTTGTAGTCCACAGCAACCGGGTAGAGCGTCTTGAGGGCGGTCCACAGCTGCTCGAGGTCCCAGTCCTCGACGTACCCTTCGGCGGCCGCACCGTCCACGTATGCGGTGACGACATCCGTGAGCATGTGCTCGACCTGGCCTTCGAGATCCTCACCACGCAGGATCCGGCGACGCTCCTCGTAGATGACGGTGCGCTGCTGGTTCATCACCTCGTCGTACTTGAGAACATTCTTGCGGATCTCGTAGTTCTGTTGCTCGACCTGAGTCTGCGCGCTCTTGATCGCCTTCGAGACCATCTTCGCCTCGATCGGGACGTCGTCGGGCAGATTGAGACGTGTCATGATCGATTCGAGGGCCGCGCCGTTGAACCGTCGCATCAATTCATCGCCGAGCGACAGATAGAACCGGGACTCACCCGGGTCGCCCTGACGGCCGGAACGACCGCGCAGCTGATTGTCGATACGCCGCGACTCGTGCCGCTCGGTACCGAGGACGTACAACCCGCCCGCCTCGCGCACCCGGTCGGCGTCGGCCTTGACCTCGGCCTTGATCTGTTCGAGGGCCGGATCCCACGCAGCCTCGTACTCCTCGGGAGTATTGACCGGGTCGAGACCGCGCTTACGCAATGCGATGTCGGCAAGGATGTCGGGGTTGCCACCGAGTACGACGTCGGTGCCACGGCCGGCCATGTTGGTCGCCACAGTGACCGCGCCGGACCGGCCCGCCTCCGCGATGATCTGAGCCTCCTGCTCATGGAACTTCGCGTTGAGGACGCTGTGGCGCACGCCCTTCTTGGTGAACTGCTTCGACAGGTACTCCGAACGTTCGACGCTGGTGGTACCGATCAGAACGGGCTGGCCTTTCTGGTGCCGCTCGACGACGTCGTCCACCACGGCGGCGAACTTCGCCTCCTCGGACTTGTAGATGAGATCGCCCTGATCCACGCGGATCATCGGGCGGTTCGTCGGGATCGGGATGACGCCGAGGTCGTAGATCTGATGGAGTTCGGCGGCTTCGGTCTCGGCCGTACCGGTCATGCCCGAGAGCTTGTCGTAGAGCCGGAAGTAATTCTGCAGTGTGATGGTGGCGAGGGTCTGGTTCTCCGCCTTGATCTCGACCTTCTCCTTGGCCTCGATGGCCTGGTGCATGCCCTCGTTGTACCGGCGGCCCGAGAGCACACGCCCGGTGAACTCATCGACGATGACGACCTCGCCGTCGCGAACGATGTAGTCCTTGTCCCTGGTGTAGAGCTCTTTCGCTTTGATCGCGTTGTTGAGGTAACTGACCAGCGGTGAGTTCGCCGCCTCGTACAGGTTGTCGATGCCGAGTTGGTCTTCGACGAATTCGACGCCGGCCTCGTGCACACCGATGGTGCGTTTCTTGATGTCCACCTCATAGTGGACATCGGCCTTGAGCATCGGCACGATGCGCGCGAACTCCGCGTACCACTTGCTCGACGCGTCGGCCGGTCCCGAAATGATCAGCGGCGTGCGCGCTTCATCGATGAGGATCGAGTCGACCTCGTCGACGACCGCGAAGCTGTGCCCGCGTTGCACGAGATCGTCGAGGGAATGCGTCATGTTGTCGCGCAGATAGTCGAAGCCGAACTCATTGTTCGTGCCGTATGTGATGTCGGCCGCATATGCGGCGCGGCGCTGGGCCGGAGTGAGTCCGGAGAGGATCACATCCGTCTCGAGGCCGAGGAACCGATGAACACGGCCCATCCACTCGGAGTCGCGCTTGGCGAGGTAGTCGTTGACGGTGACCACGTGGACACCGTCGCCGGACAGAGCATTGAGGTAGGCCGGAAGAACACAGGTGAGAGTCTTGCCTTCACCGGTCTTCATCTCGGCGATATTGCCGAAGTGCAGGGCCGCGCCACCCATGATCTGCACGGTGTAGTGCTTTTGACCGATGACGCGCCACGATGCTTCCCGAGCCGTTGCGAACGCCTCAGGCAACAGGTCGTCCAGGGTTTCCCCGTCCTCGAGCCTGCCGCGGAACTCTGCGGTCTTGGCCTGCAGCTCCTCATCGGTCAGGCTTTCGAACTCCGGGGCGATGGATTCGACGTGCTCTGCGATGTGCTTGAGCCGCTTGACCATGCGACCTTCACCGAATCGGAGCAGCTTCGTCAGCGACAGCACTGGTGTGTTCGTCCTCAATCTCGGGTACCTGCACGGACAAGAAAATCCGGCCGAGGCCTTTCGGACCCCGGCCGGATTCCATGGTAGGCGTTCTATCGAGCGGACGGCGATGGCGACTACCTCATCGCCGCCTCACACAGACGTCATCCGAGTCTGAGCAACCCGTAGTCGAACGCATGGCGGCGGTACACCACCGACGGTTTGTCCGTCTCCTTGTCGTGGAAAAGGTAGAAGTCGTGGCCCACGAGTTCCATCTCGTACAGTGCGTCGTCGACCGTCATCGGATCTGCCCTGTGTTCCTTGGTACGGACGATCCGGCCGGGGCCCTCCGGTTCCTGCTCGTATCCGTCGAGGTTGATGTCCGGCGAGATTCCGAGCGAGTCGTCTTGCGCGAGCTCCGCTGTTGCCTCTGCAACCGATACCGGGGTCTTGTCCCCGTAGGAGACCTTACGGCGGTCCTTCGTGCGACGAAGCCGCGACTCGAGCTTGGCCGTCACCGACTCGAATGCTGCATAGAAGCTGTCGGCCGCGGCCTCCGCGCGAACGACGGGTCCTTTTCCTCTGGCCGTGATCTCCACCCTCTGGCAACTCTTCATCTGGCGACGGTTGCGCTCGTGCTGTAGTTCGACGTCGAACAGGAAGATCGTCGGGTCGAACCGTTCGAGCCGAGCTAGCTTCTCCGACACGTAGATCCGGAAATGATCCGGTACCTCGACGTTGCGGCCTTTCACCACCACATCGGCGTTCACGGTCTGCGGAGCGGAGTCGCCGGTATCGGCGACCGCGACGGTGGAATTCGAAGGGGTCGTCACTCGTACCTCCCGAGTACGGCCGGCGCAGCACGCGCACCGGCAGGATCGATGAGCGCCTCGGCGCTCTGCCCGACACGAGACAGATCGAGTATTTCTACCCGTCTACCTTGTTGTTTCCGGGTCTGAGGCCGACGGTAGTACGTAACCGGAAGGTCCGCCACTGTTCCGATCGAATTCACTTTTTCGGCAGTTCGCCGCCTATCACACAGACCCGCTCAGGCATGTGCGATCGCCAGAATTCCGGACGTCCGAAACCCCTCTTTTCGGAGCACTCGGACAGCCTCGGCCGCAGTTGCGCCGGTGGTGACAATGTCGTCGATCACGAGCAAGGGAAGTCCTCGCGGTACAGAGGCGGCCCGAATCGAGATGCGTCCGGCAAGGTTGGCCTGCCGCTGACGCGCCGACAAGCCGACGGAGTCGCGTACCCCGGCATCGGTGACCAATACGGGATGTACGTGGAGCAACCGATCGTGAGAGGCCGCGCACCGGGCCATCCGGGTGACCGGGTCTCCGCCGCGCGCTCTCGCTGCCCTGGCGCGGCTCGGTGCAGGCACCACGAGCAGAGGCCCGCCGGGGATCTCACCCCATCGCCGCAATCGGGCGATCGCGACCGCCACCGCCAATCCGAGTGGTGTCGCGAGGTCGCGGCGACCGCGCTCTTTCGCAGCGACGACAGCGCTGCGCCGAGCGCCGGAGTACGCCCCGAGCGCCCACACCGGCACCCCCGGGTCGACCCGCGCATGCACCCGCGCAGGCGAGTCGTTCAAAGTGCGGGCGCACCTCCGGCACCACGGAGTGCCCGGCGTCTCACAGCCGCCACAGCGGACGGGCAGCACCAGGTCGAGGAGCGCTGAGAGCACCTGCACAGTGTGCCGGGCCGGTACGACAGGTCAGCCGGGCAACACCGGCACCGCGGTCAACCCGGCCAGGCCTGGCACTTCCCGCCAGTACCGGTCACCTGCAGGATCGCTGTTGTTCAGTTGGAAGACCGCTCTCGTGTCGGCGACGTACTCGGTGGTGGTCGATGCTTCGACCGCGACGACCGGTGGTGTCAGGTTCCGGCTCGGAAGCGCGTCCATCCGCGATCCGTCGATCGCGATCTGAACGACGGGAATGTCGGAGGCCGAGCGGGAGACCACGACTGTGTCGGAAGTGCTCCAGTCCAGCGACAAGGCGGGCCCGCCCAGATCGAACGCTATCTCGCGGGGACTCGTGAGCGAGAACTCACCGTTCGGGGTCTGCACCACGATCGCGATATACACGCGTCCGTCGATGATCATCGCGGCGCGCACACCGTCGCGCGACAGACGCAATTCGCTGATGCGGCCGCCGAGCGCGCGGAACGCTCCGGCCTCGACCCCCACGACTGTGACGCGTCCGCTACCCGGTTCTCGGACCGCCCTCACGACGGCAGTGCCATTGACGACCGCCCACACGGAATTGCTGTCGGGTGCCCACGACGGCCGGGTGATGGACGCTCCTTCGACAGCCGGTTCCGGCGTTCCGTCGTTGTAGGCACCGACCACGAGCTCCGCGGCAGGCTCGGGTGCCGGCCGACCGGTGTCCGCTACGGCCGCAAGAAGGGCTCCGTCGCGCGACATCCCCACCGAACGAAGGTTGTCGACCGAACCGAAGAAGCCCTGAACCGGCGTGACGCCGGTTTCCGCGACACTGACCAGACTGCCTCCGAGAAGCGCATGCAACCCGATCGGTGTCCCCGAAGTCGCCAGTGGATTCATCGTCGCCACATCCGCGGTGGTCCACCCGTTGGGGTAGCGCTCATCCAGAGGCTGTCCGTCCGAGAGGAGGACGTACGGCCCCGCGATCTCGGCGTTGGCCAGCGTCCAGATCACCTGAGCGGCGAGGAGTTCCCTTGCCGGTTCCGCCAGCGACGCGAGTCCGCCGAAATCCACTCGGATCCCGCCGAGGCCCACGCCGACCTGACTGGTCCGGCCGTCCGCCTTGGTGATCGGACCGAGGATCGTCGTGTCGGCCAGCTCGTTGTGCACGGCGGGCGCAAGCGAAGGTTTGGGTCCTTCGATGAGGAGCCCGATCAGCTGCGTCGCCGCTTGCTCGGGGGTTCCCGATATCCATCGCGGATCGGGAACGACGGTGCTGCCGTTGGGAGTGACGAAGTACAACGACCGACGTTGATAACTGTTGAGGAATCGAGCCTTGTCCATGATCACGCCCGGCGGCGTCTCGTCGATCCGCCATTCGCCGTTGTCCCGGACCAGCGTGAACTTCGCTTCGAGATCACCGTTGTCGGCGCGGTAGAGGCCGCCCTCCTCGAGATGTCCGACGATGTTCGCGCGCACGACGTACTTGGCGGTGTTGTCGTCACGCTCCTCGGCCAGCACATCGACCTTGTCGACGATCGTGGCACTGGCTGCGTCGTCCCACCGCGCCGACATCTCCGAGGTGAGGAACTGGCGAGCCGCGACGTGGCGGTTGGTGGGGTCGGTACTCGCCTGGAGGAAGTCTCGCAGGAGCAGGTCGGGTTCGCGTCCCGGTTCGGGTGCAGGCACCTCCGTCGTCGCCGGGCCTCGGTCGATCGTTCCGATGGCCTGGGGCGATGAGGAATCGGGAAGGCTCGCACAACCGGACGCCACCAACGCGAGCGCCGACAACAGGGCGATCACGCAACCGACCACACGTGAGCGTCGGTAGCTCATGTCGCGGCTCCTTCGGATGGTGCAGGCTCATTCGTTCCGGTGCTGTCGCTCGTTCCGGTCTTTTCTGGACCGGCCGCGTTCTCGACGCCTCCCGCGTTCTCGCCTTCCGGAACTTCCGGCGGGGGCTTGCCCTGGACCGCACGAACCGCAGTGGGCACGAGCGGGAGTGGGCTACGGCCCGCCTTGCGCCCCCGCACGCGTGGCAACGTCAACCGGAAGCTCGCGCCTCGACCCGGCTCACCCCACGCTTCCAGCTTGCCGTTGTGCAGATTCGCGTCCTCCACACTGATCGCCAGTCCCAGACCGGTGCCACCCGAGCGTCGTACCCGCGACGGATCGGAGCGCCAGAATCGGTTGAAAACGAGCTTCTCCTCCCCCGGGCGCAGGCCGACGCCCTGGTCGCGCACGACGAACGCGGCCGCATTGTCGTCGGCACGTAAGCGCAGCAAGATCGGTTTGCCCTCGCCGTGGTCGATGGCGTTGGCGAGGAGATTGCGCAGGATCCGCTCGACACGACGCGGATCGACGTCCGCGTTGACGGCATCGTCCGGCAGATCCACGATCAATTCGGTCGCTGTCTCGCGCGCGAGATGACGGACCGTCCCGATCGCCGCCCGCGCACACATGCGCAGGTCCAGCTGCTCGGAGGCGAGTTCTGCCACTCCGGCGTCGTGTCGACTGATCTCGAGGAGGTCGTTCAGCAGTGACTCGAACCGGTCGAGTTCGGCGACCAGCAGTTCGGATGCACGCTTGAGGGAAGGATCCAGCTCGTCGCTGCCGTCGTGGATGAGATCGGCAGCCATCCGGACAGTGGTCAACGGAGTGCGTAGCTCGTGGCTGACATCGGAGGTGAACCGCTTCTGCAGGTTGCCGTATTCCTCGAGCTGGGTGATCTGCCGCGACAGGCTCTCCGCCATCTCGTTGAACGACATCGCCAGGCGAGCAATGTCGTCCTCACCGCGCACCGGCATGCGTTCCTTGAGCCGACCGTCCGCGAAGCGCACCGCGATACGCGAGGCCGAACGAATCGGCAGAACCACCTGGCGGGCGACGATCATGGATATCGCTGCCAGCAACACCAGGAGCACACCGGCACCGACGAGAAGGGTTCCGCGGACCAACGCGAGGGTACGTTCCTCGCCGGCCAACGGAAATACCAGATACAGCTCGAGCGTCGAGATGTCGGACTCGGTCGGGCTACCCATGATCAGTGCCGGACCCGAATATCCGTCCGGGTCGTCGACCGTCGCGAATTGGTAGGCGATCTGATCGTTCTGCACGAACGCGCGCAGATTCTGCGGGATCTGGTCGGCTGCCCCGCTCGACGTCGGCGCTCGTGGCCCGTCGCCGGGGACGATGAGCACCGGATCGAAAGTCCCGGCGACGCCGGTGTCCTGCCCTGCATCACTTCCCCTGTTGGTCAGGCTCGCGGCAGCACCGTCGAGCCGGACTGTGAGAGAACCGGAATCGTCGGCTCCCGCGAGCTGGGCTTCCACCAGAGCACGAGAGCGTTCCATCTCCTCGGTGGCGGCATCGATCTTGACTTCGAGGAGACGGTCGGTGATCTGGCTCGTGAGGACCACCCCCAGCACGAGCATCACGATCAGTGAGAGGGAAAGGGTCGATGCAACGACCCTCAGCTGAAGTGATCGACGCCAAGTATGCGCGAGCCCACTGCTCAGCGTGCGTGACCACCTCAGCAGCGGCAGAGTTCTCCGTGTGATCCTCCGCCGCAGACGGTACCCACGGATCACGGCGGTCCGGCCTTGTAGCCGACCCCCCGGACAGTCAGCACGACCTCGGGATTCTCGGGATCCTTCTCCACCTTCGCGCGCAGACGCTGCACGTGAACGTTCACCAGTCGGGTATCAGCGGCGTGACGGTACCCCCACACCTGCTCGAGCAACACCTCACGTGTGAACACCTGCCGCGGCTTCCGGGCGAGTGCGACGAGTAGATCGAATTCGAGCGGCGTGAGGGAGATCTGCTCCTCGCCGCGGCTCACCTTGTGTGCGGGGACGTCGATCGCGATCTCGCCGATGGACAACATCTCGGCGGGCTCCTGCTCGGTGCGGCGCAACCGCGCCCGCACCCGCGCGACGAGTTCCTTCGGCTTGAACGGCTTGACGATGTAATCATCGGCGCCGGACTCGAGACCGAGGACGACATCGACGGTGTCCGACTTCGCGGTGAGCATGACGATGGGCACGCCCGAATCCGACCGGAGCACCCTGCACACGTCGATCCCGTTCATGCCGGGCAACATCAGATCGAGCAGGACGAGATCGGGGCGGATCTCGCGCACTGCGCCAAGAGCCTGAGTCCCGTCGCCCACCACGAAGGGTTCGAACCCTTCACCACGCAGGACGATCGTGAGCATCTCTGCGAGTGCAGAATCGTCGTCGACAACCAGAATCCTCGGCTTCATGACCTCTATCGTGTCACTCCTTGACCGTTGTGAAGCAGATTTGAGATCTGAACGGCGAGTTGTCGCGGGTCGGAATCCGGTCCGGCCACAATCCACTCCGACGCCCACCGGTCCGCCGCAAGCCCGTCGTACACCGCACCGGTGCGTGCCTGTAGGTCGGTGTCGCGCTCGTAGGCATCGCGCTCACGCGTGGAATCAACGGCCTCCCGCGTGCGCGCGCGCTCGGCGGCGAGATCGACGGGGACCCGCAGCAGCACTTGCAGATCCGGTCTCGGAAGGCCGAACCTGCCGAACTCCAACTCGCCCACCCACTCGACGGACGGTCCCGATGCCGACTCGTGGTGCCGGGCAGCGGTATACGCGGCGTTCGATGCCACATACCGATCGAGCAGCACAATGTCGTTGCCGGCGAGAAGCTTTCGGAGTTCGTCCACCGCGTCACGGCGATCCAGCGCCCACAGCAGTGCCATCGCCTCGATACTGGAGGCGGTGTCGCCGTGCCCGCCTCGCAGGGCCTCGGCCCCGAGGTCGGCGTGCACGGATTCCCCGTATCGAGGGAAGGCGAGCGTCGCCACCGACGCACCGTGCGCACGCCAGGTCTCGACGAGGCCGGCGGACAACGTCCGCTTGCCTGCCCCGTCGAGACCTTCGACGACGATCAGAACACCCATGCTGCTCGAGTTTCTCGTAGCTCCGGACCGTAGCCGTATCAGTAGCGGTAGTGCTCGGGCTTGTACGGACCCTCGACATCGACGCCGATGTATTCGGCCTGCTCCTTGGTGAGTTTGGTGAGCGTGCCACCGAGCGCCTCGACGTGGATCCGCGCTACCTTCTCGTCGAGATGCTTGGGCAGGCGGTAGACCTCGTTGTCGTACTCGTCCGGCTTCGTCCACAGTTCGATCTGTGCGATCACCTGGTTCGCGAACGAGTTGGACATGACGAACGACGGGTGACCCGTGGCGTTGCCGAGGTTGAGCAGACGCCCCTCGGACAGGACGATGATCGTGTGGCCGTCGGCGAAACGGAACTCGTCGACCTGCGGCTTGATGTTGATCCGCGTGACATCGGCGGCACGTTCGAGCCCTGCCATGTCGATCTCGTTGTCGAAGTGACCGATGTTGCCCAGGATCGCCTGGTGCTTCATCGCCTTCATGTGCTCGAAGGTGATGATGTCCTTGTTGCCCGTCGAGGTGATCACGATGTCGGCGCGGCCGATGAAATCCTCGACGGTGACAACGTCGAAGCCGTCCATCATCGCCTGCAGCGCGTTGATGGGGTCGACCTCGGTGACGGACACGCGTGCACCCTGGCCACGCAGCGCTTCGGCGCAGCCCTTGCCGACGTCGCCGTAGCCGCAGACCAGTGCCGCCTTGCCGCCGATCAGGACGTCGGTGCCGCGGTTGATGCCGTCGAGCAGGGAGTGGCGGGTCCCGTACTTGTTGTCGAACTTGCTCTTGGTGACCGAATCGTTGACGTTGATCGCCGGGAACGCCAGCTCTCCGGCAGCCGACAGCTGGTAGAGCCGCAGCACACCCGTCGTCGTCTCTTCGGTGACGCCCTGCACGGACTCGGCGACGGTGGACCACTTCTTCGAGTCCGCGGCGAGCGACTCGCGCAGCAACTGCAGGAACACCTGGTACTCGGTGGAGTCCTGCTCCTCGTCCGTCGGCGGCACGACACCGGCCTTCTCGAACTGGGCACCCTTGAGGACGAGCATCGTGGCGTCGCCACCGTCGTCGAGAATCATGTTGGCCGGCTCGCCGGGCCACGTGAGCATCTGCTCGGCTGCCCACCAGTACTCTTCGAGAGTCTCACCCTTCCACGCGAACACCGGCACACCCTTGGGCTCGTCAGTGGTGCCGTGCGGGCCCACCACCACGGCTGCCGCAGCATGGTCCTGCGTAGAGAAAATGTTGCACGATGCCCACCGGACCTCGGCGCCGAGCGCGACGAGCGTCTCGATCAGGACCGCGGTCTGCACCGTCATGTGCAGCGAACCTGAGATCCGCGCACCCTTCAGCGGCAGGACCTCGGCGTATTCACGGCGCAGCGCCATCAATCCCGGCATCTCGTGCTCGGCCAGCCGGATCTCTTTGCGGCCGAACTCGGCCAGCGAGAGATCGGCGACCTTGAAATCGAGCCCGTTGATCTGGTCTGCGACAAACGTGGTGTCTGACACTGTGCGGATGCCTCTTCCTATCGGCAATCGGTGGATGCCCACCAGGCTATACAACACTCGGCCGTATGACCTGCCCCAGCCCGGCTCACCGTGCACTCAATCCGCCACGGTGACCTTCTCGACGAAGGGCACGAGGATGTCGGCGAGCTCTGCCGCGACATCCGACCCCGACGTCGGGGGCATCGAAATGAAACTCAGCGCCACGCGCACGACGACGCGGGCCAGCATCGCGGCGTCCTCAGCGGGTGCCGAGATCCAGCTGTTCGCGAAAGTGTCGGCGAGTCTGCCTGCGCCCCGCTCGAGGATCGGCGCGGCGTCGGTCGTGATCAAGCGCAGCAGGTCGGGTTTGGCCTCGCCGTCGAGCAATGACCGCACGAGCGGGTCTGCCGCAGATGCGACGAAGTACGACGCGAATCCGTCGACGAGGGCTGCGCGCGCATCACCGACGTGTGCATACACCGAATCCCCCACCGTATCGGCAAATTCGTCGACGAGGCGCAGCGCGTACCCCTGGGCGAGGCCGTTCCGAGACGAGAATTCCTTGTAGAGCGTCTGCCGACTGATCCCGGCCGCACGGGCAACATCGCTCATGGTGACCGAAGACCAGTCCCGTTCGAGGAGCAGACCGCGCATGGCGTCGAGGATCGTCGCGCGCAGCAGGACCCGGCTCGCCTCGTGGAAGTGACGAGGGGACTGTCCGTGCACCGGTGCCATGACCGTGACGGTCTCACGACCGTGCGGGTGCGTCAAAGCGCACAGCTCATCGCCGGACGATCTCGATCATCTCGAAATCGGCCTTCGCCGCGCCGCAGTCCGGGCACGACCAATCGTCAGGGATGTCGTCCCACCGGGTGCCCGGATCGATACCCTCCTCGGGCCAGCCCTGTGCTTCGTCGTATTCGAATCCGCAGACGAGGCAGCGGAACAGTCGGTACGCGTCGGTCATGATTCCTTCTCGAAGTCGGCCGTCCGGTCCTGATTCGCATTCGATGTGGCGCGGTGACGGGCGAGGATCGTTTCGCGGCGCCTGGGGTGCACGTTGATCCGGGAGATATCTCCGGAGTAGTGCTCGAGGACTCTGTGGTCCATCACCCTGCGCCACAGCGGCGGGAAGTAGGCGAGCGTGAGCATCGTCGCGTAGCCCGCGGGCAGCTGAGGGGAGACCTCCATGCTGCGCAGCGTCTGGTAGCGCCGTGTCGGATTCGCGTGGTGATCGCTGTGTCGCTGCAGGTGATAGAGGAAAACATTCGTCACCAGGTGGTCGCTGTTCCAGCTGTGCGCAGGGGTACACCGCTCGTACCGTCCGCTCGCCGTCCGCCGGCGTAACAATCCGTAGTGTTCGAGGTAGTTCACGACTTCCAGCAGACTGAAACCGAACACGGCCTGGATCATCAGATACGGCACGATCCCGATCCCGAATGCTGCGATGAGCACGGCGAACAACACGACCGAGATGAGCCACGCACTCAGCACCTCGTTGCGCAGCGTCCACACGGGGTGGCCGAGACGCTCCAGCCGGTCACGTTCGAGCCGCCAGGACGAACGCAGGCTCCCGACCACACTGCGCGGCAGGAACTCCCAGAAGCTCTCTCCGAACCGCGCCGAAGCCGGATCCTCGGGTGTCGACACCCGGACATGGTGGCCACGGTTGTGCTCGACGTAGAAATGACCGTAGAAGGACTGCGCGAGCGCGATCCGCGACAGACGTCGTTCCAGCCGGACGGTCTTGTGTCCGAGCTCGTGCGCGGTGTTGATGCCGATGCCCGCGACCACACCCACCGAGATCGCGAGGCCGATCTTCGAGACGACACCGAGGCCACCGTCGATACCGAGCCACGACAGGTCCCCGGACGACCACAGGTAGCACGCCCACACCAGCGTCGCGAACTGGAACGGTAGGTAGAGGTAGGTGCAGTACCTGTAGAAACGGTCGTTCTCGAGCGCCTCGACGATCTCGTCGGGTGGGTTCTCGCCATCGGGGCCGACGACAAGATCGAGGGCGGGGACGAGCACGAACACGAGGATCGGCCCGATCCACCAGAGAACCGGTGTGACCGAGTCGAGCCCCAGCCGGTTGCCGCCCCAGACCAACGCCGTGGCCATGAAGACCGCGGTCGGTGGGACGAGACCGAGCAACCAGAGGTATCGCTTGCGGTCTCGCCATTGCGATGCGGAGGGGTTCTGGACCCCTTCTGTGCGCGTGGCCATGCCCATTCCCCTTCGAGTCGGAGGTAGATGACCTACATCACCCATTGATTGACATTACCCGAGCAGTCGTACGCGGTCTAGACAAATCTGTGCTTTTGTAATCGGTCATAGCCACGCATAAAGGGGCGCTCCCGTAGGAGCGCCCCTCATGCGACAGTTCCAATTCGTCCGAGCCGGTGCGCTCGCGAGGTCACCTGTCCGCGCGGTCCCCCCCGAGACGAGCACGGAACACCTGCACATCGACATCACCAGCGATGACGTCCAGCTTCGGATCGGACGCGGGAAGCCACACCGAGCGACCCTGCCCCAATACGATGCTCTCTCCGCCACACTCGACGGTGGCCGACCCCGACGTACACAACAGGATCTGCGGTCCGCACGGCGCCAGCGACACCGTCTCCCCCGCCTCGAGTTCGAGCCGCGACAGAGCGAACTCCGGCGCCGGCGTGCGATACCGCCATTCATGCGTGCCCACCGGGTCGGCCTCGAGGACAGGGACATCCGGTGAGCCGAAATCGAGCACTCTCAACAGTTCCGGCACATCCACGTGCTTGGGAGTCAAGCCACCGCGCAGGACATTGTCCGAGTTCGCCATGATCTCGATGCCCATCCCGTGCAGATAGGCGTGCAGGTTCCCGGCGTCGAGATACAGGCCCTGCCCCGGCTCCAGAGTGATCCGGTTCAGCAACAACGATGCGAGGACACCCGCATCACCGGGATAGATCTCGGCGAGCTGCAATGCGGTCCGCACCTCGGCAACGAACTCGCGGGGCACATCGCCTCCGGTCGCGAGATAGGTCACGCACCCATCCAGGACGCGTGGAACGAGCGCGGACAGCGCCTGCGCAGGCAACGTGATCCACGTGGTGAACAAGGCGCGGAGGCCGTCGGAGTCCGGCTGTCCCGCAAGCAGGCCCACATAGGGATCGAGTTCGGGCACGCGCAGCGCCTCGAGCAACTCGACGGTACGAGCCGCATCGCGGAAACCCGCGAGCGCCTCGAAACGCGTCAACGCAACAACCAGTTCGGGCTTGTGGTTCGGGTCGCGGTAGTTGCGCACCGACGAGTCGAGTGGCACACCGAGCGCTTCCTCGCGCGCATAACCCTCGGCGGCCTGCACGGCACTGGGATGCGCCTGCAAGGACAACGGTTCCTCTGCCGCGAGCAACTTCAACAAGAACGGCAGCCTCGGCCCGAACCGTTCGACGCTGTCGTCACCCAGCTGCGCGGGAGGGTCGTCATCGAGCAGGTCGAGCAATGACACCGGTGCCTGACCGTCGTCGACCACCCGAGCCGGATCCGCCGGGTGCGCGCCGAACCACAGTTCCGCTTCGGGATGATCGGACGGCACGGTCCTGCCGCACAAGGTGGCAATGGCAGTGCGCGAACCCCACGCGTAGGAGCGCACCGCACCTTCGAGACGGTGCACTACCGACCACCGGCCAGTCGCAGATAGGCCGCAGCCAATTCCAGTCTCGCGGTCAGTACGGCCACCTGTTCGAGCACAGATGGGACCTCACGGGCTTCGAACTCCCCCACAACAGACACCAATTCCATATCCGGTAGTGCCGCGGCTCGGCGTCGCGCGGCCGGTCGGTCCTCGTCCGTGCTGAGCACGAACACCCGTACCGGTGCGGCCGGCGCGGGCCCGTCCAGTTCTTCGTCGTGGAAGAACGGGTCGTACGCGTCGGGACCAGCGGTCGAGTCGAGCAGACGATTTCGTGCCACGAGCGCGTCCGGTAGCGCCGCCGGGGTGGCGATCACACCGGCAACCATCAACAACGAATCCGTGGCGTGTCGCGCCAGCACCGCGGTGGTCTGCGAATCACCCGCAATCACCACGCGGCGCGACAACATCCGCGTCGCCAGCGACTTCGCCGGGTTCTCGAAGACCTCGTTCGACGGGTGGTCACGCGCAGACTCTGCATCGACCGAATCGGCGATCATCCCGAGATCAGGGAGCGCGCTGCCGAGACGGGAGGCTTCCAGCGAGTCCAGCACCGCGCAGAACACAGCGAGGTGCCGCGCGAACGCATAGGCGGTCGGCACATGTACACGCGGCGCCAGCACCAGCGCGCGACCCGCAGCCACCGATCGAACCGGCCCTTCGTCGGGGGCGTCCACCACGACCTCCGCACTTCGCCGGAGCGCACCGTCGATGGACGCGGCGAGCGCCGGATCACCCGCGTCGTCTCCCGCCACGACGACGATATCGAGCGGACCGACCCAGGGGGGTGTGGCGGGAACGGCAACGAGTGGCACTGCACAGCGATCCGAGAAGAGAGCGACTACAAGTTCCGCTGCGCGACCGGCGCGGACGTCCCCGCCGACGAAGACGACGCTGCGTGGATGGACGCCATGAAGACGGCCGCGCACGCCCTCCTCCGCAGCAGAGACGCTCGCGCGAATCTGCGCACCCCCGAGTGCGGCGCTGCGCAGGATTCCATCGACATCGGCCTCGATGAGTGCACTCGCATCATCGAAGTCGAACAGCGGCGAGGGAGCCGTCACGACCGCGCCCCCTTTCTCTCCTCACAGAATCGAGTCGGCCCCGATACGGCACGCGCACGGGGTACTTCGATTATCACTGCCACGAATGCTTCCGTCACGCACGCACGACGGCCAGGATTTCCTCGACCAGCGCGCTGACCTCCGCGCGGGTGGGCGCCTCCACATTCAGCCGCAGCAACGGTTCGGTGTTGGACGCACGCAGGTTGAACCACGCATTGTCGGGGAGATCGACGGTCACGCCGTCGAGCCGGTCGACCGACCGAGCACGGTCGGCGAACGCGGCGAGCACAGCTTCTGTCCGTTCCGACGCGTCGCTGACGGTGGAGTTGATCTCTCCTGACGCCTCGTACCGGTTGTAGGACGCCATGAGGTCGGACAGCGAACCGTCGTGGCCCGCGAGCGCGGCCAGGACATGAAGGGCGGCGAGCATGCCGGAGTCGGCGCCCCAGAAGTCGCGGAAATAGTAGTGAGCGGAGTGTTCCCCGCCGAAAACCGCACCGGTCTCGGCCATCTGCTGCTTGATGAACGAGTGGCCGACCCGAGTGCGCACCGGCTTGCCGCCGAGTTCGGTGACCAGTTCGGGGACGACACGTGAGGTGATCAGATTGTGGATGATCGTAGCGCCCGGTTCCTTGCCGAGTTCGCGGGCCGCGACCAGAGCGGTCACGGCAGACGGGGTCACGGGTTCACCACGCTCGTCGACGACGAAGCAACGGTCTGCGTCGCCGTCGAAAGCCAGGCCGACATCGGCACCGGACTCGGCGACGAGGCGCTGCAGGTCTACCAGGTTCGCAGGCTCGAGCGGGTTGGCCTCGTGGTTGGGGAACGTTCCGTCGAGTTCGAAATACAACGGCACCAGCTCGATCGGTAGCGCACCGAACGTGGCCGGGACGGTGTGTCCGCCCATCCCGTTTCCCGCATCGACTGCAACCTTGAGCGGGCGCATCTGCGACAGGTCGACCAGTCCCCGTACGAACGACGCGTACTGCTCGAGCACGTCCTGTTCGCTGATCGTGCCGGGGGCGCCGTCATAGGCCGGCACCCCTTCGATCACTTCGGCGGAGATTGTTCCGAGTCCGGTCTCCTGGCCGACCGGCTTCGCGCCGGCCCGGCACAGTTTGATGCCGTTGTACTCGGCCGGGTTGTGGCTTGCGGTGAACATCGCACCGGGGGCATCGAGGATGCCGGAGGCGAAGTACAGCTGATCAGTGGAGGCAAGACCGATGAGTACCACGTGGAGACCCTGTGCGACGACCCCCTCGGCGAAGGCGTTCGACAGAACCGGAGACGACTCACGCATGTCATGACCGATCACCACGCGGGATGCAGCGCTGTCGTCGCGGACGAGACGTGCGAACGACGCACCGACCTCGCGGACGAAATCCTCGTCGATCTGCGTCCCCACCACGCCGCGAACGTCGTACGCCTTGATCACGGCTGCAACCGATTCGGCAGATCTCGCCACTGTTTCCGCTCCTGATCGTCGAATTGCACCGCGCCATCCTCGTGGCGCAGGTCCGCGATCAGCCTAGTGCGACGGAGTCAGCTCGTGGGATCGGGCAACACTCGAAGGTGGCCTCGGCGGCCGGTACGCGCAGCCGAAGGAACCGCCGCACGCGGCGCGACCTCGGCCACTGCCGGGTCCGTTTCGACCCGGTCGCGTTCGCCCATGCCTGCCTCGCGCACCGCTTCGGCGAGGGCGGTGAGATCGTCTTCGTCGGGGGTGGCGGTGTCGAACGCCCCCTCGTACCGGACGAGTTCCCAACCTTTCGGCGCGGTAATTCTCGAGCCGTGCGTTTCGCACAGATCCCACGAGTGCGGCTCTGCGACCGTGGCAAGGGGCCCTACAACAGCGGTCGAGTCCGAATACACGTAGGTCAGCGTCGCAACAGCAGGGTTCTTGCACCCAGGCCGGCAGCATCGACGCAGTGATCTCACGCCTCGGAGCGTAGCGTGTCACCGGCCCCGGGACTATTCGGACACACCGGGGAGTAGCCCTCCGATTTCGGTTGTCGTAGTCTCCCTGTCGTAATCTCCACTGCATGGCCCGAGCACGTCGTACTACTCCCGTGTCGTCCCGCACGGCGACGCGACGCGGTCGCGGAATCCGCGGACCGCTGTTTCCCCACGACCTGCCTGCGCGCAAGTCACGGGCCGAGAAGTTCGACCTCCTCGTCCTCAGCGCGTTCGCGCCGATCGACGCTCAGTGGCACGACCGCCTCACGAAACTCGACCTTGCGGTCGACGACGTCCCGAAGATTCGCGCGCGCGACCCCGACTCGGTGAACTGGCCCGACGAAGTCGTCGCCGACGGGCCGGTCCCGCTGTCGCGGCTCGTCCCCGCGGGGATCGACCGCAGGGGCGCCGCGACTCGCGCCCGGATCGTGTTGTTCCGCCGCCCGCTCGAGCTCCGCGCCGAGGATCCCGACGATCTCACCGACCTCGTGCACGACGTCCTCGTCCATCAGGTCGCGACATACCTCGGCATCGAACCGGAGGTCGTCGATCCGGAACTCGGCGATCTCGGCGACGAGGATTGAGGCCGGCGGGAGACGAACACGGCGAAGGCCGGGCACTCGGTCACCCGAGTACCCGGCCTTCGTCGTGGATCGTCTCCGGACACCGATGAATCAAGCCCGTACTCCCCGTACCGGGCCGGACCAGACCGTCAGACGATGCCGCGCTTGAGACGCCGCCGTTCCCTTTCGGACAGCCCGCCCCAGATTCCGAAACGTTCGTCGTGAGCAAGGGCATATTCGAGACACTCGTCACGAACCTCACACCCCAGGCAGATGCGCTTCGCTTCCCGCGTCGAACCACCCTTTTCAGGGAAGAACGCCTCCGGGTCGGTCTGTGCGCACAGTGCACGTTCCTGCCACTGCTCCTCGACGTCCGTCGAATCACCAAATCCTGTAATCAATTGCAGAATCGGTGTGCCACTGTCGGAGTCGTCGCAGACACTCTCGACTGCAGTATCGATCCGAGAGATCTCGAAAACTTCGCGCTCGTCGGCCATCCTCCGCCTCCTCACCTGCAGCGCCGCAACTTTCGCGGATCGGGATCTTTCTGCCACCCCCCGAATCTTGCTCGAATGCAACGTCGTCACAGTCGATCCCGATCCGGAAACCCGGAATGACACATATGTGATTAGACACGCCGGGCGTGTCGCGGTCAAGCGGAACGAATTTTCTCGCTTACGATCGACGACTTTGCAATTTCTTGGTTTAGGACGGCGCTCGCCGGGGTACCACGCGCACCGCATAGGCTGGCCCCGTGAATGTGACTGTATTGGTCGGAGGTGTCGGCGGTGCCCGTTTCCTCACAGGACTGCGAGAACTCCTCGGCATCGCACCGGGCTCGGACATCGACCCCGACGCGCCACATCGGATCACCGCCGTCGTCAACGTCGGTGACGACGTGTGGATGCACGGCCTGAGGATCTGTCCCGATCTCGATACATGCATGTATACGCTCGGCGACGGCATCGACTCCGAGCGAGGATGGGGCCGGAAGGCCGAAACCTGGAATGCCAAGGAAGAACTCGCCGCCTACGGCGCAGACCCCGACTGGTTCGGTCTCGGCGACCGCGATATCGCCACCCACCTGATCCGTACGAGGATGCTGCGCACGGGATATCCGCTCTCCGCTGTCACCGAAGCGCTGTGCGCACGATGGAAGCCCGGCGTGACGTTGCTACCGGCATCCGACGACCGCAGCGAGACCCACGTGGTGATCACCGATCCCGCCGACGGCATGCAGCGCGCGATCCACTTCGAGGAATGGTGGGTGCGTCACCGCGCCCAGGTTCCTACCCACAGCTTCGCCCACATCGGGGCCGACGACGCGAAACCGGCACCCGGCGTCCTCGAAGCCATCGAGTCCGCCGACGTGGTCGTTCTTGCGCCGTCGAACCCCGTCGTGAGCGTCGGTGCGATCCTCGCCGTGCCGGGCATCCGCGGCGCACTACGGACTACGAAAGCGAAGGTCGTCGGCCTGTCCCCCGTGATCGGAGGTAAGCCGCTACGAGGCATGGCCGACGCGTGCCTCGACGTGATCGGAGTCGACACCACCGCCGAGGCAGTGGGCAGGCACTACGGAGCCCGCAGCGGCACCGGAATCCTCGACGGCTGGCTCGTGCATTCGACCGATGAGGCCGACGTTCCCGGCGTCGAGGTACGAAGCGTGCCACTACTGATGACCGACGTCGACGCGACCGCCGATATGGCCCGCGCCGCACTGGAACTCGCCGGAGTGCAATTGTGATGCCCGCAGACAGCACGACCGCCACCTCCGTGCGTGACCACGCGCCGGGCGGCCCCATCGAGATCAGACCTGTCACCGGCCTACCGGAGTTCCGACCCGGCGACGACCTCGCGACCGCGCTCGTCGCTGCCGCGCCGTGGATCGTCGACGGCGACATCCTGGTGGTCACCAGCAAGGTCCTGTCGAAGACCGAGGGACGCATCGTGCCCTCCCCCACCGACCCCGATGCACGCGACGCACTCCGGCGGCGACTCGTCTCCCAGGAAGCGGTGCGGGTGCTCGCCCAGAAGGGCCGCACACTGATCACCGAGAACAAGCTCGGCATAGTGCAGGCCGCGTCGGGCATCGACGGCTCCAACGTCGACGGCGCGGAACTCGCGCTACTGCCCGAGAATCCCGATGCCAGTGCCGCGGCGCTGCGCGCTCGGATCTTCGAACTACTCGGAGTGCGGGTCGGCGTGGTGGTCACCGACACCATGGGCCGCGCGTGGCGTGTCGGCCAGACCGACGCCGCGATCGGATCCGCCGGGCTACCGGTGCTCCACGGCTACGAGGGCTCCCACGACTCGCAGGGCAACGAACTCATGGTCACGTCGGTCGCACTCGCCGACGAGATCGCGGCCGCGGGTGATCTCGTCAAGGGCAAGCTCGGCGGAGTCCCGGTCGCAGTGGTTCGCGGCCTCGACCTTCGCGACGATGGTTCCACCGCACGCGCACTCGTACGCGGCGGAGAGGACGACCTGTTCTGGCTCGGCACCGCCGAGGCGCTCGAACGGGGCCGACGCGAAGCACTGCTGTTGCGCCGGTCGGTACGCGAGTTCTCCACCGACCCCGTCGACCCCGAAGATTTACGCGACGCAGTTGCCGAAGCACTCACCGCGCCGGCACCCCACCACACCCGTCCTGTCCGGTTCGTGTGGGTACGCACCGAGCAGGTACGACGACGTCTTCTCGACGGCATGCGCGACCGCTGGGCCGACGACCTCACGGGCGACGGACTCGATCCCGTGGCCATCGAACGCCGTCTCGCACGCGGATCGATCCTTTACGACGCGCCCGAAGTGCTGGTGCCGTTCTGGGTTCCCGACGGGGCCCACGAGTACCCGGATGCGCGCCGCACCGCCGCCGAAGCCACGATGTTCACCGTCGCCGCGGGCGCTGCCGTACAGGGTCTACTCGTCGCACTCGCCACACGCGGCCTGGGCAGCTGCTGGATCGGATCGACGATCTTCGCCCCCGACGTCGTGCGTGACGAACTCGATCTTCCCGACGATTGGTCGCCTCTGGGCGCGATCGCGGTGGGGTACCCGAAAGACGAGCCGCTGCCTCGCGAGGTGTCGGAGCCCGGCGACTCCCTGCGGGAGCTGTAGCCGTGTCGGCCGAGTCGTTGCACGCGTCCGCACTCGAGCGGCTGGGCGCGTGGCGCACCGATTCGGAGAACGCAGAGTCCTTGAAACACACGATGCTCGCGTTCCTCGATTCCGCGCCCGGCGGCTGCCTGCGTTCGCACGTTCCCGGGCACATCACCGCGTCGTCGCTCGTTGTCGACGCCGATCATCGCAATGTGCTGCTCACGCTGCATCCGCGGGTGGGCAGGTGGATCCAGCTCGGCGGGCACTGCGAACAGAGCGACGAGACCGTCGTCGATGCCGCACTTCGTGAGGCTTCGGAAGAATCGGGGATCGACAACCTCACGATCGACCCGAACCTGCTCTCGGCGCATACGCATCCGATCACGTGTTCACTCGGCAAGCCCACACGACACCTCGATCTGAGGTTCCTCGTCACCGCACCGGTGGGCTCGGTACCGGTGCGCAGCAACGAGTCGACCGATCTGCAGTGGTGGCCGGTCGACGCGTTGCCTGCCGATGCCGAACACGAGACGATCGAACACCTCGTGCGGCTCGCTGCCGCCCGCCGCTGATCTGCCGGCGGACGGCCCCCTACAGGTCGACGGGTGCGGGGACCGGACGCTTCGGAGCGATCCCGTCACCCGACGATTCGCCGCGGACCCGTCGCCGGACCCACGGCATCAGGAACTCACGTGCCCACTTGGCGTCTGCTCGACGCTGCTCCGGGCGAGCTACGACCGCTGCCGGTCCGAGTTGCACAGGCTCGATCTCGTGTTGCGCTCCGAGCGTGTCCAACACCCTGATCGCCATGTTGCGGTGCCCTTCCGGCGACATGTGCAAGCGATCGAAGTCCCACATGCGGTAGTCCCGGTATTCGCCGAACCGCCAATAGTCGACCAGCGTCGCACCGTGGCGATCGGCGACCTCACGGACGAGTTCGTTGTAGATGGCGACCCGTCCCCGCAGGTGCCGGAACACCGGTGCCCAACCGACGTCGTACGCAGTCCACATCAGCACCCTGGCGCCGGTTCCAGTGAGCGCGGCGATCGCCTCGTCGTATTGTGCGACGAGTCCGTCGAGATCCAGACCCGGCCGCATGATGTCGTTTCCACCTGCGTAGATCGTCACCAGGTCGGGTTCGAGCGCAAGTGCGGCATCGAGCTGTTCGTCGAGGATCTGCCGCAGCAACCGTCCGCGGATCGCAAGGTTGGCGTAGCCGAACTCCTCGTTGCCACGAGCAAGTTGCTCAGCGACACGATCGGCCCACCCGCGCACACCGTTCGGGCGGGACGGATCGTCGTCTCCGACGCCCTCGGTGAACGAATCCCCCAGCGCCACGTACTTCGTGTAGGTCGCGGCAGTCTCGAAGTCAGACATCTGTGCTGAACCTGATTCCTCCATCCGGGATCTGGACCCCGGGCCATACCCGCGCACCACGTAGCAGTTCGCAGCGCGCACCGATGTCGGCACCGTCGCCGATCACACCGTCGCGAATCAATGCACGCGGACCCACCCGCACACCGAAACCCACGATCGTGCGCTCGATCACCGCACCGGCCTCGACCCGCGCGCCGTCGAAGATCACCGCACCGTCGAGGCGCGCACCCGCGCCGATCTCGGCGCCGCGGCCGATCACCGTGCCACCGATGAGCAACGCACCCGGAGCAACGGACGCACCGGAATGCACCAGCGACTCGCCGCGCTGCCCCGGCAGTGCCGGCGACGGAGCGATACCGCGCACCAGATCCGCCGAACCACGCACGAAGTCCTCCGGGGTGCCCATGTCGCGCCAGTACGCGGCGTCGACGTGGCCGAAAAGCTTCTTGCCCTCCGTCAGGAGTGCGGGGAACACCTCGCGCTCGACCGACACCGGCCGGCCCTCCGGGATCGCCTCGATGATCTCGCGGCGGAACACGTAGCAGCCCGCGTTGATCTGATCGGTCGGCGGATCCTGGGTCTTCTCGAGGAAAGCGGTGACCCGGCCGTCGGCATCGGTCGGCACGCAGCCGAACGCGCGGGGGTCGCCCACACGAACGAGATGCAAGGTGACATCCGCCTCGGTGCGGACGTGGGTGTCGAGCACGGCCCCGAGATCCGTTCCACCGAGCACGTCGCCGTTGAACACCATGACGTTCTCTGCGCGAAGCTTCGGCAGCACGTTGCGGATGCCCCCGCCTGTCCCGAGCGGCTCGGTTTCGGTGACGTACTCGATCTCGAGGCCGAGATCCGATCCGTCCGCGAAGTGTTCCTCGAAAACCTCCGCCTTGAACGACGTGCCGAGAACCACATGCTTGATTCCCGCCTCACGAATCCGCGCGAGCAGATGTGTCAGGAACGGCAGTCCCGCGGTGGGCAGCATCGGCTTCGGCGCCGACAGGGTCAGCGGGCGAAGCCTCGTTCCCTGCCCCCCGACCAGAATCACCGCGTCGGTATGCGGTGCGGCAGCACTCGTCATTGTCTCCCCTGTTTCTCGTCGAGATCGGTCCCCTCATGACCGACCTTGCCTGCATCGCGCTCGCGCACTGCCGAAGCAACCGCCATCTTGGATCGCACCGCGAGGCCACCACGCAGAGCCCAGCGCAACGGTGCCTGCCACGGATGCGGATGCCGATCTGCCTGGAACCGGTACGCACTCTCATGGTGCGCCGGAAGCATCAATTCCGGGTGACGCCCCGCGGCGTGTCCCTTCGCGTGGGTGACCTCCGCGGACGGAACATAGACGTTGTGCCAACCGGCTCGCCCGAGCCGATCGCCGAGGTCCACATCCTCCATGTACATGAAGTACCGGGAATCGAATCCGTCGACGCTGTCGAACGCGGCACGGCGAAGAAGTAAGCAGGATCCGGAAAGCCAACCTACGGGCCGCTCGCTGATCGCTTCGTTCTCCTGGCGGTAACGCTGCGTCCACGGGTTCGTGGGCCATACCGTGCCGAGCAATGCGTGGCCTGCCCCGGAAGACAGCGTCGGCACCGTACGCGCGGACGGATAGATGGTCCCGTCCGGTTCACGGATCAGCGGCCCCAGCGAACCGGCGCGCGGCCACCGCTGCGCTGCCTCGAGAAGGGTGTCCAGTGAGCCGGGACCCCACCGGACGTCGGGATTGGCGACCACCACGAACTCCGCCGACTCGTCGATCTCGGCAACCGCACGGTTGACTGCGCCGCCGTAGCCGATGTTCCCCCCGGTATGCAGCAGGGTCACATTCGAATGCGCCTTCGCCGCCGCTTCCGGCGTGCCGTCGGTCGAGCCGTTGTCTGCCATGATCACGCGGGTCGGCAGCGAGGTCGCCGTCGTGAGCGAAGTCAGGAAGTTCTCCAGGTGCTCGCCGGGCGAGTAGGTCACCGTCACCACGGCCAGCGTCGAATCCACGCGCGCAACCATAGCGGCCGAAGCAGTGTGCGACGAGTCACGGGCAGACTTCGCGGAGCTCACGCGAGCGCATCCAGCGCGCCGAGCGCCGCCTCCAACGCTTCCCGCCACGGCCGGAGCGGAGTGAGGCCGGCCGCCGACCAGGCCTGCCCGTCCAGCACCGAGTACGCGGGACGCGGAGCCGGCCGGACGAACTCGTCACTCGTGCAGGGCAGGACCCGGTGCGGGTCGGCGCCGACACCTGCGAAGACTGCACACGCCAGGTCGTACCACGTGGCCTCACCCGCGTTGGTCGCATGCAAGATCCCCCCCGGCACAGGATCGGAGGCGGCGCGAAAGGCGAGTTCGAGCAGGCCGGCAGCAAGATCGCGCGCATAGGTGGGGCACCCCAGCTGGTCATCGACGACACGCACGGTGTCACGTTCATGTTCGAGACGTCGCATCGTCGCGACGAAGTCGTTTCCCTCGCCGGTGTAGACCCACGCGGTCCGTACGACGTGCGCGGACGGCAGGATCGCACGAACGGCCTGCTCACCGAGCAGCTTGGACCGCCCGTACGCGCTTCGAGGATCGGGGCGCGCATCGACCGCATACGGCTGTGTTGCGTCGCCGGCGAACACGTAGTCGGTGGAGACATGGATCAGAGCCGCGCCGACGTCGGCGCACGCCCGGGCAAGCACGGCCGGACCGTGCCCGTTGACGGCCGTGGCCGCGTCCTCGTCGGTCTCCGCTGCATCGACCGCGGTGTATGCAGCACAGTTGATCACCACGGACCCCGGCGCGACGGCCGCAGCCACCGCCGCCTCGTCGGTGATGTCGAGTTCGGCCGAGCCCACGCCACGAACAGGAGTGCCCGAAGACGTCCCCAGGTCGATCACGTGGCTGCCGAGCTGACCGTGGGCCCCGGTCACGAGAACGTTACGCACGTGGCCGAGTCTGGCACGCCGGTGTCGAACACGCCCGTCGGGGAATTCCACCAGTAACCTTCATCGAGTACCCGGACGCAAGCCGAAGGAGGACCGCACGTGCCGTCAGAGCCGCCCCGCCGCAGGACCAGGGCGCGCCCCAGCACGGATGAGCGGCGCAGGACGCGTCCGACGCGCTCGTCGTCCAGGCCTGTTCGAGAGCCGAGCGCCTCGCGGCGCGCCGCCGGTGACCGCGCCATGCCCCAGGCCACCCAAGGTGTCTCGCGGGTGTTCACAGGGCGACCACGCCAGTTCGCCGCCGCGGTCGCCGCCGCACTCGTCTTGATCGCCACCGGCGTCGGATGGCGCACCTACGATTCGTTCGCATCGTCGCTCGCCTCGGTCGAAGGCCTGAACCTCGGAAACGGCAAGGACGGCGCCCTCGACATTCTCTTGGTGGGCACCGACAGCCGCACCGACGCGCACGGCAACCCTCTGTCGCAACGCGAACTCGATGCGCTGCGTGCCGGCGAGGAGGTCGCCAACAACACCGACACCATCATCTTGATCCGGGTACCGAACGACGGAAGCTCCGCGACGGCCATCTCCATCCCCCGTGACACGTATGTCGAGGTGCCGGACATCGGGATGTCCAAGATCAACGCCGCATATGGCGCCACGAAGGAACTCGCGCGGCTCGAGGCCGTCGAATCCGGCGAGGACGAAGCGGCGGTCGAGAAATCCTCCACGAAAGCGGGCCGGGATGCGCTGATCGAGTCGGTCGCGGACCTGACCGGCGTGACGGTCGATCATTACGCCGAGGTCGGTCTGCTCGGGTTCGTCCTGCTCACCGATGCGGTCGGCGGCGTCGATGTGTGCCTCAATGCCGCGGTCGACGAACCGTTGTCGGGTGCTCACTTCGCAGCAGGCGAGCAGACCCTTCAGGGGTCCGACGCGCTGAGCTTCGTCCGCCAGCGTCACGACCTGCCGCGCGGCGATCTGGATCGGATCGTGCGTCAGCAGGTGTTCATGGCGTCGCTCGTGCAGAAGGTCCTCAGCGCGAAGACGTTGAGCAATCCGTCGAAGGTCGGACAACTGACCGCAGCGGTGCAACGCTCGGTAGTGCTCGATTCGGATTGGGACATCGTGCAACTCGCTACCCAGATGCAGGATCTCGCGGGTGGTGCGGTGCAGTTCTCGACGATTCCGGTGCAGGACATCAATGCGATGACCGACTACGGCGAGTCTGTCGTCCAGGTCGATCCCGATGAGGTGCGCGAGCATGTCGCGGCCCTGGTGGGTGGGGACTACGAGGGGTCGGAGACGACCACCAGCGATTCACCGGCGCCCGACATCGATCCGTCGTCCGTGACCGTGAACGTCTCCAACGCAGGCAGCGTGTCCGGATTGGCGTCCGAGGTGTCGCTGGCGATGAGTTCCGAAGGCTACGGCGAAGGTGTTGTCGGCAACTACGCGGGCTCGGCGATGACCTCGACCACTCTGTATGCAGCCGACCCCGACTCCGACGAGGCGCTGGCCGTCGCGGCGGCACTCGGGGATGTCGACATCGACTCCGACCCGAGCCTCCCGGCAGGCACCGTCGAGCTCGTGCTCGCCGACGACTACACCGGCCCTGGCTCGTCGTCCTACTCCGGGTCGAGCTCGGCATACACGTCGGACACGACAGCGCAGTCCGACGTGATGCCTGCGGGTGAGTCGGCGACGCCTGCTCCGGCCGCACCGCCCATCGACGCCGGATCCGACGGGCCGCGCTGCGTCAACTGATCGATCCCGACCCAACTCCCGAGAACGAGGATTTTCCGTGACCACCCTGACCTCAGCCCTGCTCGACCCGATCCTCGCGGCCGATCCTGCCGGTCCGCGAATCACCTGGTACGACGACGCGACCGGCGCTCGGATCGAATTGTCAGCACTTACGCTCGCGAACTGGGCAGCCAAGACCGCCAACATGATCCGCGACGAGTTCGGAGTGCTGCCCGGTGGCCGGGTTTCAGTGCTGCTGCCCGCGCATTGGCAGAGCGCGGCGGTTCTGCTCGGTGCGTGGTGGGCAGGCACCGAGGTGGTCCTCGCCGCCGATCCCGACTCGGATCTCGCGCTCGTCACCCCGGACCGCCTCGGCGAGGTCGACGACGTCGCCGAGGTGGCCGCGTTGTCCCTCGACGCTTTCGGGCGTCCTGTCCCCGATCTGCCGCCGGGTGTCACCGACTACGCCACGAATGTGCGGCTGCACGGCGACCAATTCCGCCCGTCCGGCGCCGGCGGCGCCGCGCTCGACGGTCGCACGGTCGCCGATCTCCTTGCGGCAGCAAAGGAGTCTGCGGCGCGATCCGGGATCACCGGCACCGACCGTGTGTTGTCGAGCCGCGACTGGACCACCGTCGACGAACTCGTCGACGGGTTGCTCGCTGTGCTCTCCGTCGGAGCTTCCCTCGTCCAGGTGAGCAATCCCGACCCGGCCGCGATCGATCGTCGCGTCGAGAGCGAGAAGATCACCGCACGATTGGACGCATGACGCACGCCTCCGTGCTGCGCCACCGAAGTGAGGTCGGTCCCGTGCTGTAGGCTCCTCGCCGGAGACGACACGTAGGGGGATTCGTGCCGGGGGGCTCACCATCAGAAGAACTGTTCATCGACGTCGTGGCCGTGGCCATGCTCGCGTCGGCGCTCGACACGGCTGCGGACGACATGTCGGCGGCGGTCGATGCGCTCGGATCGATCAACGGCCAGGATCTCGGCGGTGCCGAATTAGATCGTGCCGCAGCTAATTTCCGTGACCGCTGGAAGGACGGCATCCGCAAGGTCGCGTCGGCCACAGACGGTCTCTCGATAGCGCTGACAGAGACATGCAACTCCTACAGCGCCCAAGCCGAAGCAACCGCTGCAGCATTGAGCACGATCGGTTCGGCACTGCCCGACGGTGGCGACTCCACCGGGGATGCTGCACCTCCACCCGCCCAGTTCCTCGGCGTACTGCGGGGAGACTTCTGATGTCCGCACCCAGCACGTCGGGCGATTCGAATACCGCGCTGTTCCCGAACCTCGGCTTCGATCCTGCCCCGGGCAACCCCGCCACGGTCGGTTCGGTCGCCACGCAACTACACACCACCACACGCACACTCGACGAGGCGCACCGAGCACTGGTCCGGATGGGGTACAGCGACGGCATCTGGCGATCGACCGCCGCTACAGCAT
The DNA here is from genome assembly GCF_053750035.1 of Rhodococcus sp. SJ-2. Taxonomy (NCBI): domain Bacteria; kingdom Bacillati; phylum Actinomycetota; class Actinomycetes; order Mycobacteriales; family Nocardiaceae; genus Rhodococcus; species Rhodococcus sp. SJ-2. Next base: position 101,316 of record NZ_CM132340.1, read on the forward strand.
TCCGCACTCGGAGCGCCGAACTTCCACCGGTACTCGACACCGCCGGTTCCTCACTCCAGCAGGCCGGTCGGGCGCTCGAGGCATGGAGCGACGATCTGGCCTCCCTCCAGAAAAGGGCAGTTGGCCTCGAAGAGCTTGCTCGGTCTGCGCGCAGCAATGTCGCTGCGGCAGAATCCAATCCTGCCCTCCAGGAACGCCATCGCACGTACTCCGATCCCGACCAGTTGGCAGCTGCACAGGCCCGGCTCGACAGCGCCGTCGCGGAGCTGGACCGTGCCCGCACCACACTCGACGACATCATTTCGCGCGCCGAGTCGCTCCGGATCCAGCATCGCGAACTCGTGGACGAGACCGCACGTGCGCTCCGTAAGGCCGCCGAACAAGCGCCCGACGAAGGATTCTTCGAACGGCTCGGCCGCCGCCTCGACAACTTCCTCGACGACGTCGGCGATCTGTTCGAGGACATCTGGGATTACGTGCAGGACAACGCGGATCTCATCAACGAGTTGTCGAACACCTCTCCACATTGAGTACGGTCATCGGCACCGCGGCCATTGTCACAGCCTGGCTCCCCGCAGTAAGCGGACCGTTGGCCGCCGTCTCAACAGGGCTGGGTGTTACGGCGCTCGCCGGTCATGCTCTTGCGAAAGCAGCAGGTGCAGAGGTTCACCCGATGACATTCGCTCTCGACATCGTCGGCGTTGCAGGCGGGTTGACACGTCTGTCCGACTTCGCGGCCCCGATTGCTGCGTCAGTTGTTCCCACCGCCGCACAGGCAACCGGCGCCGATGTCACCAACATCGTTGATGATGTCCAAACCTATCTGATTGCTGACACACCGTCACAAGCCATCACACAACAGGTCCTCGGCCCAGTGCTCGGCCCGCTCGCGAACACTGTGATCAGGGAAACCCCATGAATGTACGGTTCGATGCCCCGCCCGGGCTCGCCCTCGTCCCCCTCCACGAGGAGATCTCTCTGAGAAGAGCCGCCGCCGAAGAACTCGTCGCGTCGGCCACCGCACCAGACAGGCACGCCGGTGTGTCGAGTGTTCTCGCGGCAGGCGAACTTCTGTCACGCTGCGATCTGGTGCTGGCCGGCACTCTCGCCCTGCCTGATACCGAGACAAGTGAGTTTGCCGCAGTGACGCTTGCTGTTCGAGCTCTTCCTGTCAGGCACGGACTCTTCGATCGGCCCGAAGCACGGGACGAGCTCGCCCGAGCAGTCGAGAAGACGATGGCTCAGGCCAACCCCGCCGCGGCCGTTCAGTACCGCCTACTCGGATGCGGACCGGTCGTCCTGGTACTGAGGGCGTCCCTGTTCGACCTGCCGGGGGATGTCACCGTCACCGGCGAAGCGGTGGCCATCACGTCCGATTCGCTCCAGGCAATTGTTCCACCGCCCGGAGTCAGCGAGGTGGCTGTGCTCGATATCAGTAGTTCATCGCGCGTACTGTGGCCGCGGTTCGTGGAGGTTGCACTGACGATGATCGACAGCATCCGCATCGACCCCTCCGACGACGCCGATTCCGCCGGAACTACCAGGTGAGCCGTCGGCCACGCTCTGGACGGGAATTGACCGCCTTCGTTCCGACTCGTCCAGAAAGGTGAGCGATGAACCAGCTCACGATCTTCACCGAACTTGCGGCGGCGAGTGGAACCGGGGAGGTACCCGAGTGGTGGCATGCACCGCTCCTCGTCACCTTGGCAATTGCCGGGCTGGCCGTTGTGCCGATCAGGTGGGCCAACTATCGGTGGAAGGTTCATCGTGGACGGCGCCACGCCCCCTCAACCGATATACAGGAAGCACAGATTCGGGCGATCCTCGACGGCCGGCCGCTCGTCACTCTCGATCCGCGCGATTTCACCCTCACCGTAGCCCGAATCAATCGCATTGCAAACGAGTTCGGGTATCACTACGTCAATGAATGCGGAAACAGATTCGGGAGCACACGAGTGGATTTCCAACGCCTTCCCGAACCCCCACCACCCCGCATACCGCACATATCACGGCGTCGGACGCAGGGACGTGCCTTCGGATCTGCCGGGACGAACGCCTCCGTATATCTGCCACCAGAGAATGCTGAGAACCTCGGCACGCATTGGGATCCCGAGACGATCGATAGCATCCGCATGTTCGCGTCCGCGCGTTTCACAGGGGCCGACGTGGTGCGGGTGAGGAAGAAGGAGATCGAACCTCACCTCGGCCTCGCCACGATGATCGCCCGCGAATACGGGTACGTCTTCGGATGGTCACATATCCCTCAGAACCGGACGGCGTGGGATTCCCGGCCGGAGGTGTACCACTTCCGCCGCTTACTGGCAACGAGACGTATTGCAGTGAGACGAGTTGCCGTTGAGATCTGCTCCTGATCCGCGGTGGTTCGGACGGGTGTCAGGGCGAACCGATGGTCAGGTCGATTGTGCATCGTCGATAGCTGCGATGTATTCGGCGTAGCCGGCCGACGAGGCAGCAGCGTGCCGTTCGATCGTGGCCGGGTGATAGCCCAGGGTCTCGGCGATGATCGCCACGGGTGCGAGTCTGCTGAGTTGCTCGAGGGTACCGAGCCGGGCAGCACGCGCACTGAAGGTTCTTCTGAGTCGGTCTCGTGCAGTCGCGGAATCGAGGTGCCGACCGGGAGTGTAACCGCGAAATACCCAGTTGCTGTGGGGATGTGCGGCCGTCTGGTCGTGACGGGGATTGACGGTGAGATCACGCCACGGTTGGTCGAGCGGTGTGGGCAACGCAATCTCGAGGTCGGCGAGTCGAATGGTGACCTGCTCCTCGGTGATGGTGACATCGTCCCAGCGGAGCTGGACGATGTTCTCGATCTGTTGGGCGAAGACGAGGACCAGGATGGCCAGAGCACGATCGCGGGACGACAGTTCGTCGGTGTGGACCGCCACCTGTAGTGCATGATCCTGTTCGGCGGCGCTGAGACGTCGGCTGGTGCCGCGGCGATGCTTGGGCACGGTCAACTCCGGTGTGGCCAGTCGGCTCGCGATGGCCCAACCGAGAAAACGGTCGACGATCAGCCGGGTCGTGGAGCCGGTAGCGATCCAGTGATCGAGATGGCCTTGCCGCAGGTCGCCAAGTCCGAGGCCTTCGTTACTGAGCCAGTTGACGAAGTCGATCGCGACGGTCACGGTCTGCTTACTGCGCAAGAAGGCACCGTGTGAGACCGTCTCGCTCTGGTTCATGCGGCGCAGCACATGCCACCGGACATAACGGTCGATGATCTCGCGCATCGCCGGCTGGTGGACGCGGTTGAGAGCTTCGGTCGTCCACTGTCGGTATCGGATCCGGATCTCGTCACGCGGGGGCAGGACACCGTACTCGACGAGCAGTGCCCGAACGTAGTCACGTGTGCGTGAGGCAGGCAGCGCATCGAGGCTGCCGTGGGTGATCGTCGGTGCGGTCGACAGACCCTCGAGGAACGCGGTGACGTGGCGTTGCCGGATCCAGGTGATCCCACTGTTGGGTCGCGCCATGGCCTTCAACGCCACTGCGACCGGTGCCAGCTCCGCGACGATCGTTCCGGATTGCGGGTCGGTGAGCAGGTCATCGACCAGGCTGGCGAGTTCGCAGCGTTGGCAGCGGCCGCCGCGGTAGAGTTCGTCCTCGACGCCACAAACCCGGCAATCGAGGTTCAGAGCGATCCCGGAGCACCGGCGACACACCGGATGGCCGTCGAGAACCCCGGGGAGCACCCCGGTGTGGCCGCAGCCGCAGGTGCCGCGGGTGCGTTTGGCCTGCTGGTAGCAGTAGTTGCAGATCGGGCCGTCGGGCCAGTTCGCGGCGATCGGGTAATGCCCGCGACACCGGGTGCACGGGATCGGCCACGCGTCGGGGTCGCTGGGTTTGCGTGGTCTAACCATCGTCGTCCGGGGCGATCACGCGGATGCGCCGGGCGATCCGCGGCTCCGTTGTGACACCGAAGTTTTCGGGCCTCCGGGGTGCGTCGGCGGTCTTCGCGGCCCGCATTTCGACGAACGGTTCGAACAGATCGTTCGGTGTGCAGTCGAGAATGTCGCACAAGGCGGCGAAGGTGCGGGCCGGGATCCGTTCCGGGGTCGCGGTCACCAACCGGTGGACCTGTGCGTTGGATAGGTTGATACCCCGCGATTTGAGCAGGGGGATCAGCTCGGTGGTCTTCCACAAATTGCGTTGGGCCATGAGCTGACGCAGATTCCACCTGTAGCCGATTCGGCGCTGCTCACTCATGAGCCGGTCCCATCCTCTGTTCCGATGCCACGGAGTCGAGTGGCGATAATCCGCTGCACGGTCTTCTGCTTGAAGTCCGTGGACACCGAGGTATACAGCGCGGTGGTCGACGAATACCCGTGGCCGACCTGCTGCTGGACGAACAACGGGTCATAGCCGGCCTCGATCAGATGCGTGACGTAGGAATGGCGCAGCGCGTGCAAGGTGAGCTCGCCGGGCAGGCCGGCACGGTCGCGGGCGTGGCGGAACGCCCGATCGAAGTTGCGCACCCCCGACCCGTCGGCGCGTTCGGACGGCCACAGCAGCCTGGAGCGATCCGCGGTGGGGAACCGCTCCCGGCCCTGCGGCGACAACCAGAATTCGAGCAACGGCACCACCCACTCGAACTCGGGCACCGTCAGCACGGTGCGCCGACGCGGGCCGGAACCACTCGTACCCTTGGCCCACCGCACCTGCACGGCGCCGAACCTGCGGTAGTGCGCTACATGCGGGTTGGGACCGAAATCGACGTACTCGAGCATCGCCAACTCACGTCGTCGGAGCCCGTAGGCGTAGGCCACCTTGAACGCAATCGAGTCCCGCAGTGCTGGCAGCCACCGTTTCGATCGCTTGGCGAACTCATCGTCGACGAAGTCGTCCACCACATCGAAAAACCGCTGCAGCTCCGTTCGGGTGAGGCTGCGACGGCCGGGTGTGACCGCGTCGTCGGTCGCGTGACGGGGCGCATTCCATTCGAAGACAACCTGCGCCGGAATCTGACCGAATACCTTCTCGCAGAACGGTATCCATCCGTATCGAGGTTCGGTCACATAGCAACAGAACGTCCGGATCGACCCGGCGTTCGACCGCAATGTCGACAGCGCCAGTCGACGTTGTCCACTGCGCCGGTCGGCCATGAACTCGTCGAAGTGGTGGGGGGACCACGTCCAGGGATATTCGTTCGTATGCTGCTGGAAACGCCCGACCAGCCGACATGACGCCTCGATGTGCGCCACTGTCAACCCGCGGGCCAGCTGTTGCGCTCGCCAGCCGTCCAGCATCGCCTCGAAGGCACGATCCTCGGCGCGCAGCAAGCCGACGGTCTGATCACTCAAGAAGGCGGGAATTCTCCCCGGGACCACGTCCACACCCTGGGACCCTACGCGAGAATCTCTCATCAAATGAGAGAAACGGCCTCGGACCTGCACACCAACCACCCGGCCGCCATCCCGACACGTCAAGCACGCCTCAGCGGAACCCCGTCATCACTTGCAGGAACGGTTGTCATGGCATGGTGGGATGAGTAGTTGCATCTGTTTGAACTCGTCCTGGTTTGCACCCGATACTGTGACTTATGAAATGTTCTGTACGTGGATAATTCATACGCTCGGGCAGTAGCCCCCGTCACCGAGCCCCGCTTCGATCTCGAACCTGTTGCGCGAACCGGGATTGTGTAATTCCTCCCACAGATAGCGCACCGCGAAACCGAGGCCGTGTCGTGCCCACTGATCGGCGTGGACGGCCTCGTGTCGAAGCAGCCGACGCGACGGCGGCTTGCGGGTGAGGAACACTCCACCGACGGTGGTGCCACCCCGCGCGAACCCTCCGCGCATGCCGGTGCTCACATAGAGACCGAACTCGTCGTCGAATGTGATCACACCACCTCGGAGTCGTGCCCAACGCAGGGCGAGCGCGGTCGCGATGCGCGCAGACGGCACACCCCGCGACGCCCGTGCCGTCCGGTACGAACGACGATCTTCTCTCGGCACACGTCGAGCGTAGCGACGTACGGTGGGCGATCCCCGAAGAGGGATCGCCCACCTGTGACCGAGTGTCAGACCCGGGCCGGGACCGGCTCGTCCACGTGGTCGAGCTTCTTCCGCTTCGCGACCGGGATGGTCAGCGTGATTGCGGCCGCGACCAGTGCGACTCCACACCCGATGAGCAATCCGGTACGGAAGCCTGCTTCGGTCGGAAGCGAGTAGTCGCCGACCTGAACACTCATCTGGGCCAACACGACACCGACCACCGCGGCCGAGATCGACGTGCCCATTGCGCGCATCAGGGAGTTGACGCTGTTGGCCGACGCGGTCTCGGACTGCGGCACAGCCCCCATGATCAGGGCGGGCATCGCGCCGTAGGCGAATCCGACACCGGTGCTGCAGATCGCGGCGACGATCATCAGGCCCCACGTGGAACCCATGAGTAATTGCGACGAACCATACGCGATGGCGATGATCACACAGCCTACGAAGAGGGAGACCTTCGGACCACGCACCGACGACAGCCGGCCGGCGATCGGCGACACCGCCATCATCATGATGCCGCCCGGAGCCATCCACAGGCCCATCGCCAGCATCGATTGCCCGAGACCGTATCCGGTTTCAGTGGGCAACTGGAGCAACTGCGGGATGATCAACGATTGCGCGTACATACCGAACCCGACGACGACCGATGCCGCATTGGTCAGCAGCACGAGCGGGCGAGCCGCAATCCTCAGGTCGACGAGAGGTTCGGAGAGCCGGAGTTCCCACCATCCCCAGACCAGCAGGACGACGACAGCGACGGCGAACAGGCCGAGAGTCGTCGAGCTGCTCCAACCCCAGTCGGCACCCTTCGACACGGCGAGCAGCAATGCCGTCAGCGCGATGCCCAGACCGATCGCGCCCACCACGTCGAAACGTCCGACGTTCGGCTTTCCGGGAACGGCGGGCACCACCTTCCAGAGCAGGACCAGGACGAGAGCACTCAGAGCGGCGGTCGCCCAGAACAGCACACGCCAGTTCGTGTTCTCTGCGACGGCCGCAGCGATGGGGAGACCGAGGGCACCACCGATGCCCATCGACGCGCTCATGAGAGCGATCGACGAGTGGAGACGCTCGGGGGGAAGCACATCCCGCAGCAAACTGATTCCCAGCGGAATCAAGCCGACACCGAGCCCCTGCATGCCGCGCCCGATGAGCATCGGCACCAGCGACGACGACATCGCACACACGATCGCACCGAGGACGAGTGGAATGGTGCAGAGCAGCAGCATGCGACGTTTGCCGTACATGTCGCCGAGCCGCCCGATGACCGGGGTCGCCACTGCGCCCGTCAGAAGGGTGACCGTGATGACCCAGGATGCGTTGGACGCGGTCGTGTTCAACATCACGGGCAGCTGCCCGATCAGGGGAACCACCAGCGTCTGTGTGAGGGCACCGACGATTCCGGTGAACGCGAGCACCCCCACCAACAGTGAGGGACGCACTTGCGGCGCCGCAACAGAACCTTGCATTGACGAACTCCGTCTTCGAGTAAAGAAAAACCCAAACCAGTGGGTAATATGTATCGAGCACATGGTATGCATGATGCATATCGACGGGTCAACACCGAGTTCGCCCATACTGGGAAAACACGACCTAGGAGTGATGAGACACACAGATGGACAAGCCGACGCACCTGATCGAGTTCGAAATGATGCTCATCGGGCGGCATCTCAACTTCTTCGGCCCCCGCAGGCGAGATGCCGGACGCCTCGACCGCAGTGCCTACACCATGCTCAGTCGGCTTTCGGCCCAAGGACCGATGAGCATCGGTCAACTGAGCGACGCCTTCGGACTCGATTCCTCTACGGTCAATCGCCAGACCTCTGCATTACTCAAGGCCGGTTTGGCCGAGCGCATCCCCGACCCCGAGGGAGGCATCGCACGCAAGTTCCAGATCACCGAAGACGGTGCCCGGCGCCTCGACCACGAACGCGCCCGAGCGATCGAGTCGCTCGAGCGCGTTCTGGCCGACTGGGATACCGAAGACGTGGCCCAATTTGCGCGGTACCTCGAACGGTTCAACTCCGACATCGAGCGAATGTCGGGCTCACCATGGACGCGGCACACGAATATCGGGCAGCCTGAGACCCCGTGACCTCACCCTGCCAGTGCAACGATCGGCGACACCCGGCTCGCCCGCCGCGCCGGCACGAGCGAAGCGACGATACCTGCGGCGCCGCCCGCGACAACGATGCCTGCCAGCTGCAACCAGGGCACCGCGTCGAGGCCGACATGGCCAGCACCGATGACCGACGCGGTACCGCATGTCCCGAGCAGCACGCCGAGTGCGACTCCCAGGACGGACGCAACTCCCGCGATGATCACCGCTTCACGCACGAGAAGGCTGCGCACTCCTGACCGGGACAGTCCCACCGCGCGAAGCATGGCCGTTTCACGTCGCCGTTCGAGGACCGACAGCGCCATGGTGTTGCCCACCCCGATGAGTGCGATCACCACGGCGACCGACAGGAGGCCCCCGACGATCAGCAGCATCGTGTCGAGGACGTTCTCGAGTGTCTGCCTCATCTTCACAGCTCCGACCACCTCACTACCCGGAAACGCTGCCGCAGCCACCCGCGCCACCTCGTCGGTGACCGCGACCAAGTCCTCCTCGGACAGTCCGTCGTCCAGTTTCAGCCACATGGTGTCGGCCGCCGCCGAATCATCGACCCTTCTCAGGTCGACCATCGAGATCATGTCCGGCGCCCCGGCGTCTGCAATGGCGACGGTCAGATCCTGCATTCCGGTACCACCTCCGACAGTGACGATCTCGCCGTCGCGCACACCCGCGGCCTCCGCCAGCGATCGTTCGAGCACGATCGTCCCGGCCTCGGGCAACCGCACATCGGCGCGGATGGTCGATGCGGCGGATGCCGGATGGACGCCGAGCACGGAGAACTCCGCACCTGCCACAGTGACCGTCGCAGACGCGACCTCGGTGCCCGCGTGAACCCCGTCGATCGCGGTGAACCCATCCGAAGCTCCGACGGGCACGGGCTCCGAAGTCGCGGCGACAGCGATATCCACCGGGAAGTTCTGGTCGACGACCTCGGGCGCTCCGGCCTTCAGCGTGCCGATGCCCACCACGATCGTCGCCGTGAGTGTCACCCCGATGAACAGGGCCGTCGCTGTCGATGCCGTTCGCCGCGGATTACGTCGCGCATTTCCGGCCGCGAGTGCTGCGATCGGCCCGCCGATCCGGGCGAAGAGCTCACCGACAGCTCCCACAGTGGCGGGCACGATCCGGCGAGAAGCCAGGACGATACCCACGAACAGCAGAAGACCTCCGGGACATGCGATCAGTACGTTGCTCACCCCAGCACCGATCGCGAGCATCGTAGAGCCTCCCGCCACCCCGAGCAGTGCGCACGCGCGGCGCAACCGCGACTCGGCCACCGGCTCGGCCTGAGCCTCGAGCGGATGCATCGCCGCGAGTGCCGGTACCCGCGTGGCCGCCCGCGCCGCGCCGTTCGCCGCGACCACCGTGAGCACAGTTCCGAGCACGAGTCCGGCGACGACCGTCGCGATCGTCACAGAGATGGACGTGAGCGGGATCGGAGCATCCGCTGCGCGTGCGGCCGCAACCACACCCATTGCGAGACCGCACCCGGCGAGCACCCCGAGAGCCGCCGAGACGCAGCCGACGATCAGCGCCTCGCCCCGTACGCTGCGCCGCACCTGGGACACGGTGACACCGACACACCGCATGAGCGCGAGCTCCCGCGTACGCGCGGCAAGCAACACTGCGAAAGTATTCGCGATGACAAGTCCCGCCACGACCACAGCGATCGCGGCGAAGCACAGCAGTACGTTGCGCAGCAAAGCAATGTCCCCGACGTACGCGTCGGCCACCGCCGTGCCACGATCCTCACCCGAGACCACCTCGGTCCCCGGCGCGGCGAGCGCAACCGCGTCGCGCACCGCATCACCGTCGCCCACGACACGTATCTCCCAGTCCGCAGACTCTCCGGACCAGGCCCGTACCTGCGCAGCGTTACCGAAGATCTGGCCCGAATCCATCGCGAGAGGCGAACCGGCCACGTCCACGACACCGACCACAGTCACGGACGCGGGCGCCGTCCCACCCGACAGATCGGCCACCGTGACGGTGTCACCGACCGCCCGTCCCGACGACGAACCCACCGCTATCTCTCCGTCGCCGGCGGGCCATCGGCCATCCGCGAGCCGTTGCCAGCGCATCGACTCGTCGGATGCGATCGTGGCCGCAGTACCGTACGCGGATGCTCCGTCCGCGTACGCGAGCCGGACGTCAGCAGTCACATCGAGGGCGACCGCGCGCACGCCCGGCACTGCGCCGACCGCGGACACCGTCCGATCGGGGTCTGTCCCCGACTCCTCCGGCACCACCACCGCGGTAACACCTTCGTACTGTGCTGCAGCCGATTTCGTGATCGACGCATTCACGGTGTCACTGAGAACGAGAGTCAGCACGACAAATGCCACCGCGACGATCACCGCGAGCGCCGTCGCGACGTACCGTCCTCGATGAGCGCGTGCCTGAGCCAGAACAAGGTGTCTCATCGCGCCGTCACCGCAGTTCCGGCGGCGCTCAGTGCGCGCATCGTGTCGATGACGGAATCAGCGGTGGGTTCCGTGATCTCTCCGGCCACGCGACCGTCCGCAAGCAGAACGACACGGTCCGAGTAGGACGCAGCAACCGGGTCGTGTGTCACCATGACCACCGTCTGGCCGGTTTCCCGCGCACTCGACCGCAGCATCGACAGCACCTCCGCGCCGGACTGCGAATCGAGATTGCCCGTCGGTTCGTCGGCGAAGATGACGTCGGGTTGCGGCAACAGCGCCCGCGCGACAGCGACACGTTGCTGCTGACCGCCGGACATCTCGTGTGGCAGATGGTCGAGACGAGCGCTCAGACCGAGGCGGCCGGTCACCTCGTCGAACCACTCCTGCGACGGTCGCGTACCGGCGAGGCGCATCGGCAGCAGCACGTTGTCGCGGGCGGTGAGCACCGGCAGCAGGTTGAACGCCTGAAATACGAAACCTATACGGTCGCGGCGCAATCCGGTCAGCACGGCATCCGAGGCAGCACTGATCTCGACATCCTCTCGGCGACCGTCACCGTGAAGAACCACACGTCCGGAATCGACACCGTCGAGACCGGCGAGGGCATGCATGAGGGTCGATTTACCGGAGCCGGACGGCCCCATGATCGCGGTGAAGCGGCCGCGCTCGAATGCTACGGAAACCCCGTCGAGGGCCCGCACCTCGGCATCACCGCGTCCATAGACACGGACCACGTCGTGAGCGGAACAAGCCGGAACGAATGTGCTTCTCGAAGTCATACATCGACGGTAGGAACGATGTGTCGCGAGAACATCGGAGCGCAGCTCCATCTTGCCCACGCCGCCCTCGGACCGCGGTGGTACCGACCTACGACGCAGATCCGACCACGGTCCTACTCATTCGCTCCGAGCAGCTCGTCGGGCCGCACCAGACCGGCCCGGAATGCGAACAGCACTGCCTGGACCCGATCGCGTGAACCGGTCTTCGCCAGAACCCTACCCACGTGGGTCTTCACGGTTCCCGCCGACAGCACGAACCGGTCAGCGATCTCGGTGTTGGTCAGCCCGTGAGCCATCGCGACGAGAACTTCGAGTTCACGAGGCGTGAGATCATCCGAAACTGACACTGCTGCAGCAGAACTCGATTGCCCGTCTCCCAACAGCGGGGTGACGTGCTGCAGCAGACGACGTGTCGCGCGCGGTGCCATGACAGCATCGCCCCGGTGCACCGTCCGCACTGCATCGAGCAGGTCCTCCGGAAGGGCGTCCTTGAGGAGGAAACCGCTCGCGCCGGCAGCGATGGCCTGAACGACGTAGTCGTCGTTGTCGAACGTGGTGAGCACCACAACTTTCGGGGCATCCGGAGCGCCCAGCAGGGCGCGGGTTGCGGAGATACCGTCGAGCCGCGGCATCTGGACGTCCATGAGGACCACGTCGGCGCGCACCCGACCGAGTTCGACGACCGCAGCCTCGCCGTCGGAGGCCTCGGCGACAACGTCGATGTCGGGTTGCGACTCGAGCACCATACGGAAGCCCGCGCGCACGAGCTGCTGATCGTCGACGAGTGCGACGCGAATGGGGTCGGCGAATTCGATCACGACGGCCAGCCTATGCCGGGACCTCAGCACGGACCCGATAGCCACCGCCTTCCCGTGGCCCGGTGATCGAGCGACCGCCGTGCAGCCGAGCACGCTCTTCGATACCGGTCAGACCCTGTCCCCCCGGCCGAGCTTCCACGAGTGCGGCGGCGCCGCGCCCGTCGTCGACGATCTCGACGACGAGCGTGTCGGTGCGCCAGTCGAGGGTCACCTCGGTGTGAGCGCGAGGCCCGGCATGTTTGAGGACGTTCGTGAGGGATTCCTGCACGATCCGGTAGACGGACAGGCCCAGGCCGTCCGAGACATCACGGATCTCCCCTGTCACAGCGAGCGTCACTTCCAGGCCGCTCGTGCGTATCTGTTCGACGAGCGTGGGGATGTCGCAGATACCCGGTGTCGTGGTGAATTCACGCGGCGCCTCCTCTCGCAGTACCGACAGCAGCGATCGCATGTCGGTCAGCGCCCGTCGACCCGTTTCGGAGATCGTCGTGAGTGCGGTCGCTGCCGCATCCGGGTCGGCGGACGCTGCGTACCGGCCACCGTCGGCCTGCGCGATGATCGCGGTGAGCGAATGCGCGACGATGTCGTGCATCTCCCGCGCGATGCGGGTGCGTTCCTGAGTAGCGGCGAGTTCGGCTTCCTTGAGTCGTTCGACCTCGAGCAATCGGTTGCGTTCGGTGAGGGCTTCCATCTCCCGCACCCGCAGACCCCGGAGACGACCGAATGCCCAAACCCCGCCCACGAACAGTGCCACCATCGTCGCCGAGGCAACCGTATCGACGAGGGTGCGCCCTTCGTACTGCCCGAAGAACCGGATCCCGGCCAGCGCTCCCCCGGTCACCGCTGCCACCAGGGCGATGCTGGCCCACAAGCGCGGGGCATACGCAGCGAGCGCATACACCGCCATGGGCACCGCGACCGGCGCCACCGGCGACATGTCCGAGGACACCGCGAGGTGACCGAACGCCGCAGCGGCCACGATCGCGCCCCCGAGCACGGGACGGGTACGGCGCCAGGCCAGAGGCACACTCAGCGCGAGGACGAGCGCCGCATCACTCCACTCCAGATCCGAGGTCGCCACGACGAGCAATCCGAACGCCGTGACCAGGCCGGCGATGACCGAGTCGACGGCGAGCACGCGGCCACGACTCCACCATTGCCAACGTTCGATCATCGAGGCGGTCTGCACGGATCACACCGTCAGCCGAGCAGCTTGCGCCGCAACGCCTCGTCCTTGTCGAGCACCATGCTCTCGAGTCCGGCCTGGAACTGCTCCATGCGTTCACGCAGCGCCGGGTCGGCAGTCCCGAGAATGCGGGCCGCGAGCAGTCCGGCGTTACGTGCGCCGCCGATCGACACGGTGGCCACGGGAACCCCAGCAGGCATCTGCACGATCGATAGCAGCGAGTCCATTCCGTCGAGGTACTTCAACGGAACCGGAACCCCGATCACGGGCAGCGGGGTCGCGGACGCCACCATCCCCGGCAGGTGGGCTGCACCGCCGGCGCCGGCGATGATGACCTTGATCCCGCGACCGGCGGCGTCCTTCGCATAATCGAGCATGCGCTGGGGGGTCCGGTGGGCGGAGACGACACCGACCTCGAATCGGACACCGAACTCGGCGAGCGCCTCAGCAGCGGCTTCCATCGTGGGCCAATCCGAATCGCTGCCCATGATCAGGCCGACCTGTGCGCCTTGCGTCATCGCGGTTTCCTGTGCCGTGTCTGTCACTCTGATTCTCCCGTGTGTTCGTTCCAGCCGTCGGTCCACTGTGCGTGCGAGAGCCAATGCGCGGCACGTTCGGCTCGTTCCCGAACCGCTGCGACGTACTCGGCGTCGTCGAGTGAGCCGGACGGGTCGCCGAGCAGGTTGACGTGCCCGATCTTGCGGTCCTTGCGTTCACCCTTGCCGTAGAGGTGTACACGCACGTCGGGCATCCGGGCGAACAGATGATGGAGTCGCTCGTCCATGCTCATCGCCGGAGCTTCCGGCGCGCCGAGGACGTTGGCCATCACCACGACGGGGGCGAGGGGGGTCGTGTCGCCGAGAGGGTAGTCGAGCACCGCGCGCAGGTGCTGCTCGAACTGGCCCGTTCGCGCACCGTCCATTCCCCAGTGCCCCGAGTTGTGCGGGCGCATCGCGAGTTCGTTGACGATCAACTCACCGGCCTGGGTCTCGAACAGTTCGACGGCCATCACACCGACCACGCCGAGCTCACCTGCGATCCGCAACGCAAGCTGCTCTGCGTCAGCCGCAACGTGCGCGGGCAGACCCGGTGCCGGTGCGATCACGACGGAGCACTGGCCGTCTCGTTGCACAGTCTCCACGACCGGCCAGCTTGCACCCTGCCCGAACGGCGAGCGGGCGACCATCGCCGACAGCTCCCGACGCCATGCCACCTTCTCCTCCGCGAGCAGCGGCACGCCGCGATCGAGTTGTTCCGAGACGATCCGCTCCAGTTCGGCCTCGTCGTCGATGATCCACACCCCGCGGCCGTCGTACCCGCCGCGGGCGGCCTTGAGCACGAACGGCCATCCGAGGTGTTCCCGAGCCGAGGCGAGGTCGCCGGTCGAGGTGATCTCCGCGAACTTCGGCATGGGCGCACCGAACGCGCCGAGCCGCTTGCGCATCGCGATCTTGTCCTGCGCGAAGATCAGCGCTTGCGGCGGAGGCAGTACGGCGACGCCCTCGCTCTGCAGAACTTCGAGGTGTTCGGTCGGAACGCCTTCATGGTCGAAGGTCAGCGCGTGGGCACCGGTGGCGGCGCGCCGCAGCGCGTCGAGATCGTCGTGGCTGCCGATTACGAGGTGGGGGCTCACCTGAGCGGCCGGTTCGTCCTCACTGCCCGCGAGTACACGCAGCGTCTGGCCGAGCGCGATCGCGGCCTGATGCGTCATCCGCGCGAGCTGGCCACCGCCGATCATCGTCACGACGGGCATCCCCGCAGTCAGCGCGCGGGGAGAGTCGGATCTGGGGAGCGAGTCAGGTCTACCGGTCACAGCTGACAATGGTGTCACAGGCCGGAGCGCCGTCGTGACAGGGCAGCAAGCCGCCCCCGAGTCGCGGGACCCGCCACTTTCGCGGCCCGGCGAACATTTCGGGACGAATATTCCGAATCGTCACTTTCCTGTGGTAAGTCTGAAAATTTTCGATGTAGTTCGTGGAAATCGCTCCACGTTTCGTAGACTCGGCCGAGTGTCCGTCGTCGATGATGCTCTGAGCCGCTTTCCCGCACCATTACGGGAGCTGATGTTGCGTCACCGCGAACTCATCAAGTTCGCGATCGTCGGAGGTACGACCTTTTTGATCGACTCCGGGATCTTCTACACCTTGAAGCTGACGGTGCTCTCGGAGAAGCCCGTCACCGCGAAGATCATCGCCGGTGTGGTCGCAGTGATCTGCTCGTACATCCTCAACCGCGAATGGTCGTTCCGAAACCGCGGGGGACGAGAACGCGCGCACGAAGCGTTCCTGTTCTTCTTCGTCAGCGGAATCGGGGTGGTTCTCAGCTTCATTCCGCTGTGGATCTCGAGTTACGTCTTCAACCTGCGTGTACCCGAGGTCAGCCTCGCCGTCGAGAACATTGCCGACTTCGTCAGCGCGTACCTCATCGGAAACCTGCTGCAGATGTTCTTCCGCTTCTACTGTTTCAAGCGATTCGTGTTCCCCGACGAAACCGTCCCGGATGTGCACACGGTGGACGAATTGGACAAGCCCGACCTCGACCGGACCTGACCGCCCTCTCACCTCGGTTCCCGGACTCCGTCCATGTGCACCGACGTCCAGTCGCGCGCCGCGCCGAGGAACAACGCGAACAGGGCTGGTCGTCGTCGCTGCAATTCGAGTCGCCCACCGTCTGCTTCCGCGAGTGCACGAGCGAGCGCGAGTCCGACCCCGGTCGATCCTCGCCCTGAGAAACCTCGATCGAAGATGTGCGGCACGAGGTCGTCGCTGACGCCGTCGCCTTCGTCGCTGACTTCGACGCACACAGTCGAATCCCCCCGCATCGCGACATGCCGCACGGATACCGTGCACGTGCCGCCGCCGTGAGCAAGAGCGTTGTCGACGAGGACAGCGACCGCTTCACGCAGACGCGATGCAGTCACGGACGAGCGCAAGGACGGGTCACCCCGAAGGACCAGATCGCGATCTGCATCGTGGTACGGACCGCGCCAGTCGGCGATCACGCCCGCAAGCTCACCTACCACGGAGACTTCGGTCCGTAATTCGGCTCCGCTGTTCCGAGACTGACGCACGAGCCCGGCGATGGCTGTGGTGAGGCGGTCGACCTGAGCCATCGCCGCCTCGGCCTCCTCGACCACTGTCGGATCCTCGTGCGTGGACAGCTCGTCGAGTCGAAGGCGGATCGCGGTCATGCGGGAGCGGAGTTGATGGGAGACGTCGCCGACCAGCGCATGCTCGCGTTGCAGGCGCCCCGAGATCTCCACCGCAGCGGAGTCGAGCACATCCGAGACCCGGTCGAGCTCTGCGATGGAATGACGCTGCGGCACCGGTTTGAAGTCTCCCTCGGCGAGCCTGGCTGCGCGCGCGGCCACATCACGCAGCGGGAAGGCCAGCCGTCTGGCGGTAGCCACCGCCACCAGCGCCCCTACTGCAACGGACAACAGGACCAGGAAGCCGACCGCGGCGAGCACCTGCCGTTGCAGCGTGCGCATGCTCTCGGAGGGGGCCTCGATCCGCAGCGACCCGGAGGTACCCATCGACAAGGACTCGACGAGGGGATTCTCCGGGGTGGCGTCACCGATGTCGAGGCGCGCTGCCTCGTTCTCAGGAGTGGGATAGACCACGACCACGCGTCCGCCGTCGGGTACGAGAAGCCGCAACGAACCGGTATCGAGTCCTCCCACCACGAGGCCGTCCGTGCCTTCCTGCGCAATGATCTCGTCCGACATCCGCTCGAGCCGATCTCGGAGGTCTCTGCGTGTGGTGTCCTCCACGAACAGATAAGCGGTGAAAGCGAGTGGGATCCCCAGCAGAAGAGCGACGAGCAGCACCGCAGCCAGAACGGCATTGAGGATGCGCCTGCGCACCGTCGGGCCCCTTCTAGTCGGTGTTCAGCCGGAAACCGACCCCGCGGACGGTCGCGATGCGTCGTTCCCCGGCCGGCCCCTCGTCGCCGATCTTCCGACGCAGCCACGACATGTGCATGTCGAGGGTCTTCGAACCTCGGAGATCTGCGTCGCCCCACACCTCGTCGAGAATTGCGTCGCGCGAGACGACCTGCCCGGCATGCTCGAGCAGGACACGCAGGAGTTCGTACTCCTTGTTCGCAAGGGTCACCTCGGAGCCGTCGACGAGAACACGCCGCGCTGCGCGTTCGAGGCGGATCCCGGAGACCTCGACAACTTCGTCCGCGTCACCGCCGCCGCGGCGGCGCAGCAGCGCGCGTACTCGCGCCATCAGTTCGGCGAGCCGGAACGGCTTACCGACATAGTCGTCGGCGCCTGCGTCGAGCCCCACCACGAAATCGACCTCGTCGGTGCGCGCTGTGAGCATCAGCACCGCCAGGTCGGAACGATTCGCTCTGATCTGACGGCACACTTCGAGGCCGTCCATGCCCGGCAACCCGAGGTCGAGGATCAGCAACTCGTAGTTCCCGGAAAGCGCTTGTTCGAGCGCTCGGGGGCCGGTGGCCTCGACGGTCACGTCGTAGCCCTCACGCCCCAGCGCTCGGGACAGAGGCGCAGCGATTGCTTCATCGTCTTCCGCTAGCAGAACGGCAGTCACTCGCTCAGCCTACGGACAGGCCGACGCGAAACCGGATCACCACGCCAGTCACCATGCCTTGCGATGTCCCCCACCTTCGCCGGAAGGTTGCGCCGCGGGACGGCCGGTGGGGGAATCGTCCTGTGCCTCGAACGCCGTCCGGTACAGCAGGGTGTGCACCTTCTGGACGTCGGGAATGTTGTCGAATTCGAGGGGGTCGTCAGCGGCCGAGACCACCACGAGCGTGCCTGTGCGCAGGATCCGGTCGACGAGGCCGTGCCGGAACTGCACGTTGCTGATGCGCCCCATCGGGATGTCGATGCCGGTATGAGTGATCACGCCCTGACGCACGAGCACCCGCCGATCCGTGACGATGAAATGGGTGGTCAGCCACCGAATCAAGGGGGCGACACATCGCCACCCCACGAGGATCGCCCACAACACCAGCACCGCTACCACCACGGCTGCGGATGCGCCGCCGTCGAGGCGGGTCTGTGCAAGCCCGACCAGGAATCCTGTGACGGCCGTGGCCGGCAGGAATACGACGACCGGAACGATCAGCATCTTCGCGTGCGGATGCCGGTGGAGCAGCAGATTCTCATCCGGTGCGAGCGCGTCCTCCGGGTATCCCATGGACACCACGATGGCACACCGGTCTACACCGGCCGCAGGTGCGTGATGTCGCCCGCGGCCACCGCGACAGGCTCACCTTCTCCGTCCGGTTGGATGACGATGCGACCCTCCTCGTCGATGTTCACGGCCCTGCCGTGCAGTTCTGCGTCCCCGGGCAGGATTGCGCGTACCCGCCTGCCGAGGGTGCTGCATCGATCCCGGTACGCGTCCGCGGCGACCGTGGGATCCCAGCCGTGCCGTTCCCACTGCCGGATGCGTTCGGCGAACGAAGCCAGCAGAGCCTCTGCGAGCCTCGTGCGATCGAGTTCGTGTGCGCCGGCGAGCAGCAGTGACGTCGCAGTGGGTACGGGCAGTTCGTCCTCGGTGAGCGTGACGTTGAGCCCCACACCGACGATGACTGTGGGAACAGGGGCTGTCGACGCCACTTCGACGAGGATGCCTGCAAGCTTATGGTCGTCGACGAGGACGTCATTGGGCCACTTGAGCTCTGCCGGAACACCGGTGACTTCACGGACGGCGTCGACGATCGCGATACCGGTGAGCAGCGGAAGCCAACCGAGATCGGCAAGGGCTACACCAGGCAGTTTCAGCAGCACCGACACGATCACCTGTGCCCGGGGAATTCCGTTCCAGGCGCGCGAGTGCCGTCCGCGTCCTCCGCTCTGGAACTCGGCGAGCAGAACGCGACGGTCGCCGGATGCGGCCTCGGCGAGCAGATCGGCGTTCGTCGACCCTGTTTCGTCGACGACGTCGACGCGTTCGTAGAACCCGTCGTCACCTTCTGCGCCGTCCACCAGCACGTGTCGCAGCTGCGATACGTCGAGCGGAACACGCAGGTCGGAATCATCGGGCAATTCGGGGTTGCGGGGCATGCGCCCCAGCCTAAAGTGGCCGAAAACAACTACTGGCGGGTAGCTCCAGTTCAATAATTCAACGCACACGGACCTCCGTGCGGCGGCGCAGATTGACGATCGCTAAGCTGACTGCCCATGACCACTGTCCAGGAGCCGTCCGCGCCCGAGGCGGCGAGTACGCCCGATATCCACACCACCGCCGGTAAGCTGGCAGACCTGCGCGAACGCCAGGCCAAGGCTCAGGCTCCGGTCGGTGAAGCAGCCATCGAGAAGGTCCACGCCAAAGGCAAGATGACCGCCCGCGAGCGCATTACCGCGCTCCTCGACGAAGGCTCGTTCGTCGAGATCGATGCGCTTGCCCGCCACCGCAGCACCAACTTCGGCCTCGCCGACAACCGTCCCATCGGTGACGGCGTCGTCACCGGCTACGGCACCGTCGACGGTCGCGATGTCTGTGTGTTCTCCCAGGACGCGACCGTCTTCGGCGGCAGCCTCGGTGAGGTCTACGGCGAGAAGATCGTCAAGGTGATGGACCTGGCACTGCGCACCGGCCGACCGCTGATCGGCATCAATGAAGGCGCAGGCGCTCGCATCCAGGAAGGCGTCGTCTCCCTCGGCCTCTACGGCGAGATCTTCCACCGCAACGTGCAGGCCTCCGGCGTGATCCCACAGATCTCACTGATCATGGGCCCCG
Organism: Rhodococcus sp. SJ-2; assembly: GCF_053750035.1. Lineage (NCBI taxonomy): Bacteria > Bacillati > Actinomycetota > Actinomycetes > Mycobacteriales > Nocardiaceae > Rhodococcus > Rhodococcus sp. SJ-2. The sequence continues at coordinate 121,377 of NZ_CM132340.1, forward strand.
CCGCCGGTGGGCACGTCTACTCCCCTGCCCTCACCGACTTCGTGGTGATGGTCGACCAGACCAGCCAGATGTTCGTCACGGGCCCCGATGTCATCAAGACCGTCACCGGCGAAGACGTCACCATGGAAGATCTCGGTGGCGCCCACACCCACATGGTCAAGTCGGGTGTCGCCCACTACGTCGGCAGCGACGAGCAGGACGCCCTCGACTACGTCAAGGATCTGCTCTCCTATCTGCCGTCGAACAATCAGGCTGCGACGCCGCGCATGGCGCCGACGGACCCGATCGTCGGCGCCATCGAGGACTCACTCACCGACGAGGATCTCGAACTCGACACGATCATCCCGGATTCGGCGAACCAGCCGTACGACATGCATGAGGTCATCCGTCGTCTCCTCGACGACGACGAGTTCCTCGAGGTTCAGGCCGAGCGCGCCCAGAACGTCATCGTCGGCTTCGGTCGCGTCGACGGCCGCAGCGTCGGCATCGTCGCCAACCAGCCGATGCAGTTCGCCGGCTGCCTCGACATCGATGCCTCCGAGAAGGCTGCCCGCTTCGTGCGCACCTGCGACGCGTTCAACGTCCCGATCATCACGCTGGTCGACGTCCCGGGCTTCCTCCCCGGCACCGAGCAGGAGTACAACGGCATCATCCGCCGCGGCGCGAAGCTCCTCTACGCATACGGCGAAGCGACCGTCGGCAAGATCACCGTCATCACCCGCAAGGCCTACGGCGGAGCGTACGACGTGATGGGTTCGAAGCATATGGGCGCAGACGTGAACCTCGCCTGGCCGACCGCGCAGATCGCCGTCATGGGCGCCTCCGGTGCCGTCGGATTCGTGTACCGCGGCAAGCTCAAGGAGGCCGCCGCGAACGGTCAGGACGTCGACGCACTGCGCCTCGAACTGCAGAACGAGTACGAGGACACTCTCGTGAACCCGTACGTCGCGGCAGAGCGCGGTTACGTCGACGCGGTCATCCCGCCGTCGCATACCCGCGGCCAGATCGTGTCCGCACTGCGGCTCCTCGAGCGCAAGATGGTCTCGCTCCCGCCGAAGAAGCATGGGAACATTCCGCTGTGACCGCGCTGACCGAGGAAAAGATCATCACTGACGCAGAGCTGACCGCCGTGACCGACGGTGCCCTCGAGGGCACCGAGACCTCGGCGGCTTCGGGCCCGGAGCCTGCAGCGACCTCCGACGCGCCCGCGATCCGCATCGTGAAGGGAAACCCGACCGACGCCGATGTGGCAGCGTTGGTCACAGTGCTCGCGGCCGCGAGCGCAGGCAGTGTGCCTGAGGGCGACGGAAAACCGCCGGAGACATGGGGGGCACCCACCCGGATGCACAGGCAGTGGGCGCCGTTCTCGCCGTACTCCTACCCCAACCGCGGCTGATCCATGCCCCGTTTGGTCCTCGCCTCGGCGTCGCAGGCACGGTTGTCCGTGCTACGCGGCGCCGGGGTCGAGCCGTTCGTACAGGTGTCCGAGGTCGACGAGGACGCGCTCATCGCGGAACTCGGCCCCGCCGCGGCACCCGAAGCTGTGGTCACCACACTGGCCCGTGCCAAGGCAACCGACGTCTTTCGTGCACTCACCGCAGACGGCCGCGCCCGTGACCAACACGAGGATCTCGTGGTGATCGGCTGCGATTCGATGCTGTTGTTCGACGGGAAGCTCCAGGGAAAACCCGGCACCGTCGACGTGGCCCGGGCCCGCTGGAAGCGAATGTCCGGGCACAGCGCAGAATTGCTGACCGGGCACAGTGTGCTGCGTGCACGCGGCGGGCAGATCGTCTCGCAGGTCGACGACCATTCCGGCACGACCGTGCGTTTCGGCACTCCGTCCGATGCCGACCTCGAAGCCTATCTCGCGACCGGTGAGGCGCTCGAAGTCGCCGGAGCGTTCACACTCGACGGTCTCGGTGGCTGGTTCATCGACGGTATCGAAGGCGATCCGTCGTCGGTGATCGGGATCGGCCTGCCTCTCGTCCGGCGCCTCCTCCTCGATGTCGGGGTCTCCGTCGCAGACCTCTGGTCCTCGAACTCCTTCGCCGATGAGTGACCGCAGCGCGACGGAAGAAAGCTTCGAGCGCCTCCGAGCGGAACCGTTCTTCGAGGTGGTCGTCGATCTCGTCGCAGGCTACCTTGCCACCGCATTCGACGATCCGGATTCGGTCGCGGGCGAAAAGTGGACGTTGCGCTGCTTCCCGGCCGTCGACGCACCCTCCGGAACGACCCGCCTGTTCTCGCTCGGCCTCGGGGCGCTCGATGTGCTCTACGTCGACCAGTACACCGAGAACGGCGAGACGGTCGACTACCACACCGTGATGGTCACCTCGACCTCCGCTCTGCTTCGACAACTCGGATGTCGGCTCGACGAACTCCCCTTGCGCTACCCGCTACTGCGTTTCCGGCCGGTCGAGAATGCGGCTGCGGAAGGGGACGCCGTGGCGATCGACTGGTTCCTCTCCGACGAGGGCGCCGACGATCAGTTCTTCACGCTGCCGCTCGACGAGTCGACGATCGGACCCCTTGCCGCGCTGCTGACCGATAGCGACGGCCACTCGCATGCTCGGTCCCACAACCCGTGGTTCGCGGAGTATGTGCTCGCCGCAATGGAAGACGACGACTGACCTACCGATCGCGCGCCAACGCCCTCGCCCTCGGTTGCCGTCCTTCGAGTCCGCTGCACCGAAGTCGTGGCCGATCACACCCCGATCGTCGAGCGTCGCAGTGCCGCGGCCATGGCGTCCGCTTTCGACTTCGCTCGGTCGGCGTCGACGCCGATGAAGAGCTCGTCGACCGAGTCGTGCCACAGCTCGCGCCAGCGCTCGAAACGCTCGGGAGTGAGCCCGTATTTCCCGTGCAATGCACGGTGAACGGGAGTGAACGCCCCCTCGTAACGCGACGTGCGGAAGAGGATCTGTTCCCAGAAATCACCGACGACCACGAGGTGCTCGTCGAGGCCGACGATCGCGAGCACCTCGAACACCGGGGCCAGCAGAGGGTCTGCCATCGCCCGTTCGTAGAAGAGCTTCACCAGCCGGTCGATGTCGGCACGCGACGACAGCTCGGCGCGGTGGGGTCGACTGGAGGTCACACCCACCGAAGGTACCGCTTAGAATCGACGACGCACCTGCCACCACTGCCTCAGGAGCCCCTGTGCCCGTCGCGCCCGATCCCCACACTTCCTTCGCTGCCTACGCAGATCCCGGCCGTCTCGTGTCCTCCGAGTGGCTGTCCGCTCATCTGGGCCACCCCGAGGTGAAGGTCGTCGAATCCGACGAGGACGTGCTTCTCTACGACGTCGGGCACATTCCCGGCGCGGTGAAGATCGACTGGCATCTCGACCTCAACGATCCGGTCACTCGCGACTACATCGACGGTGCCGCGTTCGCCGCGCTCATGGACCGCAAGGGGATCCGGCGCACCGACACGGTCGTGATCTACGGCGACAAGTCCAATTGGTGGGCCGCATACGCACTGTGGGTGTTCACACTGTTCGGTCACGAGGATGTCCGCCTGCTCGACGGCGGCCGCGACGCGTGGATCTCCGAGAACCGCGACACCACCCTCGACATTCCCGTCACGACGACCAGCGGCTACCCCGTCGTCGAGCGCAACGACGCTCCCATACGGGCTTTCAAGGACGACGTGCTCGACCACCTGGGCAAGGGTCCGCTGGTGGATGTCCGGTCGCCGCAGGAGTACACCGGTGAGCGCACCCATATGCCCGACTACCCGGAGGAAGGCGCGCTGCGCGGTGGTCACATCCCCACCGCGGTATCGATCCCGTGGGCGAAGGCCGCGGCGCCCGACGGTCGATTCCGTTCGCGCAGCGAACTCGACGAGATCTATGCAGGTATCAGCAAGGACGACGACATCGTCGCGTACTGCCGCATCGGTGAGCGGTCGAGCCACACCTGGTTCGTGCTGACTCATCTGCTCGGCTACCCCAATGTGCGGAACTACGACGGTTCGTGGACCGAGTGGGGCAACGCCGTGCGCGTCCCGATCGCCCGCGGCGAGGAGCCTGGAATCCTCCCGGCGTCATGAGTATCCCCGCACAGCTCGCCGAGATCGTGGACGACTTCGCCGCCGTCGAGGGCCAGGACAAACTCCAGTTACTCCTCGAGTTCAGCCGTGAGTTGCCTCCGCTGCCTGCCGAACTCGAGGAAGCAGCGATGGAGCCGGTCCCCGAATGCCAGTCACCCCTGTTCCTTTCCGTCGACGCAGCCGACCGGGCGCACGTGAAGCTTCATTTCAGTGCGCCCGCCGAGGCACCCACCACGCGTGGTTTCGCGTCGATCCTGCACCAGGGACTCGACGGCCTCAGCGCACAGGAGATCCTCGACGTCCCTGACGACTTCTACTCCGATCTCGGTCTGGCCGACGCGGTCAGTCCGCTGCGGCTTCGCGGCATGAGCGCGATGCTCGCGCGTATCAAGCGGCATCTGCGGGCCTGAAAGTCCATGGAGTTCACGGAGCTCGCCGACTATTCCATCCCGGCGGGGACCTTGACCGAGTGGTTGCCCTGCGCCGCGGAAGATGCTTGGCGTCAGGATCCTCGTCCGGCGTCGTACATCCACGAGGCGCACCTGCGCCGGTCTGCTGATCCGCGGACCGGCCAGGGCCGGGAATCGTGGCTGGGCACCGCTTTCGAGATTGCGGGCCCACTCGACCCGGAGGTATTCGGTCGTGCCCTCCAACGGTGGATCGACCGTCATGAGCCCCTGCGTAGTCAAGCGACGTTCACCTCGAAGGACAATCCGGCCAGCGCGCTGATCCGCCGGACGGCACCACCCGGAAAGGTTGCGGTGCGGCGGGTGCAACACGACCCGGCAGATTCCGCCACCATCCGGACTCAGCTCCATCTGTTGTACGACGACTACACGACACCCCAGCTGTGGCCCGCGTATGTCTTCGCGACACTGACCCACGAACCCGCCGATTCGCACGAGGAATCAGGTGGGCAGAGCGAACGGGGCACCGACCGGGTCTTCACGGTGTTCTTCGGAGCCGATCACTCGATCATCGACGGCTACTCCATCGTGCTCGTGGCGCACGAGATCACGGCACTGTACGAGGAAGAAAGGACCGGCCGACCGGCCGATCTGTTTCCCGTCGGCAGTTACATCGATTTCGGAGCCTCCGAGCGTGCCGACGCCAGCGACCTCGACATCGATCACGAGGCGGTGCGGATCTGGCGCACCACGCTGCAGGAGAGCGGAGGCGCGATGCCGGAGTTCCCGCTGCCGATCGGCCGACGCACCACCAGGACCTCACCCCAGGAACGTCTGTCCGAGCGATGGTTCGACAGCGAGGATGCGACCCGGTTCTCGGAACGATGCCGTGACGCCGACGCCGGGTTCTTCTCAGGGGTGCTGGCGTGTTTCGCTCAGGCCACCACGGACCTCACGGACGCCGACCACTTTCGCACCGTCGTCCCCTCGCATACCCGGACCGGACCGATGTGGGCCGGTTCTCTGGGGTGGTTCGTCGGTCTCCGGCCGATCGATCTCGACCTCGGTGGTTCGCCCGGTTTCGTCGCCCTCGCCAGCCGTGCAGCACAGGAGTTGCGACGCACCCGCGCGAGTGCGCGCATTCCGTTCGACAGGGTCGCTGAATTGCTCGGCGTACCGATCCGTCCTCGGTTTCTCGTGTCGTATATGGACGTCCGGTTCGTGCCCATGGCGGCCCAATGGCCGGAAGCGAACGCCCGGGCGCTGCGCAGCCGCAGTTACACGCACGACGTCTATGTATGGATCAATCGGACGCCCGAGGGCATCAACGTCTCTGCCAGATTCCCCGACAATCCCGAGGCGACGACGAACGTTCCGCGATTCCTGGAACGAATCCGCCTGCTCATGGAACGACTCAACACATCCGGACCGTGGGCGCCCGACCTGGAGAACGCGGGCTTTCCAGCTACTGGTCAGTAGCATTGTGCGTTCGAGTATGCGCCGTAGTGTGTAGAGGCCATCCGGTTACATCGTCTATCCGATTGGCGCTTAGACTGCCGACGACGGAAATAACCTAACGATCGATCAACAGGAGGCTCCGTGCCCAGTCATGCCAGCGCGCAGATCTCGAAGGTGCTTGTCGCGAACCGCGGCGAGATCGCTGTGCGGGTCATCCGAGCCGCCAAGGACGCAGGCTACGGAAGTGTCGCGGTCTACGCCGAACCCGACGCAGACGCACAGTTCGTGAAGCTCGCAGACGAGGCGTTCGCCCTCGGTGGCCAGACCTCGGCCGAGTCCTACCTGGTGTTCGACAAGATCCTCGACGCCGCGGCCAAGTCCGGCGCCGACGCGATCCACCCCGGCTACGGCTTCCTCTCCGAGAACGCCGACTTCGCGCAGGCGGTCATCGACGCGGGTCTGATCTGGATCGGCCCCTCGCCGCAGTCCATCCGCGACCTGGGCGACAAGGTGACGGCACGCCACATCGCCGAACGCGCCAACGCTCCGATGGCAGCAGGCACCAAGGACCCGGTCAAGAACGCCGACGAGGTAGTCGAGTTCGCCAAGCAGTACGGCGTACCCGTCGCCATCAAGGCGGCCTTCGGTGGTGGCGGTCGCGGCATGAAGGTCGCGCAGACCATCGAAGAGATCCCCGAGTTGTTCGAGTCCGCCACCCGCGAGGCCATTGCCGCCTTCGGTCGAGGCGAGTGCTTCGTCGAGCAGTACCTCGACAAAGCCCGCCACGTCGAAGCACAGGTCATCGCAGACCAGCACGGCAACGTCATCGTCGCGGGCACGCGCGACTGCTCGCTGCAGCGCCGCTTCCAGAAGCTCGTCGAAGAGGCTCCCGCGCCGTTCCTCACGGACGACCAGCGTGGTCGCATCCACGCGTCCGCCAAGGCCATCTGCAAGGAAGCCGGCTACTACGGCGCGGGCACCGTCGAGTACCTGGTGCAGGGCGACACGGTCTCGTTCCTCGAGGTCAACACCCGCCTGCAGGTCGAGCATCCGGTCACCGAGGAGACCGCAGGCATCGATCTCGTGCGCCAGCAGTTCCGTATCGCCAACGGCGAGAAGCTCGAGCTGACCGAGGACCCGACGCCGCGCGGTCACTCCTTCGAGTTCCGCATCAACGGCGAGGACGCCGGTCGCGGCTTCATGCCCGCCCCCGGCCCCATCACCGTCTACAAGGAGCCGACGGGCCCCGGCGTGCGCGTCGACTCGGGTGTCGTCCAGGGCGACGTCATCGGCGGCCAGTTCGACTCGATGCTCGCCAAGCTGATCGTCACCGGCGAGAACCGCGAGCAGGCGCTGCAGCGCGCCGCCCGCGCCCTCGCCGAGTTCGAGGTCGACGGCCTCGCCACGGTCATCCCGTTCCACCGCCACATCGTCGAGAACCCGGCGTTCATCGGTGACGGCGAGAAGTTCGACGTCTACACCAAGTGGATCGAGAACGAGTGGGACAACACCATCGAGCCGTTCTCCGGGTCCGGCGCAGCAGATGACGAGGACGAGACACTGCCGCGTCAGAACGTGGTCGTCGAGGTCGGCGGTCGTCGCGTCGAGGTGTCGCTGCCCGGTCAGTTCTCGCTCAGCGGCAACGGCGGAGGCGCTGCAGGCGTCATCCGCAAGAAGCCGAAGGCTCGCAAGCGCGGTGGCGCAGGCGGCGGCAAGGCGTCGGGCGATGCGGTGACCGCTCCGATGCAGGGCACCGTCGTCAAGGTCGCGGTCGCCGAGGGACAGGAAGTCGCCGAGGGCGACCTCATTGCAGTGCTCGAGGCCATGAAGATGGAGAACCCGGTCACCGCACACAAGGCCGGTGTCGTCACCGGTCTGTCGGTGGAGCCGGGTGCAGCCATCACCCAGGGAACGGTCCTCGCCGAGCTCAAGTGATGACGCGCTGAGCGGTCACACGCCGAGCAAGGTCGACGGCGCCCCTCCCCACCCCGGGGATCGGGCGCCGTCGTTTTCTCCACCACAGCAGTTCGGAGAGCATCTGATGGAACCTGTCGAGATCAACGCAGGCAACTGGTACCTCCTCGCGCGTGAGCACGAGGCGTGGGCCGACGACACCGCGTACAGCTGGTCGGTGTGCGAGGCGACGACCGCCGATGTGCAGGCAACCCTCACGCTGGCGCCCGACGGAGCGTTGAGCGGGACCGCGATCGACGGCCACACCGACGCATTGGAGGCGGCCCGTGCTGCAGTCGCGCGATTCGCTGAGGGAGGGCTGGGCCTGACCGTGCGCGGTGAGTGATCCCACCCCCCTCGCCCGGCTCCTACTACTCTGGGCGTATGGCCGAACTGCCCGAGATCCGGATCGGCACCGCGGAGCGCGAAGAAGCGATCGCGTTGCTCGGTGAACACTTCTCGGCCGGTCGGCTGTCACTCGTCGAGTTCGACGATCGAGTCGCGCTTGCGACACAGGCCGTCACTCGTGCCGATCTCGTTCCGTTGTTCTCCGACCTGCCGTCGGCACCGTCGTTCCTGCACACACCCGCGGCGGGAAACGTCGCCACCGACCTCCTCACGCTGGTTCCATTCGCACTCGTGGCACTGGTCATCATGATGGCGGTCCGCCATCCGATTGCCATATTGCTGGGTTTCGTAATCCTGTTCATGGTCGTCAGGCGCGGACTGCGACTGATGCGAGATTCCGGAACCGGGTGACCGCCGGGCCGACCAACGGGACGATTTCGCCACGGCAGCGAGCACTGAGCAGGAAAGTCGTGATCTAGGCTCTGATCATGGACTCCCCCGAAATCCGCATCGGCGACAACGAGCGGGCCGAAGCGTTGAATCTGCTGGGCGAGCATTTCAGCCACGGCCGCCTCAACCTGTCCGAGTTCGAGGAACGGAGCGCGCAGGCTACGTCTGCGACCACCCGCGGGGAACTCGAGATCTTGTTCACCGATCTCCCCACAGTAACGGCAAACGTGCCGGAGACCGTGCGGGAGAAGGACAGTGCATCGGGCACCCTCGATCATTGGCGAGAGATCGTGATGGGCCTTACGCCGCTCCTGGCCCTGGTGCTGTTCTTCGCATTCGACACGTGGCTCTGGTTCCTTCTCGTTCCGGCCGTATCGATCGTCCTGTATGCGGGACGAGACGACGATGACGACAAGCCCGAGAAGGAAAAGAAGAAGAACTGACCCGTGGCCTGTACGTCCCGCTATCGCTGTCGTTTCCCGTTCCGGGGTGTCTCGTATCGCGTCGTCCCGTTGGTGCTCGCCACCGTCACCATCACCTTCATGCTGCTCACACCCGGCGGCACCGTCCCCAGTGGCCCGCCTCATACCGACAAGGTCACGCACGCACTGATGTTCGCCGTGCTGGCCTACTGCTCTCGATACGCCCGCATCTCCCCTGTCATCACTGTGGCGTGGCTCGCGGTCTACGGGATCGTCACCGAGATCCTGCAGTCCACGGTCGCAGTGCGACGGTCCGGGTCGGTATGGGACTGGTGCGCCGATCTGGTGGGTATCGCCCTCGGCCTTGCGATCGCCGCCGGTATCGGTCGGCGAGTTCGTGCCGGTCGGACGCAGTAGACCACCAGCCCTATTCGACAGTCCGGGCGTTCTCGGTGTCGATCATCCGGGTACGCAATGTCTGCAGGCTGTCGTCGTCGAGTCCGAGACCCGACGCGAAGTACTCGTCGATAGTGCCGTATCGACGCAGCGCCTCGTCGACGGCTGCTTCGAGGTATTTGCGCTCGACCCCGAGCAACGGGACGAGCAGCGAGCGATCTCCGCCGAGCTTCTCGAAATGTACGAACATCTCCTCGAACTTCGGAAGCAGCAACTCGTTCGTCAGCATGTAGTCGTCGAAGACGTCTTCCTCTGTCGCCCCGGCGAACATGAGCAGCGCTGCGGCTGCCCAACCGGTCCGATCCTTTCCGGTGGTGCAGTGGATGAGCGCGGGAACGTCGCCCATTGCGATATCGAGGAACATCCTCCGATACGAACACTGCGCGCTCGACAGCGTGACGAGGTCGCGGTACGTCTCGAGGAGAAACTGTTCCCCCCTCCCACCTCCGAATCCGCGCACTGCTTGCACTGGATCGGCCACCAGGTCGCCCATTGCAGCAGCAATCGACCCCGCATCCTTGTCGGCGAGGACATCGAGGTCCACACCCTTTGCTCCGGGTGGCAATCTGTCCGGAGCCTGATCACGTTCGTCCACCGTTCTCAGGTCGAACACGGTGGTGATCTTCAGCTCGGTGAGGACGTCCAGATCGGTGTCGGTGACGGCACTCAGATCTGTGGACCGGAACACCACTCCGGTGCGGATCGTCCCACCGAAACTGCTGGCGCTGCCTCCGATGTCCCGTAGGTTGGCCAACGAAGGAACCGCGAAAGCCGCCATACCGGGGTCATTGCCCACCTCATCGGTCATACGCAACAAGCTACCGCCGGCGGGGACATTCGGTAGCCGCTTGCCACACCGGGCATCACCCCCGGCCGGAATGGCCCTCGGTGTCGATCATCCGGGTGCGCAATGCCTGCAGGCTGTCGTCGTCGAGTCCTAGTCCGGCTGCGAAATACTCGTCGATCGTGCCGTACCGACGGAGCGCCTCGTCGAAAGCACTCTCGAGATAAGCGCGCTGAACCCCGAGCAGTGGGAGAAACAGAGCACGGTCGCCACCGGCGGCTTCGAACCTGGCGAACATCTCTTCGAACTCTGGTAGCAGCATCTCATTCGTCAACATGTAGTCGTCGAAGACGTCCTGCTCGGTCGCGCCGGCGAACATGAGCAGCGCTGCGGCGGCCCAACCCGTGCGATCCTTGCCTGCGGTGCAGTGAATGAGCGCCGGAACATCTCCGTGGGCGATACCGGTGTACAGCTGACGGTACGAGGTCACTGCACTCTGCAGGGTGATGAGTTCTCGGTAGGTGCCGAGCAGATGTTGCTCGGCGCGCCCGTCCCCCAGATGAGTTGCGGCAGCAGCAGGGTCGGCGACCACGTCGGCGAGGGATCCCGCGACCGAGCCCGTCGGACGATCCGCGAGCACATCGAGACCGATGAGTTTCGCGCCGCCGGGTAGCCGGTCCGGGCGCCGCTCACGTTCCTCAGCCGTCCGGAGGTCGTACACAGCTGAAATCTGCAGCGAGGTGAGCACATCGATATCGGTGTCGGTGAGATCGACCAACGCTGTCGAGCGAAAGACCACACCGGTGCGAATGACACCACCGAACGAGCTCGCTCGGCCACCGATGTCTCGGAGGTTGACGAGCGACGGAACCGCAAAAGTCGGCGTGACATCGGTCGCATCCACGGCATCGGTCATGCCACCCAAGTTACGCAACATGATCCGATCCAGCAGCACACGGTCCCACCTTTCGTTGCAGTAGATCAATTGTTCGATTTTCCTTGTATATCGCTTGTATGTTCGATAGACTTCGATCATGGGTGGGGACCTCTGGAAATACAACGACACACAACTCATGGCCGAGACGCTCGCCGTCTCCGCCGAAATCCATACCTGGCAGGCACACCGCCTGGATCTGATCATCGCGATGATCGAACGCGACACCGTCAAAGAGCACGGCTACCGCAGCCCCGCCCACTGGCTGTGCGCCGCCACCAACCTCGAACTCGGGGAATGCCACCGCATCGAAACACTCGCTCGGCTCTTACGGTTGGAACCGGAAGTGCGCGAAGCCTATTCATCCGGCCTTCTCGATGCACAGAAGGCACGGCAGATCGCCTACTTCTGCCAGCACTACCCCCGCACCATGAACCCCTGCGAGTTCGAGAAGGCCCGCGACATCCTCATCGAGCACGCCAGCAAGAAGGTCGCGACCACAGCGACCGTGCGGGCATTGATCCGCCGACTCGAACACCTCTTTGGCACCGGCGACGGACCACCACCGGGTGAAGACTCTTCACGCAACGAACTGTTCGTCTCGACCACCTGGCACGGCCGGGTCGTCATCAAAGGCGAGTTCGACGCGCTCACCGGCGCGCGTCTGCGGCATCTGCTGTCCCCGCTGGCCACACCACGACCGGAGGTAAATGGCGTCAAGGACGATCGGCCGGCGTCGAAACGCAACGCCGACGGGTTCGATCAACTCCTTCAGTTCGTCGAAGCCGCCGGACTCGTCCCGGTCGAAGGCGGCGTGAAACCGCACGTGACGGTCACCGCGTCGATCAACGACCTGACGACCAACACTGCGGTGAAAGAACTATTCGCGAACAGTCCCGAGCATGGATATGCGACCGAGCCGTGGGCCGGGCCGTTGTCGATCGACGCTGCCCGGATGCTTGCGTGTGATTGTCAGGTCACCCGGATCCTTCTCGACGAACACGGGGTGCCGCTCGCGCACGGGCAGACCCGCCGCACCGCGAGTCGGGAGCAGCGACGTGCCCTGGCAGTCCGTGACGGTGGATGCGCTTTCCCGGGGTGTTCGTCACCACCGGCGTGGGCGGATGCGCATCATCTTCGCCATTGGGTCGATGGTGGTGATACCGATCTCGACAATCTGGTATTGCTCTGTGGTCATCATCATCGGTTGATGCATCACACCGAGTGGGAGGTGGAGATGACCAGCGAGCGTCGGCCGCAGTTCATCCCGCCCGTGAGTGTGGATGTGTTCCGTAAACCGATACCGGGGAACAGGCCGGATCTGGTCGCGTAGCTCCACCACAGAACACAGAATCAGCCACCGTTACCAGGGCACTCGTGTGCCCTGGTAACGGTGGCTGGCTTTACTTCTAGTTCGCCAGTGGTCTGCAGTCGGCATCACACCCAGGGTTCGTCGCGGGATGCTCGGCGGTGGCAGGCCGGTGCAGCACTCCAGAGGTCGGCCGGACATGCAGCACCGACCCATCCAGTTCCGCCTTCCCGTCGACGATCAACGAGTATCCGCCCGGGATCGCCGGTGGGTACACGAGTGAGACGCCCGGATGCACCTGCGCGTTGGCGCCGGTCCGGCGACCCGGCTCGCCGATGCGGAACACACCATCGACGAGGACCGGAGTCACCACAACCGCGTGTGGCTTGGCGTCGGTACCGGTGGTCAGCAGGTAGGCGTACTCGAAGTCACCGAGCGCGGCGTCGAGTGCGTCGAGGTCGACCTTGATGCTCATGGCGCCAAGAGTGCGCCCTCGGCGCGCCCGAGGTCAACGTCAGGACACCGGGCACGCGCTACCGAAATTCACGCCGGTACCCACAGCCACCCGACGGCCTGCCAAAAGCAGGTCATCGGTCCCGCGGGCCACAACATTCGCATCTCTCCGGGCGATGTGCAGCGAATGTGTTGTCATATCCCTTCAATGCTTCTGCAACGCCCGAGACGCCCGTCGCTGAGTGAAGTCACAATGCCGATTCGTCGAGTGATCGACGCGATTCGTCGAGCGCTAGTTCGAGGGTTACGACTCTGCGATACAACGCCTGAATTGCGGCCATGCACACACCGTTGGCGTCGACGACGGGGATATGTCGTTCGGAGAATCCGAGCCCGAACGCTGCAGCAAAATCCTGGGCCATGGGGCCGAGGTGCCGGACCGAGTGGTGGTCGAACCCGTACGTCCATACGCTGAGCGGCAATTCGCCCAGTCGAACGAGAATTTCGTCGGCACTGACCGGTGTTTGCGCCGGAATTCCACGTCTGCGGGTGGCAATTGACCGCATCCACGCAACCGGATGCCGGCTACGTGCCGAGAGTCGAGCGCGCCGGCGCCCCCGGGCCGTGGAAATCCACTGCCCGGGGAGCTCGGGGAGTCTCCTCTCGATATCTTTTCGGTCACGCTCATTCGTGAGTGTCACGGGAACTCTTCCTTTACCGCTCGACCGCCTGGACGTCGTGCTTGATGGTCGCGTCACTGGGAACCAGCAGCGCAAAGAAGTTCGTCAACGCGGTGACGATGATCGTGAACAGGTCCATGGTTACTCCTCGGACTGTACGGCGCTTGCCGCATCTGGTGAATGTGCCGGCCATTCCGGCCACGACACCAACTCTCCGCTGACAATCTGCACGGCGAATCCGTGCGGACCCCACATTTGTTCCCCGCGCGGCCACGGTCCGCCTCATCCGTGGCAGCACGGTGGAGTCGTGAGGTGCCGGAGAGGAGACTGGAACAGTTCGGTGAGGAGGCTGGCTCGATGAGTCGTCGCACGATTCTTCTGCTGTCCGGGCTCGTCATTGCGTTGGTCGCGATGGTGGTGGCATCCGTCGACTGGTCCGATATCGCACGACGCGACCCCGCGCGCAGTCTGCTTCTCGGACCGCGCGAGTCGTTCGCAGCAGCACAAGGCCCGTATCTTCCGGTATTCAGTCCGACCGAGATGGCACTGTTCGTCTGCGCTGGAGTGGCATTCCTCGTCGCCGGCGCAGTCGCGTGGACGTACCGCCCACACGATCTGACCGGACTGCTTCTCGTCGTTGCGGGTGCGCTGTGGCTTCTGGGTGGGCTACGTCGCTCCAGTAACCCAGTGGCATTCACCGTCGGTATCGTTGCAACAAACCTGTATCTGCCGTTACTTCTCCAGGCTGTGATCGGTTTCCCCACCGGTCGCCTACAGCAACGTTGGGAACGGTGGTTCGTCGGCGCCGCGTGGGCACTCGCTGTGGTCGGCGTCGCGGCCGAATGGATGTTCTTCGATCCGCGCGCCGCAGAGTCGATACAATCGTCGACCTCCACGAATCTGCTGCTGATCCGGCACGGTCCCGAAATCTCCGACGCGATCCAACTCGGTGTCGGTACGGGGGCAGTTGTGCTCACCGCGATCCTCGTCGGTGTGGTGGTCGCCCGCTTGAAACGGGGATCTCCGGCATATCGAGCGGGGTTTGCGCCGCTCGGGATCGCATGCGCAGCTGCAGGACTCCTCACAATCGCCACACTCGCCATCGCAGTTCCGGGCTCTCCCCATACCTGGATTCTGAATCTGCGCTATCCCGGGGCCGCACTGTTCCCACTCGCCGTCGCGATCGGACTCGTCCGATACCGGCTCACCCGGGCGGCCGTAACCGACGCGATGGTCGAGATCGGCGACATCCCCATCGACGTCGGTTTCGTCGATGCGTTACGCCGCGCCGTGCACGACCCGAGCCTGGCCCTGTGGACATACTCGGACGGCACCTACCTCGACTCCGACGGCGAACCGCAGACCTTGCCCCGCCGCTCCCGCACGCGGGGATTCACCCTCCTCGAACACGAGGGAACACCCGCTGGGGTGCTCGTCTACGACGCCACGTTGGAAGCCCAGCCGGAACTACTCGCCGCGGTGCGTGGCGCAACCAGCCTGGCCCTCGACCACGATCGCCTCCAGCGCGCCCTCGAGGAGCAGCTCGCCGAGGTGCGCCGGTCTCGCGAACGCATCGTCACAGCGGGCGATGTGCAACGGCGCCGCCTCGAGCGCAACCTGCACGACGGCGCTCAGCAACGGCTGGTAGCGGCCTCACTGCTGCTCCGCCGGGCACAGCGAACCGACGACGGTATGCAGATGCGCTCGTTCCTCACCGACGGCGCTGCCGAGCTGAACGCCGCACTCACGGAACTGCGCGACCTGGCGCGTGGCGTCTACCCGCCGGTGCTGGCCGAGCGAGGTTTGGCGGTCGCATTGAACTCGATGGCCGAGCGAGCACCGATTCCGGTGTGCATCGACGAAGATCTCGAGTCACGGTTGCCGAGCCACGTCGAACTTGCCGCGTACCTCATCGCATCGGAAGCTGTGACCAACGCCGCGAAGCACTCGTCCGCGACCCTTGTGAGAATCATGGTGTACCGCGAGGGCGATACGCTCCGCTTGACCGTCACCGACAACGGATCGGGCGGCGCCCGGCGGGTTCCCGGAGGCGGATTGGACGGCCTGTCGGATCGTGCCGAAGCCCTCGGCGGCAGCTTCACTCTCGACAGCCCGACCGGCTGCGGCACGACTTTGACGGTCACGCTGCAGCTTCGCGCGGACGCCGACAGCTGACCAAGCGACACTTCCGCACCGCCGCGCCGCGCGGTTCAATGGATGAGGGGTCGTCGGCGAAAGGTGCAGGCGATGGCGGTGAACGGTCGGCTGGAGGCCGGTTCGGTGTTTGCCGGATACAGAATCGAGAAGTTGCTCGGTGTAGGCGGTATGGGGGCCGTCTATCTGGCGGCCCACCCGCACCTACCGCGCACGGTTGCGCTGAAGCTTCTCCATTCCGGTCTCACCTCGGATGACTACGTCGCCGCCCGCTTCGAACGCGAAGCCGGGCATGTGGCGCGCCTCGAACACCCGAACATCGTGCAGATCTACGACCGCGGACGAACCGACGACCGCCTGTGGTTCACGATGCAGTACGTACCCGGAACGACCGCCGCCGACCTGATCGTTGCCGGCCCCACGCCGGTGGAACGAGCCCTGCATATCATCACCGAGACCGGGAAAGCGCTCGACTATGCGCACCGCGCGGGCGTTCTGCATCGCGATGTCAAGCCGGCGAACATCCTGATCGTGGAACCTGCCGGCCCCGGTGAACGAGAACGTGTCCTACTCACGGATTTCGGTATAGCAAAGGCCCTCGACGAACCGGGACGTCTCACACGTACCGGGGTGTTCGTAGCGAGCCTGCACAACGCCGCACCAGAGCAGTTCGACACGACGGTGGAACTCGATCCCCGCGCCGATCTCTATTCACTCGGCTGCACGTTCTATCATCTGCTCACCGGACGACCCCCGTACCCGGGTGAGACGCTCCCGCAGTTGTGGCACGGACACGCCCGGGACCCGATCCCGCGGCCGAGTGCACTGCGTTCCGATCTCAGCCCGGCAATGGATGCCGTCGTTGCGCGGGTACTGGCGAAGAACCGGAACGACCGGTACGACACGTGTCGGGCGTTCTGCGACGCTGCGCGGGCAGTGCTGAACCGCGATACGGGCGCACTGCTCGATCCCACCCAGGTGTCGCCCTTACCGACCACACCTACTGCTCGCACCGGTCCGCGGCGCCGGCGGTCCAGCCCCTTGCGTGTCGTTCTCGCCGACGACTCTGTGCTTCTTCGGGAAGGGATCCGAAGCCTGCTCACCGATGAGGGTCTCGACGTGGTCGGCGAAGCAGACGACGTCCAGACCTTGATCGATACGGTGGCACGAACTCGACCCGACATCGCCGTCGTCGATATCCGGATGCCGCCGACCCACACCGTCGAGGGCATCGAAGCCGCACGAACGATCCGCACCGAATATCCCGAGACCGCAGTGCTACTGCTGTCGCAGTACGTCGAATCCGAGTACGTGATGGATCTGTTGGCAACCGGCGCAGCAAGTGTGGGATATCTACTCAAGGATCGCGTCGGCGACATCGACGAGTTCGTGGACGCACTCCACCGTGTCGCCGACGGCGGGTCGGCGATCGATCCCGGTGTGGTGAGCCGGATGGTGTCGCGCCCTCATTCTGATTCGAGGCCGATCGACGACCTGTCGGCGCGGGAACGCGAGGTGCTCACGCTCATGGCCCAGGGCCGATCCAATCGCGCGATCGGTGCGACACTGTTCCTCGGCGAACGCACCGTCGAGGCGCACATACGGTCGATCTTCCTCAAGCTCGGGCTGCATCCGGAACCGGAGGACCATCGTCGCGTGCTCGCGGTGATACGACATCTCGAGGCAAGCACACCCTGATCACAGCACTTGTTCAGACGACAGCAGTTGTTCAGGCGACAGTGGCGAGCACCCTGTCGAGCGCGGCGATCGCCTCGTCGAGTTCCTCGGAGGTGACGGTCAGGGGCGGCCGGAAACGGATGCCGCGCTGCCCCGAACCGATCATGAGGACCTGCTCCTCGTGGTACAGACGAGCGAGCACTCGGTCACGAAACTCCTGTGATGGCAATGTGATCGCGCACATCAGCCCACGGCCCCGCGGCTCGGTGACGATCGGATACTGCGCCGCGAGCTGCCGCAACGCAGCCAGCAGATGCGCACCGGTCGTCCGCGCACGATCGACCAGTCGATCGCGCTCGATCACTTCGAAGATGCGGCGGGCACGCACCATGTCGGTAAGGTTTCCACCCCAGGTGGAGTTGAGCCGCGAAGACACCGCAAAGACATTGTCCGGAACCTCGTCGAGACGCCCACCGGCCATGATCCCGCACACCTGGGTCTTCTTCCCGAACGCAACGATGTCGGGCTCGATGCCGAACTGTTGGTACGCCCACATCGTTCCCGTGATGCCGACTCCGGTCTGCACCTCGTCGACGACCAGCAGTGCATCGTGCTCGCGGCAGAGTGCCGCGATCGCCTGGAAGAACTCCGGCCGGAAATGGTGATCGCCGCCTTCACCTTGAATGGGTTCGGCGATGAAGCACGCGATGTCGTGGGGATTGTTCGTGAAAGCAGCACGGGCCTGCGCGAGCGCGCGTGCTTCGTCCTCCTCGACGGCGCCACCGTCACGCAGGTACGGAGCATCGATGCGAGGCCAGTCGAATTTCGGGAAGCGATCGGTCTTGACGGGATCGGTGTTGGTCAGCGACATCGTGTATCCGGTGCGCCCGTGGAACGCTTCTGTCAGGTGCAGCACCTTGGTCCCCAGTGCGGGATCGCGACCGTGCGATTCGTTCAGCCGGCTCTTCCAGTCGAACGCGGCCTTGAGTGCGTTCTCGACCGCGAGGGCGCCACCGTCGATGAAGAACAGGTGCGGTAGTGCCGGATCGCCGAGTATTCGCGCGAATGCGTCGACGAAACGGGCCATCACCACGGTGTAGATATCGGAGTTGCTGGGTTTGTTGGCAGCAACCGCGGCAAGTTCGTCCCGCAGCGCAGGATCGTCGGCAATGTCGGGGTGGTTCATCCCGAGAGCGGACGACGCGAAGAAGCCGAACATGTCGAGATAGCATGTGCGGTCGCGGCGGTCGACGAGGCGCACCCCTCTCGAGCGTTCGAGATCCAGGACAAGGGGAAATCCGTCGGCCACCATGTGCGCTCGGATGACGGCGTGTACCCGGTCGGGTGCCACGACTTCGGCACCGTCCCGATCACGGAATGCAGTGCTCATATCCGCGAGGGTACGCGAACATTTTCAGCCCAGCCGTAGTTTCAATTGAAGAACAAAGCGTCGATATGTCACTTCTCGTAAAATGTCTGCAGCACGACTGTGCTTCGAGTGGCAACATTCGCAGTCGCGCGGATTTCTTGGAGGAGATACTCGAGTTCCCGCGGCGTCGCAACACGCACAAGGAGCATATAGCTTTCATCGCCCGCCACCGAGTGACACGATTCGATTGCTTCGATGTGACGTAGACGTGCGGGCGCGTCGTCGGGTTGGGACGGGTCGAGAGGGGTGATCGCGACATACGCCGACAGCATGAGGCCGAGTGCTTCCGGGTCCACCTTCGCGGTGTAGCCGCGAATCACGTTCCGGGACTCCAGTCTGCGCACTCGCGACTGCACCGCGGAAATCGACAACCCGGCCTTCTCAGCAAGCACCGACAAGGTGGCGCGTCCGTCCGCAATCAGTTCACGCAACAGCAACCTATCGATCTCGTCCAACGACTCTTTCGAAGATTCCGGCACCAGCGCAGGTTAACCGAGCGACAGAGGACCCACCGATGAATGCAACGGACACTTTCAGTAATCGTGCGCGCACCGCTGTGCAGAAGTGCGGCGCCACGCTGCCCGACGGCGATGGTGCTCTGGCGGCGACCACACCCATCGACGGCACCGAACTCGCACAGCTGGAACCACACACCGCGGCCCAGATCGATGCGGCGATACACGCTGCCGCAGACGCGTTCGAGCAGTGGCGCAACGTCCCCGCTCCCGTACGAGGTCGGCTCGTCCGCCGGTTCGGTGATCTACTCGTCGAGCACAAGCATGATCTCGCCGAGATCGTCACGCTCGAGGTCGGAAAGATACCGTCCGAGGCACTCGGCGAAGTCCAGGAAATGATCGACGTGTGCGACTTCGCCGTGGGCCTGTCGCGGCAGCTCTACGGACGCACCATGCCCTCCGAGCGACCAGGCCACCGCTTGATGGAGACGTGGCACCCCCTCGGTGTAGTCGGTGTGATATCCGCGTTCAACTTCCCGGTGGCGGTGTGGTCCTGGAACACGGCGATCGCGCTGGTGTGCGGCAACCCTGTGGTGTGGAAGCCCTCGGAGACCACTCCGCTGACCGCTCTTGCGTGTGACGCACTGCTGCGTCGTGCCGCAGCGGACGTCGATGCGCCCGCCGGCCTGCATCATGTCCTGCTCGGCGACGCTACCGCGGGTGAAGCGCTCGTCGACGATCCACGGATAGCGTTGGTCAGCGCCACCGGTTCGGTCCGGATGGGACGGATCGTCGCGCCCCGGGTCGCCGCACGGTTCGGCCGCTGCCTGCTCGAACTCAGTGGCAACAACGCCGCGATAGTCACCGCCTCGGCAGATCTGGAACTGACCGTGCGGGGAGTCGTGTTCGCCGCGGCAGGCACCGCAGGACAACGCTGCACCACGCTGCGCCGGCTGATCGTGCATCGCTCCGTCATCGACAACCTCGTGGAGCGCCTCGCGACCGTATACCGCGGGCTCCGGGTAGGGAACCCGTTCGACGAGGGCGTTCTCGTGGGACCGCTGATCTCCTCACACGCCTACGATGCGATGCGCTCGGCCCTCGACCGCGCCGAACTCGACGGGGGCATCCTCGTAGCAGGTGGGCAACGGGTGCAGGTGCAGGGCGACGGCGTCTACGTCTCTCCAGCGCTCCTGCGGATGCCCATGCAGACCGACGTCGTACGTGAAGAGACGTTCGCACCCGTCCTGTATGTGCTCCCCTACGACGACTTCGACGAAGCGATCGCTCTGCACAACAATGTTCCCCAGGGATTGTCGTCGTCGATCTTCACTACCGACCAACGCGAGGCCGAGCGCTTCCTTGCGCGCTCGGACTGCGGTATCGCCAACGTGAACATCGGCACGTCCGGCGCCGAGATCGGCGGCGCGTTCGGCGGGGAGAAGGAAACAGGCGGGGGACGCGAATCCGGCTCCGACTCCTGGAAGGCGTACATGCGTCGCGCGACCAACACTGTGAACTATTCCGACGGGCTCCCACTCGCCCAGGGTGTCGAGTTCGGATGATCAGTCGAGTTCGGACGAAGTTCTGTGGCCACCCGTTGCGTCAATGGTTACGCAGCGCGTCGATGAGCTCGCTCTTCTTCATGTCGGAGTACCCGGTCAAGCCCAGCTCTTTGGCGCGCTTCTTCAAATCGGCGACAGTCCAGTCGTCGTAGGACCCGGCTTTCCCTCCCTTGCGACCGACATCGGATTTTCCGCGATTCGCCGCGGCGTTCGAGATGCGGGCAGCTTTCTCCTTGGACGCACCGTCGTCGCGGAGGTCCTCGTACATCTTCTCGTTCTTGATCGACGGATTCGGCATTGCGGTCTCCTTTCGGTTCATGCCGGGTACCCCGCGGTGCCACACTCAATCGTCCCACCGGAACGGACGCTGTGGCGCGCGCCACAACCTGTGATAAACCAGGGTGCATGTACCCAGGTAACTTCGTCGCCACCTCACCGAACAAGGCCGCTATCGTGCGCCCCGCCACCGGCGAGTCATTGACCTACCGACAACTCGACGAGAACTCGCTCCGGCTCGCGAAATACCTGCGCGAACTCGGACTGAAGCCTGGTGATCACGTCGCCCTCATCTCCGACAACGACCTCCGCGTGATGGAGGTGTACTGGGCTGCACTGCGCTCCGGCCTGTACATCACCGTCGTAAACTGGCACCTCACCGCTCACGAAGCCGCATATGTGGTCGACGACTGCGGCGCGAAGGCATTGATCGTCTCCGCGAATGCCGCCGACGCGGTGGACACCTCTGCCGACGCATATCCGAACGTAGAGCACCGGCTCGCGTACGGCGGAACGCTGCCTGGATTCGAGGATTACGCGCGGGCCGTCGAACGCTTCGACACCACACCTCTGCACGATCAGCCGCGCGGTCAGGACATGCTGTACTCGTCCGGCACCACGGGCCGCCCCAAAGGCATCAAGCCGAAGCTGCCGGACGGGCAGGTCCAGGACATTCCCGACCCGTACACAGCTGTGTTCACCCCGATGTACGGCTTCGATTCGGACACGGTGTACCTGTGTCCCGCACCGCTGTACCACGCTGCGCCACTGCGGTTCTGCGGCACAATCCAGTCGGTGGGCGGCACGGTGATCCTCATGGATCGGTTCGATGCGGAAGAAGCGCTTGCGCTGATCGATCGGTACGAGGTCACCGCCAGCCAATGGGTGCCGACTATGTTCGTGCGCATGCTCAAGCTTCCCGAGCAAACCCGCCTGAAGTACGACGTGTCGAGCATGTCGGTCGCAATTCACGCTGCAGCACCGTGCCCACCCGAGATCAAGCAGGCGATGATCGAGTGGTGGGGACCGGTGATCAACGAGTACTACGCCTCCACCGAAGGCTCCGGCGCGACCTTCATCAACTCCGAACAGGCCCTCGCTCGTCCGGGTTCGGTCGGTCACGACGGCGTGATGGGGCACGTCCGGATCTGCGGTGAGGACGGCCAGGAACTACCCACGGGATCGATCGGGACGGTGTGGTGGGAGCGCGACGAGCGTCCGTTCGAGTATCACAACGACCCCGAGAAGACCGAGAAGGCAACACATCCCGATCACCCCACGTGGACGACCAGCGGCGACATCGGGTATCTGGACGAGGATCGGTTCCTGTATCTCACCGACCGCGCAGCATTCCTGATCATCTCGGGCGGTGTGAACATCTATCCGCAGGAATCCGAGAACGTTCTGACCCTTCACCCCAAGGTGTTCGACGTCGCGGTCATCGGCGTGCCGAACGACGAGTTCGGCGAAGAGGTCAAGGCTGTTGTGCAACTCGCTGAAGGGGTCGAACCCGGACCCGAGGTCGAGCAAGAACTACTCGAGTACGTGCGGTCGAAGGTGTCGAAGTTCAAGGCTCCGCGCAGCATCGACTTCTCCGACGACCTGCCTCGCACCCCGACCGGCAAGCTCGTCAAACACAAGCTGCGCGCCCGCTACGTTCCGGCTGTGTCGTGACGTCACCGCCTGCCGACCCGACGACCCTGGCCGGGCAGCTCCCGGCCGGGGTCCTCGTCACCGATCCCGACATCCTCGCGGGATACCGGCACGATCGTGCGTTCGACCCCGACGCGGCCGTGCCGCTCGCGCTCGTCCGCGCGACCTCCACCGCTGATGTGCAGACCACGTTGCGGTGGGCGTACGAGAACCGTGTGCCGGTGGTGCCCCGCGGCGCCGGAACGAGCCTGTCCGGAGGCTCCGGCGGTCTGGCCGACGGAATCGTTCTCAGCACCGAGAAGATGCGTGACATCACGATCGACCCCGCCACACGCACCGCCGTCGCTGGTCCGGGCCTGCTCAATGCCGAGGTCAAGGCAGCCGCAGCCGAACATGGCCTGTGGTATCCGCCGGATCCGTCGTCGTTCGAGATCTGCTCGATCGGCGGCAACGCCGCGACCAATGCGGGTGGGCTGTGCTGCGTCAAGTACGGGGTGACCTCCGACTACGTGCTCGGGCTCGAAGTGGTTCTCGCCGACGGCACCGCAGTGCGGCTCGGTGGCCCCCGACTCAAGGACGTTGCGGGTCTATCGCTGACGAAACTGTTCGTGGGCAGCGAGGGCACTCTCGGAGTGATCACCGAGGTGACGCTCCGCTTGATTCCACCGCAACCACCGGCGTCGACGATGGTTGCGACCTTCGGGTCGGTGAAGTCCGCGGCGGACGCCGTCATCGCGATCACCGCAACGCTTCGCCCGGCCATGCTCGAATTCATGGACCGCACCACGATCAACGCTGTCGAGGACGCCTTGCGGATGGACCTGGACCGCGGAGCCGAGGCCATGCTGATCGCACAATCCGACGCTCCGGGTGCGGCCGCGGAACACGAAATCGAGGTGATGGTGCGTGCGTGCCGGGACGCTGGGGCTCACGACGTGTTCGACACGTCCGATCCTGATGAAGGTGCTGCGTTCACCGCTGCGCGGCGGATGGCGATTCCCGCGGTCGAACGCCTCGGAAGCCTCCTCCTCGAGGATGTGGGGGTACCGTTGCCGATGCTCCCGGACCTGGTCGCCGGCGTAGCGGAAATCGCCGATCGCAACGAAGTGACGGTTGCCGTGATCGCGCATGCGGGAGACGGAAACACCCACCCGCTGGTCGTCTACGACCCCGGCGACGAGAAGATGGTGGAGCGGGCACACGCCGCGTTCGGCCGGATCATGGACCTCGCGATCGGCCTCGGCGGCACTATCACCGGGGAGCACGGCGTGGGCAGGCTCAAGAAACCTTGGCTGCCGGAGCAGGTGGGCCCCGACGTGATGGCGTTGACCCGCCTGATAAAGAACGCCCTCGACCCCCGCTCGATCCTCAACCCAGGGGCTGTCCTGTGACGAATGGCCGACCGATCGACCCCACGACAGCACCTTTCCGCACCTCGGTGCCGCCGCGGCAGGGAACACGCCATAATCGGGGCGTGAACATGCGTATGCCAGAGGCCGGTACCGATCTTCCATTGCGCGACACCCGCTATCGGGAGCTCGAGCTCTACCCTGAATTCGACTTCGTCACCGCGTGGTTGCGCGACTATGTCCGCTCGACGATCGAGAATGCACGCATCAGCGAACGCGAGTACTGGTCCGTCGTATGTCTGCCGTCGGTCGGAGCATCGGACAAGGGGCATCGGATGATCAGTGTCCATGCCGGTGACCAGGAGATCGCGTGCTTGTACGTCGATACCAGTGTCCGCGAGGACAGGCAGATCGGCGGTTTCGTGACAGTCGACGTACGCATCCTCGAGCAGTCGTGCGGCGCCGACTTCGATCGGATCACGGCAAGCTCCCCCGCGCTGAGTCTCCGCCGTCGCGGCGATCAGGTGTCGATCGGGTGGAGTGAGATACCGGCAAGTCGCGAGCAGTTCGATGCGCTCCCGTGGCGGCCTGCGGCGCACGAACTCGTCCGCAGGTTGATGCAGAACGGCAGGAACCACTGGGCGGATGTGCACTGCCCGCAGCTCGCCATGTTCGCACTGGAGTGACCGGCAACGCGTAATTCCCGAGACTGTCGGACATCGGGTGCACCATGGACTGGTGACCGACGTCCTCGCCCGTTTCTCCGCGCCCACCCGGGAGTGGTTCGGAGGTGCATTCGACGCGCCCACACCTGCGCAGCTCGGCGCGTGGGATGCGATTTCGTCGGGTGCGCACACACTCGTCGTCGCGCCCACCGGCTCAGGCAAGACGCTGTCGGCGTTCCTATGGTCACTCGACCGGCTCGCTGCCCGCCCCCTGGAGACATCCGACTCACCGCGCGAACACCGCACCCGGGTCCTCTACATCTCGCCGCTCAAGGCACTCGGGGTCGACGTCGAGCGCAATCTCCGGTCGCCGCTCGTCGGCATCACCCAGACCGCGAAACGGCTCGGTCTGGCGCCGCCTGAGATCACCGTGGGTGTCCGCTCGGGCGACACCTCGCAGGCCGACCGGCGCAAGCTCGCCCGTACACCTCCCGACATCCTCATCACCACCCCCGAATCACTGTTCCTCATGCTCACCTCGGCCACACGCGAGACACTCGCAGGCGTCGAATCAGTGATCGTCGACGAGGTGCACGCTGTCGCCGGGACCAAACGCGGCGCGCATCTGGCGCTGTCCCTCGAACGTCTCGACCTGCTCCTACCGAAGCCCGCTCAGCGGATCGGACTGTCCGCAACGGTGCGTCCGCACGAGGAGGTGGGCCGCTTCCTCGTCGGGGGCGAGCCCATCCGGATCGTCGCCCCTCCAGCAGTCAAGACCTGGGAGCTCACGGTCCAGGTGCCGGTCGAGGACATGACGGAGTTGGGCACATCCGGTATCGACGACGATTCCGAGTCACCGACGCCGCAGGCCGGGTCGATCTGGCCGCACGTCGAGGAGCAGATCGTCGATCTCGTCACCGCCCACCGCTCGACGATCGTGTTCGCGAATTCGCGCCGACTCTCCGAAAGGTTGACCGGCCGGCTCAACGAGATCTACACCGAACGCACCGGCAGCGCCGTCGACCGCGAGACCGCGCCGCCGGCGCTCCTCGGCGCATCCACCGAGGTGACCTACGGCGCCGAACCGGTCCTTGCCCGTGCCCACCACGGTTCGGTGAGCAAAGACCAACGCGCTCTCATCGAGGATGATCTGAAGTCCGGTCGGCTGCGCTGCGTCGTGGCTACCTCGAGCCTCGAACTGGGTATCGACATGGGCGCGGTCGATCTCGTCATCCAGGTGGAGGCACCACCATCGGTGGCGAGCGGGCTGCAACGAGTGGGGCGGGCCGGGCACCAGGTCGGTGAGACTTCACGCGGAGTGCTGTTCCCCAAGCACCGCACCGACCTGATCCATTGCGCCGTCACCGTCGAGCGGATGGTCGCCGGGCACATCGAGGCCCTGCAGGTCCCGGCGAATCCCCTCGACGTCCTCGCACAGCAGACCGTGGCAGCGGCCGCACTCGAACCCCTCGGGGTCGACGACTGGTTCGACACTGTCCGGCGGAGCGGATCGTTCACGTCGCTGTCGCGGGGCGTCTACGAATCGGTGCTCGATCTGCTCTCGGGCCGCTACCCGTCGGACGAGTTCGCCGAACTCCGTCCCCGCGTGGTGTGGGACCGCACCGACGGCACGCTGACGGGCAGGCCCGGGGCACAACGACTGGCCGTCACGTCCGGCGGGACCATCCCTGACCGCGGTTTGTTCACCGTGTACATGGTGGGCGAGAAGAACACCCGCGTGGGAGAACTCGACGAGGAGATGGTCTACGAGTCGCGGGTCGGCGATGTCTTCGCGCTCGGCGCGACGAGCTGGCGAATCGAGGAGATCACCTTCGACCGGGTGCTCGTGTCCCCCGCATTCGGCCGCGCCGGGCGTCTGCCGTTCTGGCACGGCGACAACCAGGGACGCCCTGCAGAACTCGGCGCGGCGCTCGGTGCGTTCATCCGCGAGCTCGGCCACGCTGCACCCGACGACGCCGACGCACGATGCCGATCCGGCGGACTCGACGACTACGCGACCGCAAATCTGATCGGCCTCCTCGACGAGCAACGCACCGCCACCGGCCACCTCCCCACCGATCGCACCCTCGTCGTCGAGCGCTTCCGCGACGAACTGGGCGATTGGCGTCTCGTCCTGCATTCCCCGTTCGGTCTGCGTGTCCACGCACCGTGGGCTCTCGCAGTCGGGGCGCGTCTGCTGGACCGGTTGGGCATCGAGGCACATCCTTCGCCGTCCGACGACGGCATCATCGTCCGGCTACCCGACACCGAGGACGATCCGCCCGGCGCCGACATCTTCGTCTTCGACCAGGACGAGATCGAGGATCTGGTCACCGAACAGGTGGGTGGCTCGTCCCTGTTCGCGTCCCGGTTCCGTGAATGCTCGGCGCGCGCGTTGCTGTTGCCGCGGCGCAACCCCGGTAAACGCGCGCCCCTGTGGCAGCAACGTCAGCGTTCCGCGCAACTGCTCGACGTGGCCCGCCGGTACCCGAGTTTCCCCATCCTGCTCGAGACGGTGCGCGAATGCCTGCAGGACGTCTACGACCTCCCCGCGCTGCGCGACCTGCTCGGCCGTCTCGCGCGGCGGCAGATCCGGCTCGTCGAGGTCGAGACACCCACAGCGTCACCGTTCGCCGCGTCGTTGCTGTTCGACTATGTCGGTGCGTTCCTCTACGAGGGCGACAGTCCGCTCGCCGAGCGGCGCGCGGCTGCGCTGTCTCTGGATTCGACGTTGCTCGCGGAGTTGCTCGGCCGGGTCGAGTTGCGCGACTTGCTCGACGCCGACGTGATCGAGCAGGCCGAACTCGAATTGCAGCGCCTGGTGCCTGAGCGGCGTGCTCGGGATGCGGAGGGCGTTGCGGATCTGGTGCGTTTGCTTGGGCCGTCGACCGATGCCGAACTGCGGGAGCGCAGTACCGACGACCCTGCTCCGTGGCTCGCCGAGCTGTCGGCCCAGCGACGCGTTCTGCAGGTGTCGTACGCAGGCCGGAAGTGGTGGGCGGCAATCGAAGACGCGTCACGATTGCGCGATGCGCTCGGAGTGCCGTTACCGATCGGGGTCCCCACGGCATTTATCGAACCGGTCGCGGATCCACTCGGCGACCTCGTCGCACGTTACGCCCGCACACACGGGCCGTTCACCACGGCGGCAGCGGGGACCCGCTTCGGTCTCGGCGCGACGGTCGTCGAATCCGTTCTGCAGCGATTGGCCGACGACAAGCGCGTCACCTCGGGTGAATTCCGTCCCGGCGCCACCGGAGCGGAGTGGTGCGACAGCGAGGTCCTGCGCCGTCTGCGTCGACGCTCCCTGGCCGCGGCACGCCACGAGGTCGAGCCGGTGAGCACCGCAACCCTCGGCCGTTTCCTGCCCGACTGGCACCATCTCGGACGCGGGCCCGGCGCGAGCGCGCTCTACGGTCTCGATGGTGTCGCAGCCGTCGCCGAGCAGATCGCGGGTGTGCCGATCCCGGCGAGCGCCCTCGAACCGCTGATCCTTGCGCCGCGGGTACGCGATTACTCGCCCGCGATGCTCGACGAGTTGACGTCGAACGGCGAGATCATCTGGTCCGGCGTCGGCTCGATCTCGGGAAAGGACGGCTGGATCTCGCTACATCCCGCCGACCTCGCCCCCGCCACACTCGCTCCTGCCGAGGAGATCGAGCTGACGGGCATCCACCGGGCGATCCTGGAGGCCCTCTCGGGTGGGGGCGCATACTTCGTACGGCAACTCGGGGACGCAGTGAAAGCGCTCGAACCGGACGCGACCGATACGGCTCTGAGTGCTGCGATGTGGGATCTGGTCTGGAGTGGGCACATCGCGGGCGACACACTCGCACCGCTCCGCGCGCTCATCGGCGACACATCACGTGCCACCCCCGCGCATCGTGTGCCGCGGAGGGCTCCGCGGGCCCGCATGTATCGGGCGCGTCCGACCGTTCCGTCACGGACTGGGCCGCCGACCGTTGCGGGCCGGTGGTCGCTGCTACCCGAGCGTGAGACCGACCCGACGGTGCGGGCGCACACAACTGCCGAACTGCTCCTCGAGCGGTACGGCGTGGTGACCCGGGGCGCCGTGACGAGCGAGGCCGTCCCCGGGGGGTTTGCGCTCATGTACAAGGTGCTCAGCCGGTTCGAGGAAACGGGGCGCTGCCGACGGGGGTACTTCGTCGATTCTCTCGGCGGCGCACAGTTCTCGACCCCGGACGTGGTGGATCGGCTGCGCTCGTTCTCCGATTCCCTCGAGGGTCGCCACACCCGCACCGAGGCGGTGACGCTCGCCGCCTGCGATCCCGCCAATCCGTACGGCGCCGCACTCCCGTGGCCCAAGGCAGCTGCAGCGGCGGCGAGCACGTCGAAGCACCGGCCTGGCCGGAAGGCCGGTGGCCTTGTGGTACTGGTCGACGGGAGCCTCGTAGTGTTCGTCGAGCGCGGTGGGCGCACTCTGCTCACCTTCACCGACGATCCCGGTCGGCTCCGCACCGCATTCGCGTCGCTCGCTCACACCGTCAAGAACGGTGGCGTCGACAAGATCGTGGTCGAGAAGATCGATGGTGTCTCGATCCACGGTCATGCCCTCGCGGAACTGCTCGGCGAAGCCGGGTTCTCCGCGACACCGCGCGGATATCGGTTGAGGTCCTGACGTGCCCGAAGGCGATACGGTGTTCCAGACCGCTGCACGACTGCACGCGGCGCTTGCGGGAAACATCCTGACCGAAAGCGATTTTCGGGTTCCCCGCTTCGCGACTGTCGATCTCACCGGTGAAACAGTGGAGGAAGTGGCCGCACAAGGCAAGCACATTCTGGTTCGCTTGCCGCATCACACTTTTCACTCGCATTTGATGATGGACGGTCAGTGGCACGTGTATGAGCGCGGAACACGCTGGCGCAAGCCGGGTTTCCAGGCTCGTGCGGTACTCGGCACCGAACACGTGCAGGCGGTGGGGTTCGATCTCGGCATCGTCGAAGTGCTGCCCCGAGAGAAGGAGAGCGACGCCGTGGGGCACCTCGGACCGGATCTGCTCGGACCGGACTGGGATCCGGTGCTTGCGGCCGTCAATCTCATGCGTGATCCTGCCCGCCCGATCGGGCTTGCACTGCTCGACCAGCGCATCATGGCCGGGGTGGGCAACGTCTACCGTAGTGAGCTGTGCTTCCTGCGCGGCGTCGATCCTGCGACACCGGTACGAGAGGCCGGCGACCCGGCCGGCTGGGCAGAACTCGCCCACCGTGTGTTGTACGCCAACCGGAACAGGACTTCGCGGGTCACGACCGGCGATGCGCGCCGGGGTCGTGGGCTGTGGGTGTATGGACGCGCCGGCAGGCCATGTCTGCGCTGTGGGCGGCCCATCGAATCGGGACGCCTGGCCGGTCCATCCGATCCCGATCGCGTGGTCTACCGCTGCCCTGGGTGTCAGCTCCTGCGCTGAGCGTCGTGCGCGGCGCGCTCGAGAAGCGCAACGCAGTGTTGCACGAACGTTTCCCGTGGGACGGCGATCGCCCCTTCGAGGTACCCCATGAACAAGCTGGTCAAGGCTCCGACGAGTCCTACAGCCACCATGTTGCGGACGGCGTCGTCACCGATCTCGGTGAGTTGGGCGCTGACGAGTGCGACGAACACCGGTGCGAGTTCGACGCCTCTGCCGCTGATTGCGGGTTCGCGCAGCGGTGCGAGCAGTAGTACGCGACCCATCGCCGGCTCGTCGACCATCAGGGCAACGAATGCCCGGACCGCTGCTTCCGCCCGGCGGGCGTGCGCCGCTGAGCTCACTGCCGCGACGAGCACGTCGCGGGCGCGGTCACCCACGAGCCCGTACACCGCCCGGACGAATGCGTCGCGGTCGGTGAAGCTCTCGTAGAAGTAGCGTTCGGTGAGTTCGGCTGCCCGGCACACCGCGCGCACATTCGCGGCGGATCCGTCGGGCGCGCCGATGAGGGCGATCCCCGCGTCGAGGAGACGTTCCCTTCGGACACGCCGACGCTCGTCCAGGCCGATACCCGCCCAGCTTCGGCGCGTGGTGTCCACTGTGCGATTCCCGTCGTCGACTACGTGTGATCGGATCCTACTCTGGCAACATACGTAGTCAGAGTCCTTCGCCGGGAGCTGAGCCGACGTCGGCCGAGACGACAGGACCTTTCCGAACAACGCTGAGATTTTCGCCGACTCATGCCACGCTGTCGATATGGGACTCGACGCCAACGCGCTACTCCACGGGCCGTTGTTCTCCCGCGATGCGCCGCTCGACCGTAACAATGCCGCCAGTCGCATCAGCGCGTATGTCTATGGCAACGTACTGGTGCTGGCAGTGCTCATCCCGATTGTCCCCGGACCGAACTACGTCGGAATCGCGATCGTCCTCGGCACCGCCCTGTCGACGTTCGTGGCGCACGCCTTTGCGGAATCGGTGGGGCACAGCGTCCGGCAGGGCAGCCGCCTCACCGCAGCCGAACGGCGGGCCGAAGTACGCGACTCCGTGCCGATTCTCACCTCTGCAGTGGTCCCGTGCGTCGTCCTCGCGATCGGTTGGCTCGGCTGGATCGAGCCGCGTACCGCTCAGCTGCTGGCGGAGCTTGCGGTCCTGGTGCGAATCGGCGGCATCGCGTTCGTGATCGGACGACTCAACGGTGAGCGTCCCAGCACTCGACTGCTGATGACTGCAGGCGCGCTCGCCCTCGTGGGGGCGACGATCGTGGTGATCAAGGTCCTGCTCACGCACTGATCACTTCGAAGACACTGATCACTTCGAAGACACTGCTCACTTCACAGGGACCGGTTCGAGGATCTCGGCGCGCGCCTCCGGAGCGGCCGCGCGCAACGCATCAGCGGATTCGTCGTCGAGCCGGCTCTGCGAATCGACCTCTGCCTCGACCCGGGCCCGATACGTCTCGACCTCCCGGTCGATCGCTGCCTCGTTCCAGCCGAGGATCGGCGCTACGAGATGCGCGACCTGTTCCGCGCAATGCACGCCCCGGTGCGGATACTCGATCGAGATGCGGGTCCGGCGGGCGAGGATGTCCTCGAGATGGAGCGCGCCCTCGGCGAATGCCGCATAGACGGCCTCGACCTGGAGATACAGCGGGGCGTCGGTGATCGGCTCCAGCAATTCGGGCCTGCCCTCCGCGCACGCGAGTACGTCCTCGACCAGTGAGCCGTACCGGTCGAGGAGATGCTTGACCCGGTACGGGTGGAGGTTGTGCTGCTCAGCAAGGTGCATCGTCTGATTGACCAGGGCGAAGTATCCGTCCGCACCCAGCAGCGGCACCTTCTCGGTGATCGACGGCGCAATGCGGGCCGGAATGTCCTCGGCCGCGAGATCCACCGCGTCTTCGGCCATCACCCGGTAGGTCGTGTACTTGCCCCCTGCGATCGCTACCAGGCCCGGCGAGACACGGGCGACCGCATGTTCGCGCGACAGTTTCGAGGTTTCGTCGCTCTCCCCTGCCAGCAACGGACGCAGGCCCGCGTAGACACCGTCGATGTCGTCGTGGGTGAGCGGGACGACGAGCACACTGTTGACGTGGTCGAGGATGTAGTCGATGTCGGCCTTCGTCGCGGCGGGATGTGCGAGGTCGAGGTTCCAGTCGGTGTCGGTGGTGCCGATGATCCAGTGGTTTCCCCACGGAATGACGAACAGCACCGATTTCTCGGTCCGCAGGATGATCGCCGAGTCGCTCACGATGCGGTCGCGCGGAACCACGATGTGCACGCCCTTCGATGCGCGCACCCGGAATCGGCCGCGTTCACGCGACAATGCCTGGATCTCGTCGGTCCACACGCCGGTCGCGTTGATGACCACGTGGGCACGCACTTCGGTGACAGAGCCGTCCTCGCTGTCGCGCACTCTCACACCCGACACGCGGTCGGCCTCACGCAGGAAGCCGACGACCTGGGTCGAGGTTCGCACCACCGCGCCGTACTGGGCCGCAGTCCGCGCCACCGTCATGGTGTGGCGGGCGTCGTCCACAACCGTGTCGTAGTAGCGGATCCCACCGACGAGGGAATTGCGTTTGAGTCCCGGCGCCATTCGCAGTGCGCCCGCACGTGT
The DNA here is from genome assembly GCF_053750035.1 of Rhodococcus sp. SJ-2. NCBI lineage: Bacteria > Bacillati > Actinomycetota > Actinomycetes > Mycobacteriales > Nocardiaceae > Rhodococcus > Rhodococcus sp. SJ-2. Next base: position 154,352 of record NZ_CM132340.1, read on the forward strand.
CAGATGTTTCTGCGCGGGAACTGATTTCGCTCCGCCCATCCGGTCGTAGAGGAAGATGCCCGCCGCCATGTAGGGGCGCTCCCAACCGCGATGGGTGAGGGGGAACAGGAACTTCAGCGGCTTGACCAGGTGCGGCGCGAGCGTGGACAGCGACAGTTCGCGTTCGCGCAGCGCCTCGCGGACCAGGCCGAATTCCAGTTGCTCGAGATACCGCAGGCCCCCGTGGAACATCTTCGACGACCGGCTCGACGTGCCGGACGCGAAGTCCCGTGCCTCGACGAGTGCCACGCGCAGGCCACGGGTCGCGGCGTCGAGAGCAGTTCCCGCCCCGACGACACCGCCGCCTATCACCACGATGTCGAACTGCTCGCCGCCGAGGCGTCGCCATGCGTCCTCGCGCTGCTGCGGACCGAGAATCTGCACACCTGATCGGTTGGTCACCGCGCCACTCCCTCAGTCGCCGACATGTCCTGTACAACGCTAGTAGGTTCGACCGCACAGTGCTGTGCAGTGAACACTCTTCCGATACCTCGAGGACTCCCGTGAACCAGTACATCGCCGCGATCGACCAGGGCACCACGTCCAGTCGATGCATCATCTTCGACCACGACGGGCGCGTCGTGTCGGTTGCTCAGAAGGAACATCGGCAGGTTTTCCCGCAGGCCGGCTGGGTCGAGCATGACCCTGAGGAACTGTGGCTCAACACTCGCGAAGTGGGTGCTGCGGCTCTCGCGAAGGCGGATCTGCGCAGGAAGGACGTCGCTGCGATCGGGATCACCAACCAGCGTGAAACCACGATCGTGTGGGATCGCACCACCGGCGAGCCGGTGTACAACGCGATCGTGTGGCAGGACACCCGGACCGATCGGCTGGTGGAGCAACTGGCGGGTGATGCCGGACCTGATCGGTATCGCGCCACTACCGGGCTGCCGCTGTCCACCTATTTCTCCGGCCCGAAAGTTCGGTGGATCCTCGACAACGTCGACGGGGCGCGGGAGAAAGCCGAGGCGGGCCGTCTCGCGTTCGGCACGGTCGACACCTGGATTCTGTGGCACCTCACCGGCGGCTGTGGGCAGGACGGCAACCCACCGGGTGTCCATGTCACGGACGTCACCAACGCGTCGCGCACGATGCTGATGGATCTCGAGACCCTGCAGTGGGATCCACAGATCTGTGACGACATCGGGATTCCCATGTCCATGCTGCCGGAGATTCGTAGTTCGTCGGAGGTCTACGGATATGCGCGCGAGCGGGGCCCGCTTGCCGGGGTTCCCGTTGCCGGCATCCTCGGCGACCAGCAAGCCGCAACCTTCGGTCAGGCGTGCCTTTCGCCCGGGGAGGCCAAGAACACCTACGGCACGGGCAATTTCCTGCTTCTCAACACCGGTACGACGCCGGTGCACAGCACCCACGGCCTGCTCACCACCGTGTGTTATCGCATCGGTGACGCCGACGCCGTGTACGCCCTCGAAGGGTCGATCGCGGTGACCGGATCACTCGTGCAATGGCTGCGCGACAACCTCGGCATCATCAACTCCGCCGCCGAGATCGAGACCCTCGCGTCGGCGGTGCCCGACAACGGCGGCGCCTATATCGTTCCGGCGTTCTCCGGACTGTTCGCGCCGCACTGGCGACCCGACGCACGCGGAGTGATCGTGGGACTCACGAGGTTCGTCGACAAGCGCCACCTGGCCCGAGCCGCCCTGGAGGCCACGGCATTCCAAACACGGGAGGTGCTCGAAGCGATGCGCGCCGATTCGCACGTCGAACTGAGCACACTCAAGGTCGACGGCGGAATGGTCGCGAACGAAATGCTCATGCAGTTCCAATCAGACATGCTCGCCGTGCCGGTGGTTCGTCCGATCGTGCCGGAGACCACTGCGCTCGGCGCGGCCTATGCGGCCGGTCTTGCCGTTGGCTACTGGAGTGGCGAGGACGACATCCGACGGAACTGGGCCGCCGACAAGACGTGGGAACCCCACATGGTCACGGCCGAACGTGAGCGTCTCTTCGCCGCATGGAACAAGGCGGTCGAACGCACCTACGACTGGGCGTGATGACCTACCCGGTGACCCACATGCCGTCGGGAATCGGCGCACCGAGTCCGGAGAGGCGGACCCCGTGCACGTGGTCGCCGATGAGCACCGCCGGCGCGGGCCGGACGTACCACGCACCTGGGGTCAGCTCTGCCAAGCGCTGCTGCACGACCTCGTACGCGGCGGTGCGCTCTTCGACGGTCGTGCCGACACGACCGGCATCGAGCGCCGCATCGAGGTCGGGATCGTCGACTCCCACGATGTTCCCCTTGGACGTCGAGTGAAAACTCGACCAGAGCGAGTGATCGGGGTCCTGAATGGTCACGCCGTGCACCATCATGTCGAAGTCGCGCGTACCGAATCGCGCGAAGGCCGCGGGGAAATCGAGGACCTCGACCTCGACGTCGACGTTGTCGAATGCTCTCAGCTGTGCCTGTGCGGTCTCGGCGACCGCCTTGTTCTCCACGGTCGGGAAGGTGGTGAAGGTGAACGACACCGGCTTCCCTTCCGCCGCCAGTTCATCGAACAATTGCTGTGCGGTGTCTGCATCGTGTCGGCCCAGCGGGATGTCGGAGTACCACGGAGACTCCTCCAGGAAGAGGGTCTCGGGAACGACACCTTCGCCGTTGTAGACGGTCGTGTTCATCGCATCCAGATCCACGGCGAGCGCCACCGCCCGTCGGGCACGCGGATCATCGAAGGGAGCGCGACGGTTGTTCATGCCCAGATACTGCCCACCGCCCATCGGCACGATCTCGACGGCCGTTCCGGCGTTCTCGGCTTTGGCGAGGGTGTTCCAGTTGCTGTCCGAGGCGAGGTCGGCACCGCCGGTGGTGATCGAATTGAGTCGTTGTGTGGTGTCGGGGGACGTACGGATCGTGAGGCCGTCCAGGTACGGCCTGGGCGCATCCCAATACCGCGGGTTCTTCTCGAGCTCGATGACGTTCTGCCGGGACCACGTTGCGAGCGTGAAAGGACCTGCACCGATCGGGTTCTCGTCGAATGCTGCCGCGCCCTGTTGCAGCGCCGCAGGCGAAGCGATCCAGTTCATCGAACTGACGATCACACTGTGTGCGTAGTTCGGGTTCGGTGCGGTCAACGTGACCTCGAGTGTCGTCGGGCCGAGCACCTCGGTCGAGGCGATCTGCGATGCCTCACCGATCGATCCCGACGCGGTGGCGGGGTCGCGCAACCGATCCCAGTTGAACTTGACCGCCTCGGCGTCGAGCGGTGTTCCGTCGGAGAACGTCACGTCGGGCCGGAGCGTGAGCACCATCGTGGTGCCGCCGTCGTCGCTCGAGAAGTCGGTGGCCAGGCCGTATCCGATCTCGAGGGTGTCGACGTCGGTGGTCATCAATGTGCCGTACAGCGCATTTCCCAGCAGGGACGATCCCGCATAGGTGTTGCTCATGGCCGCGGGGTCGAGGGTTCGCGGCTCACCCATCTGGATGATGTTCGCGACACCGCCCGCCACCGGATCTCCAATTTCTGCAGAATCACCTTGTGTACCAGCAGAATCCGATCCGACACACGCGCTCAGCAGCAGGACCGAGCATACCGCGGCCGCTGCCGCATCGATGGTGCGCCCCCTCCATGACAGTCTCCCTCGAAACATTGGCACCCTTCCCGGCAGCCCCTCCTGGACGAGACCGAGACTACGTTATTACTGTAAGTCACACCATAAGATTTACAGGGGGAATGCCGACCGCTTCGCATCAGGCTCGGGCACGAGGTGGACGACCCTCGTGAGCATGTTCTCGGCGCCGACCTCTGCCGGATCGGTGAGGTAGTACTCGCGTACCGGGCCCACGGCATCGACTCCGCGCGCCGCGAGGTCTGCGAACAGGGCGTGATAGGCAACGGGCAGGAGCGACGCCGGACCAGTGAAGTCCACCGCTGCGAAAAGACCGCCTGGCATCAGAAGAGCGTCGACGCCGGCTTCGGGAGCGACTTCGATGCCCACCCCGAAGTCGACGGTCCCCTCGAGCACTACCGGATATCGACCGACCACCGGCGCCTCCGTGTCGACACCCAGCGCAAGTGCGTCCCCGAGGAGGCCTTCGATCGACGCAGCAACGGTGCTGTCGAGGTCATCCACCTCAGCACTGCCTTCGCGCCACAGCACGACCTGATCGTCGATGCGTCGCAGCCGAACCGGAAGTTTCATTGCGGCAAGCTCTTCGAGCGAACCGACGAGGGCGAGCGAGCGCATTGCCCGCTCGGCCTCGTGCTCGATACGGGCACGCTCGACGGCCAGCACATCCGCACCGCCCGCCGGATCATCGACGATGCGGCGAATCGCGGCGACAGAAACTCCGGCTCGACGGAGCAGGCCGACCCTCAGCGCCGATGCGAGTTGGGCGGGCGCGTAGTACCGGTATCCGGTGTGCGGATCGACTCGACCCGGGGTAAGCAGTCCCTCGCGGTCGTAGTAACGCAGGGCTTTCACAGTGAGTCTGCACGCCCGCGCAAACTCACCGATACTCATCCACTGCGTCGGATCGGTCATGTCGCGTCGGTGCCATCTGTGAACGGAATCACCGTGATCACATCGACGAGCAGACCGTCGGGGTCGACGGTCATGAAATGCCGTTGCCCGAAGTCCTCACTGCGCAGACTCGAGGCGATGGGCAGTCCTGCCGCCCTCGCACAGTCGTGGACCGCGTCGACGTCGTCGACCTCGACCGAGACGAGCACTCCCGCGGGCGATCCGCGGAAACCCTCCGGGATCGTCTCGTGGCCTTGTATGACGAGCCCGAGCTGCACCGATTCGGTGGTCGATGATTGCAGCTGGACGTACCAGTCGCTGTCGTACACGACGGTCAGCCCCAGGAGACCGACATAGAAGTCGCAGCTGCGGCGGATGTCGGCGACCGGGACGACGGGAAAGATGCTTTGCGTGACGGATGTACTCCGTGTTGTGAAGGTGCTCATACATCTCACCGTCTTCCCTCCCCCGGGGGGAGAGTCAAACCCCGGCGCCGCCATCGCGTGTGACCCGGCCGATCAGCCCAGGTCGTCGTGCCGCATCAACTGCCGAGCGGCTTCGGTCACCGACCCGCTCAGCGACGGGTACACCGAGAAGGTCTGCGCGAGGTCTGTCACGTTGAGGTTGTTCTGTACCGCCAAGGCAATCGGCAGGATGAGTTCGGATGCGTTGGGCGCGACGATCACTCCGCCGATCACCACACCGGTCGCGGGGCGGCAGAAGATCTTGACGAAGCCGCGTCGCAACCCGGACATCTTCGCCCGTGGGTTGGTGTTGAGCGGCAACATCACTGTGCGGGCAGGAATCTCGCCCTTGTCGATGGTTGCCTGACTGACACCCACGGCCGCGATCTCGGGGCGGGTGAACACTGCCGCAGCGACCGTCTTGAGTTTGATGGGGCTCACGCCCTCGCCGAGCGCGTGGTACATCGCGATGCGCCCCTGCATCGCGGCGACGGAGGCGAGCGGCAGGAGGCCGGTGCAGTCGCCTGCGGCGTAGATTCCCGGCACCGACGTGCGCGACACACGGTCGACGGGCAGGTAGCCGCCCCGGTCGAGTTCGAGTCCTACCTTGTCGAGTCCCAGGCCCTGGGTGTTCGGGACCGATCCGACCGTCATGAGTGCGTGACTGCCCTCGACGACGCGACCATCCGACAGGAGCACCCGGACGCCGTTTCCGGTGCGTTCGACCGAATCGGCGCGCGCGTGCTTGACGAGGGTGACGCCGCGTTCGGTGAGCACTTCCTCGAGCACGAGTGCCGCGTCTTCGTCCTCGTGAGGCAAGATGCGGTCGCGACTGGAGACCACAGTGACCTGGACCCCGACCTCGGTGTATGCCGAGACGAACTCCGCGCCGGTCACACCGGAGCCGACCACGACGAGATGCTCGGGGAGCTTGTCGAGGTCGTAGAGATGACGCCACGTCAGGATGCGCTCGCCGTCGGGTTCTGCATTGGGAAGAACGCGCGGACTCGCGCCGGTCGCGATGAGCACCACATCGGCGTCGAGCACCTTGTCTTCACCTGTGAACAGCTTGGCGCGGACCTTGTGGGCGGCCATCCCGATCTCGGGATCGATCAGCTCGCCGTACCCGGACAGCAGCGAGATTCCTGCAGCCTCGAGTTTCGTGCGGATGTCGGCCGACTGTGCACGTGCGAGGCTCTTGACACGTGCATGCACCTGCGGCAATGCGACGGAGGTGCGTTCGAGTTCGATGCCGAGGTCGGCGGCGCGGCGCATGTCGGTGCGGACGCCGGTGGAGGCGATGAAGGTCTTGGACGGGACGCAGTCGAAGAGAACGCATGCGCCGCCGATGCCGTCCGAATCGATCAGAGACACCGACGCGCCGTACTGCGCTGCCACGAGCGCCGCCTCGTAACCGGCGGGTCCGCCGCCGATGATGACAATCCGAGTCATTGTTCTCCTCTGTATCGATTCCGAATAAGGTTATCGGGCCGAACTCGGGCATCCGCGGGGGTGTGCGAACGCCCGCGACAACGCTATGCCACCGCGGGTGCACGGCGCAGACAGACCGTGCAACGATGTCGGCGACTCGGTCACCGCTGGCGACGCCCGGCACGGTGCGATCGAGACCGAACCGTTAGCCTTGTGGACGTGCCGATCTACGCCGCCTACGGGTCCAACATGCATCCGGAGCAGATGCTGACGCGCTGCCCGCACTCGCCGATGTCCGGCACCGGCTGGTTGCACGGGTGGCGGCTGACGTTCGCGGGCGCCGATATCGGCTGGGAAGGCGCACTGGCGACCGTGGTGGAGGACGCCGATTCCAAGGTGTTCGTGGTGTTGTACGACGTACCCGAGGACGACGAGCGCAGCCTCGACCGCTGGGAGGGCGCCGAACTCGGCTTCCACCGCAAGATCCGCGTCCGCATCGACACCGCCGACGGGCCCGCCCTTGCCTGGCTGTATGTCGTCGACGGATACGAAGGCGGGCTTCCGTCCGCTCGCTATCTGGGCGTGATGGCCGACGCCGCAGAGATCGCAGGCGCTCCGTCGGACTATGTGATGAACCTGCGCACCCGCAACAGCCGCAACGTCGGCCCGGGGCGTCCCGACTCCTTCTAGCCGTTGCCTCTGGTGAGCAAACGTGAGCACGCTCTGTTTGCTTCTTCATCAGGCAGCCTCACCTTCCGATGAGACAGTCCCGGACTCACCCAGCAACTGCTGGTGCCGGGTTGACGCTTCCTCGCCTGCAGCGTTGACCACTTCCGTGGTCGCGGACTCCCGCGTGGCTCCACGTCCGTCTCCACCCGAATCGGTGGCGGCCGGGCTACTTCCGGTACCGGTCCCCGTTGCACCCGTGCGGTGGGTCTCGCCGAGGCGGGCGAGGTTGATCGCGGCATTATGATCACGATCGATCGTCAGGCCGCAGTGGTCACACACATACGTTCGGTCCGCGAGGGTCAGGTTTGGTTTTCGCCTGCCACACCCCGAACACATCTTGCTGGACGGAAAGTACCGGCCGGCCTCCACCAACACCGAGCCGTACCACGTGGTTTTGTAGTCGAGCATCCGGCGGATCTGCGCCAACGCCGCGTCCGCGAGGGCCAGGTTCAGGCCCTTCTTCCGCGCCCCGCCCGCCGAACGCATCCCCGACGCATTCAACGTCTCCACCACGATCACCCGATGCCGCTGCGCCAACTCGGTGGTGGCCTTGTGCAACACATCGCGGCGCACCGCCGCGGCGTGGGCGTGGGTGCGGCCGATCCGGCGTTGCTGCCGCACCCACCGCTTCGACGGCCGCCGTTTCGTCTTGGTCGACGGGTCGTACGGACCACGCTGCCGCGCGGCCCTGCGCTGCAACGCCCGCAGCCGGTCCTGGACAGCGGTCAGAGACTTCGGCGCCGGAACCCGGTCGAGTTCGCGTCCGTCCGGCGTCGCGACAACGATCAGGGAGTCGGCTTTGACGCCGACGTCGACACCGACCACCGACTCACCCTCACCGACATGCCCCGGCACGGCGACAGCACGGTGCACGAGAACCTGAAACGCCACATGCCACCGACCCGCCGAATCCTCGGACAAGGTGGCAGACAGGATCCGGGCGGTGCCCGCCTCGATCCGGCGGGCCAGTTTCCGGGTGGATTCGCAGGTGTGGATCCGCCCCAACCTCGGCAGGGTGACGTGATGGCGGTCGGTCTCGACACCGATGGTGCCGGTGGTGAACCGCACCGATCGGCGGGACCGGACGGTCTTGAAGCGAGGGAACCCGATCGTTTTCCCGGCCCGCATACCTTTGCGGGATGTCGACCACGCGTCCAATCCCCGAGCGAGCGCGTCCAACCCGGAGTCGTAGGCCTCCTTGGAGTTCTCGGCCCACCACGGCGCGACCTCGTGTTTGCGGGCGTTCCACTGCTTGCGCAGACCCGCGAGTGACCATCCCCATGCGGGTGTCAACTCGTCCTCGTCGAGGCCGTAGGTGCGTTCGGCTTGCCGCTGGTTCATGACCGCTTTCACGGCGGCGAGCATCGTGTTGTGCGCTTTACGGGCCCCGCCGGCGTGCGAGCGGAATGCTCGTATCTGGGTGGGTGTGGGGTCGAGCGCGAACGTGTAGGCCTGCGCGGTCCAGCCGTCGGGGATCTCGAAGCGCGCCATCACGCGACCTGCGGTTCGGGTACGTCCTGTGTGGTGGCAGTGACCGGCCGCATCGCACGAGTGCGCGCACGGTTGTGGCGGTAGAGGCGGACGGATCTCGAGGTCGGATCCTCGGTGAGGTCCCGCACCGGATCGTCCTCGGTCTCACCGTGGTCGCTCGCCACGATCCGGCGGTCCTGCGCCGGCAGGGCCGCCGTCGGGTGCAGGGCTCCGAGCCGGACCGGACGGTTGCGGTAGGTCACGATGATCATGCTCGCAGAGGGGTCCGACATGTGACTTGTGGGTGCGCCCATTCGGTCGGCTTCACACGCATTGTGAACACATTCGGTCATGTTTGTTCACATTTGCTCACAGAATGTCGAGCAGTTCGTAACCCCTTTCTCGAAGGTGTGGTTCCGAGCCCGGATACCGGGTTCGGAACCACACCTTTCTGCATTGTCGAGCGGTGGTATAAGGTCACGCTAACCAAACTTAGGTAAGCCAATCTTGGCATCGAGAAAGAGTGTGGACCCCTCGTGATTCGTAGTAACCGGCGTGGACCCGCCACGCCCCGATCGGCGGGAGCGCGCTCTGCCGTACCCGCACTGATCCTGATTCCCGCGCTTCTCGCGGCCGCATGCGGCTCGTCCGACACGTCATCGTCCAGCGCGGACGGGCCGGCCGAAGCCGAGTCTCTGACGGTCGCCGTCGCGAAGGACACGGGACCCCTCAACATCTTCGCCGGTGCGTCCGACCAGATGACCGAACTCGTCTACGACAAATTGCTCTCCCCCTCGCCGTACGTCGCCGAACCGCAGCCGTGGCTGGCCACCGATGTCCGACAGGTCGACGCCACGACTTGGGAGGTGGATCTGCGCGACGACGTGAACTGGCACGACGGCGAAGCGTTCACCGCCGACGATGTCGCTTTCAGCTTCCACTACATGCATGCCGCGCCGACCGGACGTTTCACACACCACGTCAACGACACACCGTCGATCTCGACGGTGGAAGCGACGAGCCCGACCTCGGTGCGGTTCGTGTGCGACTACGCTTGCCCCGAACTCGGCACGGTCACGCTCGCCGATCTTCCCGTCCTCCCCGAGCACATCTGGTCGAAGGTCGACCCCGCGAAGGCGAAGGAGGTGACCGACCTCCCGATCGGCACCGGGCCGTTCAAGCTTGTCGACTACAGCCCGACCACCGGGTACAAGTTCGAGGCCAACGCCGACTACTTCCCCGGTGCTCCGACGGTCGACGAACTGGTCATGCCGGTGATCGCCGATTCTTCGGCCGCATTCACCGCCCTGCGCTCCGGCCAGGTCGACGCGGTCGATCGCGCGCTCACCCCGGAGTTGGTCGATCAGTTCACCGCATCGAACGACATCGGCACCATCACCGTGGCGCCGCTGACCTACCCCGAGCTGAAGCTCAACTTCACCCGTGAACCCTTCGCACAGGCCGACTTCCGTGCCGCACTGAACTTCGCGGTGGATCGCGATCAGATGCTCGACCTCGTCGGCCTCGGCCAGGGCCGCCCCGGCACCCAGGGCTACGTCCATCCGGATGCACCGTTCGCCGATCCGGACGCATCCACCCCGTACGACCCGGCTCAGGCCACCGCGCTGCTCGACTCACTCGGGTGGAAGGACGTGGACGGCGACGGTACGCGCGAGAACCCGGCCGGAGAAGCCGCGGCGTTCACGTTGATCGTCAACGGTGGTGACGCGCCGCAGGTCCGCGCCGCCGAATTGATTGCGGAGGACTTCGCCGAGGTCGGTATCGACGTCGTCGTCAGCCCGCTCGACGCCGGGTCGCTCTCGGACGCCTCTGCGAAGAAGAACTTCGACCTCTACGTCACCACGAACAGCCCACATGCGGTGGCCGACTCCACACAGTTCATCATGTCGCACCGCTCGGGAAACCTGTGGAAGCATCCCGATCTCGCCTACCCGGAATTCGATGCGCTGTACGAGAAGTGGCGCGTCACCGAGACCAATGAGTCGCGCATCGCGGCAATGCAGGAGATGCAGGAACTGTTCAACCGCCAGCCCACCGCCATCGCCCTGTACTACCCGGACGAGACCTGGGCGTTCCGCTCCGACCGATTCGCCGGATGGGTCGAGACCCCCGGCTACGGCATCGTCCACAAGTGGTCGTTCCTGCCCTCCGACGTCGTCGACGCCGCGAACGCGGAAGCGCCGCAGGACTGATGACCGTCCTGCGCCGGGCGGGGCAGTACGCCCTGGTTCTGTGGGCCGCGGTGACGTTGAATTTTGCGCTACCGCACCTGGCACCGGGTGATCCCGTCAACTATCTCTACGGCGGCGACCAGCAGTCGCTCGACCCGAAGTACATCGCGCAGATGCGCGCAGACTACGGGCTCGACCGGCCGATCCTCGAACAGTACGTCTCCTTCTGGTCCGGTCTGCTGCACGGAGATCTCGGAATGTCCGTGCAGCACAATCGTCCCGTTCTCGATGTGCTGTGGGAGAAGCTTCCGTGGACGATCGCACTGGTCGGCATCGGAACGCTACTCGCATTCGTCATCGGCTCTCTGCTCGGCGCATGGGCGGCATGGCGCCGTGGCTCCGCGAAGGAAACCGGGACCGTCGTCACGGTTCTCGCGATCGATTCGATGCCCGGTTTCTGGATCGGCATGATCCTCATCGCGGTGTTCTCGGTAACACTCGGGTGGTTCCCGTCGTACGGCGCGGCCTCATTCGATGCCACCGGATTCGGATGGCTCACCGAAGTCGCGTCCCGCATGGCTCTCCCCGTCGCGACGCTCACCATCGCCGGTATCGGCGGGTTCTTCCTCATGACCCGTGCGTCGATGGTGGGCGTGCTGGACGAGCCGTTCATCCGGCTCGCCCGTGCGAAGGGACTCGGCGAGTTCCGTGTCGCGGTCGGACACGCCCTGCGCAACGCTCTGCTGCCCCTGTACACCACGCTCACCCTCACCGTGGGTGTGCTGCTGTCGGGAGCTGTCGTCGTCGAGTCCGTCTTCGCCTATCCCGGTCTGGGCAAGCTCACCTTCGACGCTGTCACCGCACGTGACTATCCGCTGCTTCAGGGTGCGTTCCTGCTCGCCACCGTCGGCATCATCGCGGCGAATCTGCTCGCGGACCTGACGTATCCGTTGCTGGACCCGCGGGTGCGCAAGGACCGGACCGCAGCGAAGCGGCACGACGCTCGATCACCGGAAGGGATACCGGCATGACGCTTCTCGGCACGAAAACCCGCTCGCAGCGCCTCGCACTCGTGGGCACAGTCATTCTGGGCATCCTTCTGCTGTGTGCGGTCGCCGCACCGTGGCTCGCGCCGTACGACCCGACCGAGCGCGTCACACGGCCGTTCTCCAAGCCGTCGGCCGAGCACCTTCTCGGCGCGGACGACGTGGGACACGATCTGCTGTCGATGCTCATCCACGGCGCCCAGATCTCGCTGTTCGTCGGCGTGGTTGCCGCACTCGTCGCAACGACGATCGGCACCGTGGTGGGCATTGCCGCCGGATACGTGCGCGGAGCCACCGATGCAATCCTGATGCGCGTCGTCGACGTGATCCTGTCGTTGCCGGTACTGCCGCTGACCATCGTCATCGGAGTCTTCGCCGGCCCCGGCCTGACCACACAGATCACAGTGATCTCGGCGGTGCTGTGGGCGGGCCTGGCCCGGGAACTGCGGTCGCAGGTGCTCACCCTGCGCGAGAGGGACTACATCCAGGCGGAACGGGCAATGGGCGCCGGCCCGCTGTATGTGCTACGCCGGCACATTCTCCCGGCCATCTTCCCGCTCGTGATCCCGCAGTTCGTGCTCACCGTCAAGACCGCGATCCTGCTCGAAGCGTCACTGGCATTCCTCGGACTCGGCGACATCTCGGCGGCGAGCTGGGGTTCGATGCTGTCGATGGCACACGCACGCAATGCGTTTCTCACCGACGCGTGGGTGTGGTGGGTCCTGCCACCCGGCATCGCTATCGCGGTCACGGTACTCGGGTTCGCGTTGCTCGGGAACGCTATCGAAGAGCGGTCACGCCCGGTTCTCACCCGTGCGCGGTCACGTCTGTGCCGGAAGACTCGCCCGGTCGATATCCCTGTGACCGAGGAGAATCCGACCGCACCCCTCATCGTCGACGATTTGACGGTGGTGTACGGCGAGAACGGCCGCGGCGCAACGAATGTCTCCTTCACCGTTTCGCCCGGTGAACTCGTCGGCCTCGTCGGCGAGTCGGGCAGCGGCAAGTCCACCGTGGCCGCTACCACGATCGGACTGCTGCCTTCCGCCGCACGGATCACCTCGGGACGGATCCTCGTGTCCGGCCGAGATGTCGCAACACTGTCGAAAGACGAGGTCCGAGAAATACGGGGGAACCGGATCTCCCTCATCCCGCAGGAGGCGTTGAGCGCACTGAACCCCGTGCGCACCATCGGGTCTCAGATCGACGAGGCAATTCGTACACACCGCAGGTGCGGGCGGCGTGAGGCACGGAACCGAACCGTCGAACTGCTCACCCAGGTCGGGCTCGGAGCTGATCGTGCCGACTCGTATCCGCATCAGCTGTCGGGCGGTATGCGCCAGCGAGTGGTCATCGCGATGGCATTGGCGAACCAACCGGATGTGGTGATCGCGGACGAGCCCACCAGTGGTCTCGATGTGCTCCGCGAGGCGGAGGTACTCGCTCTGCTCAACGATCTGCGCACGCGCCATTCGCTGGCACTGCTGATCGTCACGCACAATCTGCCGGTGATCGAACGGATCGCCGATCGCATCGCGGTGATGAAGGACGGCGATCTCGTCGAGATCGGTACTGCCGCCCAGATCTCGACCGACCCGCAGCATCCCTACACTCGAGCACTCGTCGACGCCGCTCCGAGGCTCGAACCCCTCCGGGAGAAGGTGGCCCCATGAGCCCGTTGCTCGAGGTCGAATCGTTGTCGGTGGTCTTCGACGGGGTACCCGCGGTGACCGACGTGAACCTGCAGGTCGGGCTCGGTGAATCCATTGCGCTGGTCGGCGGTTCGGGCGCCGGGAAATCCACGGTGGCGCGTGCGATCGCAGGCCTCGTGACCGCGATGTCCGGCAGCATCGTCTTCGACGGTGTCGATCTCGTGTCCGCACCACGGCGCACGAGCAGGGCGCTTCGCCGTGGTATGCACCTGGTGTTCCAGGACCCGTATGCGTCGCTCCCACCCGGCATGCGGGTGGGCGACATCGTCGCGGAACCGATGGTGATCCACCGCATCGGTGACAAGGCCGGCCGGCGAGACGCTGTGCTGGACGCACTCGCGTCGGTACGGCTCGCACCGGCTGCCGATTTCGTCGATCGCTACCCGCACGAGTTGTCGGGTGGGCAGCGACAACGCGTCGCGTTCGCGCGGGCACTCGTGACCCGGCCCCGGCTCCTGCTCGCCGACGAACCCACCAGCGGTCTCGACGCGTCGCTGCGCGTGGAGATCGTCGATCTGATGTCGGAACTTGCGCGCACCCAGGATCTCGCGGTCCTCCACATCACCCACGACCTGGCGCTCGCAGCCCGCAGCTGCGACACGTTCATGGTCATGCAGGACGGGAGGGTCGTCGAAACAGGAAGTGCCACCGACGTTCTCACCAGCCCCTCGCACCAGTACACGGCGTCCCTGGTGGCCGCCGCGACCGGTGCGCTCCAACCGCCCTACAGGAGAAGAAATGTCTGCACCACTGCAACTCGTCGATGACGGCATGAAAGTCGACTTCACCGTCGACGATGTCATGAAGTACCACGGCCCAGGATTCCCCGGGGGCGTCGCCCATGCCGTCAAGGTGCTCGAGCGTGCCCTGCCGGTTCTGAGCCCCGACTCCCCAGCGGAACGTCGCGAGATCACCGTCGCCACTGCGCACCGCGGCCAAGGCGTGCGCGACACGTTCGAAGCGGTGACACGCGCCGTCACGGAGGAACGGTTCACTGTCGACTCGACGCTCGAGCGCTCCGACCGAGGTTCGACCCTCGAACGCTACGTATTCGTGCTGACCTACCGCGGCACCACCGTGCGCCTCGAGATCCGGGAAGGGTTCGTCACCGACGAATTCATCAGCCTCGGACGCAAGGCGGATCGCACCGAGACCGAGAATGCACGACTCACGGTCCTCAAGCAGGAGATGGCCGATCGCCTGCTCGCGGCGCCCGCGGATGAGGTCTACGACCTCATCGGGTAGGTCCCCGTACCGTACGACCATGTCCACCACGCGCACAGCACTGACCCCGCTCGTCGTCACCACTGCATCCGCGGCGGCCTGGTTCGCGTGGCTCGGTTGGGACTCTGGCTACCGCGAACTTCCGGACGGCAGTGTGGAGGGGCCCTATTCGACGATGCAGGTGATCGCGTGCGGAGCGACGATCGCCTGCATCGTCGTCGCGGGATGCGTGGCGCTGCGCTGTTCGGTCAGGGGCAGCATCGCGGTGATCGCATGCGTCACCGCGGGGTTCGCAGCAATGTGGGCGCGCGATGCGGCATCATCGGATTCGAGCGGCTTGTGGGCAATAGGGCTGACCTTGCTGGTCCTCGGCATGATCACCGGCCTGACGATCGTCGCGGTCCTCACCCGATTCGCGCAGAACGCGTACCGGTCAAGACGGTGAGATGGCATCGCGACAGGCGTGCGCGTTGACGCTCGGATGATCTGGACCGGCTGACGAGTCCGTCCATGGTGTCGATGTCGAGAACCGCGAGCAGGTGACCACCTGGAACGACAACGTGCGTTCGCCGTCCCCCGATGACCATGCATGCGCTGGCGCGGATACGGTCAACCCGTGATTCTGTGTCATCCCCAACCGCTAACCTCTCGATCATGACCGAGAAGACGAAGGGCCCCGAATCGTATTTCCCATCGATCGAGAAGAAATACGGCCGCCCGATCGAAGAGTGGAAGACCTTGATCCGCTCATCCGATATGACGAAACACATGGAGCTCGTGAATTGGCTGAAAGCCGATCATGGTATGGGCCACGGTCACGCGAATGCGCTTGTGGCCCATACCCTGAAGGAACCCGGAGCTCAGTAGCCGCACTCAGGTGTTGTCGACCCAACGCAGGAGCGCGTAGAGGAATCGGGTCGCGCCCGGCATGAAGTTGCTGCCGTGGTGGTACATCGGATCAAGTGTGGTCGCGATGATGCGGCCCGCGGTGGTGACGGTGTCCTCGTACAGCATCATGCCTGCGTCGTGCGGATTACCTTCGGCGTCGGGCTCTTCCGACACGAGCAAAGGCACGACGTCGGCATCGGTGTTGTAGATGCCGTGGTGGTGCCAGATGACCGACTTCGAGGTCAGGTACTGCCACGATTCGTGGTCGTGGCTGCGTGTGCGGATCATCGGATCCTCTTTCGTGAGCCACCACCAGAAATTCGTGGGTCGCTGTTCCCACTGCACACCCGGAAGCCAGTAGTGGGCGCCGCTTTCACCGAGGGCGACAACGGTGGCGCCGCGCTCGGCCACAGATCTGAACTGCGCGGCGTTCTTCGCGACGAGTTCCGGATGGAGACGCTCACCGATGATGACGGTGTCGTATCCGTCCAGATCACCATCGTCGAGTTCCGGGAGATAGAGGAAGTCCGGTTGGTATGCCAATACAGCGGGGTCCTTCATCGTCTGCAGGTGGTAGTAGGTGCCGCCGTGGACGATTGCGAGTCGCTTGCCACTCCGGAAGGCGCGGTCGGTGCGAGCAAAGGGTTCGATGGTTGTCACCGCTGCACCAGCCAATCGATGAGTTGCGTGGTCAGTTTCGAGGAGCTGTTGGGGTCGTTCGCCCAGCCGGTGAGGTCGTTGCCGCCGTGCGCGAGCACCTGACCTTCTCCCAGGGGATAGACGTAGTCGAGAGGGAGGGCGTGGCGTCCGATCCGGGTGGTGACCAGGGCGTCCTCCGGAATCTTGTCGATGTAGCCGCGCGCGTAGAACCCGGTGACGCCCTTGCGGGTACTCAGATCGACAGGATCGATGCCGTCCCAGACGGGATGCGGGTCGCCGAGAGTGATCGCCAGGTCTTTCGGCCCGGTGTACGCCAGCTTGCGCCACACACCCAGCCCCGGAAGAAAGCCGGTGAGCACGTGCCCCATGACCGCGACCCGGCCACCCGAGGTGACGAACTCGGTGAGCAGGTCCTTGTTTCGCTCGAGGAAGATCTGATCGGACCCTCCGCCGATGATCAGGCCGCGCACCGACGTGAGGTCGATGCTCGGCAGGCGGTAGATGTCGACCTCGCCGAGTCGAGGATCACCGTGGACACCACCCGCGAGGTTGTCGGAGCCCATGGTGATTCGTAGGACCGGAGCGAGTGCGGCGGAGGCAGATTCGCCTGGGTCGGGAGCGATGCGTTCAGGTGCTGACACAGGATTCTTCCGTTAGGTCGAGCATGACGCTCGTGAGGTGACGTAACGGCTCCTAAGGTAAGCCTTTCTTAACCAACGGTCAACTTTCATGCACCTCCGCGTCGGCTTCACTCCAGGAGACCGGCGAGTGTCTTCCAGGTGGCGTCCCATGTCCAATTCTTCGCCCACTCCCGTCCGGCGCTGCCCATTCGGGTAGCGGCGTCGGAGTCCTCGAGCAGCATGAGCAGGGCCTTCGACAATTCCGCATCGTTCGCTGTCACGAGACCTGTAGCTCCGGCCAGGACCGTTTCCGGCGCACCGCCCGAGTCGCCGGCAATGACCGGCAGCCCTGCTGCGGACGCCTCCAGGAACACGATGCCCAGACCTTCCTCCTCGAGCCCGGCCCTTCGGGTGCGGCACGGCATCGCGAAGATGTCGGCCGCAGCGAGCACTGCGGGGATCTGAGAGTGCGGAAGACCACCCTCGATGGTCACCGCATCGGATACGCCGAGCCGTCGGGCGAGCGTCCACAGGTCACGACGTCGAGGACCGTCGCCGACCAGCACGAGTCGGGTGTCCGGGTGACGGTCACGGATCATCGGCATCGCCCGGATCAAGGCGTCCTGCCCCTTCCTGCGCACCAGTCTCGCAACACACACGATCACAGCTCGCCGTGTCCGATCGGAATCATGCCCACTCGGCACCGCGAACAGGGCGGGGTCGACACCCGGCCGCAGTTGCGTGAAGCACGTCCGGTCGGGCACGACAGGTCGCAGCGCTGCCGCGGTGTGATCGCTGATATACGTGAAGACATCCACACTGCCAGCCATGTGCCGCAACCATGCCCGAGTCGGTGGCAATGTTGCCCACCATGTTTCGTGCCCGTGACTGGATGCGACGATGCGCTTCACACCCACCTCACGCAGCGAGTGTGCAAGAGACGAGAGCGGGGCCGCAGCGGCGAACCAGACACGATCACACCCGTGCGCGACCGCGATCGACTGCACCGTCCGTGCCACACGACGAGTGGGGACAAGCATGCGCGAACGATCTCGGATCACCCGAAACGGCATCTGGGCGTCGAACCGAGACGCGCCGGGTTCCGCAGAGGTATAGACGACCACGTCGGACGGATCGAAACGACGTACCATCTCGAACGCGAACGTCTCGATACCACCCAGCCTGGGAGGAAAATCGTTGGTCACGACCAGGATGCGGTTCTGCGTGTTCACCACGCCGCCGCCCGAATGATATTCACTGGTGCCCGCTTCGGGCGACAGGTCGATTCGAGGGCGATCACTGCGGCAACTCCACCGAGCATCAGCGGGTAGACGAAGTACCCGAACCGGGAAGTGGGTGCAAGCAGGAAGAGGACCGTGAGGCCGACAGAGGCGAACCCGGCGGCGCGCACGAAGGAGTCCGGAGGATTCCGCACAAGCATGACAGCGGCACAGATCCCCGCCCCGACCAGAACGACCAACGCGAGCGTCGCGCCGTACGACACCAGACGAGCGAGTGCTCCACCGACGAGCGAGTGTCCGGCCGGTGTCACGACATCCGTGCGCCCGAGCGGAAAGAACAAAGTGTGCTGCACGAATGCCGCCGGATCGGTGAAGGCCGGAACGTGAAACACTATTGCCAGCGCCGCACACGCCGACCCTGCAGACAGGGCTGTTCGTCCGCCATGGCGCGTAGCCAGCAGGGCGAGTGCGACCACGAGGACCGGAACCGCGAGCGGTTTGAGAGCGCACGCGAAGGCGAACGAGACCACCGTCGTCGCTACGCGCCCTCGGGTCGCCGCCGCGAGACCGAGGAGCGCCGCACCGACAACCGGAAGGTCGACTCCGCCGACTGCCATCGGCAGTGCGATCACCGGTGACGCGATCAGCACAGTGAGCCGGACCCAGGAGTGGTGCGTGAGCGGCCGCGCCAGGATCATCTTCGCGGTCAGCAGGACACACGCAACGAAGAACAGCGCGAACCAGATTCGCGGGTCACCGATCCTGTTCTCCGGGAACAGTTGCGAGGGTATGCCGAAGAGCGTCATCGCCGGGCCGTACGGGTTGTACTGGTCGAGCACCGACGGATCCGGAGCGTAAGGGCTACCCGTTGCGACCAGAGATGCGGCCGACTCTGCGACCACCGACACCTCGAGCTGGGCGGTGTTCGTCGCGATCAACGCCGTTCCCGGCACGAGAACAGCACCGATCGCGGCGGACACGGCAGCTGCCGTGATGCGTCCTTTCACCGTAAGCATGGCCGCGACCACGTATCCGGCGACTGCCCACAAAGCCCATACACGATGCGGATGCAAGTGTGTGAGTGCCGCGTAAGCGAAAGTGCCCACGGACATGGCCCCGTACATCAGAACCCAAGGGCGAGCAAGGAAAGCCGCCGGAACGAAACGTACCGGGCGGCGATAATGTGCGTGCTCGAGAAGCATGCGGGAAACGCTACGGCGGTAGAGTCACCCGAACATCCCCTGTGACAGCGATTTTCGATCTAGCTCGATCGAGCTACAGCAGCTCGGTCAGACTCGCCCCTGGAGATGCTCGAAGTAGAACACGACCGCCTGGGTCCGGTCGCGCAGGCCCAGCTTTCCGAGAATCCGGCCGATGTGGGTTTTCACCGTCTCCTCCGCCACCGACAACTCCGACGCGATCTCCGGGTTCGACATGCCGCGCGCCATCACCTGCAGGACCTCCCGCTCCCTCGGCGTCAACACCGACGCCCGAACGGATTCCACGACCGCAGTGCCCCTGCGCCTGGTGAATTCGGCGATCAGACGGGTGGTCACCGACGGTGCGAGCATCGACTCCCCCGCCGCGACGGTGCGGACCCCGGTGATGAAGTCCGATGCGGGCGATTGTTTCAACAGGAATCCACTTGCCCCGAGACTCAGTGCATCGTAGACGTAGTCGTCGAGGTCGAACGTGGTCAGCATCATCACCCGGGTGCGATTGTCCGGTCGCGTGAGTACCGCTTCCGCTGCCCCGATACCGTCGAGCCTGGGCATCCGGATGTCGAGGACCACGACATCGGGTTCCAGTGCCGCGACGAGTTCGACTGCTTCCGTACCGTCCGCGGCACTGCCCACCACTTCGATATCGTTCTGCGAGTTCAGAACCGCGGCGATTCCGTCACGGACGAGTGCCTGGTCGTCGGCCACGACCACTCGAATCGTCACCGCTTCTCCCCGAGTTCGTCGTGTGTTCCCGCAGGATAATCGAACCCGACATCGACGACGAACCGTCCGCGATCGTCGGGACCGATCTCCGCGGTGCCCCCGTACGCTGCGGCTCGCTCCCGCATTCCGATCAACCCGTGCCCACCACCGTCGTGCACCGAGTGACCGGACACGATGGCGTTACGCACCGTGAGACGCGCGCGTCCGGCAGCGATCCGAACTTCTATGGTCACAGGCTGCCCGGCCGCATGCCGATGCGCATTGGTCAGCGCTTCCTGGACGATGCGGTACATCGCGGACGAGATCTCCGGCGGCACGGTTTCCGGCGCGCCGACCATGCACACGTCCACCTGCCTCCCCGACGATCCGCGCCAGCCCGCTATCAGGTCGTCGAGCCGGTCGAGTACGGGGGCTTCCGATCCGCCCTCGGCTTCGGGCTCTCGGAGGACGTCGACGACGCTGCGCATCTCGGTCAACGCGGTCGCGGCAGCCGTGTGGATATCGTCGAATGTGCGGTGGACACTCACAGGCAGCTCCGGATGCGTGAACGTCGCGGCCTGTGTCTGAACAGCGATCATCGACATGTGGTGGGCAACTACGTCGTGCAGCTCTCGCGCGATACGAGTGCGCTCGCGGGTGATGGCTTCGCGGTGTTCCTGCTCACGGCGCAGGCCTCGTTCCACGACCAGATGCGTCTCGGCGGCGCGCAGCCGCCGAAAGACCGTGCCGGCAGCCACGATCCCCGTGGCGGCAACAGCGATCATCGCCACCGCATGCAGCGGCAGGCCGACCGTCCACATTGCAGGAAGGACGACCAGGATCAGTGAAGTCGATGTTGCTGCCGATACCATCCGAAGCGGCCGGCCCAACGCGAGTGCGATCAGTGCCACGCCCGCCGAGATGCAACTCGCGACCGGCCACGGCACAACTTCGTCCTGGACCAGTCCCGAGACCGTGCCCGCGACAAATCCGAAGGTCATCAGCTGCCATGTCACCAGCGGGCTCGCGAACACGAACACCAGCGGAAGCACTTGTACCGCCCCGAGCAGGTACGCGGCCACGACCCACGGCACCATGTCGGTCAGCTGCCCGACCGACGTGCCGAACAGTACGGTCAGCAACAACACGGAGCCGACGAGTCCGATCGTTCCGCTGGGCCCGCGCGGGCGCAGCGGAGCGTACGACCTCTCCGGTGTCCACGCCTCGACAGCGGCCTGGACCAAGGCACGGGAGACCACCCGGACACGTGACGACGCGGCGGCCGCCCTCGATCTCGTATGGAGCACACCCGACACTAGAGCGAGTGTTCGCTGTCGGACATCCCTCTGGAGAGCTATTTCCTTCGCGAGGGGTTCGCCTCGCGAAGGAGCTATACGGCCGAGCCGAGCACGAGGTTGGTGAGTACCCGCACACCCACAGGGAGTGCCCGCTCGTCGAGATCGAACGTCGGCTGGTGGATGTCGAGTTCCGGGCCCGACCCCGACCACACGCCGAGCCGCCCCATCGCACCCGGGATCTGTTCCAGGTACCACGAGAAATCTTCCCCGCCGCCGGATTGCGGCGTATCGGAGAGCATGCCGGGGCCGGCAGCGTGAATGGCATCCTCGAACATCCGCGCGGAAGTTTCGTCGTTGACGACGGGCGGGACACCGCGGCGGTAGTGGAGTTCGTAGCTCACTCCAGTGGGAGCGAGAAGGCCGTGCACTATCTCGCGGACCATCGGTTCGAGCAACTCCCAGGTCTCGTGGTCGCCCGTGCGCACGGTACCCGCGAGCATGCCGGTGCGTGGGATGGCGTTCGGGGCCTTGCCCGCGCTGACCGCACCCCACACCATGACGGTGCCGGTCCGCGGATCGATGCGCCGGCTGAGCATACCGGGGAGTCCGGTGATCACGGTGCCGAGCCCGTAGACGAGATCGCCCGTCAGGTGTGGACGCGACGTGTGCCCGCCGGGTGAATCGAGCACGAGTTCGATGGTGTCGGCCGCCGAGGTGATCGCCCCGACCCGCATCCCCACTTTGCCGACCTCGAGCCGCGGGTCGCAGTGCAACGCAAAGATTCTGGACACCCCGTCGAGACCTCCGGCCGCGACGACATCGAGCGCACCACCGGGCATGACTTCCTCCGCGGGCTGGAACACCAGCCGGACACCGACAGGGAGTTCGGGAACCGACGCGAGCGCCAGACCCGTCCCGAGCAACACGGTGGTGTGTGCGTCGTGCCCGCACGCGTGCGAGACGCCGGGAACGGTCGACGAGAAGGTAAGACCTGTCATCTCCTGAAGCGGGAGGGCATCCATATCGGCGCGCAGGGCGATGCGTGGCCCGTCCTTCGGCCCGAGATCGCAGATCAGACCGGTTCCCCGTGGGAGCACCTTGGGTGCGAGTCCGGCAGCGGTCAGCTCGGTCGCGACGAGTTCGGTGGTGGCATACTCCTGCCTCGCCAACTCGGGGTTCGCATGGATGTGGCGACGCCACGCGATCAGATCGCCGCCGTGCTCGTCGAGCCACTTCTCCACGTAGGGGTTCATCGGCGGCCCGCCCCTTCGAGCAGCCGCGCACGCTGAGGGGCGTCGATGGCAACTCGGGCTGCGGTCGCGGCGAGTGCACGAGCGCCATCGAGGAGAGCACGGTCGGCAGACTCGGTGATACACGCGGCCGCGAATGCTTCCTGGTGTGTGACGGCGCCACCCGAGTCGAGGCCGATGACGGGGTGTATTCCTGGCACGACGTTCGTCACGTTTCCCATGTCGGTGCTGCCCAGCGGGCGGAACCCTTCCTCTTCGACGGGCAGCGGTACGCGCCCTAGACCGATGATCTCTTCACGATATGCCTGCACCAGCCACGGGTCGGGAGTGAGTTCGGTGTAGGTGGGTGACACGGTTCGGATGCTGTGGGTACAGCCGGCGGCGAGGGCGCCGGCCTCGAAGCAGCGTCCGGCGCGTTCGCGGAGGTCGTCGAGCAGGCCTGCGCTGGTCGCGCGCAGGTAGTAGAGCATCTCGGAGTGCCCGGGCACGATGTTCGGTGCTGCCCCACCGTCGCTGACGATGCCGTGGATCTGCTGTCCCGGCATCAGGTGCTGTCGCATGAGACCTACCGCGACCTGCGCGACGGTCGCGGCGTCGGCCGCATTGCGCCCGTATTCAGGTGCCGCGGAGGCGTGCGCTTCCTGTCCGATGTAGGAGACGGCGATGTCGGCGAGTGCGAGCGAGGTGGCCCCGGTGATGTCGAAGGGACCCGGATGGACCATCAGGGCGGCACCGACACCGTCGAACTCGCCCCGCTCCAGCATGAGGACCTTGCCGCCCCCGGTTTCCTCGGCCGGAGTGCCGATCACACGCACGGTCACGCCGAGTTCGTCCGCGAGCGCGGCCAGTCCGATTCCTGCACCGACCGCCGCGGCCGCGATGATGTTGTGTCCGCAGGCGTGCCCGATGCCGGGGAGCGCGTCGTATTCGGCGCAGAACGCGAGCACGAGCTCACCGCTGCCGTATCGGGCATCGAATGCGGTGGGGAGGTCGGCGACGCCAGTGCGGACCTCGAACCCGGCGTCGCGCAAAACGTCGATGATCTTGGCGGCGCTTCGGTGCTCGTCGAACGCCAGTTCCGGCTCCGCGTGGATCGAATGCGACAGTGCGATCAAGCTGTCTGAAACAGTTTCGATCGCACTGTCGGATTCGGTCGTCACATTGCCCAGTCTGTCATGTTCGGACAGGCGTGTTCGACGATGCCACGCGATCCTGTCGGGTGGTCAACCCAGGCGGAAGTTCGACTCGTCCGTCTTCGTCCGGAGTGCCTCGATCAGCGGTGCATGCAGCCCTTGCTTGATTCCGCCCAGATTCTTGCCCCGCGTCGAGGTCAGTGCCGCCGCCTTCTCGACAGCGGCGGCAAGGACACCGTCGCCGTCCACGTGCTGCTCGGCGATGCCTGCGGCGACTGCATCGACGCCCCCGAACCGGCGGCCCGTTGTCATCGCGTCGACCGCGGTTTGTATGGGGAGGCGCTCGCGCATCAGGGCGGACATGCCGACGGTGAACGGCATGTTCAGGTTCACCTCGGGCAGGCACCAGAAACCGCGGTCGGCGCGCATCACCCGGAAGTCGTGGGTGAGGGCGAGCATCGCACCCGCTCCGAAGGCATGGCCCTGCACGGCCGCGACCGTGGGTGCCTGGAAGGTCAGGAGCCGCACGAAGAGTTCGTGCACCGAATCCAGATAACCGGGGAGGTCCGCCAAGTTGCCGAAGATCCAGTCGGTGTCCAGGCCGTTGCTCCAGAACTTCCCGGTTGCGGCGGTGACGAGGGCGGTGGGGCCCTCGTGCTCCTCGACCTCGTCGAGCCTGCGGTGCAGTTCGGTCAGCATGTCGGGGTGGAATCGGTTCTCGTTGATCTCTTCGCCCTGGTTGCCGAGATAGAGGACGAAGACGTCGCCGTCACGTTCGAGGTATGGCATGACCACGAGAATACCCCTTCCTTACTCGTGAGTAACTTCTGTTGTGCCGATAGGGTCTGACCTCATGGAAACCCCCGAGATCCTCGATCCCGCCGCCGCGGCGAAGGCCGCAGCCGATGCTGTCTCAGCAGCCAAGACCGCGGCCGACGTCGTCGCCGAACGCACCGGCATCACCGCGCACAGCATTGCCGTCGTCCTGGGTTCCGGCTGGCGCGCCGCCGTCGACCGCTTCGGCGAACCCAACGCGAGCATCCCGATGAGTGACCTGCCCGGCTTCGCACCTCCCACCGCTGCCGGGCACCCCGGTACCGTCCACTCGTTCACGGTCGGGGAGAAGGCGGTGCTCGTTCTCGCCGGACGCACCCACGCCTATGAGGGCCATGACCTGAGCAGGGTGGTCCATCCGGTGCGCACCGCGGTCGCGGCGGGAGCCCACACAGTGATCCTGACCAACGCGGCCGGTGGCATCGATCCCGAATTCGAGGTGGGACAGCCCGTGCTCATCTCCGACCACCTCAATCTCACCGGACGATCACCACTGGTCGGAGCCCAGTTCGTCGATCTCGTCGACGCGTACTGCCCCGAATTGCGCGCACTCGCCCGCGAGATCGACCCCACGCTGCCCGAGGGCGTCTATGCCGGTCTGCCCGGGCCGCACTACGAAACTCCCGCCGAGATCCGGATGCTGCGTGTGCTCGGCGCGGACCTCGTGGGCATGTCGACGGTGCACGAGACAATCGCCGCGCGTGCGGCAGGGGCGCGCGTCCTCGGACTTTCGCTGGTCACCAATGCGGCGGCGGGCATCACGGGCGCCCCCCTCGACCACCAGGAGGTCCTCGCCGCAGGGCGAAACGCTGCGATCCGCATGGGTGATCTGCTGCGCGACCTGGCAGCCAGGTCATGACCCTCCGGTTCGGGACAGCAGGGCTGCGCGGACCCGTCGGCGACGGACCGGACTGCATGAACGTCGCAACCGTCGTGCGCACGACGGCGGGCCTCGCGGCATGGCTGGTCGAGCAGGGCTGCCGCGGCGGCGCAGTAGTCGTAGGGCGCGACGCGCGCACCGGATCCGCAGAGTTCTTCGCCGCGACCACCGAGGTACTCGCCGCCGCCGGGTTCGACGTCGTCGCCCTCCCCCGACCGCTTCCGACCCCGGTCACCGCATACGCCGTTCGCGAGATGAATGCGGTTGCAGGAGTACAGATCACCGCGTCACATAACCCGGCGTCCGACAATGGTTACAAGGTGTACCTGGCGGGAGGAGCCCAGATCGTCTCGCCGGCCGACAGACAGATCGAGGCAGCGATCGACGACACGCCGGAGGCCGACTCGGTTCCTCGTGCAGCAGTGACGACCTCGGGCGACGACATGGTCGACCGCTATCTCGCGCGGGTGTCGACGCTGCCACGCTCGCCGTACCGGAGCCTGAGAATCGCGTTGACGCCGTTGCACGGCGTCGGAGGCACAACCGCGGTCGCTGCGCTCCACGCGGCAGGCTTCACCGATGTGCACGTCGTCGCCACGCAGTTCGAACCCGATCCCGCGTTCCCGACGGTCGTGTTCCCGAACCCGGAGGAATCGGGGGCCGTCGACGCCCTGCTCGACCTCGCCGCAGACGTCCACGCCGACATTGCGATCGCGTTGGATCCGGACGCCGACCGGTGTGCGGTCGCAGTGCCCACCGCGTCCGGGTGGCGAATGCTGCGCGGCGACGAAACCGGTGTGCTGCTCGGCGACCGCATCCTCGAGAACGCACCGGCCGGGTCGCTCGTGGCGACGACCATCGTTTCCTCGACGCTGCTCGGCACGCTGGCTGCCGCGCGCGGAGCCCGATTCGCCCAGACTCTCACCGGCTTCAAATGGCTCGCCCGCGCCGGTGAGGGTCTGGTCTACGCGTACGAAGAAGCGATCGGGCATTGCGTCGATCCCGAGTTCGTGCGCGACAAGGACGGAATCGGTACGGCGGTCGTGGTCGCCGACTATGCGGCCGAGTTGAAGGCATCGGATCGAACCTTCGTCGATGCACTCGACGACCTGCATCGCGAGTTCGGGGTGCACGTGGGCGACCAGGTGTCGTTCCGTGTCGCCGATCTCGCACAGATCGACACGATCATGTCCGGGTTGAGGCACTGCGCCCCGTCCGAACTGGCATCGCAACCGGTGACCGTGACCGACTTCGCCGCCGACCCGGGGCCGTTGAACACCGACGCGCTCGCTTTCGAGGGCGACACGGTCCGCGTGGTGGTCAGGCCCTCGGGCACCGAGCCGAAGCTCAAGTGCTACCTCGAAGCCGTGTCCCGAGGCGGCGATCGCGAGGCCGCGAGTGCCTCGCTGGAGGCATTACGCCACTGGGCAACCGGCCTGATTCCCGAGTAGGCGCGCGTCAGAAGCGGTGCGGTGCACCATAGGTGACGACGACATCATTGGAGGAGGTCACCGCCTTCGCATACGGCCGCAAGGTGACCGGACCGAGCGCACCGGAGACCGAACCGTGGATGCCCGCGAACCGCACTGTGGCCGTGTCGCCGTCGAATTGGTGATCTTCGATGATCGGTATGTCGGTGATACCGCCAGGCTGGAGGTCGACCTCCAGTTCCTGTTCCGGGATGATCGAGGCGTCCCAGCCGGTCGCGGTACCGAGATCGACGCCCACCGCGAGGTCGGGGATGATCTCCACACCCAGGTTGGCGGTATTGTCTCCGCCGATGTTCAGCCCCGGGGTGACGACGTGGGCGACCGCGCCGGGAAGCGCGGCCGGATAGCCGATCTGATACCCGACGGTAAGCTTCGTCCCCGTCGCTCGAGCCGCCTCGTACCCGGTGATCCGGACGGTTGTCGTTCCGTCGGCAAAGAATTCGACGCTGAGCGGTGAGCTGTCGAGTGGGGGGTACCACTGGATGGACGTGTCGGCCTGAGCCACTTCGATTGCGCGGCCACCGTCGAGCGGAAGGACCCTCGCATTGTCGACAGCGGCGCTCGCGGCTGCCGGGTTGGCGAACACTCCGAGAACCGCGGCCGCACCGAGTACGGCCACTCGGAAAGCTGGTTTCTTACATGCGTAGGACAGTCTGTTGCGCATCGCATTTCCCTGTTCCGCAGAGGTAATTCGTCGCAACGGACGTTGCGAACAGCCAGCAGCGTAACGATGTCGCAGCCGCGACATGGCAAAGCCGGTCACCGTTCAATTACGAATCAGAAACACTCTTGCGTCACACCAGACCCATCGAACACATTGGTAACATACCCCCGGCGGTATCAGCGCGGTCCGAACTGCCGGTCGCCCGCGTCTCCCAATCCCGGCACTATGTACTTCGCCTCGTTGAGCCCCTCGTCGATCGACGCGGTCACCAGACGTACCGGATGCCCCGACGCGGCAAGCGTCTCGACTCCCTGCGGCGCAGCCACCACGCACACCGCGGTGATGTCGGTCGCGCCGCGCGACGCGAGCATGTCCAGCGTCTGCACCATCGAGCCACCGGTCGCGAGCATCGGATCGAGCACGAACACCGGCAGCCCCGACAGGTCCTCGGGTAGCGATTCCAGATACGGCACCGGTTCGAAGGTCTCCTCGTCGCGGGCAAGCCCCACGAACCCGACCTGCGCCTGCGGTATCAGGGCGTGCGCTTGCTCGACCATGCCGAGCCCGGCACGCAATACCGGAACGAGCAGCGGCGGTTGCTTCAACCGGACGCCGGTCGTGACGGTGACGGGAGTGCGAACCTCGAACGTCTCGAGCGGGGCCTCGCGCACCGCCTCGTAGATCAACATTTGAGTGAGTCGGCGCAGGGCGTGCCTGAATGCAGCATTGTCGCTGCGTTCATCCCGAAGAATTGTGAGCAGGGAAGCGGCGAGCGGGTGGTCGACCACGAGCGAGTCCATGAATCGAAGGATAGAACGACGGAACCGAAGTGCCGTCCGGTGCGTCGAAACAATGTGACACACATTATGTGACACAGATCCATCGGTGAACGAGGAGACGAGCGGTGCCCCACCCACAGACCGACACTGGAACACTCCATGCTGATACAGCGGTGATCGCGGGCTTCGGTCGCGTCGCCGCGGAACTCGCCGACCAGGTCGACCAGGCCGGACTCCGTACCGGATCGAGCGACCCGGCCGCGCTCATACCCCTGCTCGGACCGGTCGGTGCCGACTTCCTCGCCGCCTTCACCGCCGCATACGACGGTCACTCTTGCGAACTCGATCGGATTCGCGAGGCTTTCTCGGGAATGAGCACGATGGCGACGCTGACCGCGGCCGCCTACGAACGCACCGAGAACGAAACCGTCATTGCCCTGCACGGCAGCACCGACGTGCTGGGCAGCTCCGAGGGCGCCCTGTGATGGCCGGGGTGGGCGCAGACACCCTCATCTCGCCCCTTCATGATCTGCTCGGAACCCTCGGTTCCGACGCGCCTGCAGGCTACGACCCGGGCAGCGGCCTGCGCGCGGGATGCGCGATGGCAGAAGAAGCCCAAGCCGGCTGCCGGAACGCGCTCGCTGAGCTCTCGTGGGGGTGGACCGGCACCGCCGCCGAAGCGGCAATCGGCAGCGCCGAGCGGATTCTCGCCGACACCATCGGCGCCGTCGACCGAGGCATCGAGCTCGCCACGAGCGCGCTCGAGGCGACCGTCACGGTTGCCACCGGGGCGGCCGAGTTGAAGCGCATCATCGATTCGTTCGTCAGGCTCGCCCAGCAGGCAGCACCCGCGCTGGCTCTCCCGCAGGGCCAATTGATGCTGATCACCGCTGCAATCGAGCACATCGTCGAGGGTCTGGACGTTCTCACCCGAGTGACGTCGTCCCTCTCCGAACTCACCGCGAAGGTGACAGCATTGCTCCCCGAGCCACCGACGGGAGTTCTGCCTCCGGCAGAGAGTGGCACCGTACCGGCCGCACCAGGAGGACGGCCGGCGGAGTACGGCGAGATCTCCACGATGAGCGGCTCGGCAGCCGAGGCCGGCGCAGGGGTCGCGGTGGCGTTGCCCGACGGCTCTGTCGCGCATGCTCCGAACCCGACCGCTGCCGAAGCCGTTCGTCGCGCGCTCGGCCAACAGGGGACGCCGTACGTGTGGGGTGGTACCACTCCCGGCCGCGGACTCGACTGCAGCGGCCTGACCCAGTGGGCATACGGGGAAGCCGGTGTCGCGATTCCGCGTCTCGCACAGGAACAGGATGTCGGTACGCCTGTCGACGCCGGGTCCGTGCTTCCGGGCGACCTCGCGGTCTGGGACGGGCACGTCGCAATGGTGGTCGGTGGCGGGATGATGATCGAAGCAGGCGACCCCGTCTCGGTGACCCCGATCCGCACCACGAACGGTGGGATGGGCTTCCAGGGCTTCTATCGGCCCACCGAGTGACCGAACCTTTCCCTGGCCCGGTGGGAACCGATACGCCGCCTGATGCGTCCAACCGTGTATGGACACCAACAAGACAGTCCCGGTGACAGCAACAGCACAGAACACTGCAGGCACGATCCGAGTCCGCTCCACCGACGAAGGCCTCCCGATCGATCTGCGGATCGACCCGCGTGAACTGCGGTTCCCAGCCGCACAACTCGCCGAAGCCATCGTGGCGCTCAATCGCCAGGCAGCGCTCGAAGCGGCGATTCTGCGGCGCGAGCAACTCTCGGCACAGGGCGTTCACAGCGACGTCCTCGACCGGATGGGCATGCCCACCCGCGCCGACCTCCCCGATATCGAACGCGACCACGAAGGTCACGGCCCGCACCCGGCCTTCATCCACCGCCCTCTGTGACCGGCAACCCGGCACCACGAGTCCGAAGGACAGCAGCTCATGAGTGAACAACAGGTCGAGCAGATCGTCGACCGTGTACGCACACAGCTCGGCGCGCTCGAGCACACACTCGACGGACTCCGCACGGTGCGGGGTTCCGCGAAGAACGTGGACGGCAGCATCGTCGCGCACGTCGACGGTCGCGGCGCCTTGACACGCCTGGAACTGGCAGAATCAGTGACCCGGCGCGACGCGGCCGCGCTCGGATCCGAGATCCTCGCGACCGCTCACGAGGCCGCGCGCCGAGCCGGCGCGGAACGTGCCCGTCTGCTCCAAGACCTGCGGAGTGCACTCGCGTGACGCTTTTCTCCCCTCCCCCGCTATATCTTCGACGCCGCAATGGCTAGGCTTCGCGCCATGGCTGGAGACATCGTCCCGATCGAACTCGGTCTCACCCACGGCGACCTCGTCACCTTGTGGGCGCCGAAGTGGCGCGAAGGTGATGACGAGTGGGAGGCCTTCCTCGGCCACGGCGACGACCTGTACGGGTTCCCGTCGGTCGCGCACCTCGTCGCGTTCGTGCGTGCGAACAACGACAACGATCTCGTCGAGCATCCGGCGTGGCCTGTCGTGTCGAAGCTCGCCGCCGTCGAATTCGAGCCCGACGAGGCCCACGCATTCGATCTGGTCGGAGTCCCGGAGCTGGTAGCGGGCGACCTCGACCCGGTCTTCGTCTCGGAGCTCCAGGACACCTTCGACATCGTCAGCATTCTCGGCGACGTGTGCGAGCTCGATGTGGTCACCAAGTTCTTCGAACGGCCCGAAGTGGACACGGTCCTTCGCTACGGTGTCGCGGCGTTCGACGACCGCACCGGCGCGGATCTGTGGAACGAGCTCGGTGCCGCGGTGGTCCAGGATTGGGACGACGTGATCGACGCACTCGACGCGGTCGTCACGACCCCCGACACAGATGAGGCAGCCGTCTCGGAGATCGAATCCGAACTGGTCGCGGTCGACGAGAACGATGTCGAGGCGGACGACGCGGTCGATGATGCCGAGGACGACGAATACGAGTACGTCGACGACGAGGCGGGCGACGACTTCTGGACGTCCGTGGGCATCGATCCCATCAAGATCATCACCAGCGAGGGCACGTGGTTCACGCTGCGGTGCTATCTAGACGATGACGCCGTGTTCCTCGGCTCCGAGGGCTCGATCCTCGTATTCGGGTCCGAACGCGCGCTCGGCCGGTACCTTGCCGACAACCACGACCATGATCTGGCACCGCTGGAGACCTACGAGACCATCAGGCACGCCGCCACCGACGGCTCACTCGAGGTCGCGGTCACCGAGGACAACGTCTACGTGCTCACAGGCATCGCCGACGACATCGTCGAAGGCGTAGCCGCGGTCGATCCCGAGCAGATGGAACTCGCCGTCGAGCTGTTCACCGATGCCGCGAACTATGTCGGCGAGGACGCAACCGACGCCGCCCTTGCCGGGTCCACCGAGCTCGGCTGGTTCGTCAACTACGTGATCGAACCGGATGCAAGCAGGCCCGCGCCGAGCGCCCCGTTCGATGCAGAGGCCGTCGCGTGGCGCGACCTCGAGCGTGAGTTCGAGGCCCATCTACGCAAGCTGTGAGGCTCTCCGCGCGGACCACGCGGGGCGGTACCTACCGGGTGCTCACCCCACGAGCACTGCGTATCCGGGCTTGATCACCTCGTCGATCAGTTCGAGGCGCTGGTCGAACGGGAGGAACGCCGATTTCATCGCGTTGATGGTGAAACGCTCGAGATCCGACCACCCGTAGCCGAACGCCTCGACGAGCCGAGACATCTCCCGCGTCATCGTGGTGTCGCTCATCAGCCGGTTGTCGGTGTTGACGGTCACGCGGAAACGCAGGCGGGCGAGCAGGTCGAAGGGGTGTTCCTCGATCGTTCGCACTGCACCGGTCTGCACGTTGGAACTGGGGCACAGCTCCAACGGAATTCTCTTGTCCCGCACGTAGTTCGCAAGCAGACCGAGGGTTGCCTCGCCATCCGAGCCGACGGTGATGTCGTCGACGATGCGTACGCCATGCCCGAGACGGTCGGTACCGCAGAATGCGACCGCCTCATGGATCGACGGCAGGCCGAACGCCTCACCGGCGTGAATCGTGAAGTGTGCGTTCGCGGCGCGCGTGTACTCGAAAGCATCGAGATGTCTGCTCGGAGGATTTCCGGCCTCTGCCCCCGCGATGTCGAATCCGACGACCCCGCGGTCGCGGTACCGCACGGCCAGTTCGGCGATCTCCCGAGAACGGGCAGCATGCCGCATCGCGGTGAGCAGGCATCCCACCCGAATGCGTCGCCCACTTGCCGCTGCTACTTCCGACTCCCCGGCCCGGAATCCTTCGAGGACATGCTCGACCACACGGTCGAGACTCAGACCCCGCTCGAGATGCTGTTCGGGCGCGAACCGCACCTCGGCGTAGACGACGCCGTCGCCCGCGAGATCGACGACGCATTCCCGCGCGACCCGCTCGAGACCTTCGGGAGTCTGCATCACGGCAACGGTGTGCTCGAAGGTCTCCAGGTAACGTTCGAGCGACCCGCTGTCGGCGGAGTCACGGAACCACGAGGCGAGTCCGTCTGCGGTATCGGCAGGCAGTCGATGACCACACTCCCCGGCGAGTTGAAGGATCGATTCGGGCCGCAGCCCGCCGTCGAGGTGGTCGTGCAGGACCACTTTGGGCGCGATCCGGAGCCGCGCCCCGCTCGGCTGCTCGTTCATGTCTCGGACGGTAGTCGCCTACTCGGTGATCCGCTCGATGACGAGCGGGCGCCGCTCCGGCGGCTCTGTTCCGATCTGCACTCCGTCGCGCAAACTCGTGAGCGCGGTCGGGAACGCCTGTGGCGTGTCGGTATGGAGTGTTGCGATCGGCTGGCCCGCACGGACCGAATCGCCGAGTACCACGTGCAGTTCGACACCCGCGCCTGCCTGCACAGCGCTGCCCTGATGCGTGCGGCCCGCACCGAGCCGCCACGCGCAGAGTCCGACGGCCATGGCATCGAGGCCGATCAGGATCCCGTCCGACTCGGCGTACACGGTCTCGGTGCAGGACGCGGTCGGTAGCGACGCATCGGGGTCACCGCCCTGAGCGACGATCATCGAACGCCAGCGGTCCATCGCAGACCCGTCGCGAAGCCGATCGGCGGGGTCGATATCGTCGACGCCCGCCGCTGCGAGCATGTCGCGGGCGAGCGCGAGCGTCAGTTCGACGACGTCCTCGGGACCACCGCCTGCAAGTACCTCGATCGCCTCGCCCACTTCGAGGGCATTACCCACGGTGCGCCCGAGCGGTGTGTCCATCCGAGTGAGCAGGGCAGTGGTGCTCAGACCGGCATCGGATGCGAGTTCCACCATCGTCCTGGCGAGCTCGCGGGCTTCTCCGAGTTCCTTCATGAACGCCCCGCTGCCGACCTTCACGTCGAGAACGAGTGCTCCCGCGCCTTCGGCGATCTTCTTGCTCATGATCGAACTGGCGATCAGTGGGATCGATTCGACGGTGCCGGTCACGTCGCGCAGCGCGTAGAGCTTCCGGTCGGCAGGCGCCAGATCCGCGCCGGCGGCGCAGACGACGGCCCCGACGGCAGGGTCGGTGAGGATCTCGGCCATCTCGGCGGTGCTCAGCTCGGCACGCCACCCGCGAATCGATTCGAGCTTGTCGAGCGTGCCCCCGGTATGTCCGAGACCGCGACCCGACAGCTGGGGCACCGCCACGCCGCACGCGGCCACCAACGGAGCGAGCGGCAAGGTGATCTTGTCCCCCACCCCACCGGTCGAATGCTTGTCGACAGTACGCAGCCCCAGGCCGGTGAAGTCGAGCCGCCGGCCCGAGTCGATCATCGCCGTTGTCCAGCGCGAAGTCTCGGTGCGACTCATTCCGCGGAAGTAGATGGCCATGGCAAGCGCGGACATCTGCTCGTCGGCGACGATCCCGTGAGTGAACGCTTCTATCACCCAGTCGATTTCGGATCCGGTCAGTTCGAAGCCGTCGCGCTTGCTCCGGATGATCGAGGCGATCTCAGGCATGGCCACCCCCCTCGGGGCCCACCGCGGCGAGGTGCTCGGGACCGAAGGCATCGGGAAGGAGTTCCGACATCGAGCGGGGACCGGTTGTGGTGTCGATGAGCAGACCGGGGCCACCATGCTCGAGAAGGACCTGCCTGCATCGGCCGCATGGCACCAGTATTTCCCCGCGACCGTCGCACACGGCGACCGCTCGAAGACGCCCTCCACCACCGGAGATCAAGTTACCGACGAGTACGCATTCGGCACAAAGACCCAATCCGTGTGAGACATTTTCCACATTGCACCCGCTCACAGTCCGGCCGTCCACAGTGAGAGCCGCAGCCCCCACCGGAAACCTCGAGTAGGGAGCATAGGCACGAGCCATCACCTCATGTGCTTTGGCGCGCAAGGACTTCCAGTCAATTTCCGGCACGGTTTCCCATCCTTCCATGGTGGCCTACGCAACGCTTCGACGCCCCCACCGCCCGTGATCACAGTTGGAAAGGCAAACCTAACTTATGATTTCACCCCCGTACGAATCAGCCGGGAGATTAGTTCCCGGCTTTGCGATGGGTTTAGAGTCGAGCCAAGTCGGTTCAGGTTTCACGTCGGGCCCGGTACTGCGGATTTCCACAGCGAGAGCGGCTCGACGCGTCCACCATTGACGTTGGAGGCACAGCACTCGATGAGCAGCACGACTGAAGCCGCCCCCGCACCGGCGGGGCGCACACGGTCGCTATACCGGGGGGACCCCGGCATGTGGTCCTGGGTTCTACACCGGATCACCGGCGTGGCGACGTTCTTCTTCCTATTCGTCCACGTCCTCGATACCGCACTCGTCCGGGTCAACCCCGAGACCTATGACGCGGTCATCGACACCTACAAGAACCCGATCGTCGGCCTGATGGAGCTCGGCCTGGTGGCCATGGTGCTCTACCACGCTCTCAACGGCTTGCGCGTCATGCTGATCGACTTCTGGTCCAAGGGCCCGAAGTACCAGCGCATGATGCTCTGGACGATCCTGGCGATCTGGTTCGTGGTGATGATCCCCGCGACCATTCGCATCTTCTACAACATGTTTGCGGGGCACTGACATGACCGAAGCGAAGACCCTGGGCACGTCGTACGACCGCCCGGCCAGCCTCGACAATCCGCGGTCTCCGCGTCGCGCAGCGAAGAACAACTTCGAGCTGTACGCGTGGATGTTCATGCGCCTGTCCGGCGTCGCACTGATCATCCTGGTGCTCGGCCACCTGCTGATCATGCTGATGCTCGACGACGGCGTGCACCGCATCAACTTCGCCTTCGTCGCGGGTCGATGGTCCAGCCCGTTCTGGCAGGTTTGGGACCTGTCGATGCTGTGGCTCGCACAGCTGCACGGTGGCAACGGACTGCGCACCGTCATCGCGGACTACGCACGCAAGGACTCCACCCGGTTCTGGCTCAACACGATCCTGGTCGTGTCGATGATCCTGATCATGGGTCTGGGTACCTACGTGATCTTCACCTTCGATCCCAACATCGTTGCGAGCTAGGGGAGCCAAGACTTCATGCAGGAACATCGTTACGACGTGGTCATCGTCGGCGCAGGTGGCGCCGGAATGCGCGCCGCGATCGAAGCAGGCCCCCGGGCCCGCACCGCGGTTCTGACCAAGCTCTACCCCACTCGCAGCCACACCGGCGCCGCACAGGGTGGCATGTGTGCTGCCCTGGCGAACGTCGAGGAAGACAACTGGGAGTGGCACACATTCGACACCGTCAAGGGCGGCGACTACCTCGCCGACCAGGACGCTGTCGAGATCATGGCGAAGGAAGCCATCGACGCGGTCCTCGACCTCGAGAAGATGGGCCTTCCGTTCAACCGCACGCCCGAGGGCAAGATCGACCAGCGTCGATTCGGTGGCCACACCCGTGACCACGGCAAGGCCCCGGTCCGTCGTGCGTGCTACGCAGCCGACCGCACAGGACACATGATCCTGCAGACGCTGTACCAGAACTGCGTCAAGCACGACGTCGAGTTCTTCAACGAGTTCTACGCGCTCGACATCTCTCTGACGGAGACCCCGGACGGGCCCGTCGCGACCGGCGTGATCGCGTACGAACTCGCCACCGGTGAGATCCACGTCTTCCACGCGAAGTCGATCGTGTTCGCGACCGGCGGTTCAGGCCGCATGTACAAGACGACGTCCAATGCCCACACCCTCACCGGTGACGGCCTCGGCATCATCTTCCGCAAGGGCCTGCCGCTCGAGGACATGGAATTCCACCAGTTCCATCCGACAGGACTCGCGGGCCTGGGCATCCTGATCTCCGAAGCCGTCCGCGGTGAAGGTGGCATCCTCCGTAACGCCGATGGCGAACGCTTCATGGAGCGCTACGCCCCCACCATCAAGGACCTCGCACCCCGCGACATCGTCGCGCGCTCGATGGTGCTCGAGGTACTCGAAGGCCGCGGCGCCGGGCCGAACAAGGATTATGTCTACATCGACGTGACCCACCTCGGCGAGGAGGTGCTCGAGGAGAAGCTTCCCGACATCACCGAGTTCGCACGGACCTACCTCGGCGTCGACCCCGTCACCGAGCTCGTTCCGGTGTACCCGACCTGCCACTACGTCATGGGTGGTATCCCCACCAACGTCCAGGGCGAGGTCCTGCGCAACAACGACGAGATCGTCAGGGGTCTGTACGCGGCCGGCGAATGCGCATGCGTGTCGGTGCACGGCGCCAACCGTCTCGGCACCAACTCGCTGCTCGATATCAACGTGTTCGGTCGTCGCGCCGGAATCGCTGCCGCCGAATACGCGAACAGCTCCGAGCACGTGGATCTGCCTGAGAACCCCACGAAGTACGTCGACGACTGGCTCGACCTCATCCTGCACCAGGGTGGCAGTGAGCGCGTCGCCGATATCCGCCGCGACCTCCAGCAGTCGATGGACAACAACGCATCGGTGTTCCGCACCGAGGAGACGCTGACACAGGCGCTCAATGATGTCCATGAGCTGAAGAAGCGCTACAAGGAGATCACCGTCCACGACAAGGGCAAGCGCTACAACAGCGACCTGCTCGAGGCCCTCGAGCTCGGCTTCCTGCTCGAAATGGCCGAGGTGACCGTCGTCGGTGCCCTCAACCGCAAGGAATCGCGCGGCGGTCACGCCCGCGAGGACTACCCCGACCGGGACGACGCGACCTACATGAAGCACACCATGGCTTACAAGGTGGGCGAGGACCTGATCTCCGACATCCGCCTGGACTACAAGCCGGTGGTCCAGACCCGGTACGAGCCCATGGAGCGTAAGTACTGATGACAACTATCGAGAAGAACGACAGCGTCTCCGCGTCCGAGCTGCCTCCCGTGCCCGAGGGCGCGACCATGATCACGCTCAAGATCGCCCGGTTCAACCCGGAGGACGGCAAGGGCCAGCACTGGGACTCCTTCCAGGTTCCCGCGCTTCCCACCGACCGCATGCTCAACCTGCTGCTGTACGTGAAGGGCTACCTCGACGGCACCCTCACGTTCCGGCGCAGCTGTGCACACGGTGTGTGCGGGTCCGACGCGATGCGGATCAACGGCGTCAACCGCCTGGCCTGCAAGATCCTCATGAAGGACATGCTGCCCAAGGACGGCAAGCCGGTCACCATCACGATCGAGCCCATCCGCGGCCTGCCCGTCGAGAAGGATCTCATCGTCGACATGGAACCGTTCTTCGACGCGTTCCGTGCCGTCAAGCCGTTCCTCATCGCGACCGGCAACGAGCCGACCCGCGAGCGCATCCAGTCACAGCACGACCGCGCACGTTTCGACGACACCACCAAGTGCATCCTGTGCGCTTGCTGCACCACCTCGTGCCCGGTGTACTGGAGCGACGGCAGCTACTTCGGTCCCGCTGCCATTGTCAACGCTCACCGGTTCATCTTCGACTCGCGTGACGAAGGTGCCGCCGAGCGGCTGGACATCCTCAACGACAAGGAAGGCGTGTGGCGCTGCCGCACCACCTTCAACTGCACCGACGCATGCCCTCGCGGCATCCAGGTGACGAAGGCGATCCAGGAAGTCAAGCGCGCGCTGATGTTTGCACGCTGACAGCAGACCACCACTGCAGCCCCGACGAAGGCCCGCACACTCGTGTGCGGGCCTTCGCTGTATCTGAAACCATGTCCTCTCAGCCGGGAACGACTACGCCTCGGCCGAGGATGGTGCCCTCACGCAACCTCCGGTACGCCTCTGGACCTTCGTCGAGGGTGAAAGTCTCGGTGTGGATGTCGAGCCTGCCGGCTCGCGCGAGGGCGATCACCTCCATCAGTTCAGTACGTGACCCCCAGTACGGGGTCACGACGGAGGCACCGAACGGAACGAGGAAGAAACCGACCTTCGCGTGGGCGCCGGAGTGGATTCCGACGATCGAGATGTGACCGTCGATCGCCACGACCTGCTGGGCCATGTCGATCGTCGCCTGGGCTCCGACGAAATCGAACACCGCGGTCGCGCCCTGCCCACCGGTGAGGTCGCGGATCGCAGCGGCCGCTCCCGCATCGGATCGGATCGCGGCATCGGCGCCGACGGTGCGGGCCAGTGCGAGCCGGTCGTCGTCGAGATCGACCGCGACGACCCGGGCCGCGCTGATCGCCCGCAGGATCTGGATACCGACGTGACCGAGTCCGCCGACACCGACCACCACCGCGGTGGACCCGGGTCCGAGGAGCGGCAGCACCCGGTTGATCGCGTGATACGGGGTCAGACCCGCGTCGGTCAGCGGCGCCGCGGTGACCGGGTCGAGATCACCGATGGGCACGAGGTGCCGGGTCGAATCGACGATCATGTATTCGGCCATGGATCCGGGGAAACCGAGCCCCGGCGGGGTGATCCCGAGGTCCGAAGCACGGGCGCAGTAGTTCTCGCGGCCGCGGGCACACGCATGGCAGTCACCGCACCCCCACGGCCCGTACACGGCGACCGCATCGCCGACCGCGAGGTTGCCGACTCCTGCACCCAGTTCGGCGACGGTACCGGCTCCCTCGTGGCCGAGGGTCAGCGGCAGCCCGTATCCGTAGGCATCGGTGGGGAGATCCATTACGAAGATGTCGGAGTGGCACAGGCCCGCAGCGGTGACCTTCAGCAAAACCTCGCCGGGACCAGGGGAAGGCGTGGGAATCTCTACGACGACCGGTTCCGCACCGATCTCGGTGTACTGGACGGCTTTCATGGTTTCGACGGTACGGCCGATCGGCAGCGGTGGCAGGTGATCTCACCGAATCGACCGGCCCTGTTCATCGAAGCGGTGCGTAGGCAGTCGGGGCCGCAGACCTGAATCCGGCGCCTAACCGCGCGAACGCCGGTTCCGGACCCGCGATCCGAGCAGTGCGCCACCGAGGACACCGGCCCCCACCAGCGCGATCCCGCCGCGCACCCCTGTCCCCTCGTTGACCTGTACACGCGGGGTGATGATCGCGGAATCCGGCGCCGGGACATACGCGAGTGCCAAGTTCGCCTTCGTCGACGCGGCGAATGCGGTGCAGAACAACACCAGTCGCGCAGTGATGTTTCCGAAAACCAGGATGCCGAGTATCGGACCGAACGCGACACCTGCGGGGCCCTGGAGAACACTCTCGAGGTAGATCGAGCCGGCCTGTTTGAGGATTTCGAAGCCGATTCCCGCGATCACACCGCCGAGGATCGCGCTGCGGAAGGTGACCGGC
Source organism: Rhodococcus sp. SJ-2 (assembly GCF_053750035.1). Lineage (NCBI taxonomy): Bacteria > Bacillati > Actinomycetota > Actinomycetes > Mycobacteriales > Nocardiaceae > Rhodococcus > Rhodococcus sp. SJ-2. The sequence goes on from NZ_CM132340.1 coordinate 194,433, forward strand.
TCACGGGGCAGCCGGGCGATGACCCACGTGAACACCGCACTCGTGGCAGTGACCGCAATGAGAAGAGCGACGATACGCAGAAGCACACCCACACCGACGATGTTCTCGATGTTCAGCAGTTCCACGATCCACCGCATCACCGGCCCGCTGCTGACCGCGGACAATCCCAACGACACGACCATCGCCAAACCCAGGCTGATCAACGCACCGCCGTCCTTGAGCTTGACGACGAGAAAGTTCCCCTTCTCGCGCGGATGGTCCCACATCGCGGTGAGGGCATCCCGCAGGTTCGCCATCCAGCCCAGGCCGGCGTACGACGCGGTGATCAGACCGATGACCCCCACCGCGCCGCGGGAATCGATCGCGGAATCGATGATTCCCTGGACGGTGCCACCGAGTTCACCCGGAATGTTCTCGGTGATCGCCGCGCTTATCTGCTCGAGCATCTCGGGCCGACCGGCAAGGACGAAACCGGCTATCGAGAACCCGACCATGATGACCGGAACGATCGCAAGAACCGTGAAGTAGGTCAGGCCCGCAGCGTAATAGTCGCCCTTGTTCTCCTGATACCGCACACCGGACCGCACCAGATGGTCGAGCCACGGTCGGGCCGCACGCTGACGCTCGAGAAAACTCGGCTTCTTGTCGCCGTCCGGCTCACCGACCATCTGGGTCTCCTTACGGGTCAATTCCGGGGTAGGAATCCCACCTTGTCATAGACCTGCGTCAGCGTCCGGGAAGCGACCTCGCGTGCCCGCTCCGCTCCGTTCGACAGGATTCGGAGCAGTTCCGCTTCGTCTGCGAGGTACTCATCCACCTTCGCGCGCAGCGGAGTCACGAACTCGGTGAGGACCTCGGCGGTGTCCCCCTTCAGATCGCCGTAGCCCTTGCCGTCGTACCCGGCGACGAGTTCGTCGACCGAGCGGCCCGACAGTGCTGATTGGATGGTGAGCAGGTTGCTCACGCCCGGCTTGTTCTCCGGGTCGAATCGGATCTCACGGTCGTTGTCGGTCACCGCCGACTTGATCTTCTTCGCCGAGATCTTCGGGTCGTCGAGCAGATTGATCAGGCCGGCGTCGGTGGCCGCCGACTTGCTCATCTTCGACGTCGGGTCCTGCAGGTCGTAGATCTTGGCTGTGCCCTTGACGATCTGAGGCTCCGGAACGACGAAGGTCTTTCCGAACCGCTTGTTGAAACGCTGCGCGAGGTCGCGGGTGAGCTCGAGGTGCTGGCGCTGGTCCTCACCGACGGGGACCTTGTGGGCGCGGTAGAGAAGGATGTCCGCGGCCATGAGCACCGGATAGGTGAACAGGCCGACGCTCGCATGATCGGACCCCTGCTTGGCCGACTTGTCCTTGAACTGCGTCATGCGGCTCGCTTCACCGAAACCGGTGAGGCAGTTGAGCACCCAGGACAACTCGGCATGCTCGGGAACCTGGCTCTGCACGAACAGCACGGAGCGCTCCGGATCGATCCCGATCGCAAGCAGCTGCGCTGCGGCAACGAGGACCCGCTGCCGCAGCTCCTTCGGTTTCTGCGGCACCGTGATGGCGTGCAGGTCGGGGATGAAGTAGAAGGCGTCGTTCTCGTCCTGCGCCGGAACCCACTGCTGCAACGCCCCCAGAAAGTTCCCGAGGTGGAACGAATCCGAGGTGGGCTGGATGCCCGAGAGCACCCGGGGCCTGGCGGCCGGCCGGGAGTCCTGCGCTGTGGTGTTCTGATCTGGCGTCGACATGGCCTCGATACTTTCACGCACCGGATCCGGCCGCCGCAGGAGGTGTCAGTGGAATCGGACGGTCACCGGCGCATGATCGGACCAGCGTTCCGCATACGTCGCGGCGCGTTCGACCCGGGCGTCGACGACCCGCTCCGCCAGCGCGGGCGTCACGAGGTGGTAGTCGATGCGCCAGCCGGCGTCGGTGTCGAAGGCCTTACCGCGGTAGGACCACCAGGAGTAGGGGCCTGCGACGTCGCCGTGGACGTCACGCACGACGTCGTGCCATCGGCCGGTGGCGAGCAGATCGCCCACCCAGTCGCGTTCTTCGGGCAGGAAGCCCGATTTCTTGACGTTGCCCTTCCAGTTCTTGATGTCGCGCTCGGTGTGGGCGATGTTCCAGTCGCCGCACACCACCATGTCCCGACCGGCCGAAACGACGTCGGAGGCGCGCTCTCCCAGATACGCGGAAAAACCCTTCATGAAGCGTTCTTTGTCGTCCTGCTTCGGGGTTCCGGCTTCCCCAGTGGGCAGGTAGAGGCTGCCGACCGTCACGGCCCCGAAATCCGCCTCGATGTAGCGGCCCGAGTCGACGTACTCGTCGACGTCGAAACCCACGCGGACGGCGTCCGCCGGCGTGCGCGAGAGGATCGCAACCCCCGCGCGTCCCTTCGCGGACGCCTCTGATCCCGTGACATGCCAACCGGCGTCCAGGGCGGGCGCGATCGCGGCGTGGAACTGCTTCTCGGTCGCGCGTACTTCCTGGAGGCAGACGATGTCGGCAGCGGAGGTTTCGAGCCAGGCCAGCAGGCCCTTTCCTGCCGCAGCGCGCACGCCGTTGACATTCACGGTGGTGATGGTGAGGGACACGCCGCACACCGTATCCGACTCCACAGACAGAGCGGAAAGCACGGGATGTCCCCGATGGGGCGGCCCGTCTCGTCGCGCGTACTGCTCGTCGACGCGTCGGTTCTCGACGCGGCAACGCTACTGCGAGGCGCGGGCCTTCTGCAGGTTCTCGTCGAGCGTGCCGAGGAACTCCTCGGTGGTCAGCCACGATTGTTCGGGACCGACGAGCAGTGCAAGGTCTTTGGTCATGCTGCCTGCCTCGACGGTCTTGATGACGACGTCCTCGAGTGCCTGCGCGAACTCGATCACCTCGAATGTGCTGTCGAGTTTGCCGCGGTGCTCGAGACCGCGTGTCCACGCGAAGATCGACGCAATGGGATTGGTCGATGTCGGCTTGCCCTGCTGATGTTGCCGGTAGTGCCGGGTGACGGTGCCGTGTGCGGCCTCCGCTTCGACGGTCCTGCCGTCCGGAGTCATCAACACGGAAGTCATGAGTCCGAGCGAGCCGTAGCCCTGCGCAACAGTGTCGGACTGGACGTCACCGTCGTAGTTCTTGCAGGCCCAGACGTAGCCGCCTTCCCACTTGAGGGACGACGCCACCATGTCGTCGATCAGGCGGTGCTCGTAGGTCAGTCCGGCAGCGTCGAATTCCGCCTTGAACTCGTCCTCGTAGATCCGCTGGAACTCGTCCTTGAACATGCCGTCGTAGGCCTTGAGGATCGTGTTCTTGGTGGACAGGTATACCGGGTAGTTGCGCTGCAGACCGTAGGACAGCGAGGCGCGTGCGAAGTCCTGGATGGATTTCTTGTAGTTGTACATACCCATGACGACGCCGCCGTCCTCGGGGATCCTGCACACCTCGTGCTCGATCGGTTCGGAACCGTCGTCCGGCGTGTAGGTGATGGTGACGGTGCCTGCGCCGGGGACCTTGAAGTCTGTGGCACGGTACTGGTCGCCGAATGCGTGACGGCCGACGATGACCGGCTTCGTCCAACCCGGAACCAACCTGGGCACGTTGGAGATGATGATGGGTGCACGGAAGATGGTGCCGCCGAGGATGTTACGAATAGTGCCGTTGGGTGACCGCCACATCTTCTTCAGGCCGAACTCCTCGACCCGCGCCTCGTCCGGGGTGATGGTCGCGCACTTGACACCGACGCCGTGCTTCTTGATGGCGTTCGCGGAATCGATGGTGACCTGGTCGTCGGTCGCATCACGGTTCTCGATGCCGAGGTCGTAGTACTCGAGATCCACATCCAGATAGGGATGAATGAGCTTGTCTTTGATGAACTGCCAGATGATGCGCGTCATCTCGTCGCCGTCGAGTTCGACGACCTTACCCTCAACCTTGATCTTGGACATACGCGGTTCGTGTCCTCCTTGGACGGCAGTCGAGTCCCCGAGCGGCCGCACTTCCGGAATGCGACCGCCTTCAGCTCAGGCGTCTGAGCATGGCTCCGCACGCGTCGGGTACGGAGCCAAACAGAACAAGCGTACTGCTATTCGATGCACGCACAACCCCGGCTGCGGCCCCCCAAGCGCTACTGACCGGTAACTTTCTTGCTGCTCGGGCGCAGGCGGAGGGAAGGTCGAGAGCCGCGTGTCGAGCCCTAGGATCCAGCCGTTAGACTGCCGACGAGGTCATGAGTGCCAGCGCGAAGCCCCGGCTTGCTGGTCGGCAACCCTCCGGCCAGGGTGGGGTGCTCCGGGTGAGGACACGGTCGTCGGCGCACCGCAGACGACAAGCCGGCTCTTGGGAGGTTCGAAATGCTGATGGACTGTCGATACCGGCTCTCGTCCCAGTGCCCCGACATGGCAAGCAGGACACATTGACCATCACCACTGGCCTCGAGGCGGTCGCATCTTGACAACAGGTACCAACCGTCGACGGATCGAGCTTCCCGCAGAAGACGGAAAGCTCGACACCATCGACATCGGCAGCATCACCCTCGAAAGCGGTGACATCCTTCCCGATGTCACCGTCGCTCTGCAGCGGTGGGGCGCGCTGTCACCCACCCGCGACAACGTCGTGCTCGTCGAGCACGCGCTGACCGGGGACTCACACATCACCGGACCGGCCGGACCGGATCACCCGTCGCCAGGCTGGTGGTCCGGCATGGTCGGCCCCGGCGCGCCGATCGACACCGACCGGTGGTGCGTGGTGGCCACGAACGTCCTCGGCGGATGCCAGGGCACCACCGGCCCGGGCAGCACCGCGCCCGACGGCAAACCGTGGGGCTCCCGTTTCCCGCGGATCACCATCCGCGATCAGATCACCGCGGAAGCTGCCCTTCTCGACGCCCTCGGCATCGAGACATTGGCCGCGGTGACGGGTGGATCGATGGGCGGCATGCGTTCGCTCGAATGGGTCGTCTCCCACCCGAGCCGGGTGCGGGCGGCACTGGTCCTCGCGGTCGGCTCCCGCGCAACCGCCGATCAGATCGGTGTCCAGAGCACCCAGATCGCTGCCATCATGGCGGATCCGGACTGGCAGGGCGGCGACTACTACGAGACCGGCCGCCGACCCGAGGCCGGGCTGGGTATCGCGCGGCGCATGGCCCATCTCTCGTATCGCAGCGAGGAAGAACTCGACTCGCGGTTCGCCAACCTCCCTCAAGACGACGAGGATCCGTGGCGTGACGGACGCTACGCCGTGCAGAGCTACCTCGACCACCAGGCAGCGAAGCTCGTCAAACGGTTCGACCCCGGGACCTACGTGGTACTGAGCGACGCGATGAACCGGCACGACGTAGGCCGCGGTCGCGGTGGCGTCGAGGCCGCATTGGCGAGCACGCAGGTACCGACGATCGTCGCGGGCGTCGATTCGGATCGTCTCTACCCGATTCGATTGCAGCAGGAGATCGCAGACGGTCTCCCTCATTGCGCCGGGCTGCGCGTGCTCGAATCACGCGACGGACACGACGGCTTCCTCACCGAGGCCGACGCGGTCGCGAAGCTGCTCGTCGAGTTGATGGAGCTGGCGAGCGCGTAACAGCGCTCGCCGGCCTGTTCCCCCTACCCTGTGCCCAGGGGGTCGATCGAGACAGCCAGTCCGACGATCGCCCCACCCATGGCGAGCATCGCTGCCACGTCGAAGCGTTTGCTTCGCACCGCGAGCACTCCCACCTGATCGGAGTCGAGAGCCCAGCGGAGAATCCCCGCGAGGATCATCGCACCACCGAACACGAAAGCGCCTCGGCGCCAGCGATCGGCCAGCACGAGGACCACCGCTGCGGCGATCACCAGGGTGACCGCCAGCAGCGGCAGGTTCAGTCGTGTGAGTCGCACCGAACTGTCCATCTGCTGGTTGCTCAGAGACCGGCGTCGTGCTCGGCGCGTTCGACGACGTTCGTCAGCAGAAACGCGCGGGTGAGGGGTCCGACACCACCGGGATTGGGCGAGAGGAACCCGGCAACGTCGCGGACGTCGGCGGCGACGTCGCCGCGCAGGCCGTCGGCTGTGCGCGAGACACCCACGTCGAGCACTGCTGCACCGGGCTTGACCATGTCGGCGGTGATCAGACCGGGCACACCCGCTGCGGCAACGACGATGTCGGCGCGCTTCACCTCGGCGGCGAGGTCCTTGGTGCCGGTGTGGCACAGCGTCACTGTCGCGTTCTCGCTGCGACGGGTCAGCAGGAGCCCGATCGGGCGGCCCACGGTCACGCCGCGGCCGATGACCACCACATGGGCGCCGTTGATCGGCACCTCGTAGCGGCGCAGCAGGTGGACGATGCCCCGCGGGGTGCACGGCAACGCCGCCTCCTTGCCGAGCACCAGACGTCCGAGGTTGACCGGATGCAGTCCATCCGCATCCTTGGCAGGGTCGATCCGCTCGAGGGCGGCGTTCTCGTCGAGGTGCCCGGGCAGCGGAAGCTGCACAATGTACCCCGTGCATGCGGGGTCGGCGTTGAGTTCGTCGATCGCCGCTTCGAGCTGTTCTTGGGTGATGTCGGCGGGCAGATCCTTGCGGATCGAGGTGATGCCCACCTTGGCGCAGTCGTTGTGCTTGCCGCGCACGTACGCCGCCGATCCGGGGTCGTCGCCCACCAGGATCGTGCCGAGGCCGGGCGTGATGCCCTTGTCCTTCAGCGCTGCGACGCGGACCACCAGGTCCTCGAAGATCTCGTCGCGGGTTGCTTTGCCGTCCAGGATGGTCGCAGTCACGTCACTCATTCTTCCAGGTATCCACTCGCTCGCGGCGGGCGGTGCCACATCGTTCCGGACGGGGAACAACCGCGAGAGTCCACCTGATTGCCGTCGGGGGCTCCGGCGCGGTACAGATCTTCGAACGCCGACGCGAGACGGCGTTCGTAGTCCTCGGGGTCCGGCATCGACGAAACACTCACCAGGAACGTCAGATTCAGAGTATTTCCGAGCGATGTCACCGAATGGACGAGGGCGGAGGTCCGGCTGAGCATCGGTGTCCCCAGCGCTTCCACCACCGGGCTGCCGCCGAAACGGAGGCCCCCGACCCGGCCGCGGGGCACATTGGTCACCGCGGTGTTCGCCAGAGCGACGACGTCGCCGCTCGACTCGATCTTCCGGTTGCGGGCACGCCGAATCGACACCTTCAGGTCCACTGCGGGCGAAGCATCGACGGGTGCGGTGGTTGCCGCCGTCTCCGGACGCGCGACACGCTGCTTCTCCAAGTTCGACGATTCCCGGACGAGGCGGAGTCGCTCGAGCGGGTCCGCATGGTCGGTGTGCAGGTCGACGTACATGAGCGTGACCTCGTTCGCCGCACGGGTCTTCCCTCCCTCGACGCCGGACCTGCGCCGGGTCGACCGGGGGACGATCGCCGCGAGCGACGCCGGCGGGATTTCTCCGTGCTGCTCGAGATACGAGTGCAGACCGCCCGAGACCACGGACAGGATCACATCGTTGACGGATGTTCCGGTGGAGCGAGCGACGGCCCGGACGTCGCGCAGATCCATGCGGACCCGGCCGAACTGCCGCGACCCGCTGCCACCGGTATCGAAACGCGTTCGTGGACGGCACGGCGCCGGTGGGGTGATCGTTCCCGCTGCGGTCAGCGTGGTCAGCGCCTTCCGCGCGCGGAGCGCAGCGAGCACAGCAGGTACCATCCGCATGAACCGGAACGGCAGTGCCGATACCGCCCGGACCACACCGGGAACCGAGGAGAGCGCCTCGGTGCCTGCCGGCTTCGCGTCCGGATCGTCGAACAACGCGCGGGCGATCTCGGCTGCTCCCAGTCCGTCGGTGAGCGAATGGTGTATTCGCAACGCGACGATGGTCGACGCCGCAGGCAGCTCGTCGACCCCGCTGACATCGGTCAGGACATGCACCTCCCAGGGTGGCCTTGTCAGGTCGAGGGGCGCCTCCTTCATCGACGCCAGGCGCCTGTGCAGTTCGGTGCGGGAGGTGTGGCCGACCATCGTGAAACGAATGTGGTGCTCGGGGTCGACGTCCGCCTCGACCCAGTACGGGTAGTCGAGATCGGCGGGAACTCGATGCAGGCGGCGACGAAGCGCCGGCGTCCGTTCCAGCCGATCGAGGAACCAGGTCACCGCCTCGGCGTTGGTGCCGATCGGATTCGCGTCCTGTTCCGTGTCGCACACATAGAAACTCAGCATTACCGCAGGTGGGTCTTCTGGGTTCGCCTCCTCGACGAACACGTGGAGGGCGTCGCGCGGAGCCAGACGGACCCCGTATGTGCGTGTCATCGCGATGGTTCGCCTCCGCGGTCTCGCTGTGCGTCTGCCCGTCCGATTGAAACAGCTCTCGGCCGAGGCCGCATCCCCCCGCGTGTGTCCGGTCTCGAACCGGCTGGCAAGCTGGAACGAGTGTTCCGAGTGATGTTCCATGAGCCCTGTATCCCCCCGAATACGGGTAATGCGATCAGGATGGTCGCCGCGACCGGCGACGAGCTGCACCTCGTGGAGCCCCTCGGATTCGATCTGTCCGAGCCGAAGCTGCGGCGGGCCGGGCTCGACTACCACGATCTGGCGTCGGTGACGGTGCATGCCGATCTGCAGGCGGCGTGGGAAGCACTGAAACCGGAGCGTGTCTTCGCGTTCACGGCGCACGCCACGACCAGCTACGCCGACATCGAGTACCGCTCGGGCGACGTCCTGTTGTTCGGTCCCGAACCGACCGGGCTGTCCGGCGAGGTGCTCGCCGATCCGCATGTCACCACACAGGTCCGCATTCCGATGTTGCCCGGACGCCGCTCGCTGAACCTGTCGAACGCCGCCGCGGTGGTGGCCTACGAGGCGTGGCGCCAGCACGGGTTCGACGGCGCAGTCTGACCGGTCTGTTTCAGCTGCTGACCACCGGCAGAATCGCCCGATCCATGACATCGGCCAGTTCGTCCCAGGGAACGGTGATGTCCACGAGTCCGATGGCGTGCGGGCCCACTTGATAATCGCCGAACCGGATCTGCATACCCTCGGGCGTCGGGAGCCAGTCGGCGAAGTTGTTCTCCTCGGGTGCGATGCCCTCGCGGACGTAGTCCGGACCGGCCGCGGTCTCCGGAAGGAGCAGCGCCGACTGCTCGGACAATCGGTCGAGTCCGGCCTGCAGGTCCGGGAACAGGTCCTGCAGCGTGACGGGGGTGGCGTTGTCGGTGTCGACAACAACGGTGGACACGAGTGCTGTGGGGTGCGCGCCGGGTGGATTCATGTTGTAGGACGTGATCAACAGTCCGGCGACGACATGCTCACCGATCCGGGTCACCTCCTGTGTGCCCGTGGCGAGCGTGTAGCGCTCGGTCCCGCGGCCGTCGATCAGGTCCTGCAACGCGGCCTGCATGGACTCGTTGAACTCGTCGACGACCGCGGGGTCCCCGCCACCGATCTGGGGGATCTCGACGGCATAGTCGACGCGATCGGTCGATCCGGACACGAGAAGGGTCTCTGCACGATACGGCTGCTGATCGGCTTCGGTGGCCGTTGTGGTGCCGATCGAGGTCGAGGTGTTCTCCGTGATCTGCGGAGATGCCGTCGAGGATCCCGCCACTGCAGTACCGCTCTCGGCGGTGCATGCCGTCAGCACCAGAACGACTACAGCGCAGGCACCGGCAAGGAGCGGGAGGCGGCGATCACGCATGTCGAACGCACTGCTCACACCGGACCTGCACTGACGCTCAGGCACCACTCTCGACGGGGCGGCCCGACTGCTGCCAGCCGTCGGTGCCACCGGCAACGGAGACGGCGTTGATGCCGCGACCGGACAGATAGTCGGCGGCCTGCAGGCTGCGTCCTCCCACCGCACAGATGATGTACACGGTCTCGGCCGCGGGGATCTCCTCGACCCGTGCCACGAACTCGCTGAGCGGTATGTGCGTCACGCCAGGAACCCGCACCTGGATGTACTCGTCGAGTTCGCGCACGTCGATGACGGGCGCACCCTCGGCGAGTGCGGTTTCCAGTGCAGCCAGATCGACTTCACGCATCGTTGTCGGTCCTCTCGTCGGGGGCCTCGCCGGGATTTCCGGCGGAAGACCGTCCCGATCGGGCGATCCACCGGACCACCAGGTAGATGATTCCGGCGCACACGATCAGGAACGCCAACCACGGTAGCGCGATACCCGCTGCGACCACCGCGGCCCCCAGGGTCGCCCACAGGCCGTTCCACCCCTCGACGATGCCGTCCCAGAAACTGTCACTGTCCGACGGGCGCTGCTGTGTGCTGATGTCGACGGTGAGAGTCGACAGGTCGACCATGTCGGCCAGCTGCCGACGCTGGGCTTCGAGGCTGTCGAGGTCGGCCTGCCGCTCGGCAAGGGCGTTCTCCGCTTCGATGATGTCGGCTGTGTTGTCGGCCGACTCGATGAGAGTACGCAGCCGGTCGACCGAGGCGCGGAGCGCGCCGACGCGCGCCTCGAGGTCGGTGTACTGCAGGGTGACGTCGTCGCGGCTCGTGGTCAGGCTCGTGACGCGTCCGAGCTGCCGCACGTCGTCGATCACGGCGTCGAGCCCGTCCACAGGGACACGGACGGTGAGCACACTGCTCGACTCGGGTCGTTCGGTGATCGAATCGATACGGCCGTCAGAGTCTTCCACGATGGTGACCACCTCGCGACCGGCTGCGACGGGATCGTCCGCGGTGAGCATGATACGTCCGGTCATGACCTCCTTCCGGTCCGGCTCTGCCTCGTCTGCGGGCGACGAGGAACGGGCGCCGTCGGTGAGCGCCGGCGCAGATTCCGACATTGCAGGCCCCGAATCCATCGCAGGTCCCGAATCCCTCATCGGCCCCGAGCCACCGTCACCTCCCTCACCGCACGCAGCGGCGACGAGCGCGACCAGCGCGAGGAGCGCAACCATCAGCAGGCGTCTCATGGGGCGCGATGCTATCGAAAGTCGCGGGATTTCACCGGTGTCCGTAGATCCATCTGCTGCAGTCGGTCGGCCAGCACCGTCACGACACCGTCCGCGTTCTGGACTCGTCCGCGCACCAACAGCGCGGGGGCAGTGTGTGCGAGGGTCCGGTATCTCGCCCACAACCCCACCGAGCACACCACATTCACCATGCCGGTCTCGTCCTCGAGGTTGAGAAAGGTGACACCGGCTGCGGTCGCCGGACGCTGCCGATGGGTGACAGCACCGCCGACGAGCACCCGAGTCCCGTCCGGGATCTGCAGCAAGCGCGACGCGGGGATCACCCCCAGCGTGTCGAGCCGGTCGCGCAGAAACTGCGTCGGATAGCTGTCCGGTGAGACTCCGGTGGCCCACACGTCGGCGGCGGCGAGCTCGACATCGCTCATGCCGGGCAGGGTGGGGGCCGGGGCGGACGCACCGATGCCCGGCAGCCGGCCCGCGCGTTGCGTCGATGCCGGACCGGCCGCCCACAGCGCTTCTCGCCTGGTGACGCCGAAACTCGACAATGCACCGGCCGTCGCGAGGGCTTCGGTCGCAGCCGTGGAGAGTTCGATGCGGGCGGTCAGGTCGAGCAGGGAGAGGTACCGGCCGTGTGCCTGTCGTTCCTCGATGATGCGTGCGGCAAGATCGTCGCCGATGTGTCGCACCTCCCCCAGCCCGAGGCGCACTTCCTGGCCTCGATTCTCGACGGTGGCGTGGGCAAGGCTCGCGTTGACGTCCGGTCCGTGCACCACGACACCGTGTCGCCGGGCGTCGGCTACCAACGATTGCGGCGAGTAGAAACCCATCGGCTGAGCTCGGAGCAGACCCGCACAGAATGCCGCGGGGTGATGCAGTTTGAACCAGGACGAATAGAACACCAGCGAGGCGAAACTCTGCGAATGGCTTTCGGGAAATCCGAAATTCGCGAAGGCGTACAGCTTTTCGTAGATGCGATCGGCGACCTCCCCTGTCAGTCCGTGCAGCTCTCGCATGCCCTGATAGAACCGCGCGCGCAGACGTTCCATCTTCTCCGGGGATCTCTTCGACCCCATCGCGCGACGCAGCTGGTCGGCTTCCGCAGCGGTGAAACCGGCGACATCGACGGCCATCTGCATCAATTGTTCTTGGAACAGCGGGATCCCGAGAGTGCGTTCGAGCGTTTTCTCGAGGCACGGATGGTCGTAGACGACGGGTTCGAGGCCGTTGCGCCGCCGGATGTACGGGTGCACGGATCCGCCCTGGATGGGTCCGGGGCGGATCAGCGCCACCTCGATGACGAGATCGTAGAAGTGCCGCGGTTTCAGCCGTGGCAGTGTCGCCATCTGCGCGCGCGACTCCACCTGGAACACGCCGACGGAATCCGCGCGGCGCAGCATCTCGTAGACGGCGTCCTCCGACAGATCGAGCTGCGCGAGATCGACGGGGATGCCTTCGTGTTCGGCGACGAGGTCGATCATGTAGTGCAGCGCAGAGAGCATGCCGAGGCCGAGCAGATCGAATTTGACCAGTCCGGCGGCGGCGCAGTCGTCCTTGTCCCATTGCAGGACGGTGCGACCGGCCATCCGTGCCCATTCGACGGGGACGACATCGGCGACGGGACGGTCGCAGATCACCATCCCGCCCGAGTGGATCCCGAGGTGTCGCGGCAGACCCTCGATCTGGGCTGCGAGCCGAAGCACCGGATCGGGGATATCGGTCGCGGTCGCGGTCTCGGATCCGGGGCCCACTCCGCCCCAGCGGCTGACCTGCTTGCTCCACGCGTCCTGCTGGCCCTGCGCATAGCCGAGCGCCCGCGCCATGTCGCGCACCGCGGACTTGCCACGGTAGGTGATGACGTTGGCCACCTGCGCGGCATGGGTGCGCCCGTATTTCTCGTAGACGTGCTGGATGGCCTCTTCACGGCGGTCGGATTCGATGTCGAGATCGATATCCGGTGGGCCGTCACGTTCCGGCGACAGGAACCTTTCGAACAACAGACCGTTGCGGACGGGATCGACGTTGGTGATGCCGATCGCATAGCACACGGCAGAATTCGCCGCAGAACCTCTTCCCTGACAAAGGATGTCGTTGCTCTTACAGAACTGCACGATGTCGTGGACGACGAGGAAGTATCCCGGAAAACCCAGTTGCTCGATGATGGCGAGTTCGTGTTCGATCTGCCGGTAGGCGTCCCGGTAGCGTTCCGGGGGTCCGTATCGGCGCAGGGCTCCGCCGTAGGTGAGTTCGCGAAGCCATGACTGCTCTGTGTGTCCGTCGGGTACATCGAACGGCGGCAGTTTCGGTGCGATGAGGCTCAGGTCGAAGGCGCATTCGCGGCCGAGGTCAGCGGCGGCCTGCACAACACCGGGAAACGCCCCGAACAGACGTGCCATCTCCGCGCCCGATCGCAGGTGGCCGCCGCCGACCGGGGGCAGTCTGCCCGCAGCGGCGTCGAGGCTCTGCCGGTCGGAGATCGCCGCCATGGCCATCGCGAGCCGTCGCCTGCCCGGAACGGAGAAGTGCGCAGCGGTACTCGCCACGCACGAAAGTCCGTATCGTCCGGCAAGTTCCGCGAGGACGGTGTTGCGTTCATGGTCGTCGGGCAGGCCATGCCAGGCGAGTTCGACGGTGACGCGCTCGGTTCCGAAGCGGTCGACGAGTTCGCGCAGCGCACGGTCGGCGCCATCGGGGCCGTCCGCGTCGAGGGCCTGCCGTACATGCCCCCTGCGGCATCCGGTGAGGATCTGCCAATGTCCGCAGGCAGCGTCGGTGAGTGCGTCGTAGTCGTAGCGGGGCTTGTTCTTCTCCCCGCCCGCCAGGTGCGCGGCGGCGATCTGTCGCGACAGGCGCCTGTACCCTTCGCTGCCCCGCGCGAGGACCAGCAGGTGCGCGTCGTCGAGACCGAGTTCGGCTCCGAACACGGTGCGCATGCCGAGTTCCCGCGCGGCCTCCGCAAACCGCACGACGCCGTAGAGGCCGTCGTGGTCGGTGAGCGCGAGGGCATCGAGGCCGAGACGAACAGCCTCTTCGACGAGTTCTTCGGGCGTAGAGGCGCCGTCGAGGAAGCTGTACGCCGAGTGCGAGTGCAGCTCGGCGTACGGCACGACGGGGCCGCGCGGCAGCTGCACCTTCCCCTCGTAGCCGGGGCGAGTACGGGACCAGGCAGGGGCGTCGTTGCCGTCGCCCGGATGCATCGGAGCGGAGCGGCCGGACAGGACACGTTCCATCTCCGACCAGGTCGGCGGACCGTTGTTCCACCCCATCTTCACCTCCCGCGACACCGACATTCCTATCGTACACATGTTCGAATAGTAGGGAGCGAGCCAAATTGATGCCAAAATGAGCCATAAACCATTGCTCTGGTGCCAAGCGTGTGCCACACTGGCATCATGGATTTGAACTCGTACGTGAACAATCTCGGACGCGAATTCGCCACCCTCGCCGAAGCCGGCGGCGACGAATCCCGGGCACTGGTCGAGCGCCTGACAGGATCTCTCGAATCGGCAATCCGGATGACCATCCTCGAAGCACTGTCCGCCGCCGCCGACGAGATCACCCTCGACCTGGCTCCCGGCTCGGTGGAACTACGACTCCGCGGCCGCGATCCGCAATTCGTCGTCACCGCACCTCCCGCCGAACAGGTAACCGTGGCCGACGAGACCTCGGCACCGGCGAGCAGTGCGCCGATCCCCGAAGACGGGCCGACCGCGCGGATCAATGTACGTCTCCCCGAGCAACTCAAGACCGCAGTCGAAGAGGCCGCGGCCGAGGAAGGCCGCTCGGTCAACGCCTGGCTGGTCCGCGCTGCATCGTCCGCACTACAGCAACCGACCCGCGACCAGCACAACGACATCCGGAGCAGACCGACCAAGCAACGATTCACCGGTTGGGTTCGCTGACCGCACCACTACCACCACACCGCATCTCCGGCCTGCGGAGATGCTTCACCCACCTATGACCAGGGGACAACTATGCCCATTTTCGAGACACCGGAACCGATCTCCGTCACGGTCGAACTCAGCGTCGGCAACGTACGGATCACTGCGAGCGACCGCACCGACACCGTCGTCGATGTCCGCCCGAGCAACGAATCAGATGAGTCGGACGTGCAGGCCGCGCAACGAATCCGCATCGACCTCGAGCACGGCGCGCTCCGGATCACGGGGCCGAAGGCGCGCCTCTTCGACTTCTCCAACAAGACCCGATCAGTCGAGATCTCCATCGACCTACCCAGCGATTCACGGCTGTCCGGTGAGGTGCAAGTGGGAAACCTCAGTGGCACAGGTCGGCTCGGGGAGTGCCGATTCACGACCTCCGCAGGGAATGCCCGGCTCGAGCAGACCGGCCCGCTGCGCGCCGACACCTCGGCCGGTCACATCACCGCCGACCGTGTCGCGGGGAACGCCGAGATCCGTACCGGCACAGGAGAAATCCGCGTCGGTGAGATCGACGGCTCCGCAATCGTGAAGAACAACAACGGAGACACCGTGATCGGCGAGGTCACCGGCGACGTCCGGGTGCGCTCGGCGAACGGAGACATTTCGATCGACCGGGCCACCGCACATGTCGAGGCGAAGACGTCCAACGGCAGCATCCGCCTCGGCGAGATCGTCCACGGCTCGGTCGAACTCGGCACCGCAATGGGTGACCTGGAGATCGGTATTGCCGAGGGCACCGCTGCATGGCTGGACGTGAACACCGGATTCGGGCAGGTACACAACCTGCTCGACGACGCCACCGCACCCGAACCCTCCGACGCGACCGTCGAGGTTCACGCTCACACCTCGTTCGGAAGCATCACGGCCCGCCGTTCCTGATCCAGCTCACACATCGAGGGAGTACCCATGACCACCACACATTCCGTACCCGCAATCGAGGTGACCGGGCTACGCAAGTCGTTCGGAGACCACGTCGTACTGGACGGCATCGACCTCACCGTGCCGCAGGGAACAGTGTTCTCCCTGCTCGGCGCCAACGGTGCAGGCAAAACCACCACGGTCCAGATCCTGTCCACCCTGATCAACGCCGACGCCGGGTACGTCAGCATCACGGGCCACGACGTCGCCCACGAACCCGACGCGGTCCGAGCCGCGATCGGCGTCACCGGTCAATTCTCAGCGGTCGACAACCTGATGACCGGACGGGAGAACCTGCAGTTGATGGCAAACCTGCAGCACCTCTCTCGCAGCACCGGGCGACAAGTCGTGGCCCAGCTGCTCGAACAGTTCGACCTGATCGACGCGGCCGGCAAGCCGGCATCGACCTATTCGGGCGGGATGCGGAGGCGACTCGACCTCGCGATGACCCTGGTCGGCAGTCCGCAAGTGATCTTCCTCGACGAACCGACCACCGGCCTGGACCCGCGCAGTCGCCGGAGCATGTGGAAGATCGTCCGCAACCTCGTGTCCACCGGGGTCACCGTCTTCCTGACCACTCAGTATCTCGAAGAAGCGGACGAACTGTCCGATCGGATCGCGGTCCTCGACAACGGCAGGCTGGTCGCAGAAGGCACCCCCGACGAGCTCAAACGCCGCATTCCCGGTAGCCACGTCCGCCTGCGATTCGCCGACCCGAGCAACCTCGACAAGGCCGAACGCATCCTCGACCAGGCCTCCCATGAGCAGGACGCGCTCGCCCTGCGGGTGCCCGGGGACGGCAGCATGCGCTCCCTCAAAACCCTGATCGACCGTCTCGACGACGAATCCATCGACGTCGAGGAACTGTCCGTACACACACCCGATCTCGACGACGTCTTCCTCGCATTCACCGGCGGCACCCTCGACGACAGTGCCCTCAACGACAAGGTGACCCACTGATGAGTACTCCAACACTTACCGGGAAGACCCCCGCCGATCTCTCGTTCCATCCCTTGCGTGACTCGGCAACGATGCTGCGTCGCAACCTCAGGCACATGCAACGATATCCTTCGATGACCGTAACGCTCATCGGGATGCCGATCGTGTTCCTGCTGCTGTTCGTCTACGTGTTCGGCGGCACACTCGGTGCTGGGATAGACGGAACATCCAGTGGCCGAGCCGAATACGTCAACTATGTCACGCCCGCAATCATCCTGATGACCATCGCCGCCGCGGTCCAAGGAACCGCAATTTCTGTCGCGATGGACATGACCGAAGGCATCATCGCCCGGTTCCGCACCATGCACATCGCCCGCGTCTCGGTGCTGACCGGACATGTGCTCGGCAGCCTCGTCCAGACCATGCTCAGTATCGCGGCCGTCCTCGGTGTCGCGCTGCTCATCGGCTTCCGGCCCACGGCCGGACCGGGCGAATGGCTCACCACGGCCGGCTTCCTGATCGTGGTGGCGTTCGCGCTCATCTGGCTCTCGGTCGCGCTCGGGCTGGCGAGCAAGAGCGTCGAGGCCTCGAGCAATGTCGGGATGCCGCTGATCCTACTGCCCTTCCTCGGCAGCGGGTTCGTCCCCACCGACTCCATGCCCGCGGGGCTGCGGTGGTTCGCCGAGTACCAGCCGTTCACCTCGATCATCGAAACCTTGCGCGGTCTGCTGATGGGCACCCCGATCGGAAACCACGGGTGGATCGCGCTCGGCTGGTGCGCGCTGATCGCCCTCGGCGGGTAC
The DNA here is from genome assembly GCF_053750035.1 of Rhodococcus sp. SJ-2. Taxonomy (NCBI): domain Bacteria; kingdom Bacillati; phylum Actinomycetota; class Actinomycetes; order Mycobacteriales; family Nocardiaceae; genus Rhodococcus; species Rhodococcus sp. SJ-2. The sequence continues at coordinate 211,899 of NZ_CM132340.1, forward strand.
TTGTGGTCGAAGAAGTTGTTCAACCGTGAATACACACGCTGATCGAATCGCGCTCTGGTCTTTCCTCCAGTTCCAAGGGTTTCTGCACGTTCACGACCAACGGAAACCCGTGGGGCAGGAGGAAGGTTCAGTTGACTCTCAGTACCCGGCGCTCGGCTCGACCCGAGCGAGCAGCTCCTCCCCCGCAATGAACCTGCGCACGTTCTCACGCAGCGTCGGCGCGAACGCCGCGGTCAGACCGCTTCGAGTGTTCGCAATGTGCGGGGTGATCACGACGTTGTCGAGATCCCACAGCGGGTGTCCATCGGGCAGGGGCTCGGGTTCGGTCACGTCGAGGACCGCCCCTGCGATCTTCTCCGCGCGCATCGCGTCGACGAGTGCATCCGTGTCGACCAGGTTGCCGCGCGCAACGTTGACGAGCCATGCAGTGTCAGGCATCGCCTCGAGCACAGCGGCGTCGACGAGCCGATCGGTGTCCTCGGTTGCCGGAGCCGCAATCACGAAGTGATCGGCCATGGACCACACTTCCGCGGTGCGACTCGACGGCAGTGTCACCTTCGCTCCGTCGACCGGCCGACCCGAACGGTTGACCGCCACCACTTCCACACCGAGAGCGTGCAACCGCGGGATCATGGCGCGGCCGATCCCACCGGCTCCCACGATTGCCACGGTCGACCCGTGGAGCGTCCGGACCCGCGGATCGATCTCGTCTTTCCGCCAGCTCGTCGCTCCGAGTGACGTGTGGAACTGGCGCAACCCTACGAGCAGCCCCCCGACGGCGTATTCGGCGACGTTGTCGGCGTACACGCCCGAGGCATTCGCCCAGATGCGCCGGTCGTCGATCAGCCCGGCCCGGAAGAACGGCTCGATGCCTGCGTAGGTGAGCTGCACCCAACGGATGTGATCGGGCAAATTCTTCGGGAAATCGTCGGGACCACCGTCCCACACCAGTGCGTCGGCGTCGTCGAACTCGGCGAGCGCGGCACCGCCGTCGACGATCGCGGTCGCAAGGTGATCATCGTGACCGGGTCCCAGGTGAATGCGCATGGATAGAACCCTATCCCCGCGCGGCGCCGTCATCGAGACAAGGACGCACCGGAGGTGTTCCGGACGTCCTATTTGTCGCTCACACCCAGACTCCGGCTCAGTGCGAGCACTGCGTCGCGGCGGCCCAAGGCGCCGAACGGTGAGCCGCCGGTCGGGTTGTCGGCACCGCAGATCCACGTGGGTCCATCGGACAGGTGCTCGAGCGCTTCCTCCGCGACGTCGTGGGGGTCTGCCAGATCGCGGCGCGCTTCACCCGCAGCGCCGAGCGCTCGATGCATCGACGGGGTGTCGGTCGCGCCGAGTACGAGTCCCAGAACATCGACCCCGCTACCGCGCCACTCGGCCCACAGACTTTCCGCAAGGATGAGATCGAACGCCTTCGTTGCACCGTAGGTCGCGAGGGTGGGGCCCCCGACCCATGCGGCACCTGAGGTCACGAGGACGACGGCCCCCCGACCCCGCGCCACCATCGGGCCGCCGAACCTGTAGGTCGTTTCGAGCACACTCGTGCAATTGCGATGGACCAGCGACAGGTGGGTATCGAGATCCTTGTCGAGGAACGCGCTACTGCGATCGTCACTTCCTGCGTTGTAGACGAACAGCCCGATTCCGAGATCGGCTGTCGCGGTTTCGAGCCGTGCCGGAGCGTCGGAAGTGCTCATGTCGAGCGCGACCGTGCGCACCTCGACACCGTGCCGCGCTCGGATTTCGGTGGCACACTCCTCCAACACGGTTGTTCGTCGTGCCACCAGCACAACGTTCATGCCCCGGCCTGCCATGCCGTGAGCGAACGCGGCACCGATCCCGTCGGAACCGCCGACGACGATGCCCCAGTGCCCGTACTTGCCTGCCAAGTCTGTCGTCATCGTTCAGTCGCTTTCGGTGGACGGGGTGAGCATCTCCCGGTGTTCGGCGGTGCCGTCGAGATTGGCGTTGATCCGTTCCTCGATCCGCCAACCTTTCGGCGTACGCACCCAACGCCAACTGTTCGCAGAGACTCGCGCCACCCAGAATCGGTCGGCGTCGGCATCCCAGCGGATGTTGAGCGCGTAGCTACGGCCGGTGGCGTGGTCACCGTCGACCACGATGTGCGGCACGGTCAGGACATGACCGCATCCGTCTCGGAGCAGGCTCTGGTGGCCGTCGCCGTGAACCATGCCGACGATCTCCTCGTGCCCGCGCATCCGCCGCTGCGGAACGGCGTCGAAGATACCGTCGTCGGTCCAGAGTGCAGCCGCCGCCTCCCCTGACCCGCTGTCGACCGCGGGTCCGTACTGGGCGACCAGCTGCATGATCTCGACCTGGTCACTGAGCGCGCGAACCTCGGCGGCCAGCGCGGCGACCATCTCGCGCAGTTCCTCGACATCGCTCATCGACAGTCCTTTGCGTCGAAATGTAGGCCCGATGCGCAGATGCGACACGCCAGAGATCGGACGAGGAGTTCGCCCGATCCGGATACTGAATCGTCGACGACCCGGGTTTCGGCCCTTCCATCTCGCAACCCAGCAGCACGCATCATCTTCTCCCTCCGAAGGATTCGGTCCTGCCATGCACGGTAGCGACTCCGCCTCAATTACAGAAGAGCTTCTCCTGTAATTGAGGCGGAGTCGGACGAGGACCGAGGGTTCTCCCCCAGTCGAAGATCAGGCTCCGGACCTGATGTGCTCCCGCTCTCGGACGACCACGATCGAGCACGTGAAACTACTGGTGCGGATCGTGTCGGCCCTGTTCGCCCTCGGCGTGGCGCTGATTCTCGGCGCGGCGGGTGCCGGGCTCTTCTTCTGGAACACAGCCTCGATCGACACGACAGGACAGGTGGCATTCGACCGGCCGCTGCATGTTCCTCCACTCGCCGACAGCACGGTGGCCGATGACGGCACCCGCGTGTTCGACCTGACCCTGCAGCGCGGTACCAGCGACCTCGGGCACGGCCCCGACACGGAGACCTGGGGTGTGAACGGCAACTACCTCGGCCCGACACTGCGCGCCACGCGCGGTGAGAACATCCGCGTGAACGTGACGAACGAGATCGGCGAGACGAGCACCCTGCACTGGCACGGAATGCACCTTCCCGCCGCAATGGACGGAGGTCCTCACCAGAGAATCGAACCCGGTGCCACGTGGTCGCCGCACTGGGCGATCGACCAACCTGCTGCGACGCTCTGGTACCACCCGCACCTGCACGGCTCCACGGCAGCGCACGTGTACCGCGGTCTGGCAGGCATGTTCCTCGTCGACGAGCAGGGCGGCCCCGCACTCCCGGACGAGTACGGGGTCGATGACCTTCCGGTCATCGTGCAGGACAAGAAGTTCGACGGCACCCGGCTCGACGAGGACAACACGATGTTCGCCAACGTCGGAACCCTGGGCGACGAAATCCTCGTCAATGGCACGCCCGGCGCTTTCCTGGACGTGACGACCGAACGCATCCGGCTGCGGCTGCTCAACGCATCGAACGCGCGGATCTACAACTTCTCGTTCGACACCGGTCTGCCGTTCCGTCTGATCGGCACCGATGGCGGACTATTGGAGGCACCGGTGACACTCCGCAGTCTTCAACTCTCCCCCGGCGAACGAGCCGAGATCGTCGTCGAGGCGCCCGCCGGAACCCGGAACGTGCTCCGCAGTACCCCACCCGATCTACGCGCCGATCTCTGGCAGACCCGATTCTCGGGCGGAGACGACAGCGTCGACGTTCTCGAACTGCGCGCCGCCGACACTCTCGAACCGAACGAACTGGTCCCGGCACGACTGGCGACGCTGGACGATCTCGGCGAACCGACCGTCACGCGCACCTTCGACCTCACCAGCGCAACCGAGATCAACGACCTCCCGATGGACATGAACCGCATCGACGAGGTCGTCGTTGCCGGCACCACCGAATTGTGGGAGGTGACCAACATCAGCGGGATGGTCCACAACTTCCACATCCACGACGTGCAGTTCCAGGTCGTCGAGGCGACCGGGATGCCTGCCGACCATCCGACGCTGACCGGCAGGAAGGACACCGTCTACGTCCCGCCCGGCGCCACTGTGCGACTGCTCATGCGGTTCGGCGACCACGCCGACCCCGACGTTCCGTACATGTACCACTGCCATCTGCTCCGGCACGAGGACGACGGCATGATGGGCCAGTTCGTGGTCGTCGGCGCCGAGGAAGTCGATCAGGTGGGCGTCCTTCCTCTCGGCTCGGCCCACGGCAGCGCGAGGCACAGCGCAGAGGACCACAGCGGGTGATCGCGTGTGGGCCTCGTCGCACAGTGGAGGCTCCGGAATAGATCCTCGCGCGACCGCGTTGACCCATTCGGATCGGCGCGCCGGTACGCCCCGGAGCCAATGTGAATTGCCTTCGTGGAATACCGTCCGGCTGGAACCACGTTGCGCCCCGTGCCGTGAGGCACCCGACGCGCCGGTCCGCCTCTCTTCTCCGCCCCACCGACGATCACCTGCGTCCTGCTCGCGATTACAGTTGCCGTTCGGCAACACCGAGCAGACCGGGAGAACGTATGAATCGCTGGGCCGAGATCGTCGTGACAAGAAGCCGGTGGGTCCTCGCCCTCGTCCTACTCGTCGTTCTCGTTGCAGGTGCATGGGGCATCGGTGTCTTCGGCAAGCTCTCCAGCGCCGGCTACTACGTCGCCGACAGCGAAGCCATGCAGGCGCAGCAGATCATCTACGACACGTTCGGGTCGCAGACTGCCGACATCATCGCGATGTACACCGCCCCCGAGGGCAGGACCGTCGACGACATCCGGCCCGACATCGAGCAGACGCTCGCCGCGTTCGACGAGCAGTATCCGTCCGAGGCCATCACGACCTACTGGACGGCACCGCCACCGACGAATCAGCTGTTGCTCTCGACAGACCAGCAGAGCGTGGCGGCCACCATCACGCTCGGCACGAGCTCGGGTGTGACGTCGGCCGACTTCCAATCGGCCCTCGACAAACTCGAGGTGCCCGGCGTCGAGTCCCAGTTCGCGGGCAACACCGTCGTCTCCATCGAGTTCACTCACACGCTCGAGCGCGATCTCGTCAAGGCCGAGGCCATCGCGATTCCGATCACGCTCATCCTGCTCGTCCTCATCTTCGGCGGTGTCGTAGCCGCGGCTGTCCCCGTCTTCGTCGGGGTGCTGGCCATCTTCTCCTCCCTCGCGACGCTACGGCTGCTCTCGACGGTCACCGAAGTGTCGTCGTACGCCCTCAATATCACCTCACTGATCGGCCTGGGGCTGGCGATCGACTACGGATTGTTCATCGTCAGCCGATACCGCGAGGAACTCGCCTCCGGATCCGATCCTGCTGCCGCGACGAAACGAACGATGCTGACGGCGGGCCGCACCGTGATGTTCTCGGCGGCCCTGCTCATCTGCGCATTCGCGGGCATGCTCGTCTTCCCACAGGCTGTCCTCCGATCGCTCGGTCTCGGAGCGATGGCCTCGGTGTTCAGTGCCGCCGTCCTGTCGCTGACGGCGGTGCCTGCCGTGTTGGCGCTCCTCGGGCACCGCATCAACGCGTGGACCTGGGATCGCGAGGCGTCGACACGCAGCGAGGCCCGTGCACGCAAGTTCTGGGGCAGCGTCGTACACAAGGTGATGAAGCGACCCGCCCTCATCGCAATCGCCATCACCGCGGGCCTGCTGTTCCTCGCCACCCCGGTCCTGAAAGCTCAGTTCGGCGAGGTCGAGTACACCGCGTTGCCCGAGGACAGCGCCGCACGCGCGGCGACCCAGACGCTTCTCGACGAGTTCCCGAGCACGGGCAACGGCCCGACACTCGTCCTGCGCGACGACGGCGGACAGGCCGTCGACGCCGATGCCCTCCGCACCGTGTCGCGTGAGGTCGCAGGCATCGAGGGGATTTCGCAGGTCGTCACCGTCGGGCAGCAGGACGACGTCGCCGTGGTGCAGGCCATCTACGCACAGGGCGTGGACGGTACCGACAGGGCCAGTGAGATCACCGACGAGTTGCGGTCGATCCCCGTCCCGGACGGCTCGGAACTGCTCGTCGGCGGCAGCCGGGCGTTGGTCGACGACGCCAATACCGCGGTCTCCGACGCACTGCCGTGGATGGTCCTGATCATGGTGGTCTCGACCCTGATCCTGCTGTTCCTCGCGTTCGGATCGGTGGTACTGCCGATCAAGGCCGTGCTGATGGCAGGTCTGAGTCTCGCCGCGACCTTCGGCGTGCTCACGTGGGTGTTCCAGCTCGGGCACGGCGCATCGCTGATCAATGTGGTGCCCAACGAGTTGGAGCCGACATTCGTCGTGCTGATCCTTGCTGTGGTGTTCGGGCTGTCCACCGACTACGAGGTCTTCCTGATGTCGCGCATGGTCGAAGCGCGTGCAGCAGGGGCAACGACTGTCGAGGCCGTCGAGTACGGCATCTCACGCACCGGACGTGTGGTCACGTCCGCGGCCCTGCTGCTGATCGTGGTGACCGGAGCATTCACCATCTCGGGATTGTCGATCATGCGATTCCTCGGTGTCGGCATGATCATTGCCCTGATCATCGATGCGACCGTCGTGCGCATGCTGCTGGTGCCGTCGCTGATCAAACTGATGGGCGAGACGAACTGGTGGGCTCCGCAGTGGATGAAGAAGGTCCACGAGAAATTCGGGCTCGGGCACTGAAAGGTTCGTCGGCCGAACTTCCTACAGTTGCGTGAGCTTCGTGGCCACCACGGGCCGCACTGGCTTGGGCGCGGCACCGCAACTCGCGGGTCGCTCCGAGAGCTCCCTGACCTCGACGTCGACCCGCCATTCCCGTCCGTCACGGTGCCGCACGAGCGGTTCGGTTCCGGTCTCGTCGACGGTGAAGGCATCGATCGACAGGTCGCCCACAGCACCCCGTACCGCGAGTTCGGCAACCTGACCTGCTGCTCCCCACGTGCTGCGGCCACGCGCACCGAGCGCGGGAACCTCACCGCGTACGGCCGCGCGCACCACCTCGACGCTCTGCTCGGCGTCGAGACGACCGTATGAGTAACCGGTAGGCAGCAGGATCATCGACGGAGCGAATCGGTGCCCGCCGGTGTGCGAGCATTCCCAGACCGCGTCCGAGAATTCTTCCTTCAGCGCCGACGCGACAGGGCGTCCGAGCACCGCACAACACTGGTCGCGCTTTCCGTGCGCGCAGACGAGTACGGTCGGGCCGGACACCGCCTCTCCCAGCCTCGGCGGGGGGCCGGCCACCACGCGCGGCACGATATCGAGTAACTCCGCCGGGTCGGTGATCTCGAGTCGTTCGCACCACGCATTGCCCGGCTCGGTACGAGCGAGGAGGACGGTCTTCGTCGGTCGCGGGACATCGCGGCCCGGACGCCGGATGAACATGATCCGTGCCCCCGCCGCAGCCGCGCGGGCCGAGAGCTCACTCGACAACTCTGCGCCGAGCGCGGTGCCGTCGAGTACGTCGCGACCCCACGCCGACGGGAACTCCAGACATACATAGCCGGGGGCTGTCGCGGTGGTGCCGGGCAAAGGCTCGTCGACGGCGGACAGCGCAGAACAAGTGGAGGCAGCGGTGGTCACGCCGCCATTGTGTCCCGCCCGCACATCCGAAGAAAGGCGGGCGGCGACGGTGTCAGCGGGTGCGCCGCAGTCGCCTGATCCCCGCCTGCGTCCAGATCCTGAGGAAGCCCTGGGACAGATAGGCGAGGCAGCCGAGGGCGAGCGTCCACTTGGTGACGCTGATCGTGGATGCGGCGCGCACCGTGTCGTCGGTGATCTTGTCGCGGTGGTCGAGCAGGTACAGGCCGGCGACATTCTCCGCGTAATCGCCTGCCGCAGCGATCACGGGCGCGGTGAGCAGAATCCTGCGCACGGCCGGCGACAGCGGCCGATGGTGGTCGAGTGCGCGCGCACCGGCCCGCAACGCCACAGCGAAGGTCAGCGGATGAAACATGTCCCAGTAGTAGTGCTCCCGATAACGGGAGAGTTCGGCTGGTCCGAGACTATCGAGGATCTTCCGGTACTTCGATGCCGAGAACGTCGTCTGCACCGTACCGACGGTCAGCGCGGTGGAACCGAGGACGCGGGCGATGTTCGCCTGCGAGACGACGAACAGAGCGGAGGTCGCGAGAAGCTTCCGGTCGGGCGAGGACAAGGACATGACCCGATCGTATGCCAGTCCACTCCGAGGCGAGTGACTGAAGAGTGCCCGCGTCGGAGGGACCGTCTCGTGAGCTCGGCGCAGAGTGTGCGCTATCGTGTTCGCACTGTCAACGGCCCGGGGGGGGGAGACGATGGAAGACACCATCAGAGCCGACATCGACGAGATGCGTGTGGTATCTCATTCTTTCGATTCGAATGCGGAGGTTGTCAGCCGCATCGACACACGCGGGGTGGTCGCGGGAGCGGCCGACGGATTTACCGGTGGCGCGGCAGTGGTGACGGCGCTGGGCTCGACCGAGGCCGCGATGCGGCGCGCGATCTCGATGATCGCCGATCGCGCGTGGTCGTTGGCCGATACCCTCGATCGCGTCAGTGCGGATTACGAGCACACCGACGCATACTTGGCCGCGGAACTCGCTGCGGCCGTTCCTGAATGATCCCACAGCTCGGTCACGCCCGACGCTGGGCCCCTTCCGTGCTCGCCGACTGCGCGAAAGCCGTCGACGACGCGGCCACCGGCCTCGACGCGTCCCGCACCCGACTCTCCGGAGTCTCGTCGGCTCTGTGGCACCACTGGGAGGGTCGGGCAGCCGAGGCATGCGAACGCCACCTCGACCACGAACAGCGGCACATCGGCACCGTAATCGGCGAATTCGAAGCCCTGGCCGCGCTGATCCGCAGAGCGGAGGAGTCGCTGTCATGGATGATCCTCACCGTCCACAACGCGATTGCTGACGCCGAACGTGCCGGTTTCACTGTCGACGACTCCGGTACGGTCACCGGAGGGACTGCTGATCCGGAACCCGGTGAGCGCACGGCCGCGGAGCACTCCGACGCAATTCGCACCCACCTCGTCGGCCTCGGAGAGATCGACGACCACTATGCCGCGCTCATCGTTCAGGCGGTCTCCGAACTGATAGACGTGACACCACGAGCCGCCACCTTCTCACCGGACGAAGCAGCGCGCGACTGGAAGATGTTCGACGACGGCGAGCTCACCGACGGGGAGGTCGGCCGCCTGCTATCCAACCTGACGGCCGCAGGACTCGATCCTTCTGCGCTCGCCGACCTTGCGGCAGGGAAGGAGATCCGCACGCTCCCCACCGGAGCAGTCCAGTACCTCGAAGACCTGTATCGGGAGGGCGGTGTCGACGGATTCCTGGCCCTCCATCGCGCCCTCACGGACGACGGTGGGCCGCAGGCGGTAGCTGCCGCGGAAGCCTTGAGTTCGGGTGTTCTGATCGTGTCGCACGAGCAGGTCTTCGACGCGGACGGCGCACAAGGCGGCTGGGAGCGACTCCCGGACGATGTGCGAGCGCTGACCCAACTGAGGCCGTCCACACCAGCTGCCACGACACTCGGCGAATTCCTCGAATCCGTGTCGCCGTTCGAACGCGAACGACTCGAATCCGTACCCGGCGCAGCCGCAGCCGCACACGCCGAACACCTTCTGGATCCCGACGGCACCTACGCCCGCCGGGTGGGGCAGCAGAACGATTTCTGGGCGGCCGTCGCGGCGTCCGAGGCGGTACCCGGATCGCGCCTCGGCGTCGAACTCGTCCAGGCGGCCTCCACACAGGTGGGTTTGTTCGATGCGCCGGACCACACTCCGTTCGCGTCCACGTCACGATCGGCACCGGCCGGTCTCGGCGAACCCCTGCTCGATGTGGCCACCCGCAACAATGACGTCAACACACGAATCCTCACCGGAGATCTCGACGGCGACGGTATCGCTGACACCCAACGCGACGACATCCTCACCCCGTTGTTCACCCACGACTGGGAGGACGACGGCGCAGCACTCGGCCGAATGACATCGTGGATGACGGATGAGGCCATCGGTGCGACCGACCCGAATGACGCCGACACGGTCGCACGGCGAGACCAGGCCGACCGCGCCGCACTCGGACTGGCGCAGTACATCTCGCACGCCGAGAATTACGAGCGGCTCATGGATGTTCACGGTTCCGACACGTCCGATCTGGGTGAGGCGAACCCTGCCCTGCTTCACGCCATGAGCAGCGGTCTTGTCGGCTACATCCCGCACCTCGCCGGAATCGATACGGACAGCAGCGAATGGACCTTGCGCGCAGTCGAATCCAGCGACGACGGAGACAAGCGGTTCGTCCACGCTCAGCGCGTCTTCTCACTGATGTCGACCGGAGCCGATGCGAACACGACATTCATGGGTGGTGCGTTGACGTTCCAGGAAGCATACGACCGGGAGTTCGTGCGCAGCCTCGTCGAACCCGACAAGTACGGCATGATTTCACCGAATACCGCCGCGGCCGGGAACACCGCCCACATCCAGGCTCTGATCGACACCGGCATCTACAATGCCGCCCTCGAACAGACCCGAGACCAAGAGAACATCCAGAATCTCGTCGCGGAACGCCGCAATCAGGCATACGACACCGGCTACACGATGATGCGCAACACGATCGCATCGTTCGTTCCCGCAAACTTTACAGCCGGCTTGACGATGGACATGCTGAACCCGATGGTGCGCGACCACTTCACTATTCCCGAAACACCCACAGAGAACAGCGCGTTCACGCTGAACGACTCGACAATATCCGCGGAGAACGATATGAGAATTACGCGCTATCTTGTCGAAACAGATGGAATCCCCTCACATCCGTCCGCAGTCGAGAATCTCGCCGCAGCGGGGATCCTCTCTGCCGACGGAACACCAGCTACAGAACGCACTGATCCCCTCAGTCACCCCACTCAGGAAATTCGAAAGATGATCACGACTGCACTGAATGCCGAATACGGCACTGACTATTCGAACAATTACAACGAGGAGTATTTGATCAGTTACCGCGATGTTGCGCCCACCGTCAACTTTGTCCGGTAATTCCACATGAAGTGGATCGTGAAAGTTTCGGGTACCTGCGCAGTTCTCCTTTGCGTTGGATGCTCCCCGGTCGAACCCCCTCCAGGGATTCCATCGAAGCCCTCCGATACTGCGGGTTTCGAAGCACAGAACCTCTCGCACCGATGGACCGCCGGCCCTGGAGTCAGTTTGGAATCCCCTGAGATCCAGACCGTCCGTGCGTTCCAGGAGTCGGAGGATTTCTACTACAGTTCAGGAAGCGCCTCTTCCACATATCCCGGCTTCGTCGACGCCGCGCCATACAATGTGCCCGAAACTACGCAGGCATTTCCCCGAACCGGAACCATTCACAATCATATCATCGACATCAGGGCACTCACCGACCGGATGGGACGTGATACCACCCGCGTCACCTTCTGCGAAGATCGGTCGGGCACGGCCGAACCCACGCAAAATACATGGACCGTGCGAGATCCGGGCAGCAGCATAACGGTTATCGCAGTCACCCGAACCGATCCCCCGAACGTGGTACCAATACTCGATCACAATATGAGAACTGCCCATCCGAATTGGAACGCACTGAAAGGATGGACCATCGAACAATCTGTCGATTTCGACGACTGGTTCTTCGATACCCGCGATCCGGTCGACCGACAGCTGGTCGACTACTGCACAGACGTATTCCAACGGTCCGACCCGCTCGCCTTCCCTGGCGACGTCCTCACCACCGCGCCGGAGGTCGAGCCCTTCACACCGGGTTGGCCAACCGCCCTCGACAGCACCACCGAATGAGCAGACCGCCACACCCGGATGGTCAGTCGGCGAGAAAGGGCAGCACCGTCGCCGCGAATTCTCCCGACCGATCGCGATGGATACTGTGTCCGCACAGAACCTCCCGCACCACACCTGAGTTGGCTCATCTCGTTAGTGCGTGAGTCACTGGCCTGAAATCCGGTCCAGAATCTCGCGGATCTCGGGCTCGACCTGCGGTGGGAACGTATGCCGGGTGCCGTTGATCGCGATGGTCGCCGAACGCAACGGGCGCAGCTTCTTGACGACGTTGCCGATCGCCAACCCGGTACGTTCCTGAACCAGACGCGAGACGGCCAACGCCGCGAACACGATCGTCAGATGCGCCTCGATCGAATCCTTCGTGCGGTGAAAGATCGGCCGAGCCCGCAGATCGGTTTTCGACATTCGGAACGACTGCTCCACATGCCACAGATCATGATATTTCGCGATCACCTCGCCCGGATCCATCAGTGAGGCAGGAGCATTCGTCACGTACCCTTTCAAGCCCGAGAGGGAGCGAGCACGTTCGAGGGATGCGGTATCGAGGCTGCGGCCCTGCGCGGTGGTCTTGACGAACCGTGTCGACTTCGGCGGTGTACCGCCGTCGACGACGGCCCGGGCGCGGGCTTCCTGCGCATTCAACGTCTTCTCGTCCCGCGCCGCTCGTGCGGTCGAGTACTGCCACACCGCCCGCCACGCATTCGGATGATCGGCCGGACTCCACACCGGTTCGGCGCGTTTGCGGACGTTGTTGACCTTCGATCGACCGTGCCTGGGGGTGATCGTGTCGACGATCTGACCATTGGTGAAAGCATTGCCGTGCCAATGGAAGTGGGAGTCGAGATCTCCGGGTGCTTTCGTCACCCGGGAACCGACGATGAACTTCAGGCCCGCGTCATCGAGATCGGACAGATTCGACGCCGACAGCATCCCGGCGTCGGCAGCAACGACCATCTCCACACCGGTGATGTCGTGGCGTTCCTGGAACTGGCGCACGATCGGCACAATGGTGTGGGTTTCGGCATGGTTGCCTTCGAAACATCCGATTTCCAAGGGAAATCCGGTGCGGTCCACCAGGAGCCCGACCACGATCTGCGGGTCCACACGTCGTTCCTTGCTGTAGCCGACTTTCCGTAGGGCGTCTTCTTTTTCGGCTTCGAAGTACAAGGTGGTGACGTCGTAGAGCAGCAGACTCAGACCTCCGGTGTCGGCGGCGTGGGCGAAGCACCGCTCGGCGATGACGGCCCGGTAGTCCTTGTCGAGGACCAAACGCAGGTGGCGTTTGATGGTGGCGTAACTCGCTGGGGTGGCGCCGAGGTCACGCAGGACTCGGCCGGCATCGAGTTTCGAGCCGGGTTCGACGATGCGGGCGATCACCAGGTCCCGGAACACCTCATCGTCGATCCGGTCGAATCCGAGCTGGTCGTAGGCGGTGCGCAGGGCTTCCCGCAACAGCACCGACGCGGTGGTTTCGGTTCGGCCCGGCGCATCGAGCACCGGTCGTTGTTCGTCGATTGGTGCCGGCAGCAACGTTCCTTGCCCGGTCGGAAGGGTGTTTTCGACGGGCAGTTGTGGGGTGATGCCCAGGTCGAGGGCCTGTTGGTCGGGTTCGAGCCAGGCTCGGGCGCGTTCGAGGAGCATGCCGAGTTCGATGTCGGTGTGGGCGGATCCGATGTGTTTGACGATTTCCTGCCGGCCGCCGGTGTAGCGGGCGATCTGCACGGCGGTGGCTCCGGACTTGGTGCGGACTCGCCTGATGAACGCCACTCGATGAGCGTAGACGGGCTCGGTTAGTGCGTGAAATCAGCCATTCAGCGTCGAGAAGCACCTGGTCACAGCGCTGTGGTCAAGATTCTCGGCCTGGAGTGAGCCAAGTCAGGAGGGCAGCACCGTCGCCGCGAATTCTCCCGACCGATCGCGATGGATACTGTGTCCGCACAGAACCTCCCGCACCACACCGTCCGGAAGCAGCGCAAGGGCCTCGGTGAGCAGTCGCGGGTCGACCATGCTTCCACGGCGCGCACCGCGCAGCAGCATCGTCGGAGACTTCATCGACGGAAGTTGTTCCCACCACACCGGATTCGACGTGTGGAACTGAGATACCACGGAGTCGATCATCGATCGGTCGAACGAGAACACTGCCCGCGGGTTGAGCACCATGCTGGTGGCGGCGTGCCACAGTTCGGCGGGCGTCGGGCGGTGCGCAGGAACTTCGGGAACCGGATCGCTCGCGCGCAACGGTAGCGGCGCCTCCTCCAGGACGAGCCGTCGCACCAGCCCGGGCTGCTGCTGCGCCACCAGCGAACCGGCGTGGCCACCGAGGGAATGCCCCACCAGATCCACAGTGTCGAAACCCAGGTGCTCGCACAGGCCTGCGATATCGGCGGCGAACTCCGAGAACCGGTACGACGTCGCGCGAGCGCTGCGGCCGTGTCCGCGCAGGTCCACAGCGACCACCCGGCGCCCGGCGGCGGTGAGCCGCCGGGTGAACCCGTCCCAGGTGCGCGCGTCGCCGCCCATGCCGTGCACCAGCACGACCGGCACCCCCTCAGCAGTTCTGCGAGGCGCCGAATCCCGGTAGGCGATCGCGACATCGTTCGGCGTCGCGGTGAGCACTGAGGTAGCCACGATATCCAGCCTAATCAGCCGGTCTGCTCAGTCGTAGACACCCTCCACACTCCACCCGTCTGCTCCGTGGACGATCAGCAGGGCCCGGCCTCCATCGAGCTGCACCTGCAGTCGCGCGATGTCGCGGGCGGTCTCGGGATCCCACCAGTATTCGTCCACCGGCCAAGGTCCCGCCCATCCGGTCACCTGCCAGCTGCGACTTCCCCATCGCAACTGCGTCGGCCGACCGCTGAGCAGACCCCGTTCGGTGATCGTCACCTCCTCACCCACGTCGTCGTCCAACGCGATCGGCGGCGGCACGTGCATCACCATGGCCGGGGCCGGGGGCGGTAACCGTCCGGGCCAGGGCGCGTCCGGATCCGACGAGGGCACCGCCTCTTCCCCCACCGGGACGAGAGTGATTCGCTCAACGGGTCCGCGTCCACCGCTGAGCACCCCCACCCGGACCGCATCACCTCCGAGCAGACCCTGCACTCGGACCAGTGCCCTCCGTGCCCGTTCGTCCTCCTCGCCGATACCGCCCCACAGGCCCAACTGCAAAGTGCCGGAATCCACCACTTCCACGGGCTCGAGACGCAACATGGTGATTCCAGTGGTGGCGCGATCGGCGCTGCGTCCGGTAAGCCAGCCGTCGAGTTGCCAGCGCACCCGGTCCGCGGTCCCTTCGGGGGTCAACGGCCCGGCGCAACGCCACGTCCGCGCCAGTTCTTCACCGCTGCCGGCGTGGGCCGACACGAGGAGCCGCGTGCACGCCACACCGGCCGCAGCAAGTCGGGTGTGCAACAGTTCGGCGAGCATCCGGCCGAGGAACGCCGCGGTGTCCACCCGCTCGATCGGGGGATCGCACACGTGCTCCACCGTGAGATCGGGAGGCACCGCACGTCCCGACGGCGGACGCTCGGGTAGTCCACGCGCACACCGGTGCGCCACCACTGCGTCAGCGCCGAACCTCGATGCCACATCGGATACCGGCAGCGCCGCAAACGCCCCGATCGTGCGCACCCCCAGCCGACGTAGCAGATCGACCAGGTCGGCACGCTCCGGCGCAGCCAGCGCCGGTTCCACTGCCAACTGAGAAATCGGCAGCGGAGCAAGGAACGCAGGGCCGTCGCCGCTCGACACCAACGCAGCCCGACGGGCAGCGAGCACTGCGGTGGACAGTTCGTCGGCAACACCGACCTGGCATTCCACTCCCACGGAAGCGACCTCGTCGACGAGACGTTCTGCGGCGGCCTCTTCCGATCCGAACCATCGCACGACGCCGCGCGCCGCGAGTACAACGAGGCCCGGGCGCAGCACCTCGGCGCCGGGAGCGGCCGCATCGATCGCCGCGACCACCGGCTCGAAGAGCCGAGCATCCCGATCCGGATCGTTTTGTGCCACATGAAGTTCAGGGCATCTTCCTTGAGCTTCACGACGCACCGAGCCACGGACCACACCGGCCGCTCGGGCCGACGCCGAACATGCGACCACCCGATTCGCGGACACCACAGCGATCGGTGTGGTGGCAGGAATGCCTGCCGCCGCAGCCGCAGCCACCGGGGGCCAGTCCGGGCACCACACCGCCACGACACGCGACGTCGACCGGCCACCTCTGGTCACTGGATCATCCCTGATCACTGGGCCACCACGAGGTTCGGAACGGAATCGACGGTCGACACCGCATCTGTTCGCCGCCGCTCACCGGATACCCATCGCACGCCATCGGACTCGGCACAGACATCGATACGCGCAGTTCGGGGACCGGCGGCACGTCCCGAGGCCCGCACCGACAACCCGATACCGCACAACCGCGCCCGTCCCGGTCCTGTCAGTCCTTCGTAACCACTCACCTGTGCCTCGAGGCGCACCTGCGCGCCGTCCCAACGCCCGTCGGTGACCACCAAGACCGCACCTTTGCTCCGCACACGAGCCGCGACGACGCGGGTCCGCGACGGCGGAACCGACCTTCCTCCCAAACCGAGCACCACCAGGTCCAGCCCATCGAGCAGCACGGCCGCGACCTCCACCGGATCGGGCCCTGGGTCGGGGATCATCGCCACCCGGCTCAGCCGGGCTCCCATTTCCGCCGCCGCGAGCAATCCGAGTCGCCGCTGACCGATGACGGCTGCGTGCCCACCCGCTGCGGTCACCGCCGCCACCATGCCCAGCAGCAACGATGCCGACCCCGACACGGACACCACGGTGCCGCGAACCAATCCTCCACGTGGGAGCAGTTCGGTGAGAGGTTCGGGCACCGGCAGCACCCGCTCGACCGGACTGTGCACCGGAGCAGGCGCGGAGGTCTCCCCTTTCGCCGGAACCGCGGAGATCTGGCGCCTCAGCGCCTCGATCCGCTCCGTTCTACTCGGCCCTCCACTGTCGCCGACCGTTTCTTCATCGACCGGAAATTCGGCCACTTCACCCACATGCACCCCTGTCATCCGCCTGCCGCATTCGCTCACGACCTGCCGACCACGGGGAAGACGTGGCCCAGCCCGAATTGAATTCGAACGTATTTTCGAACTTGTCCAGTAGACCCGATGCCGGCACCTGCCGTCAAGTGATCGCCCCCACCGTGATCCGTCGACCCGCCGAGGTATCCGGCGGGATCGATTACCCTCGTGAGGTGGCAGAACGGGAACGAGAGGGAAGGGTCGTCGGTCCGGATCACCTGGTGGCCGGACGATATCGACTCGATTCCAAGCTCGGTGGCGGAGGCATGGGCGCCGTATGGCTCGCCCGCGACAATCGACTCGGGCGGAACGTGGCCGTCAAGCAGGTGATCTCCACCGCAGATCTCGACCCTGCCGCCGCCGAGGAGATCCGCAGGCTCGCTCTCCGCGAGGGCCGGGTCGCCGCCCAGCTCACCCACGAGCATGCGATCTCCATGTACGACGTCGCACTCCACTACGGCGAACCGTGGCTGGTCATGGAGCACCTGCCGTCCCGCAGCCTCGCTCAGGTCATGAACGCGATCGACATCTTGCCGCCGTACGTGGTCGCGCAGATCGGTGCCGATGTCGCCGATGCTCTCGCAGCCGCCCACGAGGCAGGCATCGTGCATCGCGATGTCAAGCCGGGCAATATCCTCATCGCCGAACGCGGCAACGACGCAGGCGTCGTGAAGATCAGCGACTTCGGCATCGCCCGCGCCAAGGGCGACAACGATCCGTCCAGTGTGATCATCGGTACCCCCGCCTATTTCGCACCCGAGGTCGCCCGGGGAAGCGATCCCACCGAGGCGAGCGACGTGTTCTCCCTCGGCGCCACCCTCTACACCGCAATCGAGGGACAGCCACCGTTCGGCTACGAAGCGGACTCGATCGCACTCCTGCACCGCGTCGCCCGTGCCGAGATCATCCCTCCGACCAGAACCGGGCTCCTCACCGACACCCTGCTCGCCATGCTCGAACCCGACCCGGCACGCAGGCCGACGATGGTCGAGGCACGCAATCGCCTCACCGAAGTGGTGCTCGGCCCAGGCGGAAACCCGGCTGTGCTCCGCGGCAGGCCCATCGTGTCCCAGGACGGCACCGTTCCGTCCTGGGCCCAACGTTCGACTCCGGCCGACGACCAGACACGCCCCCGAAGTTCGTTCATGGATCAGCCTTTGACCATGCCCACGACACCGAGGGCCGGAGGCACCGGCTCGCCGTCCTCGTGGCCGGCCTCTGTACTCGACCGTCTGATTCCCAAGGGTGACCTCCCGGAATCGACGCAGGAGAAGGTTCTCGCATATGCACCCATGGCGATGGCGGTGATGGGGGCGATCATCCTCATCGCGCTCGTCATCGCGCTGGTCATCGCGTTCCTCGTGGCCTGATCCCCGCCGTGGCCTGATCCCCTGCAGCGTGTCGGTGCCGTGTGCCACTGTTCGTCAGCCCGGCGAAACCAGCACGAGGAGACCCAATGACCACATCCGATCCGACCACACCCGATCCGACCATGGCCGCCATCACCGAAGCCGTCACCACGGGCCGCTCCGGCGACACCGTCGCCGCGCGTGTCCGTCTCGAAACTCTGTGGGAGGAAATCGGACCCGAAGGCGACGCGCTGCACCGCTGCGCTCTCGCGCATTTCCTTGCCGATCTCTACGACGATGCCACGATTTCCCTCACGTGGGACGCCCGGGCACTCGAGGCCGCCGATTCTCTCGACGACACCCGAGTGCAGCAGGAGCACGCGTCGCTGCAGATCCGTGGGTTCTACCCGTCGCTGCATCTCAACCTTGCCGACGATCACCGCCGCCTGGGCAATTTCGATGCCGCTACCGAGCACCTCACCGCAGCACGGATCTACCTCGACGCCCTCGCCGACGACGGGTACGGCGCCACCGTCCGATCCGGCATCGACAACGTGACACGAGCGCTCGCGGAGAGGAGCACCGAACGCCTCGTCACACATTGACGGGCTTGACCGACTCCCCGCCCTTTATCAGTCGATACGCCGTCGATGCGCCCACCGGGTAAGCGCATTGCGGTTGGACTGCTGGGTTTTGCGCAGCACATTCGACGCGTGCGTCTCGACGGTCTTCACCGAGATCACGAGTTCCTCGGCAATCTCGCGGTACGTGTATCCGCGGGCGAGCAGTCGCAGCACCTCGAGTTCGCGCGGAGTCAGTGAATCGAGTTCGGGATCGAGCGGGGGCTCCGGCGCAGTCGACCTGCCGGTGAACGAATCCAGCACGAACCCGGCCAAGCGTGGGCTGAAGACCGCGTCTCCCCCCGCCACCCGTCGTACCGCGTCGGCGAGATCCGGGCCGGAGATCGTCTTGGTGACGTAGCCGCGTGCTCCCGCCCTGATCACCGCGATGACGTCCTCGGCTGCATCGGACACGCTCAGCGCCAGGCACACCGACGCCGGATCGATACGGCTGAGCACTGCGACACCGCCACCGTCGGGCATGTGCACGTCGAGCAGCACCACATCGGGTTTCGCGGCGCCGATCCCTGCGACAGCCTCCGCAACACCGCCGGCCTCACCGACGATCTCCATGTCCTGTTCGCGTCCCAGTTCGGCTCGGACGCCGGACCTGAACACCGCGTGGTCGTCGACGAGAAAAACCCGGAAACGCCGGGTCGGTTCGGAGATCTCGGACGGTGTCGCCGAAGTCGAACTCACTGGGGCTGCTCCTCGTGGTGGGGCTGTGTCGCCTCCCACTCTAGGGTCGCCTCCTCCGTACCTGCCCTCTGCGGGGTCGTCTCTGTGGCGTGTCCCCCACCGGATCGGGGCATATGAATGCGGACCTCCGTGCCCTTCCCGAGCGCGGTCTTGACCACGGTGCGTCCACCGCGTCGCTCGATCCGCGCGGTGATCGACCGCGCCAGGCCATGCCGGTCTTCCGGCACCGCGTCCGGGTCGAAACCGACACCGCGATCGCGGACGAACACACTGATCTCGTGGGGTTCGACCTCTGCGAACAGGTCGATGTTGTCCACTTGCGCGTGCTTCGCTGCGTTGACAAGGGCTTCCCGTGTGGCACCGAGCACCGCTGTGAATGCCTCCGCTGATACGTCCTCGTCATCGGGCGCCACGTCGCCGACGATCACGGGAGCCACGGACACGCCGCGCTGGTCCTCCACTTCCCCGGCGATGGTGCGCAGTGCTTCGGCCAGGGACGTACGCGGAGTTTCGTCGCCGCCGAAGAGCCAGCGCCGCAACTCACGTTCCTGGCTGCGCGCGAGCCGCACGACCTCCTGCGGACTGTCCGCCTGTTTCTGGATCAGCGCCAACGTCTGCAACACGGAATCGTGCAGATGCGAGGCGATCTCGTCGCGTTCCTCAGTGCGGACCCGTGCCGCGCGCTCGGTCTCGAGGGCTCTCCACATGCGAATCCACAACGGCACGGACAGCAGGGCGGCCCCGACCAACGTGACGATGACAGCGAGCAGCGACGATCGCAGCGCCTCGACGTCCACCTGAGCGAGGACGACGACACCGAGGCCGGTGACCACGAGGGTGAGACCTCCGAGGACGCGCGCCCACGCGAGCACTGTCGGTTTCGCAGGCAGACCGAACACCGAACGGGGCCCTTCGGCGTCGAACTCCCGCCAGACGAGGGCCGCGCCCACCGACACGACGACGACCGGCGCAATCGCCGAGGCCGCACCTCCGCTGAACAACCACGACAACCCGATGGCAAGCGCGATACCCATGACTGCGAGTCCCACGGCGCGACGGCGTTCCGTTCCGGACGGCCGATCCGTGTCGGCTCCGGGCGGAACGAACATCCACAGCAGTCCGTAGGCGACGATGCCCAGTCCGCCGAGCGCGGCGAGCACCGTGAATGCGACACGTACCTTGGTGACGTCGATATCGAGATGGTCGGCGAGGCCGCCTGCGACCCCACCGACGACTCGACCGCCGACCCTCCGTTGGAGGCGATCGACAGGCACGGGTAATCCGGATACAAGGTCCACTCGTCGATACTGACACGATGTAGCGCCCCGGGGCATCGGGGAACGACCCTGAGGTCGAAGCCTCCACCAACGGTCACGAAATCAGGGTTCGCCCCTGATGTGCGGAACGACCCGGACCGACAGGATGGAGGCCATGACCACGCGAACCTTCCCAGAACAACTCACAGATATGTGGCGCACCCGCCCTGTGCGGTTGCCCGAGCAGGGACACGTCGCCGGTGTGTGCGCAGGTATCGGTGTGCGGTACGGCATCGACCCCGTGCTGGTGCGGATAGCGTTCGTCGTGTCAGCGCTCTTCGGTGGTGCAGGCATCGTGCTGTACCTGGCGGCGTGGGTACTGTTCACCCGGCACGGCGACCAGGTCTCGGCGATCGAATCACTCGTCGGCCGCGGCCACAGCTCCGATTCGAGCAGCAAGGTGATCGTCCTTCTCGTCGCACTCGCCATCGCTGCGAGCGCGGTCGGCCCGGTCGGTGTCGGCTCCGGCGGGTCCGGCTTCATCAGCATGGTCCTGATGCTCGGTGGTTGGTGGTTACTGTATCAACGCCGACCCGAGCCTCCCGTCCTTCCGCCGCCGGCCACCGGGTTCTCGTTCCACCGCAACATGTTCCCGGCGCCGCCGTTCGGTCAGCCGTTCCAGATGCCGTTCACAGATCCGACGTTCACCCCGCCCTCCCCGTCACCGGACACATCCGAAACGACGACCCGGCGTGACGACATCGGCGGTACCACCGACGGTCCCGGCCCCGGCATCCCGGAGAACGACAACACCGTCTCGTTGTCGAAATCGAAGGACGCCCCCGCGCCGGAGGGCATCACACAGACCCGGGGGGAACAGCCGTTCCAGTCCGGCAGTGCCACACCACCCGCTTGGGATCCGCTCGGTGTCGCGCCGTTCGCGTGGGACCTCCCCGAACCGGCACCGACGCACTCACCTGTCCCCGTCGAGAAGAAGCCGCGTTCGCGTCTGACCACGACAATCCTCGGGTTCGCCGTGTTGGCAGCGGCAGCTGCCGGGACGGTCGCCGTCTCCACCGACGTCCAATGGCTGACCCCGGCACGGATCGCGGCGATCGCTCTTGCGGTGATCGGTCTGGGTCTGCTGCTCGGTGCGTTCCTGCACCGCGGATACGGTCTCCTCGTGGTGACCGGTCCGCTGATGGGGTTCGTCATCCTCGGATCATTGGTCGGGCCGCTCGACATCCAGTCGTCGGGCGAGCAACGATTCGAGGCGCGTACGGCCGCCGAGTTGAACTCGGAGTACTCCGTCCAGCTCGGAGACCTACAGCTCGATCTGACGAACCTCGATCTGACGCAGGACCACGCGATCTCGATCGACACCCGGCTCGGCGACTCGCAGATCTTCTTGCCACCGAACCTCGACGTCGACATCACGTGCAGCTCGACCGCCGCGTCCCCGTGTGCCATGCAGGGATTCGACGGTGGAGACGACGGCCCCGGAGGACCGGTCCTGTCCATCGACATCGACACCGTCATGGGAAACACGGAGGTGCATCGTGGCTGATTTCGACACCACATTCGACGCTGGAACCGACGACGCCGGCGCAACCGACAAGGCACGACGCGGGCCTTCGATCCTGCTTCTGCTCTCTGCGATCGCAGCGCTGGTGGTCAGTGGATGGGCCCTCATCGGTCCCTTCTCCCTCGACTTCCTCGGCGCATTCGACACCGGATGGATTCTCGTCGGTGCCGCGATCGTCATCGGCGCAATCCTCGTGCTGATTCCGGGGCGCCGGAAGAACCACCACTAGGAATGACAATGCCTGTGCCCCGGACCGTGACGGTCCGGGGCACAGGCATCTCTCACGACACCTGCGGTGTCGTCACTCCCACTCGATGGTTCCCGGCGGCTTGCTCGTCACGTCGAGGACCACGCGGTTGACGTCGGCCACCTCGTTGGTGATACGCGTGGAGATCCGCTCGAGGGTTTCGTAGGGCAGGCGCGTCCAGTCGGCAGTCATCGCATCCTCACTGGAGACCGGACGCAGCACTATCGGGTGACCGTAGGTGCGTCCGTCGCCCTGAACGCCGACGCTGCGCACGTCGGCGAGCAGCACCACCGGGCACTGCCAGATCTGACCGTCCAGACCTGCAGACGTCAGTTCCTCGCGGGCGATCGAATCGGCATGGCGCAAGATCTCGAGACGCTCGCGGGTGACCTCACCGATGATGCGGATACCGAGACCGGGGCCCGGGAACGGCTGACGGCCCACGATCTCCTCGGGCAGACCCAGCTGACGACCGACCGCGCGCACCTCGTCCTTGAACAGCAGGCGGAGCGGTTCGACGAGTTCGAACTGCAGGTCTTCGGGGAGCCCACCGACATTGTGATGGCTCTTGATGTTCGCGGTTCCGGATCCTCCGCCGGATTCGACGACGTCGGGGTACAAGGTGCCCTGTACAAGGAACTCGACCTTCTCGCCCTTCGAGGCACCTTCACCCAGGACCTCCGACACTGCACCTTCGAAGCTACGGATGAACTCGCGACCGATGATCTTGCGCTTCGTCTCGGGATCGGTGACGCCGGACAGTTCACTCAGGAACGTTTCGGACGCGTCGACGGTGATGAGCCGAGCCCCTGTCGCTGCGACGAAGTCGCGCTCGACCTGCTGCCGTTCCCCCTCACGCATCAGACCGTGATCGACGAACACACAGGTCAATCGGTCACCGATGGCGCGCTGCACGAGCGCCGCAGCCACTGCGGAATCGACACCGCCGGAGAGCCCACAGATCGCGCGTCCGTCACCGACCTGCTCGCGGACCTGCTCGACGAGTGCATCGGCAATGTTGGCGGCGGTCCACTCGCCGGGGATGCCCGCGATCTCGTGCAGGAACCGGCTCAGAACCTGCTGGCCGTGCGGTGAATGCAGCACTTCAGGGTGGTACTGGACGCCGGCGAGACGACGCGCACGGTCCTCGAATGCGGCGACGGGTGCGCCTGCACTCGTGGCGGTCACCTCGAATCCCTCGGGTGCCACGGTCACGCCGTCGCCGTGGCTCATCCACACGGGTTGCGTCGCGGGCAGACCGTCGTGCAACACACCGCCGGACACGGACAGGTCGGTGCGGCCGTACTCACGGGCTCCGGTGTGCGCGACAGTGCCGCCGAGCGCATTCGCCATGGCCTGGAAGCCGTAGCAGATGCCGAACACCGGAATGTCCAGGCCGAACAGTTTCGGGTCGAGTTGCGGAGCACCGTCCTCGTACACGCTGGAGGGACCACCGGACAGGATCACCGCAAGGGGTTCCTTGGCCGCGATCTCCTCGATGCTCGTGGTGTGCGGGACAACTTCCGAATAGACATTGGCCTCGCGCACACGTCGTGCGATCAGCTGTGCGTACTGGGCTCCGAAGTCGACGACGAGTACGGGTCGGGACTGCTGGGTTTGCGACACCCGAACAGTCTAAGCGGCCGCGCCCGGACATCCGGACGCGGCCGCTCAGGTCCTGCACAGATCACATCTGCCGTGGTGCTCAGGCCGCTCCCGAACCGCCGGTGATCTCGACGATCGGCAGGGACAGCGCGCCGGGCGCACCTTCTGGAACGACGGGGTTCTTCGGCGCGATCGGCTGCAGCCGACCGTACGATTCACCCTGTACGGGACGCAGATCCTGCTCACCCTTGTTCGGCCACAGCGACGCCGCACGTTCTGCCTGTGCCGCAATGGTCAGGGAGGGATTGACGCCGAGGTTCGCGGAGATGGCAGCCCCGTCGACGACACTCAGCGTCGGGTAGCCGTACACGCGGTGGTACGGGTCGATGACACCGTGCTCCCGGTCGGCTCCGATGACTGCGCCGCCGAGAAAGTGCGCTGTCAGGGGGATGTTGACGATTTCGCCCCAGGTGCCGCCGGCGATACCATCGATCTTCTCCGCCATCCGGCGGGTCGCCTCGTTGCCCGCCGGGATCCACGTCGGGTTCGGCTCCCCGTGGCCCTGCTTGCTGGTCACCTTGCGCCGTCCGAACACATTCTTCTTGGTGTAGGTAGTGATGGAGTTGTCGAGGTTCTGCATCACCAGCGCGATGATGGTTCGCTCACTCCAGTCCTTCACCGAGAGCATCCGCAGCATCCTGGTGGGGTTCTTCGCGACCTGACCGAGGAACTTCACCCAGCGCGGGACCGGGCCGTCGCCGTCGGTCATCAGCGTCTGCAGCAGACCCATGGCGTTGGAGCCCTTGCCATACCGGACGGGTTCGATGTGAGTGTCCGAGGTGGGATGGAACGAGGAGGTGATCGCGACCCCGTCGGTCAGGTCCATCTCGGGATCGACCTTCAGTTTGCCCGCTCCGACGATGGACTCGGAGTTGGTGCGGGTGAGCTCCCCGAGGCGGTCGGACAGTTTCGGCAGGGCCCCGGTGTCCTTGAGATGGTGCAGCAGATGCTGTGTGCCCCAGGTCCCTGCAGCGAGCACGACGTGCGATGCTGTGAAACTCCGTTTGCCCTTGCGCACCAGCGCGCCGGTGCGTTCGGTGTGTACTGTCCACGTGCCGTCCGCCCCTTCGCTCAGATCGGTCACGGTGGTCATGGGGAGGATGTCCGCACCCGCACTCTCGGCAAGGCCGAGGTAATTCTTGACGAGGGTGTTCTTCGCTCCGTGGCGGCACCCCGTCATGCATTCGCCGCATTCGATGCAACCGGCACGATCCGGGCCTGCGCCGCCGAAGTACGGATCCGGGACAGTCCTCCCGGGTTCACCGAAGTACACACCCACCGGCGTCTGGATGAACGTGTCGCCCACGCCCATGTCGTCGGCCACTTCCTTGATCACCTTGTCCGCCGCGGTCATACGGTGGTACTGCACGACGCCGAGCATGCGTCGCGCCTGGTCGTAGAACGGGGTCAGTTCGTCGTGCCAGTCGGTGATGTCCGCCCACTGCTGGTCCTGGAAGAACGCGGCGGTCGGCTTGTACAGCGTGTTGGCGTAGTTGAGCGATCCACCGCCGACACCCGCTCCGGCGAGGATCAGGCAGTCGCGGAGGAGATGGACCCGCTGAATGCCGAAGCAT
The DNA here is from genome assembly GCF_053750035.1 of Rhodococcus sp. SJ-2. NCBI lineage: Bacteria > Bacillati > Actinomycetota > Actinomycetes > Mycobacteriales > Nocardiaceae > Rhodococcus > Rhodococcus sp. SJ-2. Next base: position 237,747 of record NZ_CM132340.1, read on the forward strand.
CCGAGTTTCGGTGCCCAGAGGAATCGCTTCAGATCCCAGCTGGTCTTGGCGAAGTCGGCGTCGGCGAACCGGCGACCGGCCTCGAGAACGCCGACCTTGTATCCCTTTTCCACCAGTCGCAATGCGGTGACACTGCCACCGAAACCCGACCCGACGATCAGGACGTCGTAGTCCGTGACCCGCTGTCTACCCATTGGAGTACCTCCGCCGAACCTGCATTGTTACCGGCCAGTATGCACGCCCCGCATGTGACTACGCACACAAGGGCATCCTAACTGTTACGGATGGTTGCAGAAACTGCAGGTCACTCGAGGCAAAAGTGGCCGGATGCGACATCTGTGCACTACAACGCACAGATTGTCACATCCGGCCACAACGGCACGGCGGATTCGGTCAGGCGCGCACAGACAACCCGACCTTCTGGAATTCCTTGAGATCCGAGTATCCCGACTTCGCCATCGCCCGTCGCAGACCACCGACGAAGTTCAGCGAACCGTACGGATCGTCGGACGGCCCGGTCAGCACGCGCTCGAGGCTCGGCCGCTCGTCGAAGGCGACCTGGAGTGCGGTACCCCGAGGAAGGGACGGATGTGCGGCTGCGGATGGCCAGTACCATCCACTGCCCGGCGCCTCCGCAGCAATGGCGAGCGGGGCACCCAGCATCGCAGCATCAGCACCGCAGGCGATCGCCTTCGCGAGGTCGCCGGAGGTCTCGATGTCGCCGTCGGCGATGACGTGGACGTACCGGCCCCCGGTCTCGTCCAGGTAGTCGCGGCGGGCCGCAGCAGCATCCGCGATCGCGGTGGCCATGGGGACACCGATCCCGAGCGATGCACTCGTGGTGGTGGCTCCGTGCGTCGACCCGAAACCGACGATGACGCCCGCGGCGCCAGTGCGCATCAGGTGAAGAGCTGTGCGGTGATCGCTCACGCCCCCCGCGACCACCGGCACATCGAGTTCCGAGATGAACGTCTTCAGGTTGAGCGGTTCGCTCTCGCCGTGCGCCACATGCTCTGCCGAGATGATCGTGCCGTGCACGACCAGAAGGTCGACACCCGCCTTGACCAGCTCCGGCGTCAGTGCCCGGGCATTCTGCGGACTCACACGCACTGCGGTGGTGACACCCGAGTCGCGCACCTGCGCGACGGCCGCGGCAAGTAGATCGCCCTGCAACGGCGCTGCGTGCAGCTCCTGCAGGTATGCGATCGCTGCGCTCGGATCCGGATCGCTCTCGGCGATGTCGACCAGCCGGGCGATCACGGCATCGACATCGGCGTGCCGCCCCCACAGCCCCTCACCGTTGATCACACCGAGGCCGCCGGCCTTGCCGAGTTCCACCGCGAACGCCGGGGACACGAGCGCGTCTGTCGGATGTGCGAGCACAGGAATGTCGAACCGATAGGCGTCGAGCTGCCACGCTGTCGACACCTCCTTGGACGAGCGGGTACGACGCGACGGCACGATGTCCACATCGTCCAGCTCGTACGTGCGGCGGGCTGTCCGGCCCATGCCGATTTCAACGAGGTCGCGCACGCGCGCCCCTTTCTCGTGAGAATGCGGTTGCCCCGTCGACCGAGACGAGACCTACTGCGAACGCACCGAACCTAGCGGGCAGCGTAGTTCGGTGCCTCCGCAGTGATGGTGATGTCGTGCGGATGGCTCTCCTTGAGCCCCGCGGCGGTGATCTGTACGAACTGGGCGCGCTGCAGTTCTTCGATGGTCGAGGCCCCGGTATAGCCCATCGCGGCGCGCAGACCACCGATGAGCTGATGGGTGACCTGCTGCAGTGGCCCCCGGAACGGAACGCGGCCTTCGATTCCTTCCGGAACCAGCTTGTCCTCCGACAGGACGTCGTCCTGGAAGTAACGGTCCTTGGAATACGACTTGGCCTCGCCGCGGCTCTGCATCGCGCCGAGCGAACCCATCCCGCGGTAGCTCTTGAACTGCTTGCCGTTGACGAGAATCAGTTCGCCCGGCGATTCGGCGGTACCAGCAAGGAGAGAGCCCAGCATCGCGGTGGAGGCGCCTGCAGCGAGAGCCTTCGCGACGTCGCCGGAGAACTGCAGGCCGCCGTCGGCGATCACAGGAACGCCGAGAGCGTTCGCAGCCGCGGTGGCCTCGAGAATCGCCGTGATCTGCGGTGCGCCGACGCCGGCAACGACGCGGGTCGTGCAGATCGAGCCGGGCCCGACACCGACCTTGACTGCGTCGACGCCTGCTTCGATGAGCGCCGTGGCTCCCTCGCGGGTGGCGACATTGCCGCCGATGATCTGGACTCGGTCGCCTACCTCTGCTTTGAGCTTCGAGATCATGGACAGCACTCCGGCGGAGTGTCCGTGAGCGCTGTCGACCACGAGCACGTCGACGCCTGCGTCGGCGAGCGTCATCGCACGAGACCAGGCCTCGTCGCCGACACCGACCGCGGCACCGACGAGAAGTCGCCCGTCGCGGTCCTTCGTGGCGAAGGGATGTTGCTCGGTCTTCACGAAGTCCTTGACCGTGATCAGACCGGTGAGCTTGCCCTGTCCATCGACGATCGGCAGCTTCTCGATCTTGTGGCGGCGCAGGAGCCCGAGTGCGGCCTCCGCGGTCACGCCTTCGCTTGCGGTGACGAGCGGAGCGTGGGTCATCACCTCGGCGACCTGGCGGTTCTGGTCCACCTCGAACCGCATATCGCGGTTGGTGATGATGCCGACGAGCTGACCTGCGTCGTCGGTAACCGGAAGGCCCGAGATCCGGAATCGCGCGCACTTCGCGTCGACCTCGGCGAGGGTGTCGGTGGGCTTGCAGGTCACCGGGTCGGTGACCATGCCCGCCTCCGAGCGCTTGACGGTCTCGACCTGCGCGGCCTGTACCTCTGCAGGCATGTTGCGATGCAGGACGCCCATGCCACCGGCGCGTGCCATCGCTATCGCCATACGTGATTCGGTGACCGTGTCCATGGCAGAACTGACCAGGGGAATCCGGAGGCGGATTTCGCGGGTGAGCTGACTCGAAGTGTCGACCTTGCTGGGGACGATGTCCGAGGCCGCGGGCAGCAGCAGCACATCGTCGAAGGTCAGACCGAGCATTGCGACCTTGTTCGGGTCGTCACCGCCGGTGTGCACGTGCCCTCCGGTACTACTCATGCGGTTCGGACCCTCCGTGATGATCGATGGGGGCGGACGGACGGACCGTCCGACAGTGGGATTGTGTGAACGACAACGTCACAGATGGCGAAGCCGTCGACGACCATGGTATCTGTTTGCAACCGCGTGACTCGCCGCAACCCGTGCAGGCGTGGTCGAGATCTCCCGAATACCCCCCGTTCGTCGGCGTGTCCACCCCCGACGGCTGGCGCGGACCCCCTCGAACTGCGTACCGTGGTGGCGTGCGTGATCAGTTGCCCCCCGGTCTGCCACCGGATCCGTTTGCAGGAGATCCCGACGATCCGTCTGCCGCATTGGACGCGATCGAACCGGGTCAACCCTTGGACTCTGCCGAACGCCTCGCGGTCGAAGAGGATCTTGCCGACCTCGCGGTGTACGAAGCGTTGTTGGCTCCCCGCGGTGTCCGCGGACTCGTCGTATGTTGTGAGGATTGCCACCAGGAGCACTACCACGACTGGGACATGCTCCGCGCAAACCTGCTCCAACTGCTCGTCGACGGCACAGTTCGCCCGCATGAGCCCGCATTCGACCCGTCTCCCGACGCGTACGTCACGTGGGATTACTGTCGCGGCTACGCCGACGCATCGATGAACGAGGCGATGCCGGTCGACCCGTACGGACTCGATCCCTGACGATCCGAACGTCACAGCGAAGAACGACAGATAGGCCCGGCAGCGCGCGCTGCCGGGCCTATCTGTCGTTCTTCGCTGTCAGGCGCCCCCCGCCGTCGACTGGTCGACGTTCAGGTCGGCCGACGAAGGTTGCGCGGTACTCGACCCCTGCGTATCCGCTGCGGTCGAGGTACTCGGCTCCGGCGCGGACACCGTGGTCGTCGGAGCGGGCTGGGTCGTGCCGGTCGAGCTGTCCGGGGCGGGCGTCCCGGTAGACGGCGGCACGGATGGGGAAGTGGTCTCCACCGGCGACGTAGGCGCGTCCAGGATGGTCGGATCGACGCTCGAACCCGGATTCGTCGTGGGTTCGACGGGCGCCGACGGCTGCGGTGTACCCGGAACGCTCGGCTGCACGGACGGCACTGCTGCTGCTTCCGGCCCGGCAGGCAATGGCATCCCCGGCAGCGGCGGCGGCACCGGCAGCGGCGGAATCGCTCGGTTCATCTCTTCGGTGAGCCGCTGCAACCAATCGCCGAGTTCGTTACGTTGGCCCGCATCCCTGACCTCCGACGACCGCACTTCCGCCGATCGGAGCAGTTCGGTCGCTGCCTCGGTCTCGCCGCCTGCGATCAGTTCTTCGGCCTTCTGCAAGGTCGAACTGGTATCGATCCTCGCCATGGTCGACTCGGCCTGTTCGCTGAACACGACTTCCTTGACGCCCCACAGTGCGTCTCCCGGCTCCGCACTGTAGGAGACGGTGGCAGCACCACCGAGGGCAGCCGCGATGAGTGCGGCGGCTCCGGCAAGTGGACGGATCAGCCGGAGCTGACCCTTGGAACGCGCCGGCGGTTGCGCCGCCAGGGCCTCACGGGCACCGAGCTCACGGTTGACTGCAGCGACGACCTCGTCGAAATCAGGGCCTGCGGGTAGCGGATCTGCCAGGATCTCGGCTCGCCACCCCGCGAGCATCGTGGCGAGCTCGTACTCTTCGGTCGACTGGGTCTCCACTGGACCATCGCCCGAGATCGCATCGATGAGGGCGTCATCGCGCCGCACTGCCGCGATGTCCACGGGGGTGCCGTCGTCGGGAAAATCGTCGGATATGCCGTGCCCCGCGCCGCGCCTCCTACCCATTCCTCTCACCTGCTCTCGTCACTTCCTTCTTGAGTTTCGCGATGGCCCGGTGCTGGGCCACCCGGATCGCACCTGCAGTACTCCCGAGTGCAGACGCCGTCTCTTCGGCCGACATCCCCATGACCAGACGCATGATGAGGATCTCCCGTTGTTTCTCGGGCAGCGTGCCGAGCAGATCCTTCATCTGCCTGCTCGCTTCGGAGTTCAACGCGTGGTCTTCGGGACTGTCGTCGAGCGACATCACCTCGGGTACATCGGCTACCGGATCCGCACGATTGCGCGCGGAGTTGCGATGCGCATCGGCGACCTTGTGTGCGGCAATGCCGTACACGAACGCCATGAAAGGACGCCCCTGATCCTGGTAACGGGGCAACGCCGTCATCACCGCCAGGCACACCTCCTGCGCCACATCGTCTGCCGAAAGCTGTCCACGCTCGGCAGATCCGACCCGTGCCCGGCAATACCGGACGACGAGAGGCCGAATACTTGCAAGTACTCGAGCGAGAGCAGCCCGATCGCCCTGCGCAGCCGCAGCAACGGCGGAGCCCAACTCCTCACCCATAACAGTCATCGAATGCGCAAGTCCTGGCGTTACAAGTGGCACGGTCCCCCAACCGGGCGTGCTTCCACCTGGCAGTGGAACGTCTCCAGAGTAACGACACCCCGTGACGAACAATCGCGGGCGGGCACCGAACTAGGGCCGGATCGTTGCGAACCGGCCTCCACCGCGCGCCACGGCGGTAGCGCATTCATCACGCATGCGCTCGGCGCCGGCCCCCGCACCCAGACCGACGAGCAACATCGACGCTGCCCACTGCAGCGGAATCAATCTGTGCACAGCGGCCCTGCCACACACCTCGGTCGCAAGCTCGAGGGCTGGAGTCGGGTCCGGTGCATCGGTGAGTGCGGCAGCACGAAGGAGGTCCGACTTCACTTGATGGCGTACCGACGCGAAAGTTTCGGAGGCGGTCGCAGCACGATCCGCGAACACACGCGCGGTCTCGAAGTCGCCGGATGCCAGGGCAGTCTCCGCAGTGACCCACGACAACCGGATCCGCTGACGCAACAGTGTGTCTTCGCCGTGCAGTTCGTTGTTGCCCGACCGTGGCCTGGCGAGAACCTCCGAGCATCGCTCGAGTAGTCGACGCGCCTGTGCGAGTCTCCCCCGGCCGAGCGCGTCAGCGGCCAGACCGGTCAGTGCATCGCAACGTGCCTCCGCGAGTCGCACGCCCAGATCGGCACTGCGGGTGTCAACGGGTATTCCTGCGACTGCGGCCAGGGCGCGACCATCGTGCACTGCGGCAGCGCGGTGCCATCCGAGTTGCCTCAGGAACGATGCTTCGGTGCTTGCAGCGAGCGACGCCCACACTCCTCGCGAACCCGACCGATTCACCACTGCCAACTCCGTCCGGGCGGCGCTGTAGCGACCTTGTGCCCCGAGCGCGACCGCACGCATCCAGCGTTCTTCGATCACAGGAGTAGCCGCTGTGGGCACGTGAGCCGGGCTCCCGCCGAAGGCCGCCACACGAAACGAAGCTGCATCACCCGGAGGCGCCGCGCCGATTTCGGGTTCCGAGTTGCTGAGGATCGACATAGGGAGAATCATTGCACTGCCACTGCAAAGTTTCCCATTCCCTCGGATTCGAGAATTTCGCACTGAGGGCGCAACAATTCCCAAACAATGGATTCAGGCATTTCTCCAGTCCTGAAACCGACATCCAGTTGAACAAAAAATGAATTGCATACATGGTGCATGTAGGTTTGCGTGAGGTGAATCGTGATATTGCACGTCGATTATCACAGCCCAGCACACCCCGCATCCTGAACGAAACCCCTGTTCAGGGTCCTTAACCGGTCGGCATCCCGGCGCAATCTCAGCCTTGCGCCCGCCGTCGTACCCGTACTGCGATCATGATCACCGGCCAATGTAAATATTTTCGCCGTTAATTCTTTCCATTTTCGTTATGGACTTCCCCACTGACCGAAGGCATTGACGAATAATCGATACCACTTTTACGGTGAGAGAGCCGGACATTACTGGGGTCCGGTTCGGAAGGACGCCTTTCCGAACGATGGTCCGCTCCCCTCCTCGGGTGAGCACGCTGCAAAGGAGTGCACATGCCCGCACCTCACACCCTGCCCGGTCCGAACGCCGACCTCTGGGACTGGCAGATGCATGGTAAGTGCCGAGGCGCGGACTCCTCCGTCTTCTTCCACCCGGATGGCGAGCGCGGTCGCGCCCGAAGCCAGCGCGAGAACCGTGCCAAGGAACTGTGCCAGAGCTGCCCCGTCCTCATCCAGTGCCGCGAGCACGCCCTTCGGGTCGCGGAGCCGTATGGCATCTGGGGCGGAATGTCGGAAAGTGAACGTGAGCTGTACACGCGACACCATCGCCGTAAGGTGGCGGTGTGAGCGCCGCCTGGGCCGAAACTCCGCCGCGCCCGCTGCGGGGCTGACAGCCGGTTCCTGGATGTATGCCACCGAGATACGACGAAGCCCCGCACGGAGAAATCCGTGCGGGGCTTCGCACATCGTGGCCTCCCGAAGCTCTTCGGAGGGCCTGTACTACCTAATGGGCGTGTCCGTGCCCGTGGCCGTCGTCCTCGACCGGCTCGGGCTTGTCCACGACAGCACTCTCCGTGGTCAGAATCATCCGGGCCACCGAGGCAGCGTTGACGACCGCCGACCGGGTCACCTTCACGGGGTCGACTACACCGTCGGCGAGCAGGTCGCCGTAGGTGAGCGTAGCCGCGTTGAAGCCGTGCCCCTTGGTCGCCTCGGCGACCTTGCTCACCACGACCGCACCATCGAGTCCGGCATTCGAGGCGATCCAGTAGAGCGGTGCCGTGAGGGCGGTCCGCAACACTGCGACACCGGTGGCTTCGTCACCGGACAGCGAGGCCTCGAGCTCGGCGAGCGCCAACGACGCCTGCACCAGCGCGGAGCCACCGCCGGGCACGATGCCCTCCTCGACGGCAGCCTTCGCGGCGTTGACAGCGTCCTCGACACGGAACTTGCGTTCCTTCAGATCGGTCTCTGTGGCAGCACCGACCTGGATGACGGCGATTCCACCTGCGAGCTTGGCGAGGCGCTCCTCGAGCTTCTCCCGGTCCCAATCGGAATCGGTGTTCTCGATCTCGCGACGCAGCTGAGCTGCGCGGTTCTCGATGTCCTCGGCCGAGCCTGCACCGTCGACGATCGTGGTGTTGTCCTTCGTCACCACGACACGACGGGCCGAGCCGAGCAGATCGAGTCCGGCTTCCTTCAAGGACAGGCCGATGTCGGAGTTGATCACGGTACCTGCGGTCACGACGGCAAGATCGTCGAGGAACGCCTTACGACGGTCGCCGAAGAACGGGGCCTTCACCGCGACAGCCTTGAGCGTCTTGCGGATCGAGTTGATCACCAAGGTCGAGAGCGGCTCGCCCTCGATGTCCTCTGCGATGAGCAGAACCGGCTTACCGGATTCGGCGATCTTCTCGAGCAACGGCAGGAAGTCGGGCAGCGAGCTGATCTTCTCGCGGTACAGCAGCACGAGGGCGTCCTCGAGGACTGCTTCCTGAGCGTCGACGTCGGTGATGAAGTAGGGCGACAGGTAGCCCTTGTCGAACTGGACACCCTCGGTGACGACGAGGTCGGTGCTCAGGGTCGAGGATTCCTCAACCGTGACCACACCGTTCTCTCCCACGACGGTGAGCGCTTCGCCCACCATCTCGCCGATCTCGGCGTCACGGGAGGACACCGTGGCGACCTGAGCGATGGCCTTCTTTCCCTCGACGGGAGTCGCCGCGGCCACAAGCGCCTCGGAGACCTTCTCGGCCCCCTTGGAGATCCCCACGCCGAGTGCGATGGGGTTGGCACCCGCGGCAACGTTCTTCAGGCCGGCCTTGACGAGCGCCTGCGCGAGGACGGTGGCAGTGGTCGTGCCGTCGCCTGCAACATCGTTGGTCTTGGTGGCGACACTCTTGACGAGCTGGGCGCCGAGATTCTCGAACGGATCCTCCAACTCGATCTCGCGAGCGATGCTCACACCGTCGTTGGTCACCGTGGGACCGCCGAACGCCTTGGCGAGCACCACATGCCGCCCACGGGGGCCGAGGGTGACCTTGACGGCGTCGGCGAGCTGGTCGACACCGCACTCGAGGGCACGGCGCGCGGTTTCGTTGAACTCGATTTGCTTGGACATGTTCTCCGACTACTCCTGGGTTCGGATGATCCCCAACAGATTCCGCCCCGGGTCCGTTACGGAACTCCGGGGCGGAACAGTTGCGGCCTACTTTGCGACGACAGCCAGAACGTCGCGGGCCGAAAGGATCAGGTACTCCTCGCCGGCGTACTTGATCTCGGTTCCGCCGTACTTGCTGTAGATGACGACGTCACCTTCTTTGACGTCCAGCGGGATGCGCTTGTCGCCATCCTCGTCCCAGCGGCCGGGGCCGACGGCGACGACGGTGCCCTCCTGGGGCTTTTCCTTCGCCGTATCAGGAATGACCAGGCCGGAGGCAGTCGTCGTCTCGGCCTCGTTGGCCTGGACGAGGATCTTGTCCTCGAGCGGCTTGATGTTCACGCTCGCCACGATGAGCCCTCCACTTTCAGGGGTACTTGGGTCCGAGGCTCTCGTCGTCCTCGAACTCGGTTTTGTTCAGTCACCAGAGTGACTCCTCGCGCAGTCCCGTCGTCGCGGGTGCCGGGCCGACGCTCGGTGTCACTAGCACTCTATACATGCGAGTGCCAGCGCTCAAGGGCTGCGGGTGCTGACACGCGGAGAGCGAACAAGACGGCTCGCATGTTACGGTTCAATAACGGAAACCGAGAGCGTGACCATTCGGTGATCACGGCGGCGAGCGAACCTCGCCCCGACGATCGCCAGTCACGCACGAGAGGTGAACAATGCCAACGTCGCTAGGGATCTCCGTCGGCGCCTCCGGCGTCGGCGCGGCCCTGCTCGTCGACACTGCCACCGGGCTCACATCCGAGTACCGCAGGCTGGCGGTCGATTCCGACCACCACCGTGATGTCGGCGATCTCGTCTTCGATGCAATCTCGTTGATGACCACACAGGTCGTGGATCAACCGGTCCCCGACGCCATCACCGTCGCCTATCGCACCGAAGAGCAGGCAGACGCGATCCGTACCGCTGCAGAGCGCCGAGGCAAGCTCGTACGGCTCGTTCCTGAGACCACCGCCCTCCTGACGTACCTCCGCACCGTCGGAGTGCGCACCGAGCCCGGCTCGATCGCTATCGCCGATCTGGGCGCGTCCGGCACCACCGTCTCGGTCCTCGATCAGGAATCCGGCACCGTACTGCGATCTGCGCGGACAGACGACGTGAGCGGCAATGCGATCGGCACCGTGATCTACGACCACGTCTACCGCGCGACCAAACGCATGCGAACGCGCATGCAGGTCGATCCCGCGCTTCTGAAAGCACGCTGTCAGGGCGCCCAGGAAGTACTCACCACAGCCGAACGCACCCGGATCGACATTGCCGAAGCAGGGCCCGATGCCTCGGTGACCCTTACCCGCACCGATCTCGCGACGCTCGCCGCCGACCTGTCCGCTACCGCCGCAACGTTCACCCGTCAGGTCACGACCCAGTCGTTGCCACGTCCGCGCACACTCGCCCTCGTCGGCGGTACTGCGGCAGTTCCCGCGTTGACCGACGCCGTCACCGACAGCTTCGACGGCCACGTCATCACAGTTCCGGAACCCGCGTCCGCAGCCGCTCAGGGCGCTGCGCACCTGTCGGGTTCCGCGCACTTCGGCGGTTACGACGTCGTCGGTTCAGTGAACGCTTCCTCGACGTCGGCGGGAGCGCGCATGTCCGGCGCTGTGGCAGCCGCCCTGGTGCTCGCCGCAGTCGTCGCCGGATTCGCCACCGACAAATTCACCGACCGGTCCGCCAGCACACCGGTGTCCCCTGCCGGAACCAATGGTGTGGTCCTCACGGAAGACCCGTCGCAGCCACCGCATCCGGAGGAGACCGACATCCCGTCGGCCGATCCCGACCCCTCCCTCTCATCGACGCGGAGCACCGAGGGCCGGCTGGAGGGAACGCCACTTCCCACTCCGCCACCGTCCACTGTTCCGCAAACGGATATCCCGGTGTCGAACAGCAACCCCACGGCAACTCCGACCCCGATCGACCAGGTCCAGACACTCGAGGCCGCACCCGACGAGACCACCGACAGGTGGCAGCCGCACCGCCCCGGCGACTCGACGACCTCACCGCAACCGACCCCCACCGATCCGACCGGTCCCACAACCCCTACAGATCCGACGGATCCCACGACACCGACGGACCCAACCGATCCGACCGATCCGACCGATCCAACGGACCCCACCGATCCGACCGACCCCACTACACCCACAGACCCCACGGATCCCACGACACCGACCGAGCCAACAGAGACAACAGAGCCCGACCCGGCGCCGGGCGTCTCCCCCGCGCCGTCATCTCCGGCACTGACCACCCGGCCCGGACTCATCTCGACGACACCGGCCATCGAGGGACAGTCGACCCCCGAGAGCAACGACACCAGCGGAGATCCGACCCCCTCGGACACCTCGACAACGACCGGGTAAGAAGTCCGCCGCGCCGTTCTGGCTGAGATCAGGCCGATACCTGTGCCACCGACACCGACAGCCCAGGGTCCGTTCCCACGGACAGCGACGAGGGAGTCGCTCCCCCCGCGATGAGGTGCGCGCCCAGCGCCGCGATCATCACGCCGTTGTCGGTGCACAACCGCGGCCGGGGTACACGCAGGGTCATGCCGGCTTCCGCGCAACGTTCCTCGGCCAGCGCACGCAATCGAGTGTTCGCAGTCGCGCCTCCGCCGAGCACCAATGTGTCGACACCGAGATCGCGGGCCGCACGCACCGCCTTCATCGTGAGCACATCGGCCACGGCCTCCTGGAAGCCGGCTGCGACATCGGCAAGTGGCACCGGCTCACCGGCACGTTCCTTCGCTTCGACGAACCGTGCGACAGCCGTCTTGAGCCCGGAGAACGAGAAGTCGTTGCGGGCATCGCGCGGGCCTGTCATACCGCGCGGGAAGACCACCGCGTTCCGGTCTCCCTCTCGTGCGAGCCGATCGACCTCCGGGCCTCCGGGATAGCCGAGTCCGAGCAGACGCGCGACCTTGTCGAACGCTTCCCCCGCCGCGTCGTCGACGGTGGTACCGAGCTCGACGATCGGCTTGCTGAGGTCCTCGACGTGTAGGAGGTGCGTGTGCCCGCCCGAGACGAGCAGTGCGACACACGGCGGCATCGGCCCGTGTTCGAGCGTGTCGACGGCGACGTGTCCGGCGAGGTGGTTGATCGCGTAGAAGGGAATGTCCCACGCCGCTGCATATGCCTTGGCTGCGGCAACTCCGACGAGGAGCGCCCCCGCCAAGCCGGGGCCGATCGTGACGCACACCGCGTCGGGCTTGGAGATACCGGCCGAGGCGAGTGCCCGCTGCATCGTGGGCACCATCGCCTCGAGGTGTGCGCGGGAGGCGATCTCGGGAACCACACCACCGAATCGGGCATGCTCGTCGACGCTCGAGGCGACCTCGTCGGCGAGAAGCTCGAGCGTGCCGTCACCGACGAAACGGACAATACCGACTCCGGTCTCGTCGCACGAGCTTTCGATCCCCATCACGATCGGTCCGGTCACCGTCGTAGCTCCTCTCGCCGATCCGGGCGACGCATGGTGTACGCGTCGGCCCCACTCGGCTGGTAGTAACGTCTTCTCGTCCCCACGACCTCGAAACCCTCACCCCGATACAACGCAATCGCGGCGTCGTTGTCGGTGCGGACCTCGAGGAACACGGGCCCACCCCATCGATCCGCGACGTGCAGCAGCGCGGTCAGCAGTGCGCTACCGATCCCGCGGCGCCGGGCGCCGGGATCCACGCCGATCGTGTGCACCTCGGACTCCGGGTCGACTCCGGTGCCGAGCCGTGCCAGCCCGGCGTAGCCGAGGAGAGTCCCCGACTCGTCGCGCGCAGCTACGTAGTAGTTGTGGGACGAGGCCAGTTCCGAACGAAACGCGTCTGCGCTCCACGGGTCGTCTCCCGGGAACAATACGGTTTCGAGTTCTGCGCACCTGTCCACGTCGTCGCTGCGGAGTGCATCGATCCGCACACTCATCTGTGACGATCCGCAGTCGCAACGGCATCGGGCCGGCGCAGGTACAGCGGTACCAATGGCTCTGGATCCCGTCCCGCACGCAGAGCCGGCGAGACCGCGGCAACCAGACCCGCAGGCGACGGCGAGTACACGGGTACTGCGGGAAGCGTGAACAGAGCAACGTGCTGGGCCGACCCGGCAACCCGGCGCGAGGGCTCGGAGGGCACCTCCGCAGGCTTGCGTACATCAGGGCCCTCGGTACGGCGGCAGAATCCGTCGTACCGAGCGAAGTACACCTCCCGGCGTCGCGCGTCGGTGACCACGAGCAGGTCGCCGCCGTCGGGTGTTTCGCCGTGCACATCCTGCGCGAGTGCGTCGAGGCTGCAGACACCGTGGACCGGAATGCCGAGGGCATCACCGAACGCCGCCGCGGTGACCATGCCGACCCGCAGGCCGGTGAACGGACCCGGTCCGACACCCACGACGATGGCGTCGAGATCGGCGGGTGTGTATCCGGCCTCGTCGAAGCACTCGAGGATCTGCGGAGTGAGGATCTCCGCGTGAGCCCGGGGGTTGTCGGTCAGGCGCACGGCGAGCGTGGAGATGTGGGCTGCGTCTCCCTCGCTGCCGAGTCGGACGAGACCCGAGGTCACGACGGGCGTTGAGGTATCGACGGCGAGCACAAGCACGATTTCCCAGGATACCCGGTCCCCAGCCCTCTCGAGTTTCGAGCCGTCCCAGCGTCCCGGTCCTCTCCCGGTTCCGGCCCTATCCGGATCTCGGAGCGTGTCGGCCCACCCAGGTCCATTCCGCACGGCGCACATCGGACTCGGGATCACGACGCAATCGCACTCGCAGGTGCCGGTCGGTGAGCTTCTCGACGAGCCCTCCACCCCACTCGACCACCACAACGGCCGCGTCGAGGTCGGTGTCGAGATCCAGTGCATCGAGTTCGTCGAGGGCGTTCGGGCCGTCGCCCAGCCGGTACGCATCGACATGGACCAGACCCACCGGTGGCGCACCGTCGCGCTGTCCCGGCCGATGCTCGCGAGCGATGACGAATGTCGGCGATGTCACGCGGCCCTGTACCCCGAGCCCGGCTGCGAGTCCTCTCGTCAGTGCGGTCTTGCCCGCCCCGAGCGGACCGTCGAGCACAACGAGGTCCCCGGCGCGGAGATCTTCTGCCAGTCGGCGGCCGAACGCTTCGGTGTCCTCGACTGTCGGCAGTTCGACGTGCTGTGCCGAATCAGACAATTGCGGCTCGTCTGGTAGAGACGTCATGCGCGAAACCTCGCTGGATCAGTCGGTCGATCGCACTGTTGACGATCTCCGGGAACTCGAATTGGACGAGATGCCCGCCCCCACGGACCCGCTCGAGTTCGGCTCCGGGAAGCGCCTCGGCCAATGCCTCCGAGCTCGAGAACGGGATCACCATGTCTGCGTCGCCACAGAGCACGAGAGACGGCACCGACCCCAGCACGGGGAGCGCAGCGGATTCATCATGCAGTTCGAGAGTGCGCAAGAAGTTCACGATCGTCAGGACCGAAGTCTCGTCGAGCATCCGGTCGGACAACTCGACGAGTCGCGGGCTGACCACCGTCCCATACGACGCCGCACGCAGGATCGGTGTGACCACCGCGCGCGCCATACCGCGTGCTGCCTGCACGAATCCGGGTGCGGTCCGCGCGGCGTACCGGAACGCGTCGATGACGGGGTTCTCGAGGTTGCGGCCGAGCCCGCTCTTGTTCAGGCCTGCTGCCGTGGTCGCGAGCAAACCCACGCCCACGATCCGGGACTCGAACAGGTCCGGCCGCTGGGACGCAAGAGCGATCGTCGTCATGCCGCCCATCGAGTGACCGATCACGACGACCGGCCCGCCTGGGGCGCTCTCGTCGATGACCTGGCCGAGGTCGCGCCCGAGTTGCGCGATGGTGCACGAATTCCGGCCGGGCATACCGGACTCTCCATGACCGCGCTGGTCGTAGAAGACCATCCGGACATCCTCGCCCCACCGCTCGAGCACGTGCCGATACTGCAGATGCCACGACTGCATGCGCAGGCAGTAGCCGTGGACGAAGACGACGGTCAGCGGAGCGCGTGGCGATCCGGATTCGCGCACCACGAGGGGGATGCCGTCGTCGGTCAGGACGGTCCGCTGGGTCAGCCGCAGCAGAGCGTCGAAGTCCTCACCCCGGTACATCTCGTTGGCGGGCATTCCGGCGCTCCGCACGGCATACAGACCCGCCGATGATGCGAGTGTCACCAGACTGGCGCCCAACAGCCCCATTCGACCCATCAGCGTCATCGCAACACGCCTCCTTCACCACCTACATAGGTGCGGACGGTTCGGCCACCGATCCCGGTCACGATCTCGTAGTTGATCGTGTCCAAGAGCTCGGCCCAGTCCTGGGCTCCGGGTTCTCCGAGACGTCCGTCACCGAAGAACAACGCTTCGTCGCCCTCCTGTACTCCCCCGCCGTCCGGGCCGAGGTCGACGACGACCTGGTCCATGCACACGCGGCCCACCTGGGGGCGACGCCGCCCGCCGAGCAGAACATCGATTCGGCCACTGAGATTGCGTCGGATCCCGTCGGCGTAGCCCATCGGCAGTAGCGCCACCGTTGTGTCGGCCGGGGCGACCCAGCGGTGCCCGTACGACACGCCCGAACCTGCCGAGACCTTCTTCACCAGCGCCACCCTCGTTCGCAATGTCATCACCGGCCGCAACCCGAAATCGCCCTGCTCCGGGATCGGCGTCAGCCCGTATATCGCAATTCCGGGCCGAACCATGTCGAATCGCAGGTCAGGTCGGGTAACGGTGGCAGCAGAGTTGGCCAGATGGACGACCTCGGGAGTCAGCGCGGCGCGCCGGAGGTCGTCAGCGGCCTGGTGGAGCCTGTCGCGTTGCACATCGATCTCGGGATGGCCGAGTTCGTCGCCGTGGGCAAGGTGTGAGAACAGTCCGCGCAACCGGACTGCGCCGCTCGCCTGCGCACGGGCGACATCGCGCACGAACTCGGGCCACTCGTTGCGTGCCACACCGTTGCGGTTGAGCCCCGTGTCGACCTTGGCGGTGATGACTGCGGTTTCGCCGATGCTTCCCGCGGCGGCAACTATGGCCGCGAGGTGGCGCGGCGACGAGACACCGAGTTCGATCCCGGCCGCGATCGCCGGTGCGTAGTCTGCGTCGACCGTGTGCAGCCATGACAGGATGGGCGCGTCGATTCCGGCGGCGCGCAACTCGAGCCCTTCGGCGAGCGTGGTGACGCCCAGTTCGCGTGCGCCGGCGGCGAGCGCCGCGCGGGCGACAGGGACTGCCCCGTGGTTGTAGGCGTCGGCCTTGACGACCGCCATGATCGCTGTGTCGCCGACGTAATCCCGAAGGCGCCTGACGTTGTGCGCGACCGCGTCCAGATCGATGATCGCTTCTGCTTGAGGAAGCGATCGGCCGGTGGACGGGGTGCGTTGTAGGGCGGTCACATGAATTGATCCTGCCACCGCGACGATCGGCGCCTTCGGGGAGCCCGGGTGTGTCCGATCACGATTCGGATGCGTGGGTCCGCAGAATTCGCACCGCGGCGCGAAGATGTTCGGCGATGGTGCTTGCCGATACCGGTGCGGTTCCGACACTCTCGCCGTCCTCACCACGCGCTGCGAGATTCGCGGCAAGTGAGTGCGCGCGTGCGCCCGCAGCGGCAGCAAGCTCGATCGGCATGCCCGACGACACGAGCGCTCCTACGACTCCGGCCAGCAGATCCCCGGCGCCCGCGGTCGACGCCCACGATCCACCCGCATCGTTGACGAACGTGTGTCCGTCGGGTCGGGCGATGAGCGTGGTGCGTCCCTTGAGAAGCACGTGCACCTGTAAGTCCGCAGCGAGGCTGCGCGCAGCACCGAGCCGGTCCGACTGCGGGTCGCTGCCGGTGAGACGCGCGAACTCCCCGGCGTGCGGAGTGAGCAGGGTCGGCGCGGGACGACCCCGCACGAGTGACGGGTTGCGCGCGAGGATCGTCAGGCTGTCGGCGTCGACGAGTACCGGTAGATCGGTCGACAGAACGTCGCGCAGCGTGTTCTCCGCACGTGCGTCCGTGCCGGCGCCCGGCCCGATCACCCATGCCTGTACCCGGCCCGCAGCATCGAATGTGGGCGCCGCGACGACCTCCGGACAGTGCGCGAGTACCTCTGCTCCCGCGCTGCCGACGTAGCGCACCATGCCGGAGGTTGCGGCCACCGCAGCGCCCGTGCACAGCACCGCGGCCCCGGGATACCGCGCGCTGCCTGCCACGATGCCGACCACGCCCTGGCTGTACTTGTCGTCGTCCGCCCCGGGGACCGGCCAGATCGCGCCCAGCTCGGCGGGGTCCGCCGATACCAGGTCCGACGGCGGCAGGTCGAGACCGATGTCGACCAGTTCGACGCGACCGCATCGCGTCGGGGCAAGGACGTGCACAGGTTTGCGTGCACCGAACGTGACTGTGAGCGCGGCGGTCACCGCCGGGCCGTCGATCACCCCGGTGTCGGGATCGACACCGCTCGGCGTGTCGACCGCGACGATCGGCGCAGTGACCGCATCGACGAGGGCTGCCGCCGCCGGACGCAACGGGCCGCGGCCCGATATTCCGACGATACCGTCGAGCACGAGGTCGGGATCGCCGAGATGCTCGGGCGTCGCGGTTGCCGTGCGGCCCCCCTCCGCGCGCAATGCGGCGAGTCCCGCAGGATGCGCACGATCCGGAGCGAGCAACATTGCGGTCACCGCGACCCCGCGCCGACGCAGGAACGCACCGGCCCACAGAGCGTCGCCGCCGTTGTCGCCCGAACCCACGAGCAAGGTCACCGCCCGCCCCGCGACGGCACCTGTGCGCGCGCGAAGTTCCTCGGCCACCAGTCGCGCGAGCCCGAACGCGGCTCGGCGCATCAGCGTGCCCTCGGGCAGGACCGCCAGGTGTTGCGCCTCCGCGGCACGAACCTGCTCACATGGGTAGTAGCTGCGCATCGGGACTCCCGATCGATCGGTCTGCGCTTCTCGCGACTATTCGACGGTGACGGACTTGGCGAGATTACGGGGCTTGTCCACGTCGTACCCGCGCGACTGCGCAACTTCCGCAGCGAACACCTGCAACGGCACCGTCGACAACAACGGCTGCAACAACGACGGCGACGCGGGGATCTCCACGAGATGATCCGCGAACGGACGCACCGTCTCGTCACCCTCCTCCGCGATGACCACGGTCACCGCACCACGGGCCTGGATCTCCCGGATGTTGCTGAGCAACTTACTGTGCAGAACAGCACGCCCCTTGGGCGACGGCATGACGACGATGACGGGCAATCCGTCCTCGATCAACGCGATCGGCCCGTGCTTGAGCTCACCTGCGGCGAAACCCTCCGCATGCATGTACGCCAGCTCTTTGAGCTTGAGCGCACCCTCGAGCGCCACCGGATACCCCACATGCCGACCCAGGAACAGCACCGCAGGCGACGCCGCCAACTCCCGCGCCAACTCCCGCACCGGCCCCATCCCGGACAGCAACTGCTCGATCTTCGCGGGCATCGCCTCGAGATCCTGATACTCGCGCGCCACCTCATCGGGATACTTGGTGCCCCGCGCCTGCGCCAACGCCAACCCCACCAACAGGTTCGCCGCCATCTGCGCCAGGAACGCCTTCGTCGAGGCAACCCCGATCTCCGGACCGGTCCGCGTATACAACACCGCATCGGCCTCACGTGGAATCTGCGCACCGTTGGTGTTGCACACCGCAAGCACCCGTGCTTTCTGATCCTTCGCGTGCCGCACCGCCTCGAGCGTGTCGGCGGTCTCCCCCGACTGCGAGATCGCCACCACCAGCGTCGACCGGTCCAGCACCGGATCCCGGTACCGGAACTCCGATGCCAGCTCGACCTCGACGGGCAACCGCGTCCAATGCTCGATCGCGTACTTCGCCACCAGACCCGAGTGATAGGAGCTGCCACACGCAACGACGAACACCTTGTCGATGTCACGCAGTTCCTGATCCGAGAGCCGCTGCTCGTCGAGCACGATCCGGCCGTCGACGAAATGCCCGCGCAACGTGTCCGCAACCGCGGCGGGCTGCTCCTCGATCTCCTTGAGCATGAAGTAGTCGTGACCGCCCTTCTCCGCGGCCGCGAGATCCCAGTCGATGGTGAATGGCTGCGTCGGCACATCGGTATTGCCGTCGAAGTCGGTGACCACATACGAATCCTTCGTGATCACCACGACCTGGTCCTGGCCCAGCTCGACGGCGTCGCGGGTGAACTCGATGAATGCCGCCACATCCGAGGCAATGAACATCTCACCGTCTCCGACGCCGACGACCAGCGGCGTCGAGCGGCGGGCCGCGATGATCGTTCCCGGATGATCTGCATGCACGAACACGAGCGTGAACGCGCCTTCGAGGCGGCGCAGCACACTGCGGGCGCTCTCGACGAAATCACCGGCCGTAGGCCCGTGCGCGTACGCGCGGGCAACCAGGTGGACCGCGACCTCGGTGTCGGTGTCGGATTCCAGTTCGACGCCTGCCGTTTCGAGTTCGGCACGAAGCGGCGCGAAGTTCTCGATGATGCCGTTGTGGACCACCGCGATCCGGTCGCTCGCATCGCGATGCGGATGCGCGTTGCGGTCGGTGGGACGACCGTGCGTCGCCCACCTCGTGTGTCCCATCCCTGCCGTACCGTCGAACCGGTCCTCACCGATCTCGGCGAGTTCCGCTTCCAGGTTCGCGAGCCGGCCGGCCTTACGTTCGACGGCGAGCCCACCCTCGCCGTCGAGGACGGCGATACCGGCCGAGTCGTAGCCTCGGTACTCCATCCGCCGAAGGGCCTCCACCACGACGTCGAGGGCACGGCGGTGCCCGACATACCCCACGATTCCGCACATGGTTAGCAGGGTACTTGGCACGCTCGGCTCATCGACAATGCGCTGGTGACCAGGTTGTGCACGGTACACAGAGCAGCTGCGGCACGCCCAGCCCGATCACCGCACCCGTCTCCCACGACGATCGGCTAACGTTCTCGCCGTGGCGGCGAACCCGAAATCCCTGGCTCGGCAACTCTCGAAGCGCGGCCCGCACACGGTGCTGCGCGGCGACCTCGCGCTCGCCGGTCTCCCCGGCATCGTCTACACACCTGCGGAAGGCTTCAACCTTCCCGCGGTGGCGTTCGGTCACGGCTGGCTGACCGGCATCGGCAAGTACTCGGGGCTGCTCGAGCATCTCGCCTCATGGGGGATCGTGGCTGCAGCGCCCGGCACCGAACGCGGCCCGATCCCTTCCTCCGTCGGATTGGCCACCGATCTGCTGACCACCCTCGACATCTGCACGGGCGTCCGACTGGGCACCGGTCGCATCAGCGTGCATCCGCACCGGCTTGCTCTCGTCGGGCACGGCCTGGGCGCCGGTGCCGCGATTCTGGGTGCGGCGCAGCGCAGGGTGGGCGCTGTCGCGGCGCTCTACCCCGCCCCCACCTCTCCCTCAGCAGCCGAAGCCGCCGCCCGCGTCACAGCACCCGGGTTGGTGCTCGTCGGAGAGAAGAGTTTCGGCTCGATGAACAGCGACGCGGTGTCGGTGGCCCAGAATTGGGGCGGCGAGGACGTGCAATTGCGCGTCGTCGACAAGGCCGACGACCAAGGGCTCGTGGAGGGCCGTCGCCTACTCGGCGCTCTCGGGTTCGGCGGGGCCGAGCGGAAGACACAGGAGCGCACCCGGGCGCTCCTGACCGGATTCCTTTTGAATCGACTCACCGACGACAAGACCTACGCGGTGTTCTCCGATTCCACGACCGAAATTCCCGGTTCCACCGCGATCACGGATCCCGCTCTGGTCGAGGAGGATCTCGGTAGCCGCATAAACAAGCTGCTCAGCGGCTAGATCCCGCGACGTCACAACGGTCCCGCCTCGGCGAGCACGACTCCGTCGTCCTCGGGCGACTCCGTGTCGACGGGGTCGGTTGCCGCGGCACCCGAATTCACGCCCGTTCGACGGTTGGCAGCTCGGCTTTCGGTCGGCGCCTGAGCGACCATGGGCCCGGCGGGTGGCCACGCATCCTGCGACGAAGGCGGCTCCTGCGGTGTGGACGGCGGCTGTGGAGCCGGGCCGGACTCTGCCGACTTCGGCACGAACACCGCCGGGCCGGCCGGCCCTGCCTGCACCCCCGCGTCCGCCGGCCCTGCCTGCACCCCCGCGTCCGCCGGCCCTGCCTGCACCCCCGCGTCCGCCGGCCCTGCCTGCACCGCCGCGTCCGCCGGCCCTGCTTGCACCGCCGGGCCCGGTGGGGGCTCGAAGCCCTCGACGCCGGGCCGGGAGATCCCGGACGCGACAGCCTCGGTGAAGACGGCTGCTCCCTCTGCCGCGGCCGTCGCGAGTTCGGCTACTGCGCTGGTCAGATCCGCAACGGCACCGACCAGCTCTCGACCGGCATCCACGAGGTCTGTCGCCGCTCCGAGGATGTCATCCGGCCCTCCGGTGGTATCGGCCGTACCGAGGGGGCCACCGCCGAGCTGTCTCGCCGGCTCGGACGCCGGTACAGGTGTGTCAAGCAGGTCGAAGGAACGGGCGATCGCGCCGAGGTGGCGGTCGACGGTGTCGTGGGCGCTATCGCACACCTCGATGAACCGATCGATCCTCGACTGCATCGTCGGCGCGAACACCTCGTCCAACCAGCGCTCGCACCACGCCGCGACTCCGGCCGGCTCAGGAGCGGGTGTGCCTGCCTCCGCGCACCACAGTGCCACCTGCCCGATAGTGGGGCCGCCGTCGCCGCCCGTTCCGGCGATGATCGTGCCGATGTCCTCCGGGGTCCGGCCGGCGACCGACATATCCGCGAACCGTCCGATGGCGTTCGCCTTCTCGTCGACCGCACGGGTGATACTTTCGACCGCATCCGTGCAGGTTCGGGCCAGCGCATCTACCGTGTCGTGCAGCATCGCACCGCGCTGCACGGCTCGATGCAGATCGTCGTGGGCGAGATCGCCGACATCTCCCTGCCACGCCGAACGTAAGGCGCGCACTCCGCCCGATTGCTCCGTGACCAGGCTGTCCAAGTCGCTCGCGAGTCGGGTCAGCACGGCCGCGTCGTCGGCGAGTACCGACATGTCGAGTCCGATCTGCTCTTCGTAGCGTGCGCGCAAACCTTCAACGGTGATCCGGTCTGCGATGCCGGCGCTGTGAGCGTGCGGAAGGTAGGCGGCGAAGAAACCCAGACCGCGTGCACCGGCCTCGAGCGACGCGGTCGGACCTGTCCTCGGTGAGTTCACCGAGGGAGGTCCGTCCGGGTGCCGCAGAGTGCGTCGAAGGTGGCCTGTTCCTGGTCGCGGTATCCGTCCGCGGCTCTCGCCGCGGCATCGGAAGACCAGTTGGTCTCCGCCGTCCATTCGTCGAGCGCACGCCGCAGGCGCCGATACCCCTCTTCGACGGCGACCCCTCGCGATCGATACGACTCGCCTGCGTATCGCGGCCCGAATTCCAGGGCGCCGAGCGCACGGCGACATGTCCTGTCCGCTGACATCGCAGAACCGGTCACCGTCGAAACGACAGCCCGGACAGCTGTGCCGTCGAAATACAGCTCGGCTCGTGGCTCCACGCCCACTCCTTCACGTGTCGGTCGACACCGTCACAGAGTTTGACGCAGCGGCAGCCGATCCGGTTCCCCGTTCGACGAAAAGAACTGCCCCCGCCGCTCGGCGATCGTCTTCTCCTCAGACGCCGGCAACGACCTTCGCCAGTCGATCGGCGACAGCCTGTGCGTGCGTGTTCTCCGACGCCTCGACCATGACGCGGACGAGCTGCTCGGTGCCGGATGGGCGCAAGAGCACTCGTCCGGTATTGCCGAGTTCCCGTTCGGCTTCGGCAACAGCATCGGCGACCGCCCGGTTCGCCGCGACCGCGGCTTTGTCCGATACCGGGACATTGACGAGGACCTGCGGGAGCGACCGCATCACCGCGGCCAGGTCTGCCAGTGACGTTCCGGTCACTGCCATCCGTTCCATCAACCGCAGTCCGGTCAGAACGCCGTCACCGGTCGTGCCGTGTGCGGGGAAGACGATGTGTCCGGATTGCTCTCCTCCGAGGGAGAAGCCGCCACGACGGAGTTCCTCGAGCACATACCGGTCGCCGACTCCAACTGTCACGACCTCGATTCCGGACTCCCGCATCGCCAGGTGCAGACCGAGATTGCTCATGACGGTTGCGACGAGTGTGTCGTCACGCAGCTCGTCGCGGTCTCGCATACTCAGTGCGAGCACTGCCATGATGGCGTCACCGTCGACGACCGCGCCGGACGCATCGACCGCGAGGCAACGATCCGCATCGCCGTCGTGTCCGAGGCCGAGATCGGCGCCGTGCTCGATCACGGCTTTCTGCAAGGACGCGAGATGCGTCGACCCGCAACCGTCGTTGATGTTGAGGCCGTCCGGTTCGGCGCTGATCGCGATCACCGTGGCGCCGGCCGCGGCATAGGCGGCGGGACCGACGTGTGAGGCCGCGCCGTGCGCGCAGTCGACCACCACTGTGACACCGTCGAGGGACACGCTCGTCGCGCTCGCGAGGTGCGCCAGATAACGATCTGCCGCGTCGTCTGCGGTTCGGATCCTGCCGACACCGGCTCCGGTCGGGCGGGCCGGAGGCGTCTCGTCGTGCAGTGCCGCCTCGATCCTGTCCTCGGCTGCATCGTCGAGTTTGTGACCGCCTGCGGCGAAGATCTTGATTCCATTGTCCGGCATGGGATTGTGTGACGCCGAGATCATCACACCGAGATCCGCAGCGTAGTCACCGGTGAGATACGCGACTGCCGGAGTGGGCAGCACACCGACCGACACGACGTCGACGCCGGCTGCGGCAAGCCCCGCGGTGACGGCGGCTTCGAGCATCTCGCCACTCGCACGCGGATCACGACCCACCACGGCAACCGGGCGACGACCGGCACGGGCGGGCGCGAGCACGGTCGCCGCCGCTCCTGCGAGCCGCATCGCCAATTCCACCGTCAATCCGGCGTTCGCCATCCCGCGAACCCCATCCGTGCCGAACAACCGGGCCATACACACGTCCTCACGTCGAGTCTTCGGAAGACAGGACCCTCATGGACACTGTCACCGGAATCAGAATGCACGAAAGCAGGCACCGGTAGTAGTTCTCTACCGGCGCCTGCTCTCGTGGTCGAACAGGTACCGAAGCTGACGAGGTCAGCGCCGGCGACACATCAGCGCTTGGAGTACTGAGGTGCCTTACGGGCCTTCTTGAGACCGTACTTCTTACGCTCGGTCGCACGCGGGTCACGCGTGAGGAAGCCTGCGCGCTTGAGCGCCGGGCGATCCTCGGGGGTGACCTCGGTCAGCGCACGCGCGATGGCGAGACGCAGAGCGCCGGCCTGGCCGGACGGTCCGCCGCCGTGCAGGCTCGCGTGGATGTCGAACGACTCGACGCGCTCGACGGTCACCAACGGCGACTTCACGAGCTGCTGGTGCACCTTGTTCGGGAAGTAGTCCTCGATGGTGCGTCCGTTGAGCACGAACTTGCCGGAGCCGGGCACGAGGCGGACGCGAGCGACCGCCTCCTTACGGCGACCGACGGTCTGGATCGGACGATCGAACACGATCGGCGCGACGGGTGCCTCGACGAAGTCCTCGGCAACCTCCTCGACCACGTATTCGTCCGCGGCAACCTCGACGTTGTCGGCGTACTCTTCGGGGTTCACGTTCTGCTCCTCCGGCGCCGTCACTGGGCCACCTGCTTGATCTCGAACGGCACCGGCTGCTGCGCGGCGTGGGGGTGGTTCGGGCCCGCGTAGACCTTCAGCTTCTTGGCGATGGCGCGGCCGAGCTTGTTCTTGGGGAGCATGCCGGTGACGGCCTTCTCCACGAGGCGGTCGGGGTTCTTCTCGAGAACCTCACCCACGGAACGAGCGCGGAGACCACCCGGGTGACCGGAGTGGCTGTAGAGGAACTTGCCTTCGCGCTTGTTGCCGGAGATGGCGACCTTGTCGGCGTTGATGATGACGACAAAGTCACCACCGTCGACATGCGGGGCAAAGGTGGGCTTGTGCTTGCCGCGGAGCAGGTTTGCCGCCTGCACCGCGAGGCGGCCGAGCACCACGTCGGTGGCGTCGATGACGTGCCACTGATGGGTCACGTCGCCGGCTTTCGGTGTGTACGTAGACACAGATCTTCCTCGTCTATCGTTTCGCTGCTGGCCCGCGTGCCGCGCATAGTCGACCTCGGCGGCCAGTTGAGACCCGAGAGACGACGCTTGCCGCGCACATGGCTACGACAGCGTGCGACACGCCGATCGCACACAATACCCGTCGGAGGGCGGCAGGGTCAAAGCGCGGCAGCTCCGACTTCCCGGGCACGCAATGTCCCGGCGGCCTCTCCACCCCCGGGACATCGCGCAGCGGGGTCCCCCCGCCCCGCCTGGCGGGCAGGTTTCACCCGGGGAAACGTCCCTTGTTCAGCACCTCGGTGTCGCGCATCCTGTCGTTGCCGCCGGCAACGGCAGTGTTGATCTCGAACAGGACCTGATTGAGTCCGAGTTGCGCCTGATTCCAGCGTTCCTGTGTGCCTCGGTAGGTTTCCTGGGCGTCGCCGCCCCAGGTTTCGATCAGTGGAGCCACCTGGCGCGCAATGCTGTCGAGCGTGTCGTTCATGTTCTTCTGCAACGTGGAAAGTCCCGCGTGCAGATCATCTATGCCGCCGAAATTCTGATAGATCTCGCCATCGGGCATGTGGGGTTCCCTGTCTGTTCGAAGTGGTCCCTGCTGGAATTGCCGTCCAGCGGGCTGCCGACGTACGTCGGTCGATCAGTAAGATCCGTTCAGTGCCGACCCGGATCCCGGATCGACGCGGTTCAACGCCGCAGATTGCTCCTGTACTGCTTCCTCGTAGGACCGGCCACTGCTTCGAATACCTTCTGCCAGTTCGTCGAGTGCCAGGTTCAGCTGTCGGCCATTGCGATCCCAGCGCTCCATGATTCCCGCGAATTGATTCGCTGCCTTGCTTCGCCACACTTCGTCGACCGCCGCGACCCGCGCACGAAGCGCCTGGATCGTGCCTTCGAGTTCGGTTCGCGAGTCCTGCAGCTGACTCGCGACCACTTCCATGGTCACGACGTCGGTAGTGACCTGCCCCCCGCTGCCGGTTCCGCCCTCGCTCATCGCGTACCCCTCCATTGTTCCGCGTTGCGGTTCCCTCGGCCCCCGTTGGTCCGACCGCTTCGCCCCTACACCTGATTCGACGCAGCCCACGCCGGATCGGTTCCGCTCGATCCGAACTATGTCGAAGATTTCTCACACCGGCTCCACCGTGTGCACAGCCTGTTCGCATTCATTTCTGATTCCGGTCCATTCGTCGGCGAGGAACTGGCAGCCGATCGAAACCTGAATACCGGGCATGACGACGACCGACCACCGCACCGTGGAGAACTCGTCGGGCACCTCGACGTAGGAGATGACCGGACGATCACCGAAGCGTGTGTCCGACTCGATATCTCGGATGACATCGCTACGCGCCGCCGCGCGCGCCGCAAGACTGATCGCCACCGCATCCGAATCCATCCCGTCCGCGAGATGTGAGTACACGACCACGATCCTTCGGTCGGGCCCCGAACCCGGCAACAGCTCGATCCGTCCCGGCTGCTGTACGTCGGAATCACGTATACGCCAAGACGATGGGAGGTCCAGGCGCACGGGCCCCAGATCGATCGTGGCGAACTCGGGGTCGTCCGCCTCCGGCGAGGCCGGGGCGGAAGGACTGTCGGAAGCTTCGGCCACGCCGGCACTGCCGGAGACACCGGTGTCCGCGACGGTCTCGCCGGTGCCCTCACCACCCGATGTGAGCACCATTGCGGCAACGACGACGACCACGAGCAGCGCCCCCGCGAGTGCCCAACCCAGGACCGGGGCGCGCGACGGCTCGGGCATCGGGCCACGGACGTCCCGCAGCCATTGCGCCGTCGACGTCCCGGCATCGCTCTCCGCGGCCCCGGCCTGCCCCTCTCTCGGCTCGGACACCCGCGTGAACGGTGCAAGCATCTCCGATGCTGCGACGGGAACAACCCGGATCCCGCGTCCGATCCGCACGCCCAACCGCGTGCACAATTCGACACCCGCAGGTTCACCTGGAACGCCCGTCACCAGCAGGACATCCGGATCGACTCGTCCGGAGACCGCTTCGATCAGAGATCTGAGGCATGTGGTGCCGTCGTCGGAATCCACCTCCCCGGCCGCCAGCCCCGGATCCCTCGCAACACGGTCGATGACAGCACGCCCACTGCCACCCGGTTCGAGCGAGGTCGCTGTGACCCCGTCCGTCTCGACCTCGAGCGTCACACATCGTTCGTCCGTAGCCACCTCGACTGCGTCGCATGCCGCGACCGCAGCCGGTATCAACTCCGCATTGCGTGCAACGTTCCGAACGGCGGTGTACAGCGCGTCACGCCGCCGCGCACTCCACTTCGTCGGATGCACCGCGACGACCGTTCCCGTACTCGGGGGCGCACCGACCGCTGCAGCGGCATAACGCATCAGTCCTGTGAGCATCTCGACGGAGTCATCTGCAAACACGTCGGTCGTCTCCAGCGCCGCCGCGGCGTCTCCGAAAACCCACCCGTCGCCCAGCCTCCCAGCGATGGCAGGCACGTACCGGATGCGTTCGCCACGGCGCGCACACACGCCTGACGATCCGATGTGGAGTCCCAGCACATCCGTGCTCACGACGGTTGTGGCCGTGCTGTCTGGATGAGTTCGTTACCGTTGCGTCGCACGAGGATTCCTCGGCCGGGCGGCATCGGACCGGGCCGTGCAGTGCCGATGAGCGCGCCTTCGTCGCGACTTCCGCACATGATCAGGCCCGGGGTGGACAGTTCCCGCAACCGTGCGATGACCGGTTCGTACAGCGCGCGACTCGCACCGCCCGCGCGCCTCGCGATGATCAGGTGCAGACCGATATCCTTCGCCTGCGGAAGATACTCGAGCAGCGGCGTCAACGGATTCTGACCGGATGACGCAACCAGGTCGTAGTCGTCGACGATGACGAACACCTCGGGGCCCGTCCACCATGTGCGGTCGCGTAATTGCTGCTGGGTGGTGTCGGCGCCCGGAAGCCGTCGTTCGAAGATCCCAGCGAGTTCGACGGCCATCGTCGACAACACGGACGCGCTCGGCGCGTAACCGCCGAGATGGTCGCCTTCGACTACTCCGAGCATGGTCCGGCGGTAGTCGCCGATGATGATCCGTGCCTGCGCCCCGGTGTTCGACTCCA
Source organism: Rhodococcus sp. SJ-2 (assembly GCF_053750035.1). Taxonomy (NCBI): domain Bacteria; kingdom Bacillati; phylum Actinomycetota; class Actinomycetes; order Mycobacteriales; family Nocardiaceae; genus Rhodococcus; species Rhodococcus sp. SJ-2. The sequence continues at coordinate 266,021 of NZ_CM132340.1, forward strand.
TGAGGCTCCGGCAGATCCCGTGGAGCAGCGTGGTCTTCCCGCACCCGGAATCTCCGAACACCAGCAGGTGGGGACTCTCGGCGAAGTCGAGGGCCACCGGAGCCAGCTCCGCCTCGTCGATCCCGATCGGCGTGTGCAACCGCTGCGCGACCGGTGCGCTGGTCGAGACCGGCCAGCCGCCGGGAAGCGCAGCGAGCACGGCCGCGCGGTCGACCTCCTCGGGCAGCATCCTGACAGCGGGCGCATGGCCGCCCGGAGTTGCAGCAGCGATCGCGGCGACAGCCGCGGCCACGCCCTCGCTGAGATCGTCGACACCTGCACTGCCGTCGACCCGTGGCAGTGCAGCCAGTACGTGAAGTCCGTCCCGGTCGATTCCTCGGCCGGGCCTGCCCTCGGGCACCAGCGCCGCCTTCTTACGCCCGTATTCCGAATCGGCCGGGTCGCCGAGACGGAGTTCGAGGCGCGTTCCGAGGTGGTCACGCAGTGCCGGCCGGACGTCCCACCACCGCGGTGCACTGATCACGACATGGATTCCGTAGGACAACCCGCGCGACGCCAGGACACCGACACTCTGCTCGAGTGGCTCGAAGTCCTCCCGAATGCTGGGCCAGCCGTCGATCACGAGGAAGACGTCGCCGAATGGCTCTGCGGAGACATGCGGGGCACCTTCGGCACGCAACCGTCTCATCTGCGACATCGATTCGAGCCCCCAATCGCCGAACTGCTGCTCTCTCCGACGCAGTAGCCCCATCAGTTCCGCGACGGTGCGGCGAACCCGGTCCGCGGCGAGACGATTCGCCACGGAACCTACGTGCGGGAGACCTGAGATCCCGGCAAGAGTGCCGCCACCGAAATCGAGGCAGTAGAACTGGATCTGCTCAGCTGTGTGGGTAGCGGCCAACGACACGATCAGGGTGCGCAGCAACGTCGATTTACCCGATTGCGGACCTCCGACCACGATGGCGTTGCCTGCAGCTCCCGACAGGTCGACGACCAAAGGGTCCCGACGCTGTTCGAAGGGCCGGTCGACGATCCCGATCGTCGTCCGCAAAGTGGACTGGCGCAGCACATCTCCGGTGAGCAACGAGTGTGACAGGACTCTGTCGAGGCTCGGAGATTCGTCCAGCGGCGGAAGCCACACCTCGTGTGCTGGGGTGCCGTGACCACGGACCCTGCCGACCACGACGTCCAGGACAGTGCGGCCCCCGTCGGCCGTGGTCGCCCCCGTTTCCGGGGTCGGATCGCCTGCCGTCGGGACCGGCAGGGGGGCTCCCCGATCGGCAGGTACATCGCGTGCCGTGAACACGCGCGGGCCGGCAGTTCCGGCAGCCGCCGTCCGACTCCTGCGCGCCGGCCTGCCGGGTTCGTACGGTCCCGAAACGTAGGCTGCATCGAAACGCACGATCTCCGCGGAATCGCATTTGAGGTAACCGGCACCTGGTGTGGGTGGCAGGCTGTATGCATCCGGAACACCGAGAACACTGCGGGATTCGTTTGCGGAAAAGGTCTTCAGTCCGATGCGATAGGACAGGTGGCTGTCCAGACCACGCAATTTTCCTTCGTCGAGCCGCTGGCTCGCCAGCAACAAATGCATGTGCAGCGACCTGCCGAGACGGCCGATCGCCGCAAAGAGGTCGGCGAATTCGGGCTGCTGGGCGAGCAGTTCCGAGAACTCGTCGACGACGATGAACAATGCCGGCAACGGTGCGAGCGGAGCACCTGCACTCCTGGCTCTTTCGTAGTCACCGACATTCGCGAAGTTGCCTGCCGCTCGCAACAGCTCCTGCCTGCGGGTCATCTCGCCCTCGAGTGCGTCTTTCATCCGTTCGACCATCGCGAGCTCGTCGGCCAGGTTGGTGATGACTGCTGCAACGTGCGGACTCCGATCGAGCCCGAGGAAAGTCGCGCCGCCCTTGAAATCGATGAGTACGAGGTTGAGTGCATCCGGTGAGTGCGTTGCGACAAGGCCGAGCACGAGAGTCCGCAGGAACTCGCTCTTTCCCGAACCCGTGGCACCGATGCACAGGCCGTGCGGACCCATCCCGTTCTCCGCAGACTCCTTCAGGTCGATCTCGACCGGAGCGCCGTCCACACCGACACCGATCGGGACTCGCAGCCTGTCGCGACCGGATCTCGGTGCCCAGGCCTGCAACGGATCGAGTCGTGCGATGTCGCCGAGTCCGAGCAGGTCCTGCCAGTTCTCGATACTGCCGGTGTCGGCTCCGTCGTCCGTCGCGAATTGAGTAGCGGCGCGGTACGGGGCGAGGCGGCGCGCCAAGGCCTGCGCTTGCGGGGCACCGATGCCGTCGGCCTCCGCAAAGGTTTCCACCGAACTGCCCGTTCTCGCGCCGAGACGACCGTTCTCCACGACCAGCTGCAGCCCACGATGCGCCGCGAGCCGCGGCGCGAACCCGGAGAGGTCGAGCAGTGTCACCGAGTCGAGCCCATCGTCGAGGAGCCCGGAACCGGATCCGGAGACCCCGCCGTCGATGACGATCAGCAGTTGCGGAACTGTTTCGACGGCGGGTGTGTTGCGGACGAACCGCCCGCGTGAGGACAGGTGAACACCGAGGACCGTCTCGAGTTCGAGTACGGAACCGAACACCATGCGGGCGCTGCCTGCCCCGTCGCGCGCCTCGGGATGCTGCGCGTGAGGGAGCCACTTGACCCACTCCCATTCCGCAGCGGTGTCCGGTCCGCATACGACGGCGACCTGGAGTACATCGGGTGCATGAAAGGTGCACAGTTGAGCGAGCATCGCCCGGGCCAGCTGCTGCGCGGCCTCACGGTCGCCACTGATACCGACCGACGCGAATCCACGCATCGATACAGCCGTCGGGAGCGCAGGCACCACCGAGTGCGCGCGCACGAAGCGGCGCAACGACACCGCGGCGACCGGTTCGAGATCCTCGACCGGGCCGGTCTCGGGAGCGATCAGCTTCGTCGCGAGTCGCTGTCCCCCCAGGCCCACCCGCACGTGGCAGAAGTCCGCGTCGGAAGTGCGGCGTTCCCACATCCGGACCGTCCCGACGAGAGTCCACAACAGCGCCGGGTCCGGGTGGGTCCACTCGAGGGACCGCCGCTGCGCCGAACCCGTCTCGGCGACGTCGCGCCGCAGGGTGTCGAGGTAGCGCAGGTAGTCTTTGCGATCCTCGTTCGCCTCGGCAGTTTTCGCGCCGCCTCCGCGACCGCTGTTGGCGAGCATGCCGATCATCGACACCATCATCATCAGCGGGAAGACCAAAGCCATGGGACTGCGCGCCATTCCGGAACCGAACATGAGCGCGACCATGCCTATCATCGCCGCAACCATCACCAGAGGCAGCAGCTTCATGAGCAAGTTGCCCGGTGTGGCTCTCGGAATATCCGGCGGCGCCTGCAGACTCACTTCCCCACCGGGTGCGCGTGGCGCATCCCGACGCACTCGACGCGCAAAACGAACCGTGCTCATTCCCCAACCCCCCCCGTACACACCGGCCGCCGACAACGACCTCCCCCCACGGTCGTGGAAGAGTAGCGCACCGCAACAACTACATCCACGGCGATGTCGTAAGGTCTGCGTCGTCGAAAGGTCCGCGCCGCCTTCGGTCTCCGGGTCGGTGCACGAACGACGGGGGGAACAATCGATGACGGCTGCACCGACGAGCCCGAACGTACCCGGTGCGGTAGCGGCGCCGGAACTGTGCCGGATCACAGTGCTCACCAAACATTCCGGGGTCGATCTGGCGCTGCCACTCGGCGTGCCGGTTGCCCTCCTTCTGGCCGGAATCGTCGACCTGGTGGCTGCTCACCGTCCCGACAACGACTTCGACCGCACCCCCGAACGGGTCGAGCCGGAAACCTGGACTCTCGCCCGGATAGGCCAGGCGCCGCTCGCAGGTGCGTTGAGTCTCGACGAGCTCGGGATCCGCGACGGCGAGGTGCTCGTCCTCGCAGAATCGTCCGCGCCCTCGTCGCCGCCATTGTTCGACGACGTGATGTACAACGTGGCGGTTGCGGGCCGCGACGGATTGCATCGTTGGTCCGATCGCACCGCGGCTGTGGTCGGGGCCGCGGCCGCGTCGGCCGCGATCACCCTCGGGTGCGGCGTGTTGCTCCTGTTGCCGTCGTCCGGAAGCGAGCGAATGGTCGCGGGAATCGCCACTGCCGTGCTGGCACTCCTGCTCGTGACCGCAGCCGCTGTCATCGCACGTATCTACCTCGACCGGCAAATCGGGCTGCTGCTCGCGGTCTGCGCGGCCCCCGCGTCCTTCGTCACCGGGATGCTGTTGGTTCCCGGCGATTTCGGTGCCCCCCACCTGCTGTTGGCCACGATCCTGACCGGCGCGGTCGGCGTGGTCACGGTGAACGTCACGACCGTCGGACTCTCGACGTTCACTGCGATCTCGACGATCTCGGCGGTTGCGACGATCGCACTGATCGTCGCCACGGCCACCGACACGCCGGTACATGCGCTCGGCGCAGGTATCGTCGTGACCGCGCTGCTACTGGTGACGTTCGCCGCCCGCGCGGCCGCGCTCCTCGCCCGCCTCCCCCTTCCCCCGGTTCCGGCGCCCGGCACCTCCCTCGACCCCGTGGTTCCAGATCCGGACGACGAGAATCCGCCGCCCACGTTCGAGGAGCTCGAAGCGAAAACCGCGCGTGCGCGAGCTCATCTGACAGGGTGGATCTATGCGGTGGTCGTGCTCGCGGCGGCCGGTGCATGGTGCGCAGCGTGGCCGATGCAGGAGGCAGGTGTCTCCTGGCCCGGGGTCGCAGTGGCGGTCGCGACGGGGATCCTCCTGATGTTCCGAGGCCGCACGTACATCGGGGCAGAGCAGGCGGCGCCGATGATCGTCGGTGGTGCAATCCTCCTCCTCGGCCTGGTGGTCGGTGCCGGGCTTTCCGGAAGCGTTGCCCCACAGGTGCTCTTCGGAGTCACTGTCGTCATGTTCGTCGGCGCCCTGGTTCTCGGGGTCGTTGTTCCGCGGCGCACGTTCACGCCGGTGCAGCGGCGGATCAGCGAACTCACCGAGTACACCGTCATCGCCACGATCGTGCCGCTGGCCTGCTGGGTTGCCGGCCTCTACTCCGCGGTCCGTGGGTTGTGAGCGACCTCCCGGCGCTCTCGCGGCGGGCGACGCATCGTCGGCGGCTCACCGCTGCCTCACTCGTCACCGCTCTGATCGTCACGATCGCGGCTGTCGGACCGGCCGCGGCAGCTCCCCCCGTCCCCGACAGCGCACTGCTGCCCGCCGCAGGCGAGCCCGCTGCCCCGGAAGCGACCGAGCAGCGCAATCTGTGCACACGGGGCAGGCCTGTCTCCGACAGCCTGCAACGACCGCTCGCACAACGCATCATGAACTTCGAGCGGGTGTGGCCGCTGACGCGCGGCGCAGGTCAGATCGTGGCTGTGATCGATACGGGAGTGAACCCGCATCCGCGACTCCCCCACCTCACCCCGGGCGGCGACTACGTGGCTACCGACGACGGCACGGTCGATTGTGACGCGCACGGGACCCTCGTCGCCGGTCTCATCGCGGCGCAACCGCTCGCGGGGTCGGGATTCGCGGGTGGTGCGCCCGACGTCGAAGTCATCGCCATCCGTCAATCCAGTCGCAACTACTCCGACCGCTCCGCCGGCGACGAAGACGCCGCGCAGAACTCCCCCGGTTACGGTGACGTGCTCACCCTGGCGTCTGCGGTGCGACATGCCGCAGACCTCGGGGCCACCGTCATCAACATTTCAGAGGTCGCGTGCACGCTCGCGAGCGACGGGATCGCCGACGGACCGCTCGGCGCGGCAGTCCAGTACGCCACCGACGTCGAAGACGCGGTGGTGGTCGCGGCGGCAGGGAACAAGGATGTGTGCCGGGCGGGGAACCCCCCTGCAGCGAATCCGCTCGACCCGCTGGCAGATCCGTGGGATTCGATCACGACGATCGCCTCCCCCGCCTGGTATGACGACTATGTGCTCACAGTCGGCTGGGCCGAAGCCGACGGCACACCGTCCGACGAGAGTGTTCCCGGGCCGTGGGTGGATGTCGCAGCGCCCGGGACCGGCATCATCTCGCTCGACCCGTTCTCCGACGGTCTCGTAGACGCACAGATCAGCGCCCAGGGCCCGGTGCCGCTGTCCGGAACGAGTTTCTCCGCACCACTGGTGTCTGCAACAGTCGCGTTGGTCAGAGCCCGCCATCCCCACCTCGACGCTCGCGCCGTGATGGACCGCATCGAATCGACCGCCCACGCCCCTGCGGAGGGCTGGAACCCGCGGGTCGGGCACGGTGTGATCGACCCGTTGGCCGCGGTCACCGCACCACTACCGGCCGAGCAGGACAACCCTGCGGCCCCTAGAGAGATAGCCGGTCCCGCGCACGTAGAACCTCCCGACCCGACCGCACGACTCATTGCATGGAGAGGCGGTGCCGCGGTCCTCGTCCTACTCCTCGCCGCGCTGCTCGCCGCACTGCCCCTTCGGGAGCGTGCACGTAGGCGGAGACATGCGAGCAACCCTCATTCTCCTGTCCCGATCGGTGCAGGTCGTGGGTCCGGGGCGACACCATCGTGAGCGAGTAACGCCTCGGCGCGCCCGAGCGAAGGCCCGGGGGCGAGCAAGCCGACGATCTGCCACGGCGCTCTAGCCGGGTCCCCCTCCAACCCGAGTGCCTTGGCCGCCTCTGCATCGGCTACGCCGTAACGGACACCTGTGTCTGCGACGTAGAACAGCGCATCCCGGCGTTCACTGTCGGGGACGACCGACGTCGTCTGCACGAATGTGCCACGCCCCGGAGGGATATGGACGGCATCCACGTTCGGTCCCGGTCCGTCGGCCTGTGCGGGTTCGACCGGGATCGCGTCCTCGGCAATCGGCAGGACCTCACCCGCCGACAGCACCAGACCCGATCGTCGCTGATCTTCGGGTCCCGCTTCCGGTTCCCATGTCAGACATCCGACGGGCCTGTCAGCGGGCCCGAGGATCGTGGGCACGACCGTGGGAAACGTGCCGACCGCAAGGTGCTGTACCGTCGGCGCGTCCTTGAGAGTGTCGGGCGGAACGATCGGAATCTCGGCGATGCCTTGTGAATCCGACGCATGAATGATCTGTGCAGTCGCGCTCGACACCTCCTGCACGCCATCGCTCAGTACGACGTAATAGCGCTGGCCGTTCGGTTCCGCGAGTCCGACAACAGATCCGACGCGAACACCACCTACCGGCACTCGCGGCATGCTCCCTGCATCCGGGATGACGGGTGCGGTGAGCTCCGGTAGTTCCGGGAGTGCCGCGAGCAATCCTGCGCCTACGGGCCTGGCCGACCCGAGATCGAGTCCCAGGACCCGCGTCAGTGCGCGATCCTGCGGATCGATCTCGGCCCTGCCGTCTCCGTAGACGAGGTGATATTCACCGTCGGAGGTCATGAGGAGCGCTTCGTCGTCGTCGAGCGGACCACCTACACCGGAATACTCGGGCACGCCTGCCGAGACCGCAGTCGTGACAAACTGCCGTCCGCCTGCATCGACCGTGTCGCACACCGTCCAGGGCGTGTCGTGTCCGACGTACGCCAGGGACGACGGAGCCCCAGGAATGCCGACGAGCGGCCCTCTGGGGCGGGCCTCCAGTTCCTCGTCGGCTACGACTGTCGGTTCGACAGGGTCGTCGAGCACAAGCCGCGCGGATGCGAGATTCATCGCGGGATGGAATGTCCCGTCGATCGCAACGTAGAGCGCACCGGAATCCCTGCCGACCACGAGCTTCGCATTACCGATCTTGTCCTGGGGCCGGAACAGGGCCAACGCGGCGCACCCGGCAAGGACCAGGCAGGCGATCACCACCCCCACCATCAACGAGCGCGACTGTGAGCGCATGGGGTCATGGATCATGCGCACGTCTCGGCGAACGAGCGCATGCTCCATCCGTCTCATCAGAAATCGGTAACCGCTTACCTGCCATCGAGTGGTGGGTTGCGATGCCATATGTCCTCCCCCGTGCGGCACGCTCACTGCCGCAACACAGTACAGTTGCAACTCGGGAAGTTCGGGCGCGCACCCACAGGGCCGCCCGATCGGTGTCGGGGGGAGTGCTGTGCATCGAACTGTGTCCGAGGTCGTGCGGGAAGGGTCCGTGTACGAACGGCCCCGCCTCATCTCACGGATCGTCATGGCGCAGTGCGCTGCACTCGCGGTCTGGATCGCAGTGGCCGCATCGGGTGCGCCCGCATGGGCGGCAGCGGCCGCAGCGGCTGCCATCGCGGTTCTCGTGCTGCTCCGGGTCCGCGGCCTCAATGCGATCGACGCTGCGATGACGCTGTTGCGGTACAGATTTCCGAGAGCACACGTCCGCGCGGAGATCCGCGATGCAGCACAGCCGACCGGCCGGCCGATCGGTTTACGGTGGGACGGAACACGCGTGACTGCGGTCGTCGAGGTGCTCGCACCTGCTGGGCTCGTCACACTGCTGGGACGAGATCGTGCCGACTCGTCGCTGCCCCTGCCCTTGGGCGCGCTTTCCGGCTGCCTGCGCCGACACGACGTGACCCTCGACGGAATCGACGTCGTCGTCCACGGCCGACGCGTATTGGACGCAACGCCCGCGGGTCAGGTCTATGCCCAGCTGATCGGCCCCCTGCCCGCTGCCGCGATGCGCACGGTGTGGCTTGCGCTACGCCTCGACGCGTCGACGTGTCGCGACGCCGTGGACCGGCGCGGCGGTGGCGTCCAAGGCGCAACCCGCACGATCACCGCGTCGGCCCTGCGAGTGGTGCGTGTGCTGAGTGATTCCGGCTGCGAGGCAAGGCTGTTGACCGCGCAGGAGATCCGATCTGCTGCCCTCCGGATCACTCACGGCGCCGATCCGCTGACGGCAGAGGAGTCCTGGCGTCATGTCCGCCTTCCCACCGGCTACAGCACGGGCGGGGTACTCGATCCGCGGCGATTCGACGCGAGCACCCTGACCCGGGTCTGGACCCACCCGTCACTGTCGTCGACGGTGACGGTGCGCATTCGCCCTGGATCCTTCGGCACGACACGGGTCGGAGGCCTCGTCCGGTACACCACCCGCACCCCCGACGGCCCGCTCACCTCCGGTGTGCGCACTGTCCACGGGCGCGAGCGTGAGGTGTTGCTCGCATCCCTGCCGTATGCGGCGGACGGGCTCGAGACCGTCACCGATCTGCGCAGCGTCAGCCGCGGATATCTCGACGAGTTGGCACTGCCCGTCGCAGGCTGCGGTCAGCTGATCGGCTCGGACGAGTCCGGGCAAGCAGTCGCGGTACGCCTCACCGGCCCCGGAGTGGACTCGGTCCATGTGGCGGGCGAGTTGTATCTCGCACAGCAGATCGTGTTCCGCGCGGTGGCGGTCGGCGCGCGCGTGGTGATCCACACCGATCGCGTCGATGCCTGGCGCCCCTTGCTGAACGGTGCCGCATCACCGGATCGGCTGCGAATTGCCGGCGAGTATCCCGACGACCGCGAGTTCGACACCGTCGTCTTCGACGGAGTGCGGCCGACCGGCAGGCGGCACCCCGGCACCATCCACGTGCATGCGCATCCGGATCAGTGGCCCCGCGAATCTCCCACCGTTGCCATCGAACAGCCGAACGGATTCGGCAATCGGGTTGTGCTCACCACACATCGAAAGCGGATGACACTGACGCTCGTCACCATCGCGGCCGAGTCCGCCCACATCGGACGCCCCCGCACCATGGAGTCCGTTTCGTCGCGTTGAGTGTCGCGCGGCATGGGTCGTCGATCCATGTGACGACGCTTCGAACACTGTTCTGGACCTCCTCCCGACCGAGAGCGACCGGGCTTGCGCCGAAACAGCGCGGTCAACCCGGGTAGGTGCATAATCGCCGGCCACATCTGACCGCGTGCACCCACCACTCCAACTGCCGGAGCATCCGCTCGGCGGCGTCGATGGCCGCACCATCGCGCGTCGTACCGTCTGCGGCGAAGGCGTGCTTGACGCGGTGGAAACTCACGGACTCCCGCACAGGCACCATATGAACCTCCACGACGACCTGCCGTAACTGCTCGACCGCACGGAGCCCACCGGACAACCCGCCATAGGACACGAATCCGACCGGCTTCGCGCGCCACTCGTGCTTGACACTGTCGATAGCAGTCTTGAGCGCTGCCGGATAACCGTGGTTGTACTCGGAGGTGACCACGACGAATGCTTCCGCCGCGTCGATCCGCCGCGCGAACGCCTCGACTTCGGATCCTCCCGAAAGCTCCTGCGGCAACGGCGTCCGAGCGAGATCGATGATATCGATGTCGAATTCCTGAGCATCTGCCGTCGAATGGTGTCTCGCCGTCTCCGCGAACCAGTTCGCGACGACAGGGGCGACCCTCCCCTCACGCACACTCGCCACGATGATCCCGAGCCGGATCGGTGCCTGCAGCTTCTGGTCCATGCCCCGATCGTAGGGTGCCTCAGGTCGTCATACCGTGGGTCAGAAGCGCCGCGAGTTCACGGTAGGCCTGTGCGTCGTCGAGACCGGTCTGCTGCGCCACCTGCCGCTGCTGGATACGCACCATCACTGCAGCAATGACGTCGGCAACAAAGGCCGCGTGCACGTCGCGCAGCTCGCAGGCATCGACGCCGTCCGAGATCAGTGCCCGGATCCGGTCGGCTGCGAGACGTGTGTTGCGCTCGTACACTTCCCGCGCGACCGGTGTTGCGGCGATGTCCTCCATGAAGCGGACCGATGCGGGTTCGAGCTGCCTTCCTACGGATTCGAGGTAGGTCCGGATCCGCGTCTCGGCTCCTGCGGCGTCCGCGATGTCGGCCTCGACACGCTCGGTTGCGCCTCGAAAAAAATGGACGGTGACGGCGTAGACGAGTCGGTCCTTGTTCTCGGCGAGGGCATAGAGCGTCGATTTCGAACACCGCAGACGGGCTGCGATGTCGTCGAGAGTGAAGTGCGCGAATCCTTCGGCCAGGAACAACTCGACAAGCTGGTCGAACAGCTGCGCCTGCCGTGCAGTGGTGCGCCGTACCCCTACTCTTGCCATACTCGCTACAGTACTGCAGTATCGCTGTTAGTACTATCTTGGTGAATCCGTCTTCTGCGAGGAGTTCTGCCGTGCCCGTCGAGCGCCTGTTACCCACCCCCGAGGCCCACGACCTGATCGAGCTCACACGCGACGTCGCCGACAAGGTACTCGCACCCCGCGTCGTCGAACACGAACGCAACGAGACATTCCCGGAAGGCGTGTTCCCCGCGCTCGGCGCAGCCGGGCTGCTCAGCCTCCCCTACGCGGAAGAGTTCGGAGGTGGAGATCAGCCGTACGAGGTGTACCTCCAGGTTCTCGAGGAACTCGGCGCACGGTGGGCCGCAGTCGCCGTTGCCGTGAGCGTGCACGGCCTGTCGTGCTTCGCACTCGCGACGCACGGCACCGACGAGCAGAAATCCCGATGGCTACCCGACATGCTCGGTGGCGAGACCATCGGCGCCTACAGCCTGTCCGAACCTCAGGCCGGCTCCGACGCAGCGGCACTGACATGCCGGGCCCAGGCCGTCGAGGGCGGATATCGAATCAACGGCTCGAAGGCGTGGATCACCAACGGCGGCAAAGCGGACTTCTACACCTTGTTCGCGCGGACGAGCGACACCGGCAGCAGCAACACTGGCAGCAAGGGCATTTCCTGCTTTCTGGTGCCCGACGGTACCGACGGCCTGACCTTCGGGAAGCCCGAGGAGAAGATGGGTCTGCATGCGATCCCGACCACCGCAGCCCATTACGACGATGCTTTCGTTCCCGCCGAGCGTCGCATCGGCGCCGAGGGGCAGGGTCTTCCCATTGCGTTCAGCGCTCTCGATTCAGGACGACTCGGCATCGCTGCCGTCGCGACCGGACTCGCTCAGGCCGCTCTCGACGAAGCAACCGCATACGCGAAGGAACGGAAGGCCTTCGGCAAGGCGATCATCGACCATCAGGGTCTCGGTTTCGTTCTGGCCGACATGGCTGCCGCCGTCGACTCCGCGCGCGCAACATACATCGATGCCGCTCGACGTAAGGACGCAGGTCTTCCCTATTCACGTCAGGCCTCGGTCGCAAAGCTGGTAGCCACGGACGCCGCGATGAAGGTTACGACCGACGCCGTACAGGTCCTCGGTGGGTACGGCTACACGCGTGACTTTCCCGTCGAGCGGTTCATGCGCGATCCAGCGACTCGTGATCGCACGGTCGCTGGCGAGCTGATCCGTGACCCGAGCTGAAACACCAGCTCACACGGCATTCTCGCCGCTCGAACGGCCCTCGTCGAACCTCTCCTCGGCGGGGGCCGCTTCACTGTCTGCGTTCTCGCTCGATCCGGCGGTCCCGACCTGGTCCCGGTCCAGCGCCGCGTCCACCGCCGAGCGAGTCCGCTCGTCCTCCCCCGGCCACAGATGCGCGTACACCTCGAGCGTCGTCGTCGGCGACGAATGCCCCAGACGCTCCTGCACCGTCTTCACGCTCGCGCCCGCCTGAATCAGTGTCGACGCATAGAAGTGGCGCAGGCTGTGCCAGGTGATCTCGTCGCTCAGGCCTACGCGGTCACGCACGGCCTTGAACGACTTCCCCAGCGTCGACGACGACCACATCAGTCCGGCCGGTGTCCGGAAGATCGGCATCGACCGGTCCGTGCACGGGTTGTCCTCGAGCTCCTTCGCGAGCGCCTTGATCGCGGCATCCGGGAGCGGGAGTCGCCGGGTCGTCTTCGTCTTCAGCGGTCCCCACGAGAACTCCGACGTCCCCGACTTCGATTGCTCGGTGATCATCGCCTCCTTGCGTAGGAAGTCGACCGACCGGATCCGCAGCCCGGCGAGTTCCCCCGCACGCAGGCCGGTTGCGGCGCCGACGATGATTGCGCGCGCGAGCGACGGGTGGGGAGCTGCCCATCCCTTGCCCTTCACGCCCGCACGTGCCGCGTCGACCATCTTCCACACCTCTTCGCCCGTGAGGAGCTCGGCGCGCGTAACGGCTTTGTCTTCGCGTCGCTTCGCTGTGGCCCCAGCGCATGGAGACTTGCGTAGGAGCCCGTCGGCGACGGCCATGTTCATGCACCCGGCGAGCTGTCCGGAGAAGTTCCGTACGGTGATCTCTTCGAGGGTGGGGCGCTTGGGGAGCCACGAGCGTCCGGAACGTAGTTCGTGTTGCCAGTCGCGGACGTGGGAGGCGCGTAGTTTCCCGATCGGGATGTCCGCGAGTGGTCCGAGGTTGCGCCCGACCTGTTCGCGCACCTTGCGGGTGCCGTCGGTGTGCGCGGCCTTCTCCCAGGCGCGCCACACCTGGGCGACGGTGGTTTCCTGCGATTTCGGATCGATCCAGTCGCCGTCGCGGACTTCCTTCTCGCGGTCGGACACCCAAGACTTCGCGTCGCGCTCGAGGTCGAAGGTCTTCGTGCGTTCGCGGCCGTCGGCGCCGACGTAGCGGGCGACCCAGCGGACCTTGCCGCCGCGGATGCGTTTCTGTGGCTTCATGCAAGTCTCCAGCGGGGGGTCGGTGGTGTGTGTTTCACTGCCTGTACTCGAACAGATGATCGAACGGAGATAGCGATGCGGATGCCGAACGCGGATGACCTGGTTATGGAAGCTCGCCGACTCGGAGTCGATGCCGGCGAGCTTCTCGGTTCAGTCGTCCGATTGTGCGGCCCGAAGAATGTCTCCGGGGTCGATCCTCAACGCTGTGCAGAGATCGATTAACTGGAGGATGTCGAGGCTTCTCTCTCCGCCTTCTACTCGCACGATCGTGGATGCCGATACTCCTGACATCTCCGCAAGCTGATTGCGCGATAGATCTCTTCGCGCCCTGGCCGCTCTGAGTTCGGCTCCCATGCGCTTGCGTACTTCCTGCTGTTCTTCGCTGATCTCCACCTGACAAATATATGTCCGTTCGGACAAAACCGCAAGTCGTGAACCAGTCCACTATCAACCCTTGCGCTTTGTCCGAACGGACTATATTGTTCTCCGCATGGACAAGATGAACCAGCGAATCGCCACCGCGGTCCGAGCAGCAATCACCACCGCGGGCCTCAACGAAAACGCCGTCGCCGACGCAACCGGCATCCCCCGCGTCACCCTCCGCCGCCGCCTCAACGGCTCCGTGCCCTTCAACGCCGACGAGCTCGTCGTGCTCGCACGAGTCACCGGTGCCGACGTCAACGACTTCCTTGCACCGATCCGGCAGGCCGTCGCATGAGCCCCGTACTGCGCCTCGACGGCGACGAGAAAGTCGAGATCCTCGACTACTTCATCGGAGTCGAGGGCGACCACCTCGCCGAAATCTGCATCCCCAAGACCGAGGGCACGTGCGACGAGGACCAGATCTACCCGGTCCCGGTCTCACGACTCACCCTCACCGGCAAGTAAATCGGCCGCCAGCTGGGCAAACAGCTGACGGCCAAAGACAGAGAAAGGGAATCTCGAATGTCTTCTCAGATCGTACCCGATAACCAGACTGCCACCATTTACTCCCTCATCGTCGAAGCACTCGACGACCACGGCCTGGTCGACCCCCGCGACATCGCAGAGAAGGTCGCCGCTGTCACCCCAGACGATGTGATGCGCTCCCACTTCGCGACCGCACTAGTCGGGGAGGTCCGGTCGATCATCTCCGATCGCCGCTCCCGCGCCATCACCAACGCCCTCGCGCCGAAATCCCGCAAGGTCGCCGGCATCCGCGACTGGTGGGCCGAAATGCTCGCAGCCCGAGTTCATGTCGGTGAGTCCAAGTGGATGACTATCGGTGAGTGTGGCGCGAAGGAACTCCGGTTCGCCGCCGACGAGCGCCGCCGCGACGCTGAGCGTGAGTTGAAGCGCGCCGAGGCTTTCGATCAGCTGCGCTCATTGCTACGTCAGCACAAGACCGAGACGGTTGCTGATCTTCCTCGTGACGCTGCTGCCGCGATCATTCACGAGGTGGTGGCATGACTACCACAATTCTTCCCCAGGGCCAGAGCGCCGTTGACACCCAAAGTACGCCCGCCCTGGGGGCTCAACTTCCCGCCGGCCATGTTGTTGCCGACACCCAAATGCGTCACGTCGGCGGGACCCTACTTGCCCCGAGTCAATTCAGCAACGATACCCAAGACTGCACCACTCGGGGCATCCAAACTTCCGACACCGCCATTGAAGGCACGAAGACCCATGGGTTGACTGCGGTGTCGGATTCAACTTCCACCGGGTCGGGCCAATTCATGGACGACTCCCACACGAGCCCCGCTCGTCCCGGTGGATTCCTCCGCGACCCGATCCTCGGACTCCTCGCCGAAGTCGTCGACGACCTCGAGTCCGTACGCATCGCCAACTCGAACCGCGTCCGCATCCTCACCCGAGACGAAGCGGACAGCGACGGAGAGGAACGCGGATTCGGCCTAACCGCCGACCACCCCGAAGTCGCCAAACTCCTCGCCACCGTCGACGTCATGTCATCGGGAGAGAAGGACGCGATCAAGAACCTCGAGAACGCGATGAAGAAGCATGCGCTCGGGAAGTTCGTGAAGGCGACGCCCGGACTCGGGCTGAAGCAGACCGCACGCCTCCTCGCGGCGATCGGCGACCCCTACTGGAATGATCTGTACGACCGACCTCGCACTGTGGGCGAGCTGTGGGCGTACTGCGGATTCCATGTCATCAAGACTTCCGGCAGCGGCCATGTGCGGCATGATCCCCAAAATCCCGTCGCCGCTGCCGGATCCAGCTCCACCCCCACGTCCAGATGTCCTTCGGAAATCCAACTACCTCATGACGTGGGGGTGGCCCCAAAGCGCACTCGAGGCCAGAAATCCAACTGGTCCGAGACCGCACGCAAACGAACCTGGGTCATCGCCTCCGCGATCCCCAAGTTCAAGACGTCACCCTACGAGCCTGTATACCGAACTGCCCGCGAAAAGTATGCCGACACCGTGCACCCGACCGTGTGTGTCCGATGCGGCCCCGCCGGGAAGCCTGCCCCGATCGGATCGCCTAGATCGGCCGGCCATCAGAACGCGATGGCGATCCGGCTCGTGGCGAAAGAAATCCTCAAAGACCTCTGGATTCAATCCCGAGAAATCTACGAAGGCAGTGCGGCATGACTGCGACGCATATGTCCGTGAAGGACCTCGCCGACCGCTGGAACTGCCCACGAAGCGCCATCTACCAGCAGATCCGCTCCGGCGGTCTCGCCGCCCTGCACATCGGCCAGACCATCCGTATCCCCCTCGCCGAGATCGAACAGTTCGAGGCCGCGAACACGACCCAGCGGCGCATCGCATGACCCCCACCACGTCTTCCATCTTCCGTTACTACGCAAAGGATCTCACTCGCATGAACAAGAAGCGCGCATCGATCATCGTCGGCGGATTGTTCGCCGGTGGACTCATCGCCGCGGCCTGCACCGCCACCGACACGAAGGTGGAGGGCACCGCGACACCGGCTGCTGAGTCGGTGAAGGCCGCGCCGGTCGCCGCGACGTACACCGCTCCGTCCGGGGCCGCCGACGAGGACCGGTTCATCACCCTCCTCGAGTCGCAGGACTTCAACTACGGCGGCGACAAATCGCTGGTGATCGACACCGGTCACGCGACGTGCGACGCACTGGACCGCGGTGCGGGTGTCGGGCAGGTGATCTCGGTGATCGTCAGTGAGGGCTACTCCGGCTATGACGCGGGCACGTTCCTCGGTGCGACGGTGTACGCGCTCTGTGACGAGCACGTGCCGACGGTTGAGGCGTTCCTCGACGAGTTCGGTGGTCAGTGATGCGCGGCCTGGTGTTCGGTCTGCCGCTCGCGCTGGTCCTGTGGGTCGTGATTGTCGGTACCGCTGCTCTCGTCTTCGCGGTGTTGTCGTGAATGCCCGCCAGTTGTTGCTGCATCTGCTGTGGGTGTTCGTCGCCACGGAGATCGCGCGCGGTTACGCCGACTTCGACGACTACGACTCCTGAAACTCCGGTGCGCCTCGTAGGGGTTGCGGGGCGCACCGGCTCCAAACGGAAAGAAGCACACAATGACTCTCCCCATCTATCAGCAGACTCGGCGTGATGTGCCGTGCGAGTGGGTGTACGACGACGACCTGGACGACCTGCCCACACCGTCCCGCTGGGATGCGTTCGTCGCGCACTTCTGGTGGATCGCCGCCGGCATCGTGTTCGGCACCATCGGCTACCTCGCGGTGATGCTGCCATGAGCGAACCGAAGATCTACGTCGAAATCGACGGCACCCCTGTCTCCATCGACGAATGCACGTGGGTGCAGACCGCGCCCTGCGGATGCGAATCCGGCTGGATGGTTGCCCGCTACTACCCGACCTACGAGCAAGCACTCGACGGATTCTGGGACTCGAAGAAGCAACGTGCCCAGAAAGAGAAGCTCGGATTCAAGGTGAAGATCGTCCGCCACAAGGACATCAATATCAAGGACGACTGCACCCACACTCCGAAGTGGGGCGTCGAGCCAATCGTCACCCCTAGTGCAGAGGACCGGTTCGGTAGACGTGTCCGACTCGAGCGTGAGGCACGAGGATGGACTCAGGCAGATCTTGCGAAACGTATTGAAGTAGCGGGTGTTTCACTCCACCCATCCGCCATTGCGAAGATCGAATTGCGCGACGTGGAGAAGCCTCGGGCGATTCGTCTCGATGAGGCTCAGGCAATAGCTGACGCGTTCGGCCTGTTTGTCGACGAGATGTGGGAGACGGAAGACCATCGCATCCGATGGCTCGACAACCTCATCCCGATACTCGAGGAAGGCCGCGAGCTTATCGAGTGTGTCTACTGTGAGCGTGCAGCGAAGAAGGTGGTCCGACCATGACGCTCACGCCGACACCTCACTCCGAACCGCCCCAGCAGATCGACGCGGGCATGGCCCGCTACATCGCCGACATCGCCGCCGGCCTCGTCGACACCCTCGTCGGCCACGCGGGCCGAGATCATCATCACCGCGAATACAACATGCGGTGCGCCGAAATCGGGTCCCGCATCGCCATCAACATGCGCACCTACGCAGCCCTCGTCGAAGCCGACGACTTCCTCGAACCCCGAGGCGGCACCCGATGAGCCTCAAACCGCACGGCACCTACGCCGCATGGAACCGGCACATGAAAGCACACGAACCACCATGCAAACCCTGCGCCGAAGCACAACGCGAATACCAACGGGAACGCCGCCGACGCCACGGACCCGGATTCGACTACCGCGCCAAATCCGTCACCGTCCCCAACACCCTCTTCGCTGAGCTGTACCTCAACGCACCCATCGAGCTACAAGACCGGCTCGACAAGGAAATCGGCGCCACCCGAATCAACCGTTGCGTCCGACTCTTCGACGCGCAGGAGAACGCATCATGACCGACCTACTCAACCACCGTGACCTGTCTACCGCTCTCGACGATTGGGCATCCTCCATCCCGAACAAGCCGCCTCTGCAACGAGACCCGCGATTGTGGGAACTGTTCGAAGAGGATCGGCGAATCCATGGCATTTATTCAGAGAACGGACGTAGGGGTGGTCGGCCCCGGAAGGACAGTGTCCCGATCGTCGGAATCGAGGAGGGTGGCTGCAAACAGTGCAACCGGCTGATGCGCCCCGTGAAGTCCACGCTCGCGTCGTTCCCGAACACGGTGGCATACGCCGCCGGTGGACTGTGCAGCGGTTGCTACGTCCGACCATCAAGGTCGAAGAGGTACGCATCATGACCACCTCGAACTCGCAGATCGTCCACGACGACCGTGAACTGTGGGAACTCAAGCCGAGCACGAAGGTGCGGGAACTGTACGGGCCGCGCAGGGAACTGATCATCGGGCTCACCCCCGGTCGTCTGTGGCACGGCGAACATCCCATCCCCATCCACGACATCGAAATGCCCGTGGAGGTGAACCCGTGACGGACACCTACTGGGATCACTACATCCCCGAGCTGGTGAACCAGGCGCACCTGAATCAGTGCCCCGGCTGTCACCGCTGTCAGTGGATCACCAACCCGATCGAGAAGGGCCCCCGCACCTGCTGTGGGGCCGCCATCAGATGCACGAATTGCTTCAAGGAGTCAGCCATGAAGTTCGAGGACGGACACAACGCGGGCACGGTGGGCGCGGACCCATGGGATGGCCGGGTGGTGTTGGAGTGGGCGGACGACGAGATCACGCAGACGCGGGTGTCGTTGTCTCCGGATGTGGCTGAGGCGTACGCGAACGCGGTGTTGGCTGCGGTCGAGGAGGCCCGGAAGTGAGCGTCGACGCAGAACTGGCTGCGCTCGCGGAAGCCGTCGCTGAGGTGGAGGAGATCCGCTACACGCGCTCCGTGTTCGGGGCTGGTCCTCGGAACACCTGGATCTGCAACTCCTGCGAGGCGGTGCGCCAGGCCCCGTGCGGTCCGGTGTGCCTGCCTGCCGACCACTACGACCCCCGCGAGCACCGAGAGGCAGCGGCGGTCGCCGATTTCGAGGAGGATTTCGATGAGTGACATTGAGCAGATCGTGAAGGATCTGGCGGCGATTGCCGCGGTGAAGAAGTTGGTTGCGGATGCGGAGAAGACCGCGAAGTCTGCGTTGCAGGAGCAGTTGCAGCGCGGCACGGTGTACGCGTTCGTCGACGGCCAGGAGTTGGGGTGCGCGAATGTGCCGAAGCCGTCACAGCCCCGCCCGGTCGTCCAGGTTGTGGACGAGTCCCTCGCGTTCTGCTGGATGGTCGAGGAGTTCGGTGAGGGCTCGGTGGAGACGGTGGTGCGGCTGACGGAGCAGGGTCGCAAGTCCCTCGAGTTGGCGGTGCTGTCGGAGCACGCGAAGGCCGGCAGCCCGTCTGAGTTCTCGCATGAGGGTGTGACGGTGACGGTTCCGGAGCCGCGTCCGTCGACGCCGCGGTTCACTCCGGCGAAGAACGTCGTCGAGCTGGTGCGCGGCATGGCTCAGCGTGGCGAGTTCTCGTTCACGTCCCTCCTCGAGATCGGGGAGCGACCATGAGCGACCACCCCACCGTCCACGAAGCGTTCTCCGCGGTTATGGCCGAAGTGCAGGGCATCGGCAAGAACGACCGCAACTCGCAGCAGGGATTCAACTTCCGGGGCATCGACGCCACCATGAACACAGTCGGCCCCGCGCTGCGGAAGCACGGAGTGGTGATCGTCCCCGAGGCCCTGTCGATTGAGTCGGAGCGTTACACCACCGCTAAGGGTGGGCAGATGCGCAACGCCACGGTGCACATGAAGTACACGGTATTCGGACCCGCAGGTGACAGTTTCACGGGGTCCACCTACGGAGAGGCCGCGGACGCCGGCGACAAGGCGGTGTCGAAGGCGCAGTCGGTGGCGTACCGCACGTTCCTTCTGCAAGGACTGACGGTGCCGACGCAAGAACGCGACCCGGACGCCGATGCGCATGATCGGGTCGATCCGGCGCAACAGGCCCGCTTGAAGCTCGCTCAGGTACTGAAGGCCCGGAACATCGACCCGCAGGAGGCCGCGAAGCGGTTCCGGTCGGACTACGACGAAGCCTTGGGGAAGTCCACCAACGCTGCGGCGATTCTTGAGTTGGTCGCCTTCTATGAGCGGGGGAAGTGATGAACCCTGTTGCGATCGAGGAGGCGATCCGGGAGTGCGCGAACAGGATCGCGAAGGGCGTCTCAGTCGTGTCCAACGCGTATGCCGCGTTCCTCGCAGCTGACCGTGAGTACGACCAGGCCGTCGCGCGCGCCTACATCGAAGCGGGTGGGGCCGCGCACGAGCGGAAGCACATCGCGGAGCTCGCCACCGTCGAGGAGCGCGAGAAGAAGGACATCGCCGACGCCGCGTACCGGTACGCGGATCGCACCGCGAAGGCGCTCGAAGCTGAGTTGCGGGCACTTCAGTCTGTCGGTGCGTCTGTCCGCGGCATGTACAGCGTCGCAGGTAGGGGTGAGGGGGCATGAGTCGTAAGACTGGCCCATCCGAGACGCAGGCGGATCTCGTGTCCGCCCGCGCGGACGGGAACTGCGAAGCGATCTTCGTCGAGGACTGCAACGGCCGCGCGGAGCAGATGCATCACCGCCGGCCCCGGGGAGCTGGCGGAACGAAGCGGAAGGACGCGAACTCTCCCGCCAACCTTCTCTTCATCTGCCTTCCCTGCCATAACTCGATCGAGTCGTTCCGGCATGTGGCTCGTGAGCGTGGATTCCTGATTTCCCAGCACAACGTGTCCCCGGCGTCGCACATCGGCGTGTGGCGCCGGGGGGAGCTGGTGTTGCTCGACGATTTCGGTGGCGTGATCAGCCAGGAGGTGCCGTTTTGATCATCACCTGCCCCGTGTGCCTTCGCCGAGTGTCGATTACCGATCACGGGCGTGTGAGGCGGCACAACGACACGGCCAACAACCTGTGCGTGATGTTCGGCCACCACTACCCACTCGAGTACGAAAGGGAGGCCTCTTGATGGCTGTATCCAAACGACTCAGGTACGAGATCCTGCGGCGCGACAACCACGCGTGCCGATACTGCGGCGCAACCGCCCCTGAGGTGAAATTGACAGTCGATCATGTCACCCCCATCGCATTGGGCGGCAGCGACGAACCATCAAACCTGGTGACCGCGTGCGTCGACTGCAATTCGGGCAAGTCTTCCTCGTCCGCGGACTCGCCGATAGTCGAGGACGTCGACTACAAGGCCGCACTCTGGGGGCATGCGCGTGAGCTCGTGGCCCGTCGAATGCTGGTCGACCTGGACGAACGAAGTCGGATGGAAGAGCACTTCTTCGACGAGTGGGAAGCAGCTCGCCCCAATGCGTGGCGGAGTAGTGATCTGCCGGTTGATTTCGTGAATTCGATCGAACAGTTCGTAAGAAGTGGCCTTCCTTATGAGGTGCTTCTCGACTTGGTTCACGTGTCGATGGATAACCGTGTCGTGTCGGAAAAGTGGAGGTATTTCTGCGGCTGCGCATGGACGCGCATTCGGCAGTTGAATGAGGATGCGGCAGCTCTCATCAGTAGGTGGGAGGCAGACAGTGCCACGTGAACACGGACGGATCCTGTCGAAGATCTGGAGGGACCCGGATTTCCGGGCGCTGAGTGAGTCAGCGCAACGTCTCTATCTTCTCCTGCTCTCTCAGCCGAATGTGAGCAATGCGGGCACCCTGCCGCTGCAGATCAGTAAATGGTCGAAGGGCTGCGACAGTACGGATGATGACGACATCCGGCGGTCTATGGCCGAGCTCGCACACCGCGATTTCGCTTACTTCGATGCCGATACTGAGGAGGCACTCATTCGTTCGTACATTCGCAATGACGGGGTGTTGAAGCAGCCGAACATCATGAAGAATGCGTTGCGGTGCGCACGGGCGATCGAGAGTGAATATCTAAGGCTTGCGATGGCGATCGAGCTTCGGAAGATCGGCCGGGATGACTCGCGTGAGGTGGCTGATGAGATCGCCTCAAAGGCAACTGCTTCGGAAGACTTCGCGAAGGCTCACGAAAGGGCACTCGAATACTTCCCGAACCCTTTCGAAACCCTTCCGGAAGGCATCCAGAAAAACGGAAGGGTTTCGAAACCCCTCTCGAACCCTGCGGGGAGGGGGAAGGGGAGGGGGGAATCTCTCGTAAGTAGTTACTCACCTTCTAAAGATGAAAAACCGCACGCGCCGACAAAGTCGGACGCCGCCAAGACGCCCGAACAGCTCGCCACGACAAACGCATACGAGCGAGTCGGCAAAGCCTTCAAGTACGTCGCCGTCCTCCAGATCGCAAAGTGGGCAATTCACGACCGCGGTGAAGACACCAAGACTGTCGAGGACGCCATCGTCGCGATCTACGAAATGGGCAAGCCGATCACGAAGCAGCTCGTCGGTCAGTACCTCGACGGTCATCTCGCTCGACCAGGTCTCCGACCAGTCGAGGGCGGCATGTCCAGAGCTGACCAGAAAGTCCAAGGCTGGCTCGACATCGGCGCCCGACTCACCAACCACAACGAACCGAAGGGAATCGCATGATCACCGACCAGTACATCGCGACCGCCACGAAGGTGCTGGCGAAGTGTTCGGCGAACGACCCCTGGTTCCCGAACGGCGGAGAAGCGACCGTCATGGCATGGGCGGAATGCTTCGCTGATTCCCGCCTCTCCGAAGAAGATCTGCTCGCTGGCGTCGCTCGGGCGTACCGCACCGCAGAAGAAGGTTTCAAACCGTTGCCGGCCGCGATCGTCAAGCATGCACGCGCCGCCTACTTCGAGCAGTTGGAAGCGCTACCTCGGGAACGCCGCCTGATGATGGAGGAGGCGACGCACATTCTTCAGGACATGGGAATCCCGGCCCCTGACGCACACAGGTTCGCACGAAGAGTTGCTCTCGGTAGGTCGACACCGTTTCGGTTGACGGACGAGCAGGACGCGGAGTTCCGCCGTCTCATGGTTGAGCGCCGCGAGCTGACCGAAGACCCACGTAAGGCGATCGTCGGCAGTTACTGGTTCAAGGGGCTGAAATGACCCGCACCCGAAAGTCGGCCCGCCAGGCCGGCGCCCGCTTCGAAAGATTGATTTCCGACGCTCTCGCCCAGCACGTCGACGACCGCATCGACCGCCGGGTTCGCACAGGCGCGAAGGACTGTGGCGACATCGCCGGTCTACGGCTCTCAGACGGCTCGAAAGTGGTCGCCGAGCTAAAGGACTACGGAGGAGCCCTGAAAGTCGGTCCCTGGCTCAATGAGGCCGCAAAAGAACGCATCAACGATCAAGCGCTGGCCGCGATTGTCGTAGCGAAGCGCCGCGGCACCACCAATCCGCTCGACCAGATCGTGTTCTGCACCCTCGCCGACCTCATCGCGATCATCACCCACCACCGACCCGAGGAGACCCAGCCATGAACGACAACATCGGAGACCGACCATGAAACCCACCTGTCGTGTCCTCGGACTCGTCGTGTTCTGCGCTGCTGGTTGGTTGACGGCCGCGGCGATGCTCACCGACTACGCCGGCCAAGCACTCACACACCTCGGGAGCAACGCATGAGCCTCTACCGCGTCACCCTCACCATGCCCCTCAACGCCACCATCACCGTCGAGGCGGACGGCCCGACCGAGGCCGAGGACCTCGCGTTGGAGATGGCACCCACCGGTCTCTGCCACCACTGCTCCGAACGCTGGAACGAGACCGATCCGGACGTCATCACTGAACTGACCGAGGAGTCTTCCGATGAGCGTTGAACCGACCACCACCGAAGGCCGAGTCGCGATCGGGACGTGGGCCAAGCTCGGGCACGACATCCCCGGCCACAAGGTGCTCGCACTCCTCGACGCACTCGACGAGGCGGAAGCATCCGCGACTCGATCCAACAAGCACGCCAACGACGTCGAAGACCGAGTGCTGGGACTGATCGAACGCGCCGAGAAGGCGGAGACGGCCCTCGACCGCGTGCGTGACCTCGCAGATACGCAGCAGACTGTCGGATCCGGAGACATCATCGACGCAATATCTGGCGACAGGGGGAGTCGTGACTCCGCCGCGTGACCTCGCCGACGCACAAAACCGCCTCGACCGCGTACGCGACTACGCGCTCGAACAGCACCGGTGCGCCGAGTACCTCCGGTCTCTCGGGACCGAGGCGGGTCGATACCACGCACTCCCGTACGAGAACTCGGCCCGCACCCTCGAACGCATCATCGGAGGCGAACAGTGACCACACCCCGTAAGCACACACTCACCCTCTACCGCGATCGCGCCGGACAGTGGCGCTGGAACCGCAAAGCCAGCAACGGCCAGATCATCTCCGACAGCGCCGAAGCCTACGTCGACCGACGAGACGCCATCCACGGCATGCACATTGCTAACCCCGACTTCCGTGAACTCCGGCTCGTCGACGACGCCGACAATCTCGCACTCACCACCAACGACATCGACGACGAGGAGACCGAGCGACCATGACCGACGGATACTTCCTCCCGAAGCACGAGCAAGACCAGCTCGTCGAACTCCTCGACCAGATCCCGCCGTTGATAGAAGACCTGACGATTGCCCTCACCCGACAAGACCGCATCACCACCGGCGGCCCCCGCGTCCGCAGCGGATCGGATGAGCAGCCACTCCCCATCGGAATCGCAGCCATGGACGCATCCGACCTACTCCACGACACCCTCACCGGATGGGTTCGCCTCGTGTGCGACGTACGCGCCTACGGATACCCCGGAGACTCCACACTCACCCTCACCCGCTGGCTCAAAACGCACATCATCGCCCTAGCACTCACACCCGGAGCCGAAGAGTCACTAGACGAAATCCAGCACGCCATCCGCAAAGCACGCCAAGCAGTCGACAAGCCACGGGAGAAAGACCGAGACGTCAACCCCATCGATGTACTCGAAGCCACCTTCGTCCGACTCAACGCCGCAGGCATCGCCAAACTCGCAGGAGAACTCGGACCCCACTACCGCGGCCTCAACGAACGACGCGTCGCCACACTCCTCAAAGCCAAGGCCATCACCGTCATCGACACCGTCGACGGCCTCGACCTCTACCGAGTAGGAGACGTACTCACCGCACACCTCGCATACCCAACCCGCAAACGCAAGGCTGCCTGACCAGGCTCGACCCTCTTACGTCGGTAGCGTTTGATATGCTCACGCGGAGCGCGACTATCCACCCCCCGGATGGTCGCGCTTTCGCATACCTCGGGCACCCACCAAAGCCGACCATGACTGCCGGCCAAGGTGGGGCGGCCACACGATCACGCTTCCCCCAGCGACCGTGTGGCCGCAGCCCGACCTCTTCGAGCGGAGGCAGCGTGGCACTCAAACCCTGGCTCACATGGATCCTCCACACACTCAGATACCGGAGGTAACCCATGCTGCACCCCAGCATCGAAGCCCGCCTCTGCGACCTCCGAGACCAACTACGCACAGCCCGATTCGACAACGACAACGAACGCATCGTGGTGATCGGACACGCCATCGACCGCGAACTCGACAGAGCCAACGGGCACACCAACGACGAAGCACGCATGGACAAACGCCGACAGAAGAACGCAGCCATCCACAGCAAAAACAACGGCATCCAATGATGGCAAGACAACCACGCAACACCACAACCAGAGACAAACACCGCAGCTACCTACGCCGCACCAAACCACCCTGCGCACTCTGCAACGAACCCATCGACTACAGCCTCCACTACCGAAACCCCATGGCCTACGTCGTCGACCACATCATCCCCATCGCCCGCGGCGGCGAAGACCACCTCGACAACATCCAAGCCGCACACCGCACCTGCAACGAATCCAAAGGCGCCCGCCTCCACGACGAACTCGTGGCCGCGACAGCTCCACGCACCTACGTCACCGCCCGCAGCTGGTGAGCCCCAGGGGGAGGTGACCCCAGGGTGGCCCAACTTGCCACCTCCGGCATACGCAGCCGCCCCCTCTGCCGTTTTCCCCACCACTCTCAGCGCCCGAAGGAGGTCGCCCATGGCTACGAATCGCCTCCGCGCGGTCGCCCCGGACGAGAAGCCGGCACGCGCCACGCGACGAAAGACTGTGTCTCAGGCCGCGGCGTCTGGAACTCATCGGGATCTGCTCGTGGCTTTGCGTGATCGGATCGCGAAGACCGTGGAGAATGCCGAAACTCCGGCTCGTGATCTGGCTGCGCTGACTCGTCGGCTACAGGACATCGCGAAGGAGATCGCGGCGATCGACCTTGCGGAGAGCGAAGAGAAGTCGGTGGTGGCGAACAGTGACGACGAAGAGTGGGACTCCTCGGCTATCTGACGTTGCTCGGCATGTGATCTCGCCGAAGAAGATCGCGTCGACTGGCTGGCCGGCTGTTCGCGATACGTGCGAGCGGTTGGGTTGGGGCTTCGATGGTTGGCAGGACGGTGCGGGCCGGCTGATCCTCGCGAAACGCAAGGATGGCCTGTACGCGGCGGACCAGATCCTCGTGTCGATTCCACGTCAGGTGGGTAAGACGTACCTGTTCGGTGCGATCGTGTTCGCGCTGTGCCTGCTGTTCCCGAACCTGACGGTGATCTGGACGGCGCATCGGGTGAAGACGGCGAAGGAAACGTTCGGGTCGATGTCGGGGATGGCGGCTCAGCCTCGTGTGGCGCCGCACATCACGAACGTGGTGCGGGCGCGCGGGGATGAGGCGATCGTTTTCGCGAACGGTTCACGAATTTTGTTCGGTGCGCGTGAGCAGGGTTTCGGTCGTGGCTTCACGAAGGTGGACATCCTGGTCTTCGACGAGGCACAGATCCTGACGGAGTCGGCGCTCGAGGACATGATCGCTGCACAGAACGTGGCGGAGAATCCGCTGACGATCCTGACGGGTACGCCTCCGCGGCCGAAGGATCCGGGTGAGGTGTTCACTCTGGCGCGGCAGGAAGCGTTGGACGGTGAGACGGACGAGACGTTGTACATCGAGTTGTCCGCTGACCGTAGTGGTGATCTGAACGATCGGGAGCAGTGGCGTAAGGCGAACCCGAGTTTCCCGCATCGCACGTCGGAGCGGGCGATGTTGCGCATGAAGAAGAACTTGTCGGAGGACAGCTTCCGTCGTGAGGCGCTGGGTGTGTGGGATGAGACGTTGCGGCACAAGGCGGCGTTCACTCGCGCGCAGTGGGATGCGATGTCCGATGTCGGCCCGGAGGACGGGACGCGGCCGCACGCGTTGGCGGTGGACATGTCGGCTGAGGGTGAGATCTCGGTGCATGCGTGCTGGATCGAGGGCGAGTCCGCTCACGTCGAGGAGGTGTGGGCTGGTGTTGACTCTCAGGCTGCGTTGTCGTGGATCGCGGCTCGTACGCGGCGTCGGACTCCGGTGATGGTGTACGGCACATCCCCGGCGGCCGCGCTGATTCCGCAGTTGCGGGCTCGGAAGGTGATGGTCAACCAGGCGACCCGAGGTGACATGGCGAAGGCGTGTGGGCTTTTGGTGAACCGGGCGAAGGCGGGGACGTTGACGAACGGCGGACAGGCTGCGGTGTACGACTCCATGGCTATCGCGCGGCGTGTGGGTATTGGCACTGCCGGCGGGTGGGGTTGGGATCTGAGCGACGAGACGTTGAACATTGCCCCGATTGTGAGTATGACGTTTGCGCTTCTGGCGGCGACGGTGACGAAGAAGGTTCCGAACGCTGGCCGGTCTGGCCGGTCGAATGTGGGTCGCGGTTCGCGATCGAGTCGAGGTAGGGAGGCGGTGGTGATATGACCGAGCGGAAGATCTACCTCCCCGGTGTCGACGACGACGAGAACAACCTTCTGAACCATCTTCTCGATGAGCTCGCGAAGAAGAACCCGCGGAATCGTCTGCGTGCCACGTACTACGACGGTAAGCGCATGGCGCGGCAGATCACTCAGGTGGTGCCCCCGACCTATTACCGGCTGGGTATCACGCTCGGCTGGACGGCGAAGGCCGTCGACGATCTCGCCCGCATCTGCAACTTGGACGGCTTCGTGTGGCCGGACGGCGACCTCGACGCGCTGGGTGTGGAAGAAGTATGGGAGGACAACTTCTTCGGCGCGGAGATGAACTCCGCAGCCGTGTCCTCCTTGATTCATGGCGTCTCGTTCCTCGTGAACACTGAGGGCGAGGATGACGAACCAGGATCGCTGATTCACGTGAAGGATGCACTGTCGGCGACGGGCGATTGGAACCGTCGTCGTCGTCGGCTGGACAATCTGCTGTCGATCACGGACCGCGACGCTGAGGGGCATCCGTCGGCGTTGGCGCTCTACCTGGATGGCGAGACGATCACGGCGGAACGTGACGGCGGAAAGTGGACTGTCGATCGGACGACGCATCCGTGGGGTATGCCTGCGGAGGCGTTGGTCTACAAGTATCGGGTCGGCCGCGAGTTCGGTTCGTCTCGGATCTCCCGTCCGTTGATGTCACTGCAGGATCTAGCGGTCCGGTCGGTGATCCGACTCGAGGGTCATGCGGACGTGTATTCGTTCCCTGAGCTGTGGATGCTCGGAGCGGACGAGTCGATCTTCAAGAACGCGGATGGTTCACAGAAGGCGTCGTGGCAGGTGATGCTCGGCCGGATTAAGGGCATCCCGGATGACGATGATGCGGAGAACCCGCGGGCTCAGGTGCAGCAGTTCGCTGCCCAGTCCCCGGCGCCCGGTATCGACATGCTCAAGCAGTGGGCGAATCTGTTCGCTGGCGAAGCGCACCTTCCGGTGACGGCGCTCGGCGTGCAGGCGGAGACGAACTCGACGACGGTGGACGGTTCGGACAACGCGAAGGATCGTCTCGTTGCGGAGGCTGAGGGCGCGACCGACGATTGGTCTCCTGCGGTGCGGCGCACGATGATGCGCGCGTTGGCGATCGCGAACGATCTCGATGAGGTGCCGGACGAGTGGCGGACGTTGACGACGAAGTGGCGGAATCCTCGCCACATGTCGCGGGCCGCGCAGGCGGACGCCGGGGCGAAGCAGCTGGGCACTGTGCCGTGGCTCGCTGAGACCGAGGTCGGCCTCGAACTGCTGGGCTTGGATGAGGTGCAGATCAAGCGTGCGATGGCTGAGAAGCGTCGCTCGGGTGTGTCTCAGCTGGCGTCGGCGTTGGTGGCGCAGCGTGCCCAGCAGGTGAATCCTCCGGCTACTCCACCGCAGGGTGAGGTTGTTGCTCCTGAGGTGGTGAACGATGGCGACGCCGAGTGAGCAGTACCAGCTGATGCAAGAGCTGGCGCGACTCGCCGGCGTTGACCTGGCGGCACTGTGGGAGTTGGCGCTCCTCGAGGATGACCCGTTCGCGTTCGTTCTCGATCTGTATCCGGAGATCGCGGCGCAGTACGCGACGATCGCCGCCGAGATGTCGGCGGTGTGGTACGAGGAGCAGGCACCGGAGCTGGACTTCACGGCCACTCCTGCGGCGCTTCCTGCGCTTGCTGTGTATCGCGAGAACGCGGCGTGGGCTCTCGGATCCGGGCTCGGTCTCGAAGATCGTGAGGCGGCGCTCGCGAAGCTGACGGGCGCTCTACAGAAGGGCGTGTGGGATGCGGATCGCGAGACGATGACGCAGAACGCGGAGGCGGAGGGTGGTGCGCGTTGGGTGCGTGAGGCTGGCCCTTCGTCGTGCCCGTTCTGCAAGATGCTTGCGACGCGGTCACTGTCAGCGAATCCGACCTACTACTCGTCGCGTGAGGCTGCGGGATCCGTGGTCGGTCGCGGTAAGGAGATGACCGTGTCGGATCGTCGCGCCCGTGCGCGCGGTGAGACTCGCTCGTCGGGTCGGTTCCTTGCAGGAGGTCGGCGTACTCGTCGTCCTGAAGGCCGTGCTCTCGGGAAGTCGTACCACGACAACTGTGATTGCCGCGTCGTCGCTGTGCGCCCAGGACGCGAATACAACCCACCTGAACATGTCCTCCAATTCGAGCAGGAGTACATCGACGCTTCACGTGCCGCACCCGGGGCGGGTGCCGGGAACGTGAAGGACATCATGGCCGCTTGGCGGCAGCTCGAAACCCAATAGACCTCCCTGGCCGAAACGGTTGGGGCTTACCCGAAACGGGGATCACGCATGTCCGAACAGAACGCCGAGGCAACCGAAACGGGCGCCGAGGGAACAGAACAGCAGTCGCAGCAGCCGGAGTCGCAGGACCTTCCTTCCGATCACCCTCTGGTGAAGACTCTGGCGGCGCAGAAGGCGACGATCAAGGAGTTGAAGTCGAAGGCCTCGCGCCTCGATGAGCTCGAGGAGTCGCAGAAGTCGGAAGCCGAAAAGGCGGCCGATCGAATCTCGAAGGCGGAAGCCGAGGCGGCGAGTGTTCCGGCGAAAGTGTCGGACGCTCTCAAGGCTCACCTCGTGGCGCTCCACAGTATCGACGCCGATGACGCTGAATTGTTCCTGACGGCGACCGACCCGGAACTCCTGCTCAAGCAGGTGTCTCGACTGGTTGAGCAACCGGGCAAGCGGAAGAGGAACCACGTACCCCGTGAGGGTGCGAATCCCAATTCATCTGCGGAGAACGGCGAAATGCGTGACTTTACGCGTGGGCTGTTCGGTCGCGACACCTAACACGAAGGAGGCCAACCATGGCCACGTTCACCACCTCGGGGTTGTCCATCCCGAATCAGATCCTCGACCCCTGGCTCGGAAAGGTTACGCACGGCTCGGTCGTCGCAACCCTGGCCGGCGCAATCCCGATGAAGTTCGGCGTCGGCGAATCCTTCACCTTCAGCATCGGTGAAGCTGAGTACGTCGGAGAAGGCGCGAACAAGGGTGGGTCGACGATCACCCCGACCGTGAAGACGGTGAAGCCCTTCAAGTTCCACAAGACAGTGCGCTGGACCGAAGAGGTCAAGTGGGCTGACGAGGATCACCAGCTCGGTGTGATCGAGCAGATCCTCAACGAGATCCAGCCGGCGCTCTCCCGTGCCCTGGATTACGGCGTACTCCACGGCATCAACCCTGCCGACGGTACCGCTGTCACGGCGATGACGGACGTCCTGTCCGGTACGACGAACACGGTCGAGATCGGCGCGAGCGACAAGCCGTACGCCAACCTGGATGCCGCGGACACCCTCGTGCTCGCGGACGGGTACATGCCCCGCGATGTCGCCCTCGACCCCTCGTTCGCATCCGTATTCGGTGGGCTGCGCAACTCGACATCCGAACAGAAGCTATACCCGGACCTCTCGTACGCGACAGCTCCGGCCGGTCGTCTGGAGAACCATAACTCGTCGGTGTCGAACACCGTCGGAGCGGTCACTGTCGCGGATGCTGCCACGAACGTGAAGGCGTTCGTCGGCGACTTCTCTGCGATCCGCTGGGGGATTCAGAAGCAGCTCGGTCTCGAGATGATCGAGTACGGCGATCCAGACGGTGGCGGCGATCTCAAGCGCAACAACCAGGTCGCATTCCGCGCCGAGGTTGTGTATGGCTGGGGTATCGCGGACCTGAATGCGTTCGCGAAGATCATCGATGCGGTGGCGTGATGCCTGTCTATCGGCTCAATTCCGGGGTGACTGTAGAGATCCCCGAGGAGAAAGCGGCGCGTCTCGGGCTGCGACCCGTTGAGGAGTCGAAGCCGACTCGTCGGACGACGCGCAAGAAGGTTGATTCCGACGACGAGTAGGAGGTGACCCATGGCCGCTGTAGCTATCACGGTCGATGACCTCCTTCCCTTCGCTCCGGACATCGACGAGGCGAAAGCCACGGCGATGATCGAGGATGCACTCGCGCTCGCCGCGGTGATCGCGCCGTGCATCCTCGATGCGGAGTTCGAGAATCCGGGCGCAGCGAAAGCGATCCTGCGTGGCGCGGTGTTGCGCTGGAACGACTCTGGCAGCGGCGCGATTGTGTCGCAGGCCGCGGGCCCGTTCTCCCGAACGGTCGACACATCGAATCCCCGAAAGTCACTGTTCTGGCCATCGGAGATCGAGCAGCTACAGAAGCTGTGTCAGTCGGCCAGCGCAGGTGTGTTCACCATCGACACCGTTCCTGGATCGGGGGTGGCAAACCACGCCGACATTTGCTCACTGAACTTCGGTGCCACGTACTGCTCATGCGGCGCGTGGCTCACCGGCGGCGAGCCTCTGTGGGAGGTGTGATGGAAACCATCACACGCCTACGTACCGGTGGCGGCTGGGATGAGAACGGCGATCCGATCGTCGTCGCCACTCCCGAACTCACCCTAACTCCCATCGCGATAGCTCCCGGCGCCACGAACGAAGTGGATGCTGTGGGCCGCGATGGGGAGCAGGTGGAGTTCACGGTGTTCCTCGAGCACGGTTCGGATGTGCTCGACGGTGACGAGCTCGTGATCCGGGAGCGGACGTACCGCGCGCGCGTGCGCGTGTGGAAGCCGCAGTGGGATCCCGCGTTCGGCGGCATGGAAGTCGTTGCTACCTCGAGAGTGGGGTGATCAATCATGGCTACTCCCCCGCGGCCTGGTCAGGTTCGCCTGAATCATGCGGGTATCGCGAAACTGTTGAAGTCTGCTGAGTTCCGTGAGATGACGAACCGTGAGGCTCGCGCGCTCGGGCAGGCAGCGGGCGGCTCGTCGAAGGGTGTAAAGGTCGACGAGTACACGACGGACCGGTCTGCTGCGTCGGTGAAGGTTCCGGCGGCGCGGCAGGCGAAGTCGGGTGCGCTCACGCGGGCGGCCGCGCAACGCGGCCTGCGTGTCAGGCAGAAGCCGTGAGGATTCCGGACGACACAGCGCGGAGAGTCAAGGATTTCCTCGCTGGTCGTCTCACTGAATCCGTCGGTCTCGCACTGCCGTCGGGCTGGTCGCCGAAGAGTCCACCGCATGTCGTTGTGTTCGACGACGGCGGGCCGTCCGAGTGGCCGATTCTGACGGAGCCTCGTATCCGCGTGACGGTGTGGGCGGCGGGACGCACAGCATCCCGTGATCTCGCGGCGCTGTGCATTGGACTGCTGATGACCTACGACGTCCCCGACGTGGCGCACGTGCGGGACCCTTCGTCGATCATCGAGGCCCGCGATGACAACGGCGGAATCATGGCGTCGTTCACGGTCGCCGCGAAGTCGCGCACCATCGTCGCACCCTAGTCGCCCACCTCGGGCGCACCTTCTTTCAATCCAACCCGAAAGGGAGATTTTGTCATGGCACGTTCACCTGAGAACGTCAATATCTGGCAGGACGCCCGCGTGTGGCTGTCCCTCGCCGCCACACGTCCGGACCTCCCCACCGACGCGGACACCGCTGTCACGGAAACCGACTTCACTACCGGCTGGGGAGAGTTCGGCATCCTCGACGGCGAGGCCGGTTTCGGCGAGGAGCGCTCGTTCGACGAGACCGAGCATTTCGGTTGGGGCATCGGTCTGATCAAGATCGGCACCCGCAACTACAAGCTGAACCGCACCCTGTCTGCGCTCGAGGACAACGAGGCTACCCGCGCGGTCCTGTGGCCCGGCTCGACGGCGACGAAGCTGTACATGCCGAAGCCGGTCAACGCGTTCCTCGGTTTCGAGACCACCTCGGATCTCGGCAACGTGGAGCGTTTGTTCACAGTTCTTCCGGCACGTCTGACGACTCCGAACAACAACCGGAACGAGTCGGACATCACGCGCGTGGAGATCACCGCGAACATCTTCGGTAAGCCCGTCGGAGACAAGATCGAGGTCTTCGATCGCCAGGCCTCCGCGGTGACGCCGTGATCGAGGTTCAGTTCACGAAGGACCACGGGCGGTTCACCAAGGGTGAGCACCGTTGGTACGACGACAATTCCGCCGACAATCTCGTCAAGGCGAAGGTTGCGCGTCGCGTGAACCACACCGACTCCCCGGAAGTGGAGACCGTCGACACTGTCACGGCCCCCGCTCCGGAGGAATGAAACGTCGGGGGCGCGGCCACCTCGCGGGTTCCGCCGCGCCCTCGACTTCATCTCACTCATGGAACCCGCGCATCTTCACCACGGAAGGAACCCGCACATCATGACCACCCCCCGCACCCGCAAGGCCAACGCCCCGGCGATGGACAACGCACCGCAGCCGCAGGACCACAAGAGCCCAGCGCGGCGTGAAGCCGAAGGCGACGAGAACGTCACCATCACGTTCCGCGGCCACGACTTCATCATCCCCGCAGACCAGGAGGACTGGCCGATCATCGCGGTGCAGGCGTTCTCGAACGGTCGCAACATCGACGCGATCCAACACCTGCTCGGCCCCCGCCAGTGGGCGGTGTACTCGACCAAGTTCCCGAAGAGCCGCGACTTCAACGAGTTCGCTGAAGTGATCGCTGAGAGCTTCGGGTTCGGCAACACGGGAAACTGATCACCCTCTACCGGCTACTCGAGGAGAATGCGGACCTCGTGGAGGCGGACTTACGTCGCGTTCATGGGGTTCGTTACTCGGACCGGTGGAGGTTCGATTCGGACGGCACCCGGAAACTGACACTCCGTGAGATCTGGGTGATGATCCAAGACTTACCGGGTGATGCCCGAATTGTGAAGCACTTCAACGATGGTCGCCCCCGGTGGGATGACGACACCTTCCTGCTGGCGGACCTCATTCATGTGATGTCCGGCAAGCCTCACCCCGCGCGGCCGAAGCCGAAGTCCGGTGTGGATCGCAGGGAAACACCCCGGCGTGCGGCGATCAGGCGGAAGCGCGTCGCAGAGAAGCGGCGCCGGGAGATGGCGCGGAAGGCGGCGGAGTCCGCGGAATAGGAGGCCCTCGTGGCGGAAACCGTGGGATACGCGTCGCTGCAAATCATCCCGGTACTTCAAGGATTGCAGGGCAACCTCCAGCAGATGATGCGCCCGCTCCTGAGTCAGTCTCAGCAGCTCGGCGTGCAGATGGGCAACAACGTCGCCCAAGGATTGCAGGGTGCTGAGGGGCGCGTTCGGCAGGCGTCGCAGCGTATGGCGCAGGCGCGCAATGCGGAGACTGACGCAGCCGGGCGCGCGCGCCTAGCAGAAGCGGAACTCAACGAGACTCGCGCCCGCGGCGACGCGTCCACCTCAGACCTGATTCGCGCCGAAGAACGGCTGCGGATCGCACAACGAGACGCGGCAGATGCGTCCCGTCAGCGAGAGCGTGCCGTCGACGAGCTCACGCGCGCCCAGGCGGATCTGGCGAACTCCACCGACGAGGTGGACGAGTCGACCGATCAGGCAGCGGGCGGGTTCGGACGGTTCGGCGACGCGGCATCTGGTGCGGCCGGGAAGTTGGCTGGCCTCGCAACCGCGGTGGTCGGCATCGGCTCGGCGATCGAGCTCGGAATGCAGGGCATCGAGAACCAGCAGATCACCAACAAGCTTGCCGCGCAGATGGGCGCAACAGGCGATCTGGCAGCTGAGTACGGCCAGGAGGCCGGCGCCTTGTACCGTGCCGGGTTCGGTGAGTCCATGGAGGAGGCTGCCGACACGATCGGCATGGTTGCCAACAGCTTTCGGACTGCAGGGTTCGAGGGCGAGAAGACGATGGAGGAGATCGGCCAGAGCGCCCTCAACTTCTCCACGATCTTCGACCAGGATGTCGGCACCTCGATCCAGACCGCGTCACTGCTCGTCACAAACGGCCTCGCCAAGGATTCCACCGAAGCGTTCGACCTCATGACAGCTTCGTTCCAGCGTGTCCCAGCGGCGATGCGTGAGGAGCTCCCGGAGATCCTGCAGGAATACGGAACCAACTTCCGCGCCCTGGGACTGGGTGGCGAGGAGTCGTTCTCGCTGCTTGTGTCCGCTGCGGAGCAAGGCAAGTTCGCGCTCGACAAGACCGGCGACGCGCTCAAGGAGTTCACGATCCGCGGCGCGGACATGTCGACGGCGTCGACGGACGCGTACAAGGCGATCGGTCTCGACGCTGTCGCCATGTCGAATGCAGTCGCTGCCGGTGGGGAGGGTGCACGGGACGCGCTGCAGCAAACGGCTGCAGGGTTGCTCGCGATCGAGGATCCTGCTGATCGCGCGAACCAGGCGATCGCCTTGTTCGGTACCCCACTCGAGGACTTGTCGGTCGACCAGATCCCTGCCTTCCTCGAAGGGATCACGGGCGCCGAGAACAACATGGCAGGGTTCGCGGGGTCTGCGGAAGAGGCTGGGAACACCCTCAACTCCGGCGTCGGGGTGGCGTTCGAGACGTTCAAACGACAGATCACCGGCGAACTCCTCGACGGCCTGAACAGCATGGCCGACTTCCTGATGCGCAACGCCGACACCCTCAAAACTGTCGGCGCGGTGCTACTTCCCCTGGTTGCCGGGTTTGGTACATACGCGCTAGTGATGGGGACTGCAGCTAAGGCACAAGCCATCTATGCATCCGTGACAAAGGGTGCCGGCATAGCTCAATGGGCACTCAATGCGGCAATGTCCGCGAACCCCATCGGGCTCATCATCGCCGGTGTCGTCGCTCTCGGCGCGGCGCTGGTGCTCGCCTACAACAAGTCGGAGACATTCCGAAATATCGTGCAGGGCGCCTGGGAGGGCATCAAGAACACAGCCTCCGCGGCGTGGGAGGGCTTCCTCAAGCCCGCGATCGACGGCATCGTTACCGGCTTCCAGTGGGTTGGAGACAAGGCGAGCTGGCTATGGACGTCGGTGATCTCACCAGTGTTCAGTTTCATCGGTGACGCGGCGCGCGTACTCATTGCCGTCGTGACGACCGTCCTGGTTACCCCGCTAATTCTGGCGTGGCAGGCGATCTCGGCGACGATTCAGTTCGCGTGGGACAACGTCATCAGCCCGTACTGGGAGATGATGAAAGCCGGTCTCGGGCTACTGGGGCAGGCGTTCTCGTGGGCGTACAACTCGGTGATCAAGCCGGTCTGGGATGCCCTGGGTGCGGCGATCTCCTGGGTATGGAACTCGGTGATCTCACCGACGTGGGATGCGATCAAGGCCGGCCTGGTGATGGTTCAGGATGCCTTCGCCTGGGCATGGAATTCGGTGATCAAGCCGACGTGGGACGCGCTGGGCGCCGGGATTTCCTGGGTCTGGAACAGTGTTGTCTCGCCCGTGTGGGACGCCTTGAAGGCTGGGCTCACCGCAGTGCAGGACGCCTTCTCGTGGGCATGGAACAACGTCATCAAGCCTGTATGGGATGCGCTCGGTAACGGCATCAAGTGGGTGTGGGACACCGTCATCTCGCCGGTATGGGAAGCCCTCAAGGGCGGGTTGACCACGCTGCAGTCGTCGTTCGAGTCGGCTGTCGGATTCATCGGCCAGGTGTGGGATCGGATCAAGTCGATCGTCGCCGCGCCGGTGAAGTTCGTTGTGGAGACCGTCTACAACAACGGCATCCGGCAGGCATGGAACAAGGTTGCCGGATTCCTCGGGCTCGATGAGCTGCAGCCTGTCGATCTCGGACTGCTCGGCGCCTACGCATCGGGTGGCGTCATCCCTGGTTACACGCCCGGGCGCGACACCGGTCTGATCGCGGTCGGCGGCGGCGAGGCTGTGATGCGTCCCGAGTGGACGAAGGCGGTTGGCCCCGGCTATGTCGACGCGGCGAATGCGGCGGCGCGCAACGGCGGCGTCGGCGCGGTCAAGAAGTTCATGGGTGCCTACGCGAACGGCGGCATCGTCCAGGCCGGCGCGGAAATCACCACTGATATTCAGCGATCCATGTGGGATGCGGTGCGCACAGCGTTCCCGAATGCGAGTCTCAACTCCGGCACTCGATACTCGGATGTGGGTTCGGGCTACGACTTCCATATGGCGGGTCAGGCCATCGACCTCGGTGGCCCGATGCAGCAGATCGCCAACTGGATCGCATCGACCTACCCGAACGCGCTCGAACTGTTCTGGGATCCGGGCCCGAATATCGACGAGGGTCGCCCGACCGGCGCGATTGGTGGGCACTCGGATCACGTGCACTGGGCAATGGCTCAGATGGTCGACTCCGCAGGGAAGTTGATTTCCGCAGAGGCGGGCAGCTCCGGTGGCGGCGGTGGGCCCGGGTTCTTCCGGCGCATGATCGCAGGATTGTTCGACGGCGTGATGGATCCGATTGGCGGCATGATCCCGTCGTTCGGCGGCTCGCAGATCGGGCAGCTCCCGAAGTTGATGTTCGACAAGTTCAAGACTTCGGTGCGTGACTGGATCCTCGGACAGGCCGGTCAGCAAGGTGGCGTGTCGGGTGGGTCGTTCGACGTCGCCCCCGGATCAGGGCCCGTGGTCGATCAGGTGCGCGAAGCATTCGCCGCCTACGGTTGGGGCGAAGGCCCGCAATGGGACGCCGCCCAGTGGATCGTCGGCAAGGAATCGAGCTGGGATCCGACCGCGCGCAACCCCGATTCGGGCGCGTTCGGTCTGTTCCAGTTCCTCGGCGGGACGAAGGATCAGTACCTGCCGGACGAGAACCCGAACCCGAAGGTTCAGGGCGACGCGGGCGCGCGCTACATGCGAGACCGCTACGGCGACCCACTGGCGGCCAAGGCGTTCTGGGAACAGAACGGCTGGTACGACCAGGGCGGTCTCGCGTCGGGTATGGGTGTGATGCTCAAGAAGGTCATCCAACCGGAACGTGTTCTGTCACCGGAGATGACCAAGCACTTCGAGCGCCTCGTCGACACCCTCGAAAAACCGGAGTTCATCGACGCACTCAAGCAGGCGGCACCGGCTCAGGCCGACCCCACTGCAGCGTCGAACGGGCAGGCATTCCCGGGAGCCGGCAACACCACCCCGACGATCGGAGGTACTGGAGTGGAGGACACCTACACCTCGACCGAAGACAAGTGGGCGGAGTGGAACAAGAACGCGAGCGAACGGTTCACCAACGCTGGGAATGCGTTCGTCGAGGGTCAACTCGAAGGCCTGCCGTTCGGCAATCACCTTCGCGGCATGAGGGATCGGGGATCGCAGATCAACGTCATCGTGCAGGACATGTACGAGGCGATCGAGAAGATCCGCCAGGAGGAGCGCCGGAATACCGTCGCGAACGGAAGTAGGTTCTAGATGGGCGCTCTCGTCGAACTGTTCGGTGTCGACGAGTCGCATCACGTCCTGTCCGGGGAGGGTGTCGAGAACATCTATCTCGGCACCTCCCCGCAGGGCCTGTACGACTCACCGGTGGAGACGAACTACAAGTCGGGTGCGTTCGAGATCGGCGGCAAGCTGGCGAAGGTAACTCGCCGATACCGGAATCTGATGCTCCCGCTCGGTGCGTATGCGTACGACTCCGAGGGGTGGGCCGAGGCGGATAGCGCGATCCGCAAGGCGTTCGACTACGAACTCGATCCGTGGGATCCGGACGCGCAACCCGCCCGGTTGCGGATCACTACAGATCGGTCGGGCCCGCGCGAGCTGGGCGTGTTCATGTCCGAGTCTCCCGTGATGGAGATGGAGACCGACCCGTGGGACTACGAGCACTCCCTACTTCCAGTGGCGCTGATCGCGCCGCAGCCGGACTGGGAGTCCCCTGCTGAGGTGTCGGCGTGCACGTTCACTGGCACGTCGGGTGAGCAGTTCGTGACCCTGTCTAATCCGACTCCACTGCCGATGATGCACACCTGGATCATCGCCGGTCGCGGCACAGTCGCGCTGCCCGACTTCTCATGGACCGGGCCGAAGTATGCGCGCGTGCCGGGTGTCGATCAGGCATCAGGCAAGGATCACTCGGAGCGGATGCTCACCATCGACGTCCTCGCCGAGGATGGCGGCGGCATCACTGCCGAGGTCGATCGGATGAAGATCCCGTTCCGCAATGTCGTGAACTCGATGCGTCCGACCGCGGCGATGCGCGGTAACCGGCTGCTGTACAAGATTCCGCCGTACACGCCACCGACACAGTTGCCTGTGTGGGTGACTGGTGCACTGCCGGGATTGAAGGTGTCGTGCATTCAGCCACGGTTGTGGCCCAGGCCGTGGGGAGGCGAGTGATGACTACTTGGTTCGCTCTTCCTGCGTCAAGTACCCCGCTTCGACTGCGTTCGTAATCCATCGCCTGACGGTGGGTAGGGACACTCCCAAGTGTTCCGCGAGTGCGGCAGACGGTTTACCCTCCCGGAGCCGGATCCATCGATAAGCCTGCGCGAGTCCTGCGAGGTCGTCGCTCTTGAGGTCAGAGAGGTCCGGCGGGGGTGTCTCGACGGTCTCGGCGGCAGCTCTCAGATAGGGCTCGACGGATATCTTCGCGAGCTCTCCGCGGTGGATTGCAACTCCGTCATGGGGTGCGTGCACAACTAGAGAGACGACCGAGTACTTGCCGTTTCCCGCCCGGACTGTGGCTTCCACTTCATAGGGGTGTCCATTGAATCCGGTCGTTGATGCAACCCGCACGGTCCGGTACCCGGCAATCCCGGGAGCAACTTCGCCGGGGTCTGTTCGTTCGGTGACCTTCAAGGTCGCCTCCATGTAGATAGGGCGTTGCATGACTCGATCAATTCTACCTGAACGGGGTGCACAATGACCGCTCCTGTTCT
This sequence comes from Rhodococcus sp. SJ-2, assembly GCF_053750035.1. Lineage (NCBI taxonomy): Bacteria > Bacillati > Actinomycetota > Actinomycetes > Mycobacteriales > Nocardiaceae > Rhodococcus > Rhodococcus sp. SJ-2. The sequence goes on from NZ_CM132340.1 coordinate 306,734, forward strand.
CGATCGGCCTCTGTCCGACGAGTGTGCCGCGATCTGGCAGGCGACACTCGACCAGGAGCGACGCGAGAAAATCGCACGCCTGCAACCACCACTGGTGCGTGTGTGGGACGGTGCGTGGAACTGGCAGGGAGAGATCGCCGCCGAATATCAGGGCACGTTCGGGTGGGTGTCCAACGACACCGGTGCCGGCGAAATCGAGCTGCCATTCGACCACTACGTCGCCCGCTGGATTTGGGATGAACGCGGCCGCATGGAGCGCGGCGAATACCGCAACGTGCACATCACCGTCGATAAGGACGGCGCCCGCTGGGGTGGTCGCCTCGAGGACGTCGCGGTCGACAAGCGCTCGGACGGCTCGATCGTCCTGGTAGCCCGATTTCTGCATGATTACGAGAACCTGAAGTGGTATCAGGTTCCCCCGAACCCGTTCCTGCCGATCAACCTGATCCAGTTCCCGCGTGTGTTCATGCTCGCCGGTGGAGCCCGCTGGGCGCTGCTGACGACGCTGTTCTTCCAGATCATGCGCGAACAGACGTCGCTGTGGAGCTTCCCAGACGACCCACTGGCAGCCAGCGGGAGTGGCCCGAATCAGTCGAACTGGTCGGTGGTCGTCAAGCCGCACTCGTTCATGGACGACATGAACGACGGGATCCTGTGGGCGTTCGTTGCTTCCCGGTTTCAGACGTGGCATGACATCGCAAAGCCGATCCTCGAAGACGCCGAACTGTCTGTCGTGTGTCGTCGCTACCTCGATGGGGACGAGCCTCCATGGGAGGGCGCGAACCTGCGGCACGGCTGCCTGGTCATCGACATCGTCGATAAATCCGGCTACTACATGGGCACGTCGAACGGTGGCACGATCTGGGACGGTCTGCGCCAGACGGTCGCGAACTTCACCTCCGACTTCATCGACACCACCGAATCACTGATCAACGACACCGACATTCCGTCGGAGTACTACCAGGCGAACTGGATGGGCACGATGAAGCGCCTCCCGGTCGTCATCTACCCCGAGGGTGACGAGACCGGTATCCAGACGTCGCGATTCACCCGTATTCCCACGAAGGGCGTGCAGGTCAACGCGGGCGGTAAGTCGATGCCCGGCGTGAACGAGTTGATCTCGGCGGCGATCCAGACCGTGGGTGACCTCACGGCCATGATTCCATTTGCACCACCAATCGGCGGTGCGCTCGACGCAGTGCTCGAACCGTTCTACACCGACACCATCCTCGCATGGCACTCGATCAAAAGTGTTCAGCGAGCGAACAATTCGGGATGGTCCCGGTATTACGAGTACTTCCAAGTCGGTGCAAACCGCGCCTACACCCTGTCCGCGCTCATGGTGTTGCGCGCCGGATTCTGGGCCACTCGCGGCCGGGTCGCGCATGAGCTGACCGTGGTCGACGGTGCGCCGTGGCTGATCGGTGACAACGGTCAAGGCCATTTCTTCATCGACGACCGGATCGGCGCCACGATCGCTGGCGACTGGACCGGCGAGGTGCACGTCGACCGCGTCCGTGAACTAACCCTGTCCTGGACTCGCGATAGCGGCGCGGAATGGATGCCGGTGATCGGAGACAGGTCCGCATTGAAGGATCCCGCCGAACGCGCCATGGAGAAGATCGAACACATGCTGTCGATGATCTCCACTCTCGGCGTGTTCTGACACGAGAAGGAACCCGCACATGGCCGTACCTGTCGGCGAACTGCCTACCCAGGAGAACTGCGACCCGAACGATCCGGAGGAAGCGTTCCTCTGGATGCTCATCGCGATGCCCGGAATGAAAGGTGCCCCGGTCCCGTTCCCGATCGAGTACCTCCGTGAGGTCTCGAAGCGGATCTGGAACTGCGGCGCCCGGCCCGGGATCGAACCGCAGGCCGAGTGGTACCACCCACCGCAGTCCGGGGATATCTCACCGATGTTCGCGGCCGGTGAATGGAAACCGGAACCTCCGGTACACGAACGCCCGGACATCGACATCACGAAGTTGTCGAAGGTGATGCAGGACGAGATCCGCCGCCAGGCGCTCGAGCTCGAAGGCGAACCGGCTCCGCAGCAGTCGCCCGTGCAGATCATGGATGAGCCGACGTGGCCGGAGAAGTTGCGCGTACACGAGCTGGCGAAGCGGATCGGTGCGACCTCGAAGGAGGTAGTGGCTGTGGCGCAGGAGATCGGGCTACCGACAAAGAGCGCGCAGTCCCGGATCCCGGGTGATCGGTGCGCGGCGATCCGCGACCAGGTGCGCATCAAGCGCGCGATGGCGTATCGGAGGCGACTATGACGTCCCCTGACATGAAGCTCGCCGACGAGATTGCCGAGCACTTCGGTGTATCGGTCGGGGTCATTCTTGGCGCATGCGCGGAACTCGGCATCGACGCGACAGATGGTGTGCATCACTCGTACACCGAATCGATCCGGCAGGTGATCCTGCAGTGGAATCGGGAGGGGAGGATCTGATGTCACGTGACGAATACGCCCGTGAGGTGTTGCGTGCTGGTCGTGACATGGGAATCGAACCGCGAGGGATCGTGATCGCGTTCGCCACAGTTTCGGTCGAGTGCAACTGGGTGATGTATGCCAACCGATCAGACCCGGAGTCGCTGAACTTCCCGCACGAACGCGTCGGATCCGACGCGAACAGCGTGGGCCTGTTCCAGCAGCGTGCCCCCTGGTGGGGCACCGTCGCCCAGCGGATGGATCCGTACGAGTCCGCGAAAATGTTCTTCGCTGAACTCGACAAACTCAACTACCTCGACCCGGCGCGCAGCCCCGGCTGGTATGCGCAGGCCGTCCAGAAGTCCGCGTACCCAGACCGCTACGACCAGCGGATGGGCGAGGCGCAGCAACTCTACGACCGAATCGCGGGATCTACCCCATCGGTGCCGTCTCGTATCGCACAGGAGGTGCACACCGTGGGTGATCCCGTTTGGCTCGCCGACGTCCTACGTGAAGCTGGTCTCGAGTGCGACATCTACCCGGGTGCGTTCGAGCGTGGGCACGGCGACTTCGGCGCGATCTGGGGGATCGTCGCGCACCACACCGGAGCGACTGGAAGCCCCGGCCCTGGCGTGATCGCGAAGCATCCCACGCTTGGGCTTGCCTCACAGCTACACCTCGACCGCAACGGCAAGTACACCCTGTGTGGTGTCGGCATCGCCTGGCATGCCGGACAAGGAGCCTGGCCCGGGCTGCCGACGAACGACGCGAATCGCCTCACGATCGGCATCGAGGCGGAGAACAACGGCACCGAGGGATGGTCTCCGGCGCAGTACGACGCGTACACGCGCGGCTGCGCAGCGATCCTCCGCAAGCTCGGCCACGATTCCTCGCACGTGATCGGACACAAGGAGTGGGCTGGTCCGTCACAGGGCAAGTGGGATCCGGGCGGCATTGACATGGACTCGTTCCGCCGGGACGTCCAGGACCACATCGAAACCCAAGACCAGGGAGGTCTGTTCGACATGTTGCCTCAGCACGAGCAAGAAGAGATGCGCGACAAGATCCGCGACCTGTGGAACTTCCTGATCAAAGCGGAACCGTCGATGGTCGACGGCACCCCATTCTCGGCCGCGACCCTGATCCGCACAGGCGACTTCCACTCACACACCGCGGCTCGGAACACCGCGAAGATCCTCGACGTCCTCGAGAATCGGGAGGGCAAGGCATGAGCAACCTCGCCAAGTACTGGCCCACCATCCGCCAGGTCGTCTACGGCATCCTCGCCGCAGCGCTCGCGCTCGCCGCCGGCGCCGGGTGGATCACTCAGGACAACGCCGACCAGTGGCTCGCCCAGGCTGTGACACTCCTCGGTGCGATCGGGTTCGTGGTTGCTGGCCTGTTCGTCGACAAGACGTCGACCGCGCAGGAGCAGAAGATCGAGCAGGCCGTGCAGGTCGGTGTTGAGCGTGCCACCCAGGTCGCCGCGCCCGTGGTTGCGCAGGCTCAGGAGCAGATCCAGTACCACGTGTCGAATGTCGAGGAGTCGGTCCGTGAAGCCCAGGCTGTCCGCGACCGTCTCCGAGCGGAGGCTGACCGGTACCTCGGGCGGTGACGTCGCCCGCACGATCCCAAACAGTGAGGTAATAGATGGAATCACTGGGAAGCCTTGTCGGCAGCTCGAATATCGGCCCCGTCGGGCTTCTCACCGTCGCCGTCCTCTTGATCATGTTCGGTGGGCTTATCCCCCGCTGGCAGTACCGGTCGATGCTCGCCGAAAAAAACCAGCAACTCGCCGAACACCGGGAAGACAAAAAGAACCAGCAGACGGTCATCGATGAGTTGTCGAAGCAGAACACATTGTTGATCGGCAAGGTGGAGCTCTCCCTACACATCGCCGACTCCATCAAGAAGATGGGCGAGGAGGCGAGAACGTGAAGTGTGGCCTGTTCAGGCGTAAGCGCAAGCACGATTCGACTGAGGTGATGCACGCGAAAGCGGAACGCGTCGAGTCGGAGAAACAGTTGGAAGAGGTTCGGCGGCAGTGGCCCAAGATTCACGCGTTGTCGAACGAAGTCGATCGGGTGTTGCGGGTGAACGGTTTCGGCGAGGACGCCGCCCGTGCGATGAAGCGGAGGCACGCATGAATATGCGACGTGTGATGTTGGGTGTGGCGGCCCTGCTGTGCCTTGTCGTGGTGTTGATGTTCGGCGCTCAGACGGAAGCGCGAGTGCTGATCGGCGCGATGACGTTGTTCGCGTTGATGTTCGCTGCACTGTACGGCTTTCGGTCACCGTGGCGGTCGACTGAGGCCGGGAAGACGTTGATGTTCACGGCGTTGGCGTTGGCTGCGATCGGGTTGCAGCAACTGTCAGTGTGGTGGTTCGGCGATTATGTGCTGCGCAATGAGGTGCGGGCGTTGACGATCACCGCGCTGGTGTTGGCGATGCTGCACCGGATTCTCGTGTTGCGGGAGTCGCAGCGAGCGGCGCGGGAGGCTGAGTTGTGACTACACCGAATCAGTCCACTCCTGATGGTTCTCTCGGTACTGGTGATTTCGCGTCGTGGCAGGCGATGACCGAAGCTGATGCGAAGAACAAGATGAAGATCCCGTTGGGTGCGTGGAATAGCGCGCAGGATGGGATGCAGAACGGGTTCGCTGGTACCCCGTTTGTGCAGCATGAAGTTGATCGTCTCGACAACCGTATCGATGAGTTCGCCGGTGAGACTGGCACGACGTACATCGCAACAATGTCGACGTCGGGGTGGTGGACTAAGCCGCCTGGGGCGTCGCGGGTGACGGTGCACAAGATGGCCGGATCGTCTGGCGGTGGCCGATCGAACCGACCTGGTGACGGCTCATATCCGCGCGGTATAGGTGGTTTCTCTGGCGGCTGGGTAGTTGAGGAGTACAACGCTGAGGATCTTCCGTCGTCGGTGTGGGTGACGATCGGCCCCGGCGGGGCGGGCGGAACCTCGGTCAACACATCGGGCGCCCCTGGTGGGGATACGACGTTCGGTACGTACGGGCAGGTGGCGCCTGGGGCTTCGTCGAACGCGTACGGCACGGGGAACAAGACGTTCCGTATGCGCGGCGGCGACGGGGCGCAAATCACCTCCGGAGCTCTCGCTACAAACGGCTCGGCTGGCTCCTACACTCGCGGCGGCTATGGATCGGCCGACTATGGCGGGCAAGGCGAGAACGGTTTCAGCCTCACTGGAGCTCAGATCGCGGCCGGTCAGGTCGGCATGGGATCTGCGGGCGGCGGCGGCGGCCCCGCGAACTCGTCGGGTAACACGATGGGTGGTCGTGGCGGTCAGGGTGGATGGCCTTCAGGTCCAGGCGGTGGTGGTGGTGCTGGCGTTAGCGCACTCTTCGGGTCTATCCCCTCGGGAAATGGCGGCAATGCAGGTTCCGGTGCGTGCATCATCTTCACGTACACGAACGATGAGAAGCTGTCCGGACCCACGACGCCCACTAATCTGACCGCGTCGAACGTCACTGAAACGTCGGCGACGATCACGTGGACAGCTGCGACCGATGATGTTGCGGTCACCGAGTACGAGATCTTTGTGAACGGGTTGTTGCATGGTTCGACAGGGACGATCACATTCGATCTGACTGGTCTGCAGTCCGGTATTACGTACGCGATTGTTGTTGCCGCGGTGGATGCGAACGGTAACCGCGCTGATTCGGCGACACTGCCACTCACGACTGGTGGTGAGAACCTTCCACCCGAGGTGGTGGGTTCGGCGACCGGCGGCTATGTGTCCGGTGTTCAGAACTTCTACGACATCCCCGTACCAGCACATCAGCCGTTGGATCTTCTCGTCGCGATCGTCGGCACCCGCAACAACGCCACCATGGCTACACCGTCGGGGTGGACACGGCAACTCGTCGCGTTCGGTGCGAACTCACCGCAACGTGTGTATGTGTTCACGAAGGTTGCGTCAGCGAGCGAGCCTGCTGTGGTGGGTATGTCCGCGTCGGAAGCGCAGAAGTGGCAAGCCGCGATCATCGCGGTCCGCTACGCGCAAGGCGTCGACGTCACCGCTGGGGTGACTGCCGCCACCGCGACGACACGAACCCTTCCGGCTGTCACGACGACGGTGCCCGCGACGCTGATACTGCATGCTGCCGTCACCTCGGCCTCCTCGTACTACGCGAAGACGTGGAATGGGGCAACGGAAGTCACCGACCACGGTGATGGATCGTCGGTGGAGGCGGGGGTGAGCCTGTCGACCGCTCGACGCTCCCAGGCGACAGTAGGCACCACTCCGCCAGTGACGGTATCCGACTCCGGTGGCACCGCGGCGCTCGCGACCATCGCATTCCAATGACGGGAGTTTCATGCCTACTGCAGTGATGGTCGCGGACAATGTGGGTGGTCTCCCTGGTCCCGCGACTTTGTATCGTATCGACCCGCCTCTCAAGGGCACTGATCATGTGTTGGTGTTCTTTCAGCCGCCGATGTTTGGGCAGGATGGGCAGCTTGTTGTTGTTCTGGCGACGCAGTATGGGGCGGTGTTCGGGGCTGATGTGCGACCGCAGCAAGGGTCGCATGTCACGGACTCGCCGAACCATCCACTCGCGCTGCAGCTCGCCGGTGGGTATTCACTCCTCGAAGAGGAAGTGGCCCCAGCTGCCGACGCCCCGGTGGAGTCGTCGCAACAGTACGACCCGTCCGCGCACACCGTCGATGAGGTGAACACCTATCTCGCCACCGTCGATCCGGCGGAGGTGGTGCGCGTCCTCGAGGCGGAACGCAACGGTAAGGCCCGCAAGGGCATTCTCGGAGAGGAAGTGACCTGATGCCCACCATCACCGGAGCTGTGGAGGATGTTGCGGGGCGTCCCGCGCACGGCACCCTCCGTATCCGCGCCCTCTCAGTGCGCCGCAATGCTGATGCTGATGCGGTCGTCGACGAACGCACCTACGACATTCCCGTCGTCGCTGGTGTCATCACCGGCAGTCCCGTCGTCGACCCCGGCCCCGTCCAGGTCTCCCTGTCGACGGGTGGCCGATTCCGGTCGTGGGAAGCGATGGTCCCGTCCGGTACATCGGTGGACTTGTGGGATCTGATCGAGTCCGTCGTCACCCCACCACCGGCGGCAACCTATTTCAAGATGCCGACAGGTGGCACGGACGGGCAGGTGCTCGCCAAGTCGGGGGGAGCACTCGCCTGGACCGATCCCGCGGCCGGTGGTGGGGGTGGGTCGTTGGTGGAGGATCCTCCCGGCTCCGGTCTGTATTCCCCGTCGTCGGCGGGTCTGACCGAAGATCCTGCCAATCCTGGCCTGTACCTGATCTGATTGGAGGCCATCGTGGCCAAGAAATTGATTTCGTTCGACGATGCGGCGCCTTCGGGAAGTCGTCTGCCGGCCGCGGTGGATGCAGACCTTAAATCGACTTATGTGCGGCCACCTGGCACCCGTGTCGGGATGCTGCCGTTCTCCGCGCCGAACTCCATCACCCCTGCCGCCGTCACCGACCTGACACAGCGCAGCCTCGTGCAGCTCCCGTTCCCCGCGCTCGAATGGCGTATCGGCTTCCGCAACCGCAGCAACCGATCGGCGACCGTCCCCACCACGCCGTGCACGATCACTGGTGTGTGGACCGGAGCGCCGCAGCGCACCACGGGGAGCATGACCGGGCAACGGTGGAACGGCAATATCGAGGGCACGGTCAGCCAGGTGCATGGGCAGTTCACGGTACCCACTGACGGCTCGTTCGCCTGGTCCGACTGGATCGGTGATGACCCGATCGTCGCGGGCGTCGACAAGGTTGTTTCGTGGGGGCTGACCACACCGAACGAGGGCACCGGCACCGCGTCAGGCAACGCCCTACAGGGCGTGGTCGCCACCGGTTCGGCCCAGGCGAGCCAGGCGGTGCTGACCAGTCCTGTGATCAACCGCAACTCGATCCGGCTCGACGTCATCGTGCAGTACCGGTTCGACGAGTCCGTGCAGCACGGTCTATATGTCGGCGACTCGCGCACCATCTCCTACTCGCAGAGCCGCCTGCCGCTGCCTGCCCTGATCACCGACGTTCCGGTCTCTGCGCTTCCACATGAGTCGTGGCCGATGACCGCCGCAGCAATGTCCGGGGCCGCAGCCTCGAACCTCGGTATCGGCTCGGCGACCCTGGCGGACTGGGCGGTGAACAACCTTCAGATGTGGGATCGCGCCGTCGCGGGCGAGGAGTACGACTTCGCTGTCGTGTCACTGGGCATCAACGGCGTCGCGGGTGGCCTCAATGGGTTCTCCACTCACATGCAGACGATCAACGCGAAGTTGCGGGCAATGGGTATCGGCCGGATCTGGTGGACGACGATTGCCCCGGCAGGGTTCGCCGATCAGTACGCCAAGCTTTCCGAGCCCGCGACCGCTGGGGCCACCACGGTCTCACTCGCAGCGTCACCACCGGCGGGCACGGTCATGATCGGCTCGGGCTACACGACCGAGGACGTCACCGTGTCCTCCGTATCCGGCACCGGCCCGTATACGGCCACGCTCTCGGCGGGCACTACATACGATCACGCGGCCAACGAGGACGCGACGTGGACCAGCGAGCGCTGGCGCCGGGTCATCAACAACGTGTTGCGTCAGCTTCCCGACGGCATCGCGGGGTGTGTGGACTTCGAACGCATTCTCGAGGCGACACCGGGCAGTCCGGTCGGTGATCCTCGTCTGGTTGATTCGGACGGGCTCCACTACACGCGGGCCGCGTCGGTGGAGATGGCGCGTTCGGTCGCTGCAGTGTCGTCGCGCCCGCTGTTCGCCTGACCCCGCCCGTAACGCATCCACATGGTCCGTTACGAAACCATCCACAAACCCAGCCCCAACCCAGGGGAGGTGTCGCCATGTGGCGACTGATCGAGGCCGCAGCACTCGCCGCGGTCGTAGTAGCAACAGGAAGGTGGACCATCATGTCCAACCAGGACAAGATCAACGCCATCGCGGACCAGCTCGACAAGGCCCGCGTCGAAATCGTCGGCGGTATCGCTGACCTGAAGGCTCAGGTCGAGGCGGGCGAGGATCTGGACTTCTCACGCCTCGAGGCGGGGGCTCAGGCCCTCGACGATCTGCACGAGGACGCTGTGCCCGAGCCGGAGACCCCGGAGGTTCCGGTCGAGGACGTCGAACCCGACCAGCCTGCCTGACCTACACATGACTGCGGCCCCACCCTTCTTGATGAGGGTGGGGCCGTTTTTGTCGTTGGGAGTCAGTCTAGACCCCGCTGATGTCCCACTCGAACGCCTGCCGCGTATCCGGATCCCGATACCCCAACCACTCCGCCTCGACCGGCACCATGAACGTCTCGACGCGCTCGTACGACGAGTTCGAGAACGGCTGCTTGAGATCTGTCCGGCCGCTGACACCTCCGGAGCATGAGTATTCGCCGCCGACGTTGGGTACGGTTGCGACTCGATTTCCGGTGACGCTGTAGAACTCGAGCGGCATCAGATAGTGGCTCGGAAGCGGAGCGGAGGAGGTTTCGAACAGGAACTCGGCGACGATCAGTTTGTCGCCGGTGTCGGCGGGGGATCGTTCCTCCCCGTAGGTGTCGCAATCGGTTCGTTCGGTGACGTTGGTGAGGGTGAGGGTGTAGCCGCCGTCGGCGCGCTGTACGGGCTCTCCGATGCTGGCTTGTGCGGCTCCGCGGCCTTCCTGTGCGGGGGTGGTGACAGCGGGTTCGCTGGGGGCGGGTTCCGGGTCGCTTCCGGAGGAGCATGCCGCGAGGAGTAGTGCGGCCGGTACGAGTGCGAATGCTGCACGAAGTCTCATAGCTTGATCATCCATTCTGATTGTTGTCCTGTTACGGGATTCGGGACGGTCCCGGCCTGGTCCCGGTCCAGCCGCTCTAGCGCCTGTAACCATCACACGCATCACACACACCGAACAGCCACTGACCTGCATCGGAACGAAACCCGCAGCACCGCTCCCCCGCTCGCGAAGATCACCCAGATCTTCGAGGGCACGAACCAGATTCAGCGCCTCGTGATTGCCCGGTCGCTGGCCGGTTGACCTGCGCTGCAGCCCCGTCGGACAGGAGTTCACGGAACGAGACAGCCCGCCTCCCTCCAGATTTCGACGCGACCGAGGATTGATGCCGCCAAAGCGGGGTATGTCTGTGGTGGGCGACCGAGGCCCTCACCCCCATCGGGGGCCGAGGTCGCCCCCTCAGGTCCGGAACCGGGCCGAGGCTCACCGAACGAAGGAGAAGACCATGGTTCTCGGATCACTCGGCGCCACCCTGCTCACTCTGCTCGCCGGTCTGGGCATCCTCCTCTGAGGGCTCACCACAACTCCTACCCGCTCGGGCATGAGTATTGCTCACACGAGCACGATTCATCCTCCAGACAGGACTGTCTCGGCACACGGGCCAGCACCGATGACAGCTGACAGCCGCGTCCTTCTCCCCCTGTGAATGACGCACCCCGTGACCGGAGCCGAAAGTCGGCGTCCTGCTGTGGGATTCGCATTCTGCCCTGACACGGACAGCGGCGTGTCGCCTCATCCCGCGAGGTGACACGCCGCTGCGTGCGGGCCACAGGGTCGAGAACACCGGTGAACGGGCGAGCGTGTCAGGCGCTCATGGCCTCCGAGAGCAGGGGCCAGGATTCATGCAGCGCGTCTTGCCAATATCCCCACGTGTGGGTTCCCTCGACACGGGTCGAATAGGTCGCCTCGATCCCGAGCGCATCCAGCTCGGTGCGCAGCCTGTCCGTGCACCTACTCACCGCGGTCTCGATCACCCCGAGCAGCGCTATGTCCGGTATGACTGCGGGTCCGTGTTCATCCCACGCGCGGGCTTCGTGCACACCGGGCAGTCCTCCGCTCGACGACACGAACACCGCAGTTCCCCGCAGCCGCTCGGCATTGCGGATCACATCCCGCTCCATCCAGTACGGACCATCGATCGGCCCCCACATGTTCTCGACGTCACCACCGCCGAGGCCCACCACCATCTCGACGTAGCGGCTGCCCTCGACCGTCGCAGTCTCGGCACAACCGCTGTACGACGCGACGGCCGCGTACAGATTCGGCGCGTGCTCGGCGAGCGCGAGCGCCGATGTCGCCGACATGGACACACCCGCGATCGCATTTCGCCCGCTCGCGCCGAGGGCAGCGTCGACTATCGGCGGCGCTTCTTCGGTGAGGAAGGTCGTCCACTTGTTGCGACCCAGCTCCGGATCGTCTGCAAGCCAATCGGTGTAATAACTGAACGCGCCGCCTACCGGGGTGACGACATTGACATCCTTGTCGCCGAAGAAATCCATGACATCGGTCTGTTTGCGCCAGGTGGCCTCGTCGACACCACCACCGGCACCGTTGAGCAGATACAGCACCGGACGCGCGGCGCTGGTGTCGGCGGGACGGATCACCTGAAGCTCGATCGTGCGCTCCATCGCTGCGGAGTAGACGAACAGTGACCAGTCACGGTCGGAACGCCGGTCCACACGCTCGAGTGTGGCGACACCGTATTCGGCGGTCCCGGTCTCCGTTGCGGGCGGAGTCTCGGCACGGACGGTGCCGGGGGCGGGTCCGCCTGTCATCGCGACGACCGTGACCGCAACAGCCGCTGCGAACGCATACCGTGAGCCAGCCAAAGTCGTTCCCCTCATCCGCAGCAGCCACGGGCAATCGGCCCGCGCGTCTCCCGTGTCTCCGAATTGCGTGCAGCAAGATCCTCATCAGCAGGGTAGTCGACGCGAACGAGTGAGAGACCGTGTGCGGGAGCGACTGCGACAGACGCGGCGCGCTGACGTTCGTCGAGGAGAGCGGTCATCCATTCGACCGACCGGCGCCCCTCTCCCACCGCGAGCGCCGCGCCGACGAGACTGCGAACCATCGACCAGCAGAACGCGTCGGCGCTCACATGCGCGGTGAGAATGTCACCGGAACGGATCCAGTCGTAGCGCTGGAGTTCGCGAACCGTGGTCGCGCCTTCGCGCCGCTTGCAGAATGCTGCGAAGTCGTGAAGCCCCAACAATGACCGGGACGCGCTCTGCATCGCGTCGAGGTCGACGTTCTTCGGCCAGGCAACGGTGTCGCGGGCACGTAGCGGGTCGGCTCCGTACACGGCCGTTGTCACGCGGTACTCGTAATGACGGCGGACCGCGGAGAAACGCGCATCGAAATGCTCCGGGGCAACCGATATCCCCGTGACTCGGACATCGCGTGGGAGGAACCGCGCGAGACGACGGATCCAACGCGACGGGTCGTCGGGCAGCGCCTCGGTGGGCACGTCGACGTGGGCAACCTGACCCCTCGCATGTACACCTGCATCGGTGCGTCCGGCAACGGTGAGGAGCAGAGGGGCCCGCACGATGGCCGACAGCTTCTCTTCGATCTCACCGCACACCGTGCGGCGGCCGGGCTGACGAGCCCAACCCGAGAAATCGGTTCCGTCGTACGAGATGTCGAGCCGAAGGCGCGTGAGGTGCTCGCCGGGAGTGTCCGATGCGACGAGCCCGCCGCCCCTGAACGGGGCGACGGGCTCGTTCGATTCAGCTGGTGCCGAAACCAAGTGGACTAGTCCTTCTTGGCCTCGTCCGCCTCGGTCGCGTCAGCGGCCGTTGCGGTGGTGTCTTCGATCCCCTCGACGACAGCATCAGCGTTCTCGACCTCGGCGTCGGTGGCGTCGGCCGTGGTGGCCTCCACCACGTTCTCCTCGGCAGCCGGTGCAGCCTGCGAAGCCGCCACGCGCCGAGCGCGATCGGCTTCGGACGAGACCGTCTTCTCGCGCACGAGCTCGATGATCGCCATGGGCGCATTGTCGCCCTTGCGCGGCATCGTCTTGATGATGCGCGTGTATCCGCCGTTGCGGTCCTCGAACGAGGGACCGATCTCCGCGAAGAGGGCGTGCACGACGTCCTTGTTGCGGATGACTTTCAGCACCTCACGACGCGAAGCCAGCGTGCCGGTCTTTGCGTGCGTGACGAGCTTCTCGGCGTACGGGCGCAGGGCCTTGGCCTTGGCCTCGGTGGTGGTGATGCGGCCGTGCTCGAAGAGCGCGGTGGCCAGGTTGGCGAAGATCGCCTTCTGGTGCGAGGCCGACCCGCCGAAGCGGGCGCCCTTCTTGGGCTTGGGCATGATTTTCTCCTAGTAACGGACCGTGAGCTGCTACAGCTGCTCGGTCTCGGCGTAGTCCTCGTTGCCGTCGGTGTCGCCGAACCCGGCGTCGGTGTCGCTCCAGGTACCGGTGGCGGCGTCATAGCCGGCAACACTGCTGGGATCGAAGGACGCGGGGCTGTCCTTCAGCGACAGGCCGAGCGAGTGCAGCTTGACCTTGACCTCGTCGATGGACTTCTGGCCGAAGTTGCGGATGTCGAGCAGGTCGGATTCCGTGCGTGCCACCAGCTCACCGACGGTGTGAACGCCTTCGCGCTTGAGGCAGTTGTAGGACCGGACCGTCAGGTCCAGATCCTCGATCGGAAGTCCGAAGGAGGCGATGTGGTCGGCCTCGGCAGGCGAGGGACCGATCTCGATGCCTTCTGCTTCGACGTTCAGCTCACGAGCCAGACCGAAGAGCTCGACAAGGGTCTTGCCCGCGGACGCGAGTGCATCGCGTGCGGCGATCGAGTTCTTGGTCTCCACATCGAGGATCAGCCGATCGAAGTCGGTGCGCTGCTCGACGCGGGTGGCCTCCACCTTGTACGTCACCTTGAGTACCGGCGAGTAGATCGAGTCGACCGGAATACGGCCGATCTCGGCACCGGATGCCTTGTTCTGGACGGCGGGGACGTAGCCGCGACCGCGCTCGACGACGAGCTCGACCTCCAGCTTGCCCTTGTCGTTCAGGGTGGCGATGTGCAGATCGGGATTGTGGATCTCGACACCGGCCGGCGGAACGATGTCCGCTGCGGTGACGACGCCCGGGCCCTGCTTACGGACGTACATGGTGACCGGCTCGTCCTCTTCCGAGCTGACCACGAGGCCCTTGAGATTCAGGATGATGTCGGTGACATCTTCCTTGACACCGGGAACCGTGGTGAACTCGTGGAGCACACCGTCGATGCGAATGCTGGTGACGGCGGCACCGGGGATCGAGGAGAGCAGGGTGCGACGAAGCGAGTTGCCGAGCGTGTAGCCGAAGCCGGGCTCGAGCGGCTCGATGACGAACTTCGACCGATTGTCGGCGAGGACCTCTTCGGTCAGCGTGGGTCGCTGCGAGATGAGCATGAGTTGCCTCCTTGTGGGCGTCCGCTATTTGACGCCCTAGTGGTGGTGTGGTGTCCTCCCGCCCGAGAAGGCAAGGAGGACACCACGGCACGAAGTGGCTTACTTCGAGTAGTACTCGACGATGAGCTGTTCCTGCAGCGGGATCTCGATCTGCGCGCGCTCGGGCAGCTGGTGGACCAGCACCCGCAGACGCGGACCGACGACCTGCAGCCACGCAGCGACCGGGCGCTCGCCCTGGGTCTCACGCGCGATCTGGAACGGCAGCGTGCTCAGCGACTTCTCACGAACATCGATGATGTCGTACTGGGAGACGCGGTAGCTCGGGATGTCGACCTTCTTGCCGTTGACCAGGAAGTGTCCGTGGGACACCAGCTGGCGGGCCTGGCGGCGGGTGCGCGCGAGGCCGGCACGGTAGACGACGTTGTCCAGGCGCGACTCGAGGATGGTCAGCAGAACCTCACCGGTCTTACCCGGGCGGCTGGCTGCTTCCTCGTAGTAACGACGGAACTGCTTCTCCATGATGCCGTACGAGAAGCGTGCCTTCTGCTTCTCCTGCAGCTGGAGCAGGTACTCGCTCTCCTTGATCCGCGCGCGGCCGTGCTGGCCGGGCGGGTAGGGGCGACGCTCGAAGGCCTGGTCGCCTCCGACCAGGTCGACGCGGAGACGACGCGACTTACGGGTAACGGGACCGGTATAACGTGCCATGACTTAGAACCTTTTCCTTTCCCGTTGTTAGACGCGACGACGCTTGGGAGGGCGGCAGCCGTTGTGCGGCTGGGGCGTGACGTCGGAGATGGTGCCGACCTCGAGGCCTGCGGCCTGGAGGGAGCGGATCGCGGTCTCGCGGCCCGAACCCGGACCCTTGACGAAGACGTCGACCTTCTTGACGCCGTGCTCCTGCGCCTTGCGGGCAGCGTTCTCGGCGGCGAGCTGCGCGGCGAACGGAGTCGACTTGCGCGAGCCCTTGAAGCCGACGTGGCCCGAGGACGCCCAGGAGATCACGTTGCCCTGAGGATCCGTGATCGAGACGATGGTGTTGTTGAAGGTGCTCTTGATGTGAGCAGCGCCGTGCGGGACGTTCTTCTTGTCCCTGCGCCGTGCCTTCTGGGTCTTCTTCGGACCGGTGGTGCGTGACTTGGGAGGCATTACTTCTTCTTTCCTGCGACGGTGCGCTTCGGGCCCTTGCGGGTACGAGCGTTGGTCTTGGTGCGCTGTCCACGCACGGGCAGACCACGACGGTGTCGCAGGCCCTGGTAGCAGCCGATCTCGATCTTGCGACGGATATCCGCCTGGACCTCGCGACGAAGGTCACCCTCGACCTTGTAGCTCTCCTCGATGTACTCGCGGAGCTTCGAGAGATCCTCGTCGGACAGATCCTTGCTGCGCAGGTCCGGGCTGACGCCGGTTGCCTCGAGGATCTCCTTGGAGCGGGTACGGCCGATGCCGTAGATGTAGGTCAGTGCGATCTCCATCCGCTTTTCGCGGGGAAGATCAACACCTGCGAGACGTGCCATGTGGCATTCCTATTCGGTGTGCGGAGGTCTGCTCCCAGCCCGTCCCCTGCGTAAGAAACTGTGTAGTGACAAACGCAGTGGGGCCCCGGCCTCCGAACCGGGGGTATATCGCACAGCTCCGCGACGAATCGTGGATCGTAACCGTGCGACTGGTACTGGAAGGTCTTCTTGCTTGTTGCCAAGCAGATCTTCGCGAGGAAGGTAGATCTAGCCCTGACGCTGCTTGTGACGCAGGTTCTCGCAGATCACCATGACCCGACCGTTACGACGGATCACCTTGCACTTCTCGCAGATCTTCTTGACGCTAGGCTGAACCTTCACGTGCGTCCGATCTCCTGTATGTGCGCCTCCGAATTCGGCGTAGGCCGTTCCGGAGACATGTTTTTCCCCGACCGTCCGGCCGGGGAAGCCTGTTACTTGTAGCGGTAGACGATGCGTCCACGCGTGAGGTCGTAGGGCGAAAGCTCCACGACGACCCGGTCCTCGGGAAGGATACGAATGTAGTGCTGCCGCATCTTGCCGCTGATGTGGGCCAGCACCTTGTGGCCGTTCTCCAGCTCGATGCGGAACATCGCATTGGGAAGCGGTTCGATAACCCGACCCTCGACCTCGATTGCGCCGTCCTTCTTAGCCATATCCTCCGCGATCCGTTGTTCGACGTGTGGTTGCATCGGTATCCGATACCGTGACGCTCGGCATCCCCGGATCTCCGTTGCGAAGACCACGTCGACGCAGACCGACCGGAGCGCAGCGCGCACCACCGATCGATATTACGGGAACTTTCTCACCTGGCCAAATGGCAATGATGTAAGGAGGCACACGTGCGTGCGCTGATTCAACGGGTCACCACTGCATCCGTCGCGGTCGACGGAGCGGAGGTCGCGCGGATCACGCCCCCGGACGGTGGTCACGGTCTGCTCGTCCTCGTCGGCGTCACCCACGACGACGACGCAGCGAAGGCCGCGACACTCGCACGCAAGGTCTGGTCGATGCGGATTCTCGAAGACGAGAAGTCGGCCTCGGACCTGAATGCTCCGCTGCTGGTCGTAAGCCAGTTCACCCTTATGGCAGATACACGGAAGAGTCGGCGTCCGTCGTGGTCGGCGGCAGCGCCCAGGCCCGTGGCCGAACCTTTGATCGACGAGTTCATCTCGGCGCTGCGCACCCTCGGTGCACATGTCGAATCGGGAGTGTTCGGTGCCCACATGGAAGTGACTCTCGTCAACGACGGCCCGGTCACCCTGCTCGTCGAGGTGTGACTACTCCGCGCGAAGAGTCAGGATACGAGGACCGTCCTCGGTGACAGCCACGGTGTGCTCCCAGTGCGCCGCACGGCTGCCGTCGGTGGTCACCACGGTCCACTCGTCCTCGAGGACGACGGTCTCGTGGGTGCCGAGGGTGAGCATCGGCTCGATCGCGAGCACCGAACCCACCACGAGCTGCGGACCCTTGCCGGGCTTGCCCTCGTTCGGGAGGAATGGGTCCATGTGCATCTCGCGGCCGATGGCGTGTCCACCGTAGCCGTCCACGATGCCGTACGGACGACCGTGCAGACGCTCTGCGGCGTGTGTGCCCTCTTCGATCGCGTGGGATACGTCGGTGAGGCGGTTACCCGCGATCATCGCGGCGATGCCCGCTTCCATCGACAGGCGCGTCGCGTCGCTGAGGTCGGAGTCGGCAGCGGACAGCTCCCCCACCCCGAAGCTCCAGGCCGAATCGCCGTGCCATCCGTCGAGGATCGCTCCGCAGTCGATCGACACCAGGTCGCCCTCGGCAAGGATCTCGTCTTCCGAGGGGATGCCGTGCACCACGCGATCGTTGACCGACGAACAGATCGAGCCGGTGAACCCGTGGTACCCCAGGAACGACGGAACGGCACCCGCATCACGGATCACCGCTTCCGCCACCCGGTCGAGCTCCAGGGTGCTCACGCCCGGCTTCGCCGCATCTCGCACCGCGACGAGCGCGGCGCCCACGATGGCACCAGCGGCCGCCATCGCGTCGAGCTCGCCGGAAGTGCGGAACGGAACCACTTTGCGCTTGCGCCCGAAACCCATACCGAAAATTCCTGTGTCTACTTGCCGAGCGCCGCGAGTGCGCGCGCGTTGATCTCGTCGACCTCGCCGACGGCGTCGACCGTGATGAGGACATCTGCATAGTGGTCGAGCAACGGCGCGGTCTCTTCCCGGTAGACCCGGAGACGGTTGCGGATGACGTCTTCGGTGTCATCGGCACGACCGCGAGCGAGCATGCGCTCGACGACGACATCCTCGTCGATGACGAACGACAGCACACCGTCGAGAGAGGTGGACAGGTTCTTCAGGATGTTGCCGAGTTCCTCGGCCTGCTCGACGCTACGAGGGAACCCGTCGAGAAGGAATCCGTTGGCGGCGTCGGGCTCTGCAAGCCGTTCGCGCACCATGTTGTTGGTGATCTCTGCGGGGACGAGATCTCCGGCATCGATGTACTTCTTGGCCTCCAAGCCGAGCGCGGTGCCCTGCCCGATATTGGCGCGGAAGAGATCGCCGGTCGAAATGGCGGGAACGCCGAGCTTCTCGGACAGGATTGCGGCCTGTGTGCCTTTGCCGGCACCGGGAGGACCGAGGAGTACAAGTCTCACTTGAGGAACCCTTCGTAGTTGCGCTGCATCAATTGACTTTCGATCTGCTTGACAGTGTCCAGCGCGACACTGACGAGAATGAGCACCGCTGCGCCGCCGAAGATACTGCTGGCGGTCTGGCCGCCCGACAAGAAGAAGTTCGGAAGTACTGCGATGAGACCGAGGTAGATCGAGCCGGGAACCGTGATGCGGTTGAGCACGTAGCTGAGGTACTCGGCAGTGGGCCTGCCCGGCCGGATACCGGGGACGAAGCCGCCGTACTTCTTCATCTCGTCGGCGCGTTCTTCCGGATTGAACGTGATGGCGACGTAGAAGAACACGAAGAACACGATCAATCCGAAGTACAACGCGATGTAGACCGGGTTGTTCGGGTTGACGAGATATTCGTTGATGATGCGCTGCCACCAGCTCGGCTCGGGGTTGGTGGTCGCGCCGGTGAGCTGAGCGATCAGGTTGGGCAGATACAGCAACGACGACGCGAAGATTACCGGGATGATGCCGGCCTGGTTGACCTTCAGCGGCAGGTAAGTCGACGAACCACCGTACATACGGCGGCCCACCATCCGCTTGGCGTACTGCACCGGGATACGACGCTGTCCCTGCTCGACGAAGACGACGCCGGTGATGAGGAGCAGCGCAACAACCAGCACGATCGCGAAGACGAGGCCACCTCGGGATTCGAGGATCGTCCGGCCTTCGCTCGGCAGCGCGGACGCAATACCGGCGAAGATCAGGATCGACATGCCGTTGCCGACACCGCGTTCGGTGATCAGTTCGCCGAACCACATCACCACCGCAGCACCCGCAGTCATGACGAGGACGATCACGACCATGCCGAAGACGCTGTCGTCGGCCAGGATCGGTTCGGCACAGCCCTGCAGCAGCTGCCCTCGGGCGGCGAGCGCCACGATTCCGGTCGCCTGCAGGACGGCAAGCGCCACAGCCAGATATCGCGTGTACTGCGTCATCTTGGCCTGACCCGCTTGCCCCTCCTTGCGGAGTTCTTCGAATCTGGGGATCACGACGGTGAGCAGCTGCACGATGATGCTCGCGGTGATGAAAGGCATGATGCCGATAGCGAACACCGACAGCTGAAGGAGGGCACCACCCGAGAACAGATTGATCAGGGAGTAGATGCCGGCCTGTTCACTACCGGCGAGCTGGTCGACACACGCCTGGACGTTTCCGTAGTCGACGCCCGGGGACGGCACCGAGGCGCCGAGACGGTACAGAGCCACCAGCCCGAGGGCGATGAGGATCTTCCGCCTCAGGTCCGGTGTCCTGAGGGCCGAGACGAAGGCGGAAAGCAAGAATCCTCCTGGCAGGCCGATCGGGAGCGACAGGCCGGATAGGCCCGTCGGACAGTAGACAACTCTAGAACTCTAACAGTGCGCACCCCGACAGCCACCGGTCAGGATCATCGGCGGGACGACGCGGAGGACGCAACGCGCTGCAAGTACGTCACAAGCGTACGGCAGCACAGAGATACGCGAACGGCCGCGGCGCAGTCATCGACTGCACCGCGGCCGTTCGTCAGCCGTGATTCATACAGAATCGAACCGGTCAGGCCAGTTCGGTTGCAGTACCACCGGCAGCGGCGATCTTCTCCTTGGCGGAGCCGGAGAACTTGTTCGCGGATACCTGAACGGCAACCGCGATCTCGCCCTCGCCGAGGACCTTCACGAGCTGGTTCTTGCGAACCAGGCCCTTGGCCACGAGCTCGTCGACGCCGATCTGGCCACCCTCCGGGAAGACCCGGGCGATGTCGCTGACGTTGACAACCTGGTACTCGGTGCGGAATGCGTTCTTGAAGCCCTTGAGCTTCGGCAGACGCATGTGCAGGGGCATCTGGCCACCCTCGAAGGCTGCCGAGACGTTCTTACGCGCCTTGGTGCCCTTCGTACCGCGACCAGCGGTCTTGCCCTTCGAACCCTCACCGCGTCCGACGCGGGTCTTGTCCGTCTTCGCGCCCGGAGCGGGGCGCAGGTGATGCAGCTTGATGGTCATTCTCAGACCTCCTCAACGGTCACGAGGTGACGCACCACGTTGATCAAGCCACGGTTCTGCGCGTTGTCCTCGCGGACCACCGACTGGCGGATCTTCCGCAGGCCGAGGGTGCGCAGGCTGTCACGCTGATTCTGCTTGGTACCGATGGTGCTCTTGATCTGGGTGATCTTCAGCTCTGCCATTACTTCACGCTCCCAGCAGCCAGTGCACGGGCGCGAAGCATGCCTGCGGGAGCGACGTCCTCGAGGGGAAGCCCACGGCGAGCCGCAACTTCCTCCGGACGCTGCAGGCCCTTGAGAGCTGCAACCGTCGCGTGCACCACGTTGATGGCATTGTCGGAGCCGAGCGACTTCGACAGGATGTCGGAGATGCCCGCGCACTCCAGCACAGCGCGCACCGCGCCACCGGCGATCACACCGGTACCGGGGGAAGCCGGACGCAGCAGGACGACGCCTGCAGCAGCCTCACCCTGAACCGGGTGGGTGATGGTTCCGCCGATGAGCGGAACGCGGAAGAAGTTCTTGCGAGCTTCCTCGACACCCTTGGTGATGGCCGCGGGAACTTCCTTGGCCTTGCCGTAACCGACGCCGACCACACCGTTGCCGTCTCCGACGATCACCAGCGCGGTGAAGCTGAAGCGACGGCCGCCCTTGACGACCTTCGACACACGGTTGATCGAGACGACACGCTCGATGTGGTTCGACCGCTCGGCAGCGTTGCCGCCGCGCGAGTCGCGATCGCGGCGGTCGCGACCACCACGGTTGTCCCCGGTGTTGGGGCCATTCTGTCCGGCGGGGCCGTTTCCGCCGTCACGCCGCTGACGTCCCGGCATCAGACGTTCCTTCCGTTCGAAAAGATGATCATCAGAACTTCAGCCCGCTCTCGCGTGCTGCGTCCGCGAGGGCCGCGATGCGGCCGCTGTAGGTGTGTCCACCGCGGTCGAAGACCACGGATTCCACGCCGGCAGCCTTCGCGCGCTCGGCGATCAGCTGTCCGACCTTGGCGCCACGCGCCTTCTTGTCGCCCTCGAGCGCACGCACGTCGGCCTCGATGGTCGACGCAGCGGCGACGGTCGTGCCGGTGAGGTCGTTGATGACCTGCACGTGCATGTGGCGCGACGAGCGGTTGACGACGAGACGCGGACGCTCTGCCGTTCCGGCGATCTTCTTGCGGAGGCGGAAATGACGACGCGTCTTCGACAGCCGACGCGTCGTGGACGCATCCTTGCCGCGCGGGATCCGCTTGGCCTTCTGGTTCTCGGTCTGGCTCATGATCACTTACCCGTCTTTCCGACCTTGCGACGGACCTGCTCACCCTCGTAGCGGATGCCCTTGCCCTTGTACGGGTCGGACTTACGCAAACGGCGAATGTTGGCCGCGATCTGGCCGACCTGCTGCTTGTCGATACCCGCAATCGAGAACTTCGTGGGCGCCTCGACGGCAAAGGTGATGCCTTCGGGGGCCTCGATGAGTACCGGGTGGCTGTAGCCGAGCGAGAACTCGAGGTCCTTGCCCTTGAGCGCAACGCGGTAGCCGACGCCGAAGATCTCCATCTTGATGGTGTAACCCTCGGTCACACCGACGATGAGGTTCTGCACCAGGGTCCGCGACAGACCGTGCAGCGCACGGCTGCGACGCTCGTCGTTGGGGCGGTTGATGTTCAGTGCCCCGTCGTCGCCCTTGGCGATGGAGATGGGCTCAGCGATCGTCAGCGACAGGTTGCCCTTGGGGCCCTTCACTGCGACATTCTGGCCAGCGATGTTCACCTCGACACCCGAGGGAACTGCAACGGGGAGTTTTCCGATTCGCGACATTGTGGTGGCCTCCCTTACCAGACGTAGGCGAGGACTTCCCCGCCTACTCCCTGCTTGGCCGCCTGGCGATCGGTGAGCAGACCGGACGACGTGGAGATGATCGCCACGCCGAGTCCGCCCAGGACCTTGGGCAGGTTGGTGGACTTCGCGTACACACGAAGGCCGGGCTTCGACACGCGACGCACGCCGGCGAGGCTGCGCTCACGGGAAGGCCCGTACTTGAGGTCGACGACGAGGGTCTTGCCCACCTCGGCGTCCTCGGTGCGGTAGTCGGAGATGTAGCCCTCGCGCTTGAGGATCTCGGCGATGTTCACCTTGATCTTCGAGGACGGGAGCTTGACCTCGTCGTGGAACGCCGTGTTGGCGTTACGCAGACGCGTCAAGAAGTCTGCGATGGGGTCGGTCATGGTCATGGTCTGACCTGTACACCTTTCTCGGAGCGGTTCCCATGCAACACCGGAGGAATCCGGTCGTGGGCCTGCAGCGAATTTGGTTTCAATGCGAGCCGGCCCGAAATGAGCCGGCCCCTGACAGCGTGACGGTGGGCGGAGGCACGAGGTCTCCGCCCACCCGCTCACGTCACCAGGAGCTCTTGTGAACTCCCGGAAGCTCGCCTGCGTGTGCCATCTCACGGAGGCAGACGCGGCAGAGACCGAACTTGCGGAACACCGCGTGCGGGCGACCGCAACGCTGGCAGCGCGTGTAGGCGCGAACCGCGAACTTCGGCTTCTTGTTGGCCTTGTTGACCAGTGCCTTCTTAGCCATGGGCTCAGTTCTCCTTGAACGGGAAGCCGAGGTGCTTGAGCAGGGCACGGCCTTCTTCGTTGTTGGTAGCGGTGGTCACGACGGTGATGTCCATGCCGCGCGGGCGGTCGATCTTGTCCACGTCGATCTCGTGGAACATCGACTGCTCGTTCAGGCCGAACGTGTAGTTGCCGTTGCCATCGAACTGGTTGCCGTTCAGGCCACGGAAGTCGCGGATACGGGGAAGCGCGATGGACACGAGACGGTCCAGGAACTCCCACATGCGATCGCCGCGGAGCGTGACGCGCGCGCCGATGGGCATACCCTCGCGAAGCTTGAACTGCGCGATGGACTTACGGGCCTTGCGGATCTCCGGCTTCTGACCGGTGATCAACGCGAGGTCGTTGACCGCACCGTTGATGAGCTTCGCGTCGCGGGCCGCGTCGCCGACACCCATGTTGACGACGACCTTGACGACGCCGGGGATCTGCATGACGTTCGCGTAGGCGAACTCCGCGTTCAGCGCGTCACGGATCTCCGCGCGGTAGCGGGTCTTCAGACGCGGCTGGATCTTGTTCTCGGTGGTGGTCATGTCAGATGTCCTTCCCGTTCTTCCGGGAAATCCGAACGCGCTTGCCGGTTTCCTCGTCGGTCCGGTAGCCGATGCGAGTGGCATTTCCGTCCGAGTCGACGACCGCAACGTTGGAAACGTGGATCGGGGCCTCCTGCGTCACGATGCCGCCCGAAGAGGCGCCACGCTCGTTGGCCGAGACCGCGGTGTGCTTCTTGATCCGGTTCACGCCCTCGACGAGGACACGGTTCTCGCGCGGGAAGGCCGCGATGACCTTGCCCTTCGCGCCCTTGTCCTTACCCGAGATGACGAGCACGGTGTCGCCCTTGTGCACCTTCATCACAGCACCTCCGGAGCGAGCGAGACGATCTTCATGAACCGCTTGTCGCGAAGCTCGCGACCGACGGGTCCGAAGATGCGGGTGCCGCGCGGATCGTTGTCACCCTTGATGATGACTGCGGCGTTCTCATCGAACTTGATGTACGAGCCGTCCGGCCGACGGCGCTCCTTGGCGGTGCGCACGATCACGGCCTTGACGACGTCGCCACGCTTGACGTTGCCGCCGGGGATGGCGTCCTTGACGGTGGCGACAATGATGTCGCCGATACCGGCGTAGCGACGGGACGAACCACCGAGAACGCGGATGCAGAGAATCTCCTTGGCACCCGTGTTGTCGGCGACGCGCAGTCGCGACTCCTGCTGGATCACTTACGTCTCCTTGACCTGGATTGGTGTGTACGTCAGATTTCCGACCTGGACGTACGCGGTCGTCGGCTACTCACGGCGCACGCGCGCAAGACACACGGGTCCCGCGAAGCAACCCGTCCAGGGTAGGCCATATACCGTACCCAGGGCAAATTAGCGAACTGTGCGCTCGCTCCCATCCCGGGCCCCGGATGGAAGGCACGAAACTCGGCGCCAGCGCCTGTACTCCGAAGACGACCTCGGCCCGGCGTCCGAAATGGACACCGGGCCGAGGACTTTCGTCACACGAAGTGTGAGAAGACTACTTGGCCTTCTCGAGCACCTCGACCAGACGCCAGCGCTTCGACGCGGACAGCGGACGGGTCTCCATCAGCTGCACGCGGTCGCCGATGCCGGCGAGACCGTTCTCGTCGTGTGCCTTCACCTTGGTCGTACGGCGGATGATCTTGCCGTACAGCGGGTGCTTCACGCGATCCTCGAGCTCGACCACGATGGTCTTTTCCATCTTGTCCGAGACGACGTAGCCGATGCGGACCTTGCGGCTCGCGCGCTCTTCGTTCTGGGTCACTGCCTTTTCCTCACTCATGCCACGTCACCCGCATCCGGGCCGGTGGCCAGACCGAGCTCACGCTCGCGCAGAACCGTGTAGATACGAGCGATCTCGTTACGCACGGTGCGCAGTCGTCGGTTGTTGTCCAGCTGACCGGTAGCCATCTGGAAGCGGAGGTTGAACAGCTCTTCCTTGGACTCGCGAAGCTTCGAGGTCAACTCTTCCTCGGTGAGCTCGCGGAGTTCTGCGGCGGGGGTTTCGGTAGCCATCAGAACTGCTCCTCCCTCGTCACGATCCGGCACTTGCACGGGAGCTTGTGCATCGCGCGGCGCAGGGCCTCACGAGCGGTCTCCTCGTTCGGGTAGCTCATCTCGAACAGCACGCGACCGGGCTTGACGTTCGCGACCCACCACTCGGGCGAACCCTTGCCGGAACCCATGCGGGTTTCGGCAGGCTTCTTGGTGAGCGGGCGATCCGGGAAGATGTTGATCCAGATCTTGCCGCCACGCTTGATGTGCCGGGTCATGGCGATACGAGCGGCTTCGATCTGCCGGTTCGTGATGTAGGCCGGCTCGAGAGCCTGGATGCCGTACTCGCCGAAGGCGACCTGGGTGCCGCCCTTGGCGTTACCCGAACGGCTCGGATGGTGCTGCTTGCGGTGTTTGACCCGCCGGGGGATCAACATTGCGTCAGCCCTCCTTGTTCTCTGCCGAAGCCGGGGCGTCGGCTGCCCGACCCGCTTCGGTGCTCGTCGCGGTGGTGCCCGAGGCGCCGGAACGACGCGGGCGGCTCGGACGCTCACGACGCGGGCGGTCGGCGGGAGCAGCTGCGGCAGCAGCGAGCTCGCGACGGCCACCGACGATGTCGCCCTTGTAGATCCAGACCTTCACGCCGATGCGGCCGAAGGTGGTCTTCGCCTCGTAGAGGCCGTAGTCGATGTCCGCGCGCAGCGTGTGCAGCGGGACGCGACCTTCACGGTAGAACTCCGAACGCGACATCTCTGCGCCACCGAGGCGGCCCGAGCACTGCACGCGGATGCCCTTGACGTTGGGCTGACGCATTGCCGACTGAATGGCCTTGCGCATCGCCCGGCGGAACGCCACGCGGTTCGAGAGCTGCTCTGCGACGCCCTGCGCCACCAGCTGAGCCTCGGACTCGGCGTTCTTGACCTCGAGGATGTTGAGCTGCACCTGCTTGCCGGTCAGCTTCTCGAGCTCGGCGCGGATGCGATCGGCCTCGGCGCCGCGGCGGCCGATGACGATGCCCGGACGCGCGGTGTGGATGTCCACACGCACACGGTCGCGGGTGCGCTCGATCTCGACCTTCGCGATGCCTGCACGCTCGAGGCCGGAGGCCAGGAACTTACGGATCGCGACGTCTTCCTTCACGTAGTCCGCGTACTGCTTGTCTGCGTACCAACGCGACTTCCAGTCGGTGGTGATGCCCAGACGGAAGCCGTGCGGGTTGATCTTCTGGCCCACTACTGAGCTCCCTTCCGGCGGTTGCGAGACGAGTTCGAGCCGACGCTCTCCACGATCACGGTGATGTGGCTCGACCGCTTGCGGATACGGAACGCGCGACCCTGTGCACGCGGCTGGAACCGCTTGAGGGTTGCGCCCTCGTCCACGTACGCCGTCGCGATGACGAGCGTGCTGGGGTCGAGGTTCAGGTTGTTCTGTGCGTTCGCAGCTGCCGAGGCGATCACCTTGGCGACCGGCTCTGCAGCGGCCTGCGGCGCGAACTTCAGAATTGCGAGGGCTTCCTCGACAGACTTTCCGCGAACGATGTCGACGACGCGGCGCGCCTTCATCGGGGTCACACGCACGTGGCGCGCAACAGCCCGAGCGCTCGGGTTTGTGGTTTCAGTACTCATCGACGCTTGCTCTTCCGGTCGTCCTTGATGTGGCCCTTGAACGTACGGGTCGGTGCGAATTCACCGAGCTTGTGGCCGACCATCGAATCCGAGACGAACACCGGAACGTGCTTGCGTCCGTCATGGACTGCAAACGTGTGACCGATGAAATCGGGCAGGATCGTAGAACGGCGCGACCAGGTCTTGATGACCTGCTTGGTGCCCTTTTCGTTCTGGGCGTCCACCTTAGCCAGGAGGTGGTCGTCGACGAACGGGCCTTTCTTGAGGCTGCGTGGCATTCTCTAACTCCCTCCTTGACTAGCGCTTCTTGCCGGTGCGGCGACGACGAACGATGAGCTTGTCGGACGCCTTGTTCTTGCGGGTGCGGCCCTCGGGCTTGCCCCACGGGCTGACCGGATGGCGACCACCGGAGGTCTTGCCCTCACCACCGCCGTGCGGGTGGTCGACCGGGTTCATCACGACACCGCGGACGGTAGGACGCTTGCCCTTCCAGCGCATACGGCCGGCCTTGCCCCAGTTGATGTTCGACTGCTCGGCGTTGCCGACCTCGCCGACGGTTGCGCGGCAGCGCACGTCGACGCGACGGATCTCACCGGACGGCATACGCAGCGTGGCGTAGGTGCCTTCCTTACCGAGGAGCTGGATGCTCGCGCCGGCCGAACGGGCCATCTTGGCTCCGCCACCGGGACGCAGTTCCACCGCGTGAATGGTGGTACCGGTCGGGATGTTGCGCAGCGGCAGGTTGTTGCCCGGCTTGATGTCGGCCGTCGGGCCGGACTCGACCGGGGCGCCCTGCACCAGGCCCTTGGGGGCGATGATGTAGCGCTTCTCGCCGTCCACGTAGTGGAGCAGCGCGATGCGGGCGGTGCGGTTGGGGTCGTACTCGATGTGAGCGACCTTGGCCGGGATGCCGTCCTTGTCGTTGCGACGGAAATCGATCAAGCGGTATGCGCGCTTGTGTCCGCCACCCTTGTGCCGGGTCGTGATACGACCGTGCGCGTTGCGACCACCGCGACCGTGCAGCGGGCGGATCAGCGACTTCTCGGGCGTCGACCGAGTGATCTCGGCGAAGTCCGACACACTGGCGCCACGACGGCCCGGCGTAGTCGGCTTGTACTTACGGATTGCCATGAGTCTTCTCGTCCTCTATCTCTCGCGAGTTCCGGCGCCTAAGCGACCGGGCCTCCGAAGATCTCGATGGGCTTGCTGTCGGCGGTCAGGGTCACGAGCGCGCGCTTGGTGTCCTTGCGCTTGCCGTAACCGAACCGCGTCCGCTTGCGCTTGCCCTGACGGTTGGCGGTGTTGACGCTGCTCACCTTGACGCCGAAGACCTTCTCGACGGCAATCTTGATCTGCGTCTTGTTCGAGTCCGGGTGGACCAGGAAGGTGTAGGTGCCCTCTTCCATCAGCCCGTAGGACTTCTCGGAGACGACGGGAGCCAGCAGGATGTCGCGCGGATCGGCGATCGTGCTCACTTGCTCTCCTCCTTGACTTCCTGAGCCGACTCGGCCGGCCCGTGAATGAACGCGTTGAGCGCCTCGACGCTGAACACGACATCGTCGCTGTAGAGGACGTCGTAGGTGTTCAGCTGATCGGGTGCGAGCGTGTGGACGTTCGGCAGGTTCTGCACGCTCTTCCACGCGGCGACGTCTGCACGTCCGACCACCAGGAGCACGTTCTTACGCTCGGTGAGCTCACCGAGGAAAGCGCGCGCCGACTTCGTCGACGGGGTCTGACCCGCGACGAGCTCGGTGATCACGTGGATGCGCTCGTTGCGCGCCCGGTCGGAGAGGGCACCGCGCAGGGCGGCTGCCTTCATCTTCTTGGGGGTGCGCTGGCTGTAGTCGCGCGGCTGCGGGCCGTGGACGGTGCCGCCACCGACGAACTGCGGTGCGCGGGTCGAGCCCTGACGTGCGCGGCCGGTGCCCTTCTGGCGGTACGGCTTACGACCACCGCCACGGACCTCTCCGCGCGTCTTGGTCGAGTGCGTGCCCTGGCGTGCAGCAGCGAGCTGCGCGACAACCACCTGGTGCAGCAACGCGATGTTGGCCGGGGCGTCGAAGAGCTCCGCGGGGAGATCGACGGTGCCGGTGGACTTGCCACCCGCAGCCTTGACGTCCAGCGTCAGCTTGGTTGCGGTCTCGGTGCTGGTCATGCCCGTGCACCACCCTTCACTGCAGTCTTGACGATCACGAGGCCGCCCTTGCGGCCGGGGATCGCGCCCTTGATAAGCAGCAGACCGTTCTCGGCGTCCACCTTGTGGACGGAGAGGTTCTGCGTCGTGACGCGGTCGCTACCCATACGGCCGGACATGCGCGTGCCCTTGAAGACACGGCCCGGGGTGGCGCAGCCACCGATGGAGCCGGGACGACGGTGCACAGCCTGCGCACCGTGCGAAGCGCCCTGACCGGCGAAGCCGTGACGCTTCATGGTGCCGGCGAAGCCCTTGCCCTTGGAAGTGCCCGTGATGTCGACGAATGCGCCGTCTTCGAACACCTCTGCGGTCAGTTCCTGGCCGACCTCGTACTCCGAGGAGTCCTCGACACGAAGCTCGACGAGGTGGCGGCGCGGGGTCACGCCTGCCTTGTCGAACTGGCCGCGGACCGGCTTGTTGACCTTGCGCGGCGCAATGGCACCGAAGGCGAGCTGCACAGCGTTGTAGCCGTCGCGCTCCTCCGTGCGAATCTGCGTGACCACGTTCGGTCCGGCCTTGACGACGGTCACCGGAACGACCCGGTTGTTCTCGTCGAAGACCTGGGTCATGCCGAGCTTGGTGCCCAGGATTCCCTTGATCTGGTTAGTCATCTGTTCTCTCCGCTGCGTCTTCTACAAGCTCGCTGTAAGTCACTGAATGTTGACGTCGACGCTCGCCGGGAGGTCGATGCGCATGAGTGCGTCGACCGTCTTCGGCGTCGGGTCGAGGATGTCGATCAGCCGCTTGTGAGTACGCATCTCGAAGTGCTCGCGCGAGTCCTTGTACTTGTGCGGCGAGCGAATGACGCAGTACACGTTCTTTTCAGTGGGCAACGGCACCGGGCCGACCACACGGGCACCCGTACGGGTGACCGTCTCGACGATCTTGCGCGCAGATGCGTCGATCGCCTCGTGGTCATAGGCCTTGAGCCTGATGCGGATCTTCTGTCCCGCCACGCTTAGTGTCCTTTTCTTGCCGCGTTTCGTAGCACCCGATCTGATCGGGAACCACCTCGTCTGCACAGTTCCGAACGGAACAGGCGACAGAGAACAGCACTCATACACATCGCGAGCCGGGCTCACCCGATCCGCTGCCGCTGTTCATCTGTCATTGTTCTCCGGTCCACGCGGTCGGGCGTGTCGCTCCGTCGCTCATTCCCCGGCGCCGAAATCTGCATTTCGACACCGCACAGAACGGGACCGGATGCGCTCATACGAGCGCACGCTGGTACTGCTTCCGTCTTGCATGTGGCCGCGACCTGGCCTTAAGGCTCGATCCGCGACTGTCACTACTTTCACCGTTCCGAGCCGCGAAACATCCATGGCCCGGTCAAGGCAACCCGACCAGTATGCAGCAATCCGCCGCCGAGTACAACTCCGCCGAACTCATCCCCCGTCGGGACGGACCTTCAACCTATTGCGTTCATCGGTGGCGTACGCAACGGCGCGGCCGCATCCACGGTGTTGGTCGGGTCGGGGCCGGGACCGGGCGCCACCTGAACCACCTCGGGCGCAACTCCCGGTGCAGGCACCAGAGCGGGCAAGTCCCTCCACACCGGAAGCGTTTCCTGCAGCTCGAGGCCGATCTGGATGATCTGTTCGTCCTGCCACGGCCTCGCGCCGAGCTGCACACCGAACGGCATGCCGGTCGCCACCGACCGCCCCACCGGGAGTGTCACAACCGGCGCACCCGAGTAGTTGGCCCACTTCACCTCGCCCGGTGCGCCTTCTGTCACACTCACCCCGAGAAACTCCTCACGCCGGGCGCCGTCCACCTTTGTGCCGGGGATCATCACCGCGTCGAGATCGTTGTCGGCGAAGAGCTTGTTGTAGTCGTACTGGTATCGCAACCGGTCTCGCTCGAGCATGAGGTAGTCCACGACGGGGACTGCGAGAGACGCCACCGCAGTCCCGACACTGGATACCCGCTCCGGGCGGTACAAACCGATCCGGTCGGCGAATTGCCGGTGATACGAGCCCATTTCGACGACATCGCCGGTCGCAAGAGACGTCGGAGTCGGTGGCATCACCACGGGGACCACCTCCGCGCCGAGCGAACGTGCAAGCTGGACCGCGTCGTCGAAAAGGGTCTGCAACGGCGGTGGAAGATCCGACGGCGGAAGTCCCAGCCGAATCCCGGCCAGCGGCGACGCGCCGCCCTTCGCTGTCAGCGGATAGCCACCTGCCGGAACCGCAGGCCCGAGCGCAGTGATCGGATCGTCGACATCGACGGTCGCGAGGATCGACAACATCAACGATGCGTCGGCAACGCTCCGTCCCATCGGCCCGACGTGGTCGCGGGTCCAGGTCAGCGGAATCATGCCGTGCGAAGTGATTCGGCCGTACGTGGGTTTGATCGACGAGATCCCGCATGCGCTCGCAGGCAACCTCACCGATCCCCCCGTGTCACTGCCGACCGCGAGCGGAGCGAAGCGGGCGGCGAGGACCGCGGCACTGCCACCCGACGACCCACCCGGTGACATCTCGGTGTTCCACGGATTTCCCACCTGCGGCGTCGCGATACCGATTGCGAACTCGTCGGTGTGCGCGTGTCCCATCAGGATTGCCCCGGCGTCTTCGAGCTTGCTCCAGACACCGGAATGACCGGCCGCAATGTTGCCTTCGAGCACTCTGCTCGATGCCGTGAGGGGAAATCCCGACACCGCGAACAAGTCCTTCAACGCAACCGGCAGGCCACAGATGTCGGGGACCGGGATTCCTTCGCTTCGAGCCCTTGTGAGCCGCTCACCCGCGGCGTCCGCACCGGCATACGCGAACTCCGGATACAGCCGGACCCACGCACCGATCGCACCGTCGAACCCCCGGGTTCGCGCAAGACATGCATCGAGCAGTTCCCTCGGATGCAACCGACCGGAGTGCAGGAGGCTCGCGGCCTCGACTGCGCTCAGAAGTGCAGGGTCCGTTGCGTCGACCGCGCCCGGATCCGGAAGTCGCCGCACCGGTCCGGCATGACTACGCTGCGCGGTGGCTGTCCCCAGAAGCAGAGCACCTCCCGCGAGCGAGCCCAACATCCTGCGGCGGGAGAGCGCACTACTCATTTGCCCAGAGAAGCACGAATACTCTGCGAGCGCAGGGTTGACATGCCGCGAACCGACGAGCGGTCGCCGCCATCGGGAGGTTTCACATCACGTGGCGTCGTCCGTACGCGATAATCGCCCGGATCGACGAGTCCACCGTCGACGAAGCCCGGCACCGATGACGAATACAGGAGAAGCCGATGTCCCCGTTCGAGCGGTCCGGCTCTCCCCGCGGCCTTGGGCGGCGGCCCCAGCTGTCGGACGATGTGGCGTCGTTCGTCCGCAACCGCATCATGTCGGGCGACGTGCGGCCGGGCGATTTCGTCCGGCTCGACGAGACCGCCGCCGAACTCGGGGTCAGTGTGACCCCGGTTCGTGAAGCTCTGCTCACCCTTCGCGGCGAAGGCCTCGTCGAACTCGTTCCGCATCGGGGCTACGTCGTCGCACCGCTGACCCGATCCGACATCGACGACGTGTTCTGGCTGCAAGGGCGCATCGCCGAGAAACTCGCCGCGCGCGCCGCGGAGACCATCGGTAGCGACACGATCGCCGAGCTCGACGACATCAACGTCAAGTTCACCGACGCGGTACAGACCGGCGACGGAGCACGAATCGAAGCTCTCGAATTCTCCTTCCACCGGACACTCAACCGGGTCGCCGCCGCACGCAAACTCGCGTGGTTCCTGCACAACGCCACGCGGTACACTCCCGCACATTTCTATTCGTCCGACCCGGAATGGGGGGTCGAGGCCGTCGCGGCACATCGCCGAATTCTCGATGCTCTCCGTGCGCATGATCCGAGCACGGCCGGGACCGAGACCCGGGATCATTTCACCGATGGAGCACGCCGTCTCGTCCGGCATCTGGACGAGATCGGTATCTGGTCCTGATCTCGTCTCGCAACGGCCGTTCGCAGACACCCGGCCGGGAACACCTCGGAGCGGTAGCATCTCGACGAGGGAGGCGGGGACACCCGCTGGACTGGCCATGACCGAGTCCCGACAGGGACCGAGTTCGACGGTGGGGTGCGGATGCGAAGCAACCACGACCATGCAGTCCTCGTGGAGGATGTCCACAAGTCGTTCGGAGATGTTCATGCACTCGCCGGCGTCGATTTCTCGGCTCCGGAAGGCTCGGTCCTCGCGATCCTCGGCCCCAACGGTGCAGGAAAGACCACCATGGTCAAGATCCTGTCGACGCTCATCCACGCCTCGAGCGGCCGTGCCGTCGTTGCAGGTCACGATGTCGAGACCAACCCCGCTGCGGTCCGACGCTCGATCATGATGACCGGACAGTTCGCTGCCCTGGACGACACCCTCACCGGACGCGAGAATCTCGTACTGTTCGGGCGCTTGATGGGGCTCGACA
Source organism: Rhodococcus sp. SJ-2 (assembly GCF_053750035.1). Taxonomy (NCBI): domain Bacteria; kingdom Bacillati; phylum Actinomycetota; class Actinomycetes; order Mycobacteriales; family Nocardiaceae; genus Rhodococcus; species Rhodococcus sp. SJ-2. The sequence goes on from NZ_CM132340.1 coordinate 340,356, forward strand.
AGACCTCTGCAAAGCTGCGCGCGGACGAGCTCCTCCTCGAGTTCGACCTCGTCGAAGCAGGACGCCGACCGGTCAAGGGTTATTCGGGCGGTATGCGCCGCCGGGTCGACATCGCATGCGGACTCGTGGTCCGGCCCGAGGTCGTGTTCCTCGACGAGCCGACCACCGGACTCGACCCGCGGTCGCGCCAGGGTGTGTGGTCACTGGTCGAGTCCCTGAAGAGACAGGGCATCACGACCCTGTTGACCACTCAGTACCTCGAAGAAGCCGACGTACTGAGCGACAACATCATCGTGATCGACAGAGGAACGGTCATCGCGAGGGGGACGGCGAACGAACTGAAGGCTTCGACCGGGGGCAGCTACTGCGAAATCGTCCCTGTCGACCCTGCGACGGTGCCCGGGATCGTGCACGCACTCGGTCCCCTCGTCCCCGATTCCGTACGTGCCGATCTCTCGTCGCCCGGCGACATCGACCGGGTCTCCATCCCAGCGCCCGATGGAGCAGCTACCCTCACCGAAGCGCTTCGCCTGCTCTCGCCCCTCGACATCGAACTCGCCGATATCGGTTTACGGCGGCCGTCCTTGGACGACGTCTTCCTGCAGCTGACCGGTCACAGCGCGTCGACGGCATCCGCCGAACTCGATGCGGCCACGGCGGGAGAGGGCCCGTGACGGCCCGCACCGAGCGTCTTCCGGCGGGTCGGCCCCCAGGCGACACGAGTGCGAGCCTTCCCGACCGACGGTCGGGCACGCACCGCCGTATCCATCCGAGTTCGGTGTCGCAATGGTCGGCGCTGACCGGACGCACCCTGCGCACGATGGCGCGGTACGGCGAACTGATCGTCGCTGTGATCGCACCGTTCGTCTTCGGTCTCGGGTTCTATCTCCCGCTGAAGTTCGTGATGCAGATGCAGGGCATCGACTACGCGCAGTTCCTGATGCCGATCATCGTCCTTCAATCGATGGCGTTCACCGCTATCTCGGCGGCCCAGATGGCCGCGCAGGAGGCGACAACCGGACTGACGACCCGGTTGAAGACAATGCCCGTCGGCCCGACCGTGCCGCTGCTTTCTCGCATGTCGGCGGGGATGACGAGATCGGTGATTTCCCTGTTCGCCGCGATCGGATTCGGATATCTGATCGGTTTCCGGTTCACCGCCGGACTCGGACAAGCTGTTCTCTTCGGAGTGACGGCACTCGCCATCAGCCTCGTGCTGTGTCTGGGAGCCGACGCGATCGGCAGCCTCTCCAAAAGCCCCGAAGCGACCTCGCAGGCGCTGACACTCCCCCAGCTGATCCTCGGGATGCTGTCGTGCGGTTTCGTTCCCGAGCAAGGTTTTCCCGAATGGATTCGTCCCTTCGTGCGCAATCAGCCGATCTCGCAGTTCTCGTTCGCTATGCGCGACATGGCAGACGGAGGGATCACGTGGGAGGTGTTCTACCCGAGTCTGCTGTGGCTGGTCGGGTTGACCATCGTGTGTCTACCTCTCGCCGTGTGGGCCAATACGAGACGGAGGTGACCGGATGAGTCAGAGCACTGCGCTGGGGACAGGGTCAGGATCGTTCGGGTATCCGGCGCCGAACGCCGTGGTCGCCGAGAACTCTCTCGCCGCGCTGTGGCAGCACAGCCGCCTCCAATGCGGCCGGCTCCTCCTTCGCTGGGCGCGCGATCCGGCGACAATGATCCAAGCGCTGATCTATCCCGCACTGACACTGGTGATGTTCAGGATCGTGCTCGGCGACAGCATCACCGCCGCAACGGGGCAGCCGTCGATATTCGGGACAGTACCGATGATCGTGCTGGTGGGTGCGATGTTCGGTTCCGTCGTCAGTGCAGTCGGGTTGCGCGCCGAACGAGAGTCCGGTCTGCTGAGCCGCTTCTACACGCTGCCGATCCACCGATCAGCGGGGCTGGTGGGACGCCTGATGGCGGAGGCTGTTCGCGTCCTCGTCACCTCGATTGTGATTTTCGCCGCAGGCGTCGTCATGGGCTTCCGGTTCACCCAGGGCGTCCCGGCGACATTGTTGATGTTGGTGGTACCCATCGTGTTCGGGATGGGATTCGCCATGATGGTGACCGTCCTGGCCACCCTGTCGACCAAGATCCCTCTCGTAGAGATGGTGTCGATCGTGTGCACCCTCCTGATGTTCTTCAATTCGGGATTCGTGCCGGTCATGGCCTATCCGACCTGGCTGCAGCCGATCGTCGCGAACCAGCCGATGTCGTGCGCGATCGACACCATGAGGGCACTCGCGATGGGTGGGCCGCTGGCCGAGCCGATGGTCAAGACCCTCGCGTGGTCGGTCGGGATGTTCGCCTTGTTCCTGGTGCCTGCCATCCGCGGCTATCGTCGCGCGGCCCAACAAGGGTGACCTCGAGCTTGCCCGACGATCATGGTTTGCGCTGCTAACCTCACTCCAGACCGATCAGGTACGGATACGCCACGACCCCGGCGGTCCGCACGAGGAGCCTCCATGAATTTTGCGCGCCGGATCGCTGTGGCCACAGCCACCGCTGCCCTTGCTGTCTCGGCGTCGCTGGTCACCACACCGGCGATGGCGTCTGCCCAGCCCACCGTCGACCCACCCTCGAGCGAAACCGCCCCGAGTGACAGCCGTCTGGCCAGTATCCTCGCCACGATGGGGCAGAGCCCCGAGGGAGCGAACGACCTCGACTGTGTGCCGTCGCCGGAACATCCGCGACCGGTGGTACTCGTGCATGGAACCGGGTCGGGAATGATGCAGACGTGGCCGATCGTCGCGCCGCAGCTCGCCGACCTCGGCTATTGCGTATATGCGCTGAACTACGGCGGCGCGAAGGCCGTGTTCGATCCCGACAAGACGATCTGGGGCGTCACCGACATCGAGGAGTCCGCAGTCGAGGTACGGGACTTCGTCGATGCTGTCCTCGAGCACACCGGCAGCGACAAGGTCGATCTGGTCGGACACTCGCAGGGAGGAATGCTGTCGCGGCAGTACCTGAAGTTCGAAGGTGGAGCCGATCTTCTCGTCCCGGCACGTAACAAGGTCGAGAACCTTGTCATGCTCGGTGCAACGAATCACGGCACGTCTTTCAACGGGCTCCAGCAGCTGTACGCGGCGCTGGCGATCTTCGGCCTGACAAACGGCAACGACATCGTCGCGCAGGCACTGTTCGCCGGCACCAATCTCGGTGTCGCCGGGCAGCAACAGCTCATCGGTTCCCGGGTGCTCGCAGCGCTCAACGACGGCCCCGAGACATTGCCTGGAATCACCTACACGTCGATCGCGACGCGCCACGACGGAATCGTGACACCGCCGGAGAGCTCGTTCCTCGAGCCCGACGCTGGCGCCGCGGTCCAGAACAAGTGGGTCCAGGACCTGTGCCCGGCCTCGCCCGCAGATCATTCGACGATGTTGATGCTCCCCGAATCGCTGTACCTGGTGAAGTCCGCCCTCGATCCCGCTTACGCCGACGTCAACGAAGCTCCCTGCACCGTTCCGGAAGCGCCCGACGCCGGGTAGAGATCACCCGAACGACAATGCCCCTCCTGTCATCGACAGGAGGGGCATTTCACTTCATACGCAGGAAGGGACGATCACAGTCCGAGTGCGCGCTGGAGCACCGGCCACGAATCCTTCAGATCGTCCTGCCAATACCCCCACGAGTGGCTACCCGAATCGCGGAAGTTGTAGGTGGCGGGGATGTCCAGTTCGTTCAGTCGGTTCTGCAGGTTGTGCGTGCAGTAGTTCGTCGCCGCCTCGATAACGCCACCGACGACGATCTGATTCGCGAGCACGTCCACCTGGCCGTCGATCTGCGGGCCGTCGAGCGTGTCGTACGGGCCGGGCAGACCGTTACCGTTCGAGATGTACAGCTCGAGGCCGCGCAACTGCTCGGCGTTGAGGTAGGGGTCCTTCTCGCGCCACATCGGGTCGTCGAGCTCGCCCCACATGTTGCGGGTGTCGCCGCCCCCCCAGGTCTCCGTGGTGACCTTCACGAACTGCTGACCGATCGGATCCGAGGTTTGGGCACAGCCACTGTAGGCTGCCACACCCTGGTAGAGGTCGCCGCCTTCAATGGCGAGCTGGAGAACCGATGTGCCCGACGAGGAAAGACCCGCGATCGCGTTGACGCCGTTGGTTCCCAGTGCAGCATCGATCAGCGGCGGGATTTCCTTGGTGAGGAAGGTCTCCCACTTGTTCACACCGAGAACCGGATCCTCGTTCTTCCAGTCAGTGTAGTAACTCCATTTGCCACCGACCGGCGAGACGACGTTGAGGTTCTTGTCTTTGAAGAAGTCGATGGCGTCGGTGCGGAACCGCCACGTCGCGCTGTCCTCACCGCCGCCCGCACCGTTCAACAGGTACAGCGTCGGGCGGGGCTCGCTGGTGTCTGCCGGACGCCACACATCCAGGAGAACTTCCTTGTTCATCGACGCCGAGTGGACGTAGACGAGGAGTTGCTGCTCGCCGTACTGCTCGATACGCGTGATGTAGGAGCCGTTCTCGGACTCGGCGACCTCGAGAGGCTGCTCGCTGTCCCAGACCGGGTCGGCCGCGGCCGTAGCTCCACCGAAGAACAACGGCAGTGCTACGACAGCTGCCGAGAGCGCGGCGAGTCTCGTCCTTCGAGTGCATGTCCGCGACTCGACAACCTTCATTCGCTTGAACCTCCTCAGGCCCGTTTCCGGGACATGATTTTTCAGACCTCGGATGCGTCCGAGGTGCACCGACCGGCGCAGCAATACGTATATCTACAGGTCAGGCATGCACGTTACCGTGGATCGCGCACCCGCGACCGGCCAGTCCTGCGCGAGCACACCCTACCTGGAGATCACCGCGGATCAAGATCGACACGACCAATGCCCAGAGCAGGCACGATGACGTCGAGGGCGAGCGGTTCCATCATCTCCCCGTGTCCTCCCGGCACGAATCGGGTACGAACACGTCCCGTGACGAACGGCACCCACAGGTCCGCGGCGTCCGCTTCGGTCGGGTGCTCCGCAACCGCACTGAAGAACTTCACGTCACCGGCGAACACTGCGGGTTCGTGACGGTTGATCAGATCCGGTGACGTCATCGCGGCAGCGAAGATCCGCTGCACTCTCTCGACATCGAGGTCGATCAGCTCCGCCGGGATCGCGCCCACAAGCGCTTCGGCCGCCGCGCGCGGAAGCTGCCCGTCGAGCGTCACAGGATCCACCTCCACGCCGAGCGTCCGTAGGTTCTCAGAGATCTCCGATTCGAAACGGTCGGTGTCGATCTGCGGGATGCTGTCGATCAGCGCGAGTTCGTCCACACTCAGACCGCGGGACTGGAGTTCGACTGCCACCGCATGCGCAAGCACACCGCCCAAAGACCAGCCGAGCAGGCGGTACGGTCCGTGCGGCTCGGTGGAGACGATCTCGTCGGCGTACCTGCGGGCGAGATCGTCCAGTGACGCCCCGGCAAAATCGGGTTCGGTCAGCGCGGGGGTCTGAATCCCGTACACCGCGCCCCGTCCGTCCAGGCGTGCCGCGAGCGGTGCGTAGGACCAGGCGAGCCCGATCATAGGGTGCAAACAGAACACGGTCCCCGCAGCGTCACCCGCACGCAACGGCAAGATCACCGAGAGGGCAGCGTCCGGTCCCGTGGCCGCTTCGCCGTCGACACCGAGCCGAGCAGCGAGATCTTCCACCACGGGGGACTCGAGGAGCCAGGGGACACGCACGGCTACGCCGGACTCGTCCCGTAGCCGTGCTACCACCTGGGTCGCGATAAGGGAGTTCCCCCCGACGTCGAAGAAGTCGTCGTCCAGTCCGACCCGGTCGATCTCGAGAGCGTCCGCAAACACGCGTGCGACCAGCTCTTCACGATTCGTGCGCGGCGCGCGGTACGGCCGAACCGACGTAGCAGGTTCGGGCAGGGCCGCCCGATCGAGTTTGCCCACCGGAGTCAGTGGTACGCCCTCGAGGACGACAATCGCGTCCGGAATCATGTGCCGAGGCAGCGCGCGCGCAGCCGCACGGAGGAGTTCCTCCGTTTCGACAGCCCGTCCGGGCACCGAGGTCACGTAGGAGACGAGCCGCGCGGTGCCTGCCTCGGACGTCCGGGCGATCGTGACCGAGAAGTCCACCGCTTCGTCACGCCGAAGCACTGCATCGATCTCGTCGAGTTCGATTCGGAACCCACGGATCTTGACCTGAAAGTCCGATCGACCCACGTAGGCGAGGTCGCCGGAATCGGTCCAGCGGACCAGGTCGCCGGTCCGATAGAGCCGGGTCCCCGACCCGAACGGGTCGGCGACGAAACGGTCGGACGTGAGCGCCGCTCTTCCCAGGTACCCACGCGCCAGTTGTATCCCCGACACGTAGAGCTCGCCGGCAACTCCGACCGGGGCGGGTCTCAACCGGGCGTCGAGCACGACGGCACCGACGCCTCGGATCGGTCCGCCGATCGTCACATCGTCGCCGGGAGTCAACGGTGCACTGATGTTGGTCATGATCGTGGTTTCGGTGGGACCGTAACCGTTGTGGAATGCACGCCCGGACGCCCAGCGCGACACCAGTTCGGGCGCCACCATCTCCCCTCCTGCCACGAGGACACGCAGTTCGTCGAGTCCCTCAGGATCGAGCGAGGAGATCGCCGCCGGGGTGATGAACGCGTGTGTGACGCCTTCGGTGCGGATGAAGTCTGCGAGATCGCGACCGCCGTAGATGTTCGGCGGTGCAATCACGAGCGTCCCTCCTGAGGCGAAGGCCATCAACAGCTCCAGAACCGACGCGTCGAAGCTCGGTGATGCGAAATGCAGCGCCCTGGTGTCGACGCCCAGCGTGTACCGATCGCGTTGCTCGGCCGCGAAATTCGCCAGCCCGGAGTGGGTGACGACAACTCCCTTGGGCAGCCCGGTCGAGCCGGACGTGTAGATGATGTACGCGCTGTTGTCAGCGCGTACACGGCGTACGCGCTCGTCCGCCGTGATCGGACCACCCGGCCATGCGTCCATCCGAGCGATGGTCTCGTGCGCCATCAGGTCGATCCATTCGACGTCGTCCGGCAGTTCGACGAGATGCGGCGTCACGGTCAGACCCAGCACCGCCCCTGAGTCCGAAACCATGTGCGTAATTCGGTCAGCAGGGTAGTTCGGATCGATCGGAACGTACGCAGCACCGGTCTTCGCCACCGCCCACACCGCAGCGATCGACTCGATCGAACGCGTAAATCCAAGCGCCACAACATCTTCCGTTCCCATCCCGCGTCCGATCAGCAACCGAGCCAATCGAGAAGAGAACGCGTCGAGCTCCGCGTAGGTCCACTCGCGGCCGTCGTCGACCGCAGCGATGCCGTCGGGGTTGCCCTCGGCGGCGGCCGCAAGAAAGTCTCCGAGCGGAACCGGCGATTCAGCCGCACCGCCGTGCCTGTGAGTCAGACCTTCGAGCTCGGCAGCGTCGAAGTACGGCAGGGCATCGATGCGCGTCGCGGGATCGGCGATGATGCCGTCGAGGATTCGCAGGTACCTGGTGGCGAGCACCGTTACGGTGTCGGCGTCGAGAATGTCACTACGATACTTGAATCCGAGGGCAACCGTGTCTTCGGAAGTAACGGCGACGGTCAGCGGATAGTGCGTGGCGTCGCGAGTATTCACACCCGCAACGACCAGTCCGTCGATCGATCCCGCGTCTGCGATGCCGCTGCGATCCACCGGATACGACTCGTACACGAGCAGAGTGTCGAACAGCGCTCCCAGACCTGTCTGTTGCTGGATCTCGGCGAGGCCCACATGGTGGTGGTCGAGCAGCGACGCCTGATCGATCTGGATGCGCTGGAGTAGGTCCTCGATCGTGGCCGACTCGGACAGCCGTACGCGGACGGGCAACGTATTGATGAACAACCCGACCATCGATTCGACGCCCGGAAGGTCCGCGGGGCGACCCGACACCGTAGTGCCGAACAGGACATCCTCTCGCCCCGTCATGCGGCCGATGAGCGTCGCCCACGCTCCCTGCAACACAGTGTTGACGGTCACAGCGAGCCTCGCTGCGACGTCCGTCAGAGCATCGCTGCGTTCGCGACCGAGATCGACGTGGTGCTCGGCCGAGCTTGCACCGGTGACGTCGGCCTCGGTGCCTGCAAGCAGCGTCGGTTCGTCGACTCCTTCCAGCACTCGAACCCACGCGTCGACCGATTCTCGATGGTCACGACCACTCAGCCACTCGAGATAACCGCGGTAGGACGGCACCCGCCCCAGTACCGCAGCATCACCCGAGGTCGCGTAGAGCACAAGCAGGTCCTTCATCAACAACGGCATGGACCAGCCGTCGAGGAGAATGTGATGGCTCGTGACCGCGAGTGTCCACGAGTCGACTCCGGTCCGGACCATCGTGAAGCGGATCAGGGGCGGCGCCGACAGATCGAAGGCCGTGTCCTGGTCGGCACGCAGCATCGCATCGAGTTCGACGGCATCGGCTGCGCAGGTTCCCTGCCGGGTGAGGTCGAGCTCTCGCCACGGCAGTGCGACATCGTCGACAACGACCTGAACCGGTTCACCGGACTCGGCAGCGACGAAGGCGGTCCGCAAGTTGGGATGCCGGCCGAGGAGCGCAGTGGCAGCGACTCGAAGTCGCGCAGGGTCGACAAGTCCTGCGAGATGGATCAGCACCTGGGTGCTGTAGACATCGGACTGCCCTTCGGCGAGCTGCGCGTGGTAGAGCAGTCCGGATTGCAACGGTGCGAGCGGCCAGACGTCGGAAACGTTGGGGTACTCCGCTTCCCAGGCGGCGATGTCGCGTTGGGTGACGTCGACCAGAGGCAGATCGGTCGGCGTGCGACCGCCTGCGTCGGGGCGAGCCGCGTGGGTGGCGAGCGCTTCGAGTGCGCGCACCCACCATTGTCCGAGTTCCTCGACGTCGTCGCGGCCGAGCAGCCCGGAGGGAAAACCGAGGTTCGCGCCGAGCTCTCCGCCGATCACCACTGCGTTGATATCCACCGAGGTGAGCGCGGGGGCGTCACTGTCGTTGCTGCCGGACAGGTCGCCGAGGTCTCCGACGGGAAGCCAGCCCAGTTCCGCGGCCTGGTCCTGCGACACCTCACCGGCGTCGAGGCGTCCGAGGTAGTTGAAGCTGACCTGGGCGGACGGCAATTGCGCGAGTTGCCCACCCGTGTCGTTGTTGCAGTAGCGGAGCAATCCGTAACCGAGCCCCTTGTGGGGGACAGCACGCAATTGCTCCTTGACGAGTTTGAGCGCGGCGCCCGCAGCCGGACCACCGTCGACGGCGTCATCGAGATCGATACCGAGCAAGTCGAGTCGAACCGGGAACATGGCAGTGAACCAGCCGACGGTGCGTGAGAGGTCGGCCCCGAGGACCAGATCTTCCTCGCGACCGTGCCCTTCAAGTGCGATCAGCGCGGACAACTCGTCGGTGCCGCGGTCGCGACGCCAACCGGCCAGCGCCAACGCAAGCCCCGTGAGCAACACATCGTTGACGCTGCCGTGGTAGAGCTCGGGCAGCGTGGTGAGCAGCGTGTCGGTGACCTCGGCTGCGACTCTGACCTGAACTTTCTCGACGGTCGACGCGAGATCGACTGTGGGATCGAAGGCACGCGCACCCAGCAGCGGATCGGGTCCTGTCAGGATCGACGTCCACAGCGGCAATTCTGCTGCGTGATTGTCGGCGCTGCGAACGAGGGCATCGGCCCAGGTCCGGAACGACGTTCCGACCGATTGCAGCACCACAGGCTGTCCGTGATCGATCTGTGCCCACGCGGTCACGAAATCGGGTACCAGAATTCGCCACGACACGCCGTCGACCACGAGATGATGTCCGACAACGATCAGCCGTCCGTTGCGGCCTGCTCCGGGCGCAGGGTCGAGCCAGACGAACTGCAGGACGATGCCCTGCGACGGATCCAGTCGCCCCTCGGCAGTGTCGAGTTCCTCGGCCGCGATACTGCGCCACTGCGCGTCGTCCGCATCCGCGGACACCTCCACACGGGACACGAGAGAATCGACATCGACAGTTCCTGGCGCGGTTGTCGAGAGCACCCATTCGCGGGCATCGTTGCACCGCAACGATGCCCGCAGAATATCGTGCCGATCGACGACAGCGGCGATGGTCGCGACCACATCCCGTCGCGCGATGTTCTCGGGCAACTCGAGCGCGATTGTCTGGGTGTAACGGTCGAAGGAGCCGCCGCGCTCAACCATGTATCGCAAGATCGGAGTGAGCGGGATCTCGCCGACCCCTCCCCCGTCGAGTTCGGGTAGCGACGGCACCGCGTCGGTCCCGATCCGCGCCACCTCGGCAAGTCCGGCCACGGTGCGCTGCTCGAAGACCTCCCGGGGCGTGAACACGATACCGAGCGCCTTGGCGCGCGAGACCAACTGGATCGACACGATGCTGTCGCCTCCGAGCGCGAAGAACGAGTCGTCGACACCGACCTCGTCGATGCCGAGCACATCGGCGAAGACCTCCGCGATCGTCACCTCCGCCGGTGTCGAGGGCGCACGGAATTTCTTGTCGCCGACAAACACCGGCGCGGGGAGCGCTTTCTTGTCGAGTTTGCCGTTCGGGGTGAGTGGCAACGCATCGAGGATGACGATCGCGTCGGGCACCATATAGCCGGTCAGGAACTGCCCGACCTCCTCGAGCACTTCGACAGGCACAACCCCGGCGCCTGCGCGCGGGACGACGTATCCGACGAGTTTGTCGCCGGTGTGCGAGTCGGTCCGCACCACAGCGACCGCATGCGCAACACCGTCGACTGAGGTCAGGGCGGCCTCGATCTCCCCGAGTTCGACACGGAAACCGCGCAGCTGCACCTGCGAGTCACTGCGTCCGACGTATTCGAGTTGCCCGGAGGCCGACCAGCGCGCGATGTCGCCGGTTCGGTACATGCGGGTTCCCGACGAGCCGAACGGGTCGGCGACGAATCGTCCCGAGGTCAACGCACCGCGGCCGAGATACCCGCGAGTGAGCTGATCACCGCGAACGTACATTTCACCGGGGACCCCGACAGGCACCGGTTGCAGTCGCGGATCCAGGACGTACACGCCGAGTCCGGGGATTGCACGGCCCACGAGGCTCGCTGTGCTCTCACTGTCGGCCGACGACAGTTCGAGGCGGGAGACATGCACCGTGGTCTCGGTGATGCCATACATGTTCACAAGGCGCGGCGCATCGTCGGCATGCCTGCCGTACCAGTCGGTCAGGCGGCGGAGGTCGAGGGCCTCACCGCCGAAAACGACGTACCGCAGCGCGAGTCGGCCCGTGCCCTGGGCCTGCGCAACACGATCGGCCTCGGCAAGTTGATAGAACGCCGACGGTGTCTGGTTGAGGACCGTTACCTGCTCCCGCATGAGGAGGGAACGGAAGTCGTCCGGCGATCGGGACGTGAAGTGGTCGACCACGACGAGCCTGCCACCGTGGAGCAGCGGGCCCCACAATTCCCACACCGAGAAGTCGAAAGCGTACGAGTGGAACAGGGTCCACACGTCGTCGCCGTCGAATTCGAAGGCTCCTCGGGTGTTCTCGAACAACTCGAGGACCGTCCGGTGCGGAACCTGCACCCCTTTGGGGCGCCCGGTGGATCCGGAAGTGTAGATGACGTAGGCGAGGTTGTCGCTGCGCAACGGTGCGGTGCGTTCCTCGTCGCTCACGGGTGCATCGCTGTGCGTCGACAGATCTGTCTCGTCGAGGTCGATTACGGGTATACCAGTGCTGGGCAGTTCGTCGTGGGCGCCCGAGACGAGTACGACGACCGGTGACGCATCGGCGAGCATGAACTCCAAGCGCTCGGCCGGATAGGTGAGGTCGATAGGCAGATATCCGCCGCCGGCCTGCTGCACCGCCAGCAGCGCGACCACGAGGTCGTCGGAGCGGGTCATCGCGACCGCGACCAGGGAGTCAGGTCCGACACCCTGATCGATCAGTACACGTGCGAGCCGGTTCACGCGGGCGGCAAGTTCGCGGTACGTCAGGTGGCGATCACCGAACGTCACGGCAATTGCGTCGGGAGTGAGCGTCGCCTGATCGACGAAGCGCTGTACGAGCGTGTGGTCACTTGCACGAGTACCGGGCTCGTTCCACGCGTCGAGCAGCATCGCGCGTTGTTCATCGGAGAGCAGCGGCACGTCGCCGATCACCACGTCGGGGTCGGCGGCGACAGCGCTGAGCATCCGGCCGAGTCGATCGCCGAATGTGCTCATCGTGCTCTCGTCGAACAGATCCGTGGCGTAGTTGAGCGCCACTGCCATTCCGCCTGGGTCCCCGTCCGGACCGAAGGATTCGACGACGGTGACCTGCAGGTCGAATTTGGCGTCGGTGATCGGGAAATCCACAGGATCGACGGCCAGCTCTGGAAGGTCGAAACGGGAATGCCCCAGATTCTGGAACGTCAGAGCGATCTGGAAGAGCGGATGCCGAGCCTGAGAACGTTCGGGATCGAGTGCCTCGACGAGGCGCTCGAACGGTAGGTCCGCATGCCCGAATGCGCCGAGGTCGGTTTCGCGGACGCGGGCGAGCAGATCGCCGAAGGTGTCGGATGGGTTCACCTCGGTGCGCAGCACCAGTGTGTTGACGAACATCCCGATCATGTCGTCGAGCAGCTGTTCACCGCGGCCCGCGATGGGCGAGCCGACGACGATGTCTCCCGTACCGGACAGCCGGGCCAGCAGCGCCGCCAGTGCACTGTGCACGACCATGAACAGCGTCGTTCCCCTTGTGCGGGCAAGTCGTTCGAGGGCTGTGTGGGTCGACGCGTCGATTTCGAATGCGGTGTTCGCTCCGCGGTACGACGTGACCGCGGGACGGGGTCGATCCGCGGGCAGGTCCAGCTGGTCGGGGATTCCCTTCAGCCTCTCCCGCCAGTAGGCGAGCTGCCGAGAGATCGGCGACTCAGGATCCGATTCGGATCCGAGGACGTCGCGCTGCCACAGCGTGTAGTCCGCGTACTGCACCGGCATCGGTGACCAGTCGGGCTCATGGCCGTCCACACGCGAGGTGTAGGCGAGCATGACGTCCCGGGCGAGCGGCCCCATCGAGAATCCGTCGCCGCTGATGTGGTGCAGTACCACGACGAGCACGTGCTCGTCGTGACCGAGACGCAGCAGACAGATGCGCAGCGGCACCTGCTCAGTGACATCGAAACCTTCTGTCACTGCCGCCTCGACGTGTCGCGACACATCCGCATGGTCGGCGTCGACCACCACGATGTCCGGCACGGCGGACACTGCGGGAAGGATCACCTGCTGTGCAATACCGTCCGATTCGGGGTAGACGGTCCGCAGCGACTCGTGTCGTCGGACGAGGTCTGCGACCGCGGCGCGCAGGGCGTCGACGTCGAGCGCTCCGCGCAGGCGGATCGCGAGTGGCAGGTTGTTCACGGACGAGTCGGGCTCGAACCGGTTCAGGAACCACATCCGCTGCTGCGCCAGCGACAAGGGGATCCGCTCCGGCCTGGTTTGCGCTGCCAAGGGTGCCACGCGCAAGTCGTGGGACATGGACTCTACATGTGCAGCAAGGGTTTCCACGACCGAATACTCGAACAATGCACGTACCGGAACACGAGTGCCCAGAGCAGTGCCGAGGCGCGACACGACCTGGGTCGCCACGAGCGAGTTACCTCCGAGGTCGAAGAAGTCGTCGTCGCGACCCACCCGATCGACGCCGAGGACATCGCCGAAGACACCGGCGACGATCTCCTCGACAGGGGTTTGTGCCGCGCGGAACCCCCGCGATTCGAAAGTAGGTGCGGGCAGCGCTTTCCGGTCAAGCTTGCCACTCGTGTTGAGAGGGAACGCATCGAGCACGACGGTGGCCGACGGCACCATGTACGACGGCAGGGTCTCCCGCACGGCGGCCAGGAGGGCCTGCCGATCGACGGACTCGCCGACCACGTAGGCGACGAGCTGGTCGCCGGTCGACGTGGACGTCACGAGTGCGACAGCTTGGGTGATTCCGGGGTGGGCGAGCAACGCGGTCTCGATCTCGCCGAGTTCGATCCGCTGTCCACGGAATTTGACCTGGAAGTCACTTCGACCCAAGTAGTCGAGCACGACGGTGTCGCTGCCGGTGCGGATCCATCGAACGAGGTCGCCCGTGCGGTACATCCGCTCACCTGCCTGCCCGAGCGGGTTTGCGACAAACCGGTCGGAGGTCAGGTCCGGTCGGCGGACGTATCCGCGCGCGAGCTGGACGCCCCCGAGGTAGAGCTCGCCCGGTGTACCGAGTCCCACCGGCTGCAGACGCGCGTCGAGGACGTACACCTGCACGTTCCATTCAGGTATTCCGATGGGAACGACCCCAGTCGCGTCGTTGGCCGGTCGGTACGTCGCCGAGACTGCAGCTTCGGTGGGACCGTACAGATTGTGCACAGCGGCACTCGTGCCGAGACGACGGAAGGCGGCGACAGTCTCCGGTGGGAGCGCCTCACCGATGACGAACACGTGGCGTAGATCGGCGCAGCTCCCGGCCGGAGCCTGCGCGGCGAACACGGTGAGCATCGATGGCACGAAATCCGTGAGGGTCACACGGTGGCGATCGATCATGTCGGCGACGTACGCCGGGTCGCGGTGCCCGTCGTGGTCGGCGACGATCAGGCGGGCACCGCTGCGCAGCGGCAGGAACCACCCCCACAGCGACACGTCGAAGGTGGTGGCGGTTTTCTGCAGGTACACATCGTCTGCACCGATGGCGTATTCATGGACCATCCAGGCGACCTGGTTGACGATCGCCTCGTGCGACACAGCGACGCCCTTGGGGCGTCCGGTCGAGCCGGATGTGAAGATCACGTACGCGGGGGTGCCCGGCCGAATCGGCCCTCCGAGTTCGCCATCCTGAACTGATTGCACTGCATAAGAATCCAATTCGAGGGTGTCGACCTCGACGGTGTTCGCGTGCGGAGGCAGATCGGCAGCGTCGGCGCCAGTGGTGAGCACGCATACCGGCTGCGCCGTGTCGAGAATGTGCCCGATCCGCTCCGAGGGATGGTCCGGATCGAGTGGGACATACGCGCCCCCAGCGGTGATCACCGCGTAGATCGCCACCACGAGATCCACTGAACGACGGATACCGATCGCGACGAGCGCTTCCGGCCCTACCCCCGTGCCGATGAGATACCGTGCGAGCCGGTTGACCCGCGCGTCGAACTGCGCGTAGGTCAGCATCTCGTCGCCGAAGACGACAGCGGGGGCATCCGGGGTGCGGCGGACCTGGGCGCGGTATTCCGAGAGGAGCGTTCCGCTGTCCACGGCGCGCTCGGTGGCGTTGACAGTGTGGACGAGTGCTCGGCGGGTGGCGGGTGCGAGCAGGTCGACATCACCGACGACGGTGTCGAGATCGGACACCAGTGCCTCGAGCGTCGCGACCAGCCCGTCCGCAAAGCCTCGCACCGTGTTCTCATCGAAGAGGTCGGTGGCATATGTGAACTGCGCGGACATTCCGCACGGTTTACCGGCGTCGAGTCGGGGAGTGACGGTCAGCTGGAGATCGAACTTGGCAACGGCACCCCCGAGGTCGACGGTCTCGATGTCGAGCTCCGGCAACGACAAATCCGGCCGGTCCATGTTCTGAAAGAACAGCGCCACCTGAAACAACGGATGGTGCCCGGTCGAGCGCACAGGGTCGAGGACCTCGACCAGCCGCTCGAAAGGCAACTCGGCGTGCGCGAACGCGTCGATATCACCGGTGCGTACTCGATCGAGCAGCTCGGCGAACGTATCGCCCGGTGCGACAGCAGTGCGCAGCACGAGAGTGTTCACGAACATGCCGATGAGGTCGTCGAGGGCTTGTTCACCTCGACCGGCTACAGGGGTTCCGATCGCGATGTCCGTGGTCGACGACAACCGCGCGAGCAGCGCTG
Organism: Rhodococcus sp. SJ-2; assembly: GCF_053750035.1. Classification (NCBI taxonomy): domain Bacteria; kingdom Bacillati; phylum Actinomycetota; class Actinomycetes; order Mycobacteriales; family Nocardiaceae; genus Rhodococcus; species Rhodococcus sp. SJ-2. The sequence continues at coordinate 356,177 of NZ_CM132340.1, forward strand.
CGAACGCAGCATGCACGACCATGAAGGGTGAGCACCCCGTTGCCTGCCCGATCTCCGCGACCGCCGCGTGCAGGGAGGTGTCGAGTTCGAACACCACGGAGCCACCGTGCCCGGAGGGCTCGCCCGGACGCGGCCGGTCGGTCGGCAGGTCGAGGCGGTCGGGCAGTTCATCGAGGGCTCTCGTCCAGAATTCGATCTCCCGTGCTGCGACCGAGTCGCGGTCCGACTCGTGGCCGAGGACCGCTCGCTGCCACAGCGTGTAATCGGCGTACTGCACCTCGAGTGGTGACCATCCGGGGGCCTGCCCCGCAGCGCGAGCGAAGTATGCGGCGGCGAGGTCGCGTACGAACGGACCGGTAGAAGCGCCATCGGCCGCGATGTGATGCACGACGAGCACCAGGACATGTTCGTCGTCGGTCACCTGCAGCAGTTCCACGCGAAGCGGTACTTCTCGGGCGACGTCGAACCCGGTGGTGACAGCGCGGACGACACGATCGGGTACCGCGGCAGAATCCACGAACTCGGCCTCGACGGCAGGCGCGACCCGAGCTGCATCGAGAATCAACTGACAACCCACACCGTCGCGATCCGGGTAGACGGTGCGCAGTGATTCGTGTCGTTCGATCACGTCGTGGACGGCCGCGCGAAGCGCCGAGATGTCGAGTCTGCCCCTCAGTCGCAGGGCCACGGGGATGTTGTCGGCGGCCGAGGCCGTATCGAAGCGGTTGAGGAACCAGATCCGCTGTTGCGCGGGCGACAGCGGGATCGGATCGGGTCGCAGCCCGGCCACAAGGGGTGTCCTTGCGGTATCACCGGTAAGCGCGTCGATCGACGCGGCAAGTTCCGCCACGGTCGAGCCCTCGAAGACCAGACGAGCGGGCACGCGCGTGTCGAGACGCTCACCGAGCCGAGCGGCGACCCTGGTCGCGACGAGGGAGTTTCCTCCGAGATCGAAGAAATCGTCGTCCAGACCCACCCGCTCGACACCGAGCACATCTGCGAACACCGCAGCGACCGCAACTTCCGTTGCCGACTGCGGCGCCCGGAACTCGGTGACCACCGGCCCAGGATCGGGCAGTGCGTCGCGGTCGAGCTTCCCAGTGGGTGACAGCGGAATGGCCTCTAGCTCGACAATGACGGACGGAACCATATGCGAGGGAAGATGTTCGGATACCTCGCGGGAGATTGCGCGAACATCGAGACGCGTTCCCGCGGCGCCATGTACATACGACACCAGCTGTGTCTCACCAGCCGCAGTCGAATGCCCCACCGTCACCGCAAAATCCACCCCTGCACACGACGACAACGCCGCATCGATCTCACCCAACTCGATACGGAAACCACGCACCTTAACCTGAAAATCGTTGCGCCCCACATACACGATCCCCGACCGCTCATCCCGTGGACCCCGCACCACATCCCCGGTCCGATACATCCGAGCACCGCCCGGGGCCGCCACGAACCGCGACGCCGTCAAACCCGCACGACCGTGATACCCACGCGCCACACCCGGACCCGACAGATACAACTCACCCGCCACACCCACCGGAACCGGATGCAACCGCGAATCCAACACGTGACCGACCGACTTCCGAATCGGCGCGCCGATCGTCACCTGCTCACCAGGCATGAGCGGATCCGACATCGTGATCACGATCGTCGTCTCGGTGGGACCGTACACATTGAAGAACCGGCGACCCGGCGCCCACCGCGCTACCAGTTCCGGCGGACACGCTTCCCCACCGACGGCCACACACTCGAGTACGCCCAACCCCTGTGGATCCACCGACGCCAATGCAGCCGGCGTCACGAAGGCATGGGTAACTCCATGACGCACAATAAGATCTGCAAATTCCACCCCGCCGTACACCGAGGTCGGCGCCACCACCATCGTCGACGATGCACCCACCGCAAGCAGCAGTTCCATCATCGATGCATCGAAACTCGGCGACGCGAAATGCAACGTCCGGGATTCCGGGCCCAATCCGTACCGTTCCACCTGCTCAGCACAGAAATTCGCCAAACCCGAATGTGACACCACCACACCTTTGGGCTTCCCCGTCGACCCGGACGTATAGATCACATACGCCGTATTCTCGAGTCGCAATGCCCGGACACGCTCGTCGAACGACACAGGCTCGGCAGGAAGGCCCGACAGTTCCGCCACCGTGGCAGGATCGTCGAGCGCAATCCAATGCGCCGTCATCGGCAAGGTCGGTGCTGTGTCGGAGAGGGTCAGTCCGAGGACCGCGCCGGAATCCACAGTCATGTGCTCGACCCGGTCGGCAGGGTAGTTGGGGTCGACGGGCACAAAAGCGGCACCGGTTTTGGCGACGGCCCAGGTCGCGACGACCGACTCGAGCGAACGAACGAACGCGAGCGCGACCACGTCCTCCGGTCCGACGCCCTGCCCGATCAGCAGCCGGGCGAGCCTCGAGGACGCCTCGTCGATCTCCGCGTAGGTCAGCGAGCGATCCTCGTGTACGAGCGCGGTGGCCGACGGATCGCGTTCCACCGCAGCGGCGAGCAGCTGCGGGAGCAGGAGCGCGCGAGGTTCGCGACGCCGCGTCGGGCGCTGACGGGTGCGGACGCGTCCGGAAGCCGACGGGCGCTCGCCACGGGGATCATCGAGATTCATCCGTGTATTGTCCCCTTGCTCCGTCCCGTGCTCACGCCAGGCGTCACTCACCACTGTTTTCCTCGCACCTACGTCCATGTCCGGTCCGGCGGGCTACCGGACGGTATCGAGCCCCATTAGACCATCGGGGCACGATTCCTCACGTTACGGGCGAGTCGGGCACAGCAAGGTGGGGTGACCCAGGTTGCGGACCACCCCACCTCAGGAGCTGTTCAGTTGTCGCTGGTCAGGAACGTCCCGTCAGCCAGCGGCCGAGCACCGGACCGATGTGATCCACGGCATCTCGCGAGAGCATCTGCCAATGTGTCGCCGGGACCACCTCCGCGACCACCACTCCGCTCACATGGTGGTGCCAGCTCTCAGCGGCCGACGCGCCCCGATCGTCACCTGCGACGAAGATCAGCAGATCACCGTCGAACTCGCTGGGCCGATGTGAGGCCAGCACGTCGTAAGAGTGGCGCACTCCGTCGAACATCTGCTCGATGCGCCGGGGGGTGAGATCCCCCAGTGGTCCAGGTAAAGATGCGGCCAGGTCCGATGCGGCTTCGGGTGTGAGGTCTGCAATCGACATCGACCCGACGGGCGTTCCGTTCATCGGCCGATCGGCGATGCTGTCGCCGAACATGTCACCTACGGTCGGCGTCGGCTCCTGCCCACCCGTCTTCGTCTCGATCTCGGCGTCTGCGGGATAGGTGTCGAGCACGGCGAGAGTCGAGATCTGTTCGCCCTCACGTTGCAGCGCGACGGCGACGGCGTGGGCGAGCACCCCACCCATCGACCATCCCACCAGGTGGTAGGGACCGTGCGGTGCGATGGTGCGGATGCTCCGTACATATTCGTCTGCCCAGGATTCGATGTCTGCAGGCAGGTCGGCGCCCTCCCTCAGTGCGGGCGACTGCAGGCCGTAGACCGGGCGGTTCTCGCCCAGGTGACGGGCAAGACCCGCGAAGCTCCAGGACAGGCCGGTCACGGGATGGAAGCAGAAGACCGGCGTGCCTGTCCCTCCTGTCTTGAACGGAAGTACGGCGTCGAATGGGCCGGTGGCATCTGTGCCGGCGCCGACCGTCTCGGCGTCGACGCGGGCGGCCAGCTGCTCCACTGTGGGATGCAGGAACAGCCACGGCAGCGGTACCTCGGCGAACAGGTACTCGCGCACGCGCGCGACCACTTTCACCGCGCTGAGCGATGTGCCACCGATGTCGAAGAAGTCGTCGTCGAGGCCGACCTTCCCTGGTGTGTCGAGCACGTCTGCGAAGGCAGCGGCGACGGCAGTCTCGGTCGTGGTACGCGGTGCTCGGTATGCGCGCGGGGCCACCTCAGGTTCCGGGAGTGCCTTTCTGTCGACCTTGCCGTTGATGTTCAAGGGCACCGTGTCCAGCGTCACGAAACCCTGCGGAATCATGTAGGACGGCAGTATCCGGGTGAGTTCCGAGCGCATCGCGGGAATATCCAGCTGGTTCCCGGCGGGTACGACGAATGCGACGATGCGGTCGCCGGACTGCGCGGAGGCCCCCGGCTGTACCGACGCGACGGCTTCACGTACCTGGGGCAGCGAACGCAGGGCGACCTCGATCTCACCGAGTTCGATGCGGAATCCCCGAACCTTGACTTGGAAATCCGCACGTTCGAGGTATTCGAGGGTGCCGGAGCCGTTCTCGTAGTGCGGCCGCCACCGCACGATGTCACCCGTTCGGTACAGCCGGGACCCCGGCTCACCGAACGGATTCGCGACAAAACGTTCGGTGGTCAAGCCGGGCCGTCCGAGGTAGCCACGGGCAAGCTGAGTGCCGGCGAGGTACAGCTCGCCCGGCACCCCCGGCGGCACCGGGTGGAGCCGTTCGTCGAGGACGAACACCTGAGTGTTCGATACGGGCTCGCCGATCGGCACAGACGTCGAAGGCAGCTCGAGAACCTCGTGGGCAGTCACCGAGACCGCAGCCTCCGTCGGGCCGTAGAGATTGACCAGTCCGGCGTCGGACCGAGCGAGGGCCCGCTCGGCGGTATCGATCGGCAGCGCTTCGCCGATCGCCAGGACCCGGCGAAGCGTGTCGGGCAACTCACCGCCGGCATCGTCGAGCAGTGCGTCGAGCATCGACGGAACCACGTGCAAGGTAGTGACGTGTTCACGCCGAATCAGATCGTTGAGGTAGGCGGGGTCGCGATGTCCGTCGGGTGCCGCGATCACGAGCCGTGCGCCTGACGTGAGCGCCGACCAGAATTCCCACACCGACAGGTCGAACGTCGCCGCGGTCTTGAGCAGGACCGCATCGGACGGAGTGAGGGCGAAATGTTCACGCTTCCAGACGAGCTGGTTGACGATCGCGCCGTGGGACACCACGACGCCCTTGGGGCGGCCGGTGGAGCCGGAGGTGAAGATGACGTAGGCAGCGTTGTCGGAGCACAGGGGTGCGAGCCGGTCGGAGTTTCGGATCGGCCGGCCGTCGTATGGATCGAGATCGAGACGATCCAGCTCCAGAACGAAGGGGACGGCCGGTAGGGCGATCCGATCCCGAGAGGTCGTGAGAACACCCACCGGGGACGCCGTGTCGAGGATGTACTCGATGCGTTCGGCCGGATGGTCGGGGTCCAGTGGCAGATACGCTCCACCCGCCTCGGCCACCGCGTACATCGCGACGACCAGATCGGTCGAACGTCGCATGGCGAGAGCCACTACTGTCTCCGGTCCGACTCCGCGATCGATGAGAAGCCGCGCCAGCCGGTTCACGCGTGCCGCGAAATCCCCGTAGGTGATCGTGTCGGCTCCCTCGACAAGGGCCACCGCGTCCGGTGTCGCGCGTGCCTGATCGTCGAACAGGTCGGCCAATGTCCGTCCGGGACCGACGGCACGCTGCTCGGCTTCCCATGCCTGCAGCATGGCTTCGAGTTCCTGCGGATCGTGCAGGTCGATGTCGCCGACCGGAACCGATGCCTCGTCGACCACTGCAGCGAGGATGCGCACATAACGGTCGAGCATCCGCTGAACCGACGGACGATCGAACAATTCTGTGGCAAAGCCGAATTCGATACCGAACCCGCCCTGCCCTCCGCCGGCGCCGTGGTCGACGACGGTCACGTGCAGATCGAACCGGACGGACGTCGATGCGGCTTCGAGCTGCTCGACCTTCAGCCCCGGCAGGGCGAGTGAATCGACGGTGAAGTTCTGGTACGAGAATCCGACCTGGAACACGGGATGCTGCGCGGGCGATCGAACGGGATCGAGCACCTCGACGAGTCGTTCGAACGGGATGTCGGCGTTGTCGAATGCGGCGAGATCCGATGTCCGCACCTGGTCGAGCAGTTCGCTGAATGTGTCGCCGAGATCCACCGGTGTGCGGAGCGCGAGCATGTTGACGAACATCCCGACGACATCGTCGAGTTCGGGTACAGATCGCCCGGACACCGGAGTTCCGACCACCACATCGGCAGTGTCGGACAGTCGCGCAAGGAGGATCGCGAGGGCCGCGTGCATGACCATGAACGGAGTCGCACCGCCTCGACGCGCCAGTTCCGAGATCTTCCGGTACATCTCGGGGTCGAGCATGGCACGCACCCGGTCGCCGGCAGAACCGAGGATCGCAGGACGCGGGCGATCAGTGCAGAGCTCCAGGGTTCCGGGGATTCCCTCCAGGGTCTCGGTCCAGAAGGCACGTTGTCTGCCTGCGACAGACCGTGGGTCCTCGTCGGATCCGAGAAGCTCACGCTGCCAGAGGGTGTAGTCCGCGTACTGGACCGGCATCGGGGCCCAGTCCGGCCGAGTGCCGCTGCTGCGTGCGGTATATGCGGAAACGAGGTCGCGCACGAGCGGCGCCAGCGACGAACCGTCGCCGGCGATGTGGTGCATCACCAGGGCGAGGACGTGTTCGCTCGGTCCGGTCGCGAGAATGCGTGCGCGCACGGGAACCTGAGTCGTGACGTCGAATGCTCCGCCTGCGAGTTCGCCGAGCTTCTGTGGAAGGTCCTCCACCTCAACGTCCTCGACCGCCACATCGAATTCCAGAGCGCCCCACTCGAGGATCCGCTGCTCACCGACACCGTCGTTCTCGGGATAGACCGTACGCAGCGTCTCGTGCCTCGCAACGATGTCGGCGAGCGCAGCGCGCATCGCCGCTACGTCGAGATGTCCGGTGAGCCGTACCGCGAGCGGAACGTTGTAGAGCGGAGACTGTGGTTCGAGTCGGTTGAGGAACCACATGCGTTGCTGAGCGTAGGACAGAGGTAGGTGATCGGGACGAGTTCGCGGGGCGAGCAGCGACGGCCCAGCAGACGGCAACACATCCACACGCGCGGCGAGCGACCCCGCCGTCGGAGCATCGAACAATGCGGCGGCGGTGACGGTGGTGCCGAGCACCGAGCGGAGGTGACCCACCACGCGCGTCGCGAGCAGTGAGTTTCCGCCGAGGTCGAAGAAGTCGTCGTCGAGACCGACCTGTGCAACCCCGAGCGCATCCGCGAACACCGCCGCGACCGCGACTTCCGTCGCCGACTGCGGCGCCCTGTACTCGGTGACCATCAGATCGGGCTCGGGAAGCGCCGAGCGGTCGAGCTTGCCGGACGGAGTGAGCGGAATCCGGTCGAGGGGCACTATCACCGAGGGAACCATGTACGTCGGCAGGAGCTCTGCCGCACGCTCGGCGAGTTCACGAACATCGAGCGAGAGGTCGATGCCGTGCACATACGACACCAATCGGGTTTCGCCGGCTGGAGTCGAGTACCCCGACGTCACCGCGAAATCCACTCCCTGCAACGACGACAGCACCGCATCGATCTCACCCAACTCGATACGGAATCCGCGCACCTTCACCTGAAAATCGTTGCGCCCCACATATACGAACCCCGGCCGAGCATCTCGCGGGCCGCGCACCAGGTCCCCGGTCCGGTATGTCCGCGCACCACCCGCCGCCGCTACGAATCGTGATGCCGTCAGTCCAGGACGACCGTGATATCCCCGCGCCATCCCCGGGCCTGACAGATACAACTCACCCGCTACGCCGACCGGAACCGGATTCAACCGCGAATCCAGCACGTGCCCCGCCGAATTGCGGATCGGCGCGCCGATCGTCACGTCCTCGCCCGGCGTCAACGGATCGGAGATGGTGATCGCGACTGTCACCTCGGTCGGGCCGTACGCATTGAAGAACCGGCGACTCCGTGCCCACCGCGCAACAAGATCGGGTGGACACGCCTCCCCTCCTACGACCACACATTCCAGCACGTCCAACCCCGCGGGATCCATCGAGGCCAACGCAGCCGGCGTGACGAACGCGTGGGTGACCCCTTGTCGAACAATAAGCTCCGCCAGTTCGACACCGCCGAACACAGTTGTCGGCGCGACGACCATCGTCGACGATTCACCCACCGCCAACAGCAATTCCAACACCGATGCATCGAAACTCGGAGACGCGAAGTGCAACGTCCGCGCACCCGGACCCACCCCGTAGCGCTCCACTTGCTCAGCACAGAGGTTCGCCAGCCCCGTATGCGACACCACGACGCCCTTGGGCTTACCTGTGGATCCCGAGGTGTAGATGATGTAGGCCGGATGCTCGAGCCGCAACATCCGAACCCGCTCGTCGAACATCACAGGGTCCGACGGCAGTACCGCAAGCGCCGATTCGGTCTCGGACGCGTCGACGACAACCACATCGGCATCGGTCCTCACCGATTCGGCATGAGCCGACAGGGTCAACACGAGAGCGGACGCGGAGTCGGCGAGCATGTATTCGATTCGGTCGGCAGGGTAGGTCGGGTCGACCGGCACGAATGCCGCACCGGTCTTGACTACTGCCCACGTTGCAAGAATCGACTCGAGCGAGCGAGCCATCAGGATCGCAACGCGGTCTTCCGGCCCGACACCGCGACCGAGCAGCAACCGCGCCAATGTCGACGATGCGGCATCGAGCTCGCGATACGTGAGGACCTTGCCGTCGGACACAATTGCGGGCGCGTCGGGATCACGCTCCACTGCCGCGGCGAGCAGATGGGGTAGCAGGGGAATGGGGGCATGGCGCCTGGTTCGCCCGGAACGACCGTTCCGGCGGATCACCTCACGTCCCGTACTGCTCGTATGTATATCCCCGGACTCGATGACCTCGATCGCCATACCACTCCCCGTTTCACATCGGGGCGGAATGCGGTCGTGGGCAGCACGTTCGGCGATACCCGCGGGCCGAGTGCTGTTGCGTGAACGAGGCCCCCGACAAACCCAGTCACGCACACCGACCGGTTTCGAGTCTTACATGAGAACACCGTCGTTTCCAGTTGAATGACAATTGAACTATTCGATTTCGGCTGAAACAGTGAACAATTCGGACATTTCGTGAATAGCGGTCCAGGCTCCCACGAGCGGACCGAGCACTTTGCACGCATGGGATCCCGTCAGTTCCCAGTGGGACACCTCGACCTCACGGCGGTGCACCTCACCCACCACGAAGGGGGTCCAGTCGAGGCGGGAATGATCCGCTCCCGGTTCCGATCCCCGCGCTGCCACGAAGAGGAGGTCGCCGGCGAACCGTCCGGGCCGATGATGCGCGAGAAGGTCGAACGAACATCCGATTCCGTCGAGGAAATCGATCGTCGCGAGCCCCCCGACCGCGCCCTCATCCAGCTCCCGTGTGATTTCCGCCACCAATCTGTCCGTGTTACCCAGACCTGCACAGACACCGCCCTGCAATGCGGCGAGGGCAACCTGCTCCGCGTCGACGGGGGGATCCGACGGGGCAGGAACCTGCGTGTCGAGCAGTGTCAGCGATGCCACCGTTCCCCCGTCGCGCTGCAGCTGTACGGCCATTTCGTGGGCAATCACCCCGCCCATCGACCAACCCGCGAGGTGGTAGCGCCCGTGGGGCTGGAGACGGCGGATCTCGGACACGTAGAGTCCGGCCCACTCTTCGATCGATCCGGGCATTACGCCGCTACCGGACAATGCGGGAGATTGGAGCCCGTAGACAGGCCGTCCTTTCTCGACGTAGGTCGCCAATTCCGCGAAGCTCCACGCGAGCCCGACCACCGGGTGCACGAAGAAGACCGCTTCGAGCTCTGGATCTCCGGCACGGAGCGGGATGACCATGTCGAATGCACCATCGGTGACGGGCTCATCCGAGCCGACCAGTGTTTCGATTCGGGCAGCCAACTCCTCCACCGACCCCACCTCGAACACCACCGACACCGGCACCCGCACACCCACCACCGACGACAACCGCGCCACCACACGAGTCGCCGCCAACGAATTCCCACCCAAATCCACAAACGAATCATCCAAACCGACCCGCCCCAGACCCAACACCGACGCCACCACCGACGCCACCGACTCCTCCACCACCGACCGCGGCGCCCGAAACTCCCGCACCGCAAACACCGGCTCCGGCAACGCCCCCCGATCCACCTTCCCCACCGGAGTCAACGGCACCTCATCAAGCACCACCACCAACGCCGGCACCATATACCCCGGCAACACCCCCGCCACCCGCTCACGCACCACACCCGACTCGAGCACCACACCCGACTCCGCCACCACATACGACACCAACGCCGACTCACCCGACGCCAACACCGACCCCACCGTCACCGCAAAACCCACCCCCGGCAACGACGACAACACCGCATCGATCTCCCCCAACTCGATACGAAACCCCCGCACCTTCACCTGAAAATCGCTACGCCCCACATACTCCAACACCCCATCACCACCCCGACGCACCAGATCCCCCGTCCGATACATCCGCCCACCCGACAACGAAAACGGATCCGCCACAAAACGAGACGACGTCAACCCCACACGACCGTGATACCCCCGCGCCACCTGCGCCCCCGCCACATACAACTCCCCCACCACACCCTCAGGCACCGGACGCAACCGCTCATCCAGCACAAAACACCCCACCCCCGCAATCGCCGACCCGATCGACACCACCGAACCCGGCACCAACTCCGACGAACTCGTCGCCAAAATCGTCGTCTCCGTCGGACCATACGCATTGAAAAAACGCCGCACACCCGGAACAGACCACCGCCGCACCAACTCCGGCGTAAACGCCTCCCCCGCCACCACCACAGTCGACAACGAATCCAACCCCACCGGATCCATCGACCCCAACGCACCCGGCGTCATGAACACATGCGACACCCGCTCCGCCGCAATCAACTCCGCCAACTCCGGCCCACCACCGACACCCGCCGGAGCCACCACCACCGACGCCCCCGCCGAAAACCCCACCAACAACTCCAACAACGACACATCGAAACTCGGCGAACACACATGCAACACCCGAGACGACCCATCCACCCCGAAATGCTCACGCTCAGCCGAAATCAACGGCGCCACACCAGCATGCGACACCACCACACCCTTAGGCCGCCCCGTCGACCCCGACGTATAAATCATCCACGCCGCATCAACAAGCTCCACCGACCGCACCCGATCCGCATACGACACCGGACGCGACGACAACCCCGCCACCTCCGACACCACACCCGCATCATCGAACACCACCACCGGCACCGCAGGCGGACACGACACCGACACCACATCCACCACCGACGACACCGTCACCACCAACACAGCACCCGAATCGGACACCAGGGACTGCTGCACGGATAGGTGACATCTGAACTGTGGTGCCGTGAGGCACTGCTGGAAGGATGGACCCCGTGCCCAAGCCCTATCCGAAAGAGTTCCGCGACGACGTCGTCCGCGTGGCCCGCAACCGCGAACCAGGTCAGCACCTGCGGCAGATCGCCGCCGACTTCGGCATCAGCGAATCCTGCCTGACCAACTGGCTCAGGAATGCCGACGTCGAGGACGGCACCAAGCCAGGGACGACGAACGAGGAGTCCAGAGAGAACCGCGAGCTGAGAAAGCGGATCCGGTTGCTTGAGCAGGAGAACGAAGTGCTGCGGCGGGCCGCGGCGTATCTATCACAGGCGAATCTTCCGGGAAAATGATGTACCCGCTCGTCCGCGAGCTGGCCGCCGGCGGGATTCCCGTCGCGGTGACGTGCCGGGTTCTGGGGATCGCGCGCCAGCCGTACTACCGGTGGCTCGCCGACCCGGTCACCGACGCCGAACTCGAGGAGGCGTACCGGGCGAACGCCCTGTTCGACGCCCACCGCGAGGACCCGGAGTTCGGCTACCGGTTCCTCGCCGACGAAGCCCGCGATGCGGGCGAGTCGATGTCGGACCGCACGGCGTGGCGGATCTGTTCGACCAACAGGTGGTGGAGTGTGTTCGGCAAGAAACGTGGCTCGAAGAAGGGCCGCTCCGGGCCGCCGGTGCACGATGATCTCGTCGGCCGCGTCTTCACCGCGGATGCTCCAAACACTTTGTGGCTCACCGATATCACCGAACACAGAACCGAGGAAGGCAAGCTCTACCTGTGTGCGGTCAAGGACGTGTACTCGAACCGGATCGTCGGCTACTCGATCAGCGATCGGATGAAATCCCGTCTGGCTGTCACGGCCCTCGAATCGGCAGTGGCACGGCGGGACTCGGTTGCCGGATGTGTGGTTCATTCCGACCGTGGATCGCAATTTCGCAGCCGGAAATTTGTCCGCGCCCTCGCCCGCCACGACCTGGTCGGATCGATGGGTCGGGTGGGTGCGGCCGGCGACAATGCCGCGATGGAATCGTTCTTTGCGCTGCTCCAGAAGAACGTCCTCGACCGGCAGAGATGGGCCACACGCGAGCAGTTGCGCATCGCGATCGTGACTTGGATCGAGCGGACCTATCACCGCCGGCGACGTCAGCTCCGGCTCGGCAGATTGACGCCTGTCGAGTTCGAGACCATCATGACCACACCAGCCACACAGGCTGCGTGACCGAATCTGTCACCGGATCGTGCAGCAGTCCCCCATGAACTCGACACGCTCAGCCGGATACCCCGGATCCACCGGCACAAAAGTCGCCCCCGACTTCACCACCGCCCACAACACCACCACCGACTCGAGCGAACGCGGCACCGCCACCACCACCGCATCCCCCGGACCCACACCCCGAGAAATCAACCACCGAGCCCACCGCGACGACACCTCATCGAGCTCCCGATACGACAACGACCGCCCACCAGCAACCACCGCCACCGCATCACCACACGACTCCACCGCCGACACCAACAACTGCGGCAACACCACACCCCGACCACGCCCACCACGACGTTGTTTCGAAGGATTCTTCCGTCCGGCCCGTGTGCTCCGGCCGCTATGCCGCAGTTCATCCGCTTCGGCCTGCCCAACCGAACGCGTCCCCCGGTCAGCGCTCACCACGAAATCGACTCCTTCCGATCGAACAACCCCGACGCTGCCCGACCGGAAGTAAAGTTACCGAACAGTTACCTTTCGTGCAGTACCCAGGGATCGGCCAGGGTGGCACTCTTGCCTGCCAGGGAGCCTGAAACGCCACCGTTCGCCCCGGCGTGTCGATCGGTGATGATCACAACCTCGAGGTCCTCGGACTCGGACAATGCGGATACCTCAGCGGCCGGAACGAAAGCGTGGCTGATCCACTCTTCGAGAGCGAGTTCGCCGAGATCGTCATCGCGACCTGGAACGACGACCACTGCACCGGCAATTGCCGCGGCCAACACGGCGAAGACCGTCCATCGATCGGCATCCGCGCCGCCAGTGAGGATGCGCGAATCGTAGGTCAGGGCCAGCTGATCTTGCCCCCGACGCAACGCGGCAACTCCTTCACCGTGGCTGAGACACACATCACCGAAGCACAATGCCCGGTCACCGGGACCGAGCACCTCGGGGCGATCGGTGTAGGCGAGTGAACGGCCGGACAGGTCCGCCACTGCCGCATCGACCGCAGGGTCGTCGATCGAGATCCACGCCGTCTCGGCAGCAACCGTCGACTCCGTGAACTCGGCGACCCGGTCACTCGTGGTCAGTCCCCAGCGGGCGGGCACCTCCCGGTCGACCGACACGGCGGCACCCGATTTCGCCACCGCCCACAGTGCGACCACCAGATCGACACCGACCGGAAGGTCCACGGTCACGACATCGGCCGAGGTCGCTCCGCGGGAGATCAGGTACCTCGCCCACTGCGATGAGCGCATCTCGATCTCCCCGAAACTCGACTCCGCGTCGCCGAACACGACGGCCGGAGCATCCGGATCCGATTCGACGGCAACCTGGAGTTCCTGCGCAAGTGTGCGATCCACACTCATCGGCGTCGTCGCCGGCACAGACGGCGCGACACTCGTAGCGACCGAACGTTCACTGTCCGTACGGATGTCGATGTCGCCGACCACCGTGGCGGGGTCGGCCGCTACCGTATCCAGGAGCATCACGAACCTCTCCGCGAGGGTCTCGATCGTGTCCGGGTCGAACAGGTCGGTCGCGTACGTGAACGCGAGTGCCATCCCTCCGGCCCCACCGTCGGCGCCGTCCTCGGGTTCCGCGGTCACCTGCAGGTCGAACTTCGCTGCCAGCTCGCCACCGTCGACAGCTTCGACCGTCAGCCCAGGAAGCTCGAGGCGTGCCGGTTCGATGTTCTGGAACGACAACACCGTCTGGAACACGGGATGCCGCGCCGCCGATCGTGCTGAGACAACCTCATCGACGATTCGCTCGAACGGCACGTCGGCGTTCGCGAACGCCTCGAGGTCCACAGCGCGGGCCGCGTCGAGGACCGAACCGAAGGTGGCGGAAGGGTCGATGTCGGTGCGCAACGCCAGCGTATTGACGAACATGCCGACGACATCGTCGAGCGCGCGAGCACCGCGCCCGGCCACGGGAGTGCCGACGACGATGTCGCGCGAGTTGCTCAACCGCGACAACAACACAGCAAGAGCGGAGTGCACGACCATGAACAGCGTGGACCGGTGCGCCGCACCGAGCTCGTCGAGACGACCGCGGGTCTCTGCAGTCACCCGGGTGATATGAGTGGCGCCACGCAGGCTCGGAGTTGCCGGACGCGGCCGATCGGTGGGCATGTCGAGCAGGTCGGGAACCCCGGCGAGATTCGCACGCCAGTACGCGAGCTGAACGCCAGCAGGCGAGTGTGGGTCCTCGGCGTCACCGAATACTTCCTGCTGCCACAGAGCGAAGTCCGCGTACTGGATCTCGAGAGGGCCGGCAGCGGGAGCCTCCCCCGCGAGGCGAGCCACATACGCCGACATCAGATCGCGGGCGAGCGGCGGCAGGGACGCGCCGTCGGCCGAGATGTGATGAACCACGAGTGCAAGGACGTGGTCGTCGGAGCCGATGCTCACGAGACGACCGCGGACAGGCACCTCGGTGGCCACGTCGAATCCCTGCGAGACCACCTCGACAACGGACGCGACGGCCTCTGCCTCCGAGTCCACGGCGACCGTCTCGAAGGCATCCACCGTGTCGGCGTCCAGAATCCTCTGGTGCGGCCCCTGCTCGTCCTGTGGATATACGGTGCGCAGCGACTCGTGGCGCTCGACGATGTCGTGTACCGCGGCAGCCAGTGCCGCGGTGTCGAGGTCGCCGCGCAACCGGATGGCGAGCGGAATGTTGTATGTCGCCGACCCCGGATCCAGCTGGTTCAGCACCCACATGCGCTGCTGCGCCAGCGACAACGGGATGCGGTCCGGCCGGACCCCGGCAACCAGGTCGGGGAGCGTCCGGCCACCCTGCCCGGAGTCGGCCCGCGCTGCCAGACCTGCAACGGTGGGGTCCTCGAACAATTCACGGATCGCCAGGTTCGAACCCAGTGCCTCGTTGATCCGCGCGATCACCCGTGTCGCGATGAGCGAGTTGCCGCCCAGATCGAAGAACGAGTCGTCCGCTCCGACCTTGTCGACGTCGAGAACCTGCGACAGGATCTGTGCCACTGCGCGTTCGGACTCGGTCGCCGGTTCCCGGTAATCGTCGCCGAGAACATCGATCCGCGGCGCGGGGAGAGCCCGGCGGTCGAGTTTTCCGTTGACCGTCAGGGGCAGTTCGTCGAGCACGGTCACAATGTCGGGCACCATGTAGCCGGTCAGGAACTCCGACACCCGGGCGCGCACATCTGCCGAGACCACGGTCTCACCGGCTCGGGGCACGACGTAGCCTACGAGTCGTTCGCCGAGACCATCGTCGCGAACCATCGCAACGGCGTGGGCAACACCCGATGCCTGCAGCAGAGCCGCCTCGATCTCGCCGAGTTCGATGCGGAAACCACGCAACTGCACCTGGGAGTCACTGCGGCCTGCGTATTCGAGGACTCCGGCCGAGTTCCAGCGAGCGATATCCCCGGTGCGGTACAGCCTGCCCCGGCCGAACGGATCTGCGACGAACCGCACTGCCGTCAGGTCAGGGCGTCCAAGATACCCGCGCGACAACTGGTCGCCGGACACATAGACCTCACCGGGCACACCCTGGGGTACCGGCTGCAACCGTCGATCGAGCACGCGCACCGCGAGTCCGGGCAGGGATCGCCCGATCGCGCTTGCCGCCCCGGCCTGCGCATGGGTGCGCTCGACAGGGTGGAAGGAGACGTGCACTGTCGTCTCCGTGATGCCGTACATGTTTATCAGACGGGGCGTGACGGGATGCCGGTCGAACCAGCCGTCGAGGCGTCCCGGATCGAGCGCCTCGCCGCCGAACACCACGTACCGCAGTCTCGAAGGTGCGGCCTCGACCTCACTCGAGGCGAGGGCACGGTCCGCCTCGTCGAACTGGTAGAAAGCAGATGGCGTCTGGTTGAGGACGGTTACGCCTTCGGTGCGCACGAGACCTGCGAACAGCTCCGGCGACCGCGAGGTCGGGTAGTCGACGACGACGAGCCTGCCACCGTGGAGTAGTGGCCCCCACAATTCCCACACCGAGAAGTCGAATGCGTACGAATGGAACAGGGTCCACACGTCGTCCGATCCGAAACCGAACAACGGGTCCGCATTCTCGAAAAGAGTGAGAACGTTGCGGTGAGTGACACCGACACCTTTCGGACGACCCGTGGAGCCCGAGGTGTAGATGACGTAGGCGAGATCGTCGGGTCGCAGCGGTGCCCGACGGTCCGCATCGGTGAGCGGGTCTGCCGCGAATTCTTCAGCGGTGTCCGCACTGTCGGTGCAAAGGATGTCGATCCCGCTATTCCACAGCACACTGGCACCGTCGTCACGCCCGATCACGTCCGAGGTGACGATCGCCCGGGGGCGCGCATCGTCGAGCATGTACCGGATGCGGTCCTGCGGATAGGTCGGATCGACCGGCAGGTAGGCGCCGCCCGACTCGATCACGGCGATGAGCGCGACAACGAGGTCGATCGAGCGTGGCAAGGCCACCGCCACGAGCGCCCCGGGGCCGACACCGGCGGCGACGAGCCGACGTGCCATCCGGTTGGCCCGAGCCGAGAGTTCGGCGTAGTCGATGGTAGTGCCGCCGAAGGTGACGGCAGGCGCGGAGCCGTGACCGAGCACAGATTCCGACAGACGACCGGTGAGTGTGGCCGGAGTTCGCGCCGGAGAACCGGCGCCGAGTGAACTCCAGGTGGTCAGAATCCGTTCACGCTCGCTCTCGTCGAGGAGCGGCAGATCCGCAATGGCGGTCCGCTCGTCGGAGACCACCGCGCCGAGGATACGGACGAACCTCCCCGCGAGGCTCTCCACCGTGGTGGTGTCGAACAGTTCCGTCGCGTAATTGAATTCGACGGCGAAACCACCGGGTTCACCATCCACCCCAACAGTGTCGGCGACGGTGATCTGGAGGTCGAATTTTGCTGTCGCCGTGTCGAACTCGACGCCAGATATATTCAACCCGGGCAGCTCGAGGTTCGACACCGGCATATTCTGGAACGTCAGCATCACCTGGAACAGCGGGTGACGGGCCTGCGAGCGCGGCGGGTCGAGCACCTCTACAAGACGTTCGAACGGCACGTCCGCATGTACGAATGCATCCAGATCCGCGACCCGCACCCGAGCAAGCAACTCTTCGAACGATCCCCCACCGTCGACCTCGGTACGCAGTACGAGCGTGTTGACGAACATGCCGATCACATCGTCGAGGGCAGCCTCCCCACGCCCGGCCACAGGCGTGCCGATCGCGATGTCCTCGGTACCGCTCATCCGCGCGAGGAGCACTGCGAGCGCAGCGTGGACAACCATGAATTCCGTTGCGCCACTGCGGCGTGCCAGATCAGCGATACCCGCGCGCACGTCGCGGTCGAGGTCTACACGCAGCGAGGCACCGCGGTTGCTCGCCACTGCGGGTCGCGGGCGGTCGACGGGAAGCGGAAGCTCTTCCGGCAGTTCGGCGAGGGCGTGTCGCCAGAACTCCACCTGCTGGGACAGCAGAGACTCAGGGTCGGACTCGTCGCCGAGCACCTCACGCTGCCACAGTGTGTAGTCCGCGTACTGCACTTCGAGTGGAGTCCACGAGGGCGCATTCCCACCGACTCGGGCGTCATAGGCGGTCACCACGTCACGCACGAGTGGGCCGATCGAGTAGCCGTCGGCGGAGATGTGGTGGACGACCACAACCAGCACGTGCTCGCGCTCCGACACCTCGAGCAGACGCACTCGAAGTGGAACCTCACGAGTGACATCGAACCCGGCGGTCACGATCTCCGCGATGCGATCGGGGACCTCGTCTGCAGACAGCGGTTCCGGTGACACAGCGAGCCGGGCATCCGATGCCGGGAGTACCTGCTGGTATCCGATGCCGTCGATCTCCGGATAGACGGTGCGCAGCGATTCGTGCCGGGCAACGACGTCATCCATTGCTGAGCGCAATGCCGCACGATCCAGATCTCCGGAGAGCCTGATAGCCATCGGGATGTTGTCGACGAACGACTCCGGGTGCAGGCGGTTGAGGAACCACATCCGCTGCTGGGCCGACGACAACGGAACACGTTCGGGACGCTCACGGGCCGCCAACAGCACCGAGTCGCTTCCGGACACCAGTGTTTCGATCCGGGCAGCCAACTCCTCCACCGACCCCACCTCGAACACCACCGACACCGGCACCCGCACACCCACCACCGACGACAACCGCGCCACCACACGAGTCGCCGCCAACGAATTCCCACCCAAATCCACAAACGAATCATCCAAACCGACCCGCCCCAGACCCAACACCGACGCCACCACCGACGCCACCGACTCCTCCACCACCGACCGCGGCGCCCGAAACTCCCGCACCGCAAACACCGGCTCCGGCAACGCCCCCCGATCCACCTTCCCCACCGGAGTCAACGGCACCTCATCAAGCACCACCACCAACGCCGGCACCATATACCCCGGCAACACCCCCGCCACCCGCTCACGCACCACACCCGACTCGAGCACCACACCCGACTCCGCCACCACATACGACACCAACGCCGACTCACCCGACGCCAACACCGACCCCACCGTCACCGCAAAACCCACCCCCGGCAACGACGACAACACCGCATCGATCTCCCCCAACTCGATACGAAACCCCCGCACCTTCACCTGAAAATCGCTACGCCCCACATACTCCAACACCCCATCACCACCCCGACGCACCAGATCCCCCGTCCGATACATCCGCCCACCCGACAACGAAAACGGATCCGCCACAAAACGAGACGACGTCAACCCCACACGACCGTGATACCCCCGCGCCACCTGCGCCCCCGCCACATACAACTCCCCCACCACACCCTCAGGCACCGGACGCAACCGCTCATCCAGCACAAAACACCCCACCCCCGCAATCGCCGACCCGATCGACACCACCGAACCCGGCACCAACTCCGACGAACTCGTCGCCAAAATCGTCGTCTCCGTCGGACCATACGCATTGAAAAAACGCCGCACACCCGGAACAGACCACCGCCGCACCAACTCCGGCGTAAACGCCTCCCCCGCCACCACCACAGTCGACAACGAATCCAACCCCACCGGATCCATCGACCCCAACGCACCCGGCGTCATGAACACATGCGACACCCGCTCCGCCGCAATCAACTCCGCCAACTCCGGCCCACCACCGACACCCGCCGGAGCCACCACCACCGACGCCCCCGCCGAAAACCCCACCAACAACTCCAACAACGACACATCGAAACTCGGCGAACACACATGCAACACCCGAGACGACCCATCCACCCCGAAATGCTCACGCTCAGCCGAAATCAACGGCGCCACACCAGCATGCGACACCACCACACCCTTAGGCCGCCCCGTCGACCCCGACGTATAAATCATCCACGCCGCATCAACAAGCTCCACCGACCGCACCCGATCCGCATACGACACCGGACGCGACGACAACCCCGCCACCTCCGACACCACACCCGCATCATCGAACACCACCACCGGCACCGCAGGCGGACACGACACCGACACCACATCCACCACCGACGACACCGTCACCACCAACACAGCACCCGAATCGGACACCATGAACTCGACACGCTCAGCCGGATACCCCGGATCCACCGGCACAAAAGTCGCCCCCGACTTCACCACCGCCCACAACACCACCACCGACTCGAGCGAACGCGGCACCGCCACCACCACCGCATCCCCCGGACCCACACCCCGAGAAATCAACCACCGAGCCCACCGCGACGACACCTCATCGAGCTCCCGATACGACAACGACCGCCCACCAGCAACCACCGCCACCGCATCACCACACGACTCCACCGCCGACACCAACAACTGCGGCAACACCACACCCCGACCACGCCCACCACGACGTTCACCGCGGGCAGGACGCTCCGCGCGGGCAGGCCGGGGTGCCCGAGGTGCCCGAGGGGCACGGGCACCGCTGCGATCGACAGTGCCGCCGCGTACACCGTCGGCCGGATGCTCGGTGCTCGATTCGGGTACCGCCGGCTGTGGCTCGTTCGACTGCGGGGCATTCATCGGAGTAACCCCATCCGAGCCGCCGTCGTGTCGTGAACGCATGTAAAAGCCCACACCCTTCGCTTTCGGTACCTCAAAGCTCGCCTGATGCGAACCGAGCCAGCATAGTCATCCGTACCGGCGAGCTTTCCTTACCCGTTAGTAACCTCTTGGTTAGATCTCTCCGGGCAGCTTCGACGTTACCGTCGGCCGAACTCGACACCTGCAGACGAACGACCGTGGGGCCGCCTCTCGGCGACCCCACGCGCATCAATGCTGGTCAGCAACGATGTGCACTTGATGTGCACTCTGCCACTGCGTGAGCACTCCTGCCGGAGCTTCGTCGACAACCACGACCACCGCGAGGTCTTCGAGACCGGGTTCGAGGGTCTCCAGGGACGCCGCAGGCAGGTGGGCGTGCGTGACCCATTCGTTGTAGAGAAGCCCATCGAGGTCCTCACCACCGAGGATGCCTTCGGGAACGAGCACGACGGCCGCCCCCGTCGCGGTGACGAGCAACTGCTCGAGCGCCAGTGCCGTCGCTCCCGCACCGTTGATCCCCGCACGCGAAACCGCCGCGCTCCGGGACTCGTAGGTCATCGAGTACCGGTCGCGCAGGGTAACGAGCAGATCGACCAGTTCCGCGTTGGAAAGCGTTCGCGAATCGAGGACCACCGCCGGGTCGGACGGCTCGACCGGGCGCACACGATCGGCATATGTGACCGGATCCGCCGGCATCGCTGCACTTTCTCGCGTGAACGCCTCGTCGTCGATCACGAGCCAGTCGCCGGCCGGTGCACTTGCGGTCACCGCCGCAACAGTCAAGCCCAGCACCGCACCCGACGGCAGACTTGTCGTCCACCGCTGAGAGTCGACAATCGCAAGGGCCGCGCCGGTCTTCGCCACGGCCCATTGCGCGACCACCGAAGCCACCGACCTCGGTATCGCGATGGCCACGATGTCCCCCGTTCCCAGACCGCGTGCGATGAGCACACGGGCAAGCTGCGACGACTGCTCGTCGAGTTGCCGGTACGAGAACTCGCGTCCTTCCTCACCGGTGGCGGCGTCCGCAGGTACCGCCAGAGCCGGAGCGGACGGGTCCTCCTCGAGGACCTCACTGAGGACGGTGGCCAGGGTGCGTGCCGCGGATGTGACGACCGGAGTCACCGGTCCCGATTCTTCGACGATGCGAGCCGCCTCGTCGGCACCGAGCAGATCGATGTCACCGACCGGATCACCCGGGTTGTCGACGAACGCGTCGAGTACCCGGACGAACTGCTCGGAAATCCTCGAGATCGCCACCTCGTCGAAGAAGCGCTCGAGGTACTTGAAGGTGAAGTCGATCGCCGTGTCGGCAACGGTGAGCAGCGTGATCGGGTAGTGCGTCGCGTCCTTGACACTCACCCCCGTGATGGTCATCCCGTCGATCGACCCTGCCGCATCGGACAGTGCTTCGCGGTCGATCGGATACGACTCGAAGACCAGCAGCGAATCGAACCCGATCGGGATGCCTGCGCGCTGTTCGATGTCGGACAGGCCGACGTAGTGGTGATCGAGGAGTCCGGCCTGCTCCGCCTGCAGACGCGTAAGCAATGCCTCGACCGACTCGTCCGGTTCGGCGTTCACCCGCACCGGCAGCGTGTTGATGAACAGACCCACCATCGACTCCACGCCGGGCAGGTCTGCGGGACGCCCGGAGACGGTCGCGCCGAACACCACGTCGTTCCGTCCGGTCAGCCGGCCTGCGAGCACTGCCCACGCCGCCTGGACCAGCGTATTGACCGTCACCCCGAGTTGCCCGGCGAACGTGGTCAACCGCGCGGTCCGTTCGGCGTCGTAGAGCACCGACACCGTGGAGATCGTGTCGTTGTCCGCGTCGCGGACGGCCGGTGCCAGGATCGTCGGCTCCTCCATACCGCGGAGGGTGTCCGCCCACGCATCGAGGGAGTCGTTGCGATTCTGCTCCGACAACCAGGACAGGAAGTGGCGGTACGAGCGGACACGCGGCAGCAACGACTGATCTCCGCGCAGCACGTACAGGGCCATCAGGTCCTGCATGAGCAGCGGCATCGACCAGCCGTCGAGCAGTATGTGATGGCTCGTGACTGCGAGGTGGTACCGGCCATCGGATTCCTTGACGAGCAGGAACCGCATCAGCGGAGCGGTCTCCATTTCGAACCGGCGAGCCTGCTCGGCTGCAAGCACCTCCGCAAGCTCCGTCTCGCGACGGTCGGCAGGAAGATCTCCGAGATCGACCTGTTTCCAAGGCAGTTCAACCTCGTCGAGCACCAACTGAACCGAGTCGCCCTTGTCGTCGGTGACGAACGCGGTGCGGAGATTCGGGTACCGGTCGAGCAACGCCTGACCTGCGCCGCGCAGGCGATCCACGTCGACCGCGCCTTCGAGGTCGAGCACAGCCTGCATTGTGTACACGTCGACGTGACTCTCGTCGATCATCGATGCATGGAACAGCAGACCGGACTGCAGAGGTGAGAGCGGCCACACGTCGTCGAGCGCCGGGTAGCGGCGCTCCCAGTGTTCGATCTCGGTCTGATCGAGGTCGACCAGCGGCAGATCCGAGGGGGTGAGTCCACCTGCCTGCGGCCCCGTCGCGTACTCCGCGAGGGCGCTCAGCGCAGCAATCCAGTGCTGGGAGAGTTCGTCGACGTCGTCGCGATCGAGCAGTCCCGCCGGGAACGCGATGTTCGCGCCGAGCTGCGGACCCTCCGGCCCGTCGCTGACCACGGCGTTGATATCGACCGCAGCGTTCGCGGGCATGTCCGCGTCCTGGACCACGTCGAGCTTGCCTAGCGCATCCGTAGGCGCCCACCCGATCGCCGCCAACTCCTCCGGCACATCCGCAGCAGACACACGCCCCAGATAGTTGAAACTGATCTGCGGCGACTTCGCCACCGCACCCAACCGCACCGACGACTGCCCATCCAGATACCGCAACAGGCCATACCCCATGCCCCTGTCCGGAATCGCCAGCAACTGCTCCTTCACAGCCTTGACCGCAGCACCGACCGACACACCACCGGCGAACGCATCATCGACATCGACACCCGCCAGATCCACCCGCACCGGATACGCACTCGTGAACCACCCCACCGTCCGCGACAGATCCGCACCCGGAACCACAGCCTCTTCACGACCGTGACCCTCGAACTTCACCAACGCCGACGATGACTCCACACCACGATCACGACGCCACCGCACCAACGCCAACCCCAACGCCGTCACCAGACCATCGGCGACACCACCACGGAACAACGACGGCACCGACGTCAGCAACGCCTCGGTGTCCGAGGCGGGCACGCTGACGTCGAAACGCTCCACGGTGGACGCGGTGTCCACGGACGGATCGAACGGCCGCTCGCCGAGTAGCGGATCGGGACCCTCGAGAATCTGTTCCCAGAGCCCCAGTTCGTCGCGATGCGACGGTGCCGCCTCGACGAGACCGTGCGCCCAGCGCCGCAACGACGTCCCGACTGCGGCAAGCTCGACCTTCTCCTGGCCGGAGACGATCTGTCCCCACGCAAGACCGAGGTCCGGCAACAGGATTCGCCACGACACTCCGTCGACCACGAGGTGATGGGCAACGACGGCGAGCACCCCGGCACGCCCGGCCGAACCGAAGTCGAACCACACGAACTGCAGCATCGCCCCGGCGAACGGGTCGAGTCGGCCGAGGGCCGCATCGATCTCACGTCCGGCGAGGGCGGTCAGGTCCTCGTCGCTGATGTCTGTGGGAGCCTCGACGCGGGTGAGAAGGGACCCTGCGTCCACGTCACCGGCAACGCGCACGCGGAAGGTGATGCCGGCGTCGTCGCGGTCGAGGATCGACCGAAGCGCATCGTGGTGATCCACCACAGCACCGATCGTCCGCTCGAGCACGTCCGCGGTGATGTCCTGCGGAAGGGTCACGGAGACGAACTGGGAGAACCGGTCGATGCCGCCGGGCCAGCCCAGCACCTCACGCATGATCGGCGTCAACGGAACATCACCGGCACCACCACCGGGTAGTTCGTCGAGCCGCACGAGGCCCTGAGACTCGTCGCTCCGAACAGCAACTTCGGCCAGCCCCGCCACCGAACGCCGCTCGAACACATCCCGCGGCGTGAACACCACACCACGAGCCTTCGCCCGCGACACCAACTGAATCGACACGATCGAATCACCACCGAGCGCGAAGAACGACTCGTCCACACTCACCTTCTCCAAGTGCAGAACCTCCGCGAACACCTCCGCGATGATCTCCTCGACCTCGCTACCGGCACCGCGATACTCACGCTCTTCGAACACCGGCTCCGGCAACGCATCACGATCCAACTTGCCCACCGGCGTCAACGGCACCTCATCGAGCACCACGATCGCCGACGGCACCATATGCGGCGGCAACGACCGAGCCACGAACTCCGTCAACCCCGCCACATCCACAGTCCGGCCCACCGCGGGCAACACATACGACACCAACACCGTCGCACCCGACGCCGTCGAACGGCCGAGGGTTGCGGCAAAATCGACGGTCTCATGTGCCGCCAGGGCTGCGTCGATCTCGCCGAGTTCGATACGGAAACCGCGCACCTTCACCTGGAAGTCGCTGCGCCCCACGAACTCGAGCTCGAGACGCTCCCCGCCGGCCCGCCACCGGACGACGTCGCCCGTGCGGTACATCCGTGAACCGTCCGGACTGTAGGGATTGGCGACGAACATCTCAGCGGTGAGGGCGCTGCGGCCGTGGTAACCGCGGGCAAGCGCCGCACCTGCCATGTACAGCTCACCGGCGACGCCCTCCGGGACGGGACGCATCCGTGCGTCGAGCACGAGCGCGGACACCCCGTGAGTGGGGTGGCCGATCGTGATGGGGCGTCCCGGCTCGAGCCGAGCGAAGGACGAGATGATCGTCGTCTCGGTGGGGCCGTATCCGTTGAAGTACTTGCGGCCCGGTGCCCACTTGGCGAGCAGTTCCGGCGTGGTGACGTCGCCGCCGACCGACGCGACCTCGAGGCTGTCGATCCCCGTCGGATCCATCGTGCCGAGCACCGCAGGGGTGATGATCGTGTGAGTCACCCGCTCGGTGCGCAGGAGGTCCGCGAGATCCGGGCCACCGATGATCGTCGACGGCACGATCACCAGCGTCGCACCACTGGTGAACGCCGCCATCCACTCGAGCACCGACGGGTCGAAGCTCGGCGAGCAGATGTGCAGGAAACGATGTCCGGCACGCAGGTGGTACAGCTCGACGGCGGTGTCGACAACCCCGCCCAGACCCTGGTGTGTGACGACGACGCCCTTGGGACGGCCCGTCGAACCCGAGGTGTAGATGACGTAGGCCGGGTGGAACAGCGACAGCGGACGCACCCGGTCGGAGGCGCCCACCGGCAGCTCCGACTGCCTGTCGAGCTCACTGGTGAACGTCGAATCGTCGAGCACGATCCAGTCGGAGTCCCCGGGTAGTCCGTCCCGATAGGTCGAGGACGTGATACCGAGGACCGCGCCGGAATCGGCCAGCATGTACCGCACACGCTCGACGGGATAGGTGGGGTCGACCGGCAGGTGCGCGGCACCGGCCTTCGCGATCGCCCACACGCTCAGAACCATCTCGTACGACCTCGGATACGACACCGCGACGATGTCCTCCGGGCCGACGCCCTGTCCGATGAGGATGCGCGCGAGCTTCGACGAGGTCTCGTCGAGCTCGCGGTAGCTGATCGAGCGCCCCTCGTAGCGGACCGCGGTGGCGTTCGGATCCAGCGTGACCGCCGCCGTGAGGATATCGGCGAGGGTTCCGCCCGCTCCGACGCGATCCCCGTGGACGTGCGTGAGCCGGCCGAACTCGTCGCCGCCGAGCAGCGGGAGATCCCCGACCGGTGCCTGTGGATCCGCGAGGAGGCCGGAGATCAGCAGTTCGAACCGATGCGCGAACTGTTCGACGGTACCGTGATCGAACAGCGCGCTCGCGTAGGAGAACTCGGCCGATATGCCGGCAGGTGCACCGTCTTGCCCGATGCCTTCGCGCAGCGTGAGCGACAGGTCGAACTTCGCGGTGTCCACATCGAAGGGCACGCCGGACACACTCAGCTCCGGAAGCTCGAAATCCGCGGACGGCAGGTTCTCGAACGACAGGGCCACCTGGAACAGCGGGTGCCGCGCCGTCGACCGCTCGGGCTCGACGATCTCGACGAGCCGCTCGAACGGGATGTCCGCGTGGGCGAACGCCTCGAGATCGATCTCACGGACCCGCGCCAGCAGGTCGGTGAACGGCTCGCCCGCCTCGACACGGCTCCGCAACACCAGGGTGTTGACGAACATGCCGATCAGGTCGTCGAGTTCGGACTCGCCGCGACCCGCGATCGGGGTGCCGATCGCCACGTCGTCGGAGTCGGACATGCGCGCCAGAAAGATCGCCAGCGCGGTGTGGACGACCATGAACATGGTCGTGCCGGTCCGGCGGGCCAACGCAGCCAGTTCACGATGCGTGGACGCATCGAGCGCGAACTCGACCCGGCCACCGGCGAACGACTGCACCGGCGGACGCGGACGGTCCATCGGCAGATTCAGCTCGTCCGGAATGCCGGAGAGCGCACGCTTCCAGTACTGGGCCTGGGTCGACAGCAGACTCTCCGGATCGTCCTCCGAGCCGAGAACCTCACGCTGCCACAACGCGAAGTCCGCGTACTGGACCGGCAGCGGAGCCCAGGCAGGTTCTTCGCCGTTCGTACGGGACACGTAGGCGGCCATGACATCACGGGTGAGCGGTGCCATCGACCAGCCGTCGGCGCTGATGTGGTGGACGACGAATACGAGCACGTGATCAGAGACCGACGCCCCCAGCCTGTACAGCACCGCACGCAATGGAACCTGTGTCGTCACGTCGAACCCAGCGCCCACGATCTCCAGGATCCGTCCGGGCAGGTCCGCTTCGTCGACCTGCACAGCGTCGAGGTTCGGCATCGCCTCGTCCACCGACAGAATCTGCTGGTAGGGACGACCGTCGTCCTCCGGGTAGATCGTGCGGAGCACCTCGTGTCGATCGAGCAGATCACGCACGGCCGCCTGCAGCGCATCCACGTCGAGGGCGCCGGTCAGCCGCACTGCGACGGGGAGGTTGTCGGCGCTCGACGTCGCATCGAAGCGATTGAGGAACCACATGCGCTGCTGTGCAAGCGACAGCGGCACCCGATCCGGGCGCTGCTGCGGCACCAGCGGTGCGCGACGCGTCGACCCCGTGTGCTGCTCTGCCTGCGCGGCGAGGGCATGCACGGTCGAGGACTCGAACAGCACCCGCACCGGAATACGAACATCGAGTGCCGACCCGAGGCGCGCAACGAGTTGCGTCGCGATCAGTGAGTTTCCGCCGAGCGCGAAGAAGTCGTCGTCGAGGCCGACACGTTCGACACCGAGGACATCGGCAAAGGTCGTCGCAACGATCTCCTCGATCGGTGTCGTCGGAGCCCGGAACTCCCGCGCTTCGAACGTCGGAGCGGGAAGCGCCTTGCGGTCGAGCTTGCCAGACGTGTTGAGCGGGAACTCTCCGAGCACGACCAACGCGGACGGCACCATGTACGCGGGCAGCGTCTCCGACACGAACTCGACGAGTTCGCCGGTGTCGATGTTCCGTCCCGGTGCCGGCACGACGTATCCGGCGAGCTGGTCGCCGGTGGGTGTCTGCACCACCAGTACCGCAGCCTGGTTCACCGAATCGTGGGCGAGCAGCGCGGTTTCGATCTCGCCGAGCTCGATGCGCTGGCCACGGAACTTCACCTGGAAGTCGGTGCGGCCGATGTATTCGAGTTCGCCATGCTCGTTCCACGTCACGAGGTCGCCCGTTCGGTACATCCGGTTGCCGGACTCCCCGTACGGATTCGCGACGAACCGGTCCGAGGTGAGGTCCGGGCGGCGCACGTACCCGCGTGCGAGCTGGACACCTGCGAGATAGAGCTCTCCCGGGACACCGACGGGAACGGGGCGGAGCCGGCCGTCGAGGACGTACGCCTGCACGTTCCATTCCGGGACACCGATCGGCACCACGTCGACCGAACCCGCTGCCGGTGCTTGCCAGTAGGTGGCGGACACGGCGGCTTCCG
Organism: Rhodococcus sp. SJ-2; assembly: GCF_053750035.1. Taxonomy (NCBI): domain Bacteria; kingdom Bacillati; phylum Actinomycetota; class Actinomycetes; order Mycobacteriales; family Nocardiaceae; genus Rhodococcus; species Rhodococcus sp. SJ-2. Next base: position 384,669 of record NZ_CM132340.1, read on the forward strand.
TGGGTCCGTACAGGTTGTCGATGTCCGCAGAGCTGATCCTGCGGACACCGTCGATCGTCTCGGGCGGCAGGGCTTCACCGATCACGAAGATGTCGCGCAGAGTGCGGCATTCTTCGGCGTCGGCGTGGGCGGCGAACACCGTGAGCATCGACGGCACGAAGTCGGTGATCGTGACGCGCTCGCGTGCAATGACTTCGGACAGGTACGCGGGGTCGCGGTGACCGTCCGGGGTGGCGATCACGAGACGGGCACCCACGCTCAAGGGCATGAAGAAGCCCCACAGCGACACGTCGAACGTGGTGGCGGTCTTCTGGAAGTACACGTCGCTCGAGGTCATCTCGAACTCGTGCAGCATCCATTCCGTCTGGTTGACGATTGCGCGGTGCGTCACCGCGACGCCCTTCGGGCGTCCTGTCGAACCGGACGTGAAGATCGCGTAGGCGGTGTTGTCAGGACGCAGCGGTGCGATCCGGTCCGCATCGGTGACCGGTGCGATCGAGGTGTTCGACAAATCGAGCACGTCGATGGCGATCGACCGGATACCGAGATCCGACGGCACCTCGAACTCGTCGCGCGCTGTGGTCACGATGCAGACCGGATCGGCCGTGTCGAGGATGTGCCGGACACGATCGATGGGGTGGTCGGGATCGATCGGCACCCATGCGCCGCCGGCGCGCACGATCGCGTACATACCCACCATGAGGTCGAGAGACCGTCGGATGGCCAAGCCCACCAACGACTCCGGCCCCACACCGTGCGCGATCAGGTGTCGCGCGAGGCGTGTGACGCGAGCGTCGAACTCGGCGTAGGTGAGGGAGTCACCTTCGTAGACGAGTGCGACAGCGTCGGGTGTGTGAGCGGCCTGCGCGTCGAAACGGTCGGTGAGCAGTGCCGACGCGTCGAGTTCGTGCGCCGAGTCGTTCCAGTCGTGGAGGATCCGGTCGAGTTCCGCGGCATCGAGGAGCTCGATGTCACCCACATGATTGTCGGGCCGCGCAGCAAGCGACTCGAGTGCACGCACGAAGCGGGCAACGAGCGTGGACACCTGATCGCGATCGAAAAGTGCACGCTGATAGCGCAGTTCGACTTCCATGCCCGTCTTGATGTGAACGAACAGGCTCAACGGGTAGTGCGTGGCGTCGTGTGTACCGACACCTGTGACGGACATGCCGTCGATCGACGAGGCCTGCTGGGCGAGGCCCTCCTCGTCGAGCGGGTAGGACTCGAACACGGTGAGGGTGTCGAAGGCCACCGCGGGACCCGAGGCCCGCTGGATGTCGGTCAGTCCGAGATGGTGATGTTCGAGCAGCGCGGCTTGTTCGCTCTGCAGACGACCGAGGAACTCGCCGATCGGCTCGTCGGGGTCGAAGGACACCCGCACCGGCAGGGTGTTGATGAACAGACCCACCATCGACTCCACGCCGGGCAGGTCGGCGGGGCGTCCGGACACGGTCGCGCCGAACACCACGTCGTCGCGGCCGGTGAGACGTCCGATCAGCACGCCCCATGCGGCCTGCACGAGAGTGTTCACGGTGACGCCGAGGCGCGCCGCGGCATCGCTGATCGCGGCCAGGCGCTGCGCGTCCAGTTCGATCTTGACGCGGTCGTCGCCCTGCTCCCCCGGATGACGGGGCGACTGCGGGGCGAGCAGTGTCGGTTCGTCGAATCCGTCGAATACGTGTGACCAGGCGTCGCGCGAGGCCTCCAGGTCGCGTGTGCCGACCCATTCGAGGAACGATCGGTACGACCGCGCACGCGGCAGCATCGACGTATCGCCGCGAGTGGCGTACAGGGCCATCAGGTCCTGCATGAGCAGCGGCATCGACCAGCCGTCGACCAGCACGTGGTGCGTGGTCACGCCGAGCTGGTAGCGATCACCGCCGAGCGAGACGAGTACGAACCGCATGAGCGGTCCGGTGTCCATGACGAATCCGCGGGACTCCTCGTCGCGCCAGAACGGGACGGTGGCCGTCACTCCCGAAGACGCGACCTCCGACGACATGTCGACTGTGCGCCACGGCACCTGTACGTCGTCGAGCACCAGCTGGACCGAGTCGCCGTCGTCGTCGGTGACGAAGACGGTGCGCAGATTCGCATGCCGATCGAGCAGCCCCTGAGCAGCCCGGTGCAGACGGTCCGCGTCGACCGCGCCTTCGAGGTCGAGCACCGCCTGCATCGTGTACACGTCGACGTCATCGTCGGCCGTCATCAGCGCGTGGAACAACAGACCGGACTGCAGCGGCGAGAGCGGCCACACATCGGCCACCGGCCGGTACCGCGATTCCCACCGTTCCAGGCCGGACTGGGTCACATTCACCAACGGAACGTCCGACGGTGTCAGCCCGCCGGCGTCGGGTGCGTCGACGTGGGCGACGAGCGCGTCGAGAGCCGCGCGCCAGTGCTGCGCGAACTCGTCGACATCGTCGCGATCCAACAGTCCGGTGGGGAATGCGATGTTCGCGCCGAGCTGCGGACCCTCCGGCCCATCGTTCACGATCGCGTTGATGTCGATCGCGGCACTGGCGGGCATGTCCGCATCGAGCGCGGCGTCGACCTGGCCGAGTGCGCCGGTGGGCGCCCACCCGATCGCCGCCAACTCCTCCGGCACATCCGCAGCAGACACACGCCCCAGATAGTTGAAACTGATCTGCGGCGACTTCGCCACCGCACCCAACCGCACCGACGACTGCCCATCCAGATACCGCAACAGGCCATACCCCATGCCCCTGTCCGGAATCGCCAGCAACTGCTCCTTCACAGCCTTGACCGCAGCACCGACCGACACACCACCGGCGAACGCATCATCGACATCGACACCCGCCAGATCCACCCGCACCGGATACGCACTCGTGAACCACCCCACCGTCCGCGACAGATCCGCACCCGGAACCACAGCCTCTTCACGACCGTGACCCTCGAACTTCACCAACGCCGACGATGACTCCACACCACGATCACGACGCCACCGCACCAACGCCAACCCCAACGCCGCCACCAGACCATCGGCGACACCACCACGGAACAACGACGGCACCGACGTCAGCAACGCCTCGGTCTGCCGTGAATCCAGTGTCAGTTCGATGCGTTCCACCGTGGAGGTGACATCGACCGCGGGGTCGAAGGGACGCTGCGCGAGCAGCGGGTCGGGTTCACCGAGAACCCGCTCCCACAACTCCAGCTCATTTCGATACGACGGCGCCGCCTCGACGAGGCCGTGCGCCCAGCGCCGCAACGACGTCCCGACCTCGGCGAGCTGGACATCCTGCCCTGCGACGATCTGCCCCCACGCAAGACCGAGGTCCGGCAACAGGATTCGCCACGACACACCGTCCATCACCAGGTGATGCGCGACGATCAGCAACACACCCGGCCGGGCGCCGCCGGCGAAGTCGAACCACACGAACTGCAGTACCGACCCCGATACCGGGTCGAGGCGCCCGAGCGCGGAATCGAGTTCGCGCGAGGCGATCTCGGTGAGATCGGCATCGGAGATCTCGGCCGCGACCTCGATCCTGGTGATCAGGGACGACGCGTCGACAGTGCCCGTGGCGCGAATGCGCAGTGTTGCCGCGTCATCACTCCGGTCGAGGATCGACCGCAGCGCATCATGGTGATCCACCACAGCACCGATCGTCCGCTCGAGCACGTCCGCGGTGATGTCCTGCGGAAGGTTGACAGCGATGGTCTGCGAGAATCGGTCGAAGCCACCGGGCCAGCCCAGCACCTCACGCATGATCGGCGTCAACGGAACATCACCGACACCACCACCCGGAAGTTCGGCCAGCTTCTGGGGCGCATCCGCATCCACACGCGAGGCGACCTCCGCCAGCCCCGCCACCGAACGCCGCTCGAACACATCCCGCGGCGTGAACACCACACCACGAGCCTTCGCCCGCGACACCAACTGAATCGACACGATCGAATCACCACCGAGCGCGAAGAACGACTCGTCCACACTCACCTTCTCCAAGTGCAGAACCTCCGCGAACACCTCCGCAATGATCTCCTCGACCTCACTACCGGCACCGCGATACTCACGCTCTTCGAACACCGGCTCCGGCAACGCATCACGATCCAACTTGCCCACCGGCGTCAACGGCACCTCATCGAGCACCACGATCGCCGACGGCACCATATGCGGCGGCAACGACCGAGCCACGAACTCCGTCAACCCCGCCACATCCACAGTCCGGCCCGCCGCAGGCAAGACATACGACACCAACACCGTCGCACCCGACGCCGTCGAACGACCGACCGTGGTTGTCCAGTTGACGGTGTCGTGTGCCGAGAGCACAGCGTCGATCTCGCCGAGTTCGATACGGAAACCGCGCACCTTCACCTGGAAGTCGCTGCGCCCCACGAACTCGAGTTCGAGACGATCCTCGACAGCACGCCACCGCACCACATCACCGGTGCGGTACATGCGTTCGCCGGCTTCGCCGTACGGGTTCGGGACGAATCGTTCGGCGGTGAGAGCGTTGCGTCGGTGGTAACCGCGCGCAAGGGCACGGCCCGCCACGTAGAGCTCACCCGCCATACCGGCCGCGACCGGCCGCAGACGTGAATCGAGCACCAGGGTGGTCATGCCGACGATGGGCTCACCGATCGTGATCGGGCGCTCCGGCACCATCTGCCCGAAGGTCGATACGATCGTGGCCTCGGTGGGCCCGTACGCGTTGACGTAGGTCGTGCGCTTCGACCACTCCGACAGCAGTTCCGGCGTGGTGACATCGCCACCGACCGACAACACTTCGAAGCTGTCGACGCCGTCGGACTCCATGGTCCCGAGCACCACCGGGGTGATGATCGTGTGCGTCACCCGTTCGGTGCGCAGCAGCTCCGCGAGATCCGGGCCACCGATGATCGTCGACGGCACGATCACCAACGTGGCACCGAACGAGAAGGCAGCCATCCATTCGAGTACCGACGGGTCGAAGCTCGGCGAGCAGATCTGCAGGAACCGCGACTCGGACGTCACGCCGTACAGATCGGTGACCATGTCCTTCAAACCGGCCAGACCCGAGTGGGTGACGACGACGCCCTTCGGCTGCCCCGTCGAACCCGAGGTGTAGATCAGGTAGGCGGGCTGGTACACGTGAGTGGGGCGTACGCGATCCGTGTCGCTGATCGGTGTGGACGCACGTGCGTCGACCTCCGCGACGAAGTCGGGGTCGTCGACGAGTAGCCATTCCGCGTCGTCGGGCAGACCGGTGGCGTACTGCGACGACGTGATACCCAGTGCTGCACCGGAATCGGACAGCATGTACCGCACGCGCTCGGCGGGGTACGTGGGGTCCACCGGCACATGTGCGGCGCCGGTCTTCGCGACAGCCATGACGGTGACCGCCATGTCGTACGAACGCGGGAACGAGACGGCAACGAAGTCCTCGGCCCCGATTCCCCGATCGATGAGCATCCGGGCAAGTCTCGACGACGCTTCGTCGATCTCCCGGTAGGTGATCGAACGTCCCTCGTAACGCACTGCGGTGGCGTCGGGATCCATCGTCACACCGAGAGTGAGGAAGTCCGCGAGGGTCTTCGGCTCGGTCAGGACGTCGTGCCCGCGCATGCTGGTGAGCTGCGCGAATTCCTCATCGCCGAGCAGCGGCAGGTCGCCGACCGGTGTAGCTGTTCCGGACAGGATGCCGTTCACGAGCCGGGTGAATCGCTCCGCGAACCGCTCGACCGTATCGTGGTCGAACAGTGCGCTCGCATACGAGAACTCAGCGGACAGGCCGTCCGGATCACCGCCGGCGTCGACGTGTTCACGCAGCGTCAATCCGAGATCGAACTTCGCGATGTCGAGTTCGAACGGCACACCGGACACACTCAGCCTCGGCAGTTCGAGGGCGGTTTCGGGCATGTTCTCGAACGACAGCACCACCTGGAACAGCGGGTGCCGCGCGGTGGACCGCTCGGGCTCGAGTACGTCCACAAGCCGCTCGAACGGAATGTCGGCGTGTGCGAACGCGTCGAGGTCGGCGGCGCGCACCCGCGACAGTAGGTCCTCGAAGGTCTCACCGGTATCGACATGGCTGCGCAACACCAGGGTGTTGACGAACATGCCGATCAGATCATCGAGCTCACGCTCGCCGCGACCCGCGATCGGCGTGCCGATCGTGATGTCGTCGGAGTCGGACATACGCGCGAGGAACACTGCCAACGCCGTGTGCAGGACCATGAACATGGTTGTTCCGGTCCGGCGGGCCAGCGCCGCGAGTTCACGATGAGCGGACGCGTCGAGTGCGAACTCGACCTTTCCTCCGGTGAACGACTGCACCGGAGGGCGCGGGCGATCCATCGGCAGGTTGAGCTCGTCCGGGACGCCGGCGAGGGTGCCCTTCCAGAATTCTGCCTGAGCCGAGAGCACACTCTCCGGATCGTCTTCGCTGCCGAGCACCTCGCGCTGCCACAGTGCGAAGTCCGCGTACTGCACGGGCAGCGGCGCCCAGGCCGGGGCCTCGCCCGCCGCGCGGGACACGTAGGCGGTCATGACGTCGCGCGTGAGCGGTGCCATCGACCAGCCGTCGGCGCTGATGTGGTGCGCGACGAAGACGAGCACATGATCGGTCGCGTTCTCGGCGTCACTTCCGCTGTCCGCCAGTGCGAACAGCGCGACCCTCAACGGAATCTCGGACGTGACGTCGAAACCGGCCGACACGACCTCGCCGACACGGGCGAGGAGGTCGTCCTCGGTGACGGTTTCGGCGACGACCTCGGGTGCGGCCTCGGCTGCGGGAACGATCAACTGGTAGGGATGCCCGTCGATCTCCGGGTAGATCGTGCGCAGCACCTCGTGCCGCACCAGCACGTCCCGCACAGCATCCTGCAGCGCGGACACATCGAGTTCACCGGCCAAACGCACAGCGACCGGAATGTTGTTGACCGACGAGTCGGTGTCGAAGCGATTGAGGAACCACATGCGCTGCTGCGCGAGCGACAGCGGCACCATGTCCGGACGCGACTGCGGTACGAGTGGCGTCCTCGAATCGGTGTCAGCATGCTGCTCCGCAGCGACAGCGAGCGCACCGACATTCGGAGAGTCGAACACGATCCGGACCGGTACACGGGCACCCAACGCTGTACCGATGCGCGAGACCACCTGCGTTGCAAGCAACGAGTTGCCACCGAGTTCGAAGAAGTCGTCGTCGACCCCCACCCTCGACACACCGAGTACGTCCGCGAACACACCCGCGACGATCTCCTCGACCGGCGTACGCGGCGCTCGGAACTCACGCACCTCGAACACCGGCTCCGGCAACGCCTTCCGATCCAGCTTGCCGTTCACATTCAACGGCAACCCATCGAGCACCACGAACGCCGACGGCACCATGTACGACGGAACACGCGAACCCAACACAGACTTCAGCTCGGTCGTATCGAGTTCCACACCCGCCGCCGGCACCACATACGCCACCAACTGCGCACCGGTGCGCTCGTCCTCACGCGCGATCACCGCAACGTCACGGACCTCGTTCTGTTCCCGCAACGCCGACTCGATCTCGCCGAGCTCTATACGGAAACCACGCACCTTCACCTGGAAGTCGGTCCGCGACAGGTAGTCCAGCTCTCCCTGTGCCGTCCACTTCACGAGGTCGCCGGTGCGGTACAGCCGCTCCCCCGACCCGAACGGCGACGCCACGAAACGCTCCGCGGTCAGATCCGCCCGACCGTGGTAACCCCGCGCCAATTGCGCGCCCGCAAGGTAGAGCTCACCCGGAACACCCGCCGGGACGGGATTGAGGCGTTCGTCGAGAACGTAGACCCGGGTATTCCACTCAGGCCCACCGATCGAGATCGACGCCTCGGACAGATCGGTCACGTCACCTGCGGTGACCGACACCGCGGCCTCGGTCGGGCCGTACAGGTTCACCAACCGCGCATCGTTGTGTTCCACGAAGCGTTCCGCGGTCGCGACGGGAAGCGCCTCGCCGATCGCGAGGACCCGACGCAACGTACGAGGCAGCCGGCCGCTGCCGTCGATCATCAGCGCTTCGAGCATCGACGGCACGACGTGCAGCGTCGTCACGGCCTGCTCCGTCATCAATCGGTTCAGGTATGCCGGATCGCGATGGCCGTCCGGCGAGGCGATCACCACACGACCGCCGGAGACCAGCGCCGACCAGAATTCCCACACCGACAGGTCGAACGTCGCGATCGTCTTGAGCAACACAGCATCGTCCACGCCGAGACCGAAGTATTCGCGCTTCCACAGCATCTGGTTCACGATCGCCGCGTGCGGCACCGCCACACCCTTCGGCCGGCCGGTCGAACCCGACGTGAAGATCACGTACGCGGTGTTCGACGACCGCAACGGTGCGCGCCTATCGGCATCCGTCACCGGCTCTGCCGAGAACTCGGACAGATCCGCAGAATCCACCAGAACGGTGGAGACAGGGTTCTCCCCTGGTATGACAAACTCGTCGCGCCCGGTCGTCAGCACAACCGCGGGCGCGGCCGCGTCGACGACGAACGCATTGCGCTCGTCCGGCTGATCCGGATCCACCGGCACATACACACCGCCCGCCTTGGCGACGGCATACATACCCACGAGCAGTTCGATCGAGCGACGCATCGCCAGCACGATCGTCGTCTCAGGCGCGACCCCCATCGAGATCAGCTTCCGGGCAAGCCGGTTGACGCGAGCGTCGAACTCGCCGTAGGTCACCGAGTGGAACTCGCCGTCGGCCACCGAGTGCAACTCGCCGTCGGCCACCAGCGCCGTGGCGGTCGCGTCACGACGCACCTGCTCGTCGAACAGATCCACGAGTGTGGTTGCACCGTCCACCTCGTGCGCGGTGTCGTTCCACGCTTCGAGTACCCGGGTCTTCTCGACCGGGTCGAGCAGCGGCACGTCCCCGACCGGCATCGCCGCGTCGGTGACCACCGCGCGGAGGACCCGGTTGAGTCGTTCGGTGAACCCTGCCACCGTCGACTCGTCGAATAGATCGGTCGCATAGGTGAAGAAGCCGGTGATGCCGGCAGCTCGGCCGTCGGCGTCGTATCGATCGGTGACGATCAGGTGCAGGTCGAACTGCGAGATCGCCATGTCGGCGTCGATTCCCGAGATCGTGAGCCCGGGCAGTTCGAGCGACGACTGGGCGAGGTTCTGGAACGACAGACCCACCTGGAACAGCGGGTGCCGTGCGGTCGAACGAGCCGGGTTCAGGACCTCGACCAGCCGCTCGAACGGCACATCTGCGTTTGCGAATGCGCCGAGATCCGTCTCGCGGGTCTGCTCGAGGAGTTCTGCGAAGCTCAGCTCGCCATCCACAAGGGTGCGGAAGACCAGGGTATTGGCGAACATGCCGATCAGGTCGTCGAGTTCACGCTCGGCACGACCCGCGATCGGCGTACCGATCGCGATGTCCTCGCTCGCCGACATCCGCGCGAGGAAGACCGCGAATGCGGTGTGCAGCACCATGAACAGCGTCGTGTTGGTCTGCCGGCCGAGATCGGTCAGGCGCTGATGCAGGGCGGCGTCGACCGTGAAGTCGACCCGTGCACCGTGGAACGACTGCACTGCGGGGCGCGGGCGATCAGTCGGAAGATCGAGCTGATCCGGGAGCCCCGCGAGGGCCTGCTTCCAGTAGCCGACCTGCTTGGACGCGATCGAGTCGGGATCGTCCTCCGAGCCGAGTACCGTTCGCTGCCAGACGGCGTAGTCCGCGTACTGCACCTCGAGCGCCTCCCATGTGGGGACACCGCCCTCGGAGCGCGCCATATACGCCTGCATCAGGTCGCGGGTCAACGGGCCCATCGACGAGCCGTCCGCCGAGATGTGGTGGACGACGAACGCGAGCACGTAGTCCGTATCGCCGACCTGGAAGAGTGTCGCAGCGAGCGGCACCTCCTCAGTAACATCGAACGTGGTGGCTCCCACAGTGGTGACAGAGTCGATGATCTCGTGCTCTGCCACCCTCACCGGGCGCAGATCCGGGGTGACTTCGGTGGCCGGGACGATCACCTGGACCGGGCCGTCGACGGACTCCGGGTAATAGGTGCGTAGCGATTCGTGGCGTGTGACGACGTCGGCTACAGCAGCCTGTAGCGCGTCCACGTCGAGATCGCCGCTCAGCCGGATGGCCATCGGCACGTTGTACGCGGCCGTGTCGGTGTCGAAGCGGTTGAGGAACCACATGCGTTGCTGAGCCGGCGAGAGCGGGATCCTCTCGGGCCGGTGACCGGCCTCGAGCGGCACGCGGATCTCTGTGTCCTGCGACTCGACCACCGCGGCAAGCGCCTCGACCGTCGGTGTTTCGAACAAGGCGCGCACCGGGACCTTCGTGCCGAGCGCGAAGCTCAACCGCGACGCCACCTGGGTTGCGAGCAGCGAGTTGCCGCCGAGTTCGAAGAAGTCGTCATCAAGACCCACTCGGTCGATTCCGAGTACCTCGGCGAACACCGCCGCCACCGATTCTTCCACCGGCGACACCGGCGCACGGAACTCACGAGCCTCGAACACCGGCGCCGGCAATGCCTTCCGATCCAACTTACCGTTCACGTTCAGCGGCAACGCCTCGAGCACCACAAACGCCGACGGCACCATGTACGACGGCAGTTCGGCCGCCAACGCGGCCTTCACCGACGCCACGTCGATTTCTGTGCCCGACCCCGGCACCGCATACGCCACCAACTGCGCACCGGTCCGGTCGCCTTCACGAGCAACCACCGCCACGTCACGGACACCGTCCACACCACGCAACGCCGACTCGATCTCACCGAGCTCGATCCGGAAACCACGCACCTTCACCTGAAAGTCCGTACGCCCCACATAATCCAACGCACCCTCAGCTGTGAACCGAACGAGATCACCAGTGCGATACAGCCGCTCCCCTACCGCAAACGGGGACGCCACGAAACGATCCGCAGTCAGATCCACCCGACCGTGATAGCCCCGCGCCAACTGCACACCCGCCAGATACAACTCACCCGCAACACCCACCGGCACCGGATGCAACCGGTCATCGAGAACATAGACCCGGGTATTCCACTCCGGCACACCGATCGACACCGACGTACCCGACGGCTCCACCACCTCACCGGCGGTCACCGACACCGCAGCCTCGGTCGGGCCGTACAAGTTCACCAACCGCGCGTCATTGGACGCCACGAACCGCTGCGCCGTCCACGGCGGCAACGCCTCGCCGATCGCCAACACTCGACGCAACGACCGAGGCAAGGCACCCGACGACTCCACCAACAGCGCCTCGAGCATCGACGGCACCACATGCAACGTCGTCACACCCTGCTCGGCGATCAACGCATTCAGATACGCCGGATCACGATGGCCGTCCGGCGAGGCGATCACCACACGGCCACCGGAGACCAAAGCCGACCAGAACTCCCACACCGACAGGTCGAATGTCGCCGCTGTCTTAAGCAACACAGCATCGTCCGCGCCGAGACCGAAATAATCTCGCTTCCACAGCATCTGGTTCACGATCGCCGAATGCGGCACTGCCACACCCTTCGGGCGGCCGGTCGAACCCGACGTGAAGATCACGTACGCAGTGTTCGACGAACGCAGCGGGACAGCACGATCCGCGTCGGTCACCGGCTCCCCTGAAAGCTCGGAGAGCTCCACAGCATCGACCTCGATGATGGAGTCGGAATTCGCCTCGAGTTGCGTGCCTGTGAACCTGTCCCGGGTCGTTGTCAACACCGCAACCGGCGCGGCCGCGTCGAGAATGTACGCGTTGCGCTCGTCCGGTTGAGCAGGGTCCACCGGCACATACGCACCGCCGGCCTTCGTCACGGCGTACATGCCCACCAGCAGTTCCAGCGACCTGCGCATCGCCAGTACGACCGTCGACTCCGGCGTCACACCGAGCCCGATGAGGTGCCGGGCCAGACGGTTGACGCGGGCGTCGAACTCCCCGTAGGTCAGCAACCCACCCTCGAACACCACCGCGGTCGCGCCCGGGTCGACGCGAACCTGCTCGTCGAACAGGTCCACCAGCGTCGCGGAGTCGGTGACCTCGCGTGCGGTGTCGTTCCAGGTCTCGAGCGTACGGGTCTTCTCGACCGGCTCCAGCAGCTCGATATCACCCACCGGAATCGTCGGATCCTCGACCACCGCTTCGAGGACTCGTGCGAAACGTTGCGCGAAGCCGTCGACCGTGGACTCGTCGAACAGATCTGTTGCGTAGGTGAAGGTGGCGTCGATCCGATCCGGCGCGCCATCGTCGTCGTAGTGATCGAAGACGGTGAGCTGCAGATCGGTCTTGGCGAGCTGGAGCTCGAAGTCGGTGGAACTGACCGTCAATCCGGGCAATTCGAGCTCTGTGCGCGCCAGGTTCTGGAACGACAGGCCCACCTGGAACAGCGGGTTGCGCGCGGTGGAACGGACCGGGTTGAGCACCTCGACGAGACGCTCGAAAGGAACATCCGCGTTCGCGAATGCACCGAGATCCGTCTCGCGGGTCTGCTCGAGGAGCTCGGCGAAACTCGTGCTGCCGTCCACCCGGGTGCGGAATACGAGTGTGTTGACGAACATGCCGATCAGGTCGTCGAGCTCGCGCTCGCCGCGGCCAGCAATAGGCGTACCGATCGCGATGTCGTCGGTCCCCGACAACCGCGCCAGCAACGTCGCGAAGGCAGCATTGACCACCATGAACAGGGTGGCGTTCTTCGAACGTGCGAGGCGCTGCAGCCGTCCGTGGAGTTCGGGGGCCAGAGTGAACTGCAGGGATTCGCCGCGGAAACTCTGGCTCGGCGGACGCGGACGATCCGACGGCAGATCGAGCTGATCGGGCAGGCCGTCCAGCGCACGCTTCCAGTGATCGACCTGCTTCGCGGCAAGCGACTCGGGGTCGTCCTCCGAACCGAGAATCTCACGCTGCCACAGCGCGTAGTCCGCGTACTGCACGGGCAGGGGCTCCCACCCGGGGGCCTCCCCCTGCGAACGCGCTGCGTAAGCACGCATGAGGTCGCGGGTCAGTGGACCCACCGATGCTCCATCGGCCGACACGTGATGGACCACGAGCGCGAGAATGTGCTCGTCCTCGCGCACCCGGAAGATACGGACCGAGACCGGAACCTGTTGCGTCACATCGAATGTGGTGGACATGAATGCGACGATCGCGGGTTCGAGCTCGTCGTCGGCCACGTCCTGGATCGCGAGATCCGGCTCCACCTGATCCATCGGGATCACGACCTGGTGTGGTCCGTCCGGCGAATCCGGGTACACCGTGCGCAACGATTCGTGGCGCGCAATCACATCGAGGGCTGCGGCATGAAGGGCCGCGGCATCCAGTTCGCCGAGGAGGCGCACCGCGATCGGGATGTTGTCGACCGCGGACGACGCGGCGTCGAACTGGTTGAGGAACCAGTAGCGCTGCTGAGCCAGGGACAGCGGGATCTGTGCGGGTCGCTCGGTTGCCACCAGCGGACGTCGAGGTCCGGCCGCGTCGCCGTGTTCCAGGCGAGCCGCAAGACATTCGACGGTCGACTCCTCGAACAGCATGCGCAGCGGCACCGTCGAGTCGAGTGCCGCACCGATCCGTGACACGACCTGTGTCGCGATGAGCGAGTTGCCGCCGAGCGCGAAGAAGTCGTCCTCGACGCCGACTCGATCGAGACCGAGGACCTCGGCGAACACGCTTGCGACGACCTCTTCGATCGCCGTGGTGGGCGCCCTGAACTGCTTGACCTCGAACACCGGATCCGGGAGTGCCTTGCGGTCGAGTTTGCCGGACGCGCCGAGAGGCAGCGCGTCGAGCACGATATACGTCGCGGGCACCATGTATGCGGGCAGGACCGACGACAGTTCCCTGCTGACCGCAGCGTCGTCGAAGGTCCGACCTGCGGCGGGAACGGCGTACGCGACGAGCTGATCCTGACGGACCAGCACGACCGCCTGATCGACATCGTCCTGTTCGAGCAGCGCCGACTCGATTTCCCCGAGTTCGATGCGCAGACCGCGCAGCTTGACCTGGAAATCCGTGCGTCCGATGTACTCGAGCTCGCCGGCAGCGATCCACTTGACGAGGTCGCCAGTGCGGTACAGCCGCAGGCCCGATCCGAAGGGCGAGGCAACGAACCGCTCGGCAGTGAGGTCCGGCCGACGGACGTAGCCTCGGGCCAGTTGGACGCCCGACAGATACAGCTCACCCGCGACACCCAGCGGAACCGGTCGGAGCCGGCCGTCGAGGACGAACACCTTCGTATTCCACACGGGAACGCCGATCGGCACCGCGACAGTGTCCGCGGCCGTCACCTCGTGGTAGGTCACATCGACAGCGGCCTCGGTCGGACCGTAGAGGTTGTGAATCTTCACGGTGGGCAGGGTCGCCAGGACCCGGGCGGCGAGTGTCGCCGGCAGAGCCTCACCGGAGGCGAAGATGTACCGCAGCTCCGACAGCTCCGACACCGCCGGTTCGGTCGCGAATACCGCGAGCATCGACGGAACGAAATGCGCCACCGACACCGATTTCTCACGCATCGTCGACACCAGGTATCTCGGATCGCGATGACCATCGGGCACTGCAATGAGCAGGCGCGCACCGACCTGCAGGGGCCAGAAGAACTCCCACACCGACACGTCGAACGTGAAGGGGGTCTTCTGGAACACGACGTCGGCGGGCGTGAGGCCGTATTCGTCCTGCATCCAACGGAGGCGGTTTACGATGGCTTCGTGGGTGACGGCCACGCCCTTCGGACGGCCGGTCGACCCCGACGTGAAGATCACGTATGCGGTACCGGATGCCCGCAGCGACGCGGTGCGTTCCGAATCCGTGATCGGCCCGGGCGCCACCTGCGAGAGATCGACCGCGTCGATCGATACGACAGGGACAGAATTCGCCTCCCGCGGGACCTCGAAGCCGTCACGCTCGGTGGTCAGCACCACCACGGGTGCCGCAGTCCCGAGAATGTAGGCGTTGCGGTCGGCAGGCTGATCGGGATCGAGCGGCACATACGCGCCACCGGCCGTGGTGATCGCATACATGCCGACCAGTAGGTCGACCGAACGCCGGATTGCCAGGCCCACATGAGATTCCGGACCCACTCCGAGCCCGATCAGATGACGCGCAAGACGATGGACACGGTCGGCGAACTGCGCATAGGTCAGCGTCTCGCCGTCGAATTCGAGAGCTATGGCATCCGGCGTGCGCAGTGCCTGAGCCTCGAACAGCTCGACCAGGGTCGAGGAGGTGCCCGACGGGTGGTCCGTGTCGTTCCACTCCTCGACCATCCGGGCGCGCTCGTCGGCGTCGAGCAGGCAGACGTCACCGACCGCCACGGACGAATCGGTGACCACCGCGTCGAGGACCCGCACGAAGCGGTCGGCGACACCGGCGATGGTGGCCTCGTCGAACAGGTCGGTCGCGTAGGTCAGACCCACCGAGTACGTTGCCGACCCTTCAGAATCCGGAGCCTCGGTGACGACGAACTGAAGGTCGAATTTGGCTGTGGTGGTGTCGATCTCGATACCCGACACCACAAGTTCCGGGAGTTCGACGCGCTCGGCCGCAAGATTCTGGAACGAGAGCATCACCTGGAACAACGGATGCCGCGCCGTCGAACGCTCCGGATTCAGCACCTCCACGAGACGCTCGAACGGCACATCCGCGTGCCCGAACGCATCCAGATCGCTACCGCGAACCCGGGAAAGCACCTCGTCGAACGACTCACCACCGTCGATGCGTGCCCGCAACACCAACGTGTTGACGAACATCCCCACCACGTCGTCGAGTGCGGCCTCACCGCGCCCCGCGACCGGCGTCCCGATCGCGACATCATCGGTACCGGCCAACCGTGCCAGCAACACCGACAACGCAGCGTGCACAACCATGAACGGCGTCGCGGCGCGCTCACGAGCAAGACGCAGGATTCCGTCGTGAATCCGTGAGCCCACCGTGAACTCGTACTGGGCACCACCGTTGCTGGCGACGACGGGACGCGGTCGGTCCGCAGGCAGATCCAACTGCTCCGGGATACCCGCGAGCGTGTCGCGCCAGAACGCCACCTGCGACGAGATCACCGAGGCCGGATCGTCCTCCGAACCCAGCACCTCCCGCTGCCACAACGCATAATCCGCATACTGCACGGGCAGTGGTTCCCATACGGGCTCGCCGCCTGCAGCGCGCATCGAGTAGGCCGTGACCACATCGCGCGTCAGCGGACCCATCGAGAAACCGTCGGCGGCGATGTGGTGCACCACCAGGACCAGGACATGTTCGGACGCCGAGAGGGCGAACAGCCGGACGCGGATCGGCACGGTCGCCGACACGTCGAACCCTGCCGAGATAAGCGACTGCACATGCGACACCAGATCGGACTCCGAGACCGCCACCGGCGACAGATCAGGAGCGACCTCCGACACCGGCAACACCCGCTGATACCCGACACCGTCGACGTCCGGATACACCGTCCGCAACGACTCGTGCCGTCCCAGCACATCCGACACCGCAGCCTGCAACGCGGCCACATCCAACGACCCCGACAACCGGATCGCCACCGGAATGTTGTTCACCGCAGAATCGGGCTCGAACCGATTCAAGAACCACATCCGCTGCTGAGCCAACGACAACGGCACCCGCTCCGGACGCACCTGCGCCACCAACGGCGCACGCCCGTCACCCCCGGCTCGTTCCACGCGGGCAGCAAGATCTTCGACACCGGACGCTTCGAACAAGGCACGAACCGGAACGGTGGTCCCCAGTGCTGCGCCGAGGCGGGCCACCACCTGAGTGGCGATCAGCGAGTTGCCGCCGAGGACAAAGAAATCGTCGTCGAGGCCCACCCGGTCGAGGTCCAGCACGTCAGCGAAGACGCCCGAGACGATCTCTTCGATCGGTGTCGTGGGAGCGCGGAAACGGCGGGTTTCGAAGACGGGCTCGGGCAGTGCCTTACGGTCGATCTTGCCGGAGCTGCCGAGCGGCATGACATCGAGCACGACGAACGTCGTGGGAACCATGTACGCGGGCAATACCGAGGACAAGGCTTCCTGGGCGCCTGCGCTGTCGAACGTGCCCCCTTGCGCGGGAACGACATACGCGACCAACTGCTCGTGACGTACGTCGGCCGCAGCCTGGGTCGCGGGGGTGCGTTCGAGGAGCGCCGACTCCACCTCGCCCAGCTCGACGCGCAGACCGCGCAGTTTGACCTGGAAGTCGCTGCGGCCCAGGTATTCGAGTTCACCGGCCGATGTCCACCGGACGAGGTCGCCGGTCCGGTAGACGCGTGCGCCCTTCTGGAACGGCGAGGCCACGAAGCGTTCGGCGGTCAGTTCCGGCCTACCGAAGTATCCGCGTGCCACCTGGATACCCGACAGATACAGCTCACCCACCACACCCGTCGGAACGGGCGCGAGGCGGTCGTCGAGGACATAGGCGCCGGTGTTCCACACCGGTGACCCCATCGGCACGGAGCCCGCGGTGAGGTCGCCGACCGGCCGGGCGGTCGCGTGCACGGTCGCCTCGGTGGGACCGTACAGGTTGTGGAGTTCCGCATCGCTCACACGCGCAAACTGTTCGGCCACCGAGACCGGGAACGCCTCGCCCGCCACGAGGACGACGCGGAGTGAGGTGCATTCGGCGGCGGAGACGGCACCTGCGAATACGGCGAGCATCGACGGCACGAACGATGTCGCGGTCACGGCCCGGTCACGGATCACCTGTCCGAGATAGGCCGGATCGCGGTGACCGTCAGGCGTGGCGATGACGAGGCGGGCGCCGACTGCCGGCGCACCGAACAGTTCCCACACCGACACGTCGAATGTGAACGGTGTCTTCTGCAGAACGACGTCTGCCGCGTCGAGGGCGTATTCGGTCGTCAACCACAGCACCTGGTTGACCGCGGACGCATGGGACACCGCGACGCCCTTCGGCCGGCCCGTCGACCCCGACGTGAACAACACATACGCCGCATTCGACGACCGCAACGGCGCCGAACGCTCTGCGTCCGTCACCCCCGCATCGGAGAACTCCGACACATCGAGCACGTCGAGTTCGACCGAAAGCACACGATCGTCGGCAAACGCGTCACGCGAGGTCGTCAGCACGACCACCGGAGCAGCAGTATCGAGAATGTACCCGTTGCGATCGGCAGGCTGATCCGGATCCAACGGCACATACGCACCACCGGCCTTGACGATCGCATACATCCCGACCAGCAGATCCAACGATCTGCGCACAGCCAGACCCACCGTCGACTCGGGCCCCACACCCACCGAAATCAAATACCGCGCAACCCGATTCACACGAGAATCGAACTCCGCGAACGTCAACGACCGACCCTCGAACTCGAGCGCCACCGCACCCGGAGTCCGGCGCACCTGCGCCTCGAACAGATCCACCAACGTCGACGACGACTCGACCTCGCGCGCGGTGTCGTTCCACCGCTCCAACACCAGAGACCGTTCATCACCATCGAGCAGATCGATGTCACCGACCTTGATCTGTCGGTCTGCGACGATCGCTTCGAGCACTCGCACGAAACGGTCGGCGAAAGTCGTCATGGTGGTCGGGTCGAACAGGTCGGTTGCGTAGGTCAGATCGACGAGGTAGCCGTCGGCAGCGTCGTCCGACACGGTGACCTGCAGATCGAACTTGGCCACCGCAGCGTCGGCGTCGAGCGCCGATACGGTCAGACCGGGAAGCTCGAGTGTGCCGATGTCGAGGTTCTGGAACGCGAGCATCACCTGGAACAGCGGATGCCGCGCAGTCGAACGCTCCGGATCGATGACCTCGACGAGACGCTCGAACGGCACATCCGCGTGCCCGAACGCCTCCAGGTCGTTGCGTCGCACCTGCGAGAGCACCTCATCGAAGGACTCATCGCCGTCGACCCGCGTGCGCAACACCAAGGTGTTGACGAACATCCCGATCACGTCGTCGAGTGCAGCCTCACCGCGACCCGCGACCGGAGTACCGATCGCGACATCATCGGTGGCGGCCAACCGCGCGATGAGCACCGACAGTGCAGCGTGAACGACCATGAAGTCGGTGGTACCGGTGCGACGCGCGAGGTCTGCAATATTCGCACGAAGATCGGATCCGATCGTAAACTGCTGCGCCGCACCGCGATACGATTCCACCAGCGGGCGGGGCCGATCGGACGGCAGGTCCAGCTGTTCCGGAGCTCCCGCGAGCGTGTCGCGCCAGAACGCCACCTGCGACGCGAACACCGAGTCCGGATCGTCCTCCGAACCCAGCACCTCCCGCTGCCACAACGCATAATCCGCGTACTGCACCGGCAACGGCTCCCAAGCCGGCGCACTGCCTGCTGCGCGGGATGCGTACGCCGTGACGACGTCGCGCGTCAGTGGGCCCAGCGAGAAGCCGTCGGCCGCAATGTGATGCAGAACGAGAACCAGGACATGCTGGTCGTCGGACAGTTCGAACAGCTGCACGCGGACCGGCACCGAAGAGGTGACGTCGAAGCCCGCCGAGACGAGCTCGGTGATCTTCTCGACCACGCCCGACGGGTCGACCGGCACCGGCGACAGATCAGGAGCGACCTCCGACACCGGCAACACCCGCTGATACCCGACACCGTCGACGTCCGGATACACCGTCCGCAACGACTCGTGCCGTCCCAGCACATCCGACACCGCAGCCTGCAACGCGGCCACATCCAACGACCCCGACAACCGGATCGCCACCGGAATGTTGTTCACCGCAGAATCGGGCTCGAACCGATTCAAGAACCACATCCGCTGCTGAGCCAACGACAACGGCACCCGCTCCGGACGCACCTGCGCCACCAACGGCGCACGCCCGTCACCACCGGCAGCGATCGCGGTGTCGACAAGGGAGGACAGTTCGGCTGCGGTGGGCGCGTCGAAGAATTCGCGGACGTCGATGCGCACCTTGTGATCGGCGTTGATTCGGGCCACCACGCGGGTCGCGCTCAGGGAGTTACCACCGAGCTCGAAGAAATCGTCGTCCACACCGAATTTCTCGACACCGAGCACCTGCTCGAAGGCCGAAACGACGGCGTGTTCCGTCGGCGTGCTCGGTGCGCGGTATTCGCGTGCGAGGGAACTGAAGTCGGGCTCAGGCAGAGCGCCCCGGTCGAGCTTTCCGCTTGCGCCGAGCGGGAATTCGTCCATCTCGACGAACAGCGACGGCACCATGTAGTCGGGCAGCCGGTGACGCACTGCGTCGGCGAGCTCGGTCCGCTCGATGTGTCCGCCGTCGGTGACGAGGTAGGCGACGAGGTGATCTCCGAGGCCGGGGTCGGAATGCACGACCACAACGGCCTGCCGCACACCCGGATGATCGAGCAGAGCGGATTCGATCTCGCCGAGTTCGATCCGGAGGCCGCGCAGTTTGACCTGGAAATCTGTCCGGCCGATGTAGACGAGTCGGCCTGCGTCGTCGAGTTCGACGAGGTCGCCGGTGCGGTACATCCGGTCGCCGGGTTCGCCGAAAGGATCAGCGACGAACCGGTCGGAGGTGAGGTCGGGGCGACGGAGGTAGCCGCGTGCGAGCTGTACACCCGCGAGATACAACTCTCCCTCGACACCTGCTGGTACGGGCCGCAGTCCTTCGTCGAGTACGTACAGCCCGGTGTCGGCAACCGCGTCACCGATCGGCACGACGGTGTTGTCGGCGGCGGTCGCGAAGTAGGTGACGTCGACCGCGGCCTCGGTCGGGCCGTAGAGATTGTGCAGACCCGCGGAGCTGATCTCATAGAAGCGGGCGACCGTCTGCGGAGGCAGAGCTTCACCGGATGCGAAGACGTAGCGCAGGGTGGTCACCGATGCCGCGGTGGGTTCGGCGAGGTAGACCGCGAGCATCGACGGAACGAAGTGCGCGATGGTCACACCCCGGTCGATCATCGTCCGGGCGAGATAGGCGGGGTCGCGGTGCCCGTCGGGGACCGCGATGGACAAGCTGGCGCCCACCTGGAGGGGCCAGAAGAACTCCCACACCGACACGTCGAACGTGAACGGCGTCTTCTGCAGTACGACGTCGTCGGCGCGCATCGCGTATTCGGACTGGCGCCACGCGATGTTCGCGGTGATCGCACGGTGCTCGACCGCCACGCCCTTCGGCCGGCCGGTCGAACCCGAGGTGAAGATGACGTAAGCGAGGTGGTCGGCGGTCAATGCGCCGTTCCGCTCGTCCTCCCCGATCGGACCGTCGGCGTAGCCGGACACGTCGAGGGTGTCGATCTCGACGACCGGCACGGTTCCGGGTAGGTCGACGGCATCGCGCGCGGTGGTGACCACCGCGACAGGTTCGGCGATCTCGAGCACATAGGCGCTGCGGTCGGCGGGGTGATCCGGGTCGAGGGGGACGTACGCTCCGCCGGCCTTGACGATGGCGTACATGCCGATGAGCAGATCGAAGGACCGGCGGATCGACAGGCCGACCCGGGTGTCCGGTCCGACACCGAGCTCGATGAGGTGACGAGCGAGGCGGTTGGCGCGGGCATCGAACTCGCGGTAGGTGAGGCTCTCGCCCTCGAACTCGAGTGCGGTGGTATCGGGAGTGGCCGCGACCTGCGCGTCGAAGCGCGCGACGAGCGTGTGCGGATCCGCTGTCACGGGGGCAGACGCGTCGTCACCGAGGACCTCGGATGCATCGGCAAGCAGGGTATCGACCACCGCGGGGAGACCGGCGCCTCCCAGTAGTCCCGGCGCCACGTTGGACAGCACGACGGGAAGAAGCGCGTCGAAACCGAGCACACCGCCCATCGCACCGTCGAGAGTGGTGATCTCCTGCTGCAACCCGGCATAGGTGAGGTGCGTGTCACCATCGGAGAGCGCGATGCGGTCGGGGTCGACGTCCACAACTGCGGCGAGCAACCGGGGAAGATCCTCGATCGTCAGCGCCGGCTTGCCCGCCATACCACCCGTCATCTACGTCATCCTCCTGAAAATAGCCTGCGACCGGCGTATCACCGCGCGCTCTGCTGTTCGACGCCGTCCGGGGACGGTACGCCCCCGGACGTCCGAACGACAGTCGATCCTCCATTATCCCGAACCGACCGACAGGCGGCTAATCCGTGCCGGTGACCGCCTCCGCGGAAGCGATCACGTCGCGGATCAACCGACCGAAACCGTCGGCGCCGAGTTGCGGCAGCATCCCCGGGACGAGCCCGTTGAGTACTACCGAGACCAGTGCTTCGGCGGTGAGTGCACCGCCCGTCGTCGAGGCCATCGTCTCGAGCCGCTGCGCGAACTCGCCGAACGTGACGTCGCGGTCGCCGTGGCCGAACGCGACGGTATCCGGTGCGGCCGCAGCCGCTCGAGCCGCCAGATCCGGCAGGTCGGCGACCGTCCGGGCCTTCCGCGGGCGGACGGCGCGTGCGCGTTCGTCGTCGCTGCGTAGATCGATGGAGCGCAGCACGACCTGCGGGTCGTCGGTCACGACGTCGAGAACGCGGCGGAACCGTTCGATGAACACCTCGATCGTGCTGCGGTCGAACAGCGCAGTCGCGTAGGTGAACGTCACGTCCATGTCGCCCAGGAGGCCGCCGTCGGTGAACCGTTCGACGACGGTGCACTGCAGATCGAACTTGGCCTGATCTGCACCGGTCTCGAGCGGCTGCACCGCGAGCCCCGGAAGCTCGAGGACACCGGTGTCGATGTTCTGGAAGGTGAGCATCACCTGGAACAGCGGAGTGTGCGCGCTGGTGCGACGCACCCCCAATGTGTCCACGAGCCGCTCGAATGGGACGTCGGCGTTGCCGAATGCCGCCAAGTCCTTTTCCTTCGCGTGCCCGAGCAGGCCGGCGAACGTCGAGCCGCCCGCGACGCGGGTGCGCAACACGAGGGTGTTGACGAACATGCCCACGAGGTCGTCGAGTGCCTCTTCCCCGCGGCCCGCGGTCGGGGTACCGACCGTGATGTCCTCGGATCCGGACAGCCGCGACATCAACACCGCGAAGGCCGCATGCATCACCATGAATACGGTGGCGCCCTGATCACGCGCCGTCTTCTCGACACGTTGCGCGAGCGCCTCCCCCACGGCGAACGTGATCGACTCGCCCTCGGTCGACTGACGCGCAGGCCGCGGGCGGTCGGTGGGCAGCGCGAGCACCTCGGGCGCACCGGAGAGTTCGCCGGTCCAGTACGCGAGCTGGCGCGCGAGTTCACTGTCCGGATCCGCGTCGTCGCCGAGTACCGACGACTGCCACAACGTGTAATCGGCGTACTGGACGTCCAGCGGAGCCCAGTCCGGCGTCGTTCCTTCCATACGCGCGAGGTACGCGACCATCACGTCGCGGATCAGCGGGCGCATCGAATAGCCGTCCGCGCTGATGTGGTGGGCGACGACAGCTAGCACGTGCTCGCCCTCATCGGCGATCCTGAACAGCGCGACCCGCACGGGCGGGGTCTGTGCGGTGACGTCGAAACCGGTGCCGAGCACCTCGGTGAGTCGTCCGACGAGATCACCGGCCGACACCGCGATCGGTTCGAGATCGGGCATCGCCTCCGCGACGGGGAGCACGACCTGGACCGGACCGTCCTCGGTGTCGGGGTACACCGTGCGCAACACCTCGTGCCGGGCGACGACGTCTGCGACCGCGGCACGGAGCACGTCCGTGTCGAGGGCGCCGGTGAGCCGCACCGCCACCGGGATGTTGTAGACACCCGACTCGGGGTCGACCCTGTTGAGGGTCCACATGCGCTGCTGTGCCAGCGACAGCGGGATCCGATCGGGCCTCGGCCCTGCGACGAGCGCGACCCGTGCCCCGCGCCCGACGGACGGCTGGATGTGCGCCGCGAGGGCCACGATCGTCGAGGCCTCGAACACGGTGCGCACCGCGACACGAGTGTCGAGGGCCACGCCGAGCCGAGCGGACAGCTGCGTCGCCAGCAGCGAGTTGCCGCCCAGTTCGAAGAAGTCGTCGTCCAGTCCCACTCGTTCGATACCGAGCAGTTCCGCCACGGTCGCTGCGACGATTTCCTCGACCGGTGTGGTCGGCGCCCGGAAGGTACCCGCTTCGAGCTCCGGTTCGGGCAGTGCGCCACGGTCGAGCTTGCCGTTGGTGTTGAGCGGCAGGGCATCGAGAACGACGAACACGGACGGCACCATGTACGACGGCAGGCGCGCCCCGAGCCGCACCCTGAGGTCGTCGACGTCGACATCCTCGTTCGACGGCACGACGTACGCGACGAGACGATCGCCGACGTGGGCGCCACTGCGCACGAGCACCGCGACGTCGCGCACTGCGTCGAGGTCGCGGAGAACTGCTTCGATCTCGCCCAGTTCGATGCGGTAGCCCCGGACCTTGACCTGGAAGTCTGCACGCTCGAGGTATTCGAGGTGGCCTTCGCGGTTCCAGCGCACGATATCGCCGGTGCGGTACATGCGGCCACGGCCGAACGGATCGGCGACGAACCGGTCCGCGGTGAGGTCGGCGCGGTCGTGATAGCCGCGTGCGAGCTGGATGCCCGCAAGGTACAGCTCACCGGCGACGCCCGGCGGGACCGGCCGTAGCCGGTCGTCGAGAACATACACGGCGGTGTTCCACTCGGGCACACCGATGGGCACCGATACGGTGTCGTCGTCGCGCACTTCGTGGACGGTGACGGAGACCGCGGCCTCGGTCGGACCGTACAGGTTGAACAGGGCCGCCTCGTTCGATGCGCGGAACTGCTGGGCGACGGGTGCCGGAAGCGCTTCACCGATGGCGAGCACCCGTCGCAACGACGGCGATACTTCGTCTTGTGCGACGGTCATGAGCATCGACAGCATCGACGGCACCGTGTGCAAGGTCGTCACACGCTGCGCGCGCAGCAGAGTCAGCAGATAGTCGGGGTCGCGGTGACCGTCCGCCGTCGCGACCACGAGACGCGCCCCCGAGGTGAGGGCGGACCAGAACTCCCACACCGACAGGTCGAACGTCGCGATGGTCTTGAGTAGCACCGCGTCGTCCGGCCCGAGATCGAACGCGGAACGCTTCCACTCGAGCTGGTTGACGATCGCAGCGTGCGGCACCGCGACGCCCTTCGGCCGTCCGGTCGAGCCGGACGTGAAGATCACGTAGGCGGTGTTGTGTGCCCGCAGCGGCGACGTGCGATCGCGATCGGTGATCGGCGCGTCGGAGTAGTCCGACAGATCGAGGTCGTCGAGCACCACCTCGGGCACACCGGGATGCTCGATCCTGTCTGCCGCCGTGGTGACGACCGCTGCGGGAGCCGCGGTGCCGAGGATGTACGAGTTGCGTTCGGACGGCTGGTCCGGGTCGACAGGCACGTAGGCGGCGCCGGTCTTGGCGATCGCGTACATGCCGATGAGCAGCTCGGGTGAGCGGCGGGCGGCGAGCGCCACGCGGTCCTCCGGCCCGACTCCGAGACCGATCAGGTACCGGGCGAGACGATTGACGGCCGTATCGAATTCGGTGTACGTCCACTGTGCGCTCTCGTACACGAGTGCTACCGCGCCGCCGTCACGCCGGACCTGCTCGTCGAACAGGTCGACAAGCGTGCGCGAACCGTCGAGGTCGTGGTCGGTGTCGTTCCATGTGGTGAGCACGTCGTCGCGCTCGCCGGGGAGCAGCACCGCATGATCGCCGACGGGGGCGTCGGGTGCCTGCAGAACGGCACCGAGGAGCTGTTCGAACCTGGCTGCCACACCGCGAGCGGTGTCGTCGTCGAACAGATCTGTGGCGTATGTGAGAATCGCGTCGATGCCGGCGGGTGCGCCGTCGTCGTCATAGCGATCAGCGACGATCAGGTGCAGATCGAACTGGGCCGTTCCGCCCTCGAGGTCGAGCGGCGCCACCGCGAGTCCGGGCAGTTGCAGCTCCGTTCCGGCCTGGTTCTGGAACGAGAAGCCCACCTGGAACAGCGGATGACGAGCCGTCGATCGCGCCGGGTTGAGCACCTCCACGAGTCGCTCGAACGGCACATCGGCGTGCGCGAACGCCTGCAGGTCCGTCTCGCGTGCCGCTGCGAGCAGATCGGTGAACGATGTACCCGCGTCGACCTCGAGCCGGAGCACGAGAGTGTTGACGAACATGCCGATGATGTCCTCGACGGCCTGCTCGTTGCGGCCCGCGATAGGGGTGCCCACCGCGATGTCCGAGGTTCCGGACAGTCGTGCGAGCAGCGCCGCGAACGCCGCGTGCACCGCCATGAACACGGTCGCATTGTGGCTGCGCGCCAGATCTCTGAGTCCGGCGTGCACATCGGCGCCGACAACGAACTCGATGCGGTCACCGCGGAAGGACTGCTGCGCAGGCCGAGGACGGTCGAGCGGCAGGCCCAGCTGATCGGGCAGATCGGCGAGCGCATCTCGCCAGTAGCCGAGCTGCTGCGCCGCAATCGATTCCGGGTCGTTCTCCGATCCGAGTACCTCGCGCTGCCACAGAGCGTAATCGGCGTACTGCACCTGTAGCGGCGCCCACACCGGGTCGGTGCCGGAGGTGTGCGCCGCGTACGCAGTGACGAGGTCGCGCACGAGCGGAACCATCGACGAGCCGTCGGCACTGATGTGATGCACCACGACCGCGAGCACATGCTCGTCGTCGTCGACGCGCAGCAGTTGCATGAGCACCGGCACTTCGGAGGTCACGTCGAAGGTCGTCGCGGCGATATGCCGCAGGCGTGTCTCGAGATTGCCCGCGTCGATGTCCACCGGGGTGAGGTCGACGTGCACCAGCGAGGCAGGAAGGATTTTCTGCGCCGGACCGTCGCCGGTCTCGGGGTACTCGGTGCGCAGCGACTCGTGTCGCGCCACCAGGTCGGTGACAGCGGACTGCAGTGCTGCGGCGTCGAGTTCCCCGGTCAACCTCAAGGCAAACGGAATGTTGTACGCCGTCGACTCCGGATCGAACCGGTTCAAGAACCACATCCGCTGCTGCGCGGGCGACAACGGCACCCGCACCGGACGCGGCCCCGCCACGAGCGGAACCCGCCCACCACGACCCGACTCCTGCTCCACCCGCGCCGCCAACGCCGACACCGTCGACGCCTCGAACAACGCACGCACCGGAACCTGCGCATCCAACGCCGCACCGAGCCGCGACACCACCTGCGTCGCGATCAGCGAGTTACCACCGAGAGCGAAGAAATCATCGTCCGTGCCCACCCGCTCGACACCGAGCACATCGGCGAACACACCCGCCACGATCTCCTCGATCGGAGTGGACGGCGCACGGAACTCACGCGTCTCGAACGCCGGCTCCGGCAGTGCCCGACGATCCAGCTTGCCGTTGACCGTCAACGGGATCGAATCGATCACCACGAACGCGGACGGCACCATGTATTCGGGCACCACCGCACCCACACCGTCGCGCAGCGCTTCCAGCTCGACCGAAACACCCTCGGCAGGAACCACATACGCAACGATCCGCGCAGCACCCGGCGCATCCTCACGCACGATCACCGCAGCCTGCGCCACCTGGGCCTGCGCCAACACCGCCGCCTCGACCTCACCGAGTTCGATACGGAAACCACGGATCTTGACCTGGTCGTCGGCACGCCCCAGATACTCGAGATCTCCCGAGACCACCCAGCGCGCCACATCACCGGTGCGATACAACAACGCACCGTCCGAAGAGAACGGATCGGCCACGAACCGCGTCGACGACAACTCGGACCGGCGCAGATAACCACGCGCGAGCTGACCACCACCGACGTACATCTCCCCCGCGACCCCCACCGGTACCGGCTGAAGACGCCTGTCCAACACATACACACGCAGACCCGCGATCGGCACGCCGACAACACTCGCAGATCCCACCTCGGCGAGCTCAGCACCGATCTCCCGGTACGACACATGCACCGTCGTCTCGGTGATGCCGTACATATTGACCAAACGCGGCGCAGTGCTGATCTCCGGTCGCTGCGCTCGCCCGGCATCCCCGTGTCGCTCGAACCACCCCGCCAAACGACGCGGCTCGAGTGCCTCACCACCGAAAATCACATACCGCAGCGCGAAATCCGCACTATCGGAGGCCACACGATCGGCCTCGGCAAGCTGATAGAACGCCGACGGCGTCTGGTTCAGCACCGTCACCCGCTCACGAACCAGCAACTCCCGGAACGCTTCCGGCGACCTCGACGTGAAGTAATCGACCACCACCAAGGTCCCGCCGTACAACAACGGACCCCACAGCTCCCACACTGAGAAGTCGAACGCATAGCTGTGGAACATCGTCCATACATCCGACGAACCGAACCCGTACACCGACTCCGTGTTGACCATCAACCGCACCGCGTTGCGATGCGGAATCAACACACCCTTCGGCCGGCCCGTCGAACCAGACGTGTAGATCACATACGCGAGGTTCGTCGAACCGAGCGTCGCTCGACGCTCCGCGTCGAGGATCGGCGCATCGTCCACCCCGGACAGATCGACCCGGTCGAGTTCGATGACCGGAACACCGCTCGGGAACGAAACATCCTCACCGGAATGCGTCACGACCGCGACAGGCCGCGCATCCGACACCAGGAACTCGATGCGCTCGGCGGGCGAGTTCGGGTCGACCGGCAGATAACCGCCACCGGCTTCGAGCACCGCAAGCAGCGCCACCACCAGATCGGCCGACCGCGGTAGCGTCACCGCCACCAACGACTCAGGCCCAACCCCGACGTCGATCAGATGCCGCGCCAGACGACGCACCCGCGAGCCGAGTTCGCGATAGGACACCGACTCGTCACCGAACCGCACCGCCACCGCATCACCACGTGCGGCGACCTGCGCCTCGAACATGTCCACCAGCGTCACATCCGCCGGCGCCACGTCATCGCCCAGCGAATTCCACCGCGACACGACGAGCTCGCGCTCGAAGTCATCGAGGATCCCGATGTCACCGACCACAACCGCCGGATCCTCCACGACCGCCCGCAGAATCCGCAGCAGCTGCTCCGCGAACGCGGCGACACGCAGGTCGTCGAACAGATCGGTGGCGTAGGTGATCGCGAAATCCATTCCGCCTGCGCCGTTGTCGGCAGTGATCGATCCTGCACCGATCGCGTCGGCGAAGGTGAACTGCAAGTCGAATTTCGCCAAGGGGGCTTCGTACTCGAACGCGCTCGCGGTGATCCCATCGAGTTCGAAATCCACCGCGCCCGTGTTCTGGAACGTCAGGGCCACCTGGAACAGCGGATGCCGCGCCTGCGACCGTTCGGGATCGATGATCTCCACGAGCCGTTCGAACGGAACGTCGGCGTGCGCGAAAGCGTCGAGGTCGGTCTCGCGGACCTGGGCGAGCAGCTGCTCGAACGGCACGTCGTTCTCGAACGTGGTGCGCAGCACCAGGGTGTTGACGAACATGCCGACCAGGTCGTCGAGTGCTGCCTCGCCGCGGCCGGCGATCGGTGTGCCGATCGAGATGTCGTCGGTGTCCGACAGCCTCGACAACAGCACGCTCAGGGCCGCGTGAATCACCATGAACAACGAGGTGTTGTGCTCGCGCGCGAGCGTATGGAGGCGTGCATGCAGCGTGGGGTCGATCCGGAAACTGCTGGTCCGGCCCTCACCGGTCGCGGTCTCGGGCCGCAACCGGTCGGAGGGAAGATCCAGCTGATCCGGAATTCCGGCGAGCTGCGAGGTCCAGTACTCGATCTGCTCCGAGAGAACCGATTCGGGGTCGTCCTCGGAGCCGAGCACGTCGCGTTGCCACAGGGAGTAGTCGGGGTACTGAACTGTGAGCGGCGGCCAGGCGGGCGGCTCGCCGTGCGTCCGCGACGCGTAGGCCACCATGATGTCGCGCGCGAGCGGACGCAGCGAGAATCCGTCGGATGCGATGTGGTGCACCACGAGGAACAGCACGTGGTCGCGTGGGCCGAGTTCGAACAACACCACCCGCATCGGGACCTCGGCAGTGACGTCGAATCCCGTTGCGGTGAGTTGCTCGGCTCGCACGAGCAGCGACGCCTCGTCGACGCTCTCGGTGATCAGCTCCACAGCGTGCGAGGCAAGGACGGACTGGTGCCCGACACCGTCGACGTCCGGATAGATCGTGCGGAGCGATTCATGACGCTCGACGACGTCGCCGAGCGCGGCGGACAGCGCCTCCAAGTCGAGAGTGCCGGTAAGTCGGACACCGACCGGAATGTTGTTCACCGCAGAGGCGGTGTCGAACCGGTTGAGGAACCACATGCGCTGCTGAGCAGGAGACAGCGGAATCAGCTCGGGGCGGGAGCGGCGGACAAGCTCGGGCCGGGTTGCGGTTCCGTCGGCGTGCTCGGCGCGCAGCGCGAGCGCTTCGACGGTCGGGGCATCGAAGAGCGCGCGCACGGGTATCCGTGTGCCCAGCGCTTCACCGAGACGAGCGACCACCTGCGTCGCCACGAGCGAGTTACCGCCGAGCGCGAAGAAATCGTCGTCACGGCCCGCTCGGGGAATCCCGAGTACCTGCGCGAAGACTCCCGCGACGATCTCCTCCACAGGAGTGCGCGGTGGCATGAACTCGCGGACCTCGAAAGTCGGGGCGGGCAGCGCATTTCGATCGATCTTGCCACTGGCATTGAGCGGGAACGCGTCGAGGGCCACAATCGCCGACGGGACCATGTAGGACGGCAGCACCTGCGCGAGCTCGGTCTTCATGTCGAGTGGGTCGACGGTGGTCCCGGAGGTAGGCACCACATACGCTACGAGCTGCGGGCCGGCGCCGGGGTCATCGCGGACGATCGTTACGGCCTGCCGCACCCCGCTCACTCCGACGAGGGCGGACTCGACCTCGCCGAGCTCGATCCGGAGGCCGCGCAGCTTGACCTGTCGATCGGTACGTCCGAGATATTCGAGTTCGAGCGTCTCGATCGACGGAGAGCCGGGCTCCCCGGACGTAACCGGAACCCATTTGACGAGGTCGCCGGTCCGGTACATGCGCGCACCGACCGTCGAACGCGGATCTGCCACGAATCGCTCCGCGGTCAGATCCGCCCGGCCATGGTAGCCGCGGGCGAGCTGAACACCGGTGAGATAGAGCTCTCCCGCCACGCCGACCGGAACCGGACGCAGTCGCGAGTCGAGCACGAGCACATCTGTGTTCCACACTGGGCGACCGATCGGCACGACCCGCTCTTCGCCTGCCTCTGCGGTCCGAAATACGGTTTGCACCGTCGCTTCGGTCGGCCCGTAGACGTTGTGCACGGGCGCATCCCCGAGTTCCGCGAACCTGGCGGTGCTGTTGGCCGAAAGCGCCTCGCCGCCGCAGAACACATGGTTCAACGAGGCCGCCGCTGTCTGCTCGAGATATTCGAGGACCGCGTCGAAGACAGTGGGCACGAACTGCACCACGGTGGTGGCGGTATTGGCGATCTCCGCCGCCAGTCGAGCAGGATCACGGTGGAGATCCGGGGATCCCACGACGATGGAGGCACCGGTGTGCAGCGGAAGGAATATTTCCCAGACCGACGCATCGAAGGTCACGGGAGTCTTGAGCAGAACTGCGTCGGACTCCGTGAATGCGAACCGGTCCTGCATCCACAGCATCTGGTTGACGACCGAAGCGTGGGTCACGCCGACACCCTTGGGCCTGCCGGTGGATCCTGACGTGTACAGCACGTACGCGAGGTTCTCGGCGCGTAGGGGCGCGAGGCGGTCGGCGTCGGTCAGCGGCGTGTCGTCGAATCCGGAGAGGTCGAGTGCGTCGACATCGCACGTGGCAGCCGAGGTCTCGGCGCACACAGATGCCGCAGACCCAGCGGTGAGGAGCAGCGACGGCGCCGAGGACTCGAGAATGTACTCGATGCGTTCGGAGGGCTGGTCGGGATCGACCGGTACATACGCACCACCCGCGGCGATCACCGCGTGTATGGCGACAACCAGGTCGGCTGAACGGCTCAGCGCGACCCCCACACGGGTATCGGGACCGACGCCGCGGTCGACGAGGTAGCGAGCGAGCCGGTTGACGTCGCGCCCGAACTCCCGATATGTCCGCGGTGCGCCGAGTGCGTCGGTGCCCGGGATCAGCGCCTGAGCATCCGGAGTTCGTGCCACCTGCCGGTCGACCAGGTGGGGCAGCGTGACCGCGGAGTCGATGTGGTGTTCGGGTCCGTGGGATGCCGACTCGACCGCCGCGAGTTCGTTGCCGGTGAGCAGCGGAAGGTCGCCTACCGGCAATGCCGGTGTGCCCGTGACCGCCTCGAGCAACGAGAGGAAGCGCTCGCCCATGCCTGCGACGGTCGAGGCATCGAACAGATCTGTGGCATAGGAGAATTCGACCGAGTATCCGCCGTCCGAGCTGTTGTCGAGCGGGACGTCGAGAACGGTCACGACGAGATCGAACTTCGACATGCCGCTGTCCAGCGGAATGTTGGACACAGCCATGCCCGGTAGTTCGAGCGACACCTGGCCGACGTTCTGGAATGCGAGCATCACCTGGAACAACGGATTGTGGGCCTGGCTGCGGACGGGCGCGAGCACATCGACGAGCCGCTCGAACGGGATCTCGGCGTGCGCGAAAGCGCCCAGATCCGACTCACGCACGTGGGCGAGGAGTTCGCCGAAGGTTTCCGCCGGATCGACACGCGTGCGTAGTACGAGGGTGTTGACGAACATGCCGATCAGACCGTCGAGGGCCCGGTCACCGCGACCGGCCACCGGGGTACCGATCGTGATGTCGTCCGATGTTCCGAGTCGTGCAAGAAGTACTGCGAGCACAGCGTGGACCACCATGAATTCTGTGGTGCGCTGCTCGTGTGCCAACCTGTCGATCGCGGCTCGCAGATCGGCACCGATCTCGAATCGGTGCACCGCCCCTGCGTTGGTGGCCACCGCCGGGCGGGGACGGTCGGTGGGCAGTTCGAGGCTCGCGGGTACTCCGTCGAGCGCGTCGATCCAATACCGGATCTGCTGGGAGATCAGCGAGTCCTGATCGTCTTCGGACCCGAGGACCTCGCGTTGCCACAGCGTGTAGTCGGCGTACTGCACCTGCAGCGGTTCCCAAGCCGGATCGTCCCCGGTCGAGCGTGCCGCGTAGGCGATCATGATGTCTCGCGTGAGCGGAACCATCGAGAACCCGTCCGCGGCGATGTGGTGCAGGACCGCCACCAGCAGATGCTCCTCCGGTCCGAGCTCGAGCAGGCAGACAGCGAAGGGAACTTCATGCGCCACGTCGAACGCGATGCCTGCGAGCCTACGCAGCGCATCGGGGGCGTCGGCTTCGGTCGTGGGAACGGTCTCCAGCGCGATCGCGACGTCGCCCGGTGCGAGGATCTTCTGGTAGCCGTAACCGTCGACATCCGGGTAGATGGTGCGCAGCGATTCGTGCCGCGCCACGACGTCCCGCAACGCCTCCTCGAGCGCAGGGACATCGAGCTTGCCCGACAACCGCACCGCAACCGGGATGTTGTTCACCGAGGAGTCGGGGTCGAAACGGTTGAGGAACCACATCCGTTGCTGCGCCAGCGACAGGGGCACCCGGGCCGGGCGATCCTGCGCGATCAACGGGATCCGGTCCGCCTCGGCGGAACCGGACTCGGCGGCGACGGCCAGAGACTCGACGGTCGACGCCTCGAAGATCGTGCGCAGCGGCAGGCGATGACCGACAGCCTCACCGATCCGCGACACTACCTGCGTCGCAATCAGCGAGTTACCTCCGAGCGCGAAGAAGTCGTCGTCGAGTCCGACTCGATCGAGCCCGAGCACCTCTGCGATGACCGTGGCCACGATCTGCTCGACGGGTGTGCTCGGGGCCCGGAACTCCTTGACCTCGAAAACGGGCTCCGGCAGGGCTTTACGATCGAGCTTGCCCGCGGGGCTCAACGGCAGCCGGTCGAGCACAACATACGCGGTGGGCACCATGTACGCGGGCAGCCGAGTCGTCAGAGACCGCGAGATCGCCGCAGTATCGAGCGCAGCCTCGGTCCCACCGACGAGATATGCGACGAGTTGCTCACCCGAACGCGGATCCGATCGCACCAGGACCACAGCGTGGGTCACGTCCCCGGTTTCTACGAGGGCAGCTTCGATCTCACCCAGCTCAATCCGCAGTCCCCGCAGTTTCACCTGGAAATCGGTACGACCGATGTATTCGAGTTCCCCGGAACGACGGCCCCACTTGACGAGGTCACCGGTTCGGTACAGTCGCTCCCCCGCCACATACGGCGAGGCGACGAACCGTTCGGCAGTCAGATCCGGGCGCGTCACGTATCCCCGCGCCAACTGCACACCCGCCAGATACAGCTCGCCCGCAACCCCCACCGGGACAGGTCGGAGCCGACCGTCGAGGACATAGACAGCGGTGTTCCACACCGGCAGGCCGATCGGGACCGACACCGTGTCGGCCCGGGTGACCTCGTGATAGGTCACATCGACCGCCGCCTCGGTGGGCCCGTACAGGTTGTGCAAGCGCGCCTGGGGCAGGGCCGTGCGCAGACGAGTCGCGACGGCAGCCGACAGCGCCTCCCCCGAGGCGAATACAGCACGCAGCGTCGAGACGTTCTCGACACCGGATGCTGCTACGAACACCGCGAGCATCGACGGCACGAAATGCGCCACCGACACCGAAGTCTCGATCATCGTCCGCACGAGATAGTCCGGGTCGCGGTGACCGTCGGGGGCCGCGATCACGAGCCGTGCGCCCACCTGCAACGGCCAGAAGAATTCCCACACCGACACGTCGAATGTGAACGGCGTCTTCTGCAGAACGATGTCGTCGCCGCCGAGTCCGTACTGGTCCTGCATCCACAGAAGGCGGTTCACGATAGCGGCGTGCGAGATCGCGACGCCCTTCGGCCGGCCCGTCGACCCCGACGTGAACAACACATACGCCGCATTCGACGACCGCAACGGCGCCGAACGCTCTGCGTCCGTCACCCCCGCATCGGAGAACTCCGACACATCGAGCCCGTCGAGTTCGACCGAAAGCACACGATCGTCGGCAAACGCGTCACGCGAGGTCGTCAGCACGACCACCGGAGCAGCAGTATCGAGAATGTACCCGTTGCGATCGGCAGGCTGATCCGGATCCAACGGCACATACGCACCACCGGCCTTGACGATCGCATACATCCCGACCAGCAGATCCAACGATCTGCGCACAGCCAGACCCACCGTCGACTCGGGCCCCACACCCACCGAAATCAAATACCGTGCAACACGATTCACACGAGAATCGAACTCCGCGAACGTCAACGACCGACCCTCGAACTCGAGCGCCACCGCACCCGGAGTCCGGCGCACCTGCGCCTCGAACAGATCCACCAACGTCGACGACGACTCGACCTCGCACGCGGTGTCGTTCCACCGCTCCAACACCAGAGACCGTTCATCACCATCGAGCAGATCGATGTCACCGACCCGCGCTGTCGGATCCGCGACGACCGCTTCGAGCACTCGCACGAAACGGTCGGCGAATCCCCGCGCGGTAGCGGCATCGAACAGATCGGTCGCGTACGTGAACGCAGCTCCGAGTCCGTTGGGCGTACCGTCGCCGTCGAACGCCTCGGTCAAGGTCAGTTGCAGATCGAACTTCGCGACGGCCGAGTCGATGTCGACGACGTCGAGGGTCAGTCCCCGCAGGTCGATGCGCGACGCACGAAGGTTCTCGAACGACAGCATCACCTGGAACAACGGATGCCGCGCCGTCGATCGCTCCGGATTCAGTACCTCGACGAGACGCTCGAAGGGCACATCCGCGTGCCCGAACGCACCGAGCGCACTGTCGCGGGCCCGAGCAAGATGGTGGATGAACTCGTCGGCCGCGTCGACCTCGGTGCGCAGCACGAGGGTGTTGACGAACATGCCGATCAGGTCGTCGAGTGCCTGCTCACCACGGCCGGCCACGGGGGTACCGATCGCAATGTCGTCCTGCCCGGACAGACGCGACAGCATCACCGACAGGGCAGCGTGCACCACCATGAACAGCGACGCATTACGCGTGCGCGCGAGATCGACCAGACCTCGGTGCAATTCGGGATCGATCCGGA
Organism: Rhodococcus sp. SJ-2; assembly: GCF_053750035.1. Taxonomy (NCBI): domain Bacteria; kingdom Bacillati; phylum Actinomycetota; class Actinomycetes; order Mycobacteriales; family Nocardiaceae; genus Rhodococcus; species Rhodococcus sp. SJ-2. The sequence goes on from NZ_CM132340.1 coordinate 420,460, forward strand.
ATTCCACCATCGCCCCGGCGTACGACTGCTGACTCGGCCGCGGCCGGTCCGCAGGAAGGTCGAGCTGGTCGGGGATTCCTGCCAAGGTGCGACGCCAGTAGTCGAGTTGACGCGAGATCAGCGACTGCTCATCATTCTCGGAGCCGAGGATCTCCCGCTGCCACAGCGTGTAGTCGGTGTACTGAACGGGCAACGGTGCCCACGACGGTTCTTCCCAGTCGGTCCGCGCCGTGTACGCAACCATGATGTCGCGCGCCATCGGACCGATCGACCAGCCGTCCGCAGAGATGTGGTGCACCACAACGACGAGGACATGCTCCGAGTCGCCGAGCTCGAAGAGCTCGGCCCGGATCGGGACATCGGAGGTCACGTCGAGACCCGTGGAGGCGAGGCGGCGAACAGCCTCGGGCAGTTCGCCGGCCGCGATCACGGTCGGGGTCAGGTCGGGAACGACTTCAGCGGCGGCACGAACGACCTGGTGCGGACCCTCGGGCGAGTCCGGGAAGACGGTACGCAGCGACTCGTGACGGTCGATGACATCCATGATCGACACCTGCAGGGCAGCGACGTCGAGTTCGCCGCGCAACCGCAGCGCCATCGGCAGGTTGTAGGTCGCCGATTGGGTGTCGAAGCGATTGAGGAACCACATGCGCTGTTGTGCGAGCGAGAGCGGGACCCGTTCGGGCCGAGGCATCTTCGCCAGCGCTATACGCGCACCGCGGCCGGCTTCCTGCTCGACCCGCACGGCGAGTGCAGCGACGGTGGTGGACTCGAACAGAGCTCGCACCGGAACCTGAGCGTCGAGCGCGACACCGAGTCGCGAGACCACCTGCGTCGCGAGTAAGGAGTTACCGCCGAGTTCGAAGAAGTCGTCGTCGAGCCCGACGACCTGCAGGCCGAGGACGTCGGCGAACACCGTTGCGACGGTCTCTTCGATCGGGGTGGTCGGCGCCCGGAACTCACGGTAGGTGATGACGAGTTCCGGTTCGGGCAGTGCCCGCCGGTCGAGCTTCCCGATCGGAGTGAGGGGAACCTCGTCGAGAACGATGATCTGGGCCGGAACCATGTAGGAGGGCAGCGAGAGACCCACGTGGCGTGTGAGGTCTGCAGTGTCGACACCGGTGGCGTCGATACCGGGAGCGGGATGCACATACGACACCAGAGCCGTTTGACCCGAGGGCATTTCGTGTCCAACGGTGGCCGCGAAGTCCACCAGGTCGTGGGTCAGCAATGCCGCATCGATCTCACCGAGTTCGATGCGGTAACCGCGGACCTTGACCTGGAAATCGGATCGGCCGGTGAAGACCAGCCGATCGTCATCGTTCCAGCGCACGATGTCGCCGGTGCGGTACATGCGGTCGCCGAGATCGCCGAACGGGTTCGCGACGAAACGGTCTGCCGTGAGCGACCCGCGACGATGATAGCCGCGAGCAAGCGCGTGCCCTGCGAGGTACAGCTCGCCCGACACTCCGGCAGGCACCGGCCGCAGACGTCGATCGAGTACGTAGGCGACCACTCCAGCAACAGGAGTGCCAACGGTAATCGGACCGTCGGCCGTCAGCTCGGCGCGGGTGGACACGATTGTCGTCTCGGTCGGCCCGTACGCATTGAAGAAACGGCGACCCGGCGCCCAGCGGGCGACGAGATCCGCGGTGGAGGCGTCACCACCGACATTGAGGGTGCGGAGCGACTCCAGACCGGCCGGGTCGACCGATCCGAGTACCGCCGGGGTGATGACGGCGTGGGTGACCTTCGTGGCCTCGATGAGCGCGCGAAGCTCACCGCCGCCGTAGATCGTGGGCGGAGTGACGACGAGTTCGGCGCCTGTGGCTCCCGTGAGCGTCCAGTCGAGCACCGACGGGTCGAAGCTCGGCGAACAGATGTGGAGGATCCGCGAATCCGCGGTGACCTCGTAGAGCTCGACGGATTCACGGACGAGTCCGGACAGCCCGGTGTGGGTGACTGCGACGCCCTTCGGTCTACCCGTTGAACCCGAGGTGTAGATGACGTACGCGGTGTGATCCGGACGGAGCGTGCGGATCCGGTCAGCGTCCCCGACGGGAGCACTGGAGAGGGTCGCGCATTCTGCGACGAACGCGTCGCTGCCGAGATCGATCCAGTCGACGACGGCGGGGAGCATGCCGATTCGCTCGGCCGTCGTCAGACCCGTCAGAGCTCCCGAGTCGTCGAGCATGTGGGCGATACGCTCGGCCGGATGTTCGGGATCGACGGGCAGGTACGCTGCACCGGTCTTCGCCACCGACCAGACACCGAGAAGCATTTCCCAGGAGCGTGGAAAAGCCAGCGCCACAATTTCTTCCGGTCCGGCACCTCTGGCGATGAGGTAGCGTGCGATCCTATTCGACATGTCGTCGAGCTCGCGGTAGGTGATCGCCGTATCGCCGTCGCGCACCGCGATGCGGTCTGGATGGAGCCGGCCCCCTTCGACCAGGAGGTCGACGAGGGTGACGTGCTCGGTGACGACGGCGCCGTGGGTCGCGACCAGGCGGTCGACCTCACCGGGAGACAAGATCTCGAGGTCACCCACTGGGGTTGTGGGGTCGGTGACGACACCATCGAGAATGCGAACGAATCGTTCACCGAACGTGGCGACGGTGGCCTCGTCGAACAGGTCGGTGGCGAACTCGAAGACCGCTCCGAGCCCCGCCGGCCGCCCGGCGTCGTCGAGCCGCTCGGTGACCCAGAGCTGGATGTCGAATTTCGAGATGGGCATGTCGAGTTCGGTGCCCACAGCATGAACACCGGCGAACGACACGTCACGCGCGTGCGCCGGTTCGAGCGACAGCGCCGCCTGGAAGAGCGGGTGCCGAGCGGTGGATCGTGTGGGGTTGAGTACCTCGACGAGCCGCTCGAACGGAACATCGGCGTTCGAGAACGCGGTGAGGTCGGTTCCACGGACGTCGCCGAGGAACTCTTCGAACGAGGAACCGGGATCGATCCGGCTGCGCAACACGAGGGTGTTGACGAACATGCCGATCAGGTCGTCGAGTTCCTTCTCGCCACGACCCGCGACAGCGGTGCCGATCGCGATGTCACCGGACCCGCTCAGCCGGGAAAGCAGCACCGCGTAAGCGGCGTGCACGACCATGAACAGTGATGCGTGATGAGTACGTGCGAGATCAACCAGGCGCCTGTGGGTTTCGGCGTCGATGTCGAATCGGTACTTGGATCCGCCGTAGCTTGCGACCGCGGGTCGCGGCCGATCGGACGGAAGATCGAGCTGATCGGGAAGCCCGTCGAGCTCCTCGATCCAGTAGGCAATCTGCTTTGCAGCAGCCGATTCCGAGTCGGATTCGATGCCGAGCGCGTCACGTTGCCATATCGCATAGTCGGCGTACTGGATCGGCAGCGGCGCCCACTGCGGCGCGTGCCCCTCCGCGCGCGCCGAGTAGGCGGTGACGACGTCACGAGCGAACGGACCGAACGACGATCCGTCGGACGCGATGTGGTGCAACACCATCGCGAGGACGTAGGTCGCCGACCGGTCACGGCTGTCGGGAGCGATCCGGTACAGGGCCACCCGGAAAGGAACATCGGTCGTGACGTCGAAACCACGGCCTGCCATCTCGAGGACGGCAACCTGGAGTCCCGCTTCGTCGACCTCCAATGGTTCGAGGACCGAGGTGACCTGATCGGCAGGCAGGATCACCTGGCGGGGTTCACCGTCGACCTCGGGGTAGACGGTCCGCAGCGTCTCGTGCCGATGCACTACGTCAGCGAAACCATCGGACAGCGCGCGTGGGTCCACATCACCGGTGAGGCGAACTGTGAACGGCAGGTTGTATGCCGCGGTCGTGGTATCGAACCGGTTGATGAACCAGATGCGCTGCTGCGCGGTCGAAAGAGGCAGGACCTCGGGCCGTGGCCGCGCCACCAACGCACGCCGTGCACCCGATCCGATCTGCTTCGCGACCCGGGTGGCGAGACCCACCACGGTCGATGCTTCGAACAGTGCGCGCACCGGAATCCGAGTGTCGAGCGCGGCACCGATGCGAGAGACGACCTGGGTGGCAACGAGAGAGTTTCCGCCGAGTTCGAAGAAGTCGTCGTCGAGACCCACCCGCTCGACACCGAGGACCTCGCCGAACGCAGCGGACACCGCCCGTTCCGCAGGGGTCCGGGGTTCGCGGAAGGTACGGGTACTGCTGAAGACCGGCTGCGGCAGCGCTTTACGATCGAGCTTGCCGCTGGTGTTGAGCGGCAGTTCCTCTAGCACCATCAGCGACGCCGGAACCATGTACGACGGCAACGCGCGCTCTGCGTGATCTGCGAGGTCGGCGACCTCGATCGTCGCTGCCGGGGTGGGCACCACATACCCGACGAGCTGATCCCCGGTGGGCGTCTGCACCACGAGCACGACGGCTTGCGAGACGTCGTCGTGCGAGAGCAGAACCGCTTCGATCTCACCGAGTTCGATGCGCTGACCGCGGAACTTCACCTGGAAATCGGTGCGCCCGATGTAGTCGAGGAGGCCGTGGTCGCCCTCGGGCGACACCCAGCGCACCAGGTCGCCGGTTCGGTACATCCGGTCGCCGGGCGCACCGAAGGGATCGGCAAGGAACCGATCGGAGGTCAGGTCCGGCCGGTCGAGGTACCCGCGAGCGAGTTGAACGCCAGTGAGATAAAGCTCTCCCGGACGCCCCACCGGGACGGGACGGAGGCGCCGGTCGAGGACGTAGACACGGCTGTTCCACTGCGGCATACCGATCGGGACACTGTGCACGTCGCCCGGTCCGGCGCGGTGATAGGTGATCGACACCGCGGCTTCCGTTGGCCCGTAGAGGTTGTGCAGGTCTGCAGAGCACAACCCGGCGAAGTCGGCAGCCGTCTCCGAGGGCAGCGCCTCGCCGATCACGAAGACATGGCGCAGCGTGTCGCAACTGCCTTCGGGGGCATTGGCCACGAACACGGTGAGCATCGAGGGCACGAAGTCGGTGAGCGTCACCCGGTGCTCGGCGATCTTGTTCGCGACGTAGACGGGGTCGCGGTGCCCCTCAGGGGTGGCGATCACGAGAGTCGCGCCCACTCGCAACGGCATGAAGAAGCCCCACAATGACACATCGAACGTGGTTGCGGTCTTCTGCAGGTAGACGTCAGTGGAGACAACGTCGTACTGGTCGTTCATCCACTGGATCTGGTTGTCGATCGCAGCATGACCGACTGCGACGCCCTTGGGGCGGCCCGTGGATCCGGACGTGAAGATCACGTACGCGGTGGTGTCGGGCCGCACGGGTCCGAGACGTTCCGAATCGGTGAGCGGACCACCGTCGCGCGAACGATGGTCGAACGTGTCGATCTCGACTATCGGCGCTGTGTCGGGGAGCCCGGCGCGGTCGCGCGAGGTGGTGAGCACTGCCACCGGTTTCGCGGTATCGAGAATGTACTCGGTGCGGTCGGAGGGGTGGTCGGGGTCGAGTGGTACCCACGCGCCGCCCGCTTCGAGGATGGCGTACATGCCGACCAGGAGCTCGAGAGACCGGCGAACAGAGAGACCGACGAGCGATTCCGGGCCGACGCCACGGTCGATGAGCTCGCGGGCAAGTGAGTTTGCCCGCTGCGCGAACTCGCCGTAGGTCAGCGACTCACTCTCGTAGACCAGTGCGGTCGCGTCGGGAGTTGCGGCAGCCCGGTCCCGGAACTCGGCGAGCAGTGTGCGCTGTTGGGTCGCGTGATCGGTGCGGTTCCAATCGACCACGACACGGTCGAGTTCGGCGCTTGCGGCGAGCGGGATGTCCCAGACGAGCCGATCGGCGTCGGACGCGACGAAGCGGTCGAAGAACTCGACGAATCGCGCATGGTTGGCACGTGCCTGTTCGGCCGCGTAGAGGTTGGGATTGGACTCGAAGTCGATGTGAACGCGGTTGCCGTCGCTCTTGTAGACGTTGACTCCGAGGTCTTCGATGAGACCGGTCGACAGGATATTGATGTGCCCGACCATGTCGCCGAGGCGAATCTCGTTCTCGAACAGCATGATGTTGACCCACGGACCGAAGAACGTGGACTGCGCCCCGGCCGAATTGTCACGATCGCGGACGATGTCCTCGTGCCGGTAGCGCTGGTGCCTCAAGGCTCCGGACACTGCGGCACCCGAGGCGGCGATCAGGTCGTGGACGGTGGTGTCGTCGGTGACATCCAGGCGCAGCGGAACGACGTTCGAGACCATGCTGCCGGACCGGCGCAGCACCGCGGTCGTCCTCGCGGCGACAGGCAGACTCAGCACGACATCGGTACGACCCGTCATCTGCGCGACGTACGCCGCGAACGCAGCCACGACGGCCGTCGCGAGACTCGCCCCCTCACGCTCGGCGAGTACGTCGACGTGGTGTTCGGTGTCGTCGGTCAGCGCGGCGCTGTCGATGCGGCTGACGGGGGCCGGCGCTGCCGCGCGGTCGGCCAGACTCGACGGTTCGTCGATACCCTCGATCTGTCCCGCCCAGTACTCGCGATCGTCGGCGAACCGTTTCGAGTCGCGGTAGTCCATCTCGACGTCGTAGACCTTGCGCAGGTCCGACGCGCGGTTCGGGCTGGCCTCGATCCCTTCCACGGCCGCGGTGTACAACTCCGCGATCCGGGTCATGAAGGTCGCGGCAGCGAACCCGTCGAGTGCGAGATGGTGGACGCGGTTGTACCAGAAGTAACGGGTCTCGCCGATGCGGAGCACCGTTGCGGATATGAGCCGATCACGGAGTACGTCGACGGGCCGACTGCGGTCCTCGCGCATCCACGTGAGCGCAGCCGAACGAGGATCTTCTTCGCCCCGCAGATCCACGTATCCGAGCGGGGCGTCCAATGCAGGATCGACGAGCTGATAGGGATGCGCGTCCACCTCGATGAAGCGGAGGAACCCCGACCCGGTTTCGAGGGCGGCACGGGCACTGGATTCGCGAAGTACGTCGAGATCCAGATCCCCATCGAGTTCGACATACTGGGCGATATTGGCTGGCACCGTCGGGTCGACGTGCTGGGCGAACCACATGCCCAGCTGTGCCGGCGAGAGGGGAAACGCACCGGGCGGCACCGCTGCCGCACTCGTCCTCTTCGTTTCCGCGCCGCCGATACCCAGCGAGTCCAAACCCCAACCTTCCTCTCACCGTCGGACGACGACCGACCTGCGCACCGACCTGCGGAGCACATCACCGTACCCCGCGTATATCTGCAGATCAGGTGAGGATCGTTACGGCGAGCCCGGCAGCGGGATGCCCCACTGGCCCGACGACGCAGCCCACAAACCCTACCGATCGGCAACAACCGTTCGAGACAGGTTACTCGCTGGTCATCTCAGGCGCCCTTCGCATACACACCGGCCCAATCTACAGGGTTCGGACCAGCACACGAGCGGTCGCAGGCAGGACACGGCGCCGTCGCCTGGACGATGAGAGGAGGATCACCACACGACCGCGATGATCACGTTGAGGATGCCGAGTCCACCTGCCACGTGGGCGAGCGCAGCAGTGGAACCGGGGTCGCGCTTCTCCTTCTTCAGGCCGACGACCGCGACGGCGAGGATCACCAACGCGATCACGAGCTTGATCCCGATCTTCATGTGGTTCACCTCGACCGTGTCCTGCGCTTCACGCAAGCCCACGAGGGCGATCCCCGTCACCACCTGAAGGATCGCGCCGTGCAGCATGCCCATCACGACACGCGGCTCCTTGATGACCGCGAGCCACGAGCCGATGATTCCGGCGAGGCCGATGAAATGCAGGATCAGAAGGATCTTGATGGCGACGTCCATGGCCGCAATCCGAACATTTCAGGCGCTACCTGTCCAGTAAGGCAGCACTCACGACGTGGTGTACTTCACCCCTGATCGCGGTACCACTCGAGGAGTTCCGGAACGTCGATCGCTGTTCGCTCGACGGTCGCCGCGGCGTCGGCTCCCTGCAGGATCCGCTTGATCGGAACCTCGAGTTTCTTACCGGTTCGGGTATGTGGGACGCCCGGTGCGGCAAGGATCTCGTCCGGTACATGCCGGGGCGAGACCCGAATCCGAAGTTCATTGCGGATCCGCTCGCGAAGAGCCTCGTCGAGGGTCACCCCGTCGGCGAGGACGACGAACAGGGGCATCCAGTATTCGCCGTAAGGTCGCTCGACTCCCAGCGCGAGCGCCTCGACGATCTCCGGCAAGGCTTCGACCACCTGATAGATGTCGGCTGTACCGATCCGGACCCCGTGCCGATTCAGCGTCGCATCGGAGCGCCCGTGCATCCGAACAGAGCCGCGCTCGGTGATGGAGATCCAGTCTCCGTGCCGCCACACACCCGGGTACACGGAGAAGTACGCCTCGCGGAGCCGGGTGCCATCAGGATCGTTCCAGAATCGAACCGGCATCGACGGCATCGGCGCGGTGATCACGAGCTCGCCCACCTCGCCGCGCACCGGACGACCCGCGGCGTCGAATGCATCGACGGCGACGCCGAGGCACGGCACCGACAGCTCTCCCGGCCACACCGGCACGGTCCGGACCGATCCGATGAACGCCGACACCACGTCGGTGCCGCCGGTGATGGACATGACCTGGACCCGCTCACCTGCGTTCTCGCCCAGCCACAGCGAGGATGTGGGCGGCAACGTCGAGCCGGTGATACCGACCCCGCGGAGAGCGGAGAGGTCGTGTTCTCGACGCGGGACGATGCCCGCTTTGATGCACGCGAGGACGTAGCCGGGGCTCGTCCCGAAGACTGTGACGTGTTCGTCGGCCGTGATCCGCCACAGCCGGTCGACGTCCGGGTAGGAGGGGGCGCCGTCGTAACAGACGATCGTGGCGCCGACCAGCAGTCCCGCCGCGAGGAAGTTCCACATCATCCAGCTCGGGCTCGTGTACCAGAAGAATGTGTCGCGATGGCCGATGTCGAGGTGCAGCGACAGCGCCTTGAGGTGCTCGAGCAACACTCCCCCGTGCCCGTGCACGATGCCCTTGGGCAGACCCGTGGTACCGGACGAGAACACCGTCCACAGCGGGTGGTCGAACGGCACCGGGACGGGCTCGAGTTCATGTTCGCCTGCGGTTGCCTCTTCCCAGGTGAGAATGCCCGGATCGAGGAGGGTGTCACCGGAGGTCTCGCTGCGGGCGACGAGCACCGTCATCTCGAGGCCGGGCATGTGTTCACGCAACCAGACGATCTCGGCGATCCGATCGTGTCGGCGACCGTTGTACCGGTAGCCGTCCGCGGTGACGAGGACCTTCGGTTCGAGCTGGCCGAGCCGATCGAGCGCGGCGGGGGCGGCGTAGTCCTGCCCGCAGGCGGACCACACGGCACCGATTCCTGCGGTGGCGAGCAGTGCAATGATCGCCTCGGGAATATTGGGCAGGTAGCCGACGACCCGGTCTCCTGTTGTGACCCCGTACTCACGGAGTGTGGCTGCGAGGGCTGCGGTCTCCCGGTGCAATTGTGCCCAGCTCGTCTCTCGACGCTGTCCGTCCTCGTCGATGTGGACGATCGCCGGGCGATCCTCACGAGCGTTGCGGAAGACGTGCGCGGCGTAGTTCAGCCGGGCCCCCGGAAACCACACTGCTCCGGGCATCGTGGCATCGGCGAGTGCAGGTCCGGGGTAGGTGCCGCCGCGGATTTCGAACCAGTCCCACACGGCCTGCCAGAACTCGCAGGAGTGCTCGATCGACCATTGCCAGAGTGTGTCGTAGTCCGGCAGCTGCACAGCGTGTCGTTGTTCGACGAAGCGGCCGAATGCCGTCACCCTGGCTTCCGCGAAGTCCACCTCGGTGGGCACCCACTGTTGCCGGACCATCACCGTCACCTCCGTTCCGGCTCGACCTCGGTACGGTCCGCTCGGTAATCGTTGGCGCGCGCCTCCACTGATCGGTGAAGGATCTGTTCGGCGTGACGCAGCACGGGCGCGTCCACCATCTGTCCCTCGAACCGGAATGCGCCTCGCGACTCGGGCACCGCCGCGAGGACTCCGCGAGCCCACTCGACCGACTCACTGCTCGGCGCGTATGCGGCGCGGATGACGCCCACCTGATCGGGGTGGATCGCGACCTTCGCATCGAAACCGACGGCGGCCGCATCGAGTGTCTCGCTGCGGAGTCCGGCATGGTCCCCGAGGTCGGGACAGGCAGCGTCCAGCGCCCAGCGGCCGTACGCTTTCGCCGCAAGCAGAACCGAGGACCTGACATGCTTTGCGACGTCGCGGTAGGTGCCGTCCGCGTGCCGGATACCCTGCCCGCCGAGCGCAACAGCAAGCGCCTCCGCACCCCACATGACACCGATGGTGCCCATCGCCAGTGCGATCTCGGCGACCGCGAGCGCGCCGCGTGGCGAATCGACGAGCGCGATCACCTCGAGCGGGGCAAGTGCCGTTACCTGCTCCGGTGATTCGCATCGCGCGAGCATCACCCGGGTGTACGGGGTGTCGGCAAGGGCCCGCAGGTCGCGGCGATGCTCGTCGGTGCCGGATGGGCCGACGCGGACGACCGTGCGCGCCGGATCGAGCGACCGGTCGAGAAGGGACCGGCGAGCGTAGTCCTTGTCGGCCGGTGCGACCGAGTCGCCGAGATCCAGGACTACGACATCTGCGGTCGCGGCGGCCTTGCCGTAGCGCTCCGGGCGATCTGCGGGGCAGAACAACCATGCGGGTCCCGGGATCATGCTCATGTCGTCGCCTTCCTGTGCGTCCATTGTGCCGGTGGGGCACGGTGCGATGGTGCGGTTCTGCTCACCTCCCGTGGCCCGGTGCGCGGCATGTCCTCGAAGACGACGATGGCCCCGACCCGGACTTCTCCGGCGGGGCCATCGGCTCGATGCCGTCAAGCGTTGTAGATCAACTCCTCGCCCTGGTCATCGATGTGTAGATCAGGGTAAGGACCACTGCGGCCGCGATACTGATGATCCAGCGGATCCAGTCGATACCACCTGTGTCCTCGTTACCTTCCGACGAGATCGCGCCCCAGACCCAGTAACCGATGAGGGCGCCGACGATGCCGATGATGACCGTGATGATCATGCCCATCGACTGCTTGCCCGGGATCACGAGCCGGGCCAGCACACCGATGACCGCACCGAAAATTATGGTGCCGACGATTTCCCAGAACATCGCGCGCTCCTCTCGTAGATGATCTTGCCGCGACGAACTGTCTTCCAGTGTGTGCGTCCACGTAGTGACTACGGGGCGAATTCGGAAGATCGACTACCGAAAGTTGCGGGGACGGGACCTGATCACGAGGCGTGGATGATCACACCTCGAAGGTTCTTGCCGTCCCGCAGATCCTGGTATCCCTGATTGACCTCGTCGAGTGTGTACCGGGTGGTGACCAGCTCGTCGAGTTTCAGTTGTCCCGCGTCGTAGAGGCGCAGCAGCCGCACGATGTCGTATTGCGGGTTGGCCGAACCGAACAGCGAGCCCTTGATGGTCTTCTGGAACAACGTCAGGTCGGTGCCGGACACGTGCACGGTGAGTTTCTCGGGATCGGCCAGGCCGGTGATCACCACCGTGCCACCCTTGCCGATGACCGCGGTTGCCGCCGACACGACTTCCTCGTCGACGGTGCCCACCAGGATCAGCGCGGCATCGGCACCCTGTCCCCAACTCAACTCGTTGACCTTCTCCGCGGCCTCCGCTGCGGTGGAGAAAGCATGCGTTGCTCCGAACTTCAGGGCAGCGTCGCGCTTCATCTCGACGGGGTCGACCACCACGACGTACTTCGCTCCGGCGTGGACCGCGCCTTGGACGGCATTGATCCCGAGGCCTCCGATGCCGTAGATGACGACGATGTCGCCGGCACGCACATCACCGGCGTACACCGCGGTGCCCCATCCTGACGGCACACCGCAGCCGACGAGGACAGCGGTCTCCAGGGGCAGCCAGTCGTCGACCTTGACCACCGAGTGCTGCGAGATCGTGGCCCGCTCGGAGAACGTGCCCAGCATGCACATGGCTCCGAAATCAGTGCTGCCCGAATGGAAGCGGAAGGATCCGTCGGGCATCGATCCTTCGAGGATGGTCGCGCCCATGTCGCACAGGTTCTGACGGCCCGTCGAACAGTATCGGCACGTTCCGCAGTTGGGAATGAAGCTGCACACCACGTGGTCTCCGGGCTTGACCTTGGTGACTCCGGGACCGACCTCCTCGATGATGCCGGATCCTTCGTGGCCGCCGACGATCGGATAGCGCGGTGGGAGGTCTCCGTCGGTCAGATGCAGATCGGAGTGGCACAGGCCCGCAGCGGTGTACTTGATCAGGACCTCTCCTGGGCCGGGTCCGTCGAGTTCGAGCTCCATCAGTTCGAACGGCTTGCCCGCTTCGAGCAGTACTGCGGCTTTGGTCTTCATCTCGTCCTCCGTTGTCTCGCTGTTGTTTCAGCACGTGTGGGATTCGGGGCGCCTTCGGGTTCAGAGCGCAATGTTCACAGCTTTGGTCTGCGTGTAGAGGTCGATCGCGCTCGCGCCGAGTTCGCGTCCCCAGCCCGACTGCTTGAACCCGCCGAAGGGCATGGCGGTATCGAAGCCGTTGTACTGGTTGACCCACACCGATCCGGCTTTCAGCCGGCGGGCAGTGCGGTGGGCCTTCGACAGGTCACGTGTCCAGATCCCCGCGGCGAGACCGTAGATCGAGTCGTTGGCGGCCGCGTCGATACCACCTTCGGCATCGAAGGGCATCGCGGAGACGACCGGTCCGAAGATCTCTTCTCGCACCACACTGAACTCGGGCCGTACATCGACGAGGACGGTCGGTTCGACGAAGAAGCCCTTGTCACCCCAGCGTTGTCCGCCGGTCAGCGCACGTGCTCCGTCGGTCAGGCCTTCGCGCAGGAAGCCGGTGACGCGATCCAGCTGTTCTTGCGAGACCAGGGGTCCGAGCTGGGTGGCCGGATCCATGCCCGGACCGATCTTCACCTTGCTCGCGGCATCGGCCATCGCCTCGGTGAACTGATCGAAGATGGGCCGCTCGACGAACAGGCGCGTTCCTGCGACACAGCATTGACCGTGATTGAACAACCATGCATCGAGCGACCCTGCGACCGCCGCGTCGAAATCCGCGTCGGCGAACACGATGTTGGGGCTCTTACCGCCGAGTTCGAGCGAAACCTTCTTCAGGTTGCCCTTCGCGGCGTCGACGACCTTCTTCCCGACCTCTGTGGAGCCCGTGAACGCGATCTTGTCCACCCCGTCATGCGCGGAGAGCGCGGCGCCCGCATCTCCGAACCCCGTCACGACATTGACGACGCCGGGCGGGAAGCCGGCCTCCTCGAACACTTCGGCGAGGAGCAGTGCGGTCAGCGGTGTCTGCTCGGCCGGTTTGAGGATGACGGTGTTGCCTGCTGCGAGCGCAGGCGCAAGTTTGAACGCGGCCATGAGAAGCGGGAAGTTCCAGGGCACGATCAGTCCGCACACGCCGACCGGTTCGCGCAGGGTGTAGGCGTGGAATTCGCCGCCGGGCACGAACGGCATCGACACGTTGACGGTGCTGCCCTCGATCTTGGTGGCCCAGCCCGCGTAGTAACGGAAGATGTCGGCGGACCAGGCCGTGTCGACCGCCGCAGCGATCGCAGCAGATTTGCCGTTGTCGAGTGCTTCGAGCTGACCGAATTCCTCGGCGCGCTCGGTCAGCAGATCGCCTACCCGCCAGATCATCCGCTCACGTTCGGCTGCCTTCATGGTCGGCCACGGACCGTGGTCGAATGCGGAGCGGGCCGCGCGGACGGCTCGGTCGATGTCTTCCGGGCCGCCGTGAGCGACGTCGACGAGCTTGTCGCCGTTGGCGGGGTCGCAGGTGGCGAACACGCGACCCGACGCAGCATCGACGAACTCGCCGCCGATGTAGAGGCGTCGGGTTGCGGAAAGGAACTCTCGGACGCGCGGGGCGACGGTGTATTCGGCCACGGCAGTCATACGAACCTCCAGAAGTAGTGTGACACGAGTCATACTTCCCCGGAGGGGCGTCTCCGAACTGTCCAAGGTTTGGACACTCACCAGGGCCCGTCACGACGTCAGACGATGCCGAGTGCCTTGATCCGGCTGTACAGCGTGGTGCGGCTGATACCGAGTCGCGCCGCGGCATGAACCTTGTTCCCTCCGCTGTCGCGCAACGCGTCGATGATTGCTTCACGTTCGGCGCGTTCGAGGCCACCGAGTTTCGCCACTCGGCCGCTGCTGCGGTATTCCGGTGCGAGATCTTCAGCACGGAGCGGCAGCGACGACTCACGTTCCGGAATTCCGGCGAGCACCGCGCGGAGTTCGGCGAGGTTGCCCGGCCACGAACGACCTGCCAGCGCCGCGACCGCCCCCGGACCGAGACGGATGTCGGGTCTGCCGAGCTCATCTGCAAGTGCCGCCGCGAGGTCGCCGATCTCCCGGATACGTTGGCGCAGTGCAGGAATTCGCACTTGCCTGGCGCATCGTGCGAGGAGTTCACGGACCGGCTCGCGCACCGTGTCGAGGGGGTCCGATGTGAACACGAATCTCGGTCCCGATTCCAGCACGGAGACGAGCAATCCCAGGACGGGGTCCGGAGCCGAGTGCACATGCTCGACCACCACCACGTCCTCGCTCGTTGCCCCGTCGACGGTAGCCAGCAGCGCTGCCGACCACTCCCGTTGCCCTTGTGCGACGATGCGCGCAGCGTCGACGAAAATTCCACTGCGGCCCGAGAATTCACGGGCCGCCCAGGTGCGTCCGCTGCCGGGTTCGCCGACGACGACAACGCTGCCGGCGCCGGCGCGGGCACGCCCGAGCTCGCCTCGGAGACTGCTCGACGTGGTCTGGGCCACCGCAGTTCGACGCACCGGCTTCCGGTCTCCTGTGGCGTCGAGGAGGAACAGCGCGCTGCCGTCGATACCGGGAATGCGGTCGACCCTCAGGGTGGTGCGACCACCCGCGGTGAGTGCGAAGTCCATGGTTCGCGACTCACCGGAGGGTAGGTCCATCGCGATCGCGCGCAACGCTGCATGATCCGCCGGAACGAGCAGATCCACGGCGGCCTTGTTGGTGAGCATGATGTCCTCGCCCATCGCCGCAACGGCGAGCCCGCGCCGCTGCGCCGCGCGTTGGAATGCCTCGACCACTCGCTGGTCCGCTTCGCGGGCACTCTCGAGCAGGCGCGCTTCGATATCGCGTGCCGCGCGGGCCACAACTGGCGCGAACAGGGGATTCGCGGTCTTCCCGACCGCCGTGATGTCGAGAATGCCCTCGATCCTGCGGGTGACGGGGTGGACCAATGGATGGCCGTAGCAGCTGAATCCCTTGAGCGGCTCGAGAAAGTGTTCCTCGCCGTGCACGACGAGCCCTTGCCTCACCTCGAGCGGCGTTCCGAGCGCATTCGTGCCGAACGTCTCTTCACTCAACTCCGCGCCGGGAAGAACACCGAGATCGTCCATGGCACGTTGCATGGTTGCAGAGTCGAACACGCGGGTCACGATCCGGCAGTCACGATCGACCAGAATGATGCAGCACTCGGTCCCGGACAGTTGCGTGCCGAGCTCGTCGAGCACCGGCCGAGCCGCGCTGCGCAGCCGACCGGAGGTGTCGGATGGGCCCAGCAGTGTGGGCTCGGGAAGGTGCCCCGGATCAAGACCGCTCAGCTCGGAACGCTTCCAGGACAGCGCGATCTCGGGCCGCAACGGGTTCACCTGCGATCGGCCTCCTCGAGGAGCGCGACCGACACCTCACGCATCTCGACCTTGCGGATCTTGCCGGTGACCGTCATGGGGAACTCGTCGACGATGTGGACATAACGTGGGATCTTGTAGTGCGCGAGTTTGCCGGTGCAGAATTCGCGCAGCGCGTCGGCGTCGAACGCATCGGCGCCCTCGCGCAAGCGCACCCACACCATCAGTTCCTCGCCGTACTTCTCATCCGGAACACCCACGACCTGGGCATCGAGGATATCGGGGTGTGTGTAGAGGAATTCTTCGATCTCACGCGGATAGATGTTCTCGCCGCCGCGGATCACCATGTCCTTGATCCGGCCGGTGACGGACACGTAGCCGTCGGAATCCATCACTCCGATATCGCCCGTGTGCATCCAGCGCGCCGTGTCGATGGCTTCTGCAGTTTTCTCCGCCTGCTCCCAGTACCCCAGCATCACCGAGTATCCGCGCGTGCACAGCTCCCCCGGTTCACCGCGCGGCACGGTGAGCCCGGTCGCGGGGTCGACGATCTTGACCTCGATGTGCGGTCCGACCCTCCCGACGGTGGACACGCGCTGCTCGATGGTGTCGTCACTGCGGGTCTGCAGCGACACCGGCGACGTCTCGGTCATCCCGTAACAGATGGACACCTCGCTCATGCCCATTCGCTCCATGACCTGCTTCATCACTTCCGTCGGACACGGCGAGCCTGCCATGATGCCGGTGCGCAGGGAGGACAGATCGACGGTGTCGAAGGACGGGTCGGCGAGTTCGGCGATGAACATCGTCGGCACGCCGTACAACGACGTGCAGCGTTCTTCGGCGACGGCCGCGAGGGTGGCGGCCGGATCGAACGCCGGCGCGGGAATCACCATGGTCGCACCGTGACTCGTGCACGCGAGGTTGCCCATGACCATGCCGAAGCAATGGTAGAACGGCACGGGGATGCACACCTTGTCCTGCTCGGTGTAGTGGCACAGCTCCCCGACGAAGAATCCGTTGTTGAGAATGTTGTGGTGACTGAGGGTCGCCCCCTTGGGAAATCCGGTGGTTCCGGACGTGTACTGAATGTTGATCGCGTCGTCGGGGGACAGTTCCGTCCGGGCTGCATCGAGCGGTGACCGATCGGTTTTCAGCGCCGCCCGACCCCCGGCGACGAGCTCGTCCCACTCCGAACGGCCGATCAGTACGACCTGCTCGAGGTCTGGGCACTCACCTCGCACCTGATCGATCATCGCGGCGTAGTCGGAGGTCTTGAACTCCGGTGCGGAGATCAGCATCCGGATGCCCGCCTGCGCAAGCACGTACTGCAGTTCGTGCGAGCGATACGCGGGGTTGATGTTGACGAGCACCGCGCCGATCTTGGCGGTGGCATACTGCACGAACGTCCATTCGGCGCAGTTGGGAGCCCAGATTCCGACACGGTCGCCTTTGCCGATTCCCGCGCGCAGCAGTCCGAGGGCCAGGGTGTCGACCTCGGCGGCGAACTCGGAGTATGTCCAGCGTCGGCCGGTGGCTCGCTCTACGAGTGCGTCGCGGTCGCCGTGCCGGGCGACGGTGCGGTCGAGGTTGTCGCCGATGGTGTCGCCCAGCAATGGGACATCCCATGCCCCGGAGTCGTAGCTGGGCAGTGCGGGGGTGGCGATACCGGTCATGATGACTCTCCTGCGGTGGGGCGCGGCCGGACAGACGGGTTCTTCCACCATCCTCGTCTTTTCACGGCCGCAGGTGTGCGGATTCTGGACAGCTGCTGACGACTGACAGCGCCTTCCCCGAGGACCTCGGGGAAGGCGCCCGCTCCTAGAGCGCTCGGTCGCGGGTCTCGACGAGGGCCGCGGTGCAGACGAAGCTCACGAGACCGATCACCATGAGCATGACGCCGATCGCGATACCGCCGTACGCAGCCGCGAGCGGGGCGGCGATCATCGGCGGGATGGCGCCGCCGAGCACACCGGCGAGGTTGTAGCCGAGTCCGGCGCCGGTGTAGCGATACCGGGTGTGGAACATCTCGGGCAGCAGCGCACCGCACGGTCCGTAGGCGATACCGAAGATCGCGAGGGTGACCATCATGCCTACGACGAACGCGACCGGGGAGCCCGTGTCGAGCAGCGGGAACAGTGCCAGAGCCCAGACAACGGAGAATCCGCACGACACCATGATCACGCGCCTCCGGCCGAACCGGTCGGAGTAGAGCGCAGACAGCACGATCGCCGCACCGAAGACCACCGATGATGCGATTCCCACCATGAGAACGAACGGCCGGTCGAAGCCGAGAGTCGACGTCGCGTAACTCGTGAGGTAGGCAGTGCCCATGTAGAAGAAAGCGAACATGATCGCGAGAGCACCGGCCGAGAGGAGGATTTCCTTCGTCTGGTGGCGCAGGGCGTCCAGGAAGGGCAGGGAGCGCTTCTGCTCGGGCTCGGCGGCGCGGGCTTCTGTCTCGGCGCGGAACACCGGTGTCTCCTCGATAGCGAGGCGCATGTAGAGGCCGATCGCGACGAGAACGATGCTGAACAGGAACGGGATCCGCCACCCGTAGGTGAGGAACGCCTCGTTGGTGTCGCCCAACGCGAGACCGGTGAAAAGGAAGGTTCCGCTCGAGAGCGCGAACGCGATAGCCGGACCGAGCTGCGGGAACATCGCGTAGAGTCCGCGTTTGCCCGGCGGGGCATATTCGGCGGTCAGCAGTGTGGCACCGGCCCATTCACCACCGACCGCGAAGCCCTGTGCGAACCGCAGAAGCACGAGGATGATCGGAGCCGCGACACCGATGGTGTCGGCACCGGGCAGAAGGCCGATGAGCAGCGTCGCGATGCCCATGAGGAGAAGGGTCGAGACGAGCGTCTTCTTGCGGCCGATGCGGTCGCCGAAGTGACCGAAGAGCATGGCTCCGACAGGGCGGGCGACGAACGCCACCGCGAAGGTAGCGAACGACGCAACTGTGCCGGCGGTGGCACCGAGCGCGGGGAAGAACACGGTGGGGAACACGAGCGCTGCGGCAGTGCCGTAGATGAAGAAGTCGTAGAACTCGATCGTCGTGCCGATGCAGCTCGCAATCGCGACACGACGTATACCCGGCCCTCCCCCGTTACCGGTTGATGCGGTGGCAGTGGGACCGGGACGACCGGCCTCCACCGCCTGTTCCGCTGAGGGCTCGCCCGCCCCGGGTGTCGACACAGTGGTCACGTGGATCCTCCGTTGTCCGTCCTGACCGCGGTCGGCTACGTCGCCGCGGATTGGGAGGAAAACTAGTGATCCGCCTCACCCCCACACCACCCCCGAAAGGGGGTGGCTGTGAAAAGCGTCACATAGTGAGTCGAACGAACTATCTCCGGTCAGTTCCCGGATGCCCCTTCGAGCTCGGCGCGCATCTCCCGCCACACCGTCGCGTACGAGTCGATACTGCCAGCGGTCGCCCACGCCAGTGAGCCGCCCTTGATCTTCTCGAGCGCCTCCGCGAAGAGATCCTGGTATCGCGACAGACGAGGAACGAATGCCGACACGTCGTCGAACAGGTTCTGAGCCTTCCGATCGACGTCGAGCAACGCGTCGAGGAAGCCGTCGGAATCCGGGTCTTCGAGCAGCTTCGACAGCGTTTCGTCGAGCGGGCCGAACTGCTCGAACAGCTCCGCGATCGAATCTTCGTCGATGGACACACGCTCCGCATCGAGCTGGTCGGACAGCTCCGCGAAGCCTTTGTCGGTCAGCGAGACACCGCCGTCCGACGATGCAGCTTTACCTTGCTCGACGAGCGCTGCGAGCGCCGCCTGCCCCGACGAGACCGACACACCCAGATGCGCGGCCAGCACCTCCGCAGAAACCTGCTTCTTCAACCGCACCGTCTGCAGCAGTGCCAACTCGTCCACGTTGCCCGCGAAGGCCATATCTCACTCCTCGTCGCCCCGTCGGGGCTCTGAACAGGCGGGCCGAACCCGCCTCACGTATGAACCGGGACCGGTTCGGCCTCGATTCTCACCCACCGGGTCCGAGACCGGGGCTGCCACCCTGCGCCACGTCGCGCACACTGGTGTCCTCGAGATCGATGCCCGAGCGCCCCAAGCGCCGTGCTCCGCCGACCAGGTTCGCCACCACCCGCGCGGCTTGCGAGTACCCGAGACCATCCGGAGGATGCACGTTCGACACACAATTGCGCTCGGAGTCGGAACGACCCGGCCGGGGGTGATGCGTCAGGTAGACACCGAGGCTGTCGGCGAACGACAGTCCCGGGCGCTCACCGATGAGAACCACCACGGTCTGCACACCGAGCGCGGCACCGATATGGTCACCGAGCGCGACCCTCGCCGACGTCGCGATCACCGGGGATGCAACCGACAGGTGGCGCGGCAGCGCGTCCACGATTGCCCGGGCCGTGGGTACGCCGTGCGCTTCGAGCGCATGAGCCGAAAGCCCGTCGGCAAGAACGAGTCCGACGTCGGCGCCTGCGGTAGGCAGGTGCGCCAGGTTGCCGGGGAGCCGTCCGAGATCGGGGCGACGCAGATACTCGTTGCGGTCCCGGACCCGGCTCGCCACGAGCACCGGTGAACCGAGATCCGCGTCCTCCACCTGCTGCGTCAACGCGGCGACATCGAGTTCACGGTGCACTGCGTCGCGCGCCTCTGCGTGCGAGGCGCGGAACTCCAGAACCCTGGGCGTGGAGAGGGCATCGCCGGCGCGGCCGAGCCCGATGCGTGCCCGCGTCGACGTGCGCAGCGCCGTCCAGAAGTCGCCCGCGCCGGGACCACCCGAGCTACTGGGGTCGCCCCAGCTACTGCGGGGACCGATCGCGCTCACGTCACATCTCCGGTGAGTGCACGCAACGGCGACGATGCGACATCGACCGGCAGGATGCGACCCGCGTCGTCGGCCATGCCGAGACCCTGCAACCACGATTCGAACTCCGGCGCGGCGCGGAGCCCGAGAACTCTCCGCGCGTACAACGCGTCGTGGAAAGACAGAGATTGGTATCCGAGCATGACATCGTCGGCGCCGGGCACCGTGATCACGAAGGACACCCCGGCGACACCGAGCAGGGTGAGCAACGTGTCCATGTCGTCCTGGTCGGCCTCGGCATGGTTGGTATAACACACGTCGACCCCCATGGGCAGGCCGAGCAGCTTGCCGCAGAAGTGGTCTTCGAGGCCGGCCCTGATGATCTGCTTGCCGTCGTAGAGGTATTCGGGACCGATGAAGCCCACGACAGAGTTGACGAGCAGTGGATCGAATTCGCGCGCCACCGCATACGCTCGCGTCTCGAGGGTCTGCTGGTCGACGGGCCTGCCGTCCGTCCCCAGGTGGGCCCCCGTCGACAACGCCGAGCCCTGCCCGGTTTCGAAGTACATCACGTTGTCACCGACGGTCCCGCGTTCTTGCGACCTGCCCGCGGCGTTCGCCTCGCTGAGCAGACTCAGATCTATTCCGAATCCGGTATTGGCGCCCTGGGTGCCCGCGATCGACTGGAACACCAGGTCCACGGGTGCGCCCGCCTCGATCAGAGCGACCGTGGTGGTGACATGCGAGAGCACGCACGACTGCATCGGGATGCCGAACCGTATGCGGATGTCATCGAGCAGGTGCAGCAGCTCCGACGTTGCGTGTCGCGAGTCGGTGGCGGGATTGATGCCGATGACGGCATCGCCGCATCCGAGGAGCAGACCGTCGAGGGTCGCCGCGGCGATACCTCGCGGATCATCGGTGGGATGGTTGGGCTGCAGACGGGTCGAGAGGCGTCCGGGCAACCCGATGGTCGTGCGGAAGGCAGAGGTGACCTCGATGACGCGGGCGACCGCGACGAGATCCTGATTCGACATGAGTTTGCTGACAGCCGCGACCATTTCGGGCGTCAGTCCCCGCGAGATGGAAGCAAGGACAGCAGCGGCACCGGGCCTGGAGGCAGAATCGAGCAGCCAGTCGCGCAGGGCACCGACGGACAGGTGCGCGACGGGGCGGTACGCGTCGGCGTCGTGCCGGTCGAGGATCAACCGGGTGACCTCGTCGCTCTCGTACGGCACGACGGTCTCGGTGAGGAACGTGCCGAGGGGAACATCGGCGAGGGCCCACTGCGCGGCGACGCGTTCGGCTTCCGTCCCGGCAGCGCACCCGGCGAGTTCGTCCCCGGATCTGCGCGGCGTTGCCTTCGCGAGGAGATCGACCAATCCGTGGAACTCGTAGGTGGTCCCCGCCAATTGCTGACGATAGGTCGTCATCAGCACCACCTCCGCGTTCGTCGACGGCTCGGACCCACATCGTCGCGCATTCCGTCTCGTCAGGCGCGGCGACGCGGTGTCCGTGTCGAACGACGTTATGCCGGTGGCGTCGCTCCCGGTACGGGACAGGCGTCGGCGGCCGTCGCGACCACGAGCGGCTCGGTAGCAGGCACCGGCCGAACGCCCGCGTCCCAGTGCTTGCCGAGCAGGAGTTGCTCGTCGTCGAACAACACGTGTTCCTCAGGGGTGAAAGCGCGCCCTCGGCTGAGGAATCGGAGACCTTCGGGCGTCTCCAAGCTGAATCCGGACCCACGTCCGGGCACCACGTCGACGACGAGTTGCGTGTGTTTCCACGCCTCGAACTGCGAACCCGAGATCCACACCGGAACCGCGTCTTCGCCGGACGGAAGATCGGGCGCGATCTCTCCCACTTCGAGCCGCAGATCGAGGACACCGAGCAGTACATCACGGTCGCCGACGATGAAATCGCCGTCGGGATAACACATCGGCGCAGATCCGTCGCAGCAGCCGCCGGATTGGTGCATCATGAGCGCCCCGGACCGATTCGACAATCGTCGAAGCAGATCGACGGCACTTCCCGTCGCGATCACGCGAAGCGGAGCGGGCATGTGAACCTCCCGTTGTCGGCGGATGGATATCTCGGGCGCATGGAACCGGCGCCCGCCCCGCCGGAGCGTGGCAGGCGCCGGGGTCGGGTCAGAAGAATCCCTGCGCCTTCGGGGCGTAGGACACGAGGAGGTTCTTCGTCTGCTGGTAGTGATCGAGCATCATGTGGTGGTTCTCGCGGCCGATGCCCGACTGCTTGTATCCACCGAATGCGGCATGTGCGGGGTACTGGTGGTAGGTGTTGGTCCACACCCTGCCCGCCTGGATCTCGCGACCGGCACGGTAGGCGACGCCACCGTCGCGCGACCACACGCCTGCGCCGAGACCGTAGAGCGTGTCGTTCGCGATCTTGATCGCGTCGTCGAAGTCACCGAACGACGTGACCGACACGACCGGACCGAAGATCTCCTCCTGGAAGATCCGCATCGAGTTGTCGCCCTGGAAGATCGTGGGCTGCACGTAGTAGCCACCCGAGAGATCGCCGCCGAGGTCGGCCCGCTCACCACCGGTGATGACCTTGGCACCCTCACTCTTGCCGATCTCGATGTACGACAGGATCTTCTCCAGCTGGTCGTTGGACGCCTGCGCACCGATCATCGTGTCGGTGTCGAGCGGGTCGCCTTGCCTGACCGCCTTGGTGCGGACCGCCGCGAGCGACAGGAAGTCGTCGAAGATGTCCTGCTGGATGAGGGCACGCGAGGGGCACGTGCACACCTCGCCCTGGTTGAGGGCGAACATCGTGAAGCCTTCGAGGGCCTTGTCCTGGTAGTCGTCGTTCGCCGAGAGGACATCGGAGAAGAAGATGTTGGGGCTCTTGCCGCCGAGTTCGAGCGTGACGGGGATGAGGTTCTGCGACGCGTACTGCATGATCAGGCGTCCGGTCGTGGTTTCGCCGGTGAAGGCGATCTTGCGGATGCGGGGACTCGACGCGAGCGGCTTTCCGGCCTCGACACCGAACCCGTTGACGATGTTCAGCACGCCCGGGGGCAGCAGATCGCCGATGATCGAAACCAGGTGAAGAATCGACGCGGGAGTCTGCTCGGCAGGCTTGAGGACGATCGCGTTGCCTGCGGCCAGAGCGGGCGCAAGCTTCCATACGGCCATGAGAATCGGGAAGTTCCACGGAATGATCTGACCGACGACGCCGAGTGGCTCGTGGAAGTGGTAGGCGACGGTGTCGGAGTTGATCTCCGAGATCGAACCTTCCTGCGCACGAATGGCACCCGCGAAATAGCGGAAGTGGTCGATCGCGAGCGGAATGTCCGCGTTGAGGGTCTCACGAATCGGCTTGCCGTTGTCCCACGACTCGGCGAGCGCGATGGATTCGAGGTTCTGCTCGATGCGGTCGGCGATCTTGTTGAGGATTACGGCGCGCTCGGCGGGCGAGGTCTTGCCCCACGCCGGTGCGGCGGCGTGGGCGGCATCCAGGGCGAGTTCGATGTCCTCCTCGGTGCCGCGGGCAACCTCGGTGAACACCTGGCCGGTCACCGGGGTGACGTTCTCGAAGTACTCTCCCTTCACCGGCGCGACCCACTGACCCCCGATCCAGTTGTCGTACCTGGACTGGAAGGACATCAGGGCGTCGGGTGAACCGGGGCGCGAGTACACGGTCATGGTGCATCTCCTACAGCGTCGTATGGCCGGGTGGTGTGATTCGGAACACTACGATCGCCGAGGTTGCAACTACGTTGCGAGCCGCAGATCCAATCGATCGATCTTTGCCTTGACCTGTGCGTACTGCGGAGAAGTCGGAGCGAGGGTGGTCAGATACGCCGACCACGCCGCCAGATCGTCACGTCCGTGTATCGAGGCTGTCCACCGGGCAAGCAGACCCGGGTCACCGCCCCGCAGCAATGCTGCCTGCACCCGGGTGCGCAGATCCTCGCGGATCTCCACGATGCCCGGCGCATCGGAACCCGGCAGCACCGGGCCACTGTAGAGACGGACGGCCGACGCGGCGTCACCGCGATCGAGCGCGCGGCGCACTTCCGTTACGTCCGTGTCCAGTTCCGTGAGCAACCGATACGGCCGAGACCCGAGATGCTCCGATCCGAGTACCTTCCGCAGACGGGACATTTCGGCTCGAATCGTGACGGAGTCCAGCTCGTTCTCGTCGAGCAATACTGCGAGCCGGTCCGAACTCAGCCCTTCGGGATGGTCTGTGAGGATCAGCAGGATCTCGGCGTGCCGCTGCGACAGGTGAATCCGGTCGTCGCTGTTGCGGAGAGTCGGCCTGCCCGAGCCGAATGTGTCGAGTCGCGGTGCCGAGGAGGCGAACAGGTGCGGCGAGGTCATCATGTGCAGCCGAAGCTCGGCTTCGGCTGCAGCCACGGTCGCGCGAACCAGCTGCAGGACTTCCGGGACCGCCACCCGCGAGCCGCCGGTGATGTCGATGGCCCCGAGAATCCTGCCGCTGGCCGGGTCGTGCACGGGCGCAGCCGAACAACTCCACTCGTGCACCGCGCGATTGAAATGCTCGGCCGCGAAGATCTGCACCGAATGGTCCAGCGCCAAGGCGGTTCCCGGGGCATTGGTGCCCACGCGATCCTCGCTCCAGTCCGCACCCTCGACGAAACTCATGGTCTGCGCGCGGTCGCGCGCGCTGTGATCACCCTCCACCCACAGCAGCCGGCCCTGTTCGTCGCTGATGGCGACGAGCAGACCGCTGTCGGCGGCATCCTCGACGAGGAGCTTGCGCACCACCGGGCGGATGAGTGCCATCGGATGGCCGGCACGGTACTGCTCTAGATCGTGTCCGGTGAGGAGCGCAGGCTGCGCGACCAGATCGGGGTCGATTCCCCGCTGCAGACTCCGGAGCCACGAGTCGTGCACGATCGATCGCACTCCGTCGGGCCGGCCCTCTCCGGCCGCACCGACAATCGTGCCGTGCGCGCGGAGCACCGCTCGCGCATGCGCAGCTGCATCCTCCCCCGGGCGCAGCGCCACCCAGGGGTTCGTCGTCGCAGCGCTGGTCGTCGCGGTCTCACGAACGGTCATCCGGCAGCGTCCTCCATGCGGCCACTGTAGTCCGAATCACAGCAGAAGTGTGTGGCCGGATCCTCGGTTCGGTCCGGCTGTGACTCGGTGGGCCAACATCACCGCGGTCGCGTGCGGGCCGCGACTGGGCACTTCGGGGAACACCGAGGTGTCGACGACGCTCAGCCCGTCGATGCCGTGGACTCGGCATCTCTCGTCGACCACAGAGTGCTCGTCGTCTCCCATGCGGCACGTGCCGGACAGATGCAGCGACGTTCCCAGGTGCGATGCGAGCCACGCGTCGCTGGGTCCTCGCTCCCCTGCGTCGACAGCGACACTGCCAGGTGCAACGACATCCGTCATGTCTGTCAGAAGGTCGACGGCAGTGCAGACACCGTCGCGCAGCGTGGCGCGGTCGTCGGGGTGCGCGAGATAGCGGTAGTCGAGTACGGGCGGCGCAGACGGATCCTGCGGATCCAGCATCACGCTTCCGCGACTACGTGGCCGTGTGAGCACAACACCGAGCACCGGGTCGGCAATACCGCTGCCGGGTATCGCCACACCGAACGGCACCGTGTATGCGCGGAATTCGAGCGTCTCGGTGTGCAGCACGGTTTCCAACAGCGGTGCCCGCATCGGGATGCCGTCCCGATATCGGTACGGCACGGCGATTTCGGGGTGATCGCTGAATCCTTCCCCCACTCCGGCAAGATCGTGGACGACGTCGATTCCCAGGCGCCGCAGTCGGGGCTCAGGTCCGATCCCCGACAGCATCAAGAGCTGCGGCGAGCACACTGCGCCCGCACACACGACGACGTGCCCGGCGTCGATCCTCCGGACACTCGCAGCGTCCACGACCTCGACCCCGGTCGCGCGCCCCTTCGACAGCACGATCCGGACGACCTTCGCTCCCGTTCGCACCGAAAGGTTGGGCCGGTCCATCACGGGTGCGAGATAGGCGAGCGAGGGGCCGTAGCGTACGCCGTCGCGCACATTCATCGGCACGCGCCCGACCCCCACCGGCCCCGGCGCATTGAGATCGGCGACCGGCCGGTGCCCGGCAGCCACTGCTGCGTCGTGGAATGCCGCGGAAGCCGGGTGGAGCCGGTCCTGCGGCGTGCGCACGACCGGGACGGGGCCATCGCTGCCGTGTACCCCGCCCGGGAAGTCGGCATCCGATTCGATCGCCCGAAAATGCGGGAGTACCTCGTCGTACGACCAGGATCGTGGCCATGACTCGAAATCGCCCGGGCGTGCACGGACGAAATACGCGCCGTTGACCGCGCCGGAACCTCCGAGGCCTCGGCCACGCACGACAGTCGCATCGACCCCCTTCGTGAGGCGCGCAGAATACGCTGCAGTCCACTGACTCTCGGGCCCGATCGGGAGTTCTGCAGCAGAACGCAGCTCCGGCGGAAGCGCGTGCCCCGCACCGTATGCCCGTCCGGCTTCGAGCAGCAACACCGAACGATCGGGATCGTCGCTCAGCCTTGCGGCGACCACGCAGCCGCAGCTGCCACCGCCGATCACCACGACGTCGGCCCGCTGCGGGGCCATGTCAGCTCCGGATGTCGGGGATCAGCGCCGACGGGTCGCGGGCGTCGATCACGCCCTTCCACAACCCGGCGCCATAGGCCAGGTCGTCCAGTCGCTTGTAGAGAACGTACCGGATCGGGTCGATCCCACCTTCTTCACGGTGCCCCATCCAGTCCCAGATACCCTCTGCCACAGCAAAAGCCAGGACAGCACGCCTCACCTTCGATGAAAAGAGTGACGCGACCACCGTCACCGGCCAATAGTGCCTGCATACCGCCGACGCGACCTGCCACAAACCACCTGCGAACCCCTGAGCAGTCAGGACCGCGGCGATCCGTGTCGGCTGATCGAGCTCGGCGAACATGCGGCGCAATCGCACCAGCGTCGCCACCTGGGTCAGCAGTGCACCGACCACTCCGATCCGGGTGAAGGTCGCCAGTGCGAGACACGCGAGCAGCGTCCAGATCGACATCACCATCGGCGGCACCGACCCGGGGTGCCTGGCAGCCAGCGGAGCCGCACCTGTTCCGTAGAACGCCTTGCGAGTGATCCAATTCCGGAACTTGGTCCGATGGTCGTGCGCGACACGCGCGATGGGTTCGTATCGCAGCCGCCATCCGTCGGCCTGCAGCCGCCAGCACAGATCGACGTCTTCCGCGACCTGCATCGACTCGTCGAATCCACCGCACACCTCCAGGGCATCGCGGCGCACGAGCAGAGCCGCACTCGGAACGTAGGAGACGGGACTTCCCGCCACCACCGCAGCCTCGCGCCGGCCCAGATCCAGGGACGAGCGTGCGTGCTCGTACCGTGCGAGCGCGCCGTTGTCCGGGTCGAGCGCGACGATGCGCGGGGCCACCAACGCGACCGCCGGGTCGCTGAAATGCCCGAGTCCGGCTTCGAGCCATCCGAGCCGAGGTACGACATCGGAATCGAGGAACGCAACGAACTCCGTTGATGCGTCACGTAATCCGGTGTTCCGTGCGGCGGCAGGACCCCGCGACACATCGTGGCGGAGCACGCGAACCTTGCCACGCTCCGGCGTCTTGATCGGAGTATCGGACCCGTCGTCGACGACGATGACCTCGTGGCCGTGCAATGCTTGCAGCAATCGACGAAGGCCCGCTTCGTTGTCCTTGGTGGGAATCACCACCGTGACGTCGGACATCGACGGCAGTACGACGGGCCGGGGGTTTCCCACACCGGAGTCCAGCAGACGCCTCGCCACCACCGCAGTCTGCGAATCGACGACTTTCAGGAAATCTCCGTCGATCATCGACGCCGCTGCGGGCGCGAGCTTGAGCATCCGAGTGGGCGAACCGCCGATCAGGACACGACCAGCGGCGAACTTGCGTACCCGCGGGTCGAGACGCACCCCGAAGCCGTCGGGAAGCCTGGCCAGTCGAGTGTGCGCGACCCGAGATGATGTCGCCTGACTCACCGAAGTCTCCCCTCCGTCCCCGGTTGCCACCGGGCGACCTGCGCGGTCGCCCGCTCCACCAGATTCGCGAACAACTCGGCCCCGAGTTCGGCGGTGGATCCGGCCGGATCACCCAGCACTCCGTTCGCAGACACCGAAACGATACCGGCTTCGCGCAACCGCGGCATCAAAGTGCGGATCGATTCGGTCGCGCCCGCTACAGCACGATTCATGTCGACCGTTTCGGGAGCAAGATGCAGCATCAAGCTCGTTTCGGTGATGCCTGCGTGCGCGTCGGAACCGGGAACCGCGCACGGCAACCATGCGACGTCCCTGCCCTCGTAACGCAGCAGCGCGACAGCCTCGGCCAGCGGATACGCATTGCCGCCGTGCCCGTTGACGAACAGCACCCGCTGTGCCCACCGGCATGCCGAGCGGCCGTATTCGACGAGCATCGCTTTGGTGACGTCGGCGCCGATCGACACGGTGCCCGCGAACCCCTCGTGCTCGCCACTCGCGCCGTACGCAAGGGGCGGGGCGAGCGCAACGTCGGGCAAAGCCTCGGCCACGGCCACGGCGATGCGGGTGTCGGTATCGAGGGGCAGGTGGGGGCCGTGCTGTTCGAACGCGCCCACTGGTACCGCGACCGTCACCCCGTGGGGTTCGACGTCCGGCCAGTAGGCGGTGGAAAGCTCCCGTGTCACCGCTCCGATGCTAGGGGGTGACACCCCCCGCCATGTAACCCGGTCGAGCACCCGCGGCCTTGCCTGCCGTTCCGACCTGCAAGGGCGGGCCGGGCCGACGAAAACTCATACCAGGCGACGAGGGATCGAGCGATTCCAGTTCTCCGAGTGGATGCGCCTTGTGCCGTGAAGACGGTCGAATTCGTACGCATCGAGTTGGGCGGTGATCACGAAGTCCTCGGGGGTCGAGGTGAGAACCGTGCGTGTCCTGACCTCGGTCTGCCAGTCGCCCCGGCCCAGATACCGCACTGTCTCGGTCTCGCCGCGGGCCGAATCGACCTCGTTACCCTGGAAACTGAACCACTCGGTGGTGGCTCGCCGCAGTACGGTTCCGGTTTCATCGATGACGAACTCGCCCTGATCGTCCTTGATCTCCAGGGTTGTCACCGCAGTCTCGAGGTCCCGCGTCGTACGCCAGTGGTGCTCGCCCGTCTCGACTTGTGTCACGCTCAGCGGCTCGGCCGCCTCGGGTTCCCCGAACGGCCGAAGCGCCGCGTCCTCGGCGACACGACCGGGACGGGTGGGCAGTATGAGCCGACTGTCGCCGGTCACCAACGTGACCGTCGCCGCCTCCGGTGACGGCCATACGAGTGGGAAGTACGACGTCGAGATCGACAACCTCACACGGTGTCCCGCCGGGAACTCGTGAGCCATGCCGTTGAGTTTGACCCGCACCTCGTATCGGCGACCGGGCTCGACCGGTTGCGGGTCGGCGCTGCCGTCCCGATGTGTGAGGTTGAGCAGCCCGTAGGTCACTCGGGTGGCCTGTCCGTCAGGGGCGATGTCGCTCAACCGAGCCGCGACCATGGCAACAGGCTTGTCGGCCGACACCGTCAGGTCGAGCTTCGGCAGTCCCACAACGGTGAGCGATTCGGTGAGCGGATCCGTTTCGAACACCAGGGCACCGCCGTCCTCTTCGCGCTGGTCGGACGGCAGGTCGGGGGTCGCGGCATAGGATGCCCATTTGCCGCCTGCCATCCCGACACTCATCGGCGACCGCACGGTCAGCTCCCGGGTCGCGGACGCCTCTCCCGCACCGAGTTCAGGGTCGAGGCCGAACCGGGTGATCGTGTACTCACGATCCTCCACCTGCGGCGATGGCCAGCACGGCTCGGCGATCCATGTTCCGGGTCGTTCCGGGTAGGACGGATGCGGCGGGACGCTGTCCTGACGCCACATGCGCAACATCGGTTCGTCCATGACCCCGTTGTCCACACCCTTGAGCCAATGGTCCCACCACCGCACGACTTCCTGGAGGAATCCGATCGCGGGGCCGGGGACGCCCAGGTGCGGGTACTTGTGGCCCCACGGACCGATCAGTCCCTTACGCGGCACGTCGAGATTTTCCATCAAGCGAAAGATGGCGTTCGTGTAGCCGTCCGCCCAGCCACCGACGGCGAAGACCGGACACGCCACATCGGAATAGTTCTCGTTGATCGACGCGCGCTTCCAGTAGTCGTCGCGATGCTGATGCTCGAGCCATTTCTCGACCCAGAGGCCACTTCCCCGCAGTCTCTCCAGCCACATGTCGCGCCACCTGTCGCCGACGATCTCCGGGTCGGGCGCCATGCTGTTGAACGCGAACATCACGGTTGCCTCGGAGAGATTGTCGGACAACAGGCACCCTCCCATGTAGTGCATGTTGTCGACATACAGATCGTCGGTGGCGGACGCCGTGATGATCGCTTTGAGTGCGGGAGGTCGCTTCGCGGCGACATGCAGGCTGTTGAAACCGCCCCAGGAAATCCCCATCATGCCGACGTTGCCGTCGCACCACTGTTGTTTCGAGAGCCAGTCGATCACCACACAGGCGTCGTCCTGTTCCGCCGGGAGGTACTCGTCTTCGAGCACTCCGTCGGAGTTGCCACTGCCACGCAGATCCACCCGCACGCTGGCATACCCGTGGCCTGCGATGTAAGGGTGGTTCAGGTCGTCGCGTGCGCGAGTGGTGTCGCGATGACGGTATGGAATGTATTCCAGCACAGCAGGAACCGGATTCCGCTCGGCGTCCTCCGGCAGCCAGATCCGTGCAGAGAGCCGCGTTCCGTCGGGCATCGTGATGAACGTGTTCTCGATGACGCGCACGTCGTGGGGAAATGACGTCACGGTCTGCATACAGACCCTCCTATTCCGGAACGGGTTCGATATCGAAGGGCAACAGCTCGGTGGCAAGCTCGAAGAACTTCGCGAGTTCGTCGGTAGACCCGGCTCCGATGGACAAGGTCGCCAGCTTCGTGCGGTACCCGTCCTGGTTCGGCAGCTCGGAGAGCCGATCGCCCGGGGCGACCTTCAAGGAAACGACGGTGTCGGGGATTCGTTCGAGGAGCCGTGCGATGTCGTCTTCCCCTGGAATCTTCCGCACGATTCCGTCGGAGTAGTAGCCGATATGACATTGGGTCGCCACCGCGTAGTTGCCCTGGCGCGGAACGATACGTGGTTTCCGGCCCAACGCGATGTCGATCGCCACCTCGTGGTTGGACGTTCCGTCCACCTTGATGAAAAGGTCGCTGTGCGACTGAGAGATTCGTGTGTTCACCTCGATGATCGAAAGCGTGTCCGTCTTCTCGTCCCACATGAACTCGCTGTTGAAACATCCGTTGTCGAATCCGATGTGCCGCAGGTAGCGCTCGGTCAGGTCGATCATGCGGTCCTGCACCGCCTCGGGTACGGACGACCCGGGATAGTCGAGACGATCGAAACTGTGCCCCTCCGCGTCCTTGCGCATGTCGAACACGCCGTGGATCTGGTATTCGCCGCGGAACATCGTCCCTTCCGGAGCAATCTGGACACCGGTGATGATCTGTTCGGCCAGGCAGGACTTACCTCCGCTGCCGCCCAGCTCATCGGGGAGGTCGACCATGGCCAGGACTTCGTCGAACGCGTCCCCCACCAAACCGATGTTCTCCCGGATCTCCTCGAGTGCCGCCTCGAACTGTTCCGCGTTGCGGATCTCGAACCCCATCTGTGACGAGTGGGACTTCACGGGCTTGACCCAGAACGGGAAGTCGAGCTCGATGGTCTCGAGAGGGTTGTCATCGAACGGGTCGAACATCGAAAACGCCGGAACACACTCGGGGATGACCTCGCGTTGAGTCAGCCGGCTCCATGCCTTGTGCTCGCACTCGAGCACACTGCGCAGACTCGGCGCGGGCAGCCCGCGTTCGGCGGCCAGAATCGGGGCGAGAACACTGGTCGGGAAGTCCCAATGGGCGATGATCGCGTCGACGCTCCCGGGGAACTCGTCGAGTTGGCGCCGCGCTTCGTCGAGCAGGTCCGCGAACACGTAGGAGTCGGGGTCTACAAGAGTGTGATAGTCGAGCAATCCGTGAAACTTCAGTTCTTCCGCGTCGCTGACCGTGCCGAGCTCTTCACGCTGCTGGTCGGTCACGCCGAGGACGAATACGTTCTTTGCCATCATCGATGGGTGCCCGATCGGCGAGAGTGCAAACATCGGGCAGTCCGGCAATGAGTACGCTCCTGACGTGCAGATCGAACCTGACGTGCAGATCGAACACCGTCCGCTCGACGACCCGGACGCGCAGGAACTCATCGGCGAGGTCCAGCTCGAGTACGTCCGGCGCTACGGTGGGCCCGACCACACCGAACTGCTGCCGGACGAGTTCGCTCCCCCACAGGGTGTCTTCCTTGTCGCATACGGTGACGGAACGCCCGTGGGCATCGGCGGCTGGCGAGCGAAGGACGCCACCCATGCCGGCCTGCGCGACGGGGACGCCGAGCTGAAACGGATGTATGTGCGCAGCAACGCCCGGCGGCGAGGCATTGCGCGACGGATCCTCGGGGCGCTCGAACGCACCGCCGCCGACGCAGGTCGTCGACGAACGGTTCTGGAAACCGGTACCGAGCAACCCGAGGCGCTCGCGATGTATGCCGCGGCCGGATACGACCCGATGCCCGAACGCTTCGGGCTGTACGGCGACGCCGACTCGTCGCTGTATTTCGCCAAGGAGTTGCCGCCTGTCCGGTTGGCGACAGAGCTGGATCTCTGTGTCCTGCAGGACATCGAACGTGCTGCCGGACAACCGTTCGCCGACATCGGCATGACGCTCGTCGCCGAGGACGAACCGCCGACCCTGGATGAGCTTCGAACCTATGTGGATGCAGGCCGGTGCTGGGCCTGGCTGGACGGGGAAAACCGACCTGTGGGATATCTGATCGCAGAGCTCATGGACGGCGCAGTCCACATCGAGCAGGTGTCGGTGCACCCGGACGCCGCACGTCACGGAGTGGGTCGTGCGCTCATCGATCACGTCGCGGGGTGGGCACGCGATCGCGGTTGTACCATTCTGTCCCTCACCACTTTCCGCGACGTACCCTGGAATGCGCCGTACTACGAGCGGATCGGCTTCGAGGTCGTGGAAGATTCCCACCTCACACCCGAGCTGGAGGCGATCCTCGCCGACGAACGGGCACGCGCCATCGGGCAGTGGCCACGCATCGCGATGGTGCGCGAGCTCGACTGATCGGCGCTACCGCCGCGCCACCGCCTGAATACCGCGGGTCTCCTCCGATGTCGGCGCACAGAGTAATCCCTCCCACGCATCGATGAGTGCGGGCACCTCGGTCGGCGCCAGTTCGGTTCCTGTGCGGATGTACTGCGCGAGTGTTCCGAGCACACTTGTGTACACCATGACAATCCGTTGTCTTCGTGCACCTTCCGGAAGTTCGTAGATAACGCCGCGCAGTACCCTGTCGATCTCGAATCCACTCGCGGTGCCACCGGGGTCTGCCGCAGTGAAGGTCTCGCCGATGACCTCCGCTTCGAGGAGCCTGTCGAGCAGAGCCACGTAGTACTCGCCACGGCGGACGCTGTCGGCCAAAGGTTCGACGAGACACCACAATGCATCCCGCGCAGTGAATGTCGCGCCGACCGCGACCCACTCTCGGATCAACTCGCCGCGATAGGCGCTGATCCGAGGCAGGCGATGATCCAGGATCGCAGTGAGCAAACCCTCCTTCGAGCCGAAGTAGTACCTGACGACCGACGCATTGTTCTGCCCCGCGGCCGCCCTGACGTCTCCCAAGGTCACCGCGTGATATCCCCGCACCGCGAACAGACGTTCGGCTGTCTCGACGAGCAGCAGTCGTGTTTCTTGTCCTGAGCTGTACCGGCCCCGTCGGCTCGTCACGACCATCCACCCCGAGTCTGAAGTCGTGCGGCGATTGCCGCGGTACGGACCTCCCGGATTCGTAGCTCTACCGGACTACCCGCCCGATGTAAACCCTTCGACGCACACCGATCGTATGCGTACCCAACTTAACTATTCGGAATTACTTTGGCCCTCGTTGAACCGCCCGCCATGCGTCGAGAGGCCCGATCGATGACCACGCTCGAACAACCCATTGTGACCGTTGTGCCCCTCACGGGGACCATCGGCGCCGAGATCCACGGACTACGTCTGGACTCGCTGACGGACGCCGACGTCCGCACGATCAGAGACGCGCTCACTCGGCACTGTGTGTTGTTCTTCCCGGGCCAGGGTGTCGATCCGGCCGTCCACCGGGACTTCTCTCAGCATTTCGGCGAAGTCGTGTATCCGCACCAGCATCTGGCCAACCTCGAAGCCGAGGGCTATCGCGAGATCAGCGTCATCGGCACCGACAACGGAAGTGCCTATCAGGCGAATCGCTGGCATTGCGATGTCTCGTGGCGGGCCGCGCCGTCGCGGTTCTCCATCCTGCACATGCAGGTGCTGCCTTCGGCAGGTGGTGACACGCTGTGGTCGAACCAATACGCCGCGCTCGAAGCGCTGTCTGCCCCGCTCCGCGAGGCTTTGTACGGTCTGAGCGCAACACATCGGATCTCCCCCCGGCCGGATACAACCGAGGCAACGCACCCCCTGGTGATCCGTCATCCCGAGACCGGCCGCGAAGCGTTGTTCGTCAACGATCTGTTCACCTCTCACATCAACGAGTTGTCCGCAGACGAGAGCCGAGCACTTCTCCGACTCCTCGTATCGGTCTCGATCCGCCCGGAATTCACGGTCCGGCGCCGTTGGCAGGTCGGCGACATCGCGATCTGGGACAACCATTTCGTCCAGCACAACGCGATCTACGACTACGGCGACGAACCGCGCCGCATCCATCGCATCGAGGTGGCACCCGAGACACCCGTCCCCGCCCGCTGACCCCGTTGTCCACTCACTTCACATCACACGAGGAGATACACATGACCACCGTCGAAACCCGCCCCAGCACCGCCACCGACATCTATGCGGCCGGCGGAATCACCGTCACCAAGCTCGGCGAGAACATCGGCGCACTCATCGAAGGCGTTCATGTCTCCGGCGACATCTCGCCCGACACCGCCTACGCAATCCGCTACGCGCTCGCCGCCAACAAGGTGGTCGTCTTCCGCGGCCAGCATCACCTCACCGACGACATCCAGTACCAGTTCGCCGGAACGCTCGGGACGCCGACCACCACTCACCCGACGCTGACCTCGGAGGACAACCGGACCCTGATCCTCGAAGGCGCCGCCAACAGCTGGCACACCGATGTCACCTTCATCGATCGGATTCCGAAGGCCTCGATCCTCCGTGCGGTCGAGATCCCGCCCTACGGTGGTGCCACCACCTGGGCGTCGACGACCGCCGCGTACGCGCAGCTTCCCGCTCCGTTGAAGGCACTCGTGGACAACCTGTGGGCAGTCCA
Source organism: Rhodococcus sp. SJ-2 (assembly GCF_053750035.1). Classification (NCBI taxonomy): domain Bacteria; kingdom Bacillati; phylum Actinomycetota; class Actinomycetes; order Mycobacteriales; family Nocardiaceae; genus Rhodococcus; species Rhodococcus sp. SJ-2. The sequence goes on from NZ_CM132340.1 coordinate 456,241, forward strand.
CAGCAACGAATACGACTACGCCGGGGTCCACGCCGACAAGCAAGGCATCGCCGCGCGGACGAACGAGACGATGAAGAACTTCACCCGCACGGTTTTCGAGACGGAACACCCCGTGGTTCGCGTCCACCCCGAGACCGGTGAGAAGTCGCTCGTGCTTGGCCATTTCGTCAAGAAGTTCGTCGGGCTGAAGAGCTCCGAGTCGACGGCCCTCTACCAGCTCCTTCAGGAACGGATCATCAAGCTCGAGAACACCCTGCGGTGGGCCTGGACGCCGGGCGACCTCGTCATCTGGGACAACCGCGCCACTCAGCATTACGGCATCGCGGACTACGGCGACCACAAGCGCAGCGTCCACCGGGTGACCGTGGCCGGCGATGTCCCCGTCTCTGTCGACGGTGAAGCCAGCCGCATCATCACCGGTGACGCATCGCACTTCTCCGTCGTCGACACCCCCGACCGTTTCCCCGGTTTCGAATCCTGATCCACCTCGCCCCTGTCGGATCCGGTCACTCCCTCATGAGTGACCGGATCCGCTCCCGAAAGGAACCTTCCGTGTTCAGCCGCCCCGCACACCTTCGGCGCCACTCCATGCTCGGAGCGATCACCCTGTCCCTCGCCGGTGTCCTCGCCGTTGCGGGATGTACCTCGGCGGTCGACCAGGCTGCGGCAGAGGCCGGCAGCGCAGAGGTCACCGAAGGTGGTGTGCTCCGGATCGGAGACGGCGGCGACCTTGTGCCAGCCTCGTTCTATTCCGGTGCCCTGGCGGGAGCCACCATCACCGGACTGGTCTACGACACCCTCGTCAGCTACCCACCGGACGGTTTGGAAGCGGAACCCGTACTGGCCGAATCCTGGGAGGTCTCTCCCGACGGCAAGTTGGTGACCCTCACGTTGCGACCCGACGTGACCTTCCACAACGGTAAGCCGTTCACCTCCGAGGACGTCGAGTTCAGCTTGCGCACCTACGCGGACCCCATGCGGGCCGGTCAGCTCGCGAGCACCGCTGCGCTGATCACGGAGTACGACACCTCGAACCCGCACGCCATCACCCTGACGCTCTCACAGCCTGCCAGCAATATCCTCGACCTGCTCGACATCGTGCCGATCATCGACGAAGCCACCATCGCCGACTTCGACGCCGGTTCGGGCTACAACGGCACCGGAGCGTTCCGCTTCGTGGAGTGGAAGCCGAGTTCATCGATCACGTTCGAGGCCAACGAGAGTTACTGGGACGGAGCTCCTCACCTCGACGGTGTCGAGTACATTGTCATTCCCGATGCCCAGACGCGAGTCTCCCAACTGCGCTCCGGTCAGCTCGACCTGCTACTCGCCCTGGCTCCTCGCGATGCTGAACAGCTCGAGGGCGACAATCGCTACCAGCTGGTCGATCAGGTAGGGGTGGAACGCAACTGGTACATCGGTGCGAATGTCCAGGCACCCGGGATCAGCGACGTCCGGGTCCGTCAGGCCATCGCCTACGCGGTGGACAACGATCGCATCCTCGCCGACGTCTACCAGGGCTACGGAACCGCCGGCAGTCTGCCCTGGCCGGAATACTCCCCGGCCTACGACGCGGACCTCAACGTCACCTACGCCCAGGACGTCGACAAGGCCAAGGCGCTGGTTGCGGAAGTCGGCGCCATCCCGGTCATCCCGATCACCTACACAACGGGCTCGAGTGAGTCCGAGGCCGTTGCGCAGATCATCCAGGCGGACCTCGCCGCAGCCGGGATCGAGACCAGGCTCGAGCCGGTGGACCAGGCAACCAATCTCAAACACCTGATCGGCGGAACCTACGGCGGGCTCTGGATCACGGCCCACACCTACACGCAGTACACACCGGCGACGCTTCCGACCAGTGCCTACCCGTTCAACTCGAAGAAGAACACGTCGAATTTCATCGATCCGGACTATCAGGCCGCAGTCGCGAACGCGTGGCAGATCGTCGATCCGACCAGCGCCGAGGCCCAAGCCGCATACAAGGTCCTCAACACCGAGTTGCTCGACAACGCGTTCCTCATCGAGTTGTTCGCCTCCGAGAATTGGCTTGCCATGTCAGGAAACGTCCACAACATCGACTGGTCGAAGAAGGCCGAGCTCGACCTCAGCGACACCTACCTGAGTGAGTGACCGAGTATGCTCAACTACGCTCTGCGACGGATACCCTCCGCACTCGTCGTCCTCGCCGTCGGATCAGTTCTCATCTTCGCGCTGCTCCGATTGGTTCCCGGTGATCCCGCGATGGTTCTCGCCGGACCGGACGCTCCTCCGGAAGCAATCGACGCACTGCGCGCCGAACTCGGGCTCACCGGATCCCCCATTGCACAGTACTTCTCGTGGCTGTCCGGGATCGTCACGATGGATCCGGGAAGGTCACTGGTCCTCGGCGGTGAGATCGGTTCGCTCCTGCTCGATGCACTGGGCAACACCCTCGTTCTCGCGCTGTCGGCCCTGGTCCTCGCTGTTGCCGTAGCGCTCATACTGAGCACCGTGTCGGTGATCGTGGACCGCAAATGGCTGGGCAGCATCGTGACCACTTTCGGCACCGTGGCCGTGGCCATTCCGAACTTCGTCACCGGCGCTGCGCTGGTGGTCCTCTTCGGTGTCGTGTGGGCTGTCCTACCCGCAGGCGGCATACCCCGCAGGGGATTCCTCGACGACATCGGGATATCGGCGCAGCATCTGATACTGCCCGCGGTGTGCCTGGCGTTGCCGATCGCGGCCTCACTCACACGATTTCTCACCGAATCGCTGCGCACCCAGCTCGAGGAGCCCTACGTCACGACCGCGCGAGCACTGGGGATCTCCCGCCGCCGGATCGTGCTCACCCAGGCCCTCCCGAATGCACTTCCTGCATCGATCACCGTCCTCGGTATCCAGATCGGCCACCTGCTCGGAGGCGCCGTGCTGGTGGAAGCGATCTTCGCGTGGCCCGGGCTCGGCCACCTCATCGAGCGCGCCATCTCGAGCCGGGACTATCCGGTGGTGCAGGTGATGCTGTTGTTCTCAGTGGCACTGTTCGTGATCATCCAGTTGGTCACCGACCTGGTCAATGCGTCGCTCGACCCTCGAATCCGGCTGGGAGACAAAATATGAGCACGACGACTCTCACCGCTGACGCGACCTCCCCGGTGGGCACGGACCGCGACAGCGTCTGGAGCGCACTTCGTCGCGGCCGCGGTCTGGCCGGTCTGATCCTGGTCGGAATCGTGGTCCTGGCCGGGGTGTTCGCGCCGTGGCTCGCCCCGTTCGCCCCCGACCAGCAGATCCCGGGCTCTACCCTCCAGCCGCCGGGCGGCGAACACCTCCTCGGTACGGATTCCGTCGGCCGCGACGTCCTCTCCCGCACCCTGTACGGCATCCGCATCGACCTGCTCGTCGTGTTCCTCGCCGTTCCGGTGGGCGCGGCACTCGGCTCGCTGCTCGGCCTGGCTGCAACGCGGTTCGCCTGGCTCGACACTCTGGTTCAGCGGTCGTTCGACCTGATCCTCGCCTTCCCGACCATCGTGCTGGCCATCGCGCTGACGATGGTGATCGGCCCGGGTGTGTGGACGATCACCACGGTGATCGTGCTCGCCGAGATCCCCGTGTTCGGCCGCCTGATGCGAACGTCGGTGCTCACGGTACGTCAGGCACCCTTCGTCGAGGCAGCACGATCCGTCGGCGCCGAGGAGGGATGGATCATGCGCAGGCACATCCTCCCGAATTGCCTCGAACCACTCACGGTGCAGCTAGCGCTCGCGATGTCTGTCGGAGTGTTCATCGAGGGTGCGATGAGCTTCCTCGGCCTCGGAATCACACCGCCCACGCCGTCCCTGGGATCACTGATCAAGGAAGGCACCCAGAACGCCTATCACTCACCGTTGTTCGTCGTAGGTCCGCTGGTCGTGGTGGTCGTTCTCGTCCTCGGCCTGCTCCTGATCTCGCAAGCACTGGCCGCCCGTTCGCGTCGCCGCTGACACCGGCCGCACTCACCAGCAAGGACCTTCCTGTGACCACACCACTGCTCACCGTCTCCGGTCTCACCATCGACTTCGGAACCGGGCATCCCGCCGTCGACAACGTCTCGCTCCAGGTCGAGCGTGGCGAGGTCGTCGCGCTGGTCGGCGAATCCGGATCAGGCAAGTCCATGACCGCGCGGGCGATCCTCGGCCTCCTCCCCGCGACCGCGTCCGTAGCGGGCTCGATCCTGCTGGACGGAAACGAGGTGATCGGTGCCGACGAGGGCGACCTCGAGCGACGCCGCGGCTCCGACGTCGCACTGATCTTCCAGGAACCGCAGAGCGCATTGAACCCGGTGCGCCGCATCGGCTGGCAGTTGCGCGAAGCCATCTGTGCACACCGGAAGGTCTCGAAGGCCGAAGCGAGAAAGCTCGCGATCTCGCTTCTCGACCAAGTCGAGATCCCCGAACCCGCGAAGCGGGTGGACCACTTTCCCCATCAACTCTCCGGCGGGCAGAAGCAGCGTGTCGCGATTGCGCTAGCACTCGCCAACGATCCAGATCTGCTTGTCGCCGACGAACCCACGACCGCGCTCGATGTCACCGTGCAGGCCGAGATCCTCGCCCTTCTCGTCCGCATTCGTCAGCGCACCGGCATGGGAATTCTGCTCATCACCCACAACATGGGCGTCGTCGCGCAGCAGGCCGACCGCGTGGTCGTACTGAGGCGCGGAGAGGTCGTCGAAACCGACACCACCCATTCGCTCTTCGATGCACCCGAGCACCCGTACACCCGGGCGCTGCTCGCCGCTGTACCTCGATTGCCCGAGCACGCGAGTGCACCAGCCCCGGCGAAACCTGCATCCGAGGTCGTTCTCGAACTCGACTCCGTGGGCGTCACCTATCCCGGGCGTCGCGGCACCGAGGCGTTCCGCGCGGTCGACGCGGTCGACCTGACCGTCCACACCGGCGAAGTGGTCGGCCTCGTCGGCGAATCCGGTTCCGGCAAATCCACTCTCGGTCGCGTCGCAATCGGTTTGGTGCAGGCAACGTCGGGGCGGGTGTCGGTCGAGGGCCACGACCTTGCCACGATCTCCGCTGCGCAGCTCCGCACACTGCGTCGCGATGTGGCGTTCGTGCAGCAGGATCCCGCAACCTCACTCGACCCGCGGCTCTCCGTCGGAGCCAGTGTCCGGGAGCCGTTGGACGTGCATTCCGTCGGCACACCGGCGGAGCGACGGAAGCGGGTTCTCGATCTGTTCGACGCGGTGCGCCTGCCTGCGGCCCTCACCGTCCGTTTCCCACACCAGCTCTCCGGCGGACAGCGGCAGCGTGTCGCACTGGCCCGAGCGCTGGCTCTGGCGCCGCGCTTGCTCATCGCGGACGAACCCACCAGCGCTCTCGATGTCTCGGTGCAAGCCGAGGTGCTCGACCTGTTCGCCGAGATCCAGATCGAACTCGGGTTCGCGTGCTTGTTCATCAGTCACGACTTGGCTGTGGTGCACCAGGTCGCCGACCGCGTCGTGGTACTGCAGTCGGGGTCGGTCGTCGAGACCGGTCCGGTCGATGCTGTCTTCACTTCACCGCGCGAGCCGTACACCCGGGCGCTCATCGACGCGGTACCGGTTCCGGATCCGGCCCGCCGACACGGCGACACCGTGCTTGCGATCTGACACCTTCTCAGCACCGCAACGACATGTAGAAGTCAGAAACGACGGTAGGTGCCGCGTATTTCGATACACCAACCGACATCCGCGACACCTACGTCAGACTCCCACTTCCAGCGCCGCACGGTCGCCTTCGAGGATCGCGGCGTGGGCTCGGCGCGGGGTCACGGCATCACCCACTCGCGACACGCGGATCCCGCTCTCCGACAGAGCTGTCCACAGTTCGTCGACGGGTTCTTGGTGAGTCGCGACGACCACGCCGTCGACCGTGAGCACACGGGTTCGTCCGGTGGGGTGATGTGCCAGCGACACGTCGAGTCCTTCGTCGCGGGCCGCCACCCCCGTCACAGTCACGTCGGTGATCCTGTCGATGCACTTCTCGTGTGCACGACGCAGCCAGCCGTCCATGTCGAGAGTGAGGCCGAGGTCCTGGCCGACGATCATTCCCGGGGTACACACCGTCACGTCGCAGCCGCGGTCGGCGAGTAGTTCGGCGACCGACGTCGCCTCGTGGAATCCGAGATCGTCGACGACGAGTATCCGGCCGGACGGCGTTGCGCGACCTTCCAGCACGTCGCGCACGTCGACAACCTGCTGAATCGCAGCCGCCCATGCGGGACGGAGTGGACGTGCGCCCGTCGCCACGATCACCGCGTCGGGCCGCAGTTCGCTGACGACATCGACATCGACGTCGACGTCTGTACGGATCTCGACGCCTGCTCGCAGGCATTCCGCTTCTAGGCTCGTCACCATCGAGAGAAGTTCACCACGGTGGGGTGCGGTTGCTGCGTCGCGAATCTGGCCTCCTACCCGCGCTTCCCGCTCACACAGGGTGACGATGTGACCTCGACGGGCAGCGGTCGCGGCGGCCTGGAGACCGGCCGGTCCCCCACCCACCACGAGCACGCGGCGGCCGGGCACGCGAGGCTCGGGTAGCGGCACCGACTCCCGGCCCGCACGCGGGTTCACGGTGCAGCCGATCCACCGGCCGAGACCGACGCGGCCGATGCATTCCTGGTTGCAGCCGATGCACGGGCGCACCTCGTCGTCGCGACCGGAGAGCGTCTTTCCGGCGAAGTCCGGATCGGCGATCTGTGCTCGCACCGCGCCGACGAGGTCACACACACCGCCGGACAGGGCTGCCCGAACCTGGTCCGGTCTCGTGAACCGCCCGACACCGACGACCGGCAGGGACACCGCGGCGCGGATTGCACTGGGCACGAACAGGGAATAGCCGTGCGGGGTCGCCATCGGTGCCTCGATGAGGTGCAACGTTTCGGTCGCGACACCCACTGAGGTGTTGAGGTAGTCGACGTGACCGGTGGTCTCGAGCATCCGGGCAACCTGCACCGCGTCGTCGACGTCGATACCGCCGCCGGTGCCGTCGTATCCGCTCAGCCGCACCCCGACCACATGGTCCGGCCCGATCTCGGCTCGGACTCGAGCTACCACCTCGAGCAGCAACCGCGCTCGTCCACTCAGGTCGCCACCGTATCGGTCGGTGCGCGGATTGGCACCGGACGCCAGGAAAGCACGCAGGATCGAGGCCTGCGAACATTGGATCTCGACACCGTCGAATCCGCCGTCGATGCATCGACGCGCGACGTCGGAGTATCCGTCGACGAGTTCAGCGATCTCGGGTTCACCGATTGCCATCGGCACTTCCCGGAACAACGGGTCGGGGTCCGTTCCCGGCGACCACAGCGGACGTCCGGTGTACATCGAGCTGCCTTGTGCGCCGTTGTGATTGAGCTGCGCGAGGATTCGGGCTCCGTGTCGATGCACGGTGTCGGTGAGTTGTCGGTATCCGGGTAGCACCGCCGGATCCCACCCGCGGATCAGTTTCTCGTAGGGCCGGTCCGAGGGATGCACGGTGTGTTCCTCGGTGATGATCATGGCTGCACCGCCGCGCGCACGCGCCTCGTAGTAGGCGATGTGCTGATCGGTGATCATGCCGTCGACCGCGAAGTTGGTGAGGTGGGCGGGGAAGATCATGCGGTTGCGCAGCGTGAACGGCCCGATCCGCAGGGTGTCCTGCGGATCGGCTCCGTCCGCGTCGCGCGACATCGGTTCAGACCTTGGAGTTGCCCTGGTCGAGCGCCATCTGACTTCCGGTGATGGTCTTCGCACGGTCGCTCGCGAGGAAGAGCACCGAGTCGGAGATGTCGTCGGGATCGGCGATGGGCTTCTCGGTGAGGATCGGGACGAAATTCGGCCCCCATGCAGGGTGCTTGTCGAACAACTGCAGGACGGCAACATCGGTGCCCATGGGGGTGTTCACACCGTACGGGTGGATGGAGTTGACGCGGATGTTGAACTCTCCGAGTTCCTTCGCGGCGGCCTGGGTGATGCCCACGAGGCCGAACTTGGCTGCTGCATAGTTGATCTGGCCCGGCATTGCCTTGAGGCCCGCGACCGAGCTGACCACGATGATCGATCCGCCGTTGCCCGCCTCGATCATCGCGGGTGCCGCAGCCTTGAGGGTTTTGAACACGCCTGTGAGGTTGATGTCGATGAGCTCTTCGAACTGGTCGTCGGGCATTTCCCAGAATCGGTTCCATGTGCAGATACCCGCATTGGCCACCACGACGTCGAGCCGGCCGAATTGCGCCACGCCCTCGTCGACCACGGATTTCAAGGCGGCGCTGTCGCGGACGTCCCCGATTCGGGCAACGATCTTGCCGCCCACCTCCTCGACCAACCGGACGGTCTCGTGGAAGTCGTCCTCGGTTGCCTGCTCGTAGGTGGCGTACTCCGTGACCGGTTTCGCGACGTCGATCCCGATGATCGATGCGCCTTCGCGCGCGAACCGCAGGGCATGGTTGCGGCCCTGCCCCCGCGCGATACCGGTGATGAAGACGACTTTGCCGTCGAATTCGCCCATTGCAGCCGTTCCCTTCGATCGTCGAGTAGAACTTGTTTCAGTTTGCTCAGATTACAGCGTGCGTCCCAGTTCGTACCCTTCCTCGACCGCTGAACGGACAGTTCTCGGTGCGACGCAGTCGCCGATACGCATCGTCTTCGGCCGCCTGGGCGAACCCGGACGCAGCGGGGCGCAGTCGACGAGGGTCGCCTCCGCCACCACCACCGAGTCGTCCGCATGGCGGCACCGGAGGTGAACACCGTCGCCATCGACCGCACTCACCGTGACGTCGAGGTGCCGGGTGATACCGGCCTGCGCGAAGCGTGTACCGGCCGCAACGAGATCGCCCGTGGGCGCCAACCTGGACCCGGCAATCGGATCGACGGTCGCGTAATGTACCTCGGCCCCGAGTTCCGCGACACGTTCGGCAACCGCGACGGCGGCCGGGCCGCCTGCAGGGTCCCACACGACCACCCGGCCCGAGGTTCGGCAGGGCTTCGCCAGCGCCTCGACTGCCGTGAGGTACCGGCTTTCATCTGCGACGGGAAAACCCGGGCGGCGGGGTTCACCGCCGGTGGCCAGCACCACCGCGACGCCCTGTGCGACTGCCGACTCGATGTCGGCGTCGACGGCTTCGGTTCCGCTCCGAATCTCGACTCCTATTGCACGACAACGACTCTCGATCCAGCTGGTGAGTGCGGAAAAATCAGCACGGCCCTGCCCGGCCGAGATCAGCGCCGTCAGGCCTCCGACACGTTCGTCCCGCTCGGTCAATACGACACGGTGCCCGCGTTCGGCGAGCACACGCGCAGCTTCGAGACCGGCCGGTCCGCCGCCGACGACCATTACGTCGCGGGTGTCGTCTGCGTGCCGAACCGGCGGCCGGGTCTCTCGCCCTGCCTCCGCGTTTCCGATGCATCCGACGATCGGGTTGCGGAAATCCCGGACGAGACACGCTTGGTTGCATCGCACGCACGGTCTCGGCCGTCGACCGTCTCGGATCGAGCGCACGAGATCGGGATCGGCGATCTGCGCACGCGTCATCTCGACCATGTCGCAGATCCCGTCGAGCGCGAGTGCCGCACGCTCGGGGTCGACGACACTACCCTGCAGGACCACCGGGCAGGCGCCGTCGACAGCGTTGCGAATCCCGCGACACAGGTCGCCGTTGAATCCTTCTGGAGTGTGCGCGTCGGGGCGGTAGGCCTCGGGTGTGTAGAGACCACCGCGCACGACGGTGAGCAGGTCGAGATGCGGGGCGAGGCCGCGTGCCCACTCGGCCGCAACATCCGGGGTGATACCCGCCCAGGGAGCGTTCTCGTCGCACGACAGGCGTAAGGCCACTATTCGCGTCGCACCCAGCTCGGCGCGAACGGCGGCCAGCACCTCGCGCAGCAAGCGCAGCCTGTCGGCGCCGTATTCGTCCGCGCGATGGTTGGTGAGCCGGGACAGGAACTGGCGCAACAGCGCGGTGGGCCCGGCATCGAGTTCGACTCCGTCTGCATCCGACGCGACTGCAATCGCGGCTGCACGCCGGAATCCCTCGATGACGGCATCGATGTCGGCGGCGGTCATCTCGGCGGGCAGTTCGCGGGTCGCCGGGTCGGGTACACGCGACGGAGCCCACAGGGCCGACTGCGACCAGGCGCTGGACCCCTGCAGGCCGCTGTGTCCGAGGCCGACGAGGACGAGAGAACCAAGGGGACGGCACGCGTCGACGATTCGTGCCCACCCGGTCCCGCTGTCTTCCGCGAGGGGCGCGCGCTCGTAGGGATGATCGAGACGGTGGACCGATGCGACCTCGGTGACAACGATGCCGGCGCCGCCGCGCGCACGCCGCTCGTAGTAGGCGACGTGCTCAGCTGAGAACGACCTTCCCTCTGCGAGATTCGTCTCATGGGGACCGAAGATCACCCTCGCCGGAGCAGTACGTCCGGCGAGGGTGATCGGATCGGTGAGCCTGATCGGGCAGGCACGCCCTGAGCTCATCTGTGTCGGAACGAGATTCGTCTCAGATGCCGAGGTCGCGGCGGAACCCGGCCGGTACGAACACGTCGTCCGGGGTCAGCTCGTGGATCGAGTTCTTACCGAGACCCATGAGAGCGGAGCCGATCCCACCACTGAGGATGTCGAGGACGTTCTCGACACCGGCCTGACCGTTCGCGGCGAGACCCCATAGGTAAGCGCGTCCGATGAGAACGCCCTTGGCCCCGAGCGCCAGTGCCTTGACGACGTCGCTGCCGCGGCGGATACCGCCGTCGAGCAGCACCTCGACGTCCTTGCCGACCGCCTCGGCGATAGCAGGCAGCGCGCGAATCGGCGCGGGAGTGCCGTCGAGGTTGTTACCGCCGTGGTTCGACACCGAGATCGCGGTCACTCCGGCATCGACTGCCCGCTTGGCGTCGTCGACGCGCATGACGCCCTTGAGCACGAACGGTCCGTCGCCCCACTGCTCACGCAACCACGCAACGTCTTCCCACGTGGGCAGCGGGGTGGTCATCCATTCGCCGTACGCACCGAAGAACGTGGGCGCTTCTCCGCCCGGGAGCGTGAGGTTCGGTGTGGTCAGATCGGGGACTCCGCCCGTCTTGGCCCACTCGAGCAACCACTTGGGACGTGTGATGCCCTCGGGACCGAACTTGATCATCGCGTCGAGATTCATCTTCTCGGGGATGGCCGGGCTGCCCCAGTCGCGGCCGTTGGAGAACGACCAGTCGAGGGTCATGATCAGGCCCTTCGCCCCGGCTGCACGGGCACGTTCCATGCGCTGGACGAGCACCTCGCGGCTGCCCACCCAGTACATCTGGAAGAACGTCTTGTCGTTGACCGCGGCGACATCTTCGATGGATTTGCTCGCGAACGAGCTCAGTCCCATCGCTACACCTCGGGCAGCCGCGGCGCGAGCCACCGCGACCTCACCGTCGGGATGCACGGCCTGCACGCCGGTCGGGGAGATCATCACCGGCAGTGACACGTCCTGCCCCAGGATGCGGGTGCCCATCTCACGTTTGTCGGACAGCCCGGCAACGTGCGGAGCGAAACCGAGTTCGCGGAACGCGGCCGTGTTGTCGTCCACCGTGAGACCGGCTTCCGACCCGGCAACCAGTGCGCCGTAGACGGACTTGGGCAGTCGTTTGCGGGCGCGCTCCTGCGCGATCGCGACCGTTTCGAACCAGGGGTCCTGGGCCCACGGGTTCTTCAGCCAGGAGGGCTTGGCCATCTGAAGTGGTCTCCTCGGGATCTACAGACCTGCGAGCGGATTCTCGTCGCAGAACTTGGCGGGGGGTTTGGTGAGCAGGGTCAGGGGCACCGGCGCCGCAGGGGTGCGACGCTCGGCGCGCTTGCCGGTACGCGAGTGGTCGACGCTGGACTGCGGCACGGTGCGTTCGCCTTCGAGTGCCGATTGTCCGTATCCCTGAACACATTCGGGATCCGGTCCGTCCATCGGAAGACCTGTGAAGAACTTCGCGGCCATGCATCCGCCGCGGCAGGAGTCGTAGAAGTTGCACGACGCACACGCACCGGCGGACTGCGGTTCGCGCAGCGAACGGAACAGTTCCGAGGTCTTCCAGACCTGTGAGAATCCGCCGTCGGTGAGGATGTTGCCTGCAAGGAAGTTGTCGTGAATCGCGAACGGGCAGGCGTACACGTCTCCGATCGGGTCGATCAAGCACACGACACGGCCGGCGCCGCACAGGTTCAGGCCGGGCAGCCCACCCCCGCCGTCGGAGCCTCCGAAGGCGGACAGGTGGAAGAACGAATCGCCGGTGAGCACCCCTTCGCCGTGCGCGACGAGCCAGTCGTAGAGCTGTCGCTGCTGCTCGTGGGTGGGGTGCAGGTCGTCCCACACGTCCACGGCACGACCGGAGGGGCGCAGCCGCGTGATGCGGAGTGTCGCGCCGTACTGATCGGCGAGAGCCTTGAACTCGTCGAGCTGATCGACATTCTGGCGGGTGACGACAACGGAGATCTTCGCGTCGCGGAAGCCGGCCTCGGACAGATTCTCGAGCGCACGCACGGCCATCGCGAAGGAGCCCGGACCGCGCACCGCGTCGTTGACCTCGGCGGTCGCGCCGTCGAGGGAGATCTGCACGTCGACGTAGTCGGAGGCGGCGAGGCGCGCGGCGACCTTCTTGTCGATGCGCACGCCATTGGTGGAGAACTTCACGCCCACCTGATGCTCCGTGGCGTAGTCGACGAGCTCCCAGAAGTCGGAGCGCACTGTGGGTTCACCGCCGCCGATGTTGACGTAGAACACCTGCATGCGCTGGAGCTCGTCGATGATCGACTTGCACTGCTGCGTGCTGAGTTCGCGGGGGTCGCGCTTACCGGAAGACGACAGGCAGTGCACGCACGACAGGTTGCAGGCGTAGGTCAGCTCCCAGGTCAGGCAGATCGGGGCGTCGAGACCTTTTTCGAACTGGTCGACGAGGCGACCCACCTTCGGTGGTGCAGAGGTTACGGGCGGTTCGAGCAGAGACGTCATGGCGAATCCTTGCTGGGTCGGAACGTCAGGCGGGAACGATCATGTTCGAAGCGGCCAGCGTGCCGAGGGCACGCACGTAGGGTCGCTCGGCGCTCTCGTCGATCCCGTGGGCGCGCAACGCCTCTTGCACCGATGCATGACCATCGAGCGACTTGACGACCTCGACGATGACGGTGTTCTTCAGGAACGACAGCTTGCGGGTGCCGAAGTGGTAGAGCAACGCCCCGAAAGGTTCGGGGCGAAGCGCTACCTGCGGATGGAGCCGCCAGGTGGCACCCGGGTCGAACGTTTCGGTGTCCATAGCTTCGGGGGACACGTCGGTGGCTCCGGGCGCGGTCATGTCAGTACACGCCGCACATACCGTCGATGGACACCTCTTCGACGAGAGACTCCTCGATCAGATCGGACTCGATCACGGCGTTGTCACGATCGGACATGCTTCCTCCTCGGTTCTTTCGCACTTCGGTTTCTTCACACTCCAGAACTGGAGCCCGGTGTCACACCACACTTGCACTGTGACCCGGTTAACCACTCTAATGGCATCGAGTGCAGAATGTCACGTGAGGGAGGGCACAACGATGCGAAGCCGACGAAAACCGTCCGCTCGGGTAGGACGACGCCCGTCCACCACGAAGGAGAGCCTGTCCGCGATCGGCATCGAGTTGTTCCAGAAGGCGGGCTTCGACGAGACCAGCGTCGACGACATCGCTGAGGAAGCAGGCATTGCGCGGCGTACCTTCTTCCGGTACTTCCCTTCCAAGAACGCTCTGGCCTGGGGCGATTTCGATGCGCATCTCGATCACATGCGGGACCTCCTCGCAGCGATCCCCGACGATGTCCCCCTGGCCGAAGCACTCACCACCGCGATACTCGACTTCAACACCTTCCCGGATTCGGAGACCGATCGCCATCGCGCACGAATGAGCCTGATCCTGCGCACGCCGGCACTCCAGGGGTACTCGGCGGTGATGTACGAAGGGTGGCGGCGCGTGGTAGCCGAGTTCACCGCACGTCGCACCGGCGCATCTCCGGACGATCACATGCCGCGCACGCACGGGTACCTGCTTCTGGGTGTGGCTCTCGCCGCGTACGAGGAGTGGCTGGACAACCCCACGGCGAATCTCCGAGAGCTGATCGCCACCGGAATGCAGCCCCTCACAGCAGGACTCGACTACAGTGATCTCACCGTCGCTCCACACTCCACCGAGGTTGGCCTGCCATGACCGTGCTCGATTCCCTCGCCCCGTGCCCTCCCGGACGCTGGTCGCATGACCACGTGACGGTCGAGCACGTTCCGAGCGGCGGTCTCACCCTGCGTCGTGGCGACGACCGATTGCACGTGACGCACTCACTCACCGCCGACCAGCTCAGCGAACGGCTCGTCGCCGAAGTCACCGCCTCGGTGCAGGACGCCGCCTTCGGACAGGAGGAGTTCGAACTGACCATGGTGGGGCTCGTCCGCTCCACGGTCCCCGGCGCACTCGACGCGTGGGTCACCTACTACCGCAATTCACTGGGCGAACTCCTCGACGGCACGGCAGAATTCGCCCCGATCCACGACAAGGCCGAAAAGCTCGTTCGGGGCCACGTCCTCGACCTCGGGTCGTGCTTCGGTTTCCTCCCGCTCCGCCTTGCTCGCGCAGGTAGCCGCGTGACGGCCACCGACATCCTGCCCGGCACCATGCGCCTCCTCGACGCCGTCGCGCCCGAGCTCGGCATCGAACTCGACACGATCGTGTGCGACGCCGCGCACGTGCCCGTCCCCGACAACAGCTACGACACCGTCACCGCCATCCACCTGCTCGAACACGTCGACGACGAGATAGGCGACGCCGTGCTGCGCGAGGCACTGCGGGTCGCACGTGAACGCGTCGTGGTTGCCGTGCCGTTCGAGGACGAGGCAACCGCGTGCCATGGGCACATCCGGACGTTCGATCTCACCGCGCTCGTGACGCTGGGCCGCAGGACCGGGCTGCCCTACGAGACGTTCGAGCACCATGGCGGCTGGCTCGTCATCGATGTGCGCTGACGCACATGAACGTCCAGTCCACCGTCACCGGCACGGACCTGCGGCGACAGCACGTGATCGGCGTCGTAGTCGCCGGAGCGTAGCGGCCGGAATTCGATCGCAGGTTCGGTGTCGAGGTGGTCGAGCCGAGCATGCAACCGGCGCTCCTCCACGTCGAAACCCTGCGCGTCGAGGAAGTTCGCACTCGCGATCAGATGCGGTCGCAGCACCCGCATTCCGGTGTAGAAGCCGGTGCCGTGGAGCAGCGGCCACAGCACGTGATCGATGGAACCGCTGATTCCTCTCGGACCCAGCGCAGACTCCCGGTCACCCGCGGTCACCACGACGAGGAGCGTCTTGCCCGCGAGGCCGCCGTCCCCGTACTTGACGACATGTCCGTGCTCGTCGTGCACTCCGAATGCGAACCCATTGGTGAACACGCGGTCGAACCAGCCTTTGAGTATCGCGGGCATGCCGTACCACCACAGCGGGAACTGCACGACGATGTACCGTGCCGCCCGCACCGCATCCTGTTCGCGACGAATGTCGGCAGCGAGCCCTCCGGTTACGGTGGCATGCTTCTGCTGCGCCGACAAGGTGTCGTCCACCGGATCGACGAAATCTGCGCCGGAGAGCACCGGATTCCAGTTCTGCGCATAGAGATCCGAAATCGACACATCATGGCCGACGCACCGCAGCCGATCCGTACCAGCCCGGAACAGCGCGTGATTCAACGAGGTTGGATCGGGATGCGCGTGCACCCACAGCACGCTTTCGTTCGACGTCATACTCCCATACTGTGAGCCTGCAGCCCCGATGTGAAGTACGCACATTTGTGTCCGATAGTGACAGAAACGTAAGTATTGGAGGTCCGATGCACAGGAAAGCGGTGGCAACGGCGCTGCGAGTGTGTCCGGTCGAAGTGGCGGTCGCGGTCCTCGGCGGGTCGTGGAAGCTGACGATCGTCAAGTACCTGCTCGACGGACCGCGTCGATTCGGGGAACTCGGACGACTCGTCGGACCTGTCAGTCCACGGGTCCTCACCCGGCAGCTCCGCGACCTCGAAACCGACGGCATCGTCACCCGTACCGTCTTCGCCGAGGTGCCGCCGCGGGTCGAATACACATTGACCGATCTCGGGCGGACACTCGACATCGCAGTCGCCTGGCTCGACGAGTGGGGCAAGAACTTCGAGGAGCAGTTGCCCTCGCCCTGACGAGGTCAGATCAGGCCCTGCTTGCTCGCCGCATACACCGCCTCCGCACGCCGGCTCACTCCGAGCTTGCGCATGATGTTGCTGACATGGAATTTCACGGTGGTCGCCGAGATATACAGCTGCTCACCGATCTTCGCGTTCGACAGGCCACCCGCGAGCAGTTGCAGCACCTCGAGTTCCCGCCCGGTCAGTTGTTCGACCGAGACGCCCTGACCGTTGAGGGACCGCACGACCGCCGCTGCACTGCGCGAATCGAATGCGCTCTCCCCACGCGACACCGCGCGAATGGCACGAACGAGTTCGGTGGTGTCGACATCCTTGACGACGTAGCCGCGGGCACCTGCATGCACCGCACGGACGACGATCTGCTCGTCGAGGAAGGTAGTGAGGACGAGCAAACCGGTGCCGGGGTGGGACGCGGACAACTGCCCGCACAGGGCCAGACCTTCGAAGTCGGACCCGGCCGACAGTTTCAGGTCGAGCAGGACGATGTCCGGACGCATCCGGTCGACCAGCGCGACCGCCTCCACATCTGTGGACGCCTCCCCCACCACTTCGAGGTCGGGTTCCCGATCGAGGATCGACCGCAATCCTTGTCGCAGGATCGCGTGATCGTCGACCAGCGCGATCCGGATCGTGCCGGAGGGCGCCCGCTGCGGTTGTTGTCGGGTCGCGGTCATGGTGTCTCTCCCGTGGTGGCCGGGTCGGCCGGGCGCCGAACCGGAATCCGGACGGCGACGCGAACCCCGCCGATCCCGGCTCGGCGCACCTCGAGGGCGCCGCCGAGTTCGTGTGCGCGGGCCTTCATGTTGGCCAGCCCGCGATGACGGCCGTCGAGATCGTTGCCCGCCGCCAGCTTCAACATCAGCCGCATGCGCGCGGGATCGCCGTCACCGTCGTCGGCGACGGACAACAGCACCGAGTCGGGGCTGTAGGTCAGGCGCAGGATCGCCCGGGTCGCGTTCGCGTGCACGGCGGCATTGAACAGGGCCTCACCCGCGATCCGGAGAAGTGAGTGTTCGGCGTCGCCGGACAGTTCGACGGGTGTGCCGCCCACCCGCACCGCGATGTCGAGTTCGGCGGGCGTGTGCGCCACCCGGAGTTGCTCGAGCATCTCGGGGAGCGACGAGCGATCGGCGTCGGAGGTGCGGTTGAGGGCGTAGATGGCGGATCGGAGTTGTTCGACGGCGCGGCGGGTCAGCTCCTTGGCCAGATCGAGACGCTCGCTGCGCTCTTCGGTGGGAATGTCGCTGCGACACACCTCTATTTGCATTCCGGCGGACAGCACGGCCTGGGTGACACTGTCGTGGAGTTCACGTGCGATGCGGTGACGTTCCTCGTCGAGCGCTTGATGCCGGTGAGCGGCGCCGAGCCTGCGTTGGGTCAGTGCCAGCTCGCGCAGCGTCGCCTCGAGTTCTTCGTTGCGTGCTTGCAGGTCGGCCGCCGAACGATTGGCTTCCTGGTACGCCAGTTCGGCGCGGTGGAGCAGCAACTGTCCCCGCTGATACAGCGCCGAGTTCTGGAGCGCGACCGCGGTCTGGCTCGCCAGAATCGACAGCACCGCACGATCCGTGGTGTCGAGGACGCGATGCTCGGGTGTCCACGCCGCGATCGCTCCGGCCACACCCCCGTCGAGGACGATCGGCACGAACGCACGGTGCGGCGCGACCTCGGTGCCCTGCTCGATCGATCCGCGGCGGATGTCCTCGAGGACGGAGACCACCTCGTCGGGCAACGGTGGCCCTTCGACGTTGTCGACCAGGAACGGGGTGGCGTCGGGCCCGAGCACGAGTCGGCGCGGACCTGCGTCGGGCAGGGTGCCGTCGGTGAGCGCGAACGCCACCCAGCGGGCGCTCAGATGTGCGCGAGCGGCCTCCGCAACTGCGCAGATCAGTGTCTCGGGGCCCTCGACGGTGCGGACCAGGGCTCGGGAGATCAATTCGAGCGCATACACAACCCGTTCGAGACGTTCTGCCGCACCGCGATATTGAGGATAGAACGTCGGCTTTCCCGACCTGAGGCCGGTGAGCGCCGAGAGATCCGGCGCGCTCACAGTGCCGTCCGGAACAGTTCGATCATCTGCTCGTGGGTTGCGGTACGCGGATTGGTGGACATGCAGGCGTCGCGGAGTGCCCCCTCGGCGAGCCGCGGGAGGTCGCCCTCGGTGACTCCGAGCTGCTTCAGCCCTCGTGGCACACCTACCCGGCGGGAGAGGTCGTCGATCCGCGCGGCCACCGCTTCGACTGCGTCGGCTGCGGGTCCACGTGCTTCGTCGAGTCCGAGCGTCGCGGCGATGGTGACGTACGGATCGGGATCGGACGCGCCGTTGAATCGGATGACATGCGGGAGCAACACCCCGTTGATGACGCCGTGGGGCTGATCGAGGAGACCACCTACCTGATGGCTCATCGCATGCGTGGCACCCAGAATCGCGTTGGTGAAGGCGAGTCCGGCCTCCAGGCTCGCCTGTGCCATCGCCGCGCGCGCCGCCATGTGGAGTGGGTCGTCGATCGTCCGGACGAGTGTGCCGGTGACCATGTCGATCGCCCGCAGCGCGTGATGGTCGGTGAGGGGATTGTGTGCGAGGGAAACGAATGCCTCGACGCCGTGCGTCAGCGCGTCGAGGCCGGTTGCCGCGTTGAGATCGTCGGGCATGGTGGTGAGCAGTCGCGGGTCGATCACCGTGAGATCGGGCACCAGGGACCGCCCGATGATGGTGATCTTGCTGCCGCGTGCGGTGTCGGTGACCACACAGAACTGGGACACGTCGGCACCGGTACCGGACGTCGACGGCACCATCACCATCGGTGGAATCGGCAGGCTCGCACGGTCGACTCCCTCGTAGTCGAGGATGCTGCCGCCGTTGGCGGCGAGGATCGCGATACTCTTCGCGGCATCGATCACCGAGCCGCCGCCGAGCGCGACGAGCACATCGCAGCCGGCCTCTCGGTACACCTCGTGTCCGGCCGCGACCTCGTAGTCCTTGGGGTTCGGAGTCAGGTCCGACCAGATGGTAGGACTCAGGCCCCGGTCGAGGAGGTGGCGGCGCAACTCGTCGACCCAGCCTGCTGCTGTCAGGCCCGGGTCGGTGACAAGCATCGGCCGAACCCCGCCGAGGCGCGCCGTCGCGTGCGCCGCCTCGACCAGCGACCCCTCCCCGAACACGATCTCGGGGGCGTGGAACTTCACGACGCCGGGGCGGCTCCCTTCGCCGATGTGGTGGCCCACCCCTGCATACCCGGGTTCCGGCACGACGACGGCCACGGCTCACTCCTGACGATCCGGACGAAATTTCTGTGATCCAGCTTACGTGGGCATCCCAAGCCTAGGACGCTGCGGACAGGCACGCACCGGGCCTGCGGACGGGCGCTGAACCTACCCGAACGGGTAGGTCCGGTTGCGTCAGGTCTCGTCGGTTCAGGTCGTGGTCACTGACCGGTGTCTCCCATGACGGCACCTTCACGGCGCGGATCGGCGCCACCGATCCAGCCGTCGCCGTCGCGCTGGAGCGCACTGAGCCCGCTGGATTGCGGCGCGACCGACACCTCGTGCCCCATGTCGCGGAGTTGTTGCACGAGGGGGTCGTGTGCGCCGTCGTCCGAGGCGTCGATCGCGGGGTGTTCTCCACCGACTCCGGTGACCGGTGTGTTCGCAGCTCCGAACGACACCGCAGAGACGGCCTGCTGCGGGTCGAGTCCCCAATCGAGCGAGTTGACGAGGGTCTTGACCACGAACTGGATGATCACCGAGCCACCGGGTGATCCGACGACCATCTGCAGATCGCCGCGTCCACCGTCGGGGGTGCGGTCGAATACGAGGGTTGGGGCCATCGAACTGCGCGGACGCTTACCGGGTTCGACGCGGTTGGCAACGGGCATGCCGTCGTCGTCGACAGGCTCGGCGGAGAAGTCGGTGAGCTGATTGTTCAAAAGGAATCCGTCGGTCATGTGGAACGACCCGAACGCCGACTCGATCGTCGTCGTCATGGATGCGACGTTGCCGTAGCTGTCGGCAACCGAGATGTGGCTGGTGCCGTGTTCCGGCGTCTGTTCGGGAACGCCGAGCGGCACGGGACCGAAATCACCCGGTTGCGCTTCGCCCATGCTCTTTCCCGGATCGATCAGGCCCGCACGTTCTGCGAGGTAGTCCGGGTTCACGAGGGTGTCGAGCGAACCTCCGGGCAGCGGAACGAAATCGGAATCGGCGACGTACTTGTCGCGATCCGCGTAGGCGAGTCGCTCGGCCTCCGAGACCAGATGGACGGCATCGGCGTCCGGCACGCCACCGTCGGAATCCACGGTGCCGGGCGGCAACCCGGCGAGGTCGAAGTTCTCGAGGATGCCGAGTGTTGCGGCCACCGTCACACCGCCGGACGACGGATTCGGCATCCCACAGATCTCGTAGTCGCGGTACGGGGTGCACAGGGGCGTGCGCACCTTCGCCTCGTATCCGGCGAGATCGTCGAGGGTCATCGTTCCGGGCGTGCGCCCACCCGAGTCCGTTGCCGTCGCGTCGACGATGGCCTGCGCGATGTCACCCGTATAGAAGGCGTCGGCGCCACCCGTGGCGATCGCGCCGAGGGTCTTGGCCATGGCCGGGTTCGTGAGCGTCTCCCCCGCCGGTTTGGGGCTCCCGCCCGGGAGCAGGAAATACGCGCGGGCATCGTCGTCGACCGCAAGTTGCGCCGCGGAGTCGGCGATCGAATCGGCCATGCGATCGCTGATCACGATTCCCTGGTCGGCGAGTTCGATTGCGGGGTCGAACAGGTCGGACCAGCCCGTCGAGCCGTGTTCGGCGTGCACCATTTCGAGCATGCGCAACACGCCCGGCACTCCGATAGACCGCCCGCTGGCGCGCGCGTCGGGCTTCGGATCCGTGCGGTCGGTGTCGCTTATCCAGCGTAGGTAGTTCTCGGTCGCGGACATCGGGGCCGTCTCGCGGCCGTCGTAGGCCTCGACCTCTCCGGATTCGGCGTCGTAGTACACGAGGAACGCGCCACCACCGATGCCGGACGACTGGGGCTCGACCAGTCCGAGCACCATCTGCGCGGCCACCAGCGCATCGGCCGCAGTGCCACCGTCGCGGAGGACTTCGCAGGCCGCTTCGGTCGAGACCGGGTTCGCAGTCGACACCGCATACGAATCGGCGGTCACCGCGGTCATGCCCGTGCGATAGCCGGTGGCGATCTCGGGATTGGTCGAGATATCGCGGTCACCTGTCTCCGGCGACGGGGGTGCGCCCGTGAGCGGCGTTCCGTTGGGCCCCGCAGTACAGGTCGCGGCAGCACTCTGCGTGTCGTCGCTGGCCCCGCCCTCGGATCCCGACGCGCACGCGCCGACGAGCGCGAGCGACACCGCCGCTGCAGCAGCGACCCTGATTCCCGACCGAATTCTCTCCCCCGAGATCATCCTCCGACGGTAGCCGGGCGAGCGCGGCGCCGTCGGCATTCGCACGACATCGAGTTTCTCCGAGTGCCCTTGACAGACGGCACATACGAGCGCATTCTTTATTCAACCAGATGGTTGATAAACCTGAAGGTTGCTAAAAATGGAGGCTCGACCGTGCACGACGACGCGAACGACGACCAACTCGACCTGGCATTCACTGCCCTGGCCGACCCGGTCCGCCGCCGCATCGTCGCCCGGCTCAGCCGCGGGCCCGCCACCGTCAACGAACTCGCGGAACCGTTCGCGATCACCAAACAGGCGATCTCGAAGCACATTCAGGTTCTGGAACACGCCGGACTCGTCACGCGCACACGCGACGCCCAGCGCCGTCCCGTCCATCTGAATCCCGCGCGGCTGGAGATGCTGACGGCCTGGATCGACCGCTACCGGTTGGTCAAGGAACAGCAGTTCCGCGATCTCGATGCCGTGCTGGCCGGGGAATCGGCCGACCCGAAACCATAAGGGTTCCCCAGAGGAACCTCCCTCGGAAAGGTTCGTCATGAGCAACGCCCTGAACGTCACCGTCCCCGACGGTGTCCCCTTCATCGACTACGCGCGCGAATTCGACTTTCCTGTCGCCGACGTGTTCCGCGCCCACAAAGACCCCGACCTGATTGCGCAGTGGCTGGGCCCACGCGGCATGGAGATGACGATCGACCACTACGATTTCCACACCGGCGGCAGTTACCGGTACACCCACACCGACAACGATGGTTCGTACACGTTCACGGGAGTGTTCCACACCGTGCGCGAGAACGAATTCGCCGTTCAGACATTCGAATTCGATGGCTTCGCCGATGTGGTGAGCATCGAGTTCCTCACTTTCACCGATCTCGGCGGCGGGCGCTGCAGGCTCAGCGGCCACGCCGTGTACCCGAGCATGGAAGCTCGCGACGGAATGGCATCGTCCGGGATGGAGACCGGCATGAGCCAGGGCTACGACCAGCTCGACGAAGTTCTGGCACGCGTGTCGGCGCCGTGAACAGCCGAGCTCGGCCACGCACCGATCACCGAAGCGCGTGGCCGAGTTCCGCTGCGTGCGAAAGCAATTGTTCGCCGTCACGCGCAACGACCACGTGATCGCACACGTCCGCGTAGTCGGGCATCGCGCATGTCGCCTGTGCCCAGTACCGCTTCGGTTCGGGCGTGATCCATGCCAGGCGATGAACCCGCCGCCGGAGTTCTTCGAGCCGATCGACCCGCGCAGGCAACCCGTTGCACCGCCCGTCCCCCACAACCAGAACCGAGGTCCGGTTGTCGATCGATCCGGCGTGCTCGACCAGCAGCTCGTCGAACACCCTGCCGTAGTCGCTGCTGGCCTCGAGATCCACGCCGGGATGCGCGAGCACCGCCGCGAGCGCGCCGTCTCCATCAGCAGCGAGTAGCCGCTGCGTCACGTCCACCGGGCGATCCACGAACGCGACCACCCGGCAACGATGCGCGCGACCATGGATCGCCTGTGCAAGACGCAACGTGAACGCGGTGATCGGGCGGACCGACAGCGACACGTCGGCGAGCACGAGCAATCGCACGCGATCGGGACGCGGCGCACGGACCACGAGGTGGAACGGCACTCCGTCGGTGCGCATCCCGGCGCGCGCGGTACGGCGCATGTCGAGCCGGCCGCGGGTCAGTTCACGGGGGCGTGGTCGCGCGGGACCGCGCATCCGCCGCAGTACCTCGTGGCACGCGAGCTCGATCTCGGCACGATCGACACCCGCCGCGTCACGGGACTCCGGAGCTTCGACTTCCTCGGTGCCGGACGGGCTCACCCCGGCCAGCGATGCCACGAACGCCTCGACTGCGTCGACGAGACGGCTCAGTTGCGCCTCGCTGAGTGGCCCGTCGAGGACGTCACCGCCGTACATTCGGTGCGGATCGTATGCATCGAGCCACGCGAGGATGGATGTCGGGTCGTCCCACGACAACGACCCGACGACCGCGGCACCAGGATCCGCGGACAGTTCGCCGACCGTCGTCGAACCGGCACGCTCGACGTCGACCGTGTAGGTCACGCCGCGCCGGCCCGAGTCCGCACCGGTGTCGACCGACAGCTCGGCATCGGACGACGTCATCGACACATCGTCGTCGTCCTTGTGCGGATTGAAGCCCTTCTCGGCCTCGGGAGTGTCGAAGTGGTCGCCGACTTCTGCAGCACGCTCGTTGTATTCGGCGTAACGGGCGATGCTCGGATCGTCGTCGATCTCGAGGGCGGTGGGAAGGGAGTCGGCGAACTGGGCACGTAGCGGGTCGTGAGAGTCGGCCGTGGCAGCGTCCACCGCACCGAACAACTCGTCGAAAGCACGCTCGAAACCGGCACGTTCATGCGGGTATTTCGCGCACACCGCGCGCAGGCACGACCGCAGCGCCACGCGATCACGGGCCCCCACAAGGCCGAACACCCTCCGCACTTCGATGGTTTCGGCGGGTGAAGCCGCGACACCGTGCTTACGCAGCAGCAGACCGAACACCGCGGACACCACGTCCAGCGGGTGCCGGGCGCGCCGGCGCTCGGGAGCACTCACATACATGACGCGGTCACCGCCGCGCACCGCTGGCGGCCGCGTCGCGACCGCCTCCACCACGACCCCGGAAGACCGCAGTGGTGGTGTTGGCAGGATTCGACGCCACGGTCACACGTTCCGCCGGCACCGTCGCGGCAGCGGGTGCCGGTACCGGTACCGGCGTCGTACCATCGAGGCGATTCTTGACGAGGTCCACGTCGCCGGTGTATTTGAGCAACGTCGACAACAGTACGTCGCGCATATCGACTACCGGATTCGAATCGGGTACACCACTTTCCATCACCGACGCGGCACGAGCCGCATCGATCACCTCAGAGATGGACGGGCTCTTTCGCAGTGGCAGATCGCGCAGTGTGCGCGCCAGTTCGACGACCTGCCCCGCGGTACCCGAGGACACCTCGGGTGCGCGGGCGGTCACGATCTCCCGTTCGCGCTCGAGGGTCGGGTATCCCACGTGATAGTGCAGACAGCGGCGTTTGAGAGCCGGGGACAGCTCCCGGGTGTCGTTGGAGGTGAGGATCACCCACGGCATCGAACGGGCGGCGAATGTGCCGACTTCGGGAATCGTGACCTGACGTTCGGCGAGAACCTCGAGCAGCAACGCCTCCATGGACTCCTCGGTCCTGTCCACCTCGTCGACGAGGAGCACCACAGGCTCCGGTGACAGCACGGCATCGAGCAGCGGGCGGACCGAGAGGAACGCCTCCGAATAAAGACCGAAGTCCTGTTGGGCGAGAAATCGGGACGCGTCGGCAATGTCGGGGTGCTGGCCGAGAAGTTCACCGATCCGGTCGCGCAGCATCTGTACGTGCAACAACTGTTTGGCGTAGTCCCACTCGTACAGCGCGCGGCTGTCGTCGAGTCCCTCGTAGCACTGGAGCCGGACCAGCCTGCGACCGCCGACGGCGGCGAGCGCCTTGGCGAGCTCCGTCTTGCCCACCCCGGCCGGACCTTCGAGCAGCAGCGGTCGTTCGAGTGCGGTGGCGAGGTGAACGACGGTCGCGAATTCGTCGTCGGCGATGTAGTCGTGCCGGCGCAGCGCGTCCTGCAGTTCGGCGCCGTTGGAGAAGGTCGTCATGGGTCCTCCGGTGCGTGCGGGCTCGGGCCCGGGAGCGGGAGCGGGTAGAGCGTGGGATCGCGCCCGGGAGCGGGCAAGGGGCAAGCCGCCCCCGGGCGCGGGGTCTTGTCGGGTCAGTAGGACCGATTGATGCAGTGATCGACGACGGGGATCATCGACTCGACCGTGACCTCACGGGGGTTGCCCGGGGTGCACCAGTCACCCTGGATGTGCTCCGAGATCGCCCGTACGGTCTTCTCGTCGCCCGGGATCGTCTCGCCGCGACCGGCGTACTTGCCGGTGTTCATCCGGTTCTTGTCGTACGAGTCGGTGCGGACCTGTCCGAAGTTGTCGGGAATCCCGACGTCCTGCGCCAGCCGGATCGCGGCCTCGACTGCGGCGTCGGCAGCCTGCACAGTCGTCATGTTGCGGGTATCGACACCCATCGCCGTCGCAATGCGTGCGTAGTTCTCGTACCGCGATGGCAGGTTGTACTCCCACACCCGCGGAAGCGCGATCGCGTTGTTGAGCCCGTGGTGGCTGTCGAAGAACGCCGACGTCGCGTGCGAGATGGAGTGCACGATCCCGAGACCACCGGAGTTGAACGCCTGCGCAGCGATGTACTGGGCATTCATCATTCCCTCGCGCGCCTTGAGGTTGCGGGGCTCGTACACCGCCTCCCGCAGGTTCTTCGCGACGAGTTCGATCGAGTACAGAGCGTTACCGAGCGACGGCGCGAAGTCCAGGCGCGAGACGTAGGGCTCGGAACCGTGAGCGAGGACGTCGAATCCGCAGTACGCCGTGAAGTGTTGCGGGCAGGTGTAGTAGAGCAGCGGATCGTCGATGGCCAGGGTGACGATCGTCGCCTCGTCGAAGCCGACCCATTTGTGCGGGTGATCCATGTCGGAGGTGTCGGTGATGACGTAGGCCCAGGAGGTCTCCGAGCCGGTACCGGCCGTGGTGGACACCGCGATGTGGGGCGGATTCTCCTTGTTGGTCGATTTCGCGAAACCCTCGAACTCGTTGATGTTTCGGCCGTCGTGGGCGATGACGACGCGGGCGCCCTTCGCGGCGTCGTGGCTCGACCCGCCGCCGACCGAGATGATCGAGTCGCACTTTTCCTTCTGGTAGAGCGCCGCTGCTTCCATGACGTTGTAGTCCTTGGGGTTGGACTCGACCTTGTCGTAGAGGACGACCTCGACACCCTGGTACTCGATCTTGCCTACGAGTTCTTCGATGATCCCGGAACCGCGCAGGCCGGTGGTCATCAGAAGGGTGCGCTTGAACCCGAGATTCTTAGCTTCGACACCGATGATGTCGTGCGCCCCGACTCCCATGAGAGCGCGCGGGAAGGGGTGGAACTCCTTGATGGGAAAGTCCCAGATCTGGTTGAGCTCGATTGCCATCGTGGTTCTCCTCGATTATCGGCGGGATGATCGGCGGGTGTGATGTACGCCTCATGCACGAACAACAATCGACCAGGGAGTTCGCCCGGAGAAGGTCCGCACACGGAAACCGTCCGGTCGCGGCGGCAGGACCGTCCGATCGGGCAGGCAGGCCGGGACCGAACGGGTGGGCAGCACATCCGCGGCCCACTCCCGGTAGCGTGTCGGTGCCACACTACGGCTGGTATTCTTCAAACTAGAACGCGTTCTAGAATTGTGGTGCGCAGCACACTGCCGCCCCACGTTTGCACGAGAGGACAATTCCCATGACGACAGTCGAGGTGCCGCACGGGTCACGATCGGTGATTCTCACCGTGTCTGCCGTCATCGAGGAGACGCCGGACAGCCGCTCGATCGTCTTCGCCGTGCCCGAAGAACTGCGCGAGAAGTTCGCCTACAAGCCCGGCCAGTTCCTCACGCTGCGCATCCCGAGCGACCGAACGGGATCGGTCGCTCGGTGCTACTCCCTGGCGAGCTCGCCGTTCACCGACGATGCCCCCAAGGTAACGGTCAAGCGCACCGTCGACGGGTACGGCTCCAACTGGCTGTGTGACAGCATCTCGGCGGGCGACGAGGTCGAGGTCCTTCCTCCGTCCGGGGTTTTCACGCCGAAGTCCTTCGACCACGACTTTCTGCTCTTCGCAGCAGGCAGTGGCATCACCCCGGTCATCTCGATCCTCAAGTCCGCGCTGACGCAGGGCTCGGGCAAGGTCACACTCGTGTACGCCAACCGCGACGAGAAATCCGTCATCTTCGCCGAAGAACTGCGCGCACTCGGTGAGAAGCACGCCGACCGGCTCACCGTCCTGCACTGGCTCGAGTCGGTGCAGGGCCTGCCCACGGCGACACAGCTCGCCACCGTCGCAGCGCCGTTCGCCGACCGCGAAGCATTCATGTGCGGACCCGGCCCGTTCATGGACGCGGTGCACCGGGCGCTACACGATGCCGGAATGCCGCGCACCAGCGTGCACGCCGAGGTGTTCAACTCGCTCGCCGGAGATCCGTTCGCCGACCACGAGCCCGTCGAGATCAGCGACGACGAGGCCGCCGACGCAGCGACCGTCGAGGTCGAACTCGACGGAGAAGTCCACACCCTGTCGTGGCCTCGCAAGCAGACGCTCGTCGACATCATGCTGGCCAAGGGCATCGACGTGCCGTACTCCTGCCAGGAGGGCGAGTGCGGATCGTGTGCGTGCACCGTGCTCGAGGGCAAGGTCGAGATGGAACACTGCGATGTGCTCGATCCCGAAGACATCGAGGCCGGATACATCCTGGGCTGCCAAGCGCGCCCCGTCACCGACACCCTCAAGATCGAATTCTGATCATCCTCGAGGTGTCTGCGGCTCCTACGCCGGCGTGACCTCCTCGAGGCGCACCGGCGCACGCTTCGGCTGCCGCAGCACCAGCGCGATCCCGGATGCGAGTGCGAGGGTCGCGACGATCGCGCTGTAACCGACCGCGGTGGCGGTGAGCCCGAACGTGCCCGTGGCCACGCCGGCAGCGATGGCGGGAACCGAGAACGCGAGATAGCAGACCACGAACATGGTCGCGAAGATCTGTGCCCGCTGGTTGGGGCGACCCAGGCCACTCACGATTCCCATGGCACCCAGGAACGTGGACCCCCAGCCGAACCCGGCAACCGCGGTGCCCACGAAGTACAGCACCACCATGCCCGACAGCAGGGCAGCCGCAACCACGACGACACCGGCCGTAAGCAGGACCACGCCCGTCACGACGACGCGGAGTTCGGCGAATCGTCGCATGACCACTGCCGCGACCGAGCCCGCTGTGAACAGGGTCGCGACGGCGAGCCCGGCAACGAGCCGGTCATCGATACCGAACACCGCATCGACGATCGACGTCCCCAAGGACATGTACAGGCCGCCGAGCGCCCACGCCGACATCAAGCACGGCAGAACCAAGAAGAACTGTGCACGCACTCCCTGCGGGAGCGCGACACTCGGCTTCAGGGCACGCAGCGCTTCCCTCCGAGAGGAGAATCCTTCGGGCTGCGAATGCTCCGGCACGAACGGGAGCGCGATCACGATCGCGATCGCGAGGGCCGCGACGAGCGCATAGCTCAGCACCGTCGGGAACGGCGCGAACTGAACCAGCAGACCGGCACCCGCCGCACCGAGCCCGAGCCCGAGCGACGGTGCGATGCTGTTGATCAGCGGGCCGATCCGAGGGTTGGGTTGCAAGTCGATCATCCCCGCGGCGACGGCGCCCGTGGCTGTACCCACCGCCAATCCCTGGATGATGCGCGCCACGATCAACCATCCCGCACTGTCAGCGAGAATGAACACGACCATCGAGATCGCGAGAATCAGCATCGCGGCGCCGACGAGCGGACGGCGGCCGATGCGATCCGACAACGAACCTACGGTGAGCAGGGTCGCGAGCAGAGAGACGACATAGATCGCGAAGACCACGGTGAGCACGGCCGCCGAGAATCCCCACATCTCCTGGTAGACGGGGTACAGAGGTGACGGTGCCGACGACGATCCAGTGAGGGTGAACGCCCCCACCCCCATGACCGCGAATCCGAAAACACGCGATCCGGCATCGGATGGGGCGGACGGAGCCATCGAACCTCCAGCAGTCGAACCGGCGACAAGGAAACAAGGAAACAAGGAAACAAAACACGAGCAGCAGCGCCGCACATAACGGCGCTGCTGCCTGTGCAACATCGTCGTCCGGAAAAATATTTCGCTTACGTCACGATCAACACCGACAACCGTGCTGGGCTGCAGAAAGGTTTATCACTTGGCAACTCGCCCGGTCATTGACCGACCGGTCGATCAGGCCTATACCGAAAGTGAGGGACACATCCTCACAGACACATTTCACAAGGAGGCCACCATGTTCTCCGACAGCCGGCTGCAGGACTACGTAGCCGTCGTTCTGGGCGTTTTCGCCGCCCTCTCACCACTGTGGTTGGACACCAATTCCAACGCCATGTGGTCGCTCATCGTCCTCGGTGTGCTCGTCGCCCTGTGCGGCATTGCACAGATCATGAGCCCGGCAACAGCTGCGATCGACTACGCCATGGGCATCTTCGGCGCACTGCTGTTCATCTCGCCGTGGGTGATGTCGTACACCGCATTCAGCGGAGCGTCGTGGACCGCATGGGTCGTCGGTGTGCTGACCGTGGTCGTCGCGGTCGCTGCGCTGCCCGCCATGAATACCCGCATGCACGGAGGCCGCTTGGCGACACATCACTGAGACGACTGTCATATCCGAAACCGATCACTGTCCCGGTGGAAAAACCGGCTAGCGTCCGGCGCTGCCATCGGGACGGTGACCCCTCCAACTCTCGGAGGTGATCGGTGAGTACTCGGCGCGCCACTGCGCACCCCGCCACCCGCAACCGCATCCTCGACGCCGCCGAGGACTTGTTTGCCGAGCAAGGATTCGATGCGACCGCGACCACCGCCATCGCGACTGCAGCACACGTGCCGAAGGGTCTGATCTTCTACTACTTCCCCACCAAGGAGGCGATCCTCGACGCACTGATCGCCGAACGGCTCCCCACCGAACCGATTTCCGACGTCATCGCACTCGTTGCACCGGGAGATCCGGCATCGAGCCTGGTCAACCTGGATACTGCCCTGAACCTCGAACGGAACGAGTCCTCGGTACTCCGCGTGATCATCTGGCGGGAGGCCGAAACACACACCGACGTGCGCACTCACGTACAGCGCCTTCGCACACACCTTCATGACACCACGATGCGCGTCCTCCAGGCGAGTTCACCGGTACCGGTGTCGGTGAACGCCCTGCGCACTGCAGCGACCGCATGGGTCTCGGCGATGCTCTCCGCAGCCACGACCGACCGACTGTTCGGTCGCGACGGCCTGCCTCGTGCCCACGAAGAACTACAGAACATTGCACGCTTGATCGCGGCAGGGATGTCCCGGATGACGCCGCTGCCGGGGATGCTGGCCCGGATCCGGGGGTGACGACAGCTCTGCCGCCACGCGGGGCCCCGGACTCAGCCGATCGGGCCGGACTCAGCCGATCGGGTTCGGAGCCGTCCCGAACAACTCGCGGCCGGCGGCGAAGGCGCCGGCACCTGCCGGAAGGGTGCCACGCTCGCCGCTGAGAAACACCTCGATGCGCCCCGATCCCGGCGAATCACGGCCGAGCGCGTCCATTCTGCGCAGTGTCTGCTGCGCGACGGCCTCGGCGCTGTCGAACAAGCGCACCCCCGCGGGCAACTGCGCGACGATCGTGTCCGCGACAAGCGGATAGTGCGTGCACCCGAGAACGACTCCCTGGACATCGTCGGGCGTGCGCTCGACGGCCGAAGCAATCGCGGCAGACGCGCCGTCGCGGTCGCCACGATCGATCGCATCGGCGAGACCGTGGCACGCGACTCCGACGACGTCGCTGCCGTTTGCGAACTGTGCGATCAGATCAGCCTGGTACCGACTCGCAGTGGTCGCCGCGGTCGCCCAGATCGCAACCGACCCGCACGCGGCGGCCGCCGGCTTGATGGCGGGAACAGTGCCCACGACGGGCACATCCGCGCCGAGGTCGGCGCGCACGTGCTCGAGGGCGGTGACGGACGCTGTGTTGCACGGCAGCACCACGACCTCGGCTCCCCGCTCCACTGCCCGCCGGGCTGTTGTGACTACACGCTCGATGACCCAATCGGACGGCTTCGGACCCCATGGTGCGCCTGCGGGATCCATCGACAACATCAGGTCGAGGTCGGGGCGCAGGCGCCGCAACCATGCGGACGTCGGAAGCAGCCCGAAACCCGAGTCGATAAGAGCAACCATCACCCTACGAATCTAACGGGTCCGGGCTACCGGGCTCACGCCATGGTGGCGAGCAACTCCTCGATGGGTGCGCCCGCCGCGATCTTCATCCGGTTCTTCATGACCTGAGCCGGCATGCCACCGCCGACGACACCGACGAGCCGGCCATCACGTTCGTAGAAGGCCAGGAACTTGCGGCCGTCGTCGCGCACCACGTGCACGGTGTCGTCGCCGCGTACCGCACCGAGCCCCTGGATCTTGATCTCGTACTGGTCGCTCCAGAAGTAGGGCACCGCCGAGGCAACTCCCACATCGCCCGAGACCAGAGCCTTCACGAGCACGGTGGCCTGCTCACCCGCGTTGGTCCAGTGTTCGATGCGCTTACGACCCCCGTCAGGAAGCTGCCAGGATGCGACGTCGCCGACCGCCCAGACGTGGGGAGCCGACGCGCGACCCACCTCGTCGCACACGACACCGTTGTCGAGCTCGATGCCCGAACCGTCGAGCCACGCGGTGACAGGGATCGATCCGATACCGAGCACAACCAGGTCGACAGCGACTTCGGAGCCGTCGCCGAGCACGGCGGAGGTGACGCGCTCGTCGCCGCGGAGTTCGGCCAGACCGACTCCGGCCCGCACATCGACCCCTTCTTCGGTATGAAGTCGCGAGACCAACGAACCGACCTCGGTACCGAGAACGGACGCCAGCGGAGTCTCCTGAGGCTCGACGAGCACGACCTCGACGCCTTTCGCACGCAGGCTCGCTGCAACCTCGCACCCGATGAACCCGGCACCGACGACAAGAGCACGTGCTCCCGGCACCACGTCTTCACGCAGCGCGCGACTGTCGTCCATCGATCGCAGTACGTGCACGCCCGCGAGTTCCTTCAGACCCGGGATCCGCCGCGGACGAAGGCCCGTCGCGATCACCAGTTCGTCGTAGCCCAACTCGGTTCCGTCGGCGAGCGTGACAGTCTGCGCAGCCGTGTCCACCGACGCGGCCGGGCTGGCGAGCCGCAGATCGATCCTCTGCTCCTCGAAGAACTCCTGGGGGCGCAGCGTGGTGTCGTCGCGGTCACCGCGGAGGACGTCCTTCGACAGCGGAGGGCGGTCGTACGGTAGGTGCGTCTCGTCGCCCACGAGCACCAGTTCGCCCTCGAACCCTGCGCGGCGCAATTCCTCCGCGGTTCGCACACCGGCGAGTCCCGCTCCGACAACGACGATCCGATCAACTGCCACCTGAGTCCATCCTCCTGAAGTCGTGACGTATGCCACGTGATTGCTTCGGGTCTTCATACCAAATACAAGTGGCGGTGAACAGAGCGCCGATCTGCTCTGCGCGGCACATCTCCCCCCGCCTGGCGGATACTTAGAGTCGAAAGTACAACGAAGATCTCCATACGCGACCGGCACAGCCCCACGCGACACAGCCACGAGGGAGTTTTCATGACGAGCGACAGCGGCGCAGGACTCAGCCGCGTGCAATTCGGAGCCGGTTCGTCTCACGGCCCCGTCGACACCCAGGGACGGACGATCATCGCGGACGCCGTCGTCGCAAAAATCGCCGGAATCGCAACACGCGAGATCAGCGGGGTGTTCGACGTCGGCGCAGGCACCGCACGCGTCGTCGGCGCCCTACGCGACCGGATTCCGGGAGCTCGGATCAACCACGGTCAGGGCGTTGCCGTCGAAGTCGGCGAGAAACAGGCCGCGATCGACATCGGTATCGTCGCCGAATACGGCGTTGCGCTCCACGAACTGGCCGTCGCCATCCGCCACAACGTGATCGTGGCAGTCGAGCGCATGACCGGGCTCGAAGTCACCGAAGTAAATATCACTGTGTTCGACGTCGTCCTCCCGGACGAGGCGGTGGAGGCCGGGGCGGAGCAGAAGCCTCGCGTGCAGTGACCGTGAACGGCCGGACCACGAACGGTGACGCCTCCATGCGTGCTGCCGACCGCAACGAGGCCGATCTCGTCGACGACGTCGCGAACACGGTGCTGAGCATCGCCGGAATAGCCGCTCTGCACGGTGGTGAATTCGGTGAGATCGCCACGTACCTGCCCGGCAGGCGCGTCTCCGGCATCCGGCTGGGCCCGGACGTGTGCGAGGTCCACGTGACTGCTCTCTACCCCGCCGACCTTCCCGCGCTAGGCGAAGCAGTGCGGCGATACGTCGAACCCCTCGTCGACGGGCCGGTCCGCGTGGTGTTCCAGGACATCCGACGGCCCCTCGCCGACCAGATCTCCGCAGAAAATCAGGTGACATCGTGAACCACAACCCAACGACCAACACCGTTGTCGGACTCATCGCAGGCCTACTACTCGCCCTGGCAGGAATTCTGGGCGGATTCAGCGGGCTCCTTTTCGCGGTACTGCTGGGTGCACTCGGCGCCGCCATCGGCGCGCACCGCGACGGCATCCTCGACCTGGGTGCGCTGTTACGAAGCCGTGGCCGTGGCTGACCCTGCTCCTTCGGCCGCACGCTCCGACTCAGAATCCTCCGATCTCGCGGGGGCACGCGGAAGCCTCACCATCAAGGACCGTGCTATCGAGCGGATCGCCGCTGCCGCCGCGCTTCAGGTACCCCACGTCGTCCGGCAGAGCAGCAGCATGAGCCTGCTCACCGGTCGCGAACTGCCCCGCGCCGAGGTGATCACCGCGGGCAGTGCCGTGGCGGTCAATCTCTACATCGCGGCGGAATGGCCCTACGATGCCGCTGCGCTCACACGGCGTGTGCACGACGCCGTCGCATGGCACCTGCACGAGTACACCGGACTTGTGGTGCACGAGCTCAACGTGTTGATCGTGTCGACCGCGCGCGCAGTCGAAGACGAGCCGGTCGAGCAGTCAGTGCCCGTCGAGTATCTGGAATCCGACATCGTCGCCGGACATACCGGACCGCGCTCCGACATTCCCGTGACACCGCCGCTGCCACCGCTCGCCACACCCGCGGCCGCACCCGCCGCGGCGCTCATCGCAATCGGCGCGCTCGGTCTCGCGTTCGTCGCCGCACGGGAGTTGTTCATCGTCCGCGGCACCTACGACGGCGCGCCATGGATCCGCAACTCGTTCGAATGGTTCGGACGGCTGCACTGGCATCCGTGGATCGCACCCGTTGCAGTAGTGCTCGTTCTGCTCGGGGTCGCCGCGATCGCGGTGGCACTGAAGCCGCGCAGGCGCACCCACCTACCGCTGACGCAGTCCGGCACCGTTCCGACCGTCTGGATGCGACGGACCGACATCGCCCGAATGTGCAGCGCGCGCGCATCAGCCTTGCCCGGTGTACTCCACGCGCGGACCGTCGTCGACCGCAGGCGCGCGCTGATCCGCGTCGTCGCGGCGCCGGACAGCGCGATCGACGATCTCAGCGCCACCATCCGCGCGGAAGTGGAACCGCGGCTGGCACTGCTGGCAGACCCGATTCCGCTGGTTCTGAAGGTCTCGCGCCACGAAGCGCCTGCCGCCACCACCGAAACGGGAACACTGCCGTGAAACTCCGCACCGTGCTCGTCAACCGGTTCTTCGCCTTCGTGGTCGGATGTGCCTTCCTCAGCGCAGGCGCATTTGCACTGGCCTGGGTGTGGCGGGTGCCGTTCGCACGCGAGCGACTCGCCGATCTCGACCGGCCGCTCATCATGGACCTTCCCGATCAGCCGTGGTGGACACCGGCATTGTGGACCGTCCTGGCCGCGGGCTGCGCGATCGGGATCGTGCTGCTCGTCGTGAACCTGTCGAGGCGCCGGACCTCGACCGTGGAGCTGTACGACGAGGTGACCGATGCGACGCTCGGCGTCGACCTCGGTCCGGTCGCAACAGGGGTGGCCCGAGAGCTCGAAACATTTCCCGGTGTCCGGTCGGTGCGTAGCCGTGCGGTCGTGGAACGGCACCTGCCGACACTGTCGGTGACCGTCCAGGCCGAATCCGGCATCGATGTCTCCGAGTTCACGGCCTGCGCGGAGGATGCGGCGCGTCGGGCCGCCGCCGCAGTCGGTGGTGCCCGTGTCGCGACCCAGATACTGCTGCATCTGGACCCAGCGGGTGAGGTCCGCTGAACGATCCTTCACCCTGACCTGCTCGCGGCACGACACTTCTTCACAGAAACGCCGAACGGCGCCCACCCCGGAGGGTGGACGCCGCTCGAGCGTCAGTGAGTACTAACTCACGCGATGATCTTCGTGACGCGACCGGCGCCGACGGTACGGCCACCCTCGCGGATCGCGAAACGGAGGCCCTCGTCCATGGCGACCGGCTGGATCAGCTTGACGGACATCTCGGTGTTGTCACCGGGCATGACCATCTCGGTGCCCTCGGGAAGGGTCACAACGCCCGTCACGTCCGTGGTACGGAAGTAGAACTGCGGACGGTAGTTGTTGAAGAACGGCGTGTGACGGCCGCCCTCTTCCTTGTTGAGGATGTAGGCCTGGCCCTCGAACTCCCGGTGGGGAGTGGTGGTGCCGGGCTTGATGACGACCTGACCGCGCTCGACGTCCTCACGCTTGATGCCACGGACGAGCAGACCGACGTTGTCGCCTGCCTGGCCCTGGTCGAGCAGCTTGCGGAACATCTCGATGCCGGTGACCGTGGTCTTGGTCGACGTTTCCTTGATGCCGACGATCTCGACCTCTTCGTTCACGTTGACCACACCGCGCTCGATACGGCCGGTGACGACCGTGCCGCGACCCGTGATGGTGAAGACGTCCTCGACGGGCATGAGGAACGGCTTGTCGGTCTCACGGACCGGATCCGGGATGGAGTCGTCGACGGCCTGCATGAGGTCCTCGACCGACTTGACCCACTTCTCGTCACCCTCGAGAGCCTTGAGAGCCGAGATCGGGACAACCGGAGCGTCCTCGTCGAACTCCTGCGAAGCGAGGAGCTCGCGCACCTCCATCTCGACGAGCTCGAGGATTTCCTCGTCGTCGACCATGTCGGCCTTGTTCAGGGCGACGAGGATGTAGGGCACGCCGACCTGGCGAGCGAGCAGCACGTGCTCGCGCGTCTGCGGCATCGGGCCGTCAGTGGCGGCGACAACGAGAATCGCGCCGTCCATCTGAGCAGCACCGGTGATCATGTTCTTGATGTAGTCCGCGTGACCCGGAGCATCGACGTGCGCGTAGTGGCGCTTGTCGGTCTGGTACTCGACGTGGGAGATGTTGATCGTGATACCACGAGCCTTCTCCTCGGGAGCCTTGTCGATCTGGTCGAACGCGAAGCTCTCGTTGAGATCCGGGTACTTATCGGCCAGCACCTTGGTGATCGCAGCCGTGGTCGTCGTCTTGCCATGGTCGACGTGACCGATGGTGCCGATGTTCACGTGCGGCTTGGTCCGCTCGAACTTCGCCTTCGCCACTGGAATGTCCTCCTGGACTGTTGTTGCGTGCAGTATGCAGCAGTGCGGTTTGTATTACTTGGTCGTGCAGACGACCGGTTCCAACCCGAAGGTTACTCGCCGGTGGCCTTGGCGATGATTTCCTTCGAGACGTTCGACGGAACCTCTGCGTAGGAATCGAACACCATGGAGAAGTTCGCGCGGCCCTGGGTCTTCGACCGCAGGTCCCCGATGTAACCGAACATCTCCGAGAGCGGAACCAGCGCCTTCACGACACGGGCACCACTGCGTTCCTCCATGGCCTGGATCTGGCCACGGCGGGAGTTGAGGTCGCCGATCACGTCACCCATGTACTCCTCGGGTGTCGTGACCTCGACGGCCATGAGCGGCTCGAGGATCACCGGGGCAGCCTTGCGGGCCGCTTCCTTCAGCGCCTGAGAGCCGGCGATCTTGAACGCCATTTCGGACGAGTCGACGTCGTGGTACGCACCGTCGAGGAGCGTGACCTTGACGTTGACCAGCGGATAGCCCGCGAGCACGCCGTACTGCAGAGCATCCTGGGCACCTGCGTCGACCGACGGGATGTACTCGCGCGGAACGCGTCCACCGGTGACCTTGTTCTCGAACTCGTAGGTCGCGCCGTCCTCGCCCGTGAAGGGATGGAGGGCGATGATGACCTTTGCGAACTGGCCCGAGCCACCGGTCTGCTTCTTGTGGGTGAACTCGTGCTTCTCGACGGCCTTGGTGATGGTCTCGCGGTACGCGACCTGCGGCTTACCGACGTTGGCCTCGACCTTGAACTCGCGACGCATGCGGTCGACGAGGATGTCGAGGTGGAGCTCACCCATACCGCCGATGACGGTCTGGCCGGTCTCCTCGTCGAGCTCGACGGAGAACGTCGGATCCTCTTCGGCGAGCTTCTGGATCGCGGTGCCCAGCTTCTCCTGGTCGGACTTGGTCTTCGGCTCGATGGAGACCTGGATGACCGGGTCCGGGAACGTCATCGACTCGAGCACGATCGGGTTCGCCTGGTCGCACAGGGTGTCGCCGGTCGTGGTGTCCTTCAGGCCGATCATCGCGTAGATGTGGCCTGCCACGGCCTCGTCGACCGGGTTCTCCTTGTTGGCGTGCATCTGGAAGAGCTTGCCGATGCGCTCTTTCTTGCCCTTGGTGGCGTTGAGCACCTGAGCGCCCGGCTCGACCCGGCCCGAGTACACGCGGACGAAGGTCAGCTTGCCGAAGAACGGGTGCGCAGCAATCTTGAAAGCCAGAGCCGAGAACGGCTCGTCCTTGCTGGGCTTACGTGTGAGGGTGGTCTCCTCGTCGTTCAGCTTGTGGCCGATGACCTCGCCGATGTCCAGCGGAGTGGGCAGGTAGTCGATGACCGCATCGAGCATGGGCTGGACACCCTTGTTCTT
This sequence comes from Rhodococcus sp. SJ-2, assembly GCF_053750035.1. Taxonomy (NCBI): domain Bacteria; kingdom Bacillati; phylum Actinomycetota; class Actinomycetes; order Mycobacteriales; family Nocardiaceae; genus Rhodococcus; species Rhodococcus sp. SJ-2. Next base: position 494,410 of record NZ_CM132340.1, read on the forward strand.
GAACGCGGTGCCACACAGAACCGGGTAGAGCTCGGAGTTGACGGTCAGCTTACGGATGGCGCCCTTGATCTCGGCGACCGTGAGCTCCTCACCACCGAAGTACTTCTCCATCAGGGCTTCGTCGGACTCGGCGACGGTCTCGAGCAGCTTCTCGCGGTACTCGGCGACCTTGTCGGCGAGATCGGCGGGGATCTCTTCGACGGTGGCCTCTGTGCCGATCGGGGTGGTACCGCGCCAGGTGAGCGCCTTCATCTCGACGAGGTCGACGACACCGTCGAAGTCGTCCTCCGCACCGATCGGAATCTGCAGGACCAGCGGCTTCGCACCGAGACGATCGATGATCGTCTGCACGGTGAAGAAGAAGTCCGCGCCCATCTTGTCCATCTTGTTGACGAAGCAGATGCGGGGAACGTCGTACTTGGCAGCCTGGCGCCAGACCTGCTCGGACTGGGGCTCGACGCCCTCCTTGCCGTCGAACACGGCGACCGCGCCGTCGAGGACGCGCAGCGACCGCTCGACCTCGACCGTGAAGTCGACGTGGCCGGGGGTGTCGATGATGTTGATCTGGTTGTTGTTCCAGAAACAGGTGACCGCAGCGGAGGTGATGGTGATACCTCGCTCCTTCTCCTGCTCCATCCAGTCGGTGGTGGAAGCACCGTCGTGGGTCTCACCGATCTTGTAGTTCACACCGGTGTAGAAGAGGATGCGCTCGGTCGTGGTGGTCTTACCGGCATCGATGTGCGCCATGATGCCGATGTTGCGGACCTTGTTCAGGTCGGTCAGCACTTCCTGTGCCACAGGTAAACCCCGCTCGTAGCTCGTGTCGGTCCTTGGGTGCGGACCACATGTTCTTAGGTTGTCAGCCGGCCTTTACGGGACCGACACAGATGTGCGAGCAGCCGATCGGGGGATCATATGACGATCCACCCGACCGGCGTCGACTCACCAGCGGTAGTGCGCGAACGCCTTGTTGGCTTCAGCCATCTTGTGCGTGTCCTCGCGACGCTTCACAGCGGCACCGAGGCCGTTGCTGGCATCGAGAAGCTCGTTGGCGAGACGCTCGACCATCGTCTTCTCACGACGCTGACGCGAGAAGGTGACCAGCCAGCGCAGGGCCAGCGTGGTGGAGCGGCCGGGGCGAACCTCGACCGGCACCTGGTAGGTGGCGCCACCGACACGACGGCTACGCACCTCGAGGGCAGGCTTGACGTTGTCGAGCGCGCGCTTGAGAGTGACGACCGGATCGGTGCCGGTCTTCTCCCGAGCCTGCTCGAGCGCCTGGTAGACGATGCGCTCGGCGGTGGACTTCTTGCCGTCGAGGAGGATCTTGTTCACGAGCTGGGTGACCAGCGGCGAACCGTAGACCGGGTCGGCGATCAGGGGGCGCTTCGGAGCGGGTCCTTTACGTGGCATCAGCCCTTCTCCTTCTTCGCTCCGTAGCGGCTACGTGCCTGCTTGCGGCCCTTGACACCCTGGGTGTCGAGCGAGCCACGGATGATCTTGTAACGCACACCGGGGAGGTCCTTCACACGACCGCCACGCACGAGCACCATCGAGTGCTCCTGGAGGTTGTGGCCCTCACCCGGGATGTATGCGGTGACCTCGACCGAAGTGGTCAGGCGCACGCGAGCGACCTTACGAAGTGCCGAGTTCGGCTTCTTCGGGGTGGTGGTGTACACGCGGGTGCACACACCACGACGCTGCGGGCTGCCCTTCAGGGCCGCGCTCTTGACCTTGGCGGTCTTGTCGCGGCGACCCTTGCGGACCAGCTGATTGATAGTGGGCATCTATCGGCTTTCTCGTTGTCTGGAGCTGCTCAGGCGAGCAACACTGGCTGTTCTGAAATTAGGGATCCATCGGTTGGAGCAAGGAAGCAACTGCTCCGCACTCGCACCCCGTGCGCACACGAGGTCGGGTGTGTCGCGTACCCCCACACAGGCAGCCGGGGACTCGCACCTGCAGATATCTACAGACCGCGCGTACGGCATCGCCTCGCATAGGCACACAGATCGGCCCGGGCATGCCGGACACGACCCACAACGATACCCGGCGGCGGCGCATGCGGTCAAAGCGAGACGCGACGAATGACCGCGCACGTCGGCGCGGCATGAGCGAGAAGTCAACTGCTGAGGTTGAGGGTGAGCCGTGCCAACGTAGCAGCAGCCTCACACGGGTCCGTACCTCCGGTCGTGTACTGCACCCACCATCCGAAGATCCCCGTGGTTGCCGCACCGGCGGAGATACCACAGGACAACGGGTCGTTCGGTCGACGCATCTGCAGCGCCCGCCTCCCTTCGACGGTGGTGTCCTCGACCGTGTAGCCGAGCTCGTCACCCGCCTTACGTTCGTGGTCGAGCGAGCCGGTCTCGAACCAGTTGAACGTGACCTTCACTACTCCCGACGGACCGTCCCCCTCCCACCGGCAGATGGCCCCGAAAAACCCTCGGTACACCGCCGCGGCACCCACCGTCTCTGCGATCTTCTCGTCGGCGACGGCGTCGCATTCGGTGAGCAATTTCGTGAACTCCGCCGACAGTCCCGGGCCGCCGCCCGCGCCCTGCGGCACGGCACGGCCTTCGATGCTGCGCGCACATCCGGTGATCAACAGAAGGGCGGCGCAGAGCGCGACGATACTCACGACGATCCGACGAGGCCTGGCGTGCTCGCTCGCTGTACGCCGGCCGGGCCGAGACATGCCCGCTCTCATGACTGCGCCCTCTCCACGCTCAGTTCGGCGAGGTCCCGCGCGACAGCGCACGAGTCGGCCGTTGGCGTGAAGTTCGCGTACGTGACCGACCAGTGAATGAAATCGCCGCCGAAATCCACCCCGATTTCGCACAGGACGGTCTGACCCAGCTCGTTCTGAGCCGAGCCCATGAATCCGGGCCGACCGCCGATCTCGACGTCCACGGCAGGTCGGCCGATCAGATCCGACCCCGCGCGCTCACGGCCGATCGGACTGCCCCGGTACCACGAGAAGCTCACGCTCGGGCCGCCGACGTAGGTCTCCCACTCGCATCCCACCGAGTTCCGGGTCACCGTGGAGAAGTCTCCGAGCGCGAAAACCTCTCGGACCTCATCGTCCGAGAGCGCACCGCATTCGCCGAAGAACGGTCCGGGCTCGGTGGCTTGCAGCGCCGTCGTCTCCGGGCCACCGCCACCCACATCGTCCTCGGATGACCCGCACCCCGCCACGAACACTGCGGCGAGCGCGGCCATTGCCACGGTCGCCGTGATCCTCCCGGTCCGCCCGGTCCCCTCGACAGGCATGTGCACAGACACTACCCAGCCGTACGTCCGCCCGCTTGTCGACTGCGCGCATCGACCAGTACGGCATCGAGCTGAGCGGCCCAGTGCCGCACGATCTCGGCACGCCGGCGCGAATCGTCGGTCAGGACATCGGCAAGACCGAGGCCCCGCGCAAGGTCGAGGGTCGCTTGAACCATGCGGTGTACGACCGGGTCGGTATCGTCGGCTCCGAGTTCTACGATCGCGGCGCGGTGTGCGACCCGTCCGAAACGTTCTTCGAGAGGGACGATGCGTTCACGCAGAACGGGATCGGCTGCGGCCGCCGTCCACACCTGCAGCGCCGCCTTGAACAGGGTTCCGGAGTACTGCTCGATGATGCCCGCGACGACCCGCTCGGTATGTGCAACGCCCGAGACGGGGGCGACGTTCTCGTCGCGGACCTGATCCATACGGCTGTCGAACATGACCTCCAGCGCCGCAGTGATGAGGTCTTCCCGTGTCGGGAAGTGATGTTGGGTCGCGCCGCGTGACACGCCCGCACGCTGCGCGACGACCCCGACCGTCGTAGCGGCCCACCCTGATTCGGCCAATGTGTCGATGGTGGCCTCCAGCAGACGCTGCCGTGTCGCTCTGCTGCGGTCCTGCTTGGGTTCGCGCGTCATAAGTGCCTTCTCCTGATCCCGAGACCGTCCGTTCATATCGCGGCTCCGTACACTCGTACCCCAGGACGAGACGGAAAGGCAGTTTCACTGTGGCAACGTTGGTGAGACGCGAGGACTATTTCGACGCTGCGATCGAGCTTCTCTCGTCGGACGATTACGGGGCGCTCAAGCAGGCGCAATTGTGCGCACACCTCGACGTCACCACGGGGTCCTTCTACAACTACTTCGCCAGCTGGGCGCAGTTCCGCAAGGAATTCCTCGAGAACTGGCTCGAACAGCAGACGATCCGGCTCGTCGCGACTGCGCGCCTCGAAGCCTCCCCGGTCCGGCGCCTCGAGCTGCTGATCGACTTCGCGTGCGGTCTCCCCCACCACGCCGAGTCGTCCATCCGAGGCTGGGCACACACCGACGCAGAAGTGCGTTCGGTGCAGGCCACCGTCGATTACCAGCGGTACCTGGTGGTAGTGGAAGCGACGTCGGCGATCCTGGACGATGCCGGGGCCGCCGAGGGCTTCGCCCGCACGGCGCTCTACTGCCTCGTCGGTTACCAGCAGACGGTCCCGCTGCCCGAACTGGACACGCTGAGGTGGGGACTCGGACGAATTCTGCACGAGCTCCTGGCCACCACGGATCGCTGATTCGAACGATCCGGGACTGTCCGGGCGGTCGGTCACCGACGGGCCCACGAGGGGGGTCGCCGTTGGAGGAAGGCCGTCATTCCCTCGACTGCCTCGTCCGAACCGAACAGTTCGGCCGATTGCGCTGCGAGTTCAGCTCCGTGCCGATCGAGATCTTCCAGCATCTGCCGCGTCAGCAGTTGCTTCGACGCCGCGAGGCCCTGCGGTGAGCACTCACGGAACTCGGCGAGCAGTTCCGCTACGGTATCGGCGGGGTCATCGGCGGTGATCGTCACCAGACCGTGCGCGCGGGCCTCCTCGGGACCGAAACGCTCTCCGGTGAGGAAATACCGTGAGGCGGCCCGCGACGACAGTCGCGGTAATACAGTCAGGGAAATGATCGAGGCAGCCAGCCCCAGACGTGCCTCCGTGAGGGCGAAGGTGGTGCGCGGGCCCGCTACGACGATGTCGCACGCACCGACGATCCCCATCCCTCCGGCCCGGACATGGCCGTCGATCTGCCCGACAACGGGTTTGGGGGTTTCGAGGATCTGCCGCAACAGACCGGTCATCTCGCGGGTCCGGCCCGCGGCCGCTTCCTCCGGTGCCCCCTTCGAGTCAGTGCTGCCGGCCTCACGCAGATCCGCTCCGGCACAGAATGTTCCGCTGGTGTGCGTGAGGACGATCGAGCGTACCTGAGGATCCGCGGCCGCATCGTCGAGCCGTTTCTGCAGTTGATGCAGCAGGGTCGACGACAGGGCGTTGCGGTTGTGCGGCGAGTCCAATGTCAGTGTCGCGGCACCGTGGGCGACGTCGTAGCGTACGAGCGGATCTTCGGGTTCGGTGTGCGTCATGACATCTCCTGCCCTAGTAGGAACGCGGCAGTCCCAGCGAGTGCTGCGACACGAAATTCAGAATCATCTCGCGGCTGACCGGGGCCACCCTCGCGATCCTGGCGGCCCCCAGCATGGCGGCAAGACCGTACTCCTGTGTGAGCCCTCCTCCGCCGTGCGTCTGGATGGCCTGGTCCAGGCTTGCGATAGCAGCTTCGCCCGCTGCATATTTGGCCATGTTCGCGGCCTCGGCTGCGCCGAAATCGTCCCCGCTGTCGTAGAGGGACGCGGCCTTCTGCATCATCAGCTTCGCGAGCTCGACCTCGATCTTGCGCTGCGCCAACGGGTGTGCGATACCTTGATGCGCACCGATCGGTTCTTTCCATACGGTGCGTTCGCCTGCGTATTTCACTGCGGCATCGAGCGCGTAGCGACCCATGCCCACGGCCATGGCGGCGCCGAGGATGCGTTCGGGATTGAGTCCGGCGAACAACTGCGCGAGTGCCGCGTCGGGTTCGCCGACGAGTGCATCCGCCGGGAGACGGACGTCGTCGAGGAAAAGGGTGAACTGACGGTCGGGTTCGATGATGTCCATTTCCATCGGGGTCTTGGTGAACCCGTCGGTATCGGTAGGCACGATGAACAGTGCGGGACGCAGTTTCCCGGTGCGGGCGTCCGTGGTGCGGGCGACGATGAGAACAGCATCTGCCTGATCGACGCCCGAGATGAACACCTTGCTACCCGACAGAATCCAATCGTCGCCGTCACGCTCGGCCACGGTGCCGATCTTGTGGGAGTTCGAACCGGCGTCCGCTTCGGTGATTCCGAAGGCCATGATCTTCGATCCGTCGGCGAGCCCGGGCAACCACTGCTGCTTCTGCTCCGATGTTCCGTACTTGGAGATGATGGTTCCGCAGATGGCGGGTGAGACGACAACGAGCAACAGGCCGCATCCGTGCGCCGCGAGTTCTTCCTGCACCAGCGCCAATTCGTAGATTCCGGCACCGCCGCCGCCGTACTCTTCGGGGAGGTTCACACCGAGAAATCCTAGTTTCGCTGCATCCGACCATAATTCGGTCAGCGGTTCGTTCCTACGAGATCTCGGAAGTACGTAATCGACGTAGTTGTAGCGTTGGGCCAGAGACGCTACGGCTGCTCGGAGTGCTTTCTGCTCTTCCGTTTCGATGATGTTCATTCACGTTCTCCTGAGATAGCGGATTGTTCCTCGCCCGACGCCTGATCGTCGGCGGATACGACGGCAAGCACTGTGCCGACGTCGACCTGCGAGCCGACGACGACCGCGAGCTCGGTGAGCACCCCTGCCCCGGGCGCAGTGACCGTGTGCTCCATCTTCATCGCCTCGAGCCACAGGATGGGCTGGCCTGCAGTGACAGTGTCCCCGACGGCCGCGCCGAGTCCGATCACTGTGCCCGGCATGGGGGCAAGGAGTGATCCCACGGCGCGGTGCGATGCGGGATCCGCGAAACGCGGTACCACCTGCAACCGGACCGGCCCGAGCGACGAGTCGACGTGGACAGTGTCGTCGTACCGCGCGACGGCGAACTCACGGCGCACGCTGTCATGGTCGAGGACCACACGTTCGGGCATGCACTCGACAAGGACGACACCGGGGAATTCGTCTGCCACCAGTCCGGCCCTGGTACGGCGATACCGGATTTCATGCTCACCGTGGTTGCCGAGATACTTCTTGGCCTGAGGCACCGAGGGTAAGTTACGCCATCCTGCCGGAAGACCTGCGCCGACGGTCGCCGTGGCACGATTGTTCGCCGAGTCTGCCAGGGCAGCCACAAGCGCGGACATCGCTTCCGCTTCCGGGGACGCGACCGCCGCCGACAGCGCGCCGAGACCGTGTGTGCCGAAGAACGCGGTATCGGTGTCGCCTGCCAGGAATGCCGGATGACGGAGCACGTTCACCAGCAGGTCGCGATTGGTGTGGATTCCGTGGATCTCGGCTCCGACGAGCGCACGTGCAAGTATCCGTGCGGCGGTCGTCCGTGCCGGTGCAAAAGAGATCACCTTTGCGAGCATTGCGTCGTAGTGAATTCCCACCTGCGACCCGTCGACGACACCCGAATCCAGTCGGATACCGGCGCTGCAGAGTGCCCCGAACTCGATGACTGTGTCCGGCACCGCAATCCGGTGCACCACCCCGGTCTGAGGCTGCCAGTCACGGGCCGGGTCCTCGGCATAGAGCCTGACCTCGATCGAATGTCCACGGACCGGGGGCGGTTCGGGGTCGAGCCTGGCGCCGTCGGCGATGCGCAGTTGCAGATCGACCAGATCGAGCCCGGTCACACATTCGGTGACGGGGTGTTCGACCTGCAGACGAGTGTTCATCTCGAGGAAGTAGAATTCGCCCGCATCTCCGGATGCCAGGAATTCGACGGTGCCCGCCCCCTCGTAGCCGATGGCTTCGGTGGCACGACGAGCGGCGTCGAACAGCTTGTCGCGCATGCCTGGAACTGCCTCGACAAGCGGTGAGGGTGCCTCTTCGACGACCTTCTGATGCCGGCGTTGAATAGAGCATTCTCGCTCTCCGACCACCCAGACGGTGCCGTGCCGATCCGCGAGCACCTGCACCTCGATGTGTCGGCCTGTGTCGAGATAGCGCTCGCAGAACACGGTCGGATCGCCGAACGCCGACTCCGCTTCCCGGCGGGCCGCCTCGAGCTGGGCGGGCAGCTCGCCCGCTGACCGCACGATCCGCATCCCACGTCCACCACCGCCCGCGGACGCCTTGATCAGCACGGGCAGGTCGGCGTCGGTGACCCGGTTCGGGTCGAGTTCCGCGAGGACCGGTACGCCTGCGTCCGCCATTATCTTCTTCGCCTCGACCTTCGATCCCATGCGGGAGATCGAGTCGGGACGCGGTCCGATCCAGGTGAGTCCGGCATCGAGAACCGATTGTGCGAACTCGTGGTTCTCGGAAAGGAATCCGTATCCGGGGTGGATCGCATCGGCACCGGCGGCGTGCGCCGCCGCGATGAGCGCGTCCGCATCGAGATACGTGTCTGCGGGTGAGGTTCCCGGGAGCCGCACCGCGACGTCCGCGTCGGCCACGTGTGGACTGCCCGAATCGGCGTCGGAGAACACCGCAACGGTGCCGAGTCCTGCCCGGCGGCACGACGCGAACACTCTCCGGGCGATCTCTCCACGATTGGCGACGAGAACGGTCTCGATACCCGCCCGGAACACCGCGTTGCTTCCTGTGTCGGTCACGGTCTGCCTCACATCCGGAAGACGCCGAAGCTGTCGGCGCCCTCGATCGGCGCGGTGGCGATGGCCGAAAGGCACATGCCCACCACGGTGCGGGTGTCGCGGGGGTCGATGATGCCGTCGTCGTAGAGCCGTCCGGACAGGAACATCGGCAGTGATTCCGCCTCGATCTGGTTCTCGATTGCGGCCCGCATCGCCTCGTCCGCAGCTTCGTCGAACGCCTGGCCCCGGGCCTCGGCTGCGGCGCGTCCGACGATCGAAATGACGCCGGCAAGTTGCGCACCACCCATCACCGCCGATCGCGCACTCGGCCACGCGAAGAGAAAACGCGGGTCGAAAGCACGCCCGCACATGCCGTAGTGCCCTGCTCCGTACGATGCGCCGAGCAGGATCGAGATGTGCGGCACGGTCGAGTTGGCGACCGCGTTGATCATCATTGCACCGTGTTTGATCATTCCGCGTTCCTCGTACTCGCGTCCGACCATGTACCCGGTGGTGTTGTGCAAGAACAGCAGTGGCGTGTCCGCACGATTCGCCAGCTGGATGAACTGGGCGGCCTTCTGCGATTCCTCGTTGAACAGCACACCCCGGGCGTTGGCGAGTATGCCGACCGGGAATCCGTGCAGCTGTGCCCATCCGGTGACGAGCGACGACCCGTACAGAGGTTTGAACTCGTCGAAATCGGAGTCGTCGACGATCCGGGCTATCACCTCGTGCGGGTCGAAGGGCCGCTTGAGGTCGCCGGGCACGATCCCGATCAGCTCTTCCGCGTCGTACCGGGGTTCGAGCGCATTCGGAACGGCCGCGGGCCCGCGCTTGCGGTGGTTGAGTCTCCGCACGATGTTGCGCCCGAGGCGCACCGCATCGTGTTCGTCGACCGCGAAGTAGTCGGCCGAACCTGATGTGCGGGCGTGCATTTCGGCACCGCCGAGTGCTTCGTCGTCGGATTCTTCACCCGTGGCCATCTTCACGAGCGGGGGTCCGGCCAGAAAGACCTTGGACCGCTCCTTGATCATGACGACGTGATCGGACATCCCGGGTATGTAGGCGCCACCGGCAGTGGAGTTGCCGAATACCAAGGCGATGGTGGGGATACCGGCGGCAGACAAGCGCGTGAGGTCGCGGAAGAGTCGGCCGCCCGGAATGAACACCTCTTTCTGGGTAGGTAGATCGGCCCCTCCCGATTCCACGAGTGAGATCAGCGGCATCCGGTTCTGGAGAGCGATATCGTTGGCGCGCAGACTCTTGCGCAGGGTCCACGGGTTACTGGTGCCGCCGCGCACCGTCGGGTCGTTTGCGACTATCACGCACTCGACACCTTCGACGACGCCGATACCCGTGACCACACTGGCCCCGACGGGGAACTCGGTGCCCCAGGCCGCGAGAGACGAGAGTTCGAGGAAGGGCGAATCCGGATCGACCAGCAGTTCGATCCGCTCCCGGGGCAGAAGTTTGCCGCGATCGTGGTGCCTGCGGACGTACTTCTCGCCGCCGCCCGCAAGCGCCTTGAAGTTCTCGGCGTCCAGGTCTGCGAGGCGCTCGCGCGTCGCGTCGGCGGCAGCACAGAATTCGACGGAGGCGGGATCGAGGGACGATGGCAGTATGCTCACCCGTGGTACCCCAATCGCTTCGCGGCAAGTTCGATGAGGATCTCGCTGGTACCTCCGCCGATACCGAGAATGCGCATGTCGCGGTACTGGCGTTCCACTTCGGACTCCGCCATGTAGCCGAGTCCACCGAAGAGCTGGACCGCCTGGTGCGCAACCCATTCACCGGCGTCGACCGCCGTGTTCTTCGCGAAACACACCTCGGCGATGAGGTCCAGGTCGCCACCGACGGCCCGTTCGACGAGTGCCCGCGAATAGACGCGCGCGACGTCGATCCTGCGCGTCATGTCGGACAGGGTGCGCTGCACGGCCTGGCGAGTGATCAACGGGCGTCCGAACGTCTCCCGTTCGCGGCACCATGCGACGGTCAGATCGAGGCACCGCTGGGCGCCCGAATAGGCCTGGGCAGCAAGCGCGATCCGTTCGGACACGAAACCTTGGGCGATCTGGAAGAATCCGGAGTTCTCGGCGCCCACGAGGTTGGTGACCGGAACCCGGACGTCGACGAATGACAATTCGGCCGTATCGGAGGCACGCCAGCCCATCTTGTCGAGCTTGCGGGATACCGTGAACCCCGGTGTGCCCTTTTCGATCACGAGCAGCGAGACGCCACTCGCGCCCGATCCGCCGGTCCGGACGGCGGTGACGACGAAATCGGCGCGGCAGCCGGACGTGATGTACGTCTTGGCGCCGTTGACGATGTAGTGGTCACCGTCGCGCACCGCGGTGGTGGTCAGGTTCCCGACGTCGGATCCGCCGCCGGGTTCGGTGATCGCGAGCGACCCGATGAGCTCGCCCGCGAGTGTGGGCTTCACCCATCGGTCGATCTGGTCGGGATTGCCCGCAGCAATCAGGTGGGGCAGGGCGATGCCGCAGGTGAACAGCGACGCGAACGCACCGCCGGAAGCGCCGGCCTCGTGGAATGCCTCGCACACCGTGAGGGTGTCGGCGCTGTCTCCCCCGGAGCCGCCGACCTCTTCGGAGAAACCCACGCCGAGTAACCCGAGTGCTGCCGCCTTCTTGTGGAGTTCACGAGGAAGTTCGCCGTCCCGTTCCCACTCGTCGAGGTACGGCAGTACGTCGCGTTCGACGAAACCGGCCACGGTCTCGCGCAGTGCACGACGTTCGGGGGTGTTCCAGATGCTCACGTGTGGTCCTCCAGGAAGGTGATCGGGATATCGAGGTAGCGGGCCCGCAACCACTCGCCGAGACCCTTGGCCTGCGGGTCGAATCGCGCGCGGGATGCGACACCGCGGCCGAGGATTCCTTCGATCACGAAGTTCACGGCCCGCAGATTCGGCAGCAGGTGGCGAGTGACGGTGAGCGGTTCGGTTTCGGGGAGAAGTGCCTTGACGGCCTCGACGGTGAGAGTGTGTGCAAGCCAGCGCCACTCGTCGTCGCTACGAACCCACACACCGATGTTGGCGTCTCCTCCCTTGTCGCCGCTGCGTGCGCCGGCCACTGCGCCGAGCGGTGCGCGACGGGTGGGACCGTCGGGGAGCGGCGCAGGCAATTCGGGTGCATCGAGTGGGTCGAGTGTCCGGGTCTGCTCTGCAGCCGGCACCTCGACGCGTGCTCCGTCGGGAAGAACGGCCACGTGGGGAACCTGTGCGGCGTCGACGTAGCCAGCCGTGTACACGCCGTAGGCATTGCCGGATCCGGGTGGCGCGGTGAGAAAGAAGCCAGGGTACCCCGCGAGCGCGAATTCCACTGCAGTGGATGTGAATCCGCGTCCAACGACCTTCGGGTCGGGGTCGCGGGCGGTGCAACGCAGCACCGCACTCGCGGCTTCCTCGGTGTCGGCGTCGGCGTGGTCGGTGCGGGCGAGCGTCCATTCCAGCTCTGCGGGGCGGGCCGGAAGATTCGCTTCGACCTGGCGTCGCACGAGTTGCGCCTTGGCCTCGATGTCGAGTCCGGTGAGAACGAACTCGGCCTGATTGTGGAATCCGGCCAGCGCGTTGAGGCACACCTTGAGCGTGGGCGGTGGCGCCTCACCGCGCACGCCGGAGAGCCTGACGCGGTCGGGGCCGACCTGATCGAGCCGGACAGTATCGATACGTGTGGTGACGTCGGGGCCTGCGTAACGCCCGCCCGTGACTTCGTACAACAGTTGCGCTGTCACGGTTCCCACGGTGACCGCACCACCCGCCCCGGGGTGTTTGGTGATCGTCGACGATCCGTCGGCCTCGATCTCGGCGATCGGGAATCCCGGCCGGTCGAGATCGTCGAGTTCGGTGAAGAACGCGTAGTTACCGCCGGTGGCCTGGGTTCCGCATTCGATCACGTGTCCGGCCGCCACCGCACCGGCCAGTGCATCGAATCGGTCTCGGGCCCAGCCGAAGTGCGCAGCGGCGGGGCCGACGATGACGGAGGCGTCGGTAACGCGTCCCGTAATGACGATATCGGCTCCGGAGTTCAGGCAGTCGACAATGCCCCACGCACCGAGATACGCGTTCGCGGTGAGCGGCGGAGGATCGGTGGTCAGGCCGAGATCGTCGACGCGGGCGATGAGATCGTCACCTTCGACGTGAGCGATGTTCGGAGCGAGTCCGAGCGTGTCCGCGAGATCGCGCAGTGCTGCAGCGAGACCCGTGGGGTTGAGTCCACCCGCGTTCGCAACCAGACGCACACCCTTGTCCAACGCAAGACCCATGCACTCTTCGGCTTGACGCAGGAATGTCTTGGCGTAGCCGGTGGCGGGATCCTTCATCCGGTCGCGGCCCAGAATGAGCATGGTCAGTTCGGCAAGGTAGTCGCCGGTCAGGTAGTCGAGTTCACCGCCCTCGAGCATTTCACGCATCGCCGACAAGCGATCTCCATAGAAACCGGAGCAATTACCGATTCGCACTACGGCGGAGCGCTCTCGATTCACTGTGCTTTCCCACTTTGTTCGCGTCCGGATCCGGGCGGTCCCGCGAATGCCTGCGCGATGTCGAGCCAGGCGTCGGCGTCCGGCCCGCGTGCGACGAGCGCAGTGTCGCTGCGGTGCACACGCTGCGTGACGAGCAGGCAGAAGTCGAGAGCCGGACCGGTCACCGATTGCGCAGCTTCGGCCGGCCCCCAGGTCCAGGTGCTGCCGTCCGGTGCGGCGAGCTCGACGCGAAACGGCTCCGTCGGGACCGCGCGGTCGCGGAGGACGAACGCGAAGTCGCGAGTGCGGACACCGATGTGCGCAACGTGTCGCAGGCGTGACGTCGGCCTGGGTGCCGTCCCGAGCGCCGCCGCGACGTCACCTCCGTGCGCCCAGGTCTCCATGAGCCGCGCCGTCGCCATCGATGCCGCCGACATAGGCGGCCCATACCACGGGATCTTCACCCCCGCGGGGACGTCGGCAAGGGCACGGCCGAGGGATTCGCGGCAGTGCCGCCACTCGGCGAGTAGGTCCTGAGACGGCAGGGCCGCATACTCACCCGCGCCTTCGTCGACGAATGTCGTTGCGTCGGTGATTTGCGCGATCTCGGCGACGAACGCGGCGGCATCGGTGACCGCGGTGAGTGCCGCACGATCGGTCCACAGCAGGTGGCCTATCTGGTGCGCCACGGTCCATCCCGCCGCCGGGGTGTCGCGACGCCAGTCGTCGTCGGACAGATCGGTCACGAGTGAATCGAGGGCATCGCCTTCGGCGCGTAGGTCGTCGAAGAGCCCGGGCAAGTCCGCCATGCGACCAGCGTCACATGAGCCCGCAGATAAATCAAGCACTCTTGATTGTTTTTTGCGAAGGCTTCAGGCCCGAGCGGAAATCAGACCCCGTATCCACCGTCTACGTCGAGCTTCTGCCCACTGATGAATCCGGCGCGATCGGACGCGAGGAACAACACCGCCTCAGCAATGTCGCGAGCGTTCCCGAAGCGGCGCAACGGAATGTTCCGCCTGGTCACTTCGAGAGCGTGTTCGTCGAGATCGCCGGACGAGATGAGCCGGTCCGCCATACCGTCGACGAGCATTCCGGGCCCCACGCTGTTGAATCGCACCCCGAATCGGCCCTCCTCCGCCGCAAACGCCCGCACGAGTGATTCGACCGCAGCCTTCGGCCCCGCAGAGAGCCCGTCCCGGACCGGGTAGCGTGTTGTCGCCGCGGTGGTGACGGCCACGACCGCTCCCTTCGTGCGACGCAGTGCCGGAAGGACCGCGGACACGAGGTTGAAGAACGCCTTGGTCTCGCCATCCACCGCCGCACCGAATTGCGCTGGCGATACTCCCGACAGGTGCATCATCGGAATGTGCGGGCCTGCAGCATGCACGACGATGCAGACTCCGTCGAACTGTTCGCAGACGCTACGCACCCAACGGACGGTTGCCTCGGAATCGGACAAGTCCAGGGCGTCGGCTCTGCTGACGACGCCGAGACCACGGAGTTCCGCGGCCAACTGCTCGGCCGCCTCCACCCGGCTTCGATACGTGAAGGCCACGTCATGGCCGGCTGCGGCGAAACTTCGGCAGATCTCGGCACCGATCCCGCCGGTGCCACCGGTCACCAGGACCGTCCCCCGCCCCGCCTCGCCGCGGTCCGCAGTGCTCACACCCTGCTCAGTCGACACTGATCCTCCGGTGTGTGAGCTGCCAACCACTCGCGGTGCGGACGAAACGGTCGCGATAGACACCGCTCGACCGGATAACCGGGGTACCGCCGACCCCCGTGACGAAGTGCCAGTACGCCATCGATGTCGCATCGTCGCCGGCGGGATCCACCGACACATTCGTGATCACATGCATTGTTCCCGTACCGGGCCCCTGGACACCGTCGGCCCGCCGTTCCCTGGCGCCTGCCAACGCATCCTCGCGTCCCCGTCGCACCTGGGCCACGAGCCCGGAGCCTCCACCACCGGGAAATTCCCACACGATGTCCGCCGAAAGGAGCGAGCCGTATTCCTCCAGAGTTCCGAAATCCGCTGCCTGGGCAAGGCACGAGATGGCATTCGTGACGAGGGTGATCCGTGCGGCCCGTTCCACATAGTCCACGGCGATGCTTCCTCCTGTGTCGTTCGGGTGCGGCCTGCATGAGCCGCTGCGACCGTACAAGGAGTACAACGGGACTTCGGGAGCAAATCCCACACAGAGGTATTTCCGGCCGGATTCCCTGGAAAGACCGGTCCGTCACGGTGCGTCGGTGCTCCCCCGGGCCGCTCCGGTCCGCCTGGACCGGACGATCATGCGCAGGAGTTCGCCCGCGGGACCCTGGAGAACGCGCGGAGGTCGCCACACCGCGCGCAACACCCGCGAGAGATCCAACCCCTCTACACCGACCACTTTCAGCTGCCCGGACGCGACATGGTCGGCGACGGCGAAGGTACTCAGCACGGCCGGCCCCACCCCACCGAGTGCGCTGGTGCGCACCGCCGCTCCGCTACCCAGTTCGAGCAGTGGAGGTGGCCGCTGGTACTCCTGCAATGCGAGGTCGAGGGTGCGTCGTGTGCCGGATCCTTCCTCGCGCACCACCAGGGGCGTCGCAGCGAGTTCGGCCACCGTGAGTGGCCGACGACGGCGTGCCCACGGATGGCCCGGTGCCACCACGACGACCAGCTCGTCGCGCGCCACTTCCACACTGTGCAGACCGGTGGGGACACTGGGACCCTCCACGAATCCGACGTCGCATCCGCCCGCCGCAGCGATGTCGCACACCTGCATGGAGTTGTGTACCTGCAACTGGATCTGGACGTCGTCGTGGACCGCACGGAAGGCACCGAGCCATGGCGGGATCAGGTGTTCGGCGACGGTCATCGAAGACGCGACCACGAGTTCGGGATGATCTTCGGCGCTGAGCGCCGCTGCCGCATCGAGCAGTCGGTGCGCGTCTGCGAGAACTTCCCTGGCCCAGTGCGCAACCACCGTGCCCTCCGGGGTGAGAACCGATCCGGACCGGCCGCGCTTCACGAGCACGGCACCGAGTTGCTTCTCGAGACGCCTGACCGATCGCGTGGCGTTCGGCTGCGCGATCCCCACCCTCCGGGCCGCGGCCCCGAGACCCCCGTGGTCGTCGATGCCGACGAGCAACTCCAGCGCTGCGAGATCCGGCCACTCGGTCATGCAGAAACGATATGCCAGCCATCCGTCGCTGAGGCAGAATGCGGCCATGTCGTCATTCGGTATCGAGCGGGCCCGAGACGTCCTCGCCGCGCAACCGTTCAGCGTCCTGATCGGCGCACAACTGTCGGCCTACGGCCGGGAGGGCGTGTCGCTCGAAATTCCGCTGCGACCCGAACTGCTCCAGCAGTTCGGATTCGCACACGGCGGAGTTCTGTCGTACGCAGCGGACAATGCGATCACATTCGCCGCAGGCACCGTGCTCGGACCGTCGATAGTCACAACCGGATTTTCCATCGACTACCTGCGTCCCGCACAAGGCACTCTGCTGCGCGCCCACGCTCGCGTCGTCGAATCCTCGAAGCGCCGGGCGCTGTGCCGGAGCGAGATCATCGTGGTCGCCGAAGACGGTTCGGAGAAGGTGTGCGCGGCGGCCCAGGGTGGCGCCCGGCTGATCGAAATTTCACGCTGAGAGCAACATCAGGACCAGAGCACAGCTCCCGAGAGTTGCAACGGTGCCTGCGAGCAGCAGGTTGCGCCACAGAAAGTAGATGCCGTTGCCGCTGTCCATTCCACGCACTCGCGCGCGATGCCCCTCTCGCGAGGTGAACAACAACACCAGGACCGGGACCAGGCACGCCAGCCCGATCGCGGCCACTACGGGACCCGGACCAGGCGCCAATCGCATGAAACCCAGGATGATCGCACCGAGCACGATCTCGGTGCGAAGCCACGCCAGGGAACTGCGTTCGGGCTGCAGGCCCGGGTCGTCATGGCGCACGCGCGATCACACCACGATCGCCACGGCCAGAACTATCGCGGCAACTGCGAGCAACCCGGCAAGCAGATACGCGATCCAGGGGAACGGCAAGGGCAGACCGGCCCGCATCGCGCTTTCCACGCTGATCCAACGCATCACCGAAGCAACGACGAGCACGACCGCGAACGCCAGCAACACACACGCGACTACCGTGCGCAGGACCGGGTCGATGATCTCGCCGGCGAAAGTCTCCAGCGCCACTGCCGCTGCGATGAGACCCAGAGCGGTCCGGACCCACGCGAGGAAGGTGCGTTCGTTGGCGAGCGTGAACCGCGGGTCGGGATCGGCACCCTCGCGCAGGGCCCGCGGCCTCCGGTCTCGTTGTGTCGTCCTCACACGGCGGACTCTATCCGGTCCTTCCGCGGCAGGTCAGCCGACGACCACATCCGCACCGCGGGCCTGCGCGGGACGCGACTTCAACGGCCTCTTCGCGGGCCCAGCCACCGGTACCCCATCGAGTGCGAACTTACTTCCGTGGCATCGGCACACGATCAGGTCGTCCTCCACTTCCGTGATGTTGCACCCCTGGTGGGTACAGATCGCAACGAACGCGTGAAAGTCGCCTGCCGTCGGCTGGGTGACAACGAGTCGTTTCCCGTCGAGAAACACGCCACTGCCGACGGGCACGTCGGTCACGGCCGCGACGACCTCGGCTTCCGGCCCGGGAGGCGCGGTGGTCGTTGCGACCGGCTCCGCCTCCGGTTCCTGCGACGTCGATGCACCGCACGCGGTCAGTGTTCCCGCCACCAACGCGGTGCCTGCGCTCGACAACACGGCTCGCCGGGGCATCGGGGAGAGGTCGCTACTCATTCACACTGTCCGTTCCGATCGCTGACACATCCCGACTCAGCGTAGTCGCGCGACGACGACGGGGGCCGCGACATACATCACGACCACCGTCGACTTCGAACGACTCAGTGCATCGAGAACGACTCAGTGCATCGAGACAGCCGTCGGATCGGTCGGCTGGACCGACTTCGTACGCGGCAGGAACGCCGCGGGAATCAATGCGACCACCATGACGAGCATCGCCACGAGAAAGGTGTCGCCGAAGGCGTCGGCGAGCGAACCGAGGACGGTCTGCTGCACCTCCGGTGGAAGCTGCGCGAGCATCTCTGCGTCGGGTTGACCGGTCGTCCCTTCGGGCGCCCCCTCGGGGGCGATGATCCGGCTGGTGAGAATCACGGACATCGTGGCCGTACCGATCGAGCCCGCCGCCTGCTGGACGATGTTCATCAACGTCGAGCCGCGCGCGATGCTGTGATCGGTGAGTGTCTGCAAGGCAGCGGTCATCGTGGGCATCATGGTGCAGCCCATGCCCATTCCCATGACGAACAGTGCCCCGAGCAGGAGCGGATAGCCGGTGTCGACACCGACCTGCGTGAACACGGACATGCCCGCGATGATGAGCACAAGACCGACCAGCACGATCTTGCCGGGCCCGATGCGGTCGACCAGCTGTCCGGCGATGGGCATCGTGAGCATCGCGCCGAGTCCCTGCGGCGCGAGAAGCAGCCCGGCCATGAGTGTCGTTTCGCCGTGCACCTGGAGGAAATAGCTCGGGAACAGCAGGCCGGCACCGAAGAAGCCGATCGCGAAGACCGTCATGGTGAGGACCGCAAAGGTGAGCTGGCGGTTCTTGAACAACTTCAGGTCGATGAGCGGGTGGTCGGTGCGTACCGCGTGGTACACGAACGCGCCGATGAGCGCGACCCCGACTATGCCGGGAACGAGAACCCGAGCCGATGCGACCGTGCCGGTCTCCGGCAGCGACGACACGCCGAACAGGAACAGCGCAAGGCCCGGCGACAACAGCAGCATTCCGACGAAGTCGAACGATTCGGACTTCTTCGGTGAATCCTTCGGGAGCACGACGAAGGCCGTGATCAGCGCGACGGCACCGATCGGGAGGTTGATGAGGAAGATCCAGTGCCAGCTCGCCACGTCGATCAGCCAGCCACCGAGGATGGGGCCGCCGATGGGACCGAGCAGCATCGGGATACCGAGGACCGCCATGACGCGACCGACGCGCTGTGGACCCGCAGCCCGCGTCATGATCGTCATGCCCAGGGGCATGAGCATGCCGCCGCCGAAGCCCTGGAGGACGCGGAATCCGATCAGCGAGGTGACATCCCACGCGAGGCTGCACAGAACCGAGCCGGCCACGAACAGAACGAGAGCGGTGAGGTACAGGCGCTTGGTACCGAACCGATCGGCCGCCCATCCAGTGAGCGGAATCACACTGGCGAGGGCGAGGGTGTAGCCGGTCATCGTCCATGCGACCGTCGCATAGCTCGCCTGGAATTCCGACATGAAGGTCGGAAGCGCGACAGAGACGACGGTGACGTCGAGGATCGACATGATGGCACCGAGCACCACCACCGATGCGATTTTCAGGACTGCCGCGTCGAGCTTCGTGTCCGAGGCCGAAGAACCTGCAGGTGGCGCTGTCATAGGCTACTCCGATGAATGCAAAGGCTTCCGCCTGATTGGAATCGAGGTGGCAGGCCCGCGCGAGAGAGCGCCGGTGGTCGTGGCAGATACCGGAACGCGTGCGCGCCGAGTGCCGATCTTAGCGACGATGAGCCAACGCGCCCAACGGATTTATCGCCGCACGGCCCCGATCAGAGGAAGACGACGGCGGCGACGACCGAGTTCGATGAGCGCCGCCCGCTCTGTGATCTTGATTCGTGGCCGGCCGCTCGCGCGACCCGCAGCGCGTTCCGCAGCGTCGATGGCCCGCCACCCGTCGAGGTCGACGCGATCCGGGCGCCGCTCGGCGAGAAGCTTCCCGAGACTCCGGCGGTCGCCCCGCGGCGGTGCCAGCCGACCCGAGTCGAAATCGGCGAGTAACGTGGCCACGGTTTCCTTGGCGCAGGCCTTGTTGGTGCCGATGACGCCGCTCGGCCCGCGCTTGATCCAACCGGTGACATAGACACCGGCGTCTACGCGGCCACCGGCACTGGGGACGACGGCACGCCGGTCGTCGAACGGCAGATCGGGAACGGGCACACCTCGATAGCCGATCGACCGCAGTACGAGTCCCGCGTCGATGTCATCGACGTCATCGGTCACCCGCGCAACGAGCGCGCCCTCGGAATCTTCGACCAGCTCGGTGCGCGCGACCCGGACGCCGTCGACGCGGTCCGTGCCGAGCACCTCCGCGGGCACGGCGCGGTAGCGGAAGACTATGCGCCGATTGCCCTCCCGCACCTCGCTCCCCGCGTACTCACGCGCGAGCTGCACGCGCATCGCCACGGCGGGATCGCTCGCCACAGCGTTCGCGCCGGCCTCGTCGAGTTCCAGGTCGGCTTCGTCGATGACGATGTCCACACCCTCGAGCTCGCCGAGCGCGAGGAATTCGGGGTTGCTGTACGCGGCCTGCGCAGGCCCTCTGCGGCCGAGGAGAACGATCTCACGGATATTGCTGTGCCGCAGCGCCTCGAGGGCGTGATCGGCGATGTCGGTGCGCGCGAGGTCCTCGACGTCCATCGCGAGGATACGGGCGACATCGATTGCGACGTTGCCGTTGCCGACGATGACGGCGCGTTCACCGGACAGATCGAAGGTGCGGTTCGCATAGTCGGGATGGCCGTTGTACCAGGCTACGAATTCCGTGGCTGCGTGGCTGCCCTCGAGATCTTCGCCGGGAATGCCGAGGCGACGGTCGGCGGAGGCGCCCACCGCATACACCACCGCGTGGTGGTGGTCGAGCAGCTCCGCGTGGGTGAGGTCGCGGCCGATCTCCGTGTCGAGGTGCAATGCGAAGGCGTCTCGGCGGAAGGACCACTCGAATGACTCGGTGACCGCCTTCGTACCGGGATGATCGGGCGCGACGCCGGCGCGAACCAGTCCGAACGGGGTCGGCAGCCGATCGAACATCTCGACCTCGACATCGGATCGTTCGAGCAGTTCCTGCGTCGCATAGCAGGCCGCGGGACCGGCGCCGACGACCGCGACGCGCAGTGTTCCGCGATCCCGCGGCGCAGCCGGTGTCGGCACGAGAGGATTCCAGCCCTCCGGCATGGGATGCGCGCGGTAGTAGTCGGCGTTGATCTCGGCGAACCGGGCCTGGGACGGTTCGAGCTTGTCGTCGGGAAGGATGGCTTCGACCGGGCATGCGTCGGCACATGCACCACAGTCGATACAGGTCTGCGGGTCGATATGAAGCATCTCCGCCGACCCGAATTCACGCTCGTCGGGGGTGGGGTGAATGCAATTGACCGGGCAGACGGCGACGCAGCTTGCGTCGTTGCAGCACGTCTGGGTGATGACGTAGGCCATGGCGAGATCCTCGAGGGGTGGGCGGCACAGCCGCATTTTCATGTAACACGCTGTAACAGTTACCTGAACTGTAGTCGTGCATTCGCACCCTCCGCAAGGCCGGTCCGCCGGATCGACATCAAAAGCCGGAGTCGACGTTCCGGTTCGGGCACGCAGCCCCTACGGTGGAGCGATGATGCCCCGCACCCTGATCCTGCTTCGCCACGGGAAGTCCGCGTACCCGGACGACGTGGACGATCACGAGCGCCCCCTCTCTCCACGCGGCCGCCGAGAAGCAGGTCTCGCCGGTCGATGGATGCGAGCCAACCTGCCTGAAATCGACGCAGTGCTGTGCTCCGACGCGACACGCACGCGCAAAACCCTCGCCGAAGCGACGATCGACGCACCCGTCGACTATCGCGCGGCGCTCTACGGGGCCACTCCCGAGGCCGTTGTCGCGGAGATCCGCTCGATGGACCCGGAAATTCACACCTTGCTCGTGGTAGGGCACGAGCCGTCGCTGTCCGAGACGGCTCTGAGCCTGGCCACAGACCACAGCAGCGACATCGCCCAGCAACTCTCCGAGAAGTTTCCGACCTCAGCGCTCGCGGTCCTCACCGTTCGAGGCAGCTGGGACGACCTCGAGCCGGGCCGCGCCGAGCTGACGGACTTTCACATCGCACGCTGAGCGTTTTCACATCGCACACTGAGCGGCACAGCAATACTGCGCGTCAGAGCGACGCTCCCTACGGACAATATCCCGGAAACCACAAAGGTCCCGCCCTGAAGAGAGAGGGCGGGACCTTTGTGACTACGGCAGCGAACTACCGGTAGTCGTTGGAGTAACCGTAGTCATCCAGAGGCACTGCAGCACCGGTGTTCTGGCCGAAACCGTCCGGTGAGTAGTACTGGTCGTCGTACGCCGGGATGGCGTATGCGGCGGCACGAGCCTCCTCGGTGGGCTGAACCTGGATGTTCCGGTACTTGTTGATGCCGGTACCGGCCGGGATCAGCTTGCCGATGATCACGTTCTCCTTGAGACCGATCAGCTTGTCCGAGCGGCAGTTGATGGCCGCATCGGTCAGCACACGAGTGGTCTCCTGGAACGACGCCGCCGACAGCCACGAGTCGGTGGCCAGCGACGCCTTCGTGATGCCCATGAGAACGGGGCGACCGGCAGCCGGCTCGCCACCTTCCTGGACCACACGACGGTTCGCGGCCTCGAACTCGCTGCGCTCGACGAGCGAGCCGGGCAGGAACTCCGTCGCGCCCGAATCGATGATCGTCACGCGACGCAGCATCTGACGGACGATGGTCTCGATGTGCTTGTCGTGGATAGACACACCCTGGCTCCGGTAGACCTCCTGGACCTCGTGGACCAAGTGGATCTGAACCTGGCGGGGACCCATCACGCGCAGCACCTCGTGCGGATCGGCAGCACCTTCGAGGAGCTGCTGACCGACGTCCACATGGTCGCCGTCACCGAGGACGCCCTCGGTGCCGTCGGCCTTGCGGATCACGTGCAGACGCTGACGCTTCGACAGCTTGTCGTAGACGACCTCTTCGCCACCGTCGTCGGGGACGATCGTGATCTTGTAGAAACGATCGTCGTCCTCGAGGCGGATACGTCCGGAGACGTCGGCGATCGGAGCCTTGCCCTTGGGGATACGGGCTTCGAACAGCTCCTGGACACGGGGCAGACCGCCCGTGATGTCCTCACCGACACCACCCTGGTGGAACGTACGCATCGTCAGCTGCGTACCGGGCTCACCGATCGACTGGGCAGCGACGATACCGACGGCCTCGCCGATGTCGACGAGCTTGCCCGTTGCCATCGAGCGGCCGTAGCAGGTCGCGCAGACGCCGGTGCCCGTGTCGCAGGTCAGGACCGAGCGGACCTTGACCTTCTGGATACCGGCCTCGAGGAGAGCCTCGATCGCGGGATCGCCGAGGTCGGAGCCGCGCTCGACCACGACGTTGCCTGCCGCATCGATTGCGTCCGTCGCCAGCGTGCGAGCGTACGTGCTCGTCTCGATGTGAGCATCGCGGACGAGCCTGCCGGTCTCGTTGCCCTGTGCGTCACGCTCGGGCTCGGCAATGATCATCTCGATACCACGCGGCGTGCCACAGTCGACCTCGCGGACGATGACGTCCTGCGAGACGTCCACCAGACGACGGGTCAGGTAACCCGAGTCGGCGGTACGCAGAGCGGTATCGGCCAGACCCTTACGCGCACCGTGCGTGTTGATGAAGTACTCGGCGACGGTGAGGCCCTCACGGAACGAGGACTTGATCGGACGAGGAATGAACTCGCCCTTCGGGTTGGTCACCAGGCCCTTCATACCCGCCAGCGAGCGGATCTGGGTCATGTTGCCCGCGGCTCCGGACTTCACGATCGTCGGGATCGGGTTGTCGTCCGGGTAGTGCGCCTCCATAACCTGGCCGACCTCTTCGGTCGCTTCCTGCCACAGCTTCACGAGTGAATCGCGACGCTCGTCCTCGGACAGCTTGCCTCGGTCGTACTGCCGCTGGATCGAATCGGCCTGACCCTCGTAACGCTCGAGGATCTCCTTCTTCTCCGGCGGAACCAGCACGTCCGACATCGCGATCGTCACGCCCGAACGCGTGGCCCAGTAGAAGCCCGCGTCCTTGAGCTTGTCGACGGTCTGTGCGACAACGATCATCGGGTAGCGCTCGGCGAGATCGTTGATGATCCCGGCCTGACGCTTCTTCGGCATGATGTCGTTGACGAAGCCGTAGTTGGCCGGCAGCAACTCGTTGAACATCACGCGACCGAGCGTGGTCTCGGCGAGCCAGTCCTCGCCGTAGCGCCATCCCTCGGGGAACAGTTCGTTCTCGATCTCGCGCGGCGGACGCTGCTGCGACAGACGCACCCGGATGGGGGCCTGCACCGAGAGCACGCCCCGGTCCACAGCCATGATGGCCTCGGCCGGCGACGAGTACACGCCCTGCTCCGGCTCGTCGGCGGACGCAGGCTTGTACGCGCCTACCCCTTCCTCGACGAGGCGGGTCAGGTGGTACAGACCCGTCACCATGTCGAGACGGGGCATAGCGAGCGGACGGCCCGATGCCGGCGACAGGATGTTGTTCGACGACAGCATCAGGATGCGTGCCTCGGCCTGAGCCTCTGCCGACAGCGGCAGGTGCACGGCCATCTGGTCACCGTCGAAGTCGGCGTTGAAGGCCTCACACACGAGCGGGTGCAGCTGAATGGCCTTACCCTCGACGAGCTGCGGCTCGAACGCCTGGATGCCGAGACGGTGCAGCGTAGGTGCACGGTTGAGCAGGACCGGGTGCTCGTTGATGACCTCTTCGAGGACATCCCACACCTGGGGGCGCTGACGCTCGACCATGCGCTTGGCCGACTTGATGTTCTGCGCGTGGTTCAGGTCCACGAGACGCTTCATCACGAACGGCTTGAACAGCTCGAGAGCCATGAGCTTCGGCAGACCGCACTGGTGCAGCTTGAGCTGCGGACCGACGACGATGACCGAACGGCCCGAGTAATCGACGCGCTTACCGAGCAGGTTCTGACGGAAACGACCCTGCTTGCCCTTGAGCAGATCGGACAGCGACTTGAGCGGGCGGTTGCCCGGACCCGTCACCGGGCGGCCACGACGACCGTTGTCGAACAGCGCGTCGACGGACTCCTGGAGCATCCGCTTCTCGTTGTTGACGATGATCTCGGGAGCACCGAGGTCGATCAGTCGCTTGAGACGGTTGTTCCGGTTGATGACGCGGCGGTACAGGTCGTTGAGGTCGGAGGTCGCGAAGCGACCGCCGTCGAGCTGCACCATCGGGCGCAGCTCCGGCGGGATCACCGGAACGGCGTCGAGGACCATGCCCATCGGCGAGTTGCCGGACTGCTGGAATGCCGCCACGACCTTGAGACGCTTGAGCGCACGGAGCTTCTTCTGCCCCTTGCCGCTGCGGATGATTTCGCGCAGCAGCTCGGCCTCGGCGTCGATGTCGAAGGTCTCGATGAGCTTCTGGATGGCCTCTGCACCCATCGCGCCGGTGAAGTACTCGCCGTAGCGGTCCTGCAGCTCGCGGTAGATCAGCTCGTCGACGATGAGCTGCTTGGGAGCGAGCTTTGTGAAGGTCGTCCAGATCTCGTCGAGACGATCGAGCTCACGCTGAGCGCGGTCGCGCAGCTGACGCATCTCGCGCTCGCCGCCGTCCTTGACCTTGCGACGGACATCCGACTTGGCGCCTTCGGCCTCGAGCTCGGCCAGATCGGCTTCGAGCTTCTGCGCGCGGGCCTCGAGGTCTGCGTCGCGCTGGTCGGCGACGCCCTTCTTCTCGACCTCCATCTCGGCCTCGAGCGTCGAGAGCTCGTTGTGACGGAGCTCGTCGTCGACCGACGTGATGACGTACGCAGCGAAGTAGATGATCTTCTCGAGATCCTTCGGAGCGAGGTCGAGGAGGTAACCGAGACGGCTCGGCACGCCCTTGAAGTACCAGATGTGGGTCACGGGTGCGGCCAGTTCGATGTGGCCCATCCGCTCACGACGCACCTTGGCGCGGGTCACCTCGACGCCACAGCGTTCGCAGATGATGCCCTTGAAGCGGACGCGCTTGTACTTACCGCAGTAGCACTCCCAGTCCCGGGTGGGGCCGAAGATCTTCTCGCAGAAGAGGCCGTCCTTCTCGGGCTTGAGCGTGCGGTAGTTGATGGTCTCCGGCTTCTTGACCTCGCCGTACGACCAATTACGGATGTCGGCCGCAGTGGCCAGACCGATCCGGAGTTCATCGAAGAAGTTGACGTCGAGCACGTAACTTCCTTTCCCCTGTGCGGGCTTTGTTGCTGCTAGTTGTCGCTATCGCTGCCGGGGCCCGATGCGGTACGCGGCCGGTGTGACTCGGTGGCGTACCGCATCGGTTCGGCTCCTAGTTCGCGAGGTCGTCGACCGTGGCCGACTCGTTGCGGGAAAGGTTGATGCCCAGGTTGGCTGCTGCCCGCTCCAGGTCCTCGTCGTCGCTGTCGGCCATCGCAATGGCAGCGCCGTCGCTGGACAGCACCTCCACGTTGAGGCAGAGGGACTGGAGTTCCTTGAGGAGCACCTTGAACGACTCGGGGATGCCGGGCTCGGGGATGTTCTCGCCCTTGACGATCGCCTCGTACACCTTCACGCGACCCACCACGTCGTCGGACTTGATGGTGAGCAGCTCCTGCAGCGTGTATGCGGCGCCGTACGCCTGCATGGCCCAGCACTCCATCTCACCGAAGCGCTGACCACCGAACTGCGCCTTACCGCCGAGCGGCTGCTGCGTGATCATCGAGTACGGACCGGTCGAACGCGCGTGGATCTTGTCGTCGACCAAGTGGTGCAGCTTGATGATGTACATGTAGCCGACCGCCACCGGGTACGGGAACGGCTCACCCGAACGACCGTCGAACAGCGTCGCCTTACCGTCGGGACCGACCATGACCTCGCCGTCGCGGTTCGGCAGCGTCGACGACAGCAGACCCGTGAGCTCCTCTTCACGAGCACCGTCGAACACCGGCGTTGCGATGTTCGAGTCGGACTCGGCGGCGAGCATCTCCTCGGGCAGGTTCTGTGCCCAGTCGGGACGTGATCCGTCGTCGGCGACCTGCACGTTCCAACCGGCCTTGCCGATCCAGCCGAGGTGAGTCTCGAGGATCTGGCCGATGTTCATACGACGCGGAACACCGTGGGTGTTCAGGATGATGTCGATGGGCGTGCCGTCGGGCAGGAACGGCATGTCCTCCTGCGGGAGGATCTTGCCGATGACGCCCTTGTTGCCGTGTCGGCCTGCGAGCTTGTCGCCGTCCTGGATCTTGCGCTTCTGCGCGACGTACACGCGGACGAGCTCGTTGACACCCGGAGGCAGATCGTCGTCGTCCTCGCGCGAGAACACGCGCACGCCGATGACCTTGCCGGTCTCACCGTGAGGAACCTTGAGCGATGTGTCGCGGACCTCGCGCGCCTTCTCACCGAAGATCGCGCGGAGCAGACGCTCCTCGGGGGTGAGCTCGGTCTCGCCCTTCGGGGTGACCTTGCCGACCAGGATGTCGCCGTCGCGAACCTCGGCACCGATACGGACGATGCCGCGCTCGTCGAGGTCGGCGAGGACCTCGTCCGAGACGTTCGGGATGTCGCGGGTGATCTCCTCGGCACCGAGCTTGGTGTCGCGGGCATCGATCTCGTGCTCCTCGATGTGGATCGAGGTCAGGACGTCCTCTTCCACGAGGCGCTGCGACAGGATGATCGCGTCCTCGTAGTTGTGGCCTTCCCACGGCATGATCGCCAGGAGCAGGTTCTTGCCCAGCGCCATCTCACCGTTCTCGGTGCAGGGTCCGTCGGCCAGGACCTGGCCGGCCTCGACACGCTGGCCTTCGTCGATGATCGGACGCTGGTTCGAGCAGGTGCCCTGGTTGGACCGGTCGAACTTGCGCAGACGGTAGGTGCGGCGGGTGCCGTCGTCGGCCATCACCGTGATGAAGTCGGCCGACACCTCCTCGACCACGCCGGGCTTCTCGGTGACGATGACGTCGCCCGCGTCCACTGCGGCACGCAGCTCCATGCCGGTACCGACGACCGGGGCCTCGCTACGGATCAGGGGAACGGCCTGACGCTGCATGTTCGCGCCCATGAGGGCGCGGTTGGCGTCGTCGTGCTCGAGGAACGGGATCATGGCCGTCGCGACGGACACCATCTGCCGCGGTGAGACGTCCATGTACTCGACGGAGTCGGCACCGACGTACTCGATCTCCGCGCCCTTCTTACGGACGAGCACGCGATCCTCGGCGAACGTGTTGTCCGCGCTGATCGGCGAGTTCGCCTGCGCGATGAGGAAGCGGTCCTCTTCGTCTGCCGTGAGGTAGTCGACCTGATCGGTGACGACACCGTCGACGACCCGGCGGTACGGAGTCTCGATGAAACCGAACGGGTTGACCCGCGCGTACACCGACAGCGAACCGATCAGGCCGATGTTCGGGCCCTCAGGGGTCTCGATCGGGCACATGCGGCCGTAATGCGACGGGTGGACGTCGCGGACCTCGAGGCCCGCGCGCTCACGCGACAGACCACCGGGGCCGAGAGCCGACAGGCGACGCTTGTGCGTCAGGCCCGACAGCGGGTTGTTCTGGTCCATGAACTGCGACAGCTGCGAAGTTCCGAAGAACTCCTTGATCGCGGCCACAACAGGACGGATGTTGATCAGGGTCTGCGGCGTGATCGCCTCGACGTCCTGGGTCGTCATGCGCTCACGAACGACGCGCTCCATGCGGGACAGGCCCACGCGGATCTGGTTCTGGATCAGCTCACCGACGGTACGCAGGCGGCGGTTACCGAAGTGGTCGATATCGTCGACCTCGACCGGAACCTCGACACCGCCCGGAGCGGTCATCCAGTTCTCACCCGCGTGCAGACGCACGAGGTACTCGATGGTCGCGACGATGTCTTCCTCGGTGAGGGTCGACGCCTCGATCGGCTGGCCGGTGTTCAGGCCCAGCTTCTTATTGATCTTGTAACGGCCCACACGCGCCAGGTCGTAGCGCTTGTCCTTGAAGAACAGGTTCTCGAGGAGCGTCTGTGCGCTCTCCTTCGTCGGCGGCTCGCCCGGACGAAGCTTGCGGTAGATGTCGAGGAGCGCCTCGTCGGTGCCTGCGGTGTTGTCCTTCTCGAGCGTGGACATCATGATCTCGGAGAAGCCGAAGCGCTCCACGATCTGCTCGGTGGACCAGCCGAGTGCCTTGAGCAGCACGGTGACGGGCTGACGGCGCTTGCGGTCGATGCGCACACCCACGGTGTCGCGCTTGTCGACGTCGAACTCGAGCCATGCACCGCGACCGGGGATGACCTTGACGCTGTGCAGGTCCTTTTCGGTGCTCTTGTCGACGGACTTGTCGAAGTACACACCGGGCGAACGCACGAGCTGCGACACAACGACACGCTCGGTGCCGTTGATGATGAAAGTGCCCTTGTCGGTCATCATCGGGAAGTCACCCATGAAGACCGTCTGGCTCTTGATCTCGCCGGTGTTGTTGTTGATGAACTCGGCCGTGACGAACAGCGGAGCCGCGTACGTCATGTCCTTGTCCTTGCACTCCTCGACGGAGGCCTTGACCTCGTCGAATCGTGGATCGGAGAAGGAAAGGGACATCGAGCCCGAGAAGTCCTCGATCGGCGAGAGCTCGGCGAGGATCTCTTCGAGACCACCGGCGACGCTGCCGTCACCACGATCAGCAGCCTTCGCGCGCCAGCGCTCCGACCCGATCAACCATTCGAAGGAATCTGTCTGTAGATCGAGGAGCCCGGGAACTTCGAGGGGTTCGCGAATTTTCGCGAACGAAACCCTCTTCGGGGCTCCGGGGATTCCGGCAACTGCCTTGGTCTGGCTAGAGACTGCCAAGATGCGTCCTTCCAGCACCTCACGCGGGTCGCTCCAACCGGTGCGACCGCCGCTGTACCTGCTTCTTCATGTGGGGCGTTTCGGCTGGTCGCAACCCGAACTGAAACCCAGCCGAAGAATCCGATGAAGTCGCTCTCGGCGAACGATTCACGGGCTCACAGGTCAGGGGGTGGACAGGAGGCAGCCAGCGCAAAGAACCAACTTACACCGAACACACGGAAATGTCCACGGGGGTGCCTCAAAGAAACCTGGAGGCGACGTTGCGGGGTCGGTATCGCACAGGCGTACCGATAGAGTGACGTCTCACGTCGTTCTCGTCAAGAGTCATCGGCCCCCGGTGTCACACCCGCAACGCGACCGCCCCGGGCGCGACGCGTCTACTGATCGCGGATCTCCGAGACCAGCCAACGGCCATCCGCCTTCTCCATCCGCACCAGCAGCGGCGCTGCCGCACTCCCCTGTGCCACTCCGTCACCGGTCGCGCTGACATTGATGTACGCAGCGACCTCGGCGTGGACCTCGTCGATCATCCGTGCGCCGATGTGCGCCACATTCACCTCCGTCACGGTGCGGGTCTGTACCGCGGCGTCCTTGGTGACCTGGGCCGTCGAGTCGAACTCCACACGGCGCTCGTCTGTGAGCAGTTCGCGTATCTCGGCGAAATCCTCGTCGATGGTCTCGAAGTTGTACCCGTGCATCGCCTCGATCGCGTGCGCAGCAGCCTCGGTCACCGCAGCCGTCTCCGCCTGGTCGACCCACGCGACATTGCTGTCGGACGCTCCGGGGCGGAAGGCTGCGACTACGGCGAGCGCGCCCAGCACGACGGCGACCAGGGCCACCGCGAGCACCGGCATCCAGCTCGAACTCGGCCGTTTCACGTCGCCGGCCGGTAGCCCGGGGCCGGAATCGAGCGCAGGGGTGAGATGCGGCCGGTCGTCGGCCGACGGCCGAGTCTCGCCTGTTCCCGCGGCAGAGGCCCCTTCAGAATCGACCGTATCGATCTCGGTCTTCTCGTCGGCGCCGTTCGACGGATCGGAACCTACCGCTCTGTCGGGCCCGTCGGTGACCGCACCGGTCGAGCCGGCCGGCTCGACCCGATCGGATTCGCTACTCGAAGAAACGGGGCCGGGGGTGACCGGACCTGCGCTCGACTCGGTCCTCGGACGGGACGCACCGGCGATCTTGGGTCGACGGCGCGGCGGCCCGGGATTGCGTCGCTGCGGTGGCACTAGGCGTTCTCCTTCGTCGGCTCGCTACTACTGTCGTTCGAGCCGTCACTGCTGGTCGAAACGTTCTTGCGGGTCACGGTGTCGCGACACCATTCGGCGCGGGAGCCTGCTCCGCGGGCGCGGATTCGGCAGGTGCAGGTTCTGCGGGTGCAGACCCCTCCGGTGCCGGCTGTGCGCCCGGAGCAGGCCCCTCCTCCATGCCGACCGAGCCGAGAGGCTCGATCGTCACCGCTTTCCAGACGTCGCCGTCCTTCGCCATCGAGGCGTTCACCGAAACCTTGTTGACCGTGAAGTACTCCGGGGTGGTCGTGCGCACCGCGAGCACGACGAGCGCTTTCGCCTGATCGTCGTCGGTGTTCAGTTCGGTCAACGACCCGAAGAGCACCTCCGCCGACATGCTGGTTCCCGTCGCAGCGACCTGATCGCGGATCTGCTGCTCCGTCGCGGCGAGATCGCCCAGCAACGCGTCTCCGGTGATCGACGAACGCATGTTGTCGAGCGACGCGTCGACATTCTGTGCATCGACACTGTTGAGGTTGATCGTCGCTTGGAAGGCGCCCGCCAGCGCGGCGTCGCGCGTGTCCGCCACCGAACGATCGACGATCAGTGCCTTCGCCCAGCCGAATCCGAACCACGCGACGGCCACAAGGGCGACCACCGCCAGCGCGCTCACTATCGAAAGGGCGACGGTTCTTGCTCTCACTCCACTAACCTACTCACTGCTCACTTCGGGGTGACTCCGAGAAGCGGCGCCAGCTGCGTCGCCACCGGATTCAGATTGAGCTTGTCGGGATCCTTCTTCGGCGTGAAATCCCACGGCTGGATGGTCGCGGGGTCGGCGAACACGATCCGGTCCGCGCTGCGTACACCCGTCACACTGCCCTGTGGTGCATCACAGGAAGCTTCCGTGTTGAACGGGAAGTCCTGGGCGTGATCGTCGAAGTTCGGGTTCTCCGCACGCATCTGCTCGATGATCTCGTACGTGCCCTCGTATCCGAGGGTGCACGACGGCGGGTTGTTCGTCTCCAGCACGATGCCCTGCCTCACCGTACCGTCGCCCGGGGCAACGGTGCCTGCGCTGGCCGCAACGGCAGGAAGGAATGCCAGCAGCGGCTGCAGTGCAATGGCCTGAGGTGCGAGGGTCTCGCCGAGCGCAGCGAGGTTGGTCAAGTCCGCGGTCAGGCCCGGTCCCGAATCCGCGATCAGCCGGCCCAGCTCTTCGCTCGCAGACGTACCGGTCTCGATGAGTCGGCGGATGTCGGGGTCGCTGTCGCGCAGCTGCGCGGTGATCAGGTCGAGATCGGAGCTGAACTGCTCGATTGCGGACGACTGCTCGGACTGGGTGTCGAGCACGGTCCTGCTGTCGCGGATCAACGTGACCGTCTGCGGCAGGTATTCGACACCCGAGTCACTGAGCTGTGCGAGCGAATCGACGAGCACCTGCAGTTCGTCGCCGCGGCCGTCGAACGCGTCGCCGAGTTCGGTGACCACCGTGTGCAGTGCATCCGTCGGCACCGACCGGGTCAGTTCGTTGGTGCTCACAAGCAGGTCTTCGACAGGCACCGGAAGGTCGTCGGCAGTCGACTCGATGATCGAACCGTCGACGAGATAAGGACCTTCGTCGGTGGGCGGCCGCAGATCGACGTACTGCTCGCCGATCGCCGACCGGTTCGCGACCACGGCCTGAGCCGATGCAGGGATCTCCGGCCCTCCGTCGTCGAGTTTCAGTTCGACGTCGATGCCGTCGCTGGTCAGCGAAAGGTCGCCCACCCTGCCGACCGGCACGCCTCGGTAGGTGACTTCTGCGTTCTTGAATACACCGCCCGAGCTGGGGAATCGGGCGTTGACGGTGTACTGGCCGAAACCCATGAGATTGTCCAGCCGGACGTAACGGGCCCCCACGAACACCACGCCGAGCAGCGCGATGACGACGAATGCCACGAGCTGAATCCTCACCAGTCGTGATCTCATCGGCCACCCCCGATTCCGAGCTGATCCATCAAGCCTTCGAGCGGGTTGGGCGGCGGGGCCGGTGCGGGCGCGCGGCTCCCGCCGGCCTCACCGATACCGGGAATTTCGACGCCCTCCGGCAGCGCGACACCTTCGGGAAGGGTCAGGAGATCGGGCAACGTCGGGGTCGGCAGTACCGGCAGCAAGGACACTGTCGGCCATCCCACGTGCGGCCCGTTTCCGTTGTAGTAGGGATTGGACGGGTCGACGACCGGCTTCGGGTTTCCGAATTTCGGCTGCCGGTAGACCGGCTCGCCCTGGCCCACGCCGAGCGAGGCGAGTGCGTCGCCGATCTGCAGGTCGACGATGAGGAACAGGTTCATCGAACCGCCGACGATGATGTCTTCGACACTGTCCGGGAACGGCACCGTCGGAACGAACGACAGGGACTGTACGAGGTCGTCGCCCGACGCGGCGAGTGCCTGAAGGGTCGGACGCAGAGCGAGCAGGTCGGCAATGAGATCGTCCTTGGACTGATCGAGGATGTCCGTCCCGACCGTTCCGAGCCGATCGAGCTGGACCAGGAGTTGCGTGAGTTCCGGCCGCTGCTGTTCGAGCACCTCGGTCGCCACCGGCAGGTCGTCGAGAATCGCCGCGACCTGATCGTTCTGCACGGCGACCCGCTCGGACAACGCATCGAGACCATCGATCGCGCGGGTGATGTCGTTTCGCTGCTGTTCGAGTCCGGTGATCAGGGATTCGGCTTCCTCGATGAGGCTGCGCGTCGTGCCCTCCCGACCGTCGAATGCCGTCGACAACTCTTCGATGACCGGGGCGAGCTGCCCGACACCACCACCGTTGAGCAACAGCGACAGTGCTCCGAGCACCGGTTCGATCTCGGTCGCATGCCGTGTCCGTTCGAGGGGAATGGTGGCGCCGTCGACGAGCTCACCCGTCGCCGGCTCGTCCGACGGAGGCGCGAGCTGCACGAACTTCTCGCCCAGCAGACTGCTCTGTTCGACAACCGCGAACGTGTTCGCGGGCAGGTCGGCTGCAGAGTTGAGAACGATCTCGACCTCGGCGGTCCATCCCTCCCCTGCCACGTCGATCGACTCGACGCGGCCCATCGGCACGCCGTCGACCTTGACGGTCGACTGCGGCACCAAGTCGAGGACGTCGTCGAATTCGATGCTGACCCGGATCGGCTCGTCGCCGAGATCGGCCCCGCCCGGCAGCGGAACGTCGTAGATGCCGCCACAGCCCGAGACCGTCACCGCGACAACACATGCCCCCACCCCGACGACCGTCGAACGCGGCAGGCTCGTCCATCCATGGGCCACCGAGCGCCTCACAGGCCGCCTCCCTCTCCGCTGACGTCCAGCCGAGGCGACACGACTCCCGGCACCGTGCCCGGGACGACCTGCCGCTGAATGTTCTCACCGCTCATGATTCCGAACGGCAGAATCAGATCCGGCGACCTCGTGTCCTCGGTGATCTGTCCCATGATGTCGCCGCAGCGGTCGATCAGGGGCTGCATCTGCCGTCCGAGCGCTTCGAATTCGGGATCGCCGGGCATCAACTGGCCCACGTCGATGAGCTTGCAGAGGACCGCTGCCGGATCCTCCAGGTCGGGCAGGACGAGGCGCGAGGACAACGACCCCGATTCCGCGTCGTACGAATTGACGAGGTTGCTCACCGCGAGCGGAAGCAGCGTCAAGGAGTTCACCAGTGACTGACGATTGTTCGCGAGGTTCTCGGTGACAGGAACCAGCGCGTCGACATTGTCTTTGACCGCCTCCTGGTTGTCGCGCACGAACGTCGTGACGTCCCCGAGCGTCATGGAAAGCTGCTCCAGCGCTTCTCCGAGGTTCTGGCGTTCCCCGGCGAGAAAGCCGGAAAGGTCGGCGAGCTGGGTATTGAACTGCCGTACCTGCTGGTCGTTGGCGGCGAGCGCACTGACGAAGACCTGGAGGTTCTCGATGGTTCCGAAGAGGTCTCCGCGCGACTCGTTGAGTGTGCGAGCGGCAGCGGACAATTCGTCGATGCTCTGGCCGAGAGCCGCACCGTTTCCTTCGAGGTTCTCGGCACCGACCTCGACGAATTCGGTCAGCGCACCGTCGGCGTTCGCGCCCTCCGGCCCGAGCGCCCGCGCCAGTTCGTCGATGCTCGCGTACAACTCATCGACCTCGACAGGGGTAGCCGTTCGTTCCCGGTCGATGACGGCGCCGTCGCTCATCGTCTCACCACCGGAGTAGGCGGGGGTGAGCTGAACGTAGCGATCGGCGACGACGGACGGGGTGATCTGCACTGCCCTGGCGTCGGCCGGGATGTCCACCCCACGATTGACGCGCATGTCGACCTTGACGACCTCTCCCTGAGGTTCGACCGAGGTGACGCTGCCGACCTCGACACCGAGGACCCGGACGTCGGATCCCTCGTAGATGCCGACGGCCTTGTCGAAATAGGCAGTGACAGTAGTCGTTCCAGCGCGGGTGAACACCCACCACAGGGCGCCCGCGACCACGAGTACCACAGCCACTGCGAGCGCGATGAACGCAATGCGTCGACGACCGGCCTGGTTCGGGGAGTCGGCGTTGTCTGCGTGTGCCATCAGTTCCCCCCTCCCAGGGTGCGACCCGGCTCGCGGTATCCCGGAATCTCGGGCAGACCGGGCGGCGTGAGATTCACGACCACCTGGTCGAACCAGCGCCCGTTGCCGACGACGTTGGCATACAGACGCACGAACGGCTCATACAGCTTCATGGCCCTGTCGAGGTTGTCGTTGTTGTCCTGCAGGATCTGGACGACTCCACGCAGGTTTTCCAGGGCGGGACCGATCTGTTCCTGGTTTTCGACCACGAGGGCCGAGAGTTCCGTCGAGAGCCGCTTGGTCCCGTCGAGCAGCTGCGAGATCGCCTGCTGACGGTTGTTGAGCTCGGTGATCAGCAGGGCTCCGTCGCTGAGCAGACGATTGAACTCGGTGTTCCGGTCGGCGAGAATCTGCGACACGTTGCCCGTGGCTTCGAGCAGCCGCTTGAGTTCCTTGTCGCGGCTCGCGATCGTCTCCGACAGCCTGCTCACACCGTCGAGTGACGCGCGAATGTCGTCGGGAGTCTCGGAGAATGCGCCGGCCAGCGTCTCGAAACTCGTTGCAAGCTGGTCGGAGTCGATGTCGCCGAGCGTCGTGGCCGCAGACGAGAACGCCTCGATCACGTCGTACGGCGAGACCGTGCGGTCGAGCGGAATCCGATCGTCCGGGTCGAGGACCTCGGCGCCACTCGGATTCAACGCGAGATACTTCTGCCCCAGGATCGTCTTGATCTGGATCGATGCCGAGGTATTGTCTCCCACCCACGCGTCCTGAACCCGGAAGGACACGACGACGCGATCCCCTTCGAGTTCGACGGCACTGACCGTGCCCACCTTGACGCCCGCGATGCGCACCTCGTTGGTGGGCTTGAGTCCGGCTGCCTCGCTGAACTCGGCCTTGTAGGTCGCTCCGGCTCCGATGATCGGCAACGAATCGAGGAAGAATGCGGACAGTGTCGCCAGCAGAATCACGACGATGCCCAGGGCACCGGCGGCTGCCGGACTGCGGCGTTTGCTCATCGTCCCTGCAACTCCTGCATCCCCTCCTGCGTGCATCGCTGCGCCGCATTCGTATAGATGGGCTGGTTCACGGTGGGTAGCCCTGTGGGGAGATTCAGGTACGGCACCGAACCGGGCCCAGCGATGATGTCGATACCGCACAGGTAGAACTGGAACCACGACCCATAGCTGGCGACACGGCCGAGCTTCTCGAGCTTGACGGGCAGGTTGGCGAGCACATCGTTCACCTCACCGCTGTTCGCGTTGAGGTTGCCGGTCAGCTCGTTCAGGGCGGTGATCGACTGGGTGACCGACGAGCGTGTCGGCTCCAGCACGTCCGCCACCGCATCGGTCAGGCCCGCGAGGGACTGCACCGACGAACCCACCGTGTCGCGATCAGCGGCCAGCCCACTGACGAGTGCCTGTGTATTCACCAGGAGCGAGTCGAGTTGTTCGTCCCGCTCGTCGATCGTGGTGAGGACGGTGTTCAGGTTGTCGATCACGGCACCGATCACCGCGTCCTTGTCGGCGATCGTGTTCGTCAGACTTGCAGTGCTGCGCACGAGATCGTCGATGGTTCCTGCTTCGCCTTGGAATACCTGGATGATCTGGAACGACAGTTTGTTGACGTCGTCGGCGCTGAGCGTCTGGAACAGTGGACGGAATCCGTCGAACAATGTGGTGAGGTTGACGGCAGGCCGCGTCCGTTCGATGGGAATGGTCTCCCCTTCGGTCATGCGCTGCCCCTGGTCGCCCTCGCCTTGTCCCAGCGCGATGTATCGCTGGCCGACCAGATTGCGGAAACGCAGAGCTGCGGTCGATGTCGCGGGAAGCCAGTCGCGTTGATCGAGGGAGAACGTCACGCGGGCCTCACGTTCGTTCACGATCGCGATCTCGTTCACCTGCCCGACCTTCACACCGGCGATGCGCACATCGTCGCCCTCGTTGAGTGAGGTGACGTCGGAGAACACGGCGTGGAACTTCGTTCCTCCGGCCCCTCCGACGCTCGCGATGGTGGCTGCAAGGACACCGGTCGCGAAGATGGTGACCACGGCGAACACGATCAGTTTGGTCAGCGGTGCAGCAAGACCTCTCACTGGAAGCTCACCTCCGCGCCGCGGAGTGCAGGAGCGCCCAGCCGCGTCGTCCACGCCGGGACATCCTGCGGTGCAATACCGGTGGCCTGGCCGTAGATCACGTCGAGGGTGTCCTGCTCGGCACGTGAACCTTCGTACGAGACCGGGGTCGCGGAGTCCGAACCCGAAAGTCCGATGATGGTGCTCACGTCGTCGGGCACCCCCGAGCCTTCGGGGGCCGGGAACATCGGGATCGACGCGGGTCCCGGATTACGGGAGGGAACCTGATAGGAACCGTCGTTGATCGAGCCGCCTGGATACTGCGGGAAAAATCTACCCGGCTCCGTCACCTGGTCGTAGCAGGCCGGACCGCGGGTGTCGAGCAGACGCGGTTCGTCCTGGTTGGGCAGGTAACGACCCTTGGGATTGGTGAACTGGATGTTCGCGCGCGCGGCGGGGAACGGGTCGTCGGCGGCAAGCAGTTCCACCGCGGCGGGCTTTGCTTCGGCGAAGCCCCGGAACGTGCACTGGAACGACGGCGAGTACCGAGCGAGCAACTGCAATGCTTCTTTCGAATCCGCGGAGATACTGATCAGGGAGTTCGCATTGGTCTGGAGGAAATCTGCGGTCGATGCGGACGCGCCGGTCGCGGTGGCAAGCAGGGTCTGGATCTGGTTCTGCTCCTCGACGATCGTCGCGCCGGTGGTCCGGAGGTTGTCGAGCGCGTTGATGAGGTCCGGGGCTGCCTCGGAGTAGGTCTGTGTGAAATCGGCGAGGCCGCGCAGGTCTTCCTGCAGCGTAGGTAGTTCCACGTTGACCTCTCGGAATATCCGCTCGAGGTTGTCGACCGTCCGGCCGAGGGTCTCGCCTCGTCCGCTCAACCCCTGCGCGAGTGCGCCCAGTGTGTTCGCCAGATCCTGCGGGGGGATCGCCTGCAGGAGGGGCAGCAGGCCGTCGAGCACCTCCCCCAGCTCGGCGGTCTTCTCGCTCGTGTCCTGTACCAGGACGTCGCCTGCCTGCAGCGCACGTCCGGGATCGGCCGGGATCATCAGAGAGATGTAGCGCTCCCCGAAGAGCGTCTTGGGTAGCAGCTGCCCGGTCGCGTTGGCCGGAATGAGCTCGGCTTTCTCGGGCTCGATCGCGAGGTGTGCGGTGACCTGATCACCCTCGGCGCTTGTCGAGCGCACCTCTCCCACGATCACACCGCGCACCTTGACGTCGGCGTTCTTGGGCAGGGCGTTGCCGACGCTGTCCGTGATGAGCTCGACCTCGACGACCTTCTTGAACGTCTTGTTGTACAGCGCGATCGTGCCTGCGATGAACAGCGCCAAGACGAGGAAGAACACCAATCCGAGTGTGCGCCGACGAAAAACCGAGGTGTCGCTCATCCGGCCACCCTCACCGTCGTGCTCGTGCCCCAGATAGCAAGACTGAGGAAGAAATCGAGAACCGCGATCGTGACGATTGCGGTCCGTACCGCACGCCCCACGGCCACGCCGACTCCTGCGGGGCCTCCACTCGCGTGGAATCCGTAATAGCAATGGATGAGGATCAGCACGAACGCGAACACCAGGACCTTGGCGAACGAATACAGCACGTCCTCCGGCGGCAGGAACAAATTGAAGTAGTGGTCGTACGACCCCGGAGACTGCCCGTTGAACAGGGTGCTGATCACTCGCGTCATCAGATACGCGGCGAGCAGACCGACGATGTACAGCGGGATGACAGCAACGAAACCGGCGATCATCCTGGTGGTCACGAGAAACGGCACTGACGGAACCGCCATCACTTCGAGGGCGTCGATTTCCTCACTGATCCGCATCGCGCCGAGCTGGGCAGTGAAACCGCAACCCACGGTGGCGGACAATGCGAGGGCCGCGACGATCGGCGCAAGCTCACGAGTGTTGACGTAGGCGGACAGGAAGCCGGTGAGTACCGAGGACCCCAGCTGTTCGAGTGCCGCGTAGCCCTGCAGACCCACGACGACGCCGGTGAACCCGGACATCATCGCGATCACGCCGATGGTCCCGCCGATCACAGCGAGCGCACCGCTGCCGAAGGTGACCTCGGCGAGAAGCCGTAGCACCTCCTTGCGGTAGTGCGTGATGGTGCGGGGAATCCATCCGACCGCCCGTGCGTAGAACGACATCTGCTCGCCCGCGCGGTCGAGCATGTTCAGGGGTGCGCGCAGCACTTTCCGGCCACGGATCAGTACGAGATCTCCGCGCCCTTTGGCGATTGTCATCGCTTCACGACCCCTTCGCCGGAACGACCTGCAGATACACCATCGTCAGGATCAGATTTGCAAAGAACAGCAACAGGAACGTGATGACGACGGTCTGGTTCACCGCCTCGCCCACGCCCTTCGGGCCGGGACCCGGATTCAGTCCCTTGTACGACGCGACGACACCGGCGATGATGCCGAAGACCGCAGCTTTGAGTTCCGCCACGTAGAGGTCGGGAAGCTGCGCCAGGGCAGAGAACGACGCGAGGTACGCCCCCGGAGTTCCGTCCTGGAGGATGACGTTGAAGAAGTACCCGCCCGCGATACCGACGACCGAAACCAGTCCGTTGAGGAGCAGAGCTACCAGCACCATCGCGAGCACGCGCGGCACCACCAGTCGCTGTATCGGATCGATGCCCAGCACCCTCATCGCGTCGATCTCTTCACGGATGGTTCGTGATCCGAGGTCTGCGGTGACCGCGGAACCTGCCGCACCCGCGATCAGCAATGCCGTCACGATCGGGCTGCCCTGCTGGATCACCGCGAGAACACTGGCGGCGCCGGTGAACGACTCCGCGCCGAGCTGCTTGATCAGCGACCCGGTCTGCAGCGACACAACAGCACCGAACGGGATCGCCACCAACGCGGTGGGGAGGATCGTGACGCTGGCGATGAACCAGGCCTGTTCGATGAATTCCCGGAACTGGAACGGACGCCGGAAGGTGTTGCGAACAACGTCGACGAACAGCTCGAAGATGTTTCCGGCTTGGGTGAGCGCGCCGTGCACGGGGCGCACGAGCGAGGTACTTCCCCCCATCTATTCTCCTACTTAAGGCCGTGAGGCTGGTCGTATCCCTGGGATGAGTACGCGGGGATCACCTGAGTGTCGTCGTCTCTGTAGTCATGCTCGGGGTAGGCCACCCCCGTGCTCTCTTCCTCGAGCGATTCCACGATCGCAGCCTGGGCCGCGGGCGGGAGCGTGTGCAGGATCTGACGGACTCGATCCTGGCGTCGGTGCACCGCCTGACGCACCGGCATACCGGGCGTCGCCTGCATCTGCGGAATGATGCCTTCCACGTCCTCGACACCGCCTGCGTGGTGCCCGGCGTCCACGAGTGCCTGCTCGTGCGCCATCTGCGCTTCGTCCTTCTCTTCGGACATACCGATCGGACCGATCATCGTGCCGTTGAGGAACTGCTTGACCACCGGTTCATCGGATGTGAGCAGCACCTCGCGCGGACCGAACATCACCAGCTGCCTGCGGAACAACATCCCGATGTTGTCCGGCACCGTACGAGCCAGGTTGATGTTGTGCGACACGATCAGAATCGTGGCATCGATCTCCGCATTGATATCGATCAGAGTCTGCGAGATGTAGGTCGTGCGCACCGGATCGAGACCCGAGTCCGGCTCGTCCACCAGAATGATCTCCGGATCGAGCACCAGCGCGCGGGCCAGGCCTGCGCGCTTGCGCATGCCGCCGGAGATCTCACCGGGAAGCTTGTCCTCCGCACCGAGCAGACCCACGAGTTCGAGCTTGCTCATCACGATCTTGCGGATATCCGACTCGGACTTCTTGGTGTGCTCACGCAGCGGGAAGGCCACGTTGTCGTACAGGTTCATCGACCCGAACAGAGCGCCGTCCTGGAACAGCACCCCGAACAGCTTCCGGATCTCGTACAGATCCTTGCTCGAGCACTGCAGGATGTCGGTGCCGTCGATGACGATCGAACCCTGTTCGGGTCGCAACAGACCGATCAGTGACTTGAGGAACACCGACTTACCCGTACCGGACGGACCGAGCAGGGCACTGACTTCACCGGCGGGAAGCGTCAGCGATACGTCCTGCCAGATCCGCTGCGAGCCGAAGGACTTGGTCAATCCCTCGACAGAAACCTCTACACCCACGATTACCTCCACACTGTTTCGACGCCATCCACCCCTGTGGGTTGGGCCACTCTATCGCATCGAAGTGGTAACTGTGACAGTGAATACTACTCGTGAGTAAGTTGGCAAATCAATGCCACTTACATAGGCAGACTTATCCGATGACCTGCACAGATGCACAGTGGGTACGGTATTCGGAAATCGAGCGCGATGTGCCGTAACACGCGCGCGATTCCGAATAGGAGAAGATTCGCCACGCACCACAAAAAAGCCGCCCCCACGGATTCGAGATCCATGGGGGCGGCTTCGATGTGCGCGCCACTACGCGCGGGAAAATCCCGCGCGAGTGTGGTGAACCGTCTTACTTGACGGAAACCTTGGCGCCGGCCTCTTCGAGCTTGGCCTTGGCAGCATCGGCAGCGTCCTTGGCGACCTTCTCGAGGATCGGCTTCGGAGCACCCTCGACGAGGTCCTTGGCTTCCTTGAGGCCCAGGCCGGAGACGAGCTCGCGCACGACCTTGATGACCTGGATCTTCTTCTCGCCGGCACCTTCGAGGATGACGTCGAACTCGTCCTGCTCGGACTCGGCCTCAGCAGCAGCGGCCGGCGCACCGGCGGCAGCGACGGCAACCGGAGCAGCAGCGGTGACCTCGAAGGTCTCCTCGAACGCCTTCACGAACTCCGAGAGCTCGAGCAGGGTCAGTTCCTTGAACGCGTCGAGCAGCTCTTCGGTGGTGAGCTTCGCCATGGTGGCGGTCCTTCCTGATAAGTCCCATGTCGCTGATCCGCGACCGATTGGGAGGGTGCATGCCGGGGCATGCCTGGATGTATCTGTTTTCGCGGTGATGCAGATTCGCGGTGATGCGGATCAGCGTCAGGCGGCTTCTTCTGCCGCCTTCTTCTCCTGCAGGGCGGCCGCAAGGCGAGCCACCTGGGAAGCGGGAGCATTGAACAGGCCTGCAGCCTTTGCCAAGTTGCCCTTCATCGCACCGGCGAGCTTGGCCAACAGCACCTCGCGGGACTCGAGGTCCGCGATCTTGTTGACCTGGTCCACGGACAGCACGTCGCCGTCCATGTACCCGCCCTTGATGACGAGTGCCTTGTTGTCCTTCGCGAACGCCTTGATGGCCTTCGCAGCGTCCACCGGCTCGCCCTTGACGAACGCGATGGCGGTCGGACCGACGAACAGGTCGTCGAGACCCTCGACGCCCGCCTCAGCGGCGGCACGCTTGACCAGGGTGTTCTTGGCGACGGAGTAGGTCGCACCCTCTCCGAGCGCGCGACGCAGCTCGGTCAGACTTCCCACCGACAGGCCACGGTATTCCGTGACCACAGCGGCCGTCGAGGTCTTGAACTGCTCGGTGATCTCCTCAACTGCGGAGACCTTCTCGGGCTTTGCCATACTTCGCCTCCTCTCAGTTTCAGTCGTTTTCCCGGCGTCCCGAACGGGACGTCCCACCTGCGACAGGCGTTGGGCCGAGAAACGACGAACGCCCCGGCGCAGGGCACACGGGGCGTAAAGGAGAAGGCGGTGGAATTCGGCTCCGGCCCGAAGGCTCGACGCAGATTCTCTCGCACTCCCTAACCTCGTCCTCCTGCGTGGGCCGCCGGACAAATCCGGACCTTCAACCGATTCCATATACGGAAAAGGTGACCAACGGTCTTGGGTAGAACATGATCGGGGTGAAGATCGGCACAATGCCGAACTACGATGTAAAGAATAGCGGACGGCAGGGCCGGAATGCAAAACGGTCGGCACGGAGAAACTCCGTGCCGACCGCTCGTTGCGTTCGCAGAACGTCCGAAGGTGCTACCGCAGCCTATTCGGCAACTTCGAGGAGGTTACGGGTACGCGCCGGATCCACCGGGATGCCCGGTCCGGTGGACGTCGCGACAGTGACCTTCTTGATGTAGCGGCCCTTCGCACTCGACGGCTTCGCACGAAGCACCTCGTCGAGAGCAGCAGCGTAGTTCTCGACCAGCTTGGTCTCGCCGAACGACGCCTTACCGATCACGAAATGCAGGTTCGAGTTCTTGTCGACGCGGAAGTTGATCTTGCCGCCCTTGATATCCGTGACGGCCTTCGCAACGTCCGGGGTGACCGTACCGGTCTTCGGGTTCGGCATCAGACCGCGCGGGCCGAGCACACGAGCGATGCGGCCGACCTTGGCCATCTGGTCCGGGGTCGCGATGGCGGCGTCGAAGTCCGTCCATCCGCCCTGGATCCGCTCGATCAGATCCTCGGCACCGACAACATCCGCGCCGGCAGCCTCGGCCTCTGCGGCCTTCTCA
Source organism: Rhodococcus sp. SJ-2 (assembly GCF_053750035.1). NCBI lineage: Bacteria > Bacillati > Actinomycetota > Actinomycetes > Mycobacteriales > Nocardiaceae > Rhodococcus > Rhodococcus sp. SJ-2. The sequence continues at coordinate 538,365 of NZ_CM132340.1, forward strand.
CCGACAGCGAAGACGACGACGCGAGCGGTCTTGCCCGTGCCGTGCGGCAGGTTCACCGTGCCGCGGACCATCTGGTCCGCCTTGCGCGGATCCACACCGAGGCGCATCGCGACCTCGACCGTGGCGTCGTAGTTCTTGGACGACGTCTCCTGCACCAGCTTCGCCGCATCGAGCGGGCTGTAGAGCGTGTCCGGGTTGATCTTCTCGGCGGCGGCGAGGTAAGCCTTGCTGCGCTTTGCCATGTTGATTCCTAACTTCTCACCGGTGGGTGAATGTTTCGGGAGTGGTGCGGGCCTGGCCGGCCCTCCCACGCTTGCTTGCTGAGTCGACTCGGCGGGCGACGCCGCCAGGGTCAGCCCTCGACGGTGATACCCATCGAGCGTGCCGTGCCCGCGATGATCTTCGCGGCGGCCTCGACGTCGTTCGCGTTGAGGTCTTCCTGCTTGGTCTTCGCGATCTCGCGCACCTGATCCATGGTCACCTTGGCAACCTTGGTCTTGTGCGGCTCGCCGGAGCCCTTCTGCACACCGGCAGCCTTGAGCAGCAGCTTGGCGGCAGGAGGAGTCTTCAGCTTGAAATCGAACGACCGGTCTTCGTAGACCGTGATCTCGACGGGCACCACATTGCCGCGCTGCGACTCGGTCGCTGCGTTGTAGGCCTTGCAGAACTCCATGATGTTGACGCCGTGCTGACCCAGCGCGGGACCGACCGGCGGGGCCGGATTGGCCTGGCCGGCCTGGATCTGGAGCTTGATGAGCCCGGCGATCTTCTTCTTCTTGGGGGGCATCTCTATTCCTAGTTTCTTGCTCGGTGTGGTTCTTGCGTATTCCTACTGCAAGCTTTCGTGTGTCGAGACGATCAGCTGATCAGAGCTTCGAGACCTGCGTGAAAGACAATTCCACGGGAGTCTCGCGACCGAAGATCGACACCAGGACCTTGAGCTTCTGCTGCTCGGCGTTGACCTCGCTGATCGACGCGGGCAATGTCGCGAACGGACCGTCCATGACGGTGACCGACTCACCGACCTCGAAGTCGACCTCGATCGCCGGCTTGCCTGCGGCTGCAGGCGCCTGCTCGCCTGCAGCGGGTGCACCTGCGGCGGGCTTCTTCTTCTCCTGCTGCGGAAGGAGGAACTTCACGACCTCCTTGATCGTCAGCGGCGACGGCCGAGACGTCGCACCGACGAAACCGGTGACGCCGGGCGTGTTGCGCACGGCGCCCCACGATTCGTCGTTCAGCTCCATACGCACCAGGATGTAGCCGGGCAGCACCTTGCGGTTGACCTGCTTACGCTGACCGTTCTTGATCTCGGTGACCTCTTCGGTGGGCACCTCGACCTGGAAGATGTACTCGCTCAGGTCGAGGTTCAGCACTCGGGTCTCGAGATTTGTCTTCACCTTGTTCTCGTAGCCGGCGTACGAGTGGATGACATACCAGTCGCCCGGCTCGAGACGCAGCTGCTTCTCGAGCGCTGCCGCAGGATCGACATCGTCGGCGGTCTCAGCGGCGACCGCAGCGTCCGCCTCCACCAACTCTTCGGTCTCGGGGTCGTCGACGACCGCCTGGTCGGCAACTGCCTCGTCGACGACTGCCTCGTCGACAACGACCTCGTCCGAAACGCGCTCGTCGTCCGAGGGCTCGTAGGAGTCGTTCTCGGGGGTGCTCACCGGGGCACTTTCCTCTCGTCGATCACAATTTGCCGGCGCGCGTACGCGCTAGCCGAACAACCAGTTGACGCCCTGGGCGAACGCCAGGTCCAATCCGAAGATGAACGCAGTCATGACGGTCACGAACGCAATGACGACGAGCGTGTAGGTCGTCAGCTGTTTGCGATTCGGCCAGATCACCTTGCGAAGTTCCGCGATGACCTCGCGGAAGAATCGACGCAGGCGCTTGAAGATGTTTTCGGACTTCTGCGCAGCGGGCCGGTCGGCCGATTTGGCAACGGACCGGCGGGCACGTGAGCCCTCTACGTCGGCAGAAACCGATGTCTGCGCGGCGCCGGAACGGCGAATTGCGCGCTTACCACTCGGACGCGGGACCGAGGAGGAAGCGTCGGGGGTTGCGCCGGTTTCCGTTCCAGCGTCACCGGGTGCAAACCCTCCGGTGCCGCCGTCGCGCCTACCGCGCTCCTCGCTCACATCGTTCCTCTCGATCGCTGGGCAGTCCGGGTGCAGGGGCGACAGGACTTGAACCTGCAACCTGCGGTTTTGGAGACCGCTGCTCTGCCAATTGAGCTACGCCCCTTTGGCCGACCATGAGTGTCGAAACCTCGACACCTCGCAGATCGGCCGATCTGCGACCACATGACACGCGCGCCACCCCACCGGTACATCACAAGTACCGAAGAGCAGCGCGCTGCGCTATGCGATCCCAGAAGCCCTAGTGTACTTCATTGCCCCGGGACTACCCAATCCGCAAGGCCGTCAGGCCAGGCGGACCGTTGCAGTGGCTCGCCCGAAGATCTTACGCCCTTCGGACTTCGCCACGATCGCGACCACTGCTGTCTTGCTGACCGGGTCCACCGACTTGACCTTGCCGGTGAACTCGATTGCGGCGGCCTGATCGGCCTCCACGAACACCGGGCTCGTGAAACGAACATTGTATTCGTTCACGGCACCCGGATCGCCGAGCCAGTCGGTGACGAAGCCGGCGGCGATGCCCATGGAGAGCATGCCGTGTCCGACCACGTTGCGCAAACCGGCAAGTTCGGCAACCTTGTCGCTCCAGTGGATCGGGTTGGGATCACCCGAGACACCGGCGTAATTGACCAGGTTTCCACGCGTGAGCGTCACGACACGCGAAGGAAGTTCCTCGCCCGCCGTCACGTCATCGAAGCTACGGAGCGTCATGCATCATCACATCCTTGACAGCCTCCGCGATGTTCGCGTCGACCTCACCGCCCGTGCGGCCGACAAGCGTGGTCCACGTGGTGAGCACGAGATTGTCGTACTGATCGGTGATGACGTTCTTCGTGGTGATGATGTCGCTGCCTGCCACCTGACGGAAGTCGTCGAGGTACACGTCACAGAACAGTCGATCGCCGACCTGGATCGGGCGGTGGAAGACCAACCGCTGATCGGTCTGCATGATCTGACTGAGGTCGTATCCGGTGACGATCTCCTCGAACAGCTTGCGCTGGGCAATCATCCCGATGATCGACACGAAGGTCAGCGGCGCGATCAGGCCGTCGTATCCGAGACCTTTGGCAGCTTCTTCGCTGTGATGCGCGGGGTGAGTATCGAGCACGGCGCGGGCGTATTCACGGACCTTCTCGCGGCCGACTTCGTAGAAGTCGTCGACGCGGTAATGGTGCCCGACCATGGACGCGGCGTGAGCCGCAGCATCGAACGGGATCCCGGCCCGTTCGGTCACGTCCACGGGTTGCTCATTCATGAGAGTGCCAGTCATACGCAAAACCTCCGCAATTCCGCTCAACGCCTAACGGCGTGGGCGGCACTGCGGAGAGCTCACGCGTCGACGTCGATCCCGAACAGACTACTTCGACTCGCGATGCGCCTGATGGGTGCCGCAGTTCGGGCAGAACTTCTTCAGCTCGAGGCGGTCGGGATCGTTACGACGGTTCTTCTTCGTGATGTAATTGCGGTGCTTGCACACCTCGCAGGCCAGGGTGATCTTCGGCCGAACGTCGGTGGAGGAGGCCACGGGATGCCTTCTTTCGCGTAAATCTGATCGCTTCGGATCAGGGTGGTTCGTTCTACTTCGGTAGCGGTGACCGGACTTGAACCGGCGACGCAACGATTATGAGTCGTTTGCTCTACCAACTGAGCTACACCGCCTCGGTGTCGAGTGTCGCATGTATCGGCGTCACTCCAATCCAGCGAGCCCCCTGACGGAATCGAACCGTCGACCTTTTCCTTACCATGGAAACGCTCTGCCGACTGAGCTAAGGGGGCGCGGCCACCGTGAGCATCTCTGCTCCCTGCGGCCTCCAAAAGATTACACACACTCGCCGTGAGTACAAAATCGGCAGGTCGGTGCACGTAAACGTCCTACGGACACCACGAGAGCGCTACCGGTGCCCGCACGGCGAACCATCCGGGCGAACGGTCCGTCGACGAGCACTTGCCGATAACCCCGGAGTCCGCCACCTACAGCAGTACCTGAAAATGCGGCAGTACCTGTAAATGCAGAACAACCCCGGTTCGAGGAACCGGGGTTGTTCTGTGTGGCAGATGTAGGATTCGAACCTACGTAGGCATACGCCGACGGATTTACAGTCCGCTCCCATTGGCCGCTCGGGCAATCTGCCGGGTGCGATCGGGATTGCTCCTCGATGCGTTTGGAAGAATACAACGCAGACCCCCCTCAATTGCAAACCGGGTGGTGACGGGGTTGCGCGAAGCGATAACGTCGGCTGCACAAGACCCCTACCGACCGATCCGAAGTGGAGATTCTCAACGTGGCTGATTCGTCGTTCGATGTGGTGAGCAAAGTCGATCGCCAGGAGGTGGACAACGCCCTCAACCAGGCAGCGAAGGAGATCGCGAACCGCTTCGACTTCCGCAACACCGGCGCCTCCATCGGATGGGCAGGCGAGGAGTCCATCACGATCACCGCCGACACGGAAGACCGCGTCCTCGCAGCACTCGATGTGTTCAAGGAGAAACTGATCCGGCGCGATCTCTCTCTCAAAGCCTTCGACGCAGGTGAACCGGCCCAGTCCGGAAAGACCTACAAACTCACCGGTTCACTCGTGGAGGGCATCTCCCAGGAGAACGCGAAGAAGATCTCCAAGCTGATCCGCGACGAAGGCCCGAAGGGCGTCAAGGCCCAGATCCAAGGCGACGAACTGCGAGTGAGCAGCAAAAAGCGCGACGACCTCCAGTCGGTGATCTCACTGCTGAAGAACGCAGATCTCGATATCGCATTACAGTTCGTCAACTACCGCTGAGAACGACGCGGACCGACCCCATTTCCGTCCCCACACCGGACGCGCGGGCGCCTTCTGTGAGCTCGAAGAAGGCACCCGCGCTGTGCCTGCAGGCTCAGAGCGGACCCGCCATGCGTTCGAGCCGAGCGATCCGATCGGCCATGGGCGGGTGAGTCGAGAACAGCCGGCCCATCTTCTCGCCGGCCCGGAACGGGTTCGCAATCATCATGTGCGACTGGGCCGCCAATTTGGGTTCCGGTGGCAGCGGTGCGGCCTGGGTGCCGCGTTCGAGCTTACGCAGGGCCGAGGCCAGCGCCAGCGGGTCGCCGGTGAGCTCGGCCCCCGATTGGTCGGCCTGATACTCGCGTGAACGCGAGACGGCGAGTTTGACGACGGTCGCCGCGATCGGGCCCAGCAGCGACACCAGCAACAACGCGAGGGGGTTCGCACCACCCCCACGGTTGCCGCCGAACGCACTCGCGAAGAACGCGAAGTTCGCCAGTCCCGAGATCACCGCGGCCATCGCACCTGCGACCGACGAGATCAAGATGTCGCGGTTGTACACATGCGACAGCTCGTGACCGAGAACAGCGCGGAGTTCGCGTTCGTCGAGAATCTGCAGGATGCCCGATGTACAGCACACCGCGGCATTGCGGGGGTTTCGTCCGGTCGCGAACGCGTTGGGTGCGTTGGTCGGACTGATGTACAGCCGTGGCATGGGCTGGTGCGCGGTCGTCGCGAGTTCGCGCACGATGCGGTAGATCTGCGGTGCCTGTACCTCGGTGATCGGCTGAGCGTGCATCGCCCGCAGTGCGAGCTTGTCGCTGTTGAAGTACGCGTAGGCGTTCATACCGACGGCCATCACAACCGAGATCACCAGGATGGTCGTGTTCTGGAACAGCGCACCGATGAACACGATCAGCGCGGACATCCCGATCAGCAGCCCTGCCGTCTTCAGGCGGTTGGCATTTCCGTGCACGTCACGCCTCTCCCCGGAGATCGCTCGTGTCGGACAACGCTTCCGCTGCCCGACCCGGCGACATCTGTCCCATCTACCTGCCCGTGCAACGGACGAGCGAACCCGGAGGTTCCCGGTGACTACCCGACGCGAGCGACCGTGAAATCGACCAGGCGACGTAGTGCCTCGTTGGCAGGTCCCTGCGGTAGCGCATCGAGCTCGGCGTGCGCCTGATCGACGTAGGTCTGCAAGGTCTTCTTGGCGGCATCCATCCCCGGCGACCGCCCGAGCAGCTCGAGCGCTTCCGCGATCATTGCCTCGTCCTCGAGGGGACCGACGAGAAGTTCTCGAAGACGATCGGCATCGGGTCCCTCGTCCTTCAGTGCATACAGCACAGGCAGGGTGTGGACACCCTCGCGCAGGTCGGTGCCGGGCGTCTTACCCGAGTCCGTGGTATCCGACGCGATGTCGATGATGTCGTCGACGATCTGGAATGCGACGCCCACCGCGTCACCGAGACGCTCGAGCCGCTCGATCTGCTCGTCGTCGGCACCCGAGAACGTGCCTCCGAACCGGCCGGCAGCGGCGATCAACGATCCGGTCTTCTCCCACACCACCCGCAGATAGTGCTCGATCGGGTCCTTCTGCTCGCTCGCACCGATGGTTTCGCGCATCTGACCGGTGACCAACTCGGCGAACGTCTTCGCGATGACCTCCACCGCTGACGGCCCGAGTGTGGAGGTGAGCCGGGACGCGTGGGCGAACAGATAGTCGCCGGCGAGAATTGCCACGCTGTTGCCCCATCGCATGTTCGCACTGGGAGCTCCGCGCCGGACGGTCGCTTCGTCCATCACGTCGTCGTGATAGAGCGTGGCGAGATGGACAAGCTCCACCACAGTCGCGGCCGTCACGATCGACGGGTCGTTCGGCTTCGGCCCCAACTGCCCCGTGAGCAACGCGAACAGCGGCCGGAACCGCTTCCCTCCGGCTTTCGCGAGATGCAGCGCCGCTTCGGTCAGGAAATCTTCACCGTCGGACAGTTCTTCGACCATCAACGTCTCGACCGCGGCCAACCCGTCCCGCACGTTCTCGGCCAGGACCGGGTCGCCGAGTTCCACACCTGCGACCATGGTGTTCGACACCGTGCCGGCGGCCGGCGCCGTCCCCTCAGTGCTCACAGAAGTACCCATCCTGTCTGTCGGCTCGGCTCCACGGTAGTGAACCTAGCCGCTCGTTTCGTCGCCCACCTCGTCGAGGCGCAGATCCGCGCCTGAGAAGATGGACTCGTGGTGGCCGACAATTCCGCGGGAGAACCGCACCGATCCGTGTTCTACATGCCCGACAGTACCGACGTACTCGTCATCGGCGCTGGTCCAGCAGGTTCATCGGCCGCGGCCTGGGCTGCCCGATCCGGACGCGAAGTGCTTCTGGTCGACTCGGCCACGTTCCCCCGCGACAAGACCTGTGGCGACGGACTGACTCCGCGGGCGGTCGCAGAGCTCGATCGGCTCGGGCTGGGCGAATGGGTGCGCACGCGCACCGTCAACCGCGGACTGCGGCTGGAGGGTTTCGGAGGCAGCTTCGAACTTCCGTGGCCGTCGGGAGCGTTCCCGTCGTCGGGCAGTGCGGTCCCTCGCACCGAACTCGACGATCGGATCCGCCGCACCGCGGTTCAGGCAGGTGCACGGATGGCCGAGGGCGCGAAGGCGGTCGACGTGGTGCGGGACGGTGATCGGGTGACCGCTGTGGTCTTCCGCACGGCCGACGGCCCGCGCACCGTCGCCTGCCGACGCCTCATCGTCGCCGACGGTGTCCGCTCTCCGCTCGGCAAAGTACTCGGCAGGCAGTGGCATCGCGACACGGTCTACGGCGTCGCGGCCCGCGCCTACGCGACCTCCCCTCGCAGCGACGATCCATGGATCACGTCACATCTCGAACTTCGGGACGACTCGGGGGCCCTGCAGGCCGGATACGGATGGGTGTTCCCGTTGGGGACCGGTGAGGTGAACCTCGGCGTAGGAACCCTGGCGACCGCCGCACGCCCCGCGAACGGGTCGCTTCGTCCGTTGATCGAGCTGTACGCGTCGAAGCGTCGTTCCGAATGGGAACTCGGCGAAGTGAATCGCGTCGCATCGGCTCTGCTCCCGATGGGTGGTGCGGTCTCCGGTGTCGCCGGGCGCAACTGGGCCCTGGTCGGGGATGCCGCGGCCTGCGTGAACCCTCTCAACGGCGAAGGTATCGATTACGGACTCGAAGGCGGCCGGCTGATAGCCGATCTCCTCGACAGCGACGACCTCACCGAGACCTGGCCGGCATTATTGCGGGAGCACTACGGCCGGGCGTTTTCCACAGCTCGGCGACTCGCCGGCCTGCTCACACGACCGAAGTTCCTTCCCTCGACCGGGCCCGTGGGAATGCGCTCACGCGCCTTGATGACGGTGGCCGTGCGGGTGATGGGAAATCTCGTCACCGACGAGGACCACGATCTGGTCGCCCGCGTGTGGCGGACCAGCGGGCAAGTCTCGATGAGATGGGATCGGCAGCCCCTGTTCTCCTGAGAGATCGGCTCTTCTGAGAAATAGGCTCCTCTGAGACGCGCGGTGTTACCGCACGGCGTGATGCAGCACGGTGATGCCGCCCGTGAGGTTGCGCCACCGCACGTCGCTCCAGCCGGCGGCCTCGATACGCTTGGCGAGCTCTTCCTGCGCTGGCCACGCACGAATCGATTCCGCGAGGTAGACGTACGCGTCGGGATTGCTGCTCACCAGCCGGGCCACTCCTGGAAGCGCCTGCATGACCACTTCCATGTACACCGAGCGCAACGGCTCGTGCACGGGCGTGGAGAACTCGCACACGACGAGACGACCGCCCGGCTTGGTCACCCGCGCAATCTCCCGCAGTGCCGCGTCGGTGTCGGCGACGTTGCGCAGACCGAACGAGATCGTGGCGGCGTCGAACACGGCGTCGGCGAACGGGAGGCGCATCGCGTCGCCCGCGACCATGGGCACCTTCCGGAACTCACCGGCGTGGAGCATCCCCTTGGAGAAATCCGTCGCGACGACCCACGCGCCGGAGCGGCCGAGTTCGACCGTCGAGACACCTGTTCCGGCAGCGAGATCGAGCACTCGCTCCCCCGGTTCCAGATCCAGTGCCGCTCGGGTGGCACGACGCCACTGCCTGTCCAGCCCGAACGTCAGCACCGTGTTGGTCAGGTCGTAACGCGCGGCGACCCCGTCGAACATGGACGCGACCTCGCGCGGCTCCTTGTCGAGAAATGCGCGCGATCCGTGAGTTTTTGCCACGGCCGAAACGTTACCTTCTGGTGGGACGGGCCCTGCCGCGACACCACCCCGCGTACCGGTGCTGTGAGACCACGGTTACGCGGTGCGCGGGAGCATGCAGGATGTGTCCCCTTGCACTTCCCTGTAATGCTCGAGGAGCTGGTCACAGATCACGGGCCAGGTGCGGCCGAGCACACTGCGACGGGCCGCACGACCGAACTCCGACCGCAGCTGCGTATCGGCAAGCGCACTGAGCGCCCCCGGCAGGAGCTCGGCGAACCGGTCAGTGGGCAGCCGGTACCCGTTGCGACAGTGTGCGACGAGATCCCGGGGGCCACCCGCGTCGGGGACAACGGTCGGCAGACCGCTGGCCTGCGCCTCCTGTACCGCCTGGCAGAACGTCTCGTGCTCGCCCGGATGGACGAAGACATCGAGGCTGGCGTACGCCCGTGCCAGATCGTCGCCATCGAGTTGTCCGGTGAACACTGCCTCCGGCATCAGTGCTTCGAGCCGAGCGCGCTCGGGGCCGTCCCCCACCACCACGAGCCGGAACGCCCCACCTTGCGCGACGTCGACGAGTCGCTCGACGTGCTTCTCCGGTGCGAGCCTGCCGACGAACCCGAGGATCGGACGCCCGTCCGGTGACCACTGCGCGCGCAGTGTGTCGTCTCTCTTCGACGGCGCGAACCTGTCGATGTCGACGCCTCGCCCCCACCGATGAACGCGAGGAATGCCGTGAGCGACGAGCGCGTCGACCGCAGACGACGACGGGGCGAGAGTCCGGTCACATCCACTGTGGAGTCGACGCGTCCACCGCCATGAGACCCGAGCCGCGACCCCCAGTCCGTAGCTTTCCGCGAATCCTGCGACATCGGTTTGATAGATCGCGACGGTCGGCACGAGCAGCCTCTTCGCCACTGCGAGTCCGCCTGCTCCGAGGAAAAACGGCGACGCGAGGTGAATCACCTGGGGATCGAATGCGCGCAACGCGGCAACCATGTCGAGCTGAGGCACCCCGACAGGAAGCGAACTGATCTTCGGCACTCGCACCGCGGGGACCCTGTGAACGGGAACACCGAGATGCTCGGCGGGGGCGGGAGCGCGTCCCGCAATGGTGTCCGGCGCCACGATGATCGCGTCGTGACCCCCGCGATCGAGATGCTCGAGTACCCGCAGTACCGAGTTGGTCACGCCGTTGACGTTCGGGAGGAAGGATTCCGCGACGATGGCTACTCGCACCACGCCACCATGAACGACGCGCCGGTCGACGAGGTGCGCGGGAGTTGACCGGCCGACGAAGACGAAGCGAACGTTTCGTACCGGGCGGCGTCGCCGCCGTCCGCGGCGGACGTCTCCCGGCTGCCTCACTCGAGGGGGGACGGCTCCGGCTCGGTCCGGGAGAACCTTCGCAGGTACACGAGAAGCCCACCGGCGATCACCCAGGTGACGACTATCACCGACCCTGCAGGCACGATCGCGATCCGCGCATCCCGGCCGGTGACCCGGACCAGATCCGGATCACTGCGCGCATACTCGACTGCAATGCGCTGCCCGGTGGTGAGACCTGTGGGGTAGAGCACACCCAACTCGGGGTTGTGCGTCACCCCATCGGGGGTGACGAAGCTCACCGCGGATCGCAGTGACCCCGCCGACAACACCTCGGCCGAGGCGGTGCCCATGTCGGATCGGATCGTGTGATCGTTGCGCCACGCCCCGAGCACCAGGATCACCGACAGTGCGGAAATGCCGATGGCGATGGCGAGAACAACCCGCCGGGCGCGCGTCACCGCCGCCACCGTGCTGTTTGCACCCGCTGTGCGCCCGCTTCGAACGCCGGACTCTGTCGTCACAGTCGCGACCGCACCGCCGCGTGAAGATCGCGCAATCCGGCGCGGTCGGTCGTGACCTCGATGACCCGGATGCCACCGGCGGGTGGGCTGACGTCGGTGAGCGCAATCGCGAGTCCGTGAAGATCGACTCGGCTGTGCGGCACGCGATACGCCGCGCAGAGCGCCGCCAGATCCATTCCGTGAGGAGTCCCGAACACACGCTCGAAGACGCCCGCGTACTGGGGATCACCCTGCTCGAGGAGTTCGAAGATTCCACCGCCGTCGTCGTTGGCCACGACGATCGTCAGGTCGCGAGGTCGAGGTTCCGGTGTACCGACCAACAGACCCGAAGCGTCGTGCAGGAAGGTGAGGTCGCCCATCAACGCGATGGTTCGTCCTTCCTCGTAGGCGAGGGCTGCGCCCACCGCTGTCGACACCGTCCCGTCGATGCCTGCGACTCCGCGGTTGGACAGCACCTTCACGCCCGGTTTCGGATAGCTCACGAGTGCCGCGTCGCGTACCGGGTTGGAGGCCCCGAACAACAACTGGTCGCCCTCGCGCAGCGAATCGGTCACCACTGCCGCGACATGCAGACCGGTCGCGTCCGGATGGGTGTCGAGTTGGGTCCGCACCGCCTTGTCGGTGGCTGCGGACAATTGACGGCATCGTTCCAGCCACGCGTCGTCCGGCGAACCTGAGATCACTGCGCGGGTTCCCGTCGCGAGGACATTTCCGGAGACGTCGGGCCAGCGTGGGCCTGTTGTCAGCGCATAGACGGCCACGTTCGGGTCGGCGAGCAGACGCGACACCGGCCGATGCAGGGTGGGCCTACCCGTGATGATGGCCTGCTTCGGCGCGATCTGCGTGAGGGCAAGGGGGTGAAGCGGAAGCCCGTGCAACGGTGCGGTGGGCTCGGCGACAGTCGGGAGTCCTGCAAGTTCGGGCCGGAATGCTGAGCCGTGCCCCGACACCACGACGGTGTCGGCGGTGATGTCGATCTCCACCGGCACATCGAGGGTTGCGTGCACCGTCGTGGTCCAGGCCTGGCCGTCAGGCCGACCCTCGGGCACGGCACCTTGTGGTCCCGGATCCGGCACCAGCGGTTCACGCAGCGGGATGTCGAAGTGCACGGGGCCGGCGTTGCCGGACCTGGTTCCGCGAGCGGCGGCAAGAACACGGCTCACCGCCGACCGCCATTGGCTGTTCTGGGCGATCCCCTCTGCGAGTCCGAGGCTGATGGTGGCGCGGACCTGGCTGCCGAACAATCCGAGCTGCTCGACGGTCTGATTCGCACCCGACCCGAGCATCTCGTACGGCCGGTTGGCGGAGAGCACCACGAGAGGGATGCGCGCGTAGTTCGCCTCGAGGACCGCGGGCCCCAGGTTCGCCACGGCGGTGCCGGAAGTCATGACGACGGGCACGGGCCGTCCGGAAGCGAGCGACAGACCGAGTGCAAGAAAACCCGCGGTCCGCTCGTCGATGCGCATGTGCAATCGCAGGCGGCCCGCATTGTCGGCGGCCTGGAGAGCGAACGCGAGCGGTGCGTTGCGTGAACCGGGGCACAACACGACATCCCGGACACCGCCCCGAGCAAGTTCATCGACGACAGCGGTGGCCTGGGCGGTGGACGGGTTCACGACGACCAGGGTAGTGCGGGCCCGGCGAGCACCCGGTCGCAACCCGAGCCGGGCCCCGCAGGGGCATCCCGAGTCACCGGGCCGACAATGGTGTGATGCGCACCGTCTTCGAGCCTTCCGATCTCAGCGCCGGACGGTTCTATCGCCTGCTCACCGCCACAATCGTGCCTCGCCCGATCGCATGGGTGTCGACGGCGTCCGCGGACGGCGTCGCGAACGTGGCCCCGTACAGCTTCTTCACTGTGACGAGTACCTCCCCTCCCGTCGTTCAGTTCACGTCGGTGGGAAGGAAGGACAGTTTGCGCAACATCGAGGAGACCGGTGAATTCGTCATCAACGTCGCGTCGGTGCCGCTGATGGACCAGGTGAACGCGTCGTCGGCACCGTTTGCGCATGACGTCGACGAATTCGCCGCGGTCGGTCTCGACGCCGAGCCGAGCGAACGGGTACGCCCGCCACGGGTCGCGCAGTCGCCCGCCTCGATCGAGTGCACGCTGCATCGGGTGATCGAGGTCGGCGACTCATTCGTCGTCATGGGCGACGTTGTCGCGATGACCGTGCGCCAGGACGTCCTCGCCGAGGACGATGCGCCGGACTTCGCGCTGCTCGCCCCTGCGAGCCGGCTCGGACGGATCGAGTGGGGGCTCACGCCGGCCGTTCGGAGCATCGATCGACCGAGGAGTTGACTCGCCGAGCCCTCCGGAATTTCCCGGGTGCTGACCTACTGACGGCACACTCGCGATATGGATGAACAGCTGAGGCTCGGCGCCAGCGCGGTATTCCTCGGCTTCGTAGCGGGCACAGTCATGCTCGTGCCTTTCGTTGCAGCGAGTTACCGTCGGCACGGCTCCTTCCCGATCGGCCGTGCCCTCACCTGGGCCGCCGCCCTGACCTACGGCTGGGGAATCTGGACCTACACTCTGCTGCCGCTGCCCGATCCCGCGACGCTTCAGTGCGCGGACGTCAACACAGATCTGTTCGCGTTCACCCGTGATATCGACAATGCGTGGTCGGACGCGGCAGGGGTCCTGTCGCACTACTGGCAGACACCGCGTTCATGCAGCTGGCTCTCAACGTCCTGTTGTTCGTCCCCCTCGGCTTCTTCTTGCGCACGCTCGGCGGACGAGGGATGGTCACCGCGGGTGCTGTAGGGCTCGGGCTGTCGGCGTTCATCGAATTCACTCAACTGACCGGCGTGTGGGGCCTTTATCCGTGCGCCTACCGTGTCTTCGACGTCGATGACCTGCTCACCAACACCGTCGGCGCGATCGCGGGCTCGATGGTGGCACTGCTGGTACCTCGCAGGCTTCGCGGTGCGGCCGAAAACGATGCACCAGGACTACCGCGGCCGGTGACGAAACCGCGGCGTCTGCTCGCAATGGTGTGCGACCTGGTCGGTTACTTGGTGGTGACTGCTGTCATGGGGACCGCAGTCCAGGCCTACATCCTCTACGTGGCCCAAGACCGCGCGACGGTCGTCGAGGGGCGGGTCGCCGAGGTGCTTTCGACCGCGGTGGCGATCACCATGTGGTTTGTCATGACGATGCTCACCGGTCGGACACTCGGCGATCAGGCGGTACGGCTCCGCTACACGGGTGGTTCGCTTCCGACTGCGCTGACACGCCTCGCTCGTTTCGCAGGCGGAATCGGCGGATACGGGATACTCGCGATACTCCCCGGTTCCTACAGTGGCCTCGCTCCGGTCTTCGCGTTCGTGGCTCTGGTGACCGCGCTGAGCACACGGAACGGACGTGGTCTTCCGGGTGTCCTTGCGCGCCAGGGCTTGTCCGACAGCCGAACCCGAAGCCCCGATGTGCGCGTGGCCGACAGATGACGATCGTCAGGTTGCACTGGCATCGTCAGGTTGCACTGACACAGCCGGACGAAGCCCGGAAGACGACGGTGCCGCCGCGGCCGAAGCCGCAGCGGCACCGTCGACGAAAGTCCAGGCCTACGCAGCGTGCTTCTGGATGAGGTCACCCAGACGCGGCAGAGCCTCGACGACGTGCTTCTGCGCCGAACCGCGGAGCGAATCGTAGACCTTCTTGACGGCGGCCTTGTCGCTACCCGCGATCTTGTCGTCGGTCACGCCCAGCAGCGCGTTTGCGACCTCGTCACCGCGTGCGGTGAGGTAGTCGGCAAACGAGCCGTTGCCTGCGAAGTCCGCCCAGAACGGCTGGAGCCGCTCGACGAAGTCGGGCAGGAGACCTTCGACGGCACCCGGAACGATCGACGGGCCGACCTTCTTCACCGCGGCGTATCCGCCCTTGAGTGCGAGGCCCGACGCGCCCTTCTTGTCCGACACCTCAGCGTCGATGAGTGCGAGGACGTCGCTCTGGACCGCCGGGAGTTTATCGGCGCCGAGCAGGGCATCACCGAGAGCTGCAACCACTTCCATGCCTCCGTTTTGTGAAGAATGTGACTGTTGGGACGCCCGAACGATATACGACGACGCACACCGCGCCTATTCCGCAGTCACTCGAGCAGGGCGTGGCATCTGCGCACTCGATCGAGCCACCATCGCTCCCGCTCCGCATCGACGCGCACGGCGTCGAGTCCGGACCGGCTCGGCGCAACCCTACCGACCGGCAGTGTGCCGTTCGACATGGCTCGGGGGGTCGCCACGTCCGCCGTGAAGAAGCCGCCGGTACCGAGGCCGCACGCGAACGGGAGGTCCGGCAGTGCCGCGGCCGCCGCAAGTCCGGCTCCCATTCCTACGGCCGAGTCGAGGGCGCTCGACACGACGATCGGCACTCCGCAGTCTGCGAGCTCATCGGCCAGTGCCAGTACCCGGCGGATGCCGCCGAGCGGAGCAACTTTGACGATCGCGACGTCCGCACCACCTGCCCGAACCACACGCATCGGGTCGTCGGCCCGCCGAATGCTCTCGTCGGCCGCGATCCGGATCCCACCCGGAATGCTGCGCTCCAACCTGAGACGGAGTTCGACGAGTTCAGGCACCGTAGCGCAGGGTTGTTCTGCGTACTCGAGAGGAACCTGGGCAACCAGCTCGGTCAAGGCCGTCACTGCGTCGTCGACACTCCACCCGCCGTTCGCGTCGACCCGCACGTGGGGAACCAATTCGCGCACAGCACGGACCCGGGCGAGATCCTGTTCGAGATCCTGACCGCGTTCGGCAACCTTCACCTTCGCCGTACGCGCACCGGGAAACCTCGCCAATATGCCGGGGACCTGCTCGGGATCGACGGCAGGCACCGTGGCATTGACGGGAACGTGTGCTCGCAGGGGTGCGGGGTCGTCGAGCCATGCCGATTCGAGCGCGGAACGCAGCCATTCGGCGGACTCGACGTCGTCGTACTCAGGGAACGGGCCGAATTCTCCCCACCCCGCCGGGCCCTCGAGGAGGACGACCTCCCGCGCGGTGATACCCCGGAACCGCACCCTCATCGGGAGCGACACGACGACCGCGGCTGCCAGCACCTCATTCAGTGGTGGGATCGCCGCGGTCCCGGACGGCGTCACGGCTGTCCCGGGAGCAATTCGATCATCAGCGCCTCGGAGTCGGCGAGCACAGTGCCGTCCAGGGTGCGCAGCTCGGCGCTGCAGAACGCCTTTCGTCCGTCGACGCTGTCCACGCGACCCTCGACGACGAGTTCGTCCCACAACGGCGTGATCTTGCGGTAGTTGACATGGAGATAACCGGTGCGGGCGATGGGCCGTCCGGATGCGTGGATCACCATCCCGAACAGGTCATCGAAGAGCAACGGAATGGTGCCACCGTGCACAGCGCCGTTACCCCCGAGATGGTAGCGGCGGAAGTGGCCTCGTTCGCGCACACCGCCGGCATCGAACTGCTCGATCGTCCACGGCGGGAGCAGCAGACTGCCCCGTCCGGGGAGATCGACGTTGAAACCGGCCGGGGACTTTCCTTCCCGGACCTCGTAGGACTCGAGCAGGTCCCCGAGAGCCTCCGCTTGCGCGATGGCCTGGTCCACGACGTCATCAGGTGCGTGTGTGGAAACCGCGAGGTCCTGCAACCGGCGGAACGCATCGACGAAGCGACCGAAGTTCGGTCCCGCTTTCACCGGTTCGTAGACGGGGAAGCCACCGTGATGCTCGTATGCGTCGTCGCCGCCTCGATTGTTCTGCTCGCTCATGATCCTGCACGTTATCCGCCCGACGCGCGCACATCGGCACTACCCGGCCTTAAAGTGACGACGTGACCTTCAATCCTGAACTGTGGCGCCCCGTTGCGGGGTTCGAGAACCTCACCGACATCACCTATCACCGTCATGTCACGCAGGGCACCGTCCGTGTCGCGTTCGATCGACCCGAGGTGCGCAATGCATTCCGCCCGCACACCGTCGACGAGCTGTATACCGTGCTCGACCACGCACGGACGACCTCCGATGTGGGGGTGGTGTTCCTCACCGGCAACGGCCCGAGCAGCAAGGACGGCGGCTGGGCGTTCTGCTCGGGCGGCGACCAACGCATTCGCGGACGCAGCGGCTACCAGTACGCCAGCGGCGAGACCGCTGAGACAGTCGACAAGGCCCGTGCGGGTCGCCTGCACATCCTCGAGGTGCAACGCCTGATCCGGTTCATGCCGAAAGTCGTGATCGCCCTCGTCAACGGCTGGGCCGCGGGGGGCGGGCACAGCCTGCACGTGACATGCGACCTGACTCTCGCTTCGCGGGAGCATGCCCGGTTCAAACAGACCGACGCCGACGTGGGCAGCTTCGACGGTGGCTACGGCAGCGCGTACCTCGCGAAGATGGTCGGACAGAAGTTCGCCCGGGAGATCTTCTTCCTCGGCGACACCTACACCGCCGAGGACATGCACCACATGGGCGCGGTGAACCGTGTCGTCGCCCACGACGAACTCGAAGATGTCGCGCTCGAGTGGGCCGACAAGATCAACGGCAAGTCGCCGCAGGCACAGCGGATGCTCAAGTACGCATTCAATCTGCAGGACGACGGGCTGGTCGGTCAGCAACTGTTCGCTGGTGAAGCCACCCGCCTTGCGTACATGACCGACGAGGCAGTCGAGGGCCGCGACGCATTCCTCGAAAAGCGTGAGCCCGACTGGTCCCCCTACCCGCGGTACTACTGACCTGCCAAGGTACTACTGACCTGCCGATCGGGCCGAGGATCACTCGGCCCGGCCGCGGCGATTCAGGGCCGCGACATGCGGCGGTGCGGGCAGGTCAGGCGCAGTCGAGACAGTAGGGATCCTCTGTCGGCGACGACGCCCTCCGGTTGTGATGATGGACGAGGAAGCATCGATAGCAGGTGAACTCGTCCTCCTGGATCGGCACGACATTCACGCTGAGTTCCTCGCCCGACAGATCCGCTCCGGGCAGATCCGGCGATTCGATGACCTCGGCTTCGTCAGCGTCGGCGAGTCCCGTCGGCTTCAGGTCGAGTTCGTCGATCGCAGTACCGGTGCCTGCAAGCTCGTTGGTGCGTCGGACGTCGTAGTCGGTGCTCATCGTGGTCTCCTGGTCCGTGCGGGGCATTATGTCCCGCCCCGAGGCCGGGGCGTCGGTGCGTCGGGGCACCTCGGCGGTAGTTATGTCCAGGAGTTTCCGGCTTCAAACATCTGATGTCGGGCATGACCCGTTTCGACGTGATACTGCGACTCCGGCTACGCCGCTTCCGGCAAGGTCACGTCGAGTGGATGTGGAAGGCCTCGTTCGAACTGCTCACCCGCGGCAGTTCCGACCGGGCGAAGACGAACCTGCAGAGCATCGGGTCGGGCACACTCGAAACATGACCGATCGCGAGCGTCCCCATCCCTCGCACACGCGGCCGGACGGCGTCACCGATGCGACGGTCGCGGCCGTCGGGAAGCTGTCCGAGGCACTCGAAACCGTCGAGCGGGCACGCGGACACCTGTACGGATTCCATCAGCTGATGGGCCACGCCGATTTTCAGGTCGAGCAGGCCGCAGAGATGCTCCGCGCCGCGGGCAGCTCCGAGCTTGCCGACCGGATCGAGCGCGAACTCGTGGGCCGTAACGTTGCCGAAGGGCGCTGGACGTTCCAACTCGTCGAGGAGTTCGACGACGGCTACTGGACCGAGCTACGCACCCTCGACGCGGAGGTACGCGACACGTTGGTCGCAGGACGCAGACATCTGTTCGAGGCCGAGTCGAAAGAGGCGCGTCGTACCCACGGATTGCGGGGGCACGAGGCTCGTCCTGTGCCCGAAGGATAGGCGCGGCGGCGAAGGTGCAGACATGGAAATACTGAGCAGCCGGACGATCCTGCGTCCACGCGACTACGACGCCACCCTGGAGTTCTACGGCGGGACCCTCGGCCTCGCCATTGCCCGGGAGTATCCGGGCGGCACCGTGTTCTTCGCGGGCCAGGGCTTGATCGAGATCGCCGCGCATGGCGAACGCGACGGCACTCAACGCTTCCACGGAGCGCTGTGGCTTCAGGTCCGAGACGTGTATGCCGCACAAACGGAGCTCACGCTCGCGGGAGTTGTGATCACCCGAGCCGCGCAACAGGAACCGTGGGGGCTGCACGAGATGTGGATCGACGATCCGGACGGGATCCGTGTGGTTCTGGTGCAGATTCCGCCGGACCACCCGATTCGCAAGGATCTCCGCTGAACCCGTCGGCGTGACGTTGCACACGGTGGGGAACCGCCGACCTCCCGCTCGAGTGCGAATCGCCCTCTGAGCACCCGTGGGAAACCTCCCATTAGCTGTACATTCACCGCCTATTTACCCCACAATCGGAAGACGTGACCGCAGAGTTCGTTGTCCTACTGGTAGTGGTCGTCACTGCCCTCGCATTCGATTTCACGAACGGCTTCCACGACACGGGCAACGCGATGGCCACCTCCATCGCCACCGGGGCGCTGAGGCCGAAAGTAGCTGTCGGCCTGTCGGCCGTGCTCAACCTCGTCGGGGCATTCCTGTCGGTCGAGGTCGCCGCGACTGTCGCCAAAGGCGTGGTCAATCTCGACAACACCGGTGGCTCGGCACTGTTGCTCATCGTGTTCGCCGGACTCGTCGGCGGCATTCTCTGGAACCTTGCGACCTGGCTGTTCGGCCTCCCATCGAGTTCCTCCCACGCTTTGTTCGGCGGTCTGATCGGCGCCGCCATCGCCGCTCTCGGTATGAGTGGCGTGGTGTGGGACGGTGTTCTGGGCAAGGTGATCATCCCGGCTCTGCTCGCACCCGTCGTCGCTGCACTGGTCGCAACAGTGGGCACCTGGTCGGTTCATCGCCTGACCCACGACATTCCCGAAGAGTCCCGCGGTAAGGGCTTCAAGATCGGCCAGATCGGCACCGCCTCGCTCGTCTCACTCGCGCACGGCACCAACGACGCACAGAAGACGATGGGCGTGATTTTCCTGGCGCTTGTGGCATACGGGACGATCACGCCCGAAACCGAGATGCCGTTCTGGGTCAAGTTCACGTGCGCTGTCGCGATTGCGCTCGGCACCTATCTCGGGGGCTGGCGGATCATTCGCACCCTCGGCAAGGGTCTGGTCGAGATCACGCCACCGCAGGGAATGGCGGCGGAGTCCTCCTCGGCTGCAATCATCCTCACGTCGAGCCATTTCGGGCTCCCGTTGTCGACGACTCACGTGGCCACCGGCTCGATCCTCGGAACAGGCCTCGGCACGAAAGGCGCCGAGGTTCGCTGGGGCATCGCCGGCCGAATGGCCGTGGCGTGGCTGATCACCTTGCCGTGCGCGGGTGTGGTCGGTGCCGTATGCTGGCTGATCGCTCACCTGATCGGCGGCCTCCCCGGTGTCCTCGTGGTATTCGCGATCCTGTGTGCGCTCGCTGGCCTGATGTATCTGCGGTCGCGCTTGCAGCCGATCGATGCGTCCAACGTCAACGCGTCATGGGAAGGTGACGGGGGCACCGAACTCGATCCCGTCGCCCAGGAGGGACGTCCGTGAATCTGCTGGTCTCCACGCTCGATTCTCTGTGGCAGGTCGTGTTGGTCGGTCTCGTACTCGGGGCCGGTCTGCCCACCGTCTTCGCACTCGGAATGCGGTCGGCGGCGCTCGGGGACGACGGCACCGGAACGGTCGACCCCGGCCGGCGGGCATTGGGCCGCATCGGAGCGGTCGTCTGTTTCGTGATTGTCGTCGTCGCGATCATTGCGGGGATACTCCTGTTGACTGCTGACTTCCTGTCCAGCAGCGTCGGTATCCAACTGTTCTGATCACCACCGAAGAGAAGGATCAACGATAATCTTGCCTCGGTATTCTCTTCGCTCGGTGTTGGACTGGCTACGGGCCGGTTATCCCGAAGGAATCCCTCCCAAGGACCACTTCGCCCTGCTGTCCGTCCTCCGACGCAGGCTGACGGACGAAGACATCGCCGAGATCCTCGAGCTGTCGGTCGCAACGGCACACGAGCACCCGCAGCGGAAAGTGGACTACGACACGCTCCGGAAGATCATCGCGGGGGTGCTGAACGAGCAGCCGACCGACGAGGACATCGAACGGGTCACCGAACAGCTGGTCGCGGGAGGTTGGCCCGTTGTCGGGACCGACGAACAGGCCGGCGACATCGAACAGGCCGTTACCGACGACACCCGAAACGGTCACCCTGCCACCGGTGACGATCAGCCCACCGGATCGTACTGAGGAGCGTCCGCGATGCTTCCTCCGTTCCTCGCTTCGATCATCGAGTGGTTGCGCGCCGGTTATCCGGAGGGTGTACCCGAACAGGACTACGTGCCGCTGTTCGCACTCCTGAAGCGGCGGCTGTCCGACGACGAGGTCGATCAGGTCGCTGATGCTCTTGTCGACGAAGGCGATCTGCCGATCAGCAAAACCGACATTGCCGTACTCATCACCAAGATCACCAACGAGATGCCGCTCGGGCACGACATCGACCGGGTCCGGGTGCACCTCGAAGCCGGGGGTTGGCCACTGACCGGGCACGACTTGTGAGGACAGATCTCACCGTCCTCGAGGTTCCGGTCGGAGGCAGGGCCCACGACGTCGTGCCGGCGCTGCAGCACATGCTCGACGGCCAGGGCCCTCCCCTGCTGCCGGTTCCCGCCGGCGATCACCGGGAGATCCGCCGCCTCACCGATGCACTGCATCCCGGTGAACCGATCGACGACACGGTAGGTCTGGTTGTCGCGACCTCGGGTACGACCGGAACTCCCAAGGGCGCTCAGCTCACCGCGGCAGCTCTGCGCGCCAGCGGAAACGCCACACACGAACGAATCGGCGGCACCGGCTCGTGGCTGCTCGCGCTGCCTGGGCATCACATCGCCGGGATGCAGGTACTACTGCGAAGCATTCTGTCGGGCACCGAGCCGGTGATCATGGATGTGTCGCACGGCTTCGACCCCACCGTTCTACCTTCCGCGGTCGCGGCGATGCGCGGGCCGCGACGCTACACGTCGATGGTGCCGACCCAGCTCATCAAGGCCCTCGACCATCCCGACGCGGCCGCAGCGCTCGCAGAACTCGACGCAATCCTGCTCGGCGGTGCAGCCACCCCCGAACCTGTGCTGCGTCATGCCCGCGCGGTCGGCGTGAATGTGGTGCGCACCTACGGGATGAGTGAGACGTGCGGCGGTTGCGTTTACGACGGTATACCGCTGACCGGCGTCGATGTCCGTGTCGACGCGGAGAGCCGGGTGTGGCTCGGCGGTACGGTGCTCGCGTCCGGGTACCGCGGCCTGCCTGACCACGGCGCGTTCGCCCAATCGGGTTGGTTCCGCACCGACGACGCCGGGCTGTTCGACGACGGGGCCCTCCGCATTCTCGGCCGGCTCGACGAGGCCATCTCGTCCGGTGGGCTCACCGTGGTGCCGCAGGTCGTCGAAGCCGTTCTCATCGAGCACCCCGCAGTGCGGGAGGTTGCGGTGATCGGACTGCCCGACGACCGGCTCGGGCACAGGGTGGCAGCGGTGGTCGTTCCCGAGCACGGCAGCGCCCCCACACTCGGTGAACTACGGGAGTGGACGTGCGCAACCCTGGACGCGACCGCCGCTCCGCGCGAGTTGCATCTCGTGGACGTGTTGCCGCTGCGTGGGCCGGGAAAGATCGATCGTCGCGCCCTGGTCGCCAGGTTCTCTTGAGCGACAGGCCGGGTCCCACCCCGGACGAGCGCACGCCCGAGTGCGAAGATCGACGAATGGCAACCGCTGGTCAATGGCTCGAAGGAGCCCGCCCCCGCACCCTTCCGAACGCGATCTCTCCCGTCATCGTGGGTACAGGCGCCGCGGCGGCACTCGATGAGGCCGTGTGGTGGAAAGCGCTGCTCGCCCTTGTCGTGTCGCTCGCCCTCAACATCGGAGTGAACCTCGCCAACGACTACTCCGACGGGATCCGCGGCACCGACGACGAGCGAGTCGGGCCGATGCGTCTGGTCGGTTCGGGTGCGGCCTCACCCGCCGCGGTCAAGCGCGCCGCCTTCGCGTGTTTCGGAGTGGCCGCAGTCGCGGGTGTCGCGCTTGCTCTCACCAGTGCGTGGTGGCTGATCCTGGTGGGCCTGGTGTGCATCGTCGGCGCGTGGTATTACACCGGAGGCCGTACGCCGTACGGCTACAGCGGCCTCGGCGAAGTGGCCGTGTTCGTGTTCTTCGGTCTGGTCGCAGTGCTCGGCACTCTATTCGTACAGGCACAACAGGTGACGCTGGCGGGGCTGGCGGGTGCAGTGGCGATGGGCTGCTTCTCCAGCGCGGTGATGGTGACGAACAACCTGCGTGACATCCCGACCGACACCGAGAGCGGCAAGCGCACGCTGGCCGTCCGGTTGGGTGACCCACGTACCCGCACACTGCATCTGGGATTGCTCACGACGCCGTTCGTCATGTCGCTCGCGCTGGTGGCGGCGACGCCGTGGGCGTTGGCCGGGTTGCTTGCGGCACCGCTCGCGGTGCGCGCACACGCGCCGGTGCGTTCAGGTGGGCTCGGGCTCGAGCTCCTGCCGGCGTTGCGCGACACCGCGCTCGCGATGCTGGTATGGGCAGTAACAACGGGTATCGCGCTCGCCTTCGGCTGAGGCCGCCGCGTCCCAGCGGGTCGTCAGTCCCGGTCGGGCACGACCAATCCCAGAACGAAGTTGACGATGGCGATGATGAGCCCACCCCAGAACGCCGCCCAGAAGCCCGAGATCGTGAGGCCGCCGTCGAAGAACTCGGCCACCCACGACGTCAGCCACAACATCAGCGCATTGATGACGAGCAGGAACAGTCCGAGGCTCAGGATCACCAGTGGGAGTGACAGCAGCTTCACCAGCGGCTTCACCAGGGCGTTGACGACGGTGAAGATCGCGGCGAGGATCAGCAGCTTGATCGCCGTCTCGCCGGTGAACTCACCTCCGTCGACACCGACGATATCGACGCCGGTGACGAGTCGGGCCGCGAGCCACAATCCGATCGCGTTGATGATCAATCGCAGGATCAGTGAAATCATGCAGTCACTGTGACATACGCGCCCCCGAGATGCGGGCGTGGCTCAAGCGGCAGAGTCGAGTTGCTCCATCAGCACTTGCCGGAGACGGTCGCGGGTCACATGAGCCTCGATCAGGGAGATGATCTCCGTGTCGTCGCTCCGGATCGTTCCCAGGACGATGTGCTCGGAGCAGATCGTGCGGTCATGGTGGGCGATCGCCTCTCGCAGCGACAGTTCCAAGGCCTTCTTGGCATTCCGGTCGAACGGGATGTGACCACCGAACAGATCGGAGAACCACCCGCGCTGCTCCTTGCCCGTTTGCCTTTCCGGCCTGTCGAGCACGCCTTCACCGAAGGTCTCCTCGAGCCGGGCTCGTACGACGTCGAGATCGATGCCGATGGCTGCGAGTGCGGCAGCGTCGTCGAGCCCGAGCGGATCGTGCTGGTTCAGCGCGGCCAGATGCGCGCGAACGCCGTCGGCCGTCAGACCGACATCCGCTAGCAACGCACGCAGATGTTCCTCGGCGGTGACGAGTACGCCGAGCAGGACGTGCCCGGGCGTGATCCGATCGGCGTTCAGGCGTAGGGCTTCGGCCTGGGCAGCTACGACGGCGGCGCGAGCGCTGCCGGAGAATCGTTCGAACATGGCTCTACCTGCGCTTCCGGTTGTACTTCTGATGGACGGCCTGTCGGCTCACGTCGAGCGCAGCTGCGATCGCCTGCCAGGACCAGCCCTGCTGACGCGCACTCTCGACCTGGATGGATTCGAGTCGTTCGAGTAGGCGCCTCAGGGCAACGACAGCGCGCAACCCTTCGGCAGGGTCGGGACTCGCAGCAGATGCCGCAAGCGTGGTTGCTTCGTTGTTCATGATGTCAATTTAAGTTGACATCATGAGAATGTCAACGAAAATTGACGGCACTGTTTGTCAGATGCACTGCTCGTCAGAAGGTCGACGGGGTGAGCGGTCAGCCGTTCTCGCGAGGCTCCCAGCGACCGGTCGCGGCGAACCTCTCCAGCACCGCGCCCCACTTCGACGCCTCCAGCCCTTCCGCCGCGAGCCACTCGTCGGAGTAGTACGTACCGGTGTAGCGCTCACCGCCGTCGCACAGCAGGGTCACCACACTGCCGTCCCGACCGCTGGCCAGCATCTCGCCGATGAGGCCGAAGGCGCCCCAGAGGTTGGTTCCGGTAGATCCGCCGACCCGCCTACCGAGAGCAGTACTGCCGTGACGCATGGCTGCGATGGACGCAGCGTCGGGCACCCGGACCATCCGGTCCACCACTTGCGGCACGAACGAGGGTTCGACGCGCGGCCGGCCTATTCCCTCGATCCGCGATGGCATTCCCGTGGCGTAGTCGGCGGCACCGGTCTCGTACGCTCCGAAGAACGCCGAGTTCTCCGGATCCACTACGGCGAGCCTGGTGCCGTGCCTGCGGTATCGGATGTAGCGGCCGATCGTTGCACTGGTTCCGCCGGTACCGGCGCCCACGACGATCCAGTCGGGCACCGGGTGCCGCTCGAGGCGCATCTGCTCGAAGATCGATTCGGCGATGTTGTTGTTTCCCCGCCAATCGGTGACCCGCTCGGCGTTCGTGAACTGATCGAGGTAGCAGCCGCCGAGTTCGTCGGCCAGTCGCTGCGCCTCGGTGTAGATCTCAGGAGGACGGTCGACGTAGTGACACCGCCCGCCCTGCGCCTCGATCAACGCGACCTTCGCGGGCGAGGTCCGCCGGGGTACCACGGCAACGAAATCGAGGCCGAGCAGTTGCGCGAAGTACGCCTCGCTCACGGCAGTCGAACCGGACGATGCCTCGATGACCGGAGTATTCTCGCCGATCCATCCGTTGCACAGGCCGTACAGGAACAGCGACCGGGCAAGTCGATGCTTCAGACTGCCGGTAACGTGCGTCGATTCGTCCTTCAAATAAAGGTCGATGCCCCAGTCTGCAGGTAGCGGATACCTCAGCAGGTGCGTGTCGGCACTGCGCTGCGCATCGGCCTCGATCAACCGGACGGCATTGTCGACCCAACCGCGGGACGCGCTGCGATCGACCACGCCCGGACCTGCGTCGGTCACCTCTCACTCTCGCCGCGGAGGCGGCTTTCGAGATCAGCGCGAGTGGTGCGACGCCGTTCGTCGACCGAGGCAATGCCCTCGTTGACCCGTCGGCGCAGCGGAGCGAACAGGACGAGAGAGAGCGGCAACGCGATGAGAACCGCGAACAGTGCCGCGACGAGCAGCGGGATCTCCACACCGAATGCCTGCGGGATGTACAGGATGACAACCGCAAGGACGACGACGAGCGCAAGCCTGGCCAGTGAATACAACGCGACATCACGCACGAGCGTGCCGGTGCCCGAATTGCTCGCATTCGGGGTGTTTCGGCCGGGGCCGGACGGGGTATTCGCTGGATCGGAGCGGTGTTCGTCGGTCACTCCCCCAGGGTAGCCGTCGATGCCGATCCGGCCGCTTCCGAAGGCTCGGCGATAGCTGGACATCCGTCCGTTTTGTCCATTACTTCCGCTTTACCAACCACTGACCGTTCGAGCAACCAGGGGTTCCGGTGTCAACATGGCGTGGGACAACCCGATCGAACAACCCGATCAAGACAAAACAACCGGGAGGACATTCACAATGAGCGCACCCACCTTCAACGGCGCCAAAGAATCCCTGCTCACCCCCGGCCAGGTCGCCGCCCTCTTCCACGTGGATCCGAAGACCGTGACCCGTTGGGCACATGCAGGCCGTCTCGGTTCACTGCGCACACCCGGCGGACACCGTCGATTCCGCGAGTCCGAAGTCCTCACGTTGCTCCGCTCCCTCACCACCGAAGCCACCCGCTGAGGCGAACCGCCCGGCCTCGGAAACGAAGCCGGGCGGGCCCTGTCCTGCCCCACCGCACTCCGGGCGATCGCGAAACAGCCTCGATGCACCCGCGTCGATGTCACACTCGGACAGGCCGCATAGACTGGGGGGAAATCGGACAGTACGACGTCGGAATCGAAGCGGCGCCGAACGCGGCCAGGAGGTGCATCGTGCTTTATCTGTTGGCACTCATCGGTGCGGTGACGCTCGTCTTCCTGCTGTGGAAAGCATTCGGCCCCGACCTGAACAAGACCCCTACGCGCGGCCTCGGCCCCGACGACGACCCCGAGTTCCTCTGGAAGGTCGATCGCGAGGTGCGCCGTCGGCACACCGACGAGTCCGGCCGGACCGACGGCCCGGGCCAGGAGAACACCGACTGACCCGGGCGCCCGCCTACCGCGCGAAACCCGCCGCCACCTCGGCGGCGAGTTGCAGCAGCGCACGTCTGGTGGGCGCCTGCAATCGCTCCAGGTCGACTTCGGCGCCTTCCTCCAAATGAGGATCGAACGGCAATAGATGCACCGCTCGGCACCGCTGTTCGAAGTGCCCCACGAGCCGATCGAGGTCGACCTTGCCCGATTTCGGGCGGACAGCGTTGACCACCGCCACCGACCCGCTCACCAGGTCTCGGTAGCCGTGCGCGTCGAGCCAGTCGAGCGTGGCCGACGCACTCCTTGCGCCATCCACCGAACCCGAACTGATCACCACCAGCGCATCCGTGTTCTCCAGGATTGCGCGCATCGCCGAGTGCATCAGTCCCGTGCCGCAATCGGTCAACACGATGCTGTAGTAGCGCTCGAGCAGCGCGAGGGTCCGTTCGTAGTCCTGCGCGCTGAACGCTTCGGAGACAGCGGGGTCGCTGTCGGAGGCAAGCACTTCGAGCCGGTGCACATTCTGCGAGGTGTAGGCACGCGCATCGCTGTACCGCTCGATGCGCTCCTCGTCGCGCAAGAGCGTCCGCACCGTGGCGGACGTTTCCGTCGGCACCTTCTGGCTCAGCGTGCCGCGATCGGGATTCGCATCCACAGCGACCACCCGGTCGCCTCTGAGCGACGCGAACGTCGAACCCAGGGTCGCCGTCGTGGTCGTCTTGCCCACACCACCTTTGAGACTGAGCAGCGCGATCCGATAGCACCCGCGCAGTGGTTGTGAGACCTGCTCGACGAGCTCCCTGCGCCGCTGATCACGTGCGCTGTCGCCCACATCGATCCGTCCCCCGGTAGCGTGGAAGAGCGCACGACGCCATCCTCGTTCGGGCGCAGGGGTGGCCCTGCGGACGAGAAGCGACGAGTCGAGATCCCGAGCCGACAGGTTCCCGGGGTCTGCACCCGACAGACTTGCCCCTGGTAGCCGTCCGGATCCTTCCGACATCCGCGTTCCCCCCGATCGCAGTTCCTCACGCCGCCGAGGACGATAGCAGGATCAGTTCAGGCCGGCGTACGAGTGCAGACCGGACACGACCATATTGATGATGAACAAGTTGAACAGCATGGCCACGAAACCCACGACGTTGATCCACGCCGCACGCGTATTGCGCCAGCCCGAGGTCGCGCGGGCGTGGAGATAGGCAGCGTAGATCACCCACGTGATGAACGAGACGGTTTCCTTCGGGTCCCATCCCCAGAACCGGCCCCATGCGGCCTCCGCCCAGATGGCGCCGAGAATGATGCCGATGCCGAATAGCGGGAAGCCGACGATCGTGGTCCGGTAGGCGAGACGGTCGAGCACCTGAGCGTCGGGCAGTCGCGCTGCGACAGCACCGAGGATGCCCTTCTCGGAGCCCTTGGGCTGGCGGATCCGCAGCAGGAACAGCACGCTCGCAGCGCCGGCGAGAAGGAAGATTCCGCTGCCCACGCTGATGATCGTCACGTGGATCGGCAGCCAGAACGAACGCAGGGCCGGCACCACCGGTGCAGCGTCGGCGTAGAGCACTGTGGCCGCCACGAACATCAACACTGCGACAGGGGCCAGCACGTACACCCATAGGATGCGGTAGGCAGGCTTACGCAGCATCACCAGACTGAACACGACCGCCGCAGCGCAGGCCATCGCAACGAACTCGTACATGTTCCCCAGCGGAAAACGTTCGGTGGCCAGGCCGCGCAGCACGATCGATGCAATCATCAACGCCGCGGCCACCACGACGAGGGCGCGGCCCATATTGCCGAAGCGCTCCGACAGGGTCCTTCCCGTGGCATTCTCCACGCGTCCGGGGGTCGCCTCGTCGGATCCGACGCCACCGGCAGCGACGAGCTCACGTCGGGCGACCACATTCGAGCGATAGGTCGCGTACTCGACCACGAGCAGGAGCATGGCCAGCACTACGACGGCGAATGCCGCTTCGAAGCTCCAGTCGCTGTACTTCGCGAGGGTGTCGTTCAGGGTCATGCTTTCTCCTCCTGTGCCTCGCCGTCGGGCACACGACCGCCTGCTGCGTTCTCACCGAGAAGTCGGGAGACCAGCCGATCGAATTCGTCGCCCCACCCGGCCTGGTCGGTGCGAGCGAGGCCACCGAGCTCTACTACAGTTCGTCGTTCACCGTCAGCAACTGTACCCGTCCGATAGACGCGCACCCACACCCTTCGCCGTTTGACCAGGAGGGACAGCAGCAGACCCGCCATCATCGCGACTGCCGAGACCAGCACCCATGATTGGAATGGGTCGTGGGAGACCTGCAGGTTGACGAAGTCGACGGCCCCGTCGAACTTCACCTCGGTGCCATCGGCCAGTGTGACGCTCTCTCCCGGCTTCAGGTTGACGCGCTCCTGCTTGACCAGTCGACCTTGATTGATCAACTCGGTATTGAGCGAGAAGAGCGACTGCGGGCTGCCGGTGTCGAGACCGGAATCGCCCTTGTAGATGTCGATGGCAACGGCCGGGTCCATCATCGCCGGGAACGCAGACGACAGCAGCGTGCCGTGGAACGCAGCGGTCGGGGCGAAGAGCCCTTCGAGCGCGATCTGATTCTTTCGTCGTTCGTCTGCGTCCGGGAACATCCCGCCGGGCGGATCGAATCGCATCGCACCGCTGCTCAGAAACGTCGTGGCGTCCTCAGGTGCCCACTGCAGCGTTTCGGTGCGTGTCTCACCGTTCGGCCAGGTCACCGTGAAGGTCGGCGCGTAGCCGTGGCCCTGGAGATAGACGCGGTCGCCCCCCACTCTGAGCGGATGGTTGACCTTCAGTTGCGCGTCGCTCCAGACGTTCGCCGCGACATCCTCCCCGTACTGGTACTCGATGTTGGAGGTGAACATCTCGGCCTGACCGTTGTCGAGATAATCCGCAACGAAGTCATGCACCCGCACGCAGATCGGTGTCAGTCCCGTGCCGTCGAGTTCGATACCGGCGATGAACGAGTCGAACGAGGCGGGCGATGTGGTGCAGAACTCCTCGCCGTTTGCGACCAGGATGCGCTGGCCCTCGTAACCGAAAAGTTTGCCGAGGGCAACCGTGGCGAGCAGCGCGACCAGCGAGATGTGGAAGACGAGGTTCCCCGCTTCGCGCAGATATCCCTTCTCCGCCGAGAGCGTCAGCTCACCGTCCCGGCCCTTCGCGGTTCCCTCGCGCCGCTCGACGCGCCACCCGCGTAGCTCGCCGCTGATCCGGTCGAGCACCGCATCGGGCTCGTCCTCGAACGTGGTCTCGACGTGATGCGGCAGACGCGACAGATTGCGCGGTGTTGCGACAGGCCGGGCACGTAGCGCGCGGAAATACTCGGCGCAGCGCGGCAGGATGCAGCCGATCAACGAGATGAACAGCAGGGCATAGATCGCGGTGAACCAGAAGCTACCGAACACATCGAACAGTTCGAGCCGGTCCATGAAGGGCCCGAGCGTCGGGCGGGCGGCGATGTACTCGTCGACCTTTCCGACATTGAGGTTTCGCTGGGGCAGCAGGGCACCGGGAATGGCGGCGAGCGCCAGGAGGAACAACAGGACCAACGCCGTGCGCATCGATGTCAGTCCGCGCCACGTGTTACGGACGAACGCCACGGCGCGCCCCGTCGGGCTCTGTTTCGGGGCGCCCGGCCGAGGCGCCGAGGTCTGCGTGTCGGTGGCCGTCATCTGATGTTCGACGCGGATCCTCCCTCGTTCACCAGGGAGTACAAGCGCCGACCTCCTTCCAAAGGGTGGGGGCTACGTGGAGCGACCGGATCGGGCCGAGAAGGACATGTGGGGCGGCGTCACACAGGCAAGGTCACGTCCGAGATGAAAGAGTCCCGCACCCAGGACACGAACAGGTCCCACGCGCCGGTGACGAGGGCGATGCCGACGGCAATCAGCATGATGCCGCCGAACAATTGGATGGTCCGGGCATGACGTCTCAGCCAGCCGACTCCGCGCAGCGCCCGGGCCGAGCCGAACGCAAGGACGACGAAGGGCAGCCCGAGTCCGATGCAGTACGCCACGATGAGCGTGACCCCGCGGGCAGCCGTCGCGCCTTCGGTGCCTGCGGCGAGCGAGATCACCCCCGCGAGGGTGGGTCCCAGACACGGGGTCCATCCGAGCGCGAAGACCGCGCCGAGCAGCGGCGCACCCGCAAGACTCGAAATCTGCTTCGGCGCGGTACGGGTGTCCCGCTGCAATGCCGGGATCAGGCCGATGAACACCATGCCCATGACGATGGTGACGACACCACCGATCCGCATCAACAGCTCACGGTTGACCGAGAGCAGGGAAATCGCGCCGAACACCGACGCCGTTGCCAGGACGAACACGACGGTGAATCCCGCGACGAACAGTCCTGCTGCTCCCGCGACCCGCAGTCGGCCGTCGTCGCGAACCGTGGTGGTACGTGAGCCGGCCTGCGCTGCGGTGACCGCGGGTGCCTCGGCGCCGACGACGCCCGCAAGATACGACAGGTAGCCGGGCACGAGCGGGACCACGCACGGCGAAGCGAACGACACCAGCCCCGCCAGGAGACACGCACCGACAGCCAGGAGAAGCGGGCCGGACGCTGCGGCATTCTGGAAGGTATCGCCGATACCGGAAGCGAGAACTGTCGTCACTTTTGGTCCTCGGTGGGTTCTGCGGCAATGCGCTCGACGACCGGTTGCAGGTCGCTCGCGAGAAGTTCGGTCAGATAGACCGCCGCGACTCGATGGTCACGGTCGAGAACGACCGTGGTCGGCACCACGGAGGTCGGATAGTTGCGGCCGAGTGCGAGCAACGAACGCATCGCCGGGTCGTAGATCGACGGGTAACCGATCTGCTGATCGGTCACGAAGTCCTGTGCTTTGTCCCGCTGGTTGTCGCGCACGTTGATGCCGAGGAAGGCAACTCCGAGGTCCTTGGTCGCCTCGTAGACCTGCTCGAGGTCATCCGCTTCGCTACGACACGGCGCGCACCACTGGCCCCACACATTGAGGACCACGACCTCGCCGGCGAAGTCGTCGAGTGAGATCGTCTGCCCCTCGTTCATGAGATCCTCCCCCGTCAGCGTGCCGAGGGTGCCGCGGTCCGCGGGCGGATCGTAGAAGATGCGAGTCTCGCCGCCGGGCGAGACGAAGTCGAACGTACCGCCGGTCGCGACCGCGTCGGTGCCCGTCGCGCAGGAGGACAGGAGCAGTGCGCCGCACAACAACCCGCCTATCGCGTGAAGTGCCCTTCTCATGCGCCGTGGACGTTCGGGTCGGAGGCGCCCGCCGGCTCCGAATAGACCAGGTCCACCAGAGTTTCGCCCTCGTACACCAGAGACGTGAGAGAGGCGAGGCTGCACTGCCGGTGACGCGGGTCGTGCCACAGGCGTTCGCCTTCGAGGAACCGGCGCAGCGTCCACACCGGCAGTTGATGGCTCACACACACGGCCTCGCGACCTGCCGCAGCGGCGCGCGCAGTATTGACCGCGGCCAGCATGCGATGCGCGATCTGCAGGTACGGCTCACCCCAGGACGGTGTGAACGGGTCGCGCAGCTTCCACCAGTGCCGCGGGCGGCTGAGGGCTCCGTCGCCGACAGCGACCTTGAGACCCTCGAAATCGTTGCCCGCCTCGATGAGGTTCTCATCGGTGCGGATCTCGAGACCGTGCTTCTGCGCGATCGGCGACGCGGTCTGCTGGGCACGCTCGAGCGGGGAGGCGACCACGTGCGCGATGTCGTGGTCCGCGAGGGAAGCCGCCACGGCCCGAGCCTGCGCCTCGCCGGTAACCGACAACCGGAAGCCGGGGAGGCGGCCGTAGAGGATGCCGGACGGGTTGTGCACCTCACCGTGCCGCAGCACGTGCACGATGGTGCGGGTCTCGGACGGGGCGGCTTCGGTCACGTGCGTGTTCCTCAGGTCGTTGAAGCGGGTGGATGTCGGGGCGCTCGCGGTCAGGCCCTCGCTGTCAGGAGGCGGTGGCGGCTGCAGCTGCCTTCGCCGCGTGTGGAAGTGCATCGGCGATCCGGGAGAACGCGTCGTCGTCCAGAACCGAGGAGACGAACCAGGTCTCGAACGCGCTCGGAGGTGCGTAGACGCCGTGCTCGAGCAGGGCATGGAAGAACGCGGGGAATCGCCAGGTCTGCGCGGCCTTTGCCTCGTCGTAGTTGGTGACGGGGTCCTCGGTGAAGAACACGCTGAGCATCGTCCCGGCGTTCTGGATCCGGTTCGGAACACCCTCGGCGGTCAGCGCGTCGCCGAGAAGGCGGCCGAGGGTTGCGGCATTGCGCTCTAGGGCGGCGTACACGTCCGCGTCGGCCGCGCGCAGGCT
The DNA here is from genome assembly GCF_053750035.1 of Rhodococcus sp. SJ-2. Classification (NCBI taxonomy): domain Bacteria; kingdom Bacillati; phylum Actinomycetota; class Actinomycetes; order Mycobacteriales; family Nocardiaceae; genus Rhodococcus; species Rhodococcus sp. SJ-2. The sequence continues at coordinate 571,873 of NZ_CM132340.1, forward strand.
CGCGAGGCCTGCGGCCACTGCGACCGGGTTACCGGACAACGTTCCCGCTTGGTAGACCGCGCCCGCCGGCGCCAGGTGCGCCATGACGTCGGCCCGACCGCCGAACGCGGCAGCGGGCAGGCCGCCGCTCATCACCTTGCCGAAGGTCATGAGGTCGCCTGCGACACCGTCGATGCCGTGCCAGCCCGTCGCGCTCGCGCGGAACCCCGTCATGACCTCGTCCATGATCAGCAAGGCGCCGTGGTCGCGGGTCAACGCGCGCAGCCCCTCGTTGAACCCGGGTGCGGGCGGGACGGTCCCCATGTTTCCGGCGGCGGCTTCGGTGATCACCGCGGCGATCGCCCCGGGATGCGCGTCGAATGCCGCGCGCACGGCTTCGAGGTCGTTGTACGGGACGACGAGGGTGTCCTCGGCCTGCGCCCCGGTCACACCCGGCGACGTGGGCAGACCGAATGTCGCGACCCCGGAGCCCGCATCTGCAAGCAAGGCATCGACGTGACCGTGATAACAACCCGCGAACTTGATGATCTTCGTGCGGCCGGTGAATCCGCGCGCGAGACGCACCGCGCTCATGGTGGCCTCGGTGCCGGAGTTGACCAGCCGGACCTGCTCGACCGGCGTGATCCGGGCGACGATTTCCTCGGCGAGTTCGACCTCACCGGCAGTAGGGGCGCCGAAGGACAGACCCGATGCGGCGGTGGTGCGTACGGCGTCGACGACAGCGGGGTGCGCCTGCCCGAGAATCAACGGTCCCCAGGAACACACCAGGTCGACGTAGGAATTGCCGTCGACATCGGTGAGTGTGTATCCGGATCCCGAGGCAATGAACCGCGGGGTACCGCCAACCGAACCGAATGCGCGGACCGGGGAATTGACCCCGCCGGGAGTCACCTTCGACGCCCGGGTGAACAGTGCCGTCGAATCGGCGTCGTGGACGGAGGAAGCAGCGGGAGTCGCAGTCACGACGTCCAGTGTCCCAGTTTCCCCCGATTTGCCAAAAAGCCGATCGGTGTGCGATAGGAGCTGTGATTCGGATCTCACTACAGTCCTCATCCGCGTCGAGGCTCCGTGAAGCCCCCATGGGACGGCGTTGCGGTCATAGGGTCGGAACCATGGCGACTACAGGTGAACATCTGAGCAGGGCCCTCGACGGTGCATGGCACAGCGCACGCGAGCGCGCCCGGACGAACATGGCCGACCCGGCATTCGCGCCGCACTACACCCCCGACCTCGAACAGGCCCGCGACATCACCCTGAAACAGATGCGGTTGCTCGCCGAGCACGGGTACGCCGCGTCGGGTTTCTCCGTCGAATCGGGTGGTACCGGAGATGCCGGAGGCGCCGTCGCCTCGATCGAGATGCTCGCGATGTCCGATCTGTCCCTGATGGTCAAAGCCGGCGTGCAGTGGGGCTTGTTCGGCGGGGCGATCGAGAATCTCGGCACGAAGCGCCACCACGACAAGTACGTCACTCCCCTGATCGATTTGGATCTGCTCGGTTGCTTCGCCATGACGGAGACGGGCCACGGCAGCGACGTGCAAGCCCTCGAGACCACCGCCACCTTCGACCCTGCCACCGATGAGTTCGTGATCCACTCCCCCACCCCGTCGGCCCGCAAGGACTACATCGGCGGTGCCGCGCAACACGCGAAGGTTGCTGCAGTGTTCGCGCAGCTCGTGACGAACGGCGAGTCGTATGGGGTGCATTGTTTCGTCGTTCCTCTCCGCGACGACGAAGGTAACGATCTTCCCGGTGTCACCACCTCGGATTGCGGATACAAGGGCGGACTGCCGGGCGTCGACAACGGCCGGATCGTGTTCGACAACGTTCGGGTACCGCGCGAGAACCTGCTCAACCGGTACGCGGACGTCGAGGCGGACGGCACCTACACCTCCGACATCGAGAGCGCGAGCCGCCGCTTCTTCACGATGGTCGGCACTCTCGTCCGCGGGCGGGTCACCGTCGGCGGGTCGGCAGGCTCCGCGGCCCGTGTCGCGCTGTCGATCGCGACGCGGTACGCGCTGCTACGGCGTCAGTTCGATGCCCCGGGCCGTGACGACGAGGTGCTCCTGATGGACTACCTCGTCCACCAGCGGCGACTGCTGCCGCACATAGCGAAGTCGTACGCGCTGGGTTTCGCTCAGAACGAGCTGATCTCGGCGATGCACCGCATCCAGTCGGTGCCGCTGACCGACGTGGACCCCCAGGAACAGCGCGAACTCGAAGGCCGCGCCGCAGGCCTCAAGGTGGCCAACACCTGGCACGCGGCCCGCGCTATCCAGGAAGCACGCGAGGCGTGCGGCGGCGCAGGCTACATGGCCGAAAATCGGCTCACTGCCCTGCGCGCCGACGTCGACGTGTTCACCACATTCGAGGGCGACAACCACGTGCTCACGCAACTCGTCGCGAAGGAATTGCTCACGGCGTATGCCGACGAGGTTCGTGGCATGAGTCCTGTGGAGTGGATGAGGTTCGCCGCCGACACGATCTCGGATGTCGTGAAGAAGCGCACCGCGGCGCAGCAGATCATCCAGACGATCCTCGACACACGTCAGGACAACGAGGAGGACGGCAGCCTTTTCAATCGGGGCACCCAGCTGACGATGTTCGAGGACCGCGAGCAGTATCTGCTCTCGACCGCAGCGCGACGCCTGCAGGCTGCCACCAAGCGCGAGGACAACCCGTTCGACGCATTCAACTTCGTGCAGGACCACGTGCTGCACGCCGCGCAGGCCCATATCGACCGTGTCGTCCTGGAGGCCTTCGTCGCGGCCATCGACGACTGCAAGGACGAAACCGCATGCGGGCTTCTCTCCGATCTGTGCGATCTGTTCGCGCTGACGGTCATCGACGAGGACAAGGCGTGGTTCATGGAACACCGGCACCTGTCGGTCGAGCGCTCCAAGGCGGTGCTGCGTGGGATCAACGAGCGATGCCGCACATTGCGGCCGCACGTGATGACTCTCGTCGAGGGCCTCGGCGTACCCGAGTATCTGCTCGGGTCGGCCATGCTCGACCGTGAGGGAGCACCCCACTCCTGAGTATCGGAGAGGGCCTCAGGCGCCGACCAGTTCACCGAGACGCACGCGGAGCCGGTCGGCGTCCTTGGCCCACGCTCGTACGAATGTCCCGCCCCGCAGCCGCAAGCCGACGGCGGTCCGCCCGCGGGGAACGTTGGCGAGTTCTCCGAGTACACGGGCGCTCTCCCAGCGCTGCGGTTCGTCCCACGAATCCATCGCGGGAGGCAGTACCGCCTCGATCTCGCCGACCTCGAGTTCCTCGGTTCCCTGCCGCAACGCAGTGCGAGTGAGTTCGACGCTGACGTGACGCCGCGCCGCGGTGACCATGACGTAGGCGAATCCGGCGAGCACGATCGCGAGCACCGGCAGTGCAACCCAGTGCACGACGGGACCTGTCGTGAGTTCGACGATCAGCGCCACCGCGCAGAACACCGGACCGAAAGCGACCGTGCGCCATCTCGCGCCCGGCTCGTAGAACAGCGGCTCGGATACGCCTCGAGGTTCGGTCTGGCCGGTCAAGCGGTGAGCGCCCCGGGAATCACGACCAGCAGCGTTGTCACAACACCGAGTACGGCAATCAGACCGATCAGCACAAGTTCGCGACGACGACCGTAGGGCCGGGGTTTCACCTGCATGACGTCCTTACGCTCGACGGAGTGCGGCCACGGGCCGACGATGGTGAGCCCACCGTACTCTGCACTGCGCGGTGCGCAAACCCGGCACTGCGCGGTGCGCAAACCCGGTACTGCGCGGTACGCAAACCCGAGTGCCGTGAGGTCAGTTCTCCGGTAGCCGTAGAAAATACGCGTTGGACTCGCGCCGATGCATCAGCACGATCGCACCCACCGTGAGCACTGCCGAGGCGATGGAGATGATGCCGAGCGCCAATCCGGATCCCCCGGCACCGACACCCACCCCGAACACGGTCGGCAACGTGGACAGGGTCATGAACACACCGATCAGGGTCAGTGCCATGCGTGCCCAGTTCTTGCCCTTGTACATCTGCCGGACCACGAGATAGAGCATGCCGACGATGACAAGTCCGAAGACCACGGTGAGGACAACGACCATCGGGATCGCGGCATCGAGGTCGGAGCGGGAGAGTTCCTCCGTCCCCGTGTCGGCTGTCATCTCGACCATCATGTCGACGAGTTCGGTCCGCCCGCTCCAGAGGTCGAATGCCCCGAACAGCAGGGTGATCACGGTGAGAAGCAGAACTCCGCACCACAATTGGTAGGCGGTGACGACGTCCTGCGGGGCCGGGCGGGCTGCGTGTGCGGAAGGGCCGGGCGTCGGGGGTAGTGGAAAGCTCACGACAACCTGCCCGCAACTTCGGCGGCCCAGTACGTCAGCACGATGTCCGCCCCTGCGCGACGAATCCCGAGCAGCGATTCGTGGATCGCAGCGTCCCGGTCGATCCAGCCGTTCGCCGCCGCCGCGGTGATCATCGAGTACTCCCCTGAAATCTGGTATGCGGCAACGGGGACCGGCGACCGGTCGGCCACTTCGCGCAGGACGTCGAGGTAGGACATGGCCGGTTTGACCATTACCATGTCGGCCCCCTCGGCCAGGTCGAGGTCGAGTTCGTACAGTGCCTCGCGCCGATTCGCCGGATCCTGCTGGTAGGTACGGCGATCGCCTTCGAGCGACGAGCCGACCGCTTCACGGAACGGCCCGTAGAACGCTGACGAGTACTTCGCGGTGTAGGCGAGCTGGGAGACGTCGGCGTGACCGGCAGCGTCCAGCGCCGCCCGGATCGAAGCCACCTGCCCGTCCATCATGCCACTGGGCCCGAGTACATGAGCGCCGGATTCAGCCTGTGCCACCGCCATTTCCGCGTACCGCTCGAGTGTTGCGTCGTTGTCGACGACACCCGACGCCGTGAGTACCCCGCAGTGCCCGTGGTCGGTGAACTCGTCGAGGCACGTATCGGCCATGATCACCGTTGCATCGCCCAGTTCGCTGCGCAGCGCAGCAAGCGAACGGTTGAGCACTCCGTCCGGATCCGTTGCGCCCGAACCGCGCGCATCCTTGTCTTCGGGTCGCGGTACACCGAACAGCATGAGACCACCGACACCGGCCTCGACGGCAGCGGTCGCGGCCGTGAGCAACGAGTCGTCGGTGTGCTGGTACACGCCCGGCATCGACGGGATCTCCCACGGCTCGGTGCGCCCGTCGGCGACGAACATCGGAAGCACCAGGTGCCTGGGTTCGAGCGAGGTCTCCCCGACCAGGCGACGCATCGCCGCGGTCGTACGCAATCGGCGGGGACGGATATCGGGGAACATGTCGTCAGGACCCTTTCGGAGCTGGATACAGGTCGTGCGCGGTTTCCGGTAGCGGTTGCTACCGGAACCGCGCACGAGTGGGTCAGCGGCGGGCGCGGGACTTCTTACGCGGCGGAGGCAGAGCTCCCTCGGCACGCAGTCGCGCTGCGTGCTCGGCGAGCGCCTCGACCAATGGACCGACCTGCGCGGTCTCGGGTCGCACGTCCACCCGCAGCCCGAATTCGATCGCGGTCTCGGCGGTCTTCGGACCGATGCACGCGACGATGGTGCGCGCGTGCGGTTTCCCGGCAATACCGACGAGATTCCGGACCGTGGACGACGAGGTGAAGCACACCGCGTCGAAACCGCCGGTCTTGATCATCTCGCGGGTCTCGGCCGGCGGCGGAGCAGCCCGGACGGTGCGGTACGCAGTGACGTCGTCGATCTCCCAGCCGCGTTCACGCAAGCCCTCGGCGAGCGTCTCGGTCGCAATGTCCGCACGGGGCAAGAGCACCCGGTTGACCGGATCGAACACGTCATCGTACGGCGCGAACTCGGCAAGCAGACCCTCGGACGACTGTTCGCCCGCGGGGACGAGTTCAGGGGTGATACCGAACGAGCGCACCTTCTCGGCGGTGGCCTGGCCGACGCAAGCGATCTTCACTCCGGAGAACGCGCGGGCATCGAGTCCGAACTCCTCGAACTTCTCCCACACGGCGCGTACGGCGTTCGTCGAGGTGAACACCACCCACTGGTAGCGACCGTCGACCAAGCCCTTGACGGCCCGTTCCATCTGGGCGGGGCTGCGGGGAGGCTCTACGGAGATCGTCGGCACCTCCATCGGAATGGCGCCGTGGGAGACGAGCCGATCGCTCATCTCACCTGCCTGCTCCTTCGTCCGGGGAACCAGTACGGTCCAGCCGTACAGAGCACGCGATTCCCACCACGACATCTTGTTGCGCTGCGACACGACCTTGCCGACCGTCACGACCAGCGGTCCGACGAATTCGGAGCCTGCGTCGTTGAGGGTCGCCAGCGTGGCCTCGACGGTGCGCTGCTGACGCGTCGTGCCGCGCACCGTGATGGCTGCGGGGGTCTGCGGAGCAATACCGTGCTCGACGAGCGCGCTCGCGGTCTCGGCGAGATGTCCGGACGTCGCGTGCAGCACCAGCGGACCGGGAGCGGCGGCCAACGCCGCCCAGTCGACCTCGCCGCGGACGTCGGCCTCGGTGTGGGACGACCCGAGGGCCATACCCGCGTAGCTCGGAACTGCGGAACCGGCGGGCAGTCCGGGAAGCACCTCGAACACCACCTGCGTGCGGGCCACAGCATTGACCTCGGCGATCACAGAATCGGTGGTCAACGGATCGCCCGCGACGAGACGCACCACGTCGTGACCGTTCTTCGCTTCGGCGACCAGCGTCTTGGCGACCTCCGCGGGCTCCCCCAGTGCGGGACGCACGTCGGCGATCGGCTCGCCTGTCTCCGGGTCGGTGCCGAGGTCGGTGCCGACCAGAGCCACGACATCCCTGTCGACGTCCGGGTCGGTGAAGGCGATTGTGGCACCCGTGAGGGCATCGCGCGCTCGGACGGTGAGCAGCGCCGGGTCGCCGGGACCCGATCCCACGAACAGGATCCGTCCGGGAGTGTTCTTACGGACTCGGCTCATCGGTTGTTCTCCAGTGCAATCAAATCTGCGGTAAGGGAAATTCGGGGCTGAACGGAAACGTCAATCATCGGCGGCCCACTGCTCGTCGTCGACGATCAGTTCTTTCGCGCCGAGGTCGAGTAATTCTCGGGCGAGTGCCCTTCCGAGTTCCTCTGCGCGGTCGGGTGAACCGACGATGCTCGCGCGGAGCACGTCCGATCCGTCGTGTGCGGCCGCGCACCCGCGTACGGACAGTTCCTCGAAGACACGGCCGTCGTCGTCGAGCGACTCGACGATCTCTGCGATCGCGCCGACCGGCGCGGTGCACCCTGCTTCGAGCTCGGCGAGCAGTGCACGCTCGGCGACAACCGCCGCGCGACTCGCCGGATCATCGAGACCGGAGAGGATTTCGATCAGGGCGTCGTCCTCGGCGCGGCACTCGACGGCGAGCGCTCCCTGAGACGGCGCGGGCAGCATCTGGACGGGCTCGAGCGCTTCGGTGACCCGGTCGAGCCGCCCGATCCGCGACAGACCGGCGCGGGCGATGACGATCGCGTCGAGCTCGCCCGAATCGACCTTGCCGATGCGGGTGTCGATGTTGCCGCGCAACGGCTCCAGCTGCAAACCGAGGCCCATCGCTGCCAGCTGGGCGCGGCGCCGCGGGGCGGACGTGCCTACCTTCGATCCGGCGGGTAGTTCTCCGAGTACCAGCCCGTCGCGAGCAACCAGGGCATCGCGCGGGTCCTCACGAGGAGGAACCGCCGCGACGACCATGCGCGGATCCTGCTTCGTGGGCAGGTCCTTGTACGAATGCACCGCCACGTCCACTTCGCCGGCCAGCAGGGCCTCGCGGAGTTCTGCGGTGAACACACCGACACCGATGCGCTGCACGGGCCCCGGCGTGATATCGCCCTTCGTCGTGATGACCACGAGCTCCGCCGGATGCCCGGCCGCGATCAGGGCGTCGCGGACAGTGCCTGCCTGCGTGGTGGCGAGCACGCTGCCCCGAGTACCGATGCGCAATGTGCGCTGCTCGCGCGATGCGTCGATCCGGGTGGCTTCGGCGCTCATACCTTGCCGTCCTTTCGTGGAGCACGCAGCTCCGTCGTGATGACCGGATCAAGTGCGGCGGACAGATCCGCCGACGTGGTCGGGTCGGCCAGTGACCCCAGTTCCTTCGTGGGAGTCGCAACTGCTTCGACTGCCCCCGGTCGCAGTTCGAACAACTCTCGCAGCGCCTCGGCATACTGGTCGCCACCCGGCGTCGAAGCAAGCTGCTTGACCCGCACGGTCGGTGCGTGCAGCAACTTGTCGACGACGCGGCGCACGGTACGCGCGACCTCGTCGCGCTGACCGTCTCCGAGATCAGGGAGCCGGGAATCGAGACGCATGAGTTCGCCCTCGACAACTTCCGCTGCACGCTGTCGCAGCGCGGTGACAGTGGGCGTCACCTCCGCGAGCCGCTGCGTGGTCAGGTATCCGGCGAGCTCCGACGCGACGATGGCGCGCGCTGCCTCGGCATCGGCGGAGGCAGCACCCGCGGCGGGGTCGCGCTGCAATGCCTCCATGTCGAAGACCGTCACGCCGGGGAGCCCCGACACGGCGGGTTCGACGTCGCGGGGAAGTCCGAGATCGCAGATCGCCAGCGGGCGTTCACCGCGTTCGGATTGCGCGAGAGCACGGTGGGCGTCAGCGAGGGTGACGACCGTGCCGACCGCTCCGGTGCAGGTGACAGCGACATCGGCCTTGGCGAGAGCTGCAGCAAGATCACCGAAATCGACGACCTGAGCGTCGACGCCGTTGCCGCGGGCCGTGGCGGCGAGGCGTTCGGCGCGGTCGCGGGTGCGGTTCGTGAGAATGATCTCGGCAACGCCCGAACGGGTCAGATGCGCTACCGCGAGACCGCCCATTGCGCCCGCACCGATCACTGCGGCGGTGCGCCCCTGCAGGCCGCCGTTACCGAACAGTGCACCGGCCTTGTCGAGTGCGACCGACACGACCGACGCGCCTGCTGCGTCGATCCCGGTTTCCGAATGCACACGCTTACCGACTCGCAACGCCTGCTGAGCAAGTTCGTGCAATGCACGCCCCGCAGCCTGCTGCGCATCGGCGGTGGCGTAGGCAGTGCGGATCTGACCGAGAATCTGCTGCTCACCGACGACCATGGAGTCGAGGCCGCTGGCCACCGCGAAGAGATGCTCCGCCGCAGCTTCGCTGTAGCGCACGTATGCGTGCTTGTGCAGGTCCGCGAGAGTCAGTCCGGCGTGCTCCGACAGCAATCCGCTGACATCGGCGAGCGCACCGTGGAAGGCATCGACAACGGCATAGATCTCGACCCTGTTGCAGGTCGAGACGATCATCGCCTCGGAGATGTGATCCGACGCCATCATCTTGTCGGTCAGCTTGGGTCGATCGGTGTCCGCGACGGCCACCTTCTCGAGAACCGATACCGGGGCGCTCCGGTGCGAAATGCCAACGAGGAGGACACTCACGGCGCAATCACCGATCCGTTTCTGGTCACGGCCGAACCCAAGGGGCCCGCCTTGCCTGTTCTGGATCGCCGAGCCGGACTCGGCGTGGACACAGCAGACCCGAGCGGGCCGCGGGCGGGCTGAACGCTCGTCGTGTGCGCTCCCCCGGCAACCCGGAGAAGTTCGTCGTTTCGTGCGCTGTTGAACGAGAGCACCTGTAGTTCGACCGCGAGGTCGACGCGGCGCACCTCGACGTGTTCGGGCACCTCGAGCTCGATCGGCGCGAAGCTCAGGACGCTGCGAACGCCGGAACGCACGAGCACATCGCAGACGTCCTGCGCGGCATCCTCGGGCGTGGCCACGACACCGATGGTGGCGCCCAGTTCGTGAGCGTCGGATTCGAGCCGGTCGACGCCCCGGACCACAAGGCCACCCACGGTCGTCCCCACCAGAGCGGGGTCGGCATCGAACAGCCCCGCGAGGGTGAATCCGCGACGATCGAAACCTGGATAGCAGGCGAGAGCGCGACCGAGACTGCCCACTCCTACGAGAACGACATGGTGGCCGCGATCGAGCCCGAGTGCATTCTCGATGCGCGCCTGCAGGCGGATGACGTCGTAGCCGACGCCGCGTACGCCGTTGGGGCCGAGGAACGAGAGGTCCTTGCGGAGCTTCGCCGAACCGACCCCGGCGGCGCTCGCCAATTCTTCACTCGAGACGATGAGCGTGCCCGCTTCGGAGAGGCTTCCGAGGACCCGCAGATAGTTGGCGAGACGCGTCACAGTAGCCTGGGGGATATCCCGGTACTGAGAACCAGGAGCGACACGCTCGGAACTCCGAGTGGCACCCTCGCCGGTCCCGGCGCTGCCGCGGGCGTCGTCGCCCTGCGGTGGGTGCGGTTGCGTCACGTTCGTGGCTCCTCGTCCGGCCGGTGGACACGTCCGGCCTCACGGTGATCCGGGATTTCGTCCTCACCACGGTAACCGCTTGTGAAGCCATGCACAAAGTTGCTCGAAGGCCCCCGAATGTGCTTCCCACCTGCGCCACGACCTGGCGCGACAGCCTCACCGGGCGAGATCTGCGCGCAATCGCTGCTCGTCGACCTCCCAGTAACTGTGCTCCTTGCCGTCGAGGAGCACAACAGGAAGACGGTCCCCGAACTCGGCCCGCAATTCGGGGTCGGTGGCGGCGGCTTCGTCGACATCGATGCAGGTGACCTGCACCCCGAAGTCCGCGCACAGTGCTTCGAGAACGGTGCGCGCAGGTCCACAACTACCGCACCCGGCACGGATCAGGAGCGTCACCTCGTGTGCAGATACAGGGGTTCCGGCCGGGCCGGAGTGTCGATCGGTCATGACCTCCACTGTGCGACATGGGGCCCGGAGACGAACGTCACACCCGCAAAGGGGGTGACCGCCGAACCCTGATAGCGCGTCCACCACGGGCTACGCTTGCGGCGGGTCGTGCATTGGGGTGTGACGATAGGTCGGCACGACCGTCACGACACGGGAGGTGCGAGTGCCTGAACGTTCGTTGCCATACGGGCGGGGTATGGGTGAAGCGTGGGCACGGTTCATCCGTCCCGGCAGGCGCCTGTTGTCGCGCAAATTCGGTCCGAGCGAAGAAGAGGTCCGCGCGAACCTCGCCGGCGAAGCGAGTGCCGACGCTGCACTCGCATTGCACGGTGCACGGACAGAACCGGAAGCAGCGCCCGAGCCAGGAGCCGAACCCGAGGCCCGCGGCGCGATCGATCTGACCGCAGCCGCCTTCTTCGACGTCGACAACACGATGGTGCAGGGCGCGTCGATCATCCACTTCGCCCGCGGCCTCGTTGCGCGCAACTACTTCCGCAAGACCGACCTCTTCGAGTTCGCGTGGCAACAGGTGAAGTTCCGGATCACGGGTAAGGAGAACAGCGCCGACGTCGCAAGCGGCCGCGACAAGGCACTGTCCTTCGTGCAGGGCAGGTCGACAGCGGAACTCCGCCGACTCGGCGAAGAGGTCTACGACGACATAATCGCCGACAAGATCTGGCCAGGCACCCGCATGCTCGCGCAGATGCATCTCGACGCGGGCCAGCAAGTGTGGCTCGTCACGGCCACCCCGGTCGAACTCGCCGACGTCATCGCCAAACGCCTCGGTCTGACCGGCGCCCTGGGAACCGTTGCAGAGTCGGAGAACGGGGTGTTCACCGGCCGTCTGGTGGGCGACATCCTGCATGGACTCGGCAAGGCCCACGCGGTGCGCGCCCTCGCGATCCGCGAGGGCCTGAATCTCAAACGGTGCACTGCGTACTCCGACAGCCACAACGACGTACCGATGTTGTCGCTCGTGGGTACGGCGGTTGCGATCAATCCCGATCCCGATCTGCGGCAGGTCGCACGCACCCGGGGGTGGGAAGTACGAGACTTCCGCACGGCACGTAAGGCAGCCAAGGTCGGAGTGCCGACGGCCCTCGGCCTCGGCGCGGCCGGCGGCGCAGTCGCCATTGCGCTCGGACGGCGCCGCGACCGAGCCGCCTGACCCGGCCTGCCCTCAGCCGAGGAAAACGTTTCTGCGGCGAGTGAGCAATTTGTAGAGCGTCTGCTGAATCACTTCACGAACGTGGTCGGTGACCTCGAACAACACCATCGGATCGTCGGCCGCGACTTCGTCGTGGACGTCGGTCGCAATGGGCGTACCGAATTCGATGTACCACTTGGATGGCAACGGCACCGCACCGAGCGGGCCGAGCGCGGGAAAAAGCGGAGTGATCGGGAAGTAGGGCAACCCCAACAACCGTGCAAGCGAGGTGAGATCGCCGATGTTCGGGTAGATCTCCTCTGATCCCACGATCGAGCACGGAATGATCGGTGCATGTGTCTTCAGCGCTGCCGAGACAAAACCGCCGCGTCCGAAACGCTGCAGCTTGTACCGCTCCTTGAACGGCTTGCCGAGCCCCTTGTACCCTTCCGGGAACACGGCGACGACCTGGTCTTGTTCGAGAAGCCGTTCGGCATCGGGATGGCACGCGAGGGTATGCCCCGCCTTACGCGCCACGGTGCCGACGACCGGCATGTCGAAGGCGAGATCGGCCGCAAGCATCCGCAGCGGCCGGTGTGCGCGGTCGTGCACGGCGACGGAGGTCATCAGGGCGTCGACGGGCAGAGTGCCCGCGTGATTCGCGACGATGAGTGCTCGCCCGTCGGCCGGAATGTTCTCCACCCCCCGCACTTCGACGCGGAACCACTTGTCGAACAGTGGACGCAGCGCGGGCATGAGGATGTTGTCGTTGAAATGCGGGTCGAAACCGAAGTCGTCGACCTCGTAGTCACCTGTGATCCGGCGCCTCAGGAACTCCGCGCCCCCTGTCACGTGCCCGATCAGGGCGGTACGCAGATCGTCGAGGAGTCCGTCGACGACGGTGTGCTGCGATGCGACATCCCCGGCCGGGGCGCCTTGCGACGGGTGCACTTCGAAGGACTCCGCGGGCCGGCCCGAAGCGGTGCGCCGACTTCCTCCGTGCAACGGTATGACCTTGGCAACCTGAGTCATCGCACCTCCGTCCGCTCCCCGAGAGTGGAAAGCAGCATCGATTCGGCCTTGTCGATCCATTCGGACTTCACGATGCGGGACATCCCGATTCCTCGCGCGAAGTCGTCGAGGGCTTCCTTGGTGGTCCAGCGTGGTTCGAATCCGAGTTCTTCGCGCATGCGTGTCGTGTCGAGTCCGCATCCGAAGTGGAAGTAGTCGAGTTCTTCCTTCGTGAACGACTTCATGACCGATCCCACAAGGGCGTGACCCACATTGCGGAACAGGCTGTAGGGCATCGGCACGGTCAGGCCACCTGCCCGTCGGACGGCCTGTGTCATCATCACGATGCCGTCGCCTGCCACGTTGTAGGTACCGGACGGACCGCCGAGCGTTGCGCACTCGAGAGCGCCGAGCGCATCCTCCTCGTGCAGCAACTGCAATCGTGCGTCGCGACCGAGGACATTGGGAACCAGCGGTGAGGTGAGGTAGTTCGAGAGCGAACCAGGCAGGCGGTTCCCGACTGTGGGCGCAAGACGCAGGATCGTGGTGGCGATGTCGCTGCGTCGCCGGGCCAGACCTCGCAGGTAACCCTCGATCTCGATCATGTCGCGGGCGAACGCGCCGGTGGGGCGGCGCCTCGCGCTCATCTCCTCCGTGAATTTCACGGGGTCCTTGGCGCTGGAGCCGTAGACGACCGACGACGACCGCAACACGACCTTGCGCACCGACGGCGCCTTCTGGCACACCGCGAACAGTTGCATCGCGCCGATGACGTTCATGTCTTTCATCGCGGCGCGTGCTCCGGATTTGGGCGCCTTGGTGACCGCCGACGCGTGCACGACGGTGTCGACGTTCATGTTTCTGATGACCTTGCCGATCAGTGGATTCCTGATGTCGGCGAGGACGAATTCGGCGCGCCCCATGCGTCGGTGCATGTCTTTGGTGGGCGACTGGGTATCGACTGCGATGACCCGTTCGATGTCGGGGTTCTGAGCCAGCCGGGTGACGAGGAAGCCACCGAGAAATCGGCTCGCACCCGTCACCAATACGACACCTGGCGGCTCGGCCTGTCGCCCGTGTGAAGTCACAGCACCCCCTGCTTGCAGAACATCTCCGTCGGCGGTCCCACCTCGGCCGCAGGACGGTATGCGCTACAACGATACGGTGACATCGGCAACATCGCATGACACCCGGGTAAACGTCCGGTTGCTCGCCGTGCAGAAACGTCGAATGCCCGCCACCATGGGTGACGGGCATTCGTTCGGCAGTACTGCTACCGGCGGCAGCTCGGATGCCGATGATCGACAGTGGCCTACTTGCCGAGTTTCCTACGCTGCACGCGAGTGCGGCGGAGCAGCTTGCGGTGCTTCTTCTTCGACATGCGCTTGCGGCGCTTCTTGATCACAGACCCCATGTGGGTTCCCTCGCGTTCTTATAGCGTTCCTGCGCACGCCGGTGACGTACGCCTTCTTCTGTCGGACGCTGGGCCTCGTGGTGACGAGCTCAGCGCCTCACGACACCGGCTGACCGGTACGACGAATTGCAATCGTACCGGTGCAGGAACGACCGGATGAAATCGAGGTCCGCTCCGTGCTCCCACAGCCTTCCGAGCCAGGTTCACCCGACGTCGAAATACGATGTCTCGAGATAGTCGTGAACCGCCTTTGCGTGCACCCGGAACGAGCGTCCGACGCGCACAGCAGGCAGTTCACCGCTGTGTACAAGCCTGTACACGGTCATCTTCGATACCCTCATCAACGACGCCACTTCGGCGACCGTCAGGAATTGGGTGCCTGCGAGGACCGACTGTCCGTCTTGGGGTTGACCCTTCGACGGTGTATTTCCTGAAACCATTACACACCTCCGGCACGTCCGCGCCGCCGGCTTCCCCTCCGGCGGAACAGACACGCACGTGCTCATTCGAGCTTAGCGTGACGAATGGTTCCTGTGCGACGATGACGGCCACCAATTCCACTTCCGTCACACCAGTACGGCGTGTCGCGAGGCCCGTCCACCTGATGTTCGGCTAGTCGGAACGTGCGCCTAGCTGCACCGATCGTTGCCGCGCGGCCTCGAGCGCGTCGTAGAACGCGGTGCGGATCCCACCCCGCTCGAATTCTCTGATAGCTGCGGCCGTCGTACCTCCGGGCGACGTCACGGCTGCACGCAGATCCGCCGCGTTCTCTCCGGATCGGGCGAGCATTGCCGCGGAACCGGTCATGGTCTGCACCACGAGATCCGTGGCGACGGCACGGCTGAGCCCGAGCGCAACGCCTGCGTCGATCATCGCCTCGGCGACGAGGAAGAAGTACGCGGGGCCGGAACCCGACACCGCGGTGACCGCATCCATCTGCGATTCGGGTACGACCGAAACGGTGCCCACCGATCCGAGCAACTCGCGCACGAGGTCGAGGTGTTCACCCTTCACGTGGCGTCCTGCGGCAAGCACGCTCGCGCCCTGCCCGACGAGCATCGGGGTGTTGGGCATCACTCGGACGACGGGAGCACCTGCGGGGAGTTTGTTCTCGTACTGGGCAGTGGTGACGCCCGCGACGAGCGAAACGACGATCTGCTCGGTGTCGTTGTCGAGATCCGCCGAGGCCACGTCGGCGATCACCGGGTCGACGTCGCCGGGTTTGACCGCCACGACGATCACGTCGGCACCCTCGACCGCGTCGGCCGTGCCGTCGGTGACGCGGATCGCATACGCACGCGCCAGTTCGTCTGCTCGCTCGGGCAGCTTCTCGACCACCACGAGGTCCTTGGTGGCGTAGCTGTTCTGCAGCAGCCCCGAGATCAGGGCCTCACCGATTCTGCCGCCACCGATCACCGCAATTCTCGTCATGGGTGACAGCGTGCCACGGGTCCCCCGTGTGGCACGCATCGCAGTCCCGCGGTCGACAGGCCGACGCTTTCGACGGCGGAACGGGTCAGCGTGGAATCATCGCGAGCTGGCGGGACTGCACCACCACTGCCCCCGACGAATCGACCACGGTGTGATCCGATTCGAACCACGTCTGCCCGAGCACGATGCTTTCATTCGTCAGGCGCAGCCAGCCCGGCGCGGGAAGCGCGCGCAGATATGCGGTCAGCTGCACGGTGGGTGCCCACCCGAACATGCCGCGGTTCATCGTCACGGGCGCCGAGATGTCTCCTGCCATGAGCGCGAACAGGGCCAGCGTGTCGAGGTCCGCCTCGTCGGCGGGGCGGAGCTTCGTCCACATCGCGATGCGTGGATCGCCGTCCTGGTCGCCGCGGAGGAATCCGGCAGTGGACTCGTCGACACGGATGTCGACGGACCCGCACAGGTTCACGATCTGGCCCATCGGGTGGTCAGGAGTGACCACCACAACGTCCTCGGGCGGCGAAGCGAGCATCTCGGTGGCGGGATGCGGTACGACGTACCGCGGGTCGCCGCCGTCGGGCACGCCGAGCGTGATACTCGCGCGTACCGCGACGCGGCCACCCTGTCCGAGGGTGGCATCCACGACGGAGGCCTGCTTGCCCAGCTTCCGGACCACGGTGGTGATCTCGACCTCCCCCGGGTCGGGCGCGGATACGAAAGACGCGCTCACCGCGAGAGGTTGAACTGCGGGGTCGGCTCCGGCCTCTATTCCGGCGCGGCGGGCTGCGGCTGCGCTCACTGCGAGCATGCAGCCACCGTGCACCTTGGGTCCGATGGTCCAGGTGGGTGCGATGTGCGCCGACCAGGCGCCCTCGCCGTCGGCCGTGAGTGTGGTCAGGTCACGGAACGGATGGTCGGTGGTCACTGGATCTCCTGCGGGTTTCGAGCGGGTTCTGTGTTTCGAGCGGGTTCTGTGGAACCTGTCTGGTCGGCGTCTGCCGCCGCGGCGAAGATCCGGGCGGCGCGGTGCTGGTGCGCGAGACGCCTCATCGCGGCGAGTACCGGCTCGTACAACGCGGTGCCCAGCACGGCAGCTTCGACGGTTTCCTGCCGAGTGCTCGTCGGAAGGAGATCGACGTCGAGGTCGGCGATCTCGCGGATGTGCTCGCCGTAGAGGTCGATACGTCGGTCGGACATGGTCAGACCGGCCGAGTCGAGTGCTGCGAGCGCAGCTTCGAGCTGGGCGACCGCGGTGAACTTCGGGTCGTACAGCTGCCCGAGCCGTTCGAGCAGTGCGCGAGTGCGGGGATAGTCGGCGTCGGGTGGGTTGTCGACATATGGCGGGAGCGCCATCACTGCCTTGCCGAGAGTGACGAACAGATCCTCGTCCGGATTCTCCGCGAGCGCCACCACTGCCTTGATCTTGTCGAGCGGCAGGCCCTGACCTGCGAGCGCACGAATCAAACCGAGCCGGCGTACGTGCTCGTCATCGTATCGGGCCTGCGTAGCGCTCGTTGCGTGGCCCGGCATCAGCAGTCCCTCGCGCAGGTAGTACTTCACGGTGGCCAGCGGCACACCACTACGCGCCGCCAATTCCGAGATTCGCATGTCACCTCCGATTTGCTGTTGACATCAGATACTACAACTATCCAGTATTGGATAGTTGTAGTATCCAATACGAAAGGAAGGGGCCTCCCATGCATCCCGTGCTCGTCATCGCCGTCGGGGTCACTCTGCTGACCGTTGCAGGTATCGCCTTCGGGGGAACCTTCCTACTGCGCATCGCGAACGGCGGCGTACCCGTCAACGACCTTCAGAAGTCCTTCTTCCGCGCGGGCCACGCGCACGCCGGAGTCCTCGTGACGCTCGGCACCCTGATCGCCGTCACCACCTACGTCACGGGTGCATCACCGGAATGGGGAGCCGCGGGTTCCATCGCCGTGCTGACCTCCGCGATCCTCATCCCTGCCGGATTCTTCCTCTCGGTGCTCGGCGCGGATCCCACACGTCCGAGCCGGATGATGGCATCGGTGTGGCTCGGCGCCGCGTCACTGACCGTCGGTGTCGTGATCTCAGGTGTCGCGGTTCTCTGCGCCGGGATCGGCGCTCTCTGACACTTCGGAGCTACCCGGTACCCGGGCTGCCTCCGCATGCGGGACTCGAACGACACCTGCCGCACGCGGGTGCTCAGGACCAGGGGCGATCGCGCTCTGCGCGGGGCGGTCGAGATGCTCTCGCGCGAACGAGAGCGCCCGGCCGAGCATCACCGACCGCTCGGACCGGGTCCGCGCGCTCTGCGTACTCACTTCGAGCACGACCTGGCCCGCGTAGTCGCTGCCGGCGAGTTGCCTGCACACGTCGGCGCACGGCTGTTCGCCGTCCCCCGGGATCATGTGTTCGTCCATCGACGACCCTCGGCCGTCTGCGAGGTGGAGGTGATTGAGACCCGCTCCCATCCGGTCTGCGAGCGCGAGCGCATCCATCCCCGCGGTGGCGGTGTGCGACAGGTCGAGCGTGTAGTGATCGAAGCCGGTGTCGGTCGGATCGAGCGACGGGCTGTAGGCCGACACTGCCGGGCCGGGACCACCACGGCGCCGCAGACGATCGGTCCCCCGGTCACGGAACAACACGTCCGCACGCATCGGGTACATGTTCTCGACAGACACAGATACGTGGCTGCCCTGCTCGAGGGTCTTCACCTGATCGACGAATCCTTCGGCGTACCGACGTTGCCAGCGGAAAGGCGGATGTACCACCACGGTCGATGCACCGAGGATCTCGGCCGCTTCGACCGACCGTCCGAGCTTCGCCACCGGATCCGCACCCCAGACCCGTTGAGAGATGAGCAGGCACGGCGCATGCACCGCGAGGACGGGAACTCCGTACTTGCGCACGAGCCTGAGTACCGACCCCGGATCCTGACTTACCGGGTCCGCCCACACCATGAGTTCGACCCCGTCGTAGTCGAGGTCGGCGGCGAACCGGAACGCCGCCTCGGTGTTCTCCGGATACACCGAAGCCGTCGACAACCCGACCGGGATTCGCCGCGCTGTCACCACGACTGCAGCCTCATCCGTTGGGTAGTAGGAACAACAGCGGACCGAATGCCACGAACGCCCCCACCCCGACAGCGATCAACTGGCTGGTGATGTCGTCCGTACGGCGCAGCACCCGCACCAGTGCCACGAGGCCGACGATCACAAGCAATGCCAGACCGAACGCCACCCACGGCATCATGTCCCACAGCTTCTCGAAGCCCTTGAACAACAGACCGCCGACGACGATCGCGGCGATACTCTCGCCGACGAGCAACATCCACTGTTTGGCACTGCTCCCTGACCCGTCGACGACGTCGTCCGAATCGGTGTCGGGCTTGGCCTTGCCGGATGCGCTCTTGCCGGAGGTGCCCTTCGAGGAGGTGCCCGACGCCCGCGCCCCGTCCTTCGCTGCTGTCCCACTACCCGAAGCGGCCTTGCCCGAGGACTTGCTCGGCGCAGCCTTGTTCTTCGACGGGAACTTGCTCTTGGAAGGCGACTTGCCGCCGCCCTCGTCGTTGGCCACGCCGATGGTGGCGGTCTCGTCGCCCTCGTTGTCCGCGCCGGTTCCTTGGAGATCGCTTGCCGGGCCGGAAAGCAGTCGAGGCTCGGGGGTCTCGGATGCACGCGGAGACGGCGATGCCTGCTGGACCACAGGGACGGACCCGGTCACATTGTCCAGGTGCGCCCTGGCTCGACGCGGTAGAGCCTCCGGACGGATGACCTCGGTCGGCGATTCGACCTTGGCGCCATCCGCGATCGTGGCCGGACGGTCCGGCGCGGCGGTCTGCCCGAACTCGGTCTTGCCGACGGCGGGTTTGCGGACCGCCCGCGTGCGGACCACGGGCTCGGCAGCGACCGGCTCGACGACAGCGGGCGTCACCGTCGTCGCGTCCACGTCGGCCACAGTCGAGGTGATCGTCGTCAGCTCGTTGGCAGACGGTGGCGCCGGGGTCGACAACTCCGGTGCCACTACCTTCGGAGTGGCGGGCACGACCGGCTCGACCTGCGGTGTCTCGGGAACGACAGGCTCCACTTTCGGCGTCCTGGGGGTCGCCACCGCAGGCGCCTGCGGACTGCGATCGTCCCCGGCCGGACCGCGCCCGGACTCCGGCGTCGCGATCGGCTGCGCTTCGGTGGCCGGCCGGGTGATCGGTATTTCGCCGGTCAGTTCCGCAACCGAGATGCCACCGGTGGTGCCGCGGCGGCGGCGGCCACCACCGCTGCTGCGTGTACCGACCTTCTTGCCGTTACGCGCGAGCAGTTCCGCTACCGATATCTGTCCGGTATCCGTGCCCTTGCTGTCGGTCACTTGGATGCCACCACCAGTTCCCCGCCCATCTCAGTGTCGAGCTTCCGAAGAATCAAACCCTCACGCAGCGCCCACGGGCAGATCTCCAGGGTCTCCACCCCGAGCGCCCGCATACTTGCTTCGGCCACCAGTGCACCTGCGACGAGTTGCTGGGACCGGTCCGAGCTCACGCCCTCGAGCTCCGCGCGGTCCGAGGTGGTCATCCGCGAGATGAACGCGATCAGCTGCCGCAGACCGCTCGCCGTCAACGTTCGCCGGACATGAATACCCGCCGACGAGGGTGCTGCACCCGTCAATCGTGCCAGTGTACGGAAAGTCTTGGAAGTCGCGACGCAAAGATCGGGGTCGCCTGCACGACGCAGATGTTTCGTCGGCCCCGCGAGTTCGGCGTCGAGCCAGTCGCGTAACGCCGCGATACGGCGCTTGCCGGGAGGATCGTCCCGGAACCAGTCCCGGGTCAGGCGTCCGGCACCCAACTGCAGCGAGTACGCCACATCAGGATCCTCGTCACCACCGAAGGTCAGCTCGAGCGAGCCGCCACCGATATCGAGATTGAGGATGCGACCGGCACTCCATCCGTACCAGCGGCGCACCGCGAGGAACGTCAGTCGGGCCTCGTCGACACCGGACAGCACATCGAGGTTCACCCCGGCCTCGTTCCGGACCCGGGCCAGAACCTCCTCCGAATTTCCGGCGTCGCGGACCGCCGAGGTGGCAAACGCCATGAGTTCCCCGCATCCGGAGGTTGCGGCGATGCCTGCGAACTCCTCTGCCGTCTCCACGAGCCGATCGGCACCGGACATCGTCAGGTTCCCGTCGTCGTCGATGTTCTCGGACAGCCGCAGTGTTGCCTTGGTCGAGCTCATGGGTGTGGGATGGCCGCCACGATGGGCGTCCACCACCAGCAGATGAACGGTGTTGCTTCCGACGTCGAGTACCCCTAGGCGCACATTGATACGGTACTGGGTCTACCGTCAGGGGTTGTGACAGCAGGTATGTCCGGAACTCGGCCCAAGCTCGTTCCGGCCCCAGAAGTTCCCCTCGACTTTCCACGCGAATGGGTCGAGTTCACCGACCCCGACAACGACGAACACATCATCGCTGCAGATATGACTTGGCTGCTCTCCCGGTGGACTTGCGTGTTCGGGACACCCGCATGCCAAGGCATCATCGCCGAGCGACCCGACGACGGATGCTGCTCGCACGGGGCGTTCCTGACCGACAGCGACGACCGGAAGAAGCTGGCCGGCGCCGTGAAGCATCTCACTCCGGACGACTGGCAATTCATGGAGAAGGGCCTCGGGAAGAAGGGCTATCTCGAGGAGGACGAACTCGAGGACGAGCCCGCGCTGCGCACCCGCCGCCACAAGGGCGCGTGCATCTTCCTCAACCGCCCGGGATTCTCAGGCGGCGTGGGCTGCGCGCTGCACAAGATGGCGTTGCGCCGCGGAATCGAACCGCTCGAGATGAAGCCGGACGTGTGCTGGCAGCTCCCCATCCGCCGGACCCAGGACTGGGTCGAACGACCGGACGGCACC
The DNA here is from genome assembly GCF_053750035.1 of Rhodococcus sp. SJ-2. Classification (NCBI taxonomy): domain Bacteria; kingdom Bacillati; phylum Actinomycetota; class Actinomycetes; order Mycobacteriales; family Nocardiaceae; genus Rhodococcus; species Rhodococcus sp. SJ-2. Next base: position 593,522 of record NZ_CM132340.1, read on the forward strand.
GAGATCCTGCGCACCGCGATCACCGAATTCGACCGGCGAGGCTGGGGTGAAGGCGGCCACGATCTGGACTGGTACTGCTCCGGCTCCCCCGATGCACATGTCGGTGCGAAGCCGGTGTGGCAGTCGTACGCACCCGAACTCCGGGAACTGATCGGGAAACCGGCCTACTACGAACTCGCCCGGCTGTGCAAGCGCCGCGAGGGTCTCGGTCTGATCGCGATCCATCCGGCCACCGCGGCCGCCGAGCACCACCGTTGAACCCGCGCGTGGTTTCGATGGATCCCGCTACCGAAACCACGCGCCGGGCGCCTCGAGCATCGGCCCTCCGGCTTGTATCAGCCCTCCAGCTTGTATCAGCCCTCCAGCTTGTAACCCAGCCCCCGCACGGTGACCAGATGCTGTGGCTTCGCGGGATCGGTCTCGATCTTCGAACGCAACCGCTTGACGTGGACATCGAGGGTTTTCGTATCGCCGACGTAGTCGGCTCCCCAGACTCGGTCGATGAGCTGCCCACGAGTCAGTACGCGCCCCGAGTTGCGCAGCAGGTACTCGAGCAGATCGAATTCCTTGAGCGGCAGGGCCACGTCCTCACCGTTGACCTGCACGACGTGCCGGTCGACGTCCATGCGCACCGGACCGGCCGCAAGCACCGCGTCATCCTGCCCGATCTCGACGTCCGGGTCGGCGCCTCGCCGCAGTACCGCACGGATCCGGGCGATGAGCTCCCGCGCCGAGTACGGCTTGGTCACGTAGTCGTCGGCGCCGAGTTCGAGTCCCACGACCTTGTCGATTTCGCTGTCACGCGCGGTCACCATGATGACCGGCACGCCTGAACGGTTTCTCAGCTGCTTGCACACATCGGTACCGCTCATGCCCGGAAGCATCAGGTCGAGGAGGACGATGTCCGCCCCGCCCCGGTCGAACTCTGCCAGCGCGGTGGGCCCGTCCCCCGCGATTGTCGTCTCGAAACCTTCCTTGCGCAGCAGGAATGCGAGCGGATCCGCCAGCGACTCCTCGTCTTCCACGATCAGCACACGCGTCACCGTTGCGTCCTCCGTTGCTTCTCTGTCCTATGCCACCCGATTCCGGGTGCGGTTCCGATCGGACTCACTGCCCGACCGTCGTATCGTGCCGCGTTGCGGCGGGCTCGTCGTCGCCCTTCTCGAAATGGGCGGGGATGAGCAGAGTGAATGTCGAGCCTGTTCCCGGCTTGCTCCACAGCACTATGTCGCCGTGGTGGTTCGCCGCGACGTGTTTGACGATCGCAAGACCGAGGCCGGTACCACCCGTTGCCCGCGACCGCGCCTTGTCGACGCGGAAGAAGCGCTCGAAGACGCGCTCCTGGTCCTGACGCTCGATCCCGATCCCCCGATCGGTGACCGCGATCGCGACACAGCCGTCGCGCAGCGATCTGCTCACCGTCACCGGACTGCCCGGCGGGGAATAGGCGATCGCGTTCTCTATCAGGTTGGTCAGCGCCGTCACCAGCAGGAGGTGATCGCCGAGCATCTGATATCCGTTCGGACGGTCGGTGTTGATCTCGATGTTCGCGTTCTCGGCGGTGAGCCGGGTGCGGTCGAGGGCGTCGTCGATCACCGTGTCGACATCGACCTCTTCGAGGTCCGGGAGCTTTTCGGCGCCCTGCAACCGCGACAACGCGATCAACTCGGTGACCATGTTGCCGAGCCGGGTCGCTTCGCTCTGGACCCGCTGCCCGAAGTGGCGCACGCTCTCCGGGTCGTCGACGGACTCGAGCAGGGCCTCGGCCAGCAACGCCATCGCCCCCACCGGAGTCTTGAGTTCGTGGCTGACATTGGCAACGAAATCCCGGCGGGTGGCTTCCATCCGGACCTGCTCGGAGTCGTCGTACGCGTAGAGCACCACAAAACGCGGATCGTCGTCGAGCAGCTTCGTGGCGACGCAACGCACCGCGACACGGTCGCGTCCGTGCGGGCTCTTCCGGCTGAGGTCGATTTCGACAGTGGTCCCGTCGTCGAGGACCCGGCCTGCGGCGGTCCAGGCGCGTTCGTCCAGAAGCCGCCGGCTCACGAGGCCGAGTTCCTCTGCGCGCGGGTTGTAGAGGATGACGTCGTGGAACTTGTCGACGACCGCGATACCGGTGGAGGCACCGTATACGACGCGGTCCAGCACGGTCGCCATCGTGAGTTCGTCGTCGCTGCCACGGTCGCTACGTCGGCGCGACCACATCACTGAAGCGGCGAGCAGTGCGCCCAGTATTGCGGCGACAACGGCCACCAGGACGATCTGCAGAACATTCACGATTCGAATCGTAATGACACCTGTCCGTGCAGCCACAGGGGGTCGTCAACACTCTCTGCACGTCACAAGCCATTTTTCAACGGTTGGCCCGGTGTTCACCCGAAATTTGCCGAACCCCGCGCGACGAAGAGTCACGCGGGGTCCGGTTTGTCTGTTCACACCTATTTCGCACCCTGGTTCGCGACGGCCGCAGCGCCCGCCGCGGCAGCCTCGGGGTCGAGGTAGGTTCCGCCGGGATTGAGCGGACGCAGATTCTCGTCGAGGTCGTAACGCAGCGGGATACCGGTCGGGATGTTCAGGCCGGCGATGTCGTCGTCGGAGATTCCGTCGAGATGCTTGACCAGGGCCCGCAGCGAGTTTCCGTGCGCGGTGACCAGCACCGTCCTCCCCGCCAGCAGGTCCTTCGAGATGGTCTCTTCCCAATACGGGATCAGCCGGGTCACGACGTCCTTCAGGCACTCGGTCAGCGGCACCTCGTCGACGTCTGCGTAGCGTGGGTCCTGGTCCTGGCTGTACTTCGAACCGGGCTCGATCGCAGGCGGAGGGGTGTCGTAGCTGCGACGCCAGAGCATGAACTGCTCGTCGCCGAACTCGCCCTTGATCTCGGCCTTGTTCTTGCCCTGCAGGGCGCCGTAGTGACGTTCGTTGAGTCGCCAGTCGCGCACCACCGGGATCCAGTGGCGGTCGGCAGCGTCGAGAGCGAAGTTCGCGGTGCTGATCGCACGGCGCAGCAGCGAGGTGTAGAGGACGTCGGGGAGGACGTTCTGCTCTGCGAGCAGGGCGCCTGCGCGCTTGCCCTCGGCCACACCCTTGTCGGTGAGGTGCACGTCCACCCAGCCGGTGAACAGGTTCATCGCGTTCCATTCGCTCTCGCCGTGGCGGAGCAGAACAAGTGTTCCGATACTCATGGCTCCAATCCTGACACGATCGCGTGGGCGATTCCTCCACGGGCGCGTCGAATGTCCGCTATATCTGACAACGCGCGTTGCCATACCTGTCGGGCGCCGCCCGACAGGTGCCACTGCGAACCGGGGGTATCCACTTGACCGAATTCCGCATGACCCGCCGCACCGTCCTGACCGCATTCGGCGCACTCGGCGCTGCGGCCGCCTTGCCCGGGATCGCCGACAGCCGGCCACATGCCGGGATCACACCCCGCTCCCCCGCCCTCCGTTCGACCGGACATCGTGTCGCCGTCCTCGGCGGCGGGATGGCCGGGCTCGCGGCAGCCCACGAACTCATCGAGCGCGGATTCGACGTGACGGTGTTCGAACCGACTGCCCTCGGCGGCAAGGCCCGCAGCATGCCGTCTCCGGGCACCGCGGCAGGCGGGCGTCTCGATCTTCCCGGCGAACACGGATTCCGCTTCTTTCCAGGCTTCTATCAGCACATCCCCGACACGATGCGCCGAATCCCCTTTCCGCACAACCCGAACGGAGTCTTCGACAATCTGGTTGCAGGCCCGGCGTTCCGCATGTCGATCCCAGGAGGACCGGATCTGACGGCACCGAGTGCGATCGACCGGCTCGATGTGTACGACGCCGAGTCGCTGCAGCGTTCACTTGCCGCCGCCTTCTCACTCGGCGGCGCCATCCCACCGCACGAACTGTCCGTCTTCCTCCGGAAGCTCACGATGTTCTTGACCAGCAGCATCGAGCGCCGTGATCACGAATGGGAACATCAGACCTGGTCACAGACACTCGAAGCCGAAGGGAAGTCGAAGGGCTATCACGACATTCTGGTATCGGCACTGACCCGGCAGCTCGTGGCCGCGCGTCCGGACAGGGTCTCCACCCGCACTATCGGCATCATGGGGCAGGCCTTCGTCTGGAATGCGATGGGTGTCGTGCCGACCTACGGACACCTCGATCGCCTACTGTCGGCACCGACGAACGAAGCGTGGATCGACCCGTGGGCCCAGCTGTTGCGAGACCTCGGAGTGAGGTTCGAAATGGGCTGGGCAGCAGAATCGTTCGACATGTCGGGCGGGAAGATCACTGGCGCCCGCGTCGTCGATACGGCAGGAAATCGCGCACAGGTCGACGCCGACTGGTTCGTCGCCGCGATGCCCGTCGAACGCGCCGTTCCGCTGTGGTCGCGCGAGATGCTCGATGCCGAAACACGTTTGGAACTCATGCAGCACCTGACCACCGATTGGATGGTCGGCATCCAGTACTTCATGCGAAGGCCCACTCCGATTGCCGCGGGACACGTCGCGTATCTCGGGACACCGTGGGCGCTCACGTCGATCAGCCAAGCACAATTCTGGCGTGGATCGTTCGCCGACCGGTATGGCGACGGCAACGCGGTCGACTGTCTCTCGGTCGACATCTCCGATTGGGACACCCCCGGAATCCTCTACGGCAAGACCGCGAAGGCATGCACGGGCGAGGAGATCGCTCGCGAGACCTGGGCCCAGATGAAGATGTGTCTCGACGACACCGGCGAACAGAATCTCCGCGAGGAGGATCTCGTGTCGTGGTTCATCGATCCCGGCGTGCGCTGGAATGCGGCGGAAGGCCGCAATGCCAACGACACCCCGCTGCTGATCAACACGGTGGGATCACACGCGAATCGGCCCGATGCCCGTACCGCGATCCCGAATCTGTTCCTGGCGGGCGACTACGTGCGGACCGACATCGACCTGGCCACCATGGAGTCGGCGAACGAATCCGCCCGTGCCGCAGTAGGCGCTCTGCTCGATGCCGCCGACTCCCCTGCGCCGCCACCTGCGATGTTCACGCTGCACGAGCCGCCCGAACTACAGCCGCTGAGACAGATCGACGCCGATCGCTATCGCTCCGGACTGCCACATCTGCTTGCGTGAGCATGCGAAGCGCCTCGGACTCCTGGGCGAGACGAGCGCCCGCCCCCAGCGCCCTGCCTCCAGCGCCCCTCAGAGCACTGTCCCGCGCGTACGGGGTACACGCGGGACAGGCCACAAATCTGCTGGAGCGATCAGATCAGAGGTGATCGGATCAGAGGTACTGACCACAGACCGGCCACGCACCGGCGCCCTGGCCTGCGAGAACGTTCTCGGCAACGCGGATCTGCTCGGCCTTGGAGGCGTTGCTGGCAACACCGCTGCCGCCGTATGCCTCCCAGGTGCTCTGGCTGAACTGGAGACCACCGTAGTAGCCGTTACCGGTGTTGATGGCCCAGTTTCCGCCGCTCTCGCACTGAGCGACGGCATCCCAGTTGCCGGACGCTGCGCTCGCGGTGCCGGTTCCCAGGGCGAAGGGGGTGACGACGAGGGCAGCCGCGGTTGCGACGGTGCCCAGGGTGCGCTTGATGTTGAACTGTGCCATGTCTGGTGAATCCTCTCGGCTGCTTTTTGCGGGACCCGGGACCGAATGTCGGTCGGATATCGATCGCCGGATTATCGGCGACCCGATTTGTCTCGCACTGCCCCTCGGGTATGGGTTGATCCGGATTTCCCGCGGGGCAGATTCAGCGGCTACGGGTCCGGTGTAACGACCTGTTCGTTGTCGGTCGATAACAACGTTAAATGCCAATCACGAAAAGGTCACGGACCGGTTTACTGGCACATTCGTGCAGAAAAAACCTTGATCAACAGGGGTTTCACCAGGTGAGCAAATGGAAGAAGCTGTCTTCCGACATGGAAGCACACGCTCATGTTGTGGGGATCGTCACAATTGGATCCTGTGCAGACCTCTCGAATCGGACAATATAAATGCGTCCGAATCGCGCCGAATCCGAAGTGTGACGTTATTTGCCGGTACTACTCGGCGGTTCGAAATCGGTCCCGGTTTCCTGCTCGATGAGGTGCCGGAACGGTTCGAGATTGCGCAGGGATTCACCGCGGGAGATGCGCCACTCCCATTCGCGCTTGATCGACGTGAGGAAGCCGATCCCGAGAATGATGTTGAAATCGTAGTCGGCGGCTTCGAGGACCTGACCGAGCACTGCGTCCAGCTCCTCCGCGGTGACGGATTGCTCCGAGATCCGGCCGACGAGATAGATGTCGCCGATCTTGTCGAGGGTGTACGCCACCCCGTACAGGCGGCGATTGCGCCGCAGCAGATACTTGTAGACACCCTCGAAGTTCTCGTCGGGCTTGCGGCACACGAACGCCTCGACGCGGAGACCGTGCGTGCCGACCGTGAGCAGTGTGGTGGTCTTGAGCTTGTTCTCACCGGGCAGTTCGACCACGAAGTGGCCGCCCTCCTTCCTCGAGAACTCCAACTCGCGATCGCGCAGTGTCGCCTCGATCAGTTCGCTCAGCCGTTCACTCACGCCTTCACTCCGCTCGTACGACGCAACTTCCACAATCCCCGCTGCCTGCGCAGCGAATACTCGGTCGAACCGGACACCCGGTTCCGACGCATACCCGCGCGCCGGTAGCTCTCGAGCAGGCCCTCCGCGGTGTGTTCCCACGAGAAGTTCTCGGCATGCTTCGGCGCGGCCGCCGCGTATGCGGCGAGCCTGCCCGGGTCGGAAACAAGCGACCCCAGCGCGGCCGCCCAGTCGTCGATACGATGTCCGCGCACGAGCACACCGGTCTCACCGCCCCGCACCGCGACACCGAGTCCGCCTACATCGGCCGCGATGACCGGTGTCCCGCAGGCCTGCGCTTCGATTGCCACGAGCCCGAACGATTCCGAATAGCTTGGCACAGCAACGAGATCCGAGGCCCGGTACACCTGGGCGAGACGTTCGGACGGCTGGGGAGGCATGAACGTCACCTGCGCGGCGATCCCGAGATCACGGGCGAGTTCGATCAGTGAATCCGGTCGTTCGAGCCCGCTTCCCGACGGTCCGCCGACGACGAGCACCCGCAACGGAATGCCGGGCGCATCGGCGATTGCCTGCGCCGCAGCGCGCAGTAGTACATCGGGAGCCTTGAGCGGCTGGATCCGGCCGACGAACGTCACGATCGTCTCTCGAGGATCGAGCCCGAGCTCGGCCCGCGCAACATCCCGTTCGCCCGGACGGTAACGCGACAGATCCGCTCCCGGCGCGACGACGTCGATCCGCGACCGATCAGCACCGTAGATTCGTTCGAGCGCGGCAGCCTCGTCGGTGGTGTTCGCGACCATACGGTCCGACTCGGCGACGACCTGCTGTTCCCCGATCTGGCGCGCGGCGGATTCCGGCTTGTCGCCTGCGGCAAGGGAGGCGTTCTTCACCGCCGCCAACGTGTGTGCGGTGTGGACCAGCGGCACTCCCCAGCGATCGCGGGCAAGCCACCCGACCTGGCCCGACAGCCAGTAATGCGAGTGCACCAGGTCGTAGTAACCCTGGGGGTGGCGGGCTTCCTCCCGCAGGACGCCCGCCGCGAAAGCGCACAACTGCGTGGGCAGATCGTGCTTGTCCAGGCCTTCGAACGGTCCTGCCTCGATATTGCGTACCAGAACGCCGGGAGCGGCATGCTGCACGGCCGGATCGGCCGACGACGTCGCGCGGGTGAAAATCTCCACCTCCACGCCGCGACGCGCCAGCTGGATTGCGGTCTGGAGGACGTACACGTTCATGCCACCGGCGTCGCCTGTGCCGGGCTGCGCCAGCGGCGAGGTGTGGACCGATATCACGGCCACGCGGTGCGGGCGGCTGGGCTGGGACGTCACCCCTCCATACTGCCTTGCGGGTCGTTCCCGCCGGGAATCGACCTCCATGCCGGCTATGCGTCGACCGACTCGGCGAACTCGGTCACCTCGGCCACGAACCGCGCGGGATCCTCGACGAACGGACCGTGATCGACCCCCTCCCAATAGGACGTCGACGCGTTGGGGAGCAACGACTCGGCATGGCGTGCTGCGGAGACATCCACCACCGAATCCGCGGTGCCGTGCAGGAGGAGAACCGGGATGTCGAGGCTGCGGAGCAGATCGTCATTGCTCACGGACCGGTCGAACAGCGCGGCACGCACGTGGGGAGCGGTGCTGAGAGAGGCACCGAACAGCGCCTGAGACACCACGCCCTTTCCTTGGGGCGGTCCGGTCAGTGCGTTCCCGAACGAGCCGAGCGCCGCGATTGCCTCGCGCGGCTTCTCCGACATCGCAGCGGGGATCGCGGCACGCATTGCCGCGCCGACCTTTCCGCCTTTTTCGCCGCGTCCGATGCTCGTGATCGCGCCGACGAGCACCACACCGGACACATTCGCGGAGCCGTGCATCGTGAGGTAGTCGCAGATCACCAGGCCCCCGTAGGACCACCCGAGCAACACCGCATCGTCCGCGTGCTCGGCCTCGAGCACCGCGTGCACGTCTGCTGCCCAGTTCTCTGAGTTGTCGTAGCCCTCGCGCGGAGCCCCGCTGTACCCGTGACCGCGCAGGTCCAGCGCGATGACCCGGAAGCTGCGTGCGAGATCGCCGAGGACTTCCTCGCCCCAGCATCGCGACGACTGCGCCCAGCCGTGCAGGAGAACGAGCGGGCGCGCGGATTCCGGTCCGAACGTGCGGTAGACGATCGGTGTGCCATCGCTGCTGGAGACTTCACGCACTGTCATGGCGGTCACTGTAGCCGCGCGCGCAGGTGGATCCCGGCCGCGCATGCCACCGCGATCAGGCCTGCCACGGCACCGACCCCGTATCCCGCACCTGCATCGACCCGATCGATGACCTGGCCGACGAGGGCCGACCCCGCAGCCACGCCCACACCGAGACCCGCGACAGTCCAGGTGATTGCCTCCGTGAGCCGATCTGACGGAACGATCTGCTGGGTGAGCGAAGTCGCGACGATCATCGTCGGCGAAATCGCCGAGCCCGCGAGAAAGTACAGCACCGCAAGCACGGGTACGGATCCGGCGAGCAGCAGCGGCCACAGCAGCAGTGCGACCAGGGTGGTCGCGATCAGCAGTTGACGGGTCAGCGACGATGTCGTCGCTCGTGCACCGAAGATGATGCCGCTGAGCGCCGAGGCGAAGGCGAACAACGCCACCACGACCGTCGCTGCTCCGGGCGCACCGTGTTCCGCGGTGAACGCGACCCCGACGACGTCGACGACCCCGAAGATCACACCCATCGCGAACATGACGGCGATGAGCGCGACGAGCACCGGCAGCCGTAAGAGGTTGACACTCGGCGTCTCGGCCGTGCGGGACTGCACCGGCGGCTCCGTTCCGCGCAGCCCTGCGAGAACGAACGTGCCCACCAGAAGCAGGATCGCGCCCAGCAAGGGGCCCGCCTCGGGAAACAACGCGATGCTGAGTCCGACGGACAGGACCGGGCCGACGATGAAACACAACTCGTCGATCACCGCTTCGAGTGCGAACGCCGTGCGTAACTGCGGTGTCCCGCCGTAGAGCTGGGTCCAGCGGGAGCGCACCATCGCCCCGATCGTCGGCATCAGACCTGCCGGGATCGCACACAGGAACAGCAGCAGCACAGGCCACTCGAACCGCACACCCAGGAGCATCGTGAGGGTGGCGGCCGCACTGATCGTCGCGGCCGCAGGCAGGACGCGGTACTGACCGAGCCGGTCGACCGACCGCGACACCAGGGGCGTCAGGAGCGCGTACGACAACGCGAATACCGCCGACAGCGCGCCACCGAGCGCGTAGTCGCCGCGCAACTGCGAGAACATCGTGACGATGCCGATCCCGATCATCGCGATCGGCAGGCGCGCTACGAAACCTGCCGCACAGAATGCGATGGAACCCGGCGCAGTGAACAGATCGCGGTAGGAACCGCCCGATTTCTGTGACACCTCTGTGGGATTTCCTCTCTCGGTACCGCGCACGGCCGCGCCGTGCCAGCATGCAGAATATGAGCGTTCTGGTCTGCTTTCACGCGCACCCCGACGACGAGGTCTTCACTACGGGTGGAGTGATGCGACTCGCCGCCGACGCGGGGCACCGCGTGGTCCTCGTCGTCGCGACGGACGGGGCGGCCGGTGAGCACCCCGCGGGGCTGCTGTCTGCGGGTGAATCGCTCGCGGATCGTCGGGTGCGGGAGCTCGAACGATCCGCGGAGGCACTCGGAGTGGCGCGGCTCGTGCAGCTCGGATATCCGGATTCCGGAATGGCGGGGACCCCGGAGAACGGCAACGCGGCGGCCTTCGCGAACGTCGATGTAGGCGAGGCGGCCGCGCGGTTGGCATCGATAATCGAAGCCGAACGCGCCGACTCGGTCACCATCTACGACCCCAACGGCGGCTACGGGCATCCCGATCACATCCAGGTCCACCGTGTCGGGGTTCGGGCAGCGGAATCGACCGGTCACGATGCGGTGTACGAGTCGGCCATGAATCGCGATCACCTGCGGCGGCTGCTGGCGGCGAACCCCGAGGTGACGAGCGAGGCACAACCGCCCGACCTCGACACGTTCGGTCTACCCGAATCGGAACTCACCACCGCCGTCGATGTCACCGGCACCATCGCCGCGAAGGTCGCCGCCATGCGTGCCCACGAGTCTCAGGTCGGCGATTTCGGTCCGATGCTCGCCATGTCCGAAGACCAGTTGAAAGCCGCGTTCGGAATCGAGTGGTTCCGGCGACGCGGCAGCGCCCCGGGCCTGCAGGAGACGTCGCTGCGTTTGTGAACGGTAATCCCCCACGAAAGGCGAATCTGTGGAACAACGAATCACTCTCACGCGATCGATCGCTGCGCCGCCGAGCGCGGTGTGGGCTGTTCTGACCGACCTCGAGTCCGCTCCCGAGACCCTCAGGGGCGTCACCGCCGTCGAACGCGTCGATGGAGGTGGCGAGTACCGGGTCGGAACCCGGTGGCGCGAGACCCGGGTGATGTTCGGCAGGTCCGCGACCGAAGAGATGCAGGTGACCGAGTCCGTGCCCGAGCAACGCACTGTCATCACGGCCGAATCCGGACGCGCGCGCTACCGGACGGTCTTCGAGCTGTCACCCACCGCTACAGGCACGGATCTGACGATGGACTTCTCGGGCGACTCCGGCCCGCTCGGCGCCGCGGCACAACTGGTGATGACGCTCACCGGCCCGCTGGCGAAACGCGCGACGGTCAAAGCTATGCGTCAGGACCTCGAGGACGTCGCTGCCGCCGCGGAACGATCGGTCTAGGCGAGTGCAGCTTCTCCGGCGGTACCGCGAAAGTGGCGCGACCCTCCCGTTCGGCGATCTTCTCACCGCGCACGGCGTTGCCATGGAGGGATACTTCTGGCGATTCACCCAACCCGAGACCGGGCGCGTGGTCATCGCGCTGTGCGGTGTCAACCAGGCATCCGACGGGAACTGGGCGACTCTCGGGCTCGCAGCCCATCCCGGCGGCTTTGTTCGCACCGAGGCGCACCCGGAGGGCACCGCGCATCCGGGCAGGCTCGGTGCGATCGCCGGGACCGCGTTCAGCGGTGGCGCAGAACGTGTCCGGATGGATCTGGGGCGCGACGCGCAGCTCGACGTCCGTATTACCCCGACGCTGCCGTGGCCGCGGCGCCGATTCGGTGGTTCGAGCGTGTTCCAGTCGGTCCCCGCATTGATTCAGTACTGGCATCCGTGGCTGCTCGGCGGGCGCGCGGAAGGGCGCGCCGTTCTCGGCGATGAGGTGTGGGATCTCGGCGGTGCCCAAGTGTACGGCGAGAAGAATTGGGGACGAGGTGGTTTCCCCGACTCCTGGTGGTGGGGGCAAGCGCAGGGATTCGCGGATTCGTCGGCGTGCGTCGCGTTTGCCGGCGGCGAGATCCACACCGGGCCGCTGCGCACGACCGTGACGGCGGTCGTGGTGGTATTGCCCGATGGGCGTGTCGTCCGTCTCGGCAATCCGGTGGTGTCCCCGATCCGCGCCGACGTCACCGACGAATCGTGGTCACTGCGCGGTGGTAACCGATGGTGGCACGTCGAGATCGAGGGGTACTCTCCGATCGGGCGTGCGCACGTGCTGCCGGTACCGCTTCCCTCGGAGCGTCGCAACGTGGCCGGCTCGATCGAGCACCTGGCCGGGACACTGCGCGTGACCGTCCGGGAACGGGGCGCAGTGGTGTGGGAGGACGAATCCGCGCTCGCCGCACTCGAACACGGAGGACTCGAACCGGCGGGGGCCGAACTCCGTCGCCGGAGGTCGAAATCGGACGCAACAGACGCACCTCCCACGCTGCAGTAACGAATTCGTAACTGTCGCTAACAGATACACGCACATCGACGACGATCCACATGAGTCCACGGCCACGTCGGGGAAGGAAGGTGAGACATGACGAACCGCCGGATCAGCACATCGATCGCACTTGTTGCTTCCGCAGCCCTGCTCACCGCATGCGGTGGCAGCGACACCACGACGCTCACAACGACGACTACAACACCGATCACGGCTCCGGCCGACGCCGATGACCTGCAGAAACCGGAGCCAGCCGAGCGAACGACGACTCCCGGAGCGGCGGAGTTCGTCCCGGCGCCCGCACCGGCGGAGGGCACAGCCCGGCCTCAGGCCACACCCGCGCCCGACAACCCCGTCGCTTCACCGGTTCCGGAGGACAGCACCGGCCCGTGCCTGGATCCGGCCTCGTCGGTGGTCTCCGACGCTCTCGCCTCACTCGGAAACACCACGCCGAACGGGGACCCCTGGGTCGCGGGAGCCTCCACCGATGCGGCCGGAGAATGCCCGCAGCTGCTGTGGATGATGGCCGAAACACCCGGCGGAACAGTCAGTTCCCCTTCGCAGGTGCTGTTCTTCCACGACGGCACCTACCTCGGTACCGCCACCTCGGACTTCTACGCCTACACCCGTGTGGTGGGCGCGAACGATTCGACGGTGTCGGTACAGTACCGGTGGCTCGCTCCGCAAGACGCGAATTGCTGTCCATCGGGTGGCCCGGCCGTCATCGACTTCACGTGGGACGGGACACAAGTGGTGATGGAGCAGCCCCTGCCACAGGAGATGCTCGACTCCTACGGTTCGCGGTGACCGACGCCGTCCCGATCCTCATACCGTGACTGGTCGCATGACACCGAGCGGATCGGAGTACAACGAACTGAGCGACACGGCACCGGCGGCATGGGCCTGCACCCTGTTTCCGAACCCGGTGATGTGAACATTCTTGTGTGGCAACGACGATGCGCGCTCGAGCGCTCTCACCACATACGTGATTCCCTCGGGATACTCCGTGAAGGCCTGCCCACCGAGAACGACGCGATCGGGGTTGAACAGGTCGCGCAGAAGCGCCACGGTCCGTCCGAGCGTGGATGCGCGGTCGGCGAGAATGGCGCGTGCCGTATCCGACCCTGCTCGCGCCACTTCGTACAGTGCCCGCATCGACCGGTCGCCAGGTGTGAGCACTCCTTCGAGGTGGGCACGCTCCAGCACTGCCCGATCACTGATCGTCGCTTCGAGGCATCCGGTGCCACCGCAGGTGCACCGCGCCGACGAACCGGTGGGCAAGTGCGAGATCGACCCTGGCCCGGTCGCCGGCGTATGGACCTTGCCGTCGAATGTGATGGCGACACCCGCTGTTTCCCGTGCATAGATGTAGAGGTGGGCACCTGCCGTGCCACCGGAAGTCTTGTTCGGGGTCAGCAGCAGTTCCGCTGCCGCCATCGCTTCGACGTGGGCCGCCACCGACACCGGCAGGTGCAGACCACTGCTCACCGCCTCGCCGACTCGGGCCTGCGACCAGCCGAGGCGCGGATGGTCGACGAGTCCGGCTGCGGAGTCGACGCGACCGCCGATCGCGACACCCGCCCACAGCGCAGTGCGGCGGTGCCATCGGGAGACGAAGGCCTTGGCACTTGCCGTGATCGAGGCGAGTGCGAGGCTCTGCTCTCCGCTCGGGGTGGGGATCTCCACAGCACTGATGATTCGGCCGCGCAGGTCGGTGGCGACGATCCCGGTGACGACTGCGCCGATGTGGATTCCGACGGTGAGGAACCGGTCGTGCTCGACCTCCACCGGAATCCGCGGACGACCGACGGCACCGGATTCGGTGAGGTCGGCGCGTTCGCGCAGCAGACCGGCCGCGAGTAGAGCGCTCACCTGCCGGTTCACTGTGGCGATGCTCAGGCCGGTTGCCTTGGCGATCACGTCGCGGGAGACGGGACCGCGGTCGGCCGCGACACGGAACACCGATCCTGCGGCGCCGTCGGCGATACGCAGATCCGGAACGACGATCCGCGCACGCGTGGCGGCCGGGGCGAGCGAAAATCGGGAGAAATCCGGACGGGACAGGGTGGGAGCTGACACGTGTTTTCCTTGGAAACTCGGTCCCGGGCATCTCGACGCGAGCGTGACGCTCGAACGTGAATGATCTGACCCGGAGATGGCACGATTCGGACATCGACGCGCCTGACCTCGACGTGCACAGCGCACGCAACTGAAGGATCCCGGACCGGAGCCCCGAATCGGCGCGGATCTACCTACCGCAGAGGCGACAACAGAGTTCGCGCGCCAGGGGAAGCCGGGAGCCCAGAGCGGCGGTCACGTAAGTGACACGCAGAGCGGAAACTCGACCGGACGACATGCCACGAAGGTTATGTCACGGTTCGGATTGTCCACAAGCCGAAGGGAAATAGGCCCGTGACGGGCACCGCTGACGCCGGGAAGGACTATGCTTTGCTGGTGTCTCGTGCACCGTCCGCGGTGAAATCGCTGCTGCTCGGCAAACCGTTCCGCAGCGACGCGCTCGACCATATGTTGCTCACGAAACGCATCGCACTTCCCGTGTTCGCGTCCGACGCATTGTCGTCGGTTGCGTATGCACCCGAAGAGATTTTTCTCGTACTGTCTGTTGCCGGCCTGTCCGCCTACGCGTTCACCCCGTGGATCGGAGTCCTCGTCGCCGTCGTTCTCGCGGTGGTGGTCGCGAGCTACCGGCAGAACGTCCACGCGTATCCGTCCGGGGGTGGAGACTACGAAGTGGCGACGAAGAACCTCGGTGCCACTGCGGGCTTGACCGTCGGCAGTGCCCTGCTCGTCGATTATGTGCTCACCGTCGCCGTGTCGATCTCCGCTGCAGCATCGAACGTCGGGTCTGCGGTGCCGTTCGTGGCACACCACAAGGTGTTGTTCGCCGTGGGCGCCGTCGTGATCCTCACCGCCGTCAACCTCCGCGGACTGAGGGAGGCGGGGATCGCGTTCGCCGCACCGACATACGCATTCATGATCTCGATCATCGTGATGCTCGGCTGGGGGCTGACACAGATCTACGTCCTCGGCCGCGATCTTCGTGCCGAATCGTCGTCTTTCGAACTCGTCGCCGAGCACTCCCCCGCGACGGCACTCGCTTTCACGTTCTTGATCGCACGGGCGTTCTCGTCGGGATGTGCGGCGCTTACCGGCGTCGAGGCGATCAGCAACGGGGTGCCTGCCTTCCGGAAACCGAAATCCCGCAACGCCGCGACAACGCTTCTCATGCTGGGCGGGCTCGCGATCACCCTGCTCCTGGGGATCATCGTGCTCGCCGAGAGGATCGGAGCGGTGATCGCCGAGGATCCTGCCACCCAGTTGCGGGGCGCTCCGGAGAACTACCATCAGAAGACGCTGATCGTGCAGATGGCGGAGACCGTCTTCTCCGGCTTCCCGCCCGCCTACTATCTGATCACCGCACTGACCGCCTTGATCCTGGTGCTTGCGGCAAACACCGCGTTCAACGGCTTCCCTGTGCTCGGCGCGATTCTGGCTCGAGACCGCTACATGCCGCACCAGCTTCACACCCGCGGCGATCGGCTCGCGCTCAGCAACGGCATCCTCTTCCTCGCAGCTTCGGCGTGCGCGTTCATCGGGGTCTTCCACGCCGAGGTCACCCACCTGATCCAGCTCTACATCGTCGGGGTGTTCGTCTCGTTCACATTGAGCCAGACGGGGATGGTCAAGCACTGGACACGGCAGCTTTCGGCAGAAACCGACTCCCGTGTGCGAGCGCGAATAAGGCGATCACGCGTAGTGAACCGGGTGGGTGCGGCACTGACCGCCTCCGTCCTCGTGATCGTGCTGATCACGAAGTTCCTCGCAGGCGCATGGATCGCTATCGTGGCGATGACAGCGGTCTTCGCCACGATGAAGGCAATCCGTCGCCACTATGACAGCGTCGCAATGGAACTCTGGCCGGTCGAGTGGGACGATGTCCTGCCGAGCCGGACGTATTCGATCGTCCTCGTCTCGAGCCTCCACGCACCCACCCTCCGCGCTCTGGCCTATGCGCGTGCGACCCGGCCGGACACCCTCGAAGCCGTCACGGTCGACGTCGATACCGACGACACCAGGGCGCTGGTGCAGGCGTGGGATCGCAGTGACGTCACCGTCCCGCTGAAAGTGATCGATTCCCCCTATCGGGAGATCACCCGCCCCGTTCTCGACTACGTGCGGCGCATCAGGCGGTCGTCACCGCGTGATGTCGTGACAGTGTTCATCCCCGAGTACGTCGTCGGGCATTGGTGGGAGCAGATCCTGCACAACCAGAGCGCGCTGCGCCTCAAGAGCCGGCTGTTGTTCCAGCGCGGTGTGATGGTGACAAGCGTGCCGTGGCAATTGCGCTCCTCCGCACACATGAGAGAGCACGACGCGCGGCCAGTTCCTGGCGCGATGCGCCGCGGAACAGGCACCGGCGACTGCCTCGGATGAGCGCTCAGCGCACCTCGCGGGCCGCCTGTGTTTCCTCGGACAGAGGTGCCACGAGCACGGCCTCCCACGCGTCGACCAGCGCCGACAGCTCAGCGTACGTGGGGGGCCTGCCTACGGCGTCGCACCGCGACAGGGCTCGAACGATGCTTTCGTAGACGAGATCGAGACGCTGCTCGGCCACATCGGCCGGCAGGTGCCCGGCCGATGTTCTCAACGTGTTGTCGGCGAGGTAGCCGTTCGATGTCGCCATCGCGGCGGCCACGTGCTCGGCCAGCCGCCCTTCGTCGAGCAGCCGGTAGAGCATCGCAACATAGTGATTGTTGCGGCCGAGCGTGTTCGCGAGCGGTTCTGCAACCGCCCACAGGGCGTCTCGGGTGGACAGTGCGTGCCTGTCCTGAAGGAATCGCCGAACGAGCGCGCCACGCTCGGCATCGACCGCGGGGAACCGATGGTCGGCCACCGCGTCCAGCAATCCGTCCTTCGTACCGAAGTAGTAACCGATGACCGACGAATTGTGCTGGCCTGCAGCCTTCCGTATATCGGCGAGAGTGACCCCGTCATATCCGCGCCGCGCAAACAGCTTCTCCGCGGTTTCGATCAGACGGATGCGAGTCCGCTCTCCCGAGCTGTAGCGCCCGCGACTCGTCGTCATAGCAGACGACGTTAGTGTCGGTTACGACGATCCGCATGGCAAGCATGCTGCTCGGAGCTGTCGGAGAATCGGCCGGGCACGCTTGCACCACCCGCACTACGATTCGGCGTATGACCATTACTGCCGAGTCCCGCATTGCCGTCGTCACCGGAGCTTCCTCCGGCATCGGAGAAGCCGCCGCGCGCACCCTCGCGGCGCAGGGCTATCACGTGGTGGTCGGCGCGCGACGCCTCGATCGTCTGCAGAAGCTGGCCGACGAAATCGGAGGCACGGCCCTCGAACTGGATGTCACGGACGAGGACTCCGTCGAAGCATTCACGACGGTACTGCCGCGCGTGGACGTGCTGGTCAACAACGCCGGTGGTGCGAAGGGCCTCGCCACGGTCCTCGACGCTGTCGAGGACGACTGGCGATGGATGTGGGAAACCAATGTCATCGGCACCCTGCGCATCACCAAGGCTCTGCTTCCCAAGCTCATCGATTCGGGTGACGGACTGATCGTCACGATCACGTCGGTCGCCGCATTCGAGGCGTACGACAACGGCTCCGGATACACAACGGCCAAGCATGCGCAGGCGGTCCTGCACCGCACGCTGCGCGGGGAACTGCTCGGCAAGCCCGTCCGCCTGACGGAGATCGCGCCCGGTGCCGTCGAGACGGAGTTCTCGCTGGTTCGCTTCGAGGGCGATCAGGAGCGTGCCGACAAGGTCTACGAGGGCATCACGCCGCTCGTCGCGGAGGACATCGCGGAGATCATCGGATTCGTCGCGTCGCGGCCGTCGCATGTGAACCTCGATCAGATCATCGTCAGGCCCCGAGATCAGGCAAGTGCGGGACGGTTCAACCGCACCGCCGACTGACGGTCGTCTCGCGGCAGTAGTCTCGCGAGGTATGCAGCAACAACGCCTGTCTCCCGGTCCCCTGCTCGACGAGAACGGCATCCTCGCAGAAGCCGGCTGGGCGACGAGCGAAGTCCGTGCGTACGAGCGGAAGCGTGTCGCGGCCTCGAAGCTGCGGATCAAGGAATGGGACTACTACTGCGTCCTGTCCGATGGTGACGCGGGCCCATACGGCATCGCGCTGACCGTCGCCGACAACGGATACGTCGGTCTGCTCGGTATCAGCTGGCTCGATCTGGCGGGCCGCACGGAGGTGACCGAGAACAAGCTCGTCCCGTTTCCCCTCGGACGCATGGGCATGCCGGGCAGCGCCGATACCGGAGACGTCGTGATCCACCGCGGCGCGATGCGGATCGAGTACCGGAACGAGGGGCAGGCGCGGCGCCTGATCGTCGATCATCCGGGCTTCGACGGTGGCCGCGGGTTGTCCGGTGAGCTGCTGCTGTCACAGCCACCGATGGACCGGATGGCGATCGCCACTCCGTTCCCACGCGCACCGAAGGCCTTCTACTACAACCAGAAGATCAACTGCCTGCCTGCGTGGGGGTCGATCAGGGTCGACCACGTGACCCACGAGTTCGACGCTACGAGCGCATTCGGGGTTTTCGACTGGGGGCGCGGGGTGTGGACCTACGACAACACCTGGTATTGGGGTTCGGCATCCGGGGTCGTCGATGCCGCCCCGTTCGGATTCAACATCGGCTACGGCTTCGGCGACACCACGGCGGCGTCCGAGAACATGGTGTTCCACGACGGAGTCGCCCACAAGCTCGACCGCGTGCATTTCCATCGCCCTGCCGACACCTACGACGGCGCACCGTGGCGGTTCACGAGCAGCGACAACCGCTTCGAGATGGAATTCGATCCCATCCTCGACCGCGCCGCAGACGTCAATGCCGTCGCCATCCGCTCGACACAGCACCAGGTGTTCGGCCGCTACACCGGATTCGTACTGCTCGATGACGGCACCCGCATCGAGGTCGAGAACCTCCTCGGGTTCGCCGAAGAGGTCCGCAACCGCTGGTGAGGTCAGATCACGCAGTTGACGGTCACGGGTTCCGGGTGCAGCCGCACGCCGAACACATCCTCGACACCGTCGCGCACCTCGCGGGCGAGGGTCACAAGATCCGCGGTGGTCGCTGTTCCTCGATTGGTCAACGCCAGCGTGTGCTTCGTCGACAAGCGCGCAGCCGCCTCGCTCCCCGGGAAGCCCTTCACGAACCCGGCGCGTTCGATGAGCCATCCCGCCGACAGTTTCGTTCCCCCCACCGCGTCGTACCGTGGAATTCGAACGTCCATGCCGACGTGCTCGGTGATCGCCGCGAGAACCCCCGGCAACCGGTCGTCGGGGACGATCGGATTGGTGAAGAACGAACCTGCACTCCACGTGTCGTGGTCGTCGGGATCGAGCACCATGCCCTTGCCCCGACGCAGCGCGAGCACCCGGTCACGCACCTGTGCGGCGGGAAGTCGGTCCCCTTCGTCGGCGCCGAGCGACGCCGCCAGTTCGCGGTAGCCGAGGGCAGCGCTGGATCCGTCGGAACGCACCTCGAGTTCGACTTCGAGGACGAGCGCCTCATCGGAATGTTTGAGGATGCTCGTTCGGTACCCGAGCCCGAGAGCCTCCGGACCGACCCACTCGGCGTCGCCGCTGCACCGGTCCAGGAGTCTCACGCGCCGCAGCACGGACCCGACCTCGACGCCGTACGCCCCGACGTTCTGCACGGGGGTCGCGCCGGCGGAGCCCGGGATGCCGGACAAGCATTCGAGACCCCCGAGTCCGGCCGCGACGGTGCGTGCCACGACGTCGTCCCATACCGCTCCCGCCTCGGCGCGGACCGTTCCGCTCCCGAGGTCGACACGTGGGTTCGAGATCTTGACGACCACGCCGTCGAATCCGCCGTCACCGATCACCAGATTCGACCCGCCCGCGAGAACGAGGACCGGGATCTTCTCGGCGTCGAGACAGCGCATCACGTCGATCAACGTGTCGGTCGAGGTGCAGTCGGCGAGGTAGCGGGCGGGCCCGCCGAGCCGCAATGTCGTCAGCGTCGACAGAGGCACGGATTCGGTGACTGCAGCTCCCGCGTCGACGAGCCGGGCCCTGATACGTGGATCAAGCACCTGCAAACGGTAGCGTGCCGGATATGGGCAGCCCTATCGACCACTCGACGCACTACTCGTTTCCGCCTGCGGCAGTGCATGCGGCATTCGTCGACCCGCGGTACTGGGACAGCCGCCTCGCGGAGGCCGGCGGCCCTGGCGCGGCTGTCGAGAGCGCAACGACCGGTGACGGCACGATCGAACTCGACCTCCATCAGGCGATCCCCGCGGAGCATCTCCCCGCGGTGGTGACGAACATCCGTCCGGGCGATCTCGTCATTCGACGCCACGAAGCGTGGGGCGCGCTGGAGGGTGATCGGGCGCAGGGCCGATTCTCCGCCGGTGTCGAAGGGATGCCCGGCAAGGTCGAGGGCACCCTCATGCTCATTCCCGACGACGCCGGGTCCATAGTCCTGATCGAGGGCACGGTCGAGGTGAAGATCCCGTTCCTCGGGTCCAAGATCGAGGGCATGATCGTCGACGAACTGGTCGGATTGTTCGACGCAGAGAAAGCCTTCACCGCCGACTGGCTCGGTCGCGCGCAGCAGTCCTGACCTAGGGCTCGATCGACCGGTCTGCGCCCGCGGACGATTTTCCGGACCGCGCGCAGGCCGGTACGCTGGCCTGCCGTGGCACGCCATAGCGACTACTCTGCCCGCTTTCCGTATTCCCCGGAGCGGGTCTATTCGGCGCTGTCCGACCCCGATCATTGGGAAGCCCGCATGTCGGAGATGCGGAAGTACTCGGAGAACCACGTGGAGGAGTTCACCGTCACCGACAGCGGTATCGATCTCGTCCTACACCACGTGATACCCCGGTCGGAACTGCCGGAGATCGCACAGACGGTCATCAAGAAGGACATGATCATCACGCGCACGGAGTCGTACGGCCCGTTCGATGGCACGGCGACAGGTCGCTACGAGGCCTCGATCCCCGCGGGCCCGGGAAGCCTCTCCGGCACCATGACGCTGTTCGAGAGCGCGCCCGGGTGCACACTGCGGACCTCGTCGGCCGCGAAGGTCGATCTGCCGTTCATCGGCGGCAAGCTCGAAGAGATGATCCTGCGCAATCTCGTCGAAGTGTTCCGCACCGAGGCGGCGATCACCGCCGACTGGCTCGCGCGGCAGTAGGACGGTGCGGTCACAGAACACAGCGGTCGGACAGCCCCCTGAAGGCGTCGTCACCCGCGGTACCACGGGGATCAATCGCTTGCGGCGCAGCGATCGCTGGACGGTGCACGAGCCCGCTACGACACGCATGCTGACGCAGACTCCGAACCCACTGGCGGTCGATCTCGGCTACGGAGCGATGCCAGTGACCACTTTCGAATGGGCTGCGCGTCTGCGCACAGTACGTTCCGACCTGCGCGTGGTCGGCCTCGAAATCGACCCCGAGCGCGTGGTTCCGGGACGGAACGGGGTGGAGTTCGCCCGTGGCGGCTTCGAACTGGCGGGCCTGCGGCCGGCGCTGATCCGTGCATTCAACGTTCTTCGCCAGTATCCGGAAGAGGCGGTGGCCCCGGCGTGGGCGCGACTGCGCGCGGGACTGGCACCTGGTGGGTTGATCATCGACGGCACATGCGACGAACTGGGTCGCCGCTGCGCGTGGGTGCTGCTCGACGAGCAAGGCCCACGTACCCTGACCCTGGCGTGGAGCCCGTTTCACGTCGACTGTCCGTCGGACCTCGCAGAGCGACTCCCCAAAGCGCTGATCCACCACAATGTGCCGGGTGAGCCGATCCATGAACTGCTCACGGCTGCGGACCGCGCGTGGGCGACCTCCGCACCGCACTCGGCGTTCGGTCCCCGCCTTCGGTGGCGCGCGACGTTGGATCTACTCCGAAATCAGGGATTCGAGGTGCAGGAGCAGCGACGCCGGGTGCGCGACTGTATTCTCACCGTGCCGTGGAGCACGGTGGCGCCGCACTGAACCGGGATGCCGGTCAGTCCGCCGAGAGCAACGCCAGTTCGATGCGATCGGCGACGGCGGTCGGCTGGCCGGCAACGGCAGCGTGCAGATCATCGGCGTCTGCCCGGCCGAGAGTGATCGCGTCTCCGACAAGTTCGTCGAGAACCTCCTGCGACACACCACCGGCGGCGAGATCCACGGCAGTGCGGGCAGGCGTGGTGACCCGGAAACACCCCACCAGTTCGACGTCGGAAGAGGCGAGTTCGCGATGATGCAAGGCCAGTCGGTTGCTCGGCACCGTCCGCTGGTCGACCGTCGACAGGTGCAGGAATCTGGGCTGCAGGTGTCCCATTCCGTGGAGGTCTGCGGCGCTCTGATGCGAGACCACGGCGGTGCCCTCGTACCATGCGCACCATTGCGCGAACTCGTCGAACTTGGTCGGTGGGCTGTCGCCGAGGCGGAAAAGTTCGCACTCCACCCGCAGCCACTGCCCGGAATCGACCCGCGTGGAAAACTGCTCGGCCGTGATGCCGTGCCCCACGGCTTGGCGGGCGGTGAAGAAGCCGGCCTGCGTCACCGCCAGGCGCCGAAGCAGCTCATCTGCATCCGCCCGCCCGGATGCGCCGTACTCTGAATCCGTCCACCCAGTCATGGCGCCCACAGTACCCAACGAATGTGTCGAAGCTCACATTATTCACCCAGTTGGTACGTGTCTGCTCATGGGAATTTCAGACTCGTCGGGAACAATCGGCCCCATGACGCAACCGAAGCGCAGCCGCCTCGCCATGATCGCCGTCATCGTCATCGCCGCGCTTGTCGCGGTCCTGGTGGGCGCCGAGGTCTACGTGCGCAATCGCGCAACGACATGCCTCGCCCAATCCTTCGAGAGCGAACTCGGCACCGGGGTCGACGTCGACCTGAGCTGGAAACCGGTGCTCCTGCAACTACTCGATCGCCAGGTGCCGTCGGTGAGATTCGACAGCGACGACACCGCGTTCGGTCCCGCGCAGCAGATGCAGGTGCACGCCGAGGTTCAGGACGTCGATCTGCGCGATTCCGCCGAGGGCGCAGGGACGATCGGTAGCTCCCGCGCCGAAATCGACTGGCCTACGAGCGGGATCCTCGCGACGGTGCAGAGCCAGTCGGTGGGCGCACTCGTCACCGATGTCACCGCCGACGAGTCAGCGGGCACGTTGACCTTCACCGTCGGCGGGCAAGGGCTCGCCGAGTTCACCGCGCGGCCGGTGGTGAGCAATGGAACGGTCGCGGTGGAAACCACCGATGCGTCGCTCTTCGGGATCGGCCTGCCGACGGCACTCGTCGACGGCGTGGTGGAGATCCTCACTTCCGGCTTGCAGCAGTACCCGCTGGGCATGCAGGCCACCGAGGTGAAGGTCGCCGACTCCGGCGTACAGATGACACTCGAAGGCGGACACTTCGTGATGCCGGAGGCACCGGAGGGTCAGCAGCAACCTCAGCAGCAGGGAAGCTGCGGTCTGCTCTCCTGACCTGCGCGAGCAGGACCTTCGAAAAAAGAGTGTGACTCTCGCCATAAGAAGTACTACATTCTTGTCATGGCGAAATCACATTCTACTTCTTGCAGGACAAATGGATCGAGGCGTGTCGTATGACCATCGCCGTTCCCGACACCCTCGACGAAGCCCTCTCCCCCCGGTGGCTTACAGCGGCGCTGCAGCCCAGGTTCCCGGGGATCGAAGTCACGGCCGCGAAGCTCGGTCCGATCGTGGACCGCGTATCCACCAATGCGCGCTTCACGATCGAGTGCGCCGGAGGACTCCCCGAAGGCCTGCCCTCCGAGCTCTGCGTCAAGGGCTACTTCAACGAAGAAGGCCGGACCACCCGCGCCGCAGGCGAACCCGAAGCATTGTTCTATCGCGATCTCCGCGACCACATCGGAGCGCGCACCCTGCGAAGCCACTACGCGGACTTCGATCCGGACACCCGCCATGGCGTCGTGATCACCGAGGACATCGTCAGCCAGAACAGCATCTTCCTCGATGCCGCCAGCAGTTACACCGCCGACCAGGTGGCAGAAAGCCTCGGAGAGTACGCCACACTGCACGCCGCCACGTGGGGCAAGCCGAAGTGGGAACACCAGCAGTGGCTGGCACCCCGACTCACCGGCGCCATCCGAGCAATGGGCACCGAGGAGATCACCGCACGTATCGACCGGAACTTCCACGGACCGAACGGCATACGAGTTCCCGCCGAACTGAAGGACGCCTCTCGGCTCGTCTCCGCCTATCTGGGCCTCGTCGACGCCCTCGCGGCCGAGTACGAGACCTCCGACTGGTGCGTGATCCACGGCGACGCGCATGTCGGCAACATCTATCTCGACGGACAGGGCCGACCGAGCCTCGTCGACTGGCAACTCGTCCAACGTGGCATGTGGTACATGGACGTCGGCACCCATATCGCGACCGCACTGTCGCCGGAGGAACGGCGCCGCACCGAGGACGATCTTCTCGTTCACTACCTCGATTGC
The DNA here is from genome assembly GCF_053750035.1 of Rhodococcus sp. SJ-2. Lineage (NCBI taxonomy): Bacteria > Bacillati > Actinomycetota > Actinomycetes > Mycobacteriales > Nocardiaceae > Rhodococcus > Rhodococcus sp. SJ-2. The sequence continues at coordinate 618,346 of NZ_CM132340.1, forward strand.
CTTGCCTCGCACGGTATCGAGCCACCACAGGTCGATGCCGCACGACGCGCGCTCCGACGAGGTATGGTGCGCGGCCTCTACCTCTGGGGTATCACCGTCAAGGTGGAGCCACGGCTGATCGAAATCCTCCTGCACCGCCTCGGCACCGCGGTTGCCGATCACGACGCCCTCTCCCCCGATTTGTTCTCGACTCCTCACTGACACACCGACCCGGTATTGAATCCGGATGAGAATCATGGCAGTCTGAGCAAGAATCACGTTCTACCTCGACATGCATCTATTGCGCATACGCGGCAACAGCCTCTCTCTATGCCGCGCGCTGATCTCGACCATGCATCTGTGAAAGGTGTTGTGAAAACGTTGGTTACGAATCGACTGAGTTCGATTGTCCGCGAAATCCCCCCGCCTCTGCGCAGCCACTACGAAGAAAACGGGTGGTGGACCCGCGAGACACTCGGAGAAATTCTCGCAGACGGGCTGAACAAGCACCCCGACATGGGATTTCACGTGCATTCGGACGTCCGTCCGTACAAGGGGACCTTCGCCGAGGTCGAACTTGTCGCACGCAGACTCGCGGCGGGCCTGAAGGCCCGCGGGATCGGTCCCGGCGACGTCATCGCAATGCAATTGCCGAACTGGATGGAAGCCGCCGCAACTTTCTGGGCATCCGCCCTGCTCGGCGCGGTGACGGTGCCGATCGTCCACTTCTACGGTTCGAAGGAACTCGGCTTCATTCTCGAAGATTCCGAACCTCAGGTGTTCATCACGGCATCCCAGTTCGGGCGCATGACGTACTCTCCGGAAGCGAGCGCGCACGTACCGATCGTCGGCGTGGTCGGGCTCTCCCCGTCTCTTCGCTCACCGCAGAGCCGAGACTTCGACGATCTGCTCGCCGATGAGCCGCTGCAGGACGTCGCCGAGGTGGACCCCGCAGCCCCCGCGCTCATCGCATACACCTCCGGCACCACCCGGAACCCCAAGGGCGTCATTCACACTCATCAGACACTCATCTGCGAGACGCGGCAACTGATGTCGAACTACGAACCCGGTCGCGGGCGCCAGCTCACCGCCCTGCCTGTCGGGCATTTCATCGGGATGCTGGGCGCGGTTCTGTTCCCCGTCCTCGACGCGATCCCCGCCGACATGTGCGACGAGTGGAACCCCACCCGGGTCATCTCGCTCATGGACTCCGATGGCGTAGCGATCGGTGGTGGCCCACCGTATTTCGTCACCAGCCTGCTCGACCATCCCGATTTCGCGCCAGACCATCTACGCTTCTTCGGCCCGATCGGCCTAGGTGGATCCACCGTACCCGCGTCCGTCCCACGCCGCCTGACCGATCTCGGTCTCGTCGTCACGCGCTCGTACGGGAGCACCGAGCACCCCTCGATCACCGGATCCGCCACCACCGCACCGGAAGACAAGCGTCTTCTGACGGATGGTTGCCCGCGGCCGGGCGTCGAGATCCGCCTGACCGAGGACGGCGAGATCGTCAGCCGCGGCCCCGATCTGTGCCTCGGATACACCGACGAGTCCCTGACCGCCCGCGCATTCGACGACGAAGGCTGGTATCACACCGGAGACGTCGGAACTCTCGACGACGACGGTTACCTGACCATCACCGATCGCATGTCCGATCTCATCATTCGCGGTGGTGAGAACATCGGCGCAGCAGCGGTCGAGGACACACTGCTCACCATGTCCTCCGTCGTCGAGGCCGTCGTCGTCGCCGCACCGGACCCGCGTCTCGGCGAGCGTGTGGCAGCGGTCCTGCGACTCGGAGAGGGACAGTCGATGCCCACACTCGACGAGGTCAAGGCACACTTCGCGGCCTCGGGTGTGGCACGGCAGAAGTGGCCGGAAGAACTGCACCGGGTGGACGACTTCCCGCGCACCGCGTCGGGAAAGGTTCAGAAGAACCGAATTCGGAAGCTCGTCGCAGATGCTGCACTACAAGATGTACCGGAGACGACACATGCCTGAAGAACAGTACGTGGTCGAACTCGATCGTGAGATCTGTATGGGATCGGGGGTCTGCGTTTCGTATGCCGCAGACATCTTCGCCATGGGCAGCGACGCTGCTGCCCAGGTGACGAGCCCGATCGTGACGGATGTATCGGATGTCGAGGTCGCCGCGTCCGGTTGCCCTACCGGCGCCATCACCGTCACGCGCCGCACCCTGGGAGCGAAGAGCAATGATTGAGCAGGAAGCGAATACCGCGCCGCGTGCATTCGACGGAGTCCGCGTCGTCGAGCTCGCGCAATGGGTGTTCGTGCCCGTCGCCGCGGCGCTGCTCGCCGACTGGGGCGCCGATGTCGTCCGCATCGAGCCACCCGAGGGCGATCCGTACCGTGGCCTCGCGACCCAGGGTATCGGTGCTGATCGAGGTGGCCCCAACCTTTCGATGGCACTGGCCAACCGGGGTAAACGCTCCATCGCACTTGATGTCCGGAGCGACGAGGGGATCACCGTCCTGCACGAACTCCTCTCCTCGGCGGACGTGTTCATCACCAGCCTCCGTCCGGGTGCACTCGTTCGCCTCGGCCTGGACGCGGAGACCCTTCGTCGGCGCTATCCGCGCCTGATCTACGCGCGCGGGCACGGGTTCGGTGCCCGCGGACCCGACTCCGACAAGCCCGGATACGACAGCTCCGCCTTCTGGGCACGCGGCGGAGTCGGTCACACGCTCACCCCCACTGAACGCGACTACCCCATCAGCCAGCGCGGCGCGATGGGTGACCGCAACGGCGCGATGGCCCTTGCATTCGGAATCTCGACCGCGCTGCACGAGCGGGAGAAGACCGGCGCGGGCACCGTCGTCGATGTCTCGTTGCTCGCCACCGCGATGTGGATGCTGTCGTCCGACCTGCTCGTCGCGCTCAACGGCGACGACGTGATGCCGGTGACAGACCGTGGGCCGCAGGTCAATCCGCTCACCGGGACATACCGGACCCGGGATCTTCGGCACATCCAGCTGATGTTCCTGCAGGGAGATCGATACTGGCCGGCATTCGCCCGCCTCATCGGACGCGACGACCTCATCGACGATCCCCGGTTCGTCGACATGGCCGCACGGCGGGAGAACAGTGCGGCGTGCGTCGAGGAACTGGACGGAATCTTCGCGAAGTACACGCTGGACGAGTGGAAGCAGATCCTCGCCGAGCTCGACGCCCCGTGGGCGCCGGTGCAGTCGGTGCACGATGTGATCGACGATCCGCAGGTCGCGGCCAACGGCTACGTCGGCGAGGTCCGGCTCGATGACGGGCACACCTACCGGTTGCCCGCGGTCCCGGTCCAATTGGATCAGGAGCCTCCCATCCTGCGACGGGCCCCCGAGCACGGTGAGCACACCGAAGCCGTACTGCTCGAACTCGGCTACGACTGGGAACGGATCGGGTCGCTCGCCGAGAAAGGTGTCATCCCGTGACGGCACACGAAGCGAAGACACACCGCCCCCTGCCGGTGGCCGACGCGACGTCGGCACCGTACTGGGCCGCGGCAGCGGAACATCGTCTCGAGTTGGCGCGCTGCCGGGAGTGCAGCGCTTTCGCTCACCCGCCCGACAGCGTGTGCCCGAACTGCGGATCCACCGATCCCGCTTTCGAATTCGTTCCTGTGAGCGGGCACGGCACCGTACGATCGTGGACGACCGTCCGCCAATCCTTCCTCCCCGGATTCGACGACCTCCCGTTCGTCCTGGTCGACGTCGAACTCGCCGAGCAGTCCGAACTCCGGTTGATCGGCCGGTTGCTCGACGGACCCGACGTCGAACTCCGAATCGGGACGCCGGTCGTCGCAGCGTTCGAGCAGCTGACCCCCGAGGTGTCGGTTCCTGCCTTCGAGGTCGCGTCATGAGCGGTTTCGCTCGCAACGAGGTGGCGATCGTCGGCTACGCGCAAAGCGATATTCGACGCACTGCCGGTCGCACGCTCGGTGCCCTCACCGTCGACGTGGCCCGCGCAGCCGTCGCAGATGCCGGACTCGAACTCGCGCAGATCGACGGCTATGTCAGTTCGAGTCTGTTACCGAGCGCGAGCGGTCGCGTCGCGGAGGACGGCGTCCGCACGGTGTCGTCCGCGTGGCTGGCCGGGCGACTGGGCGGCACCCCGCGCTATGTCGCAGGGTTCGACGGGATCGGCCAGCTGACCGGCTCGGTGTCGATGGCCGTCAACGCGATTGCCAGTGGCGCCGCTGACTACGTCATCGTGCACCGCGCGCTGCACAACCCTACGGGGAGCTATCACGGTAATCCGATGCAGGAGGTGCACGGTCCGCAGCAGTGGACCGCGCCCCAGGGTTTCTTCGGCCCGCTGGCCATGATCGCCCTGCCGTACAACGAGTATCTGCAGCGATACGAAGCCAAGCCGGAGTCGATGGCGGCCGTGGTGACCGAAGCCCGGAAGAACGGCGCACGGATCCCGTGGTCGTACTGGTACGACCGTCCACTGGGCCGGGACGAATACCTTTCCGCACCAACCCTGTTCGACCCGGTGCGCAGGTTCGACTGCGATATCCCCGTTGACGGCGTGGCCGCATTCGTGCTCACGAGCGCCGAGCGCGCGAAGGACCTCCCGCACCCGCCGGTGTACATCGCCGGATATGCGAACGGAATACCTTCGCGACGACGACTCCCCCTCCACTGGCCGCTGGACGACATCCTCGGCGCAGGAGCCGAGTTGGTACGTCGCCTCGAGGAGTCCTCCGGGATCGGCATGAGGGAGATCGATCTACCCCAGGTCTACGACGGTTTCTCCCCGTTCGTATGGTTCTGGCTCGAATCCCTGGGCCTGTGCCCAGCGGGCGAGGCTCACCGATTCGTCGAGGAAGGCGGTATCGACAGCGACCGGCCCGGTGCGATTCCGGCACTGTCCGGGGGCGGTGCGCTCGGAAACGGCCGGATGCACGGCGTGCCGCAGATGCTCGAGTGCTATCTCCAACTCTCCGGGCGCGCAGGTGTTCGGGGACGCGAGGGCATGACAACCGCTGTCGCCTGCCATTCTTCGCCACACTACGGCGGTGCCGTCGTGTACTCCGCCGAACACTTCTGACACATCATCGTTCAACAAATTGCAATCATGCTGTTGTCCTAACGAGAACTATGTTCTACTACTAACAGGGAAAAGGGGGACGACTTGAGTATCCTCACCGAACGTCGTACCTATGTGGCCGGTGAATGGGTCACCGGCGACCAGGTCATCGCAGTCGAGAATCCGGCCGACGAAACCCACGTAGCCGATGTCAGCGCGACACCCGTCGCCGAAGTCGAACGCGCGATTCTCGCCGCCCGGACCGCCTTCGACGACGGAGTGTGGGCGCAGCGCACACCCCTCGACCGAGCCCAGGTTCTGCACACACTGATCGACCACCTCGAGGCGAACCACGAGACCCTGGTCGACACCCTGGTCGCCGAAGCCGGGCAGCCCGTGCGGTTTGCCGACGAAACCCAGTGCCGCACGGGAATATCCATCGCCCGTCAGACCATCGACATCTATCAGTCGATGCGACACGAAGAGGCCACGCCGGTTCCGGTCGACGATCTGACACGGGGACGGGTTGCACTCAGTATCCTCCGGCACGAACCGGTCGGAGTCGTCACCGCGATCACCCCGTACAACGCGGCACTGATCATGGCCCTGCAGAAGCTGATCCCCGCACTCATGGCAGGAAACTCGGTGATCCTGAGGCCGAGTCCCCTCACTCCGATCTCGTCGCTGATCTTCGGACATGCCGCCGACGCCGCAGGCCTGCCGCCCGGCGTACTGAGCGTGGTCGCCGAGGAAGGCACCGAGGGCGCGCAGTTGCTGACGACCCATCCCGCGGTCGACATGGTCTCGTTCACCGGATCCACCGTCGCCGGACGCAGTATCATCACGCAGGCGGCCCCGACGGTGAAACGCCTCTCCCTCGAACTCGGCGGCAAATCGGCACAGATCTACCTGCCCGACGCGCTCGAGCGGGTCGGCATCGGCGCCATGGGCGTCGTGGCACGCACCGCAGGGCAGGCGTGCGTCGCGGCGACACGCATGCTCGTCCCTGAGGAGCACAAGGAAGAGGTACTCGAGCGCGTTGCCGCCGCGTACAACTCGATCAAGGTCGGATCCCCCACCGATCCGACCGCACTGATGGGTCCGGTGATCAGCGCAGCGCAACGATCCAAGTGCGAGCAGTTCGTGCAACTCGCAGAACAACAGGGCGCCAAGGTCCGGACCGGCGGCAAGCGACCGGAAGGACTCGATCGGGGTTACTACTTCGAGCCGACCGTCCTCGATCTGCCGAACAACTCCAACCCGGCAGCGCAGGAAGAGATCTTCGGACCCGTTCTCGGGGTGATCGGCTACCGAGACGTCGACGACGCAGTGCGGATCGCCAACGACAGCGTCTACGGGCTGTCCGGCCAGGTCTACGGCGCCGACACCGCTACCGCAGTCGCAGTCGCTCGCCGGATCCGCGCGGGCGCCGTCAACGTCAACACCACCGTTTTCAGCGCACTCGCACCCAGCGGGGGCTACAAGCAGAGCGGACTCGGACGCGAACGTGGCCCCGAGGGCATCCGCGAATTCCAGGAAGTCAAGCACATGTCGATTGGAGAGCTCGCACAATGACCACATCGAACGGCACCCCGAACCTCAACCTGGACTGGCTCGTCTCGGTCGACGACCACATCCTCGAACCCCCCAACCTGTGGGTCGATCGCGTCGCCAAGAAAGACCGCGATCGTGCACCCCACATGATCAAGGACGACAAGACGGGGATGGACGTCTGGGTCTACGACGGCAAGAAGTTCCCGAGCAGCGGTCTGAGCGCTGTCGCAGGCAAGTCCAAGGAGGAGTTCAGCCCCGAGCCCCTCAACTACGACGAGATGCGACCCGGTTGCTACGACCCGCTCGCCCGTGTGGAGGACATGAACAAGGCCGGCATCCTCGCGTCACTGTCGTTCCCGACGGTCACCCGTTTCTGCGGTCAGATGTTCATGGAAGCCAGCGACCGCGAGTTCGGGTTCACCTGTCTGCAGGCCTACAACGACTGGCACCTCGAGGAGTGGGCCGGCGCCGCTCCGGGCCGTTTCATTCCGTTGATCCTCATCCCATTGTGGGATCCCGCCCTCGCGGCGAAGGAGATGGAACGCTGCGCCGCCAAGGGCGCCACGACCTTCGCCTTCTCCGAGAACCCCGAACCGCTGGGTCTGCCCACCATTCACGACAAGGACCGCTACTGGGACCCGGTCATGGCTGCCGCGAACGATCTCGAGATGGTGGTCTCGATGCACGTCGGCTCGTCATCCACGGTGCCGCGAGTCTCGAAGGATTCGCCGTTCCTCGCCAATCTGGCATGGGGCGCGACACGGACTTCGGGAGCAATGCTGACGTGGCTGTTCAGCAGCATGTTCCAGCGCTACCCCAACCTCAAGATCGCGTTGTCCGAGGGTGAGATCGGCTGGGTGCCGTACTTTCTCGAACGTGCCGAGCAGGTACTCGACAAGCAGCGGTACTGGATCCAGCGCGGTGCGCAGTGGAGCGACCACGGCAACAACGACCTGGATCTGGACAACCTCGATGTTCGGGAAGTATTCCGCAAGCACATCTTCGGTTGCTTCATCGAGGATCATCACGGAATCGCCAGCATCGACGAGATCGGCGAGGACAACATCATGTGCGAGACCGACTACCCGCACTCCGATTCGACGTGGCCCAACTGCATCTCGGTGGTCAAGAAGCAGATCGAGCATCTGACGACCGAACAGCAGTACAAGATTCTGCGTGGCAATGCCGAGCGGCTGTACCGCTTCACTCCGGCGCAGCCCCCGGTCCTGGCCGGAGTCTGACCTTGCTCCGCCCGAACAAGGAACCGAACAGGAATATGCCATGAATCGATTGCTCGAAGACAAATCCGCCATCGTGACGGGAGCGGGCTCGGGAGTGGGCCGCGCGACCGCCTTGCGCCTCGCCGAAGAGGGCGCACGGGTCGTGTGCGCCGACATCGATGCCGATCAGGCGAAAGAAACCGTCCGTCTAGTCGAGGCCGACGGCGGCGCCGCAACGGCGGTCGGGGCCGATGTGTCCGACGAAGACCAGGTCGAAGCGATGGTGCGGGCAGCGGTCGAGCAGTACGGCCGACTCGACATCCTCGTCAACAATGTCGGGATCCCCACTCCACGACTGGGCGCAACCTTCGAGGAACACACCCGCGAGGACTTCCAGCGCCTGGTCGGGGTGAATCTGGGTGGCGTCTTCTTCGGGAGCAAGCATGCCGTCCTGCAGTTCAAGAAGCAGGGTTCGGGCGGTGCGATCGTCAACACCGGGTCGGTCGCCGGACTCGTCGCGTGGGGCGGTTCGGTGTACGGCGCAACCAAAGGTGCCGTACACCAGTTGACGCGCGCGGTGGCAATCGAGGGCGCACCTCACGGTATTCGGGTCAACGCCATCGCCCCCGCGGGGATGCCGCTGACCGGATTCATGACCGCGGGCGGACTGGATCCGGAAATGGGTGCACGCTCCGAGGTCACCGACCGTATCGCCACCCAGCATCCCCTCGGGCGGTTCATCACCGCCGAGGACTGTGCGGAAGCGATTCTGTATCTGGCATCCGACATGTCGAAGAACGTCACCGGTGTCGTCCTGCCCGTCGATGGAGGGTACGTCGCACGATGAAAACCACATCGCTCGACCGAGACCGGGTACGCGAGTTGTTCGACCTGCAAGGGTCGTACAACGAGGCCACCGGCGGAAAGTTCTCCGAGGATCCGTACCCGATCTGGCATCGACTCCGCAGCGAGAAGCCGGTCCACCGAGGTACCGTCCACGAGCTCACCGGGATATCGGATCCACTGATGTTCCAGGGGCTCCCGTTTCCCGACCGAGACCACTTCTCGGTGTTCAGCTTCGAAGCATGCAACGAGGCATTTCGGAACCCGAAGGTGTTCGCGTCTTCTCCCGAGGCCGTGGATGTCGATCCCGAGTCCGGTTCGCTGCTGCACAAGAGCATGTTGTCGATGGGCGGACGCCAGCACCGGCAGTACCGCAGTCTCGTCCAGCCGTCGTTCCTCCCGTCGAATGCTGAGTGGTGGATCCGGAACTGGATCGAGGAAGCGGTTCACCTGCTCATCGACGGCTTCGTCGACGATGGACACGCCGAGCTCAACGTCGACTTCTGCGCTGCCATCCCGGTTCTCACCATCACCGGCAGTTTCGGTGTGCCGATCGAGCAGGCCCTCGACATCCGCGAGGCCCTGACCCGCGACCGGCAGAAGATCATCGATATCCTCGATCCGATCATCACCGCCCGGCGGGAGGAGCCGCAGGACGATCTGATCAGTGTTCTCGTCCAGGCCGAGCGCACCGACGAATCCGGTGCCACACAACGCCTCTCGGACGAAGAGATCCACACCTTCTCGCAACTGCTGCTCGCGGCGGGCTCGGGCACCACGTGGAAGCAGATGGGCACCACGATCACGGCACTGGTGCAACGTCCGGACGTGCTCGAGGCGGTGCGCGACGATCGTGGCCGGTTGCGCGCAGCGATCGAGGAGACGCTGCGGTGGATGCCCACCGACCCGATGTTCTCACGGTGGGTCACCGAGGACATCGAGTTCTACGGGCAGGACATCCCGAAGGGCTCGGTCGTCCACCTGTGCGTCGGTGCGGCGAACCGCGACCCCGAGCGATGGGAACGACCCGACGAATACGACATCACCCGGCCCACGAGGTCGACGCTCGCATTCGGTCAGGGCGCCCACATCTGCCTGGGAATGCACGTGGCGCGCGGGGAGATGACCGTGGGCATCAACGCCTTGCTCGACCGGCTCCCCGGGCTACGGCTCGATCCGGCCGCCGAACCGCCGCGACTCGTCGGGATGTACGAGCGCGGAGCCACCGCGATCCCAGTCCTCTTCGATACGAAGTGAGGTGCCCATGGCCGAAACCGAGTACACACAGACGGACATCAGCCTCCGCGGCGACGAGCACATCCGCGTCTACCGCGAGAGCGGCGGACAAGAGGGTTACATCTGGAACGGTGTGCCGACGCTCCTCCTCACCGTGACGGGCCGACGTTCGGGCGAGCCGAAGACCTCCGCGCTGATCTTCGCCCAGGACGGCGACGACTACCTCGTCGTCGCGTCGAAGGGCGGCGCACCGAAGCACCCCCTCTGGTACGTGAACCTGCAGGCCCATCCCCATGCCGAGGTGCAGGTACAGGACAGGACGATGTCGGTGCTGGCGCGGACAGCTACGCCCGAGGAGAAGCCCCGGCTCTGGAAGATCGTCACCGACACGTGGCCTAACTACGACCTCTACCAGTCCCGCACCGACCGGGATATCCCGGTCGTGGTCCTGTCACCAACGTGATGATGTCTAGAATCGGACACCATGTCCCGGGCTGAGGAACGAGCGGTCGAACGATCCGTGGCCGTACAACGGTCACGTTCGCGCGTCGAGAATCAGATCCGGGCGATTCTCGACGCGGCGCACCGGCTCGTCGAGGCGAAGGGCGACGCGTTCACCACCCAGGAACTCGCGAAGGAAGCCGGAGTGGCCCTCCAGACCTTCTATCGCTACTTCGCGAGCAAGGACGAGTTGCTCCTCGCCGTCATCAGCGACGGGCTCAGCGACGCATGCCGACAGATGACCGCCGCTGCCGACGATCTCACCGACCCATTGCAGCGACTGCGCTTCTTCATCACTGCATCGTTGGGGGGCCGGTCGAGAGACCCGGAACGCTACACCTTGGCCCAGTTCATCGTGGCGACCCATTGGCGGTTGCATCGTGTCTTCCCGAAGGAGCTGGCCGAGGCCGACCGCCCCCTGGTCGATCTCATCCACACCGAGATCCGGGCGGCCGCGAACGCCGGCCTGGTGACGTCCACCGACACCGAACAGGACGCATGGTTCATCGTCGAGCTCACCCGCTCGGTGTACCACCACTATGCGTACGCGGCAGGCACCGTCGCGGAGGTCCAAGAGCAGTTGTGGCAATTCTGCCTCCGCGCTCTCGGTGGTTCGCTGCGCTGACCTTCGCTCCTCATCGGATCCGATAGGGCCGACGCCCAGTCGAATTCGAGGCCGTCCCCGGCCGCAGATCTTTCCGCTCGATTCGTCTCGTCGCGCGCACTCACAGCCGGCATCCGAGTCGTCACGAGAACCATCGGGCATCGCTCGTCGAAATCTCCCAACCCACAACCTGATCGAGAGGTCGTCGATGATCCGCCGTAGACGAATACGGAAGTTACCGGCCGCACTACTGTCCCTCACGTTGTTCACGTTCGTCGCCGCGTGTGGCAGTGGCGACACCTCCGGCGCGGACGCCACCGGCAACGACGGGGAACCCGTCGCCGGCGGCTCCGCCACGATCCTCGAGATCGCAGAGCCGCCAACGCTCGACCCCGCCAAGCTGTCGAACACCTGGGCTCATATGGCACCCTTGGGAAATGCCCTCTACGGCACCCTGATGGTCAACAGCACCGAAGACTTCGAAATCGAATACAAGATGGCCACCGACTTCTCCACAACCGACGGCGGAACCACTTTCGATCTGAAGCTGCAGCCCGGTCTGACCTTCACCGACGGCACGCCTCTCGACGCCGCGGCGGTGAAGTACAACTGGGACCGGCTGAAGGAACCGGCGACAGGGTCTACTGCGATCCGGGTCGCCAGTCAGATCGCGAACACCGACCCGATCGATGCCGAGACCCTCCGCGTCACCCTGGCGGCGCCGAACCTGCAATTTGCCCAGGGCATCGCTGCGACGTCGCTGAACTGGATCGCTTCTCCCACCGCGCTGGAGAAGGGCGCAACGGCATTCGACGATGATCCGGCCGGGGCCGGACCGTTCAAGGTTGTGCGCTGGACGCGCCAGGGCGAGATCGAAATGGAGAAGAACCCGGATTACTGGGACGCGCCCAAACCGTACCTCGACACATTGACGATTCGCACCGCCCACGAAGCCACTCAGCGTATGAACGCAATGACCACCGGTGCAGCAGATCTCGCATCCGAGTCCAGTGCCAACAACATCACTGCTGCCGAGGCGCAGGGATTGAACACCGAGGTAGTTCCGACCGGCGGTGGTCAGATCATCGCAATGAACCATCGTCGAGCTCCGTTCGACGACATCCGTGCCCGGCAGGCCGTACAGCTCGCGCTGGACACCGACAATCTGAATCTCATCGTCTACAACGGTGAGGGCGTCGTGCCGGAAACTTTGTTCGCAGAGGAATCCCCGTACTATCAGGACCTTCCCTTCCCCGAGACGAACTCCGAGGAGGCGCAGAAACTGTTCGACGAACTGGCCGCCGAGGGCAAGCCCGTGTCGTTCACGTTCATGTCGTATCCGGCAAGTGAGAGCAAGACACTTGCCGAAGCCGTCCAAGCCCAGCTCAGCGCCTACGACAATGTCGATGTGAAGGTCGAGATCCACGATATCGCCAACGCCCAGGCGCGCACCGCGGCACGCGACTTCGACATGTCGATCACCTCGGCGATCATCCAGGACCCCGACTACGGCCTGTGGTCGGCCTTCCATTCCACGTCGCCCGGCAACTTCATGGGCGTCAGCGACCCGGAGCTCGACGACGCACTCGACCGCGGGCGCGAGTCCGCATCACACGACGAACGCGTTGCGGCCTACAACACGGTCGAGGAGCGTCTCGCGGACCTCTCGGTCGGAGTCTTCTACACGAAGGCAACACCGGGCATCATCTACGGCGAGAATGTCCACGGTGTCGAGCTCTATACTCTGGGTTCGCCGCTGGTGGAGGAACTCTGGGTCAACTGATCCGACAGTCTCTCCGGAGTCAATCGAGTGGGTCACTCGCGAGGTCATCGAGCACCGCGCGGCTTCCTGATAGTCCGAGCCGTGTCGCTCCGGCTTCGAGCATCCGCACCGCGGCCTCCGCGGTGCGGATGCCGCCGCTCGCCTTGACCCCGAGTCTCCCACCGACCGTTTCCGCCATGAGCTGCACCGCGTGCTCCGATGCGCCCCCGGCGGGATGGAACCCGGTGGAGGTCTTGACGAAGTTCGCGCCGGCTTTCTCCGCCGCTCGGCATACTTCGACTATCGCTTCGTCGGAGAGCGCAGCCGACTCGATGATCACTTTGAGCACCGGATCGAATCCGATCGCCTCGCGGACGGTGAGAATGTCGGCGAGCACAGCGTTGTAGTCGCCTGCGACCGCAGCTCCGACGTCGATGACCATGTCCACCTCGCGGGCACCCTGCTCGACGGCGAGGCGCGCTTCGGCACCCTTGATGAGCGAATGGTGCTTACCTGACGGGAAGCCCACCACCGTTGCGATCACCACACCGTCCGCACGCACCGGCAGCATCGACGGTGAGACACATACCGCGTACACACCGAGATCCCGGGCTTCGTCGACGAGGGCCTGCACGTCCGCCGTGGACGCTTCGGGCTTGAGCAGGGTGTGGTCGATCTTCGAGGCGACCTGTGAGCGGGAGAACGTGAGATCCGGCATGCTGTCAGCTTTCCACACGTCAGAATCGTTCGAATGTGGGCGAGGTGTCGTGGTGTACTACGAACTCGACCGACGTTCCGGTCACTGCCCTTCCGGTGACGCTCCGAGCGCTCGGAGAATGAACGGGAGCGTGCGGGCCACTGCCTCGTCCGGTCGACCCCCGGCGATCAAGGCCGAGCGTTGCGTCTCCAGACAGGCCATGACTAGCCGGCCCGTATCGGTCGGGTCCGCCTCCTCGAACACTCCATGGTCCATGCCGTCGCGCAGGAGTGCTTCGACAAGTTCGACCAATGGTGCGATATGGGTGAAGAACTGTTCACGATCCTTCGGGGGCAGCGCCGAAGCCACCGACTCTCCGACACCCCGTTGCAGCGAGAACTCGATCAGTACGAGCTTGATCAGCACCTGCAGCCGGTCGAGAGGGTCTGCCCGGTCCTTCAGTTCTCGCTGTGCCAGCGCCATGAAGCGCGTCATCTCCCGCTCGGACCATGCCATGAGCAGCGTGGTCTTGTCGGGAAAGTAGTTGTACACCGCGGTCCGCGCGACGCCCGCCTTCTCGGCGATCGTCTGCAATTTGACTCCTTCCCAGCCATTTTCGTGGAACTCGACCGCGAACGCATCGAGCATTGCCGCCCTGGTGACGGCTTTGTGTTCCGCCACTGTGGCACCACCGGTCAGTTTCGGCATGGCAATACCCTCGCACTCGCTTGTCGTCGGCAGATCGAACAGATCGGCCACCACCCGATGATCACCTTGCCACGCAGCAACGTGGTCGAGAACCAGCACCGATGACAGGCGGGCCAGTGATTCGGCTACGGTGTCGACCTCGGCGGCACCGAGTTGTGTGCGTCGGGTGAGGCGCTCGAGTTCGGCGGTGATGGTCCGTCGCACTTCGTGCTGTACGAGGTGGACGATTCCCGATGGGCTGGTGCGCACGTCAGCACACAGCAACGTCGTCGCTTCGGCGCGCGCTGTCGAGTACGGTGCGCACCACCTTGATCGCCAATACCGCGACCACCGCCGCGTTGGCCCAGGACAGGATTTCGATCGGCGCGAGGCCGGAGGCGTGCCGCTGCAGCACCGGCAGGAACATCGACGCGGTGAACAGTGCCAAGGACAGCGCGGTCACCCGCTCTCCCACTTGTGCGATCACCACGAGTGGCAACAGCACAAGCGCCGCGAACCGCGCCGTGTGGCCGAGGTCGTGCAGTAGCTGCGTACTCGTCGCCCCTTGCCCGCTGAGGACCAGAAGCGCGGTTGCGACCAGCGCGGCGGTCGCTGCAGCGGTTGCGATACCGAGCAACGCACTACGACGAAGTAGTGCGTGCGCACGCCCGTTCCTCGCCCCGCCTCCCTCGGACTGGATTACCAGTAGATCCACCGACTCCTCCTTTGTGATGACGTGTCGTCACATAAACCTCGCGGCACGAACAAAACGGGCGCCGAAATGCGAATTCGGTCCAGCGCGATCTCAGCAGACAGTTCGGCGCTACACCACCCCGGGATGTATCCCGCACGGAGTTGTGACCACGCCCGCATCTCGCACGGAATCCGGCCGTGTTCTGCATCATTACCGCGATTCCGGAAACCTCACACAGCCGGATTATTGTGACGAATTGTCGTCAAAAACACACTTCCGAGCGTCCCCCTCGGAGGGTGGGACGGGCCCGCACGTGTCGCCGAAGCCAGTAGATTGACGAAATGAGCGACAATCCGGCAGAGACGGCCCGCACATTCGACGACGCGAGCCTCACCTTCGACCTTCTCACCGACACGGTATGGGGCCCGGCCGGAAACGCATTGTCCTTCCAACTCGGACTCGGTCCGGGCGCGACGGTGCTGGACGCATGCTGCGGCGCGGGTGCGTCAGCACTCCCCATCGCGGCAGCAGTCGGCCCGTCGGGCCGCGTGCACGGCGTCGACATCTCTTCCGACCTACTCGAAAAAGCCCGGTTGATCGCCGAGGCACGAGCATTGCAGAACATCGATTTCGTGTGTGCGGACGTAACGACCTGGGAGGCGCCGTCGAACATCGCCACCGACGGGTACGACGCCCTCGCGATCTCCTACGGCGTGTTCTTCCTTCCGGACATGCACCGGGCGTTCGCACGCCTCGCCGGTCTCGTGCGACACGGCGGCCGCGTGGGTGTGACAGTGTGGCGAGAGGGATCGCTGGAGGAGTACTCACGGGTCGTGTTCGATGTCGCATCGCGCTTCGACCCCGACCTCGCCGAGCGCGGATCACTACGTGCGAGGACACCCCTCCGCGAGATCGACACTCCCCACACGCTCGAAGCGTGGCTCACTGACGCAGGCACCCACTCCGTGGAAGTGCGTGTCCTGTCGAATCTGTTGCCCGCCACCGACGAACTCTGCTGGAATCTCGTTACCGGCACCGGTTACCGGGCGGCGCTGAACGGTCTCGACGCCGACGAGATCGCGGCGGTCCGGCGCGGCATCGCCGACGAGGTGACCGCGCGCGGTATCCACACCATCGACTTCACCACGCTGGTGGGCACCGCCACCGTACGACGTCCCCCGACAGCCGCTTCCAGGCACCTGAGACAATCGCGACCATGACTCGTTCCACCTCGACCGACGACCGCCGTTACGTGTTGACCCTGGGCTGCCCCGACAGCACCGGGATCGTCGCGAAGATCTCCACTTTCCTCGCAGAGGTCGGAGGGTCGATCGTCGAGGCTGCCTACCACGCCGATCAGGACAGCGGCTGGTTCTTCACCCGGCAGGCGGTGCGGGCCTCTTCCATCCCGTTCGGCATCGACGAACTGCGGGAGAAGTTCGCCGTGGTGGCGGACGGAATCGGTCCGAACACCGAATGGACGCTGTCCGACACCGGCCAGCGCAAGCGCGTGGTGCTGCTCGTCAGCAAGGAAGCGCACTGCCTGCACGATCTACTCGGACGGGTCGCGGCCGGCGAACTCCAGGCCGAGGTGCGCGCGGTCGTCGGCAACCACCGCGACCTCGAGGAAGTCGCGCGCCGCCACGGCATCGACTACCACTACGTCTCGTTCCCGTCCGACCCCGCCGAGCGCGGCCCCGCGTTCGAGCAGGTTCGCAAGATCGTCGACGCACACGATCCACACGCTGTCGTCCTCGCACGGTTCATGCAGGTCCTGCCTGCAGACCTGTGCGAGCACTGGGCCGGACGCGCCATCAACATCCACCACAGCTTCCTGCCGTCCTTCGTGGGCGCCCGGCCGTACCATCAGGCCTTCACCCGCGGTGTGAAGCTCATCGGCGCGACGTGCCACTACGTGACGGCAGAACTCGACGCGGGCCCGATCATCGAACAGGACGTCATTCGGGTGAGCCACCACGACAGCGTCGGAGACATGGTTCGGCAGGGACGCGACGTGGAAAAGCTCGTCCTCTCCCGCGGCCTGCGCTGGCACCTCGAAGATCGAGTGCTCGTGCACGGCCGGAAGACTGTGATCTTCAACTGAGCATTCGTCGTCCGGTCTAGGAGACCACGGCTCCGGCGCGCTCGACGAGGTGCAGCACTTCATCGTCGAACGCGTCGATGGCTTCGACGGAACTCATGTGGCCGACGCCGTCCAGCACGACCAGGCGCTCGAGATTTCCGGCCTCCTCCAGGCCGGCCGCGAGCCGTCGCGCATGCACCGGAGGTGTGAGCCGGTCGGCGGTGCCGACGAGCACCGTCGTGGGAACGTTGAGGTTTTCCAGGCCTTCGTGGATGTCGAGGGTGCTCAGTGCGAAGCCCCAGCCGCCCCGCGTGCGCGGAGGGCACCCGAGCACGATCTTCTCGCAGAAGTCGACCTCTGCCACACTCGCCGATGGGGAGAGTGCCACGTATTTGAGGGCCCGAGTCGTGAACTTCGATTCCACCAGCGGCACCTGTGCACCCAGCAGCGGACGTGCCACCTTCACCGGCACCCGCGGGAACCGTTCGGGAAGCGCGATCAGAGCGGCGTGCGCGACGAGGTTGTCCATTCCGGTACTGGCCAGGAGCACACCCGCGGCCTTCTCCGAGACCTGCTCGGGGAACCGCTCGGCCCACGCGATGATGCTCATTCCGCCCATGCTGTGCCCGGCGAGCACCGCTTTGCGACCGGCCGGGACCACCGCGTCGAGGACCGCAGCGAGGTCGTCGGCCAGGACGTCCGGTCCGAGTGGGCGCGTGCCTGCTTCACTCGAGCCGTGTCCGCGCTGGTCGTAGACGACAACTCGGTATCGGTCGGCGAATGCGTTGATCTGCGGCGCCCAGTACATCCCGCTGCACGTCCACCCGTGACTGAACACAAGCGGTTGCGCGTCCGGATCGCCGTAGGCGAGCACGTGGAGCCGGGCACCGTCGTCCGTCCGGACCTCGATCTGCTCGGCTTCCAGGCTCGGGGTGGAAAGCAGTGCGTGGGGAGCCACATCCGTTGTCCGCACCACGGTGGAGCGGGAGCGACGCGCGGCGACGATGCCCGTCACGACACCGGCGAGCGCACTGGCGCCTGCCGCGAGAAGCATGGCCTGACGACGGGTGGGCTTGTTCACGTATGTTCTCCTGCGTGCATGTCCGGGTGGTCCCGGTGATCGGTTGTCGGTGTGGTCGAGTCAGCGTGGGGTGGGCACACGGCTCACAGCACGTGGGCCTTGCGAAGCAGGTGCGCCGACGGACCACCGATCAGGCCCACCGAGTCGAGGAACTCGACCGTGCGTCGCGTACCCTGCCGCAGTTTGTCGTGGTAGTGCGTGTTTGCGCGTACGGCGGCCTTCGCCTCGGCGATGTCCAGGCCTGCCGCCGCGTACACCTGGTCGTTGATCAGGTTCGTGACGATCAAGTAGCCGGATACGCCCAGATGCATGCGGACGTACGCGCGCTGGGCTCGCGTGGCCGTGCGCATCCTGCGTTCGGTTTCCTCGCGGGCGTACCGAATGTGCCGCGACTCTTCGACGACGTGAATATGGCTGACGGTG
Source organism: Rhodococcus sp. SJ-2 (assembly GCF_053750035.1). NCBI lineage: Bacteria > Bacillati > Actinomycetota > Actinomycetes > Mycobacteriales > Nocardiaceae > Rhodococcus > Rhodococcus sp. SJ-2. The sequence goes on from NZ_CM132340.1 coordinate 636,759, forward strand.
CGGGTGAGAGGCTGCACCCGCTCGTCGCGCATGAAGTCACGCTGCATCATGTCCAGGATCTCTTCGGCGAACAGCGTTGCACCGAACGCAAGTGCACCCGACGCGACGGCCTTGAAGCCCCGTCCGCTCACGCGGATCCACCGCTTCGGGCGGTACGACGGCACGCCGAGTCGCTTCGCCGAACGCGCGAACATGATGGAGTGACGGCACTCGTCGGCGATCTCGGTGAGACCGAACTGGACGTACGCGCTGGAAGGATCCTGCTGGTAGAGGTCTCGGATGAGCATCTGCATGAGGATCATCTCGAACCAGATGCCCGTGCCGGCGATACTCGCTGCTTCGTGCGTGGTGAGAACGATCCGCTGCTGCTCCGACATCCGTTCCCACAGGTCCGTGCCGTAGAGACTGGACCATTCGGGAGTCATCCCGTATTTGTCGCCCGGGATCGGAGCGTCCCAGTCGATCTCGAATGCGGGGTCGTACGACTTGCGTGCCGCTGAGTCGAGGAGTCGTTGTGCTGTGCCCTGCTTACCGTCGGTTGCGTACGACCCGCGTACCCGACCGGGCGCACTCTCGATCGACCCGTTGGTTCGAGTGATGGACATCGCGAACCACCTCGTCTCGAATGATATCCGTTACTCGAAGTGTCATTATCTGAATCACACTTGTCAAGGGGTGGGTCGAGACGATCGCAGATCGAGGCAATCTGGCGTTACCAGCGCGGCTTCTGCACCTCTTCCACGCGCGGGCGGACATCGACCAGGTATACGCAGACCGCAACCACGGCGATGATGCCGAGCATCCCGACGGCCCCGAAGAGCAGCAGGACGATCAACGCGGCCACGAGAATTCCGAGCCATACGGGTTTGGTGAGCTTGTCAACCGCAGGAAACGCCTCGGCGGGTTGACGAACTGCATGGAACAAAGCGAAGCCGGCTCCTACAAGCGCAAGGACCTGTAGAGCGAGCATGATCAGACCGGCGAGAGAATCGACGTTGGGCACAAGACCCAGTCTACGAGAATCGGCTCCCGCGCAACTTCGTGCGCGAGAGCCGATCCGGATCGACCCGGTCAGGACCGAGTTGCTGCAGTCAGTTGCCGGTGGTCTTGCGAGGCGCAGCCGTCTTGGCGGGCGCCTTCGCCGCAGGCTTGGCCGGGGCCGTCTTGGCAGGCGCCGCCTTGGCCGGGGCCTTCTTCGCGGGTGCCTTCGCCGCGGTCTTGGCCGGGGCCGACTTCACGACAGGCTTCGGAGCCACCGCGTCCTGCTTCTCCGTCACAGCCTCCGCTGCCTCGTCCACATCGTCCTTGACGGACTCGACGCGCGTTGCCGCTTCGCTGCTCGCTTCTTCGGCCTGTTCACCGAGCTCGAGGACGCGGAGGGCAGCGTCATCACCCGCATCGGCGATCACGGTGCCGACCTCGGTGGCCGTGTCGGAGATGCGGTCCGCGGTGAGTCCTGCGAACTTGGCGGCCTGTTCGCCGACCACGCGCGTCTGCCGTGCGACGGTCCCCAGAGCTTCTTCGGTGAGATCGACGACGTCGCCGAAGGCGGCCTCGGCGCGACCGAGGCGCTCTTCGACGGCCGGCTGCTGACGCAGACGTTCGATGGTCTCTTCGCCCCGCTCGGCGAATGCAGAGTAGAGATCGGAAGCGACCTTGAGGTACGCCTCGGCGACCCTGCGCAGCTCCTCGCTGCTGAATCGTTCGCGCAGGTCGGCGATTTCCTCGGGAAGTTCCGAAGGCAGTTCGCTCAGACGGGCCCGCAGCGACTCGATGGTCTCGGTCAAATCGGCCGGGACCGACGCGATGCGCTCGCGGGCCGTCTCGACGCGGCCGTTCACATCGGTCTGGGTGTTCTCGGCGCGCTCGCGCACCTGAGCCACGACATCGGCAACGGCCTGGACGACGGCGTCGCCGGCACCGACCGCTGCGTAGAGGGATGTTCGGAGTGCAGCGTTGGGATCGGTCATGTCAATTCTCCTCGTCTAGGTCAGTGGGATTCGCGCGATCTGCTGGAACCACACGGGCGGCGACGCTCCCGGGCGCCGATTCCGGCAGTACCGACTCGTTCTCGCGGCAGAAAGAGTCGTAGATGTCGAGCAGGACCTGCTTCTGCCGCTCCGACAAGGCGGCGTCGGCAAACAGCGCGTCGCGCACCGCGCTGTGAGGTCGCTCCTCGAGAATTCCCGCTCGCACGTAGAGAACTTCGGCCGACAGCCGCAGTCCCTTCGCGATCTGCGCAAGCACTTCCGCGGACGGTTTGCGCAGCCCACGCTCGATCTGACTGAGGTACGGGTTGCTCACCCCGGCCAGCTGCGACAGCTGCCGCAGCGACACCTGGGCGGCCTCACGTTGTGAGCGAATGAAGCCTCCGATGTCCTGGGCGGCGTTGTTGACCACTCGCGCAGCGATGTCAGTAGGCCCTGCATTCTCGGTGAACCCTGCGTTCCCGTCCTGGTCGTCCCCGGCCGACGCGGCCGAATCTCGAATCGTGGACATGGCACCCAGCGTACGCAGAGGTGCTAGCTACAGCAAGCGCTCTGCTAGCACGTGACGCAGGTCATGCGAACAGCAGCTCGGAGATCGTGTAGATGGCGAGCCCCGCGAGTGCCCCGACGACGGTGCCGTTGATGCGGATGAACTGCAGATCGCGTCCTACCGCGAGCTCGATCTTGCGACTCGCCTCCTCCGCATCCCAGCGTTCGACGGTCTCCCTGATCACCGAAGTGATCTCATCGGCGTAGTTTGCGGCAACGAAGCGAACACCGGCGAGCAGCCATCCGTCGACCTTGCCGCGCATATCGGTGTCCTCGCACAGCCGGATACCGAAACGTTCGACGTTCTCGGCCACTTTCCTGCGCAGCGTGCTGTCCGGGTCGTCCACCGACTCCAGGATCATCCGCTTGGCGACCTTCCAGGTCGCCGAGGCCAATTGCGTGATCTCTTCGCGGCCCATGATCTCGGCCTTGAGTTTCTCTGCCTTGGCGATCGTCACCGGGTCGTACTGCAGATCACGGGCGTAGTCGACGAGGAACTTCTCGACCGCAAGCCGGACCTCGTGCTCCGGGTTGGAACGGACCTTCCAGGTGAAGTCGACCAGTTCCCGATGGATCTTCTCGCCCAGCATCAGGTCGACGAACTTCGGGGACCACGCCGGCGAATCCTTCGTGATGATGCGGTCGATGGTTTCCTGACTGCCGAGCGCCCACTGATGTGCGCGTTCTGCAAGCATGTCGATCAGCGGACGTTGCCGCCCCTCGGCGAGGAGCTCACCGAGAATGCGGCCGAGGGGCGGTCCCCACTCGGGCTCGGCAATCCTCTTGACGATGGTGTGGTCGATGATCTGGGCGATATCGTCCTCGCGGAGGATGCCCACCACCCCGCGCAGGATCGTCGAGGTCTCTTTCGCAACCCGCTCGGCGTTCTGCGGTTGCGCCATCCACCCACCCAGCCTCAGCGGAATCCGAGCGGATTCGACCTTCGCCGACACCACGTCGGGCGCAAGGAAGTTGGTTCCGACGAAGGAGCTCAGGCTCGCGCCGAGCTGATCCTTCTTCCGCTTGATGATCGCAGTGTGCGGGACCGGAATCCCGAGCGGATGACGAAAGAGCGCAGTCACAGCGAACCAGTCGGCGAGGGCGCCGACCATACCCGCCTCTGACGCAGCACGAACGTATCCGACCCACGCACCGGCACCCTGGGTCTCCTGCCACCGGCAGAACAGGTACACCGCTGCGGCCACGATCAGAAAGCCTGTCGCGACCGTCTTCATCCGGCGCAGATCCCGGCGTTTGGTGTCGTCCTCGAAATTCATGTACTGCACCGGACCATTGTGCCGAAATTCGATCGTCGCCACCGGACCCCGCGCGTCGCGGCGCCACCGACTCTGCGTAGACATCACCGGGCACACCACCGAATCGCCCGAGGAGCACGCGCCCGTAGACTGAGCGGACGATCGAGACCGAATGGATGTGCCGAAACAGATGCCTTCTTCCCCACCTCCCGCGACCGACACCCCGCCCACGAAGCAGGACGGTCGCAAACGTCGTTGGCACGAGCACAAGATCGCGCGGCGCGAAGAACTCGTCGAGGGCACCATCAAGGCCATCCGCACCCGCGGACACGAGATCGGGATGGACGAGATCGCCGCCGAGATCGGTGTATCCAAGACCGTGTTGTACCGGTACTTCACCGACAAGAACGATCTGACGACGGCGACCATGATGCGGTACGTCGAGACAGTTCTCGCGCCGCGCATCTATTCGGCGGTGTCCGAGGACCTCGACGAGTACAACCTCGCCCGGGTCGCGATCGCGACGTATGTCGAGACGGTTGCCGAGGATCCTGAGGTCTACCTTTACATCATGTCGAACAGCTCGTCGGCGAGCCGCGACGTCGTCGCCGATTCCGAGCGAATGATCGCAGAACTCGTGTCGGCGGTGCTCGGCGAGCGGCTGCGGTTGCTCGAGATGGATTCGGGCGGCTCGGTACCGTGGGCGTACGGAATCGTCGGCGCGATCCAACTGGCGACGCACTGGTGGATCTCGAACAAGTCCATGACGGCCGAAGACCTCGTCGACTACCTCACGATGATGGTCTGGGGTGGGATCACCGGAATCGCCCAGGTCTCGGGATCGCCCGGACGGTTCAAGTCGCGGCCGCACCCGCTGCTCCCGACCGAAGAATAGTGACGTCATTCACGTTACTGTGAGTTACGTGTAATCTCGGGTCATGCCTGATACGACGTCGCCGCACGGAGACGAGAACGCGCACGAACAGACCGACGGCTACAAGGGACCGGCCGACGTCGCGGTCGGAGAGCAACACGCCACCGTCGAGGTCGAATTGTCCGGGCACTTCGATCCGATCGTGGGTCGGCATGTGTGGCGCGGTCGCCTCCGCGAGTTCGGTGCGGCCCTCACACCAGATACCCCCTCGGGCCCGGGCACCGAAGTGACGCTCCGGATCCCGGCAGCCGACGGCAGTATCGCCACGGCCACCGGACGCGTCACCGAGATCGACCTGTGGGGAAGCCACATGATCGACGGCATCTCCGCACCGCCCTACTGAAGCCATACCGAATCCCCTCAGGGACCCTCTCACCGAACCCTCTCACCGAACACGGACGAAGGAACGGACCGAACCGACGTGCGTGTGGCACGCTCATCGCCATGGGAAACAACGGCGACGGATGGCACACCCCGGCAGCGGCGGTACTGCGCGCGGGGCCACACAACCGGGTCGCCGACCTCGACACCAACGGCACACCGGGCTTCAGCGGAGGCAAGGAACTCGGGACGACGCTGATAGAGGAACGTGGCGCCGTGCTCTCCGATCTACAGGAGATGCTCTTCGCGAACGGGCGCCTGGGCGACGAACGTTCGGTGCTCCTCATCCTTCAGGGCATGGACACCGCCGGCAAAGGCGGGATGGTCCGCAGCGTGATCGGACACGTGGACCCCCAGGGGGTCGATCACAAGGCATTCGGTGTGCCGACTCCGGAGGAGAAGCGTCACCACTTCCTGTGGCGTGTCCACAAGGCTCTCCCCCGGGACGGCCAACTCGGGGTATTCGACCGATCGCACTACGAAGACGTCCTCGTCGCCCGCGTCCGCAATCTGGTGCCCGAGACCGTCTGGCGTAGGCGCTACGACGAGATCAACCGCTTCGAGAGCGACCTCGCGGCCAACGGCACCACTATTGTCAAGGTCGCGATGTTCGTCTCCCTCGACGAACAGAAGCATCGATTGGCCGAGCGGCTCGAGCGTCGGGACAAGCACTGGAAGTACAACGCCAGCGATGTCGACGAGCGCGCACTGTGGCCCGAGTACCAGCAGGCCTATCAGGACATGCTCGACAAGACCAACACCGAGCACGCTCCCTGGTACGTCGTGCCGTGCGACCGGAAGTGGTACAGCCGAATCGCCGTCATGGAGCTACTCATCGACGCCTTCGAGAATCTCGACCTCGATTGGCCGGAACCGAACTTCGACGTCGAGGCCGAGAGAAAACGACTGGAAGAATCTTGACCGGTCAGAACAAGTGCGGAGTCTCGATATGACGATGGTGATCTCGCCGGATGGTGCCTGCCACCATGCCGAATGCGAGGAGCAGGGCCGCGGCTGCCGCAATTCCGCTGGCGAGTGCGAACGCGGTATGTCCGGACCCCGCTGCAACCAGTGTGAATGCGATCGTGATCACTGCGATCAGCGCGAGCGCGTATCCCGACCACGCGACGAAGAGATTGAGCTTCATAGCCTGTCTCCTTCCCCGAGGACTGCGTTTCGGTTGTCCCCGACGGTACCCTCGAGTGCCGTCCGTCACAAGGTCGGATGGTCGTCGCCGGAGGTCAGCGGTCCGGCGTGACAGGCGGTTTCACGCGATAGGTCGCGATCGCGAACTCCCCGTTGCGGGTGAGATCGGTCAGTTCCAGTTCGAGATGCCTCGGCAACAGCGGCTTACCGGCACCGATCGTGACCGGAGCAAGGGACACGATCATCTCGTCGAGCAGGCCGTGATCGGCGAACTGACCTGCCAGGTCTCCACCTCCGATCATCCACAACTCACGATCACCGGCGGCCTCGGCCATCTCGGCGTAGACCGTGCGAACATCGTCCTGCGTGAACCGGATGTCGCCCGGCCCGTCCGGCCCCTGCGCCACCGGCATGCCATCTCGGTGCGTGAAGACCCAGCAAGGAAACGTGTACTCCCACTTGTCGAGCCCTTCATGGTCCAACACCCATTGATACGTCGAGGCGCCCATTGCAGCCGCACCGATCCTGGACATGAATGCCGAACCCCCTCCGGGTCCGTCGTGGTCGATGTGACGCGACAGCAACCAGTCGAGGCTGTGATCCTCCGTCGCGATGAATCCGTCGAGTGTGCTTGCGGTGAAGAAGGTCATCCGAGTCATGTCGCGCTTCCTTCCGGCTCGTCGCCGAGCGTGAGTGGGGAAAGTCCGCGCTGCCATTCGAGCGGGTCCCCGTTGTCGATGTTGCGGCCTGCATTTCGCAGCATGTGACGCACGAGCTGCCGCCGATGCGCCGCGAATGTGAGCACGTGGGAGATGACACCACCGAGCATGAAACTCTCCGGCGGGTCACACAATGCGTCGATCAGACGATCGCTCCAAGCATTGCGACGATCGATGTCGCGTACGGCTTCCGCCCACTGCGGCGCGATCACTTCGAACTGCTTGCACAATGAGGCCGCGTCCCCGTCCGAACGCATGGGTTCGTCGGCACCGATCATCGATGCGAGCCACATCTGCTTCGCCCACACCAGATTGCCGAGTACCTGTGCGATCGACTCTTCTGGGCCGTCCCATTCGAGCACCACGAGGTCCGGGAATCTCACTCGTTCGTACTCGACCACGTCGAGATCGGTCGCGACGTTCAGCAGCGCCCGTGTGTCGTCGAGATCATGATGAACCATCTGCGCAGTCACCTGACCTGTTCCTGCGCGGTGTCCGTATCCGCCGGCGTCATCCTCCACCCACAGATGCATGGGGGGATGAAAGTGGACTCCGTTGGGAGCGGGTAGCCAGTGCGAGTAGCCGGAGGGCGCGAGTGTGCGGCCCCCGGTCGCGCTCGGTGGATATCCGTACGCTCGGGAGAACGCGCGGCTGAACCCCTCCACCGAATTGTATCCGGCAGAGAAAGCCGCATCGGTGACACCGCAGCCGTCACGCAACTGCCACGCAGCACGCTCGAGCATCACCCTTCGTCGCAGCGCAACCGGGGATTCCCCTGTGCCCATCGAGAATTGGCGACTGAAATGCCATGGCGAGGCGAAGGCGCCACGCGCCATGTCACCGAGGTTCGCGTGGTCCTCGTCGAGGACGGCATCGAGCAGTTCGCGTAGTCTGTCGCGTCCGGGTCCGGTCATGAATCCAGTGTCACCCAGAGGGTGTGGCCCGCGCTTGACCGTTCTTGCTCGCCTCGCAGATCAACCGGGCAACGTCTCGCCGCCGATGGGCGCCAGCACCTCGCCGCTGTAGTAAGACGACATCGTGTCGGACGCGAAGAAGACATAGGACGGTGCGATCTCGTCGGGCTGTGCGGCGCGTCCGTACGGCGCTTGCTGTCCGAACTCCGACACCTTGCCGGCATCCATGGTTGCGGGAATCAACGGTGTCCAGACAGGTCCGGGTGCGACGCAGTTGACGCGAATTCCCCTGTCCTGGAACGTCTGCGCGAGCGAATACGTCAAGGCGATGATTGCGCCTTTGGTTGCGGAATAGTCAATGAGACTCTTGTTGCCGCGCAGGCCATTTATCGAGGCGGTGTTGATCACCGCAGACCCGCGAGGCAGGTAGGCCAACGCTGCCTTCGTCACGTGGAAGAAGCTGTCGACGTTGACTGCGAACGTGCGGCGCCACTGCTCGTCGCTCAGCTCGGCCAGATCGTCCACCGGTTGCTGGGTGCCCACGTTGTTGACGACGATGTCGAGCCCACCCAGCCGGTCGGCTGCCTCGGCGACCACGGATCGGCAGTGCTGCGCATCTGCAAGGTCCCCGGGCAACAGATGACACGAACGACCCGCCCTACGCACCAGAGCGGCGGTGTGTTCGGCGTCAGGATGCTCTTCCAAATAGGCAATAGCCGTGTCCGCACCTTCCTTCGCGAACGCCACCGCCACCGCTCGCCCGATACCGGAGTCACCGCCCGTGATCAGCGCTTTTCGCCCGACGAGGAGGTCTCGTCCTCGATAGTCCCGCATCTCGTCGCGCGGGCGTTCTGCCATCTGCCCGGTCTCTCCCGGGTAGTCGATGGTGTGAGGTTCCCGTTCCCTACCGTCGTCCATGGCGGTCGAGTACCCCCACCGGGGTGAGATACACACCATCGCGCTGCGCGATCTGGCCGAATCTCACCGGGCCGAGCCACTCAGTCCGAGGTGCGACGCCGGAAATTGAAGGCGATCATCACTCCGCCCACCAGGAACACGACGATCCCAGCAATGATTCCGAGAGTCGCCCAACCCTCGAAGCCATCGCCGGCCGCGGCAAGCACGAGGGCGATGAGTGCAATCCCGACGAGGACACAGCCATATCCGACCCATCCGGCCGCGCGACTACCTGTGGTGGGTCGGTTGTGCTGGGGTGCGTTGGTCATGCCTCGGGTATACCCACCTCACCTCCACGGTGAAACACTCACTGCGAGCCAGGTACGCGCCTACGGCGGGATCCGCCTATCGATCGGTCCGCGCTCGACGAGTGTCGCCGCCGTCTCGCGCACGGTACGCGTACGCAGCACCGGGCTCGGTGTCCCCGCACCGGACCGCATCCCGCTCACCGTTTCGTTCCACACCTGTGGACCGTCGTAGGCGGGCTTCCAGGCCAGCATGCTCATGGCCCGACTGCAGTCGAGCATGGGGGTCGCATACGCGAGCTCGATCCACCCGCCCTGGACAGGCTGAATGCGCAGGCCCCAGGTCGCATCGGCGATTGCTGCCAGGGCACGCCACGGAACCGGAAGCGCTGCGCACTCGAAGGGCGCCACGAAGTCGGCCGCCAGCACCGCGCGCTCGGAACCCAGGTTGAAAGTTCCAGGAACACGTTGTTCGAGAGCGGATACTATCGCCGCTGCCACGTCATCTGCGTGCACAGCGGGAATTCTGAGACTACGATCGATCGGCAACAGCGGCAGATGCCGGAGTACCACACCGGGCAGGAAGTCGGGAGATACGTAGCGTCGCAAGGCCGTTCCGGCAGCTCGCTGGCCGATGAAGCCGGGCCGGAATCGAGTTAGTGCAGGGGCGTCGGCATCGGCGGACAAATCATCGAGGATCTTCTCGGCCTGCACTTTGTCGGCGCTGTAATCGCAGGAGCTCACCCCGGTCACAGGCCAGGATTCGTCGACGAACCGCTCGTTCGCGCCTGCTGCATACACCGCGCCGGATGACATGTGCACCACGTGCGGCACTCCGGCCTCGGCCGCCGCAGTGAACACCGCTCTGGTCCCCCCGAGCGCAGTGCGGCGAAGGTAATCACGGCGGTGCGACGGTTGAAATCCCCACGCCAAGTGAACGATCGCATCGGCGTCGCGCACGATCGACCGAAGCTGGGCGTGACAATTGGGATCCGCGAGGTCCAGACTGTGCCAGCGGGCCGACGCATAGACGTCGCGCGCCGGAGGAATCCGGCGCGCGACGGCAATGATCTCAGGCCGCACGGCACGAGACGCGAAACGCCGGAGCACCGCAGTGCCCACATTTCCGCTTGCTCCCGTGACGACGATCCGATTCAGCGGCTTTGCCATGCCTCTTCGATCTGCGGGTAGGCAGCCGCAATACGGTCGAGCGTCGCATCATCGGCTGTATCGATCTCCGCGCGGTGTCGCTGGGCGGTCACCAATGCACCTTCCGGACGACCTGTTCCCGCAGTCTCTTCGTCGATCGGCGCGTCTGCTTCGAGTTCGTGAATCACTTCGTCGAGCCGGAGCGCAACGAACTCTCGTTTGCTTTCACTCATGATTGGTCGCCTCGCTGATCAGCGGGCCGACTTCGCGGCCTTCTTCTCGGTATGCGCATCGGAATTCGCCAGCGCTCCGGAGGCGTTCTCGAGGTGGGCACGCACGAACCACTGGAACTTCTCGAGCTGGCCGGTCTGCCCGATGAGAATGTCCTCCGTGATGGGGTCCAGCTTGCCGACCTTCTCGATCGCCTTGCGATTGTCGGTGATCACGCCGTCGTACACCAGATCGAGGGCGGCAAGGTGTGCCTGCGCCGTGTCGCGAACCACCGAATAGTCGTCCCACGTGCGGTACTTTTCGATAGCACCGGGTGTTCCGAGCGGCGATTCTCCGAGCGCAGCGATCCGCTCTGCCACCTCGTCGGCATACCCGCGGACAAGCTCCACCTGGGGATCGATCATCTCGTGCACACCGATGAAGTTCGGACCCACCACGTTCCAGTGGATGTGCTTCAACGTCAAGTGCAGATCGTTGTAGGCACTGAGGCGTTCCTGGAGTGCGCGCGCCACAGCGGCGCCGTCCTTGTCGCTGAGACCGGGCACCGTGTATTTCGACATGTTTCGTCTCCTTGGGGGGTGCTGTTTGTAGGTGACCACCGCATACCCCGGATGTCGCTCATCCGAAACCTCCGAAAGACAGAACCGCCCACACCCGCGCCGTTCTACGCCACGCTCTGAAATCGGTGCGTTCCGCCCGATATGTGCCCGGCGCCGATCCCCTGTGTTCGGCGGGGACCTCCGCGTGTTTCTTCTCCGCGAGCCGGGGCACCCACTCGGAGAAAGACAACTTCACCGACTAGGAGGAACCATGATTTCGGTCGAACCCGGCACCGTTGTGGTGTACACGGATGTGGTGTGCGGCTGGTCCACCCTTGCGCTCGCCCGCTTCATACGGGAACGGGATGCCGCTGGGTTGTCGGACAGCCTCCGGCTCGACCACCGGCTGTTCTCTCTCGAGGACATCAACAGGTTTCCTGTACCGAAACGCTATCTGGACGCCGAGTTTCCTGTGCTGGGAGCATGCGAGCCGGATTTCGGCTGGAAGCCGTGGCAGAGAGACTCTGCAACCTGGCCGTGTACGTCGCTACCGGCGAACGAGGCTGTGCACGCCGCGAAACTCCAGTCGTTTCGGGCCGCAGAGGAGCTCGATATGGAAATCCGGCTGGCCTTCTTCCGCGACAGCCGGACGATCTCGTTGCATCACGAGCTTGTCGACATCGCGACGCGCTGTCCGCACGTCGATGTCGATGTCCTTGCCGAAACGCTCGACGCGGGCGCGGCTCGGGCCGCGATGATGCGCGATTACCGCAGGAACACAGCAGAGGTACAGGGTAGCCCCCATTTCTTCCTCGCCGATGGAAGCGACGTCCACAACCCCGGGATTTCGCTGCACTGGGTCGGCGAGCCTGGCGCCGGTTTTCCCGTCGTCGACCGCGACGACCCACAAGCCATCCGCACACTCGTGGAACGAGCCTCGCAGGCCTGAAGGCCGTCGACCGGTCGAGGTGGACCCGTATGCTCCGGTCCGGTTCAGCTGTCCGGATCGATGTCTTCCTCGTCCAGTCGGTGTACAGCCGCTTCCTCAGCGGAAGCAGCACCGCCGTCGATTCCGACGTCGTCGCCGACCAGGTCCTTGTCGACATCCTCGCCGGTTCCCTCGTCGGGCGCTACGAGCCGGCCGGACCGTTCGCCGCCCACTTCGTCGCTCCTGGACGGGTAATCCAGTCGGGCGTCGTCCGGCGCGGCGGTGGCGCCCTGCATCGCGGTCAGAGCCGAGTCCGGTTCTTCTTCCGCGAGACGCGATTCGAGGCTCTCGTGAGGTTCCATCGCGAGCGGACGGTCCGGCGGCGAATATCCTTCGTCCAGAACGTCGTCCTGGCCGCGGTCGATGAGGGTGTCTTCGGGCTGCAATTGGTCTTCGTCGTCGACGCTGTACTCGCCGGGAACGCTGGCGCCGGGGTTTTCCGATGTAGGCATATCTCAGACGATGCCACTCCGACTCGAGCCTCGCCATCGTTTGAGGCTGTGGGAATCTCCCCGCGGAAATCGGGTTTTGCAGTACGCGTGTACGGGTATTCGGAACTCAACCTCCGATGCCAACGGGCGACGGATAACACAGCGAGGTGACGCGATGATCATTCTGGGATTGGTTCTGCTGGTGGTCGGATGGCTGACAGGAATCTCGATTCTCACCACGATCGGGGTAATTCTTCTGGTGGTCGGGGTCATCCTCGCCATCCTGGGTGCAACGGGTCGAGCCATCGGAGGCCGCGCCCATTGGTATTGACCCCCATCGGCATGACCTCCAGGTTGGCATCGACCTCCGAGGAGCGGCCTGGAAGGGTTCATTTCTGGGTTGACAGCGGGCCGAGGCGTTTCGACGCTTCGGCCCGCTGTTGTCTCATCGAGCCGTACAGGCGTCGAGTTCGCTCACTTCGGAGTCGGACGAGATCTGCGGTGGCTGGTGTCGCACAACGGATATGTGTCACTGCGTCGGCATCGGCATACCGCGACCATGAACCGATCGGATATGGTCTCGTTGCCGTCTTCCGTCACAATGCGCACGGGCCCTTCGACAAGCGCGGGCCCGCCTTTCACCAGACGCACCACCCGCAGATTCCGCGTGACGTCTTCACTCATCCGGGAGACGCTCACTCTCACCGCCGAGGCGCATTCTGTCTGCACGGATCACCACCACTTCCTCGTTGGTGACGTTCTGGCCTGCCAGACGCGCTTCCTGGAGATATCGCATCCTGCTCTGCAGCACGGGACCGAATGGAATACTCTGCCGGGCAACAACTGCCGCTTTCAGGTCCTTCCCACGCAGCCGGTCCAGGGTAGCGTCGACGCCGCTGAATCCAGAATGCACGATCAGCGCGAATCCGTCGGCCGACAACAAATTCGGTAGTTCGTCGCACAACGGATCGATGACACAGCGGCCGTCCGGGCCTGCGTCCCATCGTGGGTCGGCCTGCCCGCCCGCGTGCGGGACATAAGGCGGGTTGGACACGACGATATCGAACGGCCCGGACCGGGTGGCGACTTCCAGGTCTCCACGGAACACTCGCACTGGCAGCCCGCGTGTGCGGGCGTTGAATCGTGCTGTCAGCACCGCACGGGACGCGATATCGACGGCTGTCACCGAAGCAGCGCCGAGTCTGGCCGCGGTGACGGCAAGAAATCCGCTACCTGTGCAGAAATCGAGCACGTGTGCATTGCGAGCACCACCTGCCTCGCCGAGAGCCTGCGCGAGCAGAAACGAATCTTCCTGCGGTCGGTATACGCCCGGCACTCGCCACACTCGGGCAGGCTGCCTATGGATGGGCACTGGTGGAGCTGTCACGACATCATCACCTCGGATCCTAGGGGCGCACGGGGAATACCCCGTGGTGATGCGATCAAACCCCGCCGGTGCGCCGATCAGAGTCCGGAGGCGACATCACGTCAGCAGTCGCCGGGTCAGTCCGTGCAGCCCACGACGCAGCCCTCCGGTGGGCTTCATGTCCTCCAGCGCTGCCCGGGCAGCGTTCCATCCGCACATCCCGTGCACTCCGCCGCCGGGGTGGGCACCGGCGCTCGCGAGGAACAGACCGTCGACGGGGGTGCGTGGACCCCCGAAACCGGGAAGGGGGCGTAGGAAGAGCTGCTGGTGGATCTGTGCTGTTCCCCCATTGACAGCTCCTCCGACAAGGTTCGCGTCGGCAGCCTCCAGATCGTGCGGTCGTTGCACGGTGCGCCCGACAATCGACTGCTCGAATCCCGGCGCGTATGCCTCGAGTTGGGTATCGACGCGTTCGGCGAGAAGATCCGCCGAGTGGCTGTCGGTGATTCCCCGGGGCAGATGGGTATAGGCCCAGCAGCTCTCCGTTCCTGCCGGAGAGCGCGACGGGTCTGTGGCGGTCATCTGCCCGACCAGCATGAACGGCGATTCGGGCACCACACCGGTCTCGAGGTCTGCCACCCACCGCACCATTGCACGCGAATCGGCACCGACGTGCACTGTTCCGGTTCCGGCCAGAGATCGCGACCGCCAGGGCACAGGCCGATCGAGTGCATAGTTGACCTTGACGACAGGGGTGTCCCATTGGAAACCCCGAAGATCTGAACGGATCCGATCGCTCACCGCATCCGAGGGAAGCAACTGCCCGTACAGTGCGGGCGCCGAGACATCGGCGAGCACTGCCCGACGAATACGGATACGCTCACCGGACGCGGTTTGCACTGCCACCGCCCGTCCACGCTCGACCTCGATGCGGGTGACCTTCTGCCCGCACAGCACACGCGCACCTGCACTCTCTCCGCGGCGCACGAGCGCGTCGGTCAACGCCCCTGCGCCTCCCGCAGGCGCCGGAAACCCGACGTCCTGAGCGAGCATGGTCAGGACATACCCCATGACTCCGCTACCGGGTGCGTCCGGTGGGGCGTCCGCGTGCATGGCATTACCGAGCATCAGCAAGCGCGCCGACGATCCACCGAAGAGTTCCTCGGACATTCGTAGAACCGGCAGCGCGAGCATCCTCGCGAAACGCACTGTCTCCCCGGTCCCCAACGCGCGGACCAGCGATGCTGCTCCAGCCACGGGAGGAAACGGCCGAAGCAGCGCATGCAGGAACGGTGTGCGGACCCGCTCCCACTGTTCGACCAGTGCCAGCCATGACTTCCCGTCGCCGGCGCACCGCCGTTCGAGGTCGGCCGCTGTGTCGGCGGGGTCCGGTCGTACCACCACCGCGTCGTCGTCCTCCGGTCCGTCCGGGTGACCGAATGCCGCCGCAGAACGGCACCAGCGCAGGCCGTGCGATTCGAGGTCCAGCGCGCGGAAGGCAGGCGATGCGGCAGCAAGCGGATGGAACGCGCTGAACAGATCGGCGATGAAGCCCGGATGCAGTTCGGCGCTGCGAACTGCACCACCCGGCGTCGGTTGCTCTTCGAGTACGACCACATCCCAGCCCGCGTCGGCGAGCGCAGCCGCCGCGGTCAATCCGTTGGGCCCGGCGCCGATGACGACCGCGTCCACCGTTCCCACTCCTGTCTCTTGTCGGTGATCGATGTCGGCACTCATGCTGTCCTCCCCTCCGGTGTCGCGCGTTCGGCGATCAACGCCAAGCGGTGCAGACACTCGCGATTGCGCGGACGAACCAGCTCTGCTTGGAGCACACCCGGGATGATGCGTGCAGGGCCGCCGACGACGCGTTCGGACATGGTGATCCGGGATCCGCTGCCCGAGGGGTCGACGGTCAATCCGATTTCGGCACGGCCGAAGAACCACGCCCGCGCAGAGAGAAGGAGTTCGTGCTCTGCAGTACGCGCGATCACCTCCGTGAAATCGTGAAGCATCGCGGGCCACAGGCCCACCGAGTGGTGGATCCGACTCCCCACCTCGGGCCAGGTGGCATCCACCTGGCGAATTCGCGAGGCACCCACGACCCATCCTGCATACCTCCACCCGTCGGCAAGCACATCCCAGACCTCATCGGGCGAAGCAGCAGTTTCCTGCCAGGCGATTCGCGACATTGCATCCTCCATGGTCGATCGTTCGTGAGCCGACGTCTGCGTATCTGCGAACTGCGGTTGGGCGTACCCATTCGGGGTTCGATGCACACGACCGGAGATCGGGTGTGACGCAGCACCGGCGCGGGTACCAGAAGAACATGAAATCTGCCCCCGGCAACACGACCACGTCCGATGCTGATGACGCCTCTCCGTGTGCGTTCGTGTTCGCTCCTTCACCACTGTTGACGGTTACGATCGAGACAGCGCCCGACGACGGTCACGAATTGCATGTCCACGCGGGCGGACAGGGGTTCTGGATCGGCCGGATGGCAGCGATCCTCGGCATGGACGTACACCTGTGCGGACCGTTCGGCGGCGAAGCGGGACGTATTCTCGTCGACCTCATCAACCGCGAAGGCCTCACGGTCCACCCTGTGACGACCTCGCGGGAGAACGGCTCGTACGTCCACGATCGCCGGGGCGGCGAACGCAAAGTGGTGGTGGAAGTACCGCCCCCTCCCCTGACGCGGCACGAGACGGACGACCTGTTCAGTGCGTCGCTCGCTGCCGCCATGGCCGCCGACGTAGCGATCATCGGTGGCCCCCACTGTGACGAGGCGGTTCCGGTCGAGGTCTACCGGAGACTGTGTGCGGATCTGTCCGCGTTGAACATTCCGGTGGTGGCCGACCTTTCGGGTCCGACTCTGACCGCCGCCCTGGAAGGTGGAGTCACAGTACTCAAGGTGAGCCACGAAGACCTCATCGAGGACGGTCTGGCACCGTCGGACCACGTCGATGACCTTGTCGCCACGATGCGCAGGCTGCACGACGAAGGGGCGGAGACCGTTGTGGTCTCCCGGGCAGGCGACCCCGCCATCGCGCTGTGCGACGGCGAGTTGTGGGAGGTCGAGACGCCACCCGTTCAGATCGTCGACCACCACGGTGCGGGAGATTCCATGACGGCGGGCTTCGCGGCGGCCTTCGCGACCGGAAAGCCTGACGTCGAAGCACTTCGGCTGGGGGCCGCAGCAGGCGCCGTCAACGTGACCCGCAGGGGGCTCGCCACCGGACATGCCGGTGCGGTCGCGCGGATGGCAGAGAATGTGCAGGTGCGGCGGATGAAAGAGGGGCAACGATGAAGGCACTCATCGTCAACGACGACGGCATCGACAGTCCGGGCCTCACAGTATTGGCACGGGTCGCAGTGGAGGCCGGACTGGACGTGAGCGTGGCCGCACCGCACCTCGAGCGCAGCGGCGCGAGCGCATCGTTGTCCGCACTCGAAGAGGACGGCACGTTGTCGATGTCGCGGCGGGCCCTTCCCGGTTTTCCCGACATCGAAGCCTTCGCTGTCGAGTGTTCCCCCGCGCTGATCTCATTTCTCGCTGCGGAGGGCGTATTCGGCCCGCCACCGGACATCCTGCTTTCAGGCATCAATCTCGGCCCCAATACCGGTCACGCGATCCTGCACTCGGGCACTGTGGGCGCCGCGTTGACCGCCGCGAGTCACGGAGCGCGTGCCGTCGCATTGTCGTTGGACGGGACGACGCCTTCCCGATGGGAGACAGCAGAATCAGTGGCTGCCCGTGCCGTGCGCTGGGCAACCGATCATGCTCCTGCGGGACAGGTACTCAATGTGAACATTCCGGACATCCCTCTAGAGGAACTGCAGGGCTTACGGACTGCTCCCCTGGCCGAATTCGGCGCCGTGCAAGCGGAAATCGGCGAGGTACGGGAGGACGGTCGCCAGGCCCGCAGCGTCGCGGTGACCTTCCGAAGCGTCGTCATCGACGAAACTCGAGAGAGCGATGCCGCACTGCTGCATCGCGGCTGGGCCACCGCGACAATGCTGACGATGCCGTTCGAAGTGTCCGGGACCGATCTCAGCGCGTTGACGTTCTCGGCGGCGTGACCGGCCGCCTCCGCGCCCGGCCGGTCCTCGACAACCCCGACGTGGGTGGTGGATTCCATGGGGAAAAAGAGGGTACGCACCGACCCATGGAACTCATTGTGATCGTCGCGCTCGTTGCAGTAGTGGCTTTCGTTGTGGCCCGCCGCCGAATCAACAGACGCCCATAACACGCGTCAGCCCTTCACTTCACGCGGATCGCTTCCGTAACTGTTGCGTTCCCCGATGGTTCCGTCGAGGTTGCGGATGATGTGCTCGGTGCGACGTCTGTGCGCCTCCTCGATGCGCGAGGATTACGGGGCACGAGTCCCGGGTAGCCGCCAGAGCATGGATCAGTCGGAAACACCGTTGCTCACAGCCTTGGAGCAGTATCACCGGCTCGACCGCTACGGGTTTTCCCCACCCGGGCACCGTCAGGGTCGCGGGGTCGACGAGCGTGTCACCCGAGTACTCGGCGGTGACCCATTTCGGTCCGACGTGCTCGCATCCGGCGGGCTCGACGACCGGAGAACGCGCAACGGCTACCTGCCCCGAGCCGAGGCACTCATGGCCGAAGCCGTCGGAGCCGAGCGGGCTTTCTTCTCCACCTGCGGAAGCTCACTGTCGGTGAAAGCCGCAATGATGGCAGTTGCCGGCGATGACCCCGGGGGGTTGTTGCTGGGGCGCGATTCACACAAATCGGTCGTCGCCGGATTGGTCTTCAGTGGAGTCACTCCCCGATGGATCACGCCGCGCTGGGACGACGAAATGCATTTCTCCCATCCACCGTCGCCGGAACAGGTCGAGCAGGCGTGGGAATCACATCCCGATGCCGCGGGAGCGCTGATCGTCAGCCCGAGTCCCTACGGCACGTGCGCAGACATCGCCGGTATCGCGGAGGTATGTCACGACCGGGGCAAGCCGCTGATCATCGATGAGGCGTGGGGTGCGCATCTGCCCTTCCACGAAGATCTACCGACGTGGGCGATGGATGCGGGCGCCGACGTGTGCGTGGTCAGTGTCCACAAAATGGGAGCAGGCTTCGAACAGGGATCGGTTTATCACGTGCAGGGCGATCTGGTCGACAGCGTCCACCTGTCGGCCTGCGCCGATCTGCTGACCACCACGAGCCCCAATGTGCTGATCTACGCGGCGATCGATGGCTGGCGGCGTCAAATGGTCGAACGCGGCACCGAATTGCTCGGTAATACACTCGGTCTGGCCCAGCACGCGCGAGATCGGATCTCCGCGATCGATGGCCTCGACGTTCTCGAAGACAGGTTGCTCGGAGAAGAAGCATCACACGAACTGGATCGACTGCAGATCCTCGTCGACGTCTGCGCGCTCGGCGTCTCGGGCTACCAATGCGCGGACTGGCTGCGCGAGCACTGCCATGTGGATGTGGGAATGACCGATCACCGCCGGATTCTTGCGACGATGTCGATGTCCGACAACGAGACGACCGTGAACCGGCTCGTCGAATCCCTCGAGCGGTTGGTGCTCGCCGCGGAGTCGTTCGAGTCGCCGCCGAAGATTCACTTACCCACTCCGGACGAGATCCAACTCGAGTCCGTCATGTCGCCACGGGAAGCGTTCTTCGGCCGCACGGAGATGGTTTCCGGCGATCGCGCCGCAGGACGGGTCGCAGCAGAACAGATCACCCCCTACCCACCGGGCATCCCTACCGTGGTGCCAGGCGAGCGATTGGACCAGTCCGTCATCGACTATCTGCGGAGCGGCCTGGACGCCGGGATGAACCTCCCCGACGCAACCGACTCGTCGCTGCAACTATTTCGAGTAGTGGCCCAGGATCGATCCTCGGTCAGCTGATGTCCGGATGGACGGGTTCGTCCGCGCCCTCCCCGCCGGTCCGCGTGAAGAACGATACGCGTCCGTTGGTCTCGAGGACTGCGAGTTCGATCTCGTCGAACCGGCGGATGCCCTTCTGGCGTGCGCTGCTCATCAGATCGTCGAGCGACATCCTTTCGGTGCGCAGTCGGTCGAGATCGGGAACTCCGTCGCGGACGATGATGACAGGGATTCCGTGCGTGACACCCCGCATGCGGGGAAACCGGGAATTGATCCATGACAGTCCCATGGTGAGCAAGGCGAACACGCCGACCGCCAGGACAGCCGCAGTGACGGAGTAATCCTGCTGCGTGACTCCTTGCTGGATGAGATCGCCCATCGCGATGTAGAGGATCAGCTGGAAGGTACTCAGTTCGCCTACCGTCGACCTCCCGACGATCCGCGTGACCACCCACAGGAACAGAAAGAGAACCGCCGCGCGGATGATGATCTCCATCAGGGCAACACCCACGTCTTGAATTCCACAGTGACCACATCGATTCCGTTCTCGTGTACGGATGCCGAGCCCGATGCTCCTGTCTGGCTGGACGGTTGGATATACGCGTCGAACCCGAGTGAGAGCGTGTCGCCGGGAGGTGGCTCGAGGGTCATATAGGTGCGATCGGCGTCGGAGGTCTCCGCCGACGGCTCAGGCGTCCACCCCTGACTTTCGAAGATATCGAAATAGTCGGACTCGACGACGATCACCACCGGCTCCGTGAAACCCCCTGGTTTCCGGACCGTCAGATTCCAGGGGACGTCCAATCCTGGCCGAGCGACCCGCGGGTACTCGAGGTCGAGTTCGTATCCGCCACCGGATGCATGTGCGGTCGCACTGTAGACCCCCAGACGCCCGGTGAAGCCGACTACGACCACGACGAGGAGAAGACCTATCGCACCTCGCCGCAGCCAGGCGACAGCCGGGCAACGGGCGACGGTCCCGACATCGTCCAGTACCGAGTCCGGGATTCGATCGGAGGTGTCCATCGTCCGAATCTCCCACGATCATGACCCACGCGCCGGGCTTCGTGTGAAATGCCCACAGGCGGCTACGCGGTGGCGGTACCGGGTACGCGAGGCGCCCTCGACTTCGATGGCAGCGAGGGTTCGGTGCCGTGCGCTGCGGGTACGCGACCTTCATGAACACACGACACACCACTTTGATCGCGACGGTGTCACTGACCGCGCTTCTGGCTGTCGGCTGCGGCGACGACGAAGCGACAACCGATGACGCCACCGTCGAGACACCACCCCTGACCACCGCCGAAACAACAACCGACGACATCCCCACGCCCGCGCCCGGTATGGCAGGCGGATTCCAGGTACCCGGAGAACCCAGCGACGACGACGATGCCTTCACCTACGACGAAGCCGCCGTGCCCGTCGGCTCCGTGGTGAGAGTCGACTCCGAGGAGGAGGACGGCCGCACGACGATCACCCTCGACGCGACGGGCCTGGCACCGATGCGTGACTTCGGCGTGCACGTGCACACCCAGCCGTGCGGGCCGCAGCCATCGGACGCGGGGCCTCACTATCAGAACGAGGTGGACCCTGCCGCGACCCCGGATTCGCCATCGACAGACCCTGCCTACGCGAATCCCCAGAACGAGGTCTGGCTCGACATCACGACCGACGACAACGGCGCAGCCCAGGCTTCGACGACCGTCGACTGGGAGTTCCGCGACGATGAGGCCAATTCCCTCGTGCTCCACGCGCAGCACACCATGACCGGGCCGGGTGAGGCCGGGATGGCGGGCGATCGGCTCGCGTGCATCGACACCGATTTCTGAGGTCCGTCGCCGCCGATCGAGATGCGGGTGATCGGAGTTTCGGATAGTTCGTCCGAGGTACCCCTTCTTCCATGACGGGATTGTTCTCCACACTGGAATCCGCGACCGTCCTCGACCGTCCGTCGAGGACCATCCGCGATGCTGTCCGCCGTGCCACGTCAGGTATAGCGGGTGACCTGTTGCGCGGCGACGTGGCGCCGGGGCATCCGCTTCACCCCGCGCTGGTGGCGATTCCGATCGGCGCTTGGTCGTGCGCTCCGTTGTTCGACTTCGTATTCCGCAAACCGGAAACCGCACGGCAGCTGATCGGCATCGGATTGATCGCAGCTGTTCCCTCGGCGTTGACCGGCTGGGCCGACTTCGCTGAATGCGATACCCAGCAGCGACGGGTCGGTCTGGTCCATGCAGCAGTCAACGGCACCGGCATTGCGCTGATGGGGCTGTCCTATCTGGGCCGGCGTCGAGGCAGCAGTCCCGCGGCGAGGGCAGCGAGCACGGTCGCGACCGCGATGATCGGCTTCGGGGGCACCCTCGGCGGGCACCTGGCATTCGCGCTGGGTGCCCGGGTGGAGCGCCGATCCCAGCAGCCTCCGGCCGCTGGGCCAGCGTTCGATCCGGTCCTGGCGTAGATCGCGGGCGATCGCCCCCACGGGGCCTTGCGTCCGGTCGGTCGGTCGGTCAAGGCGTGAAGACGACCTTCACCGCGCCGTCCTGCTTTCGCTGGAAGATGTCGTATGCATGGGGTGCCTCTGCCAATGACAACCGGTGGGTGGCGAACGTATCCACTCCGAGTGGGTCGTCGTCGGTGAGAAGAGGCAATATCCGGGGCACCCAGTGCAACACATTGGCCTGGCCCATGCGAAGCCGAATCTGCTTGTCGAACATGGTCAGCATCGGCATCGGATCGCTCATTCCGCCGTATACACCGGACAGAGAAATCGTTCCTCCGCGGCGCACCACGTCGATCGCGGTGTACAGCGCATTCAGCCGGTCGACTCCCATCCGCTCCATCATCGGGGCGGCAATGGCCGACGGAAGGTAGCCGGTGGCCGTCTGCGCCAACTTGGCGACGGGTGAGCCATGAGCTTCCATACCTACTGCGTCGATGACCGAATCGGTGCCCCGGCCATCGGTGCGGTCCCGGATGAGATCTGCGAGTCCGGAACCGACGTCACCGAGATCGATGACGTCCATGCCCCTTGCGGCGGCCCGCGCAAGCCGTTCCGGCACGAGGTCGACGGCGATGACCCGAGCGCCACGGTGCATCGCGATACGACCTGCCATATCGCCGATCGGGCCGAGTCCGAGCACGGTGACCGTGCCGCCCTCCGGGATCTCGGCGTACTCGACGGCCTGCCATGCGGTCGGAAGTACGTCGGAGAGATACACGAATCGATCGTCGGCGGGGCCGTCCGGGACTTTGATGTGGGTCGTGTCGGCGTGGGGAACGCGCAGATACTGCGCTTGCCCGCCGGGAATGCTGCCGTACAGCTTCGAGTATCCGAACAACGCGGCCCCGCTCCCCTGCTCACGCACCTGGGTGGTCTCGCACTGCGAGTAAAGACCGTGATCGCACATGAAACACCCACCGCACGAGATCTGGAAGGGGATGACCACCCGGTCGCCGGGCGCCAGTTTCGTGACGGCAGAGCCCACCTCTTCCACGATGCCCATGGGCTCATGACCGAGGATGTCGCCGGGAGTCATGAACGCACCGAGTACTTCGTACAGGTGCAGATCGGAGCCACACAGATTGGTGGTCGTGACCTTGATGACAGCGTCGGTCGGTTCTTCGATTCGCGGGTCGGGGACGGTATCGACACTCACGTGACGTCGTCCCTGCCATGTCACTGCTTTCATCGTTCCTCCGCTCGTCGATAGGTGCACACCGGCGTACCCGCAGTCCGGGAAGGCAAACGGACTGGGCAGCAGAAGAATCCGGTCAGCTGTTCGGGCCGGCCCGGCACCGACTCACGCGCGGGTGTCACGTTTGCTCACCAGCTGGCAGCGGGTATGCGGGAACCATCGACTTCGAAGAAGGGGTGACCATCATGGACACAGCACAGCCTGGACGTCTGACCGGCCGGACCATCGCCATCCTCGCGACCGACGGCGTCGAAGAAGTGGAGCTCGTCGAGCCTCGGCGCGCGGTTGAGCGGGAGGGTGCCACGGTGCGGTTGCTGTCGCTGGAGAACGGGGAGATCCAGGCGATGGAGAAGGATGTGCACGCCGCGGGCAAGCACTCGGTGGACCAGCTTGTGGCAGACGCGGCGGTGGACGACTTCGACGGTCTTCTCCTACCCGGTGGTACAACCAATCCCGACCAGCTCCGTCAGGACGCAAAGGCGGTCGCATTCGTCCGTGATTTCGTCACATCGGGCCGACCCGTCGGCGTCATCTGCCACGGTCCGTGGACGCTCGTCGAAGCCGACGTCGTGCGCGATCGGACGTTGACGTCGTATCCGAGCGTCCGCACCGACATCCGGAACGCGGGTGGCACGGTGGTGGACGAGGAAGTGGTCATCGACAAGAACCTGGTGTCCAGCCGTAACCCTGCAGATCTGCCCGCGTTCTGCTCGGCAGTGATCGACGTCTTCGCTGATCGGCAACCGGCCGGGTGAGGGGCCGGAGCTACAAGCATGAGAGAAGCAAGGCCGAGCGATTTCGTCGTGGTGGCGAACCGCCTTCCCGTCGATCTCGTCGAGCAGTCCGACGATGGTCCCGCACGATGGCAGCGCAGTCCCGGTGGACTCGTCACGGCTCTCGAACCGGTCCTCCGCTCCGTCGAAGGTTCGTGGGTGGGATGGACGGGTACCGCCGGTGTCGCACTCGATCCGTTCATCGAAGACGGGCTGGCCCTCCATCCGGTGTCCCTGGACGAACACGAGGTCGCCGAATACTACGAGGGGTTTGCCAACTCGACGCTCTGGCCGCTCTATCACGACGCCCTGGTTGCCCCGACCTTCCGCCGGGAATGGTGGCATACCTACCAGGAAGTCAACCGCCGCTTTGCCCGAGCCGCCTCGCTGGCCGCCGCACAGGGTGCCACCGTGTGGGTCCACGACTACCAGCTCCAACTCGTTCCGCATATGCTCCGCGAGTTGCGGCCGGATGTCAGGATCGGTTTCTTCTTGCACATTCCGTTCCCACCGCCAGAACTGTTCCTGCAACTGCCGTGGCGAAAGGCGATCGTGGAGGGCCTGCTCGGCGCCGACCTCGTCGGATTCCACCTTCCGGGAGGCGCCGAGAACTTCCGGTATCTCGCACGACGACTTTCCGGCCCGTCCAGCACTCATCTGTCCGCGGGCGGCCGCATCGACCTCGGTACACGGAGTGTGCGGGTAGGCGCCTATCCGATCTCCATCGACTCGGCGCGGCTGCGCGACTCCTCCGCCGAGCCGAACACCGTGATGCGCGCCGAACAGATCCGGGCGGAACTCGGTGATCCCGAGATCTTTCTGCTGGGCGTGGATCGGCTCGACTACACCAAGGGCATCGAGCTGCGTGTCGAGGCCTTGCGGGAGTTGTTCGTGGAGGGAGAACTCGATCCCGAAAAGACTGTGATGGTGCAACTCGCCACCCCCAGCCGCGAACGTCTCGAAGCCTATGCCTCGTTGCGGGACGACGTCGAGCGGGAAGTGGGCCGGATCAACGGCGAGTTCGGTCGTCTGCGCGGCCCTGTCGTGCACTACATCCATCGTCCGGTCGCACGGGACGAGCTCGTTGCGATGTACACCGGCGCCGACGTCATGCTCGTGACACCGCTGCGCGACGGAATGAACCTCGTCGCGAAAGAATACGTGGCCTGCCACGCCGATGGTAGAGGTGCACTTGTCCTCAGCGAATTCGCCGGGGCCGCGGCAGAATTGCGCCGCGCTTTCCTGGTGAATCCCCACGATCTCGAGGACGTGAAGAACGCGATACTCAGCGCCGTCCGATTCGACGATCCCGGGTTGACTCGGCGTATGCGCACGATGCACGACCACGTCATGAAGCACGATGTTGCCCGGTGGGCGCGCACCTTCCTCGACGATCTGCAGACGGCGTAGCCCACCACGGCGCGTCACGCCCCGTATGTACCTTCCGGTGAACCATCCCGGTATGGGGTGACGCATAATCTGACCTATGAAGGAAAGCGTCTCTTCTCCCGACACGGCTGCCGTAGCGCGCCGCTTCGAGGGCACCCAGTCCCCGCATGTCGGAAGCTTCCGCTACCTGCTCGCCGACGACACGTGGGAGTGGTCCGACGCGGTGGCGGCGATGCACGGCTACATCCCGGGCACAGTTCATCCCACCACCGCATTGCTGCTGCATCACAAGCATCCCGACGACAAGAAGAAACTCGCAAAGCTGCTCGAGGCGGTCCGGACCACGGGAGAACCGTTCAGCAGTAAACATCGCATCATCGATACCGGTGGCAACGTCAAGAGCGTGGCGGTGATCGGCGACCGGCTGTTCGACAGAGATGGCACCATACTCGGCACCAGCGGGTTCTATCTCGATCTTTCCGAAGCCATCGAGGAAGACATCCGGGAAGGCGTGGATGTGGCTGTGTCGGCCCTCGCCGGGGCCCGCGCCGTGATCGAACAGGCCAAGGGGATCTTGATGGTGGTGTACGCCGTGTCCGCCGAACGCGCCTTCGAGGTACTCACCTGGCGTTCCCAGGAGACCAATGTCAAGGTGCGAGCACTTGCGGAACAACTGGTCGCCGAGGCAGCAGGCGGTTCCGGCGCACAGCCGATCGCGCGCACCGAATTCGACCATCTCCTGATGACGCTGCACGACAGAGTGCCCGAGGCCTGATCCAGACCCCGGGCACCCCCCGACAACTACGGGTGCGAGCTACTGCTGTGACCGCTGCCGCGCTTCGTCCGCCTCGGCTTCGGCGCGGGCCTTCTCTGCCTCGGCTTCCTTCTGGGCCACTTCCCGCTGGCTTTCGGCCTTGTCCTGCTGGGCGCGTCCCTCGCGAGCGAGGTCGTCGTTTCCGACCAGAGCTCCGGCGGCTTCCTTGGCCTTACCTTTCACTCCTTCGACTGCACCTTTGATGCCCTCGCTGGGGCCGCTCTTGTCATCAGTCATTGCGATTGATCCCTTCTCGTGTGGATTCAACTGCTGTGGATTCACCTGTTCGGGCCCCTGCCTTCCGTTCTCCGTGACATGCCCCGGTCCACCGCTGCTCAGAGCAGCAGTCCGATGATCAGAGCCACGAAGATCAGGACGATCACCACGACCGCAGCGAGCGAGAGCCACCCGGTGGGTGGAAACCTGAAGCTCGTACGCGGTTCCGGCGCAGACAAGCCCGAGGTGCCCGACGACTCGGGTGGTGTCGATCCAGGGCGTACTCCACCGCCCTCATCCAGATCGGGAGTGCTGTCGGGGCTCGGGTCTGTATTACCGTGCGGTTCAGGATCGGAGACGCTCATGTGCCCTCCTCTGGTCGTTTCCGCATCGTGTCGGACGAGTACCCGAACTCGGCAACCGCAACCCTCGGGTCGCGGATTCTGTCGGCCGGACCTACACCGGATGCCCGATGCCGGCTGTTCCAAACCATCGTTCGGGGCGATCCGGGTTCCTCCGTGGGGAACCTGGGTTTGCTCAGCCACGAGGCGGGGCATCCGGTGGATACGGAAGTTCACACGAAAGGAGCTTCGGCATGCCTACGTGCGATACATGCGGCAACAACTACGACAAGACCTTCACGGTCACTCGAGAGAACGTGACCGGCACATACGACAGTTTCGAGTGCGCGGCGGTCGCGATGGCGCCGGAGTGCGCCCACTGTCATTGCAGGATCCTCGGACACGGAGTAGAGGCGAACGGCGTGATGTTCTGCTGCGCCCACTGTGCCCGTCAAGTCGGTCAGGACCAGCTCACCGACCGCGTCGGAAGTTGACCTTCGGTATGAGCCAAGATGTGGAGAAACGCTGGCGCGACCCGAAGGCCTTCCGAAGCGCCGTTCGGTATGCGGCTGCGGTGATCGTGATCGCCCTACTGATCATGTTCGGAGTGATCGTCTGGTCCGCCATGTCAGGTGACAGCTGCGCGGACGCAGAGTTTGCCGTGTGCACCGATCCCGCCCGCCAGATCCTCATGTTCGGCCCCGTTGTCGTGCTTCTTCTGGGGGGACTCGGTGCCTTCGTACGCACCTATCAGGTGTGGAAGGCCGGCGGCCGGTGGCCTATCTGGCACGGAACCGGTTGGGCGCTCTTCGTTCTGATGGTGATGTACGCCGGTATCTCGGCGACGGCAGCGACGTAGCCCGACTTTCGAACAACCTGCGCCTCGGCGCCCGGGAAGGAAGCCGATGCACATCTCCATGGTGTCGGAGGATGCGAGTCCGCTCGCTGCTCTCGACGATGCCGATGTCGATGGACGACACGTCCACATCGCCGAACTGTCTTCTGCCTTGGCTCGCGCAGGGCACCGCGTGGTGGTCTACACCCGCCGCGACAGCAGCGACCTTCCCGAGCGAGTGCGCACCGAAGCGAACTACGAGGTAGTGCATGTTCCGGCCGGTCCGCCCGAGCCGCTCAGGAAGGACGAACTACTTCCCTTCACGGGTGAGTTCAGTTCGTTCCTCCGGAAGGAATGGTCACGCGAACTTCCCGACATCGCACATGCCCATTTCTGGATCTCGGGAATCGCGGCACAGTTGGCAGCGAGAGAACTGGGAGTTCCCACCGTACAGACCTTCCACGCACTGGGAATAGTCGAACGCAGACATCAGAACGGCCGGCCTCGGAGCACCGGGGATCCCGGCCGGGCGGATCGGATCCGGCTGGAGAAACTCGTCGCCCATGGGGCCACCAGAGTATTGGCAGCCTGCTCCGACGAAGTATCCGAACTCGCTCGCATGGGGCTTCCTCGCACTCGTACGTCCGTCATTCCTTGCGGCGTCGATGTGAGACGATTCGAACCTGTCGGGCCCACGCTCCTCCCCCGCCGAACGAAGTACCGCATCGTCACCGTCGGAAAGCTCATGCCTCGAATGGGTTTCGACATCACGATCGAAGCCTTGCGGGCACTTCCCGAGACCGAACTCGTGGTGGCCGGGGGCACTGCGGGCGGTGAACTGTCCGACGACCCGGAAGCAGCACGGCTTGCCGACGTCGCACGCCGGTGCGGCATAGCCGACCGCGTGCGGATACCCGGCCGGATCGCGCCCTCCCAGGTGCCCGCCCTGTTGCGTTCAGCGGACATCGTCGTGAGCACCCCCTGGTACGAGACGTTGGGCGTTGTGCCTCTCGAGGCCATGGCGTGTGGACGACCCGTGATCGCGGCTGCAGCAGGCAGCGTGCTCGATATCGTGGTCGACGGTATTACGGGCATTCTCGTACCACCCCGCCTTCCCGAGGCACTCGCGAAGGCCGCACGGCGGCTACTCGGCGATCCCACGACGCGCGACACCTACGGGATCGCGGGCCGCGACCGCGCCGTCGCACGGTACTCGTGGGATCGCGTCGCAGCAGACACAGCACGGGCGTACGAGCGGATTCTGCCTGTGCCGTGCAAAGAATCCCCGCGCGAAGAATCCCTCAGCGGCATGAAAGAGAAATAGCGTGCCGGACGCCTACCATCGCAACAGTATCGGCGTAGAAAAACCGTTGCCGTGCAAGCCTCCACCCTGCACGGCAACGGTGTCGCGACACACTGACCACTTCAGTCTGCCGCGCTCTTCGGATGGCATCAGGCGGCGAAACTCAGCGATCTCATGGCACTTTCGAGAGAGAGATGCTGAGAGATCCGCTTGTCGGGGTCGGCGATACGCAGCAGTCGCTGAACCGGTCTCCCGCCAACGAGTGCCCAACGTGCATCGCTCTGGCGGCTTACCTCATCGAGGTCACGGAACACCGTCAAGCCCGCCGTTCCGTAGAACCCTACTTCGGACAGATCCAGGATCATCCGCTGCGAGGAGCGAAGCTGTCTACAGGCGTAGTCACTCAGTGCAGAAGCGTTACGGAGGTCGATCTCTCCGGTGACGCCCAAACGAACCAAGGCCGAACTGATCTGTTGCGCGCGAAATTGTGCACCGACGGCCCAGCTGATCGCGGCAAGGCTCGGAACGGCGCGAATGGTGTGGCTCGGCTCGATAGGGCTTTCTGTAGCAGTCATTGCACTTCCCAACGTCTGAGGAATTTCAAAGGCGCTACAGGCGCGGCAGCAGCAACAGTTCGCCCGCCGGAATACCACCCATAAGCGGCACCTTCGACTTCAGGCTGTGTGCTCAACCGGACTCAACACTAGTGCAGATGCGCCCGGCACTCAACTGGATCAGTCATCTCCAACTCGCAGCGGAGCAGCGTCGGAGGGCGGTGTTTCGAGAACTCATAGGCTGGGTAGTCTTCCCCTCGAAGAAACTGGAAGAGGACACTCAGCACCGCTACATGCAGTCACGGAGAACAGGCACTCATGGCGAAATCCGCGTCGGTAGATTCGGCACACAAAGATGCTTCACCCACAGTCGAGCTGCGGGTGAAGGCCGATGCCGACCAGCTTTCGGTGCTGCGCGCTGTCGCAGCAGCGATCGCCTTGCAACACGACCTCGATCTCGACACCGTCGAGGACATCAAACTCGCGGTCGACGAGGCAGCAACACGGTTGATCGTGAATTCTGTTGAGCTGTCGACCCTTCTGTGCAGCTTCCAGGTCTCACCGACCGGAGTGAAGATCAGCTTGTCGGCCCCTACCCGCCCGGACGCTCCTACCCGGCAGCCCCGCTCGTTCGGATGGCATGTTCTGAATTCGCTCACCGATTCGGTGGCCGTATCGTCGGGCGTCGACGAGCGCGGCGACACAGTGAGCACTATCGAGATGGCCATCTCCGACCGTAGCGCGGCTCGGTGAAAGAGAAGAACCGACGGTCGAATGACGATTACGCCGATGTCTTCGACGATCTGAAAGGGCTCTCTGTTCTCGGCGAGAAGGACGCGGCACGATCCGTGATCCGCGAACGCGTCGTCGAACGCTGCCTCCCACTCGCAGAACACATCGCGCGGCGTTTCGACGGGCGCGGTGAGTCGTTCGAAGACCTGCTGCAGGTCGCGCGTCTCGGGCTGGTCAACGCGGTCGACAGGTTCGATCCCGAGCGCGGCGCCGACTTCGTGTCGTTCGCGGTGCCCACGATCATGGGTGAGGTCCGGCGGCACTTCCGCGACACCGCGTGGGCGGTGCGGGTTCCCCGCCGCATGAAGGAACTGCACCTGTCACTGAGTCACGCCACCGCAGATCTGTCGCAGCGTCTCGGACGCGCGCCCTCAGCGAGCGAGCTCGCGCAGGAGTTGGGTATCGACCAGGAGGAAGTGCTCCAAGGGCTGGTCGCCGGCAATGCCTATACCACGATTTCTGTGGATCGGTCGTCGTCGCAGACCGACGACGGTCTCACTCTGGCCGAAACACTCGGCGAGTACGACACGGCCCTCGACGAGGTCGAGAACAACGAAGCACTGCGCCCGTTGCTCGACGCGCTACCGGAACGCGAACGCTCCATCATCATGCTGCGATTCTTCGGAAACATGACGCAGACACAGATCGCCGAACGCGTCGGAGTGTCCCAGATGCACGTCTCCCGTCTACTGGCGAAAACTCTGGCACAGCTGCGGGATCAGCTCGGCGACAACTTCTGAGCCGAGCCGATCCCTCCGCCTCGGCTCAGAAGGTCGCGGCATCGATGACGAATCGGTACCGCACGTCGCTCGTCACGACCCGGTCGTAGGCTTCGGCGATGCGATCGGCGGAGATCAGCTCGATCTCTGCGGCAATGCCGTGCGCTGCACAGAACTCGAGCATCTCCTGAGTGGACGCAATCCCTCCGACGTTCGATCCCGCGATCGCCCGGTCGTTGTTGCCGAGTGAGAACGCCCGCAGCGACAGTGGATTCTCGGGTAGCCCCAGTTCGACGAGAACACCCTGCAGCGACAGCAGCGACAGGTACCGGTCCAGGTCGAGGTTGACCGACACGGTGTTGAGGATCAGGTCGAACTTGCCGCGAAGTTCCTTGAAGATCTCCGGGTCGGTGGTTGCGCGATAGTCGACGGCACCGAAGCGCAGGCCATCTTCCTTCTTCGCCGAGGAATGGCTGAGCACGGTCACCTCCGCGCCCAGCGCAGCGGCGATCTTGACGCCGACGTGCCCCAGCCCGCCCATCCCGATGATCGCGACCTTGGTGCCGGGACCTGCCTTCCAGCGCTTCAACGGTGAGTACAACGTGATACCTGCACACAGCAACGGTGTCGCCGCAGCAGGATCGAGCCTGTCCGGCACCTTCAGTACGAAGTGCTCCGTGACAACGATGTGTGTCGAGTAGCCGCCCTGGGTGACCTGGCCGTCGCGGCCGACGGAGTTGTACGTCGCGGTGACTCGCTCGAGGCAATGCTGTTCGAATCCGGTCGCGCACGGATCGCACTGACCACACGAATCGACGAAGCATCCCACGCCGACCCGGTCGCCGACGACGTGCTTCGTGACGTCGTCGCCGGTCGCCGCGACGCGCCCGACGATCTCGTGTCCGGGCACAACCGGATACTTGGTACCGCCCCATTCGTTGCGGGCCACATGGATGTCCGAGTGGCAGATACCGGCGAATTCGATCTCGATCAGAACGTCACGCGGACCCAGCGGACGGCGCTCGATCGTGGTCTTCGTCAAGGGAGCATCTGCAGCGGTGGCAGCGAACGCCGTCGCGGTGATGGCCGGAACAGGAACAGCAGAGTCATTCATGTTCCTATACCTACTCCCCCACGAGTGACCGCTCGCCCGCGGGTGCACGGCGTCAGAGTCGTTCCGAGGATTCCGCCGTGGCTACGGCCCGGCGACGCAACCGACGCGCCGCTGCGACGAGGTTGCGCAGCGATGGCTCGACCTGCCAGCTCCGCCGGGATTTGAGTCCACCGTCCGGGTTCGCCCACAGCCGGTCGAGGTCGACGGATTCAGCTGCTTCGGTCAGCAACTCGTCGAGTTCGTCGATGTCGGGAATGCGCGCCGAACGCGACTCGTAGACGCCCGGCCCGACGCCGTGCGTCAGGGCCCGATCCTCGAGCGCCCCGAGCACCCAGCTGATCGACCTGGTCGCGACGATCGCGGTGACATCGGCATCGAGTCGTTCGATGGCGTCGACCACCGATTTCTGACCCGAATACGTCAGGTGTGTGTGGATCTGAGTCTCGGGTTGGGCCCCGCCGGTCGCGAGGCGGAACGCATCGACGGACCAGTCGAGGTACTCGGCGCGCCCGTCCTGCCGCAACGGCAACAATTCACGGATCGCCGGTTCGTCGACCTGGATGATTGCGATCCCCGCCTTCTCCAGGTCGGAGATTTCGTCTCGGATCGCGAGTGCCAGCTGGTCGGCCGTCTCATGACGCGGCTGGTCTATCCGGACATAGGACCGCGCCAGCATCGTGACGGGTCCGGTGACGATGCCCTTGACCGGTTTTTCGGTGAGGGACTGAGCAAATGCGGTCCACTCCACCGTCATCGGTCTCGGCCGCACGATGTCGCCGTACAGGATCGGCGGGCGTGCGCAGCGCGACCCGTAGGACTGCACCCATCCGAAATGGGTGGTCGCGAAGCCTTCCAGCAGTTCGGCGAAGTACTGCACCATGTCGTTGCGCTCGTGTTCGCCGTGCACGAGAACGTCGAGGCCGATGTCCTCCTGCAACCGGATCGTCGACTCGATCTCGGCTTCGATGAGCGCGGCGTATTCCGCGTAGGACAGGCGTCCCTGGCCGAGCTCGTACCGCGCCGTGCGCGCCTCCGCGCTCTGGGGGAACGAGCCGAGCGTGGTTGCGGGGACGGGTGGAAGCGCCAAACGCTTCTGCTGGGCGACACGACGTTCCTCGTAGGGCGCGCGGATACGATGCTCGGCGGTGAGCGCGTTGAGTCGGGCCCGCACGGTGTGCCTCTGCTTGAAATGCACCGAAACGGGCGGCCGGCGCCACTTCTCCTCGGCCCCGCTTGTGAGAGCCTTCGCAAGCGAGACGACCTCACCGACCTTCTGTTTCGCGAACGCCAGCCGATCCGCGACGTCGCCGGGGATGTCGTACTCGACCAGGAGGTCGTACGGCACGTGCAGCAACGAGGAGGATGTGGAGACGACGAGATCAGGCGCGACTGCGGCGAGCGAATGCAGGTAGTCGAGAGTACGGCGCCGATCGACCTTCCACACATTGCGTCCGTCGACGACGCCGGCGTAGATCCGCTTGCGTTTCAGGCCTGGCACGGCGGCGAGCTCGTCGGGAGTCATCCGGCCGTTGACGAGGTCGAGACCGAGTGCTTCGATCTTCGACGCCGCAAGGATCGGTAGTGCCGCACCGAAATGGCCGTACGGCCCGGTCACGAGGATGCGGGGTCGCAGCGGTGCGTGCGAGAGCACGTGGTAGGCCCGTTTCAGGGCCGCGAGTTCGTCAGCAGTGCGGTCCTCGGTGAACGACGGCTCGTCGAGCTGCACACAGGTGGCACCGCGCTTCGCAAGTTGCTCGAAGAGTCGCTTGTACTGTTCGAGCAGCGGGTCGAGCAGAGCGAGTGGCGAGAACCCGTCCTGTTCGGAGGTCGGCGCAACCTTCGACAGCAGCAGCAGCGAGACCGGGCCGAGTACGACGGGCCGCAGTTCGACACCCTCGGACATCGCCCGATCGAACTCGTCGAGCAATGCGTCCGAGTTCAAATGAAAGGAGGTGTGTTCGTCGAGTTCGGGCTGACGATAGTGGTAGTTGCTCCCGAACCAGCGTACGAGTTCGAGGGGCGGGAAGTCTGCGCGGCCCCGGCACATCATGAAGTAGAAGTCGAGCGGGTCGAGTTCGTCGACGAGCGGGCGGAACCGTTCCGGAACCGCACCGAAAAGCAGTGCATTGTCGAGCACGTGGTCGTAGAAGGAAAACGTATTGCCGGGGACCTGCGTCAACCCGGTAGCGGACAGTTCACGCCACAAGTTCTCCTGTAGCTCACGGCCGACTTCGAGGATCTCCTTGCGGGTGCCGTCGCCGTGCCAGTAGGAGTCGAGAGCACGCTTGAGTTCGCGACGGGGTCCGATGCGCGGGTACCCGAGAATACTCGAGCCGTGGCGTGCCATGCCGGAATCGACCTCTCCCTCAATACCCATCACGGTAGGTGTTGCCTGACTAACCGGCTTTCTTGGCCGCGCGGCCGTTCTCTGCGTACTCGTAGAATCCGGCGCCCGACTTCTTGCCGACGAGCCCCGCCTCGACCATACGGAGAAGCAGCGGAGGTGCCGAGTAGAGGGGCTCCTTGAATTCGTCGTACATGGAGTCCGCGATCGATTTGACGGTGTCGAGCCCGACGAGGTCGGTCAGTTCGAGCGGTCCCATCGGGTGGGCGCAGCCGAGCACCATCGCCTTGTCGACGTCCTCTTTGGTGGCGAAACCGGATTCGACCATCCGGACCGCCGAAAGGAGGTACGGCACGAGCAGGGCGTTCGCGATGAATCCTGCCCGATCGGACGACCGGACGACCTGCTTGCCGAGGATGTCGCCTGCGAAGGCCTCCGCGCGTCCGGATACCGCGCGGCTGGTTTTGAGGGTGGTCACGACTTCCACCAGGGGAAGTACCGGGACCGGGTTGAAGAAGTGCATCCCGATGACACGTTCGGGTGCCGTTGTCGCAATTCCGAGCTTCATGATCGGGATCGACGACGTGTTGGAAGCGAGCACGGCGTTGGGATCGGTGACGACCTTGTCGAGCTCCGCGAAGATCTCGGCCTTGACCTTCTCGTCCTCCACGACCGCCTCCACCACGAGCTGCCGATCCGCGAAGTCCTCGAGGTCCGAGGTGAAACGAAGCCGCCATGCGGCCTGCTCACGCTCGCGTTCAGTGATCTTCCCGGTACTCACACCGCGGTCGAGGGACCGGAGGATCCGCGCACGTCCGGCCGCTGCGAGCTCGCGAGTCTGCTCGAACACCAGCACGTCCACATGAGCCCGCGCACACACCTCAGCGATACCCGATCCCATGATGCCGGCGCCGATCACACCGACGCGCTGAATCTTTTCACTGGTCACGTCGAATCTCCTCAACTACCTGTGCTCGGCGACTACGGATTCGGCGAGTACACGGGTAACTCACCGGGTACGGCCAAAGCCCCGGATTCCGGACAGGCGGCCCGCAATGCTGATTGCGGGCCGCCTGGCTGGTTCGCTGAAGCCCCGGAGAGGCGGTGCGAGCTCCTAGTGGAACTGGCCTTCTTCGGTGGAGCCCTTCAGGGCAGCCGTGGAGGTGTTCGGATCGACCGTGGTGGCGATCGAGTCGAAGTAGCCTGCGCCGACCTCACGCTGGTGCTTGATGGCGGTGAAGCCGCGCTCCTCCGCAGCCTTGAACTCGCGCTCCTGCAGGTCGACGAAGGCGGTCATGCCTTCACGGGCGTAGCCGTGGGCCAGGTCGAACATGCCGTAGTTGAGCGAGTGGAAGCCGGCGAGGGTGATGAACTGGAACTTGAAGCCCATCGCGCCAAGCTCCTTCTGGAACTTCGCGATGGTCGCGTCGTCCAGGTGAGCCTTCCAGTTGAAGGACGGCGAGCAGTTGTAGGCCAGCAGCTGGTCGGGGAACTCGCTGCGGACTGCCTCGGCGAACTTCTTGGCGACCTCGAGATCCGGCACACCGGTCTCCATCCAGATGAGGTCGGAGTACGGTGCGTATGCCTTGGCGCGGGCGATGCACGGCTCGATGCCGTTCTTGACGCCGTAGAAGCCCTCGGCCGTGCGGGTGCCGTCGAGGAACTCGCGGTCGCGCTCGTCGACGTCGGAGGTGAGCAGCGTGGCAGCCTCGGCGTCCGTGCGGGCGATGACAACCGTCGGGACGTCCGCGACGTCGGCCGCAAGGCGCGCCGAGGTCAGGGTGCGGATGTGCTGCTGGGTCGGGATGAGCACCTTGCCACCGAGGTGACCGCACTTCTTCTCCGACGCGAGCTGATCCTCCCAGTGCGAACCGGCGACGCCTGCCGCGATCATGGCCTTCTGCAGCTCGTAGACGTTGAGCGCGCCACCGAAGCCTGCCTCACCGTCGGCGACGATCGGAGCGAGCCAGTTGTCGACGGAGGTGTCACCCTCGACCTTGGCGATCTCGTCGGCGCGCAGCAGCGCATTGTTGATGCGACGAACGACCTGCGGCACCGAGTTCGCCGGGTACAGCGACTGGTCCGGGTAGGTGTGGCCGGACAGGTTGGCGTCGCCCGCGACCTGCCAGCCGGACAGGTAGATGGCCTTGAGGCCTGCGCGAACCTGCTGAACGGCCTGGTTGCCGGTGAGGGCGCCCAGCGAGTTGATGTAGTCCTCGTTGTTCACGAGGTCCCACAGGATCTCCGAACCACGACGGGCGAGGGTGGCTTCCTCGACGACGGTGCCCTGCAGCTTGACGACCTGCTCGGCCGTGTAGTTGCGGGTGATCCCCTTCCAGCGGGGGTTTGTGTCCCAGTCCTTCTGGATTTCTTCAGCGGTCCTCGGGGTGCCGGTGGTCGACATCAAAGCTCCACTCTCTAGATCTACTCCGCTCGGCGTCAGGCAGTACATTCGTACTACTTCACATCCTTTGCGGCCCATTCGGATGTACATGAAGACAATGACACACCAGAAAACGCCCCGCTACCTGTTGCTAATGCCAATCTCGGCAATTTTTACCGGCAGCTTTGCAAAGATTGCTAATCAATGGTGAGACCAACAACCGCGTCGCAAGATATGAAAGTTACCCGCCAGTAGCACTGACCTCGACTTTTGCTCCCCGCTTGCCGTTGCCCGCCGCACAACACCCCGCGACGCCCGCCACCTCGCAGAGACCCGCTACGGTTCCCCGATGTGACCTTCTTCACAACACCTCCAGGCCTGCACACGCCATGTAAATGACCTTGAAAGCACCCTGCTCAGTCGTACGATGTGCCGCACGACCGGATCGGGGCCGGTCGCGCAGAGTGCTGCGCGCCTCCTGCTTCGGTTGACATCCGCACAACCGAGGAGCAGTCATCCTTTCAGCCACGTCGCGTCCGATCGTCGAGATGACCCTGCCCGTGGTCGGGGCACACATCGGCGTGATCTCCGAGGTCTTCTACGAGAAACTGTTTGCCG
Organism: Rhodococcus sp. SJ-2; assembly: GCF_053750035.1. Taxonomy (NCBI): domain Bacteria; kingdom Bacillati; phylum Actinomycetota; class Actinomycetes; order Mycobacteriales; family Nocardiaceae; genus Rhodococcus; species Rhodococcus sp. SJ-2. Next base: position 674,307 of record NZ_CM132340.1, read on the forward strand.
CAGTCCCCTCTCTGCGCACAAACCTGTTCAACAGCGCGAATCAAGCCGATCGCTCGCAACAACAGGCACTCGCGAGCTCCGTTGCCTCCTTCGCAACGCTGCTCGTGACGCAGGAACCCGACGATATCGACGCGATCATGAGCCGAATCGCCGCCAAGCATGCGTCGCTGGGCGTGACATCCGACCTCTACGAGGTCGTGCGCACCCACCTGTTCGCTGCGATCGTGGAGGTCCTCGGCGACGCCGTCACGCCCCAGGTCGCAACGGCTTGGAACGAGGTCTACTCCCTGATGGCCAACTCCCTGGCCGAACAGGAGTCACAGCTGTACCGGCACGCGGGTGTGGCCGCCGGCCAGGTGTGGAGGCAAGCGCTGGTAGCCGCGCGCGAGTACGACGGCCAGCACTCCGCAACCCTGTTCCTGCGCCCCCTCGATGGCAAACCGTTCCGCATACATCGTCCCGGCCAATACACCTCGGTCCGCATCCGCTTCGCGGACAGGACGGAACAGATCCGCCAGTACACGGTGACCCATGGTCGCCAAACCGGTGAGTGGGCCCTGTCCATCAAACGGGTGCCGGGCGGGCTGGTGTCACCGATCCTCGTGGACCAGGTGGAGGAAGGAGACCAGCTCACCATTTCACAGCCGTTCGGCGGAGTCGTCGTCGACAGCGACGACAACCGCCCGTTGCTCCTGGTGTCTGCCGGAATCGGCGTCACCAACACCCTCGCGACACTCCAGTATCTGGCCACGTACAACCCCGGCCGGGAGGTGACCATCATCCACGTGGAGAGGTCCGCATACGAACACGTACGGCGCATCGAGTTCAGCGCGGTGGCGAAGTCACTACCCAACTCGCAGTTGTTCCTGCGCTATACCGATTTCGACGGGGAGCACGAGGACGGAAGGAACCCGCTCACCCGCGTCCCGTTACCTTCGAACGCGCAGACGTATGTGTGCGGACCGATCGACTTCATGCGGTCGATCCGTCGTGAACTGATCGGCGCAGGTCTGTCCCCGGCATCGATCCATTTCGAAGCATTCGCGCCCGGCTCATGGCTCGGCCTCGAGAGCGAGCACGCACCTGTTCCTTAGCCGTGTTGCGAACCCTACATTGCAAAGCTGGTAGAACCGCCTTACGCTGGGCGAATGGCCAAGACCTACGTCGGCGCCCGCTTGCGCCAGCTACGGACCGAGCGTGGACTCAGCCAAGCCGCACTCGCCAAGACACTCGAAATCTCTGCGAGCTATCTCAACCAGATCGAACACGACGTCCGTCCCCTGACCGTGCCGGTGCTGCTACGGATCAGCGAAGTGTTCGGCGTCGACACGACGTTCTTCTCGTCGCAGGACGATACGCGCTTGATCGCCGAGATGCGTGAGGTCGCGCTCGACCAGGAAATGGGGATCGAGGCCGACGCGCAGGAGATCGCCGAGATGGTCACCGCTCATCCCGGTCTGGCACGCGCGATGGTCAACATGCACCGCCGATTCCGCAACACCACCGCGCAGCTCGCCGCCGCGACAGAGGACCGCTACAGCGATGGCAGCGGAAGCGGTGCGATCACGATGCCGCACGAAGAAGTTCGCGACTACTTCTATCAGCGACAGAATTACCTCCACGAACTCGACACCGCCGCCGAGGAGCTCGCCAACCGGATCCGATTCCATCGAGGTGATGTCGGCGGCGAGATCGCCAAACGCATGGCTGCACTCCACGACGTACAGGTCGTCAAACGAATCGATCTCGGCGAGAACGTCCTGCACCGCTACGACCCCGAGACCCGAGTCCTCGAGATCGCACCGCAGCTGTCGGGAGGACAGCAGGTGTTCAAACTCTCGACCGAACTCGCCTACCTCGAGTGCGGCGATCTCATCGACAAGCTCGTCGACGACGGCGGCTTCACCAGCGACCCGTCGCGCACCCTCGCACGGCTCGGACTCGCCAACTACTTCGCAGCAGCACTGATCCTCCCCTATTCCCAGTTCCACGAGATCGCCGAGGACTTCCGCTACGACATCGAACGCCTCTCGGCGTTCTACGGACAGAGTTACGAAACGGTCGCGCACCGCCTTTCGACCCTGCAACGCCCGAAACTGCGCGGTGTGCCGTTCTCGTTCGTACGCGTCGACAGGGCAGGCAACATGTCCAAGCGGCAATCCGCCACCGGTTTCCACTTCTCGACGAGCGGTGGCACCTGCCCGTTGTGGAACGTGTACGAAACCTTCGCGTACCCGGGCAAGATCATGACGCAGATCGCGCAGATGCCCGACGGTCGCCGCTACCTGTGGGTCGCACGCACCGTCGAACGCCGTGCCGCGCGCTTCGGGCAGCCGTCGAAAACTTTTGCGATCGGCCTCGGCTGCGAACTACGCCATGCGCACCGGCTCGTCTACGCGGAAGGCCTCGACCTCGACGAATCGAACCCCGGCACTCCGATCGGTTCAGGCTGCCGCGTGTGCGAGCGGATGAACTGTCCGCAACGTGCGTTCCCGCCCCTCGGTAAGGACATCGACATCAACGAACACCGCAGCTCTGTCTCGCCGTACCTCGTGCGCTGAGTACTCTTTCTCCTCATGGCACGCACCCCCGACACGCTGGGCGACAAGGCCCTCGAGTTCCTCTCCGAGTACCACCTCGCGACCCTGACGACGTCGCGCAAGGACGGGACCCCGCACGTCGTCGCGGTCGGATTCACGTGGGACGCCACAACGAGGTCGGCGCGAATCATCACGTCCGAGGGCACACAGAAGGCTCTCAACGCCGAGCGCGGCGGATACGCTGCCGTCAGTCAGATAGACGGTCGACGCTGGCTGACTCTGGAAGGCCCGGCACGCGTGGCCCGCGACGCCGACTCCGTCATCGACGCCGAGCGCCGGTACGCGGCCCGCTACCGGCAACCCAGACCCAATCCTCGACGCGTCGTCATCGAAATAACGGTCGAGCGGGTCATGGGCTCCGTCCTCGAGCCTGCATAACTCCTCGCACGTAAGTTTGCCTGCCACGATCGCATTCGAATCGTGGCAGCGATGAACAGACGTAACAGCGACCGGCTTCGGACTCGCGCATCGGCCTGCTCGACACTCGCGGGCCGATGTGAGCATGTCGTAACACCGGTGTCATCAACTTCACGGAACGGTCACTGGAAGACACTCCGGCGCAACAACACCCACCTAGGGTATGGACCCACGGATACAGCGCTGTATACGCCGCCCGGTCCCCTTCCACGAAGGACACCCCATGACAGTTGCCCGAACCAAGTTCGCCACGAGCGCCGCAGCGCTGGTCGCCGTCGGCCTCACCCTCACCGCGTGCGGAAGCAAGGCGGCGGACACCTCCACAGCGAATGCATCCGTCTCTGACGGGACATCGTGCGTCGACACCTCCGGTGACAGCATCAAGATCGGTTCCTTGAACTCACTGTCCGGAACCATGGCAATCTCCGAGGTCACCGTGCGCGACTCGATTGCGCTGGCAGTAGAGCAGATCAACGCCGACGGCGGTGTGCTCGGCAAGCAGATCCAGATCGTTGCCGAAGACGGCGCGTCCGAGCCCACCGTGTTTGCCGAGAAGGCGGAGAAGCTCATCAGCTCCGACTGTGTCGCGGCGGTGTTCGGCGGTTGGACCTCGTCGAGCCGCAAAGCGATGCTTCCGGTGTTCGAGGACCGGAACTCGTTGCTGTACTACCCCGTCCAATACGAGGGGCTCGAGTCGTCGTCGAACATCTTCTACACCGGGGCGACAACCAATCAGCAGATCGTCCCCGCCCTCGACTACCTGAAGGAGCAGGGCGTGAAGTCCCTGTATCTGGTGGGTAGCGACTACGTTTTCCCGCAGACGGCCAACCGGATCATCCGCGCCTACGCCGATGCGAACGGCATCGAGATCAAGGGCGAGGACTACACCCCGCTCGGCTCGACCGACTTCTCCACCATCGTCAACAAGGTTCGCACCGCCGACGCCGATGCCGTGTTCAACACGCTCAACGGTGATTCCAACGTCGCTTTCTTCCGCGAGTACACGAACGCAGGCCTGAAGGCCGCTGACATGCCCGTCGTGTCGGTCTCGATCGCCGAAGAAGAGGTCGTGGGTATCGGCGCGCAGAACATCGAGGGCCAGCTCACCGCGTGGAACTACTACCAGACAGTCGACACGCCCGAGAACACCTCGTTCGTCGAGGCATACAAGGCGAAGTACGGTGACGCGAAGCCGACGTCCGACCCCATGGAAGCCGCCTACACCTCGGTGTTCCTGTGGAAGAACACCGTCGAGAAGGCCGGATCGTTCGATGTCGCAGCGATCCAGGAAGCGGCCGACGGGGTGAGCTTCGAGGCACCCGAAGGCACCGTGACGATCGACGGTGACAACCACCACATCACCAAGACCGCCCGCATCGGTGAGATCCGCGGTGACGGTCTGATCTACACGATCTGGGAGTCCGACGGACCGGTCGACCCCGACCCGTACCTCGAGACCTACGACTGGGCCGCATCCCTCTCCGGGAACTGACCGGTACCACCGTCGACGAGGAGTACCGATATGGATATTGTTGCAGGACAGTTGTTCACAGGATTGAGTATCGGTTCGATCCTGCTGCTGGCAGCACTGGGGCTGTCGCTGACGTTCGGTCAGATGGGCGTCATCAACATGGCCCACGGCGAATTCATCATGGCCGGTAGTTACACCGCTTTCGTGGTGCAACAGGTGATCTCGTCCGCCGGAGTCTCCCTGTTCGTTTCTCTCCTCGTCGGTTTCCTCGTCGGCGGCGCACTCGGAGTCCTCCTGGAGGTCACCCTCATCAGGCGGATGTACCACCGCCCGCTGGACACGCTGCTCGTCACCTTCGGCGTCGGTCTGCTCCTCCAGCAACTCGCCCGCGACATCTTCGGCGCACCCGCCGTCAACGTTGTTGCACCGGAATGGCTTTCCGGCGGTATCGAGATCCTCGGCGCGGTGGTCCCGAAAACCCGCCTGTTCATCCTCGTTCTCGCCACAGTGTGTGTGGTCGCCCTGATCACCACGATGAAGTACACACCGATGGGACGGCGGATCCGTGCGGTCGTGCAGAACCGCGACCTCGCGGAAACGGTCGGGATCTCGTCGCGCCGCACCGACCTGACCACCTTCTTCATCGGATCCGGACTCGCGGGCCTCGCCGGCGTGGCGTTGACGCTCATCGGATCGACCAGTCCGACCATCGGGTCCGCCTATCTCATCGACGCGTTTCTCGTCGTCGTCATCGGTGGTCTCGGCCGAATCGAAGGTGCCGTCATCGCCGCAGTCGCCCTCGGCCTGCTCAACTCGTTCATCGAGTACTCGACCACCGCCTCGATCGCGAAGGTGATCGTGTTCGTGCTCATCGTGATCTTCCTCCAGGCCCGCCCGCAGGGCCTGTTCGCGGTCAAGACAAGGAGCCTGGTCTGATGTCGATGACCTTCCACGCCCGCGACCTCACCCGCCCCGGACCCGTGCGCACCGCCGCCGGATTCACTCTCGCCGCACTGATGCTGTTCGGCGTCGCCCCCGCCGCGCTGTCCGACTTTCGCCTCGGACTGCTCGGCAAGTTCCTGTGCTTCGCGATCGTGGCCGTGGGCATCGGACTCGCGTGGGGCCGCGGCGGCATGCTCACCCTCGGTCAAGGCGTGTTCTTCGGACTCGGCGCCTATATCATGGCGATGCATCTGAAGATGGCCGACGCCGAGCTCCGCGGCGACACCGTCCCCGATTTCATGCAGATCGCAGGCATCCGCGAACTACCCGCATACTGGGTTCCGTTCTCCTCGCCCCTGGTGACCATCCTCGCGATCGCCCTGGTCCCAGCCCTCGTAGCACTGCTTCTCGGCCTCGGCGTCTTCAAACGACGCGTCAAGGGTGCCTACTTCGCGATCCTCTCGCAGGCGCTCGCCGCCGCCTTCGCGATCCTGCTCGTCGGTCAGCAGTCGACCGGAGGATCCAACGGCCTCAACCGTTTCCGAAGTTTCTTCGGTTTCGACCTGGCCGATCCCGTGAACAAACGGATGCTCTTCTTCATCGTCGCCGCGATCCTGCTCCTCGTCGTTGCCGCGACCCGGCAGCTCATGCAGTCCCGCTACGGTGAACTGCTCGTCGCAGTCCGCGACCAGGAGGAGCGAGTCCGATTCCTCGGATACGACCCCGCCAACATCAAGGTGGTCGCTTACACCGTGGCCGCATTCTTCGCCGGGATCGCAGGCGCGATGTTCGTTCCGATCGTAGGCATCATCTCCCCCGCCGACATCGGGATCGTCCCCTCGATCGCCTTCCTCATCGGTGTCGCGATCGGCGGCCGCACCACTTTGCTCGGCCCCGTCCTCGGTGCGATCGGGGTCGCATGGGCCCAAACCGCCCTGTCCGAGAGCTTCCCGTCGGCTTGGACCTACGCTCAGGCACTCCTGTTCATCGTCGTCATCGGTTTCTTTCCCGCGGGGATCGCCGGGCTCGCCAAGCTCCGCCGACGTCGCGCGAAGGCGGATTCCACCGACGACCCGACGACGTCCTCGTCCGAACCCGAATTGGAGCCTGCCCGATGAGCGCACCCGAATACGGCGGCAACGCAGGTATGTCCGCCGAGTACCTCGAAATCTGCGACCTGCGTGTCGAATTCGACGGGTTCACTGCCGTCGACGGCGTCGACCTGACGCTGTTCCAGGGCGACCTGCGGTTCCTCATCGGCCCCAACGGCGCAGGCAAGACGACACTCGTCGACGCTGTCACCGGTCTCGTCTCCGCGACCGGGTCGGTCACCAGATCCGGTATCGAACTGCTCGGCAGAAAGACTCACAAGATCGCGCGTCTCGGCGTCGGCCGCACCTTCCAGACCGCGTCGGTGTTCGAGGAACTGTCGGTGCTGCAGAATCTCGACATCGCCGCAGGCGCAGGCCGCTCACCGTGGCAGCTGCTCCGCCGACGCAAGGAGGTCCTGCCCGAGATCGAGCAGGCCCTCGAGACGATCGGCCTCACCACACACCGCGATACACCCGCAGGGATCCTCGCCCACGGCCAGAAGCAGTGGCTCGAGATCGGGATGCTGCTCGTGCAGAACGCCGACGTGCTCCTCCTCGACGAGCCTGTCGCAGGTATGAGCGGCGAGGAACGCGAAGAGACCGGGCAATTGCTCCGCCGAATCGGCGCGCAGCGCACCGTGGTCGTCGTCGAACACGACATGGACTTCATGCGCGCGTTCGCGACCTCGGTGACGGTGCTCGCCCGCGGAAAGGTCATCGCCGACGGCACCGTCGACGAAGTACAGAACAACCCGCAGGTCCAGGAGGTCTACCTCGGGACCACCGCCGCAGCACAGGAGGCGTGAGATGCTCGAATTCGTCGACGTGCATGTCGCATACGGACGCACAGAGATCATCCACGGACTGTCCCTCGAAGTCCCCTCCGACGGAGTGGTCGCGGTGATGGGCCACAACGGCGCAGGCAAGACGACGCTGCTGCGTGCCGCGGTCGGGTTGTTGCCCGTCACGCGAGGAAAGATCCTCTTCGACGGCGAGGACATCACAGGACTGCGCCCCGCCGCCCGTGTTGCGCGCGGACTCGCGTACGTGCCGCAGGGCCAGCAGTCGTTCGGTCAGCTCACCTGTTCCGAGAACCTGCAGGTCGTCGCCGACGGACGCAGGAACGGCAGGAACCTGATCGCGAATATGCTCGATCTCTTCCCTGCTCTCGTCCCGCTTCTCGACCAGCGCGCAGGTCTTCTATCCGGCGGCCAGCGACAACAACTCGCCATCGCCCGAGCGCTCATCACCGAGCCGCGCATGCTCATTCTCGATGAACCCACCGAGGGCATCCAGCCGTCGGTCGTCGCGGAGATCGAGAACACCATCGTCGAGCTGAGCCGCTCGGGCGACCTCGGCGTGCTGCTCGTCGAACAGCACATCGGATTCGCGCTCGACAACGCCCTGCGCTACTACGTCGTCGAGTCCGGCCGCGTCACTTCCACCGGCGCCGGTGGCACCGAGGCCGCACGCACCGTGCGTGAAGCGATGGCGATCTGATGACAACCGCAACTCACCGCGATCGGGTATATCGATCGTTGCGCGACGACCTGATGTCCGGCGCCTTGGCAGCGGACGAGCGACTCGGCGAGGAGAAGCTCGCGGATCGCTACGAGGTATCGCGGACACCGGTACGGGAGGCGTTGGCCAGGTTGGTCTCCGACGGGCTCGTCGAACGGCGCGCCGGTGGACTGTTCCCGTACCGTCCGCGCTTCGACGACCTTGCCGACCTGTACGAACTGCGCATCACCCTCGAACTTCACGGAATCCGCCGGGCACTCGACAATCCGGCGATCCGTCACGATCCGGCCGTCCTCGGCAAGGAACTGGACTTCTGGCACACGCTGCGTGCCGACCCGCCCGCGCCCGATGCCGGTTTCGTGGCCCTCGACGAGCGGTATCACCTGGCAGTGCTCGCAGCATCCGGAAACCGCGCGTTGTGTGACGCCCTCGCTACGGTGAACGGCAAGGTCCGGCCGGTGCGAATGTTCGATTACCTTACTCCGGACCGCATGACTGCGACCATCGACGAACACATCGAGGTGGCCGAACTACTTCTCGACGGGAAACTGGACGAAGCTCACCGGGTCCTGCTCGGCCACATCGATACCTCCAGGGCCGTCGTGATCCGACGGGCCGAGGAAGCACGCGCGATGGCCCGCTTCGCGCAAGCACTGCGGGACTGACGAGTACGTGTCGCACGTGACTGATGCGCGACGTTCGTGCACACTACGACCGTGACGCCACGAATCCAGCCCGGACGGTTGAAGGAACTCGGCCCGATCAACTGGGTTGCGTGGAAGGCACTGTCCCGCGTCGCGGGCACGGACGACGCACATCTGTTCAGCACTCTGGGCCGATCGGGCCGGCTGTTCCGGGGCTGGCTGCACTATTCGGGCATGCTGATGCCGTTCGGCAAGCTGAGCCGCTTCGAAGCGGAGATGGTCATCTTGCGTGTGGCTCACTTGCGGGCCTGCGACTACGAATTCGACCATCACACGCGCCTCGGCGCGCGAGCCGGAATCACCGACGAGATGCGCGAACGGATCGTCACCGGGCCGTCCGCAGAGAGCCTGAGCCGACGGCAGCGCGCAGTCCTGACGGCCGTGGACGAATTGGTCGGCACTCGGAACCTCACCGATGAGACGTGGTCGGCGCTCGCGCAGTTCTTCGACGACCGGCGCATGATCGAATTCTGCCTCCTTGTCACCCAGTACGACGGCCTCGCCACCACCATCGGTGTGCTTCGACTCGATCGCGATTTCGGCGGCGAGTAACGCTTCCCCCTCCTGACGTGCGGGCTATTCCTGCATCGTGCGCTCCACCCGGTATCAACGGTGACAGCTCTTCCTAACCGACGCTTTACCGCAGGAAACCGGGACGAAACACCGGGCTCATAGCGTATACAACAGTGTCCACAACGGCGGATACAGGGGTGGCACAACCACTTCTGCATTTCTCGATGTGAATCCTGTTCGCCCGCCAATTTCGAAGGAGCACGCCGTGGCATTCGGATTCGATACCCTTCTGGTCGCGAATCGCGGTGAGATCGCCTGCCGCATCATGCGCACCGCGCACCTGCTCGGGCTGAAGACGGTGGCGGTCTATTCGGATGCCGACGCATCCGCCGCACACGTCGAATCTGCCGATATGGCAGTACGTCTCGGTCCTGCGCCTGCCTCGGAATCTTATCTCCGGGCCAACCGCGTGATCGAGGCGGCACTCACTTCCGGTGCCGGCGCGATCCATCCTGGCTACGGCTTCCTCTCCGAGAATGCCGAGTTCGCCGCCGCATGCGAAGCCGCAGGCATCGTGTTCGTCGGCCCGACTGCCCACCAGCTGAGCGTGTTCGGCGACAAACACACAGCGCGCGAAGCCGCACGCGCGGTGGGAGTTCCCCTGGTCGCCGGAAGCGGGCTCCTCGCCTCCCTCGAGGACGCGCTCGCCGCGGCCGACGAAATCGGGTATCCGGTGATGCTCAAGGCCGTCGGTGGCGGCGGCGGTATCGGAATGCAGGCCTGTCTCCACCCCGACGACCTCCGCGAAGCATACGACCGCGTGCTGCGACTGGCGTCGGCGAACTTCTCGTCCTCGGGAGTCTTCCTCGAACGGTTCATCGTGCACGCCCGCCACGTCGAAGTGCAGGTCTTCGGCGACGGCCTGGGCCGCACGGTCAGCCTCGGCACGCGCGACTGCTCACTGCAGCGACGCAACCAGAAGGTGGTCGAGGAAGCACCCGCACCGAATCTGCCCGACGAACTCGTCGAGCAGATGCTCTCGTCGTCGCGGGCGCTTGCGTCATCGGTGCAGTATCGTTCCGCAGGCACGGTCGAGTTCGTATACGACACCTCGCGCGACGAAGTGTCGTTCCTCGAGATGAACACCCGCCTGCAGGTGGAACATCCGGTCACCGAAGAAGTGACCGGAGTGGATCTCGTCGAGTGGATGCTCCGGCTCGCCGGTGGCGAGGCGACGTTGCTCGACGCAATTCCGGATTCGGGGCCCGAGATCACGGGACACGCAGTGGAGGCCCGCGTGTATGCGGAAGACCCAGGACGGGAGCACCGGCCCAGTTCCGGCTTGCTCACGCACGTCGAGTTCCCCGCGCACACCCGCGTCGAGACCTGGGTCGATACCGGTACCGAGGTCAGCTCTTTCTACGATCCGATGATCGCGAAGGTGATCGTACGCGGCGAATCACGCCGCACCGCGTTCGCCGGACTGGCAGAAGCCCTCGACGACACCAGCGTGTACGGCGTGCAGACGAATCTTTCTCTGCTGCAGCAGATCTGTTCTGATGAATCGGTCCTGCGCGCCGAGCACAGCACGGCAACACTCGCGGGTGTCTCCGGCATCGGACGTCGGATCGACGTGCTGCGCGCAGGCACCATGACCACCGTTCAGGACTTTCCGGGGCGAACGGGATTGTGGGAGGTCGGGATTCCCCCGTCCGGGCCGATGGACGACCTGTCGTTTCGCGCTGCGAACATCGCGGTCGGCAATGTCGAAGGTGCTCCGGGATTCGAATGCACGCTCCAGGGACCGCGACTGAGCTTCTCGGACGACACCATCGTGTGCGTAACCGGAGCGCCGGCCGACGTCACGCTCGACGGTGAGCCCGTGCCCATGTGGGAACCGATCGCGGTCTCCGCTGGTGCGGTGCTCGACGTCGGAACCCCGGCCGACGCTGGCCTGCGCACCTATGTGGCGGTGCGCGGCGGCCTCGATGTGCCACTCGTCCACGGCAGCGCCGCCACCTTCACGCTCGGCGGTTTCGGTGGACCGACCGGCGCGGCGGTCGCTACCGGTGACGTGCTGGGCCTTGCGGACCCCACCGCAGCCGCCGCTCCGGCACCCGTACCCGCAGACCGCCGACCCGAGTTCGCTCACACCTGGCATCTTGCTGTCACCGAAGGCCCCCAGCCCGCGCCCGACTACTTCACCCGCGAGGACATGGCGCAGTTCTACGACACGACATGGACGGTGCAGGCGCACGCGAACAGGACAGGACTCCGGCTGGATGGTCCCAAGCCCGCCTGGTCGCGCAGCGATGGCGGCGATGCCGGACTGCATCCGTCGAATCTGCACGACAATCCGTACAGTATCGGGGCACTCAACGTCTCCGGCGATACACCGATCCTGTTGGGACCCGATGGGCCGAGCCTCGGCGGTTTCGCGTGTCCCCTCACCGTGGTGTCGGGACATCGCTGGAAGCTCGGCCAGATCCGTCCGGGCGATTCGGTGCGGTTCGTGCCGGTCTCCGATGAGGACGCCATCGCTCTCCGGCACGGCGCGAACTGCACCGTCGATGTGCCACCGTTCGCACCGCGCACGACTCTCGACGGCGGACGCCTCGGCCACTTCGACTCGATGTTCGACAGGCCCGAGGTGGTGTACCTGCGCGGCGGCGACGACAACATCCTTGTCGAGTACGGCGAGAGGACTCTCGATCTCGGCCTGCGTATGCGGGTCCACGCATTGTCCGAAGCGCTCACCGCAACGCAAGCGTCCGGCATCATCGACGTCACCCCGGGTGTGCGGTCGTTGCACATCCATTTCGACCCGGACGTCCTCCCCCAGTACCGGTTGCTCGGCGTACTCCAGGATCTCGAAGCCGAACTGCCGCCGACCCATGATCTCGTGGTGCCCAGCCGCACCGTCCGGCTGCCGCTGTCGTTCGACGATCCGTCCATCTCCGAGGCGCTGTCCCGCTATCGCAGCGGCGTGCGCGACAGCGCGCCGTGGCTCCCCTCCAACATCGAGTTCATCCGCCGCATCAACGGTCTCGGGTCGGTGGACGAGGTTCGCGACACCGTGTTCGATGCCGAGTATCTCGTTCTCGGTCTCGGTGACGTGTATCTCGGTGCGCCTCTGGCAGTTCCGCTCGATCCTCGGCATCGGCTCGTGACCACCAAGTACAACCCGGCCCGGACGTGGACACCGTCGGATGCCGTGGGCATCGGCGGCAAGTACCTGTGCGTCTACGGAATGGAGTCGCCGGGCGGCTATCAGCTCGTCGGCCGTACGGTGCCGATCTGGTCCGGCTACCGGCAGTCGGGGCCGTTCGAGGACGGCAAACCCTGGCTGTTCCGGTTCTTCGACCGCATCGTCTGGGAGCCCGTCTCCCCGGAGCAATTGCTCGAGTACCGGGCTGCCTCGGCGGCCGGACGCTTCGACGCCGACATCTCGGAGGGAACGTTCGCATTGGCCGACCATCTCCGATTCCTGGAGAACAACGCCGAGTCCATCGCGGAGTTCGACGCGAAGCAGTCCGCCGCATTCGAGATCGAGAAGAAAGCGTGGCACGACTCCGGCGAGTTCGACCGCATCGAAACCGTGCCGATCGAGGTCTCCACCACGGTCGACCCGCTTACCGGAATGCCCGACGGGTCCACCGTCGTCGCGGCGTCGCTCGTCGGCAACGTATGGCGCGTCGAGGTCGCCGAAGGTGAGATCGTCGGCCTCGACACCACCGTCGTGATCCTCGAGGCCATGAAGCTCGAGATGCCCATCCGCAGTGAGCGGGCAGGAACAGTCCTGAAGGTACTCGTCACACCGGGCGCGAGGGTCGCGCCGGGCACCCCCCTTCTCGTGATCGGATAGAGCCCATGACCACCGATTTCGTCACTTCCACCGCGACCGACCGCGTGCGACGCGCGCTGGCCAGGATCGAGGAGGTCGACCGCCCGGAGGTGTGGATCACCCTGCGCGATGCAGCCGACCTCCTCGCCGACGCCGCCGCTGTGGACGCACGTGTCGCGGCCGACGAGTCGCTTCCACTCGCGGGCCTCGTGGTCGCGGTGAAGGACAACGTGGATGTCGCCGGCCTGCCGACCACCGCGGGATGCCCCGAGTTCGCGTACACACCGCAGACGACTGCATCGGGCGTCACCCGGCTCGTCGACGCGGGTGCGGTGGTACTCGGGAAGACCAATCTCGACCAGTTCGCAACGGGTCTCGTGGGAACCCGCAGCCCGTACGGTGCGGTGCGGTGTGCATGGGATACCGAGCGCATTTCCGGCGGGTCCAGTTCGGGTTCTGCGGCTGCTGTGGCCCTGGGCATCGCCGACATCGGGATCGGCACCGACACCGCCGGTTCGGGGCGCGTGCCTGCGGCCCTGCACGGCATCGTCGGCATCAAGGCCACGCTGGGAGTGATTCCGACCCACGGTGTGGTGCCCGCGTGCGTCGACTACGACTGCCTCACCGTCTTCGCCGACTCGCTCGACCTCGCGACACGCGCAGCTGCCGCGATGGCAGCACCGGACGAACGCGACCCGCGTAGCCGCACGTGGCCCGCTGACGTACCGCTTGCAGCTCCCGCACAGATCCGGCTCGCGGTGCCCCGGCCGGAAGACCTCGTCGCCCTGTGCGCCGAGTACCGCGACGCGTTCGACGCGACCGTGCGCGAGGCCTGCCGCTCGGGCATCGAGGTCACCGAGGTCGACATCTCACCGCTCCTCGAGGCCGCAACCCTGCTGTATGACGGAGCCCTGGTTGCCGAACGGTATGCGGCAGTAGGCAGGTTTCTCGAAACCGAGCGGGCAGGTGCCGATCCCACGGTTGCCGCAATCGTCTCGTCTGCAGCGCGCCCCTCCGCACACGAACTGGTCTCCGACCTCGACTCCCTGGTCTATACGCGGACATATGCGCGCGTGCTGCTGGACGGCTTCGACGGCCTGTTGCTTCCGACCACTACCGAGCATCCGACGATCGCTGCGGTTCAGAGTGAACCGGTGGCCATCAATCGCCGGATGGGTACGTACACCAACTTCTGCAACCTGCTCGACATGGCTGCGGTTGCGGTGCCCGGCGCCGTCACATCCGAAGGCCATCCGTTCGGGGTGATGGTGGTGGTGCCCGGGTTCGACGATCAAGTGGCGATCGACATCGCGGCGCGCCTCACCGGTGTGGAAGCACCGCAGTTCGTCGACGCAGGCGTCGAAATTGTGGTATTCGGAGCCCACCTGCGGGGTCAGCCATTGTACTTCCAGCTGGAGGCCATCGGCGCCCGCTTCTCCGAGCAGGTGCACACCTCGGACGCGTACCGGCTGATGGCGCTGAACACCACCCCGCCGAAGCCCGGCCTGGTGCGACACGGCGGCGGTGAGGGCGCCGCGATCGCCGGTGAGCTGTTCCGCGTGTCCGAGGCCGGGCTCGGCAGGTTCCTCTCGACTCTGCCCGCACCGATGACTCTCACGAGCGTCGAACTCTCGGACGGCCGCTGGGTCGTCGGATTCGGTTGCACCCACGACGCATCCGCCGATGCACTCGACATCACCGGATTCGGCGGTTGGTTGGCCTATACGACGAGCTGACGGCCACGCCGTGTCGGTCTCATGTGCCGGTCGTACGGTCCGAGGCAGGCCGCTCGCCGTTGTTCGAGCCAGATGACGACCGCGGTGGAGCGAGCGGACTATCGTCGACCAGGTACGCGAAGAAGGGTGATGGGCGATGTCGGATCAGGACGAACGATTGAGCGGGATCATGGCTGAGCTTGCTCGGTCGATGACAGACGCTACCGATCTCGAGTCGTCGCTCGAACGCCTCACCACGGCCGCGATCGCACTGATTCCGGGTGCGGATTCTGCCGGGGTTCTCATGGTCACCGGACCGTCCGAGTTCGAGACCCACGCCGCCACCTCCGAACTGACGAGGCGGGTGGACAAGATTCAGGCAGAACTCCGGGAGGGCCCGTGCGTCGATGCTGCGCTGGAAGCGGAGATGACACACACCGCCGACCTGCGATCGGAACCCCGATGGCCGCAGTTCTCCGCAGCCGCGGTCGAGGCGGGCGTATTCAGTATGTTGTCGTTTCGCCTGTTCACCCACGGCAACGAGTCCGGTGCCCTCAACCTGTTCGCGTCCGAAGCCGGGGCATTCGATGCCGAGTCGATGCACGTCGGCGGGGTCCTCGCTGCGCATGCGGCCATCGCGGTCCTCTCCTCCCGCAAGGAACTGCAGTTCAAGTCCGCGCTCGCCAGCCGCGACCTGATCGGCCAGGCGAAGGGCATGCTCATGGAGCGGTTCGCTGTGGGAGCCGAACAGGCGTTCCAGATGATGGTTCAACTGTCGCAGGAGACCAACACGCCTGTTTCAGTGATCGCGGCCCGGATTGTCGAATCCGGTCCGGGCCGCCGCTGAGCCCCACTTGCGATGCGCCGAATCAGCGCAGGATCGTCAGCATCACGACGGAGTCGGTGTTTGCAACGAGTTTGTGCATGATGCCCTCGTCGACATGCACCGCGGTACCCGGGACGAGCGAGACCGTCTCGTCGGCGGTACTGAACGACACGTCGCCACTGGTTGCCTGCACGAGAATCGGTGCAGGCGCGCGGTGGTCCTTCAGGATCTGCCCCGCAGCGAAACCCATTCGGATCACCGTGGCACCCGGCCGCGACACAAGCTTCTCGAGGCGCGGGGCGTCGCCGTCCTTGACGTCGAGATGCGTGAGTCCTTCGATCACGGTCATCGTGCCGTCGGAGTCGGTTGCGTCGGTCATCATGCCGCCTTCTTCTTCGCGATGATCTCGATCGCGACGAGGTGCTTCTTGTATTTCGTGAAGGTGGACCGCATCTGCAGCACACGCGCTCGCGCGTCGGAGTCCCGTAGTACGTTGCCCACGAATTTCACTGTACCGACGAGCCCTTCGTCGGCGAGGATGCGCTGGGGTTCGAGCAGTGCCATAGGTGCGAAGCCCACGGTCTCGACCTCGAATCCAGCGTCGGTGAGAAGCTTCGTCCATTCGGCCGCGGTGAGCGGACGCGCGTTGACCTTGATGGACCGCGCAAGAGACTTGCGGATCTCGGTCTTGACCTCGTCGTCGACCTCGTCTGGCTCGATCGCCAATTCGTGGATCGCGTAGCGACCACCCGGTCGCAGCACGCGTAGTGCTTCCTCGATGATCTCGCTCTTGTGCTTGTCGGTCTGCATGGTGAGCATCGCCTCACCGACCACGACATCCGCGGACGCATCGTCGAGCCCTGTCTTCGACGCCTCACCGCCGACGACCGTCCCGGAGAAATTGATGGCCTTGCGGGTCAATTCGGCTGCACTCTCGTCGGATTCGACACCCACATAACTTTTGGGAGCGAGCTCCAGGATGTTCTGCGCCGTGCGGCCGAGGCCAGGCGCGAACTCGACGACGTCGACGCCGCGCAATTTCGCGTCGGACAGCATCCGTTCCGTGAGTTCTTTCCCTCCGGGACGCAGAACGCGCTTTCCGAGGCGCGCGAGCAGCCAATGGCCGGGTAGATGGGCGGCATCCCGATCGGCCAACGGCAGTGCGTCGTCGGCTCCGTGCTTGTCGTTCATGGTCGACCCCTCTCGGTGCACATCCTATTTACAGGAATAATGTACGGTAAATCCCCATGGTGGTGAATATGTCGGTGATCTCGTGGGCGGTCATCAGCACGCCTGCCCCCTCGGCCGCGGCCCGCCCCAGCGCGACGCCCACCGTCTTCGCCGATGCAGAGTCCAGGTGCGCGAACGGTTCGTCGGCGAACACCACCGAGGGGCACGCGAACAGTGCCCGGGCGAGAGCCGCGCGGCGCTGCATCCCGCCGGACAATCGGAAGGGCGGCAGATGCGCAACATCCCTGAGCCCCACCTCGTCGAGCGCGCGTTCGACGTCCGGGCGGGGCCCGGACCTCCACACATCACGTCCGGGCGCACCGAGCAGAACATTTCCCCCCACGGACATCCACGGCAACAACCGTGCCTCCTGGAAGAGGATGCTCTGCCGTTCGATCCGACGGGTGACGGTGCCCGTCGAGGGCTCGAGCAGTCCGGCAGCGGCGTGCAGGACCGTGGTCTTGCCCAGACCGGATTCACCCAGTATCACCAGGATTTCGCCTGCGTCGAGCCGCAGAGACACATCGTCCACGATGACCTTGTCACCGCGGGACAGACCTACCCTGTCGAATTCGATCAAAGGATCTCCGTGAACCGTCATCATCTCCCCCCTGAAATTCGTGCACTGAAGGTTCGCGCATCGAGGATTCGCGCACCGAAGGTCGGCTCCCTGCTGCTGGCATTCGCTGTGGCCACCGCTGTGCTCACGGCGTGCAGCAGTGACGACGACACCTCGGCGTGTGGTACCACGGACTCCGGGACCGATGCCGCCTCGGGCCTGCCCGACTCGCTGAACGTCGGAGTCGCGAACAACGTGGCGATGGCGGCGCCCCTGACCGGACTCGGCGACCTCGGCGTCGACGACACCTCGACGAACACCGCGAGTACCCCGGAAGAGTTGCGTACCAACTTCATCGCCGGCAACTACGACCTCGCGGCGATGCCGATCAACATCGCAGCGAACCTGTGCGCGCAAGGCATCGACCTCGTCCTCGTGGGTACGGTCAGCGGCAACATCGTGTACCTGATGGGTCCGGACGGCACTACTCTCGACGATCTGCGCGGGCAGACCGTCCACATCCCCTTCGAGAACGACATCATCGATCTGGTGACGCGGCAGATCCTCGACAGCGCCGGAATGACCTACGACGGTGAGAATCCCGATGTCACGCTGCAGTACCACCCCACACCGCTCGATATCGCGACCGGCCTGACGTCGGGGACGATGCAGTACGCGATCCTGCCGGAGCACCTCTCGACGGTGGTGGCGGGAGCCACCGAGAACATCGTCGAAGCACAGAGCATGCAGGACCTGTGGATCGAGCAGACCGACGCCTCGTCCCTGCCGTTCGCGGGATTCGTGCTGCGCGGCGAGGTCGCGCGCGAGTACCCGGATCTTCTCGGTGCCCTGCAGACGAACCTGCTGGGTTCGGTCGTCGACGTCGTCTCCGACCCGCAGGCCGGGGCGTCGGCGATCGCCGACGTGGTGCCGATTCCCGCCGAGGTGGTCGCCGAGGTTCTGCCCGAACTGCGCCCCACCTACCTTCCGGCCGCGGACGGTCGCGCCGACACCGAACTGCTCTACGAGTCGCTGATGCGGACGGTCCCGGAGTCCATCGGCGGAGAGTTGCCCGCCGACGGCTTCTACGGAGTGGGCTGACGAACGCGATGGGAACGCCTGTGAAGCAGGGCCGCTCGCCGCAGTACGCTCTCGGCGCCGCTCTGTGCGTCGTCGCGCTGCTGGCCACCTGGCACTGGTTGTCACTGGGTCAGTCCCCCGCCGTGATGCCGAGTCCGGCACAGACGCTCGAGGCGCTGTGGGAGATCACCGCGGACGGCTCCCTCGCCACCGAGCTGGCGATCACGCTGCTGCGCGCGGCCACCGCGACGATGCTCGCGCTCTGCGTCGGCCTGCTGTTCGGCTGGGCCGCGACCGTGTCGCGGTTCGCCGACGGCGGCCTCGCGCCGGTGCGCGCGATTCTGCAGGGGCTTCCCCCGATCGTGCTGATCGTGTGTCTCGTGCTGTGGATGGGCAGCGACCCCTCGATCACGATCATCGTGTGCGCGACCGTGATGGTGCCGCTCATCGCTGCGGCCACCGCGTCGGCGCTGCAGTCGATCGACCCGCATCTGCTCGAACTCGGCGCCGGGCTGCAGTTGAGCCGCACACGTCGGCTGGTATTCATCGTCGCGCCGTCGATCCTGCCCCCGATCGTGGCGGCGACGGGCGCAGTCGCGTCCGGGTCGGTGCGTGTCGCGGTGATGGCCGAACTGCTGTCGGCCCCGGACGGGGTGGGCGCGGCGATCGCGCAGACCCGGACCCTGTTGCAGACACCGAAGTTGTTCGCATGGACACTCGCGATCATCGTCTGCGCGCTGCTGGTGGATCTGGCCATCCGAGTCGTCGTCAAGAGATGGACCGCCCTGTTCTCACCGAGTGACCGTGCCGCTACCGCACGTACCCGGAAGGGCACGCGAATCCGTTGAACGACGCCACATCGCACACACTGCGCGCCGACAACTTCCACGTCCCGTCGAGGTACACGAAGGTCAGGCGCAGCGGGGTCTCGGGACCGGGGGCGCCCGCGAAGGTCACCTGGAGACGACCCGAGGCCTGCGTGCCGTCGAAGTCGATCGGGTCGATGACGCGTGGCCGGACGACCTGCAGCATCGTCCCGGCGCGTGCCCCAATCTGTTCGAGCACCGCTCCGGCCTCGGTACCGCGTTCGACGTGGGACTGGCGGTACGAGAGCGAATTGGACGGGGCGACGGCCGAGTGCAGCGTGGCCGTGAGTTGTTCGGCGCTGGGCGCGGGCACCTGCGGTGTCGCGGCGACAGGGTCGGACGGCGGGGCAGCCGAGACCTGGGGTGCAGAAGCAGGGCCAGGTGCCGGAGCCGTAACGGCGGGGGAAGCTGCCGCGGGAACAGGCCCTTCTGGAGCACCCACGTCCGGGGCAGGTTCGGCCTGGCCGGTGGGCGCTGCTTCACCGGCCGGGACCTCTGCAGCGCCGGCGCCCCGATCGGCGGCGAGTGACTGGAGCGCGGCGAGGATCGCGGCGTTCGACGTCGACTCAGCGACCGGCTGCCGGCCCTGCTCACGCACCTCCACGGCAACGAACACCGACGCCACCGCAACCACGACCGACGCCACGGCGATAAGTGCGAGAGCAAGGGTAGCCGCAGTTCCGAGTCGGTTTCGACCTGGTCGTACCGTGGACGGTGAATCGGTCGTAGCCTTCATGGGGACGACTATAGAGGAATTTCATCATTTTAATAAGGTGAGCCTCACCTGAGGTCACCCGGGATCGTGACAGGAGTGCGAGTTGGCAAAGCGGGTGAAGCAGCGCGAGCGCGTACTCGACATGCTTCGGGATTCGACGGGCCCCCTCGACGCACACCACCTCGCGGCCGCGCTCGACCTGCACGTCACGACGATCCGGTTCCACCTCTCCGGGCTCGTCGAGGAAGGACTCGTCCGCACCCAGGCGCTGCCCGCCGAGAAGGTCGGCCGGCCCCGCATGGGCTACATCGCGGTGAAAGAGCCGTCCTACACCGATCTCGTCGCCCTGCTCGCGGCGCGCATCGGCGGTAGCGCAGCCGAGCGCGAGCTCAAGGCCTTCGAGGTCGGCGACGACTGGGCCGGGATGCTCGGGCTCGTTCCCGCCCCCACGACCGACGCCGGCGCACTCGTCATCGAGTCCCTCGAACAGCTGGGCTTCGAAACACAATCGGCCACCAACGCATTCGGCACGCACAGCATCACCCTCTGCACGTGCCCGCTCGCCGAGATCGCCCGCAGCAATCCCGAAGTCGTGCGCGGAATCCAGCGCGGCCTGATCCAGCGGGTCCTCGACGACCACGCCGCCGCGCTCGGAGCTTCCTACACCGTCGACGTCTTCCCCGATCCTCAGGACGGGAACTGCCTGGTCGAACTGGTGTTGCGCCCGGCACGACACGGGCCCGGAACGACAGCAGCTCGCGGCGACGGTCGAGTCGACACGAGCTGAGTCGGTACATCCGAGCGGGGATCCACCCGCGCGGAAGATCAGAAGTTGATCATGTGTCCTGCGAGGCCGTGAATGGCTTCCTGAAGCGCTTCCGACAGGGTCGGGTGCGTGTGGACGTTACGCGCCAGTTCGTTGACGGTCAGGTCCCACTTCTGTGCGAGGGTGAGCTCGGGCAGCAGCTCGGAAACGTCAGGGCCGATGAGATGTCCACCGATGAGTTCACCGTGCGTCTTGTCGGCGATCAGCTTCACGAAGCCGTTCGGATCGCCGAGACCGTGCGCCTTGCCGTTGGCGGTGAACGGGAAGGTCGCGACCTTGATGTCGTAACCTTCGGCCTTCGCCTGCTCCTCGGTCAGACCGAACGACGCGACCTGCGGCTGGCAGAAAGTCGCGCGCGGCATCATGCGGTAGTCGCCCAGCTCGAGGGTCTCGGCGTTGCCGATGGTCTCGGCGGCGACGACGGCCTGGGCCTCGGCGACGTGCGCGAGCTGCAGCTTGGCGGTGACGTCACCGATGGCGTAGACGCCGGGGACGTTGGTACGCATGCGCTCGTCGATCGCGATCGCACCGCGATCGGTCAGCTCGACGCCGGTCTTCTCGAGGCCGAAGCCCTCGACGCGCGGGGCGAAACCGACGGACTGCAGCACCTTGCCGACGGTCATCGTCTCGACGTTGCCGGTCTTGTTGTCCTTGATTTCGACGGTGACGTCCGAGCCGTTGTCGGTGATCTTCTGGACCGCAGCACCCGTCTTGATGGTGATGCCGAGCTTCTTGTACGCCTTGGTGATCTCCTTGGAGATGTCGGCGTCCTCGTTGGGCAGGGCCCGGTCGAGGAACTCGACGATCGTGACGTCGACCCCGTAGTTCTTCAGGACGTAGCCGAACTCCATGCCGATGGCACCGGCGCCGACGATGACGATCGAGTCGGGGAGGTCGCGGGTGAGGATCTGCTCCTCGTAGGTCACGACGTTGTCGCTGAGTTCGGTGCCGGGCAGCAGCTTGGTCACCGAGCCGGTGGCGATGATGACGTTGTCGAAGGTCACCCGGTCGGTGCCGCCCTTGGTGAGCGCCACCTCGATGGTCTTGGCGTCGACGAACGACCCCTTACCGTCGTACTCGGTGATCTTGTTCTTCTTCATGAGGAAGTGCACGCCCTTGGTGCGACCGTCTGCCACCTTGCGGCTGCGGTCGAAGGCTGCACCGAAGTCGAACGACACGTCCCCCGAGATGCCGAACGTCTTGGCCTCTTTCGTGAAGAGATGTGCCAGTTCGGCATTGCGGAGAAGCGCCTTCGAGGGGATGCAGCCCACGTTGAGACAGACACCACCCCAATACTTCTGCTCGATGATGGCGGTGCTCAATCCCAGCTGTGCCGCGCGGATAGCAGCGACGTACCCACCGGGGCCGGCTCCGAGGACAACGACGTCATAGTGTGAGGTCACAGCCATAGAGGGTAGTCCTGCCCGATCCGGCTGTCTGCCGATGGTCCGGTTACCCGCCGGTAGGGAGAGTTTTCGCACTCAACGCTGCGCGCCGTACCGCCTCACAGCGAGGGGCACCGTCACCGCGAGGATCACCGCGATCCATCCGAACGCAGCAGCGGCAGGATGGTGCATCGGCCACGCCGAGTCGGCTGCCACCACGGTTCCCGAACCGAACAACTCCCGCAGTGCAGCCACCACCGAGCTGATCGGATTCCACTCCGCGATGATGCGGACGACGGACGGCATTGCCTCCGTGGGTGTGAACACGTTCGAGAACATGATGAGCCCGAAGATCATCGGCGCCGCCTGCTGGAGCAGCTGCTCGTCACGGATCGCCATACCGAGGAGGAGGCCGAGCCAACTGAGCGCCGCCCGGAACGCGAACAGCAGCACGATCGCCAGGGCGACGTCACCTGCGGGTGCGTCGATACGCCACCCGGCGAGGTACCCGATCCCCATCATTGCGGCGAGGGCAACCGCACCGATCACCGTCTCCGCGAGCGCGAGCCCCGTCGGCACCCCGGACCGTGCGATGGGCAGCGCGCGGAACCGGTCGGTGAGCCCGCTGTTCATGTCTGCATTGGCAGTGCTCGCGGTGCCCATCAGGCCCAATGCGGCGACGAGGACGAACACACCCGGCATCAGGTACGACCGATACACCGAGGGGTCGGAGTCACCGGCGAGCGCGCCGCCGAAGACGTAGCCGAACAACACGACCATGCCCAGCGGCGCGGCGAGCGAGACTGCGAGCAGCGCCGGCGAGTGCCGGTATGTGGCGACGGTGCGACCGAACACCACGCGTGCTGCCGCGACCGTACCTACTGAGGACTGCACCGGGTGATCGATGGTCACGATGCCGGGGTCCTTTCGGTGAGCGCGAGAAATGCCTCGTCGAGGCTCGCGCGGCGTCTGCCTATGTCGTGGACGTCGATTCCGTCGGCGTCGAGGACCCGCAGGATCGGGAGCAATTCCGGTTCACCATCCATACCGAAGGCCAGTCGGATCGAGTGTTCCTGCACCACAGCCGATCCCACTTCTCGTGCACCGAATTCGTTCAGAATCTTCACAGCCCGGCCACAGTCGGCAGATGCGACGACCAGGTCGACCCCCGCGCCGACCGCGGCGGTGATCTCGGCAGGCGTACCGGTGGCGACGGTGCGGCCGCCGTCGAGGATCGTGATTGCGTCCGCGAGCCGTTCGGCCTCGTCCAGATACTGGGTGGTGAGCACCACCGTGGTGCCTTCTGCGACGAAATCCAGGATGTATCCGAATATGTCGTTGCGACTGTGCGGGTCGAGGCCGGTGGTGGGTTCGTCGAGGAACAGTACTGCGGGGCGTACGACGGTTCCCGCGAGGATGTCGAGACGGCGCCGCATGCCACCGGAATAGCTCTGGACCTGCTGATCGGCCGCGTCGGCAAGACCGAAGCGCTCGAGCAGGTCGCGGGCGTGGCGCCGGGAGTCGCGCGCTCGCATCCCGGAGAGCCGCGCGAACATCGTGAGGTTCTCAGAGCCGGTAAGCCGTGGATCCACGGAGTGGAACTGGCCGACCAGTCCGATGCGTCGTCGCACCTGCACGGCGTCGACGACGGTGTCGAAACCGAGAACCCGCGCCCACCCGGACGACGGGCGCAGGAGCGTCGACAGCATCCGCACAGTGGTGGTCTTGCCAGACCCGTTCGGCCCGAGCAATGCGTGCACCGTCCCTTCCCGCACGCGAAGATCCACCCCGTCGACGACCGCGCGTTCACCGTAGCGGCGGGTCAGGCTTTCCGTTTCGATGACGTTCACGCGCATCTCCTCATCTGTAAACAGCGTTCGCAGATTTAGTGTAAGCATCTGCGAACACTGTTCGCAACTGGCTTCTCGAGGCATGCTGAGGTCATGCCGACCTCACTGTGGCTGAGATCCGACGAACCGAAGCGCGGACCACGCCCCACGCACACGCTCAGCGATATCGCCGAGACCTGCGTCGACCTCGTCGATCGAGAAGGTATACGCGCACTGTCCATGCGCCGCGTCGCCGACACCCTCGGCACCTCCGCCGCATCGCTGTACCGGTACGTGTCCGGAAAGGATGATCTGCTCGCTCTGATGGCCGACCGCGTCGCAGGCGAATACGAGTTCGCACCGCTCACCGGCGACGTGCGCGCCGATGTCCTGGCCATAGCGGAACAATCTCGAGCGCTACATCGGAAACATTCGTGGCTACGTGAGATCCCCACCACCGACATGGGACCGAACACCATCGCCTATCTCGATCACCTCATCGGTGCACTCGCCCCGGCGAAACTCGCCCCGACGGCCACCATGATGGGTGTCGCGCTGCTCAATGGGTGGGTGGCGAACTTCGCCCAACAAGAATCCGCAGGGATGGTCGCTTCCCGGTCGGGCGGCGGCGCCGGACATCTGGCGGCCATGCTCGCGCGCGGTGACTATCCGCACTTGGCAGCGCTGTTCACCGGCACCGGCGAAGACTCTCCCGCCGCTCCACTCGACAACGACGCGGCGTTCGTCGCGGGCATCGACGCGATGCTCTTCGGCATCGCACCACTGCACGCCACCGACACGACTCCCCATGGCCGAAGGTGACATTCATGCAGTCCAACGGCATCGAGGTGACGTTCGGCCATGCGGAGTTCAGCCGAGGATTCCGCGCTCGTAGGCGGCAGCCACCGCCGCGGCACGGTCCGACACGTCGAGCTTCCCGAAGATGTGGATGAGGTGTGTCTTCACAGTCGCCTCACTGACAAACAACACCCGCGCGATCTCCCGGTTGGATGTCCCCTTCGCCACCAGCACCAGAACCTCACGCTCGCGGGCACTGAGTGACCGTGGAGCGCCCGCACCGCGCACCCGCGACATCAGACGCGACGCGACCACCGGCGACAGGACCGTACGTCCTTCTGCAGCTGCCCGCACCGCGGCGAACAGTTCGTCGCGCGGTGCATCCTTGAGCAGGTACCCGGTGGCGCCTGCCTCGATCGCGGGAATGGTGTCGGAGTCCGAGTCGTAGGTCGTCAAGACCAGAACGCGACTGCGGGCACCGCTCGAGGTCAGCTCGGCGATCGCCTCGACACCCCCGCCTCCCGGCATCCGCAGATCCATGAGTACCACGTCGGGATCCAATCGGGCGACCAGCGCCACCGCTTCCTTCCCGTCCCCGGCTTCACCCAGGATCGTGAATTCATCCGAGGCAGAGAACATTCCGCGCAGTCCATCACGGACGACGGGATGATCGTCGACGATCAGTACGGTGATGCCCTGTTCGTCGCTGCTCACGTCACCGACCCCGCCTTCACCAGCGGCACTCGCACCGATACTGCTGTTCCGGCGCCGATTTCGGACTCGACGTCCAGAACCCCGGCAATGCGGGCTATGCGGGAACGCATGCCCCTCAAACCGAATCCATCCACCGTCTCCGCCGACAGGTCGAATCCGCGCCCGTCATCACGGATATCGATGCTGACCTCGTCGTCCATGTACGACACGGTGACACCGACGCGGTGCGCCGACGCGTGTTTGGCGACGTTCGCGAGCGCCTCCTGCGTGATCCGAAACAGCGTGGCGGCGATGTCGTCGTGCAGATGTTCCACAGTTCCCGTCACCGTGAAGTCGACCCGGATCCCGTGCTCGGCGGACCAACGGTCCACGCATTCGGCCAGGACTGTTTCGAGTGTGTCGTGCTCGAGCACTTCCGGCGCGAGATTGTGCACAGAGCGTCGCGCCTCACCGAGGCTGCGTCGGGCAAGGTCCGCGGCCTCGGCCACGTGACGTCTCGCCGCGTCTGGATCAGGAGTGGCGCCAGCGGCCTGCAGCTGGGTGACGATTCCGGCGAGGCTCTGCGCCAGGGTGTCGTGGATCTCCGCTGCAAGACGACGCCGCTCGTCGTCGATTCCGGCTTCTCGTGCATGCCTCAACAATTGCGCATGCAATGCCTGGTTCTCCGACAGCGCCTGTTCGAGACGGGCATTCGCACGTTCGAGCTCGGCGATCGCGTCGATCCGTTCTTCGGTCCTACGCAGGTCGCGCTCCCCGATCCGGTACGCCACCATCGCTATCGCAGCGTTGAGGAAGAACAGCAGGACGAAGACGATCCAGATCTCCGGATCTCGTGGAGGCAATCCCCCCGCTTGCGAGCCGGCCAACGTCACCGCCGTCGCGACCAACCCGGCACGGGCCCACCGTTCCCCGACCAACCAGGGCGCATCGAAGTAGCCCATCACGGCGTAGATCGCGAAGAACGGGTTGAACAGGCTCAGGACGAACGCCAGGACCGTGCGGGCGATGTAGTAGATCGTGCCGGACCCCTGATGACCACGCAGCCGCCGGATCTCCCAGCCCGTCAGCACCACTACCAGCAGCGACGCCGGGATCCGTTGATCGGGGGCCATCAGCAACGATGCGGTGCCTGCGGACAGTAGTGTTCCGGTCGCGAGCAGCGCGATCGGACCCCACCGGTGGAAGCGGCTCCACGGGTCGTCATCCAGCTCGTGCGTCGTTGTTCGCTCTGTCGCCACGGTGTCCAGGATGACGGCTGGAGGCGTCACTGCCAACGGAACCAGCGGATCGCTGCGGCGGTGAGCACCACCGCCCACGCCGTGACCACGGCCAGCCCACTCCAGGCGGGCCAGTCACCCGCTGCAGCCTGGTCGAGAATCTGCGCGGCCGCCCCGAAGGGGGTGAGTTCGACGATCCGTTGCAGTACCTCGGGCATCGCCTGCACCGGAAGCCACACCCCCGCACAGAACATCATCGGGAAGAACACGATCGTGCCCAAAGTCTGCGCTACACGCTGCGACGACGACAACGCCGAGATCGCGGCGCCGAGACTCAGTGCCGCAGCGAGGGTCACGAGTACCGCGAGAGCATAGCCCCACGGCTGCGCGGGAAACGTCACATCGAACACCACACGGCCGACGACAAGCGCGAGGACCACCGACACGGCAATCGCCACGGCGTGCACGACGATCTGTGCCGCCAACAGGTACGCCGGGCGTGCCGGAGTCACAGCCAACCTACGGAGAATGCCCTGCTCGCGGTATGCAGACAACACCGTGGGCATCGTCTGGATACCACCCACGATCATCGCCAGCAGCAACGTCACCGGCACGTACAGGTCGATCACCCGCAAACCACCGAGGTTGGGATCGGGTTCCCGGAACGACGGGATCAGACCGAGAATCGTCAGGAGCAGAACAGGGAAGACGAGGATCCAGAACAACGCCGCGGGTTGGCGTGCGAACAGTCGCGTCTCGGTGCGCAACACCGCGATCGCCGGCGTGGTCGTCGCGCTGCCCATGATCGAGGTGGTCATGATGTGCCTTTCGATCCGGTGATGTCCAGGTAGGCGTCGTCGAGGGTTGCGTCGGCCACACGGAGTCGTTCGGCGCTCAATCCCGCCCCGGCGAGCACCGAGAGCACGGCCACGACCGATTCCTCACCGCCTTCCACCACGACCCGATCGTGATCCGTTCGTACTGCAGCAACGCCGGGCAACGACTCGAACCTGCCGACGTCGAACGGACCCGAAGGGCGGAACGAGACGACGACAGCGGTGGACGACCTGCCGATCAGTTCCGTAGGTGTGCCCAGCGCTTCGACCCGGCCCGAGCGGAACACGGCGACCCGGTCGCACAGCCTCTGGGCTTCCTCCATGAAGTGTGTGACGAGCAGGACGGTGACACCGGCGTCACGGACTTCCTCGATCAGCTCCCACGTGTCGCGACGTCCGCGGGGGTCGAGGCCGGTGGTGAGTTCGTCGAGCACCACCACGCGCGGTGTCCCGATGAGCGCAAGAGCGATGAACAGACGCTGTTTCTGCCCTCCCGACAGTTTCGCGAACTGGGTGCGGAGCAGAGCCCCGAGCCCGAGACGTTCGGCAAGGGCCAGACCATCCGCAGGCCGCGTGTAGAACGAGGCGTACAGCTCGAGGGCCTCACGCACGGTCAGTTTCGGCTGCAGTTGACTTTCCTGCAATTGGGTTCCGAGCAGTTCGGTGACGGCGCGGTGGTCACCGATCGGATCGAGTCCTGCGACGCGGACGGTACCGGAGTCGGGTGTGCGTAATCCGGAGAGGCATTCGACGGTGGTGGTTTTCCCCGCGCCGTTGGGGCCGAGAATCCCGAAGATTTCACCGTCGTCGACGTGGAGATTCACGCCGTCGACGACGGTGCGCCCGCCGTACGACTTGCGTAGGTCTGTCACTTCTACGATTGGCATGCGTCGAGCGTGCCCGCCGGCACGGGTCGTGCACATCGACCGAGCGGGTCGAATCCGCATCAACCGATCGGTTGATGCAGGCCGGTACGCGATTGTGTCAAGGACGGAACCGGAACATCTGCAGAATGTACCCGGGAACTCCGCTGAGCGGAACGGCAACGGGCCAGTCATCCGAGCGGAAGTACGCCTCGGTTCCGCCGTCCACCGTCACGATACTTCCCACCATGAAATCTGCTGCGCGGGAAAGCATGAACTCGACCCACTCGGCGATCTGCTCGGCGTCACCGAAACCACCGATCGGTACTGGAAAGCCCTCGACCCGCTTCGCTTGCGGACCGGCCAGCTGCGTTTCCAGCAATGGTGTCGAAATTGCGCCCGGTGCAATGACGTTGAGACGAATCCCGGAACCGGCCCAGTCGTCGGTGACCGCGATACGACGAGCCCACCGGGTAACCGCGATCTTCGTCGCCGCGTACGTGAACGGGGCTGCCGCAGCGGAGATGCGTCCTGCACGCTTGACACCCTTGTCGAGGTCTCCGGCGAGAAAGGCCTTCACCGCAGAGTTCGGCACACCGGGAGTCGCCGTCGTCGAGTTCGATCCGAACACCACCGCTTTGCTGTTGCCGGTCGCGGCGAGGGCGGGTCGCCAGCCGACGAGCAGATCTATCACACCTCGCACGTTGACCTGGGCGATCACCGCTTCCTTTCCTGCCACGGGTCCCAGCCCGGCGGCGAGCACGGCGCCATCGAGGCGTCCGCCGGCAAGCTCGAGCGTCTGCCGGATCGCCGTGGAGCGACCCTGCGGCGTCGACAGATCCGCGACGACGTCGGCGTCCGATCGGTCGACCCCGATGACCGTGTGTCCCTTCGCGCGCAATCGCTCGGCGCTCGCCTTGCCCATCCCGGATGCCGCCCCGGTCACTACATAGATACCCATGTGTCCCCCTTCACTGCGTGCGGACCAGTACAACATGTGGACCCGGCCCGCTCATCGATGGGAGATGATCTCGGCAAGGACGGCTCCGGCACGCAGCAGCGCAAGTGTTCGCGCTGCGATGTCGTCGATCCTCGAGTCCAGCGCCGTCAGCGACACGTCGATGTCCTGGAGGTCGCGAAGATCGGTGAGGGCTCTGTGGACGTCGGGTATGCGATAGCCGGCGGCACGCAACGCCGCGACGATACGAGCCTCGCGGATCGCCGCGAGCGGGTAGCGGCGGGCGGACCCCGCGTTCGTGACCACCCGCTGTGGCGTCACGAGCCGCTCTTTCTCCCAGAAACGTAGCGTCGAGGTACGAACACCGAGGGCGTCGGCGAGTTCGGTGATCGTCATGGTGTCGCTCTCGGTGGGCTCGACGTCGATCTCCGCCTCCGTGCGGATGAGGAGGAGGGCCCGCCGTGCTTCGAGTGCCTGATCTCGCTCGCGAGCGAGTTCGACGTGGAGCAATGCCACCGGGGCAGGCGCATCGGACGGCGCGAGGAAGCGGATCTCACGCATCACTCTCCGCGCCTCCACCGGACCGACGGCCACTGCGAGGTCGCGGTAGGCGTGCAGGTCGCGAACGTGTCGCGCGGAGAACACCCGGTATCCGTTGTGCCTCCTGGGTGCAGGGTCGATGACGCCGTGTGCTTCGAGGTCTCGGATCTGCTGTACCGAATAGCACGTGGCCTCGGCGACAGCGGCGGTGCCCAGGTCGACCACCTCGCCACGCGCCATTGCCGAAACCCTCCATAAGCACTTCAACTACACACTTGAAGTATGAGTATGGAGCAGATTCTCGAGACGGTGCGCGGCTTCGAAGGGATTCTCGAGCTCGCACCCGCCGAAGGCAGTGAGTTCCCCGAGGTCGCGTGGGGCGATCATTTCTTCTATTACGCCCCCGACGGGCAGGTCCCCCAGCGCGGGCAGCCGTTCGCGACGATCGTGACGAAGGACTATCCCGGCGACACCGAGTCCGAGCTGGATTCGCCGGACCGGTGGAGACTGAACATCCACGTCGGCCGGGCGAGGCTTACCGAACTCACCGGCGAGGAACCACGGGCAACGGAATCCGCGGTGGACTTCAGTGCCGCCGACACCGTCCTTCCCCATCCGGTCTATCGAGCTCAGGGGTGGATTGCGATCGTCAACCCCGGTGCCCGGACGTCGGCCACCGCCGGCGATCTTCTCCGCCGCGCGCACGAGGACGCGCGACGCCGGAAGACACCACAGAGCCGCGACTCGCACGGATAGGAACACCGTGCCGACAAGGTGCGCGTGTCTTCCGAGCGTGCGTATGTCTCGGTCACCCACCGAGTGCGACCCGAACCTCGATGATCGCCTCCCGCAGCATCGACTCGTACTCGTCGACATCGGGCACCGCACGGGGGCTCGAGTTGATACCGATCGTGACGGTGTCGCCGAGGCCGTACACACCGTGCGTCAGTGTCATCACCGGTGACAACCCCGGAAATCCGGCGCTGAACACGACCGGGGCACCCGCGAGTTCGAGGTCGGCACGGCCGCGGTTCACGCTCGATACCACCGTGTTCCCTGTGACGGTCTCGGGAACCTCGCCCAAAGGGTACCGATCGATCCCGAACTTCAGCAGCGGCGCGGGAACGAACTCCTTCGCCGAATCACGTTGCGCCAACAGCGGGCTCGACAGTCGTGCGCGGCGATCGGCGATGTCGTCAGCGATCAGCGCGGCCCGCGCGGACAGATCAGGTTCGGTCACGAACAGGTCGACACCGGCGTTGCGGTAGTTGTTGCGCGACACCCCTGTCGCGTCGACCGCGATGGTGACCTCGGCGCCGAGCCGATCCGGCACCGTCTCACCGCGCAACACCAGGAAGCGGGACAGGGCGACGGAGATCGCAGTCAGCGCCGCCACGGTGACGGTGACGCCGGTTCCGCGGAGTTCCTCGACGGGGCACACCACCATGCGCACGGCCCGCTCGTCGCCGGGGGCGGTATTGATACCGACGAGGGGACGCCCCGCGGCCGGCTCGGGAATCTCTCCTGCGGCAGTTGCGTCCGTCAACCCTCGATCAGCAGCGGCGGCTCGGCGGCCTGCCGCGACGAGTCGCGCGAACTGGACCGGGAACCGGAAGGATCGTGCCAGCATCAAGGACATCGAGACAGCGTCCGGAGCCGACGAGCGCGGTGGTTCCTCGGTGCCGAACAATGCGCGCACCAGTTCCGTCGCCCGAGCCCCGTCGGCGAAAGCGTGCGACACCTGAAACACCACAACAACGGCGGTCCCGTCACAGCGAGGAGCGTCGCGCACACCGGTGAAGACGTGCACCCGCCACGGGCTCGTCCGCGCGTCGATCGAGGTGGCCACCAGCGACCCCAAGCGTTTCTGAAGCTCGGCCCACGTGTGGTCGGTCAAGACGTGCTCGACCACCAGGTCGTCGCCGTACTCCCTCGGCTCCCAATACGGGTAGTCGAGGTTCTTCGGAACTTCGCGGATCCTGCACCGGAGTTCCCCCACCCCCGCGACACGTCGCCGAACCGCGACACGCACCGCATCGGCGTCGGCGTCACCTGCGAAGCAGTACAGCAGGAACTGATCACTGCGGATCCGCTCCGCGAGCCAGTACATCTGCGCGTCGGAAGGGGTGAGCTGCACGGCCGCGAGCGTACCGTCGACCCATTCACGGGGCCCCACCGTCGGCACCCCACCGCTCCGGTCCAGGTAGAAATAGGGCATGAGCGATACCACCGACCCCTACCTCTGGCTCGAGGACGTCACCGGCGAAAAGCAACTCGACTGGGTGCGCGCACGTAACGACCGCACGGTCGATGCGTACACCCGCACCGACGATTTCACGACGCTGGAATCCCGGATCCGGGAGATCCTCGATACCGACGCGCGCATCCCCTACGCGCGACGTCGCGGCGAGTATCTCTACAACTACTGGCGCGATGCCGAGCACGTGCGCGGACTGTGGCGACGCACCACTCTCGACCAGTACGTCCTCGACAATCCGGAGTGGGATGTCCTCGTCGACCTCGACGCGGTGGCCGCCGACGAGAACGAGAACTGGGTGTGGTCGGGTGCTCAGGTTCTCCGTCCTGACCAGAACCGCGCGCTCATCAGCCTGTCGCGGGGCGGTACCGATGCAACTGTGATCCGCGAGTTCGATCTGGTCACACGACGGTTCGTTTCGGGTGCCGACAGCTTCGAACTCCCCGAAGCGAAAACCGACATCAGCTGGATCGATGTCGACGCCGTCTTCGTCGGAACCGACTTCGGCGACGGCTCCCTCACCGATTCGGGATACCCGAGGATTGCGAAACGCTGGCGCCGCGGCACACCGATCGCCGACGCCGAGACCGTGTTCGAGGGCGAGACCACCGACGTCGCCGTGGGCGCCGGATACGACAACACTCCCGGGTACGAACGCAGCTTCGTCGACCGCGCCATCGACTTCCACGCCGCATACCAGTACGAACTGAAGCCCGACGGCACCCTGATCAAGCTCGATGTCCCCGACGACGCGCGGGTGAGCGTGTACCGCAACCACATGCTCGTCCGACCCCGATCCGAGTGGCTCGGGCACCCCGCCGGTTCCCTGCTCGCGGCCGACTACCCCTCGTTCCTCGACGGTTCGCGCGAGATGACGGTGCTGTTCACACCCGACGAACACACTTCTCTCGAGCAGTACACCTGGACGCAGAACCATCTGCTGATGGTGACCCTGCGCGATGTCCAGACCCGCATGCGTGTCCTCACGCCCGGACCCGACGGATGGACCGACGAGGAACTCGAGGGATTGCCCGACGCGACCTCCACGGCCATCATCGACGTCGATCCGCGCGAGGGCGACGAATTCTTCCTCAACTCCAGTGGTTTCACGACCCCCGCTACCCTCCTCTCCGGCACGGTCGGACAAGCACTCGAGCCGATCAAGCAGGCGCCGTCCTTCTTCGACTCCGACGACGTCACCGTCACACAACATTTCGCGACGTCCGACGACGGAACGCAGGTCCCCTATTTCGTCGTCGGTAGCAACACCGATACGGCATCCCCGACCCTGCTGTACGGGTACGGCGGATTCGAGAACTCGATGGTCCCGGCGTACAGCGGCGGTGTGGGGCGGGCATGGCTCGAACGCGGAAACACCTATGTGATCGCGAACATTCGCGGAGGTGGAGAGTACGGCCCCACATGGCACACCCAGGCCCTGAAAGAGAACCGTCACAAGGTATTCGAGGATTTCGCCGCGGTCGCCAAAGACCTGGTCGCGCGGGGAATCACGACTACAGAGCAACTGGGGATCCAGGGAGGCAGCAACGGCGGCCTGCTGATGGGTGTAATGCTCACCCGCTATCCGCAGCTGTTCGGCGCCATCGTGTGCCAGGTCCCACTGCTCGACATGAAGCGCTATCATCTGCTGCTCGCCGGCGCCTCGTGGATGGCGGAGTACGGCGACCCCGACAACCCGGACGAGTGGACTTTCCTGTCCGAATATTCGCCGTATCAGAACACGGATCCCGATGCGACATACCCGCCGATCCTGATCACGACGTCCACGCGTGACGACCGTGTGCATCCCGGGCATGCCCGCAAGATGGTGGCGCTCCTCGAGGAGCAGGGCCACGAAGTCTGGTATTACGAGAACATCGAGGGCGGGCACGGTGGTGCCGCAGACAACGCGCAGGCAGCGTTCAAATCTGCGCTGACCTTCACGTTCCTGACAGAAGTGCTCTAGCAAGAAGTGGATCCGAGCTCGGTTCCGGGCTCGGATCCACACCGTCGGTCACCGGTCGCGCAGCCAGGCGACGATCCGCTCGATCGTATCGTCGTTGTCACGGATCCAGCCGTTGTGACCGAGTGCTCGTTCCAGGTGCCACGTGGTGACATCGGCCGCAGGCAACTTTTCCACCAGGTGGCGTGCCGACATCACCAGGGTCATGTCGTCCCCCTCGACGGTGACCGACAGAACCGGAAGGTCCAGCAGGGCGAGACGCTCCTCGTAGTCGATGTCGGCACCGGCCGGCTCGAATCGGCCACTGCGCGCCAGCCTCGCCCAGTCGGAGATCAGGGGACGCGACTGCCGTCCGAAACCCGCGACGCCCAACCGGTCGCCGGGCCAGAATCCGGCGACGCTCGCGGTGAGCGACATCGCCGTCGAGCCGAGCAGGAGGCGGGGGGCGTGTACCCCGGGGAATTGGCGGTAGTACGGGGTTCCGGAGGCCACGAGCACCAGCCCACCGAGGCGACCACGACTACGCGCTGCGTACATCACACCCAACTGACCGCCCATCGAGTGCCCGAGCAGGAATGGCGTCGAATCGGGGAATCGTTCGCGCACCACCTCGAACATCGCGGGGAAGTGCACTGCGACGATCTCCTGGTAACCGTACGCGCTGTCGGGCCCTGGTCTGGGACGACTATCGCCCTGACCTGCGAGTTCGCAGATCGCCGCATCGAATCCGCGTTCGGCGAGGGCATGCGCGAACGGTTCGTAGTACCCCGCGGAGATACCGAGGCCCGGAACGATCGCCACCACCGCCCGCGACGAGTCGAGCCGGCTCTCATGTTCGTGAGCCGGCCCCGGAAACAAGCGCACCGCGGTTGTCGTGCCATCTGGAAGCTGGATCGGTACGGTCTCCACCAACTCAGACTAGGCCCGAATCACCGTCCTGGTCAGCAGACCGAGATGCGGCGGTTCCGAGCCCCGCAGCGTCGAGCGCGGTCTCGGTGAGCTCCCGACCGAGGGCGATCATCTCGACAGCCTTGTGGAAATCGAGACTGCGGCAAGCCGTGCGGGGGACTTCGACCAGCACGTCCGGCGGATAGGCCGCAAGCTGGTGGCGAGCGAGAGCGGACTGCATGATGTCGAGCGAACGGTTCATCACTGCGACCCGACTGAACTTCGGCGCTGCGGCTTCCCCATGGCCGACGTGGATTTCGGAGGCGGCGCCGTCGGGGGACTCGGGGTGGAGATCGTCACGGCCGAACTCTTCGTCGGTCGCTCCCGTACCGAACCTGCCGACGACCGAACGGACGATGTCACTGTCGAGCAGCAGCGACGCCGACCGCCGGAAGCGTCCGACCCATTCTTCCGCGGGACGCGGTTCCGCACTCGCGTTCTCCGGCGCGTGTGTACGACCGCGTTCTTCGGCTCCGAGGCTCACCCCGATCGTCAGATCTGACGGGACACCGACTGTCGGGGCCACCGGTAGCGGAGCGAGTGTGCCGCCGTCGGTGAGGACGCGGCCGTTGAGAACATACGGGGTGATGACACCGGGTATCGCGATCGACGCGCGGATTGCGACGTCGACAGGTCCCCGCTGGAACCACACCGGGCGGCCCGCCGCCAGGTCGGTTGCCACAGCGGTGAACGGGATCGGAAGGTCTTCGATGACGACGTCTCCGATGAGATCGCGCACTTTGTTGAGAACCTTCTCTGCGTGGATGACCCCCGGAGACGTGACGGACACGTCCAACAACCGGACAACATCGAGCTGGGACAGACTCTCCGCCCACTGGGTGTATTCATCGAGCTTTCCCGCAGCACGGACACCGCCGACAAGCGCGCCCATCGACGACCCCGCGATACCGACGATCTCGAAGCCGCGCTCCTCCAGGACCTGGATGGCTCCGATGTGGGCGTAACCTCGGGCACCCCCGCTACCGAGAGCGAGTGCGACGCGTTTCCGATCGGCCATGGCCCCGATGGTGCCATGGCCGGACGCTCTGCAGTGCGGCGGGACTCTGCACTGTAATACCGCCGCAGCCGGCCGAGCGGAGATACCCTGACACCATGATCAGGCTGCTTGCCACCACAGTTGTTGCGTTGATCGCCAATGCGATTGCCTTGATCGTCGGCGCGTGGGTCCTGCCCGGCATGACGCTCAGCTCGTTCGCGTTCGTCATCGCCGTGGTGATCTTCACCGTGGCCACGGTCCTTCTCGACCCCCTGATCCGTCAGGTTGCGATGACGAAGACCCCGGTGCTCATCGGGAGCAGCGCGCTGATCTCGACACTACTCGCGCTCATCGTCACCGCGATTTTGAGCGACGGCCTCCGGATCGACGGCCTCACGACCTGGATCCTCGCTACCGTGATCGTCTGGGCTGTCGCACTGATCGCCCGCTTGTTGCTGCCCTATATCGTCTTCAAGAAGACACTGGCCAAACGCAGAGCTGCCTGACAGCTGCCCCGCATCATTTCGCAGACACCCGCACGGGGACAACCCCGTGCGGGTGTCGTCGCAGAAAACCCTGAAAGAAGGTTCAGGGTACAGACGGGGGTCTGTCCCCGATGTGCCCGACGTGGTCTGTGGCGCACGATCGATACATCGATTCAGCGAGCCTCACAGACTTCGGGAGAGTCCCCATGCGTAAGACGATCATGACCGCACTGCTCACCGGCGCCGCAGCACTGACGATCGGAACAGGTGTTGCTGCAGCAGAATCCGCTCCCAACGTCGTCGGGATGGAGGAGCACGTAGCCGCCTCGACGCTCTCCGCCACCGGTACGCCGTACTCGGTCACCAACCGCTCGGGGAACATCGCGGGCACCTGCGCGGTAACTGAGCAGCGCGACCGTGGCTACCGGACGGAGACCGAATCAACTTACAACTCCAGCACCGGCAACTGGGATCGTAAAGAAACGAAAGTCTGGCGCGGCATCGGACTGACCATCGTATGCCGCTGACATCCAGCGTCATTCAATACGCACCGGACCTCAGCCGCTCGGCTCGACACACATTCGACAGGGAGAATGATCTCGTCATGACCTACGACAACAATGCACCGCGACCTTTCACCCGCTCCACCTCACAGCGCATGCTCGGTGGCGTGTGCGGCGGAATCGCGGAATACTTCGGCATCGACACCAACCTCGTACGAGCCGGCGCCGTACTTGCAGCGTTCGTCACCGGTGGTACCGCCGTCCTGCTGTACGTGGCGCTCTGGATGCTCGTGCCCGAATGAATGGACGAGTTCTCGGCACTGCCACACGCTGCTCGCACCAACCCGCCGGCTGCACCCCGAGAAGAAGATCAGGGTGAAGATCGGGGCACCACCTGATGTGCGCACGCACGACGAAAGGCACGATCAACCTATGTCCTTCGAAAGCAACGAACCCCGCATCTTCACCCGCTCGACCACGTCTCGCATGCTTGCTGGTGTCTGCGGAGGGATCGCTGAATACTTCGGCATCGACGTCAACATCGTCCGGGCTGCTGCTGTTGTCGCCACCTTCATCACCGGCGGCACCGCCATCTTGATCTATCTCGCGCTCTGGATGCTGATTCCGGAGTGAGACAGTGAACGCCGTGGATCTCGATCCGAGACCCACGGCGTTCGAACACTCAGGGCTACAGCGAGCCGGTGAGGAGCGCCGGCCCGATCGCCAGCAGCAACCCGACGAGCTGGTTGATCACTTCGAGACCTGCGGTGATGCTGCCCATCTTTCCTCCTGTGCTTCGCCGGAGGTCTCATACCTCCGGACATCGGAATTACCTGGATATCAACAGATTCAGCTGAGGAACTCTGCACTCTGCGACAGCAGAGAGAAGATGAAGACGATGATTTCGGTGATGGTGGTGCTACCCATTGATCCTCCTACGCCGGGACGGTCGAGCTGATACGGCACGCACTTCGAGATCGCATCGTGCCGTAACTCACATTACGACACGGTCTCAGTCCCCGACAGTGTTATTGCGTTGGAAGATCTTTGAAATCTTTCGTACTGATACTGTTGCAACACAACAGCATTCATTGATGACGGCAGGATGCCGACCGCCCCTGGGCCAGGGGCGGTCGGCATCCTTGTCACAAACCGATAGAACTCGCAATCATCGGCCAGGAAGTGTGCAGGTCATCCTGCCAATAGTCCCAGGAATGCGTTCCCCGCGTCCGGAACTCGAAGGTGGCAGGAATACCGAGTTCATCGAGACGAGAAGCCAAACGGTGCGTACAGTCGTTCACCGCAGCCTCGATGACACCCCCGACGACGATCTGGTTCAGAAGAAGACCCGGATCCCCGTCGACCGACCTCGCGCCCAAGTTCTCATGCGGACCGGGCAAGCCCGTCGCCGACGAGACATACAGTTCGATGCCCCGCAACTTCTCCGCGTTGACGTACGGATCGTTCGCGGCCCATCCCGGCCCATCGAGCGGACCCCACATGTTCTCGACGTCTGCGTCCCCCCGACTCTCGACAACGGTACGTACATAGAGCTGCCCCAGCTCCGTACTCGTTTCGGCACACCCGCTGTACGCACCCACGGCCTCGTACAGCTCAGGCGCAGCGATCGCAAGACTCAACACCGACGTACCCGACATCGACAATCCTGCTATCGCATTGACACCCGAGGCACCGAAGGTCGTATCGATGATCGGCGGCAGCTCCTGGGTGAGGAACGTCGTCCACTTGTTCCTGCCCAGCGCGGGGTCGTCCTGCTCCCAATCGGTGTAATAAGTGAAAGAACCATCCAACGGCGTGACGACATTGACATTCTTATCGGCGAAGAACTCGTCGATGTCAGTTCGGGCATCCCACGTGGCCTGCCCTTCCCCACCTCCGGCTCCGTTGAGGAGATACAGCGTAGGTCTCGGGATGCTCACATCCGCCGCCGTCCGCACCCGCAGAGGGACGACACGGTCCATCGCCGCCGAATAGACGTGCGCGACGATCGTGCGATCGTTCTCGACCTCGATGCGGGACAGCCCCGACACCGTCTGCGCAGCAGCTACATTCACCCACAGGGCAGAGGGAATCGACGTCAGAGCGACCACGGACAATGCCACGCAAGCCCGCCGGAACGACACCACCCGACCGCCTCCCGAGTCTTGGAAACCGGCCGGACAAACCTCGATCTCAAGGCCTCCCCGGCCGGGATGAAACCATTTCTACACCAGAAAACCACCCAACGGTCACGAAACGGTCAAAATTTCGGAATCCGAGTTGCGGACACCGTGCAAGGAGGGCCGACTCATCGGAGCCGGCGTCACCGAAGGCACGACACCACTGTCACAACCCGATGGCTGCCGCCACCGTCACAACCCGATGGCTGCCGCCACCGTCACAACCCGATGGCTGCCGCCATCATGGGCCACGACTTGTGCAGATCGTCCTCCCAGTAATCCCACGAGTGCGTACCATTCCTCCATTCGAAGTGCGCGGGAATCTCCAACTCCTCCAGCCGATCCGAGAGGCGCGTCGTGCAGTGATGGACGGCCGCTTCGATGGTCCCGCCCACGACGAGCTGACCCACCAGACCGAGGGGGTCGTAGTTGATCGACCTCGAACCGAAGTGATCGTGTTCACCCGGCAGACCCGTCGCCGCCGACACGTACAACTCGATCCCTCGGAGCTTTTCCGCATTGAGGTACGGATCGTTCTCGATCCACCCCGGCCCGCCGACCGGCCCCCACATGTTCTCGGGGTCTCCTCCCTTGACCCGCACCACCGCCTGAACGTAGGCCTGCCCCACCGGTGTGCTCGTTTCGGCGCAACCACTGTACGCACCGACAGCGCGATACAACTCGGGCGCGGCTGTTGCCAGGCCGAGCACCGATGTACCCGACATCGACAGACCCGCAATCGCATTGGCCCCGGTGGTTTCGAACTGCTCATCGATGATGGGCGGCAACTCCTCGGTGAGGAACGTCGTCCACTTGTTCCTGCCGAGCTCTGGGTCGTCCCGCTCCCAATCGGTGTAATAGCTGTAGCGTCCGCCCAGCGGAATCACCACATTGACGTTCTTGTCGGCGAAGAACTCGTCGACATCCGTCTGTTCGTCCCATGTGGCAACACCCTCGCCACCACCGGACCCGTTGAGCAGATACAGCGTCGGTCGCGGCTCACTGGTGTCGGCAGGCAACCGCACCCGGAGCGGCACGACGGTATCCATCGACGCCGAATACACGTGCGCAATGACAGTACGGTCGTTCTCCACCTCGATGTGCGAAAGTGCCGAGATCCGCTCCCCCACTGTCGGCGACCCCGGAACCGGCTCGGCCGATACCCCTGCGGGCACACACA
This sequence comes from Rhodococcus sp. SJ-2, assembly GCF_053750035.1. Taxonomy (NCBI): domain Bacteria; kingdom Bacillati; phylum Actinomycetota; class Actinomycetes; order Mycobacteriales; family Nocardiaceae; genus Rhodococcus; species Rhodococcus sp. SJ-2. Next base: position 714,880 of record NZ_CM132340.1, read on the forward strand.
CCGCAGCCGCCAATCCGACCGTCACGACACCACACGCACGCCGAAACCACATCGACAAAAGACCCACACCCCTCGAAAAACCGTCCCGTCCCACGGCGAGTCCAACGCTCGCCCCGGCGGCGCTCCCCGACCAGCCCCGAATAACACCATCGTTCTTACACGATTCCGATGTGAAGGTCACGAGAAGGTCAAGATCTTGGTATGCAACACAAACCACGCTTCGAACATGCAGCGAGGCCCGACCCCACCGAAGTGGGATCGGGCCTCGCTGTGCAGCTCGGGTGGAGCAGTCAGGACCGGATCAGAAGTCCATGCCGCCCATACCACCGGTCGGGTCGGCCATGGGAGCGGCGGCCTTCTCCGGCTTGTCGGCCACAACGGCCTCGGTGGTCAGGAACAGAGCCGCGATGGATGCGGCGTTCTGCAGCGCCGAGCGGGTGACCTTGACCGGGTCGTTGATGCCGGCTTCGAGGAGGTCCTCGTAATCGCCGGTGGCAGCGTTGAGGCCGCTACCTGCGGGCAGGTTACGAACCTTCTCCGCGACGACGCCCGGCTCGAGGCCTGCGTTGAACGCGATCTGCTTCAGCGGAGCCTCGAGGGCGACCTTGACGATGTTGGCACCCGTGGCCTCGTCGCCCTCGAGCTTGAGGTCGTCGAGAACCGGGGCGGCCTGCAGCAGGGCCACGCCACCGCCGGCGACGATGCCCTCTTCGACAGCAGCCTTGGCGTTGCGCACGGCATCTTCGATGCGGTGCTTACGCTCCTTGAGCTCCACCTCGGTCGCAGCGCCTGCCTTGATGACTGCAACGCCGCCGGCCAGCTTGGCCAGGCGCTCCTGCAGCTTCTCGCGGTCGTAATCCGAATCCGATGCCTCGATCTCGGCGCGGATCTGGTTGACGCGGCCTGCGATGGCGTCGGGATCGCCCGCGCCCTCGACGATGGTGGTCTCGTCCTTGGTGACGACGACCTTGCGGGCCTGGCCGAGCAGCTCGAGGCCTGCGGTCTCCAGGGAAAGGCCGACCTCTTCGCTGACGACCTCGCCACCGGTGAGGATGGCGATGTCGGCGAGCTGAGCCTTGCGACGGTCGCCGAAGCCCGGAGCCTTGACGGCGACGGACTTGAAGGTGCCGCGAATCTTGTTCAGGACGAGGGTGGACAGAGCCTCACCCTCGACGTCCTCGGCGATGATGACGAGCGGCTTGCCCGACTGGATGACCTTCTCCAGGAGCGGCAGCAGGTCCTTGACCGTCGAGATCTTGGAGCTGACGAGCAGGATGTACGCGTCCTCGAGGACGGCTTCCTGGCGCTCGGCGTCCGTAGCAAAGTAGAGGGAGATGTAGCCCTTGTCGAAGCGCATGCCCTCGGTCAGCTCGAGCTGGAGGCCGAAGGTGTTCGACTCCTCGACGGTGATGACACCTTCCTTGCCCACCTTGTCGATGGCCTCGGCGATGAGCTCACCGATCGCGGGGTCGCCAGCGGAGATACCGGCGGTCGCAGCGATCTGCTCCTTGGTCTCGACTTCCTTGGCGGTGTCGAGCAGCTTGGCGGTGACGGCCTCGACGGCCTTCTCGATGCCGCGCTTCAGACCCAGCGGGTTGGCGCCGGCAGCGACGTTGCGCAGGCCCTCACGCACGAGCGCCTGAGCGAGAACGGTGGCGGTGGTGGTGCCGTCGCCCGCGACGTCGTCGGTCTTCTTGGCAACTTCCTTGACCAGCTCGGCGCCGATCTTCTCGTACGGATCCTCGAGCTCGATCTCCTTGGCGATGGACACACCATCGTTGGTGATCGTGGGCGCGCCCCACTTCTTCTCGAGCACGACGTTGCGACCCTTGGGGCCCAACGTCACCTTGACTGCGTCGGCGAGGCTGTTCAGGCCACGCTCGAGGCCGCGACGGGCCTCTTCGTCGAACGCGATGATCTTGGCCATTGCGAAGTGATCCTCCGGATATCGGGGTGACACCTAGGACGGCCGCTCGTCGGGACGCCCCGTTGTTGTGCATTCGGTCGGAATCAGTGCCCGCGACGGACGACCAGGGGTGTCGATATTTCCCGGTCTCACCCTCCCGACCTGGCACTCCCTCATTGCGAGTGCCAACTGCATTTTTAGCACTCGAGGGTGGCGAGTGCAAGGTTACCGGCACTCGACCACCCTCGTCGCGGTGCAGAAGTTTTCTACACGCATCAACTGACGACGCTGCAGCGACTAGCGACGTGTAGAGCCGACCCCCACGGCACACCACTGCCCCGTGGCGGTGTTGACAGCGAACGACTGGGCACCGACGCAGGTGACACCGGTCGTGTCCGCCGTCGCTCCCGAACCCCAGCCCGCCACCGACAAAGTCGTCGCCGGACCCTGCGCCCACGAATGACTCAGGCCGCCGCCGAGCGCGAACGCGTACGACCGCCCACCGTCACGCGCTGCGCTGAGTGCAGTACCGAACCCGGTTGCCTGGGACTCGGCCGTACCCGCGGACTCGGCGACCGACACCGCAGTGCCGCTGTCGGCTGCCGACGCCCGCGCAAAACCCTCACCGGTGGTCGTCGCACCACAGCTCGCCGTATCCGACACCAGGATCTGATTCTCGGACGGCGGCGACACGCACGTCACCGGCGCGGCCGACGCCGTACCCGTGCCCACCAAGGCAAACGATGCTGCCCCGACTGCAACCGCTGCGAAGGCCTGCGCAACACGACGACCGGAAAGGACGGACCGGAGAGAACGAATGGACAAGAAGTGCTCCTCTGCGCTGGAAGAAGGAGGGAGAAAGCCCCCGCGCGCAGGGTACCGGGCGTGAGGTGCAGCACGCGAGAGCCCGATCACACCGCTCGAAGCAGCTCCGGAAGATCGGCGACCGAGTCGAGAACGTGGTCGGGCCGGTCGAGGGCGAGCTCGAGCACGGACTGCCGGAATTTTCCCGTACGCACCAGCACTCCTGTCATTCCGAGCCGCTGCCCGGGAAGCACCTCGCCGTACAGATCGTCACCGACCACGACCATGCGGGACGGGTCGACATCCATGATGTCCGCAGCTGCAAGGAAACCCTGCATCGATGGCTTCCCCACCGCCACCACCGACTGACCGCTGAGCTCCTCCAACCCGGCAAGGTAAGCACCCGTATCGAGATGCAGCCCGTCGGTTCCCTGCCAGCTCGCCGCGCGGTGCATCGCAACGACGGGTACACCGTCGAGCATCAACTCGGCAACACGACTCAACGTCCGATGCGTGAACACCTCCCCCGCACCGCCGAGCACCACCACCTCAGGCTCGTCGTCGTCCCGTTCGACCCCCTCTAGGTCGGCATCGACATTGCCGTCGTTGAGCACCCAGCACCGGCGCCCCGGATAGGTCTGCTTCAGATACTCGGCCGTGAGCGATGCGGCGGTGACGATCTCGCTCGGCTCCACGGGCATGCCGAGATCGCTGAGCGTTGCAGCGATCTCGGCACACGTCCGTGACGTGGTATTGGTCAGGAAGGCTCGCGCCACACCGTCTTCCCGGAGACCCGCGAGGACGTCGGCGGCGCCCGGGACCGGTTCCCACGACGTCACGATCACGCCCTCGATGTCGAACAGCACTCCCGCCACGTCACTCATACCCCCGAGCCTATCGCCCGGAGAGAGCCTGCTTCAGACCGTGCGGGCGAGCCGGTCTGCGAGCAGATGAGTGAAGCGTGCGGGATCGTCGACCTCGCCGCCCTCGGCGATCAAGGCCATCCCGTACAGCAACTCCGCGGTCTCGGCGAGAGCCGGATCGTCCGGATTACCGCCGTGCGCCGTGCGCAACCCCGAAACCAGAGGGTGACCGGGATTCAGCTCGAGGATTCGCTTGGTCTGCGGCACCGGCTGGCCCGACGCCTTGTACATGCGCTCGAGCGCAGGCGACATGCTGAAAGTGTCGCCCACGATGCACGCAGGCGACGTCGTCAGGCGGGACGACAGACGCACCTCCTTGACGTACTCGTCGAGGCTGCTCTTCATCCACGTCAGGAGATCACCGAACTCTTTCTCCTGCTCCTCACGTTCGGCTTCGGCCGCCTTCTTCTCGTCCTCGGTGTCGAGATCGACCTCGCCCTTCGCCACCGACCGGAACGCCTTGCCCTCGAACTCGGGTACCGAGGTCACCCACATCTCGTCGACGGGGTCGGTCAGCAACAGCACCTCGATTCCCTTTGCCGTGAATGCCTCCATGTGCGGGGAGCTCTCCAGCAGCTGACGGGACTCGCCGGTGATGTAGTAGATCTCGTCCTGGCCGTCCTTCATGCGCTCGACGTATCCGGCGAGCGTGGTCTGCTCGTCGGCGCTCGCCGTGGAGTCGAACGACGAGATCGCGAGCAACGTGTCGCGGTTGTCGGTGTCGGAGATCAGACCTTCCTTGAGGACGCGTCCGAACTCGTTCCAGAAGGTCCGGTATTTGTCGGCGTCCTGGCTCGCCATGTCCTTGACGGTGGACAGGACCTTCTTCGTGAGACGACGACGGATGGCCCGGATCTGGCGGTCCTGCTGCAGGATCTCCCGGGAGACGTTGAGCGACAGGTCCTGCGCATCGACGACACCCTTGACGAAGCGCAGGTACTCGGGGATGAGGTCTTCGCAGTCGTCCATGATGAACACGCGCTTGACGTAGAGCTGGATGCCCGTCTTGCGTTCGCGGGCGAACAGGTCGAACGGCGCATGCGACGGAATGAACAGCAGCGCTTGATACTCGAAGGTTCCCTCGGCGCGCATCGGGATGATCTCGAGCGGTTCGTCCCACGCGTGGGCGACGTGCTTGTAGAACTCGTGGTACTCGTCGTCGGACACCTCGTCGCGCGAGCGTGCCCACAGGGCCTTCTGCGAGTTGAGGGTCTTGGTCTCGAAGGTGACCTCGTCGGTGCCGTCCTCGCCCTTGGTGGTCCGGGAAACCTCCATGCGGATGGGCCACGCGATGAAGTCGGAGTACTTCTTGACGATCTCCTCGAGTTTCCACTGCGAGGTGTAGTCGAAAAGATGATCGTCGGCATCCTCTGGCTTGAGATGCAGGGTGACCGATGTTCCCTGCGGCGCGTCTTCGACGTCTTCGATCGTGTAGGTGGATTCGCCGCTCGACTCCCACCGGGTTCCGACGTCCTGCCCCGGCTTGTGGGTGACGAGCGTGACCTTGTCGGCCACCATGAACGCCGAGTAGAAACCGATGCCGAACTGGCCGATCAGTTCCTCCGATGCCGCGGCGTCCTTGGCCTCACGAAGTTTCTTTCGCAGCTCCCCGGTGCCAGACCTCGCGAGGGTTCCGATCAGCTCGACGACCTCGTCGCGCGACATGCCGATGCCGTTGTCGCGGATGGTCAGGGTGCGGGCGTCCTTGTCGACATCGAGTTCGATGTGCAGATCGGACGTATCGACGTTCAGGTCCTTGTTCTGGAACGATTCCAGGCGGAGTTTGTCCAGCGCGTCGGACGCATTGGAGATCAACTCACGCAGGAAGGTGTCCTTGTTGGAGTAGATCGAGTGGATCATCAGATCCAGCAGCTGGCGCGCCTCGGCCTGGAATTCGCGCTGTTCGACGTGTGTACTCAACTCACTGTCCCCTTCGACAAGCAGATTTCCCCCTCGAATATTAGGACGGCCCGCGACACGCGTGCAGAAGCCCCCGATAGAGCCATGATGGAGGGACGTACCTCTGCATCGACAGGAGTTGGTCATGACGATTCGTCGAGTGGCCGTGGCAGGTGCCGGCATCGTGGGGCTGTCCACCGCATGGTTTCTGCAGGACCGAGGTGTGGCGGTCACCGTCGTCGACCGGGCAGGCGTCGCATCGGACGCCACTGAGGCGACCGAACGCGCGTCGTGGGGCAACGCAGGTTGGCTCGCGCCCGCCCTTACCCTGCCGCTACCCGAGCCGTCGATCCTGAGGTACGGGCTGCGAGCAATGCTCACGCCGTCGTCACCGGTATACGTGCCGCCGACGCTCGACTTCAAGCTGATCCGCTTCCTCGCGGACTTCGCGCGGCACTGCACCACACGTCATCAGATGGCGGCGCTCGAGGTGTTCGGCCAGGCCAACAGGGTTGCACTGCAGGCTTACGACGATCTCGCGGCCGGAGGCGTTGCCGAACACACCCGCGACGCCGACCCCTTCCTCGCGGCGTTCATCGCGGAGACCGACCGCGACCACCTCCTCGAAGAATTCGATCACGTACAGGCCACAGGGGGCGAAGTCGACTACGACATCCTCGATGCCGACGCAGTGCACTCGCTGGAGCCTCTGCTCGGCGACAAAGTGCGCGCGGGGTTGCGGATCCGCGGCCAGCGATTCATCGATCCACCTCGATTCGTCGCCGCCCTCGCCGATGCGGTGCGCGCACGCGGCGGTCGGATCCTCACCGGTTTCGATGTCACCGACGTACGAGACCCCGGCAACGGCGTGGTCGACGTGATCTCCGCGAGCGGGGACGCCGTGTCCGTCGATGCGGTGGTCCTTGCGACGGGAGCGCGGCTGAACGCGCTGGCGCATGAATTCGGTGTGCGCACCCTCGTTCAGGCAGGCCGGGGGTACAGCTTCAGTGTCGTGCCCGACGAACTACCCAAGAATCCCGTGTATTTCCCGGTGCAGCGGGTGGCCTGCACTCCCTTGCGCGATCGGCTCCGCATCGCCGGGATGATGGAGTTCCGCAGTCCCGACGCACCGCTCGATCCACGACGGGTCCGCGCGATCGTCGATACGACCCGCCCGCTCCTGCGCGACGTCGACTGGGCCGGCCGGAGTGAGGAATGGGTCGGTTCGAGGCCGTGCACGGCGGACGGGTTGCCGCTGATCGGTGGCACCCGATCACCGCGCGTGTTCGTTGCGGGCGGTCACGGTATGTGGGGTGTCGCGCTCGGACCGCTGACCGGCCGGTTCCTCGCGGATGCGATGACAGGTGACACCGACCCGTTGCTACGGCATTTCGATCCTCTGCGGTGACGGTTACCGCTTGTTCGCGAGGCGCTGGTCCATGCCGTCCAGCCATGTGAGCACTGCGCGCTCGTACGCGATACCGAACTCGACGGTGGCGGCCGAGAAGTCCGGTAGCCCGTCGTCTGCGACGAGGTCTTCGTAACCGGCGAGCTGTTTCTCGTGCGCTGCGCGGTAATGCGCGAGTATCTCTGCGAGCCGTTCCGGACGCAGGTGATCGGCGAAGGCGACGGTGAGAAGCAGGGGATGCCGGATGTTCTCCGGTCCCGGGTCGCGATCGATCCATTCGGCGAACGCCTGCGCTCCTGCGTCGGTGAGGGTGTAGGGCTTGCGATCGCGCGGGCCTTTCTCACCGGGCACGATCAGGCCGTCTCGTTCCATCGCGGCAAGTTCGCGATACACCTGGCTGGTGGTGAGCGACCAGAACTTGCCGATGCGCTCCTGCGCGGTGGTCACCAGGTCCCAGCCCGTCTTCGGGCCCTCGTGCAGAAAACCCAGTAGCGACGCTGCGGTCGCGTTGAGCGGACGTCCGGCCATCACGCGCTCCCTTCATCCTGCCATCCGGAAAACCGTTGACATTCCACTGTGTCATATCCATCATGGAAGCAACGACGTTCCACAATGGAAGCTCTTCAGGGCAGGAAATCTCCGCTGGAGGAAGACCCCCATGGCCACCGAGAACCCCTACATTCCCGATTCCGAGAGGATCTCCGATTCCGAACGCGAGCAGTTCGTCGACGAACTTGCACAGCACGTCGGCACCGGACGCCTCACCATCGACGAGTTCGACACCCGTGCCTCGGCCGTCTACGCATCGACGAGCGTCGACGAGGCGCGCGCGCAGTTCACCGACCTTCCGCAGTCCGCTCCTCCAGCGCCGACCACAGCACGTGCTCGTCGACGACTCCCCGTCCATCAGAGGATCGAGTGGACTGCGTGGCTCGGCGTAAGCGCGATCAACGTGCTGGTCTGGGCCTTGGTGTCACTCGGGACGGCATCGATGGTCTACCCGTGGCCGCTGTGGGTCATCGGCCCGTGGGGCCTGGTACTCCTCGGCCGGACCGTACTCGGAATCGAAGGAGGCGGATGCTCCTCGCGCGCACACGACCCACGACGAGACGCCGCCCGGGCAGCAATGCTCGCCCGCCGGGAGGCGATGCGCGCCCACTCGATCGCGCACCGGGAGGCCATGCGCGCCCACTCGATCGCGCACCGGGGACAGCTCCGCTGCGCACCGCTCCCACGGACACGACCGCTCGCACCGCTCGCAGCGACCTCGCATCGGCGTTGGTAACTCCGTCCGCGAGGTAGCCGTCAGCTGTCACCCGCGTCTGCCATAGTCGGGCAACGACACCACGCGGGAGGCGGCGCCGATGTTTCTGCTCGACGATGTGCTGGTCTACAGCTCGCGCGATCTGGCCGATGCCGCCCGGTGCGAGTTCTCACTTCTCAGCACGGTCGACGCCGTCCTCGGTCGCGGGCCACGACCCACTGCCGTCGACGATCCGATGCTCGATCGCACCGCCCGTCTCGGTGGCGCCCACGAGCAACGCGTCCTGGACCGGTACCGTGCCGAATTCGGCGACGGTGTCGTGCAGCTCGCCCGCCCCGATCACACCCGCGAGGGCTACGACGCTGCTGCCCGCGCCACGATCGAGGCCGCTCGATCGGGTGCCGACGTCATCCACCAGGGCACGTTCTTCGACGGCCGGTTCGTGGGCTTCTGCGATTTCCTCGTCCGCACGGGCGACACGTACGCCGTGTACGATACGAAACTCGCGCGGCACGCGAAAGTCGAAGCGCTCCTGCAGCTCGCCGCCTACGCCGATGCCCTCGCACACACCGGAGTCCCGGTCGCGCCGCACGCACACCTAATCCTCGGCGACGGCACGACCTCGTCGTACCCCCTCGCCGACATCGCTCCCGTCTACTCGCAGCGCCGGCTTCATCTGCAGCGCCTGGTCGACGGCCATCACGACTCTGGACTTCCCGTGGGCTGGGCCGACGCGGGGCACACTGCGTGCGGCCGCTGCGACACGTGCGAACCTCAGGTGGCCGCCCACCGCGATCTGCTGCTGGTCGCGGGCATGCGGTCCATACAGCGCGCCCGCCTGATCGCCGGCGGCGTCACGACGATCGACGATCTCTGCACGCGGGAAGCGCCCGTGCCGGGAATGTCTCATCGCACATATGCCGCACTGCGTGCACAAGCGCAGGTACAGCTGCGGCAGGAGCAGACCGGCGAACCGGTCGTCGACGTCTACGAACCGGGTTCCCTTGCCGCACTGCCCGAGCCGGACGACGGAGACATCTTCTTCGACTTCGAGGGCGACCCGCTGTGGTGCGAGGACGGTGGCCCCGACTGGGGACTCGAGTACCTGTTCGGTGTGCTGGAAGGACCAGGTTCGGGTCCGAGTGCGACCGATCCGACGTTCCGCCCGTTCTGGGCTCATACGCGCGCCGAGGAACGACGCGCACTGCTCGATTTCCTCGAGTACGTCGAACAGCGCCGCCGAACGCACCCGAAGATGCACGTCTACCACTACGCACCGTACGAGAAGTCCGCACTGCTGCGCCTGGCGGGCCGGCACGGCGTGGGCGAGGAGCAGGTCGACAGCCTGCTCCGCGACGGCGTTCTGGTCGACCTGTATCCGATTGTGCGCGCTGCTCTTCGGGCAGGCGAGTCGTCGTACAGCATCAAGAAGCTCGAGCCGCTGTACATGCCGGCGCGGCAGGGTGAGGTGCTCGATGCCGGTGCGTCGATAGTCGCGTATGCGGACTATTGCGATCTCCGCGACGCCGACCGGACCGAAGAGGCCGCGAAGCTGCTCGACTCGATCGCGTCGTACAACGAGGACGACTGCGCATCGACGTGGCGGCTGCGCAACTGGTTACTCGACCGGGCCGCAGAGCACGGTATCGCCACCACCGGGGTCACACACGAGGAGTCCGCGCCCCCCTTCGAACCGCACCCCGCAGAGGTCACGCTCTGGGAGTTCGCGGGTGAGGCAACGAGCGAGCGCACCGACGACCAGCAGGCCGCAGCATTGATGGCGGCCTCGCTCGGCTACCACCGGCGGGAGCGGAAACCGTTCTGGTGGGCCCACTTCGATCGCCTGTCGAATCCGGTGGACGAATGGGCCGACACCCGCGACACGCTCGTCGCGACCTCCGTCGCGGTCGAGGCCGACTGGCACCTGCCGCCGCGCAAGCGCAAGGCCCGGCGGCATCTGGCCGTCACGGGTGATTTCGACACCGGGAGCACGGTGCGCGCGGGGGATTCTGTGTTCGTACTGTACGAAGCGCCGGCACCGCACGGACTACCCGACGGCGGCCCGTGGACGCGGGCGTGGTCGGGCGGGAAGATCCTCGAACGCCGGTCCGGCAGCGATTTCCACGATGTGCTCGTGATCGAGGAGTTGCTGCAGACCGACGACGAATATGCGGCTCTGCCGATGGCGATCACGCCCGGTTCCCCGATCGGGGCGGCCAGCATCGAGAAGGCGATCGAATCGGCGGCGGGCGCCATGTGCGCGTCATTACCGGATCTGCCGTCCACGGCCGGCGTCGACATCCTGCGAAGGACCCCGCCGCGCACGCGTTCCGGCGCGCTCCCTCCGGTCGGCGACGGCGGGTTCCCTGCCGCGATCACTGCTGCCGTCCTCGACCTCGACGACTCGTACGTCGCCGTGCAAGGTCCGCCCGGCACCGGGAAGACGTACACGGGATCCCGCGTCGTCGCCGCACTCGTCCGCGAGTATGGCTGGCGGGTCGGGGTGGTCGCGCAGTCGCACTCCGTGGTCGAGAACATGCTCGACGGCATCGTCAGGGCGGGCGTGCCAGGCGAGGCCGTCGCGAAGGCCAAGGCAAGGACCGCCGAGCCGACATGGACACCCGCGAAGGACACCAAGGCCCTGACGGGATATCTGGACGGACTCCACGACGGCTATGTCGTCGGCGGCACCGCATGGGATTTCACGAACACGAACTGCATCGCACCGGGCAGCCTGGACCTGCTGGTCATCGACGAGGCAGGGCAGTTCTGCCTGTCCAATACCGTCGCCGTCGCCACCAGTGCACGGAACCTGCTGCTCCTGGGTGATCCGCAACAACTGCCTCAGGTCAGTCAGGGCACGCACCCCGAACCCGCCGACGAGTCGGCCCTCGGCTGGCTCGCCGAAGGTCACGGTGCACTGCCCGCCGACCGTGGGTTCTTCCTGTCGCGAACCTGGCGCATGCATCCCGACCTGTGCGCGCGGGTGTCGGACCTGTCGTACGACGGGCGGCTGCTGTCCCAGTCCGGCCACACCACGGCACGCGCCCTCGACGGCCTCGCACCCGGCGTGCACACGGTGACCGTCGACCATGTCGGCAACGCGACGTGCTCGGTCGAGGAGAGCAACGAGGTGATACGGCGGGTGCAGGCACTGCTGGGCACCGGGTGGCGCGACGACACAGAAACCGCACCGAGACCGATCGAGGAAAAGGATGTGCTCGTCGTCGCACCGTACAACGCGCAGGTAGCGATGATCCGGTCCGGGCTGTCCGACGTCGGGCTGACCCGGGTGGATGTGGGCACGGTCGACAAATTCCAGGGTCGTGAGGCTCCAGTGGTGCTGATGTCGATGACGGCGTCGGCGATCGAGGACGTACCGCGCGGGATGTCGTTCCTGCTCTCACGCAACCGGCTCAACGTCGCGCTCTCACGAGGACAATGGTGTGCGATCGTCATCCGCTCGCGTGCATTGACGGATCATCTCCCGGCGACACCCGACGAACTCGTCGACCTCGGAGCGTTCCTGCGACTGACCCGGTGACCGCCACCACATCATCGGATACGATCGACGCCGGATCATTTTTTGTAACCTCGAGTACCACACACCGAGCAGGAGCAGACATGTCGAAGACACTCGAAGCCACCATCGACGTCGCAGCAGACCCGAACCGGGTGTGGAGTGTGGTCTCGGATCTGCAGCGGATGGGCGAGTGGAGCCCTCAGTGTCGCAAGATGATCATCCGAGGGGGCAGCGTCGGCGCAGGAACCTCGACGATCAACATCAACCGCAAGGGTCTGCTCGTGTGGCCGACCACATCGAAGGTCCTCACGTTCGAACCCGGTCGCGAATTGCGTTTCCGCATCAATGAGAACCGCTCGATCTGGTCGTTCGTCCTCGAACCCACCGCGACGGGCACCCGGATCGTGCAGCGTCGCGAAGCCCCCACCGGCACCAGTAAGGTCTCGCAGACCCTCATCAAATACATCCTCGGAGGTCAGGAGAACTTCGACGACGACATGGTCGTCGGCATGAATTCCACACTCGCCCGGATCAAGAACGAAGCCGAGGGGCGCGCATCCGTCTGACCACGCGCGTCTATACTCACGTACTCTCGGGTGTCCTGGGGGCAGCCCGGCCGGGCAACCCGATGAACGTGAGTGAAGAGGAGCCGTGGCACGTAAGCCCACACCCGTCGGAACACCACCGACCAGCGGTGCAGCACATGTCGTCGACCTGATCAAGAAGGCGATTCCGCCGCTTCACCCCGGTGGCGTGCCGTTCGTCGCTGCACCCCTGGTGGTGGCCGCACTCGGCCGCAACCGCAAGTGGGTCCGCCGCGCCGGCCTCGCTTCCGCCGCCGCGACGGCGACCTTCTTCCGGCACCCACACCGAGTGCCACCGAACCGGACCGGCATCGCAGTCGCACCCGCCGACGGTGAGGTCGCGCTCGTCGACACGGCCGTCCCACCCGCCGAACTCGGACTCGGCACCGAGCCGCTCCCCCGCGTGAGCATCTTCCTGTCGGTGCTCGACGTGCATGTACAGCGCAGCCCCGTCGGCGGCATCGTCCGTAAGGTCGTACACCGCCCCGGGCAGTTCCTCTCCGCTGATCTCTCCGACGCGAGTGAAGTCAACGAACGCACGAGCATGTTGCTCGAGATGCGCGACGGCGCGCTGGTCGGGGTCGTGCAGATCGCCGGTCTGCTTGCCCGGCGCATCGTGTGCGACGCACAGGTGGGCGACACGGTTCCCATCGGCGACACGTACGGACTCATCCGCTTCGGTTCCCGCGTCGATACCTATCTGCCCGCGGGCAGCACGCTGCTCGTCGAGCGTGGTCAGCGCACGATCGGAGCCGAGACGGTCATTGCTGCGCTTCCGTCCGCTCCGGTGCTGTGACCCCCCTCAAACCGAACGTCCCCGTAGGGGACGACAACCACGCGACCCGAAGTCGCCCGGCAGCAGTGCGCCTGCTTCCGAGCGTGATCACGATTCTTGCGCTCTCTGCTGGGTTGTCGGCCGTGAAGTTCGCGCTCGACGGGGAACTCGGCATCGCCCTCGGCATGATCGGCGCCGCCGCGGTCCTCGACGCGCTCGACGGTCGCATCGCGCGCTTGCTCGATGCGACCAGCAAGATCGGCGCCGAACTCGACTCGCTTTCCGACGCCATCGCATTCGGCGTCGCACCCGCGCTAGTGCTGTATGTGACGTTGCTCGACGGCAGCGCGTTGGGCTGGATCATCGCGTTGCTGTACGCGGTGAGCATCGTTCTGCGTCTTGCCCGCTTCAACACCCTGCTCGAGGACGACTCCGTCCCCGCGTACGCCCGCGAATACTTCGTTGGCGTGCCGTCACCTGCCGGCGCCATCATCGCGTTGAGCCCGATTGCGGCGTACGTCCAGTGGGGAGACGGATGGTGGACCTCGTTCCCCCTTGTCGTCGCGTGGACGCTCATCTCCGCCGGCCTGATCGTCAGCCGGATCCCGACCCTCGCGATGAAGTCCGTATCCGTACCGCCGCGTCTCGCGATCCTTCTCCTGGCGCTCGTGGCCGCCGGTGCGGCAGCGCTGGTCACCTACCCGTTCGTCCTGATGCTGGTGCTGGTGGGCGTGTACCTCGTGCACATTCCCTTCGCGATCCGCTCGAAGCGGTGGGTGGCGGCACGCCCGGCGACATGGGACATCAAGCCCTCCGAACGTCGGGCGATCCGCGCCGAGTCCCGCGCGCTGCGGCCCGGCCGCACCGTCGGCCGGCGCATGCTCACAGCCACGGGGCGTTCCTCGGCGCGCCTCGGGCTGCGTCGCCCGCGCGGAGGCTGACCACGATCTAGGCTCGTGCGGGTGACCACCCCACAACTCGCGCTGACCGTCCGGCTCAACACTTCCGCGGCCGATGCCCGCCGCGGACTCGTCCGCCTGCACCCGGAGGTGCTCACCGCGCTCGGACTCCGCGAATGGGATGCGATCGCACTCACCGGGGCGCGACGCACCGCGGCCGTCGCGGGGCACGCACCGGCGGGTACCCCCACCGGGACGATCCTGCTCGACGACGTGACTCTCTCCAATACCGGGCTACGCGAGGACGCCACGGTGGTCGTCGGACCGGTCACCGTGTACGGAGCACGCTCGGTGACCGTCTCGGGCTCGACCCTGGCCAGCACCGCGATCCCCGACGCAACCTTGCGGCAGGCGCTGCTCGGCAAGGTCGTCACCGTCGGCGACGCGGTGTCGCTGCTGCCGCGCGATCTCGGCCCCGGCACCAGCAGCGCCGACACCACGCGCGCACTGTCGCGGACATTCGGCATCGCCTGGACGACAGAGTTGCTCACCGTCGCGGCGGTCGATCCATCGGGGCCGGTCAGCATTCAACCGAACACCGCGGTCTCCTGGAGCCACGGGGGTAGCGCCGTGCCTCTGTCCGCGGAGGCAGCCACCATGTCGGTCACCGCACCACTTTCCGGACACGTATCCGAGTCGGAGCCCCAACGGCTGTCGTCGCGTTCCGTCGAAGACCTCGTCGGGCTACAGGCGCAGGTGAGCAAGCTCTCCGAATGGCTCGGCCTCGCCCTCGACGAACCGGAACTGTTGCGAACCCTCGGTGCATCTCCGCACCTGGGTGTGATGGTCACCGGCCCCGCGGGGGTCGGGAAGACCACATTCGCCCGGGCGGTACTCGCGAAGCGTCGCGTCGTCGAAGTCGACGGCCCGAGCGTCGGCGCCCTCGCCGCCGCCGATCGGCTGGCGCGGATCACCGCGGCCGTCGACGCGGTGCAGAGCGGCGGTGTCCTGCTCGTCACCGATGTGGACACCGTCCTGCCTGCCGACGCGGAACCGGTGGCGGCACTGATCGTCGAGCAGCTCCGCCGCGCGGTCGAGACGGACGGTGTTGCACTTGTCGCGACGTCCGCCGCACCCGACGGCGTCGATCCGCGGATGCGGACACCCGAGCTCTGCGACCGCGAGTTGTCGCTGCCCCTGCCCGACGGGGCCACCCGCCGGGCCCAGCTCGAGGTGCTGTTGAGGGCGGTGCCGTCCACGGGTCTCGACCTCGATGCGATCGCCGAACGCACTCCCGGCTTCGTGGTCGCCGATCTGGCAGCGCTGTGTCGCGAGGCTGCACTGCGCGCCGCGTCCCGCGCGAGCCGCGACACCGACGAGCCGAAGCTGACGCAGGACGACCTGGTCGGCGCGCTCGAGGTGATCCGGCCGCTGTCCCGCTCGGGCTCGGAGGAGCTGGCGATCGGCAGTGTAAGTCTCGACGACGTGGGCGACATGGTCGAGACGAAGCAGGCGCTGACCGAGGCAGTGCTGTGGCCACTGCAGCATCCCGATTCGTTTGCCCGACTGGGTGTCGATCCGCCTCGCGGGGTGCTGCTGTACGGCCCGCCCGGCTGCGGCAAGACCTTCCTCGTGCGCGCACTGGCGAGTACCGGGCGATTGAGTGTGCACGCCGTCAAGGGCGCCGAACTGATGGACAAATGGGTCGGCGCGTCGGAGAAAGCGGTGCGAGAACTGTTTCAACGCGCGCGGGACTCGGCGCCCTCGCTCGTGTTCCTCGACGAGATCGACGCCCTCGCTCCACGCCGCGGCCAGAGTTCGGACTCCGGGGTGTCGGATCGGGTCGTGGCGTCTCTGCTGACCGAGCTCGACGGCGTCGAGCCGCTGCGCGACGTCGTCGTGGTCGGGGCGACCAACCGCCCGGATCTGATCGACCCGGCATTGCTGCGTCCCGGGCGGCTCGAGCGCCTGGTATTCGTGCCGCCGCCGGATGCCGAAGCGCGCGCCGCGATCCTGAAGACCGCAGGCCGGTCGGTGCCGTTGGACGAAGACGTCGACCTCGAGGCGCTCGCCGAGGAGCTCGACGGCTACTCCGCGGCCGACTGCGCGGCGGTGCTGCGCGAGGCCGCGCTGGCCGCGATGCGGCGGCGGGTCGATGCGGCCGCGGTGACCTCCGAGGATGTCGCCGCCGCCCGCGAGGCGATACGGCCGTCGCTCGATCCCGTCCAGGTCGAGCATCTACGGGCGTACGCGGACGGACGCTGATATGTCGCCGACCTCGACGTCCGTGCGAGCAAGCGCGCCGGCTGCGCTCGCTGCGGCTGCGTGCGCCGGCGCGGTCGCGGTGTTCGTCCTGATGGTCGGTGAGGCGGCGCTCCCGACCGGCACCCGCAGTGTTTTCTCGCCGATGATCACCGCGGTGCTCGCTGTGGTGTCGGTGGTGGGTCTGCAACGGTCGGGGTCCCCGCGGACTGCGTGGTCGTTGGGCGCAGGCGCCGTTCTCGTGCTCGGCTCCCTCCGGTACCTGGTGCCTGCAGGCGCGTCGGCCGACACCTCGACCACCGTCGGGCTGGTCGCTTCCGGTACTACCGGAGTACTGCTGGGCACGGCCGTCGCCGGTGCATGGGCGGTGCCGAACGGACCGTGGGCACTGCTCACAGGTGCGTGGTCTGCGTTCCTCACCGCGGCAGCGGTCGGCACCCAGGTGCCGATCGATTCGGTGCGGTGGACGATCACGCAGTGGCTGCTGGCGCTCGCATTGGTGACGCTCATGGCCGCGGCACTGACCGCAACACCCGGTGGTCGTACCCAGCGGTTCGATCCGCAACTTC
Source organism: Rhodococcus sp. SJ-2 (assembly GCF_053750035.1). NCBI lineage: Bacteria > Bacillati > Actinomycetota > Actinomycetes > Mycobacteriales > Nocardiaceae > Rhodococcus > Rhodococcus sp. SJ-2. The sequence continues at coordinate 731,696 of NZ_CM132340.1, forward strand.
TCACGGTCACGGCGCTCGCCGCGGGCGTGCTGGCCGTCGGTTGCCGCTTGCTCGGCGAACTCGTGACCTCCGAGTCCGGTTCCGGCTGGGCAAGGATGTGGGTGGTGGCGGTGGGAGCTCTCGTGGCGGTGGTGATCGGCGCCGAGGTCACCGCCCGTGTCGTGCCCGCCGGAGACGACCGGTTCGTGCTGACGGTCATCGGGGCGGTGGCTGCGGGATACCCGGTGATGCTCGACCTGTTCGGTAGCGAGCAGTGGTGGCTGCCGTTGCTCGTGGTCGCGGCCGCCGCTCTCGGCGTGTGTTGTTCCCCATACATTCCGTACGCGGCCGCGGGTCTCGCGCTGGCGCTGGCGGTCTCGACCGCCGCGGTGTTGTGGCCACAGTTCGCCGACAACGTTCCCCTGCCGGTTCGCCTGGCCCTCATCGCCGCGGGCACAGGCCTGGCCCTCGCGTCGTCGCTACCCGGATCCGCGTCCGTTGCCGCACTCGGCTTGTCGCTGCCGGTGCCACTGACCGCCGTGATCGGAGCAGTGTGGTTGCTCCCGGCGGACACCATGTGGACGGCGCTCGCACTCGCCGCGACGGGCGCCGTCTGCGCCTGGCAGGTGCGCTGAGCCACACTTCCGTGCACGCAACCCCCGATTCGCAACGATGCGAAGCCTCTCGTTAGTATGGGGTCATTCCGGTTTGCCCATTAAACGGCGAACGGCGCGCATGTCGGGGCGTCCCGCGTTTCGGCTCTTGTGTCGAACGCATTGTCAATTCTGCGACGGTCATCGCCGCTGCAGATGCTGAGAACAGAACAGTTTCACGCCGCCGCCTGGCCCGACCCCGACGGAGTGCCTTTTGCTCGCCATACTCATCGCTCACGCGGTCGCCGCGATCCTGGCACCGCCGCTGGTCAGAGTCATGGGGAGAAATGCTTTCCTGCCGTTGGCGGTCGTCCCGCTCGCGAGCCTCGGCTGGGTCTTCGCGAACTGGGGTACCGAGCAGGAGTTGAGCATCCGATGGGCATCGGCGGTGTCGATGGACATCGACATGCGGTTCGATTCCCTCTCCGCGATCATGTGCCTGCTGGTGCTGGGCATCGGCGCACTGATTTTGCTCTACTGCGCGCGCTATTTCGAGGACGACGAGCCGCGTCTGGGGATCTTCGCAGCCGAGATGGTGGCATTTGCCGGCGCGATGTTCGGCCTGGTCACCAGCGACAACATGCTGGTGCTCTACACGTTCTGGGAATTGACCACAGTCTTGTCGTTCCTGCTGGTAGGCCACTATGCCGAACGTGCGTCGAGTCGGCGAGCTGCCACCCAGGCGCTGCTCGTGACCACTGCCGGTGGCCTCGCGATGCTCGTCGGCATCATCATCCTCGGCCAGCTCGTGGGCAGCTACAACCTCTCCGCGGTGATCGAGGCGGCACCCGAAGGCTGGCTGGCCGGTGTTGCCATCGTGCTGGTGCTCATCGGTGCGCTGTCGAAGTCCGCGGTCGTGCCGCTGCATTTCTGGCTTCCCGGTGCGATGGCCGCCCCCACACCCGTGTCCGGCTATCTGCACGCCGCCGCGATGGTGAAGGCCGGCATCTACCTGGTGGCACGATTGGCACCGGCGTTCGCCGACGCGGCGCCGTGGCGCCCGATCGTGATCACCCTGGGCCTCGCCTCGATGATCCTGGGTGGCTGGCGCGCCTTCCGTGCGTTCGACCTGAAACTGATCCTCGCGTTCGGCACCGTCAGCCAGCTCGGATTCCTCACCGCGCTCGTCGGCATCGGCAGTCGTGAGGCCGCGCTCGCCGGACTGACGATGGTGATTGCGCACGCAATGTTCAAGGCGTGCCTGTTCATGGTGGTCGGGATCATCGACCACTCGACGGGCACTCGCGACATCCGCAAGCTCGCCCACCTCGGCTTGCGAACTCCGATATTGGCGGTGGTGGCGGCCATGGCCGCTGCGAGTATGGCCGGACTGCCACCGTTCATCGGTTTCGTCGGCAAAGAAGCCGCGCTCGAAGCAGCGCTGTCCGCCGACGTGGTCCCGGACTGGGCGCGCATCGCCATCGTCAGCGGCATGGTGCTCGGCTCGATCCTCACCCTCGCCTACAGCATCCGGTTCATCTGGGGAGCCTTCGGCCGCAAGCAGCTCAAGCGGCCCAGCCCGTCGGTGCAGAATTTTCACGCTCCCGGCGCGTTGCTGCTGTCGGCACCCACTCTGCTCGCGGTCGCCGGTCTTGCAGCCGGTCTTGCGGCGCCGTGGGTCGACACCCTCGTCGCGCCCTACGCCGACACACTGCCTGCCTCACTCGCCGAGCCCTACCACCTGGCGTTGTATCACGGCTTGACGTTGCCACTCGCCCTCACCGCCGTCGTGATCGTGGCAGGAATCATCCTCTATCTCGCGCACCGTACGGTTGCCCGCCTTCGTTTCGAGCACCCGCCACTCGGTAACGCCGACCGCATCTACGACGCAACGCTGCGCGGCATGGACAACATGTCGACGAGGTTGACGAGTTTCATCCAGCGCGGTTCGCTACCACTGACACAGGCCACCATCCTCATCACGCTCGCGCTGCTTCCCACCGTGCTGTTGTTCGTCTTCGGTGCAAGGACCACACCGGAGCTACGCGCGTGGGACACGCCGTGGCAGTTCACCGTCGGTCTGATCATGATCGGTGGGGGACTGGCCGCGACGGTAATGCGGAACCGGCTCGCCGCAGTCCTGATGGTCGGTGTCACCGGTTACGGTCTCGGCGTCCTGTTCGCATTGCAGGGCGCCCCCGACCTGGCGTTGACGCAGTTCCTCGTCGAAACCGTCACCCTGGTGATGTTCGTGCTGGTGCTACGGAAACTGCCTCCCGAAAACGATCGACAAGCCGAGATCGGCAAGCGCGGCCCCCGGGCCCTGCTCGGCATCGCGGTGGGTTCAGTGGTGACCGTTGTGGGAGCGTTCGCGGTGGCCGCGCGCACTGCCGACCCGATCTCACTGCAACTTCCCGAACTCGCCTACGAACTCGGCCACGGCAAGAATGTGGTGAACGTACTACTCGTCGATATCCGCGCATGGGACACCCTGGGCGAGATCTCCGTGCTGCTCGTCGCCGCGACCGGTGTCGCGAGCCTGGTATTCCGGACCCGCAGGTTCGGTACCGCACCGCGTGTCTCCGACGCACCCGCCGCCCAGCTCGATGCGGCGGGGGCCAACTCCGAGATCACGTGGCTGCGCGGCGGTGATCTGATCGATCCGCGCTACCGGTCACTGGTCCTCGAGGTCACCACACGGCTGGTGTTCCCCACGATGATGGTGCTGTCGGTGTACTTCTTCTTCGCCGGCCACAATGCCCCGGGCGGCGGATTCTCCGGAGGCCTCGTCGCGGGGCTGGCTCTGGTCCTGCGCTATCTGGCAGGGGGACGATACGAACTCGGAGAGGCGGTTCCCATCGACGCGGGCAAGATCCTCGGACTCGGCCTGACATTGTCCGCAGGCACCGGATTGTTCTCGTTGTTCCTCGGAGCGCCGGTGCTCTCCTCTGCGGTTCTCGAGGTGACACTGCCGTTGATCGGCGACATCAAACTCGTCACCGCACTCTTCTTCGACCTGGGTGTGTATCTGATCGTCGTCGGCCTGATCCTCGATGTGCTCCGAAGCCTCGGAGCCCGGCTCGACGCCGAGGTCGTGGGTGAACGCCGATGACCACCAATCTGACCCTGGTCGTCATCGTCGGCGTACTCGTCGCCTGCGGTGTCTATCTCCTGCTCGAGCGCAGCATCATCAAGATGCTGCTCGGCCTGCTCCTCATCGGCAACGGCGTCAATCTGCTGATCATCGCCCTCAGCGGCCCGGCCGGGGACGCCCCGGTCGTCGGGTCCGACAATGCGAGACGCGAGGACATGTCCGATCCGCTCGCGCAGGCCATGGTGCTCACGTCGATCGTGATCACCATGGGTGTCGCAGCCTTCGTGCTCGCACTGACGTACCGCTCGTACTCCATCCGCGCACGCGACGAAGTCGAGAACGACCCTGAGGACACCATGGTGTCGCAGCGGCGGACCCTTGCCGAGGCCCCGGGCCGCGACCGGTCCGACGACCCGGTCACCGGCGTACCGAGCATGAGTGGCGACGCGTTCGACGCCGAAGGCAATCCGATCCCGCTCGATGCCCTCACCAACATCGAGGACCTCGAGGTCTACGAGGATCTGCACGACGGTGATTTCGACGATCCCACCGATTCCGCCTATGACGATCCCCGCAACCCCGGCAGCGGCAATCCGCGGCATGCGCCGAAAGACAAGCACGCACCGAAAGACAAGGGCGAAAAGAAGCCACAGGACAGGGGCACCGACGAGGGGGACGGCGTCAGCGAAGTCGAGGCAAGGACCGAGGACGACGGGAAGGAGAGCGACCGATGACCTTGGAAACCGCCGTTCTCATTCCCCTGCCGATCCTCATTCCGCTGCTCGCGGCCGCGGTCACCCTGATCCTGGGCCGGCGGCCACGGGCTCAGCGCTTCGTCACCATTTCGGCCCTCGTCGCGTCGCTCGCGGTAGCAGTGGCACTGCTCTACTTCGCCGATCAAGATGGCATCGAAGTGGTGCAGGTCGGGGGATGGGAAGCACCGTTCGGTATCTCTCTCGTGGCCGATCGGCTCGCCGCACTGATGCTCGTGATCGCGGCGATCGTGCTGCTGTCGGTCATGTGGTTCGCCGTCGGTCAGGGTATCCACGACGGCAACGAGCAACAGCCGGTGTCGATCTTCCTGCCCACCTACCTCGCACTCACCGCGGGCCTGAACATCGCGTTCCTCGCGGGCGACCTGTTCAACATGTTCGTCGGATTCGAGGTGCTTCTCGCCGCGTCGTTCGTGCTGTTGACCTTGGGTGCGAGCGCCGATCGCGTCCGCGCCGGGGTCTCGTACGTCATGGTCTCGATGGTGTCGTCGATGATCTTCCTGATGGGCATGGCGTTCGCCTACGCCGCTACAGGAACGTTGAATCTGGCGCAGATGGCACTGCGGATGGACGACGTGGATTCAGGCACCCGTACGGCGATCTTCGGTGTGCTGCTCGTGGCGTTCGGCATCAAGGCCGCGATCTTCCCGCTGTCGTCGTGGTTGCCCGACTCCTACCCCACCGCACCCGCCCCCGTCACCGCGGTCTTCGCGGGCCTTCTCACCAAAGTGGGTGTGTACGCGATCATCCGTGCGCACACCTTGATCTTCCCGCAGGGCGAGCTCGACGACGTCCTGCTCATCGCCGGTCTTCTGACGATGGTTGTCGGGATCCTCGGTGCAATCGCGCAGAACGACATCAAACGTCTCCTGTCGTTCACGCTCGTCAGCCACATCGGCTACATGGTGTTCGGAATTGCGTTGTCGAACCAGACCGGCCTCGGCGGCGCAGTCTTCTACGTCGCACACCACATCCTGGTGCAGACCACGCTGTTCCTCGTCGTGGGCCTGATCGAACGACAAGCGGGGTCTGCGTCACTTCGTCGACTCGGCTCCCTGGCCGTGACCAGTCCACTCCTGGCCGTCCTGTTCCTCATCCCTGCACTCAACCTCGGCGGCATCCCACCGTTCTCCGGCTTCATCGGAAAGATCGCGTTGTTGCAGGCCGGGGCAGAAGACGGATCCGCTCTCGCGTGGATTCTCGTCGCCGGTGGCACCATCACCAGCCTGCTGACGTTGTACGCGGTGGCCCGTGTCTGGGCCAAGGCATTCTGGCGGGCCCGCGCCGACGCGCCAGAAGGTGAACTCGCCGACATCGGGCCGTCGGCACTGATCGACGAGTCCGAAGCCGACATCGCGTTCGAGGAGCGGGCGGACGTGGGGAAGATGCCCATGGGCATGGTGGTCCCCACCATCGCGCTCGTTGTGATCGGGCTCGGGCTGACCGTATTCGCAGGGCCGCTGCTCGACATCAGCGGCCGCGCCGCCGAGAATCTGCGTGACCGCTCGGTGTACATCGAAGCCGTGTTGGGAGAGACTCCATGATCAAACGCGGCAATCTGCTACGCGTCTCCGTGGTGCTCTGGATGGCGTTCGTGTGGGTGATGCTGTGGGGCACCTTGAGCGTCGCCAATGTTCTCGGTGGGCTCCTCGTCGCGGGACTCCTCGCGATACTGTTGCCGCTGCCGAAAGTTCCGGTGGAAGGCCGTGCCCATCTGTTGTCTGCCCTGCGGCTGGGCGGGTACATCTTCTTCGAGTCGATCAAGTCGACGATCTCGGTCGCGTGGCTGGCGATCCGGCCCGCCGCACCCCCGGTGACCGGGGTGCTGCGCTGCCGGTTGACGATCAAGTCCGATCTGGTGCTCACGCTCTGGACCGACATCATGAACAACATTCCGGGCACCATGGTGCTCGAGATCGACCAGGTTCGCCGGATCGTCTACGTCCACGTGCTGGACGTCAGCACCGACAAGGCCGTCGCCGACTTCTACCGCTCGGCACGGTTGATCGAACGTCTTCTCATCGACACATTCGAACGGGACTCGGAATGGCAGCCGAGCCCGTGGCGAAGCGGAACGGAGTAATGATGACCGTGATGCTCGTGATATCGGGCGTTCTGCTGTTCGCGTCGGCCCTCCTGATCGGATATCGGGTACTGGCAGGACCCAATTCGCTCGATCGCCTCGTCGGAGTCGACGCCCTGCTGGCCATCGCGATGTGTGGTCTGGCGGCGTGGATGGTGTACACCCGCGACACCACGATTGCGCCGGCCGTCGTCGCGCTGGCTCTGGTCGGGTTCATCGGGTCCGTCTCCGTCGCACGATTCCGGGTGCGTGACGAAGAATGAGTCACTTCTTCGACGTCGTCGGACATGTCTTCATCCTCATCGGTGCGATCATCTCGTTGACCGCGGCGATCGGAGTCGTCCGCTTCCGCGACACCCTCTCGCGCATGCATCCTGCAACGAAACCTCAGGTCATCGGCCTGCTGTTCGTGCTCGGCGGGGCGATGCTCAACCTGTGGGGCTCGTTCGACGTATGGATGCTCGCATTGGCGGGCATGTTCATGGTGCTCACCGCACCCGTGATCGCGCATCGTGTGGGCCGCATCGCGTACCGGGAGCAGCTCGGTCGCGACGGACTCCTCGACGACGATGACTTCCCCCCGTACCGCGCCTAGACCTACTGCGCGACGAGCTGGAAGTACTCAGCCGCGTAGTTCTTCGACCAACGAATCGACGACCGCGAGCAGGCTTCCCTCATGCCCCTCCGCGACACGTCGCTGACGCTGGTACGACGCACCCCGAACGGGGATCTCGGCGACCGCAGCGAGTTCGTCGGAGCACCCGAGCCGCACCGCCGTCGGCGTGAGTTGCTCGAGTAGATCGTGCAGATCGTCGGTGACGAGGCGCTCATGGCACGCGGGGTCGAGGATCACCTCGGCGTCGAGACCATAGCGGGCCGCTCGCCACTTGTTTTCCTTGACGTGCCACGGCTGGAGCGTCGGTAGTTCTTCGCCGCGATCGAGGCATTCGTCGTAGTACACGACCAGACAGTGGACGAGCGCGACAAGCGCTGAAAGTTCGGCCGCGTTGGTGATGCCGTCGAAAACCCGGACTTCCAGCGTGCCCCACTTGGGTGCGGGTCGGATGTCCCAGTGCATCCCACCGGGTTTACTGATGACACCCGATCTGAGCTGATCTTCGATGAACCGGGTGTACTGCTCCCAGTCTGCGAAATGGTACGGCAGCCCCGCGGTGGGCAACTGCTGGAACATCAGTGCCCGGTTGCTCGCGTACCCGGTGTCGAGCCCCGCCCAGATCGGCGATGATGCCGACAGCGCCAGCATGTGGGGATATTTGACCAGCATGGCGTTGAGGATCGGAATGACCTTGTGCGAGGACGACACTCCGACGTGCACGTGCACACCCCAGATGAGCATCTGTCGGCCCCACCAACGGGTGCGCTCGATCATCTCGTCGTATTCGGGCGATTGGGTGACGACCTGGTCGGTCCATTGCGCGAACGGGTGGGTGCCCGCGCACATCAGGTCGACGCCGAGCGGATCGGCGGCGCGCCGCAGCAGATCCAACGATTCCTTCAGATCGTCGACAGCCTCACCGACCGTGTCGTGCACGTCGGTGACCAGTTCGACGGTGTTGCGCAGAAACTCCTTGGTCAGCCGCGGCGTGTCGCCCGGAAGCTCACCGACGGCATCGAAGACGACCGCTGCAGTATTGGACAACTCACGGGTGGTCTTGTCGACCAGCGCGATCTCCCATTCCACACCGAGTGTCGGGCGCGGAGAACCCGGAAATTCGACAACCACCACTCGATCCAACCACAGGGCCCACTCGACCGAGTGCCGGTCGGGTGGGCCCTGTGAGAGGAATTACGGCTGATGCACTCAGGCCACGACACCGCAGGCGAGACGGTCGCCGGCGTTGTCCTGATGCACGACCACCGAGGTGCCCCGCTCGCCCTGGAGATCTTCGAGAGTGAACTCGGCGGTGGTGACCGTCGCGGTCGCGGAGCCGTCTTCGTGGACGACGACGGAAAGCAGATCGCCGCTCTCCGGAATCGCGGTGTGGCCCGGAACCTGGAGGTGGCCACCGGCCGACAGGAAGGCACCCGGTTCGCCACCGGCGGGAGGCGCGGACTCGGGCTCGCACACACCGAATTCGTGGATGTGGACGCCGTGGTATCCGGGCTCGAGACCGTCGACCTCGATGGTGACCTCGACGTTGCCGTCGTGCTCGGCAAAGCTGACGGTGCCCGCGGAGTCGCCGGCGACGTTCTGCAGGTCGGCGGTGAGCGATGCACCCGAGCCGCCGGACGCACTGGCCCCTGCCTCGCCACCCTGCGAATCGGTGCCGTGCGCATCGCTGCCGTGCGATTCGCCTTCCGGCGCGGCCGACCCCGTCCACACCGGCGGCGTCGTGCCCGGCACGGTGGTGGCTTCCTCGTTGTTCGAGCATGCACTCAGGCCCACCGCGGCAATCGCGACGATCGGGGCCAGGGCACGCCAGGTCATGCGACGAGTGGAACTGGGGGCCATCAAACCGCTCCTTCGAAGTACCGAAAAGTCATCTGATCATAGCCGGGCCCGATTCTGCGCCCTGTCGTGATGGTCCTGTCGTCCGTCTCGACCGGTTTCACGGCTCCGCGACGATGACGATCACGCCCGGCGCAGAATCCATGATTCCCTCGAAACGCGGCTGCGCGGTGACGCCGAGGGCGGCTGCCACGGACTCAGCGGTTTCCTGCTCACCGGAGCCGGTGCCGTAGTACACGGAGGTCTGCGCCAGAAGTCCTTCGCTGTAGTTTCCGGTCTCGGCGATCGTGAAGCCTTCGTCCTCGAGCAGGGTTGCGGTCTGCGCAGCGAGCCCGGCGATGTTGCTGTTGTTGTAGACGCGGACGCTCGCCGACGACGCAGACGCACCCGAGAGCGAACCCGACGATGCAGTGCCCGGCGATGCAGTGCCCGATGCTCCTGTACCTGTTGCCCCTGCACCGGGGGCCGACCCCGGCGAGGTTGCCGAAACCGCGGGCGCCGATGCGGCGCCCGCAGCGCCGGGCGCAGAAACGGGAGGCCGGGTGGTCGCCGGCGCCGGCGCAACCGCGGAGGTGGTTTCGGTGGTGGCCGCAGCTGTCGACGCTGCGTCCTCGTCCGAACCGCCGAGTGATGCGAATCCGAGCCCGGCGAAGAGGATCGCCAGGGAGATCAGCAGCATCGCAATGGCTCGTAGCGGTAACCCGGAGGATCCCCGGTTCGCGTTCTCTGCGGTTCTGCTCACGTCTTCGACCATAGTTGCCCGATCGGCCGACACGTGTCGCGCGCTAGCGTGTCGTCTCGAATCCGAGGCGTCGAGCAGCGCGCGCCTTCTGCCTACTGGACCGCAATCGACGAAGGCGTTTGACGAGCATCGGGTCTGCGGCGAGGGCTTCCTGACGGTCGATCAGAGCGTTGAGCACCTGGTAGTAGCGGGTTGCGGACAACCCGAACAACTCCTTGATCGCCTCTTCTTTGGCACCGGCGTACTTCCACCACTGCCGCTCGAACGCCAGGACGTCGTGCTCCCGACGGCTCAGGCCGTGCTCGCCGATATCGTGCGGGCTCCCGCTGTCGATCGGGCTGCTCTCGGCGACCTGACGCGCATCGTCCGCTTCGGATGGGTCCGTACCGTGCGCTGCTGCGCCGTCCATCTCACTCCTCGACTGCTCGAATCACACCGCAACGACAATTACACCTGTGTGTTTCCGCGAGTCATTCAATCATGGGGGTGCGACACATACCGGCCGGACGAAGGGACGACTCGCGCGCATTATCCTGGTTCACCATGGCCATCCTTCCCATCGTCATCACCGGCGACCCCGTTCTGCACAACCCCACCGAGCCGGTGACCGAAACACCCGCGGAACTCGCGCAACTGGTCGCCGACATGTACGAGACGATGGACGCCGCGAACGGCGTCGGGCTCGCCGCGAACCAGGTCGGGCTCGCCAAGCGCCTGTTCGTCTACGACTGCCCGGATCGCGACGCATCCGGCAATGTGGTCCGCCGCCGCGGCGCAGTGATCAACCCGGTGCTCGAGACCTCCGAGATCCCGGAGACCATGCCCGACCCGGAAGACGACCTCGAGGGTTGCCTCTCGGTCCCGGGGGAGAACTTCCCCACCGGGCGTGCCGACTGGGCGAAGGTCACCGGTACCGACGAGAACGGTGAGCCCGTCGAAATCGAGGGCCACGGATTCTTCGCCCGGATGCTGCAGCACGAGGTCGGTCACCTCGACGGCTTCCTGTACGTCGACGTCCTGATCGGACGCAACGCGCGCGCCGCCAAGAAGACGATCAAGCGCGCGGGCTGGGGTGTACCCGGCCTCACGTGGCTGCCGGGGAGCGTCGACGACCCGTTCGGGCACGACGACGATGACGACTGACAACCCGGCGACGACCGACAACCCCGCAGGGGCGGCGATCCCGCTCGGCACGCGCGTCGTCGTCCGGTATCGCCTGCCCGCGGGGTACAGCCATCCGATGACCGACGTCATCGGTGATCTGGTGTCGCTCGAACCGGTGGTGGTCGTGCGTACCGCCGAGAAGAAGCTCGTCCAGGTCTCTCCGAGCACTGTAGTGGCGCTCAAGGCGCTGTCTGCCCGCCCGATCCGCATCGCCGAGATCCGCTCGCTCGAACACGCCACGGCCGCGGGGTGGCCCGGTCTCGAGCAGGCCTGGGTCGATGGCTGGTTCCTGCGCGCCGGTGGCGGGTTCACCGGACGGGCCAATTCCGCGACACCTCTCGGACCACGCGGCACCGTGGGGGACCCCAACGATCCCGACGTGCGGGCACGGCTGCGTGAATGGTTCGCCGAGCGTGGGCTGCCTCTGCGGTTGCTGCTCCCCGACCGACTCGCCCCGGCCCCCCAAGGTTGGGTGCCCATCGGCAACCCGGTCCAGGTGATGGCAGCAGACCTCGACAATGTTCCGCTCCCCCCGGGTCTCGGCCCGGTGGTCGTCTCTCCGGCTCCCGACGGTGACTGGCTCTCGCTCTACCGTGGCGGCGACCTTCCGGATGTCGCAGGCGTGGTTCTCGGCGCGGTCGTTGCGGGCACGCTCGGTTTCGGCCGCATCGGTCCACCCGGAGCCCGGCCGGTCGCGATCGGGCGAGCCGCGATCACCGACGCTCCCGACGGCCGCCGTTGGATCGGCCTGAGCGCGATCGAGGTCGCCCCCGAGCATCGCAGGCGAGGCGTGGGCACCTTGTTGAGCGGATCACTGCTGGGGTGGGGCCGCGAACTCGGCGCCACCCACGCCTACGTCCAGATCGAGGGGGACAACACGGCCTCCCGGGAGCTGTATTCAGGGTTGGGTTTCGTCGATCACCACCGCTACGGGTACGTGACGGAGCCCGTCGGCTAGGTCGCCTACAGTGGTGGCCGTGCGCCTCGCTACCTGGAATGTGAACTCGGTCCGTGCCCGTACCGATCGGATCGTCGATTGGCTGCAGCGAACCGACACCGACGTGCTCGCGATGCAGGAAACGAAGTGCAAGGACGAGCAGTTCCCGTACGCCAGGTTCGAAGAGCTGGGCTACAAGGTGGCGCATGTCGGCCTGAACCAATGGAACGGTGTCGCGATCCTCTCGCGCGTCGGACTCGACGACGTCCAGATCGGTTTCGAGGATCAGCCCGGCTTCTCGAAGGATCCGGACCTCTCCCCCGCGCGTGAGGCGCGCGCGATCGGTGCCACCTGCGGCGGTGTCCGAGTATGGAGCCTGTACGTGCCCAACGGCCGCGAGCTTGCCGACCCCCACTACACCTACAAGCTCGATTGGCTCGCGAAGCTGCGCGCCGACGCGCAGGGCTGGCTCTCTGCCGCCCCCGATCTACCGGTCGCACTGGTCGGCGACTGGAACGTCGCACCCACCGACGAGGACGTGTGGGATCCGGCATTCTTCGAGGGCAAGACCCATACTTCGCAACCCGAGCGCGATGCATTCTCGGCGTTCGCCGAGACCGGGTTCGTCGATGTGGTGCGCCCGCACGCGCCCGGGCCCGGTGTGTACACATACTGGGACTACACGCAGCTGCGCTTTCCGAAGAAGCAAGGCATGCGCATCGACTTCGTGCTCGGGTCACCGGCCCTCGCGGCGAAGGTCACGTCCGCGTCGATCGACCGCGACGAGCGCAAAGGCAAGGGCGCAAGCGATCACGCACCGGTGATCGTCGACCTCTCCGAGTGAGCCGGAGCTCTTGCGTCAAGCCCTCCTCGCCGATGCGATCGGCACGATCACGTCGCGATAGCCCGGATTCGACGTGAGATACCGCTGCACGTACGTACACACCGGCCGGACTCTCCAGCCCCGCCTCCGTGCAATGTCGAGCGAACCGCCGACGAGAATGCCGGCAAGGCCCCGGTGCCCGAAGTCCTCGACGATCACGGTGTGCAGGAAATCGACCACGGGACGCCCCCGCCCGGGGATGCCCGCCGGATGCTCGGAATCGAAATACCCGAGAATGCCCACGAGGTCACCATTGAGACGCAACTCGAATCGGTTCTGATCGGCATTGTCGGACACCTCCGCCGTCGACAAGTTGATCATGAACGCCTCCCCGACTTCTTTCCTAGTGTGACGCACGCCACTATAGAGCACACGCGCGCGCCTCCGGGATGGCACTCCCACCGACGAAGTGCTGACACCGGCAGCTGCCCGAACGACGACCGGTAGGGTCACCTCCGTGCAGCTGCTTCCCCTGGCCGAACAAGGCCATACCCCGATTCGTGTGCTCACCATCGCCGGCACGGACTCCGGCGGAGGCGCAGGTATCCAGGCCGACTCCCGCACGATGGCGATGTGCGGTGTCCACGCGTGCGTCGCGGTGGCCGCGGTAACCGTGCAGAACTCGGTCGGGGTGAGCGGCTTCCACGAGATCCCCCCGGAGACGGTGGCAGCCCAAGTGCGATGCGTCGTCGATGACATCGGGGTGTCCGCGGCCAAGACAGGCATGCTCGCGTCGACGGAGATCATCGAAGCCGTCGCTGCGGTGTGCTCGGAAGTCGGCATCGGCCGCGACACCGACGTCCCACTCGTCGTGGACCCCGTGTGTGCGTCGATGCACGGCGATCCCCTCCTCCACGCGAGCGCACTCGAGGCCGTCCGCTCGGCGCTGATCCCGCTGGCGACCGTCGTGACCCCCAACCTCGACGAGATCAGGCTCATCACCGGCATCGAGGTGGTCGACGACCGCACTGCGAGACAGGCCGCGGAAGCGCTGCACACACTCGGCGCACAGTGGTCGATCGTCAAGGGTGGCCATCTCCGCACTTCGGAGTCGAGCACCGATCTGCTGTTCGACGGCGACCGTTTTCTCGAGTTCCCGAGCCCGCGCCTCGCCACGGGCAACGACCACGGTGGCGGCGACACACTGGCTGCGGCGATCGCATCAGCGCTCGCCCACGGCCGGTCGGTGCCGGATGCGGTGGCGTTCGCGAAGGAATGGGTGACGAAGTGCCTCGAGTGGTCGTACGACCTCGGCCACGGCCACGGCCCGGTCAACCCGCTGTGGCGACTTCACGGGCAGCCCTGACGGACTGAGGTCTCGCGGGTCCGGCTACTGCGTGAATGCCTACTCCGTGAATCCCGCGCGTGCCTCGGTGCGCGCAGGCCCGCCCGGGACTCCGTCCGGGCCGTCGAGCGAGTCCGCGTAGACCGCGGTGCTGTAGGCGACGGACGCCGCTGCGACTGCGAAGGCGTCGCGGTCGATGTTGTCCACTGTGTCCTCAGGCCGGTGGTAGTTCGGGTCGTACTCCTGCTCTGCGGTGCCGCCCCACTTGTCGGCCTCTTCGGGGGACTTCACTTCATCGGCGCCTGTGAATGTGCCACCGGCGGGGATGCCGACTGCCATGAACGGGCCATAGTCGGAGCGACCGTCGAAATCGGTGCCGTCGGCATCGATCCCGCGCTCGGCGAAGAAGCCCGAGATGGTGCGCTCGATACCGGCCGATCCCTCGGGCCCCGGTCCGGCACCTTGCGCGTCGGAATCGTCGCCGTCCAAGAGAAGATAGCCGGGATTCGGCGAGCCGATCATGTCGAAATTCAGGTAGAGGGCGATCGCCTCGCGCTCTTCGGGAGACAAGGACTCGACATACTCGGTCGACCCGACGAGCCCTATCTCCTCGGCGCCCCAGAACGCGAACCGCACAGCGTTGGTGACGCCGGGGTCGCTACCGATCTGCAGTGCGGTCTCGAGGACGGCCGCGACACCGCTGCCGTTGTCGTTTATCCCCGGCCCTTCGGGCACGCTGTCGAGATGTGCACCGACGACCACGACATCGTCGGTCGAGCCCGTTTCGGTCTGCGCAATGACGTTGCGGGAACGCTGCGTCTCGGTCTTCGTGTCGAGGACGAGATCCGCCGACGGTGACGCCGCAACCCGCTCGCCGTCTGCCAGGCCGATTCCGCCGACGGGAATCCGTCGCGGCGCGGTCTCGTCGAGCGTCGCCCCGGCGAGGGGACCGTCCTCGGTGTTCACGACGAGCAGTGCCGCAGCACCCGCATCTGCAGCGACCGTCTCTTTCGTCGAGAAGGTGCATACGCCGCGGTCGACCACCACGATCGCTCCCGCCACGTCGAGACCGTCGTAGTCGGTGGCCTCGCATCCCGGGGTGTCGTCGGTGGGTACCCGCACAACGGGCGCGGTCAGCCCTTCGGGTCCGGTCGTGGGCGAGTGGCCAAGCGCCCGCACATCGAGGGGCCGGCCGCCGACCTCGAGGGTCTGGTCTTCGACCTCGAAGGTGGTGGCGTCGAATTCGGGTGTCTGCACGTCGAATCCGGCGTCGCGCAACGCGCCTGCCACGTAGTCGACGCTCGCGTCGTAACCGGCGGTGCCGAGCGCGCGGTTACCCCCGTGCTCGGTCGCTATGCGCTCGAATTCGGTGAGGTGGCCCATCAGGGCATCGATCTGCACGCTGTCGGCGAGAGCGGCCGGATCGACGGGCGAGGAGTCCGTGCGAGCGTCGTCCGTGCAGCCCGCGATCACCACGGCCGCCACCGTCAATATTGCGATGCGGCGGCCGACCACCGTGTCGATCATTGCCCGAGCATACTGACCCGGCACAGTTCAGGCGTCGCGTTTACCGACCACCGCGAGCGACACACCGAACACGACTGCCGTGAACAATGCGAAGTACAGCAGCGAACCCCACGGCCCCCAATGGAAGTCGACCCCCTGCTCCATACCGAGGAAGTGGTTGATGTTGGCGAACGGCAGGAACGGCTGAATTTCACGACCGACCCGGCCGAACAACGAGAACAACGATTCGATGAGCAAGGGCCACAACAGTAGGAGCGCGATCGTGCCCGCCGACTGCCGCAGCAATGTCCCCACACCCACCGCGAGGAACACCGCCAGGAACGCGTAGAACGCAATGCCGTAGATCGCGCGCCACGTGTCGCCCTCGAGCACGAGGTCGCGGCCTGCCTCCGAACCCGCGAGCGCTTTCGCGACGTACACGGCGATCAGGCCCACCACGCCGGTGACGACAGCTCCGATCACACCGATGAGAACCGATTTCACGGTCAGCACGAGAGAACGGTTGGGATTGGCGATGAAGGTCGTCCGGATGACGCCGAAGCGGTACTCGCTCGTGACCGACAGTGCCGCGAGGATCATCAGCACCATGATGCCGAAGCCCGTGACACCGGTAGCGGCGACATCGGGGGTCAGATAGAACCGGGCGGCCTCGTCGTCGATCGACATGGAACTGCGGGCAACCGCGCCCATCATCGCGGCGAAACCGATGCCAAGGGCGACGATCACCGCCAGGCACCAGAACGGAGACTGCACCGACGTCAATTTGATGCGTTCCGCACGCAAGGTGTCCAATGCTGGTGATGCCATTACAGGCTGCCCTTCATCACGTCGTCGAAACCGGTGCCGTGGAACTCCACGTCGCCTCCGGTCAGTTTCATGAACGCATCCTCGAGGGATGCATGGCGGCCCGCCAGCTCGTGCAGGACGATCGAGCGTGCCGCGGCGAGCTCACCGATCTCTGCGGCACCGGCACCCGAGACGTGCAACGCACCGTCCTCGTCGATCACCGTGTGCCCGCGTTCGGTGAGCGCGCTGCGCAGCTCATCGAGTTGGGGGCTGCGAACCACCACGAGGGATTCCGACGCCCGATCGACGAACTCCTCGACCGACATGTCGGCGATGAGCTTGCCGCGTCCGATCACAATGAGGTGATCGGCGGTCTGGGCCATCTCCGACAGCAGGTGACTCGACACGAGCACCGTGCGGCCCTCCGCAGCAAGGGCTTGCATGAACCGGCGGATCCACACGATGCCCTCGGGATCGAGACCGTTGACGGGTTCGTCGAACAGCAACACCTTCGGGTCGCCGAGCAGCGCACCTGCCAGGCCGAGGCGCTGCGACATGCCGAGCGAGAAGCCGCCGGCGCGTTTGCCTGCGACCTCGGTCAGCCCGACCTGACGCAGTACCTCGTCGACGCGGGAATCCGGCAATCCGTTGGAGGCGGCAAGCCACCTCAGGTGTGCGCGAGCTGAGCGGTTCGGATGCACCCATTTGGCGTCGAGCAGCGCACCGACGGTCTGCAGCGGACGTTTCAGGTCCCGATACTGCTTGCCCTCGATGAGCGCGGTGCCCGATGTCGGACGGTCCAACCCCAGGATCATGCGCATCGTCGTCGATTTGCCTGCCCCATTGGGGCCGAGGAATCCGGTGACGATCCCCGGGGGGACAGTGAACGTCACGTCGTCGACAGCAGTGGTTGAACCGAAGGTCTTGGTCAGTCCGGTCACTTCGATCATGGACCATAGACTGCCGGAAAATGGGTCCGAGCGCAGCATCACGCCCGCGACCAGGGCCTCAGGGATCCAGGGGCGACGATGCCTGGGCCCAGAATCGCTTGGGAATGCGTCCGGCATGCCGAGCACGGAAGCCGGCTTCGACCGCGTGACGCATCGCTGATGCCATCAACGCCGGGTCCTTCGCTCGGGTGACCGCCGTGGCGAGGAGCACCGCGTCGCAGCCCAGTTCCATGGCGAGGGCAGCATCCGAGGCAGTACCGATACCGGCGTCGAGAATGACGGGTACCCCAGCGGATTCCACGATCATCTCGATGTGGTGTGGATTGGCGATACCCAGCCCCGTCCCGATCGGCGATCCGAGCGGCATCACCGCGACACACCCGACATCCTCCAGGCGACGCGCGAGCACCGGATCATCGGTGGTGTACGGCAGGACATTGAACCCGTCGTCCACGAGCTGCTCTGCAGCAGAGACCAATTCGATCGCGTCGGGCAACAGGGTTCGTTCGTCGGCGATGACTTCGAGCTTGACCCAATCGGTTTCGAGCGCTTCCCGGCCCAGTTGCGCGGTGAGGACCGCCTCCTTCGCTCCGCGGCACCCCGCGGTGTTCGGCAGCGGCGCGATCCCGAGCCGAACCAGCAGGTCCAGCACGCCCGTTCCCGACGTCGCGTCGACCCGACGCATCGCCACAGTGGTCAATTCGGTACCCGAGGCAACGAGCGCGTCCTCGAGCACTGCAAGGTTCGCAGCACCTCCCGTGCCGGTGATCAACCGGGACGAGAACGATCGCCCGGCGATGGTCAGCGGGGGGAGATCCTGCCCCGGGTCCACCCGCGCGAGTGCGTGTTCAGCCACCCTGCACCGCCGTGAGGATCTCGATCTGCGCACCCTTGCCGATTTTCTCGCTCCAGCGTCCCCGGGGGAACAACACCCCGTCGACGGCGACCGCGATGCCCTTCTCGGGCAGTCCCATCTCGGCCAGCAGGTCCGTCATGGTCGGTTCGTCTGCAAAATATTTCTCCTCACCGTTGACGGTGATACCGACCGAAATCTGATTCGTCATCGCACGCTCTCCTTCGCGAATCGTTGGGGATCTGCATGTGCCACCTCGGCGAGCGGGTCGTCGGCGAGCTCGGCGAGCACCGAGTCGACCGTGATCGCGGTGAGCAGAATTCCGTTGCGCCCGTGCCCGGTAGCAGCAATCACCCGATCCGACAATCTGCCGATCAGCGGCAGATTGTCAGGACTCATCGGGCGCAGCCCCGCGCTCGCCTCGTGCAGTTCGTACTCACCGATCGCGGGAAACAGCATTTCGGCGTCGGCGATCAGGTCGCGCACTCCCGCGACCGTGACCTCGGTGTCGTCCGCTTCGTACTGGGTCGCTCCCACGACGATCCCGTCGGCGCGTGGCACCAGATACGCGGGGCGTCCGTGCACACTGCCGCGCACGGTGTGCTGCGGCGGCGGGGTTGCTCCGGGGCGTACGCGCAGCCGCAGGATCTCACCTTTGACCGGCCGGACCGGAAGGTCCGGCCACAGTCGCGCCGATGCGTACCCCGCGGCGAGCACGACGCGGTCGTCGGACAGTTCGTCGAGGTCGCCGACGGAAGCCTGGACGAACTGCACACCCGCGGCGACGGCAGCGCGATGCAGCGCTTCGACGAGCCTTCTGTTGTCGACGGACAGTTCGGTGGGGGCCAGCAGGCCGAGCCTGATCCGCGGACCCAGCGACGGTTCGAGATCACGGATCTCGGCCCGGGTGAGGATGCGCATCTCGTGGCCCTGCTCCGCCACCCAGGTTGCGATCGTGCGCAGGTCGGCGGCGTCCGCGGCGTCCAGAGCAACGGTCAGCGATGCACCCGCGGTGAAGACGTCGATGCCGGTCTCGCATTCGAGGTCGTGCGCGAGTGCGGGCCAGCGCTGCAGCGAGGCCGCCCCGAGATCGAGGACGTGCTCTTCCCCGGGCCACCCTTCCGACAACGGTGCGAGCATTCCGCCCGCAACCCAGGATGCGCCGGTGCCCGGGGCACGATCGTGGACGGTGACCGTCCATCCCGCGCGGGCTGCACGCCACGCGACGGCCAGACCGATCACGCCACCACCGATGACCGCTACTGTCGACACGACATCCACCTCACTCCCTGCGCCGGCATGATCCGGTTCAGGTCATAACGGTCGGGGCCGGCAGGCCCCCTCTCAGCCCCGCGTTCCTCGGGACTCCCGTGTTGTCACTTTCGAGGTAGAGGCTACCGTCTTGTCCGTGACGACCTACCCGACCACCTACCGCGGCAGCCATCCCGACCCCCGTGGACGCCTCGCGACCGCGCGGTTGTACCTGTGCACCGATGCCCGTCGCGACACCCGCGATCTCGCCCGGTTCATCGAGGAAGCCCTGGTCGGCGGCGTCGATATCGTGCAGTTGCGCGACAAGGACTCCGCAGGTGAGAAGAAGTTCGGCCGCCTGGAGGCCGGTGAGGAACTCGCCGCGCTCGAGGTGATCGCCGATGCGTGTGCACGCCACGGGGCACTGTTCGCGGTCAACGACCGCGCCGACATCGCGCTCGCCGCAGGCGCCGACATTCTGCACCTCGGACAGGGCGACCTGCCGGTGAAGCAGGCGCGGAGGATCCTCGGCGACGACATCGTCATCGGCCGGTCCACGGCCAGCCGCGCGCAGGCCGTGCTCGCCGACGGCGAGGACGGAGTGGACTATTTCGCGTCCGGTCCGGTGTGGGACACCCCGACCAAGCCGGGGCGCACAGCAGCCGGACTCGACGTCCTCCGGGAGGTACACGCTTCGCATCCGCAGCGACCGTGGTTCGCGATCGGCGGTGTGGATCTCGAACGTCTCCCGCAGGTGCTCGACGCGGGCGCCCAGCGCATCGCGGTGGTGCGCGCGATCACGAAGGCCGACGACCCGCGCGCTGCCGCGGCAGCGCTGAAGGCTGCGCTGCCTGTCTGACGTCCTAGAGCCAGCCGAGTACTGCCGACGGGGACAGCGCCATGGTGCCGTGGGGCAGACGCGCACGCAGTCCCCGATCGGCGGTCACCACCACTGTCACGGCCGGATCGAGCGCGGTCGCCGTAGCGGGAACAGCCGAAGTATCGGGAGCAACTGCTGCGGCAAGCCGCGCGAGTTCGTCGTCGCCACTGCCGTCCGCGGTGTGCACGCGGGTGCGGTCGTTGTCGACGATCGCGCTACGCGCACGGCCTTCGAGCACCGCCTCGACCCGCGACACCCACCCGAATGTTCCGTCGGGAAGTTCGACGGTGCGTGGGAGGGCCGCCGCGATGCCGGTGAGCAGGGCACCTGTCGCACCGGGACGGTCTCGCCACCATCCGGACGGCCCACCGGCTCCGAGAACGTTCGCGGTGTCGAGCAGCATCCTCACCGGGCGGGTGCGCAGAGCAGACCAGGCTTCGGCGAATCCCGCGTGCAACGGCAACGATTCGACCTCGTCCTCGCCCACCCACCGCAACTCGGTGCTCTCCCCGTTCATGGTGGTGTCGAGCGGTGCGGGCGCATCGGCCACCACGGTCGTGTAGGACCAGGAGCCGGGCCTTCCCGAGGTGACCCGTTCGGCACGTACCGCGACCGACGTACTGTCGATTCCCGCCTCCTCCTGCGCCTCGCGTACCGCGGCGTCGACTGTGGATTCGTGACTGTCGCGGGCGCCACCCGGCAACGCCCATGTACCGCCCTGGTGGCTCCACGCCGCGCGGAGCTGGAGCAACACCGCAGGGGTCCCGTCACTCCGCGGGGCGCGCAGCAGCAATCCCGCTGCACCGTGCACGCCCCATCGACGTCCTCCGTCCGGCCCTACTGCCCAGCCGTCCCCATCACCGCGCATCGAATCCGCCCTCCTCGCCCTCGGCCGTCGCGAGGGCACGACGTCCCCATTGGGGGTCGGTACCGGCGCTTTCGAACTCCGGATGAACTCCGACGATGTGGACGCCTGCCAATACGTCCCATTCAACTTATATGCTCGCCACAATCGGGTTTCTCGAGGAAGGGGTTGTGCCGTGAACGTGCGCATGACCCCTCCGATCGATTCCGTCGGCGGGTCGGGAGGCTCGGCCGAGGATCACGACGGGCGGCGTGACCGCAGCGACGGAGTACGTGAGTTGTTCCGGTCGACACCGGCCAAGCTGATTTCGCTCGGGTTGATACTCGCAGTACTGCTGGTGATCTCCGGTGTGGCATCCGCGCAGGTCGCGAGTAGCCGGAAGGCCACCCATGATCGCCTTCTGGCAACCACCGAGCCGCTCGCGAACGCCGCCCAGAACCTGTACAGCGCGCTGTCCATCGCCGATGCGGCTGCCGTCACCGGATTCATCTCGGGCGGGATCGAGCCTGCCCCGGTGCGCGACCGCTATGTCGAGGCGATTGCGGAAGCGTCCGGGCAGCTCGTAGTCGCCGCAGCGGGGCTCGCAGAGCAGGACGAGCTCGGCGCAGTGAACGTTGCCGCGGTCGCGCGCATGCTCCCTATGTACACGGGGCTGATCGAGACCGCCCGTGCCAACAATCGCGCAGGCAACCCGGTCGGCGCCGCGTACCTGGCCGAGGCATCGAACATGATGCAGACGTCGATGCTGCCGGTGGCCCAGGAGCTGCACACGCAAGGCGTGATCGCAGTGAACTCGACGCAGCGCGCCGCAGTGGCCCCTCCGTGGGGTGCGATCGGGCTGCTTCTGGTCACCGTGGCGGCGTTGTGTGCAGCACATATCCTCGTGAGCCGAAAGACCCGACGCACCCTCAACCCGGGTCTGATCTTCGCGATCGGTGCAACCGGGGCGTTGCTGTGCTGGCTCCTCATCGCCGGCCTGGTGTCCTCGAGCGCAACCGAACGCGCCATCGAGCAGGGCGCGGAGCCGCTTGCAGATCTCACGGCGAGCCGCATCCTCGCGCAGCAGTCCCGCACCGCCGAGACACTTCTCCTCGCGCGGCGGGACGCGAGTGGGGCATATATCGGGGTCTACGACGAGACGATCACCCGTCTCGGGGATCGGCTCGACGGTTACACCAAGGGTGGCACCGTGGAGATCGGCACCGACGCCGCGTCCCGGGCGGAAGCAGCCAGACAGGCGTGGATCAGGTCGCACTCGCGAACCGTGGCGGCGCTCGAACGCGGCGATTTCACCGCTGCTGCGGTGCTCGCCACCGGCCCCGGGCCCGATGAGGCAACCGCGCAATTCGCCCGTCTCGATGCGGCGCTGAGCGAAGGCATCGAGGACACCCGTCACGAACTCCGCGACAACGAGTTCCGTGCGTCGCGCACGTTGTCGGGTCTCGCTCCCGTGGCGATCGCCCTGATGGTGCTGTCGCTGACCGCTGTCATCATCGGACTGTGGCCACGACTTCGGGAGTACCAGTGACAGCGCGGCGCCCTGCGGGTGTGTGGATCGCGGCCCTGTGTGCGGTCGCGGCGGTTGCGGCAGGGTGTTCAACCGAGGTCCCGCCCCGCGAGTCGACCACCGAGACCTCCACCGTCTCGCTTCCGATGCCCGAGGACGCCGCCTTCGCGCCCTCCCCGTCTGCGGTGCCCACGGCGCCGCAGTGCGGCGATCCCACTGCGAGTCTGCGTCCCACCGGCAACGAGACCGGGCCTGCCCTCGACGCCATCCGCGCCCGCGGCAGGCTGATCGTCGGACTCGACACGGGCAGCAATCTCATGAGCTACCGCGACCCCGCAACCGGCCGCATCACCGGATTCGACGTCGAGATCGCCCGGGAGATCGCCCGCGACATTCTCGGCGATCCGGAGGCAGTGGATTTCCGAATCCTGAACTCTTCGGAACGCGAGCAGGCCCTGCAGGATTCAACCGTCGACATCGTCGCGAAGACCATGAGCATCACCTGCGCACGACGCGAGCGCGTGGATTTCTCCACGGTCTATTTCCTCGCGCAGCAGCGAGTGCTCGTCGTCAAGGATTCCGATGTCCGAAGCGCCGCAGATCTCGCGGGCCGACGGGTGTGCATCGCTGCGGGCACGACGTCGCTCACGCGCATGCAGCAACTGCAACCGGCAGCGTCGATACTGACCGTGCCCTCGTGGGCCGATTGTCTCGTCGTCCTGCAACAGCGACAGGTCGACGCTGTGTCCACCGACGACACGATCCTTGCCGGACTCGCCTCCCAGGACCCGTATCTCGAACTGGTCGGACCGTCGTTGGGATCCGAACCGTACGGCATCGGGATCGCCAAGGGCAACGACGATCTGGTGAGAGCGGTCAATGGCACCCTCGCGCGGATCCGCGCCGACGGCACGTGGACCGAGTTGTACAACCGGTATCTCGCGGTTCTCGGCCAGGCGCCTGCCCCACCGGCCCCGACGTACGTCGATTGAGGATGTCATGACACGCGACGAATCAGCCGATCCACCCGACTCCGGGCCTGCGACCGAGCGTTCAGCTCCCGCCACCGAGCGTTCAGCTCCCGCAACACAGCGTTCGGCGCCCGCAACGCAGCGTTCGGCGCTTCCCGATTCGGCTCCGCACAGCAGCACCCCGTCGGGGCGGTCCTCGACTCGACGCTCCCGCACGCGCGGACATCTGCACCGACGGGTCGCCGATCTGGTCGACGTGCCGGTGCCCTCGCCGATCGATCCTGCGTCCGCAGTTCTACGCGATCCTCATGTGGCCGAGGGGAAACGGTTCTGCTGGAAGTGCGCCAACCCGGTGGGACGCAGCAGCCCGAAGGGCCCCGGGCCGACGTCCGGGAACTGCCCGAAGTGCGGCTCGCGGTTCGAGTTCACACCTGCCCTGCAGCCCGGAGAGCTCGTCGCCGGACAGTACGAGGTACAGGGTTGTATCGCCCACGGCGGCCTCGGGTGGATCTTCCTCGCGATCGATCGAAACGTCAGTGACCGGTGGGTCGTTCTCAAGGGACTTCTGCACACCGGCGACGCGGAAGCTCAGGCGGTGGCAGTCGCCGAGAAGCAGTTCCTCGCCGAGGTGAGCCATCCGAGCATCGTGCGGATCTACAACTTCGTGGAACACCCCCGGCCCGACGGCACCCCGATGGGGTACATCGTCATGGAATATGTGGGCGGACATTCGCTCCGCGAGGTGCTGCGCACGTGCCCCGACCAGCGGATGCCCGTCGAGCAGGCCATCGGGTATCTCTTGGAGACCCTTCCCGCACTCGGGTACCTGCACGAGATCGGGCTCGTCTACAACGATCTCAAGCCCGAGAACATCATGGTCACCGACGAGCAGCTCAAACTCATCGATCTCGGTGCGGTCGCCGGTATCGAGGACTACGGGTACCTGTACGGCACCCCCGGCTACCAGGCACCCGAGATCGCACGGACAGGACCTACGGTCGCCAGCGATATCTACACGGTCGGACGGACTCTGGCGGTGCTCACTCTCGACATGCCCTCCGACAAGGGGCGATACCTCGACGGTTTGCCTACGCCCACCGAACAACCGATTCTTGCCGAGCACGATTCGTTCCACCGGTTGTTGCTGCGCGCCACCAACACTGATCCGAACCGGCGATTTGCGTCGGCCGATGAACTGGCCGGCCAGTTGACGGGGGTATTGCGCGAGATCCTTTCGCAGAAGAGCGGCACCGAACATCCCGGTCTGTCGCGTATGTTCAGCCCTCCACGCACCACGTTCGGGACCGACGAGGCGGTCGCAGAAACCGATGTGTATGTCGACGGAATGGAACGTGATTCCGCCATCGAGGCACGTAATGTCGCTGCAGCGCTGCCTGTTCCGTTGCTGGATCCGAACGATCCGAGCGCGGCGTTGCTCGCTGCCGCAGTGCACAGTGAACCGCAGCAGACCCTGGACTCGCTGCGGCATGCTCGCGAGAGCGGCATCGAACGCGTCGTCGGCAGTGCGGATGTGGCGTTCTCCCGCGAGCTGACCCTCGCCGAGACGCGCGCCTATCTCGATCTCGGAGAAGCCCAGCATGCTGTGGAGCTCCTCCAGCGTCTGGAGAGCGACATCGGCTCCGATTGGCGCATCGACTGGTATGCGGGACTCGCCTCGAT
Source organism: Rhodococcus sp. SJ-2 (assembly GCF_053750035.1). Classification (NCBI taxonomy): domain Bacteria; kingdom Bacillati; phylum Actinomycetota; class Actinomycetes; order Mycobacteriales; family Nocardiaceae; genus Rhodococcus; species Rhodococcus sp. SJ-2. The sequence continues at coordinate 756,969 of NZ_CM132340.1, forward strand.
GCTCATGGAGGAATTCGAGGTTGCGTTCGGGCGATTCGAGAAGGTGCTCGAAGCGTTGCCGGGAGAGCTCGCCCCGAAGCTCGCGCTCGCCGCGACCGCCGAGTTGATCCTGCAGCATTGGGAGAGCGACGACCCGTCCGCGTGGCGCCAGTTCTGTGAGGAGTCCTATCGCACGGTGTGGCGTACCGACCACAACACCGTCAGTGCCGCGTTCGGTCTGGCACGTCAGCTCACCGCGCGCGTGAGTCTCTCCGCGGCTGTGGAGATTCTCGATCAGGTGCCCGCCACGTCGCGCCATCACAGCGCCGCGACGATGACGAGCACGCTGATCCTGTTGCGCGAGGGCGATATCGATTCGATCACCGAATCCGATCTCCGCGAGGCCGCGCGACGGGTGTCCGCGCTACCACCGGACGAGGGGCGAGCTCTTCAGATGGAGGCGCTCGTTCTCAGTACTGCGCTCGACTGGGTGCGTGCAGGGAACCACTCCCGGCACGAGCACAGCAGGTTCCTGGATGTACCGTTCACAGAACGAGGGCTGCGACGGGGAACCGAGGGAGCGTTGCGTCAGCTCGCAAGACAAGCCCCGGCGCGCATGCATCGCTATACTCTCGTCGACCTCGCCAATGCCATCCGTCCCCGAAGCCTGTTGTAACGACGTCCGCGCACGGGGGCGGGCTTCCGATGCCGTTCGCAGTCCACCGAGTTACACGAATGCCACTGCGGCGCGCGCGATCGCGAGTTCCTCGTTGGTAGGAATCACGAGTACCTCGACCCGGGAGTCGTCCGCCGAGATCCTGCGCTCACCACCCCCGGATGCTTCGTTGCGCTCCCGGTCCAGGACGATGCCGAGCCTATCCAGTCCCGCGAGACTGTCGCGGCGGATATCGACGTTGTTCTCGCCCACCCCACCGGTGAACACTATGGTGTCGGTGCCGCCGAGGATCGCGAGGTAGGCACCGATGTATTTCTTCAACCGATGTACGTACACGTCGTAGGCGAGTTTCGCGTCGGCGTCACCGTCGGCGATCAACCCGAGAAGCGCCCGGAAGTCGTTGACGCCCGAGAGACCCTTCAGCCCGGAACTGCGGTTGAGGATGCGGTCGATCTCGTCGACGTTCATACCCGCGGCCCGGTTGAGATGCATCAGTACGCCGGGGTCGATGTCGCCACTGCGTGTGCCCATCACGAGCCCTTCGAGGGGCGTCAGACCCATCGACGTGTCGAGCGGGCTGCCACCGGCGATCGCCGACGCGGACGCACCGTTGCCGAGGTGCAGCACCACCTGGTTCAGCTCGCCGTAGTCGCGGCCGAGGAACGCGGCGGCACGGTTCGAGACGTATTCGTGTGAGGTGCCGTGGAATCCGTAGCGGCGAATCCCATTGTTCCGTGCGATGTCCCGGTCGATTGCGTATGTCGCCGCAGCAGCAGGCAATGAATGGAAGAAGGCCGTGTCGAACACTCCCACGTGCGGGACGTCGGGCAGCTCTTCGCGGGCAACCTCCATACCGACGACGTTCGCCGGGTTGTGCAAGGGCGCGAGGACGGACAGGTCGGAGACAGCCTGCACCACCGCGTCGTCGATGAGGGTCGGCTCGTAGAACCGGTCGCCGCCGTGGACCAGTCGGTGTCCGACGGCGACGATCCCGACTTCTTCGAGTGGGCGCCCGAGTCCTTCGAGCATCTCGAGAACTTTGCGCAGGCCGAAGCGGTGGTCGGGGATCTGTCCGATGTGTTCGTCGGTGCCAGTGGTGTGATGGAAGACGATGCGCCCGTCGGGTTCACCGATCCGTTCGATGAGCCCGTGTGCAGGTGCTTCCGCGGTCTGGGGGTCGACCAGCTGGAACTTGATCGATGACGATCCGGAGTTGAGCACGAGGACGGTGCCCGCCGTGAGCGGATCGAAAGTACTCACTGGGCATCTCCCTGAGCTTGAATTGCGGTGATCGCCACGGTGTTGACGATGTCCTGGATGAGTGCGCCGCGCGACAGGTCGTTGACGGGTTTGTTCAGTCCTTGGAGCACGGGGCCGACCGCGACCGCGCCCGCGCTGCGCTGCACCGCCTTATAGGTGTTGTTACCGGTGTTCAGGTCGGGGAAGATGAATACGGTCGCTTTCCCCGCCACAGCGGAGTCGGGCAGTTTCGTACTGGCCACCGAAGGTTCGATCGCAGCGTCGTACTGGATCGGCCCTTCCACCGGCAGGTCCGGTCGCCGCTCCCGCACGAGAGCCGTTGCGGTGCGCACCTTGTCGACGTCGACACCTGAGCCGGACTCGCCCGTCGAGTACGAAAGCATCGCGATGCGCGGTTCGATACCGAATCGTGCTGCGGTGGCCGCCGATGAGATTGCGATGTCGGCGAGCTGGTCGGCGGTCGGGTCGGGCACCACGGCGCAGTCGCCGTAGGCCAGTACGCGATCCGACAGGCACATCAGGAAAATGCTCGACACCGTCGACACGCCCGGTTCGGTCTTGATGATCTCGAAGGACGGCCGGATCGTGTGCGCGGTGGTGTGTGCAGCACCGGAGACCATGCCGTCCGCGATCCCGAGGTGCACCATCATGGTGGCGAAATAAGAGATGTCACCCATGATTTCGCGTGCCCGCTCCACGGTCATGCCCTTGTGGGCCCGAAGCCGCGTGTACTCTTCGGCAAACGTGTCGATGTGTGCGGACGTGCGCGGATCATCGATGTTCGCCGCCGAGATGTCGATGCCGAGTTCGGAGGCACGCTGACGCACCGCGGCTTCGTCGCCGAGAATGGTCAGATCGGCGATGCGCCGCTGCAGGACCCGTCCGGCGGCGCGCAGGATCCGGTCGTCGTCCCCCTCGGGCAGCACGATGTGGCGTCGCTGCTCGCGGGCCCGGTCGACGAGCTGATATTCGAACATCTGCGGGGTCGTCACCGAAGGGCGCGGCAAGCGCAGCCGTTCGAGCAGTTCCGACGCGTCCACATGCCGCTCCATCAGCGCGAGCGCGGTCTCGATCTTGCGCTGTGCCGACAGCGCCATGCGTCCGCGTGTGCGGTCGGCCGCCGAGGCCGTGTCGAAGGTGCCCAGCGCGGTGGTGAGGATCGGCAGGCTCGGCTTGAGACCTGCGACGAGTTGCGCGATGGCCGGGTGAGGCAGCAGCCCGCCGTTCATGATGATTCCGGCGAGCGTCGGGAACCCCTCTGCCGCATTGGCATTGACGAGCGCGAGGATGACGTCGGTGCGGTCGGCGGGCACGATGACCACGACGCCTTCGGTGAGGCGCTCGAGGATGTGCTCGGCGGTCATACCTCCGACCATGATGCGCAGCACCTCGCGTTGCAGCAGGTCGGGGTCACCGCTGTAGAGCTCGCCGTCGATGGCCGTCTGCAGCTCACCCATTGTGGGAGCCATCAGGATCGGGGTCTCGGGCAGCGCCCATACAGTTTCGGTGCGGTCCGCGAGCGCCGCAGTGACGTCGTCGAGGCGGTCCGGGTCGCAGCGGTTGACGACGGTTCCGCCGAGGTGCGCGTGGTGCGCCGACAATTCGTTCGCACACACCGCGGCCAATTGGGCGATCTCGTCGGGGGTACGGCCCGCACCGCGCAGGACGAGCAGCACGGGTGCGTCGAGGTTCGCGGCGATCCGCGCGTTGTAGGACAACTCGCTGGGGTTCGCGATCTCGGTGAAATCGCTGCCGACGATGACGACGGCGTCGCACCGATCGGCGACGAAATGGTACTTGGTGACGATGTCGCTGAGCGCCGCTTCAGGGTCGGCATGGACATCGTCGTAGGTGACGCCGATACAGTCGTCGTAGTCGAGGTCGACGGTCGTGTATTCGAGGAGGAGTTCGAGGATGTAGTCCGTGTCGCTGTCGGAGCGGGCGATGGGCCGGAACACCCCGACACGTGCGGTGGAGGCGCACAACATCTGCAGTACGCCGAGCGCAACGGCCGATTTCCCGGTGTCGCCCTCGGGTGCCGCGATGTAGATGCTCGACACTGACCCTGCGTTGGCGCTCATGGATCTCACCCTAATGCGGGCCGCACTGATGTGCGGAGTGCGGGCCGCACTGATGCGCGGAGTGCGGGCCGCACTGGTGTGTGGAGCGGCCCGCTCGATCCGGACTCAGGCGAGAGCGCGCAGACGCGGAGCCAGATCCCGCTCGAACAACTCCAGAAAACGCCTCTGATCATGACCCGGCGCGTGAAAGACCAAATGGTTGAGACCGGCATCGATATACGCCCTGACCTGTTCGACCGCGGCATCCGGATCCGACGCCACAATCCACCGCTTCGCCACCTGCTCGATCGGCAGAGCGTCGGCAGCCGCCTCCATCTCCACCGGATCCTCGATCGAATGCTTCTGCTCCGGCGTCAACGACAACGGCGCCCAGAACCGCGTATTCTCCAGCGCCAACTCCGGATCCGTGTCATACGAAATCTTGATCTCGATCATCTTGTCGATCCCCGCCACCTCACGCTCGGCCTTTGCCGCACCCTCGGCCACCGCAGGCAACAACTTGTCGGTGTACAACTCCATCCCCTTACCCGAGGTACAGATGAACCCATCACCCGCCCGACCCGCATACCGCGCCACCACCGGACCACCCGCCGCGACATACACCGGAACACCACCGTCGGGCACGTCATAGATCGACGCCCCCACCGTCCGGTAGAACTCCCCCTCGAAATCCACACGATCACCGGTCCACAACGCCCGCATCAACCGCACCGACTCCCGAAGACGAGCAAACCGCTCCTTGAACTCCGGCCACGCATCGCTGTACCCCGTCGCGATCTCATTGAGCGCCTCACCGGTCCCCACACCCAGCATCACCCGCCCCGGATACAAACACCCCATCGTCGCGAACGCCTGCGCGATCACCGCCGGGTTGTACCGGAACGTCGGCGTGAGCACCGACGTCCCCAACTGCAACCGCTCGGTACGTTCCCCCACCGCCGTCATCCACGCCAACGAGAACGGCGCATGCCCACCGTTGTGCCGCCACGGCTGGAAATGATCCGACACCGTCGCCGAATCCATCCCATGCGCCTCGGCGAGCACACCGAGCTCGACCAGTTCACGCGGACCGAACTGCTCGGCCGATGCCTTGTATCCCAACTTGAGTGCCTGTGCCACCGAACGTCTCCTGTTTTCGTCTGCAGTTGCCTCGAGTATGCCCGCATCCCGTGTTGCCGAAGGGGAGGTTGTGTACGAATATCTTCGATTCTGCGCGCACAACCTCCCCCTGGACCCGCTGCTGCGGTGCTCATCTGTGGATAACTCACGGCGGTACACAGGTTCGTGCACAGGGGATTTCGTCGTATCTCGAAACCGTGCACGCTGTGGGACATGATCGACGAAGGTGAGCCTTTCTCCGGCACGGCAGCCGTCGCCGCCGGACTCGTGACGAGACACCGGTTACGGCACCATTTCGTCCGTCTACACCGCGACGTCTACATCGCCCGGGAAATACAGCCCACTCCCCTGCTCCGCGCGAAAGCTGCTCGACTGTGGGCCGGTTCGAGCGGAGTCCTCGTCGGGATGTCTGCAGCAGCAGTGCACGGTACCCGATGGCTGGACGCGACCGCACCGGCAGAACTGGTGAGAACCGGGCATGTCCGCTCCGTGCCCGGAATCGTCGTGCGCAAGGCCTCCTGCATCGAGACCTGCACGGTCGACGGCATGATCGTCACGACCCCCTCGCAGATGGCATTCGACCTCGCACGACGGGACGACGGTCTCCAGCGGAGGGTGGAGATCTTCGATGCACTGTGCAACGCCACTCACCTGTTGGTACACGACGGCGCCGATTTCGTAGCGCGCCGACATGGGCTGGAAACAATGGCGCGTGCTGGTCGAATACGACGGTGCGCACCACTGGACCGACGCAGACCAGCGCACCCGCGATATCGATCGCTACGCCGGGTTGTCCGAACTGGGCTGGACGGTCATCCGCGTCGGCGCTGATCTGCTGTATCGGCGCCCAGGTGTACTCGTCGAGCGGGTCCGAAGCGCGCTTCGTCGAGCGGGGGTATCCGGATAGCGACCGAGGTGAAGGTTGTGTGCGGTTTCTGGGCGAGAACCGCACACGACCTCCCCTTCGGCGCGTGAAAGCGATCCGTAGACTTCCCCCGGTGACCCCGCTCGAACTGTTTCTCATCGCCCTTGCCGGGCTCGGGGCCGGGGCGATCAATTCGCTCGTCGGCTCCGGCACCCTCATCACGTTTCCCACCCTGATCGCGTTCGGGGTCCCGCCCGTCACTGCGACGATGTCCAACGCGATCGGGCTGGTTGCGGGCGGCGTATCCGGCACATGGGGGTACCGGAAGGAACTGAGGGGTCAGTGGCCGCGGCTGCGCTGGCAGATCCCCGCGTCTTTCGCGGGAGCCATTCTCGGTGCGTGGCTGCTGTTGCACCTGCCCGAGACCGTGTTCGAAACAGTCGTGCCGGTGTTGCTGATCCTGGCGCTGCTACTCGTTGTTTTTCAGCCGAAGATCCAGAAGTGGGTCCTGCAACGCACCGGGGACAACGCCGACGGCGACCTCGGTCCGGTGCGCACGACCCTGCTGATCGTCGGCACCTTCGCCGTCGGTATCTACGGCGGCTACTTCACCGCAGCTCAGGGCATCCTGCTCATGGGATTGTTCGGGGCGTTGCTGCAAGACCACATCCAGAGGCAGAACGCGGCGAAGAACCTGTTGTCCCTGATCGTCAACATAGTCGCAGCGACGGCGTACATTCTCGTCGCGTTCGACCGGATCAACTGGACCGTCGCAGCGCTCATCGCGGTGGGCTCCTTGATCGGCGGGTGGCTCGGGTCCCATTACGGCCGGCGCCTGTCGCCCGTCGCGCTGCGTGCGGTGATCGTCGTGGTCGGACTCATCGGACTGTATCGACTGCTCGCCTGAGGTTCCGGTGAGAGACTGGGCGGGTGAGTTCGGAAGACGATGCTCCCCCTACTGCGCCTGTCTGGAACTACCTCATGGACATGGACGGTGTCCTCGTGCACGAGGACGTCTTGATCCCTGGCGCCGATGCCTTGCTCGAAGAACTCCGCGTGAACGAGATCCCGTTCATGGTCCTCACCAACAATTCGATCCGCACCCCGCGCGATCTGAAGGCCCGTCTTCTGCGGACGGGCCTCGACGTACCCGAGGAATCCATCTGGACCTCGGCCCTCGCCACCGCGACATTCCTCGCGAATCAGCGTCCCGGCGGAAGCGCTTATGTGGTGGGCGAATCGGGCCTGACGACGGCGTTGCACGACATCGGCTATGTGCTGACCGAAAGCGATCCTGACTACGTGGTACTCGGCGAGACCCGAACGTACTCGTTCGAGGCGATCACCACCGCGATCCGGCTCGTCGAGCGCGGTGCGCGGTTCATCGCGACCAACCCCGACCCGACGGGCCCGTCGCCCGAAGGGTCGCTGCCCGCGACCGGTTCGGTCGCAGCGCTGATAACCCGTGCCACCGGCCGCGCCCCGTACTTCGTCGGTAAACCCAATGCTTTGATGATGCGTTCGGCTCTGCGAGCGATCGGCGCGCACTCGGAACACACGCTCATGATCGGCGATCGTATGGACACCGACATCGTCTGTGGCCTCGAAGCGGGACTTCAGACGTTGCTCGTGCTCACCGGAATCAGCACCCGTGCCTCGGTGGAGATGTATCCCTATCGTCCGACGCGAATCATCGACTCGGTTGCCGATCTGGTGGGCCGCACCGGAAACCCGTTCTGACGCTGACGCGAACAGGCATCCGGTCCAAGCTTTTCCGCGTGCCCATCGCGCACTCGAATCCCAGCGTCAGCGAATGATCTTGCCGCGGCGGTACTCGTGGCCACCCCACACACCGGACTGCTTGTCCTCGGCAGCGTAGGTGCGGCAGGCATCGAGGATCGGGCAGCGCGCGCAGACGCGTGCCGCGTAGTCGAAGTCCTCGCTCGGGTCCGGAAACCACCGATCGGGGTGTGCGTCACCGCGGCATGCGGCGACGTCCCAGTCCGGGGCATCGTAGGTGGGAGCAAGCAGGTCTGCCAAAGTCATGGTCATCGGTCTGTCTCCTTCCGGGCCGTCGCGGCACAGGTGTGTCCCACACAGGCAGCGGGGACGTCATGTCCTTCTGGGATTGCACATTCTCGAAGAGTGAACGGCCCGGGGTGTCACCGTGAGGCGACTGGCAACCCGGGGCGCACACACCCCGGGAATCGGGGTGTCAGCAGCTGAATCCGGTTGGTCGACCGGACTTTTCGACTTCATGGTCGAGGAGTCGGATCATCGATCGCGATCCATTCCACAGATATGGGTTGGTACGCATCCGAGTCCTCCTCTCCACATTCCGGCCGCTGGCACCGAGGATCCAGTGTGCCACGATTCGAGGCCGGAAACTAGGAAATGTGGCCCACGTCCAATTTGGATGCGTGCGTATCAGCGCAACGGCATGGGGATGCCGGCAACGACCATCGTCACGGAATCCGAGACGGACGCAACCGACGCGTTGAGTCGGCCGAGCAGATCACGGAACAATCGCCCGGAAGCAGTGGCAGGCACCACTCCGCTGCCCACCTCGTTGCTCACCGCAACCACGGGCACACGACACGCTTTCCACGCGTCGAGCAGTTCGTCGATGTCGGCGTCGACCGCCGCGACATCCCCGCCGTTCCACACATCGTGCACGTCGAGTCGCGCGGTCAGCCACGTGCCGAGACAGTCGATCAGCAGCGGCTCGGTGGCCTCACGCAACACCTGCGCGACGTCGACTGTTTCGATGGTTGCCCACGTATCGGGTCGCCGCTCACGATGCAGCGCGACACGGCGTGCCCATTCCTCGTCCCCTTCGCGAGCGCCCCCGGTCGCGACGTACGTCACCGATTCGTATCCTGCGGACAGTTCCTCCGCGTGACGCGACTTACCCGAGCGAACCCCGCCCAGCACGAGAGTGCGGGAACCCGACGATCCTGACGATCCGGATCCCATGCGCAGAACCTCCCCATCGGTTCCCACGCGGGCACCGCAATGCCGTAACCGTTCACGAAGCTGTGCGATCGGCGGGTTGTGATGTCCCAGGTGCACTGCGACGACATCCGTCGAGTCCCCCGCTGCGCCGCATCCGCGCAGAGACTCGACGGTCTCGGCGAATTCGGGCAGGCCCAGGTGCCCGGAAGACAGGTCGGATCGGTCCCCGAAGGTCTCTTCGAGAAACACCGCATCGAACGCGGCGTCACGCACCGCCTCGAACCAGGACTCCGATAGCGGCCCGGTGTCGCAGGCCCACAGGATCCGCGACCCGTCGGGCCCGGTGATGTCGTAGAGCACGGCATCTCCGTCACGGAACACCTTGTGTTGCGCCTCCAGTACCCGCACCGTGTACTCACCGACCTGCAGTTCGTCGCCGGCCTCGACCGGCACGAACCGCACCGGGTCCCCGGGCCCGACCCACGGCAGGCACTCATCGAGGGCGCCAGGTGGGCCGACAACATCGATGACATGCCCCGCGTCCACCCACGACCGGAACAGCAGGGCCTGCGGTCCCAGGTGATCCGGGTGCGCGTGAGTGAGCAGGACGTGGCGCACATCCGCGAGGGTCCGGCCGAATCGCACCGCCGCGCGGGGTGCCTCCGGTCCGCAGTCGAGCATCAGCACACCATCGACCAGTGCTGCCGTCTGCCCGCGAACCTCGTTCCTGCGTGCCGCATCCCCACACGAATCGCATCGGCAGAAGGGGTTGGGCCACCCGTCCGCAGCACCGGTGCCCAGCAGCAATACCTCCATCACAGCTCCTGTGGTTCGACGGGTTCGGGCCGGTCACGCAAGGGCAGCACCGCGCGACCCGCGGGGCGGTCGAGCACCTCGACGCGGGCACCGTAGATCTCGGCGATGCGCTCGACGGTGAGCACTTCGGCGGATAGTCCGTCAGCGACGATCCGACCCCGGTCCAGCAGCACCAACCGCTCGCCGTACTGACTCGCCGACGTCAGGTCGTGCATCGCCGCGATCACCGTGAGCTCACCTTCGCGGCGCATCGAGTCGACGAGGTCGAGCACCTGCTGTTGATGTCCGATGTCCAACGCGCTGGTGGGCTCGTCGAGCAGCAGCACCTGCGGTTGCTGCGCAAGCGCCCGGGCCAGCACGACCCGCTGCAGTTCACCACCCGACAGCGCGGTCGCGAGCCGCGACGCGAAGTTCTCGAGTTCGAGCCTCGCGATGACCCGTTCGACGATCTCGCGGTCGCGCGGTTGTTCACTTCCGAAGCGCGGAACATGAGGGGTGCGGCCGAGGTGGATCAGCTCACGCACGGTGACGCCCTCGGGAACGATCGGTCGTTGCGGCATCAACGCGACCGCACGCGCGATGGCGCGACGACCCGAGTGCCGAGGTGTCACCCCCGCGATCTCGACATCGCCGGCCACGGGCACCAGCCCGGCGAGCGCGTGCAGCAGCGTGGTCTTGCCCGACCCGTTGGGCCCGACCAGCGACACCCACTCCCCCGCGCCGACGACGAGATCGACGTCGTGCAGCACCTGCACGCCGCCGCGCTCCGCGCACAGACTTCGGCAGGTCACGCCGTTCATGCCACACCCCGGCTCCGCCGCAGCACGACGAGGAAGAACGGCGCACCGATCGCCGCGGTCACGACGCCGATCGGCAGTTCGGCCGGGGACATCACCGTGCGGGCCAGGACGTCGGCGAGTACGAGGAACGCTGCGCCGACCATCAGCGACAGCGGCAACAGCATGCGGTGCCCCGGACCGATCAGCAACCGGACGGCGTGGGGAATGACGATGCCGACGAACCCGATCAGGCCGCTGGCAGAGACGACGGCGGCCGTGCCGAGCGTCGCGATACACACGAGGATCAGCCGGACCCTGGCCGGGTTGATGCCGAGGCTCGAGGCTTCGACGTCCCCGACCGACATGACGTCGAGAGTGCGCCTGTGCAGCATGATCACGACGACCGAGACGATCACGTACGGCAGCACGGTCCGTACATCGGACCAGCCGTCGGTGGCAAGACGTCCGAGCATCCACGAATAGACCTGGCGCAGCGTGTCGTCGTGGAGCTGCATGAAGAACGTCTGGATGGCGTTGGCGAATGCCGCGACCGCGACACCGGCGAGGATGATGATCACCTCGGTGCGACTGCCACCGACGGTGCGCCCCAGGGCGTAGGTGGCTCCGACGGCGAGCATCCCGCCTGCGAACGCGGCCACGGGCACCCCGGCGAATCCGGCTGCGCCCCCCACGACGATTGCGAGTGTCGCGCCGAGGCCCGCACCGCTCGACACACCGAGCAGGTACGGGTCGGCGAGCGGGTTACGGAAAACGCCCTGGTAGGCGGCTCCGGCGATCGCGAGCATCGCGCCGACGATCACGCCGAGCACCACCCGAGGCATGCGAATGTTCCACAGGATCGCCTGCTGTCGGGTGCTCAGGCCCGAGTCGACGTCGACGAACGGGATCTTGTCGAGCACATCGAGCAGGACGCCTTGGGGGGTGAGCCCGGCCGGACCGACGAGGATCCCGACGAGCATCGCCGCAACGAGTGCGACCACCGCGCCACCCAATACGACTGCGCGGCGACGCGATGTGATCACGGTGCAGGCTGGCCTGCGGGGACGGCGGCGACGATCGCGGCGAGTTCACGCACGAGGTCGACGACGCGTGGACCCCACCGGCTCGCGATGTCCTCGTCGAGGACATGGACCTGTCCGTCGCGGACTGCGGTGAGTTCTGCCCAGCCGGCCCGTTCAGCGACCGTCTCGGGTGTCACACCGCAGCACTGCGAGTCGGCGAGGAAGATCAGATCGGGGTTCTGCTCGACGATGAACTCGGACGACAGCTGCGGGTATCCGTCGCCGCCGGTCGCGATGGAGGTCAGTCCCAGCAGCGAGTAGATCTCGCCGATGTAGGTGTCGTCGGTGACGCTGTAGTACGTGTTGTCGAGTTCGTGGTAGTACCGCAGAGGTGTCTCACGCTCGGGCACGGAGGCGACGAGTTCGCTGATCTCGGTCTGCATCTGCGCGACGAGTTCCGCGGCGTCCCCCACATGGCCTGTTGCAGCACCCACCTGTTCGAGCTGGTCGTAGGTGTCGTCGAGGCTGACCGCAGCGGGAAGGAGCAGCACGTCGACGCCGGCGTTCCCGAGTCCGGCGACGAGGTCGCCGTTGTCGTCGGTGGCGACGACGAGATCGGGGTCGTAGCCCAAGATGGCCTCGACGTTGGGGTTGTAGCCGGACAGATCGGTAACCGGCACGCCCTCTGGGTAATCGGACTGGTCGTCGACGGCGACCACCTGGTCGCCCGCACCGACCGCGTAGAGCATCTCGGTGGTGGTCGGACTCAGCGACACGATGGCCTGCGGAGTTCCGGATTCAGCAGGTGGAGCACTGTCGGACGCGGCATCGTCACCGCTGCCGCAACCGGCGATCACCAGTGCGAGGGCAGCGACACCGGCGGTGAGAAACCTGCGGGAAGTGAGGGACACAACCATCCTCCGTGGCTCGGAGGACGAAAACAGCACGGCTGCAACGAGAAGTTGCGGCACGACACCGTCCTTCGTCCGAGGACCAGTACGTGCCCGCGGCGCCGGCTGACCTGACTCACCGGTCGAATACCGGTCTCACAGTTGCGGGACAGCGCCGGATTCTCACCGGCTTCACCGAAACGCTGCGGGTGCCCTGCCCGATTGGCAGAGCACCCGCAGCGTATCCCACAGCGTTTCGGGATCAGGCGAGCGCCTGCTCCAGGTCTTCGAGCAGATCTTCGGGATCTTCGAGCCCCACCGACAAGCGCACGACGCCGTCGGACAGGCCGATCGCGGCGCGTCCTTCGGGGCCCATCGCCCGGTGGGTCGTGGTCGCGGGGTGGGTGATGAGCGACTTGGAGTCGCCGAGGTTGTTGGAGATGTCGACGACGCGCAGCTTGTTCAGCAGCTCGAACGCCCGTTTCTTGCCCTCCCCCTCAGCGGCGGCGAGTTCGAAGGTGAGGATGGTCCCGCCCCCGCTCATCTGGGACCTCGCCAGCTCGTACTGCGGATGCGATTCGAGGAACGGGTACTTGATCCAGCTCACCTCGGAATGCGACTCCAGGAACTTGCCGATGCGCAAAGTGGAATCGACCGCGGCACGCAACCGGACGGGCATCGTCTCGAGACCCTTGAGCAGGGTCCACGCGTTGAACGGGCTCAGCGACGGGCCTGTGTGGCGGATGAGGTTCTTGACCGGGCCGTCGATGTAGTCCTGGGGCCCGAGGATCGCTCCGCCGAGCACCCGGCCCTGCCCGTCGATGTGCTTGGTACCCGAGTACACGACGATGTCGGCGCCGAGATCGAGACTGCGCTGCAGCAACGGGGTGGCGAAGACGTTGTCCAGCAACACCTTTGCACCTGCCGCGTGGGCCATCTCGGACACCTTGCGGACGTCGACGAGGGTCTGCATCGGGTTCGACGGGGTCTCGAAGAACACGGCTGTGGTGGGCACCGACAGCGCCTTCTCCCACTGGTCGAGGTCTTCACCGTCGACGAACACCGTCTCCACCCCCCACCTGGGCAGAATCTCGTTGCACACCACGAAGCATGATCCGAAGAGGCTGCGTGCTGCGACCAGTCGATCACCCTTGCCGAGCAGCGCGGCAAGCGCCGTGAACACCGCCGACATGCCCGATGCCGTGGAGTAGCAGGCTTCGGCACCGTCGAGCAGGCGCAGCCGCTCCTCGAACATCGTCACCGTCGGGTTGCCGTACCGGGAGTACACGAAGTGGTCGACCTCGCCGGTGAATGCCTGTTCGGCGGCTTCCGCTGATTCGTAGACGAACCCGGAGTTGAGGTAGAGCGCCTCGGACGTTTCCTCGAAGCCGGATCGCAGCACGCCACCGCGCACGCCGAGCGTGGCGGGACGCACGGAATCGGGCAGCGCCTTGCTGAACGCACCGCCCTGGGGAATTGCACTCACGACTGCCTCCACGGCAGGCCCGCGGCCCGCCAGCCCTGTCCGCCGCGATGCTTGTCGGCATCGAGCGGCCCTTCGAATCCTTCGAGAACGTTGTACGCAGGGGCCAGGCCCGCGGCCGTCGCAGCTTCGGCGGCGCCGATCGAACGCTGACCCGAACGACACAGGAAGATCACCGGACCACCGCTGATCCCAGCGTCCTTCAACTCGTCGACGAAGCGCTCGTTGGGGGCCCCGGCCGGATACGACACCCATTCCACGAACAACGTGCGGCGCCCGATCGATGCGGTGTCGGGCACACCCACGTATTTCCATTCGGCGTCGGTGCGCACATCGACGAGCACGGCATCCTGATTTTCCTGCAGCAGCTCCCAGGCGTGCTGCGGCGTGATATCACCTGCGTAGCTCACGGGAATACCTTTTCACAGGTCAGACCCGAGCGATTACGCGGGATAGTGGGCGGTCCACGACCCGCAGGATCGCACCGGGTCGATCAGGCAGTGCAGACGCGCCAGACGTCGTCGACGAGAGTCAAGTGCCACGTCTCGGTTGTCGACTCCCCGTCGATCGCGGTGGTGACGTCGACGGTGGCCTTGTCGCCGTCGATGACCACGTTGTCGCTGCGCTGCAGGTCGATGTCGCCATCGGCCCCAGCGAGCGGCCCCTCACCGCGGCTCAGTTCGCCGCAGCGGAGAATGACGAGGACGTCCTCGTCATCTGCGTTGAGGGCCTTGACGTAGTCGCTGGTCGTGCGTGTGATCCGTTCGTTGTCGTCGAGGTTCTCGCCCTCGGGCGAGAGGATCTGCGTGACGACGAGCACCAGCGCGAGGACGGCGATCACGAGCACGGCCCCGATGAACGGCCAGGGCGTGCTGCGAGTGGGCCCGTCCGGGTCGAGACCGTCGGGGTCGGGTTCGGGATCACGCCGTTGTGCCATGCGGATCATCCTATCGTCGGCAGATCCGCGCCGGTCGGCCGCATTTGCGCCAATAAACCCTAGTGAGGTAGGAATTGACCATGGCCACCACTCCGCTCGTTCGACGCCTCGCCGTCGACCTGTGCCGCGTGAGTGCCCACATGTGTTGTCGCTGAAGCGATTCTCCCGACGTTTCCCGGAGTTCTCATCCACCGTCATCCCGCGCGACCTGCGCGCGCCCACTGAGGGCAGCCTTAATTTAAGCTGGATATGTCCGTCCGCACATCGAAGAGGTAGTTGATCCCCTGTGACTGATCAGAGCCGTCCCCTTCGCGTCGCGATCGTCGGTGCCGGCCCCGCCGGTATCTACGCCGCCGATGCACTCATGAAGTCCGACACTGCGCAGGATCCCGGGGTGAGCATCGACCTGTTCGAACGCATGCCGGCCCCGTTCGGCCTCATCCGCTACGGCGTTGCGCCCGACCATCCGCGCATCAAGGGCATCATCACCGCACTGCACAAGGTGCTCGACAAGCCGAACGTGCGACTGCTCGGCAATCTCGACTACGGCGTCGACATCACGCTCGACGACCTCTACCGCTTCTACGACGCGGTGATCTTCTCGACCGGCGCCAACGCCGACCGGGAACTGAAGATCCCCGGCATCGATCTCGACGGCAGCTACGGCGCCGCAGACTTCGTGTCCTGGTACGACGGCCATCCCGATGTTCCGCGCGCCTGGCCGCTCGAGGCCGAGAAGGTCGCAGTCCTCGGCGTCGGCAACGTTGCGCTCGACATCGCGCGCGTGCTCGCCAAGACCGGCGACGAACTGCTGCCCACCGAGATTCCGCCGAACGTCTACGAGGGCCTGAAGAACAACAAGGCCGTCGAGGTCCACGTCTTCGGGCGTCGCGGACCGGCCCAGGCCAAGTTCACCCCGCTCGAGCTGCGCGAACTCGACCACTCGCCGACCATCGAGGTCATCGTCGACCCCGAGGACATCGACTACGACGCAGGCTCCGAGGCGGCGCGCCGCAATTCCAAGCAGGTCGACATGGTCGCCAACACCCTGCAGGACTGGGCCATCCGCGACGCAGGCGATCGCCCGCACAAGCTGTTCCTGCACTTCTTCGAGTCGCCCGCCGAGGTTCTCGGCGAGGACGGCAAGGTCGTCGGCCTCCGCACCGAGCGCACCGAACTCGACGGCACCGGCAACGTGCGCGGCACCGGCAAGACCCGCGACTGGGACGTGCAGGCCGTGTACCGCGCAGTGGGTTACCTGTCTCAGAACATCGCGAACCTGCCGTTCGACGACCAGGCAGGCACCGTCCCCAACGAGGCCGGACGCGTGCTCGCCGACGACACCGTCGACGGTCCCGACCGGTTCATGCCGCGCACGTACGTCACCGGCTGGATCAAGCGCGGCCCGGTTGGCCTGATCGGCCACACCAAGGGCGACGCCAACGAAACCGTCGCGAACCTCCTCGAGGATCGCGCGGCGGGCCGCCTCTCCGCTCCTGAACTTCCGGGCGAGGACGACGTCGTGAAGTTCCTCGAAGAGAAGAACCTGCCCTACACCACGTGGCAGGGCTGGTACCGCCTCGATGCGCACGAGCGCAGCCTCGGTGAGGCGGAAGGCCGCGAGCGCGTCAAGGTCGTCGAGCGCGATGACATGTTCCGCGCCTCGGAACCCCACAAGTAGACGCTGCGCACTACCGCGTCTCCGGCCGGATGCCACATCTACTGATGCGGCATCCGGCCGGTCTCGTTCTCAGGCGAACAACACCGCACCCAGCCACGCGCCTGCAGCTACGAGCCCACCGAGCAGTTCGACGAGCATCGACAAGCCGACCGCCTTCGTCGCTTCCACCGTCGAGCGCCACGCGTCCTTGTGCGTCCGATGCCGCTGTGCCTCCGACGCGTACATGCCGAGCAGGAACCCGAGGAACAGGCCGATCACCGGGATCACGAAGAAACCGACGATGCCGACCACCCCGCCGATGATCAGCGACCGCGTGGGCACCCCCGACTGCTGAAGTCGCTTACCCGGCCAGGTGTATTTGACGACCCCGGTGACCAGCAGCGCGACCGTTGCCACCGCGAATACAGCCCAGGCCACGGTGCCGCCGGTCATGAACGCCCATACCGCGATCGCCGCAAAGATCAGCAGCACACCCGGCAGGATCGGCACGACGATCCCGACGAGCCCGACGAGGATCGCGAGACCGACGAGAAGCTCGCCCCCTGCGCTCACGGCGCGACCGGGCGAACGAGCGATGCGGCATGCGTCGCGCGTTCGCGGGCGCTGTCGACGTCCGGGCCGGTAGAGACGGCCACTCCCATCCTGCGACGCGGGAACGATTCGGGCTTACCGAACAGGCGCACATCCGTCTCCGGTGTACGCAGTGCCTCGACGAGTCCGTCGAATGCGATACCGGTCGCGTCGAGTCCGCCGTAGATCACCGCGGAGGCACCCGGACGCAACTGCTCCACGTCCACCGGCAGCCCGAGGATCGCGCGGGCGTGCAGTTCGAACTCGGAGTAGCGCTGGCTGCCCATGGTCACGAGGCCGGTGTCGTGGGGGCGGGGACTCACCTCGGAGAAGTAGACATCGTCGCCCTTGACGAACAATTCGACGCCGAACACCCCGCGGCCCCCGAGCGCTGTCGTCACGGCCGCCGCGACCTCCCGCGACCGGAACAGCGCGGCGTCGCTCATCGGCTGCGGCTGCCACGATTCGACGTAGTCGCCGTCGCGCTGCAGGTGGCCGATCGGTTCGCAGAAGTAGGTCTCGACCTCACCCGATTCGCCGACGGCGCGCACGGTGAGCTGTGTGATCTCGTAGTCGAAGTCGACGAACCCTTCGACGATGACGGTGCCGTAGTTGATGCGTCCCCCGGCCAGAGCGTATTCCCACGCGGCGTCCAGGTCGTCGGCCGAACGCACCGTCGACTGGCCTTTACCGGACGACGACATGACGGGTTTGATCACGCAGGGGAAGCCGATGGTCTCGGTAGCTGCTCGGATCTCGTCGAGGGAGTCCGCGAACCGGTACGGCGACGTCGGCAGGCCCAGTTCCTCTGCGGCGAGCCTGCGGATGCCTTCCCGGTTCATCGTCAGCTGTGTGGCCCGCGCGGTGGGGATCACCTCGGCGAGGCCGCGTTCTTCGACGGTGGCGAGCGCGTCGGTGGCGATGGCTTCGATCTCCGGGACCACGAGGTGGGGTCGTTCGGCCTCGATGACGGCGAGGACTGCGTCGGGGTCGCCCATGTCGATGACGTGGGCGCGGTGCGCGACCTGGTGGCCGGGGGCGTCAGCGTAGCGATCCACTGCGATGACCTCGACACCGAGTCGCTGCAATGCGATGGTCACCTCCTTGCCGAGCTCGCCCGACCCGAGCAGCAGGACACGGGTGGCGCCCGGCGACAGCGGAGTGCCGAGACGTGGAGATATTCGGGGACGCGGTGGGACCATGGTGGGACTATATGTGGCAACCGTCGCCGCGCCCGGAAGGAAAGCGATGAGCAGTGCACCACAGTCGAGCAGCACAGGGCGGCGCACCATGATTGCGCGTCCCGATCACGCTCGCGACGATGCCCACCGCGCTCGCGCTGATGTCCACCGGTTCACGACACCCGGGGTCGATCCCGCCGACGAGGTGACCTGGCAGCGCCGCGACGCCCGCATCGTCCACCACGGCACCGGTGAGGTCGTCTTCGAGCAACCGGGCGTCGAGTTCCCGGAATTCTGGTCGCAGAACGCCACGGATATCGTCACGCAGAAGTACTTCCGCGGGCAGCTCGGCACCGCCACGCGCGAACATTCGCTGCGTGATGTGGTCGCGCGCATCGTCGACACGATCACCGCGTGGGGCACCTCCGACGGTCACCTCGACGACCCGACCGCGTTCGCCGCCGAGCTCACACACCTGCTCCTGCATCAGAAGGCGTCGTTCAACAGCCCGGTGTGGTTCAACATCGGCGTGCCCGACACTCCTCAGCAGGCCAGCGCTTGTTTCATCCTGTCCGTCGACGACAGCATCGACTCGATCCTCGAGTGGTACCGGCAAGAAGCAGTGATCTTCAAAGGTGGCTCCGGGGCCGGCGTGAACCTCTCACGCATCCGATCGTCCGTCGAGCATCTCGGAGGAGGTGGCACGGCGTCGGGTCCGGTCAGCTTCATGCGCGGGGCCGACGCATCAGCGGGGACCATCAAGTCGGGTGGCAAGACCCGCCGCGCCGCGAAGATGGTGATCCTCGACGTCGCGCATCCCGACATCGAGGAGTTCGTCGACTGCAAGGCGATCGAGGAACGCAAGGCGCGAGTGCTCGCGGGCGCCGGGTTCGACATGGGGCTGAGTGGTTCCGACATCCATTCGGTGCAGTATCAGAATGCGAACAATTCGGTGCGGGTCACCGACGAATTCATGCAGGCCGTCGTCGACGACGCGCAGTGGCCGTTGCGCGCGGTGACGACCGGCGAGTCCGTCCGCACGGTCCGAGCGCGAGACCTCCTGCAGCGCATCGCTGCTGCCGCGTGGGAGTGCGCCGACCCGGGCATGCAGTACGACACCACGATCAACCGTTGGCACACCGCTGCGTCGACCGGCCGGATCAACGGCTCCAACCCGTGCTCGGAATACATGCACCTCGACGACTCCGCATGCAACCTGTCGAGCCTGAATCTGCTGACCTTCCTGCGGGAAGACGGCGTGTTCGACGTTGACGGTTTCCGTCATGCCGTCGCGGTGATGCTCACCGCGCAGGAGATTCTCGTCGGTCGCGCCGACTACCCCACCGAGAAAATCGGTGAGACGTCCCGCCGGTTCCGGCAACTCGGACTCGGATACGCGAATCTCGGTGCGCTGCTGATGGCGTCGGGTCTTCCGTACGACAGCGACGCCGGTCGGGCATATGCCGCCGCGATCACCGCGTTGATGACGGGGCACGCCTATGCGGTGTCGGCTCGTCTCGCGGAGCGAATGGGGCCGTTCGATGGGTACGACGAGAACCGCGACTCGATGCTCGGCGTGCTCGCACGGCACCGCGGTGCGGTCGACGACATCGATGCCGCACTCGCCCCTCCGGCCGTGCTGGCCGCGGCCCGCCAGGCGTGGGATCGTGCGGTCACCGACGGCACCGAGCACGGCGTGCGGAACAGCCAGGTCACCGTGCTCGCTCCCACCGGCACGATCGGCCTGGCGATGGACTGTGACACCACCGGAATCGAGCCCGACCTGGCCCTGGTCAAGACGAAGAAACTCGTGGGCGGGGGCAGTTTGTCGATCGTCAATCGCAGTGTGCCACGAGCACTGGCGCGACTCGGATACGGTCCGGCCGAGGTCGCCGATATCGTCGCTCATCTGGATCGGGAGCACACCCTCGCGGGCGCTCCGCATGTACGCACCGAGCATCATCCGGTGTTCGCAACATCGATGGGCAGCAATGCCATTGCGCCGCGCGGACATGTGACGATGATGGCTGCAGTACAGCCCTTCCTGTCGGGTGCGATCTCGAAAACCGTGAATCTTCCGGAGTCCGCCACCGTAGACGACATCGCCGACCTGTACCTCGATGCGTGGCGGCTGGGGCTCAAGGCGCTCGCCGTCTATCGCGACAACTGCAAACTCGGGCAGCCACTGTCGACGTCGATACCGTCGTCTCCGGCAATTGCTCCGGTTGCGACTGCTCGTCGCGAGCGTCTGCCGCGCACCCGCAATTCGCGCACGTTCGAGTTCCGGGTTGCCGACTGCAAGGGTTTTGTCACGATCGGCGAATACGACGACGGGCGTCCCGGCGAGATGTTCCTCCGCGTGTCGAAGCAGGGCTCCACCCTCGCAGGCATCATGGACGCGTTCTCCATGGCGGTCAGTTACGGCCTGCAATACGGGGTTCCGCTGCGCACATTCGTGCGGGCGTTCACCAGTACACGATTCGAACCGGCGGGCATCACCGACGATCCGGATCTGCGGATCGCGTCGTCGATACTCGACTACATCTTCCGCAGGCTTGCGGTGGATTATCTCGACACCGAGGAGCGGATGGAACTCGGTGTGCGTACCGGTGGTGAACGCGCCGCACACGACGGACTCGCACCCGAGCTGCAGGCCTCGGAGGAGGCACACGTCACCGCCGACACCCGCGAGGGGCACGTTGCGTCGGGTCCTGCGCGGTCCGGCTCCGGTTCGGATGCGCCGTACTGTATGCAGTGCGGCGTACAGATGCAGCGGTCGGGATCGTGTCACGCCTGCCCGTCGTGTGGGAACACCAGTGGCTGCAGCTGATCGGCGCTCGTATCGCATACTGGCCGGATGGACTTGGGGGTCGACACAGAACTGACGTTGCTCGCGGCCGGATCGATATTCCTGCTCGCGCTGGCGCTGGGCGTGTGGAAATACCGCCAGATGGCAACATCGGAGACGCATCTCGCGCACCCGTATGTGGACATCGCGCACCGTTCGGCGTTGATGTATTCCTTCGCGACGCTGCTCGTGGCTGTCTTCGTCGAGCTCAGCGCGTGGCCGACCTGGGTGAATCTTGCGGCTACCGCCGTGCTCGTGGTGTTCTTCGTCGGCGCGATCGCCAGTTACGTCCTTCACGGTGCGTGGCGCGACACCACCAACCAGTTCGCGCATCCCACGCGAGGTCTGGGCGTCGCGATGGCCGCGCTCATCGTCGGCGAGATGGGCGGGTTCGCGGTGCTGCTCGCCGGGTTCGTGAAGGGGAGCTTCCTGACGTGACCTGGGTCAGGCGTGATTCTCGATGAGCGAGAGTACGTTGCTGTGCGGGTCGCGGAACCACGCGACCCGCAGCCCGTCGGGCGCGGTCCACGCATCGTGGTCGTCCTGATCCATACCGGTGTACCGAATGAAGTCGACGCCCTTGGAGCGGAGTCGTTCGACGGTCTCGTCGAGGTCGAGCACCCGCCAGCCCAGGGCGGTGTAACCGGTCTCGCCGCGCGACTGCACGAGGGTGACCCGCACGGGGGCTCCTTCGCCCCCGTCGATCACCAGCGTGAAGTTGTCCCGATCGATCTTCCGGAAGCCGAGGGTGTCGACATAGAACATCTCCGAGACATCGAGATCGGTGCTGGGCACGAAGCTCACGAGTTGGCCGCTGATCGTCATGGCACCACTCTGCTCCGTACGCGCCTCGGTCGGCAACAGATCGGGTCACATTCGTGTTGACACCGACCGCGTTCACCTAGTCTTGGACCTATGAGCACCTCGGAGATCGCGACCGTTCTGGCCTGGCACGATGCCGTCAACAGCAACGACATCGAGACCCTTGTGGAGTTGTCCAGCGACGACATCGTGTTGCCCACCGATGACGATGATCCCGACCAAGGCCTCGACGAACTGCGCGAATGGGCGACCTCGTCGGGCGTGACCCTCGAGATGGGACGTATGTTCGTGCACCACGGCATCGTCGTCGTCGAAGAGACGTCGACCTGGGCGTCCGACCCTGATACGCCGGTCGAGGAAGCCATCGCCTTCCGTGTGGTCGAGGACCAGGTCGTCACGGTCGTACGCCACGCCGACCTGCAGGACGCCTTCGAGGCGACCGGGCTCGGCGAAGCCGACCTGTACGAGCAGTGACGCAACCCATATGTTGAACGCTCGCTAAGGTACTCTCCGAGGCGTTAGTCCCTACGCACCGGAGTGAGGTTCGACGAGTGTCAGCTGAAGCAGTTGAGAAGAAGGGTCCCCTCGCGAGTATCCGCGTCGTCGAGTTCAAGGGGCTCGGCCCCGGACCGCACGCTGCGACGCTGCTCGCCGATCTCGGCGCCGACGTCGTCACGGTCCAGCGTCCCGGCGGCATCCCGCCGGAAGGCGCACGCGATCCGATCCAGCGCAACCGCCGCATCATCGAGGCCGACCTCAAGAACCCCGATGACATCGAGAACGTACTCTCGCTGCTCGAGCGCGCCGACGTGCTCATCGAGGGCTTCCGTCCCGGAGTGACCGAACGCATGGGCTTGGGCCCCGACGTGGTACTCGAACGCAACCCTCGGATCGTGTACGGCCGGATGACGGGGTGGGGTCAGGCAGGTCCGCTGGCGAACGCGGCCGGCCACGACATCAACTACATCTCCCTCACGGGCGTGCTGCACGCGATCGGCCGTAAGGGTGAACGTCCGGTGCCGCCGCTGAACATGGTCGGCGACTTCGGTGGCGGTTCGATGTTCCTGATCTTCGGCATTCTCTCCGCGCTCGTCGAGCGAGGTGTGTCGGGCAAGGGGCAGGTCGTCGATGCGGCGATGGTCGACGGCGCGCTGGCACTGTCGCACATGATGTGGGCGTTCCGCGGCCGCGGTGCATGGTCGGACGAACGCGGTGTGAACATGCTCGACACCGGCGCCCCGTACTACGAGGTGTACGAGACGAAGGACGGCAAGTACATGGCCGTCGGATCGATCGAACCGCAGTTCTACGCGCTGCTGCTCAAGGGTCTCGACCTCGACGCAGCCGAGCTGCCCGCCCAGAACGACATGTCGTCGTGGCCGGAGATGAAGAAGTTGTTCACGGAGAAGTTCCTGTCGAAGACGCGCGACGAGTGGTCGGCGATCTTCCTCGGCACCGACGCGTGCGTCTCCCCCGTACTCACCTTCGCTGAGGCACCCGCGAATGAGCACATCGCTGCACGGGGGTCGCTCATCGAGCTAGAGGGCATCACCCAACACGCTCCCGCTCCGCGGTTCTCCCGCACCCCGGCGGGCACACCGGCCGCGCCTGCCGGCGAGGCCACCGACATCACGACCCTCTGGGTCTGACCAGACGAGCGCAATGATTCGCTGCCACCCCGGATCAGTCGCGATCCGGGGTGGCACCGTGCTTTTCGCACTCTTCGACGAGTTCGAGAGCACGCTGCGCGCGGTGCAGGAATCCGCGTTGCTGCAGCAACACGAACCACTCGCTCGCCCACCGGTGGGCGAGCACGACGTGCTCGGGCGAGGGATCAGTGAGTAGCAACCGGATCGCGGTATCCTCCTCGATCTGGGCGGTGTGCAACGCAATTCCCGTCTCGGGACGGGGTCGGCCGTATTCGGCGACCGGCCGTGGATGTGCGATCGGGTACCCCAACCGGACACGTTCGTTCTCGACGGCCGCAGCAAGACGGTCCAGTTTCATCGTCGCGGCAGCGCGCGCACCGTCCTCCAATCGGGTCGCCGCGATGTCATGCCTGCCGCGCAGCGCCTTCACCCGAGCACCGATCACATACCGCGCAATCTTGAAATCCACGACGCCGCCCTCGGCCCCCAGCTCGTAGCCGTCGTCGAGTAGTCGTTCGGCCTCGTCGAGATCTCCCTGCTCGTACAGGTACTCCCCCAGCACCGACCCGGCGAGCAAGGCCGACGACGAGTGCGGTCCGCTGCCGAGTCGCGACAAGCGCCAGGCCTCTCGCAGTAGATCGCCCGCCGCATCGAGGTCGAGTTGTTCGCGTGCGGCGAGTCCGAGGAGCGCGTTGCCGTGCATGAGGTTGTACGGCCCGGCGTTGAGATCGTGGTAGGGAGCTGCGAGATCCTGCAACTGCCGCGCCTTCGAGAATTCGCCGCGGTAGACGGCGTCGAACGTCGCGGCGTTGAGACCCGACGACACGACGATCGGTGCGAGTGTGTCGGCGCGATCCAGGAGTCTCTCGACGAGCCCGTCGGCGGCGCCGGTTCGGTCGCGCCGCACGTCGAGGATGCTCCGCACCACTTCCACTTCGATGGCGGCGTCGACGGCTTCGTCGCCGATGATCCGGTCCGCGTCGAGACCACGTTCGACCCTCGCGAGCGCACGCTGACCGCGTTCGGTGTCGTGGGTGACGACGTAGGCCCACGCCAGGGCCAGCTGCAGCAGCGGCCGGACCGCCACGGCCCCGCGCGGAAGCTTCGAGACCAACCCCACCAATGTGGTGGCGCGGCCATCGGCCAGGAGGTCTCGGGCGTGACGTTCGACGATGTCGACCGCGTAGTCGCCGTCGGCAGCCGCGAGGGCATGGTCGACGGCTTCACCGGTCATCGCATGCTGTTCGAACCACTGTGCTGCAGTCCGGTGAAGTCCGGGCATGCGCTCCGGAAAGTCGCGTTCGAGTCGTTGTCGCAGGAACTCGGCGAACAGCGGCTGGAAGCGGAACCACCGTCCGTCCTCGTCGACGCGGTGCAGGAACAGATCGCGGTCCTCGATGTCTTCGAGCATCGCCTGACCGTGCCCGTGGCCGCTCAATACCGACGCCAGGCTCCCGCACGTCTGTTCCGTCACCGCCGCGGTGAGCAGGAAGTCGAGGAGTTCGTCGTCGAGTGAGGTGAGGACATTTTCGGTGAGGAACTGCCCGATACCGCGGTGCCGACCGGACAGGTGCGCTACCAGATGCGCGGGATCGTCGTGCCCCTGCAACGACACCGATGCCAATTGCAGGGCCGCGGGCCAGCCTTCGGTTGCTGCGACGAGATCGGCGACGGTGGCGTCGTCGAGCTCCGTATCGAGATGTCGCCCAAGGAACTTCTTGGTCTCGTCGATGTCGAAAGTGAGCATGCGGTGATCGATCTCGACGAGCTCGTCGAGCACCCGCATGCGACTCACCGGCAGCCCCGCACGGGTACGTCCGACCACCATGACCTGGAGGTGATGGCACCCGTTGTCGAGCAAGAATGCCAACGCTGCGATCGTCGCCGGGTCGGTGACACGATGCCAGTCGTCGATTATCACCACGAGTCGTTCTGCAGCGGTGTGGATCTCGTCGATCAAAGAGGTGAGCACGTAGCGTTCGGCATCGTCGCCGTGTTCGTCGAGCGCCTGACCCAGTTCCTGCGCGAGGGTGGGTCGCACCTGCCTGATCGCCTCGATCAGATGCGCGAGGAACCAGACGACGTTGTTGTCGTCGTGGTCGACGTTGAGCCACGCCACCGCGACACCCTGATCGTCGAGTTGATACCGCCATTCGATGGCGAACATCGTCTTCCCGAAGCCCGGCGGCGCATGCACCACGACGAGCCTGCGGCGGTGCTGCTCACCGAGCAGATCCAGCAACGACCAGCGTGCGACGAGACGCTTGGACGGAACCGGCGGGCGGAACCTCGTCGCCGGGGCAGGCGGAGTGGTCGATCGACTGCCTGTGCGCCGCGTGCGCACCCGCCCGCTCGTCGCGGCGGACGCTGCCGTGTGAGCCGCAGCCGTGCCGGAGTCCTTCAGGGCGTCGGCAACCGCGAGATCATCGACACGCAAACCGTGTTCGGCCTGCACAGTGCGCAGGATCTCGCCGAATTCGGCGGCGGTCTCGGGTCGGGAATCGGGGTCCACCGACATGGCCTGCTCGATCGCCGCGCACAACTCGCCTGGCACTCCATCTGCCCGCAGATCCGGAATCGGCTGTGTGGTCAGGCGTACGAACTGTGCGACGACGCGCTCGCCACTGCGGCGTTCGAACGCCGCGTGACCGGTGAGTGCACAGAAGGTCGTCGCTGCAAGGCTGTAGACGTCGGAGGAGGGGGTCGGGGCGCGACCGGAGAGCACTTCCGGGGCGGTGAAGGCGGGCGAACCGGTGACTTCACCGGTCGCAGTCTCGAATCCCCCGCGTATTCGGGCGATCCCGAAATCCGTGAGCTGCGGTTCGCCGAACTGGGTGAGCAGGATGTTCGCGGGTTTGACGTCGCGGTGCGCGATGCCGAGCCGGTGGGCGGTCTCCAGGGCGCCTGCCAGTTTGATGCCGAGCTGGAGTGCGTCGTGCCAGTGCAGCGGGCCGGACCGGCGGATCTGCGCGTCGAGTGAATCGCGGGGGTGATACTGCATCACCAGGTACGGCCGTCCCGAATCTGTGGTGCCTATCTGCAGCACGTTGACGATGTTCGGGTGGCCCGACAGTTGCCCCATCGCGCGCTGCTCGCGCAGAAATCGTTCGAGGTTGTCGATGTCGAGATCGGAAGTGAGGACCTTGACCGCCACGATCCGGTCGAGCGCGACCTCCCGGCAGCGATAGACGATTCCGAACCCGCCGCGGCCGATCTCTTCCGCCTCGACGAATCCGGCCGCAGCCAACTCCGCGGCGACGTCGGGTCCGGCGTCGCGCTGCGTCTGCAGCGGATCCTGCGCGGCCACGATCGACCCTCACTTCGTCGGACACAGACCCGGTCTCGAGTCCTGTATCCACGATATCGCCGACCACCGACACGGCACGGCGGGTCCGCGAGACCGACCGGTAAGGGCGCCACGCCCGTGCGAGCGGTGACGGTGTTCCGTCCGACAGCATCGTGAGCAGCTCCTCGGAGCAGTACCAGGGTCTGAGCAGCACCAGGGTCGCGGGGCCGGACCGGTCGGCCCTACCTACAAGAACTGTGCATTGCCTCGACGTGGCCGACCAATCTTCTCGGGCTTCTCGGGCCCGACGCCGGGCTACAGGTCCTGGACGTCAGCGACCCCGCGAATCCCGTTTTCACCCGCCTTGTTGACCGAGCCCGCGATGATCGGCGGGACCTGGGCTGTGCGAGCCCGGGCGCTGTCGATGGTCGACGAACAACAGCAGGAAGCTGTGTTGATCTCGATGTTGCTCGACAGGCGGGGCGCGTCGTTCTCCCCTATCCATGAAGCCGAACATTCACTCGAAATACTAGAACAAATGTTCGCACTTCTCCTTGTAATTCGAATCTGCGTTCTATAGAATTCGATCATGGGTGGGGGCCTCTGGAAATACGACGACACACAACTGACGGCCGAGGCGCTCGCCGTCTCCGCCGAAATCCATACCTGGCAGGTACACCGGGTGGATCTGATCATCGCGATGATCGAACGCGACACCGTCAAAGAGCACGGCTACCGCAGCCCCGCCCACTGGCTGTGCGCCGCCACCAACCTCGAACTCGGGGAATGCCACCGCATCGAAACACTCGCTCGGCTCTTACGGTTGGAACCGGAAGTGCGCGAAGCCTATTCATCCGGCCTTCTCGATGCACAGAAGGCACGGCAGATCGCCTACTTCTGCCAGCACTACCCCCGCACCATGAACCCCTGCGAGTTCGAGAAGGCCCGCGACATCCTCATCGAGCACGCCAGCAAGAAGGTCGCGACCACAGCGACCGTGCGGGCATTGATCCGCCGACTCGAACACCTCTTTGGCACCGGCGACGGACCACCACCGGGTGAAGACTCTTCACGCAACGAACTGTTCGTCTCGACCACCTGGCACGGCCGGGTCGTCATCAAAGGCGAGTTCGACGCGCTCACCGGCGCGCGTCTGCGGCATCTGCTGTCCCCGCTGGCCACACCACGACCGGAGGTAAATGGCGTCAAGGACGATCGGCCGGCGTCGAAACGCAACGCCGACGGGTTCGATCAACTCCTTCAGTTCGTCGAAGCCGCCGGACTCGTCCCGGTCGAAGGCGGCGTGAAACCGCACGTGACGGTCACCGCGTCGATCAACGACCTGACGACCAACACTGCGGTGAAAGAACTATTCGCGAACAGTCCCGAGCATGGATATGCGACCGAGCCGTGGGCCGGGCCGTTGTCGATCGACGCTGCCCGGATGCTTGCGTGTGATTGTCAGGTCACCCGGATCCTTCTCGACGAACACGGGGTGCCGCTCGCGCACGGGCAGACCCGCCGCACCGCGAGTCGGGAGCAGCGACGTGCCCTGGCAGTCCGTGACGGTGGATGCGCTTTCCCGGGGTGTTCGTCACCACCGGCGTGGGCGGATGCGCATCATCTTCGCCATTGGGTCGATGGTGGTGATACCGATCTCGACAATCTGGTATTGCTCTGTGGTCATCATCATCGGTTGATGCATCACACCGAGTGGGAGGTGGAGATGACCGGCGAGCGTCGGCCGCAGTTCATCCCGCCCGTGAGTGTGGATGTGTTCCGTAAACCGATCCCGGGGAACAGGCCGGATCTGGTCGCCTGACCGACAGGTCAACGAACCCAGCGATCAGACGACGAGCCGGGACGTCTCGAGGTCGCCGCCCTGCGCTACCTGTACATACGCGTCGGCCACTGCCGCCACCGCGTTCCGCAGCATGTCTGGGTGCTGCGTGTACGGCAACCGTACGAATCGTTCGAATGCCCCCTGCACTCCGAAACGCGGTCCGGCCGCGAGCAACACACCGTGGCTCGGTGCGATGGCCGCAAGTGCCGTCGACACCGGCTCCGGCATCCTCACCCACAACGACATCCCACCCTGGCCCGGGGCGTACTGCCACTCGGGCAAGCGGTCGTCGAGTTCCTGACACAGCGTCTGCCGCTGCTCTCGGAGCTGCGCGCGCCGTTGCTCGAGAAGGTCGTCGACGTCCGACAGCAGGTGCGCAGCCGCGAACTGCTCCATGACGGGCGTGCCGAGGTCCACACCCGATCGGGCTCCGGCGAGCCGCACGATCATCTCGCGGTCGGCGCGAATCCATCCCACGCGCAACCCGCCCCACAGGGATTTGCCGGTCGATCCGACCGTCACCAGCGAGGAACCGGCCGGGAACGACGCAACAGGCGGGGGCGGCGGCGCGTCGAGCCACAGGTCCACCATCGTTTCGTCCACCACCAGGGTCATGCGGGCGTCGTACATGATGCGCGCAAGTTCGGCGCGACCGTCCTCGTCGAGACACAGACCGGTGGGGTTGTGAAAATCGGGGACGAGAAACGCTGTGCGCGCGGCGGTCTGGCGGGCGGCACCGGCGAGCGCTCCGAGGTCCCACCCGCCGGAGGGCCCGGCCTCCGGTCGCACCGGCACCGGGATCGGACGCGCACCGTGCCGCCGGATGGCTTCGAGCGCATTCGGATAGGTCGGATGATCGACGATCACTCGGTCGCCCGGATCGGTGAGCACACCGAGCAGCAAACGCATCGCGTGCTGGGCGCCGCTGGTGACCATGATCTGTTCGGGCGAGGTAGGAAGCCCGCGTTCCCGGTACCGGCGCGCGATCACCTCGCGCAGCGCTATCACACCGATCGGTTCCATGCCGTGTGACGACAGGTACGCCGACATCGACCGCAATGCCAGTCCGTACGCGGCCTCGATTTCGGCGGCGGGAGCGGGGAGCGAGGCATTGCTCATGTCTATCGCGTCGTTTCCGGGTGCTGCCATCACCTTGACGGCACCGCGAGCACGCGACCCGGCAGGCATAGCAACGGTGCTGCGCGCGCCTTGCCGGCTGCGCAGGTAACCCTCGTCACGCAGCGCCGAATACGCCGAGGTGACGGTGGTGCGGCTCAGCGACAACGCAGATGCGAGTTCGCGCTCGCTCGGCAATGCCACACCCTGTGGGACCCTACCGTCGTGCACCAGGAGGCGGATGCCGTCGGCGAGGGCCCGGTAGGCCGGCCGAACATTGCCGGCGTCCTGCCAGTTTCCGAGGTCGCGGACCAACGAACCGGCCCCTATCGCACGTGTGATCACCGGTCCAGTATCGCGGATAGTGGACTGCCATCGAACAGGCCAGTGAGCGCCAGAAGCTCGGTGAACCGGAGGGCTCCGTGGGCACCGAGCAGGTAAGCAACCAAAAAGTGAGGTTCGCATTGCTGCTGGTTCACCATCGGTGATGCGAACCTCACTTTTATGGTGCGTGCCTTCAGGCGAGGATGTCGCGCCGCACGATCGTTTCGTCGCGGCCCGGCCCGACACCGATGCACGAGATGAACGCGCCGGACAGCTCCTCGAGACGCAGCACGTAGTTCTGTGCGTTCTTGGGAAGCTCTTCGAAGGTGCGGGCATGGGAGATGTCCTCCCACCAGCCGGGCATCTCCTCGTAGATGGGCTTGGCGTGATGGATGTCCGTCTGCGTCATCGGCATGTCGTCGACGCGCACACCGTCGACCTCGTAGCCGACGCAGATCGGCACGGTGTCGAGACCCGACAGCACGTCGAGCTTGGTGAGGAAGTAGTCGGTGATGCCGTTGACGCGCGTGGCGTAGCGGGCGATGACTGCGTCGAACCAGCCGGTGCGGCGCGCGCGACCGGTGGTCACGCCGACCTCACCACCCTGCTTGGCCAGATATTCGCCGTGGTTGTCGAACAGCTCGGTCGGGAACGGACCGGAGCCGACACGCGTGGTGTACGCCTTGAGGATCCCGAGGACCGTGGTGATCCTCGTGGGTCCGATGCCCGAGCCCACAGCCGCGCCGCCTGCGGTCGGGTTCGACGACGTCACGTACGGGTAGGTGCCGTGGTCGACATCGAGCAACGTGCCCTGCGAGCCTTCGAGCAGCACGGTGTCGCCGCGTTCGAGCGCCTCGTTCAGCTGCAGACGAGTGTCGGCGATGCGGTGCTTGAATCCTTCGGCCTGGCCGAGGACCTCGTCGACGACCTGCTGCGGGTCGAGAGCCTTGCGGTTGTAGATCTTGACGAGCACCTGGTTCTTGAACTCGAGAGCCGCCTCGACCTTCTGGGTGAAGATCTTCTCGTCCAGGACATCGGCGACGCGGACACCGACACGCGCGATCTTGTCCTGGTAGCACGGGCCGATACCGCGGCCCGTGGTGCCGATCTTCTTCGCGCCGAGGAAACGTTCGGTGACCTTATCGATGGCCACGTGGTACGGCATGATCAGGTGAGCATCGGCCGAGAGCAGCAGACGCGAGGTGTCGACGTCGCGCTCTTCGAGGCCTGCGAGCTCGTCGAGCAACACGCCCGGGTCGACGACGACACCGTTTCCGATGACGTTCGTGACGCCCGGCGTGAGGATGCCCGACGGGATCAGGTGCAGCGCGAACTTGTCACCGTTCGGCAGCACGACGGTGTGGCCTGCATTGTTCCCGCCCTGGTAGCGCACGACCCACTGCAGACGTCCGCCGAACAGATCGGTTGCTTTGCCCTTGCCCTCGTCGCCCCACTGGGCTCCGATCAGGACGATTGCCGGCATCTCGCGCTCCTCAAGCAGGTTGTTCGTGCGGGCGGTCTCGCCTGCAGGGTCCTGCCCGATTCCGGGCAGCAGCCGGGACCACAGTGTAGTCCACCATCGACCGAGCTCCGGTTTCGGTATCCGATTACTCTGCCCGGCCCGCCACGATCCGGGGTCCCCACGACCGGCACCGGTTCGGATTACAGTGGACGCCTGACCGACGGCCGCCCGATCGTGACCAGCAAGGAGATCAGTTGACCCCGGTAGTGCTCAGATGCGGCGATGTGCCACTCCCCTTGGCACTCACCTCAGTAACCGCGCTGTCGGCTCCTGCGATTCCGGAGAAGGACGACTTCGAGGATGTGTTCGCCCACATCGAGTCGGTGGACGACCCCCGACTGATCATCGTGGGCGACGACGCTGCATTCGCGGCAACACTGACACGGCTGATGCGCACCGACCGCCTCGGGGTCGAGGTCGCGTTCGTCCCCGAGTCGCGGACACCCGCGACGGAAGCCTACGGATTGCGCACCGGTTCGAAGGCCGCGTCCATTGCACTACAGGGTGAGGCCAAGTCGATCCCGCTCATCCGCGACGACGCGGGGGTGGCTCTCGTGGGGCGCGCGCTCGTCCGCGGCGACGAGAACGGGCTCGTGGGTGAGGCATACGTCGACGACACCCGCTTGTTCTCCGGCACGGTGCCCGGCATCCGGATCGAGCCGACTCCGCAGATGCCGGGACTACGCGCCGCCGTCGACCGGGCCCGATGGTTCGGCGGCTACAAGTGGCTCACCGGCAGGGCCGTCCAGCTCGGTTCTCCCGAGGCTTTCCTCACCCGCGACGGTGTCCCCAATTCTCGCGCGCTCAAGCGGTCGACCTTCTACCGCCACGAGACGAAGTGGAAACTGGTGCGCTGAGACGAGTCCACTTCTACACGCTTGCGAATCCCGGTAGCCGCACTGGATTGTCGACCACGGAATAGGTCGAGGCGTCGCCGTCACGGACTCGGCTGGTGTTGCCGTGCACGTCCACCGGCACGTCCCCCGCAAGGGTCGTTCGTCGCAGCTCCCGGGGATGGTCACCGTAGTCGGCCACACCGTAGTGCTGAGTGTTGCGGTTGTCCCAGATGGCGACGTCTCCGTCCGCCCAGGCCCACCGCACTGTGTTTTCGAGTTTCGTGATGCGATTCTGCAGCAACGAGAACAGGACGCTGGTCTCCGAGGCCTTCAGGCCGACGAAATCGCGGACGAAGTGGCCGAGGAGCAAGCTTCGCTCCCCCGTTTCGGGGTGTACACGCACCACCGGGTGCTCGGTCTCGAACGGCAGCCTCGCGAATCCACTCCGGAAGTCCTCCTTCGACTTCGAGTAGTTTCCGCTCAACTGTTCGGGAGCGAGCGCTGCGGCATAGTCGGAACGGTTGGAATGCACCGCCCGCAGATTCTCGACGAGCAGGCGCAGCGGGTCGGGCAACTGCTCATAGGCGGCAGTGGTCGACGCCCACGTCGTGGCACCTCCGTAGGGCGGCACTTTCACCGAACGAAGAACCGATGCCTTGGGGATCCTGTCGACGAAGGTGACGTCGGTGTGCCAGCCACTCGCGGCTCCTTCGAGGACCAGTGTTTTTCTGTCGTCGGCGCCCAGGGACGGATGCGCTGTGGTCGGAACGCCGATTCGCTCGCCGAACTCGTATTGGATTTCGTCGGTCAGGTGGTGCTGGCCACGGAAGAAGATCACCTTGTTCACGGCGAGCGCATACCTGATTGCAAGAGACGTTTCGTCGGAGACGTCTCCGGACAGCGTGACGCCGTCGATGACGGCCCCGAGTCGGTGGCCGACCTTATGGACCGTGATTCCCCCGTTCGCGTAGATTTCGAATGCGGCGTCGGCGGATGTTCCTGTGGAGACGGGGGTTCCTACGGACGAGTCGATCATGGTGCGACTTCCTTTCATCGGTATTGTCAATCGATCTGCATCGCGAATCGGATGACGTCCTTCTCCGCTACCGGTCGGCTTCCGGTCGTTTCGACGGTGATTCGATGGAGCACGCCGTTCCACGCGAACGGCGGTTCGTAGTCTTTGCACACGGGCAGCCCCCTGTCGTGTCCGAGGGTCAACGATGCGCCACCGTGCTGCCACGCGTGAGGCAGTTCGTGGTTGCTGTCGGCGGCCCCGACGACGGCATCATCGATGACCGCTTCGACTCTCAGCAACCCGTTCGGTGCGGGCCGGAATGCACATCCGACGCTGTGCCGTCCTGCCGTCAGCGGCCGATCCGCGACCACTCGGATCTCTCCGCCCGGTGTCGCGGCGACCACCGTCAGGATGCCGCGGTCCACGAACCCGGCGAATCCGCCGGTCCAGTCGCCCAGCGCGAACAGAACCCCCTCGGCGCCTCCTGCGAGCACATCCACGTCGGCGAGGACACGACCACCACCGGTCATCCGTGGCAGCGAGTCGTCGGAGATGGGCCCGCCCTCCGGGTACAGGGTGAGCACCGAGGGGACCGGATAATGTCGCGGCCTGATGCCCGCCCCTCGACCCCGCAGGCTGTCGGCGAGCGGGGTCACGTTGTTGCGGTCTGCCTCGATGAACCACTGGCGTTCGAGGGCCAGGACGACGGCCGGGTGTTCGCCGGATACATCGTGCGCCTCGGAGAAGTCCTCGTCGAGGCGGAACAACGACCAGGTGTCGGTGTCGAAGTCCCTGCTCCCTTCCATCAGGAGTTCCTCGTCGAGAACACCTTTCGATACATGGTCGGTCGTGGCCTTCCATCCGTCGGCGATGATCGAGCGGGATCCGAGCATCTCGAAGTACTGGGTCGTTCGGGGCGGCGGCGACGCAGCATCCTCGAACGACGGGAGCAGACTCGCGCCATCGACCGGGAGTTGATCGACACCGCCGACCGTATCCGGCATCGTCACGCCGCACGCGTCGAGGATCGTGGGCAGAATGTCGATCGCATGGGCGAACTGATCACGAACCCCACCGGCGTCGCGGATTCCGCTGGGCCAGTGCACGATCATGGGAACGCGGGTGCCGCCGAGCCAGGTGTAGCGCTTCCACAGCCGGAACGGCGTGTTGCCTGCCCATGCCCATCCCCACGCGTAGTGCGGATATCCGTCGAGTCCGCCCCAATCCTCCAGGAGTGCCGCACTTTCCGAGACGTCGTCGCGGATGTGATGCGTGAACCTGTGCTCGTTGTGCGTACCGCCGACCCCACCTTCGGCGCTGGCACCGTTGTCGGACATCAGGAAGATCAGTGTGTTGTCGAGGACCCCGAGCTTGTCGAGACTGTCGACGACCCGCCCGATCTGTGCGTCGGTGTGGGTGAGGAAGCCTGCGTAGACCTCATGCATCCTCGCGTAGACCCGGCGCTCCTCATCGGTCAGCGAATCCCAGTCGGGTACCCACGACGGCCGGTCGGTCAGCGTCGTGCCTGCGGGTACGACCCCGGTTGCGAGTTGCCTCTCGAACACCTCCGCTCGCCAACGTTCCCAGCCGCCGTCGAACTGCCCTGCGTAGGCATCGGCCCACGACCGTTCGACATGATGCGGCGCGTGCATGGCCCCGGTCGCGAAATACAGGAAGAACGGCCTCCCGGGCGCCGACTCCTGCTGGCCGACGACCATCCGAATTGCCTCGTCGGCGAGGTCTTCGGTCAGGTGGTACCCGTCTCCTGGTCCGCTCGGAGGGGCGACATAGGTGTTGTCGCGCACCAGCTCGGGCGCCCAATGATTGGCGTCGCCGCGAAGGAAACCGTAGTACTTCTCGAAACCCATCCCGAGCGGCCACCGATCGAACGGTCCCGCGCTGCTCCGTTCGCCCGGCGGCGTCAGGTGCCATTTTCCCACCGCCATGGTGCTCCAGCCGGCGTCCCGCAAGATCCGCGGCAATGCCGCGGCCGTCGGAGGGATACTCGCGGTATACCCCGGTTCGGTAGTGGGAATGTCGGAGAGGAAGCCCATCCCCACGGCGTGGTGGTTACGGCCCGTGAGCAGCGCCGCACGAGTGGGTGAGCACAGTGCCGTCACATGAAAACGATTGAATCGCAGCCCACCCGAAGCGAGCCGGTCGATGTTCGGAGTCGCGATATCGGACCCGTAGCAACCTATCTGCCCGAATCCGAGGTCGTCGAGGAGGATGACGACGATATTCGGTGCCCCTTCGGGGGCCCGATTCAGGGGAATGCTCATGAAGTTTCCGATCGGTTCTCGTGTGCGCGCAAAGCAGCGGCCGTCGCTTCCGACAGGGGTGTGGCAAGCGCCTGCGCGGCAGTGTCCAGCAGGTCGGTGACGAAGACGTCGAACGGCAGCTCCGGAGTCTCACCGTTCGACAGTTGTTGTTCGAAACTCGCCAGAGCGAGCAGGCAGTTGGCAAGAACGATGTGAATCCGCCGGTTCCGGAGGGCCGCCGGTACGTACGACATCTGCGCCCTGATCATCTCTGCCACGCGAATCGCGATCGGACTGATCGGCCGTTCGCCGCCGCCGAACCACGCTGGAATCTCGTTGAACCGGTACAGGAACACACGAGTGAGGAAACCGACGTATCGGCTGTCCGGGTCGGGTACCTCGTCGGCCAAGGGAAGAAGCACGACGTCGAGGCACTTCCTCACCGACGGCACTTCTCCACTGGACATCGCGCTTTCGAACAGTTCGGCACGCACCGCATCGACGCGCTGGAGACGATGAGCGAATACTGCGTCGAGCAATCCTTCTTTGCTTCCGAAGTGATACTGGACCGCGTAATTGTTGGTCTGCCCGGCAGCTGCCGCGATCTGTCGTGACGACACGCCTTCCGGCCCGTTCTCGGCCACCAGCTTCTCGGCCGCCGAGATCAGAAGCAATCTGGTCTTCGATCCGTCGACAGGCTGCAGAGGATTCGAATCCTGCATGCTCTTCGAGTCTTTCACAGTTCCGGTCTCCGGTTTCAGTCGATCGATTCTCGCAAGCTATCCCCGGTTCACAGTTAAGTCAACCGTTCGAATCGAGAAATTTCTATTCCGGGAAATTTTCAGCAGTTTGGGTTCGAACGGTTGACTTAACCGGAGTTCGAGGCTTACTTTCGGATCGATTCCGACGCGTCCGGCATCCGCCGTCCGCCCTCTGCGCTTCGCCCGTTCGGTAAGCCGCCCGAGAGGTTGATGATGATCAGACCCCATTTCGCAACGACCGTGCTCTTCACCACCCTCTCGGTGCTACTCCTCACCGCGTGCGGCTCGAGCCCGAGCGAATCACCCGCTCCGTCCGTCGCAGGCGACCCGGTGCCCGGAGGGCAATTGAGTGTTCTGCAGATCGGCGAGCCCAGAACACTCGATCCCGCCGGTCTTTCCAATACATGGGTGCACCAGCCCATGCTGGGTAACGCCCTCTACGGGAACCTGATGATCAATGATCCCGACACCAACGAAATCGAATACACCATGGCGTCAGGATTCGACAGCACCGACGGTGGTACCACCTACGAGCTCACGCTTCGGCCGGGTCTCATGTTCACCGACGACACGCCGCTCGACGCTGCCGCCGTCCAGTTCAACTGGGAGCGGCTCCGCGACCCCGCACTCGGCTCCACCGCCGTCCGCCAGGCTTCACAGATCGCAACTACCGAAGTGGTGGACGCGACCACGCTGAAGGTCGTTCTGCACGAACCGAATCCCAGCTTCCCGCAGGGGATGCTGGCCACATCCATGAACTGGATCGCTTCACCTGCCGCACTCGAGAAGGGCCGAGCAGCATTCGACGAAGCGCCTGTCGGGGCCGGACCGTTCGAGCTCACGCGATGGATGCGGCAGGGTACAATCGAACTCGAACGCAACCCGGATTACTGGGATGCGCCCAAGCCCTACCTCGACGCGATTACGATTCGTTCGGTATCGGACACCAACCAGCGGGTGAACGCGATCACCACCGGCGACGCCGACCTCTCTGCGGAAACCAATCCGTCGAGCATCACCAGGGCCCAGAACTCGGGAGCACAGGTTTCCACCGTGTCTGCCGGCGGCGGGCAGTACCTGGGAATGAACTTTCGACGCGCGCCGTTCGACGACGTGCGTGCTCGCCGGGCGGTCGCGCTGGCCGTGGACCGCGACATGATCAACTCCGTCGTGTTCAACGGTGACGGCGAAGTGCCGCATACTCTCTTCCCGGCGGACTCACCGTTCTATTCCGATATCCCGCTACCGGAGCAGGACAAAGCGACCGCTCAGGCGTTGTTCGACGAGTTGGCCGCCGAGGGAAAACCCGTCGAGTTCACGTTCACGACATACACCGGCGTCGACAATGTGGCCACCGCCGAATCCCTGCAAGCACAGCTCGGCGCCTACGACAACGTCTCGGTGGAGGTCGAAGTGGTGGACTTCCCCACGGGCGCCGCGAGGGCCGGTGCGCACGATTTCGACATGATGGTCTCGTCGGCGATCACCCAGGACCCGGACTACGCGCTCTGGACAGCGTTCCACTCCGAGTCGACCGGCAATTTCATGGGGGTTTCCGACCCTCGACTCGATGAAGCACTCGATGCAGGCCGAACCGCGGAGACGATCGACGAACGCACCCAGGCCTATGAAGTCGTCCAGCAACGGATCACCGAACTCCATCCGGGAGTCTGGTATGTCCGGGCCACGCCGTCCGTGATGATGGGCGAGGACGTTCACGGGCTGCGGCTCTACACCCTGGCCTCGCCGCTACCCGAGGAGCTCTGGATCGAGGACTGAGCCCGGCCGAAAACGACGCGTGGGGTGCCCGGCAGACGCCGGGCACCCCACCTTTGCCTTTCCGTCCGCGCGCTCAGCCGATGTTCACGCCGTAGTCCCGCGCGATACCCGCGAGCCCGGACGCATAGCCCTGTCCGATGGCACGGAACTTCCACTCGCCGCCGTGCCGGTACAGCTCACCGAACACCATCGCAGTCTCGGTGGAGGCATCCTCGGTCAGGTCGTAGCGGGCGAGTTCGCGGTCGTTGGAGCGATCGACGACGCGGATGAACGCGTTGCGGACCTGACCGAAGGACTGGCTGCGCGCGTCGGCGTCGTGGATCGACACCGGGAACACGATCGACTGCACGTCCGCAGACAGGGCGACGAGGTCGACGTTGATCGATTCGTCGTCGCCGTCGCCCTCACCCGTGAGATTGTCGCCGGTGTGCTCGACAGCGCCGTCGGGCGAACGCAGGTTGTTGTAGAACACGAAGTGCTGGTCGGAGAGCACCTTGCCGCCCGCTCCCGCGACCAGAGCGCTGGCGTCGAGGTCGAAGTCGGTGCCTGTGGTTGCGCGGACGTCCCAGCCCAGGCCGATCGTCACTGCCGTGAGGTTCGGTGCCTCCTTCGAAAGCGAGACGTTTCCACCCTTGGCCAAGCTGACACCCATACCGGTCCCTTCGTTCGATGGTCGTTACCTGCCACCCTAGCCAGATCACCCGAATCGGGCATGAGTGCGGCGGTACTACCTCTCCGGTGTAGAGACCCGTCGGCCCGGGTATCCCGTTCGAAGACCAGGAGCAGCAGAAAATGCGCCCGCGCGCAGTCGCCGAGAGGGCGCCCCAGAAGAAGGCAGGTTCGTGTGACAGTTCGTGTTGCGTCCGTGCCCGCCTCGCACGTCTACGTGCGGCACCTCGCATGTCCGGACGGCGACGACGTGACCCGGCTTGCAGATCCGGTGCCGGAAGATGGACGCAAGATCCCCGGGGGCTGGTGGCCGCCGTTGATGCTCGAACCCGGCTGGGTGAACGACCACCACACCGAATTCGACGTCTTCCATCTTCACTTCGGGTTCGATGCGGTGAGCGCGGAGCAATTGCAGGATGTGGTCGCCGAACTCGCCCGGCATCGCAAGCCGCTCGTCTACACGGTGCACGATCTGCGTAATCCTCACCATTCGGAGCCCGGGGACCACCATAAGCAGCTCGACGTGCTGATCCCGTCGGCTGACGAACTCGTCACCCTCACCCCGGGGGCGGCCGACTACATCCACCGGCAGTGGGGTCGACGCCCGACGGTCCTGCCGCACCCTCACGTCGTCGAACGGCGTTGGATGGAACGTCCGCGCACGCCCGGCCCGTTCGTCGTGGGAGTGCATGCCAAGAGTCTGCGCGCCAATATGGATCTGTTCCCGGTGCTCGACACCCTCAGCGAAACCGTAAGGACGCTGCCCGGCGCGGTGTTGCAGATCAACGTGCACGACGAGGTCTTCGACCCGGACAACAAATACTGGTTCAACCCCAAGGCGGTGCGCACATTCAGCGTTACGGCGACGATGCGCAAGTCGACGTCCGCGTACACCGATACTTCTCCGACGACGAACTGTGGCGATACCTCTCCGGCCTGTCGGTCTCGGTGCTTCCGTATCGTTTCGGAACCCATTCCGGTTGGCTCGAAGCATGCTTCGACCTCGGAACCGCCGTGGTCGCGCCGAGCTGTGGATTCTACGGCGAACAACGTCCGTGCGGGGTCTACACCTTCGACGAGACGAGGTTCGATCCCGCCTCCCTCGACCGAAACGTGCGAGAGCTCTACCACAGCAAGAGGTTTCCGCGCGGGTCATGGACTGCGCGCATGGACGAACGTCACGACCTCGCGTGCGCCCATCGGAACATCTACGAGCGGGCAATCGCCAGGTGCGGTGTGCTGTGACGATCAAGCCACTTCGGATCGCGCTCATCGCGTCGAACCGGTATCCCATCCGGCAACCGTTCGCGGGCGGCCTCGAAACGCACGTGTGGCACCTGGCACGCGCCCTCTGCAAGGACGGTCACGAGGTGACGCTCTATGCCGCGCCGGGTTCGGATCCCGACCTGCCCGCCTCCTTCCTCGAAGTGCCCGCGTTCGACGTCAGCGCGGCGACCCGCCGCGA
Source organism: Rhodococcus sp. SJ-2 (assembly GCF_053750035.1). Taxonomy (NCBI): domain Bacteria; kingdom Bacillati; phylum Actinomycetota; class Actinomycetes; order Mycobacteriales; family Nocardiaceae; genus Rhodococcus; species Rhodococcus sp. SJ-2. The sequence continues at coordinate 797,459 of NZ_CM132340.1, forward strand.
CGAATCGATGCCCGCGCGCGGCTTCCTCGGCGACCACCACGCCTACCTGTCGTTGATGCTCGCATTGGCAGGACCTGCGGGCGATGCATACGACGTCGTCCACAACCACAGCCTGCACTATCTTCCCATCGCGATGGCGCGCACACTGCATACCCCGATGTTGTGCACCCTCCACACCCCTCCCACGCCATGGCTCGAGTCGGCCATCGCGGCACCCGGCGGTTGCCCCGGCACATTCGTCGCGGTCAGCCGGCACACCGCATCAGCGTGGGAGCACGCGACCGGGCCCATCTCGGTGGTACCCAATGGCGTCGACCTGTCTGCGTGGCCGGTCGGACCGGGTGGAGACGAACTGATCTGGTTCGGCAGGCTCGTGCCCGAGAAGGGGGCGCACGTCGCGATCGACGCGGCCCGGCGCGCCGGATACCGGTTACGGCTTGCCGGACCGATCAGCGACCCCACCTACTTCACCACCAACGTCGAACCACGTCTCGGCGCGGACGCCACCTACCTGGGGCACCTCCCCCAGCAGGAACTCGCTGCTGCAGTGGGCAATTCAGCCGCATCGATCGTCACTCCACAATGGGACGAGCCATACGGGCTCGTGGTCGCCGAATCCCTCGCATGCGGAACCCCGGTCGTCGCGACGGCTCGCGGTGGAATCCCGGAGTTGGTGGACGAGACCAGCGGTTGCCTGGTCGGCCCGGACGATGCCGCGGCACTGGCCGCAGCGATACCGCACGCCGTGACGCTCTCGCGTGCCGCCGCCCGCGCACGCGCAGAGCAACGGTGTTCCGAACGCACGATGGTCGATGCCTACGTTGCTTTGTACCGGCAACTCGCGGGGGCCACATGATCGGCTATTACATTCATCACCATGGGCACGGGCACCGCACTCGTGCGGCGAGCATCTGTGCGCATCTGGAGACCCCGGTGACAGCGCTGTCGTCGGCCCCGCTCGGGTTGTGCGCCGACGTCGTCGCCGATGTGGTGGCGCTGCCTCGCGACGACCGGTCCGTGGACACCGCGCACGACCCCACCGCACACGATGTCCTGCACTGGGTGCCGACTCACGACGATGGCCTGCGCGAGCGCATGCACGCGCTCGGTTCCTGGATCGCCGAGGCACGTCCGCGTCTGCTGGTGGTGGACGTGTCCGTCGAGGTGACCCTTCTCGCCCGCTTGTACGGGATCCCCGTGGTCGTCCTCGCGATGCCGGGTGATCGCACCGATACAGCACACACACTCGCTTACCGGGTCGCCGACCATCTGATTGCTCCGTGGTCGCGGGAGGTATACGACCCGCCGTGGCTGCATCCGTACGCGGACAAGACGACGTACGTCGGCGGCATCAGCCGTTTCGACGGACGGCCCGCTCCCTCCCGGACCTCGCGCATCTGTCCGCGGGTGGTGGTGATGAGCGGCAGCGGGGGGTCGTCGATCACGAACCGCGACCTGCACGGATACTCGACGCGTTTCCCCGCCTACGAGTGGCGTGGACTCGGCCTGGAGGGCGGGTCCTGGGTCGACGACCCGTGGCAGTTTCTCACCGGAGCCGACGTGGTGATCGGACACGCCGGACAGAACACGGTCGCCGACATCGCCGCTGCCGCACGACCGGCCGTCATCATTGCGGAGCCACGCCCCTTCGACGAACAGCGCTCGAGCGCTGCCGCTCTCGACGCCGAAGGCTTGGCCGTGGGGCTCGACGGCTGGCCCGACCCGGGACAGTGGCCCGAGCTGATCGGACGTGCGCGCAACCTGGACCCGATCGAATGGAAACGGTGGCGGGTCGAGGGCGCGGCGGCAAGGGCCGCGGCGGTCGTGGACCAGCTGGCAGGCACATCGTGACCGTCGCGGTGATCACCGTCGCCGCAGGCCGGAGTGTGCATCTGCGTCGGCAACTCGAAGGAGTGGCCCGAAGCGGGTACGTACCCGACGAGCACATCGTGGTGGCGATGGGTGATCCCGCGGTTGCCGGGGTCGTTGCAGCGGCAGGAGCACCCGCGCAGGTCGTGCCGATGGATGTCCCAGGAGCGACACTCCCGGTGGCGGCTGCACGGAACCTGGGCGCGCAGGCGGCGACCTCAGATCTGCTGGTGTTTCTCGACGTCGACTGCATCCCCGCACCCGGCCTGCTCGGACGGTATGCGGACGCTGCCGAATCCCATCCCGGGGCTCTGCTCAACGGGCCGGTCACCTATCTTCCGGAACCCGGCCCGCAGGGGTACGTCCTCGACCGCCTCACCGATTCGGTTGCACCGCATCCGGCTCGTCCATTTCCGCCCGACGGCGAGATCGTCGTGAACACGGCGCATGACGTTTTCTGGTCGCTGTCGTTCGCGGTACGAGTTCCGGTGTGGCAACGGATCGGCGGGTTCTGCACCGACTATCACGGCTACGGCGGCGAGGACACGGACTTCGGACAACTGGCTGCGCGAGCGGACGTACCGATGGCGTGGGTCGGCGGCGCGCACGCCTTCCACCAGTACCACCCGGTGTCGAGCCCTCCGGTCGAGCACCTCGACGACATCCTCGTCAACGCAACCCTGTTCCATCGGCGGTGGGGGTGGTGGCCCATGCGGGGCTGGCTCGACGAGTTCGAACGCATGGGTCTCGTCGAACACGATGTCGCTGCCTGCCGGTGGGTTCGCACCGCGGTGGAATCCCCGCTCAGACGGTTGTGCTAATTTCAGCGCGTCATTGTGACGACAGATGAGGAAGCCGGTGCGAATCCGGCGCGGTCCCGCCACTGTATCCGGGAAATCCCGGGAGCCAGATACTCACGTTGCCACACCTCACTGTCCGGGGCGGATCTCCCCGAGAGAGGCGTCATCGCCATGCGTGTGCGCGCAGCATCTCCGAAAGTTCTCGTGTCACTGGTAGCTGTAGGCGTGGTGCTGACCGCCTGCTCGACCGCCACGACCGCACCCGAGATGGACACCACGGCGGACGGGTGTATCACGGACTTCGACGCGACAGTCGACTACTTCCCCGACAAGTCCGAGATCGTCGATGCCGAGAACTTCTCGATCACCTACGAGAACAGCTACCAGGTACTCACCGTGGAGGAACCGTTCCCCGGCGGCTCCCCCGAATCGTACGTGCTGGTCAAGTGTGGTGCACCCGCTCCGGAACTGTCCGCAGAACTGGCCGATGCCCAGCAGATCACGGTGCCGATCTCGAGCTTGTATTCCGGTTCGACCACGCACCTTCCGCTCGTCACCGAACTCGACGTGCTCGACGTCCTCACCGGTGTGTCCAATGGATCCATGGTCAGCGACACCGCGGTCGTCGACCGCATCGCCGCCGGTGATGTCACCGAGTACGCGTCCGGCGGCACGATCGACACCGAAGCCGTCGTGGTTGCCGCACCCGACGTCGTGATGACCGGCGGAATGGACGACCCCGCATACACGCAGCTGCGTGAAGCCGGGATCGGTGTGGTCGCGAACGCCGAGTGGCTCGAATCGTCACCGCTGGGTCGCGCCGAGTGGATCAAGGTGATGGCCGCCCTGACGGGCACGCAAGCCCGCGCCGAAGAGGTCTACGACGGTATCCGCAGCGACTACCTGGAGGTCGCCGACAAGGCTGCGGGAGCAGAGCCCGCACCGGCGCTGCTCGGCGGTATGTCGCAGGGCACCTGGTACATGTCGTCGGGCGGCAGCTACATGGGCCGCCTGTTCAGCGATGCCGGGGCCACGTGGCCGTGGCAGGACGTCACCAGCACCGGGTCGCTGCCCCTCGACTTCGAAGCCGTGATCGCGGAGTCCTCCGACGCCCCCACCTGGCTCGTCGTCAACAGTTGGACCTCCATCGGTGACGCCCTCGCCGACGACGAACGCTACGGCGAACTCGCGGCGGTCGGCACCGGTCAGGTATGGAACGCGAACAAAGCCCTCGGGCCGGGCGGCGGCAACGACTACTACGAGCGTGGCGTGCTCCGACCCGACCTGGTCCTGTCCGACCTCGTAGCGATCCTGCATCCCGAACTGCTGCCCGATCACAAGTTCACGTTCTACCAGCAATTGCCGGCATGACCACCGTGCTCGGCGCAGCACCTGCGGTCGCTGAGAACTCTGCTCCCCCCGTCCGCGCCCGGCGGGTGGCGGTGGCGTTCTCCGCGCTCGTCGCCGCGCTCGTGGTCGCCACCGTGGTATCGGTGACGGTGGGGTCGGTCACGGTGCCTCTCGACGAAACTCTGCGCGTCCTGATCGGGCAGGACGCGCAGAATCCTCGCTGGGGCATGGTCATCCACGACCTACGGCTGCCCCGCACGCTCACCGCGATCGCGGTGGGCGCGGCACTCGGCATCGCCGGTCTGCAGATGCAGACCCTGTTCCGCAACGCCCTCGCCGACCCGTACATCCTCGGCGCGAGCTCGGGTGCGAGTCTCGGTGTTGCGATCGTCGTCGTGGCCGGTGGCGGCGGAGCCAGTGGATTCACAGCGAATCTCGCCGGGCTCGGCCGCACGGGAGTGGTCATCGCTGCAGCGCTCGGCGCAGCGGCCGTGTTGATGCTGATCGTGGTGTTGTCGCGGTGGGTGCGTTCGGCAGTGACACTGCTGCTCATCGGTGTAATGCTCGGATCGGCGACCACAGCGGTCGTCTCCGTACTCCTGGTCTACGCCGACCCGCAGCGCGCTCAGCAGTTCCTCGTATGGGGCCTGGGCAGTTTCACCGCGACCACATGGTCGGATCTGAAGTTGCTGATACCCGTGGTGATCGGGGGCACAGCCGTGGCGCTCCTGACGGTGCGGGCCCTGAACGCGCTGCTCCTCGGTGAGGGATACGCCCGCTCCATGGGCATCGATATCCGCGTCGTCCGGTTGACGACGGTGGTGTCGGCCGCACTGCTCGCAGGCGTCACCACTGCGTTCTGCGGGCCCATCGGATTCCTCGGTCTCATCGTTCCGCACCTGTCGCGCATGGCATTCGGCACTTCCGATCATCGAGTACTGCTGCCCGGAGTCGCACTGTTCGGTGCGGTGGTGGCGTTGGTGTGCGGTGTGGCCAGCCAGATGCCCGGCACCGACACGGTGTTCCCGCTCAATGCGCGGTGACCGCACTCGTCGGCGCGCCGGTCGTCATCATCGTCCTCGTGCGCAGCCGGCGTGGAGCGCTGGGAGCGGCCTTGTGAACAGCCTGACGAACGGTGTGGAACTGCGCGAGGTGACGATCGGCTACACACGCCGCCGCGCGTTGCGGAGCAGCGGCGTCACCGAGATCGCGACCGGTCTCGATGCCGTCGCGCGCCGCGGTGAACTCACCGCGCTGGTCGGCCCCAACGGAGCAGGGAAGTCGACGTTGCTCCGCACCCTGTGCGGACTGCAACCGGCGCTGCGCGGGCAGGTCCTGATCGACGGCGACGACTTGTCGTCGATCCGTCCCGCAGACCTCGCGACCCGCATCTCCGTGGTCCTGACCGAACGTATCGATCCCGGTCTGCTGACAGTGCGCGAACTCGTGTCCCTGGGACGCACACCGCACCTCCCGGCCAACGCACGGCTCTCACCGGAGGACAAGGCCGCGGTCGACTGGGCGCTCGACGCGGTCGGCGCGGCAGAACTGGCGTCCCGGCAGTTCAGCGAGCTGTCCGATGGGCAACGGCAACGCACGCTCACTGCCCGCGCGCTCGCTCAGGATCCCTCGCTGCTCGTACTCGACGAACCGACATCGTTTCTCGACGTTCCCTCGAGGGTCGAGCTCGTCGACGTGCTACGTCGGCTCGCTCGTGAACAGAACCTGGCCGTGATCATGTCCACCCACGAACTCGAACTCGCGCTGCGTGTGTCGGACCGGATGTGGTTGCTCGACGGCGACCGGACACTGACCTGCGACTCCCCCGCTGCGCTGGCCGAATCAGGGCGTATCGGGGCAGCATTCGATCGTGGGCGGATGCGCTTCGATCCGCGCACACTGGTGTTCGACCTCGAACCGGAGGACAGCCGTGCCTGATGCTGCTGCAGTACTCGAACGCATCGCCGCGCTGAGTCCCTACTTCGCGGTGAGCACCGGTCCGGTATCGGACAGCCGGTGGCAACCGACCTCTGCGCTGCGCGACTGTACGGTTCGCGATCCTCTGGTGTCGGACACGGCGCACCGAATGGGAACCGGGGAGACGCGAGTGGCCGCGTCGACTCTGTTCTTCGGCTACGCCGCACGAATGTGGTCCGTTGCGTTGGGCTCGGTCGTGGACTCCGGCCGATGCATCCGGCTCGACCCGGAGACGTTGCTGTGGCGCAACGACGGGGGTCTGCGTCTGCACATCGTCGACCCCGAATTCGGTTCGGCCACCGGTGAAGTTCTCGATGACCAGCTCGAACCGCTTATCGAGGCGTGGAGCGACATCGTCGCCCCCGGGTTGATGTGGGGGAACTCCGCGTCTGCGCTCATCGGGGCCGGACGAGTGATCGGTGAAGCAGCGCAGACACACATCGACACGCTCTTGGACGATCCCCGTCTGGCCGGCGCGCTGGTTCGCTCGACCGGCCGGCGTCGCAGTTGCTGCCTGTACTACCGCGTCCCCGGGGGCGGAGTGTGCGGCGACTGCGTCTTCCCCAGCCCACCGAAAACATCGACGAAGGAGATTCTGTGACAGTCGTATTCGACCCCGAGATCGTCGACACCGAGGACGGCGGTCGCGAACAGCGCTGGGCACTTCCCACCGACGAGGACTCACTGCTGCGTCTGATCCGGCTGCTGTTCGACGAGTACTGGAACGACATGTGGTTCGGCCTGCTCATCGAAGGTTCGGCGCTCGAGGTCGCCGCGCCCAACGCTCCGAAGAAGATCTCGATGTACGACGGGTATGCGACCGTCGACTTCGGTCGCTGGCATTTCCATCTGTGCATCGGCGAGCACACCGCGAGCGGCCCGGAACTCGGCCGTATCCGCCGCTGCAGCCGCGCCGAGTTGTACCGCAGGATCGGCAAGGACGACGCCCCGACATCGTGGGGTGTACGCCTGTTCAACGGCCGCGACGAGCAGATGCTCACTGTCATGTTGCCCACCCCGTTCCTCACCAACATGCAGCAACTGACCGAGGCACCTGTGTGGGAGCACCTCGAGGCGTGGGATCGGATCCGCTCGGAGTTCCTCGGCCTGGAGCCGGATCCCCGCGACCGCACCGGTAAAGGCTTTCGCCACTCCTGACCAGCACAGCCGACAGGAACGCACCGACGAAACTACAACCCGCGCAGACAGATACAACCCTTGGGAAGGGCGGTATCTGTCTGATTGCGTTGTAGCCGTTCCGCTTCAGCGATTGCCCATTCGAACGAGGACGTGGCTATACTCCGGGATGTAGTTGGTTCGCCGTGCCGGTCGTGAGGAGCCCCGAAGACCGTGGCGGCGTCGACGCATCCTCGATCGGGATGCGGAGAGGGAACCCGGTGAGAATCCGGGACTGTCCCGCAGCGGTATGCAGGAACGACCGCCGTCATCAGCACTGGGCATCATCCCGGGAAGCGACGGCCACTAGGTACGGGCCCACAGGCCCGGGCGCTTGCAAGTCCGAAGACCTGCCATCTGCGCCGGGCACGCCGTGCCCGGCGGTGTGCCGCCTCGTGGACAGGGCGCGCGGACCGGCATCGCATTCTTTCGCTCCGGCTGGATCGGAGTCGACTGGGCTCGGTCGGATTCGTGCACCCAACGGGCGGTAGGCCACCACGGACCGACCACCGGAGTACCACCAGTGTCTACATCCTCTGCACCGGCCTTCCACGCCACCGTTCTCGGATCCGCACGGATCGGACCGAACCGCGAGCTCAAGAAAGCCGTCGAATCCTATTGGGCCGGAAAGATCGATCGCGACGCCCTTGATAAGGTCGCTGCCGATCTGCGCGTCGACACCTGGGCCGCACAGCGCGATGCCGGGCTCGACTCGATCCCTGTCAACACGTTCTCGTACTACGACCACGTTCTCGACACCGCAGCCATGCTCGGCGCACTGCCGCCTCGTGTGTCAGGAATCGCCGACGACCTCGACCGCTATTTCGCCGCAGCGCGAGGCAACGACGACGTCGCACCGCTCGAGATGACGAAGTGGTTCGACACCAACTACCACTACCTCGTGCCGGAAATCGGCCCGGACACCGTCTTCGCCCTCGACACCTCGAAGGTTCTCGGCGAGGTCGCCGAGGCCCGTGCGCTCGGTATTCCTGCCCGCCCGGTTGTCGTCGGACCACTGACGTTCCTGCTGCTGTCGAAGGCCGTCGACGGGCAAGGCCCGCTGCTCGACCGCGTCGGTGAACTCGTCCCGCTCTACCGGGATCTGCTGGCGCAGCTCGCCGCCGCCGGGGCCGAGTGGGTGCAGCTCGACGAACCCGCACTCGTCCGCGATCTCGACGACGCGACCGTCGCCGCGGTCGAGCAGGTGTACGGCACGCTCTCGCAGGCGCAGGACCGTCCCGCAATCCTCGTCGCCTCCTACTTCGGCAACCTCGGTCCGGCGCTCGCTGCGCTCGCCCGCACCGGTGTCGAAGGCCTCGCAGTCGACCTCGTCGCAGGTGACGCGGCCGGCATCGCCGGACTGCCTACTCTGTCGGACAAACTGATCGTGGCGGGTGTGGTGGACGGCCGCAACGTGTGGCGCACCGACCTGGAGAAGGCGCTGGCGGCCCTCGCGACACTGCTCGGCTCGACGGGTTCGGTGGCGGTGTCGTCCTCGTGCTCGTTGCTGCACGTTCCGTACACGGTCGAGGCAGAATCAGGCCTCGACGAGTCGCTGCGCGCGTGGCTGGCGTTCGGTGCGGAGAAGCTCGCCGAGGTGGCCACGCTGTCGACCGCGCTGCGCAGTGGCCGCGACGCCGTGGCGTCCGAGCTCGACGCGGCTCGTGCCGCCGCCGAGCTGCGCGCGTCCGATCCTCGTCTGCGCAACAACCAGGTGCGCGGCATGCTCGACTCGATCACGGGGGATCGCAGTCGCACGTCGGCCGATCAGCGCCGCGAGATCCAGCAGCAGCACCTCGACCTGCCTTTGCTACCGACCACGACGATCGGGTCGTACCCGCAGACCACCCGGATCCGCGTTGCCCGCGCTGCACTGCGTAAGGGCGAGATCGAGCGGGCCGAGTACGTGCAGCAGATGCGTGACGAGATCGCCGAGGTGGTCTCCCTGCAGGAAAAGCTCGGAATCGACGTGCTCGTGCACGGTGAGCCGGAGCGAAACGACATGGTGCAGTATTTCGCCGAGCAACTGGACGGTTTCTTCGCAACCGAGAACGGCTGGGTCCAGTCCTACGGCAGCCGTTGCGTGCGTCCGCCGATCCTCTACGGCGACGTCGCGCGCCCCGACGCCATGACCGTCGAGTGGATCACCTACGCTCAGTCGCTCACCGAGAAGCCGGTCAAGGGCATGCTCACCGGTCCCGTGACGATCCTTGCGTGGTCGTTCGTCCGCGACGACCAGTCCCTTGCCGACACCGCCGATCAGATCGCCCTGGCCATACGCAACGAGACGGTGGACCTGCAGGCCGCAGGAGTCCGCATCATCCAGGTCGACGAGCCTGCACTGCGAGAGTTGTTGCCGCTCCGCGTCTCCGAGCAGGCCGAGTACCTGAAGTGGGCTGTGGGAGCCTTCCGGCTCGCGACGTCGGGCGTGGCGGATTCGACCCAGATCCACACCCACCTGTGCTACTCCGAATTCGGCGAGGTCATCGAGGCTATCGCCGAACTCGATGCCGACGTCACCTCCATCGAGGCTGCACGTTCACACATGGAGGTTCTCGACGACCTCAACGCAGTCGGATTCGATCTCGGCGTGGGTCCCGGCGTCTACGACATCCACTCACCGCGTGTTCCGAGTGAGGACGAGATCGCCGAGTCTCTCCGTGAGGCGCTGCGCGCTGTTCCGGCCGAGCGCCTGTGGGTCAACCCGGACTGCGGCCTCAAGACGCGCGGCACCGACGAAGTCACGGCGTCGTTGACGAACCTCGTCGCCGCGGCGGCAACAGTTCGATCCGAGCTCGACCGATAACGATTCCCAGAAAGAACTCGATCACCATGAGCACCAAACACATTCGCACCACCCACGCCGGGAGCCTCCCTCGCACCGACGAACTGGTGGCCGCCAACCGGGCACGCCGGGAGGCCGCAGACGGGTTCAGACTCGACACGACGACCGAGTACTCGGAACTACTCGCCGGACAGGTCGAGGCCTTGGTCCGTCGCCAGGTCGACCTCGGGATCACCACTCCCGGCGACGGTGAGTACGGAAAGGCGATGTCTTCGGCCGTCGACTACGGTGCCTGGTGGTCGTACTCGTTCCAGCGCCTGTCCGGGCTGGAACTGACCGAAGGTGGGCCGTTCGGCGGCGAGCCTGCCCGGTCGACTCCGGGCAACGTGCAGCTCACGACGTTCCCGGACCGACGCGACTGGACGAAGTTCGCCGACGCGTACGGCGACCCGAGGAGCGGTGTCTCCGTCGGCGACGAGGCACCGGTGTTTCCGACCGCGACGGGCCCCGTCACCTACACCGGACATGATGCGATCGCATCGGACATCGCGAACCTGAAAGTCGCCCTGTCCGCGTCCGGTGCAGACAACGGCTTCATCACCTCGCTCTCGCCCGGTAGCGCATCGCGGATCGGGAACGAGTACTACAAATCCGAAGAAGAGTTCGTCTGGGCATGCGCGGACGCGATGCGCGAGGAGTACCAGGCGATCATCGATGCCGGAATGATCCTGCAGATCGACGATCCGTCGATCGCCGAGAACTGGGATCAGATCAACCCGGAACCGACGGTGGAGGACTATCTCGCCTTCACCCGCATCCGCATCGAGGCACTCAACCATGCACTGCGCGGATTGCCACAGGACCGGATCCGTTTCCACCTGTGCTGGGGCAGCTGGCACGGGCCGCACACCACGGACCTCGAGTTCAAGTACCTCGTCGAGACGATGCTGACGATCGATGCCGGTTCGTATTCGTTCGAGGCCGCGAACGTCCGTCACGAGCACGAATGGCGGGTCTGGGAAGACGTGACGCTACCCGACGGCAAGCAGATCGTGCCGGGCGTGATCAGTCACGCCACGAATGTGGTCGAGCATCCCGAACTCGTCGCGGACCGGATCGACCGGTTCTCGAGTGTCGTCGGCCCCGAGAACGTGATCGCCTCGACGGACTGCGGTCTGGGCGGTCGAATCCACCCGCAGATCGCGTGGGCGAAGCTCGAATCGCTCACCAAGGGTGCAGAACTGGCATCCGCGCGTCTCTGGTAATCGGTGCGGCTCCTGCGTGGTTCCGGTGGCGACTGCCACCGGAACCACGCACTGCGGCGCTTCTGCACGTGAGCGCGTGTGACCCTTCCGACCCACGTTCCGCGTGGGCGTTCAAGCAGAACCGGTTCCCGGGCGGATGAGACCCGTTTCATATGCGGCGATGACGGCCTGGACCCGGTCACGCGGGGACAGCTTCGCAAAAGATGCTGCTGACAGGGCCGATGCAGCACCCCTTCATATCACGCAGATCCCGCGTATCCCGCGTATGCTGGTAGACGAGCAGATACAGGAGGTGGGTGGGATGACGACACACATGACAACGACCCCGAGTACCACACTGGAACAAGTCTCGCAGGCCGTGGCCGACGCGGTCACCGAGGCCAAGATGGGTCTCAGCGGGACGCTCCGGAGGACGCTCAGTCAGTCTCTGGTCGATCACCTGCTCGCAAGTGTCCCTGCGCTGCAGGTCGACGCCGACGCCGAGGACGACTGGGGGCCGAGAATCTCGGCCGAAGAGGCCGCAGCGCTCGAGCAGGCCAACCTGGCACTACAGGTCGAGCAGCGGCGCGCCGAGCTGCGCGTGTCCCTGTCACGAACCCAAGCCGCTGACGTTCTCGGCATCTCCCCGCAGACAGTGTCCGAGTGGGTTGCTCAGCGTCGCCTGATCGGCCTCAAGGACGGTCGCGAGTGGCGTTTCCCGGCGTGGCAGTTCACTCCGGACAATGCCGATCCGGTTCTACCCGGCCTGACGCGACTCGCCGATACCTTCCCCGGCGGGGAGGTGAGCCTGTCGCGGTGGATGAGCCGGCCGAACGACAACTTCGACGGTCGTACACCCGCGCAGGAGATGATCCGGGACAGTGACCACGTGTTCGCTGTCGTCCGGACACTGGCAACCGCCTGATGGCCAAGCCCCTCGATCCGCCTGCCCGTCCACTGCCTGCCGCGAACCATCTGTGGACATGGACACCCGCTGATGGTGCCGCGGCACCCTGGTACCGGATCTACCACCACGATCGGTTCACCTCCGGCGGCGCAGCGTTCAAGCCCTACGGTCCGAGCGGCCGGTTCGATCACCACACCCCCTCGTTCACCGACCCGGCGATCGATCCGGACGGTCGTTCGGTCCTCTACCTCGGAATCGACCTCGCAACCTGCGCCGGTGAAGTGTTCGGCGAGGCCGGGGTCGCGGCACTGTGCTCGAAGTGGCGTGCCGCCCAGGTACGCCCGCTACGCGAGATCGTCACGTTCGGCCAGGACGAACCCGGTGCTGCGATGGCACTCGGGGCGTTGCCCGCGCTCGCTTCCGGCAACGAGAACCGCGAGCTCACCCAACAATGGGCCCGCGCGATCTACGAGGATCAACCCGCCGCCACGAAGATCGAAGGGATCCACTACCGATCTGCCTACCGTGGCGACCGCGCCCTCGCACTGTGGGATTGCTCCGACGACGTCGAGGTCGCCGTCGACCGACACAACCGGCTTCTGGATCTCCCGCTTGATCACGGCCGGGGCCCACGCTCACCGTCGATCCCGTCCAGCAGTCGCACCACTCCGTAGACGACGGTGAGCAGTTCAGCGTCGCGCCCGCTCCGCCTGTTCCAGAACGGCAAGCGCCAGCTTGACGTGTGCGGCGTCGACGAGCTGCCCGTCCACGCTCGTCGCACCGAGACCCTGAGCTTCCGCCTCGCGATAGGCCTCGAGATTCCGCTTCGCCTGGCCGATCTCCTCCTCCGTAGGTGAGTACACCTCGTTGGCGATGTCGATCTGAGACGGGTGGATCGCCCATTTGCCGCTGAAACCCAACGCCGATGCACGACGGGCCTCGCGTTCGTATCCGTCGGCGTCCGCGAAATCGGGATACGGGGCGTCGATGGCGAGCAGCCCACCGATGCGTGCAGCGGTCAGCACGGTCATTCGCGCGTAATGCCAGAAGTCACCGGGGTATTCGTCGCGCGGCCGGAAGTTCGTGTCGACCCGGGCTCCCTGCGACACCGAGAGGTCGCCTGCGCCGAAGATCAGTGCGTCCAACCGGGGGCTGGACAGCGCGATCTCCTCCGCGTGCGCGACACCGGCGACGTCCTCGATGAGCACTTCCAGCCGGATACGTTTCGTCATGCCGAGGGTGTCCTCGACCTGCGTGAGGAGGGTGTCGACCCACCACACGTCACGAGCGGCGGTGACCTTGGGAACTATGACGACATCGAGGTTCTCGCGCGCTCCGGTGACGACCTCGACGATGTCTCCGTACGCCCAGCGGGTGTCGATACCGTTCATCCTGATCGCGCGGGCGGTGTGTCCCCAATCGAGTTCGTTGAGCGCACGAACAGCTTTGCCGCGGGCCTCTTCCCGCTCCGCGGGGGCGCAGGCGTCCTCGAGGTCGAGGAACACGAGGTCGGCATCGGAAGCGGCAGCCTTGGCGAACATCCGCTCGTTGGACGCCGGTGTCGCCAGTTCCGACCTTCGGATCGGACGGGGCTGGGAGGTCATGACGAATTCCTTTCCGACGTGATGATGTTGCGTTCACACAGATCGACGAGTTGCTCGTCGCCGAGACCGAGGAGTTCGGTGAGGACCTCTTCGGTGTGGGCGCCCAATGCCGGCCCGAGACCGTCGACGATTCCGGGATTCCCCGAGAATCGCGGAACCGGCGCCTGGACGAGCATGCTCCCGAGGTCCGGGTCTTCGACACGGACGAACACCTCACGGGCCTTCATCTGTTCGTCCTCGACGAGCTGGGAGATGTCGTAGACGGGCGCCGCAGCAATCTCTCCCGCTTCGAACACGGCCATCGCCTCGTCGAGCGTGTGCTGCGCCACCCATTCGGCCACGATCTTGTCGACCTCGTCCAAATGCGCGAGACGCCGTTGCGGATCGGAGAAATCGGGATCGTCGACGAGGTCGTCGCGCCCGATCGCCCGGAACACCCGCAACGCGATCGTCGGAGAGCTTGCCGACATCGCGAGCCACTGGTCGTCCTGCGTCCGGTACGTGTTGCGGGGTGCGGAGATCCCCCACCGGTTCCCCGTGCGCTGCGCGATCTCGCCGGTCTGGTCGTAGGTGAGCAGCGACTGTTCGAGCAGACGCGCCAACGGGTCGACCAGATTCACGTCGATCAGCTGACCGTCCGCACCGTGGACATCCCGGTGGTACAGCGCCATCATGATCGAATACGCGGCATTCAACGAGGCCACCCCGTCGGCGAGCATGAACGACGGGAGTGTCGGTGGGCCGTCGGATTCGCCGACGGTGTGGGCGAATCCGCTCATGGCTTCACCGAGCGTCCCGAATCCCGGTCGCGACGACTTGGGTCCGGTCAGGCCGAACCCGGTGACGTGCAACATGACGATCTTCGGGTTGACCGCTCTGAGAGACTCGTAGTCGAGCCCCCATCGGGTAAGGGTGTGCGGCCGGGTGTTCGCGACGACGACGTCGCACTCCGCAACGAGACGTCGTACGAGTTCTTGACCGTCCTCGGTGCGGAGATCGATAGTGACGGAACGCTTGTTGCGTCCGAGGCTCTTCCAGACGAGTCCGATCCCGCCCTTCTGCACACCCCATCCCCGGATGGGGTCGCCGCCCTGCGGTTGCTCGACCTTGATCACGTCGGCGCCGAACTCGCCGAGATACGTGGCCGCAAGTGGTCCGGCCGCCAGGGTTGCGAGATCGAGAACCCGGATACCGTGCAGCATGGTGCTGCGCGACGGTTCGGGATCAGGCATGCTCGACCACCCGGTCGTCCACAAGTTCGGTCTGCGCGCTTGCAGTCATGAGGTTCTCGGGGCGCTCGAGCCCCAGGTTCTCACGCAGCGTGGACCCGGTGTACTCCTCACGGACGAGTCCGCGCGCACGGAGTTCAGGCACGACGAGCCGCACGAAGTCTTCGAATGCGCCAGGGAAATGAGTTGCAGCGATGACGAATCCGTCGCACGACCGCGACTGGAACCATTCCTCCATCTGCTTTGCGATCTGGGGGCCGGTGCCCACGAAGCGAGGTCCCTGCAGCAGGGTGGCGCGGTGGTTGGCGAGGACGCGCAGGGTCAGTTCCTGGTCTCCGATGTGACGCTTGACGCCCTGCACAAGGCCCCGGATGCCGGATACGCTCTCGATCAGCTCGTCGGTGACGACGTCGTCGAGGCTGTGACCCGAGAAGTCGTGGTTGGTGACCTCGGACAACAGGGTCAGCGACGCCTGGGGGTGGACGAGGTCGTGCAGGAAGATGCTCTCCTTCTGTTGCGCGATCTCCTCGGTCTCGCCCGGGATGACATAGACCATGGGAAGAACCCTCACCGTGTCCGCCGCCCGGCCGTACTCGGTGACGAGCGCCTTCTGATCGGCGTAGTGCTCTGCAGCGACGGCCTGGCTGGGGTCGCCGGTGAAGATGAGATCTGCCCACTTGGCGGCGAACTGGCGGCCGCGACCGGATTGGCCGGCCTGGATCAGCACGGGCCTGCCCTGCGGCGTCCGCGGCACGGTCAGCGGGCCTTGGACATCGAAGAATTCACCGTGATGATCGACTTCGTGGACCTTCTCCGCGTCGGCGAAGATACCCGACTGCCGGTCGGCGACGATCGCATTGTCTTCCCACGAATCCCACAGTTTGGCAACGACTTCCACGAATTCTTCGGCGCGGTCGTAACGCTTGTCGTGGTCGAAGTGCTTGTCCACACCGAAGTTGCGCGCCTCGGCGTCGTTCACCGACGTGACGATGTTCCAGGCCGCGCGTCCACCACTGAGATGGTCGAGTGTCGCGAATGTCCTTGCGACGTGGAACGGCTGGTAGTAGGTCGTAGAGTAGGTCGCTCCGAGTCCCAGATGCGTGGTCGCGGCTGCGGCAGCACCGAGAATCGCGGTGAGGTCGAGCTTGATGGGCCTGGCACCGTAGCGGACGGCGTCGGCCACGGAGTTGCCGTAGATACCCGGCATCGCAAGCCGGTCGTCGAAGAACATCAGATCGAAGCTGCCCTCTTCGAGGACCCGTGCGATCCGCTGGTAGTAGTCCAGGCTCAAGTAGTCCTGCGCCGAGTTCGGGTATCGCCAGGATCCCGAGTACACGGACACGTTCGACGCCTGCATGAACGCCACGAGCGTCATCTGGTCGGTTCTGCGCTCTGTCATGGAAGGCTCCCTTACCGGAAATAAACACATCTGATGTCAACTGATATATTTAATGCTCGGTGATAGATTGTCAACACCAAAAATGCGCACAGGGAAGGGCGGTCACGATGACGGAGACCGACCGGGGTCCGTGGATCGTCGGCGAGACGTCCGATGAGACATCGTCGAAGCAGACGGGCCGCGAGCGTGTGCGCGCAGCGCTACGTCACCGGATCCTGTCCGGCGACCTCTCCCCCAACGATCGCATCGACCTCGACGCTGTCGCAGAGGAGTTCGGAACGAGCCGCACCCCCGTGCGGGAGGCGTGCCTGGCGCTCGCGCAAGAAGGCCTGGTCCGCGTCGCGCAACGCAGTGGCATCACCGTCATCGGGGTCTCTCCGGAGACCATCATCGAGAATTTCGCGCTGATGGCCGCGTTGTCCGGGGTCGCATCTCAGTGGGCCGCAGGTCGGATCACCCACCAACAGCTCCTCCGCGTACGCGAACTGCATCGAGAGATCCGCGTCGCCGCAGCCTCCGGCGACGACATCGCCACCCTCAACTGGCTGTTCCACCGCGAGATCAACAAGTCGTGCGGGTCGACACGCCTGCAGGGAATGCTCAGCGACGCCGGGCGCATGATTCCCCAGCGATACTTCGAACTCTTTCCCGAACGCGTCCCCTGCAGCCTCGACGAACACGACGCCCTCATCGGAGCGCTCGCCAGAGGCGACGGCGCCGAAGCCCGGCGCATCACCGAGCAACACTTCACTGGAGCGGCACAGATGCTGAGCACCTACATCGCCCAGGCCACCCGCAACGGCACCCCGCCCCGATAGCTCTTCCTCCTCGAGCGCTCTTCCTACTCGAGCCGCGAGTGGTCGCCGAGGCTGTGCCACCCGCGGTCGTGGTAGACGAGCGGTGCACTGGAGTGCCCGCCCATACGGTCGTCGACGCCGGACATGTCACCTTCCTGCACATCGACATCCATCGCCTCGGCGACGATCACCCACGCGGCCCCCGCCTTCACGCGTTCCACGGCCCGAGCACGGATACGGGTGTGCACGTCGCGGAAATACACCTCTCCGGTGGGCATCCTCTCCCAGAGCGACACATCGGCGAAGCGATCGATTCCGCTGGTGGCGCCGAGTTTGGCGAGGTGCAACTGCTCCGCCCCGAGGAGGTGCACCACCACGGTGTCGGCCACAGCGATCGTCGGCGAACTCGACGAAGCGTCGGAGACCGAGAACATCAGCATCGGAGGGTCAGCGCTCACCGATGCCACCGACGTGGCCGTAAGCGCCACCGGCCCGCCCCCTGCGTCAGCGGTGACGAGTGCGACGCCCGCCGGGTGAGCGCGGAACGCAGCGGTGAAACGGCTCGGGGTTGAAGTCGTGGACACGACCGTATATTACTCATAATCAGATACATCAGTACAGTCTGAATATATGAAAGGTGTCCCATGAGCACCCGCACCATCCGCCCGAGGCGCAGCACCCTCGCAGTACCCGGATCGAATCCCAAGATGATCGACAAGGCCCGCGGGCTGCCCGTGGATGCACTGTTCCTCGACCTCGAGGATGCGTGCGCGCCGAACGCGAAGGCCGCAGGCCGCAAGATCATCGTCGAATCACTCGAGGCCGGCGGATTCGGCGACAAGATCCGGACGGTGCGCGTCAACGACTGGACAACGCCCTGGACCTACCGCGACGTCGTCGACGTGGTCGAAGGCGCAGGCGCGAATCTGGACTGCATCATGCTCCCCAAAGTGCAGGACGCCGCGCAAGTGCGCGCCCTCGACATGCTCCTGACCCAGATCGAGAAGTCGGTCGGGCTCGAGGTCGGCAGGATCGGAATCGAAGTACAGATCGAAACCGCTTCGGGACTCATCGCTTTGGACGCCATCGCTCAGGCAAGCCCGCGAATCGAAACGCTCATCTTCGGCCCCGCCGACTTCATGGCGTCGATCCACATGAAGTCACTCGTGGTCGGCGAGCAGCCGCCCGGATACGACGTGGGCGACGCCTACCACCACATCCTCATGTCGATCCTCATGGCCGCGCGCGCCCACGGAAAGCAGGCCATCGACGGCCCCTACCTCGCTATCAAGGACCTCGACGGACTCGGACGCGTCGCCGGACGGGCGGCGGCACTCGGATTCGACGGCAAATGGGTACTCCACCCCACCCAAGCCGACGTGATCAACGAGACTTTCAGCCCCGATCAGGCCGACTACGATCACGCCGAGAACATCTTGGACGCGTACGAATGGTGCACCTCGGAAGCAGGCGGATCCCGCGGCGCGGCGATGCTCGGCGACGAGATGATCGACGAGGCCTCCCGCAAGATGGCATTGGTCATTTCCGGCAAGGGACGCGTGGCGGGCATGACACGAACGTCGGTATGGCAACCTCCGCAATGACCTGAAGTGGCCCCCACCGGGTCATCGGTGGGAGCCCCTTCAGGAATGCGTCCCGGGTCAGGAGACGTTGACGGAAACAGCCCGGGGCGCCGCTGCGGTGGGTATCAGGCCACGACGGACCGTTGCGGGACACCCGTGTATTCGCTGAGCGGACGGATCAGCGCGTTGGATTCGCTCTGTTCGATGATGTGGGCCGTCCAGCCGGTGATGCGGCTCATGACGAAGATCGGCGTGAACACCTCGATGTCGAAGACCATGAGGTAATACGCAGGCCCCGTGGGGAAGTCGAGGTTCGGCTTGATTCCGGTGGCGTCGGCCATCGTCTTCTCGAGGATGTCGTACATCCGTGCCCACTTGTCGCCTCCGGTGTGCGCGGCGACGTCGAGGAACGCCTGTTTCATCGTGGGCACCCGCGAATCACCGTGCTTGTAGACGCGGTGGCCGAAACCCATCACCTTCTCCTTGCGAGTGAGCTTGCCGCGCATCCATTCTTCGGCACGTTCCGGTTCGCCGATCTCGAGCATGTCGTGCATGACGGCCTCGTTGGCACCGCCGTGCAGCGGACCTTTGAGTGCACCGATCGCCGCGGTCACGGCACTGTAGATATCCGACATCGTCGAGGTCACCACGCGCGCTGCGAACGTGGACGCGTTGAAACTGTGCTCCGCGTACAGGATCAGCGACACCTCGAACGCCTTGACGATCTCGGGCTCCGGCACCGATCCGAAGCACATGCTCAGGAAGTTCTCGGCGAAGCCCAGAGAATGGTGCGGCCGGATCGGGTCGAGACCATGGCGACGTCGATGGTCCGCTGCCACGATCGTCGGCAGGACCGCCATCATGCGCAGCGACTTGGCGCGATTCGCGGCGGGAGTGCTGTCGGCCTCCGCCGGATCCTCGGCACCGAGATAGCTGATCGCAGTCCGCACCACATCCATCGGGTGACAACTCTCCGGCAACTTCGCGACGAGCGCGAGCAGTGAGCGGTCCGCGCGGCGTTCGGCGCGCTCACGCTGCATGAACAACGCCAGTTCGGCGTCGGTCGGCAGTTCACCGTTCCACAGCAGGTAGGCGACCTGCTCGAAACTGCAGTGGGCGGCCAGATCCTGCACGGCGTAGCCGCGGTAGGTCAGCGAGTTGGTCTCGGGCACCACCTTGGAGATCGCGGTGGTGTCGACGACGACGCCGGCCAGGCCCTTGTAGATCGTCGGAACAGCGGTGTCCGTCATCACTGCCTCCTTCGGAGGTCTCGTGGACGCTGCCTCCAGCGGAGGCCAGTCGTCACTGCTTGGTCGAGAGAGTGAAATTGAATATGCCGGAATCGAATTCGTTGTAGCGCTCGTACTCGAGCAACTCGTAGAGACGTGAGCGGGTCTGCATCTCGTCGACGAGGGTTTCCTGCGTCCCCTCCTCGTGGATGACCCGTAGTCCCTTCTCGATGGCGCCCATGGCCAACCGAAGAGTGGTCACCGGGTAGATCACCGCGTTGTAGCCGATCTTCTCGAGGACCTGCGCCGGGATCAGCTGCGACTTGCCGAACTCGGTCATGTTCGCGAGTAGCGGGACATCCACTGCCGCACGGAACTTCTCGAAGTCCGACGCGGTGTGCAGTGCCTCGGTGAAGATGAGATCGGCACCGGCGTCGGCGTACGCCTTCGCACGGTCGATCGCAGAATCGATTCCTTCGATGCCTGCGGCGTCGGTGCGGGCGCAGATCACGAAGTTCGGGTCGCGACGAGCCGCCACCGCAGCACGCAGCCGGCGCACCATCTCGTCGGTGCCGACGATGGCCTTGCCGTCGAGGTGCCCGCACCGCTTTGGATTGACCTGATCCTCGAGGTGCAGTCCGGCGACCCCCGCGTCTTCGAGGACGGTGATGGTACGGGCCGCGCTCATCGGCTCACCGAAGCCGGTGTCGGCGTCGACGAGTACCGGCAGATCGGTCACGCGGGCGATCTGGGCGCTGTGCGCGGTGACCTCGGTGAGGGTGGTCAGCCCGATATCGGGAAGCGCCAGTGCGGCCGAGAAGGCCCCACCGGAGATGTAGACGCCCTCGAACCCGATCTCCTGGACGAGTTTGGCCGTGAGCGGGTTGACAGCGCCGGGCAGACGCGTGATGCTGCCCGATTCGAGGCTCTTCCGGAAAGCGATGCGCTTGTCCGCGGGCGTGGTGGAGGCAGCGATCAGACCCGTCATCAGAACAGGCCCTTCGGCAGCTTCGGTGCACGCGCCAGCACGTCGTCGGACACGGTGAACGTGAGTTGGTTCAGTTCGCCGGCCTTCAGTTCCGCGACACGCTGGGCTGCCTCGAGGAAGCGCTCCTGTTCTGCTGCCGCGACAACACCCTCGGCGAGGATCCGGAACTTCTCGATGTATTGGGTGCGGGCGAACGGGCGCGCACCGAGCGGGTGAGCGTCGGCGATGGCGAGTTCGTCGACGATGACCTCGCCGTTCTTCAGTGTGACCTCGGCGCGGGCACCGAATGCCTTCTCCGCCGGGTCGGTGGAGTGGTAGCGGCGCGTCCACTCCGGATCCTCTGCGGTGGAGATCTTGTTCCAGAGCGCGATCGTGTCGGGGCGCTGCGCACGCTCGGGTGCGTAGGAGCGCTCGTGGTGCCACACGCCGTCCTGCAACGCGACCGCGAAGATGTACATGACCGAGTGGTCGAGGGTTTCACGCGAGGCCTGCGGATCGAACTTCTGCGGGTCGTTCGAGCCGGTACCGATCACGACATGCGTGTGATGGCTGGTGTGCAGCACGATCGACTCGATCTGTTCGAGGTCGCCGATGCGCTCTCGCATGCGACGGGCGAGGTCGATCGGAGCCTGACTCTGGTACTCGGCCGAGTGCTCCTTGGTGTAGGTGTCGAGAATGGCGCGCTTGGCCTCCCCCGGCGCGGGCAGCGGAACGTGGTACTCGGCCTTCGGTCCGCCGAGCAGCCACGCGATCACGCCGTCCTCACCCTCCCAGATGGGAGACGGCGCACCCTCGCCGCGAAGGGCGCGATCGACGGCCTCGACCGCCATCTTGCCTGCGAAAGCGGGAGCGTAGGCCTTCCAGCTGGAGATCTCGCCCTTGCGGGACTGTCGCGTGGCCGTCGTCGTGTGCAGAGCCTGCCCGACGGCCTGGTACACGGTCTCGCTGTCGAGTCCGAGGAGCGTGCCGATCCCGGCTGCGGCGGACGGGCCGAGATGTGCGACGTGGTCGATCTTGTGCTCGTGCAAGCAGATCGAGCGAACCAGGTCGACCTGGATCTCGTAGCCGGTGGCGAGGCCACGGATCAGATCGACACCGCTGCGTCCGGCGTGCTGGGCCACGGCGAGGATCGGCGGGATGTTGTCGCCCGGGTGGGAGTACTCGGCGGCGAGGAAGGTGTCGTGGAAGTCGAGTTCGCGCACCGCAACCCCGTTCGCCCACGCTGCCCACTCCGGTGAGTAGGTGCCGCCGATACCGAACACCGTCGAGCCCGGTGCGTACGGGTGGGTCTGAGCCTGTGCCCGAGCGTTGGACACGGGGCGGCGGGTGAGCGACGCCGCCGCGACTGCGGCGTTGTCGATGATGCGGTTCACGATCATGTCTGCGGTGTCGTCCGGGACCTCGACCGGGTCGGTCGCAACCTCCGCGATCCGCCAGGCGAGGTGCTCTTCCTTCGAAAATTCTTCCGCGGACCGATGGGTGCGTACGAGATGTGTCTTCACTGGATCCTCCGAACGTTGACGCTTCGATTTGCACGCTACGCAGGCTTCGCCAAGTTGGAAATCCCTTGCATATGCCTATTTTTGCGGAACACATCGAGCAAATTTGTAAATCTTGCGAATGTTGGAAATGTTAGATTCACAGCCATGCAGAAGATGTACGCCGGTGCGCGGCTACGCCGCCTGCGAGAGGAGCGCGGCCTGACGCAGACCGCGCTTGCGCACACGCTCGGACTGTCGACGAGCTACGTCAACCAACTGGAGAACGACCACCGCCCACTCACGGTGCCGGTACTGCTACGCCTGAACTCGATGTTCGACCTGGACATGACGTTCTTCGCTGCCGACACCGACGCGCGACTACTCGCCGATCTACAGGATGTGCTCGCGGAGAGCCCTGAGGCCGTGGATGTTTCACCGTCGGAGATCGACGAATTGCTGTCGCGGAATCCTTTCGCCGCGCGGGTACTCGTCGGCCTTCACAGGAGACTGCGCGGCGTCACCGAGCAGCTCGAACAACTCGCCCCGGGCGATCCGGGCGTCGTCGCCGACCAGTCCGCCACGACACCCTACGAGGAAGTCCGCGACTTCTTCTACGACCGCCGCAACCACATCGCCGAACTCGACGATGCCGCCGAGGAACTGTTCACCAGCCGGGGACTGACAGTCGGCGGGCTCGATCTGCAGTTGAGCGGTCTGCTGCACGACGAGCACGGCATCACAGTGGTCATCCGCACCGATGAACCCGACCGGATCGGGCCGAAGCGCACCTACGACCCGGTCACGAAGGTCCTGACCCTCGCGCGACGCCTGACCCCCGGTCAACGCGCATTCCAGCTGGCCACGCAACTCGCGTTCATCGCGCACGCCGGCACTGTCGACGCAGTTGTCGCAGATGCCGAGGGCTTGCCCGAACGCTCACGTGCCCTTGCGCGTGTAGGCCTGGCCAACTACTTCGCCGGGGCACTGATCCTGCCGTACACCCAGTTCCTGCGCTCCGCCGAGGCGATGCGCTACGACATCGACCTTCTCGGCGCGAAGTTCGAGGTGGGTTTCGAAACGGTGTGTCACCGGTTGTCGACTCTGCAGCGGCCCGGGCAGCGTGGGGTGCCGTTCTTCTTCGTCCGCACCGACCGTGCCGGAAACATCTCGAAGCGCCAGTCCGCCACCGCTTTCCATTTCTCCCGTGTGGGCGGCAGCTGCCCGCTGTGGATTGTGCACGATGCGTTCACGTCGCCGGGGCGCATCCTGACGCAGGTGTCGCAGATGCCCGATGGCCGTACCTACCTGTGGATCGCCCGCACCACCCATGAGGGCGCCCCCGGATATCTCGCCGCCAAAAGGGATTTCGCGGTCGGTCTGGGCTGCGATATCGGCTACGCCGACAAACTCGCCTACTCGCGAGGGTTGCGTCTCGACGATCCCGACACCACGGTGCCCATCGGCGCGGGTTGCAAAGTGTGCGATCGTCCGTCGTGCACCCAGCGGGCATTCCCGCATCTGGGCCGCACCATCCGGATCGACGAGAACAACGCGGGCCTCGTGCCCTACTCCGCCACCGAGAGCCGGTGAGATGCACGAGCGACACCTCGATCAGGATGTGGACTGGTGGGCGCAGGCCGATTGCCGGTTCTTCGGTCCCTCGGCCTTCTTCGGGCCCGACTCGGAATCGCCCGCCGAGCGACTCCGCCGCGAGAACCACGCCAAGCGGATCTGCGCCGGTTGCTCTGTCGCCGACAAGTGTCTTCAGTACGCGGTCGACAGCGGCGAACAGTTCGGGATCTGGGGTGGGACCTCGGAACGGGAACGTAAGTCCCTGACCCGTGCGTGATTTCGGTATCCGGAACTAACAGAATCACGCACGGGCAGCCGGGCTGCGCAACCTGTGGTAACGGATCACGGGAACTCCGTCATCGACCTCGACCGTTGCATGAACGCCGTACACCTGCTCGACCAGGTCAGCGGTGAGCGCCTCGACCGGCGTGCCGTGCGCGACGATCCTTCCCCGCGACAGCACCACCACCCGATCGCAGAACATCGCCGCGAGATTGAGATCGTGCAACGCCACGTAACTGGTCACCGGAAGAGCCGCGACCCGTTCGAGAATGTCGAGCTGATGCTGAATATCGAGGTGGTTCGTCGGTTCGTCCAGCAACAGTTCTTCGGGTTCCTGCGCGAGGGCCCGGGCGATCTGTGCTCGCTGACGTTCACCACCGGACATCGAGCGCCACAACCGGTCGGCGAACTCGACCATCCCCGTCACGTCGAGCGCCCGGTCGATAGCGGCGCGTCCGCGCTCGTCGCGCCCGAATGCGTCGGTGTGCGGAATGCGGCCGAGCCGCACCACATCTCGCACCCGAATGTCGACCTCGGTGTGTGCATGCTGCCCGACCATCGCAACCCTGCGCGCCAGACCTCGCCGGCCTAGGCTCCCGATATCGGTTCCGTCGAGAGTCACCGTCCCGTCGTCGGGACGATCGATGCCGGCAAGCAGGCGCAGCAGCGACGATTTTCCCGATCCGTTCGGTCCGAGCAGCCCGATAGTCTCCCCCGGCACCGGGTCGATCGTCACGTCGTCGATGACGAGGTTTCCGCCGCGGCTCCACCGCAGCGACTGCGCAGAGAGTGTCACGGCGTACTCCTCGTACGGAACAGGATCAGCGCGAATGCCGGGACGCCGATCAGAGCGGTCACTACACCCACCGGAACCTCCTGTGGCGCAAACACAGTGCGGGCCACCGCGTCCACCCACACCATGAACACCGCGCCCACCACCGCGGTGACGGGCACGAGATGACTGTGCCGGGGGCCCACCAGGAATCGTGCTGCGTGCGGAAGGACGAGACCGACGAACCCGATCGCACCCGCGGCACTGACCAGCACGGCAGTGATCAGAGCGGTCACCAGCAGGAACATCAGACGGGTACGGCCCACCGAGATGCCGAGTGTCGCGGCGGTCGACGAACCGAATGTGAATGCGTCCAGGGAGGATGCTTTGATCAGACACACGACGATACCGAGCGCGCACACCGTGCCGCAGAGCGCCACATCGCTCCACGTGGCGCCCGACAGCGATCCCAGGAGCCAGAACAGCACACCGCGGGTGCGTTCCGCATCGGCGGACGAGATCACGATGAACGACGTCAATGCCGAGAACAGCTGGGTTCCCGCAACTCCTGCGAGCACCACACGCGAGGTGCCGCCACCTGCGCCGGTGGCGAGCAACAACACGAGCGCGAACGACGCGAGCGCACCCAGGAATGCGCCACCCGACAGCGACACGGCGCCGCCCCCGATACCCAGCACCGCAATCATCACGGCGCCCGTCGAGGCACCCGACGAGATCCCCAGAACGAACGGATCGGCCAGCGGGTTGCGCAGGAGCGACTGCATGATCACGCCGCACACCGCGAGACCGGCGCCGCACACCGCGGCCAGCAGGGTCCGCGGCAGCCTCAGCTCCCAGACGATCCCCTCACGGATCGCGCTGACCGAACTGTCAGCGAGCCCCAACCGGTCGAAGATGACGGCGTAGACGTCCGGCACGGACAGTTCGGCCGGGCCGATCGTGACCGTCACAGCGATCGAAAGCGCCAGTACCACCAGTCCGATCGCAACGACGACTGCTGCGACAGGGCCGCGCTCGGTAGGCGACCGATCCTTCGTCGCCGACACCATCAGCCCGCGAGATTCCACTCGCGCAGTGCGGCGGCGACCTTCTCGATTCCGTCGATCGTGCGGATCGACGGGTTCATGTCGGCACCGTTGACGACGATGTACCGCTGGTTCTGCACGGCCGTCAGACGCTGGGTCACCGGATTCGTTTCGAGGAATTCGATCTTGCTGTCCAGCGCGTCACCCGCAATGCTGCGCCGGCTCAGGTCTCCGAGTACGAGGGCCGTGGGATCCCGATCGAGGACCGACTCCCAGCTCACCTGCGGCCACTCGTTCGTGGTGTCGTCGAAGACGTTCTTCGCGCCGACGGAGTTGGTGATGATGCCCGACGAACCGCAGCACCCCGCGACATACGGGGTGGCCGTGTCGGCGAACCAGTACGCGAGAGACACCCCGGAGGCGTCGATCTCACCCGCGGCCGTCTCGTACCGCTGCTGGAGTTCGGCGACGAACTCTTCACCGCGCTCGGTCACGTCGAAGATCGCGGCGAGTTCGCGAATCTCCTTGTACACCGCGTCCATCGTCAGTGGCTCGGTGCGGTTGCCGTCGGAGTTGACGCTGTTGTCGTCCTTGCCGTCGCAGTCGGTGGGCGAGAGGTAGGACGGTACCCCGAGCTGCTCGAACTGCTCCGCCGTCGCGACGCCGCCTTCGCCGAGGGTGCCGCCGAACGATGCCGACACGAAGTCGGGTTCGGTATCGAGCACGACCTCGAACGACGGATTGTTGTCGGCCAGGCGCGGGACCAGCTCGTTCTCGGCCGCGAGGTTCTCGCGCACCGGATCGGTCCACGTCGCGGTGCCGACCATGCGCTCGGCCAGGCCGAGCGACAACAGGATCTCGGTCGACCCCTGGTTGAGCGATACGGCACGCTGCGGCGCGGCGTCGACCGTGACCTCGTGGCCACAGTTCTCGATGGTCAGCGGGTAGTTCGTCGAGCCCGCCGCGGCGCTGCTCTCCTGCCGGTCGGCGGCATCGGAGTCCGCATCACTCGACGAACAGCCGGCGACGGTCAGTGCAACCGCGACGAGCGCGACGCCTGTGCGCAGCACCGTGTGCCGCCCCGTACGGGCGGCGAAAATCGAAATACTCATGTCCATCCTCGTGGTAATGCCTCGGCCGACGCAGGTGTCCTGGCTCCCGGATCGACGCTTTCCCCCGGCCTTCCAGCCCATACGGGCCGTGACCGTGAATTGGGGGATCGCTCCTCGGTGACAGTTGCGGGACAGCCCCGGATTCGCACCGGTGTTCCCTACGCCGAGTCACACAGTACAAGACCTCGTCCGAGGTCAGGCGAATGGCACACCACCGGTCACCGCAACGACCTCGCCCGTGACATAACTCGATTCCTGTGATGCGAGAAAGACATAGGCGGGGGCAAGTTCGGCCGGTTGCCCCGGCCGGCCGAGGGGGACATCGGCACCGAAGTGTTCATAGGCATCCCGGGTCATCGTCGCCGGGATCAGCGGAGTCCAGATCGGACCTGGGGCTACCGCATTGACGCGGATTCCCTTGGACGCGACGTCCGCTGCCAGCCCCCTGGTGAAGTTCACGATGCCCGCTTTGCTGGTTGCGTAGTCGAGGAGACCGGGTGACGGGTTCGTGGCCTGGATCGACGTGGAATTCACGATCGTCGACCCCGGAGGCATTTCGGCGACTGCGTACTTGCAGAGCCAGAACAGCGCATACAGGTTGGTCTTCATCACGCGATCGAACTGCTCGGTCGTCATGTCGGCGATGCCGCCCGGCTCCATATGCTGGTAGGCGGCATTGTTGACGAGGATATCGAGTCCGCCCAATTCCAGAACAGCGGTGTCCACCAGCCCACGGCACAGATCTTCGGAACGAATATCGCCGGGGGCGAGCACCGCCCGGCGCCCCGCATCCTCGATCAGCGTGGCCGTCTGCCGCGCATCGTCGTCTTCTTCGAGGTAACTCAAGACGATATCGGCGCCTTCGCGTGCGAACGCGACCGCGACGGCCCGCCCGATACCCGAGTCGGCACCGGTGACGAGGGCACGCCTGCCTTCGAGACGGCCGCTTCCCCGATACGTCCGCTCTCCGTGATCGGGTGCCGACACCATCTCGGAGGTGCGACCCGGATACGGGATCTCCCCCTGGTCCGCAAGTGGTGGCGTCGCGAATTGCTCTTTCGGATTCTGCATGCGGTGCTGGTCTGGCATCGGGTCCTCCGGACGTCGGGGTGACTCTCGGCATACCCGGTCCGCCGAGGCGGCACACGCGGTTCGTCGCGACGCTGTCTGGGTATGACGCTGTCTGGGGATGCAGAAACGCGACACCCCCCGACGAAAGGACGAGAGATGAACGCAGAGAAGGATCCGAAGACGGACGGAGCGACACGCAAGGAGAACGGTGCTGCTCCCGATGTGGTGTCCGACCCCGCGCAGTCGACGGAAGACCGGTCCTCCGACTGGACCGACGAAGGCGGCGCGACCCCGTCGGGTCCCGCGACGGATACCGACGAAGACTGACGCCTCTACCGATTCTGGGTTTACCCTGGTAGTCGACACCTTGTACCGGATCGTGCGCGGACGTCCATAATGGCCTCTCGTGTGGTCGAACGAGGAGGCGTGCCCGTGAGTGAAAACCTGTCGGCGTACCGGAGCGACTTCGCGCGGATCGAGAAGCGGATCGCCGGGGAGTTCGATGCCGGGAAGCGGCGCTGGGTGCTCGCCGGGTTCATGACCCTGTTGGCCATCGGGCTACTGCTGCCGTTGACGTCGACGCAGTGGTCGTGGATGGCGCTCGCCGACTGGTTCGGTGGGGGCGCCCCCGTCTCCATGCCGCTGCGGATCTTCGTGACGCTCGCGGCGGTGTTCGGGGTGCTCGTGTCGTCGATAGCACTGGCCCGGCGCAGCTGGAGGTTCGCGGTTGCAGCGACGCTCGGCTGCGGTCTCGGCTCGTTCTTCGGCCTCTTCGGCTACTGGTCGCAGACGGGAATGATCATCGACGGCCCGCACGCTCCTGGGATCGGGATGGTGATCGCGTGGGTGTCGATGGTCGCGCTGACTTCGCAGTGGTTACCGATCGCGCTCAGCAAGTCGCCCACCGATCCACGCCCACGACCGACTCTGATTCGCTCGCACTGACCCCGATCGTTTCTGCGCGGCTCAACCAGCGCGGCGCAGCAGATAGGTGTCCATCACCCAGCCTCGCGCGGACCTGGACCGCGTCCGGGCCACGTCGATGGCGTCGAGCACCTCATGCAGACGTCCCGCGACGAGTTCCTCGTCTTCCGTTCCGAGGTTCGCGCCCCACCAGATGTCCCAATCGCCGTCGAGTTCCCGGCAGGCAAGCTGACCGTCGAGCATGACGATGAGATTGTCCGCTCCCGATGCGACCTCCTCACCGAGGCGCCGACCGGTGGTGATCGTGACCGGGCCACCGATTCTGTTGAACACCAGACGATGCCGGGCAGCGAGCAGTTGAATACTGCTCACACCTGGCACGACGTCGTAGTCGATGTCGAGCACACCGCGATCACGGATCCGCTCTACGACACGAATGGTGCTGTCGTACAGACTCGGATCGCCCCACACCAGAAATCCGACCGTCTCCTCGTCACGGATCTCTGTGCGCAGCACCGCCTCGTACGCCTCGGCACGGGCCGCATGCCAGTCGCGTACCTCCGTCCCGTACTGCTCCGGTGCCCGGTCGCGCGGGGGGTCGGGCACCACGATCGTGCGGTATCGCCCGGTGGTGTGACGACGCAGGATCTGTTCGCGCACCGACACGAGATCGTCCACGCCGCGCTGCTTGTCGGCGACGACGAACGCGTCGACGCTCTCGAGTGCCTTGACGGCCGCGACTGTGAGATCGTCCGGACCCCCCGGCCCGATCCCGATCAGTCGCAACCTCATCCTCGGTCCTCGAGATCACCCTCGACGTCGAGGTACGCCTGCTGCAGTGCATTCAGGGTTTCCGGATCCGGCTCTGCCCACAGTCCACGATCGGCCGCCTCGGTGAGTCGTTCGACAATGCCGCGCAGTGCCCACGGGTTGGCCTCGCGCAGAAACTGCTGGTTCTCCGGGTCGAGCGCATAGTTCTGCGCCAGCGACTCGTACATCCAGTCCTCGACAACTCCGGCGGTGGCGTCGTAACCGAACAGGTAGTCGACGGTCGCAGCGAGTTCGAACGCGCCCTTGTAGCCGTGCCTGCGCATCGCGGAAATCCAGCGCGGGTTGACGACACGCGCGCGGAACACGCGCGCGGTTTCCTCGCTGAGCGAGCGGGTGCGCACCGTGTCGGGGATCGTCGAATCACCGATGTACGCCTTGGGATCGGTGCCGGTGAGTGCGCGCACCGTGGCGACCATGCCGCCGTGGTACTGGAAATAGTCGTCGGAATCTGCGATGTCGTGCTCGCGCGTGTCGGTGTTCTTCGCTGCCACCGTGATCCGGCGGTAGTTGGCGCGCATGTCGTCGGCTGCGGCAACACCGTGCAGGTCGCGTCCGTACGCAAACCCGCCCCACGCGGTGTACACCTCGGCGAGGTCGGCGTCGGTACGCCAGTTTCCTGAGTCGATGAGCTGGAGGATTCCGGCACCGTACGAACCCGGCTTGGATCCGAAGATGCGGCGCACGGCTCGCTCGGCGTCACCGTGTTCGGCCTCGTCGCGCTGCGCGTGGGCACGCACGTAGTTCATCTCGTCGGGTTCGTCGAGGGCGGCGATCATCCGGATCGCGTCGTCGAGCATGCCGATCACGTGCGGGAACGCATCGCGGAAGAATCCGGAGATGCGCACGGTGACGTCGATGCGCGGACGGCCGAGTTCCTCGAGCGGCACGATGGTGAGTTCGCGGACGCGACGGGATTCGGGGTCCCACTCGGGGCGGACGCCGATGAGGGCGAGTACCTCGGCGATGTCGTCGCCGGCGGTGCGCATCGCGGAGGTGCCCCACACCGACAGTCCCACCGACTGCGGATACTCCCCGGTGTCAGCGAGATACCGCTCGATCAGTGCGTTCGCGA
Source organism: Rhodococcus sp. SJ-2 (assembly GCF_053750035.1). Lineage (NCBI taxonomy): Bacteria > Bacillati > Actinomycetota > Actinomycetes > Mycobacteriales > Nocardiaceae > Rhodococcus > Rhodococcus sp. SJ-2. The sequence goes on from NZ_CM132340.1 coordinate 828,559, forward strand.
GCGCGACTCCCGTGTCGTAGGCGAGTCGGCTCGGCACGGCCTTGGGGTCGACGGTGTAGAAGTTGCGGCCGGTGGGCAGCACGTTGACGAGGCCGCGCAACGGCGAACCCGAGGGGCCTGCGGGAACGTATCCGCCGCCGAGAGCATGCAGGACGGCATCGAGTTCGTCGGTGGTCTGCGCTAGGCGCGGCACCACCTGTTCGGCGGCGAAGGCCAGCACCCGCGACACCTCGCTGTCGGCGTGGCCGAGTACCGATTCGACTGTGGCCGGAGCGGTATCGACACTCCATCCGCCGTCTTCCATCGCCTGCACGAGCGCGCGAGCCTGGGTTTCGATCGCATCGACCTCGGCAAGCGGCGCGTCGGTCTTCAGTCCGAGTGCGGTCCGCAGCCCGGGCACCGCGTGACTCTTGCCGCCCCAGACCTGGACGGCGCGCAGGATCGACAGCACGAGGTTGACGCGTGCCTCACCTTCGGGAGCGGCCCCGAGCACGTGCAGCCCGTCGCGGATCTGAGCATCCTTGACCTCGCACAACCAACCGTCGACGTGCAGCAGGAAATCGTCGAACTCGGCGTCGTGCGGCCGGTCGTCGAGGCCGAGGTCGTGGTCGAGTTTCGCGGCCTGGATCAACGTCCAGATCTGTGCGCGGATGGCGGGCAGCTTCGCCGGATCCATCGCCGCGATGTTGGAGTACTCGTCGAGCAGCTGCTCGAGCCGCGCGATGTCGCCGTACGATTCCGCGCGGGCCATCGGCGGAATCAGGTGGTCGACGATCGTGGCGTGTGCGCGGCGCTTCGCCTGCGCGCCCTCACCGGGGTCGTTGACCAGGAACGGGTAGATCAGCGGCAGGTTCCCGATGGCGGCGTCGGTCGCGCACGACGCAGACATCCCCGCATTCTTCCCGGGCAACCACTCCATCGAGCCGTGTTTCCCGAGGTGGACGACGGCATCGGCACCGAAACCCTGCTCGACCCATCGGTATGCGGCGAGGTAATGGTGCGACGGAGCCATGTCGGGATCGTGGTAGATCGCAACCGGATTCTCCCCGAATCCGCGCGGCGGCTGGATCATGAGGACGACATTGCCGGCCTGCAACGTAGCCAGGACGATCGCGTCACCATCAACGAACAACGAACCGGGCGCGGGCCCCCACGCCTCGGTCATCGCGTCGGTGAGCTCGGCGGGCAGGTCCTTCGTCCACTCCACGTACTCGGATGTGGTCACTCGCACCGGGTTACCGGCCAGCTGGTCGGCTGTGAGCCATTCCTCGTCCTGACCACCTGCATCGATCAGCGCGTGGATGAGGGTGTTTCCGGCTTCTGTGTCGTCGTCGACGTCCATCCCGGGGAAGCCTGCGCCGAGGTCGTATCCGAGATCGCGCAGTGCTCGCAGCATCTTGATCGCCGACACGGGAGTGTCGAGACCGACGGCGTTGCCGACGCGTGAGTGCTTGGTGGGATAGGCCGACAGCATGATCGCGATACGCCGGTCCGCGGGCGGGACATGCCGCAGCCGCGCGTGCGCAACCGCAATACCCGCCACGCGACGGCAGCGTTCCGGATCGGTGACGTAGCGGGGCAGGCCGTCGGAGTCGAGTTCTTTGAACGAGAACGGCACCGTGATGATGCGGCCGTCGAATTCGGGAACCGCGATCTGGGTCGCGGAGTCGAGCGGGGACACGCCGTCGTCGGAGTCTGCCCAGCTGTCGCGGCTCCACGTCAGGCACAGCGCCTGCAGAATCGGAATATCGAGCGCGGCAAGGGCTCCCACATCCCAGGCCTCGTCCTCGCCGCCTGCGCTCACCGTCGCGGGCTTGGTGCCACCGGCGGCGAGCACCGTGACGACGAGTGCGTCGAGGCTGCCGAGTTCCGCGAGCAGGTCGTCGGAAGCCCCCCGCAGTGAGGCGCAGTGCACGACCACGCCCTGAGCCTTACCGGTCGCGTCGATCGCGTCGGCCAGATCGTGTGCGAACTGCACGTTTCCGCTGGTGTGGTGGGCGCGGTAGAACAGCACCCCCACCCGCGGCAGCGACTCGTCGGCCGGGGCAGGCCGGTCGAGTACACCCCATTCGGGTAGTTCGGCGGGCGGCTCGAAGCCCTCACCGCCGAGCAGCACGGTGTCCGACAGGAACGCGTGGAGCTGCGCAAGGTTGGCAGGGCCGCCGTGGGCGAGATAGCGATGCGCCTCGGCAGCGGTCCCGATCGGCACCGTCGAGTAACTCATGAGCTCGGCGTCCGGTGTCTGTTCACCACCCAGGACGACGACCGGAACACCCCGTCCGAGGACCGCGTCGAGCCCGTTCTGCCAGGACCTGGCAGAGCCGAGAATCCGCACGATGACCAGGTCGGCGCCGTCGAGGAGTCCGCCCAGGTCTGCGTCCACGTCGAGGCGCGACGGGTTCCCGACCACCCAGTCGGCGCCGCTCGAGCGGGCCGACAACAGGTCGGTGTCCGATGTCGACAGCAAAGCGAGGCGCGTCACGACGCAACCCGAAACTCGAGGCACACGGCCATGTTCAGTCTCCAAAACCCTCGTGGACGTACTCATGCCGTGGCCGGTCTCCTGGCTGACGGATCATCGCTACTGCGCCGACCTTCCCGGACTGCCGTCCAGTGGTCTCCGTTCCGGCAGGCCGGTACGGACGAGGGCGAGCAACTACCCGCTCACAGTGGCGAGGGCCGCGCCGGTTTCTCACCGGCTTCCCGTAACCACGGCGTCGCCAGCGTAGCGCACCATTTTCTGAGGATGTGCAACCATGTGGTCCTGTGGAGCACGTCTCGCCCGATCTTCCCCCCGACCGCTGCCCCGGGCTGCTGCGACCGCACGTCGCAGCCGACGGGGCGCTGGTGCGTCTGCGCGCCCCCGGGGGCCGTCTTCCCTCCGGCGGGCTCGGTCGACTCTCAGCCGCGTCGCAGGAATTCGCCGACGGTGACGTGCACCTCACATCCCGCGGAAACCTGCAGATCAGGGGAATCTCTCTCGACGCGTGCGGCAATGTGCCCGCCGGTCTCACCGACGCAATCGCGACCGCCGGTTTCCTGCCGTCACCTTCGCACGAGCGGGTCCGCAACGTGGTCGCATCGCCGTTGTCGGGGCTCGTCGGCGGGGTCGCCGACATCAGGCCTCTGATCGGTGCACTCGATACTGCGCTGTGCGCAGAACCGGCGCTCGCCGAGCTGCCCGGCCGATTCCTGTTCGGTCTCGACGACGGCCGCGGCGACGTCGCCGGGCTCCGCTGCGATCTCGCCGCTGTCGCCGTGGACATGGCAACCATACGGATCGTGATCGGCGATCTGGCCGGGCCGACGGTGCCGATGTCACAGGTCGTCGACACGCTGATCGGTCTTGCCCTCGACTTCGTGCGGACACGCGGGACGCTCTGGCATGTGCGGCAACTACCCGGGCGCGGCACCGAGCTCGGTGGCACTGGGCCCGCGCCCGAACCACCACCGCATGCGATGCCGTACGGAGTGCTCGAAAACGCGGTATCCGCGCTGGTCCCGCTCGGAATCCTCACCCCGGGCATGGTCTCGGCACTGCCCGACGACGGCGTGATCATCACCCCGTGGCGTGGCGTGGTCCTGCCCCAGGGGGCCGATACCTCCGCGTTGTCCGCCGCGGGCTTCGTCGTGTCGGACGACTCCGCGTGGCCCAGGGTCACCGCCTGCACCGGATCTCCCGGGTGTAGCCTCGCCCGAGGTGACACCCGGGCTCTGGCCCGTCGCACCGTCGCTTCCGGCACCACAGCAGACCGCCTACATGTCGTGGGCTGCGAACGCGCCTGTGGTGCACCGAATTCCCCGCATACCCTTGTTTTCGCCAGCCGTTCGACGTCACACAGGAGCTCGACGTGACCCTGCAGCCACCACCCCGCCGCTACGAGTACGAGACGGAGGGTGCTGAAATCTACATCCGTTCGTTCGCGACGATCCGAGCCGAATCCGATCTTGCGGCGATTCCGGGCGACGCCGAGAAGGTTGCGGTGCGGATGATCCATGCGAGCGGTCAGACCGACCTGACGAACGATCTGGTGATCCATCCCGATCTGGTCTCCGCAGCCAGGACAGCACTCGATGCGGGCGCACCGATTCTCGCCGACGCGAACATGGTTGCGGCGGGCGTCACCCGCAAGCGACTGCCCGCCGACAACGAAGTGCTGTGCCTGCTCGGCGATCCTCGCGTGCCGGGCCTGGCCCAGCAGTGGAACACCACGCGCTCGGCTGCGGCCGTGTCCCTGTGGACGGAGCGGCTGGAGGGATCGGTCGTCGCGATCGGTAACGCGCCCACTGCACTGTTCCACCTTCTGGAGATGCTCGATGCCGGCGCACCGCGACCCGCAGCGATCATCGGCGTGCCGGTGGGGTTCATCGGCGCTGCCGAATCCAAAGAGGCCCTGATCGAACACGATCTGCGGATCCCGCACCTCGTGGTGCGGGGCAGGCGGGGTGGATCGGCGATGGCGTCGTCGGCGCTCAACGCACTGGCTCAGGAGACGGAATGACCGGCAGGATCTACGGCGTGGGGCTCGGGCCCGGCGACCCCGAACTCATCACCCGCAAGGCCGCTCGCCTGATCGCGGAGGCCGACGTCATCGCCTACCACTCGGGCACGCATGGCCGGTCGATCGCGCGCGGCATCGCGGCCGGACTTATCCCGGACGGCGTGATCGAAGAGAAGCTGGTGTACCCCGTCACTACCGGCACCACCGACCACCCCGGTGGATACGACGGGGCGATCGCCGATTTCTACGACGAGTGCGCTGGGCGTCTTGCCACCCACCTCGACGCCGATCGCACCGTCGTCGTGCTGTGCGAAGGCGACCCGTTGTTCTACGGGTCGTACATGTACCTCCACGACCGGTTGTCGAAAGAGTATGTTGCCGAGGTGATCCCCGGGGTCACGTCGTTCTCGGCGGCGGCAGCCGCGGCCGCCGAGCCGCTTGTGCGGCGCACCGATGTGCTCACCATCCTCCCTGGCACTCTTCCCGAACCCGAGTTGGCACGGCGGCTGGCCGACACCGACGGCGCGGTCATCATGAAACTGGGCCGCACCTTCGAATCGGTGCGAAGCGCCCTGGAACAGTCCGGACGACTCGGCGATGCCGTGTACGTCGAGCGTGCAACCATGGGCGGGCAACGCATCGTCGCAGCCGCAGACGTGGATCCCGATACGGTCCCGTACTTTTCGGTGATCCTCACCGCCGGCGACAAGGCTCCTCGCAATCGCGGAGTGCTCGACCGATCCCGCCCCGCCGCGCCCGAGACGGAGACCTCGGTCGAGACACACGAATTGCTGGTGATCGGACTCGGCCCCGCCGACGACAGATGGCTCACTCCCGAGGCATCGTCGGCTCTCGCGTCGGTCGATCACGTCGTCGGATACGGTCCGTACGTCGATCGGGTTCCGGTTCGCCCCGGCCTGCAGCGACATTCGAGTGGGAACACCGTCGAGGTCGATCGCGCCAGATTCGCACTCGACCTGACATTGTCCGGCGAGAAGGTGGCCGTGGTGTCCGGCGGTGACGCCGGGGTGTTCGGGATGGCGTCGGCGGTGTTCGAGGCCGCGCAGGATCAGAAGTACTCGTCCGTGCCGATCCGTGTGCTGCCGGGAGTGTCGGCGGTGCAGGCCGTCGCGGCCCGCGCAGGGGCGCCCATCGGCGGGGATTTCGCGGTCATGAGCCTGTCGGATCGGCTCAAGCCGTGGAAGGTGATCGAGAAGCGGCTCACCGCAATCGCGGAAGCCGATCTCGTGCTGGGGATCTACAATCCCGCGTCCCGGTCGCGGACGACTCAGGTCGCCGACGCGCGTTCACTGTTCCTGCGGCATCGGCCGGGCGACACCGTCGTCGTGATCGGAAGGGACGTGGGAAGGCCGGGTGAGTCGCTCGAGGTCACCACCCTCGAGAAACTCGATCCCGCGAGCATCGACATGAAGTGCCTGCTCATCATCGGTGGAGCAGGCACCTCGACGTTGCCGTCCGGTTCCGTGTGGACGAAACGCTCGGTCGGGTAGGCCCGGCGCCGCACTGAGCGCTCAGAAGTCAGAGTTCGGTGTCGTCGACGATCTGCTGCACGAGCGCACCGTACGCCTCGATCAACTTCGCGCTGTCGATCGCCTGGGGCGTCAGGATCTCGAAGGTGCGCAGGCCGCTCGCCAGGCCCAGCAGCAGCGTCACGACCATTCGGGCACGCGCCTTGTCGGGCGTCTGCTCGCCGATCATCGCTGCGATCCGAGGCACCACTCGTTCCGCCATCTTCGTGCGGGCAGTTTCGGGATCCGGGGCTTCCTGCACGAGATACGGGGCCATTGCCCAGAATTCGTAGTCGCCCGAGTTCCGGCGTTCGACGATGGCCCGCACCAGCCGGTATCCGGGCGCTTCCTCAGCGGGATCGAGGTCGGCGAGTCCCGGAGACTCGGGCGCAGCGGCCTGGAAGAGCTCGGCCTTGCTGCCGGTGAGCTTCATCACCAGGGTGGGTGAGACACCGGCCGCCTCTGCGATATCCCTGATGGTCGTGCCGTTGAAGCCCCGCTCGGCGAACAGTGGCCGGGCGGCGTCGAGAATGGTGTCGCGAGTCGTCCGTTCGGTCATCGCCGCCTCACACCGCCTCTGCCGGATCGGCGACCGGAGGCGTGCGCACCGGCCGATGCTTCGGCAGGAGCACGGCACACACCATGGCGACGAACGTGGACGATCCCGCGATCACGAAGATCACGATGATGGCGCCGTGTGCGGGGAAGGTCGCGCCGGACGCTTCGATGGTGATACTTGTGAGCAATGCGGCGACCACCGCACTCATGCTCGACATCCCGATGGTGCGCAGGAGGCTGTTGAGGCCGTTCGCGGCTGCGGTTTCGGTGACCGGAACAGCAGCCATGATCAGCGCAGGCAGGGTCGCATAGGCCAACGCGTTGCCGATGCTCACCATCGCCGCACCGATGATGATCAGGGCGACGGTGTCGTCCCAGGCGATACGGAAACTGTAGGCCGCGGTCATGACGATCGTCCCGAGCATGAGGGTGAAGCGCCCACCGAACCGCATGGTGAGTCTCCCGGCCACCGGCGCGGTCACGAACATCGCCAGGCTGCCGGGGATCATGCACAGTCCGGCCGTTGCGGCGCTGAGCCCGAATCCGAAGCCGGTGATCTCGGGTAACTGCAACTGTTGTGTGGTCGCCAGCAGGCTGGCGTACGCGGAGAATCCGATGAAGAGTCCGGCAAGGTTGGCAAGCAGCACCGTGCGCCTCGCCGACACGCGCAGGTCGACCATCGGGGCCTTTACCCGCAACTGGTAGGGCACGAAGGCAACCGCGATGGCGACGGCCGCGACGAAGCACGCGACGGTCTGCGCACTCGACCAGCCCCACGCCGGGCCCTTCGAGATCCCCAGAAGCAGAGCCGTCAGGGCGAGCGACAGCAACAGCGCACCGAGAATGTCGAAGCGGCCCCGAGTTCCCGTCGCGGAGGCGGGAACGACGAGCAGGATGCCCAGCGTGAGTAATGTGCCGACTGCCGCAGACACCCAGAAGACGGACGTCCAGCCGAAGTTGTCGTACAACGCGCCCGCCGCCGGCATGCCCAGTGCACCACCGATTCCCATGGTGGAGCTGGTGAGCGCCACAGCACCGGCGACCTTCTCGCGCGGAAGCACATCGCGCAGGACTGCCATCGCCACCGGGATGAGCGACGACGAGAACCCCTGCAGGCCGCGACCGATGAGCACGAACAGATAGTCGCCTCCGATCGCCGCGATCAGCGCACCGGCGACCATCATCGACAACGACAGCACCATCATCCGGCGCTTGCCGTACATGTCGGCCATCCGGGAGACGATGGGCGTGGCCACTGCTCCGGTCAGCAAGGTGATCGTGATGAGCCAGCCGACATCACCCGCGGTGACATCGAGCAGCTCCGGGAGATCCGGTAGCAGGGGTACCACGAGGGTGGTCTGGAGGGCCACGACGAGACCCGCCGCGCTCAGCAGCGCCGTGATCACGCCGCTGGGCACCGGGTTCCGCGACGCGGCCGCTGCATCCATCCCGATCCTCCATCGTCACCTTCGGTGAACGTCGTTCACCCCTACGCAGTGAACGTCGTTCATCCCACGAGTGTCAACTGCCCTGACGCCTCCCGTTCCGGGACGTCACACGGCACGCCGGGGCCTTACGCCACTGAGAAGCACGTGCTCACTCTGGGAGAATGTGATTGACACCTCACTTCGCGGGGTGCTAGACACTTGCTCAGCATCCACCGAAGGCCGAGGTGAGTATTTCTGTGACAAGGCCCAGCATTTCCGCTTACGTCGGGACTCGCATCAAGCGAGTCGAAGACCCCCGACTCCTGACCGGCGCCGGCATGTTCGTCGACGACGTGACACGTCCCGGCATGCTCCACGCATGTTTCGTGCGCAGCCCGTTCGCACGCGCCCGGATCGTCGACATCGACATCTCCGACGCTCTCGCACTCGACGGGGTCCACGCGGTGTACGTCGCCGCCGACCTGGCACCCGGAATTCACGAGCAGACCTACGCGCTCGACGGGCCGTACATGCCGGCTCTGAACTGGCCCCCGCTCGCCGAGGACGAAGTGCGGTTCGTCGGCGATCCCGTCGCACTGGTCGTGGCCGACGACCGGTACATCGCGGAGGACGCGGTCGAACTCGTCGCCGTCGACTACGACCCGCTGACACCGGTCGTCGACTACACCGCCGCCGATCGGGCCGACGAGCTGGTCCACGCCGCGCACCCCGCGAATATCGCCGCGGCCATGGGCGGTCCACTCCCCGACGAGCTGGCGAAGACGTTCGACGAGGCAGCCCACGTAGTCTCCCGCACCATCCATCAGCAGGCCTACATCGCCGTCCCCATGGAAACCCGCGGTCTCGTCGCCGAATGGTCGGCCGGAGAGATGACCGTCTGGGCCTCCACCCAATCCCCGCACGAGACCCGCGGCTTCACCGCCCGGCTCCTCGGGCTCGACGAGCACAGCGTCCGGGTGATCATGCGCGACACCGGTGGCGGCTTCGGGCAGAAGGTCGTTCCGCAGCGCGAGGACATCGCCGTGCTGCTCGCCGCCAGGAAGCTTCCGGCCGCGGTGAAATGGATCGAAGACCGGCAGGAACACATGATGTCGGCAGGTATGGCCCGTCAGGAATGCGGCGATGCGCGTTTCGCGTTCGACGCCGACGGCAAGCTGCTGGGTGCCTCGATCGACCACGTCCAGAACGTGGGCGCCTACCCGATCCCGTCGCCGGTGACCTCCGGGGCGGTCGTCGGGATGCTGTTCCCCGGACCCTATCGCGTGCCCGCCGCCGCGTTCTCGATGAAGCTGACGTATACGAACACCGTCGGCCGGGTCGCGTATCGCGGGCCGTGGCAGTTCGAATCCCTGGCGCGCGAGATGCTGCTCGACGTCGCGGCACGACAGATGGACATCGACCCCGTAGAACTGCGGCGGCGCAACATGCTCAGCGCCGCAGATCTGCCACTCGCCAACCCGCTGGGCATGCCGTACAACGATTCGACGCCGCTCGAGACGTTCGAGCACGCCCTGTCGATCCTCGACTACGACGCATTCCGCCGGGAGCAGGAACGCGCACGCGCCGAAGGGCGCTACATCGGGGTCGGCACCTGCACCTACATCGAACCCACCACGGGTGCAACGCCGTTCCACGCCACCGAGGGTGCGACGATTCGCATCGAGCCCTCGGGCAAGGTGAACGTCTACGTTGCCGGCGGGTCGTCGGGCAACAGCCTCGAAACCACCGCTGTGCAGCTCACCGCCGATGCGCTCGGAGTCGACATCGCCGACGTCCACACGATCCAGGGCGATACCGCGATCACCCCGTTCGGCGCCGGAACCGGCGGTAGCCGCTCCGGGTCGATGATTGCGGGAGCAGTGCGGGACACCGCGTCGGTGCTGCGCGACCGAATCCTCGCGATCGCGGCGCACAAACTCGAAGCCGCGGTCGAGGACATCGAGTTCGTGGACAGTCGCGCGACGGTCCGCGGCGTCCCGAACGTCGGGATCACATTGAAGGAGATCGCCGAGATCTCCTACTTCCAGGCCGAGACCCTGCCACCCGGAGTACCTCCCGGACTCGAATCCAGCGGCCGCTACCATTCGCCGTCGATGATGTTGTGGGCCAACGCCAGCCACGTCTGCACGTGCGAGGTCGATATCGAGACGGGGGCCGTGAAGATCCTCCGATTCATCGTCGGTGAGGACTGCGGTCCGATGATCAACCCCGACATCGTCGAGGGCCAGATCTACGGTGGCACCGTCCAGGGAATCGGTGGCGCTCTCTACGAGCACCTCGCATACGACGACGACGGCAACCCCGTGACCACCACGTTCATGGACTATCTGCTTCCCACCACCGACACCGTCCCCGACATCGAGATCGGGCACGTCGAATCCCCCAGCGCCGGGCCAGGCGGCTACAAAGGTGTCGGTGAGGGCGGTGCGATCGGAGCGTCCCCGGCCGTGGTCAACGCGGTCGCCGATGCCTTGGCACCCTTCGGAGTGGAAGTGACCAGTTTGCCCCTGTCCCCCGCCACGATCATCAAAATGCTCGACGAGGTCCAGGCGGTGAAGGCATGAAGCCCTCGGCGTTCGACTATCACGCACCCGGCACCGCTGCCGACGCGGTCGCGCTCATCGCCGAACTGGGCGACGAAGCAAAGTTCATCGCGGGCGGGCAGAGTCTGATGCCGATGCTCAACCTGCGACTCGCCGTGTTCGACCACCTCGTGGACCTGCGCAAACTCACCGAATTGCGCGGCATCGAAAAGCGCGGCGACTCGATGTGGATCGGGGCGGGCACCACTCACTCGACGGTCGGCCGTTCCGCCGAACTCGCGGCCGCGGTCCCGCTGTTGTCCCGCGCGACCCCGTTGATCGGACACTTCCAGATCCGCAACCGCGGCACCCTCGGAGGGTCGATTGCGCACGGCGATGGCGCAGCCGAATACCCCGCGGTCGCATTGGCGCTGGACGCCGAGATCGAGGCTTTGTCTCCACGAGGATGCCGCACGATCCCGTCGTCGGAGTTCTTCACCGGGATGTGGACCACCGATCTCGAAGCCGACGAGTTGCTCACCGGCGTGAGCTTCCCGACGTGGAGCGGGCGCTCCGGATTCGCGATCGAGGAATTCGCCCGACGCGCCGGCGACTTCGCACTCGCCGGCGCAGCCATCGCGATCCGCCTCGATGCCGCGTCGACACTCGACCGATGCGCGATCACGCTGTTCGGTGTGGCCCCGACGCCTGTCCGCGTCACCGCGGTGGAGTCGGAAATTCTCGGTCGGACCATCCACGAGATCGACGCCGACGAGATCGGGCGGAGCGCACTGAACTCGCTCGACACGGTCTCCGACGACCTGCACGGCCCCGCCGCCTACCGCCGGCGGGTGGGAGCGACGATCACAGCACGTGCGTGGCGTCGCGCGGTGGACGAGGCAACTTCTCGGGAGGGGTCCGAATGACCAAGATAGACATCGAAGTTCATGTCAATGGAAGCCCGCGTCGCCATTCGGTGCCGCCACGACTGACTCTCGCCGACTACCTACGCGTCGACTGCGGCCTCACCGGAACACATCTCGGCTGCGAACACGGCGTGTGCGGTGCGTGCACCGTCCTACTCGACGGAGAGGCCGTGCGTGCGTGCCTCGTCTTCGCGGTGCAGGCCGACGGCGCCGAGGTCACCACCGTCGAAGCAATGGCATCCGAGGACGGCACGTTGTCGCCCGTCCAAGCCGCATTCCGCGATCATCATGGTCTCCAATGCGGTTTCTGCACACCAGGGTTCATCGTCTCGGCCACGGCATTTCTGGAAGAGAACCCGTCGCCGACCGATGGAGAGATCCGGGAGGCACTGTCCGGGAACATCTGCCGATGCACCGGATACCAGGGAATCATCGCGGCAGTGAAGGCTGCCGCGGCCACCACAACAAGCACAGGGGAGTGACATGACAGGACGGGTCGAAGGCAAGGTCGCGTTCATCACGGGCGCAGCACGCGGTCAGGGACGCAGTCACGCGGTCAGATTGGCAGAAGAAGGTGCCAACATCATCGCGGTCGACGTCTGTAAGCAGCTGGACGGCGTGCCTATCCCGATGTCGACTCCCGAGGATCTCGACGAGACCGTGTCGCTGGTCGAGAAAGCAGGCGGCAAAATCTACGCCGCCCAGGCCGACGTCCGCGACATGGCCGCCATGCAGGCCATCGTCGACGACGGTGTCGCGCAGTTCGGTCGCCTCGACATCATTTGCGCCAACGCGGGTCTCGCGAGCTCGGGAGATCGTCTCGATGCCCTCGACGAGAAGGGCTGGCGCGACATGATCGACGTCAATCTCACCGGTGTGTGGGTGACGACGCGCGTCTCGGTGCCGCACATGCGCGAAGCCGGCAACGGTGGATCGATCATCCTCACCAGCTCGGTCGGCGGCATTCGGGCGTTGCCGCAGGTCGGTCACTACGTCTCCGCGAAGCACGGCATGATCGGCATCATGCGTACTCTCGCGATGGAGCTCGGCGAAGAGAGCATCCGCGTCAACGCGATCTGCCCGACGCAGGTGAGCACCCCGATGCTCCTCAACGAGTCGACGTTCAAGATGTTCCGCCCCGACCTGGAGCACCCGACCAAGGACGACTTCGCCCCGCTGTCGCAGATGATGCATGTACTGCCGACCCCGTGGGTCGACGCGATCGACATCAGCAACGCGGTGCTGTTCCTCGCATCCGAGGAGTCCCGCTTCATCACCGGCGTCACCCTGCCCGTCGATGCGGGCGCGATGCTCAAGTGAGCCGGTCGCGTGCCGGATCGTAGAGATGCGAGCACGCTACGTCGGGCGTGTCCCGGACACCGAGGGCACGCCCGACGAGTATCACTGCGGTGTGTTTCAACCCGGCCGCCTCGGTCTGGTCGGCGATATCGGCGAGCGTGCCGCGCAGCACGATCTGGTTCGGGCGCGAGGCGAATGCCACCACCGCAGCGGGGCAGTCGGGTCCGTAGGTCTCGGAAAGCTCGGCTGCAAGCACACGTATCCGGGTGATGGCCAGGTGCAGAACCACACTCGCCTGAAGGCCCGCGACCCGCGCGAGCGCTTCGGTGTCGGGCATCGACGTCGACCGCGCTTGCGTGCGCGTGAGCACGACGGTCTGTACGAGTTCCGGCACGGTCAGTTCCGCGCCGAGCGTCGCCGCAGCAGCCGCGTAGGCAGGCACACCCGGCGTGACGTCCCACGCCACGCCCGCGGCGTCGAGGCGCCGGGTCTGCTCGGTGAGCGCCGAATACAGCGACGGGTCGCCCGAGCACAACCGCACCGCATCGTGGCCGCGACGGTCGGCGTCGACGAGGTGCGCAGTGATCTGATCGAGGTCGAGATGCTGGGTGTCGATCAGTTCGGCGTCACCTTGGCAATGCGCGAGGATCTCTGCATCGAGATACGTGCCCGCATACAGCACGACCGGCGCCGTGCGCAGCAGATTCACGGCACGTAGCGTCAGCAGATCTGCTGCGCCGGGGCCCGACCCAACGAAATGCACTGTCATTTCTTCCCTTTCGTGACACTCCATTGAACCACCGGGCGCAGCGACCGCCATCCGGTGAATGTGCCGATCGAGGAGGCCTGTTCGACGGACAACCGCGACAGCTCACCTCCACATTCCTTCCACCACTGCACCAGCACTGCCTCGGTCTCCAAAGTCACCGCGTGCACGACGAGCCGGCCGCCCGGCCGCAGCGACTGCCAGCAGGCCTCGAGTACTCCGTCCCGACTTCCGCCGCCTCCGACGAAGATCGCGTCGGGTGCAGGCAATCCGGAAAGAGCTTCGGGCGCCCCGGCTCTCACAACTGTCAGCGACGGGACGCCGAGCCGGGCGGCGTTGGTTACGATCGTATCGGCCCGTGCCGGATCCTTCTCGACCGCGATGGTGCGGCAACGTGGATCGGTGCGGGCCCACTCGATACCGACCGATCCGGCACCGGCACCCACGTCCCACAGCAGTTCTCCGGGCCGGGGCGCGAGTGCACACACCGCGGCGGCCCGGATGGGCCGTTTGCTGAGCTGACCGTCGTTCTCGAAGCAATCGTCCGGGAGTCCCGGGATCGTGGACAGCCCCTCCGCCCCGACGCAGTCGATACACAGGAGACTGAGCTGCGGAGCCGTGACATTCACGAGATCGGCTGCGGTACCGCCGATTCTGCTCTCCTCACTACCCAGGTCGCCGAGTACCGTCACCATCGCGTCGGCGAACCCCTCCCCCACGAGCAGCCGCGCGATCTCCGGAAGACTCGACGAGTTCGAGGTCAGGACGATCAGCCGGCGACCTCGAGTCAGGTAACGACGCAGTGCGTCGATGTCGCGGCCGACGAGGGTGACGGTGTCGCATTCCTCGGCGGACCACCCCATGCGGGCCCGGGCGAGTGCCACGGACGACACGGCGGGGATCACCTCTACCGCGTCGCTGCCCAGGCGACGGATGAGGGTCGAGCCGATACCCGATACCAACGGGTCGCCGGACGCAAGCGCCACGACCCTGCCGGGGTGCCGGGCCAGCAGGTCGTCGAGACCGCTGAGCAGCGGGGACGGCCACCGTTCGAGGACCGCGTCGGTCGGCGGGATCATCGCGAGGTGCCGCTCGCCGCCGAGCAGGACGGCGGCGCCGAGCACGTGCTCGCGGCCGGTCGCCGACACGCTGCTCCAGCCGTCGGCGCCGATTCCGACGACGGTGATCCGTGAACCCATGGCCGTGAACGATAGCCCGTGGCCCGGTAGACGTGCGGGTGTGGATAGACTCGGCGACGGCAAGACACATCGAAGGTGCCCTTCACAGGGATAATCGGGAAGCCGGTGAGAATCCGGCACAGGCCCGCTGCGGTGACCCGGGAGTCGTCGATCATGCGCGTGAGCGCAGCCACCGAAGAATTTCGGGAAGGCGATCGCACGACGCTCGACCGGGAAGTCCGAAGACCGGCCTTCGATCGGTTGCCGAAGTGGACATCCCAGCGGGAGCCTGTGGAGGTTGGAGTGCTCGTGTATCCGTTCAGCGCTGTCGTCGGTTCCGACGACTTGGCGCTGGCCCTGACCCTGTGCGCGGTGTCGCCGTCGATCGGCGGTGTGCTGGTGCGCGGCGAGAAGGGCACCGCCAAGTCGACCATGGTGCGTGCGCAAGCGGGGCTGTTGCCGCAGGTCGCAGAAGTCGACGGCTGCCGGTTCGCCTGCGACCCGTCCTCCCCCGATCCGCACTGCCCCGACGGCCCGCATCCGGCCGACGCGCCGTCGCACATCCGGCCGGCACGGCTCGTGGAGTTCCCCGTCGGCGCGAGCGAAGACCGCGTCACCGGATCCCTGCACCTCGGCAAGGCACTGTCGGCTCGTACCGCCGAATACGAGCCGGGCCTCCTCGCGCTCGCCCACCGCGGCGTGCTGTACGTCGACGAAGTGAACCTGCTGCACGACCACCTCGTCGACCTGCTGCTCGACGCCGCTGCCATGGGACGCTCGACGGTGGAGCGAGACGGCGTGTCCGTCAGTCACGCCGCGACGTTCGTGCTGGTGGGAACCATGAACCCCGAGGAGGGTGAGCTCCGTCCGCAGCTCCTCGACCGATTCGGGCTCGCGGTCGACGTCGCAGCGCCCCGCGACCCGCAGTTGCGCGTCGAGATCGTGCGCCGCCGCCTCGCATTCGACGCGGATCCCGACTCGTTCGTCGCGCAGTGGTCCGCGGCCGAGCAGGATTTGTCCCGGCGGATCGCATCGGCGCGCGAACGCGTGTCGGCGGTGCGCCTGGGTGACGACGCTCTGGTGTCGATCGCCGAGATATGCGCGGCGTTCGACGTCGACGGTATGCGTGCCGATCTCGTCACGGCCAAGACGGCGGTCGCGCATGCGGCGTGGGCCGGTCGCGACGAGGTGACCCGCGACGACGTGGCGGTCGCCGCGAAACTCGCGCTGCCGCATCGGCGGCGCCGCAACCCGTTCGACAATCCCGATACCGATGACGATCGTCTCGACGAATTGCTGAATCGTCCCGATTCGCAGCCTGATCCCGACCTCGATCCCGACGACGACCCCGACGGTGGCGGCGCGCCCGACCCGGAGGACTCCCCTGCAGACTCACCGTCCGGCTCGAACGCAAGCGTTCCGAACTCGGTGGATGCACCGGCCGATCCGTACCGGACACGGCTGTTCTCCGTCGACCGCACCGGACGTGGCGTCGCGGGCAGGCGATCGAAGGCGGCCACCACCATCGGGCGTACCGTCGGCGACCGCGCCGGCGACACCGGCGCAATCCATCTACCCGCGACGATCCGCGCCAGCGCGCTGACCTCACGCGGCTGGGACGTGCGACGCAAGGTCGTCGAGGGCCGGGAAGCGAACCTCGTGTTGCTGTGCGTCGACGCCTCCGGGTCGATGGCAGCCAAGCAACGGATGACACAGGTCAAGACAGCGATCCTGTCGCTGCTGCTCGATGCGTACCGTCGTCGCGACACCGTCGGACTGGTGACGTTCCGTGGCAACAGCGCCACCGTCGCATTGCCCCCGACCAACTCCGTCGATGTCGCCGCAGCCCGGCTGCGGGAACTCCCGGCCGGGGGGCGCACGCCCCTCGCCGAAGGCCTTGCCGAGGCCGCCGAGACGATCCGGCGGCATCGGCTGCGCGACCCGGACAGGCGGGCGCTGCTCGTCGTCGTCACCGACGGACGCGCGACCTCGGGCACCGACGCGGTCGCCCGTTCACTGGAGGCCGCCGATGTTCTTCGAGCCCAAGGGGTCGCGGCGGTCGTCGTCGACTCCGAGACCGGTCGCTTCCGGATGGGACTCGCGGCGCAACTCGCCGACCGGCTCGGCGCCGAATATGTACAAGTGGGCGAGGTTCACGCCGACGCCCTCACCTCGATCGTGCGTGGGAGGGCAGCCTGATGCCGAAGGGACAACCCGAGGTCGTACCGAACGACGGACTCACCACCCGCCAGCGCCGCAACCGGCCCCTGCTGATGGTCAACACGGGCGACGGCAAGGGCAAGTCCACCGCCGCGTTCGGGTTGGCCTTGCGCGGCTGGAATCAGGGCTGGTCGGTGGCGGTGTTCCAGTTCGTGAAGTCGGCGAAGTGGCGGCTCGGCGAGCAGACGGCGTTCGAAACCCTCGGTGAGCTGCACGACGAGCGCGGCACCGGCGGTGCGATCGAATGGCACAAGATGGGCTCGGGCTGGTCGTGGTCGCGCAAGGAAGGCAGCGACGAGGATCACGCCGCCGATGCTCTCGCGGGATGGCGCGAGATTCAGCGACGTCTCGCCGCCGAACAACACGGCTTGTACGTGCTCGACGAGTTCACGTATCCGATCAACTGGGGTTGGATCGACGTCGACGAGGTCGTCGAGACGCTGACGTCGCGGACCGGACATCAACACGTGATGATCACCGGGCGCCGCGCCGACCCCAAGCTGATCGACGTTGCCGACCTGGTCACCGAGATGACGAAGATCAAACACCCGATGGATGCGGGGCAGAAGGGCCAGAAGGGCATCGAATGGTAGCGGGTGCAGCGTGGTAGCGATTCCGCGCTTCGTCGTTGCCGCGCCGGCATCCGGGCACGGGAAGACCACCGTGGCAACAGGTCTCATGGCCGCCTTGCGTCGCGCCGGCCACACGGTGTCGGGGCACAAGATCGGCCCCGACTACATCGACCCCGGTTACCACGCGCTCGCGACCGGTCGGCCCGGACGCAACCTCGATCCGCATCTCGTCGGCGACGATCTGGTTGCGCCGTTGTTCCTGCACGGCGCGGACGGCGCCGACATGGCGGTCGTCGAGGGCGTCATGGGTCTCTACGACGGGATGCTCGGCACCGACGGGTACGCATCCACCGCCCACGTCGCAGGACTGCTGGGCGCACCGGTGATTCTCGTCGTCGACATCTCGCATGCGTCGCGCTCCATCGCCGCCGTCGTCCACGGCATGGCGTCGTACGACCGGGGTGTCCGCATCTCCGGCGTGATCTTGAACAAGGCCGGGTCGCCGCGACATTCGGACGAGGTGATTGCCGCACTCGAATCCACCGGCATCCCCGTACTCGGCGTACTGCAACGCGACGACGGGATCTCCGCACCGTCGCGGCATCTGGGACTCGTCCCGGCACAGGAACGTGCCGAGGCAGCTGCGCAACTCGATCGTCTCGCGTCGCAGATCACCGAGCACATCGATCTCGACGAGGTCGCGCGCATCGCGCGTTCCGCACCCGACCTGGCCGACATACCGTGGGCCCCGCCCGCCTCGGGCACCGACGGCCCCGTGATCGCCGTCGCAGGGGGGCGGGCATTCACGTTCCGCTACACCGAGACCGAGGAGATCTTGCGCGCGGCAGGATGCCGGACGGTCACCTTCGACCCGTTGCGCGACGAGACCCTGCCCGAGGACACCGCAGGCATCTACCTCGGTGGGGGCTTCCCCGAGGTGCACGCGGCAGACATCTCGTCCAACGCTCCTTTGCGCGAACACCTTCGGACCGCCATCGCAGGTGGTGTGCCCACCGTCGCGGAATGCGCCGGACTGCTGTATCTGTGTCGAGACGTCGACGGCGCCGACATGGTCGGTGCACTGGACGTCTCCGCCCGCATGACACCGCGTCTGACGCTCGGCTACCGCACCGCGATCGCGCCCGCCGACAGTCTGCTCGGCCCCGCAGGAACCCGAGTGACCGGTCACGAATTCCACCGCACCACCGTCGAACCCGGCCCCACCCCCGCGTGGTTACTGAACGGACGGCCCGACGGATTCGCCACCGCGACGCTGCACGCGTCGTACCTGCACACGCACTGGGCCGGTCACCCTCAGCTCGCGGAGCGCTTCGTCGCTGCTGCACGTACGGCCACGCCGGTGGCCTCGCCCCCACGGATCCCTCGTGTCGCGGTACCGGACCTTCATCATCACGGGGATCGCGACGTCGCCGACGGCCTGATCGATCTCGCGGTGAACGTGTCGCGGCGGCCGCGGCCGGGATGGCTCGACGAGGCGCTGCGGTCGTCGCTCGATGCGCTCGACCGCTATCCCGACCCCAGTGCGGCACGCGCCGCACTGGCCGGACGACATCGGCGCAGCGTCGACGACGTACTGCCCACCGCGGGCGGCGCCGAGGCCTTCACCTTGATCGCGCGTGCACGCTCCTGGCGGATGCCGGTGGTGGTGCACCCGCAGTTCACCGAACCCGAAGCTGCGCTCCTCGCTGCCGGTCACGAGGTGCGGCGCGTGCTGCTGCGTGCCGGCGACGGGTTCCGGCTGGATCCGGCCGCGGTGCCGGACGACGCGGATCTGGTGATCGTCGGCAATCCCACCAATCCCACCTCGGTGCTGCACCCCGCGTCGGCGCTGCGGTCGCTGGTGCGTCCGGGCCGGGTCGTGGTGATCGACGAGGCGTTCATGGATGCGATACCCGGAGAAACGGAATCGCTGTCGAACGAGAGTATCTCCGGATTGATCACGGTGCGGTCGTTGACGAAGACCTGGGCGATCCCGGGCGTGCGCGCGGGGTACGTCGTCGGCGATCCCGAGATAGTGACCGATCTCGCGGCGCAACAACCGCCGTGGTCGGTGTCGACCCCCGCCGCCGCGGCAATGATCGCATGCGCCGCACCGAGAGCGACGGATGAGGCGACCGTGATCGCCGACGGGCTCGCCACCGATCGTGCCGCGCTCGTGGAAGCGCTGACCGCTCTCGGGCTCGAGGTCGCGGGAGATCCGGCCGCTCCGTTCATTCTCGTCCGGGCGGTGCGGGGAACACTGGAGGCGTTGCGTTCGAAGGGGTTCGCGCTACGCCGCGGCGACACGTTCCCGGGTCTCGACGACGGGTGGGTGCGGATCGCCGTCCGCGACCGGGCAGTGACAGATGCCTTGACGGATGCGTGGCGGTCGATCCTGTGAGCGGCACGTCGAGAGCCGCGGGCCTGGCGCTCGGGTACGCGGCCGATCAGGTGTTCGGCGATCCCCGTCGCTGGCATCCGGTGAGCGGATTCGGCAGGCTCGCGCGCGCCACGGAGAAGATCCTCTACGCCGATAATCGCCCCGCAGGTGTGGTGTTCACGTCGCTGCTCGTGGGGTCTGCGGCGGCACTCGGAGGTGCGACCGATCGCGCCACCCGTTCCCGGCCCTGGCTCGGTGTCGCAGTCACCGCTCTCGCCACATGGGTGGTGCTCGGTGGTCGCTCACTCGGACGCGAGGCCCGTACCATCGACGCGCAGCTGCGTGACAATGACCTCGCATCCGCGCGGGTTCAGGTGACGCACCTGGTGGGGCGCGATCCGTCACAGCTCGACGAGAACGGCGTCGCTCGGGCCACCATCGAGTCGGTCGCGGAGAACACCTCGGATGCTGTTGTCGCACCGCTTTTCTGGGGTGCACTGCTCGGCCCTGCCGGACTACTGGGATATCGCGCAGCGAATACGCTCGACGCCCGAGTCGGTCACCGCACCCCCCGGCTGGAGAAGTTCGGGTGGGCCTCGGCACGGTTCGACGACCTGCTCAACCTCGCTCCCGCACGATTGTCCGCGCTGCTTGCCGCCGGCCTGGGTCCGCGTCCGGGCGCTGCGATACGCGCGTGGCGACGGGATGCGCATCGGCATCCTAGCCCTAATGCAGGGCCCGTCGAATCGGCGTTCGCAGGTGCGCTAGGGGTGCAGCTCGGCGGCATCAACGTCTACCACGGCGACACCGAAGACCGCGGCACGCTGGGCGACGGGCCGGCACCCACACCTGACGACATCGGTCCCACTGCGCGGCTCGCTTCCCGCGTGGGGCTGGGTGCACTGGCAGTGGCCGCGCTCGTCGCCTGCGCCACTCGGTGATTCGAGTTTGCGGCAGTAATAGACAGCCACAACCGTTTCGAACGGTTGTGGCTGTCTACGCGCGTTGTTTCTATATCGCTGCGAGCGCCTCAGTGCGCTGCTGAATCCAGGTCCGCATCGAGTCGACGCTCGACTGCAGGCTTTCCGCGGCCAGACCGTCGCTGACCGGGACGCTGGACGCGAGACCGTCGAGGATCTCGAGTGCCTGCCCGCTGCCGTACATCTGCTCGTACAGATCCCAGTAGGCCGCCTCGTAGACGTCGGTGAAGGCGTCGGACGCCAGGAACCGGGTCTTCAGAGTGTTCCCGCCCATCGACGGCCCACCTCCGTCTCCGCGGTTCGGCCGGGCCATCCCCTCAGGTGGTGCCATCCCTTCAGGTGGTGCCATGCCGCCGCCCATGGAGACGGTGTCGTTCGGTCCGGCCGTCGTTCCGCCCTGCATGGCCATGTTGAGATCCCACGACACGACCGAGATCTTCTCCGTGTCGAGGTCGTACCAGAGGTAATAGTTCTGACCGGGCCCGGACATGTCGTCGCTGTTCACGAGGAGGTTCTGCGTGGCGACGTACCGCGCGAACGAGTCGACGTCGACCCAGTCTGCGAGATGTGCGTCGAACTCCTCGTCGCTCGCCGAGTCCATCCACTTCAGAAAGCTGATGATCGGCTGTACGTCGCCCGTGCCCTCGGCATTGAGCTGCTTGAACTGATCGGTGTAGTCGGCCTGGTCGTCGCCGACGTACGCGAACTTCGACGACGCATCGGCTTTGTAGAGATACCCGTCGGAGTCGAACAGGGAGTTCGCGTACGACTCGTCCGGGTGCTCGAGCAGTAGACGCGTCGCGGTCGCACTGTCGTTGACCGAATACACCGAGTAGGCGTAACGCTGCGTCGCCTGGTCGGTTGCGGCCGTGAGCGACAACGCCATTGTTTCGTTGAGTACCGGTGAGCCCGGTCGCACCGACAGCTGGGTCATCCCTTGATATGCCCGGCCGTCGACATTCTTCGAGAAGTCGATGAGCAGCGGCAGCGACGTCGGATCGTCCACCGAAATACTGGTGCCGCCCAGCCCAGGCATACCGCCACCTCCGCCGAACATCGCTGCAGGGTCGAAGTCCTCGGGGATTTCGAATCCCTCCGGTGGTTCCATTCCTTCCGGCGTCCGGAACCCGCCGTCCTCGCCACCGGGGCCGCCTCCCATGCCACCTCGCAACGCCGAGAGTGTCGAGTTGCCCTTGAGTCGGACGCCGACGTCGGTGATCGATGTGCCGTCGATGGTGATGTCGGCGGTGACCCACTCCTTCTCGCCGTCGTCGACGTACGAGTCGACCATGTCGTTGTATTCGACATCGCTGATCTCGAGCGACACCTCGTGCTCGACCGACGTGTCGAACAGGTCGACGGCGCCCGCGATGTTCTCGGTGATATCGGACGTGATCACGGTGGCGTCGCCGGTGATGTAAGGACGGATGCGGGCGGCGCCGAACACCGTCCCGACGATCGCGACGAAGACGGCCAGCGCTACGACAACCTTCCAATGCTGACGCAGCGACGTCGGAATTTTGTGCCGCAACCGTTTTCGCGGCCCGGTCGTCGGCTCGTCCATCAGATGTCCGTCTGGTCGTATCCGGTGAGGACAGTGACGCGTTGACCGGCGTTGACCTCGTTCAACGCGGCGATCAGATCGCTGGACTGCTTGCCCTTCTTCAGCTGTGCCGTGTAGTACAGCTCGGTGAGGGCACCGCCGCGGACGGATTCGGTGGATACCAGTTCGAACTCGGTGCAGTACTGGATCAGCACATCGGAGACGAGGTCGGTGTATCCGGTCTCCGGCGGCACCTGGACCTTCACGACCTGTCGCTGCACGTCGAGCTTGAACCAGTTGAACTTGTTCATCAGCACCAGCACCAGGCAGATCGCGATGGTCGCGGCGATCGCAAGCACATAGAAGCGAGTGCCGGTGGTCATGCCGATCGCCATCACCAGGAAGATGAACCCCACGTCGCGGGTTTCCTTGATGGCGTTGCGGAATCGGACCACCGACAATGCACCGACGAGCGCGAATGCACGGGCGATGTTCGATCCGACGACAAGCATGATCAGTGCGACGACCATGCCCACCATGACGAGGGTCTGCACATAGGACTGGCTGTAGGAGACATTCTTGTGGGTGTAGCGATAGACCCAGCCGATGATGGCCGAGAGAACAAACGACAACGACAGCGACATGATGATGTCGAGTGTCGTGAACGTTCCACTGAGGTCCTGGAAATCGAAGTTCATGAAGTTGTCCTGTGTCTGTGGATCAGTGGGCCGGAACGGCACGGAAGACGTCGGTGGGCAGGGAGGCGTCGACCTCATCGGGCACGACGAGTTCGGGTGCGCCCAGTCGGGAGCTCGGTGCGAGACCGAATGCTTCGACGGACTGGCAATACTTGGAAATCCGATTCACCGACATGTCGAGACGCGCGGTCATATCCGTCACCCAGTACGGGACACGTTCGTTCGCCTTGATCTCGACGATCGCAAGCTTGGGGGGAATCGTGAAGCGATTCTCTGCGGGCGCAGCGAAATGGAAGTCTCGGTCGCGGCCGTGGATCCTGTGGTCGATGGTCACACGCAAGCCCAGATCGGCGTCGACGCCGACGAAAGCCTCCCGCAGATATCCGGTCGTCACGATCGGCCGCAGATCGAGGTTGCCGATCAGAGTGGTCACTTCGTTGACGAAGGGTCGCTGCGAAGGTTCGCACCGGATGGCCTGACGGTCGTCGAGCCAGCTTCGCGCTGTGCCGTAGGGCAAGGCAATGCGTCGCTTCTGGGTCACTCGGTTGACGCGCTGCTTGATCTCGATCTGCACGGACGAGTCCTCGGTGCATTCGTGCGGCGCGCCGTAGAGTCGCATCCGCACCTTGCGGCGGAACTTCAGCCCCTCGATCTTCTCCCAGTAGAAGCGCAGGCTCGGGGTGTCGTAGTAGACCGACGTCACCGGATAGCCCCCGCGCGGGGAGAACGGGTCGTTCTCCATACGCGCGGCCAGTTCCGCACGCAGTTGTGGGACCCGCATCTCGTCGACGAGGTATTTGATCTCGTATCGATTGAAGGAGTGCAGTCTGCTCGCGGTCTGCTGATAGCCGGTGGGGCGGGTGGGAACGTCTTCGGCAGGCGCCGCACCACCGGGCGAACCTCTGCGGAACCGGTCGAACACACTCATGGCACACCCTTCGTCTACGCATCTCGATGAACGAATCGAGTACAACAAGCGGCGCTCGAGGAAACGTGCGATCAACCTGGCAGTTTGCTGTGAGCAGCCACTGCGGTGAACGTCTGCTGCAGGTCGGATGGCCCTGCCACACTGCCCGTATGGCCGAGAACAAGACAGCGAACAAGACACAGCCCACCGACGCCTCCGTCGCCGAGTTCCTCGACGCGGTCCAACATCCGGTCCGTCGTGCCGACGCGTGGACCTTGCACGACATGATGACCGAGGTGACCGGGCAGGGTGCCGTGATGTGGGGACCGTCGATGGTCGGTTTCGGCCGCTACCACTACCGCTACGAGAGCGGACGCGAAGGTGATGCGCTCGCGGTGGGTTTCTCCCCGCGTAAGTCGAACCTCGCCCTGTACGGGCTCACGATCGCTCCTGAAGCCGAACAACTCCTGGGCACGCTCGGTAAATACAAGGCCGGCGCGGCGTGCCTGTATGTCAACAAGCTCACCGACGTCGACCTCGGTGTGCTGACCGACCTCGTCCGCCGCGGATTCACATACATGACGACGGTGCAGCACCGGCTGTGACCGGTCAGGGGTCGCCCGATCGGATGTGGCGCCGATCACGTATCAGTGCAACACTGTAATCAGTGCAAAACTGCACGTCGATCTGTCCGAGGAGGACGATCATGCGAAATCCACACATGCACTCACGTGGCTTCGGCCGCCCCGGCGGATGGCAACAGGCCGATGTGCCCGACGCGAGCGACGCCGACGACTGGTTCTCCGGCCGACTACCCGATGACTGGTTCACCGGTCCCGCCACGGTGGAGGTCGATCGGGAAGAGATCATCGTGACCGGCGAGCTTCCCGCACCCGACGACACCTCCGACGCAGTCGTCGAAGGACGCATCTCGCGGTTCCGGGAAAGCACCCGCCCCGAACGGATGCGCATAGCCGACGAAGCCGAGGCCCGCTACGGTCGCAAGGTCGCGTGGGGTGTCACGCTCGGCGGCCACGACGTTTTGTTCACCCATCTCGCGGTGCCGGTCATGACGCGACTGCGTCAACCCGAGCGCAAGGTTCTCGACACTCTCGTCGATGCCGGAGTGGCCCGCTCACGCTCGGACGCGCTCAAGTGGACGGTGCGACTCGCCGGCCAGCACACCGACGAGTGGCTCACCGAACTGCGAGAGGCGATGAAGAAGGTCGACGATCTCAGATCGGAGGGGCCACAGATCTGAGGACCCAGTCGACAGCCTCGTCGACCGATGCCACCGTCGCGACCCCGGGCGGCGCTGCGGGGCGACGCACCACGATGATCCGCACCCCGAGTTCATCGGCGGCAGCGAGCTTCGCCCGGGTGAGTTCGCCGCCCGAATCCTTCGTGACGAGAGTATCGATCTCGTTGTCCTGCATCAGCCTCCGCTCACCTTCGACGGTGTAGGGGCCGCGGGCCTGCACCACTGTCCAGGACGGCGGGACCGCGTGGTCCAGGGGGTCGACCACGCGCACCGTCACCCGACGCCCAGCCAGCGGACCGGCGAAACGGCCCAGTGTCTGACGTCCGGTACTGAGAAAAATACTCTCTCCCGTCGCGGCTGCCGCAGCAGCGGCGTCGTGGTCGTCGACCCAGGTCCATGAACCGTCTCCCGTCCACCCCGGGCGTTGGAGCCGCAGGAGCGGTACGTTTGCGTGTGCACAGACGGCCGCCGCGTTGGCGCTGATCCCCGCCGCGAACGGGTGAGTGGCATCGACAATCGATTCGATACTGTTCTCGCGCAGATAATTCGCGAGTCCATCGACACCTCCGAAACCACCGATGCGGACCGGCCCCACCGGCAGTCGCGGATTCCGGACGCGCCCTGCCAGTGACGAGACGAGATCGACTCCCCTGTCCTGCAATGCAACCGCGAGCGTTCGCGCTTCCCCGGTGCCTCCGAGAACGAGCACGGTCATCTCAGCGTTCCCGACAGAATCGGCAACACCGGCGCATCCGTCAGCGTCGTCAACAGTGCATCGACGTCGAGATGCTCGTCGACCATATCGGCGAGAAGCTCGATCCTCTCCTCGCGTGCCGAAGCGAAACTCACCGTGCCCGTGCGAATCTCACGACCCGAGACCGCGGCCACCTCGCGCAGCCAGGCGGCGCGCAGTTCGTCGCCTTCGAGACTGCCGTGCCACATCGTTCCGAAGACGTTGCCGCTGCGCGCACCCCCGAGAAACTCGTCGGCGCCGCCGACTTCCACGCGTCCGTGGTGGATCTCGTAGCCGGACGCAGGCGCACCCAGCGCGGCGCCCGAAGGCAGCCGCAGCACTTTGTCCGGCCCGAACTCTGTTCGGACGTCGAGCAGGCCGAGCCCCTGCGCCACCGCGCCGGGGCGTCCCTCGACTCCGTGCGGGTCGCTGATCTCGCATCCGAGCATCTGGAATCCGCCGCAGATCCCCAATACGGCGCCACCCGCACGGGCGTGATCGACAATGGCGACGTCGAGGCCACGCGACCGCAGCCACTCGAGGTCGGCGAGGGTGGCCCGGGTGCCCGGCAGGATCACGATGTCGGCATCCGCGAGAGCCCGCGGGTCATCGACGAAGCGGACCCGCACATCGGATTCGAGGCAGAGTGCGTCGACATCGGTGAAGTTGCTGACGCGGGGCACCATCACCACCGCGATCGTGAGGGCACCGTCGGCGCCGTGTGAGGGTCGTGAGGCGAGGGCGAGCGAGTCCTCGGAATCGAGCCACAGGCCGCGTTGCCACGGTAGAACGCCGAGGACGGGACGTCCGGTGAGCTCGTACAACGAATCGAGCCCCGGTTTCAACAGATCCACATCGCCGCGGAACTTGTTGATCACGAATCCTCGGATCAACTCCTGATCAGCGGCGTCGAGCAAGGCCAACGTGCCGTACATCGACGCGAATACGCCGCCGCGGTCGATGTCGCCCACGACGAACGTCGGCAACCTACCGTGCTGAGCGAGGCCCATGTTGACGTAATCGTGGGCGCGCAGGTTGATTTCGGCAGCGCTTCCCGCGCCTTCGCACACCACTATGTCGAACCGGCTGCGCAGGTCGTCGAATGCCGCGAACGCCGCCTCCGCAAGATGTTTTCGTCCGCCCGCGAACTCGCCGGCCTCGAGAGTTCCGGCGGGACGACCGTGCACGACGACGTGGCTGCGCCGGTCGCTGCCGGGCTTGAGCAGCACCGGGTTCATCGCGGATTCGGGTACGGCGCGCGCGGCGACGGCCTGGATCCATTGGGCGCGCCCGATCTCCACCCCGTCGCCGGTCGCGGCATCAACCGCGACCATCGAGTTGTTCGACATGTTCTGCGCCTTGAACGGAGCGACCGTCAGGCCCCGCCGCGACAGTGCCCGGCAGATGCCGGTAACGACCACGGACTTTCCTGCGTCCGAAGTCGTCCCGGCGACGAGAATGCCTTCGCCCACGTCGTCAGGCCACGGTCCGAACGCGCGTCGCACGTTCGGTGA
The DNA here is from genome assembly GCF_053750035.1 of Rhodococcus sp. SJ-2. Classification (NCBI taxonomy): domain Bacteria; kingdom Bacillati; phylum Actinomycetota; class Actinomycetes; order Mycobacteriales; family Nocardiaceae; genus Rhodococcus; species Rhodococcus sp. SJ-2. The sequence goes on from NZ_CM132340.1 coordinate 856,095, forward strand.
GAAACGCGAAGATGAATCCGAGGGCCGCCCACAGGGTGACCTGAACGGTGAACGACGCGACGCGGAACTGCCACAGCAGGCTTGCCGGAAAATCGTCACTCACTTCGTCGATGGTCGGCATCACGAGGTATCCCAGAATCACCACGACGAGGAACGCGATCACCGGACCCACGAGACGGACGGTGTGCAGACCCTGGTTCGCGAGGGCCTTCGCGACGGCCACCGCCACCGCGATGGCGATGAGACCGAGCACGACCGCGGCAAGCCACCACAGCGTGCGCTCGTTGATGGTGTCGGGATCGCCGACTGCGGGCGGGTTCGCCGGGTATTTGAAGAACGGAACCGCTTCGATCGCGAGCCATGCCGCGCCCGCACCGGCCAGTGCCAGCTTCCATCCCGGCATGTCGGTGTAGCGACGAGCGAAGTGCAGCACCGCGGCATACAGCGCACCGAGAGCAAGCCCGGCCAAGCCGGTCGCGAGGAACAGTCCGGCCTTCTGCCCGGTACGACTCACCTCGGCGTCGTCGCCGTGACTGTGTGATTCCTCCTCGACGACTGCGGCACCGCCGTGATCATGATCGGCTGCTTCACCTGCGGCTTCTTCGATCGCGATGGCGGAGTCTATGTGGGGCTCCCCCACGACGAACGCCACCGCACCGGCCAGCAGGCCGGCGAGGAGGCCCGCGAGGAGGCCACGCAGCAACAATTGGACGAAACTTCCGGACAGGCTCGCTTGTCCACCCGGCGACGTCGGCCGGGTTTCACTCAGTGACACGGGAGGCCCAGCAGATGCCGACCGTCGTGCATGAGTTCGTGCATGAACATGCCGGTACGGGATATCGCTCCCTGATCGAACCCGACCAGATAGAGCACGACGAAGGCGAGGATCACCGTTGCGGCCACCGCTACAGCGAGCGCGGCCGAGCCGAGTGAGTCGTCGGGTGTATGGACTACCGCCATGACAACCTCCTGGGATTACGCGTCCCATCCGAAAGGTCATGTGCCGTGGGAGTTCCCTGACTTCCTGAGATCTGCGATCTTCGGTTCACAGTGGCGCGACCGCTCCGGATTCTCACCGGATTCCCTGCACCTCGGCACATGCGTACCGACGAACTCTGGCACCGCAGGTCAGTCGGTGTCAAGCGGAGAACGCTGCACCTCGAGGGACACTGTGCCCGTGCCCCGCCTGTTCCTGATCTCCCACGCCTCCACCCACGCGCAACAGCATGTGCGCTTCCCTGCCGACGATCCGCTCTCCGAGCGCGGACGACGTGAACTCGACCGTGCCACGCCGCCGGTCGCCGATCGCACGATCACGGCCCCGGAGATCCGCACCGTGGACACCGCAGCGGCTCTGGGCTGGTCGGCGACCGTCGAACCCGCACTGCGCGACCTCGACTACGCGAAGTGGTCGGGCGTGCCGATGGACAGCATTGCAGAAGTCGAACTGGCTACGTGGCTGACCGATCCCGTGTCCGCTCCGCACGGCGGCGAGGCGATCGTCGACCTGATCGCGCGCGTCGGTGCGTGGCTGGACACCTTCGACGAGTCACCCGAGCGAATCGGGGTCGTCACGCATCCGGCGATCATCAAGGCAGCGGTGGTGCACGCACTCGGAGCGCCGGCCTCGGCATTCTGGAGGGTCGACGTCCGTCCGCTGAGCGTGACGCGGCTCAACGGCCGTGGCGGGCGCTGGACCGTGCGGCTGGGCTGAACCTCACCACGTCACGTCCTCCTCGCACTTGCGTCCGTCGATCGTCCGTTCCACCTGCACGGTCGCGTGGTCGAGTCCGTGCGACGACAACGTGGTTCGCGCCGAGTCGAGCACCCAGTTCGCGTCGTGGTCGCTCACCAGGTGCACGGTCGCCACGTCCATACCCGTGGTCAGTGTCCACACGTGCAGATCGTGAACGCCGGAGACGCCGGGCAGCGCAGCCAGATCGGCGCGCACCGCGTCGACGTCGAGGTGGCTCGGCGACGCCTGCGTGAGGATGCGAAGCGATTCTGCCGCGAGCCGCACTGCACGCGGCACCACCCACAGGGAGATCAGCACACCGACGACGACGTCGGCGAAGCTCCACCCGAACGCGAGGACCAGCACACCCGCGATGAGGACTCCGACGGAGCCGAGTGCGTCGGCGAGGACCTCCATGTAGGCCCCCCGCACCGCGAGGCTTCCCTTGGCGTCGGCGCGCAGGAGCAACATGACGACAACGTTGGCCCCGAGCCCGGCCGCTGCGGTGAGAATCAGCGGGGCGCCGGGGATCTCGGGAGTGTCACCGATGCGGTCGATCGCCTCGTACATCACCCATGCCGCGACACCGAGCAACAGGATCGCGTTGGCCATCGCGGTGAGCACTTCGGCGCGGTGCCAGCCGAATGTGCGGGCTGCCGCGGCACTGCCGCGACGGGCGAGAACGAGCGCCACCATGCCCATCGATACGCCGACGACGTCGGTGAGCATGTGCCCGGCATCCGCAAGCAGTGCAAGCGATCCGATCCACAGCCCGACGCCGGCTTCGAGCAGGAGGAACACGCCGAGGACCGCGAGAGAGATGGCCATCCTGCGGATGGTGCGATCCGACGGTCCTGCGCCCTGCCCATGGCCCTGGCCGATGCCGTGTGAATGTCCGTGCCCCGAACTCATGGCCCTCCCTTTCAGGTCCGGGCCATCGTATGCATAAATGCGCATGTGTACAACCGCTACGTCCCTACGTCAGGATCACCCACAGTTCCCGCGACCGTTCCTGCTTCGCACACCGGCTGCAACGGGTTTCCGAAACAGCGATCGTCGCGGGACGAACCGGCCGCACCAGGGCCGATCTCAGTCCTCCGGCGGATAAGCGGGCTTCTCGACCGTGGGCGGCAACGTTGCGAGTGCCGAGATGCGTTTGAGCCCTGATGTCTGCAACAGGTCGACGAGCAGAGAACGGATCTGCGCGAACACCACTGTCGCCGACACTCCGGCTCCGTCGATCAGTTCCGGGCTCATCTTCCTTGCCACACTGCGCAACACACGGGCGGCCTCGGCCGCGTCGGGTTGATCGCCGGGTTCGGCAAGCACCATCTCGCGAAGCACTTCGACCGCGTCGGCGAGTTCTTCGACGATGCCGACGAGCCGGGAATCGAGAATCTCGTCGTCACGGACCAGAGTCAGCGACCGTCGCGCGAGGACGCGGATATTGCGCATCGCGTTGTCGATGGGGTCGGCGGCGGCAGTCAGCCGTGCGAGCCGCGGACGACTGTTCCAATAGAGCGGGGAAATCCGGCTGACCTCGTGGCCACCCTGGAGGTTGCTCCGCATGGAGTCGATCGCGGATTGCGTGTCGCGGGCTTGCCGCAGGGCAGCTTCGATGGGCTTCGGATTGTTCTCGACGAGGCCGGTCTCGACCTTCCGCAGAACCTCGGCGGCGGTCTTGAGAATGTCTGCGGCGTTCTTCCTCGCGCGCCGGACCGGATGAGTGGGGACCAGCGCTACCACTGCGATCCCGACCAGGCCGCCGACGAGAGCATCGACCATCCGGTCGATGCCGCCCGTGCCGCCGGGGGGTATCAGCGTCGCAACCAGGACAGCCGAATTGCCTGCCTGCATCGAGAAGATAGGCCCGCTGTTGAGCGCCACCGCGGACGCCATGGCGATCGCCACGACCAGAGCGATCTGCCAGGGCCCACTGCCGATCACCGAGACGAGCAGGTCCCCGACGCCGATTCCGACGGTCACACCGCACACGAGTTCGACGGAGCGGCGCAGCCGGGCACCCAAGGACAACCCCAGGGACACCACGGCGGCGATCGGCGCGAAGAACGGCTGCGGGTGACCGATCAGTGTGGTCGCAACCCACCAGGCGATACCGGCAGCGAGCGCGCATTGCACGATCGGCAGCGCGGACGAGCGCAGTCGCAGCGACGACTTCCGCAATTTCGTGCGGAAGTCGTCGCGGGTGGGTAACGACCTATTCGACGCCAAGTTCCTCCGCCGCGCGGGGATCGCAGTCCTCGAGCAGATCGAGGCACCGAGCGTGCTCGTCCGCTTCGCCGATCGCCTTCGCTGCCTTGGCGAGCACGGCGACGCAGCGCAGGAACCCGCGGTTGGGCTCATGGCTGTAAGGCACGGGGCCGAAGCCCTTCCAGCCGTTGCGCCGCAGCTGGTCGAGACCCCGGTGGTAGCCGGTGCGGGCATAGGCGTACGCGGTGATCGTCTCGCCGGAGTCGAGCGCTGCCTCCGCGAGGTACGCCCACGCGATCGATGCGGTCGGATGCTCGGCCGCAACCTTCGCCGGCTCCTTGTGATCGAGCAGATCAGATTCCGCTTCGTCGTCACCTGGGAGGAGAGTGGGCTGGGGTCCGAGCAGATCACCGAATGAGGTCATGGCGCCCATTCTGCCCCTCCACCGTCGAGCCTGGATAAGCTCCCCACATAATCACCCATCATCCGAACGAGGTGCAGCGAGTGCCGGACCCGAAGAACGAAGACCCGACCGAAGACTCGACGGAATCGTCAGCAGGCGAGGTCGCGGAGAACGGGCCGGCCGATACGCCCGACGACGTAGACACCTCGGGGAAGGTCGACGACGCAGACACGTCGGGGAAGGTCACCGAGGCGGCAGACGAGAAGGCCTCCGAGGACGAGGCGCACGACGATGCAGCGCCCGACCGGGTCGAGGACAACGCGGACGACGCTGCCTCGGGCACCCCGTCGGAGGAGACCGAATCCTCAGTGGATGACAATGCAGCCGCCGCTCCGGAAGATTCCCGGCCCGACGACAACGAGCAGGACCCCGGCGCAAGAACCGACGAACCCGCCGACCCGGATCCGGCCGAGTCCGAGACCGTCGCCATGCCGATCGTCGAGAAGACCCCGGACCCTGCCGACGCAAAGACCGTCGCTATGCCGATCGTCGAGAAAGCCGAGCAGCCCGACGACGGCAAGCAGCCCGAGCCACCCGCAACGGATCCGTCCGAGGCACCGACGACTCAGATCCCGGTCAGGAGCCACGCCCCGAAAGCGGAGCCGCAGCGCATCGCGCCGCGCGTGCCCGAGGCCCCGCGCCCGGAGCCTGCGCCGTTCCAGCCCACGCCTGCCCCTACCCGAATCCCCCCGTCGCCTCGAAAGAAGCGCGCGGGTTGGATGGTCTTCGCCGGTGTCGCCGCTGTCGTGGTGATCGCCGTCGTCGCGGTCATCGCGTTCCTGCAGTACCGGGAGAGCAATTCCCCCGAGTCGCACATTCGCGCCAGCGTCGACGAGTTCGTGCAGGCACTGAGTGCAGGCGACCTTGCAACACTGCAGTCTTCGACGTGCGGCGGGCTCGCGGAGTTCTACGCGACGGTCGCCCCCGAGGAGTTCGACAGCATTCACACGCTGGCCGTGGAACAGGGCTCTGTGCCGGTCGTGTCGAGTATCGACAAGGTGCAGATCACCGACGACACCGCGATCGTCGAGGTCACAGCTCACCCGATGGGCGATCCGTCCGACGTCACGGCACGCACCTTCGACCTCGCGCTCCAGGGGGAAGAATGGAAGGTGTGCAGCGAATAGCGCGCAGACCCCTCGCGACGACGACGGGCGCCGGCTCGCGCCGGCGCCCTTCGTCGATCGTGATACCTACTTGGCGGACACCGAGCGTCCCGCGGACTTGAGGTCGTTGCACGCCTCGACCACGCGAGCGGTCATCGCCGCCTCGGCCTTCTTCAGGTAGCTGCGCGGATCGTAGACCTTCTTGTTTCCGACCTCGCCATCGATCTTGAGCACACCGTCGTAGTTGCTGAACATGTGTGCCGCGATCGGGCGGGTGAACGCGTACTGGGTGTCGGTGTCGACGTTCATCTTCACGACGCCGTAGCTCAGGGCCTCGTCGATCTCCGACTTCAGCGAGCCCGAACCGCCGTGGAAGACGAGGTCGAACGGCTTCGAGCCGTCCTTGAGACCCAGCTTCTTCGATGCGGCCTTCTGGCCTTCGTCGAGGATGCCGGGCTTGAGCTTGACGTTGCCCGGCTTGTATACGCCGTGCACGTTGCCGAACGTCGCGGCGAGGAGGTACTGGCCCTTCTCGCCCGCGCCGAGCGCCTCCACGGTCTTCTCGAAGTCCTCGACGGTGGTGTAGAGCTTGTCGTTGATGGCGTTCTCGACGCCGTCCTCTTCACCGCCGACCACGCCGATCTCGATCTCGAGGATGATCTTCGCGGCAACCGCGTCGGCGAGTAGCTGCTGAGCGATCTCGAGGTTCTCGTCGAGTGGGGTGGCGGAGCCGTCCCACATGTGCGACTGGAACAGGGGGTTCTTGCCTGCGTCGACGCGTTCCTTGGAGATCGCGATGAGCGGGCGGACGAAGCCGTCGAGCTTGTCCTTGGGGCAGTGGTCGGTGTGCAGAGCGATCGTGACGTCGTACTTCTCAGCGACGACATGCGCGAACTCGGCAAGCGCGACCGCACCGGTCACCATGTCCTTGACACCGAGGCCCGAGCCGAACTCTGCGCCACCGGTCGAGAACTGGATGATGCCATCGCTACCGGCGTCCGCGAAGCCCTTGATAGCGGCATTGATGGTTTCGGACGAGGTGCAGTTGATGGCCGGGAACGCGAAGGAGTGTTCCTTGGCGCGGGCAATCATCTCGGCGTAGACCTCGGGAGTCGCGATAGGCACAGCGGCTGTCCTCCAGATGAGAGTGGATCGGCTACCCGCTCGGGTGTGGCAGGTGCTCTTTCGTCCCTGCAGTATGTCAATAGCCACGGCGTTTAGATACTCGGGCCGCTCTCCCGAGGCCGCTGCGATTCGAGCGCCCTCTGATGCGCCGGTACTCTGGGCATCGTGAATTTGCTTGAAGCCTCGGAATCCGCGACCAATTTGGCCCTGCTGCCGGGCTTCCTCGACCCGGTGAATCTGCTGAACTCGTTCGGCACCTGGATGCTCCTCGGGCTCCTGCTGGTGGTGTTCATCGAGTCCGGTCTGCTGTTTCCGCTGCTTCCCGGCGATTCGCTGCTGTTCACCGCGGGCCTGATCGCCGCATCGAAATCGACGGAGGTCGAGCCTTTCGCACCATTGTGGGTGCTGATGGTGACGATCCCGATCGCGGCGATCCTCGGTGATCAGGTGGGCTACTTCATCGGTACCAAGGGCGGCGCAAAGCTGTTCAAGAACGACGACGCGAAGCTGTTCAAGAAGAAGTACCTCGACGAATCCCACCGGTTCTTCCTGCGCCACGGTCCCGCAATGATCTTCCTCGCCCGATTCGTTCCTATCGTCCGCACCTACGCGCCGCTCGTCGCGGGTGCGGCGAAGATGCCGTATCGCGTATTCATCACCTACAACGTCATCGGCGGCATCGTGTGGGGCGCGGGCGTGACACTGCTGGGCTACCTTCTCGGACAGATCTCGTTCATCGCCGACAACGTCGACATCATCTTCCTGCTGATCGTGTTCGTCTCGGTGCTCCCGATCATCAGCGAGGTCGGCAAGCGTCTCCTCGCGTCACGCAAGAACGCCGGAGGCGAGGGCACCACTGCAGCAGAAACCGCGTCTGCAGATGAAACCGCGCCGGGGCAGGACAACTCTGCCGCTGCACTGCCCGGCACCGACCACACGCCGACCGCCCCGATCCCGACCCGGTCTGCGGCACAGACCTCGGCACCGACCACGCCGATCCCGTCGCTCGGTTCGGACCCGAACACTCGGCGATGACGTCGTAGTTCAGGGAGATGCGACAACCGCGTTTGCGGCTTCCATCAGCATCCAGCCACCGAGTTGCACCGACAGGTCGCGTTCTGCGATCGACGATGAGCGCACGGTGCCTCCGGCGAACTGCGCGACTGTGCCCGACGAGCCCGGCAGTTTCGCGGGCTGAGCCCAGTCACTGCCGAACAGCGGCAGGCCTTCGATCTGCAGGCGGTTCTCCCACGCCGCATCTGCCGAGGCGAGCACGATGCGACGTGCCGTAGCTCGCGCTCGCACGTCGTCGGAGTCCTGCACCGGCAAGGTGGTCGCGACCACCGCGAGATAGCGCGCGAGGATACCGTTGAACAAGCCGCCGTCGCCTCCCCCACCACCTGTGACGATGCTGCGTTCGGTGAGTTCCTCGTCGACCGCGTCGACGAGTGCATGGACCCGTGCGCGATGACGCGGATCGTCGCATCGGGTCGCGAGTTCGGTTTCGACTCCGAGCACTACGCCCTGGCAGTACGAGTAGACGGCGCGTTCGAGCACACCGTGGCGGATTCCGTCGAGAACGAGTCCGCTGTCCGGATCGACAAGACGCTCGTGGATCCAATCGGCCATCTCTTGCGCGCGCTCCAGCTTGCCCGAGCGCGCGAGTAGCAGCGCTGCCGGACCGTTCGCGGGGGCGTTGAAGAAGTCGTCTCCGCGGCGCCACGGGATACCACCGCCGTGCTCGGGTTGCCACGCGTCGTGCAGTTCACCGACGAGGGTCGTGATCGCAGCGCCATGGTCGACGCGCAGGTGCCGCCCGGCGCGGTCGAGGGCCAGACCGAGCCAGGCCATGTCGTCGAAATAGTTGTTGGTCCAGCCTGTGATGTTGCGAATGCGGTGGCTGCGGGTCAGCTGCACGACGCGGCGCCGGCCGCGCTGGGTACCGTCGCCGGCCTTCGCGTGCCGCTCTGCTGCATCGACAGCGAGATCGATCAGGTGCGCCTGCCACCAGTAATGCCACGATCCGAAGATGCGCTCGCGCCGCGTCGCCGGCCAGCCGACGACACCGAGTTCGGTGCCGGGTAGTCCCCAAAGTCGACGCACGTGCCTGGCCACGACGGCAGCTTCGGCTGCATCCGCCCGGCCCGTCCACATTTCTGGCATGCAGTAATCATCCTCGTCCCACGACAGCGGCGTGGCCACACGGCCCGCGCTCATACATCCGCGCAGCCCGAGTTGGTGTTACTACCAGGCCGGACGACTACCAGGCACGGTCGAGGTCGGCGTGTTGGCCGATCCAGGCGTGCATGGCGATTCCTGCCGCGACACCTGCATTGATGGAGCGGGTCGAACCGAACTGTGCGATCGACACCGTCATGGTCGCCACCTCGCGCGCCCGCTCGGTCACGCCCGGCCCTTCCTGCCCGAACAACAGCAGGCAGTTGCGGGGCAACTCTGCCGTCTCCAGTGGCACGGAACCGGGGGTGTTGTCGACTGCGACGATGGTCAGATCGTGCTCGGCCGCCCAGTCGATGAGCGCATCGACGTCGGAGTGATGGTGCAGATGCTGATAGCGATCGGTGACCATCGCCCCCCGGCGGTTCCACCGCCGTCGCCCCACGATATGGACAGCAGCGGCCGCGAACGCGTTGGCGGTGCGCACGACGGTGCCGATGTTGGCGTCGTGCGCGAAATTCTCGATCGCCACATGCAACGGATGCCTGCGGGTGTCGATGTCGGCGACGATTGCGTCGCGCGTCCAGTACCGGTAGGCGTCGACGACGTTGCGCCGGTCTCCGTGTTCGAGCAGTTCCGGGTCGTACTTCGGGTCGGTGGGCGGGGGCGTGTCGAACTCGTCGGTCCACGGCCCCATACCGTGCGGGTGCTCCCCCCACTCGGTGGGTCCGGCAACAGTGAGCGGGTCCTGCTCCTGATCCGGTCTTTCCTGAGCCGCCACCGTCAGAACGTCTCGTTCGAGTCGGATGCCACGGTGAATCCGTGCCCGGTGCTGTCGTTGGTGCAGGTCACGTCGGCCTCGGTGGTCTCGCACGTGTAACCGAGCTGCGAGAGCGGCGATCCCGCGGGCAGTACCTCCGCAGATCCCTCGACGGGCAGGTAGACAGGCCCGCCCGAGCACAGGAATTCACCGGGACCGCTGTCGACGACGCGCATCCCGTGGCCCCAGTTGACGACGCAGCTCTCGGGCTGCGGCGGCACCGGATCCGTGACGCCTTCACAACCGGCTTCGGTACGTCCGGGGAGCTGCACGATGCCGCATGCGAATGCGCCGTCGGGGGTCGTGAAGTAGTAGGACTCGCCCTGCTCGAACGCAACGGCCTCCAACGTAGGCGGCACTTCGGGAGCCGGCTCGGTCGTCGTCTCCGCAGGCGCGAGCTCGGGGGCCGGCGCTTCCGTGACGGCCTCCGTCGTGGGAGCTTCGGTCGCGGTCGGAGCAGCAGTCACGCTCGAGGTTGCGGGCGTGGTGGAGGTTTCCCGAGCTGCGGCATCCGGTTCGTCTCCGGATCCCCCGCACCCGCTCAGCACAAGTACAGCACCCAACACAACCGCAGCGGACGACACACGCACCTTCACACCGTTCCCTCCGACGAACACAGAAAGTGCCACTCTATCGATCGGCGGTCGGAGCGCAGGCACGCGCTAGTCTGGGAGACGGAGGAGCCATGAAGCACACGCGCATCCTGCGCACGGTCGCATTCATCACGACCGGATACTTGATTCTGCTCTCGCTCTGGCTGAACCTCTTCTACCCGAACTCCGCCGAAGGCACCGAAGGATTCCAGGTGATGTTCCTGGTCTGCTTGTACGGTGCGGTGCTCGGCGCGGGCATGTTGATCGCCGATCGCACCACCCGCGAAGACCGGAAGATCGAACGCGACGGCCTCGAAGGCTGGGCCACGATCCGCTCCGCCACCCCACTCGGCTCTGTGGTCGGTCATGTGCAGCGAACCGAGCTGGATTTGGATCTGATGGTGCCCGGATCCGAGCCGTACAGCGGCAAGGTGGTGTTCGAGGCCGAACACCGCGACCTGCCGCGACTGACGGCCGGCCAGGTGGTCTCGGTGCTCGTCGACCCCGACGACCGCACCAGGATCCTGATCTTCCCCTGACGGGTCACCTGCGTCGGGCGAGCGCGAGCATCCCCTCGATCAGAAGCAACTGCGCACCCGCGTAGGTGGCGAGTACGAAACCTTCCGCCGCCGCCCGTGCGGACTTGCCTCTCAGCAGGGTCCGCCGCTCGACGATGGTGCCGTCGGACAGGGTGAAGACCAGCCCGCCGAGCCCGAGCCAACTGCGCCGGTCCGCGCTCGGAAACACGAGCCCGCCGGAGATCTTCGCACCGGGCGCGAGGGACGGGTCGGCAGCAAGTGTCGCGGTGGTCGCAAGCACCGTGCCGTACGCGGTGAGCGGCACTGCCAGCGAGCGACTCCGCCATCCGAGCAGGCAGGCGGCTCCCAGCACCGCGGGCACACGCTGTAGCACCGCGGTGCGGGTCGGGCGAGCACCGTGCCGGGCGAGCACCGTCGAGTACGACATCTGCATCACCGCGAAAGAGCCTGCACCGCGCAGGATCCGGCTGTCGTCGTCGGGGTCGATCATGAACACGTCGCCCACGGTCGCGGCAGTGAGACCTGCGAGGAGCAACGCGGTGTCGGCACGGTCGAGATCGCGAGAACGCCGCAGCACCCGGACGGCAAGCGACGGCGCAAGCAGCGGCTTTGCAGCTTTCTGCACCGCTTCGTTGCCCAGCGCTCCGCCGACCACCGTCGCCGCGCTCGCGGCCACGAACACGGCGTGCTCGATGCCCCATCTGTTCCGAGTGAACCAGCCCATGCGCGCACAGTACCCGGGTTGCGCATCAACAGCGGCGCGCACCATCGGACGGTGTGGCGCGCAGGAACACCGGCGACGGAAAGTCCCGGGCCGCGGCCGCCGCAGTCACCGACATCTGGATCCTCTGCACGTCGTTGTTCTCGCACAACGCAATTGCCGATCCCCCGAAGCCTCCCCCGACCATACGCGCGCCGAGCGCACCTGCCGCAGTCGCAGCGTCTACGGCGCTGTCGAGTTCGGCGCAGCTGACCTCGAAATCGTCGCGCAGAGACCGATGCGACGCGTCGAACAGGGGGCCGAGATCGCGTACGCGACCGGAGCGCAGTGCATCCGCGGCGGTACGGACGCGTGCGATCTCGGTGACCACGTGTCGCGCGCGGCGCTGCAACATCGCGTCATCGAGTGCAGATACGGATTCCACTTCGCGCAGTGGCCTACCCAGCAATCCGGCCGCTTCCTCGACGGCGGCTCGCCGTGAACCGTACTGACCGTCGACCAGGCGGTGCCCCGTCCCGGTATCGACGACCAGCACCGTGAGGCCTGCAGCAGCGGTGTCGACGGGGATGTGTTCGACGTGCCCGTCGGTGCAGTCGAGGAGCAACGCGTGGCCCGCCCTGCCTCTCAGTGCGATCTGCTGATCCATGCCGCCGGTCGGCGCCCCCACATAGTCGTTCTCCGCACGTACACACGCACGCGCGAGGACATCGCGTCCGTCGTCGTCCACGGGAAGTCCGCACATGTCGGCGAGCGCCAGCGCCACAGCCCCCTCGAGCGCAGCGGACGACGACAGACCCGCTCCCACCGGAACTTCCGACGCGATCGCGATGTCCGCCCCGCGAAAACCGGGTGGATCGAGCGACCGGATCACACCGGCGATGTACGCGCCCCATCCGTCGACGCGGTCGCCTTGCTCCACGTCGACGACGCCGAACCCGGGGCTGTACAAACGCAACCGCCCATCGGTGCGACGGCGCACCGCAGCGGCCGTGACCTGGGGAATAGCCATCGGGAGGCACAATCCACCCGCGTAGTCGACGTGCTCACCGATCAGGTTCACGCGACCGGGTGCACACCAGATGCCGTCCGGGCCGCCACCGAACTCCGTCGCGAACGTACGCGACGCCTCGTCGCACACCGCGCCATGTGGCGACATCACGGTGCGAGCTCACGCAGTCGTTCGGCGATGAGTTCGGGGGTCGTGTCGCTGATCCACGCGCCCATGGCCGATTCCGAAGCTGCCAGGTACTTGAGCTTGTCGCGTGCACGACGCAGCGAGAAGATCTGGCAGAACAACCGCCCGTACTCGCGTCCGTCCCCGACGGGCGCCTGATGCCATGCCGCGATGTACGGAACGCAGTCGAGGCCGTCGAAGAACCGGTCGATGCGTCCGAGTAGATCGCGGTAGGCAAGGGCGAGTTCGTCGCGTTCGGCGTCGACGAGCGCGGTGAGATCGGGGACGTCACGATGCGGCGCGAGGTGTACCTCGATCGGCCATCGCGCCGCATCGGGAACGTACGCGGTCCACCATTCGCCCGACCACACGACACGAGTCCCGGCGCGTCGTTCGGTGTCGAGGATGTCGCGCTGGAGCGACCGGCCGGTTCGTTCGTGGTGGTCGCGGGCGCGGGCGAGCAGCGTCCGCGTGCGCGGCGGGAGAAACGGGTAGGCGTAGATCTGACCGTGCGGATGTTCCAGTGTCACACCGATTTCGACGCCGCGGTTCTCGAAGCAGAACACTTGGGCCACCCCCGGCAGCGACGACAACGTCGCCGTGCGCGACGCGAGGACGTCGATGACAGTGCGGGCCCGTGTCGCGGTCAAGTCCGCGAAGCGGGCATCGTGGTCTGCGGTGAAGGCGACCACTTCGCAGCGGCCGCCCGAGGAGAACGCGGGGAAGCGGTTCTCGAAGACTGCGACGTCGTAGTTGTCCGCAGGGATTTCGGTGGAGGCGCCCGGGCGGGTCGGGCAGAGTGGGCAATCCGCGACGGAGGGGAGGAATGTGCGTTCCATGCGGTGCGCGGCGAAGGTCACCGGGTCTCCGGTGAGTGGGTCGATGCGGACCTCCGACGCCGCCACGACCGTCGGGAGTTCGCGACGGTCGTGTGCGACACGGGTGGCCGATCCCCCGACGTACGGTTCGGTGTCGTCGAAGAAGATCAGTTCGCGACCGTCCGCAAGGTGCGTGACGGTCTGCCGCATCCGTTGGTTCACGGTGTCAGGAGTTGTCGAGGCCCAGGTCGGAGAGGCCGAGCAACGACCGGTATTCCACGCCTTCCGCCGCGATGACCTCGTCGGCTCCGGTGGCGCGGTCGACGACCGTTGCCACACCCACGACGATCGCGCCCGCGTCGCGCAGTGCCTTGACTGCGGTGAGCGGCGAGTTCCCGGTGGTGGTCGTGTCCTCGACGACGAGCACTCGTTTGCCCACGACGTCGGGGCCTTCGATCTGACGCTGCATGCCGTGCGCCTTGGCTGCTTTACGGACGACGAACGCGTCGATAGGACGTCCGGGCGCGTGCATGACGGCCATCGCGACCGGGTCGGCGCCCATGGTGAGCCCTCCGACCGCGTCGAAATCCCAGTCGGAGACGAGGTCGCGCAGAAGTGAGCCGATGAGCGGAGCTGCACGATGATGCAGGGTCGCCCGACGTAGATCGACGTAGTAGTCGGCTTCCTTGCCCGACGACAACGTCACCTTGCCGTGCACCACTGCCAGCTCACGTACCAGTGCACTCAGTTCGTCGCGGTCGCTCATTTGCACTTCCTCACCGTCGTCTCGTCCACCGCCGGTGGCGGAACCGGCGCGAACGAGCCTAGTCGCTGTCGGTGCGTCCTCAGGCGGCGACGGTCCCCGAGTCCTTGTCGTCGCTTTCGACAGTGGTGGACGGCCGCATGTCGGGCCGCTCCTCGGGCACCGGAACCTCGGTCGCAGTATCGGTCACCAGACCGGCCGGTACCTCGAAGACTGCGACCGGCCGCACGCCGGCCAGCGTCGCGTACAGCGATGTCGGGAAGCTCGCCACCTGGGAGTTGAGCTTGTTCGCGAGATCGTTGTGGACACGAACTGCACCTGCAATGCGCTGCTCGCGAGTGTGCAGTTCGCGGGCGACCCGGATGAACGGCCAGTGGTTGACACCGTCGAGGACTCCGATGAGTTCGTGCAACGCGGCAGAGAGCGCGTTCTCGGTGGCCGCACGTTCGGGAAGATCGAGGCGTTGATCGCGCATCGCGATGGCGAGGGAGCGTGCTCCCACCACCGGGCTGATGCGGCTGCGTTCGACACCGGCGCCCGCCGATGCCGCGATCAGCGCGGGAATCAGGTCGTAGCGATCGTCGAGTTCGTTCAGGAGCAGATTCAGGCCGTCTCGGCGTCGGGTGCGAAGCGTCCGCAACCGGCGCATCCCCAGCCGTATCCAGAGCAGCGCAACGGCCACCACTGCCACAACTATCACCAGAGCCACAGGTGTCACGGCGTGAAATGTACAGACCCCGATCAGTTCGCACGACGAAGGATCCGGCGTGTCATCCGGGGCGTGTCCGTACCGTGACCTGACGAGCGGGGACTAGCGTTGCGCGGAGGGGCGTCCCGGGTCGTGGAAGCTGCGATCGACATCATCGGGGTCGACCACGGGCGGGAGGACATGCAAGATGCCCGACAGGCGCGCCACGGTCTCGATAGCCGCATCCCATTCGCGCCCGTTGCTTCCCACCGGGATCGAACCGAGGGTCCACGGCCCCTCGCTCCACAGCATCTGGATGTGCTCAGGGATCGCCTGGGTGAACGAAACCATCCGCTGGTCGCACACGCGACGGGCGATCTCGAGGTCGGTGGAGAACACGATGCGCGGGCCGATCGACCCGAGCAGATTCATGTCGGAATCCTTGGGAGGTGGCGTCGACTTGAGCCGCAGATCGATGTCGACGTCGGATCCGACCTTGCGGCGTACCGCGACGATGGTGGCGGTTTCCTCGATGTCGAACAGGATGAAATCTTCACCCCGGCGCACCCCGCGCACGACGTCTATCGCGCCCAGGTACTCCTGCTTGGCCAATGCCGCGCGATGCCAGTTGGAAGGCAGCCGCTCGTCGGAGTCGGTGTACTTGTACCCCTGGGCACGCGCCCAGATCTCCCGCACACGCCCGGACTGTTCCCTCCGCGTGCGGTCGACGTACAGGAGCGCGAGCGCGCCGAGAAGCGCGATCGCCGCCAGACCGAACCACATGAATGTCATCGCGATCAGCCTAGCGTCTTCAGTTGCCCGGGCTGCCGAACGATGGGAGCGACGCGCTGATGACGGTTTCGGCCGTCATCTGTCCGTTCTCGACGGGACTGCCTGTCGCGACCACCGTCGCGCCGATCTCGAGCGCCTCCGGAGACGACCCCCTCAACGTGATGATCTGGGTTTCCGGCGTGAACAACACCGTGGTGAGCGACCCGCCGATACCGCTGAGAGTGATGCTCGTGCCGTCGTTGGCCGTGATCGACCCGACGACGGCGCCGGTGCTCCCGATGGCCTCACCGAGTCCGCCGGGAAGCTGATCCAGCGGTAGCGCCGGCGCTCCGTCCGGCTCGGTGGCCGGTGGCGGTGTCGTCGTCGGTGCGGGTGGCATCGTTCGGGTCGTGGTCGGGCCGGTCGCGGCGGTGTCGGGCTCGTCGTCGCCTCCGCTCAGGAGGAAGCCGACGATCCCGCCGAGCACGATGAGGACAACTGCGGCGAGAGCCACCAGCCCCCAACGCGGACCACGGGGGGACTTCTCGGGCTCGGCCTGCGGCCCGTATCCGGGCGGGGGTGCGCCGGGCGGTTGATATCCACCGCCGGGGTGACCGGCCTGTGGGTACTGCCCCTGCACATACTGCGCCTGCGAGTAGTCGGCTGTCGGGTACTGGGCCGTCGGATACTGCGCGGTCGGATACTGCGCGGTCGGGGGCCCGCCCTGCGCGTACTGCCCCAGCGGTGCACCGAGCTGCTGAGTGGGGTTCGGTGGGGGCGCCGCCGAATCGAAGCGCGGGTCGTACTGCGGATACACCAGGGTCGGGTGTGTCACCGGTTGCCCATACGCTTCCGTCGGGTCGTCGGTGTGCAGTACGCGTGTCTCGTCGTCACCCGGCTCGTCGTGCGGATAGGCACGCTCCTGCGGTGTACGCGGATCGTTCGGATTCGTCATGGCATTTTCCAAGGTACCGATACGGGGCCGGTCCCGGTGGTCGTTGCCACCGGGACCGTCCCCGCACTGGTGTCAGACGCCGAGAATCAGACCGTCGGCATTGTCGGTGACGCCGACCTTGACGGTGTCGCCGTCGCGGACCTCTCCCGCCAGCAGCTTCTTGGCGAGCTGGTCGCCGATCGCCTGCTGGATGAGCCGGCGCAGCGGACGCGCACCGTACTGCGGGTCGTAGCCGCGGACCGCGAGCCACATCCGTGCCGCTCCGTCGACGTCGAGCGTGAGCCGACGTGCCTCTAGGCGCTTCGCCAACTGGTCGATCTGGATGTCGACGATCTTCTCGAGCTGCTCTTCCGACAGCGGATCGAAGATCACGACGTCGTCGAGCCGGTTGATGAATTCCGGCTTGAACGCCATCCGCACCGCCGCCATCACCTGGTCCTTGTCGCCACCCGCACCGAGGTTCGAGGTGAGGATGAGGATGGTGTTGCGGAAGTCGACCGTGCGGCCCTGGCCGTCGGTCAGGCGCCCGTCGTCGAGCACCTGCAACAGCGTGTCGAACACGTCGGGGTGTGCCTTCTCGACCTCGTCGAACAGCACCACCGTGTACGGACGACGACGCACAGCTTCGGTGAGCTGACCGCCCGCGTCGTAGCCGACATAGCCGGGAGGTGCGCCGACCAGACGCGCAACGCTGTGCTTCTCGCTGTACTCCGACATGTCGATCCGCACCATGGCGCGTTCGTCGTCGAACAAGAAGTCTGCGAGCGCCTTGGCCAGCTCGGTCTTGCCGACGCCGGTGGGTCCGAGGAACAGGAACGATCCGGTGGGACGGTTCGGGTCGGCGACACCGGCCCTTGCGCGGCGGACCGCATCCGAGACGGCCTGCACGGCCTCGGCCTGACCGACCACGCGGTGGCCGATCTCGTCTTCCATCCGCAGAAGCTTCTCGGTCTCGCCTTCGAGCATGCGGCCGGCGGGGATGCCGGTCCATGCAGCGACGACCTCTGCGACGTCGTCCGGGCCGACTTCCTCCTTGAGCATCACATCGCCGTCGGACGCCGCCCCCGACGCCTGCGCTGCGGACTCGAGCTTCTTCTCCAGTTCGGGGATGCGGCCGTAGCGCAACTCGGCAGCCTTGCCGAGGTCGCCGTCGCGTTCGGCGCGTTCCTCTTCACCGCGCAGCGCTTCGAGTTGTTCCTTGACCTCACGGACGGAGTCGATGGCGGTCTTCTCGTTCTGCCAGCGTGCGGTGAGCTGATTGAGCTTCTCGCGTTCGTCGGCGAGTTCACCGCGCAGCTTGTCGAGTCGTTCCTTCGACGCAGCGTCGGTTTCCTTCTGCAACGCCATCTCCTCGATCTCGAGGCGACGGACGATACGTTCGACGGTGTCGATCTCCTCGGGACGCGAGTCGATCTCCATCCGCAGCCGCGACGCGGCCTCGTCGACGAGGTCGATGGCCTTGTCGGGGAGGAACCGCGACGTGATGTAGCGGTCGGACAGGGTCGCGGCGGACACAAGCGCGGAGTCGGTGATGCGCACACCGTGGTGCACCTCGTAGCGCTCCTTGAGTCCGCGCAGGATACCGACGGTGTCCTCGACGCTCGGCTCACCGACGAGCACCTGCTGGAAGCGGCGTTCGAGGGCAGCATCCTTCTCGATGTACTTGCGGTACTCGTCGAGAGTGGTGGCTCCGACCAGTCGGAGTTCACCGCGCGCGAGCATGGGCTTGATCATGTTGCCTGCGTCCATTGCGGACTCGCCGGTCGCGCCTGCGCCGACGATGGTGTGCAGTTCGTCGATGAACGTGATGATCTGCCCGGCGGATTCCTTGATCTCGTCGAGTACTGCCTTGAGTCGTTCCTCGAACTCCCCGCGGTACTTTGCGCCCGCGACCATCGAACCGAGATCGAGGGAGATGACGGTCTTGCCGCGGAGCGACTCGGGAACATCGCCCGCAACGACACGCTGGGCGAGGCCTTCGACGATGGCGGTCTTGCCTACACCTGGTTCACCGATGAGCACGGGGTTGTTCTTGGTACGACGCGACAGGACCTGAACGACACGACGGATCTCGTTGTCGCGACCGATGACCGGGTCGAGCTTGCCTTCGCGGGCACGCGCGGTCAGGTCGGTCGAGTACTTCTCGAGAGCCTGGAAGGTTCCTTCCGGGTCGGCGCTGGTGACGCGTCCGGTGCCGCGCACCGTCGTGAACGCGTCGCGCAATGCCTCCGGGGTCGCGCCCTTGCCTGTGAGGAGCCGGGCGATGTCGGAGTCGCCGCTCGCGAGGCCGACGAGAACGTGCTCGGTGGAGACGAATTCGTCGGTGAGTTCGGTCGCGAGTTTCTGCGCGACGGACAGCGCAGCGATCGCTTCGCGGCCGAGTTGTGGTGTGGTGGTCGCGCCGGTCGCGGTGGGCAGTTTGTCGACGAGGTCGTGGGCCTCGCCCCTGATCTGGGCTGGGTCGACGCCGACCGCTTTGAGCAGCGGGCCTGCGATGCCGTCGGTCTGGTCGAGCAGTGCGACGAGCAGGTGAGCGGGCCGGATGTCCGGGTTGCCCGCAGCGGATGCCGACTGCAGTGCCGCCGTCAAGGCCGCCTGGGTTTTCGTCGTGGGGTTGAACGAGTCCACTACGGGCTCCTTCCGTTCTCGAGTGGGTCTGTGTCAATTCTGTACCCGCAGACTCCGGTCCGCGGGCACTCGATCGATTCAACGACCCCAAAGTTGAGTTTGTTCCACTCAACTTTCATCAAGTGAGTGATTCACATCACAATTATGACGTCCGGCTACATGTCCGGAACTCGCATGTGGCCGACCCACGAGGAAACGACTACAGTGGCGGCGTCCGAATTGGCGCAGTACGTGGGAGGATGGCGTGGAGGCGTTCGCCATCGCCCGAGTGCAACTCAGCTTCGCATCGATCACCGCAACCCCGACGGGGCCCGAGCGGCTCGCCACGGCGTTCTACACCGCACTCTGGAGCGAGACGTCAGGGACGCGCGAACTGTTCCCCGCCGGCATGGAGAACATGCGGCAGCGGTTCACGACCGCAGTCGGGTGGGCGGTCAACAAACTCACCGACGTGGACGGCCTGGACGCTTTCCTCGGCCAACTGGCCCGTGATCACCGCAAGTACGGAGTCCGACCCGAACACTTCCGCGCCGCCGGCCACGCACTGCTCACCGCGGTGCGCGAATGCACGCCGCTGATCCTGTGGACCGCAGCGCTCGAACGCACGTGGGCCGAAGTCATCGCGCACTTCACCGAGACGATGGCTGTCGCCGCAGCCGAGGACGATCTGCCCGCAGCATGGGGCGCCACCGTCGTCGGCCACGAACGAGTTCTCGCCGACCTCGCGATCATCCGGCTCGAAACCGACACCCCCATCCCATACCACGCGGGCCAGTACATGAGCGTCCAGATTCCGCAACGTCCCCAGATGTGGCGGTACCTGTCCGCAGCGATCCCTCCGAATCCCCAGGGGCAGATCGAATTCCACGTCCGACGCGTCTCGACGGGATGGGTCAGCGGGGGTCTCGTCAGCGAGGTCTCGGTGGGTGATCGTTGGACGATCGGCCCACCGCTCGGAGGCCTGCAGGTCGACCGTGACAGCGGCCAGGACGTGCTCATGATCGCGTCGGGCACCGGCCTCGCGCCGCTCCGCGCCCAGATCATGGAGATGGCGATGCGCGGCACGAATCCGCGCACCCACTTGTTCTACGGCGGGAACTACCCGTGTGATCTCTACGATCTGGAAACGTTGTGGCACATCGCCATGACCAACCCGTGGCTCACGATCACCCCCGTCACCGAGGAGCTGGAGAACCCGTATTGGCATCCGGTCCCCGTACGCGAGACACCGCGGGGTCTGCAGGAACCGATTCAGGGGAAGCTGGGCAAGGTCGTCGCAAGTTTCGGATCGTGGTCCGATCACCAGATCCAGATCGCAGGGTCGCCGTCGATGATCCGCACGACGCTGTACGCCTTGTCTGCCGGGGGCACGCCCCGGCAGAACATCAGCTTCGACCCACTGTAGATCACGCCCGCGAGCTGACAGCGCGCGCGAAGTCCGGGTGCGCGTCGCGCACCACGAGCGCCGAACCATCTTCTGCAAGAGTCACTCCTACGCCACCTCGCCGGTGCTCGATCATCCGCAGCGCGACGTAGAGGGGGATGAAAGACACCGCGAACACCCCGAGCAGCGCGAACCCGTAGGGACGAGGCGCGCCCTGCAGCAGCGCGAAGACCAACCCCAAGAACAGCACCGCAAGCGCGGTGAAGAGTGCGGCGGCAGCGATCTGCCAGCGCAGACGTGCGGTGACACATCGTGCACAGACAGGCCACTCCACTGCCGCCACCTGCACCGTGTAGGCCGCAGCGAGTGCGGATCCCAGGCGGCTGTCACTACTGTCCGGCTGCGACCGATCCGACTTGACCGTCACCCGCACCCGGTCGGATTCCGGGTCTCCGTGTCGCGAGCAGATCGGCGGCACCGGCTCTACCGGCCGCAGTGCGCCTTCTCCACTGAACGCCGATCCGAAGAGAGCCTCGTCCGCGCTCTCCACCGGCACTCGCACTTCCACCCGCTGAGGGTCCCCGTTCGCCATGCGACGCAGTATGTCAGGCGACACCCGCCCTCGACAGATCGGGCATATCGCGCGAAATCTCGGGCCGTCCGCAACCTTCCACCCGTCGTGCGACTTTCCGTTGGTTCACGACCCGAGGAAACCCGTGCGGAATGGGGAAGCTTCCTTCACAAGGCCGACTACTCAGCTCGGCAGCCATTTGTCGGGACCGAACACCTCGTAGTGGATGTCGCGTTCCGAAACGCCGCGTTCGACCAATGTCTCTCTGACAATCTCCATGAAGGGCAACGGACCACACAGATAGACGTGCGTCCCGGGCTTGATCTCGACCTCGCTCAGATCGATCCGGCCGACTCGGGTGGTGCCTGCGGCGGGCCGCACCCCCAGGTCCTCATACCAGTGGTGGAGGCCGGCGCCCGGTAGTCGCTCGACGAGCTCGGACAACTCCCGCCGGTGGGCGTGCCGTGACGGCGCGCGGTCGGCGTGGAGCACGGTGACATATCGGTCCGACTCCGTGCGAGTGAGGTAGTGCAAGAAGCCGATGATCGGAGTACAGCCGATACCCGCGGAGATGAACAGCAGCGGAGCATCCGTGTCGTCGAGCAGGAGATCACCGTACGCCCGCGACACTCTCACCTCGTCGCCATCGAACAGATTGCGGTGCAGATAATTCGACACCTCGCCCTCCGGGACGACGCTTCCGTCCTCCGAGCGGATCTCGGGGATTGCCTTGACCGTGATTCCCCAATACTCGCGCTGCGGCGCGCGGGTCAGGCTGTACTGCCGGATCTGCTGAGCTCCGTCCGGTAATCGCACAGCCACCGAGACGTACTGACCCGGCCGCGCGAACGGCAACGTCGACCCGTCCGGCAACGCCAGTGCGAACGAGACCGTGTCGGGGGACTCCTGAGTCCGCTGCCGGACGACGAGTTGCTGCCACACCTCCCCCGGTTCGACACCGGACTCGCGATACAGTTCGCTCTCCATCGAGACGAGGGCTTTCGCCATGTCCCAGTAGACCTCGTCCCACGCTGCTCCGACCTCCGGCGTGACGGCGTCTCCGAGCACGTCGGCGATCGCCTCGAACAGGTACTTGTGGACGATGTCGTACTGGTCGGCGATGATGCCGAGCGACGCGTGTTTGTTCGCGATGCGCGACAGCAGATCGTGCGGTTCGGCGACGTTCTCCGAGACCAGAAGAGTTGCATATGCAGCTATCGCGCCGGCGAGAGCTCGCTGCTGATCGCCCTGTGCCTGGTTCCCGCGGTTGAACAGATCCCTCTCGAGTTCCGGATGCGCGGCGAACATGCGCCGGTAGAAGACGGGGGTGATATCGCCGATGGCGCCTCCGACGACGGGAAGAGTCGCGCGCACAACCTCAGCGTTCTGTGCAGACAACATGATCCAACGGTAAGCCCGCCACACTCGAGGTGACTCGACTTCGAGCGTTTCACCAGCAGAAACGAGCATGCAGGATGGTTCTCGGCGGCCTGCCGTGCGGCGTGGCCACCGAGAAACCGTCCGGGGACCCCCGGCGCTTCTGCTTACCTACCGATGTCGGCGGTCCACCCATCATGCCGCCGACGAGATCCCGATCGGACAATCCTGTGCAGGATCTACTCAGCGGATCCCGACGAGATCAGTTCCAGGATGACGCCCACGAGCACGTCGGTGAGCAGCGATGCGATGGAACCCATTTCATTCCCCCTCCGATGGTTGACGCCGTGCACCGCTGGTCGATGCACAGCGGTGATTCAGGGTGATTCGAAATCCCCGACCACCGGAAACAATGGTCACTCGAGTCGACGAACTCCGCTTGCCACGTGACCGATCTCACCCCGTCACACTGGGAAAGTCATTTCCTCGCACAACCTTTCGTGCGTTAACTATCGATACGACGCGCGCAGCGTCTTCTTGTCGAGCTTGCCGAGCGGCGTCAGAGGCAGGGCGTCGAGAAAATCCACCGACTTCGGAGCATGCACCGACCCCTTCGCTGCGCGCACCTTCTCGATCAGTTCGCCGGCCGGAACATCCTGCCCGTCGCGCAGCACGACGCACGCCTTCACGGCCTCGCCCCACTTCTGATCGGGGACACCGACAACCGCGACCGATGCGACGGCAGGGTGCGCCGAGATGACGTCCTCGATCTCGCGGGGAAACACATTGAAGCCGCCCGTGACGATCATGTCTTTCTTGCGGTCGACGATGGTGAGGAATCCGTGCTTGTCGGCGCGCGCGACGTCGCCGGTATGCAGCCACCCCCCGCGCAGGGCCTCGGCGGTCTCCTCTGGCTTGTTCCAGTAGCCCTTCATCACGAGCGGTCCCCGCACACAGATCTCCCCGAGTTCACCCTGCGGCACCTCCTGGAGGTCGTCGTCGAGCAGGCGGACATCGAGCCACGGGACCGGCCGGCCGCACGACGCGAGGCGGCCGGGATCGTCGGCGAGGTGCTCTTCTTTGCGCAGCACCGCGATGGTCATGCCGCATTCCGACTGACCGTAGAACTGGAAGAACACCTGCCCGAGACGCTCGATGCCGTCACGCAGCCGTGCAGGCGACATCGCGGAGGCCCCGTAGAAGAGGGTCTGCAAGCTGGACAGGTCACGAGTGTCGAAGTCCGGGTGGTCGAGCAGCATGTAGATCATCGTCGGGACGAGCATGGTGGCGTCGATGCGGTGCTTCTCGATCGTCTCGAGGACGAGGCCCGGTTCGAAATAGGGCAATACGTAGAGGCAACCGCCGCGCAGCAGTGTGGGAATGAAGAACGCGGCTCCCGCGTGGGAGAGAGGCGTGCAGATCAGGAAGCGAGGTTGATCCGGCCACTGCCACTCCGACATCTGGATCTGCGGAAGCGCGACACCGGATCGGAACGAGCCCATCACACCCTTGGGCTTTCCGGTGGTACCACCGGTGTAGACCATCGACGACGTGTCCTCGGCATCGACATGCGCCGCGACGAGTCGCTGCTCGGTGAAGGTCTCGGCGAGGGCGAGGATATCGGTGGCGATCTTCGACGGGCCGAGCGAGAACAGATTCTTCAGAGTCGGCACCTGCGCCTTCAGTTCTTCGGCACGCTCCTCGAAGTGCACGGGATCGAAGACGAGGGTCTCGATCTCGGCGTCGGCGGTGATGTAGAGATGGTCGTCGAGTGACCCCATGGGATTGAGGGCGCTGTTACGGCACCCGGCGATCATGGTCGCGCCCATGTTGATGAGAACTTCGGGACGGTTCTTCGACAACACTGCGACCGACGAGCCCTGCCCGACTCCGACCGATGCGAGTGCCTGCTGGTAGCGGCTGATGGCCGCGCGCATCTCCGCGCCCGTGAGGACTACGTCGCCCAGGTGCAACGCGGGGCGGTCGGCGCTGCGGTCGAGCGCGGTGATGAGCAGATCCGGGTTGTAGACGGGTCGATGCAGGTCGGCGTACTCCCCGGACTCTACGGACTTCTCAGCCATCGGCATCCTTCCGATCGTGGTGGCGGCGTCGGTGCGATGGCCGAGAGGTCGTTATGGCGACCATCACATGCTGCCCGTCACGATAACCGCTCGAGGCCAAAAACTGAAACATGTTCCATTCTGTGACCTGTCCGAATTCTCGCCTAGAGTTCATGGCAGCACCGAGCCCTCCGCACCACCGCGCGCCCACCACCCAAGAGGATTCCCACATGCAGTCGGCCACGTCGCCAGCGTCCGAAACCGAGATCGCCGTGTCGGCGACCGTCGTCGAGCACCACCGCCTCCGACACGATCTCGCCGTCATCCGACTCGAATGCACCGACAGCATGGTGCCGTTCCGTGCGGGCCAGTACGTCGACGTGACGGTTCCCCAACGCCCGAATCTGCCGCGACGCCTGTCCCCCGCGCTGCCACCATCGATGGACGGCAAGCTCGAATTCCACGTCCGTACCGTCCCCGGCGGCTGGGTCAGCGGCGCCATCGTCTCCGACACCCAGCCGGGCGACGTATGGAGCATCACCTCACCCCGCGGCGGGGATCTCCATCTCGACGACACCGGACGTATCGCCATCATGATCGCCGCAGGAACGGGCCTGGCGCCGATGCGCGCATTGATCCTCGACGCGGCCCGACGCGAGAATCCTCCTCGCACGTTCCTGTTCGTCGGCGCGCGGTCTCCCCGCGATCTGTACGCCGCCGACATGCTCTCTCTCATCAGTGAGGCGCTACCGTGGCTGACGGTGGTCCCCGTCGTCGAGTCCGTCGAAGACCCGTCGGTACCCGACCCGTGGCACCAGCGGATCCTCTCCCGCATCGGCGATATCGGCGCCGACCCCGATGAACTGCTCGAGGGCAGCCTCGACGAAATCGTCACGTCCTACGGGGCATTCGGCGATCACCAGGTGCTCGTCTGCGGACCCGGCGCGATGGTGCAGACGACGGTGCAGCGGCTCACCGAGTCGGGTACCCCCATCGAGAACATCCGCTTCGACCCGTACTGATCCTTCGGTCGCGGTGTGATCGGCTACAGGCCGATCACGCTACGATCGCCGAGTTCGCCGCGGATTCGGACGGTACGCGCCGCAAGCCGCCACCCATCAGCAGTGCGACGCCACCGGTCGTCGTAGTCGCCCATGCATTCGTAGGTGGTGCCGGTGAGGTCGCCGATCCCGGTGTGGAACGCCCGGAAACTACTGCGTACCGCGACGTCGCTTCCCGCCTGCTCGATCCGGACGTTGCCGATCAAGTGCTGGGTGGCACCGCACGCGTCGAGGCAATTCCGGACGCGTGCAACAGTTTCCGCAACACCGACAACACCGTACGACTGTGTGTCGTCGGTGAGCGATGCGGCGAGCGTCACCCAGTCCTTGTCATCGAGACAGGTCGCCAACGCGAACAGACTGTCCGCGATGGCGACCCGGTCCATGCCCATCACCTCAGCGAGCGACCTTCGCGTCGGCGGCGTCGTGTGCTGCGATGTAGCCGTACACGAGTCCTTGGCCGATCGTGGCACCTGCACCCGGGTAACGGTTTCCGAACGCGTTGGCGGCGGTGTTGCCGATCGCGTACAGGCCGTCGATTGCGGCGCCGTCCTCACGCAGCACGCGGCCATGCTCGTCTGCGCGCAGACCGCCGCAGGTGCCGAGGTCGCTGAGCGTCATCTTCACGGCGAAGTACGGGCCCTGATCGAGCGGTCGCAGGTTCGGGTTGGGCTCGATCGTCGGATCACCGTAGTAGCGATCGTAAGCGCTCCCGCCACGGGAGAACTCCGAGTCCGTGCCTGCCGCAGCGTCTTCGTTGAACCGGCGGAACTGCTCGGTGAACGCGTCGACGGGTACGCCCATCGATCCTGCAAGCTCGGCCGCCGACGCACCGCTGTGCGCGATACCGGCCTTGAACCACGAGCCCGGAATCGGCTGGCGCGGCATCAGCCCCGCCGCGAACACGTAGCTGTTGCGGTACTTCTGGTCGAACACGATCCACATCGACTCGATCGGATCCCCCGCGCGCTCTCGCTCGAGAACCAGCTGCCCGAAAGACATGTAGTCCGACGACTCGTTGGTGAAGCGGCGACCGGTCTGATCGACGATGAACGACCCCGGAAGCGAACGCTCCGCGAGCATCACCAGCGGCGGCCTGCCCTGCTTGGCCGGGGCGACGGCGGGGAACCACCACGCCTGGTCCATGAGGTCGACATCGGCGCCGATCTCCTGCGCGACCTTGATGGCGTCGCCGGTGTTGCCTTCGGCGCCGAGGCTCTCGCCCGCGACGAGCGACTCCGACTGGAACTTGTGACGCCACTCCATGTCGTGATCGAAGCCGCCTGCCGCGAGGACGACACCACGGCGTGCGGTCACCGTCACCTCACGGCCGTTCTGCTCGAGAACCGCACCGGTCACCCGATCGCCGTCCTTGACGAGCCGCACCAGCGAGGTCTCGGTCCACACCGGGATCTTCGCGTTCAGCACACCCGCGAAAAGACCGGCCGCGATCGCCTGACCACCCGCGACGTATTCGCGCTTGAGGGCGAGTCCAGCGACACCCTGCGCGAGGCGACGGAAGATCCGCGAGAAACCCTTGACGGGCATCCTCGCCATCAGGTTCATCCACTTGTAGTCGGCACCCGTGGTGGGCATCGGCAGGCCCGCGTCCATCAGACCGGGACGCAACCGGCCCCGTTCCGCACCCAGCTGGGAAAGATCGAAAGGCTTGCACTCGCAGGTGCGGCCGACCGCAGCACCACCGGGACGCTCCGGATGGTAGTCCGAGTAGCCCTCGGCCCAGAAGAACTTCATCGGCGTGGTGCGCTGCAGCATCGAGACGGTCTCGGCGCCGTTGTCGACGAATGCGTCGCCGCGCTCGACCGGCGCGGTGCCGTCGACCACTGCGCGCACATAGGTGCGGCCGCGCTCTTCCGTGTCGCCGGTGCGTGCTTGCTTCAGGACCGGGTTGGCAGGCATCCAGAACGCACCACCCGATCGGGCCGTGGAGCCACCCACGTACTCGGTCTTCTCGACGATGAGCGACGACAGGCCGCGCTCGTTCGCCGCCAGGGCCGCAGCCATGCCCGTGCCCGCGCCGATCACGAGCAGGTCGACGGTGGTGTCTCGGGCGGGAGTCAGGGGCGGTACGGCGCGTTTCGCCATCGAGAATTCTCCTTGTACCTGATTGTCACAATGTGTTGGGAGACGCTAGGCCAGCCGCTTCACCATCGGAGCGGATGATCCCGGCCACCGGGACACCTCACGGGCCGCATCCCTCGCGTCGATGGCGGCACCCGGATCACAGCGGTGCGCTCCGACCGCGACTTCGCACCGAGCCGACCGAAACCCCGGCGGATTCATACGTCGATGTTGCGGTCCGCACCGACTGGATGCGCGTCGATTCCAGGTTCGAACAATCCTGTTCGTGGTGATGACACCGCACCCCAGCGATATGTAGAGTGCATTCGCGGCAACGTGATCGATGCCATACGCATGGCTGCCACCTGCCGCCTCCGAGCTCCGCGACGAACTCGGAGATGAGTGCAGATCGCATGTCCCGCAGCCGATTCCGGGACGAGCGCCCCTCCACTCAGACAGATCGAGGTACATCGCTTCCATGAAACTCGTCATCCTCAGCGCCGGTTCCATCGCCAGCTCCGTCGCGCGAATTCTCGCGCCGTCCGGCAGCTACGACGAACTCGTCATCGCCGACCTCGACCTCGACAAGGCCAGCGCAGTCGCCGATGAGCTCGGCGCCAAGGCCGAGCAGTTCGACGCAGCGGATCCTGCCAGTATCCGAGAGGTCATCACCGGCGCCGACGTCGTGTTCAACGCGGTCGGCCCGTTCTACCGCTTCGGCATGCCGATCATCCGCGCCGCCGTCGCGTGCGGTGTCGACTACATCGACGTCTGTGACGAATTCGATGTCGCCGAACAGCTCGTCGCTGCCACCGACCTCGACGAGGAAGCCAAGGCTGCAGGGGTGAGTGTCATCTTCGGTATGGGCTATGCGCCCGGTATCACCAGCCTCATCGGTCGTTGGGCCGTCGAGTCACTCGACTCGGCGCACAGCGTGGACGTCGCGATGGCGATCCCCTACATGGTCGACATGGGGATGACCATCAACGAGCACATGCTCCACTCGATGTCCGGCGACGTCGTGCAGTACATCGATGGCGCCATGAAGCGTGTTCCTGCATGGGGCGAGCCGAAGCCGTTCTCGTTCGAGACACCGTTCAACGTCACCGCCAACGCCGGCTACATGGGCCACCCCGAGGGCATCACGCTCGGAACCTACGTGCCGGGCCTGCGCAACGCGACCGTGCGCTTCACCTGGTTCGAGCAGGAAGGCAACGAGATGTGGCAGCTCTTCGAGAGGCTCGGCCTGACCAACCCGAACAAGCTCGAAGGCCTGCCGATGTCGCCGCGCCAGTACCTTGCCCGCTTTATGACTACCCCTGAAGCGGAGCAGGGTCTCGCCGTCCGGGCGGCCGGCCTGCCTGGAACCGCGATGCAGATCATCGCCGAGGGCGAGATCGGTGGCGAGCCCGCTCGCGCCGTGTTCGAGATCCAGATCATCGACACCGGGTCCGATCCGACGCCGCACGCCGCCGCAACTGCTGTTCGCGAGGTACTCGAGGGTCGCATCACCCGCAAGGGCGTCATGTCACCCGAAGCATGCATCGATCCGGAGCCCTTCGTCCTCGCGGTGCTCGATGCCAGCGGCGTCAAGCTGAGCAAGCGGATCACAACGACCACCACCATCGGCTGACACCCGCGAGCGATCACCCACTTGCGGATACTCGAACTCGTCCGTCCGCGCGGGCAGGGCAGTACACTGCCCTGCCCCGATACACTGCCCTGCCCCGATTCGTTTCCGACGACAGTGGGCGGTTATTTTCCTCGATACGAGTAGAACGACGGCGTGTGATCGACCCGGAGCCGCGTGAGGTTCCGATAGCTGATCAACCACCTCCCGTCGACCCGGCGGTATTCCTCGTGGTAGTGACCCCAACCGTGCAGGTGCTCCTCCACGTCGCCGTTGGTCCACCACAGCACGTCCTCCATCGCCCAGATGCCGGTCGCGGTGGTGTCGGAGGTGAGCGTGATCTCGGGGTTGTGGCCGTGGTGGGCCGAGGTGACGGTGACCCCGCCGTCGAGGAATTGCTGGATCATGTTCTTGAGCGGCTCGCGGCCCACGACCGCGCCGGGACGCTCTGCGGGCGGCAGGTGACTGTGGTCGCCGCCTTCGAGGCGGAACGTCTCACTGACGACGTCCTCGGTGTGCAGCGTCGGGTAGAGCTCCCACTGTTTGTTGTCCATCACCCGGAGCCGAGCGGCGAACACCCGCTTGATCTCCTCGATGGCCATCGCCTGCTCGGCCGCGGTGAGTGTCAGTTCTGTGCCGGGCATCAGAGTTGACGCATGTCGTCGGCCGACCAGAACGCGCGCATCGAGGTGATGCGGCCCTGCTCGTCGAAGGTCATGACGTCGATCGGCTCGACCTCGTAGGTGGCCTCGCCCATCGGGGTGGTGACCCGGAAGTGGAAGGCGGCGCTCGACCCGCTGATCTTCACAGCGAGCAGTTCGGTCTTCTGCGACGTGCCGTCGAGTGCGCTGTAGAACTTCGTGATCGCCTCACGTCCGACCTTCGGCTCGGAGCCGACCGGATCCTCGAGGGTCGCGTCGTCGGCGTACAGTGCGGCGATCGTCGCCGACGTACCGGACTCGAGTGCGGCCATGTATCCGGTGATGGTGGCGCGGACAGTGTCCGCAGACGGAATGCTCTCGGTTGTTGACATGTGCGCGACGCTACGGCGGCCGGATCTCCGCGCGGATACAGTTTCCCGTTGAGCGAGAGGCCGGTATTTCACGCCGTGTCCGACCACTGATCGGGAGCCCCATCCACGCTTGTCGATCGAGTACCGGACACTGGAGGAACGACGATCTCGGAACGGAGCTGAGTATGACCGCGGAACATGCAGTGCTGGATCCACGCACGATGCGCGATGTGATGGGAAATTTCTGCACGGGAGTCACCGTGATCACTGCCCTCGACGGTGACGAGCCGCTGGGCTTCGCGTGCCAGTCCTTCACGTCGGTGTCGCTGGAACCACCGCTGGTGTCGTTCTGCCCGGCTCGCACCTCGACGACCTGGCCCCGGATCCGTGAGGTCGGCACACTCGCCATCAACGTGCTCGCCGAGAGCCAGCGCACGCTGTGCGGGGCGTTCGCGACGAGCGGCGGAAACAAGTTCCGCGGTGTCCGCTGGTCTCCGGGTGACAACGGTGCGCCCGCCATCGACGGTGCCCTCGCTCGCGTGGAGGCCGTCGTCGAATCTGAACACGACGCAGGCGACCACACCATCGTCGTCGCCCGCGTCACCGGATTGACCACCCTGGATCCGAACAGCCCGCTGCTGTTCTACCGCGGCAATTACGGCACATTCGAGCACATGTGACACACGAGGCGGAATAGCGGTCGTCGGGAACGGGTTGCACCGAAGGTGTGCCCGGCGGCCGGTGCCGGGCCCCGACGCGAAGGATCTCTCGGTGACCGTTCCCCTCTCCATTCTCGATCTGGCACACATCGGCAAGGGCGAAACTGCACGCGACAGTTTCGAGGCCAGCGTGAGGATGGCCCAGCTCGCGGAGAAGTGGGGCTACCGCCGGATCTGGTACGCGGAGCACCACAACATGCCGACGATCGCGTCGTCGGCGACCAGTGTGCTGATCGCGCACGTCGCCGCGCACACCTCGACGATCCGGCTCGGCGCGGGCGGCATCATGCTCCCCAACCATTCGCCGCTCACCATCGCCGAACAGTTCGGCACCCTCGAAACACTGCACCCGGGTCGTATCGACCTCGGTCTCGGTCGCGCACCCGGCAGCGACCAGAAGACTATGCGCGCGCTGCGCCGCGACCCGTCGTCGGCGGACAGCTTCCCGCAGGACGTGCTCGAACTTCAAGCGTATCTACGTGGTGATTCCCGCATCCCCGGCGTCGACGCGATCCCAGGTAAGGGCACCGACGTGCCGCTCTACATTCTCGGATCGTCCCTGTTCGGCGCGAAGCTCGCGGCGCTCCTCGGGTTGCCGTATGCGTTCGCGTCGCACTTCGCGCCGCAGGCCCTCGAAGAGGCGGTGCAGCTGTACCGCAGCGAGTACCAGCCGTCCGAACAGCACCCGGAGCCGCACGTCATCGCCGGTGTCGGTGTGATCGCAGCCGACAGCACCGCCGAGGCCGTCGACATGTTCGAGAAGGCCAAGCGTCAGCGCGTCGTGCAGATGGTCGGGCGCGGCCGCACCTTCACCGAGGAAGAGATCGACATGCTCCTCGACTCCCCCGCCGGGATGCAGGTGCTCACGATGCTTCGGTACACCGCCGTCGGCACCCCCGACGAGGTGCGCACGTATCTGGACGCGTTCACCGAGCGCGCGCAGGCGGACGAGTTGATCGTCGTGTCGACGGCGCCGGGTCGCGAAGCGTGGCTGCGGTCGCTCGAACTGGTTGCACAGGTCAGCGGACTGGTTCCTGCCTGACGATTGACCGAACGTCACCTTCATGCACCTCGAGTAGCCGAGGGTGACATTCGGCCGTCGGGGCCGGGCACGGGAAACGGGAAAGGAATCTCCCCGCGAAACGTACTCGCGGGTACACTTTGTCGGCCGGCCGGTCGCCGGCCGCAGGCACCCCGACAACCGCAGGAGCACAATGAAACTTCGCACCCGCGTCCTTGCCGCAGCCGTTTTCGCCACCGCGACCCTCACCGCGCCCGCGACCGCGGGTGCCGATGGACTTCCCGACGACGGTCCCACCATCGTCATGACCGTCACGAACACCAGTGACGCGCCGATGATCTACTCCGGCGACAGCAACGAGTACGGGCGGTGGGTCGACAAACCCGCCACGGTGATTGCAGCACATGCGACCGAGACGATCAGTGCTGTCGCTACGGACCGGCGCGGGCTCGGAATCCAGGTGACCTACACGATGCCGGGCGACGGGCACGTGACCTTGATGTCGAGCAACTACGGCACCGGCCCTGCGAACGCCGACGGAACGCGGATCGATGGCGGCAACCAGCACGGCTATTCCATCTCGTCGCACGTCGGCACGGGCTTCCCATTCATGAAGGTGGCATACACGGTCGCCCGGCCCTGAAACGACACCGGCCGAACGTCACTCCCCCTGTGAGGTGAGTGACGTTCGGCCGCTTGATGCTCGGTCCGCGCCCGTCAGCGGGTCGCAGCATCCTTCACGGCCAGATGCGCGAACAGCGCGCTCGCGCCGATCGGGTTGCCACCGCCGGGGTAGACGGTGCCGCTGGGCGCCGCCATCGTGTTTCCTGCCGCGTACAGCCCTGTGATCGGGTTGCCCGCAGTGTCGAGGACACGGCCGACCGTGTCGGTCTTCAGACCGCCCTTGGTGCCCAGATCGGAGATCCCGAACTGCGCGGCATGGAAGGGCCCCTTCTCGATCGGCACCAGCGCCGAACCGCCACCGGTGAACGCGAGGTCGTACGCCTCGTCACCGCGACCGAAGTCCTCGTCGACGCCCTTTGCGGTGAGCTCGTTGAACCGTGTGACGGTCGCCTCCAGCGCCTCGGCGGGAACGCCGATCTGCTCGGCGAGCCCGGCGAGCGTGTCGGCGGACTTCCACAGGCCCTTCTCGACGTACTCCTCGGTGTCCGAGAACGGAACGTTCGTCGCGGCGATCGGCGGCACCGCACCGGCACGGTCGTCGTAGATCATCCAGAACGGAAGGGTCATCTCACCGGCTTCCATGCGGGCGATGACCTCACGGCCGAGCCGGTCGTAGGGCGCGTACTCGTTCGTGAACCGCTTTCCGTCCTGATCGACGAAGATGCCGCCCGTGAAGCACAACGCGAACGCGGATCGGCCGTCCGGATGTGTCAGGCCCGGTGACCACCACGCCTCGCCCATCAGGTCGACGTCGGCGCCCGCAGCAATACCGGCCTGGTGCGCCTTGCCGAGGTTCGACCAGGGCCCCATCGAATCCTGCGCGGCCCCCGGAACCCCGTACTTCGCCCGCATCTCGTCGTTCTGATCGAAGCCGCCGGCCGCGAGAACGACGCCCTTGCGGGCGCGGATCGCGCGGCGCGAGTCACCGTTCGAGACGATCGCACCCACCACGACGCCGTCTTCGACGACGAGCTCTTCGAGCGGGGTGTTGCGGTACAAGGACACGTTCGGGTATTTGCGCAGCGCAATGAGGAATCGGCCGATGAGAGCGCGTCCGCCGATCAGTACGTCCGGCAGCGCGTCCCCGTTGCGTTCACGTCCCAGCGGACCGCGGATGGACTCGTTGAGTTCCGGATCGTCCGCGATCGGTCGCGGCTTGGGGGCGATGTGGCGTCCCTCGGCGCGGGCCTTGGGAGCTTTGCCGAAGTAGTCGGGCCACGGGTACGCCATGAACTCGATTTCGTCGTCCGACTCGAGGTAGTCGATCAGCGGCGCGCCGCCGCGCACGTAGGCATCCTGCAGCTCACGGGGGGTGCGGTCGCCGACGACGGCATGGTAGTAGGTGAGCGCGTCGTCGATGGTGTCGTCGTCGCCGACGCGCTTCAGGACGGCGTTGGTGGGGAACCAGACGCCTCCGCCCCCGGAGTAAGCGGTGGTTCCGCCGAAGTACTCGGATGCTTCGACGAGGGTGACCGACAGACCTTCACGCGCTGCCGTGTAGGCGCCGCAGCACCCTCCGGCTCCCGATCCGACGACGAGTACGTCGGTTTCTTCCGCCCAATCCACCATGCTTGATGCCTTCCGCTGATCGGTCCTGTGGAACACGCCACAGTGTGCCCGTGTGGAGGGCTTTCCGGTCGTGGGATTCCGCTGATCGGGAGGCTGACGTGGCAGCGGATACGGTCAGGAGTCGCGCTGTCCGCGCGGCTTCCACACCACCAGTGCATTGCTGCGCGGGATGGGAACAAGATCGCGCCGGGCGGAACGCAAGCGGGCGATCTCCACCGACATCTCCGATACCCGTTGCTGCAGGGCTTCGACCTGGTTGGTCAGCTCGATGATCCGCTTGATGCCTGCGAGGCTGACACCCTCGTCCTGCGAGAGTCGCTGCACTTCACGAAGCAGTTCGACGTCGCGCGGCGAATACCGGCGACCGCCACCGCTGGTGCGGTGTGGGGTCACCAATCCGAGCCGGTCGTAGTTTCGCAGGGTCTGCGCATGCATCCCTGCGAGTTCGGCCGCGACCGAGATGACATAGACACGTGCATCCGGGTCGGGCGGGTTACGGAAACCTGGTGTCTCGCTCATCGTGCACCTGCCCATCCTTCACGCGGATCGAATCCACCGGCCTCTTCGGCCTGAAGATATGTGCGCAGCGCCTCGGTCGCCTTGTCGTCGAGGTTCTGCGGGATGGCCACTTTGAGGGTCACCAGCAGATCGCCCGAGCCGCCGCCGCGCTTCGCGACACCACGGCCACGGACACGCATGACCCGACCGTCAGCGGTGCCCGGCGGAATCTTCAGCCCGACACGACCTTCCAGCGTCGGTACCGATACGGTGCCGCCCAACACGAGTTCGCCGTAGCTGACCGGCAGCACGAGGGTCAGGTCGTCGCCTTCGCGACCGAACACCTTGTCGGAGCGCACATGCACGGTGACGAACAGGTCTCCCGACGGCGCGCCGCGCAGTCCGGCCTCGCCCTGCCCGGCGAGACGGATCTTGGATCCGTCCTTCACGCCCGCGGGAACGCGGACGGTGATCGTCCGTGTGCGGTTCTGCACGCCGGATCCGTGGCAGTCGTGGCACGGATTGTCGATGATCGAGCCGCTGCCGCGGCAGTCGTCGCACGGCTCCGAGAAACCGAATGCGCCCTGGTTGCGCGAGACGATGCCACTTCCGTTGCAGCGCGGGCAGACACGCGGGCTCGTGCCCGGTTCGGCGCCGCTACCGTGACACGTGGTGCACGGCGCGGGGCTGGTCATGCGCAGCGGAACGGTGACGCCGAGCACGGCGTCACGGAAGTCGAGGGTGGTCTCGGTCTCGACATCGCTTCCGCGGCGCGGACGCGATCGGGTTGCCCCGCCTGCGCCTCCGCCGCGATTGAACATGCCTCCGAAGAGATCGCCGAGCCCACCGTCGCCTGCCGCACCTCCCCCGAACAGGTCGCCGAGGTCGAAGGTGCTGCTCCCGGAGAATCCACCGCCGCCTGGCTGGAAGCCGCCGCCACCGGGGAAGCCTCCCGAGGCGTACAGGCGACGGGTTTCGTCGTATTCCTTGCGTTTGGCAGGGTCGGACAGCACGGCATTGGCTTCGCTGACCGCCTTGAAACGCTCCTCGGCGGCGGAGTCGCCGGGGTTGGCGTCGGGATGTAGGTCCCGTGCCAGCTTGCGGTAGGCCTTCTTGATCTCGTCGGCCGATGCGGACGAGGAAACGCCCAGATCCTTGTAGAAGTCCTTCTCGATCCACTCCCGTTGGCTCACTGGGCGCCTCCTCCTTCCGCTGTTGTTGTTCTTACTCTGCGCCGGACTCGTCCGACGACTTGTCCTGCGGTGTGTCCGGCGGATCTCCATCGGTCACGGTCACCATCGCGTGTCGCAGGATCCGCTCGTTGTAGCGGTACCCCTTGCGCAGGACTGTCCCGAGAACGGGATGGTTTCCGTCGCCCTCCATCTGAACGGCTTCGTGGAGTTCAGGGTCGAAGGCGTCGCCCTCGACTCCGAATCCGGCCAGCCCGAGCGAGTCGAACACCGTGGTCAACTTGTCGGACATGGCCTTGAGCGGGCCCGACTCGAGATCTCCGTGTGCTCGCGCACGGTCGAGATCGTCGAGCACGTCGAGGAACTTCGCCGCGACCGAGGCCTTGGCTTCCTCCACCGCTGCCGTGCGCTGTGCGTCGGACCGACGCCGGTAGTTGGCGTACTCGGCCGTGACACGCTGCAGATCCGCAGTGCGCTCGGCGAGTTCGTCCGACGCCGGAGTCTCCACCGGCGCCTCGGTGGACGCTT
Source organism: Rhodococcus sp. SJ-2 (assembly GCF_053750035.1). Taxonomy (NCBI): domain Bacteria; kingdom Bacillati; phylum Actinomycetota; class Actinomycetes; order Mycobacteriales; family Nocardiaceae; genus Rhodococcus; species Rhodococcus sp. SJ-2. The sequence goes on from NZ_CM132340.1 coordinate 892,766, forward strand.
CTGTGTCGCCCTCCGAGCCGGGAGCCGACTCGACCACATCGCCTTCGAGAGGCTCGGAATCACGAACCTCGAAGGTCTCGGGGTCGATCCGCCGCTTGTCGGTGACGGTGACCGGTTCCTGCTCGGGGGTACTCGACGTCACTTCTTCTCCGTGTCGTTGGGCTCGTCGACGACCTCGGCGTCGACGACATCGTCGGCTCCGGCGGCTGCACCGTCACCGGCTGCGCCTTCTGCGCCCTGCGCCTCGTAGATGGCCTGGCCGAGAGCCTGCGACTCGGTCGCGAGCTTTTCGACGGCAGCCTTCACCGCGGCGATGTCGGAACCGGCGAGCGCGTCGTTGGCTTCCTTGATGGCAGCCTCGACCTTCTCCTTGACGTCGGCAGGCACCTTCTCCTCGTTGTCCTTGATGAACTTCTCGGTCTGGTGCACGAGCGACTCGGCCTGGTTGCGAACCTCGGCCTCCTCGCGACGGGTCTTGTCTTCCTCGGCGTGAGCCTCGGCGTCCTTGACCATCCGGTCGATCTCCTCCTGGGACAGGCCGGAGCCGTCCTGGATCTTGATCGTGTTCTCCTTGCCGGTGCCCTTGTCGCGGGCGGTGACGTGCACGATGCCGTTGGCGTCGATGTCGAAGGTCACCTCGATCTGCGGCACACCGCGCGGAGCCGGCGCGATACCGCCGAGCTCGAACGAGCCGAGCAGCTTGTTGTGCGCTGCGATCTCGCGCTCACCCTGGAAGACCTGGATCTGCACGGACGGCTGATTGTCGTCGGCCGTGGTGAAGGTCTCCGACCGCTTGGTCGGGATCGTGGTGTTGCGTTCGATGAGCTTGGTCATCACGCCGCCCTTGGTCTCGATACCCAGCGACAGCGGGGTGACGTCGAGCAGCAGGACGTCCTTGACCTCACCCTTGAGGACGCCGGCCTGCAGGGCAGCGCCCACGGCCACGACCTCGTCGGGGTTGACACCCTTGTTGGGCTCGCGGCCACCGGTGAGCTCGCGCACCAGGTCGGTGACTGCGGGCATACGGGTGGAACCACCGACGAGCACGACGTGGTCGATGTCGCCGACAGCGATACCTGCATCCTTGACGACCTGCTGGAACGGCGCGCGGGTGCGCTCGAGGAGATCGTTGGTGATCTTCTGGAACTCCGAGCGGGTCAGCTGCTCGTCGAGGAAGAGCGGGTTCTTGTCTGCGTCGACCGTGATGTACGGCAGGTTGATGGACGTCGACTGCGAGCTCGACAGCTCGATCTTCGCCTTCTCCGCAGCCTCACGCAGACGCTGCAGGGCCATCTTGTCCTTGGTCAGGTCGACGCCGTGCTGCGACTTGAACTTGTCGACGAGCCACGTCACAACGCGTTCGTCCCAGTCGTCGCCACCGAGGTGGTTGTCGCCGGAGGTGGCGCGCACCTCGACGACGCCGTCGCCGATCTCCAGGAGGGACACGTCGAACGTGCCGCCGCCGAGGTCGAAGACGAGGATGGTCTGTTCCTTCTCGCCCTTGTCGAGACCGTATGCGAGCGCGGCCGCGGTGGGCTCGTTGACGATGCGCAGGACGTTGAGGCCTGCGATGGTGCCGGCTTCCTTCGTCGCCTGACGCTGCGAGTCGTTGAAGTACGCGGGCACGGTGATGACCGCGTCGGTGATGTCCTCACCCAGGTACGCCTCGGCGTCGCGCTTGAGCTTCATCAGCGTGCGAGCGCTGATCTCCTGCGAGGTGTACTTCTTGTCGTCGATCGCGACGGTCCAGTCGGTGCCGATGTGGCGCTTGACCGAGCGGATCGTGCGGTCGACGTTGGTGACCGCCTGGTTCTTGGCGGGCTGGCCCACCAGAACTTCGCCGTTCTTGGCAAACGCAACAACCGACGGGGTGGTGCGTGAACCTTCAGCGTTGGCGACCACGACCGGTTCGCCGCCCTCCAGAACGGAGACGACCGAGTTGGTGGTCCCGAGGTCGATACCGACCGCACGAGCCATGATTTCCTCCAAATGCTTTCGAGATGTTCCTTGCTCAACCTGAGCCTGTCCGACTCACACTGAGCGCGGTCGACTCGACTTTGCACCTGTCGGCATCTGCCTGTCAAGCAAGTTGAGTCATATGCGCTCAAGTTGTCTGATGGGTCCAACGGCAAGTAACGAGAATATGTTCCGGATGTGATGCACATCACTCTTGCTTACGGGACATGCGGACAAATACACCATTCCCGACGCGCGGTATCTGTCCGGAGGCGTTGCAATCGTGGTTGTCCACAGGCGACCGCGTTGTCCACAGATCCAGCCCTCCGGCCCCGGATTCGCCCTATCTCGTCGTAGTGGGTCGCGACGCTGACAGGCATGACCGAACCACCCCTGAAACGCCGATCCGATCTGCTTGCCTCCGGCACCACCGCCGACGAGATCCGACACGCGCTGCGCAACGGATCGCTGAAGCGCATCGCACGCGGAATCTATGTCGACGCCGCCACCGACCTCGACCCCCTCGCCGGGCACCGTGCCCGCCTGACGGCCCTCCGAGGCACCTTCTCCGACGACGAAGCGATCAGCCACGTCTCGGCTGCCGTCCTGCACGGATTCGACCTGTGGGGCGTCGATCCGAGGTGCGTCCACCTCACCCGCGACCGCGCCTCCGGCGGTAGCCGACGCGAGACCCGGCACATCCACACGGCGTCATTACGGCCCGAGGAGATCTGCCACGTCGAAGGCCTGCCCGTCACCTCCGTCGCTCGCACGATCGTCGACCTGGCGCGCGCACTACCCGTCGACCAGGCGGTGATCGCCGGAGACTCCGCGTTGCGGATGCACCCGAACGTCGCCCTGTTGTGACCCGAGATGCTTGCGGCAGGACGGGCGCGCCAAGGGATCGCGAAGGCACGTCGAACAGTGGAGTTCCTCGACGGCCGCAGCGAGAGCCCCGGCGAATCGCTGAGTCGGCTCCGGATCCACACCGCAGGCCTCCCCGCTCCCGTACTTCAGCACGAACTCCGAACCGATTCCGGAGTGTTCGTCGCCCGACCCGATTTCTTCTGGGAAGACCCCGGCGTGGTCGGAGAATTCGACGGACGCGGAAAGTACGACTCCGAGGAGCCCGGCGCGACCGCTGACACCATCCATCGCGAGAAACTTCGAGAGGACGCGATCCGAGCACTCGGCTACGAGGTCGTGCGATGGACGTGGCGAGAGCTGTTCGAGTTCGACGCGGTGCGCGCACGTCTGCTCGACGCAGCAGGCAGGGCACGTCGACGGTGATCACCACAGCAACGGACAGATACAACCTTCGCAAACTTTTGTATCTGTCCGTTGCTCCGCTTCTACGAGGACCGCGCCTCGTTTGCCTTCGTGATGAGAATCCCCTCCGCGCTGCGCGCCGCCACCGTGGCCGCCCGGGCGGTCGCCGGATCGAGCAGCGGATGCTCGGCGAACTGACGCCACCGCCGGACCGCAGCAACACCTGCTTCTCGAATCTGGGCGGGTGGGGCGTCACCGGGCAATCCGAGCCGCTGTGTCGCCTCGATCCCGAAACCCCCGATCAGGCGTTGCAGGTCTGCCAGGTCATCATCGCCCAGCGACAGACGCGCCGACCGCAGACGGCCGAGGAGCCGCAACTCGGCGAAACCGTGCCCGTCGGCCAGCTCCCGCTGCACCGCCGCACGCAACTCCCGGTCTCCGTATGTGCGCACCACCTTGTCGAGCGCGAGCAACGCCGAGTGCGCCTTGAGCTGATCTGCCCGCTGACCGAACTGCACGTCGATCACCTGGCGCAGCTCGTCCAGGCCACTGCGGGCGACGAGCTCAGCAGCGAGCGACGGCGAATCACGGATCCCGAGCTGGACGAGCGCGACGGCCATCCGGATACCGAAGAGCCCGAAACGATCTGCAAGCTGTGCGCGCATCGCAGGGTCGACGGGGAGCTCGATGTCGGGTCGTGAGAACCGGTCGGCGGAGAGCATCGCGATGTGCAGCTGCTCCCCCGGCACCTGCGCGAGTGCCTCGAACGCCGCGAACTCGGCCTGCCGGAGCGTGCGCGCAGCCAGCGCGAGGAGGCCGGCAACGGGAACGACCGCCTGACACGACCCTGTTCGCTCGAGCTCACCTGTGAGTCGCGACGCGACATCTCGTGCAGAGGCCATGGCGTCGGCGCGCCCCGCCCCCACTTCATCGGCCCGCGACACGACACCGATCACCCCGAGGGGGCCGGATTCGCCACCCACATGCCTGCCGATCCGGTCGAGGAACTCGACGTCGGCGGCACCGAGGGTGCGCATGAGATAGACCACCGCATCGGCGCCGGACGCAGCATCGTCGGGGGCCAGCAGAGCCAGGGTGCGCGCTGAGACGTCCCGCGACAGCGACGACGTGCCGGGAGTATCGACGAGCGTGGTGTGCGCGAGCGCGCTGGCAGGCCATTGCACGTCGATGTAGTCGACGCGGTCCGCCGTGAGCGAGCCGAGGTCGAATGTGAGCCTGCGATCATGCCGCTGCACCGGCACACCGCACCTGCTTCCGCCGTCGTACCAGGCGGTCACCGTCGGGGTGGGACCGTTCCGATACCACGTCACGACGCGCGTGCACTCGGTCGCGTCGGTGGGGGCAATATCTTGTCCCACAAGCGCGTTGAGCAGAGTCGACTTTCCCGCCTTCAGCGACCCTGCAAGAGCCACGCGCAGCGGTTGATCGAGCCGGCGCGCACAGGCGGAGATCGACTCGGCCACCGCTGGGTCTGCACCGTATCGTGCGCGGGCAGCGTCGACGAGACTGCGCGCGCGGTCGAGTGCCGCGCTCACGCTTCGGCCCCGGCGAATCGGGCCATGCGGTCGCGCAGGCCTGTCAGTTCGGTCACCTGGCGCTCGAGGTCCGCGACCCGCCGATGCCGTTCCTGCTGTTCGACGTTCGCGGCGTCCTGCGCAACCTTCATCGATTCCGACAACGAGCGAAGGGTCTGGTCGGCGATGTCCGTGAAGTGATCTCGCAACTGTCGTTGAATGACCCGCAACCGATCTTTCGATTCCTTGCCCACCTGGAAGCTGACGTCGTCGGTGAACTTTCGGACGGCGATCTTCGCGTCGGCCCGCCGCTTGACGACACGCGCCTGCTTGTCGTCACGATATGCCTTGGTGCCCAACACCACTCCGGCACCAACCGAGATCGGGTTGACGAGCGCCATCCCCATCAGAGTGGTCACCAGTCCGAACATGAGCACACCGCCGTACGAACCTTTCATCCCGACGAGCACCTTCTGCCCGACACCGATACGTCCCGATTCGAGATCCGACAGGTCGCCGACGGGTGCGAGCAGCCCCGACAGGTCACCGAGGCGCAGCGCCGGCAGCTGCACGTCGTCGAGAGCGAAGTGCTCGGCGACGGTGCCTGCCAGCGCCAGGGCCCGTTCGTGCGCCCACACGAAGTTGTCACCCACCGATTCGGCGACCTGCTCTCCGAGCCACTGACCGAGCCTGGGCCATTCGCGGCCGGGATCGCATTCGTCGACGGACTCCTCCGCTGCGCGAGTGACGCTCCGCAGCCGGTCGCGCAGATCGTGGTCGACGTCGGCTGCCAGGTCGGTGATGCCGTCGGCAAGCGTGATCTGCCACCGCGCGGCGCGTGTCCGCAACGTCTCGGCCGCTGTCTTGGCACGCTGCAGATCCTCGACGGCAGCGGCGCCGGCTGCCGGATCACGGAGGGCGGTGAGTTCGCTCTGGACACCGAGCGCGAGATGCTCGACCACGCGCCGCACGTCGCGCGCGACCGACACCCGAGCCGCGTCGGCATTTCGCTCGACCACGCGTTCACGCAGGAAGTCGTACACCGCTGAGAACCCCGATTCGGCCTGCAGCGACGCATCGTCGGTACGGAGGGCGTACTCGCGCAACAGCGACGACACGGGCACGAGCGGTACGTCGAGACCCGCATCCCGCAGATGTGTCCGGTCGGCGTCGAGAATCCGACGCCAGTGCGGATACAGGTCGGTCTTGGTGAGCAGCACCGCCGACGCCGGGCACAGCGTGTGCACCTGACGCAGGAACGACATCTCCGGGGCGGTGAACTCCTGACTGGCGTCGGAGACGACGAATACCGCGTCGGCACTTGCAAGCAAGGTCAATGTTGCTGCGGTGTGCGGGTTTCCATGACCACCCACACCGGGGGTGTCGACGAAGACCAGCCCGTCGGCCAGCAGTGGGCTGGGCGCGCTGACCTCGAGTCGCTGTACGGTTCGTCCGTCGGCATGCGGGGTTGCCGGAGTGACGCGGGCGAGGTCGCCTGGTGGGATCTCGATGCGCTCCGCCCCGTCCCCTGCGAGCACGAGGTCGGCGCGAGGCCGGTCGCCGTGCTGCACGAGCGTCGGGACCGCGGTGGTCTCGTCGTCTCCGACGGAGCACACATCGAGTCCCAGCAGCGCATTGACGAATCTGCTCTTGCCCTGGTTCAGCGGACCGACCACGACGACACGCAACCTCGGGTCGGCCACCCGGGTACGAGCGGCAGCGAGCCGCGCATCGAGGTCGACGCGGTCGGCGGCACGTGCCGACACAATCGTCTCGTCGATGAGATCGACAAGCGCCGCGCGGCGGGTGGCGGCATCTGCGGGTGAGAGTGACATGGCGAGGTGTCGCACCGCTTTCTGTCGTGGGGCCGGCTCCGGCCATTATGGCCGGAGCCGGAAGACGGATCAGGGCATCGGGTCGTCCAGTGCTGCCGGGTCGCCGGCCACCGTCTCTGCCGGATCGGCGCCGATGGTTCCGAACAGGCCACCGCCGAGGCCGCTGTCGGCCATGAAGTCGCCGGAACCGAACAGACCACCGGCGCCTTCGGCCGCACCGAACACGTCGCCGTCCAGCGACGACCAACCACTCACAGCCCCGTCGACAGCGCCACCGAGCGTCCCGGTCGCGGTGCCGTCGAGGTCGGTGACCGACTCGAGTCCGCCCGACAGGTCGGCACCGAGATCTGCGCCGACATCGCCTGCGCTCTCGACCGCGGTACCGAGCCCACTGCTCAGACCTGCACCAAGACCACCACCGAGGTCGGCACCGGCACCGAAGGTCCCCTCGACCGCGGTACCGAGCCCACCTGCCAGATCTGTTCCCGGACCCACGCCTGCCCCGAGCCCCCCGTCGATTCCGGTCGCGATGTCACCACCGACGCCGGCGACGAGACCTGCACCCGCATCGAGCGCTCCGTCGAGGGCGTAACCGAGCTGGCCCGTCGCGTCGGCTCCCGCTCCGAGTCCGGTGCCGATCGTGGTGGCGATCCCGGTCGCGAGGTCACCGCCCGCTTCGAGCGACCCACCTCCGGTCTCGAGTGCACCGCCGAGCTGCGCACCGAGGTGGGCACCGGCTTCTCCGCCTGCGGAGAATGCCGAACCGAGCACCGCCGACAGGTCCCCGCCTGCGGTCGCACCGAGGTCTGCGCCTGCGCCCACCCCGGCGTCGAGCGCACCGCCCAGTGCCGCGGACAGCTCCGTCGTCGCCGTTGTGTCCAGCCCGAGCGCGCCGCCGAGTACGCCACCGACGACCGTGCCGAGATCGAGGTCCGTCTCCCCCGAGCCCGAGAGGAGGCCACCGAGATCGATGCCGCCCACGAACCCGCCGTCGGCACCGCTTTCGATTACGGTTCCGAGTGCAGCGCCCAGGTCTCCTGCGGTCTCACCTCCGGCGCCGAGCAATGCGGACAGCGACGCACTCAGGCCTGCCACGAGGCCGATGCCCGCGTCGGCTTCGAGCCCGGTTCCGAGTACCGATTCCACGGCACCGCCGAGTGCGCCGCTGAGTTCGGCACCGGCGCCGAGCGCGCCACCAAGGCCGACGCCGAGTGCCGTACCCAGCTCCGCTCCGCCGGCGAGTGCCCCGTCGAGCGCCGCAGAGAATTCGCCGCCTGCGCTGATCGCGTTGTCGAGGAGACCGCCGAATGCCACGCCGAGATCGGCACCGAGCGCACCGCCCACACCGAACGCAACCTCTAGGGTGGCGCCGAGGTCGGCCCCGAGTCCGCCGACCGCAGCGACGGCAGCATCGAGGGTCGCGCCGAAGCCTGCGGCGGCACCAGCGCCGAGGCCGAGTCCGGTCGTGATCGCCGTTGCGACGTCGAGTCCGAGATCCGCCCCGAGATCGAGTCCTGCACCTGCACTGAGAGCACCGCCGAGTGCGGCGCCGAGGTTCGCGCCGAGGTCACCACCGATTTCGAGCGCGGCGCCGAGCGAGCTCGACAGGTCAACGTCGAGACCTGCACTTGCGCCCGCCCCGGCTGTGACGCTCCCGGCGTGTCCGGCACCGAGGCTCGCGCCGAGGCCGAGTCCGGCAGCTCCGCCGAGTCCGAGTGCACCGCTCCCCGCAAGGCCCGCTGAACTCGCCAGCGCGCCCCCAGCACCTGCGGCACCGTTCAGTACGGCGGTCAGGTCCGCCGTGGATCCTGCGAACAGGCCGGTATCGGCGACAAGCGGCGCGACGGCAACGATGTCGGCGTGGCAGACATCGTTCAGTCCTGCCTCGGCGAGCACGGCCTCCGGGTTCGCGCAGTAGCGAGCAAGTTCGTTCTCATCGCGGAACAGATCGAGGATGAAGTCGAGCACTGCATTGGACATCGCGTCTCTCCTGGGTTGTCGAATCTGCCTTCGACGCTACGAACCCCGACCCCAGCGCCCAAGGGGTCCACGCCCCCTACCTACGGCGCCCGGCCGGTTGGGGGATCGCGGCGCGTTAGGGGATTCGCCCCACTCCGGGTGGGCGCCGCTAACAACACGGCCGCGGCGAACGACATAGGAGCCGAGATACGTGCAGGTTCCCTGCACCCACGTCGGAGAGGCCTCCGACCGGATCAGGAGTATGCGCATGGCATCAGGACTCGGCGTCACGGTGGGGTCGGCGAACGCGGTGGCGCTCACCGTGCACGAGCCGGCCGGCCATCGGGCACCGGCTGTGCTGGTCCGCGCGACGGAGCTGCATCTGCCCACCGACGGCGCCCCGTATCTCGATCACCTCACCGGTCCGGGGCCGCGGGCCCTGACCGGGTTCACGGCACGCGTCGGCGATCCCGTCGGCATCCTCACGGAAGACGGCGAGGCATACCTGGGCGAAGACCTCACCGCGACCGCCGTCGCGTGCCTGCTGCGCGACGCGGTGGATCCGGCTGCACCGACGCCGGCGACCACGCTGACGTATCCGGCCGCGTGGTCGGAGCACTCGGTCGCTTCCTTGGAGGCCGCGCTCGACCGCGCGGGAGTGAGCGCAACCCTCGTTGCCGAGCCGGTAGCGGCCGTGCGGTGGCTCGACGGCGTGCGGGAGGCACTCGCCGATGACGATGTCACCGTCGTGTACGACCTCGGGGCTCGAACCCTCGACGTTGCGGTGCTCCGCGGTGGCAATGCTCCCGCGATCCTGGGACGGCCGGTGGTGAACGTCGAGGTCTCCGGCGACCTGCTCGATCACGCACTCACCACGCACGTGCTCGACCAGGTACGCGACGCACTACCCGACACCGACCTGCTCGCACCTGCGATGGTGCCCTTTCTGCGCGATCTGCGCTGGAACTGCCGCGCCGCGAAGGAAGCGCTCTCGTCCGACACCGAAACCACCGTCACGATCGACCTACCCGGCGTCCGGCAGAGCGTGCGGGTGGTACGCGACGAATTCGAGGAGCTCACGCGCGGACCACTGGAGGCCTCGATCGAGACGGTGCACGACGCTCTGCGTGCCGCCGGCATCGATGTCTCCGACGTGGGCCGGGTGTTGCTCACCGGCGGCGGAGCGTCGATACCCCTTGTTGCCGAATTGGTTTCGTCTCGATTCGGCCTTCCGGTCGTCGCATCCCCGCAGCCCACGTTCACCGCTGCGCACGGCGCAGCGCTCTTCGCTGCAGACTCGACCCCGGTCCCGATGCCGACACCTGCACCCATGACGAACGACGATGCCGAGACCGTCGTGCTCGCCGCAGTGTCCGGAGTGCACCGTCCCGCCGTGCTCGATCCGGCGCCCAACGAACCGATACGCACCCGCGCCCGCAGGGCCACGATCATCAGCAGCGCCGCTGCCGCGATCGTCCTGCTCGCAGGCGGCGGCCTCGCCATCGGCACCCTCGGGAGCAGCGGAGACAGCGGAACGAACAACATGGTGCGGGAGGCAGCGACGACCAGCACCACCGATACCCCCTCGTCCGGGTCGGCCCCGGCACTCGACCCGTCGTCTGGCGTCACCATCAGCGACGCCGGGCGATCCGCGACGGCAGTGCCGGCGGGGGCCACCCACGCAGCCACGACCGGGAACGGTGTCGCCACTCCGGACGCACCGGCCGGAACCGGCATGCCCGCGGACGGCGCCGATGGTGCACCGGCACCCGCGCCGACCGACGCAGTACCGGTCCCCGTTCCCACTGCAGCTCCGGTGGTGCCGGCGGCTCCCGCGCCCCAACCTGCGCCCCAACCCGCGCCGCAGCCCGCACCACAACCCGACGGCAGCGGAGTCGGTGACGCATTGCAAGGCGCCGGTGAAGGCACTGGCGCTGTCGTGGACGGCGTCGGTAGCGGAGTCGGCAAGGTCCTGGACGGCACGGGCAATGTGGTCGGCGGCGTTCTCGACGGCACCGGAAACGTCGTCGGTGGTCTCCTCGGAAACTGATCACACCTCGATGTCGTCTCTTCTCGGGCGTCCGCGCCCCGTGCCGCGCGCGGTCACGCGTGCGCTCTCAGCCGAACCGCCGCTGCTGTTGCTCGTCGGTGGGGCGGGGACCGGCAAGTCCGAGATACTCGCCGCCCTGCGCGACACCGATATTGCCGGACCCACGCGGATCGTCGATGACGCCCACACGCTGACCGCTGACGTCGTCGAAGACCTCGCCCTCCTCGCGCGGAGCGGCACTCACGCGCTCGTCGTCGCGACCGAACCGCGGGCGCACCGCGTCGATCTGCGTGCGCTGGCTTCGGCGTTCAGTGCCCGTTCGGCACTCGTCGAACTGCGGCCGTGGACTCCTCGTGAAATCGCCGGTCGCGCCTCCGCACTCGGCCAGGACCGGTCGCCTGAGAGCATCCAGGCGGTGCACCGTCTCACCGGTGGCGTGCCCGACCTCGCCGAGGCGGCGTTGTCGGCGTTACTCTCAGGCGCCGATCCGCGGCAGGCGGTCGCGGCCCGGGTCCGTGAACGTGTCGCGGCCGACCGGGCACTCGCCTCAGTGCTCGCGCTCGCCGACCTCGGAATTGCACTCGACGCCACCGAACTCGCCGCCGTCCTCGCGGCCGGCCCCGAGCAGGCGCGCGACACCATCGACGCGGCACATGCCAGCGGTCTTCTCCTCGGTGACGCTCTCCTTCCCGGAGCTGCCGGAGTGCCCGCCGCGCTGCTGGGAGCTCACGCAGTACGCGCACTGGCCCGGGCACTGCTTGCGGTACGCGCACGCGAAGGCACGCTCACCATCGATCTCGCCGTGCGACTGGCCGCCACCGGCATCACCGAACCAGGACTTTCCGAATATCTGGTCGCGCAATCGGATTCAGCAGACTCCACCGTTGCTGCAATGCTGCTCGATACCGCAGTCGAGACCGGCGCGGACGCAGACACCCTCGCCACCCGGCGTGCCGAGGCCGCGATCGCCGCCGGCGATCTCGCGACCGCCGAACGACTGACCGACCGCATCCTCGAAGACGCGGCGTCACGACCCGTCGTCGACGTGCGCACCGCGGTCCGCATCGCCGCGACCGCCGCCGCGCAGCAGGGCATGCTCGGTCGCAGTGCCGATCTGTACGAATGGCTCGGCCCAGGCCGGGCGGGCCCCGACGCACCGATCGGCGCGGCAGTTCTCCTCGCGGCCGGGCGCCCCGACGCGGCCGCCCTGCTACGTTCCGCCGAGCCGGGTGCGCCCACATCGTCGGCAGCGGCCGCGCAACTGTTCGAGGCGGGGCTCCGCGAATCGGTGGGCGGCGACGGACGGATCGCGATGAACCGTCTCACCCGCGCCCTCGCCACCCGGGGCGCACAGCCGGGGCGCATGCAACCCGACAGTATCGAGGCGGTCACCGCGCTGTTGTGTCTGCACGCGGGCGAACTGTCCCATGCCCGGACCGTCCTCGCCCACCACTCCAGCGTGCGTCACCGGCTTCTCACAGCGTGGGCGTCACTACTGGGAGGAGACATGGCTGCCGCGGCGGCCGAGGTGGCAGCAGTGTCACCGGAAGTCGTACGCGCACGCGACCGACTGTTCCTGCATGGACTGCGCGTCGGACTCGCGCGCCGTACGGGCGACCTCGGTTCGTTGCTCACCGAATGGGCTGCTGCTCAGGAGGTGGTCGCCGGATACTCCGTCGACCTGTTCGGCCTGCTACCACTCGGCGAGTTGTGGCTTGCAGGGGTGCGCGCCGGAGATTCCGACCGGATCGCGCACTTGGTGACGCAGGCGCACGATCTGCTCGCCGCACTCGGCGAGCCCCCGCTGTGGGGCGCTGCTCTGCACTGGTACGGGGTCCAGGCCGCGATCACGGCCGACCACCCCGCCGACCTCGTCCCCCATGCACGAGCCCTTGCCACCGCCGCGGAGTCCTCTTCTTATGCAGCGGCGCTCGCCCGCGCCGGACACGCATGGCTCACCGTGCTCAAGGGGGACGTCGACGCCACACGGATACGAGACGCCGCGCAAGCGCTGGCCACGATCGGGCTGCCGTGGGACGGCGCACGGCTCGCGAGCGAAGGCGCGCTCCGGGCATCCGACACCTCGACAGCGACGGCGCTCCTGCAACTCGCGCGCACCGTCCGGCAAACCTCCGGTGCGACGCCGTCACCACCCGATTCTGCTCCCGACGCGGCCTCGGAAAGAGACACATCGAGCGACCGGCCGGCCTGCGGACCGTTGTCGGATCGCGAGACAGAGGTTGCCGACCTCGTAGTTTCGGGCCTCACCTACCGCGAGGTAGGGAATCGCCTGTACATTTCCGCGAAGACCGTGGAACATCATGTCGCCCGGATCCGTCGCCGCCTCGGCGCCGGAAGCCGCTCCGAGCTACTGTCCATGCTCCGCGCAATGGGCTACGGCGTCGATGTTCGACGACGTGACACGACCTACCAGAATGGGGGAACTTCGGCATGTCCATAGGCGTAGGCCTGAGGGTCGGCACCACCGTGTCGTCGGTTGCCGTTACTTCCCCCTCTCCCGGACGGCCGGACCCGGACCCCATCGAGCGGCGCACCGCGGTGCATCTGCACTCCGACGGCACCGCCACGCTAGGCGAACACCATGTCGCCGATGGCAACACCAGTTCGTTCACCGACTTCGTCGACCGGCTGGGTCGCTCCAATGGGGTCCGGGCCAACGACGGCGCCCTGTCCCGTGCCGAAGACCTCGTCGCAACGGCAATGGAATGCCTCATCGCCGATGCCGGGACGATGATCGGCGATGCGAACTACACTGTCGTGGCTTCCCACCCCACCGACTGGCCGCCCTCGACCGTCGCGCTGCTCCGCAACGCCCTCGACTATGTGGGCCTGCGTCACGTGTCCTTGATCTCCGACGCCGAGGCCGCCGCCGCGTGGTTCGAGTCGCAGGTGGCGCACCAGACGGGAAGGCTCGTCGCGGTCTACCACATCGACCCTCACGGTTCGACCGTCACGCTCGTCCGTTCCGGTGTCGTCGCGGGTAAGGCCTTCCGTTTCGCCGAAGGCGATGCCCCGTCGGTCTCCGCACAGTTGTCGACGGCACTCGGAGCGTTCGGCTGGCTCGTGACCAATCTCGATGCGATCGTCGTGACCCTCGACGAAACGGTCGATACGAGCGCCGCGCAGATCGTCACTCAGTCCATCAAGGCCGGTCTCGGCGTGCGCTGTGCGCTTGCACCCGATCCTCACCAGACGATGGTTCGCGGTGCGGCACTCGCTGCTGCCGCAGGGTCGGTGGATCTCCTCGGATCCACACAGGTGCTTCCTGCCACTCGCCCGAGCGGCCCGAAGCGCGCCGACCTGGATCCCGAGACCACCGCGGTGATCGCCAAGATCACGCCCACCGCTCCCCCCGCTGCCACACCCGCAGACGCAGGCAGAAGCGCCGGCGTCGCGAGCGCGGGGTCGCCCACCCGGGTGACTCCCGTCAAGTCCACCGATGCGGCAGGTTCGGAAGCCGACATCGATGATCCCGAGAAGAAGTCGAAGTTCGGGGTCTGGGCCGCGGCCGCTGCAGTCGCATTGATAGTCGGCGTCGGCGTCCTCGTCTTCACGCTGCGCGACACGTCCACTGCAAACGCGAACCCTCCGACCTCGACCGTGCCGAGCGCGATCGTCCCGACGGGCACACAGCCCCAGCCGCGATCGACATCGGCGACGCCCACGCCCTCGCCGACCACCGCAACCTCGACGACCGCGGAAGCCGGACAGGTCGAGTACACAGCGCCCGGATATGTGGCCACGAACATCCCGCAGACGCCGGACGAGACCGGAGGCTCGAACGCCGGTCCTTCGTCGTCCGCGGAAGAGAAGACGTCGACGACCACTGCGCCGACGAGCAGCAGCACGGGATGGTCGCGTCGCAATCCGCCGAACGAGCCGAGCATCGGGTCGGGGGGAAGCTCCGGTGGTAGCACCAGTACGCCGTCACAATCCTCCCCGGAGCCGACGACCCCCACCGAGCCTTCCCCCGAGCCGACCGAGCAACCCGAGCCGACCGAGACGACGGCAGCACCCTCCGGAGAGGCCACAACTACCACAGCGTCCCCGCAGATATAGGCGAATCGGCCCTTCGACCCTTTCAAGATCAATACCCGGTGCCGTACGCTGTCCCAGGGCCGTTCGGACCCAACGACGAAGTTCACAAAACAGCTGTTCACGTACAAGATCGACCAACTACGAAGGGCCTTCATGCGTCACTCGTCGGCGTCGCGCGCCGCAGTCCGTACCACCATCCGTCGTGCCGCAACGGTTGCGGCGTCAGCGGTGCTGCTGATCGGACCGCTGACCGCAACCGCGAACGCCGCTCCCGCGGACCAGACGCCCGAACTTCCGGCGGAACTCGTCGAGGCCGTGCAGCGAGATCTCGGGCTCACACCTGAGCAGTACCTCGAGCGCGCAGCCCGCGCCCAGGAGCTGAACACCTACGCGCGCGACTTCCGCGCTGAACGACCCTCCGACTTCGCAGGCGCATGGATGAATGCCGACGGCAACCCCGTCGTCGCCGTCACCAACCGGGACGCAGCGCGCCAGGCCGAGCAGGACGGCTACCACGCCACGGTCGCACCCATCTCGGCCGATGGCCTCGAGCGGGCCCTCGAAGAACTCAACCGGTGGGTCGCTGCACTGCCGCGTGAGGTGTCGTCGCAGATCAACAACACCTCCATCGATGTGCTGAACAACCAGATCGTCGTCGACGTCGTCAACTCCCCTCTCGGCCGAGCCCTCAACCTGCCCTCACTCATCGCGAACATCCAGGTGCAGCTGTCGCCCGGCATGCCGCCCAACGATCCGGCTCCGCTCGGCGGCGACACCTACGTCACCGCCGATGGCGACGTGCGCGACACACCGCTCGAGCGCATCGGCATCTGCTCGTTCGGGTTCAACGGTGTCGACGCGAACGGCGATGCCGTCAACATCACGGCAGGTCACTGCGACGCGGTGGCCCGTGAAGACGGCGGGTCCACGGTGTACTTGCCCAACCGCGGGAACATCGACGAAAGCGTGCAGATCGGTTCGTTCACAGACTCGACGGCGGGCACCGAGAGCACCCTCGACTACGGCATCATCTCGCTCAACGATGCGGGCGTCGACGCAGGTCTCGACCGCCCGACGGTACGTGGTGGAAACGGTTCGACACTGACGGTCACCGGAACCGCACGTCCCGTGGTGGGCGCCCCCGTGTGCAAGTCCGGGCAGTCGTCGTCGTTCACGTGCGGTGTGGTTGCCGCCGACCATGTCGAAACCCAGCTCGTGTACGCCAACGGCACCGCCAGCACTGTTCGCGGCTTCGCGACCACCGCATGCACCCTTTCGGGCGACAGCGGCGGCGCGATCGTCACGGGCACCCTGGCGCTCGGCGTGATCTCGGGCTCGAACAGTGCAGGCGCCCCCGACTGCGTCGAGGCCAACCTCGTGCTCGCCACCACGGGTGGGACGTCGAGCCTCGGGATTGCGGTCGGCGACATCACGGACGCCACCGGAACTCGGGTGCGCACAGCATCCGCGCCCGAATAATCACACAAGTCACATGCGACACACTGGCAACCGGCGATCCGCGCCGGTTGCCGCCCTCAGCCCATAGAATCGTGTCGCCGATCCGCTCCGATCGGCCTCTCCACGTCACGCGTGGAGGTCACTGAGAAAGGTATCCATGCGACGCTCCTTCGCACGTCGGGCGGCCGTCCTCGGCTCGGCTGCTGCACTGTTCATCGGACCTGCTGCGCTGGTAGCCCAGGCCGACCCGGCTCCCGCTCAGACCGCGGACCTGCCCGCCGAACTCGTCGAAGCGTTGGATCGAGATCTTCAGATCAGCCCTGAGCGATTCCTGCAGGACGCCGCGCGCAGCCAGGACCTCGCACGGTTCGCAGAGACGGCACGCGAGCAGTTCGCGGCCGTGTTCGCCGGTGTGTGGCTCGACGACCACGGCACGCCCACCGTCGGGCTCGCAGACGGCGAGCAGTTCGATGAGGCGCGCACCTCCGCCGAGGACGCCGGGTTCGCCGTGCAGCGCACCGAAGACAGCGAGAACGCCCTCAACGACGAACTGAAGGCCCTCAACGACTGGCTCGAAACGCAGCCGCCTGCCATCGCCGATGTGGTTCGCGGTGTTGCCATCGACGTCATCAACAACGACGTCATCGTGCGCGCCGAGAACGTCGCCGGGCTGGAACTGCCGGAGTTCCTCTCGGGTGTGCGGGTGCTGTTCGCTCCGGCCGACCTCACCCCGCAGCCTGCCGCAGACCTGCATCCCGTGGCAGGCACGGCCGCACCCGACGCGCTGCTCGGCGGCGACGCGTACGCCTCGCTCGGACAGGGAACGGGCCTGCGTTGCTCGCTCGGTTTCAACGCTGAGGACCGCCGCGGTCCCGTCAACATCACCGCGGGTCACTGCGATCCCAACCGTGCTCAGGCAGGCACCCAGTGGGCGTCCGATGTGTACCAGCTCAACGGTGAGGCGCTCGGTCAGCACCTCGGCAAGTTCGAGAAGACCAGCCTGGACGACAGCGATTACGCGATCATCCGCCCGACCGGAGAGGCAGAAGGCCGGTTCGAGAACAACGGCGTCCGCGTGCCCGGTGCGGCTCCCCTGCCGATCACCGGCACCGCCGACCCGATCGTCGGCACACCCGTCTGCAAGTCCGGTCTGCGTACCGGCTACAGCTGCGGCCTCGTGACCGCGACGAGCCAGAACGTCGAGATCGGCCATCGCATCCTGCAGAACGGCTTCTCGACGAACCTGTGCGCACTCCAGGGCGACAGCGGCGGCACCCTCGTCACCGGCACCCTCGCCATGGGTATCTCGAGCGCCTCGAACGTCGGCCAGTACGGCATGTGCGAGATCGCGACCATCGTCAGCGGTCTGCTGGGAGAAACCCCCGAACTGTTCGCGACGCCGATCAACTCGATCCTCGCCGAGAACCCGGGACTGACGCTCCGCACCAGCTAGTCCCTCACGTAACCGCGTAAGCATCAGTGCCCGCCTTCCACACGGAAGGCGGGCACCGATGTTTTCTGACGCCGCTTTCCGCCTGCATATTCGCTCGGCCAGACGGGGATGCGGGTGGGGCCGGGACGTCGGGGTGACGGGTGCGGAGTGTCGACGCGGCATCAAGATCGAACCGGGTTACGCTCGGAAATCTCGTTCGGCCGCAAAACGAACGATGGGGATGTTCCCGCATCGGCGGCGGATCATAGGGAGGACGCGTAAATGTTCGGATCACTCACGGGAAGCGTTGAGGTGCTGACGGGGAGCCCTCAGTTCTGGTGGAATCTGATTGCGGCGCTTGTTCTGAGTTGACGTCCCTTCAGCAATGACTTCGGCCCCACCACCCATTCCGGGTAGCGGGGCCGAAGTGTAAAGCTAGCTGTCAGTTAGCCCACTGTGTGGTGCCAGGAGCTGCCGTGAGATCCTGCACCAGTCCGATTCCCGCAATAACTGCGGCCGGTCCGCCGGTCACGAACGCTCCGATCGTGCCACCGGTCGCAGCACCTGCGCCGCAACCCAGGATGGTGCCAGCACCGGGAACAATCGAGCCCGGGATCGCACCCACAATGCAACCGATAATCGCGCCTGCAACAGTACCGATTGCGGTGGCGACACCGAGCTGCGAGACGAAGTTCTGCTGAGCCTTGAGGTTCTCCTCGGGCGATGCAACGTCCGTCACCTTGAGCGCAACCGGCGTAATACCCGTAGCGACCTTGTCCTCGGGAGCAACCGGGGTTGCCTGCGTCAGATCAGTGGTCGGGGTCAGGGTGAGAGTCTTGCCGTCCTCGCTGATCTCACGCTCGAAGGGCAGCTGCAGATCACCGAGCTGAATAGCGAGCGGCAGGCTCATGACCGTGTTGCCGTCGTCATCCTTGAGCTCAACACTCGTGCCGTCGCCCGAGACCTGGAAGGCGCCGGCGTCGATAACGGTCACGACCGAGTCGTCCTCGCCGCGCACCTCGTAGTTGATCTTGTCTTCACCCTGGGCCGCCGGGGCCGCGTAGGAGGTTCCGGCCGTGATTCCCATAGCGGCGATGGTCATCGTCGCTACGGCGGCAAGCTTCCTGAGCTTCATGTGTTTCCGTTCTGTGACATGGCGCACGCCCCGAGGACGCCCCCAATTTTCCCTGTAAGCGTGAGACTTTCGAACCCCCGACGTTCGTTCTTTTTGTCCGAAAGTCACGTCCGGATCGAAATCATAACCGACGCCATGACAATTTGTTATCCCGGTAACGCCTGATAGATGCCGAATCGTGCCCTGAAGCGTTCCCGCGCCGTATATCGAGCGTGGCGCGGTAAGGGCAGCCTGGCTCGTTTTGACGAATTACTCGTCTATACGGTGACTGCCGCACAGGCTCTCAGCACCGCAACGCCTAGTTACTCACGAGTAGACTCGCTCTAGTTACCAGCGGGTAACTTAGCGTGCGTTACGATGCGGAGGCTTATACCAGGCGGGCTGTCCGCCCCCGACACGAAAGGCCACGTATGAATGCCCTGACGATCACGTTGGGCACGATCGGCGTGCTGCTCAGCCTCGTGTGTTGGTTCGCGTTCATCAGCGGTGCGTGGAAGATGGTCAGCGCGATCCGGATCGGCCAACCGGCCCCGGATCGCTGGCGTCCGTTCTTCCCGCGTTTCAAGCAGATGCTCGTCGAGTTCATCGCGCACACGAAGATGACCAAGTTCCGTACCGTCGGCTGGGCGCACTGGCTGGTCATGGTCGGCTTCATGCTCGGCGCAATCGTTTGGTTCGAGGCCTACGGCCAGACGTTCAACCCCGAGTTCCACTGGCCGATCATCGGCAACACCGCCGTCTACCACTTCATGGACGAGGTGCTCGGCCTCGGCACAGTGATCGGCATCGTCGTGTTGATCATCATCCGCCAGTTGAACCATCCGCGTCAGCCCGGACGGATGTCCCGGTTCAGCGGCTCGGATTTCAAGGCCGCTTACTTCGTCGAAGCGGTCGTCCTCATCGAGGGCCTCGGCATGATCTTCGTGAAGGCAGGCAAGATCGCCACCTACGGCGGTGGCCACATGTCGACCGACTTCTTCACGATGAATCTTGCGAAGCTTCTGCCTGCAAGCCCCGAAATGGTGTCGGTCTTCGCGTTCATCAAGTTGATGTCCGGCATGGTGTGGCTCTACATCGTCGGCCGCAACATCACGTGGGGCGTTGCGTGGCACCGTTTCGCCGCGTTCTTCAACATCTACTTCAAGCGTGAGGACGACGGCGGCGTGGCCCTCGGTGCCGCGAAGCCCATGATGAGCAAGGGCAAGGCCCTCACCATGGAGAACGTCGACCCCGACACCGACACGCTAGGCGCCGGACGCATCGAGGACTTCTCGTGGAAGGGCTGGCTGGACTTCAGCACCTGCACCGAATGTGGCCGCTGCCAGTCGCAGTGCCCCGCCTGGAACACCGGTAAGCCGCTGTCGCCGAAGCTGCTCATCATGTCGCTGCGCGACCACGGCAACGCCAAGGCCCCGTACCTGCTGGCCGGTGGCCGCACGGACATGGGCGGCGACGAGGTCGGTCTCGTCGACAGCGAAGGCAATGTCAACGAAGCTGCACTCGCAAAGATCCCCGAAGCGGCGCGCGCCGAAGCGGGCCGCAAGCTCGTCGGCGAATCGGCCGAGCTCGTCGAGGCCGGCGAACTCGCCCCCGTCATCGACACCGAGACGTTGTGGAGCTGCACGAACTGTGGCGCGTGCGTCGAGCAGTGCCCCGTGGATATCGAGCACGTCGACCACATCATCGACATGCGTCGCTACCAGGTGCTCATCGAATCGGACTTCCCGTCCGAGCTCGCAGGTCTGTTCAAGAACCTCGAGAACAAGGGCAACCCCTGGGGTCAGAATTCCAAGGACCGTCTCAACTGGATCAACGAGATGGACTTCGAGATCCCGGTCTTCGGTCAGGACGCCGACAGCTTCGACGGCTACGAGTACCTCTTCTGGGTCGGCTGCGCCGGCGCCTACGAGGACCGCGCCAAGAAGACGACGAAGGCCGTCGCCGAACTGCTCGCCACCGCGGGAACCAAGTTCATGGTCCTCGGCGCAGACGAGACCTGCACCGGCGACTCGGCTCGCCGTGCGGGTAACGAGTTCCTGTTCCAGCAGCTCGCGCAGCAGAACATCGAGGTCCTCGACGGCGTGTTCGAGGGTGTCGAGCCGAGTAAGCGCAAGATCGTCGTGACCTGCGCTCACTGCTTCAACGCGCTGAACAACGAGTACCCCGAGGTCGGTGGCAACTACGAGGTCGTCCACCACACTCAGCTGCTCAACCGCCTGGTGCGGGCGAAGAAGCTGGTCCAGGTCGCGCCTGTCAGCGAGGACGTCACCTACCACGACCCGTGCTTCCTCGGTCGTCACAACAAGGTGTACAACGCTCCACGTGAGCTCATGGCGGCGTCGGGCGCAAAACTCGTCGAGATGCCTCGCCACGGTGAGCGGTCGATGTGCTGTGGCGCCGGCGGTGCCCGCATGTGGATGGAAGAGCGGATCGGTAAGCGCATCAACGTCGACCGTGTCGACGAAGCACTGAGCACCGATCCCAAGAAGATCGCAACCGGCTGCCCGTTCTGCCGCGTGATGCTCACGGACGGTGTCACCGCGCGTCAGGAAGAGGGCAAGGGCGAGGGTGTCGAGGTCGTCGACGTCGCGCAGCTGATGCTCGAGTCGATCTCACGCATCGAGGCGGACAAGCTCACGGAAAACCTGAAGGTGATCCAAGAGCCGAAGACCCCGGTCGAGGCCGAGGCCGTCGCCGAAGCCGTCGAGGAAGAGCGCGTCGAAGAAGTCGTGGAAGCTGCGGCGACCCCCGCGGCGCCCAAGACGACGGGCGCACCGAAGGCCGGCGGTCTGCAGATGAAGGGCGGACTCAAGGGCCCCGGCGCCAAGAAGGCCGCGGCGCCTGCCGCCGCTGCTCCTGCCGAAGCCGCTGAGGCTCCGAAGGCCAAGCCCGGCGGCTTGCAGATGAAGGGTGGACTCAAGGGCCCCGGCGCCAAGAAGACGGCCGCTGCTCCGGCAGCACCTGCCGCTGCTGCTCCCGCTGCCGAGTCTGCGTCGGCCGAAGCCCCTGCCGTCCCGAAGGCCAAGCCCGGCGGACTGCAGATGAAGGGTGGACTCAAGGGACCGGGCGCCAAGAAGGCAGCTGCGCCCGCAGCAGCCGCGCCCGCAGCTGAGCCTGCCGAGGCGTCTGCACCTGCCACCGAGTCGGCACCTCCGACCGCCAAGCCCGGTGGTCTGCAGCTCAAGAGCGGGCTCAAGGGCCCCGGCGCCAAGAAGGCAGCTGCTCCGGCAGCAGCGCCTGCACCCGAGGCTGCTCCTGAAGCTGCGGTTTCAGAGGCTCCTGCCGAAGCGCCGAAGGAGACCGCGATCCCGAAGGCGAAGCCCGGTGGATTGCAGCTCAAGAGCGGGCTCAAGGGCCCCGGCCCGAAGAAGGCCGCACCGGCAGCAGCACCGGCGACGGAGTCGGCTCCTGCTCCGGAGGCTGCGCCTGAGCCCTCCGCCGAGCCCGAGGCGAAGCCCGTATCGGAGGCACCGGCTCCGCCGAAGGCGAAGCCCGGCGGACTGCAGATCAAGGGTGGACCCAAGCCACCCGGCCGTAAGTAGGTAAGCAACCAAGAAGTGAGGCTCGCAACGCTGGTGGTCAACCATCGGCGTTGCGAGCCTCACTTCTGTGTTGTGAGCCTTCGAACCTTGAACGTTCCCGTCGGCCCGCTCCCCCGCTGCGCCAACGCGATCGCCCCGCGAATCTTCGCCGCGACCGCACCGGGCGTTTCGACGTCGCCCCATGTCCACCGCACCACGACCCAGCCTGCGTGACGGAGTCGGTCCTCGCGCAACTTTTCTCGATAGACGACATCCTCGGCGTCAGTTGTGGCCACGCCGTCGCGTCGGTACTTGATCCGCCCGCCGAACTCACCGATCACGCCGTGGTCCGGGAGCAGGAAGTCGACGCGAGCCAACCAACGACCGGTCGCGTCGAACACGTCGACTTGTTCCAGGGGTATCGGCAATTGTTCACCGATCATCAACACACGACTGCGCGACTCACCCACGCTGTCGCTTCGGTCGCTCATAAGACGCACTGCCCGCAACATGCGAGGACGGCCAGAACGACTTCCCATCTTTCCGACCTCACGCTCCAGTTCGCCGATCTCCGTGAGTCTCTGACGCAAGGCCTGGTCGCCGAGCGCCACCACATGCTCCAGTGGCTCCGACGCCGCAAGATCGAGGATGCTGCGCGACACGGCCAGAACCCGTACGCCGTGGCTCTCCCTCACCTCACGCTCATCCACCCTTGCCGCGTGCATCACGCGCCTGTCAGAAGTCCTGCTTCCACTCGCCCGGTCACGGGTCAGGTGAACGGCGGCGAGCGAGATGCGCCAAGGACGCAACCCGTGCAGCACTGCAGCCGATACGTGGCTGAGGGCGGCGTCCGGTGCTGCCATCTGCGCCACGGCACGTGCATGAAATGCATGGCGGCCGTATTCGTCGGCGGCGTCGTAGTCTTGGCGGGGAAGGAAGACCCCGGCAGTCAACCGCACCCACCGTCCACTCGAGACGAAGCCGCGTATCTCTCCCGGGGTGTAGCCGAGCGCGAGGGCGTCGCTGCGTCGGATGAGTGGCACATATCCCATGCGAACAGCGTCGCGTACCGATAGAGCCGGGTACCGCGAATGCCCCGTGCCGGAACACATCTGTGGATGAATCGATTGCCTGTGGATGAAGAACTGCGAAGCGAGAGCAGCCCGAACGTAGGTTGACAGCCCTCCTGCTGGGCCAGCCGTAGGAGGTTCCGCTGCGTTCTACAACTCCATCGACTCCGCCAGCTGCGGCCAGGAACGCTGAAGCTCGTCCTCCCAGTACCCCCACGAGTGCGTACCGTCGGGCCGGAAGTGGAAGGTCGCGGGGATGTCGAGTTCCTCCAACCGTTCCTGGAGTCGATGCGTGCAGATATTCGTGGCGGCCTCGATCACGCCGCCGACCACGACCTGGTCGAGCAGCGGCGGCGACTGCGGCGTCCGCGGTAGTTCCGGATTCTCGTACGGGCCGGGCAGACCCGTTCCGTTCGAGATGTAGAGCGAGAGGCCGCGTAGGCCTTCCGCGTTGACGGTCGGGTCGTGCGCGACCCAGCCTTCTCCGTCGTACGGCCCCCACATGTTCGTCGCGTCGGTCTCCCCCATCCCCTCGATCACCGACCGCAGATAGGTCTGCCCAAGCGGGTCGCTGGTCTGCGCGCACCCGCTGTACGATGCCACGCCGCGGTAGAGATCCGGAGCATGGATCGCCAGCGAGAGCACCGACGTTGCGGCCATCGACAGGCCCGCGATCGCGTTCACACCCGTGGTGCCCAGAGCGTCGTCGATCACCGGGGGCAACTCCTCCGTCAGGAACGTCTGCCACTTGGCCACTCCGACGACCGGATCTTCTTCGATCCAGTCGGTGTAGTAAGTGAACATTCCCTCGGCCGGGATCACGACGTTGACATTCTTATCTGCGAGGAAGTCGAGGATCTCGGTCTGGTTGAGCCAGTTCGCGCCATCCTCGCCGCCGCCGGCACCGTTCAGCAGGTACAGCGTCGGGCGCGGAACAGAAGTATCTGCAGGCTTGATGACCTGCAGAGGAATGTTCCTGCCCATCGACGGCGAGTACACATACATGTCCGAGTTGCGGTCGTCGACCTGCTCGATGCGATCCACGTGAGGCGCGGGGGCCGCGACGGCGGGCATGGCAGGCACCGCGAAGGTGAACACGACCGCGGCGCACAACGCGGCTCCACGCAGGACGTATTTGGTCATGTGGCGGTTCCGGCCCTGTCAGTTGTCGGTGGTCGGTGACGGTTCTATGACTCTACGCACCGTCGGGCCGACCACCGCAAGAGCCTCGGGTGAAGTCATGTGCCAATGTGTCACGGGCACTGAATGATCATGGATTTCGCCCGTGACGACGTCGGTCCAGTCGGTGACTCCGCTTCGACCGTCGGCAGAGGCCGTAAAGTACACGACGTCGCCGTCGAACACTCCCGGACGGTGCCTGCTGAGCAGCGTCGAGTTGTGCTCTGCGGTGGCGATCAGTCGCTGCACCATCGCTTCGGTGTCGTCGACCGAATTGCCGGTCAGCTCTGCGACGGCCGAGACGAGCCCGGCGACGTCCTCCAGCTCGTCTCCGTCGAAGCCGAATCCCGCGAGCAGATCATCCATGGACACCGCTGCCCGTTCACCGGTCGGAGGCTCGGACGACCCGTTCACGAAGCTGTCGAGCATCATGAGATGGCCCACCGATTCGCCTGCGGCCTGCAGCTGCACCGCCATCGCGTGGGCGATCACACCGCCCAGCGACCAGCCGAGCAAGCGGTACGGTCCGTGCGGCTGAACGCGGCGAAGTTCCTCGACGTACCGCGCGGCGAGTTCGTCGAGGGTGGCAGGCGCGAAGTCGGCTTCGGTCCCGGCCGGCGTCTGCAGCCCGTAGACATCAGTGGCGAGCTGCTGCGACAGGCCGGTGTAGCACCACGACAACCCGACGATCGGATGCACGCAGAACAACGGTGTGCCGGAGCCCTGCGTGCGCAGCTGCAGCACCGGGCGGAGAGCGTCCGACATGCTCGTACCGGAACCTTCGGCGATCAAACGGGCGAAGCCTTCGACGGTCGACTCCTGGAACAACCACTGCAAGGGCACCTGAGTGTCCAGCTCCGCGCGCAGACGTGAGACGAGTTTCGTCGCGACGAGGGACGTACCGCCGAGCGCGAAGAAATCGTCGTCCAGGCCGACCTGATCGACACCCAACACCTCACCGAACACCGACGCCACAGCCTGCTCGGCCCGTGTGATCGGAGCACGGAACTCACGCACCTCGAACACCGGCTCCGGCAACGTCTTCCGATCCAACTTTCCGGACGCGTTGAGCGGCAACGACTCGAGGACGACGAACTGCGACGGCACCATATACGCCGGCAGCACCGCACCCATCGCACCCCGCAGATCCGAAGCATCCCGATCACCCGACAAAACGACATAGCCGACCAACTGATCCGACCACACCGCAACCGCACCCGCGACCACACCGCCGAGACCACGCAACACAGCCTCGATCTCACCGAGCTCGATACGCTGACCACGCAGCTTCACCTGCTGATCATTACGACCCACATACTCGAGCTCACCGGCACGACTCCACCGCACCAGATCACCCGTGCGATACATCCGCTCACCCGCACCGCCGAACGGATTCGCCACGAACCGATCGGCCGTCAGCTGCGGACGACCTTCATATCCCTGTGCAAGCTGAACGCCCGAAAGATACAGCTCGCCGACCAGACCGGACGGCAGCGGCCGCATCCGTGCGTCGAGTACCCACGCGTCGGTATTCCACACGGTCCTACCGATCGGCACCTGAAGGCCGGCCACGTCATCGGCAGCACGGTGTGTCGCCTGCATCGTCGCTTCCGTCGGCCCGTACAGGTTGTGCACCTGCGCGCCGAGCATCCCACGAGTCCGTTCGGCCGTCGCACCGGACAACGCCTCGCCGCCGACGAACACCAACCGCAATGCATCGGTGGTCTGGTCTACGACGTCGAGCACGGCATCGAGTACCGACGGCACGAACTGCGCGATCGTCACCTCACCCGAAGTCAACACCCCGGCCAGATACCCCGGATCACGATGACCTTCCGGCCCGGCGACCACCATCCGAGCACCCGATACGAACGGCAACAACAATTCCCACACCGACGCATCGAAAGTCGACGGGGTCTTCAAGAACACCGAATCCGACGCATCGACACCGAACTTCGACTGCATCCACAACAGCTGGTTCACCACCGCGCCGTGGGACACCGTCACGCCCTTCGGCCGACCGGTCGAGCCCGACGTGAACAACACATACGCGGCATTTTCGGGACGCAGCGGCGCACGGCGATCGGCATCGGACACAACTTCGGTCGAGTGCTCGGACACGTCGAGAGTGTCGGTACACACCACAGCGCGATCGGTGTCGATGGCCTCATTCGACGAACTCAGCACGAGTAGTGGGTCTGCGATGTCGAGTACGTACGCGATGCGGTCGTGCGGCTGTTCCGGATCGATCGGCACATACGCACCACCGGCAGCGAGCACCGCATGGATCGCAACGACCATCTCCACGGAGCGGCTCATCGCCACCGCCACGCGAGTATCAGGGCCGACACCCCACGAAATCAGATGACGCGCAAGACCTGCCACCCGGCCGCCGAATTCACCGTACGTCAGTGCCGAGTCGACGCCGACAATCGCCATCGCGTCGGGCGAACCCTCGACACGTTGTCCGACGAGATCTGGAACAGCGTATCCGGACGCCGGGACATCCTCACCGCTCCCGGAATCCAGCGATCGAGCACGTTCGTCTGCGGTCAGAACGTCGACATCACCGACCACCACGTAAGGGTCTTCGACTACGGCTGTCAATACCCGGGTGAAACGCTCGGCAGCCGACACGATCGTCGATTCGTCGAACAAGTCCGTCGCATAGGTGAACGACACAGCGAATCCGCCGTCGGGTAGCTCCGACATCGTGACCTGCAGATCGAACTTCGCAAGATGAGCATCGGCCTCGACGGCAGCCAACGTCAGCCCTGGCAACTCGAAACTCGTCGGTGCGAAGTTCTGGAACGTGAGCATCACCTGGAACAACGGATTCCATGCGGTCGACCGAACCGGATCCAGCACCTCCACCAGACGCTCGAACGGGATATCCGCGTGCCCGAATGCGCCGAGGTCCACATCTCGCACCCGAGACAACAACTCGTCGAACGACTCCCCGCCCTCGACCTGCGTCCGCAACGTCAACGTGTTGACGAACATCCCGATCAGATCGTCGAGCGCACGCTCACCGCGACCCGCCACCGGGGTACCGATCACGATGTCGTCGGTCCCCGACAACCGCGCAAGCAGCACCGCAAGAGCAGAATGCACGACCATGAAGGGCGTGACACCGTGGGCACGCGCGACGACCTCGAGGCTCGAACTCAGCGATGCAGCCAACATGAAGTCATGCGATGCACCGCGATACGACGCAACAGCCGGACGCGGACGATCCGCAGGCAACTCGAGCACATCCGGTGCCCCCGCCAACTGCTCGGACCAGTACGCCAACTGCCGCGACAAGACCGATCCCTCATCGGCTTCGGACCCCAGGACCTGCCGCTGCCATATCGCGTAATCCGCGTACTGCACCTCGAGCGGCTCCCACAGCGGCACTTCGCCCATCGACCGCGACGCGTACGCCGTCATCACGTCCCGCGACAACGGGCCCATCGAGAAACCATCGGCCGCAATGTGATGCACGACCACTACCAGCACATGCTCGGCGTCCGCGACTCGGAGCAACTTCACGCGAACTGGCGGCGCCAGCGTCACATCGAAACCGGCACTCACCTCGCGAGCGACCGCGCTCAGCAGATCGGTCTCCGCTACAGCTTCCACCGCCAGACCGAGCTGCCGGTCAACCGTGGGAAGTACGACCTGGCTGCCGATTCCGTGGATCTCGGGATAGTAGGTACGCAGAATCTCGTGCCGCTCGACCACGTCATCGATTGCATGCGACAGCGCGTCGACATCGAGTGTTCCCGACAATCGGATCGCGGCAGGAATGTTGTTCACGGCAGATTCGGGGTCGAACCGGTTGAGGAACCACATCCGCTGCTGGGCAACGGACAGCGGAATCCGCTCCGGACGGTTCTGGGGCACCAGTGGCAGAGCACCGCCCGCTCCCGTCAGCCCTTCGACTGCCGCCGCGAATGCCCCCACCGTCGACGACTCGAAGAGCACACGCACCGGAACCTTCGCGTCCACCTCGGCACCCACCCGCGACACCACCTGGGTGGCGATCAGCGAGTTGCCACCGAGCGCGAAGAAGTCGTCGTCCAGCCCCACGCGTTCGAGGTCGAGGATCTCGGCGAACACCGCTGCCACGGCCTGTTCCGTCGCGCTTTCCGGGGATCGGAACTCACGAGTTTCGAACACCGGCTCCGGCAATGCTTTGCGATCCAGCTTCCCGGACGCATTGAGTGGCAGTGCGTCGAGGACGACGACTGCCTCCGGCATCATGTACGACGGCAGACGGGACGACGCCGCGCGCAGCACGGGTTCGGTGGCGGTGTTGTCGTCTAGGAGTACTACGTAGGCGACGATCCGGTCCCGCATCACGGCAACGGTGGACGACGACACTGCGGGGTCGTCACGCAGCACCGCTTCGATCTCACCGAGTTCGATTCGCAGACCACGCACTTTCACCTGGAAGTCACTGCGCCCTATGTACTCCAGTGCGCCGGAGCGGTTCCGCCGGACCACATCACCCGTCCGGTACATTCGAGCACCGACGACGAACGGGTCAGCCACGAACCGATCTGCAGTCAGATCAGCGCGACCCGCATATCCGCGCGCCACCTGACGACCCGACAGGTACAACTCGCCCGGCACCCTCTCGGGAACCGGCCGCAACCGGTGATCGAGCACATATGCACCGGAATTCCACACCGGCGAGCCGATCGGCACCACAGCGTTGGCGCCGTCGACCACGGTCTCGGTCGCATGCACGGTGAATTCGGTCGGACCGTACAGGTTGTGCACCGAAGTAGTCGGCAACGCCGTCTGCAATCCGGCGACTGTCGCCGGCGCCAATGCCTCACCCGCAACGAGTACGGCCCTAAGGGAACCGCACGCATCACCGCTCAACTGTCCGACGAACACGTCGAGCATCGACGGAACGAACGACACCAAACTGACCGCATGCTCGTCGATCGTCTCCGCCAGGTACTGCGGGTCCCGATGTCCGTCCGCGGAGGCCACCACGAGCCGTGCACCGCTCGACAGCGGTGCGAACAGTTCCCAGACCGACACATCGAACGTGAAGGGGGTCTTCAGCAGAACTGTGTCGTCGGCGCCGATCCCGAATCGATCCGCGATCCAGGCAATCTGATTCACCACAGCCGAATGGCTGACCGCGACTCCCTTCGGACGCCCGGTCGAGCCTGACGTGAAGATCACGTAGGCGGTGTTCTCCGGCCGCAACGGCGAAGAGCGGTCGGCATCGGTGACCGCGGTTCCGGAACGCGTGGACAGGTCCATGTCGTCGACACATACCGTCGGGATGCTGCCGGACAACGCGGCGCGTCCACCTACGGTGGTCAGGACGAGCACGGGTGCTGCAGCCTGCAACACGTACTCCGTCCGATCGACAGGATGCTCGGGGTCGAGTGGCACGTATGCACCACCGGCCACGAGGACGGCATAGACCGATATCAGCATGTCCACCGAGCGCGACATGTACACCGCGACATTCGATTCGGGTCCGACACCGCGGGTAATCAGTTCGCGTGCCAGACGATTCACCCGATCGCCGAACTCCGCATACGACAGCGCGACCGCTCCCGTGAGTACGGCGGTCGCGTTCGGAGTCCGGGTGAGCTGCGCCTCGAACGCTTCGAGGACCGAATCCGCGGAAATCGCATGTGTGACACCGGCCTGGACGGCGCGTACGTGCGCACGTTCGGAGTCGGTGAGAAGGTCGAGGTCGCCGACAGCAACCTGCGATCCGGCAGCCACCTCGTCGAGCAACCGCACGAACCGGTCGGCGAACCCGGCTATCGTCGCGGGGTCGAACAGGTCGGTTGCGTAGTGGAATCGCACGCCCAATCCGTCCGATTCAGCGGATTCCACGACTGTGATCTGCAGATCGAACTTGACCGGCATCTCCCCGACGTCCAGCGCGGAGACCGATAGTCCGTCCAGTTCGAAGGACGTCGCGCTCTCGTGTTCGAATGCGAGCATCACCTGGAAGAGCGGATTGCGCGCCTGCGACCGGGGCGGGTCGAGTATCTCGACCAGACGCTCGAACGGCACATCCGCATGCGCGAACCCCGCGAGGTCCGTGTCGCGAACCTGCTCGAGAATCTCCGAGAAGGTACTTCCGCCGTCGACGTCGGTGCGAAGCACCAGGGTGTTGACGAACATGCCGATGAGATCATCGAGTTCGGCATGCCCGCGTCCCGCGACGGGGGTGCCGATCACGATGTCGCTGGTGCCGCTCAGGCGGGCCAGCAGCACCGCAAGCGCAGCGTGGACGGCCATGAACATCGTGGCATTGTGCTGCTGCGCCAGTCGGTTCAGTGCGTCACGCGTCGATGCCTCGACGTTGAAGTCATAAGAAGCTCCGCGATGGGTCGCCACCATCGGTCGCGGCCGGTCGGCAGGCAGATCGATCCGGTCCGGAACCCCGTCCAGAGCGTTCGTCCAGTAGGCCACCTGCTGCGACACCACACTCGACGGATCGTCTTCGGTGCCGAGCATCGCCCGCTGCCAGAGCGTGTAGTCGGCGTACTGGACGGGAAGCGGTGTCCACCGCGGCGACTCGCCCTGCGCGCGCGCCGCGTAGGCAGTCATGACGTCCCGTGCCATCGCGCCCGTGGAGAACCCGTCACCCGCGATGTGGTGAACGACGAGAACGATCACGTAGTCGGCCTCGCCCACTTCGAACAGCCGAGCACGCAACGGAACCTCGGTCGTCACATCGAATCCGGCACCCACCACACCGGTCACCGCATCGACGACTTCGTCCGATCCGACCAGCTTCGGAGCCAGGTCGAGGCGAACCGCTGACACGTCGAGAATCTGCTGGACTCCGGCACCGTCGTTCTCGGGGTAGACGGTACGCAGCACCTCGTGTCGGGCGATGATGTCCGATACGGCCGCCTGCAACGCGGCCACGTCGAGAGGACCGGAAAGGCGAATGGCCATCGGGATGTTGTAGGCCGCCGACTGCGGATCGAATCTGTTGAGGAACCACATCCGGGTTTGGGCCAGCGACAACGGAATCTGCCCCACCCGTGGCTGGGGCTCGAGCGGAATGGCGCCGCCGGAGCCGGCCAGCTTGTCGACTGCGGAAGCGAGCGCAACCACGGTCGGCGACTCGAACAGCATTCGCACCGGCACCCGCGCATCCACTGCCACACCCACTCGCGATGCGACTTGCGTCGCGCTGAGGGAGTTGCCGCCGAGTTCGAAGAATCCGTCGTCGAGGCCGACACGTTCGACGCCCAGCACGGCACCGAAGACCGACGCCACGATCTCTTCGGTCGGCGTCACCGGTGCCCGGAATTCCCGCGTCTCGAATTCCGGCTCCGGAAGTGCCCTGCGGTCGAGTTTGCCGGAGGTGTTGAGCGGCATGGCCTCGAGCACGACGAGGGCATCCGGAATCATATACGACGGCAACTGATCTGCCGCTGCATCACGAACTGATTCGACGTTGACGTCCGAACCGGATGCGGGAACGACATAGCCGACGAGCCGATCCGACACCACCGCGACTGCCGCCGCCGCGACCATGTCCATCGCCTGCAGCACTGTTTCGATCTCGCCGATTTCGATGCGCAGGCCACGTAGTTTGATCTGATGGTCGCTGCGGCCCAGGTAGTCGAGTTCTCCCGCCGTCGTCCAGCGCACGACGTCGCCTGTGCGATACATCCGTGCGCCGCGTGCGCTGTAGGGGTCGGCGACGAAGCGCGACGCGGTCTGGCCGGTGGCGTTCTCGTAGCCGCGCGCCACCTGCGGCCCCGCGACGTAGAGTTCGCCGCGCACACCGACGGGAACCGGCTGCAGACGCGCATCGAGCACCAGCAATGTCGTGCCCGCGACCGCCGTGCCGATCGGTACGCTCTGTCCCGCACGGGATGTCCCTGCCCGGTGGGCGACCTGGATCGTGGTTTCCGTCGGGCCGTACAGGTTGTGGATTTGCGCGCCGAGCGCATTGCGGACTCGTTCGGCGGTAGCCGAGCGTAGTGTCTCACCACCCGAGAACACATGCTGCAGAGACGGTCCGGGATCCTCGTCGACGACAAGGTCGAGTACCGACGGCACGAACTGCGCGACCGTCACCTTCTCCGCGGCAATCACCGATGCGAGATACGCGGGATCGG
Source organism: Rhodococcus sp. SJ-2 (assembly GCF_053750035.1). Taxonomy (NCBI): domain Bacteria; kingdom Bacillati; phylum Actinomycetota; class Actinomycetes; order Mycobacteriales; family Nocardiaceae; genus Rhodococcus; species Rhodococcus sp. SJ-2. Next base: position 925,338 of record NZ_CM132340.1, read on the forward strand.
CGTGGCCTTCGGGGTGTGCCATCACAAGGCGCGCGCCGATACGTGTGGGCAGCAGCAATTCCCACACGGAGGCGTCGAAGGTGACGGGTGTCTTCCACAGGATCACGTCGTCGCAGGTCAGCCCGAGCGTGTGCTGCATCCAGTCGAGCTGGGTGTTCAGCGCGCGATGTGTGACGGCGACGCCCTTGGGCATGCCCGTCGACCCTGAGGTGAACAGCACATACGCGAGGTGGTCGGGGCGCAGCGGTGCGAGCCGGTCGTCGTCGGTGATCGATGATGTGTCGTTGGATGCACCGACGGAATCGACCGCGAGCATCGGAATCGGAAGTCCGGCCGCGGAGGAGCGGACAAGCGCGAGAGCAGGTTTCGCGGCATCGAGGATGTGCGCGATACGCTCGGCCGGGTGGTCGGGATCGAGCGGGACGTACGCGCCACCGGCCTGCAGGATCGCGTGGATGCCGACGAGCAGGTCGATACTGCGCTCCATGTGCACCGCGACACGTGTCTCCGGGCCGACGCCACGCGCGATCAGAGCGCGGGCCAGCGCCGCGACACGCTCGTCGAATTCGCCACGGGACAAGGACACGCCCGCCGAAGTGACTGCGGTCGCCTCCGAATCGACGACTGCAACCTCCTCGCCTGCAGCGACGTCCGGACCGACTCCGAGCGCCAGCACTCGGGTCCGTTCGGCATCGTCGAGTAGCGGCAACGCCGCTACCTGCAGGTCCGGATCGGCGACGATCGCGGACAGGAGCCGTGTGAAACTTTCTGCGAACGTGACGACGGTCGTGTCGTCGAACAGGTCTGTCGCGTACGTCCAGGCCGCGTCGATGCCGGCGGGTGCGCCGTCGTCGTCGAACTGTTCGATCGCGGTGACCTGCAGGTCGACCTTGGCTTCGCCGAGGTCTGCGTCGATCGGTTCGATCCGGACGTCGCCGAGTTCGAAGTGGCGGCGCTCCATGTTCTGGAGGGTGAGCATCACCTGGAACAGCGGGTTCCGTGCCTGCGACCGGGGCGGGTCGAGAACCTCGACGAGGCGCTCGAACGGCACGTCTGCGTGTGCGAAGGCGCCGAGGGCGATGTCGCGGGAACGCGACAGCAATGTCGAGAACGGCTCGTCGGGATCGATCCGGGTGCGGAGCACGAGGGTGTTGACGAACATGCCGATGAGGTCGTCGAGCGCCTGGTCGCCGCGACCGGCGACGGGCGTTCCGACGGCAATGTCGGCGGTGCCGCTCAGCCATGCGAGTTCTGCGCTCAGGGCGCTGTGCAGCACCATGAACAGCGTCGCGTTCCGTGACCGGGCAAGGTCGAGCAGGTGCTGATGCGTCGAGGCATCGAGATGCACACGATGGGTTGCACCGCGGTACGACGCCACTGCCGGACGCGCACGGTCGGCGGGCAGTTCGAGAACGTCGGGGATGTCGTCGAGAGCGCCGGCCCAGTAATCGATCTGCCGTGAGATCACGCTTGTCGGGTCGTCCTCGGACCCGAGGGCGCCCAGTTGCCACAGGCTGTAGTCGGCGTACTGCACGTCGAGCGGTGTCCAGGCCGGAGTTTCCCCTGTGGACCTGGCTGCGTACGCGACCATCACGTCGCGCAGCATCGGCCCGATGGAGAAGCCGTCGGCGGCGATGTGGTGCACGACGACGACGAGAACGAACTCGCGCTCACCGATGCGAAGAAGGCGTGCCCGGACCGGGACGTCCGCGGTCACGTCGAAACCGGCCCGGATCGCACAGGTGACGACCCCGAGGGCCCTGTCCGGTTCGACGTCCTCCTCGCGCAGGTCGAGGGTGACCTCGGAGACCGGCCTGATCACCTGCATTCCGGCGCCGTCGACCTCGGGGTAGACGGTCCGCAGGATCTCGTGGCGTGCGAGGAGGTCTCGGACGGCACCGCGCAGCGCATCGACGTCGAGATTGCCCGTGAGCTTGATCGCCGCGGGGATGTTGTAGGTCGCCGACCGGGGATCGAATCGGTTCAGGAACCACATCCGCTGTTGCGCAAGCGACAACGGGATCCGCTCGGGGCGCTCTTGCGGTACGAGGGCCGGGTGGCCGGCGGGTCCGAACCGGAATGCCTCGGCGGCCAGGCCTGCCACGGTGGGTGCTTCGAAGATCGCACGGACCGGCACGGTGGTGTGCAGGGCGGCACCGATACGGGCGGCGATGCGGGTAGCGACAAGGGAGTTGCCGCCGATCGCGAAGAAGTCGTCGTCCAGCCCGACTCGCTCGACACCGAGGACATCGGCGAAGACCGACGCGATGGTCTGCTCGACGTGTGTGACCGGTGCACGGAACTCGCGTTCCTCGAACTCGGGATCGGGCAGCGCCTTACGGTCGACCTTGCCCGACGGGTTGAGGGGCATCCGGTCGAGCACCATTACGGACGTGGGCACCATGTAGGACGGAACTCGCTGCGCCACCGAGCTCTTCATCTCGTCGATGTCGAGGTCGGCCTCGTCGTGTGCGACGAGGTAGGCGATGAGGCTGTCGCCGATGTGGGGGTCTTTCCTCAGGACCACGACGACCTGACGCACCGCGGGGTGCGCGCTGAACGCGGCTTCCACTTCGCCGAGTTCGATGCGCAGCCCGCGCAGCTTGACCTGGAAGTCGGTGCGGCCCACGTACTCGAGTTCGCCCGCACTGTTCCGTCGCACGAGGTCACCCGTGCGGTACATGCGAGTGCCATCGGGTCCGTACGGGTCTGCGATGAACCGCTCCGCGGTCAGCTCCGGCTGCGACACGTAGCCTCGACCGAGTTGCTGCCCCGCGAGATACAACTCGCCCGCGGTGCCGAGGGGAACGGGCCGCAGCCTGCTGTCGAGGACGTACGCGCCTGCGTTGCCTTGGGGCGTACCGATGGGCAGCGATGGCACGCCCGTATCGGACGCAACGTGACGGGTGATCGAGAGCGTGAACTCGGTCGGGCCGTATTCGTTGGACACCTCGGCTCCGCTCGCCGCGTGCACGGCCTGCGCAAGCTGCGGGGTCAGCACCTCGCCGGAGCAGTACACCTGTCGAAGCGAGTTCAGTTGACCTTCGCGCGCGACGGCGACCACTTCGGTCAGCACCGACGGAACGAAGTACGACGAGGTCACGCCGTGTTGCTCGATGGCTGCGGCGAGGTAGTAGGGGTCGCGGTGTCCGTCGGGTGAGGCGAGGACGAGGCGCGCACCGGCGGTGAGCGGCCACCAGAATTCGCGCCCCGACGCGTCGAACGTGAATGCGGTCTTCTGGAGCACGGTGTCGTCGGCCCCGAGCCCGTACCGTTGCTGCCGCCAGTCGATCGCGACCGCGATCTGCCCGTGCGGCACCGACACGCCCTTGGGGCGGCCGGTGGAGCCCGACGTGAAGATCACCCACGCGGTGTTCTCGGGACGCAGCGGCATCGCGCGTTCCGCATCGGTCACCGGAACGTCCGATATATTCGCCAGCTCGACGGTATCGACACGCAGCACCGGGATATCGCTACGCGCGGTGACGGTTTCACCCGAGGTCGTGATGATCAGGACGGGCGCAGCGGTCTCGAGGACGTACTCGTTGCGCTCGTCGGGTAGATCCGGATCGATCGGCACATAGGCACCTCCGGCTTTGACGGTCGCGTACATCGCGACCAATTGGTGCAGCGACCGCGCCATCGCCAACGCGACGTGGGTCTCGGGCCCGACGCCCAGGGAGATCAAGTGACGCGCCAGCCGGTTCACGCGCGCATCGAACTCGCGGTAGGTGAGGATGACATCGTCGGCCACCACTGCGACCGCGTCGGGAGACCGCTGCACCTGCGCATCGAACAGGCTCACGAGGGTCTCCCGCGGCGCGGTGCCGTTCCAGGTGGTGAGCAGCTGCGCGCGTTCGCCGGGGGTGAGCACGTCGATGGTGGAGACGGTGCGATCCGGTTCGTCCGTCACGCTGCGCAGAACACGCTCGAAGCGCTCCGCGATGGTCTCGATCGTGGAAGCCTCGAACAATGCTGTCGCGTAGGTGAATTCAGCGACCATACCGGTGACGTCCCCGGCGTCGTCGTAGGTTTCACCCATCGTCAGCTGCAGGTCGAAACGTGCCTCGGCGAACTCGACATCGAGAGCGCTCATCCGCACGTCGTCGAGCTCGAGCGCGGTGTGCTGCATGTTCTGCAGAACGAGCATCACCTCGAACAGCGGGGTCCGCGATTGCGACCGGGTGGGGGCGAGCGCGTCGACGAGGCTTTCGAACGGGACATCTGCGTGCGCGAACGCGGCGAGGTCGGTGGTGCGGACGGAGTCGAGGAACTCGCTGAACGACCGGTCCGGATCGACGTCGGTGCGCAATACGAGCGTGTTGACGAACATGCCGATGAGGTCGTCGAGTGCGGCCTCGCCGCGGCCTGCGACGGGAGTACCGACGGTGAGGTCGCGGCTGCCGGACAACGCGGAGAGCAACACCGCGAATGCCGCGTGGATCACCATGAAGAGCGTCGAATGATGCTCTCGGGCGAGGTGTTCGAGTCCGGCGTGCAGGCCGCGATCGATTGTGATCCGGTGCAGCGCACCCTGCTGGGAGCGGACGGCGGGTCGCGGACGGTCGGTGGGCAGGTCGAGTTCGGCGGGTGCTCCGGCCAGGGTCTCGGTCCAGTAGGCGATCTGCCGCGATGCGAGGCTCTCGGGATCGTCCCCGGAACCGAGAAGTTCACGCTGCCAGAGCGCATAGTCGGCGTACTGCACGGCAAGTGGAGCCCACGCCGGGCGTTCACCGGCGACGCGAGCGGTGTACGCGACCATCACGTCGCGGATCAGCGGCGCCATCGAGAAACCGTCGCCCGCGATGTGGTGTACGACGAAGACCAGGACGTGCTCGCTGTCGCCGAGATGGAACAGCCGTGCCCGTACCGGCACGTCGCGGGTCACGTCGAACGCGCGCGTGATGAATTCGGTGGCCAGCGACACCACATCGTTGTCGGAGGCCTGCACCGGGGTGAGATCGAGGATCGCCTCGTGCGGCGGCAGGACACGCTGGTGGGCGGCGCCGTCGGCCTCGGGGTAGACGGTCCGCAGGATTTCGTGGCGCTCGATCAGGTCGGCGACCGACGCGTCGAGCGCATCGACGTCGAGAGCGCCGGACAGACGCACCGCAATCGGGATGTTGTAGGCAGCCGAATCCGGAACGAACCGGTTGAGGAACCACATCCGCTGCTGCGCGAACGACAGCGGCACGAGTTCCGGCCGTTCCTGCGCGACGAGCGGGTTCCGGGCACCGCTCGTCGTGAGACCCGATATCGCCGCCGCGAGGGCTTCGACGGTGGGGTGTTCGAAAAGGGTGCGCAGCGGCACGTCGATTCCGAGCGCCGCACCGATCCGCGACACCACACGCGTCGCGACGAGTGAGTTTCCGCCGAGCGCGAAGAAGTCGTCGTCCAGTCCTGCACGCTCGACGCCGAGGACCTCGGCGACCGCGTCTGCCACCGCACATTCGACGTCGCTGCGGGGTGCGCGGAATTCGCGAGCGGCCACCTCGGGTTCCGGCAGGGCACGTCGGTCGAGTTTGCCGGATGCGTTGAGCGGCAGTGCGTCGAGCACCATGATGACATCGGGAACCATGTACCGCGGCAACGCCCGGCCGACGGTTCCGCGGACCACGTCGGTGTCCACTACGGCGCCCGCGGTGGGGACGACGTAGGCGACAAGTTGTGGCCCGCGGTCGCTGTCGTGCACGACGACGACGGCACGTGCCACCTCACCGACAGCGACGATCGCGGATTCGATTTCCCCGAGCTCGATGCGCAGACCGCGGATCTTGACCTGGAAGTCGTTGCGGCCGAGGTAATCCAGGGTGCCGTCGGACATCAGCCGCACACGGTCGCCGGTGCGGTACAGACGCTCACCACCCGGAGCGGCAACGAATCGTTCGGCCGTGAGATCGGGCCGGGCGTGATAGCCACGTGCCAATTGGATTCCGCCGAGGTACAGCTCACCGGGGATACCCACCGGCGCCGGGTGCAGCCGCGTGTCGAGGACGTGGGCGGTGGTGTTCCGGATGGGACGGCCGATCGGCACCGTGTCGCGGTAGTGGCCGTCGCTGCGCAGCACCGTCGAGGTCACGGTGGCTTCGGTGGGGCCGTAGGTGTTGTCGAGGGCAGCATCGGAGCGCGCCGCGACATCGGCGGCGAGGTCAGCGGGTAGCGCTTCGCCACCGACCGACAGGTACCGCACCGAGTCGGGGAGTTCGAGTTCCGGGTCGGCGAGGAACACCGCAAGCATCGACGGTACGAATTCGAGGATGTTCACGCCCTCGTCACGCGACAGTTGCGCGAGGTAGACGGGGTCGCGGTGGCCGCCCGGGATGGCGAGGACGAGTCGCGCGCCCACCTGCAAGGGGTAGAACAGTTCCCATACCGACGCGTCGAACGTCATCGGTGTCTTGTGCATCGCAGCGTCGCCGGGGCCGAGGTCGTAGCGTTCGCGCATCCATGCGATCTGGTTGGCCACCGCACGGTGTTCGACAGCGACACCTTTGGGCCGTCCGGTGGATCCGGACGTGAAGATGATGTAGGCGATGTTGCCGCCTCGCAGCGGTGCGAGCCTGTCTGCGTCGGTGAGCGGCGCATCGGACACCTCGGGCAGTGCGCCGTCGACCTCGACGATCCGGTGCTCGCCCGGAAGCGTGGACCGTTCGGCCGAGGTGGTGAGCACGACCACGGGCTGCGCGGTGGCGAGCACGTACTCGGTGCGGTCTGCGGGATGCTCGGGGTCGAGCGGCACGTAGGCGCCGCCGGCCTGCAGCGTCGCGTAGATCGCGACCATCATCTCGACCGAGCGTGCGGCATAGATCCCGACGAGCGTATCGGGCCCGACGCCGGCTTCCACGAGGTGCCTGGCGAGCCGGTTCACGCGGGAAGCGAAGTGCCCGTACGTGACCGTGTCACCCTCGAGCACGAGTGCGGCCGCGTCCGGTGTGCGCGCTGCCTGCGTGGTGAATCGGGTGAGCAGTGTGTCGGTTTCCTCGCCGTTGCCGGGGTCACGTCCGGTCGCGGTGTTGTTGACCGCCTGCGCGAGTGCGCGCTCGTCGGGTCCGCGCAGGTCGATGTCGCCGACCGTGGCACGAGGGTCGCGGATCGCGGCGTCGAGCAGCGCAACGAGGTGTTCGGACAACCGGCCGACTGTGTGGCCGGTGAACAGGTCGGTCGCGTAGGTGATGGACCCGTCGATGCCGGTGCGCTGCCCGTCGGCATCCACGCGTTCCCCGAGGTGGATTTCGAGATCGAGTTTCGCGCCGACCGCGCCGGTGTCCACCGGTGCGACGGTCAACCCGGGCAGCGTCACCTCGGAGCGGGTGAAGTTGTGCACGACGAGCAACGTCTGGAACAGCGCGGAATAGGCGGTGGACCGTGCCGGGTCGAGGAGTTCGACGAGACGTTCGAGGGGGACGTCGGGGTGTGAGAACGCGGCGAGGTCGACGTCGCGGGCCTGTGTGAGGATGTCGTCGAACGTCGCCGCGGGATCGACCTGCAGGCGCAACACGAGTGTGTTGCCGAACATGCCGACAAGGTCGTCGAGCGCGGGTTCGCCCCGACCCGCGATCTGGGTGCCGACCGGAATGTCTGTGCTGTCGGACCACCGGGCGAGCAGCACGGAGACGGCGGCGTGCGCGAGCATGAACAGCGTGACTCCGCGCTCGCGGGTGAACTGCTCGATGCGGTCGGCGAGTTCGGCGTCGAGTGAGAACTCGACGGTGGCTCCACGCGACGACTGCACGGCCGGACGCGGATGATCGGTGGGCATCTCGACGAGGTCGGGCAGATCGACGAGGGCGGCGGTCCAGTAGGCGAGCTGCCGCGCGAGGAGGGACGACGGATCGGTCTCGCTCCCGAGCAGGTCCTTCTGCCACAGTGCGTAATCGGCGTACTGCACGGGCAGCGGCGCCCAGCCGGGGGCTGCGCCGCCCGAGCGTGCGAGGTATGCGGTGACGAGGTCGCGCGACATCGGGGCCTGCGATCCACCGTCGCTGGCAATGTGATGGGCGACGACGGCGAGCACGTGCTCGTCGGCGGAGATCCTGAACAGCCGCGCGCGAACAGGGGTTTCGGCACTGAGATCGAATCCGCGGGAGACGAACTCGACGAGGTACGAACCGATGTCCTCCGCGGAGACATCGACCGTCGCGAACTCGGTGACCTGCCGATCTGCCGGCACGATCTTCTGCGTCGGTCCGGTCTCGGTGTCGGGGTACACGGTACGGAGGGATTCGTGGCGTTCGAGAACGTCGGACAACGCCGCCCGCAGCGCCGGTTCGTCGAGAGTGCCGGTCAGCCGCAGCACGATCGGGATGTTGAACGCCGCCGATCCGGGATCGAACCGGTTGAAGAACCACATCCGCTGCTGCGCGAGCGACAGCGGGATGGTTTCGGGTCGGTCGTATTTCACCAGCGCGGGCCTCGATCCCTCCCCCGCGGTGTGTGCGACGGCGGCAGCGAGCGCGCTCACCGTCGGGTTTTCGAACACGGCACGCACAGGCACCGTGGTGTCGAGGGCCGCCCCGAGTCGTGCGACGAGCTGGGTGGCGGTGAGCGAGTTGCCGCCGAGTTCGAAGAAGTCGTCGTCGAGCCCGACGCGCGCGGTGCCGAGCAGGTCGGCGTAGACGGCGGCGACAGTCTGCTCGACGGGGCTCTCGGGCGCACGGAATGCGCGGGCTTCGATACCGGGAACGGGAAGGGTTTTCCGGTCGAGCTTGCCGTGCGCGGTGATCGGCAGAGCGTCGAGCACGAGGATCTGCGCGGGCACCATGTAGGCGGGCAGTTCGTCTGCGAGTCGGTCGCGGATCTGCTGCGGATCGACGGTGGCGCCGGTGGCGGGCACGACGTATCCGATGATCCGGTCGCCGGTGTGCGGGTCGGAATGCACGACGACGACTGCCTGTGCGACGTCGTCATCGCGGGTGAGGGCGGCTTCGATTTCGCCGAGTTCGATGCGCAGGCCACGGACCTGGACCTGCGCGTCGCTGCGGCCGATGAAATCGAGTTCGCCTGCGGGGGTGCGCCGCACGAGGTCGCCCGTGCGGTACATGAGGTTGCCGGTGAACGGATTCGCGACGAATCGGGACGCGGTCTGGGAAGGGCGCCGGTGGTAGCCGCGCGCGAGGCCTGCCCCGGACAGGTACAGCTCACCGATGACGCCGTCGGCGACGGGCTTCAGCCGGTGGTCGAGCACCACGGCGCCGGAACCTTCGATGGGTGTGCCGATGGTGATCTCGTCGCCCGGTGTCAGAGGCGCGGTGGCGGTGATGATGATCGTGGTTTCGGTGGGGCCGTAGCTGTTGATGAACCGGCAGGCCGGGCCGAACCGTTCGACGAGTTCGGGAGGGCACACGTCGCCGCCGACGACGACGGCTTCGAGTTCGGGCAGTTCGCCGGTGGTGAGGGTGCCGAGGGCGGCGGGCGCGGTGAGGATATGTGTGACGCGCTCGCGTCCGAGCAGGTCGGTGAGCTCGCCGCCTCCGACGATGTCCGGAGGCGCGACCACCATGGTGGCACCGGCGGAGAACGCGGCGATCTGTTCGAATACCGATGCGTCGAAGCTCGACGACGAGAACCGCAGCAGCCGCGATGCCGTGTCGAGGCCGAGTTCCGGTCGGTGCCCGGCTGTGAAGGCAGCCAGACCGCGATGGGTGACCACGACGCCCTTGGGGGTGCCGGTGGAGCCCGAGGTGTAGATCATGTATGCCGCGGACAGTGCCGTGATTGCCGGTGCGAGTGGAGTATCGGGCTGGTCTTCGGCGTCGACCGACAGCCATGGGATGCCGGACGGTCCGGTGCCGACCCCGATGTTCGCGTCCGAGTCGGACAGCAGGTATTCGATGCGTGCCGTGGGCAGCGCCGGATCGATGGGTACGAACATCGCTCCGGTCTTCACGACCGCCCACAACGCCACGATCGCGTCGATCGAGCGTGGGAACGACAGTGCCACTGCGGTTTCCGGTCCGGCGCCGTGGGCGGTCAGTTTGTGCGCCAGGCGGGTGGAGGCGCGGTCGAGTTCGGTGTAGGTGAGACGCCGGATGCCATCGGTGGCGGCGATTCCGTCGGGATCGGCTGCCACGCCGGCAGCGAAGATCTGCGGCAACGTCTGCGGGGGCAATGCGGCGGGCACCGCGTGAGCGAGTGCGCGGGAGATCTCTGCGTCGTCGAGTACCGGCAGGTCGCCCACTGCGAGGGTCGGCTCGGACGCGATCGCACCGAGCAGTCGTGTCCACCGCTCGGCGAGAGTCACGGCGGTGTGTTCGTCGAACAGGTCTGTGGCGTAGGTGAGCGATGCGGCAAGCGACTCGTCATCGCCGTCACGGACGGTGAATTCGAGATCGACCTTGGCGACGTCGATGCCGGGGTCGAGGGGCTCCACGGCGAGGCCGGGCAGCTCGAGGGTTCCGGTGCCCTGGTTCTGCACCGACAGCGACACCTGGAACAGCGGTGCATGCGCCTGCGAACGGACGGGGTCGACGGCGTCGACGACCTCCTCGAACGGCACGTCGGCATGGCCGAATGCGGCGAGGTCGGTGTCGCGGACCTGTTCGAGGAACTCAGCGAATCCGGTGCCCGGGTCGATGCGGGTGCGCAGCACGAGGGTGCCCACGAACATGCCGACCAGGTCGTCGAGTGCGGCGTCTCCGCGCCCGGCGATGGGCGTGCCGATGCTGATGTCCTCGGTGGATCCGAGCCTGCAGAGCAGCACGGCGAGCGCCGCGTGCAGCACCATGAAGCGGGTTGCGCCGTGGCTTCGGGCCAGGTTGTCGAGCGCGCGCACGGTGTCGGGGCCGATGCGGAATTCGGTGCGGGCACCGCGCTGTGAGGCGACGGCAGGGCGCGGGCGGTCGGCGGGCAGATCGAGCACCGCAGGCTTGTCGGCGAGCGTGTCGGTCCAGTACGCGAGCTGACGCGCCGCGATCGATGTGGGGTCCGAGTGGTTGCCGAGCAAGGCGCGTTGCCACAGCGCGTAATCGGCGTACTGCACGGCGAGGGGGGCCCACGCGGGTTCCGTTCCGGACAGTCGCGCCTGGTAGGCGACGAGTATGTCGCGGGCGAGCGGCATCGTCGAGGCGCCGTCGGCGGCGATGTGGTGCACCACGACGACGAGGATGTGCTCGTCGTCGGCGAGCCGGAGCAGCGCTGCGCGAGCGGGGGTCTCGTCGGTGACGTCGAACCCGTGACCTGCCACGGCGACGATCTCGTCGCGCACCGTGTCTACGGTGGCTGCGCGCGGGGTGAGATCGAGCGGTGCGACGTCGAGCACCACCTGATGCGGGTCGGTTGCGGTCGCAGGAAACACCGTGCGGAGGGTCTCGTGCCGTTGCACGACATCGTCGACCGCCGCCTGGAGCGCATCGATGTCGAGGTGGCCGGTCAGGCGCACCGCGACGGGAATGTTGTAGACCGGTGATGCGGGATCGAACCGGTTGATCAGCCACATCCGCTGTTGCGCAGGCGAGAGCGGGATGTGCTCGGGCCGAGTACCTGCGGTCAGTGGCGGGCGCTGATCCGCGGCGCCTTCACGGACGGCGAGCGCGAGCGCCGCGACCGTGGGGTTCTCGAAGAGCGCACGCACACCCAACGACGAGTCGAGCCGCGCGATCACCCGCGTCGCAGACAGCGAGTTGCCGCCGAGTGCGAAGAAGTCGTCGTGCGCACCGACCCGGTCGACGCCGAGGATCTCGGCGTACACCTCGGCGACGCGCACTTCGTCCGCGCTGCGAGGTTCGACGAACTCGGATGCGGCGAAGACAGGTTCGGGGAGCGCGCGGGTGTCGATCTTGCCTGCACCCGTGCGGGGGAAAGTGTCTACGACGGTGATCGACGACGGCACCATGTACGCGGGCAGCACCTGCGCGGCGTACACCGACAGCTCGGCCGGATCCGGCGCGCCGGTCTCCTTCGATGCCGTCACATAGGACACGAGGGTGCCGGTCGCTTCGTGCGACACGGTGACCGCCGCGTCGATTCCGTGGTGGCCGGCGAGCACCGCGTCGATTTCCGGCAGTTCGATGCGGTGACCACGCACCTTCACCTGGAAGTCGGTGCGCCCCAGGTAGTCGAGGTCGTCATCGACCCAGCGGACGAGGTCGCCGGTGCGGTACATGAGTCCGCCGTGCAGCGGGTTCGCGACGAATCGGGATGCGGTGAGCGCAGCCTGATCGTGGTAGCCGCGGGCGAGGCCGGCGCCGTACACGTAGAGCTCCCCCGGGACTCCTGCCGGGACAGGACGCAGCCGCGTGTCGAGCACCACTGCGCCGGTACCGAGCACGGGCCGGCCGATTCGCACGGGCTCGCCCGTCGTCATCGGTCCGAAATGGGTGGCCATGATGGTCGCCTCGGTCGGGCCGTAGGCGTTGAACATCTCGCGTCCCGGTGCCCACCGCTCGACGAGCGATGGCTCGCATGCTTCGCCGCCGACAACGACGACTCGAACATGTTCGAGGCGTGCAGGGTTCAGCGTCGCGAGGGCAGCGGGGGTGAGGAAGAGGTGAGTCACACCCGTGAGGTGCTTTTCGAGTTCGGTGCCGCCGTAGACGTCGGCGGGGATCAACTGGAGTGTTGCTCCCCCACCGATGGCCATGAAGATCTCGAGTAGCGACGCATCGAAACTCGGCGATGCGAACGCCGCGACCCGGTCACCGGGTTGCACCCGATAGTGGCGTTGCTGCTCGGCGACGAATGCGGCGAGTCCGCGGTGAGTGACGACGACGCCCTTGGGTACGCCCGTCGACCCTGAGGTGTAGATCAGGTAGGCCGCCTCGTCCGGGCGCGGCAGGCGACCGGTGATCGGCCGATCGTCACCGCCGGTGTGCGGCGCCACCCAGGTGAGGCCACCGGGCAGTGCGGTGTGCGCGACACCGAGACGCGCACCGGAGTCGGTGATCATGTGCTCGATACGCGCGGCGGGATAGCCGGGGTCGACGGGCAGGAACGTGGCGCCGGTCTTCGCGACGGCCCACAATGCGATCACCGAGTCCACCGACCGCGGCAGCGCGACCGCGACGACCGACCCGGGCACTGCCCCGGCCTCGATGAGGTTGCGGGCGAGGATGTTCGAGCGCAGATCCAGTTCGCGGTAGGTCACGGTCGCGGAACCGGAGACGAGGGCGAGAGCCTCGGGGTCGGCTGCGGCGTCGGCGAACAGAACGGGCAGGGGTCGGTAGGGGGCGGATTCCGGGGCCTGCATCAGAGTGAGGTGTTCGTCATCCGACAGCAGCTCGACGTCGCCCACTGCCGACTGCGGGTCGGCTGCGACACCGGAGAGCACGCGTACATACCGCTCGAGCATCATGGCGGCGGTGCGGTCGTCGAACAGGTCGTGTGCGAACGTCAAAGCGACGGTGGCGTGGTCGTCGTGCTCGGTGACCGCGAATTCCAGATCGAACTTGGCGATACCGAAATCGACGGGAAGAACGTCGATTTCGAGACCGGGCAGCGACACGGAGGCCGGGCGCGGCACCTCGAGTGCCAGGACGGTCTGGAACACCGGATGGTGTGAGGTGGCGCGTGACGTACCGAGGGCGTCGACGAGCCGCTCGAACGGCAGATCCGCATGTGCATAGGCAGCGAGGTCGACATCGCGTACCCGCGCGAGCACATCGGTGAACGATTCACCGGAGGCCACCGACACGCGCAGCGGAAGCGTGTTGACGAACATGCCGATGACATCGTCGAGGTTCGACTGTCCGCGCCCCGCGACCGGTGTGCCGATGGTGATGTCCCCGGTGCCGCTCAGCCGGGCCAGCAGCACCGCGAGTGCGGCGTGCAGCACCATGAACAGTGACGCACCGCGCACGCGCGCGAGTTCGTCGAGCTGAGAGTACAGCTGCGAGTCGAGTTCGGCCGACACGGTGCCGCCGCGGAACGACGGGACCGCGGGACGGCGGCGGTCGGTCGGCACATCGGATACCTCGGGCGCACCGGCGAGGGTGTCGCGCCAGAAGCCGAGTTGACGGGCGCCGAGCGAGCCGGGGTCATCGACGTCGCCGAGCAGGTCGTGCTGCCAGATCGCGAAGTCTGCGTACTGGACGGGCAAGGGCTCCCAGGTGGGGGCGTTACCGAGGACGCGGGTGCCGTAGGCCGCGACGAGATCGCGGGCAAGTGACTGCATGGACCACCCGTCGATGGCGATGTGGTGCACCACCAGCACGAGCACGTGGCTGTCGACGAGTGCGCCGTCGGCACTGCTCTCCCGCAGCACCGTCAACGCGACGGGCGGCGCGGCGGTGACGTCGAAGCCGCGTCCCACCACCGCGCGCAGTCTCTCGTCGAGCGGCCCGTCGAGTGGCTGGGCCGCCGGCACCCGTCCGGGCTCGGAAACGGGCAGGATCTGCTGGTATGGGCCGTCGCCGGAGTCGGGGTAGCGGGTGCGCAGCGTCTCGTGGCGCCCGGCGATGTCGATCACGGCGGCGCGCAGCGCCTCCTCGTCGAGTACACCGGTGAGCCGCAATGCGACCGCGACGTTGTAGGCGCCTGAGGTGGGGTCGAAACGGTTGACGAACCACATGCGCGTTTGCGCGGGCGACAGCGGGATCCGCTCAGGGCGTGGTCGCGCGGCCGGTTGCGTCCGCTGATCGTCGCGGCGGCCGTCGATGATCCGGGCCAGTCCTGCGACCGTGGGGTTGTCGAACAGGTCGCGTACCTGCAGGCGGGTGCCGAAGTGGTCGTCGAGCCGGGCGAGGAGCCGGGTCGCGGTGAGCGAGTTGCCACCGAGGTCGAAGAAGCTCGTCGTCGCTCCGACACGGTCGTGGCCGACGAGTTCGGCGATCACCCCGGCGACGATGTGTTCGGTACCCGACGCCGGTGCTACATGCTCGGCCGATCCGAATTCGGGTTCCGGCAGGGCCTTTCGGTCGAGTTTTCCGTTCGCGGTGACGGGCATCGCGTCGAGGGACACGGCGAGGGTCGGGATCATGTGTCGTGGGAGCCGCGACTCGGCGTGTGCGAGAGCCGCGTCACGGTCGCCCACCACGTACGCGACGAGATGTTCACCGGCGGCATCGTCGCGATGCAGCACGACGACGGCCTGGGTCACGGTGTCGGGCTCGAGCAGTACGGCTTCGATCTCGCCGAGTTCGATGCGCTGGCCTCGGAGCTTGACCTGGAAGTCGCTGCGGCCGAGGTACTCGAGCGCGCCGTCGGCGCGCCACCGGACCAGGTCGCCCGTACGGTACAGGCGTCCGTTGCCTGCGGGGTCGGCGACGAACCGTTCCGCCGTCAGCCCTGCGGCACCGTAGTAGCCGGTCGTGAGCTGTACGCCACCGAGATAGAGTTCGCCTTCGATTCCGATGGGCACAGGACGCAGTCGCCGGTCGAGCACCCGCACCGACGTATTCCATACGGGCGTACCGATGGGGACCGGGGTTTCGCCGGGCACCGTCTCGTGGGCGGTGACGTCGACGGCCGCTTCGGTCGGTCCGTACAGGTTGTGCACGGGAACGGCGAGCGCCTCGGCCACCCGCGACACGCTCGCCGCGGTCAGCGCCTCACCACTGGTGAAGATCTGCCGCAGGGCGACGCACCGCGACAGATCACCTTCCGCGAGGAAGACATCGAGCATCGATGGAACGAAATGCACTGTGGTGACATGATTTTCGGCGATCACTCGCGACAGGTAGCGGGGGTCGCGGTGCCCGTCCGGGGTTGCGAGCACCACGGCGGCACCGGTGAGCAGTGGCCAGAACAACTCCCAGACCGACACGTCGAAGGTCGCAGGGGTTTTCTGCAGGACGACGTCGTCGCCGGTCAGCGGGTAGCGGCCCTGCATCCATTGCAGCCGGTTGACGATGCTGCGGTGCGAGATCGCAACGCCCTTGGGCCGCCCGGTGGAACCGGAGGTGAACAACACATATGCGAGGTCGTCGGAGTGCAGGGGGCGACGGCGATCGGCGTCGGTGACCACGCTGTCGGAGAACGACAGTGCGTCGGGCAGCACGTCGAGCACACGAGCGGGGCGTGCCGTGTCGAGGACGTGCGCGGTGCGCTGCTCGGGCTGGTCGGGATCGATGGGCACGTAGGCCGCGCCTGCGGTGACGACGGCGTGTATCGCGATGAGCTGCTCGAACGACCGCGGCATCGCGACCGCCACGAGGTCGCCGGGGCCGATCCCGTCGGCGATCAACGACCGCGCGACCCGATTCACGCGTCCTGTGAACGATGCGTAGCTCAACGCGCCGCCGCCGTCGACGACGACCGCGGTGCCGTCGGGGGTGCGTTCCGACTGCTCGCGGAGCAGGTCGGGAAGTGTCTTGGCCGGAAGCGCGACGTTCTCGCCGCGCTCGAAGTTCGCGATCACGCCGAGTTCGCCCGGCACGAACACTTCGACGTCGCGGATGTGCGTGTCGGGATGGGCGACGAAGGTTTCGAGTACGCCGAGCAACCGCTGCACGAGCCGCTCGACGGTGGCGCGATCGAACAGGTCGGTGCGGAAACGCACGCTCAACCGCAGGGTGGGTTCGAGGATCGCCATCACGGTGATCGGGTAGTGCGTGGCGTCGCGGGCATCGATGTCCGTCACGTGCATCCCGGCGAGATCGGTGGTCTCGTCGAAACCTGCCCGGTCGACGGGGTACGACTCGAAGACGGTCAGCGTGTCGAAGAGAGTTCCGGCGCCGACGCGCTCCTGGATCTCGCCGAGTCCGATGTGGTGATGCTCGAGCATCGCGACCTGGTCGTCCTGCACGCGCCGGAGCAGGCCGACGACGGTGTCGGACTCGTCGAGCCGGACCCGCACCGGCAGGGTGTTGATGAACAGGCCGAGCATGGACTCGACACCGGGCAGTTCGGCCGGACGCCCCGATACGGTGGCGCCGAACACGACGTCGTCGCGGCCCAGCACGCGCCCGAGAACGAGCGCCCACGCCGTCTGCACCAGGGTGTTGACGGTGACATCGGTGTCGCGGCGGGCGACAAGTCCCGTGCGGAGCCACGCGGGCAGTTCGACGTCGATCTGCTCGGGATTGACGTCGAGCACTTCCCCGGCATGCGGGGCGACCAGCGTGGGGTCGGCGAGCCCCGACAGCGCATCACCCCACGCCTGCAGCGACCGGCCGTGGTCCTGGGCGTTCCACCACCGCAGGTAGTCGCGGTAGGGCACCGGCTCGGCGAGCGCATCGGGTGAGACATAGCAGGAGAGCACTTCTCGCACGAGCAGCGGCATCGACCAACCGTCGAGGACGAGGTGGTGGTTGGTCAGCACCAGCACGGCGTCCGCGCCGGTACGCACGAGCACGGCCCGCAACAGTGGCGGACGCGCACTGTCGAACGGCGATGTGCGTTCCGAATCGAGGACTGCGGCAAGAGCGTCCGCGTCCACTTCGACCTCACGCCACGGAACGTCGACCCGGTCGAGCACGAGCTGGGCGGGCACTCCGGTCTCGTCGTGGACGAACGCGGTGCGCAGGTTGGCGTGCCGGGCGACCACGGTCTCGATCGAAGTGCGCAGTCGTGCCGCGTCGATGCTGCCGGTGAGGTTCAGGGTGAGCTGAGCGACGTAGACGTCGAGCGACCCGGCGGCGAGCTGCGAGTGGAACAGCAGTCCCGACTGCAGCGGCGGCAGCGGCCAGATATCCTGCACACCTGGGTATTCGGCTTCCCACCGTTCGATCTGATGCTGCCGCACCGACACCAGCGGCACGTCGGACGGGGTCAGACCGCCCGCCCCGTGACCCTCCACATGCGCGGCAAGGGCTTCGAGAGCGGTGTGCCAGCGGGTCGCGAGGTCGGTGACGAACTCCGCCTGCACCACCCGCGGCACGTACGCGAAGGTCGCGGTCAGGTGAGGCCCGTCGGGGCCGTCGATCACCATGGCGTTGATATCGACGGCCGCGGACACCGCGAGCTGCGAGGTGCGTGTCGGGTCGAGATCGACGTCTGCCGGGACCCAGCCGATATCGCGGATCTCCTCCGGAATGTGCCCGGAGGTCAGGCGTCCGAGATAGTTGAACCCGATCTGCGGAACGCGCGATGCGGCGAGGACGGGGCGCGATTCGTCGTCGAGATGACGAAGAATGCCGTATCCCGCACCGTGATTCGGGACGGCAGCGAGCTCCTCCTTGATTGCCTTGAGCACCGCTCCCGCGGCGGGACCGCCCACGAATGCATCGTCGAGGTCGATCGACTCGGGCACGGCGGGACGCACCGGATAGACACTGGTGAACCAGCCGACGGTGCGCGCGAGGTCGGCACCCTCGTAATCGCGGCCGTGGCCTTCGAGCAGGATCGGCACTGCGCGGCCGTACCTCGACAGCGCCAGCGCAAGCGCGGCGATGAGCCCGTCGGCAGTGCCCGAACGGAACACCTCGGGCAATCGTGTGAGCACTGCGGCGGTGGTCGCGGGGTCGAGGTCCACCCGTATGCGTTCGGTGGTCGCGAGTGTGTCGATCCGCGGGTCGAGTTCACCGATTCCCGGAAGAGGCGTCACTGCATCGAGAGTGCGCTGCCAGAATCCGAGTTCGTCGGCGTGCACGCCGTCGCGGGCATCGGAGTGCAACGCGTGCGCCCACCGGCGGTAGGAGGTTCCGCCCTGGGCCGGCACAGGTTCGGTGTTCGCGACGATCTGCATCCACGCCTGCGCGAGATCCGGCAGCAGCACGCGCCACGAGACACCGTCGATGACGAGGTGGTGCGCCACGAGCAGCAGCCGGCCGTGCCCTTGCGCGGCGTCGAACCACACGCACTGCAGCATCACCCCGCTGGAGGGGTCGAGACGCTGTGCAGCCGAGTCGCATCGGGCGTCGACGAGGTCGCCGATCGACTCGGCATCCGGAACGGTGATCCGTTCGATCGCCACCGCACCCGCGGGAATTCCCTCCGGGACCAGCCACGTACCGGCGGTGAACATCGAGCGCAAGATGTCGTGGCGACCGAGGAGTGCGGTGACCGCGGCGGTGAGCTGGTCGTGGGTCAGATCGACCGGGGTGGTTACCAGCACTGCCTGAGCGAACGTCGAATAGTCTCCGCGGCCGAGCATTTCGTGGACGATCGGGGTGAGCGGTACCGGCCCCACGCCCCCACCGTCGAGTTCACGCAGGACCGAGTCGTCCGACACCACCGACGCAACCCTGGCCAGTGCCGCAATCGTCTTGTGTTCGAAGATCTGCCGCGCCGTGATGTACAGGCCCACATCCTTCGCGCGGGCCGCGAACTGCATCGCGACGATACTGTCGGCGCCGAGCGCGAACAGCGAATCGTCGGCACCGACGCGTTCGACATCGAGCAGACCCTGCGCCACTTCGGTCAGCAGGCGCTCGGTGCCGGTGAGGGGAGCGCGGAACTCGGCCGACGCGAACCTCGGCGCAGGCAATGCGGCACGGTCGAGCTTGCCTGCCAGAGTGACGGGCACTTCGTCGAGTTCGACGACGGACGCGGGCACCATGTGCGACGGCAAAGTGCGTTCCACGCCGCGGATGAGCGACTCGGCGTCGAACAGAGCCCCGGGCTCCATCAGCACGTACGAGACGGGGACTACGGAATGCCCCGCATCGTGGACGACGGTGACCGCGTACTCCACTCCGTCGAGCGCACGCAACGCCGCGTCGATCTCGCCGAGTTCGATACGGAAACCGCGGATCTTGACCTGGAAGTCGGATCGTCCCACGAAGTCGAGTTCGTGATCGGCGGTCCAGCGCACCTCGTCGCCCGTACGGTACAGACGCGTGCCGGGGTCGAACGGGTTCGCCACGAACCGATCTGCGGTCTGCCCCGGACGATTCAGGTAACCCCGCGCGAGGCCGGCGCCGCCGATGTAGAGCTCGCCGACGAAGCCGACCGGGACCGGCCGGAGCCTGCGGTCGAGGACGACGGCCGTGACACCGTCGATCGGGCGGCCGATCGTGATCGGTGCGCCCACGGTCAATGGTTCACCGGCGGTGACGATGATGGTGGTCTCGGTGGGCCCGTAGCTGTTGACGAAACGGCACGTGTCGCCGAAACGGGCGACGAGATCGGGGGTGCACACGTCGCCACCCACCACAACGGCCTCGAGATCGTCGAGTCCAGCGGGGTCGACGGTGGTGAGCACCGTCGGTGCCGACACGATGTGCGTGACGCGGTGACAGCGCAGCACCTCGGCGAGGTCGTCTCCGCCGAGCACGTCGGCGGGGGCCACGACCATTGCGGCGCCCGCGCTGAACGCCTGCAGCATCTCGAAGATCGACGCGTCGAAACTCGCCGACGAGAACCGCAGCATCCGCGACTGCGACGTCAGGCCCAGCTCCGGCCGCGCCTCGGCCGCGAACGTCGCGAGCCCGGTGTGACCGACGACGACGCCCTTCGGTGTTCCCGTCGAACCGGACGTGTAGATCATGTAGGCCGCGTGGTCGGGGTGCAGCGACGGCGGAACGAACGAGGCCGCGGACTCCTCGGCCGTGATCGGATCGTCGACTGCGATCCAGCGCGGTCCTTCCGGGAGCCCGTCGATCCGTGCACGCACGGTAAGACCCAGTCGCACACCGGAATCGCGCACCATGTAGGCGACGCGCTCGGCGGGCAGCGCCGGATCGATCGGCACGAACGCCGCCCCGGTCCTCGCCACCGCCCACATCGCGATGATGGCCTCCGCGCTGCGGTCCATGCTCAGCGCGACGAATTCCTCGGGCCCGGCGCCCGCGGCACTCAGCACCCCGGCCAGCAGGTCGGCGCGCCGATCGAGCTCGCGATACGTCAGGGTCCTGGCACCGTCGATGATCGCGGGACCATCGGGATTGCACGCGACACCGTCGGCGAGCAGATCGCGCAGGTGCCGCACCGGGCGGGTGGACGGCCCGTGCGCGGGAACGAGTGCGGCGCGCTCGTCGTCGTGCAACACATCGAGGGCTCCCACCGGACCGGCCGTCGAGACGAAACCGTCGAGGAACTCCACGAAACGTGCGTGATGCGAACGCAGTTCCGCTCGCGAATACAGATTCGGGTTGGCCTCGAGGTCGATGTGCGCGGGATCGTCGGCGTCGCTCGGATAGATGTTGAGCGAAAGATCCTCGACAGGGCCGGTGCTGAGCACGTGCAGCTTGCCGATCGCATCGCCGAGGCGGACATGCCCCTGGAACATCATGATGTTCACAGCAGGCCCGAAGAATCCGCGGTCGGCACTGCCGTACCCGGTGTCGCGGCGCATGTCCTCGTGCCGGTACCGCTGATGACGCAATGCCCCGGTCAGCTCGAGCTGCACGCGACGCATGAGATCTGCGGCGGTGTCGTCGGGTCCCACCGTCATCCGGATCGGGACGACATTGGAGACCATGCCGCCGGACCGGCGCAGTTTCGCGGTGGTGCGTGCGGAGACGGGCAGGCTCAGCACCACTTCACGTTCGCCGGTCACCCGCGACAGGAACGCTCCGAATGCCGCGACGACCACCGTCGCGAACGTGGTGCGTTCGTGTTCGACGAGCAACCGGTCGACGGCCTCGGCCACGCGGTCGGGTAGCGGAGCACTCCACCGCACCGGGTGCGAACCCACGGGGGCCGCGCGACCGGCGAGGCTGATGGGGTGCGGGAGGTTGCGGATACGCTCGGCCCAGTGGTTGCGGTCGGAGTCGAACCGGGTCGACGAGCGATAGCGGGCTTCGTCCTCCACGATGTCGGGTAGCGCGCTCACGCCGAACGGCTCGGGGTCGCGGCCTTCGACCACCGCGGTGTAGCGCTCGGCTGTGCGATTACTGAAGGTCATCGCGCCGAAGCCGTCGAGAGCGATGTGATGAATACGGGTGTAGATGAAATGTCGCTGCTCGGCGACACGGAGGACAGCGCACACGATGAGCCGGTCGCGGAGCATGTCGAGCGGTGCGACCCACTCGGCGCGGATCCATTCGATCGCGGCCGCCTCGGGGTCGTCCTCGCCGCGGAGATCGAGGATCGTGGCCCGGTCGTGGAGGGTGTCGTCGATGGCTTGGAGCGGCTCGCCGTCGATCTCGTAGAGCCGCAGCATGCCCGTACCGATCTCGCGAGCGGCTTCTGCGCCTGCGTCGGCGAAGATCTCGGGGTCGAATTCGCCGTGGACGTCGAGGTACTGGGCGATCGTCAGCGGCACATCGCCGAGTAGGTGCTGCGCGAACCAGATACCCCGTTGGGCGGTCGAGAGAGGAAAACCGTCGAGCGAGGCGTTGCCCCCGTGATGTCCATCAGGTCCCGAATCCGCTGACACTAGCCTCCCACCCGCGCTCTCCCCCGAGTCGCGATCCGATCGTTATCGCAAACTCATCTTCCTGTTACAGGATTACCGGGCTGTCCGTACCGCGCAAGCAGTGCATCCACTTTGCCCGGATCCATGTTGATACGACTCAGATCGTAGTCGTAGTGCTCGAGAAGTTTCGGATCGATGACGCGACGCCACAGCGGCGGGAACAACGACAAGATGATCAGGACGGCGTATCCCGCGGGAAGCTGCGGCGCATCCTCCATGGACCGCAATGTCTGGTAGCGACGCATCGGGTTGGCGTGGTGGTCACTGTGTCGCTGAAGGTTGTACAAGAACAGGTTGGAACACATGTGGTTGCTGTTCCAGCTGTGTTCAGGTGCCACCCGCACATACTTGCCGTCGTCCCGCTTGCGACGCAGCAGCCCGTAATGCTCCAGATAGTTGGCGCCCTCGAGGAACATGATCGCCATCACGGCCTGCACGACGAGCCACGGCGCGATCTGCCAGCCGAACACGGCAATGAGGGCGGCGTAGAGCACCGCGCTCAGCAGCCACGCGTTCAGGACGTTGTTGTGTTTCGGATTCCACGTCGACACACCGCGCCGGGCCAGTCGCGCGCGCTCGTATTTCCACGCCGACGTCAAGCTTCCCATCACGGACCGCGGAAGAAACTTCCAGTAGCTCTCACCGAAGCGTGCGGTCGCGGGATCTTCCGGGGTCGCGACACGGATGTGATGACCGAAATTGTGCTCGACGTAGAAATGGCCGTAGAACGACTGGGCGAGGGCAATTTTCGCGAGTCGTCGTTCGATCTTCGTTCGCTTGTGGCCCATCTCGTGCGCCGCGTTGATTCCGACGCCACCGACGATGCCGAGTGTCGCGGCCAAGGCGAACTGTTCGGCCCAGCCCATCGGTTGTGACACCCACAACCAGCAGCCGAAGACCAGTCCCGCGTACTGCAGTGGCAGATACACATAGGTGCAACGCCGGTAGTACCTGTCGTTCTCGAGGTCCTTCATGACCTCGTCCGGCGGATTACTGGTGTCAAGTCTCGTGTAACGGTCCACCAGCGGGCAGATGACGGCGATCATGATGGCGCCGGTCGCCCAGAAAACTCCGAGATGCAGATAGTGGACCAAGAGCCACGCGAGAAAAGGACTCAGCGGGATGGCCAGGCCGTACAGCCACAGATATCGCTTGGGGTCACGCCATTGCCGCTGGTTGCTGCGCCGCTGCTGGCTGTGCGCAGCAGAGCTTCCTCCCCTTGTCACTGACACGATCAACCCGCTCCAAGCCACCCGGGAGAATCCCCCGAGCACGATCCCTGCTTGCCCACAGAAATAAGCTGATCTCTGTGACCCCCCGACGCGGGTAGATGTTACCGAAACTCACCCCATCTGCAGCAATCCCCTGCAGGTTTGTGCCCCAACGCACAGGGGCCACCACCGACCACGACCTACACGACGACGGCGCCGCATCTCACGATGCAACGCCGCCGACAGAAACTGTGGGTCGAGTCAGATGACGCGGACGCCCTGAGCCTGCGGCCCCTTCTGCCCCTGTCCGATCTCGAACTCGACGCGTGCACCCTCGTCGAGGCTCTTGAAGCCCGAACCCGAGATCTCGGAGTAGTGCACGAAGACGTCAGCTCCGCCACCGTCCTGCTCGATGAAGCCGAACCCCTTCTCTGCGTTGAACCACTTGACTGTTCCCTGCGCCATTCCGAGTACTCCTAAATCGTCCCGCTTCATCTCCCCGACGAAGCAGATCTTGCATGGAGCCCCAATCATTGCACTGATACGGACAAACGTCGCCCCCGAGTTTCGACAAATTTCGCGTGTCGTGGAAAACCGGGTGAAAATCGTTTGCTGGGCAGTGGCACGATGGTCCCCGTGAACAACGAGGATCAGGGCCAACTTCATCATCGGATGACACGCACACTCGAACAGTCGTCCAAGCTCCAGAACGTGCTGTACGAGATCCGTGGGCCGGTACACGCCCATGCCTCGCGGCTCGAAGCCGAAGGTCACCGCATCCTCAAGCTGAACATCGGCAACCCCGCTCCGTTCGGATTCGAAGCCCCCGACACGATCGTGCAGGACATGATCGCGTCGCTCCCCCACGCGCAGGGCTACTCCGAATCACGCGGTATCGCCTCCGCGCGCCGCGCGATCGTCACCCGCTACGAGCTGGTGCCGGGCTTCCCCAAGTTCGACATCAACGACGTCTACCTGGGCAACGGCGTGTCCGAGCTCATCACCATGACGATGCAGGCGCTGCTCGACGACGGCGACGAAGTCCTCATCCCCGCGCCGGACTACCCGCTGTGGACGGCGATGACGTCGCTCGCAGGCGGCACTCCCGTCCACTACCTGTGCGATGAGACGAACGACTGGAACCCGGACATCGACGACATCGAGTCGAAGATCACCGAGAAGACCAAGGCTCTGCTCGTCATCAATCCGAACAACCCCACCGGCGCGGTGTACTCGGCGGAGGTCCTCACCCGGTTGGTCGCACTCGCCCGCAAACATCAGCTGCTGCTGCTCGCCGACGAGATCTACGACAAGATCCTCTACGACGACGCCAAGCACATCTCGCTGGCGACGCTGGCTCCCGATCTGCTGTGCTTGACGTTCAACGGCCTGTCGAAGGCCTACCGGGTAGCCGGGTACCGGTCGGGATGGATGGTCATCACCGGTCCAAAGGAGCACGCGTCCGGGTTCCTCGAAGGCATCGATCTGCTCGCCTCCACTCGCCTGTGCCCCAACGTCCCGGCACAGCACGCGATCCAGGTGGCGCTCGGTGGCTACCAGAGCATCGACGATCTGGTGCTTCCCGGTGGGCGTCTCCTCGAGCAGCGCGACGTCGCGTGGGAACGTCTCAACGCCATCCCCGGCGTCAGCTGCGTCAAGCCGCGCGGCGCGCTGTACGCGTTCCCGAGGCTCGATCCCGAGGTGTACGAGATCCACGATGACGAGAAACTCGTCCAGGATCTGCTGTTGCAGGAAAAGATCCTCATGGTGCAGGGCACGGGCTTCAACTGGCCGAACCACGATCACCTGCGCGTCGTGACGTTGCCGTGGGCACGTGATCTTGCGGTGGCGATCGAGCGATTCGGCAACTTCCTGTCCAGCTACAAGCAGTAGGAATCGTTGCCAAACGGATATCTGGGCAGTCCTGGCCCAGAAAGTACCAGGTCGCAGGAGGTTCACCCGAATCGACGCAGGCGAATTGCCCTAGGGTGACCAGACCCACACGGTAAACCGCTTCCCCGATTGGTGAAACTACAAGTAACTTGGTGATCGGCACCTCGAGTGCCGGGCTCCCTGGCTCACGCCATCCCCCCTGTGCGAAGCCAGGTGAAGGTGGCGGGGACACCCCCTGCTCCCCGCCACCACCAGCCCTTTCTCCCCCAACGCGGATCTTCTTCCCAGCTATGGCTAGCCTGTTGCGGTGAGTCATGGACACGGGCACGGGCACGGACACGGCCACTTCGAGGGACCCGCTCCACTCGCTCCCCTTGCCGCCAGGATCGTCGTCGGCCTCCTGGTCGCGATCGGCGCTGTGGTGCTCGTCGGCACAGCGATGCTCTGGCCGAGCGAGCAATCCGTCGACATTCCCGCGCCGTTCCAGACCTCCGACGGCGGCGCCGTCGTCACCGAGGCCGGAACGGTCGTCGAGCAGACCAGCGGGTGGTGCGGAAGCGCGTCGATGGGCCGGGTGTTCACGGGTGAGCCCACGCCGCCGCCGACCGAGTCGTTCGAATGCGAGCGCAGCGTCATCGACATCGAGTCGGGCCCCAACGCCGGTACCCGCACTCTGCTCGAAGTCATTCCGGGCCCCGGCCAACCCGAACTGCACAGCGGCGATTCGATCCGTCTGGTACGTCAGACCGATCCGACCGGCGCGACGGTGTACTCGTTCTACGACTTCGCCCGCGGACTGCCGCTCACGCTGATCGTCGCGGCGTTCGCGATCGTCGTCGTCGCGGTCGCCCGGTGGCGCGGTCTGCGCGCCCTGATCGGGCTCGGTGTCGCATTCGGCGTGCTCGTGATGTTCATGCTCCCGGCGTTGCTCGACGGGCAGCCTGCCGTCCCGGTCGCGCTGGTGGGTGGTTCGCTGATCCTCTACGCGGTGCTGTATCTCGCACACGGCGTCAACCTGCGGACGAGCTCCGCCCTCCTCGGCACCCTCGCGTCGATGGCCCTGGCTGCGGTGTTGTCGTATGTCGCGATCGAGATGACGCACCTGACGGGCCTGTCGGAGGAACAGAACACCGACGTACAGCTCTATATCGAGCAGGTGTCGATCACAGGGCTGCTGCTCGCCGGATTCATCATCGGTTCGCTCGGTGTGCTCAACGACGTGACGATCACCCAGGCGTCGTCGGCGTTCGAGCTTGCAGGCCTCGACCCGCGGGCCTCTCGTCGAGAGATCTTCGTGTCGGCGATGCGCGTGGGCCGCGATCACATCGCCAGCACCGTCTACACCCTCGTCCTGGCCTACGCAGGTGGTGCGCTGCCGCTCCTGCTCCTGTTCTCCGTCGCGGGCCGGTCGGTGTCGGATGTGCTCACCGGCGACGCCGTCGCCATCGAGGTGGTTCGCGCGTGTGTCGGTGGTATCGCGCTGACGCTGTCGGTGCCGCTCACCACCGGTATCGCCGCGGTGCTCGCTCGCACCGGCACCCCGGCCGCACCCGCCGGCCGTCACTCACGGTGACGAACCTTCCTCCGCTTGCTCGGGTTTCCTCGGGTCGTGAGGGAAAGGGAAGACGGGGTGGTGGGGGAAGAATTATCCACAGGCGCCGGAGTTATCCACAATGTCGCCTTTGCTCGGTTTTTGGGGCGCGTATTGGTGCAGGCTCACTGCATACCGGATCCCATACCGCTCACCCGCGCCCTCCTTCGTTCACGTGGCGTCTCCGACGACCGCATCACCCACGCGATTCGGAGCGGAACTCTCGCATCGATAGCGCGGACTGTATCTCCGCCGGGTCGACTACGACGCGCTCGATGCCATCGGCCACCATCGCGTCCGCGCCAGGCATGAAGGGTCCCGACTCCAGCCCGGTCACGCGCTCAGCCATGTCTCGGCGGCCCTCGTCCACGGCTTCGACGTGTGGGATGTCGACCTGCGCCGGATACACGTTTCGGGGAGCAAGGGGCGGATCACCGAAAGCATGTATCGGCACCAGACCCAATTCTCCGACGGGGACCTCGTCGACGTCGGTGTTCCTGTCACCTCGACCGAGCGGACCATCGTCGACCTCGCCCGGTCACTGCCTTTCGAGCAGGCAGTGGTTGCGGGAGACTCCGCGCTGAGGCTCGATCCCTCCGCCCGCGATCGGCTTCCCGGCGCCGTGGTCTCCGCATCGTGGGGCCATGGTGCGGCGGCTGCCCGCGCGGTGGTCTCGTTTCTCGACGGGCGCAGCGAGAGTGTCGGTGAGTCCCGGTCGCGGGTACGCATCGCCGAGTGCGGCCTACCCACGCCGATCCTGCAGCAAACCGTCCGGGCTCGCGATGGGCGCACCTACCGTCTCGACTTCTTCTGGAAGGACAGCGGAGTAGTCGGTGAGTTCGATGGTCTCGGCAAGTACGACGACCGTCGCGACCTGGTGGCGGAGAAGCGGCGCGAAGACGCTTTACGCGAGCTCGGATTCCAGGTCGTCCGCTGGACATGGCGCGACCTGGACCGATTCGACGCCGTCGCCGCCTGTATCTCACGCGCGGGCAAGAGCCGAAAGCATGCGTGAGGCAATTCTTCCCCCGCTACCCCGGCTTCCCGTTCCCTCACGACCCGAGGGACCCCGGGCAAACGGGGGAAGCTCGCTCAGAGCCCCGGAAGCTGGATCTGCGGGAGCGGAGGCAGCTCAATCGTCGGTAGCTGAATGACGGGAAGCTGGACTCCTGGGAGCAGCTGTGGTGGCTGGGGCGGCGTGGACTCCGGGGAAGGGGGAACCGGGCGCGGTTCATTCTGCGTCACCGTCGTGGTGACGGGAGGTGTGGTGGTGACAGTCGCGGGTGCGACGGCGGGCTGCGGGCGCGGGACGCTGCGCGACGTCGTGGGCGTCACGAACGTCTCGGTGGGGCTGGTTCCATCGTCGTCGGATGATCCGGAAAACAGGCCGTTGCCTGCACCGAGGCTCACGCCGATCACCGCGACCACGGCCAGCGCGGTTCCGGCGAGACCGGCGCCGGAGATCTGCTTGCCGCTCACCTCGGGTCCTCGATGGCTCAGCGCGCCGATCCACGACTTCTTCACAGTGGCGGCAGGTTCCGGCTGAGCGGACGGTTGCACCGGCGCGGTGACCACCGGGATCTGCTCGGTGACCGCCGACATGTCCGCCGAGGGGGGAACGATGCGGGTCAGGGAGCTCACCGGCTGCGAGGATGACGGTTTGCCAGCGAGAATCGCGCCGCCCTTGGCGAGCACGAGTTCGGGCTCGTGGGGCACGACCAGCGGAAGTCCGATCCACGAGCGCAGCACTTCTTGCACGAGCGGGATGTGAGCGCCCCCGCCCAGCAGGACGACGGCTTCGGGATTGCGGCCCGAACGGGCGATGACGTGATGCACGAACTGCGCCGACGACTCGACGCACTGGGCGATGAGAGGGTCGAACGTGTCGCGCGACATCAGCACGACACCGGCGGCACCGGGCACGGCGACGCTGTCGGTCGCCGACAACTTCTCCTTTGCCTCCCGGCATTGCGCCGACAGTTCGTCGTCGGTCGCCGGGTCGTCGGGTCGCCACACACCGTTGGTGTCGAGCTGGTGCTCGCGGATCACCTGATCGAAGATGCGGCCCCCGATGGTGTCGGTGCGTTCGGCAAGGACCTCACGGAGACCGAGATCGACGACGGTGACGGTGAGACCGGAATCGCCGAGGTCGTAGAACACGGCGGTGTCGCTGCCCAGCTCACCGGTCGCCTGCAGGTACGCGAGCGCTGCTTCCGGCTCGGAGACGAGCGTGAAATTGCTCAGGTGCTCGACGGCCAGCGCCGCGCGGATGCGCTCGGCCTGAGCCTCGTCACGGTAGACGATGCCCAGCGCATCGATCGGCTCCCCGGCGATACCGGTCTGGCTCAGCACCCCGAGTGTGCGGGCAGCGAGCCGAGTGGGCTCGTCCTTACCCGTCTCCACCACTTGGAATTGGAATCCCGCCGACGGTGCAGTCCGGTCGATCGGACGCACAATCCGGACGGCGCTTTCCCCCACGGTTACCCCGAGAACCGAACTCATCAGCCGCCTTCGACAGTCGTTTGTCGCGCCGGCTGTCAGCCACCCCCGGCACCTCGCACCCGGACGATGGTACCCAATGGGATTTTCCATATCATTCGGGTTGGCATCGCGCCGGGTTCGCCACGCCGAACCTCGCGTGACAGTTACGTGAAGTAACTATCAAACTGCGACGCCCAGCCTCGAATAGGTCCATCCGGCGCTTTCCCACGTTTCTCGCTCGAGGCACGCCCGACCGTCGAGCACTGCCTTGGTGTTGACGACCGACGCGATCACCGTCGCGTCGAGGTCACGGAATTCGGGCCATTCGGTGAGCACGAGCACCGCGTCTGCCCGAGCGCATGCCTCGATGGCGCTCGTCGCGTAGCCGAGGGTCGGGAACACCTGCCGGGCGTTGTCCATTGCCTGCGGATCGAACACTGTCACCGCAGCACCCTCGAGTTGCAGTTGACCGGCGACGTTGAGTGCCGGGGAGTCACGGACGTCGTCGGAGCCCGGTTTGAACGCCGCTCCGAGAACCGCGATTCGTGCGCCGAGGACCGAGCCGCCACACGCCCGTCTCGTCAGTTCCACCATCCGTGTCCGTCGACGCATGTTGATGCTGTCGACCTCGCGCAGGAAATGCAGCGCCTGATTGGCGCCCAGTTCACCCGCGCGGGCCATCAGGGCACGGATGTCCTTCGGCAGGCATCCGCCACCGAATCCCAGCCCGCTGCCCAAGAAGCGCCGGCCGATCCGTTCGTCGTGTCCGAGGATGTCGGCGAGTTCGACGGCGTCGGCCCCGGCGACCTCGCAGACCTCGGCGATTG
This sequence comes from Rhodococcus sp. SJ-2, assembly GCF_053750035.1. Taxonomy (NCBI): domain Bacteria; kingdom Bacillati; phylum Actinomycetota; class Actinomycetes; order Mycobacteriales; family Nocardiaceae; genus Rhodococcus; species Rhodococcus sp. SJ-2. The sequence goes on from NZ_CM132340.1 coordinate 955,515, forward strand.
CGTTGATGAACGAGATCTTCGTGGCGAGAAAAGCATTCGCCGACGATTTCGCGAGCTCCGCAGTCGCGAGGTCGGTGACGAGGAAGGGCACGCCGCGGTCGATCAGCGTCGCGTACACGTCGCGCAGGATCGCTTCGCCGCGTCCTGCTCCCTTTCGCTCCACCCCGCACACGAGACGATCCGGCGACAGGGTGTCCTGCACCGCGAATCCTTCGCGGAGGAACTCGGGATTCCACACGAGTTCGACGTCGGCGTGCGCCGCAGCGCGCACCCGTTCCACGAGGTCGACTGCCGTCCCGACCGGTACCGTCGATTTACCGACGATCAATGCGGGCTCGGTCAGGAGCGGGCTCAGTGCGTCGACGACTGCGTCGACGTGTGACAGATCCGCCGCGTATTCCCCCTGCTTCTGCGGAGTCCCGACACAGATGAAGTGGACTTCGGCAAACGCTGCCGCGTCCTCGTACGAGGTGGTGAAGGCAAGGCGACCGGCGTCGAGATTGCGGCGGAGCAACTCGGCCAGGCCCGGTTCGTAGAACGGCACCTCGCCTGCTTCTAGCTTCGCGATCTTGCCGGCGTCGATGTCGACTCCGAGCACGTCGTGCCCGAGTTCGGCCATGCAGGCCGCGTGCGTGGCTCCCAAATACCCTGTTCCGAACACTGCGCAGCGCATACCAGACTTGTTACGCAACGGATGTGAGCGACGGGCAAACCGCGAGAAGCACCGCGCGAACGGCCGGTGTACATCCCGCCCGGGCGAACTCAGCCGGACGCCGGCATCCTCGACAGGAGGACACGTGCTCGACGTTCGACGAACAACGGCACGAACTCTCTGATCTTGCGACCATCGAATTCGGCCCTGAGGTCGGCGACCAGCGTCTCGATATCTGCGACGGGAACTTGAGGAAAACGGCTGCTCAACTGCTGGATCACTCGGGATATACCCTGCTCCTCCGCGGTGGCGCTCATGTGAATATCATCCCCCTCGACCCATCTCAGTCGAGCAGGTTCACTGCATTTGCCACCACGAGACTGAGGATGACGATCGACAGAAGCGACTGCACCGCCATCGTGAGCTTCGCCCATCGCGCCAGCGGCATGACGTCGGTCGGACTGAACGCGGTCGCATTGGTCAGGGCCAAATACAGATAATCGACGAAGATCGGCCGCCATCCCGGCCGCGCGAGGCGTGGGTCGAGCTGCTGCGGGAAAGCCAGATCCGGGTGGACCGGCGGCCGCAGATGCCGGGTCACGGGTCCACCACCGTCGAGTTCCCAGTACAGGAAGGCGAACGCAAGCACCGTCTGCAACCACACCAATGCTCCCGCCACGAGCAGCTCGATCGGCTCCGGCGTCTGCGGGGCGCCGTGGAGCAGATCCCAGACGAGTCGCCCCGCACCCCACGCCGCGCCTGCGGCGATCGCCACCACGAGCGCAATCGACAACGCCCGCACCCATCGTCCGGGCCGGTCGATTCGGCCCGGATCGACGACAATCAGCGCGAGGAGCACGAAACCTTCGATCGCTGGCAGGAACCAGTCGGTGCCCGGCGAATAGCGCGCAGGCAACAGGAGCGGCACGGCCATCGCAACCAGGACGAACGCCGATGCGGCCCAGCGGCGCTCCGCGCGAGACGAGCCGCCCTCAGGTGTGAGCGAATCGTCGCCCATGCCGAACCCTCGTTCCTGAATGCGGAGCTCGCGTGTGCGAGAGTCCGTACGTTGTCCGATGGTGGGTGTACGTTGATGCGTCTGAGCTTCCGTGGCCGGGTGCCGTTGATCGTTCCGGACGATTACCTTGCTCGCCGGTCGCCGATACGAAACGAACGGTGAGGAACAGCGCGTGACCGATACGAGCCAGCAGCACACCTACGCCAGGCCCTGGCCTGCGCTGTGGGCGCTGTGCCTGGGCTTCTTCATGATCCTCGTCGACACCACCATCGTTGCGGTGGCGAACCCGGCAATCCTCGAAGCCTTCTCCGCCGACATCAACAGCGTCGTCTGGGTCACCAGCGCCTACCTCCTGGCGTACGCGGTGCCCCTGTTGATCACCGGGCGCCTCGGCGACCGCTACGGCCCGAAGAAGTTGTATCTGACAGGCCTTGCACTGTTCACGGTGGCGTCCCTGTGGTGCGGCCTGTCCGGCAGCATCGAGATACTGATCATCGCGCGGGTGTTCCAAGGCTTCGGCGCCGCCATGATGACCCCGCAGACGATGGCCGTCATCACCCGCACCTTCCCCCCCGACAAGCGCGGCACCGCGATGGGCCTGTGGGGCGCGACCGCAGGCGTCGCAACACTGGTCGGTCCGCTGGCGGGCGGCATCCTCGTCGACGGTCTCGGCTGGGAATGGATCTTCATCGTCAACGTGCCGGTCGGCGTCATCGCCTTCCTCGCCGCGATGCGGTACGTCCCCGCCCTCGAAACACACCCGCACAAGTTCGACATCCCCGGTGTCGTACTGAGCGCTGCGGGCATGTTCCTTCTGGTGTTCGGTCTGCAGGAGGGCAACACCTACGACTGGTCGCTGCGGATCTGGCTGATGATCGGGTCCGGACTCGTCCTACTCGCGCTGTTCGTCTGGAACCAGTCGCGCAACAAGGACGAGCCCCTGCTCCCCTTGGTTCTCTTCCGCGACCGCAACTTCTCGATGGCCAACATCGCGATCACGTCGATGGGCTTCTCGATCACCTCGATGATGCTGCCCCTGATGTTCTATGCGCAGAGTGTGCGCGGACTGTCCCCGACGGGGTCCGCTCTGCTGATGGTGCCGATGGCTGTGCTGTCCGGTGTGCTCGCGCCGGTCGTCGGAAAGTTGGTGGACCGCACGCATCCGCGTTACATCGCGGCACCCGGGTTCCTGATGCTCGCAATTTCGCTGGCCTGGCTGGCACTGGTGATGACCCCGCACGTAGCGATCTGGGAATTGCTGCTGCCGATCTCGTTGATGGGCATCGCCAACGCCTTCATCTGGTCGCCGCTTGCCGCGACCGCAACACGCAACCTGCCGCCGCATCAGGCGGGCGCGGGCTCGGGTATCTACAACACCACCCGGCAGGTCGGTGCTGTCCTCGGTAGCGCTGCCATCGGCGCTCTCATCACCGCGCGCCTGTCTGCCAACGGGCTGTCCGGTGGGGGCGGTGGTATGGAGGGCATGGCCGGCGAGATTCCGGAATTCGTCCGCGACGGTTTCAGCTCGGCGATGGCCGAGTCGACACTGCTGCCCGCGGCGGTGCTGGCCGTCGGGTTCGTTGCTTCACTGTGCTTCGCCCGGCCGATTCGTGCGGACGAAGAGCCCCCGGCCGAGCAGCCTGCGGCCGAAAGCACCGAAGCGAAGCCGTAGACCGGCAGCTACATGCTCCGCCCGTGTGCGTTTGACGCAGAATATCGATAATCGTCAATATAGACACATGTCGAATCAGTCGAGCGTCAGCGAACCCTGCTGCGCTCCCCTCGTCCGCGAACCACTCGATTCCGGCTCGGCGACCGACCTCGCCCGCATGTTCAAAGCCCTCGGCGACCCCGTGCGATTGCGCATGCTGAGCCTCATCGCCAGCCACGAGAACGGGGAGAGTTGCGTCTGCGATATCGCGCCGTCGTTCGACCTGTCGCAGCCGACGCTCTCACATCACCTGAAGGTGCTACGCGAGGCAGGAATCCTCGACTGTGACCGTCGCGGCACATGGGTCTACTACCGGGTGATCCCGTCCGCGCTAGAGCAGCTGTCGGCCGTGCTGGCGATCGAAACCGGTGTGATCGCAGGATCGGCGTGTGCACCGGAGGTGACCGCGTGAGCACCTCGACCCACGACCCGGTCGTCGCCAAGCTCTCGACGCTGGATCGATTCCTGCCGGTGTGGATCGGTGTGGCGATCGTCGCCGGACTCCTGCTCGGCCGGATCATTCCGGGTCTGGGCGACGTACTGAGCATCATCGAGATCGACGGCATCTCACTACCGATCGCTCTCGGCCTGCTGATCATGATGTATCCGGTGCTCGCGAAGGTCCGCTACGACCGCCTCGACACCGTCACCGGCGACCGCAAGCTGCTGATCTCCTCGCTGGTGCTCAACTGGGTGCTCGGCCCCGCATTGATGTTCGCGCTGGCGTGGCTCATGCTCCCCGACCTGCCCGAGTATCGCACGGGCCTGATCATCGTCGGTCTCGCCCGCTGCATCGCCATGGTGATCATCTGGAACGACCTCGCCTGCGGAGACCGGGAAGCCGCCGCCGTGCTGGTCGCGATCAACTCACTGTTCCAGGTGATCATGTTCGCCGTGCTCGGCTGGTTCTATCTGTCGGTGCTGCCCGGCCTGCTAGGGCTCGAACAGACCACGCTCGACGTGTCGCCGTGGCAGATCGCGAAGTCGGTGCTGATCTTTCTCGGCATCCCTCTGGTCGCCGGATTCCTCACCCGCCGTTTCGGTGAGAAGGCGAAGGGACGCCAATGGTACGAGGACCGCTTCCTCCCGAAGATCGGGCCGTGGGCGCTGTACGGACTGCTCTTCACGATCGTGATCCTGTTCGCGCTGCAAGGTCGGCAGATCACGTCGCAGCCGTGGGACGTCGCACGCATCGCGCTCCCGCTCCTCGCGTACTTCGCCCTGATGTGGGGCGGTGGTTATGTGCTCGGCAAATCGATCGACCTGGGTTACGAACGCACCACGACCCTCGCGTTCACGGCCGCAGGCAACAACTTCGAACTCGCGATCGCTGTCGCGATCGCGACGTTCGGTGTCACGAGCGGGCAAGCGCTCGCCGGGGTCGTCGGCCCGCTCATCGAGGTGCCCGTTCTCGTGGGCCTCGTCTACGTCTCCCTCGCGCTGCGCTCCCGGTTCTCTCCGAAAACACCAGACCCGAAACGGATCACCTCATGAGCGAGACACCGTCCGTCCTGTTCGTCTGCGTCCACAACGCGGGCCGGTCGCAGATGGCCGCGGGCTTCCTCACCGCGCTTGCCGGGGACGCGATCGAGGTCCGTTCCGCCGGGAGCGCCCCGGCAGAGAGGGTGAACCCCGCCGCGATCGAGGCGATGGCGGAGGTGGGTATCGATATCTCTGCAGAGAACCCGAAGATCCTCACCGTCGACGCTGTGCAGACCTCCGATGTCGTCATCACCATGGGCTGCGGCGACACGTGCCCCGTGTTCCCGGGCACGAGCTACCGCGACTGGGTACTCGAGGATCCCGCAGACAAGGACGTCGAATCGGTACGTCCGATCCGGGACGAGATCAAGACCAAGGTGCAGTCCTTGATCGCGGAACTGCTTCCTCCCCATCGCGATCGATGAATCCGGCCCCGGGCGATGACTCGTCTCACAGGCCGGGTCGGGCGGTGACCCTTCCCTGACCGATCGCGTCGATCAGCAGCGCATGATCGTCGAGATTGCGCGCCGCGTACGTTTTCGCGAAGGCCACCATCGACTCGTCGAATTCGGTGCCGGATCCGAGGTATTCGGCGATGGCGATGCGGTCGCCGCTGCGGGCGTGCGCGTAGGCCAGGGTCCGTCCGCACAGCCGTCCGTACAGGGCCAGTCCTTCCGGCGACATCACCTCGACCGCGGCCGACCCCTTGCCGTCGCGCAACTGCCGTAGGTAGAAGTCGCGTCGCACACCGTCGACGCCGGGACCCTGTTCCCAGCCGAGGAAGATGTCGCTGGTCGCCTGCATCAGCCGCTGGCCGTTGACGACCCGTTCACCTTCGTTCTGGAACGTCGGGCCGTCGACGTATCCGGACAGCACCGACTTCTGCGCTTCTTTCGCCTGCAGGAACAGCGGGTCTCCGTCGTCGGCGCCGACCAGCAGGAAGATGAACGCCCGGGTACCGACGCTGCCGACACCGACCACCTTGCGCGCTGCCTGCACGAACTCGAACTGTTCGAGCAGGACGCGACGGTCCCACTGCAGCGTCGACCGGTACGCGCACATGCGTTGATGCAACTCTTCGTACAGCGCCGCGGTGTCACCAACGGCCAGGGCTTCCTCGAGCGGAACGATCAGCGGCGGATTGTGGATGATCTTCCGCTCTCCGTTCACGACCTCGGTGAGTTTGCTCAACGCCTGGACGCTGTCGCGGGTCTTGGACTTCTCGAGCATCTTGCGGGTGCGTTTCTTCATCGTCGTGTCGAGTACGTCTCGCAGCTCGACGAGATCGGTCGTCGGCTCGATGTGCGAGTACCACACCGCGAGATTGCCGCGCCCCGCCTGGACGAGCATCGTCTCCCGATACTCGGCGGCGCACGCCCGCGTGATCCGTTTGATGTGTTTTCGGCGGTACCCGTTCTCGAGACCCGCGACGGCCAGGCTCGCCACCAACCTCTTGACGTCCCATTCGAACGGGCCGGGGTAGGTTTCGTCGAAATCGTTGACGTCGAATGCCAGCTTGCGTTCCGGAGTCGCGAAGATCCCGAAATTGCTCAGATGCGCGTCTCCGCACAGCTGCGTGTGCAGACCTGAGTTCGGGGTGCGCGACAAGTCGTCGGCCATGACGAGGGCCGCACCCCGATAGAACGGGAAGGGCGAGGCCGACATCCGCCCGTACCGCACCGGCACGAGCTCCCGGACTCGTGACATCGCCTGCTGCTCGAGCAAACCGATCGGATCGCGTGCGGAATCCGTGTCGACTTCGGCGAGCGCCTCCAACGGAGTCACCTTCCGGGCAGCACGACCGCGCCGTGCTCGCTCTTCTCTGGACGGGTGCGCGACCACACCGGAAGCGGACATCGGCACTCGCCCCGATCAGACCCGGCCGGAATCGACCCGGTCGGAGCTGACCCGGTCAGGGCTCCATGTCGCGATTGCCCAGATGACGACGACATCGAGTGCGATGATCAGGATCGACCACCATGGGTAGTAGGGCAGCCACAGGAAATTGGCGACGATCGACAAGCAGAGGATGCAGATCGCCGCGAACCGCGCCCAGAGAGCGCCCGTGAACAGAACCAGGCCCGTCAGCGTGACGAGGATGCCGAGGATCAGGTGGATCCATCCCCACGTGGTGAAGTCGAACTTGTAGATGTACTCGATGCCGGTGACGAACACTTCGTCCTTGGCGATGGCCGCGATGCCCTGGAATATCTGCAGGACACCGACGGTGACAAGAAGAATTGCTGCGCCCATGGCGGTTCCCTTGGCGACAGCCTGCTTGGTATCCGGCTCTCCGGCCATGACTGTTCCCGTCTCGAATATGTATTGGACGGAATCAAGTGTGCGCCTTTGTGGACGGTTCGACGGCATAACGGCACAATTCCGACGTAACACGATACTCGGATAGCTACCGTGGGCCAGCGTGCGAGAGGTGGGCCGGCATGCCCGAAACTCTGATCATCGAGAACGGAACACCCGGTCGACGCTGGTGGGCGCGTGCCGCCTTCGCCCTCGCATTCCTCGCCGTCGTCGTCCCCGTGCTGTTCGCCGGTCTGCTGAGCACGATGGGAATTCTCCTCATCGGGGTCGGCGGTGCGGTGGTTTTCGCGGCCGCGCTGTACTGGTTCCTCGCCGGCCGTGGTTCGCTGCGCTGGGCGGCCTTGGCCGTAGCGGTGCTCGCACCGCTGACGGTATTCGTGTTCTTCATCCGGGCGAATCTGCTCGCGGTGGTGATCGCGTCGCTGGTCCTCGCAGCCCTCGCTACGGCCTGCGCTCGTGCAGCGTTGCGACGCAAGGCTTCTGACGAGGTGATGTTGGAGATCCCGGCAACACCACCGAGCCACCCGTTCCTCATCATGAACCCCCGATCCGGGGGTGGAAAGGTCACGCGGTTCGATCTTCAGCACAAAGCGGAGAAACTCGGCGCCGAAGTGGTTCTGCTCGACGAGACGAACTTTTCCGCCGTCGATGAACTCGCCCGCCGGGCAGTCATGAACGGCGCAGATCTGCTCGGCGTTGCCGGCGGCGACGGCACCCAGGCACGTGTCGCTGCGGTCGCCGCCGAGTTTCGGGTGCCGTTCATGGTGATCAGCGCCGGGACACGCAATCATTTCGCGATGGACCTCGGGCTCGATCGCGACGATCCCACGCGGTGCCTCGACGCGCTCTGCGACGGCGTCGACATTCGCATCGATCTCGGGCGGATCAACGGGCGGGCGTTCGTCAACAACGCGTCGTTCGGTGTGTACGCCGAGGTGGTACGTAGCCCCGCCTACCGAGACGACAAGACTCGGACCGTGCTGAAGATGCTTCCGGATCTGCTTGCCGGACAGTCCGGTCCGAATCTGGTCGCGCAGATCGGCGACGTCACCGTCCGCTCCCCGCAGGCCGTGCTGGTGAGCAACAACCGTTACGGCGGAAGCGACCTCGCGGGCATGAGTCGCCGGGACCGGCTCGACCGGGGGCTGCTCGGCGTCGTGACGGTGTCGGTCGCCGGTGCCGGCCAGGCAGTCTCCCTGCTACGACGGACTCATGCGCGCGGCCTGACCCAGCACGAGACGTCCGAGGTGATCATCGACGCCGACACAGCCGAGATCTCGGTGGGGGTGGACGGTGAGTCTCTCCTGTTGACCACGCCGGTGCGGTGCACGATCGAACCGGGGGCGCTGCGGGTGCGGGTGCCACGTGAGCGTCCAGGCACCAAACCGTCACCGCCTCCGGTCGATTGGGTGCGGTTGCGTGCGCTGGCAAGGTTCGGATCGGCGCCCCGGCCTGATGGCCGGCCCGAGTAGCCGCCAGGCGCCCGAGCGCGGGCATCACGCTCAGATCCACCCGTTCTGCTGGGCTCGCCGTGCCGCTTCGACCCTCGTCGTCGTCCCCGTCTTCCCGATCGCCGACGACAGGTAGTTGCGCACCGTCCCCTGCGACAGGTGCACAGCTGAGGCGATCGCGGCGACGGGCACACCGTCCAATGCCGCGCGCAGCACGTCGCGTTCGCGGTCGGTGAGGGGGTTGTTGCCACCGGCGATGGACTCGGCGGCCAGCGCCGGATCCACGACACGTTCGCCTCGCCGAACTCGCCTCACCGCTTCGGCGAGTTCGGCGGCGGGCGTGTCTTTGACGACGAACCCCGACGCACCCGCTTCGAGGGCAGAGCGAAGGTAACCGGGTCTGCCGAAGGTGGTGACGATCAGCGACCGCACGTCGGGTAGTTCGCGGGCGAGTTCCCCGGCCGCCGTGATCCCGTCGAGCCCCGGCATTTCGATGTCGAGCAGGCACACTTCGGCGTTGCTCGACCGTGCTGCGGCGATGACCTCGTCGCCTCTGCCTACTTCGGCGACGACCTCGATGTCCCCTTCGAGTCCGAGCAGGGCTGCCAACGCGCCGCGCACGAGTGCCTGGTCGTCGGCCAACAACACGCGAATCATCCGAACTCCACTTTCAGCTCTGTGCCTGCCCCCGCGGGTCCTGTACCGACGGTGAACTTCCCGCCTGCCGATCGGACTCGATCGCGTAGACCTCGCAGGCCGTTGCCCTCGCGAATGCCGTCGGTGCCCACACCGTCGTCGGTGACGCGCAACGAATGTCCGTCGAGGTCTATCTTGCAGTGATACGCGTTGCTGTGCCGCACCACATTGGTGACCGCTTCTCGCAGCACCCAGCCGAGCACAAGGCGATAGCGGGGGTCGACGACGGAGGCGTCGCCGCGTATTTCGACGTCGATCCCGGCGTCGCCGAGTGCGGTGCCTGCGCGGTCGAGTTCGTCGCCGAGCCGCGCGACACGCAGCCCTGTGACCGTGGCCCGCACTTCACCGAGGGCTTCGCGGGTGAGGGAACGGATCGCAGCGAGCTCCGCTTTCGCTCGTTGCGGGTCGACGTCGACGAGTCGTTCGGCCAGTTCGGCTTTCACGGTGACTGCGGTGAGGCTGTGGCCGAGGACGTCGTGCACGTCGCGGGCGACGCGGTCGCGTTCGTCGGCGATCACGAGTTCGTTGCGCAGTGCGTTGTATTCGTCGTCGCGGTCGCCGACTGCGCGGATCACCGCGGTGATCCCACCCACCAGCACGACGATCAACGTATAGAAGAAATCGTCACGAAGGGTGCCGTTCCACCACGGCACCAGCAGGCATACAGCGGCGACGACAGCGAGGACGATCATCCTCGGCACGAACGTCAGCGTGAACATCGCGAAGGACACGACGAAAGCACCCATACCCAGTGCGGCCGTACCGATGTGCAGGCTCACGGCGCAGATCAGCAGCACCAGTAGCGGTAGGTGGATGGCCGCGATACGGGCCGGGGGTGCCTTCTCGGTATAGAGCGAACGGAATCCGTGGATGTACACGATCGCGAATGCGGCGATGCCCGCACTGCCGAGCGTCCTGCCGAGGGCCGATCCTGTGGTCACCACCTCGGACAGGGGGTAGATCAGGAACAGGAGCCACACGGTGGCCATGAACCATCCGAACCGAGCCCACGGGTCCTCGTCCGTTCGTCCGCTTTCGGTCACTGCCGGCCCCGCCCTCGTTTCACCAGGTAGGTCGAGAGAACCACGAAGATCACCGCCCACACCGACAAGTTGAGCGCCGGTACCCACAGCGGTTCGGCAGGTAGGGGGTTGCCGTTGCTGTCGATCAGGACGCCCTCGGTCAGAGGGTACCGGGCGAGCGCCACGTAGCCGTAGAGCGGCGTGAACTTCGCGATGGCGAGCATGGCGCCGGAGAGCGGAATGAAGATGTTGCCGAGGAATGCGAGAACCACCAGGCTGCCGCTCGCGGCGCCGACAGCGGCCTCCGATCGGAATGCGAGGCCGAACATCAGGCCGTACACGGAGAACACGGCGGCACCGACTAGCACGGCGATCGAACTCAGGATCCAGGCGTTCCACTCCCCCGATGCTCCCGTGAACACACCCAGGATGAAGATCAGTGCGATGGGAATGGCGGCGAACATCAGCGCGACGGTCGCTTTCATCGCGACGAATCCCGCATCCGTCAGTGGCGTCAGACCGAGTTGACGTCCCCACCCCTGCATGCGTTCGACGGCGGCCATCCCGCCGATGCCGGTGGTCGCGGTGACCGCGCCGTATGCGGCCATCGAGATCATGATGTACATGGCGACGTTGCCGTGGCCGGCCGATTCGGACGAATACGACTGCGATGCACCGAAGATGATGTAGAAGAAGGCGGGCAGGATCGCGATGAAGAAGACGCTCACGTAATCACGGAACTTGCGGCGCAATTCGAGGCGGATGAACGTAGTTGTCATGCGGGCACCTTCTCGGTGAGTGTGAGGAACGCGGTTTCGAGCGAACCACCGGTGATTTCGAGGTTGGTGGCACCGAGGTCGACAAGGAGCGTGCGGGCCACGTCGTCGGAATCCGTTGCCCTGATTTCGATCCGGTTGCCCATCACGGAGATACCCGCGACACCGGAGTGCAACGCCAACACCGCGCGCACGTCGTCCTCGCGTCCGTCGGCGATGTCGGCGGAGACGATCCGTCCGGTGGCGAGCGCGCGGATCTCGGAGGTCGGGCCATCGGCGACGACGCGCCCTCCGGCGACCATCACGATGCGATCCGCGAACGAGTCGGCCTCTTCGAGGTAGTGAGTGGCGAAGACAACGGTGCGTCCTCGGTCGGCCTCGGCGTGCATCGTCGTCCAGAAGTCGCGGCGCGCTCCGACGTCCATCCCTGCGGTCGGTTCGTCGAGGACGATCAGGTCGGGGTCGGGTAGCAGGGCGAGGGCGAAGCGCAATCGTTGCTGTTCACCGCCCGAGCACTTCGACACCATGCGGCCCGAAAGTGTCGCGACCCCGGCCCGCTCGAGGACCTCGTCGACGTCGCGGTGCTCGGGGAAGGTGGAGGCGATCATCTGCACGGTCTCACGGACGGTGAGATCGCGCAGCAGCCCTCCGGTCTGGAGTACCGCAGAGACTTGGCCTGCGGCGATGGCGTGCCGTGGCGGTTTCCCGAAGACCGACACCACTCCGGCGGTGGGTTCGGTGAAGCCCAGCACCATGTCGAGGGTGGTGGTCTTGCCCGCGCCGTTCGGGCCGAGCAGCGCGACGACTTCGCCGCGCTGCACGGCCAGGTCGAGGTGGTCGACGGCGCGTACCTCGTCGCCGCCACGAGGCCGGAAACTCTTGACGACGCCGCGCAGCTCGATGGCTGCGCCATCCATGTTGTCCATGATCAGAAGTCTGCTGTGTCGCGGGGTGCGCCGCGATCCCCGCCTGTCACAAGATCACGATGACAAATGTCAGACGGGGACGCGCGGTACGAGCGCCCCTCATCCGGACACAACTCCCGCCTCCGCGAGGTGCAAGCGGACATCCTGGGGCACAAGCTGACCCGCCTCGACCACTACACGGCCGGCCGCAACGCCGTCGCCCGACGCCATGAAGGGCTGCTGTCCGACCTCGAACAGTCCGGAGGGTTCCGACTGCCGGGCACCAGCCCGAACAACACCCACCCAGCGACGCCGTCATCGAGGCCTTGCGCAAAGTCGACATCGAATCGAACATCAGCTACCCGTGGCCGGTGCACACCGAGCGGATTCCGGCATCTCGGCTACCACGAAGGCGACCTCCGCGCGCCCCCGCGCCCGCGGCGGCGATCACAGTGCTTCCCACCGGCGCCCGCACTGCGCCTGCCGGCAGCGGTCCAGGTACCCGGCAAGGTCAGGTGGGCTCAATGACAGTGGGAGCTCTTTCCGCGCCCTGCCACCTCCCGATCAATCTACAGTAGAATTCTATATAGAATCTTGTTGAGGGCACCCGTCCGGGCACCGAGGAGGGACATGGCACACAAGACCTCAGGCTCGAGCTACCAGCCAGATCCACAACCACAGCGCAGCAGCACAAGCGACCACGAATTCATCGCCCGGATGCGAGCCGAGCTGTACAGGAGACCAAGCATGCGCCTGATCGCCGACAGGGTCACCCGCATCATGCTCGCCGGACGGATCGATCGAGACGACCCGATCCTCGAACTCATCGAATCGGACGACATCCTCGACGAAAAGACAGTCCTGAGCGACGCCGTCGAACACATCCTGTCGTTCCCGCACCTGTCCGCCAAAGAGGTCGCAAACCAGTACAACAAGAACTGGACCAACCCCAGCGATGCGCTACGCAAACTCAGCGCCAAAGGCGAAGTCATCGGACTCAAACGGGCCGGGAAGTTCCGGTATCCGGAGTTTCAGTTCTCGCAGTCCGACGAGGCGAATCAGGTAGCGCGGAAAGGCAACGTGAATCTCGGCGCCCGAGATGACCCGTGGGGTGTCGCGTCATGGTGGCTCTCACCCAACCCGTCGGCCGAAGACCGCAAGTCTCCGGCCCAACTTCTGAACGAGGGATCGCTCGACGCCGTGCGCGCGTTGCTGGATGCCGAGATCGCGGACGACATTGCCTAACCGCCCACCACCGGCATCAGTCACCGCGCACATCGGGTCGCTCACCGCCGGAACCACGCTCTGGCGTATCCACTCCGGCGACCCGAACCGGGGGGCCCTGACCCTGAACCCGACCCCGGCGGGAGCGGGAGGCGGACGGTTCGACTCGTCCGACGGGTCGTACCACTACAGCTATTTCGGGGAGGACATCTCCACGTGCATCGCGGAGACCTACTGCCGGTCGCTGCCGTTGGATGATCACGTTCCCAGAATCCTGAGGAAGACCAAGTTGGCCGGTCGACTCCTGTCCCAGGTCACCGTCACCGACGATGTCCCGGTCGCACTGCTGCACGGCTCTCATCTGGCAGCGATCGGCCAAGACACCTGGCTGACGAAATGCGACCCCGTCGACTACCGGACCACCCGAGACTGGGCAGCATCCATCCTGCGCGGGACCGACGGCGCGCTCGGCATCAAGTACCGGGCACGCAACGACGAGGACAAGTTCTCTGTCATCATGACAATCACACCCCATGGAGGCGTGAGGCTGCATGACCTGATGACCGTGTCCCGGGGCCCGATCAAGCTCGATGACCGCGCCGGGACGGAGTTGATCAGATCCCACCTCGCGGCATACAACGCAACACTCATCTGAGCGTCCACATCTATCTCCCACTGTCCGCAATCGACGTTGGGCGGCGGAGATGACCCTGAAAAGCCAGCCGCCAGTACAGCATTGCCACTGCCTATCAACGAGACCACCACAGACCACCTAAATGCACGAGGCAGCGAGCTGATCAGGGCACATAGGGATCTTCCTGCACATGGCGACGCTACCGACACCCGAATCAGGACAAATGTCAGACGGGGACGGTCCGATACCTCTCCAGCACGTCGTCGGTGTGCTCGCCGTGCGCCGGCGGCGCCGAACGCAGCGGTGGACGCGCTCCCCCGAAGTTGACGGGGAAGGCAATCTGTTCGAGTGGGCCCGACGCGTGGTCGACGGTGCCGATCATGCCGATCGCGGCGGTGTGCGGGTCGTCGTAGATCTCGTCGAGGTGTCGTATCGGCGAGACCGGCACCGCGTGTTCCTCGAGTACCCGGCACCAGTACTCGACGGTATTCGCGGCGAATGCCTCGGTGAGCACCTGCTCGAGTTCGTCGCGGTGCTCGATGCGGTCTCGGTTGCGGTGGAACCGCGGGTCGATCGCAAGTTCTGCGCGACCCATCGCCCGGCACAGGGCATCCCACAATCCGTCGTTGCCGACGGCGACGACGAAATAGCCATCGCTGGCCGGATATGCCTGGTACGGAGCAAGATTGGGATGCGCGGAGCCGAGGGCATGCGGGCGCTGTTTCGTCGCGAAGTAGTTGGTCGCCCAGTTGACGTGCATCGCGAGCTGGCATTCGAACAGCGATGTGGTGACGTACTGGCCACGTCCCGTCCGGCTCCGTTCGACCAGGGCCGCGAGCACGCCGATCACACCGAACAGGGCTGCGCCGAGGTCACCCATCGCGTAACCGGACTTCATGGGTGCGCCACCCGGCTCGCCGGTCAACGACATCAGCCCGCCTGCGGCCTGCGCGACCATGTCGTAGCCCGGCTGGTCCGCCAAAGGTCCTTCGTCGCCGAACGCCGAGATGTGCAGGACGACGAGATGCGGGTGCCGTTCCGACAGTGCGCGATAGTCGAAGATCTTCTGCAGTCCGCTGCCCGGTTTGAAGTTCTCCACGACGACGTCGGCGTCCTCGAGCATCCGGTGGACGATCCGCTGCCCTTCCTCCGATTTCAGGTCGAGGGTCACCGACTTCTTGCCGCGGTTGACCGCGAGATAGTAGGTGGCGTCGTCCCCGACGAAAGGGGGGCCCCACGTGCGTGTGGGGTCGCCGCCGTCGGGATGCTCCACTTTGGTCACGTCGGCGCCGAGGTCGGCGAACGACATCGTTGCGTACGGTCCGGCCAGGATCTTGGACAGATCGACCACTTTGACTCCGGCGAGGGGCGCCGGTCCGGTGACGGGATTCTCGGTCATCAGCGTGCTCCTGCAAGTGAGTCCGTCGCCGCGGCGTGCGCAACGGACGGGTCGATGTCGGTGCCGTCGACGACGGCATCGAGGTGTGCCAGCGCGACGGCATTCGGTTCGCCGGCAAGGCCGCTGAGATAGGCGTTCGCCACCAGCAGCGACCGGTATCCGCGACCACGCGCGATGCGGTCGGACGCGAGGTCGACGAGCAGGGTGGCCATCACGGTGCGCGCGAGATCGTCCGTGTAGGTGGCGCAGAGGGTTTGAGCGCGCACGTCGTCGCTCGCGAGCAGTTCCTCCCCCTTGGCTTCGAGCGCATCCCACCGTTCCCACAGTTCCGCGACGGCGGGTGCGCAGTCGCCTCCCGCGGATTCTAGGATCGCGCGCATCGCTACCGCCAGGACTCGGTGTGCACCGTTCTTGCGCATGGAGCGCAGGACGTCGAGGGCGATGACGTTGCTCGAGCCCTCCCAGATGGACCCGAGGTGCGAGTCGCGGACGAGCCGCGCGAACACCCTGTCCTCGATGTACCCGTTGCCGCCGCGGATCTCCATCGCCTCGCCGGTGACAGTGCGCGCACGCTTGCATATGTAGTGCTTCGCGACGGGGGTGAGGATCCGGACGATGCTGCGTGCAGCGTCGTCACCGCGGTCGGCACGGTCGAGGGTGGCTCCGCTGTAGGCGACGAGTGCGAGTGCTGCCTCGGCGTCGAGTGCGAGCGGCAGCAGTGTCGCGCGCATGAGTGGCTGGTCGAACAGGGTCTTGCCGAACACTTCCCGAACCCGGGTGTGTTCGACCGCGTCCCGCAGCGCGCGGCGCATGAGCGCGCTGGAACGCATCGCGTTGGAGAGCCTGGAGGTGTTGAGCATCTCGGTCATCTGACGGAAACCGCGGTCGAGTTCGCCGACCTGCAGGGCGTATGCGCCGTGCAGCGTGACTTCACCGCTGGGCATCGAGCGGGTGCCGAGTTTGTCCTTGAGCCGGTCGATCGTGTAGGAGTTCCGCGTTCCGTCGGGAAGTCGCTTGGGCACCATGAACATTCCCACGCCGCGCGTGGAGTTCTCGGTGCCGCCGGGGAACCGAGCGAGCGTGACGATGACGTCGGCGTCCGGGTTGGAGGCGAACCATTTACGGCCCGTGAGGCGCCACGCCGTGCCGTCGCGCTCGGCGCGGGTCTCGGTCTGCGCGATATCGGTTCCGGCCTGCGTCTCGGTCATGAACATCGCGCCGGTCAGCGCCGCGTCCGGGTCGGTGGAGGTCAGTCCGTCGATGTAGGGCCCGAACACGTCGGGATCACCGAACATGCGCAGCGTGCGGGCAGCGGCATCGGTCATCGACACCGGGCATGCGAGCCCGAACTCGGCCTGCACGAACAGGTAGGACGCGAGGTACTTGACGAGATGCGGGGGCACGTCCGTCCAGCCGTGAACAGGGCGATGCGAGAGCGCAGAGAGTCCGTACTCCGAGTACGCGGCGCGGCACAGTTCCAGATAGGCGGGGTGGTAGTCGATGGTGTCGATGCGCTCGCCGTCGCAGTCGTATTGGCGAAGTGTCGGGGGGTGCGCATTGGCGGTGGCGGCGAGTGCATCGAGTCGCTGTGCGGCGTCGGCGCCGAGGCGGTCGAGGAGACGCTCGGTGAGTTCACGGTCGGGTTCGTCGATCCACCGGTCGAGCACTGCCCGGAGTGCGGGATCCTCGTGTGCGTAGTTCATCGTCGTCCTTTCGGCAGTGTGTTCTCGGCGGAAGTCAGTGGGTGGCAGCGGGTGCGCGGGCGGGCGCGGGGTCCGCAGGTTCGGCGTCGGCACCGGACGCGGTGGCCGATCGGCGCAGGAGCGCTGTCATGCAGACCAGCGAGAGCAGAACGTATCCGAGCCCGAGTCCGACGACCGGCCAGATCGTTCCGGTGCGATTGAGCAGGAACTGGCTGACCATCGGAGCTGTACCCGCGAAGATTGCCGTCGACAGCTGGTACGACAGCGAGATTCCCGTGTAACGGATGTGAGTGGGGAACACCTGCGCGAGGATGCCCGCCAGCGCCGCGTAGTACATCGCGTGCGGCGCCGTTGCGAGGACCATGCCGATGATCGCCCAGGTGAGCGAGCCGGTCTGGATGAGCACGAACATCAGCGGCAGGACGACGAGCTCGGGGATCAACATCCACAGCACTGCTCGACGCACATCGATCCGGGTGGCGAGGATGGCGCCGAACGGCTGCACGATGACCTGCGCGACCAGCGCGAGGGTGATGACGAGCAGAAAGTCGCCCCGGTCGAATCCGAGATCCGTCGTGGCCCAGGCCAGCGCGAAGGTCGTCTTGACGTAGGTGATCGCGACACCGGCGACCACCGCACCGACTCCGAGCAGCAAGACCGTCTTGTGCGTGCTGAGCACCTCGGCCAGCGGAAGACGCTTCTTCTCCTGGGACTCGACTGCCGCCTTCATCTCGGGGGTTTCCTGGATCCGCAGCCGGATGTAGAGGGCCACGACCACCAGTGCGGCGGAGGCAACGAACGGGATCCGCCAACCCCAGCCTTCGAATGCGGCATCGGACATCGCGGTCAGGCCGAGGAAGGCCACTGTCGCAAGGAGATTGCCCACAGGTGATCCTTGCTGAGCGAACGCGCCGTAGAGCACCTTCTTGCGTGGTGGGGCAAATTCCGTGGCGATGAGGACGGCACCTCCCCATTCCCCGCCCATCGCGATGCCCTGCAACACGCGCAACAGGACCAGGAGAATGGGCGCCCAGATACCGATCTGGGCGTAGGTCGGCAGCAGGCCCACGCCGACAGTGCCGATGCCCATGATCGCGAGGGTGGTGATGACGGCGTTCTTGCGTCCGAACTTGTCGCCGAAGTGACCGAAGACGACGCCGCCGAGTGGTCGTGCGATGAATCCGACCGCGAAGGTCGCGAATGCGGCCAGCGTGCCGATTGCCGGGGAGACATCGGGGAAGAACAGCTTGCCCAGCACCAGCGCGGACGCCGTGCCGTAGATGTAGAAGTCGAACCACTCGATCGTGGTGCCGACGAAGGCGGTCACGCCGGCTCGGCGCGCAGCTCTGGTGTCGTGCGCGGTGTGCTCTGGGGTTGGATTCACGATGCACTCCGAGGCGTGTCGTGCGGGCCATGTCCGCGAATGAATGAGGCGTGTATCACTATCGACGGGCGATCGTGTAAAGTCCAAGACTTAATTCAACATGATTATGTGGATATTCCACTGAGTTGAGGCGACATGGAATTCCGTCAGCTGCAGGCGTTCCTCGCCGTTGCCGAGGAACTGCATTTCGGACGCGCCGCGGAACGACTGCACATCGCACAGTCGCCGCTGAGCCAGATGATCCGCACCCTCGAACGAGAGCTCGGCGCCCGATTGTTCGAGCGCACCACCAGATCGGTGCAGCTCACCGCCGCAGGCACCGCACTACTGGCCCCCGCGCGGGTAATCGCAGCCCAGCTCCAGGTGGCACGCGCGGTAGTGCGATCGACCGCGGCCGGAGAGACCGGCGTGGTCAGCGCCGGATTCGGCGGCGCGAGCGGCTACACCGTGCTGTCCGAACTGACCCGGGCGCTCGCGGATCACCATCCCGGCATCGCACTCGATCTACGCCCCCAGACCTATTCGGGTGAGGTGCTCGATCTCGTCGCCCAGGGCCTGCTCGACATGGGCATCGTCGGTCTCCCCGTCCCCGACGACTTCGCCACCGAGACCGTGCGACACGAATCCCTGATGGTCGCGGTACCGGCCGGGCATCGACTCACCGACCGCGACACTCTCGAACCCGGCGATCTCGCAGGTGAGCGGCTGGTGGTCTATCCCGCAGCGCACGGCTCACTCGTGCGCGACGCCACCTTCACCGTGTGCGCCTCGGCGGGATTCGCACCGACCATCGCTCGTGAAGCCCCCGACCCGTACAGCCTCCTGGCCCTCGTCGGCGCGGGGGTGGGGATCGCCGTCGTCGTGTCGTCGACCGCGCACATCACCGTCGACGGCGTGCAGTACATCCCGCTCGACGGCGGCCCGGTACTTCCGATCGCGCTCGCGTGGCGACGCGACAACATCGCTCCCGCACTCCACCGGGTATTGGAGGTGCTGCGCGGACTGCCCCGGCCCCGATAGCGCCGAACGTCTCCGGTCGGGTAGACAGAGGTCAAGTCGCAGCACGAGAGCACTGAGGAGAAGTTGTGTCGGAATCGATCCTGCTCGTCGAACAACGCGGTCCCGTCCGCGTTCTCACGTTCAACCGACCGCAGCAACGCAATGCGCTCAGCTCGGCGCTCATCGACACCCTGCGCGCGGAACTCGCCGCAGCGGACGCCGACGACCGGACAAGCGTCGTCATCCTCACCGGCTCCGACCCCGCCTTCTGCGCGGGCCTCGACCTACAAGAACTCGGATCGGGCGGCAACACGCTCCTGAAGGTGGAGGACGACGACGTTCCCGTCGGGCATCCCTGGGCGCCCCTGACGAAGCCGGTGATCGGTGCGATCAACGGCGCCGCCATCACCGGCGGCCTCGAACTCGCGCTCGCCTGCGACATTCTCATCGCCTCGAAGCGGGCACGATTCGCCGACACCCATGCCCGCGTCGGTGTACTCCCGGGCTGGGGCCTGACGTCACGCCTGCCCGCCGCGGTGGGTCGCGGGTTCGCCCGGCGCATGAGCCTGTCCGGAAATTTCGTCGGCGCCGAAGAAGCTCTGCGCGTGGGGCTGGTCACCGAAGTAGTTGAGCACGACGCCCTCCTCGACACCGCCCTCGAACTCGCCACGACGATCGCTGGCAACGATCAGCCCGGTGTCCGCACCCTGCTCGCGTCGTACCGCCGGGCCGAAGAGCACCTCGTCGACCCCGCCCTGCGGGTCGAGAACGCAACATCGCGGGCGTGGTTGGAGAGCTTCACGCCCGACCGTGTCGCGGATCGGCGTGCAGACGTCATCGGGCGGGGACGCTCGCAGAACGTCGCTCGCTGAAGCTCGCAACCTGGCTCCGATTCCGCACGTTCAGGGCTCGTCTGTGAGCGCCAGCAGTTCCGCACGCGCGAGAGCGAGGTCGTCGCTGGACAGATACGGGCTCGCCGCGGCGATGGCCAGTCCTTCCGCAGCCGCTCGGATGACCAATACACGTGGCCACGGCAAGCCGTCGGCAGCGAATGCGGCGTCCCACTTCTCGGCATCACGCCCATACAGCGCTTCGACCTCGGCGGAACTCCCGAGCGTCGCGATCAACGTCCCAGGATTGAAGATGTCCATGAGGTAGTCGCTGCCGCCGGTGAGTGCACGCACATAACCTCGGGTGAATTTGCCGGACTTGTTCTCCGACAACTCGATGTGGGCGTGCACCTCCTCCCACATGCGCACGATGCCGTGTTCGATCACGCCGTAGACGAGGGCATCCCGATTCGGGAAGTGGTGCATCAACCCGCTCTTGGTCACCCCCGCGGCAGCAGCGATATCGGCGAGACTTACCTTCGACCCACGCTCGGAGAACATCTGCTCGGCAGCGTCGAGGATCGCTCGGCGGGTCCGTTCCTTGTCTCGGGTGACCACCTGATCAGTGCGCTTCATGGGTCCCTACTGTCGCACCCCGCGGAGAAGGGATCACACGCCAGGCCACCACGGCCGACACCGCAAGGATCACCGCGGCGACGAAAGACGTGGTCTGCACCGCTGTCGCGAACGCGGACCGGGCATGGTCGACCACGATCGGGTCGAGGACGGTCGCGACAGTCGAAACCAGCGAATCTTCGGCGGTCGCCGCGTCGGACGGGTCGGTGCCTGCGGGCAGATCCAGATGCGACCGGTACATCGCCAGATGAACGGATCCGAGCACCGCGATCCCCAAGGCTCCGCCGAGCTCGTAAGCGGTCTCCGCGATCGAGGATGCGGCTCCGGCACGTTCCGCGGGAACCGCGGAGACCACGGCGTCGGTCGACAGTGTCATCGCGATACCGACGCCGAGGCCGAGGAGGACCAGCGAGATACCGAGGCCCCAATAGCTGGACATCGAAACGGTCAGGCCGAGCCCGGCGAGGCTGATCGCCCCTGCCCCGAGCCCGAGCCCGATCGCGCGACCGGTTCCCATACGTGCCACGAGTGCACCGACAAACAGAATGACGATCATCGATGCGATCGTCGACGGCAATTCGGCAAGCCCGGCCTTCAGCGGACCGTATTCGCGGACGAGCTGCAGATACTGCGAGAAGAAGTACAGCAGCCCGAGGAACGCGAAGATCGCCATGCCGTTGGCGGCCACCGCGCCCGAGAATGCGGGCATCCGGAACAGCGAAAGATCGAGCAGCGGATTCGGCAGTCGCATCTGCCTGCGCACGAAGAAATATCCCATGATCAGCCCGAACACCGCGGTGACCGGAACACTCCAGTCAAGTCCACTACCGGCCCAGTGTTTGACGGCATACACCACCGGAACGATGGCGAGGATCGACAACAATGCGGAGAGCACGTCGATCGTCTGAGCAGAGCTACCACGCGACTCGGTCAGCAGGATCGGCCCGGCGACCAGCACGATCACCATCACCGGCACATTGATCAGGAACACCGAACCCCACCAGAAGTTCTCGAGCAGGACACCGCCGACGAGCGGACCGATCGCGGCGCCTCCGGTGGCGCCCATCGCCCAGATCGCGATCGCCGTCGTGCGTTGTTTCGCGTCGAGGAATGTGGCG
Source organism: Rhodococcus sp. SJ-2 (assembly GCF_053750035.1). NCBI lineage: Bacteria > Bacillati > Actinomycetota > Actinomycetes > Mycobacteriales > Nocardiaceae > Rhodococcus > Rhodococcus sp. SJ-2. Next base: position 977,474 of record NZ_CM132340.1, read on the forward strand.
CGAATGATCGCCAGCGTCGACGGCATCAGCGTCGCGCCTGCCACGCCCAGCAGAACGCGTGCAGCAATGAGGGTTTCGGGGTTGGGCGCGAACGCCGCGATCACGGATGCGACACCGAACCCTGCAGCACCGATGAGCAGCAACCGTTTACGGCCGATGCGATCAGCCAGGTTGCCCATCGTGATGAGCAGACCTGCCAGCACGAACGAGTAGATGTCGCCGATCCACAACAACTGCGTCGAAGTCGGGGCGATGTCGGCGGCCATCGACGGCACAGCCAGGTAGAGCACGGTGTTGTCGACCGCGATCAACACCACGACGAGGACGAGGACGGTCAGGGCCGACCATTCGCGACGTCCGGCGCGGGAAGGAAGAGTCTGTTCTTCGGTCACGCACACCACTGTAACAATCCATATGGACGGTTGTAGAATCCGGAAGGGTGGTAGTGGGGGGTTCGCGTCGGCACTCGGCTATGTCGTCGGCAACCAGGTTCGTGCTGCGGTGACCAAGGCCGTGACCCCGATCGTCATCGTCGGTTCGATGACCGGCGCATAGTGCGGCGAGTGGTTCGAGGGCACCTGGAGCAGCGCGGGATCCGTCATGTCGCCCGTAGTGAACAGTGACGGGTCGGCTCCGCCGAGTAGCCAATATGCCAGGGGCACACCCGCACTCGTGGCGAGCACTCCGACGTCCTCGCTGCCCGCGCCCGCTCCCGGGTCGAGGATCTTGTCTTCCCCCAACCACGTAGCGAAGGCATCCAACGTTTTGTTCAGGGCGGAAGGATCGTTCGTGACCACCGGGAACCGCTCGATCGAGGTAATCTCAGGTTCTTCCGGGGCTCCCGCTGTCGCAGATTCACCGCGAACAATACGGTCGACGCTGTCGAGGATCTTTTTCCGTACCCCCGCGTCGTAGCTGCGGATGTTCAGTTGGAGCTCCGCCTCACCGGGAATGACATTGGCCGCATTTCCGGCATGAACGGAGCCGACCGTGAGCACTGCAGTCGCCGTGCTCGGGATCTCACGCGAGATGATCGTCTGCAGACGCAGGACCACCTCGGCCGCTATGACAATGGGGTCGATGGATGCCTCCGGCATCGACCCGTGGGCCCCTCTACCCACGACCCGCACGCGCAGCGAATCCGACCCCGCATACGAAAGCCCCGGGTGTCCGGCAATCTTCCCTGCGGGAAGCGGCGCCACGTGTTGACCCAGGACCACATCCGGCTTGGGGAACCTGACGAACAGCCCGTCGTCGACCATTGCCTGGGCCCCCGCGCCCAGCTCTTCGGCCGGCTGGAAGACGAGCAGCAGAGTGCCTGACCAGCTCGCAGTGTCGGTGGAGAGAATCTGCGCTGCGCCGAGTAGGCACGTCGTGTGCATGTCGTGGCCACAGGCATGTGCAACCGGTGTCGACTCGCCGTGCTCGTCGACGGCGGTAGCGGTACTGGCGTAGTCGAGACCGGTTTCCTCCTTGACGGGGAGGGCGTCCATGTCGGCCCGAAGCAGCACGGTCGGGCCGGCGCCGTTCTTCAACACCCCGACCACTCCGGTCTTCCCGACACCGGTGGTGACGTCGAACCCGAGAGCACTCAATCGCTCGGCCACGATCGCAGCAGTGCGATGTTCTTGGAACCCGAGTTCCGGATGTCTGTGAAGGTCCTTGTACAGGTCGATCAGAACACGATCGGTCGTCATGTCGTCGGAGCTGGTCACGATTCGGTCCTTCGGTCGAGGTGAACTCGGACGCTCTCCAGTATTTCCGGGTCCGGGATTCGGCGTGTGGGTATCGGCGGTCGAGTTGTTCCGTCGCAGGCCGATGTTCTGTGGTCGAGTCGGGTCTCGCGCAGCAGCGGAGGTCGCGCGGCGGCTGGGCGTCGAGCTCACCATGTTTCCCGGCGGCCACGCCGGGTTCACGGCCGACGGATACGGCACCCCCGGTGACCCGGAAGGCTTTGCCGCGGTGTTGCGGGAGTTGCTCGGCTGAGGCTCGCACCCTTTATGTCAGGCTCGCAACGTTAATGGTCGACCATCGGCGTTGCGAGCCTCACCTTTGCGTTGCGTGCTTCACGGTCACGACGTCAGCCCTCGAGGTCGGCCAACGCTTGCTTCCCCATCGCAAAGGCACGGTTGCTGTTCGGCACACCCGCGTAGACGGCGGTGTGGAGGAAGACCTCGATGAGTTCACCGGGATCCACGCCCGCTCGCAGCGCGGCGCGGATGTGCATGTCGAGTTCGTGCTCGTTACCCACTGCGGTGAGGATCGCGAGGGTGAGCAGCCGTCGGGTGTGGTGATCGAGGCCGGGTCGTGCCCAGATATCGCCCCAGGCGGTGCGGGTGATGAAGTCCTGGAACGGCTGTGTGAACGCGGTGGCCTGCGACATCGCACGGTCCACATGCGCATCCCCGAGCACCGAACGTCGCATCCGCATACCCACCTCGACCGCTGCCGAACGATACGCACCCACCTGCTCCGAGCCGGTGATGTGCGCACGGATCAGCGCCGTCACGCGACCTGCCTGCTCGACGTTCACCAGATGCGCGCCGGGGTCGAGGATGTGGAAGTCGGCGTCGGCGATACCGTCGGCGAGTTCACGCATGACCGCGGGTGGGGTAGCCGGATCCTGGGCACCCGCGATCACGAGCGTGGGTGCGACGATTCGCGCGAGGTCGGCGCGTCCGTCGAACTCGGCGAGCGCCTCACAACACCCGGCGTATCCGTCGTTCGATGTCGCCGACACCATCGCGACGTGTCGCTGGACCAGATCCGGGTCGCGCTCCGCCAGCTCGGCCGTGAACCAACGCCCGACGATCTGCTCGGCGATCGACCCCACTCCGTCCGTGCGGACCGTCGCCGCGCGGTCACGCCACTGCTGCGATGGTTCGAACGCGGCGGCCGTGCACAGCAGGGTCAGCGACCGCACGCGCTCCGGGCGGTGGGCGGCGAGCCATTGGCCCACGGCACCACCCAATGACAGGCCGACGACGTGCACCGCGCCGGCACCCAGCTCGTCGAGCAACGCCAGCACATCCCCCGCGAGTTCCGCGACCGTGTAAGCGCCTGCGACAGGATCGGATTCACCGTGTCCGCGATGGTCGACCGCGATGACGTCGGCGATCGGCGACAGCGCCACGATCTGCGGCGACCACATCCGCCGGTCGGAACCGAGCGATCCCAGCAGCAGCACCGAAGGGGCCGCAGGATCACCGTGTCGTTCATAGGCGAGTGAAGTCATGACCGTCCTTCGTGTCGGGCCAGGGCACGGTCGACGACATCGGCGGCGTGCCCGAGATAGCGGGTGGGATCGAGGAGTTCGGCCAGTTCGCCGGCCGACAGGTGCGCGGTGATGCGCGGGTCTGCGTCGAGCGGGATTCCGGAGGAGGCGGCGGCGGTGACGACAGCTCGTGCATCGTCGACGTGTCGCGACAGTGCGCTCACCACTTTCTCGGCGAGCACCGCTCCCCCGGTGAGCCCGAGGTTGCGGTCGAGGGCGTCGACATGCACGCGCAGTCCACCGAGGCACACGGAAAGTCTTTGTGCAGCGCCGCCGGTCAGGCGCAGCAGGTCGGTCACTGCTTCCCACTCCGCATGCCACGCCCCTGCGGCGCGAGCGAATTCGTGATCGGCCGACGACAATACGGTCGCGACCAGCCCGGGCGCACGACGTGCAGCTGCCCGCGCCGCAACGGCCGCCACGGGATTTCGCTTGTGCGGCATGGCCGATGAACCACCGGGCGATCCTTCGGATACCTCACCGACCTCGGTCATGGCCATGAGCACCACATCGGTCGCGGGTTTCGACACCGCGCCTGCCGCAACACCGAGCGCCGCTGCCAGTCGCATCACCGGAGTGCGCACCGTATGCCAAGGAACAACGGCGCGCGCGAGTCCGAGCCGGTCGGCGAGGTCGTCGGCGAAGTACATGCCGTCGGGTGCGACAGCGGCGAGCGTGCCTGCGGCGCCACCGTACTGCACGGGCAGCGCCGACAGTGCGCGGTCGAGTTCGGTGTGGGCGTCGTCGAGTCCGGTGAGCCACCCGGCGGCGAGGGCGCCGAATGTGGTGGGCAGGGCTTGCTGGCCGAGGGTGCGCGCGATCATGGGTGTCGCGCGGTGCGCTCGTGCAAGATCAGCGGCCGCGTCGGCAGCGGCAGCGAGGTGGTCGAGGATGCGTCGTCCGGCACGACGCGCGAGGAGTACCAGCGCGGTGTCCATGACGTCCTGGCTGGTTGCACCGACGTGGACGGCAGTCGCGGGGGCATCGGCGCGATCGCGGAGCAGCTTCACGAGCGGGATGACGGGATTCCCTCCCGCCGCGGCGAGAGCACCGAGCTCGGCGGGGTCGAGGTCGCGGGCGAGTTCGGCGGCGGCGACGGCCACGGCGGCGGCGTCCGCTTCGGTCGCACGCCCGATCCCGACGGCGCCCGCGGTGATCGCGGCCTCGACTTCGAGCAGCGCTCCGATCCACGCGCGGTCCGACACCTCGGGTGCCATGTCGTCGGCCCCGAAGACGGGATCGAACAACGGCCCGCGGGTGGATTCCTGGTGGGGGTGTGACATCGGAGACCTCGGGATCGGTTCGGGTGCGCTCGGAAAAGCTGTGCCAGAACGTGGTTTCACGTACTGACTGTTCGATGGCCGGCTCGGCGCAACAGCGCAGCAACGTCGTCGACGATAGCGGACGTCGCCGCAGCCGAGCGGATGACACCGATCGTTTCGGCCGTGCCGACGGTGTCGACGGGCAGCCGAATGAGCCTTCCGTCGGCGATGTCCCGACCCGGGACGCGCTCGGGAGCCACCCATACGGCGTCGGATTCGCGCGTGTATGCGGCGGCGACCGCGACGTCGAGGGTCTCGACGGTGCCCGGAGGTAGTTCGAGGCCGTGCCGTCGCAGGAGCACGTCGGTGTGGTGTCGTGGAACAGTGCCGGCCGCCCCGACGACCAGCGGGTATTCGCACATCGCGGGGAACGTTGCCCGCGTGCCCTCCAGCGGATGACCGGGGCGGACCACGAATGCGAGCGCCTCGGCATAGAGCAGCTCGAACGACAGGCCGGCCATGGTCTCGGGGTCGCTCATCCGCCCGATCATCACGTCCACGTCACCCGCGCGCAGCGCCGCGAGCAGTTCGGTGTTGGTGGCGGTGCGCAGGCGGACGTCGAGTTCGGGGTGTTGCACGCGCAGCTCTCCGAGCACCCCGGGGAGCAGCACCGACGCCGCCGACGGCAACGCCCCGATACGCACGGCGGTGTGCTCGGATTCGCCGGCGCCCGCCAATCCCGCGACCGCGGTGTCGAAGGCCTGGACGACGCGTTCGGCGTGGTCGAGGAAGCGTTCACCCGCGGCGGTGGGGACGGCGCCGTGACGGCCTCTGTCCAGCAGTTTCATCCCCGCAAGCAGCTCGAGTTCGTTGATGGTCTTGGTGACGGCGGGCTGGCTCAGGTGCAGGCGTTCGGCGGCACGACCGACGTGGCGTTCGTGCGCTACCGCGACGAAGCAGGTCAGGTGCCGTAACCGGACACGGCCGTGAAGATCCATCACCTCAAGTTATGCAACTCGACCCGAATCGTCAATTTACATGAGCGTTCGGCGCACATAGCGTAGATGCAACCCACAGCCCACGACAGGAGCGGCTTCATGAGCATCGCTGGAAGAAGCGCCTACGGCGAGTTCGTCGAACGCGACCACACGCAGCATCCCCCGGCGCTCACGCCGGGTTACCGCACGTCGGTCCTGCGTTCGCCGCGCAATGCGCTCATCTCACCGCGGAACACGGTGTCGGAGAAGACCGCTCCGCTGATCACCGCACGCGAACTCGGCGAACTCGACAACGACCTGATCCTCAACTTCGCGCACGGCGGTCTGCCGATCGGCGAGCGGATCATCATGCACGGCTATGTCCGCGACGAGTTCGGAAATCCCGTGAAGGGCGCGTTTGTCGAAGCATGGCAGGCCAACGCCGGTGGCCGCTACCGGCACAAGAAGGATTCGTACCATCTCGCGCCGATCGACCCGAACTTCGGCGGTTGCGGCCGGATGCTCACCGACGACAACGGCTACTACTTCTTCCGCACCATCAAGCCGGGCCCGTACCCGTGGGGCAACAGCACCAACGCGTGGCGTCCCGCGCACATCCACTTCTCGATCATGGGCGACGGCTGGGCGCAGCGCCTGATCACGCAGTCGTATTTCGAAGGCGACCCGCTGATCGAGCAGTGCCCCATCGCCGCGACCATCCCCTCCCGCGACCAGGTGCGCAGCCTGATCGCCCAGGCCGACACTGCGAACGACGCCCCGTTCGACGCCCGCGCCTACCGGTTCGACATCACGCTGCGTGGCCGCCGCGCCACCTTCTTCGAGAACGCATAGGGAGCCACCATGAACCAGCCGCTCACACCGCTGCCCATGGTGCAGCGTCGCCCCGAGACCCCCTCGCAGACCGGCGGGCCGTACGTACACATCGGTCTTGCGCCGCAGCAGGCCGGATTCGACATCTTCGAGAACAACTTCGGCAACGTGCTCGTCACGGACGATACACGCGGCGAGCGAATCACGCTCGAGGGACGCGTATTCGACGGTTCCGGAACCCCGGTCCGCGACGTGCTCATCGAGATCTGGCAGGCAAATGCCACCGGCAAGTACGCCCACCCCGGCGACACCCAGGACAAGGACGTCGATCCGTCGTTCCGCGGGTGGGGCCGCACCGGGGGTGACTTCGACACGGGCGTCTACACGTTCGAGACCGTCAAGCCCGGCCCCGTGCCCGGCAACAACGGCCACACCCAGGCCCCGCACGTGCTGATGGTGTTGTTCGCGCGCGGCATCAACGTCGGCCTGCACACCCGTCTCTACTTCGACGACGAGCCCGACGCCAACGCCGCAGACCCACTGCTGAGTTCGATCGAGTGGGAGGTCCGCCGCGATACGCTGATCGCCACGCGCAGCGAACGCGACGGAAAGCCCGTCTACACCTTGGATATCCGGTTGCAGGACACCCCGGACGGCGGACGCGAGACCGTCTTCCTCGACATCTGAACAGGCCCGCTTACTTCGCTTCGGCGAGCGTCGTCGCGGGCTTCCGGATGAAGAACGCCGCGACCACCGCCAGCAGCGACACGATGCCACCACACAGGAACGCCGTGTGGATGCCGTCCTGGTTCGCAGCGAGCTCGCTGGCACCTTCGGATGCGGCGGACGTGGCGGTCACCGTCATCACGGTGATGAACAGCGCTGTACCGGCCGCACCCGCGAGCTGCTGGACGGTGTTGAAGATCGCGCTGCCGTACGAGTACAGCTCCGACGGCACCGATCCCAGCGACGACGTCATCAGCGGCGTCATCACCGATGCCAGACCGAGCATCAGCATCACGTGGACGCAGACGATCAGCGGCGTCGACGACTCCGCGTCGAGGAGCGTCATCAACCACAGCGACGCACTGACTACAGCGGCGCCCGGGATGACGAGGGGGCGCGCACCGATGCGGTCGTAGACGCGTCCGACGAACGGCGACAGCAGACCCATCGCCAGGCCGCCCGGGAGCAACAGCAGACCGGTCTCGAGGGTATCGAGACCGCGCACGTTCTGCAGGTACAGCGGCAGCAGGATCAAGGCGCCGAACATCGCCATCATGCTGACGACGACCATGCCCAGGCCGATGCTGAACACCGGGTAACCGAACGGACGCATGTCGAGCAGCGCGCGTCCGTCCTTCTGCCGCGACAGCTGGCGCAGCACGAAGACAGCCAACGCCACCACACCGACGACGAGCGGCACCCACACCGGGATGCTCGACTCCTCCGCCGAATGACCGATACTGCTCAGGCCGTAGACGATGCCGCCGAATGCGAAGACCGACAGGATGACCGACAGGACGTCGAGGGGGACCTTCCTGGTCTCGGTGAAGTTCTTGACCAGCACGACACCGATGGCGAACGCGATCAGTGCGATGGGCAGGACGATCCAGAACATCCAGCGCCAGTCGAGGGCGTCGAGGATGATCCCGGAGATGGTGGGGCCGATAGCGGGAGCCACGGAGATGACGATGGAGATGATGCCCATCATGCCGCCGCGCTTGTGGGCGGGCACCACGCGCAGCACCGTCGTCATCAGCAACGGAAGCATGATGGCGGTGCCTGCGGCCTGCGTCACGCGACCGGCGAGGAGCAGTTCGAATCCCGGTGCGGACGCTGCGAGCAGTGTGCCGAGGCTGAACACGCTCATCGACGCGATGAACACCTGGCGGAGCGTGAACCGCTCGAACAGATAGCCGGTGATCGGGATGACGACCGCCATGGTGAGCATGAAGCCGGTGGTGAGCCACTGGGCGGTGCTCGCGGTGATGTCGAGATCCACCATGAGCGGCGGCAGCGCGACGCTCATGATCGTCTCGTTGAGGATCATGACGAATGCCGCGACGACGAGGACACCGATCAGCACCTTGCTGCCCGGCTCCAGATCGCCCTCGCGACCGACGTCGGCCTGGTCTTCCAACTGAGGTGACTGCATATCCGATTGCTTCCTGAATGGGTATATCGATCGCGAATGCGACAACCGTGAAAGTCTCGCCCGGCTTGGAAGTGACTGTCAACTTGATTTTCACTGTTAGATTGACGCGGACATTCAACGCTGCGGTCCGAGGTGAAAGGAACCCACCGATGACCCCGAAAACCCAGGCACGTGTCCCGGACCTGCGAGAACGGCGCAGGCAGGAGACGCGTCTCGAGATTTCCGAAGCCGCCCTGACGCTGTTCGAACGCCAGGGATTCGCTGCTACGACCGTCGACGAGATTGCCCGAACAGCCGGTGTGTCTTCAAGCACATTTTTTCGATGCTTCGCAACCAAAGAGGAATCGGTGTGGGGTCCGGACCGCGAACTCGAATCCGACATCGTCGAATGGCTTCGGTCGGTTCCGCAGGAAGACATCAACCTGTCGGGCATCGAAGCCTTCTACGAGCGCTCACTGCAGCGGCTCCTGACCGGCTCCGAGACCACGCGGGATCGCATTCTGCGCACCCGCCGGCTCATCGCCTCCGACGACCACTTGCGAGCCGCCGCGTTCACCGCCGATGCCCTGGCCATGTGCCGCATCACCACGAGCGTCGCCGAACGCCTGCGCGGACTCCGCTCCGAATCGTTCGCGCGGCTACTCGTCGAATCGGCCGGTGTGGTCTCGCGTATCGCGTTCGACACCTGGGTCCGGCGCATCGAACGCGGCGAAGATGCCGACCTCGTGGAGATCTACCGCACCATCCGAACCGACCTCCGCGAAATCGTCGTCACCTGATACTTCGACGGAGCGGCCACTCGCGTGCAAGAGTGACGTAATGCCTGACAGGTTGCGAGCCCGGTTCAGCCGGTCCGATCAGCTCACGGAACGCCCCGACTTCGCTCTCGTCGGTGTGCTGAGGGTCCCCCAGATGTCGACCAGCCCGGCGCGCGCGATCGTGCGGCGCATCGGCTACGCCCTGGTCGCCCTGCTGGTGATGGTCGCACTCGTCTACATCGACCGCGACGGCTACCGCGACGCCCAGGACAACGAGCTGTCGTTGCTCGATTGCTTCTACTACGCGTCGGTGTCGCTCTCGACCACCGGCTACGGCGACATCACGCCGATCACCCCGTCCGCGCGACTGATGAACGTCCTCGTCATCACGCCGCTGCGCGTCTTCTTCCTCATCGTGCTGGTCGGTACGACGCTGGGTGCGCTCACCGAGACGTCGCGTCAGACGTTCCGCATCCAGAGCTGGCGACGCCGAGTCCGCGACCACACGGTCGTCCTCGGGTACGGCACCAAGGGCCGTTCCGCGGTCGACGCGATGCTCGGCGACGAGGTTCCGCCGTCGCGGATCGTAGTGGTGGACACCGATCCCGTGGTCCTCGAGAGTGCGGCGGGGCAAGGTCTGGTGACCGTGCACGGTTCGGCGACCAAACAGGACGTGCTGCGTGTCGCGGGGGTACAGCGTGCGGCATCGGTGATCGTCGCAGCAAACCGCGACGACACCGCCGTACTCATCACGCTCGCTGCCCGCGAGATCAATCCGAACGCGAAGATCGTCGTCGCGATCCGCGAGTCGGAGAATGCGCATCTGCTGCGCCGCTCCGGCGCGGATACGGTGGTGGTTTCGTCGGAGACCGCAGGCCGGCTCCTCGGTGCCGCGCGGAGCTCTCCCCGCGTGGTCGACATGATCGAGGACATCCTGACTCCGGAGGAGGGGTTCACCATCGCCGAGCGCGCTGTGGACCTCGAGGAGGTGGGTCAAGACCCTCGTCATCTGGGTCAGATCGTGCTCGGGATCGAGCGCAACGGAAGTCTGTTCCGTGTCGGATCACCCGAGGTCAGCGCCTTGGCTGCGCGCGACAAGCTCCTCTACATCCGGCTGGCGGCCGACGGGTCGGGGCACCGCGGCTGAACGTAGCCCTCCCGCTACGCACACTTTTATGGAAGAGTCATTTCCATGAATGAGAATGGCATTTCCGCACTGGGAGGGATGACCGTGTCCGCAGACCACACTTTCACCTCGGATTTCGGCATCAAATCGCTCCAGGTTTCGAGGGACCGCGCGATCATGGGCGCACTCGTCACCGAGAAGCTGTGCAACCCCAGCGGCACGGCATCGCTCGGTTTCCTCACGACACTGGTCGACATCGTCGCGTCGTCCCCGGCTCTCGTCGTGGGCTCCCCCGACTGGACCGCGACACAGGATCTGTCGATCCATGCCGCCGGCTTCCTGCGTCCCGGGCCGATCGCGGTCGACGCCAAGCTGATCCGCGTGGGTAAGAAGACGATCCTGGTGGAGACCGACGTGTACGACACGCACGGTGTCACCGATCTGCGTGAGATCGCAAACTCGATCGACACCCCCGGCACGGGCGGCCTCACCCTCGCCGCACGCGGTCTCGTCACGTTCGTGCGGCTCCCCCGCTCCGCCGCGACCCACGGTGATGTCGCGTCGTACACCCCCGAACAGTGGGTCGGGACGATTCGCGAATACCCGCCGGTCCCTATCGACGACGACGTCTTCTCCCGCCTGAATCTCCGCGAGGTGGACGCTGCCAACGGCGAGTTCGAGCTCGATCTCACCGGATTCGTCGCCAATTCCATCGGCACCATCCAAGGCGGCGCACAGGCCCTACTCGGCGAGGCCGCCGCGCATGCAATGCGGCCCGGTCTCGTCGCCACCGACATCCAGGTCCACTACCTGGCGCAGGTGAAGACGGGCCCGGCGCGGTCGCACGGCACGATCGTCCGCGACGCCGACGACCACTCGGTGGTCAAGGTCGCACTCGTCGATTCCGGTGCGGAAGACAAGCTGCTCACACTGCTGACGATCACGCTTCAGCGACCGAAGCGCTAGTCCGCCGAACACCGCACGCTGTCTGATCCCAATTTTCCCCAAGCCTCGTACACTGCGAGTTATGCGCAGTATGCGGGACAGACCGACGCGCGAGGTGCCGGACGTCGTGGGATTCGACGCCGACGATGCCAGCACGATGGTGCTCGGAGCCGGATTCACGCCGGTGGGCCCGGACGGCGAGCCGGCCCCGACCACCGGCGTGATCATCGCGCAACAACCGAACGGAGCCACCGACGCCGAGCCGGGCTCCGAAGTGATCTTATGGAATCAGAACAGCGGCAGCCGATCGCATTCCCCGGTACCCGGCCTCGACGAGTCCGCGGCCCTCGATCCGGCGTAGTCGCCCTTCCCGCGCGCCCGTCAGTTTCCGACAACGACAATCGGTGACGCGGGAAGCTGGTATCCGCACGGGAAGACCGCACGATCGCTAGTGACGCCTCGCGTCCTCCCGAAGCTTCTCCCGACGAAAAACGTCGGGGGCGTCGTCTCTGTACTTACCCATGCCGTCGAACTCGCCGATGATCCGATGCTCCTTCCAAGAGAAGTCGGTGCGAGCAACGAATTCTCCGTCCGGGGTGTGCACAACCTCCTGCAGTGAGGGGGCGGGCAACCCGATCTGTTCCATCCGCAACCGGCTCAGCGACTCACCGGGGCTTTCGCTACGTCCGTCGAGAAAAGCGATGATCCGTCGCGCTGCGGCGATGCCTTGCCGTCGGCCGAGGGCTTCGAGGGCCTCCGGTAGTGCCGCCTTCAAAGACGGGTTTCCCGCCAACGCCGAATCCCCGGCGATCACGACCTCGTCGATCGGTGCCGTACAGGCGAGGTCCGCGACTGTCCGCGCAATGGTCGTACACGGCACTCCGTCGACCCGGACCACGTCGTCGGCGCCGAGTTGTACGACATGCACATGACGTCCGGCGCCGCGACGGCCACCGGATCGCCCGTCGCGGGTCACGTGGATGCGGCTCAGGTCGGGACGCCACAATGCCAGTCCGTGCAGAACAGCGGCAGACACATGGCTGATCGCGGTCCCGTCGGGCAGTCCCGCTCCCGTGGTGTGCGCTCGGATTCGATGTCGTTCGATCGCGTCGAGGCCCTCGGCGGTAGGGCCGTCCAGATAGATTCCGGGAGCGAGGCGTTCGAGTTCGCCGGTCCGGAGGGCACGACGGACTTCGGAGTCGCTCAGACCTGAGCTGAGAGCGTCGCTGCGGCGGAAGGGTTTCGGTGAGGTCATGACACCGAAACTCTCATCGCGGTACGTCCACACCGTGCCGGATCCGGCGGAAGCCGCAAATCTGTGGATGGTTCCGGTCACTGTGGATAACTCCCGCGACGCAATTCGCTTCCCACAACGCCTATTACGGGTGTGGGAAGCGAATTTCCGCGCGGGAAGCGGACTATCGGGTGGTCAGTGAGCTCAAGAAGTCTCGGGTGCGCTGGACCGATCCGCGCACATCGTCGCCGACGGGGAAGATCGCGGCCCAGATGTCGGTGGCGCCTGCGTCGAGCAGGTTCTGCAGTTGGGCGCGCACGGCTTCCTCGGTGCCGACGATGGCGACGTCGGCCGGGGTGCTCGCTCCCCCGACCTCGAGGACCCGCTGATAGTTCGGCATTCCGGCGTACATGGTGGCCGTGGCAGCGACCGCGGCGCGCGCTTCGTCGGCGTCGTCGTGCACCGCGACCGGCAGCCCCGCAACAATGCGCGGCGACGGGCGGCCCGCGTTCTCCGCTGCGGCGCGGATCGCGGGTGAGATGACGGATTCGACGACCTTCGCCGACGCCATCCACAGCACCGTGCCGTCGGCGTATTGCCCTGCGACACGCAGCATCCGAGGCGACATCGCCGACAGCAACACGGGCACCTCATGCGCGACCCGCGCCATCCGGCCCTCGCTCCGGGTACTCCACTCGCCGCCCTGGAAGTCGATGTCCTCGCCCCGCAGAAGTGCGGTGACGATGCGGACGTATTCCTCGGTGTTGCGCCCGGGCCGGTCGTACGACATGCCGTACACGTCGCGCACGAGAGATTCGTGGGACGGACCGAGACCCAGGGTGAAGCCGGGGCGCCCCATAGCTTCCGCTACTGCCGCAACGCGGTTCGCCTGCAGCAGCGGGTGGACGGGGTAGGTCTGGAGCACAGCGGTACCGAGTTCGATTGTGGACGTCTCGCGACCGGCGATGGCGAGCGCCGTGAGGGGGTCGCCTGCGACCGTGCTGGCGTACCAGAGCGACGAGAAGCCGTCGGCCTCCGCTTTCTGTGCTTGTTTCACGATCTTGTCGGTGGTCGATGCGCCACCTGTCAACCCGATCCGCACCACGAGCCTCCTTGGAGAACCTTACTTATACACAGCGAGAATAGTACTCTCCTAATAAGACTATCTACTTCTTGCTCGACCTGGAGGCCGCACCTTGTTTGCCGACATCACCCCCATCTCCGAAGAAATCGGCGCAGAAATCACCGGCGTCGCAGGCCACACCCTCAGCGACCCGAAAGCCGCCGCGCGCTGCCAGGAACTGGTCGACGAGTACGGCGTCGTGGTGTTCCGCGAAGCGAGGATCACCGACGGCGACCTCGTCGAACTGAGCCGCATGCTCGGTGAGGTCGTCGTGCCGCCGATGGGCGGCCAGGAAGACCACCCCGAGGTGTCCGCGATCAGCCTCGACCCCGCGAAGACGGTCCTGGCGTCGTACAACACCGGCACCTTCTACTGGCACATCGACGGCGCCACCGACGAGGTCCCCCAGAAGGGCACGCTGCTGACCGCGCTGCAGGTGTCCGACGAGGGCGGCGACACCGAGTTCGCGAACACCTACGCGTCGTACGAGGCACTCTCCGACCAGGACAAGGCCGAGTTCGAGACGCTCCGCGTGGTGCACAGCTTCGCCGCCGCCCAGCGTCTGGCCAACCCCGAGCCGACGGAGAAGCAGGAGGCCGCGTGGGCTCGGGTACCCGAGCGTGAGCATCCGCTGGTGTGGACGCGGCGCAGCGGACGCAAGTCGTTGCTGATCGGCGCGACCGCCTCACACGTCGTCGGCATGCCGGAAGAAGAGAGCAGCGATCTGATCCGCAGACTGCTCGCGTGGTCGACGCAGCCGAGGTTCTCGCTGCGTCATCACTGGCAGCCCGGCGACCTCGTGCTGTGGGACAACACGGGCATGCTGCACCGCGCGGTGCCGTATTCAGCGACGTCACCGCGCCTTCTGCACCGCACCACCCTCGTGGGCGAGGAGGCCGTGGCATGACCGATCTCGCCGACCTCGAGCGCAACGTGCAGTACCTGATGGATCGGGCCGCGATTCTCGACTGCATCGCGAACCACGCGCGCGGGTGTGACCGACACGACACGGAACTTCTCGGCGGCACGTATCACGACGACGGTGTCGACGAGCACGGCGCGACCGTCAACAGCGGGCCGGACTATGCACAGTGGGCCAATTCCGTCCATGCCGCGACGGCGGACGCCCACACCCACAACATCACCACTCACACGTGCGAGATCGACGGCGATACCGCACACTGCGAGAGCTACGTCATCGTCGGCCTTCTCGGAAAAGGCTCGTCCACAGTGCAATTGATGAGCGGTCGATACATCGACCGGCTAGAGAAGCGCGACGGCACGTGGCGGATCGCGGTGCGCAGGTCGACGGTGGAGTGGAGCGCCTCGGCCGATGCGTCGCTTCTGCAGTCGCCGTACTTCACGAAACAGGCCTTCCTCAAAGGCACCCGCGACACGTCCGATCTGTCCTACCAGCGCCCCCTCGAGGCGGACTCCGATGCCCCCGCCCGCTGGCGATAATCGTCTCGATCAGCGGCAATGAGCTTTGACAAGGGCCCATGTTCCCTGTTCGGATAGCAGGCATCCCCTTGCGTGAATTTGGAGAACACCGACGATGATGGACTCGCTCCACACCTTCCGGCTCTACGTCAACGATGGGTTGTCGGACGAAGAAATCGCAGCTCAAGCCGCACGTTACCAGCCGCTGGCCCAGGATCTGCGCGACCTGATCGTGTTGTCCATCCAGTCTCGTGGGGGCGACGACGAGATCCTCGAGGCTCGCAAGCACCTCTCGGAGGCCAGGTCGATCCTGGAACGGGATCGGGAATCCGGTCCGTACGGCACCCGCTTCAACGACTCCGGCGGCTTCCGGACCTGGGGGAATGCCGCGATCGGGTTGCGCAACCCGATCGCGCCGCCGCTCGAGTTCCAGTTCGAGGACGACGGTCGTGTGTGGGCCGACTTCCATCTCAACGCCGCCTACGAGGGTCCCGCCGGTTTCGCGCACGGCGGAGTCTCGGCCATGGTGCTCGATCAGCTCCTCGGCGACACGGCCCGTCATGCGGGCGCTCCGGGGATGACGGGCACGCTGACGGTCAAGTATCGGCGCCCCACCCCGCTCGGCGATCTGCACTGCGAGGCGCGACTCGATCGGATCGAGGGTGCGAAGGCATTCGCGACGGGCTTCATCTCCGGCCCCGACGGGGTGTGCGTCGAAGCCGAGGGTGTCTTCATCGCCCCGAAGTGGATGCTCGAGCAGCGCGAGCGCACCGGGCTCCAGGGCTCCGCGCAGTAACCCAGAACACTCGCGCTGCTACGGCGGGCGTGGGGGCGCGCTGAGTAGAGTGGTGCGGGTACGCAGCGCGAAGGACGGTGACCGCCCGTGGAGAATGTCGAGTTCTATTCTCTCGTCGCGATGTGTTCGCTCTTCGCCGCGTCCACGTGGTGTCTTGCCCGTCCGCATCTGCTGTCAAGCCTCGCCGCTGCAGTCGCTTCCGGTTTGTGGGTGATCCTCAACGGCCCCCTCGAAGGCCGCGTCCTCTATGTGGTGACTCCCAATCACGGCCTGACCGAATCCGATCTGCTGTCGGCCGTGGGGCTGTGCATCGCCGCGTGGGGCTACTGGTACAGCATCCGGGCCCGGCGTCGGCGACAGCGTCGCCGACCCGCGAGCAGAACCGGCCAGCGACGCCCCGAGGACACTCGTGCGGTACCCGTCCGTGTCGGCGACTAGACCATAAGATCGCCTATGTCCCCGCGTTACATCACCATTCGGTCTCGATCCTGGACGAATCAATCAGGCTCGCTTAGACTTGCCCACGGCCACTTCGCGTGGCCGTATCTCCCTGAAGTCCTCCCCGACACAGGAGATGCAGCGCAGAGCCCCGCTGGCTCCTCCCCCCTCAATCCGCCGGCGGGGCTTTCCTGCGCTCGCCCGTCGTCAGACCCGCGACGACGCCGTCGAGGATCTTCCCGACAAGCGCATCCGACGTCGCGAAGTTGATCCGCACGTGGTTTCGGGATTCCCGCCCGAACCGCGCACCTCCGTCGACGAGAACCCCGCTCTCGCCGATGCGGGCCACAGGGTCGTCGATGCCGAGTGGACCGGCATCGATCCACGACAGGTAGGTCGCTTCGGGGACGTGATGCCGGGCGGCGGGAACCTCGGTGCGCAGCACGTCGTGCACGCGTCGGCGATTGCGTTCGAGCACGCGCAGCAGGTCGGACTGCCAGGCGTCGCCGTCCTGCCAGGCGGCCAGTGTTGCCACCACTCCCGGCACCGACACCGCCCCGTACAGATCGAACGGTTCGCCGTCGCGCCGGGACAGCAGCCCGGCCGATCCGTAGTGCACCACAGCGCATCGCAGTCCGGCGAGATTGAAGGCCTTGCTCGCCGACGTGATCGTCACCGTGCGCGCGGCGGCGTCACTACTGATCGACGCGAACGGGATGTGGCGGTGCGGTTCGTAGATCAGTTCGGCATGGATCTCGTCGCTGACGACGAGAATGTCGAATCGTTCGGCGAGGTCGGCGATGCGCTCGAGCTCGTCGCGGGTGTGCACGCGTCCGGTCGGATTGTGCGGGTTCACCAGGACAAGGACGCGCGGACGATAGCGCGAGACCGCCTGCTCGAAGGTCTCGAAGTCGAGTTCCCATCCGTCACCGGCATCGAAGAACGGAAAGTCGATCTGCTGCAAACCCATTCGCCTGATCGTGGAGAGGAACGGCGGGTAGTTCGGGGTCTGGATCGCGACGGCGTCGCCGCGGGTGGTGGCGAGATGCAGGATGATCTGCAACGCCTGGATGAGGTCGGTCTGCTCGCGTACCGCATCCGGATCGGGTTCCCACCCGTATCGCGCGGTCATGCGCCGAGCGAATTCTGCGCGGAGCGGTGTGCCGCGGAACCAGTCCGGGTATCCGAGATCGCTACTTTCGATCCGTTCGAGTAGCGCGCGCCGAATCTCCGGCGCTACAGGGAAATCCATATCTGCGACCCAGGAGGGAATCAATCCTTCCGCTGTCGCTTGCGCCCATTTCGCCCCCGCGCGGGACGACAGCGCATCGACCTCGAGATCGTCGAAACCGGGGACACCGGCCATCGATCCTCCGAACACTTCCGCTACGGACAACCGCGCGCTGCAGGCAACGCGCGGCTGCCTTCGCAGCACGCGGTGACGTCAGTTGCGTCGGTCTACTGCCATATCGTCGCTCTGGACGTCTTCATCCATCCGCGCGAGGTGGGCTTTGATCCACTCGGTGCTCCCCGGTGCGGCGGAGCTGTCGAACGTCGAATCGGTGGTGCAGGTGCTCAAGTCAATCCTCGTCGCACTCGACGCCGGTATGCCCGGCGGACGCAGGTCACAACCACCCCGTGTGAGTGACCGACGTCACTATAGCTCTGGAATCGGGCTCTGCCAAACCGCCTCGTAGCGACCCGGCGGTGCCAGCAGAAGACGGCACCGCCGGAACTACGAGCTCAGCTCACGGCTGCGAGGACTGCGGGGCCAGCAGGTCACGAATGAAGTCCAGGAACCACTGGATCGGATCGATGGGCAGTTCGTCGAGGGGCGGTTCCGGCGTCGTCACCGGCTCGTCGGAGACAGGCCCGGCCTGCGCCGGAGCCGCCTCGGGAGCAGGAGCAGGCGCGGCCTCGGCGGGTGCAGCTTCGCCACCGCCGACGGTCACCGTGATGGGCTCCTTCGCGAACGGGCGACCCGACGCGTCGAAGATGTTGTCGTAGGTGGCACCGGCGGCGTCCTGGCAACCCCAGTAGACCTCGTAGGTGCCCGGCGTCAGCGCGCGAGCACCGGTCTGCGCGGGTGCGCCGTCCTTGACATAGGTGGCCGAGGACGTCTGGGTGTTCTTCACCGAGAACTCGGTGCCCGCGGGCTGGTTGTCGATGCGGCCCGACGGGGTCGCGGTATCGACGGTGCCCGGCTCGAGGACGTAGGTGACGCAGGTGGCGCCGAGTTCCACCGAGCCTTCGGGCAGATCGAAGTCGACGGTGATCGAGGTGTCGTCCGCGGAAGCGGACACGTTGGGGCCGGCAGCGGATGCGACACCCGGGACGGCGAATGCCAGCGCAGCGGCGCCGGCGGCAGTGAGGGCAGCTTTCTTCGCGACAGAATTCATAAATTTCCTCCCCGAAATTTTCTGGTGCGCCCGCGTCGTGAGCGGCACGCGAAACCGACCTCTGTCAGGCACAGCTTCATCTGCACGTTATCGCAGGTAACGATCCGTGTCGCGACGAAGAGGCACACGCGTCGGGAAGAACCGAAATGTCCCCTTTTTCGAGGAATCGGGAAGGTCAGTTGAGCAGCGGCGGCCGCGCATGATCGCGTTGATCTCGCTGCAATTCGACGAGCTCTTCTTCTCGCTCGGCCACCCTCAGGAACACCCCCGCAGCGAACGCGACAGCGGCCGACACTGCCAGCCACGCCACCAGTCCCACCGCGATCCACCACCACATGAGCTCAGTGTGCGCGAAATCGAGGGGCCTGCCAAACACCCTTACCGGACGTAACGACAACACTCCCGTCACGAAACGGACACACCTCGTCGCTCACCTGGACTTTCTTTCGCGGCAATACAGCTCGCGCGAAATACAACATGTTTGCAACACCACACAGCGGTGTCCCACACCCGACACGCCCGGCAGCGTCCCCTACGATCGCCCAATGCGGATCTTCTTTGTGTGCACCGGAAACGTTTGCCGCTCTCCCACCGCTGAACGCCTGACCTCCGCATACGCGGCGGAGGCCGGCCGGGCCGATCTCACCGCGCACAGCGGTGGAACCCGCGCAATGGTCGGGTACGGGATGGAACCCACGGCAGCACTCGTGCTGCAGCAGCTCGGTGGAGACCCCGAGGGCTTCACCGCCCAGCGCATCACACCGGCGCTCGCGGAAGATTCCGACATGGTCATCACCATGAGCGAACGGCAGCGCAACAAGGTCGTCGAGGTGGCACCGCGCATGATGCGCGTGACGTTCACACTCAAGGAAGCGGCCCGCCTCATGGAGGCGAGCAGCGCCACCACCGTCGCAGAATTGGCAGCGGCCCGGGCTCAGCACAATGCTGAGCCCGGGCCGGAAGACATCACCGATCCGATGGGCCAGGACGAGGAGACGTTCGTCTCGGTCGGTTCGGAGATTGCCGATCTGTTGCTACCCCTGCTTGCCCGAATCCGGGTCTGATTCGTCGACCGGGCGTCGCGGTGCTTGGATCACCGGCCGCGACGCCTGGTGCTCGGCTGCATGACCGTTGTTGGGTCCGAATCCGTGCACGGCCGAGTACGCCTGCGGCGGATACTGCTCGTCGCTGTGACGTGCCGGCGCCTGCGGGAACTCGGATACCCGCCACGAGTCGTTGCCGTGGCCGTTGCTGCGCGGATGGTCACCGCTGCTGGTGCGGTACGGCATCGCCTGCGTCGCGTCGGGCGTCGCATGCTGACCCGAATCGGAACTTTCCTGGTGCTGGGGGGCCGCCCGGCGCGGGGACTGCTCGGTCTGACGCTGGGGAACGGGCGGATTCACGACCCGCTGCGCCGCGACCGGTGCCGCAGGCGTCGCCTTCGCGCCGCCGTCGGCCGGCTTGTCGGTCTCGTAGTAGTACCGGTACTCGTACGAGCCGCCGCGACCCTTCGCCGGGGTCATGTTGAGGATCGTGCCCAGCACGGTCGCGTTCACCGAACGCAGGTTCCCGACCGCCCGGGAGAGCTGTTCCTTGGTGGTCTTCCCGTGGCGCGCGATGAGCAGAGCGCCGTCGGTGATGGTGCTGAGCACAGCGGCATCGGTGACGGGCAGCAGCGGCGGCGCGTCGATGATGACGTAATCGAACCGCGACCGCAGGTCTTCGAGCACATCGCGGGCGTGGTCGGAGCCCAGCAGTTCGGACGGGTTCGGCGGCAACGCACCCGCGCCGAGCACCCACAGGCCGTCGTACTTGGTGGTCTGCATGACGTCGGCGATCGAGGCCTGGTTCGCGAGCACCGTCGACAGACCGGCGCCGCCCATCACTCCGAGATACTTCGACACGCGGGGACGACGCAGGTCGCCCTCGATCAGTGCGACGGTGTGCCCGGCCTCGCTGAGCACCAGCGCAAGGTTGATCGCGGTGGTCGTCTTGCCTTCGGTGGGCAGGGCGCTGGTGACCACGATCGAGCGCGGCGGGTGATCGACCTCGAGGAACTGCAGGTTGGTGCGCATTTCCCGGTATGCCTCGGCGTCGCCGCTGTTGGCGTCGACGAACGAGATGGGAGGCGTTTCCTGCCGTGCCTTGTCCATCGGGATCACACCGACCACACCGGCTCCGGCGATCTCCTCGATGGCTTCGCGGTTCTTGACGGTGTTGTCGAGGCGGTCGCGCAGCACCGCGAGGGCAATGCCGAGCAGCACACCGACGGCCAGGCCGAGCGCGACGTTGCGCATGGTCTTGGGTGTCACCGGCGCAGCCGGGGTCGCGGCGTGGGTTTCCACCACGACACGCGCCGTGGGAGGGCCACCGTTCTCGGGGGTTTCGAGTTCCCGGACCATGGTGACGAACTCGTCGGACATCGCGTTGGCGATGTCGCGCGCCCGCTCGGGCGACGGGTCGGTCACGGCCATGTCGATCAGAACGGTGTCGGGTGCCGACGCCGCCGTGACCTTCGAGGCCAGCTGGTTGGGTGTCATGTCGGTGAATCCGAGCGTGTCGATGGTGCGCTCGGCGAGGTTCGTGCCCGTCAGCAGCTTGGTGTACGACGCGACTCGCTGCTGTGAGAACAGGTTGCCCTGGTAGATCTCCTGCACGGATCCGCCCGACGACGTCGACACGAACATCCGCGTCTTCGCTTCGTACTGCGGAGTGGTGAGCAGTGACGCACCGAGCGCGGCGAGGACCGCGACGACCGTCGTCACGGCGACGATCTTCCACCTCGCCTGCAGAATTCGCAGGTAATCGTGTACTTCCATCAGGGCGTCTCCCTCGTTGCGGTTACTGCGCACCCAGCGGGCACGGTGGGACGGTCGTCACGGTCTGCCAGCGCACTGGCAAGGGCCGGGCCGATCGAACGGACTGCGTCCGAACCGGTCAACTCCGAGTGCGTGTACGGCACAGGGTGTTCGACGACGAGACCGCGCACATATCGCTGCCAGGTCGCAGCGAGCTCTGGGTGCCGGTCGAGATCGGGGGTGGCGACGAACAGATCGATGTCGCCTTCGTAGGTACGTGGTGTGTGGCGCAGCGCGGCGGTTTCGATGGCTTCGGCTGCCGCGTCGACCCGGCGGAGCACGTCGCCCGCGAGGTCGTCGGGCAGCGACGCGGTGTCGACGGCGGTGTCCGGCTCGGGGGTGTCGCCGAGCGGAAGGGTTTCCGGGGTCAGGGTGTCGAGCAGTGCAAGCACCCCCACCTGGTCGCCGCTTTCTCGTAGCTGCACAGCGATTTCGTGAGCGATGGTGCCGCCGACCGACCATCCGAGCAGGTGATAGGGGCCATCGGGCTGTACTTTACGGATGGCGTCGATATACCGCGCGGCGAATTCCGGAATGCTGTGCGCCATGTCCCCCGATCCGGTGGCCTGCACCCCGTAGAGGGCGCGGCCGTCCAGGTAGTCGCCGAGCCCGCGGTAGGTCCACGAGAGCCCACTGATGGGGTGAATGCAGAACAGCGGCGGCCGGGCGTCGCCCGGGGCGAGTTCGACGATCGTCGCGAACGGGTCGGGTACGTCGCCGCCGCGCTCGATGAGCCGGGCCAGCTCCTCGACTGTCGTTGCGGTGAAGAGCCATTCGAGTGGAATGTCCCGATCGAGTGCGGTGCGCAGATCACCGGCCAGCGCGACGGCGGTGATGGAACTTCCGCCGAGATCGAAGAATCCGCGGTCCGCCGAGACGCTGTCGACGGGCACGTCGAGATGTCGCGCGAAGAGGGCGGCGACGGTCTGCGCGACCGGCCCCACCGGTGCCACGAACTCGGTCGCTGCTGCGTCGGGCGTCGGCAGCGCTGCGCGGTCGATCTTGCCCGAGGACGTGAGCGGCATGGCGTCGACGAGGGTGATGCTCGCGGGCCGCAGGTGGCGTGGGAGGTGGGCGGCGACGCGTCGTCGCAGGCCTTCGATCGTCGCGGTGCCCTGCACGTAGGAGGCGAGGGCGGCAGCGCCCGCGATCGGGACGGTGACGGCGGCGTCGACCTGCGGGTCGGCGAGGAGCACGGCGTCGACCTCGGCGGGTTCGACGCGGATGCCGTGGATCTGCACCTGGTCGTCGGCCCGGCCCATATGTTCCAGTTCGCCGCGGACGACCCGCACGAGATCACCCGTGCGATACAACCGCCCGCCGGGCGCCCCGTACGGATCGGCCACGAAACGCATTGCAGTATCGGCACTTCGGTTGCGGTATCCGCGTGCGAGGCCGTTGCCGCTCACGTACAGCTCGCCGACCGCGCCTGCGGGCACCGGGTGCAGCCGCGCATCCAGGACGTGCACGGTCGCACCCGCGACCGGGACTCCGATGCCGGGCTTCTCGCCGCCGCGCAGCGGTCCGCTCACCGACACGCCGACCGTCAGTTCGGTGGGACCGTATCCGTTGAACAGCCGGTGCCCCGACCACTTCCCGGCGAGCGACGCGGGCAGCGACTCCCCCGCAGCAACGAGGGTCAGCTGTTCCACTTCCGGCGACAGGGTCGCGAGCACGGTGGGCGTGAGGTTGGCGTGGGTGATGCGCTGTTCGACGATCAACTGCTGCAACGGTTCCCCGGCGAAGGTGTGCTCGGGTGCTGTCACCAGCGTGCCTCCGTGCGCGTGCGCGGTGAGCAGTTCGAACACCGCGGCGTCGAAGGTGTGCGACGCCGCCTGCAGCACCCGCGCGCCGGGCGCGGCGCCGAGACGTTCGCGTTGCAGGTCGACGAGGGCGGTCAGTCCGCGGTGCGTCACTTCGACGCCCTTCGGGACGCCCGTCGTCCCGGAGGTGTAGATGACGTAGGCGACGTCGTCGACGTGCACGGTCGGTGACGCGGGCACCAGCAGGTCGTCGCGGTCGGCGGTGAGGTCGAGCCAGGTGAGGTTGCCTGGGCCGCGCTCGCCGACGGTGAGTCCGAAAGCGGCGCCGCAGTCGCGCAGGATCGCGTCGACGCGCGTGGCGGGCTGCGCCGGATCCACCGAGACCCACGCGGCACCGCTCTTGGCGACCGCCCACACCGCGAGCGGCCAATGCTGATCGCGCGGCGACGAAATCGCGACGACATCGCCGGGGCCCACGCCGCGCCGGGCGAGGTCAGCGGCGATCTCGTCGGCGCGGGCGGAGATGCCCGAGTACGTCCACACCACGTCTCCGCCCTGCACAGCGATCGCGCCGGGGTGCTCGGCGGCGGCGGCGTCGAGCAGGTCGACGAGGGTGCGCATCTCGACGGCGGGTGACGACAGCGGTGCGGGTGCGGGGACGTCGAGGTCGCCGACGGGTAGTTCCGGACGCTCGACGGCAGCACCGAGCAGCGACACGTAGTCCGCGAGCAGCGACTCTGCGGTGGCGGTGTCGAAGAGGTCGACGGCGTGCACGAGGCGCAGGTCGATGCCGTCGCGATGGCCGCGCTCGACGATCTCGAGCACCAGGTCGAACTGCGCGGGCGGTGCACCGGCCTCGGCCTCGGTGATCTGCAGTCCGGGCAGCTCCGGCAGCATCTCGCCGGCCACAGTGCGGTGGGTGAGCAGCACCTGGAACAGCGGGTGGTAGGCCCGCTCGCGGGTCGGCGCGACCTTCGCGACCACTTCTTCGAACGGCACGTCGGCGTGGGCGAAACCGCCGAGGTCCACGGAGCGCACATCGCGCAGCAGGGCGTCGAAGGGCTGGGCGGGATCGATGACGGTGCGCAGGGGCACGGTGCCGACGAACATGCCGACGAGACGCTCGAGCCTGCGGTCGCCGCGACCGGCCACGACGGTGCCGACGGTGATGTCGTCGCGTCCGCTGCGGCGCGCGAGCAGCGCGGCGAGCACGGCGTGGGCCAGCATGAACACCGTCACGTCGTGGCTGCGTGCCGTCTCGCGCAACTGGCGGTGGAGCTCGGCATCCAGGCGCACGACGGTCTGCTCGCCGCGGTGCGTCGGGCGCGGGGGCCGCGGCCGGTCGGCGGGTAGTGGCAGCGGGCTGTCGGGGACGCCGTCGAGAGTGGTTGTCCAGTAGTCGAGTTGCCGTGCGGCGAGCGCGCCCGGGTCGGTGGGGTCGCCGAGCAGCTCGCGTTGCCAGCGGGCGTAGTCGCCGTAGGTGACGGGCAGCTCCGCAAATCGGGGTGCGCCCCCCGCGAGGCGCGCGGTGTAGGCGCACGACAGATCGTCGAGGAGCGGGCCGACCGAGCCGCCGTCGAACGCGATGTGGTGTACCGCGGCGGCGAGGATCCACTTGCCGGGTTCGACGTCGAGCAGGCGGATACGCAGCGGCGCCTCGGTGACGAGATCGAAGGGCGTCGTGACGGTCTCGGCGATCGCAGCGGCGATATCCGTGGGTGAGAGGTGTTCGAGCACAGGGGGATCGACAAGTGTCTGGCCGGTGTCGAGGTGAGCGGTGTGCAGGGGCCGGTGGCGGTCGATCACGTCGCCCACTGCCGCAGCCAACGCGTCGATGTCGAGTTCACCGGTGAGCGAGAGGACGACCGGCACGACATACGCAGCGGTGTCGGGTTCGAGACGGTTCAGCAGCCACAGTCGTCGCTGCGCGGGAGCGAGCGGCGCGGGTTCGTCAGCGCTGGACCGTTGCAGCGGAGCCCGGGTGTCGTCATCGCCCCGGCACCCCCCGTCGCTCCGCTCGCCCCCGATTCCGTGGGCCAGCGCCGCGAGTGTCGGTGCGTGCAGCACCGCGCGCACGGGCACTTCCGTGCCGAACGCGTCGGTCAGGCGCGCGGCGAACCCGACGGCAGACAACGAGTCGCCGCCCGCCGCAAAGAAGCTGCGGTGCGCGGACGGCCGGGTGCCGAGAACGTGTTCGGCGACCGTGACGACGAGATCTTCGGCGTCGGTGAGCGGGCGATCGTCGATCACGACGTCGTCGAACGGTTGCGCGGCATCGAGTGCTTCGAGCGCCGCGAGGTCGAGTTTGCCGTTGCCGGTCAGCGGTAGCGCGTCCACGACACGCACCCGGCCGGGCATGCGCTGGGGCGGCACCACCAGCGACAGCGACGCGTGCACGTCATGCGCGGTCAGCTGGTGACCTGCGACGAATGCCACCAGCGTGCCGCCGAGCGCGAGGACCGCGGCGTGCCGCACGTCGGGCTGTGCGAGCAGCGAGGTTTCGAGTTCGCCGGGTTCGATGCGCACGCCGCGCACCTTGAGCTGCCGGTCGGTGCGGCCCCGGTAGGCGAGTGAGTTGCCGGTGCGGTGCACGAGGTCGCCCGTGCGGTACATGCGGGTGCCGTCCGGTGCTGCGACGAAACGCTCGGCTGTGAGCGCGGGCGCGTCGAGGTAGCCTGCGGCCAATCCTTCACCGGCGAGGTAGAGCTCGCCGACCGCCCCGTCGGGCACCGGCTGCAGGCGGGCGTCGAGGACGTGGGCGACGGTGCCGGGCACCGGGCTTCCGATGCCTGCCGGTGCGTCGCCGGTGATCTCGACGAGGGTCGAGACGATCGTCGCTTCGCTGGGTCCGTATGCGTCGAGCATCGTGCGGCCTGCGGCCCACCGCGCGGCCAGCGCGGGTGCGAGCGATTCGCCGCCCGACGCGACCACGCGCAGGTCGGGTAGCCCGTCGGGGTCGAGGGTGCCGAGCACCGTGGGCGTCGACAGGTAGTGGGTGATGTGTTCGTCGACGAGCAGGTGGTGCAGGTCGGGCCCCGCATACACGTCCGGCGGCGCGACCACCAGCGTCGCCCCGGTGGTGTGTGCGAGCAGTAGCTCGAGCAGCGCTGCGTCGAAGGCGGGTGAATAGCCGTGCAGCACACGGTCTCCGGGATTCACCCGGTAGCGTCGCCCGACTTCGGCGGCGAGCGGCCCGAGTCCGCGGTGCGTCACCGCGACACGTTTCGGAGTGCCGGTGGAACCGGACGTCGCAACCACATAGGCGACGTCGGGCGGGCACTGCTCCCCCACGCCGGCGGGTTCCATGCCGGTGGACGACGTGAACGCCGCACCGGTCTTGGTGACGGCCCACAGCATGCGGATGTAGTCGGCGCTGCGGGGCAGATCGATGTGCACCACCCGGCCCGGCCCGGCACCGGATGCGCGCAGGTCGGCTGCGAGGGCGTCCGATTGGTCGTCGAGTTCGCGGTAGGTGAGCGAGGTGCCGTCGCCGCGCAGCGCCTCGCGGTCGGGATGCGCCGCGGCGGTGGCGCGCAGCAGTTCCGGCAGGGTGCGCGCCTGCGCAGGAGCACCACCGGCGAGAGGCTCGGCCACCGGGGCGAACTCGGCTTCTCCCACGGCGGCATCAGGTGCGGCGGTGAGTGCGTCCAGGATCGTCACGAAACGCTCGGTGAGTCGCGCGGCGGTGGGCTCGGCGAAACGGGACGCGTCGAACAACAACGTCCCGGCGTAGCCGCTGGGCGACGCAGCCAGCGAGAACTGCAGATCGAATTTCGGTGTGTCGTCGACGCTTTCCTGCGCTTCGAGGGTCAGCTCACCCACCCGCAGAGGCTCCGTGCCGAAGTCCTGCAGCGCCAGCGCCACCTGCGGGGTGCCGTGGATGTCGGCGACGACCTGCTCGAACGGCATGGCGGTGTGATCGAAGGCGGCGACGTCGAAGTCGCGCACCTGGGCGAGCAGACCGGCGAACGGCATATCGGCTGCGACGCGTGCCCGCAGCACGAGGGTGTCGAGGAACGGGCCGACGAGGTCTTCGAGCTGCGCCCAGTGGCGTCCGCCCGTGACGGCGGCGACCGCGATGTCGTCGTGCGCGCCGAGGCGGGCGAGCAGCACCGACAGCGCGGCATGCAGCACCATGAATTCGGTGGCACCGTGTTCGCGCGCCAGCTCCGCGACACGGTCGCGCACGTCGGTGGGGATCTCGAAATCGATGCGTTGCGCGATGCTTTCGGCTCCGGTGTGGTCCGAGGGCAGTTCGGTGACGACGAGACCGTCGAGGGCGCGCCGCCAGTGCTCGACATCGGCTGCGGGCACACCGCGGTTCTGCTCCCACAGTGCGTAGTCGGCGTACTGCAGTGGCAGCGGCGGCCACTGCGGGGCCCTACCTGCGATCCGTGCGAGATAGGCGACGGTGAGGTCGCGCAGCAGCGGGCGCAGCGACGCGCCGTCGGCAATCGAGTGGTCGACGTCGAGGTGCAGCACGTGCAGGTTCTCCGCGACGGGTTCGAGCCGGCTCGACCACCGTCCCCGTCCGGTCACCACCTGCTGCACACCGTCGCCGTCGACGACGTAGTCGGTGCGCAGGATCTCGTGGCGTTGTGTCACGTCGTCGAGTGCTTCTTCGAGGGCCGACACGTCGAGCGGGCCGCGCAGCCGGATGGTGCTGTGCAGGCGGTATGCCTCGGGTGCGAGGGTGCCCAGGCTCCACAGGCGACGCTGGGCGCGGCTGAGCGGGATGCGGTCGGGTCGCGGCGACACGGCGACCGGCCCGTCCTCACGTGCGGGACCACCGGCGTCGATGATCGCGGCGAGCGCGGCGACGGTCGGGTGGGTGAACAGCGTCCGCAGCGACACGCTCACGCCGGTCTCGTCGCGCAGACGACCGACGAGGACGGTCGCGAGCAACGAGTTGCCGCCGATGCCGAAGAAGTCGTCGCCGCGACCCACCGCGTCACGCTCGAGCAGATCGCTCAGGATCCGCGCCACCGTGATCTCGGTGGGGGTCACGGGCTCGGACGACTCCGGCGACGACAACGCGGGCAGCGCCGCGACGTCGAGCTTGCCGTGCGCGGTGAGGGGAATCGCCTCGAGCGGCACGATCACCGTGGGCACGAGATGCGCGGGCAGCACGCTGCGAAGGGCGCCGCGGACCTCGTCGACGTCGACCTCGCCGGGTGTGACGTACGAGGTGAGGATTCCGTTGCGCGGCAACGTGACAGAACGGTCGACGGCACTCAGGGCCGACAATGCCGCGTCGATCTCGCCGGGTTCGATGCGCACCCCGCGCAGTTTGAACTGGCTGTCGCTGCGGCCGTGGAATTCGAGGCTGCCGTCGCGGCGCCACCGCACCAGATCGCCCGTGCGGTAGCGGCGGGTGCCGTCCGGTGCGGCGATGAACCGCTCGGCGGTGCGGGCCGAGGCTCCTCTGTAGCCGGTGGCGAGACGTCCACCGCCCACATACAGTTCCCCGATCACGCCGACGGGTACGGGCTGCAGCCGGTCGTCGAGCACGACCACCGACGTCGCGCGCACGGGCTTGCCGATCACGATGTCGTCGCCCGAATGCAGTGGCCGCGAGTTGGTGACGAACATGGTGGTTTCGGCGGGGCCGTAGCTGTTGATCAGGGTGCGTCCCGGCGACCAGCGGTCGACGAGCGCGGACGTGAGCCGGTCGCCGCCGAGCATGAGCACCCGCAGGTGCGGCAGGTCGCGGGGCGGCACGGTCGCGAGGGTGGACGGGGTCATCACCGCGTGGGTGATGGCGTCGCGCGCGAGGAGGTCGCCGAGGGCAGCGCCGCCGTAGCTGTCGGCGCCGGCCACGATCAGCGTCGCGCCGGCGATCCCGGCGGTAAGGATCTCGAGCATCGCCGCATCGAAGCTGGGCGCGGCCACGTGCAGTACCCGGTCGCCGGGCGCGGCAGCGAGATCCTGGGCGATGTCGTCGGCGAAGGCACTCACACCGCGCTGGGTGATGGTGACACCCTTGGGGTTTCCGGATGTTCCGGAGGTGAACACGTAGTACGCGGGCGAATCGGGCGCAGGCTCGAACACCGGGGTCGGATCGTAGTCGGTGACGTTGTCGACGGGTATCCACGTCACCGCGGTGGGCAGGGTGTCGCTCTCCCCCACTCCGACAGCGATACCGTCGAGCATCGCGGCGAGGCGCCCGGTGGGCTGGGCAGGATCGACGAGCATCGGGGCGGCCCCGGCCCGTACGACGCCCCACACGGCGAGCACCGATTCCAGCGACCGCGGGTATGCGCACGCCACCGCATCGCCGGGTCGCACACCCTCGTCCTGCAGGCGTGCGGCGAGATCGTCGGCGTAGAAGACGAGTTCGGGGTAGGTGAGTTCACGGTCGCCGTCGCGCACGGCCAGGTTGTCGCCGCCGAAGTCGGCGCCCGCGGCGAGGCGCTGCCGCAGCGATCGGGTCGAGGCGGCGAAGCGTCCCTCCACGATGGGGGTCTGCCCGTCGATGAGGTCGATGTCGCCGAGGCGGACATGCGGGTCTCCGGCGGCGGTCCGCAGGATCGCGGAGTACCGGTCTGCGGCAGCGGCGATGGTCGCCTCGTCGTACAGGTCTGTGCTGTAGAAGAATTCGAGATCGAGCCCGGTTTCGGTCGGGGTTGCGGTGACCTGCAGGTCGAGCTGCGTGTAGCGGGTGTCGATGGGCAGCACCGAGACCTCGACGCCGGGCAGTTCGGCGCGTCCGGCCGCGGGGCGGCTCAGCGACAGCGACACCTGGAACAGCGGGTGACGCGCCGCGCTGCGCACGGGGTTGAGGTGTTCGACGAGCATCTCGAACGGCGCGTCGGGATGCATGTAGGCGGCGACATCGCGGCCGCGCACCTGCTCGAGGAACTCCGCGAACGTCGCATCGGGATTCACGTCGGTGCGCAGCACGTGGGTGCCGGCGAACATGCCGACGAGGTCGTCGAGTTGCGGCTCACCGCGGCCCGAGACGACGGTGCCGATGGGGATGTCGCGTCCGGCGCCGTGTCGATGCAACAGGGTCGCGAGCGCGGCGTGCAGCACCATGAACAGCGTCGCGTGGCCGGTACGGGCGAGATCGTGCAGGCCGTCGACCAGATCGGCATCGAGCGACACGACGTGCGCAGCGCCGCGCCCGGTGGGTTCGGACGGGCGCGGCCGGTCGCCGGGCAGAGTCGTTTCGTCCGGCAGTCCGGCCAGTTCGGTGAGCCAGAACAGGAGCTGGTCGTCGGCGATCGCGCGTTGACGTCGCGCGTAGTCGCTGTACTGCACGGGCATCGGCGCCCACGCCGGCGGTGTTCCCGCGCGGCGGGCCTCGTAGGCGACGGCGATGTCGCGCAGCAGCGGGGTGAGCGACCATCCGTCGGCCGCGATGTGGTGCAGCACCACCACGAGCACGTGCCGCCCGGGGGCCGTCCGGTACAGGCGGGTGCGGATCGGCCGGTCGACGGTGAGATCGAATCCGGCAGAGGCGAATTCGGCTGCAGCGTCGTCGAGCGCGTCGGCGGGAATCGCGATGGGGTCGGCGGCGACGGGTTCGGCGGGCAGCAGCACCTGCTCGGTCGCTGTGGGGTACACGGTGCGCAGCGTGCGGTGCCGCTCGACGAGATCGCTCAGCGCGGCGGCGAGCGCGTCGACGTCGAGATCACCATCGAGCTGCACCGCGAACGGAAGGTTGTAGCCGGGCGAAGCCGGATCGAACCGGTTGACGAACCACAATCGCTGCTGCGCCGCCGACAGCGGAGCGGGGCCCTCGCCGGCCACCAGTGGCGGACGCGAGCGTCCGGCGCCGGTGCGCTCCGCGACGATCGCGGCGAGCCCCGCGACGGTGCGGGCGTCGAAGATGTCGCGGACGGTGACGTCGACGTCGGTGATGTCGGTGAGTCGACCGGCGAGGCGGGTGGCGAGCAGCGAGTTGCCGCCGAGGTGGAAGAAGTCGTCGGTCGCAGAGATTTTCGCGTTGCCGGCGTCGAGAAGATCGATGACGACCTCGGCAACGAGTTCTTCGACAGGACCGTGTGGGGCCGCTCCCCCACCACTGACGACCTCGGGCGAAGGAAGCGCGTCGCGGTCGAGTTTGCCGTTGGCGTTGCGCGGCAGCGCACCGAGCGACACGGCAGCCGCGGGCACGAGATAGTCGGGCAGAATGTGGCGCAGTTCGTCCAGCACAGCGGCGCTGTCGCCGCCGACGAGGTAGGCGACGAGCTTGTCGTCGCGCAGCAGCACCGCGGCCTCGGACACGCCATCGCATGCGAGCAGTGCCGCCTCGATCTCGCCGGGTTCGATGCGGTAGCCGCGCAGTTCGATCTGGTGGTCGGCGCGACCGAGGTAACGCAGCCCGCCTGCGCAGTCGCGGCGGGCAAGGTCACCGGTGCGGTAGCGGCGGGCGCCACCGGGGGCGGCGACGAACCGGGTGGCGGTGAGCCCGGGCCTGCCGCGGTAGCCGCGGGCCAGCTGGTCTCCGGCAACATACATTTCGCCGATCGCGCCGGGCAGCGCCCGCCGCAGCGACACGTCGAGGACGTCGACGCCCGTCCCCGCGAGGGGGGTGCCGATTCCCGTTGCCGTGGCTTCCCCCGCGGTGACGTGCACGGTGGTCTCGGTGATACCGAACATGTTGACCACGTGCGCGTGCGGGTGCCGCTGCGCCCACGGCGTCACCCGCGCCGGGTCGAGTGCTTCGCCACCGAAGAGCACCAGGCGCAGGCCGGGCAGGGTCGCGTCGAGGTCTGCGAGTTGGTAGAAGGCGCGCGGGGTCTGACTCAGGACCGTGACGCGCTCGCGGCCGAGGAG
This sequence comes from Rhodococcus sp. SJ-2, assembly GCF_053750035.1. Lineage (NCBI taxonomy): Bacteria > Bacillati > Actinomycetota > Actinomycetes > Mycobacteriales > Nocardiaceae > Rhodococcus > Rhodococcus sp. SJ-2. The sequence continues at coordinate 1,009,640 of NZ_CM132340.1, forward strand.
GTCGGCGAAGGCGGAGGGATCGCGGACGGTGTGGTGATCGATCACGACGAGGCGCGCGCCCGTGGTGAGCGCTCCCCACATCTCCCACACCGAGAAGTCGAAGGCAGGCGAGTGGAACATCGTCCACACATCGCCGGGGACACAACCGAGGTCGAATGTGGTGGCGGCGAGCAGCGTCGCGAGGTTGCGGTGGGTGACGAGCACTCCCTTCGGGGTGCCCGTGGAACCGGACGTGTAGATCAGGTAGGCGCCGCTGTCGGTGTGGATGGCCGAGTCGAAATCGGCGCCGTCGTCGATGCGGGCGGCGATCACAGGGTCGTCGATGTGCAATGCGGGCACAGGTGAGTCGAAACCGCTCTGCGCGAGCACAACCGAAGGCGACGCATCCTCGAAGAGAGCCTGCAGACGCGCCGCGGGGTGAGTGATGTCGACGGGCAGGTAGGTTGCCCCGGCCCGGGCGACGGCGAGGAGCGTGACGACGAGATCGAGCGAACGCGGCAACGCCACGGCCACCACATCGTCGGTGCCGATACCCCGCTCACGCAGGATCGCGGCGAGCCCACCCGAACGCGACCACAGTTGCCCGTAGCTCAAGGACTGCCCGTCGGCAGAGAGCGCGACGGCCTCGGCATCGTCGGCGACGCGGGCAGCGAGCAGATCGATGGGCGAAGGGGCCACCGAGGGAAGCGTGACGCCGACGGGGGTGTGGTCGGCGCCACGCAGTGGAATACCGCCGACGGGCAGAGCCGGGTCTGCGGTAACCGAGTCGAGGATACCCACAAACCATTTGCGCCACTCAACCACGGTGTCCATGTCGAACATTTCCGCAGGAAAACTGAAGGTTCCGGTGAGCCCCGCAGGCGTGCCCGCGTCGGTGCGGTGATCGCGAAGGTTCAGTTCGAGGTCCACCCGCGCAGTGCCCGACGGCAACTCGCGCACCGTCGCGCCGGGCACCGTGAAGGTGTCGATGCCGAAACTCTCGTAAGCGAGGATCACCTGGAACACCGGGTGATGCCCGCTCGCACTCGCGTCCACCCCGGCGACGATGCGGTCGAACGGCACGTCGGCGTGAGCGAACGCATCGAGATCCGCGCGGCGTGCGTCGGCGAGCAGGTCGGTGAAGCTCTCCCACGGCCGCACCGACAAGCGCAGCGGAACCGTGCCGACGAACATGCCCACCATGTCGTCGAGCGCGGCATCGGTACGTCCCGAGACCGGCGCGCCGATGACGATGTCGTCGGTGGCGGCGAGCGACGACAACAGCGTCGCGAATGCGGCGTGCACCACCATGAAGGGCGTGACGTCGTTGGCGCGGGCGAGTTTGTCGATCGCCGCGTGCAATTCGGCGGGCACGGTGAAACCGACCTGCCCTGCCGTGCCGGTAGTGACATTGCTACGCGGGCGGTCGGCGGGAAGTTCGAGCAGCGGCGGAGCGCCTGCGAGCGTCCGCCTCCAGTGCGCCAGCTGCGTCGCGGCGAGGCTCGCAGGGTCGTTCTCGTCGCCGAGCACGGCGGCATGCCAGCGCGCGTAGTTGCGGTAGGTGGCCGAGCGTCCGGTGGCATCGGTCCGGGCGAAGTCCGGTGTGCGGCCGTCGCGGCGGGCGAGGTAGGCGACGGCGGCATCACGACCGAGCGGGAGCAGCGACAGACCGTCGGCTGCGATGTGATGAAGCACCACAGCGAGCGTGAACCCGTCGCCGGTGCGGTAGAGCCTCGCGCGGATCGGCGCGTCGGAGGTGAGGTCGTAACGTGTCCGCGCGAACTCGGCCATCCGATCGTCGAGGTCGGGTGCATCCAGCGGCTCGAGGTCGAGTTCCACGGCGTCGAGCAGGTGCTGGCGCGGGCCGTCGCCACTGTCGGGATAGATGGTGCGCAGCGTCTCGTGCCGGGCGATGACATCCGACAGCGCGCCGCGCAGGGCGTCGAGGTCGGTGTCGGACGGGAGGTCCACGGCGAACGCGATGTGGTCGCCGCCGTCCGTCTCGGCAGCAACGTCGAACCGGTTGACGAGCCACATGCGTTGTTGCGCGGGTGCGAGTGGTGCGTCGGCTGCGTCATCGATATCGGGTTCGTCGCTGTGGAGGAGCGGGATGCCTGCAACCGAGCCGGAGGATCCCACCACGCGTGCAAGGTCGGCGACGGTCGGGTTCTCGAACACGTCGCGCACACCCATGCGCCGGCCGGCGATCTCACTCAGCCTGGCTGCGAGGGTGGTGGCGAGCAGCGAGTTGCCGCCGACCGCGAAGAAGTCATCGTCGCCCGACACGGCGGGAACACCTAGCACATCGGCGACGATCCCGGCGACGAGTTCTTCGGTGACGCTCCGGAACCCGTGGACGGTGGATTCACCGGCCGGTTCCGGCAGTGCAGCACGGTCTATTTTCCCGGTGCTGGTCAGCGGCACCGCGTCGAGCACGGTGACGGTGGCGGGCACCATGTGACGCGGCAGGCGCGCGGCGAGCCGATCCCGGATCTCGCGGCCGTCGAGTTCGGTGTCGGGGCTGTGGACGTAAGCGGCGAGTGCGCCATCGCGGACGAGAGTGACGGCGGTGCGCACACCCGGATCATCTTGCAGCACGGCATCGATCTCGCCGAGTTCGATGCGGAACCCGCGGATCTTGACCTGGTGGTCGGCGCGGCCCACGAATTCGAGGGCGTGGTCGCGGGTCCAGCGGACGAGGTCGCCCGTGCGGTACATGCGTCCACCACCGAAAGGGTCGGCGACGAAACGCTCGGCGGTGAGAGCGGGCGCGTCGAGGTAGCCGCGCGCCACGCCCTGCCCCATGAGGTAGAGCTCGCCGGTCACGCCGTCGGGCACCGGTTGCAGTCGGTGATCGAGCACCGCCGCGGTGACACCGACGAGGCCGGTGCCGATGGTGAGCTTGTCGCCGGGCCGCAGCGGGGTGCTGGACGTTGCGATCACCGTGGTCTCGGTGGGCCCGTACACATTCAGCATGGTTCGGCCGGGCGACCACCGCGCTGCCGTGTCCGCAGGCCACATTTCGCCGCCCACCGCGAGAACTTCCAGGTCGTCGAGGCCCGCCGCATCCAGCTGGGTGGGCACCGACGGCGTGGTGAACCAGTGCGTGATGCGTTCACGTCGAAGCAGTTCGAGCAATTCGTCGCCGCCGAACACATCGGGCGGCGCCACCACGAGCGTTCCGCCCGCGGTCAGGGCCATCACCTGTTCGAGGACGGCGCCGTCGAAAGCCGGGTTCGCGAAATGCAATACGCGGGCGCCGTCGTGCAGCGCGAAATGCTCGACGAAAGAGTGTGCGAGCGGCCCGAGCCCGCGCTGCGAAACCGCCACGCCCTTCGGCTTACCCGTCGAACCCGAGGTGTAAACGAGATAGGCGAGATTGTCGAGATGCACCGGGCGCACGCGGTCGGGGTCGGTGATCTCGCGGGTGTTGCCGTCGAAAGTGAACGGCACGATCTCCACACCGGCCGGGACGGGCACATCGGGGCCCGCCACGGCGAATTCGACGCCGGAGTCGGTGAGCAGCGCATTGATGCGCGCGGCGGGCTGACCGGGATCGACGGGCACGAACGCCGCGCCGGTCAGTGCCACCGCGGCGGCCGCGATCACCGACGACGCCCCGCGCGGCAACATCACCGCCACACGGTCTTCGGCTCCCACTCCCCTGCCGATCAGCGACCACGCCAGCGGACGGGCGGCAGTCGCAATATGGAGCGGCTCGCCACCCGGCTCGAGCACCCGCGCCGCAGACCGTTCGATGATCTCGGCGAAGGTCGCTTCGGGTCCGGGTTCGGCCACCGTCACCGGCACAGCACCGAGATCGACGTCGCTCACCGGCGCGGTAGGGTGCTGCGCCACATGTTCGAGCACCACCCCCAGACGCTGCGACCACGTGGCGATGGTGGCGTGGTCGAACAGTTCCGTGTCGTAGACGAGCCGGCCCGTCAAAGACCCATCGCGCATGGCGCGCATCGAGATCTCGAGGTCGAACCGTGCTTGCGCCGAGCCGATTTCCTGCGGCCGCACCGAAAGGCCCGGAAGTTCGAGATCGGGGACGTCGACGTTGTCGTAGGCGAGCATCACACTGAACGGGCTGAAACCGAGTGCGTCGACGACCTGCTCGAACGGCACGGTGGCGTGCGCGAACGCGTCGAGGTCGGCGCTCCTGGCTGCGGTGAGCAGCGACGTGAACGGCGCGGTGGGATCGACGTCGAGACGCAGGGCGACGGTGCCGACGAACATGCCGACAAGGGCGTCGAGGTCGGGGTGGTCGCGGCCGGCGGTGCCCGTGCCGATCGCGATGTCGCGGCCCGAAGTCCACACCGACAACCACACCGCGACCGCCGCGTGCACGGCCATGAAGACGGTGGCGTCGTGGGCAGCGGCGATCGCGCGCAGTGCGTCGACCTGTTCCGCGGGCACCGTGAACTCCACCGTGGAGGCCGGGCCGAACCCACCGCCCCTGGGCCGGTCGGTGGGCAGCGGCGTTGCGGAGTCGAGTCCGTCGAGAGCCGCGTTCCAGTAGGCGAGTTCGCGGCCCGCGAGGCTCGCAGAATCGGCGGGGTCGCCGAGGCGGTCGCGGTGCCAGCGCGCATAGTCGCGGTACTGCAACGGCAGCGGCTCCCACGCGGGTGCGTTCCCTCCTGCGCGCGCGGCGTACGCGGCGGCGACGTCGATGGTGAGCGGCACGAACGACGCGCCGTCGAGCGCGATGTGGTGCGCGACCACCGCGAGCACATGCCGGTTCTCGCCGACCCGCAGCAGCCGGACGCGGAACGGGATGTCCACAGCGAGGTCGAACGGCGCTGCCGCCCACGCCGCGATCAGCGACTCGACGGCATCCCCTTCGGCGTCTTCGAGCGAGAAGTCGAGCGCTGGCATCGCGCGGTCGAGGTGCAGTGCCTCCTGCACCGGCCCGTCGGAAGTGACTGTGAAGACAGTGCGGAGAATGTCGTGGCGGCCGAGCACATCCGAGATCGCGGCCCGCAGCGCCTGCACGTCGAGGCTGCCGTCCAGGTACAAGGCGAAAGGCAGATGGTAAGCCGCTGGGTCGCGGTGCGCGCGGGCGAGAAGCAGCAGTCGCTGCTGGGCCGGGGCGAGCGGCGCCGGCCCGGTATCGGCCAGCGCGACGGGCGCCGACGCCGAGAGCGGACGTGCTTCGGCTGCGACGGCGAGGCGAGCGACGGTGGGATGCTCGAATACATCGCGGAGCTGCACGTCGCGGCCGAGCGCAGCGCCGAGGCGCGCGGCGAGCTGCGCGGCCCCGAGCGAATGGCCGCCGAGTTCGAAGAAGTCGGCGTCGCCGCCCACGGTGTCGGCGCCGGTGAGATCGGAGAACAGGCCCGCGACGAGGGTTTCGGTGGGGCCGTTCAGCGGCTTCGAACCTGCGGAAACGGCCGCGGGTTCCGGCAATTCGCGATGGTCGATCTTGCCGCCCGGGGTGAGCGGCAACGCGTCGAGCACAGTGATCGACGTGGGCCGCAGGTAACCGGGGAGCTGTTCGGCGAGGTGGATGGTGAGGTCTGTGACGAAGGTGCCGTCTCCGACAGCGGGCGTATCGATGTCCCCCACCACATAGGCCGCAAGGTGCTCACCGCGCACCACCACGGTGGCGGCGCGCACGGCATCGAACGAGATGAGTGCCGTTTCGATTTCGCCGAGCTCGATGCGACGGCCGCGGATCTTCACCTGCTGATCGGCGCGACCGAGGAAGACGAGCTGACCATTGGAATGCCAGCGCACCACGTCGCCCGTGCGATACATCCGACCACCGAACGGGGATGCCACGAAACGTTCGGCGGTGAGTGCGGGTGCACCGAGGTAGCCGCGGGCCACGGCATCTCCCCCGAGATACAGCTCGCCGGACACACCGACGGGAACGGGGTGCAGGCGAGAGTCGAGGACCACGGCGGTCATGCCGTCGATCGGTCGCCCGATGGGGACGCCCGCGCCGGGCGCGAGCGGCGCGCTCAGCGTTGCGAGGACGGTGGTTTCGGTCGGCCCGTAGGCGTTGAGCATGGTGCGCCCGGTCGACCAACGGTCGGCCACGGCCTGCGGCACCGATTCGCCACCGGCGTCGAGCATCGTCAGATCGGGCAACCCGTGCTCCGGGGTGACGGACAGGACCGCGGGTGCGGTGATGGCGTGGGTGACGCGTTCGGTGCGTAGCAATGTCGAGAGGGCGGGACCGCCGACGGCATCGGGCGGGCAGATCATCACGGTCGCGCCTGCGTCGAAGGCCAGCAGTAGCTCCTGCAGCGATGCGTCGAAGCTGGGTGCGGCGAGGTGCAGCACACGCGATCCGGCGTCGGCGCGGTAGCGGTCGCGCAGTGTGGTCACGAGCGCGGCGATGCCGCGGTGTCCGACGGCCACGGCCTTGGGTGTGCCGGTGGAACCGGAGGTGTGGATGACCCACGCGGGGTTGTCGAGGTGCAGGGGGCGCAGCCGGTCGTCGTCGGTGAACGCCACAGTCGCATCGTGCTCGCGACCAGGCATGATGCGGGTGATGTGCGCGGGCAGATGTGGGTGCTCGCCCGCGACGGCCACCTGAATGTCGGTGAGGAGTTCCGCGAGACGAATCGCGGGAAGTTCCGGGTCGATCGGGGTGTACGCGGCGCCGGTCTTCGCGACGGCCCACAGCGCGATCACCGAGTCGATGGAGCGTGGGAGCAGCGCCGCGACCCGGTCTTCGGGGCCTGCGCCCGCGGCGACGAGGCGGTGGGCGAGTTCGTCGGACCGCGCGTCGAGCTCCCGGTAGGTGAGCAGTTCGCTGCCGTCGCGCACAGCCACGCGATAGGTCTGGGCGTGTGCGGTCAGCAGGTCGGGCAGCAGCGCCGGTGCGGGTGCTTTTCTGCCACGAGCCGGGGTGAGCCCATCGAGTTCGTCGGCGGTGGCGAACGGTAGGTCGCCCACGGGAGCCGACGGATCGCTGACGAAATGCGCCAGGAAATCGAGGAATCTGCGGTGCAGGAAATCGAGGTAATCCTGCGAGTACAGGTTGGGGTTCGCCTCGAAATCGACGCGAAGAGAGCGGCCCGGGATTCCCGCATACACGTTCACCGACAGGTCGTCGACCGGTCCGGTCGATTGCACGTGATAGTCGGCAGGCACGTCGCCGTAGACGATCGACTGGTGGAAATTCATGACGTTGACGACGGGCCCGAAAGCGTTGCGCGTCTCGGTGTGTTCGCGGCCGAGCGCGCGGAGGTCGGCGAGCATGTCGGCGTACGAATATCGCTGGTGGCGTAGAGCGCCGTTGAGCTCCACCTGGATGTCTCGGATCAGCGCTGTCACCGGGGCGGCCAGGTCGAGGCGCACCCGAAGGGGCACGACGTTCGACACCACGCCCGCCGAGCGGCGCAATGCAGCGGTGGTGCGCGCCGATACCGGAAGCGACAACACCACATCGGTGGTGCTCCGAGTGCGTGCCAAGAATGCGGCGAACGCGGCAAGCACAATCGGAACGTCGGTGGCGTTCACTTCCTGCGCCCGTGTGGTGATCGCCTCCGCAAGCTCCGAAGAAACTGCAGTCGCAGACCGGCGGGCAGGCACCGTGGGTGGCGCAACGTCGTCGATCAGAGAAAGCGGTTCGGGCAGGTCCGCGAGGCGGTCGGCCCAGTGCTCGCGGTCGCCGGCCTGCCGTTTCGATCCGATGTAGGCGGACTCGAATTCGATGATCTTCTCGATCTGCAACGAGGTGACCGGCGGGGTTTCCTCGCCGGCGAGCCACGCGGAATACAGATCCGCGGCTCGACTCAGCAGAATCATCGCACCGTGACCATCGAGCGCAATGTGGTGGACATAGCTCGACAGGAAATACCGTTCGTCTTCGACTTGCAGCAGCGAGCTGGCAATCAGACGGTCGCGAAGCGGATCGAGCGGCTTCGAGAAGCGCGTCGTCATCCAGCGGTGCGCGGCCGCTTCGGGATCATCGAAACTGCGGAAATCGACATATGGGACATCGTCGTCATAGTCGGCGTCCACGAATTGCTCAGGAATACCCGCACGCTCGGCGAGAAAAAGAAATCCCGATTCCACGTCGCGCGCGGCCTGGAGCATCGCCTTCGCCACAAGGCCGTGATCGAGACTGCCCCGAAACTCCAAGTACTGGGCAGTAATGAAGGGTACGTCCGGGTTCAACGCCTGCGCGTACCACAGACCCCGCTGACTTGGGGACAGCGGAAGTATTTGCACCACGCTCCCTCGCCTCACCCGACAAAACACGTACTCGAGGCTCGACAGCTTTGTTGCATCCGCCCCGACAGATCGCGAACAGTGCCTCCCAACACCATTGCCACGATCAACCGCACAAAGTGTATCTATGGTTACGGAAGCTCACCACTTGAACGGACGGCCAACTCGAAGTCGGTTATCGTCTCGGCGGGAGAACACGAAGGGGGCACAAGCCGCGTGAACAATGTTACCGGTGAGTCAGATTCGTCAGGCCAGCGTCGACGCAAGGTGCGCCGGCGTCTGCCCGACGAGGAGATTGCAGCACGCCGCAAGAAGCGGCGTCGCGTGCAGATCGGCTGCGGTGTCGGCGTTCTCGCGGTGGTCGGATTCGTAGGCTGGCTCGGATACGAAGGACTCCAGGCGAAGTCGAGCCTCGAGAAGGCGCAGGACTTCGCAATGCAGGCCAAAGATGCGTTGCTGTCGGGTGATACAGAAACAGCAACGCGCGCGGCCGGCGACGCCGACCGTTACGCTCAGGACGCGCAGGGGTCGGTCGATTCGTTCCCGTGGCGCGTCGCCGGTGCCGTCCCATGGTTGGGCAGCCCGTTCGACACGACCCGGCAAATGACCACAATTGTGAGCGGTCTCACACACGATGTGTTGCTTCCCGCGGTCGACGCGGGCAGTGCGGTGTCGCCAGATCAGTTGATTCTCGGCGGTGCGCGCATCAATCTCGCGGCTCTTCGTGATGCCGCTCCGGTGCTCGAGACCACTTCCGCCGCGGCCACCGACCTCGATGCGCAGGCCCAAGCAGTCGACAGCACTTACCTCGGCCTGATCGATGACGCGCGCCTGGACCTTCAGAGTCAGGTGTCCGAATTGTCTGGGCTGCTGAACAATACGTCGACGGCTGCGCAAATCGCGCCGGCGATGCTGGGCGCGGACGGTCCCCGCAGTTATTTCATCGGGTTCCAAACCAACGCGGAGGCGCGCGGGACTGGCGGGTTGCTTGGCGGCTTTGCCATCGCGCAAGCCAACGATGGTGCCGTGACCATTGATGACGTCGCCAGCAACCGGGAGTTGAAGTTCGACTACGAACCCCTCGATCTCGGACCCGACTTCAAACAGGCATACGGACACAGCCGCGCCACCCAGGATTTCCGCAACAGCAATGTCAGTTCACACTTTCCTTACGCGGGGCAGATCTGGCAGTCGATGTGGCAGCAGGAAACCGGCGAGCGCGTGGACGGCGCGATTGCGACAGACCCTGTTGCGTTGAGCTATGTACTCGAGGTCGTAGGCGACGTCACGCTGCCGACGGGCGAGAAGATCACAGCAGACAACGTGGTGGAATTGACCGAATCGACCGCATATTCCCGTTTTGGTGACGATCAGGCCGCCCGAAAGGCGTATCTCGAGTTGGTCGCCAAGACGGTGGTCGAGAAGCTGACCGGTAGCATTTCCCGTCCTCAGGCACTTCTCGAAGCCTTGGGGCGGGCTGCGAGCGAAGGTCGGCTTGCGGTGTGGAGTTCAGTCCCTCAAGAACAGGAAGTCCTTGCCGGCACTGTGCTGGGACACACCGTCCCTGATGACCCTGCCCCGTACGCGGGTGTGGTGATCAACAACCTGGGGGGCAATAAGCTCGACTACTACCTCGAGCGGGAAATCGAGTACACCGCAGGGTCTTGCGACGGAGACACCCGCGAATCTACAGTCACAGTCCGCCTTACGAATTCATTGCCGCAGGGCGACTACACCACGTACGTGGCCGGGATGTTTGACAATCCCGTGGGCGCCCCGTTCGGCACCAACCTGTCCGACGTTGGCCTCGTTGCAACCCAGGGGGCCAAGCTCAATCAAGTGACAGTCAATGGTGCACCTTCCTTCGCATTCAACAGCAAGGAGCGCGGGCACCCACTCTTTAACGTTCAGATTCCCATACCGCAGGGGGAAACAACGGAAATTGTATACAAGCTGACCGAACCCGCATCGGCGGGCGCGCCTACGATCCCTGTACAGCCGATCGTCGCTGATGCCACAGTCTTAGTCGATGCACCACGGTGCCGCTAACAAACCTTGACCTTTCAAGCAAGACGGATCTTGTATGCATGCTACATCCAAGCACTTCTACGTTCGGAGCGAAATGAAATTGACCGGTGCAAAAAAAAGCAGATTCGGCACAATCGTAGCGGCAATATACCCAAAGCTACCGCTACGAAATAGATTTCTGACGCTCGCCTGCAAACTCGAGGGTGGCGATCTATATTCCACCACCCTACGAACTGTCCTAAGACAGTACTACGGAGTAGAGGTTGGATACTATTCATATGGGTCGCTGTTGAAGCCAGGATACGCTGATCAGCAGACACGGATCGGCGCATATGTTTCAATCGGGCCGAATGTTCGTCGATTTGGGGCTGCTCACCCGATTGACTCTCCGAGTATGCACCCGTTCTGGTACAACCCTCGGCTTGGCTATGCAACAGAACAGGACGATGTCAAGCGCCTTTCGTGCAACATCGGCCATGACGTATGGATTGGCGCAAACGTGACCATTCTTCCAGGATGTCAAAGCATTGGAATTGGCGCCATTATAGGTGCTGGATCAGTAGTGACAAAGAACGTCGAGCCGTTCACAATCGTTGCCGGAAACCCTGCCAAGGAAATAGGGACTCGCCTGAACCAAGATGCACGAAATCAGCTCCTCGAGGAGAAGCCCTGGAATAAGGAACCCGTAGAAATGCAACGTATCATTCGAAGGATCCAGCGATCAAACTTCACGGATCACTAAGGTCCGATATGTGAACGCTAGGCTTATCCTCGGCCATCCCGCGAGCGCACAAGCCTTCCAACGCTCCCCTTCCGGCGCTTCTCCTCGATCAGCATTCGCATTCCTACGATGCACCCGCGCGTCGACGCCTCAATTTTCTCAATCCTGGACTCACCTTCTCGAACCGCGCGAAACGTAATCCGGCAAGCTTCCATAACGGCTCCCCATCCAAACAGGTCCCGCACTCCGTACGTTGAGGCAAGCACAATCAATCTATTGCGCTGCATATAAAAGTAGTAAAGAGCACTTTTGCCCGAATCTGCAGTCGTAGCGCCTACTGCATGCCAAATACGGACCTGTGGGTCTATAATCATCTTCATCCCCAGCTCACGCGCCCTGATGCAAAGGTCGGCGTCTTCCCAGTACATGAAAAGATCTTCACGGAACCCACCGAGACGATCCCATGCACTCGCCCGCACCATCATTGCGGCTCCTGTTATGAACCCACACTCAGTCACGCCAGTCGGCACCCCCGACCAATGAGCCGTACGGCCTCGCTTTAAATCGAGGTCACCTCCCCCGAACCACACTCGATCACTCGAGCCAGTGACGATCAAGGGGGAAGCAATATCTGCACCAAAACGATCGAGAGCGCCGGCAAGATCCATCGCAGTTTCCGACCGAACACGAGTATCCGGATTTAGGATCCACACGCAAGTGTCCGGATCGGGGGCCAATTCAGCGACGCCCCGGTTAACACCAACACCGAAGCCCAAATTTTCTTCCATTCGCAAACACTTCGCACCGACTCGTTTTGCCAAGTCAGCGAGAGCTATCCACTCATTCAAATCCGCAGAGTTGTCGACCAGTATCACACCCGCGTAGCTGGGAACATCGATGTCTTCGAGAAGACTGGAGATAAACTCGGTCGAGAAATAATTTACGATCACTATATTGATCGCGGCGTTACCATTCATAACGGAACCTCCGTAAATAATGCCGTTGACTGCATGCCAAGCGCTTTAGTTTCGCCGCGCAAATAATATCTGGAAGGCTGCCTTCCTAGATTTTTTACGGGGAACCCACTCCAGAGGACGGATGGAAAGAGCCCATGACGAGTAGGCCGCTGTCACAAGAAATCCAACAGAGGATGCAATCGCCGCGCCTGTAAGCTCGAAAGGTATACCAAGTGCGAACACTAATAGAACACCGCTCACGAACCCTGCAATTTGGGCAACGCTCGCAGCTCCCGAACGACCATTCGCTACAAGGCAGGAAGTTAACACGAAATTGCATATGACGAACACTAAACCAGCCGCGAGAATCATCGTTGCTGGCACTGCAGGACTAAAGTCATCGCCGAAAGCCAAAGGAATCACCATCGGACTCAGAGCAATTATAATCATCGCCATTATGACCGCTAAATAGAAACTTGCTTGCAGGGACACCAAAATCTTCTGCCTGCGATGATCTCCTTCCGCTTCTGCAATATCGGTGAACACAGCAGAACTAATCGCCTGCCCGACCGGCGCAGGCGCGAGGGCAACGTTGATGGCGACTGCGTAGTATCCAAGGCCTGCACTTCCGATAACTGGAAGGAGTATAAGTTGGTTGAGCCGATACGACGCGATCTCTGAAATCTGCGCGCCTGACGCCAATACCGACTCGCGCACAAGGGTATCCATCTGAAATCTAGCGCCCCTCCACGATACCGGCAACAAGAATGCAGTGGTCGCGAATCCCAATGCCAACGACGCTGATTGGGCACCGACTACGGTCGTAACCGTCAGGGGCCCAAATAACCAAAGAGCAACAATAATTATAAAGAATGCTACTGGCTGCGAAAGATTAACCAATGATATTCGACGAAAGTCCTGTATGACCACCAACGCGCTCACAGTCGAATTTCGTTGTACAACCAACGGTGTTAGTCCAAGTCCAATTACTAGCCACCATTTTGCGCCGCCCGGCATATCCGCAAGCAACGTCAGCACCAAGGCTCCGCCAAGCAACACAGCCGGCACAAGTGTAAAGAAGGAAACGATCCGTGCGGTTCGGAGCACCGAGTAGACATCATCCTCATACGCTGCCCGTTGGCGCACAGCCCATGGAAGCCCAAGACCTAGTGCGATGGGCACCATCATCAGGACAGTAATCGCAGCAGCGGTCAACCCACGGCCATCCGGACCGATCGCTCTTGCGATCAGCGGCGATGTAAGAAGGGCCAACCCCGCCCCAAGAATGCGAGTCAGGACCAGCCCCGCTGGACGGTCAAGCACCGGCGCCACCATGCTGTAAACCACCAGCATTCGGTATATCACCCGTGCCGATGAGTCCAACTACTGTGCGATGCTGTTCCTCTATGCGTCGAACCAATATCCGGGCAGCCGCCATCCTGAGCTCAGGTCCATCGTCAATCACCTGTCGAAGTGAAGATACGATTGAATCCGGATCTAAGCGAGTATAGATGGCGGCGTCTTCATAAAAGTCTCGTAAGATCGTGAAATCCGAAGTGATGTGCGGAGTCCTGCACATTAGCGCCTCATAGCCAGCGCGTTGCATCGTAAGGTCGCGATTAGTCAGCGCTACGACTCCATCGCACGCTCCTATCAGCCGCCAATAAACTTCGTCTGAGAGATAACCAGGAAAGGTAACGTTCGATGGCACGGCCCCTCGGATCCAGGCAGGGGCATTTCCGGTCAGGACAAATCGATATTCGGGGAGCAACCCAAATACCTCAATTAACTCTTCGATGGGCTCGTCGTTCGCATAGCCCAACGGACAAACAATCTGTGGTGGCACCGATTCGCGCGCGCTCTCGAAACCCACCCTGCCAGAACTGCGATCTTCAAGAACATCATGTAGGACGATAGCTTCAACCCCTTGCTCCTCGCACTTCCGAGCAAGGGGGGCATTGGTAACAATCGCGGATCGTCCTCTGAGCATCCGAAGGGTAAAGCCACTGGCCCAACGCCACTTCGGATTTAAAAAAAACCCAGTATGGAGGTCTGCCGCAACTGACTGGTTCTTAGAGGCAGCCAGGATAACTACCATCAGCGCCGGAAAGGGGGGAAGCATCACAATGACTCGACTGAACTGTGATTTGCGGATCAATCGCCAAGTAATATGCGCTTGACGAAGATACCTCCAGAGCAGAGTACCCTTTTCCTCATGGATGAATACGCACGAATAGCCCAGTGCATCAGCAAGTCCTTCGGATCTGCCGTGATGACGCACCCAACTTACGACAACACCAGTCGTCACGAAATGATCTCCTTCCCAAGGAACTGTCCGGTGAAGCCGAGCACCCACTTACTCATGCCCATACCTAGGAACATCCGCCGGACGCTCATCCTGGATCGAATATCCTGTGCTCTCCGACAGGAGTGTTGAAGATATTGAATCGGGAGAGGCTACAGAACCTATCCCCTGCTTGGATACAACAGAGGCGATCTGCAGCTGGTGATCATCTACGTGCTCCCGATAGGACTTTCTCCTGGGAACTACGACTGGATAAATTCCCATATCTAGCAATTTGAGAATCGTCCCAACACCCGCATGGGTGACTACCAGATCCGCCGTGCGTGCAGCAGTGTCAAACTCGGAACTCTCCATTTGAGAATGGACCTCGCCCGGAAGATCGGATCGTTCCGTGCTGCCGACTTGCCATATTGTTCTCTCGTCAGCTAGGCCCGTCCCAAGAACAGCGTCGATAAGCCTGTCGAAACGGTACGGATGTATAGTGCCCAACGTCACAAATATTCGTGGTGATTTCACCTCAGCCTTCTCCACTCGCAAGTATTGCTCAAGGACGGTACCTCGGTAATTCCATCTGGGCCCTGCCCAAGATTGATGCTGACATGACATCTGTATGCCGGGATGGGCTGAAAGGATCCTACCGCTTAACGACGGGCCGTCGACACGGGATACGCTTTCGATGTAGTAAGAGGGGACGCCATGCAACCGGGCAATCGCTAAGCCCGGCACAGCAAGGCCGGCACCCGTACTGATCGCCGCGCAAAATCTTTCAGTTCTCCAATCAATTCGATTCTGAATCTCGATGAGCGCTTTTCCAGCTTGCAGGATTCCGCGAGGCGGGATATACGGAACAAGGAGACAGTTTTTACCGTGCAAAAGAGAACGGCTCTGTGCGTTATCGAATGTTATCCAGAGGGATTCGTCGTCGCTTCCCAAGACCTTCGACCACTTGACTAACTGCGCGAGGTGCCCGCCTGTGGACGCAAAAAGCAAATGCCGCCCGCTCTCAATGTCGTTCATGTACGCCTCTCCAATGTATTCTCCGTGAGTCTTGTAGCGCTATCAGGTCGGCGGTTCCACAGTTCGACGTGCGCGGAGAAACGTCCCCACAACCGACCTCAGCGAAGCGATCGGAGCAATTCGAGCAATACGAAGCAGTTGAAATCCTTTGAAGCGAGGGGGGCGCTTGCCAGCCAAAAAAGCGCCGGTGGTCCTGCCTGCTAGTGTTGCGCGGCGCTTCACCTGAAGAGGTTGGACCGCAACTACTTCGTTGACGTTGGTCGGGCGTGCGCCCAATATTCCCTCAGCAATCGCCCGCCGAACTAGCCTATCTCCTCGCTCCGTTCTAGCGATAAGTACACTTACTCCATCGTTCTCTTCGAATGACGGATATCCGCGCTCGTCCGCATGCCAAAAGTCCCCCGCCGTAATATCGGCGCTTTCGCCAATTCCGTCGGGACAGATTTTACATCGCCACTGAGTCGTGGGGCCGAGGTGCTTACCCCACGACTCGTTGTACGCCGCCGACGCCGTTGCCCCCGATTCAGTACGAACAAAGAACTCCCCAGGCCATCCATTGCCGCGATATCGCAGAGTGGTAACCCTATCCTCAACCCCGATGCCAAGGTCAGATATCAATCCGTCGGTCGCATGTTGACTCGGTGTGCCGGCGCAGAAGAATGAAAGAATCAGTGGGGCCGACACTCCCCCTCTTAGTTCAGTTAGCTGCCGAACGGCCGACGCCTCACACGGCTTTCCCACAACAACCGAATCCTCACGACCTGAGAGGCTGCATACCGCTGCTGCTCCAACGGGAGCATACCGAGATCCAGCTGCGGCAAGAGCTTCGCTCTTTGTCGTCAGTTGGAGAGCGGTCGACTTACGTGGATCCATCTGAGATGCAGCCACAGAGGTACTAGACTCATACTGGCCCGATTCCAGCAGCCAGCTGACAAGGGCCGTGAGTGTGCCTCCGCTACTGCCGACATATCTGACTTCAGGATCGACCGCCCATGCCTCCCAGATAGAAACAAATGACCCAAGAATCGGGTGACGAGCAAGGCCGCCGACGGGACGTGCCTTCACTAGACTCCCAGGGCAGGAATTCACAAATTCTGCACTAGCAATTGAGCTTTCGCTCGGGCCTTCTCTCTCAGTCCAGACAGGCCTTAGATATCCATCGCTATTCAGCTCAAGGGATATATTTGGAGAGAGCTGAGCGCAAAGTCCGCACCCGGAGCAGTTCCCCCTAGAGACTACCTTTTCGACTTCGGTCCTCAGCGCTTTCGCCACTCTGCCGCACTCCTCTCAAGTTCGTTCGCTGCAATAGAAAGCAACCCTTGGACAGTATCGCTGATCTCGCCGACTTCTTGGCTTAGCAAAGCCAATTGGTCGAACAGTTCCAATGTTTTCGTATCAACAGCCTCGGAGCCTCGGAGATCAACCGTGCGATGCCATCCAATTCTACTGAGCAACGGCTCGAATTTTCTTGAATATGCCATAGCAATCGCAGGAGTACCAACAGACAGTGCGTTAAGGCACGCGTGCATACGCGCGCCGATCACAAGGTTAGATCCAGCCACGAAGCCCCGAAGTTCAGATAGGGACCCCGGAAAGAATGTGTCGACTTCAACACTGATGGAAGATTTTGCGCTCCTAATGGCCGGTACATCATTATCGGCTTTGTCACTGTCTAAGACGTGTGCAAATAGCGTAACTCGGCGGCCCTGCGCTACAAGACTTTCGCAAATCGACTTGACCGAGGACCGGTATAACATGTGATCAACATGAGGATTGGGCTCCCACAAGAGGCCCGACACGTTCATCGCAATATCGTTACTCTGCGTGGCGAGTGGCTTAGGAATGGCAAATACTACGTCAGTCCCAACTACTGCACCACCCACACCGAGTGCGGAACTGCACTGAGCGCTCAAATCGTCACGCGTGGCAATTCCCGCAGCATCCTGCAATGCTCTGCGCGCTATCCACTCGCCGGCCTTGGTCTTAAATGGACCGATCGTTTGAGGACCCATGACCAGAGGAACACCACAATTTGTGACGATCTGAGCTAGTGCACTCATTCCAGCCAACCGGCGTAAACCATATATGTCGCTGAAGCTGTCCCCCCAACGCATGTCCACGGCAAGGTCGTAACCTGACGCCCACTCACGTAATTCCGATTTGCGATTGAACTGCTCTTTCAGGAGCGTACGTTCGCGGATGGCGACCGGTGCCGCACCGCGACCAAAGTTCTGAAACTCGACAATAGCATTTGGCCAGACCTTGCGGACCAAGGCCTCCGCCCCTTCCGCCAGTGCACGCACGCCTAGATTCGGGGACTCCATGTCAGCCCAAAGAACCAAGACTCTAGTAGCATTCATTCTCAACTCGTCCCCTACATCGCTCGTGACAAATTAGACGAACACGCGCAACTCGTCTCAAGTTCAAGCCCCGCCGGTCCATCGCGATCCTTCTGGTTCCCGATGAACGCACGCGACCGACCCTTACCTGCCACGCTAATTCGGACCGCGCGTAACGGCATCCACTTGCAGGTCAGGTTGCATCGCCGAGTTCCTTAATCAACGTCGCCGGAACTCCTCCTACAATCACGTTTCTGGGTACATCGGTCGTCACCACGGCACCCGCCCCAATGATCGATCCATTTCCTACAGTGACGCCTGGCAGTAAGACCGCACGCGCTCCGATCCACACACCATCGCCAACGATAATTTTCTTGGCTGATGCGCTTCCTGCCCGTCGTTCTGGACCGCCCAACTCGTGCGTGCTGGTAACAAATAGAACGTCCATACCGATATCACATTTTCGTCCGATAGCGATATGCGCCGACGTATTGAAGCGGCAGCCGTAATTTATGAAGGTTCCCTGCCCCACACTCACCCGCCGGCTGCCAAACCACACATCCGGAGAGATCACCGAACACTCGATGTCAAATCCGACCATCCGCAGCAATCGCCAACGGACTGGTCGCGGGACGATTGTCGAAGCAATCACCGAATTTAGTACGATGTCGCGGCCGGCACCTGGCCACAGCCGACGCCCAAGTGACTTGATTCCGATCATTGTCGATACCCACCAATCTTAAGGACACACTTTCGTCGCGAGATCATCGCGGACCTTTTTCGAAGTATGGCGCGGTACCCTGCCATTCTCTGAGCGCTCTTTGTTTAACAGCAACACCGGCATTTTTCGAGTTGATCGCGGCGCAAAAATCTTTACTTTGCACCTGGCCGAGCAGCAGCCAAGCCAGAGTACGTGTGCTCGCTGGCCCACTAAACATTGCTATTCTCACCGACTCCGATAGCGTTCTCGTGGGATCTCATTCGGGCTCTATTCTCCGCCCATAGCCCGCATACAGCCCCGCTCATCGCCCCCAATATGGCCGCTGTCGGCGAACCTAAAGGCATTGGTGCAACAAAGCAAATCGCGAGGAATCCGAGTGCGCTTGCCGACATCGCAGTGGCCGTCGGATTGAACGGTCTGACGATCGCGCGAACTAGCTGTGTAACGATGCCCAACAGAAATATTGCTAGCCCGAGAATCCCTGTCTTGACAAGCGCCCAAAGGTAAAAGTTGTGCGCGTAAAACGGAGCCTTTTCGTATGTCCAGCTACCTCGTTCGCCCGTCGGCTGCTGGTACGCGTATCCGAACCCATGTCCAGCAATTGGATTCTGTCCGATCGAGCTCATCAATTCGTCATTTTCGCGTTCACGATATAGCGCAGACGGGTCAGACCGCAGAGCGTCAGATGACACGCCCTCGATAACGCGAGAGGAATAGCTGTCAACTTGTGCGTCCACCCATCGCATCCCGGGTATATCCTCGAAGAGGGGACTCGCTACCGCCATGACGAGAAGCGCCAAACCTATGAGTGTATAGGCTGTTCGGACGCCCGCCTGGATCACGACGTGAGCGCTTCTCAACGCGACCAAACTAACTAATATGGTGACTGCGATACCGAGGATATGGTTTCGCGAGAACGACATGAGCAGAATCAGGACCGCCGGCACTGTCCACGCGAGGGTCGAGCGTATAGACACAGACCCGATTAAAGCCATCGAAATGCAGATGCACAACGTCGCGAGGGCGGGAAATGTAGCCGCAGTTAGATACCTCGTGGCCTCCGCGTCAGCTCCTCCCAGCGAAGCGACTTCTGATCTTCCTGCGAGAACTGTTCCTGTCGCTGACGCGCTGAGCGTTATAATCGCAGACGCCCAGAGAACCCACTTGGTAACCGTTGCGCACTGGGCGGCGATCGGCGTATTGATAAACGTTGCAGCTATCGCGAATGCCATGATCATTTGTAGAGGGTTCCGCACATCGCCGATAATGTCTAGAATTGACGCCGCCATCATGAAGGCGGTCCCACACCCTAGTGCCACCCATACGATAAGCAACGCGACGTTTCGCTTCACATAGTTGTTGATACCGACGCCTAGTGCAACAACGAATGAAAGAACCAGCGTGACTTCATAAGCTGGAAATGTAAATCCCGAGAATCCGAAGCTCAATGGCAAGTTGGCTGGCAATGCTATACACGCCAACACCAGGGTTGTCGGAATAATTAGTCTAGGGCGGTAAGCGAGTGTCACGCCCACGACGGCAGCCAATACTGCCAGGATGAGGGCAAGGGGGGCGATCGTGGCCAAGGACCCGACAGCCAAAGCAACAAATAACACTGCCAACCAGAACAACTGCATGCTCCTCGTATTTGACAGGGAAGCTATCCTACCTGGAGTTAATTCTGGTTTCGTCATCAGTGCTTCCACCCCATTCCTTTGCGTTCATCGATCTGTTAACTCGAGACTTCACCCCTGCCGTGAAGTAGATTGATCCTTATTGGAATCTCGGTAGCCGTTCCGCTTTGAGTGCCTCGGCAACGGTGGGGGCGGCCATGTCTTTGACCGAAAGCTCGTATTCGAGTCGACTACCGTCCGGCGCGACGGTGGGCCAATCGATGCCTATGTCCGGATCCAGAGGGTGGATCTCGTGTTCACGTAGGGGGTTGTAAGCGGTCGAGCACAGGTACACCACCGTCGAATTGTCCTCCAATGCCAGGAATCCATGGCCCAACCCCTCGGGCAGGAAGATGGCACGACGATCTTCGGTGTCAAGGAGCACCGAGTCCCACTGCCCGAACGTCGGCGAACCGACACGGAGGTCGACGACGACGTCGAGCACCGACCCCGACACGCACGTCACGTACTTCGCTTGTCCGGGCGGATCATCCGCGTAATGGATCCCGCGCAGAACGCCCGCCGCCGATATCGAGCAATTGGCCTGTGCGAAATCGAGTCCCCGGCCGGTTGACTCGGTGAAGGTGACCTCTTTGAACCACTCAAGGAACACACCCCGATCGTCGCCGAATTGCTTCGGTGTGATTTCCCAGGCTCCAGCGACGGCCAATTCACGATAGTCCATCGCCTCAGAATTCCCTTCCACGCTCAAGCATGCCCAACAGGTAAGTACCGTAACCCGACTTCGCAAGTGGTTCAGCGAGTGCGCGCAACTCGTCGTCATCGATATAGCCCTGACGCCAGGCAACTTCTTCGGGCACTCCTATTTTCATACCTTGCCTCTGCTCAATCGTTCGAACGTAATTAGACGCATCAAGAAGTGATTCAAATGTTCCTGTGTCGAGCCACGCAGTTCCGCGTGGCAGAATCTCTACCTGCAAGGAACCCGATTCAAGGTATGTTTTATTGACGTCCGTAATTTCATATTCGCCGCGCGCGGACGGCTTCAACTGACGTGCGATCTCGACGACATCGTTGTCGTAGAAGTAGAGGCCTGGCACCGCATATTGCGATTTAGGATCGCCGGGCTTTTCTTCGAGAGATAGCGCTCTACCCTTTTCGTCAAATTCGACAACCCCGTACGCGCTGGGGTTCGACACATGGTATGCGAATACTGCGCCACCAACGATTCCGCTGAAGCGACTTAGTTGTGCTCCCATCCGTGGCCCGTAGAATATGTTGTCTCCAAGGATCAGAGCCGCTGGACCATTCTGAAGATGACGCGCTCCTAGAACAAATGCTTGCGCGAGTCCATTCGGCGTGCGCTGAACCGCATAGTCCAGATTGACCCCAAATCTACTTCCATCGCCCAGTAGCCGCTGGAAGGCACCTGCATCCTCTGGAGTGGTGATGATCAAGATATCCCGTATACCGGCGAGTATGAGCGTCGAGAGGGGGTAGTAGATCATCGGCTTGTCATACACTGGTGCGAGCTGTTTGCTAATACCCAATGTAATGGGATGCAGCCGTGATCCTGTACCACCAGCTAAGATGATTCCGCGCATGCTGTTACCCTTTATCTCGATCCGAAGTCAGCGACTTAAGCAGAAAGTCGGTAGTTTGAATTCCATGAAACTTGTAGTTACCGGCGGCGCCGGTTTCATCGGCGCGAATTTCGTGCACCAGACCATTTCCGAACGTCCCGACGTCGAGGTCACCGTCCTCGACAAGCTCACCTACGCCGGCAACCTCGACTCCCTCGCGCCGGTGAAAGACGCGATCACTTTCGTCGAAGGCGACGTGGCCGACACCGACCTCGTCGACAGGCTTGTTTCCGATGCCGATCTGGTGGTGCATTTCGCCGCCGAATCCCACAACGACAACTCCTTGGCCGACCCGTCCCCGTTCGTGCACACCAACCTCCTCGGCACATTCGCCCTGCTCGAGGCGGTCCGCAAGCACGACGTGCGGTATCACCACATCTCCACCGACGAGGTGTACGGCGACCTCGCACTCGACGATTCGGCGAAGTTCACCGAGGACACGCCCTACAACCCGTCGAGCCCGTACTCGTCGACCAAAGCAGGCTCCGACCTGCTCGTCCGCGCCTGGGTGCGTTCGTTCGGTATTCGCGCGACCCTCTCGAACTGCTCGAACAACTACGGGCCGTACCAGCACGTGGAAAAGTTCATTCCCCGCCAGATCACCAACGTCCTGACCGGGATTCGACCCAAGCTCTACGGCACCGGCACCAACGTGCGCGACTGGATCCACGTCGACGACCACAACCGCGCGGTGTGGACGATCATCGACCACGGTGTGATCGGCGAGACGTATCTCATAGGTGCCGACGGCGAGACGGACAACCGCACAGTTGTCGAAACCGTCCTGGAGCTGTGCGGCAAAGACAGGACCGCGTTCGATTTCGTTACCGACCGGCCAGGCCACGACCTGCGGTACGCGATCGACGCGGCCCGTTTGAAGACGGAACTCGGCTGGAGCCCGGTCTACCAGGACTTCCGTAGTGGGTTGGCCGCGACGATCGAGTGGTATCGCACGCATGAGCAGTGGTGGCAGACGCACAAAGACGCGACCGAAGCCGCTTACGCTCAAAGAGAAGCACGACAACGGTAATCCGGCACCCCGCGCGAACAGGTCGGCTCCGTTGCTCCTGTCCAGCCGACCTGTTCTCGTTCTGCCGCGCGACCTACTTCCTGGACGTCCCGCTGTCGGTCTCGTTCTGGGGTCAGGCGAATCAGCTATGCACGGCGATGCCTTCAAAGCCCTTGCCTTTCTCCTTAATTGTCGGGATCGACCCCGAGACGCCCGTCGACGCCGGCGTTGGCAAAGTGTTACTGCTCCAGTGGCCCACTCAACCGAATCCTTAGATGCTGAGCGGCCAACGATAGGCCTAACGGTTCGCCACGCCTACGGCTCGGCACTCCCACCCAGCGTCAGACCAGAGCGCGTGGTCTAGGCAGTTACGTCCATCGACAATCACATGCCGTCGGACCACCGAGTTGAGATCCGACGGCGCCAAGTCCCGAAACTGCTGCCATTCCGTCAACACAAGCACGGCATCCGCTCCCTCACATGCCTCCTCCACACTCGTTGCATAAGACAATGTGGGAAAGATCCGTCGTGAGTTCTCAATCGCCTTCGGGTCGAACACGCTGACAGACCCGCCCTGGAGCTGGATTTGACCCGCGATGTTCAGTGCCGGGGAATCTCGTACGTCGTCAGAGTCCGGTTTGAAAGCCGAGCCCAGAACAGCTACGCGTGCCCCAATCAGCGATCCTCCCAACACCTCACGGGTCAGCTCGACCATTCGCGTCCTACGACGCATATTGATATTGTCGACCTCTCGGAGAAACGTAAGTGCCTCGTCAGCACCAATCTCGCCGGCTCGCGCCATAAAAGCACGAATGTCTTTCGGTAAACATCCTCCTCCGAAGCCGATTCCGGCATTGAGGAATCGGCGACCGATCCTGGCATCGTAGCCAATCGCGTCCGCCAGACGAGTCACGTCACCACCAGCGGCCTCACAGACTTCAGCCATCGCATTGATAAATGAGATCTTCGTAGCGAGGAAGGCGTTAGCCGCGGTCTTCACCAGTTCCGCGGTAGCCAAATCCATTACCAGGAAAGGAATCTGTTCCGCGAGGAGATCTGCATACACTTCACGAGCGACATCCTCGGCTCGTCCTGGGCCGTCCTGGTCAATACCAAGGACCAGGCGATCTGGATGAAGCGTGTCCTGCACCGCAAACCCTTCCCGGAGGAATTCCGGGTTCCAGGCGACCTCCACCTGGACTCCCGCGTTCGCAAGTTTTCGAGCTCGTGCGCCCAACCGCTGGGCCGTTCCGACGGGTACGGTCGACTTCCCAAATATTACTGATGGTCGAGTAATAAGCGGAGCAAGAGTGTCGATCACTGCATTCACGTACGTTAGGTCGGCTGCAAGTTCACCTCTTCGCTGCGGTGTTCCAACGCCGATAAAATGAACATCCGCAAAATCAGCTGCTTCCTGGTACGAGGCGGTGAACCGCAACCGACCGTTCTCGACGTTGCGTTTGAGCACATCTTCCAGCCCCGGCTCGTAGAAGGGCACCTCACCCGATTCAAGCTTTGCGAGCTTAGAGGTATCAACATCAACGCCGAGTACCTCATGCCCTAATTCGGCCATACAAGCGGCGTGTGTGGCACCCAAGTATCCGGTACCGAACACAGCTATACGACAACTCATGGAGAACGCTCCGGATTTTAGGTTGGTTAACGATTCAGAACTAGTAGGCGCCGTCTTTGGCGGCGACCGCTTTGACCGTCTTCCCGATAATCAGTAGGTCAGAGATCATCGACCAGTTTTCGACGTATGACAGGTCAAGTCGGACCGACTCATCCCACGACAGATCTGAGCGTCCGCTGACCTGCCAGAGGCCGGTCACTCCCGGTCGAACAAGAAGACGCCGCTTGACTCGACCGTCGTAGTTCTCGACTTCGCGCCGCAGTGGCGGGCGCGGGCCGACGACACTCATCTCACCGCGCAATACGTTGATGAACTGCGGCAGCTCGTCGATGCTGAAGCGACGAAGCACCCGTCCTACCCTTGTAACGCGCGGATCCTCGCGCATTTTAAATAGCAGGCCAGCGCCTTCGTTTTGCGTCAGCAACGTCTCGACCAATCTGTCTGCGTCCGTCACCATGGACCGGAACTTGATCATTCCGAACGGATTGCTGTCCAGGCCGATTCGCTCAGACCGATAGAACACCGGCCCCTTGCTGTCCAACTTGATCGCTAACGCCACCACCGCGAAGATGGGTGCTAAGACCAAGAGTGCCGCCAAAGAGAATGCCAAATCGAAAATCCGCTTGCCGCTTCGCTTCGCACCGTGATAGCTCGGCTTCTCGACATGAATCAACGGAAGTCCAGCGACCGGGCGCATTTCGAGTCGCGGACTGGATACGTCCACCACTCCGGTAGCGACCACAAGATCGGTGTCGTGCGGCTCTAGCTTCCACACCAGATCCTTGATGCCGTCGTGACCCAAAGTCTCTGTCGCGGTCACTGCCACAGTGTCGGCTCCCGATGCTGCCAGCGCCTCGAGAACCGAGTGCTCGTCTCCAAGAATCGGCACTGCCCGGCCATCCACATCGATCTCATCCCCGACCACACCTGAATATGCAGGGACACACACACCGACAACCTGGTAACCGTCGGTGAACTGTCGATCGAACGTGCGGCTCAGGTGCCGCACTGCTCGCGCGCCGCCTACGACAAGGACAGACGTCGTGAACTCACCCCGGCGACGCTTCCGCGCCACAGCTTTCCGCCACATCCAGCGAGTAATCAGCAACCCCGCTAGACCAACAGGCAACGCAATTGCGAGATACCCTCGGGCAAGCTCCAAGCGGAAGACCAATGCCACGATCGCGATGAAGCCGAACAGCCGGAAAGTGCTGGACACAATGCGCTGGTACTCGTCGTAGCCAGCCCCTATCACTCGACGCGATCGCGTACGAAACACCCGTAGATTCACCAGCCACGCAACTGCCAACCCCACCGAAATCAGGGTGTAGTTGAGTGTGCTGACCGGCTCCATAGTCAGCAAGTTCTCTTGGCCGAATCGCACGACATGTGCCAGCAAGACAGACAGGACAACCACAAGGGCATCCGTCCAGAACAAGCTGCGCACGTATTTGGACTGCCACTCCCACCGCGTCGCGTTCGAGCTTGAACGGTTTGGGACGAGTGTCGGTTTCGTGCTGCTTGCGCCGATTTCCGAAGCGGATTGCCGCTTTTCACCGACCGCGGTCACGACGGGTTCACCCTCATTGTTGTCTCCTCCCCGAGACATGCACTGCGTTCACTTAGTACGGCGCAGTCGAGTTTGCGGCCCTCCCAAGCCACATAACCCCACACTTGCCGCTCGAGCACTCAGGCTCGTCGTTACCTGGACGACTCGGTCTTCTCGCCTCGACATCCCTGGATGAGACTGTAACGTTACTTACCCGGATCGGCAGCTTGGACGCTCGACCAGTTCCGGGGTTCAGGCTTCCCGCGACGTTGCAACTTTTTGGCGGTACTGAAGGGCACAGCATTAGGGCGAGCGTAAGGCCGGAGGCGGAATACGGCTGGCTATCCGACCTTTTCGACGCTGCATCGACTCGCGCACTGCGACAGTCAGGCATAGACTTCGTTCCAACGGAGCCCGTAGGTATGGCGTTCGTCGGCGTAAACATATTGTCGGTGAGATTCATATCACATTAGCCTGCGACGGAAATTGTTTCCGAAACGCGGGGTACCGGACAAAACACACTCGACTGGGGAGGCGAGGTTCCACAATGGAAGGAAACGCGGGGGTGCACAAGGCATTCCGCACGGCGGTAGTACCGGCAGCTGGAATGGGGACTCGATTCTTGCCTGCCACCAAGACCGTCCCGAAAGAGCTCTTGCCGGTGGTCGATACCCCCGGCATCGAGTTGGTCGCCTGTGAAGCTGCAGACTCGGGGGCATCACGACTATTGATTGTCACCGCGCCAGGGAAAGGTGGCGTCGTAGCCCATTTCGTCGATGATCTCGTGCTCGAGAACCACCTGGAGGCCAAGGGCAAGCACCGGCTGCTCGAGAAGGTTCGTCGCGCCCCTAACCTGCTTGAAGTCGAATCCGTCATTCAGGACCGCCCACTGGGCCTCGGCCACGCGGTCGGGTGTGCCGAGCAATCGTTGACGGACGACGAGGACGCGTTCGCCGTCCTGCTTCCCGACGACCTCGTCCACCCCTCAGGAATTCTGGAAACGATGGCGAGTGTCCGCGCCCAACACGGTGGCACCGTGCTGTGCGCGATCGACGTCCCGAAGGGCCAGGTGAGCTCTTACGGGATCTTCCACGTCGAAGAGGTCGCCGGTATCGCCGATCCGGATGTAATGAAGGTGCTCGGCATGGTTGAGAAGCCGCAGCTCGCCGACGCACCCTCCACGTTGGCGGCAGCCGGCCGTTATCTGCTCGATCGGCAGATCTTCGATGCACTTCGTCGTATCAAGCCGGGCGCCGGTGGAGAATTGCAGCTGACAGATGCCATCGCTCTGATGATCGAGGAAGGCCATCCGGTCCATGTCGTCGTGCATCGCGGGACAAGGCACGACCTCGGCAACCCCGGCGGTTATCTCCGTGCCGCCGTCGACACAGCACTCGACAGCGATGAGTACGGGCCCGATCTACGGAAGTGGCTTTCCGAGCGTCTGGAAATGAACAACAAGGGCTAATGCTCGCAGTCCCGAGGAGTCAAGCGTTCCCCGGGTCAATATGATCCGGGGAACGCTCTCGTTCATATTCCAGGCTGTGTCGGACTCGTTCACAATACGGTTCATCAGCTGCCGGCAGCGATGAACACCTGCGAATCTGCGCCGACCGAAGCAAAACCAACCGTCGCGCCGGCCGGTACCCAGATCGATTCGCCCTGCGCCACCACAAACTCGGGCTGAGAGCCGATGACCTCTGCGTTTTCGATCGTGATCCTGCACGTACCCTTCGTGCACAGGAGAATCTGAGGACCACGTGCATAGTTCCGCGCCCCGTCGGATCCCACAGCACGGCCCCCGTCGATTTCGACACGTCGCAATCGAAACTCCGGCGCGGGCGTGGGGTAATGCAAGATCTCCGCGTTCCACGACGAATCCGCAAGCGGGTCCGCTCGCACGATCGGGGGCGCTATGGGATCGAACCGGAGCACGCGCATCAACTCGTCGCGGTCGATTTTCTTTTCGGTCATCCCCCCGCGTAATACATTGTCGGAGTTCGCCATAATTTCTATGCCCGTGCCGCGCACGTATGCGTGCAAATGTCCAGCATCGAGGTAGATCCCCTCGCCTGGATTCAGTGTCAGGCGGTTCAGAAGCAGGGCCGCAAGCACACCCGAATCACCCGGATACTGTTCTGCCAGGTCGATCAACGTTTGGACTTCGTCCACAAAGTCGCCCGCCGGACGCTCATCAAGGTATCTCTCGCAGCCCTCTACCAGTGCCGATAGCAAGGCGGCAGCGTCTGACTCGCCCAGCTTCAGCCACTTTTCGAACACGTCGCGTAACCCACCGACCAACAGTTCCTCTGCGAAATCCACAAGCGCCGATACACGGAGGTCCCTGATCAAGGCAACGGTCGTATGTACGTCACGAAAACCCGCCAGGGCGTGAAATTCTGTGAGCGCAACGAGGAGCTCCGGCTTATGATTGTCGTCGCGATAATTCCGCACGGGCGAATCGACCGGGATGCCGGCCGCGTTTTCGCTTGCAAAACCTGCGCGTGCCTGCTCGAGCGTCGGGTGTGCTTGCAACGACAGCGCAGACTCGGCTGCCAATACTTTGAACAAGAACGGCAGCTGTTCACCGAATCGCGACAGGGATTCAGGTCCCAGGGCTGCCTTCGGTGACCGCGAAATCGCTTCGGCCAGCGAGACGCCACACTGCAGTACCGAAGGCCCGTTCGGATGCGCGCCCAGCCAAAGTTCGGCCTCGGGTTCTTCACTCGGAGACGTTCTTCCCGTCAAATCTGCGATGGCAGTTCGAGATCCCCAGGAATACGGCTGGACAATGCCGTGTAAGCGCTGTGCACAATGCAGCACGTCGCCGGAAACCTCGTCCGATTCTCCAACGGTGTTCGTTCTGACGCTACTGATTTCGATCGTCTCCCCTCGGCGTCGGATACATCCATCTTGCGTGGGTGCTGGCCGACCGACCTGATTTTCCGAATCTTTCGCGACACCATGCGGTTCGCGCGCCGGACGTGGTAGCTGCCTCTGCACGTCTAGGGGAGGATTCTGTGCAGACGCTGCTCGTTCGGCTCAGCGGCGACAGCCTCATGCTGCCCATGCTCGAGAAGATCCTATGTGCCCCGTTGCACCATCGCGAGCCGAACGGATATGAGCAAATCGTTGACGCCCGCCGCCGCCGGTGCCAAGATGATCAACTACGCGCACGAACACGTGTGCGAACAACTGAACAGAAGGCCCGCCGCGACTGGCATCGCGACGGGCCGGATGTCCGACTGTATAGGAGTCGAACATGCGTCAGCATACCTATGCGCAGGTGTCATCGTGAGTATCGAAGCGATCGCCTGGGCACTCAAATACGCTGCTATCCCCTCCCCCACTCCACCCGGCATGCCGTCTGCGCCGGCATTGACCTTGGTGCTCCTCGGATTGGCGAACCACGCCTCACGACAGGGCGAAGGCGCGTACCCGTCGGTGCGCACCCTCGCCGGGTACGCCCGAATGAGCGAACGCCAAGTGCAACGCTGCCTCGGCGCACTCGTCGAACTCAGGATCATCGGCCTCGGCGATCAGCGGCAGGTTGCGGCCACTATCTCCCGTGAGGATCGTCGTCCCATCTGCTACAACATCCGCATGTCGCGGCGTGGCGGGCGGTCCAACGGCGTCGCAAGCCCGGTTCACCGGCAGCCAGGCAGATCGCGTGTCGAGCTCGAGCACCATGCGGCCGCCGTCGAGGTTTTCGGTGAGGCCCAGTCCGGCATCACCATGACCGATGATGCGTTCACCTCGCGCAAGTCCTGGACGACGGACATCAGCATCGACCATCAGGGGGAGACGGTGGTGATCGAGTATGACGGCGCCTACTGGCATCGCGCGGACGCGAAGATCCTCGTCGACCAACGAAAAAGCCTGGATCTGCTTGCTGCAGGGTACGTGGTGGTCCGTCTGAGGGAATTCGATCTGCCCGCCCTCGAGATCGAGCACCCGCGGTACCGGGAGATTCGGGTGTATCCGGCGGCGCCGCGCCCCCGCGTGGTCATGGAAGACATTCGCAACTGGATCGACGATCTACCAGACGATCTACTAACTGGCTGACCTCACGCGGCTGTCAATCTCAACCGCGCTGGCGGTGCCACGACCGCCGTATGAACTGGGATATCGCATTCGGCATCGGCGCAGTGGAGTGGCTGATCGAACGTTACAGCGGAGTTCTGGCACCGCTGTAACGTTCGATCGTCGCGGCAGCGGGTGGCCTGGCACGTCGTGGATGCCGATCCACCTTCAAAGCGGCGTTTTCAGCACCCTCGCCCTCAGGTCCATTCCGTCGAGGTACACGGTCAGCAACTCTGAGATTATCGCCATGGAGCGGCTTTCCGATCAAAAGTGCACATCAGGCACCTGCGTCGCCGGTGCACTGATTCGATGCAGGAGTGATGCTGCGTTACCCGGAGCGACCGTCCAGATCGACATCGACGAATGGCTCACCCAGGTGCCGCAACACTCGCAGGCACGTGTCGATATCGGTGTCCGTGAGGTTCCCACCCACTCCTTCCAGCACAGCATGTTCGCGGTCGAGGGTCGACGCCATCGCCGCTCGCCCCTTCTCCGTCAGACCGATCAGCGGCGAGCGCTGATGACGTGGGTTTTCGAGGGTTTCGACGAACTCGTGCGTAAGAGCGTCGTTGACCATCCGCTGAATGAACTGCCGGCTCGTTGCCAAAGCC
The DNA here is from genome assembly GCF_053750035.1 of Rhodococcus sp. SJ-2. Classification (NCBI taxonomy): domain Bacteria; kingdom Bacillati; phylum Actinomycetota; class Actinomycetes; order Mycobacteriales; family Nocardiaceae; genus Rhodococcus; species Rhodococcus sp. SJ-2. The sequence goes on from NZ_CM132340.1 coordinate 1,040,061, forward strand.
CGCCCCATCTGCGGCACGGTCATCGGCTCGTGCGCGGTGAGCAGATCACACACCGCGCGCACGCCGACCGACATCCCCGGCGGTAGCGCGTCCTGCTCGAGCCTGCGATAGACGCGTCGGTACAGAACCCCGACTTGAGCAAATACCTCCATCAATCGCGGTGCCAATTCGTCTGGTGCCAAGGACTCGTCCACGACCCCATCATGACACCTGGGTTGCCGAAACACGCCCACTATGACAACTTGGTTGTCATGTTTGCGGCGGACGATTCCTTCACCTTCGACACCGACGACGGCGCTCTGGCGTATCGCGACACCCACGGCGAAGGCCCACCCGTGGTACTCCTGCACGCCGGCTTCCTGGACTCCACCATGTTCGAACCACAACTGTCGGCGTTGAACCGATACCGGGTAATCGCTCCCGATGCCCGCGGACACGGCAACTCCGCCAACGCCACCCGCCCCTTCCGGCAAGCCGACGATGTCGCAGCACTCCTCCATCACCTCGGCCTGCCGTCCGCCGTACTCGTCGGCGTGTCAATGGGTGCCATGATCGCGATCGAAACCGCGGTAGAGCATCCGGCACTGGTCGCAGGGTTGGTGGTCGGCGGTCGCGGACTCGGTGAACCTCAGTACCGAGACCCGTGGTCGCAACGTGTCGCGCACGCCCAAGAAGCCGCACTGGCACGCGGAGATATGGCCGCGTGGATGGATGCGTTCACCTCGTGGGCTGCAGGCCCCACCCGTGCCCTCCAAGAGGTCGACCAAGGTATCGTCAACAAACTACGACAAGCGGCGACTCGAACGCTCTCCAAACACACTGCCCCCGAACCTGATTACCTTCTTCCGGTTTCCGATCTCGCATTTCGCGCACGAACGATCGACGTTCCGGTCTTCGCCATAGACGGCGCCCTCGACTCACCGGACCTGACAGCAACCGTGGACCGGTTCCTCGACGCGATACCTCATGCTCGCAGCGCCGCACTCGACCATGCGGCGCACTACCCGAACATGGAACAACCGGCCGCCTACAACGCGCTCGTCGAGAGCTTCATCGACCGGATTCACTGAACCGAAGGCAGCGGTAAATCTCCGGGCCCAACGTCGTCAGTACGCTTGCGGCTCGAGATGCCACAGCATCGACATCGTCGTTCCGGTGGCGCTCTTGTGCACAGCGTTGTCGGCGGTGAGCTTGTCGATCAGCGCGAGGCCGTGTCCGTGTGCGTCCAGGTGAGCGGGCGGGATGCGCCACCGCCCGTGATCTCGGACGAGCACAGTCAGCCGTTGATATGCACGTTGCATCGTTGCGTGCAGCTCGATGGGGCCTGCTTGGTCGAGGTAGGCGTGTTCGAAAGCGTTGACCACCGCCTCGCCGGTGGCAGACAGCACTGCGGCGCACATCGGATCCGACCCGATCACAGAGTCGAGCCATCGCCCGAACTCGTGGCGCACGATCGACATCTCGGAGTTCTGTGCGTGGTCGAGCCGTCGAACGAATTCGACTCCGGTGGCGATGCTGTGCATGTGGTGTGCGCTCTCCTGATCGTCATGCCCGGATCCCCAATGGATCCGGGCACGTACGCTCACATACCCGCTGTCTGGAATTTCATGCGCAACCTTCGATGATCAACTCGAGAAGCGGACCCTGACGACCGATCCCGGCAACCTGAACCCGGGCCGCGCGTGCAATACCGAAGACCGTGCTCAGCAAGCAAGGCCCCAGTCACGACGCGATCGCGTAGTTGAATCCGCCGTAGCTGTCGCGACTTTCTTCCCTGGCGATGAGGGTGTACTGCGGTGATACGCCGGAGCTTCCCGAGAACAAGGGATAGTGGACCTCGTAGATCGCGGCGTAGACGTAGCTCGAGTGATCGTTGTCGATCGAAGACCAGACGAAGGAGTCGGGCTCGATGCCGACCTCGAAAGCCGCACAATAGAGATTCGAGTCGGTCTTGTTGTTCAGGCTTACGACTTTGTCGACCATGCCGTACCGGTCGTAGTAGGTGATGTTGTTGGCGTGCTGGTTCGCACTGCAGAACACATACTTGGCCGTACTGCTGGAGATGGTCGCGGCCTGCACTGCCGGCGCGGTGAGCACAGCCGCTCCCGCAGCGAGTGTGGCAGCGCCAGCGAGAGCCGCAATCAACTTCTTCATGGGGTCATACTCCTTGTATCTACTGTTTCGAGAAACGTCACATCCACTCGCTTGCCGACTGCGGACCGCCATCGGACGAGACAGTGGCAGTGGCAGTGGGGTTCAGCAAAGCTCTTCGGCGGTGACGCGGATTGGAACCACAAGTCGGCGACGAGCAGTTCCGATCAAGAATCGTGATGGGTGGTGACGACAGCGGAAAGTCGGCTCAGTGGGAGTACCTTTGCCGCCCAGGCGAGTCCAGTGCGAGCACATGGCCCCGTCTCGGTAATGGTCGCGTCGTCACTTCCGCAGATTACTTCGTCGCATCGGCAGAATACGAATTGCCCCAGGCAATGTCATCCGAATGAATGACATAGCGAAGTCCTGATGTGCCGCAGTCGGGCACTGAGGTGTTTATCCCAGGAGTCCGGCCCCACTGCTGGCCACCACATCGATTGGCGCCCTCAGCGAACTAGCGAGACTCCACATCATCGACTCCGGTTGCATCTGCTCTCTCTTCAACGTCTGCAACGAATTTCGCGATCCGTCGAGCTCGGCTGGAAGCGCTGTTCGCAATGAGAACGTGGTGGATGATCGCAAAGCGACGACCACGATCCAGCTCAGCAAACCGCTTCGCCGCGGTGGGTGAGCACTCCAACGCCGATGCGAGGTCAGCAGGCACCTCGGCCGCGGCCGGGCCAGGGTACGCCCGCTCCCAGCGACCGTCGGCTTTCGCACGGTCCACCTCGGCATGTCCGCGAGCCCGCATCCTTCCTGACGCAATCAGAGCGCCGACGATCTTCACGTTCCGTTGCGACCAGATCGAGCGGGCACGCCGTGGGGTGAAGAGCTGCTGGAATGTGGAGTCGTCGATTGCATTGCGTCGCCCATCGATCCAGCCGCTGCAGAGGGCCTCCTCCAGCGCTTCGGCATAGGACAACGACGTCGGAACCGTCGTGCCTTTCTTCGCCAACACCAGCCGCACCCCGTCGACCGAATCCTCGTGCGCGTCCAGCCACGCTCGCCAAGCAGCCGCATCAGCAACGACCAGCCGTGGCGGCAATTCTCTGTCATCCATGACGGATACCGTCCCATCCATCGCGGTCAGTTCTTGACCTCATTCGGTAGTCACTTCGGCGCCGCCGTCGCCGCATCGAGTCGTCGCGCAAGCGGACCTACGGCCTCCCGCAGCTGTTCAGGACCGACGACGGTGAAGGGGGCATCGAAGCGCAGCACGAAGGCGAGCAGGCCGGTCCAGGACCAAGACCCGACCACGATCCGACACGACCGATCTGTCAATTCTTCTACCTCGCCATCGACGATCCAGGGTGCCACTTCGCTGACCGGTAGGTCTATGACGATCTCGCCGGTACACGGCCATTGATTCTCCGTCTCTGCCCCTTTCATCCTTGCTTCGAGGAACGAGCGCGCGTCCGGTGTAGGAAGAGGCCGGGGAGCGAATGGGCCGCCACCGGGTATTCGAGGAACGAGACGGTCCAGGCGGAGGATCCGCCAGTCGTCTCGATCGAGATCCCAGGCGAGGAGATACCAGCGCCCCCTCCTCGCGACGAGTGCGTGTGGTTCGGCCCGACGCGGTGGGCAGTCTATGTTGCCGTAGTCGAATCGCAGGATGCGCTGATCGCGAATCGACGTGCTCACCGCTTCCAGAACCTTGGGATCCACGCGAATGGCCTGCTCCGTAGCGGTGAATTGGATGCCGTCGGCCCTGTGGCGGAGCCGTGACGGCATTACCTGCCGCACGGTTGCCAGCGCTCGTGCTGAAGCATCGGCGATATCTATGCCACTGGAAGCGACTCCTTGCAATGCGACAGCGATCGCCACAGCCTGTTCATCGTCGAACAGCAAGGGCGGGAGTTCCGATCCCGCAACCAGCCGGTATCCGCCGTCCGGTCCCTTCGTCGACCCGATCTTGTAGCCGAGGTCGCGCAGCCTGCCCACGTCTCGCCGCACCGTACGAGGGGTGACGCTGAGCCGTGCTGCCAACACATGCCCAGGCCAGCTTCGCCGCGTCTGCAGCAAGGACAAGAGCGCGAGCATTCGCGATGAACTTCCAACCATGGAAAGAGTGTGCTCCGAATAAGGGACCTCCCCTGTCCTCTAGTGCCGCGATCGTGGATCCGCGGCACAAACGCCGCTGAGAATCAGCAGCAAAGGACGAAGCATGGGTATCAAGACCACGACTCACCTCAACTTCCGAGGCACCGCACGGGAAGCGCTCGGCTTCTACCAGAAGGTCTTCGGCGGGCAGATCGTCGCCACGACCTACGGTGACGTCGGCATGCCCAAGGAACTTCCCGGCGCCGACAAGATTGTTTTCGGGGAGGTCGAGAACGAGGACGGTTTCCGCATCATGGCCTACGACATCCCCGGCAAGGACGATGCGGACATCACCGAAATCGCCGGGCACACACGCCGCGAGAACGGCGCCACCATCACTGACCGGACCTTCTTCCAGTCCGTCCGCGGCGAGACGCTCGACGAGATCCGGTCGTACTGGGACGCGCTATCGGACGGCGCCGAGATCATCGAACCGCTGGCCGAGTCGGCGTGGAGTCCCGGATTCGGCATGCTCACCGACCGCTTCGGAGTTACCTGGGTGCTGGACGTGCAGGCTTCCTACACGAGCTGACCCGCGCAGCGAGTTGGGCTCGCAGACGGCATGTCTGCGAGCCCAACGTCCTCAGTACGCACCCTCGCGCGCGAGGACGGCCTTCACGGTCTTCACGATGATCAGCACATCGGTCACCATGGGGATAGCCCCTGCGTGGTGGACACGCTGAGACTGGCCCATACTGGGCCGGAGAATGCAGGACATCACCATGACGAAGAAGAAGTACTCGGATGAGTTCAAGTCGATGCTGTCCGACTTTACTAGACTCGTCCGGATGCGTCGTACTCGACGTTGGCCGCGGATCTGGGAGTCGCTCGGGGGTCGTTGAAGACATGGGTGCACCAGGCGCGGAAGAAGGCCGCGTCGGCGCAGTCCGAGGCCACGCCAGACTGCGGGGCCTCCGAGACGCCGCAGGAGCAACTCGGGCGCATACAAGCCGAGATCGAGCAGTCCGGGCGCGCAACCAGGCTCTGGCCGCAGCAAACGACAAGCTCAGCGAGGCGCGGGACATCCTGCGCAAGGCCACGAAGTATTTCGCGGCAGAGACGTGCGCCACGAGGCGCTGGGTTGGTCGAGAGGTGTTGAGAGACCGCTTCCCTCGGGTCGTCGCAGCAGCCTGAGGAAGCTGGGGCAGCCCTTGCCGGGGAACGCCGGTCAGGGGTGGCAAGCGGCCCCGACGAAGGTGAGTCGCGCCGGAACTGCCAGACGGTGCGGGCTCGCTCAGCAAAGTCAGAAGGTACAGCGCGAGTGAACCAGTGGTGGAAGCTCCGTAGCAGCGAAGCCGGCTCAAACCTGGTGGATATCGGGCCGGTATGCAGCGCACGAGAATCGGGCCATTCGACCCGGATCTCGACTCCGAAGCCGTGTGCCTCGAACGGTCAGGAGGCCGCGCCGAAGGTCTGCCGCGTAAGCGCGGCGATGCTGCCGGAGTACAGCTTGGGTGTGCTTCCCTGACCGATCGATCACCCGGTGAACGTGGGAACCACCTTGTATGTGTGTCTATCTCGCCCGGGCAGCCGGTCCGGGTGGGTGGAAGGTTCGTGTCCGTCCGAGCAATACAAGGTGGGGCGGAGGCCCCGTAGTAGTCGCGGGCGTGACGACCCGCTTGTAGAGGTCGCGAGAGGCGACCACAGGGCGAAGGGGCCAACCAGACATGCAGTGGAGGAACTGGAAGGTCAGGAGGGAAGGTCGCCGGTGAATACCGACGAACTCGAGCACGTCCTGTCTGGGGTCGAGCGACGGATACTGAAGATCCAGACGAAGCTGCACCGTGAGCTCGCGATGATCCTCATCGCAGGTTCGACGACCTGTTCAATCTCGTTGCAGATCCGCCGTTCTTGTTGATGGCGTCGGGTCGGGTGAGCGGGAACAAAGGTGCCGGCTGCAAGCGATGTCCATCAGCATTGCGAACACCGGCGTCGGTGTCGTCACTGTGGCCGCACCGTTGATCTCGGGCTTCATGTTGGACCGCACCGACGTGTCCGCGGTGTTCTGGTTCTCCTTCGCACCGTGCGCCGTCGGCGGCCTGCTCACCCTGTTCTTCGTCCCGGAAGCACCTCTGCGCGCGAAGGTTTCCGTCGACTGGATCGGCGCCTTCCTGCTGACCGTTGCACTGTTCACCATCATGCTTGCGCTGTCCCTCGGTGCGGGTTGGGGCTGGCTGAGCGCCAAGACACTCGGCACCCTGACCGTCACTGTCATACTCGCGCTCGCCTGGGTGATGTGGGAGCGTCGCTGCGCCGAACCGCTCATCAGCATCGACATCCTTGCGAGCCGCAAGGTCGGTATCACGCTGCTTGCGGGTGGTAACGACTACAGCGCAACAACACTCATCGCAACACTGATTCCGATCCCGCTTCAGACACCGAAGGATACCGCCGACTACGGCTTCGGCCTGTCTGCCACCGACATGGCGCTGTGGATGTCGCGGCGGCCTGCTGATCCTATTGGGTGGAGTGTTCGTAGGCTCCACCGCCAAGCGGATCGGATTCCGCCAACACCTCATCGGCGGGTCCATCCTGATTGCCCTCGGCGCCGCTCTGCTGGCCACCACCCCCGACCAGGCGTGGCAGATCGTGTTCGGCTACGGCCTCATCGGATTCGGCTCGATGATCTACGCCGCCATCCCCAACCTGGTGATGATGGCACTGCCGCTTGACCAGCGTGCCATCGGCGCCAACTTCACCGGTCGCAGTCGATGTTCGGCGGCATGTTGTCGTCGGTCGGCTTCGCCTTCCTGGCGCAGAACTGACTGCGCTGCAGTTTCAGCGGAGGATCGCGTGACGGCGGCGCGATCCGCCAGGGCTCATCACACGTCATGCCGCCGTCAGTCGCGCCATCGTTCCGGCGCTGCAGCGGCGTGCTGTCCCGCCAGGAACCCGAACGTCATCGCCATGGCAATCGGTGAGCCACCCGAAGGATAGAGATACCCGAACACACCAGCGGCCACGGTTCCAGCCGCGTACAACCCCGGTAGCGGCATCCCGTCGTAACGCAGGACCTCTCCGCGACCACTGATCCGCGGGCCACCGGTAGTGCTCAACATCCCCGGGTACAACCGGAGCGCATAGTAGGGCGCCGACCCGACCGGCCCCAGCGAACGTCGGCCGAACTCCGGATCTGCGCCGCGCTCGGCCAGCCCGTTGTACTCCGCAATCGTTGCCGCCAACGTCGCGGGATCCACGTTGAGTTTTCCGGCAAGCTCCTCGACAGTGGCCGAAGGGTGCAGCCACGCAGGGGTGGGATCGCCGGGAGCCACGGAGAGCACGGCCACCTGCGACCGCGCCGTGGCATCGAAGATCAGCCAGGCTGCACCGAGGTTGGGCAGGCCCGGACCTTGGGTACTGAAATTGCCGAACGCCTTTGGGAAGTCGTTGTACCGAGTGTGTTCGTTGAGAAACCTCTTTCCGCGCCCGTTGATGATCAACGTCGCAGGATGAGACCGGATCGGCAGCCCGGCCTGACCTGCCTGAACGGCCGGCGAGCCGCCGTCGTCCGACGTGGGGTCGTAAGCGACAGCAGTGCCGAAGTAGGAACGCATGTTCGCCACCGCGGCCCCGGCCTCCAGAGCCATCTGCAGTCCGTCGCCGGTGTTGGTAGCCGCGCTCACCGGCACGATGTCGTACCCGATGAAGCCGCGCACCATTTCGCTGTCCCACTCGAATCCGCCGCTGGCCAGCACCACAGCACGTCGAGCACCGATGCTCACACCACCACTGCGGACGCCGACCACCTCGTCGTCCGCGACGACCAAGCCGTCGACTGGGCTGGAACGCCGGATCACGACGCCGCGATCTACGAGGCCACGGAGCAACCGCGCAACCAGTGCGACACCTTTGACGCGCACGTCGTCGGCTTTCCGCTGCGCGACGAGTGCTACCAGCTGCTGAGGATCCTGCGCGGTCCGCTCCTGTCCGTGAGTAGTCCGCTCTCCCAGTATGTTCAACGTCGAACGCACCGGAAGTACGTCCGCGTAGTCCGGCAGTTCGGTCCGAACGGGGAACGGCAGCGCCTCCACCGCGCGTCCTCCTGCAGTCCGTCCCGGTAGATCTTCGAGGTGCAGGTAGTAGTCGGGGAAGCCCGGGATCGCGGCCACCTCCAGCGGAGTGTGTTCTTCCAGGTAGGCCAACATCTGTGGCGCCGTGGTGACGAAGAGTTCGATCAATGCAGGATCCGGTGCGTCGTCACCGCACAGAGCCCTGATGTAGGCGAGTGCGTCGGCTTCGGAGTCGGTACCGCCCAGCTCACCGACGTGGCTGTTCGCCGGGATCCATGCGGCGCCGCCCGAGAGCGCCGTCGTGCCGCCCAGTTGATCGCTCTTTTCCAGCAACAACACCGAAGCTCCACCGTCTGCGGCAAGAACCGCAGCAACCAATCCGGCCGCACCACTCCCGACGACAACGACGTCGAACACTTCTCGCCACGGATGGGTTGCCCCATCGTCGCTCACATGGTTGCGCATCAGTGGCTCTCCTCGGCCGATTGGATCTGTGGTCGCGCATGCGCCGCCGCAGCCCCCGCACGGCGACCGAAGAAGGTGCAGTCACCCAGAGACGCGCCGCTCACGTACCCGGTGGCGGGAATTCCGGAGGTGATTCGGCCTGCCGCATAGAGACCGGGCACAGGTACATCGTGGTGGTCCAGAACCTCCCCGTCGACGGTGGTCTTGAGACCGCCGAGCGTGAACGTACGGAATCGACGCCGCGCATCGATAGCCGCAAATGGCGGACGTAGCGGTCCGAGCCACCGCACGGCCTTGCCGTACAACTCGTCATGACCGGCCTCGGCGGCACGGTTGTACGCCGCGACCGTCTCGGCGAGGGCATCCGGTGGCAGCCCGGTTTCTGCCGCGAGTTCCTCCACGGTCTCTGCGACGTGATCGGGTTGTACCGGGCCTCGGAATTCCTCTGCGCTGTCGAAGATTCTCTCGTCGAAGATCAACCACACGCGGCCGTCCTGGCGGAAGAGACCGTGCTGTCCGACTCTGCCGAGATACGAATCTTCGTTGATGAATCGTTGGGCGGCGGAGTTCACCAACAGACCAGGCTTGACCAGTGCAGGAGGAAGCGAGAACGCTGCCTCACCTGCATTCATCCGTACCGTTGCAGCGCCGGCTACCATCGCCGCCCGGAGCACGGATCCGTCGTTCTCCTCCACACCCAGTTTGTCTGTGCCTACCAGCGCCGGCGCGTGGTCGGCAAGCATATGTTCGTTGTAGATGAAACCACCGGCCGCCAACACCACCCCGCGACGGGCCGCGAGGTAGCGGTCTTCTCCGAACCTGCGGGCGACGACTCCGACCACAGTCCCCCGATCGTCGATGACGAGGTGCCGGACTCTGGTGTTGTTGCTCTGCTCGACACCGAGTTCGGCTGCACGTCGCGAGAGCACGTCCATCAGCAGAAGTCCCCCGGCGCTACCGTGCCGCGACGCCGTCGGCGAGGCGGGGCAATGACCGCGAGGGACCGGAACCGCGACAGTGTCGTACGGTGCGGCGTCTTCCCCTCCGGAGAACATCAGACCGTCGTCGGTCCACGGCTCCGCGGTGGGAGCCTGCCAGAAGGCCGGCTTGAACGGCACACCACATTCGACGAGCCAGTCGTAATGCGCCACACTGCCCTCGCAGTACAGACGGACCTTCTCTTCGTCCACATGGGGCCCGCAGGCCGCGATCAGGAAGCGGGCCATCTCCTCGGGCGAATCCTCGAACCCGCACGCAGTCTGCAGATCGGTGCCGCCACCGAGATAGATGAGGCCACCCGACATCGCGGAGGTGCCGCCGGGGCCACCGGCGGCTTCCAACGCAAGCACCTCGGCGCCTGCGGTGCGTGCCTCGATCGCGGCAGAGACACCTGCGGCACCACACCCCACGACGATCACATCGACCTGACGGTCCCAGGACTTGACCTCGGAACTCTTCACGGCTGCACTGTTGTTCACCGGACTCCTGCCTTAGGGATCAGTCCGAAGAGGGCAAGGGCCGTGCCGCACGTTCGGGAAGCACACGTCCGTCCAGGCTCAGCGAGCCCGGCCCGGCCGAAGTACACACGACTTCCAAGCCGGTGTCCTCGTCCCAGTAGCGTTTGCCGATCACGGTGCCCAGGTCGTAGCCCTCGGCCGGGCCGGGCTTGGAATCTGCATTCGTGCCGGCCGGCAACATCGCGGTCCCGCCACACCGCAGATCGATGTCCGACGGCGGTCCCTTGACGACGACAATCGATGTCGCACACACCGCGCTGATGTAGCGCTGACCCGAACGAACCTGCATTTTCATACCTCCGAATTCACGCCACAGATGTCACTGGGCTGGTCAGGATCCATCACCACGCGCCAACCGCGCGAGTTTCTCCGTCGTCACCCGATGGCCGCAACCGGAGAATCGGCCTCGACCTGCAGGGCGGCGCCGTGCGTCAGATGCTTCCCTGCCAGGTAGCCGAAGGTCATTCCCACCGCGATCGGCGTACCCCCGCCCAGGTAGGCCCCGCTGAGAGCCGACGCGGCCGTGTTGCCGGCGGCATACAGCCCACGGATTGGCCTGCCCTCGTCGCCGAGGACCTGCGCATGCTCGTTGATTCGACACCCACCGCTGGTGCCGAGCGTCCCGGGCCACTGTTGAACGGCGTAGTAGGTCGGGCCGAGAATACGTCCTGCCTGTCCGTCGTCTCCGGTCTCGTCGGCTGCGGTGTTCTCGGCTGCGGAGTTCTCAGCTTCGATGCTCGCAGCAAGTCCTGCCGGGTCGACCCCGATGATCTCCGCGAGCTCTTCGATCGTGTCGGCGCGGGTGATCCAACCGGGCGCATCGTCGGTCGGTGCCACGGAGAGGATCGCCTTCTCCTGCTTCAGATTCTGTCCGAACACGACCCAGGCAGGTGGCAGGTTCGGATATCCGGGCAACGCCGGGTCGAAGTTGCCGAAGGTCTTGGGGAAGTCGTTGTAGGTGAGCGCGCCGTCGGCGAAGCGTTCACCGGCGCGATTCACGATGATCGAGCCAGGTCCGAGTCCACGCATCATCTGTGGGAACGGCTCTCCATCCGCACCGACGATCGCCGGGTCGAAACCGGCGCCTTGGCCCCAGTAGTGGTTCATCTGAGCCAGCTGTGCACCGGCCCTCATCGCCATCCGGTGCCCGTCCCCCACGTTCCCTCCGGGTGACAGCGGCTGTACGTCGTACCCGATGTGCGCACGCATCATGTCGCGATCCCACTCGAAGCCGCCGCAGGCGAGCACGACACCGCGGTGCACGCGAATGTTCAAAGGGCCTTCCGGCGACGATGCCTGGATGCCGATCACCGCATCGTTCTCGTCGACGACGAGGCGCTGGGCCGGAGTCTGCAGCCGGACTTCAACATCGTGATCGAGGAGCGTCTTGAGCAGAGCACCGACGAGCGCAGCGCCCTTCACCCGGATTCCGCGCCGTTCCCGTTCGGCGACAGCCTCGAGCGTTGCCAACGCGCCGCCGCGCCCCCGAGCGGCCTCGTCCTCCTTCAGTGTGGTGTCGGCGCCCAGAGAGAGCAGACTGCTGCGGGTCGCCAACCGATCCGACCACTCCCCGAGTTCATCGACGGCAGGGAATGGAAGCGGCTCGACGCTGCGCGAGAAGTCCTTGCAGCCCGGCACTCTCTCTCGGATCGCCTCGTAGTAGTCGTGAAGGTTGGCCACCGACTGGGTTTCCAGCGGTGTCACCGATTCGAGGAAGTCCAGCATCCGGGGAGCCGTGTCCACAAAAACGTCGATGAGGTGCGGGTCCACCACGCGACCGCCGGCGATGTGGCGAATATAGGAGATGGCATCCTCGCGACTGTCCTGCAGTCCGGCCGGCGCGAGATGACGATTGTTCGGGATCCAGATGGCTCCGCCGGAGACACCGGTGGTGCCACCGAGGACGGATTCCTTCTCCAGGACCTGAACCCTTGCTCCGTCAACGGCCGCGGTCACTGCGGCGCTCAGGGCAGCGGCACCTGAACCAACCACCAGCACATCGCATTCCGCATTCCACCGACTCATCTGATTGTTCATGTGACGCGTTCCTTCCGTTCGGACGGTCACAGACCGCACCGCGGTCCGTGTCTGGAGGCGTGAGCCCTAGTCGAGGGCGTCACGCAGTTCGTAGAGCCGGTCGTAGCCTGTCGAGAGAATTCGCCAGCCCTCGTCTGTTCTCACGTACTCGTCTCGGTAGTACGCGGCTCCGCGGAGGACGGTCTTCTTGCTGCGGTCGACCACGGTGTCGCTGAGGGCCCAGGTCGCGACCGCGCGATCGTCGGACTCGATCGTGATGACCGGGTGTGAGACCAGATGCAGCGATGAACTGTCCGGCTTGGCGAGGCTGGTGTTCTGCAGGAAATCCAGGACCGCGGCCTTACCCTCGTGTTTGTGCCGGCCCGAGTCGTACCAGCAGACCACGTCGTCGGCCAGGCACTCCGCCAGGTCGTCCCAACGGTTCAGATCCACAGTCCGCATGTAGGTGTACTTCAATTGCTTGATTTCTTCGATGTCGTTTAGACGCGAGACCATTTCGGTCATGCTCACTCCCTAGGCTTCCGAGTGGGTTGACAGGCGTTCGATCTGCTGGTGAACAGCATTACCCGACCAGAACCGCCCGGTCCTCCTGGCGCGGCGAGGCACCCAGATGCTGACCACAGTCCAGATCCAGGAAGCTCCCCGTAATACCACTGGCCCGCTCTGAACACAGGAAGATCGCTGTCTCCGCGATCTCCGCGGGAGTGACGATCCGGCCCAGCGGCGACCGCCCTGCCCGCACGGCGAGTTCGTGCTCGGTGGTGGTGCCCAACGTCTGAGCTCGTTCGGCGGCCCACTCCCGCAGGCCGTCTCCCTGGATCGACCCGGGGAGGATGCCGTTGACCCGGACGCCGGGTCCCCACTGCAGAGCCGCGGATGAGGTCAGCGAAGTGACGGCGGACTTCGCGGCGGCGTAGGCGGCCAGCGTAGCGGAAGGTTTTGTGCCGGCCTGGGAGCCGATCGCGACGATCGCTGCACCCGGCTGGTTCAAGTGCGGGTGCATGGCCGTCATCACCCGCCAAGTGCCCATTACGTTCACATCGAGGCAGCGGAGCCAGTCTTCCTCGGGTGTCTCCACCATGGGCGCTTCGGGTTCGGTCCAGAAAGCCGCGTTCACCACGGCGTCCACCCCACCTCCGACCTCGGCGGCAAAGTCACCGAACGCCATGCAGGATCCCAGATCGGTGACATCGACGCACTGCCACCGTGCCTTGCCCCCCAGTTGTTCGACTTCGTCGGCGAGCGCCGCGAGCCGCTCGGCGCTCCTGGCACCGAGCACCACCACCGCGCCCTCGCGGACGGCCGCCTTGGCCACAGCGGAACCGACACCGGGTCCGGCTCCAGTGATGACGACGGTCTTGTTCTCCAGCAGCATCGGGTCTCCTTGGTTGCTCATTGGTGTCACAGTGGTTGCCGCAGCGGGACGCGGCGCAGGTAGGAACTGGTCGGAAGCACGTCGAGTCCGGCCGCGTGGTCGATGAAGGTGCGGGTGCTGGCCGACATGCGACCGCGGTTCTCCTCCAGCTTCCGGGGATCTCCATCGGTGGCATAGAAAGCGTGCCGGTCCGTCAGGGCTTCGAGCGGGAAATCCTCTTCGACGATTGCTGCCCAGGCGGGGCCATCATCTTGCAGGGCATGGACCACAAGGTTCTGGCGGTAGCCGAACGTGCTCTGGGTCTCGACGGCGACGGCGGTGTGGTGGTCGAGCCACCTACTTCGCCAGGAGTCGGCGTCCTGGTTTTCACTGCGCTGGATGAAGGCAAGTTGCGTGAACCCCGCGCCGCGATCGTCCAACGGCGCCGCCTCGACCGGTGTGCGTAGCGGCTCCGACTCCAGGACGGCGTATCCCGCGATCCGCTCGCCGGCCTCGCCTATCGCCTCGGCCACCGCAGCGAAACGGTACGGCGTGGCCGAGTGCACCCAGAGGCTGACGACAGCCTCCATCTGCGGTTCGGTCGCGATCCGGCGCAGTCCGTCGGGCACCTGCGCCATGCCTGGGAGTACTGCGGCATCGATGACATTGATACGCAGTCCGAGCACCGGCAGCTCCAGGAGCCGGTCGGCGAAGGACGTGCGGAGCCGGCCGGCGAACACCGCAGGATCTTCGCCGGGACTTCGCCACACGGCGTACATCAGTTTCTGCACGTGGGCCCCTCCAGGTCGGCCGCCAACCGCTCCATGTGCTCGATCACGTCGCCCACGTCGTCGGAAGGCACGCCGTCGGGTGTCGGCCGAACCGAGACATGGGTGACTCCGAGGTCTGCAAGCTGCGCCAGTCCGGCGGCACTTCGATCCGTCTGCCCACTGGCGTGCACCTCATACCCCTGCCAGTCGAGGCCCGCTTCAGCGCGCGCCGACCGTACGGTCTTGATCAGACCGGCCAATGTTTCGTGGTCGGTCGCTGCCGCGATCCATCCATCACCCAGCGTTGCCGCCCGGCGCAGGTTTGCGGCCCCGTGCCCGCCGACGAGTAGCGTGATCGGCTGCACCGGGACCGGGTTGAGTTTGATCGAATCGAACGCGTAGTGGTAGCCACGGTGATCGTGGTAGCCCTCTGTGACCAGAGAGCGAAGAATGCTGAGCGCCTCCTCGAACCGGGTTCCGCGCCCCTGCTCAGGGACGCCGAGAACGGAGTAGTCCTCGGGCCACGGACTCATCCCGACGCCGAGTCGGACACGGCCTTCGGCGAGCACCGCCAGCGACGCTGCCTGCTTGGCGACCAGAACCGGGTGTCGCACGGTCACTTTGGTGACCGAGGTCTGCAACCGGATCCGTTCGGTGACCGCAGCAAGATGCCCGAGCAGCACGAACGGGTCGGGCATCGCAATGGTCTCGAGGAACGTGCGGTCGCCCGTGGAGTTGTAGGGATAGCGCGAATCCGATTCCTGCGGATAGAAAATGCTGTCGCCGACCGACAGCGCACCAAAGCCGAGCCGATCTGCGGCCTGCGCCAAGGGCACCAACCATTCGGTCCGCACCCCGGTGAGGTTGATCGTGACCTGTTCTGCACCGATGCCCGGCGCAGTCTCTGTGGCGGTCATCGATCTCACGCCACGGATGTGGTTGGGCGGGTCAGGAACTCCATGACCACGCGTTCGAACTGCACACGCTTCTCCGTCATCGCCCAGTGACCGCAACCGGAGAAGACGTGGAGCTCCACCTCGCGCATCTGACGCAGCGGAAGCCAGGCCATCTCGAGTGGGGTCACTCGGTCGTCTCGGCCCCAGGTGATCAGGGTCGGCGCGGCGATCTTGGGCACCTGCGCCCACAGCGGGATCTCCTCGGTGGGGCGCTTGCTCTTGCCGCCCACGTGGGAGAAGAAGAGTTGGAGCCACTCAACGGCCCCAGGCTCCATGGCATTACGCCACCGCTCCTCGATCAGCTCCTCGGTGATGAACGACTTGTCGCTGACCATCGTCTTCATCCACGCGACCAACCGCTCACGCGTGGGGTCGTGCGCGAACTCGACCAGACGGGAAAGTCCCTCCGGCGGGGACGGCGCCAGGATTCCGGCGCCGACACCTCCCGGTCCCATCAACACAAGCTTGTCGAGACGGTCGGGATTGTCGAGCGCGAAACGTGCAGCAACGCTGCCGCCCATCGAGTTGCCCAGCACGTGTGCCTTCTCCACACCGAGGTCGTCGAGGAGCGTGGCAATCGCGTCCGACGAAATCCGGTGGTACGGGCGATCCATTTCCGGGCGCGGGCTCAGACCGAACCCGGGCTGATCGGGGATCACCGTCTGGAAATGCTGGGAGAACAACGGCAGGTTGGCGCCGAAATTGCCCCAGCCGGAGACGCCGGGACCCGAGCCGTGCAACATCACCAAGGTCTCACCCTCGCCGGCAATGTGGTAGCTCAGCGGAGTAGCGGCGTTCAAGGTTCGCCGCGTCCCTTCACGGGTAACGTCTACCGTCTGCAGCATCTGGTCTCCTATCGAAGTGGCGGGGTGGATCAGGACGAGGTCGTCGACGCGGTAGTGGCCACAGCGACAACCGGAAGCAGTACCGCCGAAGCGGCGAGCCCTCCGGAACGAACGGTTTGGGTGCGTACGACGCCGTCGATCCCGCCGACGATCGGGTGGCGCGGTGACGAACTACCAGCGATGTGCACCCGGATCCGGTGCCCGGCCAGGAAACGTTGGGCGGTGGCCCCCAGTTGGACCCGCACGGGGGCCTTCGGAGTGGCGGCCCCCGCAGGCACGTGCACGTAACCGTCACACACGTTGTAGCTTCGGCCGTCCTGGTGGACGTCGCTGACGGTGATCGAGTAGTCCGCCTCGGCGCTTCCGTCCACCCACAACTCTGCTTCGACCCAGCCGATGACGTCCAGATCCTCGGCAAGTTCGGGACCGGTGTAAACCAGGACATCGTCGCGTTGCTGCACCTGCGTCTGTTCCACCGGTCCGGCCGGGCAGACTGCCTCGGGGGTCATGTGGGCACCGCCGGCCGTCGGCACGGGGTTCTCCGGATCGTGCTGCCAAACGTCGGAGACCTCTACCTCGGGCGCGTCCCAGGAAAGCGTGCCGTCCTCACGTGTCGCGGCACCGTTGCCGACCAGATGCAGACGAGACAGCTGTGCCTCGGCAGGAGGCCACTGCGGGTAGTCCCGCCACACGTTTTCGCCCATCATGAACAGTCGGACCCGCTCCGGGTAGGGCCAGGTGACCGGCTCACCGGCCAGAGCGCTGCGGAAGAACCGAATCTGCAGAGTGTCCATGTCGAACATTGCGCCGGTACCGAAGTAGAGGTCGCCGATCTTGAGCTGGCCGACCGTGCTTCCTCGCGGCACCCGGTGGGCCCACGGACCCATCAGCAGGAACTGCTGGTCTCGCACCGATTCGGGTGCGCGGACCGTCATCCCCTCGAAGTTGCGCAGCGTGCCCACGTGAGCCTGGTCGTACCAGGAACTCAGGTGGAGAACGGGCATCTCGATGTCGGGATAGCACGACTCCACCGACAGCGAAGTCCACGCGTCCGAGGTCGGATCGTCATCGGCCGCCCAATCGAAGAAAAATGGGGCGATGTCTCCGAGCACGGTCTCGCGCAGTTTCTCGATCGGTGCGGTCCGGGCCCACGGAGCAAGGTCGTTGACCGCTTCCCGTGCCTCGCGCGCAGCCGAGGGACGGAGCTCACCGCGCTTGATCATCCGATGCGCGATGCCCCCGCCCAGCGCGTTGAGGGAAACACCGAGGAGCGCACCGAGTTCGAAAGCGCCTCCGCGGTAGCTACGGCCTTCGAAGTAGTCGCTGCTGGCTTGGAACGGGGCGAGAGCCATCAGGCCTTCGGGCGCGCGCTTGGCTGCCTGCCAGGCGGACGCTGCCATGTACGAGCTGCCGTACATGCCGACTGCACCGTTACACCAGCTCTGCGCGCGTACCCAGGCGACGGTGTCCTCACCGTCCACGGCCTCGGCGGTGAACGGATAGAAGTCGCCGTCCGAGCGGCCGCGCCCTCGAACATCCTGGATCACCATGGCGAATCCCGCGGCGGCTGCCTTGATCGGATCGAGCACCACCCACAGGCCGGGGTTGAAATCCTTGCTGTACGGCGTGCGCTGCAGCAGCGTCGGGAAGGGTCCCCCTCCCGCCGGCCGATAGAGATCGGCCCTCAGGATCGTGCCATCTCGCATCGGCACCTCGACGTTGCGCTGGACGATCAATTCCGCACTGTGCGTTGTCATGTGAGGAAACCTAGAAGCCGGCGAGTGCTGACGGAAGAGCCTCGTGCCGGGGGATGGAACCGAATCCTGCCGATTCTCGACAGCCCACCCCGCACGACGTCGCGTGCTCAGACATAACCGCCGTCGAGACGCAGCACGGCACCGGTAGCGAAGCTCGACGCAGCGCTTGCGTAGTAGAGCGCAGCCCCGACGATCTCCTCGGGACGTCCACCGCGTTGCAAAGCCATGGTCCGACGCGCCCGCTCCTCGAATTCCTCCATGTCCCATGCCTCCGCGACCTCGGTCAGGAACGGGCCACACAGGATCGCATTGACCCTGACCGTGGGCCCGAATGCGTGAGCGAGACCTTCCGTCACGGCGTTCAGCCCGGCCTTCGCGGCCGCATACGGCAGGGCATGTGGACGCGGCTTGATCGATTGGGTCGAGGTGATGTTGATGATCGAACCGCCGCGGCCTTCGGCCATCTTCGTGCCGGCCAGCACCGAGAGCCGGAACGGGCCACGCAGATTGACCCCGATGACCTTGTCGAACAATGCCTCTTCGAGCTTGTCCAGACTCGGATACAGCGGCGACAGCCCCGCATTGTTCACCAGCACGTCGAGCTGACCGAACCGCTCGTGTACCACTGCCATCAGGTCATCGCACTGCGACCACTCACTCACATTGCAGGCAAACGCACTGGCACGGACCCCGTAGGTGTCTCGCAGTTCGGCCGCAACCTCCTCGCATGCCGCGAACTTTCGGCTGGCGATGATCACGTTCGCGCCCCGCGCGGCAAAACCGTGAGCCATCTGCAGCCCCAATCCGCGACTGCCCCCGGTGATCAACACCGTCTTGTCTCGAACATCGAAGATCGGATCGGTAGTGCTGTGCGGCGAGACTGCGATGGTCACGAGATGATTCTTTCTGCGCGGCGGAAGAGGGCTTGGCTCATCCCATGGAGGCGGACGCCGACGGCCGGGTCGGCCAACCCCGCGCGCGAACGTGCATGGGTGCCTTCGAGGATGACCCCGATCTTGAAGCAGGCGAGCACGACGTACCAGTCCACGGCACTCACGTCGAGTTCACTGGTGGTGCAATACCTGTCCACCAGCTCGCCTGCGAGGGGAAGACCCTCGGTTCGGTAGATGGGCCCGGCGATTCCGATCGGCTCGTCGGCCGATGGCCAGGTCGCCAGGAACCGGCCGAGATCGAGGAGCGGGTCACCGATGGTGGCCATCTCCCAGTCGACGACGGCCAGGACACGAGCGTCGTCCTCGGAAAAGATCAGATTGGCGAGATGGTAGTCGCCGTGCATGATGCCCGGCCGGAAAGTCGCGGGCCGATTGGTCCCGAGCCATGCCACGATCGACTCCAGCCCAGGCAGCTCGACGCCGTCGTAACCATCGAGCGCGAGGAACGAGTCGATTTCTCGCAACCATCGGGGGACCTGACGTTCCAGGAACCCCTCCGGCTTACCGAACTCTCCGAGGCCGATGCTTCGGTAGTCCACGTTCCCCATGGTTGCAAGTACGTCCATCGCGCGGAACGCAAGATCTCTTCGTAAGTCCCGGTTCTCGGCGAACCGCGGTGGGACGACAACGGCCGGGTTGAATCCGTCGACCATCTCCATGACATAGAAGACACATCCGGCGACGCTCTCGTCGGTGCAGGCAGCCACCAGCTCGGCATGTGGGACAGCGCTACCGGCCAGCGCACCGAGGATCTCGATCTCGCGCCGCAACACCACATTGCTGCTCTTGCGCAGGTGCAGCGGAGGGCGACGCAGCACGAGCTCGTCATCCGCGTGCGTGTAGCGGATCAGGATGTTCTGGGTGCCGCCGGCCAGCACGTCGACCGGGCTGCCGGGGTCGGGCCCGATCCCCTGGGAGTCGAGCCAGGACGAGATCCGATCCCAGTGGGCAAGTCGCTGATCAGGCTCTCCCGGTGTGCCCACACCGACTGGGGGCGACGGCGACAGTTCTTCCGTCCTCACGTCTGCGCCTTCTCGACCATGTGCCTGGCAGCGAGGTAACCGAAGACCATGGACGAACCGATCGGCGCCCCCGGCCCCGGATAACAGGAACCGGTCCAGGAGGCCATGATGTTGCCTGCTGCGTAGAGACCGACGATCGGTTCGCCCGATTCGTCGAGAACCCGTGCGTTCGGATCTGCGCGCAGACCTCCCTTGGTACCCAGATCACTGAGCACCATGGGCAGCGCGTAGAAAGGGCCCGTTCGTACCGGTGCGAGTGCCGAGTTGGGATACACCTCGGGATCGGCGAAGAACAGGTCGAAGGCATTGTCGCCGCGTCCGAATTCGTCGTCGACGCCGGTTGCAGCGAACCCGTTGAACCGCTCTACGGTCGCTTCGAGGTTCTTCGTAGGTACGCCCAGGGCAGCAGCGAGCTTGCCGATGGTTTCTCCACGATAGGCGAAGCCTCCGGCGAGCCACTCTTCCGGAACCGGAGCACCCGGCGGCTCACCGTTGAGCCCGTAACGGTCGACGTACGCCTGATCGACGATGAACCAGGCGGGTAATGTCAAGGCGCCGTTCAGGATACCGGTCCGGAACGCTCGACCGATTCGGTCGTACGGCAACGACTCGTTGCAGAAACGACGACCGTCCTGATCAACGACGATCGACCCCGGATGCCCGCGTTGATGGACCCGGAATGACGGGCCGAGCGGGGTATCGAATGCAGGAGTCCACCATGCCTCGTGGAGCAGATCGGCAGCAGCGCCGATGCGGCGTGCCTCGGCGAGTACTTCGCCGGTGCTGCCAGGGGCGCCCATCTGCCAGCCCGACTCCACTGGATGCCCCTCATGCTTGCGCATTTCGATGTCGTGGTCGAAGCCGCCGGCCGCCAGGAGCACCCCGGTTCGGACACGAACGTTGATCTCACCGTCGCGACTACCGAGGCGGGCACCGATGACCTCCCCGGAACGAGTGTCAAGCTCACGCAACGGTGCCTCGAGCTCGATCAGCACCCCGGCACGCACGCACGCCTGAATGAGGCGGCCCAGCAGCGCGCGCCCACCTTGGAGCCGGTTACCCGTGTCGTGGCCGCCTCGGATCAACGGCAGTTCCGGCCGGATCAGGCGAACCAGATCGTTGCCGACGGCCCAGTCCGGCAGGGGTTTCGGGAAGATCGCCCGGCCGTTCGGCATATACCCTGGGGCATCGGGGTAGTAGTCGGGGAAGGCACGCCAATTGAACTCGATGGACGGGTCCTGGAGCAGGAAATCGACCATCTCCGGCGCAGCGTCGAGATATGCCTCACGCAGGTCGGCGAATCCGGTGCCATCCGTCGTCGCAGCAATATATGCATCGACCTCCTCCCGCGTATCGTCGAACGCAGCCGCCGAGACGGAGTTCAACGGCAGCCACAGTCCGGCCCCGGCGTAGGCGGTGGTGCCCCCGAGGTACTCGGTCTTCTCCGCGAGGATCACGTCAAGACCGAGGGTGGCAGCGGTGAGAGCGCCCGTGAGCGCGCCCGCACCGCCACCCACCACGAGGACATCACACTCGAGCAAGGAGGTCATGCACTTACCTTTCTGTGACCCCAGTAGCTGGTAGCAGTGGTTTCGTACGTGGGTGTCCCGGGTTCGACGAGGCGTCCCTCGCAACCCACCTCGACGGTGAAGCCGTCAGGAGTCATCGAGTAGAACGAGACCATCCCGTCGTTGCTGTGCCGACCGAGCGTGAGACGCTGCTGGATACCCGAATTCAGGGCACGGTCGTAGGCTCGACCCACATCGTCGATCGAGCCGACTTCCACCATGAAGTGGATCAGCTGGGCCGGACCCGGCCGCTTCATCAACGCCACCGTGTGGTGGCGACGGTTGCAGCCCAGAAATGTGATTCGCTCATCTCCCCGCTTGCCATCGGGACCCATCGCACGCATGGTGTTGCGATCTACGAAGCCGAGAGCATCCCGGTAGAACTCGAGCGCCTCGTCCGCCTCCGGTCCCCCGACGACGACGTGCCCCATACCGAGGTCTCCTGTGACGAATTCCCGCACATGGAGGGTCTCGAGCGGGTCGTGCACCAGCGACGGTCCGCTGTACAACTCGAGCGGCATACCGAACGGATCGCTCATCATCCGCAGGTCCCGAACTCGCCGTGCGTCACACTCGGCGGAAGTCCCTGTGCGGATGCCGATTCCCCGTTCATTCAGCGATATCGTCAGGGAATCCAGTGCATCCCGGTTCTCCATCTCGAACCCGATTCCGGCGACCCGCCCGGATTCACCGGGCATTATCTCGAGCCGTGTGGCGTGCTCGTCCATGCGGAAGGCGACTCCGCCCTCGGGAAGCCGATCAGCGGTCATCCCCAGAACCTGGGTCCCGAACCGGGTCCATGCAGCGACGTCGACCGAAGTCAGCCGGAGGTATCCGAGAGAGTGGATTGTCATCGAGGGATTCCTGTCACCGTGCGAGAGTCTGCATGGCGTCCTGGAACCACTCGCAGTCCTTCGGGTAATCCTCAGGCGCGAGTGGCACCTGGATCTCATCGGGGCTGGGGCCGACACGCTCGGCGATCTTGTCGAGCTTCGCCAGATCGAAACCGTAGAGGTTAGCGCAGGTCTCACCGAGTAGACGACGGGCATCCGCCTCTTCGACGTCCGCCAACGCGACCCGCAGGTGCTCGCGAGTGTATGGCGCGGTTCCCTCACGGTGAGGGTAGTCGCTGCCCCACATGACGTTTCCGGGCCCGAGACCGAGGGCCGGTTGCACCTCACCTGGCCTGATCGTGCTCGCGCCGACGAAGCAGTTACGGGCGAAGTACTCGCTCGGACTCAGCGACAGCTTGTCGAATGCCTGCTTGACGAACATCTCCAGCCACGGACGATCGGACACGGCCGCGAACTGCACCTCGAGCCTGTGCAGCGTCTCGAGGACCCACTTGACACCCTGCTCAGTCATCGAGAACTTCAGATTCGGGAACTTCTCGAACACGCCACCGATGAGCATGTGCGACAGCGTGCGGTTGGTGAACAGACCGAATTCGTACAGCATGACCGCGGAGGTGGCCGGATCGTCCGGGTACTCGGGCTCACCCGAACCGGAGTGCGTACCGACGACCAGACCGGTCTCCTCGACGGCACGCCAGACAGGATCGTAGTAATCGGTGTAGTGAGGCAGGGCCGTCGGGTGGTTCGGCGGGCTGGCAGGGATGACCACGCCACCGATGACGCCGGTCTCGGCGGCCCAGTGGATCTCCTTGACTGCGTCCTCGATTTGGTGTGGGAACACCTGGATCATGCCGCGTCGCTGTACCGGAAGCTCGGAGCAGAAGTCGACGAGCCAGCGATTGTGCGCCTGGATACCGGCCCAGCGCTTGTCGTAGTCCTCCTTGTTGGTGGGAAGCGGGACGACATTGACAATGGAGGGGAAGAAAGGCGGGATCGTGTTGGGGAAGATCACCTCACCGACAACGCCGTCCTCTTCCATATGGGTGCGGCGCAGTTCGCTGTCCCAGTTCCGAGCGGCGGTGTCGTTGACCAGATCGTCCCACGGGCTCGCGTATGCCTTGGCCCACGCGTCGAACTCCTCGTGCCAACTCGACGGAAGGTATTTCTTGTATTCCCAGAGATCAGCGCCGGCGTGGGTGTCGGCAGAGACGATGGTGTAGTTTTTCTTCGCGCTCATTGTGCTTGTTCCTTCTGCTCAGACTACGGATTCGCTTGGGCCCAGCCCCATGGCGTTGTGGGCCCAGCTGTGCAGGGTTCGTTCGTTGGTGTTGACTGTGTGGTGCTTGGCGGCATGGGCGTCGCGCCAGATGCGCTGCATGGGGTGGGTGTCGCTGATGACGGCTGCGCCTGCGCGGTCGAAGACATCGTCGATGGCAGACACACATCGCACGGTGCCCAGGACCTGATCGCGGCGAGCGGTCGACCGCTGCTCCATCGTCGGAACTCCGCCTGCTGCGAGGGTGGTATGGATCTCGGAGATGTTGCCGAGCAGTTGGCGACGGCAGGCGTCTATCGTGCTTGCTGCGGCGCCGAGAGCTGCTACCGAGTACGGGTCGGCATCGAGCATTTTGCCGTGGGCGCGACTGACTCGCTTGCTCTGATAGTCGACGGCAATGTCCAGCAAGCCCTGAGCCATTCCGATCACGGGGGCGGTAATGACGCTGGGGAACATCGTCGCGAACGGCATACCGTAGAGCGGCGAAGTGTTGCTCACGCGTCCGGGGGCGTCATTCGAGTAGACCTGGGTCTTCGTCAGCGCACGGTGAGAGGGTACGAATGCGCCGTCGATCACGATGTCGTTGCTACCGGTACCGCGCAGTCCGACGGTGTGCCAGACATCCTCGACCACATAGTCGGTCCGGGGGATCACGACGTTGTAGGTGGTGGGAGGGCCGTCCTCGTTCACCTGTAGCGCGCCCAGAATGGCCCATTGGCAATGGTCACTGCCCGAGGAGAAGCTCCACCGTCCCGTGAGTTCGAACCCTCCGGGTACGGCTGTAAGTTTGCCTCCCGGCATATAGGACGAGCTGATCCAGGCATCGGGGTTCTCATCCCAGATTTCGTGCTGGAGCTTGGCATCGAAGAGCGCGAGCTGCCAGTTGTGGACGCCGACGACCCCGGTGACCCATGCCGTCGAACCACAGTGTTCGGCGATCGTGAGCACCGCTTCGTAGAACGCCGCGGGTTCTGTCTCGTAGCCACCGAACGCTTTGGGCTGCAGCATGCGCATCACCCCGGCGTCCGTGAGCTCCTTGACCGTGGAATCCGGGAGCCGGCGATCGGACTCCGCTTGCGCGGCACGTTCACCGATTCCGAGGAGCAGATCGTGCACTGCCCCGAGCACTGCGCCGACCGCAGCCTCGTGGCCGGTTCCTGGACCCGGATGTGGGCCGCCTTTGCTTGGCATCTTTCCTCCTGATGTTCCGGGCTGCGCGATAGTTGGACACTAGGCGCATAGAACATGTGTGGAGGAGGGTCAGGTGCCACTGGATGAGATCCGCTTCACAGGAAGTTCGTACTACCGGCCGAGAGCCGAAAACACTTGCATACCTAGGGTGAATCCGGTACTCAGACCCATTCGATGACGGAGTCCAGCGTCATCGAATAGTGCGCTTCGACGTACTCCGCAAGACCGGCCATGTGCTGGCTCATAAGCTGTTCGGCACGGGCACCGTCCTCGGCTGCGACGGCCTCGGCGATGGCGCGGTGCTCAGCGTGGACCTCGGGTCGGTCGGCCGGCTCGGTGCGGGGTCCTGCGGCGCGGATGAACTCTCGGTAGATCTGGCCGACGGCGCGGGCGAAGAGACTGAGTACCGGGTTGGAGGCCGAGTAGCTGGAGATCACATCGTGAAAGTTGCGGGCCTGCGCCCGGAAAGCGGTGCCCGGGCCCATCTCGTGACTGGTGACCTCTAACAGCGCTGTCTGCAGCTCGGAAGTACCACCAATTGCCAGTTCTCGTACCAAGACCGGTTCGAGCGCCTGCCGAGCCGCGATGATGTGCCGATATGTGACACCCATGATCTGGCAATACAGCCTGATCACGGAACTGAACTCTGCGCCGTCGCGATCGTTGACGACCGGGCCCCCGTTGGGACCCGGCCTCACGTGGATCAACCCGATCGACTCGAGCATGCGCAGAGCTTCCCGGACCGAGGCGTAGCCCACACCGTAGTTCTCGGCCATCGACGGCACCGAGGGCAGCCGGTCGCCGGCACCGAGACCCGCGTCGATGATGTCGGCCACCACCTTTCGCGCGGTGTGTTCCGACATCTTCTGTGGACGTCGCAGCGTGGTGGCGGGGCTCGACTCGCGGCGGACCGACTTTCGCGGGGCGGGGTCTTTCGCCTCGTCAGCAGGCATCTCTCTCCTCTGGTCGCACGAGCGACCAGGGTGAAGTTCAGGTCGACAGAGAGTTGAGAACCTCTGCAGTGTGCTCTCCCAGAGTCGGTCCGGGACCGGTCTTACGACCCGGCGTATCGGACAACCTGACAGTCGAGCCCACCTCCCTGATGTACCCCCAGTCCGCGTGCTCTAGGTGCTCGAACACGTGGCCCGATTCCACTGCCCATTCCTGCCAGAAGAATTCCGGCATGAACGGCGTCTCGCGAGCCACCTCGTTGGCGATCCTATGCGAGTCGAGCCATTCTGTTGCAGAAGGCGTGTCGAGAGTAGACAGATAGATCTCCAGTGAAATTCCCAGCGCCTCCTCTGAACGGAGGTTGTTGACACTGGCGCCGGCCGACTGCAGTCCCTCCCGCAGACGGCACTGGGCGCTCTCCCCCACTGCCGCGACACAGACCCATCCATCGGCGGTCTCGAACAGACGGTACGTCGGCGAGAGCCCGAGTTGTCTGGCATCGAGTCGAGCGGTATCCAGCGGCTTGTGCTCACCGTCGGTCATATGCTCGCTCACCGCGAACAGGCTGGCATGGAGTTGCGGTGCGAGAACGGACTGACCTTCACCGGTGCGGGCCCGGTGTTCGAGTGCCATCAGAATGCCGGTGGCCCCGAGGAATCCGCCGTAGTAGTCCTCGCTCGCGCGTGCTCGGCGCACCGGCTTGTTACCCGTGCCCGACGCGACGTACATGAGTCCCGTCAGCGCCGACAGTAGCGGCGCAAAACTCTTCTCCATGGCGCACGGGCCATCCGCGCCCCAGCCCGGCTGATAGCAGTAGATGAGATCGGGCTTGTACTGTCGCAGTGACTCGTAGTCGACGCCGAGCCTCTCCGCCTTGCCCGGCCGCAGATTGTGCACGACGATATCCGCAGTATCCAGCAGACGCAGGAAGCGACTCTTGCCCTCCTCCGTGGTCAGGTCGAGCACGATGGCCCGCTTACCGCGCTGACACGCTTCGAAGGGGTCGGGCAGGGACCGCATCGTGTCGCCGATCGGCGGCTCGATCTTGATCACGTCCGCACCCAGATCGGCGAGGTACTTGGCCCCGTACGCGGCGGCCATGAACTGGCTCAGATCGAGAACGCGCAGCCCCGACAACGGATGGTCGAGATGCTCACCCGCGACCTCGATTTTCGGTTCGAGCGCGAGCAAAGTGGGAAGCTCCGACTGGTGCAGGCCCACAGTGGGCGCCGGCTCGGGCAGCGCCGGATTCACGGTGGAGAACTTGATCACCGGAGCAACCTGCCGCACCGTTCCGTACTCGGCATCGGGCATGTCCATGACCAGACCTGCGTGCCGAACCTGCTCGTGCTCGAGAATCTCGCCGGGACGCAGCACCGGCACCACCGCGACGTCGCGGGCGCGGAGCAGATCGAGCCATTCGTCGCGAGGTCGTGTCTTCCAGATCGTCGGCACCTCGTGTCGTGCGATCCGAAACTCCTCCTCGCTCAATGGCACTGCCATCTCTACCTTGCCGGTGACAGCCCTGAAATATTCACCTACGCCGAGAACCTCCATGGCGGCTTTGAATGCCCCGTTGCCGCCGGTGTGGATCATCAGGTACTCGCCGTCTCCGCACTCGAACAAGTCGATCAGCACGCGCCGGTGACCGAAGTGGCCTTTCTCCTCGGTGTCGAGGTACGACTCGTCCTTGGTGGTGAACCACCAATTCATGGGCGCCTGCCCGAGTACACCGTCCAGAATCGAGACATCGACGCGTTGCCCGCGCCCCGTGATACGACGGGCACGCAATCCGGCGAGAACCCCGATGGCACCGAGGAAACCGGTGGTGTACCCGACGCTCGGATGCCCCAGGAATATAGGTGCCTTGCGATGGCCCGGTTGCTCGGCCATGAATCCCATACGGGCGGCGACCAGCGCGTCGTAGCCCGGACGGTCCTGCCACGGCCCGGAGCGACCGTACGCGGTGGTGGACAGGTGCAGCAGGCGTGGATTGAGGACGGAGGTGTCCTCGTAGTCCAGACCCAGCTCCTTACTGCGCGCGACACCGTACGACTCGATGAAGACATCCGCCCGTCGCAGGAGCTGACGCAACGTGTCGGCATCACCGGGATTGTCGGGATCGAGCACGATGCTCCACTTGCCTCGATCCCACATTTTGCGCTCCGGAGCGGTGGCATCGATCCCACCGCCCGGCCGCTCGACCTTCACGACATGCGCGCCATAGTCGGCCAACAGGAGCGAGGTGATGGAGGAAGGCATCCCCCACGAGGCGTCTATGACGAGTAGTCCGTCGAGCGGCCCGGGCATGTGAATACTCCGTTCTTACTTCGAGACCAAGGTCGGGATCTGGGCGTCGCGAACCCAATCCGGAATCTCGGGGACCGTCCAGTTGAACATCTTCTCTGCGTTCTTGTAGAGAATCATTTCCGCTTCGTCGTCAGGAACATCCTTGAAGAGTTCCTCGACCGTCGGCTGAGTTTCATCCCAGATGCAGTTCGCGTGCGGGTAGTCGCACTCCCAGAAGATGCGGTCCAGACCGATCTCATGACGATTGGCCAGACCGTACGGCTCGTCGATCATGCAGAACCACATATTGCGCTTGCAGATCTCCGACGGGGTCAGGCTCTGATCCAGGTCTCCCCAGTACTTGTGCAGGCCGTATTGACGGTCGGCGCGCTCCAGCGTCACCGGAACCCAGCCGATGCCGCCCTCGGAGTACACGAGCTTGATCTTCGGGTACTTGCGGGCTACCGGTCCGTACATCATGCCGACGGCGTGAGTGATGGTCTGCGTCATACTCAGGGCGATCTCGAGTGCCGGCGACGATTCCGCCGGACGGAACGCCTTCCATCCACTGGACGCGATGTGCATGCAAACCGGAATTCCCTCGGCCTCACAGATTTCCCAGATCGGGTTCCAGTAATCCGTGTAGTAAGACGGGAGACCGAGGTTGCTCGCTTCCTCCGGTATAGTGATCGCCCGGAAGCCACGCGCAAGGTTGCGCTTGATCTCCTTGACCGCAGCTTCGATGTCCCAGAGCTGGATGATCGCCATCGGCACGTACATCTCGGGGGCGACGAGGTGCCAGTCGTACATGAAGTCGTTCCAGGCCTTCACGCAGTAATCTGCGAGTTCCTTGTCCTG
The DNA here is from genome assembly GCF_053750035.1 of Rhodococcus sp. SJ-2. Lineage (NCBI taxonomy): Bacteria > Bacillati > Actinomycetota > Actinomycetes > Mycobacteriales > Nocardiaceae > Rhodococcus > Rhodococcus sp. SJ-2. The sequence goes on from NZ_CM132340.1 coordinate 1,068,985, forward strand.
GAAGCCGATGAACAGAGCACCACCGAACCGCGGCAGCGTCGGGAAGCTCAAGCTCGACATGATTCCGGCCATCTCGAAGTCCTTTTTACGAGCAGCCGCGTCATAGCAACCCGGGATCATGTCCTCGAATCGCATGGGCTCCCTGCCCCACTCCTCCTGAGGCTTGCCAGCGACGGCGTTGAGGCCCAAGTAGGTGTGCCGAGTATCTTCGTACATCCAGAACTCGGCACCGTTCTCGTCCTCGAGAACACGTGGGGCACGGTCTTTGAACCGCGCGGGAACCCGCGAAGTCCAGGTGTCGCGCGGTTCGACGATGTGATCGTCGACGCTGAACAGTTTGCGCATTGACCTTCCTTCTTCCTTGGTTGGTTCAGACGGAGCTAATTGGCTCGATGGGCAGGCGCGGTCTCGAGCTCTGCGACCAGGTCCTGTAGTCCGAGTTCGTCGAGCACGTCTGCGGTATCGGCGCCGAGTTCCGGAGCTGCCGTGAGGCCGGCCCCCCGTTCCCGGCGGCGACGAGCCATCGTCTCGATACCCGGATATCCGCCGTCTACGGGAACGACGGCTACTGGAGTCAAAGGGGCTGTGTAGATTCCCTCAGCGAGGACCACAGGATTACTCACGCCGAGGTGCCGGGCGTGGTCGGTATCGACCGCCTCCCGAACAGTACGCACCATCGCTGCAGGAACTCCGGAGGCAGCGAAAAGTTCTTCCCACTCGTCGGCCGGGCGGGTAGCGAGAGCCGCTGCAACAACTATGGTTTCGTCGTCACGGTCGGCCCCGTAGTCGGCGCCACGCTCCCACGAGCCGATCTTTCGATAGGACTCATGGAGACCTACGATGTCCACGAATCGTTCCCAGTACTTACGTTCGATGGGGCAGACCAATAACACGCGCCCATCGCTGCAGGCATACATCCGATAGCGCGAACCCATCGCCTGGAACGCGGGGCGGGAAGGCAGATTGTTGAGTCCCGCCTGGGTTTCTCGCCACATCCACGACAGAGCTGCTTCCCAGAGGGAGACAGTGACAACCTGGCCGGGCTCTCCACGCAGCCGCCGCAGGAGTGCCGCCTGGATCCCCAGGGCCGCCCAGATTCCAGCAAGGGCCGCGCCGTGGGCATGGTACGAGGACGGCACCCGGGGCATCCCGTCGTGCCACTCGACCTCGACGAGACCCGCCATGACATCGGGCTGCAGGCCGTGGGCGGGCATCTGTGACCACGGGCCGTCGTCGCCGTACCCGGTTACGGAGCAGTACACCAGTCCCGGGTTGTTGCCCAGGAGCGTCTCGGCGTCCACGCCGCGCTTGCGGGCATCCTCCGGACGGGCGCCCACGATCACGACATCGGCCCATCGGGCGAGAGCGTCGACGACGAGCGGCCACGCCGCAGAGCGCCGGTCGAGTGCAATACTGCGGGTGCCCGCATTGAGTGCGTGGTGCACATCGGAGGCGTCTGCGAACGGATTGCCGACCTGCCGATTGCCGTCTCCCCTGACCGGGTTCTCGACCTTCACCACATCGGCACCGAGGTGTACCAGCGCACGACTCGCCATCGGGCCACTGAAATGGGTTGAGAAGTCGACGATCCGCGGCCAGCCACGACTCGACCCGTGTTGGCTGCTTGTCGGTGAATCATGATTGTTCATCGGCTATTTCGACCTCCTTCCGGGTTCGGCGAGATGTCTGTGGATCGGTTACACGTGAGTTGTAGCAGTCGAGGAGGGCCGGTTTCACCAGGTCTGTCCCACCCCGTGACATCGAGTTCCGAAACGGCTGTAGAACGAGGCAGTCCCGGCCACCGAAGTGACCGGGACTGTCTCGTCGAGGGGCTTAGTGTCAGTTCGCGATGAATGCCTCGTCGAGCAGCATGATTCCATCGGTGGAGGGGGTCACACCGTAAACGTCGGGCGCCCACGGAACGAAGGCCACCCCGGCGCCCCAGACGAGGAAGGGCTGGTCGGTATTGATTAGGCTCTGCACCTCACCGAGCGATTCACGCTTGGCATCATCGTCCGGAGCCGATAGCACGCCCGTCAACAATTGGTCCATCTCCGGATTGGTGTAACTCATGATGTTGTTCGTGGAATCGCTGTACAGCGCACTGTACAGGCGGATTTCGGGGTCGACATCCGTGAGGCTGTATGCGCCGAAGCTCATGTCGAAGTCGCGATCCACGTAGCGGCGTTTGACCAGGTCGGTGGTGCTGCTCGCGTACTCCACAGAGGTATCGAATCCGACGGCGTTCATCTGGGCCTGTACCGCCAGCGCCAGTTCCTGGGAGTCAGGATTATTGACACTGAGGAACGTGATCTTGCCGTCATACCCGTCGGCCTTGGCCTCGTCCAGCAGTCGCGTGGCCTCCTCCGGAGAAGGTTCGATTCCAGGAACGCTGTTCCATTCCGACCACGACTGGAACATCTCCGTGCCGGGCATTCCCTTACCCTCACGCACGCGCTGGTCGAGCACCTCGGGATCGACAGCGTAGGCGATTGCTTGACGGACGCGTGGATCCGCGGCCGGGCGCCCCTCTGCGGCGTTCAGCTGGCCGACCATTTTCAGACTCAATGCCTCCGCATAGCCTGGGAATTCCTCCAGGGCAGCATCCACCGTCTCGGCGTTGCTGACGTATGCCATGTCGATCCCGCCTGTGCGGAGTGCATCAATCTTGGGCTGGTCGCCGGCGATGGCGACGAACTTCAGACCGTCGAGGTTCGGAGCGCCACCCCAGTAGTCTGGGCGGGCCGCCAGCTGCAGCTCCTGCTGCGGTTGCAGGCTGACCACCGTGAACGGGCCGGCCCCGATCGGGGTGAACGTATCGCCCTGTTGTGCAGTCGGTGCCACGATCATTCCGTGCCCGTACGACAGCATGGCGGGGAAGGTTCGCCACGGCTGGTTCAAGGTGAACACGACGGTCGACGGGTCCACCGCCTCAGTGCTCGTCACGACCTTCTCATAGAGTTGCGAGTGCGCGCCCCCCTGAGTGTTGTACCGGTCGATACTGGCGACGACCGCATTGGCATCGAGTGGAGTGCCGTCGCTGAACGTGATGCCATCTCTCAGCGTCATCGTCCACGTCAGGTGATCGTCGCTCGCCTCCATCGTCTGCGCAAGCTGAGGTTCGAAGGTCTGCGATTCGATGTCATACCGCATCAGAATGTCGTACACAGCTGCCATTTCGGTGCCGCCTGTCGAGCCGGTGGCCTGCGTCAGCGTCGGATCGAGGTTGGTGACGGGCGCCAGACCGGCAAACGTGAGGGTGCCGCCCTGCACCGGCGTTCCGGGCTCCTCCTGGTCTCCGACGATGCCGTATGCCAGATCCTTCGGCTCGGATTCCGAGCCTCCACCTGAATCGTCGGAGCCGCCGGTCGTGGCACAACCGGCGAGGGCAACGGCACCGACCGCGACCATCGCCAGTATTCGGCCGGCTCTCTTCGAGTACCTGCTCATGAACAACCTCCTAGGTTGACGATCGGCCCGTGCCCTGACAGCGCTGCCGCCGATCCTGCGTCGATGAACTACGCCGCGCGCCCAGCTCATGACGCCGACGACTCTATCCATCAATGTTGTTGCGCCACAAGTATTTCTATATTTCACAGATATTCGATTCCACGGCCACGCGATCTTCGTTACCGAGCTGGGCCGCCGCTGAGGGAGCGAGGGACTGCCGATATCACGGGCTCCTGGCGATACGGTTCATTCCGACAATGCGTACAACGGTGTCGCCAATGCGTACCGCATCGTCACCCCTGCGTACAACACCCGAGCTACCCCCCGCAGCGGTGCGCTCGCACAGTCCGCACCGCGACCGTGTCCGACATCGCGTGGCCGGCACCGGCGCGACCGCAGGCCATTGGGTACGGTTCCGGACACGGAGGCACCGCGCACCGCCGTCACCATCGCAGGACGCGGTCCGCGGCGCATGCGACGGACACCCCGCCGGAACACCCGTACCGGGGAGGACCACCCGGCCTCCAAGATGGCGCTCACCAGGAGTTTCATCGAGCACCGCAGGTACGGTCGGCGCTCGGCAGGGCAGTGCCCGCCCGGTTGCCGCCCGGCGCAGCTACCGGAAACCTCATCGCCGCCCGGCGCATCCGCAGCACGCAGATCTCTCTTCGGCGCCCGCGCGACACACGGTCGTCGCCCCGCACCCGAGTCCACGGAGCATCCCATTCGGGGCCCGAGGAAATCGATGCCATTCAGTGGGACCTGAGCGCCCGATCCACCCGATCCCGAAAGCTACATTCGATCCACTCCCGGTCAGGTGGTGATCTGCGATTCATTACGAGCAACCGGATATCTCGTATCCCGCCGAAAGCAAGCTTCGGACACTCATGAACAGAGGAAGGAGGCGGTGACACGGTGGCGCGAACAGTGATCGAGAAGGTGATCGAACTGGTCGTCGTGCTCTTCATCGTCAGTCTCGGCACGTTCGCCCTCGTATCGCTCATCCCGGGCGATCCGTCGGTAGCCGTTCTCGGCGAGGGCCGCTCGGCCGAGGAGTACGCACAGGCCCGCGCAGCGATGGGCCTCGACGACCCGTTCCTCACCAGATACTGGGGATGGCTGTCGGGGGCTCTGCAGGGCGATCTCGGCACTTCCATGGTTCCACCGCAAGGCGCGGTCACCGACAGCATCGGTGCGGCACTTCCGGTCAGCGTGCAGCTGGCAATCATGGGTCTGCTGATCGCCATCGCAGTGTCGATCCCGCTGGCGATGTACTCCGCCCGGCACCAGGGCGGCTGGATCGATCGCGTGATCAGCGCCGGAACCTTCGGTGTCCTGTCGATCCCCAGCTTCCTGGCAGGCCTACTGCTGATCATGGTGATGGTCAACTACCTCGGCTGGTTCCCACGATCGCAGTGGGTACGTATCTCGGACTACCTGGGCCAGAACCTCTATCACGCCTTCCTTCCCGCCTTGACCATCAGCCTGCTCGAAATGGCGATGTTCACACGCATCCTGCGCAGTGACCTGGTGTCGACGTTGAAGGAAAATTTCATCCTCGTAGCGAAGGCGAAAGGCATGTCGAACGCCCGGTTGCTGTTCAGCGATGCGCTCCGGCCCTCGTCCTTCTCTCTCATCACCATGGTCGGCGTCGTCATCGGTTCGATGATCGGCAGCACCGTCATCGTCGAGACGCTGTTCTCGCTACCGGGGATGGGTTCACTCATCGTCCGGGCGGCACAACAGGGAGACATTCCGATGGTGCAGGGAGCCGTACTGGTGATCGCCGCGATCTACGTCGTGGTGAACGGAGTCATCGACATCTCCTACGGATACCTCGACCCAAGGAGCCGACGAGCCCATGTCTGAGACGACCATCGAAAAACCCGTAGGCACCCGGCTCCCCCCGGACGACACGCTCCCGAAGAACACGGTGGAGTCGTCGGACGCGGACGAACGCCGAAATCTGTACCGCGTGGGAGCGGCCCTCGCTGCCGCGGGTGTGATTGCTCTGGCCATCGGCCTGAGCCCCCTGCTCATCACGATGGCCCGCGTGCTCGTCATCCTGGCCGCCCTGGCAGCGCTCTACATGGGCCTCCGCAGACTCGGACTGGCCCGGTTCGGATCCGACTTCGACCTGACCTTCATCCTGTCCTGCACGTGGCTGGCCGTGCTGATCGCAGTGGCCGCACTCGCTCCGCTCCTGCCGTTCGCCGAGCACGAGGACACCGCCAAGACACTCACCGAGCCGAGTTACTCCCCGCCCGCCCTCTTCTCCGTGCATCCGCTCGGCACCAACAACTTCGGCCTCGACATGCTTGCCCGATCCATCTACGGGGCCCGATACTCGCTGGTGGTCGCGCTCTCCGCAGTTCTTCTCGGCATGATCATCGGTGGCGCGATCGGTATCGTCGCCGGCTATTTCGGTGGCAAGGTCGACCGCGTCGTCGGCGTGCTCACGAACTCGCTGCTCGCCGTCCCGTCGCTGATCCTCCTCATTGCGCTCGCATCGGTCCTCGAACCGAACCTCCGCAACATCTCGTTCGCGCTCTCCGTCCTCGCGATCCCCACCATGGCGCGGATTGCGAGGGCCAACACGCTGGTGTTCGCGCAACGCGAGTTCGTGTTGGCGGCCCGAGCAATGGGCGCCACCCGGCTGCGGGTGATGTTGCGGGAAATCGCACCCAATGTCGTCCTTCCCCTCGCCTCGATGGGCATGGTTCTCATCTCGGCAATGATCGTCGCGGAAGCGTCACTGAGCTTCCTTGGATTGGGAATCCAACCCCCTACCCCGACCTGGGGGAACATGATCTCGGAGGGCCAGGGCACCGTCTTCGAGCAACATCCGTACATCGTGTGGGTTCCCGGTCTGTTCCTGTTCCTGACGGTGTTCTCACTCAACATCGTCGGCGAGAAAGCGCAGAAGCGCACCGGCGGCACCCGGGAGGTGAAACTGTGACACGCGCAGAACCGCTACTGACGGTAAACGACGTATCCACACGGTTCCGCACCAAGCGAGGCCGGCTCAGAGCAGTCGAGGAGGTCAGCCTCCAACTCGGGGCAGGCGAGACACTGGGACTCGTGGGCGAATCCGGATCGGGGAAATCAGTTCTGGGACAGACCATCATGGGACTCGTCTCGCACGGCGGCAACACCTCCGTCACGGGACAGGTGCTCTTCGAGGGCCGTGATATGCAGACCCTCACCCGCAAGGAGCAACAGAAGCTCTGGGGCAACGACATCGCGATGGTGTTCCAGGATCCGATGTCGGCGCTCAATCCGTTCAAGAAGATCGGAACGCACCTCACCGAATCACTGCGCGCCCATCTCGGACTCGACAAGAAGCAGGCTCGTGAGCGGGCCATCGAATTGCTTCGCAAGGTCCGGATCCCCGAACCCACCCGGCGCATCGACCAGTACCCGCACGAACTGTCCGGTGGGATGCGTCAGCGCGTGGTGATCGCGATGGCCCTGGCATGCGACCCGATGCTGGTCATCGCCGACGAACCGACGACAGCCCTCGATGTGACGGTCCAGAAGCAGATCCTGGAACTGCTCGAGTCGCTGCGCTCCGACATGGACATGGCGGGCATTCTCATCAGCCACGATCTGGGAGTGGTTGCCGGGCAGACCGACCGGGTCGCAGTGATGTACGCGGGCCGCATCGTCGAGACCGCTCCGACCCAGCAGTTGTTCGCAGGCCCACGGCACCCCTACACCGAGGCGCTGCTCGCGGCGGTCCCCCGCCTCGAACAGGAACCTCACACCCGACTCGAATCCATCGACGGCGGCCTCCCCGACATGACGCGACCTCCGGAGGGATGTGCGTTCGCTTCCCGCTGCAAGTACGCGCAGCAGACGTGCCGGGAAGTCGTGCCCACCCTGACCGTACCCGCCTTGACACGATCCTCGGATGCCGCGGCGACCGCTCCACACGAAGTGGCCTGCCACTTCCCTCTGGACGGCTCCGGCACGGCGGATCTCGGAATGCCCCACGTCGCAGATGTCGACGATCGCGTGCTGGAAGTGGAGAGAATCTGATGGCCGGTAGCGGAGTTGCACACCTGCGCAGGGACGACGGTCCCGTGCTGTCCGTCGAGAACCTGGTGGTCGAGTTTCCCGTCGGCCGTCATCAGAAGGTACAGGCGGTATCCGAGATCAGTTTCGATCTGCTGGCCGGCGAAACCCTCGGAATCGTCGGAGAATCCGGCTGCGGGAAATCCACGGCCGGTCGGGCCATCATGCAGTTACCCACCCCGAAAACGGGTAGCGTCGCGATCGACGGGACGGAGCTGACGACGCTGAGTCCGGCTGCACTGCGCAGGATCCGGGCAAAGATGCAGATGATCATGCAGGACCCGATCTCATCGCTCAACCCGCGCCGGAAGGTCAAACACCTCGTCACCGAGGGGCCCCGGATGTGGGGGCGGCAGAACCGGGAAGCGCTCGAGAAGCGGGGGCGCGACATGCTGCACGCAGTCGGGCTGGATCCCGACATGGTATGGGACCGTCTGCCCGGCGAGTTGTCGGGTGGGCAGTGCCAGCGCGTATGCATCGCACGGGCGATGATGCTCGAGCCCAAGGTACTGATCTGCGACGAACCGGTGTCCAGTCTGGACGTCTCTGTGCAGGCACAGATCCTCAACCTGCTCGAACAGACCAAGACCGAGTTCGACCTGACCATGATCTTCATTGCCCACAACATGGCCGTGGTGAAGAACATCAGCGACCGGGTGATGGTGATGTATCTGGGCAAAGTGTGCGAGATCGCGCCCAGCCGCGAGATGGAACATCGGGCACGGCATCCGTACTCACGTCTGCTGCTGGCATCGATTCCCGACCCCGACGTTCGCCGGGCCGATACCGAGCCGACTCCACAGATCGAGGGTGATCTTCCGTCACCACTGAACCCACCGTCGGGATGCCGATTCCGGACCCGCTGCCCACTTGCCACGGAACGGTGCGCCGAGGAGGAACCGCTACTGCGTGAAGTAGAGGACGGCCACTACGTCGCCTGCCACCACGCCTGATTCGCTCTCGGTGGCCGAACATGCGGCCACCGAGACCGGCTCACATGACGCCGGTACACATAACGCCTATGCGTAGTACAGATTCGCTATCGTGGCGTCGTCACCGAAGCGCTCTTCGAGCATGCGCAGGATCATATTCCGGCCGGCCAGAACCTCACGCCTGGCCACCTCGACCTGGTCGCGGCGATCGACAGTCCTCGACCACTTGTCCCACCACGTCTCGAGGGACGGCTCCGGGGCACGGACGGCCACAGAGAAGAACAGGTGGACGACGTTGATCTGCGCTGCAGGCCGGCTCTGCACCACGAAATCGGACTCCGGGAACAGAAACCACAACCGGTCGTCTGCGATGTCGATTCCGCAATCCTCGGGCAATTCGACGCCCCTGCGGAACGATTCGGCCAGCTGGGCATCCAGGCTGACCGACACGGAACCAGAAGGACAAACCATGATGGCGAACCTCCGAACGAGAGTGAGTGAATCGAGATGTCGGGGGCGCGAAAAGCACCCGAGGATGTGTCAGCCGGCCAGATCGGTGCGTAGCGGCTCCGCCAGCTCGCCGACGCCTCGGACTCCGCCACCGCGGCTTGCCGGGACCGCGGGAATCAAGCAGCTCGCGATGGACTCGGCCGTCTGTTTGACGACACGGGCATGCGTCTGCAACGTCGCTCGGTTGGTGCTGATCGAGCCGGTAATGGAGACCGCGCCGACCACTCCCGACGAGGAGATAATCGGGGCAGCAACACATGCCAGCCCTCTGACGGTGTCGCCGAAGTCGCTTGCAATCCCGGTACGCCGCGCGGTCTCGAGAATCGACTTCAGGCTGTGCGCACCCGGGCGGGTGTACATGGACGCCGCTTGGGCGACGATGCGCTTCCATGTCTTCTCCGGCTGCGCGGACAGGAGTGCCCTACCGATCGCGGTGTGATGGGCGGGCAATCTGCCACCGACACGGGTCGGTACGTCGCTACGGGCCGGGCCGACCTTGTCGATGTAGACGACCTCATCACCGTCCAGGATGCCCAGGTGCACGATCTGGCCACACTGCTGCTGTGCCTGGAACAGCCATGTACAGGCTTGGGTGCGCAGTCGCGCGGCATCGGCGGCAAGACCGCCGACCTCGAAGAGACGCAACCCGATTCGGTAACCGGCCGCGACTCGTTCGATCCAGCCGACATCGCGTAGCTGTTCGGCGAGCCGGTACACCGTGGAGCGAGGAAGGCCGGTCCGTGCGGTCAGGTCGTCGAGCGAGAGCGCACGGCCGTCGTCGAATGCGTCGATCACCACCGCGGCGCGCCCGAGTACCGATCGGTGCCCGCCCGAGCGACGCGGAACGGTGTCCAGCTCGAAATCTTCAGGGGTGTTTTGCAAGACAGTCATGACCACTCCTAGGTAATCATTAACATTGCTTCGATATATGCATAGAATATGCGGATTGGACTGTGGGTCAAGCCATCGATATTCGAGATGGCTTGTGCACGTGGATAAATCGTTGGACGGACGCTATCTGAAAGCAGGGCACCGGAAGAGCGGATACATTGCCGCGCGGGCGCGGCTTCTGCTACCCGTCGATCGCCTCCCGTCCACCTCCGGGCGGCGCGTCGCAGGACCACAGGACGAGTTCGCCGGCGAAACGCTGAAACAGGGTTGCGAAGTCGATGATCTCCTGCTCATCGAAGCTCGACAGACGGTCGGTGATCAAGCCCCGAAACTGCTCCTCGATCTTGCATACGGCGTTGCTACCTTCCGGCGTCACCGCCAGGATCGTCACGCGACGGTCGCCTGTCGGGACAGTGCGCTCCACCAACCCTTCCCGGACGAGGTTCTCCACCTGGCGGCTGGCATGGGACACACCGAGATTGGTGGCCGACGCCAGATCTCCCAGCCGACGCGGCCCGCGTTGGTCGAGCTCGCGGAGCATCGAGAAGGCGGGACGATCGAGCCGGACACCGGGGATTCCGGTTGCCACGGGATACACCCCTGCGGAAGCGAATGCCCTAGCAGCGCGTACCCAGGCATCGAGGACACCGGCAACTGCAGTGTCGCGATTCTCAATCTGGGTGAATGTGACGGAGGCCATACATAGAGAAGACCACACCTTGTTCTCCATAGCAATTATTGCGGGTAGAAACTTTTACCGGTTACGAATGTTCCGTCTTCTACAGCGCGAGGTGCGTACCGAACACTCTCCGGTGATAGGTCAACGGAAAGCCCTCACATGCCTCCACAGACGCCACCGCACCCAGCGCAATGAGGTGGTCTCCACCCTCGACCACCTCGACCACGTCGCAGGCGAGCCAGCTCAGGGCCCCGTCGATCCGGGGAAGCCCCGCATCGGGTCGCCACTTGACCCCCTCGAACTTCCCCACTCCACGACCGGACGCGAACCGCGACGCCGTGGAGGCCTGGGAAGCCGCCAGGATGTTGAGCCCGAACCGGCCCGCAGACCGCATTGCGGTGAGAAGCGCGGAGCGCTTGTCGAGTGAGACCAGGACCATCGGCGGATCCATGGACAGCGAGGAGAACGCACTCACGGTCGCCCCGTAGTGTTCACCCTCCCAGGTCGTGGTCACCACGGATACAGGTGTCGCGACCGAGGCCATCGCCTCACGGAAGTCCTGCTGGATGTCCTTTTCTAGTGGTGCAGTCATAGCTGTGCCTTCCTTCTCGTCTTCTCGACGTGCTGCGGAAGCGCATGCCCTCCTACCGCGACACCGATGCGGCTAGCGCCATTCGATGACCCGGTCGAGGAGTTCGGGGACCCGCGCTTCGCAGTAGTCGTTGATGTCCTGTTGATGTTCGAGAGACAGCCGATGGGCGTCCTCGGGACGCCCCTCGACGATTGCGTCCGTGATCTGGCGATGCGCGTCGAAGAAGTCGTCGTGTTTGGGCGCGAGATCGATCGCTGCAAGCACCTGCTCACGGAAGATCGCCGACATCGCGCTCGCCGACGTGCTGAGCACGAGGTTCCCGCTCAGTGCGTAGACCGTCTCGTGGAACTGCGGAGTCGCACGCCAGATCCCGCGCGGTTGCACCGCGTCGTCGACCGGTTCGGCACCACCGAACGTGGCCGTCAGGGCACTGCGCGCCTGTTCGGGATCGGAACGCCGCGCCGCGAGATCGGCCAGCCACGGTTCGAGCGCAACCTTCGACTCGGCCAGCTCTCGATAGGTGGCGCCGGCGAGCCGGTAGTAGAGCGCCGACGTGCGCCCCAGATCGGAGGCATCCACCGCCGCCATGACCGGGCCACCACCTCGCCCCTGCTTGACCACGACGAGCCCCTGGGCTTCCAGTATTCGCAATGCCTCACGCAGCGTCGTTCGGGCCACCCCGTATTTCGCCATCATCGTGACCTCGGAGGGCAGCACATCCCCCGGCTCGACTCCGTCCTCGAGCATCTCCTCGACGATCTCCCGCGAGAGCACCTCGGCAAGCTTGAGCGGACGCATCCTCCGCGGCAGCGGATTCAGTAGCGTCCGGTTGCCGCGCCGTACGCGTTCGCCTTCGACTCCGGTGGGGTGTTTCATGTGCGCGACTCCTCGCATCGATTCCTCGTCCCACCCATCAACGTCTCATGCGTTGAGCGCAACCTGGTCCAGGAGGTCGGCAAACTTCTCCTCGGCGTCGACCCGCCGGGTGGGTACGTGCTCGGTAGGAACCTCACGCGGCTCGTACTCCCGCATGAGCAGGCGGGCGACGGTGACCTTGTGTACCTCGTCCGGGCCGTCGTAGAGACGCGCGGCACGAGCACGCCGGTACATGTACTCGAGCGGGAGATCCGACGAATAGCCCAGCGCACCGTGGATCTGGATCGCGCGATCGAGGACGTCGTACAGGACACGGCCGCCCCAGAACTTGATCAAGCCGATATCCAGTCGGGCGTCGCTGTACGGTCGCCCCTCGTCGTGGAGGCGATCCATCCGCCACGCCGCCCGCAACGTGAGCAGACGCGCGGCCTGCATCGCCGCGTACGACTCGGCGACCCAGTCCTGGATCATCTGTTTGTCGCGCAGGAGTGAGCCGTGCGCAGTTCTGCTCACTGCACGCTCGCAGAGCATGTCGAACGCGCGCTGACTCTGACCCACCCACCGCATCGCGTGGTGAATCCGGCCGGGGCCGAGGCGACCCTGCGCGAGCGCGAATCCGCCGCCGCGCTCGCCGATCAGATTCGATTCGGGCACACGAACATTGCGGTAGATTACCTCGGCGTGGCCGCCGTAATCGTCGTCGCGGACGTCCGGCTCCGCCATCGTCGGAATGTTGCGGACGACCTCGAGACCGGGTGTATCCGAGTCCACCAGGATCATCGAGAAAGCCTTGTGCGGGCGGACATCGTCGCCGAATTCGGTTCGGACCATGACGATGTGGAAATCGGCCAGCGCCGCATTGGTGATGAACCACTTGTGTCCGTCGACCACCCATTCATCGCCGTCGAGACGAGCCGTGGCGGACATCAGTTTCGGATCTGCACCAGCACCGGGTTCGGTCATCGAATAGCTCGAGGTGAGCTCACCCGCGAGAAGCGGTTCGAGGTAATCCTTACGCTGGCGTTCGGTTGCGCCCAACGCCAGTAGTTCCGTGTTGCCGGAGTCCGGGGCATTGTTGCCGAAGATGTAGGGCGCCAGGTGTGAGCGTCCGAGGATCTCGTGCATGAGACCGAGCTTGACCTGACCGTAGCCGGCCCCTCCCAGAGACGGGGGAAGATGAGCGGCCCACAGCCCCTGATCCTTGACCTGCTGTTTGAGAGGTTGCACGAGGCGCAGATAGCCGGCCCGCCCATCGCGGCCCCGGAAGCGCTCACCGAGCGTCTCGAGCGGGAGGATCTCCCGTTCGACGAACTCTCGCATCCAGACGAGTTTCTGTTCGAAATCAGGGTCGGTGGAGAAATCCCAGGCCATCGCACTGTCCTCATCGATACGGGTGGCTCACGCGCCACGAGGAAAAGTCATGCCGCCCCATCTACGGCTGAGCCAAACGTACACAAAACCTCTAAACATGTCTATGTTTAGATAGAACTGTTCGACAAACTTTCCTTTTCATGGCCCAACCCCGACATCTCCGGAGGCCCACATGAATCTGACGACAATCCTGGACATGGCACTCGCCGCCCACCCCGACCGTGCGGCCGTCGGCCCCCTGCGCTACAGCACCACCTACCTCGAACTGAACGACCACGCCGCTCGCGGCGGCCGGGTCCTCACCGACCTCGGCGCCCATACAGTCGTGTTCATCGGCACCAACGGGCCGGCCCTGCCGACACTGGCCTTCTCCTCCGCGTGGGCGGGAATCCCCCTCGCACCGTTGAACTACCGGCTACCCGACGACCAACTCCTCGCGCTCGTCCAGCGCCTCGACCGACCGGTCGTCGTAGTCGACGACAGCTACCTGCCCGTGTTCACAGGTACCGACATCACCACGTTGTCCACCGGCGAGTTCACTTCCCGCCTCACGACCGTCGAACCATTGAGCACCCCCGCGGAAGTCGAGGAGGATGCGGTCGCCGTCATTCTGTTCACCAGCGGCACCACCTCGGCCCCGAAAGGCGTGCTGCTTACCCACTCCAACCTGGCCTCCTACGTACTGCAGACCGTCGACCTGAGCAGCGCCGACGAAACAGATGCCGCACTGATCAGCACCCCGCCGTACCACATCGCCGGTATGGGCACGATTCTCACGAACGTCTACGCCGGACGTCGCATGGTCCACCTCGACGATTTCTCCCCCCGGGCATGGCTCGAACAGGTCCGCACCGAGCGGATCAGCAGCGCGATGGTGGTTCCCACCATGCTCACCAGGATCGTCGACCACCTCGACGGCAAACTCGCCCGCACCCCCGAACTACGTTCTCTCGCATATGGTGGCGCCCGCATGCCGTTGCCGGTCCTCGAACGCGCCCTGGTCGCCTTCCCCGACACCGGCTTCGTCAACGCATACGGATTGACCGAAACCAGTTCGACGATCTCACTCCTCGGCCCCGACGATCACCGTGCAGCACTGGCCTCGGACGACCCCGACCTCCACGCACGGCTCACCTCCGTGGGACGTCCCGTTCCCGGCATCCAAGTCGCGCTCCGCAACGAGGACGGCACTCCCGCCGCACCCGGACATACGGGCCTGCTCTGGGTCCGCGGGGCACAAGTGTCCGGGCAGTACCTGGAACAGGGATCGGTGCTCGACAGCGACGGATGGTTCCCCACCAACGACCGAGCCCGCCTCGACAGCGACGGCTACCTGTTCATCGAAGGACGCGCCGACGACACGATCATCCGCGGCGGAGAGAACATCGCGCCCGCAGAGGTCGAGGACGCCGTCCTCACCCATCCGCATGTCGCCGATGTCGCCGTGGTCGGTCTCCCCGACGACGAATGGGGCGAACGCATCGTCGCAGCGGTGATACCGGTAACCGGTAGTGCTCCGACCTCCGACGACATCCGGTCCTGGACACGAGCCCAAGTACGCGGGTCCCGCACCCCCGACGACGTCGTGTTCGTCGACGACCTCCCCCGCACCCCCACCGGCAAGGTCATCCGCAGGCATCTGATCGCGGACCTGACTGCGACCTCGCTCGGCTGATCGGATCCCACTGGTCGGCACAACACCATATCGACCCAGGTCAACCCTCAAATATGTTGCCTCTCATCACATCAGGCGACCCGAATCGAGGTGCCCCGACCATGGACACAGCAATGTCCGCCGGGCCGGCGGTGGTCGAGATCAGCAATCTCAGCAAAAGCTTCCAACGCCGGGACGGCGCCACGATCACTCCCGTCGACAACATCTCCCTCGAAGTCCACGCCGGCGAGTTCGTGGTGCTGCTCGGCCCCAGCGGCTGTGGCAAGACCACCCTCCTGCGGTGTGTCGCCGGACTGGAACAACCCGATCGCGGCCGGATCGACATCGGCGGCAGCACCGTCTTCTCCTCCGATCGTGGCGTACTGACCCCACCCGAACGACGCTCCGTCAGCGTCGTCTTCCAGAGCTACGCACTCTGGCCGCACATGACCGTGTTCAAGAACGTCGCGTATCCCCTGCGCCGCCGTCGCCTGAACGCCGCGACCGTCACCGCCCAGGTGTCGCACGTGCTCGACCTGGTCGGGGTGGGGCATCTGGCCCAGCAGTATCCGGGGCAACTCAGCGGAGGACAACAGCAGCGGGTCGCGCTCGCACGTGCCCTCGTCGCGGGCAACGATCTGGTTCTCTTCGACGAACCCCTCTCCAACGTCGATGCCAAGGTCCGAGACCAACTCCGCGGCGACCTCCTCGAGATGCAACAAGAACTTCGATTCGCGGCTCTCTACGTGACCCACGACCAAACCGAAGCCATGGAACTCGGGCACCGGATCGCCACCCTCCGCGACGGAGTCGTCGAGCAACTCGCCTCCCCTCGGGAGATCTACCTGCAACCGGCCAACCGCTACGTCGCGAACTTTGTCGGACGCACCAACGAGTTCGACGGACCCGTAACCCGCATCGACGGCGACACAATCGAATTCAAATCGGCACTCGGACCGATGCTCGGCGTGTCGACACGCACATTCGAGACCGGCAGCCATGTGCTCGGAGTTGTTCGACCCGAATCGATCCGAATCTCCGACGAACAACCCGCCGCGGGACAGAACCGGCATTCCGGCACCGTCAGCAGCGTCGTCTTCGGCGGCGCCCAAGTACGGATCCACATCGAATTGGACGGAGACACGGTCGAGGTGTGGCGTCCCAGCGACACCCCGACACCTGACCTCGGTGCCACCGTATGGGTCGGTTTCGATCCGGCCAACTGCTGGCTCATGGATGGCTCCGAATTCGCCCCCGTCACCGGACAGGACGGCCGATGAGCACCGCGCCGCCGCTCACCGACCGAACCCCGCCGACGCCCCCAGCCGACAGCTCTCCTACCCCCGGAAGACCACCGCGGCATGTGCGCTGGTCTCGGCAACTACGTCACCGACCACTGCACGCACTCACCGCCCTCGTCACCCTCGTCCTCTGCTCGCTCCTGCTCTATCCGCTGACCATCATGGTCTGGCGCACGTTCATGCTCGACGGCGACGTGATCGGACTCAGCGACCTCGAACGCGTCTTCACCGATCCCCGTACCCGCTCGGCGATCACCAACACGACCATCATCCTGGCCGTGGCAGGACCCCTGGCTCTCGCCATCGGAGGCATGCTCGCATGGCTGAACGAACGGACCGATGCCCGATTCGGACTCATCGGCGAATTGCTCCCCATCGCCTCATTACTCGTGCCCCCGATCGCCGGTTCGATCGCCTGGACCTTCCTGCTCTCACCCAACAGCGGCTTCGCCAACGTCCTCATCCGCGACGGACTCGGCGTCGTCGGAATCCACATGGACAGCGGCCCGTTCGACATCTTCAGTTGGTACGGAGTGATTCTCGCGTACACAGCCTACATGGTTCCGTACGCGTATCTGCCCCTGGCCGCGTCGCTGCGATCTCTCGACCCCGCACTCGAGGAAGCAGCACGAATATCGGGTTCCTCCCCGCTGCGCACCTTCGTCACCGTGACGCTGCCCGCCATCAAACCCGCTGCGTTGTCGGCAGTTTTCCTCGTCACGGTGGTCTGCCTCGGCATCTATTCGGTCCCGAGCATCCTCGGGACCCGATCCGGGATCGACGTGGTATCCACCCGCATCGTGCAGGCGATGAAATTCGCCTACCCGCCGGACACCCGCAGTGCCCTGCTGCTCGGGCTGGTCATGCTGATGGTGATCGGCGTGGTGTGGATACTCCAGGCCCGCAGTGTCCGCAGCGGACACTACGCCCGCATCTCCTCTCGAGGACACTCGAACGCAGTCGTCACATTGGGACGCTGGCGAACCGTCGCGCGCCTCGGCATGCTCGGCTACCTGTTGATCATGTCGCTGGTACCACTCACCGCGATCCTCTTCGTCTCGGTCCAGAAATACTGGACCCCGGATGTGAAATGGGACGAACTCGGGCTGCAAAACTACCGGGCGCTTCTCTCGAGCAGCGGTCCGGCCGGCAAAGCACTGGCCAACAGTCTGTGGCTCGGCACGGTCGGCAGCATCATCGGCGTCCTCGCCGCCGTGTTCGCCGCGCTCTACCTGCACAGCAGCCGATCATGGATCGCCCGGACCGCCGACGGCGTACTCAAGCTGCCCGGCAACATGTCGCACATCGTGCTGGCCGTCGCCTTCGTCCTCGCGTTCGCCGGTGATCCGTTCCGGCTCGGCAACACCCGCTGGCTGCTGCTGATCGCGTTCATCGCCGTCTACCTCTACCAGGCGGTACTGCAGTCGTCCGACGCGCTGTCCCGCGTAGGCAACGACCTCACTGATGCGTCGTTCACCTCCGGCCACAGCGAAGGCCGCACGCTGCGCTGGGTGACACTCCCGCTGATGGCACCCGGTCTGGTCTCCGCCGGAATTCTGTTCTTCGTCCATATCCTCGGAGATGTCAACGCTGCCGCGATCCTGGCCGGCTCACGGAACCCGGTTGTCGGATCCACCCTCGTCGACCTCTACGAAGGCGGCGACCACGCACAACTCGCCGCGCTCGCCGGCATCCTCAGCCTGATCTCGGTCGTATTCGTACTCGCCGCACTCTCGCTAGTCCGATTCGTGAGTCGACGCCGATAGGCATCGACCAGCCCACCCCCAGAGAGGTACACATGATGTCGTCACCGACCCGACTCCGACTCCGCTTCGCCGGCGCGCTCAGCACCATCACCCTTCTGCTCGCCGCGTGCGGCGACAGCGGCGTCGACAGCCCCACCGAAGCGATGGACACGTACGACGCGGTCGTCGACGCTGCACAAGAGGAAGGCAGCGTCGTCATCTACAGCGCGTACAACGCCGAACTCACCCAAAGCCTCGCCGACGCATTCGAAGACGAATACTCCATCACCGTCGAGGTGGTCCGGCAGGCCAGCGCCGACCTCAACGCCCGCTTCGCCGCCGAATCCGAAGCCGGATCATCAGGAGCCGACGTCCTCTGGCAACCCGACCCGGTCTTCGTCGAATCCGCGGCGGACAACCAGTGGCTCGCATCGTTGGACCCCGCACAGATCCCCAACCTCGACCGGGTCGACACTGCCGACCAGACCGAGAATTCCGTGCCGATTCTCGAACAACCCTGGGGCATCGCCTACAACACCGACCTCATCACCGGCACGCCCCCGGCGACGTGGGAAGACCTCGCCACCGGCAACCCCATCGAACGCGGACTGCTCGTCGCGGCACCACAGAACAGCGTCGCCACCGCCGGCGTCTACAACTTCTGGCTCAACACCTTCGGTGAGGACTACTTCACCGATCTCCAGACAATCCAGAACTACGCCGTGGGAGACTCCGTCAGCAACGCCATCCAGCAGGTCGCGGCCGGTGAAGTCGGCGCGTTCGTACCCGCCCCGCTCAGCACCGTATCCACGGTGAAACAAGCCGGCGCTCCCGTCGAAGTCGTCGTACCCGACAACACCACAGGTTTCGCGATGCTCGCATCGATCAGCAACACCGCCCCCAACCCGAACGCGGCGCGACTGTTCGTCGACTTCCTCCTCTCCGATGCGGGACAGGCGATCGCCGTCAGTGATCTCGCGGTCCCCGTCATCGACTCTGTGACCTCCGGTGTCTCACGCCCCACCGAGTACGTGCCCACCGACAACGTGGAGACCGTCGTCCGCTTGGACGAGATCAGCGGACTGGTCACGCCGTGACCGCAACCGCGATCACCTTCGGGGTCAAGCTCCCCAACCTCAGCCCCCTCGCCTCGAGGAAATCGATCCTGACCACAGGGATGCTGGCCGAATGGCTCGGATTCACCGCGGTGTGGACAAGCGATCACGTGGTTTTCACCCCGACCACCGAGCACGACCATCCCGACCGCCGCTTCCCCGTCGCATTCGACACCCCGGCCGTCGACCCACTCGTTGCGCTATCGGTCGTAGCGGGGGCCACCGAACGAATCGAACTCGGCACCTCCGTCCTGGTACTCGCCAACCGCAATCCGGTGATCGTCGCCAAAGCATGGGCCTCCCTCGACCTGCTCGCACCCGGCCGAGTACTCGCCGGCATCGGAACCGGCTGGCAGGAGAACGAATTCCGCGCGCTCGGCGCCGGCAACCGGTACCGTCGTCGCGGTTCGGCCACCGCCGAGTTCATCGACATCCTGCGAACCTGCTGGAGCGATCCGTCCCGCGGCTTCCCCGGCGAGTTCTATTCGTTCGGACCGCTCTACTTCGAGCCACGCCCCGCCACCGCAATTCCGATCCTGCTTGCAGGCAACAGCGCGCGAGGCCTGCACCGTGTCGCAACCCACGGGGACGGCTTCCACGGCACAAACCTGAACCCCGCTGCCGCGGGAGTAGCGATCGCACAGATCGAGAAGTACGCTGCGACCTGTGGACGCGCGACGGTACCGCGCCGCTACACCACCCTGTGCGAGCTCGACCTGCGAGACCGACCGATCCGACCGGAGCAGGACCATGACGGAATCCACCTCGTCGGCACACCAGAACAGGTCGCCGAACGGATCCGCGCATTCACCGGTTCGGGAATCACTCACATAGCACTGCGAGTGCGTGCACTTTCGGGAAGCACCCGCAAGGAAATCTCGCCCAAGGTATGTCTGAGCGCCGGATTGGATCAGCTCGAGCGGTTCAGCGCCGAGGTCATGCCGCTGGTCGAATGAGTACACAGCCTCGGTCTGCGTTGATTTTCGACCTTCCTGACGACCCCGGCTGGTTATTTCGCGATACGGTCAGCGCGACTGGCAGATGCTGGGCGCGGGTACGCCCGCTCCCAGAGCCCGTCGGCTTTCGCCCTGCCCGCCTCGGCACGCCCCCGTACATGCATCCTTCCTGACGCAATCAGAGCATCGACAATTCCGACGTTCCTTCGCGACCAGATGGAACGGGCGCGCCGTGAGTGAAGAGCTGCTGGAAAGGGAGGGCGTCGATTGAATTGCGTCGCCCATCCGATCCAGCCGTTACAGCGTGCCTCCTCCAACGCTTCGGCGTACGACAGCGACGTCGGGACCGTTGTACCCTTCTTCGCCAAGACGAGGCGCACCCCGTCGGACGAGTATTCATGGTCGTCCAGCCACGCGCGCCAAGCAGCCGCGTCAGCGACAACCAACTGTGGCGGCGGTTCCCTGTGATTCATGGCGCGCACCGTCCCACTCATTGTGGTCAGCTCTTGACCTCTTTCTCGGCAATCATGTCGGTATTTTCCATCGACACCCAATCGAATCGTTGTGCAAGCAAAAACCCAGCCGAGCCAACGAGCTCGGCGTTTACGTTCAGTATGGTTCCAGCATCGAGGTACTCGACCAGGGATCACTACTGCGGCGCTCAAGCAGGGTCGACCAGCGACCGATCTCCCGGTACATGCGCGCCTGGGCCTTGCTGTGTGCTCCATAAACGCAGGCCGCTGAGGGTGCCGTTCGATTTGGACACCTCGCTTGCGCTCTCATTCCCTGCTGAAGCTTGCCCATGCTGCGGAGGATACGTCAGACACGCCGTCCTGACCGTGGCACCGGCCATGGAACCCGCCCGTAGCGACAGGGGCTCGCGTCGTCTTCGTCAGTAAGCGCCCTCGCGCGCGAGCACGGCCTTCACGGTCTTCCCGATGATCAGCACATCGGTCGCCATCGACCAGTTCTCCACGTACGACAGATCCAGCCGCACCGACTCGTCCCACGACAGATCCGACCGACCCGACACCTGCCACAAGCCCGTCACACCGGGACGAACCAGCAGACGACGCTTGACCCGCCCGTAGTAGTTCTCCACTTCGCGCCGCAACGGCGGACGTGGACCCACCACGCTCATCTCACCGCGCAACACGTTGATGAACTGCGGCAGTTCATCGATGCTGAACCCTCGAAGCACCCGGCCCACGCGCGTGACCCGCGGATCCTGTCGCATCTTGAACAATGGTCCGGCGCCTTCGTTCTCGGCCAGCAACGCCTCGACCATCCTGTCGGCTTCGGTCACCATCGACCGGAACTTGATCATCCCGAACGGCTCGCCGTCGAGACCGATCCGCTCAGCCCGATAGAACACCGGCCCCTTGCTGTCCAACTTGATCAACAGCGCCACCACCGCGAACACCGGCGCTAAGAGCAACAGCGCCGCCAGCGAGAACGTCAGATCGAAGATCCGCTTCCCGGAACGCTTTGCACCGTGATAGCTGGGCTTCTCGACATGGATCAGCGGAAGGCCCGCGACCGGCCGCATTTCCAACCTCGGTCCGGCCACGTCGACCACGCCCGTCGCCACCACGAGATCAGCGTCGAGCGGCTCGAGCTGCCACACCAGATCCTTGATTCCCTCGGGGCCGAGTGTCTCCGTCGCCGTCACTGCCACGGTGTCGGCATTCGACAACTCCAACGCTTCGGCCACCGAATGCTCATCGCCGAAAATCGGCACCTCCCGGCCATCGACATCGATCGTCTCGCCGAACGATCCCGAGTACGCGGGCACACACACTCCGACCACGCGGTAGCCGTCCGTGAGCTTGCCCTCGAATGTCCGGCCCAAGTGCCGCACCGCCCGTGCACCACCGACCACCAGTACAGATGTGGCATACTCCCCGCGGCTACGCTTACGCGCCACTACTTTTCGCCACATCCAGCGACTGACGAGCAGCGCCGCAAGACCGGCAGGCAATGCGATCGCGAGATACCCCCGCGCCAGCTCGAGACCGAACACCAGCGCGACGATCGCGATGAAACCGAAGAACCACAGCGTCGCCGACACGACGCGCTGATACTCGTCGTATCCCGCACCGATCACCCGCCGAGAACGAGTACGAAACGCTTTCAGAGCGGCCAACCATGCAACAGCGAACCCGACCGAAATCACGGAGTAGTTCAGCGTGCTGATCGGCTCCACCCTCAGCACGTTCTCGTGGCCGAACCGCACCGCATGTGCCAGCAATACCGCCAGCACGACGACGACACTGTCGGTCCAGAACAAGCCCCGCGCGTACGCCGACTGCCACTGCCAACGGTTCGCCGCGGCGTGCCGGCGATTCGGCAACATGCGCACCGCCGATGCTCCGCAACCATCGGCTCCCCGTTCTTGGATCACGACCACTTTCTCACCATTCTCGCGCCGGCCTCCTCGGAGACCAGCTCAGTCCTCCCCAGACATGCCCGCAGCCTTGGAGCGCAACAAACCAGTACCCACATGCCCCTCGCATGTGCGCAGTGGTGAAGCAGTGCGGTCTCCAAGGCTCACGGTTGTTCTGCGACGATTCCCGCCATTCGGATATCGCCACCCACCACATCTCACAAATGTCCTCCATCGTTACCGACGGAACGTAACCAGCGCGGATTTGCTCGCATTGGTCACTCCGAGGATGGGGCCATCGGTCCCGAACCGAATTTATCGCCCGCCCTCGTCACGCTTCACGTGGACCGAAACATAGAGTCATCGCGCATGTTTCGCGGCCCCTCCGGCTCTCGCGAGCGCGGCACCCATCTCTGCCCAGCTCGTCACCCGTATAAACCTGTTACTAAAAGATTCATCTAATAGAAGGACAAGGAATCGGTAACAACGCCCAAATCAGGCTCGATCATGTGGGCATGGTCCTCCGTTCTCGAGCTCCCAGTCAGCGGCGACGCCGACGCAACATCGCATTCTGGTCGTTCCTTGTAGCGGCCGCCGTCGCCGCGGCACTGATGTATTCGGCGATCGAGGGTCGCGAGCCACCTGTCGCGGGCACGGCGCCGGCATACGAACCGATCAAGCCGACGATTCCAGCGCTACTGCCCCCGCTGCACCCGCTTCCACTCGACGAGAGTCCCGGGCCTGCTGTGGTGCCCGCGAAACGCTCTTCCACCATTTCTACTGAGTAGCGCCCGACAGTCGGCGCGGTCCTCAGCACAGCGCGGTGCCGTCGATCCCGACTGCGCCCAAACAGGGGGCGATCGTTACGGGGCACTCCTTCCCGCGCGCTTCCAGCTTTCCGCCCAACGCGTCTATGACTTCTCGTCAACTTCACTGCGGACTCGAGCCTCGGACACACCGAGGCAACCATCCGCACTGCCCAAATGTGCGTCACTACACCTCGACCGGAATTCTGTTCTGGCGCTTCGCCAACCGCGCAGCAATCGAAGCGCATACGAGAAGCTGGAGTTGATGGAACAGCATGAGCGGAAGAACGATCAGCCCGATCGACTGGCCGGCGAACAAGACCGTTGCCATCGGCAGGCCGGTCGCCAGCGACTTGGTCGAACCGCAGAACAGAATCGTCACCCGATCCTCGAAGTCGAATCCGAGGCGTGGCGCCGTGTACCAGGTGAGAGCCAGAACGATGGCGAGGAGCACGACACACACTGCGACGAGCGCGAGCAATCGCGGTATCGAAATGCTCGACCAGATCCCCTCGTTCATGCCGCGACTGAAAGCGACGTACACCACGAGCATGATCGAACCTCGGTCCACCATCTTGAGAGGCCCGCCGTGCTCCTTGACCCACCCGCCGATCCAGCGGCGCAGCAGCTGCCCGGCAATGAACGGAACAAGCAGCATGACCACGATGTCGATCACGGCCGCCGCGCTCATATGCACACCCTGCGAGGTCATCAATACCGCGACGAGGAGCGGCGTGAGAAAGATTCCGAGCAGACTCGACGCCGAAGAGCTCACGATTGCGCCGGGGATGTTTCCGCGAGCCACGGACACCAGAGCGATCGACGACTGCACCGTTGACGGCAGGACACAGAGATACAGAAGTCCGAGGTAGAGCGGGTCGTTGAGGAACCAGGGCACGAGCACCTTCGCGGCGATACCCAGCAACGGGAAGACGATGAACGTGGTGACGAGGATGGTCGCGTGCAGACGCCAATGCTTGAGACCGTCCAACGCCTCGCTTGTCGACAGTTTCGCGCCGTAGAGAAAGAACAACAGTCCGATCGCGATCTTCGACGCCCATCCGAACCCGGTCAGGACGGCGCCGTCTGCGGGCAGGAGCGCGGCAATGCCGACAGTCACGAGAATGCCGATCAGAAAGGGGTCCAGTCGATTCAGCAGGGGGATCTTGGTGAGCATGGTTCGACATTAAGCGAGCCATGCTCATTCAAGAAGACGATCGCCGTGGTTACTGCTATCACGAAACGTGATTGAATACGGGGGTGTTCGATCCCATCCATTTGCGCAGCTTCCTCGCGGTCGAGCGCGATCGCAGTTTCAGCTTCGCCGCCCGGCGACTCGGTCTGCGGCAATCGACGGTCAGCCAGCACATCGCCAAGCTCGAGCAGGCGATCGGTCGCCGGCTCTTCATACGCGACACGCACTCGGTGGAGCTGACCGCAGACGGCAGCGTGATGGTCGGATTCGCCCAGGAGATCCTGGACCGGCACGAGACCGCACGACGATACTTCGCGGAATCGGAAGTCAGTGGCAGGCTCCGGTTCGGGGCCTCGGAGGACCTCGTCCTGCACGAGTTGCCTCTGATCCTCGCCGAATTCCGGCGTAGTCACCCGCGGATCGATTTCGAGCTCACCGTCGCCCTGAGCGAGGAACTCCATCGGAAATTGGACGACGGCGAGCTCGATCTGATGTTCGGCAAACGCCGTCCGGGCGATCGCCACGGCGAGCTGGTTTTCCGCGATCAGCTGGAATTTCTCGCCGCCCCAGGGTTCGCGTGGGAACCGAACGGTCCCGTTCCGCTGGTCACCTATCCCCCGCCGTCCCTCACACGGGAGATCGCACTCGACACATTGCACCAAGCCGGTCTGAGCACTCGCATCACCTGCGTCGCAGACAGCCTGAACGGTCTGCGAGCAGCCGCCCTCGCCGGCCTCGGGATCGTTCTCCACGCCGGCCGGCTACCGCCGAGCGGGCTCGAGCAGGTTCGCACGGCCGGCCGTCATCTGCCGAATGCAGGCGAGCTGGAGTTCGTTCTCGCCTCCCGGAGGAGTGTGCTGAACGAACCGGAGCGGGAACTTCGGGCTGTGATCATGGCGAATGTCGACCGGCTCGGGCACTGAGCACGTGTTACCGCTGCTGGTCGTGCGGACGCTAGAACATCAACACCGCGAACACCGTCGACAGGACGAGCCCGGAGATGACGGGGATGAAACACTTCCGGGCGAGATCGAGGACGGGCACGCGAGCGAAACCGGCGACCGCAACGAGCGACGACCACGCGATGATCACTCCGCCACCTGCCCAGATGTTGCCCATCTGCCCGATGGCCGCGAGCGTCGACGGATCGACGTCGACCGCAGGACCGAGCGCACCCGACAACGCACCCGTGAGCGGAAGTCCACTGAATCCTGAACCGTCAAGCCCCGCGACCAAGCCGATGAGCAGGATCCCGAACGACGTGACGAACGCGTTCTGCGGTAGGTGTGCCTGGATCGCGGTGACGAGATCGAACAAGATCGCAGGGGCAGTCTCACCCTTGGGAGTACCGAGGATCGCGCCCGCGAAGTCGGGGTTGCCGATGAAGAAGAACCCGGCGATAGGCAGCACAACGCCCATGGCCTTGAACGCGAACACCAAGCCGTCGACGAGGTGGTCCGAAGTCGTCTCGAGGAAGCCGCCACGATCGGTAGATGCTGCGGCGGCGAACAGGACCAGTGCCGCGATACCGCCGACGATCGCAGCGGCGTCGCCGCCCTGCAGGGGTGGTACGACCTCGGTGAACTTACCCAACATCAGGTAGACAATGAACGCCAGGTAGGCCAATGGCACGAGCATCGCGAACGCTTTTGCGGTGCCGCGGCGTTCTTTCTCCGCGTCGGCGACTTCGGCGGGGAACGGGTTCGTGGCGGGGACGAGCACGGCAGTCGTCGTGACCGTCTGCGAACCTCCACCCGTCGGCCTGCCGGTCGGGTTCGTCGGCACCGGCTTCGACGTTCCGGCGCCACCGGAAAGATCATCGGACGCATCACCACGCGAGCGTGAATCGCCGATTCCCCGATCTGCTTCGGCTTCCCACTCGACGAGCAGGTCAGGCGACGGCGTGCGCCAGGTCTTCTTCTGCATGAAGTAGGTGATCAGGAGAGCGGTACCCCCGACGATGAGCGAAAGCACGAGCGCCTTGTCGGCCACCGAATCAGTGTCGACACCCGCGGCGGATGCGGAGATGCCCGGTGCGACCTTGATGATGTAGTCCGACGACAACGCCATCCCCTGGCCGCAGATCGCGATGACCATGCCCACCGACAGCGGAGACATGCCTGCCCGAATGGCGACGGGAATCAGCACCGCGCCGACCAGGGGGACGGCGGGAGTCGGCCAGAAGAACAACGAGATCACATACGTGACGGCGGCGAGAACCAGGAAGCTGCTCGTCCCGGCACGCATCACACGCCGGAACGGCGCGACCATCATCCGGTCTGCGCCGAGCTGACGCAGCGCGCCGAGCATCGCAGTGACCATCGCGATGATGAGGAAGATGTTGAAGAGTTCCTTCGCTGCCACCAGGCTCGCGTTGAAGATGGAAGACAGGCCGGTGACGATGCTGCCGGAGAACACCAATGCGGTCAGGAACGTTGCGACGATTGCGGGCACGACGATGTTCTTTCGCATCGCCATGATGACCAGAATGACCAGAATGCCGCCCAGATAGACCCAGTGGGCGGCGGTGAGTTGTACGTCCAAGGCATGTCCTCCAACAGGAGAGCGGAGCGGATCGAGGGCTGTATTCGAGGAACTTTCCGCGTTCCGTGATGCTTGGTCAACGAGAACCATGCACAGTGCCCGGAACGCTACATGTGCAATGTGTTCCACTTTTGCGATTTCGTGTCATCGGGTCGCACGAATGTGGAAGATTGCTACGAACATGTGTCGCGCGTGAGGCGTCCTGGTCATTCGACAGCCTGCTGTGCACAGTGTCCATACCAGCAGCCCAAGCATGTGCTCATTGCCCCCACGACGCTGATGCACACGCTCGGTCGACGGTGGGAAAGTGGAGCGACGGCTCGCACAGGGCCGTGCAGTTCGACTGGTTCAGGAGCTCGATGACAACATCCACCACGGTGCCTGCGGCGTCGCCGGACGCATCCGACACCGGTACCCCCCTCGCACTGTCCGCGCTCCTCGCCGGCACTCTCGTCGGAACTTTGAGTAACAACATCATCAACGTTCCTCTTGTCCAGATACTTTCGGATTTCGATGCATCGTTGGAGGACGGCGCTCTGCTTGCCGTCGCTTTTCTCCTCACCTTCGCAGCGGCAATGCCACTCGCGGGATACATCGGTGACCGCTTCGGACGCCGGCGTGTGTACTGCGCCGCCCTGCTCGGAACCGCAGTGTGCTCCGCTGGAGCGGCAACGGCACCGAGCCTCGAAGTCCTCATCGCGTGGCGAGCGCTCGGCGGTGTCGCGGCAGCAGCCTTCGCTCCGGCGGTGATGGGTCTGATCGCGTGGCTGTTCGATCCGCAGCGTCGCGCGCGTGCCGTGGGGGCCTGGGCAACCGTCAACGGGATCGGTCAGGCGATCGGCCCGTCGCTCGGCGGGTTCGTCGCGGGCGGCTGGGGCTGGCGGTGGGTG
This sequence comes from Rhodococcus sp. SJ-2, assembly GCF_053750035.1. Classification (NCBI taxonomy): domain Bacteria; kingdom Bacillati; phylum Actinomycetota; class Actinomycetes; order Mycobacteriales; family Nocardiaceae; genus Rhodococcus; species Rhodococcus sp. SJ-2. Next base: position 1,096,955 of record NZ_CM132340.1, read on the forward strand.
TTCGTCCCCCTCATTCCGATCGCCTTGGTCGGCTTCGCTGGAACACTGCGGTGGATCCCCGCGTTCCCTGGGCGACCCATGCGTCTCGACGTGGTCGGCGCGGCGACACTCACAGCCGGAGCTACAGGGATCATTCTGGGTCTGAGCATGTTCGGCCAAGGCGGGGTGGCGCCCGCTGCGCCTCCGGTGGTGCTCGCCGCGTCCGTGTTGCTACTCGGGTGGTTCGTCGCGCATTGCCTGCGCGTATCTGTCCCCTTCGTCGATGTGCGTCTGCTGGTCGAAACTCGCTTCGCCCGGAGCTCGGTTGCTGCGTTCACGCAGATGTTCTGTCTCGGAACGGCTTTATTGGCGGTACCGATCCGATTGACGGCGACGGGAGAGTCCACTGCGACGTCGGGCATGGTCCTCTTCGCGCTCCCGGCGGTGATGGCCGTACTCGCACCGCTGGTGGGGCGTACGACAGATCGGATCGGCGCACGACGCGTCCTGCGGTTCGGCTTGGCCGTACTGGTGGTGATGCAGGGCGCGCTCGGGGCCGTCTTGTCGAACGACGAGCCGTACCTATGGCTCGTTGCCGTCGTACTCGCTGTCAGCGGAGCGGGAATCGCCGCCGTTCAGACACCGGCTGCGGCCGGATCGACCCGCTCCCCCGCCGGCGCACACGGCACCGGACTCGGGGTCTTCAACCTCATCCGCTTCGGCGGCTCCGCCGTCGGCGCGGCATGGGTGACGATCGCGCTCTCGGCGTGGTCGATCGGGGTCGTATTCGTCGTGTGCGCTGTCGTCGCCTGCCTCGGACTCGCCGTCTCGTACCTCGGACGCGATCCCGAAGATGCCGCCGAGCTTCGCCCCACCGGAGATACCGATGCGCACTCTCAACGGTAGTTGATCTCACGATCGACAGAGGTGTGCAGGCGGTCGAGCAGCTCGAGCCTGACCGCGAGCCAGGCTGTGAACTGGTTCTCCGGTACCCGCACGTCCATCGACATTGCACGCGAGATCCGGTCGAGTTTCGAGAGCATGGTGTTGCGGTGCACGCTGAGTTCGCGTGCGGCAGCATTGACGTTCCCGCCGGCACCTAGATACGCGACGAGCGTGTCGTATAGATCGCTACCGGGCCGGAGGGAGCCGAGCACGTCGTCGACGAATCGTCGACTACGGTCCGATTCGGCGACGAGTTCGAGGACACCGTACCCACGCAGATCGTGGTACGACACCGAACCCGACATACCCATCCGCTGCCCGATCCCGAGCGCCACCCGGGCCTGCCGGTAGCTTTCCCGGATCTGGTCGGCACCCAGCGCAGGGACCCCATGCGCGACCGGGACCGGACTACCCCTACGGCGCGAAAGGTCTTGTGCCACAGCATCTGCAAACTCATCGATCTCTGCCTCGATGTCGGGAGCATCGCGATACCGGAGTGAACGCACCACAACGAGAGCGTCGCCGATCACGGTCACATACGACCGCACCGAAGGGTGCGGCAGGACACTGGCCGCGTACCGGGCCAACCGCAGCAGCCCGCTTGCTTCCTCACCACCCGGCGCCGCGGGGTTCCCGCTGTAACCGGGGGCGACGAACACCGCGAACGTCGAGGTGAGATCGATGTCGTGATGTTCGGCGCGAGCCTCCATGTCGTGCCGACTGGAGAAGCTGCCGTGCACGAGCGCTTGAACGAAATCACCGCGCGCACGTTCCTCGGCCTCGTCGACGCTGCTTTGGCGCAACATCTCGGAGCCGATGATGGCGGAAGCCTGCTCGGTGACCACCGCGTGTTGAGCGAGGTCGTGTGGTCCCGGAGCCGGGTCGGGAGCGAGGATCACCACCCATCCCTCGAATCGCCTACCGAGCCGGATGGCGCCGGCGGTGCAGGTCCAGCGCACGCCGCCCGCAGTCTCCTCCACTACGCGTGTGTCGTGGTGCTGTTGTCTGCTTGCTCCCGACGTGCCGGCAAGAGGACCCCGGAGTTTCTGTGCGATCTCGTCGACCATCTCCCGATCGATACCGTGATGGGCGACTGCCTGACCACGGGCGTCGAGGACCAGCGCAGGATGCTGCGCGAGTGACGACACTTCCTTGATCAACAGGGCCAAGCCTGCACCCCGGTGGAGCAGCCCGGCGAGCGTGGAGTGCACGAGCGCGGAGTAGCGCATGACGTGCACTTCCTGTGTCAGCGACCGTTCAGCGAGCAACCTGTTGAGCGCAGCGAATCCGACGGGAATGTCCAGTTCGATGACGGGGAGGCCCGATGGCAACGGAGCGTCCAGGGTGGGGAGCGCACCGTCGACGATGAGCGCTGCCGCGCCGCGCGCCGCCATCGCTGACACCGCATGCGTATTGGCCGCGAGCGACTCCGGCCGCGCATACACCGCGACGCCGGAGAGGTCGTCGTACCGGCCCATGACCTCGCCGATCGGCAACACCCAGGTGAGAGCACGATCGAGATGCACTCCGCCCGGTGCGACGTGCGCACCGGCCATGAGCGATTCGTCGAGCAGACCGCGGACGGTCAGGCGCGGACTCGGTTCCACAGCAACCTGCTTCCCTCGTGGACGGCGACGCTGCGCGGGAACGGAACGTCATGCACTTCCCTACATCAGATACCAGAGCTAGAAAGCCCCCGAACATGTGCACACTGCCCACGATATTCCGATAAGCGGGGTTACATTGTCCATCCCGATTGTGTCGTCGCGCTGTTAGAAATAAGCCAGGCCCGACACCACGGAGACACCGGCCGAACAAGCCGAACCATTCCCCGACTTCGAAAGCGGAGACCAATGCATCGAATTCATCGGATCGACCTCGACGACGCACTTCCACTGCTCGCCGCCGGCCGCGCCAAGGCCGAGGAACTCGGCGTCAAGCAGACCCTGTGCGTGTGCGACGAAAGCGCGAATGTCATCGCACTGCAACGACTTCCCGGGGCGCGGCTGACCGGAGTCGACATCGCGATCGCCAAGGCTTTCACAGCTGCCGGCCACGAGCGGGCCACCCACCTGTTCAACGAACCGCCCAACGGCCCCGCACTGCCCGGCAACGAAGCCTTCGGCATCAGCCACATGCTGCCCGGCAAATTCGCCGTCTTCGTCGGTGGCTTCCCGCTCGTCCACGACGGCCAGATCGTCGGCGCAGTGGGAATCAGTGGCGGAAACGGTGAACAGGACAAGGCCGTCGGCGCCGCGATGCTCGCCGAGTTCGAAGCGCTCGTCTCTGCACCCACCCACTGAACCCGTGCACATCGACCCTGACGAGCCGCTCCCTCCGTTCATTGTGACCGTGGCAGCACACCCCACCCGCACTTAAGGTCGATGACACCGAAACGAGCTGCATACAAGCCACTTTCGGACCGCACTGTCGCGGACATACCGCAAGCCCGACATCGCCCGCACGATCAACGTGAAAGGCATATCTCATGACCGAACTGCTCGGACGCGACGAGTTCCGCGCCGCACTCGAAAGCGCCATCAAGGGCCGCGAGGCCAAGAACGCATCGTTCAGCAAGGCGTGGGCCGAAGGCAAGCTCGAGAAGCACCACTTCGCCCGCTGGGCCGAGAACCACTATCACTACGTCGGCCCGTTCGCCGACTACCTCGCCAACATCTACTCCAACACCCCCGACCACTACACCGACGCCAAGGACTTCACCCTCCAGAACATGTACGAGGAGGAACTCGCCGACATCCGGCACACCGACCTCCTCATCAAGTTCGCCGAGGCATGCGGTACCACCAAGGAACGCATCGAAGACCCGAACAACATGAACGCTGTCACCCGCGGCCTTCAGGCCTGGTGCTACGCGGTCTCGCAGCGCGAGCACTTCGTGGTCGCCACCGCTGCACTCGTGGTCGGCCTCGAATCCCAGGTACCGAGTATCTACAAGAAGCAGATCATCCCGCTGCGAGAAGTGTACGGATTCACCGAGGACGAGATCGAGTTCTTCGATCTGCACATCACCTCCGATGTCGTCCACGGGGAGCGCGGCTACCAGATCGTGCTCGACTGCGCCGATACCCCTGCGCTGCAGCAGCGTTGCCTGCAGCTGGTGCGGTGGGGTGCGGAGATGCGCTTCTCGTACACGAAGGGCCTGTACGACAGCTACGTCGCGCCCGACTTGGAGCTGGCGTCGGCCTGACCCCGACGAGCGTGGGCGGGAGCCCCGAATAGGCTCCCGCCCCGCAGCACACGAGCGAAGGAGTAACAATGTCCGCCCCACAGACTTGGGTTGCTGTCGCCACCGTCAAAGAGGTGACTCGGCGCCGCAAGCTCCGCGTGGACGTAGAGGGCGTGGCGATCGCGCTTTTCCACGCGAACGACCGCATCTACGCCTTCGCCGACCTCTGCGTCCACCAGGACCGCTCCCTCGCCAAGGGCACGTTGCTGCACGGCCGCGTCATCTGCCCCGGTCACCAATGGCGGTTCGACCTCGACACCGGGTACGAAGAAGACCAGGACCTCTGCCAGCCGACGTACGCCGTGCACGTCGACGGCGACACCGTCCACATCGATCCCACACCGCGTTCCGTGTCCGGAAGGGAGTGCACATCATGACCGTCCGCACCGTGGTCACCATCGGCGCCGGCCAGGTTGCAGCCGTCGCCGCCCGCACCCTGCGCCGCCGCGGCTTCGACGGCAGGATAATCCTGCTCGGCGACGAACCTCACGCCCCCTACCAGCGCCCCCCACTGTCGAAAGAATTCCTCGCGGGACGCGAAGGGGCGGAGCCACTGTCGCTTCTGACTCCGAAGTGGCTGGACGCCAACGACATCGACATCCGCACGGGCATTACCGTCCGACGGGTCGACACCGCCTCCAGCACGATCGAATTCGACGGCGGAACACTCACCGCCGATGCCGTACTCCTCGCCACCGGAGGCCGACCGCGTCGCATTGCGGCGACGGGACCCCGCCCCGATCTCGTCCACTACCTCCGCACCCTCGACGACGCAGTGGCCCTCGCCCCGCGCCTCACACCGGGCCGAACGCTCGCCGTCGTCGGTGGCGGATTCATCGGACTCGAGATCGCTGCGACCGCCAGTTCTCTCGGTGTGAATGTCACGGTCATCGAGCAGGCAGAGAACCTACTCGGCAGCATCCTCGGAGTGCGGGCCGGGAACCACTGCGCGGATCTTCACCGCCGCAACGGCGTCGACCTACGCACCGGCACGGGCGTCGCCGCTCTCGACACCTCCGACCGAGGCGTCCGAATTACGACGACCACCGGCGATACCATCGAAGCCGACGCGGTGGTGGTCGGTATCGGAATCGTCGCCAACGTCGAAGTCGCCGCTGCGAGTGGCTTGGCCGTCGACGGTGGGATCGTAGTCGACGCCGTCGGTCGCACATCGGTGCCGAACATCTATGCCGCGGGCGACGTTGCCAGTCGACACTCACCCCGCGCGGGCCGACACATCCGCGTCGAACATTTCGACAACGCCAACCGGCAGGCGGGTGTGGTCGCCGATACGATCGTCGGACGCAACTCGCTCTCCGACGATCCTCACTGGTTCTGGTCCGATCAATACGACACAAACATTCAGTTCGTAGGAAACGCCTCCGGTGCAACACGCTTGGTTGTCCGCGGCGACATCGATACCGGCGAGTTCACCCTCTTCTATCTCTCGGACGAGGTTCTCACTGCTGCATTCGCGATGGACCGAGGCGAAGACATCATGGCCGCCCGCGAACTGGTCGGAGAGCGCGTCGACGCTGCCCTGCTCGCCGACGAGGACACCGACCTGTGGGAAATGCACGAAGAATTGGAGCAGGCATGACGATCATCGGATCGAACTTCATCGACGGCAAGTGGGTACCATCCGATTCCGGAAAAGTGTTCGAACGACGCAACCCCGCAGACAATTCCGATCTGATCGGCACCTTCCCCGCGTCGGAACACATCGATGTGCAGAACGCCGTCGATGCGCTCGACAAGGCTGCGCCCGAGTGGGCCGCGACCCCACCGGAGCGACGAGCCGCCATCCTCGACGCTGCCGCCGATCAGCTCACCGCGAATGCAGAAGCACTCGTCGAGGAGTTGATCCGGGAAGAAGGAAAGACCCGTGCCGAGGCAGCAATGGAAGTAAGCCGCACGCCGATGAACCTGCGGTTCTACGCCGGCGAGGCCCACCGGGCAACCGGCACGGTCTACCCCGGTGGTGGCTCGACCACGGTGTACACCGTGCGCGAACCCATCGGGATTGTGGGCGCGATCACGCCGTGGAACTTCCCGCTCAACATTCCGTCCCGCAAACTCGGGCCTGCTCTCGCCGCTGGAAACACGGTGCTGTTCAAACCGTCCGAGATCACGCCGCTCATGGGCCAACGCCTCGTCGAAGCCCTACTCGCCGGCGGACTACCGGCCGGCGCGATCGCCCTTGTCCAGGGTGACGGCAGCGCCGGTGCCGCGGTGGTTGGCGACGAACGTGTGGCGGCGGTGACATTCACCGGTTCCACCGAGGTCGGCAAGGCAATCCACCGGGGAATCGGTCCCGAACGCCGCGTTCAACTGGAGATGGGTGGAAAGAACCCCGTCGTCGTGCTCGCCGATGCCGATCTCGACGCCGCTGCGGCACTTATCGTCAAGGGCGCGTTCGGATTGTCGGGACAGGCATGCACCGGTACCAGCCGCGTGATCGCGGTCGACGAGATTCACGATGCGCTGCTGGGAAAGGTGATCGCACTGACCGAAGCTCTGACGGTGGGGCGCGGCTCGGACCAGGGCGTGTCCATGGGACCGCTCGCCTCCGCAGCTCAGCTCGACAAATTCCTCGAATACGTCGACATCGGTGTCGGCGCAGGGGCACGACTAGTCTGCGGTGGACCGCACAGTGACGGATTGTTCGTGCGTCCCACCATCTTCGCCGACACCGCTCCCGGCATGAGGCTGCTGACCGACGAGATTTTCGGCCCCATCCTCGCCTTCCAGCGCGCGTCCTCGTTCGATGATGCCCTCACTCTGGCGAACGACACCGCGTTCGGCCTCAGCGCATCGATAGTGACGAAGAACCTGCCGGATGCACATCGATTCATCGCGGGATCGAGGACCGGGCTGGTGAAGGTCAATCAACCCACCACCGGAATGGCCATGAATGCGCCGTTCGGCGGCTACAAGCAGTCGAGCACCCAGACGTTCAAGGAACAAGCAGGGCCGACCCTCATGCAGTTCTACCAATCCGAGAAAACCGTCTACCTGTCATCCGAAGCCTGACTGTTCGGCCGATACGGCACACCTACCTGGAGGAAGACCATGGAATTCAAGCGAGTGGCCCGTTCCGGGCAGGTAACCGAAGGGATCGTACGCCGTTTCTACGCTGAAGAGTACGAATTCGCGATCTCGCGACTCGACGGCAAGGCATACGCGACATCCAACTACTGTTCTCACCTCGACTGCTTGTTGTCATCCGGCAAGCTCGTGCAGGACGGAATCGGATGTTCTTGCCATGGGAGCGCTTTCGACCTCGAGACCGGCGAACCGATCTGCCCGCCCGCGACCGAGCCGATCAAGACCTACCCGTGCGAAGAACGCGACGGCGAGATTTTCGTCGGCATTGATCCCAGCGAACCTCCGGAAGGCCCGCGCCGACGCAGAATGAGGTCGGCATGAGCGCACGGCGCCCCGCCACGCTGGCGACCGGAGGCATGGTTGCGTCGAGTCACCCACTCGCGAGCCAAGCGGGAGCGCGAGTACTCGCCGACGGCGGCAACGCGGTCGATGCAGCACTCGCGATGGCGGCAATGACGTGGCTGACCCTGCCCGGACAATGCGGCATCGGAGGCGACGCCTTCGCGGTGGTGCGAGATCCGGATGGATCCGTATGGACCGTCAACGGCAGTGGATACGGACCGGATGGAGGCACTGCCGGCTTCTATCGGGATCGGGGACTCGACGCGATTCCACTGGACGGCGCACTCGCCGTCGCCGTACCCGGCGCCCCCGCCGCCCTCGCTGCCCTGCACTCGTGCGGGGCGAGCATGCCGTTGCCCGACCTGTGGGAGCCTGCCGCGCGCATCGCAGAACACGGACTGCCGTGCTCCGCGAAGACCCGCGCTGACATACAAACAGCACTCCACGCCATCCGGGCCGACGCCGGGCTCGCATCGGTGTACACGGCGTCCGGTGACGCTCCCCATATGGGCGACCGGCTCCCGCAAGTCGATCTGGCGCACACGATCCGCACCATCGCATCGGATCCTTCGTCGTTCTACACGGGAGTGCTTGCCGAGCGATGTGTAGCGGGGCTGCAGGAATTCGGTGCGCCGTTCAGCGGTGACGAATGGGAGGAGTGCGGGACGGTTCTCGTCGAACCTGCACTGACCGGTGTGTACGCGAAGGAGACCATACACCAGACTCCGCTGCCGACCCCTGGATGGATGGTGCTGCAACAGGCCGCGCTGTGCGATGGAGAGCTGAACGCGGGGCCGTGGCTGAGTGCTTCGGCGATCGACCGGATGTCGCGCGCCGCAGCGCTCACGTTCGAGGACCGATTGCGCTGGTGCAGTTCGGACAACGAGGGCGTCGATCGCGCACTGTCCGCCACGAACATCGCTGCGGGCCGGTCTCGCCTCGCATCTCGCGCACCTGTGGGTGCCTTCGCGGTATCGGGCGGCGACACGACGTCGCTCGTCACGGTCGACTCCGAGGGGAGAGCCGTCTCGTTCATCCACTCCCTCGCCTTCACATTCGGGGCGAAGTTCACGGTGCCGGGAACCGGCGTCGTCCTCAACAACCGTCTCGGTCGCGGGGCATACCTGATCGACGGCCACCCAAACGAGGTAGCGCCGCGACGCAAACCGTTACACACACTCAACGCGTGGATCGTCACCGGTAACGACGGCAAGCTCCGGCACGTCGGCAATACCCCGGGTGGCGATGGACAGGTCCAGTGGAACATGCAACTGCTCTCGCACCTCCTCGACCACGGACTCGACCCCCAAGAGGCTGTGGAGGCCCCACGATTCACGGCATACCCCGGATCCGACGCGAACACCCTCGGCGATGCTCCCGAGCTTCGCGTCGAGGGACGCGTGGGTGATGATGTCCTGCGAGCACTCTCGGACATGGGCCATCAGGTGCAGGCGCTCGATGCTTTCGGTGCCGAGGGCAGCGCACAGATCGTGTCGGTCGACGAGCGCGGGGTCATGAGTGGTGGGAGCGATCCACGGCAGGAAGGGGTGGTGCTCGGTGTCGAGTAGTCGTCGAGTTCCTGTACCGCAGGGCCGTTATGTCGCTGCGGTACTCGCAGGCGACACGATCCGCACCGCTGGCATGACGCCACGCCTCGATGGTGCACTCACCGTCACCGGCCGAGTGGGCGCAGAGGTCAGCGTCGAGGAAGCATTTACGGCAGCGGCACTGGCCGCGCGCAACGCACTGGTGGCGGTGCGGTCGGTGTTGCCTGCCGGTTCACGTCTTCGGCCCGCGGAGATGGTGGTGTATGTCGCGGCCGCGCCCGGGTTCACCTCGCTGTCCACGGTGGCCGACGGGGCCTCCGACGTGATCGCGGACGAACTCGGTGTCGACAACCTGCCCGCGCGCAGCGCTATCGGCGTGTACACGCTGCCGGGCGGGGCGTCGGTGGAGGTTGCGCTGACTGCTGTGGTGGTGGCCGAACAGTGAAATCACGCAGCACTCGGAACAGCATGCCCACGACGCGCTCCGAATGCACCGGCCGGTTGCGTCGTCTGGCATGCGTCGGTTCGCCTGGCGCCCTCGAGCGCACTGGCGGAATCGAACGCAACAGCGGAACATCGACAGTCGCAACGATGCCCTCCGACCGCACAGCATGGTCGACGTCAACGGTGTGAGTAAAGCGCTCCGGGCGACGGCGCCCAGGAAACTGAAGTGGCTCGAGGTCGGGTGCTGGAGGAACGCGATACCGTGGAGACGATTCGGGCGGGTCGTGCAGCCACCGAGAGTGAGGGATGATGGACTCCCGAGTGTTGATGTTCGAGGCCAGAGGCCGTAGTTCGCGGTCGGCGGCGATCGATGTGCAGTCGGTCGAGGCCGACAACCCGCGAGTCCAGACAGGCCCACACGGGCACAATGATCTTGAATTGCTTTACTTCCGCACCGGTTCGGGACCACACATGGTGATGAACCGGATGGTGCCGGTCGCGCCGGGCGATGTGGTGCTGCTTCCTCCCGGCGTGGTGCACGATTTGTCGATGGTGCAGGACGCCACCGGATGGGCAGTGGAGTTTTCTCCGACGGTGTTGGAGGGCATGACCGGACTCGGCCAGTCGTTGCAATTGTGGCGATCGAATCCACTGCTCAGCCCGTTTCTGGCAGCGGAGTCCCAGACCGACGCCGGTCTCTTCCATGTAGAGGAGGCCGACCGACCCCGTTGGGAGCGCCTCCTACAGGAGCTCGACGCTGAGTTTCGTGGCATTCGCCCCCAAAGCGATCTGGCGGTGCGGGCGTACCTGCTGTTGATACTGCTCGAGGTGGCCAGGCTGGGCGGCGATGTGGAAGACGAGTTGCGGCATCGTCAGGAGCCGCTCCTGGCCGACACATTCGGAGTGATCGAGAAACATTTCGCCCAGGAACTGTCGGCTCGGGACGTGGCCGAAGTGGTGGGGATGTCACCGGGACATCTGACCACGGTGGTCCGCGAGCGGACCGGCCGGACGATCGGCGAGTGGATCACCGAACGACGGATGGCCGAAGCCCGACTGTTGTTGTCCGGCACGGACCTGCCGGTGGAGATGATCGCTCGCCGAGTCGGGTTTCGAGATCCGGCGTACTTCAATCGTCGATTCCGGCAGGTGCACGGCGAGTCGCCGGGGGCCTGGCGCAAGTGATCTCACGACGAGATCATCACTGTTTCCGGCACACCGGGCGGTGCGCCGGAAACATGTGAGCAGTGTCAGGCAAGCACGGGAGTACTGCGATGGATCTCGTCGACCTCGGCGAGTCCCCGCTCACTTCCGCTGACGGGATCCTTGTGGAACGCGCCTTCCTTCATGATGCCGACGATGCGGTCCTTGTCCTGCAGGACAGTGATGTCTGCCAGCGGGTCGCCGTCGATCAGGACCAGATCAGCGTAGTATCCGGGCTTGATCTGGCCGAGTTCGTCAGGCATCCCCATGATTTCGCCACCGAGCTTGGTTGCCGACAACAGGGCGTCCTTGGGGCTGAAATCGAGGAGGTTCACGAAGTGGGCGAGATCGCGGGCGTAGGTTCCGTGAGGCGTCCACGCAAATCCGTAGTCGCCGCCGGGGAGCACACGAATGCCGCGAGCCTTCATCTTCTTGAGTCCTTCGATGGCGCACTCGAGTTCGTAGCGATAGCCCGCGGCTTCGGCCGCTTCGGACGGGTAGCCGAACGCTCCGGCATCCTCGAGGGTCGCCACGAGCCAATTGATACCGGGTGCGACGAAGATGCGGTCCTTCTGTGCCTCCATCATGTCCAGGCCTTCCTCATCGGTGAAGGAAGCGTGGTAGATGATGTCGACGCCGTTACGCAGCGACATTTTCACACTTTCACCGGAGCGGGCGTGGCTGCACACCCGAAGTCCCCGGCGGTGTGCTTCGGTGACGGCCGCGGCGGTTTCCTCGTCGGAGAAGTAATTGTCCTTGGCATGCTGGTTTCCGGTGATGTCTTCGCCGGACATCGACAGCTTGACGAGGTCTGCGCCGAGTTCGACGTTGCGGCGCACAGCTTTACGCATTTCCTCCGGCCCGTCGGCAAAGGCGGTGATGCCATCGACCAATGCGCCGCCGGTCACGGCGATCTCCTGGCAGTTCGCCAGGTAGCGTGGGCCGGGAATCTGGCCGCTGTTGATGGCGTCTCGGATGACCACATCCAGTCGTGGCTTGGCGGCAGCGGCACCGACGCACATGGTGTAGCCGTGGTCGATGTAGGTCAACGCGGAGCGGGCCGAGAGCAGGGTGTGTTCCTCGACGCCCATCGTTCCGAGGCCGGGCAGATCGGCGGAGTTCGTCCAGGAGAAGTGGGTGTGGGCATCGCACAGGGCGGGCATCAGGAACTTCCCTCCGCCATCGATGATCCGCGCGCCCGTGCGGTCGACGGCGCCGGTGCGGGCGGTGACCTCGGTGATGCGGCCGTCGGCGACGCGGACCTCGCCGATGTAGGGATCGGCATCGGTGGCATCGAAGATACGGACGTTGGTGAACACAGTGGTGGACATCGGTCCACCTCCTTTCGGGAAGCGCAATGGGGTGAGCGAGAAGGTGGCGCCCGGGGCGAGGCTGTCCCACAGGGGGCAGGGTCGGCTCCCGCCCCGGCGTGCGCCGGTCGGTTGGCTGCAGGAGTGTGCTGGTCAGCGGCTCAGGAAGTCGACGAGCATCGCCGTGACGCGGGCGGGGTCCTCGACGGTGTGCCAATGGCCGACGCGGTCGAGAATCTCGAGGCGGGAGTCGGTGATCGACTCGGCCAACTGCTCGTTGACGGCAGTGGGACTGACCTTGTCCTCGTCTCCGGTGATCAGCAGGGTCGGTGCGACGATGTCGGTGAACTTCGGTTCGGTGGCGGCGGCGAGGGCTTCGCAGGCGTTCGCGTAGCCGGCCGGATCCTGCCCGAGCAGCAGCTCTCGCACTGCGGCGACGGCAACCGGGCGGGCGGCCTTGGTTTCGGTCGAGAGTGCAGCGGCGACGATGGTGTCGGCCACTGCCTGCATGCCGCCTTCTCGGACGGTGCGGGCGCGGGCTCGTGTGGCGGACTGTGCCTGCTCGTTTTGGGCCCGCACCGCGCCCAGCAGCGCCAGATGCCCGACCCGGTCGGGATGGGTGGCCGCGAATGTGGTGGCGACCAGGGTGCCCATCGAGTGAGCTACGAGGTCGACTCGGTCGAGTCCTTCGGTGTCGAGCAGCGCGACGAGTTCGTCGACCCAGTTCTCGATGCTGTTCGGCCCGAGCGCCGGGGAACGTCCGTGGCCGGACAGGTCGTAGCGCAGCACGGTGTGTTGCTCGGCCAGAGCCTCGACCTGCGGTTCGTATACCGTACTGGCGCCGCCGAGTCCGTGGATCAGCACCACGGCCGGGCCGCTTCCTGTCTTCTCCACGAACAGCCGGCCAGAGCCGATTCGGGTGAGAGCCTCGGGTGCGTCGACACCCGCGATCACATTGCGTAGTTCACCGAGCCCGGGGGCAGAGACGATCATCTCGTCGCCGGGGGCCAGATACTTCGGCGGGTCGAATCCGATTCCGACTCCGACGGGTGTGCCGGTTGCGATCACATCTCCGGGTTCCAGGGTAATTCCTGCCGAGAGGGTCTCGATGATGGTGGGCACATCGAAGATCAGCTGGGCAGTGTTGGCGTCCTGACGCAACTCACCGTTGATGCGGGTCTGCAGCTGCAGGTCGTCGATGTCGATCTCGTCGGCAGACACGGCCCACGGCCCCATCGGACAGAACGTGTCGAGCGACTTGCCGATGAACCACTGCTTGTGAGAATGCTGCAGGTCACGGGCGGTGACATCGTTGATCAGCGTGTAACCCCACACGTAGTTCATCGCCTCGTCCTTGGAGACCTTCGAGGCGCGCTTGCCGATGATCACGCCGATCTCACCCTCGTAGTCGAGGGTGGAAGTGATGTCGACGTGCGGGTCCACCAGCTCACCGGAGGCGATCACCGACGCTGCCGGCTTGGTGAACACCACGGGATGCTCCGGGACGGGGTCGGTGTTGTTGTCGGTCGCGTCGAAACCGCTGCGCGCGAACTCTGCGGCGTGTTCGGAGTAGTTGCGTCCGACGCAGAGAATGTTGCGGTGCGGGGTGATCGGGGCGAGCAGCGAGCCTGTCGCGGCGGTGTCGTCCGCCTTGAGGCGAGAAAGTGCCGCTCTGCCGCCGGAGATGATCTGCTGCAACGTTTCCACCGGGGCACCGGTGTCGGTGAATGCGACCGGGCGTGCGGCGCCATTGTCATCGACCACGCAGATGCGCGCGCCCTCGGGAGTCTGGATTCGGGAAAAACGCACGGAAGTCCTCCTGTAGAACCAATGCCAACCAATCAGTGCAATCGGTGGCAATTCCCACGCTAGTGACAGCAAATGTGACCCACAACACACGACCTTGCAGGGAATTCGGCAGAGATTGGAGTATTTTTGGTTCTAATTGGTTGAAAGGCAATGATGTCTCCCGTCGGATCTGCAGCGCACGCGTTGCGTCACATCGAACAGCTCCTCGGTGAGGGTGCCTATCTTCCCGGCGACCGACTCCCCACCGAACGAGAACTCGCCGCAACAACCGGGCTCGGTCGAAACGCCGTCCGGGAAGCGCTGCATCATCTCGCCGATGCCGGAATCGTGACCCGGCATGTCGGCCGAGGCACTTTCCTGTCCACCACTCACACACCCGAAGTAGAGGCGAACGCCCCCAGCCCCTCCGACATCATGGCCGCACGACTGACGATCGAACCGTCGCTCATGCCAGCGGTGGTACTTGCCGCATCCGGTGCAGACCTCGCCGAACTGGAAAAATTTCTGCGCGAAGGTGAAAACGCGGCGTCTGCTTCGGAGTTCGAGCAGTGGGATGTTCGCTTCCATCACGGACTGGCCGCGGCGACCCACAACGAGGTGCTCATCGGCGTGAGTCGCTACCTCGTCCGATGCAGGCAAAAGCCGATCTGGGGCAGCTTGAAAAGCCGCACCTTCAGCACAGACACCCGCGATGCGTACTGTGCCGAACACGCCGCGATCTTGAACGCTGTCAAAGATCGTGACCCCGACGCGGCGGCCGAACATATGCGATCCCACCTCGTCCACGTTCAGCGCACGTTGACCGACCTTCGGCATCAGCCACACGCCGGCCGCCGAGTTCGCCCTCTCACCGATCGCTGATTTCAGGATCGACGACCGCAGACGTCAGGCTCGGACTCGGTTCCACGGCCACCCGCTTCCACCGAGGAAGGCGACGCCGGCGGACGGGTCGCCGGTAGAGGTTGCCCTGACCGATGCAGTGGCGACCGACCGACAGAACCTACGCAGCACTCGCTCGGCACGGGACCCACATGCGACTCCCGTTCAGCGAGACCCGCGGTGTGTTCCGGATCACCACACCATATGTTCGGCAGCGCCAGGAGGAACGGCACTTCGGTATCCGGTTGTCCTCCTGGTTTTTCTGTGGACGTACATGCTTCAGGAGGATCACCATGTCGATTGCGTCGAGAAGAAGTTCGACGGCCCGGTGGGTGGTTGCGCTCACGGCCTGCGCCGCACTACTGAGCGCCTGCGGCACCGCGACGACCACAAACTCGGGTGTCGCAGATCCCTTGATCCCCCTGCACTACGCCACCGTGTACGGGACGTCGTCGTTCGATCCGCACAAGACGACCATGACCAGCGACGCAACGATGCTCGCGCTCGTGTACGACCGCCTCGTCCACCGCGACCACCAGGCCCAGCCCGTACCGGGCCTCGCCGAATCCTGGGAACTGACCGACACGGCACTGACCCTCCACCTGCGCGAAGGTGTGACGTTCGCCGACGGCGCCCCACTCGACTCCGCCGCGGTCGTCGCAAACCTCGAGCGCGCGCTCGAACCCGATTCGATCACTGCACCGATGCTGCAGTCCGTCGCCGGGGTGTCCGCACCGGATGCACAGACCGTCGTACTGGCGCTGGATGGTCCCGGCGCGCAACTCGTCCTCACCCTCTCCGACTTGCCCGGGATGATCGTGAATCCCGATGCTTTCAGCTCGCCGGAGAAGGCCGGGGCACTCGCGCTGAGCCCGGCCGGAGCAGGCCGGTACACCGTCACCCGGTCGCAGCCCGGCGCCGAATACGAGTTCACCGCCAGGCCCGACTACTGGGATCCCGAAGCCATCGGCACCGACACCTTCGTGTGGACGGTGATGACCGATCCGCAGGCACGGCTCAGTGCCGTCTCCACCGGCGACCTCGACGTAGCCATCACTACGCCGCTGACCATCGACGCGGCGGAGCAGCAGGGGCTGCAGGTACAGACAGCGCTGCGACTCGACCATATGGCGATCAACTTCAACCGTAGCCGCGGCGAGTTCGGCAAACTCGAAGTGCGCCAGGCCATCGCACACGCCATCGATCGCCAGTCGATTGCCGACAGCGCGATGGAAGGCCACGCTGCGCCCGCCAGCCAGGACTTCCCGGAAGGCTACTTCGCCTACAACCCGGATCTCGCCGACGCCTACGCATACAACCCTGACGAGGCGCGTCGTCTGCTCGCTGCAGCGGGGCTACCCAACGGCTTCTCCTTCACCGCGGTACTCCTGAACCTCCCCGAGAACGTGCAGGTAGCGCAGATCGTGCAGCAGCAGCTCGCGCAGGTCGGCATCGACATGCAACTCCAGCCGCTGCCACCGTCGGACGCTTCCCCCACCTTCAACCGCGGCGACGCCGACGCGTACGTCACCACTTTCACCGGACGCTCCGATCCGTCCCTGCTCCTGTCGTCCCTGTACGGCGAGAACTCGCCTCAGAACCCCTCTCGCGCAACTGTTCCCGGATTCAACGAGGCACTCGACGCGGCCAACCGCGAGTCCGACCTGCAGGTACGCGGCGAGTTGCTGGGAGACGTCTCGACCCTCGTCAGCGACAACGCCCTTTCCGTACCGCTCGTGTTCTTCGAGCTCGGCTCCACGCTCACCGACCAGGTGGTGGGCTACGAACCGAACATCCTCGTCGACGAATGGCGCGGAGTCGGTATTGCCGGCGAATGATCCCCGCAGGTGCGTCGTCGTCGATGACGGCGACGCACCTGCGTCGGACACCCACCGACAGAACAGGACGTAAACGATGCTCCGCCTGATCGGGCAACGACTGCTCGCGGTGATCCCTCTGCTGTTGATCGCCACCGCCATCACCTTCGGACTCATCCTCCTCATCCCCGGCGACCCGGCCCAGCGCATCGCAGGCGAGAACGCCACAGCGGAGCAGATCGACGCCATCCGCCTCGAGCTCGGCCTCGACAAGCCCCTGGTCGTGCAGTATTTCGACTTCGTGACCAGCCTGCTGCGCGGTGACCTGGGGACGAGCTTCACCTACCAGGCACCCGTCCTCGACATGATCGTCGACCGGTTGCCCGTCACGCTCTCCCTCACTGTCGTCGCCGTCTTCATCGCGCTGCTCATCGGCATTCCCGCGGGTATCGCAGGCGGCAGTCGGCCCGGCAGCCGACTGGACCGCACCACCGGTGTCGGCACCACGCTCGGAGTCGCCACCCCCAACTTCGTGCTGGGTTTGATCCTCGTGATGATTTTCTCGCTCACCCTCCGCGCATTGCCGTCGACCGGGTACACACCGCTGGCAAAAGGATTGTGGCCGTGGCTCAGTCATCTGCTGCTCCCCGCTGTCGCGTTGGGTCTCGCCGCAGCGGCCGAGATAGCGCGGCAACTCCGTAGTTCCATGATCGACGTCTTGCAGCAGGACTACGTCCGCACGGCCACCGCGAAAGGACTGGGACGACGACGGGTGCTGTGGAAACACGCCCTGAAGAACGCGTTCATCCCCACCGCTACCGTCCTCGGCATGCAGGTCGCGTTCCTGCTCGGCGGCACCGCTGTCATCGAATCCGTTTTCGGCCTCAAAGGGCTGGGAGACTTCGCCGTGCAGGCAGTGCTATCCGGCGATCTCCCTGCGATCCAGGGCATCGTGATCTTCGGCGTCCTCGCGACGGTCGTCATGAGCCTGCTCGTCGACATCTCGTACGGCTATCTCAACCCGAGGATGAGGAGCGCCGCATGAGCGACACCGTCCAGATCGCAGCCCTGGCCGACGAGCAGTCCGTGGTCGCTGCCGAAAGCCCGCGACGCCGGTTTCTGCGGCGGTTCCGTGGGCGTCCCGCCGCGATCGTCGCGGCCGTATTCCTGTTGCTGCTGGTGCTCTTCGGTCTGTTCGCGTCCGTGATCGCCCCGCATGATCCGCTCGTCCAGGACCTCACCGCACGCCGGCTTCCGCCGCTGTCCGACGGCTATCTGCTCGGCACCGACAATCTCGGCCGCGACACCCTCTCGCGACTGCTCTACGGTGCCCGCGTCGCGGTCTTCTCGGCAGCGATCTCCGTCACGGTCGGACTCGTCATCGGTGTGGTGCCCGCACTCGTCGCCGGATTTCTCGACGGCTGGTGGGATGCCGTGCTGTCGCGGATCGCTGACGCCTTCCTGAGTTTCCCCCCGTTGCTGCTGGCCATGGCCATCGTCGGAGTCATGGGGACGAACCTGACCAACGCGATGATTGCTATCGGAATCGTGTTCGGACCAAGATTCTTCCGCGTGGTCCGAGGATCTGTCATCGGCGTTCGCGAGAACACCTTCATCGAAGCATCTCGCAGCATCGGCACCCCCACCGCGCGCATCGTCAGGGAACACATTCTGCCGCACACGCTCTCACCGCTGATCGTGCAGATCAGTCTCGCGTGCGGATTCGCGATGCTGGCCGAATCCTCCCTCAGCTTCCTCGGGTTGGGTGTTCAACCACCCGACGCCAGCTGGGGACGGATGCTGGCCGAAGGCCGCGAAGCATGGAACTACACGATGTGGCCGGTCGCGATACCTGCGCTCGCGATCATCGCGGCCGTGCTCGCCTGCAACACCCTCGGCGACGGCATCCGCGACTCCGTTGGCCGCGAGAACAGGAGCAACCGTTGAACGAGCCGCTACTGAGCGTCGAAGGCCTCTCCGTCGAGTTCGCGACCGCCACAGGCTGGTCCCCGGTATTGCAGGACGTGTCCTTCCGCATCGGCGCGGGCGAACTCCTCGGACTCGTCGGCGAATCCGGATCCGGCAAGTCCGTCACCTGTTCGTCGGTACTCCGTTTGCTCCCCGAACGGCAGTCCCGCATCGGGTCGGGCACCGTCCGGTTCCGCGGTCGCGACATGCTCACGATGCCCGAGCGCGAACTCGACGGCGTGCGCGGCAACGACATCGCGATGATCTTCCAGGAACCGATGACGAGCCTGAACCCTGTGTTCACGGTCGGCGACCAGATCTCCGAAGTCGTGCGCAGGCACCGCCGTGTCGGGAAGAAGGCCGCGACAGCGCGCGCCGTCGAAGTCCTCGATCTCGTCGGGATCCCCGACGCCGCACGGCGCGTAGCGCAGTATCCACACGAGTTCTCCGGCGGCATGCGTCAACGCGCGATGATCGCGATGGCCCTCGCGTGCGAGCCGTCCCTGCTCATCGCCGACGAACCGACCACCGCACTCGACGTCACCATCCAAGCGCAGGTCCTCGACCTCATCCGCGAGATGGCCGAACGTTTCGACATGGGTGTGCTGTTCGTGACCCACGATCTCGGCGTGGTCGCAGACCTGTGCACCGACGTCGTCGTGATGTATGCGGGTCAGGTCGTCGAGCATGCGCGCGCCGAAGACCTCTTCTCTTCACCCCGCCACCCGTACACCGAGGGTCTCTTGCGGTCGGTACCCAGCATCGACGGCCGCAGCACCCTCCACACGATCCCCGGATCACCACCTGCGCCGAGCGCCATGCCTCGCGGTTGCCGGTTCGGGCCGCGCTGCGAGCATCGCATCGACAGCTGCCTGACCGAGGTGGCGCTCGCCGATGTCGATGACGGACGCAGCGCGCGGTGTGTTCGTACCACCGAGCTGACTCTGGAGAGAAGTCGATGACCGTGACCGTCGGAACTGTGTCGCCCACTCCGATCCTGAGCGTGCGCAACCTGCGCGTCGAATTCTCCGCCCCGCGAACACGCGGACGGAAACGGCGTGTGGTGCGCGCCGTCGACGACGTCAGCTTCGATCTCCGGCCAGGCGAAACCTTCGCGCTGGTCGGCGAATCCGGATCGGGAAAATCGACGACTGCGCGCGGCATCCTGCGGCTCGTGGACATCGCCGACGGAACGGTGCTGCTCGATGGTGTGGACATCACCGCGCTGAAGGGTCGCGAGCTGCGATCGGCCCGCCGCAACATGCAGATGGTGTTCCAGGATCCGTACTCGTCGCTGGATCCGGCGCGCACGGTCGGCGAGGCGATCGCCGAGCCCCTCGAAGTCCACACCGACCTCGATGCGGACGCGCTGCGACGCAGAATCAGCGACCTGCTCGAGCAGGTCGGGTTGCGGCCCGAGCATGCGCAGCGGTATCCGTACGAGTTCTCGGGTGGTCAGCGTCAACGGATCGCGATCGCCAGGGCCATCGCCGTGGAACCGAAGGTGGTGATCGCCGACGAAGCCGTCAGCGCGCTGGACGTATCCACGCAGAATCAGGTGATCGCCCTGCTCGAACGGCTCTCGACGGAGCTGGGTATCGCGTTCCTGTTCATCGCACACGACCTCGCAGTAGTGCGGCACATCGCCCACACCACCGCGGTGATGTATCTGGGTCGCATCGTCGAGTGGGGACCGACCGATCGTCTCTTCACGGAGCCTGCTCACCCGTATACGAAGGCGTTGCTGTCGGCGGTCCCGGTTCCGGATCCCATGCGTCAGCGCACACGCGACCGTATACGGCTCACCGGTGAGCTACCTGATCCGGCGAACCCACCGGCGGGTTGCGCCTTCAGTACCCGTTGCCCGGTGGCGCTCCCGGTGTGCCGCAGCGAACGACCCGAGGCGACGGGTGTCTCCAGTGGCGGCCAGGCTGCGTGTCACCTGCTGACCACCTGAGCGCCGGACCGCCATGGACGAGTGGCAACCCTGCCACAGACACGACGGTCGACCGACTTTCCATCGCTACCACGGGTTTCCACAGGTTTCGAACCATAGGAAACCCGTGCAAGTGGGGGAAACTTCGGCGCAGACACTGCACTTCAGGGAAGCTTCCGGAACACCGGAGCACCCTGGGGTGAGTTCTCGAGAGCCGCGAGCGTTTCCTCGGACGGAGGCGTCGTCAGGATGCTGACGAGCAAGTCCAGCAGTTGACTCACATGCAGCGCGTACGGCGCCACGGCGATCCCCTGCATGCGCATCCGGTGCCGGTCGGCGGAGATGGACACACATACTGCGGATGCCTGATGAATGCGCATGTCGCGGACAGGCTGCGGGATGTAGTCGAGCAGACGATCCAACCGGTCGTAGTAGTTGCGCTTGGACTCACGGTGACTTGCGGTCAGGTCATCCATCGGGTGGCTTTCCCGCAGCAGGAGCTCCAGAAACGGCAGGTAGTAGCAATCCTTGTCCTCCGCGAGTTCGATCAGCGGGAGTTGGTGAGCTTCGAGAATTCGTCGCACGTCGCCGTCGGGCAGTCTTGCTTCGAGTAGCTCACGACGATGCGTCAGTCCGTCGATCCGGTTGATCAGGATGGCCTGGATGAGATTCTCTTTGGTGCCGAAGTGATATTGCACCGCGGATTTGTTGGCCATGCCTGCGGCAACACTGATGTGGCGGAGTGGGACACCGTCGAGCCCGTGCAAGGCGTAGAGACGTTCAGCGGTGAGCACCAGCTGCTGCTTCGACGACGGCGCGACGGCGTGGTTCCGCTGTTCTGACATGCACCAAATGTAACCACCTCTCGACAAGTTAAGTCCTAGGACTTACTGTTCAGTTCACCGAGCGAGATTGAGCACTTCGTGGAGCACCGAACAACGCTCCAGCACGTCGACGAACGTACGAGTGCACCACCCGAGAGGTGCAGCATGAGCCGAGCCATTGTGTTCTCCGGTGACGAAACGTGGGAAGAGCGCGAATTCCCGGAACCCGACCCGCCTTCCGGGGGTGCCGTGCTACGGGTCGAATCGACAGGCCTGTGCCACAGCGATGTCGATCATTTCCGCGGAAACATCCACACCTCGTGGGGAGGCGCATTTCCATCCGTGCCCGGTCACGAGATTGTTGGCCGCATCGACAAGATCCGGCCTGCCACCGCCGCACAATGGGGCGTCGAGGAGGGCGACCGCGTTGCGGTGCGCGAACTCGTGATCACCCCCGACGGAAATCGAATCTACGGACACGACTTCTCCATCCATGAAGGTTCCGGCCTGTACGGCGGGTTCGGCGAGCATCTCGAGCTGCTCCCGGGTTCGAAGGTCTATCGGCTGCGCGATGACCGCCCCGCCGACGAACTGACCTTCTTCGAGCCCCTGAGCTGCGCGGTGACCTGGGTGAAACCGGTCCGCAAGGACGACACTGTCGTCATCGAAGGGCCGGGCCACATGGGCATGGCCACCATAGTGGCCGCACGCGCTGCGGGTGCCTCGACGATCATCGTGACCGGGACCGCACGCGACCGATTCCGCCTCGACCATGCGCTGCGAGTCGGCGCCGACCACACCATCGACGCCGAGAACGAAGACGCCGTCGACCGGGTCCGTGACATCACGAACGGACAGATGGCCGATGTCGTCATCGATGCCGCATCGGGAAGTCCCGTGACGGTCAACCTGGCCATGGACCTCGTACACAAAGGCGGCCACGTAGTTCTGGCGGGGATGAAGGACGGGCCGCTGGAGGGCTTCCATCCGGACTGGATCCCCACCAGGCGCATCACCCTGCACCCGGGGGCGGGTATCGACACCGAGCACGCGGTCGAACTCATCAACGCGGGAAAGATCCCCACCGCCGACCTGCTGGGCGACAGCTACCCACTCGACCGGTTCGCGGACGCGTTCTCGCACATGACCGAGCGCACGCCCGCACACGACTCCATCCGAATCGCCTTGACCCTCTGCTGATCACCGCGCTGCCACTTCCCAACGAAGGAACTCGAATATGAGCAACAACCTGGCCGACGAGACGTTCCGCACCGTCCTGCGCCGCGAGCCCACCGAGATCACCACGCCCTTCCAGCAGGTTTCACGCGACTTCGTTTTCGGCGACGTGTGGTTGCGCCCCGGGCTGAGCCGCAAAGATCGTCGGTGGATCGCTCTGGCCTGCGTCGCCGGCGCAGATGCGCCAGGACCCATCGAGGCGTATGTGCGCGCCGCCCTCGACAGCGGTGACATCGAACTGGAAGAGATGCTCGAATTCGTCCTCCACTTCGCCGTGTACAGCGGGTGGCCCAAGGCCGCGCATCTCGAAGGTGCCGTCATCAGGCAATGGACACAGATTCACCACGACCGCGGTCAAGAACCCGGGCCGTGGCCGGAACTGTCGCACGACACTCTCGGACCTTCGGACTGGGACACACGATTCGAGGGCGGCGCACAGGAGTTCCTCGACGTCAATCTCATTCCCGCACCTCCCCACACCACGCCCTACCGGCACGCAGGCATCCTCAACTTCGTCTTCGGCCATGTATGGCAGCGACCCGGTCTCACCCGACGTGAGCGACGTATCATCACCGTCGCCTGCGTCGCCTTCGCCGACGCTCCCACTCCGATGAAGAGCCATGTCACCGCCGCGCTGCACTCGGGTGACATCACCAAGCCCGAGATGGACGAGATCGTCCTCCAGTTCTCTGCGTACTACGGGTTCGCGAAGGGTGAAGCGCTCAGCGAAGTCGCCGAAACAGCATGGGCACAAAGGCCTGCGACCCTCGCCAAGGCATAGCCGACAAGCCTCCCGCATCACCGACACCCGAAAGTTCAACGATGATCCGACACTGGCGTGCCCTCTCCCGATTCGCAGCAGTCTGCTCCGCGGTGCTCCTCCTCGGCGCTTGCGGTGGGACATCCGATCCCGGGGGCTCCGACGGCGAGCCGATCGCCGGCGGGAATCTGAATGCGATACAGATGACTGAGCCGCGCACACTCGATCCCGCGAACATGTCCAACAGCTGGGCGTTCCAATCACTGCTGGGTAACGCTCTTTACGGCACGCTGATCACCAATGACGTCGAGTCGCTGGAGATCAACGACTCCATGGCCACCGACGCCTCCACGAGCGACGAGGGCCGGACATTCACGTTGACCCTCCGCCCTGGACTGTCCTTCACCGACGGCACTCCCCTCGACGCCGCCGCGGTGAAGTTCAACTGGGATCGCCTACGTGATCCGGCACTGGGTTCGACCTCCCGCCGCCAGGCCATGCAGATCACCGCAACAGACGTGGTGGACGAGACCACCTTGACAGCAACTCTGGATCCACCGAATCCGCACTTCGCGGACAGCCTCGTCCAGTCCTCGATGAACTGGATTGCGTCTCCCACCGCACTACAGCAAGGGCAAGCCGCCTTCGACGCGAACCCCGTTGGAGCAGGACCGTTCACACTTGTCGACTGGGCACGGCAGGACAGAATCGATCTCGCGAAGAACGACGGCTACTGGGATGCGCCGAAGCCCTACCTCGACAGCATCACGCTACGTACGTCACCCGACACCAATCAACGACTCAACGCCGTTGTGTCGGGCGCCGCAGACCTGACCGCCGACTCGAACTGGTCCACCATCGCACGCGCAGAAGACGGCGGACTTCACGTCGAGACAGTCCCCATGGGCGGCGGCCAGTTCCTCGGAATGAACATGCGACGCGCTCCCTTCGACGACGAACGCGCGCGGCGCGCAATCGCTCTCGCTGTCGATCCGGCCACCATCAACGCCGCCGTGTACCCAGGAGCTGGTGACGAGCAATTTCCGCGCACCGTTTTCCAGGAGTCGTCACCGTTCTACAGCGATCTCCCGTTCACCCGACCCGACAAGGACGCCGCTCAGCAGTTGTTCGACGAGTTGGCAGCCGAGGGCAAGCCGGTGTCGTTCACGTTCGTCGGCTACTCGTCGGCCGAGAACAAGGTGGCAGCCGAGGCATTGCAGGCCAATCTCACGGAGTTCGACAACGTCGAGGTCGACATCGAGATCGTGGACAATACAGAAGGCGTAACGAGGTTGACCGGCCACGACTTCGACATGATGATCACCTCGGCCCTGGTCCAGGATCCCGATGCTGCGTTGTGGTCGGCATTCCACCCCGACTCCTCGGGCAACTTCATGGGTGTCGACGACGCTGCTCTCACCCAGGCCCTCGACGCCGGCCGCAACGCCGACACCGTTGAGGTGCGACGCGAAGCGTACGACGTTGCGCAGCGCCGGCTCGTCGACCTGAATGTCGGACTGTGGTACGTCCGAGGTGCGCCGTCGGTGATAGCCGCGAACGACCTCGAGGGAATTCTGATGTACGGGTCGGGGTCACTCTTGCCCGAGGAGCTTCAGTTCACAAAGTAGCGTCGGCACCCAATAGCGAACAGCACTCCCGTGGCGGCCGATGTCGAATGGGATTCCGACATACCGCATCGGCCGAGAGTGCCGTTAGAATCCGGCATGCCTTACGCCGTCCCGCCCGCCGATCCCAACATCCGACTCGAAATCAACGCCTACGCTCCCACTGCACTTCAGGACGTAGGAATCGCGTATTGGCGGCTGGACGGACTCGACCCGGAGACCGGCGAGCCGGTATGGGAGCACAACGTCGGGGCACTCCCCTACAAGATGTGGTCGGGTGGAGCACACTATGCAGCCGCCGCTGCCGTCGCCGCAACGCTCCTCGGCTACTGGTGCGCTTCTTGTAAAGGTGAGCTGGTCTTGACGTCGAGGCAAGCGCTGTCCGATGCCCTCGTCGGGAAAGCCGTCGAGTGCCGCCGATGCAATACCCGTGTCGACGATCAGGCAGCCGGGATTCTCAATCCACGCGCGCTCACGGCCAGCGCCCGACGCGCGATCGAGGCACAAGGGCACGTAGCCGTCGAACAGGCGCGCCGCGAAGTGATCGCTGAGCAGTATCCGGTGGAGTCCGTCGACCCGGAGCAGCTGCTCGCCGACGCTTCGCTCCCGGCGAAGCTCGGAGCGCTGTCGGTGATCCACGCGGTGGGCGACACGGACGGGTTGATCTATCCCATCGAGATCAACGATCGGACGATCGCCCCGAACGCATCACTCAGCAAGGACCTTTTCATCGCAGCCTGGGACGGAGGGCTGCTCCAGGTCCATCCGACCTCACCGACGAGTTCGTTCACGTGGGACGGCGGCACCGGTCTCGGCGAAGGTTTCTACACCAACCGCGCCAGGTTCTTCGTTCCCGGCGAAGAGCCCGTCGAGAGCCGACTCGCGGGCTTCGTCGATCTCCTTCTTGCACAACTGGATCCAGATCGCATGTCGTCGTCCGACCGCACCGAACTGGCTGAGCTCGCGCAGCATCTCGTCGCCGAGGAATCGGGTCGATACTTCATTCGCATGCTCAGCGAGCACAATCTGCCGGAGCTCACCGAGACCCAAGAAGAGGAACTACGTGCTGTCACACTGCGCGGCGCGGGGCTGTTCCCGATCGGGCATCTGGACCGCATGGCCTGGGGAGCCACCCGCGATGCAGCCGGCGCCTTTCATCGCAACGCCGGTATGCCGGGAGCCAATGCGAACACCTACGGGTTGAAACAGTTCGAACGCTGGATTCAGGGCGCTACCGACAATCCGAGTGTGCTCTCCGAACCGTTCAGCGAAGAGGAACGAAACCTCCCCCTTTCGTCGGCCACCGGCATCGTGTTCCGCACCGTTCTCGGTCTCGACCCGATGAGCGCGAGCCCCAGCGATATCGCCGGAGCACTCACCGAAGCCCCCACCGACATCCCGGCCGCCGAGCCGCTCGACGACTGCGACGCGCGCATCCCCGATCACCATCAGCTGATGGAATGGCTCAGGACCTCGCCCTACTACTGGGAGGACGGTAAGTTCCGGAAGGCGCTCGGCCTGATCGAAGGCTCGCCTCCTCAGGTCTGCGCGCCGGGCTGCGCGCACGAACGCATCGCGCATGTCGCCCGTGAATGCGGTGGCGTCTACGATCGCATCGTCTCGATGCTCGGGGATGCCGACGCGGCCATCCTCACCGCTGAGGCGACTGCCGTGGCCAACGCGCTCGATGACGAAGTGCGCGCCGGCGACGCACTGCTCACTGCGGTCGTCCACGCGCTGCAGGCGCAACCCTCTCCTGGATCGAACTGACCCCGACCTACAAACACGTCGGCGAGTGTCAGTGTGGCCGATCGCCGCTTTGTGCTCGCCTCCAACCTCCGACATGAGAAATGTTCCGGAGACCGCGTCGGCTTCGTATCGTGTGCACCACGGGAGGATGTGCACCGGCGTCACGCCCGGCCGAGACTCCGGAACCTCGCGTGCCCAACAGATTCCGTACTACGAGGATCTGTCCCGGCTCCAGCTCCAGCTATCGAGATCGAGGAGATGCACCGTTGACGAGCAACACCCGGCGGTGGAACGTCCACCCGTCAAGGGCCGACACGGTCCGGAACGACCTGGTCGCGGCACTTCACCACAACACCTACCCGTGAGCGGAACGCCAGGCAGCCCACACCTCGGGGCGGAGCCGACCACGATCAGGCACATCGAAGCCTTCCCCGCGAGCCCACGCGCGCACCTGCGCGGTGGACGGTTCTGCGGCGGCAGCGTCGTTCTGCTGCGGTGTGATGCGTTCGCGGGCGGTGTCTTCGATGCCCGCCCACTCGTGCGCGGCAGCAAGGTACCGGTAGGTCCACTCCTCGGCGAGCTGCCGGGTCTCACAGAACACGATCGGCACACTCGGGTAGCGGACCTGCAGTTCGGCAAGGCCGTCCGCGATCACCGCGGGCCTGACCCGTTCGAACTTGAACACGGACGAGTAGCGGTCTTCCACCACCACCGAAGCGCGCGGAATAGCTGCCAGTTCGGCCATCGCGAAACGCAGCTTCCCGCTGGTCAGACTGCCCACCAGATCGGCCAACGACTTGCGTTCGACCGACGCCACCAGCTTGTCGTCGACGACAAGCCCGTAGTCGCCACACGGCAGCGCCCGCGTCAACGTGGCGACCTGCTGCCCGGGGAATTTGTATGCGTAGCGCTCGTGGGAATCGACGACGATCGTCAGATCGGGGATACCTGCGGCCCGAGCGACCGGGGTGCGCACGTTCGGACGCGCCTGTTTCCTGGTGCGCGGCGACTGCCAGAACACAGCGTCACGGCCGCGGGCTTTGGTGAATACGATCTGGGACCGGTTTTCTCGTCCCCGATCCAGCACCACGTCGATCGCGGCGCCGCGGCGCACACAGGAACGCAGCGCCACCTGCTCGACGATCTCGGGGTTGCCAGGCCACTCGTCGGTCGAAACTGGATAGCAGAACAACGCTTTGGTGCGCGGCCAGGTATCGGAAGTGCGGAACACCAGTCCGCCCGCAAGCGGGAGTCGCAGCAGGAACGGCAACCGCGAGGCCTGGTCCGGATTGCGGGCAATCACCATGTCCACAGTGCTCAGCAGCCTCCCACTCGGCGGTTCATATCGAGCAGTATCCGATACAGCGTGTGCACCGACAACCTTTCCGCTGTTGCAGCGCGACGCTCGCGACTCGATGGCACATCAGATCGGTTGAAGGCGCCCAGCGGCACGTTCGCTCGGACTCATTCCTCGGGGCCGCCACCTTTCCGTATCAGGGTGTGGTGAAATCGGTGGTCTGTGAGGCACTCTTCCAGCGAGTGTTCCAGCTTCCCACAGCTGCACTTGCGGCAGCGGGAAGCTGGAATGTGCGCGAGTAGCATTCGCGCACATCATGTCTCGTCGGCCGACTCCGAGTCGCGCGTTCAGTGGTCGTCGTAGTGGCCGTCGTGGGCAGCGTGCCGATGCCCGTCGTGGATGTAGTCGACGTGATCGCCGTGCGGGACGGCGACGTGCCCACATTCCGGGCCGTGGGCGTGATCGTGCCCGTCGTGAACCCGATGCTCGGTCGGCTCGCATTCGTCGAAATGCCCGTCGTGAGCGCGGTGCAGGTGCCCGTCGTGGACGTAGTCGACGTGATCGCCGTGAGGTACGGCAACGTGCCCGCAGCCATCGGCGTGAACATGGTCGTGGTCGGAATGTTCCTGGTGAACGCTCATCATCGAACTCCTCGGTGGAGATGCAGTCGAAGTTCCGTGTCTTCCAGTCTCCCACTTCATGAGCATCGTGCGTCCAGGTTCCGCCGCAAGCCTTGAAACGTGCACTTACTCCCGTTGGTCGTAGGGTGCGCACATGACGCGTCGGTGTGCTCGCGCAGAACACGACGATGCCAATGGTGGTGCACGCGCTCCCGGTTATCCCAACGTCAAGTTGAAGTCGTCGAGGAGCGAAGCGGTAACTGCATCCCGTGCCCATCCGCCGGTGTCGAGTGGTGCCGAGCGCACAATCGTCAGAGCGGGTGCCGTTCGACCGTCGATCAGCATGAGCGCAAGTTCGTTTCGTCCGTGTCGACACTCGTATCGAAGACCTTGCACCGCAGTGGTATTGGTCAGAATTTCGATCGCGGTCCGGCGGGTCTGACCATAGTCCCGCCAAGTACAGGCCGTCAGGGAGGCATCCTGGCCGAGCCGGATCAGATTTCGCTGACCGTCCAGAACCGCAATGTCGACGTCGTCGTCCAGTACGAGTTGGGCCAAGGACTCACCCGCCAGCAGGCGCTTGCGGATGATCAAATCCGGTGGAATGTCCTGACCACGGAGGATACCCTCGGCGACCACCGATACTCCGAGATACAGGTAACCGCCCAGTGCTGCCCCACCCGGGCACACGGCAGGGTCGTGAACTGGCTCGAAACGCCCCTGCGTCGGAATTGCCGCCGTGCGTACGTCGAGGGTACGCGCATCAACCCAGGGAGCGATGTTGCTGCGGTTGAACGCATTCGGAGGATACGTGGACGACGTCCAGTGCACTCGCCACACCGCGTACCCGCCGCGATGGTGTCGATGTTCGCTGGATTGCCGTTGTAGGCGCCCACCCTCCTACATTCCCCGCTCGGCAGCGCTGATCATGTTGTCGACGGCGACCTCGGTCAGATCACCGTCCTCGAGCTCCTGCAATGGCGTCTGGTCGTCAAGGATGTCGGAAGGAGTGCGCCACCAGGACATGACCCCCCATGGGTCCTCGGCGGCCCCCAGTCTGCTGTTGGCGTACGCCACAATCGGCCATACCCGATGATGCACGGTGTCGAATTGAAACGCCGGATAGTGGTAGTCGGGACGGCGTCCCAACGGCAAACCGAGCAACACACCCTCGTCACGCAGCTTCTTCACC
The DNA here is from genome assembly GCF_053750035.1 of Rhodococcus sp. SJ-2. NCBI lineage: Bacteria > Bacillati > Actinomycetota > Actinomycetes > Mycobacteriales > Nocardiaceae > Rhodococcus > Rhodococcus sp. SJ-2. The sequence goes on from NZ_CM132340.1 coordinate 1,126,792, forward strand.
AGGGTCCGCGATTCCCCCGCCCGCGGCGCCAGCACCCGGCCGGCCTCCCCGGCTTTGAGAGTGTCCACTTTCCCGAGCAACGACCGCCGCCGCCTGGCCACTGCCTCCGCCGCGCCTCCGGCACCAGTCTCCACCGGGCCGGTGAACGCCTCATCGAGAAGCAGCTTCGCGATCAACGCCCATTCCTGTCGCGGAGCATTACGGGTCACGTATTCCACAAACCCGCCGGCCACCTCACCGCGACGACGTCCGGGGTGAGCCGCGCTCAATCGATGGCTACGGCCTGCGACCACGCGCGGCCCACCGCCTTGCGAGGTATGCGGCTTGATCACCTTCCGCCGGATTCGATTCTCCGCCATCCTGCACCTCCGAGTACGTTAAGTACGTTTTTCAATCGTACTCAACGTACCTAGCATTAGACAAGGCGACCGCAGATCGGGGCGATGAACCGCCTCCGTGTAAAGACGATCCACTACTCCACCATCAACTCGTGCACCAATGGATCGACTCGGAGCCGCTCCACCGTGTAGGACGGGTCGAGTGCCTCTGCTGCCAGGTGGACGCCAGGTGAGACTCGCCCGTTTAGGATGTGCTCGGCAGCGAGAGCGACCACCGAACCGCTGAGACCGTACGAATCCTCGGCGCGCAGGACCACCCGCGTGGTGCCTCGAGGATGGCCCTGGGCTGGCCGGCCCGTGAACAACATGATGTAGAACGATCCGAATTCGTCCTCGTCGGCGATGGTGGCCTCGACAATCGACGGAATGAACGGCGCGAGTTCGGCGTGATCCGGGGACGCCGGCAGCTGTGCCCACGCGTGCGCCATCGCGCGAGAAAGACGGTCGGAGGCGAAGACGTTGTACGAGCGCACCTCGGCGACTCCCGGTAACGCTCCCAGGGACTGTGCTTCGGTCGTCAGATACGGCCACGCATGCACCGGACGCGGGAAGCCCGGAAGCGTGACATCGTGGAGCGGCGGCACCGAATTGGATGCGATCTGCCCATCGCGCATCGACGCCATCGACTCGCCGAATCGCTCACCGCGGGTCAGGAGCCCATCGGCGGCCGACAACTCGGTGAACCGGGCCACCCCACCGACGTACGTGTCCAGCCGGCGCAATGGCCGGTCTCCGGCAATCAAGCGCGGCAGCAGACCGGACAGGCCCGGCATCGCACCTGCCGAGAAGATCGCAGTCCGGTCACGCGCGGTGTCCGCAGCCCGGAGCGCATCGGCGGCGGGAAGTTCCCCACCGATATCGACATAATCGGCACCGACGGAGAAGGCGGTCCGCGCAACCGAATCCAGTACGAGATAGGAGGGTCCGGCACAGTTCACCACAATGCTGCAGCCACAGCAGAACTGTTCGAGATTCGTCTCGTCCGCCAGGTCCAACCGGACCGCCTCGGCTTCTCCTGCGCATTCCTCTGCGACAGCTGCTGCTGTGTCGAGGTTGCGGCCACCGATGCGGAGAGATCCGAGTCCGGCTGCGGACATGCGCAACGCCGCAGTGCGGCCCACCGTCCCCGACCCGCCGATCAATCCGATGACCGGTGCGGCAATACTGTCACTCACTGAATGACTCCCAACCGCAGTCGAACCGCCGACGCGGCACCGGCCACCGTGGGATCGTCGAGAAAATCTCGAATGGCAATGGCCGCACCGGTTTCCTTGGCGAGCAGTGCCACCACACGCACGGCCAGCATCGAGTCTCCGCCGAGGGCGAAGAAGTTGCCGCCGCGATCGAGCACAGGAACGTCGAGGAACTCTTCGAACACTTCGCACACGGTGTATTCGAGATCGTCGACGGGCGGGCCGCTGTGCTCACTAACCGGAGGGTCGGGGAGCAGACCCAATCGCATCCGGTCGTCGGCGACCGGGTCGCCATCGCGCGGAAGATTCGGGGCGGCGTCCCACCCTCTGCCTGCAGCAAGTTCATGAACGGTGGATACGAACTCCTCGAAGGCCACCACCACTTCCGCTTCGTCGAAGATCTCGTCGACCAGTGAGAACACGGTCACCACCTCGTCGCCGAGTTCGAAGCAGCGAACCTCCAGAGCGACCTGCGGAGTGCGGAGCTGATGGAAATAGTCCGCGATGTCGACCGTTCCCAGCGGGCCTGCGTCCGTCGAGGCCGTCCCGCCCATCGCAGCGTCGACTCCCAGAACGCTTTGGAAGACGATCGGTGCCGGTGGGCGTCTGGTACCGCGCCTGCGGGCGAGCTCGCGGCCCGCTTCGACACCGGAGACGAGATTGTGGGAGGTGTATTCGCTCGACACCGGCTGCACCGACGCCGCCAGCTCGGCGAAACTGGTATCGGGGTCCAGTTCGAGGGGAATGAGCATGGTGGCTGCGAATGCCCCGACCACCCGGTGCACGTCGGGATGCAGCGGCAAACGGTTGAGCTGCAGCGCATTGAGGAGCAGGTGCGAGTGCCCGGCCCACCGCGCCAGCACCGTGCCGAAGGCCGTGAGCATGACCGTCGACGCTGTGACGTCATGTGCGGTGCACTGTGCTCGCAGCGCCGCCCACTCGTCGGCCGAGAACCGTGCCTCACGGTTGCCCATGGTGACCGGCCGGACGGACTTCGGGTCGGCGACCAGCGGGAGCGCGGGCGGCGCGGGCAGCTGATCGAGACGAGCCCACCACCACTCGCGGTCTGCCAGCCATGCGTCGGTGCGGCTCAGCCCGGACACGTGACGACACCTCCGGCGCGAGAGCGCGCAGACGATCGGGCAGCAGCCGCCGGGTCGATCGTGCCGGCCGGTTCCGGCCGCTGCCCCGGCGTCCTGACCAGCTGTCCGGCGGTCAAAGACAACGTATCGCGATTGCTCGGGCACTCGCGGGCCGTCCACGCCTTCTCATCGCCGACGAAATGACGGCGTCGCTCGATCACAACACGGCGGCGCTGATCATCGACCTGCTCGACGAACTCAGACACTCCCACACCGAAACCGACTACGGCCTATCGATTCTGGCCACAACACACGACGAACATCTGGCCGGCCGAGCCGATCGTGTCGTCGAAATACGCAGAGCCTCCATCACCGAAATCCCATCGCACACGAGGAGCGCGCACTCATGACCGACACCGAACTGCCCCGGCACAGCGATCTCGACGCAGCCGTCGGCGCTCTGTCCTCGCACCCGTGGATCGCGCGCGTCGATTCCGATGGAGACGCAGGAGTACGCATCGTGGTATCCGACGGCGCTGTGGCGACGACGAGAGCAGAGGGTGCAGCGGTGGTCGGTGGCCTCACCCACGAACATCTGACGCACTGGGCCGAGGTGTACGACTGGACCTACAGCTCCGCGCCGAAGCACGACACGCAGACTCAGGATCGGGACGACGATCTGGCCGGCTGGCGTGCCACCGACACCGGCAAGCCACTCCCGGCCGAGCATATGCTCGAATGGGTCGAGCGGACAGTCGAACTCGTTCTCGCGCACCATCCTCGCAATGTGCTCGAGCTCGGTTGCGGGACGGGATTGTTGATGCGCAGACTCGCCCCGCACGTCGACAGCTACCTCGGTACCGACGTCGCAGGCGAGGTCGTGGACAGACTTGCCGCGCAGCACATCGCCGGGAACAGCTTCGTCAAGGCTGCCGCGCACGAACTGCGAGGACAGCTCGTGCAGGACGCCGTCGCGGCCACCGGAGCAACACCGGACTGCATTCTTCTGAACTCCGTCACCCAGTGCTTTCCTGACACCCACTATCTCGCTGCAGTCGTACTCGACGCCATCGACTCGGTCGCTCCCGGCGGCACCGTGATCGTCGGCGACATCCGCCACTCGGGACAATTGCGCGATTTCGCGCGCTGGGCGGAGATGGCCAAGAATCCGGGCGGAGACCCGGACACTCTGGAAGTCCGGGTGGATCGGCGTGCGGCTGCGGACAGCGAATTGTCGGTGGACCCGTCGACGCTCGCGTCGATCGCGGCCGCGTCCGATCGAGAGGTGTCGGTACTCACATACGCGAAGACCTTGCGCGACGATTCCGAACTCACCCGGTATCGGTTCGATGCGGTTTTCACCGTCGACGCCGAAATCTCGGAGAGCGGTCCGCCCTCCACGGCCTCGTGGCACGATCTCGATTGCGACGGCAACGCGCTGACCGATCTGCGGGTTCGCGTCGAGTCCGAACCCACCCTGATCACCGACATCCCTCGATCCGTCCCGGCAGCGGCACTGCGTTCGGCGCTGACCGGTACGAATGCGGTGGTGCTGATCGATCCGTCCGATACCGCCGTGTTCCGGGTGGCCTCGCCCGCGGCAGTCGGCGCGATCACTGCGACCGACCTGCCGAAGGCCGGCACGCCTCACGAGCCGTTGGGCGCGTTCGCTCGCAGCCGGATGCTCGATATCGCCCGTACACTGCTGCGCCGAGCCGATATCACCCGCCCGGAACGCATGACCGTCGAACTCCCCTCCGGCCGAGGTCTCGACATCGTGGCAGCGGAACGTCGCCGACGCGAAATCGATCGTGCGGGACGGTGTGCTGTATCGGGAACATCGGAACCGATCTCCGACTCAGCACTTGCCCGCGTGCCGGGCGCTGTCGAACAGTTGGATGGCATAGCTCTCGGTGCGCTGGCGGGCTTCCTGTGCTCGGAAGCCGGGGCTCGCCCCGGCACGGCATCGTCGATCGGTCGAGTGGCGGCGACACTGCGAGTCGCAGAACGACACCGGTGGATCCTGCGTCGGTGGATCGAGGTGCTGTGTGCCGAGGGACGCGCACACATGCAAGGAGTCGACGATTTCGTGCTTGCGGAGCCCGTTCAACCGTCGACGACCGGTATCGACGACCGCGCACTCGCGCGCGCGTGCCGTGCCCTGGGGTATCCGTCCGCGATGGCCGAGTTCTACGCGACAGCGCTGTCCTCGCTCGGTCCACTGCTGCGCGACGAGATGTCGGCACAGGCATTGATGTTCCCCGACGGGGACATGACCACGTCGCTGAGCAAGGACGAGAGGAACATCAGCAACCGGTACCTGCACGGCGCGGCGGCCCAGGTCATCGCCGAGGCCGCACGCACCCGGCCTGGCCCGCTCCGCATTCTGGAACTGGGTGGCGGCGCCGGCGGCGGCACACAAGCCGCGCTCGCCGCACTCGGCGACCGCGAGGTCGACTATCTTTTCACCGACATCTCTCGTTTCTTCACCACGTCTGCAGTGGAGCGATTCGGTGGCCGTCCCGGATTTCGCACCGCAACAGCAGATATCGATGTGCGGCTGACCGATCAGAACCTACCGGCACATGCATTCGACGTGGTGCTTGCCGCAAACGTCCTTCATTGTGCGACCCACGCGGGATTGTCGGTTGCAGCTCTGAGTGAAGTACTGGCACCGTCGGGGATGGCTGTCGTGATCGAGGCCGTCCGTGAACACTACCTCGTGCTGGCCACAATGCAGTTTCTACTGTCGCCGCGATCCGGCGCGGTGGCTCCGGTCGGGGTCGACCGACGGAACGGGAGCGTCTTTCTCTCCGATGCCGATATCCGGCACTATCTGTCCGTCAACGGTATTCGTCCTACCATCGAGCTTCCCGAGGAGGGAACTGCGCTCGCCTCACCGTCACAGCGCCTGTTCGTCGGCCAAGCGCTGTGACACCGAAACGGCTATCAGGCGAATGTGTCGCTGAAGAGATCCTGCTCCAACCACACTGCGGCACGGACACCGTCTGCGGCAGCAGGAGCCACCAGTGTCACCGGGTCGGGGACGGCTGCGAGATGTGCGGCGTCGCCACCGGCGGACACCCCAGGAACGGTCGTCTTGCCGAACTCGTCGATCCGCACACACCCGTCGTCGAAATGCTCACATCCCAGCGCGCGAGTGAGCGTCGTATTGGGCGTCGTCGGCGCCCGGTGATAGAGGGCTTGACGCTCGAGAAGGGTGCCGTCGGCGAAATGCACTTCCAGCGAACGGTGTTCGCCCGTGATGCGGTCGATCGGCGTCTCCACCACTCGTGCGCCCGTCTTGTCCAGCATGGCGCGCAACGGCTCCGGGATGGTCGATGGGCCGTTGGTACACACCGTCACGTCGTCGGAATAACGGTCGGCGACATAGGCCCCGAGACCCGCGTCCGCCCCGTTGGCCAGGACGGCGAGCGCCAGACCGTCGGTCTCGAATCCGTGGCAGAACGGGCAGTGAAAAACCTCCGATCCCCAGCGTTCGGCCAGGCCCGCGATCTCCCACGGGACGTCGATGACACCAACTGCGAAGAAGAGTTTGCGGGCCTGCACTGAAACCTCGTCGTCCACCGCCACCGTGAATGCGCCGTCGGTTCCGTCGACGGCGCTGACCTGCCCGGAAATCCGCTCGACCGTCGGATATGCCTCGATTTCGGCACGTCCGTCGACGAGGAGTTGGGCCGGCGCGCCGCCGTCGCGTCCGAGGTACATGTGCATTTCGGCAGCAGGTGCATTGCGTGGCCGTCCCCCGTCGACCACAAGAACGGATCTCTTCTGGCGCCCGAGTACCAGTGCGGCGCTGAGACCCGCAGCACCTGCGCCCACGATGACGACGTCGTACATGAAGCATCTCCGATCAGCGGTCCGACGACCGCTACTGTTGAATGTGATTGTCGTTAGCGATAGTAGCCGACCCCCTCGGCTCGAATGGCCGGAAGGAATCACGTGCCCCTGCATCCCGACCCGTACACCCGCTCCGCGGATCACCTCGACCTCCTCAGCACGGGGCCGTGGCAACACATGGCTCCCAGCGTCAGCGCGGCCTTGACCGGCCTCGACGACGCCGAGGCCACCATCGTCGAACTCGGATCCGGCACCGGACTCGGAACCTGCGTCATCGCACGCTCGGTGCCGAACGCACGAATCGTCGCGGTCGAGCCGTCCAGCCACCTTCGTGCGGTGTTGCTGCATCGAGTCGCGTCCGACCACGACCTACGCTCCCGGGTGACCATCGAGAACCGGCCGTTCCCGTCCTCCCGTCTGCCGGAGAAGTTCGACGCGCTCGTCATGATCAATTCGCTGGGCCACCTCGGCGCCGAGGAGAGAACGGAATTGTGGCGGGTGATCGCAACCGGACTGCTACCGGGAGGGTTCGCCGTGATCAATCTTCAAACGCCCACCACATCCTCGGACGTTCCGGAATTCGAAATGGCACGCGAACGCGTCGGCAATCGCGAGTACCACGGCACTGCACGGGCCGAGCGCGTGGATGAGCAGACTCTGGCCTGGTACATGACCTACCGAACGAGCGAAGACGGGCGCGAAATCGACGCGACCGAAGTCGAGTACCGGTGGAACGTCCTCGCTACCGACGCACTCGAAGCCGAACTTGCGCAACACAATTTGCTCGCCAACGCAGTGGGCGACGAAGCGTTCGGGGTGTTCCGTATCGAACCGAGCGCTCGAGGTCGATGACGGCCGCACCCGAGAAAGGGGACGGCGTGTGTCCGGCCGAGTTCGCTAGCGAGGTGCGCCGGACGCCGAGATCGAAGATTGCGGCACCGAGGGCGCGGCTTCTGCTGTCGCGACCCCCCAGGCCGCGAACGATAGGGCTGCGATTGCGGTGATGACGAGTGCGCGTTTGGCGTCGGCGGAAAGCGACCGAGGTGCGTTGGCCGAGGCGCCGTCGGCGTCGGACTGCACATCCGAGCGACGGAGCCGTTCGGCACGGGTCCAGTCGTGGCCGTTCCACCATCGTTCGACCCGGCTGTAGGACGGGTCGGGATACCACCCCGGGATCCGAGGTCCGGATGCGGCACCATTGCCGCTCGACGGGCCTGCTACCGCAGAGTGCCGATCACCATATCGGACAGTCACAACGCTGTCCTCCTTCATTTCGTGCGGACGCCAGCACGTATGCCGTCGCCTGAGTACCTTGCTGCGGCACAGCGGTGCGCCCGCCCCGGATCGGACGGGGCGCACCCTCAGCCTGCGATCAGAGCAGGATGCCGAGACCCGCGAGCAGCGTGAAAAGGGTAGCGCCGAGCGATCCGAGAATCATTGAGAACTCCTCTTGGTGTGTGGCCCTGCCCGGGCGGGCAGGGGATCGAGGCACATGGCAATGCATGCCCCTCAACCGTCCAAGACATCGGTCCAGGTCTTTCGATTGTTACACGTGGGAATTAAGCCCCTTGTGATCATGTGACACTCTATGATTCATCTGCGTTCCCACAGCGTCACCAGAGGGGACCGCGACGCATGTGCGGCCCAGCCTCGGCATGGGCCGCATTTGCTGTACGAGGTGGAGTTGTTTCTACACAGCGTCACGACGACGCCGCGTCACCTCGAGGGTGAAACTAAGGGTGAATGACGAATCGCCTGGGTGGGGTGGTGTGCAATGACAGTTGTCCCGGTTTTCCTAGGTGCTCGCTGACAACTGCACCGCGGCGGCCGGACGAACAAGCGCAACGGGAGGGCGCTCTGAATGGACAGTACGAATCGAAGTCGGTCGGCGGTGCCCACCGTGGTTCGCCCTCGGCTCTTCGAAATATTGTCCCGCCCTTCGGCGCTGACGATGGTGTGCGCCCCCGCCGGCTTCGGTGTGCGCACGTTGCTGACGACCTGGCTGCAACATGGCCACAGTGGAACGCCACCGACGACCTGGGTCCCGCCTCCGGCAACACCCTATGATCACGATCGATACTGGAGTGCGGCGCTCGACGCGGTTCATACCGCCGGAATTGCACCGCGCTCCTTTCCTCGCCACTCCGGCCCCCGAAGCTCGGATGCGGCAGACACCTTCGTCGAACTGTTCGGCGCCCTCGGCGCGGAGTGCGTGCTCGTGCTCGAGCGCCCCGACACGCTTTCAGGTCCGGTATCGGCATTCGCCGAATGCCTCTCCCGCTTGGCTCGCGTCTCGCCGCGTCCGACCGTCCTGGTGACGGTGGCGCCCCGGTCCCCGTGGTCCGAAGTGCTCGGCGAGATCGTCGACACCCAGGTGTCGGCGGAGGAGATGCTGTTCACCGAGGCCGAGGTGGTGGATCTGTGCCGGACGGTCCACCTGACACAACCGAAGATCATGGGACGAAGGATCCATGCAGTATGCGACGGCATTCCCCGATGGGTGGGCAAGGCCGTCGACATGGCGGGCCGGTGTTCCGGACCGATAGTGGATGCGCACGGACGTCCTGCTGCCGAACTGGTCGGCACGGTCGCGACAGACCTCGACGACATGCTGGGGACCCTCGGCGCCGACCTCGAGCGTGAACTTGCCCGGACGCTGGCTCCGGCGCACACCTTGAGTGTGCCTCTCGCACAGGAGCTGCTTCCCGCGCTATCGGTGAGCGAAATCCTCACCGACACGTACCGTGCCGGACTGCTCGTTCCGGCTGAATCATCTTCTGAACTGCAGCAATACTGGCGCTTTCCGGGGTTGGTGCGACATGCCCTGCTCGAGCTGGCCCGAAAGGCCGATCCGGAACATCTCGAATCTGTATTGACGCTTCTGGCCAGGCGCGCGCTGAGCAACAAGGATCCGGCAACCGCGGCCCGCTACGCCGCAGATGCCGGCGATTGGCCGTTGGCATTGGATATCTGCGAACAGCACTGGGTGACGATGGTCATCGGAAATATGAACCAGTTGCGCGAACTCCTCGATAGCGTGCCCGAGCAGTACCTGGAGGATCGGCCGAGTGTGAAAGCCGGCAAGTCGGTGTTCGTCGGACTACTGGCGCATGCCCCGATACTCGGGCCCTCGCTCCCGGACAGCGATACCGAATTGTTCGACCTCGCCGATTCGCCGACAGTGACCGCGAGCATTCATGTCGCCACGGTGCAGTCCATCGGGCTACGTGTCGCAGGGCGTTACCGCGACGCGGTGAGTTTGACACGGAGAATCGTGACCCTGGCCACCGCCGCACTCGACCGGCAACCAGAGCTCGTCCATGCGCAACTTCCCGTTCTGCGTCTGCAGTGGGCACTCACCTTCCAGCTGGCAGGCGCCGACTTCGATGCCATCTCCGAATTCATGATCGCCTACCGCGGCGCCGTGGCGGAGGGCATCGACTTCGCTGCTCGTAATTCCGCAGGCAACCTGGCATTGCTATGGGCGATGACCGGGCATGCTCCCCGCGCCCACGCATGGCTCGCCCGTGAAGTCGACTTCGGCGACGGTGGGGAAGCGCTGGCTCCGATGGTGCGGATGGGTGGTTCGCTCGCTACCGCGTTGACCTCGTTGGATCGGCTCGACTTGGCCACAGCCACCACGGCGCTCGAGACGCTCGGCGAACCGAGCCACCGCGAGGAACTCTGGGCATACATCGCTTACGTGCAGGCCCAGTGCGCGTTGTTGCACGACAGCGCGTACGCCGGACTGATGCAGCTGCAACGCCTCGCCGCCGAGCGACGCGTCCAGTGTTCACCGAGCTCGTTCGCTACCGTGCTGATCACCGCGGCGCGGGTCGATCTGCACTTGGCACTCGGACAGGGCAACCTCGCTGCCACCACCGTCGCCGATGCGGTCCTGAATCACCCGCTTCTGGTACTTGCTTCCGCTCGCGTTGCCCTCTACACCGGGTGTCCCGACGAGGCACTCGAGATCGTGACGCGCTCGCTGTCGTCGGAAGCCGGCGCGCCGCGTGAACACATCGAAGGCCTTCTCATCCGAGCAGCAGCCCATCACAAGCTGGGAGACGTGGAGGTCGCGGCCAATTGCTGGCGCACCGCGTGTGCGCTGGCGGAACAGTCGGACTGCTACCGCCCGTTCACCACCGTCTCGCTGCGCTTGCGGCGTGCGTTGGCCGACGCCACCGGCATCGCGCCCACCCTCGATATCGACAGGTCGGTGTTCCCCGAGACAGTTCATCACGTCCAATTGACTGCCCGCGAGCACTCGGTGCTGTCCTGTATGGCGCGCGGCTTGTCGCAGCAGCAGATCGCCGACGAGCAGTTCGTGTCGGCCAATACTGTCAAATCACAGATGCGCAGCCTCTACCGGAAACTCGGCGCGCATTCGAAGGCAGAAGCATTGGCTACCGCACGCAAGCTACGACTACTCGAGACCGACACGAGCACACCGCCGCCCGAGTCCGACCATTCCCCGCGGTCATGAATGCGTGCAGTGACACACCTGATCCAATCTGTGTCGTATAGTGAGTCCATCGTCACAGCAGGGGATCCGATTTCACCCGTTCCTTCACCCCGAATCGGCCGACCCCGCAGCCGGGACAGCGATAGCCTTCAACAGCGACCCGATTTCCCCCCGACATCGGGTCGCTCGTGCGGCCCGAATCCTCCCCGACAGCGGGCCGCAGCGCGGCCCGGATCCCCCGACTTCGGGCCGCCCGACGAACGCCCCCACTGTCGCACCAGCACGAGGGTGGGGGCGTTTTTCTCGGCACGCCGTGAAGCCCGGAGACTGCAGCGGCTTGCACACACATGCCCCTCGCATATGTGCACAGGTGATCGCGCCATCTCCAGGCTTCACGGTCGCTCTTACCACGATTCCTGTGGTTCGGAATCGCCAACTGGTACATCCCATCGAAAGCCAAGATCGTTACCAATGGAAGGTAAATCTCTTCCAAAGCTCGCTCCGCGGGGCAGCCAGGCCGACGCCGTCGCGGTGCCACGTACGGCCGACTTCGTCGAAAAGGGTCGCGGACATGCACGATTCGGACAAACGTCCAACTTCACCGGCAGGCGGTGCCGCACCTCGGATCACGAGCACGCGACATCCGCTATCACCCTCGCTCGCCCCGCCGACCCACTGAAGATCCGTACCGCGAGCACGATTCGGAATACCTTGGAACAGAACAACTTCAGTGCGTCCGGCCCTCAATCAACGAGCGCTTCACGGGCATGAGCGCCGGAGCTGGAGAACCGGAAAGGTCGTCGCTGCCCATATTTCGGTTCGGCCCGGAAAGCCGCACTTCGAGGGCTACCGTTGATACACACTGCGCCGAGGTCAGGAGTTGTCGTGCCGAAACTGGAATTCAAGAGGAAATCCGACCTCTCGCGAGAGGAAGTGTCGGAAAAGCTCATAGCACTCGGACACGCGCTCGCGCGCGGCCGCGAGGTCGCACTCGAGTCGGGGGACGACTCGATCGAGATCGTCGTCTCCGACCGGGTGCGGTGGGAACTCGAAATCGAGGTCGACGGCAACGAAACAGAGATCGAGATCGAGATCAGCTGGCGCGACGACCCCTCCGAAGAATCCGAAACCGAGGCGGAAGCCGAACCCACGACTCCCCCGGCCAAACCGGCTCGTCGCGGACGTCCCCGCAAGAACACCGTCAGCTGATCAGCTCACGCGGTCGGTCTATCGCGGCGACCGGATATTTTCGTCACCGACCCTTACGGCATGAATCTCGCATAGCGCCTCATCATCGGGGGCAAGCATCGCTCAACGGTGCACGGGATGCAGCAACTCCGGTGTGTTGTTGCGAGGAGAGTTGACAGCGGAGCTCACCTCGTACAGATCGAGATGTGGTTCGGGAATCGAGTTCAGTAACGCATCGACGTCGTCGCGATCGGTGAGTGCCGGATCGAGCCACGGACCGACGAATGTGTCCGGCAGGAGCACCGGCGAGCGATCGTGGACCTGGCCTGCCGCATCGGTGGCCGCCCTGGTCAGTACCGTGCACGTCCACAACCAGCGCTCCGGATCGTCTTCGGGTAGATCCGGGTTCGGCCACAGCTCGTAGAGGCCGGCCATCGAAACCGGTCCGTCGGCGTGCAGGAAGAACGGGATCTTCTTTCCGTTCTCGTCCTTCATCCACTCGAAGTAGCCGTCGGCAGGCAACACGCAGCGACGCCGGGCCGCGGCCGCCTTGAAGGCGGGCTTGCTCGTGATCGTCTCCGAACGCGCATTGATCATCCGTGATCCGATCTTCGGGTCTTTTGCCCACGAGGGCACCAAACCCCATTTGACCTCCGACGAGACCATTCTCGTCGGTTCGGCATCCGGCTTGCCGCGCGGCGCGCGTTCGAGCACGACGTTCACATGCTGTGTCGGGGCGATGTTGTAGGACGGCGGTAATTCTTCCCCGACCGTCTCGACCGCGTCGTAGACCGAGACCAGATCATCGCGGGTGCTGGTGCTTGCATACCGTCCACACACGCTCGAATCCCCTCGTCGCAGTTGTACCGGGACGATAGCGTCACCCACCGACACGCGAGCGGAAAGGCTCGGGAGGGATTTGCCGGGTGTCGTTCAGAGGGTTTCGCAGCCGCGCGCATTTCACTCGGCGCGGGCTCTTTCAGCAAGGCCGCAGAACCTATTCGGTGAGCGCGTCCGGTTCGTCCCGCGCAGGCATATCAAGGAGATAGTCGAGCAGGTCCACCGCCTCGGTCAGCGCGTGAACTCGTTTCTCCGGATCGGATACATACACAACGGGCCGAAGTCGCCGGTGGCCGCGTAAGGCGTCTCCGCCGAGGTAGTCGGCGATCGCTCCCCACACGTGACATGCCGGGGACGGGAGCTCCGCGATAGTCAAGTGCTCTCCCTCAGGGGTTCGCAGCATCAACACCTTGTCGGCAACTGCCCCTGAGGCGATCGGGCCCATCTTGTCGGCAATCACGCCGGCTATGGCTGTGACCGTCCATTCGAGGACTGCGCCGTAGCTGTCTCGTTCGGTGAGACTGTCTCCGCGGACCAACGAGGACACCGTGTCGGAGAGAGCGGCGCGGTCACGGTCGCCGGCCAATACAAGCAGATGGCCGCCCAGTCTCGACGCGGGGTCGGCATCTCGTCGATTCGATTTCATGAAGGAGGTATTCCCCTTCATTTCGGTGTTACACCTGGCATGTTCGAGTGGCAGGCCAGGCACCGATGAATTTCGAACACATGGGAGGTCTATCCCGCCATGAGGAAACTGATCTACGACTTCGGCGTCTCCCTGGACGGCTACATCAACGACCGCGACGGCAACATCGACTGGACCGAACCCGACGAGGAGCTGCACCAGTTCCACAACGACAGGTTTCGCAGCCTTGAGATTTCGCTGCACGGCCGTCGGATGTACGAGCTGATGGCGGAGTACTGGCCATACGTCCCCGACGACGCATCGCCCATCGAGCGGGAGTTCGGCGAACTCTGGACCCGGACACCCAAGGTGGTCTTCTCGCGGACACTCACCGAGGTCCACTGGAACAGCACCCTTGTCAGCGAGAACGCAGTCGACGAGGTCCGCAGGCTCAAGTCCGAAGGCGACGGCGTCATGGAAGTCGGCGGCGCGAACCTCGCAGCTTCATTGATTCCGCACGGACTCATCGACGAGTATCAGCTGTTCGTCTCACCCATGGTGCTCGGTGGCGGCACGCCGATGTTTCCAGAGCTGGACAAGCGCCTCCCGCTCCGACTGGAAGAAACGAGACATTTCGAGACCGTGGTGATGCTGCGTTATCTCGCGGAGTGACGAGCATCGGCGGCACATTTCTGTTGCACAACGGACGGCCGAGGGTGTGGACGGGGCACGCCGCTCGGTCGCTGCAGTGCCCCATCCGTCACACACTCGAAGGTCAGCGGCCCACCACGTCGGCCGGACGATTCCAATGCGCGATTGCGTCCTCGCGCGCACGCTCCTCGCGGCTGGAAGTCACCAGCAGCAGCGTGATCGGCAGAGCCAGCGCGATCATGCCGAGCACGAAACCGGGGAACAGCAGCGACAACACGCTCAAGCCCTCAGGTTTCGCAGCCGCCGGATCGACGGTGGCATGTACCCCGGCCATGCCGGTGTAGTGCAACGCCACCACCGCGCAGGCCATGATCAGCGCTGCCGATATACGTACGACTATCCGTTCAGCGTGTGCCGAGAGCCACAGCGCTGCGATGGACGCGACGATTCCGATGATCACGGATGCAACGACGAAGCCCGAATTGTGTCCGAGTACGCCTTGGATCCGGATAGCAGCCATCCCACTGTAGTGCATCGCGCTCACTGCCAGGCCCATGACCAGTCCACCGACCGCCAGCGGTGCGATACGCAGCATTCGCCACTTCGAAGTGAACGGCAAGTACATGAGCCAGAGACCGAAGAACGTCGCCCCGACGGCGAGTACGACCGAAAACGCCGTCAGTCCTAGGTCGTAGCGGATGACCGTACCGGGTACGGCAAAACCCATCATGCCGATGAAGTGCGTCAGCCAGACTCCGATCCCGCCGATCGACAATGCTGCCATCGCCAGCCATCGCGCCTTACCCGAACGGGTGGGGTCCTTCGCTGCCTGCCGAACACA
Organism: Rhodococcus sp. SJ-2; assembly: GCF_053750035.1. Taxonomy (NCBI): domain Bacteria; kingdom Bacillati; phylum Actinomycetota; class Actinomycetes; order Mycobacteriales; family Nocardiaceae; genus Rhodococcus; species Rhodococcus sp. SJ-2. Next base: position 1,141,936 of record NZ_CM132340.1, read on the forward strand.
GGACAACCCGACATAGGAACCCACAGCAGAAGTGGCATAGACCTGGAAGAAAACCCAGATTCCCATGCTGAAGTGGTGTAACTCGTGCGACATTCGAATCCTCGCGTACGGCGCGCCCCGACTTATCGCATCCGGACAGCAGCGCGCCACACCAGTACCGAAGCGAGCTGCAACCCCGGCCCCCAAGCAGCATAACGGACCTTATCGTATCCCGAATCACATCACCAACACGAACGGATCGGCAGGCGCACTGTCAGATCCTGACCCCAAGAGAATCCCTGCTTCTCATGAAATGATCTTGACATCAGTCGCTTTCAGGTTTTTCTCGCAGTTGCCGAAGGGGCGGTTGTGTGCGATGTCGCCGAGCAATTCGCACATAACCGCCCCCTCACCGAGAATCGGGAAGCATCGGCCCTGCCTACAACCTTTGTGAAAGATCGAGCATGCGAACGTGGATGTTGTTACTGTGCGCCATCATCGGTGAAGTTGCCGCTACGCTCTCACTGAAGGCAGCCCTGGATCGGCCCCCGTTCTACGCCGTCGTCGTAATCGGCTACATCGGCGCATTCGGCTTCCTGTCGCTCGTCCTGCGCCGCGGGATGGCGCTCGGGGTCGCCTACGGAATCTGGGGTGCAACCGGTGTAGCTGCGACGGCAGTGTTGTCCGCCCACCTCTACGACGAACCGATGAGCGGCGCCATGGCGTGCGGGCTGGCGCTCATTGCCATAGGGGTGCTGGTCGTCGAACTCGGTTCGCACACGGCGAACGACCCGGCGAAGGAATCCCAGTGACGACGTGGATCTTCTTGATCGGCGCGATCCTCACCGAGGTCTGCGCCACCCTCTGCCTGCGCGTTGCCGCCCTAGGAAATCCACGCTGGTACGGCGCTGTCGGCGTCGGCTACGTGGCGGCCTTCACCCTGCTCTCCGCGGCACTCGCCGAAGGACTCGCGCTGGGTATCGCGTATGGTATCTGGACCGCCATCGGCATCGCGCTGACCACGCTGGCGGGACGAATTCTGTTCCAGGACAAGCTCAGTCCCATCATGGGTGTCGGAATCGGCTTGATCATCGCCGGCGTGCTACTCGTCGAGTTGGGTGCGGCGCACTGAACCACGGTGCCTCACTGCAACGTCCACATGGACCGCATAGTCTGTAATGACCTTTTTGTCCGGGTCCGATGCTGGCACACCGACATTCCCGAATCGCCGCCGCCGCCGAGCCCCTGCCGTCCTGTTCCGCTTCGTGCGCGCTCCCGTAATCAGACCGTTATAGTCGGCTTCATGACTTCAGTTCTCGGTGTCTCGATGGGGGCCAGCGCTGTGCGCTTCGCAAGCTGTGATGCCGAGACGCCCGACGGTTCGATCTTCCGATCACGCCCCATCACCGCGACTCTCGAACGCCCCGGGGAACTGGCAGGCGATTCCATCGAGTGGATGCTTGCCGAAACCAGGGAGATCGAGCAGGTAGAGGCCATCGGAGTCGCGTACCAGAACGACGCGCAGGCCGGTGCCGTCCAGGCCGCGATGACCCGGCTGGAGATCGGCCACTTCCAGCTGGTCCCCGAGGTGACGGCCGCGCTCCAGATGCTGGAGATGTCCGGGGAGCTCGGTGAGAACGAGACGCTGGTGTTCTACGACCTCGGCAGCTCCGGCCTCACCGTCACCGTCGTCGACCGAAGCACCGGAAAGGTACTGAGCACCACACGTTCGGACCAGATCAGCGGCGACCTCGTCGACCAGCTCGTCCTCGACGACCAGCTCCACCAGCAACGCTTCACGCGGCCTGCCGATACGGCAGCCCAACTCGCCCTCACCGCACGGTGTCGTGACGCGAAGGAGCAACTGTCCACCAAGGGCGCAGTGTGCTTGACGGGCGAGGGCGGCCTGTTACTGCTCTCTCAGGACAGCTTCGATTCGCTCATCGACGGCGCCGTGAAGACGTCGGCCCGCCTCACCCGCGAGGTCATCCAGCGCTCGGGACGCACCCCGGATGCTGCAGTGCTGATCGGCGGTGGTGCGAATATCCCGCTGATCGCCTCGGTGATGGAGTCGTGGCTGGACCTGCCGGTGATCGTGCCCGAACAACCCGAGTTGGTAGCGGCAGAGGGCGCGGCGCTGCTGGCGCGCCCCGCAGCGGTCGAGTTCGCCGACCACACACTGTCGCAGACGGAGGTGCTGCCGACCGCACTGCCCGCACTGCCCGCACCGAGCAACGAACCCGGCAACGTCGCCGCTGTCGTCACCCATGAGACGCCACCGCCTGCGCCGAAACGTCGCGCCTTCGCGCTTGCCGGCGGTGTCGTCGCTCTCGCAGCTGCGATCGGACTCGGCACCGTCGTACTGCAAGGCTCTGAGGACGACGTACAACCCGCAGTCACTCAGCAGAGCACACAGCCACCGGCCGCGCGGCAAACAGCACCGCCACAACCCGCGCCGACCTCGGAGATGATCCGGACCCCTGAAGCAGCCCCGTCGGCAAGCGCCGTACCGCCTGTAGCGCCGGCACAGGCCGAGGAGCCCATCACCTACCAGCCGCAGACCCAGGTACCGGCTCAGGCGCCCACCGCCGAGACAGAGAGCGCCGCGCCGCCCGCCACACCGGACGCACCCGAACCCGCGCCGCTCATTCCCGGCCTGCCCGAGATCCAGCTGCCGACGCTCCCTCCGCCGCCGGCGCTTCCCTTGCCCGAGCTGCCCTCGATACCCGGATTCTGAGTCTCGGGCCGTCGCCTGCCACTCACCGCTGCACCGAACTCCCGGCGTCGGCGGTGACTGTTTCCGGCACTGGTTGAGTGCCCCGCTGCGCTGCTCAATCTGCCTGCCCCCGCAATTCCGGAGCAGGATTCACTCCTCTCGAGCATGTCGCTGATGCTTGTTCGAAGCGTTGTAACAAACCACTCCGCCCATACGACGTGCTTGCGGAAGTTTCTCTTCAGAAATGGATCAAGCATGAATCCTCCCGCCGCGTGGCATCCCGACCCCTACGATCCGTCCCTCGATCGTTACTGGGACGGGCAGCAGTGGACGAACCAGACACGGCCGAAGGACAGCGATGTTCCTACCCGCGCATTCGCTCCCGTTGAACCGACCAGTACCCCATCCCCGACAGGAGGAAAGAAGCGTCGAAAGTGGCCGTGGATGCTAGGAGCCGGTCTCGTCGGGTTCGTCGCGCTCGGGGCAACTCTCGGCGATGGCGGGGCGTCGGCCTCCAACCCAGGTGTGTCAACCACAACCAGTTCGGCGGACTCTACAACAACCACGACTACGCCCCCGCCCACCACATCGAGTCGCGCCCCGAGCATTTCGCCTTCCACTCAGACACAAACAACCACCCCATACGCCCGTACGACGCAAGCCGCTCCGGCCCCAACTACTACTTCGTCGCTCGAGTACTCGTGCAGTGATGCCGCGTGGCGAGAATCGATGGGTACCGAAGGCGACGAGTTGTGTGGTGCGCCTTGGACACCTCGGAATCGGCCGCAGCCTCCCGTGGACACCGCGCCTTCGACGCCGGAAAACACGGTTCCACCTCCGGCAACTCAGTACACGCCTCCACCCGCTCCCCAGTCGCCGTCCGTGTCATACGAGAACTGCAAAGAGGCAAGAGCAGCCGGCGCTGCTCCCATCCTCAGAGGCGAACCGGGCTATGGAACCCATCTCGACAGGGACAAGGATGGGATTGCCTGCGATGAATAGCCGCGCGTCGGAATGGCCTCCGTTCCAGGAGACGGCTCATCCTTCCCGTCGCTGATCACGCCTGCAATGATGTGGCCTGCGCCTTACGGCGCAGGCCACATCATTGCTCGGAGTGCTTCGGTCAGCTACTCCCGAAAGGTGCGAGCCCGGCGTCCGGAGCCGGCAGACCGGGAGTCGGGGCAGGCACAGTGACGACCATCGACGCCTGCTGCACCGCGAAGGTGTCCATCGGGAACAGATCGAGAATCTCCCCGATTCCGGGATAATCCGATGCCCACATCGCGGTGTTGTCGGCGTTGCCACACGTCGCCAAGGCAACGTACGAGCCGTCGGGAATGTCCGTCACCGTCTGCGTGGTGGTGCCCGGCTGCACTTCGCTCGACGCATAGAGAGTCTGGCCCGGTCCCGTCACTTCCCAGATGGGTGGCAGAATTCCTCCCGGCGCAGAAGCTAGCGAGGTCGTGCAGATCAACACGCCACCGGTGTTGTTGGTGATCGTGTTGGTCACGTTGGCTCCGTCGACCCCGAAGGCATAGGTGACGTCGTCGGCGTCGGCCGCTGCGGCCAGTGCCGGTGCCGCTACGGACAGCGGGACAATTGCCATGGTGATCAAGGTGGCGCGGACTATCGATCGCATGAAAGTTCCTGACGGTCAAGGGACATGGGTCCTCATGATCTTGCAGGAGACCCGGGTGCAACGTAGGACTATCGGCACAACAATCCGGACACTCGAAGTCCCGCTCCGACGCACGAGTGCCATTGCGGAGCCGCGCCCGGACACCGCAACTACTCACCGTGATCTGCACCGCTGGAGAACCACAGGGATCGCCTCCCAGAAGGCCTGGATTCTCACCAAGATGACGGGGCCGGGTGAGCGCGGCAATGCACGCAACCGCAAACTCACATAGTCTGTTCTATGCCCCCGCCCCTCCCCGAACGGGGGCACAGTTCGCGCACACCTCCCCCCGAGTGCGCGGACGACCAGGGTTCCGTCGGCGCCATACGCCGACGGAACCCCTCGGGTCAGAACGATGAGGACCCCCCGGTGCAGACCTCACCGTCTTTCGTCCCGTCACAGCCGCCGATCTACCACCCGTCGATACGTCGAAGTGCTTTCGCAATCACTCGTATCGATGCCCTCCCCGGCAAACAATACCAATCGACCGGTATTGCTCGGTGGGTGAAGTCTACCGCATTTCCGGCGACACATGCATCCCGTCGGACGAAACCACCCGGAAACGGTCACTGCCAGTGAGAACATGGGTGAACCGCACCTGAAATGATCCATCGATCAGGGATCGGTGGTCAGCTCGGTATGTGCCCAGATTCGAGTGCTGGCGTAGTGGTGATCGTGTCCGATCAGGTCGATGTGACGCGCTGACAATCCGCGCTCCAGCCCCACGTGCAGCGCCTGTTCGTAGCTCACGGAAGCGGTCGGTGGAGTGAGCAACCCTTGGGCGGCAGCGACGTGGACGAGATCATGCACGCTCGCGGGAGTCCGATCGGCGACGTGGAGCATGCCCCCGCGCATCGCGTCGGGAAGCGGGCGAACCGCAAGAGCGGTGGCGAGTCGACCCACGTCGCGGCGCGAGATCACCGACTGCCTGGCGACACCGTTGTCGATCCAGACCCCGAGAGTCGACACGATACGAGCAAGCCCGGGCAGGAACCACCGGTCCCCCGGTCCGTGGACGAACCCGGGACGCAACACGAGCCCGCCGTGGTCGCGCACAAGATTCTCGGCGGCAAGACGGCTGGCACTCAGCGCCGTGACCGGGTTGGGCTCGAGTTCCCCCTCACCGACGTTCCGGTGCGGCCCCGGACCGTAGACGCCGATCGTGCTGAGGTAGAAGATTCGATCGATGCCTTGCGCCGCAGCTGCAGCCAGCAGGTTCCGGGTGCCGAGAACGTTGATCTGCTCGTACTGGGCCTCGTCGGAGCCGGTGTAGGACGCGGCGTGCACGATCACGTCGACTCCGGCAAGCGCGGCGGTGAGCGATGCCGGATCACCCAGATCTGCGGCCACCCCCTTCATCGATGGTCTTGTGGGCGCCGGTGGACGGCGCGCAATCGCGGTGCACGTGACACCCCGGGCCAGCATCACGTCGAGCACTGCCCCACCGAGGAAACCGCTGGCACCCACCACCGCGACATGCAGTGCCGGTTCCGGGGCCGATGCACGGTCTGCGGTTTCCTCAGGGTCGGCTGGTACCGTGCGCTTCGGGGGAGGCCGATTGTCGGGGTTCGTCACGACTCGCCTTTCGGGACATCATCGAGAAAAGGACACGGGGTGTGGTCAGACAAGCCCGCGCGGTAGCTACGCGGCAGCAGATCGTCGTCGCAGCCGCGGCGACATTCGATCGACTGGGGTTCGAGGGTGCGAGCCTCGGGGAGATCGTGGAAGCGAGCAGTGGGCTCACCAAAGGCGCCCTGTACTTCCACTTCAAGTCGAAGGACGACCTGGCGCAAGCGGTCATGGATCGGCAGCACACCATCTCCATCGCCGCGGTGGAAGCCATCTCCACCACCAACGCCTCGGCGCTCGAACAGATCGTCATGCTTTGCCACGAAATGGGCCGACAGATCGTCGAGGATCCGATCGTGCGGGCGGGAATCCGGCTGACCCTCGAGTTCAGTGCGAGCGCTGTACCCGGCAAACCCGGGCCGTACCAGGACTGGATCGAAGCCTGCCGAGGTCTCGTCGAGGAAGCGATCGTCCAGGAAGATATCCTTCCCACGATCGAACCACCGGTGCTGGCTCGCTTTGTGATCTCCGCCTTCACGGGCGTCCAGATGGTCTCGAACGTGCTGGATCGGCGCACCGATCTCGAACAGCGTATCGACCAAATGTGGCAATTCCTGTTGCCGGGCATCGTGGCACCCGAGCGCCGACTCGACAGCGACAAGATTCGAGGCGCTCGTTGGGTCCGCGACCCAGCGATGGCCTGACGCGCGTCTACACACCGGACCGGGTTCCGCGCCCCGAACGTACATCGACCGCAGAAGCCAACGTCAGCGTCGCCGAGGCCATCGACGTTCCGTGCTGTTCGAATACGACATGCGCGCGCCCGGGCTCATCATCGACGCACGAGACGACCACCTCGGCTCGACGGTCGAGTTCCACGAACCGCTGGAACTGCACGCTCATCGACACCAGATCCGCATCCGGAAGCCCGAGCTCCGCTCGCGACGCCTGGCGCGCAGCTTCGAACATGAGCATCCCGGGAAGATGATCGGACGGATGGTCGAACAGCACCGGGTGGGACAGGTCGGGTAGCACCTGCCATCGCCCGCGTCGTGCCGTTGCCCCGATGACGACATCGCCGTCGGCCACCATGCCCACCGCGGCCGCATCGAGGGGTACACCGTCGGGCACGGAACCTATTGCCCGCGGCCCGCTCTCACCCCATCGAGCGGTGTCGTACTCGACCGGGGTGAGCACCGAAGCACGGCCGTGGCCCGATCCGACTCGGCGGCCCGCGACCTCGAACGTCAGGGCAGCGCTGAGACCGGTGACATGCGAGCCTCGTCGCCGGACATTCGACACCACAACAGTGACCGCGACCTCGGCCGCCCCCGCACCGATCTCGAGCCGATCGGGTTCAGCGGTGATCTCGATCGTCTGCATCACGAATCGCTGACCGAGCGAGACGCGATAGCGAGTGTGTGCCAGGTAGATCACGCTTTGCCGCAGGGTCTCCGCGAGGAGCATCGGGTCGTACCGGCCATCCCGGCCGCGGTAGAAACCGTGGAGCCGCGGCCATTGCGCGCCAAGAACGAACCGGTCGGGTTCCGGGCCGGTGACGCAATCGGTGAGGAAAACCTCCGATACGGACTGTCGATGCACATACCGTCGTGGCACCGTCGACTCGAACGACAACACCGAAAGATCAGCCTCCACGCTGGTAGACATACCGGACGAACTGTTTGTTACTCCCATACCGTTCTTATCGCACTCACAGTACGGCTTGACGTCCTCCCGGCCGTGAACGACCGGGCTTGCGTCGAAGATAATTCCCTCACCCGAGACCGAGCCCCTCTTCACGTGCTCGCACGATGGCGGTCGCCCGGTCCGCCGCACCGATCTTCCCGAAGATGTTCGAAACGTGGTTCCGCACCGTCTTCTGGCTGAGTACGAGACGACGCGAAATCGTCCCGTTGTCGAGGCCCCTGGCCACGAGATCGAGGATCTCGCGTTCCCTGCCGGTCAGCTGCGGGAACACCGTCGGCGCCAGGGCACGTGACGAAGCCATCGCACCGAGCGCCTTGGCCGCAACCGCCGCTCCGACGATCATCTCGCCGTCGGCGACCGCCCGGATCGCCCGCTCGACACCCGACGGATCTGCGCCCTTGACCAGATATCCGTGTGCCCCCGCCCGTACCGATGCGACAAGTGTGTCCTCGTCCTCGTGCATGGTCACCACCAGAACACGAAGGCCGGGGAACTTCGAGAGCAGGCTACGGGTGGCGTCGATGCCCGACCCGTCACCCAGTTCGATGTCCATGAGCACGACGTCGACGTCGCCCGTCACGACGTCGAGAGCGTTGCGAACAGAGCTGGCCTCGCACACGACATCGATGCCGTCCAGCGTGCCGAGCAAGGCGACCATGCCCAGTCTGAAGACGGGATGGTCGTCGATCACCGCAACCCGGATCTGTTCATCGTTGTTCATGGCCCGCACCACGGTAACCGGGCACGCACGACGGTGCCGCGCGGCTCGGCGTTTTCGACCCGGACAGTGCCTCCCACTCCGCACGCCCGCTCGCGCATACTCTGCGTACCGACTCCGACACGCGCGTCCGGCGCGGGTCCTGTTCCGTCGTCACAGATGTCGATGACGAGGAAGTCGTCGTCATGGCCGACGCGCACCCGGCAGCCATCGGCGCCCGAGTGTCGGCGGGCGTTGAGGATCGCTTCCGACGCGATGCCGTACGCGGCCACCGCGACCGGTCCCGACGCGTCCGCAGTGGTCTCGAGTTCGACGCGGAAACCGGCGCGCGCATGATTCGCGGCGAGCTCGTCGAGGGCGGCGGTGAGCCCGAGTTCGTCGAGCACCGGCGGAAGCAGGCCACGCGACAGTTCGCGTACGCCGTCGACCTGCCTGTCGAGTTCCCTCGACAGTTCGTCGACAAGATCACGGGCCGCGTCGACGTCGGTGCCGATGAGATTCCGGGCACCCTGCAAACCCAGCCGGACGCCCGCGAGGGAAGGCCCGAGTCCGTCGTGCAATTCGCGGCGGATGGTGCGGCGCTCCTCGAGTCGTGCCTCGGTGAGACGACGCCGCGTGGTTTCGAGATCCTCGGCCGCTCGCAACACCACGAGACCGGCTTCCACCACAGACGCCAATTCGGTGAGGGCATCACGAGTGCGAGCCCCGAGCGTTTCCCCGGGCGGGGCGGTGACCGCGAGCGAACCGTCACGCAGCGGCACTTCCTCTGCCGGCCTCGACGGTTCGCCCCAGCGCGCGATCGTCTCACTCGCCCGCCGCACCTCCACCGATTCGAGACGCAGCGCGGTACCGATACCGGCGGCGAGCTCACCGAGCAATACCTCCGGAGATTCGGCCCCTGCGAAGTGCCTCCCCAGGGTCCGTACGGCACGAGCAGGATCAGCACCGTCGCCGTAGACCAGGCGATGCACTCGGCGGGTCAGCCATGCCCGGACCGGCTGGACGGCGAGCGCTACAGCTGTCGCCGCAACGGCCTGAGCGAACACGGAACCGTCCGTCGGAAGCACCAGCGACACCACGACGGCCACCGCCACATATCCCGCGGCGAGAACAGCGACGAGACTACCGGCCAGGGCCGCACGGCTGACCGCCAGATCGAGCCCCCACAGGCGTTGCCGCAACACCACCGCGAGGATTGCCACCGGATAGAACGCCTGTGTCGCGAGATGTAATAGCGGCGTGAGCATCCAGGGAACACCGGGCACCGCGAGCGGGATGTAGGAAGCGGTCATCAGCGCGCTGCCGAAGACGAGCCATCCCATCCCGGCACGTTCGTCTTCCGGCCCCCGCCGCCACCGCCACGCGACATACCCGGCCGTCGCGAAACCCGTCACGACGACCGGGCCGACGAACCAGACCGCCGGTATCTCGGTGTAGGTGCGAGCCCAGAAGAACCATGCGGTCGCGGCAGCCCCGACGCCGAGACCGATGCGGGTGGCGGTGTCGGCAGCCTGGTCGCGGATGAGCCACGGCACCACCAGGAACAACGAGAGTGTGCCCGGTATCCACGCGGTGTTCTGGAGTGGCTCGAGGATTCCGAGTGGGAGTTCGGGACGCACCAGGGCCAATTCGGTCCAGCTGTACGACAACGCGGCGATACCCACGCCGATGGAGGCAACCGCCAGCAGGATCGGCACGGGGTGCGCGCGGCGCGCGAGCACCACCCCCGCCACCGTGCCGTACACGGCCGCCCCGACGACGTCCACGAGAAAGAACAACTGGTCGGCGTCGAGCACGGGACGTGCAGCCATGAAGACGACGACGGCTGCGCAGGCCAACAGCCATGAGGCGACAGCAACAATAGCGGCGGACACCGGTGCTCCGGTGCCCGCCGCTATCCCAGTGGCCGAGGCGTCGTTCATAGTGCAGTGAGTATGCACCCGCGGACCGCCGGGCGTCGCGCTATCGTTTCACTCGCCCGGAGAGCGCGAATCCGATGCCTGCCAACAGGACCCACACCGGTCCGACGAATCCTGCCATGTACTGCAGTGGGGACACCCCGAGCAGGGTGGTCAATCCGCCCAGCACGAGACTCGTCCACCCCAGCCAGCGCGGTACGGCGCGGTGCCGAAGTGCGGCCACCGCGACGGCGAGGCCGCTGAGGCCGGCACCGACCCACAGCCACGGAATCGTGCCCATCCAATGTGACGCGAACACCGCCACCTCGGGCACCATCTTGTCGGTGTCGGACAGGCCGAACAGCAACTCGGTGTCGAGGCCGGTCCCGAGCAGGGTCCCCGTCGAGGTGAGCACCAGGCCGAATGCCGCGACGGTGGGCAGAAGACTGAACTCCGGCAGCCCCGCCTGCAAGCGCCGGTACAGGCCTGCAGCGAAGATCAGCAGTAGCAGCGTCGAGATGGTGAGACTGAGGTGCATCACGAGCATCGCGGTACGTTGCTCGGCGAACGCGGCGGTGATCGCGACGGCGTTGCCCGCGTTGTTCTCGTCGTAAGCTGCGCCCATCGCCATGCTGGCCTGGATACCGACCACACCGGCCAGACCGGCGACAGCGCCGGTCCATGCCCACACCGCGCTCGGCGCCGAGGGCACCGACGGGGTGTCCGCAAGGACCGCTGGTGTCGATTCATCTTCTCTGATATTCGGAGTGCGCATTGTTGCCCCTTCCACTCTCGATCCCGCAACGTCAACCGCCATGCGGAAAGATTGCGACGCACGGAGTCCCGACGGAAAGGGACAGCCGTCCCGATTCACCGGGAACACTCAACCGAGCCCGGGCGAAGGATCGATCGCCAGCGACAATGTGTCTTTGACCATGGACAGGGCTGCCCCGAGCGGACTCGATCGACCACCGGAGACGGTGATGTCCCCCGCATCGCCACATCCGAACGTGACCGCCTTGTCCGGGCCGGCCAGAACCCCGAAGGGCGGCTCGGATCGTGCGACCTCGTGAAGTGCAACGACGACGCGGCCTGGATTATCGATGCTCACCGATGCGACGTGCCGCAGAACCGCGCCGCGTTCACTCACACGCGCGGCGCGGTCGGCGGTGGCAGCGGTGATCGGCTCCGTTTCGACTTCGCAGGCGCTGACATCCCATCCCCATTGCAGCCCTGCCAGCAGACGTAGCTTCGTCGCGGCATCGGCTCCGGAGAGATCCGCCGAGGGATCTGCCTCCGCGATACCTCGGTCCTGCGCGATCGCGATGGCCTCGGTGAGGGCCGCACCATCACCGAGCTGATCGAGTACGAAACTTGCGGTGCCGTTGACACACCCACGGATGGTGCGCACGTCGAAGCCACGCAAACCGGCACGTGCGATGTCTCCGGCAGGCAACGCAGCGCCGGTTGCACCTGAAATACGCACCCCGCGACCATGTTCGAGTGCAGCATCCCGTAGCCGCGACCATCCGGTCAGCAGGGGCGACTTCGTTGCCGTCACCAGGTGGGCGCCGTGGGCAAGTGCGGCGAGGCCGTCGTTCAATGCCTCTCCAGCACCCTCTGGGTGGGAAGGGACCGCCTGCGCAACGACGACAGGTGAGGTACGCGTCAACAGGTCTGCCACTGACGTGCGTGGAGTCCACAATTCCCGTGCGGGTGGAGCTTCACCGTCCGGCAGGAGAACCTGCCGGGTTCGTCCCCGAATCGCGACGACGCGGGGTTCCACCCCGTATCGAATCCGGAATTCGTCACGGCGGGCACGGACAGTGGCAGCGTACTGCTGCGCAACCGGCCCGAAGCCGATCAACATGATCGGCAACGCGATCGGCTCGTTCATTTCGGATACCTCGAATAATCTCAGCAGTAACGTCTTTCACTGGAGGCGCTTGGGTGAAGCCCTCACCTCCTGCCTCAGATGTTCTGGGCGGACATCCGGAACCGGCACTGGCCGCGAACCCGTGACGAGCGATTCCGCACCTGCCACACCGACCAATGATGCCGCGACGGCGCGATGCACCGGAATGAGCGGTGCAGTGCCGTGTTCCACTGTCGCACGGAATCCTTCGAGCACCACGACGGTGCCCTCTGCCATGCGATCGATGGGTTCGTCGTCCGCAACGTAGGGGTCGGGTACGCGGATCTGCTCACGCACCAGCCCGTCCGCCTGCGCCCAGCCCTCCAGACGCACTCGCACGGACCACGCCTCTTCTCCTGTGACGCGCTCCGACCCGGCGATGCCATGGGAACCACGCACCGATACCCAACTCCAGTGACTACCGGTCTCGCCGGCGAGAAAACCGTGGCGGGCCACGGCCAGGGTGCCGTCGGAGAGCCTTATGGCGAGAACAACGGCGGCGGGGCGAGCATCATCCGGCCCGATGGAGAAGGCGTTGACTTCCACGGGCCACGCTCCGGTGAGGTCGAGTAGCGGTGAGACGGTGTGCGTGCAGTAAGCGGTCGGCGATATACGGCCACGCCAATGTGCAGGGTCGCCGATCAGAGCGGCTGTGTCCTGGGGCGACAGACTGTGCAGATAGTCGGCTTCCACCAACGTGAGTGCGCCCAGCTCGCCGGAATCCACTGACTTCCGAAGCAGCCGAGTATGCGGATGGAAGACATAGTTCTCCGCAAACGAATAGGTTGCCGTGGAACGCTCGGCCGCAGCGATGAGCCGGCGTCCTTCGTCTTCGGACGCGCAGGCCGCGGTCTCCGACAACACATGAATCCCGTGATCCAGGAACGCGATGGCCAATTCCGCGTGCGCGTCGAAGTCGTTGGCCAGCACAACACCGTCGAGACCGGCACCGAGCAATTCGGTCCAATCCCCGGTTGCCCGCGCCTCCGGAAACTCTGCGCGTGCGTCGGCCATACGTTCGGAGTCAGCATCGCAGACCGCGATCACCTCGATGCCGATCCGGCGTGCCAATCCGGCCATGTACAGGCCCCGAGACAGGCCGACGATTCCGATACGCATGTGACAGATATACCCGCCATCGATCCGACGCCGCACTCGACCGGGACGCGTCGTCGTGGCTCACGGCGACCACGACCGCCATCTCAGCTGGTCGATGGTGATCACCGGCCCCGACGGCCGCTGCACCCGATACTGCGTGTACTTCCGGACCAGCGCGTCGAGTCCGGCCGCTCCGGCGTCCGTATCGGCATCGTGCACGGTGGCGATGCCCTCGACACGGACCCACCACAGCTGGGACCAGTCATCCTCATAGTGGTCTACAAGCACACTCACCCGAGGATTCTCTGCAATGTCGGCCAAGCGTCGCAGTTGCCGCGTCGCCTTCGGCTTGTCGTCGACACAGGTGTGGATCGTGTCGCCGTCGAAAGCGAACACGATCGGCACCACGTGCGGCACGCCCGATCCATCCGCTGTGGCGAGCCGGGCCACGCGAGCGTCGGCGACGCGGCGGCGGATATCCATGATCGTGCGTCCGGGTTACGAGGCCTGTGCTGCGCGTGTCAAAGCTACTGTGGCCGCACGTAACTCAGCTGCGGAATCGAGCGGTGACAGATATCCGGCGCGGGTCGGTGCCCGACCGCGCGGCGTGGTGACATCCAGATCCAGACCGTAACGGTCGGCTCCGACGCACGTGGCCTCGGTGGCGTCAGGGAATCCGCCGAGCTTTCGGGCCATCGCCAGCAGCGCATCAGCATGGTCGTCGTTGAGATGCGCGATCGCGCGACCGGCCGCCGGGGTCACCGGATCCGGCAACGCTTCGGCATAGGACTCGGCGGTGGCCGAATCCATCCGTCCGTACCCGCCCACCCAGCGCACGCGCTGAACCCGAAGAACCCAGAGCGAGAAGTCGCTGAAATCGATGTAGACGCGCGCCGCAGGCACGGCGGCCAGATGCGCCTCGCGCGCGGCGGTCAGTTCCTCACCCTCCGGACGTTCGACATACCCGGCGAGGGTGATTCGAGTGCTGGCCAATGGGTCGGACTGCGGGCCCGGTGCCACGATCGCGATGCTCGCGCGTGGATCGCGCGCCAGATTGCGTCCGTGCTCGGCCATGTGCGACACGCACAACACCGGTGAGCCTCCGACGAGCCCGTACGTCACGAACGACGCCCAGGGGTCGCCTTCCTTGGTGAGGGTTGCGAGAGTACCCGTGTTCGTCGACGCGGCGACCGTCCGCGCTTCCTCGGCGGCAGAGGGCCGGGCCGCGTTCACGATCTCCGTCAACGGCGGCGGCACAGTGGGAGCGTCGCCAGGGTCTCCGTGGTCCAAGTTCGTCATCCACGAGACGGTACCCGCACGCATCCTGGGTTGCCGTGAGATGACCGGCCGACTGTGCAAACCGCTCACAGCAAACACCCAGCGACGACACAGGGCTCCCCCGGCGTCGGCTGGGACTGTGGTTATCACTGAACCAGTTGAGTACCCCTGAGCGACGCACGGAGGAGACAAACATGAGCCGCGTTCCCGACCCCACCGATACGCCGGACGGACCCGCATACCAAGGCCGCCTGCTCGACCGCCCCACAGAGGACGTCGTCGATCAGGGTGCGGGCTTCGATATCGCAACTCTGATCACCCGCCGCCGAGTGCTGAGCGTCGTCGGTGCCGGTGCCGGTGCATTGGCGCTGGCCGCGTGTTCCTCGAGGATCGGCAGCACTGCCGTCACCGTGAGCACACCCGCCGGCGAAATCCCCGACGAGACCAACGGCCCCTATCCGGCCGACGGCACGAACGGGGTCAACGTGCTCGAGGAGTCCGGGATCGTCCGCCGCGAGATCACGTCGAGCCTCGATGGAGGCACCGCCGACGGTGTTCCACTTTCCCTCACCTTCACGGTCACCGACATGGCGAATGACAACACCCCGTTCGATGGGGTCGCCGTGTACGCCTGGCAGTGCGACGCGCAGGGCCGGTACTCGATGTACACCGAAGGTGTAGAGGACGAGACCTACCTGCGCGGGATTCAGGTGGCCGATGCCGACGGCAAGGCAACCTTCGAGACGATCGTGCCCGGCTGCTACACCGGCCGCTGGACCCACATTCACTTCGAGGTCTACCTCGACGTCGATTCCGCGACCAACGTCGAGAACGCGATCGCGACCTCTCAGATCGCGTTTCCCCAGGACATGCTCAACGAGGTCTACGAGCTCGATACCTATGCGGGGTCGGCCGAGAATCTGGCCCGGATCGGAAGTCTCGACAACGACAACGTCTTCGGCGACGGATACGACCTGCAGATGGGCACATTCTCCGGCAGTACCGACTCGGGATACGTGGGGTCGCTGGCAGTCGCGGTCGACACGACGACCGAACCCACCGGCGGTGGTGCTCCGCCGGAAGGTGCGCCGATGGGCGGCGAACCTCCCCGTGGAGCAATGCCGGGCATGGGCCCGGGCACACCCAACTGATCACTCATCCAACCCATTCAAGGACAACACCATGCTGAACAACCTCACCGGCTGGCACGCTCTCATCATCCTCGCGATCGTCCTCCTCGTTTTCGGCTCGACCAAGCTTCCGGCGCTCGCCAAGAGCGTGGGCCAGTCGATGCGCATCCTCAAGGACGAGGTGAGTGATCCGACCATCGACGCGGAGACCGCGGACCTCACCCAGGTTCCGTACCGACGCGCATCATGACCGCGACCACCGCCGCGCGAGGCACGATGCCGATCGCCGGACACCTGCGCGAAGCGCGACGTCGCGGGGTTCGCGCGGCGGTGTCGCTGCTCATCGGCGTGATCGTCGGCTTCGCTCTCTCTGATCAGATCCTCGACGTCCTGCGCGAACCTGTCGAGCAGCTGGCGCTCTCTCGGGAGGCCAGCCTCAACTACGACACCGTGACCGGTGCGTTCGACCTCCAGCTGAAGATCGCACTGTTCTCAGGCGTGATCCTGTCCAGTCCGATCTGGCTGCGAGAGTTCTTCGCCTACGTCACCCCCGGTCTGACGCGCCGGGAGAAGAAGTATGTCGTCGGGTTCTCTGCGGCGGCCGCCCCGCTCTTCGCAGCCGGGTGCGCCTTCGGATTTTTGATCTTTCCCCGGATGGTGAGCGTGCTCACCGCATTCTCGTCCGATCAGGACAGCACGATCCTCAATGCGTCGTATTACGTGGACTTCGTGATGAAAGTTGTTCTGGCGACCGGGATTGCCTTCGTTCTTCCGGTGTTCCTGGCGATGTCGAACTACGTCGGGATCGTCTCCGCAGCCAAGCTCCGTAGCAGCTGGCGCGTCATCGTCGTCGTCATCACGCTGTTCAGTGCCCTGGTAACGCCGGCCGCCGACGTCCTGTCCATGTTCGTGGTCGCGTTGCCGATGTCGATATTGTTCGGCGCCGCACTCGTCATCACGACGCTGCACGACAGGAGATCGTCCCGAAATGAGGAATCCACACCATGTTCGGCCTGACCTTCGAGAAACTGTTCCTCGTCGCCATCATCGCGGGGGTCGTGCTCGGCCCCCAACGGCTTCCCGTCTACGCCCATCGGCTCGCCCGCACTGTGCGGGCACTGCGCGACTTCGTCGAATCGACGCGCGGAAGCGCCGAACGTGAAATGGGGCTTACGACTTCATTGGACCTGAAACAATACGACCCACGACGGATCGTGCGCGACGCACTCAACGAACCCGCCATTCCTGCAGTCACGGACGAGATAGCCGATCAGGCCCGACGCGTGCGTCCCGGTCAGAAGTATCTGGCGGCGGGCTCTGCGGCGCACCCGCGACGCATCCTGATCGAATCGCTTCCCGACGACGATCCTCGTCGCATTGCGGCTACGCCCGCCCGACCCGATGCCGAGCTCGATCGAGCGGCAGACTGAGGCGCGTCAGCTCGCAGATCCGACGGGCTCGTCGTCATCCTCGTTCGAGCGTGTCGGCCTGTGGCGAAGAGTACTCGGACGGGTGGGCGCGCGGCAGTCGGTACCTCGCCAAATCGCCTACAAGATCACGATATTGCAGCTACAATCATCTCGATTAGAGGGGAAATCGCGAATGAAGCTGTCACTGTTCGGATCAGGCAAGCGTCGTAGCGAGCGATCGAAGCTCAACGCGATGCAGAGGTGGATCGAGGTCACCGACCGCTCCGTCGAGGTGAACGAGGCACTTCGAATCTCCCTTGCATCCCGTGGAGTTCGACTGAGAGAGCGCGGCGACTATCGGATTATCGACGCGAGTTGGCCTTTGACAGAACTGAAGTCGCTGAATGATCAGTGCGCTCTTGCTACCGAACTTTGCAGTGAGAGCGAATCCATCGCAGCCGAACTGGACGACATCAAACCTTCGGGGTCCAGCCAGCTGGAATCGTTCGTCGCACTGTCGGCCGTTGTCCGACGCGCGCTCACAGAGGCGGAGCGTCGCGCCCGGCACACTCGGCCCTGAACACGACCGTGGCGATCGAGGGCCGCATACGCAGATGCACCTCTTCTTCCGAAGAGGTGCATCTGTCGGTATTGCTGTGTTCGTCGCCTACTGCGCAGCCTGAGCGGTGGCCCACCGGTAGTCCGCCTTGCCGGCGGGGGTGCGCTTGACCTCGTCTACCACTACGATAGAGCGCGGAATCTTGTATCCTGCCAACGATTTACGGCAATGTTCCTGCACCTCTTCGAGCGTCAGTTCCCCAGCTTCCGGGTAGGTGGCGATGACGGCCGCGACAGCCTGGCCCATGCGTTCGTGCGGCACGGGCACGACAAGAGCGTCGGAGACCGACGGATGCGCATGAAGTGCCGACTCGACCTCTTCGGCGAAGACCTTCTCGCCTCCGGTGTTGATGCACTGCGAGCCGCGACCGAGAAACACGATGGTGCCGTCGGCCTCCACACGACCCATGTCTCCGAGGATCGACAAGCGCGTGCCGTCGGCGCGAGTCGGGAAGGTCCGGGCTGTCTTCTCTTCGTCCTTGTAATAGCCCAGCGGCACGTTGCCGATACGGGCGATGTAGCCGACATCGTCGGAGCCCGGGGCGATGGGCTCGAGCTTTTCGTCGACGAGGATCATGTTGGGACTCGGCGGCATCCGCAGGTTTCCGTCTTCGTCGACGTCGAATGCGCCGTCGTTGCCGGTTTCCGAAGCGCCGAAGTTGTCGCGCAGCAACAGGTCGGGTTTCACGGCGAGCATGCGGTCGCGGACGCTCGTCGACCAGATGGCACCGCCGGAGGTGATGGAGAACAGCGAGCTGAGGTCGGCGTCGTCCTTCCGACGTTCCATCTCGTCGACGAGGGGCAATCCCATGCCGTCGCCGACGATGAGAATCACCTGCACCTTGTCCTTCTCGACAGCCTCGACCACCGTCTTCGGATCGAAGTCGCGCCTCAAGACCACCCGGGCCCCGAGCGTGAAGAACGTGAACAGTGAGTAGAGGGCTGCACCGTGCATGAGGGGCGCCGCGATGAGGAACGCCAGGCCCGGGAACTCCGTCGCTCCCGCTGCGACTTCGGCGAGATCCTTCCGCGGCTCAGCACCATAGGGATTGCCGCCGGAGAGCGGCTTGCGGAAGAAGTCGTTGTGCCGCCACATGACACCCTTCGGGTATCCGGTGGTTCCGCCCGTGTACAGCAGATACAGGTCGTCGCCCGAACGCGCGGGGAACTCTGCTGTCGCGGGCAGAGCATGCGCATCGGCGAAGGAGACCACGGCGACAGAGCGCTGCTCGGCGGCCTGCTTCAGCTCCTCCGTTGCCTCGCCGACGACGAACACCGTGCGGATCAGCGGACAGGCATCGAGCAAGGACGCGAGGACCTGCTGATGCTCGGGAAGCTCGACGACGACCGCCACCGAATCCGAGTTGGTGAAGATGTACTCGAGTTCGCTGGGTGTGTAGCGGTAGTTGACGTTGATGGGCACGGCGCGGATCTTGATGAGACCGAGAATGCTGGTGACGTGCTCGACGCAGTTCTTGAGGAATACCGCGACGTGATCGTCCTTGGAGATGCCCGCCTGGGAGAAGAGCTGCCCGGCGCGGTTGGCTTCCGCGTCCAGCTCCGCGTACGTGAGATTCAGATCTTCGTACGTGAGCGCGATGCGATCCGGTACCGCAGACGCGGTTGTCTCGAAAACATCAGCAAGGTTGAACTCCACTGTGCATCCCTCCACTCCGACGAACCCTGCCCCAGAATCTAGAACACGTTCCAGCTTAGGGGAAGGGTTCGCGCAGAATCGGGCAAACCTTCCCCAGGTTCTCCGGCTTTCCGCGGGTCATGAGGCAATGGCAACCCGAGGCGGCAGGGGAAAGATTCCGCTCTCCAAGTTGCCGCACGCGGGCCGATGCTTCCCAGGCATGACACCTCACCGACCCGCGCGCTCCACACCCTACCTCGAGTCGAACACATGTTCCCATCGATCGCGATGACTCCCACTCGCCTACGGTCATCGATCCCCTCGCGTCGCGGCGCCGGTAGGCCACCAGCGTGGCCCCGCCGTCGGTGATCGCAACCCTCTTGGCAGGCAACGCTTATTGATAGACAATGCGTCCAGTAGATGGATGCCATGACGTCGAACCCTTCGAGATGCGAGAGTGCTTACATGTCTTCAGAACTCACCGGCAAGATCGCCGTTGTCACGGGCGGTGCCACAGGGATCGGCCGCGCGACGGTCGAACATTTCGTCCGCGAAGGCGCCCGGGTGGTGGTAGCCGATGTGAACCGCGACGAAGGTAAGGCCCTCGCCGACTCCCTCGCCCCCGCCACGGTGTTTCGGGAAACCGACGTCTCGGACATCGACGAGGTGCGGGCGCTGGTGGACTTCGCGGTGCAGACGTTCGGGGGACTCGACGTGCTGGTCAACAACGCAGGCATCTCCGGGCCCATCCACGCCAGTTTCCTCGACGACGACCTAGAGGCCTTCGACAAGATCTTCGCCGTCAACCTGCGTGCCGTGATGGTGGGGACGCAAGCAGCAGCGAAGTACATGGCCGAGCACGGTGGCGGTTCGATCATCAACACCTCCTCGATCGGCGGCATCATGGCAGGCAGAGGAGTGATCACGTACCGGGCGTCGAAGGCCGCGGTCATCCACTTCACGAAATCTGCGGCCATCGACCTGGGCGTCCATGGAATCCGCGTGAACTGCCTTGCACCGGGGAGCATCCCGACGACATTGCTCGCGTCGTCGACCACCGAACTCGAGGGCGAGGAGCGTGAAGCGATGATTTCGAGCGTGCGCACCACGCAGTCGAAGAAGCGGCCCCTCAACCGCGAGGGGACCGTCGACGACGCGGCCGAAGCCGCCGTCTATCTGGCCAGCGACCGCGCCCGCTACGTCACCGGCGCCGTCCTTCGCGTCGACGGCGGCACTGCCGCGGGAAGCACGATGACGACGCCGGGTCAGAGCTGACACAGGGCCGCAGGTCTACTCCCTGCCGGTCACCAACTCACCGGCAGGGAGTAGACACCGTAGGCGAGCCGGTCGTGTTTGAACTCGATCTGTTCGATGGGCACGGCAAGCTTCAGGGTCGGGATGCGGCGGATGAGCGTGGCAAAAGCAACCTGGAGTTCGACGCGGGCGAGCTGCTGGCCGATGCACCCGTGCGGTCCGAATCCGAACGCGAGATGCTTGTTCGACACCCGTGCCACATCGAAGTGCCGCGGATCGTCGAAGGTCCGGGCATCCCAGCTACCGGCGGAATAGTCGAGAACGACCCCCTCGCCGGCGCGGATCACGACATCACCGATCTCGATGTCTTCCAAAGCAATGCGGCGTTGCCCGTTGTGGACGATACTCAGATACCGCAGTAGCTCCTCGACCGCTGTGGCGATGGCCTTGGGATCGTCGTTGTGGCGCAGGTACTCGAGCTGTTCCGGATTCTGGAGGAGCGCGAGCGTTCCGAGCGAGATGATGCCTGCGCTCGTCTCGTGACCCGCCGACAGCAGCCCGTTGGCAAGCGCAACGCCTTCGTCGATCGTCATCTCGCCCGCCCGGATGTTGTCGGCGAACTCCGAGATCACACCTGTCGACTCTTCCGTCGACGCAAGCCGCTCTTCGATGACCTCGCGCATGTAGCCGCGCATCGCCGTGAACAGCCGCTCCTGCAACTCCGGTGTGGCGTACCGATCCATCGCGGCCGAGGCATGCTCCTGGAAGAAGTCATGATTGTCGTAGGGAACCCCGAGCAGCTCACAGATCATGAACGACGGAAGCGGTAGACCGAATGCGGGCACGAGGTCGACCGGATTCGGCCCGGCGAGCATGTCGTCGATGAGCTTGTCGGTCACCTGCTGGATCTTCTCGCGCTGCGCTTCTACGCGCTTGTACGAGAAAGTGCGTGTCATCATGCGGCGGAGCCGCAGATGACCGGGGCCGTCGGTGTTGAAGATGCTGTCGGGTCGCATCGGGGCGATGGCGGCCCGGCCCGCGTTCCAGTGCGGGAAGCCTGTCAGGCGATCGTCGGTGCTGATACGCGGATCCAATGCCAGTACACGCAGTTCGGCGTTGCCCGTGATCAGCCACGGCGTGCTGCCGTCCCAGATACGGACTCGCCGCACAGGTTGATCGGCCGCCGAATCGATAAGTGCAGCAGGGACGTCGAACGGGCAGCGTGCGTCGCGTTCGACGGGAAAGCTGAGAACGGCCTCGTCGACGTCGGTCGTGGAATTTTCTGACATGTCTGTTTCACTCCTCGAATGCGATGGCGACCGCGGGGCACGATGCTGCTGCCTGACGAACCGAATCCCAGTGTTCTTCGGACGGATGCGCATCCATCAGGACCACGACGCCGTCTTCGTCACGCTGATCGAACACCCCGGGCGCTATTGCGGCGCACTGGCCTGCAGAGACGCATCGCTCTTCGATGATCTCGACTCTCATTGACAATCGACTCCGTAACCGTGACTGGAACCAAGGACGCTAGGTGAGCGTGACGCCTTCCATCTGCCCGCTGTCCCGCCATCGGGCCAGTAGGTCGAAGAACTGGATCGGGCCGCCGCCGTAGTTGGCTGCGACGAGGCCGTCGGGATTGCCGCTGTCGCCCTCGTTGTCGAGATAGCTGGGGGTGCAGTCCGCGTAGAAGGCCTGGCCCGCCTTGCCGAGTTCCTTCATGGTGGCGACCCAGCCGTCCTCCGCCTCGAGGTCTGCCTCGATGGTGGTGGCTCCTCGCTCGATGCGCTGCGTAAGCAGGTAGACGAGGTGGCGGGCGCGTTCCTCGGCGGTGTGCGTGTAGTTGTTCGCGATGCCGGTCTGCGTGTACCCGAGGAAGAAACAGTTGGGGAATCCGTGGGACTGCAAGCCGTGGAAGGTACGCGGTCCACTCTTCCACTTGTCGCTCAGGTGGATTCCGTCGCGACCGATGATATCGAATCCGGCGCGGCGGGTGTAGCTGCTGCTGACGTCGTATCCCGTTGCGAAGATCAGCGCGTCGACCTTGTATTCGGTGCCTCCGACGACGACCCCGTCGCGTGTCAGCCGCTCGATTCCGCGGCCGTCGGTATCGACGAGCTCGACGTTGTCGCGGTTGAACGTGGGCAGGAATTCGTCGTGGAACCCGACTCGCTTGCAGAGCCGCTTGTACCAGGGCTTGAGTGCTTGGGCGGTGGCCTTGTCGGTGACGACGGAGTCGATCCTGGCACGCACCCGTTCCATGGACCTGTAGTCGGCCTCGAACAGGAACTCGCCGATCTCCTCCGGCGTCATCGGTGTGCCACGGCGTTCGTTTTCCTGCTGAATCGCAGTCTTGGTGACCTCGGAGGCGACCCGGGTCCAGCCGTCGTCGACGAGGTCGACGTGGCTTTCCATGCCCGCGGTGTAACGGGTGAAGTTCTCCATCCGCTCGCGCTGCCAACCGGGCTCGAGATTCGCAGCCCAGTCGGGATCGGTGGGTTTGTTGCCGCGTTCGTCGACGGCGTTCGGTGTCCGCTGGAACACGTAGAGTTGCTGGGCCCACCTCCCGAGGTGAGGCACCACCTGCAGTCCGGTGGCACCGGTGCCGACGACGCCCACCGACTTGTCCTGCAACCCTGACAGGCCACCGAATTCGTCTCCGCCGGTGTAGCTGTAATCCCATCGGCTCGTGTGGAAGGTGTGCCCTTCGAATTCGTTGATACCGGGAATGCCGGGCAGTTTCGGACGTACGAGCGAGCCGGGCGAGACCACCACCGCCCGGGCGCGGATACGATCGCCGCGATCGGTGTGGACGTTCCAGCGTTGTTCCGCCTTGTCCCAGACCATCTCGGTGACGGTGGTGTGGAAGAGCGCGTCGCGCACCAGGTCGTAGTGGTGGGCGATCGCTACGAGGTGTTCGCGGATCTCGGCGCCGTAGGCGTATTTCTGAGTGGGGATGTAGCCCAGCTCTTCCAGGAGCGGCATGTAGATGTACGACTCGATGTCGCATTGGATGCCCGGGTAGCGATTCCAGTACCAGGTTCCGCCGACGCCGCCCGCCCGGTCGAGCAGTCTGATGCCGTCGAGGCCCGCCTCGCGCATGCGCGCCGCGGCGATCAGGCTGCCGAGACCGGCACCGATCATCAGGATCTCGACCTCGTCGTTCACGGGATCGCGCGGGGTCCGCTCGACGTAGGGATCGTCCTCCCAGTGCGAGAATTCGGCCGTGACTTCGACGAACTGCTCGACTCCGTCGCGCCGGAGTCGCTTGGCACGCTCGTAGGCGTGTTTGGCCCGCACCCAATCCGGGTCGAAGCCTTCGGGTTTCGGGCCCGGCGGCGTCAACGTCTCCGGCATGCTCGGTTCCTTTCACCTCGCGGCAGTGCACGGCTCACGCGAAGCGCTCCCGCAGCGGCCGGTCGTCGGGGGTGGATCGGTAGATGCCACGATCGATCATGCGCGGAATCACCTCGTCGATGAAGTCGCGGATCGACGCCGGGCCGACGGGGAACATGAGGTTGAAACCTCCGACGTTGCCGTCGCTCCACCAGGCCTCGAAATCGTCGACGATGTCGTCGTACGAGCCGACGAACTTGCGGTGCTGCGCACCGCCTCGGCCGAGGGACTGCGCCGTGACCTCGCGGACGGTGGCGCCGGGGTGCGCCTCGATCCAGTCGTAGAGACCGACGTAGTTCCCGAAGGTGCTCTTGATGGTCTTCTCGACGTCGGCGGGCTTCGGCATCTTCTCGAACGGGAACCGGTCTTCGACGCTGTCGAACGAGATCGGCTCCAACCCGAATTGCACCAGCACCTTCGGCGCGAGGAGTTCCCACGGAACGAACTCGTCCAGGGCGAGCATCTGCTCTTCGGCCTCCTTCGCGGTGCGTGCGACGTAGGGGATGAGGCCGGGAACGGCCGGGACACTCCCGACGGGGCGTCCCGCGTCGGCGAGCGCCTTGTCGAGGTCCTCCCGGTATGCGGCTGCGCGCTCCCGGTTGGATGCCGCGGTGAACACCATGTCGGCGTGCCGTGCGGCGACCTTGATACCGGGTCCGGACCCGCCCGCCTGCGCGACCAGCGGTCGGCCCTGTCTGCTCGGTGCAACGTTGAGCGGGCCGATCACGCTGAAGGATTCGCCCTTGTGATTGATCGGGGAAGCGTAGTACCGCGTGACGCCATCGGGATCGCGGCGCACCTCACGATTGGCCCAGAGGGCTTCGGTCACGTCGAGGAATTCCGTGGCGCGGCGGTATCGGGTCTCGCGGTCGGGGTGGCTGGTCTTGCTGTAGTTCAGCGCGAGTGCGTCGCCGACGGTGGTGACCGCGTTGAGTCCGGCCCGGCCGTCGGACGCTTGGTCGAGCGAGGCGATGAGACGCGCGAGTGTGTACGGGTCGTAGAACGTCGTCGACGCGGTGGCGATGAGCCCGACGTGCTTGGTCTCGCGGGCCATCGCGGTCAGCGCGGTGATCGGCTCGGCCGGTCCGCCGTCGAAGGCAGGCGAGTTCGGCATGCCGGGTACGTCGCCGAGGAAGATCGCGGTGAAGAACCCTTCGTCGCCGAGGTGCCCGTAGGTCATGAGCCGTTCGAATGGATCGACGAGGGCTGTGTCGGCGTGGTGCTGCTGTTCGTAGGCGGGAGCCCCCATGTGGAGGTTGACGTCGTTGCCGACGAGGTTCAGGTGGAGGTAGCGCCGAGTCGCCATGGCTGTCCTTCAGATCAGAGGTGGCATCGAGAGTCGTCCTGTAATCCCAGTCACACGCTATAGATGGATGGTCCGGCAAGTCAATAGACGATGCGTCCATCTTTTGACCGAATCGGCTTGTCCGTGCGTTCACTCAGGTCTGCGCCACTTCGGAGCGCGCCGGAACCTTGTCTGCGACAGCCGCCCGACCTGCGGCGATCCCCCACACCCCCGCGACCGCGAGGGTGGCTCCGGCACCGCCGTACACCATCCCGCTGGGATTGGCCATGACATTGCCCGCGGCATACAACCCCTCGATCACGTCGCCGTCGACATCGAGAACCCGCCCCTCGACGTCGGTGCGGGGTCCGCCTTTCGTGCCGAGCGCCGAACTGATCACCTCGACGGCATAGAACGGTGCCGTTCGGACCGGACCCAATGTGGCGCCAGGGGAATCCGGATCGCCCATCCTTCCACCGGGGAAACGATCGAACGCACTACTGCCCCGCGAGAAATCGGGGTCCGCACCTTGCGCCGCGTGGTCATTGAAGCGAGCGACGGTGTCCGTCACCGCGTCGATCGGAAGAGCCAGTGCTGCAGCCAGTTCCGAGATGGACGATGCCCGGGTGACCCACTCGGGAACCGGGGCCCCCGGGCGAGCGCCGAACACGCCGAACCGGTCGACGGTGGACTGGTCGAAGATCATGTACGCCGGAAGATTCGGGTAGTCGAGCCGTGACTCGTCGAGATGATGGAAGGCACCACCGAAGGCGTTGTAGTTCGCGGCTTCGTTCGCGAAACGGCGACCGTAACGGTTGACCATGATCGAGCCGGGGAGCGCGCGCTCGCGTGACGACAGCATCGCGACCGGCGACCCGTCGCGCCGGATGCCGGGGCACGGCACCGAAGGAGACCACCACGCCTCACGCATATTGCCCAGGCGGGCACCGACTCTCATAGCCATTCGCAGGCCGTCACCGGTATTGGTCGGTGCACCGATGGGACGCGTCAGCGGGCCGCGCAGAAAGTCGCGCACGAGGTCCGGGTCGTATTCGAATCCTCCCGTCGCAAGGACGACAGCGGAGGCCCCGACTGCGCGCACTCCGTCGGCGGTCTCGACCTCGACACCGTCGACGACATCGTCGTCGGTACACAGCCGCAGTGCCCGGGTTCCGGTCCGGACGTCGACCCCGCGCTGGAGGCACGCCTTCAGGAGGCCGCCGACAAGTGCGCGGCCCAACCCTTCTTCCTCTGCTTCTGCGCGGGCAGCGAGAATCTCGGGTGCGATGACGCCCGTCCCGCCGCCGAGCGGCATTTCGACGAGCATGATGCGTTGGATGTCGCCGGCGATACGGTCGATCCACTCTTCGATCCCTGCGAATGAGAACAGTCCGGGCTCGAGGGTCCGGCCACCGCCGGGTTTCCCGCCGGGGTGTTCGGGGTGGTAGTCGGGATAGCCCTCGACGAGCTGAAGCCGTAGATCGGTGTACTCGTGCAGAAATTCGACGAAGCCGGGGCCACCGGAGATCAGTGCTTCGGCCAGCTCGGGCAGGATCATGCCGTTGGACAGGCTGGACAGATACGTCATGCCTTCCTCGAGCGAGTCCTGGACGCCCTTGCCTGCCGCGACGGGGTTTCCGGGAACCCAAATTCCTGCTCCGGAGAGGGCAGTGGTGCCGCCGACCAGGTCGGACTTCTCGAACACCGCGACGTCGGCACCCTCGAGTGCGGAGGCGAGCGCCGCTGTGAGGCCGGCGGCTCCGGACCCGAGAACGATTACGTCGTACGTCTCCCGCATAGGTAACTCGCCCATCATCTCATCGCGTCGTGTTGTAATTATTGAACACCTGGTCTCTATTGATGCACGTTCGCTATGGTAAGCGGGATCACACCACCCCACAAGAGCCCACTCGAACCGGAGGCCGGAGTGTCCGAACCCGAAACATACGATGTCATCGTCCTCGGCAGCGGCGCTGCAGGACTCACCGCCGCATTCACTGCAGCACACGAAGGTGCGCGAGTCGCAGTCCTCGAGAAGAACAACCGGATCGGCGGCACCACCGCGTGGTCCGGAGGCCACCTGTGGATCCCGAACAACCCGTACATGCCCGGCATCGGCGCGACGGACAGCACCGACGACGCGATGACCTACCTGATGTCGCTCGGACGCGGCATCCTCGACGAACGCCTGGCACGCGCCTTCGTGGACGCCGGACCGAAAATGGTGCGCGCACTCGCCGACGAGGGCGGCGTCGAGTTCTTCGCCGTGCCAGGACTTCCCGACTACCACCCGTCCAATCCCGGCGGCAGGCCGGAGGGTGGCCGGACACTCGGGCAGGAACTGTTCCCCTTCTCCACTCTGGGCGAGTGGCAGGACAAGGTCGAGGTGACCCCCTACTACTCCCCCTACCTTCGGATGGACGAGACCGCGATCGGGTGTGCAGTCCCCAAGGCGCCCACCGACGAGGAGAAGGCACGTCGTGAGGCCGAAGACCTACGGGGCATGGGCGGGGGGCTCGTCGGCCATCTCCTGAACGCGTGCCTGCGCGTCGGCGTCACGATCGAGGTGTCGACAGCGGCACACGACCTGTTCGTCGAGAACGGTCGGGTGACGGGTGTGGTCGTCGAGACCGCCGAAGGACGGCAAACCCTCCGCGCCACCCAGGCTGTCATCCTCGCCACCGGCGGATTCGAGTGGAACGAGGAATACCGCGCCGCATTCCTCCGCGGCCACGTCACGAAGCCCGCCTCGATCCCCACCAACACCGGCGACGGCCTGCGCATGGCGATGCGTGCCGGAGCTGCACTTCAGAACATGCGCGAAGCCTGGTGGATCCCCATCACCGAACTCCCCGCGGGCATCAATTCGATGAACCTCGAAATGATCAACGGTGACCGCACACGACCACGCAGCATCATGGTGAATCGCACCGGGCGGCGCTTCACCAACGAAGCCGTCAGCTACAACTCGGTCGTGGGTGCCTTCCACCAGGAGGACGTCACCGCATTCCAGTACGCCAACCTGCCCGCGTGGCTGATCTTCGACCACACCTATCTCACCACCTACGGATCCACCGGTCGGCCCTACACCGGCGCCACACCCCCGTGGCTGACAGAGGCTCCCACCCTTCACGACCTCGCTCTGACACTCGGCATCCCCGGCGACGAACTCGAACGCACCGTCGAACAGTGGAACGCGAACGTCGCGGCGGGCAAGGACCCGCACTTCGGCAGGGGCGAGAGCGCTCACGACCGGTGGTGGGGCGACCCGTACAAGAAGGGCAGCATCGAAGGCACCCTCGGCCCGATCACGGACGGACCGTTCTACGCCATGGAACTGACCGCAGGCGTCATCGGCACCAAAGGCGGACCCAAGGTCGACGAGTATGCCCGCGTCATCGATCTCGACGGTGACGTGATCACGGGTCTGTATGCGGCGGGCAACGTTTCGTCACCGACCGGCGCCTCGTACGGTGGCCCCGGCGGAACGCTCGGCCCCGGAATGACATTCGCCTGGATCGCTGGCCGGCACGCAGTCGGCGCGGACCGGTGACCGTGTCCGGCTCGATCGTCGAGGCGTGGCGCGAGCGGGTCGCCGCCGGACCGGGCCGCGCGGCGATCCGGTACTTCGACGGCGCGATCGATACCGCCGCCCTGGATTCGCTGACCGATGCGCTGGCCGCCGAGCTGCAAGCGCGGGGTGTGCGCTCAGGCGACCGGATCGGTATCTATCTGCAGAACATCCCGTACTACCCGCTGAGTCTGCTGGCCGTGTGGAAGGCCGGGGCCATCGCCGTGCCCCTCAACCCGATGTACCGGGGCGAGGAGTTACGGCGGCTGGTGGAGGACTCCGGCACCACGGGGATCATCGTCGCCCGTGGTACCGACGAGGCGACGCGCAACGCGCTGGTGGGAACCCCGGTACGGTGGCTGCTCTCGGCGTCGTCGCGCGATTTCCAGACGCGGAACGACCCTCGGGTGTTCACCGAACCGGATCCCGCGCCCTCCCCCGACGGCGACCTCACCACAGTTCTCGCTGCACGACGCGGTCAGCGTCCGACGCGAATCATGCACGACGGCGACGACATCGCGTTCATCACTTACACCTCCGGTACGACCGGGCCACCGAAAGGCGCGCTCAACACCCACCGCAATTTTCTGTGCGCGGTGGCGGGTTACGCCGAGTGGATCCGGTTCGCCGCCGGCGACGTCTCCTACGCGATCGCTCCGATGTTCCACATCACCGGGCTCTCACTCAACGCCGGGATCGCACTGATGAGCGATGCGACCCTGAGCATGAGTGGACGGTTCGAGGCGTCGGTCGCGCTCGACACAATCCGCGAGCACGAGGTCACGACGACGGTCGGTTCGATCACCGCGTTCAACGCCTTCTTCGGCGTCCCCGACGCTGGTACCGACCATTTCGCGAGCGCGAAGCGCATCTACTCCGGTGGGGCTCCGATCCCGCCCGCGACGATCGACGCCTTCCGCGACCGGTTCGGCGTGTACCTCCACAACATCTGGGGCATGACCGAGACGACCGGCGGGGGTATCGCTGTGCCGCCCGGTGTTGCGGCTCCTGTGCACAGTCCGAGCGGGACGCTCTCCGTCGGCGTCGCGACACGCGGCGTCGAGGTGGTCACGGTCGACGCTCAGGGACGCGCGCAACCACCGGGGCAGGAGGGCGAACTCGTCGTCACCGCGCCGCAGGTGATTCCCGGCTACTGGCAGAACGAAGAAGCAACCGAGCGCACGCTTCCGGGTGGGCATCTGCACACCGGCGATGTCGCCATCATCGACGACGAAGGCTGGGTCTATCTCGTCGATCGCATCAAGGATCAGATCAACACCTCGGGCTACAAGGTATGGCCGCGCGAGGTGGAAGACGTTCTCTACGAGCACCCTTCGGTCCTCGAGGTCGCGGTGGTGGGCGTGCCCGACGAGTATCGGGGTGAAGCAGTGGTCGCGTATGTGTCGCTGCGAGAGGGAGAGACGACCGATCCGGCCGAACTGGTCGCATTCGCGGGTGAACGTCTCGCCGCATACAAGCGGCCCCGCGAGGTCCACGTGCTCGAGGCACTCCCGAAGACTGCGACCGGCAAGATCCAGCGAGGCGCGTTGCGCGGACGATGAACTTCGGTGTTCTCGACAGCGATATACGCCGTTGAGAACACCGAAGTTCGGGTCGAGCCCTACGGCTTGCGGGTCTCCGGATCCATCGGCTCGATGCCCTCCTCTATCGCTTTGATCAGCAGCGCCGTGAATCGGCTGTAGAAGCGCGCCATCCGGATGAATCCTGTGCCGAACCAGAGTCCGGGTTGCGCCGATCGGCGCCAGGTGTTCGCGTACTCGCCGTCGGCGGCACGGCCGTACGCCTTGTCGATCTTCGCCGCCGCGGATCCGAGGACCGGCTTCAAGTGGCCCCAGAACTGGTGGTAGCCGGTCGCGAAGACGATCAGCTCGACGTCGTGCAGCTCCGACCCGTCGGTGAATACCACCGTCGTTCCGTCCTTGATTTCTGCTACCTCGACGCCCTGCTTCAGGCGGACGCGACCGTCGGCGATCAGCTGGGATGCGCCGATGTCGATCTGGTAGCTGTCCTTGCCGGACATGTGTGCACCGATGATCCCGGTGCCGTCAGGCCCCCAGTTGAGCTTGAATCCCTGGGATTCGAGTGCATCGAGCAGCTCCTTGTCGGCCGCCTTCGCGAGCTGCACGAGTTCCTTGTTGAACTCGTCGACCCGTTCGTTGGGCAGGGCGTAGGTCATCTGGTCGGCGAAGTCCGGCGTCAGCGTCATGTCTTCGGTGAACAGCGTCGACCAGTACTTGTGGTAGCTCGGGTAGGTGACGACGTAGGTCGACGTGCGCTGCACCATGGTGACGTCGGCGTCGTGTTCCCAGAGGTCGTGCGCGAGTTCGTGTCCGCTGACCCCCGACCCGATGACAAGCGTCTTCTTGCCCGCGTAACGTGCGCCGTCCTGGAACTCGTCGGAATGCACTGCGACACCGCGGTATTCCGAGAGTCCGTTGATCTCCGGGATGCGCGGTGAACCGAACATGCCACCCGCGACGATGAAGTGGCGCGGGTGCAATGCGCGGATCGATCCGTCGCCCAGTTGCACACGTACGGTCCACCGCTCGGCTTCCTCGTCGTAGTGACCGCTCAGAAAGGTCGTGCTCGTCCACACGTTGAGGTCGAGTGTGGTGGCGTATGTTTCGAGCCAGTTCGCGAACTTGTCCTTCGGGGTATGCGCAGGCCAGGTCGCGGGAAGTGGAAGATACGGCAGGTGGTCGCCGTAGACGGTGCTGTGCAATGCGAGCGATGCATAGCGTTTGCGCCATGTGTCGCCGATACGCGCTTCCTTGTCGATCACCAGTGTGTCGACGTCGAGGGCGCCCAGCCTCGCCGCGAGGGCAAGGCCGTTGTGGCCTGCGCCGAGCACGAGCACGGTGGGGTCGCGATCCTCGAACGACGTCTCGCCTCGGCGATCGTCGGCCCAGCGCGTGCGGCCCGGGACGACGCCGTAGACCTTGCCCTCGGGGCGGCGGTGACGGGTGGCCTCCGGAAATGCACTGAGCGCTTCGACCTGGGTTTGCAGCGTGAACGCGACGAACCGCGACCCATCACGTACGAGCCGGACGAATCCCCGGTCGATCCGGTCGTTGGTGGTGAAGTCGAAGAATCCCATGACGTCGTCGCCGGAGAGGAAAGGCTGCTGCTCGCTGTTTGCCGAGAAGCCGGACGCGCTCCACTCCTTGGCGAGCTCGATCAGCCGACCGGCAGTCTGCTCGCCGCCTACGGCGTGGTGGAAGTCCCACGGGAAGGCCATGAAGTCGCGCCACGTGGCATCGGGATGCAGGCATGCCCCCAACTCGACCTCCGAGCCGTTCTCGATCGCCGCGGCGAACTCCGCGAGCCAGGCCGCGAAGACCTCCGTCGCATTCGGAGCGTCGATCTGAGGGGCTGAGTTCTGCCGAGCTTCCGTCATGACGTGCGGCTCCTTCTCGGTCTGATGAGTGATCCGAAGGCTTGTGTATTTAACGAACACTTTGGTTCTATATACACACATACTGGTCGAGTGGTCCGCTCTCCGTCAAGAGTCACGGGCGGAACCTTGTGGCGCCCAATGTCATCAGATACCGTCGAGTTGCATTTACTACACACTGTTGTGCACTATTCGAGACAGGGGATGGGATGGCGGGCAACGACTCCCATGAGGTGGGGGCCGGGCTGATCGTCCGAACCTTCGCGTCGCAGCATGCCCCCGCGGGTCGATTTCTGCTGCTGATCCTGACCCGCGACAATTCGCACACCTACCGCGAATTCGCCGACGACGGCCTCGTGGTGGTCGAAGTCCCCGTTCGCCCCGACAGCGCACTCGACGACAGCGACCGCGCCCTGCAATGGGCCCGCTCGGTGGCCGCCGATCACTTCGGTGCCGATCCGAGCCGCATCGCCGTCCTCGACGCGCCGGAAACGCATCCTCTTGCCGCCGAACTCGCAGAGCGCGTACGGGCCCGACATGAACCCGCACTGGTCGTCGACACACTCCGCAATACCGACCTCGCCGGATTCGCGACGGGCCTGCACGCCCGCATCTCCTCGCTTCCGGTGTTCGAGGGCCCCACCGAGCCTGCCGTCGCGGTGCATCGCAGGGTCGAACCGGCAACACTCGCACAGCTCGACCACCTGACCCGGTGGGACACCACGAGCATCGACACCATCCGCGCTTCCTATGCCAAGGTCACTCCCCCTAGCGTCCCTGCGAACGACCGAGTCGAGCGGGTCGACGACGTCGTCCCCGGCACCGCCGAGCGACCAGGAATCCCCGTCCGCTGGTACCGGCCTCGGGACACTCCGGGCCCTCTCCCCGCGGTCGTGTACTTCCACGGCGGTGCGTTCATCATGGGTGGCCTCGACGAGAACGATGATCGGCTCGACCTCCTCGCCACCGACATCGGTTGCGCGGTCGTGTCGGTCGACTACCGTCTGGCACCCGAGAATCCCTACCCCGCAGGGCTCGACGACGCCGAGACGGTCTGGTGTCACCTCCTCGCGAACGCCGACGCACTCGGCGTGGACCCGAGCCGCCTCGTCATCGGCGGCGCAAGCGCAGGCGCCGGACTCGCCACCGCGCTGTGCATCCGCCTCGCCGAGATGGGCCTGCCCCAGCCCGCATTGCAACTGCTGGTCTACCCGATGCTCGACGACCGAGAGCACGGTTCCCTCCTTGCCCTCGAGGGCGGCGCCGGGCATTGGGGTCTGTGGCGACTCGAGGCCGAACGTCACTCGTGGCGGGCGTATCTCGGCGAACTCTCCGGCACGACACCACCGGCAACAGCCGCGCCCGGCCGAGCCGAAGCAAACGAATTGCGCGGCACAGCACCGGCATTCATCGGTATCGGCGACGTGGACGCGCTGCTCGACTCCAACCTGCACTATGCCGCGCAGCTGTCCCGCGCCGGCACTCCCGTCGAACTCCATGTCTACCCCGGGGTGATCCACGGCGGGTTCGTCGCCCGCCCTCGCACACGCCAGACCCGGCGTTTCCTCGACGACGTCTACGCCGCCTTGCGCACGGTCTTCGAGACCGATACCTGACCTCAGCGCATCGCGGCCAGCAGTGCATCCGACATCGCGTCGATCGCGCGCTCACGCTCGATCTCCCACCCCTGGATCAGCCAGAGATGCATGAAGTAGTCGAGCATCGAGTAGAGCATCGCGGCACTGAGACGCAGCTGCTCCGTGGTTGCCGACGTCTTGGTGCGCGACCATTCGACGACCAACTCCTCCATCGTGCGCATGTGTTCCGCGGCGAACTCCGGATCGGCTGCGCGCGCCTCGTGCAGCGTCTTGTAGAGGATCGGCGCCTCGAGATAGAAGTCGACCATCCGCTCGAAGAATTTCCGCACCGATGCAGCCTGCTTGTGTCCCCAGTTGAAGCCGTCCTTGGTCTGCCACTCGACCATCCGCGCGTCGCGAAGATTGCGCAACACGGTGGCCTTGCCGTCGAAATGCAGGTAGAAGGTTGCTCGCCCGATGCCGGCCCGCTGCACGATGTCGTCGACCGTGGTGGCGAAGTAGCCGCGGTCGGCGAACGCCTCCAGGGCGGCATCCAGGATGCTCTGCCGGGTCAGGTTGCGTTGACGCTCGCGCATGGACAGTCGTGGAGTTGTGCTCATGAGTCGGTGATCCTAACCGGGACCGCAACAGTGACTAGGGGCGCAGCCGTGCGGCCTTGCTGAGCCTGAACTCGGGGGGAAAATTCTCGTCGTTCGCCTTCACCGAATTCGTCAGCCCCGCCTCCATCATCTCGGCATCGAGATGGAACTCGTGCTCGTCCGGACGGACGAGCCGCCCCATGGACTCGACCATACCGGTGAGGAGACTCCCCATGTACTCACCTTGATGCTGCTTCATCATCCGGAAGAACATCTTCTGGATCACGACGGTGTCGGTCGGACGGTTGCGCGCGCACGCCTTCGCGTACGTCTGTATCTCGTCCTCGAGGTCTTCGCGGGCCACGACCTTGTTGAGGAAGCCGCACTCGTACATCTCGTCGGCGGTGAA
The DNA here is from genome assembly GCF_053750035.1 of Rhodococcus sp. SJ-2. Classification (NCBI taxonomy): domain Bacteria; kingdom Bacillati; phylum Actinomycetota; class Actinomycetes; order Mycobacteriales; family Nocardiaceae; genus Rhodococcus; species Rhodococcus sp. SJ-2. Next base: position 1,176,791 of record NZ_CM132340.1, read on the forward strand.
CGGTCGGCCGGTGAACACCATCTCCTGAAAGCGCCGTATTCCCATTGTCATCGCCCATGTCCACATGCGCGGGCCCCAACCGACGTAGCGGAACGCTGCGTGTCCGAACAGTGCGTCGTCGGACGCGATGACGAGGTCGGCGTCGGCTGCCTGGTAGAAGTGCCACCCGTAGCAGTAGCCCTTGACCTCGACGATGCTGATCTTGTTGAACTCCTGCAGGCTCCGGCAGCCGGATTGCGCGTCGGCGAACCACGGCCCGTAGTTGCCCATGTTGCGGTACGAATCCTTCGGCGGATAGACGACGTCGGGGTCGTCGATCCGGAACTCCTTGAGGCGCTCCGCCGAGTCTCCGTCCTCGATACCGGCCATGAAGTCCGGCAGGTCGACCCCACTGCCGAAATCGTCTCCTTCGGCCCGCACCACCAGGACTTTCACGTCGTCGTCGATGCTCGCCCGGTGAAGAAGGTCGGCGTAGCGCAGTCGCGCTTCGACGGTCGGAGCGTTCAGGCGGTCGGGCCGGTTGAACGTGATGGTCGCGATCTTCGAGGCCGGATCCTTCTCATAGAGGATGATCTCTTCGGCCGACGGCGGTTCACTGTTCGACATGTGCGCTCCTCGAGTTCAGTACCTGGTTCACCGAGCGGGAGCCCGGCCGATCACTCCGTCTTGTTCCAATGCGCGCAGGTCGTCGTCGGTGACACCCAGCGCTTTCAGTTCGTCTTCGTTGTGTTGCCCGAGCAGCGGTGCCGGTCGCTGCGTAAGACGGTCGGGCAGTCCGGTCATGGTGAACGGCAGGGTGCTCTGCCGGTAGCGACCGACGACAGGATGTTCCATGTCCTCGAAGAACCTCCGCGCGCTCAGCTGCTCGATCTCCGTCTGGCGGTGCGGTTGCATCATCCGCGCAACAGGGACACCTGCACTCCACAGGAGGTCGACGATGAACTCGGAGTCCCGTTCCTCGCACCACGCCTGTATGAGTTTGTCGATCTCGTCGTGGTGCTCGAAACGCCCTGCACGGTAGGAGAACCGAGAATCCTCGAGCTCCGGGATCTCGCTCAGCGCTTCGACAAGCGCACCCCACTGGGTGTCGTCCTCGACGGCGAGCGCAATCCAACTGTCGAGCCGGCCGAACTCGTCGACGTCCTTGGTCCGGTACAACCCTTGCGGAGCGGCGTCCGGCCCTCGGTTGCCCTGTCGCGTCAGGATCGACCCGGTCGCGGTGTACTCGATGATCTGTTCGGCGGTGATACTCAGTGCCGCATCGATCATCGACGCTTCGACGAGCGCGCCCTCGCCGGTGGCCGCTCGGTGTTCGAGCGCCAGCAACAGGCCGTACACCGCGTGCATACCGGCATTCGGGTCTCCGATGCAGGAGGGTTCGAGAGGGTTGCTGTCGGGGTATCCCGTCATCCAGGTCAGGCCCGCGGCGTCCTCGATCGAGTAGGCGAATGCGGCGATGTCGCGCCAGGGGCCGTCGAGCCCGAAACCCGGCATACGCACCATCACGATGTCGGGCCTGATTTCCCGTACCCGCTCGTAATTCAATCCGGCCTGATCGAGGACTCGCGGTGTGAAGTTCTCCACGAGGACATCGCAGGATTCGATGAGACGCTCGAGCAGTGTGCGCCCTTCATCGGTGGTGAAGTCGATCGTGACGCTCTTCTTGCCTGCGTTTCCGCCGAGATGGATAGGTGAATGCTCCCACCACATTTCGGTGTCACCCGACACACCGCCGACGAGTCGGCCACCGTCCGGCCGCACTACGGACTCGAGGTGTATGACATCGGCGCCGAGCAAGGCCAGCAGATGCGTCGAGGTGGGGCCTGCCCAGAAGGCCGTCATATCGAGCACCCGCAGTCCGGCGAACGGCAAGTCGATACCGTCGCCGTCGTGGTGTGTGCGCATGTGTCCGGTCAGGTCGCCGTGTGCACCGAGAGGCGGAGACGGCTGTGGCGCAGACCAAGTGAACGACGAGATCCGGAAGGGTTGGCGAGGCTGCAGGAACTTCCCGTACGGGTTCTCGACGAATACCTTGCGCACTTCGAAGTGGTCGAGTGCGGCAACGTTGCCGGGATCTGCGACGGGAGCGTTCGGGATTCGAAAGGCGACCGCCAATTCTCGGATCTCGTCGACGGTGCGCGCGGCGACCCATTCGGCAATCAGGGGCGCCACCTCGGCCGGACGGGACATGATGGCGTCGTCCTCGATCCATTCCGCATGATCCATCATCACGTAGAGGTCTTGACGCTGTTGCAGCGTGCCACAAGCCATTCCGACCAGGCCATCGGCAGCCTGCTGCACGCCGGGGAGCACCAGTGCCCGCTCGGTGCGCCACGGCCGCTCCATCACGTCGTGGTAGGTGACTGGGTAGTACGTCAGGCTCAGCACGATCGCCTCGAGCATCGACAGGTCGATGAGGCACCCACGACCCGTGAAACGCGAATTCACACGTCCGGTCAGTGCCCCGATGGCGGTGTAGGTGCCGGTCACGAACTGCCCCACCCGGCCACCCACCTGAACCGGCGCGCGATCAGGCGCGCCACGGCCAAGGCCGACGATCGCACCGGACCACGCTTGGAGCGTGAATTCGGTTGCAGCCCTATCGCTCCACGGGCCTTCCAGCCCGAAGGGGCTGATCGACACGACGACGAGATGCGGATGGTCGGAGTTCAGCCGCCTCGGATGCAGTTCTGCGATGCTCGCGAAGGGCGAGTCGGACGACCAGATGACAGCATCGGCGCTCGCGAGCAGACGCGCGACCCGCTCTGCGGCATCCGCTCCCCCGGGGTCGATGACGAGGCTTTCCTTGCCGCCCGCCAAGAACTGGAACAGCGGACCGCTCTCGCCGTCCCCGATCTCGGCACCCGAACCGGACCAGCGCCGCAGCGGGTCGCCGTCCGCGGCTTCCACTTTCAGAACCCGTGCACCGCCGTCTGCCAGGAGCCGGGTCCCGTATCCGCCTGCGACACCAACGGACAGGTCGACGACGACGAAGTCCTCGAGCGGAAGCTGTTCGGTGCGGCTGTCCTGACCCTTGTTCATTCCCGATTCCTCACGCCCGTCGGATCAGCGGCCACTCAGTTCGATAGACGATGTGTCTTGTCATTGGACACTGTTCCCCAACAGAGGCACCACCGTCAAGCAAATAGTCGAACCCTCTACCGAAATGTCGGCGCTTGTCAGCCCGCGGCGGCGCCCGACGGGCTGTCGGCCACGAATTTCTCCATGTGCAGTGCGCTCAACAGTCGCGTCGACAGCAGACTCGCGTCCTGCGCGATGCCTGCGGCAGCGACGAAGCGGTCGGGCCGCAGGAACAGGACCGACTCGCGGTGCACGTCGAACCACGCCTTGAGCTGCCCCGGATCGCCGACCACCGTCACGCTCTCGTCGTACGAGGTCTGCCCGATCTGGGCCGCAGGAACGACGGCGACGAGTCGCGCGCCGATCTTGCACCACGCCTCCACGCTGGGCTTGTCGAGCACAGCGGTGGGATCGTTGTTCCAGCAGAGCACCGCGAACCAGTTTCCGAGCGCCTCGTCGAGCAGGCACCGGCCGTTCTCGGTGACGACCTCGGGTTGGATGAACATCCGGCCGACCGGCGAATCCTTACCGGGAAGCGGCACCACCGCTCCCGTCTCGTATCGCGGCATAGGCTTGAATCGCATCTCGAGGATGTAGCGCTTGAGCGTGGGGAGCGCCGCCGCCGCGCGAAGCACCCGGTCGCGCAACCAGGCAAGACGCGTGTCGCGCACCGAGATCACCCGTCCGACCATGGTCGACAGGTCGATCATGGCTCGGGCATGCCCGCGTCGCTCCGCGTCGTAAGTGGTGAGCAAGTCGGGGTCGGCCTGCCCGGCGCACACCGCAGCCAGCTTCCAGCCGAGGTTGACCGCGTCGCGCACACCGCTGTTGTATCCCTGCCCTTGCCAGACGGGCATCAGGTGGGCTGCGTCGCCCGCGATGAAGATGCGGCCGCGGCCGAACTCGCCCGCGATCCGCGAGTGGTGGGTGTAGATGCGGTACGCGATTATCTCGGCATCCTCCGGGCGGGGGATATGCAGACCCAGAAGTGTGCGCACGAATCCGATGTCGTCGACCTCGCTGTCGTGTTCGTCGTCCATGAGCATGAACTCGAAGCGCCGGATGCCGTGGGCAATCGAGATGGAGGCATACGGCCGCTCGGGGTCGGCGCCCACATAGCTGTTCGGCGAGCCGAGGGGATCATGGGCAAGGTCGACGACGAGCCAGCGCGTGGACGAGGTGACACCGTCGAATGCGGTTCCGATGATGTGGCGGGTCCGGCTCTTCCCTCCGTCGCAGCCGACCACGTATCGCGCACGCACCTCGCGAAGTGCGCCGCCGTCGAGGAGTTCGACGACGACTCCGTCGCCGTCTTCGCGCAGGGACTGCATCGGAGTGGACCAGCACACCTCGACGGTGTCGAAACGTCCGAGACCTTCGAGGAGTTCTGCGTCCACGAGCGGCTGGACGAAGCCGTTGCGTCGCGGCCAGCCGAACTGCGCCTGGCTCGGTGCCATCTCCGCGAGAAGATCACCGTCGCCGTTGACGAATCGCAGAATCTGATTCGGAATCAGGTGTTGTTCGACTTTTCCTGCCAGCCCGATGCCCTGGAAGGCGCGCATGGACTCATCGTCCAGGCCCACTCCGCGCGGGTAGTCGATGAGGACATCGCGCTCCTCGGCGATGAGAACCTGCAGGCCCCGGGCACCGAGGATGTTCGCCAAGGTGAGCCCGACGGGCCCTGCTCCCACGATGAGCACATCGACGGCAGCCAACTCCGACGCGGATCGTTCTCGACCGTCGATCACGGGCATTCCCCTTGCATCAGTGTGTTGTAATTATCGAACACCGAGCTTCTATATACACACGTACTATGGCGAACGCGGCGCTGTAGTGTCAACACCGCCGGCGCAGCTGAAGTGCATATACTGAGTTCCATGTTGTATTTGTTGCTCACAGGTCTGCGCTGAATGACTACCTCGAACGGGCGCGAGCAGCCTGCACCCCAGGTCGGAAGCCGGACGCTGGCTCGCGGACTCACCGCACTGCTCGCCGTGGTGGACTCCCCCGACGGCATGACCGTTGCGCGCCTCGCCGCTGAGCTCGACGTCCACCGCTCCATCGCCTACCGAATCCTGCAGACATTGCGCGACTTCGGATTCGTGACACACGGATCCGACGGCAGCTACCGTCCCGGAGCGCTCCTCGCCGCCCTCTCGACGTCCTACCTTCCGGCGTTGCGCGAGATCGCCACCCCGGTGATGCGGCGCCTCGCCGACCAGGCCGGCTGCACCGTGCACCTGTTCGTCGTCGAGGGTGAGGAGGCCGTCTCGATCGAAGTGGTGGAGCCTGTGACCGTGCTTCAGCACATCGCTTTCCGCGCCGGAATGCGGACGCCGCTCGATCGCGGAGCCGCCGGTTACGCACTGCTGGCAGCGGGCCCCGCACTGGCGGGCGAGCCCGAAGCTGTCGCCGAAGCACGGCGGCGCGGATACGCAACGAGCTCCGGCGAGGTCGAGTCCGGTGCCTACGCCGTCGCCGCCCCGATCGCGAACTCACACCCCGCGGCGTGCCTGACACTCATGAGCCATCGCGAGAATCAGCTGGCCACGGCAGCGCCTGATGTCGTGCGTGCCGCAGGCGAGATCGCCGCGGCCGTACTCGAGGGCTGAACGACTTCTACGCGTCGCCGGCGAGGAAACCGATCACGGCCTTGTCGCAGATCTCCTGCTGCTCCCACTGCGGCCAGTGCCCGGCACCGTCGATGAAGAGGAACCGGCCGTTCGGCATCTTGTCGGCCATGTCCATGCCTGCACCCGCAGGACCGGACGGATCGTCGCTGGTCCAGATCACCAGCGCAGGTGCAGTCACCGCTGCCAGGTCGGCGTCGGTGACCATGTTGCGCCGGCGCACCTGGGGATCCTGCAGGCACAGGACGTGTCGCATCGACTCGGCGAACCCCGGCTGCGAATAGATCGCGCGACGGCACCCGACGAGTTCGTCGGTCACACTCGCCGGATCGGCCATGAGCCACTCGAGACGCGCTCGAATGCGTTCCTCCGAAGGATCGTCGGCGGCAGCCTGACTCAAGTCCCTGATCCGCGCCATCACCTCCGGCGACGCCATGGTTCCCCCGGGCGTGTTGAGCACGATGCGGTCCAGTCGCTCGGGGTGCCTCACCGCGAATTTTATTGCCACCCAACCACCGAGCGATTCGCCGGACACGTGCACACGATCCAGACCCAAGTCGTCCAACAGCGCGGCGAGGTGCCCGACATAGGCATCGATTTCGAGATCGCGATCGGTCGGGGTCGTGTAGCCCTGACCGGGAAAGTCGTATGCGATGACGGTGAAATGCTCGGAAAGCGCAGGTATGTTGCGCGAGAACGCCTCCAGATGCCCGCCCGTTCCGTGCATGAGCACAAGGGCGGGCCCGGCACCTGCGCGCAGTACACGGGTCCGCCACCCGTCGATCTCGCGGTACTCGATCGTGTGTGCCACCGTGCCGAGGTCGTCCCAGATCGTCATTGCGCAGATAACTCCTTCGGTATTGCAGTGGTGACCGGTATTGCAGTGGTGACAGCGAATCCCGCGAACCACTCCTTGACGGGGCGGTAGTAGCGACGCGTCATCTCGTATTCGCCCTGAGTGGACAACGCGGCGTACGCGGCAATCCAGGTGCGGATCTCATGGGCAGAGTGGCCGCCCTCCTCCGCGAACCAGTCGGTCGACTTCCCGTCGAACGCGGTGGTGTCGCCGGACTCGAAGGCGTCGAGAACGAAGGCATCGAACTCGGGATTGAGGTCGTGGAAATCGGTTGATCCCGAGGAGAATGCGCCTGCTGCCGCCACCGTGCGGGATTCCCGGATCCGGCGTTGCTCGGCAGTAGGATTGCGCCCGTGCGTGATTCGTTCGGCAACTTCCGGAGACGCATTTTCCATACGGGGTACGGGCGGGTCGTGCGAGAGGCCACCCGACCCGACGATCAGCACACGTCTGCCGGACTCCGCCATGGCTCGCCCTGAAGCCTCTCCCAGCAGGCGTGCGCGACTCGCCGGGCCGAGCGGCTCGGCCACACAGTTGATGAACACCGGAACCAGGGGTGGGAGCTTGTCCATGGAACCGAACAGGAACAGCAGCGGCTGAACGAAGCCGTGGTCGACATGCATCGACTCCGACAAGGCAACGTCGACCCCAGACTCGAGTGCGTGTCGCGCGAGGGCGTAGGCGGCGTCGCGGTCGACGGGCAAGGACCCCTCGGGTAGCCCGTAGTCACCCACGGATGTCGCTGCCGCACCCACACAGAACGGCGGCATCAGCTCGTACAGGAATCCATTGTAGTGGTCGGGGGCGAAGACCAACACGAGCTCAGGATCGAATTCCTCCACGAAGGCGCGCGCGCCCGCGAGCTGCGCGTGCACTTCGCCGACGATCTCCGCCGCTGGATCGTGCAGGCCGATCAGCGGCGAGTGCGACGAAGCGCAGAGAGCAAGCGGCATGGCCACTCCGTTCATCGTCCAGGTGAACCGCGGTGTGTGCGATATATACACATCGACTCTCGGTATCTACACGCGAGACAGTAACACTCGCCCCCTTGGACGTTCAACGAAAAGGATCCGGGCGACCTACGGACGATCCCCGCTTCTAACTCAGGACCGCATCGACCGCCTTCTTCAACGCCGACGGCTGCACAGGAGAGGTGGGCGCGTTCTTCCTCAATTCGATCATTCGCTCACCGATATCCTGAAGTTTTTTGCGGCCAAGGGCTTCCCGCACCTTCGGGAACCACTCCTGCTCCTCTTCGTCGATATGGTGCTCGACGTTCTCGATCAACACTGTCGTCTTCGCGGTGAATCTCTCGTCCCCGGGCTCCATCGTCGCCAATTCCATCACCAGCACATCCGCGACGTGATGCTCCTCGTAGGATTCGAGAATGTCGTCTTCGACGTCGGGGACCAGCTCCCGCACTTGCGGATACATCCCTTCGTTCTCGATGTAGGTGTGCACGGTCAAGACTTCGATGATCTTGTCGACGATCCGCCCCTTCTGCGCTAGCGCGTTCGGTCCCGCAGCACGAAAATCGCGAAACAACTTCCGGATCTCCTTGTGCTCCTCTTTCAGGAGCACGATGGCATCGGTCGTCATGAGCACCTCCACACGAATCGCTCGGCCACGCCGGGCTGCGACGGGCATTTTCATATTCCCCGGAGCCCCGCCGCCGAAACACATTCGCATCCTCCGCCTCCCGACGAGGAACGCCGGCCCGAGTCACCCGAAGCTGAACGATTGTCCGAGTAGCGAAGTGTGAACAGGTGATATACAAAAGCCTACATACTTGTGAATCGCATCACATCTTGACTCGAGAAGGTCCCATGACGAAATGCGCCCCTGACAGGCCCCTGCGCGTACTGTTCCTCGGCATTCCGACCGACCCTGACGAGCTCACACGGTGGACACAGCTCCGCACATCCATTGCCGTCGCCGGCATCGAAACCACATGCAGTCTCGAACTCCACGACGCGGATTGCGTCATCGTCACCGAAGATGTGCTCGACGGTTTCTGTACCGCAGCCGAAGCAGCCGCGCTACAGAGACTACGAGGTCAAGGCGTCACATTCTTGTGCGCAGCGAAGGATCAGGCCGGCATCTTCTCCGCACTCCACGCACTTTCCACAGAGCTCGACGAACCCGGAGGCTCGCTACCGCAGAGTCCGGAAACCCGGGTGTCGTGAGGGCCCCTCAACAGAACGGGTGAGGCCGGCTGCGCTGCTGAACCGACTCACCCTGACCGGCGCACCTTCGGCCGAAAGCGTCCCGGCTACAGAAACTGATACCCGAACTACGTCCGAATACCTACGTCCTGGCACATTTATTTGTCACCGCGCACGCCCCTCTGAGCGGACTCGACCCCGGTCGGCCGGGGGATACATCACGAGTTTGCCGACATGCCTGCGGCGGCCGAGCTCTTCCTGGGCCCGGGCCGCCTGGGCCAGCGAATAGGTTTCCGCGATCACGGGGCGGACTCCACCCTTCCGAGCGAGGTCCATCAACATCGTGAAGTGAGTGGGAGTGTGCATGCTGGAGCCGATGATCCGAGCATTGTGAAGATAGAGACGGCGCACATCGAAAGCGACGTCGTGTCCACCGAGCGCTCCGGCGACGACCCATCTGCCGCCCTCACGAAGCAACGGGAGCCCCGCACCGAGAAGATCCCCCGCCACCACGTCGAGCACTACGTCGATCCCCTCACGAGAAGCGGCACGGACCTGCGTGACGACGTCCTTCGCGCGGTCGATGACCTCGTGAGCTCCCGCTCGCCGTACGGACTCGACCTTGGATCCGCTACTGACCGCGAGCACCCGCGCACCGCGGGCATGTGCGAGTTGCACGAGCGCCAGGCCCACACCTCCGGAGGCGCCGGTTACGAGGACGGTGTCGTCACCGGTAACCCCACCTCGTTCGATCATGCCCAGCGCGGTGCCGTAGGCAGTGGGGAGTGCGCAGAGCTGGGCATCCGAGAGCGGCGAATCGGTGACCTCGTGCACCTGACCACTCAGTGCAGTGACGTACTCGGCATATCCACCGTCGCGTTCGCTTCCCATCAGTCCGATCGGGTGCGCGTCGGGGCCCTCGCCGTCGTAGATCGCCGGGTCCACCACTACCCTGCGACCGATCTTGCCCGAATCCCCGCCGGGCCCGACCGAGACGACCACACCGGCTACGTCTGCGCCCTGGATTCGCGGGAAGTCGATGGGACCCCGCCAACCCGAGAGTGCGTCCGGGTTTCCCGGTGCCCCGTAGGAACCTTCGCGAGTCCACAGATCGGTATTGTTGAGCGCCACCGCACGAACCTCGACCAGCACTTCCCCCGTGTCCGGCACCGGTACCGGGACCCGGGCGACCTCCAGCACCTCGGGTCCACCGTGCTCCCTGATCCGCACCGCCGTCATTTCATCGGGAACACCCATATGCCACACTCCGTTCCAGTACCGACTCGTTCATCTTCGGGGAGGGATCACCTCGGCCGCGTCGGCTTCCCGATATGCACCGACTCGGACTCCGGCATTCCGGTCACAAGCATCATGTCTACCGGCTCGTCCTCGTGATCGGCAGCCGCAACCGGACCTCGGTGCCGCAGGGTTCGTTGGTGAGGAACCGGATATCGCCGCCGTGCCGTTCGACAATGTGTTCCGACAGGATCAAGCCGAGCCCCGATCCGTCCTGCTTCGCCGAGAAGGCACCCGAGGCCAGCCGATTCCCCGGGGCCCTCTCCATCCCTCTGCCTTCGTCCGACACCGACACGCACGCCCACTCCTCGTCGCGCCAGGTGTTGATCTTCAACTCCTTGACCGCAGTAGTGGGCAGCACTATCTCGTCGATCGCGTTGAAACACAGATTGATGATGACCTGTCCGATCAACACACTTTCACCCCGAACGGGCATGGGCTCGTCCGTCGGATCTACGCTGACGTCCACGCCTCGCTCTGCGGCCCGCAGCCGGACGAAGTACAGACTCTCGTCCACCACTGCGTTGAGGTCCAGTGCAGACATCGTCGACTCGATGCGCCGGACGTAACGTTTGGCAGACGCCACGATCTCCGCGGCACGGCTCAATTGCTTCTCTGCCATGTCCAATCCGTACGAAAGCTGCTCACGATCGAGTGTGCCTCCCGCGACACGTGCCTTCAGTCCGCTCAAGTAGTTCGACGAAGCCGCGAGGGGCTGCCCGAGTTCGTGAGCAAGGATCATCGCCATGTCGCCCATCGCGTTGTAGCGGCTCAAATATTGGAGGTTGGCCACCTGGTACTCGTGCCGCAGTTCCAGTTCGACGCGTTCGGTGACGTCGCGGACGGCCAGGACACGCGAGACGATGCCGTCGTGCACGACGTCCTCGAGCTCACCGGCTAGCCATGTCACGCTCCCGTCCGCTTTCGTGATCTTCTGCGTGATCTTGACCGATCCGTTTCTGGACGCAAGTTTCGCTACCACCGGCTCGGAGTTCAGCGCAGGATCGCACCGACCCAGGTCTTCGAGATGAACCCCCGTCAGCCGATCCGGTGTGGAATGGAACAGCCGCGCGGCGAGCGGTGAGATGTCTTCGATGCAGTTGTCGTCGTCGAGCACCAGAATTCCGGCCGACGTGTGCGTCATGATCCGCTGCAGGGACTGCGACACCCAGCTGAGTTCCTGCTGGATTTCGACCTCCTCGGAGATGTTGCGGAACTCGACCATGATCACCGGACCATCCTGGAACTGCATGAGCGACGCGGTCGCATCGGTGAGGAAGTCGACACCGGCCTTGGTGCGGTACTTCCACTGTCGGCGACTCGACCCGTGCACGACGGCGGACTGCAGCCATGCGACACCGAGCGCTCGACGGTACTGCCGTTCCTGGCTGCTCATGTGGTGCGCCTTGAGCGGACGCAACTCCTCGAGCGTGAATCCGAACATCCGGCATGCGGCGGGATTCACCCACAGAATGTTCTTCGACGCGGCCTCGTGAATGAGAATGCCCGTCTGCGTCCGTTCCGCCATTGCCTGGAAGTCGCGCCGAGTGGGGAACATCGATCGACACCTCCTGGACCATGACGGCCCATCATCGAACGCGATGCGTCCCATCCGCCATAAGGAATTACCTTATGCCCTCGGGAGAAAACCCCGATACCGCCGTAGCCGCCGCGTCCATAGCGTGTTCATCAGCGCGAACACGAGCGAACGGAGACGACATGACGATCCCCAGCACCACCGAACGGATCGCGGCCGAGCCTGTGGGCGCGGCACGGGACCGTGCATTCGACGATGCGCTCGAAGTCCTGCGCGACCGACGCGACGAGTTCAACAAGCAGCACTTCGTCCCACCCGATTACATTGCCCTGCTCAAGCGTGCCGGGATGTATCGGGCGTCGACACCGGCGCAGTTCGGTGGTGAACCGATGGATCCGTCGTCGTTCATGGAGCTCGTCGAACGGATCTCCGCGGTGGACCCCGCCACGGGCTGGGTCGCGAGCTTCGGGTCGTCTCTGGTGTATTTCTCTGCGCTGCCGATCGCGACGCAGGCGAAGATCTACGCCGACGGACCGGACCTCGCCTACGCCGGTGGCCTGTTCCCGATGCAGGAAGCCGAGAAGGTGGAGGGCGGCTACCTGTGCAGTGGGCTCTGGCAGTTCGCGAGCGGATGCCGCGGCGCCGACATTCTCGGCATCGGCCTCGCCGGCGGCCCGGATTCCAACGGTATGCCACTCACCGCGCTCGTGGACCCGGGCGACGTGGAGATCGTGGAGAACTGGGATGTTGCCGGAATGAAGGCAACCGGCTCCCACGCCGTCCGCGCAGACAGGCTCTTCGTGCCCGAAGAGATGACCTTCGTGCGCGGCGGACTCCCGCAGGTGGACGAGCCGATCACCCGCTACCCGATGCTCCCGTACGCGGCACAGGTCCTTGCGGTGGTGACACTCGGGGCGGCACGCGGCGCCCTCGACTACGTGCGTGAGGTGGGTTCGGCCCGTTCCAGCATCACCGGCGGAACAGCCAAGGGGAACCGCCCCGCATACAAGACGGGCCTCGCGAAGGCCGAGGCCGATCTGCGCTCGGCGCGGGCGTTCTTCTACGAGGTCACCGACGAGGTCTGGGAGCTCGCCGTATCGGGCGCCACCATCACCGACGAACACAAGGCGTTGCTCCGATTGGGTGCGACCCAGGCTGCGCATGTAGGCCGTGATGTGGTGCTCACCGCATTCGATCTCGCGGGCACCGGCGCGATCTACGAGAGCCATCCGCTCCAGAGATATCTGCAGGACGCGCTCGTTCCGGCCCAGCACGCGATGCTCCAGACCAACACCTTCGAGGCCGCCGGTTCGATCCTGCTCGGACTCGACGCCGGTATCCCCAGTTTCCCCTGACCGGGCTCGACCCCAACCGAAAGGACGCCGTCATGGCCGAACCGTTGCGCACACTGTTCTGCATCGGCAACAACCAGAATTTCTTCGATCTGCCCAAGGCGGAGATCGGCCCGGTCTGGGTCGGCATTTCCACCATGCTCTCGAACCTGAAGAACATGGACGGCATCGACATCATCGGCACGTTCGATGACGACGCCCACATGGTCGGTCCGTCCGATGGGTGGCCGTGGACCTGCTACGTCCTCGCCGATGCTCGGGATCAGGAGACGGTGAAGAACGCATGCAACCTGTTGCGCACCACCATGATCGGCGAATACGCACTGTGGAAGTACTTCAAGATCGAAGCGCGGATGGGTCGTGAGCTGACCATTCGGGACGACGTGGAGTTGTAACCCGATGACCGCCCTCGAACGCCGTCTGGCAGTCCTCGAAGCGAAGGACGCCGTCCGCGACTGCCTGACACGCTACATGGACCTGTGCGACATACCCGGGCCCTTGGAGCGCACCGACCAGATCGGACTGCTGTTCACCGCGGACGCGACCTGGGAAGGCGTGGGCCCTGAGTACGCCGGCAAGTTCGGGATCGCCCGAGGTCGCGCCGAGGTCGTTGCGCTCGTCTCTCGCTATCTTCCGCCTGCGGAGCACTTCGTCCGCAACGTTCATCTGCTCGGCAGCGAACAGATCCGGGTGGACGGTGACGGTGTTCGGGGCCGCTGGATCATGCAGCAACTCTCGCTCTACACCGATGGCACCGCCGAGTTGTTGTGCGCCCGACTCGAAATCGACTTCGATATCGAACAACTCCCCCATCCCACCGCCCGGATGAGCCGGTTCCGTACGCAGCGGATGTTCGCGACACCGCTACCCACCGAAGCAATGGCCCACCTGCACTGAGCGGACGCCCGCACGACACGAATTTCGAAAGAAGAGCACCATGACAACGGTCGAGCATTCGATCCAAGAGAATTACGGCGACCTCGTCGGCACCGATCGTGTCGCCGGCCGGCTCTACACCGATCCGGAAATCTTCCGCGTGGAGATGGAAAAGATCTTCTACCGCACGTGGGTGTGGGTCGCGCACGAGAGCGAAATCCCCGAAGCCGGATCGTTCAAGACCACGCAGGTCGGCGATCAGCCGGTGATCGTCACCCGCGACCGCAAGGGCAATTTCAACACCCTGCTCAACCGGTGCCGGCATCGCGGCGCAACCGTGTGCGACCAGCGCAGCGGCAAGGCGAACGGTTTCACCTGCCCCTACCACAACTGGTCGTACGCACTCGATGGTCGCCTGCGCGGCATCCCGTACCCGGACGGGTACGAGGGTGTCATCGACAAGAAGGACTACCCGCTCCAGACCCTCCGCACCGAGAGCTACATGGGAATGATCTGGGCGACGTTCAATCAGGACGCGGAGCCGCTCGAGGATTTCCTGGGCGACTCCAAGATCTGGATGGAGCGGTTCTTCAAGCAGAGCAACGGTCTGCCGACCAAGGTCATCGGCGTGCACAAGTTCCGATTCAAGGGGAACTGGAAGATCCAGCTCGAGAACACCACCGACGGTTACCACTTCCCGATGGTCCACAAGTCCTGGATGGCCTCGGTCGATGCGGAAACCGCGAACATGATGTCGTTCATGGACGATCCGAGCGCTGAAACGCACTCGCTCGGCAACGGGCACAGTGTCGCGATCATGGCAGCTGCCCACATGGACCTCGACATCGACGACGGCACCGAAGAGATCCAGCCCCGATTCCGGCATCTCGTCGACGAACTCGCCGAAGCCGGCGAAAGTCCCGAGCGGATCCGCCGATACATGCGCTCGATGCACGGATGCGGATTCAACCTCAACACGTTCCCGAACGTGGCGATGTCGTCGTCGTTCTTCCGCGTGCTCATCCCCATTTCCGTCGACGAAACCGAGATCTGGCACATGGCCATCGGCATGGACGGCGGACCCGAGAGCGTCAACCGGGAGCGGCTGCGCATCCACGAACATTTCCAGGGACCGTTCGGTTTCGGTAGCCCCGACGATGCCGAAGGCTGGACCCGGGTGCAGATCGGCGCCGGCGGCAATCCCAACATGCCGATCCTCGTCAACCGCGGCGAGGGACGCGAATATCTCACCGAAGAAGGCTGGCCCACTTCACATGTCACCGACGAAACGGGAATGCGTGAGGCCTACGCAATGTGGAAGAAGTTGATGAGCGATGACTGACCTCACCCTGGCGGACCCCCGCGTCCTGCGCGCGATCGAGCTCATCTGGAAGGAAGCCGAAGCGCTCGACGACAAGGATTACAAGTCGTGGGAGCAGATGTACACCGACGATGCCCATTACGTCGTCCCGATCGACCCGGATACCGACGATTTCGGGTCGTCGCTCAACCTGGTGTACGACGACAAGCGAATGCGGCGTCTTCGTGTCGAGCGCATGCTGCAGGGCTATTCACCGTCTGCGGTAGCGGCGGCACGCACCGTCCGGGTCATCTCCCGCTTCACCGTGCGGGAGCTCACCGACACCTCCGTCACCATTCGCTCGGCCCAGATTCTCAACGCGTTCAAGCGGAACGAGTTCCTGACACTCGGCGCGAACCTGACCCACACCGTCGTCTTCGGCGACGAGGGTGACGACAAGATCTCTCTCAAGGTGATCCGTCTCGTCGACAGCGAGGACGCGGTCAGCGCCTCCGGTTACCTGCTGTAAGGAGCTGGTATGACCACCACCAACGGCATCGCGGTCGTCACCGGCGCCGCCGGCGGAATGGGCGCCGTCATCGCCCGGAAACTGCACACCGACGGCCGGCGCGTCCTCCTCGCCGACCTCGACGGTGGCGCCGCCGACGCACTCGCATCGGAACTGTCTGCGGACGGATCCACCGCGCGCGGCGTCAAGCTCGACGTCGGTCACAAGAGCGGGTTCGAGGAGGGACTCGCGGTGTGCGAAGAGCTCTGGGGCACACCCACGATCCTCGTCAACAATGCCGCGGTCACCCAGGCCGCCGACCTGATGACGCTCGCCGAGGATGATTTCACGAGTGTCCTGAACACGAACATCAACAGCATCTTCTTCGGATGCCAGGTGTTCGGGGCCGCCATGGCCGACGAAGGTTTCGGACGGATAGTCAACATGGCGTCACTCGCGGGCCAGAACGGCGGCACGGCCACCGGCGGCCACTACGCCGCGTCCAAGGGCGCCATCCTCACCACCACCAAGGTGTTCGCGCGTGAGCTGGCGAGCCGGGGCGTGACGGTGAACGCCATCTCCCCTGGCCCGCACGACCTGCCCGTGGTGCGCAGGACGGTGCCCGCAGACAAACTCGAAGGCATCATCGCGGGGATCCCTGTGGGGCGCC
This sequence comes from Rhodococcus sp. SJ-2, assembly GCF_053750035.1. NCBI lineage: Bacteria > Bacillati > Actinomycetota > Actinomycetes > Mycobacteriales > Nocardiaceae > Rhodococcus > Rhodococcus sp. SJ-2. Next base: position 1,193,062 of record NZ_CM132340.1, read on the forward strand.
TCGGAAGCCCGTCGTTCATCGCCGACACGGTCGCGTTGCTGACCTCCGACGACGCCTACTTCGTCACCGGCGCTTGCTGGGACGTCAACGGCGGACTGTACGTCCGCTGACTGTTGCTACACAAGGAGAAACGGACATGGCACTCATCGACGTCATCGTCTCCGATATCACCCAGGAAACTCCGACCATCAAGTCGATCAGGTTGGAGAAGCCCGACGGGTCGCCGCTGGGTACCTATCTTCCGGGTGCGCACATCGACGTGGAAGGGCCGACGGCCATCACCCGGCAGTACTCGCTCTGCAGCACCCCCGACTCCGCGGACTCGTTCGCCTTCGCCGTCAAACGTGAGGCGAACTCCCGCGGCGGGTCTGCCGCCCTGCACGAACTCGCGGTCGGCGACAGACTCCGCATCAGCGAGCCCCGGAACCTCCTCGGCATCGCAACCAGCGCTCGACACCACGTACTCGTCGCCGCAGGCATCGGCATCACCCCGATGCTGAGCATGGCCCGCTACATGGATGTCCACGACATCAGCTTCGAACTTCACTACTTCGCCCGCACCGAAGCCGAAGCGGCGTTCCTGCCGTTGTTGAACGACCGCTGCCCCGAGAAGCTCCACGCACACATCGGAGTTTCCCGCGACAGCCAGGAGCAGATACTCGACGCGGCCTTCACGACATTGCCGGCAGGTGCGCACGTCTACACGTGCGGACCGGACGGATTCATGGACAAGGTCGTCGCGGTCGCGGGCAGGCACGTCGCCGCCGACGCCGTCCACCTGGAGAACTTCCACGCCGCCGAACAGCCCGACGCGTCCGAGAACGCGGCCTTCGAAGTGGAACTGGAAGGCGAGACCTACGAGATCCCCGCCGACAAGAGCATCGTCGAGGTGCTCCAGGAGAACGGTTGCGACGTCGACACCTCCTGCCAGGAAGGAATCTGCGGCACCTGCATCATGCAGGTACTGGAAGGGTCGCCCGAGCACCGCGACAACGTGCTCACCAAGGACGAGAAGGAATCGGGTGAGGTCATGGCGGTATGCGTGTCGCGCACGAAGAGCCCCCGGCTCGTGCTGGACTACTACTGATCGGAACTAGTACCGATCGGCGTCCGGGACCTCCACTCCGTACCGGAGAAGGTCCCGGACGAAGGTTCCGATGCTGTCGGAATCGGTCTTGCTCTTGATTCGGGCGCGATGAACATCAACCGTCTTCACGCTCATACCCAGCCGTCGAGCGATGTTCTGGCTGGGCAGTCCTTCGACGACCAGAGCGAGGATCTGCCGTTCCCTCGGAGTCAGGCACTCGAGCTTCTCCTGCACGATCGTGCGTGAAACATGTTCGGCAAAACGGGTTCTGGCTCTCTCCGCGCCGGACTGCACGGCGTCGAGCAGTCGCTGTGGATCGTAGGGCTTCTCGAGGAAATCCATCGCCCCCTTCTGCAATGTCGAGACGGACATCCGGATATCGCCATGCGCTGAAACGAAGATGATCACGACGTGCGGGGCGAATTCGTTGATTCTCTCCTGCAAGCGTGTACCGCTCATTCCGGGCATCCGCACATCGAGCACGATGCACGCGGGCGTCGAACCGTCGTACACGTCGAGGAAAGCGTCAGCACTGTGGCAGATCACCGGCTTGATGCCGATGCTCTCGAGAATCCAGTCGACGGAATCGCACAGCGCGGGATCGTCGTCGACGACGTACACCGTCGCCTCGGGAATGTCCCCGGTCGCGCGCGCGGCGGTCATTCGGTGTCTCCTCCCACCTCGATATCGTCTCCGGGCTCGGCGCCCTCTCCCCACCTGGCTTCAGCAGTCCAGTACCGCGCTCCCACCGCGCTGAGCTTGGGCTCCCACGGCGTCGTGCGCCTCAGCAATGGTTCCTCACCGCGCACCGATCGGTCGGCCGCTTCCGGACCGTCCGCCTCGACCGTCCAGTGCACCCAGTTGACCTCGCGACCGTACTCATCGTGCACGAAAAGGTCGACGTGATGCCACCCGTAGTTGAAGGTGTCCTCGTAACATGTGAGGAACATCCGGTGATGGTCGACCGGTCGCGGTGTCAGTATCCCGGCATTCCCAGAAATCACGCTGTCTCCTGAATCCTTCGGCGTTGCAGTCACTGTCAGCCATCTACCGGGGAAAGCTCACGCAGTGCGGCCTCGAGCTTCTCGCCCACGTCGAACAGATACTCCTCGCCTCCTGCAGATCCGATCACCTGCAACCCCAGTGGAAGACCCGACACGGTGCGGGCACCCGGCACGACCACCACAGGCGCTCCCAGCAGTTGCCACGGACGACTGAGGATCGGCGAGCCGGTCACGGACAGGCCCTTCGGCGCAGGCCCCGTGGCGGCAGGACCCACGATCACCGAAGGCCCCTCGAGAATCTCGCGCAGGAGGTCGCGCGACCGATCGCGCCGAATCAAGGCCGCGGAGTACGCCGACTCGGGCATCTCGCGACCCTGCAGCAGCAGATCCCGAATCTGGGGACTCAGGTCGTCGCGATGCGTGTCGAATTCATGGGCACGCTTGCGTGCGGCTTCGTACCCCATCACCGTGAGGTGGTCGTCGGCGAGGGTCTTGACGTGGTCGTCCCAGTCGAGCGGTTCCGATCGGAACCCCAAATCACCGAGGAGAGCGGGAAGTCGACCCAGCAGTGCGATCATCGCGGGATCAAGATAGTCGAGGTAGCTACCGCCCCAGACGAACACACTGGTTTCCTCACTGGACGGATCACTCGGTCGCCCGCTGACGAACGCGTCGTACACGTAACGCAGGTCGGCGACAGTTCGGGTGAGAAACCCCAGGGAATCCAGCGATTCGCTCAGGCCGAGGATTCCCGACATGTCGGTGGTGCCGTGTGCAAGGACCATTCCCGCTGCACCGCAGTACGACGCGGGACGAGTCAGTGATCCTGCGGTCTGAGTGCCGAGGGCCAGCGGTACAGTGCCTGCGCCCACTGCCGCGGCGGAACCGCTCGACGACCCGCCGGGCGTGTGATCGAGCGCGCGCGGGTTACGTGTGGGGCCGGGACGGAAGTAGCCGAACTCCGTCGTCACGGTTTTCCCCTGAATGACGGCGCCGAGCGAGCGCAGTCTGGCGACGCAGGGCGCATCGGTGGTGACCGGCGAGGAGGGCGTGACGGACGAGCCGGCCCGTGTGGGCATACCCGCGACGTCGATGAGGTCCTTCACGCCGACAGAGACACCCCGCAGGGGGAGGTCGCGTCGGTCGCGGTCGACGTCCGCTGCCTCTGCCATTGCCGACCGGGACAGCTGCACCCAGGCCTCTAGTTCCGGCTCATGAGCCTCGATCGCCGCCCTGGCGTGCGAGACGAGTTCCACAGCGGTGGTCGAACCCGCTCCGATCGACCGCACCTGATCCTCAACCGAGAAACCGACCGCGGGTGCGTTCACATCTTCCTCCTACGTTCGCTGGCCTCCCATTCTGCCCAGTGAGCGCGGCCGACGACAGTAAAGGTTTCTCTCCTACCCGAGCCCGGACAGGCCAAATATGTTTTCCACACCGTCGGCCCGATGTTGTCTTCGAGTGTTTCCCGCACCATTCCCAGCCCACAAGAAAGGCGGCTGCACATGGCTTCGTCCGTGGCGCCGGACAAGATCATCGATTCTCCCCGACCGGGGACATCGAAGAAGATCGATTTCGGCAGAATGAACCGCAAGGCCTGGCTCGTCACAGCACTGCTCGTCCTGTTCCAGATCGTCGCGTTCGCCGACAAGGCAGTGCTGGGACTGGTTGCGTCCGAGGCGATTCCCGATCTGGGTATCTCCGCAGTCGAATTCGGCTTCATCGGCAGCGCCTTCTTCTTCCTGTACGCCGTGGTGTCTGTCGTGACCGGCTTTCTCGCAGCGAGGTTCTCGGTGCGGTGGATCATCCTCACGATGGGCGTCGTGTGGGCGGTCATGCAGTTCCCCATGCTGCTAGGTGGCGGTGCCGCGATCCTGCTCGTGACCCGCATCGTGCTCGGCGGTGCCGAAGGGCCGGCCACGGCGATGTCGCTGACCTCGGTCCACTCGTGGTTCGAGCCGCGCCGCCGTGCTCTGCCGTCGAATCTCGTGGCTGCCGGCTCCACCCTCGGTCCTGTTCTCGCCGCGCCCGCACTGGCGTGGGTCATCGGCGAGTGGGGTTGGCGCTGGGCCTTCGGTGTCCTCGGTATCGTCGGCTTCGTCTGGGTGGTCGCATGGGTGTTGCTCGCCGGCGACGGCCCGTACTCGGGTCATGGCAAACACGGCGAGGACGGCGTGCACGCTGAACCTCCGGCCGAGATGGACACCGAGGACGTCGACAAGCAGAAGCCCGTTGCTCTTTGGCGCGCATTCGCCAGCCTGACCTTCCTCGCTGCGGTCATCGGCGGCGGCTCCAACTTCTGGGTCCAGGGTTTCGTGACGACATGGCTTCCGCAGTACCTCGGCACGGTCGTCGGGCTCTCCCTCCCTCAGGTCGGCACGGTCACTACCATTCCGTGGATCCTGGGCGCGATCGTCCTGCTGTTCCTCGGTTTCCTCGGCCACCGGCTGATGCAGAAGGGCTTCGATTCGCACCGCTCGATCGCGATCCCCTTCGGGATCGCGGCACTCGTTGCCGGTGTCTGCTTCATCCTCGTCCAAACAGCATCAGGCGTCTTCGCTGTGGCACTGCTCTGTATCGCAGCCGGTTGCAGCCTCGCCTACCCCATGACCGCATCAGCATTAGCGTTCTCCGTGGGCAAGAAACAGCGGCCCATCATGATGGCCACGCTCGGTGGTGTCGCCTCCGTAGGAGCGATCATCTCCCCCACACTCGTCGGATGGCTGATGACCCGAGCCGGGTATGTCTCGCCGCCATCCGGATCGGAACTCACTCCCGAGATGGCGAACAACATGGCCCACGGTGTACACCAGGCATTCACGATCACCGGTGTCGTCCTCCTTGTCGGCGGCGCACTGTGCATCCTGTTCCTCCGCCCCGAGGCCCTCGGACGCAAGCTCCAGGCCGGCTACAGCAAGTAATCTCCCCCGAGCAAGGAGGGCACTCATGTCCACCGATACCACCATCGACATCGACAGTGACATCGACAAGGGCCTGTTCCGCGAGGTGATGGGTCACTACCCCACCGGCGTCGCGGTAGTCACGGGTCGCGCTGACGACGGCGAACTGCTCGCTCTCGTCGTCGGCACATTCAGCTCGGTATCGCTCGAGCCTCCACTCGTCTCATTCATGCCGATGAAGACATCCAAGTCGTTCGACAAGCTCCGCCGATGCGGCTCGGTATGCATCAACATTCTCGGCGGGGAACAGGAAGACCTGGTCTCCACGATCGCACGACGATGGGAGAACAAGTTCGACGGTATCGACTGGTTCAGCTCACCGTCCGGCGACCCGGTGCTCGAACAGTCCGTTGCGTGGATCGATGCGCGCATCACGAATTCACTGGACGCCGGTGACCATTGGATCATCCTCTGCAGCGTCAACGACATGGCTGTCACCAATCCTGTTGCGCCGCTGCTCTATTTCCAAGGTGGCTACGGCAGTTTCGTCAGTACCTCGCTGATGGCCCGGATGGATCACGAGATTCTCGACGAGATTCAGGATGCCGAGATCGCGCGTGCCGACGTCGAGGCCCTCGCCCGAACCATCGGATGCGAGGTCATCCTCTACACGGCAATCAGCAGAGATGAGATGGCGACGGTCCTGTCCGCAATAGGGGCCGGGGTCGATCGGGAGAACGGCCTTGCACGGCGCATACCGATCGTGCCGCCCATCGGCGACAGTGTGGTCTTCGACCGTGCCGACGACGAACAGGAACACTGGCTGGCCAAAGCCCGCGGCGTCGACGAATCCGTGAAGGAGCACTACCGGCAGCGAATCGTGTTCCTCCGCACCCACGGGTATGTACTGTCGCTGCTTCCGCAGGAGGGCATCGCCGCCTACGACACGATGTGTGAGGCGACGCGTCGATACCAGTGCGGACGCTTGACACCTGTACAGGAACGTGACATCCGGGCCTCGATCGTCGAATCGACCGTCGACTATCGCCCACGGGAACTCGATCCCGAGCTTCACTACAACGTGGGCTCTGTGGTACTCCCCGTCCGCGATCGGGACGGTCACCACACCCGGACGCTACGTCTGGCCCAGCTTCCGACACATGCGTCCGGAGCGACGGTCGAGGAATGGATTTCCGGGGCCAAGGCAGTCGTCGCGGTGTTGGAAGGACGATCCGGTCGTCGGTAGATGCAGCTGCACTACGCCTTCAGCACCAGCAGGAACCCACCACCACCTGCATCGATCTGGGTGTCGAACTGCATGTCGGGTTCCAGACGCGACAGTCGGTCGAGCAGCCACGCGGAAGCGTCTTCGGCATCGGATTTCGCGGGGCACCGCGCGACGGCGACGCGCCCACCCTTCCGTCTCAGCTGCTCGACCACGCCGATTATGGGCGCGGGGTCGACGACGAACAGATGATCGGGCCACGGTACGACAGGCTTGACAGCACCTTTCTTGGTGTTGCAGGCACGGTGCGCGAGCCGCTCGGCCCCGCCCTTCCCCTTGGCGCCCTTCTTGGCAGCATTGATGTTGTCGATGCTGGGGCCACGCGGGTCGTTGACCGACATCTCGGAGTCCACCGGTTCGTCGCACAACCAGCATCTCCACGACTCGCGGTCGCCGACTTCCTGAAGGGTGCTCATGGCGTCGAACGCTACCCGTGGAGTCGACGGGGGAAGTCACCGGAGACTGTTCCGCACCACACGGTCGATCAGGTCGCCTTCGTCGACTCCCGACGCGGCGAGCCCCAGCGACCCCGTCGACGAGAGCACCGCAATCCCGTGGACACCGGTCCACAAGGCCGCAGCCCGCTGATGCGCGTGATCCGTGCCTGCAGACTGCTCGATCATCGTGACCAGCCACGCGAACAGCGGTTGCGACACGCTTCTCAGCTCGGCACCGGAGCCTTCGAGCAGGTCGTGCCGGAAGATCAGGGTGAACATGGCCCGCCTGCGCTTGGCAAAGTCGACGTAGGCAACTGCCAGCCCGGCAAGATCGCTGTCCGATCCTGCCGCCGCGACGAGTACAGCCGAGAGGTCTTTCAAGCCGACCTCGGCGATCGCAGCGAGCAGGCTCCTGTGCGTAGGGAACCACCGACGCGGCGCACCGTGCGAAACCCCAGCGCGCCGCGCGATCTCTCGGAGACCGATCTCAGCCGACCCGGTTTCTTCCAACAACTCGACGCCAGCTTTCACCAGCGCCGATCTCGTAGTCTCCGTCTTCACGTAGACAGTGTCTCCCATTGCGTGTAGACACTGTCTATGCGTTTGTGGAGTGCATGCTTCTACCGGCTGTGTCGGCACGTCCTGATCGGACCGGTCCTGCACCTACCCAGGCGTCCGAAGATCGTCGGTCGCGAGAACCTCCCCCGGCACGGGCCGGTCATCGTGGCAGCCAACCATCTTGCAGTACTCGACTCGTTCTACCTGACGCTTGCCGCCCGGCGGCAGATCACCTTCCTGGCAAAGCGCGAATACTTCGACAGAAGCGGCCTCGTCGGCAACCTCCAGAAGTGGTTCTTCTCGACCATGGGCCAGATTCCGGTCGATCGCCGAGGAGGATCCACGGCAGCGTCCGCCCTCGAAGCCGCAACCGGGATCATCGAGCAGGGCAGAGCGTGGGGGATCCACCCGGAAGGCACGCGCTCACCCGACGGACGTCTCTACCGGGGACGAACCGGCGCGGTCCGGGTCGCACTCGATACCGGGGCTCTGCTTGTGCCGGTGGCGATTACGGGTACACGGTCGGCCGGATCCGTCCCGTGGTGGCGACGCAGAGTCACGGTCGAGATCCTCGAGCCATTGGACCTGACGCCGTTCCGGGGTACCGGAGCTGCGGGTGCGCGAGCAGCCACAGACGCGTTGATGCTCGAACTCGCCGCTCACACCGGCCAGGAGTACGTCGACGCGTACGCGAAAGAATGGGCGACGCTGCGAGCGAGCTCGTGACCGGTCGAGTCGCGGCCCGGGTGCCCTCCAGCGGCGATAAGCTGGCCGACGACTGAGAGCGGACTTCGAATCGGGGACACATGGCGGTCGACGAACAGCCTGGGAAACTTCGACGGATATCGCTGACCCTTGCTGGAATTCGTGACGGCACCGATGACGACAAACTGTCGGCCGGATTTCTGCTCGCGGCCACCGTGGTGGCGTTGATCTGGGCCAACGTGGGTGACTCCTACCAGGCGTTCTGGCACACACCACTGACCATTGCGATCGGCGACTACGGCATCACTCTCGACTTGAAGCACTGGGTCAACGACGCAGTCATGACCCTGTTCTTCTTCGTCGTCGGTCTGGAAGTGAAACGCGAACTCACCATCGGAGAGCTCACCGACCGCACCCGGGCCGCAGTCCCTCTGCTGGCTGCGATCGCCGGCCTGGCGGTGCCCGCTGCGCTCTTCCTGCTGCTCAACCCCAGCGGGGAGGCTGCCGGTGCGTGGGGCGTGGTGGTCTCCACCGATACAGCCTTCGTGCTGGGCGCACTTGCATTGGTCGGGCCGCGGTGCCCGGCTCGACTACGCGTATTCATCCTCACCCTCGCAGTAGCCGACGACATCGGCGCTCTCGCGATCATCGCCTTCTTCTACACCGACGAGCTGCGACTGGGTTATCTGCTGCTGGGCGGCGTGGGACTGCTTCTCATCCTGCAGTTTCGCCGGCTCGAGGTGTGGCGTGGCATCGCCTACTTCATCGTTGCGGCAGGAACGTGGGTGGCGTTCTACGAGTCGGGTGTGCATCCCACCCTCGCCGGGGTGCTGATCGCGCTGATCCTTCCCGTTTACCCACCGAGACGAAACGAGGTGGAACGTGCGGGTGAGCTCACACGAGCCTTCCGTCAATCCCCCAACTCCGACTATGCGCGCGCCGCACAGCTCAGCGTGCTTCGGGCGGTATCCGTCAACGAGCGGCTGCTGCGGTTCTATCAGCCGTACACCGCGTTTCTCGTGGTGCCGATCTTCGCGCTCGCCAACGCCGGAGTCGTGATCACCGGGCAGACGGTGAGCGACGCGCTCAGGTCGCCGATCACGTGGGGCGTCATTCTCGGTTTGGTGCTGGGAAAACTGGTCGGTATCACCGCCGCCACCGCGGTGTTCTCGCGGCTGCGCCCCGGTGCCCTCCAACCGGGCCTCACGTTGTCGCAGATCAGTGGAGGCGCTGCCCTCGCAGGCATCGGATTCACCATCTCCCTTTTCATTGTGGATCTGGCATTCGAATCTCCCGACGCTGCCAACGACGCCCGCATCGGCGTGCTCGTCGCGGCCGTTCTCGCGACCGGACTGGGGTGGGTGTTGTTCAGGCGCTCGGATCACCGCCGCCCGCCCGAAGGCGTCACCGGACTCGTGCTGTTGAGGCCGGTCGACCCGGACAGAGACCACCTGCGTGGATCGGTGGACGCGCCGCTCACCCTCGTCGAGTACGGCGATTTCGAATGCCCGTTCTGCAGCGAAGCCACCGGAAGTATCCGAGAGGTGCACGGGCACTTCGGCAATGAGCTTCGCTATGTCTTCCGGCACCTACCGCTCGACGAAGTGCATCCGCACGCGCGTTTCGCAGCCGAGGCCGCCGAGGCCGCGGGCGTGCAAGACCGATTCTGGGAGATGCACGATCACCTGTTCGCCCACAGCGACGCTCTGACCGAAGACGAAATCTACGAGCATGCCGAGCAATTGGGGCTCGACATGGAGCGATTCGCCGAAGACTTGCGGCTGGGACGGTACCGGCATCGGGTGGAGGACGACGACCTCGACGCGGCCTCCAGCGATGTGCACGGGACACCGACGTTCTACGTCGGCGCCACCGGCTCGGATCTCACCCTGCACACCGGGCCGTTCGATGCGGCGACCTTGATCCGGAAACTGGAAGAAGTCCGTGATCGGTAGGGACCGCACACTCACCGAGTGATGTGCCGAATGCAGCGCCGAAGTTGCCCGCTCCGCTATTCGGTCACGACGTCGGACGGATCAGCCCTCGGCTGTTCGGTCTGCTTGGGTGCGGCCGGAACGAATTCACGCAGTTTCTGGACGACCGTACCGTAGAAGGCATCGGTCGACGATGTCACGCTGCTGATGAAGCTCGCCGATGTTCCCGAACGCCGACTCCCCATCGGGAAAGACTGCTCGAGACAGAACGACACGATGTCGCCCGAACGGCCGGCGGTCAACACCTTCGGGTCGGCCCGCACCGCATCCAGATGGTCACACGCCTCATTTCCACGCTCGGAGAACACCGCCTCGAGTCGGACATCGCCAGGCGCATCAACGAGTTGCTTGAGCAACCACGTCAGGCGTCGGCCCGCGGTCCCCTCGTTCGGCGCGTCGATAGTGGTGCGGCAACGAATCTTGTTCGTCCGCACATCCGCAGTCACCGTCAGATCCCCTGCCGTATCCGGAATGCGGAGGACTGCCTCGAATACCCCGTCGGTTGCCAGTCTCGCTGCGACCGCGGCATTGCGAGTAGCCGGGTCGGCACTGAACTTTCGGGGCAACACGTGTTTGACGTTGACACCGAGTTCGGCGGTCAATCTCAGAGCGAGGTGCCGCGCGAGCGACACCCAGGTATCGGCGACGGCAGCAGCCTTGTGATCGCCACCGCGCAAGGTGCCTGCGATCACGGAGTCGCGCACCGTCACCCAGTGCCTGCCCATATCGACGAACTCGACCACACCCGAGCGCGGATGCTCGAGATAGCGGAGAAACTCGGCGAGAATCCAGGACTGGAGGTCATCGTCGATTCCACCGTGCGAGAGCAACATTCGTGCCTCGTGCGCGACCTCGGCCCACGACAGGTGCCGAAGCGCCACTTTGGCAAGCTTACGGCGGTCCACCTCGACGGGCAGTTCTCCCGCGCTCGCGGGAACATCGTTCGAGAGGCTGACCACTACGTCGTATTTCTTCTTGCGCGCCACGTCGAGGTAGTTCTCGAGCTGTTCTTTCTTGAGTTTGCCGTTGCCTGTCTTGACCTCGAGCAGGCCCGTCCACAGCCGGCTCCCGCGTGACACCTTCAGCACACCGTCGGGGATGACCTTCGTCTCTCCTCGCTCGTACTGCACCTCGACATAGCCCTCGAAAACACCGGCTGGTGCGCCCATCCGAGCACATACCGCGCGCGCAAAGGGCCTTACGGCCTGCATGGTTGCGACGAGAGCCGATGTCGCGCGCCGCTCTTGCTCTTCTCCCGCTCCGATACCGGCTACCGAGAACAACCGCGCGGGTTGCCACATTTCATTCTCGGCGAGAGTGAATTCGATCGGTTTCGACTTCTTGACCGCACGTTTGGCGGTGCGCACACCCCGAGTCCTTGCCTTCTCCGACGTTGCACTCGGCTGAGCAGATGCCGCGACGGGTACTTCGACCGGAACGGGAGTGACGATTGCGGGGTCGTCCGATGCTGCACCATCGAGGGCAGGTTCGTCGTCGATATCGACACCGAAATCGGCCGCCAATCCGGACAGGCCGGAATCCCAGCCTTGTCCTATTGCTCGGACCTTCCATTGATCGCTTCTTCGGTACACCTCGCCGAACACGAATGCCGACTCAGTGGTCGCATCTGCGGTCACGTATTCCGCCATCGTGTGCCCTGCCCCGTCGACGACCCGCAACGCGAGCTTCCCCAGATCACCGAAGCTCCCGGATCCGACGCTGCCCGCGAGAGCGATCGTATGTACATCCTCGGGAATCGAGGACAGTTCTATCGCGATCCGCGCCTGCGCACCGTCTTCGGTTGCACTCGTACCCAGGAAGCGGACGGAGCCTTCCAGCGACTCGGGCTGGTTGTAGAAGACGAAGTCGGCGTCGGAGCGGACTCGTCCATCCGCACCCAAAAGTAGCGCTGATACGTCGACTTCGATCTCCGATTCGGTCCACCCGAGCACCACATCGAACTGCTCCGCTTCTGCAGGCAGTGTCATGTTCTGGCCCTTGGACAGCAACGGGAAATCCATCGAAACCACCTTTGTCGACCGAATCAGCAAAGCCCGCACGGGCACCGCGAGAGCCGGGCTGCGCGACGATCGGCTTCGATCTGCCCAGAGATCTTCGCCGAGCTACCGACCGTACGCGCCAGTATCTCCGATGCTGCCTCAGCCCGGTGTCGTCTGCACGAACGACACCGCGACGATCGTCTCGGTTTCGGCTGCGAACTTCGAGCAGCTCACGACGACCTACGTCTTCTTCAGCGCGTCCCCCTTGTGCATGGCGATATGACCGGTCTTGTCGCTCTCGATTTCGTACTGCGGGTCGTCCTTACTGCATCGGCGCATGTGGCCCTTGTACTCGACGTCTTCGGTGTGCTTCTCGGTGATCACACCCTCGACGTAACCGGCTTCGGAATTCCATCGGACGTGGTCGCCGACACGGAAGTCGTTCGTCATTGCCGCACCCTCCATACGTTGATGTCTACGGGGTCGCCACGAGACATATCCGCGAAACCAGCGGATAAACAAAAACAGACATTCTCCCCACAAACGCCGAGTCGGTGCGCGCACCACCTGGTCATACAACGAATCGTTGTCGGGTACGTCGCTGACGTGTTGGCGGCACATCGGAGGCCGTTGTTAGCTTTCTCACACGCAGCGAGGAAGCGCTTGCGGATGCAGATCTTCCATGTTCCCACGCACTTCCTGTCGAAATCAGAAACGGAAACCAGTGAGCGAGTACATGAGTAATACAGGGTTCTCCGCCAAGGAATTTGTCGACCTGGATCGAGGTCGCGTCCGCAAGACGGCCTACTACGATCCCGAGGTCTATACCGCCGAGACGAAGCGCATCTTCGAACGCACGTGGCTCTACATCGCCCATGCGTCCGAGATCCCCGAGCCCGGCGATTACAAGACGACGGAACTGGCGGGCAGGCCCGTCATCGTCGTGAGAGGCGCCGACGGCAGCATCCGGGTGCTGCAGAACCGGTGCCGACATCGCGCGGCCAGCGTCTGCCAGGCACCGAAGGGCAACGCACGGTTCTTCCGCTGCGAGTACCACGGGTGGACGTACAAGAACAGCGGTGAGCTGGTGGGCGTCACGTATGCAGACGCCTACAAGGATCTCGACAAGTCCCAGCTCGGCCTCCAGGAAGTCCCCCGTGTGGATACCTATCAAGACTTCGTGTTCGCGTCGTTGAACGCAGAGGTGGAACCTCTCGTCGAACACCTCGGCGAGGCAACGAAATACATCGATCTCTTCGTCGCGCAAGGAGCGGGGCGTCCGCTCGAAGCCGCGTACGGAACACAGAAGATCAGGTATGAGGGCAACTGGAAATACCAACTGGAGAACGGTTGCGACGGTTACCATCCGAACTTCGCGCACCGATCCTTCTTCCGCGTGATGGGCGAACGTACCGGTGAAGACGGTCTCGGTTCCTATATGGACGGCTCCGCTGCTGCGGAGGCGCTGAGCCTCGGACGCGGGCACACACTTCTGGATCAGCGGAAGACGGCGACTTCGCACTACGCGGAGCGCTACAAGGCCTCGCCCGATGTCGACACAATCCTCGAAGAGCTCCGTAAAGACCTGTCCGAGGCGCAGATCGGCGAACTGCTGGCGACGTCGACGAGCCCGGGGTTCAACCTCACGGTCTTTCCGAACCTGCAGTTGATCGGCCTGCACATCCGCGAGATCCGCCCTGTCTCCGCGAACGAAACCGTGGTGCATTACACGCCTCTCGCGGTGAGCGGTGTACCCGACGGCATCAACCAGCTCCGGATGCGAAACCACGAATTGTTCTATTCGGCTGCCGGTTTCGGTGTTCCCGACGACGGGGAGATGTTCCGCCGCGTATCGGTCGGCGTCGGCGCGGATGCCGATTGGGTGCTACTCACACGCGGCCTGCATCGCGAGGAGACCAACGGCGAGGTTGTGACGTCGCAGATCACCGATGAAGTACCTCAGCGAGCCGAATGGGCGCGCTGGGCGGAACTGATGGATGTCGAGGCGTGAGGGATACCGATATGTCGACCATCGAATTGATTCACCGCGAAAACCTCCTGCTCGACGAACGCAGATACGACGAGTGGCTCGAACTCTTCGCTCCCGAAGCTCGGTACTGGGCTCCCTACCGCTGGGACGCACCCGAACCGATGAACGAGATGAACCTGCTGTACGACGACTTCGCACGACTGAAGGAGCGGGTCTCCCGTCTGACCGGCGGAGACCTGCACTCACAGGATCCGGCGTCCCAGACCGTGCGGCTGCTGGGTCAGCTCTCGGCGCCCACATCGGATGGGTGGGCTCCCCCGATGCCATTCGACGAGGTCGTCACAGCGCCCTTCAAGCTGGCGGAATACCGGACGGAGCGGACCACCGAATACACCGGCCGCTACACCTACTGGGTCACCGGCACCGGTGACGACTCGCGCATCGCTGCGAAGAAGATCCAGCTCCTCGGCGCCGAGGGCCCCCTGGGCAACGTCACCTTCCTGCTGTGAACCGACACGGCGCGAACCGACACTGTGTAAGACCGGCACGGAGGCTCGGATGAACCAGCCACAGATCAACTTCGGAAACGAATTCGCCAGTATCCGAATCTCACTCGAGAACACGAGGTGCGGGGTCCGTCTCCTCGTCGAGGATCGGGAAACCGGTGGGCACGCCTACCTCGACCCCATCGAGCTCGCGAGCCTGTGTGTCTGGCCCGAGGAACGGCGGGCCGAACTGCTGCAGGTCGGAATCTACGAGTACAGCGACACGAAAGGACACGACGTCGATGTCCGCTCCTGACATCTCGGCACAGGTACTGACCGCACCGCGCCGTTTCGAACGCCGCACCTTCACCCGACCGGCCCTCGGTGAGGACGATGGCCTGTTGGAGGTCCTCGCGTGCGGATTGTGTGGAAGCGACGTCGCGAGCTATCTCGGGGAGAAGCACCATGACGGCCCGGTGATCCTCGGACACGAGGTCATCGGCCGGATCTCCGATATCGGTTCTGCCGCTGCCGGCCGGTGGGGCGTGAAGGCCGGGGACCGCGTCGCGATCGAGGAAGCGGTGCCGTGTATGTCGTGCACCGAGTGCCGAGGCGGCTACCAGCGTCTCTGCGTCCGGTCGGGTGTGCGGTACGGCTACACATCGATCGACACCGAACCGAGTGTGTGGGGAGGCTTCGGACAGTTCATGTATCTGCACCCGGGCACGCAACTGCACAAAGTGCCTGACGGAGTATCCGACGAACTGGCCACGTTGTACATCCCGCTGTCGAACGGCCTGGCCTGGATGCGCGAGAGCGGCGAACTCCGGGCAGGCGAGCGAGTAGCGATTTTCGGTGCCGGCCAGCACGGCATCGCCTCCGGCGCCGCTGCGCTGCACCTCGGTGCCGCAGACGTCGTCGTCGTCGGCACCGAACACGATCAGCACCGGCTGGATGTCGCTCGCGAGTTCGGTTGCCACGTGGTTGCCTCGACAGAGCCGGACGAGGTCGAACAGGCTGTGGGTGCCGCCCTCGGTGGTCGACCCGACGTCGTCCTGGACATGACCCCTCGCGCCGCGCTGCCTGTCGAGGCCAGTATCCGCCTCGCCGCTCCACGCGGTCGTGTGTTGTGGGGCGGTATGAAGCGTGGCGCGTCGCAACCCCTGATCGATACCGATCTCGTCGCGCAGAAAGAACTCATGATCCGCGGAGTCTGGGCACGCCCCAGCTGGGCGATCGCCGCAGCCTTCGACTGGCTCGCAGCCGACTCCGACCTCGGCAAGCTGTGCGAGCGCACCTACAGCATCGCGGACCTCGAGACCGCCTTTCGAGACGCAACCGGTGAGGGGCAGGACCCGGCGCCGCTTCACGCTGCCATCACAGTCAACTGAGATTGGACAATCATGGAAATCCATATCGACCGTGCCAAGTGCGCTGGTCATGCGATCTGCACAATCCTTGCCCCCGATGTTTTCGAGATGGACGATCACGGTAAAGCCATCGTCCTCCCGACGGTCTCGCAAGCATCCGACGCCGAGATCCGTGACGCCTCGGACGCTTGTCCTGCCCTCGCAATCAAGTTGAAAGCGACCGTCGACAATGGCTGAGAGCACCGTCATCGTTGGCGCGTCTCTGGCGGGTGTCCGGACCGCGTCCGATCTACGCAAGGAGGGCTACAACGGCTCGATCACGCTCATCGGTGACGAGTCCGAGAAGCCCTACGATCGTCCCCCGCTGTCCAAAGGTTTCCTCTCCGGGAAGGACTCGGCCGAGTCGATATCGCTGTGCTCGGACTCCGATCTCAGAGATCAAGAAATCGATCTCGTACTGGGCACGAGTGCCCTGAGTGTCGACACAGACCGCCGGATCGTCACGTTGGACTCCGGAGACTCACTGCACTACGACTCTCTTGTCGCGGCCACCGGCGCAGGATGCATCCGGCCGCCGTGGTACCGGCAGCTCGCCGGCGTCCACGAGCTCCGCACCCTCGCCGATGCCGAGGCTCTACGGAAAACATTGCTCGGCACAGGTTCTCTCGTAGTGATCGGTGGAGGATTCGTCGGGACCGAGGTGGCCGCGACCGCCCGCGCACTGGGCGTGTCCGTCACCATGGTGTTGCGCGAATCACATCTTCTTGCAACGGCACTGAGCAGTGAAGTCGGGTCTGCAGTGACGGCGCTGCACGAGCGCAACGGCGTCGACGTGCGGCCCTGCAGCGACGTCGAGGCCTTGGTCGGCGAGCACGCGGTCGCGGGGGTCCGACTCGCCGACGGCACAACCGTTTCCGCGGACGCGGTTCTTGTCGCCGTGGGTGTGCGGCCACACGTCGAATGGCTCAGGTCTACCGACATGTACGACCGGCGCGGTGTAGCAGTATCGCCACAGGGTCGGGCGGGCGCCCACCTATGGGCTGCAGGCGATGTCGTCCAGAATTCGAATGGCCACTGGGCCGCCGCGCTCGCACACGCCAAGGCTGTGGCCCGAGACATTGTCGGCAAGCCCGCCCTTCCGGTGGCGCTACCCGACTACTTCTGGTCCGACCAGTACACCCACAAACTGCAGGTCCTGGGACACACCGGCCCGGAGTCGACCCTGACGCCCGTTCACGGATCGCTGGCCGCTATGAACTTCGTCGGAGCATTCGGATCGGCAGACAAGATCTCCGGCGCACTGCTGATCGACCAGCCCAAGCATCTCGGGCGGATGCGTCAGTTGGTGTCGGCGGAAGCGTCCGTCGCCACTTGCCGCGACAAGACGATGTAACAGCCGTCCGCACTTATTCGCGGATCAGCGTGAACTCGGGTAGGCCGTCGAAATGCGATGCCACGTCGCCGGTGATATCCGGGGGGAGCCACTGCGGCACACCGGGTCGTATCGGCCGGTCCCACCGTTTCGCGGAGCGGACTTCCAGAGCCGTGGCATAGAACGCGAGTACTTCCGAGCGTGCCTCGTCGCGTCTGATGGAGATCGCCCATGGGTAGTACGGCTGGACGTCGACGAAGTATTGGAAGAAGAAGTGGTCGGCCTCGGCGTACTGCTCCATTCCTTCGAGCACCAGAACGGGGGGTACATCACCTTGAATCATCTGCTGTCCGATTGCCTCCAGCATCGTGATGTCGTGCGGGAGGAGTTCGAGTTCGGCTCCGAACGCCGGAGCAAGATGCATGCAGAACCTCTGCCAGCTCGAAAAGTGCCGTCCCACTGCCGTATACCCGATTCGATGTTCGCGCAATGTGGGAACCTCCATTTCACGGAGATGGAAGCACTTGACCGGGTCGAGTCGCAGCAGGCTCGTCCGGATCTTCGGTTCCACACGCGCAACCGAGTGCATCGCCACGTCGACCTCACCACGGATCAATGCGGCGATCTGCTCATCTCCGGTCAGATCGGTGAAGCTGACCTTGTCGTTCGGACGACGCTGACGATGCTCGCGCCAGATCTCCTGCATCATCTTGCGATTGCGGATTTCGGCCAGCCGGATAGGTCTGTCCATTCCGGTGGCCCGCTCGAACAGGGCGTCCGTTGCCGCGATCACCTGCTCGGCGTAGGACACGATGCTGTTGCCGGCCGGAGTCAGGCCGACGCCGGAACTCTGTCGCGAGAACAGCCGGGTCCCCAGTATGCGTTCGAGTGTCTTGATGTGACCGCTGACCGCCTGTTGTGTCAGCCCGAGCCGGGCGGCAGCGCGGGTGAAGCTGGATTCCTGCACTACCGCGACGAACGTACGCAGGAGCCGGGAGTCGATGTCTCTGCGGTCGTGTCCCGGTTCCACTGTGCTCATCCTCCACCTATATCGAACCGACCTCGACAAGTCCAAGACTCCCGATGCCTCCCGTTTGTTCCTCGTCCCGCCCCCAAGGATTGAAGAAATGACCATAGACGCACTTCACGCTACGTCCGTCGATCGAGATCGAGAACATCGGCGAGTCCTCGCCTCGAGTTTCCTCGGTTCTGCAATCGAATACTACGACTTCCTGCTGTACGGCACTGCCGCCAGCCTGGTCTTCGGGCCACTGTTCTTCAGCAATCAAGGTCCTGCGGTCGCTCTCGCAGCTTCCTTCGCCACCTTCGCCGTCGGGTACCTCGCCCGCCCCATCGGCGGAATCGTCTTCGGCCAACTCGGTGATCGCATCGGACGTAAAGCCACACTGGTCACCACGATGGTGATGATGGGTCTGGCATCGTGCCTGATCGGGCTACTACCGACGAGCGCACAGATCGGCGCTCTTGCGCCGATCCTGCTGGTGCTGTTGCGCATCGTCCAAGGACTGGCAGTGGGCGGCGAGTGGGGTGGTGCCGCGCTCATGGCGCTCGAACATTCACCGAAAAAGAAACGCGGGTTCTCCGCGTCCTTCGCCAACATGGGCGGCCCTGCAGGTGCGCTCCTGGCCACGCTGGTGTTCGCGGCCTTCAGCGCGCTTCCGCGTGACGAGTTCCTGAGCTGGGGCTGGCGCATTCCCTTCCTGCTCTCCGCAGCGCTGGTGATCGTGGGCCTGTTCATCCGCATGAGGGTTTCCGAATCGCCACTGTTCCTGGAGGCGCAGAAGCGCATGGACAAGCAGAAGGACACCAAACCGGAACTCGCCATCGTCACAGTTTTCCGAAAGTTCCGGAAGCCACTGATCCTTGCCTCGACTGCTGCTGTCGCCGCCTTGGCCTTCCAGACCTTCATGGCCACGTTCGCGATCTCGATGGCAACAGAGACGGGGCTGAGCGCCACTGCTGTGCTGCTCTGCAAGGCTGCGGCAGCTCTCGTCCACATCTTCACCATCGGATACTTTGCACATCTGTCCGACAAGCTCGGACGCAAGCGAGTGCTGATCGCCGGAAGCGTCCTGTCGATCGCCTTGTCCTACCCGCTGCTGATGCTGCTCGGCAGTGGCAGCGTTCCGTTGGTTCTCGCCGGTTTCCTCTTGGGTAATTCGCTTCTTCAGGCATCGATGTACGGACCGCTCGCGGCGTACATCTCCGAGATGTTCGGCACGTCTGCCCGCTACACAGGTGCCGGGCTCGCGTACCAGCTCGGTGCCACCGTCGGTGGATTCACGCCCTTCATCGCGGCCGCCTTGTGGGAACTGGGCCGGAACCACGTCGCCACATCCGGCTGGCAGCAGTACTCCATGGTCGGTGTCTATCTCATCGGCGCGTGCGTCGTCACCATTATTTCCGTGGCACTCGGAAGGGAGACGAAAGACACCGAGCTCGACGGTGATTCATCTGCGCGCTCCGTTTGAGCATCGTGCCCCCACTCGCTCGAACATGATCACTCCACACATTACGAGGTAAACCCTTGACCACCATCGAAATTCCCGCCTACACCACCGACGCGTTCTTCGGACTCGAGGACAAGTGGCTGCGCACCGCAGACGGCGAGCTCACCCATTACCACGAACTCGGTGAAGGTACACCCATCCTGTTCCTGCACGGGTCCGGAACAGGTGTCACCGCCGCCTCCAACTGGTGGTTGAACCTGCCGGCCCTCGCCGAGCACGGCCGTTGCATCGCGATCGACTCGATCGGCTACGGGCAGACCGTTGTCGCCGAGAACACCGACTACGGCATCAAGGAATGGGTGCGGCACACGGTTCGTGTGCTGGATGCTCTCGGCATCGAGAAGACCTGGATCGTGGGCAACTCGCTGGGCGGTTGGCTGGCGTTCCAGTTCGCACTCGACTTCCCCGACCGACTCCTGGGTATCGTCTCGATGGGAACCGGCGGCGCCGCACTCACCGGAGCCCTGGCAGGACACTCGAATCCGACGCTGACCGAAGCCGGGATCCGCCGGACCCTCGAACTCTTCGTGGTCGACAAGTCCCTCGTGACCGACGAACTCGTCGCTCTGCGCTACAAGTCCGCGCTCAACGACACCGCGTCCGACAGGCTCGCTGCAGTCGTTGCTGCCCGCGACCGCGATCGCCATGAGTTGCCTCTCGACTTCGACCGGCTCGCAGAACTGGACATCCCCGTACTGCTCGTCCACGGCGTCCAAGACGTCGTCATCCCACTGTCCCGCACATGGGATCTACTGAACGCGATCCCGACCTCGGATGCCCACGTCTTCAACCGGTGCGGCCACTGGTCGCAGGTGGAGAAGGCCGACGAGTTCAACACTGTGATCGGCGACTACCTGCGCCACCACACCCGAATCGGGGAGTGAGGCATCAACGATGACCCAGGCTCTCCTGTGCATGTCCCATAGCCCGCTGCTCGACCATGCCGATCCTCCTGCGGAGGTGAAAACGGTTGTGGACGAGGCCTTTGCACGAGCACGCGAGTTCGTCGAAGCATTCGATCCGGATCTCGTGGTGAATTTCGGTCCCGACCACTTCAACGGTTTCTTCTACGACCTGATGCCGCCGTTCTGTATCGGTTATCGAGCTCACGGGACCGGCGATTACGGCTCGTTCGCCGGAGACCTCGACGTACCCGAGGGCATCGCCGCAGACCTCGCGCAATTCGTTCTCGACCACGGAAGCGATGTTGCAATCTCTAGGCAGATGGAGGTCGATCACGGTGCCGTACAGCCGATGGAGATCCTCTACGGTGGCAATGCCGCTGCCCGTCCGGTCCTTCCGATCTTCGTGAATTCGATTGCCCGTCCGTTCGTCCCGATGTCGCGGGTACGCGCATTCGGACAGACGGTAGGTGAGTTCTTCAAAGCCACCGACAAGCGGGTTCTCTTCCTCGGCTCCGGCGGCCTCTCGCACGACCCCCCGGTCCCGCAGTTCGCCACTGCCACCGCGCCCCAGCGCGAGTTTCTCACCTCGGGGAGAAACCCTTCTTCCGAGGCCCGTGCGGCGCGCCAGGCACGGACGATCGAAGTCGCTCGCCGCTTCGCGGCGGGTGATGCCGACATCATGGACCTCAATCCCGAGTGGGACCGAGCGTTTCTCGATGTGTGCAGGTCCGGACGCGTCGAGGACTTCGACGGGTACACAGCCGACGAGATGGACGCGGTGGCCGGACACTCCTCTCACGAAGTCCGGACCTGGGTTGCCGCATACTCCGCGCTCAGCGCCTGCGGCGACTACGACGTGACCTATGAGTTCTACAGGCCCATCAAGGAATACATTGCCGGGTTCGCCGTGACCACGGCGCTCCAGGCAGGTTGATGCCTGATCGATTCATGACGGTCGAGATCGGGGCGAGCGCTCCGGCCACGGATCGGGTTCATCATCGGAACCCTCCGTGGCCGGACCAACCGCTCAGCGCGACCCGCGACGCTTCTGGCTCAACTTGGTGAGCAGTTCCTGAGCTTTGCGCTGATTCTCGGGCTTGGACGCCTCCCGCTTGATGACCTGGACGGCCTTGATTGCGACGCCACTCTTGATGACCTTGCTGAGCATTCCCATCGTGCACCTGTCCATCGTTGTTCGCGAAAGTTCGATACTTCCACGATACGAGGCTTCAGGCACCGCACCGCCTACGATGCGGGACACCGTCGACCTATCGGAGAGCGGGCTCTTCGACAGCCGAACGGAGCAAGGCCCTGAATCGGGAGGGGGCTTCCAGCCACGGAAAATGACCGGCGTCGGACAGAATCGAGACGTTGCATTCGAGGTGCTCGCCCCACCGGGTCAACGCGTCTGCAGGCCGGGGGTCGCCCGCACCGCCGATGATCACCGACCCCGCAGGCACCAGCTCTCGCAGTACGTCGACGTGTGAGTCGAGCGGGTCGGCCCTCTTCTCGACTCCCAGCTCGCGGTTCATCCGATAGTTGATCGGACGCCGGACGCGCGCGGCCTCCAGCGCCCACCGCCACGCGCGACGCCGGTCGGCGTGGTCGGTGAACCACGACAGCGCGAGGAACTCGATCTCCTCGGTCTCGGACCTGACCTCCATGGCGTCGAGGATTTCGAATCTGGATTGCTGATGGTACGTCCGTCGCGACGTTTCCGTCGCCCTGCACGGCTCACGCCAGTCACCTGTGAACGGTCCGGCCAGGTGCACGATCCGCGCGACGCGCTCGGGATGCGCGAGCGTGAAATAGCTGGCCAGGTCGGAACCGTACGAATGCCCCACCAGCACGACCTGCTCGTGACCCCATCCGTCGAGGAGACGCAACAGGTCGGCGATGTGTCGGGTGAGGGTGTGCGGGCCGTCCCAGCGCGATTTGCCCGTGCCACGCTGGTCGTAGCGGTGGACGACGGTGACGTCGTCGAGCATCTGCGCGACCGCCTGCAGATAATCGGGGATCCCCGGGCCACCGTGAAGCAGGACTACCGGCGGCGCGGATCTACGCAATCCGGTCGTCCAGGTGCAGAGCGTGGCATCGTCGTCCATCCCGACCATGCACATCGCCATGCCCTCAATCTAGAAGGTTCGTCGACGCTCCGCTGCCGGACCGAAGAAGAAGTCAGCGCGACGCGCGGGCCAGCAGCTCGCGAGCTTCCTCGCTGCCGTTGAGGACACGTGCGGTACGACGCTTGATCTTCCATTTTCCGTCGATGCGCGCGAGGTCGAAGCGGTTCGCGGTCACGCGCCACACCCGGTAGGAGTCGGAATCGAGGTTGCGGCGAAGCAGCAACGAGTGGCACGTTGCGGCGGCGGTGTCGCCGTCGACGCGGATGTGGACGGGGTCGAGGAGGTGGCCGCACCCTTCGTTGATGTAGTCCTGGTGGGGGCGCGTGCGCACCATCTCGGTGATCGCGTCGCGGCCTTCCATCACCCGGATGTCGATGTCGTAGACCGCGTCCTCTGCCCAGAGCTCGCCGACAGCGTCCGCGTCGCCGGCATCCACGGCGGGGCCGTATGCCGTCAGCACTTCCTGAATCGCTGCTTTGTCCTCGAGAAGCTGTACGCGCTCGAGCAACGAGGCCACCAGTTCTGCAGTGTCGGTCATGTCGCTCCGTCCTGGATGTGCGGGGTACATCGCGTGTCGCGATGCCAAGGGGCGGACCTTGTTCTACTCGTCGCCGATGAGCGGTGTGGTGTACATCCCGTTGAACGGAAATTCGGGGGCGGAGGCACACACTCCCTGGGACTGTTCGAGCAAGCACATCCGGCCAGATGCGTAAGCCATATTGTCGAGTTCCCCGGAAGGTTTCCTCATGGGCATCACGTTGGACAGAATCATGCAGCACGCGGACGAGATCCGCGCCGACGGCGCAGTGGGCGACACTCTGATGCGCCTGCCCGACACCTCCGCGAAGCGCCTGCGCGAATCCGGCGTCATCCGCATGTTCCAGCCGAAGGAGTTCGGCGGACAGGAAGCGCACCCGCGCGAATTCGCCGAGACGGTGATGGCCATCGGCGGCCTCGACGGCGCAACCGGCTGGGTCGCGGGCATCGTCGGCGTCCACCCGTGGGAACTGACGTTCTTCGACAAGCGAGCCCAGGAGGAGATCTGGGGCGAGGACCCCGACATGTGGATGGCTTCGCCGTACGCACCGATGGGTGTCGCGGTCCCGGTTGACGGCGGTTACGTGCTCAACGGCCGCTGGGCATTCTCGTCGGGGACGGATCACTGCGGCTGGATCATGATCGGCGCCGCTGTCGGCGACAAGGACGGCAACCGCACCGACAAGGTCCTGCACGTGCTGCTACCGCGCTCCGATTACGACATCGACCCCGACAGCTGGGATGTCATCGGCCTGCGGGGCACCGGTTCCAAGGATTTGATCGTCAAGGATGCGTTCATTCCCGAGTACCGCACGATCGATGCCGATATCGTCCTGAGCGGAAACGGCTGGCGTCACGCAGGCCGGGACGAAACCCTGTACAAGTTCCCTTTCTCGTACATCTTCCCGCTGGGTATCACGTCGTCGTTGATCGGCATGACCGAAGGCGCGCTGGCCTGCTACATCGCCGCACAGAAGGAACGTGTGCAGGTCACGGGCGTCCCGATCAAGGAAGACCCGTACGTGCTCTACGCGATCAGCGAGGCCGCGTCGGAGATCGAGGCCGCACGCATCACGCTGCTCGAGACGGTCGACCGGTTCTGGGACAAGACCGACCGCGGCGAAGAGATCAGCTTCGAAGAGCGTGCCATCGGCCGGCGCACCCAGATCTCTTCTGCCTGGCGTGCAGTGCGAGCGATGGACGAGATCTTTGCCCGCGCCGGGGGTGCGGCGGTGCATCGCAAGACACCGATGCAGCGCTTCTGGCGTGACGCGCACGTCGGTCTCACCCACGCGATCCACGTGCCCGGCACGATCTACCACTCTGCGGCGCTCACTCAGCTCGGTGGCGACCCGCAGGGCGCCTACCGTGCAATGATCTGATCCCCCTTTCACTTTCGAGGAAGAAGACTATGACCGAATTGAGAGGCCTCGGGTACCTCCGCATCCAGACTCAGGACGTCCCGCGCTGGCGCGAACTCCTCATCGACGGCCTCGGCATGGCGGTGGGCTCGGGCCCTGAGACCGATGCCCTCTACGCGCGGGTCGACGAGCGTCGCGCCCGCATCGCGGTGCTGCCCGGCGACTCGGACAAAGCCCTCGCCGTCGGCTGGGAGGTGCGCGACGAGTTCGCGCTGCAGCGGGTCCGTGAGGCCGTCGAGAAGTCGGGACGCGCGGTCGAGGTGTTGTCGCGGAAGGAGGCGACCTACCTCGATGCAGAAGGCGCCATCGCTTTCGACGACCCCGCGGGGACCCGCCTGGAGGTGTTCTACGGTCCGGTGCTCGACCACAGCCCGGTCGTCACGCCGTTCGCCGGACGCTGGGTGACGGGCGGTCTCGGTCTCGGCCACGTGGTGTTGCCTGCGACGAATTTCGATGAGACGTACGAGTTCTACACGCAGGTGCTGGGTTTCCTTCCTCGCGGCTCGATCCGGCTCGACGAGGAGGGCCTGAACCGAGTGCGGTTCCTCGGTATCAACGAGCGCCATCACGCTCTCGCACTCTGTCCGGCGCCGCCGACCGAAGAGCCGGGCCTGGTGCATCTGATGACCGAGGTCGACAGCCTCGATTCGGTGGGGCAAGCGCTCGATCGCGTCAATCGGATGGATTTCTCGATTTCGTCGACGCTGGGTCGTCACACCAACGACAAGATGATCTCGTTCTACGTTCGCGCACCGGGCGGGTGGGATCTCGAGTTCGGCACCGAGGGCATGCTTGTCGACGAACGGCACTACACGTCGGAGGAGATCACTGCCGATGCCTACTGGGGCCATGACCAGACGGGGTCGGAGCCGCTGAAGGCATTCATCCCGGCCGGCTGATGCCGGAATGCCTCACCTGGTAAACGGGTAGATGCACCCCGCCGAGGGTGCATCTACCCGTTTCGTTTGCTGCTCGTTGGTCCCCTCTTCCAATTCGCGTTCCTCGGCGCTAGATTCGTCACAGCCTCTCCATTGATCATCTGATCAATCCCCCCCGACAGCCCCGGAGGAGATCTTCGTGACCATCGCGTCCGAGAACCCCAACACCGTCATGGGACGGGTCACCGCCCTGCTCGAACCCTTTCGCGACACCGCAGGCCTCACTCTGACCGAGCTCGCCCGCCGCACAGGGTTCCCCCGGTCGTCGACGCATCGGATGCTGCTCCAATTGGTCCAGGTGGGCTTGGTCCACCGCAACGGAACGACGTACTCGCTCGGCCCCAAGCTGCTCGAGCTCGGAGCATCGGCGCGCGACCACGACCGCGTCCACCAGGCCGCGCTCCCGACCCTGTACTCCCTCCGACGCGACACGGGCCTCGTCGTCCATCTCGCCGTCCTCGAGGGCGAGAGCCTGCTCTATCTCGAGAAGATCGGCGGCCGCTGGTCCACCGACCTGCGCACCCGCGCGGGTGAGCGGCGGCTCGCGCGCGAGACGATCGAAGGTGCCGCCATGCTCGCGTTCCGCGAGAGCGCGGACCGAACTGTCACCTGCGGTGGCGATCGCATATGTTGCGCCGCAGCCGCATTCGATTCCGGCCGAGGCGAGATTGCCGCCCTATCGGTGGCAGGCCCACGCGAACACGCCCCGGCGGATCTGGTTCAGCGCGTCCGCGATGCCGCCGACACCGTGTCCGCCCGCGCAACACACTGAACTCTCGTATAGCGCCCTTCCTTCATCGAGAACGGACTGCTACAGTTCTGCCGTATTGATTGATCGGTTGATCAATGGAGGCTTGAATGAGACATGAGTTCGACTCCCCCGCCGCAGTCATCGACCGCGTCGCAGGCCTGCTCGACGAATTCCACGCCGGCGGACACCTCACCCTGTCAGAATTGTCGGAACGCACCGGCGTGCCCCGGTCGTCCGTCCACCGACTCCTGAATCAGATGATCGAAGCGGGTTGGGTTCGACGAGAAGGACGCACGTACGCGCTGGGGCGCAGCATGTTCGAGTGGGGTGCCCTTGCGCAACACCACGACGAACTACACCGCGCCGCACACAACGTTCTGCACGAACTCCACTCCGCCACCGGGTTGGTCGCACACCTGGCAGTCCTCGAGGGACACGAGGTGCGCTATCTCGACAAGGTCGGATGCGAAACGGTTCCGCTACCCTCACGCGTCGGCGGCCGCCAGCCCGCATACCGTACAGCCCTGGGAAAAGCCCTGATCGCGCACACGCAGCTCACCCCCACGACCGCCGCGCTGCCCGGCACCGACTCCACACGGCTACGCGGCGAGATCGCCCAGATTCGCGAACGACACGTCGCACAGGAGCGCGAGGAAACCGTGCGAGGAGTCGCGTGCGTTGCAGCCCCGATCGGAGATGGGCGTACGTGCGTCGGCGCGCTGTCCGTCACGGGATCCGTCGACACCGTGGACGTCGTGTCCCTCGCCACCCCGGTCCGGGTTGCAGCGCGTGCGGTGTGGCGCTCGCTCTCTCACAATCACAAGGGATTTCAGCGCACGAGCGCCTGACCTCCATCAACTGCCAAGGTATGCCCGGTGATGTATTGCGATGCAGCGCTGCACAGGAAGACCACCGCTGGTCCGATATCGGTCTCGGGATCCCCGAGCCTGCCCAGCGGCACGGTCGCGAGGTAGCCCGCAGCCGCATCCGGTTCGAGACAGAACCATTCCTTCATGGTGTCCGAATCCGCCAGCGGCAGAATCGCGTTGACCCGGATCCCGTCGTCGGCCCATTCACACGCAGCGGTGCGCGTCAGCACCCGCACCGCCTCTTTCGCTGCGGCGTACGCCCCGGCGCCCGACGGGTCCCACCGAATTCCTGCCGCCGAACCCAGGTTGACGATGCGACCACCTCCGCGGAGGTGGGGGTGAGCGGCGCGCATCATCCGCCACGTTGCTGTCGGTCCTGATTCCATCGCTCCGCGGTAGGCCTGTTCGTCCACTTCGAGGAGAAGCCCGTGCGCCGCAGTCATGGCATTGTTCACCAGCACGGTGAGCGCGCCGAACCTCTCGACCACCGCGGGGACGACACCCTCGACCGCCACGGCGTCCGTCACGTCACAGACGAAGGGCTCGGCACTACCGCCCCGACCGGTGATCTCGTCGGCGACCGCCGCGATGGTCGACGAAGTACGCCCGACCACCGCGACCTGCGCGCCTGCGGCGGCAAGGGCCAGCGCAATACCCCTACCGATACCCTGACCGGCGCCGGTCACGATCGCGGTGTCACCCGCGAGTACCGCCTGCGCGTCTCGGACCATGATCACGCATACTCCTTGTCGAATGTCGAATCCCATTGATCGACTGATCAATGGATGTGGCAGACTGGCCCCGGCCATACCGGCGCCGACGCTCAGCAGAAAGGCTGCAATGGATCCGCAGCAACGCCGCAGGCAGATCCTCGATCGGTCTGCCGAGATCTTCGCCCGCAAAGGAATCAACGCCACGACGATCCGCGACATCGCGAAAGCGGTAGGCGTCCATTCCGGGGCGCTGTATCACTATTTTCCGTCGAAGGAAGCCATCGTCACGG
Source organism: Rhodococcus sp. SJ-2 (assembly GCF_053750035.1). Lineage (NCBI taxonomy): Bacteria > Bacillati > Actinomycetota > Actinomycetes > Mycobacteriales > Nocardiaceae > Rhodococcus > Rhodococcus sp. SJ-2. Next base: position 1,221,330 of record NZ_CM132340.1, read on the forward strand.
AACTCATCCGCGAGTACATCGACGACATCTCCGAACGCTGCCGTGAGGTGATGGCACTGGCACTCTCACCCCTCGAGCGAATGGAAGCCCTGGCCGAGATAGCGCTGGATTCCAACGTGCAGTATCACGGCGCCACATCGATCTGGCGACGCGAAGGCGAGTACATGCGCGAACGCGTTGTGGAAGCCGACATGGTCACAACCGCCGACGAAATGGAAACCGCGTGGCGCAGCACCATCGCCGACGGCGTGGCCGATGGCACCTTGCGCACCGACATCGACTCCGAGTTCCTCCGCGAAATGCTCTACGACGTCTTGTGGCACGCGACGCGCTGGCACCGCCCCGAACCGGGTGAATCGATGGCCGAGCTCGCGCACACGATCATCACCGTGTTCGTCGACGGGATGCGTAGCCGACCCGAATGACCTGTTCCGCCCGATCCGGACGGAACAGGCCCGACCTCACTACCGTGCAGCCAGGTTCTCCTCGACCTCCTTGTGCCACGACTCACGGGCACGGGTGGTGTCGACCTCGAACTCGAAACGCTGAGTCATGTCCGGTGTAACGTCTTCGACATCGACGTAGAACTGGCTGTACCAGCGGCGCAACTGGTAGACCGGCCCGTCCTCCTCGGTGAGAAGCGGGTTCTCGATGCGCGACTTGTGTTCCCAGATCGCGATGTCCTGCTGGAACTGCTCTTCGAGACCGTCGGTGAACAGCGTCGCCATCTCCGAAGCCTGCTCGTCGGACATGCCTTCGATCTTCTTCACGATCGTGCCGAACTGCAGAACGAACGAGTTCGACGTCACGGGATAGTGGCAGTTGATGAGCTTGGACTCGATCGTCGCACCCTCCGCCACCGTGTAGATCGTGTCGAGCATGAAGGACGGCCCGTAGTAGAACGCATCCGAAATCGTCTGGGCTTCAGGAAGGTCCATTTGAACGCCGGTCTTGATATCGTCGCGCCCGTACGAGCGCATGTGCTGGCCCGCCACGTGCCCGTCGAAGACGTTCTTGAAGAACTCGGGCATCTGGAAGTGCACGTAGAAGAAGTGCGCCATGTCGACGACGTTGTCGACGATCTCACGGCAGTGCGAGCCCTCGACGTGGATGGTCGTCCATGTCCACTCGCTCCACTCGCCGTCCTCGTAACCCTCGATCTCAGGGATCGTCACGTTCTCGGGCGGGGTTGTGCCCTGAGGACAGTGCCACACGAAGAGAACTCCGTTGCGCTCCATGGTGGTCCATGACTTCGTGCGCGCGAGCTTCGGGGTGCGGCGAGCGTAGGGAATCTCTTCGCAGCGACCCTGACCGTTCCAACGCCAGTCGTGGAACGGGCATGCGATGGTGTCGCCCTTGATCTCGCCGCGGGCGAGGTTGCCACCCATGTGCCTGCAGTAGGCGTCGAGCACGTGGAGTTCACCCTTCGTGTCGGCGAAGACCACGAGGTCGGTCCCGAAGGCCTTGACCTGATGCGGCTTTCCGTCACGGAACGATTGTGCAAGGCCGATGCAGTGCCACCCGCGGGCGAATCGAGTGGGATTGCTACCGGCTTCGATAGTGCGGATCTCGATGCGATCCTGTTCGACGGTCATGGAGTCCTCCAGGGCTGAGTTGGCTGAAAACGGCGGTCACCGCGAGGCGGTGACGGCTTCCTCGGAAGTCGGAGATTCCTGGGATGAGAGGGGCCGCACGGGTGGCTCGACCCGCGCGGTCTGGAGAATCTCACCCTCGGCGACAGCCGCATCGACCGTGCGGTCCAGCGCCGCACAGCGCAGGAGATACGTGTGGGGGTCGATCTCGCGAGCAGCGGCGAATTCTCGACACGCATCGGAAGCCGATTCGCACCACTGGATACTCGTGTGGGCTGGGCTGTACTTTGCGACGAGTACGCGGGTGCCACAGGTGTGGCAATCGAGCGACTGCATTCTGGCCGTTCCCTTCCTCGGATGACCCGAGGCTACGAAGGGGATGTGGCGGCAACCACAATGTTTCAGCCCAGCGGGACACTCGATGTTCCCGCGCGAATGCCGTCAGCCGTTCGCAAGCACACCCTCGAGCACCCGGCGCAGCTCGCCGAACCCAAGGCCGCCGACGCCCATTGCGTCGAGAATCCCCGGTGCCCGCACGCTCCTGCTACCCGAGGCCGGCCACGACCTGCGCGAGCAGGCCTGGGTTCCCTTGGCCGAGGCGACACGCGAACTCGCCGACACGCCCACGCGGCTCTGACGTCGTACTCCTTCGAGAGGTCGAGCGGGCTCGGGTGTGTGGGATATGGTCGGGCCGCTGGACCACAGAAGGTGCAGTAGCTGGACACGGGGGATCGGATGCCGCACGAACAGCACTTCACGATGGGATTGTGGGTGCCGTACCTGGCATTCGTCACCGCCGCGGTCGGCTGCTACGTCGGATTGTGCTGCGTGCAGCAGTCCCGCAAGCACCTGACGTCCCCTGCCGGTGTGCGCTGGCTCGTGATGGCTGCCCTGTCGATCGGCGGTGTCGGCATCTGGCTCATGCATTTCATCGGCATGTCCGGTTTCTCGGTGCCGACCTCCCCCGTCCGTTACGACCTCAGCGCCACCCTGTTCTCGGTGGTGCTTGCGGTAGGGGCGACATTGTTCGGGCTGTTGATCTCGAACGCTCGTCTCTCCGCCGCCCAGCGACTGTCTCGCTCCGCGTCGATCACGCTCGGCGGCGCAGTGATGGGCACGGCCATCGTCCTCATGCACTACAGCGGCATGGCCGCGGTCAGGATCCGGGGCACCATCGAGCACGATCCGAAGATGGTGGCGGTCTCTTCTGCCATCGGCATCCTCGGGTCTGCGGCCGCGATGTGGATGTTCGAAAGGCCCGGGAAGCTTCACGTGCGTGTCGCGTCGACCGTGCTGCTTGCCTGCGGCGTGGTAGCGCTGCACTACACCGGCATGGTCGGCATGAGCGCACAGGTCGACCTCGAGGCGCAGGCACCCGAGGGCATGACGGTGCTATCGCTGCTGTTCCCGGCGTTCGTCATCGGCACCGTCCTCCTCGCGGTGCCGATCGTGGCGCTGCTGCTCAGCGCCGAGAGCGACCATGGCCTAGACGATGGGGGGCAGCTGAACAACCTGTCCCGCGTAGGCAAGCCCGGCACCGAAACCGACGAGTAGCGCGGTATCCCCCGGTTTGGATACGCCGGACCGGAGAAGCTCCTCCATTGCCATCGGGATCGACGCAGCGCTCGTGTTGCCGGTCTCTCCGATGTCGCGCGCAACCGCAACGTTCTCGGGCAGATACAGCCCTTTGATGAGTGCGTCGGTGATACGGCTGTTTGCCTGGTGCGGGACGAAGGCATCGAGGTCGGCAGCCTTGACTCCGGACTTCTCCAACGCGTCGGTGCACGCCTTCCCCAGGAAACTCACCACCCAGCGGAACACCGCCGATCCGTTCATCCGGATGTACGGGCGCACTGCCGGAGCTCCGCCCGCGGCCGCTGCTTCGACTTCGTCGAAGTAGGACATGAAATCCTTGTCCTGTTTGATGGCGTCGGTCTGGCTTCCGTCCGAACCCCACGCGACCGGACCGATCCCCTCCGACTCGGACGGGCCGACCACGGCCGCACCTGCACCGTCCGCGAAGATGAACGCGCAGGTCCGGTCGGTTGGCTCGAGCAGATCGGACAACCGTTCGACCCCGATGACCAGTACGTTCCTGGCCTGCCCGGCACGAACGAGTGCCGCAGCATTGCCGAGCGCGTAACAGAAGCCCGCGCAGCCGGCCGAGATGTCGTAGGCGGCGGTGTCCTTCATACCCAGTTCCGTGGCCACCACAGCTCCCGCAGACGGCCCCAGCACCATCAGCGACGACGTGGCGAGGACGACCGCGTCGATCTGATCGGCCTCGAGACCGGCCGCAGCAAGCGCGTCCCTGGAGGCGGCGACACTCATCGAGATGATCGTTTCATCGTCCTCGGCCCATCGTCGCGAGGAGATACCCGACCTCGTCTTGATCCATTCGTCGGAGGAATCGATCCGGTCGACGATCTCTGCATTGGGCACGACGCGTCGCGGTCGGTACGCACCCAGGCCCAGCAGGGCAGCATGAGCGGCGGGTGCGGCGGTGGCGATCTGAGCGGGCATGACTTCCTCTCCACATGAACCTGGTGGTTCACCCTCGTATTCAATTGTGTGCAGTGAACGGCGTCCCGCACCCCGACAATGCCGGCAGCCTGCGTGCGGCGCCCATTTTCTTCGGGAAGGTTCACGTTGTCACCTTTGAGTCCAGGTTGCTCAGGTGACACGCGGAGCGTCGTGGACGTAGGTCGCCGACACGGGGGTCGATGCCCGATATATCGGTACATCGATCGTCATTTCGGACACCTGCTGCGGGCCTCCTGCGCTTTCTCGATCTGATCAACTCGAGTTAGCTTGTGGAAGTGCCATACCTCGGATTGATCATCACCCTGCTGTGGCTGGGTTGCCTCGTCGACGTGATCTGCTCCGATGAGGAGCGCGTCCGGCACCTGCCCAAATTGTTGTGGCTGATGATCGTACTTCTGCTGCCGCTGGCGGGGTCGGTGCTCTGGCTGATCCTCGGCCGACCTCAGGGCATCGTGGAGATTCTGGCGTCGAAGTCCGCTCCCGAATACCCCCGACCCACCCGGCCTGTGCTCGATCCCGAGCACGACGAGGACTTCCAGCGCCGCTTCCGTGCGCGCGTCGAAGAGCAGCGGCGGCTCGCGAAGGAACAGCGCCAGCTCGAAGACGGCAACGAGAACGCCGGCTGACTCCCCCGGGTCAGAGACGTTTGACGACCGCGGCGGGCACTCCCGCGGCAACGACGTTCGGCGGAAGATCCTTCACGACGACCGCGCCCGCACCGACGACGGTGTTCTCCCCGATCGTGACATCCGGCCCGACGATGACGCCACCGCCGAGCCACACGTTGTCTTCGATGGTGATCGGTTCAGCCGATTCCCACTTGGCGCGGCGCAGCTCGGGGTCGATCGGATGGGTGGGTGTCAGCAACTGCACGTTGGGACCGATCTGCATGTCGGCGCCGATGGTGATGCGCCCTACGTCGAGCATCACGGCCCCGAAGTTGACGAAGGTACCTGCCCCGATGGTGATCTGGTACCCGTAATCGACGTACAGGGGCGGGCGGATCTCGACCCGCTCGCCCAGGTCGCCGACCAGTTCGGTGAGGAGCGTACGCCGCGCATCCGGTTCTGCGGCGCTCGTGGCGTTGAACTTCTCGCTCAGCGTGGCCGCGCGCAGTGCATCGGCCGCAAGTTCGGGGTCGTCGGCGAGGTACAGCTCGCCGGCCAGCATGCGGGCTTTCTGTCCGGACATCAGCACTCCCGTCGGTTTCGATGTCCTTACGAAACTACCCCCTGAACGGCTTCGCGCAGTTCGGCTGCGAGGTCGTCGGTAGCGGCGACGATGCCGCTCCACCGTTTCGTCAGGTCGGTGTCGAACACGATGGGACGGTCGTACGCGTCGATCACCGCACCGCCGGATGCCTCGACCTGCACGACTGCGGCCGCGATGTCCATCAGGCGGTGTGTGTCGCTGCCTGCGTCGACGAACGCGTCGGTCGACCCGGTCGCGACGAACACCGACTCGAGGGTGCTGCAGCTGAGTATGCGGATGCGAGTGGCCTTCTCCGCGACACGCCACCAGGCGTCGCGGTTACGTTCGTGCGGGCGGAGCATCGAGACCGCGGCGGACGACAGGGACGTGCATCCGCTGGTCCGGAACGCGGACTTACTGCGCGAGGCCCACCAGGTCTGTCCGGTGTGCAGCCAGGTGGTCGACGCCTCGGTGAACTCGCCGTCGATCACCACCGCAGCACTGAAGCATGCCAGCGGAATACCCGCGGCCGCGTTGGCGGAGCCGTCGACGGGGTCGACGACGAGGGTGACGGCGGATCCGGCGTCGATCCAGCCCCGCTCCTCCGAGAGCACGTTCGCACCGGCGGCCGTGGCGGCCGAGATGATGGCGTCCTCGACGAGGACGTCGATGAGCATCGTCGGCGTACCGTCGGCACCTTCCATGGAAATGGACTTCAGCTTCTCCCGTGAGAACGTCGCGACAGCATCGCGATAGGCGGTGAGCGCGGCGTCGGACGCGGCGGTGAGCATGCGGCCGGCCGCGGCGGTCGAGGATTCGGTGAGGTTCATATGGTTTCTCCAGTGGGTAGGAATGGCCGAACGTCACCTTCGGCCACCTCGAGTAGACGAAGGTGACGTTCGGCCATGCTCGCGGCGGGGATCAGGACACGACTCGGCGAACCCAGATGGCCAGACCCTCCACGACCATGACCACCGCGAAGATCATCAGCACGATCATGGTGACCACGTCGAACTGCATGACGCGGGCCGCGTTCATCAGGTAGAAGCCGAGTCCGCCTGCGCCGACGACACCGAGCAGTGTCGCGGCACGGATGTTGGTGTCGAGCTGATAGAAGATGTGCGCGATGATCGCGGGCCCGGACTGGCGGATCGTCGCGGCGATGAGGACCTGCATGCGTGTCGCGCCGCCGGCAACCACCGCCTGTTGCACGCGAATGTCCGTTTCCTCCACGGAGTCAGCGATCAGCTTGCTGAACAGGCCGATTGCGCCGACCGACAGCGCGATCGCCCCCCGCGGTGGCACCGAGGCCGGTCACGACGATCACGATGATCGCCAGGATCAGATCCGGGATACCGCGGACGACCACGATGAAGACGCGGAATCCCTTCGCGACACCCCGAGTGGGTGCGACATTGCGGGCCGCGAGGAGACCGACGGGGACCGCCACGATCAGGCCGATCAGGGTGGCCGCGAGAGCGATCTGCAACGTGACGACCAGTTGCGCCCACAGTTCGTCGCCGATACCGCCGGTGCCGGGTGGGAAGAACAGCGAGAGCGTATTCCACATCGAGCCGAACCCCTCGGCCATACGGGACAAGTCGATGTTCGCTGACCAGACCGATGCCAGCAGCGCCAGCACGAAGAGTGCGACGTAGGCGGTGCGCGTGAGACGCTCGCCCGTCCACGGCGGACTGATCCGATACCGGCCGTCTGCGGCGCGCGCAGCGGTCGGCACCCGCGTGCCGCCGGGTTCACGATCGACCCAGCCGTCCTGAGCGCTCGAGATACGGTCACGAAGACGTGAGAGCAGGTTTCTGCGGGCAGGCGCCTTGTCGCCGAGAACCATTCGCCGCAGTGCCCCGGAGATCAGTTCGACGATGACGCACAACGCGACGATGAACAATGCCAGCGCCATACCCCGCTGATAGTTCATCGTGCGCAGCGCCGCCGACAACTCGAGCCCGATACCACTGACGCCGACGTATCCGAGGATGACGGAGGCACGGAGGTTGATGTCGAACCGGTGCAGGGCCGTGGCGACGATCGCGGGCATGACCTGCGGCAGCACCCCGCCGGTGATCTGCTGCCACCACGTGGCGCCTGCGGCGCGCAGTGCGTCCCGAGGGCCGGGGTCGGTGTCTTCGATCGCGTCGGCGTACAGCTTTCCGATCATGCCGATCGAATGGATGCCGAGCGCGAGGATGCCACCGATCGCGCCGAGGCCGAACAGACGCAGGAACAGAATCGCCAGCACCAGTTCGGGAATGGCACGGGTGACGACGATGATGGTGCGCGCAGGCATCCGAAGTGCCCTGCGGGGTGCGGTGTTACGGGCGGCGCCGAGCGCGACGGGGATGCTCAGCACCACGGCCAGTACGGTCGCGAGAAGCACGATCCCCAGGGTCTGCCCGGTCATCGCGGCGAGCTCACCGAGGGACGGGAAATCGAGTGGGAAGATCCGCGACAGGAACTCGGCTGCGTTACCGATACTGTCGACGATCGTCGCGACATTGATCTTCAGCGACGCGATCGACCACAGGGCGGCCGCGAACAGGCCGAACAGGATGACCTGCGCGCTGATGGTGTGCCACGTGGGGCGTGGCAGCGTCTTCACCGGTGGCGCGGTGATCGTCATCGGTTTGCGGTGGCCTGAGCGGACGCGACCGGCTCGACCGCCGAGTAGATGCTCATCGTCTCGCTCCTGTCGATCGCCGACACCGGCTTGTCGAGCACCAGCTGGCCGCCGCGCAGACCGACGAGTCGGTGCCCCCACGACAGTGCGAGATCGACCTGGTGCAGGCTGCACACCACCGTCAGGTCGTCTTCGGATGCAATCTGCGAGATCAGCGCCATGACCTGCGCCGACGACTCGGGATCGAGCGAGGCGACAGGCTCGTCGGCGAGGAGGATCCTCGGCTTCTGGATCAGTGCGCGCGCCACCGCGACACGCTGCTGCTGCCCGCCCGAGAGCGTGTCGGCGCGCTGGAACGGACGGTCGGCGAGACCGACGCGGTCGAGTTGTTCCATGGCGGACAGACGCACCGACTTCGGGTACATCGGGAGACCGAACCTGGGGCCACGCAAGGAGCCGAGAGCACCGGAACACACGTTCTCGAGCACCGACATGTTGCCGACGAGGTGGAATTGCTGGAACACGAATCCCACCTTGCGTCGGAGTTCCCGTAGTTCACGGCCGCGGGCGGTGCCCACCTCGTGCCCGAGGACCCGCACGGCACCCGATGTGGACGGGTGCAGACCGTTGAGCAGACGCAGCAGAGTCGATTTGCCGGATCCCGACAGGCCCAGCAGCGCAACCACTTCGCCGGGATACACCGTCAGCGACACATCGTCGAGTGCCCGCAGCCCCGGGCCGAACACCTTGCTGACGTGATCGAGTTCGATGGTGGGCCGAAGGATCTTGTCGATGGATGCGCCGAGGCGCACATGGTCGGGGTCGGTCATGGCGGACTCCAGATGTCGAGGGGTTCGGATTCGGGTCAGGCTGCGCAGGAAGGGGATTGCGTGATCTCACAGACCTTGCGGACACCGTCGTAGAAGTCGTCGGTGACGGGAATGAATCCGTACTCGGTGCCCTCGGGAAGCTCACACTCCTGCTCGCTGGCGCAGTAACCGGCCTCGACGAGTGCGGGGCGGTTGAGCTTCGTCGCGTAGATGTCGGTGAGCTGGTCGATGAGGTCCTGCGGCAGCGTGGTCAGCACAGCCGAGGGGCTGGCCGCGATCATCTCGGACTCCCAGATGACGTCGAGGTCGCCCTCGGCGAGATCGCCTTTCTGGACGAGAGTTTCGGTCACCATCGTGTCGAATGCGAAACCGGCGTCGCATTGGCCGCTCTCGACCGCGAGTGCGGAGGCGTCGTGGCCGCCCGCGAAGACCGGGGTGACGTCCTTCTCGGGGTCGACGCCGGCCTCGAGCAGACCCGCTGACGGGTACAGGTAGCCGGAAGCGGACGTGGGATCGACGAAGCACACCGTCTTGCCGCGGAAGTCTTCGAGCGACCGGATCTCGGATCCCGCGGGGACGATCGCGTACGACTGGTAGCCGGGTTCCTCGTCGGGGCTGTCGGCGAACACACCCAGTGGCTGCACAGGCACGCCACCGTCCTTTGCGGTGGCGTAGGAGAAGGGGCCGTAGTGGCCGATATGAACCTTGCCTGCGCGCTGAGCCTCGATGACGGCCGCGTAGTCGGTGGCGTTCTGGAACTCGACCGGGATACCTGTCTCGTCTTCGATGACCTGCTGAATCAGCGAGAATTCCTGCGCCAGGCTGGTGCTGTCCTCACTCGGGATGGATGCAAGCACCAGCGTCTCCGGGGCGCCCTCGCTTCCGGTCGCGCCCGCGGAGCTGTCTTCGTCGGCACTGGAACCACACGCGGACAGCGTCAGCGCGGCCGCCGCGGCCACAGCCACCGCAGACCAAGTACGGGAAGAGGAAATACGCATGAGGGGAAACTCCTTGTCGAACACGCGGAAGCGAGTCGGGGCACGAGGGGACGACACCTTATCGGCATCGTTGGAGTCCAGACTGTCTGTACGGTGCATCGAATCTCCCAACCCGAGGTGAACTCCTCCCCTCGACCGGACGACGTTCGCGGTGTGTTGTGCGATCAATGCACCTCGGCCCCGCAACCGAATGGGTGCGGGGCCGAGGATTCACGATGCGCGCAGTACCGCGCGGGTCACCGGGTGACCGTGTTCGAGCGAGACCAGGACGAGGTCGGCGCGCTGGCCGGTGGTCAGCGCGCCCCGGTCGGCAAGCCCGACCGCGGTCGCGGGACCGCTCGTGACGAGTCCGACCGCCGCGGGCAACGCCATGCCGCGCTCCGCGAGGGCGAACGCCGCACCGAGCAGCGACGACGGCAGGTAGTCCGACGCCAGCGCCGTCACCAGCCCCAGATCGGCCAGTTCCCCAGCGGAGACATTGCCCGAGTGGGAGCGTCCCCGCAGCACATTCGGACCCCCCATCACCACGGACATGCCGCGGTCCCGTGCTTCCCGCGCCGCCTCGACGGTGGTGGGGAACTCGGCGACGTTTCCTCCGCGTGCGGCCAGGTCGGCGATCTCGACGGCCGATTCGGGGTCGTGCCCGAAGACACGGGCAAGACCCATGCGGGACTGTTCGGCCAACCACCCCATCGTCTCGTCGCGGATCCCCGCGTTGGCCTCTCGTTCGGCCGCCAGCCCGTCCACCACTCGGCGCGCATCTTCCGCCGAGATGCCGCGGACTCCTGCGATGTGGTTCTCGTAGTAGGTGCGGTCGGCATACTGGCCGATCCCCGGTGTGTGGTCCTCGTGCGAGATGACCGCGGGGGTTGTGGTGGTGACGACACCTGCCGCAACCAGCCGGTCGAATTCCTCACGCATGGCGGCGAACCCGGGCGCAGACCGTACGTCGAGGCGATGCAGAACACGGTGGTCGACGAGTCGCGCGTCCGTCTCCCGGGTGTTCCAGTCCTCGATCGACTCGCACATCTGCTGCGCAACATGGACGCTGCGGCCCGTCGTCGCGGTGGCGCGGTCGGAGAACGACGCACCGTGGAACACGGTCGTCACACCCGCTGCCCGCACCTTGCCTTCGAACGACATGAGGGAGAACGCCCACGGCAGTTCGACACCCGGTCGCGGGAGACGCTCCTTCTCCAGTCCGTCGGAATGCACGTCGACCAGGCCCGACACACACAGGAGACCGCCGCCGTCGACGTCGGACCGCACTCCGGGGGTGGACGGGCCGATCTCCTCGATCATGCCGTCGCGCACCACGATGCGTGCATCGTCGAGAATGCGGTCCGGCAGCACCGCCCGGACGTGGCCGACCACGTAACTCTGCGGTGCGCACTGCAGCGTCCATGCTGCGGTAGCGGGTGCGGTTTCGATTCCGGTCATGCTGCGTCTCCCAACACGTCTGCGGCGGATCCGATTCGGGCAATGTGACCGTCGGCGAACCGCACGACACGTGTCGCGAGACGGTGCATGGCTTCGAGATCGTGGAACACTGCGAGCACCGCGACACCGGACGCCGACAGCGACGCGATCAGCTCGAGTGCACGTTCACGGTTGACCGGGTCGAGCGCCGAGACGGGCTCGTCGAGCAGCAGCAACCGCGGCGGGTGGACGGTACCTGCGGCGAGATTCACACGCTGGCGCTCGCCACCGGAGAGGACGCTGCAGTCGACGTCCCACAGTGCCTCGTCGAGCGAAAGCCGCTGCAGGGCTTCCGCTGCAGTTTCGCGGGCGTCGGCACGACTCATCCCACGTCGCCGTGCGGAGGCAGCGACCACTTCGAGAGGCGCGGTGCGCGGAGGGGCCGACAGGAACTGTGAGACGTACCCGAGTTCGCGTCCGCGCAGCCGGGCCATCTCCCGGTCGGGCAACTCCGTGAGCTCGACGGGGCCGTCATCGGTGTGCAGCACGATCGAGCCCGCATCGGGCAGGTAGCTGCGGTGCACACAACGCAGGAAGCTCGACTTTCCGGCACCGGACGGTCCTGCGAGCGCGACGTGCTCACCGCGACCGACCTCGAGTTCGACGCCGTGCAGTGACGTGACGGTGCGGCCGTCGATGGTGTGAAGAGTGAAGGATTTGCGCAGGTCGCGGACGGTGAGAACCGGATCGGCAGTGGTGGATACGGGCACGGTGGACACAGACATGGTCACCTCCGTGCGGCTGCAACGAGCCGCTGGGTGTAGGGGTGGTGGGGGTCCTGGAACAGCTGGTCGGTGAGCCCGCTCTCGACGACGCGGCCGACGTTCATCACGAGGGTGCGGTCGGTGAGTGCCTCGATGACCGCGAAGTCGTGACTGACGACCACGGCGGCGGTGTCGCGTTCGGCGAGCAGATTCCGCAGCAGATCAAGCACACCGGCCGCAACCGACGCGTCGAGACCTGTCGTGGGTTCGTCCAGCAGCAGTACACGCGGATCGGTCGCAAGCGCCTTAGCGATCTGCACGCGCTGACGCATACCGCCGGAGAACGTGTGGACGGGATCGTCCATACGCTCGAGCGGCACCTCGACCTTCTCCAGCAGATACGCGGCACGGTCGCGGATCTCGTAGTAGTTGCGCCAGCCCGCGGCGGTGAGACGCTCGGCGATGTTGCCACCCGCGGAGACCGTCATCGTCAGTCCGTCGGCGGGATTCTGGTGCACGAGTCCGAGGGTGTCGATGCGCAGCGCGCGGCGTTCGGTGTCGTCGAGGGTGAACACGTCGGTGGTCCCGCCCCCGACGGTGGTCAGGAACATCGAGCCGCTGGTGGCCTTGTCGTCGCCGATCAGGCAGCGCAGCACCGTCGACTTGCCCGACCCGGACTCGCCGATCAGGCCGAGCGCCTCACCGGGCGCGACGTCGAAGCTGACATCCCACGCCGCGACGACGGCACCGGTGGCCGGGCTGATCGCGGTGCCGGTCTCGGGACCGGTTCCCGGGACGGCGTCGGCACCACCGGGGCCGTGCACCTTGCCGACGTCCCGCACGGCGAGGGTCCAGCCGTCGGGGTGGGCGGGCACGGGCCGGTCGGTGAGTTCGGCCGGATCACGTCGCGTCACGGCGTTTGCGACGCGGACCCGCCGCTGTGGGTCGGGCAGGAAGCGCGTCGGGGCGTGCGCGCTGTGGAGCGCCGCGTCGATGTCGGCGTCGACGACGCGGGTACACCACTCGACATCACTGCACATCATCCGGCCGGGCGACGCCTCGACGAGGAACGTATCGGACGAACCGCAACGTACGCAGGCCTGGTCGTCGCTGCCTTCGACCTCGAACGGGACGTCGTCGAATGTGAGCGGTTGTACCGGGGTGTAGGGCGGGACTGCGAAGATGCGCTTCTCACGTCCGGCCCCGAGCAGCGTCAGATGCGGTGAATTGTGCAGGCGCGGGACGTCCCACCGCGGGATCGGCGACGTGATCATCACGTACCGGCCGTCGACGAGTACCGGGTAGCCGGTGGTCTTGGTGATGACACCGTTGCGGACGAGGTCCTCGTAGAGGCTGACCCACATCATCGAATAGTCGGCCTCGGCGTGCATGCGGGCACATTCGGTCACCGATTTCTGCACGGCGCGAAGGGGTTCCGAGTTGGGCACCTGCAGCACGAGGATCTGATCCTCGCTCATCGGTTCCTCGGGGATGCGGTGACGCGACTGGATGATCGTCGACTCGCGGGTGTCCTTGGTGGAGGCGCACCGCTCACTCGACTCGATCAGGCGCCGCAGGTTGGTGGCATTGACGCCGTCGTCGTCGCCCTGATCGATGACCTTGACGACGTCGGTACCGCCGACGAGCCCCAGGGTGACCTGCAACCCGCCGGAGCCCCATCCGCGGGCGACAGGCATCTCGCGCGAACCGAACGGAGTCAGATAGCCGGGCACGCACACCGCTGTCAAGGTCGCGCGGCGGATCTCGCGTTTGGATCCTTCGTCGAGGATGCCGCGTTCACGGGTGGCGGCGTCGATCGCGTCGAGGGTGTGGGTCACGCGCGAGCCGGTGTCCGGCCGAGCATTACGGGTGGTGAGCAGGTCGGTCATCAGCAGGTCCTTCCGAGAGGTTCGGTGTTGCGGTCCGCGGCGTCGCCGGCGCCGGCCTGCACGGCGAGCTTCCGATCGATCATCGAGCGGAAGGTGACGTAGTGCGGAAGCTTGAGATGTTCGAGGAAACCGCAGGAGTCGAGGCCGTCGGTGGTGAGAAGCAGGGTCTGCTCGAGACCGGCGGTGTCGCCGAAGCGGCGGCATGCGATATCGAGGTTCGCCATCGCGATGGCTTTGCGTTCGTTGTGCCCGAAGCACAGTCCGTAACCGACGTCGAAGCGGCCGCGATCCTCGTCGGGGCCGTTGAGATCTTCGATCGCCTCACATTCGGTGACCCGAACGTCGCCGACCGCGAACGCATTTCCGGTATGAGGATGGCGCACGCGCACCGGTACGCGGCCGTGTCGCACCTCGCCGAGGGTGACCTCGTGCAGGTTGCCTTCGGTACCGCGGATCGAGCGGTACCACGTGCCGATCAGCGAACCCGTTTCGGCGCGTGCCATCGACGCGAGCACCGCCGAGCGCGGCGCAGGAGGCGCAGCGGGGTGTCGGGAGATGTCGAACGGTTCGGGGTCGGAGCCGTCGGTCGGGCGGCTGTCCGCGAGCAGGTCCATTTCGCGCAGCAGTTCCGAGAAGCGCTTGGGGTGGCGTTCCGCTTCGGTCCGGTCGGGGGTGGGGGCCCCGTCGATGACGGTCGGCGGCACGGGCGCATCGTCGCGGACGAGCATACGTCCGGTGTAATCGCTTGTGCGGCCGAGTAATTGGGGTCCGTCCGGTGTACGCCACGCAGGCACGATGCGGCGCAGCACTGTCATCTCGTCGGGGTCGACGGGTTCGCTGACCGCCAGTCGCGGAAGGGTCGATTGGTGGGCGCGGACGAGGTGGGTGGCCTCGATGACGTCGCCTTCCGCCTGGCGGAGCGCGTCGGCTGCGGTTGCGGGGTCGTAGAGCGACCCTTCACCCATCACGCGGTCGACGGCGAGGCGCATGCGGCCGGTGATCTGTTCGGTGGTCAGGCGCGGTGAATTGTCGGCTTCACGTGCGCTGCGGACGAGGCTTTCGGCGGCGAGGATCGCGTCGAGTCCGCCGCGGGCTCCGGAATATCCCATGTCAGTTCTCCTGTGCGGTGCGCGAAGACGAGGTGTCGATGCGGGTGGTGCGCGACAACCCGAGAACGGTGCCGTCGTCGGCGACGAGCAGAATGTCGATGCCTGCGGGGAAGTCGGCGACGGTGACAGCGCGGGCGTTGCGCAGCGTGTCGTCGAAGCCCAGCGGCGCGATGGTTTCGGTGCCGTTCACACCCGGCCCGGTGAGTTCGGCGGGTACTCCCCCCTCGAGGGAAGGCACCGAGCAGATCACCGTCGAAGCGGATTCCGGTGACAACGCGGTGCCGCGCGCAGCGCAGAGCAGTTCATCGGCGGTGAGGGGACGAAGCGCGGTGATGTACTTCGCCTCGTCGAGGACCGCGACGGGGGCGCCGGTCGCGACGGTGAGTACCTCGATCCAGTCGGAACCGTCTTCGAGTACGGCGACACCGGTTTCGAGGTCGGCGAGGGCGAGCGCGGGAAGCAGGGCTGGCGGGAAGTCCGTCGGCGGAAACGTCTGCGGCAGGCCGGGGCGGCTGAACGCCTGAAGCATCGCACGGTAGACCTGCTGTGCGACAACGGGATCGAGGCCGATGCCCAGGATTTTTTCGGTGGCGGAGAGGGTCACGTCAGCTCCTCGAATTGAACGATGGTGGGGGCGATGTGTACCCATTCCTCGGCGTCGGCGCGAGCGAGCTCGGCTTCCATGCGGGCGCACAGCTCGAGCACCTGACCGGCGTTCGGCCGGTTTCCAGCGACCTCGGCGTCGCACACGGCTGCGGCGAGCACCGCAGCGCGGTCGTCACCCATGCGCATGGCCCAGCCGCGGGTGCCGTCGAGCCGTACTTCTGCGTGGCATGCCAGGACATTGCCGAGGAAGAAGCGGGCGTGACCGATGGGTTCACGAACCTGGGTGGCGATGCACCCGATTTCCGGGGTGGTCAGGACGGTCAGGGCCGCACCATCGGACAGGCACGCGTCGGCTGCACCCACCAGATCCTGTTCGGGGGCCGCGGCGAGCAGCTCAGCGAGCCGCTCCCGGGTGTAGGTGTGGGTCGTCATCAGTTTCCTTCACAGGTCGAAACGGGAGGATGGTCGCCGATCTCCATGACCACGCGGATCATGTCGGCGCGCGTCCAGGAGGAGCTGTAGGTGACGGCGACGCCGGTTTCGGCGTCACGGTTGATGCTTTCGATGATCCAGGTGGGAGCGACATAGGTCATCTCGAGTGCTGTGCAGATCTCGGGTGGCGGCAGTTCCATCGAGGTGCGGCACCACGACCGCACGACGTCGAATCTGCCCATCTGGCGTAGGAGTTCGTCGAGCGACTCCTCCACGCGCATGGCGGAGCCGAGCTCGGTGACAGCCTCACACCGCACCCACTCCTCCCCGAGCGCGGCCACCTGGTCGTCGACGTAACGCAGCCGGCGCATGTAGTGGGCGGGAGTTCCGGGTTCGATTCCGAGGTAGTGCGCACTGGATTCCGGAATCGGGCGGACCTCGGACAGCAGTACGGTCGAACGCGGCACCGCTCCTGCCGCTTCGACGGTCCGATGCCACGACGGTCGTTTCTCTTTGGAGACGACGTAGTCGATGCGGCGGTTGACGTAGGTGCCCGAGCCGCGGAGCCTGCGGACGAGTCCGCGACGCTCGAGCTCCTGGACCGCCGAGCGGGCAGATGCCCGTCCCACGCCGAACCGTGCCATCAGCTCGTGCTCGCTCTCGAGTTTGGTGCCCGGTTCCAGCTGGGCGATCTCGTCTGCGAGCTCACCGGCGATCTTGTGGTAACCGTTGCGCTCCGTCACGCCATCGACCATGGTCGAGCAAGTTGTACGGGCAACTTCACGTCAGGTAACCGGAATGGAAACGCAGCTGAACGACTGGGTCAGTTGTTCGCGCCGATGACGCAGGCACGAATAGTTGTGGCGCTAAATATCATTTCGGCATCGGAAGTGGACGGGACCGGTTGCGCTCCAATACAGTGGCGCCCGTCGCGTTGACGCGACGCTTCTTCCTGGAAGTCCTCCCCGACACAGGAGATGCAGTTCAGGGCCCCGCCGGCTCCTCCCCCTCAATTCGCCGGCGGGGCTCCCCTACCAGTCGCCCGGCCTCCCCGACGGCCTGCGCAGCGGCTCAGAACCTCCCCGACTCCGAACCGGCCGCTGGCGGCGACTGCCGTTCGACCATAAAACAATCTGCTCACTCGTGTGCACTGAACGGCAGTCACCGTTCGTCGAATGCACGAAGACGGCACTTCGATCCCATCGGCGGAGAGTAGACGGTTGCGTTGCACGCTCGGCAGGTATGTGTGCGATGCCTGCTGCCGCAATTACACACTTGCGATCCCACCAGCACCCGATCGGCGCCGAGTTCATGCCCGTTCGGACAGTGCGAAGGCGCAGGCTCCGCCCATCCGCCGGCAGTTCGATACAGCTTCACCTATCGATCATACGTTCGATAGCCGTTGCGTCACCTGCACGTGGCGTTTCCGGGGCCGCATGCGGGATCCACCAGGGTCCGGACACGGCGCTCCAGCGCGCCGACATCGGGAAACCCCTTGTCCACTGCGCGATCCCACGCCGTCACGTCGTCGATCCGAACTCCGACAACGACCTGGAGACGAGGTTTCGCGGATGAAGGAAGCCCCGCCGATCGTGGTGGGGATCGGCGGGGCTTCGACGCAGGCCGGAGATGGGGGGTACCGGCCCGCGCGGTCGTCCTCGCAGGGGGGACAGGAGGACGACTCGTTTCGGAGTCTATCGACCAAGATTGCTACTCGCGAGTATTACCGAAAAACTACCCGACTGGGCAGGTAAGTCGTCCGATCTGCGTGGAGTGCCCGAAACCGGGTCACCAACCGGAAACAAGATCTTTCACTCGGCCAGCGAACCGAGCCCGGGTCTGCTTATGTGGCACTTGTGACGGCTGACAACACCCGCAGGTTCGGCATGCGGCCCGTGCTCGCGACCGCATCGGCGGCGATGATTCTCCTCGCGAGCCCGGCTCTCGCATTCGCGCAGGACCCGTCCGCGCCTGAATCCGACGCCGCCACAACGGACACCGCCGCGCCCGGCATCCAGACATTCGGTACAGAAAGACTCGGCTTCGGCGAGACGATCGACTTCCGCGGTAGCTCGGACGTCGTCACACTCACTGTGCCCGTCCCGGACGGGCTTCGCCCCGAAGCGCTCGACACCACAATCGAGTTGCCCGCGAACGTCGCGCGCGGCTCGATCGATATCGAATCCGGCGGGCGTCTGCTCGGACGTGTGGACATTCGACCGGAGGACGCTACCGCACCCGTCTCCCTACCTCTCGGTGCAGCGACCGTCGAGAACCGGGAAGCAGTGGTATCGCTGCGGATGAACCTCTTTGCCGTGGACAACATCTGCCCCGAAGACTGGGACACCCGCTCGATCACCCTCCGCGATGGTGCGGTCCGCTACGTGGGGACACCCACCGAACCCACCGTGCTCGCCGACTTCCTTCCTCCGGTCCTCGAACGCCTCGACGTGTACCTGCCTGCTGAGCCCAGCGCGGTCGAATCCGACACCGCAATCGGTCTCGCCTCCTCCATCACTGCCCGCTACACCGGACGTGCGCCTGCCGTCGAAGTGCGCCCGACCCCACCGAACGGAATCCCCCCGGCCGCCGAGAACCCATTCGTCCGGCAGATCGTGGTCTCCGAGACCGGCCCGCCCGACGGAACAGCCGAATTGGGCGATATTCCCGGTGGTCCTCCCGCCCTGTATCTGCGGGGTGACAGGGATGGCCTCGCGACCCAGACCCGCATCATCACCTCGCTGCTGTCCGATCTGGCAGTGTCCAGCGATGTCTCCGTCGGAGCCATCACGGCACCACCCCAGCTCAGCCGTGACATCACCACCCTCGACGACCTCGGCATCGGTGGACAGACGACGACGTCGGTGGGTGTCGCCCAGGTTCGGCTGTACCTCGATCAGGCCCGGTTCGGACGACCGGTCGGAAACCTGGGACTCGACCTGAAGGGGTCGTACACCCCGCTTCCCGATACCGAAGGCGGGCTCCTCACGGTCGAAGCGGGTGAGACCGTCCTCGCTTCGTGGGCAGCCGAGTCCAGCGGCATCATCGACCGTGCCATCGCCGTTCCCGCAACAGCAATGCAACGATCCACCGAACTGACCGTCTCACTCCGTACCACCGGGGGACAACGCCAGTGCGGAATCGAGCACCCCGTCGCTCTGAGTGTCGACGGCGATACTCACGTCACCAGCACGATCGCCGACCCGCCCGCACCCGACGGATTCGCATCGCTACCCCAGACGCTCATGCCGCAGGTCGACGTCGCCGCGACCGGCACCGGGATCGTCGACACGGCACGCGCCGTCGACATCATCGCCGGCCTGCAATCGTTGACCCCGGCGCGGCTCGACCCCGAATGGGTGTCGTTGGACGAAGCGCTGGGGTCGTCGAAACCTGCGGTGATCGTCGCGGCGGAAGGAAATCTTCCCGAGGACCTCCCACTGCGGCTCACCCGGACCGAGGACCGTCGATTCGAGTTGGCCGGTGCCGAGGGCGCATCCACGAGCCTGACGTTCGGCACGGATGTCTCGTACGCGTCGATGCAGGTACTTCGCGACAACGACCGCACCGTCCTCGTCGCCACCTCCACCGATGTACCCGCAGAACTCGACCGCACCCTGCGCTGGCTCGCAGCCGATCCCGAGCGGTGGCCCGGACTGAGCGGACATGTGCTGTTCACGACCGAGGGACGCGATCCCGTGACGCTCTCGGACCCTCGGGGCGATGTCCTCGCAGCTTCCGAGGAAGGGATTTCCGCGCCGGTCCGCTGGGCGCTCGTGGGCGCCGCAGCACTTGTCGTGATCGGTGTGGCCGGGGGCGCAGTCCTGATGGTGCTGCGCCGCAACCGGCGGAAGCCCCGGTGATGCTCGCGGCGACGACACGAGCGCCGTCCCGTCGAGGCGCGTCGTATCCGTTCGTCCACACCTCCGTCCGGTGGGTGATGATCGTCGCGGCGACACTCGTTGCGTTCCACTCCACTTGGCTTCAGCTGTTCTACGAGCTCCGAGCAGGCACGACGGGCGGTTTCGTCCTGATCGTTCCTCCTCTCGCCGCGCTCGTGGCCGTCGGCATCACTCACCGGCGCAGAAACGAACTTCCCATCCACGACAGGCAGACGGACACCATCGTCGCCGTCCTGCTGCTGGCGGTATCGCTCGCGATCAAGGCATTGCTGATGCCCCGCTACGCCACGACCTATCAGCTCATGCACCTCGATGTCCTGGCCGCATGGGTTTTCGTATCCGGGGCATGCGTCGCGATGTTCGGGCTGCGCACCACCTCGAGGTACTGGCTCGCATGGCTGATGCTGTTCGTCACCTCCCCGATCCTCTACCGGCTGTTCCTGGTCCAGCTGGGCGGCACGAAGTTCTCGGCGGGGATGTTGACGCTGCTTCTCGCAGCTGCGGCTGCCGGTCTCGCGACACGCACTTCCCATACCCGCGGTTTCATCGTCGGCGTCGTCACCTTCGCAGTCGGAGTTGCTGCGCTGACGGTGATCACGATATTTCGGCCTGGCGCACCGATCGGCCTCTACCAGTACGCGCCCACGATTGCCGCGCTGCTCGTCGGTGCCGGTGCATATCTGCTCCGATTCCGCGGACCGGCGCCGCGCGCGCTACCACCGAATCCCGTGAAACCAGCGCAGGCGGCCGTCGCTGCGCTCTACATCGTGCCGGTCTCGCTCGCGCTCGCATTCGTACCGTTGCCGGACCAACATCTCACCCCGGTCTCACCCGGACCACCACCGTCCGGCACTATCACGCAGACGGTTCCACGCGGCTGGGGGCAGATCAATTCGGTCGATTACGACTGGCCCCGTTCCTATTTCGGGAACACCGCCGTACTCCGTCGTCAGACGATCCGGGCCGACGAACCCCGGGCCGACTGGGACCGGTTACTCCGCCCCCGCACCGTCGCAGTGCAAACCCTGCAGGTCCGGCGTGCAGGTGTGCTCGAGGTCTATCCCACGCAGACGATGTACAGCATCGGCCGAGGACGTGTGAGCGCGAAAAGCTACATCGAACTCGGCTACGGAGTCACCGCCGAGTACTTCACCGTCGTCGACGACGACCTGTTGGTCACCTGGAACCTCCTGAGCTTCGTGTGGACCCGCGGCAACGACACAGCGCAACGCGTCAGCCTGCTGACCGTCGACAACCACGAATTCGATGCTCGATTCCCACAACCCGAACCGAATTCGGTCGCCAATATCCGGACGCTCATGAGAGTCCTGCTCCGAGGCAATTCAGCCGTCTCCGACACCTCACCCGAAGACAAGGATCGGGACATGCTCACCGAGCTCGGGCGCGATTTCGTGGAGACACAATGGCAGCAAACGTGAGCAGTCGGCCGCTCGTACCTGAGAAGGGAACCGAAGCGCACGACGAATACACGCGCGCGGCGTTGCACGACGCGGTGTTCGGCTTGCGCGAGCGCAGTCCCGTGTCGTCGGCGTCCGTTGCGTTCACTCCTGTGCAGAAGTGGATCGGCCTGTCGCTGCTCGCGATCCTCGTGGTGGCACTCGTCGTGGTGACGAAACCCGCGCTGATCGTCGTGACCACCGTGTGCACCCTCGGCTACATCGCGACCCTCGCCGACAGGCTCCTGTTGTTCTCGCGGGGGCTGGCCCGCGACGCGTTGCTCATCGTCAGCGACGAGGAAGCCCTCGCGCTCACAGACGAACAACTTCCCCCGTACACCGTGCTCGTACCCGCCTACAACGAGCCGGAGGTGGTCGGCGATCTGGTCGCGGCGATGAGTGCGCTCGACTATCCCACCGAAAAACTTCAGGTCCTGCTGTTGCTCGAGGAAGATGACACCGTCACCATCGAGGCTGCCGAAGCCGCCGGGCTGGGTGCGAGTGTGGAGATCCTGACGGTGCCACCGGCCGATCCACGCACGAAACCCAAGGCCTGCAACTACGGTCTGCACTTCACAACCGGTGAGATCGTCACCATCTTCGACGCCGAGGACCTTCCGGATCCGCTGCAACTGCGGCGGGTGATCGTCGCCTTCGACCACGTCGGTGACGACGTCGCCTGTGTTCAAGCGAAATTGGCCTTCCACAACGGTTCGCAGAACATGCTCACCGGCTGGTTCACCGCCGACTACGCACTGTGGTTCAACTTCATCCTGCCCGGACTGATGTCCTCGCATTCCCCTATTCCCCTCGGCGGCACCTCCAATCACATCCGGCGCAGCGTGTTCGACGACATCGGGGCATGGGATCCGTACAACGTCACGGAGGACGCGGACCTCGGTGTGCGTATCGCGGAGTCCGGCTACCGCACCGCGGTTCTCGATTCCACAACGCTCGAGGAGGCGAACAGCGACCCCATCAACTGGGTTCGCCAACGCTCTCGCTGGTACAAGGGCTACCTCCAGACATGGCTCGTACACATGCGCAGACCGGTCCGGCTGTGGCGGGCCATCGGCACCGTCGGTATGTTGCGGTTCACCACGTTGCTCGCGGGGACCCCGATCATCGCGTGCTTGAACATGGTGTTCTGGCTGACCACCATCTCGTGGCTCCTCGGGCAGCCCGAAGTCATCGAGGAGATCTTCCCGGTGTACGTGTACTTTCCTGCACTGGTCTCGCTGGTGTTCGGCAATTCCGCTGTGCTCTATATGAATCTGATCGCATGCCGGGAAACCTCGAATTCGGCGTTGTGGTGGCCGTGCCTGACGGTGCCGATCTACTGGCTGCTCATGTCGATCGCCGCCCTCAAGGGCACCTATCAGCTCATCCGCAATCCCTCCTACTGGGAGAAGACCTTCCACGGGTTGTCCTCATGACACCCCGGACGGCCAGGGTGTTCTGGGCGACGTGTGCGCTCTACGTCGCGGTAGGCCTGTGGTTGGCTCTCGAAGTCAGGTATTACCAGGGTGATTCACTGAGTCGGGTCTCTGCTGCGCGCACCGTGCTGTTCTCCCGTGACCCGCACCTTGCGGCCATCGGATTCGTGTTCACTCCGCTGACCGCGATCGGGCAGCTGCCACTGGCAGCATTGTCGGGCTGGTTCCCGGACCTCACCCGCTTCGGGATCACCGCTGTCGCCATGTCTGCGCCGTTCATGGCGGGCGCTGTGGTGCAGATCCACAAGATCGCGTGCGACCGAGGGTGCGCGACGTGGCTGGTGTGGACGGTGACCGCGTTGTTCGCCCTCAATCCGATGATCGTCTACTACGGCGCGAACGGCATGAGCGAGGCACCCTTTCTGATGCTGCTGTGCTGGGCCGTCCGCCGACTGATCCGCTGGTCCAGCACGGACGACGTGCACGACCTCACCTTTGCCGGTGTCGCGATCGGCATCGCGTATCTCGCCCGGTACGACGCACTCGCGGCCGGGGGCGCCGCGACGGTGTTCGTCATGCTCCTCGCTCGGTGGCGCACTCGCGCTTCGGACCCGCGCAGTGTGCACCCGCCGATTCTGGACGGCATTCTGTTCGCATCACCGGTCGTGTTGTCCTTCGTCGTGTTCGCCGCGACGAGCTGGCTCATCACGGGCGACGCACTGGCACAATTCTCGTCGTCGTACGGCAACGCAGCGATTCTCGAGCAGAGCGGCGGAGGGTCGACAGGAGGACTGGCCGCGATAGCGTTCTCCGTTGCCGAAGTTGCGGTGCTGGGGCCTGCGCTGCCACTGCTGATGCCTCTCGTCGCGGCACTCGCGTGGCGTCGCCGGGATCTCGAACCCGTCATCCCCTTCGTCGTGTTCGGGGCGGTCCTCGGCTTCGCAGCGCTGTCGTACCTGCGCGGAATGACCTTCCCGTTTCTGCGCTTCTACCTGTGCGCGGTGCCGCTGCTTGCCGTGTGGGTGATCCAACTGGCGCCGCGTCGCGGACAGTTCGTGTCGCGCAGACCGGGTGCCCACGCCGTCCCGCGCCGCACCGATCAGCGCGGTCTCGCTCCGCTCGGCGCCGCACTGCTCGTGCTCGGTCTGCCGGTCACGTTCGTGGCAATGCTCGATCCGAGCCTGTCACAGGAACAGCATGCCTTGCGTACCGTGTTGTTTCCCGACTCCCAGGACACCTCTGATCTGAGAGAGCAGCAGGAGCGGGTGGTCGCGTCGTTCTCCACCGAACGTCGTCTCGCGCAGTATCTCGACGAGCAGAACCTGCCACCCGGCTCCGTACTGATGGACACCGTGTACGGATTCGCGGTGATCACCGCGACAGACAGACCCGGCACCTACGTCGTCCCGTCGGACGCCGACTTCACCGAAATCCTGAACCGTCCCGCCCAATACGGAGTCAAGTACATCCTCACCGTTCCCAACGAAGGGCGTGGAGCATCCGACGCCATCAACAGGCGCTACCCGACGATCTTCGAAACCGGCGGCGAGATCTCCACCCTCGAACTCGAGATCCCCAACGACGGAGACAACCAGCCGATGTGGCGGCTGTGGCGGATCGACGACTGACCGCCGCGACTCACCCGACACTCAACTGTCGCCCGAGGACCGCACGCACCGGATCTTTCGGACCGATGTCGAAAGTGCACTCCGTGAGGCGAG
Source organism: Rhodococcus sp. SJ-2 (assembly GCF_053750035.1). NCBI lineage: Bacteria > Bacillati > Actinomycetota > Actinomycetes > Mycobacteriales > Nocardiaceae > Rhodococcus > Rhodococcus sp. SJ-2. Next base: position 1,245,855 of record NZ_CM132340.1, read on the forward strand.
GATCCGGCACGTACGCCCACATCACGGCCCCCGCCGTCCCGAGTTCGCGGTAATGGCTGAGCCTTTCGTCGACGATCTCGGCGCGTTCGTCCAGCGCGAGGCAGCTTCCCGCCTCGATCCCGAATTCACCCACGAGGAGCGGCTTGTCGGTCTCGGCCAGACGTAGCGCGAGGAATCTGCCGTCGTCGTAATCGTGGTATTGCGCGACATCGACGGACGGAGATCCCATCACGATCACGAATCCCTCCCCCGCCGTGCCGCATTGGTTTCCGCCGATTGCTCCCAGTGTGATCGGGTGATCGCGGTCGCGATCGCGCACGATCCGGCCGGCTTCGTCGGCCCATTTCCTCAGAACGATGGCCGCATCGGGAGGACATTGCCGATGTTCGAGTGAGCAGTCGCCGCCCGGACACGTCGCGGCCTCGGGCTCACCGAGCAGCTCCCACATTGCGAGTGCCGGTGACTCACGCCAGCGTTCGACGGACTTCGCCACCCACTGTTCATAGCTCAACGCATGGCCGTCCTGGACTTCCCTCCAGCCATCGACGTACCAGTCGCGTTGTTTGTAACCACCCGCGTCGCAACCGCTGTCCTGCGGTGCCAGTACCGGAACGACCAACTGGTTATGGCGCGCAGCGGCATCGAACACCGCGTCGATCGCCGTGAAGTCGACCGTCCCCGTGTCGCGATGGATGGCGTGTGATTGGAACGCGTCGAAGCGAGTGAGCGAATTCGGCGGAAGTGAACCGAAGAAGGCATCCAAGTCGACCTGAGCACCGCAGCCCTCGTTGCGCGACCAGTCCGTAGCCAGTTGGTAGGCGTTGACTCCGGTCGGCCACCAGGAGCGTCCATCGAGCGTGAGGCTGTCGCCCATGACCGCGACCCTCGATCCTTCCGGAGGGGACTGGCGCGGTGAGAGATCCTGCCCACACGACGTCATGAACAACACGATCGCGACGAGCACTGCCAGGCGCATCCATCGACGGTAGCCCGAGACGAACGTCGGCGCCGCCGTATTCAGCTGGGACGCGCGTCGGGATGCTCGTGCACGAAGTTCAGGTATGCCTTCGACGGCGTCGGGCCCCGCTGACCCTGATATTTCGAGCCCACCTTCGCGCTGCCATACGGGTGCTCGGCCGGACTCGTCAGCCGGAACAGGCACAGCTGCCCGATCTTCATTCCCGGCCACAACGTGATCGGCAGGTTCGCGACATTCGACAGCTCGAGGGTGATGTGGCCGTCGAAGCCCGGGTCGATGAATCCGGCCGTCGAGTGCGTGAGCAGGCCGAGACGTCCGAGCGACGACTTACCTTCGAGCCGGCCCGCGAGATCGGACGGCAGCGAGCAGCGTTCCATCGTCGAACCGAGGACGAACTCCCCCGGGTGCAGCACAAATGACTCGTTCTGGGGAACCTCCACCAGCGAGGTGAGCTCGTCCTGCTGTCTTGCGGGGTCGATGTGGGTGTAGCGGGTGTTGTTGAAAACGCGGAACAGACTGTCCAGGCGCACATCGACGCTCGACGGCTGCACGAGGTCCGGGTCGTAGGGGTCGATCCCCAGATGTCCGGAGGCGATCTGGGCGCGGATGTCGCGATCGGAGAGCAGCACGGATAGAGGTTAACAACCTCGCTCGTGTGAGCTCAGCTCCTGTTCAGGTGTGAGGCCATCGCGAGGAGCAGCTCGGTGCACTCCTCGATCACGTCGTCCCGGCTGAGTGGCACGGTTTCGTCGAGCCACGCGGTAAGCGCTTGGGCGAGACCACCGACGACGTAGTGGGCGGCCAGATCCAGGCGCGGACTCGGTTTGACCTCGTAGAAGTCCTCGGCTTGCAGCATCACCAGGCCCGCGAACATCCGGGTCGAGTCGAGTCGCCGCTTCGCGAGCTGGGGGTTGGCCTGACTGACGGAGAACAGCATGCGGCCGAGTCTGGGATCCTCGCCGATCTCGTGGACGATGTTCTCGACACACGCCCGGACGAGCGCCCGGTCCTCACGGGGCGCCGCGGCTATTGCCGCCAGCGTGCTCTCTGCGATGCGCTGGACAACGTAGTCGTACACCGCTCCGGTCAGCTCGTCGCGGTCGGCGAAGCTCTCGTAGAAGTATCGCGATGCGAGGCCTGCGAGCTTGCAGACGCCGCGGACGGACAGAGTTGCGTCGCCGTCGGCAGCTCCGAGCAGGTCGAGGCCGGCGTCGATCAGCTTGGCCCTTCGGTCTGCCAATCGTTCGTCGCCCGCGCGTCCACCGTAGATCCGTCCTGTCGCCATGCAGACATCATCCCAGCAAAGGTCCTTTACGCCCGACTTTCATCTGAGTACAGTCGTAAGCAATTTGCGATCTCAGAGGAGAGCCCAGCATGACCACGATCGAAAAACCCACAGGTCTCGACGACGCGATGGACGGCATCGGCCTTGCCGCAGGCGCCGCGAACATCATCATGCAATTGTCGTGGCCGGGTGTCGGCTACGGCGTCTTCGAAAGCCGCGTCGAGTCGGGTCGCCTGTTCGACCACCCGTACAAGCGGAGCCGCACCACCCTCGGCTACCTCGCCGTCGCAGCCAAGGGCACCGACGAAGAGAAACGGCTGTTCCGCAACGGCGTGAACAAAGCGCACGCCCAAGTTCGCTCGACCGGAGCGAGCCCCGTCAAATACAACGCGTTCGATCCCGAACTCCAATTGTGGGTGGCCGCGTGCATCTACCGCGGATTCGAGGACGTGCATCGCGCGCTGTACGGGCCGATCCCCGAACATGCCATCGACCACTTCTATCAGCGCGGCGCGACCTTCGGCACAACACTGCAGGTCAAACCAGACATGTGGCCCGCCGACCGCGAAATGTTCGAGGAGTACTGGAATGAAGGTCTCGCCAAAGTCCGCATCGACGACGTCATCCGCGAACACCTGATCTCCATCGCACGGATGGAGTTCCTCCCCAAGCCCGTGTCGCTGGTGGCGGGACCGATCAACATGTTCCTGACCGCAGGATTCCTGCCCCAGCGATTCCGCGACGAGATGATGCTTGCGTGGACACCTCGCGACCAGCGTCGGTTCGACCGCATGATGCGCGCCATCGGCAAGGTCAACAAGCGACTTCCGCTCGCAGTGCGCGAAGCGCCCTACCGGCTGCTTCTGGCCGACATGCGGTGGCGAATCAAGACCGGACGCGCATTGGTATAGCGGTGTGCGGTAGTCGCCGGAGAGTCTGCTACAGTTTGCTCCGAGCGTGGGCCGGAGCCGGTGAGAATCGGCAAAAGCCCAGCGTGCCGATGTAGTTCAATGGTAGAACATCAGCTTCCCAAGCTGAATACGCGGGTTCGATTCCCGTCATCGGCTCCATCTCTCCTCTCTTATCTCTCTCCGCATCCTTCAACGCCTCGTATCGTGCGTGTACACCTACTTCTGACCTGCCCTCGCCATGGCGCCAATCCCCGCACGGTGCCGAGAAGGTTCCGGTGCAGTGGGAATCAACCACCTGCGCCTGATGGGGGCGTACTTGCCCCTGTCAAGATCGGGATCGGATGACGCGGCCAGCAGACACCTGATCCCGGTCCCGGGAAGCTCAGGCCGCCTCCGCTCATGCGGCCAGCGTGAGTCCTGAAACGACACCCGCGCCGCAGTTCTATTTTATCCAGATCCACTTCTGGATAAAATGGCCCATTAGGACAATGCCACTAAGTGATGTGCAGACGGGGGGCAGACCTGATGGCATACAGAACCTTGAAGTCGGTCTTTCACCAGCGAGATCGCGCTGGTGCCGATGCGGAGGAGTGGGCACGGCGAGAGTCGCCCGCCGCCGTCCACTGGGACCTGCTGATCGGCGAGCACTCGATGTTCGCGCTGATGACACCCGAACTCGCAGCGCTGATCGAACGGATCATGAGCTTCGAGCCCAAGATTCAGGCCGAGTGGAACGGGCTGCCAGTCCGCGCGCGCAGCCACTACCTGCATCGCATGGTGATCGACGAGATCCAGGCAACGAACGAGATCGAACAGGTCCGCTCGACCCGGAAGGAGATCAGCGAGGCAATCGAAATGGTGCGGTCGGAACAGAGTCTCGCGAACAAGCGGTTCGCGGAGATGGTGCGGCTCTACCTCGACATCGGCAACGACCAGGCCGAGAGTCCGCAGACGCTCGACGGCATCCGAGCCGTCTACGACGCGGTAACTCGGGGCGAGATTCGCGAGGAGGACGCCCCCGACGGGAAGCGGTTCCGGCAAGGACCAGTGTCGATCACATCAGGAATCAAGGTCGTGCACAGCGGCGTGTTGCCCGAATCTGCGATCGACCACGCCCTGACGCTCATGTTGGGCCAGGGGCGCGACGACTCGATCCCTCGGCTGATCAGAGCAGTGGTCGCACACTTCATCTTCGAGTACACGCACCCGTTCTACGACGGCAACGGCCGAACCGGGCGCTACCTTCTCGCACTGGATCTCAGACAGGTGCTGGCTCCGTATGCGAGCCTGGCATTGTCGGCGACCGTCGCCGACAACAAGGATCGCTACTACCGAGCGTTCTCCGGCGCAGAGAATCCTTTGAATCGCGGAGATCTGACGCCCTACCTGATCGACATGCTGGAGATTATCGCCGAGGCGCAACATCGCCTGCTGCTCGACCTCTCCGAGCGCAGGCAGAAGATCGACACACTCACGGCGCGTATCCGCGTTCTGCTGGTGGATGAGCAATTTCCGCTGAACTTGGGACTCGACCGCGAGTCGACGCCGCCGATTGATGGCGACGCCATCGGTGATGTCCTGTTCACCCTGGGCCAGGCCCGCTACTTCGATGCGAACAGCGCCGTCAAATTGCACACCCTGGCCGAGGTGGTGGGTCGATCCAGCCAGTTCATACGCCCGCGACTACGTCACCTGGACGATGCCGGGATTATTGAGACGGTCACGAAGAAACCGCTGCGCTTCCGGCTTACGGCGCGGGGCGTATCACTCCTCGAACTGGATGGGAAGTGATTCGAGCCAGGTCGCGGATCGCCCGGCAGGCCTGTAATTCTGTGCACGCATCTGATCGACGAACTGGCAGATGCCCCCAAGCACCTGCGGTGCAGGGAGGTGCCCCCGCGGCGGCGAGATGGGGGTACCTTCCGCGCGGGGAACGAGCTCCCTCGCGAAGAAATCGAGGCGACCTTCAGGATCTCTTTGACTTCCTTGATATCTCGATTCCAGCGCCCGAGTTTCATGACCTCAACTACTCCACGGACGTTGCACCGGGACGCCTCGGCCTGCCGGGATCAGAGTGTGACGACGGGAAGTTCGATGGTGAAGCGGGCACCGCGACCGAGTCCGTCGCTGTGCGCCCGGATTCGGCCACCGTGGGCGTCGACGAGCGCGCGGGTGATGGTCAACCCGATGCCGCTGCCGCTGCGTCCGTTGCGGCGGTCGCGGGCGGTGTCGACCCGGTAGAACCGGTCGAACACATGGTTCAAGTGCTCGGGTGCAATGCCGTCCCCGGTGTCGGCGACGCCGATCTCCACCCGGCTGGGGCCTGCGAGCGCACTGGTGACGGTGACCGTCCCGCCCCGGGGGGTGTGCCGCAACGCATTGTCGAGCAGATTGCCCAGCACCTGCCCGAGCCGGTCGGGATCGACCACCACCGGCACCGAATCATCGACGTGGACGCGCAGTTCCACACCCTTGTCGTCGAACTGCTCGCGCGCGCCGCGGACAGCCTCTGCGACCAGCGCTCCCGTGGCCAACGGCACGGGCCGCAGACGGGTGAGGTGTTCTTCTGCGCGCGACACGGCCGCGATGTCCGCCGCGAGTCGGTCGAGCCGGTGGGTGGCGGCGCGCAGGACCTGCACAGTGGGGTCGTCGAGACTGCGGACACCGTCTTCGAGTGCTTCGAGATAGGAGTCGAGAGTAGCGAGGGGGGTACGCATCTCGTGGCCGAGATCGGCGAGCATGCGTCTGCGAGTGGTCTCGGTGTCCTCGAGACGCCGGGCGAGTTCGTTGACCCCGGCAGCGAGTTCGTCGAACTCGCGACCCAGGCCCGGGCCGGCCAGACGGGTATCGTACCGGCCGCCGGTGATCCTGGCGGTGGAGGCGGTCACGGCGGAGACCGAACGTTGGACCCGGCGAGCGATGTACCAGCTCATCACAAGCGCCAGCAGGACCGCGATGGCGACTGCCAGGCCCCAGGCCAAGATGATCGCCCAGGTGAAGGCCTCCTCGACATGAGCGGCTTGGCTGGAATTGTGGTCGATGCCTGCCTGACCCAGATGATCGTGGAAGATGCCGGGCGCAAGCGCGGAAGCGACGAGCCAGGCACTGACCGCACAGCCGATCACCACCGCGGTCAGCGCGAGAAACATACGGGTGCCGAAACTCGAACCGGTCAGAACCTGCCGCGGCGACGGCCGGGACTCGCGGATTCGGCCGGTCATCGTCCGGCACCCATCCGGTAACCGACACCACGCACGGTGCGCACATAACGGCCGCGAGCGGCGTCGTCGCCCAGCTTGCGGCGCAGATGACCGACATGGACATCGACCAGGTGTTCGTCCCCCATCCAGTTCGGCCCCCACACCGTCTCGATCAATTGCGCTCGGGTGAGCACCACGCCGGGGTCACGTGCCAACGCGGCGAGGACATCGAATTCGGTGCGGGTCAGCGCTATCGGTACTCCGTCGACGGTGACTTCGCGGCCGTCGATGTCGAGAACCAGGCCCCCGAAGCTGCGAGGCGGCGCGGGTGGGGCCGGATCGGCCGGCGCGACGGTGGTACGGGGGCGGCGCAGCATCGCCTGGATGCGGGCTATCAACTCGCGGGGACTGAACGGCTTTGTCAGGTAGTCATCGGCGCCGACGGACAGCCCTATGAGGGTGTCGACTTCCTCGGTGCGGGCGGTGAGCATCACTACGTACGCGTCGGAGAAAGTGCGCAGCTGCCGGCATACCTCCACACCGTCCAAGCCCGGCAGGCCCAGATCGAGAACCACGACGTCGGGGTCGACCTGCCGCGCAAGAGCGACGGCCTCGGATCCGTCGCCGGTGATCGCGACCTCGAAGCCGTCCCGTTCGAGATAGGTGCCCACCAGAGCGGCCAGCGGCGCCTCGTCCTCGACGACCATCGCTCGCAATCCGGTCGGTGGTCGTCGCGACACCACCGGATCACCGGCCGTGGCTGCAGTGTGAGTAGAAGGCGCCATGGCATCCATCATCACCAGTTCCCCTTGCCTTCGCGCCGCGGTGTGGCTTCTTGAGCAAATCTTCATACGACCTCGACCGAAACCCGGTGGTGCGCGCGCGAGGCTGGAGGTGCCGTGGCCCGAACCATGGGGTGACGGCGGTATGTGACCGTTCGAGAAAGGAACACATTTCATGGACCCCAAGAAGTTTCTTGCCGTCAGCGCAACCGCACTCGCGGTGGTATTCGCTGCAGCCGCGTGCAGCGACTCCGGCACCGACGCCACAGCCACATCGTCTCCCGCCACGTCCTCGGCTACCACTTCCGCCGCCGAAGAGGCAGCAGCGCACAACGACGCTGACGTGATGTTCGCGCAGATGATGCTCCCGCACCACGCTCAGGCCATCGAGATGAGCGACATGATGCTGGTGAAAGAGGACATTCCGACGGAGGTGACTGTGCTCGCCGAGCAGATCAAGGCTGCTCAGGGTCCGGAGATCGAGCAGCTCGAGTCCTGGCTCGAACAGTGGGGTGAACCTACCCTGATGCCACAGGAAGACCATGACATGCCCGGTATGGACGACAACATGAGCGGGATGGAGGGGATGATGAGTGAGCAGGACATGCAAGCTCTGGCGGATGCACAGGGCACGGACGCTGCACAGTTGTTCCTGACTCAGATGATCGCCCACCACGAAGGCGCAGTCGCCATGGCCCAGACCGAGATCGACGACGGACAGTTCCCCGACGCCGTGAGCATGGCCCGTGCCATCGTCGAAACCCAGCAGCAGGAAATCGACACCATGCGCCAGTTGCAGACCACCCTGTAAACGCCCACCCCTCGCCCCTCTCGGTCTGCCATGGACAGGAGCTTTCTCGATGTCACACCCGGAGCACGAACACTCGCATCCGTCACCGGCCGGGCACGACCACGCCACGTTCACCCGGAGTCGGCGCTACGACGAGCGCGATCCGCGCATCAGGCCAGGTGGGCACAACGGCCACGACAAGCACGCCGGACACGGCGCGCACGGGGAGATGTTCCGCCGCCGATTCTGGATCAGTCTGATCCTGTCCATCCCGGTCGTCGCGTTCAGCCACATGGTCGCGGATCTGCTCGGCTACCACATCCCGGATTTCCCTGGCGCCATGTGGATTCCGCCCGTGCTGGGTACGGTGATCTTCGCCTACGGGGGCAGTCCCTTCCTCACCGGCGGCTGGACCGAGCTCAGATCCCGGCGGCCCGGGATGATGCTGCTCATAGGGATGGCGATCACGGTCGCCTTCGTCGCCTCGTGGATCACCACTCTCGAACTCGGCGGCTTCGACCTGGACTTCTGGTGGGAGCTGGCGCTGCTGATCGTGATCATGCTGCTCGGCCACTGGCTCGAGATGCGGGCGCTCGGCTCGGCTTCAGGCGCCCTCGACGCACTCGCCGCGATGCTGCCGGACACCGCCGAGAAGATCACCGACGAAGGCAACCGTGAGGTGCCGTTGACCGAATTGTCCCGAGGAGACCTGGTACTGGTCCGCGCCGGGGCCCGGATGCCCGCAGACGGTACCGTCGTCGACGGCCGCGCCGAGGTCGACGAATCGATGATCACCGGAGAATCGAAGACCGTCACCCGCGAGAGCGGCGACACCGTGGTGGCGGGCACCGTCGCTACCGACAGCACGCTGCGGGTGCAGGTCACCGCGGTCGGGCAGGACACCGCTCTGGCCGGAATCCAGCGCATGGTTGCCGACGCTCAGGCCTCGTCCTCGCGCGCGCAGGCGCTGGCCGACAAGGCCGCAGCGTTCTTGTTCTACTTCGCGGCGACTGCAGGCATTCTCACCTTCGCGGTGTGGTCGGTACTCGGCAATGTCGACGAGGCTGTGGTGCGCACCGTCACCGTGCTGGTCATCGCCTGCCCCCACGCGCTGGGGTTGGCGATCCCGCTGGTGATCGCGATCTCCACCGAACGCGCCGCCAAAGCCGGTGTGCTGGTGAAGGACCGACTCGCCCTCGAACGCATGCGCACCGTCGATGTGGTGCTCTTCGACAAGACCGGTACCCTGACCCGAGGTCGCCACCAGGTCACCGGCGTCGCCGCCACCGCCGAGGTCAGCGAAACGCATCTGCTGGCCGTCGCGGCGGCCGTCGAGAGCGACAGCGAACACCCGGTCGCCCGCGCCCTCGTGACTGCGGCCGAGACACGTGTGCCCAGCGATCAGCAGCTCATCGCCACCGACTTCCGATCACTGCCCGGGCGCGGGGTTCGCGCATCCATCGACGGCACCGACGCCACGGTCGGTGGTCCCACCATGCTGAGCGAGCTGGGACTGTCTGCACCCGAGGACGTCACCGCTGTTACCGACGGGTGGGTGCAGCGCGGCGCATCCGTGCTGCACGTTGCCCATGGCGGTCGGGTGCTCGGCGCGGTCGCGCTGGAGGACGCCGTCCGCGAGGAGTCCCGCCAGGCCGTCGATGCTCTGCACGCCCGAGGCGTGAAGGTCGCGATGATCACCGGTGACGCCCAGCAGGTGGCAGACGCTGTAGCCGCCGATCTGGGTATCGACGAAGTCTTCGCGCAGGTGCTGCCCGAACACAAGGACGCTGAAGTCGCCTCGCTTCAGGACCGCGGCCACAAAGTCGCGATGGTCGGCGACGGTGTCAACGACGCTCCCGCGCTCGCCCGCGCAGACGTGGGGGTGGCGATCGGCGCGGGCACCGATGTGGCCATCGAATCCGCCGGTGTGGTGCTGGCGGCGAACGACCCGCGGGCGGTGCTGTCGATCATCGAGTTGTCGCACGCCAGTTACCGGAAGATGTGGCAGAACCTGCTCTGGGCCACCGGTTACAACATCATCGCCGTGCCGCTTGCTGCCGGGGTGCTGGCATTCGCCGGTGTCGCGATCTCCCCGGCTGTCGCGGCGGTGCTCATGTCGGTGTCCACCATCGTCGTCGCGCTCAATGCACAGTTGCTGCGTCGCCTCGACCTCGATCCTGCCCAGGAGAAGCAGCCCGCGGGGGTCTCTCCTGCGTAGGCAAGTCGGATGAGCCGGTCGGTCGACACGTCTGCAACACCGCCACAGGGGTTTCCGTGGCTACCGCGTGGGTATTCCGAGGTATCGGATGAGGCACAGCATCCGCGGGCCACAGGAGGTTGTCGTGAAGGACTCGGAGTTGGCAGGCGGAGCGGCCGATAGAACCCACACTGGTACGAGCATCCGCTCGCTGCTCGTGCGCAATGCTGCGCGAGTGCTGGCGAAACCCGCTGTAGGTGTATGGATGGCACGTCCGGACCTCGCGTGGCCTCTCACACTCGTCGACGACACTGCAAGCCTGCTCCCCAAGCCGAGCGGTGCCGAGTACGCCGATGTCGACCTCGGTTCATGCAGCGCGGAATGGGTCCACGCCGAGTCGAAGAACGATGAGCAGGCGGTATTGTACCTGCACGGCGGCGCTTTCCTCATGGGCGGGCTCAACACGCACCGACCTCTGGCAGTGACGCTGTCCGAGCGTGCGGACTGCCCGGTGCTCAACGTCGACTATCGGATGTTGCCGTCGGCTCCCGTCGCACATGCCGTCGAGGACGCAGTTCGAGGGTACGAATGGCTGTGCGACAAGGGATATGACGGAGAGGATATCGTGATTGCCGGCGATTCTGCCGGCGGCTACCTGGCCTTCATGACGGCGCTTGCCCTCGCGGAAGCAAAGCTACCGAAACCGGCTGGAATACTGGCTCTTTCACCACTCGTGGACACCGATGTCGACCGACGAGCCGGACGCGGACGACACACGGAGTGTCCGTTGTTTCCCGAAGCGGCAGTGGATTCACTGGTGGACTACATAGAAGCAACTCAGACGCGCCTGGTGGTGGACGGTGATGCCGCACTTCCGATCTGCCCTCTCGACAACGATCTCAGTGTTCTGCCTCCTGTCATGATCCACGCTGGCGAGGACGAACTGCTCAGGACCGATGCAGAGGCAATGGCCGAAGAGGTGCGTGCCTCAGGAGGGCAGTGCGAGCTGCATCTGTGGCGGAACCAAGTCCACGCTTTCCCTGTCCTCGCGGACGCACTGCCGGAGAGCCGTCGCGCTCTCCGGATAGCCGGGCGGTTCGTGAAGACGGTCACGCGCGGTGAGGATCCGGCAGTGATCGAGCCGCGACATCGTCGTTCTCCTGAGCAGGGCGCGGTGGCATGAGAACAGAAGCGCCTCGCCAGCAGTTGATCTCGCATGATATCGGCTCGGGCGGACTCCCGCGGCGGACGTGGGATTGAAGTCCTGCGAAACGGGAACCCTCGATACGTCGTTCCGATTGAACATCGGGTTTTTCAGTGCGCCAGGAGGCCCGCCATGATCCCCTCACCGAACTCCGACAGCTGCGATGCACTGTCGACGATGCCATCGCATGTGAAGGGACGCTTGTCACTGTTCGACCGGTTTGCCACGTGGGCCGACGGGGTCGTTTCTCGCGCCTGGTTCTTCGCTGCCTGCGTGCTCATCGTCGCGGTGTGGGCTCCCTCCATTGCGGTGATCGGCAACATCGATACCTGGCAACTGATCATCAATACCATCACCACGATCGTGACATTCCTGCTCGTGGCGCTGCTGCAGAACACCCAGAAGCGTGCTGATGATGCCGTCCAGCACAAACTGAATGCCATCGCCGACGGGTTGGCGGACCTGATGGGAAAGCTTGCCGAGAACTATCCGGATCTCGAAGTCGATTGCAAGGAATTGCGCTCCGCTGTCGGCCTCGAGGACCGGGAAGGCAGCTGACGGATGTCGTGTACCCCGCGCCGGGCACGGGTTACACGAACGATGCCGGAACGTTGTGTCTCAATGCGTATCGGTGAGATTCCCCAGAAACGAATGGGCCCATCGGTCGACGTCGTGGATCATCACATGATTGTGCATCGACCGCATACGACGGGAGGCGCCCGCGTCACCACGTACTGCTTCGACCATCCCGCGCTTCACGTCATCGAGGTCATGGGGATTGACCACGAAGGCGCGCCGCAGTTCGGCAGCGGCCCCGGCGAATTCACTGAGCACAAGCGCTCCGCTGCCGTCTCCGTGGCAGGCAACATATTCCTTGGCCACGAGATTCATGCCGTCGCGCAAAGGGGTGACCACCATGACATCGGCGGCGGTGTACATCGCCACGAGTTCATCGCGATCCACCGGACGGTGCAGGTAGTGCACGACCGGGCGTCCCAACTGCCCGAATTCACCGTTGATCCGGCCGACCTGCCGCTCCACGTCGTCGCGTAGCCGGGCATAGGCCGAGAGACGCTCCCTGCTGGGTGTGGCGAGTTGCACCATGACGACGCTTTCCGGATCGAGGATGCCGTCGCTGAGTAACTCGTGCAGCGCCTCGAGCCGCACGTTGATCCCCTTGGTGTAATCGAGCCGGTCGACGCCGAGCAGAACCGTTGCGGGATCTCCCATATCCATACGGATCTGCTTGGCGCGCAACTGGATATCGGTGGATTCGGACCGCTCCCAGAAGTGTGCAGAATCGATCGAGATGGGAAATGCGCCTACGCGCACCCGCCGTTCACCGACGTCGATGAAACCACCGCCGGTGGTACCTCTCGGAGCGTTCGGAAGATCGAACAACCGCCGGGCGAGATAGAGGAAGTTCTCGGCGCCGCCGGGAAGGTGGAATCCGACGAGGTCTGCTCCCAGAAGTCCGTCGATGATCTCCTTGCGCCACGGCAGCTGGAGGAACAGTTCCGTGGGCGGGAAGGGAACGTGCAGGAAGAAACCGATCCGGAGGTCGGGGCGGAGATCACGAAGCATCCGAGGGACGAGCTGCAATTGATAATCGTGTACCCACACGGTCGCGCCGGGAGCCGCAGCGCGTGCCGCGGTTTCGGCGAACCGTCGATTGATCTTCTCGTAGGTACGCCACCAATCACGGTCGAAGGTGGGCTCGACCACCGCGTCGTGGTAGAGGGGCCACAGCGTTTCGTTCGAGAATCCTTCGTAGAAACCTGCGACCTCGTCGCTGCTCAAAGGCACGGGGTGCAGGGCCAATCCGCCCTCGACGAACGGTGCGATGTCGGCATCGGGTGCGCCGGGCCAGCCCACCCAGGCGCCGTCGGCGGATCGGAGCACCGGTTCGAGCGCGGTGACCAGACCTCCTGGGCTGCGTCGCCAGACGTCGGGCCCTCCGTCCTGCGAAGGCTCCAGGTCGACCGGCAACCGGTTGGCCACCACGACGAATTCGTTCACTATTGCCTTGCTCATCACTGTTCCACCTTCGAAGGAGTACACCGGCAGACAGCCGGGCGGCACAACATCGCAGGAGTCAGTGCTCCCCTGCCTGTACCTCATCCGACGGCGCGCCGTCGAACATCGCGTCGATGCGACGCTTGATCTCGGCTGTACTGAAGTGAACTCCGGACAAGACCGGGGACGGGTGTGACCTCTCGGTGGTTCCGGAAACCGCACCAGCATCGAACATCGTCAGGGATCCTTATCTGTTGGCAATGAAGACATCGACGGCTTCGGGGCAGGACCCCCGAGCCGTGGCGTTGGGAGCGGCGGAGCGTATCCACCTGATGTGTTGCGTCCTTGCGCTCTTCACGTTCCGTACCGGGTTCCGCCTCGCGGACGGGTTGCCCCTCGGCGTCGTGCGTCGCATATACGGGGTGGCAATGGTGGACGCGCCCATCGGACGGTCGCCGCTGCAGTCATCTTTGTGTGGCCTTTCGCTTACAACTACCTCGGACTACCCCAAGACTCGGCTTCCGAAACGTCACACGGCAGTAAAATCGCGACAGCTGCCCCCTCGGCGAAGCCCGGGCGGTCAGGCTGGGGGTTCGTCCTCCCCAGGGGCTCCGGTATCGGCTGGGGGCCGGGCGTCGATCCCCAACAGGGTCAGCACGATCAGTAGTCCCGCGCCTCCGACGAGGGCTATGTCGGCCACGTTGCCCACGAAGTATCCGTTGTAATCGATGAAATCCACGACGTGCCCCCTCGCGAACCCTGGTGTGCGGAACACGCGGTCGCCGAGATGACTGAGTGCTCCCCCTAGGAGTGCTCCGACACCGAGCGCCCAGAACGGATTGAGCACCCGGGTGGCAAATATGCAGAGTGCGACGACTGCTACAGCCGCGATCGCGGTCAGAATCCACGTGAACTGCCCGCCGATACCGAAGGCCGCCCCCGGGTTGTAGACGAGTCCGAACTGGAGGAGCTCACCGACAACCGAAATTGTCCGCCCGTCGTTCAAGGTCGACTCGGCCCACCACTTGGTGAGCTGATCCAGCACCACCACCGTGGCAGCCACCGCAAGAATCCACGGCAGATACCGGCGTCGAGGTATCGGTACCGGATTACCGGACGGGGATGCGGAGGTCATGAAGCCATGGTCCCCGAACTCCGACCGTCATAGCGATCGGGCCGCTTTCTCCCGGTCGAGATTGCTTCGCAGGCACGTGCCATCATCTTCGGATGGCAATGAGGAAGTGGAGTACCGTCGCGAAGATCGTCGCAGGCGCGGCGTTCGGCTTTCTGCTGGTGGTAGGGGCGCGGGCACTGCAACGGCTCGATACCGGTCCGGCAGTCGGTGCCGTCGAATGGGAAACCGATCCGATCGGTCCGGACGAACTGGCCGGATGAAGGCGGATCAGTCCCGCCGCAGCAGGTGATGAACCATGAGCCGGCCGCCGAAACGGCAAGACGGTATCGGCCTCACAACTGAGCCGCGAGCTTCGGAGCCAGGTCGCCGCGCTCCCCGACCAGGACGTCGGAGAGTCCGAGCCAGTTCGCCATCGCGCGCAACTCGACCGCGAGTGCCTCTACCACGGCGCCGGACTCCACATCTTCCTCGGCGAACGCACTCGGAACACACAGCGCATCCCTTGCCCTGTCGGCTTTGAGATCCACGCGCGCAACGAGTTCGCCGTCCATGAGAAACGGGAAGACGTAGTAGCCGTGCACGCGTTTGTGCGCCGGGGTATAGATCTCGAGGCGGTACCGGAAGCCGAAGATCCGCTCGGTTCGGGGCCGGTAGAACACCAATGGGTCGAACGGGCACAGAAGCGCGGTGCCGCGTGCGCGGCGCGGGATGGCCGTACCCGAGTGCAGGTAGGCGGGGTCCTTCCATCCGCGGACCGTGACGGGAACGAGACTCCCTTCCTCGACGAGGTCCGCGACAGCGGGCTTCGTCTGCTCGGCGGTGAGTCGGTAGTAGTCGCGCAGGTCGGCGACTGTCGCAATGCCGAGCGCCCGCGCAGATCTGCGGAGCAGCTCCCGGACCGCGTCCGGCTCGTCGATGCGAGCGGCGAGCACGTCGGCGGGCAGCACCCGCTCGGCGAGGTCGTAGTGCCGAGTGAATGCGACGCGCCGGCCCACCGACAACTCCCCGGCGGCGAAAAGAAGTTCGCAGATCACCTTGACGTCGCTGCGGTCCCACCAGGGACCGCGGGCACCCGACGGTTCGAGCTGAAGTTGTTTTTCGATCTCCCCCGCAGACACAGCACCAACCGCCGTGATCACGTCGAGGATGTCGCGTCCCAGGGTGGGGGTGCGTTCGAGAACGCGACGTTCACCTGCCCACCGCCCCCCGGCGTAACGCTGCATCCGCCACCGCATCAGCGGCCAGTCTTCGACCGGGATCAGCGCTGCTTCGTGCGCCCAGTACTCGACGAGCGCTCGCGGTGCTCGCGCACTGTGGCGCCATACCGCGGCGTCGAGGACCTCGCGGTCGTAGGCGCCGATCCGGCTGAACACCGGCATGTAGTGCGCGCGAACAGCGACGGACACAGAGTCGATCTGCAGGAGCGCTGTTCGATCGACGGCGCGGAGCACGTGCCGCCGAGTGGCCGGCCCGACCGGGCGCCGGTCTGCGAAGCCCTGGGCGGCAACGGCGGTGCGCCGCGCCGCGGCGGCGGTCATCTCGAGCATGACCGAACCTTGCCACGTACCTCCGACAGCCACCCGCCCCGCAGACCGGCGCGAGTTCGGGGGCGAACTGTCTCAGCGAAGAGTCCGGAGGCTCTCCGCTCTGTTGGCAATCGGCGATGGTCCGCTGTCGCCGGAGGTGTGCGGCTAGGACGAAGCGAGCAGGTCGTCGATCTGGCCGATCGCGGACGTGGCACCCTCGACCACACCCATATCCAGCACCTTCTGCAATGCGTCGGCCGATTCGAATGTGCTCACGTACGTCGCCCGGGTGCCGCCTTCGTGTTCGACGAAGGTGTACTGGTTCTCGGATACCGGCAGATCCGGAGTCGGATTGAAGTCCTCGTCGGCAAATCCGTCGGCGAACGAGAAACTCCGCGGCCGGTCGACTGTCATGACCTGCCAGTACCCGGCGTATTTCTCGCCCTCAGGTCCGGTCATGTAGTAGGTCGTCCGGCCACCGGGCCTCAGATCGTGGTCGACCACGGTCGCGGGGTAGCCGGGCGGGCCCCAGATCTTCTCCAGCTGACGTGGGTCTGCGTAGATCTGCCACACCCGCTCCACGGGCGCCGCGAAATCCGCAGTGATGGTCAGGGTCAGATTGTCGAGATCTTGATCGACGTCGATAACAGGCATGGTTCAGCCCTCCTCGGGCGAGTCGGATGCGATGAGTTCGTCGATGCGCGCGATGCGACCACGCCACACTTGTTCGAGCTCGGTGAGCATGGACGCCACCGACCGCACCGCCTCCACGTCGCCGCTCGCCAACTGTTCGCGACCATTGCGTCGCTTCGTCAGCAGTCCTGCCTTCTCCAACACGGCAACGTGTTTCTGAACCGCGGCGAAACTCATCTCGTACTTCGCCGCGAGTGCGGAAACCGAGCTCTCCCCTGCCAGTACCCGACGCATGATGTCGCGGCGGGTTCGGTCGGCGAGAGCGTGGAACAGGGCATCGGCCCGGTCCTCGTCATCTCCGTTCACGACCCCAATATACAACCGAGTGGTTGTACGTTGTCAAGGGTGTGGACACCACGTTTCGGCGAGTGACGCACACCTCAATTCTTCGGTGTAACACCGTCGGATCCAGTCCGGATAATTACCGGACGAAAGGATCCAGGAGCTCATGACCACCCCGCCGCCCGGCTGGTATTCCGACCCCGAGACCGCCCGCCTCATTCGCTGGTGGGACGGCGAACGGTGGACCGCGCATACGCACCTCGCCACCAGTTCCGCACCGCCGGCAGCCGTGGTCCGAACGGAAGCTCCGCCGACCGCAGGCGACACTCCACGCGGCTGGCTGATCACGGCCGTGAAGATCGCGGGCGGACTCCTCGTCATGCACCTGACTCTCGCCGCGTGCGACCACCTCACCTTCGGCCCTCTCACGATTCCCTGACAGCCGGTCGCGCGCCAGGCACGGGACTACGGTGGTACCCATGGCTTCCATCGAGTCTGTTGTCCTCGAGGTATCCGACCCCTCCGCTGCGGAGGCGTTCTACACCGGAGTGTTCGGTTTGGGCGATCGTGTCCGAGTCCGCGAGTCCCAAGCACCGACGTCCGGCTTCCGCGGCTTCACTCTGTCGCTGGTGGTGGCGCAGCCAAGTGCCGTCGACCACCTGGTCGCAGGCGCGCTCGACGCCGGCGCGACGGAAGTGAAACCCGTCAAGAAGAGCCTCTGGGGCTACGGCGGAGTCGTGCGGGCCCCGGACGGGACGATCTGCACGCTGGCGGCGTCTTCGAAGAAAGACACGGGCTCGGCCGAACGAAAAGTCGAGGACGTTGTGCTGCAACTCGGAGTCGAAGACGTCAAGGCGAGCAAACAGTTCTATGTCGACCGAGGCCTCACCGTCGCGAAGAGTTTCGGTGGCAAGTACGTCGAATTCGATATGCCCGGTGCACCAGCGACGTTGACGTTGCTGGGACGCACGGCACTGGCCAAGAATGCAGGGGTCGCGCCCGAGGGGACCGGGTCGCACCGTGTCGCCATCCGCAGTACAGCCGCGCCCTTCGCCGACCCCGACGGGTTCTCCTGGGAATCCCCGTAGTTCGGAAATCCCGGTGACCGTCGTTGCACTTCCGTAACCAGTGGCATCACAGCAGAGACACCGCGCAAGCCCTCCGGTTACAGGTCCCTTGCGAACCCCGGAGTTCGCAACACCGGCCTCCGGCCGCACCGCACATGATGGAAACGGGTCGGAGCAAACCGGACCGGAGGGACACCATGGATGCACGACGGATTCTGCGCGGACTGATCACGCTCATTGCACCCTGTGCACTGTTGGCGAGCATGGCACCGATCGCATCCGCAGATGACGATACGACTCTGAGTTGGTCGGTCTTCACCAGAAACGACTCGGTACTGGTCCGGTTCAACTATCACGATGTCCCTGACAGGGACGCGCCCTACACATGCACAGCCGACATCGTGGGAACGAAACGATCCGTCGACATGAATACGGTCACGTACGGCACGGTCGAGTTCACGGGAGTCGCCGAGGGGACGCACACCGTGAGCGCAACGTGCGAGAACAAGGGCGGAACCCAGAGTAGTGTCGGACGCATCCTCTTCCAGTTGCCGGGCCCGGACAAGTGGCATCTGGTCCGTACCCAGCACGCCATCATCGATTGACCGTCACGGAACCAGCCAGGGTCGAAAGAGGTACAACGTGCGACTGCACCACATTCCGCTCCGCGTTGCGACGGGAGCATTCATCCTCAACTCGGGTCTGGGTAAACGGAATCTCCCTGCCGAGAACGCGACCGCCCTGCAGAACATGGCAGGGAACGCATTTCCGTTCTTGAAACAGATGGATTCCAAGACGTTCGGTACGTTTCTGAGTACATCCGAAATCGGAATCGGTGCCGCACTCCTCGCTCCGATCGTGCCGCCGTTCGTTGCCGGCGCCGCACTGACGGCATTCGGCGGTGGGATGATGACGATGTACTGGCGAACGCCGGGTATGCACGAAGACGGCTCTCCGAAGCCCACTCAGGACGGTACGGCACTCGCGAAGGATTCTTGGCTGCTCGGTGCCGGGCTGACCCTGCTCCTCGACGGGCTCAGGAAGTAATACCGATCGAAAGTGTCACCGCTACAGCACTTTCAGAGGATCGTCGGTTACGTCCGGATATCGATCAAGATCGGTTCTGCGGAACGGTGGTTAAATGCCTCCATCTACGGTGAAATGGAGCGATGAACATCGCTGAAACGCCTCCCACCGAACGACGCCGAAAGGCTCTCCAGGCCATCAAGGAACTCGGGCGACAACGCAGCGATCACGCTGTCCTGAAAGTTCGATGCCCCAAGAGCCACACGGTCGCCGCCGTCTACAAAACGGAGGAAGGGCCAGTGGTGGTGTGCGGAGTCGGACCGGGCGGCCACGGCTCCCGCGACCGCGAAGCCAACAACCGCGGCAACGACTCACTCGACGACAAGTTCATCGACACCGTCGAAGCCACCCAATTCGAGGACGACGAACTTCCCGCAGGCTGCGGATGCGGGCCGCGCACACTCTCACGCAAGAAGCTCCAGGCAGCAGTTGCGGGGCACGAACACATCGTCACCCTGACCTGACCACCCCGTCACTTCACTACTCCGTCACTTCGATCCGACCTGAGCGGCCTTCGGTCCAGGTCGTCCACCTTCGCCAGGAGGAGCGCACATTCGCGATCATTTCTCGTCAGCTCGACCGCGGCGAGCAGTTCGGTCCGTGCCTCCTCGATCCTCCCCAGCTGCGCGAGCAGATCTCCCCGCACGCTCGGAAGCAGGTGATATCCCGCGAGTTTCCCTGACGCGACAATGTTGTCGACGTATTCGAGGGCAGGACCCGGCCCATATGCCATCGAGACCGCTGCTGCATGGTTGAGATCCACCACCGGCGACGGCGCCAGCCGCTGCAGGGCCTCATACAGCAGGACGATCCGTTTCCAGTCGGTGTCCGAGAATTCTGCCGCCCGGGCGTGGCACTCGGCGATGGCTGCCTGCAGTCCGTAGGGTCCGCGACCGCGACCGATCGCGTCGGCTCGTTCCAATGCCGCGAGACCGCGGGTGATCTGCCCACGGTCCCACTTGGTGCGGTCCTGATCTGCCAGCAGAATCGGCTCCCCCGAAGCGGTGGTTCGCGCCGGGAAGCGCGCTGCGGTGAGCTCCATCAGCGCGACCAGCCCGTGCGCCTCCGGCTCGTTCGGAACGAGCTCGGCGAGAATCCGTGCGATCCGCAACGCCTCCGCGCTGGTGTCCGGGCGCAGCCACTCGTCTCCCGAACTGGCTGCGTATCCCTCGTTGAATACGAGGTACAGCACGCCGAGCACGCCCGAGAGACGAGCAGCGAATTCGTTGCGTCCCGGCACCTCGAACACCGCCTTCGCGGCTGTGAGTGTTTTCTTCGCCCGGACGATGCGCTGCTGCACCGTCGACGTCGGTGTGAGGAACGCACTGCCGATCTGTTCGGTCGTCAGACCCCCGACCAGACGAAGCGTCAATGCCACTTGCGCTTTCCGTCCCAGTACCGGATGGCACGTCATGAACATCAGGCGCAGGACGTCGTCGTCGATCCGATCGGGATCCGACGAGGGATCGTCGAAGTGCGACGCATCGTTCTCGAGTTCCCGCGCCATGTGCGCGTGGCGTTCGTCGAGACGTTCCTGTCGCCTCCACGTGTCGATGGCGCGGCGAGTGGCGACGGAGGTCAACCACGCGGCCGGGTTACGCGGTACTCCGACGGCGGGCCACTGCTCGATCGCTTCGAGCAGGGCCTGCCCCGCGAGGTCCTCGGCGAAATCGAGATCCCCGACCTTGCGGGTGAGGGTCGCGATGATCTTCGCCGATTCGATCCGCCACACCGCATCCACCGCACGTCGTGCGCGCAGCGTCACCTCGTCCGTCATCATTCAGCCGGTCATCACTCAGCCGGCGACCGGGCGATCGGTGCCGAGTTCCTCGCGCCAGACCTGTTCCTTCTGGACGTACTCGTTGTCCTGGTCGAAGTCCTCGTTCTCGTGCACTCGACGTACCTCGAGCTTGCTGCCCGGCCCGAGGGGACACCGCTTCGCCCACTCGGCAGCTTCTTCCTTGGTGGAGGTCTGGATGAGCCAGAATCCGTTGAAGAGTTCTTTCGTCTCACCGTAGGGGCCATCGGTGACGAGCGGTGTCTCGGAGTCGAAATCGACGACGAAGCCCTCCTCCGCCTCGGTGAGGCCTTCACCGCCGAGCAGGACGCCTGCCTTGATGAGCGACTCGTTGTACCGGCCCATCGCGTTGATGATCTCGGTGAAATCCATGTCCTTCGACGCTTCGATGGCGGCGTCGGTGTCGCGCATGATCAGCATGTACTTCATGAGAATCTCCCTCGTTCGGTGAATCCTGCGGACCATGTTTCGGTCCCTGATGTCTACACGTCGAACAACGCAGACCCCGATCGACACGACAGACGAAAAATTTCGAGAAAGTTTTTCGGAGCGCTCACACGCCACGGCGGAGGAGGCGACGGAACACGTCGAGCACCTCGTCGGCCCACCCCAGGATCGAAAGCGCACTGTCGATGTTCTGCGGCGGACTCTGCACGAGGCTGTCCTGACGGATGAGGCGGTCGAAGTCGACCGTCGTGTCGGTGCGCACCGTGCCGTTCGGGTGGCGGAACTCGACGCCTGCGCTCGCCATGATGGAGATGATCTCCTGCGCGAGTATTCCGTACCCGACGGTGGTGGGGTGGACGCCGTCGAGTGAGAACAAGCCACCGGTCGCCCGTCCGCCTTTCCCGTCGGCGGTGAGGAAATGGGTGTCGGGCACGGGGTCGAGCGCCGCGAGGACCGGGGGTAGCGGGTACGGCGTCCACCAGGCGGGCCGGGCCTGCAGGTCGTCGTGATAGCGGCGGGCGGCGAGACGTTCGAGGATGCCCGCGACATCCAGCAGATACCAATCGCGTCCATCGAGTCGCGCATCGGCAATTGCCCGCTGGATGGTGTTGTTGTAGTGGTCGATCGCGGTGTCGACCGCCCGTGCTTGTTCGCCGGTGATGTGTTCGTCGCGTGCCGCGTCGAAGTGTTTCTCGTCGATCCACGGACGTGTGTAGTAGGTGAAGTAGCGTGAGCCGCTCTTGCCGCCGAGGCCCCGGGCGATCGGCGCGATCGTCACGTGCGGAATCGTGCAGAGGAGGACGTGTCGCGCGGAGATGCGGCGCACCTGTTCGACTACCTCTGCGAACTCGGCGTCGAAATGTTCGGGACGCCAGATCGTGTAGGAGTTCTTGCGGTCGAGGTCCTTGTAGTCGGCGCCGCTCCATGCGACACGCAGCTGAGTGACGGTGCCCAGAGCGTTGTTGGAACCGAGGAAGACGACGAGTGTTTCGATACCGCTGTCGGTGTCGTTGCCGTGGTCGTCTCCGAGGGCTGCGGCAGCGTCGAACAACGTCATCGATTCTTGCTCGGGCGCCCAGTGCGGGTAGACCCGCATCGCGGCGCGGTCACCGTTGTTCTCCACGATCTGGTCGAGGAGACTGTCGCTGGGTGTCGCGATGCGGGCCGCACAATAGGCGGCGGTTTTCTCGAGGGCATCACGCAGATCCCACCCGTAGCACGACAGATTGTCGTTGTAGGTGCCGATGACCGGAGCGATCGCGCCCGGACCGCGTTCCCAGTAGTCCTCGACCTCGTCCATGAAACTACGCAGTGTGAACAGTGCTGCCGGAATCTCCCACGGTTTCAGTTCCGGGCCGTAACGTTCTTCGAGGCGGCGCAACATGAGTTCGACGTTCAGCGGCAGCCCACCCGGCCCGCCGTAGCGTGGGTATCGGAAGGTGTCGAGGACTCCGAGTTCGTATGCCACGATCGCGGGCACCGACACTTCGGTCCGGTAAATGGCCGCGCTCTGGAATCCCTGTAGGAGCGAGTCGCCGATCGCCACGAACTTGTGCGGCGGTGTGCCACGGAATGCGCCGCTCACCGTCACTCCGACGGTGGGATCGAATTCGGGCACACGCGGCGGTTCGGTTGCCTGCGCGACAACCTCTTTCGGTGTTCCCTCGGGAAACCCCACACCACGAGCGTGAGCGGTCCAGCGGGCTGTGTCAACGGGCGATGGGCGGGCCGAGGCGTCAACGACGGATCATGGTGGGGACACAGGAGGTGCAGACATGAGCGACGCCGACTTCGCCCACACCGATCGGGCGGAGAAGAATCGTCGGGACAAGGCACTGGGGCTCGCGCGGTTCGCGTGGCATCGGGGTATCACCGGCGCCGACCTGCTCGCGATGACCGACGACAACCGCCGCAGGTTGGCGCGCGCGGCGGACGCGCACCCGCCACGGTCGATGGAGACGTGGACGCTGGTGGCGTCGCTGCTCGACGAGAAGACGTCGTGGGCTCGGACGCATGCGAATCATCCGTCTGCGGCGCGTGATCATCTGGACGAACGGATCATGTGGGTCAAGCCGCCGACCCGGTCGTGGTTCACCTGACACACATTTTTTGCACTCCAAAGCAAACGAGTGCAAGATTGCACCTTGTGAGCGAAGGTGCAATATCTGCGTGTGGCCGGCGGAGCCGGCGTATGCAACGCACGTACGATGCCCTCGTTTCACAGGCGCGCGCACTCACGGCCGAACGAGGCCTGTCGGGGTTCACCGTCGAGGAACTCTGCGACCACGTCGGTATTTCGCGGCGCACCTTCTTCAACTATTTCCCCACCAAGGAAGACGCCGTCTTCGGCGAACACGAAGTCGGATTCCCCGAAGAGGAGCAGGACCGCTTCGTCGCGCGCGGGACAGGCGCTCACACCGGATTGTCCCCGACCCTGCTCAGTGACATCACCCGGCTCGTGCTCACCCGCGCCCGCCACAACGACTTCACCCGGCAAAGACACCAGCTGTTCCGGGACATCGTCCGCACCGAGCCGCAGTTGCTGGCCAAGCTCCTGGCCGTCGGCGAAACGCAGCAGCGCGAGTTCGCACTTCTCGTGGCCCGGAGAGAAGGCCTCCCGCCCGACGATCCGCTCCCCCGCGCGATCGTGGGCGTCACCCTCTCACTCACCTTCAATACCGTCGACGAATTCTTCAGCGACGACAACACCAGCTCTTTCGAAGAACTGCTGATACGCAACATCTCCATTGCCGCACAGCTCTTCGGACAACCGCTCGACCTCGCCGATTCGACAGGAACCCCGTGACCACCACCACCGACGAACCCTTGGTTCTGACCCAGAGACGCATCTGGATCATCTTCAGTGCGCTGATCGCCGGGATGCTCCTGGCCAGCCTCGACCAGACCATCGTCTCCACCGCGATGCCGACGATCGTCGGTCAGCTCGGCGGAGTCGAACACCAGGCGTGGATCACCACCGCATATCTGCTCGCCACCACGATCGTCATGCCCGTATACGGCAAGCTCGGCGACGTCTTCGGTCGCCGCCACCTGTTCCTCATTGCGATCGCGGTATTCACACTCGCGTCGGTGGGCTGCGCGTTCACCGACGACTTCTGGACCTTCGTGGTGTTCCGCGCGATGCAGGGGCTCGGTGGCGGCGGTCTGATGATCCTGTCGCAGGCGATCATCGCCGACATCGTTCCCGCGAGCGAACGCGGCAAGTACATGGGCCCTCTAGGCGCGATCTTCGGTCTCGCCGCTGTCGGAGGACCACTGCTCGGCGGGTTCTTCGTCGACCACCTGTCGTGGGAGTGGTGCTTCTACATCAACATCCCGATCGGCATCATCGCGTTCCTCATCTCGTGGTTCATGCTCACTCTGCCTGTCAAGAAGCCCACCAAGAAAATCGACATTCCCGGTATCGTGGCGCTCTCCGTCGCGACGACCTGCTTGATCTTCTTCACCGACTTCGGCGGCAGCGCGGATCGCGGCTGGACCGATCCGATGACGTGGATGTTCGGTGCCGGGCTCGTTATCGCCGTGTGCCTGTTCGTGCTCATCGAGTCGCGCGCAGAAGACCCGATCATCCCGCTGTCGCTGTTCCGCAACTCGATCTTCGTCAACGCCACCGCGATCGGATTCGTCATCGGCCTCGGCATGTTCGCGGCGCTCGCATTCATGCCGACGTTCCTGCAGATGTCGTCCGGTACTTCTGCGGCGGTGTCGGGCCTGCTGTTGCTTCCGATGATGGGAGGCATGATGCTGACGACCATCGCGTCGGGTCTCGCGATCACGAAGACTCAGCGATACAAGATCTATCCGATCGTCGGCACCGCGGTCATGGTGGGCGGGATGCTGTGGCTGACGACCCTGCAGGGCAACACCCCGCTGTGGGTCGTGTGCGCGATGCTCTTCGTCTTCGGCGTCGGTCTGGGCCTGGTCATGCAGGTCGTCGTGCTCGTCGTGCAGAACGCCGTGCCCGTCGACGAGATCGGCACCGCCACCAGCACCAACAACTACTTCCGCGAGGTGGGCGGCGCGCTGGGCGTCGCGATCTTCGGCACGATCTTCACCAACAAGCTCGCGGAGAACCTGACCACAGTGTTCACCGAGGCCGGCGCCGACCCCGAGCAGGCAGGTCAGGCCACCGCAACGCTCGACCCCGCGATCATGAAACAGCTTCCCGAGCCGATCAGGGACGGCATCGTCAGCGCCTACGCCGACTCGCTGGCACCCGTGTTCTGGTACCTCGTGCCGTTCCTGGTCATCGCGTTCCTGCTCGCGTGGCTCATCAAGGAGATCCCGCTGTCCGACGAAGCGGGCATGATCGCGCGCGGTGAGGCCGTGGCCGACCCGAACAAGGTCCATGCCTCCGATGCTGCGGCGGAAACCGTGCACACCGAGGTTGCGCGGACCGCCCACGACACGGATGTGCAGGAGCGCAGACCCTGACGTCCCGGTTGCCTGCGGCCGAACTAGGCTTCCGTCACAGGCAACCAGCGCAGGAGTCGATGATGGGTGAAGCGATCACACCGGTCCGTGTCAAAGGTGTGACGATCGGCGAAGGCACCCCCAAGGTGTTCGTGCCGATCACCGGATCCGCCCCCGATGCGCTCCGCGGCCAGGTCGAGGCCCTCACCGGCCGCACCGACCTCGTCGAGTGGCGTGTCGACTTCTTCACCGCTTTCGAAGACCCGGATGCCGTCGTCACGCAGGCACGTGCCCTCGCCGAACAACTCGACGGCGTGCCGCTTCTGGCGACGTTCCGCACCGCACACGAAGGTGGTGAGGCCGCGATCAGCGACGACGATTACTCGGCACTGAACGTCGCGCTCGCGGCGTCGGGGGCGGTCGATCTCGTCGACGTCGAGTATCGCCGCGACCCTGCCGCCGTGCGACGGGTCATCGAGGCCTCCCACGCGCACGGTGTCGCGGTGGTCGCGTCGAACCACGACTTCGACGGCACCCCCGGGCGCGACGACATCGTCGCGCGGCTGTGTGCCATGCAGGATCTGGGCGCCGACATCTGCAAGATGGCGGTGATGCCGAAATCCACCGCGGACGTTCTGACGCTGCTCGATGCCACCCGCCTCATGCACGAGGAGCATGCGACCCGCCCGATCATCACCATGTCGATGGGTGGGCTCGGCGTGATCTCACGGCTGGCGGGCCAGGTGTTCGGGTCTGCCGCGACGTTCGGGATGGTGGGCACCCCATCGGCGCCCGGACAGGTCGATGCCACCGAACTGAGGACGGTGCTCGCTCTGCTCGACCGATCGCGGTAGGCCGGGCGACGCAGCGGATCAGTGCTCGGCGGCATCCCACAGTTTCAGCACGGTCGTGAGGATCTCCTCCGACGCACCGAGCCCACCGAGATGACTCTCGCCGGGCAGATGATGGAACTCGGCATCGGGCAGCAGATCCACCATGTGCAGACCGTGCTCGAAGGGGATTATGTGGTCGGTGTCGCCGTGCCACCACCGCACCGGAGCCTTCACGTCGGGCACCCGGAAGCCCCAGTCACGGGTGAACGCGACGATGTCGGCGAAGGGTGCCGCCATCTGCTTCCGACTGCCGTTGAGCAGGTCGTCGAGGAACATCGCCTTGAACTCGGGGCGTGCCAGTAACCGTCGATCGGCTTCCGGCGACAGCCGCCCGTACAGGTCGATGATCGGCGACGCGAACGGCCTGACGACGCGGATCGCGGCGCTCGTCGCCGCGCCGATGGGCACCCCGCCCCTCGCAAGCAGCGGCGCGAGGAGGGAGCCGAGTTGCATCAGACCACCCGACATCGCGTCTGGACCGACGACCGGCGCGACCCCGCCGAGCACCGCGACCCCGACGACACGTTCGGGCATCGCGTAGGCCGACGCGAGTGTGTAGGGGCCGCCGCCGGAGAGACCGACAATGCCCATGCGGTCGACACCGAGGGTGTCGGCGACGATCCGGAGGTCGTCGGCGAACGAGAGCACGCGGTCGTAGGTGTGGGGTGTCGACGAGCCGATTCCGGGACGATCCAACCCGATCAGCCGCACGTTCTCCCGTTCGGCGTATGCCCTGGCCTCGATCGGGATCTGCCTGCGTGCACCCGGGGTGCCGTGTAGCCAGAACACCGCGCGGCCCTGCGGGGACCCGAATTCGGCGAATCCGAGCCTGCGCCCTCCCCCAACCGCGACTGTGCCTTCCAGCTTCGGACGTGCGACGTCGACCATGCCGGTCAGCATGTCATGTGCCCTGCATCACGGATGCGACCGGGGCGCGCCTGTCGATCGTGCTGCATCTCCGATGGCAAGCAAATGCCCTCAGATAGATGTGATTCGAGTTACAGTTATCTGACAACACGCTATGTCAGATGCGAACCGTGGAGTCGACCGTGACGAAGACGCTTGCCCCCGCACCTCCCGGGCTCACGCCCGTCCCCGGCGACAAAGGACTGCCCTACATCGGGTACGCCCTCGACTACATGCGCAACCCGCTCGAGGCGTACGACAAGCGCTACCGCGAGCATGGGCCCGTGTCGTGGTTCCACTTCGCAGGCAACCCGTGGGTCGTACTCCTCGGACCCGACGCGTGCGGCGCCGCTCTCCAGAACCGCGACCGCGCGCTCGTCAACGGTGCCGGATGGCGCGTGCTCATCGGCCCGTTCTTCGACCGGGGGCTGATGCTGCTCGACGGCGACGAACACACCGCGCACCGGCGAATCATGTCGCAGGCCTTCACTCGCGACCGCATCGCCAGGTACACCGAGGCGATGCACCCGGCGATCGAGAAGACCCTCGACAACTGGACGCCCCGAGAAGACTTCCGCGCCTACCCCGCCATCAAGGAACTCACCCTCGGCCTCGCCACGTCGATCTTCATGGGCGGCGCCGAAGGCTCGTCGGCCCGCGAGATGGACGAGGTCAACAAGGCATTCATCGGGTGCGTCCAGGCATCGACGGCCATCGTGCGTTATCCGCTGCCCGGCAGCAGGTGGCGGCGCGGGGTCCAGGGCCGCGCGCGACTCGAAGAATTCTTCCGACGCTACCTGCCCGCGCGGCGCACATATGAGGGCGACGATCTGTTCTCGGTGCTGTGCCATGTCGAATCCGAAGACGGAGAACGGTTCTCGGACGACGATGTCGTGAACCACATGATCTTCCTGATGATGGCGGCGCACGACACCTCGACGATCACATTGTCGACCGCGCTGCAATATCTCGGGCAGTTCCCGCACTGGCAGCAGGCGTGCCGCAACGAGTCGGAAGCCCTCGGCACGTCGGCACCGACGTTCGAGCAACTCGACCAGCTCACCACGCTCGATCTCGTCATCAAGGAATGTCAGCGTCTCGTCACCCCCGTGCCCGGCATCGTGCGCCGCGCGGTCGCCGACACCGAGATCCTCGGGCATTTCATTCCGAAGGGCACCCTGATGAACGTCGGCCTGCACTACAGCCACCACATGCCCGACCTGTGGCCCGATCCCGAACACTTCGACCCGGGACGGTTCTCCCCGGAGCGCCGCGAGGATCGCGTACACAAGTACGCGTGGTCGCCGTTCGGTGGGGGCGCCCACCGCTGTCTCGGCATGCACTTCTCCGGAGCCGAAATCAAAACGGTGCTGCATCACCTGTTGTTGCGCTACCGATGGCATGTTCCCGCCGATTACGTCGCGCCGATGAACTTCACGTCGTTGCCCTTTCCGAACGACGGTCAGCCGATCGACCTCCGGGTGCGCTGAGGCCGGCGTACAAATTGAGGCATGACGGCAGAGCCGCTCGACGACCATTTCCTCACGGCGCTCCAGGCCCTCCCGACGAGGACTCCCGACCGCAGGGTCGACGACGCGCTGGTGCTCGACTGTTTCGACGCGCAACTGCAGTCGCGGCACCTCGACTTCGCGGCTCGCGAGATGCAGCGGCGCGGTGCGGGCTTCTACACGATAGGTTCCGCGGGGCACGAATCGAATGCCGCGCTCGGCCTGCTCACCCGACTCACCGATCCCGCTCTGCTGCACTACCGTTCGGGTGGCTTCTATGCTGCGCGCGCGTCGCGTAAAGACGGCACGACGCCGATCCGCGACGTGCTCGCGGGGTGCGCCGCATCCACTCTCGATCCGATCTCCGCGGGACGGCACAAAGTGTTCGGCAATCCCTCGCTGAGCATCCTGCCGCAGACCTCGACGATCGCATCGCATCTGCCGCGTTCCCTCGGCCTCGCACTGGCACTGGGACGCATGCAGAAACTCGGCCTCGACTGCCCCTGGCCGACGGACTCGGTGGTGGTGTGCAGTTTCGGCGACGCCTCGGCAAACCATTCGACGGCGACGGGGGCAGTCAACGCCGCCGCGTACTGCACATATCGCGGCCTGCCGGTGCCGCTGTTGCTGGTGTGTGAGGACAACGGCCTCGGAATCAGCGTGCGCAGCCCCGACGGATGGATCGAGCAGACGCTCTCGCGGTATCCGGGCGTCGAGTACCGCGCGGTCGACGGCGCCGACACGGTCTCCACACTCGTCACCGCCGGCGAACTCGTCGAGCAGGTCCGCGCGACACGCTCCCCCGCAATCCTCCACCTGAAGACAGTGCGGTTTCTCGGCCATGCCGGATCGGATGTCGAGAGCGCCTACCGTAGTCGCGACGAGATCACCGCCGACTACGCACTCGACCCGCTGCTCGCCACGGCCGCCGAACTCGTCGCACGGGATCTCCGCACCCCCGCCGAACTCGTCGCACGCTACGAATCGGTGCGCGCTGAAGTGGCCGAGGTTGCCGACACGCTGCATCATCCCCCGCGGCTCGAATCCGCAGCCCAGGTGATGCGTCCGCTGCATACTCACGCCAGGGGGCATGCCGTCGACGACCCGCATCCGCGCCCACCGGAGCCGCTTACGCTCGCGCAGGCAATCAACCGCACCCTCGGGCATATCCTCGAGGAGTTTCCGGAGGCATGCGTGTTCGGGGAGGACGTGGGCGCCAAGGGCGGCGTGTACGGGGTGACACGCGGTATGCAGGAGCACTTCGGTGCGCTCCGGGTGTTCGATACGTTGCTCGACGAACAGACCATCCTCGGCACCGCCCTCGGGTTCGCGGTGGGCGGGATGCTGCCCATCCCCGAGATCCAATATCTCGCCTATCTGCACAATGCAGAGGATCAGTTGCGCGGCGAGGGAGCGACCCTGAAGTTCTTCTCCGACAGCTGTTTCGAAAACCCGATGGTGGTGCGCATCGCCGGTCTGCCGTATCAGCGCGGATTCGGCGGCCACTTCCACAACGACAATTCCGTTGCGGCACTACGCGACATTCCGGGCGTGGTTCTCGCCGTGCCCTCCGATCCGGCAACGGCCGGTGGCCTGCTACGCGCGTGTTCGACCCTGGCCCGCACCGAAGGTCGCGTATGCGTGTTCGTCGAACCGATCGCGCTATACCATCAGCGCGATTTGTACGACGACGGCGACGGACAGTGGCAGCAGTTCCCCGACCCCGCGCCGATCGCGCCGGGCACGGTGCGCACCTACGGTGACGGCCAGGACGTCCTGGTGGTGACGTTCGGCAACGGTGTGCGGATGAGCCTGCGTGCCGCACGCCGCGCGCCGCGTATCTGTGTGAGGGTACTCGACCTGCAGTGGCTCGCGCCGCTGCCGCTGACCGCGCTCACCGAGCACGCGATGCGGTTCCCGCGAGTCCTGGTCGTCGACGAGACGCGTCGCAGTGGGTCGGTCTCGGAATCGGTGATCGCCGCGCTCGTCGACGCGTCCTACCCCGGACGGATCGCCCGCGTCACGAGCCGCGACAGTTTCGTGCCGCTGGGTCCGGCGGCGACACATGTGCTGCTGTCGGAGGACGAGATCGTCGACGCGCTTCTCGACTGAACGAAAGACACCCATCGCGGCCTGCGAAAGGTCCGCAATGGGTGTCACAGATCGTTCTGTAGGAAATCAGACCTGCAGGGACCCCAGCGCGTCGTTGAGGGTCTTGCTCGGCCGCATCACCGCGTCGGCCTTCTCACGGTCGAGCTGGTAGTAACCACCGATGTCGACAGGGGAGCCCTGTACCTCGATGAGCTCGCGGACGATGGTCTCCTCGTTCTCGGCCAAGGTCCGGGCGAGCGGGGCGAAGCGCTCCGCGAGCTCCTTGTCCTCGGTCTGCGCAGCGAGTTCCTGGGCCCAGTACAGCGCGAGGTAGTACTGGCTACCCCGGTTGTCGAGCTCGCCGGTCTTGCGGGACGGGTTCTTGTTCTCGTCCAGCAGCTTGCCGGTCGCGGCGTCCAGAGCGTCCGCCAGGATCTTGGCGTGCTCGTTGTTGTTCTTGATGCCGAGGTCTTCGAGGCTGACAGCCAACGCCAGGAACTCACCGAGCGAATCCCAACGCAGGTGATTCTCCTCGACGAGCTGCTTGACGTGCTTGGGAGCCGAACCGCCCGCGCCCGTCTCGTACATGCCGCCGCCTGCCATCAGCGGGACGACGGACAGCATCTTCGCGCTGGTGCCGAGTTCCAGGATCGGGAACAGATCGGTCAGGTAGTCGCGCAGGATATTGCCGGTCGCGGCGATGGTGTCCAGTCCGCGGATCACCCGTTCCAGCGTGTACCGCATCGAGCGCACCTGCGACATGATCTGGATGTCGAGACCCTCGGTGTCGTGATCCTTCAGGTACAGCTCGACCTTCTTGATCAGCTCGTTCTCGTGCGGACGGTACGGGTCGAGCCAGAACAGCACCGGCATGCCGGAGTTGCGTGCACGAGTGACCGCGAGCTTGACCCAGTCGCGGATCGGCGCGTCCTTGACGGTGCACATGCGCCAGATGTCGCCTGCCTCGACGTGCTGGGTGAGCAGCACCTCGCCGGTGTCGGCGTCCACGAAGTTGGCCTCGCCGTCCTCCGGGATCTCGAAGGTCTTGTCGTGCGAGCCGTACTCCTCGGCCTTCTGCGCCATGAGCCCGACGTTGGGGACGGTGCCCATGGTGGTGGGGTCGAACGCACCGTTGGTCTTGCAGAAGTTGATGATCTCCTGGTAGATGCGTGCGAAGGTGGACTCCGGCATCACTGCCTTGGCGTCCTTGGGCCGACCGTCGGCGCCGTACATCTTGCCGCCCATGCGGATCATCGCGGGCATCGAAGCATCGACGATGACGTCGCTGGGCGAATGGAAGTTCGAGATGCCGTTGGCCGAGTCGACCATCGCCAGCTCGGGACGGTGCTCGTGGCACTCGTGCAGGTCCTTGATGATCTCTTCACGCTGTGTGCTCGGCAGCGTCTCGATCTTGTCGTAGAGGTCGACGAGGCCGTTGTTGACGTTGACGCCCAGTTCGTCGAACAGCGCCTGATGCTTGGCGAAGGCGTCCTTGTAGAAGACCTTCACTGCGTGACCGAAAACGATGGGGTGCGAGACCTTCATCATCGTCGCCTTGACGTGCAGGGAGAACATCACGCCGGTCTTGCGTGCATCCTCCATCTGCGCCTCGTAGAACTCGAGCAGAGCCTTCTTGCTCATGAACATGCTGTCCATGATGTCGCCCTCGCCGAGGCTCACCTCGGGCTTGAGAACGATGGTCTCGCCGCCCTTGGTCACCAGCTCCATGCGGACCTTGCGTGCCTTGTCGAGCGTCATCGACTTCTCACCGTGGTAGAAGTCGCCGTGCTGCATGTGCGCGACGTGGCTGCGCGACGCCATCGACCACTCACCCATGCTGTGCGGGTGCTTGCGGGCGTATTCCTTCACTGCGCGGGGTGCACGCCGGTCGGAGTTACCTTCACGCAGGACCGGGTTGACGGCGCTGCCGAGGATCTTGCCGTAGCGCTCCCGGATGTCGCGCTCTTCGTCGGTCTTGGGGTCGTCCGGGAAATCCGGGATCGCGTAGCCCTTGCCCTGCAATTCCTTGATCGCTGCGAGGAGCTGCGGCACGGAGGCGCTGATGTTGGGCAGTTTGATGATGTTGGTTTCCGGCAGCTGCGTCAGACGTCCCAGCTCTGCAAGGGTGTCCGGAACGCGCTGCTCCTCGGTGAGGCGGTCGGGGAACGCGGCCAGGATCCGCGCCGACACCGAAATGTCGCTCGACTCGACCTCGATGCCCGCGGCACCGGCGAAGGTGCGCACGATGGGCAGGAAGGCGTGCGTCGCGAGTAGCGGCGCCTCGTCTGTCAACGTGTAGATGATCTTCGGTTTATCGGCGCTCATGGCGGTTCTCCCACGTCGTATCGGTCCGATTCCGAACAGCACCGGGTGTGGCCACCGGAATCGCGTCGCGTCTCAGGTTACGTGCGACACAACGATGATATTCAAGTGCTGTGCGGGTGGGTGAAGGCCGTCTGTGCTCCCGTGCACCCGGGCGCCGGATCAGCAGGAAGCGAGGACCCGGGACATCGCCTCGCGCTCGGCGGGCGTCACCCACAACTGGTAGACGGTTTTGACCTCGACCTGCTGCGCCACGTAGTCGCAGTGGTACGCGGCGTTGGGCGGAAGCCACTGCGCGGCGTCGGAGTCGCCCTTCGACTGGTTGGTGGGCCCGTCGACGGCGATCAGGTTGCGAGGATCGTTCGCCAGATTCCTGCGCTGCTGCTCGTCGAGTTGCTGCGCGCCGGTCTTCCACGCGTTGGACAGGGCGACGACGTGGTCGATCTGGACCTGCGACGACGTGGCCGTGCCACGCCGGAAGAAGATCTCGTTACCGGTGTACGGGTCGTGAAGCGTGCCCGTGCGCACGGTGCAGTCCTTGGTGGCAGGCTCGAGGGAGATGTGCACGAGGTCGCGTTTGAGGATGTCGTTGCGCGTGTCGCAGCCGTTCTTGCCGAACTCGACGGTGACGCTGTCGGTCCACGCGGAGCCGAACTCTTCCCGTTCGTAGCCGGACTGCGAGGCGGCATCACGCACCGGAAGCGCGGCGAGTGCCTGCAGCGCGGCGGAACCACTGTAGGTCGAGGATGGCCCGGGGCCACCCGGGGAGGTGACAGCTCCCGACGAGTCGGAGTCGTACGGTTCGAGAAGAACCACGGCCACGGAGACCGCGACGAAACACAGCAACCAGAGCCATCGAGGGATCGATGGCTTCTTCTCACCGGCCATGAACTACTGGGCCAGCGGCGGCATCTTGACTACCTGGCCCGCGAAGGACAGGCCGGCGCCGAAGGCGAGCAGCAGCGCAGTGGCACCCGGCTCCACCTGCCCGGTACGCAGCATCTTCTCCATGGCGAGCGGGATGGACGCCGCCGAAGTGTTGCCGGTCTCGATGATGTCGTCGGCGACCGCCACACTGTCGGGCAGTTCGAGCTGACGGACGATGACGTCGTTGATCCGCAGGTTCGCCTGGTGCGGCACGAAGGCGTCGAGATCTTCGAGTGCGATACCGGCCTTGTCGGCGACCTGACGCACGTACTTGCTCATCTCGAAGGCTGCCCAGCGGAACACCGCGGTGCCCTCCATGATGATCCACGGACGCGGTTGGGTGGGGTTCTGCGCGAAGTCGACCCAGTCGGGTTCCTGCCGGATCGCGTTGCCCTGGGAGCCGTCGGACCCCCACACTGTGGGGCCGATGCCCACTTCGTCG
The DNA here is from genome assembly GCF_053750035.1 of Rhodococcus sp. SJ-2. Taxonomy (NCBI): domain Bacteria; kingdom Bacillati; phylum Actinomycetota; class Actinomycetes; order Mycobacteriales; family Nocardiaceae; genus Rhodococcus; species Rhodococcus sp. SJ-2. Next base: position 1,280,776 of record NZ_CM132340.1, read on the forward strand.
GATGCGCCGACGACCACGGCGCCCGCACCGTCACCGAAGATGAATCGCACGGAGCGGTCGGTGGGGTTGGTGGCGTCGCTCATCCGCTCGACGCCGACGACGAGCACGTTCGTCGCCGATCCGGCGCGGACGAGGTCGGATGCGACACCCAGCGCGTAGCAGAAGCCTGCACAGCCTGCCTGGATATCGAGCGCGGCGGCGCCGTTCGTGCCGATCTTGTCGGCGACGAGCGCAGCGGCCTGCGGAGTCTGGAAACCGTAGGTGGAGCACGCGACGATCACGGTGTCGATCTGCGCGCCGGTCAGCTTCGCGGCCTCGAGAGCTTTCCCAGCGGCGGAGACCGACATCTCGACGATCGTTTCCTCGGGGTGCGCCTTCGCGAATCGACGCTCCTTGATGCCGGAGCGCGACTGGATCCATTCGTCGCTCGAATCGATCAGCCGGCAGATCTCTTCGTTCGTGACGACACGCTCCGGGCGGTGGACACCCAGCCCGAGCAGCACACTGTTCCGCAACGGCGCTGGAGCGGCGATCTGTGCACCCATCCGGAAAACTCCTCTACATCGTCATGGCGCTGCTGTCCTAGCATCGCCGTCGGAACACGGTATCGCGGGTCGAGAAAACCGTCCGCGACACCCCTATTGGAACTCGTTCCAGTGCAGGCGGGCCGAGGTCGCGGACGACTACCTTTCCCCTCATGGATGCACATGAGTGGGATGAGAAGTATCAGGCTGCCGAACTGGTGTGGGGGGCACCGCCGAACCCCGTCGTGGTCGAGTTCGCCACCGCCCTTCCGCATGGTCGCGCACTCGACCTGGGGTGCGGCGAGGGCAGGCACTCCCTCTGGCTCGCGACGCGCGGCTGGGAAGTACTGGGTACGGATTTCTCCGAGGTGGCCCTCAACAAGGCCCGGCAGGTCGCGGCGCAGGCGCCGAAACGGTCACGTGATCGCTTGCAGTACACGCATTCGGATGTGACGCAGGGCTCATTCGAGGGCCACTATGACCTGATCCTCGCCGTATTCCTGCACTTCCCTCCGGCGGAGCGCGCAGCACTGCTCGACAATGCGATCAATTCGCTCGAACCTGACGGAATCCTCATATTTCTGGGACACGACAGGACGAATATCGACGAGGGAGTCGGCGGACCTCAGGACAGTGAAATCCTTTACACCCCAGCCGATATCGTCGACGAAATCGACGGAAGGCTGGAAATCCAGGTAGCGGAACGGAGATTCCGAGAAACAGTTTCCGGAACCGCCATCGACGCACTCGTGGTTGCCCGTAAAATCGGCCTTGGCAGTTAGTTGCCTGGCGAGTAACATAGAGATGTTACCGACGAGTAATAAACTTGGGCGGTACTAGGCAGACACCGGACCGCACTGGGGAGACAGAGCACAGACATGGGCCATTACAAGAGCAACCTCCGCGACCTCGAGTTCAACCTCTTCGAGTTCCTGAAGATTCAGAAGGTCCTCGAAGCCGGCAAGTTCGGCGACCTCGACGAAGAGACCGCACGCGGCATCCTCTCCGAGGTCAAAGCCCTCGCCGAGGGTCCGGCCGCCGAAGGCTTCGCCGACGCCGACCGCAACCCCCCGACCTTCGATCCCGACACCCACTCGGTAACCCTCCCCGAGCCGTTCAAGAAGGCCTTCCGCGCCTGGTGGGACGCCGGATACTGGTCCATGGGCATCCCCGAGGAAATCGGCGGCACCGAGTCGCCGCGCAGCCTCCTGTGGGCGGTCAACGAAATGATGCTCGGAGCGCAGCCCGCCGCCTTCATGTACGCGGCAGGCCCGGCATTCGCCGGCGTACTCTTCGACAACGGCACGGACGAGCAGAAGAAGTGGGCCACCACCTGCGTCGAGCGCGGCTGGGGCGCCACCATGGTCCTCACCGAACCCGACGCCGGCTCCGACGTCGGCGCTGGCCGCACCAAGGCCATCAAGCAGGACGACGGCTCCTGGCACATCGAGGGCGTCAAGCGGTTCATCACCTCCGCCGACTCCGACGATCTGTTCGAGAACATCTTCCATCTCGTGCTCGCACGCCCCGAAGGCGCAGGGCCGGGCACCAAGGGCCTGTCGCTGTTCTTCGTCCCGAAGACCCACTTCGACTTCGAGAAGAACGAGATGGGCGAGCGCAACGGTGTGTTCGTCACCAACGTCGAACACAAAATGGGCATCAAGGCCTCCGCGACCTGCGAGGTCACCTTCGGTGGTCACGGCGTTCCGGCCCAGGGCTGGCTCGTGGGCGAGGTCCACAACGGCATCGCGCAGATGTTCGACGTCATCGAGCACGCCCGCATGATGGTGGGCACCAAGGCCATCGCGACGCTGTCGACCGGCTACCTCAACGCACTCGACTACGCCAAAGAACGCATCCAGGGCGCCGACCTGACCCAGATGTCCGACAAGGCCGCGCCGCGCGTGTCGATCATGCACCACCCGGACGTCCGCCGGTCGCTCGCCATGCAGAAGGCCTACTCCGAAGGCCTGCGCGCCGTGTACCTCTACACCGCCGCTCATCAGGACGACGTCGTCGCCGAGCAGGTCTCGGGCGCCGACGCCGCGCTCGCACACCGCATCAACGACCTGCTCCTGCCGGTCGTCAAGGGCTGCGGCTCCGAGCGGGCCTACCAGTACCTCACCGATTCGCTCCAGACCTTCGGCGGCTCGGGCTTCCTGCAGGACTACCCGATCGAGCAGTACATCCGCGACGCGAAGATCGACTCCCTGTACGAGGGCACCACCGCAATCCAGGCGCAGGACTTCTTCTTCCGCAAGATCGCCCGCGACCGCGGCGTCGCCCTCGCTCACGTCGCAGGGCAGGTCAAGAAGTTCCTCGATTCCGACACCGCCGACCAGCGCCTCAAGCCGGAGCGCGCGCTCCTGGCCACGGCACTCGAAGATGCGCAGTCGATGGTCGCGACCCTCACCCAGTTCCTCATGGGCGCGCAGGAACAGCCCACCGAGCTGTACAAGGTCGGTCTCGGCTCCGTCCGCTTCCTCGAGTCGTTCGGCGACCTGCTCATCGGCTGGCTGCTCCTCGAGCACGCCGAGGTCGCGCTCACCGCTCTCGACGCGGGACCGGACGCGAAGGACAAGGCGTTCTACGAAGGCAAGGTCGCAGCAGCATCCTTCTTCGCAAAGAACGTGCTGCCCACCCTGACCACGTCGCGAGGCATCATCACCGACGTCGACCTCGACATCATGGAGCTCGACGAAGCCGCGTTCTGATGATCGCGTAGAACAACACGACAGGGCAGAACACGACAGTGGCTCCCGCCGAAATCGGCGGGAGCCACTGTCGTCGTAGCGCGGTCAGAACAGGACGACCCCGCGCAGGTTCCGTCCCTCGTGCATATCGGTGAAGCCCTGAGCGATGTCGTCGAACTTGTATGTGGACGTGATCAGCTCGTCGAGCTTCAATACGCCCGAGGTGTACAGGTCGATCAACCACGGGATATCGGCCGTCGGCGCAGATGCGCCGAACAACGAACCTTGCAGCCGCTTCTGATACAGCACCAATTCCATGGGGCTGATGGGGATTCCGACGTCGGCCATCGAACCCAGCCCGGTGACCACACAGGTGCCTGCCTTGCGAATCGACGAGAACGCCTCCGCGATGTGGTCCCCTGTCGTGACGCCCACCGTGACAATCGCCGCGTCGGCGCCCTGCCCGTTCGTGAACGACCGTGCGATCTCGGTTGCCTCCGCCATGTCCGAGACAGCGTGCGTGGCACCGAACTTCAGGGCACTCTCGCGCTTGAACGGCACGGGGTCCACAGCGATGATCCTGGCAGCGCCTGCGTGTGCTGCGCCCTGGACCGCGTTTATACCGATGCCGCCGATGCCCTGCACGATGATCGTCTGTCCGGGATACACCTCAGCGGAATTGACGGCAGCTCCCCAGCCCGTGCCCACGCCGCACCCGAGCAGACACAGTTTGTCGAGCGGTAGATCCTTCTCGACCTTGATCACCGAATCGACACTGACAGTGGTGTATTCACTGAAGGTGGACAGCCCGCACGTCTGCGCGACGGGCGCGCCGTCGAGACTCATGCGGAAGCTTGCCGGATCGTCCGGCCGGGTTCCGGTCATGATCGCGGCACCGCGATCGCACAGATTCTGCAAGCCCTTCGCACACCACCGGCACCGCCCGCACGCGGCAAGGAAGGAGAACACCACATGGTCGCCCTCACTCCAGCCGTACGTCTCGGGCCCGACCTGCACGACGATGCCCGCACCCTCGTGCCCACCACAGATGGGGTAGCTACCCACAGCATGATCGCCGGAGGAGATGTGGTCGTCGGAATGACATAACCCGGCCGCGACCATCTGGACCATCAGTTCACCGCGCCGCGGCTCGTCCAGATCGAGTTCGGCGATCTCGTAGGTACCGGGCGCTTGCCGGATGATCGCTCCGCGAGTTCTCATTCCGCCGTCACCTGCGCAGACATTGCCGCACGGTACCCGTCGGCGTGCGGGGGAAGCATTCCCCACTCACGACGAGGATCCTGCTCCGATGCCACGAACACGGCTCGGGCATGGCTGAACTCGAGGAAACCTTCGCGGCCGTTGTAATGACCCATACCGGATGCCCCGACACCACCGAACGGCGCATCGAGCAGCCCCGGATGCATCATCAACTCGTTGATCGTGACCCCGCCGGACGTGGTGGATTCGACGACGGCGCACTGTTCCCGCTCGTCCTGCCCGAAGTAGTACAAGGCCAAAGGTTTCGGCCCGGCATTGATCTGCCCGAGCACCTGCTCGACGTCGCTGTAGGTCCGGAGCACCATAGCGGGACCGAAGATCTCCTCCTGCGAGATCGCTGCCGACAGCGGTGGATCGATTACCACTCGCAGTGGACGGCGACGATCGGCGGTACCGATCGGTTCATCGGGAACCGTCTCGATACGCGCACCCAGCTCCGTTGCCTCGCGGACATACTCGTCGATGCGCGCGACATGCCGATCGTCGACGACAGCCGTCACGTCCGGATTACCCGTAGCCGTGGGCAGCAGCTCGCCGTACGACGCACGAATCGCGTCGACGAATGCTTCGAGAGACTCGACCGGTACGTACACAGTGTCAGCGCTGACACAGATCTGGCCGCCGTTGGTGGCCTTACCGACCGCGATGCGAAACGCCGCTGTCGCGAGATCGGCGGAGCGACCGACGATCACCGGTGACTTACCGCCGAGTTCCAGGGTGACCGGTACCAGGTTGCGTGCGGCGTTCTCGAGCACCGAACGGCCTGCGGCCTGGCCACCCGTGAACACGATGTGGTCGAACGGCAGAGCCGTGAGCGCCTGCGCGGTCTCCACACCACCGGTGATGACGGCGATGTCGGCGGGATCGAGGAACTCCTCGGCTGCGTCGGCCAGTACCTGCGCGGTGCGCGGTGCGATTTCGGAGGGCTTCAGCACCGCCCGGTTCCCCGCCGCGAGCACTCCGGCGAGGGGGCTCATGAGCGTGTACACCGGGGCGTTCCAGGTCCCGATGATCAACACGGAGCCCTTGGGCTGGTACTGCACCGACGCGGTTGCACCGAGCTGATCGTAGGGGGCGAACATTTCGCGCGGCTCGGGCTGCATCCACTGTTCGAGGTGGTCGCGCGCGTACTTCAGGGCCGTCAGCGATCCGAGTACGTCGTTGACGGTCGAGTAACCCGGGTGACGGCCGCCGAAGTCTTCATCGATCGCGTCGACGATCTCGTCGCGTCGAGCTACGAGCATGTCGATCACTCGCTGGATCCGCGCGCGACGCTCGTCGGCAGAGCTCAACCGTTGCGCCCGGTTCTTCTGTTGCTGATTCCCGAGCAACTCGCTCATGTCGGAATCTGCTCTGATCACATTGGTCATTGCGGGGATGCTATGAGCGCCGTCACAGCGCCCACAGCGAGTTCCCGCTCAGCGAGATCCCCTCTCGACGAGCCCTTCTACTGGTCGTCGACGCCCGGGAAACCCGAGAAGTCCGGCACGAAATCACCCGCAGACGGACGCGCCGCTGCGGGCTCACCTGCCTGTGGTGTGTCGGTCTGTGGTGTGTCGGTCTGTGGTGTGTCGGTCTGTGGTGTGTCGGACTCGGGTTCGGCCGGCGCAGGAGCCGGTGCGTCGCCGTCCCCCGGCGGGGATGCAGGCGTCGACGGACCGTCGCCACCGGACGGCTCGTCGCCAGGTTCCGGCTCTGGGCTCACACACTTGACGATGGGCACCGGGTCGTAGCGAACGGTGCGCGTCTTGTTCGAGATCTGGGCGCCGGTGTTCACGTCGGTGACGATGCGCGTGTCCGTCACGGTGAATCCCTGCGCACCACTGGAGGGGATGCAGGACGCACCCGCGGGCAGCGTGATCGTATTCGGCGACGTGTAATTGGTGCGATCGCCGGTGATGGACTGCACGTCGACCGTCTTCGTGCCCCATAGGCGCACCGTGATGTCGGAGTCGGTCCAGATCGTCTGGATCAGCACTCCGGTCGTCTCCGACGGGTTGCGGAACGCCAGATCGATTGCGCCCTCGTAGACCGTTGCTTCACGCGCAGCCGGATACCGAGAGATGTAGTAGCTGTGCTCGGTGTGGTCGACGTCCTCCATACCCGCGAAGTACGACGCGTTGTACAGGGTCGTCGCGAGCTGGCTGATACCGCCGCCGACGGCTTTACCCGGCCGGCCCGCCTCGATGATGCCGGATTCGACATAGCCTTCCGCTGCACCGCGCGGGCCCGTGTACCCGTTGAGCGAGAAGGTCTCTCCCGGCTTCACGAGCGCACCGTTGATCTCCGAGGCCGCGATCCGGATGTTCACACCGGACGCGTATTCGAACCCACCGGAGCTGAACTCACCGATCACCTCGTTGATCCCGAGCTTCTCGGCGGCTTCCGTGGTGAGCTCCGGATCGGCCGACTTGTACAGGGCTTCGACGGATCGTCCGTTTTCCGTTGCGAGCAGCTGCGGCAGCGATTCGAGGGTCTTCTCCCAATCGACGAGATTGCCTTTCGTTCCCGGAACGACTGCGGGACGACCTCCGTCGAGCACGATCTGGGCGTCCTTCGGTTCCGTCTCCGTGTCGGCGAGCTGCGGCGCGAGGATCCCGATGGCAGCCTCGGGGTGGTACTGCGGATCGAGTCCGCCTTCGCCGTCGGGTGCGAACGAGAGCACTGCGCCGATGTCCTGACGTGGCAACGTCGCGACCGCGCCGTCGAGACCGGTGACCACGAGGTCCGATGCGACCGCGGGCACCGCGATCTCGGCGAGTGCACGATCGAGGCCCTCACGGGTGACGGTGACTTCCACACTCTCGACCGGCAACGACACATCACCGAAGGGCCACCGCTCGGCGAACACGTCCGACGCTGCTTCCGCGTCGAGACGTTGGCCGGGCTGCGGGGTCACGGGGACGGGGGTGCCGTCCTCGAACACGATGTTGCCTTCACGCGGCTCGTGCGCTGCGGCGGCGGTCACCAGATCGATCGACGCGGCGAGAGCAGCGTCGTCGCGAGTGGAGGCCACACCGACTTCGTCGTTACCGAAGAACGACGCCAGACGTACGAACGGATTGAGCGGCTGCTCGCCCACCCGGGCGAGCGTCGCATCCCAATCGATGCCCAGGCCCGCTTCCGACGGCACGATCTCACCGCTGGTGTCACCGGCGGTCACCGCAACAGGAGCGTCGAGCCGCGGACCCAGTTCGTCGCGAAGAGTTGCTTCGGCATCGTCGAGCGATTCGCCGCCGATCTCGACACCGGCCACAGTCACGCCACGGGGCACCTCTCCCGAACTCATAGCGACATCCACGGCGTAGAGGAGGACGAGGACCGCTGCCACACCGCCGAGGGCGAGCGCGATCGTGCGCTTCGGGAGGTTCGACCACGGCTTGTCAGGACCCGACGGGCCACTCGGGCCGTCCCCGGGAGGCGGCGCGACCGGCGGGGGTCCCGCCGGGGGCGGGGCAGCGCCGGTGGGCGATGTGGGCGGCATCGCGGCGGTCTGGGCGGGCGGCACCTTGATCTGCGACATCTGTTCGGTGGGAGCGTCCGACGGAGGCGGATTCTGCTCGGACGGCATCTTCGTCACCGGAATGACCGCAGTGGGAGCTTCAGCTGCCTCAGAAGTCTCAGCAGTCTCGAACGCTTCAGATTTCTCGGACGGTTCAGCAGCCGGTGCGGTAGGCGCAGCACGGAAAACAGGCGTCGTTGCCGCCTCGGATCCGTCGATATCGGCTTCGCCACCGGGGGCACTCGTCTCCGGGATCCGATCTTCCGGTCCGGGCTCGCTGTCCCCTGTCGAAGCCGTTCCGCTCAGGTCCTGTGTCGCAGCGCCTCCGTGCTCTGCGACAGCATCGACCGGCGCCGCAGCATCGGCCGAGGACGCCGCCTGCGATTGCGGTTCGGTCGGGCGAACGTCGTCGTGTGTAGCCTCGGGCTCGTTCGTCCCGTTGTTGCCGCTCACCGATGTCCCTTCAGACGGGGCACGCTTGTCGTAAACCGCGCGCCGGATACCGGTTCTCCAGGGTAACGCCCGGACTTGAACGGTTTACGGGCGGAATGCGCAAAAGACCCTGCTGGGCTACCAGGTCGGGGGTCAGGTAGCCCAGCAGGGTCGTATGTTCTATCGCCGTGCCGGCAGGGGTGTTACACGCATCGGAAGAAAAAAATCCGAATGTGTTCGGCGCCCCGCAACGTCACGCTTCGAGGATGGCCGTCACGCCCTGGCCACCGGCAGCGCAGATCGAGATGAGGCCGCGAACGGGCTTGCCCGTCTCCTGCTTCTTCTCGTGCAGCATCTTTGCGAGAGCAGCAACGATACGGCCGCCGGTCGCGGCGAACGGGTGGCCCGCCGCGAGTGAGGATCCGTTGACATTGAGCTTGCTGCGGTCGATCGAGCCGAGCGGAGCGTCGAGGCCGAGTCGCTGGGTGCAGTACTCCTTCGATTCGAACGCCTGCAGTGTGGCGAGGACCACCGACGCGAAGGCCTCATGGATTTCGTAGAAATCGAAGTCCTGCAAGGTGAGGCCGTTGCGCTCCAGCAGCCGCGGGATGGCGTAGGTAGGTGCCATGAGCAGTCCGTCGCCGCCGTGCACGTAGTCGACGGCGGCGGTCTCGGAGTCGACGAGGTACGCGAGGACCGGCAGATTGCGCTCGGCCGCCCATTCCTCGGTCGACAGCAGGGCCGCCGACGCACCATCGGTGAGCGGGGTCGAGTTACCCGCCGTCATCGTGGCGTCGCCGAGTTTGTTGCCGAAGACCGGCTTCAACGTCGACAGCTTCTCGACCGACGAATCAGGGCGCAGGTTGTCGTCGCGGGTGAGCCCGAGGAACGGGGTGACGAGGTCGTCGAAGAATCCGCGATCGTAGGCGGCGGCCATATTGCGGTGGCTCGCGACGGCGAGTTCGTCCTGGTCTTCGCGACGGACACCGAATTCCTTGGCGGTGATGGCAGCGTGCTCCCCCATCGACAGACCGGTGCGCGGCTCGCCGTTGCGCGGAATCTCGATGCCGAGCATCGACGGACGCACGTTGCCGAGCAGCTTGACCCGATCGGCGGTCGTGCGTGCGCGGTTGAGCGAGAGCAGGAATTCGCGCAGCGGGTTGCTCACCGCGATCGGGGCGTCCGAGGTGGTGTCGACGCCGCCACCGATGCCGGCTTCGATGCGGCCGGCCGCGATCGCGTCGCCGACCGAGACGATCGACTGCAGGCCGGTGCCGCATGCCTGCTGCAGGTCCCACGCGGGGGTGTAGGGGCTCAGGGCACTGCCGAGCACGCTTTCACGGACGAGGTTGAAGTCGCGGCTGTGCTTGAGCACCGCCCCGCCCACGACGGCGCCGAGGCGCTCGCCCTGCAGGTTGAAGCGGCTGACGAGACCGTCGAGGGTCGCGGTGAACATGTCCTGGTTGGACGCGCGTGCGTACTTGCGGTCGGAACGCGCGAACGGGATCCGGTTGCCACCGAGGACGGCGACACGACGCGGCTGCGTGGAACGCGCGATATGACGCTGCTGCGTGGATCGGGCATTGGTGGTCACTGGTATCTCCCGCATTCAGATGGACTCGAACTGTGGCTACTATTCTTACTCAGGAGTAAGTTAGTTGTCGACTACAGCATCGACGACCGAATTCGAAGAAGGTGGAAACGTGGCTGACGCCAAGGGCGCCCCCAAGCTCTATTCCCAGCTCATCTCGTCCGCACCCGGCTCTTTCCTCGCGAAGCAGTTCGGTCTGCCACAGCCCGAGAAGCTTCGCCGCTACCAGCCCGGTGAGCCCGCATTGCCGGGGCCCGTCCTCGTCGGCGGCAATGGCCGCCTGGTGGAACCGATCCGCACGCTGCTGCACGACTACCCGCTCGCCGACCCTGCCGACACCGAGTTCGGTGCTCTCGTGTTCGACGCTACCGGCATCAGCGACGCCGCGGGTCTCGAACAACTCTTCACGTTCTTCCAGCCGGCCATCCGTGGCCTCGCCCCCAGTGGGCGTGTCGTCGTTCTCGGTACCACACCCGAGGAAGCGGCGTCCGTCGACGAGCAGATCGCGCAGCGCGCCCTCGAAGGCTTCACCCGCAGCCTCGGCAAGGAACTCCGTCGCGGCGCCACCATCCAACTCGTCTACGTCTCACCGAAGGCCTCGACCGGCCTGTCCGGTGTCGAGTCGACGCTCCGTTTCCTGCTTTCCGCCAAGTCCGCGTTCGTCGACGGCCAGGTCGTCCGGGTCGGTGACGGCGACGCCACTGCTCCCGCGTCGTGGGACAAGCCGCTCGCAGGCAAGGTCGCAGTCGTCACCGGCGCCGCGCGTGGCATCGGCGCGACGATCGCCGAAGTCCTCGCCCGCGACGGCGCAACAGTCATCGCCGCGGATGTGCCGGCTGCCGGTGAGGCGCTGTCGCAGACCGCGAACCGCGTGGGTGGCACGTCCTTCCCGCTCGACGTCACCGCGCCCGACGCGGGTGACAAGCTCGCCGCGCACCTGCTCGAACGACACGGCGGCGCCGACATCATCGTGCACAACGCAGGCATCACCCGCGACAAGCTGCTCGCCAACATGGACGACAGCAGGTGGAGCTCCGTAATGGCCGTGAACCTCATTGCCCCGCAGAAGATCACCGAGGTCCTCGTCGAGAAGGGCGCACTCGCGGAGGGCGGCCGGGTGATCGACGTGTCGTCGATCGCAGGCATCGCGGGCAACCGCGGCCAGACCAACTACGGCGCATCGAAGGCAGGCGTCATCGGCCTCGTACAGGCCACCGCGCCCGTGCTCGCGAAGAAGAACATCACCATCAACGCTGTTGCGCCGGGATTCATCGAGACCGCGATGACCGCCGCAATTCCGCTCGCGACCCGCGAAGGAGGCCGCTTGATGAGTTCGCTGAGCCAGGGCGGCGAGACCGTCGACGTCGCGGAGACCGTGGCATGGTTCGCGAATCCCGCGTCGAGCGCCGTCACCGGGCAGGTCGTGCGCGTCTGCGGCCAGTCCATGCTGGGGGCTTGATGAGCGAGATCGAACTGACGGGGAGCCCGTCGATCCTCGACGTCTACGGACGCGCCGTGCTTTCGGCGCTGCCGGTCGTGGGAGCCTCCGGCGATAGGTTGCCCGACGACACGCTCGTCCTCCGCGGGCTGCGGGTCGATCCCGACAACCTCGCCGAGTACGCGAAAGTGTGCGGACTGCGCTTCGGCGACACTCTGCCGCTGACCTACCCGTTCATTCTCACGTTCCCGCTCGTGATGAAACTGATGGTGTCGAAGGGATTTCCGTTCGCCGCGATCGGCTCGGTCCACGCCGAGAACGTGATCGAGCAGATGAGGCCGATCTCGGCAACCGAGCCTCTCGATCTGCGTGTGCGCGCCGAGAACATGCGTGAACATCGCAAGGGCCTGCTCGTCGATCTCGTCACTGACGTCAATGTGGGACGCGAGACGGTGTGGCGTCAGACCTCGACGTTCTTGCACCAGCAGCGCACGTCACTCTCGGGTGAGCCGAAGCCGGAACCGAAGACCGAGGAGATCCCCGCAGTTCCCACCTCCACGCTGCGCGTCGACCAGAAGACGATCGACAAGTACGCGTCGGTATCGGGTGATCGCAATCCGATCCACGTATCGTCGCTGGGCGCCAAGGCCTTCGGGTTCCCGAAGTCCATTGCGCACGGCATGTGGACGGCTGCAGCCACACTGTCGGCGGTGGAGGGCCGGATCCCCGGGAAGGTCACCTACTCGGTGCGGTTCGGTAAGCCGGTGCTCTTGCCGTCGTCGCTGAGTGTCTATGCGCAGCATGACGGAGATAGCGGCGGTTGGGATCTGGCGGTACGGCACCCGAAGAAGCAGTACCCGCACCTCACCGCGACCCTGCGCTGAGTTTCGGTGTGCTCCAGACCCTGTGTGCCGGGGCGCGATGGGGGCGTCCCGGCACACATTCCGAAAGATGAGGTCCGATCAGCCCTGCTGGTCGGACCTCTTCTTTCCTGCAAGACCGCGCCACGCGAGGTTCTCGAGCAGGTCGGCGGCCTTCTCGACCTCGATCTCACCGCCCGCGACACGATCGGCGACGGCTTCACCCGCACCGACGAGCGCGACCGCCATGATCTGGAAGTCGGTTCCGGGCTCCGGGTCGCGTGTGCTGGATTCGAGGAGATGCGCGGTGAGCTCGATCAGCTGGTCGCGGCTGTTCTGCACCTGCCCCGCGAACGCCTGCTGTCCGAATGCCTGACGGTAGAGCACCATCCACGAGTTGCGGTGGGCGTCGACGAATCCGAGGAACGACTCGAGTGCCACGCGCAATTGTTCGCGCGGCGACAGCGACAGGTCGCCCGCGGGCTTGAGAGCCTCGACGAACGCCTGCCCCTCCCGGCTGATGCACGCGGCGAACAGTTCGTCCTTCGACCCGTAGTAGAGGTAGAGCATCGGCTTCGAGATCGCTGCGCGCGCTGCGATCGCATCCATCGACGTGTCGTGAAAACCGTTTTCGGAGAACACATCCACCGCGGCGTCGAGCATCTGCTGCTCCCGCACCGCACGGGGCAGTCGCTTGGTACCGCCGGCCATGACTCCTCCAACACCTACGTGACGAACAGTTTCTTACTCTACGGTAGGGAATCGGAATCCACCGCTCGATCGAAGCGTTCAGCAGTCGAGCGCGCCCTTGGCACGCGCGACCGTGCGCACCGACTCGTCGACCTGCGCCGCAGGCAGATCACCCGAGACCACCGATTGTTCGAGGTGGTCGAGAACCGCCGGAACCTGATCGGTGGTCAGCCACAACGCCTGGTCGACACCTGCGACCAATGCGGCTTCGACCGCCTCGGTGATCGGGTAGGAGTCGGTGATCGCCTGCATCCCCGAGAGATCGTCGGTGAAGATCATGCCGTCGAACGGAGAGCCGCCGTAACCGGTGCCCGTGCGCAACAACTCCACCGCCGCGGGGCTGATACTCGCGGGCAGACCGTCGGTCAGGCCGGGAACATCGAGATGGCCGAGCATCACCGCGACATCGGGCGAGACGAGTTCCCGATAAGGAACGAGATCCTTCGCGACGAGTTCATCGAGCGGTGGGGTGGTCACGGCACCGGTGTGCGAATCACCCGACGCCGAGCCGTGTCCGGGGAAATGCTTGAGCACCGGCATGATGCCCGCGTCCTGCAGCCCTCGCGCATACGCCCCGGCGTAGTCGGTCACCACGGCCGGATCGTCGGAAAAGGAGCGGTCGCCGATCACGGAGTTGTCGGGCTGACTGCTCACGTCGACGTCGGGGGCGTAGTCCACGGTGATGCCGAGCTCACGCAGTTCCTGTCCCCGTTCGAGCGCCATCCGGTAGGTCTCGTCGACAGTCATGGTCTGCGCGGCGACACGCGCCGACGGATCGGGGCCGAGCAGTTCCCCGACCCGCGACACGCGGCCGCCTTCTTCGTCGATCGTCACCATCAGCGGCAGCGGGCTCTGCGCCACCACCCCCGGGATCTGGCGTTCGGAGAGCATTGCCGGGTCCGTCCAGCTGCCGACGAAAATTCCGCCGATCTGTTCTGCCTGGATCATCGCGAGCGCATCGTCAGCACCGGTGACACCGACGTTGAGCAGCTGTGCGAGCTTCTGGCGCAGGGACAGCGACGCGAGCAGTTCGTCGCCGCACACCGCGGCCGGGGTGGCCGACGCAGCCGTCGCAGAGGACTGCAGTGCCGCCGACGACTGATCAGCCGTCGATTGCGCCGTCACGGACGGCTTCGCTGACGGAGCGTCGGCGGTGTCGCCTGCGCCGCAGGCCGTGACCGCGAGTGCCGAGGTGAGCGCGACGGCGAGGCTGTGTCGGATCTGCATGATCCTCGACGGTAGTCGACTCACGTGAGGGACCTCCCCACCACCCGCTGAGCGGGGTATCGTGCAGCCAACCACCGCCATACGAGAGCTTTCACGTACACGACCTGGAGGAGTGCACGTTGGCCGCAGACCTGATCCTCATCGCCTACGACGGATCCGAGAATTCCAAGCGCGCCGTGCAATACGCGGGTCGCTTCCTCGAATCGTGCCGTGCCATCGTCGTCACCGCGTGGGAGCCGATGGTCCGCCAGGCCGCGCGGATGTCCGGGCTGTCGGGTGTGATGCAGCCGGAGTGGGTGCCCGACGAAGAGAATGAAGACGTTGCCCTCTCCGACGCGAAAGTGACCAACCGGGAGGGTCTCGAGCTCGCCAACTCGCTCGGCCTGCATGCCGAGGGCCGCACCGTCGAGGTCGTCAACGCGGTGTGGGCGGCGATCATCGAGGCCGCCGACGAGTTGGACGTCGACATCATCGTCACCGGCACTCGCGGCACGACAGGGCTCCGTTCGCTGCTGCAGTCCTCGGTCGCCGACCACGTACTCCGCCACAGCCACCGGCCGGTCCTGATCGTCCCGCCCGGCCGCTGACGCTCACATCACAGAATCGCCCCGCACTACATGGACAACGCTGTGCGGGCGATATCGTCGTCTGACCATGGACGGATTCCTGCTCTCGCGCGCCGATCGCTCTGTACACGCCGTCGGAACGCGGCGTCTGTTCTCCGATGTCACCGCGGCGTCGACGGCTCTGCGTCGAGGCAAGGCCGATCTGATCGCCGGAGCCCTGCCGTTCAACCCGGACCGGGCGGTCGCGCTGACCGAACCCGAGACCGTCGATATCACCGACGGGCCGTGGCAGCCCCCCGCAGGCCTCCCCGATCTGCCTGCGGTGCGGATGACCGCGCAGATCCCCCTGCCCCGCGTTCATGTCGCGCGGGTGCGGTCACTCATCGAGCGGCTCGAACTCGGCGAGTTCGACAAAGTGGTCGCTGCCCGCCGCGTGGCACTGGAGGCCGACGAACCGATCGACCCGTTGGCGTTGGCCGCGCGGATGATCGACCGTCACCCGGACGCGACGACCTACGCACTCGATCTCAGTGCCGCAGAAGAACGTTACTGGGGCCACACTCTCGTCGGCGCGACCCCGGAACTGCTGGTCAGCGTGCGCGGCGAGACCGTGACGTGTCGTCCGCTCGCCGGCACCGCCGCTCGGCACACCGATCCGGATACCGACCGCAAGGCCGGTGACGAGCTACTGACGTCATCGAAGAACAGAGCCGAGCACGCGTTCGTCATCGACTGGATCCGGGCGCGGCTCGGCCCATTGTGCCGCGACCTCGACATCCCCGCCGGACCCGAACTGACTTCGACTCCGGATGTGTGGCACCTCGCTACCCCGATCATCGGAACACTGCGCGATCCGGGCACCGACGCGATCTCCGTTGCCGCAGCCCTCCACCCGACACCTGCGGTCGCGGGGACACCCACCGAGGTGGCTCTCGCGACGATCAGGGCAACGGAAGGCGACCGCCGCTTCTACGGTGGCGCGGTCGGCTGGTGCGACTCGAACGGCGACGGCGACTGGCTCGTCGCGATCCGCTGCGCCGAGCTCAGCGCCGATGGGCTGCGAGCCGTCGCATGGGCCGGTGGCGGCATCGTCGCGGAGTCGGACCCCGACGACGAACTGGCCGAGACCACCGCGAAGCTGCGCACACTGCTGGGCACCATCGGACTCTGAGCGGTTCGGACGGTGCGCTGGCACCGTCTCCGCTATCCGGGGTGATACCTTGACGCGGAACCAAACGACGTGAGTCGATCGATGATGGGGAGTTGGGCATGGGGAAGTTCCTGGGACCAGGCTTGATCAGCGCGGTGGCCGGTGTCGTCGTCGGCGCGGTCGCCGTCTTCGGAGTCACGGCTGCGGTATCCGAGAACTCTCGTCCCGAGATCGATCGCAGCGGCAACGCTGATTCGTCCCTCTTGAACCAGGTTGAGTACGGCAGCCGCTGACGGCGCCGGCAACGCTTCGAGTTCACGTACGCGCGGCGCTGCGGAACCTTCCGCCGCCGAGTCTTCACCGAACGCGGAACCACTGTCGCGGCGGTGGCTGTATGTCGTCACCGCCGTCGCGTTCGTCCTTTCGTTCGCGCAAGTCCCCGGCCTGATCGTTGCCGACACCAAATACGACCTGACGCAGAACCCGGTCGGTTTCCTCACGCGCGCCGCCCACCAGTGGAGCAGCGTGGCACCGCTCGGACAGGTACAGAACCAGGCGTACGGGTACTTCTTCCCGCACGGTTCGTTCTTCGCTCTCGGGCAGGTTCTGCACATTCCTCCGTGGATCACGCAGCGTCTGTGGTGGGCGCTGCTGCTCGTGGCGGGTTTCTGGGGTCTTGTCCGGCTCGCCGAAGCACTCGGAATCGGCAGCCGTGGCTCGCGGGTGATCGCGGCGACCGTGTTCGTGTTGTCGCCGCGCGTCCTGACGACCCTCGGATCCATCTCGTCGGAAGCACACCCGCTGATGCTCGCGCCGTGGGTGCTGCTGCCCGTGGTGCGCTATCTCAACGGTCGGGATGCGCGCTCGCACCGTGTTCTCGCTGCGCAGTCCGCCGTCGCCGTCGCGCTGGTGGGCGCGATCAATGCCGTCGCCACCGCTGCGGCATGCCTCGTCGCGGCCCTGTGGTGGATCGCGCACCGGCCGAATCGACGCTGGTGGCGTTTCACCGTGTGGTGGCTGCCGCTGTGTGTGGTGGCGGTGACGTGGTGGATGGTGCCGCTGCTGCTCCTGGGCAAGGTCAGTCCTCCTTTCCTGGATTTCATCGAGTCATCCGGGGTGACGACCGAATGGACGTCGCTGGCCGAGGTGCTGCGCGGCACCAGCAGCTGGACGCCGTTCGTGTCGCCGGAACGCATCGCCGGTGCCGTGCTGGTCACCCAGCCCGCCGCGGTGCTCGTCACCGGACTGCTCGCCGCCGCCGGTCTCGCGGGTCTGGCAATGCGCACGATGCCCGGGCGCGGCCGGTGGACGCTGATCCTGTTCGTCGGTGTCGCGGGTCTCGGCGCGGGATACGTCGGCGAGTTGAGTTCCCCGTTTGCCGAACAGGTCCGGCTGTTCCTCGATTCCACGGGCGCGCCGCTACGCAACGTGCACAAACTCGAGCCGCTCGTGCGGCTTCCACTCGTCCTGGGACTGGCGCATCTGCTGCGTTGGGTGCCGTTGCCCGGTTCGGTGCCGTGGCGCCGCGCCCGCACCGCATTTGCACATCCCGAACGCAACCCGATGCTCGCCTTCTCCACCCTGGTGCTCATCGCTGCCACACTCGCGACGTCGCTCGCGTGGACCGGGAAACTCGCACCGCGCGGGGCATACGACGAAGTGCCCGAATACTGGCACGAGACCGCACAGTGGCTCGACGAGCACACCGACGAACGCGGCGAGCGCGCCCTGGTCCTGCCCGGAGCACCGTTCGGAAGCCAGATCTGGGGTCTGACCCGCGACGAACCGATCCAGGCTCTCGCGTCCACACCGTGGGCTTCACGCGACGCGGTGCCGTTGGTGCCGCCGGGTGCGATCCGTGCCCTCGACTCCGTGCAGCGACTCATCGCCGACGGCCGTCCCTCGCCCGGGCTCGCGGCGACGCTGCGCAGCATGGGTATCGGCTACCTGGTGGTGCGCAACGACCTCGATCCCGACACCTCGCCCGCGGCACGTCCGGCGCTGGTGCATCGGGCCGTCGAAGGGTCCCCGGGCATCGAACGGGTCGCCGAGTTCGGCTCGGAGATCGAACGCGTCCTGCCCGACGACATCGTCGCCGACGCCGATCTGCGTCCGGTGTATCGGGCTGTCGAGATCTACCGGGTCGGGGAGCCTGCAGACGCCCCTGTCGGACCGTACGTGGTCGACGCCGCGTCGGTGCCCGTCGTGCAGGGCGGACCCGAGTCGCTGCTGAGCCTGAACACCACCGACCCCAGCCATGTGGGTCCGCGAGTGTTCGCAGCCGACAGCGCACGCGCGGGACGAGAGCCTGACGCCCTCACCGTGACGGACACCCCCACCGACCGGGAAACCGATTACGGACAGGTCGACCACCATTCGTCGACGATCCGCGCCGACGGCGACGAGCGACGCACTCACAACCTGGTACCCGACTATCCCGTGCCCGGCACCGAACTCGTGCAGGCCCAATGGGACGGAGCACGCATCAGCGTGTCGAGCGCGGCGTCGGACGCCACGCAGCTCGGCGGAACATCGGTCGGCAGTGGTCCTGCGGCAGCGATCGATGGTGACCCCACCACCGGCTGGCACAGCAACGGACTCGAATCCGCGATCGGGCAATGGCTGCAGCTCGACCTCGACGCCCCGATCGACGCGGGCATCCTGCACCTGACGACAAGTTCGGGTGCATTGGGTGCGCCCGTGAAATGGCTCGAAGTGACCACCGACCGGGGAAGCACCGCCGTCCGCGTCGAGAAGCCCGGCACCCCCCAGACCGTGGCGTTGCCGCTGGGCACGACGACGTGGATCCGGATCACCGCGACGTACGCCGAGGGAGGTAGCCGCGGCAACCAGTTCGGACTGTCCGAGGTCGCGCTCGAAGACCACACCGACCGCTCCGACCCGCAGTTCCTCGACATACGGCGGCGCATCGTCGTGCCCAGCCCCGCCGACGGGACCTCTGTGCGCGGATGGGATCTCCGGCAGGAGTTCCCGGGTCGCGGTAGTTGCATCGACACGCCCGACCGGGTGCGGTGCGCGTTCGGCCTGGCGACCGCGCCGGAGGAACCGAACCTGTTCACCCGCACCCTGAACGTTCCGACGGAGTCGTGGGTGACGCCGCAGTTGTGGGTGCGCGCCCGCCCTGGGCCGGCACTCGACGACCTGATCGACCGATCCGATCGGGTCGTCGCCCGCGGCGCTGCAGACGTGGTGGACCTTCAAGGCTCCGCGTTCGCCGCCACCGACGGTGACCCGCGAACGTCGTGGACCGCGGAGGAGAGTTCGCTCGAGCCCGGGGCGCAGCATCCCACCCTGACCCTCGAATTGCCGTCGCCGCAGGTGGTGACGGGTCTCGATCTCGCAACCTCGCTGGGGGCGCTCCCCGCCGCGCCCACCCGGGTCGCGGTGAACCTCGGAAACGGTCCGCAGGTCCGGGAACTCGACGAGGATTCCACCGCGACATTCGGTGCCGGCGGCACGGCGATCGAGGTGACCCCGCACCTCACCGACGAAGTGCAGATCACCATCGTCGATCACGTCGACACGATCGATCGCACGATCCTCGGGTTCTCGAAAGAGACACCCCCGGGCCTCGCCGAGATCACCGTTGTCGGTGAGAACGGTCCGATCGGGGCGCAGGATCCGGTCTACGACCGCGTGGTCACGATCGGGTGCGACACCGGACCGGTGATCACGATCGACGGCCGCGACTACCGCACCTCGGTGACCGGGACCGTCCGCGACCTCGCGGAAGGCGCGGAAGTGCCTGCGACCCTGTGCGACACGGACGCGGCCGGGATGCGTGCGGGCCGGGTCGATGTGGACGTCGAGCCGGGCACCGCCTTCGTGGCGTCGAGTCTGCAGTTGCCTCTGGTGGGGACGGAACCCCCGCGTACCGACCCTGTGGAACTCGAGATGGGGACGTGGACGGAGAACCTGCGTGAACTGCACGTGCCTGCGTCCGACTCCGATCAGCTGATCGTGGTGCCGGAGAGCACGAACGTCGGATGGGTCGCGTCCGCGCCGGACGGCACCGAGCTGACGCCGCTCGTCGCGGACGGATGGCAGCAGGGCTGGATCGTGCCCGCGGGAACGGAAGGCACCGTCACCCTCGAATTCGCGACCGACCGCTGGTATCGCCTGGGGATCTTCGGGGGTCTTCTGCTGCTGATTCCGTTGTTCGCACTCGCGTTCCTGCCCCGCCGCCGCCCTGTACCCGACCCCGGTCCCGCACCGCGGACGTGGCATTCGACGACCGCTGCGCTCATCGGGGTCGCACTCGCCTCCTTCGTCGTAGCCGGCGCTGCGGGGATCGCAGTGACGGCCGTCGGCACAGCAGGTGCCATCGCCGTGGCCGCGCGTCGGGGTCCGACGACCGCGTCGCGGATGCTCGTCGGCATCGCAGGTGGGTCGACGATGCTCGCGATGGCCTTGCTGTCGACGGGGCCGTGGCGCTCACCCGACGGCTACGTCGGACATTCGTACCTGATTCAGTTCGCGGCGCTGGTCGGATTGGTCGCAGTCGGTGTCGCGGCGGCCCGCGCTGTGGAGGTACCCGAGTTCTGGTGGCGGCGTTCCCAGCGACGGAACGTCCGTCGCGCAGGTTCTTCGACGAACGCGTAGCTCACGGACGCCACCGCGACACTCAGCACGACCGTCACGGTCAGCACGAACCAGAAGCGTCCCTGGAACGCGGGAATGCCGAACACCGGCAGGACGACCGCAAGCACGGCGAGATGCCAGATGAAGATTCCGTAGGACCAGCGACCGATCGTCAGCGCGAGGGGACTCGCGAGGATGCGGTGTTCGGTGCGCGGCGCGAGCACGAGCGGAGCCAGCAACGCGAAACTGACGAGAGCGCCCAGCACGATCTTGCCGTTGTACTCCCACGGTTCGAGAGTGGTGAGGGTTGTCGGGCCTGCGAGCGGTGTCGTCGCGAGACCGAACGCAACGAGTGCCGCGATCGCCATGATGTGCCGCTTCGCGGCGAGGCGATGCATCCACGTCGGGGGGTGCGCGGCAAGTTCGGCAAGGATCATGCCTGCTGCGAACCACGGCAGGTAACCGGGCAGCCAGTTGTCGTGGTTGATGTGGTCCTGCGTGGACACGGGTACCCACACCCACGCCAGCGACAACACGGCCGCGCCGAGCAGGACCGGAATCCGGAAGCGGGCAGCGTGACCGCGCAGACCGCTGACCGACCACGCGAGCAGCGGCAACACGAGATAGAAGGCCACCTCCACCGACAGACTCCACATCTGGGTCAGTCCTTCGGTGAGGGTCAGCGGAACGAACACCTGCACCAGCGCGAGATTGGCCCACCACACCGTCGGCCCACCCCCCGCGCCGGGCAGCAGCCACAGGATGAGGATCACCGCCACCCAGTAGGCCGGCAGGATCCGGGCCGCGCGCGAGAAGAAGTAGCGGCGAGTCGACGGAGGATCGGTTTCCTCGCGTGCCGCAGCCGCATGCGGGCGCCACAACAGGAAACCCGACAGTGCGAAGAACAAGGCCACCGCGAGATCCAATCGGCCCCACACCCTGCCGAGCCAGGGGTCGTGAACCGCTCCGGTCTGGAATGCGACATGAGTGATGAGCACGCCTACGGCGGCAATACCTCGCATACCTTCCAGCGCGGGGAGAAAACCCGACGCGGAGCGGGACGGAATGTTGAGAGCGGTCATCGGCGACCAGTGTGCCGTGTAGTGCCCGATACGAGAAGTGTGGGCACCCCGGCGTGCGGGCGCGCATCACCGAACCCCGGACTGTTAGTGTCTGGGCTCACGTGGTGTTCGCGGGTCGGATGCCAGGCGATCCGTGCAGCCCTGCTGCCGGTGGGGGTACTCGATGAAACCGTTGAGTGAGGAGAAACAGCATGGCTGAGCGTTCCAGCTCGGGCCGGATACTGGCGATGATTCTGGTGGGCCTGGGAGCATTCCTCCTGGCCATCGCAATTCTGATCCCGACGTACACAGTCGGGAAGCTGAAGAAGACGCCGCTCGACCTCGAGGTGACGACGGTCGCCGAAGGCACCGGCGACATTCTGAATTCGCGTGCGCTGCTCGCCGGTAACGCTCAGGTCGATACCGACGTCCCGATTGTGGCCCAGCGCTTCGTGACCGTCGAGGATCCGGCCGACAGCGAGATCATGACGCTCCAGGCCGGTC
The DNA here is from genome assembly GCF_053750035.1 of Rhodococcus sp. SJ-2. Lineage (NCBI taxonomy): Bacteria > Bacillati > Actinomycetota > Actinomycetes > Mycobacteriales > Nocardiaceae > Rhodococcus > Rhodococcus sp. SJ-2. The sequence goes on from NZ_CM132340.1 coordinate 1,302,957, forward strand.
AGACGGTGCGCCGCCTCGATATGCAGGGCGATACCGGACTCGTGTCCGCGACCGTCGACCGCCTCACGATCGACCGGGTGTCGTCGATGCCGGTGTCGAAGGAGGAGTACCCCGATCGGGTGAGCACGATCCAGACATCTGCGGATTCACCGGGCGAGGAGATCGACAACCGCGAAGGCCTTCAGTACAAGTTCCCCTTCGACGTCAAGCAGGAGTCGTACCCGTACTACGACATCAATGCACGTGAGACCTTCCCCATCGACTTCATCGGTGAGGAAGAGATCAACGGCATGCCTGTCTACCACTTCAAGCACGAGATCGGCCCGGTCGACATGTCGGAGGCCGACCCGAGCTCTCCGACCTACAAGCTGGAGCTTCCCGCCTCGACATGGGGCGTCGGTGAAGGCGACGAGCCTGTCGAGATGACCCGCTGGTACAACAACGTCCGAGACCTGTGGGTCGACCCGATCACCGGTGTCGTCGTCAAGGGTCAGGAACAGCAGGACCAGTACTACGCACGCGAGGCGAACACCCCCGAGGTGACCGTCCTCGACGTGACGCTGCCGTTCGACGAACCGACCATCGAGTTCCAGCTCGAGCAGGCACGCGACGGTCAGGACCAGCTGTCGCTCTTCGGTAAGACCCTGCCGATCATCGCCGGAATCCTCGGCGTCATCCTGTTGATCGTCGGCTTCGTCCTCGGTCTCCGCGGTGGTAGCGGTGGTCGCCGTGCCGCAGCGACTGGGCGCCCGGCTCCCGCAGGTCCGGCCTCGGCCGCAGCTGCCGGTGCAGGTGGTGCGCATGCCGCCGACACTCAGCGCGACTTCACGGACGACCGCACCGAGGTCATTCCGCGCTCCGATCTCCCTCAGGAGCCGGAGCAGCGCGACTGGACCACCGACCAGACGCAGGAAATTCCCCGCACAGACCTGAACAAGCCCCCCACTCAGGACTGATCAAGGCCGAACGAACGCCGCCTCACACCTCACGGTGCGGGGCGGCGTTCGCATGTTCGAGCCGAGATGACTTCGTCGCCGCGGATGCCCCGCGGACAGCGAGCACCGACACCACCGCTGCCGTAACGCCTGCGACGCCGACGGCCACCGCGACGAACTGCTCCACGGTCGACGCGATCGTCGCCATCAGCACGGCTTCGACAGCAAGGCCCACCCACGCAACAGCGGCCGGCGCGGTGCGATCCCCGGCAATCGCGGACAGCAACGCGCCCTGCAGCACCGCGAGGCACGCACCCTGCAGCGCGAACAACCACAGTAGGGACTGGACGGGCTCGTAGGCGTCGCCGACGAGAATGGGCACGAGGGGCGCGCAGATCGCTGCTGCCGCGACGAGCGCCGCGCCGAGACCGACGAGGACCGCGAGCGCCGAACGCACCGCAGAGGCCGACTCCGCCGGGTTCGCCATCCGCGGGTACAACACCACGCCTACGGCCTGCGGCAACCAGAACGCGACCTTCGTCGCGACCGCCCCGAGCGCGTAGAGGCCGGCCGAGTCGGCATCGAGCAGTATCCGCGCGAGCATCAGATCGAGCGACGTCAGCGCGATCAACGCGAGCTGGACCTGCGATGCGCGCAACACCGCGGCCGCTCCGGGTATGCGGGTCGGCGCCTCCGCGACCTCACTGACAGGTCCGGGTTCGCTGCGACCGACGAACACCGCCGTGGCCATCGCCACGATGCCCGTACCCGCCGCGCCTGCGAGCAGCGCAGGTCCCGGACCGCCGCCACCGGCAAGCACCGCGACGGCAGGGACGACCTTTGCAATTCCGGCAGCAGCGAGAACGACGCTCAGCGCCGCGAACCGGGCACGCCCCTGCAACAGTCCCTGTTCGGTCGCGAGGAGCACCAGCAGAGGCGCCGTCACCAGCGACCCGAATGCGCCCGCAATGCTCGTTTCCAGTGCCCACGACACCACCGGTACGAGAACCACAGCGACAGCGGCGGCGATCAGTGCGCATCGGTAGCCGAGTCGACGCAAAACCGCGGTGCCCATTCCGTGCACGGCTTCACGCGCAATGACGGTCTGCAATGCCAGCGCAGGCACCGCGAGCACCAGCTGGGCTGCCAGCAGGCTCGCGAACTCCCCGTAGCCTGCGGGACCCAGCCACCGCCCGGCGGGCAGATGCAGCAGGTAGGACGCGATGTTGGCGATCATGGCACCCACGGTCACCATCGTCATCCCGGCCACCGCGGTGCCGGTCCCGGAACGGCGCAGCGTGTTCTGTGGCGGCATCCGCCCATCCTTGCACCCGTGCGCACCGTAGTCTGCGGCCATGTCCATACGGGGTTTGCACCGCGAGCGCACGACGACATCCCCGTCGGCTCCTGCGCCGACGTTCGTGCCTGCGCTGTGGTCGCTGGCACTCACCGTCGTCGTGCTCGGTCCGATGTTCACCTCACGCGGCTATCTCCTGCTGCGCGACGCGGTGAGCACGCCCCGTTCGTATCTCACCGATTCGGCGCTGGGGCTGTCCGACGCCGCGGCGCGGGCGGTCCCCCAGGATGCGTTGCTCGCGTGGGTGACGACTGTCGTCGACGGTGGTGTCGCCGTGACGGCCCTACTCGCTGCATCACTGTGGGCGGCGGGATTCGGCGCGGCGCGGCTCGTTTCGGTTCTCCTACCCGGCGCCGGGGTCCCCCCGCAGGTGGCGGCCGCGACCGTCGCGATCTGGAACCCGTACGTCGGTGAACGGTTGTTGCAGGGACATTGGAGTCTCCTCGCGGGCTACGCGGCGTTGCCGTGGGTCGTGTGCGCGGCCGTCGCGGTACGTCGACGTACGGGTGGTGGCTGGTGGGCCCTCGCGTTCTGGCTCTCGGTGGCAGGACTGACGCCCACCGGTGTGCTCCTCGCCGCGACGACCACGGTCGTGGTCCTCGCGATGCCCGGGGGCCGCGCATCTCGGGTGGGGCGGCTCGCGGGTGCCGTCGCTCTGACGGTGGCGGTATCGGCGCCATGGCTCGTCGCAACGGCCCTGTCCGGTGGCGGCACCGAGGCCGATCCGGCAGGGGTGAGCGCATTTGCGGCCAGAGCGGAGCCGCTGCTGGGCACGATCGGGTCGGTCGCCGGCCTCGGCGGGATCTGGAATGCCGATGCGGTACCGGGCTCACGCACGACGCCGTGGGCACTCATCGGGACCCTGCTGCTGCTCCTCGTCGTTGCATCCGGACTGCCCTCGCTGTGGCGCAGGCGCCGCAACCCGGTGATCTTCGCTCTCGCTGTCGTCGCGGTCGTCGCCGTGCTCGGCACGGCTCTCGGCGCCACCGCGGCGGGTCTGCAACTCGGGGAGTGGGCGATGGTGCACGTCCCCGGAGCCGGATTGCTGCGCGATACCCAGAAGTGGGTGGCACTCGCGATGCCGCTCTACGCGGTGGCCGCGGCCGCCGGAGTCGGGGCATTGCGACGGCACTTCACTCCCGGCCGAGCCCGCAGCGATATCGCGTGGGCGGCGCTGGCGGTCGTCGTCGTGGTCGGGGCGCTCCCCGACCTCGCATGGGGTGTCGGCGGCCACGTGCGACCGATCCGGTATCCGGACGGATGGCAACAGGTGGCGGGCATCGTCACCGCGAACGAGGGTGACGTCGCGGTGCTGCCCATGGGCATGTTCCGCCGATTCGACCATTCCGGCCCCGTGGCGGTACTCGACCCGACACCCCGCATGCTGCGTGCCGACGTGCTGCAGACCGGAACCCTCATCGTCGAAGGTGGCGCCGTGGAGGGAGAGGGCGCACGTGCCGTCGACGTCGAACGACTCCTGCAAGGCGGTGCGGATCCGTCCGAGCTGGCGGCTCGGGGCGTCGGCTGGGTCCTGGTCCAGCACGACACTCCCGGAGACCACGGCCGTTCCGAGGAGACCCTCGACCGGCTCACACAGGTCTACAGCGACGACGATCTGTCCCTCTATCAGGTCGACGGAGCCTGGGTTCGGGAGACGTCCGGTCGGAGCGTGGCGATCCTCGCGCACCTGCTGCTGATACTGGTGATGGCTGCCGGGGCTTCCGGCATGCTGGGAATTCGTCTACGCGCCCGCGTATCGAAGCTGCTGGGCGCCCTCGCCGATCTCCTCCGGCGTGATCCGGGGAAACAGGCCTGACGCCCGCTGCCCCGACGCGACGGCGGTCAGCACTGCGAGCACACCGGATCCGGTGGCCTCCCACGAGAACTCACCCGCCCGGATCCGGGCCTTGTCGCCCAGCTCGGTTCGACGCTCGGAATTCCCGAGCAGTTCCGCGACGGCCGCGGTGAGGTCGTCGGCGCAATCGACGAGGACACCCGTGACACCGTCGACGATCGAATCCGTCAGGCCCTTCGAACTGCGGTATCCGATCGTCGGGACACCGTGCTGCGCAGCCTCGATCACCGCAAGTCCCCATCCCTCCTTGCGGGACGGCATCACGTGTAGCCAGGACCGTGCGAGCACCTCGTGCTTGCGGTCTTCCGAGACGTGGCCGTGGAAGGTGACGGCATCGTCTATTCCCAGCTCCCCGGCGACGTCGCGCAGGTTCTGCTCCCACCAGCCACCGCCGACGACGTCGAGGTGCAGGCCGGGAATGCGGTCGCGCAAGGATGCGATCGCACCGAGTGCGTCCTCGATCTGTTTGTGCGGCACGAGCCGAGACAGCACGCACACGCTCGGGTGCGCAGTGCGGGTGTGATCGCCGCCCGGGGTCACACCCGCCGGGATGGCGTCGGCACCGTTGCGGACCACCGCGATGCGATCGTGGTCGACACCGAGCATCCGGAGTTCGTCGGACGACGGCAGCGACACCGTCAGGTACTGGTTGCTGCGGTGCACTCGCGGCGACAACGTGGATTCGATCCACCATCCCAGCTTCGCCATCGCACGGCCCGCGACGGGCCACTGCTCGCGATGGCAATGGTGCACGAGCACGGTGACGGGCGCGCCTGCAACGAACCGAGAGAAGAAGGGGATGCCGTTCTGGGTGTCGATGACTGCATCGGGGCGGATGCCCCTGAGGGGGCCGAAGCCGAGGCGCCCGGCGGCGATGGCAGCGAGAGCCCGGGGGTACACACCGAGACGGCCGCCTCCGCGGCTGACGTCGATACCGTCGATGGTGTCGCGCTTGCTCGCGCCCGGATACGACGCGGTGCGCAGGGTGACTTTGATACCGCGTGCGGCGAGTTGTGCGCCGACCTGCTCGAGGTAGCGCTCACTGCCGCCTCCCTGCGGGTGCCCGCTGTCACGCCAGCAGAGCAACAGAACCTCCCGCACGCGGATTACCCCCCGGTGATAGCTGGCGCACGCCCGTATGGACGCTGTGGATGTCACGGACACACTAGCGGGTGCGCACTCGATGCAGGTGCACGACGGCGTTCCCTACGGGCACTACTGTGGTTCGACGTGCCCCCGAAGACCACGACCGCCCCCCATGTGACGCGGCTGTTCGAACGCCGTGCCACCCTGCGGCGCTCCATCGGTCTGCTCGGTAGTTTCCGGTTCGAGCAGACCGCACCCGACAAGTTCTACGGCGGTCTGGCCCGCGACACCGTCGACCTCGTCGACGACCTCTACACCGGTCTGACCGGGAACAATCTCGCGGACACCACCGTCGTCGATGTCGGAGGCGGGCCCGGCTACTTCGCCGACGCCTTCGCCGAAGTGGGATCGCGCTACGTGCCGATCGAGCCCGATCCGTCCGAGATGCACGCGGCCGGCCTGCAGGTCGGTGGCGCCGTCCGCGGGTCGGGTCTCGCGTTGCCGCTGCGCACCGGGTCGGTGGACGTGTGCTTGTCGTCGAATGTCGCAGAACATGTTTCGCAGCCGTGGGTGATGGCCGACGAGATGTTGCGGGTCACACGACCCGGAGGGCTGATGGTGCTCTCGTACACGCTGTGGTGGGGCCCGTTCGGTGGGCACGAGACCGGCCCGTGGCACGCGTTCGGCGGCGAGTACGCGGCGCGTCGCTACGCCAGGAAGTACGGGAAGGAACCGAAGAACCGATACGGTGTGTCGCTGTTCGAAGTGGGCTGCACCGACGGTCTCGGGTGGGCCCACTCCACCCCCGACGGTGAGTTGCTCGCCGCGTTCCCCCGGTACCATCCGCGGTGGGCGTGGCCGCTCGTTCGAGTGCCAGGGGTACGCGAGTTCCTGGTAAGCAACCTGGTGCTCGTGCTGCGGCGCCGCGGATCGGCCGAAGTCGCGTCATGACAGGCTTGGCTCTCGATGTCGGCGGCACGAAGTTCGCCGCCGCATTCGTGGCGGACGACGGAACACCCGTCGAGCCGAAGACCGTGCCCGTACCCGAGACCGGCGTGTGGGATGCCTGCGGCGCGCTGTTGCGCGAGGTGGCCGGAGCCGAGCCGATCACCTCGGTGGGGATCGCGGCGGCAGGGCCCGTCGACGCACGCCGCGGCACCGTCTCCCCCATCAATATTCCCGAATGGTCTTCGAAGTTTCCGCTGGTCGAGGCTGTGCGCAGCGTGTTTCCCGGCGCGCGTGTCACGTTGGCGATCGACGGCGCTGCCGCCACATTGGCCGAGCATCGATTCGGCGCGGGGCGCGGAACGGACGATCTGCTCGGGGTGGTACTCGGCACCGGGATCGGCGGCGGCATCGTCCTCGACGGTCGCCTCGTATCCGGCCGCACGGGGAACGCCGGTCACATCGGCCACATCGTGTCGGCGTACGGCTTCGAGAAGTGCACGTGCGGCGGCTCGGGATGCATCGAGACGGTGGCCAGCGGGACCGCTGCAGTGGGGTGGGCGAGGGCACGCGGCTGGCAGGGTCGGGACGGCACTGCACTGGCGGCAGCAGCGCAGGACGGCAACGGAATCGCGGCAGCTGCGCTCGAACGCGCAGGAACGGCGCTGGGCCAGGTCATCGCGTCGGCGGCGGCGCTGACAGACGTGTCACTCGTCGTCGTCGGCGGTGGCTTCGCGGAGTCGGGAAGACCGCTGTGGCGTCCGATGCTTGCGTCTGCTGCGCGACAGGCCCGGCTGGAGTTCATCGAGGAACTGCGAATCGTGCCTGCATCGTTGGGAGCACTGGGAACGCTCGTCGGGGCCGCTGCGCTCGCCCATGGTCACGAGTAGGTAACCAAACGGCTGCGCACGGGTTCCGAGGACCTACCCTGACTGGACCAGCGCTACCTCGACAAGCCCAGCACGGTGGGACGGATCGGTGGTATCCGATGAGGATTGCCGAAATTTTGCGGAACAAGGGTTCGGCGGTGCAGACGGTTCCCCCTGGAACCACCGTCTGTGAGCTGATCGGAGATTTCGCGCGCCACAACATCGGCGCGATGGTCGTCGTCGACGGCACCGACGTCGTCGGAATCGTCACCGAGCGCGACATCGTCCGGCAGCTCCACGAACGAGGTCCGTCGATACTTGTCGCCGCGGCGTCCGAGGTCATGACGGTCGATGTGGCAATATGCCGGCCCGCCGACAGCGTGGACAGCCTGGCCGCGACCATGACCGAGCGACGCATCCGGCACCTGCCGGTCGTCGTCGACGGCAAGCTGCTGGGGATCGTCAGTATCGGCGACGTGGTCAAGAGCCATATCGACGAACTACAGGCCGAACGCGACCAGCTCCGGTCGTACATCCGCCACGGCTGACCTCGGACCTTGCCCGGCTCACACGGTCCGGGTCACTCGGTCGTCGAGTCCGTCCGGCGGTCGAGCACGCTCACGCTCATCCCGAATGGCAGGAATCGCGTGGATCGCGCCGGGTCGGTGTTGCCCTTGAGGCTGCGCAGCGCTTCGAGCTCCGACGGGAACACCTGGTCGATGCGGGCCACACCGTCTGCGTCTGCGGTGTAGACGACCCATACGCCGTCTCCGGCCTCGCCGGTGGTCTCCGGCCGCGGCTGCTGCCGTGACGTCGGCGCGGCAGGCTGGTCGAGAAATGCGAAGACCCGGTCCTTGAGTTCGCGCAGTTCTTCCCCTGCCTCACGGACTACCCGGTCGATGTCGTCGGGATCGAATCCGAACGGATTGTTCTCTGCCATGTCTGCTCCTGACGGTCGGCATCTTCCAGTGTGGGCATCGCTGCGCCGCCGCGCCACCGTGAGCGTGAATCGACCCTTTCGAAAATGTGGAACGTGTTCTAGTGTCGGGGTGATCCGGCGTGAACCGAAGAGGGGCGAATGATGACCGACTACGACAAGGTGTTCATCGGTGGCACGTGGGTGGCGCCGTCGACCGACGAGAGGCTCGAGGTGTTCTCCCCGGCCACGGAGGAACGGGTCGGCTCGGTACCCGTCGCCGGACCGAAGGACGTCGACGCCGCAGTCGCCGCGGCACGCACCGCGTTCGACGACGGACCGTGGCCGCGGATGAGCCCGGCAGAGCGCGCAGCAGTGATCGGCAAGGCCGCGAAGATCATCGAAGAGCGCGGCGCGCAGATCGCCGAGGTCGTTTCGTCCGAGATGGGGCAGCCCGCCGCATCCGTGCAGATGATGCAGCTGACCCCGTCACTCGCGACACTGAATTTCTATGCAGGACTGGCCGATTCGTTTCCCTGGGTCGACGAACGCAACGGCTCGTTCGGGCGCACCCGAGTCACCCGCGAACCCGTCGGCGTGGTCGGCGCGGTCATCGCGTGGAATGTACCGCTGTTCCTGTGCGCCAACAAACTCGGTCCGGCACTGCTCGCCGGTTGCACCGTGGTCCTCAAGCCCGCACCCGAATCCCCCCTGGCCGTCAACGTGATCGCCGAGATCTTCGCCGAGGCAGGCCTCCCCGAAGGGGTGCTGTCGGTGGTGCCCGGAGGCGCGGAGACCGGCGAACACCTCGTCTCACATCCGGACCTCGACAAGATCACTTTCACCGGGTCCACTGCCGTGGGCAAGCACATCGGCGAGATCGCCGCACGCAACCTCAAGCGCTGCTCGCTCGAACTCGGCGGCAAGTCTGCCGCAATCATCCTCGAGGACGCCGATCTCGACTCCACCATCGCAATGCTCGTCATGTCCGGTCTGATGAACACCGGGCAGGCCTGCGTCGGCCAGACCCGCATTCTCGCACCGCGGTCCCGGTACGACGAGGTGGTCGAGAAGATCGTCGCCACCGCCGCGTTCTTCCCCGTCGGCCCGCCGTCCGACGAGAACGCCCAGCTCGGCCCCCTGATCTCCGCGAAGCAACGCGACCGCGTCGAGGACTACATCAAGAAGGGCGTGGAAGAGGGGGCACGCCTCGTACTCGGTGGCGGCCGCCCTTCCGGCCTCGACAAGGGTTACTTCGTCGAACCCACGGTTTTCGCCGACGTCGACAACTCGATGACCATCGCCCGGGAAGAGATCTTCGGACCGGTCCTGTCGGTGCTCCCGTACGACAGCGTCGACGACGCCATCAAGATCGCGAACGATTCCGACTACGGACTCGCAGGATCGGTGTACACCACTGACGTGGAGAAGGGCCTCGCGGTCGCTTCGCGTGTCCGCACGGGCACGTACGGAATCAACTGGTACGCCTTCGATCCCGGATCACCGTTCGGTGGATACAAGAACTCCGGCATCGGCAGGGAGAACGGCCCGGAAGGACTCGAAGCGTTCTGCGAGACCAAGTCGGTGCTGTACCCGCCCGGCTACCAGGACTGACCGCCGGCCCCGCCGAGGGGGCGGTTGTGTGCGCTTTCCTTCGATGAAGCACACACAACCGCCCCCTCGATGCCGTTCGGCGACACAGTCTTTGCGGCCGAACAGGGGTGCTGCATCTTCAGATGTACATCGCCGGATCGATGTAGGTGGTCGGATCCACCAAGGGCTCATGCTTCTTCCGCGATCGGACGGTGGCGGGAATACCCGTGGCGATGGAATCGGCCGGGACGTCGTGCGTGACGACCGCATTCGCGCCGATCGCGCTGTCGGCGCCGATCACCACAGGTCCGAGAACCTTCGCTCCTGCGCCAACCGTGACGCGATCACCGAGCGTCGGATGCCGTTTCTCCTTCGCGAGCGACCGGCCGCCGAGCGTCACACCGTGATACAGCATGACGTCGTCACCGATCTCCGCTGTTTCACCGATGACCACGCCCATGCCGTGGTCGATGAAGAAACGCCGGCCGATCGTCGCCCCGGGATGAATCTCGATTCCGGTGAGGAACCGAGTGAACTGCGACAGGATCCGTGCCGGGCCCTTCAAGGCGGGCACCGCCCACATCCGGTGCGCGACACGGTGCGACCAGATCGCGTGCAGACCGGAGTACACGACCGCGTTCTCCACATCGCTGCGCGCGGCGGGATCGTTGCCGCGCGCAGCCTGCAGGTCCTCACGGAGAGTACGAAGAATGCTCACAGCGACGGTCAGTCCCGGATGTGCTCGAAGAGCGGCGTCGAGATGTAGCGCTCGCCGAAGTCGGGAACGACCACGACGATGAGCTTGCCTGCGTTCTCGGGGCGCTTCGCGACCTCGAGGGCTGCCCACACGTTCGCTCCGGCCGACACACCGCCGAGGATTCCCTCGTCGGTGCCGAGCGCACGACCCGTCTTCACGGCGTCGTCGAACTGGACGTCGATGATCTCGTCGTAGATCTCCCGGTCGAGGACCTCGGGAACGAAGTTGGCGCCGAGACCCTGGATCTTGTGCGGGCCGGGATTGCCGCCCGTGAGGATCGGCGAATCTGCGGGCTCGACACCGATGATCTTCACACCTGGCTTACGTGCCTTGAGGTTGCGGCCGACACCGGTGAGCGTGCCGCCCGTGCCGATACCCGCGACGAAGATGTCGATCTCGCCTGCGGTGTCGTTCCAGACCTCTTCGCCGGTGGTGTCGTGGTGGATCTGCGGGTTGGCGGGGTTCGCGAACTGGCTCGCCGACACCGCGTTCTCGGTCGACTCGACGATTTCCTTGGCCTTCGCAACCGCACCGGACATGCCGTCGGCACCCGGGGTCAGGACGATCTCGGCGCCGTAGGCGCGGAGCATGACGCGACGTTCGGTCGACATCGTCTCCGGCATCGTGAGGATCACCTTGTAGCCGCGGGCTGCGCCGACCATCGCGAGCGCGATACCGGTGTTGCCGGAGGTGCCCTCGACGATCGTGCCACCGGGCTTCAGTGCGCCGGACTTCTCGGCGGCGTCGATGATCGCCACGCCGATGCGGTCCTTGACGCTGTTGGCCGGATTGTAGAACTCGAGCTTGGCAGCGACGGTCGCGTCGAGGCCTTCGGTCAGCCGGTTGAGCTTGACGATCGGGGTACGACCGACGAGCTCGGTGACATTGTTGTAGATCCCGCTCATAGCTGATCCTCTCCCGGCCACCAGGGACCGGCTGTGGTGTGCGATATACCTATTGCATCATGTTGCCGACGACGCACCATGTCGGGTTCCTTCAATACAGGTGCGGCCCTCAGGTCCAACACTGGGGAGCATGACGAATTCCGTGAATCCCATTCCCGACGGTTACACCGCATTGACGCCGTTCCTCGTCGTGGACGGAGGGACGAAAGCGATCGAGTTCTACACCGACGCGTTCGGCGCGAAACTCGTCGACCGCCAGGACGGCCCCGACGGAGCTGTCATGCATGCCGAACTCGATTTCGGCCACGGCCGCATGCAGCTGAGCGACCCGCATCCGTCGATGGGGCTGCACGCCCCCGACGGCACGAACAACGTCAACCATTCGTACGTGCTGTACTGCGCGGATGTCGACGCGACGTTCGCTCGCGCGGTGTCGCTGGGTGCACAGGTCTTCGAGGAACCGTCGACGTTCGTCACCGGCGATCGCTTCGCTTCCCTCCTGGATCCGTTCGGGCATCGCTGGGCCGTCATGACGCGCGTCGAGGATGTTCCGCCAGAGGAGGCGAAACGTCGGCTCGATGAGTGGGTGGCTACACAGAACGCCTGAGCACGCCGATCTCCGCAGACACCGAATGCCCCGTGCACATCAGTTGAACTGACTGCACGGGGCATTCGGCTACAGGCGGGTGCGGACTCAGCCGAGGCGCTGCTTCAGTGCCTCGAACTCGTCGCGGATGCCCGAGGGCACCTTCTCACCGAGGAACTCGAACCACTCGGCGATGCCATCGATCTCGGCCTTCCACTCGTCGACGTCGACCTTCAGAGCCTCGTCGACGTCCGCGGTGTCGACGTCCAGGCCGTCGAGGGTCAGGTCGGCTGCGGTCGGTACGTAGCCGATGGCCGTGGACTGCGCGTCGGCCTTGTGCTCGATGCGATCGACGATCCACTTCAGCACGCGGGAGTTCTCGCCGAAGCCGGGCCACAGGAAGCGGCCGTCGTCGCCACGACGGAACCAGTTGACGTAGAAGATCTTCGGGAGCTTGGACTCATCGGCGTTCTTGCCGAGATTGATCCAGTGGTTGAGGTAGTCGCCGGCGTTGTAACCGAGGAACGGCAGCATCGCCATCGGGTCGCGGCGAACGTTGCCGACCTTGCCTTCGGCTGCTGCGGTCTGCTCGGACGACAGCGTCGAACCGAGGAAGGTGCCGTGCTGCCAGTCGAACGACTCGCTGACCAGCGGGACCGTCGTCTTACGACGTCCACCGAACAGAATCGCGGAGATCGGCACCCCCTGCGGGTCGTCCCACTCGGGGGCGAGGATCGGGCACTGCGACATCGGCGTGCAGTAACGCGAGTTCGGGTGAGCAGCCTTCGTGTCGGACTCGGGAGTCCAGTCGTTGCCGAGCCAGTCGGTCAGGTGAGCGGGCTTGTCGCCACCGATGCCCTCCCACCACACGTCGCCGTCGTCGGTCTTGGCGACGTTGGTGTAGATGGTGTTGCCCGCCTCGATGGTGTGCATCGCATTCGGGTTCGAATCGGCACTGGTGCCGGGGGCGACACCGAAGAAACCGAACTCCGGGTTGACGGCGTAGAGACGGCCGTCCTCACCGAACCGCATCCACGCGATGTCGTCACCGAGGGTCTCGGCGCGCCAGCCCGGGATGGTCGGCTGGATCATCGCGAGGTTGGTCTTGCCGCACGCCGACGGGAAGGCCGCGGCGATGTAGTACGGCTTGTTCTCGGGCGAGATCAGCTTGAGGATGAGCATGTGCTCGGCGAGCCAGCCCTCGTCGTGGGCCATTGCCGAGGCGATACGCAGCGAGTAGCACTTCTTGCCGAGCAGTGCATTGCCGCCGTAACCGGAACCGTAGCTCCAGATCTCCCGGGTCTCGGGGAAGTGAGTGATGTACTTCGTGTCGTTGCACGGCCACGCGACGTCCTGCTGACCGGCTTCGAGAGGCGCGCCCACCGAATGCAGGGCCTTGACGAAGGGACGGTCGGTGCCCATCTTCTCGAGGGCAGCGGCACCCATGCGGGTCATGATGCGCATGGAGACGACGACGTACTCGGAGTCGGTGAGCTCGACACCGAGCTTCGGATCGTCGGCACCGAGGGGGCCCATGCAGAACGGCACCACGAAGAGGGTGCGTCCGCGCATGCTGCCGCGGTACAGGTCGGTCATGATGGCCCGCATCTCGTCGGGCGCCATCCAGTTGTTGGTCGGGCCCGCGTCGATCTCGTTCTCGCTGCAGATGTAGGTGCGGGATTCGACACGCGCGACGTCCGACGGGTCGGAGTTCGCGAGGAACGAGTTCGGCTTCTTCTCGTCGTTCAGACGAGTGAAGGTGCCGGATTCGACGAGCTGGGCAGTCAGCCGATCCCATTCCTCGTCGGATCCGTCGGCCCACACGACGCGATCGGGCTGAGTGAGCTCGGCAACCTCCTGGACCCACGCAAGCAGCTCGGCATGCTGGGTCGGGAGCTTGTCGTCGGTCCCGTTCAAACCGGGAATGGTTGCTGAGGTCATCAAACTCTCCTGGGGTGTGCCCGGAACCGGGATCTGCCCCGACCTGCATGGTTATGCCTGATCAGAGGCGAACCCGGGCCTTCCCCTCTCGGCAGGGGTACCACCCGCTTCGTCCGTGGCCGTACGGAGGACGCGGGCGCCGGATGTCCTATTCATAGAGGTTAACGCCGGACATCGGACCGGGAACAATCGGGTCCGGTCGGAAATGTCACAGAAACGATTCAGAGACGTGGAGACTACCTCCGTCCTTCCTGTTCGTACAGGCGATACACCTCACTTGCCTTCGGAAATGTGGCATTCGTCTCTGCCGAGAGTACCCGCATCGATCCGGACCCAATCCGGTGCACCACCCGCAGTTCGCCGGAACTCCCACACACCGAATTCTCCCTCGTCGCCGACGGCCGTGAGCCGGTCGGTGGAACCGTCCAGATCGCTGTCGGTGGCAACGACCAGGGCACCGTGGCCGTTGTCGAAAGCGACGGTGTCGAGGAGCCCGTCCCCGTCGAGATCGGTCGTGGCGCCGACGGAGTCCGCCCACGCCGCGGTACTCGCCGGGTCGAACACGTCGAAACCGCCGAGGCCCTGGTCGTCGAACCCGCCTGCGCCGAGAAATGTGTCAGCCATGTCTGCCCCCTGAGATCTTGTTCCTGCGTTGTCGGGCCTCTCCTACGCCGTCCCTCAGCTGATTGGACGCACCGGAGCCGACCACGGTTCCACCTGCCTCAACATCGCCAGGTCCCGCTCACAGGCCGCGATGCGGGCGCGCTGTTCCCCGAGGCGTCGACGAATACGGTCGTCGATTGCTGCCACCTGCTCGCGCAATTCGGTGGTGCGTGCGAGCTCCTGCGCAGCCGTGTCGCGCGCGAGCTTCGATTGGGCGTCGAGGGCCATCGCGCGGATCCACGCCTCGAGGTCCGCGCGAAGCGAGGTCAGTTCGTCGACGACCCACCGTCGCATCAGCTCGCGGTGCGCCACCTGTCTGCGCAGACGAACGAGCCACCACGCGGCTGCTGCCCCGCACACAACCGTCACCAGCACCGAGACCGCCACCGGAATTGCTCCGAGCAAGGTGGCCACCATGCGGCCGAGGCCCGCGCCCGCAGAGGCCCCCAACACGAGCGCGAGGCGATCATCGAGACGACGACCGGGGATCCGCGGCGCAGGAGCCGGTTCTGCACTCGGCAGCTGCGACACGATTCCCAGGCCGCGTTCGACCGCTACCGCGACCGCTTCTCGGATTCGCTGCGAATGCGCGGTCAGCAGGATCTCGACACCACGCGGATCGACCGAGCCCTCGTCGAGGACACCGTGCAATTCCGCCGATGCCTCCCGCACGCGCACCGCGAGGTCCCGCCTCAACTCCACCCGGACTCGGTGGGAGTCCGGGCGAGGTTCGGGGCCGATCCGTCGCGTCGCGAGACGTTCGCGCTCGGCACGAAGATCAGCGGTGTCGTCGGCGGCCGAGAGCGCAGCGATCTCCTCGACGATCATGCTGCTCGTCTGTGCGACCACCGCGGTGCGTGTCGACCGGGCCTGCGCGGATGTCCTCGCCGCGGCGAGAAGCGCGTCGTGCACACCGACCAGCCCCGATTCGACCGCCAGCACCCGGCCGGCATCGCCACCGAGCTCCCTGGCCCGGGCCGCTGCGACGACGGACACCGGAATCAGCACGACCCGCGCGAGCCTCGGCATGTGCCGATGCAACAGTTCTATGTCACGCTCGCTGATCGACCGCCATCGCGGATATCGGTCGATTCCGGTGAACGCGAACACCACGTCGGCTGCGTCACGCGCCGCTGCGTCGAGCACGGCCAGTTCTGTGCGCCCGAGAACCGAGGATGCATCGAGCACCATGAGCACCACGGGAGCATCCCCGTCCTCGACGAATTCGACACCGCCGAGCTCTGCGAGTTCGGCGGTGAGGGTAGTGCGGCCCGAACCCGCAACCCCCGCGACCCGCACCACCGCAACACCGCGATCCGGGGCCGGCGATCGGTGCAGCCGTGCCCAACCGCGCGGGTTCCAGCGCCGTAGGACATCATCGGCGCCGCTCACCGGACCGGAACACTCGACGCGGGAAGTTCGGACCCCGAAAACCCGGTTACCGACACTCCGGGCGCGGCAGGATTCTCGAGTGCCGCCTCGATGACGTCCCTTGCCTGCGGCGACGCCGCGATCCCCGCCACCGTAGTGACGAAATCCTCGAACCGACCGGAGTCAGCACGGTCGAGTCGCTCGAGGAGCACCGCCTCCAGATTCGGGTCGTCCCGCGTGAACACCGATGCCACGAGACCCTGGACTGCCGTGTCGCCGGCGACCACCACGATGACGCGCCGGGAATCGAGCGCTGCGAGGGCGCGGCGGTCGGCCGGATGCACCGAGACCGGATCGAGCCTGGAGGGGAGCACATAGATCACCACATCGGCGTCGAGAACCGGATCGGGTGTTCCGGGGACGTCGATGACGGCGGCTTCCGAGGAGGCGGGCAACCCTGCCAATGTGCGCTGCACATCTGCGCGTCCGACACCTGCGCGTCCTGCGACCTGGATCCGCAGCGGTGCGGTGCACCGGGCGAGCGCAGAATGCAGTGTGCGTCCGGCATCCGGATCCAGCCGATCCACTTCGTCCGCGATCCGGTGCCACGGATCGGCCCCCGGATACCGCGTGCTCGATTCCCCCGTCATGATCCCCCGATCGTCGCGAAGGAATTGTGTCAGAGACCACGTTCCGACACTGCCCGAGCACGCTGTCCGGGGTCCTCATCCTGAGAAAACCCTGTGGTCACACCGGTCACTCCTGCCACGCACTCTGGCGATACGTGACAATGGTCGAGTGAACCACTCCGATCAGGACACGACCGACACGCTCGACGAGCAGCAGTCCAGGGGGAATCGCCTGTACCCGCGAGTGACGAGTTTCCGCTCTCGCCGCGGATCTCTCACCGATCCGCAGCAGGACGCATGGGACCGCCGCTGGCCCGAACTCGGTCGCGATGTGGGCGATGATCTGCTCGACACCGAGGCGTGGTTCGGCCGTCCGGCCCCCCTGGTGCTCGAGATCGGTTCCGGCACCGGCACCGCTGCCGTCGCGATGGCGCAGGCCGAACCCCACATCAACCTGATCGCCATCGAGGTCTACCGCCCGGGTATCGCGCAGACATTGCAGCGGATCGAGCGCACCGCAGACACCGACGCGCCTGTGACCAATCTGCGGATCTTGCGTGGCGACGCCGTCGAGGTCCTCGAACACATGGTCGCGCCCGAATCTCTGACCGCCGTCCGGGTCTTCTTCCCGGACCCGTGGCCGAAGGCACGGCACCACAAGCGCCGGCTGCTGCAACCCAGGACCTTCGCGCTCATCGCGACCCGGCTGAAGCCGGGCGGCGTGTTACATGTCGCAACCGACCACGCCGAATATGCGGAGTGGATCCTGGAAGCCGGTAACGCCGAACCCCAGCTCACAGATGTGACGTGGGAGTCCCCCGTCAGCCACGATCGTCCGGTCACGAAGTTCGAGGACAAGGCTCACCAGGTGGGCAGCCACATCGCCGAGATGATCTGGGGGAAGATCGGAGCATGAGCGTCCATGAAGAAGTGCCCGGTGCGACCGACACCGCCGTGATCGAGAGCACCGAGCGGCCCGGGCGCGTGCTGCTCGTGTGGGACGCACCGAACCTCGATATGGGCCTCGGGGCGATCCTCGGCGGCCGCCCGACTGCCGCATACCGGCCGAGGTTCGACGCACTGGGCCGTTGGCTCCTCGGCCGCACGGCCGACCTGTCGCGTCACCGCACCTCGCCGCTGGAGGCCGAGGCGACGGTCTTCACGAATATCGCACCCGGCAGCGCCGACGTCGTGCGTCCGTGGGTGGAAGCTCTGCGTAACGTGGGTTTCGCGGTGTTCGCCAAGCCCAAGATCGACGAGGACAGCGACGTCGACTCCGATATGCTCGAGCACATCGAGCTGCGGCGCGGCGAAGGCCTCGCCGGTGTGATGGTTGCATCCGCCGACGGGCAGGCATTCCGGGAACCCCTCGAGGAACTTGCCGCAGCAGGCGTCGCGGTGCAGGTACTCGGCTTCCGTGAGCATGCAAGCTGGGCGGTGACCTCGGAGATCCTCGACTTCGTCGATCTCGAGGACATCCCCGGCGTGTTCCGTGAGCCGCTGCCGCGAGTCAGCCTCGAAACGCTGCCGGACGAGGGTGCGTGGTTGCAGCCGTTCCGACCGCTCTCAGCCCTTCTTGCGGGGCGCAAGAGCGTCGCCGAATAGGAGATTTACGTGTTCGACCGTTGGGGAGAGCTCGTCGTCCGCGCGCGTTTCACCGTCATTGCGGTGATGGTCGCGGCGCTGCTCGGGCTCGCCGGGTACGGCCTGAGCCTGAACGACCATCTCAGTCAGAGCGGCTGGGACGACCCCGGCTCGGAGTCCGTCACGGCCGCGAAGCTGGCCGACGGCACATTCGGGCGAGACACCAACGGCGATGTCCTGGCACTCATCACCGCACCCGAGGGCAAGACCGTCGACGACCCCGAGTTCACGGCAACCGTCACCGCGGGCCTGAACTCGTGGTTCGCCGACAACCCCGACCAGATTCTCAAGATCAACGGTTCGTATTGGCGTACGGACAGCGCTCCGGCGCTGCCCGCCCTCGCCGACGAATCCAAACAGCACGGTGTGGCCTCCATCGCGATCGCCGGTGACAACGACACCGAAATCGCGAACAACTTCCGCGACGTCAAGGATTCGCTCCGAATCGAGGGCGTCGACGTCAAGCTCGCCGGACTCCAGCCGGTCACCAACGCGCTCAACGACACGATGGCCAACGACATCAAACGCATGGAGATCCTCGCGATCCCCGCGGTCGGTGTGCTGCTGTTCTTCGTGTTCGGTGGTGTGATCGCCGCGGCACTGCCGCTGATCACCGGTGGCCTGACGGTTGTCGCTGCCAACGGCATCGTCCGTCTGATCACCAACTTCACCGAGGTCAACTCGTTCGTCGCACCCGTGGTGTCGTTGATCGGGCTCGGTCTGGCCATCGACTACGGCCTGTTCATGGTGTCGCGGTTCCGAGAAGAACTTGCCGAAGGCTACGAGACGGCCGCCGCGGTGCGCCGCACGGTGATCACCTCCGGTCGCACCGTCGTGTTCTCGGCGACGATGGTGATCACCAGCCTCGGCGGGCTCCTGCTGTT
Organism: Rhodococcus sp. SJ-2; assembly: GCF_053750035.1. NCBI lineage: Bacteria > Bacillati > Actinomycetota > Actinomycetes > Mycobacteriales > Nocardiaceae > Rhodococcus > Rhodococcus sp. SJ-2. The sequence continues at coordinate 1,321,893 of NZ_CM132340.1, forward strand.
CCCGCAAGGCTTCCTCAAGTCCGTCGCCTACGGTGCGATCGCGACCGTGTCGCTGGCTGCGCTCACATCGGTGACGGTGCTTCCCGCCATCCTGGCGATCCTGGGCAGACGGATCGACAAGTTCGGCATGAAGCGGTTCGGCCAGATCCAGTCGAACGAGCAGATCGAGAACAGCTTCCTCGGTCGCCTGACCCGTTGGGTGATGCTCAACCCGATGAAGGTGACCATCCCCACGGTCATCGGTCTGCTGCTGCTCATCACTCCGCTGACCGGTATCAAATTCGGCGGCATCAACGAGACGTATCTTCCACCGGATCACCCGACCCGGGCCGCGCAGGCGCAGTTCGACGAATTGTTCCCCGGCCAGCGAACCGAGCCGGTCAAGCTCGTGATCCGAGGCGCCGAGGGCGGCGACCTCAACAAGATCATCGAGACCGGGAGTGCTGCACCGGGGCTGGTCGAGAAATTCTCCATCGAAGGTCCCGCGAAGGACGGGGTCCGCGTCCTCAAGGCCGGGCTCGTCGACCGCAACATGACCTCCGACACGATCGACTACCTGCATTCCGCGTCGTGGCCCGACGGCGTCGAGGTCTACGTCGGTGGCACGCCTGCGATCGAGCAGGACTCGATCGCGGCACTGCTGGACACGTTGCCGCTGATGGTCGTCTTCGTCGTCGTACTGACGACCCTGCTGATGTTCCTGGCATTCGGGTCGCTGGTACTGCCGATCAAGGCCGCATTGATGAGTGCGCTCGGGCTCGGCTCGACCCTGGGCATCCTCACCTGGATATTCATCGACGGTCACGGCGCGAGCCTGCTGAATTTCACCCCCGGTCCCATCATGTCGCCGGTGCTGGTGCTCATCATCGCGATCATCTACGGCCTCTCGACCGACTACGAGGTGTTTCTGCTCTCGCGCATGGTCGAAGCCAGATCGCAGGGAGCGAGCACCACCGAATCGATCCGTATCGGCACTTCCCACACCGGTCGCATCATCACGGCCGCAGCGCTGATCCTCATCGTCGTCACCGGAGCGTTCGCGTTCTCCGAGCTCGTGATGATGAAGTACATCTCGTACGGCATGATCGCGGCGCTGATCATCGACGCGACCGTGATCCGCATGTTCCTCGTCCCGGCGGTGATGAAACTGCTCGGCGACGACTGCTGGTGGGCGCCTGCATGGATGAAGCGAATCCAGGAAAAGGTCGGCCTCGCCGAGCCGATCCTGCCCGACGAGCTGATGCCCGAGGACGTTCCCGAGCTCATCACCGTCGGCATGTTCGGACCTTCCACGATCACGGCAACGGGATCGCACCGGTTCCCGAAGGGCATGTTCGGCGATGCCGGGAGCGAGAACGACCTGATGACGCAGCCGATGCCCACGATCGCCGCACCACGGCCGGCATCCGAGCAGCGACGGTCACGCGACCTTCCGCCCCCGCGCCGATCGCAGGGACGTCCGACGGCCTCGCGCCAGCCGGGACAGCCCGGGCAGCCGGGGGGCCCGGCACCGCGCGGCGGCGCTGGACTTCCGCCTCGCCGAGGCCACCAGGTTTCCGCGCCGATCCGTCGTGGACGGCCAGGCCATCCGCCCGTGCCGCCGCAACAGGGTCCGGCGCAACAGGGTCCGGCGCAACAGGGTCCGGCGCAACAGGGTCCGGCGCAGCAGGGTCCCCCGCCGACCCGCGGAATGCCCGCGCCCGGTAACGCGAGCGGCCCGCTCCCCCGCCGGGGGACTGCAGGCCCGCAGCAGCCGGTTGCGCCACGTCAGCAGGGTCCTGCACAACATGCCCAGTCCCCGCAGCAACAACCGCCTACCTCAGCGATGCCGCCGCTGCCACGGCGACAGCGTGGATCGGTACCTCCGCCACTGCCCCGGACCGACGTGCGCCCTCAGGCTCCGACAGGCAACACCGGCGAGAACACCCAGGCTGCCGGGGGCCGCCCCGCCCCCGTGCAAGGGCAGGCCCCCGCAGCCCAGGCTCGTGATCCGCAGGCCATCGAAAGCTGGCTTTCGCAGATGCGGAGGGCTCCCTCGACCGCCGAGCGGGCTCCCGGGTCCCAGCAGCAGCGCGAAGGGCAGGGCCCGAACGACCCCGCCGCGAACGCGCCTGAGGACAGGCCGGAGTTGCCCCAGCGCGACAACCATCGCCGGCCGCCCGTAGACCGAGCTTCGCGCGGTCCCGACACGCAGGGCCGGCGGCACCGCGAGGACGATGCCCAGACGATCAGTGTCAGTGAGCTGATCGCCCGGCAACGCCGCCAGTGAGAACTGTTGACGTCCTCCCGGCCGTGAACGACCGGGATTCCTCCTGCAGCGCTACGCGCCACTCCGGTGGGTTCCTGTTTCACAGGGACTTACCTCCCGCTAGGCGGCAGGATTTACGGTCCCTCCGCAGGCGTTTCGCCTCTCCGCCCGTCCGGCGGCGAGGATGTTCTTGGCGGCGTTGAGGTCGCGGTCGTGGACCGCACCGCACGCCGCGCACTGCCACTCCCGCACTGAGAGCGGTTTCGGGCCGTCCTGCACTCCACACGTCGAGCACAGTTGGCTCGACGGGTAGAAACGGTCCACCTTCACGAAGGTCCGCCCATACCGGGCGGCCTTCTCCTCCACCATCCGAGTGAACATGCCCCACCCGGCATCGTGCACCGACTTCGCCAACCTCGTCCGCGCCAGCCCGGTGACACACAAGTCCTCGACGAACACCGCTTGGTTCTCGCGGATGATCGCCGTGGAGTTCTTGTGCGCCCAATCCTTGCGGGCGTCGGCCACCTTGGCGTGAGCCTTCGCGACACGAACGCGTGCCTTGGCCCGGTTGTTGCTGCCCTTCTGCTTGCGAGAGAGTGCCTGTTGCGCCTTGCAGAGTGTGCGTTCGGCGCGGCGCAAGAACTTCGGTGAGGTGATGGTCTTGCCGTCCGACAGGACCGCGAACGTCGTCAGGCCCAGGTCGATCCCCACCTCCGCATCGGACTCCGGTAACGGCACGTCGGTCGTCTCGACCACGAACGACGCGAAGTACCGACCCGCCGAGTCCTTGATGATCGACACACTCGAGGGTTCCGAGGGTAGGTCGCGTGACCAGGCGACTTTCACCTCGCCGACCTTCGCGATATACAACTTCCGGTTGCCTCGGATACTGAAGCCGTTGCGGGTGAGCCGGATCGCCTGCCGGGTGTCCTTGCGGGACCGGAACCGCGGCGGACCGACCTTGCGGCCTTTCCGCTTCCCGGCCAGTGAATCGAACCAGTTCCTGTATGCCGTTGCCGAGTCGCGCACCGACTGCACCAACACCACCTCGGCCAGCCACGCCCGCTCCGGTGTGCGTTTCGCGGCGGTAATCACCTGCTTCTGCACGTCGGTGTCCGACAGTTTCACCCCGGCCGCGTGCGCGTCCTGCCGTGCACGCAACGCATCGTTGAACACCACCCGCGCGCATCCGAACGACCGGGCCAGCATGTTCTGTTGACTCGGTGTCGGGTAGACGCGGTACTGGTAGCGGAGCTGCACAGCGAGACCATAGCCACGACCACCGACATGATTGATGCGCTAACCCGCCCTGAAGGACCGGGCTTGCGCGCCACGTTCTCCGGTCAGGTACCCCTGAGAAACTTGCGCAGTCGCGCACCCATCGGGTGCGCGACCGTCAGGCTTCCGGCACGCATTTTGCCCGTCACCACCAGATGCAGCGGGCCGTACGGGGCGCCCGCGCCCACCTTCGAGGTCGCCGACGAGGCCATCGCCTCCAGTCCGTTGATGTCGGCTGTCGCCTCCATCGGAATGACGATGCTGATCGAGCTGAGGTAGTCGCTGACCTCGATCCGCACGACCTGCGTCTGCATCACCGCCTCGGTGAAGTCCAGCGACACCGACGACGCCACGGTGTCGATCTGCAACACCGGCGGCACCTCCCAGCGACCCTTACGCGCGATCGTCGACATCCGGCCCTTGAGTACCGTCCCGGTGCCCCCGGAGTACATCGACGGAGACACCGCGGCGGCCTGCGGCTCGTACGCCCGAGCGGGCGGAAACTGCGGCTGTTGCTGGAACTCCGGTCGCATCTGGATACCAGGCAGATCGACGAGCACCTGGTTCAGATCTCCGCGGGTCTTCGCGACGAGCACGGTGTCCATTCGTTCGGTGAATTCACCGAGCGACAGCATGCCCTGACCGACTGCGCGCTGCAGCAGTTCACCCACGTGTTCACGTTCTGCGTCCGAGACTCTCAGATCCTTCGGGTCCATGCCGACCACTTTAGAGTCGTCCGTGCACGATGCAGAGTTCCGAGCACGATGCAGGGTTCAGAACATCAGTCCAGACCCTGTTCGATTGCATACCTGGTCAGTTCCACCCGATTGGCCAGTTGCAGCTTGCGCAGCGTCGCCTGCACATGATTCTCGACGGTGCGGTGGCTCAGTACCAGGCGCGACGCGATCTGTTTCGCCGACATTCCCTTCGCGACGAGTCGCAGGACCTCGGTTTCGCGGTCGGTGAGGGTCGGCGCAGACGATTCACGCAGCTTCGACACCGACAGCTTCCGATACTCACCGAGCACGAGCCCCGCCAGACCGGGGGTGAACACGGCCTGACCCGCAGCGGTCTTCACTACGGCTTCGACGAGTTCGACGGCCGACGCGCTCTTCACCAGATAACCGGACGCCCCTGCTTTCACCGCACCGAGCACATCGGCGCGTTCGGACGACGCCGACAACACAAGTACCCGCGACCGCGGCGACACCTCCAGCACGGCCCTGGTCGCATCCGTTCCGCTGCCGTCGGTCAACGACATGTCCATGAGCACGACGTCCGGCTCGACCACGGCCCGCGTTCGGGCCGTTCGCATGCTGTCGGCCTCCGCCACCACGCGGAAACCGGCGTCCGTGAGATCGCGGGCCACGGCGGTGCGCCAGATGGGATGGTCGTCGACCACCATCACGGTGATCTCAGCCATGTGGTTCCTCCTTGGGCACGCGTATCTCCCACTCGGTGCCTTCGCCGGGTGCTGTCTCGAGCTGTGCTGTCCCGCCGAGCCACTGTGCCCGGCCGATGATCGATTTCGATACGCCGAGACGTCCCTGCACACAGGCTTCGGCCAGTCGTCCGGGGGCGATACCGACGCCGTCGTCACGGATGGAGAGGATTATCTCGTCGCCGAGGTCTTCGAGCAGCACGAACGCTCGTGCGTCGCGACCGGCATGATGCTCGACGTTGTCGAGTGCGGTGGTCGCGAGCGCCACGAGTTCCCCGGCGCGTGGCCGCTCCATCACGATGGGGTCCGCGGGCGCAGCCACGGTGACGTCGCCGTCGACCCGCATTCGCAGCATCGCGGTCAGGTCGACGTGTTGCCCACCTCGATCGACCTCGGTGTCCTGGTCGGAGATCAGGCGGCGCAATGCCTCCTCTTGTTCACCGGCCAGCCGGGCGAGTTCGGCCCGGCCGATACCGACTCCGGAGCTCTCGTCGGTTCCTCGCTGTACGAGCGCGAGTACCTGCAGCACGCCGTCGTGGACCTGCCGGGCGAGCCTGTCACGTTCCTCTGTTGCCGCGGCGATCCGCACCGCTTCCTCGAGCCGGCGGTGCGCGGTCCGGGCCGTCCTCATCGCGAATCCCATCGCGACACCGCAGGCGACGAGAACGGGCGCGGTCGCGTCGGACCACAGGTCGAGGTTGACCTGGTCGCGCACCACCGCGCTGACCGCGGCCATCACGATCGCCGAAGCGATTCCTGCGAGCGGGCCGGCGAAGAGCGCAGCCGAGATGACAGCGTTGGCGACCCACAGCGTGGTCGGCATCGTCTGATGGTGGCTGTACCAGTCGTGATCGGAGATCAATCGGGTCGACGCCATCAGTGCGATGGCTGTGAACTGGTCGACGGCAACGACCACCCGACGCCCCCGAGGTCCGCGTGAGAGCAGTAGCGCCGAGGTCAGCGACCACGCCACGAGAACGCCGATGAGGAACCAGCTCAATGTCTCGTCGGTGTAATTCGGGACGGTCGAGACGTGGGAGCTGACCGCGTAGACGACCGTGACCAGCCGGAACACCTGCGCGGCACGCCACAGCGGGGCGTCCGGGTCTGCCGTGCGCGAGAGATCGGATATGGATCCCCCCATCTCCGCGCTCCTCGCCTTCGTCGTCGCTTTTGCGGTGAATCCAACCATTCGGTGACCCCCAAGTGCGACCACAAGGTCATGTGACCGTCCGCACAGTGGTTTGATTTGAAGTCGTGTTGAGGTCATATCGAGCAGTCGCGGCGACTTTGCGAAGTCGCTGGCCGCTCTACATGGTCTCGATGGGCGCTTCGAATCTGTTCGGGGCCATGCTGGTGTTCGCCTTCGTTCGTTACGGGCTGCCGATCGAGGAGTCGGAGAACATCATCGCGGACAGGGTCCGCAATTTTGCCGTCTTCGCCGTCTACCTGGCGTTCGCGGGGGTCGTGAGCCTGAGCGCGGCAGCGCTGATGCTGCGGTCCGTGGTGCGGTGGCAGCTGCGCGGGGGCCCGCCGACACGGTCGGAGCAGATGGCTGCCCTGCACGCACCGTTGCGGCAGGCGATCGTGCATCTCGGGCTGTGGCTGCTCGGTGGGGTGTTGTTCGTCTTCCTCACCGCTGAAGAGATGCCGTCGCTCGCGGTGACCGTCGCCGTCACCGTCGCGATGGCCGCGACAAGCACGTTCGGTTTCACCTACATGCTCGGCGAGCGCATCCTGCGCCCGGTGGCCGCGCGGGCGCTGAGTGAAGGTCGTTTCGATCGGACCATGGCGCCCGGTGTCGGTACCCGTCTCGCAATGACGTGGGGCCTGGGCACCTTGATGCCGGTCGCCGGGATCGTGTTGTTGTGCGTCACCCAGTTGACCACAGACAACGAATTCGGCTCCGATGCGCTCGCGTGGTCGGTACTGGCGTTGGCGGTGATGTCGATCGGGCTCGCACTCGTCCTGTCGCTGCTGACCTCGTCGCAGATCTCCGATCCCATCAAGCAGCTTCGGTGGGCCATCGAGCGCGTCCAGCGCGGCGCCTCCGGGGTCCAGGTCGAGGTGTTCGACGGCAGTGAGATCGGTCGGCTGCAGGTGGGCTTCAACCGGATGATGTCCGAATCGGACGAGCGGCGACGGTTGCGGGAACTGTTCGGTCAGCACGTCGGCGAGGACGTCGCTCGCCGAGCTCTGCAGTACGGCACCGAGCTCGGTGGTGAGACGCGCTATGTCGCCGTGCTGTTCGTCGACATGGTGGGGTCGACGGCCACTGCCGCGGAGCGGCCCCCGAACGAGGTGGTGGAGTTGCTCAACGAGTTCTTCCGCGTGGTCGTCGACGTCGTCGACAAGCACAACGGATTCGTGAACAAGTTCATGGGTGACGCCGCACTGGTGATCTTCGGTGCACCGTTGGACCGTCCCGACGCCCCTACCGCTGCGTTGGCGGCGGCACGCGAGCTGCGGTTCGCGCTCGACGAGATCACCGGGCTCGACATCGGTATCGGGGTCTCTGCCGGCCTGGCGGTGGCCGGGAACATCGGTGCGGCGGAGCGCTTCGAGTACACAGTGATCGGCGACCCGGTCAATGAGGCATCCCGGCTGACCGAACTCGCAAAACTGCGCCCGAGCCGGGTACTCGCCTCGTCCAGTGCGCTGTACTTCGCGGACGACGAGGAGCGCGGCCACTGGGAGTTGGGCGATGAGGTCCAGCTGCGCGGACGGGGGCGCATGACACAGCTGGCGTGGCCCGTTCGATCACCCGAACCGGTCTCTACCAACGGGTAACCATACGAGTGTTTCGACGGCGTTCGATACGCTGGCCGAGTGGCGCAGCCGCATGAAGGCCGATCTGGCCCCGACGCTACACCGCGACGGGGCCGTTTCAGGTGGATCAAGTGGGTGTCCGCGATCGCCCTGATCGCCCTCCTCGTCGTCGAGGGGATCTACCTGTGGCCATCGATGAGCGAATCCTGGCGAGCTCTGACGGAGATGCACTGGGGGTGGGCCGCGGCGGCGGTGGTCGCGCAACTCCTGTCACTGAGCGCGTTCGCCGGGCTCCTCCGCAAGGTGCTGCGTGCGGGCGGAGTTCAGGTGAGTCTGTCCCGGTCGACCTCGGTGGTCTACGGGAGTACCGCGATGGCAGTGACACTCCCCGCAGGTCTCGTCTTCTCCACCGCGTTCACCTACCGGCAGACGCGCCGCTGGGGCGCAACGCCGATGGTCGCCTCCTGGCAGCTCGCGGTGTCGGGGGTCGTCTCCACCGCCACGCTTGCCGCCATGGGCGCCGTCGGCGCTTTCGCTGTCGGCTCGTCGATCAGTCCCGTCACCTTGCTGCTGTCGATCACTGCGGCCGGTGCGCTACTGCTCGGGCTCCGGTACGTCGCGCAGAATCCGTCGTCGATCAAGACTTTCGTCACGTGGAATCTGGAACGATTCAACCGCCTGATCAGGAGGTCGGCCGACGCCGGGATCGAGGCGTTCGAACGTGCCCTGTCCCAGCTCGAAGCGGTGCACCTCCGTCGACGGGACATGATGGCCGCGGCGGCATGGTCTGGTCTGAATCGCGTGCTCGACATGATCTGCCTCGGATTCGCGTGCTGGGCGGTCGGCGGCACACCGTCGTTGGCCGGTCTGATCATCGCGTTCACCGCCGCGAAGGCGGTCGGCAGTGTCCCGCTTGCCCCCGCGGGTCTCGGATTCGTCGACGGCACGCTGATCGCCACCCTCACCGCAGCAGGATTGAGCGCATCTCAGTCTCTCGCCGCAGTGTTCGTCTATCGAGCGGTGAGCGTCGCGTTCGTTGCGGTGATCGGGTGGATCACCGTGGCGGTCCTGTACCGCGGTGTGAGCGCCGGGGCCGACATCGATCCCGTCGCCGAACGGACCGTTCTTCAGCCGGACTGAATCTTCTTCCGACAAAGTAGTTGCGAACTCAACTAGATTGTGTCATCCTCGATCTGTCAGCAGTTGAAGTTTCAACAACATATCCGAACATCCAAGGAGCGCCTCATGACCGCAAGCACCACCGTCTTCCCCGGCCTGACCGCAGGCACCTGGACCATCGACCCCGTCCACTCCAGCGTCGGTTTCTCGGTCCGCCACCTCATGGTCAGCAAGGTCCGCGGCACCTTCGAGAGCTTCACCGGCACGATCGTGGTCGCCGAGGACGGAACTGCCAGCGCGAACGCAGAGATCCAGGTCGACTCGATCAACACCAAGAACGCCGACCGTGACGCGCACATCAAATCCGCCGACTTCTTCGACACCGCGAACCACCCCGTCGCGACGTTTGCCACCACGGGCGTGCGTGCCGAGAACGGCGACCTGCTCCTCGCAGGCGACTTCACGCTGCACGGTGTCACCCGCCCGATCGAACTGAAGCTCGAGTTCAACGGCGTCAACCCCGGCATGGGCCAGGGCGCTGTTGCCGGCTTCGAAGCCACCACCGTGATCAACCGCAAGGACTTCGGCATCAGCATCGAGATGCCCCTCGAAGGCGGCGGAGCAGTCGTCGGTGACAAGATCACCCTGAACATCGAGATCGAGGCCCTCGCTCAGGCCTGACACCGTCGGCCGGTCCGACGAGCATCGGGGATACCCTGGACGGGTGAGAAAGTACGCACCCGCGCTGGTTCTCGACGTCATTCTGGTCATCGTCTTCGCCACAATCGGACGATCCAGCCATGACGAAGCACTCGACCTCGTGGGGCTGGCCGGAACGGCCTGGCCGTTCCTCGGTGGACTGACCATCGGGTGGTTCCTCACCGCATGGCTCTACCGCGACAAGTTCGACGCCTACGCCGCAGTCCCCACAGGATTGATTCTGTGGGTGAGCGCCCTCGTCGGCGGAATGCTGCTGCGGGCACTGACCGGCCAAGGCACCGCGACCGCATTCATCATCGTCGCGACACTGTCCCTCGGACTCGTCCTCGTCGGATGGCGTGTGGTCGCTCAGGTGATTCTCCGCCGGCGGATCACCACGCAGTGAACGTCACGCCGGTGGGATCGACACGACGATGATCGACATAACGGGTGATCGACATAACGGGTGATCGATACGACACGCTTTCGATGAATTGAATCACCCACACCGTCCGCTCCTCGGTGCAACAGTGACACTCATGAGCGACACTGTGCCTCCAGCCGAATCGAGAACCGATCACCGGTTCTTCGGACAACCGCTCCCCCTCGCCAACCTCTTCGGTGTCGAGATGTGGGAGCGGTTCTCGTTCTACGGCATGCAGGGCATCCTGATCTACTACCTGTACTACTCGGCGGCAGACGGCGGGCTGGGTCTGAGCCAGGTCGCCGCCACCTCGATCGTCGGCGCCTACGGCGGCACCGTCTACCTGTCGACGATCGTCGGGGCATGGATCGCCGACCGCCTGCTCGGCGCTGAACGCACACTGTTCTACAGTGCCGTGCTCATCATGATCGGCCACATCGCGTTGGCACTGCTGCCCGGACTCTTCGGGGTCGGCGTCGGCCTGATCTGCGTCGCGTTCGGCAGTGGCGGGCTCAAAGCGACTGCGACGTCCATGGTCGGCGACCTGTACGACGAGAACGACGACCGCCGCGACGCCGGATTCTCGATCTTCTACATGGGCATCAACCTCGGTGCACTCGTCGGCCCACTGCTCACCGGCTTCATGCAGACGCGCTACGGCTTCCACTGGGGCTTCGGCCTCGCAGCAGTCGGCATGTTCCTCGGTCTCGCGCAGTACACGCTCTATCGCAAGCAGTTCGGCGACATCGGCAGTACACCACCGCATCCACTCCCGGCCGACCTGCGACCGCGAGTCGCAGGTGGCGCGGCAGCAGCCATCGTCGTTGTCGGCCTCCTCGCGGCCACCGGCGTCATCACCTCGGGCAACATGTCCGACATCGTGGTCGCGCTGACGATCGTTGCGGCGGTCGTCTACTTCTTCGTCATTCTGACCAGCAAGCAGATCACGACGACCGAGCGCAGCCGGGTCTGGTCGTTCATCCCGATGTTCCTTGCGAGCGCCGTGTTCTGGTCGCTGTTCCAGCAGCAGTTCACGATGGTCGCGGTGTACGCCGATTCACGCCTCGACCGCAACCTGTTCGGCTGGGAGTTCCCGCCGTCGTGGGTCCAGTCCATCAACCCCGTCTTCATCATTCTGTTCGCCGGCGTGTTCGCCGCCGCCTGGACGAAACTCGGGCCTCGGCAACCGTCGTCACCCATCAAGTTCGCGTGCGGCACCATCATCATGGGCATTGCGTTCCTGTGCTTCATCCCGATGTCCGGGGGCGGCGCCAACAGTGCACCGCTGCTCGGGCTCATCGGCATCCTGCTGCTGTTCACGCTGGCGGAGTTGTTCTTGTCACCGGTGGGCCTGTCGCTGTCGACGAAACTCGCACCCAAGAACTTCCACACCCAGATGGTCGCCCTGTTCTACCTGTCGGTCGCGCTGGGAAGTGCAATGGCGGGCACCCTCGCCGGTTACTACGACCAGAACAACGAGGTGCCGTACTACCTGTGGATCGGCGGCGCCTCGATCGCCGTCGGCCTGATCCTGATCGCGTTCACCCCGCGGATCCGGAAGCTCATGCACGGAGTGCACTAGCGACGCGCCGCACCGAGTCAGCCGAAGCCGAGCCACGCGGCGAGACCGAACCCTGCGGCTGCGACCGCCACCCGGAGCAGGTTCGGAGGGATCCGCTCGACCAGCGGAGGGCCGCACCAGCCACCGGCGAACGCCCCTACCGCCATGGACGCCGCGGCTATCCAGTGGACCGGGCCGAAGAACGCGAAACCGATCGCCGCGACCAGGTTGGCGACGCCGAGCAGATAGCTTTTGAGGATGCTCGCGCGCCAGATCGACTCGGACGTACAGATCAGCGTGAGGGCGAGAAAGATGACGCCCGCGCCCGCCCCGAAGTAGCCGCCGTACACCGCGACGACGAACAGTGCAGCGGCGAACACGCGGGGAAGGTCACGGCCACCGGCCAGTTCACGGATCTTCGGCTGCAGCAACAGGGCGAACGACGCGAACGCAACGAGAAAAGGCACCGTGGCCTCGAACGATCCGGGTGGCGCGACAAGGAGCACGACAGCTCCGGTCAGACCGCCGAGTGCCGCATAGACCGTCCACCGCCACACTCGCGGTCCCGTATCGATCACTTCACGAGCAGAGTTGCTGAGCGCACCGACGCCGACACCGACCATCGCGACGGTGTTGGTGACATTCGCGGCGACCGGCGACAACCCTACCGCGAGCAAGGCCGGGTAGGACACGAGCGAGGCAAGACCGGTGACGAACCCGACCACGCCGGCGAAGAACCCGGCGACGACGAGCAGCAGGACATCGACAACCGTCACGATGCTCGAACGTACCGGCCCCCGGGGCCAGGGACCCGGTGGGCGCCGTGCGCGCGAAGGGTCAGGCGGGCGGCTTCGCCAATTCGGTGAGGAAGCGGTCGGCCATCTTCACCGCACGGTCGCCGCCGTCGGCGTCGGCAACGAACACCGCGAATGCGACGTCGCCGGTGTAACCGAAGAACCAGCGGTCGTCGCCGGCGCTGGCGGCGATCCCGGCGAGACCCGGGTGCCCCTTCAAGAAGGACGCGGGACCGTTCTGCACGTTGTCGATCATCAGTCCGCGCAGAGCGTCCGTCACATGCGGCGGCAACGGCTCGACCGCCTCGGTGAGCGACGCGGGCTGCCCTTGCACGAGCATCGGCGGGGGTGCTTCGCCGCGCGCAATCGAGGCGGCGAGCAACGCGGCGCCGAGCGGACTCACGAGCGTTTCGTCGCCGTCGTCTCCGGTGAACTGCACCACTCCCGACCGCCCGTGCCCGATCTGTGCCGTCTCGAATTCGAATCCGGGCACCGAGTACCCCACGCCGAGCCCGAGGCGACGCGCGGTATCGGCCAGATCATCGGTGTTCACCGAATCGGGAGCGACACCACGGTCGAGACCTGCCGCCAACCGCACCGGATCGAATACCGAGCCGGCCGAATAGAGTCCTCGGGTGGCTACGGGGCCGAGTTCCATGGCCTGGTTGTTGACATCCACGGCAAGGATCCCGCCGGTCGAGGGCTGGATCGCGACGAGCGCCGCGGGGGTACCGACGGTGACGACCGCTTCCTTGGCCGCGAGCTGCACGTGCGAATCCACAGTGGCCGTGAGATCCGGTGGCGGGGGACCCTGGAACCCCGCCACCTGAATGGGTCCCTGCTCGGGATCTTCGAGTGTCACGGCCCATCCGGCGGTGCGGTCGCGTTCGAGCTGCCACGCCGAGCGGAGCGAATCGAGTAGCGGGGTCGAGACCCGGCGATCGGAGCTGATCAGCGTCGGCGTCTTGATGACTTCGACGCCAGGCACGGCGACGATGTCCTCTTCGAGGAACTGATAGTCCTGGTCGCGGAGTTTGACCGCAGTGATGCGAGCTCCGGGATCTGCGGCGAGCCGCCCCTGCATGAGCTCGGAGGTGATGACGGGCGCGACAGGCGCGAGGACCTCGGCAAGCCGTGTCGTGCTGGCGACGGGATCGGACATGAACGCGGGGTTGAGCACGACCGCATTGATGGTCTGCTCCTCCATCAGCGGCGTGCCCGTGCGGTCGAAGATCTTCGGTGGTGCGGCGTCCGTACGCACGTGGTGGACGGTTCGGCCCGCGAGGTCGGGAACGACCACGTTGGGGCTCCACGACACGCGCCAGCCGACGGCCAGCTTCCGGACGGATCCGTCGACTTGGTAGTGCCAGTCCTTGTTCTCTCCGAAGTTCCAGTCGGCGGTGAGGGTGAAGTATCCGGAGTCTTCGTTGAGTTCGACGAGCTGGGCGACATCGTAGTCGACGCTGCCGTCGGAGAGTCCGTCGAACATCTGTGCCAGCACGGGCTCGGCGGCGTTGGGATAGGAGGTGAGTTCGGAGGCGACGCCGGGTTCACGATCGTTGAGTGCTTCGACGAAATCGTCGACCAGGATTTGCGCATCGCTGCGCGGGTCGTCGAACACGAATGTGTTCAGACCCACCGCGGCGACCACGGCCACGGCAGCACCGAGGGCGACAGCGCGAACGCCGCGCCGACGCTGCCACTCCCGAAATCCCATACTCCCCAACCTTCACTCCAGCAACATCGGTCACAAGCACGAGTCGTCTACGATGCGATCACGATTGCGCTACATCCGAGAAGGTCACCTCCCCAGCCACTGCCCGGCCGCCCCCACGGCGGGAGCCGAACTGTCGGCACCCGCAACGAACACTGCGAACGCCAGGTTATCCTGCGCGCCGATGAACCAGCCGTGTGCCCCGCTCACATTTCCGGCTGCTCCGTTGTTGCCACCGTACTCCGCAGTTCCGGTCTTGCCGATGAGTTCGGGAAAGTCGCTCAGCACGTTCGCCGTACCCTCGGTTACCGTCTCTCGCATCATCGTTCGGAGTGCAGCGATCGTGCCTTCGGGGGCCGGTGCGACTTCCTGGTCGGCGGTTGCCTGCTGCCCCTCGACGATCATCGGCAATGGTGTCTTCCCACCCGCGATCGACGCGGCGACGAGTGCCATACCGAACGGCGAGGCCGTCACCTCTCCCTGCCCGATCGCGCCCTCGACACGTGCCGCGCCCGACTCCATCGGTGGGACGTTTCCGGTGACGGTCACGAGGCCGGGAGTGACGTAGTCGACGCCGAGCCCGAACTGCAATGCGGCATCGGTCAGGGCAGTGGGAGGCATGTCCACGGCGAATCCGGCCATCGTGGTGTTGCACGAGTGTGCGAAGGCAGTGTGCAGCGGTACCTCGCCGAGGTCGAAACTTTCGTCGTTCGGAATGGTCCGGTCGCCGATCGTCGCGACCCCGGGGCACGCAAGCACCGTGTCGGGCTCGGCGAGCCCCGCCTGCAACGCAGCCGACGTGGTTACGGTCTTGAACGTCGAACCCGGAGGGTACAGACCGGTGAGCGCGACCGGACCTTCCTGATCCGCTGCGGCGTTCTGCGCGACGGTGCGCACCGCACCGGTATCGGCGTCGATCCCGACGATCACAGCCGGCCGGTCGAACGACGCGAGCGTACTTTCTGCTCGAGCCTGCAGACCTGGATCGATCGTGGTGTACAGGTCGGGAGCCTCGGTGGGGGCCACTCCTGCGATCGATCGAACGGCGCCGTCGGCAGCCACCGTCTGCACTGCCCAGCCCGCGGTCGCAGCCTGATTCTCGTGCCACATCTCGTCCAGACCCGACCACACCGGTGATGACAGATCACGGTCGGCGGTGAGCAGCCGTGGTTGCGGTGCGAGCGTGACGCCGGGCATCGCGGAGAGTTGTTCTTCGATGGGTGCAAGGTCGGCGTCTCTCAGAACCACCGCGGTCACCGGTGCGCCGTCCGCCTTCTCGAGGTCGGCAGCGAGGGACGCCGCGGTGATCGTGGGTGCAGCTGTGGCGAGCAATGGCGCCACCACCGCGGGGTCGGCGGACGAATCGAGATTCACGAGGGTCACGATCTGCTCACTCATCAGTGGCTGCCCCGCACTGTCGAAGATCGTCGGTGGAGTGCCCGTCGTCGGGGTGTAGCGCAGTGACGTGCCCTGGTTCAGCTCCGGCGCCAGCACCGCCGGATCCCACCGGATCCTCCACCCGTCGTCGTCGTCCGACCCGTCGGCGCCGTCCGGGGTCGCGGAGCCGGTAGTGCGATACGACCAGTCGCGCCCCTCCCCGAAGTTCCACGACACGTCCAGCTCGAAGGTGTCGCCTTCGCCGGTACCCGCGACCGTCACGGTGGGATCGTCGTTGCCCAACCCCTCGAACAGACCCGAGATCATCTCTTCCGCGACAGCCGGGTCCGTGGTCAGCGCAGCAGCCGACGCCGAGTCGCCGGTATCCAGGGCAGTGGCGAACTCCTGCGCGACCGTGTCGGGCTGATCCGGCCCCGTCGCGCAGCCCACCGCGCCGAGAGTGAGGGACGCCGCTGTCACGAGCGTGACTGTTCGTCGACCTGTATGCATGGTCACGATCATGCCGGAGATCGGGGAACAGTGCCGTTGCCCGACGCCACGATCCGGTGAACTGTGCGACAACCGAACCGCGTGGCGAACCGATCGAGTCACAATTGTCTTGCCTCGCCGCTCCACTGCCTTTATCGTGGAGACCGACTTTGTTCCCGGCGTTCGGAGAAGGCATTGCTCCTGTAGAGGTTCTCGACCACCGCGCAATACGCGCGGGCTGTCTTTTCACCTCCAGGAGTTCGTATGTCTACACCCATTTCTTCCTCCAGCAGTGTCACACTGTCCGCACTCGCCTTCGAGCACCCCGACGGCACAGCCGTCTTCGAGGGTCTCGACGCGACCTTCACCGCCGGGCGCACCGGACTCGTCGGACGTAACGGAAGCGGCAAAAGCACACTGTTGCAGCTCATTTCAGGAGATTTGAGACCGTTGCGCGGATCGGTGACGACATCCGGCCGTGTTGCGTATCTGCCGCAGGACATCACTCTCGATCCCACCGTGTCGGTTTCGACCGTCCTCGGGATCGAGGCGGTGCGAACAGCGTTGCGACGAATAGAATCCGGAGACGGCACCGGCGAAGACTTCGACACCGTCGGCGACCGCTGGGACGTCGAGGAACGTGCGCTCGCGACCGTGCACCGACTCGGGCTCGATCGAATCCTGCACGACGAGAATGATTTCGACCGCACCGTAGGGACGCTCTCGGGCGGCGAGACCGTCCTGCTCGGACTCACCGCGCGGCTGCTCTCCGAACCCGGAGTGCTGCTGCTCGACGAGCCGACCAACAATCTCGACGCGGCTGCTCGCGAACGCCTGCAGGACGCCCTCGACCGATTCCCGGGGACTGTGATCGTCGCAGGTCACGATCGCGATCTTCTCGATCGGATGGACACGATCGCCGAACTGCGCGACGGCAGTCTCCGCATGTTCGGCGGCGGCTTCGGCGACTACGAGCTGATCATCGAAGCCGAACAGGAGGCCGCTCGGGCCGCGGTACGGGACGCGCGCAGCGACGTTCGCAGGCAGGCCCGTGAGCTCGCAGCCGCGCACGTCGCGCTCGACCGACGAGCACGCTACGGCAAGAAGATGTTCGAGAACAAGCGCGAGCCGAAGATCATCATGAACATGCGCAAGCGGCAGGCACAGGAGGCCGCGGGGAAATATCGGCGCGAACACGAGGGAAACCTCGAATCTGCTCGGACTCAACTCGATCGGGCACAGGATGCGGTGCGCAACGACCGTGAGATCCGAGTGGATCTGCCCGGCACTTCGGTGCACCCCGGACAACGGATCACTGCAGGCCCGCTCGAAATCGTCGGACCGGAGCGCATTGCGGTGCGCGGACCCAACGGTTCGGGAAAGACCACGCTCCTGGGCCGGATCGTCGACGCCGGGCCTCTCGTGCCGTATGCGCTACTCCCCCAACGCCTCGACATATTCGACGACACGGCATCAGTAGTGGCCAATGCCGAACTGCGCGCACCGCACCTTCCTCCGCAGGAGGTGCGGGCACGCCTGGCGCGCTTCTTGTTCCGTGGGACCGATGCCGACGTGCCCGTCGGGGTCCTCTCGGGCGGTGAGCGACTCCGCGCAGCGTTGGCCATCCTCCTTGCGGCCGATCCGGCCCCGCAGTTGCTGATTCTGGACGAACCGACCAACAACCTGGATCTGCCGAGCCTCGCGCATCTGACCCAGGCGTTGCAGGCGTTCGAAGGCGCACTCGTGGTGGTGTCCCACGACGAGCGGTTCCTCGACGAGATCGGTGTGACGCGGTCGGTTGCTCCGGAAGACGCAGAGATACCGGAGGAGTGTGTGAAGGTGGAGGAGTGAGCTATTCGACCAATCCTGCGGATGGCACGCGCATCGCGTTCTCGTCTCTACCCGCCCGGTCGGGTGACAAGAACGCACCGGCGTTGATGCTCGTGCACGGCAGCGCACTGTCGTCGGCAGTATGGCGAGGCTTCGGGTACGTGGCCGCGTTGCGGGAGCATTACCGCGTGCTCCTGCCCGACCTGCGCGGGCACGGGCGCAGCGACACACCGCACGACGAGGACGCCTACGCGATGGAGTCGATCGTCGGTGATCTGGTGGCCGTTCTCGACGCCGTCGGCGTGCGACAGGTGCACTACCTCGGGTATTCGTTCGGGGCCGCGTGCAGGTCTGGCGCTCGCGGTGACCGCGCCAACGACACCGAGGCACTCGTCGCGTATTTCCGCCGGTCCGACCGCGAACCGGGAATCGACGACGCAACACTCGGCGAAGTCGAAGTGCCGACGATGGCGGTCGCCGGTTCCGAGGATCACCTACGGGTGGACGACACCCGCTCCTTGTCGCGCACGATTCCCGGTGCGCGACTGGCGATCCTGCGCGGTGTCGACCACGCGGGCACGGTCGCGGCCGCGCCCGAGGTGTTATCGGTCATCGGACCGTTCCTCGCGGCGCATGCCGGGCCGTGAACTTCACGTGGTCGGGACAGTCCGGGTTGCGGTCAGACGGCCAGCGGTTGCGCCGTCGGCGACATGACAGATTCCACGAGGGCCCCGATCATTCGCTTCATCACTTCGGTCGAGTCCGGAACAGACAGACCCACGACGTCGCGCAACGAGACCCAGGTGGGCCACGTCGACGCGATGGCGATCGCCTGGACGATCTGAACACGCGCCGAGTCGTCGGCTCGGGTGAACTCCCGAGCGAACAGCATCCGCACTTCGATTTCCGCTCGCTCGAGGTAGCGGTGACGGTTGCGCTGCAGTTCTTCCGAGAACGGCGCCCGAACCTCCGCCGATCGCGAGAAGGGCGCGATGTACTCGAGCGCCTCGGCGCGCTGACGGCAGTATCGGTCGATACGTTCCGCGAGCGGCAGGCTCGGATCCACCGGCTCGTGTGCGTCGTCCTGTCGACGCATCAATTCGGCCCCTGTCGCCGAGAACAGCGTCTCCAGGTCGCCGAAGTGACCCCACAGAGATCGCAGCGATACTCGTGCTCGTTCAGCGATCTGTGCGCCCGTCGGCTTGAGCTCGCCGTCGCGGATCAACGCGATATGCGCATCGATGACCGCCTGGCGCGTGCGTTCGGCGCGTGCCGACCGGCCATCGATATTGATCGGCGTGGTCGGCCGGTCGTCGAACCGGATTATCGGCCGGTCTCGCGGCCCATTCTCTCCCCCGTGCATCGTGATCCTCCCCGATACTTGTGCACATCAATTTATGGTTATCGCCAGTTGCAGATAACTACCCCTGGCCTGTAGGCCCACGTGCCAAGATATGCGAAGACACCGGGCAATTACCACTACCCGGTGTCTCTCGGCACGGTTTTGTATTACCGATCGAGCCTCCGACCGGGAAATTTCACCGCAAAACAGTCATTTCGGTCAGTCCGCCAGGAGCCCCTTCGCAATGTGAGTCACCTGGATCTCGTTGCTCCCCGCATATATCATCAGCGACTTCGCATCACGGGCCAGCTGTTCGACGCGGTACTCGGCCATGTACCCGTTGCCGCCGAACAGCTGCACCGCTTCCATCGCGACCTCGGTGGCAGCGCGCGACGAGTACAGCTTCATCGCCGACGCCTCCGCCAGGTTCACCGGCTTCCCCGCCTGCGCACGCTCGATCGCGCTGAACACCATGTTCCGCACGTTGACCCGGGCGATTTCCATTTCGGCAAGCTTGAGCTGGATGAGCTGGAACTGGGAGATCGCAGTACCCCACAATTTGCGCGACTTCGCGTACTCGGTACACAACGTCAGGCACTGCTCGATGATGCCGAGCGACAGGTACGCGATCCCGATACGTTCGGCCGCGAACGATTCCTTCGCGCTGCTCTTCCCGTCACTACTCCCACCGTCCTCGGTTTCCCCGAGAAGGCGATCGCGGGTGATGCGCACATTGTCGAAGAACAATTCACCGGTGGGCGAGGAGTTCATACCCATCTTCTTGAACGGCGGACTCTGGGTGAGACCCTCCATCCCCTTGTCCAGCACG
The DNA here is from genome assembly GCF_053750035.1 of Rhodococcus sp. SJ-2. NCBI lineage: Bacteria > Bacillati > Actinomycetota > Actinomycetes > Mycobacteriales > Nocardiaceae > Rhodococcus > Rhodococcus sp. SJ-2. Next base: position 1,341,807 of record NZ_CM132340.1, read on the forward strand.
AACGCGAGAACCTTGCGGTCGCGTCGGTCGACCGTCGCATCGCCGTCGTCGAGCTTGGCGTAGACGATGATTACGTCGGCGTACGGTCCGTTGGTGATGAAAGTCTTCTGTCCGTTGAGGATGTAATCGTCACCGTCGCGACGGACGGTGGTCTTCATGCCGCCGAAAGCGTCGGATCCCGAGTCCGGTTCGGTGATGGCCCAGGCGCCGACCTTCTCGAAGGTCACCAGTTCGGGCAGCCAGCGCTTCTTCTGCGCGAGGGTCCCGCGGCTGCGAATCGTGCCTGCAGTGAGCCCGAGGCTCACACCCATCGATGCGACGAGCCCCAGGCTCACGCCGGCGATCTCGATGTTGAGCAGTGCCGCCATACCCGGCGACCCGCTCATCCCCCCTGCGCTTCCGGACGAGCTCTCACCCTTCTCCTCTTTGGCGAGAGCCCGGTCGAGAGACTCGCGGGCCATCTCGTCGATCCCGAATGCGGCATACATCTTGCGGATGATGTCGAACGGCGGGAGCTCACCGGACTCGAGCTCATCGACGTGGGGGCGGATTTCCTTCTCGATGAATCCGCGCAGCGCGTCGCGGAACATGAGGTCTGTGTCGGACCACTCGTACATGAACGAAATATAGAACATGTTCCTATTTGTGTATACGGTCGACACGGAAACCGGCCTGACGAATGTCGCTCGGGAACTGCGTACCCGGCACTAGCGTTGCGCCCACGAACGTGAGATGGGGGCATCGTGATCGTGGAGAACCTGACCGTGGAGACCGTGGCCATGCACATGAGCGATGGACTGATCACCCCGCGTGCATCAGCGTTGTTCTATGTTGTCGCTGTGCTCGGCCTGGTGCTCGCCGCATGGAGGGCCCGGGCAGAGCTGACCGAAAAGTCCGCCGCGACCGCGGCACTCGTGACCGCACTCGTGTTCGCCATGCAGATGATCGACGTCCCGGTCCTGCCCGGGGTGAGCGGCCATGTCCTCGGCGGCGCTGTGGCGGCGCTACTCATCGGCCCGTTCGGCGCCGCGCTGTGCCTGGCATTCGTGCTCGCCATCCAGGCATTCGTCTTCGCCGACGGAGGCCTCACCGCACTCGGAGCGAACACCACCGTCATGGCCCTCGCAGGGGTTGCCGGCGGGTACGGAACCGCCGTCGCCCTTCGCGCATTCCTCACTCGCCGCGACACGCTGTCCCCGACCGCACGAACGTTCACCGTCGCATTCGCTGCAGGCGGCGCGTCGGTGTTCGCCGCGGTCACCGGATTCGTGGTCGTCTACGCGATCTCCGGCGCTTCGCACATGCCGTTGTCGACACTTGCGTATCTGTACGGCGCCCACGCGCCCGTCGCTCTTCTCGAAGGTCTTGTCACCGGGGTGGTCCTCGTTGCCGCGGCGGGCGCGACGCACATCCGTCTGGTGACTGCGCTCGGCGCGGCCGCATTCGGTATCGCCTGCATCCTCTCCACCTTCGCCCTGTCGGCCTTCGCCGCGAACACACCCGACGCGCTCGAAGCCGCAACTCTGCGAGGTTGCGACACGACACCGAGTAACACGACACCGAGCGCCACCGCGCCCGACGATCCCCTTCATTCGTCCCGGACCGGCGACTGCATGGCCCGCCTCGTTCACGAGCACCGGTTCGCGGGCAGCGCCCTTGCCGACTACACGGTCGGCGGTCAGCAGGGCTCGACCGGAGCGGCCGGCGCGATCGGTGTACTCGTGACCCTCGCGGTCGCAGGCACCGGGTTCCGTGGGCTCACCCGTCGGCGCGAGTCCGCCGCGCGTCTCGAGCAGCCTCGATGAGTTCCGCAGCGAGGTCGCGGCCACCACGGATCGGCCCGGTCGAGTGCTCGAACTTCGAACCCGCGAGCGCCCCGTCGTAGATCAACCGCACGCGTTCGGCCGTGCGTTCCGGATCTGCGACACCTGCCCGGTCGAGCAATCGCACGAGAGTGTCGAGTAGCCACTCGCGATGCGCAAGCACCGGTTCGATCCGCTCCTCCGGGAATTCCGTGGCCGCATTCGCGTACTGGCATCCTCGAAAGTTCCTGCCGGGCGCCGAGGCCAGTGCAAGGTCGAAGAAGGTCAGGATTCGGCGCACGGGATCGTCGATGCCCGCAACAGCATCGTTCCATCGGGTGCGATCGCGATGGTCGAGTCGGTCCAGGTAGGCATGGACGAGGCCGTCCTTCGAGCCGTAGGACGAGTACAGGCTCGCACGTGCAACACCCGCGTCGGCGAGGATCCGATCGACACCCACCGCACGGATCCCGAACTCGGCGAACAGTGCGCTTGCGGTGTCGAGGAGTCGTTCCGCGGGCGGTCGCTTGGCGGGGGTTTCGACTGTGGTGCGCACGCAGCAAAGACTATCGGATCAGCCCGATAGACAGATCGTTCTATCCAAAGGTATCGTGGCTCCCGTGACACGCTGTCTTCTGACCCGTCGCCTGCACGTGGATCTCGTGCGGGTGACCGGTGCTGCGTGTTGTCGCTCCATGCGCTGACCGGCCCCCGTCTCGCCTCGCCCGTCGATTCCTGACGTACGCCTGCGCTCACACCTGCCGTCAGCATGTCCACCCAGCTCTACTCGGAAGGTGACCCATGTCGCTGTATCTCTACGAACTCGTACCCACCGAAGGCCAGGCCGAAGCTGCCATCAAGGCATTCGACACCGCGGTCGTTGCAGGCGGGGGCGAATTGATCGAGTCGCAGGTGACCGCGGGCGGCACCCGCATCTTCGCTGTCGCCGAGTTCGATGCATGCCGCGCAGCCCAGCTCGAGGCAACCACATTGGACGTCGCAGAAATAGTGGGCCCCAACGAGGTTCGACTCGTCGGTGCCGACCTCGACCAGATCAAGGCCGCACGCCCCGAAGCCGGTTACCTCGTCGAGTGGGACATCCCCGACACCATCGACATGGAGACCTACCTCGCGCGCAAGAAGGCCAACTCACCGAAGTACGCCAACGTGCCCGAGGTGAGCTTCCTGCGAACCTACGTCCGCGAGGACATGGACAAGTGCCTGTGCTTCTACAACGCCCCCGACGAGGACGCCGTCGTCCGCGCTCGCGAGGCCGTCAGCACCCCGATCGACCGCATCCACTCTCTCGAAGGATAGGCACCCGATGACCGCGGCCATTCAGAACCCGAACGAGCAGCTCGGCACGATCGCCGAATTCGTGCGCGACCGTGCCGCCGCCCTCGATCGTGGTGAGACCGATATCCGCACCGACCTCGCGCGCATCGGCGAGCTCGGCCTGCTCGAGAACGGGCTCGGCGGGAAGTGTCTCGATCACATGGTCGCGGTCATCGACGGGATCGCTGCGGAGTCCCTCACCGTCGGGTTCTCGCTGTGGGCTCAGCGCATGACACTCGAATACCTCGACCGCGCACCGGAACACCTCCGCGCACGGTACTGCGACGAGCTCGCGTCGGGTCGGCGGGTCGGCGTCACCGCCATGGCGGCCGCGCTCAAGTACCTCGCCGGACTCGGCGAACTTCCGCTGCTCGCAGAACGCACCGACAGCGGGCTCACCGTTTCCGGCCCGATCCACTGGGCTTCCAACGTCTTTCCGGAATCGCTCATCGTATTCCCCGCGCGCACCACCGACGGCGGACACGTGATCGCCGCAGTGCATGCCGATGCACCCGGCATCCGCATCAACGCGTCACCCGAACTCCTCGCACTCGGCGCCACCTCGTCGACCTCACTCACCTTCGAGGACGTCCGAATCCCGGCTTCGGACATCATTTCCGAATACCTCACCGAGTTCTGCGGCGCCATTCGCCCGACCTTCCTGCTGCTGCAAACCTCGTTCTGCGCGGGTATTGCCCGAGCGTCCCTCGAGGAGGCGTCGTCGCGCCTGTACGGTCTCGGCGAGCAGTTCAGCGGCGAGTATCAGGTCCTTGCAGAGCAATACGACTCGCTCCGGGAGCGCCTGTACCGATTCTCCACAGCGCCGTCCGCCGTGTCGGGGGCCGATCTGGTCCGCCTTCGTCTCGACGGCTCGGTCGTCGCAGTCGCCGCGACGCGTCTCGAAGCGACACTCCGCGGCGGCGCCGGATACGCCTCCGCGAGCGCGACGAACAGGCGTTTCCGCGAAGCCGCGTTCCTCCCCATCCAATCTCCCTCGGAAGGACAGTTGCGATGGGAACTCTCGAAGTTCGAGTAGCGGGCGCGTACAAGAGTTTCGCGGGTAGACGCGAGCCGGTTCTCCAGGGACTCGATCTCGACGTCCCCACCGGTGAGTTCCTCGTCCTGCTCGGCAGCAGTGGCAGCGGGAAGTCGACGCTCCTGCGGATCATCGCCGGTCTCGACCATCTCGATCGCGGAGAGATCGATTGGCCGAGCGCCGACGGTGACACCCGCCCCCACACGGGTGTCGTGTTCCAGCAGCCCTACCTCATGCCATGGCTCACCGTCCGCGACAACATTGCTTTCGGCGGACGTTTCAAGAATCACCGAGAGCGATTCGACATCACGTACGCCGATGAACTACTCGCCCGATTCGGACTGTCCGGCCTCGCCGGTTACTACCCCGATCAGCTGTCGGGCGGGCAGGCCCAGCGCATCGCGGTGATCCGTGCGGTCGCGGTGCGTCCACGTCTGCTGCTGCTCGACGAACCTTTCAGTGCGCTCGACCCCGCGACACGCTCGGATCTGCAATCGTGGCTCGGCGAACTCGCCCGCGAACTCGCCTTCACGACGGTGCTGGTCACGCACGACATCGACGAAGCGCTTCGCCTCGCCGACCGGATCGCCCTGTTCGGCCGAGGTGGAACAGTGCGGCAGCAGTGGCGCATCGCCGACGTCAACCAGGACGAACGGGCACCACTGCGCACGGAGATCCTCGAGCACTACCGCGATTCGTCGCTGACTCCGTCGTGAATGGGAAGCTGACACGGCGGACCCTCATGCAGGGAGCGCTCGGACTCGCTGCTGCCGGTGGTGTGCTCGGTGCAGCCGATCTGGTGCGCACCGCCGCAACAGATCGCACCAACACGACGGGACAACTCCGCATCGGCTATCTTCCGATCACCGACGCGGCGCCGCTGCTCGTCGCACACGGCGCCGGACTGTATCCGCGCGGCGTCGTCGATGGCGCACAACCCGTGCTGTTCCGCAGCTGGGCGTCGCTCGCGGAGGCATTCGTCAGCAGGCAGGTCGACGTCGTGCACCTGCTGATGCCGCTTGCCGTCCAATTGCGCTACGGACTGGGAAGTTCCGCTCGCATTCTCGGCTGGAACCACACCAACGGTTCCGCACTCACCGTCGCCCCGCACATCACCGACCTCGGGCAGCTTGCGGGCGAGACCATCGCAATCCCGTTCTGGTGGTCTATTCACAACATCGTCGTTCAGCAGATGTTGCGCGAACGCGGGCTGACACCCGTCGTGCGGCAGGCGCCGTCGAGAGCCGCAGGTACCGTCGGGCTTGTCGTGATGGGCCCGTCCGACATGATTCCCGCCCTGGCCAACGGCTCGATCGCGGGATTCACCGTCGCAGATCCATTCAACGCTGCCGCCGAACTCCGCGGCGTGGGGCGGATCCACCGCTTCCTCGGCGACCTGTGGCGCGATCACGCATGCTGCGCGTTGCTCGTCCACGAGGACCTCATCGAAGAGAACCCCGCGGCAGTGCAGTCCCTGACCGATTCGGTGGTATCCGCACAGCTGCAGATCGGCGCCGATCGTCCGGCTGCCGCAGCGATGCTCTCCGACCGCTATCTGCCGCAACCGCTGCCCGCGATCACGACGGCACTGACCTATCCGGGCCGCGACGCAGGCACCCGGCACCCCCGGTGGATGCCTCAGCAGATCGGCTACCAGCCCTTCCCCTTCCCCAGTTTCACCACCGCACTGGTCGAGGCGATGCACGGCACGGTCGTCGACGGCAATACCGACTTCCTGTCGCGGATCGACCCGGCGACCGTGCACCACGAACTCGTCGACGACCGATTCGTCCGCACGTCACTGACCCGGACACCCGGCACCGATGCCTTCGGGTTACCCGCAGATCTCACCCGCACCGAGGAGGTCGACCCCACGTGAGCACCACGGCCCGGTCCGCCCGGAGTCTTCCGCTTCTGCCCCAGACAATCGCGATCGTCATCGCCGTGGCGCTGTGGTGGCTGGTCACCACCGTCGTCGCCGGACCGGATTCACTCGTGCGCGAATTCGCGCCGCAGTATGTGGGTCCGGCCATCGTGGATCTGTTCGCCCGCGGAGTGCTGCTGCCCGACATGCTCGCGAGCCTGTGGCGGCTCCTGGTCGGATTGCTGATCGCCGCAACACTCGGCATTCCGCTCGGGCTGCTGATCGGACTCAACCCGATCGTCGAGCAGGCGACCATGCCGGTCATGCAGTTCCTGCGGATGATCTCGCCGCTGTCGTGGGCTCCGATCGCAGTGGCATTGTTCGGAATCGGGCACCAGCCGGTGTTCTTCCTCATTGCCGCAGCGGCGATATGGCCGATCGTCATCAACACCGCGGCCGGTGTGCACGCCATCGACCCCGGGCACCTCATGGTGGCCCGGTCCTTCGGCGCGACACGTGTCGAACTGCTCACGACGGTCGTGCTTCCCTCGATCCGCTCCCAGGTACAGACGGGTCTGCGCGTGGGGCTCGGGATCGCATGGGTCGTGCTGGTCCCGGCCGAGATGCTCGGTGTGCGTTCGGGGCTCGGCTACCAGATCCTCAACGCGCGCGACCAGCTCGCCTACGACCAGGTGATGGCGGTGATCGTCGTGATCGGCTTCCTCGGATTCTGGCTCGACTGGGCGGCGCGTCACGTGCTCCGTGAGCGCCGCACGCCGATTCGTATGGAGGACGCCGACGCGCACCAGCCGGCATGAGCATCTATTTCGGCGTCAGAATGAACACCGGTATCTCACGTTCGATCCGTTCGGCGTACAAGTCGTAGTTCGGCCATGTCGCCACCAGCACGGCCCACGATGCCTCCCGCTCGGCGCCTTCGGCGATCCGTACCGAGACCGCGGTGACGGAGCCACGAAACCGTACGGCAGCGTCATCCACTGCATTCAGGTTGCGCACCCACGCGGGCGGCTCGGGATTGCCCCAGTTGGATCCCGCGACCAGCCAACCGCCGTCGTACGGCACACAGAGCAGGGGCGTCGTACGGAGCACACCGGTCTTCCGTCCGACGACCGTGAGCATCAGTTCGGGTAGCCCGGAAGCCGTCAGCAGCGTGAGCCGGCCCCGCGTCAGCCACTGGATGGCACGGTCCATCCCGACGATGACGCGGGCGTAGCGCGGCAGCCACGGCTGAGCGCCCAGGCGGATCGCCAGCCGGCGCAGCAGGTTCACAGGTTCAGCGACCCCAACCGGCGAGCACTGTCCGGATCGCCGTGACCAGGGCAAGAGGTTGATCGAACATCGGGTGGTGTCCGGCGACGGGTAGTTCCACCATCGTCGCGTCGGGCCCCAGCTGCTCCCGGATCTGCGACAGCAACGGTTCGCGGATGATGCCGTTCTCGCATCGGTAATACGTGAGGGGGCAGCCTTGATGCAATGCTTCGAGAATGCGGCGCGCCTCCCGGCCCATGCGCAGGTTGTCGAACTTCCACGACCAGCCCCCATCGACCTCCTTCAGCGATGTGCGGGCGATGTGGTCGAACACGAACGGCTCTGCTTCGTCCTGCGGAGGTACGAGCCGGAACCGCGCAACAGCGGCATCGACAGAGGGGTACACCCTCGGCGGCCCGGCGTTCGCGACCGTCTTGGCACGCATCTCGACCTCCTCGGGAGTCATGTCCCGAATCGGAGAGTCGAGAATGACGACACCGGTGAGCCGGTCACCGTGCAATGCCGACGCCACGAACGAGACGATTCCGCCCATGCTGTGGCCGACCAGAACGGGGGGACCGGCGATCCCGCCGTGCTCGGCCGCACCGAGGACCTCATCGGCCCAGTGGTCGAGGCTGTAGATCTCACGGTGGTCGCTATCGCCGTGTCCGCTCATATCGAGTGCGACGACGCGACGGCCGACCGCCAGCTGCGGTCCGATGTGGTCCCACCAGCGTGAATGCGCCATACCGCCGTGGACGAGAACTACACCGGGTGAGCCCGCTTCACCCCACGCACGGTAGGAGATCGTCGCACCCGACACCGTATAGGTCCCGGTCTCGACGGGCGCGGCAAGGGCGTCCACGAACCACTGCGGAGCAGGACCGTTCTCATTGCTCATTACCCGAACCTATGCGAAGTGTGACGCTCACCAACAATTGGGCCAGGAATTCGATCCTGGGCTCTTCCTGCTCGGGCTGCGGATGCACGGTTGCGACGAGCGCTTCACCGTCGAACAGGTGGACGAGGGAGAACAGAATCATGTCGAACTCAGCGGCCCCGAAACGCTCGGCGATGGGCAGCGCACGCGCGAACTCGGCGATCGCAGCGTGGTAGCGCGTCCCCATCGGGACGAGATGCTCGCGCAACCTCGCATCGGTGCGGGCGGCGCCGAGCAGTTCGTACCAGGCTGCGTTGATGGGGGCTCGTGTCGCGTCGCGAAGCAACTGCAGGCACGCGCGCACCGATTCGATGCCGGCATCGGGCCCGCCGAGCTGTTCGAGCCCCGTCCGGAAGTTCGCGAACTGCCGAATACCGACCTCGTCAGCAGCCGCGACCATCAGGTCCAGGCGCGTCGGAAAGTGCCGGAATACGCCGCCCGAGGACAGCCCGGACCTCGAACAGATCTCACCGATCGTGGTAGCGGCGTAGCCGAGTTCGGCAAGGGACTCGATGGTCGAGTCGAGAATGCGTCCGATCGTTTCCTGCCGCCGCTGTTGCTGAGTGCGGCGAGCACGCGCCGGGATACTCACAGCGGATGTGCCACAGGCGTTCCCCGCACCGGTGCCGGTCCGCGCTCCTCGACACCCGCACGCAGGAACCGCCCGGTCCCGATGCTGGTCCCGTACCCCGGCACGAAACTGCCCCCGCGGAACACCACCTTCCCGGACACCGCGGTCGCGGTGACGGCGTCGTCGTTGCGGTTGACCATCCGGCTGAGCCCACCGAACTCGTCCATTGCCGCTTCGTGGTACGCGTCCACATCGTCGTTCAGACCCGTCGGGTCGATCACCACGAAGTCGGCGCGGTCGCCGACTCGCAGATGTCCCGCGTCGATCCCGTAGAAGTCGCCGAGTTCACCGGTGAGCTTGTGGATCACTTCCCCGAGCGGCATCACAGGGGTGCCCCGCTTCTCGTTGTCGTGGATTCGGCGCAGCAAGCAGATCCCGAAGTTGTAGAAGGCCATATTGCGCAGGTGCGCGCCCGCGTCCGAGAATCCGACCGTGACACCCGGGGTCCGGATCAACCGGTTCGCAACCTTCTCCCGATCGTTCGCGATCACGGTATGCCACCGGAACTTCCGTCCGTGTTCGACGACGAGGTCGAGGAAGGTGTCGACGGGGTGGAGGTTATTGTCGCGGGCGACCTCGCCGATGGATCGGCCCACAAGTGACTCATTGGGGCATTCCGTGATCCGGGTGTCGTCGAAGTCGCGGTGCCACACGCGCGGAGAGAACTTCTTCTCGAAGTCCTGACGGAACCACCGCCGGTACCCCTCGTCCTTCAGTAGGTCGTTGCGCCCCAGCTCTTCCTTCAGATGAAGCGCGGCACGGCCCGATCCGAATTCCTCGAACACCACGAGATCGATGCCGTCGGAGTGCACTTCGAAGGTGGTGGGAAGATGTTGCCAGCGGAACATGCCTTTGCCGATACGGTTGGCGACGTAGGCGATCGGGCCGAAGATCCGGTTGACCCACCGTTCCGCCTTGGTGTCCGCCGCAGCCAGCACCGACGCTTTCATCGGGCGGCGGCCGATGCCGGTGCTCGCCAGGGCGAAGAATGCGACATCGTACTTCGTGTTGAGATTCGGCACCGCCTGGAGCACGCGGCCGCGGCGCCGCAGAATACGATGCAGCCGACGGAATTCCGACCACGACGCGTGCGTCGACGGGAGCGTACGAGATCGGTAGCGGTCGCCGTCCATCTTGTCCCACGGGTTGGTCATCGTGGAGACCCCGAGGAATCCGGCGTCGAGCGCCTCGTTCACCTTGTCGTCGATGGCTGCGAGTTCGGAACGGGACGGTGCAACAGCGGGCTCGGTGGATCGGCCGAGCCCCATGACCGAGGCACGAACATCCGAATGACCGATGAATGCAGTCACATTGGGGCCCAAGGGCATGCCGTTGAGGGCATCGATGTACTCACACGGTGAGGCCCATGTCGCCGTTGACTCCAGTGCACGCAGCACGTGGTCGCGGGGCAACGCCTCGACGCGACTGAACAGATCCGCGCCGTCGAGCGCGTTGACGTAGACGGTCGAGAGCGAGCAGTTACCCATGAGCACAGTGGTGACACCGTGCCGTACCGACTCCGGCAACCCGGGCCCGACAAGCACTTCCGCATCGTAGTGAGTGTGGGTGTCGATGAAGCCGGGTAGCACCCACTTACCGTGTGCGTCGACGACGTCGGTGTCGGGCCCGGCGAGCAGTTCGTCGGCGCTTGCGGTCGCGACGACTCCGTCGCGGATACCGAGATTGCGCACGGCACCGGGAGCGCCTGTTCCATCGAACCAGAGTCCGCCGCGCACGACGACGTCGTATCCGACGCCATCGACTCCACTGTTGTGATCCACGCCACCTGCCATGCGGCGAGGGTAGACCCAGAAAGAGGACGCCCACTCTCCAAGTTCACACCGTTATCACATCGTTATTCGTGGCGCATCCTGCGCCTAGGATGCGACAATCGCTCGCCGCCCGGCGGTCGGCACCACATCCCGGCGGATCGTCAGTCCTGGCCCGGGATCGCGCGGTCGACGGCCGTCCGCACCAGATCTGCGGCGCGCTTCTCGTCGAAGAGCCCCGGGAGCGTGAGACGGTCGAGGATGAGCCAGTTCAATGTGAGGTACAGGAGCACGACAGCATCTTCACCGCCGGGCAATCCGGATAGTCGATAGTTGCTGATATTGAAGTCCAGATCAGCACGCACCCTGTCGGTGAGCAGGGTCTGCAGTTCAGGTCGACGGGTCGCCTCGAGCCGGAGTTCGAGGATCGCGAGATAGCCCGTGCGGAATCCGGAAACCCGCTCGACCACCTCCGTCATCAATTCGGTCATGGACTCGCGCGTCTGCAGCTGGTGGGACTGCTCCATTCTCTCGCCACTGGGCACGAGTCGCTCGTAGTAGCGGTGCCCCACTTGAACGAGCAGGTCGTCGCGGTTGGAGAAATAGTTCGATGCGGTACCAGCAGGCACCGCAGCCTCCTTGTCCACCGCCCGAAATGTCAGCCCTCGGGCTCCTTCTCGGGCCAGGACCTCGATCGATGCATCCAGCAGGGCCTGTCGCCGCTCAGGATTCGTACGAACCACTTGACACCACTCCATCCGTAGTACTACGTTCAAACCACTTCATACATAGTACTACGGAGGTGCGGTAAGTATGCGAAAGCTTGTCTACTACGCGGCGGTCTCTCTCGATGGCTACATCGCAGGCCCTGAAGGAGAATTCGACTTCTATCCGATGAGCGACGACATGTCGTGGATCCGCGAGCGCTATCCAGAATCGATCCCGACCGAGTTGCGCCCCCAGATCGATATGCCGGCCGACACTCCCAACCAGGCGTGGGACACCGTGCTGATGGGCCGTAGCACTTACCAGGCCGGCGGCATGACCAGCCCGTACGCCCACATGAAACAGTACGTCTTCTCCCGCACACTCGAACCGGTCGACAACCCGCAGGTGGAGGTCGTCGACACCGATCCGGTCGAACTGGTCCGCACACTCAAGAAGCAGGAGGGGCTCGACATCTGGCTTTGCGGAGGGGGAAACCTCGCAGGTCAGCTCATTGACGAGATCGACCGACTGATGTTCAAGAGCTACCCGGTGATCGCGGGTGGCGGGATCTCGGCGCTGGCCGGGAACTTCAACCCGACTCGGTTCAGTGTGGTTCGACGTCGAGAGTTCGACAGCGGCATGCAGCTCACCTGGTTCGATCGCACCTGAATCGACGCGCACTCACCGAAAAGTCCGGCGCCCCGGCCTCCCCACACCCGAAAGGCGGTACCCAATGCGAAAGCAACACAGCACCTACCCGACTCGGACCGAACAGCAGCGCTCGATGACACGAACGGTGCCTCCGCGCGTGATCACACCCAAAGGCGGAACGCAGCGGACCGGCCGACGCGGAGCCAGGTAGCACACCTACGCTTCCGCATGCGACTACGGTCGAGATGATGATCGCCTTTCCTTCCATCGACGCCACCCCCGCACTCCTCGTCGACCGCGCCGTCCTCGACGGCAACATCGCACGCATGGCAGCATCGGCGCGCGAGAGAGGTCTCGATGTACGACCGCACGCCAAGACCCACAAGTGCATCGAGATCGCTCATCTCCAACTCGCCGCAGGCGCGCGGGGACTTACCGTCGCGACGGTGGCCGAAGCGGAAGTCTTCGCGCAAGCCGGGTTCGATGACATCTTCATCGCCTATCCGCTCTGGGTCGACGCCGCGCGCGGCGCACGATTGCAAGCCCTGTCCGAGACCGTGCAACTGACTGTCGGAATCGACTCCGCGGCCGGAGCTCGCGCACTTGCCGAGCACTGCGACACGTCGATCGGGGTACTGGTCGAGATCGACAGCGGACACCATCGGACGGGTGTCGCACCCGAACAGGCGGGCGAGGTTGCGGGTCGGGCGCGCAAACTGGATCTGAATGTGCTGGGCGTGTTCACTTTTCCCGGGCATTCGTACGGTCCGGGCCTGCCTCACGTCGCCGGTGCCGAGGAGACCGAGTCACTCGCCGTCGCGGCCGCTGCATTGCGTGACGCCGGTATCGACCCCGTGGTGATCAGCGGCGGCTCGTCGCCTACCGCCCTCATCGAGACATCGACCGTCTCGACAGAGCTACGCCCGGGCGTGTACGTGTTCGGGGACGCTCAGCAACTCGAACTCGATGCGGTGACCGAGGCCGATATCGCACTCACCGCGTTGGCGACGGTGGTGTCGGCCCGGGGCGAGGTGGTGGTGCTCGACTCCGGTAGCAAGACACTCGGTGCCGACCGCGCACCGTGGGCCACCGGATACGGCCGTATTCTCGGCGAACCCGATGCGCGGATCACCGCACTTTCGGAGCATCACGCCACCGTGCAGTGGCCGAATGCCGGCACCCGCCCCAACCTCGGGCAAAGGGTGCGGGTGATTCCGAATCACGTGTGCAACGCGGTCAATCTAGCGGACGAGCTGATAGTGATGGGCGGACGCCACGCCGATGCGGTGATGGACCGATGGCGGGTCGCTGCACGAGGATGTACCACGTGACACCCGTATGGTTGCGCCGCGTCGCCCTCTTCGCCCTGACGGTTCCGCTCATCGCGTGTTCGTCTTCGGAGGATGTGCCCGCGACACCCGCTCCCGCGATCACAGGTCCCACACCGCAGGTCACGGACACCGTCGCATCCGGTCTCGACACACCGTGGGGTGTCGCGTTTCTTCCCGACGGAGCAGCTCTCGTCACAGAACGCGACTCGGGTCGTGTCCTCGAGATCGGTGCAGACAAGCAGGTTCGAGAAATTGCGAGGATCGCCGGCACGGTCGCGCAGGGGGAATCCGGCCTGCTCGGCATTGCGGTGTCACCCACGTTCGACACCGATCGATTCGTATTCCTCTACATCACAACGTCATCCGAAAACCAGGTTCTGCGCGTCACGTACGACGGAACGACTCTCACCGACCATCAGGTGATACTCGACGGCATCCCTGCCGCACGAGTCCATGATGGCGGCCGACTGCAGTTCGGGCCCGACGGCATGCTGTACGCCGCGACCGGCGAAGCGGGCAATCCCCCTCTTGCACAGGATCCGGCATCGCTCGGCGGGAAGATCCTGCGGATGACCATGGACGGTGAGCCTGCGCCGGGTAATCCCGACCCGGAGTCGCCGGTGTATTCGCTCGGTCACCGCAACGTGCAGGGACTCGCGTTCGATGACGAGGGCAGATTGTGGGCGTCCGAATTCGGGCAGAACGATGTGGACGAACTCAACGAGATCGTGGCGGGTGGAAACTACGGATGGCCCGAAATCGAAGGCAGCAGTAGTGGAGACGACAGGGGCGGGAACGAGTACCTCGACCCGGTCAGGACATGGTCGGTCTCGCAGGCATCCCCGTCCGGAATCGCCTATGACGACGGCAACCTGTGGATGGCGTCGCTGCGAGGAGAAAGGCTGTGGCGCATCGGCATCGCGGATTCAGGCAGCGACGATTTCAGCACAGCCGAGTTCTTCACAGGCGAATACGGAAGGCTGCGGACCGTCGTCGCCGCACCGGACGGCTCACTGTGGCTGACCACGTCGAACCGTGACGGTCGCGGAGAACCTGCGGGCGACGACGACCGCATCCTGCGCATCGAGAGTCCCCGGTAGCGAAATCCCGCTACCGGGAGCCCTGACAGCTCAGGGAACGAGCACGACGATCGTCTCGGCTACGAGTGCCGGCTTGCTACCGCCCTCGATCTCGATGGTGTAACCCACGACGAGATTGGCGCCCTTCGCGGTGCGCTCGAGCGACTTGAACTCGGCCGAGGCGCGAACCTTGGAACCCACCGGGACCGGCGCGGGAAACCGCACTTTGTTGGCGCCGTAGTTGACCTTCATCTTCAGGCCGTCGAGCGAGAAGATCTGTGTGCCGAGCACCGGAAGCAGTGACAGCGTTAGGTATCCGTGGGCGATCGTCGCGCCGAACGGACCGCTCGTAGCCCGCTCGGGATCGACGTGGATCCACTGGTGGTCGCCGGTCGCATCAGCAAAGAGGTTCACCCGTTCCTGAGTGATCTCGAGCCAGTCGCTCTGGCCGATGGTCTCACCGACCGCCTTCTCGATCTCGTCGATCCCGTTGAAGACCCGCATGTTCGCCTCCTGTAGTTGGTGTGTGGCATCAGTGTCCGGAACGCCGGAGAGTGACGCGATAGGTGTAGTGCTCGGGCAGGAAGTAACTCACCGACAACTCGGTGGGTATTCCTGCCTCGTTCGAGTACAGACGGTCGACCCGCAACAGCGGGTGCCCGACAGCGCAGTTCAGAACCTCGGCGACCTGCTCGGATGCAGCCGCGACGGTGATCGATTGCGCGGCTTCGACGATCGGGCTGGCGAGATACGGTTCGAGCAACCCGATCACGGTGTTGCGGCTGGATGCACCGAGCTGCAGCGCAGGCTCGTCCAGTACATCTGCTGCAATCTCATCTGGTAGATGGATTGTGGTGTGCACGAACGGTATCCCATCGTGCACCCGTCGCAGAACGACGGAGTACAGCAGATCGGTGTCGAGGCGCAAACGACTCGCCGCATCGATGTCGACGCCGCGCCGCAACGGCGAGACGATCTCCATGACCGTGTCCGCCGACAGCGCGAGCAAATCCTCGATCGAGCCGAGCTGCCGACGGTAACGCCGCCCCGTCTCGTTCGCGAACGTACCCCGACCGGGCACGCGATAGACGATTCCGTCGGCAACCAGGTCCTGGAATGCCCTACGCACGGTCTGCCTGCTCACTCCGTGCTGCTCCGCAAGCTCTGCCTCCGTCGGCAGACGCACGCCGTCGTTGTACCGGCCGGCTTCGACAGCGTCGCGCAACTGACGCGCGAGCTGCGCGTATGCCGGTTCCGTCGTCTCACGTGTTCTGCTGTCCATGACGGAGAAGATCCTAGTGGGCTCGGGTTCCGATGCTGTGTATCAGAGTCCGCCGCGCGCCACGAGCTGCGACGCGATCACATTACGCTGGATCTCGTTGGTTCCCTCACCGACGATCATCAACGGCGCATCACGGAAGTACCGCTCCACGTCGTACTCCGTCGAATACCCGTACCCGCCGTGAATCCGCACCGCGTTGAGCGCAATCTCCATCGCGACCTCCGAGCAGTACAGCTTCGCCATACCCGCCTCCATATCGCACCGCTCACCACTGTCGAACTTCTCCGCCGCATACCGCGTCAACTGCCGCGCCGCCGTCAGCTTCGTCGCCATCTCCGCAAGATAATTACCGATCGACTGATGCTTCCAGATCGGCTGCCCGAAACTCTCCCGCTGCTGCGCATACGCCAACGAATCCTCCAGCGCCGCCGCAGCCACACCCAGCGCCCGCGACGCGACCTGCAACCGGCCCGTCTCGAGACCCTTCATCATGTGCCCGAACCCCCTACCGGGCTCACCACCGAGAATCGCGTCCGCCGAAATCCGGTAATTGTCGAAACTGAGCTCACACGACTCGACACCCTTGTACCCGAGCTTGGGCAGATCCCGCGACACCGTCAAGCCCGGACCGTGCTCGACGAGCACCACAGAGATGCCCTTGTGACGCGGAGTGGCCTGCGGATCGGTCTTGCACAACAGTGCGATCAGACCCGCCCGGCGCGCATTGGTGATCCACGTCTTCGCCCCGTTGATCACCAGGTCGTCGCCGTCACGCTTCGCGGTCGTGGTCATCGCCTGCAGATCCGAACCACCACCGGGCTCCGTGAGCGCCATCGTCGCGCGGATCTCCCCGGTCGCGAGCTTGGGCAGGTACGTGCGCTTCTGCTCCTCGGTGCCGAACAACGCGAGCAGCTTCGCGACCACGGTGTGTCCGCCCATCGCGCCCGAGAGCGACATCCACCCGCGCGCGAGTTCCTCGGTGACCTGCACGTAGCACGGCATCGACACCGGCGATCCGCCGTACTCCTCGGGCACCGCCAACCCGTAGATGCCGATCTGCTTCATCTGCTCGATCCACTTCTCGGGGTACTCGTTCGCGTGCTCGACCTCCTGCACCGACGGCTTGACCTCGCGGTCGATGAAGTCGCGGACGGTCTTGACCAGGAATGTTTCTTCGTCGTTCAGATGGCTCACGGAAGTCCTTAGGCTCGTCGTGGTCCCGGCCGCGGGGACGCACACTTTGTACGGCCATTTTGAGGACCACTGCCGCGGCTTGTCAATTGCGTACCCTGGCGCATCAGCACTTCGAACCAGTGATATCAGTGATCCGTGCCGCTACAGATACCTATAGAAGTGGCGCGCCACCGCACAATGGCCGTACATTTGACCACGTTCCCCACCGTCGAGTTCCATGAGGTTCCCCGTGACTTCCGAGCAACATCTTCGCCGACGAGCGGTGCTCGTCGCCCCCGGCTCCGATGAACGTAAGGCCGGAAAGGCCCTTGCATCCGTCGCCGACGAGGTCGTTCTCGATCTCGAGGACGCTGTCACCCCCGACCGGAAGTCCGCTGCGCGCGACCTCATCACTCCCCTGGTCCGCGAGTACGGCACCGGACGCACAGTGTCTGTGCGCATCAACGGACGCGGCACCGAGTGGTTCGAGGACGACCTGCGCGCGTGCGCCGAACTCGGCGGCGTGCTCGCGTCGATCGTGTTCCCGAAAGTCGAGAGCGCCGACGATCTCGTCGAGGCCGACCGCATCCTGGGCAAGGACTCCCCCGTCGGGATCCAAGCGCTCATCGAAACGCCCGCCGGTGTCCAGAACATCGACGAGATCGTCGTGGGCCCACGCGTCGCAGGCGTGATCATCGGCTATGCCGACCTGGGTGCTGCTCTCGGACGCGCACGCACCGCCGCGCCCGAGCACTGGCTGTACGTGCAGGACCGTGTCCTGCATGCGGCGCGATCCGCAGGCGTGCAGGCCATCGACGGCCCATTCCTCGGTATCGCCGACGACGAGGCGTTCCGGCACTCCGCCCGGTGGGTATCCGACCTCGGGTTCGACGGCAAGTGGGTCATTCACCCCGCGCAGATCGATTCCGCCGCAGCAGCCTTCACTCCCACCGACGAGCAGGTCGAGGCCGCCCGCGAGGTTCTCGCAGCACTGGAGGAAGCCGAAGCACGCGGCGCCGGAGCAGCGCAGTTGGACGGCCAGATGCTCGACGAAGCCGTCGCCGTCGCTGCCCGCCGCACCCTTACCAAGATCGGAGCCTGAGCATGGCCACCACCCCCTCGTACGTCGGCGGGCCCTACTTCGACGAACTGACCGTCGGCCAGGTCTTCGACACCGCCCCCGCCGTGACCCTCACCGACGGTCTCGCTGCCGCGCATCAGAGCATCCTCGGTGACCGGTTCCGCCTGCCCCTCGACAAGCACCTCGCCACCCGGGTCGCGAAAGGCCCTGTCGCGCACGCGGGTTTCGTCACCGACATCGCGATCGGCCAGTCGACTCTGGTCACGCACCACGTCAAGGCCAACCTGTTCTACCGGGGCCTGCGTTTCCGCCGGTTCCCGTACATCGGCGACACCCTGTACACCACAACCGAGGTCGTGGGACTGAAGGAGAACTCGGCCAAGCCGGGTCGCAAGCCCACCGGTCTCGCCGCTCTGCGGATGAACACCGTCGACCAGGACGGCAATACCGTCCTCGACTTCTACCGATGTGCAATGCTGCCGCTGAGCGAGAACCCCGACGAGAACAGGGTCGTGCATGCCGACGACCTGTCGGCGATCGGACCGCAGGACGAGCCGCGGTGGACCGCACCCGAGGGATGGAACCTCGACGAGTACCGATCCTCGGTACCGGGATCGCATTTCGATGCCGCGCTCGCCGGAGCGGTGCTGCAGTCGAGCGGCGACGTCGTCTCGAGCGCACCTGAACTCGCTCGCCTGAGTCTCAACATCGCCGCGACCCATCACGACGAGCGCGTCGGTGCGGCGGGGCGGCTGGTGTACGGCGGGCACACCATCGGTCTGGCGTTGTCGCAGGCGTCGCGGGCGCTACCGAATCTCGTGACGGTTCTCGGCTGGAAGTCGTGCGATCACGCCGGCCCCGTGCATGAAGGAGACACCCTCACCAGCGATCTGCATGTCGAGTCCGCAGAACCCCTCGCGGGAGGCGGCGGCGTGCTGAACCTGCGCTCGCTCGTCTATGCGCACCGCGCGGACGCGGAGCCTGCGCCGGTGCTCGATTGGCGATTCACGGCACTCATGGCCTGACAGCGCATGGAATGACGAAAGGGCGGGCCGGAATTCCGGTCCGCCCTTTCGCCGTCGATACGGCTCAGAACGCGCTGCGACCACCGTCGACTGTGTAGATACCGCCTGTCACCCAATCGGCTTCGTCGCTTGCCAGGAACAACGCGACCGAAGCGAGATCATCCGGGGTACCGAGGCGGCGAAGGGGGAATCGATTCGCGACCTCGGCGTCGATCGCGGTCTGGTCGGCGTCGGCGTCGGCCGCACCACGGTCGACACGAGACTGGTACACCAACGGTGTGGGGATGGTGCCCGGACAGATTGCGTTCACACGCACGTTGTCCGGTCCGTAGGTGACCGCCATCTGCTTGGTCATGGCAATGACACCGCCCTTGGCCGCGGTATAGGGGAAGATTCCGGGCAGGCCGATCAGGCCACCCATGCTCGCCTGGTTGATGATCGACCCGGTGCGTCGCTCGATCATGTGCGGCAGCGCGTACTTCGACGTCAGCCACACCCCCTTGAGGTTCACACCGATCACCTTGTCCCACTCGGCTTCCGTCGTGTCCGCGGCATTGCCTGCGCCGTTGACACCGGCGTTCGCGAAGACGATATCGAGGGTCTCGTATTCCGCGAGGGTCTCGGCGATCATGCGCTGGGAATCTGTGTCGGAGGTGACATCTGCGGTCACTGCCAGTGCACGTCCACCCGACGCACGTATTTCGTCGGCGACCTGCTCGGCCGCGGCGAGGTTGCGATCGACCACGGAGACGGCAGCGCCTTCTGCCCCGAATCGGAGCGCGGTGGCCCGTCCGAGGCCGGATCCTGCACCGGTGATGAGTGCTGTCTTACCGGCGAGGCGTCCGGTCGAAGCCATGAGTGTGCCTTTCGGTTCTCGGGTGATACGTCGTCGAACATGTCCGACGGGGTGATTCTTTTCGACGAAGCAATTCTGCCTATTGTGCGGTGAGTCCACCGTCCGCGGTGACGGTCGAGCCCGTCATGTAGGACGACTCGTCGGAGATGAGGAAAGCGATGATCGCCGCCATTTCGTCGACCTCTGCGCGGCGTCCCAAAGGTGTCTGGGCCAGCGCCGTGCTGGTGACACCGCCCGCTTCCCGCGCCCGCTGTGCGAGCGGGGTGTCCACGACACCGGGGCACAGCGTGTTGGCGCGCACACCCCGATCGGCGTATCCGACCGCGATGGACCGGGTCAGGCCCAGCACACCGGATTTCGACGCGTCGTAGCTGCATGTATTGGTGTTCGCGGAGATGAGCGACGCCACCGATCCGATGGTCACGACGGACGAGCGAGGTTCCTTCAGCATGTGGTGCAGCGCCGCCCGAACCGACAGGAACGAGCCGGTGAGGTTGATACCGACCACGTCATGCCAGTCCTCGACCGACATTTCATGTACCAGAGCCGATTTCGCGATTCCTGCACACGTGACGATCCCATCCAGACCGCCGAGTCGAGTCGCAGCGTCGTCGATGGCCGGTCCCACGGAATCGGGATCGGACACGTCTGCGCTCACCGCGACGACCGTCGCGCCCGTACCGCCCACACCACGCAGTTCGGTGGCGAGCGCTTCGGCCGCTGCAGCATCGAGATCGAGCACGGCAACCGCAGCGCCCTCCTGCACGAGTCGCCGGGCGGCGGCGGCACCGATACCGCCTGCGCCGCCGGTGATGAGGACCTTGCGTCCTGCGTTGCGTCCTTCAGACATTCCGGTTCACCTCTCAGCTGATGCGAAGACCGCAGTCGACGGGGATCGAGACACCGGTGACGTACCGGGCCTCCTCGGATGCCAGCCACAGCACGGCGTTGGTGATGTCCTCGGGCTCCACCCACGCCAGGTCCATGATGTTGCGCCCGCGTGCACGTTCGCGCAGATCCTCGATGGTCGGGTTCTCGAGGTCCGGGCAGAACACCCGCAATGTCGATTCGCTGAAGAGCATGTCGGTGCCGACGTTGCCCGGATGGACCGCGTTCACGCGGATTCCCTGGCCGCCGTACTCGGCTGCGAGAGTCTGCATCAGACCGACCACGCCGTGCTTCGATGCGTTGTAGTGAGCGACGTTGCGCGAGCCGTTGTAGGTGACGACCGAGCTGGTCAGCACGATCGAACCGCCACCGGTCCGGAGCATCTGCGGAATCACGGCCTTCGACGTCTTCCAGACACCGGTGAGGTTGATGTCGATCATGTCCTGCCACTCGTCCTCCGTCAGTTCGACGGTGGGGCGGCAGCCGCAGACACCCGCGTTGGCACTGACGATGTCGATCCGGCCGAACTGCTCGACGCAGTCGGCCGCTGCGGCGTCGAGTCCGGCCTGATCCCGGACGTCGACCTTGCGCGTGATGATCCGGCGTCCGGTCTTCTCCACGAGCCGCGCGGTTTCGGCGAGGTCTTCCTCCGACGCCATACCGTAGGTCAGCGAGGCGATGTCCTCGCATGCGTCGGTGGCATAGATGTCGGCACCCTCCTGCGCGAGCCGCAACGCGTGCGACCGCCCCTGCCCACGGGCAGCGCCGGTGATGAAGGCGACCTTCCCGGCCACCCGTCCCTGAGTGTCGGTCATTTCTCTGTCCTTCGGAATCGTAGTTGCCACTTGCTTTCACGTCCTCCCGTCAGTCCATGCCCAGCAGGCGTGCCGGGTTGTCGCAGGTCATGACCTTCAGGTCCGCTTCGTCGATGCCCTCGTCCCACAACGCATTGACATACGAATGCAAACCGGCCGCGGGGTGCGGGATCTTCGTCGTCCATCCGTAGTCGGTCGCGAGCACCACCCGAGCGGGGTCGAGTCGCTTCAGCGCCGACACGACGCTCGCGAACGTCGACGGCTCGCCCATACAGGTGTGGGCTGCGAATTCGATGCTGGCGCCGAGGTCGGCCAGCTCGATCACCTCCTGCTCGGTCAGACGCGGGCCCGTCGTCGCGTGCATCGCGTGGGTGACGAGAACGCGGCCCTTCGATGCGTATTCTCTTGCGACGGCGAAATGTTCGGCGGTCGATACGTGTCCGGTTGCGAGGACCGCGTCGTACTGGGTGATCAGGTCGAGGATCGTGCGCACCTCGGGAACGATCGTCCCGTCGGCATCGATCACCCGGATCCCCTCTTCCTTCTCACCGAAGAATGCCTTCACCTTCGCCGGCGCATCCTGTTCCGACGACAATGTGGGCAGCCAGACGACCTGTGCGCCCGCCCGCAATGCGCATTCGACGGCGTGCGGGTTCAGGCCTCCGACAGGATGGTCGAGGCAGATTCCTCCGATCGACCGGACTTCGGGGACGGCCACATTGGCGAGATGCGCAGCGACCGTCGACGGAAATTCATGCGCTTTCAACACGAGCGCTCGCATACCGTGGTCGGCGGCCTCTCGCGCTGCCTCGACCGGGTCGACGCTGTGCGGCGTCTTGGCTGCCATCTCCACGAGCGGCTCCGGACCGAAATGGCAGTGCATGTCGATCGCGCCGTCGAGTGCGATTGCGGCCGTGCCGGAGTGACGTTCGGTCATGGTGTACCCCTTGATGCAGAAACGTTCCGGAGGAGGCGCAGGGGGGCAACTCCTCCGGAACGTGGTCGGCGAATGTCAGGACGGGCGATGAGGCAGGTAGATCTCCTCGTAGACCCGCTCGATGTACGGGGCGATGTCGATCTTGCCTGGCGTGTACCAGGTAGCGAAGCCGTTGTAGTCGGTTTCGTTGGTGTAGCCGAGTTCAGTGATGGTCTGGCTCCACTTGTCGGCGCTCTCACGCACCGACGTGACGAATCCGGCGCCGTCACTCAGACCGCTGTTACCCGCGATCGCGTCGACGATCTTGTTGTTCGCATCTTGCACCGCGGTACGCGCGTCGTCGGCGAACGGCTCGATGGATCCGCCGTACTGCTGGATGTCCTTGACGGAATCGACGGTCACGGGCCAGATCTTGCCCTCGATGCTGCCGGTCATGAACGCATCGAGGCGATCCCACATGAGCTGCTGCGCCACGAGCGGAAGCGATTCCCACACATCGAGGTTCATCGCCATGTTGCCGCTCGGCACTGCGAGGCCGGCTTCCGGGTCGATCACCGTCTGCGGTGCAACTTCGAGGATGCCGCCGATCTGGGCAGCCGCGGGGCTGAGCATCGAGCAGTCGATGACACCGCGCTGCAATGCCTCGTACGCCTCGGTGTAGGCAACGGACGTCGGGGTCGCACCGAGAGCGGAGACCTGCTGGTTACCCGCGGTGCTGCCGACCGAGATGCTGCTGCCCTGGAAATCGGGAAGCGCGACGCGCTTGTCGGAGCAGAACAGCGCGTTCATACCGGCGTTGTAGGCGGGAAGCATCAGCTTCATGCCCTTGTCTTCGAACTCGGCGACGATCTCGGGGGTGTTCAGGGCGACGTCCGCCGGCCACGCATTCGACTGGAGAACGCCTGTGACAACGCTCTGGTCGGACAGCACGCTGGCATCGAGCAGAGCAGATGTCGCCGGGAACTCCTGCGGTTCGTACACAGCGAGGACCTGTCCGATATCGAGTCGGCCGTCGACGATGGCGTTGTCGATCTCGGTGGACTTGGCGATCGCGTCGGAGTAGGCGATGTCGAAGGTGATCTTGCCGTCCGACCATTCCTCGACGGCCGAGGTGTAGGCGTCGATGAACGCGCCGCCGGTGGATCCCTGCGTGCTGGGCGACTGTGTGTACAACACAATGGGGTCCACGTCGGCGAATGCCGCCTGGTATTCCTCCATCGTCGCACCGAACGCGACACCCTCACCGCCTCCGTTGGCGTCACCGCCACCGGATGAGGTTTCAGCGCACCCGGCGAGCAGCAACGCTCCTGCCGTCACGAGGACGCCGGCGCGAGGCAGCAGGCGTGCCCGGGAGAATGTGACCACTTCGGAACTCCTTCGTCAGGATCGACCGCAAGATCCGGTGATGCCGACCTTCTCGGATACTCCACTCGGAGTGATCACCCTCACGGTTATGGTGTTAATCATGCGACTGAATTAAGGCGATGTCAAGGCCTCATTCTGCTGTGACCCCGCCGTCGACAAGAATGGCCTGACCCGTCACGTACGATGCATCCGATGACGCGAGAAACGCTACTACCGAAGCGATTTCCTCAGCCTCGCCGTACCGTCCGAGCGGAACACTCAGCGGCTTCGAAGGATTCTTCACCGTGCCGGTCGTCGGCACGATGGCCGCGGTATTGGCACTGAGGTTGGTACGGACAGCCCCGGGACAGACGCTGTTCACCCGGATACCCTGCGGCGCGTACTCGACAGCGAGCGTCTGCGTCAGCATCTTCACCCCGCCCTTCGACGCGCGATACGGCGCGAGGCCGCCTTGCGTCGCGATGAATGACGACGTCGACCCGCAGGTCACAACGGACCCACCGCCCCGGCGCAGCAGCGAGGGCAGCGCACTGCGAACGGTGAAGAACGTGCCGGACAAATTGATGTCGAGAACCCCGTACCAATCGTCACGTGTGACTTCATGACTGTCCAGACGCGCACCGCTGACGCCTGCCGCGGTGAAGACCACGCTGATCTCCCCGAGCTGCGACACGACGGCCTCGACGATCTCGTCCATCGCCTTGTCGTCACGGACGTCCGCGGCAAACGCGACGGCCGTACCGCCCGCCTCACGAATCTGCGAGGCAGTGACCTCCGCATTGTCGACATTGACGTCGACGACCGCGATCTCGGCCCCTTCCTGCGCGAGCCGGATCGCCGAGGCCGCCCCGATTCCGGAACCGCCCCCCGTCACCAGCGCAACGTCGCCTTCGAGGCGGCGCATCGTTGTGGTCGGCATCGTTGTGGTCATCTCCCGCTCCCCTCAGATTCCGACCAGATCGGCCAGCATGTCGTTGTGGTGCACCTTGCTTCCGAACAGCGGCTCGATCGATTTCGCTCGACGGAAGTACAGATGCGGATCGGCTTCCCACGTGAACCCGATGCCACCGTGGACCTGAATGTTCTGGGATGCACACAGTGTGAGGCACTCCGAACCCTGCGCCTTCGCCATCAGCGCGGCGAGCCTGAAGTCTTTCGACTCGCCCGCCGCGGACATCGACGCGAACATGACCGTGGCCTCCGCCGAGTCGATCGCGATCGCCATGTCGGCGCACTTGTGTTTGATCGCCTGGAACGATCCGATGGGCCGATTGAACTGCACGCGCTGCTTCGCGTAGTCGACCGCCATGTCGAGGATGGCCTTCGAAGACCCGATGGCCTCGTTGGCCAGCAGGATCCGAACGAGGTCGACGATGCGGACGATAGCGGCGTGATCGGAGCCCAGCAATCGAGCGGGGGCGCCGGAGAGTTCCACGGACGCGAGGGGGCGCGTCAGATCGAGAGTCTCGCGCGACTCGATCACCACACCGGACGCGGCAGCATCCACCACATACAACCCGATCTCGTTGCCGGACGGGGTCACTGCAGGCACGACCAGCAGATCGGCGATATGGCCGAACGGCACGTAGTCGACCCGGCCGGTGAGCGTGTGCGTGTCACCTTCGGACGACGCGCGAACTGTCACGCCGTCCACGTCGAGGTCCCGGTTGCTCGACAGCGCCAACGTGCCGATGGTCTCGCCGGAGGCCAGCCCCGGAACCAGCTCCTCCCGCTGCGCCGCGGAACCCAGCCCCCGGATGGCCTCCATCGCACCGATCGTCGTGATCACCGGCACCGGTGTCAGTGCGCGGCCGAGTTCTTGCACCACCACGCATGTTTCAAGGAAAGTGAAGCCGCTTCCGCCCAACTCTTCGGGGACATGGATACCCGGCACCCCCATGTCGGAGGTGAGCAGCCGCCAGGTCGACGAATCGTATCCGCGAGTTTCGGCCACCTCGCGCACGCGCGTGAGCGGTGCACGTTCCGAAAGGAGCTTGCGCAAAGACGCGCGGAATTCTTCTTGATCCTCGTTGAATTCGAAATACACGATTGTTCCGTTCTGCCGTAGATCGGCGGAAAGCTCGAGATCAGGCCGTCTTGCGTCGCCCGATGTCCTGGAACGGGCCGCTGTCGAGCCTCGGCTCTTTGGGGAGACCCAGCAGCTGCTCGCCGATGATGTTGCGCTGAATCTGCGAACTGCCGCCGTAGATCGTCGCCGCGCGCGCGTAGAGAGCGATGTCGTTCCAGCAACGCGAGGAATTCTCGGTTCCGGGCGCAGGAGTGACCAGAATCCCGTTGTTCCCCTGTCCTTCCGGTGTCAACGCCTCCAGCCCCAGGATCTCGAGTCCGATCTCGGTGTAGCGCTGGAAGAACTCGGCCCAGTAGATCTTGGAGAACGAGCCGTCGGTACCGGGGCGCCCGCCTTCGAGCAGCTTCGTAAGCGCACGGTAACCGCGGAATCGCATCGTCTGTACCCGCTGCCAGCACCAGGTGAGTTCCTGACGGATGTGCGGATCGGTTGTGAGTCCTCGCTCGCGGGCAAGATCGATGAGCCGGTCGACCTCGCGTCCGAAACGCACCGCGTCGGTGGTGGCGCGCACTCCACGCTCGAACCCGAGAAGCGTGTTGGCCGTGTGCCAGCCTCCGTTGACCTCACCGAGCACGTTCGCCGCGTCTGTGCGCGCATCGGTGAAGAACACCTCGTTGAACGCGACATAACCCGCGGCGTTGAGGATCGGTCGGACCTCGACGCCGGGTTGGTCCATCGGCACCAGCAAGAACGACAGGCCCTTATGCTTGACGGCCGTCGGATCGGTGCGGCAGATCGCAAAGATCCAGTTCGCGCTGCTGCCCGCGGAGGTCCACGTTTTCTGGCCGTTGATGACCCATTCGTCGCCGTCGAGCACGGCACGCGTTCGCATGCCCGCTAGATCGGATCCGGCCTCCGGTTCCGAATATCCTTGGCACCAGCTGATTTCGCCGGAGAGGGTCTTCGGAATGAAGTATTCCTTCTGCTCCTCGGTACCGAGCACGGCCAGTGTGTTGCACAGGAGCTTGATGCCGAGCGTGTCGTTCTCGGTGCCCTCGGGAACTCCGAGACGCATCAATTCCTCGTTGAGCACGACCTGCTCGATGTCGGACAGTCCGCCGCCGCCGTATTCACGGGGCAGTGACACCGCGAGCAGGCCGTTGTCGGACAGGACTTTGCGCCACGACTTCAGGAACTCTTCCTGCTCGACTCCGGGTAGGGCACCGATCCCCTTCCAGTCGTCCGGCAGATTCGATTCGAGAAGTGCACGGAGCGATGCGCGGTAGTGCTCCGCCTCAGGCGGGTAGGTGATGTCCATGGTCAGTCTTCCTTCGCTGCTGCCGTGGGCAGTGCTTGATCGGACGGCAGTGCACACACGGACGCCATGAGTGAGGTCACCTCGTCGGACGTGTAGCCGAGCTCGGTGAGGATCTCCTGCGAGTGCTCACCGAGCACCGGCGCGCCGCCCTTGAACGCGCCGGGGGTGTCGGACAGGTGCATGACCATGCCGACCTCGCGGCACCAGCCGTACTCGGGGTGATGATGCTCGACGACCCGATTCGAGTCGAGAGCCCATTCCTCCCAGAGCAGTTCGGGCATGATCGGGTAGTCGAGGGGAATCTCGACGGGCACCGAGTTGTTGTCGAGGAGTTTGAAGGCGCTCTCGCTGTCCAGGGCGGCGAACGCCTCCGTCAGGGTCTCCCCGAGCGCATCGGCATTGGCCGAGCGGTCGGCATGCGTCGTGAAACGCGCATCCGTGGCCAGTTCCTGACGGCCGAGCGCCTCGACGAGGCGCACGAACGCCGCGTCGCCGAACACTGCGATCGCGATCCACCCGTCGTTCGTGCGGTACAACCGGTAGAGCGGCGACCACCCGGTCTGGTCTGCATCGAGTTCGTGTGCGGGAATCGCTTTCCCGTCGAGTGTCGCGGAGTGCTCACTGACGACGAACAAGCTCGAGTGCAACTGCGGGCTCTCGACGGATTGCGTCTCCCCGGTGTTGAGGCGGTGATTGAGGGCGAGCAGCACCGTGACCGCGCCGAGGAATCCGTTGTACAGATCTTCGTTGCCGATGACACGGCGGATGGGCAGGTTGCCTTTGCCCGATCCCTCGAAGTTGAGGCCGACCATGCCGGACACCATCGGCGCGAACGACTTCAGGCTCGACTTCGGTCCGGCCGAACCGAATCCAGGAAGGTAGGCGTAGATGACGTCGGGGTTGATCGCCTTCAGCGTCTCGTAGCCGAGGCCGATCTTCTCTGCTTTACCGGGTCGGTAGTTGTGCATCACCACGTCGGCTTCCGCGACAAGACGGTGCGCGATCTCCTGCCCCTCGGGCTTCCGCAGATCCAAGGCGATATTGCGCTTGCCGCGGTTGGCGCCCTCGAACAGGTCGCCGAGCGGGCGCATCTGATCGCCGATGAGCGGCTCGATCTTGATGACCTCGGCACCGAGGTCGGACAGCAGACGTGCGCCGAATCCGGTGGCGAAATAGGAGCTGAAGTCGAGGATCTTCACGCCCTGCAGCGGCCGCGCCACCTTCTCGGAGTTGTCCGGCAGGGGTGCCCAGACATCGGAGCGAGCGATCTCGCCTGTGCGGGAGTTGTGCTCACCGACCTTCGGTGCGGGCACCGGGGTTGCGGGCTTCGATTTCTCGAAGCGGATCACCGGGCCGACCTGCTGGATCGTGCCGTAGTCCTCGTCGGACAGTTCGATCGGCACGGCCGCGAACCGAACCTGGTCGTCGGCAAAGATGTCTTCGGGGTGGTTGAGCGGCAGCGCAGCGATGTCGTCCGCGTGCAGCAGTTCGAGCCATTCGTCCCTGTTGCGCTGCTTGAACGCCTGGGGAACCTGGTTGCGCGCGATGTCGAGTTCGACGTCGTCGAGCGGCACGGCCATTTCGGGACCGTCGATCGTCTGGGTGCGGTCACCGAATCCGAGGATGTCCATCGTCCGCTTGTATGCACCGGGACCCCCGGTGTGGACGATGAGCCACTTGCCGTCGGCGCACTTGAAGGGGTCGGTGATCAGACGCTTGTTGCCGAAGCCCTTCTGCGTGCCGCTGCGGGCGAGGTAGGAGATGTCCTTCTCGTTCCACCACCAGTTCATCGACGCGATGGCGAGCATGCCGTCGAGCAGGGAGGTGTCGAGTTTCTGGCCGGCGCCGTTGATCTTCCGCGCGCGCAGCGCCGTGAGGATGCCGATCGTGGTGATGAACGCGGTGCCGTAGGAGACGGTGGGGTGACCCATGAAGATTGGCCCGTCGCGGTGGCCCTCCTGCTCGGCCATCTGCCCGAGACGGGCATTGAGCAGAGCCTCGTAGCCTGGCCGCTCGGCGTGGGGACCGACGTTGCCGTATCCGGTCACCGATACGTAGACGAGTTCGGGGAACTGTGCGTGCAGCTCGTCGTAGCCGAGCCCCAGTGCGTCTGCTTTACCCACACCGAACGACTCGACGAACACATCGGCGTTCGCCACGAGACCGCGAATGATCGCGCGTCCCTCGTCGGTGTGCGGATCCGCCTCGACACTCCACTTGCCGCGGTCGGTCGACTTGCGGATGTTCGCTCCGGCGTCGGGACCCCCGCCCGGACGCTCGACCTTGATGACGCGGGCTCCGTAGTCGGCCAGCATCATCGTCGAAACGGCAGCCGGCATGCCCCAGCTCGCATCGATCACTACGAGTCCGTCGAGTGGACCAGCCATTGCGCGCTCCTTCTTCTCGCACGATGCCGCGTCGGACGCAGCCAGGTTTCTTTTGTTCTGTCCGCCGAAACGGACGGTTACGCCGTCCTAGTCGGACGAGGGCAGGGGCTTCGCCGTGACGAGCTCCATGGGCGCTCCGTGGCAGGTGAACTGCCCCTCGCCCTTCTTGACGCAGATGATCTGGGTTTCACAGGTGGCGCACGTGTAGCGCTTACCGACCTCGTTCATGGGAACTCCTTCAGATGTGATGAGCCGACCGAAGTGCAGAACGACCGAAGCGGCCGGCTAGCGGCCGAAGGTGACCTCGAGGGGTGCGCCGCAACAGATCAGCGACGAGCCGCCGGCTTTCGTCACGATCGCTTCCGATCCGCAGGTGTTGCAGCGCAGACGGTTGCCGTTCGCAGCTTCGGTTCCCTCGGTGCCTGAATTTTCGGTGCCCGGCTCTACAGAACTCATGTCCACTCCTTCGCCGTGTGATGGGTTCGGGCGTCGAGTCTGCGCCCAGCCCTCGTGAACGTTACCTAGTTCACTATAATGATATTCATAGATTGGGGCAAGCGTTGTCGGCTCGCACTTTCTTCGAGACGACGACGTCCCCGCAATCACGCCGCAGAGGGCCGCGAAAAGGCGGGGACGTCGACACGCTCGTCCTGGAACGACGCTCAGCCGCCGCTGGAACGGTCGGGCAGGAACGTCGAAATCTCCGGGAAGAAGATCAGGATCAGGACGACCACGATGGCCATCGGCAGGAACCATGCCGCGGCAACGAACACGTCCTTGAGCGGGATGTCCTTGCCCAGGTTGACCTGAGGGTCCTTGACGATCGAATGGATGATCATCGCCAGGATTCCGACAGGCGGGGACAAGATGGCGAGCTCACCCATGAACACGACGAAGGCACCGAACCACAGCATCGAGATGTCGAGACTCTCGAGCGTCGGTATCAGGATAGGTACGGTCAGCACCATCATCGGCAGCGGATCCATGAACGCGCCGAGGATCAAGTAGACGACCATCATCAACAGCAGGAACTCCACGCGTCCGAGGTCCATCGACGTGATGAGATCGGCGAACCCGTTGCTGATGCCGGTCAGGGTCATCATGCGCGAGAGCGCCTCGACGCCGACGAGCAAAAGGAACACCGCGCCGACCGTCGACACCGTACCGATGGAGCCATCCAGGATTGCACGGCTCGCACCACCGGTCTTGCGCTTCCAGATGAAGACGACTCCGACCGAGCAGAGAGCTGCGACCGCGCCGGCCTCAGTAGCCGTGAAGATGCCCGAGAACATCCCTCCGATGATCACCAGCACCAGGACCGGGATGGGCCAGATCGACACGAGACTCTTGAATCGAGTACTCCACGAAACATTCGACGCCTCGACACGGCTGGTCTTGGTGCCCGCCACGTCCTTGGCGAAGACTGCAATCAGGATGATCGCGATCGAGAACATGATCGACACGAGGACGCCGGGGCCGATGCCCGCGAGCAGCGCCTTTCCAACGGGGACTTCAGCGATGCCCGCGTAAAGAACGAGCAGGATACTCGGCGGGATCAGCTGACCGGGCAGACCTGCAACCAACACTGCGCCGACTGCGAGACGTCGGTCGTATCCGGCCTTGAGCATCTCGGGGATACCGATGCGGCCGAGAGCATACGCCGTACCGGTCGTCGAGCCACTGACCGCCGCAAGGCCGGACCCGGCGATATTGGTACCGACGGCGAGACCGCCCGGAAGCCAACCCAACCATTGACGCGCAGCGGTGTAGAGCGAGTCCGTCATACCCGAGCGCCACAGCAGCAGACCCATGAGAACGAACATCGGCACGACGCTCAGCGTCCAGCTTGCTACCTCGTCGTAGGGCAAGGAGGTGAGCGCACTCGTCACCGTTCGCTCGCCGCGCATCGCATACAAGCCTGCGAACGACGGAATGAGCATGGTCAACGCCACCGGAACCCGCAGACACAGCAGCGTAATCATCATCACGAGCGCTGCACAGCCGATCGCGATGGGAGTCAGCGGCATGAAGATCGCGGTCGCCGCTCCTATGAGGAGCAGCATCAAAGTGCCGAACAGCACCCATGATCGGGTCGAGAATTTGTTACTGGGGCCGACAACCGGCGGAGTGGGCGCGCCGCCCCGCACCTCGGCAGATGTAGTGGTAGTCATTTGCTCTCCGAATTCGGCGCGGTAGGAGTGCCGGCAAGATCGCCGGCTTCTTCATCGATCTCGTCGGTAATACGAGCGACCTCGGCGTCGGTCGCGTCGATCGAGTCCTCTCCCCCGCGCAGGGCACGCACACCTGCGAGGAGGAACTGCACGCACAGAACGCCGAAGGCGATGGGAACGAGGAAATAGACAGGCCACGCCACGACGGTCGAGACTCCTGCGGTCTTGCCGATATCACGGGAATGGATGGCTTCTTCGAGACCGAACCATGCGAATCCGAAGAACACCACTACACCGAGCATGTATCCGAAGAACAACACTGCCCGTCTGATGCGCGTAGGAAAGTAGTGCGCCACGAGGTCTGCGACGATGTGCTCACCTCTGGCCTGGGCCGCCATGAAACCGAGCAGGGCGATGATCGGGACGTAGATGTATTGGGTGATCTCGAGTGTGTTCGGGATGGGCGACGATGCGAGCGCTCGCATGAGCGCGTTCGCCGTCACGTGGATCATCATCACGAACAGCACGATGACTGCAGGTATCTCGATGAGCAGCAGTAGCCGACTGCTCGGCTTGCTGGAAGCGCTCGGGGATGCGCTCATGTCAACTCCGCTGATGTGAGGGGGCAGGCGTGTGGGACGCCCGAAGGTCATGTCGTGAGCAGCTGGACAAGCGCGGTGAGTACTTCGTCGACTCGACCGAGATCGATGTCTTCGATCCGGTTCTCGGAGTCGACGCTGCGATGCACCATGATTTCGCCCTGCCTGTCGTGATCTACATCACTCGCTAGTCATATCATTCGCCTAGATTTGTCTAGAGTCAAGCTTTCATGCGAATGATTTACCTGAACTCCGGCTCGCCGCCCCTCCCGCGAAAGACTAGGGCTTGACGGGTCGAGACCGGCATCACAGAATCACAATAGATGATCACCATTATCTGCAATAGATGTCAATGCCGAACCGAGGACTCATGACACCGACCGCGGCCCCACCCAAGCCCCTGCCACTGGCAGACGAGACCACCGCGCCCTACTGGAACGCCGCGCGTGAGCGGCGTCTGGTGGTGCAGCACTGCGATTCCTGCACCCGCTACCAGCATCTTCCCGTAGATGCGTGCCCGTCGTGCGGCACCTCGGAGCTGTCCTGGAAAGACATGTCGGGTCGCGCGACGCTCTACTCCTACACCGTGATGCACGATGCGCCGGCACCGGGATTTGCCGATCATCTGCCGTACATCGTCGTGGTCGCGGAACTCGACGAGCAGGAAAATCTGCTGATCACCACCAACCTCGTGGATGCGGATCCGGCCGAGCTGCGGATCGGGCTCCCGCTCGAGGCGACCTTCGAAGAGTTGGCGCCCGGGGACGTCGTGCCCCAATTCCGCCCCGCATCCCAGCAGAGGAGCTCCTGACCATGTGGGAATACCGCAACCAGGTCGCGATCGCCGGCATCGGCTACACCGAACTCATTCGACGCAACCCGCGCAGCCTGTTGTCGCTGACGGTCGAGGCCACGGACGCAGCACTCACCGATGCCGGCCTGACCCGAGCCGACGTCGACGGCCTCGCGACCACCCCGACAATGCCGGTGTACGGCGGCGAGAAGGGTAACCGGGACGGCATCGATGTCGTCACCCCGGGACATCTCGCCGGAGCGCTGAGAATCCGCGACAGCATCACATGGCTCGGCAACACCATGCCGATGGTCACCCACGCCGCCATCGACGCGATCAACGCACTCGTCGCAGGCACCTGCACGCACGTCGTCCTCTATCGCGCACTGCACATGCCGCAGGGACGCTACTCGAACTTCACCTCCGCACGGGCCGGGGGCAAGGATCAGTTCTTCGCGCCGTACGGCTTCTCGATGCCTGCGGGCTGGGCGGCAACCGTCGCGCGCCGCTATCTCGACCTCGCAGGCGCAACACGAGACTCGTTCGCGCGCTTCGTCGTCGACAACCGCGAACGCGCTCACCTGAACCCGAACGCGTTCTTCCGTGGCAAAACTCTGACGACGGACGAGTATCTGTCGTCGCGCATGATCGCCGATCCCATCACCATGCTGGACTGCGACCTGCCTGTCGACGGTGCCGTCGCGATCGTCCTCACCCACGCCGACCGCGCCCGCGACCTGCGCAATCCTCCCGCGTTGATCTCGGGCTACGCCGCGAGCAACCACATCGGCGTCACCGGTGTACCCATGACTCTCGAAGACATCATCGCCGGGTCGGAAACGACGGGTGAGCGGCTCTGGAACGCTGCCGGGATCGGCCGCGACGAAATCGACATCGCCCAGTTGTACGACGGATTCTCGATTTTCACGTACACATGGCTCGAAGGTCTGGGATTCTGCGGACGAGGAGAAGCCGCGTCCTTCATCGACGAGGGGAATGCTCGGCCGACAGGCACGTTGCCACTCAACACCGGTGGCGGATGCCTCGCCGAAGGCAGGCTGCACGGCATGACCCAGTTGACCGAAGCGGCCTACCAGGTCACCGGTCGCGCCGGAGAGCGTCAAATCCCCGGTGCGCAGCGGTCCGCCGTCACGGTCTCGAACGGATTGGCAGGTTCGACCGCGTTCGTCATCTCGGCAGACAGCTGACGGAAGGGGTCGGAGCGTATCGCTCCGACCCCTTTGCCGTTCTTCTACTTCAGTTTTCGAGCCCTGCCAGCTGCGCGGCAAACTTGCGGCGTGCGAGCTCTTCGAGCTCCGGAAGGTGATAGCTCGGGAACAAACCGTCGTGCGGCGTCACGTCGCGCAGCAACTGCCGAGCCAGGCCCACCTTGTGGATCTCGGTGGCCCCATCGGCCAATCCCATGTGGTAGCTCTCGAACAGCCACTTACCCAACGGGAGTTCCTTCGACACGCCGAGCGAACCGTGCAACTGTACTGCGCGAGAGGTCACGTCGAGAAGCACCTTCGGCATCGCGGCCTTGACCGCGGCGATGTCCTTGATGACCTTCTTGTAGTCCTTGTAGTGATCGATCCGCCATGCGGTGCGCAGCACCAGCAGACGGAACTGCTCGATCTGCAGCCACGAATCGGCGATCATCTCCTGGACCATCTGCTGGTCGCCGAGACGCTTGCCCCGCGTCGTGCGCGACACGGCGCGTTCGAGCATCATGTCGAGCGACGCCTGCACCAGGCCGACGGTGCGCATCGCGTGGTGGATGCGACCGCCACCGAGTCGGGTCTGCGCAACCTCGAATCCCTGCCCGACACCGCCGAGGATGTGGTCCTTGGGGATACGCACGTCGGTCCACCGCGTGTAAGCGTGAGTGCCGACCTCGTAGTCGTGACCCCACACGCCGGTGTTCCGGACGATCTCGAGGCCGGGAGTGTCGGCAGGCACGATGAACTGCGACAGACGCTTGTGCGGCTCCGCCTCGGGATCGGTGACCGCCATGATGATGTAGAACGACGCGAAGCGTGCGTTGCTGCCGAACCACTTCTCTCCGTTGATGACCCATTCGTCACCATCGAGAACTGCGGTGGTCTCGAACTCGACGGGGTTCGATCCGCCCTGGGGCTCGGTCATCGCGTAGCACGAGACGATCTCGTTGTTGATGAGCGGCTTCAGATACCGCTCCTTGAGCTCGGGAGTGCCGTAGTGGGCAAGAATCTCGGTGTTGCCGGAATCCGGTGCCTGCGCACCGAACACGATCGGTCCGGAATGGGTACGGCCGACGATCTCGTTGAGGAGGGCAAGCTTCAGCTGCCCGAATCCTTGCCCGCCGAGCTCCGGCCCCAGGTGCGTCGCCCACAGGCCCTTCTCCCGCACCTTCTCCTGAAGCGGCGGGATCAGCTTCTGACGCAACGGATCCGACAGATCCCACGCGTGGGTGATCACCTTGTCGACGGGTTCGACCTCGTTGGTCACGAAGTTCTCTGCCCAGTCGAGGACCTTCTGGTACTCAGGATCGGTCTCGAATCCCCAGCTCATGCGCGTTCCTTTCTCGAAAAGTTTCGGTGGGTGCGCGTCAGCGCATCGCGGTGCGGCCGCCGTCGACCGGGATGATCGCGCCGCTGGTGTAGGTCGAGCCGGGACCCGCGAGGTAGAGCGCGGCACCGATGATCTCGTCGGGATTGCCCGCCCGCTGGAGCGGAAGTGTCTTGAACTTCTCGGCTACGACATCCATGTCCCACGACTTGCTGATGTCGGTCAGGAACGGGCCGGCCATGATCGCGTTGACGCGCACCGCAGGCCCGTACTCCTGCGCGAAACCCTTGGTGATGATGTTCAATCCTGCTTTTGCCGCCGCATAGGGCAGGTCGTCCGGTGTCGGACGCTCCGATGCAATGGAACTGATGTTGATCACCGAGCCGCCGCCCGCCTCCGCCATGCGCGGGGCGATCAAGGTCGTCAAACGGAATGCACCTTTGAGGTTGACATCGAAAACCTTGTCGAAGAGCGCTTCCGTGACGCTACCGAGGGAGTCGTAGAGGGGCGACATGCCGGCGTTGTTGACGAGGATGTCGACGCGGCCGAATTCCGCGTACACCTGCTCGACGAGAGTTTCCTGCGCGTCCCAGTCACCGACATGGCATGCGACCGGAAGCGCCCTGCGCCCGGTTGCCTCGACGACCTCGGCGGCAAGTTTCTCGCAGCTGTCGATCTTGCGACTGACGATGACGGTGTCGGCGCCGGCCTTCGCGAACGCCAGCACCATCTCACGGCCCAGACCACGGCTTCCGCCGGTGACGAGTGCGACCTTGCCTTCCAAGGGCAGTGACTGGTCGGTCATCGTTTTGCCTCCTTCTCGGGCGAGATCATCCCGCCGGATTCGCGTGTCGTTCAGTGCTGGTCGGCAGGTTCGCGCGTGAGCGGCACGACGGCCTTGCCGGTCGAGGTGCCGTCGAGCATGCCGAGAAAGGCATCCCAGGCGCCCTCGACACCACCGGGAAACTCTGTGCTGACCGAACGGACCGCGCCGATGCGGAGCCACTCGGCCATCCGGTTCTCGAACTCTTCGCGCGCGTCGAGATGATCTCGGAGGAGGAAGCCTTCCATCCGTGCCCGGCGCCAGACGAGTTTGATGAGGTTGTTGGGCCCCGGCTGTGGGCTTGCCGAATTGTAGATGCTGATCATCCCGCACAGCGCGATCCGTGCATGGTCGTTGATCACCCTGATCGCGGCCTCGAGATGCTCGCCCCCGACGTTGTCGAAGTACACGTCGAGCCCCGTCGCTCCCACCTCCGCCATTGCCGCGCGGAGCAGATCCTTGACCGAGCCGTCGTGATAGTCGAACGCGGCATCGGCACCGAGTTCACGGACCAGAGCGACCTTCTCCGAGCTCCCCGCGCTCCCGATCACGGTGGCGCCCCGCAGTTTCGCGATCTGCACGACGGTGGACCCGACAGCTCCCGCTGCGGACGACACGAACACCACATCGCCCGACTCGATGCGCGCGATGCGCTCGCAGCCCACCCACGCCGTCATACCGGGGATACCCATCGGTCCGAGATGGTCAGCGGGCGCGAGGTCGTCGTGTGTCAGTACTGTGCAGTCACTCGCGGGCACCAGGGCGTACTCCCGCCAGCCGTACTCGTGTTTCACGAGCGAGCCGACGGGGACCGACTCGTCGGCCGAGACGGTGACACGGCCGATGGTGGGGGCCAGCATCGGCTCGTCCAGTGGATACGGCTCGGCATAATTTGCCTCACCACCGATTCTGCCGCGCATGTACGGCTCGACGGACATCGCGAGGTTCTCCACCTGCACGAATCCCGCTTCTGGGGATCCGACCACGACG
This sequence comes from Rhodococcus sp. SJ-2, assembly GCF_053750035.1. Taxonomy (NCBI): domain Bacteria; kingdom Bacillati; phylum Actinomycetota; class Actinomycetes; order Mycobacteriales; family Nocardiaceae; genus Rhodococcus; species Rhodococcus sp. SJ-2. The sequence continues at coordinate 1,379,301 of NZ_CM132340.1, forward strand.
TCGACGAGTTCTACGTCGGAGGCGCACGGTCGACCCGACGGACGAGTACGGAGCACCCACTGGCGGCACGTTACAGAAGACACGGGTCCTCGATCTCAGGCGGAGTCTGCGGTGACCTGCGCGACCAGGTCACGACGCACGAGTTTGCCGGTGGCGGTCTTGGGCAGTTCGTCGACGAATACGACGTCGTCGGGGGTGCGCGATCCGCGCAGTCGCTCGCGACACCAGGCCCGTACCGCCTCCGGCTCGGCATGATCGTCACAGACCGGAACGATGACGGCGCAGATGCGTTCGCCCCATTCGTCATCGGGAACACCGATGACGGCAACCTCACGGACGTCGTCGTGGCGGACGAGGACGTCCTCGATCTCAGCGGGGGCGATGTTCTCGCCGCCGCGGATGATCGTGTCGTCGGCACGGCCCCCGATGAACAGGAATTCGTCCTCGATGCGTGCGCGGTCGCGGGTGGGGAACCACCCGTCGGCATCGAGCACCGAGCCCTTGCCCATGTATTCCCCGCTGACCTGGGCACCGCGCACCCACAGGAGTCCGGTGTCGTTGTCCGGAAGTACCGTGACATCGTCCTCGGCGCGGATCTGCGCCTCCATGCCGGGCACGATCCGTCCGACAGAAGACAACCGGTGCCGCAAGGCGGGATCGGCGAGAGCTTCCCGGTGATCCTCGGGCCCGAGCACCGCGATCGTCGAACTCGTCTCGGTGAGGCCGTAGGCGTTGACGAAACCGGTGTCGGGGAAGGAAACGAGTGCGCGTTCGAGCACCGGTTGCGCCATCCGGGCCCCGCCGTATGCGAGCGACGCGAGCTTCGGTGCACCCGCAGGTGCGCCGCCGAGATGTTCGACGACGCGCGCAAGCATCGTGGGCACCACCATGGCGCTGGTGATCTCCTCCTCGCGGACGAGATCGAGCCAGCCCTGCGGGCTGAAGTCCGGGAGGTACACCATCCGACGACCGGCATAGATGTTGCTCAGGACCGCACCCATCCCTGCGATGTGGTACGGCGGCGTACTGATGAGGGTCGCTTGTTCCTCACCGGCAGAACCGAATTCGACGGTATTGAACAGGTACGACGTCAAGTGGTGATGCCGGAGGAGCACACCCTTCGGTGCGGAGGTGGTGCCGGAAGTGAACAGTACGACGGCGGTGCTGTCATCGTCGGCAGGCAGGTGAGCCGACGGCCCGGCCGCATGTGCGGCGTCGAGGAAATCGTCGCTGGTGAGGAGATGCTCGGCGGCGCCATCGAGCTTGTCCTTGTAGGCCGGATCTGCGACGATCAACGGCCTGTCGAGCTGGGCGACGAGGTCGCGCAACTGCTCGGTCGCGAGCCGGTAGTTCAGGGGCGCGATCGGGATTCCCGCCTTCGCCGATGCGAACGTGAGGACGGGCAGGATCGGTCCGTTGACACCGACGAAAACAAGATGTGCCGCGCCGCGTTCCTTCAGGACGGTCGCGCCACCGGAGGTCACCTCGTCGAGTTGGGCGTAGGTCAGCCCTTCGTCGCGGCGGCCGATAGCCACGCGGTCGGGGACGACCGAGGTCGCCATGTCGAGAACCATTTCGATACCCATTGCACCACCTGAATTGAACGATCGCGGGTTGTCCGAGCCCTCACCGATCCACTGTCGCAGCAACCGGGCGCCGTAGTCGGACTCTAACAATCATGCGCCTGAATGTGAAGCTAATCATGACAATGGTTTGCACGAATGTGTAGAGTGCAAGCGAGTGGCCCCGGTCACGCACAAGTACATCCGCTCCGCAGCCGGCCGTAGTAGATCGGCACCCTTCCGGAGCACGATCGAAGACACGAGGTGAACCCGATGAGTGATCGGGACATGCCGGACAACGGCATGCTGGACACTGCTGCGCTCACATCCTGGCTCGACGACGAGGGCGTCGGCACCGGGCCGCTCACCGGAGTCGTCGCGCTGACCGGCGGAACCCAGAACATCCTGGTCCGCTTCGTACGCGACGGCCACGAGTACGTCTTCCGCAGGCCCCCGCTGCACAAACGCAGCAACAGCGACGAAACCATGCGTCGCGAGGCACGGATCCTCACGGCACTCGGAGACACCGACGTCCCCCACCCGCGCCTCGTCGCGGCATGCGACGACCCGAACGTCATGGGTTTCACCTTCTTCGTGATGGACGCGATCAGCGGTTTCACCGCCACGACCGAGGTGCCGGAGCCACATGCATCGTCCGCCGAAGTGCAGCACGCGATGGGACTGGCCATGGTCGACGCCGCAGCCGCACTCGGGCGCGTCGACCCCGCCGCCCTCGGACAGAAACAGTTCGATCGCGCCGACGGCTGGATCGAGCGGCAGGTCGGACGCTGGCGTAAGCAACTGGATTCGTACCACGAGCTGGACGGCTGGCCCGGACCCGATCTCGATGGCGTCGACGAACTCGGCCGGTGGCTCGACGAACACCGCCCCACCGAATGGAGGAAGGGCGTCATCCACGGCGACTTCCACTTCGGCAACGTCATGTTCCGGCACGGCGGCCCCGAGGTCGCCGCAGTCGTCGACTGGGAACTCGCTACGATCGGCGATCCCCTGCTCGATCTCGGACATCTGCTCGCGACGTGGCCGGACCCGAACGAACCCCGCACGAAAGGGCTGGCCCGACAACTGGACGGCCTGCCGTCCCGAACCGAGCTCATCGCACGGTACGGCGAGACGAGCGGTCGTGACATGACCGGATTCGACTGGTACCAAGTCCTGGCCTGCTATCGCCTCGCCATCATCCTCGAAGGCACTCATGCACGCGCGTGCGCAGGCAAGGTCGACGAGGACCTCGGGAAACGCTTCCACAGCGTGTCCCAGGCTCTGCTCGACCAAGCTCGCGCGCTCGTCTCCACATCACCGCAGGCTCTCTGAGCCTGTTCCAGGAAGGACTTCCCGTGACCACTGATCCCCGGGCAACCACCGAGTACAAGTACCTGCAGTACGAGACCCACGACGAGGGCACCATCGCACGCATCGTGCTCGACCGCGTCAAGTACCGCAACGCCCAGAACCGCGGGCTCCTCGTCGAACTGACCGACGCGTTCCTGCGCGCGGAGGCCGACGACGACGTGCGGGTGGTGATCCTCGCAGGCAACGGCCCCGTCTTCTCCTCCGGGCACGATCTCGGCAGCCCCGACTATCTGGCCGAGCGCAACCCCGGCCCCGATCAGCACTGGTCGTACGCCTGCACCGGCGGCACGAAGGACGCAGTCGAGTCACGCTTCCACCAGGAGTGGCACTACTTCTACGAGAACACCCGCCGCTGGCGTGATCTCCGCAAGATCACCATCGCCGAGGTGCACGGCAACGTCTTCTCCGCTGCGCTGATGCTCACGTGGGCATGCGATCTCATCGTCGCCGCCGAGGGCACGCAGTTCGCCGACGTGGTCGCAACGCGACTCGGCATGTGCGGTGTCGAATACTTCGGTCACCCATGGGAATTCGGACCGCGCAAGGCCAAGGAACTACTCCTGACTGGAGACAGTCTCGAAGCCGAGGATGCCCGCGCTCTCGGAATGGTGAGCAAGGTCTTCCCGGCGGAGAACCTGACCGAGCGGACCCTCGAATTCGCCCGGCGCATCGCCCAGGTGCCCACGATGGCGGCGTTGCTCGTGAAGGAGTCGGTCAATCAGAGCCAGGATGCGATGGGCTTCTCCAGCGCGCTCGACGCGTGCTTCACGATTCATCAGCTCAACCACGCCCAGTGGACCCACCTGTCGGGTGGAAAGGCCGTCGTGGGGACTCCCGAACTCGGAATGCCCGACTGGAAGACCGCGCCCCCTATCAGGCGCGCGGATCCGTACACCCCCTGATCGTCCGGTCAGGAGTCAGTGCGTTTCAGCAGTCGTTCGTAACGCTGACGGGCAGCCTGGGTGCTTCCGAGGCCGAGCCCGAAAGCGATTTCCTGCCAGGTCATCCCGCGCTCACGTGCGATACCGAGTATCAATGCCTCCAGCTGGTCCATCTCGGCTCTCGCCTTGGGAACGAGTCCCAGCGCAGCAGTGACGTCGGCGGTGTCCACCTCGGGTTCTTCGGGACCCGGCTGGTGGACGCCGCCGGCGAGTGCCGCGACGATGCGGATCGCGCCCAGCGGGTCGAGCATCTCCGGATGCGACTGACGGGCTCGCTGTTCCGCAGTGGCGCCGTGCCGTTCGGCGATCCGGAACAGACCGGCGTACTCGCGGTGGGCACGTTCCCGGCTGGGGTTCGGCGGAGTGAATTCGTCGTCTGTCATACATACAGCGTGAGCCGTGAACACCACGTTGTCAACCAACCGTTGTAAACATAGCGTTCACGGCTCATCGTTGTTGTTCAGGAAGGGCGATGCTCGAGCAGCACCTCGGCGAAGAGCTCGTCGACGAATGCGGCCGTGTCGAGTTTCTCAGGGCTGTACCAGTCGGCGAAGCCCGCGTAGTCCACGGCGCCGTCGTAACCCAGATCGGTGACCGTCGTCTTCCACTTCGACGCGGCATCACGTACCCGCTGAACGAATTCGTCGCCGCCGGGCGCCGTTTCGGCAAGACCGTCCACGATCGTCTCGTTCTTCGCGATCAACACGTCGCGGGCGTCGTCGGCGAACGGTTCGGCCGAACCGTTGAACTGAGCGATGGTCGCGGACGCATCGACAGTTCCCTCCCAGATCTTGTTCATGCTGCCCTCGACGAACACGTCGAGACGATCCCACATCAACTGCTGCGCGACGAGTGGAAGATCTTCCCACACATCAATATTCATCGCCAGCGCACCCGAGGTGTTCACGAATCCCGCCTCGGGATCGATCACTACGTGAGGCGCGACCTCCATGATTCCCGCGATCATGCCTGCGGTCAGCGTGGTGGCAGCGCACGCCGCGACCCCGCGCTGGAGGCTTTCGTAGTACTCGGTGTACCCGATCGACACCGGGTTACCGCCGAGCGCGGCAACCTGTGTACCGAGGGTCGCAGAGCCGGAGGCGATCGACTGCCCCTTCAGCTCGGCCAGATCGTTGCGGGCCTCGGAGCAGATCAGGGCGATCGAACCCGAGTTGAACGACGGCAGCAGCAGCTTCAGATCATGGTCCTCGTACTCGGCCAAGAGCTCCGGAGTCGCGAACGCCACATCGACCGGCCAGGCGTTCGACGACAGGCTTCCGACGATCACGCTGTTGTCCGACAACACGCTGGCGTTGTTGAGGGCGAAGGTGGCCGGGTATTCCTGCGGTTCGTACGCGCCCATGACCTGGGCCAGGTCCAACCGACCGTCCTGCACCGCGTTGTCCGATTCGGTCGGAGATGCCACACCGTTGGAGTAGACGATGTCGAATGTGATCTTGCCACCCGACCACTCGGACACCGCTTCGGCATACTTCTCGATGTGCTGACCTCCCGAAGCGCCTTTCGCTGCGGGCGACTGAGTGTGGATCACAATCGGATCCACGGAATCGAACGCCTCCCGGTACTCCGCGATGCTCGCCCCGTACTCGACACCGGCGCCGCCGCCCTGCCCACCAGTCCCGGTCGATTCGGCGCAGGCCGTCAGCACCGTCGCGCCCGCAGTGAGACCTGCGACCGCACACGCAACCGATCGAAATCTCATGATCAACTCCCTTTTCCTGATGATCTTCGCTGATTATGCCGGAGCGGCACTGCGACGGGAGTCGCTCGAATCGCGCAGTCCGAGTTTTTCGAGTTCGGGGAGAACCTCGGCTGCGAACAGTTCGAGGCTCCGCCACCCGATCTCTGGTGCGAGTCCGCCCATCAGCGGCTGGAACATCAGCTCGGAGTCGTCGCCCCGACTCTGCGCGAACTCGACGCACTGTTCCGGTGTGAGCACCACGAACTGCGGTTGTTTCTTCAGATCGTCCACGGTCTCGACATGCGTGTACCCCGTCGTCCCGACACCGCGCTCCTTCGCCCACTGCGCATTCATGTTGGTCGTGTATGTCAGATGCGGTGCAAGCAATTCCCAATCGCGCTCGGGATCGTGGGTCACGTGCAGGAACAGGGGGCCCGCCGGCGCGGGGCGCGGCGGGATCGGCAGTCCCAGACGGGTGCGCTCGGCGTCGTACAGCGTGTACAGCCGGTCCTTCTCCGAGCCCGCAGGCATGTAGTTGTCACCGAGTCGTGCCGCACGCGCCGCGGACGCGTCCGCCGAACCGCCGATGTAGATGGGGGGACGCGAGGGACCGACGGGGGTGGGACGCACCTGCACGGTCTGTCCCCGGAATTCGAATGGCTCGCCTGTCCATGCCTTGTTCAGGACTTCGACGATCTCTTCGAGAATTCGGACGCGACGCTTCATCGGTACGTCGAACATGTCGAATTCGTTCGGCCGGTATCCGATTCCCATCGTCATCTCGACGCGGCCACCGCCGCCGACGAGGTCGAGGGTCGCGAGATCCTCGGCGAGCCGTAACGGATGGTGCAACACCGCCACGAGGGCCGAGAAGTGCACGTGGATCCGTTCGCTCCGCCCGAGCATCGCCGCACCCAGGATCATCGGGGAGGCGCAGTAACCATCCTCGGCGCCGTGATGCTCCGCGATGTAGACGGTCTCGAAGCCGAACGAATCCGCCCATCCGGCCTGTTCCACTGCCGCCTGGTAGAGGTCGACAGCAGGCGCGCCGATCGCGGGGGCGCGCATGTCGTAGCGCAGTGACAGTCTCATTGCGATTGCCTTTCTCGTACACGCCGATCCTGCTCGAGCGCGAAGGTCGGCAACGTGTGGGTGTCGAAGACGGACGGAGACAGCACAACCCGGTCGCCGATCCGCGGGGACTCAGCGCCGTCTCCGACCAGGTTGGTCACGAGGCGCACGCCCGGCGCGTCCTCGAACTCCACCAGCGCCACGACGTACGGCGGTGTCGATCCGGACGGCAGAAACGCGCGGTGCACGATGGTGAACGAGTAGATCACTCCCCTACCCGCAACTGCAGACCACTCGAGCTCGTCGTCGTGACCGCACGGGCAGCCTGGGCCGGGGTACCAGTGCCATCTCCGGCATCCGCGGCACCGCGGAAACACGAGTTCCCCGCGAGCGACTCCGTCCCAGAACGGTGCGAGTTCCGGAATGTCCTTCGGTGGTGCATATTCCGGGACGGACACCCCGGCATCGGTAAGGTCTGTCTCGGTCACGCTTCTCACCGGTCCTTCGTCAGGATCAACGTCGTGTGCTCGCCGCCGGCCAACGCGGCAACCAGCGCGGTCGAGGTATCCGGCACCTGCGCCTCGCCTCGAATCCCGCGAACCTGACGCACGGCTTCGATCACGTGGACGATCCCGGGGATGTAGGCATACGCGAGGTGACCGCCATGGGTGTTGACCGGCAGCGAACCGCCTGGCCGGGTGTGTCCGGCGCGGTGGAATTCCACCGCGTCACCCCGACCGCAGAGTCCGAGGTCCTCCATCTGGATCGCCTGTGAGATGGAGAAGCAATCGTAGATCTCGGCGACATCGATATCTGCCGGAGCAAGGCCGGCATCGGCGAATGCACGCGGGCCGGAGACCGCAGAGCCGAACGAGCACATGTCCTCGGCCTGGGTGAAGTACGAGGTCATGGACGGTCCCACGGCCACGGTCGACGATCCGGCCACGACGACAGGTGTGCCTGCGATGTCGCGTGCACGTTCGGTCGTGGTGACGACGACGGCACCGGCACCGTCGGAGATCAGGCAGCAGTCCGCAGCGCGCAACGGCGACGCGATCATGGGCGAGGACAGGTAGTCGTCCTCGGTGAGCGCTTTGGGTCGCTGCGCGTTCGGTGTCATCGCCGCCCAGACGCGGTTCGAGATTGCGATCGAACCGAGCGCATCGGGCTCGATCCCATAGGTATGGCAATAGCGCTGTGCCCACGCTGCGAAGTACACGGGTTGGCCGTACCACCCGAAGGGCATTTCCAGGCTGGCCTTCACCGGGTCCTGCGCGTGGAAGCCGTACGGACCCCCCGGCTTCGACCCTGCATAGCCGTAATACACGAGTACCGACGTCGCACGACCGGATTCAACTGCCGCGCGGGCAGTCTCGACGGCAGCCAGCGGGCCCGCGCCCGCGGGGATCCCGGGAGCCGCCGTGTACCTGCGGTCGATGCCCAGCGCGACCGATACCTCATCGGGTCCCGGATACGCCCCCGCCGCGACCACGCCGTCGATGTCCGGCGCGGTCAGTCCCGCGTCGTCGAGTGCGTTGCGGCATGCGTCGAGGACCAGCTTGGCGATCGGACGGTCCACGGACCTGCCGAACTGCGACTCACCCGCCCCGACAATCACCGCTGCAGACGCTGACGCACTCATGCGCGCAGTCCACGCCACGCGGTCGTACCGCCGTCGACGGGGACGACTATCCCGGTGAGGAACGACGAATCGTCGGACGCGAGGAATGCCGCGACCTTCGCGATCTCGTCGCCGGTGCCGAATCGAGGGATCAGGTGTGCCCCGACCATCGAACGTTTCCGGGCTTCGCGTACCTCGTCGGTGTCTGCAGCGTCGAGATACGCACGGCTCATCGGGGTCTCGATCGAACCGGGAGCGAATGCGTTGACGCGGACGTCGGGAGACAGTGCGATTGCCGAGGTGCGGGTGAGCTGGATGACCGCGGCCTTGCTCGACGGGTACGCCGTACTGACGTAACCGACCATGCCTGCCACGGAGGCCGCGTTGATCACCGAAGGTCCACGGCCGGAGGCGCGCAGATGTGGTGCAGCAAGTTTCGTCGCAAGCCACACCGACTTGACGTTGATCGCATACACCTTGTCCCAGACGTCCTCGGGAAGTTCCTCGAAGGTCGTGTGCTCGGTGAACGCGTTCTCCATGACACCGGCGTTGTTCACGAGGGTGTCGAGACCACCGGAGGCGGAGACGACGGTATCGATCATGCCCGCGATCGCGGAACTGTCCGCCAAGTCCACGGTGATCGCAACGGCAGCGACACCCATTGATTCGATCTCGGCGGCCACTTCCTTGGCTCCGTCGCCGTTGAGGTCGGCGACACCGACGAATTCGGCGCCGCGCCGGGCATATTCCAGCGCGATATCCCGGCCCATTCCCTGCGCCGCCCCGGTGACCAGCGTCCGCTTGCCTGTCAGCATGTTCTGCTTCCCTTCTCCGTCGACAGCGTCGACGACATCTCGATCACAACCGTGTGGTCGTTGCGGTGGTGGTACGTCCGGCTTCGAGCAAGGTCACGGGCTGCTCGTAGCGTCCGCTCGTGTACGGCGATCGACCCGCGATGCCCGTCATCCCGGCATCGATCGGGAACGTCACTCCGGTGACGTAGGCCGCTTCGTCACTCGCGAGGAAGAGCACGCCGGCAGCGACGTCCTCCGGTCTGAGCGCGCGGTCCATCAGTGCACTCTCGCTGAGCGCCGCAGTCGCGCCGGGGAGGTCGTCGGCGCCGCCCGCAACGACGACCGCCGTCATCGGTGAGACCACAGCCCCGGGGATCACCGTGTTGACCCGGACCCCGAACGGGCGTAGCTCGGCCGCCACCGACTTCGACAGACCGACGACGGCAGCCTTCGCCGCGCTGTACACGTGCGGGCCCACGCCGCCGAGCACGCCCGCGGGGCTCGACGTCGCGATGATGACTCCCGAGCCCTGCGGCTTCATCACGCGCGCGGCGTGCTTGAAGCCGCACAGCACTCCGCGCAAGTTCACCGCAAGTGTCACGTCTGCCTCGTCCATCGGCGTCCGATCGATCGGGCCCAGCGTGCCCATCACCCCGGCGTTGTTGAACATCACATCGAGCCTGCCGAAGCTGTCGACGGCCAGGTCCACGGCTGCCGCGATATCCGCTTCGACGGCGACGTCGGTGCGGATGAAACGAATCCGCCCACCGAGTTCGTCGGCGAGCAGACGGCCCGCCTCCTGCACATCTGCCACGACGACGGAAGCGCCTTCTGCATGCAAGGCCCGCACCACGGCCTCACCGATGCCGCTTGCGCCGCCGGTGACGACTGCGACCCTGCCCTCGAATCGGTTGCTCATCCGCTTCACAGTCGACTCTCCCGCTTCTCGGTGATTCTGCAATTCCGTCCGAATCTTTCTCTACTCAAGTAACTTTCACTCGCCTATAGTCGACTGATCGTGTCCGACAGAGGAGGAACATGTCTACCGAACTCCGATTGCAGGCCCTGCTCGACGATCTCGTGTCGAGGGTGACCACGCTCGAATCAGAACGAGCCGCGTCCGGTCTGATGCACCGATACGCGGCCCTGCTCGACAACCCGGTCCCGGATTCCCTCGCATCTCTGTTCACCGACGACGGAGTGCTGACGACCGGCCGCGGCATCCACACCGGCCGCGACGAGATCGCCGGCTTCTTCCGATCCGCACGGTCGACGGACGACTCCGAGAAGCGCCATTTCATCTGCCAGCCGGAGATCCGGGCACACACCCACGACCGTGTGCACCTCCAGTGCTATTTCGGTTACACCGCCAGGGCCCGAGGGGGCTCCGGTATCGGCTGGGGAACCTACACAGCCGATATCCGGGCCTCCTCGGGCGAAGCGCGGTTCGAGTCGTTGACGATCGATCTGCATGTCGGAACCGATCTCGAACGAGGCTGGGACCGCTGACCTACCTGGCGACGGTGATCGCGTGCTCCGGGCACGCGTCCACCGACGCCTCGGCCTGACCGACGAGTTCGGCGGGCACGTCGAATTCCTCGCCGGCCTGCGCGACGAAGCCCTCTTCGTCGTCGCTCAGCAGATCGGGGGCGACGGAGTAGCACCGCCCGTGGCCCATGCACTTCTCACGCGTGATCGTCATCGTCGTTCCGGATGTCCCGGCCATGTCAGACCTCCCATTCCAATTCGAGCTCTTTCAGGGTCAATTGAGAACCACGCTCGACCAGCCCTGCACCGGCCTTGATCCGGTACTCCGGGATCAGCTTGTGCCATTCTTCGAGGACGACGGCGAGTTCGAGTCGCGCAAGGTGCATACCCAGGCAGCGGTGCGGTCCCGCGCCGAATGCAAGGTGCTGGTTGATTCCCGGCCGACCGAGGACGAAGGTGTCCGGATCGTCGTACTTTCGGGGATCCCTGTTCGCCGAGCCGATTCCGAGCCAGATGACGTCCTTCGCAGCCATGTCGATGCCCTCGAATTCGCAGCTCTCCTGCACCTCGCGCCCCGCCTGGATCACCAGCGGATACATCCGGATGAACTCCTCGACCGCGTCGCGCGTCGACTCGGGCTCCTCGATCAGCATCCGGCGGTCGTCGTCGTGGGTCGCAAGGTGCGTGAAGATGTATCCGAGTGCCGACCGGGTGGTGTCGAGACCGGCAAGCATGATGGACATGCAGGTGGTGAGAATCGTGTCGTGCGAGAGGGGTTCACCGTCGAGCTCGGCTTGGACCAGGCGTGTGACCATGTCCTCGGCGGGATCCCGCGGATTCTTGCGTCGCGCCTCGATGGCCACGGTGAAGTAGTCCAGGATCTTCTGTCTCGGAACCTCGGCACCATCGAGATCGCCCTGGAGCATGCAGTTGAACATCTCTTCGGTCCACGGCAGGAAGAAGTCGCCGTCTTCGACGGGCAGGCCCATCAGCACCAGGAAGAGATCCGTCGGGTACCGGATGGCAAACTCCGCCACGAAGTTGCAGTGCCCCTTGGGGGCGAGTTCTTCGAGCAGTTCCACACAGCGGGTATGCGCCAATTCCTCCATACGCCGAACCGCAGCGGGCGCGAAGAACGGATTGATGATGCGACGGAACTTCTGGTGCTCTTCCCCGTTGAGGTCCTGGGGAAGCAATGGAATCTTGCTCTCGGGGAACAACGCCGTACGAACCGCCGTCGTCCAGTTCTTGTGATTCTGAAAACCGGCGAGGACATCCTCGTAACGCGTGAGCATCCAGAAACCGCGTTCGGTGGTGTCGTTGAAGTGGAACCGCGCGGCCTCACGCTCTGCATCGAGAGTTGTGTAATGGCCGTATATTTCGGTCTCTGTGGTGTAGTCGGTGTGGCTGACGGGGCAGCCCGTGGGGTGCGACATGTGTTTCCTCCGGTTGCGGTCAGGACGGACGGTGCGGCAGGAAGATCTCCTCGTAGACCTTCGCGCTGTAGTCCTCGAGATCGAGCCTCTCCGGGCTGTACCACGTAGCGAACTCGTCGTAGGGGACATCGTCGTAGAGATCGGCCAGTGTGGATGCCCACTTCTCGGTCGACGAATCGATGCGGTCGACGAACGCGTCGCCGTCCTCGAATGCCGCGTTGGTCCGCTGCGCGTCGAGGAGTCGCTCGTTCTCGGCCGCGAGTGCGGCCCGGGCGTCTTCGGCGTACGGGCCGACGGTACCGTTTGCGGCGAGGACCGCTTTCATCCCGTCTGCGGTGTTGGGAAGAATCTTGTCTTCGATGTTCGACTCGACGTACACGGTGAGGCTGTCCCAGATCAGCTGCTGCGCGACGAGCGGAAGCTCCTCCCACGCTTCGGTGCTCATGGCCATGCCACCCCAGCCGACCGCGACGCCTGCCTCCGGATCGATCACTACCTGCGGTGTCTGCCCGAGGAAGCCGCCGAGCATTCCGACGGTGAAGGAGGTGACGGAGCAGTCGGCGATGCCGCGCTCGAGCGCCTCGAACAGTTCGGTGTATGCGATCGACACCGGCGTTGCGCCGAGCGACGCGACTTCGGCGTTGATCGAAAGACCGGAAGCGGTGACCTGAGCGCCCTTGGTGGACGCCAGATCTCGCCGCTCGGTGGCACAGAACAGGCCGTTGGAACCGGAGTTGTACGCGGGCAGCAGCAGCTTCATGCCCTTGTCCTCGTACTCAGCGACGAGTTCCGGCGTCTCGAACGCCACTTCGTTGGCCCAGGCATTCGATTGCAGCGGCCCGAGCACTGGTGTCTGGAGCGAGACGAAGCTCGAGTCGATCAGGGCGGCCGTCGCGGGATACTCCGACGGTTCGTACTGCGGGATCACGTGTCCGAGGTCGAGCCGGCCGTCCATCAGCGCATTGTCGATCTCTGCGGGAGGCGCGACTGCATTCGAGTAGGCGACGTCGAAGGTGATCTTGCCGCCGGACCACTCGGTGATCCGGTCGAGGTACTTCTCGACCGGTACACCGGTCGCCGAGCCCTTCGGGGCGGGGGATTGAGTGTAGAGCTGGATCGGATCGACACCCTCGAATGCCGCGATGTAATCGTCTTTGGTGGCGCCGTACTCGACGCCGTCGCCGCCTCCGCCACCGGAGGCCGAGGCCGATTCGGCGCATCCCGCAACGAGCGTTGCGGCGAGTGCCAGGGCGGCGGTCGAGCCGCAGAGCGTCCTCGAGCGGGTGGTGCGGAAAAGGGTCATGCGCTGCTCCGTCTCTTGGGGTGCGTAGCACGCTCACGCATCGGTGATGCAAATCACGACTATCATGCGCATGATTAATTCCATTGTCAACACTTATCCATGACCCAAGTCACTGGATACTGCGACTCACGGAACGACAGCAGCGGCGGGGCGACCGTGAGGGTCGCCCCGCCGCTGCAGGCCGGGTCAGGGATGTGAACGCGTCAGGTGACAGCTCCCCACGCTATCGGCGTTTCGAGCGCGTCCGGGTAGTGCTTCTCCTCGTAACGCCAGATGCCTGCGATGTGCTCTTCCATCGCCGTGAGCGCGGCCTCCGGGTCGCGGTCGGCGACCGCATGGTAGATCTTCTCGTGGATGTCGAGAGTGGCACGGCGGTGCCGTTCCGAATACTCCATCCCCATCGCCGATCCGTCCAGCATGTCGAGCAACGCGTGAATGAGGTAGCCGAACAGGGCATTTCCCGACCCCTTCGCCACGGTGTCGTGGAACACGCGACTCATCTCGAGGAAGATCTCACCGTCGTCGAGGTTGTCTCGCATGTGCTCGACGGAGTACTTCAGATCGGCCAGCTGCTGCTCGTTGATCCGCTCCGCGGCGAGCTTGGCCATCATCGGCTCCAATGCCGTCCGCGCCTCGACGATGGTTCGGAACGGTGCGTTCTCGAACTGCAGCAGGAGCGTGATCGAGGTCGCGAGACCTTCACTGTCGGGTTGCTGGACGATCGGTCCACCTCCCGGCCCAGGCTTCAGTGCAATCACACCCTGCAGCTCCAGAAACCGCAGGGACTCGCGCAGGGTGCCCCGGCCGACGTCGTATTCATCGAGCATGACCCGCTCCGGCGGCAGTCGATCACCGACCTTGTTCCCTCGCCGATTGATATCCTGAACGATCCGCTGCGCCACCAGCATCGCCGTCTTCTGCGGCCGTAGCCCTGCCCGTCCCATCGATGAACCTCCGCCGTCAGAACTCCCCCGGGTTCCCGGACCGAGTACCCCAGATATAATCTATGACAATCTTTACACTATAAGCGATTCATGACAACGATTTCTTGAACATTCATCCAACGCATCGATATCATCCGAGCTCCGAGACCTCGTCGATCAATCCCCATGCGAGTGCGCGACCGGCATCGAGAGCACACGCGGTGACGAACAGGTGCATCGCTCTCCACCTGCCGATCCGTCGTGGAATGCTCGCCGTCCCCCCGGCTCCCGGGATCAGGCCCATCGACACCTCGGGAAGCCGGAACACCGTTCCCCGAGCCGCAACCACCCGACTCGCGAAAGCCGGGATCTCGATCCCCGCACCGACACAGTGCCCGTGCACCCGCACTTCGATCCGATCTGCAAGCCGCGCGACCAAACGGCCCGCACCACCGCGAGTGCGGATCAGATGTGCGGTGGCGGTGTCGGGAGTGCGTCCGAATTCGTCGAGGTCTCCCCCTGCACAGAACGACGGGCCCGCACCGTCCACCACTACACGCTCGATGGTGTCGTCGAGCTCGACGAGGCGCAATGCCTCGACAAGCGCGTCACGCAACTGGGTCCCGTAGGCGTTGCGACGCTCGGGGCGGTTGAGCGTGATCTGCAGTGTGTCGCCCACCCGCGCGACGAGGACCGGATCTGCGGGGGCAGGCGGCGGAAGCGGGCGCGGTCCACGCTCGTCGAGCCACCGCAGGAACTCGGGTCCACCCTGCAACGTCGAGTACCCGAGCGACTCGACGTCGATCGCGGCAGCCACCCCCACGGTGTCGGCAGCTCGGAGCACATGCCGCACGACCAGCGCAGCGTGCGGATTCTGCGCGACCGCGGTGTCGAACGCCGACAGGCTCGCGCCGAGATCGTCCGTACCGACGACAGTCGACGACCGTGGATCGGGCTCCACCGAATAGGTCAGGTCGAGAGACTCCAGTAGGGGCGCCAATGCCGTGTCATCGATCGAACCACCGGTGAATCTGCCGACGAGTAGGTGATCGCTCCCCCTCGCACGTTCAGCTGCACGCTCGATGACCGAGTCGGGCACGTCGTCCAGATCGACCATCAGGAGAGGGTGAGCGACCACGCCGCCATCACCGAGAACCGGCGTATCGGCGATCCCGTCTGCAAGCTCCACGGCAGAGATCGTGTTCGCGCCCATCAGTTCTGCCCTCGTGCTCGCCGCCTGCTCATTCCGGCAATGTAGCATCACGGGCGTGTTCGAATCCCCGTCCGCGGACTCCGTGCGCGACTGGGCAGAGAGCGGAATCGCTTGCCTGACCGGCAGGCCCGACGGCCCCCCGCTGATCCCACCCGGACGTGCCGCAACCATCGCCCGCGAACTCGCGGCTCGGATCCGGTCCGCGACCGGCGGAGCAGTACGGCTCGACGGAGCGCGGCTGTTGTCCGAGCGGGCCGCGTTCACCGGACACCGGCGGGCAGGTGCGATCTCCGTCGGCGGCTCGTGCAGATTGCTGCCCACCGCCGACGGCTGGGCCGCAATCTCGTGCGCACGCCCCGACGATCCGCTGCTTCTCGGCGCACTGGTCGGTACCGACGTGGGCGAGGATCCCTGGCCCGCGGTCACCTCGTGGCTGGCAGAGCACACCGGCCACGACCTTCTCGAACTGGCGGAACCACTCGGCATCGCAGCGGGACCGGTCTCCGCGGTTCCCACGACAACACCGCGGCCCCTCGTTCCACGTTCGGTCGACGGGTTGCTGGTCGTCGATTTCAGCTCACTGTGGGCAGGTCCGCTGTGTGCACACATTCTCGGCCTTGCAGGTGCCCGCGTGATCAAGGTCGAGACGCCGACACGGCCGGACGGCGCGCGCCTGGGCAATGCCGAGTTCTACCACCTGCTACACGGCGGGCACGAGTCGGTGGTGCTCGACCCCGGCGACGCCGTCCAGCGCCGGGAACTCACGGACCTGGTGGCGGCAGCCGACATCGTCATCGAAGCGTCCCGGCCGCGGGCTCTCGCCGGATTCGGTCTCGACGCCCACCGTTTCGTCGCGGACGGTGGCACGTGGGTGTCGATCACTGCGCACGGCCGCGATTGTTTCCGCATTGGTTTCGGCGACGACATCGCGGCCTCGGCAGGGTTGATCGCTCACGACGCACACGGACCCATGTTCGTCGGCGACGCCCTGGCCGACCCCCTCACCGGTCTCGACGCCGCAGCGCTCGCGCTCTCGCGTCCCGCTGACGGCAGCGGAGCGCTGTGGGACATCTCGATGTCGGCGCTGGTGTCGTCCACGCTCGGCACCGACGCACGTCCACCTGTGTACGAGCGGGCCGGGCGTTGGTGGGTCGATGCACCGTCCGGCACGGTCGCACTCGCGGAACCGGAACGTCGTGAGCCGGCGGGCGAGATCGCTGAGACCGGCCGCGACACGTCGAAGATACTGTCCGAGTTGGGTATACGATGACCGATCTGATCCTGCGCAACGTCGAGATCGACGGAGATACCGGACTCGACGTGCTCCTGCGCGCAGGTGTGGTCGCGCAGGTCGGAAAGGAGCTGGAGGCATCCGAGCGGTGCGAGATCGTCGACGGCAGCGGCGGCGCACTGATCCCCGGCCTCCACGATCACCACATCCACCTGCACGCTCTGGCCGCCGATCGCGTCTCTGTGCGATGCGGACCACCTGATGTCACCTCGTCGGACGATCTCGCGTGCACCCTCGCCGCTGCTCCCGGCGATGGGTGGATCCGCGGCGTCGGATACTTCGAATCCGTCGCCGGAATGCTCGATTCCGAGGTCCTGGATCGTCTGCAGAACACGCGGCCCGTGCGCATCCAGCATCGCAGTGGCGCCCTGTGGATACTGAATTCCGTGGCCGCTCGACTCGCGCGACTCGACACGGCCGATCATCCCGGCGTCGAACGCAACGACGCCGGCCACCCCACCGGGCGGATATGGCGGGCCGACACGTGGCTGCGCGAACGCCTCCCCGCTACCACTGCACCCGAATTGGACTCGATCGGCGCGGAACTCGCGCGATACGGCATCACCGGTGTCACCGACGCGACACCCGATCTCACACCGAGCACGGTCGCCGCCCTGATGGATGCACATGCCACCGGTGCGATTCCCCAGCGTCTGCACCTGCTCGGCGCCCCGAGCGGCTTCCTTCCCGGAGAACCGCACTGCACTGTCGGTCCGTACAAGATCGTCATCGCCGACTCGGCTCTCCCCGACATCGACGATCTCGTCTGCTCCATTCGCGGCGTTCACGCGGCCGGCCGTGCCGTCGCGGTGCACTGCGTCAGTCGCGAAGCGTTCGTGATCCTCCTCGCGGCCCTCGACGAGATCGGCCCCCACCCCGGCGACCGGATCGAGCACGGCGCGCTCGTCCCGGCCGAATCGATCGACGACCTGCGGCGACGAGGCATACACGTGGTGACGCAGCCCGGATTCCTCGCCGACCGCGGCGACGCATATCTGCGCGACGTCGATCCCACCGACCTGCCCGATCTCTACCGCTGCCGCAGCCTGCTCGACGGCGGAGTTCCCCTCGCGTTGTCGAGTGACGCCCCGTACGGCCCGGTGGACCCGTGGGAGGTCATGGTCGCCGCCGTCACCCGGCGCTGCCCGACCGGTGACGTCGTCGGTGCAGTAGAGCGGATCACGCCGCCCGCGGCGCTCGACCGCTACCTTGCGCCTCTCGACGACCCGGGCGGACCGGCGCGTCACGTGACGATCGGCGCCGAGGCCGATCTGGTGCTACTCGACGGGCCGCTCGCGGAAGTCCTCGACGATCCCGATGCGAGGAGGGTGCGTGCCACGTGGATCGGTGGTCGCTGCGTCTACTCCAGCCCCTGATCTACTCCAGGCCCTGCTCCCGAAGTGGCGCGATGACATCACGCCCGAACCTTTCGAGTGTTTCCGGTGGCGAGAAGTCGTGGAAGCGGAGCACGAACAATTCCACTCCGCGCTTGTGTTCGACAGCGATCTGTTCGATCAGATCCTCGGCTGTGCCGATCAGCGGTGCGCCCCAACCGCTTTCCGGCAATCTACGCGACACCGACACCGTCACGCCGGGGATGTCCTCGGCATCGCCCGCAAATCCCACCGCGTACTGGACCGAAATCCGGGCATCACCCTTGAGCGGTGTGAGTTCCTCGAGCCGGTTCCGTGCGTGACCTACACAGTTCCACCAGTCTGCGTGACGTGCGACCAGCGGCATCGTCAAGGTTTTCCCTGCGCCACCGATATGCACCGGAATCCGATCTTGCACGGGTGTCGGCAGTCCGTACGCCCCGCGCAACCGGAAATGTTCACCATCGTAGTCGAACTGCTCGCCCGTACACATCAGACGGAATATCTCGAGCGTTTCGTGGAGTGCTTCCGCGCGTTCCCGCCGCGAACCGACCTCGACACCGAAGGTCTCGAATTCTGCCTCCACCGAACCCCACCCGAGCCCGAGGTCGAGCCGGCCGCCACTGATGTGGTCGACGGTGGCGGCCATCTTCGCGAGTAGGGCCGGGTGCCGGAACGGCGCACAGCCCACCATGTGCCCGAGCCGGATGGTGGAGGTGGCGCCGGCGAGCGCTGTCAGCAATGTCCAGCTTTCGAGCGAATCCGCCGGTCTGCCACCCGGTGAATACAGATGATCCATGAGCCAGAACGAGTCGAAACCGGCGCGTTCCGCAGCCGACGCCCGGGCCTTCACTTCGTCGACACCGAGCCGGAACTGCGGAACGAACACACCGAATTGTATTGTCATCGATCACTTTCCGAAATCAAAGGCGTGGGCCTGATCGACAGGATGGACGTCACGGCACCGTCCAGGTACTCGAGCCATTGAGCAACGACTGCAGATCAGCCGGTTCGTCGGCCGCGGCGGCCGCGACCTGGGCGCGCGCCCGGTCGTCGTAGGTGGGTTGCGACACCGACCGCACGATTCCCGTGACCGTGTACGTGAGGTCCTGCGCAGACAGTCGCGACAACGCATACGCGTACTCGGGATCGACACTGTGCGCGTCGTGAACCACGATCTCGTCTCGGTTCACCTCCGTGATGCGTGCCACGCGCAGCCCGAAACCTCTTCGTACGACGCAGAGCTCGTCGTCGGTCCCGAAGATGATCGGTTCCCCGTGACGAACGTGGATGAGATGGTCCTCGGCATTGCCCTTGCGGAGCACATCGAACGACCCGTCGTTGAAGATCGGGCAGTCCTGAAGGATCTCCACGAAGGCGGCACCGCGATGTTCGGCGGCCGCGAGCAAGACCTCGGTGAGCCCGGCGCGGTCGGAATCGAGCACCCGCGCGACGAAGGTCGCCTCGGCACCGAGAGCGAGTGACATCGTGTTGAAAGGGGCATCGATCGACCCCATCGGCGTCGATTTGGTGATCTTGCCGGATTCCGATGTGGGCGAATACTGCCCTTTCGTCAACCCGTAGATGCGGTTGTTGAACAGCAGGATCCGCATGTTCACGTTGCGTCGCAGGGCATGGATCAGGTGGTTTCCACCGATCGACAGCGCATCACCGTCACCGGTCACCACCCACACCGACAGGTCCGGTCGGGTCACGGCGAGACCGGTTGCGAAGGTCGGGGCTCGGCCGTGGATCGAATGGACCCCGTAGGTGTCGAGGTAGTACGGGAACCGCGACGAGCACCCGATACCCGACACGAAAACGATGTTCTCCCGCTTCAGACCCAACTGCGGCAGCATGGCGCGGACCGTTGCGAGAATGACGTAGTCACCACATCCCGGACACCACCGGACCTCCTGGTCGGACGTGAAATCCTTTGCCTTCTGCGGACTGTCGGCTCGTGGCACCTCGGCAAGAGCACTGATTCCGAGGTCGGTTCCGACAGGCACCCGGGCACTACCATTGTGCACGGCACCGTTCGTGGTTTTTCCCATCATCGATCACCTCGCTGAATCGTCGCGGCCGCGGAGACCGCGGCGAACGTCTTGGCGTCCTCACTGTCGCTCAGTGTGCCGTCGATCTCCGCGAGGAGTGCTGTGTGTAGTTCATCCGCGCGGAATGCCATGCCGGAGACCTTGGTGACAGGCTGGATCTGCGCGGCGCACCGCGCCTTCAGCAACATAGACAGCTGGCCCAGGTTCATCTCCGGAATCAGTACGCGCCGATAGCCTTCGAGCACGTCGCAGAGGTTCTTCGGCATGGGATTGAGGTGCCGGAGGTGAGCCCTGGCGACCGCATGGCCGCTGCGGCGGGCACGGAACACCGCCTCACCGATCGGACCGTAGGACGAACCCCAACCGAGGACGAGGATTTCGGCGTCGCCCGTGGGGTCGTCCACCTCGAGGTCGGGGACATCGATACCTGCGATGCGAGCCGCGCGCACGCGGGTCATCAACTCGTGATTGGCGTGGTGATACGAAATGTCGCCGGTGCCGTTTGCCTTCTCCAACCCGCCGATACGGTGTTCTCGCGATGCGGTGCCCGGAATCGCCCAGTCCCGTGCGAGTGTCACGGGATCGCGGGCATACGGTTGGTAGCCCGGGTCGTCATCATCCGGTGGTGTGGCGAATCGAGGTTCGATCGGGGCGAGGGCACTCACCTGGGGAATACGCCACGGCTCCGAGCCGTTGGCGATCGCGCCGTCGGACAGGAGCATCACCGGTGTCCGATACGACACGGCGATTCGCGCCGCCTCGAGCGCCGCGTCGAAGCAGTCGGCAGGCGACTGCGGCGCAATGATCGCAACCGGCGACTCACCGTTGCGACCGAACATCGCCTGCAGCAGATCGGCCTGCTCGGTCTTGGTGGGAAGACCGGTCGACGGCCCACCGCGCTGGACGTCGACGACGACGAGCGGCAGTTCGGTCATCACCGCGAGCCCGATGGCCTCCGACTTCAGTGCGATCCCAGGACCCGAGGTGCTGGTGACTCCCAATGCGCCGCCGTACGATGCCCCGACCGCCGCACCGATACCGGCGATCTCGTCCTCCGCCTGGAAGGTGTGGACGCCGAAACGCTTGAGTCTGCTCAGCTCGTGGAGGATGTCCGACGCGGGCGTGATCGGGTAGCTGCCGAGGAAGACTTCCATACCTGCCGCCTTGCCTGCAGCGACCAGTCCGTATGCGAGCGCGGTGTTGCCGGTGATCTGGCGGTAGGTGCCCGGCGGCAGATCAGCGCGGTCGACTTCGTAGGTCGATGCGAAGGATTCGGTCGTCTCCCCGTAGTTCCAACCCGAGTGCAATGCAAGGATGTTGGCGCGGACGATGTCGGGCTGTGACGCGAACTTGGATTCGAGAAAGGCCTCGACGGCGGTGATCGCGCGGCCGTACATCCACGACAGCAGACCGAGCGCGAACATGTTCTTCGCTCTGTGGGCCTCTTTCTTGCCAACTCCGGAGGGTTCGACCGCACCGAGCGTCATGGTGCTCATGGGGACGGTGTGTACCTGCAGGTGCTCGAAGTCGTCCGACTCGAGCGGGTTGCTGTCGTACCCCGCCTTCGAGAGGTTGCGCTTGCTGAACTCGTCGCTGTTGACGATGAGGATGCCGCCGTCGGGCAGGTCGCCGACGTTCGATTTCAGCGCTGCCGGATTCATCGCGACGAGCACGTCGGGCCGATCACCCGCGGTGAGGATGTCGTGGTCGGCGATCTGGATCTGGAAACTCGACACGCCGGGTAGAGTGCCCTGCGGTGCGCGGATCTCGGCCGGAAAGTTCGGCTGCGTAGCGAGATCATTTCCGAAGGCTGCGGCTTCGGCAGTGAATCGGTCGCCGGCAAGCTGCATGCCGTCGCCGGAGTCTCCGGCGATGCGGATGACGACCTGGTCCAGCCTCGTCACGTGACCGGTCACGTGCTGGTCGGGCTCTGCCACGTGCGACGTGCGGGTGTCCTTCGACTCCATACTTGTCTCGCTTCCCCCGGCCCCTGTGCGGTCCGGTGCCTGCGCTCCATAGTCGTCTTCTGTCGCGCACATGCAACCGGTTCCTGCAGTTTCTGTAGAACTTCCCGGCTAAAGGCCGGGCACCGTGTCGCCGATGAACCGCAGTACCTGCGGCCACGACACGGCATACGCGTCGGCGTTGGTCGGGTTCGTGTGCCGGTCTCGGCTGCTGAATCCGTGCTCGGCACCGGGAAACACCGAGATGATGCTCGCGCCCGCGGTGCGATTCTGCAGCACGGCCTGTAGTTCGCCGAACGTTTCGGGTGACATGACGGTGTCGGCACCGGCGTGGAGGATCATCACCGGCGCGGTGATACGTGATGCGGACTCGACCGCCTCGACGGTGTGGTTCGGGGGCGTGGGCACGAAGATCGATGGGTGGTAGGCAATCACATTCGCCAGCCGAGGATCACCACCGCCGAGGATCAGCGCCAGCCGGCCCCCGAGACACCAGCCGATCACCCCCATCTTCGACAATCCGAGTTCACCGAAGGCGTACTCGAGCAGGGTGTTCATCTCGGTGAGGACGGCGTCATCCTGAAGTGCGGCCATCCATTCGACGAGTTGTTCCCGCGGTGTGTCCTCGGCACTGTGGCCGTGCCACGGGTCCCACACGAGGGCGGTCACGCCGGTGTCTGCGATGTCCTCGGCGTATTCGCGGACCTGCTCGTTGATGCCGGTGATCATGGGGAGCAGCAGCATCCCGCCGCTGCTTCCGCCCAGGGGGCGAGCGAGAAACGCCCGCAGACCACGGGCTTGGACGAACTCCGCTTCGATGTCGGTCACGTGATGCACCTTTCGACGATGAACCTGCGCTTCATCATGCCGATCGCAGAGCAAAGGACACCCTCTTCCCACTGTATGAGATTTTCGAGAATGTCATTTCCCTATGCGATAGGGTCGTTATCAGTCCCGCACCGGGCAGGACCGGATCAACACGCGAGACCTCGACAACACTCGGAAGGACGGTGGCCATGACTCGCACCGCACTCGTCAGCGGCGGCACCGGCGGACTCGGAGCTGCCGTGACCGCGCATCTTCTCGACACCGGGTGGCGTGTCGTGGTCCCGTGGGTCGCCTCCGAAGAACTCGAGCGCGTCGGCACTCATCCGAATCTGCACCTCGTCAAAGCCGACCTCTCCGACGAACAACAACTCGAGGATGTGCTCGCGGTTGCGGCCGATGATCCTGGCGCCCCACTGTTCGGCGTCGTCAACCTGGTCGGCGGATTCTCCTCCGGCCCGCGAGTTCACGAGACGCCGATCGGCGTGCTCGATTCCCAGTTCGACCTCAACGTGCGCACCGCCTACTCCGTCAGCCAGGCTGCGCTGCCCCACCTGATCCGTCGCGGCGGTGGATCGATCGTCTGCATCTCCGCCGCCGCGACTCACAATCCGTTTTCGGGCGGCGCATCGTACATCGCCTCCAAGGCTGCGGTCTCGGCGCTGGTCGAGACCATGGCCGTCGAGTACCGCGACGATCACATCCGCGTCAACGCACTGCTCCCCGTCGTCATCGACACGCCGACCAACCGCGCGGCCATGCCCGACGCCGACACCAGCCGGTGGTCACAGCCGGCCGAAGTTGCGAAGGTCATCGAATTCCTGCTGTCCGACGCGGGATCCCCCGTGACCGGCGCACTGATCCCGGTGACGAACGTCGGCTGAGTAGGCCGACCCGATCTCGGTTAGCATCGGCGCACCGTCACCGTCGAAGATCGAATCGAGACCAGAAGGAGTATCCGTGCGTCTGCGCGACACCCCGACCGTTGAAGTCACCGGTACATTGCCCTGCAGCCCGGAACACGCCTGGGCATTGGTCACCGACATCGAATTACCTACCCGTGCAGACGGTGAGCTGCAGCGCGCAGAGTGGCTGGACGGCGCCGACGGTGTCGCAGTCGGGGCACGATTCCGCGGACACAACCACAGCTCACAAATGGGTGAGTGGCACACCGAACCGGAGGTCGTCGAGGTCGAGGACGGTCGCCGCTGGGTATGGCGCGTCGGCCCGACTGATGCGCCGATCGCCTTCTGGGGCTTCGAGGTCGATCCCGCAGCCGAAGGCACCATCGTCCGTCAGTGGGCCAAGGTCGGTTCCGGCAAGTCACCGTTCTCCGATTTCATCGAGCAGCATCCGGACAGGGAAAGTGAGATCGTCGCCTACCGGCTCGGTGTGTGGCGAGACGGCATGACAGCCAATCTGTGTCTGCTCGAGCAGCTCGCAGCCGACAGAAACTGAATCCCTCGAGCTGCTACTCGCGCCCCGACTCGTCACCCCGTGCACTCGTGTGCGGCGACTTCTCGCTTGTCTTCACCCAGCTGGCAACAGCGGGACTCCTGTGACGCGCTCGCAACAACCGCAGTAGACGGATACACCGGTCCTGAACCGGTGTATCCGTCTACTGCGTAAGCGAATTCAGTCAGGCAGGTATCGGCCGGCCCAGTTTCTTTGCCCTGGCGACCGCGCGCCGCTCGGAGTAATTCATCCCACCCCAAATGCCGTGCGGCTCATCGTTGACCAGCGCATGGTCGCGGCACTCGATGATCACCGGGCATGTGCGGCAGATACCCTTCGCATTGCGCTCGGCACCGGCCACCGGGCCACGGCCCGATTCCTTCTGCGGAAAGAACACGGAGGTCTCGAACCCGCGGCAGCGCGCGGAGAGCATCCATTCCCTATCGGCCAGCCCGCTCATACCGCTCCCCTCAGGCCGTGGTGATCGACGCGGCCATTCCCTGGCCACCGCCGATGCACATCGTCACCAGCGCGCGACCACCGCCGCGACGATTCAGTTCGTGCAGAGCCGTCGTCGCCATCCGGACACCCGTCGCCCCGATGGGGTGACCCAGGGAGATCCCGGATCCGTTGACGTTGAGCTTGTCCCGATCGTCCCAGCCCCACTGCGACAGCACACCGAGCACCTGGCACGCGAAGGCTTCGTTGAGTTCGACGAGGTCGACATCGTCGAATCCGAGACCTGTGCGATCGAACAGCTTCCGGGTGGCCGCTACCGGGCCCAGCCCCATGGTCGCCGGGTCGCATCCGGCTGCGGTCCATCCTTCGAGGAAGCCGATCGGCTCGAGACCGTACTCGTCGAGCTTGTCCTCGGCGACCACGAGAAGCGCTGCGGCCGCATCGTTCTGCTGACTGGCGTTACCCGCGGTGACCACCCCACCCGGCGTCACGGATCGCACCTTCGCAAGGGATTCGGGGGTGCTGTCCGGACGGATACCCTCGTCCCGCGCAACAACGGTGACGTTGCCCTTCCGGTCCTTGACCTCGACCCCGACGACCTCGTCGTCGAAACGTCCTGCCTCCCATGCGGCGTGGGCACGACGATGACTCTCCGCGGCGAGCGCATCGGAATCCTCGCGCGTGATCCCGCACTGCTGCGCCACGTTCTCGGCAGTTTCGATCATTCCGCTGATCTTGCCGAATCGCCATTCGGGCTGTGACCGCTCGCGACCCCGATCGAGGCGATCGTACAGATTCAGACCACCGGAGCGGGCGCCCCAGCGGGCACCGGTCGTGTAGTGCTCGATGTTGCTCATCGACTCGACACCCCCGGCAACCACGACATTCGCGGCACCGGTCTGCACCATCATCGCGGCGGTCACGAGAGCCTGGAGGCCGGTGCCGCAGCGGCGGTCGGTCTGGATGCCTGCCACCGAGATCGGCAGGCCCGCATCGAGCGCAGCCCACCTTCCGATGCACGGCGCCTCCGAACTCGCGTACGACTGACCCATCGCCACTTCTTCGATGAGTTCGGGGTCGATACCCGAACGCGCGACGGTCTCCTTGATGACGGTGGTCGCAAGGGTCACCGCCGAGACATCCTTCAGCGCCCCTCCGAAGCGGCCGACGGCGGTACGAACGGGGGCGACGAGTGCCGCTCGGGTCATGACCCACTCCTCTGAGTACAACGATTTGTACGGCCATTTTCGAATATGTACGCACCGAGGTCAATCGGCGGGCGCTGCACCAACGATCCGAATTGCCGATACGAATGGCTTGCCGTACCTATATGGCCGGATATTCCCTACCCGACGATCCCGGCCGCACGCAGGCCCGCAACCTGTTCGTCCGTCAGACCGAGCCTGTTCAGGACAGCGTCGGTGTGTTCACCCAGCGAAGGCACCGCACCCATGGGCAGTTCGACGTCGCGGAAGTTCATCGGCGGCAGGATGGCGCGTATCGCTCCCGATTCGGTCTTCACTTCACGCCATCGATCGCGCTCGCTCAACTGCGGATGTTCGATCAGCCCCGACAGGTCACGCAATCTCGCCGCGGGGATTCCGGCCGCGGCGAGTTTCTCGTCCAGGTCTGCGCTGGCATATGCAGCGGTGGCGTCACCGACCAGTTTGTCGACCTCGCCCCGGCGAGCGACTCGTTCGACGTTGGTCGCATACCGCGGGTCGTTCGCGAACTCCGGCATCCCCAGCACCTCGGTGAGAGCCCGCCAGCCTCGATCGTTCTGCACACCGATGAGAATCTCACCGTCGGCGGTCGGGTACTTGTCGTACGGGGTGATCGACGTGTGCGCGAGCCCCATCCGCGGGACCTGCCGATCCTGATACATCTGCAGGTACATCGGATATCCGAGCCACTCGGCCGTCGCATCGAACATGGACACGTCGATCGTCGCGCCCGCTCCCGTGCGGTATCGCCGCAGCAGCGCCGCCTGGATCGAGGTCAGCGCGTACATACCTGCGGCGATATCGGATGTGGGAATACCCGTCTTGACCGCGGTCTCGGGGGTACCGGTGATCGAGCACAGTCCGGACTCCGACTGAACCAGCAGGTCGTAGGCCTTCCGGTCACGCATGGGGCCGTCGGTCCCGTACCCGGACATGTTGATGACGATCAGCTCCGGATGATCGGCACGCAGGTCGTCGGCAGCCAGACCGAGACGATCGACCGCGCCGGGAGCGAGGTTCTGCAGGAACACATCGGCACCCGCGATGAGCGACTTCACCGCTTCGACGCCCGCGGCGGCCTTGAGATCCACCGCGAACGACTCCTTCCCGCGATTGAGCCACACGAAGTGCGCCGCGAGACCGAGGACGGCACTGTCGTAGTCGCGAGCGAAGTCGCCGTCGCCGACACGCTCGACCTTGACGACTCGTGCGCCGAGGTCGGCCAAATGCCGGGTCGCCAGAGGCGCCGCAACCGCCTGCTCGAGACTCACCACGGTGATGCCTTCGAGCGGCAGCTCGTACGCACTTGCCGCGCTGTTGGTTTGCTCGCCTGTCATATCGACGTCCTCCCTCGAAACTGGATCGGCTTGTAGTTCTACCAGCGATTCCTGATCGATATTTCGCAAAACATAATATTTATGAGCATCAATACCCTAGTTATTGATACGTTTTTCGAAACAATCCGACAGGAATCAAGTATTGGACGGGATCAGATTCGGCTGCCAATCTCAATGAGACGTACGACACATCCGGCTGCTTCGTCCGACCGGATCGACCAGAGAGCGGAGTCGCATGGCACCCTCGGCACCCACCGAACAGGAAGTCGCGAAGAAGGCCCGGAAAGCAGGAATTGCCTCCTTCATCGGCACGACCATCGAGTGGTACGACTTCTACATCTACGGAACGGCGGCCGCGCTCGTCTTCGGAGAGATTTTCTTCTCCGACGATCTACCCGCCGGCGTCGGGACCCTGCTCGCATTCGTCACGCTGTGGGCAGGCTTCCTCGCCCGGCCCATCGGGGGCATCATCTTCGGGCACCTGGGCGACCGCATCGGCCGCAAGAACACCCTGGTCATCACCCTGATCATGATGGGCATCGCGACCGTGGGCATCGGCCTGCTCCCCACCTACGCCCAGATCGGGATCTGGGCGCCGATCCTGCTCGTCGCACTCAGAGTCCTGCAGGGTGTCGCGGTCGGCGGTGAATGGGGCGGTGCGGTTCTCATCGCCTCCGAGAACGCACCCAAGGGCAAGGGGATTCTCTACTCCGCGTTCGCGCAGCAGGGCTCCCCCGCCGGGAACCTCCTCGCGACCATGGCGTTCTTCTTCCTCGCCGCGATGCCCACCCCCGAGTTCCTGCTCTACGGCTGGCGCATCCCGTTCCTCGTGTCTGCGTTGCTGGTGATCGTCGGCATGGTCATCCGCCTCAAGCTCGAAGAGTCGGACGCGATGAAAGCAGTCATCGCCAGCAAGAAGGTCGTCAAGCTCCCGATCGCCGAAGTACTGCGCAAGCACTGGGTTCTGGTGCTGCTCGGCGCAGGCGCTCTCCCCCTCGCTCAGGTCACCTATTTCAAGAACACGTTCGCATTGTCCTGGGCGACAAGTGAACTCGGGTACGAACGAGGAACCTTCCTCGCGATCATCGCAATTGCCCTCGTCGTTCAGTTCATCGTCCAGCCGTTCGGCGCGGTCCTGGTTTCCCGGATCGACATGCGCAAGGCCATGTGCTTGATGATCGTGCCCGAGTTGTTCCTGATGCCCGCGATGTTCTTTGCGATCCGCACCGAGACGTTCGCCGTCGCCGCGATCGGAATGTGCCTTGCGACGATCCCGCATTCGATGTTCTACGGCGCCATTGCAGGCGTACTCGCCCGGGCATTCCCTGCAAACATCCGCTACTCGGGACTCTCCGCGTCCTACCAGCTCTGTTCACTCATCGTCGGCGGCGGCACGCCTGTGCTCGCCCAGTGGATCCTCAATTCGTCGGGCAACGTCACCGGTGTCGCGATCGCGGCAGGATGCTATGCAGCGGTGTCGCTGGTGTGCACGCTGCTACTGCTCAATCGCACCGGCTACGACCCGAAGGCCCTGTCCCACGCGGAACAGTCCGACGAGAACGAACTCGAACTCGACCACCACGACGGCGAACGCACAGGCAACGACGACGAGTCGCCGATCCACGTCGAGACCGGCAAGGCCGCGAAGCACGAACAGGTGCGCGTAGGAACCTGATTCGAAACGTCCGATCCGAGCGGTGCCGACGGTCCCAGTGACCGTCGGCACCGCTCATTCGTGGGTGGGCAGCGCCTCTTCTGACAGCCTGAGGACCTCGGCGAGTGCCGAACTGGTGTCGTCCTCCCGCCATACCAAGCGCACATCGATCGGCCCCCGCTCGGCGAGGGGCACGAACACGACTTCCGAATTCACGACGTGCCGGGCCACCGACGACACCGTCAGTGTGCACCCCACTCCGGCCGAGACCAACGCGACCAATCCCAGCGAATCGGGAGCGCTCTGCACGATTCTCGGTGTGAACCCGTCCTCGTGCGCAAGCTGCAGCAGCAGGTCGCGCAGCATCGAGCCCGGCTCGGACGGAAGCATCACCCACGGCTCGGTTGCCAGATCCGCCAGGTGCACTGCCGGTTCCTCCGCGAGCCGGTGTTCCCTCGGCATTCCGATGACGAGATCCTCACGAGCGATCACACGCGAGGCGATCCCCGGCGGGAAGAACAGCATCCGCACGATACCGATGTCGAGCGTGTTCTCCGACAACCGATTCAGAACTTCGCTCGCGTAGGCCGAGCTGGCGAGCACGAACTCGATACCGGGGTGGGTACTGCGCACCAGCTTCGCCCACTGCCCCACCAGGTGATGTGACGACGACCCCGCGAATCCGATGCGTACGCGGCCGGTCTGTCCGCGGCCCGCTGATGTCACCGCCATCTCCGCGAGCCGCACTGCGTCGAGGACGGCCCGAGCCGGCTCCACGAGCGCTCGTCCGGCTTCTGTCAGCTGCACGCTGCGCGTGCTGCGCTCGAACAGAGACGCGCCGAGTTGCTTCTCGAGCTGCTTGATCGTCCGGCTCAACGGGGGCTGCGCCAGGTGCAACCGCTGCGCGGCCCTGCCGAAATGCAACTCTTCCGCCACCGCGAGAAAGGCCCTGATCTGATGGATTTCCACGCGTTCATTATTACCGAGTACGCAATAAAAGGCTCGACACTTTGTATTGGACTACATCTATTACTCATGTCACAGTCAATGTGACGCCAGACCGCGGCAGGAGATGGATATGCCAGCAGACAAGACCATGACCATGCGTGATGCCATCGCGACGTACGTCCAGGACGGGATGACCGTTGCCCTCGAGGGCTTCTCGCATCTCATTCCGTTCGCCGCAGCACACGAGATCATCCGTCAGGGCCGCAAGGACCTGACACTGTGCCGGATGACACCGGACATCATCTCCGACCAGCTCATCGCCGCAGACTGTGTCGCGACCCTCGTCGCGTCATTCTTCGCGAGTGGATCCGCCGGGTCACTCTACGAGATCCGCCGACGCATCGAGAAGCACGATCCCGTCAAGCTCGACGTCGAGGAGTACAGCCACTACGGCATGGTGTGCCGCTACCAGGCAGGCGCAGCAGGCCTGCCGTTCTTCCCGCTGCGTTCATACGCCGGGAGCGACCTGCCCGCCCTGAACCCGAAGATCAAGCTCGTCGAGGATCCCTACGGCAACGGCAGTACCTATGTGGTTCCGCCGCTCAACCCGGATGTCACGATCATCCATGCGCAGCGCGCGGACCGGGCAGGGAACATCCAGATCTGGGGAATCGCCGGGGTCCAACAGGAAGCCGTGTACGCCGCGAAGCACGCGATCGTCGTGGTCGAGGAGATCGTCGACGACGAGATCGTCCGCTCCGACCCCAGCCGCACACTCATCCCGTCACACGCTGTCGACGCGGTGGTCGTGTGCCCCCGCGGTGCGCACCCGTCGTACGCGCAGGGCTACTACGACCGCGACTGCGGGTTCTACCGCCGCTGGACCGACATCAGCAAGGATCCGCAGTCCCTCCGCACCTGGCTCAAGGACTGGGTGTACGAATGCGCCGATCACGAGGAGTACCTCGTCAAACTCGGCGACAATTACTGGAGCGATCTCGAGGTCGCGCCACGCTACTCCGAAGCGGTCAACTACGGGAGCCGAAAGTGACTACTGCCGAAACGTTTTCCACCACCGAACTGATCGTGTCGGTCGCCGCCCGTGCCCTCGCCGGTAAGAGCCGTGTATTCGCAGGCGTCGGCCTTCCCACCCTTGCCGTGGATCTCGCGTGCCGCACCTCGAATCCGGGTATCGAACTCATCTACGAGTCCGGTGTGTGCGGGGCACACCCGGAGGCGATGGCCGAAGGCATTGCGGATTCCGTCGTCGTGTCCGGCGCCGAATCCGTCGTCTCCATGGCGTCGCTGTTCGGATACGTCCTGCAAGGCGGCAACGTCGACGTCGGATTCCTCGGTGCCGGCCAGATCGACCGCTACGGAAGCCTGAACACGAGCTTCATCGGTGACTGGGACAAGCCCACCGTGCGGCTTCCCGGCGCGGGCGGTGCCGTCGAGATCATGCCGAACGCCGGCGAGGTCTTCGTCGTCATGCGCAGGCACGACCCGAGCGCATTCCCCGCAGAACTCGACTTCTGCACGTCACCGAGTCCGGTACGGGCCCGCGAGGCAGGCGCAGGCATCATGCCTCGGGGACGCGGCGTCACCAAGGTGTTCACCAGCCTCGGGGTCCTCTCCCGCAGCGGCCCTTACGACGAACTCGAACTCACCAGCGTCCACGCCGGCGTCACCGTCGACGAGGTGCGCGCGGCCACGAGCTGGGATCTGCAGGTCTCGGCCGACCTCACCACCACCGAACCGCCCACGGCCGAAGAAATCGACCTGCTGCGCAACGAGATCGACAAGGTGCGCCTCTACCTGCGGTGACAGGAAGTCCGAGCGAGCGGTCGCGTCAGGACACCGACACTGATTCGTCGTCCGCCTTCGGCGCGGGCCGATAGCACGTCCCGAGGAGGACTCCGGCCGCACCGAGCCCACCGACCAGGGCGATGACGCCACCGGCCCACCCGTCGAGCAGATTGCCGCCGAAGATCAGGTGATCGAGGCTGGCGCTGCCCGCACCCATCACAGCGACAGCAACAGCACCACCTGCGAGAACCAGATTGTATTCCCACCCGTTGGCGGTCACGAAGAAGCCGCTGCCCCGGTGCACCGTCCACGCAGCGACGAACATCAGCGACACGAACCCGGCGGCGGCGAACGGGGTGAGCAGACCGACCGCGAGCAACAGACCGGCACCGACTTCCGTCAGCGCGGCAAGCCAGGCGTGCACCTTGCCGGGTCGCATCCCCATACTGTCGAACCATCCGGCTGTGCCTGGGATGCGGCCGCCCCGGAAGAGCTTTCCGTAGCCGTGTGCTGCCATCGTCAATCCCAACAGCACGCGCAGTATCAGCAGTCCGGTGTCGATCGTATCCACGTATGCTCCGTTCCTGGACAGGTCCGCTCGTGACGGATGTCCTGACGTTGCCACACCGACGACATCAGGGGATTGTTACCTGCGTCACTCGGTGATCACCGCCCACACATCCCCGGCTGCGACAGCTGCCTCGAGAAGCTCCGCGTCCCATGACGACACGGTTCCGAACTCGCTCCGCCACGAGAGGACGCGGTTCGCATGCCGATGCAACTCGTGTTCCATCGTGAAGCCGATCGCGCCGAGGGCCTGGTGCGCATTTCGGGCGACCACGGCCGCCGCATGACCCGTGCAGGATGCCGCAACGGCAATCGCAAATCTCGTTGCACTTCTGCCGAACCCGTTCGCGGAGGCCGCTGCGACCGCCGCGTCCGCAGCGGCGCGTGCAAGAGCCGACTCCGCGGCGATGTCGGCCACGAGTGCCTGGACTGCCTGAAACTTTCCGAGCGGACGTCCGAACTGGACGCGTGCCGTGACGTGTTCGACGACGAGTTGCAGAATCCGGTCCATCGCACCCACCGAGGAAAGTGTGCGCGCCAGCGCACCCCGATACCGAAATTCCTCGGCCACCGACGCGGGCACCTCCGCACCCGAGAGCGCAGCGACGTCGACGTGGATGTGGTCGCGTGGTTCCGACGCGAGATTCACACCCGCGGTGAGTTCGATCCGAGCACGGGGCACATCGGCGACCCGCCACGAATCCGCGCTGTCCTGCCAGAGCACGACGATCGAGTCCACGTCGCGTGCCCAAGGCACGAATCGGGCATCACCGTCGACATCGAGCACGGCGGCGGTGCGCACACCGTCGTTCGCTTCGAGTCCGGCGGTAGCGAGCAGCCACCCGGCGAGCAGGTCGTTCTCGGCGACAGGCACCGCCGCCGCCGCTGCCCCCGCCGCGGTGAGGAGCAGCGACGCCTCCGTCCAGCCTGCGCCACTGCCCCCGGCGGATTCGTCGCCTGTGAGGCGAGCGAGCCCCAGCTCGCTCAACGTGCTCCACAGGGTGCGGTCGAACTCGACGACCTCGCCGATGCGGTGGTCGTCACCGGAGATGAAGACTTCGGCGAGCATTCGCTCGAAGTCGCGCAATTCGGTGTTGTCCGTGGCCTTGTCGGTCATCTCAATCCCAATCCTCGTGCGATGACGCCGCGCAGGATCTCGCTGGTGCCCCCGCGCAATGTGAAGCCCGGACGCTGCATGACTCCCGCCCGGATGAGTTTCGCCAGATCCTCGTCGCTCGCGGTATACCCCGCGAGTTCGTCGGCGAGGTCCGCAATGTCGCCCTCGGTCTTGGTGCCGAGCACCTTCACCACGGATGCAGCAAGTTCTGCATTCTCGCCGCGTTCGAGCGATTCCGATACCGCCGTGGACATCCGATGCAGCCCCGCGATCCGGCCGATGGTCGCGCCGAGCCTGGTGTCGGCTTCGACAGTTCCGGTGCCGACTCCGCGGACGAGGCCCTCCAGCACACCGAACGTCGACAACAAGCGTTCGGGCCCGCTCCGTTCGAAGCCGAGCTCGCTCGTGACCTGCTCCCAGCCCGACCCGACTGCACCCAGCACGAGGTCGTCGGGAACGAAGACGTCCTCGAGCAGCACCTCGTTGAAGTGGTGGTCGCCCGACATCGACAGGATCGGACGAATGGTCACCCCTGGCGAGTCGAGCAGCACGATGAACTGGCTCAGACCGTCATGACGGTGAGCGGGATCGAGCGGCGCGGAGCGGGCGAGTCCGAAGAACGCGTCGGCGTGATGCGCGCCCGAAGTCCACAATTTCGTGCCTGTGATCTTCCAACCGCCCTCGACCTGCACGGCACGGGTCTTGACGCTGGCCAGGTCCGACCCCGACTCCGGCTCCGACATCCCGATGGCCCAGCAGATTTCGCCCGCTGCGATGCCGGGAAGGAATCGCTGCTTCTGCGCTTCGGTGCCGTACTTCAGCAGCGACGGCGCGGCCTGCCGGTCCGCAACCCACTGCGCCGCCACCGGAGCGCCAACGGCCAGGAGTTCCTCGGTGACCACGAACCGCTCCATGAAGGTGCGCCCGTGGCCACCGTATTCGGTGGGAATCGTCATGCCGACCCACCCCTTCGCAGCAAGTGCCCGGGTGAACTCGACGTTCCACTGGGTCAGCCAGGTATCGATTCCCGGTGTGAACACACCGGCGGCGATCTGTTCCCTCAGGAACACCCGCACCTGCGCACGTAGTTCGGCGAGCGCCGGATCGGGTGCCCCCGCCTGCGGGACCAATCGTGTACTCATCGTGATTCTCTTCCGTCGTGCGGAGCAATGCTCGCCCCGCTCGGGCACAACAAATCCATTGCCATGTCGGAGTACCGCTCGGCGATCTCGTCGGGACCGTCAGGGCCTGCAGGGTCGTACCAGTTCGCGATCGCCGACACCATCGCCAGGATCGATCTACGGCAGTCGTCGGGATACCTCGTCGTGAACAGCCCCTGGCGGACGCCTTCGTCGATGATGTCTCGCATCCGCTTGCGACCCGCTCGACGGCGCTCGTCGTACTGCCGTGCTCCGTCGGGTTCCAGGTTGCGCACCTCGGTCGCGATCAGCTGACCCTGCAGCGGGTACTGAGTACGGAACTTGACGTTGCCACGGACGAACGCGCGCAACTGCGCTACGGGATCATCTCCCGCACCGGCGAGTTCGGCATCGCACACCGCGTCGTACGTGTCGACACCGTCGAGCAGGATCGCGAGCAGCAGATCCTGCTTGTTCTTGTAGTGGTAGTACAGCGCCGACAGGCTCACGCCCGCTTCCTGCGCGATGGTGCGGATCGAAGAGGCACCGTATCCGTTACGCACGAACTCTTTGCGCCCCACATCGATGAACAGCCGCTGTTTGGGAGACGGGGTCATCCCGACATCCCCGCATCGGCAAAATCCGCAATGAGGTCCTGCAACGCACCCTTGACCATCTTTCCGGTGGCGGTACGCGGCAGGGCGTCGACGAACCGAACCTTTCGCGGGCACTTGAACTTCGACAGTCGTTCGTGACAGAAATCGATGATCTCACGTTCGAGATCATCGCTCGGGTCGACGCCGTCTGCCGGTCGCACGAACGCTTCGACCCGTTCACCACGGTCTGCATCCGGCACACCCACGACCGCGACATCGCCCACACCCGGGTGGAGAGCAAGAATGTTCTCGATCTCCTGCGGGTAGATGTTCACGCCACCGGAGATGATCGTGAACTTGTCGCGACCGGTGAGGAACAGGTAGCCGTCCGCGTCGAGATAACCGAGGTCGCCGTTGGTTGCCCAGTTCTTCTCGAACGGATGTCGCGCCGATTCGGTCTTGACCGGGTCCTTGTGATATTCGAGGTTCTGCACGGGTTTCTCGAAGTAGACGGTCCCCGCTCGACCCGCA
The DNA here is from genome assembly GCF_053750035.1 of Rhodococcus sp. SJ-2. Lineage (NCBI taxonomy): Bacteria > Bacillati > Actinomycetota > Actinomycetes > Mycobacteriales > Nocardiaceae > Rhodococcus > Rhodococcus sp. SJ-2. Next base: position 1,415,068 of record NZ_CM132340.1, read on the forward strand.
GCCAGTTCAGTTCCGTCACCATCACAGATGTGTGCGATTCCGCTGCTTCCTGGTCCGCCTGTGCGCCCGACACTTCCGGGCTTGCGGAGCCACTCCTGCGGTGTGATCACAGTACTGCCGATCGCCTCGGTGGCCGAGTAGTACTCGTACACGATCTCGCCCCACCACTCGATGAGGCGCTGCTTGACCTCGACGGGGCACGGCGCCGCCGAGTGGATGGCGCACCGCAGCGACGACAGGTCGTACTTGTTCCGGACCTCTTCGGGGAGACGAAGTAGTCGCACGAAATGTGTGGGGACCCATTGGCTGTGCGTAACGCGATAGCGTTCGATCAGTTCCAGCGAGTGTTCCGCGTCGAAGCGGTCCATCAGTACGACGGTGCCGCCCATTGCCTGAGTGAGCACGCTGTAGCGCAGTGGCGCGGAGTGATAGATGGGTGCGGGCGACAGGTAGACGGTGTCGTCGCCGAATCCGAGGTGTCGCATCATTCCGATGAGGGGGATCCCCGGGTCCTCGTCGATCTGCACACCGCTGAGTCGGGGCTTGATGCCCTTGGGACGCCCCGTGGTTCCTGACGAGTACAGCATGTCGCTGCCTCGTGGCTGGTCAGCGGGCGGCACAGTGGGCAGGCCGGCGACCTCGGATTCGTAGTCGAGGTGGCCTTGGATCGAACCGCCGAAGGCGATGCGATGCTGCACCTTCGGTGTCGATTCGACGACCTCCGCGGCGAGCGACGCGAGAGGCGCCGACACCAGGAGGATCTTCGCGTCGCAGTCGTCCACGACGTATGCGGCCTCCGCAGCCGCGAGATGCGAATTGACGAATGTGATGTACACGCCCGAACGAATTGCACCCCAATACAGTTCGTATACCGTGGCGTCGTTGACCGTGATCACTGCGATGTGGTCACCGGCACCCACATCGTGCGCGCGCAACCAATGCGAGAACCGGACGGAGTTCTCTTCGAGTTCACGATAGGTGATCGCCCGTCCGGTCGCGGCCTCGTGTACCGCGGGCCGATCCGGGTGTGTTGCTGCGTAGCGGCCCGGGTACATGATTACAGCCCCAGGTCCTTGGAGATAATCGTCTTCATTACTTCGCTGGTGCCACCGTAGATCCGCGTGACCCGCGTGTCGGCGTAGAGCCGCGCGATCGGGTACTCGGTGATGTAGCCGTAGCCACCGTGCAACTGCAGGCATTTGTCGATGACCCGGCCCGCAACTTCCGTGCAGAACAGTTTTGCGCGCGCGGCGTCGGCGACCGACAGTTCCTTGCGGTCGAGCAGTTCGAGGCAGTGGTCGACGTAGACGCGCGCGGCCTGAGTCTCGGCGGAGCACTCGGCGAGCACGAACTTCGAATTCTGAAAGGAAGCGACGGGCTTACCGAACACCTTGCGGTCCTGCGTGTATGCGATCGCATGCGAGATCGCGGCCTCTGCGAAGCCCACCTGGTTCAGTGCGATGGCGAGGCGCTCCTGCGGAAGGTTGTGGGCAAGGTAGCCGAATCCGGCACCCTCCTCACCGAGGAGGTTCTCGACCGGGACCACGACATCGTTGTAGGACAATTCTGCGGTGTCCTGCTGGTGCAGGCCGATCTTGTTGAGCTTGCGGCCGACAGCGAAGCCTTCGGTCGCGGTCGGGACGGCGATGATCGACAGCCCGCCTCGGCGGTTCTCCGGATCGAACGGCGAGGTGCGGCACACCGTGAGGATCAGATCTGCGGTAGCGCCTCCGGTGATGAAGGTCTTGGCGCCGTTGACGACGTAGTGCGAGCCGTCCGCCGACAGCTTCGCCGTCGTCGCGATATTCGCGAGGTCGGAGCCGGTGCCCGGCTCGGTCATCGCGATCGCGGTCATGTTCGAGCCGTCCGAGAAGCCGGGAAGCCAGCGCTTCTTCTGTTCGTCGGTGGCGTACGCGAGCAGGTACGGCAGGATCAGGCACGCGTGGACGGTGTAACCACCGAAGGACACGCCGGCGCGCGCGACCTCTTCGAACACGATCGTGTTGTAGATGAAGCTGGATTCTCCTCCGCCACCGAATTCTTCGGGTACCTGGATGCCGAGGATGCCGAGTTCGCCGAGTCGACGGAAGAACTCGCGCGGGGGATGCCCGAGCTCGTCCCACTCCTCTCGGTGCGGTGCAACCTCGCGCTCGATGAAATCGCGTACCATCTGGCGGAACGCGTCGTGCTCTTCGGTGAGGATCGTCCTCTTCACAGCTGTGTCCTTCGGTCTCGGAGTTCAGTTACCGGTGAAGTTGCCCGGCCTGCGTTCCATGAACGCGGCGAGAGCTTCTCGGTGGTCTTCGGTGTGGTGCGACAGCGCCTGCAGCGAGGCGGACAGTTCGAGGAGGGTGTCGAGGTCGACGCGCTGCCCTTCCCGGAGCAGCTTCTTGGTCATGCGAAGCGCGTGCGGCGGATTGACGGCGACTCGATCGGCGAGAGCGCGTGCGGTGTCGAGCAGCTCTTCGGGTTCGACAACCTGGGAAACCATGCCCCAGTCGAGTGCGGTGGCTGCGTCGACGCGGTCGCCGGTGAAGGCCATTTCGGCGGCGCGAGCGGCACCGATCGCGCGTGGTAGCAGCCACGCGCCGCCGTCACCGGGGATGATGCCGAGCTTGACGAAGCTCTCCGCGAAGAACGCCTTGGTCGACGCGACCCGCATGTCGCACATCATCGCGAGGTCGCAACCCGCGCCCACGGCTGGTCCGTTGACAGCCGCGATGATGGGCACCTCGCAGTGGAAGATCGCTTTGGGCAGGCGCTGGATGCCGCGCCGGTAGCCGTCGCGGAGCGCATGCGGGGCACCGGCGAACATGCCGGCGCGATCGACCATGTCCTTGACATTGCCGCCCGCGGAGAACGCCGAGCCTGCACCGGTCAGGATCACGACGCGGGTGTCGACGTCCGCGTTCGCGTCGTCGACGAGTGCGACGAGGCGTTCGACGACGTCGTCTCCCGAGATGGGGTTCCGCGCCTCGGGAAGGTTGATCGTCCACGTGACGACGTGGCCGTCCCGTTCGGCGAGTACGACATCCTGCGAGGCGCTCATGGGGGCGTGGTCCTTCCGTAGCGATGCTGTCGACGGTGCCGAACCCAAATTCTTGGGTCGAACGATCGTTAAACTACGGCGTGCGCAACAGACTGTAAAGAGCCCCCGGCCGATTTCGCTCAGTCGGGCAGGCTCACGCCCGATTCGGCAATTCTTATGGCCACTTCCTCGGGAAAGACATTGCGGAAGACGAACGGATCTCGGCCCAGCACCCAGCCCGGGGCGAGCGCGGTTGCATAACGCTCGAAGTAGCCGATCTGCTTACCGAACAGCACCATTTCCTCCGGACTGGTGGTATTCCATTGCCGTCCCAGTGATACGAGCGCACCGATCAGCGCACTGAGCCGGAGCTCCGACAGATCGCGTCCCAGTAGCGGCCCGAAAGTTTCCGCCACCTGCCGGCCGACCTCCACGTCGTCGACGTCGAGGTTCTCCGCGACGCCGAGCTCTCGGATACTCCTCGCAACGGAGGAGAAGTCACCGTCGAGCAGCGCCGAGCGGAACAGCTCACGCAGCACCGTCCGCCACTGTTCGGGGAGTTCGCCGACGATCCCGAAGTCGAGCAGCGCAACGCGGCCGTCGTCCAGGTACCACAGGTTTCCGGCGTGCACATCACCGTGGAACGGGCCGTGCATCAGCACCGCCTCGATCCACACCTTCACGCCGCGCCGAACCAGGAGAGCGGTGTCGAGACCATCGTCCTCCCGCACGACACGATCGAGGGGTGTTCCCTTCAGTCGCTCCATACAGATCACCCGCGGACCACACCACTGCCAGTACACCTCGGGCACAGTGACGAATCGGTTGTCGCCGAACGCCCCGATATTGTTGCGGAAGCGATCCTGCCGGTCCGCTTCGACCGCGGCGTTGAGCTCGGTCATCGTGGCGTTGTAGAGATCGCGGATGATCGCGGGAGTGTTGGCGATCCGGAAGAACTCGAAGATCCGCAGGATCTTGGCGCCGACGTACGCCGCGCGCAGGTCGACGAGCATGCGCCGCGCGATCCCCGGCCGTTGCACCTTGATCACGGCTTCGCGCCCGTCCCGGAGCACACAACCGTGGACCTGCGCCACCGAAGCCGCCGCGAGCGGCACATCGTCGAACGACGAGAACATCTCGCCGATCGGATGCCCGAGGTCTTCCTCGATGACCGCGCGGGCCTGCTCGGACGGGAACGTGGGCACGTCGTCGAGCATGCGCAGGCAGGCGTCGGCGAGCGGAGCGGGAAACAGTCCCGGCGACGACGCGACAAGCTGCCCGAGCTTCACGAACGTGGGTCCGAGGTGTTCGAAAGCGTCGACCGTGCCGTGCGCGGCGGCGTCGACGAGTCTGCGACAGTCAGCACGCCCCACCGACCACCGCAGGATCGCCCACGTCACGAAGGCGACGAGGGCACAGGCGACGACGACCGCGCGTCCGAGTTCGGCGAGCCCGAACCGTTCGAGTGGCGGAGTCTCGACATGCAGCGCGCCCGGAGGCGGCCCACTCGCGAACGGACCCACCGGCCCCGCCCCGTCCGACGCACCGTTCCGCCCGGTGTTCTCGTGCAACACCCGCCCCAATCCCTCCCATCGTGCCCCCCACCAGGACACGGCTTCGTGCACGCTACCCGGAGAACGGCCACAATCGAAGTGCCCGCAACCTGCTTCGGAAGACTTCTCGGTCTGTTATGTGTCGGTGCCCGGTACTACGCTCGGGCAGGTAGTTGTTCAGGAAGTCGACCGAGGGCGGGGACCCATGACAGAGCAGCTCCTTGACACGACATCGAGTGGCCTCGGCGATGCCACATTCATGGATGCCGCCGAACCGTACCGACGCGAATTGCTCGCGCACTGCTACCGCATGAGCGGTTCCCTCCACGACGCCGAAGACCTGGTGCAGGAGACGTACCTGCGGGCGTGGCGCGGATACGACAACTTCGGTGGGCGCTCGTCGTTGCGCACATGGCTGCATCGCATCGCCACCAACGTGTGCCTCACGGCGCTGGAGGGACGCAAGCGCAGACCCTTGCCCACCGGGCTGGGTGCACCGAGCTCCGATCCGACGGACGACCTCGTGACGCGTCAGGAAGTCCCCTGGCTCGAGCCGATTCCCGGCAGTTACACCGACGACGGCCACACCGACGACCCGAGCGATCCCGCAACGATCGTCGCGTCACGTGATTCGATCCGGCTCGCATTCGTCGCCGCGCTCCAGCACCTGTCGGCGCGGCAGCGCGCAGTCCTTCTGTTGCGCGATGTATTGCAGTGGCGAGCAAGCGAAGTCGCTGCCGCTCTCGACACCACTACGGCCGCGGTCAACAGCCTGCTCCAACGCGCCCGCGCGCAACTGCGCGATGTCCAGGAGGCGAAGAGCGAGCTCAGCGAGCCGGACAGTGCCGAAACTCGCGCGCTCGTGAAGCGGTGGGTCGAGGGATTCGAAAAGTATGACATCGACTCGCTCGTCACCATGCTCACGGAGGACGCCATCTGGGAAATGCCGCCGTTCGACGGCTGGTATCAAGGCGCCGACGCCATCGTGACCCTGATCAAGTGCAACTGCCCGGCGAAAGGGCCGGGCGACCAAATCCTGCGCCCCACGATGGCGAACGGACAGCCGGCCCTCGGACTCTACATGCGCGGTGAAGACGGGCAGCATCGCCCGTTTCAGCTCCAGGTTCTCGACGTCGTCGACGGCAAGGTCGCGCACGCGACGGTGTTCTTCAGCGACGATATCGTCGGTCTGTTCGCACGCTTCGGGCTACCGGAAACTCCGGTAGCCCGAAGCTGAGCACCTCGGCAGTCCCCGACTCAGGCCTGAGCGCCCTCGCCCTCGGGAGCCCACTGCCGGGCAGCAGCCTCGACATCCATCCACATGACCTCCCACACGTGGTTGTCGAGGTCGCGGAATGCGCGGCTGTGCGAGAATTCGCCCATCTCGGCGTTTGCCTGCTTCGATCCGGCCGTGACCCACTCGCTGCCGCCCGCGGCGACCGCTCCGTCGACCAACTGGTCCACTGCCTCGCGACTGTCCGCAGACACACACATCAGCACCTCACGTGCAGTCGAGGTGTCGCAGATGTCGTCGTTGATGAAATCGCCGAAGCGCGGCTTCTCGAGCAACATCACGAAGGCCTGTTCGTTGATCTCCAAGCACGCGGTGTTCTCGTCGCAGAACATGTCGTTGAATGTGAACCCGAGCTTGTCGAAGAACGTGCGGGTCGCGGCGATGTTCTCGACTGCGAGGTTGGCGAAGAGCATGCGGGCCATCGGTATCTCCTTGGGTCGGTGAGCGTTCGCTTGGACAGACCCACAGCCGACAGGAAATTCATCGCGCTGATCAGATCTTGCTCAGAACCCACACCGGACCGGTGAGCAACCAGATGGCAGTGATGATCCCGAGCGTGGGAAAGATCGAGTTCAGGGCGGCGCTCTGCGCATCGGTGGCAACGGTCGCGCCGAGCCCCAGCACAGCAGCGCCGCTGATCCCGGCCGCGATGAGCCAGCGCCCGAAACTCACGATCTCGTGCCGGAACGCTTCCGGTCCTTCCTTCGGCGTAGGTGTGGGTTTCTTGCCGTCGGCGAACAGGTAGGCGAACCGACGATCGGCCCAGCGGACGATGCTGGGTCCGAAGGCGACGCTCACTCCCAGATAGATTCCGGCGATGCGGTGGATGTAGCCGACCTCGGTGCCGTTCCGTAGGTCCAGTGCAACAGCAACGAGCAGCACGACGTCGATAACGGGGATCAGCGCGAGGACCACCGCACCGGCCTTCGGCAGGCGCAGCAGATAACGGACGACGAGACCCAGAGCGAGGACCACCCAGAACCCGACCTCGCTGGCGATGATGAATGCGGTGATGTGGCTGGCGAACATGCTTCGAGCATGTCGTCGGGTGGCTCGTCGCCGCGTCCGCCGATCGGGTCGCAGAGCGTCATCACTTCGGATGACGCCGGTCTGTTCGGGCAGGTCGTTGTGATCGAATGGCATCGTGATCGACCGATATGCACCCGCTCTGATCGCACTCTCATATTTCGTGTGCGGCGCGGTGTTGTATCTGCTGGACCTCGGTGCCTTGGTTGCCCACGACGAGACTTCGGTTCAGGTGCGACTGTTGCTTCTCGCTGCCGTGTGCGTACCGATCCTCCTGCGCCGGTCGCACCCCCTACTCGGTCTGGTGCTGGCCGCGGTGCCCGTCGCCGTCGATTTCGCGCTCGGTATCTCCCTACCGGTCTGGCTCGCATACGGCGACCTGCTGTTCGCAGCCGCGCTGTACGGGAGTGCGCGGACGAGCGTGTTCCTGGAGCGGGCACCGATCGTCCCGATCGCAGTACTCGCCGTCGGCTTCGGCATCTTCACGGGCGAGCTGAGGCCGGCGGTATTCGTCGCGGCCATGGGCGCGCTCCTCATCTCACTGCCGGTGTGGTGGGCCCGATCGGTGCGAACCCACCGCGACGCCGCCGAGGCCGAGCGCACCAAAGCCCAGGCGTTGGCCCAGGTCGCCGAACTCGATCGAGCGGCGGCGATCACGTCCGAACGGGCACACCTTGCACGCGATCTCCACGACATCGTTGCCGGGCACCTGTCGGCGATCGCCATCCAGAGCGAGGCCGCGTTGCGGCTACGCGACCGCGATCCGCAGAAGGCGATGTCGGTACTCGAATCGGTGCGAGCCAACAGCGTCGACGCCCTGCGGGAGATGCAATCGATGGTCACCCTGCTGCGTAGCGACGACGTCCGGGAGGGAACTGCCACCGCGGGGCGGCTTTCCGATCTGACCGCTCTCGTGGCGTCGGCCGAGGCGAGCGGCAGCATCGTTACCGTGGAGGCCCCCGACCTGACCGGACTTGATGCCGACGTGGACGTGACCGCCTTCCGAATCATCCAGGAAGCCATGACGAACGCAACGAAACACGCCCCCGGACTCCCTGTCCTCGTGCAACTCGGGATGGACGATCGCGAACTCACGATCCGAGTGTCGAACCCGCTTCCCCCGGACCGGGGTCGAGCGGAGCCCGCCCGTGTCGGACACGGTGGCTCGCACGGTCTGCGCAACATCGCCGAACGCGCCGCAGCCATCGGTGGCCGCGCCCGCTCGCAGATCGTCGAGGGCTCAGGCGAGCGAAGCGACGGGAAGGACCAAGGCGAGCGAAGCGACAGGGAGAAACGGTGGCGAACGGAAGTACATCTGCCGCTGCGAGACGGAGGCCCTCGATGACCATCACTGTGCTGCTCGCCGACGACCACACCGCCATCCGCAGCGGCCTGCGGATGATTCTCGAGTCCGACCCCGACATCGAGGTGGTCGGTGAAGCAGCCGATGGCTCTGTCGCCGTGTCGCAGGTGCGAGCTCTGAAACCTGACGTGGTGCTGATGGACATCAGGATGCCGGGGACCGACGGCATCGCCGCGACGCGCATCATCGCCTCGGAAACCGAAAGCCGGGTCCTCGTGCTCACCAGCTTCGAGATCGACGAATACGTGTTCGACAGTCTCCGGGCCGGCGCGGGCGGCTACCTTCTCAAATCTGCATCGGCCGATGCCCTCCTGCATGCGATCCGCTCGGTCCATGCGGGCGACGGGGTGCTCGCGCCTGAGGTAACCAGAACGGTGATCGACGCGTTCGCTGCCGTACGTGAGCACACGCCCGCGCCTGTTCCCGCTCTCGACACTCTCACGGGCCGCGAGCGCGAAGTGTTCGACCTCATCGGTGAAGGTCTGTCGAACAGGCAGATCGCCACCCGCCTCGGGGTGAGCGAAACCACCGTCAAGACACATGTCGCGCGGGTTCTGCACAAGCTGGATCTGCGGTCGAGGATCCAGGCCGCGATCCTCGCGCACGAGTCCCGCTGAGCCGCTTCTGAACGCCTGGGTGACAATCGTGGGCATGACGCTCGAGGCAGCCACGTTTCCGATCGACCGACCTACCGCGTATTCAGGGGTCGGTGTGAACGTGTCGGGGCCCGGTTCGCTGACGCTGACTCAAATGGTCGGCCCCCGCTTCTACGACCACCGCGGACAGGTCACGATGTCGGCGTTGGGGGCGTTCGCCGATGTCGCTGTGGGTGGCCCCACCAGCGTCGCGCGCGTGCACGCCACGGGTGTCCGCCCGCAGGGCGTGCTCTCCCGGCTCACCGCATCGACCGCCGCTCCGTTTCCGGTGGCCGGTGAAGTTACCGGTATCGGTCGTGCGCTGCATTTCGACGACACCTCGGGCTTGTCATCGGCGGAGGTCCTCGACGAGCACGGCAACGTGGTCTTGCACCTGACCGGACGGATGATCGTCGTGGGTCGGGCACCGGTCGACAGCGTCACCGACTCGGCCGCCCTCACCGTGGACGGCACCGCAGACCCACGCGAGTCGTGGGTCGGGGCCGATGTCCTCGACTCGATGGCCGGCGTCGATATCGTCGGCGGCATCGCCGCAGGCTCGCTTCCCAGGGGTCCGCTCGCCGAGATGCTCGATCTTCGGGTGCACAGCGTCGAGCGCGGCGCCGTCCGTGCCACAGTCTCCCCCGCAGAGTGGACCGCCAATCTGATCGGTTCGATTCAGGGCGGTGTCCTCCTCTCGATCGCGGAGACCGCCAGCAGTCTCGCGGCGCAGACTCTCACCGATGTGGGTGGGCACTACCGGATGCTAGAGATCTCACTCGACTACCTGCGCTCGCCTGCCGCGCCCGGTCCTGCCGTGCACTTGCAGTCAGCCGTGGTGCGCGCGGGGCGGCGCCTCGCGTCCCTGGAAACGTTGCTGACCGGCGAGGACGGCACCGTGTACGTGCGAGCCCATGCGAACGTGCAGTTGTTCATCCCGACCGCCGGGCAGCGGTGATCGCGGCGCCGCCGAGCCGCGGGAACCGTCCGTCCGAGATCGTGGTGTACGCGTTGCCCAGCCGGTTGGTCACGAAGGCGAACGACAGTCCGGTCTCGGGATCGGCGAACGCGCCGGAACCTCCGAATCCGTAGTGCCCGATGGACCTGAGCGGTTGCTGCCGCACCGCGACCCAAGCGGGGTGGTAGCCGAGCCGCCAGTTGGGCCGAAAACCGAGGACGTAGTCGCGGCGACGCGTCTGTGTTTCGAGCAGTTGTTCGACGGTCTCGTCCTTCAGCAGCCGGTGGTCACCACCGTCCAGGGCACCCCCGTTTGCGAGCGCGCCGTACATCCGGGCGAGCGAGCGTGCGGTGAATACTCCGTTCCAGCCGGGCATCACTGCGTCGTGGGCGCGGGGGCTGCGCATCACCTCGTCGAATCCCTCGGCCATTCCGGCCTCGGCGAGGCCTTTGATCCCGGGCATCCGCGACATCACAGCGCTGGTGGTCGCCCACGGCGCAGGAAGAAAGTTGATCTTGGGGAAAACTCGCGCGATGCGGTGCCGCTGCTCGGGGGGCACGCGGTACCAGTACTCCGCTGCTCCGAACTCCTCTGCACCGAGCGGCTCGGCGATCTCCTGTCCGACAAGATCCTGGAACGGTACGCCCGAGACCCGCGCGGCGACCTCCGCAACGAGGTTTCCGTAGGTCACGGCGTGGTAGCCCGGGCCTGCGCGCCTGCGCGCGTCCGGTGGGGCTGCCGCGAGTGCCGCGGCGACCTTCTCGGAGTCGAGCAGACCGTATCGTCCCGGAACGAGCCCGCGGATCTTGTGCAGACCCGCGCGATGCGACATGAGTTCGCGGACGGTGATGGCCTCTTTCCCGGCTGCACCGAATTCGGGCCAGTACTGCGCGACCGGCGCGTCGTACGACACCAGGCCACGCTCGGCGAGACGATGCAACACCGTGCTGGCGACGCCTTTGCCTGTCGAGAACGACAGCACGATCGTGTCACAGGCCCAGCGGCGCTGTTTGTCGGCCCATCCCGCCCAGACATCGAGTACGGGTTCACCGTGCAGGTACGCGGCGATCGCGCCGCCGCCCTGGCCAGGTTTGTCGAACATCCTGAAGAAGAGGTCGGCGACGGGCAGGAATCGCTTGTCGACGAGCATTTCCGTGCGCAACGTCGCGTTCGACGCCGGCACCCGTTCGTCACCGCTGGCCACCGTGTTCTTCTCCTGTCCGTAGGTTCCCGACCCGATGGTAGGGATCGCCCGGACGACGTGCGCACGTTCTCCGGCGTTGGAGCGCTTACTGCGTCCGGACTGTTACGAGGTGTAAGGATGGTTGGCATGACCACTGCGCACTCGGAGACCCGATCCGGAATCGATCTCGACCACGTCGACGAGGGCACACGCGCCCAGGACGACCTGTTCGAGCACGTCAACGGCCGTTGGCTCACCGAACACGAGATCCCGGCCGACCGCGCCCTCGACGGCGCCTTCCGCACTCTCGCCGACAAGGCCGAGGTGGATGTGCGAACGATCATCGGGGAGGCGGCCGACTCGGACGCCGCACCTGGAACCGATGCACAGAAGATCGGCGACCTGTTCACGAGTTACATGGACACCGACACGATCGAGGCCGCCGGGCTCGGGCCGATCGCCGGCGAACTGTCGTCTGTCGCGGATGCCACCGACCGCACCGCACTCGCGTCGGTGCTCGGGCAGTTGCAGCGAGTGGGTGTGGGCGGCGCGTTCGGGCATTACGTCGATACTGATTCGAAGAATTCCCAGCGCTACCTGATGCATGTCGCGCAGGGCGGCATCGGGTTGCCCGACGAGTCGTACTACCGCGAGGACCAGTACGCCGAGATCCGCGACGAATATGTCGCGCATATCGGCAGGATGTTCGTGCTCGCAGGCATCGAACACGATCCGCAGCGTGTGCTCGCGCTCGAGTCGAAATTGGCCGCGGGGCATTGGGACGTCGTCAAGCGTCGCGATGCCGACTTGACGTACAACCTCGTCACCCTCGATTCGGTGCTCGCCGATCACCCCGATTTCGACTGGTCCGGCTGGATTGCCGCGACGGGGGCCACCGCACAGCAGTGGGCCGAGATCGTGGTGCGGCAGCCGAGCTTCCTCGAAGTGTTCACGCAGGTGTGGGCAAGTGAGTCGCTCGAGGATTGGAAGGCGTGGGCGTCGTGGCGGATCTTGCGCGCACGTGCCCCGTATCTGGCCGACGCGTTCGTCGACGAGAACTTCGCGTTCTACGGCCGCACTCTCACGGGCGCCGAGGAGATTCGCGAACGTTGGAAGCGCGGCGTGTCACTCGTGCAGGACCTTCTCGGTGAGGCCGTCGGGAAGCTCTACGTCGAACGCCATTTCCCGGCCGAAGCAAAAACTCGCATGCAGGTACTCGTCGAGAACCTCACGGAGGCATACCGTCAGAGCATCACGAATCTGGAGTGGATGAGCCCGGAGACCCGTCAGGCAGCACTCCGAAAGCTCGAGAAGTTCACGCCGAAGGTGGGCTACCCCGACAAGTGGCGGGACTACTCGGCGGTCACGATCACCCGCAGCGACGTGGTGGGTAACTACCGCAGCGGTTACGCAGCCGAGTACGACCACGAACTCGCCAAGCTCGGCGGCCCCGTCGACCGCGACGAGTGGTTCATGACTCCCCAGACCGTCAATGCCTACTACAACCCGGGCATGAACGAGATCGTCTTTCCCGCGGCAATCCTGCAGCCACCGTTCTTCGACCTGCATGCCGACGACGCCGCGAACTACGGCGGGATCGGAGCGGTCATCGGACACGAGATCGGTCACGGCTTCGACGACCAGGGCGCCAAGTACGACGGCGACGGCAACCTCGAGAACTGGTGGACCGACTCGGACCGCACCGAATTCGGAAAGCGCACCGCAGCTCTCATCGCCCAGTACGACGAGTTCGAACCGAAGGCGCTTCCCGGCAAGCACGTCAACGGCAGCTTCACCATCGGTGAGAACATCGGCGATCTGGGCGGACTGTCGATCGCTTTGAAGGCCTACGAGATTGCCGTCGGGGAGAAAGAGCCGCCGGTCCTCGACGGACTGACGGGTCTGCAACGGGTGTTCTTCGGGTGGGCACAGGTGTGGCGCACGAAGGTGCGCGACGAGGAGGCGACGCGCCGGCTCGCTGTCGATCCGCACTCACCGCCGGAGTTCCGGTGCAACGGCGTCGTGCGCAACATCGATGCGTTCCACACCGCATTCGACGTGAAGCCGGGCGACGGACTCTACCTCGAACCCGAGGAGCGCGTGAAGATCTGGTGATCGAACGATCGCGGCCCCCGCACACCGACCAGGTGTGCGGGGGCCGCGATCGTGGAGCAGGCGACTCAGGACAGATGTGTGCCGGGGATGGGGATTCCGCGGTTCGCGAGCCACGGGGCGGGATCGATCTTGGTGCCGTCGGCGAGGTGAACCTCGTAGTGGAGGTGCGGTCCCGTGGATTGCCCGCGATTTCCCATCGTGGCGATCTGGTCGCCGGCGCTGACCGGCTGGCCGACCGAGACCAGCGACCGGTCGATGTGGCCGTAGACACCGACGGTGCCGTCGTCCTGCTGCACTCGGACCCACAGCCCGAATCCCGATGCGGGGCCGGTCTCGATCACATGACCGTTGGTGACGGCGAGAATCGGAGTTCCGATGGGGCCTGCGATGTCGATGCCGTTGTGGTTGGTGCCCCACCGGGCACCGTAGCCGGAGGTGAAGATACCCGCGGCAGGGAACACCGATGCGGGACGGCGCGCCGCTTCCTCGCGTGCGGCCTGCTCCGCCGCCTCACGCGCGATGCGATCCAGTTCGGCCTGGTGCGCCGCTGCCGCCTCGGCGATGCGCTGTTGTTCGCGTTCGGTGGCCTTGCGGAGCTTCTCCGAGTAGCTCGACGTGTCGATTCCCGGAACGGACAGCACCTGCGGCGCCGTGGACAACGCCTCGTTGCTTCCGGTCCACGAGATCCCGGCCTGCGCGCGGGGCGTCGTGTTGTCGGCATGGGCAGCCGTCGTTCCGGCTGCCGTCACGGCCCCGGTGACGAGTACGAGCGATATCCACCTCCCCACGCGCACGGTAGCGGGGCGGCCTCGGGAGGCGACGGGCGAAGCATGGTTCTGGGCAGTGAAAGACAAAACAGCGTTCCTCTGAGCGGCCTCTCGGTAACGAAAGGGTTACGAATCCATCACAGAGTACGTGTTTCTCAATCACCCGCGGCGTGTCGATTTGACGCAGACCGATTGCGAATCAGAGAAATGTCCGAAATTTCTCCACATGAGTCACAGGAACACCACTCACTCTCATCCATGACATCGAAAGTGTGTGCGGGTTCACGAGCCGAAGCGTCACCTTCCGCGGTTCATCACCTTGTCTGCGGCTTCCCAATGAGCGTCGGCGACCCACAACTCGGCGAACGCATCGATCGCCTCATCGGGCGACGCGCCACTGATGACGTGCTTGATCGAACCGGACGACTCATTGACGAGCGAGCGCGCCAGTGCGCGCCAGCCCTCGTCGAATGATTCGCGAGGCAACACCTGATCGACGAGACCGACACGGCGGGCGTCCTCTGCGCCGAGGATCGTTCCCGAGCCCGCGAGCATGAGCGCCCGGCCACGGCCCACGAGGGCAGCAAGGCGCTCGGCCCCTCCCCACGCGGGCATGATGGCGAGCGAGACCTGGTTGAACCCGATCTTGATGTCGTCGGCGGCGATTCGGATATCGGCCGCTACGGCGAACTCCGCACCGCCCCCGAGCGCATGACCGTTGAGCGCCGCGACCACCGGGCCCGGGAAGGCTGCGATCCTGTCGCAGATCGTCCGCATACGCCTTGCCATATCCGCGGCCTGCTCCAGGGTGCGCAGCTTGGCCAGTTCTTTGAGGTCGCCTCCGGAGACGAATGCGCGGTCGCCCGCGCCGGTGATGACCAGGACGCGAGCATCCCCCACCTTGTCGAGCGTTTCGTCCAGACGATCCATCGTCTCGAGCGAGATCGCGTTGCGCGCCTGCGGACGATCGATCGTGAGGACCGCCAATCCGTCATCCAGTTCGAGCTCGACCATAGGGTGATTCTCCCAAGTGATATTGGAATTCTTCCTTAGAGAGAATAACATGCTCGAAGCTGATGCAGATCAGCAGGAACTCCGCCGACGCCGCGGTGTACCTCGGCGCGGCTCCGCCAGACATGGAGCGCAAGCTCCACCACGACATGGAGCGCAACACGATGCGGCAGATACCCCCCGAGCTGGTCGAACGTTACGAAAACGAAGGGTGGTGGACACGCGACACCCTCGGCGACCTTCTCGCCCGCGGCCTCAAAGCCGCTCCGGACACCGAGTTCCGGATCTTCTCCGACGCACGACCGTGGGAGGGCACCTTCGCCGACGTCGAACTCGTGGCACGTCGGCTCGCGTCGGGACTGCGCAAGCGCGGCGTAGGCCCGGGCGACACCGTCGCGTTCCAGCTACCCAACTGGATGGAGGCCGCGGCGGTCTTCTGGGCATCGTCGTTCCTCGGCGCCGCCGTCGTGCCGATCGTGCACTTCTACGGACGTAAGGAACTCGCCTACATCCTGGGTGAGGCCGAGCCGAAAGCGTTCGTGAGCGCCGAGCGATTCGGAAACATGGAATTCCAACCCGATCTGTGCGCCGACATCGCGGTCGTCGGCGTCGTCGGCCAGGACTCGTTCGAGGACCTGCTCGACGACGAACCGTTCGAGGGTGTACTTCCCACCGACACCGCAGGCCCCGCGCTGCTGGCATTCACGTCCGGCACCACGAGCAACCCCAAGGGTGTGATCCACAGCCACCGGAGTCTCGGGTGTGAGACCCGACAGCTCGCCGCGCGCTACCCCGCCGACCGCGGCAAGCAGCTGACGGCCGCGCCGGTCGGTCACTTCATCGGCATGGTCAACGCCTTCCTCATTCCGGTCCTCGACGGCAGCCCGATCAATCTGCTCGACGTGTGGAATCCTCAGCGAGCACTGCAACTCATGGAGACCGAGGCTCTCGTGGTGGGTGGCGGAGCCACCTACTTCATGACGAGCCTCGTCGATCACCCCGATTTCGCTCCCGAGCTGCACATTCCGTTCATGAAGTATGCGGGGCTCGGCGGTTCCACGGTCCCTGCAGCAGTGACTCGCCGACTCTCCGACCTCGGCATCATCGTCTTCCGCGCGTACGGCAGCACCGAGCACCCGTCGATCACGAGTTCACTGGTGACCGACCCCGAGGACAAGCGGCTCTACACCGACGGCAATGCCGCCCCTGGCGTCGAGATCCGGCTGACCGACGAGGGCGAGATCCTCAGCCGCGGGCCGGACCTGTGCGCCGGCTACACGGATCCCGAACTGACCGCGAAGGCGTTCGACGACGAGGGCTGGTATCACACCGGTGATATCGGAGTGCTCGACGACGACGGCTATCTCACCATCACCGACCGCAAGGCCGACTTCATCATCCGCGGTGGCGAGAACATCAGTGCCCTCGAGGTCGAGGAGGTTCTGCTCACCCTGCCCTCGGTCGCGGAGGCCGCGGTCGTCTCCGCTCCCGATGAGCGCCTCGGCGAGCACGCCGCAGCGGTGTTGAGGCTGCATCCGGGGCATGCGCTGCCCTCGCTCGACGACGTCAGAGCCCACTTCACGCAGGCAGGCCTCGCGAAGCAGAAGTGGCCCGAGGAGTTGCACGAAGTCACCGACTTCCCCCGCACCGCAAGCGGCAAGATCCAGAAGTTCTTGGTCCGAAAGGATATTGCGGCACGCAACTGAAGAGAATAGTATTCTCACAACGAGAGAAGGAGCATTCTGATGTCAGCGAAAGACCTGCCGTACCCGCTCTTCGACGCGGACAACCACCTCTACGAGACCGAAGACGCCCTGACCAAGTTCCTCCCGGAGAAGTACAAGGGCGCGATCAAGTACGTCCAGGTCGAAGGCCGGACCAAGATCGCGATCGGCAACCAGATCAGCGAGTACATCCCCAACCCCACCTTCGAGGTCGTCGCCCGGCCCGGCGCCATGGAGGACTACTTCAAGAACGGCAACCCCGAAGGCAAGAGCAAGCGGGAGATCTTCGGCAAGCCGATGAAGTCGATCCCGGCCTTCCGTGAGCCCGCCGCGCGTCTCGAGCTGATGGACGAGCTCCAGATCGAGCGCACCCTGATGTTCCCGACGCTTGCGAGCCTCGTCGAAGAGCGGATGCGCGACGATCCGGACCTGATTCACGCGGTCGTCCACTCGCTCAACCAGTGGCTGTACGAGACCTGGGGTTTCAACTACAAGGACCGCATCTTCACCGTTCCCGTCATCAGCCTGCCCATCGTCGAGAAGGCGATCGAGGAGCTGGAGTGGTGCGTCGAGCGCGGCGCGAAAGCCATCCTCGTGCGTCCCGCGCCGGTGCCCGGCTTCCGCGGTCCCCGATCGTTCGCACTCCCTGAGTTCGACCCGTTCTGGAAGCGCGTCGTCGAGCTCGACGTTCTCGTCACCCAGCACTCCTCCGACAGCGGATACGCCCGCTACAACCAGGAGTGGGACGGCACCGGGGCCGAGATGCTCCCGTTCGTCACCAATGCCTTCCGCATGGTCAGCGAGTGGCGTCCGATTCAGGACGCTGTCGCTTCCTGGGTCTGCCACGGCGCGCTCTTCCGCTTCCCCGAACTGCGTATCGCGGTCATCGAGAACGGTGCCTCCTGGCTCCCGCATGTGCTGCAGACCCTCGAAGACACCTTCAAGAAGGCACCTGAGGGCTTCGGCATGCAGGACCCGGTCGCGGCCATCAAGAAGAGCATCCACGTCAGCCCCTTCTGGGAGGAGGATTTCAGCAAGCTGACCGCTCTCATCGGCGCGGAGCGCGTGCTGTTCGGATCCGACTACCCGCATCCGGAAGGTCTGGCCGAGCCGACCACCTACATCGATCACATCCAGCATCTCCCCCTCGAGGATCAGAAGCTGGTCATGGGTGGCAACATGGCAAGGCTCCTCAAGGTATGAGTTGGCAGACCATCCCCGAGATGGTCCTGAGTTCGGGCGACCGCTTCGGCAATGCCGAAGCGGTCGTCGACGGGGACCTCCGGATCACCTTCTCCGATCTCACCGACCGGATTCGTCGCGCTGCAGGCGCTTTCGCCGACATCGGCATCCGCAAGGGCAATCGAGTAGCGATCTGGGGCCCCAACTCGGCCGAATGGGCGATCGCCGCGTTCGGCCTCCTCACCGCAGGCGGGATACTCGTCCCGATCAACACCCGGTACCGGGAGGACGAGGCCGCCGACATCATCCGCCGGAGCGGGGCGAAGGCCGTACTCGTCGAGAAGGGCTTCCTCGGCCAGGACTTCACGGTCACCGAACCCGTCCCGGTGTTCGACCTGAAATCCGATTTCCTTTCCAGCGGAGAACCGTTCGAAGTGGCCGTGCGCGGCGACGACATCGCCGACATCATGTACACCTCCGGCACCACAGGGCGCCCCAAGGGCGTCATGATGAACCACCAGCAGACCCTGCGGATGTTCTCGGAATGGTGCGATCTCGCCGATCTCCGCCGAGGCGACCGCTACATGATCGTCAATCCGTTCTTCCACATGTTCGGTTACAAGGCGGGACTGATCGCCTCGATGATCCGCGGCGCCACGGTCCTGCCGATCCCCGTACTCGATGTCGACCGGGTGCTCGAACTCGTCGAGCGCGAGAAGGTCACGATGCTGCCCGGCCCCCCGACTCTCTACCAATCGTTGCTGAACTCCCCTACCTCACATGATCTCTCGTCTCTGCGCGCCGCCGTCACCGGCTCTGCCGACATTCCCGTCGAGCTCATCCGGCGCATCAGCAAGGAATTGCCCTTCGAGACGATCATGACCGGCTACGGATTGAGTGAAGGCGGGACGGCAACCGCGTCGCGGCACGGCGACACGTTCGAACAGATTGCCACCACCGTCGGAAAACCGTGCGACGGAATCGAGGTCCGCATCGCCGACGACAGTGAAGTGCTCATCCGCGGCTACAACGTCATGCAGGGCTACCTCGACGATCCGCAGGGCACCGCCGAGGCGATCGACGACGACGGGTGGCTGCACACCGGCGACCTCGGCACACTCGACGACGAGGGCAGGCTCCGAATCGTCGGCCGCAAGAAGGACATGTTCATCGTCGGGGGATTCAACGCCTACCCCGCCGAGATCGAGGGATTCCTGCTCGAACATCCCGCGGTCGACCAGGTCGCCGTCATCGGTGTGCCCGACGACAGGCTCGGTCAGGTCGGCAAGGCATTCATCGTCTCGAGCAACCCGGTACCCGCCGACGACCTGATCGCATGGAGTCGCGATCGCATGGCGGGATTCAAGGCACCCCGTTACATCGAGTACCTCGATGCACTGCCACTGGGGGCCACCGGAAAAGTCATGAAAGATCAACTGCGGTAGGTCGAATCACCACCGCACTACAGGAGGAGGCACGATGAGGGACGAAGCTGCAATGCTGGCCTTCGCCTTGAAGTGGAGGCACTGGAACGGCGGCCCCGACGAAGACATCTTCGTCGAATTCGGCATCACGCCAACGGAGTTCTTCCACCGCCTGCGCGTGCTCCTGACACGGGACCGGTGGAATCGGCTCGACCCGGAGATCCTCGACAAACTCGTGCGGGTCTGCGACGAGCGCATCGGCGCGATCGACATCCGGTCGGTCGCCGACCGTGACCGGGCGAAGTTCATCTCCCCCCAGCACCCACTCAGCAAGCTGTCGGCCTGACGCGTCGCTCCGGTACGCCTTGCCGCGTCCGGAGCAACGCTCACCAGCCCTTCACCTACGCATCTTGCTGAAATCCCAGCTCACGATCTTCGTCGGCTCGAGCTTGCACCACGCGTGCCGTCCGTCGTACGAAAAGCCTCGCCCGCTCGCATACTTTTCTGCGAAAAGCCTTTCGGGCTCGGTCAGTTCGTCGACATCGTCGCCGCGCCGTGGTACTTCGCCGACGATCGTTGCGCGCCCCCGCAATTCCACACCTCGAAGGCTCATGAAGTCGGCACCTCCGTCGTCGACGATCACGGCCAGCCGTGCGTCGCGATCGATGTCCGTCCAGCGCTGGCTACGAACCAGAGAGTTGAGCCACAACGCCTTTCCGTCCCAGACGTACCACAGCGCGCTCAAGTGCGGGCCGGTCGAGCCGAGTGTCGCAACCCGGCATACCGGCTGATTCTGCAGGAACTCGTCGCGCTCGTCGTCGGTCATCGCGATTGCGGTACCGCGCCGTTGTTCTCCCATATCGGTCTCCAATACTGCTCGGCCCGTGTCATGTTCGGTCGCCGAGTGTCGTGTGCGTCGCTGTCGCTCGTCGATGACCCATCATCGTGTCGCGCCAGCAGCAACCAGAGCGGTCGCGCATTTCGATCATAGGGGCAGACGACGGTTCGTCTCCATCAACGATCGAGTTCCACCGAGCCGACCTCGGCTACGAGCTCGAAGGCGCGGCCGAGCGCGGCGCCGAAATCCGCACGCTCGTCGGAACTCCAGATACTCCATGCCAGATCGATCGCCGCCATCGAGGCGTGCGCGGCGGCGTACGCGGCAATCGGATCCGCTACGCGTTCGAGCAGAGCCTCCTCCAGATCTGCTCGCTGCTCCGACCTCTCCGATGCCAGGCGAGCCCTCAGCGCCGGCGACTCGGAGATCATCTTCAGCCGCGCACGAAGCAGTTCCGGGGTCGCTCGGGCTGCATCGATGGTCGGCTGCATGGCCGCCCGGACAACTTCGACCACACGCGTGCCGAGCACCGGTTCGGCACGGCGCACCTGGTCGCCGATCGAGAGCCGTCCGATCCGGACTGCATCGACGACCGCGGCTTCCTTCGAGGTGAAGTACCGGAAGAACGTTGCCCGGGAGATCCCGATTGCACGAGCGATGTCATCGACTGTCACAGCATCGAAGCCGTATTCGGCGCAATAGGTTGCCGCAGCATCCGCCAGTTCGGCGGTGAGAATCTCTCGACCTCGATCGCGGATGTCGTGACCCATGGAGATGAAGCGTACGGGATGATACTTTGACTTAAGTATGAGACTCAGTCTCACCCCAACTGCAAAAGAAAGAGACGACACCATGACCGAACGGAATCTGGCGTTTCTCGACGGCGCACTCACAGGCAAATCGGCCGTCGTGACGGGCGCTGGTCAAGGACTCGGACGCGACATTGCGATCGCACTGACGCAGGCCGGAGCGCGTGTCGCAGTCGTCGACATCAACCCGGACACCGCGGATGCCGTGAGCCGAGAACTCGGCAGCTACGGCACTCCGGGTCTTGCGATCACGTGCGACGTGTCGCAGCGAGACCAGGTCGACGCCAGTGTTGCAACCGTCGTATCCGAATTCGGCGGCATCGACATCCTCGTCAACAACGCCCAGGATGTCCGCAACACCCAGATGCCTTTCGTCGACACCGACGAGGACCATCTCATGGTGCATCTGCGCAGCGGACTCCTCGGCACGTACTACTACCTTCAGGCCTGCTATCCACATCTCGTGGACCGCACCGGCAACGTCGTCAACATCGGCTCCGGCGCCGGTGTCGGTGGGCTGAAGGACCATTTCTCCTATGCTGCAACGAAGGAAGCGATCCGCGCGACGACCCGTGTGGTGGCTCGCGAATGGGGCCCCGCCGGGATCCGGGTGAACACGATCTGTCCCGCCGCCTACGACACCCCCGCGATGAAGGCCTACCTGGCGAAAGCGGGGGAAGAAACGCAGGCGTGGATGCGCTCCCAGATTCCGCTGGGTCGTTTCGGTGGCGGCGACGAGGTCGCCTCCGTCGCCGTGTTCCTCGCAAGTGATGCTGCCAGTTACATGACCGGACACACCCTGATGGTCGACGGTGGGTCGAACATGGATGCCGGTCGCTGAACCCTGTTCAGCCCGTGGCCCGCTCCGGCACATGCGATTCGTGTGCCGGACCGGAGCCCGGCTTCGGAACACGAATGAGCATGGTCGTGGCAGCAGCGACCAGAGCGGTCACGCCGCCGATCATGAGACCGGTGACGAATCCCGCCTCGCTGGGAACCACGCTGCCTGCGAACTCGACGCTCATCCGTCCGAGAACCATGCCGCTCACGGCGGCCGAGGTCGAGCTACCCACCGATCGCAAGAGCGTGTTGACGCTGTTCGCCGACGCTCCCTCGGACTGCGGTACCGAACTCAGGATCAACGTGGGAACGGCACCGTAGGCAAGACCGAGTCCCGCGGCGACACTGCAGCTGACGAACATCAGCCCCCACGTCGAGCCCATCAGCAATGGAGAGGAACCGAACCCCGTTGCCATACAAAGACATCCCGTGAGCAGCGTGACCCTGGGACCACGGGTAGCGGTCAGGCGGGCACTGAGCGGGGCAACGGCCATCATCGCCATTCCGGCCGGCGCGCACCACAAACCCATCATCACCATCGACTGTCCCAGACCGTAGCCCGTGGCTTCCGGTAGCTGCCGCAGTTGTGGGACGAGCAACGACTGGAAGTACGCCGAGAATCCGATCAGGATCGTCACCGCGTTGGTGACCAGCACTCGCTTCCCCATGGAGACCCGCAGATCGATCAGCGGGGCGTCGGTCCGCAGCTCCCACAGACCCCAGATCAGAAGGACTACTATCGCGCCCGCGAGTAAGGCGAGTGTCGTCGGACTCACCCACCCCCAGTCGGCGCCCTTCGACACGGCCAGGAGCAGGCACACCAGGCCAAGAGCAACACCGAATGCACCGACCGCATCGAAACGCTTCCCGGCGCCGTAAGCAGGTGTGGACGGTACGACCCACGCGATGAGCACCGCGGTCAACACACTGAGCGCGGCAACCCCCCAGAACAGGAACCGCCAGCTCGTCGTTTGCGCCACCACCGCGGCGAGAGGCAACCCGAGTGTTCCCCCGATTCCCAACGACGCACTCATCACTGCGATCGACGATCCCAGCTTTTCCGGCGGCACCAGCGTGCGCAGCGCACTGATCCCCACCGGAACCATGCCGAAGCCCGCGCCCTGCAGAGCCCGCCCGACGAGCATCGGCACCAAGGACGACGACAGCGCGCACAGGACCGATCCGATGATCAACGGGATCGTGCACAGCAGCAGTATCCGGCGAGCCCCGTACATGTCCCCCAGCCGGCCGGTCACCGGTGTGGCCACAGCACCCGACAGCAAGGTCACCGTCACCACCCACGACGAGTTGGCGACGCTGGTTCCGAGGATCGTGGGGAGCTCACCGAGGAGCGGGATCACCAGCGTCGACATCAAAGTGGTGACGATGCCGCCGAATACCAGCACCCCGACGACACGACCGGAACTGCTGGGGCGGTTCGAGTTCGGCGCTCTCACTCGCCCAGCCAGAGTTCTTCGGGAAGCGGTGAACCCCAGGCGTACAACGTGATTCCGTGTAGTGGCTCACGCCAGATGGTCGACGGCGCGGACCGGATGGTCCACACGGCGGGATTCAGGGCCACGAGTCGCTCCTGGACTGTGGCGTATGCCTGTACGCGCTCCTCCATCGATGCGCTGGTACGGCCGACATCGAGAGCGTCGTTCAGGTCCTCGTCGTCGATCCCCGTGACGTTGCCCGGTGACTCGCCGTGGAAGGCGGTCCAGAGAGCGTAGTCCGGATCCTGAATGACGGCGGTCGAGATCATCGCATCGAAATCCCGCGCCCCTGCTCGCGCGGTCGCCGCCGGGTAGTCTGCAATCTCGACGTCCACCTCGACGTTCTCGAAGGTATTCAGCTGCGCCTGCAGGCCCTCCCCGAGTCCGCGGCTCTCGGGCGTGGGATACGACAGGAAGGTGAACTTCACGGGCTTGCCCTCGGCCGCGAGCTCGTCGAACAGCTTCTGAGCGGACTCCGTATCCCGTACAGGGAATGCGATGTCGCGGTGATACGGCGACGACTCCGGGAAGAGAGAGCTCTGGGTCTCTGCAGTCCCCTCATAGACGGCCGCGTTGATCGCCTCGGCATCGACGGCCAGCGCAACGGCGCGGCGCGCTCGCTCGTCGTCGAACGGTGCCCTCCGAAGATTCAGGGCGATGAACTGGCCGCCTCCGGTGGCCACGGATTCGGTTATGAGCCCTGCCTCTTCGGCCCTCGACAGGATCTTCCAGCTGGCCTCGGTGGAAAGATCCGCCGCGCCGGTCGAGAGCGCGTTGAAGCGCTGGTTGGTGTCGGTCGGCGTTCGGATGCTCAGACCATCGAGGTACGGCTTCGGAGCGTCCCAGTAGTCGGGGTTCTTCTCGAGTTCGATCGTGTGCTGCCGGGTCCATTCCGCCAGGGTGAACGGGCCGGCGCCAACCGGGTTCTCGTCGAATGCCTCCCGGCCCTCGGCCAGAGCGGTCGGCGACGCGATCCAATTCATCGACGTGTTGACGATGCCCTGCACGAGGTTCTCGTTGGGTTCGGGCAGCGTGACCTTCAACGTTCGGTCATCGATCACTTCGGTTGCGGTGATCTGGGCCGCCTGACGGATGGCGGTCGAGGCCAGATCCGGGTCGCGCAGCCGATCCCAATTGACCTTCACGGCTGCGGCATCGAGCGGTGTTCCGTCGGTGAAGGTCACGTCGGGCCGCAGTGTCAGCGTGAATGTTCGTCCCTCGTCGCTCCCGACGAAGTCCGTAGCGATCTTGTACCCGACCTCGAGTGTCTCGGGGTCGAGGGTCATCAGCGTTCCGTACAGGGCGTTCCCGATGACCGGATGATGCGACCAACTGTTGGAGAGGGCCGCCGGGTCGAGGGAACGCGGTTCGGCAGGCTGCAGGATGTTCGCTGTGCCTCCGGGAACCGGCGTATCCCCCTCACCCACGGACCGGTTGTCGCCGTCGCCATCGCCGGCGGCGGCTGCACCGCACGCCGACAACATGAGGGCGGCGATACATGCCGCAACCACCACCCCGACAGACCGACCGAATCGCGGACGCGTCTGCCTGTTCGGACACCTCCGAATCATCTGCGACTCGATTCGACACTCCCGGAGAGTGATTCGAGTACCGCATCTGTGAGTTCCGGGCGACAGATCACCAGGTCCGGCAGGTACGGGTCGGGCATGTTGTAGCGCAGTCGAGACCCATCGATCCGCGACGTGTGGAGGCCTGCGCTCTCCGCCACGGCAACCGGTGCGCAGGAATCCCATTCGTACTGACCCCCGGAGTGGACGTAGACGTCGGCCTCACCCCGCACCACCGCCATGGCCTTGGCGCCGGCCGACCCCATCGGAATCGTGGTGGCGCCGAGTAGCTCGACAACTCGATCGACGGCCATCGGGGGCCGCGACCTGGACACCACCAACCGAGGCGGACCCGAGTGCGCCACGGGCACCACGGGTGGTGTTCCCGTGTGGAGGACGATATCCATTCCGGGGAGCGCCACCGCACCGATCGCGGCGACACCGTCGATCGCGAGCGCCACGTGGACGGCCCAGTCGGTCCTCGGCGGCTCGCCGTATTCCCGCGTGCCGTCGAGGGGGTCGACGATCCAGACCCGATCGCGACCGAGGCGGACCTTGTCGTCGGCCGCTTCCTCCGACAACACCGCGTCCCGAGGACGTTCTTCCGCGAGCCGGCGCAACAACAGTTGGTTCGCCATTGCGTCGCCGGCATCACCTCCCTGGGAGCGAATCTCGAGCAGCAGCGCACCTGCTTCCGCGGCCAACGCCGCCGCAAGCTCGTGGTCGTTCATCTCATGCCCCCGTTCCTGGTTGCAGGATTCCCGCTTCACGGAGATGGAGGATCACGAGATCGGCTGCGGCTTCCGGTGTGACGCCACCACTTGCGTCGAGATGGACATCCGGAGATTCGGGAGCTTCGTACGGTGAGTCCACACCGGTGAAGTTGACCAGATCGCCGCGCCGGGCTTTTGCATACAGACCCTTCCGGTCGCGGGACTCCGCTACCGACAGCGGAGCGTCGACGAAGACCTCGACGAACTCGGATTCACCGGCAAGTTCCCGCGCCATCTGCCGTTCGGCCTTGAACGGTGAGATGAACGATGCGAGCACGATCAATCCCGAATCGACCATCAACCGGGCGACCTCCGCGACCCGCCTTACGTTCTCGACGCGATCGGCAGCGGTGAAGCCGAGGTCCTTGTTCAGCCCATGGCGTACATTGTCGCCGTCGAGAAGGTACGTGTGAAAACCCTGGTCGAACAGACGCTTCTCGACGAGGTTCGCGACGGTCGACTTGCCCGCACCGGAGAGTCCGGTGAACCACACGAGCGCTGCCTTCTGCCCCTTGGCACGCGCGCGAACGTTCCTCGTCACGTCGACCGCCTGCCAGTGGACGTTGTCGGCCCGGCGCAGTGCGAAATGCAGCATTCCCGCGGCCACCGTCGCGTTGGTGAACCGATCGATGAGGATGAACCCACCCATCTCCCGGTTCTCGCCGTACGGGTCGAAGGGAATCGGCTTGTCGAGGTTGAGATTGCACACACCGATCTCGTTCATGGTGAGTGTCTTCGCAGCGAGGCGTTCGAGAGTGTTGACGTTCACCGTGTACTTCGGCTGGGCGACACTGACACCGACAGTGCGCGTACCGATCTTCATCAGGTACGAGCGGCCGGGCAGCATCGCGTCCTCGCCCATCCAGACCACATGACTTTCGAACTGGTCCGACACCGACGCCGGGGCCGAGGCCGCCACGATGACATCACCACGGCTGACATCGACTTCGTCGGTGAGGGTGACCGTGACCGACTGGCCTGCAACGGCAAGACCGATATCACCGTCTGCGGTGTGCACCTGTTTGATTCGAGTCTCTCGACCCGACGGAAGGATGCGCACACTGTCGCCGGCGCTCACCGTGCCGCCCACGATCCGGCCGGAGAACCCCCGGAAGTCGAGATTCGGCCGGTTCACCCACTGCACCGGAAGCCGGAACGGAGATGCCCGGACTTCGTCGGCGATCTCAACGGACTCGAGATACTCGATCAGAGTAGGGCCTTTGTACCACTGCGTATTCGGACTCTGCTCGATGATGTTGTCGCCGCGTAGCGCCGAGATCGGAATGCACACGGGGTCGGCGAGACCGAGTTCCTTCGCGAACACCCGGTATTCGGATTCGAGACGCTCGAACACGTCTTGCGAGTAGTCGACCAGGTCAAGCTTGTTGACCGCGAGAACCACCCGGTCGATTCCGAGCAGCGTCACGAGATACGAGTGCCGTCTGGTCTGCGTCGAGATCCCGTGTCGGGCATCGAGCAGGATCACCGCGACGTCCGCAGTCGACGCTCCGGTCACCATGTTCCGGGTGTACTGCTCGTGCCCCGGGGTATCGGCGACGATGAACTTCCGCTTCTCCGTGGAGAAGAATCGATACGCCACATCGATCGTGATGCCCTGCTCGCGTTCCGCGGTGAGGCCGTCGACGAGCAGCGCGAAGTCCAGCTCGTCGCCCTGTGTCCCGACCCTCTTGGAGTCCGCTTCGAGCGCATCCAACTGATCCGAGAACACCAGTTTCGAATCGTAGAGAAGCCTGCCGATCAGCGTGCTCTTGCCGTCGTCGACGCTTCCACAGGTGATGAAACGCAACATCGACTTGTTCTCGTGGACTTCGAGATAGTCCTCGATACCGGATTCGAGGAGATCGCTCGTTGAATGTGCCATCAGAAATAGCCTTCCTGCTTCTTCCGCTCCATCGACCCGCTCGAGTCGCGGTCGATCACCCGTCCCTGCCGTTCAGAGCTTGTCGTCAGGAGCATCTCCTGGATGATCTCGGTGAGCGTGGACGCCTCACTCTCGACTGCTCCGGTCAGCGGATAGCAACCGAGAGTCCGGAAGCGTACGTTTTTCTTCTCCGCCACCTCACCCGGTTCGAGCGGGAATCGATCGTCGTCGACCATGATCAGGACACCATCGCGTTCGACCACCGGTTGCGGGCTCGAGAAGTACAGCGGCACGATCGGGATCCGCTCCCGCCGGATGTACTGCCAGATATCCAGCTCGGTCCAGTTGGACAGTGGGAAGACGCGCACACTCTCGCCCGGGGCCTTCCTCGTGTTGTAGAGACTCCACAGCTCCGGACGTTGCTGCTTCGGATCCCAGCGGTGCTTCGCGCTACGGATCGAGAACACCCGCTCCTTCGCTCGCGACGCCTCTTCATCGCGTCGCGCACCGCCGAACGCCAGATCGAAACCGTGGAGGTCGAGCGCCTGCTTGAGGCCCTCCGTCTTCCACATATCGGTGTGGGTGGCCGAGCCGTGCTCGAAGGGATTGACGCCGAGCCGAACACATTCGGGGTTCTGGTAGACGATCAATTCGGCACCCATGCGTTCGGCTATCGTGTCGCGGAACTCGTACATGGCCCGGAACTTCCACGTCGTGTCGACGTGCAGCAATGGAAACGGCAACTTCGACGGATGAAACGCCTTCATCGCGAGATGCAGCATGACCGAGCTGTCCTTACCGACCGAGTAGAGCATCACCGGATTTTCGCTCTCCGACACTGCCTCCCGGAAGATCTGGATACTTTCCGCTTCCAACCTCTCGAGATGTGTGAGTGGCTTCATATCGTTCATGTCTCCCTACAACCGTGTACGACTGAATGCGCGGCTCAGAGCCGGGCTATTACTTCCGCGCCGATACGCTCAGCGGTGTCACACCATTCGGCGTGAGTGCGTCCGGCAAAATTGACGCCGAGACCCGAAACCCCGAGCTCTCGGTATCGACCGATGCGGTCGATCCACATCTCCGGCGCCCATGGCTCGGTGGGCTTGATGATGCCGCCGAGTACAACATCGGGCGGCGTTGCACGCCCGACTTTTTCACAATGCGCACGCATGTAGACGATGGACTCGCGCAAGTCGTCTTCTCCTGCGATCCCTGCGGTGCGGGTCCTGGCCAGGTCGGCACCCGACACCGAGGTGAGAAACGGGTTCCATCCGTCTCCGCGCTCCACCGCTCGCCGGATCGCCTTCTTCGAGTTGCCTCCAACGAGAATCGGCGGGCGCGGTTGTTGCACCGGGCCCGGAAGGATCCGATTCCCGTAGGCGGTGTACCCCTCCCCCTCGAAGGTGAATTCGCTACCGGACAACGCCGCGGTCATCGCGTCGAGGTATTCGTCAGTGAGTTCGTTGCGTCGATCGAAGTCGACCCCGAGCGCCCGATATTCACCCTTCAGATAGCCGGTTCCGACACTGAGTGTGACGCGGCCACCGGTGACCCGGTCCAGCGACGCGACCGCACGCGCAACCAGGAACGGATTACGGTAGGGCAGCACGAGAATTCCCGTCTGCAACCTCAGTGTCGTCGTCACCGCCCCGAGGAGAGACAACATCACGAACGGGTCCTGGGCGTGATGCCCGCCGGAATCGAGCCATCGCCCGGTGGGGCACGGGTGGTCGGTGACCAAGCCGGCATTGAACCCTGCCCGCTCCAGGGCTCGCCCCACGTCTTGGACCGCATCGACGGTCATGAATTCATCGACTGCGTCGACGTTGTCGAACGGCAGCGGGGCATTGATCTTGATATCCGACATGTTCGGTGCAACCGTCGCTTTCTCGGGTTCGGGGTCTTCAGATGTTCCCGGCTACGGGCGTTCGATCTTTTCGATGGGATTCGAACGTTCCATCATCCCGTAGACCTCTTCACCGTCCCACCGGTAACGCACGCCGGATTGGTGCACCACGGGAAAGTTGGTCTGCAGTACCTGCGCGGAATAGGTCTTGTCCTTGTGGTGGACGTCGTGGAGTCCGAAGGCCGTCACTCCTTCGATCTCGATCGTTTCGTCATCCGTCTCGAGGACCAGCGATGCATCGTCACCGGACGGCTCGAGCTTGGTGAGCCACGGCGCCTTCACCACGCGCGCAGGAATCAGATCACCATCACCGCGGAAGATGAACCCTTCGTTGAACGACGGCTGCCCGTCGTCTCGTGGGGGAAATGCGAGGTATCCGAATGCTTTTCCGCTCGGGAACACCGCTGACTGCCAGCAATGCCCCCAGAACTCGGTCAGCCTTCTCACACCCTGACGGCGAATACGAAGGCCGCTACCCGAGAACGTCTGCTCCTCGCCGCCATCGACGGCGATGTACCCGGTGGCCCGGTACAGCTGTTCGTAGCGTGGACCGCCGATGAGATCGCCCGCCGCTGTCGTCTTCAGCTGGTCTCCTGCTTCCTTGCGCATCGCACCCTGAACCCATGGCGGAACCGCCATCTTCGCCTCGACGCCGAAGCGGATATCGACCAGAGGGCCGTCGACATTTCCGTCGATGAGGTCGGCGGATGTCGAGGCCACGGCCTTTCCCTCGTACGTCATCTTCCAGGTGTCGAATTCGGAGATCGACTCGAACCGCAGTCCACCGGCACCGAGTACCCTCGGAAGGCCGTCGTGTCCGGCGACGGGATGAGAAGGTGTGGTTTCGCGGAGTCGGTACGTTCGCCCGTCCGGGAACGCAACATTGATCTGAATATCGTGGCTGTCCCAGTTCGCAGCGGTGGCCTCGATACCCATGCGGGGCAACCCCACGGTACCGCGATCGTCGAAAGTCCAGAAGCTCACCGAGTCCCGCATGTCCGGGTCCTCGGGGCGTTCGTCGAATACGAGTTCTCGCGACGGATCGATTCCACCGGTCAGGTCTACAGACATCTCACACCTTTCGTATTGGCCGCGCGTGCTCCACGCGCGTGGATTGACATGGCCGGAAGCATCGAATGCCCTTCCTGTTGAGGGGCCCACGCGTTCCTGGCTCAGCTGAATTCGTGCACCGTCCACTTGTTCGCCTTCTCCAGGTAGTCCGCGAACCGTGGTCGTACCTGGTCGAGATCGATGTCGAACTCGACGGGGTCGGCGCTCTTGCTGGGTTCACGCTCGGCGGCCGCGCGGGTCCACCAGTCGCGCATCTGGGCCTCGAACAGGTCGGTGACCGGCTCACCCAACCACTGGTACAGACCTCGGACCTGGCCGACGGGGTCGGATTGCATGGCACGGAAATCGATGTCGTAGAAGCGATCGTCCGCACCGGCCGCGCGGAACTCGACTGCCTTCTGCATCCCCGATACCCAATGCTCGATGTTCATTCGGCCGATGTAGGGCCGGTCCACGGTGTCCGTGAAGCTCATGACGATGTCGGTGATCAGTTCCGCCAGTGAGAGCATGGAATCGGTCGGGTCACGGTGTGTCATGACGAATCGCGCATCTGGGAAGACCTCTGTGAGGGGTTCCAGAAAGTGGACATGCGTGGGGCATTTCAGGCGCCACGGGCGGGTGGGTTGACCCCATTGCAGGAGCTTCATGACGCGCTTCTGGTACTCGAAGGTCGGTCGCAGGTCAGCGTCGTGGACGAGCCACTCCGCGTAGGTGGGCACCTGCGCAAACGACAAGAACATGTACGACTTGAAGTCCAATGCCATCAGGTCGTGGCATTCCATCGGACCGTGCGTCTCGACCGGAACATGGTGCCGGGAGCCGACCATCTCACCGGTGCCCGTGGGGATTCGCGGATCCACACCGGACACCGTCGACGGCGGCGGACACGGCTGCGAAGATTCCCACCGCCGGATGTAGCGAACTTCGGGGTCCTGCGCCAGCAGCAGCGCGAGTGCACTCGATCCGGTTCGAGGAAGGCCCAATCCGATCAACGGTGCCGAGATCTGCTCGGCATCGATCTCGGGATGTCTGCGGTACCAGTCTTCGACCTGAAGTCGCTGCGCGAGATGGTTCACGATCCGCTCGTGAAGAAACGTTTCGCCACGAGAATTCAGTTGCGTCTCGTTGCGCAGCGACGAAAGAAGTATGCCGAGACCTTCGCGGAAGGAGTCGTCACCGAAATCGGTGAGCCCCGTTCGCGAGGTTGCCGCCGCCAGCATGTCGTCCATATCGAACACGTTGTTCTCCAATGAAATAGATGTCAGGCTTACAATGAACGTGCGTCAGTTCATCCACTGTCCGCCGGCGACATCGATCGTCTGACCGCACATGTAGTCGGCTGCATCGCTGGCGAGGAACGCGACCATGTTGGCCACTTCTTCGGGCAGCGCTGCGCGCCCGAGCTGCACGTAGTTTTCGATCGATTCGACGATCGAGTCCCGAGCCGCGCGCTCCCGGTCGTTCGTCGGACGCTGGAGGTACTCCATCATGCTGGGCTTGATCATGATCCCGGGTGCACACGCCAACACGTTGACACCCCGCGGCGCCATCTCGTGCGCCAGGTTACGGGTGAATCCCACTACCCCGGACTTGCACGAGTTGTACACCACCAGCCCCCGCTGCTGAATGCGGCCACCCACGGCCCCGATGTTGATGATCTTCCCCGCGCCCTGGGGCAACATGACCTCCAGCGCAGCATGTGCGCCGTACATCATCATGGTCAGGCTGCCGTGCACCGTGGTGTCGATGTCGTCCTTGGTGTGGTTCTCGAACGGACCGGCAACCACATTCACCGGGTTGTTGATCATGATGTCGAAACCACCGAGGCCATCACGACTTTCCTGCACAGCCCGGTGCACCTGGTCCCAATCGGACATATCGGCCTGGACCGGGACCGTATTCACGCCCCAGCGCTCCGCAATCTCCTTCGCCCGACGCTCCAACGTCTCCGGCGTCCGGCCCACCAATGCGATATCCGCGCCGAGCCCGGCGAGCCGATTCGCGATGGCATGGCCGAGGCCTTCCCCTCCAGCGCCGGTGACGAGGGCCTTCCTTCCGGTCAGATCCATAACCTCGGTGACACGCTGATCGACAGTGTGCCTCGGCAGCCGATCCAGGCCGAGCTTCTCGACCCAGTTCTGCGCCTCGTCCTGCAACATGGATTCCCCTCTCGCCGATTCACTCTCGAATCCGGGTGCGTGGAAATTCACCCCGGTGAAACGAGACTATGATTCAGGTCACGCACCAAGCCAATATCGATTTCGGCGCCAAGCCATAACATCGCGCTATACCCCGAGAGGACTCCGCCACACATGGACACTCACCGGCTCGGCTACTTCCTGCGCATCGCCGAGGAGGGTTCGATGACCCAGGCTGCCAGCGTGCTGGGAGTGGCGCAGCCGGCACTCAGTCGGCAACTCCGACTCCTCGAAGAAGATTTGGGCGTGAAACTCTTTCGTCGTACATCTCGGGGTATGGAGCTCACCGAAGACGGCGAACAGCTCCGCGCGAACACGGCGGGCCCGCTACGCCAGCTGGAACTCGCACTCCAGTACGCCGGGTCCCCCATGGCACACATCGAGCGAGGACTGCGGCTCGGCCTGACCGAAACTGTCGCAGCCACGCTGGCCACGCCCTTACTCGGCAGCCTGTCCACGGCATTTCCGAAGGTCAGCTTCTCGGTGACGGTCGCACCCAGCGAGAAGCTCGTCGAGGACATGCTCAAGGAGAACTTGGATAGCGCTGTCATCAACTCGATTCCCGACGATCGCCTGTTCTACAGCGAGCTTCTCGTCGAAGATCTCGTCGTCGTCGGCGGTCCCGCATCGGATCTTCACCCGAGCCGAGCAATCGAGTTCGTGGATCTTGCGGACTACCCGCTGGTACTTCCGATTTCACCGGTGGGAATCGGAACGACGTTGACGAACACCGCACTCAGGCTCGAAATCACTCTTCGGTCCCGATTCGCGACGGACTCGCTTCAGATCTCGAAGGAACTCATCGAGTCCGGTCAGGCGTACGGCATCCTACCCCAGTCGGCCTGCCGTGCCGAGATACACAGCGGCCGTATGCGATACGCACCGCTCCGCGGACCGATACTCAGTCACAGAGTCGGTATGGCCGCGACGTCGCAACACAAATTACCCCGGGGGTTCTCGATCAAGGTAGGCATCATCATCCGCGAGGAGTTCGCGCGCCTGACCACATCGTCGAGGTAATTCGAAAATTCCGGCGAACGACTGTAGGCCCCGAGACTCTCTCGGGGCCTACAGTTCTCACGACTGGTTCCTACGACGCTTCAGCTTCGGCGAGGCCGATGTCCTCCACCTCGAACAGATTCTTACGTCCCAGGACGGAAGGCAGCGGGAAATGGCATGCCGCGTACTGTCCCGGTCGTACCTCCCGCATTTCCGGTTCTTCCTTCTCACACCGCTCCTGCGCGTGGGGGCAGCGCGTCCGGAAACGACATCCCGTCGGCGGGGAGAGCGGCGACGGCACATCACCTGCCAGCGCCGGCCCTGCGAAAGCCTTGTCCGGGTCGGTGAGCGGGACGGAGTCCAGCAGCGCGCGGGTGTAGGGATGCGCGGGGTCGTCGTATAGCTCGATGGAGTCGCCGAACTCGCAGAGCTTGCCGAGATACATCACCATCACGTTGTCGCTCACAGTGCGGACCACACCGAGATCGTGGGCGATGAACACGACCGTCAGGTCGAACTCCGCCTTGAGTTCTTCGATGAGGTTGAGGATCTGAGCCTGAACCGAGACGTCCAGCGCCGACACCGGTTCGTCGCAGATCAGCAGGCGTGGCCCGAGCGCGAGTGCACGCGCGATCGCGACACGCTGTGCCTGGCCACCGGACAACTGCCGGGGCAGGATATCCGCGAATCGGTCGCCCGGCAGCCCGACCTGCTCGAGCATCGACGCAGACTTCTTCTCGCGCTCCGCGGCATCCGCTCCAGCGACGGTCATGCCTTCGACGACGATGTCCTTGACCGCGCGACGCGGATTGAGCGACGACACCGGGTCTTGGAAGATCATCTGCATGTCGCGGCGCAGCGAGCGCATGTGCTTCTCGCTCACATCCTCGATCCACTCCTCGCCGAACCTGATCCGGCCCGCCGTCACCCGATCGAGTCGCAGAACGGCACGGCCGGTAGTCGACTTCCCGCACCCTGATTCACCGACGATGCCCAGCGTCTCGCCGGGAAGCAGGTCGAAACTGATCTTCGACACCGCCTGCACCGTGCCGGCCTTCGACGGGTACTCGACGACGAGATCCTGTACCGAGAGCAATGCTTCGTCGCCACGCAGATGCGCGGTACCACTACCTGCCATGTGATTCACCTCCGGATACAGACCCCACCGGAACGTGGACGGGGTTCACGCACGCGACGTCGTGATCGACGCCGAAGGATTCGAGTTCGATCGGCGCAGAGGAGCATGCGTCCTCCGCGTGCGAACAGCGAGGAGCAAACCTGCACCCCTCCGGGGGTGACGTCGGGTCGGGAAGTGACCCTTCGATCAGACGCAGAGGGGAATGTCTCTCGTGATCGATCGACGGTGTCGCGCCCAGGAGCGCATGTGTGTAGCGATGCATAGGCGCGTCGAACACTTCACGAGTGGACCCGACCTCCGCGAGACGACCCGAGTACATGACAGCCACCCGGTCGGTGCGACCGGCGACGACAGCCAGGTCGTGGCTGATGAGCATCATCGCCATGTTCCGATCGCGTTGTACACGGCGGAGCAGGTCGAGGATCTGACGCTGCACGGTCACGTCCAAGGCCGTGGTCGGTTCGTCCGCGATCAGAAGATCCGGCTCGCATGCCAGGGCGATGGCGAGCATGACGCGCTGGCGCATGCCGCCGGACATCTCGTGGGGATAGTTCCTCAGACGACGTTCCGGATCGGGCACACCCACTTCGTCGAGGAGTTTCAGCGCGCGATCGTGGGCCTCGGACTTGCTCACGCCGAGGTGTCGTCGCATTCCCTCGGTGAGCTGACGTTCCACCCGCACAACCGGGTTGAGAGACCGTCCCGGATCCTGGAAGACCATGGCGATCTGGTTTCCCCAGATTTCCAGTTTCTCCTTCTTGCTCAGAGACAGCAGATCACGTCCCTGGAAGGTGACCTCACCCGAACGACCCGAGCGCGGCGGCATCAGGCCCATGATGGCACGGGCCATGACCGACTTGCCGGAGCCGGACTCGCCGACGATGCCCAGCGCCTGTCCGGAGTCCAGGTTCAGCGACACATCGTCCACAGCACGGACGGTGCCTCGCGGCGTGCCGATGTAGGCACGTAGATTTCTCACTTCGAGAAGCGGCTGAGCATTCACGGCGAGCCGGCCCTTTCGGTCGTGTCGGCTAGTTACTGATCCAGAGCTCTTCGGGCAATGTCGAGCCGAGGCTGAAAAGCTGCACCCCGTGTGTGTCCTCGCTGAAGGTCACCGACGGCAATGCACGGGTGTACCAGAGACCCACAACGGTGTCGGCGAGAATCTGCTGGACCTCGTCGTAGGCCGCCTTGCGCTCTTCTTGGTTTGCGCCGAACCGGCCGCGCTCGAGCGCAGCGTCCAGTTCGGGGTTGTTGACACCCATGAAGTTTCCGGTGGAGTCCGACGTGAACGCCATCGACAGGGCGTAATCAGGATCCTGGGTGACCGCGGACGAGATGAGCATGTCGAAGTCACGTGCGCCCGCTCGCGCCGTGACGGCCGCGAAGTCGGTGACCTCGACGTTCATCTCCACGTTCTCGAAGGCACTGAGTTGTGCTTGAATCGCCTCGCCGAGGACACGGCTTTCGGTCGTCGGGTACGACAGGAAAGTGAACTTGACGGGCTTGCCCTCTGCTGCGAGTTCGTCGAACAGGCGCTGCGCTTCTTCGGTGTTCGTCTCGCCGAGCGGAATATCGGCGTAGAACGGTGAATCCTCGGGGAAGAACGTGGTGGGAACCTCGCCCTCACCGTTGTAAACCACAGTGTTGACGGCCTCGAGATCGACAGCGAGCGAGACGGCCTGCCGCGCACGCTCGTCGTCGAATGGCGCGCGACGTTGGTTCATGCCCACGAACTGGCCGCCACCGGTGGACGTCACGACGTACTGAAGCCCCGCGGCGTCGGCCTTGTTTACGTTGGTCCAGCTCGTCTCCGCGGTCAGATCGGCACCGCCGGTGGTCATCGTGTTCGACCTCTGGCTGGCATCGGCCACAGTACGAATTGTCAGAGTGTCGAGGTACGGCTTGGGCGCATCCCAGTACTGCGGGTTCTTCTCGAGCTCGACTGCGTCCTGCCGAGCCCAATTGACCAGTGTGAACGGGCCCGCGCCGATCGGGTTCTGATCGAACGACTCACGTCCTTGCTCGAGCGCCGCCGGTGATGCAACCCAGTTGAGTGCACCCGCAACAAGAGCCTGACCGAACTGCGGGTTCGGCTCGACCATCGTGACGCGCATCGTCAACGGGTCGACCACCTCGGTCGACTCCACCTCGACTGCCTGCCGGATGGTGGTAGAACCCAACGTGGGGTCCTTGAGGCGATCCCAGTTGTACTTCACCGCGGCAGCGTCGAGTGGAGTGCCGTCGCTGAACACCAGGTCGGGCTGAAGGGCGAGGGTGAAGGTCTTGCCGCCGTCGTCGGTCGAGAAGTCCGTCGCCATCTTGTATTCGAGCTCGAACGTCTCGTTGTTCGTGACCATCAGTGTGCCGTATAGCGCGTTGCCCAGGAGCGGCTGATGCGCCCATGTATTGGAGAGCGCCGCGGGGTCGAGAGACCGCGGCTCACCCATCTGCAGGATACGTGCGGTACCGCCGGCAACGGGTTCGCCCGCTTCGACCGTGGCCGCGGTTGAATTGCTCTCGGACCCGGAGTCTCCTCCGGAACCGCATGCACCCAAAACCAAGGCTGCGGAGCACGCCGCCGCGAGTGCGGCCGCTATGCGTCTGTGTCGGATCATTCTCGACCTCTCATGCTTTCAGTACTTCAGAACTACGACCGGCGCGCGCTGAACGTGTTCAGTCGTGCAGCGTGCGGTCGTACTTGGTGCGGAGGTAATCGCCTACCTGGTTGAGGCCGAATACCGTGAGGAAAATGACGAGTGAGGGAACCATCACCAGGTGCGGCGATGTGGACAGCGCGTCCTTGCCGTCGTTGATCATCCCGCCCCAGCTGGGCTGCGGCGGCGGAATGCCGAGGCCGAGGAAGCTGAGCGAGCCCTCCGCGACGATCAGTGCCGCCATCACGATGGGGAGGTAGGACGCGAGGGGTGCGATCACGTTGGGCGTGATCTCCTTGAACAGGATGCGACTGTTGCCGGCGCCCATGTTCTTCGCAGCCCTGACGAATTCACGAGACGACCACGCCAGCGTATTCGCGCGTGACAATCTGATGAACGACGGAACAGCCATCAATCCCAGGCCCAACAGCATGGTCGGCACGCTCGGGGTCAGGATGGACGCCAGTGCGAGAAGCAGGATCAGCGGGGGGAACGCGAGCATGGCATCGGTGATCAGGGTGATCACGGAGTCGAGCTTCTTGCCGAAATATCCGGAGATCAAACCGAAGAAGGATCCGATCACGAAACCGGTCAAGCCGGCGACTGCACCGATGACGAGCGAGACCTGCGCGCCGTAGATGATGCGCGACAGCATCGATCGGCCGAGCGTGTCGGTTCCCAGGAGCAGGTCGAACGACTCGAACGACGGAGACAGCCGAGGCGATCCGATCGGAACGTCGTAGGGCGCAATGGGAAGCAGGCCCGCGAAGATCGCGGCGCCGATGATGACCACGAGCCAGACGATCGACAGGTAGACCAGGATCGAACGCTGCTTCTTGACGACCGGGACGTCTGGTAACGCCGCGGCGGTCTTTCCTGCGGGGATGTCGCCCCCGCGCTTCTCGAGCGCGACCTGCGTCATGCTCCGACCACCTTCCTGACCCGCGGGTCGATGACTTGGTAGCTGAGGTCGACGAGGGTGTTGATACCGACGTACACGACCGCGATGAAGACGACGATGCCCTGCACCATGATTACGTCACGTGATGTGATGGACGAGGCAACCAACTGCCCCAATCCCGGTAGACCGAAGAGCGTTTCGACGATCACGGTGCCGCCGATCAGGCGTCCGAGGTTGATGCCCGCGACCGTGATGAGCGAGAAGGACGATGGCCGCAGTGCGTGCCGGAGCATCACATACCAGGAGGGCATCCCCTTGGCTCGCGCCGACGCCACGAAGTCTTCGCGAAGCGTGCCGATGAGGTCGGTACGCAACAGTCGGTGGAATGCGGCGATCTCGGTGAGCGCGATCGCGATCGCCGGGAGGATCGCACCGCGCAGGTTGTCGCCGAGGCCTTCGCTCATCCGCGACCAGCCCATCACCGGGAAGATCTGCAACTGGATGGCGAAGTAGTAGATCAGCACCGGACCAGCGATGAACGCCGGCACCGAGAGGAACACGGCAGACAGGGCGTTGATGCCCCGGTCCACCTTGCTTCCCGGACGCGATGCCGAGACGATGCCCATCACGAGGGAGACGACCAGCGCGATGATCAGGCCCATGGCCGCGAGCTGCAGCGTGACCGGCAGACGCTCGACGATCGCCTCACTCACCGATTGTCCGGTCAGCGGGGAGGTCCCGAGGTCGCCACGGACTGCATTGCCCAGCCACTCGATGTACCGCACCCAGAACGGTTGATCCAGACCGAGTTCGGAGTTCATCTGCGCGACCGCTTCGGGCGTGGCATTCTCGCCCAGAATCACCTGGGCAACCGATCCCGGCGCGAAACTGAGCAGGGCGACGACCGCAATCGTGACCAGCAGGACAACCAGAATGCTGCGCCCCACCCGTTTGGAAACTGTGGAAATCATCCGAACTCAACTTTCATCGCGATACCGGAATCGTGCCGCCCAGAACAAGAGACGAAGTACTTGTGACCGCTCCCACAGTAGGACGTTCTCGCGCTGACGGCAATATCAGTTCACCTAAAAAAGAACCGATGTATTCAAATTACAGAACGGCAATCTTGCACTTCGGCAACATTTCGTCGATCCAGACAAAGCGGATAGGATCACGGGTTTCAGATACGACGAAAACCCGCGTCACACAACGCATGTGCGCGGGTTTTCGGTAACTGCCGTCAGCCGCCGGCAGCCTCGAGGATGGTCACGGCGGCAACGGCGGTGGGCCCGCCGACATTGTGCGCCAGCCCGATCCGAGCGCCGTCGACCTGGTTGACAGCCTCGCCTCGCAGTTGCTCGAACAGTTCGACACACTGGGCAACTCCGGTGGCACCGGGCGGGTGCCCCTTGGTGTTGAGTCCCCCGCTCGGGTTCACTGGCAGGGAACCCCCGATTCCCGCGCTGCCCGACTCGATGAACTTGAACGCCTCGAACTTCTCGACGAAACCTAGATCCTCGTAACTGATCAGTTCGATGCCCGTGAAATAGTCGTGCACCTCCGCCACGTCGATGTCCGACGGAGTCATCCCTGCCATCGCAAACGCCTGCTTCGCCGCGCGCACTGTTGCTGGGAAGGAGGTCATGTCGCGCTTGTGCTGGTGCATAACGGAATCGAGCCCGAGACCACTTCCCCGAATCCAGACCGGACGATCGGTGAATCTGTCAACGACGTCCTCGGCCACCAGAATCATCGCAGCAGCACCATCACTCTGCGGTGCACAGTCGTAAACCCCGAACGGGGTGACCACGGTATCCGCCGCGAGCGCCTCTTCCACTGTGAGCTCGAATCGTCGGCAGGCTTTGGGATTGCTCATCGCATTGTGGTGATTCTTGACCGCCACCATCGCCATGTGCTCACGAGTGGCCGGCGAGTCGTGCAGGTACCTGCGCACGTGCAACGCGAATCCGGCCTGCGCGAGCCCGAGTGGGTAATCCCAGGCCATGTCGCGAGACATGGCTTCCCATTCCCACAGCATCCCCTTCGACGCCGTCTCACGAAGTTTGTCGGCGCCCATGACGAGCGCAACATCGTAGGCCCCCGATGCAATGCCGAACATCGCATTCCGGATCGTGTCGTGCCCCGTTGCGCACGAATTCTCGACACGGGTCACGGGAATATTGCGCAGGCCCAGGGTGTCGGCAAGGATCCCGGACGGGAACCCGTCGGTAGTGCCCATCGAGCCGAACCAGGCGGCCTGCAGGTCCGAGAGATCGAGTCCTTTGTCGATGCTCGCCGCACACTCGGAGAACGCCATCGGCAAAAGGTCTCTGATGCCCAACGCGAAATGCTCCGCGAATGGCGTCATTCCCGCACCGACAATCGCTACGTTCCTCATGCCGCATCCTCCGTTCCTACGCCGAGCCCGCCGGCGGTGTCGGGCTCGAATGCATAGCCGTAGTCGGGAACACCCGAACGCACGGCCACCCGCCTGAGCACCAGTCGGCCTCGATCACCGATGTCGACAGTGCCTGCCTCGACACCGGTGACCCGCACCAGCGCCCGCACTCCTACATCGTCGAGTTCGACGATCACGAGTGTGTACGGCGTCTTCAGTCCCGGCACCGGGACGTGCACGGTCACTTCGGTGTACACGGTGCCGGTGCGAGGAAGTTCGACGAAGGTGTAGTCCGTCTTCAACGTGCCATCGCCGTCCACCCGGTATCGGGGAGGAAAATCCAGTTCGTCGCTGCCTGCGAACTTCCCCGCCTCCCAGCGCACCTTCGCTTCGAAGGCCCGCTCGTAGGCGGCAAGGGAGATAGGGATCTCGCCGGTTGCGAGCTGGCCGGCTTCAGGCAATGGCTGCGCGGCCGGCTCGCGGCGAACGACCGAAGCCGAACCGTCCGCGACCGTGATCCCCGACAAACTCGCCTGCTCGATCCCTACAAGTGGGCCGACCGTGCTTGCTTCGGCCATGGCCGCCAGCGCGAACAGACTGGCACTCGCGCCGGTCGTGGGAAGCGTCACCGGATCACCGGCGAGCGGTTCTGCGTCCTTGCGACCCACACCTGCCACGACCACGGGGGTATCCACCCACGCCGTCGCGAGAGACGCCAGATACCCGCGCTTCTTGAGCAGTCGCGGATCGCCGTAGTCGTGTACGTCTCCCGTACTGTTCCGTGTCCGAACCGGCAGGCTCCGCGATACCCGCGCGGCGGTACGCACCTGCAGGCCACGTTCTGCAGTGAGCGCAGCCGCCGCGCCGGCAGCGTCGATGTCGACCCCGATCACAAGCGTTCTGGGCCTCGCCGAACCGAGCGCGTCGAGAGTTGCGGGGGCCCCACCCAATCGCTCGATGACCTCGAGCTCCGGGTCGAGCCCGAGCCCGGCGAGGAGCACCGCGGCATTGCTGCTCTCCGTGAGCGGCAGATCTCGGCTCACGAGCACGACGTACTCGACCGACCCTCCGGATTCGAGTGCGGCGCGACCTGCTTCTACAGCAAGCGTGATCGCGTCCTCGTCATCTCCCGGTACCCGGGAGTCGGAAGTACCCCAACATGGCAGGTACGTACCGATCGAAGCGATGTATGGCATGGGGACTCCCTGCAAATCAGGTGACTGCGCCCGCTGTCTTGAGGGCGATGATCCGCTCCCAGTCGAGCCCGAGCTCGAGCAGGACTTCCTCTGTCTGAGCGGCGAATTCAGGCGCCGCTGCGGTGGTGGGTGCAGAGACGTCGAACTGGACGGGATTGCTGACCAGCTCGAGCTCACCCGCCTTCACGATGTACTCGTTTGCCCGGACCTGCGGGTCACTCGCCACCTGCAGAGAATCCTGCACGGGCGCCCACGGGCCGGAAAGGCTTCCGAAACGCTCGGTCCACTCGGGGAGCGTACGGGTGCGGATGGCCTCACGAATGAGTTCGACGGCTTCGGCGGTGTGGGCGGCAATCTGTTCCGAATCGGCGAATCGGGGATCGTCGATCAGTTCGGGACGCTCGA
This sequence comes from Rhodococcus sp. SJ-2, assembly GCF_053750035.1. Taxonomy (NCBI): domain Bacteria; kingdom Bacillati; phylum Actinomycetota; class Actinomycetes; order Mycobacteriales; family Nocardiaceae; genus Rhodococcus; species Rhodococcus sp. SJ-2. Next base: position 1,457,409 of record NZ_CM132340.1, read on the forward strand.
TGAGCGTGCACACCTCGGCCCAGTACTTCATCGGCTGCAGCATCACGAACGACAGGAAGCGTCCGTCCGCGGTCTCGTACAACCCGGACAGGGGGTTGGTGACCGCGCCGTGCCCGCCGGGCACCGGAGCCACCATGTGATCGTTCATGTGCACCGACAACGCGATCCCATGCCCCATCGCCCACACGCCACTGCTGAGCAGCGACACGTCGACGATGGACGGCTCACCGGTGCGTTCGCGCTTGAACAGTGCCGCCGCAATTCCACCCGCGAGGTTGGTACCGGAGATGGTGTCGCCGAATGCAGGCCCCGGCGGAGTGATCATGCCTTCGGTCCCGGGTGGGGTGAGCGTCGCGGCGATTCCGCCTCGCGCCCAGAAGGCGGTCATGTCGTAGCCGCCCTTGTCGGACTCTTCGCCGCGGGGACCGAGCGCGCTTCCGCGGGCGTAGATCACCTTCGGGTTCACGGCTCGAATATCGTCGACGTCGATACCGAACTTCGTCCGGGCCTGTGGGAGGAAACTCGTCAGGAACACGTCGCAGTTGCGCGCGAGGTCGTGGAGGAGTTCCTTGCCCTCGGGCGTGCTCATATCCACCCCGATGCTGCGCTTTCCCCGATTCGCATGTTCGACATTGGGATTCGGATCGCCCTCGACGCGCATATGGCCGATCTGCCGGAGGCCGCGCTGCGGATCACCGGTGACCGCGTGTTCCACCTTGATGACGTCTGCGCCCCACTCGGCGAGCACTGCGCCCGCCGAGGGAACGAACCCGTACATCGCGACCTCGAGGACGCGAACTCCGTCGAGCGGCCTCACGACTTGACCGCTAGCGCGTACGACTTCGTCTCGAGGAACTCCTCCAGACCCTCCTGGCCCATTTCACGTCCGATGCCCGACTGCTTGTAGCCGCCGAAGGGCATATCGGGGCTGAAGTAATTGCCGCCGTTGATTCCGAAGCTGCCCGTGCGGATGCGACGTCCGATCGCGATGCCGCGATCGTCGTCGGCGGTGAGAATGCCGCCCGACAGACCGTACTTCGAGTCGTTGGCGATTCGGACCGCATCCTCGTCGTCGTCGAACGGGATCACGGCGAGGACCGGACCGAACGCCTCTTCCTGGGCGATCTCACTTGAAGGATCGACGTTCGCGAGGAGCGTCGGCTCGTAGAAGTAGCCTGGGTCGACGGCCTTGCCGCCGGCCGCGAGCGTGGCGCCCGCAGCGATCGCACGCTGCACGAGTCCGTCGACCTTGTCGCGCTGCTTCGCGCTGATGAGCGGACCCATGTACATCTTCGGGTTCGTCGGATCGCCGAACGGCACGTTCGCCATCATCGTCGCAATGGCTTGGACGATCTCGTCATGCTTGTCGCGCGGCACAAGGAGGCGCGAGGTCAGTGCGCAACCCTGGCCTGCATGTGAACAGATGCTGAACGCAGCGAACTGGGCGACAGTCGCCAGGTCTGCATCCTCGAGCACGATCAGGGCCGACTTGCCTCCGAGCTCGGTGAAGACCTTCTTCATCGTGGCTGCGGCCGCGGCCATGATCTGCGCACCGACAGGCGTGGATCCGGTGAAGGTGACGACGTCGACGTCCGGGTGGGTGGTCAGGACCTCGCCGACGGGAATTCCCGACGACGACAGAATGTTGACGACGCCTGCGGGAATGTCGGTGTACTTCTGGATGAGCTCGCCAATCGCATTGGTGATGAGCGGTGTGTCGGGAGCGCCTTTGAGGACCACGGTGCACCCGGCAGCGAGGGACGGTGCCAGCTTGGCCAGCCCCAGCTGCACTGGGTAGTTGTACGCGGTGATCGCGGAGACGACGCCTGCCGCCTCCTTGCCGACCCAGCGGCGGTGCTTCTGCCCGCGGATCTCGATATCGCCCTTGTCTTCCTCGAACGAGTATCCGCGCAGGAGGTCGGCGTAGAACTTGATGATCCCGATGGGCGCTTCGAGTTGATTGGCGTGGGTGGAGATGAAGGTTGCACCGACCTCCGCGATCAGAATCTCGCGAAGTTCTTCCTTGTGGTCCTGGAACGCCTGATGCAGCTGATCCATGCACTTGATACGGAATTCGACGTCGGTCGACCAGGTGGTGGTATCGAATGCGCGGCGAGCAGCAGTAACAGCGGCTTCGGCTTCCTCGACCCCCGCGTCGGGAGCGTGACCGTACAGCTCGCCGGTCGCGGGGTTGTAGGACGGGAAGGTCTTGTCGAGCGTGACCAGTTCGCCGTCGATGAGCAGGGGTTTCGTCACGCCCGTCGATGTAGTGCCGTCGACTACTGCAGTCGACCCGTTGTCCTGCGGTGACATTCCGTCTCCTCACACTGGTGGAAATATTATTCTCGCATCTGAGAATCAGAGATCTGTTGGACGCGACTGTACCAAGTCAACCGGCTCACGCCTACCCCAGAACGTGATTCACACCACGGGGATGAAATAGGATGCAGCCTGCAAGACCCGGACAAATCCGGTCTTGCAACCCTGAATCGAACGAGAGTATGGTTCTCGCATCCGGAAGGGAGATTCTTGTGATTGAGACAACAGCCCTCAGTCCTTCGCTCGGCGTAGAAGTCACGGGCCTCGACAGCAGCAACATCAACGACGACGTGGTCGCGGCCCATCTGCTCGAGGCACTCAAATGGCGAGGGGTGCTGCTCATCCGCGGCCTGAACCTCGACGACGAGGCCCAGTTGGCCTTCAGTCGCCGTCTCGGGGAGGTGGTGCAGCCTGCTCCGGGCATGGAGATCTTCACCGTCTCACTCGATCCTGCGAAGACGCCGTCCGCCGAGTACCTCAAGGGCACGTTCTGCTGGCACATCGACGACACCACCAACGACATCCCGGCCAAGGCCACGACACTCACGGCACGCCACGTGGCGATGGTCGGCGGCGGAACCGAATTCGCCAGTACCTATGCCGCATACGAGAATTTGCCCGACCATGAGAAGAAGCGTTACGAGGGCCTTCGTGTCGTCCACAGCTTCGAGGCCGCGCAACGCCTGGTCTACCCGGACCCGACCGACGAACAGGTTGCGGGATGGCGTCGGCTGCCCGAGCACGAGACCTCCCTCGTGTGGGATCGCCGCGACGGCCGGCGATCACTCGCGATCGGCGCGACGGCCGACCGCATCGTCGGTATGAGCCGAGAGGAGAGTCGCGAGCTCCTCGACGAGCTTCTCGCGTGGACCACGCAGGAACGCTTCAGCTACTCCCACGAGTGGGCAGTCGGCGACCTCGTCGTCTGGGAGAACACAGGCATGTTGCATCGAGCCCTCCCGTACGAGGCGTCCTCCGAGCGCCTGATGCGGCGCACGACGATCGTGGGAGATGAACCGTGGGCATGAAAACAGCCGTCGTGACCGGCGGAAGCTCGGGCATCGGCAAGGCCATCGCGGAGCGACTGCGCAAGGACGGCCACCAGGTCGCGGTCTTCGATCTCAATCCGTCGGGTGGAGAGCTCGAATACAGGGTCGACGTCTCCGATCCGGAGCAGGTCGCAGCAGCATTCGCGCAGGTCCGCGAGGAGCTCGGACCCGTTACGATCCTCGTCAACGGTGCCGGCCTCGAGCTGTACAAGCGATTCAAGAACATCGACTATGCCACCTGGCAGAAGGTCGTCGACGTCAACCTCGGCGGCGTGTTCCACTGCGTCCAGTCCGCGCTCCCCGACATGATCGACGCCGGCTGGGGACGCATCGTGAACATCTCCTCGTCGAGCGCGCAGTCGGGCCAGCAGTTCATGTCCGCGTACGTGTCGGCGAAGTCCGCCGTCAACGGGCTCACGAAGTCGCTCGCGCTCGAATACGGGCCCGACGGAATCACTGTCAACGCGGTCCCGCCCGGATTCGTCGACACCCCCATGCTCCGCCGCTCCGAGAGCAAAGGCCTCCTCGGCGGCACCATCGAAGACCACATCCAGCGCACACCGGTCCGTCGGGCCGGCCGTCCGGAGGACATCGCTGCAGCGTGTGCGTTCCTGATCTCGGAAGAAGCCGGTTACATCACCGGACAGATCCTCGGCGTCAACGGCGGACGAAACACGTAAACCTCAGTACGTAAACGCAATACGTAGACACTGCGCAATACGTAGACACTGCCGGCCCACCATCGGGCCTGTGAAAACCACGAACTCGATCGAAAGGGACGAACAGTGGGGCGCGTACAAGGCAAGGTTGCATTCATCACCGGCGCGGCGCGGGGCCAGGGCCGCAGCCACGCGGTCAAGCTCGCATCCGAAGGCGCGGATATCATCGCCGTCGATCGGTGCGAGGACTTCTCGACCATCGGATACCCGATGGCCACGCAGGAGGATCTCGACGAGACCGCTCGACTCGTCGAGAAGGAAGGCCGTCGCATCGTGACGGTCAAGGCCGACGTCCGCGACGCCGCGCAGATGCGCGCAGCGGTCCAGCAGGGTATCGATGAGCTCGGCAAGATCGACATCGTCGTCGCACAGGCCGGTGTCGCAGGCATGAAGGGCGAGCCGCAGCGACAGGCGTGGGCCGACGTGGTCGATACCAACCTGGTCGGCACCATCAACGCCGTGCAGGCCGCACTGCCGCACCTCGGTGACGGCGCATCGATCATCGCGACCGGTTCGACCGCCGCGCTCATGGATGTGTCGAAGGTCGACCAGCCGGGCAAGGACCTCGGCGGTGCCGCCTACGTGTTCTCGAAGCGCGCCCTGTCGCAGTACATCCACGACCTGGCCACCCATCTCGCACCTGCCGGTGTCCGTGCAAACGTGCTGCACCCCACCAACTGCAACACCGACATGCTGCAGAGTGAGCCGATGTACCGGTCGTTCCGACCGGATCTCGAGCACCCGACCCGCGCGGATGCCGAGCCCGCTTTCGGCGTACAGCAGGCCATGCGCATTCCGTTCATCGAACCCGAAGACAGCAGCAACATGGTGCTCTTCCTCGCCTCCGACGAGTCCCGGTACGTCACCGGCATGCAGATGCGTGTGGACGGCGGCGGCTATCTCAAGTGGTACGACTACCACATCTGATGACCGGACCCCGCCCTCGGGCCGGGACCGACTCCCCGAAATGTACAGCCCATCAACAAATTCCCACTCGAACGGGAGGAACATCATGAAGGTGCGAGTCGACCCCGAACGCTGCCAGGGACACACGTTGTGCGCCATGGCAGCACCGGATGTCTTCGAGCTGAGCGACATCGACGGCCACGCCACAGCCATCGATACCGAAATTCCCGAAGACCTCGAGGAGAACGTCCGCGAGGCCGTGCGCTCGTGTCCTGAGCAAGCGATCACCATTCTCTGAATCCCGAGAGGACAGTCATGAGTGTCGACCCAGTTGCCGACGCAGCCCGAAAGACTCCCAAATTCGACTTCGACCGACACGCAGCGGATTACCGGGATCGCTTCCTCGACGTGACCCAGGAAATGCAGTCGAAGTGTCCGATGGCATGGTCCGACACCCACGGTGGCCACTGGGTCGCCGCGGGTAGCAGCCAGGTCTTCGATCTTGCCCGCTCGCCTGACGTATCCACCGACCACGACCTCCACAACAAGCGCAAGGGCTACAAGGGCATCGCGATTCCGACCATGGAGCGCGCGTCCGGTGTGCGTGGTGGCATCCTCGAAATGGATGATCCCGAGCACCACGAGTTCCGCAGTCTGCTCAACCCCTACCTCTCTCCCGCTGCCGTCGAGCGGTGGATTCCCTTCGTCGACGAGGTCGTCCGCGCAGCCATCGACGAGAAGATCGAGAGCGGAAAGATCGATTTCGTCGACGAACTCGCGAACATCGTACCGGCCGTACTGACCCTCGCCATGATGGGAATTCCCATCGAGAAGTGGGTCATCTACAACGAGCCGGTGCACGCGGCGGTCTACACCCCGCCGGATTCCCCGGACATCCCGCGCATCAACGAGATGCACCGCACCATGGGGTTGGACCTGCTCATGAGCCTGATCGAGATCCGGGAGAATCCCCGACCGGGATTGATCAACGCAATCGCAAATGTCGAGGTCCTCGGTGAGAAGCCCGACGACATGGAACTGCTGGGTATCCTCAGTCTCCTGATCGGCGGTGGATTCGACACGACGACCGCCCTCACTGCTCATTCACTCGAATGGCTGGGGCTCAACCCCGACGAGCGGACTCGTCTGAGCGAGGAGCGCGACACGCTCCTCAATCCCGCGACCGAGGAGTTCCTGCGCTACTTCACTCCGGCGCCGGGCGACGGCCGTACCTTCGCCGCCGACTACGAACTCGACGGTACCGAGTTCAAGGAAGGCGACCGGCTGTGGTTGTCGTGGGCCATGGCCAACCGCGATCCCGAACTGTTCGACGACCCGAACAACATCGATCTCGAGCGCCGGGGTAACCGTCACTTCAGCTTCGGACTCGGAATCCATCGGTGCGTCGGGTCGAACATGGCTCGCATGGTGTTCAAGAGGATGCTGCTCGCGGTTCTCGATCGTATGCCCGACTACAAGGTCGACGTCGAGAACACGGTGCATTACGACACCATCGGTGTGATCCAGGGGATGCGGCACCTGCCTGCAACGTTCACTCCTGGACCGCGTCTCGGCGACAACCTCGACGACACGCTGAAGAAACTGCAGACTATCTGCGACGACCAGCGGCTCGCAGATCCGATCACGCGGAAGAAGGATTCGGCGAACATCGGTAATTGATTCTGCAGCAACCGTTTTCGCCCCGGGGGCGCCGCAGCTCGATGCGCAGCGGCGTCCCCGGCTCAGACAGTAAGGAACTCGAGGCACGTGGCCGAGACAGCGGTGGTCGATCAGACCGGAGGCACACCCGTGGCGAAAGCCTCGGGACGCCCTCTCCCCCAACTCACCTCTTCGAACCGATTCTTCTGGACGGCAGGCGCCGACGGTGTGCTGCGGATACAGGAATGTGAGTCGTGCTCGGCTCTCATCCATCCGCCACAGCCGGTCTGCCGCTACTGCAGGGAGCACCGGATGGGGGTTCGTGAGGTGTCGGGCTTCGCGACCCTCGCGGGGTTCACGGTCAATCATCGCTTCGCTGTTCCCGGCATGCCCGCACCGTATGTCGTCGCGCAGGTTGCGATCGAGGAAGATCCGCGAGTCCGGCTGACGACCAACATCGTCGAGTGTGATCCCGAATCTCTCGAACTCGGTATGCGCATGGAGGTCGTGTTCCAGCAGGACGCGGATGTGTGGCTTCCGCTCTTCCGGCCGGCACAAGAGCAGGGGGAGCTCTCGCCGCTCCCGCAGGAGGAGATCGAACCGGACCAGTTCCAGTTCCATGTCCGCCCCCCGGCCACACAGGACAAGTACGAGGACAAGGTCGCGCTCACCGGTATCGGTATGTCCGATATCGGTCGACGGCTGATGCGGTCGCCCATCGACCTGACCATCGAGGCGTGTGAACGAGCGGTCGCCGATGCCGGTCTGACCATGGACGACATCGACGGCATCGCCAGCTACCCCGGTGGAGGAAACGTCGGGGGCTTCGGCGAAGGCGGCATCACGCAGGTCGAAGCGGCGCTCGGCTTGCGCCCTACCTGGCACAACGGCGGTATCGAGACCTTCGGCCCCGGCGGATCGGTGATCGCCGCGATGATCGCGGTCGCCAGTGGAGCCGCACGGCATGTGCTGTGTTACCGCACGCTGTGGGAGGCGACGTACGCCGAACTGATGAAGCGCGGGGAGATCGCACCCCCGTCGGGCGGGCGCACCCCGAACTGGTTCATGCCGTTCGGCGCCACATCTGCTGCCCATACCCTTGCGCAGAACGCGCAGCGGCATTTCCATCGCTACGGAACCGACCGCGAAACACTCGGGTGGATCGCGCTCAACCAACGCGCCAACGCCGCGCTGAACCCCACCGCGATCTACCGCGATCCGATGACGATGGACGACTACATGTCGGCCCGTCCGATCACCACACCGTTCGGCCTCTACGACTGCGACGTCCCGTGCGATGGTTCGATCGCGGTCATCGTCTCGGCCATCGACGCCGCGCATGATCTCCCGAAGACTCCGGTGCTCGTCGAGGCCGTCGGCACCCAGATCATCGAACGAATGGACTGGGATCAGAGCTCGCTGACCCACGAGCCACATTCGCTCGGGCCGTCTGCCCACATGTGGTCGCGCACCTCGATGAAGCCCGAGGATGTCGACGTGGCCGAGCTCTACGACGGCTTCAGCTTCAACTGCCTGTCGTGGCTCGAAGGGCTCGGATTCTGCGGTATCGGCGAATCCAAGGACTTCCTCGCAGGCGGCAAGAACATCGCCCGCGACGGAATCCTCCCTCTCAACACGCACGGTGGCCAGCTGTCGCACGGCCGCACACACGGCATGGGACTGATTCACGAGGCCGTGACCCAACTACGTGGCGAAGCCGGTGCGCGGCAGGTTGCCGGTGCGCGCGTCGCTGTAGCCGCGACCGGCGGGCTCTCCCCGGGCGGCGCGATGCTTCTGCGGACCGACTCATGACTTTCACATCCCCACAGTCCTCACCGATCGAGGAGGCCGGTGTCGGCGGCGCGTGGAGTTCCTCACCCGTCTCCCGCGTCGTCGATATCGAGGGCATTCCGATCTCCGGACTGCTCCTCGAGGCCCCCGAACCGCGAGCGGTGATCGTTGCCCTTCACGGCGGCGCCGCATTCTCCGCCTACTGGGATTGTCCCGGTCACCCCGAACTGTCGATGATGCGCTCCGCCGCGCTGCACGGGTACACGGTGCTCGCGCTCGACCGTCCGGGCTACGGCACGTCCAGACCGTTCGCCGATGAACTGCGCGACTCACAGCGCCGGGCCGACCTCGCCTACGCCGCGGTGGACGCCGTTCTCGGCTCGGGTGCCTGTAGGAGCGGACTGTTCCTGTGGGGCCACTCGGTCGGTAGCGAACTTGCGGTTCGGATGGCTACAGACGACCACGGCCACGTCCTTCTCGGCCTCGCAATTTCCGGCACCGGCCGCGAGCACCACGCACTGGCGGCCGGGATCCTCGGCACGCGCGAGCGCTACGCTCAGGCAAAAGGTGTGGGCGAACTGATCTGGACTCCGGCCGAGGGCCTCTACCCTTCCGACGTCATGGGTGGATCGGCAATCTCTTCTCGCACACCGGATTACGAGGCCGATGTCACCGCGGTCTGGCCCACGGAGACTTTTCCTTCTCTGGCAGCGCGAGTGCGTGTCCCCGTCCACTACACCGCGGCCGAGCACGAGCGTGTGTGGCGCAGCGACGCGGAAGCCATCGACGACGTCGCCTCGATGTTCACCGCGTCCCCCCGCGTCGCCACCGCCCGGATTGCCAGAGGCGGACACAACCTCAGCATCTGCAACGCCGCACCGGAATACCACCGGACGGTCATGAACTTCATCGATGACTGCCTCGCTCAGCGGGGCCTCCAGGGTAAGGACACGTGATGCGCGTCGGATTCATCGGACTCGGTAGTCAGGGCGGCCCCATGGCGCGCCGCATCGTCGAAGCCGGCTACGAGGTGACGTTGTGGGCCCGCAGGAAAGAGTCGCTGGAACCCTACGCCGATACAGCTGCGAAGTACGCCGACACTCCTGCGCAACTCGCTCGAGCCAGCGACCTCGTGTGCCTGTGTGTGGTGAGCGACGACGACGTCCGCGCTGTGATCACCGGAGAGAACGGGATACTCGAAGGGCTCCGCGAAGGCGGCATCATCGCGATCCACAGCACCATCCATCCCGATACCTGCAAAGAACTCGCCGAGGTTGCCCGCGCGAAGGGTGTGTCGATCATCGACGCACCGGTCAGCGGCGGCGGCATGGGCGCAGCCGCAGGCACTCTCCTCGTCATGCTCGGTGGCGACGAGAAGACCGTCGAGTCGGCACGACCGGTGTTCGAGACGTACGGCAACCCGGTCGTCCATCTCGGCGACCTGGGTGCCGGGCAGCTCGCGAAGCTCCTCAACAATCTGCTCTTCACCGCGAATCTGTCGACTGCCGCAAGCACGCTCGACCTCGGCAAAGCGCTCGGTGTCGACCCTGCCAAGCTCGGTGAGGTCGTCTCACACGGCACAGCGAACAGCTTTGCCCTCGGCCGTGTCGTTTCCGCCGGCGGTCTCGAACGGATCGCAGGTCATGCCGGCGAGCTCCTGCGCAAGGACGTCACGCTCGTTGCAAGTCTCGCCGACAATGCCGGAGCTTCCGCGGGAGTGTCCCTGAGCACTGCCGACGCCACTCTCGACATGATGGGATACCGCCGATGAGCCGGGTCGGGTTCGTCGGCGCGGGCCGCATGGGCATGCCCATGGTCGAGCGCCTTCTCGGTGCAGGACACGATGTTCGCGTGCTCGGACGGTCCGATGAGTCGCGCGCCGCGATCGAAGCCGCCGGGGCGAAAGCGGTAGCCGACGTCTCCGAGGTCGGCGTCGACGTCGATCTCGTGACGGTGTGTGTTTTCACGGATGCGCAAGTCCGTGAGGTCTGCTTCGAACGTGGCCTCCTGAAGACGATGCCGCGGGGATCCGCCCTCGTGGTTCATACCACCATCAGCCCGAAGACGATCGAAGATCTTGTCGCGGTGGCGGAACCTCTGGGGGTCGATGTCGTCGATGCAGCGGTGAGCGGAGGGCCGCACGATATCGCGGCGGGAAGCCTCGCGCTCTTCGTCGGCGGCACCGAGGAAGCTGTCGGACGCATCGAACCCGCGCTGAGGAGCTATGGAACTCCGCTGCTCCATGTCGGCGGGAGCGGAAGCGGCCTTCGTGTCAAGCTCGTGAACAACGCGTTGTTCGCCGCGCAGATCGGGCTTCTGGCGGAAGCCGAGGAACTCGGACGACAGCTCGGTGTCGCACCGGAAACACTCTTCGAAGCCCTCCCGTACGGAAGTGCGGCCTGCAAGATAATGGGTAACGTCGCGATGCGCGGTTCGGTCGAGGCGTTCCGCAGTTCGGTCGGTGAATTCATTTCGAAGGATGTATCGGTGGTGCGCGCCACGGTCGCCGAACTCGGCGCCGACCTCGGTGTCCTGGACACCGCGATCGACGCGCGAACCTGACCGACCGGTTTCACGAATATCGCTTCCTACCACAATGTCTCACCCTCATGTCGGTCTCGACAGCGTTGCCGAGGTCAGATAGTCTCGATTGCAGAACGACATTCCTGATTTCAGAATCGCGATTCTCGAGGGGTACTTGTGGAAGGTCTGAAGGACAAATCCATCCTGATCGCCGGGGCAGCGACCGGCCTCGGCGCCGATTCGGCAGCGCGCCTGGCCCGCGAAGGAGCGAGAGTCGTTGTCGGCGACATCAACCTGCAAGGGGCACAGCGCACTGCTGAGGCGATCACAGCAAGCGGTGGCACCGCGATCGCCGTCCACGTGGACATCTCCGACGACAGGTCCGTGCAGGCTCTCGTCGCGGCGACCCACGAGGCATACGGCCGACTCGACGCGGTTCATATCAACGCGGGCGACATGGGGTCGGTCAGTAAGGACAGCGACGTCGTCGACATCGACCTCGAGGTCTGGGACCGCACCGTGGCCGTGAACCTCCGCGGTCATATGCTGGTCACTCGCCATAGCGTCCCGAAACTGCTCGACAGTGGCGGTGGAGTGATCGTCTACACGTCGTCGATCGCGTCGTTCACCGGAGAAGCGCGCCGTCCTGCTTATTCGGCCACCAAGGCAGGCATCAACGCCCTCGCTCGACACGTGGCCTCACGATGGGGCAAAGAAGGTATCCGGGCCAACGCGATCACGCCCGGGCTGATCGTGACACCCGAGATCCTCGAGGGCGCACCCGCCGAGATCCTCGAATCGGGAATGGCCCGCAACCGCACTACGCGCCACGGCGAGCCTCGGGATGTCTCGAGCATGGTGGCGTACTTGATGTCCGACGAAGGCTCGTGGATCACCGGGCAGGTGGTCAATGTGGACGGTGGAACCGTGCTGCGCTGACACCGCCGCGCAGGCTCGACCGGAAAAGCCTCGCTCCGTGGGGAGCGAGGCTTCTTCGATCAGCGTTCGTTCAGTGTTCGTTCACTGGCCGGCCGGGTCCGCCAGCGACACCTGGTGGTGTTCCTCCAGATACCGCACGACATCCGTTTGGTCTGCAGCCGGGTCGAGTCCGTCGACCGCCGCATTCCACAACCGGCCCACCGCCTCCCCGAGAAGCGGTGAGATCTCCTGATCGTGCGCGAGGTCGAGTGCGATCCCGATGTCTTTGCGCATCAGACGCGCAGCGAAACCGGAGTCGAACGTCCGCGACAACACGAACTTCTCGTACTTCGCTTCGGTTGCCTGATTGCGTCCGCTGCTCGCGTTGATCACGCCGAGCAGCGTGGCGGGATCGATGCCGAACTTGCGGCCGACGAGCAGAGCTTCGGCAGCGATGAGCATGTTGTTGGCGGCCATCAAGTTGTTGAGAGCCTTTGCTGCATGGCCGGATCCGACGGGACCGACATGGATGATGTCGCTGCCCGTTGCCCTCAGGAGCGGAATCACCGCTTCGACCGCCGCGGCGTCGCCGCCGACCATCACCGCGAGCGCGGCCTGTCGTGCGCGCGCCACCCCTCCGCTCACCGGAGCATCGACGACCGAAATGCCCTTCGCTGCGGCGGCTTCGGCGAGTGCCTGCGTGCGGGTGGGGATGCTCGATCCCATATCGACGATCGTGCTTCCCGGACGCAGATGCGCCAGCAGTCCGTCCTCCGAGAGCACGACGCTGTCGACGATGTCGCTGGTCGGGAGCACTAGAACGACGACGTCGCAGGCGGCGAAATCCGCGAAGCTCGCGGCACCCCCGACACCGGCGTGGTCGTCGAGGAATCGGCCCTGGGACGCCGAATCGGCGTCGAACACCAGCGTGGACTGTCCGCTGGCAACGAAATTCTGTGCAATGGGCCGCCCCATCGCGCCGAGTCCGATGTGGCCGACGACCTTGCCTGGCAGCGGCACTGCCGAGGTCGACGTGGTCTGCGCGCCGGCGGTCATGCGTTGTCTCCGGCAGCGCGCGGGCCCAGTTCGGCGACCAGAACTTCCTGCACTACCCGCATCGCCGAAATACCCGCGGGGCAACCCACGTACGCGGTCGCGTGGACGACGGTCTCGGTGATCTCCTCTCGGGTCAGGCCGTTGCCGAGCCCGGCACGCACGTGCGTCGCGAGCTCTTGGAGGTGGCCGAGCGCGATGAGAATGCTGATCGTCGAAAGAGATCGGTCGCGACGTTCGAGCCCGTCACGCGTCCACACACCGCCCCAGACGAATTCGCTGACATACTCCTGTAGCGACTCCCCATCGGAACCGGCGTTGCGTTCGAGGGCTGCATCGACATACGCGTCGCCGAGCACTTCCCTGCGAACAGTGAGTCCGGCATCGAAGAGGGCGCGGTGCGCGTCGTCGACGGACGCTCCGCTCACCGCTGAGTCCTGGGTCATCAAAAGTTCCTTCCGAAAATGGCCTGCAGCACCGCGTGCGTGTTCAGAGCTTGACGGTCACGCATTTGACCTGTCCGTAGTGGTGCAGCGCTTCGACGCCCTTCTCGCGCCCGTAGCCGCTGTTCTTCCACCCACCGAACGGGGTCTGCACCGATGCCGTCGACCAGGTGTTGACGAAAACCTGGCCGGTGCGCAATCTGTCGCTGACCGCGAGTGCCCTGGATACATCCCTGGTCCACACACCGGCAATCAAACCGTACTCCGAGTCGTCGGCGATCGCGACCGCGTCGTCGTCGGTGTCGAACGGGATCACCACGACGACGGGGCCGAAGATCTCCTCGCGCGCAATGCGCATCGTGTTGTCCACCCCGGTATACACGGTGGGGTCGACGTAGAAGCCTCCGGTCTCCTCGGCGAGTGCCGAGACGTTGCCACCGATCTCGGCGCGAACGCCCTCCGATTCGGCGACCTTGAAGTACTCCTGGACACGCCCGAACTGCTCGCGGGTGATGATGGGTCCCATGTCGCGTCCCACCTGGATCTCAGCGACGGCGTCGACCAATCGGCGTACGACCTCGTCGTGGATCTCGCGCTGCACGAGTAAACGGGTACCGGCGGAGCACACCTGCCCCGCATTCCCGGTGAACGCCGCGAGAGCACCAGCAACAGCGGTATCGAGATCCGCATCGGCGAAGATGATGTTCGCCGACTTGCCACCGAGTTCGAGTGTCACCGGAACAACCCGTTCCGCAGCGATACCCGCAACCGCGCGACCCGTCGGCACCGATCCGGTGAAGGCGACCTTGGCAATGCCCGGGTGCTGCGCCAGCGCGGCTCCCGCGTCGCGTCCGTTTCCCAGCACGATGTTGATCACACCATCGGGAATCCCGACTTCCGTCGCGAGCTGCGCGAGCCGCACGCTGGTTGCCGACGTGTTCTCGGACGGCTTGAGTACCACCGTGTTACCCGCAGCAAGCGCGGGCGCACACGCTCGCGACGCCTGGTTCAGCGGCACATTCCACGGCGTGATGACGCCGATGACGCCGTACGGCTCACGCTTGGTGAACACGTGCTGATCCGGTGCCACGTCGATGGTCTCGCCGGCGGGCATCCCGACCAGTCCACCGTAGAACTCGAAATACACGGCGGAGTTCTCGATTTCGCCGAGCGCAACGGCGACCGGCTTGCCGGTCTCACTCACCTCGAGCTCTGCGAGCTCCGGCTTGTTCGCCCGGATCGCCCGACCGAGATCGGTGATCAGGCGCCCACGTGCCAGTGCCGGGATGCTCAACCATTCCGATGTCGCCCTCGACGCAGCGCGCACTGCTGCATCGATGTCGTCGCTGTCGCCGTCCGCGATCTGTCGCACTGTGCGACCGGTCGCGGGATCGGTCACCGGGAGGTATCCACCGCCGTGTGGTGCTGCGGCAGATCCGTCGATCCAGTGTTCGAGGGTCTCCATCGTGTTTGCCTTCCTCAGTCGCGGGCTACCGTTGGGCTCGAGCCCGAAGAGCATCCGGTGTGAACATCGCCCGGCGCTCGTGCAGGAACTCGTGCGGATAGCCGAGGCGAATCTTCGATGCCTCGTCGAGTCGCGCCAAGTGGGAGTCATCGAGTTCGACGTCCAGTGCCGCCAAATTGTCGTTGATCTGATCGACGGTTCGTGCACCGATCGACAGCATAAGCCCTTGCCTGCGTACCCATGCGAGCGCAACCCGCGCGGGTGAGACTCCGAGCTCGCCTGCGACCTCGCGCGTGACGGTGAGAACCCGCTGTACCGGCCCGGGGAGCTTCGCGAAGTCCTCGTCGGACATGGTGCGAGCAAGGGTTCCGCGCCCGAGTGGACTCCATGCGGAAACTTCGATACCCAGCGCTCGCGCCATCGGAAGGAGTTCGCGCTCGGCAGTACGCGCAGTGAGAGCGTACTCCACCTGCATCGTGCAGAAGGAGTTCCATCCACGTAGTTCGGCGACGGCAACGGATTGCGACACCACCCAGGCCGGCGTGTTCGACACCCCGATCGCGAGCACCTTGCCCGACCGCACCAGGTCATCGAGAGCTCGCAGCGTCTCGTCCACGGGGGTGCACTGATCCCACGCATGGACCCACAGCAGATCGATGTAGTCGGTGCCGAGCCGTCGAAGGCTCGTCTCGACGCTGCGGCGCAGGCTCTTCCGGTGGTTTCCGCCAGTATTGGGATCCGCGGGGTCGGTGGGGAAGGAATACTTGGTGCTCACGACGACCGAGTCGCGTTCCGGTGCCACAAGCCGCCCGAGGATCTCCTCGCTCGAACCGTTCGTGTAATTGTTCGCGGTGTCGACGAAGTTACCGCCCGCTTCCCGGTAGGTCTCGTAGATCTTCCGGCTGGTCGATTCGTCGGTACCGAATCCCCATTCCGTACCGAACGTCATGGTGCCGAGGCACAGGTCGCTCACTCGGATACCGGAGCGCCCGAGAACACGCATGGGTATGCCGCTTCGATTCTGCTCAGGCATCGTCATCGGCCACCCAGTTCACCATGCGGTGCAGCGGGTACATGCCGTCGTGGGGGTTACCCATCGTGCCGCGCAATGCACCGCCGAGCTTGACGAGGCGCTGTACGCCTGCGGTGGCGAGATGATCGCGGATCTCGGCCTTGCGATGAGGCGGGTACACACCGACCGTCTGCGTCGCGACGGTCGCGTACGACGCAGCGTCACGGAGCTGCGCGATCGGAATGACATTGACGGTCTTGAAGTTGGGATGGAAGTCGACCATCTCGGGAGAGCGGACGACGAGCCCGGTTCCGTCGAACTTGCCCCACACCCGGTAATCGGGTTCGAGGTAGCGCATTCCCTCCACCGCTTCGCGGATGTCTGCATCAGGCTTCGGGCCCACTGCGGAGGCAAAATCCCGGTCGACGCCGAGACGCTCGTGCAGCAGTGCGCAGAATCGGTCGACCTGGTCGACATCGCCTTCCACACAGATGTGACGCGCTGCGAGGCATGCGTCCTGGTTGAAAATCGTGGCGTCGGCAGCCGCGAGCTCAGCGACCTCCCGCAGCGTCTCCTCCGACTCGAAGGCTTCTCGGCCGATGACTGCCATCGAGACCTTGGGATCGAACGAGATCAGGCTGAAGCCCGGCCCCGCATACTTCGCGGCGTTCTCGATCGCGGCGCCGCCGCCCCACGCAACGAGCTTGTCGAAGTACTGCGAGCGGTACAGCACACCTTCGACCGATTCGTCGCCGCCGCGCCAGTAGACCGCGGAGATCGACTTCAGCACCGGATGATCGGGCGCGATGTCCGACATCGTCCGCAGTACCGCGACCGTGGTGAACGGATCGGCCGACGGCATCTTGAACACGTTGACGGCCTTGAGTAGTGCAGCATCAGCGATCGATGTCATGGCAGCGCTCGGTGAGTTGCCCGCGAGCATGTGGACCAATCGCGGCGGGAACGCGCGGATCTTGCTGACGTTGCCGTTGGGGTCGGTGTTCTCGACCCAGCCGTCGAGCACATCGAGACTTCCGAAGGTGCGCTCGAGGCGGAACTCGAGAGCCTTCTTCGTCAGGAACTGCCCCGGTCGACGGAAGGTGTTCTCGATGATCCGGCGAGGCAACGCGCTGACCTGCAGCGTCATCTCCAGAGATTCCTGAAGGTAGGGGTTCTTGTCCAGGGACAGCTGCCCGGCGGTCTCGACGAGGAAGTCGATGATCTCCGAGACCGGTACGTCGAAGGCGGGTCCCGGCTCAGTGCGCGGGACGAACAGCTCGTTGTACTCGATCTTGGGAGTCACGAAAGGGACTCCGAAGTCGCGCGAGAGATATTCGTTGTCTTCGCCCCAGATCAGCTTCCCGCGGACGAAATGCGGTACCTGGATCTTGGTGCGTGTGGGGGCAGGCGCAGTCGTGGTCATGATGCTCACTCCCCGACGATTCCGCGGACGTATGCGTCCATCGTTCCGGCACAGGTGATCTTGTCGTCGTCTCCGAGATCGGAGTAGCGCACGATGTTCGGCAGAACGGTCTCGCCGTCGCGCCCGCACGGGCAGCGACCCTGATCCACGGTGATCTTGTCACCCGAGATCGTGCCACCCCAACGCCCGTCGACGGTGGTGTCGACGAATGCGGCCCGGCCTTCGACCAGGTTGCCCGATGCTTCGGCGAGTGCGTCGCCGTCCTTGTTCAGGACGAGGAGGACGATCTCCTCCGGCACGTGGTAGCGCCCCTCTTCCGGGCACTTGAACATGCGATTGTTGAGTTCCTGCATGGAGTAGTAGTGCAGGAAGCGCTCCGGAGCGATATTGAGCATCCGGTAGATCTGATCCTGGTAGTCGTCGGGCAGGTTCGTGCCCTTGAGGCCGCCGCCGCTGGTGAGACCGTTGATGCCGGTGATGTCGCCGTCCTTGACGCCCCGTTCACGGAGGACCTCGACGAGTCGGTACAACTGCGGGAACTGCGAACTGAACAGGATGTTCTCGTTACGACGGGCCATGATCTGGTCGGCGTAGTGGTTCAGCTTCTGTTCCTGGAGCGCCGCGCGCTCGGCTGCTTCTGCCTCGAACGACGCGATGTCGTCGGGGGCGGCGGTGCCGTCGGCCATCGCGCGACGCATCGCCGACAACCGGGACAGGTAGCGATGGAACCCTTCGGGTGCGGGCCCGTCGAACAGGGGGAGCGCGTCGGGCCGGGAGAACGAATCGATGATCAGGTCGCGCACAGCGGCATGCTGGGTCTGCCCGGTGTCGGGCCCGACCGGGATGACGTGCCATACCGTTTCGGGCGGCATTCCCAGCGATACGAAGCAGTCGAGCAGGTTCTGCTTGTTGACTTCGAAATCGCGGTAGGACTTGTTGAGGAACGAGCCTTTTCCGCTGGTTCCGCTCGAGCTCGACACCATGTGGCCGGCCTTCTCCAGCGCGCCGATCCAGCCGTCGACGTCGGTGACTTCGGAGACGTCGACGTCGTCGAGTCGGCGGGTGGACAGGGATCCCAGCCACCGATTCATCTGCTCCCACCTACCCTTGGCGATAAGCGTTTCCGGGTAGCTCTTGTAGGTGGTGTGAGGAAAGAGCAGCGGAACGATGTCCTCGCGGGAACGGATCTCGGTGATCCCCTGGTCGTTCGCGCGCTGGGTCAGGACGGGAACTTGTTCCCGCCGTTCCTGGAAGTACGCGTTCAGCGTCCCGATGACGTTTTTCTGCATCGTCGCTTCTGTCACTGTGCCCTCCGGCCGTTGAGTTTCGGGAAGTCCGAGATAACTAGACTTGCGGGTATAGTTAGCGAATACCGATAACCATACTCACCGGAAAAGTTTTATGTCCATAGGCAATTTTGTTTGGCACACTCTTCAGCTATGACATCGGTGAATGAGCCGCCGCGGGCCGTGGGCGCAGGTCGGCGGAGGGGAGGCCGACCGACCAAAGAGGAAGCGGGCCGACTCGACGAAGCCGTCCGCGAGTCTGCGCTCCGGTTGTTCCTCGAAAACGGTTACGAAGGCACGACCATGAATGCCATCGCCTCCGCCGCGGGAACGACGAAACCGTCTCTGTACGCGCGCTTTCCCACCAAGGAGGATGTTTTCCGGTCGGTACTCGGGTGGGCCATGTCGCGTAGGGACTGGCCGTGGCCCGAACCCGATCCGCCGGACTTCGACGACCTGGAGAAGGCATTGACCGCGATCGCAGACATCGCGGTCCGGCGCGCCCTGGATCCGTCGATGATCAAACTCCAGCAGGTTGCGGTCGCCTATGCCTCCCGATATCCCGATATCGCCCGCAAGGCACTCGGTTCCGGTCACTGGCCGCGCACGAGACAGGTCGCCGAACTCCTCCGACATCATGCGGCCACCGGCGCCATCGTCGCCGACGATCCCGACACCCTCGCCGAGCTGTTCCTCGGCATGGCGTCGGGCGGCCCCGCGCGCCTCGCTTCGTTCGGAATCGTTCGCACCCACCTGGAAGAACACATCCGAGCGTCGGTCGACCTGTTCCTGCGCAGCCTGCGACCGAGCGCCGGCTGACATCGCACTACAGCGCAGCGGCAGTCCGGTCGAGAATCCGCTCTACGCACCGCCCCCTTCGCGTTGCGCCGCGATCGCAGCCATCACTCCACCGTCGACGAGTACATCGATGCCGTTGACGAAACTCGCGCCGTCCGACAGCAGGAACGCCACGACCGTTGCGAGTTCGTCGGCCTGGCCGAGTCGGCCGAGCGGCGTCGCGCGCTGCATATCAGCGATGCGCGGATTGCTCGCCGCCTCCTGCCGACCCTGCGGAGTATCGATCAGCCCCGGTGACACGGAGTTCGCACGCGCTCCCGCGGCACCGAGCCGGATGGCTTCCGCACGCGCGAATCGCTGCACCCCGTGCTTCGCCCACGAGTAGGCGATCCCGGGTTGCTCGATCGATTCGCCGACGATCTCCCGGAGTTTGTCGAGGAACTCCTCGTCGAGCGGATCGTCCAGGACCGCACCCAGCTCTGACCCCGGATTCATCCGGCCGATCAACGGTGCCATCGACGCGAAATAGACCATGGCGGTACCGGCTCTCGCCAGCGGACGGAGCGCCTCCGCCAGCAACGCCGTACCGACGAGGTCGACCGACACGATCTTGCGCCAGTCGGCCATGGTCGGGGAGATCCCCGCTGCGTGAGCGACGGAACGGAGCGTTCCGAGCTCGGCCGTGCGGTCGGCGAGCCTGCCCAGCGCATCGGCGTCACCGACGTCGGCGGCGAACGGTTCGACCACCGTCAGGTCCGACGACAACTGCGCTGCTGCCTCCTTCGCGGACGTTTCGTCGATGTCGACGAGCAGCATTGTGTCGACGGTGCCGATCATCCGCTCCGCGCACGAGAACCCCATGCCGCGGCCGCCTCCGGTCACGATTCCTACCTGGCCCATGCTTCCCTCTCTACCGTCGGTGCCGATGTATCGAACTGCTGTGGGGTCACTGCGGCGCCATCCAGCACTGCGACATCCCCGGTTCCGCTGCGCGGGTCACGAATTCGAGGAGGAGCCCGGATGGACTTCGCATGAACGCGAAGAAGAGGCTGCCGTCGGGCGCTCGTCGGGTTGCTTCCGTGCTGTAGCCCTGGGCGGCGAACTCGTCGCGATCGGCATCCACGTCGTCAGACCAGTAGCCGAGATGGTGGATACCCGGGACCGCCTCCCACAGGGGCGCCGACGCACTCCGGACGAGTTCGATGCGCGGTTCTGTGATCGAGAACGCGCATTTCAGGTCGACCACATGATCTCCGGTGGGCAGTGTCACCGCTACTTCCCCACCGACCTCCGGACCCCATTCGTAACCGAAGAGCTGGGAATACTCTGCCTTGGCCGCGGCCGGGTCGTTGGTCACGACACCCATGTGGAATAGGTCTTGGGCTTTCAACTCGGTGCCTTTCGTCGCGGGCTGTTCCAAACCGACTTCAGTCGTGTAAGAATAGCATTCTGAAAAGTACGATTTAAGATTCTTGGAATCAGAGAGGAGCCGGGCAATGGCGTGGGACTTCGAAACCGACCCCGAATACCAGGAAAAACTGGACTGGGCCGACGCCTTCGTGCGCGACGAGGTCGAGCCGCTGGACCTGGTGTGGGAACACGAGCAGTTCGTACCCCTCGACGGCCTGCGACGCAAGGCCATCGATCCGCTCAAGGAACGGGTTCGCGAACAAGGCCTGTGGGCCACACACCTCGGTCCCGAGCTCGGCGGCCAGGGCTACGGACAGCTCAAACTCGCACTGCTCAACGAGATCCTCGGACGCTCGTCGTGGGCACCGATCGTCTTCGGATGCCAGGCACCCGATACCGGCAACGCCGAGATCATCGCGCACTACGGCACACCCGAGCAGAAGAGGAAGTACCTGCAGCCACTGCTCGACGGCGAACTCTTCTCCACCTACTCGATGACCGAGCCCCAGGGCGGCGCCGACGTCGCGCAGTTCCGCACTCGAGCAGTCAAGGACGGTGACGACTGGGTCATCAACGGCTGGAAGTACTTCTCCTCCAACGCCAAGACCGCCTCGTTCCTGATCGTGATGGCCGTGACCGACACCGAGGTACCGGTACACAAGGGCATGTCGATGTTCCTCGTGCCCGCCGACACCCCGGGCATCAATATCGTGCGTAACGTCGGCCTGTACGGCGAACCGATGAATGGGGGCAGCCACGCGCTCATCCACTACGAGGACGTGCGGGTACCCGCCGACGCGCTCCTCGGCGGTGAGGGTCAGGCGTTCGCCGTCGCTCAGACCCGTCTCGGCGGCGGCCGCATTCACCACGCGATGCGGACGATCGGACTCGCCCAGAAGGCCCTCGACATGATGTGCGAACGGGCACTGAGTCGCGAAACCGCTGGCAGCCGACTCGCCGACAAGCAGACGATCCAGGGCTACATCGCCGACTCCTACGCGCAGCTGACGCAGTTCCGCCTCTTCGTGCTCCATACCGCGTGGAAGATCGACAAGTACAACGACTACAAGAAGCTCCGCAAGGACATCGCTACGGCAAAGATCGTCATGCCGACCGTGTTGCACGACATCGCCTGGCGCGCAATGCAGGTCCATGGCGCACTCGGTGTCACCAACGAGATGCCGTTCTTCAAGATGATTCACGGTGCGGCCGTGATGGGCCTGGCCGACGGCCCGACCGAGGTCCACAAGACGACCGTTGCAAAACAGGTCCTGCGCGACTACAGCGCAACCGACGACCTGTGGCCCACGCAGTGGCTTCCGCGCAAGCAGGACGAAGCCCGCGCCAAATACGCCGAATACCTCGAACTGGAAGTGGGAAACCTGTGATCGACACCGATCGACTCGCCGCATGGATGGACGAGCAGGGACTGCCAGGCAAGGGGGCCCCGCTCGAGGCCAAGTACCTTTCCGGTGGCACGCAGAACGAGATCTACAAACTCGACCGCGACGGCTTCACCTGCGTCATCCGGATTCCGCCGACCGGTGCCCCTGCCGACCGCGACAGTGGAATCATTCGTGAATGGCGGATCATCCAGGCACTCGACGGCACGGACGTCCCCCATACCGCTGCGGTCGCAGCCTGCGAGGACACCTCGGTTCTGGGCCGCTCGTTCTACCTCATGGGATACGTCGACGGCTGGTCGCCGATGGATCAGCACGGCGTGTGGCCCGAGCCGTTCAACAGCGACCTGTCCACACGTCCGGGTCTCGCGTACCAGCTCGCCGAGGGCATCGCGCTGCTGTCCAAGGTCGACTGGAAGGCGCAAGGCCTGCATGATCTCGGGCGGCCCGACGGATTCCACGACCGTCAGGTCGACCGCTGGACCCGCTTCTTCGAACGCATCAAAGCCCGCGAGCTCGACGGAATCGATGTCGCCACCAAGTGGCTGCAGGCGCATCGCCCACTCGACTACGTCCCGGGTCTGATGCACGGCGACTACCAATTCGCGAACGTGATGTTCGAGCACGGCGCACCCGCGAAGCTCGCTGCCCTCGTCGACTGGGAGATGGGCACCGTCGGCGACCCGAAGCTCGACCTCGGCTGGATGCTGATGAACTGGCCCGAGGACATGACCGTCGAAGGCGCAGGCCAGGGCGGCTACGCCGATCTTCGAGGAATGCCCGACCGCGCAAAAATGGTCCAGCACTACTCGGAAGTTTCCGGCCGTCAGGTCGACGACCTCGATTACTACCTGATCCTCGCCAAGTGGAAGCTTGCAATCATTCTCGAGCAGGGCTACCAGCGCGCCGGTGACGACCCCAAGCTGCAGTCCTTCGGTCCGGTGGTCGTCAGCGCAATGCGTGAGGCCGCCGAGCTCGCCGAGTCGACCGACTACAAGGGATGACAGCGGAAATGAACGAACTCGTACAAGAGCAGCACGGTGCCGTTCTCCTCCTGAGGCTGAACCGCCCCGAGGCGCGCAATGCGCTTACCGGCACGCTGATCAACGGGATCGGCGCGGCGGTCGAAGCCGCCGAATCCGACCCGGAGATCCGCGCGATCGTCCTCACCGGCACCGGCGATCGGGCATTCTGCTCCGGCATGGACCTGAGGGCATTCGCCAGCGGCGACAAGATCGGGTTGGACTCCGGCCCCGGCGCCTCCTACGCGCGGTTCGCCAGGGGCGAGACCGACATCCCCGTGATCGGTGCCGCCAACGGCACCGCGATCGGCGGCGGGCTCGAGCTCCTCCTCGGAAGTGATCTCATCGTCGCCTCCTCGGCCGCGAAATTCGGTCTTCCCGAGGTGAAACGGGGCCTGTTCCCGGCCGGCGGAGGGACGAATCTCGGGACGAGGATCCCGCGGGCAGCCGCCATGGAACTGACGCTCACCGGCGATCTGATCACCGCGCAGCGAGGCTACGAACTCGGCCTGATCAACGAGGTCGTCGAACCGGAGTCAGTGCAGTCGGCCGCGCTCGCGCTCGCCGAGCGCATTGCGGCGAACGCCCCACTGGGCCTTGCCGCGGTCAAGGAACTCGTGCGTCTCGCACAATCCGATCCGGCTCGGGCAGACGAGAGGCTGGGACACTGGCAGAGTGTCGTCTTCTCGAGCGACGACGCCAAGGAAGGCGCATCCGCGTTCGTCGAGAAGCGCGCACCGGTCTGGCGAGGGCGGTAACGGGCATGCGCGCAGCGATCTGCTCCGAGTACGGGGGACCCGAGGTGGTCCGCATCGACGAGATCGCCTCACCCTCCCTCGAACCGGGTCATGTACGGGTCCGGGTCGGTGCTGCCGCGGTCAACTTTCCCGATGTGCTGGTCGTCGCCGACAAATACCAGATCAGCGTGCCCCCGCCGTTCGTCCCCGGAAGCGAGTTCGCAGGGGTGGTGGCGGAGATCGCCGACGACGTCGGCGACCTCGCGGTCGGCGACCGGGTGAGCGGCACCGGTATCGTCGGCGCGTTCGCGGAGGAGATCGCAGCAAAGGCCTTGTCGCTGAGACGGATACCCGACGGCGTCGACGACCGCACAGCAGCAGCGTTCGGCGTCGCACATCGCACTGCGTATCACACGCTCCGGTCGGTCGCCCGGATCCAGCCAGGCGAAACACTCGTCGTGCTGGGGGCCGGCGGCGGCGTCGGACTGGCCGCGGTCCAGCTCGGAGCGGTTCTGGGAGCGACCGTCGTCGCTGTGGCCTCGTCGGCCGACAAGCTCGAGGTCGCAGCGTCCTACGGTGCTAAGCATCTCGTCGATCATCACTCGGGCGATCTGCGCGCACTGTTGAAGGGCGTCACTCGCGAGGGGGCCGATGTCGTCGTCGATCCGGTGGGCGGCGCCCTGTCCGAACCGGCTCTCAGGAGCCTGCGACGAGGCGGACGTTTCATCACCGTCGGATACGCCTCGGGAACCATCCCACGAATACCGCTCAATCTTGTTCTGGTGAAAGGTATTCGGATCCAAGGCTTCCAGTTCCAGGACTTGGACCCGGACGAGTTCCGCCGCAACGAAAGCGAACTGGTCGATCTTCTCGTCTCAGGGCGAGCTGTACCGCATATCGGTGCGGTCTATTCGCTCGACGAAGCCGTCGGCGCCCTTCGTCTGGTAGGTGACGGGCAGGCCATCGGCAAGGTGGTCATCGACCTTCAGCAGGACTGACCGACTGCATACGACGTCCCGGCGCTCATCGAGTGCCGGGACGCTTTTGACGTCCTCCCCGGCCGTGAACGACCGGGATTCCTCCCGCAGCGCTACACGCCACTCCGGTGGGTTCCTGTTTCACAGGGACTTACCTCCCGCTAGGCGGCAGGATTTACGGTCCCTCCGCAGGCGTTTCGCCTCTCCGCCCGTCCGGCGGCGAGGATGTTCTTGGCGGCGTTGAGGTCGCGGTCGTGGACCGCACCGCACGCCGCGCACTGCCACTCCCTGATCGAGAGTGGTTTCGGCCCGTCGAGTACCCCGCACGTCGAGCAGATCTGACTCGACGGGTAGAAACGGTCCACCTTCACGAAGGTCCGCCCATACCGGGCGGCCTTCTCCTCCACCATCCGAGTGAACATGCCCCACCCGGCATCGTGCACCGACTTCGCCAACCTCGTCCGCGCCAACCCGGTGACACACAAGTCCTCGACGAACACCGCTTGGTTCTCGCGGATGATCGCCGTGGACTGCTTGTGCGCCCAATCCTTGCGGGCATCGGCCACCTTCGCGTAAACCTTCGCGACACGAACGCGTGCCTTGGCCCGATTCTTCGATCCCTTCTCCTTGCGAGACAGGGCTTGCTGCGCCTTGCGGAGTGTGCGTTCGGCGCGGCGCAAGAACTTCGGTGAGGTGATGGTCTTGCCGTCCGACAGGACCGCGAACGTCGTCAGGCCCAGGTCGATCCCCACCTCCGCATCGACCGGCGGCAGCACCTCGTCGGTCGTTTCGACCACGAACGACGCGAAGTACCGGCCCGCCGCGTCCTTGATGATCGACACACTCGAGGGTTCCGAGGGTAGGTCGCGTGACCAGGCGACTTTCACCTCGCCGACCTTCGCGATATACAACTTCCGGTTGCCTCGGATACTGAAGCCGTTGCGGGTGAGCCGGATCGCCTGCCGAGTGTCCTTGCGGGACCGGAACCGCGGAGCCCCGACCTTGCGCCCCTTCCGCTTCCCCGACATCGAGTCGAACCAGTTCCGGTACGCACGCCGCGCATCCTGGCAGGCTTGGACCAACACCACCTCGGACAGCCATACCCGCTGCGGGGTCTTCTTCGCTGCGGTGACCACTTTTTTCTGCACGTCGGTGTCCGAGAGCGTCACCCCGGCCGCATACGCGTCCTGGCGGGCGCGCAGTGCGTCGTTGAATACCACCCGCGCGCACCCGAACGACCGTGCCAGCCTGTTCTGCTGGCCCGGCGTCGGGTAGACGCGGTATTGGTATCGCAGCTGCATACCCACAGACTAGCGTTGGTCCATGACTCCTTCATCTGATTACGTCGCGGTCGCACATGCATTTTCGCTCTCCATGTGCATTTGGTCTTCGTGACCAGGTATCGCCGGGGGGTCTTCACTGACGAGCATCTGACGACGATGGAGCCGGTGATGACGGACGTGTGCGCCGACTTCGGGGCTCTGCTCCGTGAGTTCTACGGCGAGGACGACCACGTGCACCTCCTCGTTGAGTACCCGCCGACTGTGCAACTGTCCAAGCTGGTGAACTCGCTCAAAGGAGTTTCCTCGCGCCGTCTGCGGCAGCAGTACCGGATGCGCACTCACCGTGATCGCCTGTGGTCTCCGTCCTATTTCGCTGCGTCCTGCGGCGGGGCTTCCTTGTCGATGATTGGCCAGTACATCGAGCAGCAGCGCAGGGCGGACTGAGGGATCGGTTATCCCGGACGTGAACGGCCGGGCTTGCGCCGAAGACATGGTGGTCATTTCGAGGCTGTGAAACGTCTAGTCCTCGTCACGCAGGTCGGTCAGACAGACGTGAGGTGACCCGACTGAGATGAGGTGAACCCGGAGGTCCGGAAGGACTCGATGGGCGCGATCACGGGTTCGCGGACCTCCGCTGCGACGAGCGCGTGCCGCTTGAACACCTGTGCCGCCCTGCTCATACAGTATTCCGACGGCGAGAACCTGGCATCGATCTCTGCCGGGAGCTCATCACCCCACATGCTGAACTTCGTCGATCCGCGATCGAGAAGCCGGTCCAGACCTGCACGGATGCGCTCGTCGGACGAGTAGAGTTCGGCCGATGCCACCAGTGCTTCAGGAACCAGGCCGTGCTCGGTTCCCAAGACCGAGTCGAGATCGACGACTCGGGCCCCGAGGATCTCGAGCGGACGGATGTCTTGATGTTCCCGGGTCAGGACAGTGACTTCCCATCCCGCGAGAACCTGGTCGTAGAGCCACCCTCCGACGTTGCGCACGGTATCGACCACACGGGGCGCGACGACGACGACGCGATGTCTCAGGCTGTGCTGATGGGCATGAGCTGTTGCTCGAGCGACTGTGTGAAGTCCTCGAAGATCTCGGCTATCGGGAGCGAACGATCGAGCAGCCATGAGGTTTCCATTCCGTTGAGGAAAGCGACGATTTCCACCGCTTTGACGGCTGGGTTCACATCCATCCGATACCGCCCGGCGTGTTGACCACGTCGGATACCCGCCTCGATTGTGTCGATCGCGGCGCGGTGTCGAACGAGTAGGCGATCGTGCAGTGGAGCATCCGGCTCCAGGTTCTCGATCAGGAGTACAGCAAACATCCCGACCAGCTCAGGGGACTTCTCGAAACGCAAGTACAGTCTCCTGATCTGCTCGAGTGGATCTCCCGAACGATCAGCACGTGCATCATCGTCTGCATCCCGTGCGTCGAGCACGGCATGCAGCAACTGGTCCTTGGACTGGAAGTGATGCAGCAGCCCCGCGGGCGTGATACCCGCGGCCCGTGCGATCTGAGCGAGGCTCGTGCTGCGCCACCCGTTCCTCGCCAACAACCGCTGAGCTGCACTGAGTATCAGCTCTCTGCGGTCCTCACCCTTGGCGAGAAGCGTGTCGTACGCCCTTTGCACGCTACCTCTTTCCCTCACGTCCCCAACCTACTGAACACACATTAGGTCGGTTTGCCGGATGTGACAAGGGTCTCAGGCCGAGAATTTTTCTGATCGGGTCACAGGAGGCGAGACCCTATGCACCGAGGAGTTCGACGACGGTGGCATTCGCCGTGCCGCCGCCTTCGCACATGGTCTGGAGACCGAATCGAATTCCGTTGTCGCGCATGTGGTGAATCATCCGAGTCATCAGCACGGCACCCGAACCCCCGAGCGGGTGCCCGAGGGAGATCGCTCCTCCGAGCGGGTTGAGCAGTTCCGGATCCGCGCCGGTCTCGGCCAGCCACGCCAGCGGAACCGACGCGAACGCCTCATTGACTTCGAAGACTCCGACATCCTTCAGGCCGATCCCCGCCTTCACGAGTGCCTTCTCGGTAGCAGGGATCGGACCGGTGAGCATGAGCACCGGATCGGCGCCCGCCACCGCACCCGCCCGGTACCGAACGAGCGGGGTCAAGCCCAACTCACGAGCCTTCTCCGGTGTGGTCACGAGCAGTGCGGCAGCACCGTCGGAGATCTGCGACGAGTTTCCGGCATGGATCACACCGTCGTCGGCGAAAGCGGGCTTCAGACCGGCGAGTTTCTCGACCGTGGTGCCGCGGCGGATCCCCTCGTCGACGCTGACCGTGCCCTCGTCGGTGACCACCGGCACGATCTGCGCCTCGAATGCCCCGCGGTCCTGCGCTGCCGCGGCGCGCTCGTGCGAGATCGCCGAGTACTCATCGAGTCGAGTGCGCGACAATCCCCATTTCTGGGCGATCTTCTCGGCGGAGATTCCCTGGTTGAACGCGAATCCGTCGTAGCGTGCCAGCGCACGGGGACCGTACGGCTGCCCGGAGGCACGCGCCGAGCCGAGCGGGACGCGGCTCATGACCTCGACGCCGCCGGCGACAACCACGTCCTGCTGACCCGACATCACGGCCTGGGCTGCGAAATCGATCGACTGCTGACTCGACCCGCATGCCCGGTTGATGGTGGTGCCCGGGATGGATTCCGGCCATCCGGCAGCGAGTACCGAATAGCGGCCGATGTTGCTCGACTGGTCGCCCACCTGCGATACGCAACCCCAGATGACGTCGTCGACGACCCCGGGATCGATGCCGGTGCGATCGGCCAGCGCCTCGAGCACGAGCGCCGACAGGTCTGCCGGGTGCACCCCGGCCAGCCCGCCGTTGCGCTTGCCTACCGGGGTGCGGACAGCCGCAGCGAC
Organism: Rhodococcus sp. SJ-2; assembly: GCF_053750035.1. Taxonomy (NCBI): domain Bacteria; kingdom Bacillati; phylum Actinomycetota; class Actinomycetes; order Mycobacteriales; family Nocardiaceae; genus Rhodococcus; species Rhodococcus sp. SJ-2. Next base: position 1,486,490 of record NZ_CM132340.1, read on the forward strand.
GACCACTTCACGCATTCGAATTCTCCTGATTCCAAGTGTGTTTACCGGTCATCCGCCGAATATCGATCATCACGGCACCGACCCGATCGCGCCCTGCTCGCGCAGACGATCGATCTCGTCGGGGCGGAAACCGAAGTCCGCGAGAATGATGTCGGTGTGTTCGCCCAAGCCGGGTACGGGTGCCATCGGCGGCTCGTAGCCTTCGATCACCGGTGGCGGAAGAATTGCCTCGACGGGTCCGTTCGGGCTAGCAACCGCCCGCCAACGATTGCGGGCGGCCAGTTGCGGATGATCGATGACGTCACGGGGCGTGTTGTAACGCGAGTTGCCGATACCCGCCTCGTCGGCGATCTTCTGTACATGGTCGAGCGGGTGCTGTGCGCACCACGCTGAGATGGCCTCATCGAGTTCGGCGCGGTGCTCGCACCGTCCCGTGTTGGTCGAGAACCGCTCGTCGTCGGCGAGATCGTCGCGCCCGATGATCTCGCGCGCCAGACGCTGCCACTCACGATCATTGGTCGTACCGAGCACAACGATCTGGTCGTCCGCGGTGCGATACGATCCGTACGGCGCGACCGCAGGCGAGCTCATCCCCAGTGGTTGCTGTTCGACACCGGAGTAGCGGGTGTATGTCAGGGGGTAGCCCATGATGTCTGCCATCGTGTCGAACAGGCTCACCGACACCTTCGACAGGCCGCCGCCGCGGCCCCGGTTTCGTTCCCGGCCGCACAGCAACGCGAGAATCGACAATGCCGAATAAAGCCCGGTGCTGATATCCGCGACCGGCGGACCCGGCTTCGCGGGCTGCCCAGGGAAGCCGGTGACGGAGCACGCCCCCGATTCGGCCTGAATGAGCAGGTCGTACGCGCGCTTGTGCGACAGCGGACCGTCGGGACCGTATCCATCGATCTCGACCGCGATCAAGTCGGGGTACCGCCCGGCCAGATCCTCCGGCGAGAGCCCGAGCCGCGCCATGGCGCCCGGTGCAAGGTTCGACACGAGGGCGTCCGCGCGCGCCAGCAGAGAGTGGAGCGCCCCGAGTCCGCCCTCGGTCTTCAAGTCGAGGGTGATCGATTCCTTGCCGCGGTTGGCCCAGACGAAGTGCGCCGCCATTCCGTTGACGACATCGTCGTAGTCGCGCGCAAAATCGCCCCCCTTGGGGTTCTCGACCTTGATCACACGCGCACCGAAGTCGGCCAGCACGCGGGTGCACATAGGCGCGGAGACCGCCTGTTCGAGGGTCACCACGGTGACCCCGGCGAGCGGGGCCTCCATCAGTAACTCCTCGGCAGTCCGAGGGTGTGGGACCCGAGGTAGTTCAGGATCATCTCCTGGCTGACCGGAGCTATCCGCATCACGCGTGCCTCACGGAAGTACCGCGACACGTTGTACTCCTCGGAGTAGCCCATTCCGCCGTGGGTCTGGAGCGCTCGATCGGCCGCCGCGAAACCTGCTTCCGCACAGAGATATTTGGCAGTATTGGCCTCACGACCGCACGGCTTGCCGTTGTCGTAGAGCCAGGTGGCCTTACGCAGGACGAGTTCGGCCGCGTCGAGGTGCGCAAGCGCATCGGCAAGAGGAAACTGGATGCCCTGGTTCATGCCGATGGGACGTCCGAACACTTCGCGCTCGTTGCCGTACTGCACGGCTTTCTCCAGCGCGACACGGCCGATGCCGAGGGCTTCCGACGCAATCAGCATCCGCTCGGGGTTGAGACCGTCGAGCAGGTACTTGAACCCTTGCCCCTCTTCACCGACGCGATCCTCGACGGGGACCACGAGGTTGTCGATGAACAGTTCGTTGGAGGTGACCGCGTTGCGTCCCATTTTCTTGATGGGCCGGATGTCGATCTTGCTGCGGTCGAGATCGGTGAGAAAAAGCGTCATGCCGTCGGTCTTCTTCTCGACCTCGTCGTAACGCTGGGTGCGGGTCAGGAGGAGAATCTTCTCCGATTCGACAGCCTTGGAGATCCACACCTTGCGGCCGTTGACGACGTACTTGTCGCCGTCGCGCTTCGCGAACGTCGTGATGCGCGAGGTGTCGAGGCCGGCACCCGGCTCGGTCACGCCGAAGCATACGTGCAGGTCACCGTTGACGATGCGGGGCAGTGTGCGCGCCTTCATCTCGTCCGTACCGTGCTTGACCACGGGCTGCATTCCGAAGATGTTGAGGTGGATGGCGCTCGCGGCGTTCATCGCACCGCCGGAGCGGGCGATCTCCTCGAGGAGGATCGTTGCCTCCGTGATACCGAGACCGTGGCCGCCGTACTCCTCGGGCATCGTGATGCCCATCCAGCCGCCGTCGGCGAGCATCTTGTAGAACTCCGTCGGGAACTCGTGAGCGAGATCCTTTTCCATCCAGTACTGGTCGTCGAAGTTCTTCATCAGCTCGGCAACGGATTTGCGGATCAGTTCCTGATCCTCACTCAGCGCGAAGCTCATTCCACCCATAGTCGACACCTCCTGCCGTCGTTGCGGGACCGCGCACTGCGCAACTGCGGCAGCACGCCCGGCCCATCTTCAGTTCTGCGATCGAACGAATCAATCGGAGGCGGGCAACGCCTTGGCTGCCTTGATCGTCATCGGAACGCCGCCGTACGACAGTTCGCCGGTTCCGGGTGACGTACACAGCACCTCGATCGTTCCGTCGGCGTCGACGTATCGCTTACCCAGAAGGGTGACCACGTCGCCGTCGGGCTTGGAATCCGGCTTGCCGGGGGGAGCCGAGATCATCGGGCTTCCGCCACAGGCGATCTCCTGCACGCCTTCTGCGGGTGCACGCACGACCACTACACGAGTGGTGCAGACGGCGCTGGCAAGTTGCCCACCAGGGCGCAGGGTTGCAGTCACAGGGAACCTCTCTTTCGGCAGACGGTCTGCGCACGCCGGATCACCGACGGGCAACACACAGTGCTCTCTCTTTAAGGAAACTAGCTTCTCTAATGTGGAGAATCAATATGCTCTTGACATTGAGGTAGCGGGCCACCCCTCGGGTGATGCAACCGGCCCGGCCGGTGGCGCCACCCCGGGGCGTAGGCGGAACATGCTTGTCAGCAGCACATTCGCCCGATACAGCACGCTTTGTTGACTATCCGGTGTCGTCATGAGAATCTAGCATCCGTAAACGAGAATATGATTCTCAAGAGGAGGAGTTCGGCATGGCCGTAGTGCCCCCGCTGCCGGCAGACCAATGGGACGAGCGTGTCGATTCCGCATTGAGGGGTTTGATGCCCCGGCACATGCGCAATCCGGAAGACGCCGGCACCGCCATGGCGACGCTCGTCCGCCACCCGGACCTGACCAAAGCATTCCTCGGGTTCAGCGTGCATCTGCTCTTCCGGTCGACGCTGCCGCCGCGACTGCGCGAGATGACAATCCTGCGCGTTGCACAGGTGTACGACTGCGAGTACGAGCGCAGCCATCACATCCTGATGGCAGAGAAAGAAGGCGGCCTGACCCGATCGGAGATCGAGGCCGCACTGGCAGGCACCGCAGACGACGAGTTCGAGAATCGCCTCCTTGCAGCGGTCGACGAGCTCCACCAGAAGGCCGCACTGTCCGAGCAGACATGGAATGCGCTCGGAGAGAAGCTCAGCGAGCAGCAGCGGATGGACTTCATCTTCACCGTAGGCGGATATGGCCTCCTGGCCATGGCCTACAACACATTCGGCATCGAGTTCGAAAGCGAAAGGTAGAGCCTTGCCACACTTCACCAAACCGGCCGCAGGAAGCTGGACCGAGAACTACCCCGACATCGGCACCGCCCCGGTCGACTACACCGACTCCATCGACCCCGCCTTCTTCGAAGCCGAACGCGAAGCAATCTTCAAGCGCACCTGGCTCTACGTCGGCCGCGTCGAACAACTCCCCCGCACCGGCGCCTACTTCACCAAAGAACTGCCCTCCGCCGGACCCGGCACCTCCCTGGTCATCGTCAAGGGCAACGACAGCAAGATCCGCGCCTTCCACAACGTCTGCCGCCACCGCGGCAACAAACTCGTCTGGAACGACTTCCCCGGCGAGGAAACCGCAGGCAGCTGCAAGCAGTTCACCTGCAAATACCACGCCTGGCGCTACAGCCTCGAAGGCGAACTCACCTTCGTCCAGCAAGAAGGCGAATTCTTCGACCTCGACAAGGCCGACTACGGCCTCAAGGACGTGCGCTGCGAAACGTGGGAAGGGTTCATCTACATCAACCTCGACCCCAACGCCATCCCCCTCGTCGACTACCTCGGCACCTTCGCCAAGGGCCTCGAAGGCTACCCCTTCGGTGAAATGACCGAGGTCTACAGCTACCGCTCCGAAATCGGCGCCAACTGGAAGCTGTTCATCGACGCATTCGCCGAGTTCTACCACGCACCGATCCTGCACATGAAGCAGGCCGTCAAGGACGAAGCCGACAAACTCGCCGGCTACGGCTACGAAGCCCTGCACTACGACCTGCAGCCCCCGCACTCGATGATCTCCTCCTGGGGCGGCATGGCACCGCCCAAGGACCTCAACATGGTCAAGCCCATCGAACGCGTCCTGCGCTCCGGCCTGTTCGGCCCCTGGGACCAGCCCGACATCGACGGCCTCGCCGACGACCAGCTGCCCTCCGCACTGAACCCCACCGGCTTCCACAGCTGGGGCCAGGACTCCTTCGAGTTCTTCCCCAACATGACCCTGCTCGTCTGGAAGCCGGGCTGGTACCTGACCTACACCTACTGGCCCACCGCCGTCGACAAGCACATCTTCGAGGCCAGCCTCTACTTCGTGCCCCCGAAGAACGCCCGCGAGCGCCTCGCACAGGAACTCGCCGCGGTGACCTTCAAGGAATACGCCCTCCAGGACGCCAACACTCTCGAAGCCACCCAAACGATGATCGGCACCCGCACGGTGACCGAATTCCCCCTCTGCGACCAGGAGCTTCTCCTGCGTCACCTCCACAAGACCGTCGGAGACTACGTCAAGGAGTACCGCGATGCCTCTGCCAACTGAATTCGCCGACCTCGAGCCCTACATCGGCTGGGATCTGGCCACCGAGCCCGAACGCTACGCCAAGCGACTCGCCTCGACGATGCCGGAAATGCAGGACTTCTACAACGCCGCATTCCCCCGCCTCGAAGACGCCATCGCCTTCTGCGACAAGTTCGACCTCGACGACCTGCCCGACGATGCCCGCACCGTCATGCACCTGATGCAGTCACTGGTCATGGTCTCCTTCCCCGTCGAGGTCTGGAAGCAGCCCCGCGTCCCCGACAGCGGCGCCGCATGGTGCGAAATCACCAAAGAACCGGTGGTCTGAGGCAGGCAGCCCGGTGGAAACACGTACTGGGAGATAGCAGTTGCACTCCGCAAGTGTGCCCGTGCTCGAACGACACTCGTCGCTCGAGCACGGGCACACTTGTATTTGCGGGCCTTCATCTGTGACCGCAGTCATAAGATGCCGTACACGACGATGACATCACCAAGATCAACTACATCTCGCACTCCACCCCATTGTTCATGATCACAAGTCCGAAATGTACGAAACATCCGTGAGTGAGAGGTTCGAGCAGGCGTGATTTGATGTGCGACGAGACTCGGCGTCGGCGCGGCACTGCTGCGATTCGGGGCCGTGCTCGGCCACAGCCCCGGAGCTTGTTTCTCGAGAGGAAATGATGACCGACATCGAGACGAAGAATTTCTTCACCGACCCTGAGTTCGTCGGCGATCCCAACCCGTACTACGACGCGATGCGCGCGAGCTGCCCCGTCAAGCGCGAACCGCACATGAACGTCATGATGGTCACCGGATACGAGGAAGCAATCCAGGTTCTCAGCGATGAGAAGTCCTACTCCTCGTGCATCTCGGTGACCGGTCCGTTCTCGGGCTTCCCGCTCCCTGCCGAGAGCGACGACATCTCGGATCTGATCGAGGAGCACCGCCCCTCGCTGCCGATGAACGATCAGCTGCCCACGATGGATCCCCCGCAGCACGCGGACCACCGCGGACTGCTGATGCGCTTGATCACCCCCAAGCGCCTCAAGGAGAACGAAGAGTTCATCTACCGCCTGGCCGACAAGCTGCTCGACAACATCCTGGCCAAGGGTGAAGGCGATTACATCAGCGAATTCGCCGGCCCCTTCGCGATGCTCGTCATCGCCGATCTCCTTGGCGTCCCGGAGAGCGACCATGCAGAGTTCATCGCCGGCCTGAATCTCGCGACGGAGGGCGGCTTCACTCTCGGCAGCACCGAGGGCGAAGCACTGAAGTTGAACCCGCTCGAGTTCCTCTACAAGAAGTTCGGCGAGTACATCGAGGATCGTCGCGCGAACCCCACGGACGACGTCCTGACAGGACTCGCGACCGCGACGTTCCCCGATGGCACACTGCCCCCGGTCGACGATGTCCTCCGCATTGCAGCGAACGTCTTCTCGGCAGGGCAGGAGACGACGGTGCGGCTGCTGAGCTCCGGGCTCCGGATCATCGCCGAGAATCCTGAGATCCAGCAGGCGCTTCGCGAAGATCCGGAGAAGATCCCGAACTTCATCGAGGAGGCGCTTCGGATGGAGAGCCCGATCAAGGGCGACTTCCGGCTCTCCAAGGTCCCGACCGAGGTCGGGGGCGTCGAGGTTCCGGCCGGCACGATCCTCATGCTCCTCAACGGTGCGGCCAACCGCGATTCCAGGCAGTTCTCCGACCCGGAGGATTTCGATCTGGAGCGCCGTAATGCGCGTACGCACATCGCATTCGGTCGCGGTGTCCATGCCTGCCCCGGCGCTCCTCTCGCCCGCACCGAGGGTCGTGTGGGTATCCAGCGCCTCCTCGAGCGGACCACCCACATCGCGCTGTCGGAGGAGGTGCACGGGCCCGAGGGCGATCGGAAGTTCGACTACCTGCCCACCTTCATCCTCCGCGGTCTGCTGAACCTCAACCTGGAGTACACCGTCGCGGAAGGCGACAATTCGGGCGGGGTCGGGGAAGGCGACGACAAGTGAAGGTCCATGTCGACGACGATGCGTGCCGTGGTCACGGCGTCTGCCTCGCGCTCTGCCCCGACGTCTTCGACCTGAGCGACGGCGGATACGCCGTGACGCTGGTGTCCGAGGTCCCGGCGGAGCACGAAGGTAAAGTTCGCGAGGCTGTCGCGAGCTGTCCCGAGCGCGCAATCTCGATTTCGTAGACCGACTCACACACCGAACACGACGCCCGCCCTCACGGTTTCTACCGTGAGGGCGGGCGTCTGCCATAGTGTGCGACAACGTAGTTGTTGCAGCACAACAATTTCCGGATACAGCATCCGTCGATGTCTACCGATACAGCGAGGAGCACTCATGCCCAAGGGATACGTCATCCTGACCGAAGCAATCCGAGATGGAGAAGGAATGGCCGCCTACAGCAGGGTTTCCGCGCCTTCGCTCGCCGAGCAGAGTGCGACCGTGCTCGCAGTCGATGCCCGCCCCGACGTGCTCGAAGGCTCATGGCACGGCGACCGGACCGTCGTCATGGAGTTCGAATCCGTCGCAGCAGCCCGGGCCTGGTACGAGTCCGAGGCGTATCAGAAGGCGCTTCCACTGCGCCAGGCCGCCGCCGACTGCAATGTCGTCATCCTCGAAGGCTTCGTGATGCCTCCGACTCGCGCCTGAGCCACGACGTCCACCTCGGCCCTTCCCGGGGTGTTGCCGTCAGGCGTCCGCATAGGCGCCGACCCAGGGCTTTCGCCCGGGCCGGCGCCTTTTTCATACCTTGATCGACTCGATGATTGACGTAGGTCCAGTTCTGTGGAAACCTAATGTTCAACAGTGAGAGCGTCATTCTCACTAGAGAGAGTGCTCTCGAGCGAAAGGTAGAGCCTTGCCACACTTCACCAAACCGGCCGCAGGAAGCTGGACCGAGAACTACCCCGACATCGGCACCGCCCCGGTCGACTACACCGACTCCATCGACCCCGCCTTCTTCGAAGCCGAACGCGAAGCAATCTTCAAGCGCACCTGGCTCTACGTCGGCCGCGTCGAACAACTCCCCCGCACCGGCGCCTACTTCACCAAAGAACTGCCCTCCGCCGGACCCGGCACCTCCCTGGTCATCGTCAAGGGCAACGACAGCAAGATCCGCGCCTTCCACAACGTCTGCCGCCACCGCGGCAACAAACTCGTCTGGAACGACTTCCCCGGCGAGGAAACCGCAGGCAGCTGCAAGCAGTTCACCTGCAAATACCACGCCTGGCGCTACAGCCTCGAAGGCGAACTCACCTTCGTCCAGCAAGAAGGCGAATTCTTCGACCTCGACAAGGCCGACTACGGCCTCAAGGACGTGCGCTGCGAAACGTGGGAAGGGTTCATCTACATCAACCTCGACCCCAACGCCATCCCCCTCGTCGACTACCTCGGCACCTTCGCCAAGGGCCTCGAAGGCTACCCCTTCGGTGAAATGACCGAGGTCTACAGCTACCGCTCCGAAATCGGCGCCAACTGGAAGCTGTTCATCGACGCATTCGCCGAGTTCTACCACGCACCGATCCTGCACATGAAGCAGGCCGTCAAGGACGAAGCCGACAAACTCGCCGGCTACGGCTACGAAGCCCTGCACTACGACCTGCAGCCCCCGCACTCGATGATCTCCTCCTGGGGCGGCATGGCACCGCCCAAGGACCTCAACATGGTCAAGCCCATCGAACGCGTCCTGCGCTCCGGCCTGTTCGGCCCCTGGGACCAGCCCGACATCGACGGCCTCGCCGACGACCAGCTGCCCTCCGCACTGAACCCCACCGGCTTCCACAGCTGGGGCCAGGACTCCTTCGAGTTCTTCCCCAACATGACCCTGCTCGTCTGGAAGCCGGGCTGGTACCTGACCTACACCTACTGGCCCACCGCCGTCGACAAGCACATCTTCGAGGCCAGCCTCTACTTCGTGCCCCCGAAGAACGCCCGCGAGCGCCTCGCACAGGAACTCGCCGCGGTGACCTTCAAGGAATACGCCCTCCAGGACGCCAACACTCTCGAAGCCACCCAAACGATGATCGGCACCCGCACGGTGACCGAATTCCCCCTCTGCGACCAGGAGCTTCTCCTGCGTCACCTCCACAAGACCGTCGGAGACTACGTCAAGGAGTACCGCGATGCCTCTGCCAACTGAATTCGCCGACCTCGAGCCCTACATCGGCTGGGATCTGGCCACCGAGCCCGAACGCTACGCCAAGCGACTCGCCTCGACGATGCCGGAAATGCAGGACTTCTACAACGCCGCATTCCCCCGCCTCGAAGACGCCATCGCCTTCTGCGACAAGTTCGACCTCGACGACCTGCCCGACGATGCCCGCACCGTCATGCACCTGATGCAGTCACTGGTCATGGTCTCCTTCCCCGTCGAGGTCTGGAAGCAGCCCCGCGTCCCCGACAGCGGCGCCGCATGGTGCGAAATCACCAAAGAACCGGTGGTGTAACCGCATGCTGACGCTCAAAGCAGCCGGACTCCTCGATGTCGAGACCGGCGAGATCATCCGACCGGGCATCATTCACATCGACGGCGAACGTATTGCGGGCGTCGGCGGCGAACCCCGCGGAGAGGTGATCGATCTCGGTGATCAGATCCTCATGCCGGGGTTGATGGACATGGAGGTGAACCTGCTCATGGGTGGGCGTGGCGAAAAGCCCGTCTACTCCACGGTTCAGGACGATCCTCCGATACGCATGCTGCGTGCGGTGGGCAATTCCCGCCGCACGCTGCGTGCGGGCTTCACAACGGTCCGAAATCTGGGGCTGTTCGTCAAGACCGGCGGCTATCTGCTCGACGTCGCTCTCGGCAAGGCGATCGACGCCGGATGGGTCGACGGTCCCCGCATCGTGCCCGCAGGTCACGCGATCACCCCGACCGGTGGCCACCTGGATCCGACGATGTTCGCGGCCTTTGCCCCCGGCGTCCTCGATCTGACCATCGAGGAAGGTATCGCCAACGGTGTCGACGAAGTTCGCAAGGCCGTCCGATACCAGATCAAGCACGGCGCTCAGCTCATCAAGGTATGCGTCTCAGGTGGCGTGATGTCGATGACGGGATCGGCAGGTGCCCAGCATTATTCCGACGAAGAACTGCGCGCGATCGTCGATGAGGCACATCGTCGCGGCATGAAGGTCGCGTCCCACACCCACGGCGCCGAGGCCGTGCGTCACGCGGTGGCTGCAGGCATCGACTGCATCGAGCACGGTTTCCTCATCGACGACGACGCGATCGACCAGATGGTCGAGAACGGCACATGGCTGGTTCCCACGACGCGTTTGGCCGACGCGATGGACACTTCTCACGCACCGCCTGAACTTCAGGCGAAGGCCGCCGAGATGTTCCCGAAAGCGCGCACTTCCGTGCTCGCGGCGTACAAGGCCGGTGTCAAGATCGCGGTCGGCACCGATGCTCCTGCGATTCCGCACGGCAAGAACGCCGACGAGATCGTGGCGCTCGTCGACCGGGGGCTCCCCCCGTTGGCGGTCATCCAGGCCGCGACGATCAACGCAGCCGAGCTGATCGGCGTCGACGACCGTGGCCGTCTGGCCGAAGGCCTGCTCGCCGACATCATCGCGGTACCGGGCGATCCCACCGAAGACATCACCGTCACCCAGGACGTGCGGTTCGTGATGAAAGGCGGAAAGGTCTATGTCAACAAGTGACCTCGTAGAGATCAACCAGCTTCTCGCACGCTATGCCGTGATCATGACCAAGGGGGAGTTCGACGGGATCGTCGACGTGTTCACTCCCGACGGCACCTACAGCGCTTTCGGCGACGTATTCACGCTCGACCAGTTCCCCCAGCTGGCAGCTGCGGCACCCAGAGGCCTGTTTCTCGTGGGCACTTCGATGATCGAGCTCGACGGCGACACCGCTACCGGCACACAGCCGCTGTGCTTCGTCGAGCATTCCGCGCACGACATGCGGATCGGTTACTACAACGACACCTACGTCCGTACCGAGGCCGGATGGCGCGTGAAGACACGCAAGATGACATTCATCCGGCGCAGCGGCGAGCACGACTCGGGAATCCCACACGCATTCGAGGCACCGACGGCATGAACATCGCCGGGGCGAGCGAAGCGACGGGGAGTGTCCGGGCGAGCGAAGCGACGGGGAGTGTCCGGGCGAGCGAAGCGACGGGGAGTGTCCAGGAGTTCAGGACAGCGGTACGCGCTTGGCTCGACGAGAACGATCTCACGCCCGGACCCGACCTCACGTTCGACAAGCAGGTCGAACAGCTGGGCCGGGTCCGGCGCGCTCTCTACGATGCCGGATGGATGCGATACGGATGGCCGGCGGAGGTCGGAGGACTCGGCGGGCCCGCGATGCTGCGGGCCGTACTCGGCGAAGAAGTTGCCACACGCGACCTCGCCGAGCCGGGCATCTACTCGATGATCGAGGTGCTCGCGCCCACCATGATCAAGTACGCAAGTCCTGAGCTGGCAGCCGAAATGGTGCCGCGCCTGCTCGACGGCAGCGAGCAGTGGTGTCAGGGCTTTTCGGAGCCCGGTTCGGGCAGCGACCTCGCGTCGCTGTCCACCCGCGCCGAACAGCGTGGCGACCAATGGGTGATCAACGGCCAGAAGGTATGGACCTCTCTGGCACAGTTCGCGACCCGTTGCGTTCTCCTTACCCGCACGGGCCCCGGACACGACGGCATCACCGCCTTCTTCCTCGACATGGACACCCCTGGCATCACCGTCCGGCCGCTGACGACGATGCACGACCGCGAGGAGTTCTGCGAGGTCTACTTCGACGATGTCGTGGTGCCGGCCGATCGGATGCTGGGCAAACCCGGAGATGGCTGGAAACTCGCGATGGATCTGCTCCCGCACGAGCGTTCGTCGTGCTTCTGGCACCGGATCGCGTACCTGTTCACTCGTCTCGATCAGGTCGCTGCTGTCTCGGATCCCGCCGACGATCGAGAACTCGGCGACGCCTACCTTGCGTTGCACACGGTGCGGAGCCGTTCGTACAGCACGCAGAAGCGGCTCCAGGCCGGATTGCCGTTGGGGCCGGAGACCTCGGTCGACAAGGTCCTGCTCGCGACCGCCGAGCAGCAACTGTTCGACACCGCGCGGGATCTGATTCCGGGAAGGATCGAACTGTTCGACACCGAGCTGCGGACCGAGTTCCTGTATTCGCGGGCCGCGTCGATATACGGCGGTACCGCGGAAATCCAGCGCAACATCATCGCTCGCCGTCTACTGCAACTGGGGAAAGAGTGAAGACCACGAACAGCACTGCACCGGCGGTCGATTCGGAACTGGCACTCCTCGAGGACGCACTTCGCAAGACCATGGAGGCCAACTCGGGTGTCGCACTCGACTCGGCGCTCGTCGAACTCGGCTGGCACGACATGCTCAGCGAGATGCCTGATGTCGCAATCCCTCTGGTGTTCCGGCTGCTGGGCGAGACCGGCGCGCACGCACCGGTGATCAACGACGTGATCCTGGCCGAGGCCGGCGCCGAACCCGGAGGCACAGTGCCGCTCCCATACGCGGGGGGCTCGTGGCTCGTGTGGCACCGCACCGAGCGGAGTACCGAGGCGCTCGACAAGGAGCTCACCGTCGAGGTGGTCGAATCCGGGAATCCGGTACCGCTCGCTGCGGGCCGTCGCGCGCTCGGGTGGTGGCTGGTGGGCACGAGCCGCACCATGCTCGATCTCGCCCGTACTCATGCGCTCGATCGCACGCAGTTCGGCAAGCCCATCTCCGGCTTCCAGGCCGTGCGTCACAAGCTCGCCGAGACGTTCGTGGCAATCGAGGGGGCCGAAGCGGCGCTCCTCGTCGCGGACGACGAGTTCAGCTCGCTCTTGGCCAAGGCCGCCGCAGGTAAGGCGGCGGTGACCGCCGCGCGGCACTGTCAGCAGGTGCTCGGCGGGATCGGATTCACCGACGAACACGATCTGCATCGTCATATTCGCCGCGGATTGTTCCTCGACGGATTGCTCGGTAGCGCCAAGGAATTGACACGAGAAGCAGGGGCGGCCATCCGCGCGTCGGGGTCCGCTCCGCGCATCGCCAACCTGTAGCAATCACCTGAACCAGTAGAGGCCACCGTCAACGACGGTGGCCTCTACTCGTACATCCCCTGGATCGACTACGACGCTGCCGCGCCGTTCTTGGAGGGATCGGGGTGGTTCGAGAACCAGAGGTTCTCCTCTACGGCCTTGCGGCTCTTCCATCCATCGGCTGTGCGCACGACCTCGTGGTGGTAGTTGCCGCCGCAGTATGTCAGGCCGTCGACACCCGGAAGCTGCATCGGGTTGTAGAACATCGCCGAGACCTCAGCGGTGTCGTCATCGACGAACGTGATCGCGATGTTGGTGACGAAGTGCTGGGTCATGGGGCACTGGTCGAGCCCGCGGCTCAGCATGGCGATCACCTGGTCGCGTGTGCCCGCCGGGTAGCCGACCGATGTGTAGTCGAGAGCTGCGTCGTCGGTGAAGATCGACGCCAGCGCTTCCCAGTTCTTCGTGTCGACCGAAGTCGCGTACTTGTACAGCAGGTCGGCGATGTCGAGCCGGTCCTGGAGTCGCTGCAGTGTCATTGTTGTCCTTTGCTTTTCGATGTCGGATCTGCCGTATTTTTCCATCCCGCACACAGACGGCCCTGGGCACCCACCCGCTCCGAGCGCTACTCTCCCTTCTCGAAATCGTATTCTTTCCGATAAGAATATGCTTTCCAAATTCCAGATTCTGCGTAACAATCGGTGCATGACGCCATTGGATTCACTGCACGACCTCACAGGGAAGACCGCCATCGTCACCGGTGGCTCACGGGGAATCGGCCGCGCAATCGCCCAGATACTCGCCGAGGCAGGGGCCGACGTCGTCATAGCGTCCCGCAAGCTCGACGGCTGCGAGCTCGCCGCGAAGGAAATCGAGGCATCGACCGGACGTCGCGTGCTCGCCGTCGCGTGCCATGTGGGTAACTGGGACGACTGCGACGCGTTGGTCGACCGCACCCTCGAGCACTTCGGCCGCCTCGACGTCCTGGTCAACAACGCCGGAATGTCACCGCTGTACGAGAATCTCGAATCGATCACCGAGGATCTCTACGACAAGACCCTCAACGTCAATCTCAAAGGACCGTTCCGCCTTGCCGTTCGCGCAGGTGCTCACATGGCCGCCAACGGCGGCGGGTCGATCATCAACGTCGGCACGGCGGGCTCCCTGACTGCGAGCGTGCGCGAACTCCCCTACGCGTGCGCCAAGTCGGGTCTCAATGCCCTGACGGTCGGTCTTGCAGACGCGTACGCACCCACCGTCCGTGTCAATGCGATCCTGCCCGGACCGTTCAGGACCGACCTTTCGAAGGCATGGGCGCCGCCGGAAGGCGAAGAAGCACCGTTCGTCCCGCTGGGGCGCATGGGGCGACCCGAAGAAGTGGCTCCGCTCGCGCTGCATCTCGCCAGTGACGCTTCGAGTTTCACCACCGGGGCCATCATCCGCGTGGACGGCGGAGTCACCAAGAAGGTCTGAGCCCGCGGCAATCCACACATTTCGAGAAAGGTACCTATGACGGATTCGAAGCAACTTGCAGACAAGGTCGCCATCGTCACAGGAGCGGGCGGCGGGATCGGCCGCACCTACTCCCGCGGTCTCGCCGAGGCTGGCGCCGCAGTGGTCGTCGCCGACATCGACCTCGACACCGCGACCGCCACAGCCGACGAACTGAAGGCCGACGGATATCGGGCGCTCGCCGTCCGGGTCGATGTGAGGGACGAGAAGAGCACGTCGGACATGGCCGCCTCAGCTGCCGCAGAGTTCGGATCCGTCGACATTCTCGTCAACAACGCGGGCCTGATGGCAGAGGTCGTCGGCAAGGGCGGTCTCACCTCAATGTCGTTGGACCTGTGGACCAACACGCTCGCGGTCAATCTCACCGGCCCGCTCCTGTGCACCCGCGCCGTCGTCCCGTACATGAAAGAGCGCGGCTACGGAAAGATCGTCAACCAATCGTCCAGCGGCGCCTTCATGGCCGCCCAGGCCTACGGAATCACCAAGCTCGGCCTGGTGAGCATGACGGTGTCGCTCTCACGGGAGCTCGCGCCGTTCGGGATCCGCGTCAACGCCATCGCGCCGGGCATGGTGAACACCGAGGCGGGTGACATCGCATCGCCGCCCGAACTGAAGGAGATGGTCAAGCACGCGATCCCGTTCCCCTTCGGTGAACCCGAAGAGCTGATTCCAGGTCTGCTGTACCTGGTTTCGTCCGGCAGCGATTGGGTGACAGGCCACACCTTGAACATCGACGGCGGCTGGATCGTTCGAGTCTGACCCCATCCACACATGAAAGGGCGAAGCATGAAGCATTACCTGATGGTCGAGGCGTACCCGTCCCACCCGGAACGCGTCGACGAGTTCAACGAATGGTACGAGACGACGCACATTCGTGAGGTCGTCGCATGCGACGGCTTCGTGAAGGCAACTCGTCTGGCACCCGCCGACCAGGCCGGGGGTTCGTTCGTCACGCTCTATGAGATCGAAGGCGATCCGGAGAAGGCCTTGCACAATGTGCACGCTGCCGCAGCCGCGAAGCAGTTCGACATGTCGGATTCTCTGAGCTTCGGCCCGGTCCCGAAGATGCGCATCATGAGCGTGTACTCGGAATACGTCAAGCCGTGAGCATCCGAAGCTGATTCGGGCGCCTCCGCACTTCGCGGAGGCGCCCGAATCATATTGTTCTACTTGATATTCTGCTTCATCTCGTCGAGCTTCATCAATACCGGCCATCCACCGACGCTCAGGGCATTGCCGTGGCCGGTCTGGTGTACGTCGAACACCGACTGGATCGCCGCATAGAAGCCCTGGACATCGAGCGTCTGATTGACCGCCCGCTTGGCCTGCCGCAGACCGAACGGCGGCATCTTCGCGATCTGTTCGGCGAGTGCTCGCGTCTCGGTGTCGAGCTCATCGCGGGGCACGACCTTGTTGACCATACCGGTCTTCTCGGCCTCTTCTGCTGTGACCGGCCTGCCGGTGAACAGGATCTCCTTGGCCTTGCGCGGACCGAGTTCCCAGGTGTGACCGTGGTACTCGACGCCACCGATACCCATCATGACAACCGGATCGGAGAATTTCGCGTCCTCGGCCGCAATGATCAGGTCGCACGGCCAGCACAGCAGCAGACCGCCGGCGATACAACGCCCCTGCACCGCCGCAATCGAAGGCTTGGGGATGTTGCGCCAACGCATCGAGTACTCGAGATAGCGACGGGATTCGGTGGTGTAGATCATGTCGAGAGTGATCTTGTCGGGCACCGGTCCGCCGCCGCCGGTCATGTCGTGCCCCGCAGAGAAGTGTTTGCCTTCCGCGCGCAGCACAATCACCGATACGTCCGGGTCGTCGCCCGCACGGGACCATGCCGCGTCGAGTTCGTCGAGCAGAGCTGCGTTCTGAGCATTCGCAGCATCCGGCCGGTTCAACGTGATCGTGGCGATCCTGTCCGCTACCTCGTAGAGAATGTACAAGTTACGCTCCTCAGCCGCGTGGTAGCCCGAGCACTCGCTGGGCGACGATGTTCCTTTGGATCTCGGAGGTCCCGCCCGCGATGGTGCCTGCAAAACTGCGGGCGAAGCGTTCGAACCAACTCGACGAGAAATTGTCGAGATTCCATGGCGTGTACGGCGCGGTCGATGCAGGGTGCACGAGCCCTTCAGCTCCTTCGGCATCGAGTGCGTGCTCGGCCGAGCGCTGAATCGCTTCGGATCCGAGCAGTTTCAGCACCGAGAGGGAGGCGACATCTTGCTCGCCGCGTGACTCGCGTGCCAGGGCGGCAGATCCGAGCAGACGCAGCGCTTGCAGGTCCATCACCAGCGTTGCATACCGGTCGCGATCGATGACCGTGCGCGGCTCGAAGTCTACGACGAGATCTTCCAATCGGTCTGCGAAGCTGAGCCACAGGAGTGTGCGCTCGTGTCCGAGCGAGCCGTTGGCAACGCTCCAGCCCTGGTTGAGCTCGCCGATGAGGTTTTCCGCCGGGACCCGGACGTCCTCGAAGAACACCTCGTTGAAGTCGCGATCGTCCTTGTCGGCGATGGACGCGAACGGACGCCGGACCACACCCGGTGTGTCGGTGGGGATCAGCAGCACGCTGATGCCCTTGTGCTTGGGCGCATTCGGATCGGTGCGAACAAAGGTGAGGAGCACATCGGCGTGGTGAGCGCCGGAGGTCCATACCTTCTGTCCGTTGACGACGAAGTGGTCGCCGTCGAGCACGGCGCGCGTGCGAAGACCTGCGAGGTCGGAGCCTGCGCCGGGTTCGCTCATTCCCAGTGCTGCGGTGATCTCCGCGCGCAGGATGCGCGCGGCCCACTTCTGCTTCTGCTCCTCGGTACCGAACGAGAGGATGGACGCCGCAATGATGCCGAGTCCCTGAGGATTGAAGCTGTGGTAGATCCGGCGTTTGGACAGCTCTTCGAGATGGACGGCCTGCTGTATCAATGTCGCGTTGCGGCCACCGAATTCAGGCGGATTCCCCGGAAGAAGCCAGCCGTTGTCGAATTGGAGTCGCTGCCAGCGGCGTGCCCATTCGGGCATGTCGGCGCTCGAGGTGGATCGTTCTGTGGCGTCCGCCTCGTCGGGCAGGTTCGCCTCGAGGAAAGCCACGAATTCGGCGCGGAACGCCTCGACGTCGTCGTCATACGAGAGTTGCACGGTACTCCTCGGTGATCAGTGCCCGATGCTCGGCGGCACTACCGAGCAGATGCTCACAGGCGCGGGCACGTTTGAGCGCGAACTGCAGATCGTTCTCCCAGGTGAAGCCCATGGCGCCGAACAACTGCAATCCGTGACGGAAGACGAGCGATTGGCATTCACCGGCTGCGGCCTTGGCCATCGACGCGGCGAGATTCCTGCGCGGGTCGTCCTCGGCGATGGTGAGCGCCGCGAAGTACGCCAGTGCGCGGGCGCGTTCGATCGCGATGTGCATGTCGGTGGCCTTGTGCTGGACGGCCTGGAACGACCCGATCGTGACACCGAACTGCTGCCGGTTCTTCACATGGTCGAGCGCGAGATCGAGAACCCGTTGGCACGCACCGACAGTCGTGAGCGCAAGCCCTGCGAGCGCCATGTGGCGGGCCCGGGCCGGATCGGCGTCGGAACGCGGATCGCCCTCGACCCGAACGTGCTCGAACCGAACCTCAGCGATGTGCAGGGCGGGGTCGAACACCGGACTGCGGGTCGCGGTGACCTTGTCGGAGGTGACGACGAAGACGCCCGCGTCGGTGACCACTGCCAGAAGGTCGGCGCGGTCCCCGTCGAGAACCTGTGCGGCCGTGCCGTGGAGCACCCAGCCGTCGGCGTCGCGATGCGCATGGACACCGCTGTACACCGCTGCGCCGGCCTGATCGGGTTCGGCCACACCGGGTGCGAGCTGCGCGAACTGCGTCATCGTCGCCAGATAGGGCGTGGGATCCGTGGCCCGCCCCAGCTCCTCCAGGACGATCCCGAGCTCGACAGCCGCCTCGGGATCCGTGAGCTCGGTCCAGCCGAGTCCCACGAGGGCTTTCCACAGCGGCCCTGGATCTGCGCCGTTGTCGACGATATTGCGGATCAGCGTGGACGGACATTCCTTCGCCGTGACGTCACGGACGGTGTCCTGCCACAGTCGCTGATCGGAGTCGAACTCGAAAAGCATTCCGACATACCTCTCTGACAGAGCTGCGGTGCACAGCCATATGAGAATATCATTCTCTATACAAGAAAGTAATGGTCTCATTCGGCGCATCTGACTCTTGGGTAACCTTGCGGAAAAGAGCACGCTCTCCGGTACAGTGCTCACATGTTTGCCTCACGCAACAATGGGCAGTGCGCGCAGTGACCGGCCCGAGCGAAGAACCCGCATGGAAGCAGCGCGCGGTCGAGCGGTCCATCCGGACCGCGAAACTGCGGGCCGAACAGCGCGTGCAGCGCTTTCTCGACGCCGCCCAGGCCATCATCACCGAGAAGGGCAGTACCGACTTCACGGTGCAGGAGGTCGTCGACCGCTCGAAGCAATCACTACGTAGCTTCTACCTGCAATTCGACGGCAAGCACGAGCTGCTGCTCGCCCTGTTCGAGGACGCTCTGGGTCGCTCCGCCGACCAGATTCGCGCGGCCGCGGCGGGCGAGCACGATCCGATGGATCAGCTCCGCGTGGCGGTCGAGCTCCTGTTCGAATCGTCGCGTCCGGACCCGGTTGCTCAACGCCCCCTGTTCACCGATTTCGCTCCTCAGTTGCTGCTCACACATCCGGCCGAGGTCAAGGTTGCCCACGCATCGATGCTGGCCTTGTTCACCGAACTGATGGAGAAGGTCGCGGCTTCGGGCCAGTTGCGCAGCGATTTCAACGCGCGACGTGCCGCGGCAATGACCATGCAGACCGTGATGTTCATCGCCCAGTCGAGCGGCGACGCCGACGCCACCGCGCGGCCGATCACCGCCGACGAGGTGTGGACATTCTGCTCACTCGGATTCGCTACCAAATAGGAAGAATGCTGTTCTCATTTGAGAGCGGGTCATTTACACTCGGCTTGTGACCGAGCTTTGGAATGACCTCCTGACGTGCCTCGACCTCACTCCGGCAGCCGATACGCCCCCTGCTTCCGCTGATGCCCCGTCGAGCAAGACGGTTTTCGAAGGCGCAAACCAGCGCCTGGAATACCACCGGCTCTTCGGCGGCCAGCTGCTCGGACAGTTCGTCCGGGCAGCTCAGCTGACCTGCCCGGAAAAGGCCATCAAATCGCTACACACCGTGTTCGCCCGCGAAGGGCGCGCCGATGAGGCGGTCCGATACGAGGTGACCCGCCAGCACGAAGGCCGGTCCTTCGGCACCCTGACCATCGTCGCGCGCCAGACCAAGGGTGTGCTGGCCACTGCATCGGTCTCCATGCACGCTCCGGAGAACGGCCCCGAGCGACAATCCTTCCCGCCGGTGCCTTCGCTACTCGCGGAAGAGAGCCGGGTCGACTTCTCTCTCATACCCTGGGAGACTCGCGCGTCTTCGGACCTCAATGATCTCGGAACGGCCACACCCGAATTCGACATGTGGATGCGCACGCCCACCGTCGACGAAACGCTGGCACCCGCACTCACCTCGTATGCGACCGACCTCCACCTCATCGGCACCGCACTCCTGGCCGTCGACGGCTACTGCCAGACCGGCAACGGCACGGCCTTCACCTCGGCGGTGACCTCACACAATCTCTGGTTTCACCGCCCCTTCCGCACCGATGATTGGCTTCTGTTGCGCCACAACAGCGCTCTCATCGCCAACGGTCGCTGCTTCGGCCGCGGCGATGTCTTCACCGAACAGGGCGACCTCGTCGCCTCCTTCGCTCAGGAAGCACTCCTGCGCCTTCCTCCCGAGGTGTCTTGATATGTCCCAGAAAGCACTACGCGTCGTCCAGTGGGCCACCGGCAATATCGGCACCCGAGCACTCCGGGCCGTGATCGACCATCCCGACCTCACATTGGCCGGGCTTTATGTCCACAGCGACGCCAAGGAAGGCCTCGACGCAGGTGCCCTGTGCGATCGAGATACCACAGGGGTGAAGGCAACCCGCAGTATCGACGAGATCATCGATCTCGGTGCGGATTGCGTCCTCTACATGCCGCTGCAGTTCGATCTGGATGAAGTCTGCCGCATACTCTCCTCTGGCACGAACATCGTCACCACCCGAGGCGAGTTCCACCACCCACCGAGCATGCCTTCAGCGGTGCGCAACGCCGTCGAAGCCGCCTGCGCCTCGGGCGGCACTTCCGTCCACAGTACGGGGAGCAGCCCCGGATTCATCAGCGAGGCAGTGCCTCTGGTGTTGTCTTCGATCCAGCGTAAGCTCGACCATCTCGCCATCGACGAGTACGCCGACCTGTCGCAGCGGGATTCACCCGGCATCCTCTTCGAGGTGATGGGCTTCGGTCAGTCCCCCGGTGAGTTCGCGAAGGCACGGCTCGACCACGTGAAGTCCAACTTCGGGCCTTCGCTCCAAGTGCTGGCCGACGCGCTCGGCCTACCGCTCGATTCCGTCGAGGCCAGCGGCGAATTGGCTGTGGCTCGGGACGACGTCTCGATCGCGGCAGGAACGATTGCGGCAGGAACGGTAGCAGCACAGCGCATCACGATCTCCGGAATTCGCGACGGCCGGGAGCTGATGCGTTTCCGCCCAACGTGGTACTGCACCACCGAGATCGACGTCGACTGGGACATGCACGCCACCGGTTGGCACATCTCGATCGACGGGGACGCCCCGCTCGACATCGAGATGCGCTTCCCGGTTCCGCTGGAGCGGATGAGCGAGACGGCCCCGAACTACACTGCGAACCGTGCTGTCAACGCCGTGCACGCGGTGCATGCAGCAGCACCAGGAATTCGCACGACTCTCGATCTGCCGCTGATCGTGCCGGTCCTGAACTGACCCCTCCGCCTGCCGTCTGCCCCCGGTTCTACCGACCGAGGAGGCCGGCGGCAGCGGTGTACGGGTCGCTGCGCCCGCCCGCGACGGCGGCGGCGAGATCATCGAGTCCGGGGTGGGTACGCAGCCGCGTAGTGGCGAGCGACAAGATCTGCGCACGTGCTCGCGCAGTACGACGTTCGGGGGTATCGGCGCGCTGATGCGCCTCGATAGCCTCGATCAATTTGTCCACTCCGTCGCCCGTCGACGCGATCAGCTGAAGAATCGTCATGCCGGTTTCCACCCGAAGGTCGCGCACCGTCGCGGCGGCACCTTCCCGATCTGCCTTGTTGACGACGAGGATGTCGGCCACCTCGAGCAGACCCGCCTTCGCTGCCTGAACGGCGTCTCCCGCACCAGGATTGAGAATGACGACGGTCGGATCTGCGACCGCAGCGATCTCGACCTCCGACTGGCCCACCCCGACTGTCTCGAGCAGAATCACGTCGTAGGCCAGCGCACCGAGCAGCTTGATCGCCGCCGGGACCACCGCGGCCAGGCCCCCGAGATGACCGCGCGACGCCACCGACCGGATCAACACATCCGGATCGTTGACGTGCGCGGCCATCCGGATGCGGTCGCCGAGCAGAGCTCCTCCGCTGTACGGCGAGGAAGGATCGACGGCGAGCACCGCGACACGGAAGCCCCGCGCGCGGTAGCCGCCGGTGAGCACACCGACCGTCGTCGACTTCCCGGCGCCCGGAGGCCCCGTGATTCCGACAACACGTACGGGTGCAGTGCCGCGAGCACCCGAAGATGAGGTATCGATCAGTTCGAGAACCTCGTCGCGGCGATCCCCTTCGACCAACGTGAGCAAGCGGCCCGTCGCGCGCTGCGAGCCGCGACGAGCCGCTTCGACGAGTTCGACGACGTTCACGCCGCGCCCGAGTTCGGCAACGGTGCCGGAAGTTCGGTTGTCACGGCGCAGGCACCTCGATCACCACTGCCGAGCCGATTCCTCCGCCCGCACACATCGAGGCCACACCGACGCCACCGCCGCGACGACGCAGCTCGTGGACGAGGGTGGTGAGCATGCGCGCGCCGGTTGCGGCGACAGGATGCCCGAGTGAGCAACCGCTTCCGTGCACGTTCACGCGATCGGCGTCGAGCTCGAGCATCTTGATCACGGCGACACACTGCGCCGCGAACGCCTCGTTGATCTCGAACAAGTCGACGTCGGAGATCGACATACCGGCGCGAGCCAGTGCCTTCGGAATCGCATCGACAGGCGAAAGCCCCGTGAGCGCGGGATCGATGCCGGTGGACGCCCACGCCTTGACGGTGCCGAGCGCAGGAAGACCCAGGTCGCTGCTCGCGATCGTCAGGGCGGCCGCGGCATCGTTGCCACCGCTGGCGTTGCCTGCGGTGATACTGAATCCTTCGATCTCCGGGTGGAGAACCTTCAGCGACGCAAGCTTTTCCATGCTGGTGTCACGACGCGGGTGTTCATCGACCGAGAACAGACCGTGCGGGGTCTCGATCGGAACGATCTCGTCGACGAACTTGCCCTCGTCGATGGCCTTGATCGCGACCTGATGGGAGCGCAAGGCCCAGGCGTCCATCTCTTCACGCGACACGCCGGCCTTCACCGCGGCGTTCCAGCCGACGGTGATGGACATGTCCTTGTTGGGTGCGTCCTCCCGATTCGGGTGGGTCGGCGACAGCCACGGCTCCCAGTTCTCTCCGTTGCGCATGAGCGACTGCGGGGACGTGGAGGCCGAGTTGACGCCACCGGCGATCACGAGCCGGTCCATGCCTGCCATGATGCTCGCCGCCGCATTCTGCACCGCGGCCAGGCTCGCGGCACAGTGGCGGTTGGTGGCCATGCCCGGCACAGTGGTCAGGCCGGCTGTGATCGCAGCGTGGCGGGCGATCACACCGCCGCCGTACAGGCCCTCACCGAGGATGACGTCGTCGATGTCGGCCGCGTCGTGGCCTTTCGCTGCCGCGGTGACGATGTGGTCGGCGAGATCGAAGGCGGTGGTGTCGCGGAGCGTACCCTTGCGGGCGGTCCCGACGGGCGTCCGCAGCGCGGAAACGATGACGGCTTCAGGCATTTTGGTTCTCCAGTTCGGCGAGTAGGGTGCGGCGCAGAAGCTTTCCGGTTTCGGTCTTCGGGAGTTCGTGTCGGAAGACGATGGTGTCGGGGGTCTTCGACGAGCGCAAGCGGTCCTTGACCCACTGTCGCACCTCGTCCGGGTCGGCGTCGCCGACGAGGACGGCCACGATGCGCTGCCCCCATTCGGCGTCGGACACACCGATCACGGCGGCTTCGACGATCGCGGGATGGGCCAGCAGGACGTCCTCGATCTCGGCGGGCGCGATGTTCTCGCCGCCGCGGATGATCGTGTCGTCGGAGCGGCCCTCGACATACACGTAGCCGTCGGCGTCGAGATGCCCGAGGTCGCGGGTGGAGAACCACCCTTCGGCGTCGAGCACGCTGCGTCCACCGTATTCGCCGGAGATCTGCTCACCGCGCACGAAGATCAGCCCGGTCTCGCCGGTGGCAACCGGTTCGTCGCTCTCGGTCCTGATCTCGATCTCGATGCCCGGCAGGGGCCTGCCGACCGAACCGAGCCGGTCGCGCACGGCCGGGTCGTCGGAGGAGATCGCCTCGCGGTGGTCGTCCGGTCCGAGGACCGCGACCGAGGAGGCCGTTTCGGTGAGGCCGTACGCGTTGACGAATCCGGTGGTGGGGAACGCGCGCAGCGCATGCTCGAGGACGGGCCGCGGAGTGCGGGATCCTCCGTAGGCGAGGGTCTCGAGCGTCGGAACGTTTGCGCTGTCTTCGCCGAGGTGGGCCACGATCCGGGCGAGCATCGTTGGCACGAGCATCGCGTGCACGACCTTCTCACGGCGTACGGTTTCGAGCCAGGTAGCGGGTTCGAACGCCGACAGGTACACGATCCTGCGGCCGCTGTAGAGGTTGGAGATGAGGTTCGTCAGACCCGCAATGTGGTAGGGCGGTACGGACACCAGTGACGCATCGGTTTCCTCTGCGGATGCGAACTCCATCGTGTTGAGGACGTACGCGATCACATGCCGGTGACGCAGGACGGCGGGCTTGGGATCCGACGTCGTGCCGCTGGTGTAGATGATCGCGGCAATCGCGTCGCCGTCCCACTGCGGTTCGAGTTCGGCGGGCTCTGCGTCGTCCGGTGCATGGTCGAGCAGCGCGTCGAGATCGTCCTGGCGCAGGATCGTCGCGCCGGGATGTCGATCGAGCAGCGCCGACAGTTGCTGATCCCCGAGGCGGTAGTTGAGCGGAACGAACGGTACCCCCGCGAGTGCCGCACCGAACAGGGCCACCGGATAGGCGAGGTGATTCGTTCCCAGGTAGAGCACCGCAGAGCTGCCACGCACCCGGGCGGCGAGGTGTCGCGCGTGTGTGTCGAGGTCCGTGGCAGTCAACGAGCGATCGCCGACGGTCGCAACTGCGCGCTCGCCGTTGTTTGCCACCATTTCTAGAATCATGCTTAGGTTCATGAGAACATTATTCTCTCAGCACGAGAGCTTTAGTTGCAAGAAGGGAAATCGGAATGCAGATCTCAGGTATCTCAGCCATCGTCGTCGGAGGCACCGGAGGCCTCGGGCAGGCCACCGTTCGCCGCCTCCATGAGGGTGGAGCCAAGGTTGTCGTCGCAGACGTCAACGACGAAGCGGGCAAAGCTCTCGAAGACGAGCTGGGCGTGCGCTACGTCAACACCGACGCAGGTAGCGAGGAGTCGGTCCTCGCAGCCATCGCCGAAGCCGAGTCGCTCGGACCGCTGCGCGTGTCGGTGGACTGCCACGGCGGTCCCGCCGGCGGCGGCCGTCTCGTCGGCAAGGACGGCAGCCCCATGTCGCTCGAAGGCTTCACCAAGACCATCCAGTCGTACTTGACCTCGTCGTTCAACGTCATGCGACTGGCCGCGGCGGCCATCGCCAAGCAGGACCCGTTCAATGACGAGGGCTCGCGCGGTGTCATCGTCCAGACCGCGTCGATCGCGGGCATGGAAGGTCAGATCGGCCAGCTTCCCTACTCTGCCGCGAAGGGCGGCATCCTCGGCATGACGCTCGTCGCCGCACGCGACCTGTCTCCGCTGGGCATCCGCGTCAACACCATCGCCCCCGGCACCATCTTGACCCCTGCCTACGGCAAGGCGGGCGATCAGCTCGAGGCGTACTGGGGCCCGCAGGTCCCGCATCCCAAGCGCATGGGCCGCCCGGTCGAGTACGCGACGCTCGTCGCGTCGATCGTCGAGAACGACTACCTCAACGGCGAGACCATCCGTCTCGACGGAGCGTTGAGGTTCCCGCCGAAGTGATGCCCCTCGAGGGAAAAGTCGCGTTCGTCGCGGGTGCCAGCCGTGGGATCGGGGCTGCGATAGCGGTCGCCCTCGCGGAAGCGGGGGCTGCGGTGGCCGTTGCCGCGCGGACCGAACAGGAAGGCAAGATCCCGGGCACCATCGGTGCGGTCGCCGAGCGGATCGGTTCCGCAGGTGGCAAGGCGATCCCGGTCCAGTGCAATGTCACGGACGAGGCGTCCGTCGACGCCGCGATCACCACGACGGTCGGTGAATTCGGGGGCCTGGACATCCTCGTCGCCAACGCGGGCGTGCTGTGGATGGGACCGATCGAGTCGACACCGCTCAAGCGGTGGCAGTTGTGTCTCGACGTGAACTTGACCGGCGTGTTCAACGTGACCAAGGCCGCCATCCCGCACCTCCGGGCGCGAGGCGGCGGTTCGATGATCGCGGTGACCACGACCGGAGTCACGATGATCGATCGTGGATCGAATGCCTACTGGGTGTCGAAAGCCGGCGTGGAGCGCCTCTACACCGGTCTCGCGGCCGATCTGCAGTCCGACAACATCGCGGTGAACTGCCTGTCGCCATCGCGGGTCGTACTCACCGAGGGATGGCTGGCCGGTGGCAGCGGACAGAAGATTCCGCCCGAGGCGATCGAACCGCCGGAAACGATGGGTGCTGCAGCCGTGCTGCTCGGACAGCAGGATGCCTCCGGAATCACGGGAACCATCCAGCGGTCGGAAACACTGGTGCCGCAACAACGGTAGATATTCGTCGGGGGCCCGGCCATCGTCTCGATGACCGGGCCCCCGCTGTCACCGGTCAATTCCCGAAGCGCGCGACCAGTCGTCCCGTGACCTCGTTGCGGCGCAGGCGTTCCAGCCCCTCGCCGATCTCGTCGAAACCGATCTCCGTGTATTCGGGTTCGATCTCCCGGGCGAGCAGCAGTTCGTAGACCTCTTCGATGTCCTGCACCGTTCCGCCCAAGGAGCCCACAAGCGTCCTGCCGAGGATCGTCGGGGTATTCACGGTGAACGTCGGCCTTCCCAAACCGACCTGGACAACCTTGCCGCCGCGCTTGATGGCGTCGAGCGCCTTACCAGTGGTGTCGAAGCCCGCGTAGTCGACCACGAGGTCGAACCCTTGGCCTGCCCACTCCGACGCATCGCGCACGACATCGACCACCCCGGCCGCTCGGGCAAGACCCCACACGGATTCTTTCGTTTCCGCGACATGCACCTCGGCGCCCGCGAGCACCGCTGCGCGCGTGCCGAATTGACCGAGTCCCCCGTATCCGATGACACCGACCTTCATCCCGGCCGTGGCCCCGCCCTCTTTGATGATCGCGTGGTACGAGGTCATACCCGCGTCAGTGGCGAGCGCCGCCAGCGACAGGTCGAGCCCCTCGGGTACGCGCGCGAGGTCGCGGGCATCGGCGAGGAACTTGTCGGCAAAGCCGCCGGGGGTGAACATTCCGGCCGGTGGACGGAAGCCGGACGTACATACACCGACGATGTCACCGAGTGCCCAACCGTCGACCCCGTCGCCCAGAGCGCTGATGACGCCTGCATTCTCGTGCCCCTGGGTCATGGGCAGGAACGGCATGCTCACCTCGCCGACCTCCATGTACATGATGTCGCTGTGACACAACCCGGCGGCTCTGACATCGACGATGACCTCCCCGGGGCCGGGCACCGGTTCCGGCACCTCGTTCAGTGAGATCGGCTTCCCGGCTCCTTCGAACTGCCATGCCTTCAAGTTGCTCCCCTTCGTCGCAGACCGGACTGCCGCCGGCCTTGGAATCGAACGTCGACACCGCGGTAGGAACCTTGCGGAAACACCCGCTCGAGATTATGGTTCTCCACATTCGGAAGGACATTCTTGAATTACAGACTACGCGAAGGGGGACCGTTCGGTCAGACGTCATCCGACGTTCCGCGTTCCCCACCACAGACACCAGAGAGCAGAGCCATGAGTGTTGATGACGCTGTATCCGACGTCGGCCGCAGGCAACCTGTGTTTCAGTTCGACAGGCACGCTCCCGACTATCGCGACAAGTTCCTGGACATCACCGAGGAATTGCAGTCCACGTGCCCGTTCGCTTGGTCCGATACCCACGGTGGCCACTGGGTCGCCTCCGGTAGTGACGAAGTATTCGCTCTCGCCCGCTCCGCGGACATCTCGAATGATCACGATGTCAAGGGAGTTCGCCGCGGATACAAGGGGATAATGATCCCGTCTGCGGTCAGGGCATCCGGCGTACGCGGCGGGATCCTCGAAATGGACGACCCCGAGCATCGCGAGTTCCGCGCGGTCCTCAATCCCTACCTGTCGCCCGCCGCGGTCAAGAAATGGGTTCCCGTCATCGACGAGGTGATCCGCGCTTGCCTCGACGAGAAGATCGAGACCGGGCAGATCGATTTCATCGACGACCTCGTCAACATCGTCCCTGCGGTGATCACACTCGCGATGCTGGGTATCCCGGTCGCCAAATGGAACGTGTACTGCGAACCCGTGCATGCGGCGATGTACACGCCCCCGGATTCACCCGACGTCACCCGGGTCGCGGAACTACACCGGCGCATGGGGCTGGATCTGCTCTCCAGCCTTCACGAAATCCGAGAGAATCCCCGCCCGGGCATGGTCGATGCGATTGCCAAGGCCACCGTCGATGGCGAGCAACCCGACGACGCAGAACTTCTCGGGGTCCTCAGCCTGCTCATCGGCGGCGGCTTCGATACGACGACAGCGCTCACCTCCCACGCACTCGAATGGTTGTCGCAGAATCCCGATCAGCGCGAAACCCTCAGCACCGAACGCGACACGCTGCTCGACTCGGCCACCGAGGAGTTCCTGCGCTTCTTCTGCCCATCCGCGGGCGACGGACGCACATTCTCCGCGGACATGGAGATCGACGGCGTCGAAGCAAAAGAGGGCGAACGGGTATGGCTTTCCTGGGCGATGGCCAACCGCGACCCCGCGTTGTTCACCGACCCCAACACCGTCGACCTCGAACGCAAGGGCAACAGGCACTTCAGTTTCGGTCTGGGGGTCCACCGCTGCATAGGATCCAACCTGGCGCGAACGGTGTTCAAGCGAATGCTGGTGGCGGTGCTCGACCGTATGCCTGACTTCCACTGCGACCCCGCAGGCGCGGTGCACTACGACTCCATCGGAGTCATCCAGGGAATGCGACAACTTCCGGCCGACTTCACTCCGGGCCCACGCCTCGGCGCGGGTCTCGACGAGACTCTGGCCGAACTCCAACTCATGATCGACGAACGGGAACTCGCCGCGCCGGTAACTGCGCGACAGTAAGGATTTTCGATGAATATCGATGACATGGTGATGGTCAGCATCGACGACCACGTGGTCGAGCCGGCCGACTTGTTCGACAAACACTTCCCGAAATCGCTCCGCGATCACGCTCCCAAACTCACCGCCAATCCCCGCAACCCCGCCGTCCAGGCCTGGCAATTCCAAGGCCAGGTTGTCGGCAGCTCCGGCCTCAACGCCGTCGTTTCCTGGCCCAAGGAAGAATGGGGCATGGACCCCACCGGCTACGCCGAAATGCGGCCCGGCGTCTACGACATGGACATGCGCGTGCGCGACATGGACGCCAACGGCACCCTCGCCGCCACCCTGTTCGCCACCTTCCCGGGCTTCGCAGGCACCCACCTCGCCACCCTGCCCGACAAGAAACTCTCCCTTGCAGCCCTCAAAGCCTTCAACGACTGGGTGGTCGGGGAAGTCCCCGGCGACCACCCCGGACGCTTCATCCCCCTCGGCATCGTCCCGTTCTACGACGCCGACGAATCCGTCAAGGAAATCCACCGGCTCGCCGCGATGGGGTGTCGCTCCATCTCTCTCCCGGAAACCCCCTACGGTGTCGGCGACGGCTATCCCGACTTCAAGTCGGGACACTGGGATCCGATCTTCAAGGCCTGCGTCGACCACAACATCGTGGTCAGCCTGCACATCGGCGGCGGCATGAGCCTGGTCAAGCGCCCCACGGGTTTCGACCTAGACGACATGATGGTGCTCACCCCGTTGATCTCGACGATCGCCGCGACCGACATGATGCTCAGCGGCGCGTTCCAGAAATTCCCCGACCTCAAGGTCGCGATGAGTGAAGGTGGCGTCGGCTGGGTCGCACCCTGGCTCGACCGACTCGAACGCCACATCGTCAACCAGTCCTGGACCGGTGCGAGTTTCCTGCCGAAGGGCATGTCGCCCACCGACGTGTGGAAGAAGAACTTCCTCGCGTGCTACATCACCGAGCCCAGCGGCCTGAACAATCGAGAGCGTCTCGGTATCGACACCATCGCCTGGGAATGCGACTACCCGCATTCGGATTCCACGTGGCCGCGCTCCCCCGAGATGCTCATGGAGGAACTCGTCGCTGCCGAGCTCACCGACGAGGAGATCGACAAGGTCACCTTCGAGAACGCCGCGCGGTTCTTCGGCTGGGATCCGTTCGAGCACACGGCCCGTGAGCAGGCCACCGTCGGCGCGCTGCGGGCACGCGCACAGGACGTCGACATCAGCGAAACGTCCAAGCAGGAATACCGCCGGCGCTACGAACTCGCTCACTCGTAAACCGACACGACGGTGCGTCCGAACTCTGCGGAGTTCGGACGCACCGTCGTTCTGTCGGGTCGGTCAGACTTTCAGCGCCTTGCTCACCGCGGCGCACTGTTCGCCGAAGAACTCCCGCGCGACACCGCTGCGCGAGGAGACGAGATCGAAACCGTGGAAAGCCCCCGATACCGAGTGGAATTCGCACGGCACTCCGGCTTCGACGAGACGGTCCGCGTACTCGCGATCCTCACGCGCGAACAAATCGTTGGCCCCGACACCGATCCAGGCCGGCGGAAGTCCCGCCAGATCGGTGCGGCGGCCCGGAGCCGCAATCGACGCGTCGGCATCCCCGAGGAAGCTCGTCCAACCGAAGCGGTTGCACTCCCCGTCCCACATGCGCATGTGCTCGGGCCCGGAGACAGTCCGGTCGTCGAGCATCGGATAGACCAGGAGCTGGAACACGGGCTCGGTCAGATCGCTGTCGCGTATCGCGAACGCGAGCGCCGCTGCAAGACCCCCACCCGCGCTGGCACCGCCGATCACGACCTTCGACGGGTCCACCTCCTCCCGGTGGACGAGCCACCGATAGGCATGGAGACAGTCCTCCACAGGGATCGGGTACGAGTATTCAGGCGACAGCCGGTAATCGACCGATGCGACGACCGCACCGAGCCGATCGGCGAAGCGCTGACACAGTGCATCGTCCTGCGCAGCCCGGCCGAACACGTAACCACCGCCGTGGATCCACAACAGCGCGGGACGCGGCGCATCACCTGCAGGCACGCGCGGACGGAAGAACCTCACCGCCACGCCGGGTTCCAGGACGTGGATGTCCGGGTCTGCCCCTTTGATCCGCGCCGTGAGGGTACGCAGCACCCCGAGTGTTCTCGGTGTCACTGCGCGTCGCGGTGCCACCAGCGCCGCGACGCGCAGATCAGGATGGAAGTGCGGCAAAGACCTCACGCGGCTCAGCATGGCCCGTGCCCCCTGTCCGTTTCTCCGTCAGCTCTTGCCTGCGGTGAGGCGTGCGATGTTCGCCCGGAAATCGTCGCTCTGGAAGGTCATTTCCTCGGCGCTCAGAGCGTAGTCGATTGCGGCGAGAACCGTGCGTTCGAGTTGGATGTTGATCAGGCGTTTGGTCGCCTCGATCGCCTTCTGCGGCTGGTCCAGGATGTTCTTGGCCGCTGCGAGTGCCTCGCTCAGCGGATCTTCGACCACGTGATTGGCAAGACCCAGCTCGAGCGCTCGTTGCGCGGAGATCCGCTGTCCCGTGAACGCGAACTCCTTCGCCTGCAACAGACTGATCTGCAGCGGCCAGGTGAGCGCACCGCCGTCGGCTGCAACCAGGCCGACCTGCACGTGGGGGTCAGCGAGGTAGGTCTTCTCACCCATGTAGACCATGTCGCTCAGTGCCACGATGCTGCAGCCGAGTCCGACTGCCGGACCGTTCACTGCCGCAATCACCGGAATTCGGCATCGCGTCATTCCGAGTACGAGCTCGCGGCCGTCCGCGATCGACTTCGAGCGCAGGTCGGGGTCCTCCGCAAGTTGGGCGAGATAGCCGAAGTCACCACCGGCCGAGAACGCCCGTCCGGCACCCGTGATCACAGCAACGCGGGCGCTACGGTCGGCGCTCAACTGCGGCCACAGCCGCGCAAGGCCTTCGTGCAGGGGATCGTTGACGGCGTTGAGATCGTCGGGACGGTTGAGGGTGATGATCCGAAGCGGGCCGTCGGCCTGGACGTCGATTTCGTCGGGCATGTCGTACATGTCAGACCCCCAATCCGAGGATTCGTGAAGCGATGATGTTCTTCTGGATCTGTGACGTACCGCCCATGACCGACTGCGCGCGGCTGTACATGTACGAGCCGAGCAGCTCGGTGTCGCGGGTGCCTGCCACAGCAAGTGCGGCGTGTCCGACCGACTGATCCACCCAGGTCATGAGCAGCTTGTCGAGTGAGCCTTCGGATCCGTGATTCACACCGTCGAGCTGCTCCGAGAGCCGGCGGCGCACGTGCAGGCGCAACATCTCGGATTGCACCGCCGCCCACGCCAGGTCCTCGGGTGGCCGTCCTTCGGTGCGGGCAGCGAGCTGACGAACGAGTTTGCCGTAGCGCGCAGCGAATCCGAGCGTCGACGGCTCCCGCTCGTGCCCGACCACAGTCATCGCGACACGCCAGCCGTCGCCGGGGTCGCCGACCATCTGGTCCGCGGGCACTCGTGCACCGTCGAACAGAACCTGCCCGAACTCCTTCGTGACACCGCTGATCATCTTGAGCGGACGCTGCTCGATACCCGCCTGCTTCATCGGAACGATGAATGCCGAGATACCGCGATGCCGCGGCGCATCCGGATCGGTGCGCGCAAGAAGCAAGCACCAATCCGCAACATCGGAATAGCTCGTCCAGATCTTGTGCCCGTGGATGACGTATTCGTCGCCGTCGCGGGTCGCGGTGGTGGTCAGCGATGCCAGGTCCGAGCCCGCACCGGGTTCGCTGAAGCCCTGACACCACCGCTGCGTGCCGTTGATCATCCCCGGCAGGAACCGCTGCTGCAGTTCCTTGCTTCCGTGATGCCCGAGCCCCACCACGAGGTAGCCGAGGCTCGGCCGCGGCGGCGCACCGGCGATCGCGAGTTCCTCGTCGAGGATCACATCGAAGACCGGCGGGAGTTCCTGTCCGCCGTACTCCTTCGGCCACGACAGGCCGAAGAATCCCGCCCCGTAGAGGGCTTGATGCCATTCCCCCTGTTTTGCCCAGTACTCATCGCCCGATGTGGGGAATGTTCCTGCTATCTCTGCGAGCCAGGTGCGCAGCCGCGTACGGAACGCGGCTTCTTCCTGCGAGTCACGAAAGTCCAAGGTCGATCTCCTCCAGGCTCACGGGGAACAGTTCGGTGGACGTCAGCGCCCGCCGAAGATAGACGTGTTCGATGCATTCCCAGGTGTTTCCGATGCCGCCGTGCACCTGGATGGCCGTTTCGCACACCGTGCGTGCGGCACGGGCACAGTAGATCTTCGCGATCCTCGCGGCGCGCACCGCTTCGGCGGGTGTCAGTTCGTCGACTGCCCACGCCGCGTGACGCAGCACGCTGATGGATCCTTCGATGAGCGCTTCGCTTTCGGCGAGCAGGTGCGCGACGGCCTGGTACGAGCCGATGGTGCTGCCGTACTGCTCGCGGATCTTGGCGTAGTCGACCGCGGCCGCCTGGGCGCCGCGCGAGGTTCCCACGAGGTCGGCGCACGTCACGACCAACGCCAGCGCGTAGCCGCGCTCGACCTGTTCGGGCGACAGCTCGCCGATCTGTTCGTACGGCCGGACCAACGTCGCGAATGCGCGGGTGAAGTCGGCTCCCTCTGCGGGGTCGCCGATCTTGGCCACGAGAATACTGCTGTCGCGCACCACAAGTGCGTGGGTGAGACCCGACGCATCGAAAGCGTCGTCGCCGACGGCGATGGCCCAGGTCTGCGGGTCGTCGGCGAGGTGACGTCGCAAATCGTCAGCGAGAACCGGACCGAGGAAGGGGACATCCACGAGTCCTCGGCCGAATTCTTCGGCAACAATCGCAACCTCGACGCCGGAGGCGCCGTCGGAACGAAGTTCGCGCCAGCCTGCCGCGGCCACCGTCTTCTCCAGCCGTGCGACCCGTGTCGCGTCGTCGAGGTCCTGAACCGAACCCGGCCCCAGGTCGTCGGCGAGTTTTGCGGCTGCGTCGCGTAATTGCTGCTGTTCATTGGTCAGACGTACGTCCATGGCGCTCCTCGAGTATTCGGCGCAACACCTTGCCGGAGGGCAGGCGCGGGATTTCGGGCACGAAGACCACTCGACTCGGACGCTTGTACGAGGCGAGGGTGTTCCCGACGAGATCGATGATCTCGCCGGCTTCGATCGGTGCGGTTGTAGTGACCGCAGCGACGACGGCTTCACCGGTGGAAGCGTCGTCGACCCCGAACACCGCGCAGTCGGCGATGTCGGGGTGAGTGAACAGGACGGCTTCGATCTCGGCGGGCGCCACCTGGAAACCCTTGACCTTGATCATGTCCTTGGACCTGTCGGTGATGCGCACCCAGCCGTCGGCGTCGACACTGCCGACGTCGCCGGTGCGGTACCAGCCGTCGGCGAATGCGTCGGCGGTCGTGTCGCCGGGTAGGTATCCGGCCATCATGGACGCCGACCGCACCTGGATCTCACCCGTGTCGCCCGGCTCTAGCGTCTCGCCCGTCTCGAGCGACACGACGCGCATCTCGACACCGGGTACGACGCGACCCACGCTGTCCAGGCGCGCACCCTCGATCGGGCTGCAGGCGATCACCGGGATCTCGCTCGCCCCGTACGCCGGGACCCACGACACTCCGGTCCGGCGGGTGACGGTCTCGGCGACACTCGGCGTAACGGGTGTGGCGCCCCACATGATGTAGCGCAGCGACGTCAGGTCGAAGGACTCGAGATCCGGGTGCGACGCGATAGCCAATGCAATCGGCGCCACCGCCATTTCGACGGTGATGCGGTCGCTTTCGATGTGGCGCAGCATCGCGTCGAGGTCGAATCGGCGATGCAGCCGCATCCAGGTGCCTGCATCGAGTGCGGTGACGATGTTGAGCAAGCCGAGGATATGCGATGGGGGCGTGACGATCTGGATGCGATCGCTCGCGGTGAGTTTCAGGGCGTCCCGCCAGTGCCCGACCGCAGCGGCGAACGATGCGTGGGTGTGGCGGACGGCCTTCGGAAGGCCGGTGGTGCCCGAACTGAACACGAGCACGGCGTCGGCATCCGCGTCGGCCGGTGTGGGCGGACGGAATCCCTCTTCGATCTGCTCGTCGAGGCAGAGCATGGGCATCAGGTCGGCGAGTACCGAACTGTCGCCGACAGCGTGGGTGGCCTCGCTGACATCGAGCGCGTGCGCGACTTCGGCGCGTTTCCATGCCGGACTGATCAGGACGACGACTGCGCCGAGCTGCCAGATCGCCAGCACTGCGATGACGAACTCGGGCCGATTCGACGACATGAGCGCCACACGGTCGCCAGGGCCGACACCGCGACGCTCGAGGGACGCAGCCATACCGGCAGCCAGTGCGTCGAGTTGCGTGCGGCTGTATTCCTGCTGGTCGTAGGCCAGCACGGTGCGGTCGGCCATGTCCTCGTTCCTTACGATCCCGTCTCATCCTGGGAAGAACTTCATCGGGAGCTTTCGCTCTCATTGACGAGAATAGTACTCTCCTAGTAGCAGAATATCGATACCAGGAGGAGACGGTCCATGGCGAGACCACCTTTGTTCCAGCGCGCGACCGTTACCCGGATCGTGAAGGAGACCGACGACGCCCGCACCTACGTGCTCACCCCCGTGGAGGGGCCGTTCACCTACCAGGCAGGTCAGTTCTGCACTTTCAAGGTCAATGTCGACGGCACAGACCTCTACCGGTCGTACTCGATGTCGAGTGCCCCCGAGACCGACACCGAGATGATGACCACCATCAAGAGAGTTCCCGGCGGCAAGGTCTCCAACTGGCTGCACGACAACGTGGCCGAGGGCGATCAGGTGGAGATCACCCGACCCGCAGGCACCTTCCTGCTGCGCGAAGGGGCAGGGCCGGTCATCGGATTCGCCGGCGGCAGCGGCATCACCCCCCTACTGTCCATCGCGAAGAGTGCGCTCGCCACCACCGACAGGGACGTCCGCCTACTCATCGCAGACCGCGACCGAAACGCTGCGATCTTCGACGCCATGACCGACCAGCTCGTCGAGCAGTACGGCGGACGCCTCACCGTCGTTCGTCACTTCGACGACGACTCCGGCCTGCTCACCCCCGCTGGTGCGCTGGACTTCATCGGCGGCGACACCGCGTCCGACGCATACCTGTGCGGCCCCGAGGCGTTCATGGACATGATCGAGTCCGCCCTCCCCGGCCCCGGCACGGTGTACAGCGAACGTTTCGGTGCCGCCGCGGAACCCGTGAAAGCTGCAGAAGCAGAGCCTCCGGCGCCGGCCGCGCCGGTCGAGGGCACCGTGTCGATCCGGCTGGGCAGCCAGCGCGTGTCTGTGCCACTGCAGGCGGGCGAGACACTTCTCGAAAGCGCGCGGCGAGCAGGTCTGGCACCTCCGTTCTCGTGCGAGGCCGGTAACTGCGCGACCTGCATCGCGAAGATCACCGACGGCAGTGCCACCATGCGCGTCAACGATGCACTCAGCGACGACGAGATCGCCGACGGCTACACCCTCACCTGCCAGGCTGTACCGGACTGCTCCATCAAGGTGCGATACGAGTAGGACGTGCAACACATCGATGGCCTCCAACGAGATTTCGTTGGAGGCCATCGATGTGCCCGGGCTTGTGTTCGCAACAGCGGACCAGAAGGTTCAACCGACTGGAAGCGTGCCGTGCTCGCCCAGCTTCGGCGGCGCTCCGTATTCGGGCTCATAGCCGTCGATGCGGATGGGACTTCCGACGAGCCGGAAGTCACCGGCCTCCACAACCATGGACGGTGTGGCCTCCAGCGCGTCCGGCAGCGACCGGACCGCGGCAGCGGGAACACCCAGCGGACGCAATCGCGATTCCCACCCGGCCGCGGTGTCACCGGCGAGTACTTCGGTGACGACGCGAAGCACCTCGTCTCGCTGTGCCGCGCGCTCGGCCATCGTCGTGAAGCCCTCGATACCCGCTTCGGCGGCGAACGTGCGCCAGAAACCGTCGTGGGTGATGAACAACGCCAGCGTCCCGTCCGATGTCGGGAACAACTGCGCGGGAACATAGTACGAATGCGCACCGCTCGGCATACGGCGCGGTGGGGTGCCCTCGTTGAGATATGCCGACGCCCGGTAATTGAGCTGCGAGAGCATGACGTCGCGCAACGAGACTTCCACCTGGCCGCCACGACCCGACACGATCTGGGCGAGCAGGCCGAGCGCGGCCGTCAGGCCGGTCGAATTGTCGGCCGCCGAATACCCGGGAAGTGTCGGTGGCCCGGCGGGATCGCCGGTGAGGTCGGCGACGCCCGTCACTGCCTGGATGACGTAATCGAATGCGGGGTCGTCGCCCTCGTCGAGGCCGTATCCCGTGAGCGCGACACACACGATCTTGTCGTTGAACCGTCGCAATGCGTCGTAGGTCAAACCGTACTTCCGGATCGCCGACGGCTTGAGATTGACCAGCAGAGCGTGTGATTCGGCGGCAAGCTCACCGAGCCGACGCTGGCCCTCATCGGTGGTCAGGTCGAGACAGATGCTCCGCTTGCCCCGGTTGAGACTCGCGAAGTACGCGTCGCTGACCTGCCGTGACAGATCCCCTGTCGGTGGTTCGATCTTCGTGACCTCGGCCCCGAGATCCGCGAGCATCATCGTTGCGTACGGTCCGGCAAGAATATGGCCGACCTCGAGGATCCGGATACCTGCGAGGGGACCGGTCACCGCAGTTCCTTCGCAAGCTCGGCGACGACCTCACGTGTGCGGTACTTCGACGCGACCAGTTCGTCGCGGTTGTTTCCGATGGGAAGCAGGCGCATCGACAGATCGGTCACGCCTGCGTCGCGGTACCGCTTGAACCCGGCGAGGATCGAGTCCTCGTCGCCGACGATGGCCATCTGACCGATGTCCTTTGCCTCGCCCTGCTCGAGCAGACGCTGGTAGTTCGGCGAGATCTCGGCCTCGGCGAGGATGCGGTTGGCGCGTTCACGCGCGACGTCCTCTTCGCCCGGTGCGCACAGACACACGGGCACACCCGCGACGATGCGCGGGTCGGGTCGTCCCGCGTCTGCGGCGGCCTTGGTGATGCGCGGAACGATGTGCTCTCCGATCGCGCGCTCGTCGGCCATCCACAGGATCGTTCCGTCGGCCCGTTCACCGGCGATCTTCAGCATGACGGGGCCCAACGCGGCAACCAGGAGGGGCATCGGTGCCACAGGTCCGATGTCGAGCGGGTTGTGCACGGTGAACGTGTCGTTCTCGACATCGATCGAGCCGGGCAGATCCTTGATGCCGCCGAGCACGTCGAGGTAGTCCCGGGTGAACTTGGCGGGCTTGTCGTAGGGCAGGCCGAGCATGTCCTGCACGATCCAGTGGTGCGACGGACCGACCCCCAGAGCGAGTCGACCATCGAGCGCGGCATGCGTGGACAGCGCCTGGCGCACGAGATGCACGGGATGCTGCGCCTGCAGTGGCACCACTGCGGTCCCGATCTCGATTCGGCTCGTCCTCGTGCTCATGAGGGCGATGGCAGTCAATGCGTCGAAGTCGGTGGGGATCTGCGGGACCCACACGGTGTCGAATCCGGCGGCCTCCGCCCATTCGACGTCCTTCAACATCCGGTCGACCTTGCGGTTGGTGTCCCCTTGCTCGGGTCCGACCATCACTCCGATCCGCACGATTCCTCCAGCATTCGAGTTCGTTGTCTGCGCGGCCCGGTGGCGCGCTCGGTGGGCCGGGCTCGAAAGTGACTACATCTGGACTTGTTTCCGCTCAGCGTGTGTTCTCGGTCAGCTTGCGCACTCCCGCTACCAATTCGTCGAGTGGCGTGCTGGTGGGGAACACTGCGGCAGCGCCCGCTGCGAGAAGTTTGGGAACGTCGGACTGAGGAATGGTGCCTCCGACGATCACGTCGATGTCACCTGCGTCTGCAGCACGCAAAGCCTCGACGACCTTCGTCGTCAATGCGACGTGCGCACCCGAGAGAATGCTCAGACCCACCACCGCGACGTCCTCTTGGATGGCGATGGACACGATGTCCTCGACCTTCTGACGGATTCCGGTGTAGATCACCTCGAAGCCGGCGTCGCGCAGAGCGCGCGCCACGATCTTGGCGCCACGATCGTGGCCGTCGAGTCCGGGCTTTGCGACGAGAACGCGGGCGGTCATCAGAACACCACCGGCTGCTGGAACTCGCCCCACACGGACTTCAGCGCGGACACCATTTCGCCGACCGTGCAGTAGGCGTTGGCGCAGTCGATCAGGGAGTGCATCAGATTGTCGGTTCCTTCCGCGGCGCGGGACAGTGCGGCGAGGGTGCTGCGCACGGCCTCGGGATCACGCTCGGCCTTCACTTTCGCGAGGCGCTTCAGCTGCATCTCGCGGCCTTCGGCATCGAGTTCGTAGGTGGAGATCTCCGGCGCGGGCTCGTCGGAGACGAATTTGTTGACTCCGACGACGGGACGCTCGCCGCCTTCGATCTCCTGGTGGAGCTTGTACGCCTCGTCGGCGATGAGGCCCTGGAGGTACCCGTCCTCGATAGCGCGGACCATGCCGCCGTGTTGCTCGAGGTCGGTCATGATCTCGATGATGCGTTCTTCTGTGCGGTCGGTGAGTGCCTCGACGAAATAGGACCCTCCGAGCGGATCGGCCACTCGGGTCACGCCGGTCTCGTAGGCGAGCACCTGCTGGGTGCGTAGTGCGAGCGTCGCGGATTCCTCGCTCGGCAGTGCGAACGGTTCGTCCCATGCCGCAGTGAACATCGACTGAACGCCGCCGAGCACAGAGGCCATGGATTCGTAGGCCACACGGACGAGATTGTTCTGCGCCTGCGGCGCGTAGAGCGAAGCTCCACCCGCGACACAACCGAACCGGAACATCGATGCCTTGTCGGTGGTGGCACCGTAACGCTCGCGGACGATCGTCGCCCAACGACGCCGTCCTGCGCGATATTTGGCGATTTCCTCGAAGAAGTCGCCGTGTGTGTAGAAGAAGAACGAGATCTGCGGCGCGAACTGGTCGATGGTCATGCGGCCGCGTTCGATCACGGTGTCGCAGTACGTGACCCCGTCGGCAAGGGTGAAGGCCATCTCCTGGACCGCGTTGGCTCCCGCATCGCGGAAGTGTGCGCCTGCCACCGAGATCGCATTGAAACGCGGAACTTCTGCGGCACAGAATTCGATCGTGTCGGCAATCAGTCGCAAGGATGGCTCGGGCGGCCAGATCCAGGTGCCCCTGGACGCATACTCTTTGAGGATGTCGTTCTGGATGGTGCCGGTGAGCTTCTCTCGCGACACACCCTTGCGTTCGGCAGCAGCCACATAGAAGGCAAGCAGAATCGCGGCGGTGCCGTTGATCGTGAAGCTGGTGCTG
The DNA here is from genome assembly GCF_053750035.1 of Rhodococcus sp. SJ-2. Taxonomy (NCBI): domain Bacteria; kingdom Bacillati; phylum Actinomycetota; class Actinomycetes; order Mycobacteriales; family Nocardiaceae; genus Rhodococcus; species Rhodococcus sp. SJ-2. The sequence goes on from NZ_CM132340.1 coordinate 1,526,808, forward strand.
ATCTTGTCGAGGGGGATGCCGTCGAAGAGGATCTCGGCGTCGGCGAGGGTGTCGACGGCGACGCCGACGCGCCCCACCTCCTCGGTGACCTCGGGGTCATCGGAGTCGTAACCGCACTGGGTGGGCAGGTCCAGCGCGACCGAGAGCCCGGTCCCGCCCTGTTCGAGCAGGTATCTGTAGCGACGGTTGGATTCCTCGGCGGTGCCGAAGCCCGAGTACTGACGGAAGGTCCACAGCCGTCCCCGATAACCGGAAGCGAAGTTCCCACGGGTGAAGGGGAATTTTCCGGGCAGGGGTAGTTCACGCTCTCGGTCCCCCGACCCGTAAACCGGATCGAGCGGGATCCCGGACGAGGTTTCCACGATATCGCTCACGCCGGATACCTTACTTGCAGAAAATGAGAATGCCAATATCATCGGTGAGAACGAGTCAGTGGTATGAAATCCGAGTAGGGAGAACGATGACGAGCCAGCATGCACTTCGCGACCGCACGATGGTTGTGTCCGGCGCCAGCCGCGGCATCGGACTTGCGATCGCCGTCGCAGCCGCAGCGCAGGGCGCGAACGTAGTGCTCCTGGCCAAGACCGGCGAACCCCACCCGAAGTTGAAGGGCACCGTGCACACGGCTGTCGCCGACATCGAAGCGGCCGGCGGAAAAGCCGTCGCGATCGTCGGCGACGTACGCAAGGAGGAGGACGTACAGCGCGCCGTCGACACCGCCGTCGAACGATTCGGCGGCATCGACATGTGCGTCAACAACGCGAGCGCGATCGGTACCGAACCGACCGAGCATCTGTCCGCGAAGAAATACGACCTGATGCAGGAGATCAACTGCCGGGGTACCTTCCTCCTCACGAAGGCAGCCCTGCCGCATCTACGCAAGTCCGAGAACGGACACATCCTCACGATCGCCCCGCCGATCAACATGAACCCGCACTGGCTGGGCGCGCATCCCGCGTACACGCTGTCCAAGTACGGAATGTCGCTGCTGACACTGGGGTTCGCGGCAGAGTACGCCGAGGCAGGAATCGCCGCTAACTGCCTGTGGCCGGAGACCTATATCGCCACCTCAGCGGTCGCGAACATGCAGGACGGCGATAACCTGCTGTCCTCGTCGCGCAGCCCCGAGATCATGGCCGACGCCGCGGTGGCAATCCTGTCGAGTCCTGCGAAGACCACCAGCGGAAAGTGCTATATCGACGCCGACGTGCTCACTGCGGCGGGTATCACCGATCTCTCGCGTTACGGTGGTGGCGACAACCCGCAACGGGATCTGTTCCTCGACGCCTGAAAATCGCACACGTACAACGGCACCGAGTGCATTCACTCGGTGCCGTTGTACATCGGCGCACTATCGAACCACACGCCGCCTGCGTGCAGCCTTTCGTTCCTCCTCGGTCATACCGCCCCATACCCCGTATCGCTCACCGGATTCCAGAGCGTAGCGAAGGCATTGCATACTCACCGGGCACGAGTGGCAGATCCGCTTCGCAGCCTCGATTCGCTCCTCTCGCGGTTCGCCGCGCTCGTTGTCGGGGTGGAAGAAGATCGCGCCGTCGACGTCGCGGCATGCGGCGTCCATCTGCCAGTCCCACGACTCCGCGACCGGCGGAGGAAGTTTGAGCAGTTTCAGAGCGGGCATGGGTCACTCTCCCTTCGACATCTCTCGATAGATTCGGATGAGGGCGTCGGTGGACGCATCACCGGTCGCAGGATCGCTGCCTTCGGTCAACGCCGCCTGCAGTTGCGTTGCCTGCACCTTCCCCAGTTCCACACCCCACTGGTCGAACGAGTCGATCCCCCACACGACGCCCTGAACAAACACCTGATGCTCGTACAGCGCGATGAGCTGCCCGAGTGTCGACGGGGTCAGTTTCGGTGCAAGGATGGTCGTCGACGGCTGATTACCCGGCATCACTTTGTGTGCCACCAACTCTTCGGGCGTGCCGTCGGCCCGCACTTGGTTTGCAGTGCGGCCGAATGCCATCACCTTCGACTGCGCGAAGCAGTTCGCCATGAGCACATCGTGCATACTTCCGGTTCCGTCGGCAGTGGGAAGGTCGTCCGTCGACGTGGCGAATCCGATGAAATCGGCAGGTACCAGGTGCGTTCCCTGATGAAGTAACTGATAGAACGCATGCTGTCCGTTCGTTCCCGGCTCGCCCCAGAAGATCTCGCCGGTCGCGCATCCCACCGGAGTTCCGTCGGCGCGTATCGATTTGCCGTTCGACTCCATGGTCAGCTGCTGCAGGTAGGCGGGAAAACGTACGAGGTCGTTGGAGTACGGCAGCACAGCACGCGATTGCGCACCCAGGAAACTCGTGTACCACACGCCGAGCAGGCCGAGCAGGACCGGAGTGTTCTTCTCGAGGGGCGCCGTTCGGAAGTGGGTGTCGACGCGGTGGAACCCTTCGAGCAGTTCGGCGAATCGCTCTCGACCGACCGCACACATCACCGACAGCCCGATCGCAGACCCCACCGAGTACCGTCCGCCGACCCAGTCCCAGAAGCCGAACATGTTGGCCGGGTCGATCCCGAACTCTTCGACCCGCTGTGCGTGTGTGGACACCGCCACGAAATGCGCCGCGACCGCGTCATCTCCGAGCGTCGCGACAAGCCAGCGTCTCGCAGAGGTCGCGTTCGTCAGGGTCTCGACCGTCGAGAACGTCTTGGAGGCCACGATGAACAATGTCGTCGCCGGATTCAGACCGTGGAGGGCCGCCGTGAGATCGGCCGGATCGACATTCGACACGAATCGCACCGGCGGACCGTCGTGGTAGTGCCGCAGGGCACGCGTCACCATCACCGGTCCCAGGTCCGATCCACCGATCCCGATGTTGACCACCGTCGCGATCTTCTCGCCGGTCGCTCCGCGCCACCGGCCGTCGCGGACGCGGTCGGTGAACTCACCCATCGCCTCGAGCACCTCGTGCACGTGGGCTACCACATTCTCACTGTCGATCCGCAACTGTGCGGTCGACGGCAGCCGCAGCGCGGTGTGCAGGACCGCTCGGTCCTCGGTGACGTTGATGTGCTCACCGGCGAACATCCGGTCGCGTGAGGCCTCGACCCCCGTCGCGCGAGCGAGGTCGAGGAGCAGATCCCTCGTGTGGGTGGTGATCCGGTGTTTGCTGTAGTCGATCTCCAGATCCGCGGCGGTGACTGTCATCGCCGTGGTCCGGGCAGGATCTGCCGTGAACAATTCGCGCAAGTGCAACGACTCGACATCGGCGCGATGGGCGTCGAGCGCCTTCCACTGCGGAAGGGTGGTCACATTCTGTGCAACCGAAGTCATCTCGTCGTCCGTCCGTTCACGCGAGGGCGCGCAGACGCGGAGCCAGATCCCGCTCGAACAACTCCAGAAAACGCCTCTGATCATGACCCGGCGCGTGAAAGACCAAATGGTTGAGACCGGCATCGATATACGCCCTGACCTGTTCGACCGCGGCATCCGGATCCGACGCCACAATCCACCGCTTCGCCACCTGCTCGATCGGCAGAGCGTCGGCAGCCGCCTCCATCTCCACCGGATCCTCGATCGAATGCTTCTGCTCCGGCGTCAACGACAACGGCGCCCAGAACCGCGTATTCTCCAGCGCCAACTCCGGATCCGTGTCATACGAAATCTTGATCTCGATCATCTTGTCGATCCCCGCCACCTCACGCTCGGCCTTTGCCGCACCCTCGGCCACCGCAGGCAACAACTTGTCGGTGTACAACTCCATCCCCTTACCCGAGGTACAGATGAACCCATCACCCGCCCGACCCGCATACCGCGCCACCACCGGACCACCCGCCGCGACATACACCGGAACACCACCGTCGGGCACGTCATAGATCGACGCCCCCACCGTCCGGTAGAACTCCCCCTCGAAATCCACACGATCACCGGTCCACAACGCCCGCATCAACCGCACCGACTCCCGAAGACGAGCAAACCGCTCCTTGAACTCCGGCCACGCATCGCTGTACCCCGTCGCGATCTCATTGAGCGCCTCACCGGTCCCCACACCCAGCATCACCCGCCCCGGATACAAACACCCCATCGTCGCGAACGCCTGCGCGATCACCGCCGGGTTGTACCGGAACGTCGGCGTGAGCACCGACGTCCCCAACTGCAACCGCTCGGTACGTTCCCCCACCGCCGTCATCCACGCCAACGAGAACGGCGCATGCCCACCGTTGTGCCGCCACGGCTGGAAATGATCCGACACCGTCGCCGAATCCATCCCATGCGCCTCGGCGAGCACACCGAGCTCGACCAGTTCACGCGGACCGAACTGCTCGGCCGATGCCTTGTATCCCAACTTGAGCATTACGTGTGACCTCCGAAAGACGACGTCGTATGCGGTCGACCGAGGTCCGTAAGTCGAGGAACCTCGGCGGTTCCGGTGTTCTGGGCGAACTTCTCTTCTCGGCAAACTTCAGGTTCGTGACAACTTCGCGAGTTCTGCGCGAGAACGTGCACGTTCTGCTCGAAATAATGCACAGTTTCGCGCAGGAGTGTCAACATCTACGCGCGTTCTGCGTGTCGGTGCGCTATGGTCGTCACCAATCGAGCAGACTCTCGATCTCGACCGCCCAATACCCACGCACCGATCCGAGGAGCATTCGTGTCCGCGAGCGCACGACGACGTGAGATCTTCACTCGAGTACTCGCCGACGGATATGTCGACGCGAAGACACTGTCGGCGGCCCTCGGCGTCGACTCCTCCACCATCCGGCGCGACCTCGACGCACTGGCCCGCGACGGCAGGGTCGAACGTACTCACGGGGGCGCCAAGGCGATCGATGGCGCGTCGTTCGAAGTCCCGTACGCGCTCAAACAGGACGTACGCCGCGCCGAGAAATCGGCGATCGCGTCGGTCGGTGCCGCCCTCGTGTCCGACGGCGACAGTGTCATTCTCGACAGCGGCTCCACCACCTATGAGGTGGCGGTCGCGCTCCGTGAGAAATCGTCGCTGACCGTGCTCACCAACGATCTCCGTATCGCGAAGTTCGTCGCGTCGTTCCCCGACGTACGGCTGCTGGTATCCGGGGGCGAGTTGCTCGGCTCCGTCTACACGCTGATCGGCGACCATGCCGTCCGGTTCATGTCGCACTATTCGGCCGATTGGGCGTTCCTCGGGGCAGACGCGATCGATCCTGCCGCCGGAATCACCAACAACAACACGCTCGAGGTTCCCATCAAACGCGCCCTGATCGCCGCGGCCGCACACACGGTGGTCGTCGCCGACCACGCCAAGTTCGGGCGGCGAGCCCTCGCAAAGGTGGCTGCCCTCGATGAGGTGAACACGATTGTCACCGACTCCGGGCTCGACGGCGACCAACGCGACCTCTACGGCGATGCCTTGATGATTGCCGACGTACCCCCCGCGTCATGACCTGATGCGTCTGCCGGTTTCGGCCGAAAAGAAGCAGACCTCACCGGATTTCGGAATCAAGTAGATTTCGTCACCGTTCGCGATGGGGGTTCGCCGATCCCACCGCACCACGATCTTCCCGACACCGTCGGCCGGGTCCGCCGATACCGCGTGAACGAACGATTCGGCACCGAGTTCCTCGACGAGTACCGTCCGCAATGTCCACGAATCGTTTCGCCATGCTCCGACCGGCGTCCACGATTCCGGCCGCACTCCCAGCACCACGCGACCGGCGTCGATGGACCGGGGCGCCGAAATCTGCAGCGCGCCGAGCTTCGCCGACCCGTCCTGCACCGGCACCTCGACGAGGTTCATTCCTGGCGACCCGACGAATCCGGCCACGAAAGTGTTGACGGGGTCGTCGTAGAGTGTCCGCGGGGCGGCGACCTGCTGCAACCGGCCACCATCGAGCACTGCGACCCGGTCCCCCATCGTCATTGCCTCGACCTGATCGTGGGTGACATACACCGTCGTGGTCTCCAGTCTGCGCTGGAGCTCGGCGATCTGGGCCCGGGTACTCACCCGTAGTTTCGCGTCGAGGTTCGACAGCGGTTCGTCCATACAGAACACCGCCGGGTGACGAACGATGGCTCTTCCCATGGCCACTCGTTGGCGCTGTCCACCCGAGAGTTTGCCCGGTTTGCGGTCGAGCAGCTGTTCGAGTTCGAGCATTCTCGCAGCCTCGAGCACACGCTTCGTACGCTCGGGTTTCTTCATCCCGCCGTTCTGCAACGCGAAAGCCATGTTCTCGGCCACGGTCATGTTCGGGTACAGCGCGTAATTCTGGAACACCATCGCCACATCACGAGCCTTGGGTGGCAATCCCGTCACGTCGCGTCCACCGATCTCGACGCGGCCGGAATCGACCGCCTCGAGACCGGCAAGCATGCGCAGACTCGTCGACTTTCCGCACCCGGATGGGCCCACCAGCACCAAGAACTCGCCGTTCGCGATCTCGAGGTCGAGCGAATCGACCGCCGGGCGCTCCGAACCGGGGTAGCGATGCGTGACATTCCGGAAACTGATCTGGGCCACTGGGTCCGTACCTCTATCTGTGAATGTGTGCTTACAGGTTCGGGGTGATCTGGCGATCGATGATCTGCTGCAGCTGATCCTGAATCTCTGCGAATGTCACAGCGACGTCGGCGTTCTGCAGCGCGATCTTCTCGAGACCGGTTCCGATCACCTGGTCGGCACCAGGAACGAACACGCGGGCGTAGTCCTGGGACCGAGTGACTGCGAGCTGGTCGACGGCGGTGCGCGCGTTGGGGTTCTGGTCGAGGTACTTCTTCATGTCGTCGTTCTCGACCGCGGACTTCCGGACCGGCATGTACCCGGTGTTCTGAGAGAAATACGCCGTGTTGTCACCGCTGGTGACGAAGTCGATGAACTTCAGCGCGTTGGCTTTGCGTTCGTCGGAGATGCCGGATGGGATTGCAAGGCCTGCACCACCGGTCGGGCAGCCGGGGCCGTCCGGCGCGGGCAGGAATGCGGTGCCGAAGTCGAAGGCCGCGTTGCTGGTGATGCCGGACAGGTCACCGGTGGACGCGATCGTGGACGCGAGGAGGCCGGCCGCGAAGTCGTTGGCGATGTCGTTCGAGACGGACGCGTACTTCTTGGTGTGGATCATGCCCTCGAGGAACTTGCCTGCCTCGATGGTCTTCGGGTCGGTGAACTTCAGATCCCAGCCGTCGGAGTAGGCCCCGCCGAATGTCCAGATCGGCCCCTCGAACGTCCAGCCGAGGTAGTCCGCGGCATTACCCCAGCCATGCGCCCACTTGCCACCACCGACGACCTCTTGAATGCGCGGTCCCCACTCGTCGAACTCCGCCCACGACTCGGGGCCGCGGTCGGGCAGCCCGGCCTGATTCCACACGTCCTTGTTGTAGTAGAACAGCGGCGTCGACCGCGCATAGGGAAGCGCGAAATGGATTCCCTCGTAACGGTAGTCGGCGAGAAGCGAGTCGACGTAATCGTCGGTGTCGACGCCGACGCTCGCGAACAGGTCGTCGAGCGGCGTGATGGCACCGGTGATCGCGTAGTTGAACCACCACACGTCGGACAGGACGACGACGTCCGGCAGGTCACCACCGGTCAGCGCGGCGTTGAACTTCTGCGACACCTCTTCGTAATTCTTGCCACCGTCGATCAGGTCGACCGTCAGACCGGGGTTCTGCGCCTGGAAGCGGCCGATCAGTTCTTTCTCGATCTCGATCGACTTGCCGGGGTGGTTGGACCAGAAGTTGATCGTGGTGGCGTCGCCGGACCCTACCGACCCCGATGCGCCGGACGAGCCGGTCGAGCCGTCGCCGGTTCCTGCGCACGCGGCCAGAGCCGCACTCGTCGCAAGGAGACCCGTCAGCCCAAGGAAGCCGCGCCTGTTCAATTGCCTGATGTCGATACCCATTACCAGCTCCCTGAGTGTTCAGCCCTTGACCGCACCGGAGGTGAGGCCCTTGATCATGTGTCGTTGCAGGAGAAGAAAAACCACGAGGATCGGGAGCATCGCGAGCACAGTGCCCGCCATGACCGGACCCCAATTGGTGACGCCGTCGTTGTTCTGGAGCAGCGTCAGCCCGATCGGCAGTGGCGCTACGGATGCGTCGTCCGCCATGAGAAATGGCCACAGATACTCGTTCCACTCGTTCACCACGGTGATGATCGCGAATGCGACCATCGTCGGCCCCGATACCGGAAGCACTACCCGCCACAGCAGCCGCACCGGGCCGACCCCGTCCATCCTTGCGGCTTCGATGATCTCGGCCGGAATCGACAGGAAGTGATTTCGCATCAGGAAGGTGCCGAAGGCGACGCCCGCGAGTGGAACGATGATGCCCTGGAAGGTGTTGCGCCACCCCCATTCCGCGATCAATGCGTAGTTGGAGATGACGGTGATCTGGTTGGGCACCATGAGCGCTGCGATGATACCGAGGAACACGATGTTCTTGCCGGGGAAACGAAGGAAGACCAGCCCGTACGCGCTGAGTACACCGAGCACGAATTTGACGCCCGCGAGGACCGAGGTGATGATCACCGAGTTGCGGAGGAATGCAAAGAACTCGACGGATTGCACAGCCTCGGAGTAGTTCTGAGGATGGAACGTGGCCGGCCACCACGTCACCGGGATCGTGTAGATGTCCGGCCGCTCCTTGAACGAAGTCATGACGATCCAGTACAGCGGCAACCCCACGATGATCAGAACACACAGCATGGCGGCATAGCCGAACACCTTCACGAGACGTTCGCGTCGCACGTGGGTAGCGGCATCCACCGGCTCGGGTTCGGCGTGGAGGGTAGGACGGTCGGCGAGAGCAGTCACTTCTGATCTCCTCGATCCATGATGCGCACCTGGTATACGGTCACCGCAAGCAGCACCATGAACATGATGGTGGCGACAGTTGCTCCGTATCCGGCGCGGAAGTTGCGGAAGGATTCGTCGTAGATCTGGAACACCATCGTGGTGGTCCCGGTGCCGAGTGGGCCCCCGCGCGTCATCACGTTGATGATGTCGAACACCTGGAACGAATTGAGCAGCACTGTGATCGACAGGAAGTATGTGGTCGGGCGAAGCTGCGGTAGCACGACCCTGCGGAAAGTGGTCCACCCGGATGCCCCGTCGATCGCTGCGGCCTCACTCAGTTCGGGGCGCAGTCCCTGCAACGCGGCGAGATAGATGACGAAGGTATAGCCGAGGTTCTTCCACAGATAGGTCAGTGTCACCATCACCAGCGCCCAGGTGGGATCCTGGTAGAAGTTGGGCGATTCGATTCCGATCCGGGCCAGAACATCTTGGACGAGACCGAAGTTCGGATCGAATACGAACTGGAAGGCGACACCGACAGCGGCGCCGGAGATGACGAACGGTGCGAACAGCGCGGAGCGGACGAGGTTGCGGCCGATCAGTTTTCGGTCGAGGAGCAGGGCGAGACCCAGCCCGGCCACCATCGAGCCGATGACGGCAGCCGCGGTGAAGAAAATCGTGTTTCCCACGATCTGCCAGGTATCGGTCCTGCCGAACCATTCGCGGTAGTTTCCGAATCCGATGAACGTCGCAGTGGGACTGGCGATGTTCCATTCGAAGAACGACAGCCGGATGTTGTCCACCAGGGGTCGATAGGTGAACAGGATCAGCAGCGCGAGGTTCGGCCCGACAAGCACCGTGAACAGCGCATAGTCGGTCCAGGGACGGCCGCGGAGTCCACGACTCGTCTGCGGCAGTGTTCGTTCCGGACTCGATGACACCGAGGCAGTTTGGCCGTCATCGGCGAACAAGTGGTTACAACAAGAAGACGCCCCCTACCTTTCCGGGCGAATGTATCGTGCGTTTCGATGGATCGAACCGATGATTCACTCGCCCGACCGGGTAGGGGGCGGAAACTCAGCGCGTATCAGAGGTTCCAGTCTCCGAGTCCGTCCCAGCCGTTCAGGACGCCGCCCGCGGTGTTCTGCACGATCACCGGGTCGCCCTTGCGGGCGTTCTCGAAGAACCACTGACCGTCCGCGGTACTCACGTTGAGGCAGCCGTGACTGGTGTTTGTGTTGCCCTGCGCCCATTCGGACCACGGGGCTGCATGGATGAAGATGCCGCTGTTGGACATCCGCGTCGCGTATTCGACGTACGTGCGGTAGCCCTCAGGGTCGTCGACAGGCACGCCGTACGTGGACGAGTCCATGTACATGTCGCGGAACTTGTCGCCGACGATGTATGTGCCGTTCGGGGTTTCGTAGCCGGGCTTTCCGAAGGAGGTGGGCATGGTCCGGACCACCTCGCCGTTGCGGGTGACGGTGATCGTCTTGGTGTTGTCGTCGGCCACCGTCACGAGGGCGTCGCCGATGGTGAACGACGAGTGCGAGCCGCCCGCCCGGACATCGACGGTGGTGTGCGCGGGCCAGAACTCGAACGGCTTCCATCGCACCTGCTGATCCGACGCCCAGTAGAAATGGCCGCCGACTGCCGGCTCCGACGTGATCTCGATTGCGCGTTCGGCGGCGGCACGGTCGCCGACGGGCTCGTTGAACCGGATGATGATGGGTTGCGCGACACCGACCGTTTCACCGGAAGAAGGATTCAGCGACGGATCCGAGAACGGCGCCGCCGGAGCCGGAGGCGCCGGGAGTTGCGGCGCACCCGGGATCGCCGGTGCGAGACCCTCGATCAGGTCTTCGACACTCGGCACCTCCGGCCCACCCGGCCACAGCGGTGCGGCGGCCGCAGGGCCGACCAATGCGAGAGCGACCGCGCCGGCGCCGGTGAGGGCGGCGACGAAGCGACCGACCCGGCGCGTGGCACGGTGGCGACTCTTGGGCATGGACTGCTTCACAGACATCGACAAATTACCCATCGTTCGACGGTGCGTCGCGTTTTCACATCCCCGACCGCGGCGCTGGCGTACCTCGTCATTACACACACCGACCCGTCGTCGAGCAATTCGGGCAGTAGAGGTGGAGGCAGTGAACGTCAGGCTTCGGGCCTCGACGCCGCGAGCATTTCCTCGATCGAGACGAACTTCAGACGCGATCTTCCCGATGCCTTGCCACGTGCGCGTTCCTGCTTGTCGATGGCTTGCCAGCCCTTGTAATCGACGTACTCGGGGCGGCGTTCGGCTACCAGGGTGTCGAGCTTCTCCCGATCCGCCACGGGTTCGGCGAGACGCCCTGCGATGAAGTCGTCGACGAGCTGCGCGACGGTCTCGGCCGAGCACTGCTTGTTGGTGCCGATCACACCGCTCGGGCCCCGCTTGATCCAGCCTGCCGTGTAGACCCCGGTGACCGGGTCGCCGGTGTCGGGGTCGATGACCTTGCCCGACTCGTTCGGGATGACGCCCTTCTTCTCGTCGAACGGGAGACTGTCGACGGCAGTGCCGCGATATCCGATCGAGCGGAGCACGAGACCGGTCGTGAGCGTCTCGGTCTCGCCGGTGGGGCGGGCGTCCAGCCGTCCGTCGGATTCGACGAGTTCGTTGCGCTCGAGGGTGATCGACTCGACCCTGCCTTCGCCTGCGATCTCGACCGGCGACGCGAGGTACCGCAGCACGATGCGCTTGTTGCCGGGGTTCGGGCTGTTCTGTGCGTACCCCTCGACCTGGCGCATCTTGAGTGCGATCCGCGGCTCCACCTCGGGATCGTCGAGGATGGCCTGGCTGGCCGAATCGAGTTGGATCTCGTTGGGGTCGACGATCACGTCGATTCCCTCGAGCTGACCGAGGGCGAGCAGCTCGGGGTTGGTGTACGCGGCCTGCGCCGGGCCGCGTCGTCCGACGACGACGACCTCTTCGATGTTCGACTTCCGCAGTGCCTCGACGGCGTGCTCGGCCATGTCGGTGCGAGCGAGCTCATCGGGGTTCATCACCAGGGCGCGGGCGACGTCGAGTGCGACGTTGCCGTTGCCGATGATCACGGCGCGTTCGCCGGAGAGGTCGAACTGCCTGCCTGCGTAGTCGGGATGGCCGTTGTACCAGGCGACGAACTCGGTGGCGGCGTGCGAGCCCGGGAGGTCTTCGCCGGGCACACCGAGGTGACGGTCGCTCGATGCACCGACCGCGTAGATCACAGCATGGTGGTGCGCAAGCAGCTCATCGTGGGTGATATGCGTGCCGACCTCGACGTTGAACCAGCACTGGGTGTTCTTGTGACCGATGGCGCTGCGGAAGACGTCGCCGACTCCCTTGGTGGTCTGGTGATCCGGCGCGACCCCGGCACGAACCAGGCCGTACGGGGTAGGCAGGCGGTCGAACATGTCGACCCGGACACTCGAGTGCGAGACGAGTTCCTGCGCCGCGTAGCACGCGGCCGGACCGGAGCCGACGATCGCGACGCGCAGCGTTCCGAGATCTGCCGGGATCTTCTTGCGGCTGCGCAGCTCCGGCCAGTCGGGTCCGATCGGGTACCGCTCGTAGTACGCGGCGTTGATCTCGAGGTACGGCTCCTGTTCGGGGGTGATTTCGTTGTCCGCAAAGATCGCATCGACCGGGCATTCGTCGACACAGGCGCCGCAATCGATGCAGGTCTCCGGGTCGATGTAGAGCATCTCCGTCGTTGCGAACGGCGCCTCGTCGGGTGTCGGGTGTATGCAGTTGACCGGGCAGACTTCGACGCATGAGACGTCGTTGCAACATGCCTGGGTGATCACATAAGCCACTTCGCTACCTGCCTGAGAGTGCCGGGTGGGGTCGTCGAAACCCCAGACTATAACACGTTACAGATTCGGTCGAGAATCACATTACCCAAATCGTACCAGGCGATTGCCGGTAGCGAGAATGTACTATTCGGACAATTCGTCGCCGGACTCGATCCGGAATCCGATCTTGAGCGTAACTTGCGTGTGCGCGACAGCACCGTCATCGATGTGACCACGCGTGTTGACTACTTCGAACCATTCCAGGTGGCGCGTCGTCTCCCCGGCCCGCGCGACAGCCTTGGCGATCGCGTCGTCCACCCCGGCCGTCGATGACCCCACCACCTCGATCACTCGGTACACATGACTCATGGCGCGCTCCTCACGTATCGGCACAGGACATGCAATGTTCTGCTCCGGATACTGCCCGCCTCGCCCCGGCTTCGTGCCGGAACGGCAATCTCCACCACCCGAGCGAATTACGCTCACGCCTTCCTTGCAAGTTCGCGTGCCAGCGCTCCGAGCCGGGCCAGACGCAGGTCACCGAGCGGGATCGCCCCGGCGCCGAGACGGTTGGTGGTGAACGCGAGCGACAGACCCGAGTCGAGGTCGGCGAACGCTCCCGAACCACCCACTCCGTAATGCCCGAGTGCACCTCGCGGACGCTCGGTGCTCGCGAACACGGGTTGGTGGTATCCGAGTCGCCACGCCATCGGGACACCGAGGACGTAGTCGTGGCCGCGGCGGCGCACCTTGTTCATCTCGGCGATCGTCCCGGGATCGAGGAATCGCCTGCCGTCGAGTACGCCACCGGCGGCAATCGCCCCGTACATCCGTGCAAGCGCACGCGCCGTGAACACGCCGTTCCAGCCTGGCATGACGGAATCGTGGACCGCCGGGTCACGGACGAGTTCGTCGAATCCGTCGGGCATCGCCGCTTCCGCGAGCCCGCGCGTAGGTCCGATCCTCGACAACACCGAAGCGCTCATACCCCAGTTCAGCCCCATCGGACTGATCCGTGGAAACAGCGGTGCGATGCGGTGTCGTTCGCCGGCGGGAACCCGATACCAGAAGTCGCCGATACCCAGCGGTTCGGCAATCTCGGTTTCGACCACGTCGACGAACGGCTTCCCGGTGACCCGCGCAGCGATCTCCGCGACCAGCCAGCCGTAGGTGACGGCGTGGTAGCCCGAACCGCGATGACGACGCTTGTCCGGGCGTGCCGCGGCGAGCGCGGCGACCGTCCGGTCGTAGTCGAGGATTCCGTGGCTGCCCGGTACGAGCCCGCGTACACGGTGCAGACCAGCGCTGTGGGTCATCACGTCGGCGACGGTGATCGAGCCCTTGCCCCCTGCCGCGAACTCCGGCCAGTACTGGGCTACGGGAGCGAAATAGTCGATCAGACCGCGCTCGGCGAGTCTGTGCACGACGGTCGAGGCGACGCCCTTGCCCGTGGAGAACGACAGCGTCATCGTGTCGCGGGTCCACCGCCGGTTGCGATCGGCCCAACCCGCCCAGATGTCGAGGATCTTCTCGCCGTGCAGATATGCGGTGAGGGCTCCGCCACCGTGTTGCGGTTCCTTGTAGAGAGCGAAGAATCGGTCGGCGAGCGGGAGGAACCTCGGGTCGACGTGCATGGCGGTCGGGGGCAGTTCTCGGACACCCTGCTCTCGTGAAACCTGGCCCCGGTCGATCGTCCGGACGCTCATGGGCACCTCCGCTCGGATGTTTCCGACACGCTACGTGTCGGCGCGAGTCCGGGGAAGGCCTTACATACTCATTGCCGGCACATACGCGATGCCGGCACGTACGCATTGCCGGAGCAGACGAGTCCTCCGCGACTACGGCATCGTCGTGTACCGCAAGGACCCGTACACGAAGCAACCCTGGCCGGTCGTGAGGTTCGCCGCAAGCGCCATCTCGCCCACGCACAGGACCGGGTCGGTCGCGTCGCCGATGAATGCCTGCGAACCCGGACCTGTCGCCACCACAGCGGTACCCGGCTGATCGAGCACACCGAGTGCGAGCGACTCGGCGCCGACCCCGACGGCAGCAAGCAGTCCTCCGGCACTCTCGGCAGCTCCGACCCCACCGTCGAGACCGAGCGCTCCGACCCTCGAGTCCCCGCGGGAATCGGCAAATCCCACTCCGCCGCTTCCGTAACTCCACGCACCTCCGGGGCCCTCGGTGTTCGCGCCACACGCTTCGGTTCCGAGGATCGCACTGGATTCCGTCGGGGCACCGGGAGGCGCAGAACAGGTCAGCGATTGTGCAGGCGCCGCAGCCAGCAGAGCACCGCCGAGTGCCGCAGCCAACGCCGCGCCGACCACCGACAATCGGCCCGACATCTTCATCCAGGTCACGCCTGCGGCCCTCCAAACGATCCGAACAACTACCCTCGGGTAACAGTTTAGGGAGACATGCCCTGTCACGCTCCACAGTGAGATAACAGCAGAATCTCGGTCAGGTGTTGTTCCCGGCGCTCTTCCCACTGTTCAGCTCCCGGTCACGACTGGGCTGCACGCGCTTCGGTTCGCCCGGCATCTTGGGATGGTTCGGCGGATAGGGCAGGTCACCGAGTCCAGCAGCCTCGTCACGGTCGGCCATCTCGAGCAGAACATCGATCGACTGCGCGGCGGCATCGAGACCCGACATCGGATCGGGTCGCCTCGCCAGCAGCTCGGGCACCGTCGCGATCGTGAAATCGTCCGGTTCCGCATCGGCGAGTTCGTCCCACGTCAGCGGCGTCGACACCGTCGCAATCGGTGTTCGCCGCACCGAATATGCCGACGCGATGGTCTTGTCGCGCGCATTCTGGTTGAAGTCGAGAAAGATCCGCTCGCCGCGCTCTTCCTTCCACCATGCGGTCGTCGCGCGGTCACCACTGCGCCGCTCCACCTCGCGCATCAGCGCGATCCCGGCACGACGCACCCCGACGAAGTCCCACTCGGGGACGATCCGCAGATAGACGTGGATGCCGCGGCCACCCGACGTCTTCGGGAAACCCGTCAACCCCAGTTCGTCGAGCAGCGGCCGGACCACGTCGAGCGCGACCGTACGCGCGTCACCGAAATCCGTCCCCGGTTGCGGGTCGAGATCGATCCGGAGTTCATCGGGCCTGTCCGTGTCGCCGCAGCGCACAGCCCAGGGATGGAATGTCACGCACCCCAGATTGGCCGCCCACACCACATCCGCGGCGGAACGCACTCGCAGAGCATCGGCCTTACGCCCGGACGGAAAGGTGATCTCACACGTCGCGACGTGGTCGGGCCGCTTCGCGGGTGCACGCTTCTGATAGATCTCCTCACCCTCCACACCGTCGGGAAAGCGCTGCAGATGGGTGGGTCGGTCCCGGAGCGCGTCGAGGAGCGGTGCGCCCATGGTCGTCGTGATCGCCCGGTAGTACTCGACGAGGTGGCGTTTGGTGCCACCCTCCGCGCCGAGCCTGGGAAAGTAGATCTTGTCCGGGTTCGACAGCCGCACGGGCACACCGTCGACGTCGAGTTCTTCCGCAGGTGATCGTTTCCCCGTCGCCACCGTCAGTTCTCCGTCCGGTCCAGTACATCGGCAAGGTCGTAACGCACGGGCACCTCGAGTTGGTCGTACGTGCAACTCTGCGGGTCCCGATCGGGTCGCCAGCGGAGGAATCTGGCCGCGTGCCGGAAACGCATTGCGGTCTCCGGAGTTCCCTCCATCTGGTCGTACGCGACTTCGAGCACCCGTTCCGGACGCAGGGGGACCCAGCTGCGGTCGGCCGCTGAGCGCCACCTCGTCTGCTCACCGTCCGCGACCACATCGTCGCCCACCCGTAGCGGTTGCAACTCGGCGAGCAACTCCTGACGCCTGACAGTGGTGAATGCGGAGGCGCCCCCGACCATCACGAGTTCACCGTCGTGGTAGAGCCCCAGCAACAGTGAGCCCACCCCGTCGACGCTCTTGTGCTTGCGGTAACCGATGAGCACGCAGTCGGCGGTCCGGGCATGTTTGAGCTTGATCATGTCGCGCTTGTCGGGACGGTATGCCCCGTGGAGCTGCTTCGCGACCACACCGTCGAGGCCTGCGCCTTCGAATTGTTCGAACCATCGCATCGCAGTCTCCGCGTCAGTGGTCGCAGCAGTCACATGGCAGCTCGGGCCGCCACCGACGGCCCGCTGCAGCCGCACACGGCGTTCGGCGAACGGTTCTTCCATGAGATTGTCGTCGCCGAGAGCCAGCACGTCGAACCCGATGAACTGCGAAGGAGTGTGCTCTGCGAGCATCGCGACACGGCTCGCTGCCGGATGGATCCTTTCCGAGAGCGCCTGCCAGTCCAAGCGAGTGTGCCCGTCGCGTTCACGCGGTACGACGATCTCGCCGTCCACCACACAGCGCTCGGGAAGTTCGGCGCGCACCCGTTCGACGAGCTCCGGGAAATATCTGGCGAGGTCCTTACCACCACGCGACGCGAACACGACCTCGTCTGCATCCCGGAACACTATCGCGCGGAAGCCGTCCCACTTCGGCTCGTACGACCACTGCGCCGCACCGGAATCCGGTTGTTCCGGCACCTTCGATGAGGCCTTCGCCAGCATGGGCGCTATCGGCGGTACGACGGGCAGATCCATGATTCTCATCGTTGCATCCGGATGCGCTGCGCGTGCCGGTTGCAACCGATCGACCTCTTCGCCGACCCATTCACAACGGCGACAGAAGGCCCATGAACTCGATCACACCGATGCTGTTTCGTGAGGTCGGAGAGGGTGTTCAGCAACCATCGCGCGAAGCGAACAATCCAGTTCCGTACTCTGTGCAGCCATGATCACTCTTCGCCGTGCGGCCGGCCTTGCTGTCGCAGCCGTTGCCGCAGTGTCGTTGGTCGCCGGCTGTTCCGACGATGTGGAGCTCCGGGCCGTGCCCGAAGCCGGCTCGTCGGCGACGGAATCGTCGGCCTCGCCCAGTTCCTCGCGCACGACAACTTCGGCTCCGACCACCTCGGACAGCCCGTCTGCGTCCGATCTCGATCTGGAGGTCGACGCCGAAATCGGCGACTGCGTCCTGCTCGGCGGCACCGTCGACGACGCCACGATCGAGGAAGCAACCTGCGGCAGCGACGACTCCAACTACCTCGTCGTCGACATCGTGACGACGAGCGACGAGTGCAATTCCGACCAGTCCTACTACGAGTCCATCCGCGGCAACGAACTCGGCGCGCTGTGTCTCGATATCGACTGGCAGGTCGACGATTGTATGGATCTCGGCGGTGAAGACCCGAAACGGATCGACTGTTCGGAGACAGCCATCGAGGGCGAGAGGGTCACCGAGATCCTCGAAGGCACCACCGACGTCAACGACTGCTCCATCTCCGACAGCGGCTTCGTCTACGAGGAGCGCGAGATGGTCGTGTGCGCAGACTCGTTCTGAGTCGTTCCCGGCAGACTCGTTCCGAGTCGTCCACCAGCAGTCCCGACTCGACCGCGGCCGGACTTGTCGGTGCCGGCAGACACAATGCCGGATGAACCACCGACCATGTCCATCGAACGGATAGGGGAACTGCCTGTGACGCCCTGGCCCGACCTACCCCTTTGCGCGTTCGACCTCGAGACGACCGATCGCGACCCGAGGACGGCCCGCATCGTCAGCGCGTGTGTCGCGACGTTCGACGGGGAACGCATCCACTCCCGCACGTGGCTGCTCGATCCCGGCATCCCTATTCCCGCCGAGACCATCGCCATCCACGGCATCACCGACGAACGCGCCCGCGCCGAAGGTATGGACTACCGGGCCGGCTATCTCGAGATCCGCGAGGCGCTGCTGGAGGCGTGGCGCCGGGGGCACATCGTCGTCGCATTCAACGCGAGCTACGACTTGACGGTGATGGACGCCGAAGGAACGCGCCTCGGACTACCCGCCCTCGGGTTCGGGCTCGTCGCCGATCCGTACGTCATCGACCGGGAAATGGACCGCGGACGGTCGGGAAAACGCACGCTCGCGGCGGTGTGCGACGCATACGGGGTGACGTTGTCGTGCGCGCACGAAGCCGAGGCCGATGCACTCGCCGCCGGTCACCTCGTGCGCGCGCTCGTCGCCCGTTTTCCGCAGCTGGCAGACCTCGACATCATGGCCGATCAGGCCGCGTGGCACGCCGAGCGGCAACGGAATTTCGCCGTGTATCTGGAAGGCCTCGGCCGCGACTCCACCGATGTCGACGGCGGTTGGCCGTTACGCGGCGCGTCCAGCGTCGACCTGCTCGAACGCCCCGCGAGCACCGTCGCCGAGCCGTGGACGACGCGACTTCGGCGACGGGCCCGGGCGTTCTTCGAGGGGTTTCGTCGCACGTAGGGGCTTCCGGCTAGATCCCTCGTCCCGGGTTGAGGATCGAGGTGGGGTCGAACGCGGCCTTCACCTTGCTCATCAGTTCGCGCTCCACCGACCCGACCATCTGCTCGAGGTACGGCTCCTTGAGGACTCCGATGCCGTGCTCGCCGCTGATCGATCCACCGAGTTCCAGGCATTCCGCCACCATGTCGTCGAATGCCAGCCGTGCGCGGCGCGTGTGGTCGTCGTCGGCTGCGTCGAACACGATGGTGGGGTGCAGATTGCCGTCTGCGGCATGTCCGAACGTACCGATCACGAGGCTGTGTTTCTGAGCGATCCGCTCGATCGCCGACAGCATCTGGGGCAACCGTGGGACCGGAACCGCGAGATCGTCGAGCAAGGTACTGCCCTGGCGTTCGAGGGCGGTCAACGCGACCCGGCGCGCCTGCATGAACTCCTCACCCTCGACCGGGTCGTCGGTGTCGTACACCTCGGTTGCGCCGATCTCCGTGCACACGGTGGCACACGTCTGGGCCTCGGCACCGGCTTCTCTGCCGTCGCACTGAATGAGCAGGAGTGCGCCCGCTGATTCGTCGAGTCCCATGTGCGTCATCTCGTTGACTGCGGTGATCGTCGTGCGGTCCATCAGCTCGAGCAGACACGGCTCGGCGCGGTTGCGGATTGCAAGCACCGCTTCGATGGCCTGCGCCGTGGACGGAAATGCGGCCACGACCGTCGACGCCGCGGTCGGCGCCGCCCTGAGCCGCATGGTGGCCTCGACGATGACGGCGAGTGTCCCCTCCGACCCGACGAGCAGCTGGGTCAGGTTGAGCCCAGCGACATTTTTCCTGGTCACTGCACCGGTATGGATGATGCGTCCGTCGGCGAGTACCGCTTTTATTCTGGCCACGTGATCGGCGGTGACGCCGTACTTCGCGCAGCACGTGCCGCCCGCGTTCGTTGCGAGATTGCCACCGATGGTCGAGATCGCCCGGCTTCCGGGGTCTGGCACGTACCAGAGTCCGCGTTCGGCGACTGCGGCTGCCAGATCGCCGTTGATCACGCCCGGCTGCACGGTCGCGGTCCGCGCGGCCGTGTCGATGTGGAGAATCTCGTTCAGTTTCTCGACGCTGAGCACGATGCAGCCGTCGAGCGCATTCGCGGCGCCTGCCAACCCGGTGCCCGCGCCGCGTGTCACCACGGGCACGCCGTGCCGGTGGGCCCATTTCATCGTTTCGACCACGTCGTCGGTGTCGCGGGCCCGCACGAGTGCCAGTGGGATTCCGGCCTCGGTCAGCAGCGACTGGTCGCGCCGGTACGCGAACATCCGATCCGGATCGGTGACGAGTGCGTCGCCGAGCGGGTCGCGCAGATCGTTGCTGAGTGCGCTGTGCAGGTCTTCGATGTTCGCGGAACCAGGCATTCCTAGATTGTCAGACAAGTACACTGGACAGTCAAGGATTGTGAGGCCGCAGCGTGAAAGAATCGCGCACCGGTTCGACAGTGGAGTGAAGGAGCCGGAGATGGCGGGACGTGTCAGAACTCTGTCGATCATCGATGCCCTGACCGAGGAACTGCGGGGACGGTTGTTCTCCGGCGAACTCGCACACGACGATGCACTCACCGAAGCCGAAGTCGCGCGGGTCTACGAGGTCGCACGACCGACGGCGAAAGCAGCCATCGAAAAACTCGTCGGCGAGGGCCTCCTTCAGCGCAGCGCCCACAAGACCGCCCGCGTACCCAAACTGGGGCCCGACGACATCCGCGACATCTACCGCACCCGCGCGCACCTCGAGTCCACAGCACTGCGCTACCTGGCGCAGAGCCCACACATTCCCAACTCTGCCGTCACCGCCAACGGTGAGATCTTCGCCATGACAGACAACGCACCGCTCGCGATCGTCGAACCCGACATGCGCTTCCACACCTCACTGGTGGACGCGATGGGAAGTCCTCGGACGAGCAGGATGTTCGGTTCGCTCGTCTCCGAGGTGCGATTGTGCATGGTCCAGGTTCAGGGCCAGCATCTGCTGACCACGGCGAGCATCGCTACCGAACACCGGCAGATACTCGATGCGGTGGCGTCGGGAAACGGAGAGCTCGCGGTCTCGATCCTCGCCGACCACCTCGGACGAGCGCGCGAACGCCTCGTCGCGGCTGTCGGTGGCGTCCCCGGCCCGGAGGCCGAACTTCCCGAGCCGGCCTGACGGATCGACTCAGAGCAATAGACCCTGCCGACGCGCCTCCACCACCGCTTCGTGACGACTGTGCACCTCGAGCTTCGCCAGAATATTGCGCACGTAGCTCTTGACGGTTTCGAGACTCAGGGCCAGGCGTTCGGCGATCTCGGCGTTGCGGCAGCCCAAGGCCACATATCCGAGCACGTCCTGTTCGCGCGGGGTCAGGTGCGCTGTCGGCACCTGCGACCCGGAGCCCCCGAGCGCCCGCAGTTTGTCCTCGACCCCCTTCAGCCGAGATTCCAGGTCCGGGTCGTTCGCTCCGGCCGCGAGCTCACGTAACTCCAGGTAGCTTTCGGTGATCGTGTCGGACACCGCCCGCGGGAGCCGCTCACCGTTTCCCATCGGGCTGCACGCTCCGACGTTGTCGAGCAGTGCCACCCGACGATCCACCTCGTCGCGGATCTCGATCTCCCGTGCCAACGCTCGCGCGGACTGCGCGAGTTGTTCGGTGACGGTGTCGCCGATGGGCAGTGGCGTTCGGAGACCGCCGTACATCGCCGCACGGGTCCGCCCCCGCACAACGACGGGGACAGCCAGCAACGACTCGATACCCTCGCCGCCGACGGGCCTGTCGTAATCGTGGGTGATGTGTCGCGACGTGAAGTAGTCGGAGACCGAACGGGGGCGCTGCTCGGCGATCGCCCGTCCGCCGAGCCCACGTTCGGAACTGATCACGAGATTGCGGAGGAATCGACCACGAGTTCCGACGTAACCGGACAACACCAGATCGGCGCCGTGCACGGTGCCTCCGAACAGAATGGGAAGGCCTGTCGTCTGCTCGAGCGACCGCAATTCGGCACGAAGCGTGTCGACGTCACTCGGCCGAAGCAGATCAGCACGGTTCACAGCACTCACTGAGCGGCTTCCTCCTAACACCCTCTTTCTAGGGTAGCGGCGCCGATTCGGAGATTCGTAGCCTCGACCGAACCCGGTGTTGCGACGATCACACGTGACGCCGACTTTCCCGATGATCCCGGAGGTTTCCGTGTCCAGCGCACTCGACCGCTCTGCCGCGTCTGCCAACCACAGTCAGCTCAGCCCGCTGCGCTTCCTCGAGCGGTCGGCGTCGGTGTTCCCCGATCGCACCGCGATCGTCTACGGCGACCGTCGGTACACATATGCGGAGTTCGCCGAGGAGACCCAGCGTCTCGCCCGGGTCCTGAAAAGCCGGATCAAGCCCGGCGACCGGGTGGCCTACCTGACTCCCAACGTGCCCGAGACTCTCATCGCGCATTTCGCGGTGCCGCTGGCAGGCGGGGTGCTTATCGCACTGAACTCGCGGCTCGCAGGTCCGGAGCTCGACTACATCCTGAACCACGCCGAGGCGTCGCTGCTGTTCGTCGACTCCGAATTCGTCGGCTCGCTCGCGGGCGTCGACGTCCCGACACTCACCGATATCGTCGAAGTCCCCGATTCGACGGTATCGGCGCCAGAATTTCCCGCTGGCGTGGTTACCGCGCGCTACGACGAGTTTCTCGCGCTCGCCGATTCGCTCGACGCATCCCCGTTGCCTTGGAGCGTCGAAGACGAACTCGGCGTCATCTCCCTCAACTACACCTCGGGCACCACCGGCAAGCCGAAGGGCGTCATGTACTCGCATCGCGGTGCGTATCTCAATTCGCTGGGCGAGACGTTCCACAACGGATTCACGGGGCAGAGCAAATACCTGTGGACGCTGCCGATGTTCCACTGCAACGGCTGGTGCACTCCGTGGGCGGTCACCGCGGCGGGTGGCACTCACATCTGCCTGCGGGCGGTGCGCGCCGACGCCATCTGGGATGCCATCGACAACCTGGGCGTGACCAACCTGTGCGGCGCGCCCGCGGTGTGCTCGACCATCGCGAACGCCGAACAGGCACACACGCTCGACCGGCCCCTGCACATCACCACCGCGGGTGCACCACCGTCCCCGACCGTGATCGCGCAACTCGAACAGATGGGCATCACCGTCGTGCACGTCTACGGTCTGACCGAGGTGTACGGCCCGTACACGATCTGCGAGTACCAGGATTCGTGGGACGACAAGACAGGTGACGAACGCGCCGCACTGTTGTCCCGGCAGGGTGTCGGCATGCTGCAGGCCGAAACGGCCCGCATCGTCGACGACAACATGAACGATGTTCCGGCCGACGCCGAGACCATGGGTGAGATAGTGCTGCGCGGCAACAACGTCATGCTCGGCTACTACAAGGATCCCGACGCCACCGCCGAGGCGTTCGCCGGTGGCTGGTTCCACACCGGCGACCTCGGTGTCATGCACCCGGACGGATATATCCAGCTCAAGGACCGTGCCAAGGACATCATCATCTCCGGTGGCGAGAACATCTCGACGGTCGAGGTGGAGCAGGCGATCATGGCGCACCCCGCGGTGATCGATGTCGCGGTGGTCGGTGTTCCCGACGAGAAGTGGGGGGAGCGGCCGAAGGCCTTCGTCATCCTGAAGGAGTCACAGTCGGTCACGGCGGACGACCTCATCGCCCACACCCGCCGCTTGCTGGCAGGCTACAAGGTCCCCCGCGACATCGTCTTTCCGCTCGAACTGCCGCGAACATCGACAGGCAAGATCCTCAAGTTCGAGCTTCGCTCAGCGGAAACCCCGCGGTCCTGACGTAGCAATCCCCGCGAGGCGGGATACTCGACGTCATGTCACACGGAACAGTCCCCGGCCGCCGTCCCGATTCGGCGGGGCCGGATCCCACACAGTTCCGGGTGCATGTCGTCACCCAGGCCATCCGACTGTTCTCGCAATACGGCTACGAGTCGACGACCGTCGAGCAGATCGCGGCGGCAGCGGGAGTGTCCCGTCGCACGTTCTTCCGGCAGTTTCGCTCGAAGGAGGACGTGATCTTTGCCGATCACGAGTCGCTCCTCGAGCAGGTGTCGGAGTACCTGTCGCGCGAATTCGACGATCCGTGGGCCGCCTGCGGCGACGCGGCACAACTCGTCTTCGGCCATTTCCGCGACCGGCGCGACCTCTCGGTCTGGCGGTACCGGATCGTGCAGCGGGTGCCGGCCCTGCGCGATCGGGAGCTCGTGACGACCTACCGATACGAGCGACTGTTCACAGAATTCCTCCGTCAGGCCGTACCAGGTGAGAAACCGATCCGGATCGTGAGCTTCGCGGCGGCGATGACGTCAGCACACAATTTCCTGTTGCGGGCAATGATTCGCGGTGACGACACCGCGACCGCGGAGGTCCTCGATCGGGAGTTGTACGAGATCAGACGCACCTTCGGGGTGGTGCCGGGTGCCGAGCCCTCCTCCGCCCCCGAGGCACCGCGTGCCGTGACAGTGGTGACGTATCCCGCGGGAACCTCGCCCTCCGCAGTAGCGGAAGAAGTGCGACGCACCCTCGGCGGATAGTGCCCGCTCGCTGCAGCAGGCCCCACCACGTGCATTGACCTGGCACTCAGTGCCGTGGTTAGAATTGGACGATTCCGCGACGTTGCGCCCCCATGGCTCGCTATTGTGGGCGCAGATCCACCCTCTGGAATGGCACCGCGTGCCGATTGGAGTTCCGCCCTCATGGCCCTCAACGCCGATTTCGATCTGTTCAAGCTCAGCGAAGAGCACGACGCCCTGCGCGAGGCCATCCGCGCACTCTCCGAGAAAGAGATCGCACCGTACGCGAAGGAGGTCGACGAGGACTCCCGCTTCCCGCAGGAGGCACTCGACGCCCTCAACAAGTCCGGCTTCAACGCCATCCACGTGCCCGAGCAATTCGAGGGTCAGGGCGCCGACTCCATTGCCGCGTGCATCGTGATCGAGGAAGTCGCTCGCGTGTGTGGCTCCTCGTCGCTGATCCCGGCCGTCAACAAGCTCGGCACAATGGGTCTGATCCTGCGCGGCTCCGACGAACTCAAGGCCAAGGTCCTTCCCGACATCGTGAACGGCGCTATGGCGTCGTATGCGCTGTCGGAGCGTGAGGCAGGCTCCGACGCCGCATCGATGCGCACCCGCGCGAAGGCCGACGGCGACGACTGGATCCTCAACGGCTCCAAGTGCTGGATCACCAACGGCGGCAAGTCCACGTGGTACACGGTCATGGCCGTCACCGACCCCGACAAGGGCGCCAACGGCATCTCGTCGTTCATGGTCCACAAGGACGACGAAGGCTTCGTCGTCGGGCCCAAGGAGAAGAAGCTCGGAATCAAGGGCTCGCCCACCGCCGAGCTGTACTTCGAGAACTGCCGCATCCCCGGCGATCGCATCGTCGGCGAGCCCGGCACCGGCTTCAAGACGGCGCTCGCGACCCTCGACCACACGCGTCCCACCATCGGCGCACAGGCTGTCGGGCTCGCCCAGGGTGCGCTCGACGCCGCGATCACCTACGTCAAGGATCGTAAGCAGTTCGGCCGTCCGATCTCCGACAACCAGGGTGTGCAGTTCATGCTCGCCGACATGGCCATGAAGGTCGAGGCCGCCCGCCTGATGGTCTACACCTCGGCCGCTCGCGCCGAGCGCGGCGAAGGCAACCTCGGCTTCATCTCGGCCGCCGCCAAGTGCTTCGCGTCGGATGTCGCCATGGAGGTCACCACCGATGCGGTGCAGCTGTTCGGTGGCGCCGGCTACACCACGGACTTCCCGGTCGAGCGAATGATGCGCGACGCCAAGATCACCCAGATCTACGAGGGCACCAACCAGATCCAGCGCGTCGTCATGTCGCGAGCTCTGCTTCGCTGATCACGCTCGGATACGGTCTTAGTCGAGAATCCCTCATCGATCAGGAGTTTGTGTAGTGGCAATCGAAAAGGTAGGCATTATCGGCGGCGGCACCATGGGTGCCGGCATCGCAGAGGTCTGCGCCAAGGCCGGCAGCGACGTGCTCGTCAAAGAGACGACCGAACAGTTCGCCGAAGCCGCGCGTGAGCGTCTCACGAAGTCGATCGGCCGCGGCGTCAAGTCCGGCAAGGTCACCCAGGAGGACGCCGACGCGATCCTCGCCCGCATCAAGGTCACGCTCGACATGAGCGAGTTCGCCGACCGCGACCTCGTCATCGAGGCCGCACCCGAGATCGAGTCGCTGAAGGCCGAGATCTTCGCCGAGCTCGACAAGGTCGTCAAGCCCGAGGGCATCCTCGCGACCAACACGTCGTCGATCCCCGTCATCAAGATGGCGCAGGCGACGCAGCGTCCCGGCAAGGTCGTCGGCGTGCACTTCTTCAACCCGGTGCCGGTGATGCCTCTCGTCGAGGTCATCTCCGCACTGACCACCGACGAGGCCGCAGCCGACACGGTGTTCGACTACGCGAAGAACACCCTCGGCAAGACTGCGGTGCGCGCCGGCGATCGCGCGGGCTTCATCGTCAACGCGCTGCTCATCCCGTACCTGTGCGACGCCGTACGGATGCTCGAGTCGGGTTACGCGACAAAGGAAGACATCGACGCCGCGATGAAGGGTGGCTGCGGCTACCCGATGGGACCGCTGACGTTGCTCGACACCGTCGGTCTCGATATCGCCCTCAACGCCGCGCAGTCGCTGTACGACGAGTTCGCTCAGCCGAACTACGCTCCCCCGGCGCTGTTGCGTCGCATGGTCGATGCGGGTCGCCTGGGCCGCAAGACCGGCGAGGGTTTCTACAGCTACAAGTAGCGTCCCAGCAGCATCCTCGAGCCCTGTCGGCCTTTCGGGACCGGCAGGGCTCGATTTTGTTCCACCCCTCCATTTTTCACGACCGTCACAATCCGAACGGGCAGATACAACCCGAACGGGATGTTGTATCTGCCCGAAGCTGTTGCGGCGGTCCGTGATCAGGTCCTGATACGCCGTTCGCAGCTCTGCTATCGTCATATCCGGACACATCGGGGGATTCTGTCGGGGGGACAGTTGTGACGTTGCAGGTAGATCCACACGCGCTTCGCGCGTTCGCCTCATCTGTGAGTGGCGCAGCAGATGCGATCGGGGAGTGGGACACCAGCGCCCCGTACGCACACTCGCACGCAGCACTTCCCGGCACAGGATTGAGTGAGGCAAGTACACGCGGCCACCTCGCTACGGCGCAAGCACTGGCCAGCATCCGCCAGCGCCTCCTCGAAGTCACCGACATCTCGAACGGCGCGGCAGACGACTACGAGATCGCCGAGGCCGACTTCGTCGCAGCACTCGCGGCGATGGACCTGCCCCGGTGAGTCCCGGCGTCTCTGCCGTCGAAGCCTGGAACCCTGACGCCCTCCGGACAACGGCGGACGGGCTCGACACGATAGTCGACTCACTCGACGACCGCATGAAGGGCCTCCTCAACGATCAGGATGCCCTCGCCGAACAGTGGAAGGGCGACGCCGCGAATGCCGCAGCCCTCCGTGTGGTCCGGGAACGTTCACTCGGCAGCGCTATCGCCGGGGCCCTCTTGCAGGTCGCCGATGCCTATCGCACCGGGGCACCGATCGTCGAAGGTGCCCGGATGCACGTACTCGGACTAGTGCGGGCTGCCGAACATCAATCGTTCACCGTGCACGACAACGGCATCGTCGACGCAGCAAACCAGATCTCACTTCTTCGCGCGCTGCTGCCACCGGGCGCGACCTACGATACCGCGTCCCTCCAACTCGAACGCCAGGCCGCCGAGCTCAGTGTCGCGTTGGTCGATGCACTCCAACAGGCTGCGGCAGCCGCAGGCGACGCGATGAGTCGCATCAACACCGCCGTAGCCGTACTGGAAGACGCGGCAAAGGCGGCGACGCCGGGGGAAATCGTCAAGTCCGATACCGGCGAGCACTCCTGGGCTCCGGACGTGCCCGCCACCGTCGCCGCGTCCACGATCGGCGTCATGACCGACGTGACCGACAAGGCATTGACGAGTGCCGCCATCTCGGCGGGCGACGACCTCGCAGCAGGAGTTGCGAAGGGACTCGGTCCATTCGCCGCGTCGCTCGGGACGATACCGGCGATCAACAACGATATCGAAGGTGGAATGGACCCTACTAAGGCTGTGATAACAGAAGGCGCAGGCGCCGTCGCCGGCCTCGGAGGAACATACATCGGCACAAAAATAGGCGGAACCCTCGGCACGTTTATTGCACCAGGGGCAGGAACCGCTGTAGGGATCGTTGTCGGCGCGGCATTCGGCGGAGCTGCAACCTGGTTTGCATCGAAATACCTTCAGAAAGAGTGGGATTGAGCCATGGAAGAATCCTTCCGAGAATGTGCGCAGGAGCACCGCAATGACTGAGTCGAGCCGCGGCACCAGCTCACCAGAATCCGGCAGCCGCACTCGCAGTGACAGCCGCCCACTGTGGCCTCAACGGTTTCGCCCGGCAATTCTGATCGGGTCGGTGGGCACATCGGTACTCGCGATATTCTGCATCCGCACTGTCGGGGAGAGCTGGCGGATCGAAGACCCATTGGTCACTGCAGGGTACTGTGGGGGTTCATTGCTGATGACGATGATTGCTCTGGGGCTGCTGCGCGAAGCCGGATTTCGATACCTGGGTCTATCGGGAAAAATTCGCCCACTTCGCACCCCGTCGCATGGCAACGGGGTGTCAATTCCAACTACCCGCATACTGATTCCGTTTCTGATCATCTCACTCATCGCTTGCGCCTGTTACGGCGCCACCGCCTCCGTCGGCTGGTTCATAGGAGCAGAAGAATCGCTCCTCCCGAACGGCCGGGACTCTCGAGCGGGTGCGATCTACATGGCCACTCTCGCCGCGCTCGCAAGCACACTCGCGCTGTTCCTGGCTTCGATCAGAATCAAAACCGTCGTGAGTATCTACAGCGACGGTATCGAGCGTTATTCCCATCGACGTATCCTGCTGTCCGACAAGGTATCCAGGATATTCGTGGGATGGCAGGACATCACGCATGTCGATGGGAAAGTCATCGACTCGTTCCAGAATCCCGGTATCGACATCCACATCTCACCCGTGATTGCGAGAGAGGAACGGACGCCACACGACGGAGAGCACAAGATCGCACTCATGGCTCACGTACTCGTGACCGAACCGAACACCCTCTTTGCGCTGTTGAAACGCCTCCACGAGAACCCGGACGACCGAGCACTCGTCTGTGAAGCCGACGCCGCAGAACTACTGCGACCTCCTACCCTGCGCCAACGCTTCCGAGCTGCGCGCGATCAGAAGGCGAAGGCATGAACTCTCAGAACCCGATTCCTGCCACCTTGCGCGCCTATCTGGAACGCCACGACGTCGAACTCATTCCCTGTTCGTCCCACGAGCCTGGAGACCCGTTTATCACAATCCCAATCCCCGACGGGTGGGTCACCGTGCCCGACGAGATGTTCCCCCACGCATATTCGGTCCTCATCGCACCCGCATACGCAGAGCACGAGTGGACACCTAACGCGGTACTCCTCCACGGCCGCTTGTCTCGGTGGCGTCCCACCGATGAACTCATCGAGACAGCAACATCCGAAGCGCAAACGCTCCCCGAATGGGTCGAGTTACGTTCGAGCCACAATGATTTCGCCGGTCATCGTTCGGTGTTCATCCACGGTGGGTATTGCGTGGACGGCATGGGGTACGAAGCAGCAACCCGCTATCTCGTAGTCGACCACGAGTACGACCGCTACCTGACGCAATTGACCGTGACGACACCCAGACATCCGCACAGCGCACTTGCTGCCGACGCGGCCACCATTCACAGCGGACTGGCGGTCGAGTCCGCCACCCGAGACAGCGAGCCTCGGTGAGACACGACGACCGGACGCACACAGAGTCTGCACCAGTGCCCACATGGCCACAGCCGTTCCGGCCCGGATCATTCGCTGTGGGAATCGCGTTCATGGTCCTGCTGGCCTGGCTCATCAGCAGAATCGACAGCATGCTTGCGGACGACGACGTCGGCATCATGTGGCTGGGGTTCACCATCATCGTCATGATCGCCCCAGGGACGTACTGGTGGTTCGAGCGTTCGGGCTTGCGCTCGATCGGGCGCAGCCGCCGAATCACGCGATGTTTCTCGGACGAACACGGCCCCGGAATAGAGATCTCCACAGCAATATCGCTCTTCGTCGCGGTTGCAATGACGTGCGCGGCCATGACTTCGGGCTCGGCGCTGTTCATCTACGTCGTTGCCACCCACGCGGACAAGGTGCTGATCGCGCGACACTCACTACGCGAGG
The DNA here is from genome assembly GCF_053750035.1 of Rhodococcus sp. SJ-2. Classification (NCBI taxonomy): domain Bacteria; kingdom Bacillati; phylum Actinomycetota; class Actinomycetes; order Mycobacteriales; family Nocardiaceae; genus Rhodococcus; species Rhodococcus sp. SJ-2. The sequence goes on from NZ_CM132340.1 coordinate 1,556,962, forward strand.
CCATCCCGTTTCTCATTCTCACCGTCGTCGCCGCCCTCCTGGTAGGAGCGTTACCCGTCGTATTTCGCGGGCGCACGGTGCTGCGACTGCACCGGGACGGTGTCCACCGCCACGTCGCACTTCGTCGGCTCCGAGTGCACAGGCACGACACGTTCGTGCGGTGGGACGACATCGACGAAGTCGCCGCCGATGTATACACGGTTGGCACCCGCGGCCCCGATGTTCACAATCCGCTCATCCGCCTCCGTGTTCCAGGTCCGGTCGTCACTGCGGGTACCGTACCGTTCGACACCGCGGACGATGTGGCGATCACGGCGTACGTTCTTGCCGCCGAACCCAATACACTCATCGACCTGATGCGCCGCTTGCACGCCCGCACCGAGGATCGCCATCTTGTGGCGCAGTCCGATGCCGTCGAACTTCTCCGACCGCCTCCACTGCGCGAACGATTCCGTGCCGCAAGAGGAGTCACGACGCCGTGGTGAACGACCGAGTCGCACTCCTTTCCGGGCGGCAACACCTCTCACGGACAGGAACAACCTGAAGGACGTTGGTTGTCAGGATGATCGTCAGACACCCTGACAGCCAACGCGGGGATCGGAGCAACAATGTCCGACCTCATCACCGTCCCCATAAGACGCACCCAACAAGGCCACCGCGCGTTCTCCATGGCCTACAAAATCGAGTTCCTCCGCCGCTGGGACGCCTGCATCGAACGCAGCGCGAAATCCCGACAACTCCGCGAGAACAACCTCACCAGCACCATGGTCCGCGCCTGGATCAAAGCCCGCGATGCGGGGCACTTACAGGAGATCCCGCAGGCGTTTATGAGTGCACGCGAGTACGCGCTGTGGCTCGAGCGCACGGCGTTGTCCTGACAGACATCGTCACCAACCTGACCAAAGCGGGGATGCCCGTCACCCGGGGCTGCACGCTGGTGGGGATCGCCCGGTTCCCGGTGGTCTGGCGCATCGAATACAACGAGGAGAAGGTCGAGGCGGTGGAGATGTTCACCGACGCGTTCACCGCGTTCGGGCTGTTGCTCGATGCCTCGCTGCGGCGGGTCAGTGACGACAATCCGCTCTCGGAGTCACTGTTCGAGACCATCACGTACGCGCTGACGTGTCCCGCCAGGTTCGACGATATCGCTCGTGCTCGGCGGTGACCAGGAACACCGACGCAGGCAGGAACGGCTCCACCGAATTCATGAGAAGCATCCGCGTCGGTTCCGGCATCGGCCGGTCGCGGCGTTACCGAAACCGAGCGGCGTTACCGAAACCGACGGGAATCAACACGCCTGCTCTGCCTCAGACAGGTTGACAACTTCCGCCGAAGCTGTTGCAACGGTGCATGATCAGCCGCACCTGGAACAACATAGCCCATCTATTGCTGCCTCCGGACGCTTCGGGAGATTGCGTCGGGGTCAGTCGTGGCGTTCGAGTCCGATCCGGATTCTCCTTCGCATTTGTTCCGAATCCGCCGACCCGCACACAAATCGTATGTCGGCTACTACGATCGAACTCATTGGTCGGCACGCACCTGTTGTCGGCGTAGCGGAGTCTGCCTCTGCCATAGAGCTGTGCTGCAAAGAAAGTGCACGCGGCACTTCCTGTGGAAACCGAGATTCAGGTCGAGACCGTGGAGTGACAATGACCGACAGCTGGCTTTCCCGCGACCCGTTCGACGACATCTTCGACCGATTCTTCAGCTCCGGCGGACTCCGTCAACCGCAGGTACAGCGCGTGGACCTGAGTCGGCTACTCAATGACGACGCGAAGCAGCTCGTCGCCGAGGCCAGGAAGGCAGCCACGGAGTGGGGTAGCGCGGAGCTGACCCCAGAACATCTCTTGTATGCCGCCACGCTCAACGACCCGACCCGCGGTGTGATCAACGGCCTGGGTCTGGATCCTGATGCGGTCGCCGAGCAGATGCGCTCCCTTGCCGGTGGCGAAGGCAACGAGGGCGAGCAGGTGACGCTCAGTCCTGCGACCAAGCGTGCACTACGGGTTGCCCAGCAGCAGGCAGGGCAGTCGGGTATCAGCTACATCGGTCCCGAGCACATCCTCTACGGGATTGCCGCGAACAGCGAGAACCCGGCTGCTCATGCGCTGGCCGGCGCCAAACTCGATTCCGGAGGTCGGCGCGACACATCAGAGAGCACGACGCCCACACTCGACGAGTACGGCAGAGACCTGACCGCCGAGGCGCGCGCGGGCAACGTCGACCCCGTGGTCGGGCGAGCCGACGAGATCGCGCAGACCATCGAGATCCTCTCCCGTCGTCGTAAGAACAATCCCGTCCTGATCGGTGATCCCGGCGTGGGCAAAACCGCGATCGTCGAGGGCTTGGCGCAGCGAATCGTCAACGGAGACGTACCGTCGACGCTGGCCGATCGACGCGTCGTCGCTCTCGACGTCGGTTCGCTGGTCGCCGGTAGCAAATATCGCGGCGAGTTCGAGGAGCGGTTGACGAAGATCCTCGACGAGGTCCGCGAACACTCCGACGAACTGGTTCTCTTCATCGACGAGTTGCACACGATCGTCGGAGCGGGCAGTGGCGGCGAAGGTTCGATGGATGCCGGCAATCTGCTCAAGCCGGCCCTCGCACGCGGAGAGTTGCATGCGGTGGGCGCGACCACAATCGACGAGTACCGCCGCTACATCGAGAAGGACGCGGCGCTCGAACGGCGATTCCAGCCGGTGATGGTGTCCGAGCCTTCGGTCGACGACACCATCGAGATTCTGCGCGGACTGATCGATGTCTACGAGGAACACCATCAAGTTCACTACACGGACGAAGCGCTGGTGGCGGCAGCCGAGCTGTCCGATCGGTACATCACGGACAGGTTCATGCCCGACAAGGCGATCGACCTGGTCGACCAGGCGGGCGCACGTGTACGGCTGCGTACCAAGACTCCGGACGCGGATGCTCGTTCGCAGGAAGACGAACTGGCACGCCTCGAACGCGAGAAGGACACCGCGGTCGCGGCCGAGGACTACGCCAAGGCCGGTGAGTTGAAAGACGAGATAGCAGCCCTCGAAGAGCGCATCGGTTCGAGCGGCTCAGCATCGACGCCGCAGGTCGAGGTCGTCGACATTGCCGAGGTGATCTCCAGGCAGACCGGCATCCCGGTCGCCGAACTGACGGCAGAAGAACGCCAACGACTCCTCGACCTCGAGGATATGCTCCATGCTCGCGTGGTCGGGCAGGACCAAGCAGTCTCAGCGGTGGCCGAAGCTGTGCGGAGGGCGCGCGCGGGCCTGTCCGACCCGAACAGGCCGATCGGGTCGTTCCTGTTTCTCGGCCCCACCGGGGTCGGTAAGACAGAGCTCGCAAAGGCGCTCGCCGCTGCCGTGTTCGGTGACGAAGACCGGATGATTCGCTTCGATATGAGCGAATTCCAGGAGAAGCACACCGTCTCCCGTCTGGTCGGTGCTCCCCCTGGCTATGTCGGGTACGAGGAGGCAGGGCAACTCACGGACAAGGTTCGCCGTCAGCCGTACTCGGTGGTCCTGTTCGACGAGATCGAGAAGGCGCACACCGATGTGTTCAATGTACTTCTCCAGCTCCTCGACGACGGCCATGTCACCGACGCACAAGGCCGCATAGTAGATTTCAAGAACACCATCGTCATTCTCACCAGCAACATCGGGTCCGACCTCATCCTGGCCGACACCAGCGGCGACATCGAGACCCTGACCCCGAAGCTGATGGAGCGACTGCACTCCCATTTCCGGCCCGAGTTCCTCAACCGTATCGATGAGACGGTGGTGTTCCACCGACTCGACAAGGCACAGCTGCGCGAGATAGTCGACCTGATCCTCAACGGGACCCGGCGGCGATTGCGAGCCCAGGACGTCGATCTGGACATCACCGAGAGCGCGGTCGACTGGCTGGTGGACAGGGGGTTCGCACCGGAGTTCGGTGCTCGCCCGTTGCGGCGGACCGTCCAGAAGCAACTCGACAACAGACTGTCGAACCTGCTGCTTGCGGGAACGCTCGGCGCGGGAGACACGGTGCGAGTCGACACCGGTTCTGATGGTCTGGTGCTCGAGACGGTCACCGGTGGAGACGAGCAGCAAGATCCCGACGGCGACTCATCGGCAGAGGACTGATCAGCTGCCGGTCTCCCCATGTACCCGGTCGTGCAGCGCCTCCATCTTCACGTCGAGGTCACGGGCGGTTTCAGCAGCAACACGGAGTTCCTCACGCAGTGCATCCGGCACCGCGCGGTCGTGCTTGTAGTAGATCTTGTGCTCGAGACTTGCCCAGAAGTCCATCGCGACCGTTCGGATCTGGAGTTCGACGTAGACCGACTCCATGCGGTCGGACATGAACACGGGGATCTCGACGATCACGTGGACACTGCGATAGCCGTTCGGCTTGGGCCGGGCGATGTAGTCCTCGATCTCGACCACACCGACGTCCCCCTGTCGCGTGATCATGTCCATGATGCGGTAGACGTCGGAGGTGAAGCTGCACGTGATGCGAATGCCGGCGATGTCCCGGACGTGCTCACGCACGCCTTCGAGAGTCTGAGGAGCACCCTTGCGGCGTGCCTTCGCAATGATCGACTCGGGCGATTTGAGTCGCGACTTGACGTGCTCGATCGGGTTGTAGTCGCGGGCGTAGGTGAACTCGTCGCGCAAGATATTGATCTTGGTCATCATCTCGTCGATGCCGAACTTGTACACCATGAGAAACCGAGTGAGCTCGCTCTTCAGGTCCTGCAGCGATACCGGCGGCCGAGCGGAAGCATCCTCCGGCTCGTCGGGTAGGGGCACGCCCTGTTCAGGACCGTCCACCGTCGTTGTCACTCGGTTCCTCCTCGATGTGTTCCGTTACCGAGTCTGCCAGTTCCTCACGTCGGGGCTCGGTTCTCGCTCGCAATATCTGCCGCAACGTGCGCGGATACACACCTGTTTCACGTCTCGCCTTCTTGCGGGTGATCAGCACACCTACGAGGGCGAGCACCCAGATCGGGTATTGCGCGAGCCACGCGACCCGGAACGAATCGAAGCCGTATCCGCCGAACGCTTCGAGCAGTACACCCATCGTCTGGACGACGAGCAGCGTCGCCAGGAAACCACCGATGTTGACGATGCCCTGAGCTGTACCGAGCGCGGTCGACGGGTTGAAGGTGCGCGCATAGTCGAAGCCGACCATCGAACCGGGGCCACCGACCGAGATGACGACGATGAGCAGCACCAGCAGCCAGATCGGCGCAGGCCCGGGCAACGCAAGCACGACGGTCCAGGCAGTTGCGCACGCGGCGATGATCGACAGCACGAGCCACGAGCGATGATTCGGGTAACGCCCCGTGAGGATGCCGAGGATCGGGCCTGCCGCGATCGCGGTGGCCACCGACACCGTGAGCATCGAACCGGCGGCCGCGGGCGAGAGCCCTTGCGCGGATTCGAGGTATGGGACGCCCCACATCAACGCGAACGTGGTCACCGAGAACTGGGTCCCCATATGAGTGAAGAACCCCAGCCGCGTGCCGGGCCGGCGCCACACTCCACCGATCTGGGCGAGCACGTTGCGCAGGCCCGTGGGCGGGACCTCCAGTCGCTCCCCTGACGGTGCATCACGGACGACCGCAACCACCAGGACGCACGCGAGCAGCCCCAGTGCCGCGGCACTGCCGTACGCTGCCGTCCATCCCTGATCGGACAGGATCAGCACGAACGGAACGGCCGACAGCACCTGTCCGAGCTGGCCGAGGATGCCGGTCAGCTGCGACACCACAGGAACGCGGCGCGGCGCGAACCACACCGGAACCAGCCTGAGCACGGAGATGAACGTCAGCGCATCACCCACGCCGACGAACACGCGGCCCGCGTAGGCGATCGGCAGCGAGTCGGTGACTGCGAGGACCAACTGGGCCACCGCCATGACGGCGGCACCCAACGCGATGATCTTGCGCGACCCGAATCGGTCCAGCAGAACTCCGGCGGGAATCTGCATGCCCGCGTAGACAATGAGCTGCAACACCACGAACCCGGACAACACGGACGGGGAGATGTCGAAACGCTCGGTCGCAGCCAGGCCCGATACCCCGAAGGTAGTGCGATGCAGGACGGCAACCATGTAGGCGAGGACACCGACACCCCAGACCAGCCATGACCTCATGAGATACACACGATACGCCGCAGCTCGTTAGATCAGGTAACTACTCGCGCCCGAGCGACACCCACGTCGGGTCGGAAGCCCGCTCACCGACCACCTCACCGGCAAGTGCGTCGAGGCGTCCGACCTGCTCGTCCGACAGCACCACGTCCACAGCGCCCGCGTTCTCTGTGACGCGCGCAGCAAGACGGGTACCGGGAATCGGGACCGACGGCAGACCGAAAACACGAGCCTTCGCGTCGAGCCACGCCAGAGCAACCTGCGCGACGGTGGCGCCTGCTTCATCGGCGACGGCGCGTACCTTCGCACGCAACTCGAGATTCTTCGGAAGCGCCTCTGCGTCGAAACGCGGGAACCGATGACGAAGATCGCCGTCTCCGAGCTGCCCCGGCGCGAACGCGTCGGTCAGCAAACCGCGACTGACCGGGGAGAACGGAACAAAACCGATACCGAGCTCAGCAGCAGTCGGCACCACATTGCGTTCCACATCGCGCGAGACGATGCTCCACTCCGACTGGATCGCGGCGATCGGATGCACAGCGTGCGCACGTCGCAGCTCGTCACCGGTCGCTTCGGACAGGCCGAGGTGGCGCACTTTCCCGGCTTTCACGAGCTCGGCCATCGCGCCCACCGTTTCCTCGATCGGGACCTCGGGGTCGACGCGGTGCAGGTAGTACAGATCCACCACGTCCACACCGAGCCGCTGCAGCGATTCATCGATGGCCTCGTGCACATGATCGGGGTGCCCGTTGATCCCCCGATTTCCGGTCGCCGGGTTTCCGACGAGTCCGAACTTCGTGGCCAATTGCACCTCGGTGCGACGCGTACCCAGCAACTTCCCGACTACCTGCTCACTCAGCCCGTTGCCGTAGATATTGGCGGTGTCGATGAAGGTGACTCCGATGTCGACCGCGTGATGAAGCGTCGCGAGTGCGTCGTCAGGATCGACCTTCCCGTACACGGGAGCGACGGACATCGCTCCGTAGCCCTGCGCACTGACGGTGAGCCCGGGGGCGAGTTCGACGGCGGGAACGGTCATCGGCGGATTCTCCTCAGGTCGGCGGCACTCGTGCCTTCGCGCACGGCACGCCGATCGATCCTTCCGCACATTGCCGCGCACCGCAGGATTCCGAATCACCATGATCGCAACTGTGCCGCGCCTACGCTGGTCCCCATGGCGATCGACTGGCTCGACCTTCAGCTCACTGCCCGACGAGAATTCGACACGCGCCTCGCCCACATCACAGACTGGACGGCGCCCACGCCCGACACGGAGTGGAATGTCGCCGACCTCGTGCGACACATGGTCGACGAACAGCGTTGGGTCGCGCCCATCCTGGAAGGGCACACCGTCGCAGATGCGGAAGCCACGCTCGAACCGATCCGCGACGACCTCGCCGCGGAATGGCACCGCTACGCTGAAGAGGCCACCGCAGCGTGGGCTGCCACCCCGCTCGACAAGCCCGTGCACCTCTCGTACGGCACCGTGTCGTGTCTCGACTATCTCAAACAACAGGTCGGTGACATCGCAGTACACACCTGGGATCTGGCGCGTGCCGTCGGCGACGGCGACCGCCTGCACCCCGGATTGGTGGACGCCGTGTGGACCGACCTGCAATCTCAGCGCGACATGCTCGCATCGAGCGGATTGTTCGAGCCACCCGTGCAGATTCCCGACGACGCCCCCGTGCAGGACCGGCTGATCGCCCTCACCGGCCGCGATCCCAGGACCGGAGGAGCGTCATGAACGACCGGCCTGCCGACATCGACATCAAACCCCGCAGCCGCGACGTCACCGACGGCATGGAGAAGACCGCGTCACGCGGAATGCTGCGTGCCGTCGGGATGGGCGACGACGACTGGGCCAAACCCCAGATCGGGGTCGCGTCGTCGTGGAACGAGATCACACCCTGCAACCTGTCGCTGGACCGTCTCGCACAGTCTGTGAAGGACGGGGTGCACGCGGCCGGCGGGTATCCGCTCGAGTTCGGAACCATCTCTGTCTCCGATGGCATCTCGATGGGTCACGAGGGCATGCATTTCTCCCTCGTCTCCCGCGAGGTCATCGCCGACAGCGTGGAGACGGTCATGCAGGCCGAGCGACTCGACGGATCGGTGCTGCTCGCCGGGTGCGACAAGTCGCTGCCCGGAATGCTCATGGCTGCCGCGCGGCTCGACCTCGCCTCGGTGTTCCTGTATGCGGGATCGATCCTCCCCGGCATCGCGAAACTGTCCGACGGCACAGAACGCGACGTGACGATCATCGACGCGTTCGAAGCCGTCGGAGCGTGCGCGCGCGGACTGATGTCCGAAGAGGATCTCGGTGCGATCGAGCGCGCGATCTGCCCCGGCGAGGGCGCGTGCGGCGGTATGTACACGGCCAACACCATGGCCAGCGCCGCGGAAGCGCTCGGTATGTCGCTGCCCGGTAGCGCGTCGCCACCGGCCACCGACCGCCGTCGCGACGGATTCGCACGACGCAGCGGACAAGCCGTCGTCGAGATGCTGCGCCGCGGTATCACCGCATCCGACATCCTCACCAAGGAAGCCTTCGAGAACGCGATCGCGGTGGTGATGGCGTTCGGCGGATCCACCAATGCGGTGCTGCATCTGCTGGCGATCGCCCACGAAGCCGACGTCGATCTCACGCTCGACGATTTCGTGCGGGTCGGCGCGCGCGTCCCCCACCTCGCCGACGTCAAACCCTTCGGTCGGCACGTCATGAAGGACGTCGACCACATCGGTGGCGTTCCGGTCATCATGAAAGCTCTGCTCGACGCCGGTCTTCTGCACGGCGACTGCCTCACCGTCACCGGCGCGACCGTCGCGGAGAATCTTGCGGGGATCGACCCGCCCGATCCCGATGGGAAGGTGCTGCGTGCGCTGAGCGATCCCATCCATCCCACCGGTGGCATCACGATCCTGCGCGGATCCCTCGCGCCGGGAGGCGCAGTGGTGAAGTCTGCGGGTTTCGACGAGTCCGTTTTCGAAGGCACCGCGAGGGTCTTCGAACGCGAACGCGCAGCGATGGACGCCCTAGAGGACGGCACGATCACGTCGGGCGACGTCGTGGTCATCCGGTACGAGGGCCCCAAGGGCGGTCCGGGGATGCGCGAGATGCTCGCGATCACCGGTGCCATCAAGGGCGCAGGTCTCGGCAAGGACGTCCTGCTGCTCACCGACGGCCGGTTCTCGGGCGGCACCACGGGCCTGTGCGTCGGGCATGTCGCGCCGGAGGCCGTCGACGGCGGCCCCATCGCGTTCGTGCGCGACGGCGACCGGATCAAGCTGGATGTGGCGAACGGCCTGCTCGATGTCCTCGTCGACGACGCTGAAATAGCGGAACGGCGGCAGGGCTGGAAGCCACTGCCGCCGCGCTACACCAAGGGGGTGCTGGCGAAGTACACGAAACTCGTCGGGTCCGCATCACAGGGCGCTGTGTGCGGATGACCTCCGGTCAGATCGGCCGGAACCCTGCTCCTGCGCCGCCGCGCGCATTGATGTCGGCCATGATCACATCGATGTTCGTGCCGACCTCGGGACCGACGCACGGTGCCAGCAAGTAGGCGTTGACCATCGCGACCAGGGTGGTTCCGACGACGAGCGGCGCACCCGAATCGCCCTCGATGACACAGACCTGGGTCCATGTTTCCTGCGCACCGAAGACGTCGCCCCACACAATGCCGCACGTGTTGCCGGTGGTGCGGCCTTCCTTGCAGGCGATGTTCGGGAACCCGGCGGGGGTCCCGAGTCCGGTGATGGTCACGTTGCCGATGCGGTTGACCGGGGTGACCCTGTCGCCGTAGAACTCGATGACCGCGTAATCGAGGGTCTCGTTGGTCGAGACGATGTGACCCAGTGTTCCGGCGCCCATGTTGTGCTCGGACTTGACCGTCATGCCGGGGTCGCCGCAGTGCGCGGCTGTGAGTCCGACGAGCCGACCGGCCGCATCGTGTCCGATCGTGGTGAGAGTGCAGTCGTACATGCTCTCGTCGCCGTTGCCGAGCGTGATGCCCGATCCGCCGCCGAGGACCACGGAAGGGGCTGCCGTGGCAACCGCCGCACCGCTGCCGACCAGGGCAATCGCGGTTGCGAATACCACAGCAAGTTTTCTGAACATCATGCCCCTCCAACGCGGTCTGTCCCGACCGCTTCCGCGGTCAGCGTACTAGAGCGCCGTCACAGTACTAGAGGATTACGCACTATGCGGGGTTGGAACCGAGACTTTCGAGCGCTTTCCGCGCCTCTTCGAGTTCGCGGCTCAACTGCGCGACGCGTTCCTCCACGGTTCGGCGTGCCTCGTCGATCACCGAGTGCACGGCCTCGATCGCAGTCTCGTCGCCGAGCTCCTTGACGGCGCGTTCGACGGCGTCGGGTGCGACCACGGCGGGCTTCCCGATCTTCCGCGTGCCTTGCGCGACCGCGACCGTCCAGTCGTTCTCGGGGTCGATCGTGACGGTGATGCTGAGGGCGGCGGGCTTCTTGGCGCTGCGCTTGGCGGGGGCCTTGGGCTTCGCAGGCTCTGCGGCCGCCGCGGACGGCGGATTCGCGGAAGGGGAGCTCACTGTGGTCTTCTCCTTGACTGCCGGCCGGGGAGCGGGCCGGGCGGGTTCTGTTTTCGCAACCGAAGTGGTTGCTGCGGGAGTTTGCGTCGTCGAAGGCTTCGGGGCCGGAGCTCTCGTCGCAGCGGGCGGCTTCACAGCGGCCGGTTTCGACGGCGTCTTCGTCGCTACGTCCCGGGTGAAACGCAGCTCGTCGGTTTCGAAGGGAAGCTCGTCGTTGACCCCCTTGGGGCGGACAGTGACCGTGGTCCCGTCGATCGAGATGACACGCGCCGACGTACCCGGTTCGATCCCCAGGCTGGAAATCCCCTCGACGAGATATACCGTGGCGCGGCGCCCCTCCGCGAGGGCGGAGCTCAATTCCGTGAGTTGCTCCTCGGTCAGATGGTCCGCACGTCTACGGGGCGGCATGCCACGTCCTTTCTCAGCTCTACGGTGCGATCGACGGCGCCCACTGTCGCACACCTGTACGACACTCTGTCCGTCCGGACACACCCTGGCTGTATGCCACCGGGGAGCCCGGCGTGTGCTCCCCACCACGACAAGGAAGGATGACGTATGTGAACTCGCCGGAGCAACGACCGCAGCCCGGCCCCGACATGCTCGCCGCCATTCAGCGGGAACTCGAACGCAGCCTGCTCGGGGGCGAACGTCGCTACACGGTCGACGAGGTCGCCACGATGGCAGGCATGTCTCCCGCGCGGGTTCGGCGGCTCTGGCAGGCATTGGGATTCACCGTCGACCCCGAGCCGGACGCAGAGATGTTCACCGACGGCGACGTCGGTGCGCTCCGCGATATCGCAGCGATTGTCGGTAGCGGCGTGATCGACGAGAACCTCGAGCTCTCTGCGGCCCGATCGCTCGGCCAATCGATCTCACGACTCGCCGAGTGGGAACTGACCCTGTTCAACACTCACCTCTTCGACAACCTCGTCGAAGAGCATTCCGATGTGTCGGCGCAGGAGATGCCCGATCTCATCGATGCGCTCGTACAGCAGCTGTCGATGCGGGCCGAGACCCTGCAGAGCCACATCTGGCGGCGTCACATCGTCAGCACTACGGAACGTTCCGTCTGGCGCCCCGAGGGGGACGCGCCCCTGCGCGAGGTCGTGGTCGGGTTCGCCGACATGGTCGGCTACACCCAGCTCACCCGTCGAATCGACGCCGGCGAACTCAACGAATTGCTCGAGTACTTCGAATCCGAGGTCACCGCGGCCATTGCCGGTCACCACGGGTGGATCATCAAGACCGTGGGCGACGAGGTGATGTTCGCGGCCGAGGATCCGGCCGACGGCGCACGTATCGCGCTCGAGCTGCAGGAGACCTTCGGCGCGAGCAAGGACACCCCGGAGCTCCGGGTAGGCCTGGCGTGGGGGCCGGTGCTGGCACGCTTCGGCGACCTGTTCGGCTCCGTGGTCAACAATGCCGCCCGTCTCACCGGCGCAGCGCGGCCCGGTTCGATCCTGGTGGACGAGAAGCTCGCCGCCGAACTGGATCCGGACGAGTTCCGGATCCAGCCGCTGCGCAGGCTCAGGGTCAAAGACTTCCGCCGGTCGCGGCCGTTCGTCCTGCGAGCACCGGACCGACGGCGCTGGACGCTCTGACCAGTGCTCCCGCGTTACTGTCGTTTTGCTGCACGACGAGCCGCGAGGAAATCGTCGACGATCTGTTCGCATGCCGGGCGATCGATGGGCGGCAGGGTGACGAGGCGGTTGAACACAACCGGCCCGACCAGCTGGATGAGTGCGAGGTCGTAGTCGAACTCGCCGAGTTCCTCGCGTGTGGATTCCGCGCCGAGTACGCGGTCGAACGACGAACGGTAGCGCTCGACGAGCTGCTCGCGCAGCGACTGTAGTTCGGGGCGTTCCTGCGCCTCCGGGTCGGCCGGCCGGCTGGCGTGGACGAGCTCCGGACCCATTCCGAGCCAGCACATCGCGGCAAGAGGAATCGGCACGTCCTCGACGATCCGCGCCTGACCGATGAGTAGTTCGACGAGTTGTTCGCGCAGGCCGACGCTCTCCGGCACGGGCGGCGCAGGCGGGATCAACCGCGCGAAGGCCGCGGCAACGAGTTCTGTGCCGTTTGCGAAATGCCGGTACAGCGTTGCCCGGCCCACCCCGGCGCGAGTGGTCACCGCATCGATCGTGACGGCGTCGGCGCCGCCCGTGGCGAGCAGCTCGGTGGCCGCGTCGAGCAGCCGTGCCCGGGACCGCACTTTGCGGGGATCGGGTTCTCTGGATGTACGGACATCTTCGCGCGCGTTCACACCCACAGTTTCTCTCGTCTCGGTCAGGACCTAGTTATGGAACTATCGGTTCCGCTACGATACCGGCAGTCTCGTTAGTCGTTCACCCGAATCATTGCAGTTCAGGCAAACCACCGTCACGTTCGGAAGGCAACCGTGCCCGAAGCCTCAGCACCTCCGAAGTCCGAGATCCCCACCGCGCGCATGACCCGGTCCCAACTGTGGCTGCTCGTCGTGGCGTGCGCTTCGGTGTCCGCGGTGATCGCGGCGATGGCGGCGCTCAACACGGCGTTGCCCGATATCGCCGTCGACACCGGGGCGACACAGAGCGAACTGACCTGGATCGTCGACGGCTACACACTCGCGCTCGCCGCGCTACTACTTCCGGCCGGCGCACTCGGCGACCGGTTCGGCCGGCGCGGAATCCTCGTCGTCGGCCTGGTCGTCTTCGGGCTCGGATCTGCGCTGCCGCTGCTCACCGATGGGCCTACGTGGGTGATCGTGTCCCGCGGCGTCGCCGGCGTCGGGGCAGCCCTCGTCATGCCTGCCACGCTGTCGCTGATCACGACGGGCTTCCCGCCGGAGCACCGTGCACGAGCGATCGGCATCTGGGCCGGGGTGGCCGCTTCGGGTGCAGTCGTCGGCATGATCGTCTCCGGGGTCATCCTCGAATACGCATCCTGGAAGCTGATCTTCGGCGGATTCGCGATCGCGTCCGTCGCACTGGTCGCGATCGCACTGACGATTCCATCGTCGCGGGCAGAGAATCCTGGGCGCTTCGATTTCGGTGGCAGCATTCTGGCGATCGCAGCCATCGGATTGTTCGTCCTCGGGGTTATGGAAGGTCCTCACCGAGGCTGGCTCGACCCTCTCACCCTGAGCGCCGTGACGATAGGCCTCGTGGCCGCCGCCGGCTTCGTGTTCACCGAATTGCGTGCCGCCGAACCACTGCTCGACATGCGCTTGTTCACGAACCGCGCATTCGGTGTCGGCGCGGCCTGCCTGAACCTTCAGTTCCTCGCGGGGTTCGGCATGTTCTTCCTGATCGTGCAGTATTTCCAGCTCATCCTCGGTTATTCACCTCTGATGGCTTCGGTCGCCCTGACACCCATCTTCGCGGTCGTGATGGTCCTGTCCTTCACGGTGCCCGCCCTACTGCGCTGGATCAGCCTGCGCGTGCTGATCAGTCTCGGACTGGGCCTGATCGGGGTGTCGCTGATCCTCATCGGCATCCTCGACGCAGAGTCGTCGTATCTCGATGCCGCGTTGACGATGCTGATCACCGGCATCGGGTTCGGACTCTGCACGGCACCCGCAACGCACGCGATCGTCACGAACACCCCGGAGGACCAGCAGGGTGTCGCATCGGCCGTGAACGACGCGACGCGCGAGATCGGAGCGGCGATCGGCGTCGCTGCAGCGGGCAGTGTTCTTGCCGCCGCCTACGGCAACCGGATCGCCCCGACTGCGGAGACGATCCCGGAACCGGCGCGCGGGGCGGTGGAAGATTCGCTTGCCGCTGCCCTTCAGGTCGCGGAGAAGGCCGGTACCCAGGGCGAACAACTCGCCACACTCGCCAAGGACGCCTTCCTCGAAGGCATGCAGCACGCCTCGTTCGCGCTGGCGGCAATTCTGCTGGTAGGCGCAGTCGGCGCGGTCTTCTGGGCACCTCCGCGCACCTGAGCTCGCTCTTCTCCTGAGCCCACAATGCCCATCGCCGATTCGGCGGTGGGCATTGTGTCGTGGGCGCGATCACTGTAGCCTTCGATTAACAGTTACCCATCGTCACACTTAAAGGTGGAGACATGACCGCATCGCTCACCCGCGAGAACAGCAAGGGTTTCGTTCCAGGACTCCCGATCTCCGACCGCGAGGACACCGCGCGACGCCTGCTCGCATCGTCCGCCCGCAAGTCGTACGACCCGGTGATCGAGGTCGACTGGGACGCACCGATCCCCGACGACAAGTTCGGCATGACGCCGGAATGGAGCACGCTCTACGGCACCGCCCTCTGGGACGAGCTCAGCGACGAGCAGCGCATCTCACTGACGAAGCATGAGGCCGCGAGCGTGTCGGGAGTGGGCCTGTGGTTCGAGGTCCTGCTCATGCAGATGCTGCTGCGCGATGTCTACGACCGCGACAAGCATTCGAAGCACGTGCAGTTCGCGCTCACCGAAGTCGCCGACGAATGCAGGCACTCTGTGATGTTCGCGCGAGCGGGCGAGCGCCTCGGGATGCCCAGTTACGGACCTCCGCGGTACATCCATCAACTCGGACGGCTGTGGGGCCATTACTTCCGCGGCGCCAATGCCTACGCTTCGGTGATGGCAGCCGAGGAAATCCTCGACATGATGCAGCGCGACTTCATGCGGGACGAGCGCGTACAGCCCGTAACCCGCGCAGTGAGCAAGATTCACGTGCTCGAGGAGGCCCGGCACATCCGATTCGCTCGCGAAGAAGTTACTCGGCGACTCACCGGTGCGAGCCGTGCGCGTCTGGCATTCGAGCGCTTCCAGACAGCAGCGGTCGTGTACTTCGTCATGAAGAGCATGGTTCACCCGAGGGTGTACTCCAACGCCGGACTCGACCGCGATCGCGCGCTCGCGGAGGCCGAGAACAACAAGCACCATCACGACAAGGTGCGCAAGTCCGGTGCCAAGCTCATGACGTTCCTCGACAACGTCGGGCTGGTCGGCGGGCCGTCGAAGATCCTCTACAAGAAGGTTCATCTGCTCTGATCGCAAGCCGGATCCACCGAGCGGAACGCGAGACGGATCCACTGAGCGGAACGGCGCGTCCGAGCCATCGGCCGCGCCGTTACTCTCCGATTCCATGAGCATCCCGAACCCGGCCGACTTCACAGGACAGGCAGTCGTCGTCACCGGCGGCACGAAGGGCATCGGTTTCACCATCGCCGAGACCTTCCTCGCGGCCGGCGCCGACGTCCTCGTATGCGGACGGTCCGAACCCGACGTCCTCCCGGCAGCCGACGGTCGAACGGCCTCGTTCTTCGCTGCCGACATCCGTGACGCCGACCAGGCCGCAGCGGTCGTCGATGCGGCGGCAACGCGGTTCGGCCGCCTCGACGTGCTGGTCAACAACGCGGGCGGTTCCCCCGACGCGGACGCCGCGACGGTCTCGACACGCTTCTTCGACCGGATCGTCTCGCTCAACCTTTCTGCACCTTTCTATGTGGCACAGGCTGCGAACCGGGTCATGAGCACCCAGCCCACCGGCGGGTCGATCATCAACATCGGGAGCGTGTCTGCACACGATCCGCAGCCCGGCACCGCCGCGTACACCGCAGCGAAGGCCGGCCTCCTCGCCCTTACCAAGGCGCTCGCGCTCGAGTGGGCACCGGCCGTGCGGGTCAATCACATCACCACCGGTCTGATCCGCACCGAAGCCGCAGCTCACGTATACGGCGAGGACGGCGGAGCAGCGGTGACGAAGACCCTGCCCATGCAGCGGATGGCCGTGCCCTCCGACATCGCGGGAGCCTGCGTGTACCTGGCCGGGCCGCTTGCGTCCTACGTCAACGGCGCCGATCTCGCCGTCCACGGCGGGGGCGAGGTGCCCGCGCGCTTCATGGCACTGAATCCCTAGTAACAACTCCCGATACCGAGACCCCGCCCCCGGCGCTACGCAGCCCGGGGGCGTTTTCGGCTGCACACCTCGAAGACTGTGACCCTTGACACTCGATTATGGTGAATGTACCTTCAGGCTCAGTGAATGAGTATTCATTCTCTCACTTCGACAAGGGAGTCACCATGACCGACTTCGAGGACATCACCTACGAGATCGACGGCGCCGCCGCGATCATCACGATCAATCGCCCCCAGCGCTACAACGCATTTCGGGGCAAGACCGTCGAGGAACTGATCAAGGCCTTCCGCTCCGCATGGGCGGACACCCGCGTCTCGGGCATCATCCTCACCGGAGCCGGAGAGAAGGCATTCTGCACCGGCGGCGACGTCAAGCAGCGCGCCGAGACGGGCGACTACGGCCCCACCGAGAGCGGCATGTTCGAGATCGGCAACCTGCACAAGCTGATCCGGGACGTTCCCAAGCCCGTCATCGCTGCCGTGAACGGAATCGCCGTCGGCGGCGGGCACGTCCTGCACGTCCTGTGCGACCTCACCATCGCTTCGGAGAACGCGAAGTTCGGCCAGGCCGGGCCCCGCGTCGGATCGTTCGACGCCGGCTTCGGCTCTGCCTTCCTCGCCCGCATCGTCGGCGAGAAACGCGCCCGCGAGATCTGGTACCTGTGCCGGCAGTACGACGCCCCCACCGCCGAGCGCTGGGGTCTCGTGAACTGGGTTGTCCCTCAGGACAAATTGCTCGATGAGGCCAAGGCCGTGGTCGCCGAGATCGCAGAGAAGAGCCCCACCGCGATCCGATTCCTCAAGCAGTCGTTCAACGCCGACACCGACCATCAGGCAGGCCTGAGCAACCTCGCAATGTCTGCACTCGACCTGTTCGGCAAGTCCGACGAAGGCCTCGAGGGAGCGAAAGCGTTCGCAGAGAAGCGGCCTGCCGAATTCGCCAAGTACGTCAGGGCCTGACCGCAACTTTCACGTCGAGAGGACACTTCGCATGAGCAACATCGCACTCGTCACGGGAGCCGGTTCCGGTATCGGTAAATCCATTGCGTTGGCCTTCGCTGCGCAGGGCGACAAGGTGATCGCCGCCGATCTCGATCTCGCGGCCGCTGAGGCCACCGCGAAGGAGCATCCGGACCTGATCACCGCGCTGCCCGTGGATATCTCCGACCGCGCCCAGGTCGACGCCCTCCGCGAACACACTCGCGCGCGGGTCGGCGTCCCCAACATCCTCGTCAACGCTGCCGGATGGGACAGGACCGATCAGTTCCTCAATGCCACACCGGAATTTGCGCAGAAGGTCGTTGCGATCAATTACCTCGGTCCGGTGAACATCTGCAGCGCCTTCCTGCCCGGCATCATCGAGGCAGGGGAAGGCGGCCGGGTGATCAACCTCGCCAGCGATGCCGGTCGCGTCGGCAGCTCGGGTGAATCCATCTACGCCGGAGCCAAGGGCGGTGTCATTGCGCTCACCAAATCGCTTGCGCGAGAGATGGCCAGGCACGGCATCAGCGTCAATTGTGTGTGCCCCGGTCCCACCGACACGCCACTGTTCCAGGCCCAGGACGAGAAGCTCAAAGCAGCACTGATCAAAGCGATTCCGTTTCGCAGGCTCGCTCGCCCCGACGAGGTTGCCGCTCCGGTTCTGTTCTTCGCTTCCGGTTCGGCATCGTTCATCACCGGACAAGTGATCAGCGTCAGCGGCGGCCTCACCATGGCCGGCTGAGCACTCACCCACCAGGACAGGACGAGAACAATGACCGCGTCGTACAACGCCCGGGCATACCGGGAGTACTTCGAGAACGACTTCACGTATCTCAACGGGTTCCGGCGCAACACCGGGCGTTACGCGCACCGGATCGCCCTCACCGACCCCACCTCCGGGCGGCAGTGGACCTACCGGCAGCTCGGTGAACGAGTCGACCGGATCGCGACCGGCCTCGCCGACGCAGGCGTCCGGAGCGGCGACGTCGTTGCATACCAGCTGTTCAACGGAATCGAGTTCGCCGAGCTGTACCTCGCGGTGCAGGCCGTCGGCGCTGTCGGCTCACCCGTCAATTTCCGTCTTGCCGCGGGAGAGACCGCGCTCGTGCTCGACACCAGCACACCGAAGGTGTTCGTCTACGACACCGAACTCACTGCGACTGTGCAGGGGGCACTCGAACACTCGTCGCATACACCCGGTGTGATGATCGCGGTCGGCGACGGCGAGACCGTCTCGGTCCCGGGTGCCACCGCCATGCGCTATCGGGATCTCCCGGCCGACCGGGTCGCTTTGCCGCCGCTGCACCGGACCGTCTGGGACGAGACCACCCGCCTGTACACGTCGGGCACCACCGGCATGCCCAAGGGCGTCCCTCTCAACAGCATGATCGAGGTCCTCAGCGCGCACGACGTGATCATGCACTTCCCCCTCGGCCCCGAAGACAAGACGCTGAACATGACCCCGTGGTTCCACCGCGGTGGCCTGTACTCCGGTGGACCGAACCCGACGTTCTACATCGGCGGGCAGGTCGTGCCGCTACGCACCTTCGATCCCGATCGGGTACTCGATCTCGTCGAGGAGCTGGGCCTGACCTTCCTCATCGGCGCACCCACGAACCTCGCGATGCTCGCCACCGCGCAGGAGCAACGTGCCCGCGACCTGTCGACACTCCGCGGCATCGTCACTATGGGCGCTCCCCTCGAGCGCGACGCCGCGCTCCGCTACCAGAAGGTGCTCAACCCGCGAATCTTCAACGGGTACGGCAGCACCGAGGGGTTCTGGAACACCTTCCTCCGTCCGTCCGATCTCCCCGAGCACGCCGGGACCGCGGGCCGCGCCTGCACCGACGACGACGTTCGCGTCGTGCACGTGTATCCGGACCGGCTCGCCGATCCTGATGACGTGGTCGCACGCGACGGCGACGAGGTAGGCGAGGTCATCGTCCGGTCACCGAAGTGTTCCAATGCCTACTTCGATTCTCCGGACCAGGAGAAGGCCAAGTTCCGGAACGGCTGGTTACACATCGGAGACCTGGCGACCTGGGATGCCGACGAATTCGTCACGATCGTCGGCCGCAAGGACGACATGCTCGTCTCCGGCGGAGAGAACGTACATCCCGTCCAGGTCGAAGAAGCACTCAATCAGCACCCGGGCGTGCAGGACTCCCTGGTCGTCGGTGTGCCGGACCAACGGTGGGGGCGCATCGTCGTCGCCTATGTCGTCGCGTCCGACCCCGATCTGACCGTCGACGCGCTCGACGCGCACTGTCGCGCTCACGACCTGCTGTCCTCGTTCAAACGACCGCGAGCATACCGGTTCGTCGACTCCCTCCCGGTTTCGGCAACGGGAAAGAAGCTGCACTACAAGGCGACCGCGGCGGCAGCGAACGAATTCACCGACGGCCACTTCGCCACCCCTACCGCTACCGGGATGATCCGATGAACACCGCACTGATCCACGAATCCGAACATCTCCAGTTCCGCGAGGTCGCACGAGACTTCGTACGCGAGAAGATCACACCCGTCCACGAGGACTGGGAGCGCGCGAGCTGCCTCGATCGCTCCCTGTTCACCGAGGCAGGCAAGCTCGGCCTGCTGGGCTTCTCGGTCCCCGACGAGTACGGCGGGCCGGGTGTCGACGACTTCCGGTACAACGCCATCTTGATCGACGAGGTCAACCGGGCCGGTCATGCCGCTGCCGGTATCGCGTTCTCGCTGCAGAACGATGTAGTGCTGCCCTATCTCACCGACATGACCACCGACGAGCAGAAGGCACGCTGGCTGCCGGGCGTCGTCAGCGGCGAGACAGTCCTCGGCATTGCGATGACCGAACCCGGAACGGGCAGCGACCTGACGGGCATCCGCACGTCGGCGGCCCGCGACGGCGACCACTACATCGTCAACGGCTCGAAGACGTTCATCTCCAACGGACAGAACGGTGACCTGTTCGTTGTCGCGACCCGCACCTCCGACGACCCGCACAAGGGCCTGACGTTGCTGGTGGTCGAGGCCGACACCCCGGGCTTCTCGCGCGGTCGCAACCTGGAGAAGATCGGTCTGCACGCACAGGACACCAGCGAGTTGATGTTCACCGATATGCGTGTGCCCGTCGCGAATCGCCTGGGCGACGAGGGGCAGGGTTTCTACCAACTCGTCCACAACTTGCCCCAGGAACGCTTGTCGCTCGCGGTGGGAGCCGTCGCCGCAGCCGAAGGCGTCTTCGAGGCGACACTCGCCTATGTGCGGGAACGCAAGGCCTTCGGCACCTCGGTGTCCGGATTCCAGAACACCCAGTTCGTACTCGCCGAACTGTCCACCGAACTCGATATCGCACGCACATTCCTCGACGACTGCATCGCCGAGCACGTCGGCGGCAGGCTCACTGCCGCCCGCGCCGCACGGCTCAAGTGGTGGACCACCGAACTGCAGGTACGAGTCGCCGACCGATGCCTCCAATTGCACGGCGGCTACGGTTACATGCGTGAATACGCCGTGTCGCGGGCATTCGTCGATGCCCGCATCCAGACGATCTACGGCGGTACCACCGAGATCATGAAGACGATCATCGCCAAGGATCTCGGAATCTGACGAGAACGGCGGCGCGACAGGAGCAGCAGCATGACCAACGACCAGGACGAACTGTCCGTCCACGACGCGGTGCGGGCAGTACGGACGGATTCCCGGCGACGTCAGGTCCTTCGCGCCGCCGCGACGGTCATGCAGCGGACCGGATTCCATCAGATGTCCATGCAGGCACTCGCCGACGAGGCGGGTGTCAGCGTGGGCCTGATCTACAAGTATTTCGGCGGCAAGGAGGACGTCCTCCTCGCGACGATAATCAGCATTCTGGAATCGTTCCGCGACCAGCTGGCACCCGCAATGGACACCGCGGGTGACGATCCCGTCGAGCGGCTCGTCGCAGGCATGCGGCGGTACATCGAAATCGTCGACGAGAACATCGATGCGGTGACGTTGACCTACCGGGAGAGCCGCACACTCGATCGCGCCGGACGCGACCGCATCAAGGAACTCGAGGTGTCGACGTCGGCGCCACTACGTGACGTTCTCGAAGACGGCATTGCCTCAGGCCTGCTGAATGACGTCGACGTCGACCTCATGGTGTTCGACCTACTGCTTCTTGCACACGGATGGGCTCTCAAGCATTGGCACTTCGGTGCTCTCTACTCCTTGGACGAATACATCCGCCTGCAGATCCGTTTCGTGCTCAATACGATTCTGCCTGCCGAACGCCGCGACGCTTACGCCCACCTGGTCCGCTGATCCTCACCCCCGCACGCAAGCGCGCTGGAGATCTTCCGGGCGAAGTCAGCGACCAACGGTGCCATCCATTCGAGCTGGATCGCGCGCACGCCACCGGCCAGCGACACACTCGCGATGATTCCGCCGGTGCCGCGCAGGGGCGCGCCGACACTACCGATTCCGACGATCGATTCTTCGCGGTCGAACGCAATGCCGTGGCGCTTACGGACCCGATTCAGCTCCTGGTGGAGGATCACCCGGTCGGTGATCGTGTGGTGCGTGGCGGGGGCAAGTCGGGAGGGATACAGGCTGTCGACCTGTTCCGGGTCGAGCGTCGCGAGCATGGCCTTGCCGCCTGCTGTGGCATACGCCGCCGTACGGCCACCCACCCGCGTCGGCATCCCGGCAGCGCCCGCCCCACCGACCTTGTCGAGGCAGTACACCTGTCCCCCGTCCAGAACGTCGAGATGCACGACACCACCGGTTTGCATAGCCAGTTCGTGGAGGTGCGGTGCCGCGCATTCGCGGAGGCGGTCGCGGTCGATGTCGCCGCCGAGGCCGAGTGCGCGGGAGCCGAGTCCGTAGCCGAGTGCACTGTGTTCGAGCCAGTCGAGGCGGACGAGCTGTTCGAGGATTCGGTGCACGGTCGATCGGGGAAGTCCTGATCGGAAGGTCACCTCTTCGAGGGTGAGCCGCGCAATGCTTGCGTCGAAGGCCTCCAGGATGCGTGTCATCCGCTCGACCATCGAGGGTGGTGGGGTGCGCAGCATCGTTGCGTCGGCCTGCGCGAATTCCGAATCGATGACAGTCAACGTGCCCTCCATTGCTAGTGGTGGGGTGCGGAACACGAGCAGAACTGAAATTGGTTACTGCACGATAGACGCAAGGATCGCCCCCTGACGAGAAGTAGAGCACACAGAGTGTATGTGCGCTACGGATGCAAATACATCGGCGCGTCGCAGGGCGTTTGCCTGCGCACTGGTAGAGGTCGTCGATTACGACTATCGTCACGATCGTGAGCAGGACGTACGAACAGTCGCCGGGACATCCGTCGGCGCATGTCCATGCCCGGAAACTGTGTATCTGCGGGTGCCAGGCCCGCTGACCGCCCGCACCCACACCCTCCGGTCCCACGACCCGGCCGGCTCGAAGATCGCTGCGCAGGGTCGCGGACCGCAAGGTCGGCACATCCTCTGAAATCACGAGCCTTCAGAACCACCCGAGAAAACCGGAGCCCGAAACCCATGAGTGACACCACGCCCGACGCTGTCGATCCGGCCGCCGACTGGAACTTCGAGACGAAGCAGATCCACGTAGGACAGCCCGCAGGTGGCGACACCAAAGCCCGGGCGCTTCCGATCTACCAGACCACAAGCTACACCTTCGACAACACCGACCACGCTGCCGCGCTGTTCGGCCTCGCCGAGACCGGGAACATCTACACCCGCATCATGAATCCCACACAGGATGCGGTCGAACAGCGCATCGCCGCCCTCGAAGGTGGCGTCGCTGCGCTGCTGCTCTCCTCAGGTCAGGCCGCCGAGACCTTCGCGATCCTCAACGTGGCCCAGGCAGGCGACCACATCGTCGCGAGCCCCTACCTGTACGGCGGCACCTACAACCTGCTGCACTACACGCTCACCAAACTCGGCATCGAGACAACCTTCGTCGAGGATCCGGACGATCTCGAGCAGTGGCGCGCAGCCATCCGCCCCAACACCCGGGCGTTCTTCGCCGAGACCATCGCCAACCCGAAGAACCACATCCTCGACATCCCCGGCATCTCCGGTGTCGCGCATGACAGCGGCCTGCCGCTGATCGTCGACAACACCGTCGCCACCCCGTACCTGATCCGCCCGCTCGAGCACGGCGCCGACATCGTCGTCCACTCGGCCACCAAGTACCTCGGCGGACACGGCACGGCGATCGCCGGCGTCATCGTCGACGGTGGCACGTTCGACTGGACACAGGGTCGCCACGAGGGATTCACCACCCCCGACCCCAGCTACCACGGTGTGGTCTACGCCGACCTCGGCGCACCCGCGTTCGCCCTCAAGGCGCGTGTCCAACTCCTGCGCGACCTCGGCTCCGCGGTATCACCGTTCAATGCCTTCCTCATCTCGCAGGGGCTCGAAACCCTGAGCCTGCGAATGGAGCGCCACGTCGCCAACACTCAGAAGGTCGCGGAGTTCCTGGAGCAGCGTCCCGAGGTCAGCTCTGTCGCCTATCCCGGCCTGAAGTCGTCGCCCTGGTACGACCGCGCCCAGCAATTGGCTCCCAAGGGTGCCGGCGCGATCGTGGTGTTCGAACTCGCAGGCGGCATCGACGCCGGTAAGAAGTTCGTCAACGCGCTGACGCTGCACAGCCACGTGGCCAACATCGGCGACGTGCGGTCACTGGTGATCCATCCGGCATCCACCACACACTCGCAGTTGTCCGCCGAGGAACAGCTGGCAGCCGGCGTCACTCCCGGACTCGTCCGCCTCGCCGTCGGAATCGAGCACATCGACGACATCCTCGCCGATATCACCGTCGGTCTCGAGGCCGCAGGAAGCTGATCCGGCAGACTCGTGCACACGGGCCGGGGAGGGCACGCACCGAGCGTCCGTCCCCGGCCCCGTTCGTCACGGCGTGACCCGGCCACCGACCGTATGCACGACGACGACATCGAGATGCCACGGGACGAGGGTGTCAACTGTCTGCTGGAGTTCGTCCACCGGAGGTAGCCCGTCGGGTGCCAGGACATGAATCGTCGCCGTATTCTGCTGCAGGGAAACGTCGGTGACCTGAGAATTCTCGTCGTCCCCGAGCCAGATCTCGGTGGCCTCCGCGATCTGGCCTGCCCAGAGCGACGACAGCGAATTCACCACCATCGGAATGGCGACGATGATCAGTGCGACGGCAAGGACGGCGTACGCGCGCCCGCGTCGTGCTTCACCTGCCCCGGCTTCCCTGGCATACCCTACGATGACGAGCACCACTGTCGCGGTGACGATCATGGCCACCATGTTGGAAGCAAACAGCACGAACGCACCGAACGCGAGCCCCGGTGCCCCCGAGCCGAGACAGACGCCCACCACCGCAAGCGGCGGCACCAACGAGATCGCGATTGCCACACCCGGGAGCACGTCGCCGACGTCGCGCCGCGTGATAGCAACGACGCCCACCAGCCCGGTTGCCAGCGCGGCGGTGAGGTCCATCAGTTTCGGGGACGTTCGGCCGACCACCTGCGAGTTCGACAACACATTCGTCGGATTGGGAAGTAACTGCGACACCAGGAATCCCACTGCCACCACCAGCACGATTCCCGCGAGAACCAGCAGCAGGCTCCGCACGATAAGCTCTCCACGGCCCGTCGCGACTCCGAGTCCCACACCGAGGATCGGCACCGACAGCGGTGCAACGATCATGGCGCCGATCACCGTCGCGGTCGAATCACCCGCTACACCCGACGCAGCGATCACCGCGGACAATGTCAGCATGATCCAGAAGGCCGATCGTTTCGATGCAGACTCCCCCGCACTGAGATCGAGGCGGTCGACGAGTTCGTCGAGCGCCCGCCGCTGACTGTCCGGAACCAGAATGTTCATGGCCGAGTCCCGCTCTCTTGGGATGACGAATTCACAAGGTGTTCAACGCCTTATCGAACTGCATCACTGCGAGCAGCACGAGCAGAGCGACATTGACAAGCCTCGTATGCATTGCAATCCACATACGTAGTCGCATCAGTGGCCTGTGGGTCCCTCCCCTCGAATCATGAGACAGATCGACCGGATTGACCACGAACAGCCCGATCTCGAGCGCGAGATCCTTCGGATAAGTCGCATCGATCGCGAAAATGGCACCGAACACAACTGTAGAGACGGTGATGCTCGTCGCGGCTCACCCGGCGCGGATGAAAACGTACGTTGCGAATCCTGGCTGCAACGTGTGGGCTCGTCCCGTTCATCCCCCGAGGTCAGCTCGATTGCGATAAATTCGTCCGCGGGGGGCAGAGCCTAGGAGAACACATCTGACAGTTTCTTGAATGGGAGCCGCGGTGCTGCTCATCAACGGCGACGACAGTTCCACCAGGACGGCCGGACGAGGCGCTCGGTCGATTCCCCGCCTCGCAACCGAGCCCGTACACCGACATCAATTGTGCGGCCACTTCGAACGGGCCCGGCAGCTCGGCGGAGGTGTCGCGCTCGTGTGCGGCATGGCCGGAACCGGCAAGACCGTAGCGGTCACCGAGTGGCTGCGCTGCACTCGTCTGCCCGCCTCACCCGCTCAGGTGGCGTGGACGACGCTCTCCGAGGAGCACAACAATCCCCGAGCGTTCTGGGACGAACTGCATCGGTCGTTCGGCGATTCCCCGCCCTGCCACGGCGAGCAGGCGCCGAGGACGCGGGCAGAGATGTTCGTGCGGTGGCTCGACACGATCGAGGATCCTGCCGTCCTCATTCTCGACCACGCTCATGTAATCCACGACCCGCTGACCCTGTCCGGGTTGGCGCACCTTCTCGAGATTCTGCCCGACCACGTCACCGTGGTGTCGACCTCCAGATTCCCACCCCCGATACCGTGGCACCAACTGGACCTGACCGGAGCCCTGGTACGACTCGACGGGGTCGACCTGGCGTTCGGCCGGGAAGAGACCCGCCAGGTGCTCAGTGCGGGCAATGTGGCGGTCACCGAGGACGAACTCGACGCGGTCGTCGCGCTCACCGACGGGTGGGTCGCCATGGTCCGGTTCATCACGCTCGTGTTGTCGGCCCGCGGCAACAGCAGAGAGATCCTCGCATCGGCCACCGCATCGGAACATCCGGCGATATCCGATTTTCTGGTGGGTGAACTACTCGACAGCATCAGCACGGAACAGCGCGAATTCTTGATACGGACCGCGGTCACCGAGTCGTTCGATGTAGATCTTGCCACCGAACTCGCGGGACCTGAAGCAGCACGAGTACTCGCGGAGATCGTCGCCGCGTATTTCCCGATATCTCACACGGGAGCCACCGGGGCGGAAATCTACAGTTACCACCCGCTCATGCGTTCACATCTCAAGGCCGAGCTCGACCGGATGCTCGGTCGCGACGGGGTGCGCAGGCTCGAGCTCGAGGTCGGTGGCTGGTATTCGAGGAGCGGGGACCCGGTACAGGCCGCCCGCTATCTCAGCGCCGCGGACAATCGATATGCACTGTCGAAATGCGTCCTCGACCTAGGTCCGAAAGCAGTGTTCGGAATACACGGTGCTGGCTTTCTGAAAGTCCTCGATTCCGCGCCCTCCGACATCGCCGACGACCCGTTCGTCCACCTCTTGCGCAGCGTGCACGCGCTGGCTCTCGGTGTTCCGGTCGAAGCCGATACGTTTCTCCGTGCCGCATCTGCCCGCTCGTCTTCCATATGTCCTGCAGTAACGTTCGATCGTTTTCATCACGCTGTCGAAATCGATGTCCGTAGCGCACTCGGAGAAGAAATCGACAAGGTATCTGTACCGGCAGCCTCCGGAGACCATCGCGATATCGAGTCCTACATCGCGGTCCAGCAAGCCAAGTGCCAAATGACGGCCGGTCATCGAGGTACTGCCGATCGTCTTCTGGCCGCCGTCAGCCTTGCCGAGCACGCCGACAGTGTCCGCCCCCATCTGGAAGCTCTGATGCTGCTCGCATTGAACGAAGGGGTTCGCGGGCGCCTGTCGGCGATGAACGCGCGCGCTCTGATAGGCGTCGAATACGCGCGGGAAGTAGGGCTTTCGGGGTCAGGGGATGCCGACCGGTGTGCGGTGATGTGCCGCTACCACCATTTTCTTTGTGGAACGCAACCGCCGGAAGGGATCGATCGGCCGCTCGCAATGTCCGTCGGCATCGATGGACTTTCGTCGCCCTACGCCGGCTGGGACAGCTACGCGATCTCTCAGCTCATTGCCTTTCACCGGACCGCAGACAAGACGGCAGCTGCCCGCGAGATCACCGACGTGGTCCTTACCGCTCTGACCGATTCCCGGATGGGTGCCAGATCGGCGCCGATCATCCCGTTCGCAGCTCAGTCATTCGTGGCCTTCCACGAACTCGATCAGGCCCAGCGGATCATCGAGGGGGCAACAAGAGTTCTGGGCCGGCACCCCCTTTTCGATCTCGCCGCGGCAACGGTCGAACACGCTCGTGGACGCTCTGCGCGTGCCCGGGAACTTCTGGATTCCGCCCTGGGGGATCGACCCGTTCCCGGGGTCGCCCAGGTCGAAGCCCATCTACTGCGAGCGGTCCTCCGTGCAGCGTCCGACCACGAATTCGGAGCATACGACGACCTCGAGGCTGCGCTCGCCCTCGCCGAGCCCGAGCATCTGGTCCGGCCGTTCCTCACCATCGGTGGGGCAATGGCACTGCTCGATACTCACAGCGGACGGTTCGGCCGGCTGGATCCGTTCGTCGAAAGCATCCGGACGCACCCCGACGCGCCGCACGCCTCGACGCACGTCGTCCTCACACCCGCCGAAGTGCGCGTGCTCAAGCAGCTACCTTCTCCCCAGACCACTCAGGAAATCGCGCACGCGCTGGCGCTATCCGTCAACACCATCAAGACACATCTGAGAGGCGTGTACGGGAAGCTGGGCGTGTCGTCTCGGGGAGATGCCATCACAGCCGCTCGGCTGACCGGCCTGCTCTAGTAGTACAGCCCTACCGGTCAGCCCGAGACACCGGACAGGAGATCAGCGGTCGGGATCCCACGTCGCCACTGCCCAGATCACGACGATGTCCAAGGCGATGATGAGGATGGACCACATCGGGTAGTACGGCAGCCACAGGAAGTTGGCGACGATCGACAGACAGGCCAGGACGATCGCCGTGAAGCGTGCCCATGTGGCCCCCGATATCAGCGCAAAGGCCGTGATCACCACGAGAATGCCCACAATCAGGTGGATCCAGCCCCACGTTGTCGTATTCAGCTCGAATATGTACTCGGCGCCGACCACGAACAGTTCGTCGGTGGCGATGGCAGAGATCCCCTGCAGGATCGACACCACGCCGACGACGAGCAGGATGAGCGCAGCCGCGATCGATGTACCTGCCGCAAAACCTTGTTTGACGCCTCCACCGGACGAAGACATAACCGATTCCCTTCATGTGTGATGCGGACCCGGACACGGTCCGGCACGCTCTATTGCACGCGGTTCCCGAGTAATCCCACATCGCCCATCAGAGGTGATCTCTCGAAGTTCACCGCGTACGGGTGAAGCGCATCGTCAATCAGTGCGACATCCTGGTGTGCACCACGAGAGGAGCGGCGATGCAGCCAGATTCGTGGCCGAAGGGCGTGCGATACTCGTTCACCGTCGCCGGTACGCTGTCCGAACGCGCACTCACAGCGTTTCCGGAACTGAAGGTGTCCGACATTCCCGGTGCATACACCATGCTCTACGGCTCGATCGCGAGTCAGACCGAGCTACGTGGGGTACTGGCACGATTCGATGCCCTGGGCCTCACGCTCATCGAAATGAGCCGTCTTCCCGACTGATCGAGAAAGGATTCTGGATGACCCAGTACAACCCGGAGCCTGCGACAATCACGGTGGATGCCAGGAAGTTGTGGTCGGGTGGCCTTGCAACCGCCGTCGTTGCCGCACTCGCCGCCGTAGTGGGGCTACTCGTAGCTCGTGAACTGCTCGACGTCCCGGTGATCACGCCGGAAATACTGTTCGGTCGATCCCAGGCCGTCAATCTTGCGGTGTTCGCGGCTGTTGCGGCTCTGATCGCGACAGGGTTGTTACACCTGCTCATTGTGTCGACTCCGCGTGCCACGAGCTTCTTCGGCTGGATCTGCACACTCGCGACCGTCGCCGTGGCGCTGTGGCCGTTCATGTTCGATGCGACCTTGGCCTCGAAGGTGTGCAGCGGCGTGCTCTACCTCATCGTCGGTACTGCAATCGTCTCGCTCCTGTCGGGCGTCGCACGATCTGCGTCGGTTCCCGAGCCGAGAGTCCGGTGAGGCGGTGCGACGAGATCACCTCCGATGGGTGATGGCTCCGCACGGGATCGGCAACACAATCGGTCCATGACGCAACATCAGGACGCCACAGCCGCTGTGTCGAACAAGAATTCGGAAGCACAGCAGACCCTTCCATTCTCGGACACTCAGGACTTCTCGGACGCCGAGCGCGGTTTCATCGCTTCGCTCGAGCCCGGGGTCGTCAAGGATGCGTCGGGGAACATCGTGTGGGACAGCGATGCCTTCGCCTTCCTCGAAGGAGAGTGCCCACCCACCGTCAACCCGAGTCTCTGGCGCCAGTCAAGACTCTGCGCGATGCAGGGACTCTACGAGGTCACCGAGGGTATCTACCAGGTCCGCGGGCTCGACCTGTCGAACATGACCATCGTCGAAGGCGACACCGGCGTCATCATCATCGATCCGCTCATCTCCACCGAGACCGCCGCCGCAGGCCTGAGCCTGTACCGTGCGAACCGAGGGGATCGCCCTGTTACCGGCGTGATCTACTCGCACTGCCACATCGACCATTTCGGCGGTGTCAAAGGCGTCACCACCGAACAAGACGTTGCGGCAGGGCGTTGCCCCGTGGTGGCGCCGATCGGCTTCGTCGAACATGCGGTCGCCGAGAACGTGTACGCGGGTACCGCAATGGCGCGACGGTCCGCGTACATGTACGGGGCAGCCCTTCCACGTGGCCCGCAGGGTTCCATCGGCGCTGGTCTCGGCCCCACGAACTCCACCGGTACACCGACTCTCATCCCCCCGACGGTCCATATCGATCACACCGGACAGTCCGAGGTGATCGACGGTGTGCGCGTCGAGTTCCAGCTCACGCCTGGCACCGAAGCGCCCGCCGAGATGAACTTCTACTTCCCCGACAAACGCGCGTTGTGCATGGCGGAGAATGCAACCCATACGCTGCACAATCTCCTGACGCTGCGTGGGGCGCTGGTCCGCGATCCGCACGTGTGGTCGAAGTACCTGACCGAATCCATCAACAGCTACGCATCCCGCACCGATGTGCTGTTCGCGTCGCATCATTGGCCCACGTGGGACACCGAACGCATCACCGATTTCCTATCGGTCCAGCGTGACCTCTACGGCTACCTGCACGACCAGACTCTCCGAGCGATGAACAAGGGGTCTGTCGGTATCGAGATCGCCGAAGACATCGATCTGCCGCCTGCGATCGAAACCGCCTGGCATACCCATGGCTACTACGGTTCGGTCAGCCACAACGTCAAGGCCATCTATCAGCGCTACATGGGCTGGTTCAACGGCAACCCAGCAAACCTCTGGGAGCATCCGCCGGTCGCCTCTGCGAAACGCCACGTCGAGTTCATGGGCGGTGCGCAGGAAGTTATCGCGAAGGCCCGTCGATCATACGACGAAGGCGATTTCCGCTGGGTCGCACAGGTACTCAACTACGTGATCTTTGCCGATCCGGCCAACACCGAAGCCAAGTCGCTACAAGCCGACACCCTCGAGCAGCTCGGCTACGGTTCCGAGAACGGCACCTGGAGGAACTTCTTCCTGATGGGCGCGTACGAACTCCGCAACGGGGGTATCGGCACACCGCTGTCGACCGCGTCCGCCGACATCGCGGGCGCGCTCACGATCGAGCAGGTATTCGACGCACTCGCGTTGAGAGTCGACGGGCCCCGGGCATGGGATGCACACATCACGATCGACTGGGAAGTGAGCGATCAGTCGGTCACCCATCGAGCTCAACTGCGAAACGGGCTGCTCGTCCACTTCGACTTGGGGGATGCCGATCTGGGGTCGCCGGACGTCACCTTCACTCTCACGAGTCGTGCACTGCACGAGGCACTACTCGGTGGTGCCGATCTGAGTGCCATGATCGAGGACGGGTCGGTCGGGGCCGACGGCAACGTCGCCGCATTGTCCGAACTCGTCGGATATCTCGATTCTCCCGACCCGGACTTCGCAATCGTGACACCGTAGCAAAGAGCGGAGTGACCCCTGACGAGTCGCGCACTTCGTCAGGGGTCGCCCGGAATATACTCACTGCCCGGAGCAACTCGGCAGAGGCAACCCATGGAACTACTCATCCTCGGCGGCGACGGATTCTGCGGCTGGCCGACCGCTCTGCATCTCTCCGCACATGGACACACTGTCACGATCGTCGACAGCTTCGTGCGGCGTCGCATCGACGACGAACTCCGGGTTCGGTCACTGACACCGATTCGCCCACTTCCCGAGCGCCTCGAAGCATGGACGAGCGCCACCGGAAACAAGATCGACTTCGTGGAAATCGATCTTGCCGAAGACTATTCGGCATTCACGGAGCTTATTGTGATGAAGCGGCCGGATGCCGTGGTGCATTTCGCCGAACAGCGTGCAGCGCCGTACTCGATGAAGTCCTCGGCCCACAAGCGGTACACGATTCAGAACAACGTGGCCACCACCCATAATCTTCTCGCGGCTGTGGTCGAGGTGGGTCTCGATACCCATGTCGTACATCTCGGAACCATGGGGGTCTACGGCTACGAATCGGTTCCGGTCGACCTGCCCGAGGGATATCTGACCGTGTCCTACCCCGACCGCACAGGCCGAAATCACAGCCGGGAGATCCTCTACCCCACACAGCCGGGCAGCGTGTACCACTTGAGTAAATCGTTGGATCAGTTGCTGTTCCAGTTCTATGCGAACAACGACGGTGTGCGTATCACCGATCTCCACCAGGGGATCGTATGGGGCACACAGACCGACGAGACCGAACTCGACCCACGGCTCATCAATAGATTCGACTACGACGGAGACTACGGAACAGTCCTCAACCGCTTCCTGGTCGAAGCGGCGATCGGCTATCCGTTGACCGTCCACGGAACCGGTGGGCAGACTCGGGCCTTCATCAACATCCGCGACACGGTGCGTTGCATCAGGCTGGCAGTGGAATCGGGTGCGGAGGTGTCGGGGCGGGTACGCGTGATGAACCAGGTGACCGAAACCCACCGGGTGTCCGATCTGGCGCACCTCGTCGCCGACCTACTCGGCGCTGAAGTCGAGTCCGTGTCCAACCCACGCAAGGAAGCCGACGAGAACCAGCTCCAGGTACGAAACGACCAGCTCGTGAGCCTCGGGCTGAGACCGATCAAGCTGGCGACGGGTCTGTTGACGGAGTCCGTCGAGATCGCGCAGAAGTACTCGGATCGCATCGAGAGGGATCGCATCCCGTGCACGTCCTTCTGGAACCGGAATCGACAGGCCGCTGCCGGGAGGCTCGCGCATGACTGACGACAACACACCTCCGGACGGCGACACATCTCCCGACGAAAAGCCTTCCGATAAGGAACCGACGACACCGGACTACTTCCCTGGAGAGAAAGATCGTTCGGTTCCTCGGTCCGCATGGTGGGTCCTCGGCCTCGCAGTTGCACTACTGCTGGCGTTCGTCGTCGTCCGCCCCATCTGGTTCGGACAATCGGATGAGGGCGTCGCACCCTTGGATGTATCCGACGACCGGCACTTCACCAAGACACTGGCCGGGCTCGGTAGCAATGACGGCACCTGGCTGACCGACTCCTCACCGTCGACCTCGTTCCTCGTCTCGCTCCCCGTCGACTCGGCGCGCGATCGAACCCGCTTACACCTCACCGGGACCACACAGATCGCTGAGGACAGCACCGTCTTCATGAGTGTCGCCATGGACGGACAGGAAGTCTACGAAAACCAGTTGCCACGCGGTGAGAACGACCTCGACGTAGCGATCGACATCCCCGAGCAGGCGGCACAGGACGGGCACGTTCGGGTCCGCGTCAGAACCCGGGGGATTCTGCACACCGAAGTCTGCACGCCTGACCGTTCCGCAGGCATGGTCATCCACCTCGATCCTGGAACGGCGGTCGAAGCTGCACTCTCGGAGCCGATCCACACGGTCCGCGATGCGGTCGCGGCGTTGAGTCGCGATCTGACCGTGGTCCTCACCGATCAGAGCGACGAATGGCGCTCAACCGCTGCCGATGCCGCGATCGCCATGACGCGGTCCGGGTACGACGTGACATTTTCCGACCGGATCCCCGAAACCGGCCCCGCCGACACACTCCTGGTCGGTCCGGCGGCGCAGCTGACCGACGTCACCGGTTGGATCGGCACCGAGACACAGGGCGAGGGAATCTCGCTGGGCACACTGGGTGATACACCCGTTCTCGGCGTCGTCGAACCTCGGGCGGACCTCGCGGCGCTCTTCCTGTCGACTCCCGCCGTGACCCTCGCCGACACCGCGGTCTCCGATCCGCGAGCACTCACCGCTGTCGCGGCCGGCGATCCCGCGAGCCTCGGCGTTCTCGGCGCGGATGTCACGGAAACCGAGATCACGGAGTCGCACAACTGGACCGCACGGTATTCGCTCGCCGACCTTCCCGGCGGGCGCCTCCCCGAAGCTGTGCGGGTGGATCTGCAGATGCCGGCATCACCCCCAGATCTCACCTGGATCCTGAATGTCACACTGAACGGTCAGTTCCTCGACAGCCGCCGACTCGATTCGCCGGATCCCGTCGTTGTCCCGTTGCCGCCGACCGCTCAGCTCCTCGACAACAGGCTGACCCTCACCGTCGAGCGCGACCGAGACATCGGTGGTTGCGACATGCGGCTCACCAGTTATCCGATACAGCTTCTCGACACGTCCGCTCTCGTTCTCGGCGACGACCCCGGTGCCGGGTTCACCGCGATACCCCGCGACCTGGCACCCGGTTACACCGTATTCATTCCCGATACCGAGTCGGTGTCGACGGTCGAGCTGCTCAACGCTATGGTCCCGATATTGGCCGAGTTCGGTCCGCCGCATCACTATCCGGACTACCGATGGAATGCCTCGCCGATACCCGGCGCACCATTCGTCGTAATAGGCCCGAGCCCCGACGTGGACACACTCGTGGACATGCAGGACGGTCGGCTCACCGCCGGTCCAGATAACGAACCGGTGCTCGACCTGACTGCATTCGAGGACGGGACGTTGGTCCAGTGCGCAACCGAACCTGGTGGTAGCAGGGGGCTGTCGGTCCAGGCATCCGGCGATCCCGGACGTGCTCCCTGGCCCGCCTTCGGA
The DNA here is from genome assembly GCF_053750035.1 of Rhodococcus sp. SJ-2. NCBI lineage: Bacteria > Bacillati > Actinomycetota > Actinomycetes > Mycobacteriales > Nocardiaceae > Rhodococcus > Rhodococcus sp. SJ-2. Next base: position 1,591,776 of record NZ_CM132340.1, read on the forward strand.
CGCGAATGCGTTCAGGTGGTCACCCCCGGAGGCAGCTTCACCCTCGATGCCGGAGGCGCCGTGGTTTCTGATGATCCCCCGCGGTCGAACACTCCGCGATGACCATGGATCACCGGGGCCTGCCGACCCCCGCAGCAATCGCCGACCACTACCGGTCGGTGGACAGCGCACCTGCGAAGTACGCGGTCGACCGCCCGGCAAGTGCAAGCAACGGTTTCCTCGTCACGTTCACGGCGATCAGCATCATCGTGCTGACGGCTCTGACCGTGCTGGTGAACGCAGGGTTCCTGGACCAGAGTGACCCTGTCCTTCTCGCAGGCGACCGTGGAAGCGTCGCCATGCCTACCCGTCTGTTCATCACCGTCTTCTTCATCACCTATGCCGTGTACGCCTATTCGAACGGGTGGCGACGGCTGTTCATCGGCTTCTCTCTTCTCGGCAAGTTCGCAGTTGCCTGCCTCGTAGTCGATACGATCGGGTGGGCGCTCTACGTACTCGACCTGCTTACACTGTCGATATTCGCTCAACAGGTGATATCCGGGCTCGTCGCACTCGCGCTCTTCCCACACACGATCATGCGGCAGGCTCAGCTTCCCACAGCGCGGCGCGGGCGGATCTCCCCCCGCACACCGCTGAGCGCCTACCTCACGTTGTTCCTCTGCTTGATCCTCGCGCTGATCGTCGCAACTCTCGTCGAGCAGGTGTTCTTCAGGGCAGTCATCGATCTCAAACAGTGGGCCCTCCTCGGAGGTATGGGCCCAGGTATCTTCCTCGTACAACAACTGTTCGCGGGATTCACTGCGTACTTCGGGTGGCGCGTACTCGCCCGATCACGCCGGCGCGAGTTCTCGCCACCGTTGGCCGTGCTCGTTCCCGCCCACGACGAGGCCCACGATATTGCGGCCACGATCGTGGCGGTCGACCGCGCCGCCGCCACCTATCCGGGCCACATCCACCTCTATGTCGTCGACAACGCATCAACCGATGCCACATTCGCCGTGGCCGAACAAACGATCGCGGAGTGCAGCGTGATCACCGGCGAAGTGCTCGAATGCGCACAACCGGGAAAGGCGATCGCGCTCAACATGGGCATCCGACAGATCAGCGAAGAATTCCTGGTCCGGATCGATGCCGACACCGTGATCGCGCCGGGATGCCTGGAAACCGCGTTACGGCACTTCGCGGATCCGAAAGTCGGGTCGGTGGGAGGCCTGCCGTTGCCCGCGAAACAGGACACCTGGATCGACAAAGTGCGCCTGGTGGAAGTGCTCCTCCGGCACGGATTCTTCCAGGTCTCTCTCGACGGATATCAGGGAGTTCTGGGCGTACCCGGGATGTTCACTGTCTACCGTCGCAGCGTCCTGATAGAAGTGGGCGGCGTCGCCGAGGGAATGAACGGTGAGGACACCGACATCTGCCTTCGTATGGACGCAGCCGGATACCACACTGTCGCGGATCCGAAGGCCCACTATTACAGCGAGACCCCAGTCTCGTACGCGCACCTACGCGAACAGCGGGTCCGATGGTTCCGCAGCATCTACCACATCGCCGCGCACAATCGGGGCACCCTGCTCGATCGACGATCCATCACCGGAACTTTCGTACTCCCGTTCCAGCTCGTCAACGCAGCTCGGCGGGCCATGCTCGCACCGATTCTCATCTACGCCCTCGTTGTCGAGATCATCTTTCGCCCGGTCTTCGGCGACCTGCGCTGGCAGCCGTTGGTCGCGACCGTTCTGGGAATGCAGATGATCGTGGCACTGCTCGTGTGCTTCTTCTGGTGGCGGAGATCCATCCGGTACATACCCGCTTATCTCGCGTTCCGGGTCCTGCGCAGCTACTTCACGATCGGCGCTGCACTGAGTCTGGTCTTCCCTCCACTCGAGCCACGGTGGCCGGGTATCAGCAGGATGCGCCGAACCTCATCCGCATCGGGTGAAGCGCAGTACGAGAATTGACGGAAGCATTGGCTCCATGACACAGCCAGTTTCTCTCGGGCCCGTGGAAATGGTCGTCCTGTCGTTCCCCGGAACGCAGATCGACGCGGCAGTGACAGCAGCCTTCGCGGAAGTCGTCGACGGTGGCTACGCCACGATCCTCGACCTCATCTATCTGTCGAAGGACGCCGACGGCACCCTCAGCCAAATCGAGATCGACGAACCCCTCTCCGAAACCGGTCTCGACGGAATCACCGTCGATCCACTCGGACTCGTCAGCGACGAGGACCTCGACGTCGTCCGCTCGTCGATGGAGCCCGGCACCTCGGCCGTCGTGATCGTGTACGAGGAGACGTGGGCCCGCAAGCTCGCCGGCGAAGTTCGCAGAGCAGGCGGCGAGGTCGAACTGCACGTGCAGGTCCCCCGCGACGCAGTCGAAGCAGCCTTGTCTGTGTCGTCGAAACAGTAGCGCCCACTCGCCGCATCCCAGAAAGAGGTAGTTCCATGGTCTTCCGTAGGGGACGCGTCGGCCGTCCAGGTCTGCTCGGCACGGTCGCACGCACCGCCGTCATCTCGGGCACAGCCACCGCCACATCCAATGCCATCAACCGGCGCGGCCAGCAACGCGCGGCCGAACAACAGGCCTACGCCGCGCAACAGGCTCCGCCTCCACTTCCCCCGCAGGACTATCCCGCGCCGGCGCCTGCAGCGCCCGCATCCTCCGAGGACTTGGTCTCGAAGCTGAAGCAGCTCGGCGAGCTTCACACAGCAGGTGTGTTGTCCGACGACGAGTTCGCCGCCGCGAAAAAGCAACTTCTCGGCTGAGATTCATCCGGTACAGGTGAGCCGGAGAACGCCGGCCGACTGATTGACTGGCCGTCATGGGCACCAGTATCGGAGAAGTCCTTCCACTGGCCGTAGGTGTCGCGATCTCGCCGATACCTATCGTGGCAGTCATCCTGATGTTGTTGTCGCGCAATGCGAGAGCAACCAGCTCGGGATTCGGAGTGGGCTGGGTCGTCGGCATCCTCGCCGTCACCGGAATTGCCATCGTACTGTCGGGCTCAGCGACCCCGGACGACGGCGGCGGCTCGTCCACCGGGTGGATCAAGGTGGCCCTCGGCCTCCTCCTGATATTCCTTGCTTTCAAGCAGTGGCGCTCGCGCGCCGACACCACACCCCCGAAGTGGATGCAGGCCATCGATCAGTTCACATTCATCAAGGCCGCCGGTCTCGGGCTGGTGTTGTCTGCGGTGAACCCCAAGAACTTACTCCTGTGCGCGTCGGCGGGTGTCGCCATCGGCACAGCCGGATTGTCCTCGGGCAACGCGACAGTGGTGTGGCTGATCTTCACGGTCCTCGCTGCCTGCTCGGTCCTGGTTCCCGTCATCGGCTACGCATTCGCGGCGGACCGACTGGCCGATTCTCTCGATGCGGCCAAGAACTGGTTGCAGGCGAACAATCACATGGTGATGGCCCTCGTGCTGCTGATCATGGGTGTGACCGTCGTCGGCAAGGGCCTCGGGGGGCTGTGATGAACCGGCGAGCCTCTCCCTCCTGGCCGGTCTTCGGATCGTTGCAGGGATATCGACGATCGTGGATCCGAGCCGACGTCGTCGCCGGGTTGACGGTCTGGGCGGTTCTCGTCCCGGAAGCTCTCGCCTATGCGACGATCGCCGGGGTTCCTCCGGTGATCGGCCTGTATGCGGCGATACCCGCCCTGGTGCTGTATGCGGCAGCGGGAAGTTCGAGGCACCTCGTGGTCGGCCCGATGTCGGCCACGGCCGCGCTGTCAGCTGCGATCATCGCACCGATCGCCGGTGCCGACGACGGCAAGTTCGTGGCGCTGTCAGCGGGGCTGGCGATCGCCACCGGAATCGTCGGCCTGATCGCGGGATTCGCGCGCCTCGGATTCATTGCGTCGTTCATCTCCGAACCCGTGTTGAAGGGGTTCATCGTCGGCCTCGCGTTGACGATCATCATCGGACAGGTCCCGAAGCTCTTCGGTCTCGAGAAGACGGAAGGCAACTTCTTCGTCCAAGCGTGGGGCGTCATCCGGGATCTCGGCGACACCGATTGGCGCACCCTGACCGTCGGAATCATCTGCCTTGCTGTCGTGCTGGGGTTCAAGCGATGGTTGCCGCTCATCCCCGGCGCGCTCGTCGCGGTGGCCGTCGGCATCCTTGCCGTAGCGATCTTCGGTCTCGACGACAAGGGTGTGGCCATCGTCGGGCACATCGATTCCGGTCTACCGAGCGTCGGTCTCCCTGCCGGGATCGGGTTTCACGACTACATCGACCTTCTCGGACCTGCCGTCGGTGTCCTTCTGATCGGGTTTGCCGAAGGACTGGGCGCCGCAAAGACGTACGCGGTCAAACAGGGGTATACCGTCGACCCAAATCGCGAACTGCTGGGGCTCGGGCTCGCCAATCTCGGGTCCGGACTCGGGTCGGGCATGGTGGTCAACGGCAGCCTGTCCAAGACCGCGGTCAACGGCGGGGCCGGCGCCAAGACCCAGGTCAGCGGCCTCGTCGTCGCCGCGCTTGTCGTGCTGACATTGCTCTTCCTCACAGGGTTGTTCGAACAACTGCCCGACGCGGCGCTCGCCGCGATCGTGATCGCCGCAGTCATCGAACTCGTCGATTTCGCTGCACTGCGGCGCCTCTACCGGGTGTGGACCGACCGGCTCGGCAGCATCTACGGCCTCGCCGCACGAGAAGATTTCGCGGCCGCGATCGCAGCGATGCTGGGCGTGCTGCTGTTCGATACGCTCCCCGGTCTCGTCATCGGCATCGGCGTGTCGATGCTGCTGCTCCTGTACCGGTCGTCGCGACCGCATGTTGCGTCGCTGGTTCGTTCGGGCGACCGGTGGGTGGACATCACAGCGCACCCGTCGGATGGCCATGCCGCCGGCAGACCCGATGTTCTCGTGGTGCGGGTCGAGTCCGGTCTCTACTTCGCGAACTCCGACTACGTGCATCAGCAGGTCAAGGCGCGGTGTACCGACGAGACGCGCGTCGTCGTGCTGGATGCGGAGACGTCCCCGTTCATCGATGTCAGTGCCGCACAGATGCTGTTCGAACTACGCGACACACTCGCCGAGGGTGGGATCGCACTGCGTATCGCCCGCGATATCGGTCAATTCGGTGATGTGCTGGAGCATTCCAGTTCAGGGGGCGCGCCGATCGCGGTCTATCCGACCGTCCGTGCCGCCGTTGCCGGCGCAGACCCGATTACCGACACGGACTGACCAGTCCCGCAGGATCTCACCCTCGCCGTATGAAGACCCGATGCCCGCGGCCCCATAGCGTCGAGTCCGACAGAATCACCACGTCACCGAATCGAGGAAACCCATGGCCGGAACCCTGACCGTATGGAAGTTCGATACCGAAACCGGCGCCGACACTGCCGTCGAGACATTGAAAGACCTGCAGCGTCAGGAACTCATCACCGTGCACGATGCCGCCGTGGTCAGCTGGGCCGAAGGAGCGAAGAAGCCGAAGACACGACAGCTGAACAACCTCGCCGGGATCGGCGCTCTGGGCGGCGCCTTCTGGGGGCTGCTGTTCGGAATTCTTTTCTTCATTCCTCTCATCGGTGCTGCAGTCGGAGCTGGGATCGGAGCCTTGAGCGGTTCTCTGACCGATGTCGGAATCGACGACAGCTTCATCAAGCAGTTGAAGGAGAAGATCACTCCGGGCACGTCTGCCCTGTTCGTCTTGACCTCCGACGCGACCCTCGATCGAGTTCACGACGAGTTCAAGGGGCAGAAGGCCGAATTGATCTCGACGAACCTGTCCCATGATCAGGAAGCAGCCCTGCGCGAAGTCTTCGCCGAGTAACACAGCGTCGACCAGGAGGAATCCGGATGGGCTCCCGATACACACCTGTGAACACAGAATCGGCACCGCTGCCCTGGACGATTCCTCGGGGGTTGATCGTTCTCCTTGCCCTGGCAGCCACCGTCGTTGCGGTTGCCGGGGCAAGAGCACTGTCAGGCCTGCTCGCTCCGCTGTTCCTGGCGCTGATGCTCACCATTGCGGTGCAGCCGATCCAGACATGGGCCGCGCGACGGGGGATTCCCGTATGGGCAGGGATGCTGGCCGCGTTGGCAGCCGTGTACGCCATCCTGCTCGGTTTGATCGGCGCACTCCTCCTGTCCGTTGCCCAACTTGCCACAGAATTGCCGCAGTACACCGACAGCCTGAACAACTTGCTCGACGGGGCACATGCGCAGTTGAGCAATGCCGGAGTCGACGACGACCGCATCGCCAGCGCGCTGAGCAGTCTCGATCTCGGGAAACTCGTCGGATTGCTCGACGACCTGCTGGCAGGACTCCTCGGAGTCGTGTCGAACGTCGTCTTCATCATGGCTCTGCTGCTGTTCATGGCCATCGATGGCAGTACCATCGGGCGCCGCATGCGCGTCGTCGACCGGATGCGTCCCGACATCTCCTACGCGCTCTCTGCTTTCGTCGGCGGCACGCGCAAGTACCTGATCGTGTCCACGGTCTTCGGTCTCATCGTGGCGGTGTTCGACGGTGCCGCGCTGTGGCTGCTGGGTGTGCCACTGCCCATCCTCTGGGCGCTGTTGTCGTTCATCACCAACTACATCCCGAACATCGGCTTCATCATCGGACTCGTTCCTCCAGCGCTTCTGGCATTGCTCGAGGGCGGGCCGGAACTCATGTTGTGGGTGATCGTGGTCTACAGCGTCATCAACTTCGTGATCCAGTCGATCATCCAACCGAAGTTCGTCGGCGACGCCGTCGGGTTGAGCGTGACAGTGACATTCCTGTCACTGGTGTTCTGGTCGTGGGTACTGGGGGCACTCGGAGCACTTCTGGCGGTGCCGTTGACGCTGCTGGTGAAGGCCCTGCTCATCGATATCGACCAGTCCACGCGATGGGTCGATGCGCTGATCGGCGATTCGTCCGACGCCTCCGAACCCGAGCCGGACCCCGACACGTCCGACCCGGACAGATCCGAAAAGCCCGGGGACCCCGACGATGCTGCAGAACCACAAGCGCAACACGTCGAGGACCCGGGTTGACCGGCATCGCCGTCACGCCGTCAAGATGTCTTGGGCGCGAGCGCCTCCGCCATCCTCTCCGCTTGAGCGTTGCTTTCGAGCAGCTGCCGGACGAGCCACAGGCTCAGTACGCGGGTGACCGCCGCCGCGAGGTACACCGCCATACCGATCAATGTGATCGTCACGAAACCGATGCTCAACAGCTGGTACGAGAGCAGGTCGCGCGAATCCGACAGCGTCAGCGACGCGATGTACACGATGAAGGTGGCCACCGCACCGATGATCATCAGCGCCAGGCCGATGTACTTGCTCTTCGCCCCACCTGATCCGGCGCCGGCCGAATCAAGACCCAGCGACGAAACATCCTTCTTGAACTGTTCACGCCGTTCGTCGACGAGAGTCATGGTCATCCTCCTAGATAACTGGTAGACAGTGCTTCTTCGATCTCCGCCGGATCACCGGTGCGAACCACTCGACCCTGCAGCATCAGTGCGGCACTGGTCGCGATGGGAAGCACTGCCCGCGCAAACTGCTCCGCGACGAGAATCGAAACACCTTCGGCTGCGAGCTCACCGACGATGTCGTAGATCTGCGAGACGATTCGAGGGGCAAGGCCCATCGACAGTTCGTCGAGCAGCAGCACGGTCGGGTTGGTTCCCAACGCGCGCGACAGAGCGAGCATTTGCTGCTCGCCACCCGACATCGAGCCCGCGAGCTGGGTTCTCCGCTCACCGAGAATCGGGAATCGGGTGTACGCGACCTCTTCGAGATCGGGGAGCGAAACACCGGTTCCGGTAGCGATCCACAGGTTCTCCCGCACCGTCAGGTTCGGAAAGACCCCTCTCCCTTCCGGGATCGAGCAGACTCCCAGGCGTGCCAATTCTGCCGCGGACGCGCCGTTGACAACGCTTCCGGCGAGCCGGAACTCTCCCGAACCCACCGGATGAATCCCGGAGCACACCTTCAGCGTTGTCGTCTTACCACCGCCGTTGGGCCCGAGCAGCGCGACGACAGCTCCCGGTTCCACGACTATGTCGACGCCGTGGAGAACCTCGATCGATCCGTACGCCGCTCGCACATCGACGAGTTCGAGCAACGGTTCGGTGCTCATACCGCCTCCTCCTCGGTTCCGATGTACGCGTTGATCACTGCCTGATCGTTCTTGATCTCGTCCGGGTCGCCGCTGGCCAGAATCGCGCCGTAGTCGAGCACGTGGATCGTCGAGCACAGCTTCATCACCAGAGGGATGTCGTGTTCGACGAGGCAGATCGAAAGGCCTTGCTCTGCAAGACCGGTGAGCAGGTCGGCGAACTGGTCAGTTTCCTGCTCCGTCTGGCCGGATGCGGGCTCGTCGAGCAACAGAACCCGTGGGGACGTCATCAGCGCTCGCGCCACCTCCACCACGCGAGCACGTCCGGTGGGGATGTCGGAGACATCCTTGTCTGCAATATCGGCGAGTCCGGTGAGCTCGAGAAGCCGGTCCGTCTCGGATTCCACATCGATACGCGTCCGGGAATTGGCGTTGTGGATGTCGCCTGCCACGCGCAGGTTGTCCCGCACCGACAGCGACACGAACAGTTCGAGTCGCTGGAAGGTGCGGGCAAGGCCCTGCCTGGCGCGCTTGTACGGCGGCGCGGAGGTGATGTCGCGGCCATCGAGGAACACCTTGCCTGCCGTCGGCTTCTGTAGCCCCGTGATGGTGTTGAACAACGTGGTCTTGCCAGCACCGTTCGGGCCGATCAGTCCGGTGATCGTCCCGTTCGAAATCTGGATGCTCACATCTTTGACTGCTTTGTGACCACCGAATTGAACAGTGACACCTCGTGTTTCGAGGATCGGCGTGTCAGCCATTGGTGACCAGCTCCTTATCGCTCCGTGTGGGAGGCGTCGACAGGTACTCCGCGATGCCGAGTTCGCGGTCGATCTCGTCGCGCACCTGCTCGCTGTAGGGCTCGTCCACACCCACACGCTCCGGTACCAGTGGCTCACGGCGCTTCGCTTCCTCTGCTCCGAGTACGGCCTCGGGCATCAGCCATTGTCCGACGACAGGGAGCATGAACACCGTCGCGATGGTGATCGACGCAAACCACCAGTTGTCCAACACACCGACGAGCGCAAGGAGATACGAGACCAGTACCACGGCCGCTCCACCGGCCAGTACCGGCTTCGCGTTCGCGAGGGTGCGGTACCCCTCGATCACCTGGTGCACACTACCGCTGGGGTTGAGCGCAACGCCGATACCGATCAGCGCCGGGCTCACCGCGGCGATGTTGCCGAAGAACGTCCACATGTCGGCGTGCCCGGGCTGCGCCGTCGCGAGGTTCGCGAAGGTGGTCATGATGACCGCGAAACCGATACCCGACATCAGGCCGCCGAACAAGGCGCCCGAGACGTAGCCGATGCCCGCCACGACGGTGAGCATCAACAACGACAGGCTCACCATGATCGAGAAGCTCTCGTTCGACACCGACCCCATCGCGCTCGCCATGAAGAGTCCTCCGAGACCGGCGATGCCGGACGACAGCGCGAAGACGCCGAGTTTGAGCCGGACGAGGCTCTGCCCGAGCATCGCGGACGCCGCGGGGCTGTCCTTCATCGCGGCCAGACGCCGGCCGTAGCCACTGTTGCGCAGGGCGATCACGCCCACGCCGAGCACGGCGAAGAGGACCGTCATGGTCATGAGGAACACGGTCTCGTTGCGCAGATCGAGTGGTCCGACCTTCAATGGCGGGATCGCGATGTTGCCGTCGGTGAAGATCGAGAACTGGACACCGAAGAGTTCACGCTGGGTGGTGTCGCGTAGCACCATGTTCGACAGGAACACACCGAATGCCATGGTCGCCAATGCCAGATACAGGCCGCGGAGCCGCAGCGCAGGCAACGCGATCAAACCACCGATCACCGCCGCCGCGGCGACGCCGAGCGCCACGCCCCATAAATTGAGGTGGGCGGCGAGTCCGGCACCCGATATACCGAAGTGGAACGCGACGATCGTGGAGATCGCGCCGAACGACACCGGCGCGAGGTTCATCTCGCCTGCGTATCCGGTGAGAAGCGTCAACGACAGCGCGATGATCGCGAATGTCATACCGATCGTCATCGTCGTCACCGCCGAAGTCACCATGAGCAGGCGGATCGCGTAGACGATGATTACCAGCGCCACAGCCCACGCCACCGCCTTCCGTACCGACGGCACGTGGTAGCGCTCGCGGGTTCGGGTGACCGCGCCGCGCAGACGATCCTGAGGCAGCACGATCAGCACCACGAACAGCGCGATCATCGGCAGTGATACACGGAAATTCGACGTCCAGTTCCAGGAGGTCGGGAAGTACGCGAGTACGTAGGTGGCCGCCAGACCCAGGAAGATCGCTCCGGCGAACGTCCGAGGAATACTGCGCAGGCGACCGAACATCGCTGCGGCGAAAGCGTCGATGACGAGCAGCGTCAGCATGTTCGCTTCGAGAGTGCCGCCATTGATGGGGGTGATCAGGATGCCGGCGAGTACCGCGAGAGTCGATCCCAACACCCACGACAGCGCGGCGAGACGATCAGGGTCGTGTCCGTTGAGCCGCAACAGATCCGGATCGTCGACGACGCCACGCATCGCCACGCCCGTACGGGTCCGGGTGAACATGATGCGCAAGCCCACTGCGATGAGAATTGCGACGGCGATGCAGATCAGTTCGTGGTAGCGGATGCCGACGCCGAGGATCTCGATTCCGCTCTGGTCACCGAAGAACATCGCCATGGTGCGCGGTTCTTCCGGATGCCAGAACCAGTGCGAGATGGAGACCATGCCGAGAAGGATCGAGACGGTGACGACGATCTTCGTCACCTCGGCCGTGTCACGCATTCCGCGCATGATGACCGTGTAGAGGAACAGGCCCATGAGCGGGCCGAGGAGGCCGAGCACGATGAGTAGTGCCACGGGGGTGGGAAGGCCCCAGCCGACTTTGAACTGCCAATAGGCGAAGGCCCCGAGCATCGCCTGCGCGCCGTGCGCGAAGTTGAAGATGCCCGATGTGTTGTAGGTGAGAACAAGGCCCGATGCTGCGATCGCATATACCGATCCGAGCACCAATCCCAGAACTGTGAAGGTCAAGAAGGTGTCCATACGAAAACCTCTGCTCGTCGGTGCCGGCAGCGCGTACGCCGCCGGCACCGGTCGTCATCGGATCAGGAAACCGGCCTGATGATGTTGGGATTCAGGTACTTCGTTGCGATGCGGTCGGGGCCGAGCTCGGTTCCCCACGTGCTCGCGTCGGTGGCAACCAGGTAACGGTCGTCGCACTTGAAGGTGCCCGCCTCCGCAGGGAACGCCTGCGAGAACTCCGCACCTGTCATCGTGGTGACCAGGCCGCACTTGGCCGGCATGTTGGCACCCGGATCGGTCACCGCGTGCAGTCCGCCGCCGTCCCACTCGTGGATCTTCGACAGTTCGTCGACCATGCACTGGCGAGTCAGGTCCGAGCCGCATTCTTCCGCGGCGGTCGCCCACAGCAGGAACGACGAGGTCGCCTGCATGCCGAGCAGCGCGGTCTTACCGCCCTTCTCACTGATGATGTCGACGTAGTCCTTCACAGCAGGAACAGTGTCGGCGGACTCGATCATCTGGAAGGTCATACCGGCATTGAGGTTGTCGAGCAGACCGCCGTTCGCACCGTTCCACTCGCGCGCAGCGTCGCCGTACCAGGTGGCCTCACCCATGAGAATGGGATCGATTCCGACCTGGTCGAGAGCCTTGACGAAGTTGAACTCGGCGGGCACCGGCGACCTCGACGTCCACAGGCCCTTGACGCCGCATTCCTTGTACTTCTCGGCGAACGGGACGTAGCTGGACTCACCCTCGTAGTTGAGGGTCACGCCGCAGTCCTTCAGGCGGAAGCCCGCCGCCTCCGCGATCGAGCGGGTCTTGGTGGTCGAGGTGATGATCGTCGGCATCGTGGAATTGATGACGTCGAAGTCGTTCAGCATGTCGGGGTGCATTTCGGCCATCTGGAACCACTGCGACCCGTTGGCGAAGTCCACAGGGAACGGCACACCTTGGAAGGTCATCGGCCCGTTCGCCGCATCCGGCGAGACAGTGAACGCCGGGACCGCCGCAAGGTTGCAGGCGACACGGGTCTGCTCGGACGTCTGATCCATAGCGAAACCGTGCCCGACCAGCATGAACTCGGCGCCGCAGGCGTTCTGCATGACGGCGTTCGCCTGAGTCATCGCGCCGTCGTAGTAGGTGCCCACGATTTGCCGACCGTTGATGCCGCCCTGCTCGTTGCACCAGTCGATCATCGCGGAAACAGCGTCGCCCATCTCCTTGTTCAGGCCCGGGCTCTTGGTGTAGCCGCTGTCGTCGCCGTAGCCGATACGGATTTCCGTGTCGGTGACGCCCTGATCGGTCGATCCGGCGGCATCTCCTGCACCACAGGGGGACTCGAGAGTTCCGAACTTCACTTCCGACGGCGCGGACGCCGCTTCCGCAGCGGCGACCGGGGCCATGCCGGCAGCAGCCGGATCCGTCCCTCGATCCGACGCACAGGCCGAGGTCACCGCCATGGTGGCGGCCAAACCTGCCACCAGTTTGGCCGCAGTACTTCGTTTCACGATGTGGAGCTCCTTCGTCCGGGGCGCGCGCCGAGAATGGCGAGGATCGGGACCTCGCGGCGGCATGTCGGTGCGGCGAAAGTAACCAGCGTCATGCAACGGACATCCCGGACTCCCGGTGAGTGAGACTCCGAAGTGATCGTCACCACAGCCCACTCCCGGTCAGTGGTAGCGATCACGCCATACTGGACACCGAGCGTGAGATCGTCGCTCCGCAAAAGTTGCTCAACCCCCACGGCGACACCAACGAAAGGCGATCGAAGTGACAGCACCAGCGGACGTCCAACAGATGCTGCAGAAGGTCGTATCCCAGCTGACAGGACCGGGCGGACGGTTCGAGATCGCTGTGGAGGAAGTTCGTGGTAATCGCATCCCGGTGATGGTCAATCGCGACCGGCGCATCAGCGATGTGATCGCGAAGTCGAAGGAGTGGGGCGACCGCGACTACATCGTCACGGCAGATCGACGCATGACCTTCGCGCAGCACGCCGACGCGGTCGCTGCGCTGGCCACAACCCTGCGCGACGACTACGGCGTGGGCAAGGGCGATCGTGTCGCACTCCTCGGAGCCAATTCTCCCGAGTGGATCGTCGCGTTCTGGGCGGCACAGGCCCTCGGCGCGATCTCTGTCGGGCTCAACTCGTGGTGGGTGCCCGCCGAGATCGCCTACGGTGTCGACCTCGTGAAACCGAAGGTGATCGTCGCCGACGCCAAACGCGCCGCGTTGCTCGCCAAGGCGGAAGTGTCCGGGTTCGAGCTGCTCTCGATGGAAGAGGACGTGCCTCGCATCGTCGCCGCGGCATCCGGCGCCGAACTCCCGGCAGCCGACGTCGCCGAAGACGATCCCGCCGTCATTCTGTTCACCAGCGGCACGAGCGGCCGGCCCAAGGGCGCCGTGCACTCCCAGCGGAATCTGCTCGCCGTCATCGACTACCACCGTTTCAACGATGCGATGATGTCGGCCATGTACGGGCGCCCGTACGACGATTCCACGCCGAGCGACCTCCGCTACCTTCTGACGTCGCCGCTGTTCCACATCGCGAGCCTCCACAACCTCGCTGTTCCCCGGCTCGCCACGGGTAGCGCTCTCGTCATGACCGAGGGCGCCTTCGACGTCGACAAGGTCTTCTCCCTGATCGAACGCGAAAAGGTCACCAACTGGGGCGCCGTCCCGACCATGGCGTCACGCATGCTCGACCATGAGAACACCGACAAGTACGACCTGTCGTCACTGAGTGCATTCGCGCTGGCATCGGCGCCGTCGTCGCCTGCCTTCAAGAAGCGGCTGCAGGAGAAGTTCCCCTTCGCTCAGCAAGCACTGGTGGACAGCTACGGCCTGACCGAGTGCAGCACCGCCATCGCAGTGGCAACCGCACCCGAGATCGAAGCGTTTCCCGGCACGCTCGGCAGTCCGATCCTCACGGTGAGCATGGAGATCCGCGACCCGTTCGGCGAGAAGGTCGACGAGGGTGTCGAGGGTGAGATCTGTGTCCGCAGCCCGTTCGTGATGCTCGGCTACTGGGACAACGACGCCGCCACCGCGTCCGCAATCACTGCCGATGGCTGGCTGCGCACCGGCGACTTCGGAACGCTGGAGAACGGCCGTCTCCGGTTGACCGGCCGACGCTCGGATCTGATCCTGCGTGGCGGCGAGAACGTGTACCCGACCGAGATCGAGCAGGCCCTCGACGAGCATCCCGATGTCCAGGAATGCGCGGTCATCGGTGTCGACGACAACGACCTCGGACAGGAGGTCGGTGCGGTGGTTGTGCTTCACGCAGGCAGCAATGCCACCGAAGACGATCTTCGGGACTTCCTGAAGGAACGTCTGGCCTACTTCAAGGTCCCGAAGACCTGGAGGGTCACACAAGATCTGCTGCCGCGTAACGCAACCGGAAAGATCATTCGGCGCGACCTCAGCGTCTGAAATCGGTCGGGTCGCACCACCGAACGTCTTCACAAGAGAAAAAGGCAGATACAGAACTCCGGAAGGTCTGTATCTGCCTTTTCCCGTTGTATCGGGCGGGCGCTGCTATCCCAGGCCGAACAGTGCGGCGGCGTTGTCGTGGCACACCTGACGTACCCACGCGGAATCCGGCGCGAACCGCTCGATCACCTCGAGTTGGTGGAGGTAGCCGTACGGAATGTTGGGGAAGTCGGTGCCGAGAAGAATCCGCGACCGCAAGGCATCGAGCCTGGGCAGTGCCGCCTCCGGAAACGGCATGTCCGCTTCCACGAAGTCCGTGAACGCCATCGTCGTGTCGAGGTACACGCGCGGGTATTCGTCCGCGAGGTCGAGAAATGCCTCGTACTCCGGCATCCCCATGTGGGCGATGATCACTGCCAGGTTCGGGTATCGGCGCATCAGTTCGGCCATCGGTCCCGGTCCGGTGTGGGTGCCGGGCGCCGGCCCCGACCCGCAATGCACCACGATCGGTAGCCCTTCGTCCTCGAGCAGGCCCCACACGTCCTCCAGCTGCGGATCGAGTGGTGTGTAGTCGCCGACCTGGATGTGGGATTTGAACACGACCGCACCCGACGAGATCGCATCGGCAACATAGGATGCCGCGCCGTCCTCGGGATAGAACGTTGCGGTGTGCAGGCAGTCCGGGGTGCGGGCGGCGAAATCGGCCGACCACGCATTGAGCCACGCCGCCATCTCAGGACGATGCGGGTAGAGCATCGACGTGAAGTACCGGACACCGAACGCGCGCAGTCGCTCGACGCGCTCCTCCTCGGTGTGCCGGTAGGTGATGGGCCAGGTCCGTCCGACGAGCGGCCCTGCCGTGTCGAAGTACTCCCAGACCTTGTCCATCACGTTCTTCGGCATGAAGTGCGTGTGGACATCGATGAGCTCATCGATGCCGTGCCGCCGACGGAACTGCGCAATTTCCTCGACCTCGTTCACTCAGCGACCGTACCGCGGTGGTTGAGGCTTCCGCCCGCGCACCCACCACCGGCCGAAAGCACGAGTTCAGGGGCGGATCCGAAGCCGGACTAGCAAAGTTTCTGGGTTAGGTTATGCTAACCGTTTTATAAGGTGTCCCAAAGGCCTTACCCAACCCTTTGTAAGCAAGCAGCAAGGAAGTTTGATGAACGCATCCCGCCTGTACCGAGGTGCCGTCCTCGGCACACTGGCTGCCCTGGCCCTGACTGCATGTTCGAGTGATCCCGCCACCGAGACCACCGACGATGCCGCAACCACCATCACGGTGGAGGACAACTTCGGCACACAGACGGTCACCGTGCCCCCGCAGTCCGTGGTCGCCACCGACAACAGCACGTTCGAGACCCTCGACACGTGGGGCATCCCTCTCACCGCAGGCGCAGTCACCCTGATGCCGGACACGATCTCCTACACGGAGGACGAGAGCATCATCGATCTCGGCTCCCACCGGGAGCCCAACCTCGAAGCCGTCGTCGCCGTCGAACCCGACCTGATCATCAACGGCGGCCGCTACGGGCAGTACCGCGAGAAGTTCCAGGAACTCGCACCGGACGCGACCATCGTCGAGGTCGCTCCTCGCGACGATGAGGCGTTCGACACCGAGCTCAAGCGCGGCGTCACGGTCCTCGGTGAGATCTTCTCGAAGCAGGACGAGGCACAGGCACTGAGCGATGCGTTCGACGAGTCGATCGCGCGGGTCAAGGCCGCCTACTCTCCCGAGCAGAGCGTCATGGGCCTGATCGTCTCCGGCGGC
The DNA here is from genome assembly GCF_053750035.1 of Rhodococcus sp. SJ-2. Taxonomy (NCBI): domain Bacteria; kingdom Bacillati; phylum Actinomycetota; class Actinomycetes; order Mycobacteriales; family Nocardiaceae; genus Rhodococcus; species Rhodococcus sp. SJ-2. Next base: position 1,608,047 of record NZ_CM132340.1, read on the forward strand.
GAAATCGGTTATGTCGCCCCGAGCACCGGCCGCACCATCGGTCCCATGTTCGACATCTTCGGTCTCACCCCTGCGCTCGAAGTTCCCGAAGGAACCGACGACCACCAGGGCGACGACATCTCCGTGGAGGCCATCGCCGCCTCCAACCCGGGCCTGATCATCGTCATGGATCGCGACGCCGCTGTCGCCTCGGATGAGGCCGGCTACCAGCCCGCCGCGACCGTGCTCGAGAACTCCCCCGCACTGCAGAACGTGCCTGCGGTCCAGGAAGGCAACATCATCTACCTGCCCGCCGACACCTACACCAACGAGAGCATCCAGACGTACACGGAATTCTTCAACTCGCTTGCGGACCTGCTCGAGAAGAACGCGGCACCGAGCACAGAGAACAACTGAGTCACAGCGTCGAACGCCGTGTGCCCGGCCCGCGGCCGGGCACACGGCCGACGTGATTACAGAGCAGAGAACGACATGACCACGCAAGCTCCACTCGCCCGGACTCGGGACACGCTCTTCGACTGGAAACTCCTCCTGGGCTTCCTCGGGGTCGGCGTCCTGCTGATCGCGTCGCTGTTCACCGGTGTGTTCGACATCTTCGGCGGCGACTTCGGCTGGGAGATGTTCAGCATCACCCGGATCCCCCGCACGATAGCGCTGGTACTGGCCGGTGCGGCGATGGCGATGTCCGGCCTCGTCATGCAGCTGCTCACTCAGAACCGCTTCGTCGAACCGACCACCACCGGCACCACCGAGTGGGCGAGCCTGGGCCTGTTGATCATGCTCATCGTCTTCCCCACCGCGGGCCTCATGCCCAGGATGATCGGCGCCATCGTCGCCGCCTTCATCGGAACGATGGTCTTCTTCCTGTTCCTGCGGCGGGTGCAATTGTCGTCGTCGCTGATCGTCCCCATCGTCGGCATCATGCTCGGTGCTGTCGTCGGGTCCATCACCACCTACATCGCCCTCGCCACCGACAAACTTCAGAGCCTGGGCATCTGGTTCGCCGGGAGTTTCACGTCCATCATCAAGGGCCAGTACGAAGTGCTCTGGATCGTCGCCATCGTCGCGTTGCTCGTGTTCGTCGTAGCCGATCGGTTCACCGTCGCCGGTCTCGGTGAGGACGTGGCCACAAACGTCGGACTGAACTACAACCGCATCATCCTGCTGGGAACAGGGCTCATCGCCATCGCCACCGGAGTCGTGACGGTCGTGGTGGGTGCCCTTCCGTTCCTCGGGCTCATCGTCCCCAACATCGTCTCGATGTTCCGCGGCGACGACCTGCGCAGCAACCTCCCCTGGGTGTGCCTGCTCGGCATCGCCATCGTCACCGTGTGCGACCTGATCGGGCGCACGATCATCATGCCGTTCGAGATCCCCGTGTCTTTGATCCTCGGCGTCGTCGGTTCCGTCGTCTTCATCTCTCTGCTTCTCCGGAGCCGCCGCAATGCCTGAGACAACCGTCGAATCGATCGCTCCTGTCACCGCCCCCGTCCCCTCGGTCGAGTCCGGGCACACCGGTTCCGGAGCATTCGCGACCGCGCGGCAGCAACGTCGCTACTGGATCCTCGTAGGCGCCCTCGCAATTCTCTCGGTTCTGATCGCCGTGGGCATCGTGACCTGGAACAACCCTGTTCCGTTCGGGACCGCCGGATACTGGCGGATCACGCAGATGCGTGCGGGCAGCCTCCTCGTGATCGCGCTCGTCGTCGTGTGTCAGGCCGTCGCGACGGTGTCGTTCCAATCTGCCACCAACAACCGCATCATCACGCCGTCGATCATGGGGTTCGAAGCCCTCTACGTCGCGATCCAGACCGCCGCCGTCTTCTTCCTCGGCGCGGTAGGGGTGACGCTGTTCCAGGGGGTCGCGCAGTTCGCCCTGATGGTGGTGCTCATGGTGGGCTTCTCCCTGATGCTCTACGGCTGGCTGCTGTCCGGTAAGTACGCAAACCTGCAGGTGATGCTGCTCGTCGGCATTGTCCTCGGTGGCGGTCTCGGCTCCGTGGCGACGTTCATGCAACGCATGCTCACCCCCAGCGAGTTCGACATCCTCACCGCCAAACTGTTCGGGTCGGTGTCCAATGCGGATTCGTCCTACCTCCCTCTGGCGGTCCCGCTGTGCGTCGTGTCGGCAGCGATCCTGTGGTGGCGTGCGCGCAGGCTCGACATCATCGCGTTGGGCAAGGACGTGACCACGAACCTCGGCCTGAACCATCGCCGCGAGATCATCCTCATCCTGTTTCTCGTGTCGGTGCTCATGGCAACCACAACCGCGCTGGTCGGTCCCCTGACATTCCTCGGGTTCCTCGTCGCCACGCTGGCCTATCAGTTCGCGACCACCCATGAGCATCGCTACGTGTTCCCGGTGGCGATCCTGACCGGGTTCGTCATCCTCGGCGGTGCCTATTTCGTGCTCAAGAACATCTTCTACGCCGAGGGCGCCGTGTCCATCATCATCGAGGCCGTCGGCGGTTCGGCCTTCCTCTACGTGATTCTCCGGAAGGGCAGATTGTGATCGAGATCAAGGGACTCCGTAAGGAGTACAGCAGCACGGTCACGATCGGCGAGATCGACCTCACAATCCCCAAAGGCGGCATCACCGCCCTGGTCGGGCCCAATGGCGCAGGCAAGTCGACGATGCTGACGATCGTGGGACGGTTGCTCGGTGCCGACGCCGGAACCATCGAGATCGCCGGTTACGACGTTTCGAGCACCAAGTCGAAAGACCTCGCGAAGATCGTCTCGGTGCTCCGCCAGGAGAACCATTTCGTCACCCGGTTGACGGTTCGTCAGCTCGTCGGCTTCGGTCGCTTCCCGCATTCGAAGGGCCGCCTCACCCGCAAGGACGAGGAGGCCATCACCCAGGCCATCGAGTTCTTCGGACTCACCGACCTCGAACACCGCTACCTGGATCAGCTCTCCGGCGGGCAGCGGCAGCGCGCCTACGTGGCCATGGTGCTGTGCCAGGACACCGACTACATCCTGCTCGACGAACCGCTGAACAACCTGGACATGAAGCACTCGGTCCAGATGATGCAGCACCTCCACAAAGTCGCAGTCGAGCTCGGGCGCACCGTGGTCATCGTGCTCCACGACATCAACTTCGCCGGCCACTACGCCGACCGGATCTGCGCCATGAAGGACGGCAAGGTCGTCGAGTTCGGAACCCCCGACGAGATCCTGGTGGACGAGGTCCTCACCGGTGTGTTCGACACCCCCGTCACCTGTGTCGACGGGCCGAACGGCCGCCTCGCCGTGTACTACTGATCCGGAGCGGTTCACCGACTCAGAACAGCGTCATCTCGACGTCGGCGGCGGGGGCCGTCTTCTTGGGCTTGACCACGGCAGGCGCGACCGTCGGCACCTCGATCGGGCCCGGTCGGGCCGCGGCCTCTCGCGCAGCCTCACCGGCAAGCTTGTCGGCGACCTCGTTGAAGTGGTTGCCGACGTGCCCACGCACCCAACGGAAGCGCACCGGACCCTTACGCTCGGAGATCTCCCGGTCGATGTCGCGAACCAGGTCGAGGTTCTTCACCGGGGCGCCGGCTGCTGTCTTCCAGCCCTTGCGCTTCCAGCCGGGCAGCCACTCGGACGCGCACTTGATCGCGTACTGGGAATCGGATTCGATGAGCAACGGGTCCGGCCCTGGATGAGCACGGAGCGCTTCGAGCAGCGCCCGCAGCTCCGCGATCTGATTGGTACCGGAGCGATCACCACCCGACGCGCTGGGGCCTTCGTGATTGACCCACGCCCACCCGATAGCGCCACCGGGATTGCGCAAGCAGGATCCGTCGGTGCTCACGATGATCATGCGCGAACCATAGCCTTTCCCTCCGACACCGTCTAAACCCGAGTTTCGTTCACGGGCGTACGGTGATTCGGTGCCCGCGTCCACGTTCACCATGGACACCCGTATAAGAGTGCCATGGCCGGTCGACCTCGTGTCGACCCTCCGACCTCTCCAGCGTGGCGCGTGGGATCCATGTCACCGCACCGACGGCACCGCGGTGTGGCGGGTGTCGCGAATGGAATCCGGGCCGGTGACCTACCGCCTGACCCAGGACGGCCCAAATGGAGCACGCGCCCAACTGTGGGGACCGGGTTCGGCCGAACTGCAGGAACAACTCCCCGCCCTGCTCGGTGCGCACGACGACCCGTCCGGCTTCGCACCCGAGCATCCCGCGCTCGTCGAAGCCCACCGGCGACTCCCCGCACTGCGGATCACACGCACCGGACGCGTCTTCGAAGCGCTCGTCCCTGCCGTCCTCGAACAACGAGTGCACGGCGTAGCCGCGTTCGCATCGTGGCGTCGTCTCGTCACCCGTTTCGGCGACCAGGCACCAGGCCCCGCACCGGCGGGTATGCGCGTGCCACCGAGCGCGCAGGTGTGGCGCCGCGTCCCATCGTGGGAGTTCCACAAGGCAAACGTCGACCCGGCCCGGGCCCGCACGATCGTGCGGTGCGCGCAGCTCGCCGACCGCCTGGAACGCCTGTGCGACGACGCGCCGGACCGAGCTCAGCAGAAACTACGGACGCTTCCGGGGATCGGGGTGTGGACTGCTGCCGAGATCGCGCAGCGCGCATTCGGCGACGCAGACGCCCTCTCCGTGGGTGACTATCACCTGTCGAACGTCATCGGCTGGTCGCTGCTCGGAGAACCTCTCGACGACGCGGGAATGGTCGAATATCTCGAACCGCTACGCCCTCATCGCTATCGAGCGGTGCGCTTGATCACCGAATCCGGCGGGTACTCCCGAATCCCGAAACGCGGACCCAGAACGGCGATCACCGATCACCGCGGACGCTGAGCGTGGCGCACCGCACGAAACTCGCTTCACGGACATGGCCGAACGTAGACTCCGTCGCATGCCCGCCACCGATGCCCCAACCGGTCCGGCCCGACTCGAGCTCCTTCCGAGCTTCCTTCTCAGTCAGGCTGCGCGACACGTCCACCGGGTCGTGTTCGACCGGCTCGACGCCTCCGATGCTCGCGGACACCACTACCGCGTCCTCGCCGCGCTCGACGAGTACGGGCCGTCCAGCCAGGTCGAGTTGGGACGCCGGTGCGGTCTGGATCGCAGCGACGTCGTGTCCGTTCTCGACGAACTGGTCGATCGTCATTTCGTCGAACGTGCTCCCGATCCGAGCGACGGACGCCGGAACATCATCAGTCTCACCCGTCGAGGGCGGAACCGGCACTTCGACCTCCAGCTCACGCTCACCGCAGTACAGGACGTGGCGTTCGCCCCACTCGATGCGGACGAACGCGCCCAGCTGGCTGCGATGCTCACCAAGCTGGTGGGGCATCACACCCGCAACGACTGAATCGTTCGACCTCGGCAACCTCTACAACGACCGCGCGATGAGTGACTTCATCACTTCGTTCGCACCTGCGTAGATCCGCTGGACGCGTGCGTCCTCGTACATCCGCGCGATCAGATACTCGCGCATGTACCCGTAGCCACCGTGCAGCTGCACGCACCGGTCGATCACTTCGCACTGCTTGTCGGTGAGCCAGTACTTGACCATCGCGGCGTCGGACGCATCCAGCTCCGATCGCAAGTGCTTCTCGATGCAGTAGTCGAGGAACACCCGGCTGGTGCGCGCGATGGTCTGACACTCGGCGAGTTCGAATGCGGTGTTCTGGAACTCGAACAGACTGTGCCCGAAGGCCTCCCGTGACTTGGTGTAGCGGACGGTCTCCTCGACCGCACGTTCCATCGCGCCTGCGGCCTGCGCGCCGATGATGAGCCGCTCCTGCACGAGTTGCGCCATGAGCTGGCCGAATCCGAGACCTTCGGACTCACCGAGCAGGTTCGATACCGGCACTCGTACATCGACGAACGACAACTCGGAGGTGTCGGCCGCGTGCTGGCCGACCTTGTCGAGCACGCGGCCCACCGTGAACCCCGGGGTGTCACGCAGGTCGACTATGAGCAGCGAGACGCCTTTGGCGCCTGCTTTCGGATCGGTTTTGACGGCGAGGACGATCACGTCCGCCGAGGAGCCGTTCGTGATGAACGTCTTGCTGCCGTTGACGACGTAGTGGTCGCCGTCGCGGATCGCACTGGTCTTGATCGCCTTGAGGTCGGATCCGGCGGTCGGCTCGGTCATGCCGATCGCGCCGAGGATCTCACCGGTGGCCATTCCCGGCAGCCACGTCTTCTTCTGTTCTTCGGTGCCGTATTCGAGGATGTAATGCGCGACGATGCCGCTGTGCACCGAGACTCCGAATGCGAGATCGCCGGAATAGCCCTGAGCTTCGAATACTGCAAGGTCGTGCGCGAATGTCCCTCCGCCGCCGCCGTATTCTTCGGGCACCGAGCACAGCAACAGCCCCAGCTTGCCCGCCTTGAACCACACCTCACGGTCGATGCGCCGTTGAGCGTCCCACTTCTCGGCATGAGCCATGACTTCGCGCGCGAAGAAGTCGTTCGCGAGGTCGCGCACGGCGCTCACTTCGTCGTCGTACCATGCGGGGACGTGCTTGTTCACCATGGACTGTTCCGATCGTTGTGGCCGAATGTCACCTTCGGTTAGTTGAAGTGACCGAAGGTGACATTCGGCCAATCAGGCAAGGGCGATGGACTATTCCGAACGCAGCTCCCGCTTGAGGAGCTTGCCGCTCTGGTTTCGCGGCAGGGTCTCGACGAACCGAACCGCCTTGGGAACCTTGAACGGCGCCAGACGCTGCTTCACGTGATCGACGAGTTCACTCTCGGTGACGATCTCGCCGTCCTTGAGCACGACCACCGCGGTCACGGCCTCGATCCACTTCTCGTCCGGCATTCCGATCACTGCAACTTCGGCGACCGCGTTGTGCGTGTAGATCGCGTCTTCGACCTCGCGCGAGGCAACCAGAATGCCGCCGGTGTTGATGACATCCTTGATGCGGTCGACCACCGTGATGAATCCTTCGGCGTCGCGCGTGACGAGGTCGCCGGAGTGGAACCATCCGTCGCGGAACGCTTCTGCCGTCGCCTCGGGATTGTCCCAGTAGCCGATGCACAGTTGCGGCGACCGGTACAACACCTCACCCGATTCCCCGTCGGGAACATCGTTGCCCTCGGCATCGACCACGCGGGTCTCGACGAACAGGATCGCCTTCCCGCACGACGACGGACGCTCCTCGTGCTCCTCGGGGCGCAGCACGCACGCAAGCGGGCCGATCTCGGATTGGCCGAAGCAGTTGTAGAAAGCCAGGTCCGGATAGCGCTCGCGCAATCGGTTGAGCACCGTGACAGGCATGATCGACGCACCGTACTGAGCCTTGCGCAGCGACGACAGGTCGCGGGTATCGAGGTCGGGGTGGTTGGCGAGCGGCACCCACACGGTCGGTGCGAGGAACAGCGACCCGATCGATTCTTCCTCCACCAGGCGCAGCACCTGCGGAATGTCGGGGGCAGGCAACAAGCGGATCGTTGCGCCGATCGCGAGATACGGGAGCATGAACACGTGCATCGCCGCCGAATGGTAGAGCGGCATGCAGATGAGCGGATTGTCGTCGGCTGCGAGATCGAGCGCGACGATCGACGAGGTGTATTCGAACACGAGCGCGCGATGAGTCATCATGGCGCCCTTGGGCTTCGATGTGGTGCCCGAGGTGTAGAGGAGCTGCACGAGATCGGTGTCGGTCGCGGCAGAATCGACAGCGGGGACGTCGCCGGTTTCAGCGATGGCGAGGAGTGACCCGTCTTCGTCGCGCAGGGGCAGGACGATCTCGGCAGGCACATCCGAGCGCACCGCGTCGATGTTCTCCCGGAGCGCCGGGTCGACGAGTATCGCCCGCGCACCCGACTGCCCGAGCAGATAGACCAGCTCTTCACCGCGGAGCGCGTAGTTGATCGGCACGTGCACGAGCCCTGCACGCGCGACGGCGAGGTACCCGATGACGTAGGCGTCGGAATTGGTGCCGTATGCAGCAACCCGATCGCCCGGGCCGAGACCGAGCGACAGCAGGTGTGCAGCAGCGCGGGACACTGCGTCGTCGAGTTCGCGGTAGGTGACGGTGCGGGCCTCGAACCGCAATGCGACACGATCGGGGAAGCGTCCGGCAGAGCGGCGGACGATGGCATCGACAGTGCTCGAGCGAGGATCGGGACTCATATCGACGAGGTTATAGGGCGTCCAACAATCGGTCCAGACCCAGGATCGACCGGGTGCCGAAGCCTCTCAACGGCCCTGCCACACCGGGGTCCGCTTCTCCACGAAGGCAGTCATGCCTTCCTGCGCATCGCAGATCATCGCGTTCTGGGCCATCGTCTCGCCCATCGCCTCGTACGCTTCGTCCTGGGGCAGATCGATCTGGCGATAGAACGCCTCCTTGCCGATCTTGACCGTCGCGGGAGAGGCACCGACGATCTTCGCCGCCAACGTCGCCGTCTCGATCTCCAGTTCTTCCGGGTCGACGACGAAGTTCACCAGACCCCAGTCTGCGGCGGTGTGCGCATTGATCGTTTCGCCCGTAAGCAACATCTGCAGCGCACGCTTGCGCCCGATCGCGCGGCTCACCGCCACCATCGGCGTCGAGCAGAAGAGTCCGATCTTCACACCCGGCGTACCGAACACCGCGGCGGACGACGCAATTGCGAGATCGCATGCCGCTACCAGCTGACACCCCGCCGCGACCGCCGTGCCCTGCACCGAGGCGATCACGGGCTGCGGGATCGCCTGCACCGTCTGCATCATCTCGGTGCAGGTATCGAACACGGCCCGCTCCTCGTCGAGGGTGCGGCCGATCATCTCGCGCAGGTTGTGTCCGGCCGAGAACACCGGCCCCTCCGCCCGGATCACGATCACCCGGACCGCGGGCTCCGCGGACAGCGCCTTCAGCCCCAGCGTCACCTCCCGCATGACAGCGACCGACAATGGATTGCGCTGGTCGGGCCGGTTGAGGGTGAGCACACCGATCTCGGCGGTTTCGTCGACCGCGATGAGCACGGACGCGGGCATGGACTCGTCGGCGGAGCGGCCGTTCGCGTGGTGATCCGTCACAGTCCCCTTACTACACCACCGCGCCGATCCGGGCAGGTGGACGACCCAGAAGCCCGTGTAACTGCGCGCTACCGGCAACGAATCCGTGCCGGTCGTAGAAGTCGAACATCGCGGCCAGGCGTGCACGTGCGTCGTCTGTGAGTCCGCGCCCGTGCCGCTCCATCCATTCGGCCACCGGCACCTGCGAGACCATCACCGGCCCACGCGCTCGACGACACAACTGCCGAACGCTGAGCGACTCCGGACCACCGAGCTCATAGGTAGCACCGTGGTGGACGTCGGCGCCCTCGCCGAGGACACGGGCGGCAACCGATGCGACGTCTGCGAGTGCGACGAACGAGAACCGTGCATCCGGGTCGTACGGCACCTCGAGTGTGCGCACCGACCCTTCGAGCACCGCGGCGAAGTTCTCCGCGTACGCGCACGGTTGCAACACCGTCCACCGCACGCCGCCGAACGTATGCAGTTCGTCCTCGCATCGTGCCTTGTCCAGATGGTGCGGCATCCCGGGCGAATACGGCCACGCAACGGAGTGATAGACGACGTGGTCGACACCCTCCTCCACAGCAGCCGCGAGCACCCGGCGCAACAACGCCGGCTCATCGGGATGCACGTTGGGGGCGATGAAATACACACCACTGCATCCCGAAAGGGCCTCGCCGAGACCGGCTCCGGTCTCGAGGTCGACGGCCCGATCGCCCGCCCGCCGGGCGGTATGCACCACCCGGCGAACAGAAGCCTTCCCCTCGAGTGCCGCCACGACGGCGGCTCCCGTCTTCCCGGCGGCGCCGATCACTGCAAGATCAGCGCCGCCGGACATGAAGGCAACCACGAGTCAGTTCCCGATGAAGTCGTACTCGGCGAACTTGGCTCCCCCGGAGAGCCTTTCGTAACCGGGACCACGATCGAAGAACGGCTCCTCCGCAGCGCGCTCCGAGCGCATCTGCTCGCGCAATGCCTCGGTTGCCGAGATGTCCGCGACCGGCGCGTCGACGGGGGCATCCTTGAGGACGACACCGTAATCGGCACGCGCTCCGTCTACCGACACCTTGCGCCACAGCACATCTCGTACCACCTCGTCAACGGGCCGGTCGAGCGGGTCGCCCCAGCCGCCGCCACCAGTGGTGCGAATCCGGACCACTTCGCCTGCCTTGATGGGCTCGGCGTCGGTGAGCGCGTCGAATTCGCGTTCGTCGGGGGTGCCAGGATTCAGCACCACCGAGAACGGTCGCCCCGCCTTACCGCCCTTGACTCCCCAGCACGACAGAATCGATCGGTCGGCGATGGACATGAAGTGCGCGTCCTTGAGCATCCGGATGTGCTTCTCGTATCCCAGGCCGCCGCGGTACCGACCCGCTCCACCGGAATCGACGGCCAGACCCAGCTTTTCGACGATGAATGGGAACCGGCTCTCGGTGAACTCCGTCGGCAGATTGCGCGAGTCGGGAACCACATGGATGGTGTCCTCGCCGTCCGCGTAGTTGCGTCCACCGGAGCCACCGCCCAGTACCTCACGCATGAGGTACGAGTGGCCCTCGAAGTCCTCGCCGTACACACCGGTGTATCGGATGGTCTCCTGGTCGGCGGGCATGTTGCCGTCGACGGCCTTCGCAACCACCCCGGCCAGCACACCGAGCAGACGCAGGATCACGAATGTGCGGGCATTGGTAGGCGCCGGGAAGATCGGCGTGATGAGCGTGCCCTTTTCGGGGAACTTCATCTCGATCAACGGCACGACGCCCTCGTTGACGTCGAGTTCGGCCATGCGTTCCGGGGTGTCCGCCAGATTGCGGAGGATCGGGGCCAGCCACTTGATGAGGAAGTTGCCGTCGGCGTAGTCGCCGCAGTGGTTGATCGGTCCCTTGGCCTGCGGGCCGGTGCCGTTGAAGTCGAGGATCAGGCGTTCCCCGCCCTCGTCCTCCGGCCCCGTCTTCGTCAGGGTGATCCGCTGAACGTGCAGCATGGGTTCGTCCACGCCGTCGTGCTCGGCGTAGTCCTCCCAGGTGTATTCACCCTTCGGGATCTTGCTGAGGATCTCGCGACGGTAGGTCTCCGTAGTGGCGTCCATCATCGCGTCGAAGCAGGACTCGACGGTCTCCACGCCGTACCGCTCGAACAGTTCCGTGAGACGCCGCGCACCCATGAGGCACGCGGAGCATTCGGCGTCGAGGTCCGCGGCCAGCGCGTCGGGTGTCCGCGAGTTGCGGGTCATGATGCGCAGCGCTGCCTCGTTGGGAACACCCTGGTCCCACAACTTGATCGGCGGAACCATCAGGCCCTCTTCGAACACCGTGGTCGCACCCGACGGCATCGATCCCGGGCAGCAACCACCGATGTCGTCGTGGTGGCCGAACGCCTGCACGAACGCAACGACCGTCGGTTCCGTTTCACCGGGGCGGGTTGCGAACACCGGCACCGTGACGCACAGGTCCGGCAGATGGCCGATGCCACCTTCGGACAGGTAGACGTCGTTGTGGAAGAACACGTCGCCGGGCTTCATGGTGTCGAGCGGGAAGTCGCGCGCGACGGGGTGCACGAGCGCCGAATACGAACGGCCGGTGAGCTTGCGGAGGTTCCGGTCGTGGATTCCTGCGCGGAAATCGTGGGCGTCGCGGATCATCGGCGACCGTGAGGTCCGCGAGATGGAGGTCTCCACTTCCATCTCGACACTCGCGAGGTAGCCGGCGACGATCTCCACGAGCACCGGATCGGGTGCTGCTCCCCCGGCGTCGGTCAGCCGATAGGGTTTCGCCGCCTGGGCTGCGGCGGAATCGAGGATCGCGGTCATCGGTTCGCTCCGTTCGAGTCGGACGTCTTGGTGATGCGGATGTTCCCGAACGCGTCGACGCGCGCGCGGAATCCGGGGTGGACGGGAATGGTGGAGCTGAACTCCTCGATCACGGCGGGCCCGTCCAGCTCGTCGCCTGCACCGAGCAGGGTCCGGTCGTACACCTCGGTGGTGACCCACTCGTCGAAGTACGCCTCGCGGGTGCCGGTGATCGCGACGTCGGCGCCGCGGCCTGCGGCGATCTCCTTCAATTCGGGACGCTTGATGGGCCCGATACCACTGACCCGGAGATTGACCCACTCCACATGCTGGTGCGGATCGCCACAGAAGTCGTATCCGTAGAGTTCCCGGTGGGCCTCGTGGAACCGTGCGGCTGCCTCGTCCATCAGCTCCTGGGTGACCGGCCCGTCGCCGAGCGGTACTCGCACCTCGAAGGCCTGTCCGAGGTACCGGAGGTCTGCCGAGCGTGCGTAGCGACGCTCGTCGGGAGCGAAACCTTCATCGGCGAGCGCGCGCTCGGCTTCCACCGCGAGCGCGTCGAGTCCGGTCTGCAGCTCGGCGACCTGCAACCGGTCGTGCCTGCTCACGTGCGTCTGCACGTAGTCGTTGCGGACGTCGACAGTGAGCAGGCCGAACGCCGAGACGTTGCCGGGATTGAGCGGGACCAGGACATCCTTGAGACCGAGGATGTCGATGAGCCGGCACGCGAGCAACGAGCCGGAACCGCCGAAGGTGACGAGCGTGAAGTCTCGGACGTCGAGCCCCCGCTTGACGGTGACCTGCCGCAACGCATTGGCCTGGTTCCACGCCGATACTTCGAGGATGCCCGTGGCGCAGGCTTCGAATTCGAGCCCAAGCCGGTGGGCGAGCTCTTCGACACCCTTGCGGGCGAGTTCGGTGTCGAGGGGGATCTCGCCGCCGAGCAGGTGGGGCGGAATGCGGCCGAGCAGCACGTGCGCGTCGGTGATGGTCGGCTCGTCGCCACCTTTTCCGTAGCACAACGGGCCGGGATCGGCGCCTGCCGACTGCGGGCCCACACGGAGGGTGCCTTCCGGAGTCATCCACGCGATCGAACCGCCACCGGCACCGACGGTGACCACGTCGATCATCGGGATCTTCGACGGGTACACGCCGACCCGGCCCTCGGTGGTCAGAGCGGGCTCGCCGCCGACCACCACGGTGACGTCGGTGGAGGTGCCGCCGCCATCGCATGTGAGCACCTGATCGACTCCCGCGACACCCGCGATGAGCGCCGCTCCGAGCGCACCGGCAGCGGGACCGGACAGGACGGTTGTGATCGGCTGATTCACAACCTCTTTCGCCGACAGCACACCGCCATTCGACTTCATCACGTAGAACGGAATGTCGCGTGATTCGCCGTCGAGCGAGGAGAACTCGCGCAGGCGATTCGCGATGTTGCCGACGTAGCTGCGGATATTGGGCTTGACGGAGGCATCGACAAGCGTCGTGATGGACCGCTCGTACTCACGGTACTCGCGCAGCACCTCGCTCGAGATGCTCACCGTCGCCTCGGGATACTCGTCGAGCAGAATTTCCTGAACGCGGCGCTCGTGGTCCGGGTTCGCGTACGAGTGCATCAGGCACACGCCGATGGTGCGCACATCGCTCTCCCGGAAGAACCGGGCCGCGGCACGGACATCGTCCTCGTCGAGCGGACGGATCTCCTTGCCTTCGAAGTTGAGTCGACCTCCGACGGTCTTGACCCGGTCGGCAGGCACGATGCGGTCGGGCTTGACCCAGAAATAAGAGTTGCCGTAGCCGTCGGGGACGGACTGGCGGGCGATCTCGAGTACGTGTTCGTAGCCCTCGGTAGTGATGAATCCGAGGTGGCCGACCTTGCCTTCGAGCAGCTTGTTGGTCGCAACGGTGGTGCCGTGGCTGACGGCTCCGATCGCGTCGCCGGTCTCGCCGAGTTTCGCGAGCACCTTCTCGATGCCGGCGAGAAATCCCACCGCCGGGTCTGCCGGGGTCGACGGGGTTTTCGTCGTGACGATCGCACCGGACTCGTCGTCCACTGCCACGATGTCGGTGAATGTTCCGCCGGTATCGATACCGACCCGAATCTTCCTGGATCCCACGCTTCCTCCTGGGTTCGTCTCGCCGGTTCTTCCCTGACGCTTGTTGCCATTCCACCCGCTGCGCGACGCTGTTTCTTTGTCACATTTCGCCGAACTCTCTCCGGATTGTTGGGGGTTCTGCATCGGCCGCGGTACAGACGACGTCACCCCGGGCCAGCAGGCCCGGGGTGCCGATTTCCGTTCGTGTCGCGCAGCCCTACCTTCGGGCGAGAATCCCGCCCAGCACGACACCGGCGAGCGCGATACCCGCACCCACCGCGGCCGAGACCAGGACAGTGGCAACCGGCATACCGGCAGCCGTGTGCTCCGACGCGGCAGCCACCGGCATCGGGGCGCCCCCGGCCGCGGCAACCACCGCTCCTACGCTCTCGGCGCCTGCGCTCACGGTTCCGGCGGGCGCGGTATCGGCAACGGATCCGCCCGCTGCGGGTTCCGGGATGCCGTTGGCGATCACTCCGTCGATGCCGTTGAAGAACACCCCCGCCATCTTCTTCGCGACACCGGTGATCATCCGCTGGCCCACGCCACCGACCATGCCGCCCACGACTGCATCGGCGTCGTAACTCAGGACGGTGCCGCCGTCACGCTCTTCGAGTCTGACCGTCACATCGGCCTTGACCGTTCCCGGCGCACCCGAACCCGATGCGGTCATCACGAACGAGTCGGGCCTGTTCTGCTGGGAAAGAACGACTTCACCGTCGTAGGTGCCTTTGATCGACGCCACCCCCGCGGTGATGGACAGCTTGTAGTGGTTGTCGCTGACCTGTTCGAGCGACTGCACACCGGGGATGGTGGCCGCGAGAACACGGCCGTCCTGCAGGCTGTCGTACACGACCTCCGGCGGTGCCAGCAGTTGCGCGGTACCGGCGATTCTCATTCGTTCTCCTTGCTCCGGGTTGCCGCGTGAGTCAGACGCAGCTCGAACAACTCCGAGGGGGAAATCGGCATGGACGTGATCGGGATGCCCTCCGCGTCCTCGATCGCGGCGGCGATGACGGCCGACGTCGGGATCACGCCCGCTTCCCCCGCGCCCTTCATTCCGAGGGGGTTGAGTGCGGACGGAGTCACCGTGTGATCCATCTCGAGTGAGTCCGGCATCTCGGTGACGAACGGCATCAGGAAGTCCATGTAGGACGCGTTGAGCATCTGGCCGTGCTCGTCGTAGACGATCCGCTCGTACAGTGCGCCGCCGATGCCCTGGGCCACTGCACCGATCACCTGGCCTTCGACGATCCGTGGGTTGATCACGTTGCCGCAGTCGTGCACCACCGCATACTTCCGCACATGGATCTCCGCGGTGACGGGGTCGGTTTCGACGATCGCCGCGTGTATACCCGACGCGAACGTCGAGGTGGGCGGCGAATAGTATCCGGTGGCCTCGAGTCCGGGCTGCTCTCCTTCGCGGACGGGTGGCACCGTCATATCGGTATCGGCCTTGGCGAAACCTGTTGCCTGCCGGGAAGCGTCGTCGAACGCGTAACGCAACGGATTGGACAGCACCGCGACGACTCCGAGCGGGATCGATGTGCCCTCCGCCCCGGGTTCGGTGCCGAGGACGCACACGTGCCCGCCGCGCAGCTCGAGATTCGCAGGGTCGATGTGCAAGTGCTCGGCGGCGATCTTCTTCGCCTTCTCGGCAACCATCTGTGCCGCCACGTGGAACGCCGAGCCGGACATCACCGCGCCGCGCGACGCGAAAGTGCCTACCGCATATCCGAACCGGCGAGTATCACCGGTCACGATCTCGACATCCGACACGGCAACGCCGAGATCGTCGGCGACGATCTGCGCGAACGACGTCTGGTGACCCTGGCCTTGGGTGGTCAGGCCGGTCGCAGCCTTCACCTTGCCCGACGTCTCGACGAGCACATGCGCGCCCTCGTACGGCCCGGGGCCGGTTCCTTCGACGTAGGCGCCGATACCGATTCCGACGGTGCGTCCTTCGGTCTTCGCCTGCAACTTGTACTCGGCGAAACCGTCCCAGTCGATGAGTTCCTTGAGCTTGTCGATGCCGGCCTGGTAGTTGCCGGTGTCGTAGATGAGCGGGCGACCGTCCTGGAAGGTGAGGTGGAAGTCGTACGGCATCTCCTCGGGCCGGATGAGGTTGGCCTCCCGCACCGCGATGACGTCCTTGCCCAGGTACTTCGCGATCGCATCCATCGATCGTTCCATCGCGAACACACCCTGCGGCCGGCCTGCACCTCGATACGGAGTGACGATGACGGTATTGGTGTACAGCGAATAGGCATCCACCCGGAACGATTTCGGCTTGTACGGGCCGAGCACCTGAGTGGAGGTGTTGAGGATCACGATGATGCCGTACGGCAGGTAGGCGCCGTTGTCGTGCCAGATGGAGAAATCGAAGGCCAGCAGCCGTCCCTCGTCATCGAACCCGACGGTGACCTCGTGCAGCTGTCCGCGCTCGTGCGCGCTCGAGATGAAGTGTTCACGACGGTCTTCGACCCATTTCACCTCGTTGGAGATGCCTGCCTGGCCGAGCCTGCGAGCAGCCCACGTCACCATCACTTCTTCGGGCCACGGGTGCACGATCTTCACGCCGAAGCCGCCGCCGACGTCGGGGGCGATG
The DNA here is from genome assembly GCF_053750035.1 of Rhodococcus sp. SJ-2. Lineage (NCBI taxonomy): Bacteria > Bacillati > Actinomycetota > Actinomycetes > Mycobacteriales > Nocardiaceae > Rhodococcus > Rhodococcus sp. SJ-2. The sequence goes on from NZ_CM132340.1 coordinate 1,624,512, forward strand.
CAATGCACCTTGTTGTGCGCCATGCCGAGCCGCGCGGCGATCGCGGCGCGTGCGGAAGTCGAAGTCTGTGTGGAAGTCCAGAAGGTCAGGGTCTTCTCGTCGTCGTCCCAGCGCGCGTAGACACCTTTGCCTTCCATGGGCATCGAGGCGGACCGCTCGATCTCGAGGTTCAGCGTCAGACGGTGCGGTGCGGCCGCGAGTTCTGCGTCGACGTCGCCGAATCCGTGTTGCAGGTGTGCGGCGACGTTGTCGGGCACATCGGGGTGGACGCTGCGCTCGGCGCGGCGGGACACGTCGATGCCCACGACCTCGGGCAGTGTCTCGTAGGTGACGTCGATGAGGGCGCACGCGTCCTCTGCGATGTATCGGTTGTCGGCGACCACCATGGCGATGGCTTCGCCGACATGATTGACTTCGTCCTTCGCGAGCGGATACCCGTTGCGAGGGGCGGTGATCGCCGGATGCGGAATCAGCAGCGGCAGATTCTCCGCCATCTGCGGTCCGTCGTCGACGAGATCGTCGTATGTGTAGATAGCGTGCACCCCGGGCACCTCGAGGGCTGCGTCGATGTCGATGCCGGTGATACGGGCATGGGCGTGCGGTGATCTGACGAACGCGGCGATGAGGGCGCCTCGCCCCAGGTCGTCGAGGTACCGGCCCTCGCCGCTGAGCAGTCTGCGGTCCTCGCTGCGCGGGATCGGGGTGCCGAACGACCTACCCGACTCCCCGACACTGTCGACGCCGTGCGGCGCCAGCTCCGGGGCCGTGCCGGTCGAAGCGTCGGTGGTGCTCGTCATGCTCGTCCTGCCTTTCCACCTACCGGGCCGGTGGTGCCGCGGACCTTGTCGTCGAGTGACGCGCGCGCCGCGTCGTCGTCGGGTCCGAGCGGTGAGCCGCCTGCGCGTTCCCTGGTGATCTCCGCGGCGCGCAGCACCGCTGCCCGAATGTTCTGGTATCCCGTGCACCGGCAGAGGTTGCCCGCGATCGCCTCGGTCGCCTCTTCCCGGGTGGGCGAGGGATTCTCCTCGAGGTACGCGGCGATGGTGGTGACGAAACCCGGTGTGCAGAAGCCGCATTGCAGACCGTGGCAGTCGATGAATGCCTGTTGCACGGGGTGCAGCGTGCCGTCGGGTTCGACGAGTCCTTCGACCGTCGTCACCGAACGCCCTTCGAGGCTCGCCGCGAACACGAGGCACGAGCGCACGGGCTTGCCGTCGAGCAGGACCGTGCACGCTCCGCACACGCCGTGCTCGCATCCGACGTGGGTGCCGGTCTGGCGCAGGTGGTGCCGGATCGCGTCGGAGGCGAGCGTCCGTGACGGCAGCACCACCGTCTGTGTCACCGAGTTCAGCGTGAACGTCACCGCGACGTGTTGTTCGCCGGTCTCGGCCTCCAGCTCGCTCACCTGTTCGTCGAGTGTGCGTTCCGGCGCGCGGCCTCGGCTTCCACGCGGCATCGTGCTCGTCATGACATTCCTCCTGTCGGCATCGGCATTCTGATCCCGTCGTGTGCGGCGTCCTGTGCGGCGGCGAAGCCGACTCGTGCGGTCAGTGCCGCGACCAGCTGCGACCGGTAGCGGGCGGTCGCGTGGATATCGGCGTCGGTCTCGACGTTCTCGCGTGCGACCTCCGCGAGTTGCTGCCACTGGGGATCGCGGTCGTCCGTTGCCGATGCTCCGCTCAGGGCGTCGCTGTAGTCGACGACCTGCCCGAGTTCCCCGGCGGACACATAGGTCATCCGAGCGCCCACGACGAGGCCGTCTTCGACCTTCACCTGTGCCACCACCCCGACGAGGGCGTAATCGCCGTGGCGGCGGGCGATCTCGTCGATCGCGGTGCCGACGCCGGGGCGGGCAGATGGCACCGTGACGCTTGTCGCGATCTCGTCGGGCTCGAGAGTGGATTCGAGCGGACCGGCGAACAGGGCGTCGGCCTCGATCTCCCGGACCCCGCGCACCGATCGTGCCGTGAGTGTGCCACCCAGCAACGCCAGCACGGCCGGCATCTCCGCGGAAGGATCGGCGTGGACGATGGACCCCACCGTGGTGCCGCGGTTACGGATGGTCGGGTGCGCAACCAGCCGCAGTGCCCGGCCGAGGAGCGGCTGGACTGCCGCCGCCCCCGGGTCGGATTCGAGCACGCTGTGTGTCGCCAGGGCGTCGAACGTGACACCGAGCTCCGGCGAAGCCGTCACCGCGGCGAAGCGCGGTATGGACCCGATGTCCACGACGTGTGCGGGCGCGGCGAGCCGCATCGACAGCAGCGGAACCAGCGACTGACCACCGGCGAGCACCTTGCCCTCAGGGGCAACCCGCGCAAGGATTTCGCAGGCCTCGTCGATCGACCGGGGCCGGTGATAAGTGAGTGGCGACGGTTTCATTCTGTAGATCCTGCCCGCATCGTGTGATCGGTGTGTCGTGAAGAAGTGACAACGCTCACGCTCTCGCTCTGTCAAAAGTAATAGTGGTCACGCCGGCTGTTCGACTCGGCTCCTCGCGGTGCCGCCGTCCGGATCTGCGTCCGGTTCGCGATGCAGGCCCATACCGTCATCGGTGTCATCCGGGTTGTCCTTCGGCGCGATCGCGCGGCACACGTGGTAGAGCACGATGACGACGATGGTGCCGAGCGCGATGCCGCTGAGCGAGAAGGTGTCGGTGAACTGCAGTGACGTGTCGCCGATCGCGATGATCAGGCCCGCGGCGACGGGCATGAGGTTGATCGGATTACCGAAGTCCACGCCGTTCTCCTTCCAGATCTTGGCGCCGAGCAGGCCGATGATGCCGTAGAGAACGACGGTGATACCGCCCAGTACTCCACCCGGTGTCGCCGAGATGACGGCACCGAACTTCGGGGAGAACCCGAGCAGCAGCGCGATCACGCCTGCCGCGGCGTAGGCGGCGGTCGAGTACACCCTCGTCGCTGCCATGACACCGATGTTCTCCGCATAGGTGGTGGTCGGCGAGCCGCCGACGCCCGTGGCCATGGCGGTGGCGAGGCCGTCCGCGGCGAGCGCGCGCCCCATCATCGGATCGAGGTCGGTCTTCGTGATCTCCGCGACGGCCTTGACGTGGCCGGCGTTCTCCGCGATCAGGGCGATCACCCCGGGCAGGACGAGCACGATGAACGTGAGGCTGAACGACGGCGCGTGGATGCCGACGATGCCGTTCGCTTCGTCGGTGAACGGCGGCAGCCCGAACCACGATGCCGACGCGACACCGTCCCAGTTGACCCGGAAGTGCTCGGTCACCGCGTCAGCAGTCGCGTCGTACGAGGTGATCGGTCCGGTGACCAGGTCGAGCACCCACGACAGCGCGTAGCCGAACAGCAACGACAGGAAGATCGCGACCCGGCCGAGGAAACCGCGGAGGACGACGCTGGAAATGACGAGCACGATCATCACGATCAGCGCCACCCACTGATCCTGCGGCCAATAAGTGCCCGCCACGACCGGAGCCAGATTGAATCCGATGAGCATGACGACCGCGCCGGTGACGACCGGCGGCAGAACCTTGAACACCACCGAACCACCGAGGAAGTGGATCGCGACGCCGATCGCCGCGAGCACCAGACCCGACACCATGATCGCGCCCGTGACTTCCGCACTGGTGCCGCCCTGCGCGTGGATCGCCGCGATGCCGCCGACGAATGCCGCCGAGGTCCCGAGATAGCTGGGGATGCGGCCCTTGACGACGAGCAGGAAGAACAACGTACAGAACCCTGAAAGCATCACCGCAAGCTGCGGATTGAGGCCCATGATGATCGGGAAGACGAAGGTGGCACCGAACATCGACACCACGTGCTGACCGCCGAGCCCGATGGTGCGGCCCCAGCTCAGCCTTTCGTTCGGTGCGACCACCCCTCCCGGTTCGATGGTCTTTCCGTCTCCGTGCAACGTCCATATGGCCATGGCGGACCTTTCAGGCAGAGTGTGGTGCCAAGAGAGTCGACGTGGATTGTTACGGTTGTGTTGCCGCTCACACATGCACCCGGATAGGCGCAAACGTTAATTGAGTGGGGACGTTCGAGGATGGGAACAATCTGCCAGTGCGGGACGGCAGATATTGGCAATATCAGGAATTGATCCCGCGCATCGCGATGATCTTGAGGGCGAGCGAGAGGTCGAGACGCAGCTCGGGATGCGCGGTGAACGGGCCCAACATCTTCTCGAGCTTCGCGACCCGATAGCGTAACGTGTTGTAATGAAAATGTAACTGGCGCGCGGTTTCTGCGATGTTGATGTTCGTCGCGAGCAACACTTCGAGGGTGCGACGCATGTCCTGCGCTTCTGCGGTTTCGTCGGTGAGGTCTTTGAGCGTCTCCCGCGCGAACGACTCGAGTTCGTCGGTGTCCTCGACGAGACTGAGCAGCCGATACACACCGAGATCGTCGAAGTGGGTGACGGCCCACGCCCCGGTTATCTTGCGCCCCACCTCGAGCGCGGTCCTGGCCTGGCTGTAGAGCGCGGGCAGGTCGACGGTCGACGACGCCGCCCGCGAGACCCCCACTCCGAACGGCAGACGACCACCGCCTCCGGCGCCGCGCACCTGGGCGACGAGTTCGTGGACGAGCGTCATGGTGTCGCTGCTTTCGCCCATGACGATCACGATCTCCGTCGCGAGCGCGGTCACGGCCGCTCCTGGATCACGTCCGGCGACAGCGCCGACGAAGGCCCTCGCCTGCCGCTCGATGACAGGCAGGCGCGCGGGCGCAGTCGGCGCATCGTCGTCCAGGACGTCCGGTTCGACCGCGACCACCACGATGTTCCGGTCGAGATTCCAGCCGAACATCTGCGCGTGCACGATGACCTGCTCGGGGTCGCCACCGCGCCCGCGCAACAAGTCGCGGACGAAGTTGGCGCGGTGTTTCTCCTCGACTGCGGAGACCGCCAGTTCCCTGCTCACCACAAGCGCACATACCGTCGCGGCCTGCTCGACGAGGTACAGATCCTCACACGCGAGAGTGCGTCCCGGACAGAACAGTACGAGACGGCCGTGGTCGATGCCGTTCGCCGAAATCGCTGCGATCGCCACGTACTCGTCGTCGAAGCGGTGCAACCCGAGCCCGCCGTCGAGGGCATCCGTGCGGACCCGGCCCGTCGAGTCCAGGGCAGCGGTCGACGCCAGCCAGCAGAAGTCCGCGTCGGCTCCGGCACGACAGGTCTGGCGGCCGTCCGGCGTGGTGATCAGTACCGCACCGCCGAGCCTCTGCGCGACAGCGTCGGCAAGCGCCTTGTATCCCCCGCCCGCCATCACGATCTCGAGGAGCCCTCGGCGCAGATGATCGGCTCTCAGGACGGAATCGACCTGCGTTTTCGCCATCTCCGCGAGGCCCTGAGCGAACTCGTGTCCGGCGACGATGTCATCGGAGGTCGTCACGATCGGAAAGGCGACCTCATCCGCGATGCCGCCCGGAAGCTCACAGCCTTCGTCGAGCCGAACCACGAGGCCTGCGATCTTGTTCCGACCCAACCGCGCCGTGAAATCGCCGATCGTTCCTGAGAGGCGCGCGAGCACCGTGGTCGAGGTGACGAGAAGCTGGTTCGGACGCAACCACGGCCCGATCTCCGGAAGCATCATCACGGCGACGGCGGTGATGTCGCGTGCGGTCGCCGGGTCGCCCGCGATCACCGTCGGGTCGACCAGTAGTCCCGATGCAACGACGTCGGCGAACGAAGGGGAGTCGACGGTCGTCCGATGGGCGCCGGAGTCGCCGTTCTGGGAGGCATTCGTCTTCCGCACCATCACAGCAACACCCGCTCACCTGCCAGTCGTCCATCCCGCCGGGCGCGAGACCATGACCATAGATTCCCCGGGACGGAGCCGTCAACACCGACACCCGACAAGAGCGTGGTCGATCCTCGACGTTAGACGCCGACCTTCGGAACACCAGCCACAGATTGCGCCGAAATCGTACGCACCCACTTGTACATTGTCGCCGTCGCGGTGAGGCATCCCTCTCGACCATCGTCGTGACGATGAAGCCTCTACTCCACGGCGTCCGCGTTCTCGATCTGTCCCGAGCCCTCGCCGGCCCCCTGTGCACGTCACTGCTCGCCGACTTCGGCGCCGACATCATCAAGGTCGAATCCATCAGCGGGGGCGACAGTTCGCGCCAATGGCCTCCGTTCGACGGATCCGACAGCCTGTACTTCGCATCGGTGAACCGGAGCAAACGCTCTGTCGCGCTCGACATGCGGTCCGACGAAGGGCGTGAACTGCTGCGCCGTATGGCTTCCGAGGTCGATGTGGTCGTCGAGAACTTCCGGCCCGGAGTCCTTGCCGCGATGGGGCTCGACCAGGAATCACTTCGACGCGACAACCCCGGCGTGATCGTGATGAGCGTCAGCGGCTTCGGGCCCACCGGACCCGACCAGTTCGCGCCGGGACTCGATCAGGTCGCGCAGGGCATGTCAGGACTCATGTCCGTCACCGGCGCAGGTGACAACACACCCATGCGAGTGGGCATACCCATCATCGATACGGTGTCGGGAATCTATGCGGCACTGGGTATCACAGCCGCGCTCGTCGCTCGGTCGCGCGACGGCGAGGGCCACCATGTGCAGACCTCACTGATCGAATCGGCATTGTCGATCATGACCTTCCAGGCGCAGGACTATCTCAGCACGGGAAGGGTTTCCGAAGCCAACGGCAATACCCACCCGACCATCACCCCGTACGGCTGCTTCGACACCGCCGACTATCCGATCATCATCGCAACCGGTTCCGACAAGCATTGGGAAGCTCTCTGCTCGGCACTCGGCGACCCCGATCTCGCGGCGCGCCCCGAGTACGCCACCGGCAAGTCCCGTCTCGAGCACCGCGACAGGCTCACGAAGGAACTTCTCGAACTACTGACACACAGATCGGCAGCCGACTGGGTATCGGCCATGCGGGATGCCGGAATACCCTGTGGTCCCGTTCATTCCGTCGATCAGGCGTTCGCAGATCCGCAAGTGCAGGCACTGAACATGGTTCAGAACGTGTCTACGCCCGACGGTAAGGAACTGCCCCTGATGCGCGGACCGTTCTGGGTCGATTCCGAAACGCTGCCGATTCGGAACGCCCCGCCGATGATCCTGGGGCAAGACACCGACGCGGTGCTCGCCGAGTTCGGGGTCTCCGGTGACCAGCTCGAATCCCTTCACCGATCCGGGGTCATCTGATCCGGAGCCTCCTCACAGTGTCGCTGCCGCTGCCAGCGCAATGTGTTCGTGGAAAGGGCGGGCGACGAGCTGCACACCGATCGGCATGCCGTCGCTCGTCTGTCCCACCGGCACCACCACCGACGGGAAGCCTACGACGCTGATCGTGCGGCAGCTCGCCAGCGCCTCCTGCCACGTGAGGGAACGACCGTCGACGTCGAACCGGTCACGGCCGAGGAGGGGAGCACCGATCGACGCGACCGGAAGCACGAGCAGATCGCCCATCTCGGCGAGCAACCTGTGCACGAGCCGGGTACGCGCAGCCCACAGGTCTTCGACATCGATGCTGCGCGGAGATACTTTGGCGAACAATATCTCCTGGATACATGCGCCGAACTCGCCCGGAGCAGCGAGGGCCGTGATGTCGGTGTGCGTCTGCGTCGCACGCAACCTCCCGAACAGGGCGTTGCCTTCGCTCAGCGCCGACCCGCGGTAGCGACGAGCACGGAGTCGGCCTGCCGTCTCCACCACTGCCGCCACGATGTCTGCGGCGACCGGCACGGTGCCCTCCCCCGGCGCCCAGGTGATGTCGAGTTCGCCGACGTCGACCGTCGCGGGATCGAGCCACGCGACGTGCGGCGCCGACACCGTCCGCAGCACGAGGGCAGCGTCGTTCAGGCTGCGCGCCATCGGGCCGATGGTCTGGAGTAGCCCGTGGACCGTGTGGGGATTCGCCAGCACATGATCGCGGGACCGCACACCGGGGTACTGACCGTCCCCGGATACCCGGCCTGCGGTCGGGCGGATCGAGGTCAGCCCTGTGCAGTGCGCGGGCCACCGTACCGATCCACCGAAATCCGTACCCAGTCCGAGCACGCTCATGTCCGAGGCGATCGCTGCCGCTTCCCCGCCACTCGACCCGCCCGGGGAACGCGGCAGATCAGCGGTTCCCAAAGGATTCGCCGTCGGTCCGAACAGCTCGTTGTCGGTGAGACCGGACGTACCGAACTCCGGGGTGTTGGTCTTCCCGATCAGAACGGCCCCCGCCGCCTTCATCGCCGCGACAGCCGGCGCGTCGGCGCAGGGCACATTCTGTGCGAGAGCGCGCGACCCTGCCGTGGTGCGGACCCCGGCTGTGGTGATCAGATCTTTCGCGGTGAATGGGACCCCGGACAGCGGGCCGGTCCGCTCACCGCGCGCGATCCGGTCGTCGAGCACATCCGCGTCGCGCCGGGCCTGCCCGGCCGCGACGGTGACAAGTGCGTTCAGCCTCGGATTGCGGTCCTCGATGTGCGCGAGATGTTCCTCGACGACTGCACGCGCCGAGGTCTCTCGCCGGCGCACCGCACAGGCAATCGTGTGGGCGTCCGCTCCGACCCAGGTACCCGCCGCCACACGACCGCTCGTCTCCACGCATCCTCCTTCGTTCCGATGGACGTGAACGCTAGGTGCGGGTGGGCCGGGCCGCCAACGTCCAGTGTCCACAGGATCGCGGCGGTCGCACTGTGAACAGTTGATACGTCAGCGCGGGGAGACACCTGACAGGATCGGTCCATGTTTGCGCCGTGGGCTCGTCTGTCGTTCGCCGTGTTCGCGGTGAGCTGGGGCGCCAATCAGTTCGCTCCGATGCAGCTCGTCTACCGCGAGCATCTGGGTCTGGGCAGTGGGTCGTTCACCGCCATGCTGGGCTCCTACATCCTGGGGCTGATTCCCGCGCTGCTGTACTTCGGCCGGGTCGCCGATCGGATCGGCCGACGTCCGGTGATCCTCGCGATGGTCCCGGTGAGCATCGCGTCGTCGGTGGTGCTGCTCCTCGGCGCCGAGCTACCCGGGTTGCTGTATCTGGGCCGGGTCCTCGCGGGCCTGGCGTCGGGGATGGCGTTCGGCGCAGGCACCGCCTGGATGAAGGAGCTCAGCGCTGACGCAGGTGCGGGGGTGGGAGCACGTCGCGCCGCGGTATCGCTGTCGGCAGGCTTCGGCTGCGGAGCGCTGTTCGCCGGGCTCATCGCGCAATGGCTGCCCGCGCCCGAATTGCTGGCTTATGTCGTGCACATCGTGCTCATGGCAGTGGCTCTGGTGCTGGTGTGGCCGGTGCCCGACGACCACGTGCCGCGCACGGTGCAGGGTTCGTGGCGGTTGTCCATCTTGTCGAACCCGCGGTTCCGGTGGGGTGTGGTGCCGTGGGCTCCGTGGGTGTTCGGGTGTGCCACGGTCTCCTTCGTGACGCTTCCGCCGCTCGTGTCCGATACGGTGAGCGAAGTATCCATTGCGTTCACCGGCACGATCGCCGCGCTCACTCTGCTCACCGGCGCATTGATCCAGCCCTTGGCGCGACGCATCGCCCGGCACGACGAGAGTCTCGGGGTGCGGATCGGGATCGGGATCGGAGTCCTCGGGTTCGCCGCGGGTGCCGGTACCGCATATGCGAGTGGGCTGTGGGCGGTCGTCGTGATCGTCGTCGCAGCTGTTCTCCTCGGTGCGGGCTACGGCATCCTGCTCATCTCAGGTCTCGTCGCGGTGGAGCACATCGCTCCGGCCGACGAGCTGGCGCAGAGCGTGGCGGTCTTCTACTGCCTGATCTATCTCGGTTTCGCGGTGCCGTTCGTCATCTCGCTCGCTGCCCCGCACCTGGGATTCGGTGTGTGCTTCGCTGCAGTTGCCGCGTTGATGTGTGCGGGCCTGGCCATAGGGCGGATACATGCCGCAACGGGATCGCCCATCGAAGCACGGACGTGAACTCCTCCTCCCGATAGGTAGGAGCGCGGCGTCGAACGCATCGCTGTCCGTAGCCGATCCCGGCGATGAACCGGGTCGGGGTGCGGGTCATCCACGTCAACCTGTAGCAAAGAGCGTAGCGTTGCGAACCCGCTCGAGCAGGCTGTCGAGAGCCCCGGCGACCATGCCGGCGCTCTCGGAAAGCACGCGGTGTCCCGCGCCTGGGATCCGGACCAACTCGGCTCCGGGCAGGTGTGAGGCGATCATTTCCGAATGTGCGATGGGCACGAACCGATCCGCCGTCCCCGCCGCCACCACGACGGGGACGCCGGTGAGTGCACCGATTGCATCGAATTCGTCGAGCACCGCGAATGCCGCCAGCAGCCGCGACCAGGTGACGACCGATGTCTCGTTCGCCAGCACCATTCCGAGCATGCGCAGCCACGATTCCGCCGGACGGCGACGCCCGAGCATCGTGCACACCGCGCCGCCTGCGCGCTTCGACCGTTCCATGGTTCGTGGCGCGCGCAGGACGGCGCGGTGCAGGAAAGACGCGGCGGGATGTCTCAGATACCGGCCGACACCGTCCTCGGCGAGCCCGCCCGCGGCGGTCGACACCAACGCAAAGCCGACGATCCGGCCTCCGATCGAACCGGGGTGCAGTCGGGCATAGGCCAGCGACACCATGCCGCCCATCGAGTATCCGGCCAATACCACGGGACCACGCGGCACCAGCGCACGAAGCACCGAGTCGAGGTCGCGCGCCAACTGGTCGAAGGTGAACGACTCGACGTCGCCGATCCCGGAGCGGCCGTGGCCACGCTGGTCGTAGCTCACCGTCCGGATCCCGGGCGCACCCAATCGGTTTCCGACACCGTCCCAGCACGACGAGTCCTGGCAATGGCCGTGAACGAACACAACCGTGAGCTCGGCATCGGCCGGACCATCCACATACGCGACGAGCGGCACACCGTCGTCGGCCGCGACGGTGAACCGGGAAGGTGAATCGGGCATGAACACTCCTCGCAGAGACCTGCCCGATTATTCGTCTCCGCGTTCCCTTCCGTTAACCGCCGCAACCGGATCGTGACTACTCGCAAGGACGTCAGCGCGGTGCGAGCGCCCTCACCATCGGTGTCGGATCACCGGGCGCGACGAGCAGGATCGCCGGCGTGGTCACCCCCGCCTCCGTGTACCGCTCGATGTGCTCACGGCATGCATCCGGATGTCCATGCACGATGAGATCGTCGACGACGCTGTCGGGGATCGCGTCGAGCGCGGCCTTACGATCGCCTTCCGCCCACAACCTCCACATGCCTTCGAACTCGTCGGACCGTCCGAGGAATTCGTGGAACGCCCGGTAGACGGGCACGTTCATGTATGCGGCGATCATGCGCCGGCCCATCGCACGGGCGGTGTCGGTGTCGTATCCGGGGAGCACGAAGATCCGGGCGACGATCTCCTTGCCCTCACCGCCTTCGTGGACGTACGGCGCGACAGTGCGGACGTCGTCCGCCGACAGCCAGTTGACGATCGCCCCGTCGGCCTCCCGTCCGGCGAGCCGCAGCATTCCCGGTCGCAGTGCCGCGAGCAGCACGGGCGGAGCGGGGTCCGCGACCATACCGGCGCGGAACCCGTCGACAGAGAAGGTGTCGTATTGCTGGGTCACCTTGTCACCGGCCAATGCCGACTTCAAGAAACGCAGTGTGTCGCGGGCGCGCTTGTAGGGCTCGTCGAAGGGGATGCCGTTCCATTTCTCGACGATCACGTTCGACGACGTGCCGACGCCGAGCACGAACCGGCCCGGAGCAGCGGAAGCCAGGGTCGCAGCCGACATCGCGAGTGTGGCCGGGCCTCGGGTGTAGACGGGAACGATGGCGGTACCGAGCCGCAACGTGGGCGCCCACGCACTCGCAAGTGCGAGCGGCGTGAACGCGTCGGCCACATTCGCTTCGGACGACCACACGTCGGTGTAGCCGAGGTCGGGAAGTTCTTCGATGAGACTGCGCTGATCGGCCAGGGGGATGCCGTCGAGGGGAACTGTCAGCCCCCACCGTCGTGTGGCACGTCCCGTCGCTTCGTTCGCTTGCTCGGTATCCGTCATGGCCGTCACCCTAGAGCACGTTCCCGCGGGTCACACCGCATCCGTATGCTGGGGATTTGTGCGTATCGGTCAGCTGTGGCGGTATCCGGTCAAGTCGTTCGGCGGCGAACAGCTGGCAGCGGCGACCATCGAAGCCGACGGCCTGCGCGGCGATCACGTGTGGGCGGTCGTCGACGCCGAGTCCGGAGCAGTGGCGACTGCGAAGAAGTTCCGTCGGTTCGGGGTGCTGCTGACGTGCGGCGCACGGCTGACGGACGACACCGAGCCGCGCGACCCGGCGTCGCTGGAGCTGACCTTCCCCGACGGCACCGTGGTGAGCGGCGACGACCAGGGCGTCGATGAGATGTTGTCGGATCTGACGGGGCACGCCGTCCGGCTCGAAGGCAGAGCCCGTACCTACGACGCGGCCCATCTTCATGTGCTCACGACGTCGTCGGTCGACGCGCTGGAGACCGGCGACCCGTTCGATGTCGCAGTCCGCCGGTTCCGTCCCACGATCGTCGTCGACACCGAAGGCATGGACGGGTTCGTCGAGAACGACTGGCTGGCTGTTCGGCTCGCGCTCGGTGACGTCGTCATCGAACCGAACAAGCGTACGGATCGGTGCGTGATGGTGACCCTGGACCATCAGGAGATCCCGGCTCGGCGCGAGATGCTGCGCACCGTCATGTCACGCAATCGCGTAATGACCCGCGAAGGCGGCAAGGAAGCGCCGTGCATCGGCGTGTATTCGCAGGTCCGCGAGACGGGCACCGTGCGCTGCGGCGATCCGGTGGAGATTACGGCCGCCTGAGCCCAGGCGCGCATTTTCGAGACAGAAACCGCCGACGGCCGGGTTGTTTCTGTCTGCAGATGTCGCAGTGGTGAACCACGAGGCTGGACATATCGTTTGTCGATGGGTATAACGATTATCGATACATCGTTTATCGATACGTCCGCCGAGAGGCATGGGAGACGACATGGACACGACCGACACCGGACCGATCACCCCCACCGACACGTCGAAGAAGGATCGCCGCGACCTGTGGGCGTCGATCGCGGTCTTCGCCCTCACCGGCGGCGTCGTCCTCTACACCTACGTCACCCGGCTACTCCACGAACTGAACGCCGGGATCGTCACAGCGCGTGTCGAGTTCGATGAACCCCAGACCCTCACATCGCTAGGGGGTGTCGCGATGCAACTGGGGTCCCCGTCCACCCTCGAAGTGCCGACCGACGCGCTCTCCCCCGTCACCGTGGGCTTCCTCCGCAGTGCAGAGGGACTGCAGACGCTCGGCTATCTGGCCATACTGGCGCTTCTGAGCTGGATGGTGGCGCGGTTCGTACGGGGCCGGATGTTCGACCGTCTCGCGGTTCGACTCGTCTGGATCGCGTCCCTCACCGGAATCGCCGCGATCCTCGTTCCTCAGATGCCCCGGACTCTCGGCACCAACATGTTGCTGCGCGATGTGGAGGCTCGGGACATGCTCGACTTCGCAGGGCTCGGGCCTGAATTCTGGTACGGCTACGTGTTTTGCATGGCGCTCTCGGCAGTGGCCATCGCGCTGCGCATCGGAAGCCGCATGGCCCGGGACAACGAGGGCCTCATCTGATGCCCCCCGAAACAGAGCATGCCGTCCGCTGCCACCTCGACACACTGCTCGCCGACCGAGGTATGACGCTGGCGCAGTTGGCCGACGAGGTGGGGGTGAGCGTCGTCAATCTCTCTGTGCTCAAGAACGGGCGGGCGCGCGCCATACGCTTCTCGACTCTCACCGCACTCTGCAGGGTTCTGGACTGTTCTGTGGGAGAGCTACTTTCGGTCGAGTGACGTACACACGGCGATGCCCGGGACCTTGTGGGTCCCGGGCATCGCTGCGTGGTCCGGCTATCAAGCCAGGGGCGCTCCTGTTGCTGCACGGACCTGCTCTTCGGTCACGCCCGGCGCGCACTCACGCAGGGCCAGACCATTGTCTGTCACGTCGATGACGGCAAGATTGGTGATGATCCGCTGCACCACACCCTCACCCGTCAGCGGAAGCGAGCACTTCTCGACGAGCTTCGGATTACCCTGCTTGTCGGTGTGCTCCATCAGCACGATCACCTTGCGGGCACCGTGCACCAGATCCATCGCACCGCCCATGCCCTTGACCATCTTCCCCGGCACCATCCAGTTCGCCAGATCACCGGTCGCCGAGACCTCCATCCCACCGAGCACGGCAGTGTCGATGTGGCCGCCACGGATCATGCCGAAGCTCAACGACGAATCGAAGAACGCGGCACCGGGATTGACCGTCACGGTCTCCTTGCCCGCATTGATCAGATCCGGGTCGATCTCGTCCTCGGTCGGATACCGGCCGGTGCCCAAAATCCCGTTCTCCGAATGCAGAGTCACCCGCACACCTTCGGGCAGGTAATTCGGGATCAGGGTCGGCAGGCCGATACCGAGGTTGACGTACTCGCCCGGCGACAGTTCTTGCGCTGCACGCGCCGCCATCTCGGTACGCGACCAGCCGAGCGTCTCCACAACAGCAGTCATGCTCAGACCACCTTTCCGGCGCTGACGGTGCGCTTCTCGATCTGCTTGTCCTGCATACCCGTATGGACGATGCGGCTGACGAAGACCCCCGGAAGATGCACCTGCGCCGGATCGATCTCACCCGGTTCGACGAGCTCCTCGACCTGCACGATGCACACCTTGCCCGCCATCGCCGCCAGCGGATTGAAGTTCATCGCAGCCTTGTTGAACACCAGGTTGCCCTCGGTGTCGCCCTTGAGCGCGTGCACCAGCGAATAATCCGCGTTGATCGACTCTTCGAGCACGTACCGCTTGCCGCGGAACTCGCGGATCTCCTTCGCGGGCGACGCAATCTCCACGGAGCCGTCGGCCGCGTACCGCCACGGCAGACCACCCTCGGAGATCGGCGTGCCGACCCCAGCGGGAGTGAAGAACGCCGGAATCCCGGCACCACCGGCACGGAGCTTCTCGGCCAGGGTGCCTTGCGGTGTCAGCTCGACCTCGAGCTCACCCGAGAGATACTGCCGCGCGAACTCCTTGTTCTCACCGACGTACGACGCGGTGACCCGGCTGATCCGCTTCTCGCCGAGAAGAATTCCGAGTCCGTGCCCGTCGACGCCGCAGTTGTTGGAGAACACCTCGAAGTCGGTGGCGTCACCCGCAGCGATCGCCTTGATCAGCTCATCGGGGATACCCGACAAACCGAAGCCGCCGACGGCGAGCGACGCACCCGAGGGGATATCGGCGACCGCGTCGTCCGCGGTAGCGAAAACCTTGCTCACTTGCTGTCCCCTGTGGCGGGCAGGATGCGGTTGCGCACCTCACCGAAACCGATACGCGAACCGTTCGGTCCAGGAGCGGTAGCGGAGATGGAGATTTCGTCGCCATCCTCGAGGAAGGTGCGAGTCTCGTCACCGACCTGGACGGGTTCTGCTCCGCCCCAGGTGAGTTCGATGAACGCACCGCGTTGATCCTTCTCCGTGCCGGAGATGGTGCCGGAGCCGAACAGGTCGCCGGTGCGGGTCGCGGCACCGTTGACCGCGGTGTGCGCAAGCATCTGCGCGGGCGACCAGTACATCTGCGCATACGGCGGCCGCGACACGATGTGTCCGTTCCACTCGACCGCGAGATCGATGTCCAGCCCCCACTTCTCGGCGCCTTTCAGGTACGGCAGCGGTTCGGGGTCCTGAACCGGGGTGTCGATGCGCGCGGCCTCGAGCGCGGCGATCGGCACGACCCACGGTGAGATCGACGTCGCGAACGACTTGCCGAGGTTCGGTCCGAGCGGCACGTACTCCCATGCCTGGATGTCGCGTGCCGACCAGTCGTTGAGGATCACGGCACCGAAGCAATGCTCGGCGAAGTCGTCGGGAGCGATCTGTTCGCCCATCTTCGAGCCTGTACCGACGATGAAGCCCATCTCGGCTTCGATGTCGAGCCGGATCGACGGGCCGTACACGGGCGCTTCGTCATTCGGGCCCTTGCGCTGACCGCACGGACGCACGATATCGACACCCGAGGTCACGACGGTCGACGAGCGACCGTGGTAGCCGACCGGCAGGTGCTTCCAGTTCGGCATGAGCGGGTCGGGGTTCTGGGGACGGAACAACCGGCCCAGGTTCGATGCGTGATTCTCCGACGCATAGAAATCGACGTAGTCGGCGACCTCGATCGGCATGTGCAGCGTGACGTCGGTAACCGGGAAGACGGCGTCGTCGGCAATATCGCCGGCGATCGTCTGCTTGATGGTGGCGCGCACCTCGTCCCAGCGCGCACGTCCCTGTGCCATGAAGGCGTTGAGGGTCGGCTCGGCGAAGACAACATCGTCTTCGAACACGCGACTCAGGTCGAGAACCGAATCCCCCACGCGCACACCGACACGCGGCTCCGAATCAGCGGTGGAGAAGATGCCGTAGGGCAGGTTGTCGGGTCCGAAGAGCGAGTCGTCCGGGATTGCAATGGTGGTCATTCGTGCGTTCCTTCGCTGATCGGGGATACGGTCGACGGTGCGAGGCCGAGGTCGAGCAGGTCGGTGAGCGGGTCGGCGATACTGCAGGTTCCGTACGAGCGGAACATGCTGCGTACCTCGGCGGCGCGCTCCTCGGACAGGTTCTTCAGGCGTGACGCAAGCGCGGCACCGTCACGGTCGGCGAGCACCTCGGCGATGGCTGCGTTGTCTCCGCCGCCCAGCGCTACGGCGACCGCAGCAAGGATGTTCAGGAAGCCGTGCTGCTCGAAACCGGTTTCGGGGTCGGTGTTGCGCACCGCGTGATGCAGTCCCGCGGTGGCCTTGAACGGCACACCCGAGGACACAACCGTGCGGATCGCGTCGGCCAATTCCGCTTCGTCCGGGTATGCCTCGGCAACGATGCCTCCGGTACGGAACTTCGCCGAGTACGGCGTCTGCGCGAGACGTGCCAGGATCTCCGGCCGACGGTCGTCGCGGGGCACCTCGACGAAGATGTCGCGTTCCGTCTCGGTCGAGGAGATCTCACCGAGCGCGGCAAACAGTTCGTCGACCGTCTGCTCTGCGGGAACGGCGATCTCGAGGGCGGTGACGGACACCGAATCGAGTGTCGCTGCCTTCTCCAGCGCGGGTGCAACCGCGGCGGTGCCTGCGGGCACCGTCAAGCTCAGCTCGAGCTCACCGCTGTACGGCGTCCGTGCGAGCAGTTCGGCGAGCTCGCCGAGACGGCCGGCGGGGAAGACGAACGAGCCGACGAGCGGCGCGTGATCGGCGGCGGTGTGGACGGCATGTGCGGGTACCGCATCCGCGATCGGCGCATTGCCGGGCGGGAAGAGTGCGGCGTCGTCACACAGATGCGTGAGCAGAGGTCCGAAAGTTGTCACTTGGACGCCTCCCGATTGCGGTTCCAGCTGCCCGCATAGGTGGTGTCCTCGCATGCGAGAGCACCTTCACCGAGCTCGAGCGGGCGGAAGGTGTCGACCATGACGGCGAGCTCGTCGAAGAACTCGGCGCCGATGCTGCGTTCGTACGCGCCGGGCTGCGGTCCGTGAGCGTGGCCACCGGGATGCACCGAGATGGAGCCCTGTCCGATACCCGAACCCTTGCGTGCTTCGTAGTCGCCACCCACGTAGAACATGACCTCGTCGGAGTCGACGTTCGAGTGGTAGTAGGGCACCGGGATCGACAGCGGGTGGTAATCCACCTTGCGCGGCACGAAGTTGCAGATCACGAAGTTGTGGCCCTCGAACGACTGGTGCGCCGGCGGCGGCTGGTGCACGCGACCGGTGATGGGCTCGTAGTCGTGGATCGAGAACGTGTACGGGTACAAGCAGCCGTCCCAGCCGACGACGTCGAACGGATGGTTCGGCATGAGGTAGCGGGTACCGACGATGCCGTGGGAGGTGCGGTGCTTGACGAGCACCTCGACATTCTCCTCCTCGACGATCAGCGGCTCGGTGGGGCCGTGCAGGTCGCGTTCGCAGAAGGGGGCATTCTCGAGGAACTGGCCGAACTTCGACAGGTAGCGCTTCGGCGGCACGATGTGGCTGTTTGCCTCGATCGTGTAGGCGCGCAGTGGCTCGTCGCCCGTCGGTACCCAGCGGTGTGTGGTGGCCATGGGCAGCAGCACGTAGTCGCCGGGCTCGGCCTCGAGCGTGCCGAACACGGTTTCGACGTTCGCGGTGCCCGACTCGACGTAGACCATTTCGTCACCCACCACGTTGCGGTAGAGCGGCGACGGCTTCTTGGACACGGCGTACGAGATGCGCACGTCGGAGTTGCCGAGGATCATGCGGCGGCCGGTGACGACATCGGTGTCGTTCCAGACGCTCTCCGGGAACAGATCGTGCAGCTTCAGGTGCCGCGGCTTGAGCGGATGGTTCGGCGTCGTGGTCTGGTCCGGGACCTTCCACTCGGTGGCGTCCACGATCGCCGACGGAATGTACTTGTGGTACAGCAGCGCGGAGTCCGACGAGAAACCTTCCTCACCCATCAGCTCCTCGTAGTAGAGGTTGCCGTTGTCGTCGCGGTGCTGGGTGTGACGCTTGGGCGGGATGACGCCGAGCTGTCGGTAGAAAGCCATAGTTCAGCTCCTCGGAAATGATGAATCGGGCTGCGCGGGGTCTCTGCCGCCGCCGGGGTTAGTAAATACATTAACTAATTGGAGAGCGTGAGCGCAACCACAGGGATCGAGTTGTCGTGAATCAGTTGCGTCCGCGCACGTCGAACTGGCTCCGGTTGGTGATGAGCTTGTTCAGCAGCATCACGAGAATCTGCTGCTCAGCGTCGCTGAGGACGTCCACCCACGCGAGTTCGCGCTCGTTCTGCGCACCGAAGGCCTCGACGATTTCCTTCTCGCCGGCCTCGGTCAGCGACAGCTGCACCGAACGCGCATCGTGGCTGACGGGCGTCTTCTCCAGAACATTGGCTTCGACCAGTGGTTTAGCGAGATTCGACACGGCCGCACGACTCATCCCGGTCAGCCTCGCCGCCACGTTCGGCTCGATGGGACCGGCCAGCCAGATCACGAACATCAGGCGATACGCCGACCACGAGCGTCCGCGCGGGCGGTGCACGCTCGATTCGAGGTCGTAGGTGACGATGTCCGACGCCCGGTTCAACGTGAGCAACACTTCGGTCGCGCTGCGGTGATGGTCGCCGAACTTGCTGTTCAGACGCTCCTGCGCGAGTTCGACGAAGGACCAGTAGTCGAGGTCGCGGGGTGCGGACATGCGGCCACAGTACCGCAGACCGCGAGCTTGTTCACACATTTATCATCTGCTGAACAACGAGCGCCGACACCCACATCGGGTGCCGGCGCTCGCTCGGAACATGTCCGACGTCAGTCGGTCGGCAACTCGATGCCCTTGGTCTCCTTGATGAGGAAGACCGCCACCAAGGTCAGTAGCGCCGTGAACACGAAGTACCCGGCCGGAGCCAGCGAGTTCCCGGTGAAATCGATCAGCCACGTGGCGATGAACGGTGCGGTGCCGCCCAGGCACATGTTCGTGACGTTGTTACCGAGTGCGATACCGCTGTACCGCACCGACGCCTTCAGCATCTCGACATAGACGACGAAGGAGGCGCCGTTGACGACCGACACACAGATGAACAACACCGACTGACCGAGAACGGCCTGCCACAGGGTTCCGCCCGCCATCAGCATGAACATCGGGACGCCGAGCACCGCCGCAGCGAGGCTACCGGCGAACAACACCGGCTTACGTCCGTACTTGTCGGCCATGTAACCGGAGATCGGCAGGGTGATCACGCCCAGGACCAGCGCGAGGGACGTCGACAGGAACGCCGCCGACGACGTCTGTCCACCTTCGGTCTGCAAGTACGTCGCCGCGTAGACAGACGCGACGTAATAGCCGCCGACGATGAGTGCCCCGAGCATGATGATCTTGACGACGCTTCCGCCGGAGGTCTTCAGAAGCTCCACGACCGGCAGCTTCTTCGTCTCACCCTTCTCGGCCATCTCCTCGAACTGCGGCGTGTCGTCGAGATGGTTCCGGATCCAGACGCCGATGACACCGATCACCACGCTCAGCAGGAACGGAATGCGCCAAGCCCACTCGAGAATCTGCTCCTCGGAGAAGGTCGACGTGATACCGAGTGCGACGAGCGACGCCACCAGCGAGCCGAGGTACGTGCCGGAGTTGACCATCGAGGTCTGCGTCGCACGCCACCGTGCAGGTGCGGATTCGGAGACGAACGCGTTGGCACCCCCGAGCTCACCGCCTGCCGCGAAGCCCTGCACACACCGAGCGAGCACGAGCAGAACCGTCGCCCATACGCCGAGCGTCGCGTAGGTGGGCATCATGCCCATGGCCGCCGTCGCCACCACCATCAACAGGATGGTCCAGGACAGCGCGGTCTTACGTCCGTACTTGTCGCCGATATGGCCGAAGACGATGCCGCCGGGCACCCGCAGGAAGAATGCCACCGCGAAAGCAGCGAAGGTTCCCAGCAGGGCTGCGGTGTCGTTCTCCGAAACGAAGAACAGTGTGGCAACCATGGTTGCCATGTAGCCGTAGATACCGAAGTCGTAGTACTCGACGATGGTGCCCACGACTGCCGCGCGGATGACCGTGGCCGTCGACTGTTTCTTCGGTGCGGGGTCTGCGTGCGACGGCCTTTCCGCGGCGGTGGCCGCGTCGGATCCAAGCATGGTTGTGTCCTTAGTGGTTCGAGGGGACAGGCGGGCGTCAGACGCCGGCTGTCCCGAGTTCAGACGACGGCGTGGAGCCGACGGAGGACGTCCGTGCCGCGTTGCGGCCTGCGATGCGTCCCATGGTCAATGCATTGGCGACGGCGTTTCCGCCACCCACATAGCGCAGGCCGAGGATTCCGGCTCCCGCTTCTCCGGCCGCATACAGGCCGGAAACGACATTCCCGATCTTGTCGAGAACTTCGGCGTTCTGATTGATCTCGAGCCCCGCGTGCGTACAGACCAGTTCGGCGGGCAGCATACGCACCGCGTAGAACGGTCCGCGAGCGACCGGGTCGGGGGCGGAGGTCGAGCCCTTGTTCGCAAGTGTCCGGTGACGAAGGAAATCGTCGTCCACACCGTGGGGAAGCTGGGCGTTCCACCGGTCCACCGTGGCCACCAACGCAGCACCAGGTACGTCGATCAGCTTTGCGAGGCCCTCGAGGGTGTCGGCGCGCACAGTACGCCCCGCGTCGGCTTCCGCTGCGATGCGGTCGGCATCCCAGTCCGCGTAACCGGCGGGAAGCTCGGTGCGCGCCTTCTCATCGAAGATCGCCCACACGGGCCCGTCCTGCGCGTCCATCAGGCCGCCGGACACGGCATAGGACGCGTCCTCGTCCATGAACCGGCGCCCCGCCTTGTTGACGTAGATCCGCGACTTGGGCGGGAAACCCGCCTGCCAGTGGTGGTAACGCTGGAAATAGGCGGTGGGCATGGTCAAGCCCCAGTTCTCGCCGACAACCGCGGAGTCGACCTGCTCGCCGAACCCGAAGTGATCGCCTCGGCTGCCGGCCGCGGCGACGACGAACAACGAATCGCGTGCGGCGAGAGGATACGGATAGTACTGCTCGAGCAATTCCGGGTTCTGCGCAAATCCTCCCGAGGCGACGACGACCGCGTGGGCCCGTACCTCGATGTCGTCGGCGACAACACCGACGACCCGGCCGTCCTCGACGAGCAGACGCTGCACCCGGGTGCCGAGGATCGCCTCGACCCCGTGCGAGCGACGCGCTCGATCGAGTGTCTGCACAAGCCCGTACCCCTGGTCCTTCGGCACATGGCCGCGCCACACGTCCTCCACACCGGCCTGGCACAGACCCGGCATGTGCGCATTCGACGACACCCTCGGCGGGATCTCCACCCCGAGTTCCAGGAGCCACTCGAGGGTGGGGCCTGCGTTCTCGCAGAACGCCCGAACCAGGCCCGGCGCGAGGATCCAGTGGTTGAGATCCATGTAGTGCTGGAAGAACTTGTCGGCGGAGTCCTCGATGCCGAGACCGGCCTGCACGCTCGTTCCCGCTGCCGTGAAGAGCCCGGCCGACAACTGCGTCGACCCGCCCAGTTCGGTTTCGGATTCGAACAGCAGAACACTCGCGCCTGCCTCGCCGGCAGATACCGCCGCTGCGAGCCCTGCCCCGCCGCCGCCGATCACCACGACGTCGATGATGTCGTCGCTCATGACAGTTGATCTCCCGTCTCCGCGATGATGCGGTGGTAGAGGCCGTTGGAGGTCATTCCGCCGTCGACGGTGACCTCACTGCCGGTCATGTAGGTGGACCGGTCGGACAGCAGGAACATGACAGCGTCGGTGACCTCGTCGACCGTCGCCATCCGCCCGAACGGAACGCTCTCGAGCGCGGCGCCGACGAACGCGTCGGCACCTCCCAGCAGCGACGTTCCGACGAGCCCTGGATGCACCGAGTTCACTCGGATTCCCCACTTCGCGAAGTTGCCTGCGGCCGATTTGGACAGGCCCCGCACTCCCCATTTGCTCGAAGAGTAGGCCGGGGAGAAGTAACCGATCTGCCCGGAAATCGAGGAGATGTTGACGATGGATCCACCGCCGCTGTCGCGCATGAGGGGTGCTACAGCCTTCATCCCGTAGAAGGGACCGAACAGATTGATGCGCATCGTGGCTTCCCAGACGTCGTCCGGGGTGTCCATGAACTCGAGCCGCCGCGAGATCCCCGCGTTGTTGACCAGTCCGTCGAGTGTGCCCTTGCGTGAACGGATCTCGTCCACCACCCGGGCCCACGATGCCGGGTCGGCGACGTCGAGTGTGTGGGCCGACGCCGAGCCTCCCGCAGTTTCGATCTCCTCGACGACCGCCGAGGTATCCGCCACGTCGGCCAGGCACACATGGGCGCCGCGAGCCGCGAGCACACGGGAGTGGTTGGCACCCATGCCCGCAGCTGCTCCGGTGATGAGGACGACCGACGGGTACGTCACGGTTTCCAGGACCGGATCAGACATGGCGTGAGCCACCGTCGACCGCGATCGAGTGGCCCGTGACGTAGCGGGCGCTGTCGGACAGCAGGAACAGCAGCGGCCCGAAGACCTCTTCCGGCGAGCCCAGACGGTGCAGCGGCACGACGTCGAGTGCGTGCTTCAGCGCTGCCGGATCCTCCTGCACCCAGCGGGTCATCTCGGTGTCGATGTAGCCCGGAGCGATCGAGTTGACACGAATTCCCTTGTCGCCGAATTCGACTGCGAGCGACTCGGTGAGGTGCGCGACGGCAGCCTTCGACGCGCAGTAGGCACCGCGACCCTTGCGCACGCGCAACGCCGACACCGACGACATGTTGACGATCGCGCTGCCCGGCTGCATGTGCCGCGCCGCGGCCTGCGCACCGAAGAGCACACCCTCGACGTTGACGTCGAGCGTTGCCGAGATCTGCTCCTTCGAGATCTCGTCGGCGAGCGCGAACGGGAAGATGCCGGCGTTGTTGATCCAGAAGTCGATCCAGCCGAACTCCTGCAGCGCGACCTGGGCGAGCGCCTCATGCTCTGCAGGATCGGTGACGTCGATACGCGCGCCGACCACGACGCCGGGAGTCTCGGCGAGAGACTCGGCTGCGAGCTCGGAGTTGATCTGTTCGGCGGTCTCCTTCATCTGGACGTCGTTGATGTCGCCACCGACGACGTTGACGCCGCGCGACGCGAGACCACGGGCGAACTGTGCCCCCATTCCGCGTGCGGCTCCGGTGACGACGGCGACCTTGCCGGCCATCTCCGGGTACTGAGCGATGATCTGCGAGGTGACGGTACGACCCGGGTTCTGAGCATCAGTGGTCATCGTGGAAATTCCTCCGTAAGTGCGAAACAAAGTGGGTTACAACAACGCAGCGTTCATGCGTCGTCGCGAGCGACGGTCCGGCGGTCGACGAGCCACGTGTCGCCGTGCCGGACGACGCGGTCGTCGATCGTGGTGAATCGGACAAGACGCGAGTCGCCGCCGCGGGCGGTGGCCACGATCTGCAGGTACGCCCGGACGCGCAGGGTGTCGTCGTCGACCCTGTCGACGGCCACGTTGGTGATGACGTGACGGTGGACCTCGTCGGCATCGTGCGCGCCGGTGTAGAACCGGCCGGCGAACGCCTCGAGATCATCGGTACCGGAGACGGGCGCCGGATAGCTGGGTGAGCAGAACTCACCGTCGGGCGTGAATGTCTCCGCCCAGGCCCGCGCGGAGCCGCCGTCGATGAGATGGCTCTGCAGCCCGTAGAGCTGATGAACCTGCGCGAGCAGCGCCGCGTCGACACCGTTGTCAATGCGTGTCATGTCGTGGAAACCCATTCGTATGTGTGCGATAATCGCACTATCCGTGCGATTAACGCTAATGCTAGGTGTTACAGTTCACAGACGTCAAGGAGGTACGGGGCAAGATGACCCAAACGCAGGATGAGGCTGCGCCTACGCGGACGTTCGACGTGCCGCGAATCGAGCCGGATTCGGGCATGTCGAAGACACTTCACAATGGTCTCGAGATCCTCGAACTACTGGCCGCGCACCCGAACGGGTTGTCCGTCAGCGAGATTGCCGAATGCATCGGCGTGCACCGGACCGTGGCCCACCGGCTGATCCGAACCCTCGAGGCACACCGCTTGTGTCGCCGCGACGAGTACAAGCGGATCTCGCTGGGAGCCGGACTCGTCACTCTGTCGGAATCGGTCGAACAGGATCTGCGCACGCTCGCGCGCCCGATCCTCGAAGATCTCGCCGACACTGTGGAAGCGACCGCCCACCTCGTCGTCCGCGAATCGGATACCACCGTCCGAGCAATGATGGTGATCGAGCCGCGACGATCACAGGTCCACATCGCTTTTCGACCCGGACAGGTCCATCCTGTCGATCGCGGATCCGCAGGCCTTGCGATCCTGGCATCGCTACCGCCTGCCCCGGACGAGCGCCCTGAGGTCGAGCAGGCACGCCGGCTCGGTTATGCGGTCTCGGCGGGCGAGGTCGTCTCCACCACCATCGGTATCTCCGCCGGCGTACGGGGTCGCCCCGGAGGGGCGCAGGCCGCGGTCGGCGTCTCGGTGTTCACCGCGGCCGACGAGAAGCGGATCGGCGCAGCGGTGGCGGCGGCAGCGAAATCACTCGGGGACATCCTGCGCTGAGCTGTATCCACCATCAGCGATGTCCGACTGTCGGTCGGGCTGCGGGGCACGCGTGCCCCGCATGGCCCAGCGTCACGCCTCCGAGTCGCCCTCGGTAGCGGCTCGTGCCGGATCGACCAGGCGGCGCATTCCTGCATTGAAAACTGCGGCATCCGGCATGAGGTCTCCGGCAAGCAGGAGCAGACCGGCGCCTTGATCCAGCGCAGCCAGTAGCTTGCCGACATCCGAGACAGCAAGCGCCTCTCCCTCGGGACGGGCCTCCTGAGCAATCGCATCGTAGTGGCCGAGGACTGCCGTGAGGCGCTGATGCAGCTGCGGAGCGAGCGCCTCGTCACGGGCGGCGCTGGCGATGAACTCCAGCGTGGCCAGCGCGAAACCCTGCGTTGCCTGCAATGGGTAGCCCTCTCGTTCCGCCAGCTCCATGCCGGTCGAGGCCGGGTTGGTCGGCTGTTCGAACGGATTTCTCGAGTCGGCTCCTGCCAGCTCCAGGTTCTGATCCATGACTGCCAGGAACAGGGCGGACTTGCCGTCGAAGTTCGAGTACACGGCGCCTTTCGAGAACCCGGCCTCGCGCGCGATCCGATCCAGGCTCGCCGCGTGATAGCCGTCCTCTGCGAACACCCCGCGCGCCGCGAAGATCAGCGCCTCGCGCGTCTGCTGCTGTCGATCCCGCCGAGAGAGTGGGACGCGAAGTTGTGTCATGCCTCCAAGAGTAGAACGCGGACACGATTGACATACCATCAGTATCCCAATACCGTCAGTATTGATATTCCGACGGTATCCGAGGAGCTGTATGAATGCCGACGTATTGCGCATCACCGGTCTCACGCGACGCTATGGACACATCGCCGCGAACGACGACATCTCACTTCGCATCCGCGCCGGCGAAGTCGTGGGCCTGCTGGGCCACAACGGCGCGGGCAAGACCACGCTGGTCTCCCAGGTGGTCGGTCTGCTGAAACCCGACGTCGGCGAGATCCGGGTGGGACACACCGACGCTGTGCAGAATCCGGGCGCCGCACGCAGGCACGTGGCCCTGCAACCGCAGGCACAAGCACCCATCGACGGACTCACCCCGCGTTCGGCGATCGAAATCGCAGGCCGCATCCGCGGGCTCTCATCCCGCGATGCCCGTGCGGTCGCCACCGACCTGGCCGAGGAGCTCGATATCGGCCCCTGGCTGGACCAGCGTGCCCTGCCCGAGGGTGGCGGCCTGTCCGGCGGGATCCGGCGACTGACGGGTTTCGCCATGGCCGTGGCGAAACCCACCCCGCTCCTCATCCTGGATGAACCCACCAATGACATCGACGCTTCCCGGCGGCGCCTGCTCTGGGATGCAGTGCGCCGCCGCGGCGATCTTGGCAGCGGCGTCCTGCTGGTCACTCACAACGTCGCCGAGGCCGAGCGGATCGTGGACGAGCTGGTCATCCTCGATCGAGGCCGGCTGGTCGCCGACGGATCGCCCGGGCGTCTGAGGGGAACCCAGGACAGCGACCTGCGCCTGGAACTGCAGCTGACGCCTGACGGAACGGACCCGACCGAGAAGGACCTGCCCCTGCCGGTGCTGCGCCGGGTCAGAACCGGACGGCGCATACTGCTCACCGTTGCTGCAGACGAGGCGGCGAATGCCGTCGCATGGGCCACCGCCCAACGCGCCAACGACCGGATCGAGGGTTTCTCGCTCGCGCCGGCGACACTCGAGGACGCGTACCTGGCCCTCACAGCACAACCTGGCCGTGCAACCGACACCATCCCCAATGCCACACCGACCGGCCAGGAGGCAACCGATGCATGAGACAACCGCCGCCCCAACGATGGCCCCCGATCTGCAACTCGGGCCGATCGCTCCGGTCCAGGTGAGCCTGTGGAACAGTTTTCGCACCATGATGCGCTGGTCACTGGCATCGATCGGAGCGATGCTGCCGCTCATCGTCATCATCCAATCCATGCTTGCCGCCGGGATCGTCGTCGGGTTCGGCTTCCTGATTCCCGACATCTCTCCCGACAGCGCACTTTTCCTGTCCTCCGGCGCGCCGACGATTCTGCTGCTGACCATCGGTCTGGTCATCGTTCCGCAGGGAGTCTCCCGCGCCAGGGCTACCGGCGCGTTGGACTATCAACGCGCACTACCGGTTTCGCGGCCGCTGCTGCTGATTGTCGACCTCACGGTGTGGACGCTCATCGCGCTACCCGGGGTAGCGATCGGGCTCCTCGTAGCGTCAGTGCGCTACGACCTGACCTTCTCCTTCGACTGGCCGTTGCTCATCCTTGCCTCGCTGTTGGTGACGACGATGGCCACCGCCGTGGGGCACGCGATCGCGGTGACCTTGCCTTCGATGCTGGCTCAACTCGTTTCACAGGTGCTGGTGTTCTTCGTCCTGCTGTTCTCGCCGATCACATTCCCGGCAAGCCAGCTGCCGGACTGGTTCCAAACGTTGCACGTCATCCTGCCCATCCAGCCCGCCGCAAATCTCTTGCGGGCCGGGATTGCGTCCGAAGTCTTCACGGCCGAGGGACGCGACCTCCTTGTTCTGGCGCTTTGGACGGCGCTCGGCCTGCTGGTCACGACGCGTGCGCTGGTGCGACGGAAGTGAACTGCGGGTAGGTGTGTACGAGGCCAACGCGTCGTGCACGGCGACATCGGTGAACGCGGGCAGGACCCCGGTAGCGTCCATCGCCTCGCGGCCGCGCCGACGGTGGCAGGTCATCAGGGTGAACAACGACGTCGAGGCCGAATGCAGCCAGTGCAGCCTGCCGGCGGCGCGGAATCCGGTCTCGTCGAAGTGCGCTACCGGCGCGGCCGTGATCCGTTCGGCCGCGGCGGCGGTGAATCCGTCGAGGTCGTCTCCACCACCATCGGCATCTCCGCCGGTGTCCCTCGCCGCGTCGGCGGGGCACAGGCAGCGGTAGGTGTCTCGGTCTTCGATGCCACCGACGAAGCACGGATCGGTGCCGCGGTGGCGGCATCAGCGAGATCTCTCGGAGAGCTCCTGCACTGAGACACGATGAGTACGCTGCCCGTATCCGGAATGATGTCGCGATCTGCGGACGAAGGGATATCGCGCATGCGCGTCGCACTCGTACTCACCACTGCTGCCGCACTGGTTCTGACCGCCTGCGGAACCTCGGACGAATCGACCGGCCCCGAGTCGGGCAACGGCGCGGAGGGCGCCTTTCCTGTCGAGGTCACCGACAAATACGGCACCGTCACCATCGAGGAACAGCCCGAACGGATCGTGACGGTGGGCTTCAACGACCAAGACTTCGTCCTCGCACTCGGCCAGGTGCCGGTGGGCACCCGCGAATACATGGGATTCGACTATCAGAACCGCCCGTGGGCTCAGGAGCAGCTCGACGGGCAGGAGATTCCCGAGGTCGGCGGGCTCGAGGTCAACGCCGAGCAGGTGGCCGCGCTCGATCCCGACCTGATCCTCGGCACCTACTCGGTGCTCGAACCGGACCAGTACGACACGCTGTCCCAGATCGCACCGATGGTGGGCGATCTCGAAGCCAGCGACGGCACCTCCACTCCGTCGTGGCAGGAACAACTCGCGGCGATCGGCGACGCGATGGGCGCGCGTGGAGAAGCCGAGCAACTCCGCGCCGACGTCGAACAGGATTTCAGAGACGCGGTGGAAGCCAACCCCCGGTTCGAGGGTCGTACTGCCGCTGTTGCGCTGCACATGGACGACGGATCGTTCTACATCCTCGAGGCCGGGGACCCGCGCAATCGGTTCTTCTCCGATCTCGGTTTCGCGACCCCAGCGGTCACCGGCGAAGTCGGCCCCGAACGCTACGACCTGCTCGACCAGGAGAACCTCATCGTCGTGGGCGCGACGGCCGAAACGCTGGCAGACGACGAACTCTTCCAATCGCTGGACGTGGTGAGTTCCGACCGCACCGTCTACCTCGGCGAGTTCGGTACCACCGCGCCTGCGGCGCTCGGATTCGCGAGCCCTCTCAGTCTGCCGTACCTGATCGACGCAGTACTCCCGTCGCTCGTAGCGGCGACCGACGACGATCCCGCGACCGTCGTCCCCGCCGTCGAGGAATGAGCGATCAGCGAGAGCGGAGAACCTTCCACCAACCGTCGCCGATCTCCCACACCGCCACCCCGATTGCAACGACGATGACGATGGTGTTCGCTACGCGCATCGAGTCGCCGGTGTCGCCGAACGCCGCCTCGAAATAATCGGGCTGGAACAGCCGGTCGACCGACGCCAGCCAGACCAGCGGGATGGTGAACAGCAGGTTGAGCACGGTGTTGACGACAGCGAGCGTGACGGTCCAGTGCCCCACTGCATACTTGACGACCTCGAACACGGCGCTGAGCACGAGCACCGCGATAAGCGCGGGTAGCCAGAACGACCATAGATCGGGGTCGAGGATCGGGATCGAGGATCCGTCGGCGTACCTGTAGGCCGAGAAGTTGCGCTGTAGGAACACCACCGCGAGCCCGACGACGAGAAACGCAATCGTCCACACGGTGTCGCCGAGAGACACGCCACGGTTCGTGTCCGTCTCCGGAAGCCTCTCGACCGTCCATTCGCCGGTGAGGTGTCCGCGTCGATGACCGTTGCGCTCCAGGACGGCGAAGACCAACGTCGTCCAGAACAAGATCTGCAGCGCAACCACCGCGGCTGTCCAGATACCCGATGCAATCGCCTCCCCCGGGGATGCGCCGTCGAGTAGGTCGAGGACCAGCACGACGACACCGGGAATCGGCGCGATCCACAGCAGAACCGAGAGCAGCCGCCTCCAGTCGAGGTAGAGACCGGGCCCGATCAGATACAGCGGGCGCTCGAGGTATTCGGCCGCCAACCGGTCGGGATCGCCGAGTTCGGTGAGCACCTCGGTCTCGGCGTCCACCGGGTCGGCGCCGGATTCGACCCGCGCATCGACAGCATCGGCGATAGAACCGCGCAGTTCACGATCGATGTCGTCGCGCTTGCCAGCGGGGATTCTGCGCAACGTCGTAGCGACATAACGATCGGTGAGTGTCATCGCGCATCTCCTTCGGTGTGGGAATCGATCGTCCTCAGGCTGCGCCCGAGAGCGGTCCACTCGTCGAGCAGAACCCCCGCAAGCCGCCCCCCTGCCTCGGAGGTCCGATAGAACTTGCGTGGACGCGCCTCATCGGTGTTCCACTCGCTGACGAGAAGGCCCTGCTTCTCGAGGCGCCGCAACAACGGATAGAGGGTGTTGGCATCGACGGCGACGCCCGCAGCGGCCAGCGCTTCGAGCAGGCCGTAGCCGTAGCCGGGGGTGCGCAACATCAGAAGGCTCGCGACGACGACGGAACCTCGTCGCACTTCTTGGCTGTGGCCGGTGGAGATCTCGGGGTCGATCACACGTCACACGATAGTGTGTGTCGCACACTATCGCAACGGACACAGGCCTCGACCCGGAAAGGCATTCCTCAGAACTGGTATCCGAGGCGGACGTCGTCGACGATCCGCGGCCGATCCAACGTCGACGGCTCCATCTCGCGAGGTTGTCGATCGAGCGGGAACGCCGACGCCGCCGCGAGGGTCGCGGAGTCGAGGAACCTCCGCGGCGCAGCATTCGCCGACAGCGCCGGTATCGGAGGTGGACCGGCCTGAGCGACGACGAATCCCCAGTCACCGAAACTCGGCACGTGCACGTGATAGGGGGTGGTGCCCAGACCCGCCGATCTCACCGTCGACACCGTCCTCCAGTAGGCGTGCGGAGTCGAGAACGGACTCCCCGACTGCACCGTCATCAAGCCGTCGGGGTTCAGCGCCGACGCCACCAGTCCGTAGAACTCCATCGAGTACAGACGCCCCAGCGCGGGAGTGTCCGGGTCGGGCATATCGACGACGATCGCGTCGAAGCCGGGACCGGTGTACTCGCGCAACCACCGGAACGCATCGTCGACGACCACCTCCACCCGGTCATCCAGCAGCGCCCCACCGTTGAGCGCGACCAGCCGGGTGTTCGCGAGGTCGAGGACCGTCGGATCGAGTTCCACCTGCACGACCTCCTGCACATGCGGATGGCGCAGGATCTCCCGCGCGGCGAGACCGTCGCCGCCCCCGAGAACGAGGACACGGGCGGGGTCGCGTGCGAGCGCCGGATACACCAGGGTCTCCGTGTAGCGATGCTCGTCGCGGCTCGAGAACTGCAGATCACCATCGAGATACAGGCGCACATCGTTGCCGCGCTCGGTCAGCACGATCTCCTGATACTGCGAGCGCTGCGCATACACCACCGGATCAGGGTAGAGCCGTTGCCGCGATGTGGTCTCGATATCGGACGAGCGCAGCAGCAGGATCGCCAGCACGGTGGCGGCGAGCAGCAGCACCACCAACGACAACGCCCGGGTCACCGGTCGCAGGTGCCCCCGCAGGAGGAACAACGCCGCGACGGCCGCCGCAGCCAGATTCACCATCCCGGTCAGCGCTGCACCGCGGATCATCCCGGCCGCGGGTAGCAACAACAGTGGCCACGCCAGGCCACCGATCAGCGCGCCCGCGTAGTCTGCCGCGTTGAGATTCGCAAGCACCTTCCCGGTGTCGCGAGCATCTGCAGTACGGCCGGTCTGCATCAAGGTCATGAGCAGGGGCACTTCGGCGCCCACGAGCATTCCGATCGCCGCTGTTGCGACGACGAGCACCCACGTCGACGACCCGACGAACGTGAACGCCACGTACAGCACAGTTGCGCTCAGTCCGCCGATCAGGCCGAGCGCGACTTCCACTCCGATGAATGCCGGTGCGGCGTGCGGCAACAACGGTTTGGCGGCGAGCGCACCCAATCCGAGGGCAGCGACGAATCCCGCCACGATCAGGGAAGTCTGGGTGATGCCGCCGCCGGTCAAACTCACCGAGAGGGTAAGCAGTGCAAGCTCGTACACCAGACCGCACGCGGCACATGCGGCCACCGCCACGAGCAGTACCACGCGGGTCCGGCGCCCAAGGGCCGGGCCGCTCGAATCCACGGCGACAGTGGTCACCTCGGCTGCAGGATCACGAGTAGCCACCGGTTCACGACAGCGCGACCGCGTTGACCAGCCCCACCGACAGCAACGTGATCGCCACAGCCCACGCGGCACCGCTCATGTGCGGCTCGGCGACGAGTGCCGTGATCCTCCCCGGCAGCACACGGTTCATGATGAGCAACGCCGCCGCCTGCAACAGCACACCCACCAGGCCGTAGACGAGCGAGTCGGTGATCCCTTGCGCGAACCCGTCGGCACTGGTGGCGATCGCGGTCACCACGATGATGGCCAGTGCCAGATGGTTTGCGCCGAGCAGCAATGCGGCGTTGGGATTGCGGTCCACATACACCTGATGACGCAGGTTCCCAGGGGTCAGACCGTCAAGCACGGTGAATCCGAGCGCCAGAACACCCACGCCGATGATGAAGTAGATCAGCGTCCCGACCACCCCCTGCACAAGCAGGGACGGGTCGACGGTGCCGAGTTCGAGGTCGGCCGCCAGCAAGGTGACTCTCATATCGTCAAGGTTCCGATCTGCTGAGTTCGTTCGTCATTTCGCGCTCCCCGATCCACCGGAGGTGTTTCCTGCCGCCGGTGAACCGGGCGTGAAACCCGGCCCGAGGAACACGAATCCGCCGCTGCTGTAGCGGCCGTCGAGATCCTCGACAGTGATGGTGCTGCCTCCCCCGGACGCAGCGCCGACGGTGACGATGTCGTCGTTGTACCGGAGATACTCGTTGCCACCGTCCGCCTTCCGCGCCGCGGGATCGTCGTTCGCGACGATATCGGAGACCGTGGTTCCCACCGGATCGGGCGAGTAGTAGGTGTCGACATCCCCTGATCTGCCACGGTGCTCGTAGGTGTCGGCAATGTAATCGTGCACCTGACTGCCGCACCCCGCGGTCGCGAGCACAGCGACAACGAGCGCGAATCCGGCTGCCATCCGTCTCACGGCCGCCACCGGCTTTCGGTTTCGACGATCACACTCGAGTCGGCGTGGGGGTAGAGATGCCAGGTGCACCAATGCCATTCGCCCGAATCGGCGGCACCGGTGAGCACGGTGAGCGCGTCGCCGTCCCCCGGGAATCCCGCACACAACCAGCCCTGCCCCGACGACGCCGCGTCGCGGAGTTCCTCGGCTCGCCGGGCCAATTCGTCGCGCCGCACCGTGATTGCCCGGCTCCGGAAGCGGTAACCTCCGCGATCCTCACGATCGGGGAGCAGGCGGCCCCCCGAATCTACGGCATCGCATGAAACCTGCTCGGTGAGCATGTGTTCGCCCGATACAGCAGTGACCACGTGCGATGCCCCCAGTACGCCGAGAGTGAGTGTGCCCGCGGCAGAATCGGTCAGCTGCTCGGACACCAACGGCGTGGGCACGGGCGCATCGAGGACAAGTCCCAGCGCCGCGGCGGACACGTCACGCGGAGCGATATCCAGCATGTGGTGGCTCATCGGGCGGGGCCCGCGTGGATGACGGTCAGCTCACTGCGCGTGACCGTACGTCCCGTGGACACCTCCCACGACCCGCCGCGAGACCACCGCTCGAACGCGATCAGGCCGGTGCTGTCTGCGGTTGCATAATCCACGTAGTCCATGGTGCCGCTCGGCGCCGTGCCGGTCGTTCCTTCCGCAGTGAATCGGGCGGTGCCCGCTTCGAGCTGACGGTGGACGCGGTCGTCGAGGACGACATCTCCTCCGGGCTCGAGGCCGGTGCCCTCACGTCGCATCCACAAGGTCATCTCGAGTTCGCCCTCGTCGTTCTCGACGGTGAGCCAGCGGCGACCGGTCGAACCGTCGAGCAGGTGCTCGTGCCAGCGATAGCCCTCCTCGTCGAGGGTCAGTGTGCCGCGCACCACGTGGTCGATACCCGCATACGTGATGATGTCGCCGACACCGATCGCGTAGGGATCCCACACTTCCGGGTAGTCGGTGAGCGGATCCACCCGCGCTGCAGGTGCAGACGGCTTACGGGTGCGGATGACCACGACGACAACGGCCACGACGAGGGCAACGATCAGCAGGACAAGCAGGACTTCGGTCATCGAGTACCCCAGGTCGACAGCAGTTCCGTTGCTCGACCCTACCGGCCGACGTGAGCCCCGACCCAGCCGTCCCGTCGTCGTGCCCTCGAGCACTTCGTCCCATTCATCGGACACAAATTCGCACACGCGTGTGCACAATCAATGGGTGAGTTCAACAGGTACCGTGACCGATCCCCACCGCAAGACGCTGCGGAGCCCCCGATTCTGGCTCGCACCGCTCGTCGTCGTCACCGCAGTGATGTCCGCGCTCGGCTACTTTTACCTCGCGAGCATGGTCAATCCGTCGGAGAACCTGCGCGAGTTCCCCATGGCGATCGTCAACCAGGACGTCGGGGACGTGATGCCCGGCGACGAAGAACCGCGGAACCTCGGAAACGAGATCACCGCGGCGATCCTGGACGGCCTGGATCCGGAAGAGATCGACATGCAGGAGATGGGTATCTCCGCAGCCAACTCCGGCCTCGACAACGGGTCTTTGTACGGCGCGATCGTGATCCCCAGCGACTTCACCAAACGCACATCGATTCTCGCGCAGGGCAGCGTCGTGCCCGGCGACATCGAAAAGCCCATCATCACCGTCTACTCGAATCCCCGGACCGGGACGTTCTCGACCGGCATCGTCGGCATCATCGGCGACACCGCTATGACCCAGGTCAACGAAACGGTGGGGGAGCAACTCACCACGCAGGTCACGAACACCCTCGCCGAAACCGCACCCGACCTGCAGTTGTCGGGCGGAAGCCTCCTCACGCTCCAAGACCCGATCAACGTCCTGAACGTCGAACACAAACCGCTGCCCGACGGCACCGGCGCCGGCCTGTCCGCGTTCTACTTCACGTTGCTGCTGATCCTCGCGGGATTCACCGGCGCCACGATCGTCAACACCCTCGTCGACACCGCTCTCGGCTTCATCCCCACCGAATACGGGCCGCTCTACATCAACAGAGAGACCACCCGGATGTCCCGCTTGACCGTGTTGTTCATCAAGTGGGGAATCATCGTCGTCCTGTCGCTGATCGTGTCCGCGCTGTATCTGTGGATCGGTACGGCACTCGGCATGCCGGTGCCGCGCGCCCTGCTGATGTGGGAATACGGGGCGCTCGCGATCAGCGCGGTCGGCATCACCTCGGTGTCGGTGATGTCCGTGTTCGGCTCCGCAGGTCTGCTCGTCAACCTGTTCATCTTCATCGTGCTCGGGTTGCCCTCGTCCGGCGGCACGGTCCCGATCGAAGCGATGCCCAAGTTGTTCGAGTGGCTGTCGACGTTCGAGCCGATGCATCAGATCTACATCGCGACCCGCGCGATCCTCTACTTCGACGGCCACGGAGCTGCGGGATTGACGCACGGAGTCGCGATGACGTTCGTCGGGCTCGGTGTCGGCGTGGCGCTCGGCGGAATCGTGACGTGGCTGTACGACCGTCGAGGATTCCACCGCTCCATCGAACTGCTGGCGGGCAGCACCGCGTCTTCGGCCGATAGAGCAGACTAGGTCGGTGCGTGCCGTCGTCGTTCCCCATGCCTCCGAGAGCGGGGGTGTACGCGGCGGCACCATCGCCCTGATCGACGACGCGGGCACCCCGGTGAGCGACGCGCGGGACTGTCGCGATCTGGCCGCGACCGTCGCGGAAATCGAATCGGCCCGCAGCCCGCGCTGGGTGTGGACCTCCACTGCCACCGTGTACCCCGGTCTGCTGCGCGCCGGTGTGCGGGTACAGCGGTGTCACGACCTCGCGACCACCGCCGCGATCCTGAACACGCGCGACGGCATCCCACCGGAACCCATCGAAGAACCGGCCGATGAACGGCCGGGACTGTTCGACGCGGCGCCCGCCACCGACATCGCCGCCGTGATCGAGCGATTCGTCGGGCAGCGACGACGTACCGCCGTCGATCGTCGCCTCGACCTGCTCGTGGCAGCCGAATCCGCGGGCACGCTCACCGCCGCCGAAATGAGCTTCGATGGGTTGCCTTTCTCCGCCGAAGCGCACCGCGCACTGCTCGAGCGCACCCTCGGTCGACGTCCACTCGGCTATGAACTTCCCTCGCGGATCGCCGAGGTGGTCGCGGAGATCCAGCTCGTGTTCGGTCGGCCCGTGAATCCGGCGTCGCACGTCGAGGTGCTCGACGCGTTCCGCCGCGAGGGCATCGAGCTCGCGTCGACCCGCAAGTACGTGCTGCGCGAACTCGACCATCCCGCGGTGCCGTTGCTGCTGCGACACCGCGACCTGTCGAAGCTCTACAGCACCAACGGGTGGAGTTGGCTCGACACCTGGGTGCACGACAACCGCTTCCGTCCCGTCTACGTGCCGGGAGCAGTGGTCTCCGGACGGTGGGCGAGCCGCGGCGGTGGTGCATTGCAGATCCCCAAGGCATTGCGGTCGAGCGTGATCGCCGACCCCGGGCATACTTTCGTCATCGCCGACGCCGGGCAGCTCGAACCCCGCATCCTCGCCGCCATGTCGGGAGATCCCCGCATGGTCTCGGCCGCAGGAAGCGATGACCTGTACGCCCCGGTGGCGGCAACAGCATTCGGCGGCGACCGCGCGAAGGCGAAGGTCGCGGTGCTCGGTGTCCTGTACGGCGCGACCTCCGGAGATTCCCGTGCGCTGCTGACGGTGCTGCGCAAGAGTTTTCCCGATGCGGTGGAGTTCGTCGAACGTGCAGCCCGCGCCGGGGAACGCGGAGAGGTGGTGCAGTCCTGGCTCGGGCGTGCCTGTCCCCCACCGGAACCCGGCTTTCTCTCGCACGGGGATGTGCGTGCACGCGGACGATTCACCCGAAACTTCGTCGTCCAGGCCACGGCGGCGGAATGGGCGCTGTGTGTGCTGGCAGAGCTACGTCGCCGGCTCGCGGCGGCTCCGGATGGTCGCGACGGCGAGCTGGTGTTCTTCCAGCACGATGAGGTGGTGGTACACACCCGGAACCCCGATGCCGCGGCCGCGCACATCGAAGCTTCGGTCGAGGCAGCGACTCGGTTGATGTTCGGCGACACCGAAGTTCGGTTCCCCATGTCGACGTCGATCCGGAACTGCTACGCCGACGAGGGCGAGGACCCCGAGTTGTGATCCGGCCTGAGGGACATTCAGGTCGACCTGCCGATTTGCTGGAGGTTACTCGGTAGAGGCGTGCTCCTCGTCACCCTGTGGACGAACACGGTGCGCTCAGTAGCGCAGCAATGCGGCCACCCCATCCGCCGGGGTCAACCGTTCGTCCATCCGCAGCATGGCTGCGCCACTGGTCACCGCCGCGAACGGCAGGGCTTCATCCGCACGATGGATCCGCTCACTGCCCGAACCCATCTCCGACAGCGCACCCGAATCGGCGGCGACAAGGGAAGGATCGTCACCCACCAACACCGTGACGTCGCCGAGATCCCCCAGGATCAACATGTCGACGCGGCGCTGACGCAACGCTGCTGTCACCTCACTCAATCCCTCGACGGCCAGTCCTGTGCCGGCTCCGGCGCGATAACGCTCCGCCGTCTCGTCCATTTCAGTCAGACGTTGCTGCGCCAGTGCCTGCTCGATGTGCTCACCGGTGCGTTCCCGGTCGCTACCCTCACCCCGAGAGCCTGTCTGCAGCTGCATCGACACCTCCTTGATGCGCTGCGGCAACGCCTCCACCAAATCACTACGAGAGCGAATTTCACCGATCACGAACACCGGCTCACACCGGTGCTCGTCGGCGAGCTCGGTGAGGCGGTCGGCGAGGGCGGCGATGTTGCGGTGCCGCTGCTCCTCGACGCGAGGTTCGGGGTCCCCATAGCCGGGCGTCTGCGCACCGGAGGCCTTGTGGATCGGATAACCCTCCCCGGCGACTGTCTCTTCATCGAGCGCAGTGCCCTGCTGGTCGTAGACCGTCAGATCACCGCCGGTGTGGTCGACGGCGACCACGAGATACGGCCGGCCGCTCGCGCCGTGTTCCACCAACGGCAGTAGGTAGGGCAGCTCGGAAACCCGCACCTCGGTGCGCAGCGGCGGACGGATGAGCCGCTCGTGCACGAGCACCTTGTCCCCGTTGGCCACGATCGCGCGTCCACCGCGGCCGATCGCTGTCGGCGCCTCCGCCAACGCGCGTTCGATGTTGTCGAGTACCGGCGGCGGGGCCTCGAGTTGTTCGAGTTGCTCGCGGATCGAACGCCATGTCAGTTCCGCGATCTGCGCCGCGTCCTCCGATGCGTGTGAATCCTCGTAGTACACCGAAGCGAACGGCCCCTTCTCGGTGGTGAACTCTGCGAAACGGTCGGCATGCACGGCTTCCCCTCTCGATGTGTCGCGGTTGTGATTCGGGTGCCCGCCGTCGACGAAGGTAAACGTATGTGCTCTTGTGCAGCGATCACGGCTGCGCGGGGCCCGTGTTGGCCACATATCGGCGTCGATGCTCCCCCGGTGGTGTCCGAGCAGCAAGACGCGGTTACCGGCTATTCGACGGGATCATCGAGTTGAACGCGTGTCACGTCCGCCAACTCCGACAACCGGGTCACCAGGGCCGATAGCGGTCCAGCCCCCTCGACTTCGAGTTCCACCTCCACCTGAGCGGCGGGAAGGGTGGCGGGATCGAGACCGTCGGCCAGCCGACCCAGCAGACCGCCATGCTCGGCTACTGATCCGCGGGTGGAGAAACCGTCCACTGCAAAACCCTGCTCGGTGCAGGTGTGCAGAATTCCACGCAACGCTCCGGTCCCGTCCAGATAACGCACCCGCACGATGTTCTGCTGCGAACGCCTCATACCGGTGAGCCGGACGATGGCCGGATACAGGTACGCGATCAGGAAATGGCTGACGGTGACAAATATTGCCGGCACCACCAAGCCTGCTCCGGCAGCAGATCCAATGGCGGCAGTCAGCCAGATCGACGCGGCCGTGGTCAGTCCCCGGACCTTGTTGCGACGTACGAACACCAGGCCGGCGCCGATGAAACCGATCCCGGAGACGATCTGTGCAGCCACCCGGGACGGGTCGAGGGTGACCAGCCCTTCCTCGGCGACGTCGTCGAACCCGTACTTGCTGATCACCATGAACAGCGCAGCACCGAGTCCGACGAGAGTGTGGGTGCGCATGCCGGCCGACTTCTGCTTGATTTCACGTTCCACACCGACCGCGGTGGAGAGCACCAACGCCACGCTCAGCAGGACAAGCAGCTGCCACCATTCGGCAGGTGAGTCGAGCAGCATTGCCCTATGTCCTTCCTTGTGGGCAGCTTCGACGACCGGGCCGACGGTTGTCCTCGCGCCCGCACGGCCACTCGATACCACTCAGGTCGAGTTCACCAATTGGTCCCCTTGTCGGAGCGGTGTGATGTGGTCTCGCATTCCACTGCAGGGCACGGCCCAAACGTCATCGGTACCGCGTGGCGGTTATTCGGCGTCGGGCATCGAGACCGTCAGTACTGCGTCGACGACGTGCGTATTGCGTTCGAGGTCTCGTTCGAGCTTGCGCAGGGTGGGGGCGATACGCGACTCGGCGTAGTCCCCCATCAGATCGACACTGGCGACGAGGAACACCTGTTTCGGCCCGACGTATTCGAGGCGGACGAACCGCACCGCCGCAACCTCGGGCATGTTCTCGATGCGTGCCACAGCCGCGGTATGCAACGCGTCAGAGGCCGGCTCGCCCGTCAGAAACCGCCGGTTGCGATCGATGAGAATCACCGCGATCACGCCGAGCAGTACGCCGACGAGTATCGATCCGATGGCGTCCCACAGCGCGTTGCCGGTGAGTTGGTGCAACGCCATTCCGACGAAGGCAATGACGATTCCGATCAGCGCAGCGCTGTCCTCGGCGAATACCGCCCGCAATGTGGGATCCGACGTCTCGAGCACGTAATCCAGAATGTCCCGGTCTGCGCGGTCGGCCTCACCGCCGAGCTGGCGGGTGGCCTGCAGCAGCGAGATCCCTTCCAGGACGAACGCGACGGCCAGCACGATGTAGCCGATCGCATAGTTTTCACCGCCCGCGCTCTCGTGGATCAGTTCGGTGATGCCGTGCCAAACCGACACCGCAGAGCCGGCGACGAAAAGGCCGACCGCAGCCAACAGTGACCACACGTACGCTTCTCGGCCATAGCCGAGTGGATGGTTCGTGTCGGCAACGCGTGCGCTTCTACGGTTGGCGATCAGAAGGAAGATCTGATTGCCCGTGTCGGCCCAGGAGTGTGCGGCTTCGGCGACCATGGAGGCAGATCCGGTGAACAATGCAGCGGCCGTCTTGGCCAGTGCGACGGCAAAGTTCGCGCCGAATGCGATGAGCACGGTGCGCATACTTTCCCCGCCGAGGTCCTGGTCTGTTGCCGCTTTACGGGGAGGGGGCGTGTCCATCTTCGTCAGTCTGGCAGGTTCGGTCAGCGGGGACCGGGTGACGCCGATTTCTGTTGCACGTACCTGGCGACCGGCCCTACACGTGCCGAACGTGACCTGGCGCGGTTCTTCCGGGGGCTGTGGCCGCGAGCGTCGGCGACGAACAGTCCGACAGGATTGGCCAGACAGCGCAGCCGGACGCGGCGCATCAAAATGGGCTTCGGCGTGGGTGGTAGTGCTGCTGCGGGCGTAGCCGACCTCAACGGTGTACAGGTCGGCCGGTGTCGACGTGATCGGCGTGACCCAGCTGACAACACCCGATGGCGATGGTCTTCCCGGTCTTCAGCCGCAAACCGATCTTCGGGTACACCGGCCTGGTGTACGCGACCATCGCGATCGCCGCTCTGTCGGTCGCGGTGTGGGCGCACCACATGTATGCGACCGGAGCGGTGCTACTGCCGTACTTCGCGTTCATGACCTTCCTCATCGCGGTACCGACCGGGGTGAAGTTCTTCAACTGGATCGGCACGTTGTGGCGAGGGCAGATCACGTTCGAGACGCCGATGCTGTTCGCCCTCGGCTTTCTCATCACCTTCCTGTTCGGCGGACTGACCGGGATCATCCTCGCGAGCCCGTCACTGGATTTCCACGTTCACGACACCTACTTCGTGGTGGCGCACTTCCACTACGTGCTGTTCGGCACCATCGTCTTCGCGACGTATTCCGGCATCTATTTCTGGTTCCCGAAGATGACAGGCCGGATGATGGACGAGCGGCTCGGTAAGTGGCATTTCTGGCTGACATTCGTCGGGTTCCACACCACGTTCCTGGTGCAGCACTGGCTGGGAAACGAGGGCATGCCGCGTCGCTATGCGGACTATCTGCCGTCCGACGGGTTCACCACGCTCAATGCGATCTCCACGATCGGGGCGTTCATCGTGGGGGTCTCGACGCTGCCGTTCGTGTGGAACGTGTTCAAGAGCTACCGCTACGGGCAGGTCGTCACCGTCGACGACCCGTGGGGTTACGGCAATTCACTCGAATGGGCCACCACCTGCCCGCCGCCGCGCCACAACTTCACCGAACTGCCGCGCATCCGCTCCGAACGGCCCGCGTTCGAGCTGCACTACCCGCACATGTCGGAGCGGATGCGCGCGGAGGCGCATGTCGGGCCGGGTAGCCACAAACGTGAAGTCAATGTGCTCGAAGGCGCCGACCGCAGGCCACCCGACAAGACGAACACACCCCGCTGACCAGCGGTTCGACTGTTCACGTATCCGCGTCACACCGTGCCGCTCACCTACGCGTGGGGACAGCCCGTGGCCTCCCGCACCTGCCTGCAGGGCGAGACCTTCACCGTCGAGCAAGCGCACGCGATGGGGCATCCTGCACGACCAACTCGCCGTCCTCATCGCCGAGAACGAAATCCTCAGCGGTAACCCGGCGCGTTCCCACCTGCGCACATGGCGTGTGAATCCGAGATCAGGACGGCCTGCACGAATGAGGGCCGTACCGTCGCCGACGCTGTCGATGTGCGCGTTCGACCAGGCGGCGGGCATCAGCGTCGGTAGTGCTCGGCCACCGCAGTGAACGACTCTTTCGGCTCCCACGCCATATCGGGGTACGTCTGCCCGCGGTGATTCTCGAGAACCTTGACGATCCCGAAGCTGGCGAGATCCAGATCATCGCGCGGGTCGCCGTCCGGGCGATGGGGGTGGTTGTACAGCGCGAAGAGGAACACGAAGGTGCTGTCGACGCCCTCGGTGTCGAAGATCTCCAACAGCTCGCGCAGATAGTCGGCCTGGCCTGCCTCGTCACGTCTGTAGTGCCCCTGCAACCGGATCGGGTCACCGTGCTCGTCGTACTCGACGATATCCATGCTGCGCGGCGCCATGTCGCCGGCTCCGTGCCACGTTGCTGTTCCGAATCCGGTGACGGCCACCGGCTTTCCTTGTGCGACCAGCGTGCGCACACCCTCACGAAAACGGTCGGCCACCTCTGCCGAGCGAATCAGCTCGATCGACAGATAGTCGAACGGCGCCCAATCGACGTGCTCGAACTGTATGCATGCGTATGTGACTTTGCCCCGGAAGTGTGCGCGAACGATCGGCAGTGCCTCACAGAAGAAGTCGTTGAGACGGGTGCTCACCTCGGCGAACCGGGCAGACCGGAATTCAGGGTCTCCGAGTAGGTGGTCCAGACGCTCGGAAGTGCTTTCACCAGAGGTGAATCCGCGGTTCATGATACTCAGCTCGACACCGGCGACGAATACGACCTCGGCGCCCGAGCGTCGTATCCGTTCGGCTCGCTCGGCGCAGTCGGCGAACAAGGTCACGATCTCGCCGGGAGTCAGTTCCAGTGGATAGGGGGAAAACCAGACCTCCAACCCCAACTCCGCGGCATAACGGCCGGCGAGTTCGAGTCGAGCGGGGTCACCGCCGGTGATCTGGACTGCGGTGCAGTGCAAATCGTTCCGGATGATGGCAAGTTCGCGCCTGACCACCTCGGGGGCGAACTCCTCACGTGAGGTCTTGCCGTTCCGGACGAAGCCGGTGTCGTATGTCATGCCCTTGCCGCGCATCTACCCGTCCCTTTCGTCCGCTGGCTGCTTCGATCGCCCACAGTAGGCATCAACATGCGTGCACGCAATATTGCGTGCACGCACCTACAGTGTCATGCTGGTGTCGTGACGACGACACAGGGATGGCGAGAGAAAAAGAAA
This sequence comes from Rhodococcus sp. SJ-2, assembly GCF_053750035.1. Lineage (NCBI taxonomy): Bacteria > Bacillati > Actinomycetota > Actinomycetes > Mycobacteriales > Nocardiaceae > Rhodococcus > Rhodococcus sp. SJ-2. The sequence continues at coordinate 1,667,570 of NZ_CM132340.1, forward strand.
CAGGCCACACGCCGAGCACTACGCGAATCAGCACTACAGCTCGCGCGCGAACGCGGACCCGAGAACGTGCGCGTCGAAGAGATCGCCGAGGCGGCCGGTGTCTCACCCAGGACCTACAACAACTATTTCCCCAGTCGCGAGCACGCGATCGTGGCCGCCGTCACCGCCGAGCGGGAGGCCCAGGTCGCGGCAGCAATTGCAGCGCACCCGTCGGCCACCCGGCTTGTCGATGCCATCACCGATGCGATCGTCGAGCAGTACACGGCCCCGAGCGAACATCACCGCGACGCACTGCTGCTGATCACCACCCACCCGGCCCTTCGAGAGGTGTTCCTCGGCTCCACGAGCGCGATGGAGCACCCCCTGGCCGACGCAATCGCCGACCGCCTCGAAGACACCGACGAGCGCGCAGCCCGCGTACTCGCTGCCAGCGTGACGGCCGCGGTCCGTATCGCGCTCGACCGGTGGCTGCGACCGGCCACCGAGCCCCTCGCCGGCACCGGCCTGATCATGGTGTCCGGTGCACTTGCCGACGAGCTCCGTGCGGCACTTTCCCTCCTGGCGCCGGCGCTCGATGCAGCCGAGGAGAAATCCCGTACCCCAGTGCGCCGGTGAACCTACTGTCCGCGATCAGGTCGGCCACCTGCCACACGGTAGGCGGCGTGTGTCCACAGGTGAGATACGGCGTAGGCGCGCCACGGCCGCCATGATTCTGCGCGCGTGGTCGTTTCACCGGCAGTGATGCCTCCCAATGCTCGGCGCAGCACGAGGTCGCCGGAGGGAAAGGCGTCGCGGTCGCCGAGGGCCCTCAACGACAGGTAGTCGACGGTCCACGGTCCGATTCCCGGCAGCACGAGTAGGTCGTCACGAAACTCGGAGCTCGATGCCGGGTCGAGTCCGTCGGCTGCAGCGTTCGCCAGCGCATACACCGTACGTGAGCGCGCCCCAGTGATTCGAACCGTCGTCTTCAGTTCGTCCGGATCGATACCCTTGAGACGCTGCGGCGTCGGGAAACATCGCAACCCGTCGAAATCGGGTTCTCCGTATGCTGCAACGAGTCTCGCCGTGAACGTCGCGCCCGCCGCAAGACTCACTTGCTGCCCGAGCACTGTCTGCACAGCGGTGGAGAACCAGTCGGTGGCGCCGAGCACGCGCAGGCCGGGCGTTCCCGATACGAGGGGTGCGAGGATCGGGTCTGCTCCCAGCGCCGCGTCGATCACGGTCGATTCGGCGTCGAGGTCCAGCCAGGTGCGGATGCGCTGTTCGAGTTCGGGCACGTCGCGATCGTCGGCGGCGTCGATCCGTGCAGTGACATGAGAGGCTTCGGGATCGCTCGCGAACGTCACCGACACCACCGCGGGGCCACCGCGAGCCCGGACCGCGCGGCTGTGCGTGCGGGTCTGTGCGTCGTGCCGCTCATAACCCGCGACCGTGTGGCTCCGCAGTGCATCGAGCATCGCGGACGCGGCGAACGGCGGTGTCACCGGCAGTTGCAGGATCGTCATGCCGCGGTCTCGAGGCTCAGCAGAGTTTGTTTCGCCTCGATACCCCCGACGTACTGCCCGATCCCGCCGTCGCTGCGCACCACCCGATGGCAGGGAACGATCACGGGCAGAGGGTTCTTCGCACAGGCAGTACCCACTGCACGCACAGCCCTCGGGCTGCCTGCCGCCGCCGCGACTTCGGCGTAGCTGGCGGTGTGCCCGTAGGCGATGTCGGGGAGGTGCGTGATCACATCGCGCCGGAACCCGGTGGCGAGCCGGAGGTCGAGCGGTAGATCGAACGATGCGCGATTGCCCTCGAAGTACTCGTCGAGCTGCGTCGCCACGGCGTCGAGTCGGCGCGGCGCTTCGAGGATGCGAGGGCTGATCCGCGCCGCGAGGTCGTCCAGCACGTCGTCCTGTCCGTCGGCGACATACGCGACGCGAACGAGTCCGGCGTCGGTCGCAGCGAGCAGCAGAGGACCGACCGTGGTGTCGACGGTCCGGTAGGCGACGTCGAGGAGGCCGGCGGCTTCGGCATCGATCGTGAGTTGTCGATGCAGCCACGCAAGATCGGACTTCGCGACCGGTGGCGTCGGAAAGGTCATGACACGCTCCCTGTCTCGGTGCTGTAGTGACGACGCAATGCTGCACGGCCGTCGGATGCGGCACGACGTGCAGCTTCTGCGGTGTTGCCCAGCAGTTCACCGATTTCCGCGTACCGCAGTCCGCCGATGTAGTGGTAGACCAGCGCGGCGCGCTGGGTGAACGGGAGGGCCGCAACCTCGCCCCACAGTTCGTCGTCGCCGGTGCCGGGAAGGTCGGTGGTCGATGCCCGCTCGGGTAGCACCTCGGTAGGTATCGGTGTCCGCCCGTGCACACGGTGGACGTCGATGGCCTTTCGATGCGCGATGGTCACGAGCCACGCCTCGAGGTTGGCGTCCGGCTTCAGATCCGGGTACGCACGCAGTGCCGCGAGGAACGTCTCCGACCACGCGTCGTCGGCATCGGCGACGCTGAGCATGGCGCGGCACACCCGGAGCACCGTCGGACCGTGCTCGGCCACGACCCGTTCGAACGGTGGCAGATGTGTCTCAGGCCGGTGTGGGGGCATGGGCTATCCGCTTCTCCTGCTCGAGGAGGAACAGTTTGCGCTCTACTCCCCCGGCGTATCCGGTGAGTTTGCCGCTGCTGCCGATGACGCGGTGGCACGGAACGACGATGCTCAGTGGGTTCCGTGCATTGGCCGCCGCGACCGCCCGAACCGCGGTGGGGCGGCCGATCGCGGCTGCCACTTCCCCGTAGGTCGAGGTGGTGCCGAATTCGATGGCTCGAAGCGCTGCCCACACTGTGTGCTGGAACTCGGTACCCGCCGGTGCGAGCGGGATCGTGAAGGTCGTGCGTGTGCCGTCGAAGTACTCGCGGAGTTGGGCGGTGGCGTCCTCGAACCCGGCAGCGCTCTGTGGTCCGAAGCCGTCGCGATCCGGGGCAGGGTGGTGATCGGGCATGTAGAGGCCCGACAGCACTCCGTCGGTGTTCACGAGGGTCAGCTCGCCGATCGGCGAGCCGATCACAGTATGAGTACGTGATGCGGTCACGGCTTCGATCCTTCCATCCGGTGCAAGGTCTACATGGGGTAGACGCACGGGGCGGCGAAAACGTGAGGTGCCCTGTTCGGGCACTATGGGCGGATGATCTCGCTGCCACCGCTGCCCCTCGTCGGATCGATCACCGGTGCAGCACGCACCCTCGTCGAGGGCACGGTCGCCACGGCTGTTTTCGCCGCGACCATTCCCGCTCGCGTCGAGGTATTGCTCGACACCGCCGAATCACTCGTCGCACGCGTCGACGGTGTCGTCACCGACGCTGCCGCAGCCGTTGCACGAGCAGCTGCGGTGATCGAGGCGACCACGCTGGTCATCGAGGAAGCTGCGGGTACCGCTGCCCACGCGAAGCAGGTCATCGAGTCGGCGGGTGCCAGCACCGACGTCGCCGGTGAACTGCTCGATACCTACGCGCCACTCGCGAAGCAGGCAGCACCGCTGGCGTCGCAATTCCTCGACGAACTGTCGCCCGACGAAGTGCACGCGGCGATTCTGATGCTCGATCAGTTCCCGGAACTCTCCCAGCGAATGGTCGGCCTGATGCCGGTCCTGGCGACCCTCGAGACCGTCGGGCCGGAACTTCACGAACTGCTCGAGGTCGCCAAGGACGTGCGTCGGGCCATCACCGGAATGCCCGGCTTCAATTTCCTGTTCCGCCGCGGCGAGGACAAGCCCCAGAACGACTGACGCCTCATTGACCGAACGTCACCTTCATACCGTTGAACTGCATGAAGGTGACGTTCGGCCACAACCGCAGGGGCCGTCAAACCTCGTACATGCTCGAGCCGGCACGACTGAGAACCAGCCGCGGCAGCACCGCGCGCGACGACAACTTGAGCAGCGCGTCGACCAGTTCCACGACGTCGTTGACCTCGAGCATCGTCTCCGCGGGGATCTTCTCCTTGATCCAGTCCGACATGTCGGTGTCGACATAGGCCGGCGCAATCGCCGACGCGGAGACTCCGTTGCCGGATTCTTCGAGATTGAGGGTCTCGATCAGAGAGATCAACGCGGCCTTCGTCGCGCCGTAGGCCGCAAGCCCGGCTTCGGCATACACGCCGGTGATGGATGACAAGGCCACCACTTTCGCTCCTCGGGCAGGGTCTGCTGCAGCAGCTGCCCGCAACAGCGGCAGCGATGCCTGGAGCAACGCGAACGGTGCGGCGAGGTTCACCGCGAGTGTCTTGTTGAAGCGCCGTGCCGGGAATTCTGCGATCGCGCCCGCGGTGCCGACACCGGCGTTGAGGATCAGGGCCCGCATCGTGCCGAACGATTCCTCGTGCGCACCGACCACTCGTGCCGCCACTTCGGGATCGGCGAGATCGGCGGCGACCGCGCGTACTTCTGCGGCACCCGCCTCACGCAGTCGACCGGCGGCCTTCTCGAGCCGCTCCTCGTCGCGTGCCGAGATCGTGAGGGCATATCCCTGCTCGGCGAGCCTCACCGCGACACCGAACCCGATGCCGCGTGACGCCCCGGTCACCAGTGCACTCGCCGTCACGAGTCTGCTCCCTTCATTGCGTCGAGACCGGCTGCGACAAGGGCGGGAACTGCTTCGCCTGCCTTGTCGAACCCGTCTCCGATGGTCGCGCCGACTCGCCACCGGTGGTTGATGCCTTCGGCGATCACGGCGAGCTTGAAGTACGCGAGCCCCATGTAGAAGTCCCAGTGCGCGATGTCGCGACCCGAGGCCACCGCGTATCGCTGGACCAGATCGTCATTGGCAGCCAGGCGCGGACTCGTCCACGCGGCAGGGAATCCGAGCACATCGTCGAGTGCCGGATGCCGATACACGCACATCAGCGCGAGGTCGGTGAGCGGGTCGCCGAGTGTCGACAGTTCCCAGTCCACCACTGCCGCAATTGTTCCGACATCGTTCCGGTCGAGGATGGTGTTGTCGATGCGGTAGTCGCCGTGCACGATCGACGGTGCAGGCGATTCGGGAATCGAATCGGTGAGTGACGCATGCAGACGTTCGAGGTCCGGAAGTTCACGTGTCTTGACCCGGCCCCACTGGCTCGCCCACAGTTTCACCTGCCGGGTGACGTACCCATCGGGGCGGCCGAGTTCGCCCAGGCCGACGGCACGGAAGTCGACATTGTGCAAGGCTGCGATGACGCGGACGAGTTCGTCGGTGCAGCGTGCGATCTCGTCGTCGGTCAGAGTGTCGAGGTCGTCCTTGCTGCGGATGACGCGTCCGTCGACATGCTCGACAACAGTGAACGGTGCGCCCATCACTGCGTCGTCCTCGCACAACGCGATCGTCCGCGCTACCGGCACTCCGCTGTCCTGCAGCGCGGACGTGATGCGGAATTCACGGGCCACGTCGTGCGCAGAGGGTGTCAGACCGGCGGTGGGAGGACGGCGGAGTACCCACTTCGATGTGTCGTCGAAGATGCCGTAGGTGAGGTTGGATTTGCCGCCTGCGATGAGTTCCGCACGCAGTTCACCTTCGACGCCTACCCCGGATTCCGACAGGAATCGTTGGAGGGCAGGAAGATCGAGGCCTTCGTGGTGCACCGTGGTCATGACGTGGCTGCCTTCGCAGCGGCAGCCTTACGGGCGGCCCCGACGGTGCGCTTCGCGATGGCCCAACGGTGCACCTCGGACGGCCCGTCGTACACCCGGAAGGGACGGACTTCACGCGAGAGACGGGCGAGCGGCAGATCTTCGGATACGCCGAGACCGCCGCACATCTGCACCGAGCGGTCGACGATCCGGAAGATCGCCTCGGCCGCGAAGGTCTTGGCGATGGAGGTGGCGTTGGCGGCGTGGGAGCCCTGGTCGAGCTCCCAACATGCCTGCGTGAGCAGAGCACGGGTGGCGGCGATGTCGATCTCGTTGTCGGCGACCATCTTCTGGATCATGCCGAGATCGCCGAGCTTCGAGCCGAAGCCTTCACGCTCGGAGACGTATCCGACGGCGACGTCGTGACCACGGCGGGCAGCACCGAGCCAGCGCATCACGTGGGTCATGCGCGCCGGGCCCAGCCGGACCTGCGCGTAGGCGAAGCCCTGGTCGGCTTCACCGAGCACGGCGGAGTCCGGGACGAACAGATCCTCGAACGTCACCTCGCAGTGACCGCCGAGCATGGACTTGTCGAGGGTGCCGATGTGCCTGCCGACCGTCAGGCCCGGGGTGTCCGCCGGGGCCAGAAACATGGTGGCGCCGCCGCGCTGGCCGGGTTCACCGGACGTGCGCGCCATGATGATGAAGAATCCGGCACCATCGGCTCCGGTGATGAAGTGCTTGCGGCCGTTGATTTTCCATCCACCCGAGACCTTCTCGGCGCGGGTGTTGAGCGCGTTGGGATCGGCACCTGCGCCCGGGGCGGGTTCGGTCATCGCGAACGCGGAGCGGACATCGCCCGCCGCGAGCGGGGCGAGGAACTGCTGTTTTTGTTCGTCGCTCGCGATGTGCGCCAGCATGTGCACGTTGCCCTCGTCGGGCGCGGCGATGTTCAGTGCGGTAGGTCCGAACAGCGAGTAGCCCGCCGCTTCGAAGACGGGTGCGCGGTCGGACATGCCGAGACCGTGTCCGCCGTACTCGACGGGGGCGTGGGGTGCAAAGACTCCCGCATCCTTCGCGGCCTTCTGCAGGTCCGTACGGATGGCGTCGCCGCCCGCAGCGGTGATGTCACCACCGTTGGCGTCCTCGATGGGCAACACGTGGTCGCGGATGAATGTTTCGGTCTTCGTGACCAGGCCGGTTACCTGATCCGAATACGACAGATCGACTGCCATGATCACTCCCTCTCCACACCGACCGATCGATCGCTCGGTTACGGATACCGTGACATATCCGCGCCGGTCCGGTCAAGACGAGCGGAAGCTCAGCGCGCCCCTACAGCACTGCGCGCAATGGCGAGATTCCGCCGGACGAGCTCATCGGGGGTGAGCGCGCCATCCGGGCGATACCAATCGGCCACCCCGATGCACATCGTCGCCACCGCGCGTCCCGCATCCTTGGGAAACGGCGTCGTGAACTCCCCCGACTCGACTCCCGCTTCGATGATGTCGTCGATCATGCGCTGCTGCTCGTCGCGCAGCGCGACGTATGCCTCGCGACTCTCGGCCTCCATGCTGCGCATCTCCGTGGAAGCGACGAATGCTTGGTCGCGGCGGAACATGTGGAACCGCAGCAGCGACTCGACCACCGCGTCGAACCGCTCGGACGGCGTCGGTCCGGCCTCTGCGAGGGCACGACGACTGCGGTCGAGCAACTCGTTCATCACGGCCGTCGTCAGCGACACCAGGAGCGCCTGCTTCGACGGGTAATGGTGATAGAGACCGGGGACGGAGAGTTCCGCGCGCGCGGCGATCTCCCGGATGGAGGTGCCGTCGTAGCCTCGCTCGGCGAACGCGTCGAGTGCGGCAGCCAGAGGTTTCGGTAACGACACCGGGCCGTAATCTCGCCACGACCCGGTGTCGCCGGAGACCTGATCCTCACGCGTGTCCATGGACATCACGGTAAAGGACGGCCATCCCATACAGACTCAGTAGTCGTCGTCGCCGTAGACGATGACCCCGCGCAGGTTCTTGCCTGCGAGCATGTCGGCATAGCCCTCGTTGATGTCTTCGAGCTTGTAGGTCTTGGTGACGAGACCATCGAGTTCGAGTTGCCCGTTCCGGTACAACTCGAGCAGCTTCGGGATCTGCGAACGCGGCCCGACACCGCCGAAGATCGCGCCCTGCACCCGCTTCTGCAGCAGCGTGAGCTCGAACAGACTCATGGTGACCTCGGTATCCCGCGCGTCACCCATACCGACGACCACGACTTGGCCGCCCTTCGCGGTCACCGCGAGCGCAGGCGCGATCATGTCGCCGTGAATCTCACCGACGGTGATGATCGTGACGTCTGCCATTGCGCCCCAGGTGATCTCACCTATCACCGGCGCGGCCTCCTCGAGCGACGCGAAGGTGTGCGTCGCACCGAATTCCTTGGCCTTGTCCCGCTTGAATTCGACAGGATCGATCGCGATCACGAAGCGCGCACCGGCGTGGGCCGCGCCCTGCACAGAGTTGATACCGACGCCACCGACGCCGATCACGACCACCGCATCACCGACCTTGGTGCCGCCGATTGCCGTCGCCGATCCCCAGCCGGTCGCGACACCGCAACCGAGAAGCGCAGCCTTCTCGAGCGGGATATCCTTCTCGATCTTGATGACCGAGGCCTCGTTGACCGTGACATACGGGGCGAAAGTACCGAGCAGGCACATCTGGATGACCGGCTCGCCGTCCAGCGTCACCCGGTTGGTCTTGTCGGAAATCGCCTTTCCGGTGAGGAGTCCGGCGCCCTCGTCGCAGATGTTCTGCAGTCCCTTCGCGCACGAGCGACACCGTCCGCATGCCGGGATGAACGCGAGTACGACGTGGTCGCCCTCCGCCACCGAGGTCACGCCCGGACCGACCTTGGTGACGACGCCCGCACCCTCGTGACCACCGAGCGCAGGGAACGACGGGAGTGGTGACGCTCCGGTACGCAGATGTTCATCGGAGTGGCACAACCCGGACGCCGCGAGCTTGACCTGCACCTCACCCGCCACCGGGTCGCCGAGATCGATCTCCTCGATCTCCCACTGCTGGTTCACGCCCTTGACCACTGCCGCCTTGACCTTCACCGAAGCCTCCTATGCGATGGGAACCACGCGATCTACCGCAGAGTGAAACAGGTTTTCCGGCATTTCGGGAGAGAACTTCGGCCGCGCCTCTTCCCGCACCGAAAAGTAATAGCTACCCTACGTAACAGAAACAAGTGTCGAAGGGATCTACTCACCATGATCGAGGTCCGCCACAGCGCCGTCGCGAATGTTCCTGTCGACGTCGCGTTCGACTACGTCGACGACCATCGCACCGTCCCCGAGTGGATGTTCGGCGTCGTCCGATTCGAACCGGTCGGAGCACAGATCCAGGGCCTCGGCGCGATGTTCGACGCCACCATGCGGGTCGGCCCGAAGAACCTCGATTCCCGCGTCGAGATCGTCGAATGGGAACACAGCAAGGTCATCGTGTTGTCGTCGGTCTCGGGTTTCCGGACGTCATCGTCGTGGAAGTTCACCGAACTCGACGGCGGGCAAGCCCGCCTGGACGTCATCTTCGGCTACGAACTTCCCGGGGGCCTCGCCGGCCGCGCCCTCGGCAAACTCATCGAGCCGATCGTGGGCACGGCCGTACGACAGACCGAGCAGGCGCTGCGCACCCGTCTCACGCAACTCGCCTGACACCCCGCGAACAGGTTCACACCCCTGCGGTGAACCGTCCGCTCTGCTCCCCTGACAACAGACCCGGCGGAAGCGTCCGGCCGGTCAGGACCAGCAGGAGATGCTGAGCCGATCCGGTGACCGTAGAGCCAGCGCCGAACGACCAGTCGTGATCGTCGGCCTCCAATCGGACACCGGTCAGATCGGCGCCGAAGAAGTCGATGGCCTTGGGCTTCAGTGATCCGGTCATCATCTCGATGCGCTCGCTCGGCACCGTTCGGTCGATGCCGAGCGCGACGGTCATGTCGAGACCATGAATCACTTCGTGGAACAGTGTTGCCTCCGGCCCATCTCCGGGAGGATGCCACGGATGCTCGATGTTCATCCGCAGACTGTCGAGTAGTTCTGCGTCCGACAATGCACGAGTGTCGGCACGGGCACACGCGTCGGACGCGCGGTTGACGTCACCTCGCGCCTTCACCATCGCGAAAACGAGCTTCGGAATGCTGTAGCGAAACGCTGCGGTGGTGTGCGCGAGCACTTCTCGAATCCGCCACCCTTCACACAGCGACGCAGTGGCCCACTGCTGCTCGTCGAGTCGGTCGAGTACCTCGAGGAGGTCTCGCCGTTCCCCGGCAACATACGGATGTGCAGACTTCGGCATCGGCCGGTCCCTTCACTCGGAGTTTCTGCCAGTGCAGACCGGCCCGAGGTGAGGAACTCATCGCGCGATCAGAACACGATCAGAAGTTGCCTCGCGCAGCCTGCTCTCGCTCGATCGCCTCGAACAGTGCTTTGAAGTTCCCCTTACCGAATCCCAGCGACCCGTGGCGTTCGATGAGTTCGAAGAACACTGTCGGGCGGTCACCGATCGGCTTCGTGAAGATCTGGAGCAGATACCCGTCCTCGTCCCGATCGACGAGAATCCCGCGCTTCTGGAGTTCCTCGATCGGGACCCGCACCTCACCGATCCGCGCGCGCAGTTCGGGGTCCTCGTAGTACGCGTCGGGGGTCGCGAGGAATTCGACGCCTTCGGCCCGCAACCAATCCACTGTGGTGAGGATGTCGTTCGTGGCGAGTGCGAGATGCTGCGCGCCCGGGCCCTGATAGAAGTCGAGATACTCGTCGATCTGCGAACGCTTCTTGGCGATCGCCGGCTCGTTGAGCGGGAACTTGACGCGGTGGTTGCCGTTGCACACGACCTTGCTCATGAGCGCCGAATAATCGGTGGCGATGTCGTCTCCGACGAACTCCGCCATGTTCGTGAATCCCATGACCCGGTTGTAGAAATCGACCCACTCGTCCATCCGGCCCAGCTCGACATTGCCGACCACGTGATCGAGGGCCTGGAACAGCCGCTTCGGGGCACCGTCACGCTTGCGGAAGGTGGAGGTGCGCTCGACGTACCCGGGCAGGTACGGCCCGTTGTAGCGTGACCGGTCGACGAGGGTGTGGCGGGTGTCGCCGTACGTCGCGATCGCCGCGGTACGCACGGTGCCGTGCTCGTCGGCGATGTCTCGGGGCTCCTCGATGATCGTCGCGCCCTGCAGGCGGGCATGTTCGACGCACTTGTCGACGTCGGGCACCTGCAGCGCGATGTCGACGACACCGTCGCCGTGGCGTCGATGATGCTCGATCAGCGCGCTGTCCGGGTCGACCGCGCCCTTGACCACGAATCGCACAGCCCCGCTGCGCAATACGTATGCATGATGGTCACGGTTTCCGGTGTTCGGACCGGAATAGGCGACGAGTTCCATTCCGTAGACGGACTGGAAGTAGTGCGCGGTCTGGGTGGCATTACCGACCACCCACACCACCGCATCCCAGCCGCTCACGGGGAACGGGTCACTGTCGCTGTCGTATTCGACGAGCCCGACGAGTCGATGCAGCTCGTCGGCGTCGAGGTGAGCGAGCTTCTCGCTGTCGGTGAGGGTGTATTCGAGCGTCATGTCGTGAACCTCCTGCCGCCGTCTGCGGCACCGGTCGATGTGTCGTGTATCACCAGGAGAAACCCATCGAACGGGGTCGCGCAACGTCCCCTTTCCCAACTGGTCGTGTTGGCTCGAATCCACAGGAGAGTGGACGTACAGCTATACAATCGGCATAGAATTTGCGGCTCGATGGGAAGGACCCGCCATGCGCGAGCCCGTACAACTGGACGAGTTGGATTTTGCGCTGCTCGACGCGCTGCACGCCGATCCGAAGATCGGTGCACTCGAATTGTCACGTCGCCTGACGGTTGCGCGCGCGACGGTCTCTGCACGCCTCAAGCGACTGGAGGACACCGGCGTCATCGCCGGATACGAGCCCCGAATCAACCTGGCTGCAGCAGGATTCGAAGTTCAGGCCTTCGTGACGATGGAGATCGTTCAAGGCGCACTCGAGGCGGTCACCGAAGTACTGGAGGCGATTCCCGGAGTGCTCGAAGCATTCGCTACGACGGGAGCAGGCGACATTCTGTGCCGCATCGGTGCCGATTCACACATCGGGCTACAGCAGACTCTCATCGAATTGAACAGGTCGTCGATCGTCGCTCGGTCGACCAGCGTGATGGTGCTGTCCGAAGTGGTGCATTACCGCGCGATGCCACTGCTGCGAACACTCGAGCCCGAACGATCGGCGAAGGCGCCGGCATACCGTCGTTGACCTGATTCACCAGCAGGAATCGATACAACTGTGCGGATTGCACAGAAAATCCGGCCGGGGCAGCTCCGGACCTCCGCACCGTGCACAGTTGCCTGAGCCGCAGTTGCGGGCTGATTGTTACTGCCGTCACAGTTCTTCGCTATGAAGAACCTGCTGACGAAATTCGAAGACAAAGCCCCCGAAATCGTCTTCGAATGGCACGACACCGACACCACCGCCCGCGGCTGGGTCGTCATCAACTCACTGCGCGGCGGGGCGGCAGGCGGCGGCACCCGTATGCGGCGCGGACTGGATCGCCGCGAAGTCGAGTCGCTCGCGAAGACCATGGAGATCAAGTTCACCGTGTCGGGCCCGGCGATCGGTGGCGCGAAGTCCGGCATCGATTTCGACCCGTCGGATCCCCGCAAGGACGGCGTCCTGCGACGCTGGTTCGCCGCCGTCGCACCGCTGCTGCGCGCCTACTACGGCACCGGAGGGGACCTCAACGTCGACGAGATGGCCGAGGTCGTCCCGATCACCGAGGCCAACGGCCTCTGGCACCCCCAGGAAGGCGTTGTCACAGGGCATTTCGGCAACGACGAGCGCCATCGCATTCAGCGCGTCGGGCAGCTGCGGCTCGGCGTCGCGAAGGTTGTGGAGGATCCGCGATTCACACCGGCGCTCGACGCGAAATACACCGTGGCCGATCTGATCACCGGATGGGGTGTCGCCGAATCGGTGCGCCACCACCAGCGCCTGTATCCCGGTGATGATCTTGCGGGGAAGCGCGTCATCGTGCAGGGATGGGGCAACGTCGGTGCCGCTGCCGCCTATTATCTCGCGCAGGCCGGTGCCCGGATCGTGGGCATCATCGACCGCGACGGCGGAATCCTCGAGCCCGAAGGCTTGTCGTTCGACGAGATCCGCACCCTGTTGCTCACCCGCAACGGCAACGCCTTGAACAGCGACCGCATGCAGCCCTTTGCCGAGGTGAACGAGAAGATCTGGGATCTGGGCGCCGAAATCTTCCTCCCGTGCGCCGCAAGCCGTCTTGTCACCCGAGAGCAGGTCGACCGGATGGCCGCCGCAGGACTCGAGGTGATTGCGAGCGGCGCGAATGTTCCGTTCGCCGATGACGAGATCTTCTACGGCCCGACCTACGAGCACGCCGACAAATCGTTCTCCGTCATCCCGGATTTCATCGCCAACTGCGGTATGGCCCGCGCGTTCGCTCAGCTCATGGAAGGCGAGACAGAGGTGTCCGACGCAGCGATCTTCGGCGATGTGTCCGGCACGATCGAAGCCGCGCTGCGACGCTGCCACGATCGCTCGGCCGAGCACACCGGCCTCGCCGCGACCGCCTTCGAGATCGCGCTCGACCAGCTTGTTCCCGCCGGGGAGCGCATCGATGACTGACACTCTCGTCGTGGCGCCCACCACGACCGCCGAACCGGCCGGGCTGCATCGCGCGATGAAGCCGCGCCAGCTCGTGATGATGAGCCTCGGCGGCGCGATCGGTGCCGGACTGTTCGTCGGGTCCGGCGCGGGAATTGCGGTCGCGGGCCCGGCCATCTTGATCTCGTTCCTGGTTGCGGCAGTGCTCGTCGTGTTCATCATGCGGATGATGGGCGAGATGGCAGCCGCGAACCCGGCCAGCGGCGCGTTCTCCACCCATACCGAGGCCGCGCTCGGCCCGGTCGCCGGACGCACGATCGGGTGGCTGTACTGGGTGCAGGTGATCATCGTGATCGCCGCCGAAGCGACTGGTGCAGCAGCGATCACCGCGGTGGCGCTTCCCGGCATCCCGCAGTGGGCATCGGCCCTGTTCTACATGATCGTCCTCACGGGCGTGAACCTCGTGGGCGTGAAGCGTTTCGGTGAGGTCGAATTCTGGTTTGCCGCAATCAAGATCACCGCGATCGTCGCGTTCCTCGCGATCGGGATCGCCATGATCGCGGGTTGGGTACCCACGTTCGACACCACCGGGTTCGCGAACCTCACAGCACACGGCGGTTTCGCGCCCACCGGAATCGCCGGCATCGCCGCGGGACTGCTGATCGTCGTCTTCGCCTTCGGTGGCACCGAGATCATCGCGATCGCCGCCGCGGAAACATCCGATCCGCGACGCAATGTCGGCCGTGCGGTACGCACCCTGGTTTGGCGAATCCTCGTGTTCTACATCGGCTCCGTACTGGTGATGGTGACGATCCTGCCGTGGACGTCGGAAGACCTCGCCACAGGACCGTTCGTCGCGGTGCTGCAGGCCGGTGCCGTGCCGGGTGCAGCCGCGGTGATGACCGTGATCGTGGTGGTGGCACTGCTGTCGTCACTCAACGCAATGCTCTTCAGCGCGTCGCGGATGATCTTCTCGCTGTCGCACCGAGGTTCGGCGCACCCCGCATTCGGACGCACCTCGAAGAACGGGGTGCCCCGCAACGCGGTGCTCGCGTCGGTCGCGTTCGGGTTCGTCACCGTCGGACTGAACTACGCCTACCCCGACAAGGTTCTCCCGCTACTGCTCAACGCGGTCGGTTCCACGATCCTGGTGCTGTGGACGTTCGTTGCGGTGTCGCACATGGTGTTGCGACGTCGCGCTCGACGCAACGGCACCGAAGATGCTCTGCCGCTGAAGATGTGGGGCTTTCCATACCTGTCGTACGCGACGCTCGGCCTGCTCGCCGGCATCGTGGTGCTGGCGCTTTTCGACAGCGCCGCCCGCACCCAGTTGCTCGCGACCGGCGCCCTCACGGCTGCCATTGCCGGTGCGTGCACGGTTCTCCACCGTCGCAGCACCAAGGCCATGAGTCTCCGATAGCCGGCAGGTCTGCCCCCTTGAAGACACCTTCGGAAGGGGAGACCATGAAGCTCCCGAGTTAGGACATTACTAGCCGGTAGGAAGTCCCCCAGCTCCGCTACCTGCGCGTTCGCGATGTCGCGACGGTGGATTGGGACACTAACGAGATTGGTTCGGGCGGTCGTATCGCCTGCGGTCGTGACGATGCGGACGGAGTTGAGACGGCCATTGTTGCCGTGTCGACACGTCCTTGGCTTCGGATCTCACCACGCTCGACGAAGTGGGATCGAAATTCGACATCAACGCTGGGCGACCGACGGTCCTTAACGGTTTGACATCCCATTATCCTTGGTGCGGTGGAAAAGTCATCGATGCCTAGGGCGTCGACACGGTCACAAGCAGTCGTTCCGCACGGCGAGGGTCGAGCTACGGGCACGGCCATCGTTCCATCGAACTGGCGAAGCACACCTCCTGACGATCGTGTTCATGGGATTCGTGGTCGCCCCCTGCGTTCAGTGCGAGAGATCGACCTCCCGACGAGGGGCTCGCGACGATGGGTTGGCCGGCGGCCGCGCTGAACAGGAGATTCTCAGCAGGATGGGGTTCGAAACAGGACACTAAGCAAAAATGTCCTAACTCAGGTCCGATAGCCGGCAGGTCTGCCCCCTTGAAGACACCTTCGGAAGGGGAGACCATGAAGCTCACAGCGACCACATTCGTCGGTCGGCGGAGTGGCACAGGCGCCCGGTGGCCCCGAGGAAGACCTCAGTGGAGGCTTCGCTCGGGGCAGCCGGGTCGTCCCATTCAGTCGACCAGACCGAGTTTTCCGACGAGATCAGGTATCCGTGTCGCCAAGGTAGTGAAGATGAGACGATCGTTGACCTTGTCGTAGTGATGAGCAATGAGGTTCCGCATCCGGCCGATCGCCACCCACTCGATATCGGGGTGTGCTGCTTTGTATGCGTCCGGCAGTTTCTCGACGACGGTGGCCACCTGAATCAGGATATGCCGACCGTTGTTGCGGAGAACTCTCCCCGGCGCACTGTCCTCCAGATACGCATCCAATCCGAGGCCGACGGTATAGGCGGCATCAGCTGCGATTTCCGAGAGATCCTCCAGTCGGCGGCACACACGTGCGTTGCGCCCTGATTCGGGTTCATTCACAGCGCAACAGATTCCGCTCGCGCACTTCCGATGACCTTCCCGGCGCTCCTGCCGTCGATGACCTCCACACGCACCGTCAGCAGGTCTTCGAGATCGCCCTGAAGCGCCAGCAGATCAACAATGTCATGCCCATCGGTGAAGTCCACGATCAGGTCCAGGTCGGACGACGGTTCGTCGTCGCCCCGAGCCACTGACCCGAATATCTGTGGCTCGGGTAGATTCGCCCGCGCGAAGAGCTTCTTCACCTCGTCACGCCGCATCTCCAACGCTACTGACGGTCGCAGGACAAGCGCGTCCATCAACGCCGTCCGTGCCGCTTCGGACGGCACGCGCCGCCCGGTCTCGAACGCGGCGATCAATGGCTGTTTGACGCCGGAACGAGTCGCAAGATCACGCTGGGTAAGACCCAGAATGCCCCTGCGAGCTCGTAGGAAGTCGCTGAATGTTGCGGTCACGAATTCCATGATAACAATATTTGTTATCGTCAGATTCCGTCCGTCCGCGGAGCATTTCCGGCTCCGGTTATATGCCGAAGGGAGCTGCGTAGCGGACCGTGCCGCTGGGCAGCGGTTCGGCGCTGAGGCTCAACGCCATCAATGCCTCGTCCGGGACATCGATACTGAGCCGGATGCCGTATTCGGAAGCGCGGGTGAACCCGAACCGCGGGTAGTAGTTCGGATGTCCGAGAACGATCACGAAATTCTCACCCGCCTGCTCCGCGGCCTCGAGAGCAGCACGGATCGCAGCGGCACCCGCCCCGGTGTTCTGGTGTTCGGGCAGGACCGCGCACGGCCCCAGGCACAGTGCCTGGGTATCGTCGACGTGACAGCGAGTCAGCAGCGCGTACCCGACGGGCTTGCCGTCGGGTCCCGCACTGACGATGGACAGGCCGTCTATCCAGGCAGGATCGGCGCGTAGGGCGTCGACAAGGTCAGCTTCCTCTGCGGTATCGAATGCTGCGAGGTTGATCTCGCGGATTGCAGGGATCTCGGCGTCGGTCTCGGCGCGAGAAATCCAGTCGGTATGAGTGCTCAAAGCGTTCGTCTCCGTTCGAGATGGTAAGTGGCACAGCGATAGCGTCACGGTCGGGGTTATCGCTGGCGGTCGCGGAATCGATAGGTCGCGCGAAGGTCGCGCGTGATCTGCTTCTGGATTTTGCTTCTCTTGCTCGCCGCACGAGCGGCGTTGCCTCGGGTGGCGGCCCGCTCGCTTTCGCGTAACAACTTGCGGTATCGATCGAGTCGGCCTACATCCAACCTGCCGTCGACTATGGCTTCCTGCACGGCGCAGCCGGGTTCACTGCGATGTTGGCAATCACGGAAAGCGCAGTCGTGCGCGTAGGCCTCGATCTCGGAGAACACCCGCTCGACCCCGCCTGCGGCATCGTGCAATCCGATACCTCGCAGACCCGGGGTATCGATGAGCACTCCGCCGCCCCGCAACGGCAGCAACTCGCGGTGCACGGTGGTGTGCCGGCCCTTGCCGTCGCCGGCCCGCACTTCGCCGGTGCCCATCTGCTCACTTCCGAGGAGCGCGTTGGCGAGGGTGGATTTCCCTGCTCCTGACGGGCCGAGGAGGACCGTGGTCCCGGTCAGCACCTCCGACAGGACGTCCAGACCAGCACCTGTGGTGGAACTGGTGGAGACGATGTCCACGCCGGGAGCCAAGGCAGTGACGCCGGCCCGCGCTGCTCCCGGGTCGTCGGCGACATCGGCTTTCGTGAGAACGATGACGGGCTTGGCGCCGCTGTCCCAGGCCAGCGCGAGGAGGCGTTCGATCCGGCCCTCATTGGGCGGTGCCGCGAGCGATACCGCGATGACGACGGAATCGACATTCGCTGCCAGAACCTGCTGGTGGGATGTGCGATCCGATGATGCCCTGGTGATTGCGCTGCGCCGTGGCAGCAGTGCCACCAGTTCCGGTTCCGGACCTGGGCGCAGCGCTGCCCAGTCGCCCGTGCATACGGACAGGACGGGGTCGAGGGAGGCGACCGCAACGCTGGCTGCGCGGACAGGACCCGATGCGGTCAAGGTGTCGCAGCGCCCGCGGTCGACCCGCACGACGCGAGCCGGAACCAGACCAGCGGCCGCATATTCAGCGAACAGCGCTTCGAACGAGTCGTCCCAGCCGAGTGCGGACAGCGGAGACGGGGACGAGGAAGGTCGAGATGAATACATGGTGAGACCCTTGGGTGAGGGGCCCCGCTCGAGCACCGAAACCATCGAGGCTACAAGCCGATACGGTTCGCGCCGCTATCGACGATGGGAATCGATCAGACCGGAGCCCAGGAAGTAAGGATGATCCGGGCGCTGCACAGCGCAGCGGTCTTCGCCGCAATCATCAACTCACCTCCCGATCTCTAGAACCACGTCGAACTCGGACGCACGACTTTAACACCCGACGGCAGCGTCCCACCAGCCATTTACCGGCCCCCGGCCTTCATCCGCGACAGAGACCACCGGAGGACGTCAGAATCCGGTAGCCGAGTTCGTGCAGACGACGGTGCTCCGGCCAATGATCGCGGGCCCATACAGGTTCGGTGTGAGCGGCCGTGATGGCTGCGGCGGTGGAGGCGTGCAGGTCGAACTCGAGGTCGCGACGCAGCTCGGGAAGGTCCTCGCCGTCGGTCGCGATTGTCATTTCCGAGATGCGGTCACGGATCCGCGCATCCGCGAATGTGAGGTGCCTGCGATGCGCGCGCGGCAGCACACACCACATGACAACCACCGCCACAGTCACCCCGACCACCGTTTCGAGGAATCGGTCCTGAGCAACCGTTGCCAGATCGCCCGGCGTTCCGAGTACACCGAGGATCATCGCGAGCGGGGTGATGAACACCATCGCCAGTCCGTAGTTGCGCACCAGGAAGTTCTCCGTCCCGGCCATCGCCAAAGCCAGGACGGCCACGAGCGCAGCGCCGTGCAGATCGAACCACACCAGTCCGGCGAGCAATGAGAGACCGAGCACCGTGCCGACGAACCGGTGAACTGCCCGGTACGTGCCGAGGATCCGGTCCGGTCCCTGGTGCAGGATCATCGCAGCCGTGATGACCGCCCAATCCGACCTGCCGACTCCCAGCGCGACGGCGATCGCCCCGGCCGCCGGGCATGCGACAAGCAGCCGCACCACAATGGTCGTCGACCGTGCTCGAAGGTGCGCCGCACGAGCAAGCCGGTAACGCACCGAGGGCCTGCGCAGCGGGATCTGCGGCCTGAGGTGGTCCGCAGGGGTGGCTTCATCGTGGTGGCCCGCATGGAGAACTGCGGTACAGCGCAGATGGGCGGCATACAACTCTTGTGTCAGCGGATGGTCCGGGAAGGTCTCCGCATCGGCGTTTCCCGCCGATTCGGCGAGCCCCGCATCGTGCAGGCATTGCCACGCGGCGTGCAGATCGTGGACCGCGGTGCGGCGACGCATCGCCGAGTTCTCCGCCATCACGGCGTCGACAGCGGCAACCGCGGCAGCGACCGCGATACGTTCCGGGGTGCGCGGCCGGACCAGCACGCCGGACATCCCGACTACGAGCGCCGTGCCCGCGCCGATCGCAGTCCACGTGACGACCGACGCGACGGACACACCTGAGGCAGGCAGGAAGGATGCGATTTCCAGGGTGAACAGCAGCAGGAACGCTCCGGGCGCGCCGAGACGCAGCGCATCGACGACGAATGCGCATACCGCCACCACTACCGTCATCGCGAGTACCACCGCCATCGTGCACCACGCGGATCCCCCCGCGCTCACGACACGATGGACCTCCGACCCGATGGCTGCGCCGACCCCTGCCAACGCGACGAGAACCAGCCCGACGATCGCGATGACTCGCCACCGTTTCCGGTAGGGCCTTCCTTCGCCGTAGACGACGGCAAATGCGCCGAGGGTGGCGACTGCCGCAACCGAACCCAACCCCATCGCGACACCGATGAACCCCGGTAATGCAACCGTCAGTGCGGCACGTGCCGCACCCGGCCAGCGCCGCCCGTGAGGCGGCACTGCCAGCATCGCCGTCCGCAGCGAGCCCGGAGCGGGGATGGGGAGATCAGTGGCCACCGCCTGCTGACCATCCGCTCCGTTCGCCACAACTGTTCAGAGTAGGAAGCGGACGAGGCCATCCCCGAATCCAGGAAAGCGCATGAGGCGCATCTCACGCCATCGGACCCGGAATCCGCGGTCAGGCGGAGCCTGCCGCCGAGCGCCCCTGCAGGGCGGACTCGACCAGGTTGCTCTTGTGCAGTGACGCGCCGGACTCCACCGCCTTGGCCCAGTCCCCGGTCGTCGCCACGGCAGCGAAGTTCGATTGCAGCAAGACCATCAGTGCGCTGTGGAGAGACTCGGCCGACACGCTTCCGGCCTCATTGGCCAGATGAATCGCGCCGGTGGCATCGGAGAGGATCTCGGCGGCGAAGCCCAATCCTTCGGCTTCGACAGCGGTGGCGAGATCGCAATTGTTCGTCATGTATCCGACGATCGTGATCGTGTCGATGTCGCGTGCGCGCAACCATTCCGCCACGTCGGTTCCGGCGAATACGCTTCCGTAATCCTTGTGCACCCGCTTCGTCGCCGTGCCTGCACGCTGTTCGATCTCCGGATGAAGGGCCCAGCCCTTCGAACCTTCGACGAATACGGGGGCACCCTCGGGCATTCGGTGCTGCACGACGATCACGGGCACACCACCCGCGGACGCGGCATCCATCGCGCTGAGGATGTTGGCCAACGATTCGTCACGTGGCGGGTACTGGATTTCGAGCGGGCCGTCGAAGTATTCCTGCTGGACGTCGACGACGACGAGTGCACGGCGGGGTGTGGTCACGATGGGCTCCTCGGGTTGTGTGGTGCGCTCCGGATGTGCGCCTGCCCATCGATTGTTCGATAGGTCTACGCTGTCCACGAGTGGCACATATGCCGACTTCCGATGAGTTCGGGCCAGCCTTGGAGATCCAATGAAGATCGCGATCTACACGTTCGACGGCATCACGATGTTCCACCTCGCGGCCCCGCTGATGGTGTTCGGCGAGCTCGGACGACTCGGTCTCGCCTCCGACTGGGAGACCCGGCTCTGGTCCGATCACTCGGAATCGATTCGCACCGTCGAGGGATACCCGGTGGGTGAACTCGCTGGCCCGGAGACCGTCGACTGGGCCGACATCGTCATCATTCCGTCCTGGCCTCAGTCGCTCATACCGGTGAGCACCGCACTGTCATCGGCGCTGCGGGACGCACACGAGCGTGGCACGACGATCGCGGGACTGTGCCTCGGCGCGTTCGCCGTCACCGAAGCCGGACTCCTGGACGGCCGCCCAGCCGTCACCCACTGGACGATGATGCCCCAGCTCGCCGAACGACATCCCGGTACCGAAGTCGACGCATCCGTGCTGTACATCGACCACGGCGACGTCATCACGTCGGCGGGCACCGCCTCGTCGATCGATGCGTGCCTGCATCTGGTGCGCAAACATCTCGGATCGGCGGTCGCCACACGAGTGGCACGCAGCCTCGTCGTCGCTCCGCACCGCGAAGGCGGGCAAGCCCAGTACATCGAGCGCCCCCTCCGCCGGCCTGCGGGCGACACCGCGATCACCGACACCATGGACTGGGCACAAACCCACCTCGACGAGCCGCTCACCGTCGAACGACTCGCCGAACACGCCAAGATGAGCCGGCGCAGCTTCGTGCGCCACTTTCAGCGCACCACCGGCACGACCCCCGCACAATGGGTACTCGAGCGTCGCCTGCACGAGTCGCGAGTCCTGCTCGAAACCACCGACTGGGGCATCGACGCTGTCGCGTCCACGTGCGGCTTCGGGAGCACTGTGACGTTCCGGCAGAACTTCGCGTCGGCCTTCGGAACCACACCCAGCTCCTACCGACGCCAGTTCTCCGGCTGAAACGCCGCCGATCCGGTTGAATCAGATTCCGTGACGGACGGATCCGGGAACGCGAAGCGGCACGTGCTGCGCACCGCCTACGGCAGCACTTACGCAGAGGCCTTTCTCGTCATCGCCATCATCACGATTCTCGTCACCCGCCTCTACCTGGAACTGACCGGCTACCCGCAGGTGGGCGGTGAGACACTGCACATCGCACACGCGCTCTACGGCGGGGCTGCAATGATGACGGCACTTCTGATCGGCTGGCTCTTCCTCGGGTTCGGGCCACGACTGCTCGCAGTTGTCGTCGGCGGCATCGGCTTCGGCCTGTTTCTCGACGAGATCGGCAAGTTCGTCACGAAAGACAACGACTATTTCTACGGTCCGTCCGCAGAAATCATGTACGTACTCATCGTCGTCGTCCTCGTGGCGAACCGACTGGTTCGGATCGCCCGCGCTCCGACTGCACAGGAATACCTCGCCAACGCTGCTGCCATCGCCGCCGACGGACTCGCCGGTGGCATCCCACCGCACCGACGCGAGGCCGCCGCACTCATGCTCGATCAAGCACGAATGCTCGGTGGCGACACGCACACGATCGAGGGTGTGCGCGCGGTACTCGACTCAGCAGAACACCGCGATGATCGTCTCGAAGCAGGTCAGCGGTTGGCGGCCCGCATGATCCCGAAGCTGTTCCGTAGCCCACGCTGGGTTCCGGTCGTCGGATGGCTCATGGTGCTGGCCGCCGCTGCGGGCGTGGCACTCGGCGTCGTGCAGATCGTGACGGGCGGAGTACATCTCGGGACCGCCGACACCCGGATCGACATCGACAGGATGAGCATCACCAGCGGCATCCTGTTCGCAAGTGCGACGATCACGCTGGCAATGGCACTACCCGCCATGATCGCGGTGCATCGCACCGACTCACTGCGCGGGCTTCGCGCCCTGCGCACCGCGGCGCTGATCTTCACTGCTCTCAACGCGCTGGCCGAGTTCGCCACCTCAGGATTCGGTGCGCTGCCCAACCTCGCGGTCGGCCTGTTCAGCATGGCCGTGCTGTCACACCACATCACGGTCCGGGCCGAACAACTCACCGATACGACGGATACTCCGTCACTGCCTCGACGCCGGCCATCGCCACAGCGAAAATGACGACGTAGAGCACGATGAGCAAAACCATGAATATTGCCCAGACGAGCAGCGCGATCTTGCCGAGTTTCTTCGCCTGCGCCGACGCACGGTCGGCACCCTCGTAGTCACCCATCATCCACAGTGGGAAAACCTTGGAGGAGTTGTCGAACGCCGAGAATGCGAGCGGCCAGAAGAAGAGGAGTGCGGCAACCGCCCAACCTGTGTTCTGCGCGGGCGGCGCCGGTCGCGAGGGAGCGGCTGCCGGGCCGTACTGGAAACCTGCCTGCGCGAACTGCTGGGTCATCGTGCCTCCGTGTGCGTCTACTAGCGCGGAGGCACACCGCCCCCGTCACATACTTGGATGCGTCGAATCGTGTTTTGGTTCCCTCGCACGGCAAATTGGTTTCGCACACCGTGACTCACCCCACCAAGATCGAAAGCTATAAGTTAGCCTCACCTACATGCTCAGATCCTGGTCTCGCGTCGGCGTCGCAGCGCTCACAGTTGTGTTGCTCGCTTCCTGCGGCTCGAACGATACTGCCGGGCAAGCTGCAGGAAATGCCGATGTCGCGACCGGCGGGGAACGGTTCAGCACGGCAGACACCGAAACGGCGAGGCTCGGCAGCGACGCCGAACCCGGAGTGTTTCCGCGCACCGTCACTCATGCTCTCGGCGAGACCGTCATCGAGAGCAAACCCGAACGGGTGATCGTGCTCGACAGCGGTGAGCTCGACGACGTCCTGTCGCTCGGCATCACGCCGGTCGGCCTGGCCAGCCCGGAAAGCGCTTCCGGACAGCCGTCCTACCTGGCCGACAAGCTCGACGGCGTCGCCGATGTCGGAACGATCAACAACCTCAACCTCGAAGCGATCAGCGCCCTTCAACCAGACCTGATTCTCGGCAGCCAGCTGCGCGCAGACAAGCTCTACCCGCAGCTCTCGTCGATTGCACCGACCGTGTTCAGCATCAGGCCCGGATTTCCGTGGAAGGAGAACTTCCTGCTTGTTGCAGATTCCGTGGGCGACGAGAACGAGGCCATGGAAGTTCTCAACAACTACCAGGCGCGCGCCGACGAGGTCCGCGCATCGATCGATGGTGACCCCACGATCTCACTCGTTCGGTTCATGTCGGGAAAGATCCGTCTGTACGGGAACTTGTCGTTCATCGGCGTGATTCTGCAGGATGCCGGACTCCCCCGACCTGCAATCCAGGACATCGACGAGCTCGCGGTGGAGCTGAGCCCCGAGACGATCATGGAAGCCGACGGAGACCAGATCTTCTACACGAGTTACGGCCGGCCCGAAAGCACCGACGAGGCCACCGTCGTCTCGGGGCCGCTCTGGAACCAGATCGAGGCCGTCAAGGACGGTCGAGTGGAGCGGGTCAGCGACGAAACCTGGTTCCTCGGCCTCGGCCCCACCGGCGCGATGCTGGTGCTCGACGACCTGCAGGACATGCTCGGATCCTGAAGTGCCGACCAACCGCCTTGCGGGGCAGCGGAGCCCGGTCACGCAGCCATCGTCGGGGCGATCGCCTCCATCTGCACGAGCACCAACTTGATCGCTCCGGTCTGCCGGTCCGGCGGGTACTTGTAGCGAGTCAGCAGACGCTTCACCTGCGACCGCAACTTGGCTTTGACGTCTTCACGCACCTTCCAGTCGGTCTTGACATCGCGCCGCATGACACCGACGAGTTCCCGGGCAATCTGGGCGAGAACGTCTTCTCCCATCCCATCCAACGCCGACTCGTTCTGGGAAACCGCGTCGTAGAAGGACAACTCGTGATCACCCAGGGGCGGATCGAATCGCTGCCCACGCTGCGCTTCGGCCTGCACCTCCTTCGCGACCTCGACGAGTACCGCAATCACCTCGGCCGAGGTGAGCTGGCTGTTGGTGTATTTGATCATCAGATCCTGGAGCTTCTGGGAAAACGCGCGCTGCCGCACCAAATTGTGGCGCGACACCTTGCGGGATTCCTCCGATACCAGTTTGCGCAGCGCCTCGATCGCCAAGGCCGGGTTCTTCGCCTGCAGCGTGCGCTCGAGGAAGTCCGCGTTGAGATCGGCCAGTGACGGCTTGGGCATGCCTGCTGCGTCGTAGATGTCCAGCACCTCACCGGATTCCACTGACGCAGCCATGAGGGCGCGCAATGCGCGCTTGACGTCCTCGGGTACTGCGACACCGTTCGCTTGCCGTTCGGCAGCATCGAACTTCGCTACATACACCCGGACCTCTTCGAAGAAGCGTGCGTCGCGGGCCAGGGGTTGAACGTCCTCGTGGGTACTGCAGATCGCCCACACCCGCGACAGCTGCGACGCGTGCTCGCGATAACGAGCAGCGAGGGTCTTCTCCCCTTCTGACACCTTGTTCTGTGGGTTCTGCTTGTCCCGCACGAAGTTGACGGTCGCGAGGACCGCGTCGAGCCAGGCACGCCGCCCCGGAGCATTGCGGTGCGCCCTCCAATCGAATCCGTGCAGCATGTTGTCGAGGATCGTCATGCAGTTCTTGACGGCGTCGACGGCTTCGTCGACCGGTCGCCCGAGCGGCTTGGTAGTTCGGTCGGAGGCCGTGTACTCGGCCAGCGCATCGGCCAGATTCTCCGCCACGGGTGCATATGCAACCAGCAGACCGTCGCTCTTCCCCCGGAAGGTGCGGTTGACACGGGCGAGCGTCTGCATCAGCAAGGCCCCCTTGAGCGGTCGGTCGAGATACAGGGTGTGCAGGGGCGGCGCATCGAAACCTGTGAGCATCATGTCCTTGACGATCACGAGTTCGAGTTCGTCGTCGATATCCTTGATCCGCTTCTTGATTGCGGCGTTCTCGGAATCACGGCGCACATGGTCGCTGATCGGCGGCTGGTCTGTCGCGTCTCCGGAATACACCACCTTGATACGCCCGGACGAGAGATCGTCGGAGTGCCAGCCGGGGCGGAGTGCGACGATTTCGCTGTAGAGGTTGGCGCAGATCTCACGTGTCGCGCACACGATCATCGCTTTACCGGGTGCGGTCGGATTCTCTTCCGAGCCTACGAACTTCGCCATCTGGGAGCGTCGCTTCTCCCAGTGTGCGACAAGGTCTTCCGCGAGCATCTGCAATCGTGCTGGCGTGCCGTAGACGGCGTTGATCACTGCGACGGACTTTTCGATGCGGGTTCGTTCGGTGTCGTCAAGGCCGACGGTGAGTTCGTCTGCGGAGGCGTCGATCTGCTCTTCGGTGATCTCTCCGGCGAACGCGACCTTCACCAGACGGCTCTCGAAATGGACGGGGACGGTGGCTCCGTCGTCGACCGCGCGGGTGAGGTCGTAGATGTCGATGTAGTCGCCGAAGACCGCCCGGGTGTTGCGGTCGTCGAACGAGATCGGGGTTCCGGTGAATGCGATGAGCGTTGCGTTCGGGAGCGCATCACGCAGGTGGCGGGCGTATCCGTCGAGGTCGTCGTAATGACTCCGGTGAGCTTCGTCGACCACGACGATGATGTTGCGACGAGCGGACAGCTCGGGGTGACCGAGCCCTGCCTCGCGTTCCTCGCGGCTCTTCCCGAACTTCTGCAGCGTCGTGAAATAGATGCCGCCGGTAGTGCGACCGGACAATTCCTGGCGCAGTTCTTCCCGCCGTCGAATCTGCTTGGGATGCTCCGGGAGCAATTGCGACCGCGCGAAGGTTTCGTAGAGCTGGCCGTCGAGCTCGTTGCGATCGGTGATCACCACGATCGTCGGGTTCGCAAGCTGAGGATGGCGAATGACCTGGTTCGCGTAGAGCTCCATCTCCATGGACTTGCCGGATCCCTGCGTATGCCAGACCACTCCGGCTTTACCCCCGGAGCCGACGGCAACGACGGTCGACCCCACGGCCTTGGTGACCGCGAAGTATTGGTGAGGTTTCGCGATTCGCTTGACGAGGCCGTTCTCACTCTCGTCGAATGCTGTGTAGTTGCGGAGCAGTTGCAGGAAGCGCTCCTGGTTGAACAGGCCGAACAGTGCGGTGTCGAGTGGATGATGCTCGCCACTGGGTTCGACGGGCGCGCCGTCGTCGTCGACGTTCCACGGGGAGAAGTGCTCGAAGGGCGTGAACGGAGTGCCGTAGGACGCGGTGACGCCGTCCGATACCAATGCCATCACCGCGTATCGGAACGCGAGCGGGAATTCGCGCAGATACGTCTGCAGTTGAGCATGTGCATCGGTCAGGCTTGCGTACTCGCTACCGGCATTCTTCAGTTCGACGACAGCGACAGGCATTCCGTTCATGTACAGCACGAGATCGAAGCGGCGCTCGTAGTCTCCGCGGATCACGGTGACCTGGTTGGCGACGAACCAGTCGTTGTCGTCGGGGTCGACGGAGACGAGACGGATGGTGGGCGTGACCTCGACGCCGGCGTCGTCGGTGTAGGAGATCTTGCGCAAACCGTCGGTGAGGTACTCGTGGATGGCCCGGTTCTCCGCGATGGCGTCGGTCGAGCCTGCTGTTGCCACGAGCGCGACGGCATCGTCCACAGCGCTGGCAGGTACATGCGGGTTCAGTGTGACGATGGCGGATCGCAAGCGTGAGGGCACGAGGAGGTCGTCCCACGAAGTGCGCTCTCCGGATCCGGGAGCGATGTCGCCGCCGTGGATGTATCGCCATCCGAGCTCGCCCAGCGTCTCGAGTGCCATCTGCTCCCATGCCGATTCGTTGAGACGGCCGGGGAAATCCAGAATGTCTGCCATGCACACAATTTAGAAGCTCGCGCAGATACGAGCGAGGCAGACTGCCGATAATACGGGTTATCGGAAGGAAAGTGGTTCACGGGTTCGGTTCGGACGCACGATTCGAGCGTTCCGATTGCTCGATCAGGAGATCGCCGTGACCATTCAGTTCGCTCCCCCGACCGCCGATTCCGATCCTCTCACCGAGGCCAGCGGAGCCGGCACTCGGTTCTGGCCGGGCTTCTCGGTGGGTCTGTGCGCCGCGGCGATGACCGGCGCTCTTCTCGCGACCGGTTCCCTCATTGCGGATCGCGCGTCGGACGCGCCCCTGTTCGAGATCGGCGGCACCGTCACGCTCATCGATGGTGCCGCCGACAGCACTGTGCCGGGATTCGAGTGCGAAGGCGACCACGGCTACGACGACATCTCGCCTTCCACTGCAGTGCGGGTCTCCGACGACGCCGGCGCACTGCTTGCAACGGGAGCACTGACCTACAGCGTGAGCGAAGGCGACTTCTGCACGTTCTTCTTCACCGTCTCCGACGTACCACGCGGTGCGTCGTACTACGACGTGGAGATCTCGCATCGCGGATCCGTCTCGTACGACGAATCCGATGCCGAATCCGGAGTGCACCTCACTCTCGGCCACTGATCCACATTTCGCCCCCCGATGAAACGAGGCCTGTCATGACGATGCCGAACCAGCCTGATCCGCGGATCCAGCCGCCCACCCAGCAGTACTCCCCGCAACCCACCGGGTGGCAACAGTCCGGCGGATTCGCACCGGCTCCGCAACCGAAGAAGAAAAAGAAGTGGCCGTGGATCGTCGGGGCGTTCGTCGCGTTCGCAGTCATCGTCTCGGTATCGGGCGGCGGCGACGACGAACCCACCGGCGCTGCCGATCCCGCATCCTCGGCACCGCAAGCCGGTGCCCCTGCCGGCGTTGCCCCGGAGGTGGAGTCACCCACCGCTGTTGAGGAGTCCGCGGCCTCCATGAACATGCCGGTGCGCGATGGCAAGTTCGAGTTCGTGGTCACAGGAGTCGAGGCCGGCCTGACATCTCTGGGCGACAACCCGTTTCTTGCCGAAGAAGCACAGGGACAGTTCGTGATCGTCACGATGACGGTCAGCAACATCTCCGATGCGCCCAAGGGTCTGAGCCCGAGTGACCAGGAGCTGATCGACGACCAGGGCCGCACCTTCAGCCCCGACACGGCTGCTGCGTTGAATCTCGATTCGGACGTGACGTTCTGGGATGAAATCAACCCCGGCAACACCGTCACGATGCCCCTCGTATTCGACATGCCCGTCGGGGCGGTTCCCACGGCGGTCGAATTGCACGACTCCATGTTCTCCGGTGGAGTGACCGTTTCGCTGAGGTAACTCCGCCATTCCCTGCTGGTGCGCCCGACGAGGGGTCGGGCGCACCGGCGCACCCCACAGGTTTTCTGAAAGGAACACGCCGATGCCCATCAAGAACTCCTCGACTCCCGCCGGATGGTACCCGAATCCCGTTGGCGGGCAGCGCTACTGGGACGGAAGCACCTGGCTCGACCTGCCCGACCCTGATTCGAGCGACAAGCCGAGACGGAAGATTCGCAAGAAGCCGATCTTAGTGGCCTTTGTCATCGTCGTCCTCGCGGCCGTGGGTGGGACGGTTGCATGGAAGGTCGATCACGACGCCCAGGTCGCCGCTCAGGTGGCCGCCGCAGAGGAAGCCGCAGAGCGTGAAGCCGCGCGTATCGCGCAGGAGAAGGCCACGCAGGAAGCCGCTGATGCAGCCGAGCGTCTCTCACGTTCGGTGAGTGTGACGAGCATCGAATCGAGCGTCGAGGAAATGGCCGTCGAGCACGTGAACGATGGGATGTACGACGGCCCGATTCTGTCGGTGAACTGTTCACCGGTGAACGGGGGCTCAACCGACAACCTGAGTGAAACCACTACCGTTTTCGAGTGCTTCGTGGGCACCGAAGACCTCGGCGACGGTCGCATGCGCGGTCGCACGTATCACGCGACGATGAACTGGACCAGCGGTGAATACACCTACGGCTACGGCGCACCGTAACAACGCCTTCCCGCATCAGGTCGCGCCGTACCCCTTACCCGGCCCGGTGCAGGACATCCACCACCCGCCGGGCCATGTGCCGCATTCCCGCTTCGGTGGGATGCAGTTGCCGAGCGAGCGACAACGAGTACCGTCCTTCGAAGAAGCTGGAACCGGGCAGGGCACATGCGTCGTGCCCCTCTGCCCCGACAGTGACATCGACGAACTGGGCTCCGGCACCCGAAGCAGCGCCCGCCAGCACACGATTCATCCTGGTGAAGAAACCGTTGACGAACGCGGCGTCGGGGTCGCTCGTGGGGATGTTGGGCCAGCATCCGCGGGTGCCGAATATGCCGCCGTGCCCGACGAGAAGAACTCGGGCATTCGGCGCCTTCCTGGAAACCGCCCCGAGGGTGGCGGTCACTTTCGGGCCGAGCGCGCCGAGCGCGGCGTCCATGCGAGAGGCCACTGCCGGATCGTTCCTGCAGTTCGCGTCGACGCCGGGTGCATCGGTGTAGCACGCGGAAACCAGGTTGGGCCAGGCAATGTCGTTTCCACCGATGCTGACGGTGACCAACGTGGTGTCCGGCGCAAGCGATTCGAGCTGCGGCGGTACCGGACCGGCCGACG
This sequence comes from Rhodococcus sp. SJ-2, assembly GCF_053750035.1. Lineage (NCBI taxonomy): Bacteria > Bacillati > Actinomycetota > Actinomycetes > Mycobacteriales > Nocardiaceae > Rhodococcus > Rhodococcus sp. SJ-2. Next base: position 1,697,790 of record NZ_CM132340.1, read on the forward strand.
TCGGCTGCGGCACCGACGTGACGTGCTCGGTCCGAGCCCCGGTGCACGACACGTTCGTGAACGATTCCGGATGGAGTATCTGCGCCACGACCGCGGGGTATCCGAGGTTCGACCGCGAGCACCCGTTGGCGTGGGCTGCAGCGTCGAGATACGGTCCGGCCGCTCTCGAGTCGCCGAGCGCGACGTAGCGGATATTCGGATCCGCCGAGCCAAGAGCCGGACTCGACAACACGGCGATCGCAGCAACGATCGCCGCCACCACGAACGCGCGCACCGCGGGAATTGGATTTCGTCCCTCGGTCACGTCAGATGTACCAGCCTTCACGAAGGTCATTATCCGGTAGCGACGCTGTGACAGCAGCGCAATCATCGCAGTTCGATTTCCCACACATACTGAACCGTCACATGTCCTGCGTCCGTTACGGGGTAACGATCGAGAATCCGGGATCGGCTCGATCGGTCAGCGCGACGATCCTGGCGATGACCGTGGAGTCGCCGTCCATCACGACACCGTCAGTGTCGACGCCGGCCAGAAGTCCGAGCAACTGGGGCTTGGTGAGGGTCACCACCAACTCCGCAGGGTCGGACCGGCGTGTGGGGTAGTGGATCAGCACGCCGTTCGACAACTCCATCCGATACGTCTCATCGAGATCGGTGAAATGCCAGCGGATCGTTGCATTCACATCCCACGCCCGAGGACCGTCGATACAAATGGCGACACTGTCGAAGACTTGGGTGATGGTGAGTGCGGCAGCCATGCCTGCCGCGCTGACCTCGGCAGGGTGTGCAGGACCGGTGACTTCACTTGCCCCAACGAGATAGTTGTTGCGCCACGTTGCACATTCGGAGCCGTAGCCGAGTCGTGTCAGAACATCAACGAGCACCTGTTTCGCGCCGGCATGGTCGGGTTCGGCGAAGACCGCGTGGCTTGCGAGCTCTGCGGCGAACCGGAGGTCGCCCTCGTCGGCGAACTCCTTCGCCTTCGCCACAGTGACGTCGACGCCGCCGATCGTGCGGACATAGCGGGTGGCGGCCTCTTCCGGCGGGTGCTGCCACAGGTGCGCCGGATTGCCGTCGTACCACCCGAGATAGCGCTGGTAGATGGCCTTCACGTTGTGGCTGACCGAACCGTAGTATCCATGGGTATGCCAGGCGGCGTCCAGTGCGGGCGGCATCTCGAAGTTCTCGGCGATCTCGCTGCCGACGAGCCCCTGGTTGAGTTGACGCAGTGTCTGATCGTGAAGGTAAGCGTAGAGGTCACGCTGCTCGTTGAGGTACCCGACCAGATTCTCGGTGCCCCAAGTGGGCCAGTGGTGCGAGGCAAATCCGACATCGGAGTCGTGAGCGAACATCTCGATCGCCTCGGCGAGATATCGCGACCAGTTACGGGCATCGCGCACCTCTGCGCCTCGTAGGGTGAGCAGATTGTGCAGGTTGTGCGTTGCGTTCTCTGCCAAGCACAGCGCGCGACGGTCGGGGAAATAGAAGTTCATCTCCGACGGCGCCTCGGTGCCGGGAGTGACCTGGAAAACCATCCGCACGCCGTCGAACGTCTCTTCCTGCCCGGTGTGGGTGATGTCCAACGTGGGTGCGAGAAGCCCGACAGTTCCGCTGGACGTGCTCGGCCCGAGTCCCGCGCCCAGGGTGCCGGTCGCGCCAACCGGGAGGACGATCCCGGTGTGGTACATCCCGCGTCGCAGCATTGCACCACCGGCATAGACGTTCTCCGAAACTGCGTGCTCGAGGAAGTGCTCCGGCGCAATTATCGGCACAGTCGTGTCAGCAGTGACAACACCGAGCACGCCACCGAAATGATCGATATGCGAATGCGTGTAGACGACGGCAGTGACCGCACGGTCACCTCGATGCTCGCGGTACAGCGCCAGACCTGCAGCGGCGCACTCGGCAGAGACCAGCGGATCGATCACGATCACACCGGTATCACCCTCGACGAGAGTCATATTCGACAGATCGTAGCCGCGGATCTGATAGATACCCTCAGTGACCTTGAACAATCCGTGGATGGCGGTGAGCTGCGCCTGGCGCCACAAACTCGGGTTCACCGTGTCGGGGCAGTCCCCTGTGGTGGCGGCGGCGAACCCTTGGGCGTCATAGACCACACGACCATCGTCGGCACGGACCTGAGCGGGATCCAACACCGCAACCAGGCCCCGACCGGCATTGTCGAAGTCGGTGCGGTCAGAGAAATCAGCGGGCATCAGCACTCCTCTGCTAGGTCGCGATCGACGTGGATCGGACGCGGTCGCCAATCAGTGACCGTAACCGGGGCGAGCGACCACCGACTCACCCGTTCCGGGCGAATATCGGCAGGAGATTCACAACGTCAGATCCGGCGCATCTCCGGATCGTGATCTAGCGGCACCCGCTGTACTCGCCGTCTTTCACGACCGACAGCACCGCATCCGCCTCACCGACCACCGCACCCGACACCGGCGCCTGTTCGATCACGATCCAGCTCCGATCCCACACCTGCGCTCGACCCTCACCCGTGGCATCGATACTTCTCGAATAGAACACGCCCGCAGCCTGAATCGCGTCCTGCGCTGCCTGGAGGTCCATGCACATCACGTTCGGCATGATCGCGGTCGACGCGCTCGCAGGTTTCGCCGTGGCAGCGACCGTGCTCGCCGGCGCTACAGTGCGCGCCGTCGTCGCCGCCTCCGTCGACATCGGAACCGTCAGCGGAGCTGATGCGGTTGCACGAGCCGACGACTGCGGCGTCGTGACCGCGCCCTCCTCGGATGGCGCATCGAGCCCGTCGGAGATGTCGCTGATGATCCCGATGAGCACGAAGAACGCTGCCACAACCACGGCGATCACGACACCGCGACGCGCTTTCGACGGAGGCGGTAGTGGAGGCGGGGGCGCGAATGCGGCCGGATGCCCAGCCAAGAACGCGCGGTGCCCTGCCTCTGCTCGGGCAGCGAGCGCGTCGCGCTCGGCCTCGACCCGCGAGTGATGCTCTCGTATCAGCTTGCCGACAGCGAGGTAAGCGAGACCGACAGTGAACATCAGCTGGACGAGGGCAGGCCCGGCATTGCCATGGATCAATTCCACGATCGCCAGCCACAGCGTGATGCCCGCGAACATCCCCGCAAGAACCCTCAGGTAGGGCTTCAAGTGTGCTCCTCCGACTACCCGGGCCACACGCACATGGTCGGCGCGGCCTCGCAGAGGAAATCGAGTCCGATCACCACGCCGTTACCCACGACGTCGTCACATCTGCCCGGTGCCGCTCACGGGTCGACACCCTCATCGAACCAGCGTGGTCTCCGTATCCGGCGATTGTCTGCCGCACCGCGGTCGCGATGGCCGTCGCAACCTCCTCAGCTGCGGATTCGGGTAGGCAGGCATAACCGCACACCAGTCCGCGCGGTCCCTGCTCACCGGCGAGCTGCACCGACACCGGGGTCGTACGGACCCCGAGTTGCTCGGCAGTTACCGCGACCGCCACGTCGTCGAGGCCATCGGGCAGGCGCAACACCACGTGCAGTCCTGCATCGATGCCCACCACACGCACCCCCTCCAAGTCGCCGGTCCGTCGTCGGAGCGCGTCCACGAATGCGGCGCGGCGCGCCCGGTACGTGCGCGCCGTTCGCGCGAGATGCCGGGTCAGGGATCCGTCGTCGATAAATGCGGACAGTGCGAGTGCCGACATCGCGTTCGCCCCCTCACCGCACACGGATACCGCCTCGGAAATGTTGGCGCGCAGTGGCTCCGGCGGTATCAGCCAGGAGAGCCGTAACGTCGGCGACAGGATCTTCGACGCGGTCCCGAGATAGGCGACACAGTCGCGTCCGCCGTCGACGCCGCGCAGAGCAGGCAGAGCCGACACGTCGTACCGGAATTCGCCGTCGTAGTCGTCTTCGATCACGAGCATTCCGGTAGCTGTCGCTCGGTCCACCAGCTCGGCGCGACGCGCGACGGGCATGCGCGATCCCAGCGGATACTGGTGTGCGGGTGTGCAGTAGACGGCGGCATCGGTGTCGGCGAGGAGTTGCGGAGGCAGTCCGTCGTCGTCGACGGGAACCGGTCGGATACGAGCACCTTCGGTGATCAGCGCGCGACGGGCCCGATGGTATCCGGGTTCTTCGAAGGCGACGTCGCGTCCGCCGAGTCCGGCAGCCACCGCAAGGACACGCGTAGCCGCGGCAACGCCGGGAAGTATCACGAGATCATCTGGATTCACCGCGATTCCGCGGGTACGGCGCAGGTGCACGGCGAGTGAACGCCGAAGTTCGGGGTGGTCCAGCGGGTCGACGCTACCCGTGGCCCGAGGTGCACTCGCAGCTCGGCGCCAAGCCCGCCGCCACGACGGTTCGGCGATGAGTGCCGTGTCGGGGAGTCCGGGGCGGAGGTCGACGACTGCCGGAGCGGGGCGGGTTCGGGCCGGCGGTACCGGTGCGGCGTCGGGCGCGACCGGATGGGGTTGCGTGTGCGCGCGGGCAGCGATGTCGGCCCCGGGGGCAATCCTGGTAGCAGATCCGGGCACTGCAACAACGAATCCTGAAGCGGCAAGCTCGTCGTATGCCTCGACAACTCCACCTCGCGCCACTCCCAACTCGGCGGCAAGCACCCTCGACGACGGGAGGGCATCGCCGACCCGTAAGTGGCCGAGTCGGATCTGCTCGACGATCACTTCGGCAATGCGGTGTCGCAGCGGCGCCTTCCCGTCGGGCACTGTCAACGGCAGGTGGACGGGAGGGGATACGCGTGGCACGGCTGCCAGAATACTGGTCTGCCAGTATTGCTGGAATGCGGATCTGTTCTCCGGTCCAGATAGCCGGCAGGGTTGATGTCATGGACACGCTGACTCGCTACCCCGACCGCGCCCGCACCGACCGCGAAGACCTCGATCGAGTGCTCGATGCCGCGACGACCTGCACGTTCGCCACTGTGCTCGACGGACAGCCGTGGCTGGTGCCGATGTTCTACGCCCGGGACGGCGACCGGATTCTGCTGCACGGCTCAACCGGGGCCGGCGCGCTGCGCCACGTCGCGGCCGGGGCGCCCGGTGCGGTGAGCGTGATGCTTCTCGACGGCATCGTCGTCGCCGAGGACCTGTATCACTCGTCGGCCAACTACCGCTCGGCTGTGGTCCGCGGCACCATCGAGCTACTCAGCGGGAACGAGGCGCTCGATGCCCTGAACATCCTGTCCGACAATTTGATTCCCGACCGCAGCACCGAGGTTCCCGGGCCGACCGGCAAGCAACTCGCGGGCACCTCGGCGCTGGTACTGACGATCCGGCCCGGCCAATGGATCGTGAAGGAACGGAATGCGCCGCCGACCCGAACCGACGCGCCGGGGCCGTGGGCCGGGGTGGTACCGCTACGCACCGTCGCCGAGCGCCCGGTGCCGGCTCCGTGGATATCCGACGACGCGCCACTCCCCGCATCGGTGCTACGCCTGATCGCCGGTTACGGTTCGGCGGAACGAGCACGGTAGCGTCCCCCCAGCTTCGCGCTATCATGAATTTGTTCCTGATAATTAGCGAAAGCGCGAGTGGGTGTGATGAACGAAGCCGCGGATGCCAGCACCGAAGCCCGCTACCTGCGCGGTGATCTCGGTTTCGAGGATGCGCTGCGAGAGGTGACCGGCACCGATGTCGGTCGGAAGTTCTTCGCCCAGATCCTGCACAGCCTGTCCGACCGGAACCCGGCAGCACCGCCGCTGTCCGACCACGACGCGGCCCTGCTCGATCAGGCCGGATTCGTCGAAGACCCGGCCGCGGCGGCGACCGTACGGGTGGGTCGCGACATTCGCATGCAGGAACTGATCCGCAATTCACTGTCGATCGCTGAGGCGGCGGACCGTCTCGGGGTGACCGCGGCCCGGATCCGGCAACGCCTCGGAGACGGCACCCTGTGGGCGTTTACGTCGGGCCGTAACCGATTGCTGCCCCCCGCCCAGTTCACTGACACCGGGGCGGTACCGCACCTCGACCAGGTGGTGCCGTTGCTGGCGAAGGATCTGCACCCGCTGACCGTGCAGGCGTTGCTGACCCTCCCCCAACCGTCCCTGACCGTGGAGGGCCGGCCGGCGTCGATCGTGGCATGGCTGTCCGGCAGCGCCGGAGCTGCCGCCGATATCGAACAGGCCCGAGGCGTGATCACCGCCGCCGAATGGGAATCGGCATAGATGGGGTCGATGCTGCCCGCACCACCGACTGTTGCGGACCTTCGTGGTGCGGGCGTGCGCCCCGAGGAAGTGTTCGCCTGGCAACCGACCGAAATCGTGTGGCGGGTGCATCGCACCACCGGAACCAATGTGCTGCCGTGGAATAGCATGCGCACGTTCGGCCCGATCCTGAGGTTCGACCACCACCCGCCTCCGCGCGCCGAACATCCCGGCTACGGCGTCTGGTACGGCGCCTCCAGTCCTCGCGGCGGGCTGGCCGAGGCGTTCCAAAGCTCCCGTGTCATCGACCGCCACCGCGGCGACCCGTATCTGACCGGGCTGCGATTCACCCGCCTGCTGAGCCTGCTCGATGTGTCCGGCATCGGCGAGGGGACGTGGGCGACCCGGGTCGGCGGCAACCATGCCCTCGACTCCGCAGCGCACGTCCGAACCCAGCACTGGGCCCGCACCATTCACCGCGCCCACGACGATCTCGACGGCATCGTCTATCGCGGTCGGTGCGCCGGGAGTATCTGCATCGCTATCACCGAACCGGCCGCCGATGCGTTCCCCGCGCTGCCAGCGGTGTCGCTCCCGTTGTCACATCCCGGGTTGTCCGGGCCGATCGACAGCGCGGCCCATCAGCTCGGCTACGCCATCACCTGACGCTGCGGTCCTGCAGTCTGCGAGTTCCGTAGAGTGGATGCTCATGCTCTCCGGACTCGACCGCCTGACCCAGTCGCAGCAGGCAGCACTGCGTGGCCGGTTTCCCCAGTTCGATGTGGTCTCCGACATGAGCTGGAATCTCGTCGAGACCACCGTCCTGCGGATTGCCACGTCCGAGGGGCGGTTCGTCGTCAAGGCCGGCGGCGCTGCCGATCATCACATCGCCCGCGAGATTCGGGCTCACGAAACCTGGACGGGCCCGTGGGTCGCGACCGGCCATGCTGCTCGGATGGTCCACTCGGATCGCGACGCCAAGCTCGTGGTGACCGAGTTCCTACCGGGACGGCTCGTCCAGGACGACGCCGCGATGTCGAGCCTCGACACGTACGCGCAGGCGGGCCGGATCCTCGCTGCGTTTCATGCACAGGAAAGCGTCGAGGACGACGGGTACGAGCGGCGCGCCAACAACAAATCGTTGCGCTGGCTCGCAGCGCCTCACCGCATCGAACCCGACGTCGCCGAACGTCTGCGCGCGATGATCCGGGCGTGGCCGACCCCTGCCGCGACGCTGGTACCGACACACGGCGACTGGCACAGCCGAAATTGGATCATCGACGACGGGACCGTACGGGTGATCGACTTCGGGCGGGCGGATCGTCGACCCGCTATCGAAGACTTCGACAGATTGGCGGCGCGGGAGTTCGTCCGTATCCCAGGAGCCGAAGTTGCATTCCTGGGCGGCTACGGAACGGACCCACGCGAGCCGAACGCCTGGTTCCGGCAACGTATTCGCGCCGCCATTGGAAATGCAGTGTGGGCATTTCAAGTGGGCGACGAGGCCTTCGAGGCCGAGGGGCACCACATGATCGCCCAGCTACTCGGAAGATAATCTGCCTACCGTCACGCATCCACGATGGCGCGCAGCTTCTCGATCTGCGCGACACGGCCAGCCGCATCGGGGGCGAGTGCCCGGACGTTCAGCGTCGTCGCGCCAGACTCCTTGAACGCCACGACCCGTTCGCGCACGTAGCCTTCGGGCCCGATCAGCGAGATCGCGCGCACCAGGTCGTCGGGCACGGCCGCGGCAGCTTCCTCCTTCTTCCCGTCCAGGTACAGATCCTGGATGGTCTTGGCTTCCGCTTCGTATCCGTATCGGCACGCGAGGTCGTTGTAGAAGTTCTTGCCTCGCGCACCCATTCCGCCGATGTACAGCGCCAGGTGCGGTTTGACGACGTCGAGCAGGTGATCGACGTCGTCTCCGATTGCGAGCGCCGGCCCGGCGTAGACCTCGAGATCACCGAGCGCCGGATCGCGACGCGCCGCACCCTTCGCCAACGACTCGCCCCACACATCGTGTGCCCGTTCGGGGTGGTAGAAGATCGGCTGCCAGCCCTCCGCGATCTCCGCCGTCAACGCCACGTTCTTGGGTCCCAGTGCGGCAATGACGATCGGGATGCGCTCGCGCACCGGATGGTTGATGAGCTTCAACGGCTTACCGAGGCCGGTGCCCTTCTCCGGAGGAAGCGGAATCTGGTAGTGCTTGCCGTCGTGGCGCACCGGTTCGCGTCTCCACACCTGCCTGCAGATGTCGACGAGTTCGCGGGTGCGGCCCAGCGGCGAGTCGTACGGCACGCCGTGAAAGCCTTCGATCACCTGCGGACCTGATGCGCCGATGCCGAGCACGAACCGACCGCCCGACACGTAGTCGAGGCCCGCCGCCGTCATCGCCATCAGCGACGGGGTGCGTGTGTAGATCTGGAAGATTCCGGACGCCAGCTGCACCGTCTTGGTCTTCGCTGCGAGGTAGCCGAGCTGGCTGACGGCGTCGAACGAGTACGCCTCGGCCATGAAGATGATGTCGAGTCCGGCGCGTTCGAGATCAGCTGCCTCCTCGACGGTCTCGGCGAACCCACCGCTGTAGGTGATCATCGTTCCGATGCGCATCGGCAGTACTCCAATCGAACGACCCGGTGTCGAGAACGGGTCCGAGTTTCGCGAACCTGAGGATTCAGGCAGTTCAACACCTCACGGCACCATGACGCAAAGACACATCGCCGATTCAACCCATCAGCAATGCCTATGAACATGTGGGCAGGATCTGATCACATCGTCGATGACAGAACGGCGTTGTAACGCGCGAGCATTCGTTCAACGAGCACCAGGCCGGACGGGCTATCGAGACGGAGTGAGTCTTTGCTGTCGACGGCAAGTTCGGGATGGTGGGCGTGGGAAGGGTCTGCAGTAAGCATCCATGCGAAGCGGTCTTCGTTGTGGCGGCACCGGTATGTCAGACCGCCGGCCGAGGGCGCTGCTGTCAGCAGTGCTCGTGCCCATGTTCGGGTCTGCAGGTAATCGGAGGGGTCTGATTTGGTGAGCCAGGTGTCCTGACCGACGGCGGACAGGTGCGGGCCGTACAAGGCTATCACGGTGAGGTCGGTCGTTACGGTGAGCCGACTCAAGACACGGCCTGAAATCTGGACCCGCGGTACCAGTCTGGGACGGGCCGTCACTGCCAAGCCCCTACACAGTGTCTCCGCAACGGCAGCCTCCGGTGAATCGCCGACGTAGGTATAAGCGTAGTCACCGGCGAGGCTGTCGAATCGGGCCCCGCCAGGAATTGTGGGCTGCGGAGTCGGATTCATCGCATTCGCCGCGTACTTGTTGTGGTGTATCCGCCACAGCTCGGCGCCTGCAGGGAGAGTTACCAGAACGGGCGCGCCCGTCAGATCTGGAGGCGGCGATGCCGCAGGCACCGGTTCAATCCTCCAACAGATCATGGACGATGGCGCGGAGATGATCTTCGTGACCGCCCGCTGCGGCGAGGTCCGCCGGAGATTCTCCGTCCGCGAGCCACCCGGATGGACTGAGCCACCACGAACTCACTCCCCATGGGTCGTGCTTCGCATCGAGCAACTGGTTGATTTCCGCGACGACCGGTCTGACCTTCGCAGTGGTGGCGTCGAACTGGAAACTCGGGTAGAGGTAGCGCCCACCGATCTCGTATCCGACGATGTCGCCGCGTTCGCGTAACCGGCTGGCCGGGCTGCGCCGGTTACTATCACGGGACTGCAGGACGTCGGCGATATCGCTCGCCTCGAGATGTGGATGTTCGAAGATTGCTTGCCGGGCGGAAGTCTCGATCCGGGCCCGTGCGACCGCCTCCGCCACTGTGTGCGCAGGCACCGCCGAAGAGATCGAGGCGCTGAGAGTGGGCCCGGAAGCGACGAGCGAGAGCAGGGAGTCTCGTACCGAGCTCATGGACTCACGGCGGCCGACTTCGTCAGCAAGTAGAGCCAAGAACGCGCCATCCGGTAGGGCGCGCAGTTCCGCGCCGAGATCGTGGTCGATGCTCATGCCGGCCTCCACCTGATGCGACAGTAACAACAGCATACGCGTGCGTCGTTTCCGTCGCACATCTGAGCACCCCTGAGGGCTGTAGCGGGCAGACCCCCGAAGGCGTGCGAACGTTCCCGCCCCGGTTGACGGCATCCGCCGCACGTGGGACTATCCCTCCACTGACCTTGAAAATAGGTCGACCCCGGCCGGTGCGCCAACACCGAACCGGGGTCTGGGTACACGACAGAAGAGAGCTGCCATGCACCGTACGGTGGATTCTATCCACACGCCCTACAGAGGCGTGCACCAGCGACGAGCCGCGAGCGCCTTCTCACGCGCCGGCCACCTCTTCTGGCCTCCAGGTTCATCGACGTCCTGACCTTCTCGCCCCTCGACCCTGCTCCGGCAGCCGGTCGAGGGGCCCGAGGTGTTTGCCGCCTGCACCGGCGTGCACAAGGGCCGTTCCGGTAACCACGGCACAGCGGGCAGGCATCGTCGCTCATCTCCCACAGTCCGACGTCAGCGCATCGACGCTGCGAACCGGGGTGCCATTCCCACGGTTCGAAACCGACTGGGCACCAGTATTCTTCGTCTCCACAGCTGGTGGTGGAGCACCCGATCGTGAGGGTCGACACGAACGACCGGGTCCAGCGCAAGCCACACGTCATCTCCGGCGTGGGGCCAAAAGCGCTGGCCGAGATGGTCTATCGGGACATGGCGACTGGGCAGCGTTGGGGAAGGGGCCGAAGGCAAGCTCAGGGACCCGCAGGGTCTCCGCATGGTCAGGCACAGCCGCCCGCAGGGCGTCCTTCTCGAGTTGCCCAGCACAACACAGATCGCACCTCAGCTTCCTGCGGTCGTGGTGTTCAAACATCGGTGACGTGGACACGTTCGCCCTGCACGCTGTACAGAGCGATGATCTCGGCGGGTCGGTCCTTGTGGGCGTTGGCGATCCAGTGCGGGGTCGTGGTGGCGAACTCTGCCGCCTCGCCCGCCCCGAGGGTGGTGCGCTCGTCGGACAACGCCAAGGTCACCGTGCCGCTGAGGACGTAGAACCACCCTCGACCCGGATGGGTGTTGTACTTCGCCGGGGCCACCGCGCTGGGCGGGTAGATCACCTTGAATCCCCGTATGCCCCCAGCGTGGACGCCGAGCGGGATGAACGTCAGGCCGTGCTTGCGCACAGGTTTCAGATGGACTCTCGGATCACCGACGCGCGGGGCAGCGACGAGTTCGTCCAGTGGCAGTCCGTAGACCCGGGCGAGCGGAAGCAGCTGCTCCAAACTCGGACGCACCAGGCCCCGCTCGAGACGGGAGATCGTGCTGGCCGTAATCCCGCTACGTGCGGACAGCTCGTCGAGGCTCAGCCCCAGCGATTGCCGGAACCCTCGAAGCCGTGGACCGACCGCGCGGAGCACCTCGTCATCCATCGCGCCTCCTCGACCCTACCGAGCCCTCATTTTGCAATCCTGCAAGGCCCCTGGCTTCAATGCAATGCAGGGTGCGAGCGTGGATCCCATGACCAGAGCTTCCAAGACCACCTCCGAACCCTATCGGGTTGCGCCGAACGCGCGCCTCGTCGAGATGACCTCCCACCTCACCCCCGGCGACGCACTGGAGCTCGGCTGCGGCAACGGCGGCGACGCACTCTGGCTCGCTGAGCACGACTGGAACGTCACCGCCCTCGACATCTCGCAGCGCGCAGTCGAACAGTTGACAGCACTCGCCCAGAAGACCCGCCTCACGCACCGGCTCGTCGCGACTCAGTGGGACCTCGACGCGGGAGTCCCGTCCGGGGAGTTCGACCTGGTGAACGCCCATTACCTGCACGCCGCCTCCCACTTGGATCGGGCGGCCGTGTTCCGGGCCGCAGCACATGCACTGCGGCCCGGCGGTCATCTGCTGGTCGTGGATCACGGCTCCATCGCGCCGTGGTCGTGGAACCAGGACCCGAGCACCCACTTCCCGAGTTCTCGAGAGCTCCATCGCGAGATCGCACTGGATCCCCCGGAGTGGGAGCTTGTACGCGCCGAGGCGGATCAACGGATCGCGGCCGGGCCGGACGGACGCAAGGCCGAGGTCACCGACCACATCCTGATGATCCGCCGCGCCTCCGACCTAGGACGATCTGCATGACCGTGAACCGACGCCGCGACGCCCCGCCACCGAAGACCGGCAGCAGCGAGGCCGAGGTGCTGCGCGGCTTCCTGGACTACCTCCGCACATCGATCGCAACCAAGGTCGAGACCACTCCCGAACCCGAGGTGCGCACCGCGGGCGTTCCGTCGGGCACCAGCCTGCTCGGCCTGCTGAAACACCTCGCTCACGTCGAGGAGTCGATCTTCCTTGGCCACCGAACCACCAATTGGCCGAAGACATTCCGCTGCGATTCCACAGACACCGTCGAGAGCGTCGTTACCCGTTACCGCGCTGCCGTCGAACAGTCCAACGCGGTGCTGGACAGGTGCACGGACCTTGCCGCGCCGATTCCGCACGGAGCCGGTGAGCGCCCGGGGCCGAGTGCCCGGTGGGCGCTGGCGCACATGATCGAAGAAACCGGTCGCCACGCCGGACACGTAGATATCCTCCGCGAACTCATCGACGGAACCACGGGCCGATAGTGTGGATCACAGTATCTCGGCTGCGGTTGCAATGTAGGCGTCGACGTCGAAGTCGTCGCGCAGAGACTGCTGCACGATGAAGCCTTGGACCACGCCGAGCACCACCGGCGCGTATCCGGCCGCCCAGGTGTGAAGGTCGACAGCTCCGGCGGGAAGCACGCCAGGGTCGGCTTCGGCGCATTCCACGAGTGCGCCGGTGACCGCCCCGAGTAGCCGGCCGATGACAGACTGGGCGAGTTCGCGGATCTCGGGGTCGATGGTGGCTTCGGCCCACACCTGCAGGATCGCCCGTCCGTAATTGTCGCCCGCGAGGGTGTGCAGATCTTCGGCAAGAGTCCTCATGATGCCCGCAGCGACATCCCCCGGGCTCTTCGCCTCCGCAAACGCGCCGCCAGCGGTCAGTGCAGTATGCCGATCGCTGAGGACGTGGTCGGCGACCGCGACGAGCAACTGTTGTTTTCCGCTGAAGTAGCCGTAGATGGCACCGGCCGACAACCCGGATTCAGCGATGATGTCGGCCATCGATGTGCGCTGGTAGCCCGCACGGGTGAAACTCCGTAGGGCCGCGTCGATGATCTCTGCACGCCGCGCGACACGATGCGCCTCACTCACCCTCGGCACGACATTTCTCCTGTTCACAGCGCCATTGTTGACAAGCCACTCTAACCGACCTCACTATAAAGAACGAATATTCGTTTTGATAGGAGCAACATGAGCGCTACCCCACCGGCGGTCGGCACGCCACCGATTGCACGTGCCATCGCCCTCGCGGCGGGCGCAGCCGTCATCGTCGGCGTCGTCCTGCTGGCATTCGCGTGGCCGGCCGTCACCTCCGAACCGCGCGATCTACCCGTCGGAATCGTCGGCCCCGACGCATCGGTCGCACAGACCACCGGGATGCTCGAAGCTCAGTCCGGCGACGCACTGCTCCTCATCGAGGAGGACACCCGCGACGCAGCAGTTGCGGCGATCGAGCGACGCGAGATCTACGGCGCGATCGTCCTCGGCGACAACCCCACCGACATGCCCGAGGTCCTCGTCGCGACCGCGGCGAATGCTCAAGTCGCGCAAATGCTTCAGGGCATCGCGACCGGAATTCAGCAGCAGATCGACGCGCAGCTACGGTCGGCGACGGAAGCCGCGATCGCGCAGCGTCTCGCCGAACCAGCCGCAGCGAACGCGCCGACCTCCTTCACGATCCCGCAGGCCGAAGTTCCGGTGACCGACGTCGTACCGTTCTCCGATTCGGATGCGCGCGGAGCAAAGCTGAGTGTCGCCGCGTTCCCGCTCGTCCTGGGCGGCATGGCCGGTGCCGTCCTCATCTCGTTCGGGGTCGCTCGCGCATCACACCGCATCGGCGCGCTCGTGACGTACGGGGTGGTCGGCGGATTGCTGCTCGGCGCCATCCTGCAGGGAATGTTTGGGGCGTTGCAGGGCAGCTACTGGACGAACGCCGCCGCAATCGGGTTCGCGCTCGTGGCGATCACGGCACCCATCGTCGGACTTCGCAGCCTGATCGGTCCTCCCGGCATCGGGATCGGCGCGGTGCTGATGATGCTCGTCGCCAACCCTATTTCGGCTGCCACCATGCCCGTCGAATTCCTGCTCTCACCGTGGGGCGCGATCGGCCAGTGGTTCCCGCCGGGCGCGGGCGCGACACTACTGAAAGAACTCTCGTACTTCCCCGACGCGAGCACTGCCTTCTCATGGACTGTGCTGGCGGGGTGGACCGCAGTCGGTGTGCTGCTCACCGCGATTGCGGTTGTGCGCGAACGGCACACCCCCGACCCGGCCGACGCTCCGGAACTCGTGCCTGTCGTCTGAGCGAGCCCTCCCGGGTGCCCGGGCACTACCGAACGATGCCCGCCGCTCGAGCCGCACGCAGCCAGTCCGGAAATTCGCTCAGCAAACGACGGTAGAGCTCTGCATCGCTGATCTTTCCGATGTCGTCGACGCTGAAGAATCCGGCATTGTCGACGACGCGACCCTCCATGGTGTCGAGGCGTTCGAGGACCCCGTAGTTGGCCTTACCGAGCCCGACGAACTGCCAGAATGCCGGCAGCGCGGCCGCTTCTTTCATCAGCGAGCTGATCTGCCTCTTCTGATTGAAACCGCCGTCGGTGAAGAACAACACCAGGGTGGGCATCGACGCGCCCGGTGTGAGCGAGGAAATGATCTCGCCCATGATCGGCAGTTCGTCGTTGACCCCACCGATCGGCTTGTAATCGATACCGCCGTGCACACCGCTGAGGTGCAGATACGTCGACGACCACTCCTCGACCTCATGGACGGCGATGTCGGGAAGCCGCACGAACGACACCGCGTACAGGTAGGGCTCGAGCTTTCCGTCGTCGTCGACCTGCACGGCGATCGGCACCATGCGTTCGACGACTTCGTGGATGCGCTTCTTCGAATACTGGCGGTGCATGCTGCCGGTCTTGTCGATGACGAGCACGACGCGTGCCCGCACCCCGGGCGTTCCCTTGTCGAGAAGCACCTTGGCGACCTCGCGTTTGCGCAGGTCGAGCTTCTGACGCTTCTCGAGCGACAGTTTCTCCTCACCCGCGACTGTGCGCACGCCGTCCTGGGCCGGTGCGGGCGCGGGAGGCGCGTCGTCGACCTGCACACCGTGCTCGGTGACGAGACCGGACAGGCCGGAATCCCAGCCGGCGGAGACGTTGCGGATCTTCCACTCGCCGTTGCGCCGGTAGACCTCGAGGAGCACGGCTGCGCGTTCGCTGGTCAGATCGAGTGCTTTCGCGGTCGCGGCGCCAGTGGGATGAGCTACGTCGACTCCGAGTCCGGGCACGGATGCGAGGCTGCCGGAGACGCTGTCGTCGAGTGCGACTGCGATCGAGAGACGTTCGACCGCGGGCGGGATTGCGGTGAGGTCGATGGAGACGCGGTCGGCGGCGACCAACCGGACGGCACCTTCGGGCGATGCGGGTTGGTTGAAGAACACGAAGTCGGTGTCGCTGCGGACTTTACCGTCGGCGCCAAGCTGGAAGACCATCAGGTCGACGGTCCCCTGCTTCGCTCCCGTCACCGATGCCGTCACGGCTCCGGTGCCGATGGTGGTGTTCTGTCCGCGCGCCAACTCAGCCATGACTGATTCATACCTCGAGCTCTGCCGGAAAGACAGTTAGGGTGGACCGTAGCGCGGGCGTTCGGCCATGTTCCTCATCGAGTGTGCAGTTATCGACGGATTCAGTACCAAATCACGTCAATAACTGCACACTCAAACAGGATTCATTCAAGTCAGCGGCTGCCCGTGGCATCCATAGCCGCAAAGTACGGTATCGCTGCGCGTAGTTACGTTTGTGCCAGAGAAAGTACGGTATGGCTGCAAGTAGTTGCGTTTCTTGAGGGGACTCCAAGGCTTTCCATCTGGTTTTGCTCCCGCCCCAACCTTCCATGGCACACCACGGAAGAACAGTACGATCGGCTCATGCCAGCGACTCAGCACGCACCACTCGCGGCCATCTCCCCTGTCACGTTGTACAAGATCCTGATGCTGCGTACCGAGGTCTTCGTCCACGAACAACGCATCGTCGACGAACCCGAACTGGACGGCGTCGATCTCGAGCCGTTCACCGAGTTGTACTGGATCGAAGAGGACGATTCGGTGGTGGCCACGCTTCGTCTGATCACCGAGGGAGACACCGCCCACATCGGCCGAGTTGCCACATCACGCTCGGCTCGTGGCCGTGGACTCGCGGGCGCTCTCATCGAGGCCGATTTGTCCGCGACCTCCACCGACGTCGAGATCTCAGCACAGGCGTATCTTGAAAATTGGTATGGGCGGTTCGGATTCACGCGCACGGGGACGAACTACATCGAGGCTGGGATCGATCATCTTCCTATGCGGCGGACGAGCGGCGGCCGCTACTAATGATTTGATGGTTTCGACTGCGATATACGCGGTCGAAACCACCAAGTTGCGCACCGCTGGGTAGGCCCAACCCGGTCCAAAAGTGTGGATTTGAGCCCGACGGTATCCGAGCTCAAACCCACACTTTCCTCGGGTACATTGCTACAGCGCGTTCTCGACTACTTTCTCTGCATCACGCACGCGGAGTTCGCCGGACATCAGTCGGCATCATCACCCTGATCCTTGGCGCGGTGGCCACAGCGTCACTGTTCGTACGGTTCTCGCGGGAAACCGATGCACGGGCAGCGGTGCGCTGGGTTGCCCCTGTCATGGGAGTGATCTGCCTGGTCATCGCGATCTACGACCTGTTCGAGGTCTCGTCTATCACCAGCGAGTTCTTCGGAGAAACAATCGGTGTCCAGATCGGGTGGGGGTTGTGGCTACTGTTGCTCTCGTCTGCAGTGCTGTGCCTGACGTCGTCATCCATCTTGAAGCGACCGGCGAACCTCTGATCTCCACTCAGCAAGAGAACCCTTGCTGCACTTATAAGTGAAAGTAGCTACGGTGATGGGCATCGGATCGACGCCATGACGCAAGGAGGTCGGGTCCATGAGCACTGAGCACATCGCTCGCGACGACAGAACCGTCCTATCCCTGAGTGCGGACGAGATCGAGCAGGCTCGCGCGTTCAACGAGCAGGTCCATGCCGCTCGCACTACGTCGAACGATGCCCACAGCTACATGATCACGCTCGCCACGTCGGACAACGAATCCCTTCCGCTTCCCCCTGAACTGACCGGACTACTCGGTCAGGTACTCGACATCGTCAGCCGCGGGGGCACCGTCACCGTCGGGAGCCTTCCCACCGAAGTCACCACGACCACCGCGGCGAAGATGCTGGGCATATCCCGGCCCACATTGATGAAACTTGTGCGGGATGGAGCGCTACCCGCACATATGCGCGGGTCGCACACTCGCCTACTCAGCAGGGACGTTCTCGCCTACAAAGACGCCAAGCAAACCGAACAGAGCCAGGCGTTCGAACGCTTGCGCGCCCTCGAAGACGAACTCGGCATCAACGACTGAGCGCGACGGTTACGCTCGACTCACGGACTCTCCGCAACCGGCTTTCACTGCTCTATTTACGTTCTGGCGAAACAATGTTCGAGGTTCTGTGGACTGACGACATCATGGTCGAGTTCCACTACCACCACCTGCGGTGCCCACCAACGTTCGAGGACATCGACGACGCACGGACAGCGGCACGCTGGATTGCCCCGTCATGGGAATGATCTGCCTGGCCATCGCGACCGACGAACCCCGACCTCCGCCGATCGACTGCGCAGTTCTTGACGTGATTCTGCACCAAATCCGTCGAAAACTGCACTCCCAAAAGGATTTCGAGCGACTCGTAAGCCGGATTCTGGTCACGTCAGGTCCGGTCAGCGGGAACTGTGTCCGTCACCTTCTGGAGTGACGTTGTCCCCCGCGAGAGCTACGCGCAGGTTAGTACTGTCGGGTGACGATTTCGAGGCACTGAATCCGTAGGTTCGAATCGATCGCGGCGCTCGGGGCCCGCGGCGCCGAAGAAGGGATCTTCATGAGATTCGTCCCACAACTCCTGGCCGTCGCGGCGGTGTCGTTCATCGGCAGTCAGCTTCTCTTTGCTGTAG
Source organism: Rhodococcus sp. SJ-2 (assembly GCF_053750035.1). Taxonomy (NCBI): domain Bacteria; kingdom Bacillati; phylum Actinomycetota; class Actinomycetes; order Mycobacteriales; family Nocardiaceae; genus Rhodococcus; species Rhodococcus sp. SJ-2. The sequence continues at coordinate 1,716,098 of NZ_CM132340.1, forward strand.
ACGGGAATCCTTGGCTCACACTGATCGTCGGCGTGTGTGCGGCAGCATCCGCCCTGTGGGTCTACCGCTGGGTGGTGCGACGTACCGAGCACCGACCCACCACCGAACTGGCCCGACGCGGAGCCTGGCAGGCCATGGGGTGGGGGACACTCATCGGTATCGCGCTTTTCGCCTTGGTGATTGTGAATCTCGCTTTCCTCGGAAGCTACGACGTCGAGGGCTGGGGCTCGGTGACGGGGGCGTTGGGGATGATCGGTTTCATGGCCGCAGCCGCCGTCACCGAAGAGTTGCTCTTCCGCGGCGTCCTGTTCCGGATAGCGGAGGAACGTGTGGGTACGTGGATCGCGATGGTCTCGACCGGCGTCCTGTTCGGGATGGTGCACCTGTTCAACGAGCACGCCACCGTGTGGGGTGGCCTCGCGGTCGCGATCGAGGCCGGTGGCATGCTCACGGCCGCATACATCGCGACCCGCAGTCTGTGGCTGCCGATCGGGTTGCACTTCGGCTGGAACTTCGCCGCGGCAGGCATTTTCAGCAGCGAGGTTTCGGGGAACGGCGCCACATCCGGGCTGTTGCAGACTTCGACCTCGGGTTCCACGCTGGTCACCGGCGGCAGTTTCGGCCCGGAGGGAAGTCTGTACTCCGTCGCGTTCTGTGTGCTGGTGACGCTCGCGTTCCTGTGGCTGGCGCGGCGCCGCGGCCATATTGTGCCGCGGCGTGGGCGTGCCGACCGAAATGCTGTCACCGCTACACTCGCCCGGTGATCGGACGCGGGCTGTCTGACGCGCGCCGTCAGTTGCAGAGCAGGACGACGCCGATTCCGTCCCACACCTCGGTATCGCTGCTGTAGCGAGTGTGGGTGCTGCTGTTCCACTCTCCCGCGGCCTCGGTGTGATAGCCCAGGTCACGCTGCTCGACGACCGTGCACGAATCCCGCGAAGAACTGCCTGCTCTGCTGATGATCGAATGCGGCGCGCCCGCAGCATCCAATGCAGCGTTCGCGTCTGCCTCGCTCATTCCCACCACGTTCGGTGCGGTCGTCGCCGAGGCCACTCCACCTCCCCACACCGCTGCCGATATCACCGCAACACCGACGAGCCCGCCGACGATCTTCGAACGCATGTCATCTCCTGTTCTACAACACAACCGATGGAGGAAAGCGCCGCGATAGTGGCTGCTTCCCGTTCGACTCCATGGTTGTTGTGCAGGCTCCGAGGACCCTTCGCTCACGCTCGGAGTCTGCTGTGAACCTCGGGCTCGCTGCGCTACCGATCCGGCCCGGGTACTGGACGGTCAGCTCTCTCGCTCCGTGGAACGACCGACGTCCGGGTAGCCGCGACCCTCGCGGTGGCACCTTTCCCATTTCCGAGCCCTTGTCACACACCGGCAGATGAGCTTAGACTCCCCTAAGTTATGGGGTGCAACTTAAGGGAACGGGGCGATGAACAAGTGTCCGAGCTGGGCAGACGCGTGCGCAAGATCGACATCGACGACATCGTCCGCGTCGGTCGCGAACTGGGCATGCGCCACCTGAGCCTGAGCGCGGTCGCCGCCGAACTCGACGTGTCCACCACCGCCCTCTACCGGCACGTCGACGGACGCTGGGGGCTAGAGCGGGCGGTGGGAGAAAGCCTGCTGGATGACCTCGTCCTGCACGACGACCCGGCTCACGACGCCACACAACACCTACTGTCGTTCGGGCTACAACTCAGAGCGTTCGTTCTGGCCAACCCCGGGCTCGGCACCTACATGCAGACACTCTTCCCGCGCGGTGAAGCCGGCCGTCGCCTGATGGTGCACGAGGTGGCCGCCCTGGCGAGGCGCGGATACACACCCGACCTCGCCATCATCCTGTCCAGTGCGGTCGCGGGCAACACGATCAATTACGCGGTGGCAGACGAAAACCAGCAGGAAAGAGCAGAGGGGCTCGAGGACCAACGCCGCAATGTCACGAACCAGTTGGCTACCGACGCGGAACTGGGCACAACCCACCGCGAGCTACCGACGTTCACACACGACGAGTACGTGAAACTTGTTCTCACAGCAATAATTCGAGGCCTTGTCGCGGTCGCACCTCCAGGTCGGCCGTTGGAGCAGGTGGTCGCCGATCTGGCGGCCACCGGAATGGGGATCTGATGGCCAAACGGGGGTTCCAGGGCGCGGTGATGCGCGGATTCGGTGCCCGCGTCCACGACGCGGTCGTCACCGGTACCGAGCAACTCGCACCGCACTTCCTGCGTGTGCGGTTCTCATCCACAACACTGTTCGACGACGCCGATCCGGGACCGACCGCATATCTACGGTTCTGGGTCCCCGACCCCGACGACCCCGACACGGAACATCAACGGGGATACACGTTCTCCGAGGCAGACACGGAGGAAGGCACCTTCGCGGTCGATTTCGTGCTGCACGAACCGGCTGGGCCGGCATCGGTGTGGGCGAAACATGCAGAACCCGGCAGCACCATCAGCATCACGTCGTTCGGTTCCAAGCAGTTCACCGTGCCCGACGAACTGCCCGCCGGCTACCTGTTGATCGGCGACTCCGCCTCGATTCCCGCAATCAACAGCATCATCGACGTTCTCCCCCGCGATGTCGCCGTCGAGGTGTATCTCGAACAGCACGACGACGCCGACCTCCTCATCCCCATGTCCGATCATCCGCTGATGAACACGCACTGGGTCCCGCGGCTCGGCCCCACCTCGCTGGCCGCGGCGATCGAGGATCGCGACTGGTCCAATTGGAAAGCATGGGCCGGTACCGAATCCAAGGCTCTCAAGCACCTGCGAACCCGGTTGCGCGACGATTTCGGATTCCCCAAATCCGAGGTGTACGCACAGGCCTACTGGTTCCACGGTCGCGCCATGGGCACGTACCGCTCGAACGACACCGCCGAGCCGGAACCCACGATCGAAGAGGCACCACCGGCACCGCAGCCCACCCAGAGCAGTCGCGGCTCGTGGCAAGCGGAGTCCGGGGGCAAGCTGATCGGCACGCTGCGCAATACATTCGTCGCTGCCGGCGCCCTGCAGGCCTTGATCACCCTGATCCAGCTCGCCCCGTTCGTACTGCTCACCGAGCTTGCTCGTCGCATGCTCGACGGAGCACCGGAATCACAGCTGTGGACGATCGGCATCTGGGCGATCGGACTGATGGGTGCGGGCACGCTGCTCGCCGCCGCGCTGTCCTTCTGGCTGCACACCGTCGATGCACAATTCGAACGTGGTCTGCGGACACAGCTTCTGAGCAAACTGGCGAAGCTTCCCCTCGGCTGGTTCGACGACCGTGACTCCGGGCAGGTGAAACGCGTCGTGCAGGATGACACGTTGTCGCTGCACTATTTGGTGACACATGCTGTCACCGATGCCGTCGCCGCGGTGGTGGCGCCCGTTGCTGTACTGATCTACCTGTTCACCGTGGACTGGCGTCTGGCGCTTCTGATGTTCGTGCCGATCCTCGTCTACGTCGTGACGACGGTGATCATGGTGGTCCAGTCCGGAAACAAGACGGCGCAGGCGATGCGCTGGGCCGACCGGATGAGCTCCGAAGCGGGTGCCTATCTCGAAGGACAACCGGTGATCCGTGTGTTCGGCGGAGCAGCGGCATCCACGTTCCGCGCACGACTACGTGAATACATCGAGTTCCTCGACGGTTGGCAACGCCCCTTCAGCAACAAGAAGTCGCTCATCGATCTCGCGACGAGACCCGCCACTTTCCTGCTTCTCATCACTGTCACCGGGACCGCTCTGATCACGTCCGGAAGCATGCAGCCCACAGCTCTGCTGCCGTTCCTGTTCCTGGGGACCACGTTCGGAGCTCGCCTTCTCGGCCTCGGGTACGGTCTCGGTGGCCTGCGCGGCGGCATGCTCGCTGCCCGTCGTATCGGTGTCGTCCTCGACGAGCCCGAACTCGACACCCGTGAAAGCGACTCCGCGCCACCCCGTCACGCAAGCTCCGTCGAGTTCGACCGCGTCTGCTTCTCCTACCGGCCCGGTGTCCCCGTGATCGACGACGTCTCCCTCACCCTGAGCACCGGAACAATCACCGCGCTCGTCGGGCACTCGGGTTCCGGGAAATCCACGATGGCGGCACTGCTCGCCCGGTTCCACGACATCGACGACGGCACCATCCGCATCTTCGGCCGCGACATCCGCGAGTTCGATGCCGACGCCCTCTACGAACAGGTCGGATTCGTCTTCCAGGACACACAACTCGTGCAGGGAACGGTGCGAGACAACATCGCGCTCGCCGTTCCCGACGCCACCGACGAACAGATCGAATCGGCTGCACGGTCCGCGTACATCCACGATCGGATCCTCCAGCTGCCCGACGGCTACGACACCGTGCTCGACGCCGATCCACAACTGTCCGGTGGTGAACGACAACGCATCACGATTGCCCGTGCCATCCTCGCCGACACTCCGATACTCGTCCTCGACGAAGCAACGGCCTTCGCCGACCCCGAATCGGAATATTTCGTCCAGCAGGCACTGAGCAGGCTCACCACGGGCCGCACCGTTCTGGTCATCGCACACCGCCTGCACACCCTCGTCGACGTCGACCGCATCGTCGTCCTCGATCACGGCCGCATCGCCGAAACAGGCACCCACAGCGAACTGCTCGCCGCAGACGGCCGCTACCGGAAGATGTGGGACGCGGGTTCCCACACATCGAACGAACTCGCCTACGCAGACCAGGAGCCGGCCCGATGATCCGCACCCTGCTCGCTCTGCTGCCACCGGGCAGCCGCCGCACCGTCGTCCTCCACCAAAGCCTGACCGTCGTCAGCGTCGTCCTCCGCGCCGTCGGTGTCGTCCTGCTCGTGCCACTCGTCGGTGCCCTGTTCGGCTCCACCCCGTCCGATGCATGGCCCTGGATGGGCGCACTGGCCGCCGTCACCGTCACCGGATGGATCGTCGACACGGCCGCCTCCCGGCTCGGCTTCGACATCGGCTTCGGGTTGCTCGACCACGCCCAGAACGAAGTTGCCGAGCGCACCGCACGAATCCGGTTGACATGGTTCACAGGTGAGAACACCTCCATCAACCGTCAAGCCATCGCGGCCACCGGACCGGATCTCGTCGGTCTCATCGTGTATCTGGTGACACCGATCCTGAGCGCAATCCTGCTGCCGCTCGCCATCGCGATCGCATTGCTGCCGATCAACTGGGTCCTCGGAGTCGCCGCGCTCGCCGGTGTGCCCATTCTGCTCGGAGCGTTCCTGTTGTCGGGACGACTCGGGCGCAGCGCCGACCATGCCGCCGCCGACGCCAATGCGGCTCTCACCGAACGAATCGTCGAATTCGCCCGCACCCAGCCCGCTCTGCGCGCAGCACGACGCACCGAGCCCCACCGCAGTCATGTGGGCGAGGCCTTGGAACGTCAGCATTCCGCGACCCTGCGTCTATTGCTCATGCAGGTCCCGGGGCAGCTCATCTTCGGCTTGGCCACCCAGCTGGCATTGGTGATCCTGGCCGGTGCCGCAACCGTGCTGACCGTGCGCGGCGACCTCGGTGTGCCCGAGGCGATCGCGTTGATCGTTGTCATCGTCCGGTATCTCGATCCGTTCACGACGCTGAGCGACCTCACCGGAGGAGTGGAGTCGTCACTGACCACGCTACGGCGCATCCGTGCCGTCCTCGAGGCACCGGTCGACAGTGACGACGGCACCTGCACCATCACCGGAAGAGCTCCCCGTATCGAACTGCAGGACATCCGCTTCTGGTACGGAGACGGCGCCCCGGCACTCGACGGTGTGGATCTCACGTTCGAACCCGGTACCACCACTGCCATCGTGGGGCCGTCGGGTTCGGGCAAGAGCACCATCCTCTCGCTCCTCGCCGGTCTCCTCACTCCGCGCACCGGACGGATCCTCGTCGACGGCATAGAATCCGATGCTCTCGACCCGATCTCACGTAGCGCGCTGGCGGCCGTCGTCTTCCAGCATCCCTACCTGTTCGACGGCACGATCCGCGAGAACATCCGTGCCGGCGACCCGAACGCCGACGACACGGCACTCGCCGCGGCCGCGTCGCTCGCGCAGGTCGATGAAGTGATAGCTCGTGTCCCGGACGGGTGGGACACCCGTGTGGGCGAGGGTGGCAGCGCTCTGTCGGGTGGTGAGAAGCAACGGGTGTCCATTGCGCGCGCGCTACTCAAACCGGCGCCGTTGCTCCTCGTCGACGAGGCCACCAGCGCACTGGACACAGAAAATGAAACAGCAGTGGTCCAGGCCCTCACTGCCGACCCCACACCACGGACCCGCGTGATCGTCGCGCACCGACTGGCCAGCATCCGCACCGCCGACCGCGTCGTGTTCCTCGAACGGGGCAAGGTCGTGGAGGACGGCACTGTGGACGACCTACTCGCTGCGGGTGGTCGATTCGCCGAATTCTGGCGTCAGCGCGACGTCGCATCGGGCTGGCGATTGGAGAGCGTGTCGGATGGTGCCGGTGTGGCTCCCTGATCGTCTCCCGCCCGGAAGCACCGGCATGTGTGGAAGCACCGACGGCGGGTACCCGATCCCACATGACATCACTGACCGCACTCGCACTGACCTGTTCACTCAAGCCCTCACCTGCACCGTCGAGCAGTGATCTGATCGCAGATCAGGTCCTCGAGGAACTGCGCGCCCACGACGTGACCGGCGACAAGATACGGCTCGTCGACTTCGATATTCGACCCGGGGTCGAGGCAGACATGGGCGACGGGGACCAGTGGCCTCGCATTCGTCAGCAGATCTTGGACGCCGACATCCTGTTGATCTCGACCCCCACCTGGCTGGGCCAGATGTCCAGCGTCGCCAAACGCGCCCTCGAGCGTCTCGACGCAGAACTGTCCGAAACCGACGACAGCGGACGTCCGATCTTGTTCGGCAAAGTAGCGATCGCAGCGGTGGTCGGCAACGAAGACGGGGCCCACGCGATTGTCGCTTCGCTGTTCCAGGCGCTCAACGACTGCGGCTACACCATTCCCGCCCAGGGCTGCACCTACTGGAACGGCGAGGCAATGACACCCGGCGACTACAACGATCTCGACAGCGTTCCCGAAGCCGTCGCATCCACCAACGCAACCGCAGCCCGCAATGCCGCGCACTTGGCCCGGACCCTGCGAGAGCAGCAGTACCCTGCTGCGGAGGGATGACAGAGCACCACCGGGAAGTACGTTGCGACACCTCTCATCTCGACTACGCACAATCCTTCGGCACCCCGCTACGGTGTCGGCCTTCAAATGCACTGTGGCAGTGCTGATCGCATGGGTGCTGGCCGACCGTGTGCTGCATAGCCCCGAAGCCTTTCTCGCACCCTATGCCGCCCTGTTCATCATCGGCACCACGGTGCGCAGTTCGGTCACCGCCGCAGTGCGCCAGATCGCGGTCGTGATACTCGGAGTGCTCGTGGCCGCGCTGGCAGCAAGCACGCTGCCGGAACTCGCGGCACTGGCTGGGGCGGTCGCAGTCGGCACCGTCCTCGGCCGCAGCCGTTTGCTGGCGCCGGACGGCATGTGGGTCGCGATCACCGCATTGCTGGTCTTGCTGTACGGCACGGCTACGAACGCCGCCTTGGTGCTTCATCGCATTCTCGATGTCACCATAGGCGTGCTCATCGGTGTTGTGGTCAACGCTCTCGTGTTGCCTCCCGATCGACTTTCCACCGCGCGCGATCTCATCCTGTTCCGCGCTCATGAGCTTTCGGTCCTGCTCGCCGATCTTGCACATGAACTTCGGGAAGGCGACGGGGACGGTCAGGACCGAGACCGGAAACAGCAACAGCTGTGGAGTCTCTACAAGTCGACAGGGGCCCGCGCCGCGCTGCGTGAGGGCAGGGAAAGCTTACGCGGCAACATGCGGAACGCCGGCTGGGCCAAGGTCGGTGGCTCACGCGTGTACCAGCCGATAGCAACCATTCTCGACCAGTCGTTGCTGCACGTGTCGATGGCGGAGGTTGCAGTCGAAGCACTCATCGATCCCGAAGATTCGAGCGCCGCTCCCGTTTCCGAACGGTTGCGTCAGGACGCCGCGGCACTACTCGATACATTTGCCACCGCGTTCGACGAACTCACCTGGGATCCCGCACATCACCGCGACCCCTACCTGAAGGTCGTGAATACGGCGCTGCCTGACGCACGTTCACTTCTCGGTTCGTTCAAGGAGGGGATCCGAGACGAACATCCCGTATCCGATGCGTGGTCGGTGATCGCCATGGCTGCGGAGGGTCTGAGGACTGCGCTCGCCGCACTCGACACCCTCGAGGGACACGGCCGCGAGCCCACGCGATAGTCGCGATGAGCCCGCGTGCCGTCGTCCCTCGACGGTGTAGCGCCCCCCTCACACGCGAGGCGGCAGGTCGTTCTCCCCGGTCTCACGGCCCGTATACCCGTGGCGAGAGTCCCCGCCCACGCGATGGTCCCCACCGACGTGATGGTCCCCGCTCACGCGCTGGTCTCCGTCCACCCGGTGCTCTCCACCGGACGACGGATCGAGCTTGTTCGCCCGCGCCACATCCGCGTCGAGTTCCTCGCGGGACCGATCGGCTGCAGCGCGCTGGTTGTCCGCGCGGTTGCGCAGTCGTGCCGCTTCGGCTGCCTTGGCGTCCGCGTCCGCCGCAGCCCGCCGCGCTTCGGCATCGGTCTGCTCCGCCACCACTGCGCGTTGTTCGACAACCGGTTGCTTCTCTGTCACTCGGTCGCGGATGTGCGCCGCTTCCTCTCTGCGCTTCACTTCAGCGCGACGCCTCAGCGCCCACACGAGTCCGACGAGCAACAGCAGCACCACCAATACGATGATGATCAGCAATACCCAATCGTTCGTACTCATCGCTACCTCCTCAGGCATCTCCGATGGGCTACCCGCGAGGACGGTCCCGAAACTCGAATTGCCGCTCGATCGGCCGACCGCGGGTTCAGATCCCAATCGGTCGATCTACTCCGAAGAAAGCGGTCGCATCACTCGGGCCGCAGGAACGATTGCCGAGACCAACACGATGACGAGCGACACGACACTCACGGCCACCACCGCGCTCCAGCGCATCTGCAGCGACACCGGCTGCCCGAGGTCGGCGGCCAAGCCGGCTGCAACACCCGCCAGAGCAGGCCATGCCAGAACCACACCGAGCACCACACCGATCAGCGCGACCACCGCCGACTCCGCTGCGACGACGCCGAGAATCTGCCTGCGCGTCGCGCCGATCCGCTGCAACAAGCCGAAGGCCGCGCGACGGTTGGTGGTGGCCATCGCCATCGTGTTGGCCACCGCGAGCGCCGCGAATGTGAGTGACAAACCGACGAGCGCAAGTTCGAACAGGCGCAGAAGACGCTCGTCCTCCGCGTTGCCCGCACTCTCGTACTGTGACGGGGTCTCGACCTGCGCACCCGTTCCGGCCAGGGTATCCGCCAATGCAGCCTGTTCGATCCCGTCCGCATAGAGCACGGGAGTCATAGCTGTCCGGTCGTGATCGAGAGCAGTGCCCCGGTCTACGAATGCGAATGCCGGTGCGCCGGTGACAATGCCGGCCACCTCGAGCGGGATGTTCCGGCCGTCCGGGAAGACCGTCTCGACGGTCGCACCGATGTGTGCGCCCACTCGGCCGGCTGCGTCCCGGTCCAGCACGATGCTGCCCGCTTTCAGATCTGCCGAGCCGCCTTCCACTTCCAGGTCGAGCGCGCTCATCCCGGCCGAGTCGATTCCCCAGACATCGACAACGCGGTCACCGAAGACAACGCTGGTCGCGACCGGCGCGATCACGGTGCCGGATCCATACGAGTGAACTGTCTCGACGACATCGGGCGGCAGAGTGGGCGCACCCTCGGGTGGAGACACGACGAGATCGGTGGGGACTGCAGCGGAGGCATTGTCGCCGAACGCGGTGTCCATCGTGTCGATCATCCCGGTGAGCATGACGGCGAACCCCACCAGCACGAGGACGGGCGAGAGCACGGACGACACCCGGCGCACGCCGTGCGCGGATTCGGCCCGGATGAGTTCCGCTGTCGGGCCCGAGCCTCGGACCAAGATTTGCATCAGTTTCGGCAAGTAGACGGGGCCGAGCGCTGTGACCCCGACGATCGCAGACATGACCGCGGTGACGGCGTACATCGCACTCGATCCGCCAGTGCTCAGCCCGCTCGCCGCGGCGAAGGCGAACGCCCCGACCACGGCACACACACCGGCGATCCCACGCGATCGCGTCATGGGCGACCGTTCCACCTCGGACACCCGCAGCGACTCCATCGGCCGCACCCGCGCAGCCCGCCGGGAGGCAAACCATACTCCCGTGATGGCAACGCCGACACCGGCGATGACCGCGGCCGCTATGGGGACCGGCGTGATCGACAATTCCCATCCGGCAGGCAGCATCCCGGCGTCGCGCATCCACCCTCCGAGCAGGGGCGCCACGGTGCAACCCAGCACCGAGCCCGCAATGCTCGATACGAGGCCGACTGCGCCGGCCTCGGCCAGCAGCATGCCGCGGACCTGGCCGGGTGTCGCACCGACGGCCCGAAGCAACCCCAGTTCCTGACGTCGCTGTGTCACAGCGAAAGCGAACGTGGTGCCGACGATGAACACCGTGATCATCGCGGCGAGTACGCCCATCGCACCGAGCAACTGCGACCCGATGTTTCGCGCCCCGCGATCGGCCGAGGTCTCGATGTGCGCAAGGTCGTCTCCCGTGAGTACCGATCCGGCTCCCGCAATCCCCTCGAACACGGCGCGTACCGAACCGATGTCGGCCTCCTCGTCGAGAACTACGCCCACCGTGGTGGCGCCACCGGACAGCGATCGTGCTGTGTCGTCGTCGACGTACACCGACCTCCCGTCCGCGACACCCGAGACGGTGACGTTCGTACGTCCGGCCGGTGTCACCAACGTGGTCGCGTCGCCGGGGCTCAATCCACTCGCCTCCGGTGCGACGACCTCATCGGGCCCAACGGGAAGCTCGCCGGAGATCACCCGGGCTGTCCCCAGGATCGACGCCGAAATATTGTGTCCGAGTGGATCATCACGTTCTGTCGGAGTCAGTATCCGGTCGCCGTCGGCAAGTTGGGCGGGGAAGACGAGATCCGGTACGACGAGGGCGACACCGGCAACGCTTGCCAGCTGCGCGACGAGGCCGCGTTCGTGCCCCTCGTCCAGCGGGCGGCGGACCGGGGTGCTGTTGTAGGTCTCGCCGAGGACTTCGGTGGTGACGATGAGGTCCGCATCGAAGTACTGCGACGGTGGACGGGGTTGCGCAGACGCAATGACGAGCAGAGTCACCGAAAGCAGACCGATGCCGCACGCCAGCGCCACCGCACTGCCCACAAGATTCCGCCACTGGTGTCGCGCGGAAGTCACTGCAAGCGAAAACATCACGCCTCCCATTCGGTCATGCGGGCGGCAATGCGCTGCGCAGTCGATCTCGACCCGAACTCGTCCACGATCTTGCCGTCTGCAAGGAACAGCACCCGGTCGGCCGCGGCAGCGACCACCGGGTCGTGCGTTACCGTCACCACTGTCTGACGATGCTGGTCGACCAGTCGTCGAAGCTGCTGCAGCACAGTGCGTGACGAGGTGATGTCGAGCGCGCCGGTGGGCTCGTCGGCGAATAGGACCGACGGTCGTGAGATCAGCGCCCGCGCAATCGCGACACGCTGCTGTTGTCCGCCCGACAACTCCGAAGGCAGATGTGCCGCCCGGTCACCGAGGCCGACGAGGGCGAGCGCCGACGCCACTTCGGCCTTGCCCGGGCGCTCACCATCCAACCGCAACGGCAACGCCACATTCTGCGCGGCCGTGAGGGACGGGACGAGGTTGAACGCCTGGAACACGAACCCGATGTGCCGACGCCGGAACTGTGTCAGTGCTTTCTCTCCGAGCTGCGTCACGTCGGTGTCGCCGATCCGGACCGCGCCGGCATCCGGGCGGTCGAGCCCCGCAGCACAGTGCATCAGTGTGGACTTACCGGATCCGGAAGGTCCCATGATCGCGGTGAAGGTACCCGGCGCGAACGCGACCGAGACATCGTCGAGCGCGGTCACCACGCTGTCGCCGAGGCGATACCCCCTCGAGACTCCGCATAACGTGACATCTCCGCGCTCGGTAGCCTGAATAGTTGTCGTCATGGCATTCGACCCAACCCGATATCGAGGACCGTGTCGGTCGCGCAGAGACGACTGTTACGAGTAGCGCCAGCACTACTGTGGCGTCCCGCCGGACGGGATAACGTGCGTGGACGTGGAGTCTTCTACGCTACGCGTCGCGGTGACCCGGTCACCGATACGGTTCCTGTTGTCGTGGTGGCCGTGGCGTGCCATCGCATACCTCGCGACAGGGGCCGCGCTGGGTGCCCTGACGGCTGCCGTAGTCGCGATCGCGGCCCTGCTGTCGATCTACATCGTCGGTCTCGTACTGCTCGCCGCATGCCTGCTCATGGGCATTCCCATTGCACGGTGGGAACGGGCGCGGCTCCGCTTGGTGGACGAGGAACCGACCTTCGACCCGCACAGTCGCGTCGCCGAACGTGGATGGCGTGTGTGGCTCCGAACTCGACTGCGGGAGCGCGTCACGTGGCGGGAATTGGGCTACGCGGTGGTCAATGCGTCGATCCTGTGCTGGATCGACGCGCTGGTCCTCGTCCTGTGCCTCGGAACGGTGTTCTTCGGCGTGGAGGTGTCGTTGACGGAACCCGGTGTACCCACGCACTATCGGATCATCTTCGTGCTCGCGTCGGTCGCGTTCCTCCCGGTCGCGACCTACATCATCGCGGCATGGGCGGCCGGACGCGCCGAGATCGCCCGCGCTGTTCTCTCTCCCCGCGACGCCGAACTCGACCGCATGCTCAACGAAGTAACACTCTCGCGCAGTGCTCTCGCTGCAGCATTCGACGCAGAACGCCGACGCATCGAACGTGATCTGCACGACGGTGCACAGCAACGGCTCATCGCGCTGTCGATGTCGCTCGGCATGGCAAAACTCGATGTGCCCGCAGGTTCCGCGGCGGCCGAGCAGGTGGGTGACGCCCAGCAACAGGCGAAGCTGGCGTTGCAGGATCTACGCGACCTGATCCGCGGCATCCACCCGCAGGTTCTGGCGGAGCGCGGTCTCGCGGCAGCGGTCGACGATGTGGCGGCACGCTCTCCGATCCCCGTGGACGTGCAACTCCCCATCCCACGGATGCCCGCAGACGTCGAGTCCACCGCATATTTCGCGGTGTGCGAGGCACTCGCGAACGTCGCACGTCACGCCGGAGCGTCGCGGGTCAGTGTGTCTGGCCGGTTGGCAGAGTCGACACTGTTCCTCGACGTCACCGACGACGGTTCCGGTGGTGCCGATCCAGCGCAGGGAACCGGGCTCGCCGGGCTCGGCCACCGCCTCGCTGTACTCGGCGGCACGATGATGCTGGACAGCCCCGCAGGCGGCGGAACCCGACTACGAATGGAGATCCCATGCCGGCACTTCGCATAGTGTTCGCCGAGGATTCCCTCCTCGTCCGGGAGGGCGTGGTGGGGATCCTGGCCCGGTTCGGGCACGACGTCGTCGCTGCTGTCACCGACGCCGATTCCCTCCGCGACGCCGTCGTGTCGTACCGCCCGGACATCGCGATCACTGACGTCAGGATGCCGCCGACACACACCGACGAGGGCCTCGTGGCGGCAATCGCCTTGCGCCGCACAGTGCCCGCCCTCCCGGTTCTCGTTCTCAGCCAGTACATTCAACCCACGTACGCTGCCGAACTCATCGATTTCGACGCAGGGGGCGTCGGTTACCTCCTCAAGGATCGTGTCGGGGAGGTCGAACAGTTCGTGTCCGACGTCGAACGTGTCGCGGCGGGCGGTACCGTGGTGGACCCTGAGGTGGTTCGCACTTTGCTTGCCACGAACCGAAGTCCCCTGTCGCGGTTGAGCAGCCGAGAGCTGGAAGTTCTCGCTCTGATGGCCGAGGGCGATTCGAACGCGACGATCGCCGCGAAACTGGTGGTCACCGACGCGGCGGTAGCGAAGCACGTGCGGTCGATTCTCATCAAGCTCGATCTACCACCGGAGATGGACGGCCATCGGCGCGTGCTGGCGGTGCTGAAGTACCTACAGCGTTGACGAGGGACGTACTCGACGTACTCGCAGGCGCTTCCGTGTCAGTGTGTCGCCAACTCCACCTTCCGACGTTCCGCGGCGGGAACGCCTCCACCGCGCGCCAGATCGATTCTCACGTCGCGGAGCGTGCCGGTGAAGGCGAATCTGCCGCGCCGGGCGATTTCCTCGGCGACCGGGCTGCCCCTGTCTACGCCGATGTCGAGTTGTTCGTTCATCGAGAAGATCGCACGCGCAGTGCTCTCGACGCGTCCGTTCGCGACGGCCACGTCGTCGATACACAGGGTGACTGTGCCGCCCTTGCCGATGCCGCCCCCGTCGTAGTCGAAATGAAGCGACACCACGCTCTCCCCTCGAGGCAGCGAGTCCGGTGCACGCACGAAGGTGCGCTCACGGTCGCAGAAGTTGTAGCAGAAAACGGGTTTCGAATCGAGGACGTACAGCGCGAAGCCCCCGAACCTGCCACCGATCCCCACGAGCATCCCTTCGGACGACGCGCCGTCGGTGTCGATACGCGCAGTGAGCATGAACGACCGGTTGAAGAACGACGGTGCCGCCTTCTCGACCAGACCCTGCATGTGCGGGTAGAGAGTGATGCTCGAACGACCCTCGAACGGGTGCGGCGGTCGCGATTCCTGGGTGTGCCTGCCCACGGTGCGATCGTCGAGCGGGAGCACCTGATACTTCGCGGCCTCGACGAGGAAGAGTTGTTTCAACCGGTCCAGAACGTCCGGGTGCTCTGCCGCGAGGTCACGCGCCTGCGACCAATCGGTTCGAGTGTCGTACACTTCCCAACGGTCTTCGTCGAGAGTCGGTAGTTCCGCACCGGCCGTCGCCATGAGCCAGGGTGGTCGGTGCGCCGTCACCGCCGTCCATCCTTCGTGATAGATGCCCCGGTTACCGAAGATCTCGAAGTACTGGGTGCTGTGCCGTTCGTCGGCGTCGGCCTCGTCGAACGTGTAGTTCAGTGCGATACCTTCCATGGGCATCTGAGCGACACCGTCGACGGTGTGCGGTGCGGGTATGCCCGCAGCTTCGAGGATCGTCGGCGTGATGTCGACGCAATGGTGCCATTGGTGCCGTAGCCCGGACGGGCCTTCGATTCCGGCAGGCCATCGCACGATTAGCCCGTTGCGGGTGCCGCCGTAGTGCGACGCAACCTGCTTTGCCCACTGGTATGGGGTGTCTAGCGCCAGCGCCCACGCTGCTGGATAGTGCGGGTAGCTCGACGACGTCCCCAACTCGTCGAACCGGTCGAGAATCTCGCGGGTGGTGCTCTTGTAGCCGTTGAGACCCGCGAGATAGTTGAACGACCCTTCCATCCCGCCTTCGGCCGAGGCACCGTTGTCACCCAGCATGTACAACACCAGGGTGTTCTCGAGCGCACCCAACTCCTCGAGGCGGTCGACGAGTCGCCCGACCTGATCGTCGGTGTGTTCGAGGAACGCCGCATACAGCTCCATCAGGCGTGCGGACGCCCGGCGTTGTTCGTCGGTCAGCGAATCCCAGTGGGGCAGACCGGGCGCCCACGGTGCGAGGACGGTCTCGTCCGGCACAACACCCAACTGCTTCTGTCGTTCCAACGTGATCTCGCGTTGCCTGTCCCAACCGTGATCGAATTCGCCGCGGTATTTGTCGAGGTATGCGTCCGGCACCTGGAGCGGAGCGTGGCAGGCTCCGAAAGGCAGGTAGCAGAACCACGGTTTGTCTGCGTCCACTGCGGTCACGCCTTCGATCCACGCGGTGGCGCGGTCCACCAGATCTTCGGACATATGGTATCCGTCCTCAGCGTTGCGCGGCGGCTCGACCACCGTGAAATCCTCGTAGAGAACGGGATTGAACTGGTCGGATTCTGCGCCGAGGAATCCGTAGAATTTGTCGAAACCTTCCCGGCATGGCCACCGATCGAACGGCCCGGCCGGTGTGATCTCCCAGGCGGGCGTCTGATGCATCTTGCCGAACGCACCTGTGGCGTATCCGTTGCCCTGCAGGATTCGCGCGACCGTGGCAGCGGATGCAGGGCGTGTTCCGTTGTACCCCGGCGCGGCACCGGCCATTTCGGAGATCACACCCATGCCGACCGAATGGTGGTTACGTCCGGTGAGTGTGGCTGCGCGAGTGGGAGAGCACAAGGCCGTCGTGTGGAATCTCGTGTACTTGAGCCCATCATCGGCGAGCCGGTCTGCCGTCGGAGTCCGGCACGGGCCGCCGAATGCCGATGCCGCACCGAATCCGACGTCGTCGATCATGATGAGCAGGATGTTCGGCGCTCCCTGAGGGGGACGGACCGGAGCACTGCGCTGGAACGGGCGGTTCTGGCTGCGATAGTCGACGGCAGCCGCCGGCTGCGGAACATGCCCGACGATCGGCAGAGAATGGCGGTCCATATAGGCGAATTCCTTCCGGAATGAAAGAGTAGTGGGATTCGTGACGGTGGTCAGACACTCTCGTGATGATGAGTAGGTCCCGCGGGCGTTTCCGATGCTTGCAAGCCGCCGGTGGCGGGCGCGCGCCCGTGCTTCATGAGCACGGCGATCACCAGACCGACCACACCGACGAGCGCAGCAGATCCGAAACCGTAGACGAACGCGGAATCCGCGTACACCACGGTCCGGTCGCCTGCGCCGACACCGCTGAGGTGGCCCGCCATGACGACACCCGTCACCGTCACAGCAACCGACGACGTCAACTGCATCCCGACGCCGGCAATCGTCGATCCCACGCCACTGTGTTCGGACGGAAGGGCATCCTGAACGAGATTCGCGTTGGACGAATGCAGGAAGCCGACCGCCACTCCGGCCAACGCGCTGATCAGAACGACCTGCCCCAGCGACGTCGGCAGCTGGGAACCGAGGAACATCACGAGCACGAACAGCACACCTGATGCGATCAGCACCTGGCGCGGACCGAACTTCTTCGCACAGTATCCGCCGAGGGGGCCTGCCAACATCGCGGACAGTCCGAGTGCACAGGTCCACAACGCGTATACCGTCGCGGTCAGGCCCGCCCCGTACGAGTTTCCAGGGATCCCTGCCGGAGTCTGCAGCAGCGTCGGCATCATCAGCGCGTGCGCGTTCATCATGTACCCCACGCACGCAACCGCGAGTACTGTGGGCCCGAACCTGCGACCGAACAGGATCGTCAGGTCGATGAGGGGATACGCCGTGGTGCGCTGGTGCACGACGAACAGCACCAGCATCAGTACACCGATGGCCAACAGCGCCAAGGTCGTTGCAGACGACCATCCCCACGTCGGGCCCTTGCTGACACCGACGAGCAGAACCGCGACACCGGGACCCAGCAGCAGCGTGCCGAGGTAGTCGACGGGACGATCGGCCCGTACCGGGCTTTCCGGCACCACGGCGGCATACAACGGGATCAACACCGTCACGTAGATCGCCAGGAAGAAGAACACCGCTCGGAAGCCGAAGCCGTCGATCAGCCATCCCGCAACGAATGGTCCGACGATGGCGGACATCCCGATCCCAGTCGCGACCACGCCCAGTGCGATCGGCACGAAGTCGCGCGGCATGACGTCACGCACAAGGCTGTACGACAGCGCCACGATGCCCACAAGAGCTCCCTGCGCCGCACGACCGGCGAGCATGAGTTCGAAGGACGGCGCCACGGCACTGAGCAGACTTCCCAACACGAACACGCCGGCCAGCACCATGATGACGCGCTTCTTGCCGACCTTGTCGGAAACCTTCCCGATCAGCGGCATGAGGGTCGCACCTGCAAGGGTGACGATGGAGATGACCCATGCCACGTTGAGTGTGCGGAATTCCTCGGCGATGTGTGGCACAGCCGGGTACACCATCAGGATCTCGAAAGTTGCGATCTCCGAGAACAAGATGATGACGCCGAGCATGGCAAACAGTTGCCGCTTGGATGCGCCTGCTGTCGGAGAAGCCGAATAATGCACCAGAGTTGTCCTTTGTTCGAGTGAGTCGAGGACGAGGAAGAAAGAAAAGACTGCGACGCGGCGGCAGTCCACGCCTGAACTCTTCGGATGCGGGGATGACACCAGCCCAGCTGGGGGTGACGCTAATCACGAATTTTCGGCACTCGTCCATCCTGTCCCACTGAGCGGGACCAAGGAGCGTCCGGCACCGCCCGCCGTGGATCGACGTCAAACCTGGAGTACAGCGGCACTTTCGACACATTTAAGTCAGTGTCTTGACTCCCCCGCCGGGGTCGAATACGTTGAGCACATGTCATCGGCAGCCGATTCCCGCCAGGCCCTCCTCGACGCAGCCGAGCAGCTGTATGCCGCTCATGGCATCGAAGGAGTGTCCATGCGCGATATCGCGACGGCTGCCGGGCAACGGAACAACTCGGCGGTGCAGTATCATTTCGGGAGTCGAGAAGGGCTGCTACTGGCCATTTTTCAGGATCGAATGCGTTCGATCAATCAGGTGCGACGCGCCTACCTCGACGACGTCGAACGGGCCGGGCGGGGAAGTGACGTCCGCGCCCTCGTTGAAGCCGAAATCCGGCCCCTCACCGAGTTTCTCGCCGAGATCCCTGATGGAAGCTACTACGCCCGGTTCCTCGCGCGCGTCTCGCCATCCGCAGTCTCCACTCTCGCGGAACTCAGCGAGGTCCAGGACGCCGGCAGAGACATCGTCGAAATGCTCGTAGATGCACTGACGCATCTTCCGCGGCGCGTAGCTCTCACACGAATCGATCTGATGTTCAACATGATGATCTCCGCGCTCGCTCTTGTCGAACAGCGCAGCGCCGAAGGACTTCCCCAACTCACGAGCTTCGCCGACACCGTCGACCACTTGATCGATATGGCGGTGGGCGCGCTGCTCGCAGACCGGACAGGAGCACCATGGAAAGCGCAATCACATCCAGAACCGTAGAAATCGGCGATCACACAATCGAATTCGGACCACGATTGCTTCGTCGCACGGTCGACGGCAACGCGACCGAGCCGTACACAACCCTCCATCTCGATCCGGTGACCCCATACATCGGAGCCACCGTCACCGGAGTAGACCTCCGCGACCCGGCCGAAGAGCAGATCGACGAGCTGCGTCGTGCACTGCTGGAATGGAAGGTGCTCTTCTTCCGCGACCAGGACCTCACCCCAGCACAACACCGCGACTTCGCCAGGCACTGGGGCGAGCTCGAAGTTCACCCGTTTCTCCCCCAGGGTGACGTTCCCGAGGTGGTGCACTTCGAGAGAAGCCAGGACGATCCCGGAACGGAGAACATCTGGCACGTCGACGTCACCTGGCAGCAGCGCCCGCCTTTGGGTTCCGTCCTGCGCGCGCTCGAAGTCCCTCAGGCAGGCGGCGACACCCTGTGGGCGGATATGGGAAACGCGTACGACTGCCTCTCCGACGAAATCAAGAGCAAAATCGACACCCTCACCGCAGTACACGATTTCGTCCCGTCCTTCGGTCGCGGAATGACTGCTGAGCGCCTCGAGCAGATGAAGGAGACCTACCCGCCGGTCCGGCATCCGATCGTGCGGATCCATCCCGAGACGGGCCGACGGACACTGTTCGTGAACAGCCTTTTCACAACGCACATAACGGATCTCGACCCGGTTGAAGGGCAACAACTTCTGCGCCACCTGATCGACCAGGCAAAAGTACCGGACTTCCAATGCCGCTTTCACTGGGAACCGAATTCCATTGCGTTCTGGGATAACCGGGCAACACAGCACTACGCGACGAGCGACTACTTCCCCCATCGCCGCGTCATGGAGCGGGTTGCGATCATCGGCGACGTTCCGCACTGACCACCGTGAAGGAGAGGACTGTGTCAGGTGGCACACGTCTTCGGTGCGTCCCACCTGCCGCTCGTCATCATGGCCGGACGATACAGCGGAAACCTATGTGACACGTTGATGTTTCGACGGTTTCTGCTTGTCGTGCAGCCGGGCGATATCGCAGGCAGTAGTTCGGAGCGCACAGGTGTGAACCCCCCTTGATCACACGGCTCGGATAGTCTTCCTCACCCTCGCCGACACTCGAACGCGGGTTCGCTGGAATGCAGCACGCATGAGCAGGAGAGGTCTCGCGACCATCTGCTCCATGCTGCGTGGTGAAGAGGTCGGTGGTCCACTGCCACGCGTTGCCTGCCATGTCGACCAGACCATATCCATTGGGTCCGTACGACCCCACAGGCGAGGTGCCGACGAATCCGTCGTCGGCGGTGTTCTCCCATGGAAACTCACCCTGCCAGGTGTTGGCTCGAAATCGTCCGCGCGGAGCGAACTCGTCACCCCACACGAAGCGCGCCCGGTCGAGACCTCCGCGTGCCGCGAACTCCCACTCCGCCTCGGTCGGAAGCTCTTTGCCCGCCCACTCGGCGAAGGACAGTGCGTCGAAATACGACACGTGCACCACAGGGTGACGTTCGCGTCCGGCAATGCTGCTTCCCGGCCCTTCCGGCATGCGCCAGTTGGCGCCCGGCATCCACGACCACCATCTGCGGAAGTCGTCGAGCGGCACCGGGCCGGGGGGCGAAACGAAGACGAGTGAACCCGGGACCAGCAGAGCAGGATCAGCATCGGGATAATCCTCTGCGCGGGGCTGCAGTTCCGCTGTGGTGACGTACCCGGTGTCTTTCACGAAGCGTCGAAACTCTGCGACGGTGACGTGATGTTCGTCCATGAAGAATCCGTCCACAGATACCTGGTGGGCCGGGCGTTCCTCCGGATAGAACTCGTCCGAGCCCATCCAGAATGTGCCGCCGGGGATCCATGCCATGTTCTTGGGTGCGGTCCGTGCTCGAGACACCGTGTTCATGCAGACCATTCTCGCATGACTCGTTCTTCAGGAAACAGAATGGATGACAGCAGATTTGCTCCCGGTGGCCTCATGCCCCGCGCGCTGCACACCGAACCGGTTCTCGACGAAGTCTCCCCGGTCGTACTGGCTGGATCGGCCGCCTCTACTGCGCTTCGGCGGCACGCTTCGCGACCAGATCCTTGATGTCGTCGTCGATCTCGAGCTGGAATGACCTGAACATGCGCGCGAGCATGTCGTAGCTACCCACAGTGAAAATCAGGTCGAGAATCTGCTGAACGTCGAGGTGCGCAGCCAGCACCTTCCACGTAGATGTGCTGATCTCGCCGTCCACGATCAGTTCATCGACGGATTTCAGCATCGCACCATCGAGTTCGTCCCAGAGCGGTGCCGTCGGGCCGAACGTGACCCGGCTGATCTCCTCGTCGGAGAGACCGGCATCCCTCGCCATGAAGACATGCTGAATCCATTCGTATCCCGAGTCGCGCACCACCGATACTCGCAGAATGAGCAGTTCGCGCTGACGCTCCGACAGGGTGGTCGCCATGAGGAGGTGCCCGTTGAGAGTGAAGTACGCCTTTGCCAGTTCCGGGTGGTGCGCGAACGTGCCCAATGTGTTGAGCGCTTTGGGGCGCCCCTCCGTCGACGGCTGCGGATGCCGGGGGTTCGGTGGGGTCATCGCAGCGAGCGCCCCACGCATCTCCTTGGGGAACTCGCGCAGAGCCAGTGGTTCGATTCGTGCCATGTCGCTTCGTCCTTCTGTTCGTCCATCCATGATTCTGCAAACCCGGAAGCAATGCGGCTATGCGACCGCTTCCTCACCCACCAGCGTGGTGCGATGCATCAGGCGAGGTGATGTGGGCTCGTACGGCAATGCCCGGTGAAGAAGCCCTGTGTTGTCCCACATTACGAGGTCGCCGACCTGCCAGCGATGACGGAGCACGAACTGCGGTTGCGTCGCCCAGTCCAGCACGTCGTCCAGCAGCGCGCGTCCCTCCTCGGGAGTCATCCCGACAACCTGCCCGGCGGTCGCTCCGATCAGTAGCGAGTGGCGGCCGTCCCTGTGCTTCCAGACCAGCGGGTGTTCTCGTGCGGGAAGTTGATTCCACGCATCCTTCTGCTTCCGAGTGGCTTCGGGGTGCGTCAGTGATTGTGCGGCCGCCATACTGTGAACCACTCGGTACTGGGCCAGTTCGGCCTTCCGTGACTGTGGCAGGGCATCGTAGGCCGCGTAGGTATTCGCGAATTCGGTATCGCCCTCACCTTCGGAGACTGCGCGCGCAGTCAGCAGCGTGGCCTTCTGCGGGATGTCGTCGGTAACACCGTCGACGTGCCAGAACACGGTGCTGCGGCGCACCCGCGCCAGCTCGCTTCTGCTGGGATCCAGGGTGACCGGCGAGATTTCCGGAAAGCCCGGAAGCCCGCCCATCTTCGCTACCACCACATCTCCGAGCATTCGGCTGAAGGCAACCAGGTCTGCATCGGAAACATGCGCCCGAGGAAAAACGACGACGCCGTGGCGGGCCAGTAGTTCCGAGGTGGTCGACGCGATATCCGGATCCGTGAATCCGGACTCCGAGATCCCTTGAATCTCAACACCGATGGATGGAGAGATCATGTTTGTGATCATGAACGCACCCTTCTTCGTCCATCGGAACCTTAGATGCGCGCCGCAATGTTGTCAATGACTACATTGCGGCGGCGTTTGCTAGAGTTCCCCCACATGACCAAGGGCTACCATCACGGAGATCTTCGCGCCGCACTCCTGACGAAAGCCGAAGAACTACTGCAGGCATCCGGGGAATCCGGACTGTCCTTGCGCGAACTCGCCCGCGCGGTCGGGGTCAGCCACAGCGCACCGAGTCGCCATTTCGCCGATAAAGCCGCACTTCTGGAAGCTCTCGCCATCGAGGGGTTCCGCCGGCTGGGTAATACCTTGGACGCTGCGGCCACGATCGAGGGCCGCAGCTTCGTGGCCACCCTGCACGACGTGGCAGTAACCTTCGTCCGGTTCTCGACCGACAACCCCGCACTGGTGGAGCTCATGTCGCGCTACCGGCAGGGAGACGTCACTTCCGAATTGAGGCACGCCCGCGCTGCGAGCTTCGCTCCGGTAGCAGCCCTCGTAGATATCGGCCTGTCCAAAGGCGAACTCGCAGGAGAGGCTCGGACCATCGGCACCGTTTTCTTCGCGACCCTGCAGGGGATCTACGTCATGAGCAACAACAAGACGCTCGACCCACTGGACGACGAACTGATCATCGATGTGGTCGATTCACTTCTGAACGGTTTGGCGCCGAACCCGCATGCGCGGGACGAGCCGCATTCCCGGTAGAACTACCAAGCAATTGCTTGGTATAGTGCCGCACAGGAGGTCGTTCAATGACATTGATGCGAAGCGAATCGAGTTCGGCACCGAAAGCACCGGCCCAGCGCCCAGGCGTCGTGGAACGGTTCACCCTGATTCTCGACGCAATCGCCTCCGGCCCCGATCGGATGTACCTCGAAGAGATCACCGATATCACGGGTCTACCGCGTTCCACCGTCTTCCGGCTCCTTGCCCAGCTCATCGAACAGGGGTGGATCGAGCACCACTCCCGCGGCTACCGGCTGGGTCCGCGAATGTTCACGATGAACCGGACCAAAGACCACTCGCGGCTACGCGGAGCCGCATCGGGAATACTGAACGACCTGCACGCGAGCACCCGCGGAGTCGTTCACCTCACAGTCCTCGAGGGCGCCTCCACATACTTCCTCGACCGGATCGGCGGTGCCGCGAGCGCAGCCATCCCCTCCCAGGTCGCCACCTACCTACCCGCCGAGAGCACGATCAGCGGTCGGGTACTCCTTGCCGGACTCGAACCCGAACAGGTCGACGCACTGCTGACGGCAGGGCCCCGCGTACATTCCCGCTCCGACCTGGACGCCCTGCACCACAGGCTGAACCGGATCCGTCAGCGCCACGGGCTCGACGTCATTCCCCGTCGCGCATGCCATATGGCCATCAGCTCTGTTGCGGCGCCGATCACCGGCCCCAACGGTATCGAAGCTGCAATCTCGGTCTCCTGCGTCGGCACGGTAGAGCTGTCGAACATCGCACCACTGGTCTGGTCCGCGACTCGACGTATCTCGCGAGCGCTCCACCACCAGGGGGAGAACCGTCGGCAGCCGAAGACCTCCGCGCGATCACCTCGCGCGGAGGTACGCGCCGCACCGTAGGAACTCCGCGACATAGAAACTCATGGTTGTCGCGCGGCCCTCGGGACGGGCACCGGAATCGCGTCGAGCAGCTCCCGCGTGTACTCCTCGCGGGGCGACTTGTAGATCTGATCGACGGCACCCGATTCGACTACGGTGCCCGATTTCATCACCAGCACACGATCTGCAATGACCTCGATGAGGGCAAGATCGTGGCACACGAACAGATAGGCGAGGCCGAGTTCTTCCTGCAGATCGCGGAGCAGATTGAGAACTTGGGCGCGTACCGACACGTCGAGAGCGGCGACCGGCTCGTCACATACGATCATGTCCGGCTCGAGAGTCAACGCACGCGCAATCGCGACCCGCTGGAGCTGGCCACCCGACAGTTCTGCCGGATAGCGGCCCAGATAGCGCGACCCGATACCGACCTTGTCGAGCAGTTCCTCGGCACGACGCCCGCGGGCCGCCCGGTCCATGTCGGTATGCACGATCAGCGGCTCGACGACCGCGTCGAGTACTGTCATCCGCGGATCGAGTGAACTGTGCGGATCCTGGAAGATCATCTGCATACTGCGCCGCATCTCGCGTAGCCGTGCAGGTTTCGCCGCCAGCACGTCTTCACCATCGAACAGGACAGTGCCCGAGTCCGGCTCTATCAAGCGGAGCACCATGCGTCCCACAGTGGATTTACCCGCGCCGGATTCACCGACGACAGCAAGGCACTCGCCCGCGTCGAGAGTGAACGACACATCGCGCACGGCATGCGTCCATCCGGTGCGGCGCCCCAGCAGGTTGCGTCCGGTCGGGAACGACTTGGTCAGGTTGGTTACTTCGAGCAGGCTCATGCCCCCGTCACTCCTTGCAGTTCCAGATCCGTCACGCGCAGACAACGAGCGGAACGACCGGACGTGGTCTCAACCAGCACCGGATGGGTGTTGTCACAAAGTCCCGTCCGGGCATGGGGACAGCGATTGTGGAAGTGGCAACCGGAAGGCCATTCCCCCGCCGCGGGGATGCGCCCCGGGATCGCTGCTAGCCTCCGGTCGGAGCTCATCCCGGGACGCGGGATCGACGACAACAGGCCCGACGTGTACGGGTGCTGCGGGACCGAGAACACATCGTCGACCGTGCCGTCCTCGATCACCTCCCCCGCATACATGACCACGACGCGCTCACACAGTTCGGCCACGACGCCCAGATCGTGGGTGACGAACAACAGCGCAACCCCGGTCTGCTCCTGCAGATCCCGCAGCAACTGCAGGATCGTCTTCTGCACGGTCACGTCCAACGCGGTGGTCGGCTCGTCCGCGATGAGCAGGCGCGGGTTGCAGGCCATGACCATCGCGATCATCACCCGCTGGCACATGCCGCCACTGAATGCGTGCGGATACTCGCGCACTCGCTCGGCTGCACGTGGAATCTGCACCAGCTCGAGCATTTCCACTGCGCGTGCCATCGCAGCCTTGCGGTCGAGACCGAGGTGCTTACGGACTGATTCGGCGATCTGATCGCCGACGGTATACGCGGGATTGAGACTGCGGATGGGCTGCTGGAAGATCATGCCCATCCCTGTCCCGCGCAGTGCCCGCCACTGCGCCGGCGTGCCCGCCACCAGATCGCGCCCGTCGAATTCGACGCTGCCGTGCGAGACCCTGCCTCCGGTGTCCCCCGTCAGACCCATCACAGCGAGCGACGAGACGGTTTTTCCGGAACCGGACTCGCCGACAAGGGCAACCGATTCCCCGGCCGCCACGTCGAACGACACGTCCTGCACGGCTGTCACCCACTCCTTGCGACCCGCGCGGAACTGGACCGTCAGGTCGCGTACTCGAAGCAGGGGCGAGTCGCGTCCCGGTGGCACCTTCTCGAGTCGGGTGAGAGTGTCAGTTGCTGCCATTACGACTCCTCGTCAGCGCCCGGCGAACACCGTCACCGAGGTAGGTGAACGCCAGCACGGTCAGAAAGATCATCACCCCGGGCGGCCACACCAGATGGGGAGCCAGCTGCATGTTCGATGCAGCGGTGCTGAGCATCGCCCCCCAGCTCGCGGCGGGAGGCGCTGCGCCGAGCCCCAGGAAGCTCAAGCTGGCCTCGGCTGCCACCGCGGTCCCGAGCGACACGGAGATCACCAGCACGACAGGGGGCATCACGTTGGGAAGGATGTGCCGTCCGATGACACGGAAGGTACTGCATCCCAACGCAATCGATGCCTCGATATAGGTGTCGCCGCGCACGTCCATCGTCGTTGCCCTGGCCACCCGGAAGAACCGTGGCGCCATCACCAGGCCCACCGCCAGCATGGCGTTGGTGATTCCCGTGCCGAGGACAGCGACGATGGTGATCGCCAGAACGAGCGACGGAGCACTCATCAACGCATCCATGATGCGGGTGAGCACGGAATCCACCCAGCTGCCACGGTAACCGGCGATCACGCCCAGCGGCAGGCCGAGTACAAGTGCGAGAGCGACGGCCTGCACCGACGCCTGCAACGAGATACGGGCTCCGTAGATCAGCCGGCTGAGCACGTCCCGCCCGTAGTCGTCGGTGCCCAGCCAGTGCGCCGACGACGGCGGCTGCAGGCGGTCGACCACCTCCTGTGCGTACGGGTCGTACGGCGCGATCATCGGAGCGAAGACTGCCATCACGATCAACAGCAGCACGAATGCACCGGCGATCGCGGTCCCCGGGCGCCGTCGCAGGAATCCGGTGACACGACTGCCGATTCCGGCAGCGTTCTCGACGTTCACCGTGTCGGACAGTGTCGATGTCATGCGCGCACCTTCGGGTTGAAATAGCCGTACGAGACGTCGACGAGCAGATTGACGACAACGACCACGCAGGTGGTGAACAGGACGAATCCGAGCAACACAGGAACGTCGTGGTTCTGCACGCTGTTGACCGCCAGGCTTCCCATGCCCGGCATGCTGTAGATGATCTCGATCGTCACCGCACCACCGAGCACCTCCGCGACACGGAAGCCGAGCACCGTAACGACCGGGATACATGCGTTCTTCAGTCCATGTTTCAGGACGACACTTGCAGACCCGAGCCCACGCGCTTTGGCATTGAGGATGTAATCGCTGTTCATCACCTGCCCGAGGGCCGACCGCAACTGCACCGTCACCTCGGCCGCGGGCAGCAGGGCCAACGCCACGCCCGGCAGCACGAGGTGCTGGAACCACGGCACGACACCCTCCGAGAGCGGCACGTACCCGAAGGCAGGGAAGATCTGATTCGACACCGCGAACACCGAGACCAGGACGAGCCCGAACCAGAATGCGGGAATCGCGATCGCGACGGACGCCACGACGTTGATCCCCCGATCGAGAAGCCCACCGGGACGCAGCGACGCCACCACTCCGAGTACGACACCGATCACGACCGCAAGGACCATCGCGAACGCCACCAGCGACAGCGTCGTCGCCATGCGCCGCAGCAGGAGATCGCCTACCGCCTGATCGGACAGGAGCGAGGTTCCGAGGTCGCCCTGGAGCACTCCCCAGACCCAGTCCAGATATCGGACGAACACGTTCTGGTCCAGATTCAGCGTGGCCCGCAGCTCTTCGAGCCGTTCCGGGCTCGGGTCCTCGCCCGCGAGGATCACCGCGGGATCCCCCGGCGCCAGGTCGATCAACAGAAATATCAGTAACGGCACGATCAGCAGCAGCGGAATCGCCGCCAGCAATCGTCGCCCAGCGTACAACAGCATCGTCCAACCTTCCCGTATGTCGTTGCCCGGGCCGGCTATCCGGTCATTCCGACGTGACGCACGTCGAAGATGCCGAGATCCACCCACGGCATGTCGTCGAGGCCGGTGACCTTGCCGTTGGATACCGAGGCGTTGGTCTGGTTGCAGATCGGCACGAACATCGCTTCTTGCAAGGTCAGGTCCCAGATCTGCTGGTACAGCGCTGCTCGTTCCTCCTCGGAAAGCGCAGGATCTGCTGCCTTGGTGGCGAGATCCTCGATCTCCGCGTTGCCGTTCGACAAGTCGTACGGTCCTGTGACGAAGGTGTTGACCGTCTCCGCGGGATCGACCTTGGGGCTGAAGCTGTTCGCGACCATCGACTGGAAGTCGCCCGCGATGTATCGCGGCTCGTTCTGCACGTTCGGGACCGGATCGAGTTCGGCAGTGATCCCCGCGTCGGTGAGAGCAGACTGGAGGACATTCGCAGATTTCTCGGTGTTGGTGCCCGCGGCGAATGTCAGTGTGATCTGGGCACCGCCAGCCGATTCCACGAGGGACCTGGCCTTGTCCACGTCGTAGGTGTACGGGTATACGTACGACTCGTCCACGGACCAGCTTCCGGCCGGATACAACTGACGGCTCGGTGTGCACGTACCCGAGAACAGGGCGTTGATCGCTTCCGGATCGATCGCTGTTGCCACCGCCTGACGAACCTCGGGTTTCGCGAGATCGCCCTGCGCACGCATGTACAGCCCGAGAACATTCCGGAACCGAACTTCGTCGACGTCGAACGCTCCGGACTGTCCCAGTCCCTGAGCTTCGACCACCTCGTTGGCGGAGCTGACCCACGTCAAGTCCGTTGCGCCCGTCTTGATGCCGTTCATTCGGGTGCTCGCGTCCGAGATCGCCTCGTATTCGATCGCCTGGACCTTGCCCGCCTCGGGATCCCAGTTCGTCCCCTCCGCGCGGGTCAGCGACAGCGACTCTTCCGGAATGTACTCGCGGACGAGGAATGCGCCCGAGCCGCTCGTGCCGGGATCGTTGCGTAGGTCCGCTCCGGATTCGATCGCCCTCGGGCTGACCATCATTCCCACGTTCGTGGTGAACACACCCGGCAGTTCCACCCCGGTCCCCGGCACGAGCATCAGACGAACCGTGTGGTCATCTACTGCTTCGACGCCCGTGATATCACTCAGAGCAGCGGTGACTGTACTGCCTTCCATGGTCTTTCCGCGATCGATGTTCGCAGCCACTGCAGCGGCATCGAAGGGTGTGCCGTCGTGGAAGGTGACGTCCTTGCGCAGCCTCAGTTCGAGATAGGTGCCGTCCGGTGCGAATTCCCAGGATTCCGCAAGCGCGGGCTTAAGTGCGCCGTCACCGTCGACCACCGTCAAACGGTCGAACACCGGTGTGATGTAACCCCATCCGCCGTAGCTGGTCTGCAGATACGGGTCGAGATTGCGTGTAGGTGCACTTGCGGTGACACGCAGGACGGCAGCGCTGTCGAGCTCACCCGTGGGCCCGCCGGCCGTCGTCGAGGACACACCTCCGCCGCCACACGCCACCAGCGCCAGGGAGCCCACGGCAGAGACAGCCATCAAGCGTGACTTACGAACCCAGTTGTTCCTCATATTGTGTCCTCTCAGATACCCGCGAACCAGTGATCGAGCACAGGAACTCTCTGCACGGAAGGAGCGGGGAGGGCGAGTCACTCGACCGACGAGCGGAATCCTCGGACTCGAAACCCAAGCAGCACAGACCATCCAGCGAACCCGTTCGCTGTGATGACTGTAACACCGATCACTTGCTTGGCAAGAGATCACACCGCCGTCGTGTCGGCGCCCGGCCGCATCCCACGAGCGCAGGCATCGGCCCGGCGGGCAGCACTGAGCGGACACGCAGACCAGGCCTGCGCATCCGCCAATACTGTGTATTTTCAGTTGCTTTCGATGACCGTCCAACGCGGCAACTCTGCCCGGACATCGACCTGCTTGACCTTGCCCGTCGCATTGCGCGGCAAGTCCTCGGTCCGGAAGATCCACCGCGTCGGCACCTTGTAGCGAGCGATACGTTCGGCAACGAAGCCGGAGACTTCCGATTCCGTCAATCCCTCACCCGGAGACACGACGACCACCGCGCAGACCTCCTCGCCGTACTCGTCGTGATCGACTCCGAGAACAATGCACTCACGCACCGCCGGGTGCT
The DNA here is from genome assembly GCF_053750035.1 of Rhodococcus sp. SJ-2. Lineage (NCBI taxonomy): Bacteria > Bacillati > Actinomycetota > Actinomycetes > Mycobacteriales > Nocardiaceae > Rhodococcus > Rhodococcus sp. SJ-2. The sequence goes on from NZ_CM132340.1 coordinate 1,746,026, forward strand.
CCCCGAGAACCGCCTCGACCTCTGCCGGATAGACGTTCTCGCCGCCGCGGAGAATCAGATCCGAACGCCGACTGCTGATTCGGAGGTATCCATCCTCCATCGTGCCGAGGTCGCCGGTGCGCATCCAACCGGACTCGTCGATAGCTGCGGCCGTCGCCTCCGGATTGTTCCAGTAGCCGAGCATGATCAGTGGGCCACGCAAGTAGATTTCGCCCTCGACGCCGTCCTCGACCGGATCTCCGGCCTCGTCCCGGATCTCGACACGAGTCGTGAGCACCGGCCGTCCGACGGTATCGGGACGCCCGGCAAGATCGGCCACCGTCGCCAGCGTTGCGGCAGAGGAGGATTCGGTCAGTCCATAACTGGTACCGAGCGACCGTTCCGCCGCCGGAAGGATTTCCCGCAGCCGCGCTCTGAACGCTTCCGAGGACGGTGCGGAGCTGATCGAGACAGCGCGCAGCGACGACAGATCGTAACGGGAGAGATCGCCGTGCTCGAGCAGCCGGGTCAACATCGTCGGTACCGCGCCCCAGTTGGTGAGACGTTCCCGCTCGATCAGCCGCAACACACACTCGATATCGAATCGGCCGGTGCTGATCACCGCGGTGTCACCGAACGCAAGGCGCGGTACCGCCAGATTATGCAGTGCCGCAATGTGGAACAGCGGTGTAGCGAGCAGGAACCGGCGCGCATTCGGCGCCTGGCCGAGTTCGGCCGCAAGCGCATCGTTGAATCGATGGAAGTCGACGGCCGCAACCATGTTCCGGTGCGAGTGAGTGGCACCCTTGGCGCGGCCCGTGGTTCCGCTGGTGAACAGGATGACCGCGGGATCGTCCTCGTCGATCTGCACCTCGGGTAGATCCGCACCGGGGTGGGCAGACCCCATTACCGGCACGTCGTCTTCGATCGAGAGCACTGCAGCATCGACGGAACCCAGCAAGTCCCGTCTCCGGCGGTCGGCAATGACCACCTTCGGAGCGGCCAGTTCCATGCCGTATCGGATCTCCCGGGCGGACCACAGCGAGTTCATTCCCACCGTGATTGCGCCGAGCGCCGTCGCAGCCCAGAAGGACATGATCCATTCGGCATTGTTGGCGGAGAGAATCGCCACCCGGTCGCCCTGTTCCACGCCGTATCGCGTCCGCAACTCGTATGCGAGCGACGCGACACGCGCCAGATGTTCGGTGAAGGTCAACCTGAGGTCGCCGCAGACCAGGTATTCGGCATCGCCGTAGCGCGCGGACTCCGCGAGCAGCGCGTTCAGCGACCGGTGCCTGTTGCGGAGCACCGGCATCGTGATTCCACGGACCTGCTCGTCGACGATCTCGAAGGGCGTGTCCCGCGCCGTCAGTCGCGCGATGGCGTCCGCGCGCACGTCGGACACACCATGAAGATCGGGCATCCACTACTCCTTCCCTGGCGGAGCACTGGATCCGGCCAGGCACAGCCGAGCATCTGAGGATTGTGCGGACACCGTCGATGTCCGCAACGTCTCCTTGATACCGAGAGAAGAGGGCCTTTGTGTCGCAAGTCTCACTGATCGGCACCCGGCGCGGGGTCGATGCCCTGAAGGGACGCTCATCGCCTCACGCGTACTCCGCAAGCACCAGCCGCGTCACATCCTGGACGTTTCGCAATGCCTCCGGAAACGCGATTCTTCCGGTGGTCCACAAGATCAATGAGTTGAGCATCGTGCTGCCGATCGCAAGCGAGGCGAGCCGAGCACGTTCGGCGGGAACACCGTCCATCAGCTCGAACAAGGCTGTGCGGTTGGCAGCAGAACGCTCGTCGAGCGTGTCCCGGACATAGGGATCGCCGGAGGTCTGCAGCTCGACCTCGAGTCGCGCGAAGTGGGGACCTCGCTGAAATGCCTTCATCTGCCGTGTGTAGAGGTCGATCACGCGGTCGAGGACGGAGCCGTGGGCTCGGCTCCCCCTCGACTCGCGTTCCTCCGCGAGCCGGTCGGCGAGGATATCGTTCCAGGCGACCATCGCGGCAGCGAGGAGGTGTTGCTTGGCCGGGAAATATCGGTACAGAGTGCCCATCGCCACCCCGGAACGCTCCGAGACCTCACGCATCTGGATGCCGTCCGGACCGGTCTCGGCGAGCATCTCGATCACCGCGGTGGTCAGCTGACGCCGACGCCGACGCTGCCCGTCGGTCATGTCGTCGGGGCTCATCGGCACGGCCAAGGAGTCGGTCACGACGGCATTCTAGTTGCCTCGTCGCCCTGCACCGCCGAGGACGGAGCAAGATGGCCGCCTAGAACCTCGTGCAGTTCCTCCTGCTCCCACCGCGACGCCGACGTCAGGTGGGTCTGCACCGTGGGGGCCGACATCACATCGATCCGGTCGCCGTACACCACCAGGACCTGCCCGGTGATCTGCTCGGCCGCAGGTGATGCGAGGTAGACGACAAGCGGGGTCACATGTTCGACCGACAGTGGGTCGTCTCCGGACAGCGGCTCGGGGTCGAACACGCCGTCGGTCATCGCGGTCCGGGCACGGGGGCACAGTGCGTTGACGCGCACACCGAACCGTCCGCAGCCTCGCGCCGTCGACATCGTGAGCGCGACGACCCCCGCCTTCGACGCCGCATAGTTCGCTGCGCCGGGCGGGCCCGTCGCGTATGCCTCCGATGACGTGTTCACGATTCGGGCATATACCGGATTCCCGGTCTCCTCGGCACGACGCCGCCAATGGTGGGTCGCGGCGCGGGTGGTGAGAAACGTGCCGCGCAGATTTACGCGGACGACATCGTCCCATTCTTCCGCAGACATGTTGAACACCATGCGGTCCCGGATGATTCCGGCGTTGTTCACGAGAATGTCGAGTCCGCCGAACTCGGCCACCGCAAGTGCGACGAGCCGGTCTGCGGTGGCCTGTTCGCCGATATCACCGACGTACGTCACCACGCGTCCACCCGCATCGCGGATCTCGGCCGCGACATCGTCGATCCGCGCGCTCCGCGCGTTGATCACCAGATCGGCGCCCGCGGCGGAGAGCGCGAGGGCCTCGGCACGCCCGAGCCCCTCGCTCGCACCGGTGACGATCGCGGTCCGGCCGCCGAGAATCCGTGTGCTCATCGTGGTTCTCGGGGCAGCCCCAGAATCTGCTCGGAAATCACGTTGAGCTGGATCTCCAGGGTGCCCCCGCCGATCAGCAACGACGGCGTCGACAGGTACGCCTTGGCCGCACGGCCTCCCCCGCTGACATCCGTTCCGAGGCTACCGACGGCAGCCTCCGGCCCGAACCATTCGAGCACTTGTGCCGCGACATCCGTGATGTGCTGCGCCGAAGCAGCTTTGAGCACGCTCGCTTCGACACCCGGATCTCGTCCGGACAGGCGCCCCAGCACACTGCGGTGCGCGAGCGCGTCGAGCGCTCCGGTCGTGGAGGTGAGCCGGCCGAGCGCTGGGATCGCATCCTGCCGGATCTCGGGGTCGAGTGTGCGAACCACCTCGATGGGATCGAATCGATCGCGTCCCACGACCGGCGTGCGACCCATCGACACCCGCTCGTTTGCAAGCGTCGTCCGCGCCACCTTCCATCCCTCGCCGGGTGCACCGACGAGATCGGCGTCGGACACGAACACTCCGTCGAGGGTGACTTCGTTGAACATCTCGTCGCCGGTGGCTTCCCGCAGCGGACGTACTTCGACTCCGGGCGTCGACATGTCGACGAGGAAATAGCTGATGCCGCGGTGCTTGGGTGCAGCGCGATCGGTGCGTGCCAGGCAGATTCCCCAGTGGGCCTCGCGTGCCTTCGAATTCCAGACCTTACGGCCGTCGAGTCGCCAGCCACCGTCCACCTTGGTCGCGAACGTGGTCAGCGAGGCCAGATCCGAGCCCGCTCCGGGTTCGGAGAACAATTGACACCAGATGATCTCGCCGCGCAACGTCGGGACGATCAGGCGCTCGCACTGCTCCTCGGTCCCGTACTGCAGGATCGAGGGCAGCGCCCATTCACCGATGACCGTGCTGGGCTGTGTCAGACCGGCACGCTCGAACTCTTCCGCGATGATCAACTGGCCGGCTGTGTCTGCGCCCAGCCCGTACGGGGCGGGGTAGTGCGGCGATACGAGACCGCGGTCGGCGAGCAACACCCGCGCCTTCTCGGCGTCGAGACCTGCGGCCTCGTCGATCGTGGCTGCCACCCCGGCTCGAAAGTCCGGGCGGTCCTCGGTGACGAGGGAGGACTCGCGTTCGGTGGTCATCGCCAGCTCGCCCGCCCGGCGGGCCCATTCGTCCTGTGATCCGCCGAGTGCGAGCAGGCTGACGACGCGGCGCCAGTACAGGTGGATGTCGTGTTCCCAGGTGTTGCCGATACCGCCGAGGAGGGTGAGTGCCTCGAGTACCACGTCGACGGCCTCGCGTCGTACCACCGTCGCGGTACGCGCAGCGGTGAGTGCGATCTGCTGCCGGTCGTCGCCGTCCGCGGCCACCGCCGCATCCCACGCCGAATTCGTCATCACCTCGACGCGGATGAACAGTTGGGCGCATTTGTGCTTGATCGCCTGGAACGATCCGATCGGACGGCCGAACTGCTCCCGGATCTTGGCGTATGCAAGGCTCGTCTCCTGCGCCCATCGCGCGACACCCACCGCCTCGGCACACTGCAGGACCGCATTGAGAGCGGCGATCTCGTCGGCCCTGGCCCCGAGAATGTTCTGCGCGGGAATTCGTGTCTCGGACAACCGCACCCGGCCAACGTCACGGGTCAGGTCGACACCCTCCTCCCCGAGCCGCTCGACACCCGCATCCGTTGCCGACACGACGAACCAGACCGTCTCCTCCCGGCACCGACCCGCCAGGACGAGGATCTCCGCACCGAGCGCACCGAGCACAGGCACTGTGGTGCCTGAGGCGATCACCTCGTCGCCGTCTCCGTCGAGGGTGACAGTGCCCGGTGCGAGCCCCAGCACACCCGTCGTACCGGATGCGAATCGCGGCAGCAGCGTCGTGCGCGCCGCATCGGTGCCGTGGGACGAGATCACAGCGCTTGCACTGACCGTGGGCAGCAGCGGTCCCGGGATCAGTCCGTATCCGGACTGTTCGAGCGCCACCGCGAGCTCGAGCAGTCCGGCGTCGGCACCACCGTGCTCCTCTGCGAGATGCAGGGAGGGAATACCCATCTGCACCAGCTGTTCCCAGAAGTCAGGGGTGTCGCCACGAGCGATCCGGTCGAACTGGTCGCGGGTACGTGCGACAGGCGTGTGCCGTGCAGCGAACCGAGCGAGCGAGTCGGCCAGTGCGTCGTGATCCGGTCCGATTCCGATCGGCATCTCCGGTCAACCTTTCAATCCGAGCACCTTGCGGGCATTGTCATGCAGAAACTTCGGCCACACGTCGTCGTTGAACGGAACGTTCGGCATGTCGTCGAAGATGCGGTCCAGGCTCAGACCCGCCGGAAAGTACCCGGCGTAGATGATCTTGTCGGCGCCCCGGGTGTTCGCATAGTCGACGATCGCCTTCGGATAGTGCTTGGGAGCGAAGGCCGATGTCGAATAGTACAGGTTGGGCCACTTGAGCATCAGCTTGACCGCCAGATCTTCCCACGGCTCACAGCCGTGCCGGGTGACGAACACGAGATCCGGGAAGTCGAACATCACGTCGTCGATGAGTTCGACATGCTGCACCGCGGATTTCAGCCGAGGACCCGCGATTCCTGCACACGCGAAGATCGGGATGCCCAGTTCGACACATTTGGCATAGATCGGATACATCTGCGGTGCGTTGAGCGCCACCTGCGGGAAGGTGCCTGCCGCGAAGGAACTCACCGACCGGATATCGAATTCCTCGCGTTCGCGCGTCATCCGCTCCAGGGTGCCCATGATGTCGTTGGGGTCGACGGCAGAGCCTTGCGCGACGAACCGGTCCGGAAACATCCGGACTGCTTGACGCCCTGCCTCTTTGGCAACGCTGACCATTCCGATCTCGATGCCGTGCTTGTCCATTTCCCGCAGTGTCACCGACACCGGATCGTCGGTCGCCAGGTCGCTCGGAACATCCTTGAACATGTATTGCGCGGGCATCGTGAACTCGTCACGGCTCTGGCTGTCCTTCGTCTGCTTCGTGATGAAGGCGTACTCGTCGTATCCGGATTCACGAAAACCGATGTGTGTGTCGATGATCGGAATTCCTGCGTAGGCGGTCATGCGCTCAGCTCCGCTTCGAGTTGCTCAGCGAAGGAATCGCGCATCAGTACGTCGTTGGGATTCTCGGGAAGCTCGGTCAGAGGCTGCGCGATCTCGGAGGGTGTCGGCCCGTACTCGGCCGCGAGCGGTGCAAGCGCATCGAGATCGAAGTCGTACAGTTCGGCGGCGTTGGCGGCGAACAGCTTCCGCAGCTCGGACTCGTCCACGTCGTGCATGACCTGACGAATGCACTCGCGCGTAAACGGGTAGGTTCCCTCGTTGTGCGGATAGTCGCTGCCCCACATGAACTTTCCTTCGCCGAGAGTCTCGCGCACCGCGATGTCCTGCGCGGACGGCATTGTCGCACCGACCCACACATTGCGGCGGAAGTACTCGCTCGGACGCAACGGCAGTTGCTCGTCCTCGCTGTAGAACAGCTCACCGATCCGGCCGGTGCGCTTGACGCGCAGGTCCACCGTGTCGAGCTGACGCATCAGATCCGGCGCCCACGAGCAGCCCTGCTCGGACACGGCGAACTTGAGCCTGGGAAAGCGCTCGAAGACACCCGAGAGGATCATCTGCACCAGAGGGCGCATCGAATAGAAGCCGACCTCGTTGATATAGAGCAGCGACGAGGTCTTGTACCGGCCGTAGTCGGGCAGGCCGGTACCTGCGTGGCTGTTGACCGGCACACCGAGGTCTTCACAGATCTCCCAGAGCCGGTCGTACTCGGGATCGTAGAGCGGCTTGACCCATTTGATGTCCGGCGCCAGGTTCGGCAGCAGAACACCTCCCCGTAGCCCGTTCTCTTTGATCCACTTCACATCCGCGATCGCCTCGTCGACGTCGTTGAGGAAGATCTGCCCGACGCCTGCCCGCTGCGCCGGTGCGTCGTCACAGAAGTCCTTGAGCCACCGGTTGTGCGCGCGCACTCCGGCCAGGCGTTTCTCGAAGTCGTCCGCACGAGGTGGCCCGGCCAGCACCGCCGCACTCGGGAAGAACGGTGGCACGGTGTTCGGGAACAGCACCTCACCGACCGTGCCGTCGCCCTGCGTCTCGCGCATGCGCCGCTCGTTGTTCCAGTTGCGGTCCCGTCCGTCGTCGACGAGGTCGCGGTAGGGGTTCTTGTACTTGCCGCGCCACGCGTCGAATTCCTCGTGCCACTTCGGCTCGAGGTAGTCGCGGTAGGTGGCGTGATCGGCGCCGGCATGACTGTCGGCGGAGATGAGGGTGTACGGGACTTCGTTCGTCACGAGATGCTCCTGTCCGATGGCTACGCGAAATCATGGTCACTGCATATCTGAAACTCGGTTCTAAATTTCTGATCCCAGACTAGCGCCCTATCACCTGTGGTCAAGCAGAAATCCCACTGAGTGATGCAACCCGGTTTCATTCTCTCCCGCCAAGCTCGGGAGCTGCACTGCCGACAAGATCAGGCGCCGGCCCGGGTGTACTTCGAAGCGAACGCGTGGATGGTCGCGACGGTGTGGTCGAGCTCCTCCGCGGTCGTACCGTGACTCATCCCCAGCGACATACCCCGGGCGAAGACTTCGTCGGCGAACGGCAGACCCGCATCCGGAACCCGGTATTCGACGTTGCTCATCATCGGATGGCGAGTGACGTTGCCGCTCCACACGGTGCGGGTGTCGATACCTGCGCCTTCGAGGAACTCCTGCAGATCGGAACGTTCGAACCCGGCATCCTCACAGACGGTCACCGGGTAGCACAGCCACGCCGTGTGGAAGCCTTCGAGCTGCTTGGGCAGGCGGAACAGGTCCGGGTAGGCTCCGAACGCGGCAGTGAAGGCATCGAAGATCTCGTGGCGACGCCGGTAGTTCTCCTCCAACTTGCTCAGCTGGACCAGACCGAAGGCCGAACTCAGCTCGGAGGGCTCGAAGTTCCACGGCAGGACGTCGAAGATGAAGTCGTTGTCGTAGGAGACACCGTCGAGATCCTCGCGGAACACCCGCCCGCCGGGCTCGGAACCGAACAGGTGCGGTTCCGAGCGCCGCCCCCAACGGCGCAGCATCAACCCTTTGTCGCGAAGCTTCTCGTCGTCGAGGCAGACCATACCCCCGTTCCCGGCACAGGTGATGATGTGCGACATCGCGAAACTGGTGACGGTGATGTCCGAGCGCGATCCGGTCTTGGTGCCGCGCAAGGTGGTGCCGATGCAGTCGCACGAGTCCTCGATGACCTTCAGCCCGTGCTTGTCGGCGATCTCGCGGATGGCATCCCAATCCGGCGCATTACCAGCGAGATTCGGAACGAGGATCGCCCCGGTCCGGTCAGTGATCATCTCCTCGATCTTGGCAGCGTCGACGTTGTAGGTGTCGGGCTCGACATCCACGAAGACCGGGATCCAGCCACCCCGAACGATCGGCGCGACATCGGTGGAGAAGGTCAGCGGCGAGGTGATGACCTCGGCGCCCTTGGGCAGATCCAGCAACTCGAGCGCCAGATACAGCGCCGACGAACCGGAATTGCACATGAGGCCGAGCTTCTTGCCGTAGAGATCGGCCACCCGGCGTTCCATCTCCGCGACGTTCTTGCCGATCTTCAACGCGAACGGTCCCCCGCGCAGAACCTCGAGGCAGGCCTCGATCTCGCGCTCGTCATGAACACTGCGTGCGTAGACAACCCTGGTCATGGGATCTCCTCATCCGAATTCGTCGAAGGTGCCGACGCCGCGGATCACCACTTCAGGAAGCGAAGCAGTAGGGAGTCGTAACGAATGCGGTCCGGCCGCAGCCGTCGTCGGCGATGAACATCGTTTGAACGATCATTCAATCCCGAATATAGAATTGCCGAACGCCGTCGTCAAGTACGCGGAAGATCACGGAAGACGTTGACCCCCGACGAAATCTGCTGAACAGAAAGAAGTCACCGTCGCCGCAGCCGCCCTGTTTGCGGAATACGGGAAGTCCCGATACATTTTCTCGAATGAGCGTGGCCACCCGAAAGTCAGACGGATCCGGCCCACCGGACCGGCGATCGGAGATACTCGATGCCGCCGCGACGGCCTTCGCCGCACGCGGCATCGCCGGCACGTCGATGCGGGAGATCGGCGACGCCGTCGGCCTGAACGCAGGCGCGCTCTACCACTATTTCCGGTCCAAGGGCGCTATCGTCACCGAGCTCGTGACGGGATATCTGACAGACCTACTCGACGACTACCGGGCTGCGGGGGCCGAGAACCTCGACCCCCGAGCCCGGCTGAAGGCGATTGTCGACGTCTCGCTCGCCACTGCAGCAACCCGCGGCAACGCGACGAAGGTGTACCAGGCAGAGTTCGAGAATCTGCGGCGCCTAGAAGATTTCGTCGAAGCACGGCGCCTCGCACAGTCGATCCAGGCGGTATGGCTCGACGCCATCGAGGCGGGCAAGGACGCGGGCGTCCTCCGAAAGGACATTCCTACCAGGGTGTTCCACCGATTCCTTCGAGATTCCGTGTGGTTCACCGTGTACTGGCACAAACCCGACGACGGTTACTCTCTCGACGAACTCGCGGAAGACTGTATCTCCGTTTTCCTCGACGGAATGGGGGCGGACGCCGAGCGCTGAGCCCGCCCCGGCACTCACATCCGTTCGACGATCGCCCCCGTTGCCATCGCTCCACCGGCGCAGACCGCGACGAGGGCGCGTTCCGCATCGCGACGTTCGAGTTCGTCGATCACTGCCCCGATCAAACGGACACCGGACGCTCCCACGGGGTGGCCGAGCGCGATGGCGCCGCCGTTGACGTTCAGACGGTCCTCGTCGACGCCGTGCACGCGGGCCATCGACATCGGCACCGCCGCAAACGCTTCGTTCACCTCGAACAGGTCGATGTCGCCGATCGACATCCCGGTCCGTTCGAGCAGATACTCGGTAGCCTGCACCGGGCCGTCGAGCAGGTAATGCGTCTCTGCACCGATGAGGCACTGCGCCACGATCCGCGCCCGCGGACGCAGACCGAGTTCCTCGGCCCGTGTCTGGTCCATGACCACGAGCGCAGCTGCACCGTCGGAGATCTGGGAGGAAGTGCCCGCCGTATGCAGACCTCCCTCGAGCACCGGCTTCAGTCCCGCCAGGGCATCGAGCGAGGTGTCGCGCAGACCACCGTCACGCGACACCACGACCGGTGCCTCACCATCGGCGTCGGGCGCCTTCACCGGCACGATCGCACCGTCGATGCGACGATCGGCCCACGCGGCGGCCGCACGCTCCTGTGACCGGAGCCCGAACGCGTCGAGATCGCCACGCGAGAACCCGCGACGCCGCGCAATGCGATCGGCCCCGTCGAACTGAGCGGGGATGTCCACGGTCCAGCCCGGGGGCTTCGGGCTACCGAAGTCACCGGCGATGTTGGACAGCAACGGTACTCGCGACATCGCCTCGACACCGCAGGCCATCCCCGTGTCGATCACACCCGCGGCGATCTGGGCGGCAATGAGGTGCACCGACTGCTGACCGGAGCCGCATTGCGCGTCGATGGTGGTCACACCGGTCCGCTCGGGCAAACCGGCGTGCAGCCATGCGTTGCGACTGACGTTCGACGCCTGTTCGCCGGCCTGCGTGACGCATCCGCCGATCACCTGCTCGATGAGGGCCGGATCGAGACTCAGTCGCTCGAGCAGACCTTTCTGGACGGCGCCCAGCAGCTCGGCGGCGTGCAGCCCGGACAATGCCCCACCGCGTCGGCCGATAGGAGACCTCGCCGCATCGACGATCACCGGGTTACCCATTGCAGTTCTCCTCGCAGTACGCGGTCCGAATGCTCTCTTGGTATCGCGGAAGCTGCGCTCTTACTGCTCCGGTCTCACTGGGTGGCAGCGACGACCGCAGCAACCATCTCTTCGACCGCGCGGCGGCAATCGTTGCGGTCGTAGCCGAGCAGCGCCGTCTCGTCCACATCCGGCTCGTACGACAGGGTGTTGCCGCGTCCCTGGACGATCGCAGCATCCGACAGCAGCGGGTGCGACTCGTCTTTCACCGCGACCTCACGATTGCCACCTGCGGCGTCGACCATCATCTGGAAGAAGCTCTGGTAGGTGAGGTTCTCGTCGCCGATCAGGTACGCCTTCCCGGACTCACCGTGATGCACGGCGCCGCGGATTGCCTGTGCAAGCGAGCGGGCCGACAGGTAGTTGGTGCCGCCGGGGGGAGCGAAATCGGGGATCTGCGGCTCGTTGCCTGCGGCCCACGAGACCATCTTCCGGTAGCGGCGGGTGGAGGCACCGGGCACGACACCGAGGATCGACGGCGGATTGAGCGTGCAGACGTTGAACGACTCGCCGGCGAGCGCACGGGCGCCCTCGTCGGCGGCCTTGCGTGCCGCGACATACAGGTTGGTCTCGGCGATATCCGGACGCACCTGGTGATAGTAACTTCCGACCTGCACGAACCGCCCGACGCCCGCGTCCTTCGCTAGTTGGGCGAAACGTGGCACACCCACACTTTGTGTGGTCTCCCAGAATTTCAGCTCGTCGTCGTCCTCGCGTGGCTTGTGTCGCGGGTCCTGGCCGGCAGCGAAGACGATGGCTTCGAAACCGGACAATTGCTCGCGGGTGAAGGTCGGCACCGTGTAGTCACCGGTCAGCAGCGGAAAATCGGCGACGAGCGAGTCGTCGGGAAGGGGCCCGCGTCCCGCGACCGTGACGTCGTCGCCGTGTTCGCGCAGTTCGAGTGCGGCGTGCGCGCCGATCATGCCGGTGCCGCCGATAACCAGAATTTTCATGATGTCTCTTTCGGATCGTGGATCAGGGATTGCGGGGACGGTTGGTCCAGCCGCCGGAGTTGCGTGGCACCCACCCGCCGGACGAATGCGTGCCGCCGTCGACGTGGATGGTGCCTCCGGTGACGAACCGGGACAGGTCGGAGGCGAGGAACAGCGCGACACCCGCGACGTCCTCGGGCTGCCCGGGACCGCCGAGCGGCGACCAGTTCGGCCACAGCGGCAGGTCCTCCTCGGGCACGAGCGTCGCGTAGGGAACCTGCACCGACTCGATGAGGTCCGGGGCGATGGCGTTGACCCGGATGCCGGCTGGGCCGACCTCGGCCGACAGCGAGCGGGTGAATTGCGTGAGCGCAGCGTTGTAGGCGGAGTACACGGTGTGGCCTGGAATCGCCCGGTGGGCTTCGACGGTGGTCAGGTTGATGATCGACCCGTGGCCACGTTCGGTCATGCCCGGCAGCAACGCGTGCGTCAGGCGCAGGATGTGCGCGAAGTTGACGTCGTGCAGCTCGTCCCACAGCGACGGCGAGTTGGTGGCGAATGCGTGCGGCGGCTGCAGGTAGTGGCCGACGTTGTTGACCAGCACGTCCGGCCGGTGCTCGACGAGTTCGGGCGGGCACGATCCCTCACGCACATCCCATTCGACGGCGGTGATCGATCCACCGGCAGCCGGGACGAAGTCGGGTCCGTCAATCGGCTCGATATCCGCGACGAGTACGTCAGCGCCGTGGGCGGCGAACGACCTCGCGATCGCAGCGCCGATACCTGCGGCACCGCCGGTCACGACAGCTCGACGACCTGCCAGCATCGCGCCGGGAGTCATACATGAGGGATTCGGCATGGACGGAGTACACAGCATCGGGTCCCCGGCGTGACAGCACCGATTCCGGTAGGCGGAAATACCGGATTCCGCGCGGCACGGTGTGTTACCCATGTCCGGGGACGAGGAAGGAGACCCGGATGGAGGGGCCGACCGGAACATTGCAGCGCGCGGCGGTGATCCTCGACGTGTTCGAGGGCGCAGACCGCCTGAATCTGTCGCAGATCGTCGCCGCCACCGGGCTCCCGCGCACGTCGGTGCACCGTGCACTCGAACAGCTCGTTGCGCTCCGTTGGGTGTATCGCGAGGGCATGGACTACCAGCTGGGTATGCGGATGATCGAGCTGGGCGCTGCGGCTGCGCAGCAGAATGCCCTGCGTCGCGCAGCCCTGCCCAGCCTGCGTCGGCTTCATCAGCTCACCGGATGCGTCGTCCACCTCGCCGTGCGGGACGGATCCGAGGCCGTCTATCTCGAAAAAGTCGGTGGCGAGTCGGCTCCGCTGGTGCGGTCTCGTGTCGGCGACCGGCTCCCCGTAACTTCGTCGACGATCGGCAAGGCATTGCTGGCTCTCGGCGATCCCACCGATGTGGACTGCCCCGAACTCACGAGAGTGCGTGAGCTTCGTCTGGCCTACGACCCGGAACGCTGTGTGAAGGGCTTCAGCTGCGTCGCCGTGCCTATCGGAAAGATCGGCGGCACCGAGGCCGCAGCTCTATCGGTGTTCGGTCCGGCCGACCGGGTACGAGACAAACGAATGATGTCGTCCGCGCAGACCGCGGCCGCGGAGACCTGGCGGAGGATCTACCCACACCAGAATTTGATCTCGAAATTCTAGAAGGCAATTGGCACTGAAGTGAATCTCAATAGAGGAGACTGACCCTCGATCCCTGCTTGCGAAATAATATAGATCATCCAGGAAAAACCTTCGCGAATCCTCGTGTGGGTTGTGCACGAGCGCCAGCGCTCCTCCAATTCGTCACGTAATGACCACTCCGGCACCACGCAAACGGTGCTGCGTGGTGCGGCCCGCACTCGGCCCACGCCACGCGTCGATCTACTCCGGTGCACTCGGCCGAGCGGGGTGAACGTCCATTCCGGCGTCGTCGTGGGCTTCGGACCGTGCACCGGCCGACACTCCGGCTTCTGCGGCAATGCTCGAGCCGTCTAATGGAACGGTACGAATTCTCCGTAATATATTGGAGCGCAAGATATTATGACGATTTCATATACTGGCAACGAGACGTATTGCAGTGAGACGAGTTGCCGTTGAGATCTGCTCCTGATCCGCGGTGGTTCGGACGGGTGTCAGGGCGAACCGATGGTCAGGTCGATTGTGCATCGTCGATAGCTGCGATGTATTCGGCGTAGCCGGCCGACGAGGCAGCAGCGTGCCGTTCGATCGTGGCCGGGTGATAGCCCAGGGTCTCGGCGATGATCGCCACGGGTGCGAGTCTGCTGAGTTGCTCGAGGGTACCGAGCCGGGCAGCACGCGCACTGAAGGTTCTTCTGAGTCGGTCTCGTGCAGTCGCGGAATCGAGGTGCCGACCGGGAGTGTAACCGCGAAATACCCAGTTGCTGTGGGGATGTGCGGCCGTCTGGTCGTGACCGGGATTGACGGTGAGATCACGCCACGGTTGGTCGAGCGGTGTGGGCAACGCAATCTCGAGGTCGGCGAGTCGAATGGTGACCTGCTCGTCGGTGATGGTGACATCGTCCCAGCGGAGCTGGACGATGTTCTCGATCTGTTGGGCGAAGACGAGGACCAGGATGGCCAGAGCACGATCGCGGGACGACAGTTCGTCGGTGTGGACCGCCACCTGTAGTGCATGATCCTGTTCGGCGGCGCTGAGACGTCGGCTGGTGCCGCGGCGATGCTTGGGCACGGTCAACTCCGGTGTGGCCAGTCGGCTCGCGATGGCCCAACCGAGAAAACGGTCGACGATCAGCCGGGTCGTGGAGCCGGTAGCGATCCAGTGATCGAGATGGCCTTGCCGCAGGTCGCCAAGTCCGAGGCCTTCGTTACTGAGCCAGTTGACGAAGTCGATCGCGACGGTCACGGTCTGCTTACTGCGCAAGAAGGCACCGTGTGAGACCGTCTCGCTCTGGTTCATGCGGCGCAGCACATGCCACCGGACATAACGGTCGATGATCTCGCGCATCGCCGGCTGGTGGACGCGGTTGAGAGCTTCGGTCGTCCACTGTCGGTATCGGATCCGGATCTCGTCACGCGGGGGCAGGACACCGTACTCGACGAGCAGTGCCCGAACGTAGTCACGTGTGCGTGAGGCAGGCAGCGCATCGAGGCTGCCGTGGGTGATCGTCGGTGCGGTCGACAGACCCTCGAGGAACGCGGTGACGTGGCGTTGCCGGATCCAGGTGATCCCACTGTTGGGTCGCGCCATGGCCTTCAACGCCACTGCGACCGGTGCCAGCTCCGCGACGATCGTTCCGGATTGCGGGTCGGTGAGCAGGTCATCGACCAGGCTGGCGAGTTCGCAGCGTTGGCAGCGGCCGCCGCGGTAGAGTTCGTCCTCGACGCCACAAACCCGGCAATCGAGGTTCAGAGCGATCCCGGAGCACCGGCGACACACCGGATGGCCGTCGAGAACCCCGGGGAGCACCCCGGTGTGGCCGCAGCCGCAGGTGCCGCGGGTGCGTTTGGCCTGCTGGTAGCAGTAGTTGCAGATCGGGCCGTCGGGCCAGTTCGCGGCGATCGGGTAATGCCCGCGACACCGGGTGCACGGGATCGGCCACGCGTCGGGGTCGCTGGGTTTGCGTGGTCTAACCATCGTCGTCCGGGGCGATCACGCGGATGCGCCGGGCGATCCGCGGCTCCGTTGTGACACCGAAGTTTTCGGGCCTCCGGGGTGCGTCGGCGGTCTTCGCGGCCCGCATTTCGACGAACGGTTCGAACAGATCGTTCGGTGTGCAGTCGAGAATGTCGCACAAGGCGGCGAAGGTGCGGGCCGGGATCCGTTCCGGGGTCGCGGTCACCAACCGGTGAACCTGTGCGTTGGATAGGTTGATACCCCGCGATTTGAGCAGGGGGATCAGCTCGGTGGTCTTCCACAAATTGCGTTGGGCCATGAGCTGACGCAGATTCCACCTGTAGCCGATTCGGCGCTGCTCACTCATGAGCCGGTCCCATCCTCTGTTCCGATGCCACGGAGTCGAGTGGCGATAATCCGCTGCACGGTCTTCTGCTTGAAGTCCGTGGACACCGAGGTATACAGCGCGGTGGTCGACGAATACCCGTGGCCGACCTGCTGCTGGACGAACAACGGGTCATAGCCGGCCTCGATCAGATGCGTGACGTAGGAATGGCGCAGCGCGTGCAAGGTGAGCTCGCCGGGCAGGCCGGCACGGTCGCGGGCGTGGCGGAACGCCCGATCGAAGTTGCGCACCCCCGACCCGTCGGCGCGTTCGGACGGCCACAGCAGCCTGGAGCGATCCGCGGTGGGGAACCGCTCCCGGCCCTGCGGCGACAACCAGAATTCGAGCAACGGCACCACCCACTCGAACTCGGGCACCGTCAGCACGGTGCGCCGACGCGGGCCGGAACCACTCGTACCCTTGGCCCACCGCACCTGCACGGCGCCGAACCTGCGGTAGTGCGCTACATGCGGGTTGGGACCGAAATCGACGTACTCGAGCATCGCCAACTCACGTCGTCGGAGCCCGTAGGCGTAGGCCACCTTGAACGCAATCGAGTCCCGCAGTGCTGGCAGCCACCGTTTCGATCGCTTGGCGAACTCATCGTCGACGAAGTCGTCCACCACATCGAAAAACCGCTGCAGCTCCGTTCGGGTGAGGCTGCGACGGCCGGGTGTGACCGCGTCGTCGGTCGCGTGACGGGGCGCATTCCATTCGAAGACAACCTGCGCCGGAATCTGACCGAATACCTTCTCGCAGAACGGTATCCATCCGTATCGAGGTTCGGTCACATAGCAACAGAACGTCCGGATCGACCCGGCGTTCGACCGCAATGTCGACAGCGCCAGTCGACGTTGTCCACTGCGCCGGTCGGCCATGAACTCGTCGAAGTGGTGGGGGGACCACGTCCAGGGATATTCGTTCGTATGCTGCTGGAAACGCCCGACCAGCCGACATGACGCCTCGATGTGCGCCACTGTCAACCCGCGGGCCAGCTGTTGCGCTCGCCAGCCGTCCAGCATCGCCTCGAAGGCACGATCCTCGGCGCGCAGCAAGCCGACGGTCTGATCACTCAAGAAGGCGGGAATTCTCCCCGGGACCACGTCCACACCCTGGGACCCTACGCGAGAATCTCTCATCAAATGAGAGAAACGGCCTCGGACCTGCACACCAACCACCCGGCCGCCATCCCGACACGTCAAGCACGCCTCAGCGGAACCCCGTCATCACTTGCAGGAACGGTTGTCATGGCATGGTGGGATGAGTAGTTGCATCTGTTTGAACTCGTCCTGGTTTATTGCCGATAACGAATATTACGTCAACCAACGGCCTGTGGTCGTGCCTCGGATGCATCATCGCGCCACCCGCACCGCCCGCGACCCTGTGCCCGAGTCGTCCCCGACACCGTCCGACGCCGGTGCTGGGTATCCCCGCCCGTGGGCTCCCGCCGCGCCTGGCCGACGCCTTTCGGCCGCATGCGCGGACCCGCGACCCCGGCGCCCCTGCAACCATGCGCAGCGTACGCACACCGCCCGACATCGTCGCCGTGCCACGCGCGGCCACACACTCAGCAACAGGTCGAGCCGAATCCGTCTCACATTTGGGTGAGATCGAATTATAATCCACTGCAACATATTTGATGGATAATCACACTTATCCATCACAAATAGTCACGAGTTACAGAAGACGCGAATTCATGATCAGGCTCATTGTCCGCTCTTGTTTGATCTGGGCCATTCTCGCCGTCCTTTCCCCGTAGTTCTCGAGGAAGACCAGCAGCGACGGCGACCGCGCCCGCCATCACCTGCTCGTCCCCGCAACCGACGCGGCGCTGCTCGCGCTCGCGCACCTCACCGGCAAACCTCCCGCCGACCTCGCCCACGCACTGCCTCCCTTCGGCGACACCGACATTCAAGGCCCGCTCCGGGCCACCACCGCCTGCCGACGATGCACCATCCGCCGCGGCATCCGCGGACCTGTCCCCGTCCCCCTGCCGATACACCACAATGTCTGCACACGCCACGGGATCTGGATCGGCGACGCCGACAGCCCCCAGCTCGATCTGTCCGCCTCCCCCGAGATCATCACAGCCCAACGCCGCACCAACCAGCTACTGCGCCACCACACACCCCAGCAAGTGACACTCGCCTACGCGACCGCGGTCAAAGCCATCCCGCCCTGGCCGGCCTCGACGACCGCCATTCCTCACCACCGGAGATACCGGCTGCTCCGGCTACAGACCCGCAACCACTATCTCGGCATCCAAACCGATCACGACAGCTTCACCCACGCAGCGTTCTACCCCGACACCGTCGAACTGGCCGCACAGATCCTCAGGCCCGCCAACCAGCACACGCCGAGAAGAAGTCGAACGAAACCGTGAGAAGGAGACGCCGAACAGTTGATGAGAACCGACCACAAACCCCCAGGACAGACCACGAAAAGTCGAACTTTTAGGCGGGAACCTACATCGGAGGCGGTCTGCTGGCCCAAGATCAGCGAGGACGAACACTCGGGTTGTTCCGTGCCCGGCAGACTCGGAAGTACTCACCCGGCAAGATGCGCTGGCTCGTGATTGCCTCCGTGTCGATCTGGGGTGTGTCGGCATCTGGATCATGCACTTCCTCAGCATGGATGCTCGCTGATCGGCTCCCATGCACGCTCGCGTACCCTGTACCGCATGCTCGTGAAGGCTGCATCGTGATCGACGGCCTCGAACGGGCCGTGCGGGTCCTGGACCTCTTCTCATCCGACGTCCCCGAGTGGACGGTCAGTGACGTATGCCGCGAACTGAACCTACCGAAGACAACGACCTGGGAGTACATGCAGGCCATGACCGGCCTGGGCCTGCTCCGCCGCACGGCGCGGGGCCGTTACCGGCTGGGGTGGCGGGCCTTCCAGTTGGGGCTCCGGGCGCGCATGACATCGGAGATCTCCGGCCCGGCACGGGTGGAGATGAGCCGACTGGTCGAGAAATACGCCGAGACCGTTCAACTGGCCTCGCGCTATTGCAGCGAGGTGGTCTATCTGGAGAAGATCTCACCCCGCACCGGCGTGCAGGTCAACCTGACCCGGGTGGGCGAGCGGCTCGCGGCACACTGCACCGCGGCCGGCAAGGTGCTGTTGGCCCACCTTCGTCCCGGCGACGTGCAGAACGTGTATGCCGGCGCCGGACTGACGCGTCTGACGGAGCGGTCCATCGGATCCTGGGCGGTACTGGAGACGGAACTGGCCACGGTTCGGGAGCGTGGTTACGCCCTCGAGGTCGAGGAGACCGTCGAGGGTATGTGCTCGGTCGCCGCCCCGATCAGTAATGAGGACGGCGACGTGACCTGGGCCTTGAGCATGAGCTTCCTCGAATACCTGCTGCCCACCCACGTCGAGATCTACGCCCAGGCGATTGTCGACGCGGCACAGCGACTGTCCCACCCGAAGGCTCCGTCTCCGGGCGACGGTCGATTGCCGTAGGGCCCGATCTGCCCCCCGGCGTGGTAGTTGCCCCTGTCGACACCGCCGCACGGCCGTGTTCGGCTCAGGCGAACAGGAGCATTGCGGACCTGCTGTGAGGCGGGTTACTTTTCGGACATGGAAAGCCACTTCTAACCGAGGGTTCAGCTTCGGTTCGACTGTTTTCCCGTAGTTCACTGCGCTTCGTCGCGCCCCATGGTGTGCGTCCTTGCCTGAATCCACCCCTGAATCACTGCACGGAGATGTCTCGATGATGAATGCACGCACTACAACCGGTCGCCGGGTCGGAATCGATATCGGAGGGACGTTCACCGATCTCTTCGTGGTGGAAGGAGACGGTGCCGGGCGAATCTACAAGTCGCCCACCACACCGCACGACCCGTCCGAGGGCCTGCTCACTGGGCTGACCAAGGCCGCGGACGCCGTCGGTGAATCGCTCGAGGAATTTCTCGGCGGGGTCTCCACGATCGTGCACGGCACCACGATCGCGACCAACGCCGTGCTGACCCGGCAGGGTGCGAAAACCGGCTTCGTCACCACGCGCGGATTCCGAGATCTGTTGAACATGCGCCGCGGCATCCGGGACCGTCAGAACGACTCCAAGTACGCACCACCTGTTCCGCTGGTGCCCAGGAACCTTGTTGCCACCGTGCGCGAACGTATCGACGTGTCGGGCAACGAGCTCACGGAACTGCATGAGGACGATGTCAGAGCGGCGGCACAACTGTTCAGGGAACACGACGTCGAGGCCGTGGCGGTCTCCTATCTGTGGTCCTTCCTGGATCCTTCCCACGAACAGCGCACCGCAGAAATCCTGCGTGAAGAACTCCCTGGCGCCTTCGTCACGATGTCCCACGAGGTGCTGCCGCAGATTCGCGCCTACGAGCGACACAGCACCACGGTGCTCAATGCCTTCGTCGGCCCCACGCTGCAGAACTACCTGGCCAACATCAAGCGGCAGCTGGCCGACCGCGGTTTCGATGGCACCCTGCTCATCGTCCAGTCCAACGGCGGTGTGATGTCGCCCGAGATCGCCAGCGAGATGGCCGTCAACGCGCTGATGTCTGGCCCGGCGGCCGCACCGGAAGCAGCCCTGCAGTACGCACGCCGCCACGGCTCGCAGGATGTCATCACCGTAGACATGGGCGGTACCAGCTTCGACGTGGCACTGGTCCGCGGCGGTGAGCCCTTGCTCACCAGCGACAGCGAAATCGGCGGATATCGCGTGGCCCTGCCGATGCTGGATATCCACACCGTGGGCGCCGGCGGCGGCTCACTGGTGTGGGTGGACTCCGGCGGTATCCTGCGCGTCGGCCCGCAGAGCGCCACTGCCACTCCCGGCCCAGCCTGCTACGGCCGCGGCGGAGAAAACCCCACCACCACCGACGCCGATCTACTCATGGGCTACCTGAACCCGGACCTGTTCGGAGACGGCGCTTTCACCCTGGACGTCGAAGCCTCCCGCAAGGCCGTCGAGGAGAAGGTCGCCAAGCCGCTGGGTCTGTCCCTGCCGGAAGCCGTCGAAGGCATCTACCGCGTGGTTAACGCCACCATGGCCGAGGCCGTCAACGCGGTGTCCGTCAAGCGCGGTTTCGACCCCCGCGAATTCACCTTGGTCGTGGCCGGCGGCGCCGGGCCGATCCATGCCGTGCCGATCGCCCAGGAGCTGGGCATCAGCCGCATCATCGTGCCCCGCGAGTCTTCCGTGTTCTGCGCCGTCGGCACTCTGCTGACCGACCTCAAGCACCTGTACGCACGCACCTTCGTCTCGGACACCGATGCGCTGGATCTGCGCCGGGTCAGCCAGGTGTATCGGGAGATGCGGGACGAAGCCATCACCACGCTGCGGTCGGAAAACGTCGCCCCGGACGCCATCGAGCTGATCTTCACCGCCGACATCCGCTATGTGGGACAGTTCGACGAGATCGAGGTCCCCCTGGAGTTCGACGGCGATCTCACACCCGCGGCGCTCAAGCAGCTCCTGGCCGACTTCGAAGACAAGCACGAGAGCCTCAACGGCTACTCGATGCCCGGGGAGAGCACGGAGCTGATCAATGTGCGCCTCACCGCCCTCGGTCGCACCACCAAACCGTCCCTCGCCGAAGACCCCTCCGCCGGCCAGGACCCGTCCGCCGCACTCAAGGGCACCCGCGACGCGATCTTCTCGGGCTCACGGATCCAGGTGGACGTCTACGACGGTCTTCTCCTGCACCGGGACAACCGCATCGCCGGGCCCGCCATCATCGAGCAGCCCACGACCACCGTCGTCCTCATCGAGGGCTACGGGCTGACGGTTGATGCCCAGGGAACGTACGTCATCGAACCGGCCAACTGACCGGACTGAAAGGAACACTCCAGATGACACAGACACGAACCACCTCCGATCCCATCCTCGTCGCGGTGATCGGCAACGCTCTCGACGGCATCACCCGTGAGATCGGCCAGACCATGTTGCGCACGTCGCGCTCACCGATCTTCGTGGAAGCGCGGGACTTCGCCACCTCGATCTTCAGCGCGGACTGTCGGCTGCTGGCACAGACCCACTACATTCCCGTCATCGGCGGGGCCACACCTTACGCGCAGCGCGCCATCGTGGATTTCTTCGGCGACGATGTGCACGACGGTGACGTCTTCATCCACAACGATCCGTTCAACGGCGGCTCCCATCTTCCCGACATCACCATCACGCGGCCGATCTTCTGGGACGGCGAGCTGGTGTTCTGGGCAATGACCAAGGGACACAACGCCGATGTGGGTGGCGGAGGCGTAGTCGGTTTCAATCCCGCAGCCCGGGACGTCCTGGACGAGGGGATCCGCATTCCGCCGGTCCGCATCATCGACCGGGGCACGCTCCGCAAAGACGCCTGGGAACTCATTCTTACCAACGTGCGTATGCGCTCGCTCGTGGAGAGCGTCCTGAACTGTCAGATCGGTGCCACTGCCATCGGTGAACGGCGGCTGCACGCGCTCCTGGACAAGTATGGGGCTGCGACGCTCAGTGACGCCACCGATGAGCTGATGCGAGCCAGCGCCCGTCAGGTCCGCGCGCAGATCGCCCAGATCCCCGATGGGGAGTACAGCGCAGAGAGCCTGGTGGACAACGACGGTATCGACAGGAGCCGGCCCTACCGGATTGCCTTGACCATCAAGGTTCACGGCGAGGAGCTCACTTTCGATTTCAGCGCCAGCGACCCGCAGGCCCAAGGATTCATCAACAGCCCGATCGCCAACACTGTCGCCTCGGCCCACCTCGCCCTGTTCGGATCCATCGATCCGGACATCCGCTACAACAGCGGCGCCATCGATCCGATCGAGGTCGTCGCCCCTGTGGGCTCCATCGTCAATCCCAGCGACCCGGCGCCCGTGGCGGCCTGCACCGTTCCTACCTGCGAAGCCATCGCCGGGGCGGTTTGGGTGGCCCTGTCCCAGGCCATACCGAGCCTTGCACACGCCGGCTGGGCACGCTGGTGCACCCCGGCCACCATGGGGGTCAATCCCCGCACCGGGCGCCCCTTCGGCGACCTGCACTTCCTTGGCAAGGGCGGTAGCGGCGCCACCGAAGGGTTCGACGGATGGGACCACCTGTCACCCGCGAACACCCTGGGCGGACTGCGCACCCCGGACCCCGAACTTCATGAACTGGACACCCCGTACCTGCTGGAGGAGCTCGAGTACCTTCCGGACAGCGCGGGCGGTGGCCAGTGGCGTGGCGGACTGGGCGTGCGTTACCGGTGGAGGGTACAGGCCAGCGACATTGCGTGCGCAACCTACGGCAGCGGATTCACGCCGGAGACCGCACCCGTGGGCCTGCTCGGTGGCCGGCCCGGCATCGTCCAGCGCCTCACCCTGACCCCCGAGGGCGCCGACCCCACCGAGATCGACACCAACTCCTTCTACACGCTCGGCGAGGGAGACGTCTTCGAAGTCATCTCCAGCGGCGGCGGCGGATACGGCGACCCGCATCGGCGCGACGTCGAACTGGTGCTGCGCGACGTCCGGGACGGTGTGGTGTCCGTCGACGCCGCGCGCACGGTCTACGGCGTCGACATCGACCCGGACACCCTGGACATCCGGCAGGACGAGACCCGAAGCCTACGCGCCGCCACTCGCTGACACCTTGCCCCGCAGACATATGCGGGCGAACATTCTACGCAACAAAGGAGTTTCACCATGGCCACAACCGCATTCGCGGTGGCCGCCAGCCACGCACCCGGACTGATCGGCATGTTCGACCAGGCCCCGACCGAATCGCAAACGGTGGTGTCCTCCGCTTACGGTTCCATTGCACAACACATTCGCGACGCCGACCTCGACGTGATCCTCATGGTCGCCAACGACCACATGGCCAACAACCGGATCCGGGAGTACCCCGATTTCGTGATCGGCATGTCTCCGGAACATCGCGGACCGGCCGAATTCTTCAAGGACTGGCTGGGGTGCGGCGAGTACACGATTCCCGGCCGCCCCGACATCGCGGAAGCGATCTTCAACGGCCTGAGCCGGCGGGGCATCCGCGCGTCCGCAACTCGTGAGAACCTGAACTTCGACGACAACATTTCGGTTCCGGTGGTCAAGACCGAGATCGAAGCCAGCGGCGTTCCGATCATCCCCATCCTCCAGAACGTCACGGTTCCGCCCATCCCGGATCAGCACCGCTGCTACGCGATCGGACAGCAGCTCGCGGACATCATCGAACACGACCTGCCGGACGGTCTACGCGTGGGACTGTTCGCCACCGGCGGCATGAGCCACGAGCCGGGCGGCGTACGGGACTTCTGGATCGATGAGGAATTCGACCAGTGGTTCCTCGCGCTGCTCGCCAACGGCGATCACGACAAGATTCTGTCCGAGGTCACACCGGAGCGCCTCGACCAGGCCGGCATCGGCGGCACCGGGGAACTGCTCAGCTGGATCCTGGTCATGGGTGCCATCGGCGAGCGGTTCTGCGACGTACTCGGGTACACCGCCTGGGACCAGTGGCGCTGCGGCATCGGCGCCGTCAGCTGGGACATGACCTCGACGCTTGCCGGAAACGAGGAGGTGAAGCAACGGTGAGTCTCGAGAACATCAACCGAGCCCTGGTCTCCCACGATCTGGTGCAGGATCTCAAATGGAACGCTGACCTGCGCCAGGAATTCGAGCAGGACGAGGCAGCCGTCCTCGACCGCTACGACCTGACACCGGCGGAGCGTACAGCCATCGAACAGCGGGACTTCCGCGCCCTCTACGACCTCGGGTTCCACCCCTATCTGGGGGCACAGTTCGCTCGGATCCTGTTTGCCAACAACAAATCCGGAGCCACCAGCGCGGTCCAGCTCCTACTCGCATCGATCCGTCAGGAATCCGCACCGAGCGAGCCGGACGGGAGTCGGCCATGACTCCCGATACCGTCGCGCATCCGTCCGCCGTTCCCGGGACGCAAGCCCCAAGGGCCGGGGAGCAGCACCGCGTCCATCATCTGCCCGCCGGGCCGGACACCGTCCGCGTGGGGGTCATCGACGCGGCCGCGCCGCCGGTGCTCACCGTGAACCCGGGCGACGAGGTCACGCTGTCCACCTGGGGGCACTGGGGAAACCAGGTGACACCGGAGACGGTCATCGGGGACTTCCCACGCATCCGGGAGGGTTTTCCGGAGGCACTCGGTCCGCACTCGATTACCGGACCGATCCACGTGCGCGGAACTCGTCCCGGCGACACGCTGGTGGTCGACGTGCTCGAACTCGTCCCGGCGGGCCACGGGTTCAACCTCGTGGTGGCCCACCCCCGCGGGCGGGGTGTCTTGCGCAGCCGTTTCCCCGACGGGATGATCCGCCACTTCGCCTTGGATCGCGAATCCATGACGACCACGCTCGGCGGGAACGTGACGGTGCCGCTGAAGCCGTTCCTGGGCATCATGGGAGTGGCTCCCGCCGACGACGGCCCGCGGAGCACTGTGGAGCCCGGACCGTTCGGGGGCAATATGGACCTCTCCGAATTGGTGGTCGGCGCCCGTCTGAGGTTGCCGGTCTTCCGCGACGGCGCCGGCTTCTACTGTGGCGACGCCCACGCCGTCCAGGGGGACGGCGAGGTGAACCAGACCGCCATCGAGACGGCCATGGACCATGCGCGGCTGCGGTTCTCCGTGGAACGCGGTGCCCGGTTGCGCACACCCCGCGTCGAAACCGCACACCATTTGGTCTCGACCGGCTTCGGGGGCACTCTCGAGGATGCCGCGCACGACGCGGTGGACGACCTGGTGAACTGGTTGGTGGACGACGGCCTCAGCGCCGACGACGCCTACAGTCTTTGCTCCATCGCAGCGGATGTCCGCGTGACCCAGATGGTGAACAACATCGTCGGAGTCCACACCGTCATCGAGAAACTCACCCGTCGGCCCTGATCGACCGATGCAGACCGCCCCCACCGAGACCGAGATGTCGGCACGCCGGTCGCTGGTACGACACCGGCTCCGGGCTGTGTCGAACCGGGGCGGCCCCCGCGACACGTCGCCTCGACAAGGTGCGCACAGCATACAACGGCGTCCCCGTAAACCGGGGAATCGCCACTCATCTCAGTGAAAGGAAGGTCGATGACGACCCTGCCCATCCCCGACTACCGGACCGACGCCTTCTTCGGCCTCGAAGACAAATGGCTGCAGACCGGTGACGGCGAGCTCACCCACTACCACGAGCTGGGTGCGGGCACCCCGATCCTGTTCCTGCACGGTTCCGGAACCGGTGTGACCGCTGCGGCCAACTGGTGGCTGAATCTGCCCTGGATCGCGGAACAAGGTCGCTGCATCGCGATCGACTCCATCGGCTACGGCCAGTCGATCGTGGCCCCAGACACCGAATACGGTATCCGGGAATGGGTCCGGCACGCGGTACGCGTGCTGGACGCCCTCGGTATCGACAAGACATGGATTGTGGGAAATTCCATCGGCGGCTGGGTCGCCCTGCAGTTCGCCATCGACTTTCCCGAACGGCTGCTGGGCATCGTCTCGATGGGTACCGGTGGAGCGAAGAAAACCGCTGCCCTGGCGGGTCATTCCACGCCTGAACTGTCCGAAGCCGGCATTCGCCGCACCCTGGAGCAGTTCGTGGTGGATACCTCCCTCATCACCGACGAACTGGTGAGCCTCCGCTACCGAGCGGCACTGAACGACACGGCCTCCGAACGCCTCATCGAGGTGGTCTCGGCTCGCGACCGGGACCGGGAAGCACTACCTCTCGACTTCGATGTTCTGTCCACTCTGGATCTCCCGGTGCTGCTGATCCACGGCCTGCAAGACGAGGTCATTCCGGCATCACGGACGTGGGAACTGCTCAACACCATCCCCAGCGCCGACGCACACATCTTCAACAGGTGTGGTCACTGGACCCAGATAGAACGCGCCGACGAATTCAATGAGGTGGTCAGCCAGTACCTGACCCGGCACGGAGTTACCCCGGACCGCTCCCTCTCCTCGTGACCTCGAGGAACAGGCCGAAGGTTGCGGGGTGCCCGTCGGGGCATCGCGCAACCTTCGGCCGTGTCATGCCTCCAGGTTCGCGGCAGACAAATGCCGCCCTCCCGCCGGGCTTCCGATACCACGAATACCGAACCCACTGTCTGCCCAGAGACATTCACCAGTGACAATCTTGGCGGCATCCGATGCCAGATAAGTGAATGCAGCAGCATATTCCGCAGGTTCCGGGATGAAGCCGAGTGGTATGACTTCTTCGGCTCCAGGCAGGACCGCGTCGATCGGTTGCTGATCGAGATGTGCCAGGCCTTCCATCCGCGTGCGGGCAACACCGATTGCGACACCGTTGACACGCACGTGCGGCGCGAACTCCCACGCCAGTCCGCGCACGATGCCCAGGTTCGCATGCTTGGTGGACACGTACAACGCGCCGTCGTCGACAGCGCGGTAGCTCGCGAGCGAACACGAGAAGATGATGTTGCCGCCGGTGCGTAGCAGTTCGGGTAGTGCGGCACGGGCGCCCAGGAGATACCCCTTGACATTGATCGCGTAGATCTCGTCCACAGCTGCCTCGAGCCGGTCCAGTGGGATCTGCGACAGCGGAAGATTGCCCGCGCCGACGCCTGCGTTCCCCACGAAGATGTCGAGCCCACCGAAGCGGTCGACGGCCTCGGCGACCGCGGTCCGGTTGTCGGCAAGAGTCTCGACCGAGCCGATCGTGACATGTGCGTCCGACCCGAGGTCGCTCGCGAGCTGCTTCGACGCGTCGACGTCTCGATCCAGCACCGCGACCCGTGCGCCGGCCTCAAGAAATCCCTCTACGACTGCGCGCCCGATTCCGTTCGCACCTCCGGTGACCAGAGCGACTTTTCCTTCCAAAGATCCCATGTCGTTGTTCCTATCTCTTCCGGGCGCGGTTACAGCGTCAGGCTGTAACCGCGCCGCCGTTGATGTCGATGACCGAACCGGTGATGAATCCACCGGCATCGGAGACGAGATACGGGATCACTCCCGCGATCTCGTCGGGACGGCCGAGCCGACCCATCGGGATGCGACTCGTCATCGCAGCTTCGCCGTCGCCTCCGGACTCGACGAAATAGTCCGCAAGGTGCTCGGTCCCGATGGTTCCGGGGTTGACCACATTCGCAGTGACCCCGTGGGCGGCGACCTCGAGCGCAAGCTGGCGGGTGAAGCCCACGAGCCCGGATTTGGCGGCGACATAACCGATGGCGTTGTCGCGCTGCGGCGCCGTCGTGACGATCGACCCGATGTTGACGATGCGTCCCCACCCGCGCTCGATCATTCCTGGTAGTACCGACTGGCACAGCAGGAACGGCACCGTGAGATTGACAGCAAGGTGGCCATTCCACTCGTCCGCAGTCGAGTTGAGCGTGTCGACCGGCCGGGTGAATCCGCCGGCATTGTTGACCAGGATGTCGACCGCGTTGACCGTCTGCAGCAGTGTAGTCCGGCCCTGCGCGGTTGTCAGATCACTTGCGCACCCTCGGACCCGGCCCGGTGCCCTCTTGTCGAGTTGGTGCACCTTCTCTTCCACCTGCGTGGGGTTGCGGGCACACACGACGACGGTTGCGCCATGATCGAGCAGCGTCGCGGCGATCGCGGCGCCGATACCGCGGCGTGCGCCTGTCACCACTGCGACCCGGTCGGTCAGATCGAGTGCTGTCATCGGGCATCGACCCGTCCGCCCGGCTTGGCGATGCCGCGGATGGCCAGGCCGCTGTCCACGGACACCAGGGTGCCCGTCATCGCGGCCGACTCGGCGCGCGATGCCAGCATCGTGAATACACCGTCGTAGGCAGAGACCGGCGCGACCTCTTGAGTCGGTAGCGCCCGATCGGTCCCGTCGAGTACCGAGTCGGTGATCGCCTGGCCGAGCGATTCGGTGCCGCGCAACCGAGTCGGGGCGACACCGGGCGCGACACCGTTGACGCGCACGTCCGGCGCGAACTCGTAGGCGAATTGGCGGATCAGACCGTGCACGGCATGCTTGGAGGCGGTATACAGCGAGCCACCTCCGGCTGCGTTGGTACTCGCGAACGACCCGGTGAGGATTACGCTGCCTCGTGATGCGACGAGTGCGTCGAGGCAGGCCCGCACGCCGAGCATCGGCGCGAGCACGTTGACACCGAAGAGCTCGTCGAACGCCTTGGGTAGCTGCTCACCTGTGATGTCCTCAAGACCGCGCGCGCCGTCGGTGATACCGGCGTTGCCGACGAAAACATCGATCTTGCCCCAGGTGTCCAGCGCGGTCTGCGCCGCAGTCGTGTTGCCCGACCAGGTGGCAACATTCGCGACTACGGGTACTACCGCGTCCCCGAGCTCGGCCGCGAGGTCGACGACTGTCGCGGCGATGTCGACGGCGACTACTCGCGCGCCCTCGGCCACGAACCGCGTGACGACCGATCGGCCGATTCCGGCACCGGCGCCGGTAAAGACGACAACCTGATTGTCCAGTGCACCCATGTGACTTCTTCTCCATTCTTCATCGATTCGCCGGGCGTGTGTCGTGGAGACCCGCGGCCGGGTGGTGTTTCTGGGGGTGGTCAGTAAGGAAGCCGGGCGCGTGCCTGCTCTCGTACAACCCGTTCGGACTCGGGCAGCGTGAACAGGGTCAATTGCCCCGTCTCCGGGGTCATGAGCTGGAGACACTGCTGCTCCCACGGTGTGTCGGTCATCGTGCCCGAGCGTGTGGCTCCGGCATCCTCGAGTCGTCGTGCGAGGTCTTCGATCACTGTGTCGTCGCGGACCTCGATGCGTAGGGCATGGTCGGCGTTCAGTCGTACTCCGGTCTCCGCGTCGTCGACGAAGTCCCACTGCGACTCATCGAACAGTTCGAGCGCGGCGGGAGCCACACCGAATAGCACGCCGCGCTGGCCTCCCGGGTGGACCCACTCATCGACGATCGGCAATCCCAGACCATCACGATAGACGCGCACTGCCTCGTCGAGGTCGTTGACCTTCAAACAGATCCGCATCTCGTCGAACCGACGTGCGGTGTTCGCGGGATGCATCGCAGGCCGGCTGATCAAGGCATAGATGTTGCCGTCGGGTGCACGGAAATGTGACCATGCCGTGCCCCAGGAGTCTTCGACTCCTTTGTGTACCTCACCTATGAAGTCCACACCCCGAGCCTCGAGTTCGGCTCGCACCTCGTACACGTCGTCGACGATGAGGCCCGGCACCGGATGGTCGAAGAACGAGTGGTCGGTGTCGACCGGCTTGAACACCTCGAACGCCGTTCCATCGGCGAATGAGAAAACGACCGCATTCTTCTGGTCGAGGGTCATGGTGAGTCCGAGTTTATCCGCGACGAATTCGCGCATCTGCTCGAAGTTCGAGGTGCGGGATCCGACCCACCCCATTCCGTAGACCTTCACGTGATGTTCCTTCCAAAGAGGCCGTGCAAGCAAATTCGGCTCGTTCGCTCGAGGGAGTCGAATGGTGTTGTACGAGGGTGGACCGCGTCAAGGGCCCGAGTTGAACGATGCACGTCACTCTGCCGCGGAAATCAAGTCGGGGCCCTTCCGCGTGGACTCTGTGGGCCGGCCGGAGCGCGGTCGTGAGGATCGAGTCAGCAGGTACACAGAGGCGTAGGCCACGACGGACAACACGAGGACGATGAGCTGAGCCGACTGGTTCAGGATCGCTGGGACAGTGGGTGTCTCGATCAAAACGACGCCGATCACGGACGGCACGAGCCAGGCCACGAGCCCCCAGGAAAGCTGAGGCGCACGAGAGCAATCCGATTCCGCCAGGGTGTAGCGGCGGTCGGTGCGGCTGAGTACGACATGAGTGAACACGATGCCGACCCAGCCAACGATCAGGACGCCTTGCCAGTTCAGTGCCGTCTGTACATAGCTGAACACATCGGTGAGCATCAGCAGGAAGACTGCGATCGAGACGCCGATGACCCATATGAATCGGGGAAAGCGCAATGACGTGAACGTGCTGACGATTCGTTCGAAGTTGGTGGTGCACTGGTAGTAGTTCAAGGTGTTCACCCTGGTCTGAGAGACCACGATAAAGAGCAGACCGGCAAGACCGAGGCTGCCGAGGATTGCCTGTACGACCCCGATTTCGGAGGCTGGCTCGTTGGGCAACACTGTCTGCACCAGATAGATGCCGGCGACGCCGTTGACCACGAAAAGCATCAGATAGAAGACCCAACCGAAGGTGACATTCTCATGGAACTTCTCGTCCCGACGGTCAGCGAACCGCGCGAAATCGACGGTCGTCGGCATGGTGATGAAAATGCCCATGTAGAGAACGAACCCGAGAACCCAGCCGGGAAGTGTCCGGGCCTCGGACGGCACGAGGCCGGTGAAGTTGAGCCACGCCGAATCGCCGCCGAATTTAATGTACGCGGCGACAAGAGTCGCGACTAGGCCGAGACCGTAGAACGGGAGCAGTAAGCCGTTGAGCTTGGCCATCCAGGATTGAACGCTTCCGAGCATCAGGGGGAGCATCGCGACCACCACCACCGCGTACCAGATCCGGATGTCTCCGATTCCGAAGTACGACTGGAACGCCACTGCCAGGGTGCTGCTCTCGAAAAGCGCGTAGTACAAGGTGGTAGCAGCGATCAGAAGTGACGTCACCAAGGCGCCCCATCGTCCGAACATGGGGATGGTCAGCAGATACGTGTTGAGCCCGGAACGGATTCCGAGGCGGACCATGACGATATTGCCCACGCTGTACACCACTGCTGCAAGGACGACCGCCCCGATCGCATTCATGGTTCCATACAGCGACGCCGCGAGCGCACCGTAGAACAGCCATACCATCGCACTCAGCAACGACCAGAACGACATGGTGATCTGCCATCGACCGAGTCGCACCGAGATCGGCACCGCGGTGGTACTGAAGTTTTCGTCGGGATCGATCTCACCGGTGCGGTCGGATGGGACCGAAGGAAGTGCAGGCACGCAGGCCTCCAAACTGTATACATAAGTGGATTCAAAATTAGTGTAGCGGGAATCACTCCCCGATCAAGGGGTGCCGGTGAGGAATCTGCGAGCCACCGGATCTCGACCCGGGTGATGCCTCAGCGGCACACAAAAAGACCGATACGCAGTATCGTTGGGAAAACTGTATGCAAATTGCAGCGGCTCGAGTGACCTTCGATCGGAGAATTCATGGCAACGGCAGGACGCGTCCGCGCAGGTACAACGGTGGACGATGTGTATGCCGCACTGCGCGAACGCATCATCGACGGCACGTATCAGCCGGGCCTGAGGATGTCCCAGGAGCAGCTGGCGACCGACTTCGAGGTGAGCCGCACCCCGTTGCGCGAAGCACTCCAACGCCTCGAATCGGACGGGCTCGTCGTGGCCTACGCGAACCGGGGAATGCACGTCGCACCCATCGTGAACTCGGAGACCGAGCAGAGCTATGCCCTGCGCGTGCTCGTCGAGCCCCCGACCATCGCTGCCGTCTCATCGAACCTCACCGAGGAAGACATCGCGGATATGGAGCTGCTGCTCGACGAGATGCGAGACCATCGAGCCCACAGCCGACGGTTTCAGGAAGCCCATCAGCGCTTCCACGATGTGGCGCTGCGCCGGTACCCGAGCTACTTCCGGCAGCTGATCGATCAGCTGCATACGAGAATCTACCGGCATCAACGGGTCTATCTCTCTCACCAGCGAACACCCGACGACTTCATCGAGGTGGATGCCGATCTCCTCAACGCCGTCAGAATCGGCGACTCCGGGCAGGTGCGTCGCATCATGGAGTTTCATCTCATCGACGCGGCGATCGGCCTCGTCCTCGACGCCGACCCGGATCACTGCTTCGAGTCGCTCCTCGTCGCCTTGGAAGGACGACAGATCGCCATCGATCACCACCCCGACGGGCGAATCGACCGGCCCACCGAGATCCGCTGGACGTCGGGTGAACAGGTGGATGTGCCCGACCGCGCGACGCAGAACCTCATACTGCGACCGCCCTACTGACACCGGATCACACCAGGCGGGCGGTGAAGAACGCCGAATGGATCGCGTCGAACACCCGGCCGGGTGTGCCGGCCGAGCCCACCACCCGCACATCGAGACCCGCCGCGCGCAGATCTGCGACGAATCGAGGATCCGCATCGGCCCGGCCGAGCGCGAGGACCACGGAATCAGCGACCACGAGTTCTATGGTGGCCTCACTGATTACGTGCACGCCGGAGCTGTCCACGGCCGTCACCCGCGCGCCGGTGCGCACGTCGACGCCCGCCGCCGCCAAGAACAGCGGCAGCCTCTCCTGATCGGTGAACACTTCATCGCCTGCCAACAGCTGGGGTCCCGCCTCGAGGATTGTCACGTTGACCCCGTCCATTTCGGACAACCGCAGCGCCGCTTCACAGCCCTGCAGCCCACCGCCGACCACCACTACCGTGCCGCTGAGCGGTCGGCCCGCTCGGACGTCACCTGCGTAGAGCACACCCGCCGAGGAAGACACCGGGAAATCGGCCTGACGCGGCGGCGCTCCGGTGGCGACAACCACCGTGTCGAAGCCGGCGCCCGTCAGCGCCTCGACCTCCACGTGTTCTGCAGCGATCTCGATTCCGCGGCGCTCGACCTCGTACACGAGATGGCGGAGCAGCCCCGACAGATCCTGCTTGACCGTCGAGTCCTGCGCGTGGGCCAGCGACCCACCCAACTCACCCGGCTCGAACACGGTGACCTCATGGCCGCGATCGTGGAGCACCGCAGCGCTGCGCAGGCCGGAAGGCCCGCCACCGACCACCGCCACTCGCTTGCGGGTGTCGCTCGGCAGCACCGGGAACCGGCCCTCTTCTGCGACGTGCGGATTGACACTGCACCCGGCACTGCGCCCGCGATTGAGGCCACGATGCAGGCATCCGTCGTTGCAGCGGATACACGGGGTGATCTCCAGTACTCGTCCTTCCCTGGCTTTTCGGGCCCAGTCCGGGTCGGCGAGCATCGCCCTACCGAGTGAGACGAAATCCGCGGAGCCGGACGCGATGATCTCGTCTGCGACCTCAGGTGTCACCAGCGAGCCGGACGCGATAACCGGGATCGACACGGCCTCCTTGATCTTCTCCCAACCCCACCGATGCGGCGCGCGCACCTGATACCAGGGGCTGACCTCCCACTCCATCCCGGCGTGATGGCCACCGGAACAGTGGAGTACGTCGACACCGTGCGCTTCGAGCAGGCGACACAGCTCGACGGTCTCTTCGATGGTGATCCCGTCCGGTTCGTAATCGCTCACCGACAAACGGATGCTCAGCGGGAAATCTCGCGGCACCGACGCCCGGATCTCGTCCACGATGCGCAACAGCAGTCGTGCACGGTTCTCGAAGCTGCCACCGTACTCGTCGTCGCGCCAGTTCGTGTGGGGGGACAAGAAATTGGTGATGAGATAACCGTGGCCCGCATGTACTTCGACCAGGTCGAATCGGGCGGCCCACGCCCGGGCCGCCGCCGCGCCGAACGACTTCACCACCGCATCGATTTCTTCGACCGTCATCGGCGTCGGGACCACGCCGTACTGCCCTTCCACGTCGGACCAGGACGAGGCGGTCGCCGATTTGATCGGTGCGGTGCCCAGAAACTTCTGCCGACCCCCGTGCGCGATCTGCAGTCCCACCTTCGCACCGGTCGAGTGCACCTCGTCGGCCAACCACCCCAGACCCGGGACATGCTCGCGACAGGAGTTCCCGAGTTGGTTGTGGATGGCCTTCGACGCATCGTCGTCGATATGGCTGTACTCGACCATCACCAGCCCCGCGCCGCCCTCACCCAGCCGGCGATAGTGGTTGACGGTTCGTTGGCTGACGGTCCCATCCGAATTGGACGTGGCAGTACTCTGCGGTGATTTCAGGATTCGGTTGGGGATCTCGATGGAGCCGATCCGACCGGGTGTGAACAACGCGGGAAACTTCACTGAGACTCCATGTGACGACAGGCGCCCGACGGCGCTTCGGAGGAACTGCAGGAGTAGGTGCGGTCAGGGAGCGAGCAACGCACCAGCGCGGGGCACCACCGGGTCGAGACCGAGCCGGCTCAGAATCCGCCATGTGGTTGCCGCAGCCGCGGACACCACCGGAATATCGAACTGCTGCTGTACGGCGTCGAGGACCGGTAGCGACGGCATCTGCACGCAGGCGCTGAGCACGAGCGCATCGGCCCCACTGATATCGACCCGGCGGACGTGTTCGAGCAGGTTTTGCGGATCGAGTCGTCCCACCGCGAGATTGTCGGGCACCTCGAGCGAAAGCGAATCCACTACGTTGAAGCCCTCGTGTTCGATGTAGTCGCAGACAGTGGCGGTCAGCGGCTTCATGTACGGCGTGACGACCGCGATGTTCTTGACTCCGAGATGTGCCAGCGCCTCGGTGAGAGCGCCGGCCGAGGACAGGACGGGAATCTCGGTACCACTCTCCTGCCGCGCGACCGCCGACAACTTCGATTCCGACTCGGAGTGATATCCGCGCCCCTGCGACATGATCGCTACCAGGCAGGCGTAGGCCATGGCGTCCACGCGCGCGTCGGCGAGTTCGGCCGCGCACCGCAGCGAATCGGCGTCCATTGCCGCAAGTTGTTCGGGCGTGACGTGCTGCATTCGCATCCTCGAAGAGTGGAATGTGAACCGGTCAGGACGAATTTCCTCACGCGCGCGGAGCATCGCCGGGATTTCCGTCTCCATCGTGGTGTTCGAACTCGGCACGATCATGCCGATGCGGTAGTTGGAAGTCATTGTGTTTACCTCGATTCGGTGGGTGTCTACGACGCTGCCGGCAGGTAGTCGGCGGTCGTGACGAGATTGGTTGTTGCCAGCACTGGGGCATCGGAGTC
Organism: Rhodococcus sp. SJ-2; assembly: GCF_053750035.1. Taxonomy (NCBI): domain Bacteria; kingdom Bacillati; phylum Actinomycetota; class Actinomycetes; order Mycobacteriales; family Nocardiaceae; genus Rhodococcus; species Rhodococcus sp. SJ-2. The sequence goes on from NZ_CM132340.1 coordinate 1,781,591, forward strand.
ACCTCGCCAGCCGATTCGGGCGGACTCGCCCGCACGCAGCCGATCGAAATCATCAAGCGTGATCCCCATTCCCTTCAAGGTCGTTGTCAAGGAATCGAACTCATGGTCGGTGTCGATGGACATGATCATTCCCAGCGCTGTGTCGAGTAGGTGGAACTCGAGTACCGACCTGGCCCGAAGGCTGTCGCGGTTGCGGATCGCATCGAGAAACAGGGTGTCGGTTGCAGTGATGTCACCCACCGCGGCAGGCCGTTCGAAATACATTCGTTGGTGCCTGTCGATCACGGTGAGGTGGGACTCGATCACGTCCTGCATTCCATTCGGAAACCTGTCGAGGATCACCCGGTGGTACCGCCAGTGCGCCAATTGGAAATCTCGCGGCGAAATGCGGGAATCCTCCATGTCGGCGAGCGCAGCCGCCATGGCATCGGCGTCCGCATCGGTGACCTCGTCCAGTACCGCCGAGATCAGAGCCGGCTCGACCAGGAGCCGCGCCGAGTACGAATCCTCGACATCACGCAACCGGATCGGTGCAACGACCACACCGCGGTTCGCCTGATTGACCACCAGGTTCTCTGCCTCGAGCCGCCGCAGCGCTTCGCGCAACGGTGTCCGCGACACGGCGAGCTCCTCGGCAAGACGCACCTGCGACAGGTTGACGCCGGGGCGATATGTCCCCGACAGGATCCTCTCGCGTAGTAGGCAATACGTCCGATCGACGGTGTCGCCCCGCCGTGGCGCCGACACATCTGGGTCGCTGCCGACCTGCTTCGCAGCGACCACGGTCAATGGTCCGCTGAACCGAGCCGTGTCGCGATGAGTCCGGTGAAGAACTCCGGCTGCTGATCCGCAAGGACCTCGAGCGCCATCGGATCCAGGAGGATCCGTGCCTCCGTCCTCGGTACGTAGATTTCGAGGCGTTCGCCGTTCCGGGTGGACACCTTCCGGAACTGCACACCCGTGAACTCGTTACCGACCCCGTTCCACGGCTCGGCATCGACGACACCGCGAGGAAGATCCTGTGGACCATGCTGTTCAGTCATCGCGCCGGCTCCTTCTGTTCGATCGGGATACGAATGACGTCCGGTTCACCGGCGTAGACCCGCGGGTCGCGCCGACCGGAGAGGACGGGCAGCTTCGTGCGCGCACGCTCGACTTCACCGAGGTCGAGTTCGACGACCTGCACCCCCTCGGCCGATTCTCCGAGGTCGGCGAGGATATCGCCCCACGGCCCCACCACCAGCGCATGCCCGTAGGTGGCAAAAGCGTCCGTGTAGTCGGTTGTCGGTGAATGCACCGTGGCCGGGGCGACGACGAACGCGTGATTCTCGATCGCCCGCGCCCGCAGTAACGTATGCCAGTGGGCTTCGCCCGTGGTCTGGGTGAATGCCGCCGGAACGAGCAGAACCTCGGCGCCCGCCGCAGCGAGAGCACGGAACAGTTCAGGAAAGCGGACGTCGTAGCAGATTGTCAGCCCCACCCTGATCCCGTCGATCTCGACCACGACGAGTCTGTCACCGGGTTGCTCTACCGACGACGCCTCGAACGACTGCCCGTCGATGTTGGCATCGAAGAGGTGCAGCTTGTCGTAGCGCGCAACGACCGAGCCCTCGGCGTCGATAACTACGGCGGAGTTGAATATTCCTTCATCAGTGCGGTTCTTCATTCCGCCGAGCACGATGACGACGCCGATGCGCCGCGCCTGCTCGCGCAGTGCAAGTACCGGAGTGGAGCCCACGCTCAACGCGGCTTCACGCATCTCGGCGTTGGTGCCCAGAATCAATCCGTTCTCCGGCAGCACCACGACGGAGGCTCCGTCGGCTGCTGCGCGCTCGATCACACGGGCTGCCTTCTCCAGGTTCGACCCGATGTCAGTGGTCGGATGCCACTGGGTCACACCCACTTTCAGCGTTCGAGGCGATGTGATCACGACCGACCCACCTCGGAAACCAATGCGCCGGAACGCTCGCGCGCGTCCTCGAGGTCCATGTCGACCACGGTCCAGCCACCGCCGGATGCCTCCATCGGCTCGTAGGCATAGACGTTGCCTCGAACAGCCGGTCCGACAACGCCGAGCATGATCATCCAGTTCAGGATTTCGTACTGGCCGTGCTCGAGCAGCGGGAAGGGTTCGAGCGAACATATCTCGAGGCCACGACCGCTCTGGAGCAACTGCAGGATGTAGGTGTCGAATTCGGTGTCGACACCGCCGAAGTGTCCCGGGTCTAGCCAGTGCGACAGTCCGCCCGTGGCGAGGAAGGCAACCTTGAGCCCGGAGCTCTCGATCGCGCCACGCATCGCCTCACCGAACCGTCGAGCATTGAACGGCGAGAAGCTCCGGGCCGGCTGGGTGATCACCGGGATGACCGGCAGATCGGGCCGGGGCAGGAGCAGTCGCAGCGGTACGACGAGTCCGTGGTCGAGGTCGACGCGTGGCGCCGCTTCCACTTCGAGGCCGCCGGCCCGGACCGCATCGACGAGCGACCGTGCGAACTCGGGATGTCCGGTCAGGTCGAGGTCCAGATCGGGTCGCTTGAAGAACTCCATCGAACCGGTGTGCCCCTCACCGACGCCGAGCACGAAGTGGCCGGTGTCGAAGCTCTGGAAGTGGCAGTCCGCAGAAACGAGGATGACGTCGGGGTCCGCCGCGGCGAGGTCTGCCGCGAGCTTCGCGTAGCCGGCGAGCAAGCGCGCCACAGCATCGTCTGGATCGATTTCCGGCCGGGCCAGGAGATCCGGGACGTGGGAACATCCGCCCGCGAACACCAGGTTCCGCGGAACATCCGGCGTCGGCAGCGGTATCGACTCGTCCACCACGAATCCGCCGGAACTCGAGGTGTCACCGAGGTCGTCGTTGAACCAGCGGCTGACGAGAATCGTCAGCCCGTCGCCGAGGCCGATCGACCGCAACCGATCGCGATCACCGGCGAGGATAGTCGACGCCCATTCCTCTTCGATGCCCAGCAGTTCCGGTGCGCGCGACGGTGCCGCTTTCACCTCGGCCAGCAGATCGCTGTCGCGTGCCATCGCGAGAATGGCGGCTTCGATCCTGCTCTTGTCCATGTCGATCACGTCTTTCTTCATCGATCAGGTTCGGGTCGAATGTGTCAGTCGGTGACAAGCTTGCCGTCGCGGACCACCGCGACGCCGTCGATCTCGACGGTGCAGCCGCGCATCGGGATGTCGAGGTGTGCCGGGGTCTCGCGGTCCGCGAAGCGATTCGACCCGGTCGACCACATGAAGTTGCCGGCAGTGGAACGCAGTTCCTGGCCGTACAGGGTGCGTGGATCGTAGACGTCGAACGCCGACCATCGGGCGCGTTCGAGCAAGCCCCAACCCATGTGGCTCAGCGCCCAGACCTCACTGTCGTTCCACGCCTCGAAGTAGTCGTTGAGGAGATGCGCGTCGGCACCCTCTCCGGAGATGCTCTTGATGAAGCCCTTCTCCACCTCGAGGGTGACGGTGTCGCGGACGTAGCGCTGCCACGGGATGAGGGCGTCGCCCGGTTGCAGGACGATCCGGCCTTCCGCTGTGCGGTCCTGAGGGAAGCATGCGACGAAACCCGAGGGCCAGTGGTCCCAGCGTCCGGGCTCGTCGACGTACCCCCACTGGTGGGTGATTGGCAGGTCCTCGCCCGAGATATCGGCGGTGAGATCCATGCCGGCGGCATTGGTGACGCGGAGGGTACTTCCCGAGCGCAGGCGGTTGCCGCCACTTTCGACCGCGGAGCGCAGGTCGATGTTGCCTGACAAGCGTTCGAGTACGTCATTGGGCTCGGCGACGAACAGCATTCGCTTGCCGTTGCCGGTGATCCGGGTGCGGACGTCGGAGTGGATCAGCCCGCCGACGGTGACATCGACGACGAAGTCGCATTCGCCCGCAGCAGCCAGGAGCGGCGCGACCTCCCGCCCGTCGGCCACGTAGGGCGGGAGGTTCGGGTTGGACAGGCTGGAGGCATGGAGGACGAGCACACCGGCTCCGAGTTGCCGGGCGGCAGCTACCGCAGCGGCGACGTACTCGTCCTTCTGCCCGAGTTCTGCGATGATGCCGACAGTTTCGTCTGCTGTGACCTTGCACAGCGTGAACTGTTCGACGAAGTTCTCGGTCAGGGTGTTCGGCATTTCTGCTCCTTGTATGAGTTCTATCCGGCTCGGTTGTCAGTGCGCGGCGCGCACTGCGCCGCCGTCCACGGACAGGGACGTGCCGGTGATGAATGCGGCCCGCGGAGAGGCCAGGAACGCAACGGTGTCCGCGATCTCGCTGGCCTCCGCCCACCGGCCCATGGGGATGTCCTGCACCACTTTCGCGATCTCGGCGTCGACCGTGGTGCCGTTGTTGCGTGATTTCATCTCGACGATGCCCTGCATCCGGTCGGTTCCCGTCGCACCGGGCATCACCTGGTTGACTCGCACACCGTCGCCGGCCACTTCGCTCGACAACGTCTTCACGAACGCGGATGCCGCGGAGCGGTACGACGCGGAGAGTACGCCACCGGCTGCCGGCTGCCGTACCCACGTGGATGACATCAGGACGATCGAGCCGCGACGCTGCGTTTGCATCTGTCGTGCTGCCGCGATCCCGAGCTGGACGATCGGGCGCAGCAGCAGGTCATGAGCTTTCTGCCAATCCGACCACGACGTGTCCAGAGCAGAGACGATGGGTGGGCCGGGCGTGTTGAGCACCGCGACGTCGAGGCTTCCATATTGTTCGACGACAGTATCGACGAGGGTGGCCGTCGCCGCGGCATCACCGAGGTCGGCCTCGATGGGGACGATGTGTCCTTCACCGAGATCTTCACGTTCCGTGCCGACGCTGCGCGCCGCCACGACGACGGTCATCCCCTCCATCGCGAGACGCTCGGCGGTCGCGCGGCCGATACCTCGCGATGCAGCGGTGACCAGGGCGATGCCTTTGTCCAGTCCGAGATACACGATGAACTCCTTCGAAAACTATGGTGTGTGGAGACTCAGAAAATTTCGCGGATTGCCTGCTCAGGGCATAGTGAAATAGCTCGGCGCGCCTTGTCCTGGTCGCGTTCCGGAACTGTTCCGTCTCCGGCAGCAGCGGCATAGCCCCACTCGTCCGAGCGGAAAACCGACGGGCACACGTCGAAACAGATGCCGTACCCGTCGCACTTGGTTGCGTCGACAGCGACTTTCATGACCTCGGTCTTGTGCTCGACTTTCACGGCAGCACTCCTTTGCTCGAGTTCTCTTCCCGGCGAGCGAGTTCGGCTCCGGCAGTACGCGCAAGCGTGAATGCCCCGTCGGCGAAGCCGCATGCTCCGCGTCCGGGAGTCGTCGTTCCCCAGCGCATCAGGTTATGCCGGTGGGCGGGGTCGTGACTGCCGCTGAGGACCTGCCGGAAGGCGCGGGCGATCGCGTTCGTGCCGCTCACACAGATTCCGCACTGCATCGCGGATTCCTGCCGGAACCAGGCACTGAGTTCACCGGCGATCTCGATGATGTCGTCATCGGGACCCAGGACGGTGACCGCGGCGCAGCCGAGGCCACTACCGGCGGCGCGAACCGCATCGTAGCAGCAGTGCAGAGCGCTGTGGTCGCCGGTGAGGATGCCGCCGAACCATCCCCCGATCAGCATTCCTGTCATCGTCCCAGCCATCGTGCCTGCGGTGGCAAGGTCGAGTACCGGTCGCCCCAAGGACATTTCGTATACACCTGGTGACGAACACGCGCCGGTGAGCGTGAACAACGCTGTGCCCTTGGATGATCCGCTACCGACCGACGCGAACTCGGTGGCACCGTGCACATGGATCCACGCCGCGTGCGCGAGAGTCTCGACATTGCTGACCAGTGTCGGAAGCCCGTTCACGCCCTGTTGGTAGGGGCGTGGTGGCTTGCTCGTCGGTTTGGCGGGGAAACCGTTGATGGACTGACAGACTGCGGATTCCTCGCCGGCAACGTAGGTGTCCTCCGCGAGGTGCACGCGCAGGCGCACATTCTCGGGCACCAGCCCTGCCGAACGAATCTCCCCGATCGCGCGTTCCACGGCGGCCACGGCCTCCGGATGAGACGCGTACACGAGGGCGTCGTCGGCTCCGACCACCGCGGCGGCCAGGAGCAACCCGTCGAGGACGAGGTGGGGTCGACGAGTGAGCAACCACGTGTCCTTGAGCGAGGCCGGTTCGCCTTCGTGCCCGTTGGCCACGACGACCTTCGGTCCGGCTGCCGCTGCGACCGTGGCCCACTTACGGTGGGCGGGGAAGCCGGCGCCGCCACGTCCTCGCAAGCCCGACCGCTCGAGCTCCGCGAGAAATGCGGGCCCATCGACGGGTTCGCCGAAGAAGCCGAGTTCACGTTCGTTTCGCAATCCCCAGTCTCCGCTGCCGACTCCGGGAAGCACAAGTCTCGGTGGCGTGGATTCGACGACCCGGGCGGGCGTGTCGAGCGAGGGGGCACGGTACAGAGCCCTGTCGATCGCGATTGTCATGGCTTTCCCCTGACAAGGTCGAGTGCTTCGTTGAGTGAGACGACATCGCCGTACTTCGCCTCTATGTCGAAGAGAGACGCGTCGTGCGGTGCTGCTTCGCGATCGCCCACGCATTCGCGGACCACGAACGCGGGAATGTCCGCAGCGCAGGCGTCGACGACGGTGGCGCGAATACAGCCGGAGGTGGTGGCGCCGGTAACGAGGATCGTGTCGACCTCGGCTGCATGGAGCTGCTGCGCGAGGTCGGTGTGTGCGAATGCGGAGGCCGTCTGCTTGATGACGAGCTTCTCATCGGAACGCATCGCCAGTCGCTCGTCGATCCGGGTGCTGCGCTCGCCTTCGCGCAGTCCCGCGAGTGCGGGCATCTTGGCGAGCCAGGTGGCGCCCCTCCCGTCTCCGTCCGCCGGGAATGCGATGGTGGTGAACCACACGGGTATCCCCCGGCTGCGGGCCGCGTCTACCAACGTGCGCGTGTCCGCCACGACCTGGTCGAGATCGAAGCCCGGACCGTACTCGGCTTCAGTGAACCCGTATTGGAGGTCGACCACAACCACGCCGATGTTGTGTCCCGGTGTCAGTCGTCCGAGCAGACCCCCTGCCACATACTTGTCGCGGACGGCGTCATGGGCGGTCAAAACTCGAACTCCGGCCATTCGCCCTGCTCCGCGCGCATCATGTCGGCGTAGAACTGGTACAGGTTGCGTTGGACGCCTTCCTCGTAGCGTGTCCAGTACACCTTTCCGGGGCCAGGCCAGTCGGACACCGGTGTTGCCATGCCGATTCCGGGCATGCCCATCTCGTAGTTCAGCTCGAATCCGAGGAGTTCACCGGCCACCGAACCACCGGTGCGCGTCACCGTGATCCACGGTTCGGTATCGTCCATCTCGAACGACCCGCCGAGCGAGAAGGTGCCGAGGGCCGCGTGGTAGGTCCGCTCCTTCTGCTCGGGTGTCATGTTCTTGTAACCGACGAACCAATTCCAGATCTCGATCTGCCCGGGCCCCTTGGGCTGCCAGGTTCGGATGGTGAGGATGCCGGTCGGTACATGGTTGGCACCGTCCTCGGTCATCGGCAGGGCCAGAATCGAGAAGTTGGGGAACACGTTCCCGACGAACACCCGCGATCGGCGAGCCACCTCGAGTTGTTCGGGTGAGATGTTGACGCTGTCGAAGTGCTTCGAAATCGATTCGGGAAACCCGAAGAAGTTGGGTCCTGGCTCGTCGGCGTACTCGGCCATGGAGAACGACAACGAGTGCCCCGGCGAGGCCTGAATGTGGTACCCCATCATGTTCTCGCTGAACGGGACCGGGAAGGCGCCGATGCTCCACACCGATTTGTGCAGGGTGCCGAGGTGGTAGTCGTCGCCGGAGAAGTTGTCCGCACCGGATTTCCAGTTGGCATCGACGACGAAACGTTGTGGCGCGCCAAGAATTTCGACACCGTCCTTGTCCAGACCGAAGACGAGGTCGAGGTACCAGGCCATGCCCCCGAGGTAAGTCCGCAGCGGTGGGGCAGTCGGGTCGAGGGTCGCGAAGATCAAGCCGTGGAAGGACTCCACCTGGGCCGCCTTGGCGAGACCGTTGTTCTCCTTCGTCATGCCTCCGAGTGCATTTTTCCACAGGGGTGCCCCGACAAGGGATCCATCCGATGAGTATGTCCAGCCGTGATAGGGGCATCGGAAGTGGGAGGAGTTCCCGGAGTCGGATCGGCAGATTTGCACGCCCCGGTGGCGACATGCGTCGAACAGGACGTGGATCTGTCCGTGTTCGTCGCGGGTGACGACGAACGAATCTTCGCCGATCTTGCGGACGACATAGTCGCCGTTCGCTTCGATCTCCGACTCGTGCGCCATGAACACCCAGGCACGGCCGAAGATTCGACGCAGTTCAGCTTGATAGATGTCGGGATTACCGAATATCTCGGCGGGGATCCGGCCGCGTGACAGACCGTCGTCGATGCGGTCCATCACTTCACGGACCGTCGGCTTCAGGGTCGATGCCGGCTTGGTCTCAGGCTGACCTCTGTTGATCACGGGGTTCATGGCTGCACTTCCTGATTTGCGTGTAGGACGAGAAATCGTCAGAAGAAGAGGGCGAAGTTGTGCGTTCCGATGACGGTGAGATCGAGGTAGACGAGCCGCTGGAGCAGCAGCCATCGACCGTCCTCCCGGCGCAGGATGTCGTGGCGCTCTCCCGAGAGAAGCTGCGGAATCGTCTGTTCCTGACGCGTGCGGTAGATCAGGAGATTGCTCCTGACGTCGAGCAGGTCGGGATCCGAGTCAAGGGTCGGTCGGACCCGGATGTTGGTGACGAAGTGGCGCACCCGCGATGGCGGGTCCTCCGCCCAGGCGTACTTCGTCTCCCCGCGGGTGACCCGTGAATCCAGCGACCCGTATGTCTCGTCGAGGTGGAACGTTGACGAGTGGAATCCGCGGCCGCGCGCTCGTTCGACGGTTTCGCGGACCGGAATCCGGTACACGATGTCGCGGCTGACAAGTTCGGTGAGCCATGTGCGCTCGGCGAGACCATCGAGCAACTCGGCCTCGTAGTGCAGGAAATCCGCTGCTTCGGCGTGTCGAGGGTCGGACACGGACAAGGGTCGAGTCACTGTCTCGGGCTGGTTCAGAGCAGTCACCAGACGTCTCCTAACTGGATACACTTTTGGATGCACTTAGGATGACTGGTGATCTGGATTACTGCAAGACCCAATTTGTGAAATCGGAGTTGCTCCTGATCGCAGACCTCTCACCGGCCACCCGCAACTCTCGTATCGACAGCTACGCCTGCCCACCCCGTACCATGCACGCACGCAACCCTGATACAGACCCGCAGCGCTGGTTCGTGGAATTGACCAACGCAATATCCGATCAACCACTCAGGACACTTACGTCAGCAGACCCACAGGTCAGCGTACTGCGAGCGCAGTGAATCGTCTGTAAGTGTTGGCAGTGGCCGGCCCGGGCTGGCTGACAGGATCGGTGTCGTCGCCCTCATCCGCTGTGACTCGTGAATCGTCTTGCCCCCTGCCTGGGGGTACACTTCCCGGGATCTGTCCATCGCTCGAGCGGCGGCGACGCTGGCCCGGTCTCGCTTCGGTGGCTTGATTAGAAGCCTGCCCGACCTGTTTACCCAGGTTGTGGCCCATTACAGGCCTGCCTCGAAGCTCCTTCCGGACCGACGCCGGAACACGACGTCCGCCCGTTGGAAAGGAGAACCGCCGCAATGACCATCGTCGCAGACCACTACCAACACGTCATCGGTGTCGACACACACGCCGCAACCCACACAATGAACGTCGTGACAGCAGCCACCGGCGCGCCAGGGGCGCCGGCGACGTTCCCCGTCAGTGCGGCAGGACTCGACCGTGCTCGGGACTGGATCGCGCGGTCCGTGCTGAGCATCGACCTGGCGAGGCTCCGTACGCCCCGCGCGGATGGCCCGCGTGTGGCGATGCGTGTTCTCGTGGTCGCCCGGGAGCAGATGACCTGCGAGCGCACCCGTGCGATCAATGCATTGACTGCACTCGTCCGCACCGTCGACCTCGGCATTGACGCACGTAAGCCCTTGGCCCACAGCCAAATTTCGACGATCTGCGCTTGACGGCGCCGTGACGAGGACGCCGTGCTGCACACCTGTCGCCACGAGGCGGTCCGGTTGGCGCGGAGAAATCTGCGCGCTCGAGTCCGAGCTTGCCGACAACCGCAAGAAGCTCGATGCCGTCGTCAAGGCCTGCGCCCCGAAACTGGTCGACCTCCCCGGCGTCGGTGCCGTGGTCGCCGCGTCGATCCTCATCGCATGGTCGCACCCAGGGCGTGTCCGCAGCGAGGGGGCTTTCGCGTCCCTCGCGGGGACCTGCCCGATCCCGGCGTCCTCTGGAAACACCATGCGACACCGGCTCAATCGTGGCGGCGACCGGCGCTGGTCGTCCGGGTGAGGACCGATCCGGATACCCGCGCCTACATCGCACGGCGACGTGCGGAAGGTTGCAACACCAAGGAAATCATGTGGTGCCTCAAACGCTACGTGACCAGACAAGTCTTCCGTAAGCGTCACTGCCGTATCGTTTCCTCGGGATGCTTGACAGATATAGAAGTGCCCTATGTCAAGCAGCTGAGAGTTTTCGACTGGTGTGTAGTTGCGGACTGAAGGGGATTTCGTCTTGCCCAGCAGCGCCAGATGATGCGGATCCAGGCGCGTGCAAAGATCCGGATGGCATGAGGGTGTCGACAGCCTTTGGCGATGGCCCGCTGGTAGACGCTCATCGCCCACTCGTCGCCGAGGCGGCTGCCGTTCGCGAAGTCCATGACCCCGGCGCACGACCAACGAAACACGGTTTGTTCGTGTTTGCAGGATTGTCGAGTCGAGGGCGAACCCGAGGGCCCCAGGGAACGCAAGTTCGAGGTTGCACCGGAGCTGGTTCATCACCTGCACACGCATCTCTACGAGCTCCTAGCGAGCCCGGCACATCGCCCGCAATACCTTCCGTCTCCGGGTGATCCTCCCGCAGCGGCCTCCACCGGTGCCCGTCGGTGCGTAGCGTGTCCGCGAGGACGTACGCGTCGAGACGATCATCTTTGTTGCCGGCAGAGCCGTAACGGGTCCGCAAGGCTTTGATCTGACGTGACGGGACAACGAACACCGCGAGGCCGGCATCGATCAATACCTGCACGACCGGCCCGTCGCCGCGCTCGATCGCTACCGTGGCCACCCCATTCTTCCGGAGCCGGGACACCATCGCGCGAAACGCCTGGCTATCGTGTGTGATGTCGAACCGCTCGATCATCTTGCCGGCGCTGTCGAGGACACATACCGCGTGACGTTCAGCGGCCCAGTCGATCCCAGCTACCGCACTTGGTTCCTGCATACGCACCTTCTCCGCATCGTCGGGATGCTTCACCAGGTGGAAGGCGTTGGTGCTGGTCGCTCACTGCAAGGCGCTCGAAGCGCATGGCCCTATCGCCAGTCTCAACGCCGGGCCGCCGGGTCCTGCGGAACTCCTATTGGCCCTCGAAGGGCGAGCATCCACAGCAGTGGCCCAGCGGCTACCGGGTTCAGCACCCACCACCCTTTCAAAAGGCAGTCGGTACGACCATGGTTGTTCAGTGAGCATCCCGGAGTGACGGTAGCGGCGATCACGAGCAGCCCGTCCCCCAGTCTGCGGCCCTTCTTGACGTGTCGGATGATCACAGCGTCTCACACCGTGGCAGACAACGAACTGAGACGAGGTGGATATGCCCGTTCGAGTGTGGTGGGTGTTGCCGGGGGTCCTGACAACGCCCCACCAACGCTGCCTCGGTCTTGGATCGGTTCCCCGCTTTGTCAGCGTCACTGCGACGGCATAGCGATGCCATCGAGGGCTCCGGTCATCCCTTGCATCGCTGAATCGTACGCGAACGGAGTCTCCCGCCGAACCCGTCGACCGGGCTTCTACGACGTGCGCCCTCACCGAGGTGAGGGCGGCGCTTGCTTTTTCAAGCCGAGCTCTACAGTGGCCTCACCGAGGTAGCGACGTGCGTTTCCGTGGAGGATGGCCGCGGTTTGTGCTTCCGTGAGGAAGTCGGAGCGTCGTACAACCTCACCTGCTGGTCGCTCGCCGAGCGGATACGGGTAGTCGGAGCCGACCATCACCTGGCTGCTGCCGAGTGTTTCCACCAAATTGCGCAGCGCGCTGGGATGAAACACCACCGAGTCGACGCTGAAACGGTCGAGGTAGTGCGACGGTGGTAGCGCGGATTTTGCAATCAGGTCCGACCGCTGATGCCACGCGTTCTCGAAACGCCCAAGCCAGAAGCTGAAAGATCCACCGCCATGGGCGAAACAGATGCGCAGGGAGAGTGGAATCCGGTCGAACACGCCACCGAGAATCATCGCAATGATCGAGAGGTGAGTCTCCGATGGCATGCCTGTGAGCCACCGTGCCATCCAGCGGTCGAGTCGAGGCGAATCGGGCATGTCCCAGGGATGAACGAACACCGGGACGTCCAGAGCTGCCGCGTGCTGCAGGAAAGTCACAATTCCTGCGTCGTCCAAATCTCGGTCACCGACATGGTTCCCGATTTCGACGCCCCGATGTCCTGCCTGAACGGCACGTTCAAGTTCTCGACATGCCGCGTCAGTGTCCTGGAGCGGGACCTGGCAGAACGGGACAAGCCGTGGGCCCACCGGTGCACACATCTCGATGGCGAGATCGTTGAAGATTCGTGCGATCTTCTCGCCCTCACGTGGGGATGCGTCGTAGTTGAAGAACACCGGAGTCGGTGACACGACCTGAATGTCGATGTTGTCGGCATCCATATCGCGAAGCCGGATGTCAGGGTCCCAGCATTCGGCCCCGATCGGTCTGAACTCCCGTGAGTCGATCATGATCATCGCGTCACGCTCGCTGTCGATGCGCAGCCAGGGCTTGCCAGCACCCAGATCCGGCCACTGGCGAGGAACCGAGTGGGTATGGATATCAATCGCGCCCATGTCTACCCCTTCCCAGGATGCAGCGCACCGCAGTTGCCGCAGGTGCGGGCTTCTTCCGAGTCGTAGAATTCCTGGAAGACCGGCGGCAGATCCTCGACGATGTGACGAACCTGAAGTTCGATCTCATGGACGAGGTGATTGCACTCCGGGCAGAACCAGTTGAACTTCTCGAGGGTGCCCTCCTTTCGGATGCGCTCGATGACGATGCCGATCGAGCCCGGCTCAGGACGCTGCGGGGAGTGGTACAGATTCCGCGGAAGCAGCCACATCTCGCCTTCCCGGAGGTCGATGCGCTGTGGGCCGTCCTTGGTCATGAGGTTGATGTGCATATCGCCCCGATACTGGTAGAACCACTCCTCGTACGGGTCGAGGTGGTAGTCGGTGCGTTCGTTCGGACCGCCGACCACTTGGACGATGAAGTCGCCCATGGGTTCCCACATCTGCGCGTTGTTCACCGGCGGCTGGAGTTCGTCTTCGTGCTCCTTGATCCAGCGCTCGAAGTCGAAGACAGGCGGTATGGCGGTCATGGTCAGCTCCTTGTCGGAAGCCAGGCAACAGCCTGAATCTCAATGAGTAGGTGTGGGTGCGGGAGTTGATGGACAGCGACTGTGGTTCTCGTCGGCCCGTCTTCGTCGAAGTAGCTTCCGTAGACCTCGTTGTATCCGCCGAAGTCATTCATGTTGACGAGATACGTCGTGATCTGAACAAGATTGCTCAGATCTGCTCCGACCGTGCGAAGGATGTCTGAGATGTTCTCGATCACAGCGCGTGTTTGAGTTCGAATGTCGAGATCGACCACCCCGAGATGGTCAACTTTCACGCCTTCGAAAGAGTTGTCGGGTCGACGACTACTGGTGCCGGAAACGTAGACCAGGTTGCCGACCACCTTCACGTGGGGGAAGCGTCCGCGAGGAGTGGCTTTTCCTTCGATGACTTTCGACTCAACCATGGCTGCGTGCATCTCCTGTCCGGACCGAGACGGTGCCCAGCCCGTAGACCATGGCGCGGTACGAGTGCCCGACCGTGATCGGTGCGGCGGGCGTCGCCGCGCCGGCGAGCAGTATCGAGCCGGCTGTGATCTCGTGTCCATAGGTGGCCGACATGCGCTGTGCTGCGGCGATGGCTTCCCATGGATTGCCGAGGATGTCAGCGGTGGTGCCCTCGGCGATCACGTCGTCGTCCTCGAAGAGGAAGACAGGTTGCTTGCTCAGATCGAGGCGTCCTTCGACCTTTTCGACCGGCACCCAGTTGCCGATGACGAATGCCGATGCCGACGTGTTGTCGGCAACCACGTCCTCGAGGCTGAACTTGAAGGCCTCGAATCGGCTGTCTATCACTTCGAGCGCCGGAGCAATATGAGTCACGACTGGGGTGGTATCCGGATCGTTCTGGCCGCCAGCGGGATGACCGAACAGGAATGCGACCTCGGGCTCGATTCGGGGGTGAACGCCTCGCGTGAGATCGATTTCACCGCCGTTCGATACTCCCATGGAGGAGGTCAAGGTTCCGATGATGATGTCGGATACGCCCATTTGTTCGGCTTTGGCTCGACTGGTGAAGCCGAGTTTGACCCCGACTGTGCTCTCGCCGCGATCTTTCCGAAGGGAAATGCCCGCGTGCTGGACAGCGTAGGCGTCGGTCAGATCGAGGTCGGCTTGCTCGGCGACCTGTGGGATGGCCTGCCCGCTGTCTGTTGCGTCGGCGAGTTTCCGAGCAATCTGCACGAATTCGGTGTGGTGCACAGCTTTCCTCACTTTAGTGAACTCGGTCATCACAACTGCACGCACACGTTGGTGGGCTCGGAGTAGAAGTGCAGCGAGTGCATTCCGCCCTCACGCCCGATTCCTGAGAGTCCAACTCCACCGAACGGTGAGCGCAGGTCGCGCAGATACCACGTGTTGACCCATGCCATCCCCACTTTCATTTGCTGGGCTACCCGGTGACCGCGCTGTAGATCGGTCGTCCATACTGCTGCGGCCAAGCCGTATTTGGTGTCGTTTGCCATGCGGATGGCTTCTTCTTCGGTGTCAAAGGGGATCAGTGCTGCCGCCGGTCCGAAGATCTCCTCGCGGACCACTCGACTGCTGTTGTCCAATCCGGTCCACAGTGTCGGCTCGACCCAGGCTCCCCTCTCGAGGTCCTGCCCGAGTTGTGGGATGCCCCCACCTACGACCGTGTTGGCCCCCTCGCTGCGTGCAAGATCGAAGTAGGAAAGCACCTTCTTGCGGTGTTCTTGGGAGATGAGGGGACCGGTGGTGGTTTCCGGGTTCATCGGGTCGCCGAGAGTGAGTTGCCGGGCCCGTTCGGTGAGGCGTTCGACGACCGTCTCGAAGATTGGCCGCTGAATGTACACCCGTTCGGTGCACAAACAGACCTGCCCGGTGTTGAGGAAGATCGAACGGGTCAGGCCGTCGATTGTCTTGTCCAGATCGCAATCCGCGAAGACGAGGGCTGCGTTCTTACCGCCCAGTTCGAACGACACGGGTCGGACCGATGGTGCAACGGCTCGCATGATGGCCGAACCGGTCGACGATTCACCAGTGAAGGTCACGCCGTCGACGTCGGGATGCGTGGTCAGGTACTCGCCGGCGGAGTCCACTCCGAAGCCGTGGACGACGTTGTACACGCCATCGGGCAGGCCGGCTTGAGTCATGATCTCGGCGAGCAGTGTCGCGGTCGAGGGTGTTTCCTCGGACGGTTTGACGACCACCGCGTTGCCGCAGGCGAGTGCCGGTGCGAGTTTCCATGTCAGCAGTAGAAGGGGCAGGTTCCAGGGGACAATGACTGCCACGACGCCAAGTGGTTTCCGAACTGCATAGTTGAGCGCTGAGCTCCCGTCGGACAGGTCAGTGAGAAAGGAATCCAGGCCGGCGCTGGAAATGATGTCCGCGAAAGCACGGAAGTTGTGTGCTGCGCGAGGGACATCGAGTTCACGCACCAGTTTCTCGGGTTTTCCGGTGTCAGCGATCTCGGCTGCCACGAGATCTTCGAATCGCTCGTCGATGACGTCCGCGATACGACGTAGTAGCTCCGCTCTCGTGGTGACCGGCATCGATGCCCAGGGGCCGGTCAACGAGGCGCGGGCCGCACTGACTGCCTGATCGACAACGCTCTGGTCGGCCTCGTGCACCTGGACGTTGACCGAGCCATCGACAGGATTGACCTTGTCGAAGACCCGCCTACCCGGAACGCGTTGGGCACCGACCACATTGAGGATCTCCGTCTTCGACGGGACAGACGTGTTCTGACCGTAGGACTGCACGGCATGTTCGTCTAGTGTCATTACATCACCTTCTATGCACAGATGGGTATAAGCCGAGGGCTTGGGTAGTCGAGTTGCCCGCCCTGTGGGATGTGTTCTGCGTCAAGTCCGAGTCGCCCCCTTCGGGCCGCTGGTTGCTGAGATGAGACAGCGTCACTCCTCGACGACAGTCGGAGTGTGACCTCGCTGCGAAAGTCGGCTACCGGCTACAAATCCACCGAAGGGCTGCCCTGATCGTCAACCGCAGCATCGTGCAGGGAGGGCCCATCGAACATGACAGCGTTGTCGGATTCGCGATCCCAGGTACTGGGGGTTCTTCCACGTTCGCGCAGAACGACCTTCCGAATCTTGCCGTTCTCGGTCTTCGGCAAATCGGCGACAATGTCGATAAATCGTGGAACGGCGAACTTCGTCAAGCGTCCGTGGCAGTGCTCAATGATGTCCTGAGGAGTAAGGCCAGTGCCGGCCTTGGCGACGATCGCCACCATGACTTCGTCCTCGGCCATTTCCGAAGGTACTGGGTATGCGGCTACTGTCTCGACTGCTGGATGTAGACCGATGACCTGCTCGACTTCGAACGATGAAATGTTCTCGCCCCGCCTGCGAATGACATCCTTCATCCGGTCGACGAAGCGGAACCATCCGTCGGGATCGCGTATCACCCGGTCTCCGGTGTGGAACCAGAGGTTGCGCCAAGCTTCTGTGGTCTTGTCGGGCATCCCGTAGTACCCGGTCGCGAACGCGTACGGAACGCGCGAACGCAGCAGGAGCTCGCCCGGTGTTCCGTCAGGAACTGGGGCGTCATGTTCGTCTACGACGATCGCTTCGTAGTCGGGTTGCGTCTGACCAAGGTACCCCGGTCGCGGCGCGTCCGGGGCCGAGGTCAGAACGGAATTGGTTTCTGTGGAGCCGAATCCGTCGATCAGCTGGATGCCGAAGCGTTCGCAGAAGGGGGCGGCCAGTGTTGCGGGTGTGGCGGGCGAGAGCGCGATCCGGGCGGAGTGTTCTCGCTCGAGCGGATCGGGATTCCGGGACCAGAGGATGTTGATCATGGCTCCGAGCAGGTATGTGACGGTTGCTTTCGATTCCTTCAGCTGGTCCCAGAAGCGACTTGCCGAAAACCTTTGCCCCACCACCATTGTTGCTCCTGCAACAAGCGCTTGTATGAAGGCGTTGAGGGCATTGGTGTGGAACAAGGGCAGCACCGTGAACAAGGTGTCGTCCTCGGTGATCTCCAACTGCTCTGTGACGGAGATGCCCCACCAGTAGAACTGGGCGTGTGGGCAGCACACCCCCTTGGATACCCCGGTAGTGCCGGATGTGTACAGCAAGGCGGCAGTATCACCAGGAGCGACATCGCCGGCCGGCACTGATCCTGTGATCGGGGGCATGGTTCGCACGTCGTAGCCGTCGACACTCGGCTCGGTGACTGGGCCGAGGCACCATACCTGTTCCAGAGCGGGGGGCGGCGTTACTGACTCGAGTCGGGAGAGCAGGTCGGATTCGACTGCCAGTATCTGCGAGTTCGAATCTTCGAGCGCGTGGTGGAGTTGAGCACCTTGCAGTGCCGCGTTCAGTGGTACGGCAACGGCACCCATCCATGCGCATCCGAGAATGATCTGTAGCAGTTCGAGGCGGTTCTCCGACAGGATCGCGACTTTGCCGCCGTGGCTGATCCCGTTTGCCTGCAGAATTTCTGCGGTGCCTGCCGCGAGGTCTCGGACCTGCGCGTATGACAATGTCGACTCCCCGATTTTCAGCAGGGTCTTCGGACCGTACTGCTCGGCTTGCCGTGTCAACAGCGACGGGATCGTGCATTCGGTCAGCGGTAGCCCGCGAAGTGGTGCGGTGATGGCTACGGCGTTCTGCATGTTTCACTACTCCTTGATGGAAGGCTGCGGAACAACGGCGATCAACCCACCGGTATGCCTCTTGTTCGTTGATACAAGGGTGATTTCCGTTCCCGGGGCCCCGCCTTCCCCGACGATCTCTGCCACGACGATCGGTCCGAGGTCGGTTCGGATGGAGCCGAACAGTATGGGCGGTGAACCGCTCTGAAGGGTTGTTTCCTCTATGACCCCTCGGCTGGCCGTCGCGGGCGCGAAGGCATCGTTGTGGCAGTGCGGACACATGCTTCGGGGAGGAAACACTGCCTGTGCGCAATCGATGCAGCGCTGCATTTCGATACCCACATCAAACCCTTTCCAATATGGCAAGGTTGGCGCATGCGCCATAGCGATACGTGACCATGCCGTAGCCGCTCACCGCAGCAATATGTGCGTCGGGAACCTGGCGGTCTTCGGCCTCGCCGAGCAGTTGAGTCACAGCCTCGACGAGGCCATGCATTCCCGCGGCAGAACCGGCTTGGCCTGCGGACAGTTGCCCACCCGAGGTATTGACGGGCCAGTCCGCACTACGAAGACGGTGGGCGAGTTTCCGAATATCGCCGTCGGGCGCGAAGCCCATGTCGGCGAGTTGGATCAGCACCATGACCGGATAATCGTCGTAGACGCTGATCACGTCGACATCGGATGGATCCAACCCGGCTCGATTCCACAACGTGGGAGCGATACCGGCAAGTCCCGTGCGGAGGCCGTCGCCTTCATGGAGATCGAAGTTCACAGAACCGCCGACAGCACGCACACGAACTGCAACCCTTCCGGCCGGTACTCGGTCCTGCCTGGTGACGATGATCGCGTCAGCGCCTGAAACCGGAGGAACGCAGTCGAATCGACGTAGTGGTGAAGCGACGACGGGTGACATCAGATAGTCATCCATCGTCATGTCCGTTCTGTATACCGCTCCAGGATTCATCGTGGCCCAACGCCTTTGAGAGACAGCCACGGAACCGTAAGCGGTTTCGTCAAGGCCATGGCGGCTCATATGACGTTGCGTGAGCATCGCGAACATGGAATTCGGACCCCCCATACCGAGTGGCGCCACGTAATCCCTGGTGATGACGTTGTATTCGTCGACGACCGCCTGAAACTCTGTCGAGGTCATTCGGTCCCCGGCGACAAGAACGATGGCTTCGGCGTCTCCCGCTTCGATTGCGCGTACGGCATGCTGGAGCATGTTGATCCCACTGGCTCCGCCGTTGGTGTCTTCCATGATCCAACTCAGGGCCAGACCGCTTCGGAGAGCAAGATCGACAGCGTGATCGGGACCGATCGTGAAGCTGGAGACACCTAGCCCGTCGACGTCCGAGAATTCGAGCCCAGCATTCGAGATGGCATTGCGGATTGCTGTGGTGAGGAGGGCTTCGGTCGTCACATCATCACCAGGGTGCCGGGTATAGGGAACCTCGACAGCGCTGACGATGACTGCGTGGGAATGGTTCATACACGCTCACCCACTTCGTTCGTCGGGCGTGCCTCTGAAGCAGACTCCGAGCTTGTCAGGAGATCATCCGTGGGCCTGGTTTCCGGTGCCTTGATCACAGCGATGGTGCTGAGGACACCGAAACATGCGAGGTACACCGCGATGGGCCAATACGTTCCCGACCACGCGAGCAGCGCCGTGGCGATCAGGGGAGCGACGCCGCCGGCGAAGATCGCCGCGACTTCATGGCCGATCGAAAGCCCGCTGTAGCGCACATTGCCAGTGAAGAGTTCGCTGAAGAAGCTCGGCTGTGTGCCGATCATGGCACTGTGACAGATGCTGATTGCCACGATGATCGCGATCCAGATCAACGCCGTATTCTTCGTATTGATCAACAGGAAGAACGGTGCTGCCCACACGATCACACCGACTGCACCGATGAGATACACGGGACGTCGCCCGATCCGGTCAGAGAGAGCAGCGAATCCGACCATCGTGAAGGCTTCCAATATGTTCGCCGCAATGATTGCCGTCAGGATCACTCCGCTCCCGACGCCGATATGAACGCCGTAAGCAAGCGAAAACACTGCGAATATGTACGATCCGCCGTTTTCCGCCATCCGGGCACCCACGGTGATCAAGATGGAACGACGCTGCGTCTTGATGGCCTCGAGCGCGGGATAGCGGACGTTGCTTCCGTCCGATTGCAGCTCCTCGAACACCGGCGTTTCTTCAACTTTCATGCGAATCACGAGGCCCGCAATCATGAGCACCAAGCCCAGGACGAAGGGAATTCTCCATCCCCAGGAAAGGAAGTCGTCTTCAGGTAGTAGGCTGACCAGCGCAAAGACGGACGATGACAGGATGAAGCCCAGCGTGACGCCGACTTGACTGAAGGCGGAGAAGAATCCCCGGCGACGTGGTGGGGCGTTCTCGCTGATCAGCAGTACAGCTCCGCCCCATTCGCCGCCTACCGCGATGCCTTGGATGACGCGCAGGGTCACCAGGAGGATCGGCGCCCACATGCCGATCTGCGCGTAGGTCGGGAGCAGGCCGATCAATGCAGTGCAGATGCCCATCATCATCAGGGTGATGACGAGCATCGATTTACGCCCGACACGATCTCCGAAGTGGCCGAAAATGACCCCGCCGAACGGTCTTGCGATGAATCCGATCGCGAACGTCCCGAAGGCGGCCAGCGTACCCGTCAAAGAGTCGTCCCCGGTAAAGAAGAGCGGGCCGAATATGAGGGCCGCGGCTGTTCCATACAAGAAGAAGTCGTACCATTCGAGCGCGCTTCCGATAAGACTTGCGGCGGCCGCTTTCCGCGTCCGCGTTTCTGCTGTGTGATTGGACATGACAGGATCCGTTTCGTTCTGCATATTTCGAGCCCGGCTGCGGCGCATCGTCGGGCCGCACTCATCAGCGATCATGCGAGACAGTTCTGTGTCGACCGGTTCGGATAGCCGGCGGCTAGTGGCCGAAGGCTTCGACCAGCCACCACGACCCTTCGTCGGAGACGATCTTGGCGTCCAAGACCATTGGTCGGTCGGGTCGATCCGCCCACGACTTGACCGGTAGCAAGTCATCGGGGTGTCTGACGGTGAGAGCGTCACAGCCGAAGCCTCGGGCGATGGCGGCGATGTCGGTATCAGGGAAGGTCACGGTATCGAGGACGACGTCCGACCCGAAGTGATGAACCTCTGCGCCATACTTGGCATCGTTGTAGACAATTACCAGCATCGGCAGCTTGAGCCGTGCCGCGGTTTCGAGCTCGCTGAGGCCCATCATGAACCCTCCGTCGCCGCAGGCTGCGATCGGAAGTCGGTCAGGCTGGGCGATCGCGGCGCCGATTGCCGTGGCCAGTCCGAGGCCGACCGACTGGAATGCCTGTGTGAAGCAGAAACCGTATTCGTCGGGGACGTCGAGATACATGCTCGGATAGCCGAGAAAGTTTCCGGAATCGACGGACAGGACTCGTGAGCGCGGAAGCAATCGATTGAGATGTGCGCTCATCAACCTAGGATCGATGCGCTCGCCTGTGCTTTCGTCGTCGAACGGGATCTGGTGCCAGCGTCCTTCGGAACGGATCTGCTCAAGGATCTCTTCTGTTCTGTAGCCCGTCTTGGAGATTCCCTGGGTGGCCAGCAGCGCAGAAGCGTCCGCGGCGGTCGCGGCGACGTCGGCCCACACGCCGAGATCGACCGGTCGATGTCGTCCGAGTGCACCTTGGTCGATGTCGACCTGCACGACCTTGGCGTCGTCGGCGATGAGTCGGCCGTGACGCATTGTCCACATGTTCAGCCCGCACCCCCAACCGACAATGAGGTCGGCGTTGGCGATGAGGTCAGCGGCGAGGGGCGTCGAAAATCCACCCGCAACATCGATTCCCCACGGTTCGCCCTCGAACATGCCGCGCGAGACCGCGGAGGTGGCGAGTAGAGCGCCGCACCGGTCGGCGAGCTCGATCAGAGTGTGTTTGGCAGAACCTCCTCGTGCTCCACGGCCAGCGACGAACACGGGACGCTCGGATTGCCCGAGTAGCGCCGTGAGCTTTTCGACCTCTGCTCGCTGGGGGCGAGGTGCTTGCCGCGCGAGAGGTGGTGCGACGACGCCAAGCTCGGGAAGGACGTGATCTTGAACGTCGATCGGAATGTTGAGCACCACGGTGCGGTTCTGCGTCGCGCAGATGTTATAGGCGTTGGAGATGTCGGCGATGGCTGTTTCTGCCGAGCGCACGCGGAGGGCGACGGCTCCGCATCCCTGGGCGATTGCCTGCTGATCGATGTAGAAGTTGGACTTCGGATCAGTCGCCTCCGCAGTCAAGACGAGGAGCGGGCTCCCACTTTTTGCTGCCTCGACAATTCCGGTCAGGGCATTCGTGTAGCCGCACCCTTGGTGAAGGGATAGTACGGTGACTTCGTCGCTCATGCGTGCGTGTGCATCTGCCATGACAGCGGCTCCACCTTCGTGGCGAGCAGCAACGAAGCGGGCTCCGGCGTCCACGAGAGCGTTCGTGTAGTGGAAGTTGCCGCTACCAACCACTCCGAATGCCATGCGGACACCGAGTTCGTACAGTGCTCGGCCGATCGCGTCGCGAACATACATGGGTCAGCCCTCCTTCTTCGATGATTAAGCTGGTGCGTCGACGATCGCCAACACTCGGGCGGGGCTTCCCGACCCACCGACGATCTTCAATGGAGCTACAACAAGTACCCCTCCGACGGTGGGGAGAGATTCGAGATTCTGTAGCTGGGTGACGCCGTACTTTCCGGCACCGAGTAGGTAGTGGTGGCAGGGGAAGGGAGGGTCGAAGGCAAATGCTTGGCCTGCGTCGATGCCCACGGTTTCCACCCCAAGTCCTCTGATCGGGGCCTCGCCGGCCAGCCACTTGGCACATTCGACCGAGACGCCGGGTGTATGGGGACCGCGTTCGTCGGCGTTGATGAACTGCTGTTGGTCTGTGGAACGGCGATCCCAACCGCTGCGGTAGAGTAGCCACCCGCCCGTCGGGAGCGCACCGTGCCGTTGTTCCCACTTCTGCACGTGTTCGATCTCGAGGAGAAAGTCCGGGTTGTCTGCCGCTTCCTGCGACTTATCGATGACAACGAAGGGGCTGATCAGTTCCTCAGGCGGAACACTTGCGACATCTGCAAGATCGCGGCCGGTAATCCAGTGGCACGGGGCGTCGAAGTGCGTCCCCACGTGTTCACCAGTGCGGATTCCGTTCTGGTAGGAGGTCTCACCCCGTTCGTCGTAACGGGCTAGCTCTTCGAGTGCAAAGTGTGGGATCGGCTCCATGCCTTCAGGCAGTGGGAGTACCGGTGTCGAGTCGGACAATGGGGCGGTGAGGTCGATGACGTTGATCATTCTGTCTCTCAACGCCTTTACCAGGATCTCGGCAGAGGGGAGAAGTGGAGGCATGTGGTAGATACTTCATTCCTTGTGGCAATCCGCATAATGCCCTTTCCGCACCAAGTATGCCTATATGGCTATGCCTGCACCCTTAGGTATGATCTCGCCATGGAGCGTCGGCTGAGGAACTTGCTGGACGGCGGGTTCAAGTTGCGCCACCTGCGACTGATCACGACAATCGCGGAGAACGGCACGATCGCCGGCGCGGCTCGGGATCTGTATGTCACGCAACCCGTAGTGACGAGAGGCCTCCGGGAGGCCGAAGAAATCCTGGGAGTCACCCTGTTCGATCGCGGACCACGGGGTGTCACCCCCACCCCTTACGGGACGCTACTTCTAGAACACGCCGTCACGATCCTGACCAGCGTGGAGCGGTTGGCCGAGAACATCGATCATCTTCAAGACAGCGGCAACCGGCCGATCAGAGTGGGCACGAACATGACAGGGTCCCATGCTCTACTGCCTCGCGCGCTGGTATCCCTCAAATCGGCTCATCCCACCCTCAAAGTATCGGTCGTCGAAAGTACGGACGAGTCGCTGCTCGAGCAGTTGGCCCACAACCAAATTGACGTACTGATCGGTCGGATGACACCCGGCGGTGGCCGGGACATTACACAGATACATCTCTACGACGAACCCATCCGAGTCGTGGGGCGGGTCGGTCATCCTGTGTTCGGGCTGACGGATCCGCAGCTTGAGGATCTCGCAGCTTTTCCATGGGTGCTGCCGCCCCCGACCGCGGTGGGGAGTCGACTCGGTACTTCGTTTGGTCAGGTCGGAGTGTGGGCGCCCGCGAACCTCATCGAATGCACTTCGATCCTCACGATTCGGTCGATTTTGCGCGCTACCGACACTCTGGCGCCGTTGCCCATGCTGGTCGGCGCGGAGGATGAGCACCTGCAGGTGCTCTCGGTCGAGCTTGACGCGGTACCGAGCAAGCTCGGTCTCACCCATTCGTCGAGTGCTGAACTGAGTGACAGTGTCCTGCTATTTATCGATCATCTTCTCAAAGGCGCCAAGGAGATTGAGGCGGAACTATTGTAAGCACCCTTCGCTCTAGAGTCGCCAGCAAGGAATTCTGAGGCCCCCAGCCGATCGGCTGCGCCCGCGATCCGCACCACGTCGGCGCATAGTCAGCCAGCGCCACAACGGGTTGAGCTTGAGTCGACTCATGTACAAGAGATATGGCCACAGTTGGTGGCCGAACAGAAGATCCGGCATAGTGCCGATGAGAGGGTGACTGCAGACTTTCCGCACCTGCATCTCCCAGGTCATCCGATGCGGATCCGCCGCAGCTTTCGCCTCCGGTGAAGTTCCGATTGTCTCGACGAATCGACGGCACAGTTCGCCGCGGTCTACCACCAGGCCGCCGAGATGACCGATCGCCGGTTGACCCGTTGCGGCATGGCTCCCGACCTACCGCAGCGGATGCTCGCCTACCTGTCCACACCGCGCGCCCAACTGCGCACGCTCTACGGCACGATCCCCCTCCGTCGAATCCGCCGCTGGCACACCGCCGTCGGCCTCTACCGGTCCCTCGGTGGCCTCGTCGCCGACAGTCCCGGCCGCAGCCACACCCTCGCCCGGCTCCGCGGCGCCCAGGCCGCATTCGAGCAGCACGGTCTGCCGCTGACACTGCCACCGAACCTGGCGCACATGGTCGGTCCGGGACTGACCACCATCGCGATCCGGGTACACGCCGCCAACCCCGCACATGCCGCCGCGCTGGCCACTCTGCTGTTCACCGGCGCCACCTTCGACGAACTCCGATCGCTCCCCCGACTCGCGCTGACCGGGGACACCTTGATCACCGTCGCCGCATCCGCTGCTGCACGCCCCACCGACCTGCGCCTCTGGGTGATCCCCCAGCCGGCACGACCGTTGCTGCACGCCGCCGCCATCTTCCAACGAACACGCACCAACCCCACCGGCACACTGTTCATCGAGGCAGTCGGGAGGACCGGCAGGCTGCGCCGGACCGCAGCCACGTGCGGGTTGACGATCCCGGCCCTGCACCGGTGGCGCGATGGCTGGCTCTACCGGACCGGCATCCTCAACCTCGCCCTGGACGCTCCCTGACTCCCGGTGTCGGCGCCCTGCATTCGTCTAGTCACTCGGCGGAAACCGGGCGCACTTGGGAAGCTACGAAGACCAACCCCTCCACTAGGCCACTCGCCCGCTGCCACTCGAAGTCGACCTGCTGTCCCGGATCGAGTGCGCGGAAGCCCGGGACCTCGACCTCGCTGAAGTGCACCCAGCAGCCGCCCGGAGTCTCCGCGCACTCGAGAACACCCCATCCGTCCTCGCGATGCCACACACGCACAAAACCTCGTGAAGTCATCTGCCGAGCATGCCTCTACTCCCTGATTCGCCGCATGAAGTCAGCAACGCCGATCAGACTCCCGGTGGGAGAGGAAGCCGGTCACCGGAAGCGTTGCTCCCTCGGACCAGGAACAAGACACCGCTCGCTCGTAAGGCCCGGGTCGGCGCGCATTCCGGATCAGGCTCGGACGGGACTTCACTGACATCAAGTGGGAAAACCCACTGACACCCTTCGGGAAAAGCCCTGTTCGCCGCACTGACATCCCAGTGGGAAGTCTCACACGTGTTCCCGGCTGTGCTTCGAACCGGATGAGCAGAACGCGGCACCGTTTGCAGATGAGAGGCAGCACAAAAGTGTCAGCGGGAGGCCGCATGAAAATGGCAGCACCGGGAGCAGGATCGACTGCATGACCTAGGTCAACAAGCGAATCCTGCCTGAATGCTGCTGACATTCCGTGCGGCCTAACCGGTGGACATGCACTGACGAACCCCCAGGTCACACCACTGAAATTCTCGTGCAGAGTCTCACCCACCTGCAGGAATGTCGACGCACGCCACCTGCGGAATGTTGCACCAGATGCAATTCCGCCTGTTTTCGCTGACATCGAGTGACGTTTCCCCAGGTCGACCCGCTGACAATTTCGTGCGTCCTCTCAGCCTCGGATCGAGTGGCACAGGACACGAGAACCTACAACAGGACAATTCGGGCGTTTATTGTGACCTGGGGGTATGTCACTCACGGTTCGTGCGGGGTGACCGACGAAAAATACCGTTTACGCACCTATCCCACGGAAACCCGAGGTGAGCGCGTTTTCCGGTGCAGAAGGCGGTGTCGGAGCCGTCCGATACAGCCCCTCCTCGTGCACAGACGGCCGGAAACCACAGACGAGCAGCAGTTCACGGTACCCGCGAGATCTCCGCAGGGCCCCCTGCCGGACCTCGCCCCTCCGCTGCGACCCGGATCGTTGCCGGCGCATCCGGCCGCCGCCGCGTTCCCGGGCGCCGATGTCCTCGCAATCGTCGAGAAAGCGCGGGCCCACTGCCAGGGTTGGGCCGACGAGGTGCTCGAACGCCGCGGCAGCGCAATCCTGCTGCTCGGGTTTGCCTGGGCCCTTCCGGCGCAGCGAACTCGTCGCGCTGACCCGGGAGGACGCCAGACTGCATCGACTCGACGGCTGCACCGTCGCATGCGGATATCGGAGACCGATCAGGAAGGCCGCGGGCACATTCGGGCGCTGCCGTTCGCCCACGCATACGAGTTGTCCGCCGTGTGCGTGGATGTGGTGGGCCCAGATCGTGGCCGCCTTCGACACCGACGGCCGTCCCGGCAGTGATTCGGTTGGTGCGCACCGCGGAGCATTCGAATCGCATGTGTGTCGGGGCGGCGGCGCATGCGGCGATCCGCCGCGCCGCACTCTCGGGCTACGACCCCGACCTCGTGAGACAGTTGGGTGGCATCCGCTGCGGGCCGGGTTCGTCACCCAGACCAGTGGCGAAAAGGGGAAGCCATACAGCGACATCCTCAGGCAGCCCGAACCTGTGGCGCCGTACCCGAGTCGCCCGGCAATGACGTCAAGGAAATTGGAGTAAGGTCCCCGACCACGAAAGTGACGGCGACCACTTCCTTCGACGAAAGGGGTACCTCAGTGCCCGGATCAACGATGCCTCCCGACTTCGATGCCGATGCCCTGCGCGCGAAATACCGTCACGAACGGGATCGACGCATCCGCCCGGAGGGCAATGCGCAGTACCAGCGCGCGGCGGGGAAGTTCGGCTACTACATGCATGATCCGTACACCGAGCGCGTGGAGCGTGCACCACTGACCGACCGCGTCGAGGTACTCGTCATCGGTGGTGGATTCGGTGGATTGCTGGTCGGCGCCCGCCTGCGTGAGGCCGGGTTCGAATCCATCCGCATGATGGACGAGGCCGGCGACTTCGGTGGTACGTGGTACTGGAACCGCTACCCGGGCATCCACTGCGACATCGAATCGTACGTGTACATGCCTTTGTTGGAAGAGATCGGGTACATCCCGAAATGGCGGTACGCTCCCGGCGAGGAGATCCGGCAGCACGCGGTCGCCATCGCAGAGCACTACAGCCTCTATCGCGATGCTGTCTTCCACACCCGGGCGACCGACTTCACGTGGAACGAAGAGGCAGTCGAGTGGACGGTGCGCACCGACCGCGGCGACACCATTCGCGCGCGCTACGTCATCGCATCCTCTGGGACGCTCACCCAAGCCAAACTGCCCGGCATTCCCGGTATCGAAGATTTCCGCGGCCACACCTTCCACACCAGCCGCTGGGACTACGAATACACCGGTGGCGGTCCCGACGGCGGCCTGACCGGGCTCGCGGACAAGCGCGTCGCCGTCGTCGGCACCGGCGCGACCGGCCTCCAGGCCATTCCGCACGTCGCCGAGGGCGCACAGCATCTGTTCGTGATGCAGCGGACGCCGTCGACCGTGGATGTGCGAGACAACCGCCCGACCGATCCCGCATGGGCTGCCACCCTGCAACCGGGCTGGCAACGCGAGCGGATGGACAACTTCCTGGCCATCATCTCCGGGGAGGACGCCGCGGAGGACCTCGTCCAGGACGGATGGACGGCGAACGCACGCCTTCAACGCAAGATGATGACGGGCGCGCTGGACACGACCCTCGACCCCGCCGAGCGCGAACGTCGCGACGAGCTGGCCGACTTCGTGACCATGAACAGGATGCGCGCCCGCATCGAGGAGGCCGTCGACGATCCGGCCACCGCCGAGGCACTCAAACCCTGGTACCGGTACATGTGCAAGCGCCCCGGTTTCAGCGACCTCTATCTGCCGACGTTCAACCGGCCGAACGTCACACTCGTGGACACAGCGGATCACGGCGGAATCACCCGGATGACCGAGAACGCAGTCGTGGTGGGCGAGACGGAGTACGAGGTCGACTGCGTCATCTTCGCCACCGGATTCGAGGTCGGAATCTCGGGCGTGCTGTCCGGCACGCTACCGGTCTACGGGCGAAACGGGACGACGCTGCTCGAAGCGTGGGCGCGGGGCCCGCGCACATTGCACGGCTTCTACACCCACGGATTCCCGAACCTGTTCCACCTGGCGTCGATTCAGAATGGGAACTCGGTCAACATCTCTCACGTGCTGCAGGATCAAGCTGCTCACATCGCCGCGGTCATCGCAATGGCAGACAAGACCGGCGCGAGGTGGGTGGAGCCGACGGCGGAGGTGGTGCAAGCGTGGTGCGACACGATCGCCGAGAAGGCGGTCGACAATTCCGCGTTCCTGACCGAGTGCACGCCGGGCTATTACAACGGGGAGGGGACGCGCACGACATCATCGTCGTACGCGCCCGGCCCCGTCGCATTTCATCGTGTGATCTCGCAGTGGCGCGAGGGCGATATGAGCGATGTCCTCGTCCCCGCACCCGACGACGAAGTCAGTCCTTCGGGCCACCGGCAACGTAGATGACCTGCCCCGACACGAAGCCTGCGCCTTCGGACGCGAGGAACGACGCGGTGTGGGCGATGTCGTCCGGCTCACCGACACGTGCGACCGGGATTTGCTGTGCGGCAGCGGCTTTGTAGTCCTCGAACGGGACGCCGACGCGCTCTGCGGTTGCGGCGGTCATCTCCGTCGCGATGAAGCCGGGGGCGATCGCGTTCGCGGTGACACCGAACTTGCCGAGTTCGACCGCCAGTGTCTTGGTGAAGCCCTGCATGCCTGCCTTGGCAGCCGAGTAGTTGACCTGGCCGCGGTTTCCCTGTGCCGACGTACTCGACAGGTTGACGATACGACCGAACTTGTTGTCCACCATGTACTTCTGGGTGGCGCGCGCCATGAGGAATGCGCCACGCAGGTGAACGCTCATGACGGCGTCCCAGTCTTCGACCGTCATCTTGAACAGCAGGTTGTCGCGCGTGATGCCCGCATTGTTGATCAGCACGGTGGGTTCGCCCAACTCCTCGGCGACCTTCTCGACAGCAGCGGCGACGGACGCTTCGTCGGCGACATTCGCGCCCACGGCGAGGGCCTTACCACCGGCGGCCTCGATGGCGGAGACGGTGTCGGCGCACGACGCAGCATCGAGGTCGAGGACGGCGACCTGCATGCCGTCGGCGGCGAGACGCTTGGCTACTGCGGCACCGATACCGCGTGCGGCTCCGGTGACGATGGCGGTGCGGACTGTTGAGCTCACTGCAAACCTCCGTGAAGTGATGCGGTCAATTGATGGTGAGGCCACCATCGACCACGATGGTCTGGCCGGTGACATACCCGGCCGCCTCGGATACCAGCCACACTGCGGTGGCGGCGATTTCTTCCGGATCACCGGTGCGACCCAGAACGATGCGCGGCTTCATGCTGTCGAGATAGCCGGGCAGGTACTCGTCTGTCATCTCGGTTTCGAAGAAGCCCGGCGCGATCGCATTGACGCGGATTCCCTTCCTGGTGCCCCACTGCTGAGCGAGGTCGCGGGTGAGGCCGATGATCGCGGCTTTACTCGACGCGTACGCGGCCTGCGGCAGGCGCGCGGTGGTCAGGCCGAGCACCGAGGAGATGTTGAGGATCGAGCTGCCTGGCTGCATGACACGGCCGGCCGCCTGCGCCGCCCAGTACGATCCGTTCAGGTTGATGTCGATGACCCGCCGGAATTCGTCGGGGGTTTCCTTGGTGGCAGGCACCGCGGTGCCGATACCTGCGTTGTTGATGAGGACGTCGACCTTGCCGAGTTGCTCGACGGCCACCTCGACCATGCGCTGCGCCTGCTCGGGATCTGCGATGTCGGTCTCGACCGTAACGGCGCGTCGTCCCGCGGCGCGGACGAGTTCTGCGGTCTGCTCGAGCCGGTCGGCGCGCCGCGCCGCGAGAACGACATCAGCGCCCGCTTCGGCGAGAGCTTGTGCGAATGCAACGCCGAGACCGGACGATGCGCCGGTGACGATCGCGACGCGGCCGTCGAGGCGGAACCTGTCGAGTACGGACATGCAGTGATCTCCTCCTGTGACGGGCCTACGTATGTATAGCCCAAGTGAAGTCCGATGACAAAGGCAAAACACAGTTGAAACGCGTTAGGCCGCATGTCTTTTCAGACATGCGGCCTAACGATGACTTAGCCCGAACCTATGTGTGGATCAGTTCAGGCGCTCGAGCACCATCGCCATACCCTGGCCGCCGCCGACACACATGGTCTCGACGCCGAACTGCTT
This sequence comes from Rhodococcus sp. SJ-2, assembly GCF_053750035.1. Taxonomy (NCBI): domain Bacteria; kingdom Bacillati; phylum Actinomycetota; class Actinomycetes; order Mycobacteriales; family Nocardiaceae; genus Rhodococcus; species Rhodococcus sp. SJ-2. The sequence goes on from NZ_CM132340.1 coordinate 1,812,540, forward strand.
GTCCTGGGTACGGAGGTTGTTGAGAAGCGTATTCGTGATCCGCGCTCCCGTCATGCCGAACGGGTGGCCGAGCGCGATCGCACCACCGGAGACGTTGAGCTTGTCCTCGTCGATCCCGAGCTCACGAGCCGACCCGAGCACCTGCACGGCGAACGCCTCGTTGATCTCGAACAGATCGATATCGGAGACGCCCATGCCGGCAATTGCGAGAGCCTTCTTGGTGGCCTCGATGGGACCGAGACCCATGATCTCGGGGGACAGACCCGATACACCGGTCGACACGATCCGCGCGAGCGGCGTCAGGCCCAGCGCCTTGGCCTTGGTGTCGGACATGATCACCAGCGCGGCAGCACCGTCGTTGAGCGGGCATGCGTTGCCCGCCGTGACCGTGCCGTCGGGACGGAACACCGGCTTGAGCTGGCTGACGGCCTCGTAGGTGGTGCCGGGACGCGGCCCGTCGTCGGTGGACACCACGGTGCCGTCGGCGAGCGTGACCGGGGTGATCTCCCGCTCGAAGAAGCCCGACTTGATGGCTTCCTCGGCACGGTTGTGTGAGCGCACGCCCCAGCGGTCCTGGTCTTCACGGGAGATGCCGGTGAAGGAGGCGACGTTCTCCGCGGTCTGCCCCATCGCGAGGTACACGTCGGGAATCAAGCCTTCTGCACGCGGATCGGTCCACGCGGTGCCACCCTCGGCGAGCTTGGCGCTGCGCGCCTGTGCGTCGTCGAAGAGGGGGTTCTTCGTGTCGGGGAGGCCGTCGGCGTTGCCGGTGACGAAGCTCGACACGGACTCGACACCCGCGGAGATGAACACGTCCCCTTCGCCCGCCTTGATCGCGTGCAGCGCCATCCGGGTGGTCTGCAGCGACGACGAGCAGTACCGGTTGACGGTGACGCCGGGCAGGAAGTCGTAGCCGAGCTGGACTGCAACGACGCGAGCGATGTTGAAGCCCGACTGACCGGCAGGCTGACCACAGCCGAGCATGATGTCGTCGATCTCGGTGGGGTCGAGCTCGGGGACCTTCGCCAGCGCGGCGGCCACCATCTGCGTCGCCAGATCGTCCGGACGGACGGTTTTGAGCGAGCCCTTCATGGCGCGCCCGATGGGCGAGCGAACAGCGGACACGATCACAGCTTCGGGCATTACATGCTCCTCGTGGGTTGTCGTTACCGGGCTACAGGCCCAGGTCGCGGCCGATCAGTTCCTTCATGATCTCGTTGGTCCCCGCCCAGATCTTCGTCACGCGAGCATCCTTCCATGCGCGGGCCACACGATATTCGTTCATGAAACCGTAGCCTCCGTGGATCTGCACGCACGCATCCAATACCTCTGACTGGGACTGTGCACTCCACCACTTCGCCTTCGCGGCATCCACCGCGGTCAGCTCGCCGTCGGCGTGGGCCTCGACGGCCTGGTCGACGTAGGCCTCCGCAACCTCGATCTTCGTCACGAGCTCGGCGAGCAGGAACTTGTTGTACTGCATCGTGCCGATGGCCTTGCCGAAGGCCTTGCGTTCCTTCGCGTACTCGATGGTCTCGAGCAGGATCTGCTTGGCATGATGCACGTTGTTGACCGCGGAGCCGAGCCGTTCCTGCGGCAGCAGTTTCATCATCGAGATGAAACCCATGCCTTCTTCGCCGAGCATGTTGGCCTGCGGGACGCGCACGTTCTCGAAGAACAGTTCCGCGGTGTCGGCTTCGGGCTGGCCGACCTTGTCGAGCTTGCGGCCGTTTTCGAAACCCCCCATCCCACGCTCGACGACGAGCAGGGAGATGCCCTTCGCGCCCTTGCTCGGATCAGTGCGCGCGGCCACGACCACGAGATCGCAGTTGTAACCGTTGGTGATGAACGTCTTCGCGCCGTTGAGGATCCAGTCGTCGCCGTCGCGCACCGCGGTCGTCTTGAGATTCGCGAGGTCGGAACCGCCCGAGGGCTCCGTCATGCCGATCGCGCAGATGAGTTCACCGGTCGCGCACTTGGGCAGCCAGCGTTCGCGCTGCTCGTCGTTACCGAGATGAACGATGTACGGGACGGTGATGTCGGAGTGGATGCCGATCGACGACGACAACGCCATGTTCGCGCGGGCCATCTCCTCGGCGACGACCGCGTTGAACCGGTAGTCGCCGGCTTCACTGCCGCCGAAGCGCTCGGGAATCTCGAGCCCGAGGATGCCGGCCTTACCGGCCTCGATCCAGATGTCGCGCGGGATCTCGTGCCGCTCGATGAGCTCCTCAGCGCGGGAAAGTACGAACCGATTCACGAACTCGCGAACGGACTCGCGGAACGCCTCGTGGTCGGGGCCGTACAGGGTGCGTCGCATTCAACTGCTCCTCATAGATAAGCGCGCGCTTAGATTCTAAGCGCTCGCTTATTAAACGTCGCTGTGGTTTGCTTGTCAACCACAGAGGAAAGGAAGCCGGACCCACCGTGAGCGCACCCGAGAACACCGTGATCAGCAGCTCCAAGGCCGCCGCGCGCATGCGGGAGGCCGCGATCGAGGCGTTCGCGGAGAACGGCTACGGCAGCACCACTACGCGGCAGATCGCCGCGCGCCTCGACATGAGCCCGGCCGCGATGTACCCGCACTACAAGTCGAAGGAAGAGCTTCTCTACGCCATCGCATACGAGGGCCACGACCTGGCACTACAAGTCGTGCGCGACGCCGACCTCCCCGACGCCGACGCCATCGCGCGTCTCATCTCGATCATTCGGCGCTTCGTCGAGTGGCAAGCCCAGAACCATCGACGCGCCCGCGTCATCCAGTACGAGCTGACCGCGCTCGAACCCGACCACTATCGCGTCATCACCGGCCTGCGACGCGACACCACCAAGGTGGTCCGCGACGTCGTCGACCTCGGCATCGCGTCGGGCCAGTTCACGGTGCCCGACGCCGAGGGCGTCACCCTCGCACTCATGTCGCTGTGCGTCGACATCTGCCGCTGGTACCCGTCCGGTCGCTACAGCGAGCCCGGCACTCTCGGCTCTCTCTACGCCGACCTGTCATTACGGCTGGTGGGGGCGGTTCACTGACCTCCTCCGGTCGCGACGACGTACGCGTCCACCGCAGACTGCAGCCGATCCAGTGCGGCACCCAACGTGCGGAAGTCACCGCTGCGCTGCGCTGATCGCAGCTCGTCGAGAGCCGCCTGCAAGTTCTGCGCGGCCGTTGCCGCTTCCGGGTTTTCTGCAGGCGCAGGCGTCGCCACCGGCGGGGGCGCTTCCTCGGGCACGGTCGCGGCATCGCCGCCCGGCGGCGTCGCCGCGCTCCCCGCACCGCGACCGAGCACCTGATCGAGCGCCTCCGCCAATGTCGGGGCATATCCGACGAGGACACCACCGGTCTGCGGGTCGCGGTAACTCACCAGCACTCGCGCCAACTGCGGGAAGGTCGATCCGTCGGTCGCCGCGGACATCCGCTCGGTGTACAGCGGTTCGACGTAGAGCATCCCGCCCTCGGCGATCGGCAGTGTCAGCAGATTGCCGTAGTGGATGCGGTTCGATCGTTCGAGCAGCGTGCGCTCCGACGCGACACGCGTATCCGAGATCATCGAGTTCTGCGTCTGCTGCGGCCCCTGGGTGAGACTGTCGGTGGGCAGTTCGAGCACAGTGATCTTGCCGTATCCATCCGGATCGGAGCGCGCAGAAATGTAGGCCGACAAGAACTCTCGATGAAAACCCACCATTGCCCCTGCCAGCCGGAACGACGGCTGCGCGGCCTCCTCGTCGCCGACGAGCACGTAGTACGGCGGCTGATTCGGATTCGTGTCGACGGTGGGATCGCTCGGCACCGACCAGAATGCGTTGGTGGTGAAGAACTCCACCGGATCGTCGACGTGATAGCGGGCCAGAATCTCCCGCTGCACCCGGAACAGATCTTCCGGATAACGGAAGTGGTCGCGCAGGCCGTCGGGCACCTCGCTCTCCGGTCGGACGGTGCCGGGAAACACCCCCATCCACGTCTGCAACACCGGATCGGCCGAGTCGACCTCGTAGAGCGTGACAGTGCCGTCGTAGGCATCGACGGTGGCCTTCACCGAATTCCGCATGTAGTTGATCGCCTGCGGGCGCATCGCATCAGGCTCGGGAAGCGCACTGCGCTGCGAATACGGATACTGGTCGGCCGTGGTGTATCCGTCGACGATCCACACGATCCGCCCATCCACCACCGCCGGGTAGGGATTCGTGTCCGTCTCGAGCCAGGGCGCCACCATGTGCACCCGCTCGGCGGGGTCTCGGTGGAACAGAATCTTCGATTCCGAACCGATCTCGCCCGAGAAGATGATGTTGCGTTCGCCGTATCGGACCGAGAACGCGAGCCGGTTGAACCAGTTCCCGATCGCGACACCACCCTCGCCGTCGTAGGTGTACGACGAGGTGTCGGTGTCGTACTCACGGGGCGCCTCCCCGGGGTCACCTCCCACGATCACGTACTCCTGACCGGACTGCCCGATCACCTCACCGAAATACACGCGGGGTTGCTCGACCGGGATCACCTGCTCGGTGCTGTGCGTCGCGATGTCGCTCACCGTGTACAGCGGGTATCCACTGTCGCTGCTCGACGCACCATCGGTCGCATCCCGCACCGCCGCGTTGACCCGGTTGGCCGGGGCCGCGACGAACCCGTTGCCGTGGGTGTAGACCGTGTGCCGGTTGACCCAATGGGTCTGGTTTCCGGTGAGTCGCTCGGGTGAGAGTTCCCGCACCCCCACCACGAAGTCCCGCATTTGTCCGTCGATCCGGTAGCGGTCGAGATCGAGGTTGCGGGGGAACTCGTAGAAGTTCTTCAACTGCTGTTGCTGGGTGAATGTGCGCGACAGCACGTCGGGGTCGAGCAACCGGATATTGGCGATGGTCGTGACGTCGGAGGGAACGTCCTGGGGCGGCGTGGTACCGACACCCCGGTACGGGACGTATTCGACGGTGTCGTCCCCCACGCGATAGGCCTGCCGCGTGGCCTCGATGCCACGTTCGATGTAAGGGGCTTCGCGCACTGCGGCGTTCGGCCGCACCGAGAACTGTTCGACCACGAACGGCCAGACACCCCCGACCAGGATCGACGACAGGAACAGCAACGCCAGCGCCAGCAGCGGTATACGCAGGTCCCGAAGTTTGATCACAGCGAAACACGCCACCGCGCACAACAACGCGATGGCGCAGAGGATGAACTTTGCGGGAAGGACAGCGTTGATGTCGGTGTATCCCGCACCGGCGAAGGCGGGCTCACGATGCCCTGCCGACACCAGAGCGTAGCGGTCGAGCCAATAGGCAACGGCTTTGAGCAACACGAAAACTCCGGCCAGCAGCGCCACCTGGATCAGCGCAGGCGAGGAGAACACCTTGCGTAACTTGCCGCCGACGGTGATCCCACCGAACAGATAGTTCGTGGTGACATTCGCGATTCCCGCCAGGAACACCGCAACGAACAGCCAGCCCAGCACCCACCGGTAGAACGGCAGATCGAATACGAAGAAGCCGACGTCGAGTCCGAATTCCGGATCGACAGAGCCGAACGCTGCTCCATGCACGAACAACTGGACAGTTGCCCAATTGTTCTGTGCGATCAACCCTGCCAGCGCTCCGATGACCACCGGAATGCCGATACCGAACACGCGGAGTCGCTGCAGCACCACCCGGCGATACGGCTCGAGCGGGTCGCTGCGCGAAGGCATCAACAGCGGCCTGGTCCGGAACGCCGACCCCATCCCGGCGAAGATCGCACCCCCGACCAACGCGCCGATGACAAGGAACACCGCCCACCGGGTGAGGAACACGCGGACCCACACACCGCGGTATCCGACCTCTCCGAACCACAGCCAATCCGTGTACGCCCGGACGATCGGCGGCACGAAGGCAAGCAGCACCAGCAACGCCACCGCTGCAACGACCGTGGCCCGTGTCCGCGTGCGCATGGCTCCCTCCCTGTCGGGAGTCGGGCGCCGAGCTCTCGTACGGCGCCCGCGTGCTGCCAGTCTACGGATTACGAGTTCGGTGTATCCCCAGAAGACGTATCCCTAGAAGACGTTGACGAGCGCGACGAACGTCACCGTGCCGAGGCCGACGCTGACGAGGGTACGACGACCGGATGCAAGATGCGTGACAATCGTGACGGCCGCGGCCACGGCGGCTTCCCACACGAAACTTTCGGTACCGCCCAGCGCAGAGGTGTGCAGCGTCGACAAAGCGAAGAACCCCAGGATCCCGGCAGGCATCCAGAGCGCCAACCTCGTCACGAACACCGATTCCCTCAGCGGCCCGATCACTGCGAAGGGAAGTGCACGCAACGCGAAGGTGATGGTGAACATGACCCCGAGAACCGCGACGATATAACAGCTTTCAGACATGCGCGACCCTCCGCTGCGTAGCGACGTAACGCACGATGAGCGCTGCCACGAACAGAACGAGTCCTGTGAACATGACGGCGTCGGGTGTCAGCAGGGTCGCGAACGCGAAACTCGCCCCCGCCATGAGCAAAGAGGGCACCTGTTCTCCGGTGCGGCACGCGTCGAGCGTCAAGGTGAGGAACAGTGCGCACAGCGCGAATTCCAACCCCACGACAGGGCCTGGTAGCAGACCGGCTACGGCCAATCCGACGAGCCCTCCACCGATCCAGTACGTGTGGAAGGCGAGCTGCATCGACAGCAGTCTCCACGAGGTCCACCCCTCGGGTCGTGCCGAGGTGACAGCGTAGGCCTCGTCGACGAGCGCGAAGGCCGAATAGAAACGGGCGATGGGATTGCGCACTACTCGCAACGGGAACGAGAACGCATAGAACACGTGCCTGAAATTCACGAGGAAGGTGGTGAGCGCAATCGGCGCGAGCGGCGTGGCGACAGCCATCATCCCGATCAGAAGCAGTTCGAGCGAACCGGAGAATCCCACGAGCGACATGGCCGGGGCCACCCACCAGGGCAGTCCCGACTGCACTACGAGAAGTCCGAATGCCACCCCGATCGGGAAGATGCCCAAGCCGGCCGCAAGTGAGAGCCGGATACCCGTGCTGATTTCTTGCCGCCGTGAGAATTCGACCTTTTCACACACCTGCGTCATAGGTTCAAGAATCTCATTTATGGCGCGACATTTGATTGCCGATTCTTCCGCTGAATATCCAGCTCGTGCAATTATTGGTCATGGATGATTTGGATCGAGCAATAATCGAGGTGCTCCGCCGAGACGCACGGATACCGAACGTTGCTCTGGCCGAACGCGTCGGATTGACGCCGGGACCGTGCCTACGGCGAGTCCAGCGGCTCGAGGCCGAAGGCATCATCGTCGGGTATCGCGCTGTCCTCGCACCGGAGGCCGTCGGTCGCGGCTTCGAAGTGCTCGTCGACATCGAGATGACGAACTTCGATCGGAAAAGTATCGACACCTTCGAGTCGACGATGAGTGCGTTCGACGAAGTGCAGGAGTTGTACCGGCTGTTCGGATCACCCGACTACTTCGTGCGCATCGCCGTCGCCGACCTCTCCGCCTACGAGCACTTCCTGAGCGAGAAGGTCCAGACCATTCCCGGAATCCAGAAAGTGTCGTCGAGCTTCCCCATGAAGGTCATCAAACCCAACGCGCGGGGAGTCTGAGCGGCTCAGTTGGTGCCGGAGGCATTGAGTATCCGCACCGTCTCGTCGTAGTCGCCCCGCGCTTCACCGTGACGGAGGAACTTGACGCGCTCGACAAGTACCTCGTGGGCGTCGGGTCGGGTGCGCAGCAGTTCGACGGCTTCGGACACGTACTCGTCCAGCGGCATCGCGAACGCGTCTTCCCTGTGTCCGGGCATGAGATCGGTAGCGACCGACGGCGGCACGAGCTCGATCACGCTGACGTCGGTGTCGGCGAGCTGCAGGCGGAGAGCTTCACTGAGCATGTGGATCGCGGCCTTGGAAGCGTCGTAGCTGGGAGTGGCCGCGAGCGGAGTGAAGGCGAGTCCGGAAGAGACGGTCATGATCGTCGCGCGTGGCCGGGTCTGCAGATGCTCGATGAACGCACCGATGAGGCGGACAGGGCCGAGAACGTTGGTCGTGATCGTCTCCTCCGCTGTATCGAGAAAGCCGTCCGAGCGATGCCAGTCCTCGACGCGCATGACGCCGGCCATCGCTACAAGAGTGTCGAGGTCGGGGTGACGCCCCAGCACTTCTTTCGCAGCTGCGGCGATGCTCTCGGGGTCGGTGGTGTCGATGCGGACGGTGTCGATGCCTGGATGCTCGGTGGCGATCCGCGCGAGCAGTTCGGTGCGGCGCCCGCCGACGACAACAGTGCTGCCCTGCTCGTGGAGTGCAACAGCGAGCGCCAAGCCGATGCCGCTCGTCGCTCCGGGAATGAAAACGGTGCTGTTCGTGATGTCCATGTCCTGATCGTCTGCCCCTGCCGTCGGCCGAGGCAGAGTCCGTCGAACGGGGGATTCGCGATCCCTGGCACGTGTCGCGGCGGACCGGGACGATGAGACACATGGACCGCCCCGCACTCGCCGACTTCCTGCGCACCCACCGCGAATCACTGCAGCCGAGCGACGTCGGGTTACCTGCCGGACTGCGGCGGCGCGCGCCGGGCCTGCGCCGCGAGGAGGTCGCGCAACTCGCACTCATGTCCACGGACTACTACACGCGCCTCGAACAGCAACGCGGCCCTCAACCCAGCACACAGATCCTCTCGTCCGTCGCGCGCGCACTGCGCCTGACCTCTGATGAACGCGACTATCTCTACCGTGTCGCGGGGCACGGCGTCCCTGACCGCGCGACAGATGCCGATCACGTCGCACCTGCACTTCGACGCGTCCTCGACCGGCTCGACGACACCCCCGCCCTGATACTCGGTCCGCTCGGCGAGACCCTCGCGCAGAACGACCTCGCCCGCGCTCTGTACGGCGACGCCACTGCGCGCGGGGGATGGGACCGCAGTGAGATCTACCGGTGGTTCGCGCACCCGGAGACTGCGCGGACCATCTATCCCGCAGACGACCGCGATCGGCAGGGTCGCGCACTGGTCGCGAGCCTTCGCTCGGCCGTAGCGATACTCGGGCGGGATTCGAGAGCCGGTGAGCTGGTGAGCACCCTGCGACGCGAGAGCGCCGAATTCACGCAGCTGTGGGAACGGCAGGAAGTAGCGCGCCGGTTCGCCGACCACAAGGTGCTCGTACACCCTGAGGTCGGCGAGATCGAGGTCGATTGTCAGGCCCTGTTCACCGAAGACCGGGTGCAGGCGTTACTCGTTCTCACCGCCGCGCCGGGAACCGAAGCGGCGGAGAAGATTCGGTTACTCGGCGTCGTCGGAATCCAGAATTTCTCGCCGAGCACTACGAGCTGACTCGGTCAGCGTCCGGCAGAGCAGGTGGAGTGCCCACCTTCGGCGCGGTCCACGAGCGTCGACGCCGGTGTCCACACTCGACCGTGGACCTTCTCGAACTCACGGATCTTGCTCAGTACGACGTCGAGGCCGACCGTCTCGGCGTAGTGCATCGGGCCACCGCGGTGCTTGGGGAATCCGTAACCGTTGGTGTAGACGACGTCGATGTCGGATGCCCGCTGCGCGATACCTTCACCGAGCAACGCCGCGCCTTCGTTGACCAGTGCGAGGATGCAGCGGTCGACGATTTCCTCGTCGGTGATGGTGCGACGTTCGATACCGTCTTCTTCCGCGCACTTACGAATGATCTCCTCGACGGCCGGGTCGGGAATCGGTGTCCGACTTCCCTCTTCGTACTTGTAGTAACCGGATCCCGTTTTCTGACCGAAACGTCCTGCCTCGCAGAGGGTATCGGCCACACGCGAGTAGCGCAGATCCTTCGGTCGGGTCGGGGCGAGTCGCTTGCGCGCGGCCCACGAGATGTCGTTGCCGGCCAGGTCGGCCATGGCGAACGGTCCCATGGCGAGTCCGAATGCCTTCAACGCTGCGTCCACCTGTTGCGGGGTCGCGCCTTCCTCGAGCAGGAAGTCGGCTTCGCGCCGGTACGGGGTGAGCATGCGGTTGCCGATGAATCCTTCGCAGACCTTCGCGAGCACCGGGACCTTGCCGATCGTCTGTGCCAGCGCCATGGAAGTCACGACAACATCGTCGGCGGTGACATCACCGCGCACGACCTCGACGAGCTTCATGACATGTGCCGGGCTGAAGAAGTGCAACCCGATCACGTCCTGCGGACGGGACGTGCTGCGCGCGATCTCGTCGAGATCGAGCCGGGACGTGTTCGACGAAAGAATCGCCCCGGCCTTGCACAGCTCGTCGAGTTTCCCGAACACCTCCTTCTTGACACCCATGTCCTCGAAGACGGCTTCGATGACGAGGTCTGCGTCGGAGGCCGCCGCGAAGTCGAGGTGCGGTTCGATCAGTGCCACACGCTCCTGTGCCTGTTCAGCGGTGATCTTGCCCTTGGACGCCGACGACTCGTAGTTCTTGCGAACCGTGTTGATCCCCCGGTCCAGCGCCTCGGAGCTCTGCTCGATCAACGCGACCGACAAGCCTCCGTTGGCAAACGCCATGGCGATACCCGAGCCCATGGTGCCCGCGCCGATCACGGCGACGCGCTTGATCGGGCGCTGCGTCACCGAATCGGGAATGTCGGCGACCTTGGACGCGTCCGCGACAGCGGTGGCCAGATACTGCTCGGCGGCGGATTCCGGGCTGTCGGTAGAGGTGGGAGTACTCACGAGCCGCACTTCCTCTGAGGGTCGGGGCACAAGGTGCCGTGATCGGTGGTCACCCAATTGTCTGCCGGATGGATGGACAGCCAATTGTGATACAGGTCCCAATACCCCGCCACTTTCCTCACGTTGTCCGGATTGCCACGGGTCGTGAGGCAACGGGAACCCGGACGGCCGGGCGAAAGTTTCGCAGTGACGACACTCGCTCGGTCGCGTGCCCGGATCTGCGTTAATATCTGCCCGACCGGACGGATCGGGGGGATCCTTGGCAATGGCGTATTCACGTCTTCTCGGTGCCGCAAAGGTGGGGGCGGCGCTCATCACCGCGGGTGTCGTGCTCAGCGGCTGCACCGCAAGCGAGGCCACGGTGGGCGCAGCCGAAGACACAACGACAACCCCGACGACCCGCGCACCACGTATCACCGACGAGTCGGGCCGACCCGACATCACCTTCGACCCGTGCCTCGACATCCCCGACGACGTCCTCGCCGAGGCCGGCTACGACCCCCGCACCGAGGACTCGGCCGATTACCCGATGGAGCACTACACCTTCATCGGGTGCAAATACCGGGCTCCCGTCGCGATCCCCGGCGTGATCCGCTCCTACGGGCTCGGCATCCTCTCCGGGAACGTCACGATCGACGAAGAACTCGCCAAAGTCGGCGACATCGCCAGCGAAACAACAGTCAACGGGCGTCGTGCGCTGCTGGAATACGACCCCAAGCCGGACAACACCTGCTCCATCGCGGTGCAAACTGACTTCGGAATCGTCATCTTCAGCCGTCTTTACCACGCCGACCACACCCGCACACTCACCCGCGACGAACGCTGCGGCGGGCTTGCCGACACCGTCGCATTGTTCGAACCGTTCATCGACAACAATCCCGGGAAGAGGCCGCAGTGAGCGAATTCGTCCGCCTCGAACCACACGTGATCGACGAGATCCTCGCCATCTGCGACACCGTACTGGCAGAACTCGACAGGGCAGCCGAGGTCGCAAAGTATCTCGGTCAAGCCGAGGGATTCGGCGAGTTCGAATCCGCCAAGCAGCTCGCCACCGGTTTCGCCCGCAAAGGCGCAGGCACACCCGAGTCGGCAAAAGAGCGCGTCGACCAGTTCATCGTTGCCTTCACCAAGTTGCGCGACGCATTCGCCTCCGGCGGCGAAGCCTTTCTCGAGGCAGAGTTCGACTGGGTCCGTCAGCTCGCCTCCATCGAACAGGAGTTGTGACGATGTCCGACAACGACAATCCGATCCGCGAACTCCTCACCCCACTACTGGGCACTGTGCCACCGGAGTCGGTCGCGCGTCGGCAAGCTCGCCACGACGAACTTGCGGGACGGGTCGGCAGCGGCGTCGATCCCGATTACATCGCGCAGTTCGAGAATTTCCACGGCATGGAACACGCGGAGATCTATCAGCTCAGCCAGACGATCAGCCCACTCGCGATGTCCACACTCGCGCACGAATGGAGGGATCTCGGAACGGTATTCAGCTTCACGGTCTCCATGGCCACCGCGATGATCCGCGACAAGATCGCCCAGCATTGGGAAGGGGGCGCTGCGGAAGCCGCATCGTCGGCGACGGAACTGTTCGGCACCTCTGCGCAGCGGTTGAGCGATGCGTCGCTCGCGGTGTCGCAGAAGCTCGCGATCGCTTCGGATGTGGGTGCACGAGTGAAGTCGTCGGTCGCTCCCCCGTCTGCTTCTGTCCCGTTGCCGATGGACGTGCTCAGCCCCGTCGCAGCGGCAGATAGGGAGCGTCAGCAGGAGGCTGCACGGCAGCAGGCGATTCGCATCATGGAATCTCTCTACAAGCCGTACTACCGCGATTCCGGATCTGCGGTTCCCGTTCTACCTCCGCCCCAGGACACCGCCGGCGGCGCCGGCTCGGCAAGTGCGGGCGCGGTGGGGTTCGGGAACCCTTCGGCAGCAGGCACCAGTTCATCGTCGTCCGACCGGGCCGGGGCGGCGGGTGCTCAACAGTCCGGGTCCACGGTGACCGCGAACGGCAACAATACGACCGACAGTTCCGACAGTGACAGTTCCGACACCGACAGTTCGCGAAACACTCAGCAGCAACCCGAGAGATCCGAGGCCTCAGAAGCACCCCAATCGGAATCTGCTCGCACCTCACCGACCTCGACGACCCAGACGTCGGCTCTTCCCGGCAACACAACCGCGCAACCGTATGGTTCTTCGGCTACCGGCTCCGGACTGCCCGGAAGCGGAGGCTACGGCAGTAGCGGCGGAGGTAGCGGCGTGACCGGTGGAGGGGGTGGAGGTGGTTCTACGCTCGGCCCCGGCGCTGTCGGTGGCGTCGGTGCGGCCGCAGCCTCAGCGCCTGCCGCCTCCCAGCAGGGAACAGCCGCTGCCCGCTCCGGTGCGATGCGCCCGATGGGTATGTATCCCGGCATGATGGCCGGTCAGCAGCGCGGCAACGACGAAGAACAGAGGGTCGCGAGTTATCTCGTCACCAACGATCACGGCAACGAACTGATCGGGTCGCTTCCCGACACCGCCCCGCCCGTCCTAGGAGTTGATCCGCTTTGACCTGGGTCGTTACGCCCGACCGTTTTCTGTCGCTCTGGACGACTGCGGGGAGCGACGAATTCCCCTTTCCGCTGCGCTACCGATCGACGTCGGTATGGGAGGACGAACACGATGCCGATCTGCGCGCCGCGCACGAATGGCGGCGGGAACTGTCCGATCCGCGACTCGAGCACGCGATCCGCGTCCTGCACGCGGGCGAAGTCGCCGTCGAGGTCTACGGCAATGCAACCACCGGAGACATCCGAGTGCGCGGTGGAGCCGAGGGCGCATTCGCCGTCGTCGCACGCCAGCACGCCTCTGGGGACATCCAGATCATCCCGATCCAGTCGGACACACTCGTGCGCGCCGTCGTCGCACAGATTCCGGATGCGCGACGCGGACGTGAGCAGACGCGGACCGTGTCCATGCGCGAACTCTCCGAACCCGGCGGCACCACAGCTGTGAGAGAGCAGATCGGCGAGAATGAGCCGCGGGCACTGCGTCGCCTCCTTCTCCGCGACCGTTCCGGTGCGGGCAGTATCCGGATCCTCGCTCCGAATGCTCACGGCCGCTTCACGACCGAATCGGACATCGGCTGGTTCGACGTCGTCGACGACGGACGCTACATGTTCGTGCCGGGTGCGGACGTGCGAGTGATGCCCGCCACCAACGACGAGCTGGGCGTCGAACTCACCCGCCGGATCGATCGGACTCGCGTCCGCCGACGGCAGGACACACCGACACCTTGGTGACGGGTGTCAGCCGCGTGCTGCGCACTCGTCGACGAACGACACCACGCCACGGTGATACTCGGTCGCCGCAAACCCCACACTCATGTTGTGTCCACTGTCGGTCTGCCGATATTCGACGAACCTCGGGGTCGCGACGAATGCCGCCCTGATCTTCTCGCGCACCGCGTCGTCGGTGTCCCACACTCGTTCGTACTCGGCGTAGGTGAGCCGCACCGGAATTCGGACCTTCGGAGCGAGGCGCATGAAATCGCGGGGCCATTCGGCCGCCACCACCGTCTCGTAGCGCGGAGTGATGCACGTGAGACTGCGTCCGCCACGGACCTCCGGCGGATACAGCTCCTCCGGGTACCACAGCAGATCCCGGATAGCTCCCCGGTTGCGCGTCGTCCGCATCCGCTTGATGATCTCGAGCGCCTCGCGTTGCTTACGTGTACCCGTCCCCGCGAGTTCGACACCGAGCAACGACGCACCCCGCGGGTCCGCGGCCATCCGGAGACCGAGGTCGCAGCCCGCCGAGTGAGCAAGAAGGAAGACTCCGGCTCCGCGTGAACAATTCTCGAGCAGCTTGTCCACAGCACCGTAAGCGGCGTCGACGCGGCTGTCGGGATCGTCGAACCGTTCCTGGCATTCGAACGAGTCTGCGTAGCCCGGGCGGTCGATCGCGAGGACGGTGTGGCCGAGTGTCGCTGCGGTTCGGAGCAGGGACAATTCGGGGTGGCCGTCAAGATCGAAATACCGGGAGGTCGTGGCGCCTCCATGCAAGGCGACGATCACTGCGCGCGGACGCTCGACGTACGAGCACAGAGCCGAGATCCGGGTTCCGTCCACATCGACTGTCCGGGCGATCACGGTCTCGTCGAGCTCTCCGACACCTGCGGCATTCACCGGTCTGCCCTCAGCAACATGACACCGCTGGGCGTCAGCCCTCCGCTGCTCACCACCGCGACACGTGCATCGGCGACCTGCCGTGCGCCCCCGTGCCCCCGCATCTGTGTGATCGCCTCGTGCACGAGCCCCATTCCGTGGGTTCGTCCGTGCGAGAGCTGACCTCCTTGGGTGTTCAATGGCAACCTTCCGTCGAGCGCGATGTTCGTTCCCCTGTTCAGGAAGTCTCTGGCTCCCCCGATGTCGCAGAATCCCAATGCCTCGATCCACGACAGGCAGTTGAAGGTGAATCCGTCGTAGAGTTCCGCGACGTCGACGTCGTCGGGACGCAGTGTGGTGCGACTCCACATGTGCGCGGCCTGGCCGAGAACCTGTGGTTCGTGGGTGAGGGTGCTCTGGTCCCAGTCGAGGCGCTCGAGTATCTGTGTACCGACCGCTTCGACGAAAACCGGTGGTTGGGCGAGGTCGCGCGCGGTGTCGCGGGCCGAGACGATGACCGCCACCGCGCCGTCGCACGGCACGTCGCAGTCGTAGAGACCGAACGGTGTGGTGATCGGACGGGCATCGAGATAGTCGTCCATCGTGAGTGGCTCACGGTAGATCGCCTCGGCGGTTCTGGCCGCATTCGCGCGCTGGTTGAGCGCAATCCAGCCGAGCGTTTCGCGATCGGTCCCGTAGCGGTGGAAGTGCCGTTGCGCGGTCTGCGCAAGCAGGTGCGCGGCCGACACGGCACCGAACGGCGCGAACCATTCGTCCGACAATCCGGCCGCCGGTGCAGTGCGGCCCGTGCGGACGAGTTCGCCGTAGGTCGATTCCCATACCGTGCGGAAGCACAACACGTGTCGGGCGAGACCGGATGCGACGGCAAGCATCGCCGCGATCACCGAGCCTCCGGGCCCGAATGTTTCGATTGCTCCGTTGTGCCACGTAGGTTTCAGCCCGAGGGTCGACTCGACCGCGGTGACCCCGCCTTCGGTGAACGGACCGAGCGACCCAGCACCCGGATAGGTGGACAGTCCGTCGATGTCGTCGGCAGTGAGGCCCGCGTCGTCGATCGCTGCGCGGCAGGCGTCGACGGTCAGCGACAACGGATCGGCCATGAGGCGCCGACCGAGACGCGACATCCCGATTCCGGTGAGCGCAACTGCGTCCTCGAATTTGTCGGTACGCGCCATCGGCCGCACGCTGCGGCGAATCGCAGCGGCGTCCGGTTCCTCCGGCAGCGCTGTCACGGCCACGTGATCCGTCGGACGGAACAGTGGGAGCCACACGTCTTCTGCCTTCTCGAAGACCACTTCCATCCGCATACCGAGTGAAAGGGCGTCGGCGGTACATTCGACCGCGTTGGTCGTCAGACGCACCTGTGGATCGTCTTCGAGCATCACCTGAGCGACGATGTACGGCGGGGGCATTCCCGGCGGCGCGAACCGATGGTTGACGGTGAAGCCGATGAGCGTCGCGAAACCCGAGACGATACGCACACCCATGTCGCTGCTGTGGCAGTATCGGCATGCGGGGCGCGGTGGATGGATCAGTGCGGCGCAATCCCGGCATTCCTGGATCCGCAAGCTGCCGTCTGCACCGGATGTCCAGAAGAACTCCGTCTCCGGAGAGATCTCAGGAGACGGCCGCGCGGTCGGTGCGCTCACGAAAGCACCGCTCCTCGGCCTTGTACTTGCTGTGCAGCCCAACGGTAGTCCGGCTTTCCGTTGCCGAGGCGGCGTATCGCAGGGACGAACATGAATTGCTTCGGGGTCTTGTACCTCGCCAGCGATTCTCCGCATACCCTCTTCAAGTCCTCCGTAGGGCACTGCGCTTCGTCCACCGCCTGTACCAGGGCGACGACCTCCTGCCCCCACCGCTCGCTGGCGCGACCGGCAACCAGGGCGTCGATCACTGCCGGATGCGCGCGCAGCACTTCCTCGACCTCTTCGACGAAGACCTTCTCGCCGCCGGTATTGATCACGAGAGAGTCCCTGCCGAGCAGGCGGAGCGATCCGTCGTCCGCGAGCCTCACGCGGTCGCCCGGTATCGCCATCCGCTGACCGTCGACCACGGGGAAGGTGTGCTCGGTGGCGTGCCGGTCGCGGAAGTATCCGAGGGGGACGCGGCCTGCGCGTGCAGC
This sequence comes from Rhodococcus sp. SJ-2, assembly GCF_053750035.1. NCBI lineage: Bacteria > Bacillati > Actinomycetota > Actinomycetes > Mycobacteriales > Nocardiaceae > Rhodococcus > Rhodococcus sp. SJ-2. The sequence continues at coordinate 1,829,464 of NZ_CM132340.1, forward strand.
CCATCCGATCTCGTCGTCGCCCGGTTTCAGCATTCGGGTGCGATCGTGTGACACCGCGTATCCCCCGGGCATCGGGGCGAATGTGTCGACCTCGGCGCCGCGATTGCTCCGCCCGAACCCCATGCCACCGGTCTCGGTCGATCCGTATCCTTCCACGATCGTCGCGTGCGGGAGCAATTCGAGGAATGCCTTCCGGTGGACGGCATTCGTTGCGGCTCCACCGCTAGCGATGACCATCAAAGAGTCGAAGTTGTTTCTGCGCTTGCGCATTTCGTCGACGAGTGGTCCGGCGTACGCGTCACCGACGATGGTCATCAACAGAACGTTCTCTTTCTCGACGATTTCCAGGGCACGCCGTGCATCGAACGTGTTCCGATCGTCGTAGAGCACAATGGTCTGACCTGCGAGCAGTCCTGAGAATGCGGTCCAGGTACCGGCCGCGTGCGACAGCGGCGACACTGCGAACCAACTCTGCCCCGTCAACGCGGTGAGCGCCCGTATCGGTTCGTCGGTCTCGTGGTCGGAGCCGTTCATCGACGACACGTATGCGTCGCCCTGCCGCCACAGCACTGCCTTCGGCCGGCCCGTCGTCCCGCCCGTGCACATCATCATCAGGTCGTCGGGCGACCCCGCGATCACTCGTGCCGGATCACCTTGTGCGACGGCCTCGTCGAACGACACTGCGCCGTCCAGCTCGGGAGTGTCGGTGCCGTCGTCCACGGACACCCGCAATTCCACGCCGGCCGTCAGTTCTGCGCTGCCGTCGAGCGCCTCGGCGACCGCGGGGCCGAACGACCGGTGATAGACGATTCCTCGCGGGGCGATGTATTCGAGAAGGCTGCGAATTTCCTGGGATGTGTAGCGCGGGTTGATGTTGACGGGCACCACCCGCGCTTTGAGGCATCCGATCAGCACATCGGGGTACAGGTCGTTGTACATGAGCATGGCGATGCGATCCTGGCCGCACTCCCATCGCTCGAGCCCGTCCCTGGGTGTGTGGGCCCCGAATCCACGATCGGCGAGGAAATTCGCAAAACGTCGTGTGCGTAGCGCAGTCTCACCGAAAGTGTTCCTGCGGTCTCCGCAGACGGTCATGATTCGATCGGGTACTGCATCTGCGACGGCATCGAACACCTCGCCGAGAGTCCATTCGGTCAACGCATCTCTCCTGTGTCAGTGTCTATCAGCGAAATTCGGTGGATCAGCGAGAGTCAGGGGACGATCGCGCAGCGGCTGACGGGTTCCGCTACTGCCTGTCGTGCGTAGATTCCCCGCTGCAGCGAGGTGAGCAGGGCGTTGCGGGTTTCCTCGGGGCTGATGAGCTCGTCGAAACCCATGTGTTCGGCTGAGCGGTAGGACGCTTCGAGTTCCATCTCGCGCAGGCTCGCATCGAGGTCGTCGTCGGCGTTCGACGCACCGCTCAGCGCAGCGGCGCTCATGGCACCCATCGTCGCGCCGGGGTACGCGTAGGCCGCGGTCTGCCCGTCGAATCCGATCAGCGACATGACCATCGACCCGAACCCGTACGCCTTCCTCAGCGTCACATGCATCTTCATGGTGGTGGCGGTGGTTTGCGCGACGAACATCCGCGCGCCGCTACGAAGCACACCTTCGCGTTCGGATTCACTGCCCGGCAACATCCCCGGATTGTCGGCGAGGAACACGAGCGGTAGGTGGAACGCGTCGGCAACCGAGATGAAGTGGGCCGCTTTGTCTGCTGCGTCGGAGTCGATCGAGCCGGCAATCACCTGCGGTTGATTCGCGACCACCGCGACGGGATGGCCTCCCAGATGAGCCAGCGCACAGATGATGGCCTGCCCGAAACCGGGCTGCACCTCGAACCAGTCCTTCGTGTCGAAGACCGCGTCGATAACCGTCCTCATGTCATAGGTGCTGCGATTGTCGCGGGAGATGATGTCGAGAAGTTCGGGTGTGTCGCGGGGTTCGGAGAACTCGTCGGGCTCGGTGGCGATCGGATACGACCAGGCGCTCGGCGGGAAGTACGACAGGTAGCGGCGGATCTCGTCGAGAACCTCTTCGTCGGTCTCCGCGACGTTGTGGATCAGCCCGCTGGCCACGGCCACATCGGGACCGCCGAGATCTTCCTTCGAGATATCTTCTCCCGTGGATACCTTCACGACCGGTGGGCCTGCCGTGAAGATCGCACCCTGCCGACTCATGATAGCGAAGTCCGCGACCGGCGCGATCAGCGCGCCGTGCCCCGCGGAGGCACCGAGGACCGCGGTGACCACGGGTACCTTGCCCGAGCACTGGGCCTGCGCAAGCAGATCCGTCGGCGTTCGGCCGTAGTGGTCTCCGGTGGGACGGAACCCTGCTCCTTCGAGGAGCATGACGAGCGGAACCTTGTTTCGGACAGCGAGTTCCGCGAGCCGGTACCGCTTGGAGTTGCTGCCCGGTGCGATGGTGCCCGCGACCGTGGTGAAGTCCTCGGCTCCCACCATCACGGGCATACCGTGGATGAGTCCGGAACCGGTGATGATCGCGTCGGACGGGATCTCACCTCCGACGAGGGTGCCGAATTCGTGGAAGCTGCCCTTGTCGAGCAGATGCTCGATCCGAGCCCGAGCATCGAGCTTGCCTTTGGCACGGTGTTTGGCCAGACGTTCCGGACCGCCCATCGCCTGCGAGTGTGCTCGGCGGCGCGAGAGGTCCTCGAGCGTGTCGTCCCAAGTCCGCGCATGTGTCATGTGAGGTCCTCGCATTGTCATGTGGCCATCGTGTAACGGATCGGCAGGTGCTTGAGTCCACCGACGAAGGTCGTCGCGGTCAGTTCCGGTTCGCCGGCGAGTTCGACCGAATTCAGACGCGGAAGCAGTTCGGCGAAGAATTTCTTCATCTCCATCCGCGCCAGACCTGCGCCCAGGCAGAAGTGCACGCCGAACCCGAACGCGACGTGGTTGTTGGGATCGCGCCCGATGTCGAAGGTGAACGGATTCTCGAAGACATCCTCGTCGCGGTTGGCCGACGCGTACGACAGCAGTAGTGAATCACCGGCAGCGATGGGCACCCCGCCGACCTCGGTGTCTTCTGCAGCGGTGCGCATGAACGCTTTGACAGGAGTGACCCATCGGATCATCTCCTCGGTGGCCTGCGGCAGCAGATCGAGGTCGCTGCTCAACGCATGCCGTTGATCCGGATGATCGATCAACGCACGAAGCCCGCCCGAGATGCAGCTGCTCGTCGTATCGTGTCCGGCGGTCGCGATGATCGTGTAGTACGACATGGTCTCGATATCCGAGAGCGGCTCGCCATCGACGCGCGCGTTCGCGATCGCGGATGCCATGTCGGCGGTGGGATTTTCACGCCGGGATGCGGTGAGCGCACTGAAGTACTCGAACATCTCCAGCAGGGCGTTCATGGTTTCGTCTGCGGGTTCACTGCGTTTGAGTTCGTCGTCGTCGCTGCCCACGAGTTCCTGCGTCAGGCGCAGCATCTTCGGGAAGTCCGATTCGGGTACCCCGAGGAGTGACATGATCACGTACAGCGGATAGTTCACTGCAACTTCGGATACGAAATCGCATTCCCCTCCGGCAGCCGCCATCCGGTCGACGTGGTGCTTCGCCAGTTCTTCGATGCGCACTTCCATGGCTCTCATGGCCTTCGGGCGGAACCAGTCCGTTGCGATGGCACGCATCACGCGGTGTTGCGCACCGTCCATGTGAATGAGCGTGCGCACCCCCGCAGCCGCCTGCATCTCGTCGGATTCCGCCGTCATGAGCACCGGTCGCGGCCAGTTGGTGAAGAGCTGGTGCGCACGTTCGACGGCCATGACGTCGGCGTGCTTGACGACTGCCCAGAAGGGCCGGTACGACGGCACTTCCACTCTCGTCACCGGGCCGATTGCCCGGGCCTTTGCCAACGCCGCATGGAGGCGGTCTTCATCCTTGTAGGCGGTGGGGGTCACCAAGACCCGTGTCCCATCTCCGACTGTCCCATCTCCGACGATTCGCTGGTTCACGAACGACACTCCGTTCCCGCGCATTGTGGCGGCGTTCCTCATCCGGCGCCGCAGGCCCGAACCCTGGTCTTCCCGCCCCAGAGTGATTTATAGTGTGCCTTACTGTCAAGCATTCTATATAGCTTTCGTCGAGTTCATTTCCGGGAAAGGTTCGGAGCCATATGCCAACTGATCAGCGCAGGATTGTCGTCGTCGGTGCGGGGTCCGGGATCGGCGCTGCGACCGCCGCCCACTTCCACGGGCAGGGTGATCACGTACTCGCAGTCGATCTTCGTCCAGATGACGCACAGGCGTCGGAGCATGCGCAGTGCGACCTGCGCGATGCGAAGCAGATCGCCAAACTCCTCGGCTCGATCGGAGCCGACTGGGATCTGCTCGCCTATGTGGCCGGGGTCCCCGGAACCGCGCCCGCTGCCGACGTACTGAAGGTCAACTATCTCGGTATGCGGCTGTTCGTCGAAGGCATGCTGCCACTGCTCCGCGAAGGCGGAGCCGTCGTCACCGTCGCGTCGGTCGCGGCACTCGGCTGGCAGGACCGCCTGAACGAACTCACCGGGCTCCTCGAAGCAACCGACGGCGAAAGCGCCGAGCGCTGGCAGGCAGAACAGGATCCGAACTATCCCGTGTACAGCACCTCGAAGCAGGCGGCGATCATCTACGCGAAGCGTCTCGCCCCCGCCGCGTGGCAGAAGTACGGAGTCCGGGTCAATACCGTGAGCCCGGGGCCCACCGAAACTCCCATCCTCGGCGACTTCGAGGAATCGATGGGCAAGGAAGTTCTCGACTCGGTGAAAGCCACCATCGGCCGCCACGCCACCGTCACCGACATCGTGCCGGTCATCGCGTTCCTCGGGTCACCGGCAGCACGGTGGGTGAACGGTCAGGACATCCACGTCGACGGCGGGTTCGTCGCCCCGCTCACCGTCGGCGCACCCATCCAGCTCTGACCACTCTCCGACATCCCGAGGTGACCATGCCCGACAACGCCGTGAGCTCTCACGGACCGCTGCTCGCCGAACAGCACGCCGGCATCCTGACACTCACTCTCAACCGACCCGAACGAAAGAACGCGATCACGCCCGAAATGTGGGCGCGTCTCCGCGACCGTCTCCGCGAAGCGAGCGCGAGCAACGAGGTCCGCGCGGTGGTGCTCACCGGGGCAGGCGGCACGTTCTGCAGCGGCGCCGACATCGCCGACACCGCGGGTATGGACGAGTTCCCCGACCCGTCCGATCTGATCGACACCATCAACGACAGCATCCGCCTACTCCACGAACTGCCGGTGCCGACCGTCGCGAAGGTGCGCGGGGTCGCGGTCGGAGCGGGCTGGAATCTCACGCTCGCATGCGACCTCGTGGTGGCTGCGTCGGATGCGCGGTTCTCCCAGATCTTCGCGCGACGCGCGTTGTCGCTGGACACGGGCGGGTCGTGGCTGCTCCCGCGTCTCGTCGGGCTGCAGCAGGCGAAACGGCTGACCCTCCTGGCCGAGATGATCGGCGCCGACGAGGCGCAGTCGCTCGGTCTCGTCACGTGGGTGTCGGCGCCGGAGTCACTCGACGAATTCACCCACGGCATCGCAACACGCCTCTCTTCGGGCCCCCCGCTCGCACTCGCACAGACAAAAGATCTGCTCAACCGCGGTCTCGACCGGACGTTGACCGAGGCACTCGAGTGCGAATCACACGCACAGGCCGCGAACCTTCAGGGCCCCGACGTACTGGAAGCCTTCGCCGCATTCTCGGAGAAGCGCGATCCCGACTACTCCCGCGCCGCGGCCGCGCGGTGAATCATCGGACCTCCGACCTCCGTGCAGAAGGAAGAACAGTGGCAGAAGGAAAAACAGTGACGTACGAGACCATCGAGTACGCCGTCGACGGCCACACCGCAACCCTCACCCTCGACCGGCCGGAAGCCCTCAATGCGCTGAGCCCGTCGATGATCACCGAGCTGCGTGCGGCGTACGACGAGGCCGAGAACGACGACAAGATCTGGACTCTCGTCGTCACCGCCAATGGTCGGGCATTCTGCACGGGTGCGGACGTCAAGGAGATTCCCGGCGACGGCAAGGTGATCAACGAGCGACCGTACCTGTCCACCTACGAGCAGTGGGAAGCACCGCAGGAAGGCACGCCTCCGTTTCGTTCGATGACCAAGCCGATCATCGTCGCCGTCAACGGAATCTGTTGCGGTGCCGGCATGGACTGGGTCACCACCGGCGACATCGTCATCGCCTCAGAGAAGGCCACCTTCTTCGACCCTCACGTCAGCATCGGACTTGTCGCGGGACGCGAGGTGGTGCGCGCCGCACGAGTTCTCCCCCGAACCGTTGCGTTGCGCATGGCGCTGATGGGCAAGCACGAACGAATGACCGCCCAGCGGGCATACGACCTGGGCATGATCACCGAGATCGTCGACCACGACCTCCTGCTGGAGCGGGCACACGAGATCGCCGACATCGTCAACTCCAATGCACCACTGGCAGTTCGGGGAACTCGGCTGGCCATCCTCAAGGGCCTGGACCTGCCGCTGCACGAGGCCGAGATGCTCGCCGAATCGTTCCGCGAGCGCGTGACGCGTACCGAGGATGCGCTCGAGGGCCCCCGCGCCTTCGTCGAGAAGCGCGCCCCCGTGTGGCAGTGTAAATAGACGGTCAGGGCAAATAGACGGTCAGGTGAAGTCCGAGCCGCCGTCGATGTTGATGTCGGCTCCGGTGATGTACGAGTTACGCCGCGAGGCCAGAAATGCCACCAGCGGGCCCACTTCCTCGGGTAGGCCCGCACGCGGCATCTGCGCTGGATGCCCGAAATGCGTTCCGATGGCGCCCATCAGCGCGTACGGATCGCTGGATTCGACACCCACCGACCTCGCCCACTCGATCAGCGACGGCGTCACGATGGTTCCGGGAGAGACAACGTTCACCAGGATTTCATCAGGCGCCAGGAGTTGCGACAGGTTTTTCGAAGCACTCGTCAACATCGATTTCGCCGCCGTGTATGCCACGAGCGGAACACTCTGTCGCTGAGTGGATTGCGCAGAGAAGTTGACGATGCGCGCCCATTCCGCAGCCCGAAGGAAGGGGAGGGACGCCCTCACGCAACGCACCATCGAGAGCACACCGTCTTCGACGGCCTCGCGCCATTGGTCGTCGGTCAGGATATCGAATGCCCCCTGCGCATTCGGTCCCACCGTGTTGACGAGCACGTTGAGCGTCCCGCCCCAGCGGTCTCCGAGCTCGACGAAGAGCTCTGACACCGCATCCCCGTCGCGCACATCTGCGACGAACCCGACGGGATCGGGACTTCCACACTCGGACAGGCTCTCCGCGGCGACTTCCACATCCTCCCGAGACCGGCCGACTACTGCGACGCGCGCCCCCTCTTCCGCCAGACACCGTGCGGTCGCGAAACCCATTCCACGGCTTCCGCCCACCACGACCGCCGCAGCATCCTCCAGCCCGAGATCCATGGGAATCCTTCCCGCAATTGCAATCCACATCGATACCGAAGACTATACGGTAAGCATATCCACAGCGGAATGCGTCGGCACATCACAGACGGAACGTACAAAGGCGGTATCCATCATGGCGAAGCGGGCACGGCTCGAGCGAGGGTCCCTCAATCCCGACGACATCCTCCGGGGCGCATTCGAGCTCGCCGAGGAGGTCACCGTCGACAATCTGAGCATGCCGATGCTCGCGCGCCACCTCGACATCGGCGTGACAAGCATCTACTGGTACTTCCGCAAGAAGGACGAACTACTCACCGCGATGGCCGATCACGTGCTGCGCGAATCCACACGTTCCATGCCCGTCGTGGAGGCAGCGAACTGGCGCGACACCCTGCGCACTCACGCGCGCACGGTCCGACGCACGTTCCTCGACAGCCCGATCCTGTGCGACCTCGTCCTGATCCGGCCGTCCCTGAGTTCCAATGCCGCCCGGCTCGGCGCCAGGCACAACGAAAGTGTGATCACCGGTCTCGTCGAGTCCGGTTTCACGCTTGCCGACGCGGTGAACATCTATTCTTCCGTGCAACTACACGTCCACGGCATGGTCGTGCTCCAGCGACTACAGGACAAGAATCGGCAGTCGCAGGAACCGTCCGGGGCATACTACGAAATCCTGTCGATCTCCGCCGAAACCACCCCGCTACTCGCAGAAGCGAGCGAGAACGGTCTCCAGAGCGGCGAGCCCAACGACCGGAACTTCGAATATGGGCTGGAGTGCATCCTCGACCATGCCGCGCATGCACTCCGGATGCCGGACCATCAGGATGCGATTCATGCGGGGGCGGAACGGTAGCCCGGCACCAACGCCCTTCCGCTCAGTTCGAGTGCGTCTCCTGCACGGTCATTTCGCGGTGAAGCGGGTTGCGTCGAGGATCATGACCACGCGGTCGTCGACATCGCCGGGCGGCTGAGGATCGGCCTGGCCGTACCGCCTCCCCAGTGACGCGTAGAACGATCCGTCGTGGTCGCCCTCCACTGTGACGAGCCACCCGCGCACTTCGAGGCACCGCTCCCGATCTTCAGGGTCGGTGATGAGGAACGAGTAGTTGGGATTCGCCTGCAGGCTCACGAATTTCTTGCGAGGAATGGTGTGGCTCACCCTCAGATGCGCTCCGTCCCAGGTGAATCGCATCGGCGTCAGGCTCGGTGACCCATCGGGACCGACCGTGCCGAGCACACCGATGATCGGCCGTTCGAGAAGATCCTCGTACCCTGGCGGCACTGTCGACATCATGGCATTACTGTAGGACGCCCGCGCCGATATTGAAAGTACAACGGTAAGTCTGTCGGCATCTGTATCGTCGTGAAGATGAGACCGTCCGATTCGAAGCCGGAGCTCGGAACCTTCGCCGATCAACTCGGCCGCCACCTCGCCGGTTACGGCTCGAAGGCATTCATCGAATACGAACGCCGTTGGTACTCGGGCGACGAGATCACCGCGTACATCGACGACGTCGGCGCTGCGCTCGACCAGGCAGGAGTCCCGCAACATGCGCCGATCGGCCTCGTAGCCAGGAACAGGATCCCGCACGCCGCAGCGACGCTCGGCCTCCTCGCGGCAGGTCGCCATATCGCGATGATCTACTCGTACCAATCCGAGCAGGCCATCGCCCGCGACATCGAAAGCCTGCTTCCTGCAGTGGTGATCGCGGACGAACAGGATTGGACCGAGGTCACCCTCGGGGCCGCACGCAGATCCGGGTGCGCAGCAGTGGCGTTGTCGTCGGCACCGCTGGCGGTGAACGTCCTGTCGGAGGCGCCGGACAGGACGCGACCCTCGACCATGTCGCAACGCTCCGACATCGATCCCGGCCTGCACATCCTGTCGAGTGGCACCACCGGACCCCCGAAGCGGTTCGCTCTGCCGATCGATGTGCTCAGCCATACGGTCCACACCATGACGATGGGCGGGGCTGGGCGCTACACCGACCCGCCCGAGCTCGTCTACTGGCCATTCGGCAGTGTCGGTGTGTGTCAGCTGCTCGCGGCCCCGTTCCTCGACAAGCGAATGGTGCTGCTCGAGAAGTTCACCGTCGACGAGTGGGTGCGTGCGATCAGAGACTTCCGCATCGAGCGCGCCGGCATCCAGCCGGCACTTCTGCGGATGCTGCTCGACGCCGACGTACCTGAGGATGATCTCGCGTCACTGAAGTACCTTCCCGGGGGATCGGGGCCGCTCGACCCGGAATTACGCCAAGCATTCGAGGCGAAATACGGCATCACATTGCTGTGGGGCTACGGGGCCACCGAATTCGCCGGCTCGGTATGCGCCTGGACACCGGACGACCATGCCCGCTTCGGCGCCGAGAAACCGCTGAGCGTAGGACGTCCCCTACCCGGCGTCGACGTACGCATCGTGGATACCGAGACGGGCGCGGAAGTGCCGATCGGCGAACGCGGATACCTCCATGCGCGCGTCGCGGTCATGGGTCCGCAGTGGACCGGCACCACCGATCTGGCGTCGGTCGATGCCGATGGGTTCGTCTACATCCACGGGCGAGGCGACGGCGCCATCAATCGAGGCGGGTTCAAGATCCTCCCCGAGCGAGTGCGTTCGGTGCTCGTGACGCATCCTTCGGTGCTCGATGCCTCTGTTGTCGGCGTCGACGACCGGCTCCTCGGTCAGGTTCCGTTCGCGGCAGTCGAGCTGCGTCGAGACGCATCGACCCCGACGCCGGACGACCTGAAGGCGCTCGTCCGTGAACACCTGCCGAGCCACCATGTCCCCGTGTCGATCTCGATCGTCGATCGGCTACCACGTAACGCAGCGTGGAAGGTGGAAGTGCGGAAGGTCGCAGGCCTGTACGAGGACGCGAACCATCACCGCGCTCGAACACACTCCGACCAGAACAGATTAAGTTACGGTAATACCGACTGTTGACATAACAGTCACTGCGCTGCGAGTCTTGATCCACGACCGGCGACGAACAAGGAGAACTGGCATGGCAGGGTCCGACGACGCACCGATCTTCGATGCCGACACGCACATGTACGAGACGTCGGAGGCATTGACCAGATTTCTCCCCGCCGAATACGCCGAAGCAGTCCAGTACGTGCAGATCGGCCGTCGTACGCGGCTCGCCATCGACGGCAGGATCACAGATTTCATTCCGAATCCCACATTCGACCGGGTCGCGGCGCCGGGAGCCCACGAGAAGTTCTTCGCCGGCGAGAACGTCGACGGACTGACGCTCCGCGAAATGCAGGGCTCGGCCATCGATTGCCCACCCGCGACTCGCGGGCCCGAAGAACGCCTCGCCGAGATGGACCGGCAGGGAGTACGCGAATCGCTGGTCTTCCCCACGCTCGCAAGCCTCGTCGAACACTCGTCCGCCGACGACCCGCAACTGACACTTGCGATCGTCCACGCGTTGAATCAGTGGATGCACGAGCACTGGGGATTCGACTACAGGAGGCGGGTTTTCACCACACCGGTGATCAACTGCGCCGAGGTGGACGGTGCGCGTCGAGAGCTCGCGTATCTCCTCGAGCACGGCGCAAAGGTGGCACTGATCAAGCCCGCACCGGTGAAAGGCGTGCACGGGTGGCGATCACCCGCCTTGCCCGAGTTCGATCCGTTCTGGCGCGAGGTGGAACAAGCCGGCCTTCCGATCGCGCTCCACGCCAGCCAGCCGCCGCTCGACGAGTACGTCAACAAATGGGAACCACCGAACACCCAGAATTTCATGGCGATGAGCGCGTTCCGGTGGCTCGCGCTCGGACACCGCGAGATCTCGGACATGCTCGGTAGCCTGATCTGCCACGGAACCCTCACGCGCTTCCCGAAACTGCGAATCGCCAGCGTGGAGAACGGAAGTTCGTGGATCCGCCCGCTGTTCCACGACCTCGAGGATCTCACCAGGAAGATGCCCCAGAACTTCCCGGAGGATCCGCTCGAGGTCTTCCGGCGCAACGTCTGGGTCAGTCCGTTCTGGGAAGGGTCGGTCGCCGATGTCGTCGACATGGTCGGCTGGGACAAGGTCATGTTCGGATCCGACTATCCACACCCCGAGGGCCTTCCCGAGCCGAAGGGCTACTGGAAGTACGCGGAAGGTATGGATCGCCGGCGCACGTGGGATTTCATGGGCGACAACGCCCGGCGGTTCATGGGTCTACCGATCGCGAATCCCGATCCGGAAGCTGCGAACCCACCGAAACTCGCCACAGCAAGGTAATCGGCCACGAATCCGTACGGTCCTCGGAAGGGAACGAGCATGGACAAGAACGACATGATCCTGATCAGCGTCGACGACCACATCATCGAGCCGCCCGACATGTTCACCAACCACCTGCCCGCGAAATACGCCGACGATGCACCGCGTCTCGTGCACATGGACAACGGCGCGGACATGTGGAAGTTCCGCGATCGCATCATTCCGAATGTGGCCCTCAATGCTGTCGCCGGACGCCCCAAGGAAGAGTACGGCCTGGAGCCCGAGGGCCTCGACGAGATCCGTCCGGGTTGTTACGACGTTCATGAACGCGTCAAGGACATGAACGCGGGCGGTGTTCTGGCACAGATGAACTTCCCCTCGTTCCCCGGCTTCGCTGCCCGACTGTTCGCGACCGAGGACTCGGACTTCTCACTGGCACTCGTCCAGGCCTACAACGATTGGCATGTCGAGGAGTGGTGCGGTGCGTACCCGGGCCGGTTCATCCCCATGGGACTCCCGGTCATCTGGGACGCCGAACTGTGCGCGCAGGAGGTCCGGCGCCTCGCGAAGAAAGGGGTGCACTCCCTGACCTTCACGGAGAATCCCGCCGCGCTCGGCTACCCCAGCTTCCACGACGAGTATTGGAATCCACTGTGGAAGGCGCTCGTCGACACCGACACCGTCCTGTCCATCCACATCGGCTCCTCGGGCAAACTCTCCATCCCCGCAACGGATTCACCCCCCGATGTGATGATCACGCTCCAGCCGATGAACATCGTGAACGCGGCAGCCGATCTACTGTGGTCACGGCCGGTCAAGGAATTCCCAGACCTCAAGATCGCCCTCTCCGAGGGTGGGACGGGCTGGATCCCGTACTTCCTCGAACGCGTCGACCGGACGTTCGAGATGCACTCGACGTGGACGCTGCAGGATTTCGGCGGCAAGTTGCCCAGCGAGGTGTTCCGGGAGCATTTCCTCACGTGCTTCATCAGCGACCCGCTCGGGGTCAAACTCCGCCACGACATCGGTATCGACAATATTTCGTGGGAAATGGACTATCCGCACAGTGATTCGATGTGGCCGGGCGCTCCCGAGGAGCTCAGTGGTGTCTTCACCGACGAACATGTGCCCGCCGACGAGATCGACAAGATGACCCACTTGAACGCCATGCGGTGGTACTCGTTCGACCCGTTCACGCACGTGCCACGCGACCAGGCCACCGTCGGAGCCCTGCGGGCTGCGGCAGCAGGGCACGACGTGAGTATCCGCGCACTGAGCCACCATCAGACGAGCGCCGAGGAGAAGCTGGCCGTCTGGGACCAGCAGATCGCCGCCGCATCGCAGATGCAGCGCTCGAACTGAGCTCGTTCGATCCGACATCGAGGAGACAACCGTTGGACGTACCGTTCACCTGGAAGGTCACGGGCTGGTTCGTGATCGGCTGGTCGGAAGAGTTCGAGACCGGGCACAGCAGGGCCCTGCGCTATTTCGGGGAGGATCTCGTCGCCTACCGCGACGACAGCGGTGAACTCCACGTCATGACCGGGCACTGCCGCCATCTCGGCGCGCACCTCGGACACGGCGGCAAGGTCGTGGGTGACTGCATCGAGTGCCCGTTTCACGGGTGGCGGTGGGGGCCGGATGGGACCAACCGCTACATCCCGTACGACCCCGACCGACCGAACAAGGCGCTGAAACTGCGTGTCTACCCGATTCAGGAGCAGCACGGAATCGTGTACATGTGGCATCAGCCCGACGGAAAACCACCGCAATGGGAGCTACCCGACCCGTTCACGAAGTTCCCCGAGATCGTCTCCGGCCCCGACAGCTACTATCGTGTCTATCCCGAGTTCTCACGCCGAGCAGAGTACGAGCCGGTGCACCCACAGGTTGTCGCCGAGAACGGCCCGGACAGTGCACATTTCCGGTACGTACACGGCGCGAGCGTGACGCCGGTATCGCTCGGCTGGGAAGCGGTCGACAACGAATGGCGATTCCTCACCGGCTGGCCGGACACCACCAGCGACGACCCCGACAAGATGGCCCTTCGCATCCACAGTCACTTCTCCGGACTCGGGTACGCGATGAGCGCATTCGAAGGCACCCAGAACTATCGGCTGATCTTCGCCTGCACACCCGTCGACAACGGGCATTCCGATCTCTTCTATTCGATCTGGTGGCCCCGCAACGAGGGAGACACCTCCGAGGTCCCGCCGCCGGCCGTGCAGGAGAAGGTCGAACGCAGGTTCCTTCATACCGTCTTCGAAGACCTCAGCATCTGGCGCCATCAGATCTACGTCGAGAACCCCCCGCTCGGTCGTGTCGACGCCAAGCCGTACATGGCGATGCGCCGGTGGGCGAAGCAGTTCTACGAGGTACCCGCAGAGAGAAACGTCGAGGAGCCGGTGTGAGCGCACCGACGCTGGCCGAGCTCGTGGATCCGGAGCGCACGGCGATCGTCACGCAGGAACTGCAGGGCGCGGTCGTCGGTCCGGATTCGGGAATGCCGGCACTCACGCAGGAGGCGGGGCGTCACGCTCTGCCCAATATCGCCCGGCTCCTGCCTGCGGCACGACAAGCCGGCGTCCGTATCGTGCACTGCCTCGTCCACCGCCGCGACGACAACCAGGGATCGAACCACAACGCGAAGCTCTTCGCAGTCGGGCGCCGCGCGACGTCGATGTCCCCCGGAAGCCCGGGGGCAACTCTCCTGCCGCAGTTCGGGCCTGCCTCCTCGGATCTGGTGTTGACCCGGATGCACGGTCTGGGTCCGATGGGCGGTACGGATCTCGATGCCGTCCTCCGCAATCTCGGCGTCGACACGATCGTGGCGGTCGGGGTATCCCTGAACGTCGCGATCCCCAACCTGGTGATGGACGCGGTGAACAAATCGTATCGGGTGGTGGTCCCCCGCGACGCCGTCGCGGGGATTCCCGCCGACTACGGCACAGCGGTGATAGACCACACCCTGAGTGTGCTGGCCACCGTCACCACGACCGACGACATCCTCGCCGCGTGGAGACGGTGACGCAGCAACGCCTCGTCAATCACTGGCAGGTAGCGCCTTGGAATCCCTCACACCTGTCTTGATCATCCGTCGACTCTCCGTTTCTCACTCGTCAATGCAATCGGGCCTTCTGCCACCACCGAGCCGATCCAGCCGAGATCGACACCGGCGTCCGTAGCGGCTGCGTCACACGCAGCAACATCCTTGCGCAGGAACGGAGACGCAACCTCGGAGAATGCTTCGACGCCACCGATCTTCCTGATCGAGTCGAGCGCATGGCTACGGCCACTGCTGAGCGACACAGCGTCGAGCAGTTCGTTGCGTCCGATGCCGAGCCGATCGCCGAGTTCGACTGCTGCCGCTGCAAGTTGGGCATTAGCGGCAAAAAGGATGTTGTTCACCAGTTTCAGGTTCAACGCAGTGCCGAATCCCCCGGTCCTGATCACCGGATCGGCATAGGCACTCACCACGGGGTCCACCCGGTCCACCACGTTCTCCTCGCCGCCCAACAGGACGGTCAACGTCCCGGCCGCGATGTCGTCGGCCGATCCGCTCACCGGCGCATCGACAAGCGCAGGACCGCTCGGATGATCGGCGCGGATCTTCGCGAGTGTGCCGACGGTGCCCGTGGTGTGCGATACGACGATCGACGTCTCCTTCGCGTTCTCCATGAAACCGTCGGGGCCGCCAGCCAGGTCGATCAGTTGCTCATCCGAGAACACGCAGACCACGAGGATGTCGGCCTGTCGTGCCACGTCGGCGACCGAGTCCGCGAGGTACGCGCCCGCACTGCCGAGACGCATGCGTACCTCCTCGCGGCGGGCGTAGAGGCGGACGTCGTATCCGGCGGCGAGAAGTCGGCGAACCATGGGTTCACCCATCTGGCCCGCTCCGAGGAATCCGATGACTTCGGGCATGGCGATACTCACCCCTTCCAGGGCACGGACTTCACATAGCCGCCGGCATCGATCCGCAGTTGGGTTCCGGTGATGAAACGCGACGCGTCGCTCGCGAGGAAGAGCACGGCCTCCGAGACGTCGTGCGGTTCGATGTACGGCACACGCATCGCCTGCATGGCCGGAAACGCCATCTCCGCCTCCTCCCGGGTGGGATGTTCGAGGTCGGGCCTGAACACCCGGTACATTCCCTCGTTGTGGAGCATGTCGGTGTTCACATTCGTCGGGTGCACCGCATTGATTCGGATGTCCTTCTTCGCCAACTGCACTGCGAGGTCGTTGACGTACCGTGCCACGATCTGTTTCGCAAGGCTGTACGCCGAACCACCCGGCCCCTGATTGGTGGCGCTACCCAACTGAGCGGCCAGAGAGCCGGTCGCAATGATCGACGCGCCCTTGCCGAGATGCGGAATGCTGCCCTGCACCACGTTGAATACGCCTGCCAGATCGGTGTCGATGGTGTCGGACCAGGATTGCAGCGTCTGCCCGTCACCCATCGGACAGATTCCCGCGTTGGCAACGACGATGTCGAGCCGTCCGAGATCCTTCACTCCCGCGGCAATTGCGTTCCATACGTCGCGTCGTTCCCGCACATCGGCGACCACGGTGTGAACACGGACGCCTTCCTTCTCGACGAGACGTGCGGTCTCGTCGAGATCCTCTGGGCGTGCCAGGGGATATGTGTTGCCGTCGAGGTCTGCGCACAAGTCGAGAGCGATGATGCTTGCACCCTCGGCGGCCAGGTGGACCGCGTGCGATCTTCCCTGTCCGCGGGCTGCTCCCGAAACCAATGCAACCTTGTTGTCCAGCTTGCCCATCCGTATGCCTTTCGTAGCCGTATGATCACCCGCGAGGAAGCCTGCCTGCGATAGTTTTCGTTTCGAGATACTGATCGAAACCTTCTATCCCGCACTGCCTCCCGATACCGCTGTTCTTGTATCCGCCGAAGGGCGCGTCGGCCCCGTAGAACATTCCGCCGTTGACGCCGATAGCTCCGGTACGCACGCGCCTGGCAAGTGCCATCCCTCGTTCGGCCGTGTCCGACATGACTGCACCAGCAAGACCGAAGTGGCTGTCGTTGGCGAGCCGTACGGCTTCGTCGTCATTCTCGAACGGAATCAGTATCGCGACCGGACCGAACACCTCTTCCTGCGCGATGGCGGCGCTGTTGTCGACTCCGGTGACGAGGGTGGGCGCCACGAAGTGGCCTCCCTGCAGGTGTTCGGCCAGACCGTCGACCTCACCACCACCGGTGAGGAATCGCGCACCGTCGGCGCGTGCCTGATCAAGTATGCCGAGCACCTTCTGTTTCTGGGCTGCGCTGATGAGTGGCCCCACGAACGTTCCCGGGTTCACCGGGTCGCCGACCGGAATCTGCTTGTACGCCTCGGCCGCACCCGCCGCCATATCGTCGAACAAAGACTTGTGCACGAGGATTCGCGTATTGACTGCGCAGGCCTGCCCCGCGTGGGAGCACGCGCCGATCGTCGCCATGATCGCCTTCGACAGATCGGCACCGTCGGTCACGATGAGAGCGGATTTACCGCCGAGTTCGAGGAACGTCCGCTTCATCGTCGCGGCTGCTCGCTGCATCAGAATGCGCCCGACGGCGGTCGATCCGGTGAAAGAGATGAGGTCGACCCGGGGATCGTCCGCGAGCCGACCCGCGACGTCGTTGTCGGGCGTGGTCACCACATTGAACACGCCCGGGGGAATATCGGTCTTCTCCGCTACGAGCCGACCGAGACGAGCCGCGTTCCACGGCGTATTCGGATCGGGCTTCAGGATCACAGTATTGCCCGCAGCCAGGGCAGGCCCGATCTTGTTGAGGATCACTTCGATCGGGTAGTTAGAGGGCGTGATTGCTGCGACCACCCCGGCGGCTTCCTTGACGACGGTGCGTACGTTGCGCGGGCCGAACAGGCCTCCGCCGTCGAGGGTCCGCTCCCATTCGAAGGAGTCGATCAGCGACGCAGGGTAACGGAGTGAGTCGGCCAGCGGCCAATCCAGCTGGGCATCGGAGGTGGCCATCACCGGGCATCCCACCTCCGCGACGAGTTCGGCACGCAGGTCTTCCTTCTCGGACTCGAGTGCGGCCTGCAACTGTTCGAGGCAGCGCCGCCGCAGGCCGCGGTCGGTCGACCACGAGGTCTCGTCGAATGCGCGTCGGGCAGCGCCGATTGCCCGTTCCATATCCGGTGCGCTCGCCGCGGCAGCATCTCCGAGTACGAGCCCGGTGGCCGGACTGAGATTTCGATATGTCGCACCGCCCGTCGCTTCGGTCAGCGCTCCGTCGATGAGCAGACGGGTTTCTGCTTGTTGCGCAACGCGACGACCCCACTCCACACTTGTCGCGGTCTCGAGACGACCCCTCCCGTCGCTCAGCTCGCCCCGACGGTCAGCGACTCCACTCATACATTCTCCTCGACTACGAAACCGGATGACTAACTGTAATCAATACAGTAATGTCTTGGGAAGCTGTACAGCCGACTTTCTGCAAGAAGGGAACGCCGATGTCCGATCTCCTCAACGGTGTCACGGTGGTGGAACTTGCTTCCTGGACTTATGTTCCGAGTGCCGGTGTCGTTCTCCGGGATTGGGGGGCCGATGTCATCAAGGTCGAAGACACTCGCGGCGGCGATCCCTGTCGCTACCTGACGGTCGGTGGCCTCGACCCCGCGGAGTCCCGCGTGAAAGCGAACTTCATGATGGAAATCGGCAACCACGGAAAACGCAGCATCGCGATCGACATCAAGACACCCGAGGGTCGCGAGATCTTTGCCAAGCTCATCGCCAAGGCCGATGTCCTCCTGACGAACTGGCTTCCCGGCGCACTCGAACGCGCCGACCTGTCGGTGGACACGCTCCGCGCCTTCAACCCGAAGCTGATCATCGCGCGTGGAAGCGGCCAGGGCCCCCTCGGCCCCGACCGCGACAAAGGCGGATTCGACGCCTCCGGATACACCGCTCGCGCCGGTGTTGCCTATGCACTCACCCCGGACGGCCAAGAGTTCCCATTCGCACAGGGCCCCGCATTCGGCGACCTGCAGGGCGGTAGCACCCTGGCCGGCGGTATCGTTGCCGCTCTCTTCCATCGAGAACGGACCGGAGTGGCACGGACGGTCGACGGATCGCTGCTGGCCCAAGGAATGTGGGCCGTGGCACCGGACATCTGCGCCGCCGACTACTACGGCATCGACCGCATTCCCGCCTACGCGCCGGGCGAAGCACCGAACCCCGTGGTGAATCGATACAAGACCCGCGACGACCGGTGGCTCCAACTCGTGTTCCTGCAAGCAGACCGCTACTGGAAGGGATTCTGCGAGCGGATCGGACATCCCGAACTCTCGGACGACGAAAGATTCACGCCGCTGGCCAACCTCATTGCCAACAAGGACGATGCCACCGCCATTCTGCGCAAGATCTTCGCCGAGCGCGATCTCGCAGAATGGCAGGAGGTCCTCGCCGACGAGCCCGGCGTGTGGGCACCGCTCGCGACACCGGCGGAAGCACTCGACGACGCGCAGGCCGTCGCCAACGGCTATCTGATGACCGTCGCCGACGACGACGGCGAATTGTTCAAGACGGTCTCCGCCCCGATCCAGTTCGACGAGACGCCCCCGAAACCGGGGCGCTCACCCGAGCACGGGGAACACACCGACCAAATCCTCGAAGAGCTGGGGATGAGCTGGGACGACATCATCGCGGCGAAGGTCTCCGGCGCCGTTCTGTAAACCCCTGATACACAACGCCGGCCGGACCACAGTGGTCCGGCCGGCGTTCTCGTCGTGACAACTCAGCTCTTCACCGGCGCATATATCGGCCGGCCCAAGCCCAGCATGTACTGGCCGATCATGTTGCGGAACACCTCGAGGGTGCCGCCGTATATTCCACACAGAGGAGCCCACCGGTACAGGTATTCACTCGCTCCGTCGTCGAGTGCCCCGTCGGTCTCCACCGGCAACGCGGATGCGGGGCCCAGGATGTCCATCAACTCGGGGGCGACATCGCGCATCGTCTGCGCAATCGCCACACGGCCGTACATGTTCGATGTACTGAGCGCCACCTCGATCCGGGCGACGGCCTTGCCCAGACGGTGTGCGACGGACTCGTCGTCGATGCGTCGAAGCCCGTCGACCCCGGGGCGGTCCACAATGGTCGCCACCTTGTCGACAGCCGTACCCATGAACATGCCCTGATGCTGGAGGATCGCGATGTCGTCGAGTCCGTCGGCGTCCGCCGCGACCACCCCGTGTTCAGCGTCGAGCGGGCCACGCAGAACGGCCCAGCCGCCGTTCACTTCCCCGAGTCGATACTTGTCGGGAATCCGGACGTCGTTGTAATAGACGATGTTGGTGCGATCGCCGTCGACGGTCCACAGGCCCTGGATCTCGATGCCCGGCGTGTCCAGCGGGACCAGGAACATCGTCAGGCTCTTGTGCTTTTTTTCTGCGTTCGGGTCGGTGTTCGTGATCAGGAAGACGTACCGGCAATTGTGCGCGCCGGTGGTGAACATCTTCGAGCCGTTGATCACCCAGTCGTCGCCGTCGCGCACCGCCCGGGTCTTGCAGGTGGCGATATCCGAGCCACCCTCGGGCTCCGTGTAGCCGAGGCACATACGCACGTGACCGCTGAAGACCCCGGGCATCACCTCGTCACGCAGTTCCGGCGAACCGTACGCCTCGACGGAATGCGAGACCAGGATGGTGGTTCCCCACGTCACCCACGGAACATGGGAACGTCGGCGCTCGAGCGCCCACAGGCGGCTCTCGACCCGTGAGAAACCGCCCTCGTCCGCCTTGCGGTACTCGCGTTCCAGATAGCCGGCTTCGCCCATCGCGAGGTGGACGCCCTCATCGAAGTTGTCGCCCGTTTCGCGATCACGTCGCCGAACTTCGTCGGTGACATGTTTGTCGAGAAACGTGCGGATCTCATCGAGAAACGCCTGTTCGTCGCCGGTCAGCTCAACCCGTGAAAAATCCATGGTCCCCTCCTCTACACCGCAGCCAGAGCCGCATGGGCACTCGCCGACCGCTTCTCCGCCACGATCCGAGCGACGTGTCGGGCGGTGTCGGCCGGATCTCCGCCTGCCAGCGACCAGCCACGCGCCCGCACCAGATACGAACTTGCCGCGGCCTCGGTGGACACTCCGAGACCGCCTTGAACATGCACCGACATCGTTGCTGCGCGCGATGCCTCATCAGCCATGAAAACGAATGCGGCTCCGGCCAACTCGGGGCGCACCTCCGGTTCGTTGTCGAGGAACCACGCTGCCTTGCGTGCCAGCGCCCGCCCACCCTCTACCGTGATCGCCATATTCGCCAAAGGGTGCGAGATGCCCTGCAGCGACGAAATGGGAACTCCCAGTGTGTAGCGCGACTTCGCGAACTCTGCCGCGATACGCATGGACTGCTCCACCAACCCGACGAGAGCCGAGGCGGTCAGCAGGCGCCATTCGGCGAGCGCTCGATCGAATTCTTCGAGGGCAGCGGGCCCACACGCAAGAACAGTTCTGTGCGTCGCCTCGGCAGGGTCGACCCACGCCATCGGCAGCTTCCCTAGATTCTCGACCCGTTCCGGAGCGGAGTCGAACGTCAGGAGCACGATGTCCTCACCGTCGCGGACGACGAGATCGTCGGCGACCGACGCGGCGGGGATCAACCGTCGGCCGGACACGTCACCGAGGTGCGGATCGAGCCCGACGATTCGCTGCCCCGACGCGATCGCACCGAGGTCCTGGACATCGAGCCGTGCCAACAGGCGTGCGGCACAGACGTGGTCGATCCACGGCACAGGTGCCAAGTACCAGCCTACTTCCTCGGCGACCAGCGTCAGATCGACCAGCGTCGCTCCGTCACCACCTGCATCCTCGGGGAGGGCCATCGTTGTGGCACCGGTCGAGCAGAGCCGTTCCCAGAGCGCGCGATCGAGCCCTGCGGCCTCGGCTGCGTGCACCGTATCGATAGTGCAGTGGGTCTCGAAGAACTTCGCGTACGCGTTCTGCAGATCCAGTTGGTCCTCGCTCAGGCTGTAGTCCTCGCGCCGTAGCTCGTACCGATCCATCTCTACTCCTCTGTGTCTTGTCGGAATCAGGCTCGTGCCGAGATCAGATGAGGGGCTGCCGGGCGCCGAAGAAGAACTCCTCCGCGTTGTTGAACAGGAAGTTGTCGAGCGCAGCCTCGGGCAGATCGAGCTCGAGCGCCTCGGGGACGATCCTGCGCTGCGACAGAACCGGCCAGTCGGATGCGAAGATCACTTTGTCCTGTCCTCGTGTCCGCATGAAGTGCAGCAGATTCTCCGGCAGCCGCTTCGGCGACCACGCCGATGTCATGAGCCTCAGGTTCGGGAATCTGATCAGCATCCGGATTGCGACGTCCCACCACGGGTCCGCTCCGTGGATCATGCAGAGTTTCAGTTCCGGGAAGCGCACGCACACCTTGTCGAGGTGTATCGGGTTCTGCGCTTCGGCGGGGAGCGGCGGGCCCGGGATCCCGGTGTTCACGCACAGCGGCAGGCCCATTTCGGCGCATTTCGTGTACAGCGGGTAGTAGACGGCGTCGCTGGGTGGATAGTCACCGTCGCCCCAGAAGCTCGGTCCTATCGCGGCGTAGCTGACCGGCAGGACCTGTGCCACCGCGGCGAGTTCGCGCAACATCCCGATCGGCCGGAGAAGATTGCCCACCCCCATCGCCAGGGAGAACCGTTCCGGATGGGCCTCGGCGAACTTCCGGGCAGTCAGGCGTGGAGTGACCACGGAGTCCATCAAGATGGCCTTCTGGACGCCCATCTCGTCCATCTCGTCGAGCAGTTGCGACATCTCGACGGCTTCGAACATCGACTTCGGTCCCTTGAAGTAATTGTCGCGGACCGAGGTCATCCACTTCGGTTGCGTCTGTGTCTCCCCGAAGTGGACGTTGACCAGACAGTCGATGACATTGCGCGGCATATGAACTCCGTTCGTGCGGAAGTGTGGACGATCGCGCGATAACCGCTCCTACTGTATACCTATCGGTATGATATACCGCAATATCTGACCAGGTGGCCGCACGCCACCATTCCCAGTCCCAGCAACCCGAGGACGGACCGTGCAGAGAGCAATCGCCCCAGAGATATCGACTTGGCCCGACGACCGACCACAACTCCTCGCCAGCACGTGCGACGACTGCGGCGCTACGGTTTTCCCCGTGCAGCCGCTCTGCCCCCGATGCAGCCGCGAGCAGATGACCGACGTCGCACTCCCCCGCACAGGAACACTCGTGGCCTGGACCACGCAGGGCTTCCTTCCCGGCGCACCGTATCTCGGCGACGAAACTCCTGAGACATTCGTACCGTTCGGCGTCGGGCTCGTGCAGTTGGGCGACGTAGTTCGAGTGGAGGGGCGCCTCACCCAGAACAGCCCGTCGGTCCTCGAGTTCGGTATGGAAGTGGAACTGACGATGATTCCGCTCGGACACGACGAGAACGGCGACGAAGTCCTCACTTTCGCGTTCCGGCCGATCGATCCGAAGGGAGTGTCGAAATGAACGAGGTAGCAATCATCGGAATCGGGATGCACCCCTTCGGGCGATTCGACAAGACAGCCATGGAGATGGGCACCGATGCCATCCGCGCTGCGCTCGCCGATGCCGGTCTCGAATGGAAGGACATCCAGTTCGCCGTCGGTGGCAGCTGGGAGGTCGCGAATCCCGACGCGATCGTGGGCCTGATGGGACTGACGGGAATCCCGTTCACCAACGTGTTCAACGCGTGTGCCACCGCAGCCAGCGCAACGGAGTCCTGCGCAGATGCGATCCGGCTCGGCAAGTACGACATCGGCATCGCGATCGGACTCGACAAACATCCGCGCGGCGCATTCACGGTGGATCCCACCCTCGTCGGGATGCCTTCCTGGTACGGCGAGAACGGCCAGTACCTCACCACACAGTTCTTCGGAATGAAGGCGAACCGGTACCTGCACGACCACGACATCTCCGTGCGTACCCTGGCGAAAGTCGCCGCGAAGAACTATCGGAACGGCGTGGACAACCCGAACGCGTTTCGGAGAAAGCCGATATCGGAGCAGCAGATCCTGGATTCTCCGATGCTCAATTACCCGCTCACGCACTACATGTTCTGCGCACCGGACGAGGGTGCAGCCGCGGTGATCATGTGCCGGGCAGACATCGCGCACCGTTTCACTTCGAAGCCGATCTATGTGCGTTCGGTGGAAGTGCGCACGCGGACCTACGGCGCATACGAGGTCAACACCACCTATGCGCCTGTCGAGGAAGTCCCCTCGCCGTCGGTGTTTGCTTCTCGCGCTGCCTTCGAAGCCGCCGGGATCGCGCCGCAGGACGTCGGCGTCGTCCAGCTCCAGGACACCGACGCCGGTGCTGAGGTGATCCACATGGCAGAAGCCGGCTTCTGCGCCGACGGCGATCAGGAGAAGCTGATCGCAGACGGTGCCACCGAAATCGGAGGAAGCCTTCCGGTCAATACCGATGGCGGGCTGATCGCCAACGGCGAGCCCATCGGCGCCTCCGGCCTGCGACAACTGCACGAACTCGTTCTCCAGTTGCGCGGCGACGCAGGCCCACGTCAGGTACCGGGCAAGCCGACCGCAGGATTCGCCCTGCTCTACGGAGCTCCGGGCACCGCTGGCGCGACCGTGGTGTCCACATAGACGCGATCACACATCACAACGCCAATAGACAGAAACAACGTTCCGGGAGGGTTGTTTCTGTCTATTGGCGTTGCAATCGCTGCCCGGCATCATTACGGCCGAGGGCGGACCCTTACTGGGACGTGGTCGTACCCCGCCACATTCTGCATACTCACGCGGGTGCAGTTGTCGAAATCGACGTCGAACTCGGGCATGAACTCGAGCATGTGGCCCAGCGCCACAGCGCTTTCCATCCGTGCGAGCGCCGCTCCGAGACAACTGTGGATTCCCGAACCGAACGCGAGGCTCTGCGCTCCCGAACGATCACGCTCGATGTCGAAGACGTCCGGCTCGTCGAATGCGGCGGGATCCCGGTTCGCCGACCCCAGCAACAGGAAGACAGGTTTACCCGCGGGAATCGTGACTCCGTGAAGCTCGACGTCGCGCATGGAGTACCGCACGTTGTACTGATTCGGTGACTCGAAGCGAAGCAGTTCTTCGACGGCATCCGGGATCAGCGAGCGGTCCTCTCTGAGCCTGGCCCACTGATCCGGGAATCGCGCGAACGTCACGGGCGCGCCGCCGATCAGTTTCGCGACGGTCTCCGCTCCGGCACCACCGAGCAGCGATGCGAACATCGCGATCTCCATGGTGGTCAACTTCGGAGGCTGATCGTCGTCGCGCTCGATCTCGGCTTGGGTGAGCTTGGTGATCATGTCGTCCTGGGGGTGCGCCCGGCGCTCTTTGACCAGCCCGTAGTAGAAGCGCATCACATCGACGACGGCGTCGAGTCCGGCCTGGGTCATCTCGATCTGGCCGACTTCGCGGTGCAGCGACGCGTCGGTCCACAGACGCAGCTGGGTCCTGTTCTCCGGTGGGACGCCGAGCATCTCCGAGATGATCTCCATCGGGAAGTGCGCCGAGAAATCGTGGACCATGTCGAATCCGGAGGGATCCACCTGTTCGAGGAATCGGACGATCTGCGCGTCGACCATGTCGCGTAGGTCGTTGATTGCACGAGGTGTGAACACCTTGCTGACCAGTCGACGCATGTGCCGGTGTTCGGGTGGGTCGAGGACGATGATCGTCTTGTACGACGAGATCTCACCCTTGCGGACGGTATCGAGGTCGAGTCCGCGTGCCGAGGAGTACGTTGCGAAGTCGCGGTACGCCGGGGCGACGTCTGCGTACCTGCTCAGCGCATAGAAATCGTATTCCTCGCTGTAGTAGACAGGTGCTTCGTCGCGCATCCGGGCGTAGATGTCGTACGGTCCGTCGAAGAACTCCCGAGAGAACGGGTCGAAGACGAGCTTCGTCTGGGTCACTGCATCCTCCTGTAGGAACTCATGTCAGGTCCGGCTCGGGGACGTGGAAGTGCTCGTCACGAAGACGGAATGCTTCTTTCGTTCCGTGTTGGGCCCGCGTCTTGACGAAGTTGAACTCGCCGGGCGAGAACTGCAGATTGGTGCCGAAGGCATGGAACAGGTAACTGGCCACTTCCTCGCCCTGGTACGCCTGGCTCTGCTCCACCAGGCGGAACGCCTCCTTCGCGATGACCACACCGTCGGCGGGCATCTTGGCGGCCTTGTCGGCCCAGTACCGTGCGCGGGCCGTGACGTGCGCGGGGTCGCAGGTCTCGGTGAACACACCGAGATGTTCGACGGAGCCTGCAGTGACGATGTCGCCGGTCAGCAGCAGCTGCCGTGCCAGGACGGGTCCGAGGCGATGGAAGAACATGTGCAGGCTCCCCAGGGCCGGGCCGAGGAACCGTGTCGCGGGCATGCCGATTCGCGTGTCACGTGCGATGACGGAGATGTCTGTCATCAATGCCATCTCGAATCCGCCGCCCAGCGCGAATCCGCTGATCTCGCCCACGGTGACCTTCGGGAAGCCCAGGAACTCGTGGTAGAAGCCGAAGGTCTTGCGATCCACGATCAATCGGCGCCGCTGGCTCGGCCTGCGCTTCTCCGGTGCGGGAGAGTCTCCGTTCCGGCCCTCGCCGTACCAGCCGTAGGCGTTGTTCATGTTTGCGCCGGTGCTGAAGACGCCTTCCGCTCCTCGCAGCAGTACCACGGTGATGTCGTCGTCGTCGACGACGATGTCGAGGTAGCGCGCGATCTCGTCGCGCATCGCCTGATCGTAGGAATTCCGCTGAGACGGATTGTTGAGGGTCACGGTCGCGATCCGTGCCTCCCGATCGACATCGAACAGCACTCTGCCGTCGGAGGTCTTGGCGTCGGTCATCGATATGCCCTTCCGAATAGTTGATCTGTGCAGCGGAGTACAGCTCGGCGCTGCGTCATTCTCGACACCGGGTCATCGCCTCCGGCCGAGTTCGGTGGTCTCCAGCGCGTCGATTCGGACCGCTACCGAATCGAGCTCGGCGATACACAACACTTCACCGTTCCGCATGAGGCGCGCTTCGGACACCAGCCCGCGCTCGGTCGTCCGCCGGACGACATCGAAATCCAACGGGGTGAGCAACGGCGTGGGACGCCGATACCGGATGCTGAGGAGCCGTGTCTTACCCGCGACCCCCACCGCGCAATTGTGGTGCTGGATCATACAATCGAAGAACACTGCGAGGAATCCGCCGTGCACAAGCCCGGGCGGTCCTTCGTACACCACGGGGAAGTACACGGTGCCGGACGCACTGTCGGCGTCGTAGGAACGAAGTTCGTACTCGGGGAAGTGCGGATTGAACGAGCCGACATCGAATGCGTGGTCGAGGTAGACGCGCCGATCGTCGTCTCGGTCGTCGGCGAGCCGGAGCCGGGTGTCCGAAGGCGCCTCCGCTGCCAGAATCTGCTCCCACTCGGCGAATCGGGAGAGCATCTCGTCGACCACATCGTGTTCGTGCTCGAGCGACAGCAGCAATCCGCTGAGCCGGCGGAGTGAGGACGCGGCACGTTCGGTCTGCCTGAGCGGAGTTTCGCCGAACCTCCCCGGAACGGAGCGTTCGCCCGAGAAGGATGTCGGCTCCACCTCATTGCTGGTCATAATCTTCTTTCGGCCGACCCGGTTCCGCCTGACCGGGTTCCTTGCTAACTTGTGTAGGAGGCAACGGTACTACATACCGTATACATCACAGTATAGATTCCGAGGGGCGGTTACCACGGTGAGTGACGAGGATGGTTCATCCGAACGAGTCGGTGAGGTACGCGTCGAACACGACGGGCCGATCCTCAGGCTGACTCTCGACCGGCCCAAGGCGCTCAACTCACTGAACCCGGCAATGGTGCACACTCTCGTCCACTCCCTCACCGCCGCCGCGCACGATGATTCCCTCCGCGCGGTGCATATCACCGGAGCCGGAGAGAACTTCTGCGGCGGCGCGGACTGGGTCGGGGCGAACAGCAAGGACGCACCGCGGCCCCGTGCCGGGAATCTGGTTCGCCGCGTCCCCCACCAGGCGCATCGCATCGTCGAACTGGTTCACGATCTCCACCTTCCCGTGGTGTGCACAGTCCGCGGATGGGCGGTGGGTCTCGGCTGCAGTCTCGCATTCGCCGCCGATTTCACCGTTGCGGACGAAGACGCGATCTTCTGGGAACCGTTCATCACGCGCGGTTTCAGCCCCGACTCCGGCGCCACCTGGCTCGTACCCCGACTCGCGGGGACAGCGCGGGCGAAGCAGATGCTGATGCTCGGAGAGAAAATCGGCGCACCCGACGCGTGCGAGTGGGGTCTGATCTACCGCTCGACCCCCGCATCCGACGTCGACGCCGCCGGCGCATCAATACTGGAGCGTCTCGCATCCGGCCCGACCGTGGCGCTCGGACTCGCCAAACAGGCAATCAACCGTAGCCACACCACATCATTGGCCGAGGCGATGAACCAAGAGTTGTACGCTCTCGAATTAGCGTGTCGTACAGATGATTTCAAATCCGGCCTGAGCGCGTTCCGGGAACGGACCGAACCCGAGTTCCACGGCCGCTGACCCCAGACCTGATGGAGAATCGGAGACCCGGAATGGCCTTACCGACAACCTTCGACGAATCGTCGATCCCCGAGTTCGACACGATCCTGCTCGACATCGACGCCGACCGACACGTCGCCACGATCACCCTGAATCGACCGGAACGGTTGAATTCGTTCGATCGCACGATGTGCAACGAGATGAAGGATGCGTGGCGCATCGTCAAATTCGACGAGCGGGTGCACGCGGTGGTCCTGCGAGCAACCGGCGACCGCGCATTCAGCGCAGGTCTCGACATCAAGTCCTCCTACGGTCAACCCGACAACGTCTGGAACCATGAGGATCCGGGTGAGCTCCTCAGCCCGAAATGGCAGAAGATGTGGAAGCCCGTGGTGTGCGCCGTCCAGGGAATGTGCACGGCGGGAGCGCTGTACTTCGTCAACGAATCCGATGTCGTCATCTGCTCCACCGACGCCACCTTCTTCGACTCTCATGTTTCGGCCGGGTTGGTATCCGCTCTCGAACCCGTCGGATTGATGCGCCGCGTGGGTCTCGCCGAGACCCTGCGGATCGCACTGATGGGCAACGACGAACGTGTGGGGGCAGAGACAGCCCTCCGCATCGGGCTCGTCACCGAAATCACGTCACGCGAACAACTGTGGACACGCGCCCACGACATCGCCGCCGGGATCGCCGCCAAGCCTCCGACTGCAACCCAGGGAACAGTGAAAGCCATCTGGGAATCCCTCGACAAGCCGTATCGGGCAGCGATGGATCAAGGCCTGATCTACACACGACTCGGCAATCCGATCGCGAAGAACGAACTCGCCACGCCCGACCCCGAGACGCAGGCATCCCGCGTCACACACCCACCGAGGATCCGCTGATGACCCGAACCGTGCTCGACGAAACCGTCACCGACCACCGGCTCACACGCCGGATCGCGGCGGTGCTCGGCCTCGATCCCGAGGCAGGCGCGATCGAGTACGACGGTGAATGGATCACGTGGGCACAGATCGCCCGCTGCGCCGACCGCATCAACACGATCTGCCGACGGTACGGTCCCGCCGATGGAGCGGGAATCGGTGTGCTGCTACGCAACCGCCCCGCGCATGTGGCCACGCTCCTCGGGGTGCTGCTCTCCGGGCGGTGCCTCGTGGTCGTCAATCCGTCGCGCGGAGACGAGCGGACCCGCACCGACATCGCGGCGCTGAGCTTACCCGTGGTCATCGGTGAGGCCGACGATCTCGGCACGCTCGTCGGCAGACCACCGGGTACGACCACCGTGACGGTCGGCAGGATCTCGCACGAACCCGAGGTCGTGCCCGCAACCGAACGTCCGCGGGCATCGGAGAACCGCCCCGGGACGGCAATCCTCATGCTGACCAGCGGCACCACCGGACCCCCCAAGCGCGTCGAACTCACCCACGACATGCTTGCCCACAGTGTGCTCGGGCCTCCCACGGCCGGCGACACGCCTCCCCACAAGCTCAGCTCGGGTGTCGCGATCGTCAACGCGCCACTCGTCCATATCGGCGGGGTCTATCGAACGTTGCAGTGCATCGTCGCGGCACGACCGTACGTGCTCCTGCCACGGTTCGAACTCGCACCATGGGCGGACGCGGTCCGCAGGCACCGCCCCCGCGCCGTCTCCCTCGTCCCGACGGCACTGCGAATGGTGCTGCACTCCGATCTCACCCGCGACGACCTCTCGAGTCTCCGGGTGGTCACCTCGGGCACCGCCCCGCTGTCGGCAGACGACGCCGACGCCTTCACCGACAAGTTCGGTATCCCGGTACTGACGTCGTATGCCGCGACGGAGTTCGGCGGTGGTGTGGCCGGATGGAGTCTCGCCGACCACCGGCAATACTGGTCGACGAAACGAGGGAGCGTGGGGCGCGCCGAATCCGGCTCTCTGCTGCGCGTCGTAGACGAGTCCGGGACCGAGGTCGATACCGACACCGTCGGGCTGCTCGAGGTCAAACCCGCGCAGCGCGGTGAGGCAACGGACTGGATGCGGACCACCGATCTCGCACGCATCGATGCCGACGGGTTCCTCTGGATCCACGGTCGCGCCGACCAGGCGATCATCCGAGGCGGATTCAAGATCATGCCGGACGACATCCGGAAGGCACTCGAAACCCATCCCGCGGTGGAGAACGCCGCTGTCGTCGGTCGTCCCGATGCGCGATTGGGAGAAACTCCTGTTGCCATGGTCGAGCCCCGCCCCGATGCAGAGGTCACATCGGCCGATCTGGTGGACTACCTGTCCGCGCGGCTCGCTCGCTACGAGATTCCGACCGAGATCGCAGTCGTCGACACCATCCCGCGTACGCCCTCCGGCAAAGCGGACCTCACAGCGGTCCGGAGTCTGCTCCTCACACAGACGCACGCGGAGGACGGGGTGCAGCATGCCTGATCTTCCCCCGGGGGCCACGATGGCGTCGCTGGTCCGCGCACGAGCATCCGAGACACCGACGAAGGACATGGTGGTGGACCCGGTGAACAGGGTCGGCTACCGCGAGCTCGACACCTCCACGCTCCGCATCGCCGCAGTACTCGTCGAGGGCGGAGTCAGTGCAGGCACCCGTGTCGGGCTGATCATGCCGAACAGCGCCGGATGGGTGCAGATCGCCGTGGCGATCACTCGGATCGGCGCCGTACTGGTCCCGCTGAGCACTCTGCTCACGGGAGCCGAACTCCGCGCACAGATCCGGACCGCGTCGATCGCCCATCTCGTCACCGTCGACGAGTTCCGCGGTCGCCGCTACCGCGACGACCTCGCCTCCGAAGTCGGACTGCCCGAACTCGAACCGGGCGATGTTCTCGATCCCGAACTGCCGTCCCTGCGGAGAATCTGGCGAGTCGCGGACGTCCTCGACGCGCAGCCGGCGGCCCGCTCCCACGCGGTTGCCGCTGCCATGGCGGACACCGTGGCACCGTCCGACACGATGGTCATCGTCTTCACCTCGGGAAGCAGCGGTGCACCCAAGGGCGTCATGCATTCACACGGCAGTGCACTCGGTGCCGTCGCATCCGGCTTGGCCGTTCGCTGCATCACCTCCGACAGCCGCCTTTATCTGCCGATGCCGTTCTTCTGGGTCGGGGGTTTCGGTGCAGGGATCCTCTCGGCGCTGCTAGCGGGCGCCACCCTCGTCACCGAGGAGATACCGGTGGCCGCCACGACCTTGCAACTCCTCGAACGAGAACGGGTGACCTTGTTCCGGGGGTGGCCCGACCAGGCCGAAGCATTGGCGCGCGCGGTCGACGAAGTGGGAGTCGACCTTTCGTGGTTGCGGCCCGGCAGTCTCGCCGCGCTGTTACCCGTCGGCGAACGTGGCGAACCCGGCTCCCGCGCGAATCTGTTCGGGATGACCGAGACCTTCGGCCCCTACGCCGGCTACCCCCTGGACACCGATATGCCGCGAGGAGCCTGGGGCAGTTGCGGCATACCGTTCGACGGCATGGAAGTCCGTATCACAGACATCGAATCGGGCAAGCAGGCGCTCACCGGCCGAGAGGGCCGGATCGAGGTCCGAGGACCCCATGTCCTGCACGGCATCTGCGGCCGCAGCCGCGAGGATGTCTTCACACCCGACGGCTTCTATCCCACGGGCGATCTCGGTTACATCGACGATGCGGGTTTCCTCTTCTACCGTGGACGGATCGACGACATGTTCAAGGTCAGCGGAGCTACCGTGTACCCGAGCGAAGTTCAGGCGGCCTTGAAAAGGATCGACGGAGTGGAGAACGCCTTCGTCACGCGGGTCGGCGACGATACCGGTCCACGAGTGGCTGCCGCGGTGATCTGCTCACGCCCGTTCGATCCGTCCGAATTACGCTCGGCAGCAAAAGAACTGTTGAGTTCGTTCAAAGTTCCGACGGTGTGGCTCGTGCTCGATTCGGACGAGACCATTCCGCGCGGAGGCACAGGAAAGGTCGACGCGACTCGACTTCGCCACCTACTGACGACCAGCAATGCATGAACCACAGCCCCGACCGGAGCGAAGGACGACATGAAGAAACGATTGACCTGCCCATGCGGCGAGTACGTGCGCGGTACCGACGAGGACGATCTCGTCGAGAAGGTGAGGCAGCACCTCAGTGAACGCCACCCCGACCACGAGTACAGCCGCGACGAGATTCTGTTCATGGCGTACTGAACCTGAATCCCACCGATCCGGAAAGGAGTGACACATGCGCGTGGAAGTCGACGGCGACAGGTGCGTCGGCCACGGCTTGTGCGAGGCCACCGCACCAGACGTGTTCGAGGTAGGCGACGGAGGTTACGTGATCATCGATGACGAGGCCGCATCTTCCTGCGACCAATCGGATCTGCGCACAGCAGTGAACAACTGTCCCTCTGCTGCACTCCGTGTCATCGAATGAGCTGACTTCCCGGCGGTGTTCCGGTATGAGCTACAGTGAGCCACCATGGGGTCGGCAGCACTCGGTGCCACCGGCAGTCCGTACCACCGCGGGCCGCTTCAGGCCTGCGCTGCCCGACTCTGCGGATCAACTGTGGACGGAAGTCGGAGAGCAATGGCGCGAAAAGAAGAACCTCAGAAGCGCGAACGGCGTGAGCGCGGATCCATCAACCCCGAGGACATCATCGCCGGCGCGTTCGAACTCGCCGAGGAGATCCCGGTCGACAATCTGAGCATGCCGCAGCTCGCGAAGCACCTCGGAGTCGGCGTCACGAGCATCTACTGGTACTTCCGCAAGAAGGACGAACTCCTCAATGCGATGACCGATCGCGCCCTCGAACAGATGCAGGTCGAGGCCGTGATGGGCGACTCGGGTTCGGACTGGCGGGAACGCCTCTACAATCACGCACACGCGGCGCGCAAGGCCTTCATGGAAAACCCGATCCTCTGCGACCTGATCCTCATCAGATCGTCGCTCAGCCCCAGAAACGCCACGTTGGGCGCGCGCGAGATCGAGCACATCATCGCCGATCTCGTGAAGGGCGGTCTGTCTCTCGACGACGCATTCGACGCGTACTCGGCCGTCCAGCTACATGTGCGCGGATCCGTCGTGCTCGCACGTTTGCAGGAGCGCGGCAAGAAGTACGACCCGACGTCGCAGGCGTACTACGAGAATTTGGTCATCACCCCGGACAGCACACCTCTTCTGGCGGAAGCCGCAGCACACGGCCGGGTCGGCGGGGCGCCGAACGACTACAACTTCGAGTACGGCCTCAACTGCATCCTCGACTACACGAGCCGGCTCCTCGAGCAGGAGAAGCCGGCTGCGAGCAAGACCAAGAAGACCACCGCGCGCGCATCCCGGGCAAAGACCGCGCCCGCAGAATAGAAGTGCAGTGGGTGTGCTCGCCGGGCGAGCACACCCACCCCGGAATCACCGGGCGTAGGAGATACCCAGGTAGTCGAGGACGTTGGTACGCATGATCGCGTCCTTCTCGGTCTCGTCGAAATCGTCCAGTTCTTCGACGAAATCCGTCGGCTTCTCGAGACCTTCACCGTGCGGCCAGTCGGAACCGAACAGGACGCGATCTGTGCCGACGAGGTCGGCCAGCGCTCGAATGTCGTCCTCGTAATACGGCGCGACCCACAGGTGCCTGCGGATCGTGTCGGCCGGCGCTTCCGTGAATGCCCACGGGGTCTGGTTCGCCTGTTTGTTCAGTCGCTTGACCAGTAGCTGCACCCAGTCCGAACCGTTTTCGATGCTGGCGATGCGCAGCTTCGGATGGCGTGTGAACACACCGTCGAGGATCAAGCTCGCCATGGTGTCGTGAATTGCGCGATCGGAGACGACGATGTTCGCGAGCGGGTTCGACGTCTTGAACGGCACGAACCGTTCCGGTGCACCCCACGCACGTGCGATCGAACCGTTGTATCCGCTGTCGCTGAGATGGAACGCGACCGGAATATCGGCTTCTTCCAGTTTCGCCCACACCTTGTCGTAGGTCAGGTCGCCCAGCGACTTCGACGTCCCGTGGCCGGCAGGCACCGGCGCGGGACGGATATAGACGAGTTTCACGTCGCGTTCGAGGAGCCGGTCGATTTCCGCGACGGCCTCGTCGGGGTCTGCCAGCGCCAGCATGGGCGCCGAGAAGATGCGGCCCTTGTAGTTGAATCCCCAGTCCTCGTCCAGCCACTTGTTGAATGCCGTCACGCTCGCCATGGTTGCGGGGATGTCGTTCTTGAGCGCCTCCTCGACGCCGCACGCGAGCGTCGGAAGCAGAATGACCCCTGACATCTCCTGTTGCGCGATCATGCCGACGCGAACGTCGCGATCCTGGTAGGCGGGGTTGAGCGGCTCGACCTTCATCAGGCTTCGCGGGTCGACATCGTCCGGGACCTGTCCGCGGAACAGCAGGTCCAGCGCTCCGGGGACGATCACAGGATCGAATGTCGGGTTCGGAACGAACTCGAAAAGCTTTCCACCGGCGAGCAATTCGGTGTGGCTCCCACGTTTGATCACTTCGACGCCGCGATCCTTGAATGCGGGATCGAGGTACCGTGTGAACGCATCGATCTTTTCGTAGTAGTGGTTGTCGCAGTCGACAGGCCGGTCGTACACGACTTCGTCGATGCGGGTTGAATTCTCGGACACGACGGTCATCGTCGTTCACCTCCGGTCGAAGTTTCAGTACACGGTGCGCGCGCAGATCAGCCCCCGCGTCGGGCCCAGACTACACCCTTACTGTTGTCAATACAGTATGTTTACCGCGCAGGCGCTTGCCGCTGCGGCGTCGGGCAATCCGCATCGTCAGAGACACGATCGCGCGCGGCACCCACCCGAACGGCGGTACAGCGCTCGACGTGGTGAGCATGAAGGGAAGATCGGTTCCCACAACGGACCGGTGATGACTGAACGTGTCGAAACCTGCGCGACCGTGATAAGCCCCCATTCCGCTGTTGCCCACTCCACCGAATGGCGCGGCAGACGGAAGCATATGAATCCCGAACTCGTTTCGCGCCACTCCACCGGTGCGAGTACTGCGGACGAACCGGCGGAAGTCGTCGTCGTCCGGGCCGAACCAGTAGGCAACCAGCGGCGAGGGCCGCCGGTTCACGTAGTCCACGACCTCGGTGAGTTCGCGGTAAGTAATGAGGACGAGCGCCGGGCCGAAGATCTCCTCCTGGGTGATACGCATGTCGTCGGAGACGTTCGAGATGAGGGTCGGAGGAACCTTACGCGTCGATGCATCGGGGAGTTGCTCGCCGCTCGGCACAGCAACCTGTACGTGGGCACCGCGGGAGCGGGCGTCGTCGATCAGTCCCACCACCCGGTCGAAATTCGCGGCGTTGACACACGAGGGGTACTCGGGGTTCTCGACCACGGTGGGGAATCGTCTGCGCCACGTGGAAAGCACCGCAGTGGAGAACCTTTCGGCTTCCCTTTCGTGCACCATCACGTAGTCGGGGCAGATGCAGACCTGACCGCCGTTGACCATGCGCCCGAGACCCACCCTCTCGGCGGCACGTTCGACGTCGGCACGCGGCCCCACCACGACGGGGTTCTTGCCGCCGAGCTCGAGCGTGACAGGTACCAGATTCTGCGCCGCTGCTGCGTGAATCCGTTTCCCGACACTCGTCGAACCTGTGAAGAAGAGATGGTCGAGTGGGAGCGACGAGAACGCTGCACCGACCTCCGGGCCGCCGGTGACAACGGCCAGCTCCGACTCGTCGAAGTACTTCGGGGCCAGGGACGCGAACAGGTCCGCCGTCTCCGGGGTGATCTCGGACATCTTGATCATCACGCGATTTCCCGCTGCGAACGCCGCCGCAGCAGGCATGATCACCAGATGAAGTGGGAAATTCCACGGCCCGATGATTCCCACGACCCCCAGTGGCGACGGCACCACTTCGGCACGAAGCCCGACCGCCCTGGCCGCACGCATCAGCGGTGTGGTTCTCATCCACTTCGCCACGTGCGCACGGGTGTGCTCGAGTGCGCCGATGATGCCGACGATCTCCATCGACATCGTGCCTGTGCGTGATTTACTGCCGAAATCCCGGATCAGCGCGCCGACGAACTCGTCCGCATTGTCGACCATCAGCGCCACGAGCCGATCGATGCGGTCTCGACGCGTCCGGGCCGAGGGAAACCCGTCGGCTAGGAAGGCGCTGCGCTGGAGCTCGAGGATGCGTGACAATTCCGCACCGGATTCGTGTTGCGTTGTGACGTCGAGGTTTTCGACCGTGCTCATCGTCATCCCCCATTCGACTTCGAGTTACCAGGCCCGAACCCTACCGCAAGGGTTGCCGTATATATTACAGTCGGACGAATAGTTCATGTGACGGGTTAGCTGATCCCACAGGAGTCGCTTTGACCGACCTCACCGCCCAGCCCACGACGGTCACCCGAGAATTCACCATTCCGGAACTCGTCGACGCTGTCGCGTCGTCCATCCCCGACCGAGAAGTCGTCGTCTTCGGCGACCGGCGGCTGACCCAGAGCCAGCTCGCCGAGCGATCACGAAGACTCGCCGCCTATGTGAAGTCCCGAGGGCTCGGCGCACGAATCGAACGCGACCAACTCGACGGACACGAAGTCGGCCAGGACACCCTCGGCATCTACGCCTACAACGGAAACGAATATCTCGAGGCGATGCTCGGCGCATTCCGCGCTCGTGTGGCACCGTTCAATGTCAACTACCGCTATGTGGAGAAGGAACTCGAATACCTTCTCTCCGACGCGGGGACGACGGCGCTCGTCTACAACGCGGCATTCGCGCCGCAGTTGGCACGAGTCCTGCCGAACCTTCCTCACCTCGAAGTGCTGATCCAGATCGCCGACGGATCGGGTGCCCCCCTGCTCCCCGGTGCGGTCGACTACGAAACCGTGCTGGCCGACTCCTCACCGGAGGCCGAACTCGACACGCTGTCGCCGGACGACCTCTACATTCTCTACACCGGTGGGACCACGGGAATGCCGAAAG
Source organism: Rhodococcus sp. SJ-2 (assembly GCF_053750035.1). Classification (NCBI taxonomy): domain Bacteria; kingdom Bacillati; phylum Actinomycetota; class Actinomycetes; order Mycobacteriales; family Nocardiaceae; genus Rhodococcus; species Rhodococcus sp. SJ-2. The sequence continues at coordinate 1,866,538 of NZ_CM132340.1, forward strand.
GCGTTCTGTGGCGCCAGCACGACATTTTCATGGCCTCATGTGGCGGCCGGAACGTATTCACCGGCGAATGCATCTCGTCGCCCGACGAATTGGCCACCCGCGCAGCCGACAATCCGGGACTCACACTGTTCGTGCTGCCGCCCCTGATTCACGGCGCAGCTCAATGGGCGGCCCTCACGGGAATTCTCACCGGCCAGACCCTCGTGTTCTCACCGGTCGTCGACCGCTTGGATCCGGAAGCGGTAGTGCGGACGATCGCCTCCGAACGACCCGCAGCGCTGATGATGGTGGGCGACGCAATCGCACGTCCCCTCGCCTCCGAGTTCGAGAAGACCGACGCCGACCTGTCTTCCCTGTCCATCCTCGCTAACGGTGGCGCAATCCTGTCGCCCACGGTCAAACAGCGTCTTCTCGACCTCGTACCGAACGCTGTGGTGGTCGACGGCGCCGGCTCGTCCGAGACCGGAACGCAGATGACACATGTATCCAACGCAGGTTCGATCTCGACGGGGCAGTTCACTCCCGGATCGAACACCTGTGTCCTGACCGAGGATCTCGACCGCCTCGCAGAGCCGGGGCACGACGACCTGGGGTGGCTCGCGCAACGCGGGTTCGTACCACTCGGTTACAAGGGCGACGCAAAGAAGACCACGGCAACATTTCCGCTGGTCCACGGTGAGCGGTTCGTCCTGCCGGGCGATCGCGCGCAACTGCTCGACGACGGCTCGATCCATCTCCTCGGCCGCGACTCGGTCACCATCAACTCCGGCGGCGAGAAGATCTTCGTCGAAGAAGTGGAGATGGCGATCAGCTCGCATCCCGCTGTCGCCGACGTTCTCGTCGCCGGAAGGCCGAGCGACAAGTGGGGTGAAGCGGTCGTTGCCATCGTCCAGCTACTGCCGGGCCATGAAGCGACGGCCGACGATGTGGTGGATCACGCCGCGAAGTCGATCGGGCGCTACAAGCTTCCGAAGTCGGTGATCTTCGCCGAGACGATCCAGCGGAGCCCCGTGGGCAAGGCCGACTACCGCTGGGCCCGTGCGCAGGCCGCGTCGCTCGGTACCGAATAGTTCCCGACGTCATAGTTCCCGACGACGAAGGGGAGTGTCCTCCCGGCCTACGGAGGACACTCCCCTTCGCAGCGTGCAACTCAGCGAGTCTGGAATCGCTGTGCTCCATCGAGGCGCACGACCTCGCCGTTGATGTACGGGTTCTCCAGCAGATGCTGGGCGAGGAACGCATACTCGTCGGGTGTGCCGAGGCGTTTGGGGAACGGGATGTTCTTGGCGAACTTCTCGAGTCCTTCTTCACCGATCAGCTCGAGCAGCGGTGTGCGCATGGTTCCCGGGGCGATGGAGTTGAGCCGGATACCGACCGAACTGAGATCACGAGCACCCGTCAATGTCAGACCGATGACGCCGGCCTTCGCCGCCGAGTACGCGGACTGCCCCATCTGCCCTTCGAAGCCGGCGATGGAGCTGGTCATCACGATGGCGCCCCGCTCCCCGTTCGGCTTGGGATCCAACTTCGCGATCTTGGCCGCGGCGAGGCGGAGCACGTTGTACGTGCCCGTGAGGTAGAGCGAGATCGTGTCGGTGAATCCCTTGCGCGAGTGCGGTGTGCCGTCGCGGTTGACGACCTTCTCCAGCACCCCGATCCCGCCGTGGGCGATCACGGCGTACCTGAGGGTGCCGAGCTCATCGGCCTTCGCCAGCGTCTGCTCCACGGAGTCGTCGTCCAGCACGTCGGTGCGCGCATACACGACCTTGTTGCCGAGTTCATCGGCCAGTTTCTGCGCAGACTCGTCGGCGATGTCGGCGATCACCACCGACGCCCCTTCTGCGTGCAGCTTCCGTACTGTGGCCGCACCGAGCCCGCCGGCGCCGCCGGTGACAAGTACGACCTCACCCTCGAATGACATATGTTCCCCTCCTGTTGTTCGGTTGCTTCGCGCCCGGTATCAACTACCGGTCCAGTTCGGTTTCCGCTTCTCGGCGAACGCTTTCGCGCCTTCGGCTGCATCCTTGGACATGAAGACCGGGATGAGCAGATCCATCTGTTTCTTCCACTTCTCGTCGTCCGACCAGCTCCGCGACTCGGCGAGTATCTGTTTGGTCGCAGCTACTGCCAGGGGCCCGTTCTCGGTGATGCGTTCCGCCAACCGGATCGCTTCGGTCAGAGCCTGACCCGGCTCCGATACCACGTTGACGAACCCGTAGCCGGCGCCCTCTTCAGCGCTGAATGTGTCGCCGGTCAAGGCGAGCTCGACGGCCTTCTGGTAGGGAATGCGTTCGGGCAGCCGAAGGAGGCCACCACCACCGGCGACGAGACCGCGCTTGACCTCGGGCAACCCGAACTTTGCGTCCTTCGACGCCACGACGAGGTCTGTGGCGAGGACGATCTCGGTTCCTCCGGCAAGAGCGTTGCCTTCGACAGCCGAGATGAGCGGCTTCCGGGGCGGCTTCTCGGTGAACCCGAGACCGCGTCCTTCGACGGCGGCAATTTCGCCGGCGGCGTATGCTTTCAAATCCATTCCCGCGCTGAAATTTCCACCGGCACCGGTAACGATACCGACGGACAGTTCGGGACTCTCGTCCAACTCGTCCATCGCATCGGCGAGCCGCTGGCTGACCGCGCGATTCACGGCATTTCGTGCATCCGGCCGATTGATCGTGGCGATCAGTATGCGCCCGCGGCGCTCGACCAGTACTTCGTCCGACATGCGGTTTCCCTCTCAGCCTTCTACTTCGATCACGACGGCGCCACCCTGGCCGCCGCCTGCACACATGGCGGCCACACCTATTCCTCCACCACGCCGGGACAATTCGTAGATCATCGTCGTGACCATGCGGGCACCCGACGCCGAGATCGGATGGCCGAGGCTGCACCCGCTTCCGGAGACATTCACCAGTTCTTCGTCGAGGCGGAACTCACGGCACGCGGCGATGGGGACAGAGGCGAAAGCCTCGTTGATTTCCCACAGCGACACATCCGACGGGGTGAGGCCGGCGCGATCCAACACTTTGTCGATCACGGTCACGGCCCCGAGTCCGCAGTGCCGCGGCGCCACTGCGGAGGATGCCCACGCTTTCACGGAGCCGAGCACGTTCAGCCCCTTGTCGCGGGCATAGGCGCCGTCGGTAAGAACAACCGCTGCGGCAGCATCGTTGATGCCGCTGCTGTTACCCGCAGTCACCGAAAATCCCTCGATCTCAGGATGCAACACTTTCAGCCCGGCCAATTTCTCGACTGTCGTATCTCGTCGCGGATGCTCGTCCACACTGAAGTCGATGAACGAACCGTCAGCACCGGCCACCTTCAGAGGCAGGATCTCCTCGACGAACTTCCCCGCGTCGATGGCAGCGACGGCGCGTTGATGCGAGCGGGCTGCCCACGCATCCATGTCTTCACGCGAGATGCCGACCGCTTTCGCGGTGTTCCAGCCGACCGTGATCGCCATGTCCATCGTCGGCGCATCCGGAGTCTCGGGGTGGCTCGGCGGGATCCACGGCTCGCGGTATTCGGTTCCGCCCGGTGTGGGAACACGCCACTTCATCAGTGGACCGGTGGACAGCGACTGCACACCGCCTGCGATCAGCACGCGTTCCATGCCCGAGCCGATCTGCGCGGAGGCGTTGCCGATCGCGGTCAGACTGCCTGCGCAATGACGGTTGACGGCCTGACCCGGAACGTTCTCGAGTCCTGCAGCGACAGCGGCGTACCGGGCGAGATCGCCGCCGCCGTAGTTGGCTTCGGCGAGAATGATGTCGTCGATGTCTGCGGCATCGATGCCGGAGCGGCGGATCACCTCCGGGAGGATGGCCGTGGCAAGTTCCTCCGCCGAGGTGTCGACCAGAGAGCCTTTGAAGGATCGTGCGATGGGTGTGCGTACCGCACCGACGATGACAGGGTTGGGCATGCGTTGAACCTCGCGTGATCAGGGGGTGACTGTGCCCACCCCGGGTGGACGGAGTCGATCGGTGAAGTGTCAGAGCTTCCTGACCGACATCCTCTTGATGCCGTGAACGAAATCGCTGTGCACATACTCGGGGTCGGATACTTCGACCTTCGGAAGCCGGTTCAGGAGTTCACGGAACAGATGTTTCAATTCCAGGACGGCCAACTGCTTGCCGAGACAGAAGTGCGGACCGCCACCACCGAAGCCGACGTGCGGGTTGGGAACTCGACCCACATCGAACTCGAGGGGCCGGTCGAAGACTTCCTCGTCGAAGTTTCCGGAGCAGTAGAACATGACGAGCTTGTCGCCTGCCTTGATCGGGGTGCCCGCAACCTCGGTATCGACCACCGCGTGACGCGCGAACTCGATCACGGGAGTCGACCACCTGACGAACTCGTCCACGGCGTCCGGTCCACGTTCGTCCCAGTTTTCGAGGAGCCATGCGATCTGTTCGGGATTCTCGCTCAGCACCTTGAACGCATGCGAGGTCGCTTGCTTGGTGGTGTCGTTGCCTGCAGAGGCAAGAAGGACCATGAACGATCCGGCTTCCTCGTCGGTGAGCCGGTGACCGTCGACCTCGGCCTGCACGATGTTGGTCATCAGGTCGCCCTGCGGATCTGCCCTGCGTTGCTGTGCGAGTTCGACGCCCGCCTGCGTGAGCACACCGAGCTGGGTCATCATGTGTGTTGCGCGCTCTTCGATGCCGGCGTATTCGTCGTCGCTGGTGCTGAAGAGTGCTTCCGCTGCGTACGCAACGGCCTCATGTTTCGCAGGATCGATCCCGATCATCTGCGACACGGTCTGCATCGGTAGTTTCTTGGATACGGACCGGACGAAGTCGACGGGGTCACCCGAGTCGAGTTCGCGGAGGAATTCGTCGACGATCGCCGCGGCGTTCGCGATGATCTGCTCTTCGATCGTGCGCACCTGTTTGGGCGTGAACGCCATGCTGATCAAGCGTCGATAGCGGGTGTGTTCCGGGGGGTCCATGGTGAGGAAGAAGCTGATCCCCTTCTGGATCTCGGCAGGCATGGGATCCATGCTGATGCCGGCCGACGAACAGAACAGTTCGGGATGTGCACTCACATAACGAATATCGGCGTGCCGAGTGACGGCCCAGTAGCCCTGTTCCTCATGAGGGAAGAGCGACTCGGTGGGGCGATGCCAGGTGAGCCCGTCGACTGCGCGCAACTGTGCGAAGGTCCGTTCGCGCTCGAAGAAGTCCTGGCCCCAGAAGGACGACGCGGAGATGTCCAGCGAGTGGTACGGCCGAGTCGACGCAGTGGAGACGTTGCTCATGCTACCTCCGGATACCGGTTGGTTATGGCGACGAAGCTATGGGTGGAGCAACGGGCCCGCGCTCATCCGCGTGGGTCCGGACACCCATACCGTATACCATTCCGTAAGGAAGTCGATAGAACAACGGCTCACATTCTTCCGGGAACATTCGAACCCGTTATCCCTCCAGGCTGCGGCGCACCAGCCCCTTCGTCATATGCGCGAGCACCGCACTCAGTCCCGCGCCCGCGATCTTGTGCACGAAGGCCGGGCCCACCGGGTCCATCGCCGCACGCCACGTGAAGCGGGTACCTGCCCCCTCCGGCTCGAGGACGTAATCCTCCGCGAAGGCACGGCAGATCGGCCGGCTGATGCTGTCGGCGGTGAACGTCATGCGACGGTTCTCGTCCCAGCGGTAGAAACGTTCCTCGACGGTTGCCGCGCCGAGAAGTGTCACGTTGCGCACGGCCCCGATGCCGCGGTCGACCGAGTCGTCCCACTTCGCCTGTGTCACACCGGGGCTCCACGCCTGCACGGCGTCGTCGGCAGACAGCGCACGCCACAGTCGTTCGGGCGAGATCGGTACGAATGTGGTGTGGCTGCCCCGCACGGGAGCCGTGTCGAAAAACGAGTCGTCGGTGGCCGTCAAAGAATGCATACCGGTCATAGCGCTGTCCTCTTCTGGGAGGTCTGAGTATTCGGAGAGTTCTCGAGGTTCGGCGCGCAGATGCCTGCGCACGAACGCGGCCGCGTCGACGACAGCGGCGTGTGCCTCGGGAAGCCGACGGCACAGAGAGACGAACGAGTGCACCTGTCCGGGCACGGTGAACGTCGAGCTGCGAACACCAGCGTCGAGTAGCGCGGCATTCAGGCGCGCGGCGTCGGATCCGAAGCATTCGGTGGAGCCGACGAAGCTGGCGATGGGCGGCATTTCGGCAAGCATAGACGGCGGCGCACGGAACACGTCGACGTGCGGCGAGCTCCGATCCTCGCTGCCCACATAGATATCCGCGCAGCGCTGCGCGAAGATCGGCGGTAGGAACGGGTCGCGGGTCAGGGCGTCGGCGCGCAGGGCCTCCTCACCGGATGTGTCGAGCAGCGGGGAGAACAACACGACCGCGCCGGGCCCGGCGTCGCCGTTCTCGATCAACGTGGTCAACATGCTCATCGCGAGATGCGCTCCAGCCGACACTCCGACGATCGCGATGCGGCCCGGTGAATGGCCACGGGCGATCAGCGACCGGTATGCGGCGAGGGCATCCGTGCGAGCGGCAGGGAATCGATGTGCGGGCGCGAGCCGGTAGTCGAGTGCGAGCACCCGCATTCCCGTCGCAATGGCGAGATCCGAGGTGACTGCCCGCTCCTGTCTCGCCGACCCTGCGACGTAACCGCCGCCGTGCAGGTACAGGATGATCTCGTTGTCGAGGGCATGCTCAGGCACGATCATCTCGCCGGGCACGACATCGTCGACGACCGCGGTGCCCGTGGCCGCGCTCAATCCACCGAGTACAGAACCGGCTGCGACCGTGCCCCGGAGGATCGCGCGCCCGGGACCGGACGGGTCGGCGTGCTCGAAGATCGGGCGCAGCAGCGTGCGGGTGGTTGCCGCGAGCGCTCTACTACGGCGACTCACGGTCATCGATCGGCTCCGGTCATCGCCCGACCGACTCACGCCGCTCGAGGTCCTCGATGAGGGTGTGCACCGTGCGGTTCCGCACGACCCACTCGTCGATCAGAGGGTTCACAATCCCGCGTAGAGCCGAGTACGCACCCCACAGTATCGGCGTGACGACGCGTGGTGCCCGTCGTTCGATCGCGCGCACAGTGACAGCAGCCGCATGATCGGGGTGCACCCGCCTGTTCATCGGCCACGGCAACAGCTGACCGACGCGCACGCCCAAGGGATCGCGGTCGAGCGTGTTGCGCGCCAGTTCCGTGTCGACGAATCCGTAGTAGGCCACCGTGACGGTCGCACCGGTGTGAGCCAGTTCGAGTCGCAGAGCGCGTCCGACCTGTTCGACCGCGGCCTTACTCGCCATGTACGCGGATCCGCCGAGTCCCGGGCTGAACGCAGCCGCGGAGGACACGACGACGACGTGCCCTCCGCGTTCGACGACTCCGTCGAGAGCGGGGTGAATCGTATTGAGTGCACCGGTGAGGTTTACCGCCATCACGCGATCGAACTCGGCGAGGTCGGAGGTGCGGATGGTCGCAGGTGGCGGGGTGATACCGGCGTTGGCGACGACCACGTCGATCGGGCCGAAGTCCGCCGCAGCTCGCGTGATGACCTCGGCCATTGCATCACGGTCGGTGACGTCGGCGACCGCGACGAAGGTCGAGTTCACATCGAGCGCGTCGGCGGCCTTCTTCAGCGTGGTCTCGTCGCGGTCGACGAGCACCACACGAGCGCCGCGTCCGAGAAGCTCTCGGGCCATGGACAATCCGATGCCCTGGGCAGCCCCAGTGACGAGAGCGACCTTGCCCGCGAGGTCGAGTGCGCGCGTCATACCGTCGTCTCCTTCGAAGCGTGCCGTGCGGTGGAGCCGAGGACCTTGCCGAGCCGGTAGTCGGCGAGGTCGAATGCCGACATCCGTCGCCGGAACGACGCGTTGAAGCCGGGCCAGAACGTGAAGTTGCGGCCAGACGGGCTCAGGTAGTAGCTGCTGCATCCGCCGGAGTTCCACACCGACCCGGCCAGGCGACGGTCGGTGTCCTCGACGAAATCCTGCTGGACATCGGCGCGTACCTCGACACTGTCGATTTCGGCGGCCTCCATGGCATGCAGGGCCGCGAGTACGTAGTCGATCTGTGTCTCGATGGTGACCACCTGGGAGGTGTAGACCACGGAGTTCGGGCCCAGCAGCATGAACATGTTGGGGAAGTTCTCGATCGTGGTACCCACGTAGGCGGTCATCTCACCGCCGGACCACTGCTCCGACAACAGCCGGCCGTCGCGGCCACGCAGTCGGGCGAAACCACTGTTGTTCGTGAGCTTGAATCCGGTGCCGAACACGATGGTGTCGACCTCGTGCCGCGTGCCGTCGACCGTCACGACCGCGTCGTGTTCGACGTGATCGATGCCGGTGGTGACGACGTCGACGTTCTCCGACGCCAGAGCCGGATAGTACTTGTTGGAGAACGTGGGCCGCTTGCATCCGAACGCGTATGTGGGGGTGAGCTTCTCGACCAAGGTCCGGTCCTCGACCTGGCGTCGCAGGTGCCACCGGCCGAGTGCCGCAGCGCCGCTGAGCAATCCGGGCCGGTAGACGAGCCCGGGTACGAGGGCTTCCTGAACGAGATCCAAGGCCTTGCGCGCCGCGCGCTGGGTGGCCGGTACTTTCGCGAAGAGTCGCTGCACACGCGGGGCCACCGGTCGGTCGGGGTGCGGGAGGATCCAGGTGGGTGTCCGCTGGAACACCGTCATGTGACCGACCTGCGGTTGCAGGCGAGGGATGAACTGCACGGCGGACGCTCCGGTGCCGATCACCGCGACGCGGCGCCCGGTGACGTCGTGCTCGTGGTTCCAGTCGGCCGAGTGATAGGCGGCACCTTCGAACGAGTCGAGGCCGGGCAGGTCCGGCACGGAAGGTTCACTGAAAGGGCCCATCGCGGCGACGAGGATGTCAGCGGTGTAGTTACCTCGATCGGTTTCCACGCGCCAATGCTGCGCGGCGTCGTCCCAGGCCGCCTCGATCACCTCGGTCCCCAGATGCAGGTGGGGGCGGAGACCGTGCTTGTCGGCACAGTCCTCGAGGTACTGCTGGATCTCTTCCTGCAGCGGGTAGAGCCTGCTCCAGTCGGGCTTGGGCGCAAACGAGAAAGAGTAGAGGATCGACGGAATGTCGCACTGAGCGCCCGGGTAGGTGTTGGCCTGCCAGGTCCCGCCGAGGGTCTCGGCGCGTTCGAAGATCGCGAAGTCGTCGATTCCGTCCTGCAGGAGTCTGATTCCCGTTCCCAGGCCACCGAATCCGGCACCGACGACGGCAACACGCAGGTGTGTATCAGTCATGATTCGGCTCGTTTCACAGATCGATTTCGAGTATGGACCCCGCCGCGCGCGACACGCACGGGAGCATCGATTCCGCTCGCTGTTCATCCAAGAGGCGTGTGTCGCGGTGATCGACGTCGCCGGACAGCACACGCACCTTGCAGGTGCCGCAGAACCCTTGCCTGCACGAGTAGGTCGCGCCGGGGACCGCACGCCGGATGGCGGAAAGGGCGGTCTCGTCCGCAGCGACCTGGACGGTGGTTCCGGTCCGGGCGAGGCGCAGTTCGAAGGGTTCCCCTCCGACGACGGGAGGCGGGCTGAATCGTTCGGTGTGCAGCGAGCAGGTGGGTGCCACGAGCGGGGCCTGCTGGTGTGCGTCCTTCGTCAGGGGCGCCGGACCGCACAGGTAGATGGCACCGTGAGGTTGCGCGTGGTCGAGTATTTCGGCGATCGGGGTGATGCCGAATTCGTCGTCGGGCCGGATCATGACGTCGCCACCGGTCAGTGCCGACAGTTCGTTCCGGAACGGCATCGTGTCGCGGGAGCGGCCGAGGTAGTACAACTTCCACGGAGTGCCGGTGCCTGCGACACTGCGGATCATCGGCAGGATCGGCGTGATTCCGATCCCGGCGGCGACGAAGAGGTACGACGGCGCGTCGGCGAGCGGAAATGCGTTGCGGGGTCCGCGGACTCGGATCGCGCTCTGTTCGGCAACCGACTCGTGGATCTCCGCGGAGCCCACGCCGTCGTCGACGCGGCGGACAGCGATCCGGTAGCGGGTGCGATCCGCGGGGTCTCCGCACAGCGAGTACTGACGCTGCAGATCCGACGGCAGGAATACATCGATGTGCGCACCGGGAACCCAGGTGGGCAGTACCCCGCCGTCCGGGGAGACCAGCGTCAGCGAGACGACTCCGTCGGCCTCTACGGTGCGTGTCTCGACGCGCAGCAGTCGGTCGTAGTCGCTGTGCCGCACGGGAGCGGGCCTCGACAGGATCGGCGCGAACCTGCTCTCGCTGAACAGCTTCGAGTAGGCCCTGGTCGCGTGCATCACCGCGCCGAGGAACGGCGACGGGGTGGTTGCGGTGCTCATGCTGCGGCCTCCCTGGCGGCAGGCGACTTCGCGAGGTAACGAACAGCCTTGCCGATGTCACCCATCCGCGACGGATGGAAGTCGCGCCTGAGATAGGGCGGGATCTGCTTCGCGAGGAAGGTCAGGGTCGGGATCATCGACGCTTTCGCCGAACGTCGGTAGGCGCGGGGCCAGGACACGCGACGCGTTTCGGTGGTGTCGATGCGGTACAGGTAGGCGGTGGTGCTGAACCACAGCAGCGCCAAGCCCGCGAATGCGATGAACGCGGTGCGGACACGCCGCGCGTAGCTGCCGTCGACGTACTGGAACGCGTCGTAGGCGACGTTGCGGTGTTCCATCTCCTCGGCGCCGTGCCACCGCAGGAGATCGAGCATCGTCGGGTCGACGCCGCGCCGGTCGAACGGGGTGTTGTCGATGAGCCACTCGCCGACGACCGCGGTGAAGTGCTCGGCGGCGGCGTAGACGCCGAGGCGCTCGCGCAGCCAGAATCGGCCCGCGCGACCTTTCAGTCCGTGGTCGCCGAAGATCTGGTCGACGATGTATCCGATGCGGTCCAGTACGGGCGCGATGTCGACGTCGTGAGCGATGAGGTACTTGCGGAAGCTCTCGTGGGAGCTCGCGTGCGTTGCTTCCTGGCCGACGAATCCGACGACCTCTTCGTGCAGGCGCGGGTCGTCGATGTAGTCCAGGGATCGACCGAAGACATCGGCCATGGCGCGTTCGCCTTCTGGAAGGACGAGGTGCATGACGTTCCAGAACTGCGTGGCGTACGAGTCGCCGGGAACGTACTGCAGGGGCACCCCCGACCAGTCGAAGCGCACGTTACGGGCGGTGATCGCCAGCGCTTCCTCGGTGTAGGGCGTCGGAGCGCCGTGATGTGACGGCATGCTTTGTCTCCTCGGTCGGTACGTGTAACCACTCGATACAGAGAAGATACATATACACATGAGATGTTTCAATGTTTCAGCTGAAATCGGGATAACCTGGACCGATGCCAGCCGAACAACCCCCCACGGCCGTATCGCCACCGGCGATCGGCGCGACCAACCCGCCCGAGATCGAGTCGATCCTCGACGCGGCCGAGGCACAGTTCAGTGAAGTCGGGGTGCGACTGACCACCGTCAACGACATCGCACGACGCGCCGGCGTGGGGCGGGTGACCGTCTACCGGCGCATCGGCAGCCGCGACGAGATTGCCCAGGCCGTCACCGCGCGCAGCGCTGCCCGCCTGATCGACGAAGTCGTCGCCACCGCGCAGGCGGCTGGGACGATCGACGACCTCGTCGGTGACGTCTTCGCGACCACCGTCACGCGGATGCGCGAGCACCCGGTGTGGAACCGGATGCTGTCCCTCGAGACGGACAGCGCACTCCCCCGGCTGACCACCCAGGGTGGCACGCTCCTGACCACCGCCACGAACGCCGCGGTGGCGATTCTCGACGATGCAGTCGAGTCCGGCCTCCTGCCACCCGTCGACGACCTCGTCGGCCGTGCCGAAGTCGTCGTGCGGGTGGCGCACTCCGTCGTCCTCACCCCCCAGGCGCTGGTTCCTCTGCAGACCCGAGAGGATCTGGCCTCGTTCGCGCGAGAACGACTGTTACCGATCCTGGCGCCTCACCGCCCGTGACGTAGCCCAAGGACCCGCCGCAGAATCGGCAGCACATGCGCCTTGCGACGCAGCGCGATCAACTCGAAACCCGGCAACGAGAAGCGCTGACGCACGACACTTCGAGTACGCACGAACTCCCGCATCCCGTCGACACCGTGGACACGCCCGAATCCGCTCTCGCCGACCCCACCCATCGGTACTGCACCCATCCCCGCGAACGCGACCACGGAGTTGATCGACACCTGCCCCGCACGGAGTTGCTCGGCGATCTCGACACCACGCCGACGTGAGAAGACCGACGCCCCGAGCGCGAAATCACTGGCGTTGGCCAGCTTCACGGCCGCGTCGACATCACTGACCGTCCGCACCGTCACGGTCGGACCGAACGTCTCCTCCCGGACGGCGTCCGACTCCTCGGCCGTATCGAGAATCACGACCGGCTCGATGTACCGCTCCCCCACGGACTCCGGGCCGCCCAGCAGCAACTGTCCACCGTCCTTGACGGCCGCGTCGATATGACGGCGCACCACCTCGATCTGCGCGGGCATCGTCATGGGTCCGTAGGTGGCGTCGTCGCCGCTGCCCGGTCGTACCTGTTCGAGTTGGCGGCGCAGTTCGGTGAGGAACTTGTCGCGGACCCCGCCGACCACGTACACGCGCTCGACGCCGACACACGTCTGCCCCGCATTACTGAACGCTCCCCACGCGATCGCCCGGGCCGCCGCTCTCAGATCGGCGTCCTCGGCGACCACGACGGGATCCTTGCCACCACATTCGAGCAACACCGGCGTCAGGGTGCGGGCGCACTGCTCCATGATCTTCTTGCCCGTGCGCGTCGAACCTGTGAACCCGATCTTGTCCACACCCGAATTGCAGAGCAGAGCGCCGGTCTCACCGAATCCCGTTGTCAGCCCGACGATTCCGAGCGGTGCATGCGGGTTGGCTCGGTAGAACCCCTCTACATACCAGGCCGCCACCGCCGGGGTGTACTCGCTCGGCTTCAATACGACCGTGTTTCCGGCGGCAAGCGCGAACGACACAGAACTGTTCGGTGCGTAGAGCGGGTAGTTCCACGGCGAGATGATGCCGACCACCCCGAGCGGCACGTACTCGACCGACGTCGTGTAGTTCGCGAAGAGCAGGCCCGGGCCCGACTTCGGGGGCGTAAGCGCACGTGCCGCGTTCTCCTCTGCCCACCGCATGTGTTCGACGGTCAGGACGACCTCGATGAAGGCGTCGTCGCGGGGCTTGCCGTTCTCCCGGTGAAGCAGATCCACGACCTCGTCCGCGTGACGCCAGATCCACGTGCGCCACCGCCGCAGGTGCTCGGCGCGGCCGGTCGCCCCCTGGTGCTGCCACCAGGCCGACGTGGACCGGGCGCGATCCACCCGCGTCTGCACGGCACGCTCGTCGTGGATTCGGAACCGGTCGATCTCGTCGCCGGTGGCCGGATCCAGCGACCGGAATTCGTCGTCGGACAACCGGATATCGGCGCCCGTCATATCGGGAGTCATCGTGTGCCGTCCGCCGCCAAAGATTCCCGGAGTTCACGCTTGAGAATCTTGCCCGCACCCGACATCGGGATGGCATCGACGAAGTCGAAGCTTCGCGGGGTCTTGTAACCGGCGATGTGCTCCTTGCAGAACGCCTGCAGCTCTTCCGCGGTGACCTCGACACCCGCTGCCAGGATCACCACGGCGTGCACGGTTTCGCCCCAGGTCTCGGACGGCAATCCGATCACCGCGGACTGCGCGACCGCCGGATGCTTGCTCAGTGCGCTCTCGACCTCGGCGGAGTACACGTTCTCCCCACCGGTGACGATCATGTCCTTGAGCCGGTCGACGACGAAGACGAACCCGTTCTCGTCGAGGTAGCCGCCGTCGCCGGTGTGGTACCAGCCGTCGCGCAGTACGGCTGCGGTCTCGTCCGGCTTGTTCCAATATCCCTGCATGACATGGCCGCCGCGCACACAGATCTCGCCGACGGTGCCGGTCGGAACGGGAGTGCCGTCGAGGTCGACCACCCTCAGCTCCGAATGCGGCGCAGCCCGCCCGCCCGAGCGCAACGTGACGCCAGTGTGATCGTCGGGCAGCAGGAGCGAGGCGACGGGTGCAACCTCGGTCATGCCGTACGCCTGGGTCATTCGCACGCCCGGGAACATCGTCAGGATCCGGGTGGCCAGACCTTCGCCGATGGGCGAGCCCCCGTAGAGGATCCGCTGCATCGCCGACAGGTCGTGCTCGCCCACCGAAGGATGGTCGACGAGGAGCTGGAGCATGGTCGGGACCAGCAGGACGTCGGTGGGACGATGCTGCTCGATGGCCTTCAGCACAGCGACCGGCTCGAAGAACGGCACGATGATGTGCGGTCCACCGAGCATGACCTGGCCCGCCCACGCGGCGAGGTCCGCGAGGTGGAACATCGGGGCCGCATGGAGCAGACGCGCTTCGCCGGAGAGCAGTTCGCCGGTCGCGACGGTTCCGGCTGCCGAGGTCACCATGTTGGCGTGGCTGAGCATCACGCCCTTGGGGAAGCCCGTCGTCCCACCGGTGTAGAAGATGCCGGCGAGCTGGTCTCCGGACCGGCGCGCATCCTCGACCGGGCCGTGCGACGCAATCAGCTCTTCGTACGACACGGTGCCTTCGGGGGCGTCGTGCTCCCCCGCGTACACGACGGTGGCCAGGTCGGGGCATGCGGCACGCAGAGCAGGTATTGCTGCGGCGAATGCGTCGTCGACGATCAGCACCGTTGTGCCCGAATCGTTGAGCGAGTAGGCGATCTCGGCGGGGCTCCACCGGATGTTGACGGGATTGAGAACGGCGTCGGCCCACGGGATCGCAATGAGGTACTCGGCGTAGCGATCACTGTTGAGTGACAGCATCGCCACGCGATCGCCGGAGGACACACCGAGACTGTGCAGGCCTGCGGCGAGACGTGCGATCCGATCGACGTGTTCGCGGAAGGTGCGCGTGCGGTCGCCGTAGATGGTGGCGGGCGCGTCGGGGGTGCATTGCAGGGCACGGTGCACGCCTTGTGTCAGGTACATCGAGGCTCCAGGGGTCCGGGGGAACGGTGAGGGTCGTACAGCGAGCGGCTTACAGCGAGCGGGCGATGATGTCCTTCATGACTTCGTTCGCTCCGGCGTAGATCTTCTGCACGCGACTGTCGGTGAACATCCGCGCGATCGGAAATTCGGTGGTGTATCCGTAACCGCCGAACAGCTGCAGGCAGCGGTCGACGATCGAGCACTGCTGGTCACTGGTCCAGTACTTGGCCATCGCTGCGGTGGGCACGTCGAGTTCACCGCGCAGGAACTTCTCGGTGCAGTCGTCGACGAAGGTCCGGGCGATGCGCGTGACCGTCGCGCACTCGGCGAGTTCGAACCTCGTGTTCTGCATGGCCATGAGTGGCTTGCCGAAGATGTTGCGTTCCTTGGTGTATGCGGTGGTCAGCTCGACGGCGTGCTCCATCATCGCGACACTGGCCACCGCACAGATCAGTCGTTCGTTGGGGAGCTGCTCCATCAGCTGGATGAAGCCCTTCCCCTCGACCGGACCGAGGAGGTTCTCTGCCGGGATACGCAGGTTGTCGAAGAACAGCTCGGCGGTGTCCTGACCTTTCTGGCCGATCTTGTCCAGCACGCGTCCGCGCTCGAAACCCGGTGTGTCGTCGGAGATCTCGGACACGATCAGCGACAGGCCCGACGCGCGCGCCTCAGGGTCGGTCTTCGCGGCGATGATCAGAAGGTCGCAGTTGCGGCCGTTGGAGATGAAGGTCTTTGCGCCGGATACGAGGTAGTCGTCTCCGGACCTGACGGCGCGGGTGCTGATCGCCTGCAGGTCGGATCCGGTTCCTGGTTCGGTCATCGCGATGGCACCGATCCACTCGCCGGAAGCGAGCTTCGGCAGCCAGCGCTGCTTCTGCTCTTCGGTGCCGTACGCGAGGATGTAGTGCGGAACGATCCCGGTGTGCACGCCGAGCTGCATGGCACTGTCGCCGGAGCGGATCTGCTCCTCGAACAGGATCGCCTCGTAGGCGAAGTTTCCGCCGCCACCGCCGTACACCTCGGGGATCGACATACACAGAAGGCCGAGGTCGCCGGCCTTTCGGTAGACAGACCGGTCGGGGTAGCCCTGTTCGACGAACTTCGGTTCGAGCGGTGTCACTTCCTTGGCGAAGAAGTCGCGTGCGAGTTCCCGGACCGCTGCCAGTTCGCTCGAATCGGGTGTGGTGGTGAGTGCTGTGGACACGGTGCCTCCGGTGTCGCGCATGTCGGGTTCGCTTCTGCCCCGTGGGTGCCCCTAAAGTAATCAGCTTGTTGGCAGACTGTCAATAACGTTTCGGAGCGAATTCTGCCCACTCGAATGTGAGTGCCGTGCGAAGTGAGAAGGTAAAACCATGAGCTTGGACGCCGAACCTCGGCGGCAGCGCCTCGAACCCGACGCGCGCCGCCGCCAGATTCTCGATTGCGCGATCCGGTTGTTCGGCGAACGCCCGTACGCGTCGGTGTCCGCCACTGAACTGGCCAAGGAAGCCGGGGTCGCGCGGGGCCTGATCAACCACTACTTCGGAAGCAAGCGCGATCTCTACCTCGAGGTGATCAAGGCGATGGTCACCGTCCCTCCACCCGAGCGCGTGACCGTTCCCGACGGCACCCTCGCCGAGCGCGCAGACGCCTTCATCGGCTGGTTCCTCGGAATCCTCGAACGGCACGGCAAGACCTGGCTCGTCGCCGTCGCAGGCGGCGGAATGGCAAGCGACCCGGACGTCGGCAAAATCCTCAGCGACGCAGACGACCTCGCCGCAGACCGGCTGCTCGAAGCTCTCGGCCCGACCATCACCGAAGAAGAAGCCGTCGCGCTCCACCCGATGATCCGTGCCTACGGTGGCCTGATCAAATCCACCGGACGGGAATGGATCGAACGCCGATCATTGACCCGGGAACAGGTACACACCCTGCTCACCGACACCCTCGTCGTCATCGTCGAATCGACCACTTCGGCATCCCGCTCCGCGCGAGGGCCTCGCCGGACACACACGGTGGACTAACCTGGAAACATGTCGGATCGGGACCGGACCGCAGACGGGAAACCGCAGAACGCACGACCTCGCGACGCACTTGGTCGCCCCCTGCCTTACGGCGAGGAGGGGGTCGAGGGAATCCCCGAGGACGCGAGCTTCACCCCCGACGAAGCGATCACCGAGGGCCAACGGCTCCTCGACCATGGATTTCCCTTCCACGCACACGAGGTGTTCGAGTCGATCTGGAAGTCCTGCGAACCCGAGGAACGCCCGCTGTGGCAAGGACTCGCTCAGCTGTCCGTCGGCCTCACCCACCTGCTGCGCGGCAACCCGAAGGGCGCGACGTCGCTGTTGCGACAGGGGCAAGCGCGGATTCGCCATTACGAGGACGTGCCGCCTCACGGACTCGACATCGACGGCCTGGCCGCGTGGGCCGATCATCTGCTCACCGAGATCGAACGCGACGACCCGATCCCCGAACCCCCGACACCCCGGTTGAGGATGCCCTGATGCCGATTCTCCCCATGTTTCCACTCGGTACAGCACTGCTTCCCGGCGACCACCTCCCCCTGCGCGTGTTCGAGCCGAGGTATCAAGAACTGGTCCGCGACTGCATGGCCGCACCCGACGGCCCCCGTTTCGGAGTCGTACTGATTTCGCGCGGGCACGAGGTGGGTGGCGGCGACCAGCGCACCGACGTCGGCACCGTGGCCCGCATCATGGTCGACAACGAGCTCGGCGGTGGGCGCCACACACTCGAATGTATTGCGGAAGAACGTATCCGGATCATCGAATGGCTTCCCGACGATCCGTACCCACGCGCAGAGGTCGAGGCGTGGCCCGATACCGGCTCCGGCGCTGTGGATCTGAGCGAACTCACCGAATATCTGGGCAGGCTCTACGGTCTGCTCGATAGGCTCACCGAGGGGCGCGCGGCGCCCCCGCCGGACGATCTTCCGACCGATCCCGGGGCCCGGCTCTTCGCTCTCACTCGGTACATCCCCATGGGGGAGGCCGATCGTTACGCGATACTCAGCGCTCCCGGGCCCGAGGAGAGACTCGCCGCGCTCATCGAATCCATCTCGAGCACGATCGACCTCGCGGAGTGGCGGCTGAAGAACGGCTGACGTAGCTCTCGTCGTCACATACCGTGCTCCGCGAGCCACCGTTGACGCCGTCTCGGTGATGCCTGCGCCAGCCAGGCGTCCTCGATCACCTCGGCCAGTTCCTGCCGCCTGATCTCGCCGATCCGGCTCGTGCGCAGGAGCACCGATGGATGACCGTCGAAATGTGGGGTGGTGAAGAACGGCGTGGCGGGGTCCTGGATCAGTGCGAGTTTGTCGGACTCTGACGGCACCCAGAACACCACTACATCGGTGTACCGCTCGCCGGTGTCAGGATCTTTCGCATCGGGTCGCGGGGTACGGAAGAACACGAAAGACTTCCGGCCCACCTGATACACGGAATTGCCCCTCGGGCCCGTTTCCACCGTGACGTCGGGCATGGCCGACGCCAAGTCGTGGATGTCCTCCACCCGAGCCTTCGTCACACGATCACCACGTCCAGGGTACGTCGATTGTGAGATTTCACGGGCGAAACGGCATCGCAGCGGTCGTACGGTGAGAGCGTGGACATTCGAGAGCACATCGTGGCCGAACGTGCGGAACTCATCGAACTCCTGCGTTCACTGACGCCCGCCCAGTGGGCTGCACCATCGCTCTGCGAAGGGTGGTCGGTGCGCGACGTCGCGGGCCATCTGACGATCGACGCCGTGCCCCTGCACCGTTATGCCCTCGCCGGTCTGCTCCATCCCTCCGCCGATCGTCTCAACGAGCACTACGTCGTCGCGGCACGTGATGTCCCCGTCGACCGCCTCGTCGACAGGTTGTCGGCCTCGACTTCCCGTAGTTGGATGGCCCGATACTTCCCGCGACTGTGCCTCGCTGATCATCTTGTGCACCAGCAGGACATCCGCAGGCCACTGGGGCTTCCGCGAACGATCGACCCCGACCGGCTCCGGCTCGTGCTCGATCACCCGGATCCGTTCGCCCGGCCCCGGCGCTACATTCGAGAACTCCGGCTCATCGCGACCGACCTGGAGTGGGAGCGCGGCGACGGGCCCCTCGTGCAAGGCCCCGGAGAGGCACTCGCGCTGGCGATGGTGGGCAGGGCCGCAGTGCTCGACGAATTGGACGGCGACGGCGTCGAGCTGCTGCGCCTACGTATCGGTCGGTCCTGAGCACTCAGACGATCACCACATCGAGGGTCCGCGGACCGTGCACCCCCTCGACACGTTCGAGTTCGATGTCGGAGGTTGCCGACGGGCCGCTGATCATGGTGGTGGGCCGCTCCGGCACCAGCCTGGCGAGCGCCTCAGGAACCCCGACCTCGACGCTGCCCATCTGCACCACGCAGACGTGCAGGTCGGGCACCAGTGTCAGTGCGCGGCGCCCCTGATCGGGGCTGCCGTCGAGGAAGATCGTGCCCGTCTCGGCACACGAGACCGTCGATGCCGTCACGACACCGTCGAGACCCTCGAGGGCCGGCGCCGGGACGTCGACGCTGTCGACGACCACCTCGCCGTCGAACTGCGACAACCACGAAGAGTCCAGCCCCGCAGGTACTCCCACTCGGCGGGCACCTCGAGCGGCCAGCACACGCGCGATCGTGGCGGGTAGCTCCCCGAGGGTACTGCGGTACACGTTCGCTTTGTAGTCGACGAGTCTGTCGACGAACAGTTCGTAGCGTTCGTCGTCGGGAAGCGTTCGACCGGTGCGGTACTCCCGCGGAACCTCCACGGACTCAGGAGGCGCGAGCACCGACGCGTCGCGGATGCGGCCGAGGATCGTCTCGCGCGACGTCATTGCGCGTCTCCGTTCTCGCGCGCCTGCGCGATCGCTGCTGCGCCCTCGTCGGACTGCCACCATTGCCGGAAGGTCTGTTTCGGAGGTGCCGGGATGTCGCGGGCTGCCGTCCACCCCGCGAGCGGTCCGGGCAGATTCGAGATCTTGCCCTTCTTGCCTGCGACGATCCGCAACGCCCCAGCCGCCTTCTGCGCCGCGGTCCAGCGAGCCGACGACGACATTGCCATCGAAGCCGCCTTCATTGCTGCCGCTTCGGGACCGAACTTGGCATGTTCGACCTTCTGGTGCCGCAATTCGACCAGGAGCGAGGGAATGTCGATCTTCACCGGGCAGGCGTCGAAGCACGCGCCACACAGGCTCGAGGCGAACGGCAAGGTCGCGTTGGGATCCCCGGGTTCGCTCATCCCCGCCAGTTGAGGGCTGAGCACCGCACCGATCGGGCCGGGGTACGTGGAGCCGTAGGCATGTCCGCCGGTGCGCTCGTACACGGGGCACACGTTCAGGCACGCAGAGCACCGGATACAGTGCAGTGCTTCGCGTCCCACTCGGTCGGCGAGTGCTGCGGTACGACCGTTGTCGAGAAGAACGAGATGGAAGGTCTGCGGTCCGTCGCCCGGGGTGACACCCGTCCACATGGAGGTGTAGGGATTCATTCGCTCACCGGTGGACGAACGGGGCAGCAACTGCAGGAACACTTCGAGATCCCGATACGTGGGCAGCAGCTTCTCGATACCCATGACGGTGATCAGCGTGTCGGGCAGGGTCAAACACATGCGGCCGTTGCCTTCGGATTCGACGACGGCGAGGGTGCCTGTCTCCGCAATCCCGAAGTTCGCACCGGACACCGCGACGGGAACGGTCATGAATTTCCGGCGCAGGAACTTGCGGGCCGCTTCGGCAAGATGCGCGGGATTGTCGTCGAGATCCGGGTCCACATCGGCCATCTCGCGCAGGAAGATCTCGCGGATCTCGGTGCGGTTCCGATGGATGGCAGGCACGAGGATGTGCGAGGGCTTGTCGTGCCCGAGCTGGACTATGAGCTCGGCGAGGTCGGTCTCGTATGCGTGGATCCCCTCGTCTTCGAGATGCTCGTTGAGCCCGATCTCCTGCGTGGCCATCGACTTGACCTTGATGACCTCGTCGGAGCCGGTCTCCCGGACGAGCCTCGTCACGATGGCGTTGGCTTCTGCGGCATCGGCAGCCCAGTGCACGATGCCGCCGCGCGCGGTCACTGCGGCTTCGAGCTGTTCGAGTAACTCGGGAAGTCGGTTCAGCACATCGGTTTTGACGGCAGCACCGGCGTCGCGCAGCTGTTCCCAGTCGGGTACCTCGCCGGTGACGGCGAGACGTTTGGCGCGGATGGTGTGCGTCGCTTTGCCGATGTTGCGTCGTAGCTGCCCGTTCGCGAGCTCATGATGCGCCGCGGCCGGAAACGTCTCGGTTCCGCGTAGATTGCCGAATCCGCGCGGCGGGATCGAGGGCAATCCGAGTGCTGTGGCCGGGCGGGTCAGGGGGGCGGGTCGAGAGGTTGTCATGCTGGAACCGCCTTCGACTCGGTGGCGCAGAGTATCTCCGCAAGGTGAATGGTTCGGGTTCCGGTCTGCAATCGCGACATACCACCGCCGATGTGCATCAGGCAGGACGAATCGCTCGCGCTGCAGAACTCGGCACCCGTGGTCGAGACGTTGCGGATCTTGTCGGCCAGCATTGCGGTGGAGGTCTCCGCGTTCTTGAGCGCGAAAGTGCCCCCGAAGCCGCAGCACGAGTCGGCTTCGGGGAGTTCGACCAGGTCGATTCCCCGAACCGCGCGGAGAAGCTGCAGTGGTTTGTCTCCGACACGCAGCATCCGCAACGAGTGACATGTCGGGTGGTACGTCACGCGATGCGGGAAGTAGGCACCGACATCGGTGACGCCGAGGACATCGACGAGGAACTCCGACAGTTCGTACGTCTTGGTCTTGACCGTATCCACGCGACCGCACAGGCCAGCGCTGCCGTATCGCGACGCGACGATCTCATGCTGATGCCGCACCGATCCGACGCAGGAGCCGGACGGCGCGACCACGGCATCGATGGAAGGGTCGCCGAACGTACCGGCGTAGTTTTCGACCAGCGGCAGCGCGTCGGGCTGGTAACCGGTGTTGACGTGCATCTGACCGCAGCAGGTCTGCGAGTCGGGGAACACGATCTCGTGCCCGAGCCTGGCCAACAGAAGAGCAGTGGCTTTGACTGCGTTCGGGAACAATGTGTCGCCCAGACACGTGGCGAACAGCGCGACTCGCATGGAAAACTCCGCATCGGCTTGTGTGGTCTGACCACACCCTAGCGGATGAACGTGGATGCCGTCACGCGATTTCGGATTTTCACGATTTCGCCCCCGGGGCTCGATTGTGACACGCATCATGGTGTAGCTTCCCCTGTGGTCTGACCACGTGGTCCGACCACACAGCCAGTCGCCGCACACTGCGGCCGCGATCTCAGGAGCCCCCTTGTGGAAACCGACCTGCTCGCGGTGACCTTCACACCGTCGACGACCGCCGTCGCCGGCAGCCTCACCGCCTCTGCACTGCTCGGCCTGGTGCCGCTGCTGACATTCTTCGTCCTGCTCGCGGGATTCAAGCTCAAGGCCTGGTATTCCGGCCTCGGCGCGCTCGCCGTTGCACTGGTCGTCGCGGTACTGGGGTTCGGGATGCCCGCACAGCTCGCCGGACTATCGGCCCTGCAAGGCATTGCGTTCGGCCTGTTCCCCGTGATGTGGATCGTGGTCACCGCGATCTGGTTCTACGAGCTCACGGTTGTCAGCGGCCGGTTCGAAGATCTCCGGCAAGTATTCAATTCGGTCGGCCGCGGCGACATGCGTGTGCAGGCGATGCTCATCGCGTTCTGCTTCGGCGGAATGCTCGAGGCACTCGCCGGTTTCGGCGCCCCCGTGGCGATCACCGGCGCCATGCTCATTGCCATCGGAATGCCTCCCATCCGCGCCGCGGTCACCGTCCTTGTCGCGAACACCGCGCCGGTCGCCTTCGGCGCGATGGCTATTCCGATCACCACCGCCGGCAACCTCACCGGTATCCCGGCCACCGAGATCGCTGCCGTCGTCGGACGCCAGACCCCGCTGCTGGCGCTGTTCGTGCCGATGCTGCTGCTCTTCCTTGTCGATGGTCGTCGCGGCTTCCGTCAAGTGTGGCCGATCGCGCTGGTCACCGGCGCTGCGTTCGCGCTTGCCCAGTTCTGGTGCTCGAGCCACTTCTCGTACGAGCTGACCGACGTCGTCGCCTCCCTGGTGGGCTTGGCCGCCGCAGTG
This sequence comes from Rhodococcus sp. SJ-2, assembly GCF_053750035.1. Classification (NCBI taxonomy): domain Bacteria; kingdom Bacillati; phylum Actinomycetota; class Actinomycetes; order Mycobacteriales; family Nocardiaceae; genus Rhodococcus; species Rhodococcus sp. SJ-2. The sequence goes on from NZ_CM132340.1 coordinate 1,889,654, forward strand.
ATCATGCTGCGCTTCTGGGGCCCTCGCACCCCTGATGACCAGCTCTCGCAGGCGTCGGCCGAAGCCATCGGCCCCACCCGCACGATGTTCGCCTTGTTCCCGTACCTGCTGGTGATCGTGGTGTTCGGCATCGCCAAGCTGTGGACACTCGGCGTGGACATCCCGAAGTGGCTGGCATCGACCGATATCAAGATCGAGTGGCCCGGCCTGTACGGGAATCTGTTGAACGAGGACGGCTCCGCATCGACCGGCGCGATCTACACGCTGCCGTGGCTGTCCACTCCGGGCACGCTCCTGCTCATCTCGGGCGCCATCGTCACCGTTGTCTACGCGATATGGAACAACGCCGGAAAGTTCCCGATGGGCGCACGCCTGGCCGTGGTCACCCTCGGAAGCACCGCATGGAAGATGCGCCTGGCCATCGCCACGGTCGCGACCGTGCTCGGCTTGTCGTACGTGATGAATCAGTCCGGGCAGACCGTCGCGATCGGCACGTGGCTCGCGGGCACAGGGGCCGTCTTCGCACTGTTCTCACCGATTCTCGGCTGGCTGGGTACCGCCGTCACCGGATCCGACACCTCGGCCAACGCACTGTTCGCCCGCCTGCAGCAGGCTGCAGGTCAGACCGCCGGGATCGACCCGACACTGCTGGTTGCCGCCAACACCTCCGGTGGCGTGGTCGGCAAGTTGATCAGTCCGCAGAACCTCACCATCGCGGCCACCGCCGTCGACCGGCCCGGTAGCGAGCCGGAACTGCTGCGCAAGGTGGTCTGGTACAGCATCGGCATGCTCGCCGTCCTGTGTGTGCTTGTGTACCTGCAGTCGACGCCAGTGCTGTCCTGGATGCTGCCCTGACCTGCCCCGACACATAGGCTGTCGAGTCATGTCGCCACAGTCCGAGCCACGCGCGTGGGAACACGTGCTGAACCATCTCGAGCAGATGCTGGTCTCCGGGGAGCTCTCCCCGGGCCAGCGCCTGCCGGGTGAACGCGTACTCGCCGCCGAGCTCGGAGTGGGGCGGTCGTCGGTGCGGGAAGCGCTGCGCGTGATGGAGGCGCTGGGTCTACTCAAGTCGCAGACCGGGTCGGGGCCCACCTCCGGAGCGATGATCGTCTCGCGGCCGACGGGCGGGATGACGATGCTCATGCGGATGCAGGTCGCGGCCCAGAACTTCCCGGTCGCCGACGTCGTGCAGACCCGCCTCGTCCTCGAAACCGAGGTGATGCAGCTGCTCGCCACCCGCAACCCCACTCCGGATCTGAGCAATGCCGAAGAGCTGCTCGACGCGATGGACGACACCGCGCTGGCGGCGAACGAGTTTCTGGTGCTCGACTCGCAGTTCCACATCGCAATGGCCGACGCCGCGGGCAACCAGGTGATCGCGGCGATGATGGCGGGACTGCGCGAATCCATCGAGGGCTACGTACTGACCGGGGCGCCGCTCGCAATCTGGCCGACGACGTGCGGCCGGCTGCGTCACGAGCACCGAGGTCTGGTCGAGGCGGTACGCGCGGGAGACCCCGAACTCGCGCGCCGCCGGATCGAAGGTCACATCCGCGGGTACTACTCCGAAACCCTCGCCGCGTTCGAGGCGTAGAACAACCCCGGTAATTGCACCCCGAAACATCGTGTACTGTAGGTCAGGCAACGCGGGGTGGAGCAGCTCGGTAGCTCGCTGGGCTCATAACCCAGAGGTCGCAGGTTCAAATCCTGTCCCCGCTACCACGACTTCAGGCCCGGCTTCCCACGGAAGCCGGGCCTGAAGTCTTTTTGCGTCCATCCCGACGGGTGAATCCGAACGGTCCGCCCTATTACTTATTACCAGCAGTTACTGTAACCTTCGCTCACATGAACAACCGCAGCCGCGCGCACGGTCCGGACCCTTCCGTGAGCACTGTGCCGCCCGTCGCACCCGATCGCGTACTCCTGCACGCCCGCGACGTCCATTTCGATTGGAGCGCACTCCCCGCGCATTGGGTCCCCGGTGATCCGTTCAGCACCCACGTGCTCAACGTGCTGCATCTACTTCTTCCCGCCGGAGAGGAGTGGTTCGTCGAGACCTTCGAGGAAGCACTCCCCCACATCCACGACGAGGAACTCCGCGAGGACGTCCTCGGGTTCATCGGGCAGGAAGCGGTCCACGCCAACGCACACCGTGGCGTTCTCGAGCACCTTCATGCCCGAGGACTCGATCCCACACCGTTCACCGACCAGATCCAATGGCTGTTCGGACGCCTCCTCGGACCACGCCCCCTGACCGGCTTGCGCGCCGAGAACTACCTCGTAGAGCGGCTCGCCATCATCGCAGCAATCGAGCACGTCACGGCGTTCCTCGGCGACTGGGTCCTCAACGCACGAGGACTCGACGCAGCGGGAACGGATCCCAGGATGCTCGATCTGCTGCGGTGGCACGGCGCGGAAGAAGTCGAGCACCGCAGCGTCGCCTACGACCTGATGCGCTACTTCGACCCCAGTGAAGCACGCCGCCTGCGGACGCAGATCATCGTCGCCCCGATTCTCACCTGGCTGTGGATCCGCGGAACCCGATTCCTCATGTCGCACGACCCCGAGCTCACCGATGCTTCCGCGAGGGCGCGCACACCGCACGTCTCGGACTGGCTCGCCGCAAGCAGGCGCGGCACCATGCCAGGGCCGTCCGACCTCGTCAGGCGACTGTCCCGGTACTTCGATCGCATGTACCACCCGAGTCGGGAGGGGTCGACTGCCCAGGCCGTCCGCTACCTCGCCTCCTCCCCCGCAGCCCGCGGAGCACACCGGTGACCGGCCTGCCCGTTCGGCAGGAACGTCCGCACGACCTCCGTGGACGCAGGCGCCCCGACCGCGCGATGGGACTCCTGAAAGTGCTCGTCGACCGGTACGTCGGCGTGGTCGCCCCACTCGGCAGCGGGACCGGACACCTTGCGCAACCGGACCCGGAGATGCGACTCACCGTGTCGCGCAAGGAGGTCGTAGCCGCGGACGGGGATGTGGTGCAGCTGACACTGCAGGCACCGGATGGTGCCGCGCTGCCAATGTGGCACCCGGGCGCGCATCTCGACGTGCACCTGAAGTCCGGACGGCGCAGGCAGTATTCACTGTGCGGCGATCCCGCTGACACCGGCAGCTACGTCGTTGCAGTGCGCCGTGTGCCCGACAGCGGTGGCGGCTCACTCGAAATGCACGCGCTCGAACCCGGACACACAGTGTCGGTGCGGGGGCCCCGCAACGGATTTCCGTTCGTTGCCGACGGACGAGTGCTCTTCCTGGCGGGCGGCATCGGGATCACGCCGATCCTGGCGATGGTGCGCGCTGCCGAGCTCACCGGAATCGACTGGCTCCTGACATACACGGGCCGAAGCCGCAGCGCGATGCCGTTCGTCCGCGAACTCGAACAGCGTTACGGTGAACGGGTTTTCATCCGTCCCGACGACGAGTACGGTGTCCCCACCGTCGACGACCTCCTCGGCGCAGCGCCCGCCGGCGGCGCCGTCTACTGCTGCGGACCCGCGCCGATGCTGGACACCGTGCAAACCGGATTCGGCAATACCGGCGCCCACGCGCTGCACTTCGAACGGTTCGGCGCGCCTCCCATCGTCGACGGCCGCCCGTTCGAGGTGCAACTGGCGAGCACAGGGGCAGTTCTTCCGGTGTCCGCAAACGAATCTGCACTCGATGTGATCCGCCGACACCGTCCCGATGTCCCCTACTCGTGCAGGCAAGGTTTCTGCGGCACGTGCCGCACACGCGTCTTGTCCGGCAGTCCCGACCACCGCGAGAACCGGCTCACCGCAGACGAACGCCGCGAGGAGATGCTCGTCTGTGTCTCCCGCGCCGATGGCCGGCTCGTACTCGACCTCTGAGGAACCGCATGCGCACACGTATCGTCACCAACGGGCCGATCCGCCTTCACACCGTCGAAGAGGGAAACCCCGACGGGCCGGTCCTGATCCTCGTCCACGGCTGGCCCGACACCCATCTGCTGTGGGACCGGGTAGTGCCCCACCTGGCCGATGAATTTCGCATCATCCGATTCGACAATCGCGGTGCGGGCGCCTCCACCGTTCCCCGAGATGTCGCCGCCTACCGGCTGACGCACCTCGCCACCGACCTGTTCGCGGTGATCGACGCGATGAGCCCCGATACCCCCGTTCACCTGCTCGCACACGACTGGGGTGCAGTGCTGTGCTGGGAAGCGGTGTGCGAGCCGGGGGCCGCCGAACGCATCGCGTCGTACACCTCGGTGTCGGGACCCAATCTCGACCATCTCGCGATGTGGATGCGGCGACGCCTCCGGCAAGCACGCCCGCTCGGACCACTCGAGCAAGCACTGGCCTCCGCCTACACCGTTCTCTTCCAGATTCCGGGGCTACCCGTGCCCGCGCTTCGATGGTGGTTCTCCCGGCACTGGCCGGGCTTCGTCGGTGCCTTCGATCGCACCGATCCCGCGGCGATCGGGCCGCTCGCACCCACCGTCGCCGACGACATGGTGCACGGACTGAAGCTGTACCGGGCGAACGTGCGCCGGCATCTGCTCCGGCCGCGCGAACGGCGAACCGACGTTCCGGTGCAGCTCGTCCAGAATCTTCGTGACCTGGCAGTACGCCCTGTCGGATACGAGGACACCGAACGGTGGGTGACGGATCTGCACCGCGAGCCGCTCGACGCGGGGCACTGGTCGCCGCGGTCGCACGCAGGCGAACTGGCGGAGCTCACAACCCGCTTCCTCCGGATTGTCGAAGCCGGTACCGCCGCGCAAAGCAGGAACGCCGAGTAGATTTCGCGTCAGAGCAGATCGCCCGAGGAGGTGCGATGAGCAATGACGCCGATACTGCGGACCGTCCACGTGCGCCTCGGTGGTTACGACCGACGATCATCGCAGTGCTCTTTGCGATCGCGTTCTACCAGATGTCGGGTTGGTTGTTCCACAACCTGAAAGGCTTTCTCGGCCTGATCTTCCTGGCGTGGCTGTTCAGCGTCACCATCGAGCCGATCGTCGACCTGCTGGAGCGTCGAGGCCTCCGGCGAGGGGCCGGCACCGGGTTGGTCATGGTGAGCCTGTTCGTGCTCACCGTCGGGTTCTTCGCGCTGTTCGGCACCATCCTCGCCGAACAGGTGGCACAGTTGCTCACCACACTTCCCGACGCTCTGTCGCGGGTGACCGATTGGGCGAACCGCACATTCGACACCAACTTCAAGACCGGCGACGACCTGCTCCACCTCACGCCGGACACGATCCGCGATCTCGCGCAGCGATTCACACCGGGCGTGCTCGGCGTCGTGAGCACCCTGGTCGGCACGCTCTTCCAGTTGCTGACGATTCTTCTGTTCGTGTTCTACATGTCTGCAGAGGGCCCGAAGATGCGGCGGGCAATCTCGAGTTGGTTTCCCGCGCGGCAGCAGAAAGTGATCGCGGAGGTATGGGAAACGTCGGTCGAGAAAGCAGGCGGCTACGTCGTGTCGCGGTTGATCCTCGCGGCGGCGAGCACCATCGCGACCGGGATCTTCCTGCTGATCATCGGCGTGCCATACTGGTTACCGCTCGCGATCTGGACCGGAGTCGTCTCCCAGTTCATCCCGACGCTCGGTACGTATCTGGCGATCGCACTGCCCGCGATCATCGCTGCCGCATCGCAACCACTCGATGGGGTGTGGGTGGTCGTGTTCGGCACGCTCTATCAACAGGTCGAGAACTATGTGCTGCACCCCCGGATCACGGCACGCACCGTGTCGATCCATCCTGCGGTGGCCTTCGGTTCGGTGATCGTCGGGGCGACCCTGTTCGGCGCGGTCGGAGCACTCGTATCGGTGCCGGTGGTCGCGATCCTGCAGGCTCTCGTCGAGTCCTACGGGACGCGGTACGCGCTGATCGAACAACCCGACTCGACGTCGCCACCGCCCGATCCGGACAGCACAGCGCCCCCGGGCCCAGAGGACCCGGAGGCGCGCTGATGTAGCAAGGCCGGACCGTCAGACGATGAGCTTCGCGGCCGTCGCAGCGACCACTTCTTCGGTGGTGACACCGGGCGCGGTCTCGACGAGCTTCAGCCCCTCGTCGATGACATCGATGACGGCGAGATCAGTGATGATCCGCTGGACGCACCGTTTGCCGGTGAGCGGAAGTGCGCATTCCTCGAGGATCTTCGGGTCGCCCTTCTTGGTGACGTGATCCATCATCACGATGACGCGCTTGGCGCCGTGCACGAGGTCCATCGCGCCGCCCATGCCCTTGACCATGGCGCCCGGAATCATCCAGTTGGCGATATCGCCCCTGGCCGAGACCTGCATCGCACCGAGCACTGCGACATCGATCTGACCGCCGCGGATCATGCCGAACGATTGCGACGAGTCGAAGTACGAGGCACCGGGGATCGCGGTGATCGTTTCCTTACCCGCGTTGATGAGCTCGGGATCGAGCTCGTCCTCGGTGGGGTACGGGCCGACGCCGAGCACACCGTTCTCTGCGTGCAGGATGACCTCGATGCCGGGCTCGATGAAGTTCGGCACCAGCGTGGGCATGCCGATACCGAGGTTGACGTACTGACCGTCGCGCAGTTCTCCGGCGACGCGCGCGGCCATCTGCTCGCGGGTCATGCCCTTTGCCGACTGTGTCATGAGCGCACCGTCCGATTCTCGATTCCGACCTCGATCTTGCCGACGTGCACCACTCGCTGCACGTGGATACCGGGGGTGTGGATCTCGTTGGGATCCAGTTCGCCCGGCTCGACGAGATGCTCGACCTGAGCGATCGTGATCCGCCCCGAGGCCGCGGCGGGCGGGTTGAAGTTGCGGGCCGAGGCCCGGTAGACGAGGTTGCCGTGCCGATCGCCCTTCCAGGCGTGCACGAGTGCGTAGTCGGCGGCGATACCCCGTTCCATCACGTAGGTCTGGCCGTCGAACTCGCGGGTTTCCTTGGGCTGCGAGGCGAGCTTGATGCCGCCGTGCCCGTCGTAGCGCAGCGGCAGGCCGCCTTCTTCGACCGCGGTACCGACACCTGCGGGAGTGAAGAACGCGGGGATACCCGCGCCACCGGCCCGCATCCGCTCGGCGAGTGTGCCCTGCGGGGTGAGCTCGACTTCGAGCTCACCCGAAAGGTACTGACGGGCGAATTCTTTGTTGGCACCGACGTACGACGAAATCGTGCGACGGATACGGCCCTTCTCGAGAAGCAGGCCCAGACCGAAACCGTCGGTACCGCAGTTGTTGCTGACAGTCTCCAGGTCGGTCGCGCCCTGCTCGAGAAGCGCGTCGATGAGGATCTCGGGGATGCCGACCAGGCCGAATCCACCGACGGCGATGGTCACACCGTCGGGGATGTCGGCTACTGCCTCGGCGGCGGAGGCAACGACTTTGTCCATGCATGCCAGAATAACCGGCGACGTACGTAATGTGAACCCTCGTCCGCAATACGAACAAATCCGCCAAAGGCCGTTGCTTCACGCTCAGGACCGCACTAGCCTGTCCGCATAGCGTCCATCCGTCCTCATTGCGAACAAATGGAGCATGCATTGACTGTCACGCTGCACTACGAACAGCACGGAGACCCGTCCGCGCCGACTGTGCTCTTCCTCGGCTCACTCGGATCCGACCTGTCGATGTGGCAGTCGCAGATCGACGCACTGTCCTCGACCTGGCACGTCGTCGCTGTCGACCACCGCGGGCACGGTTCGTCGCCCACACCGCCCGGCCCTTACACGATGAGCGCACTGGGAGCCGACATCCTCGCGCTGCTCGACTCCCTGGACGTGCAGTCCGTGCACTACGTCGGACTCTCCCTCGGGGGCGCCGTGGGCCAGTGGCTCGCGGCCAACCATCCCGAGCGCGTCGACTCGCTCACGCTGTTGTGCACGTCCTCGGCGTTCCTGCCCGCGCAGCCGTGGCTCGATCGTGCCCAGACCGTGCGCACCGACGGATTGGCCTCCATCGCCGCATCCATCGTGTCGCGCTGGTTCAGTCCCGGTCGCGCCGAGAGCGATCCAGACCTCGTCAGCAGGCACGTCGCGATGGTCGAGGGCACCACCGACGAGGGCTACGCCGCATGCTGCGAAGCCCTCGCGACCTGGGACGGCCGCGACGGTCTTGCCCGCATCACCGCACCCACTCTCGTGATCGCAGGCGAAGAAGACCCCGCCACCCCGCCCGCCGTGATGCAGGCCATGGCCGACGGCATCGCCACCGCCGAGTTCCACGTCGTCGCACCCGGCGCGCATCTCGCGAACGTCGAACAGGCAGACACGGTCACGCAGCTGATCACCGAGCACCTGAAGAAGAACCTGTCGTGACCGATACCGATACGAGCCCGGTCGTGAAGGACGCCTCGCCCGACTACGTCCAATCGCTCGCCCGCGGACTGTCGGTCATCAAAGCGTTCGACGCAGAGAACCCGCGCCGCACCCTGTCCGACGTCGCACGCGCCACCGGCCTCACCCGCGCGACCGCGCGCCGTTTCCTGCTCACATTGACCGAGCTCGGTTACGTACGCACCGACGGATCCCAATTCTGGCTCACTCCGCGGGTACTCGAATTGGGATACAGCTACCTGTCGGCGCTTTCGCTGCCCGAGATCGCGCGACCCCACCTCGAATCTCTCGCCCAGAAGATCCACGAGTCGACGTCGGTGTCGGTGCTCGATCGCGACGACGTCGTCTACGTCGCCCGCGTTCCGGTCAACCGCATCATGACCGTCACGATCACCCTCGGCACCCGGTTCCCCGCGTATGCCACGTCGATGGGCCGCGTCCTGCTCGCCGGCCTGCCCGACGTCGAACTCGACGACTACCTCGCCCGCGCCGACCTGGCACCCATCACCGGTACCACCGTGCAGACCCGCGATACGTTGCGCGCCGAACTCGACAAGGTGCGCCGCGAAGGATTCTGCATCGTCGACCAGGAACTCGAAGAGGGACTGCGGTCGCTCGCCGCACCGATCCGCGACGCATCCGGCACTGTGGTGGCCGCGGTGAACATCTCCACCCACGCCGCCCGCTACCCGATCGGAACCCTCCGCGACCGGCTGGTCCCCACCCTGGTTTCCACCGCGGACGAGATCTCGTCGGATTACGCCCGCACCCAGACGAATTGATCGGAGAGAGAACTGATGACCGATGTAGTGATCTGCGAACCGCTTCGTACCCCGGTGGGCCGCTTCGGCGGCGTCCTGAAGGACATCGCACCGGAAGACCTCGCCGCCACCGTCATCCGCGAAATCATCTCGCGCACCGGCATCTCGGGTTCCGACGTCGACGACGTGATTCTCGGGCAAGCTTCCCCGAGCGGTGAGAACCCCGCGATCGGACGCATCGCCGCACTGAACGCCGGTCTCGGCGTCGACGTTCCCGGCATCCAGGTCGACCGCCGCTGCGGCTCCGGCCTCCAGGCGATCGTGCAGGCCGTCATGCAGGTCCAGACCGGCGGCAGCGACCTGATCCTTGCCGGCGGCGCCGAGTCCATGAGCCGGGCCGAGTTCTATGCGACCGGGATGCGCTGGGGAGTCAAAGGCGAAGCAGTCTCACTCGACGACCGCCTCGCCCGGGCACGCGTCACCGCCGGAGGCCGCGACTTCCCCGTTCCCGGCGGCATGATCGAGACGGCCGAGAACCTGCGCGCCGAATTCTCCATCAGCCGAGAGGATCAGGACGCACTCGCGGTGCAGTCGCACCAGCGCGCCGTCGCCGCGCAGCACAACGGTGTCTTTGCACAGGAGATCGTGCCGGTGACAGTGCCGCAGCGCAAAGGTGATCCGCTGGTCGTCGACACCGACGAACATCCCCGCGCCGACACCACCGTCGAGACACTCGCGAAGCTGCGTCCGATCCGCGGCAAGGTCGATCCCGAGTCCACCGTCACCGCGGGCAACGCGAGCGGCCAGAACGACGGCGCCGCACTCGCGATCGTCACCACCGCAGACAAGGCCGCACAGCTCGGCCTGCGCCCGCTCGCCCGGCTCGCGAGCTGGGCGGTGGCCGGAGTCCCTCCACGCACCATGGGAATCGGCCCGGTGCCGGCCAGCGAGAAAGCGCTGGGCCGTCTCGGCCTGACGCTCGCCGATATGGACATCATCGAACTCAACGAGGCGTTCGCCGCCCAAGCCCTCGCGGTGACCCGCACGTGGGGCATCGAAGCCGACGACAGCCGGCTCAATCCCAACGGCTCCGGCATCTCCCTCGGTCATCCGGTCGGCGCGACCGGCGGTCGTATCCTCGCGACACTGCTGCGCGAATTGGACCGCCGCGAAGGACGTTACGGACTCGAAACGATGTGCATCGGCGGCGGACAGGGTCTCGCCGCGGTGTTCGAGCGCATCGCCTGATCCGCTGCCCGGCCCCGCGGCGAAGATGTCGAGATGCCGCCGCGGGGGCCGTCTGCTCCGTACGATCGCAGCATGACCGATCAGCAGACGGAAACGCCACCTACCACTCGGCCGAGGACGATTGCGCGGTATCTCCTCGCCGCGGCCCTGGTGTTCGCGGGGATGAGTCACCTGTTCTGGGCTCGTAAGGACTTTCAGGCGCAAGTTCCGGACTGGGTCCCGATGGACAAGGACGGAGTGGTGATGGCGTCGGGCGGGGTGGAAATCATGCTCGGCGCCGGCCTCGCCGTCCTCCCGCGGGACCGCGTCCGCGTGGGCCGGATCGCCGCGTTGTTCTTCGTCGCGGTTTTCCCCGGCAACCTTGCGCAGTATCTCCACCGCCGCAGCGCGTTCGGCCTCGACACCGACCGGAAGCGTCTCATCCGACTGTTCTTCCAGCCCGTGCTGGTGCTGTGGGCACTGTGGTCGACGGGCACGCCACGTCGCTGACGCATTACTGTTCCGGCGCGACCTGCACGAGCAGTTTGCCGAAGTTCTTCCCTTCGAGCAGGCCGATGAACGCTTCCGGCGCGTTTTCCAGACCGTCGACGATGTCCTCTCGATACTTCAGGTCACCGCTGCGTACCCACTCCGAGGCCTCGCGAAGGAAGTCGCGGTACATCTCGGACACGAATTCCGATTGGATGAATCCCCGGATCGTGAGGCTCTTGACGAGCACGAGCGAGAAGAAGCCGGGCAGCCGGTCGCGGCGCTCGAGGTCGGCGCCGTTGTACTGCGCCACCAGACCGCACACCGGTATCCGCGCATAGAGATTCAGCAGCGGCATCACCGCATCGGCGACGTGCCCGCCGACGTTCTCGAAGTACACGTCGATGCCATCGGGTACCGCGTCGGCAAGCTTCTGCGCGAAGTCGGGGTCGCGGTGGTCGACGGCTGCGTCGAACCCGAACTCGTCGAGCAGCGCCTTGCATTTCTCCGGTCCGCCCGCGATACCGACTGCGCGAGCACCCTTGCGTTTCGCGATCTGGCCGACCGCAGATCCGACAGGCCCGGTCGCCGCCGCCACGACAACGGTCTCGCCTTTCTTCGGCTGCCCGATCTTCAACAGTCCCGAATAGGCCGTGAAGCCCGGCATTCCCAGCACGCCGAGCGCTGTGGACAGCGGTGCTGCGTCGGGATCGAGCTTGCGCACCTCGTCACCATTGATGACGGCGTGCGACTGCCAGCCTGCGCCCGCGAGAACATAGTCGCCGGCGGTGAGGCCCGAGTGTCGCGATTCGACGACCTGCCCGACCGTGCCGCCGACCATCACGTCGTCGAGTTCCACAGGATCTGCATACGACTTTGCGGTACTCATGCGACCGCGCATGTAGGGATCGAGGGAAAGGTAGACGGTCCGCAGCAAGATCTGCCCGTCGGACAGGGCGGGGAGGTCGACGACCTCGGTTCGGAAGTTGTCGGTTGTAGGCGTCCCGTCGGGGCGAGACGCAAGGACGATACGTGTGCTCTGGATCTTCGACGATGCGCTCATACTCTCGCAGTCTGCCCTACTGTCTCGTCGACGTCAGGCCGCTCCGGGACGATCACCTCGCGGAGGCTCGTAATTCGAGAACAAACGGGAATGGATGGCCTCGGTGAACGAAGGACCATCGTGCTCGACGATGCGGTGCGGACGCTGATGCTGGGTCTGGGACCTGACCTTGGCGTTGGACGTGGATCGGATCGACACATCGACTCCTCTCGGTGATGGGAGGAGGGTGCTGACTACCGCACACCATGCGTGACCTGGTGTGCGCCCCCCTTTCGCATACATATACCCGGTCGGATCCCATGGCGCACACATCGGTCCCGGGGCACGAATGCACCGAGGTCCGGCCGGCATGTGCCGGTCGGACCTCGTGCGTGAACATCCGCGCGGATGCGCGATTTCTACGAGACCGGGACGGGTTCCCGTGCAGCGGCCGCAGCCTTCTTCTTCGCCCGTTTGCTCAGGTTCCTGGTCGCGTCCGTCTTGGGCGCATCGGCCTTCGATGCGTCCGACTTCGGCGCGTCGGCCGGCTTCCCCGCCTCGGCAGGGGCTGCCGGTTCGAGTTCCTGCGCGTAGTAGAAGTGCGGGCGACGGTGGCCGAGGAACGAACCGCACCACGACATCACCGCGATGTACCGGTTGCGGAATCCGACGAGGTACACCAGGTGCACAGCGAGCCACAGGACCCACGCGATGAACCCGGTGAGTTCGATCTTGCCGACGCGGGTGATCGCGCGGAAGCGGTTGATGATCGCCATGCTGCCCTTGTCGCGGTATTGGAACGCGGTCCCCGCGGGTGCCTTGCCGAGGATCAGCTTCGCGACATGCCGGCCGCCCTGCATCGCGAACGGCGACTGCGCGGGCAGGTTGTCGAGCGTGACCATGTCGCCGATGGCGTAGATGTTGTCGGCGCGTCCGACGGTGAAGTCGTTGTCGACGAGAAGACGGCCGCCCCGGACGGTCTCGCAGCCCGTGCGCTCAGCGAGCACGCCGGCGAAATCGTTGGCCTGGATCCCGGCCGACCAGATGATCGTCTCGGCCGTGAGGCGACGGGTCTCGTCGGTGTTCGCAGTCTTCAGGGTCGCGCCGTGCTCGTCGATGTCGGTGACCATCGTGTTGACGACGACGTCGACGCCTGCCTTCTCGAGCGATTCCTTCGAGTACTCACTGAGCTTGCCGCCGAACGGCGGGAGTACCTTGTCGGCGCCCTCGACGAGCGTGACGGTGACGTCCTCGCCCTTGATGTTGCCGATCGACTCCGCGAAGTAGCGCTGGGCGAGTTCCTTGATCTGCCCGGCCAGTTCGACACCCGTCGGGCCTGCGCCCACGACGATGAAGCTGAGCAGGTTCTTGCGGAGCTCCGGGTCGGTCGTGATGTGTGCTTCCTCGAAGCAGCGGATGATCTGGCGACGCAGGCGTTCGGCGTCGTCGACCGTCTTGAGAGCGAAGGTGAGGTCGGCGAACTCGTCGCGGCCGAAGTAGGCCTGCCGAGCGCCGGTCGCGGCGACGAGGTGCTCGTAGCCGAGCGTGTGACGCTTGCCGCCCGCCTCGTACACGACGGTGTTGTCGTCGGGGTTCACATCGACCACGCGGCCGAGACGCACATCGGCGTTCGGGTACTTCGCGAGGATGGCGCGCACGGAGGGAGCGATCTCGCCGGGCGAAATGACGCCCGTCGCGACCTGGTACAGCAAGGGCTGGAACAGGTGCTCGGTGGTCTCCGAGATGAGGACGAACGGTGTGCCTGCCTTACCGAGCTTCTTCGCCACGGCGAGAGCACCGAATCCGGATCCGACGATCACTACCTCGGTCCGGTCGACGACGGTCGTCACTCCCTTGTCTGCACCACCCATGCTGTCGATACCTCCACATTGAAGTTCATGTATGACCTCCAACCTAGGTATCTACGTCCCTTGGTATCCAGTAACCTGGGATATTCGAAAAACTGTTATCTGTTCTGCTCATAAATGAGGTGAGATGGACTTCCGGCAGCTACGTTATTTCCTCGCGGTCGGCGAGGAGTCCAGCTTCTCCCGCGCGGCCGAGCGGTGCTTCATCTCGCAGTCCGCGATCAGCCACCAGATCGCGAAACTGGAGCATGAGCTGGGCACGAGTCTGTTCGACCGCTCCACGCGATCGGTCAAGCTCACCGCTGCCGGCCTGCGGCTGATGCCGATCGCGTCGGAAGTACTCAGCCTCGAAGCGCGCGCCTTCGAAGTGGCCACCGAACCTCGCGACAGCATCCGCATCACCGCCAACATGAGCTTCGCGACGCAGAGCCTCGACGCAATCTCCCAGGTCCGCGAGCGTTACCCCCACATCGACGTCGAGTTCGTCATCAAGGATTTCACCGACCGTGTCAACGCTGTCGCCTCCGGCGAAGCCGACCTCGCCCTGATTCGCGGCGAGGTGGATCGGCCGGGGCTCGAGACCGTGCGGCTCGGCATCGAGGATCTGGTGATCGTCACCTCGGGCCACCATCCGCTGTCCGCATTCTCGACCGTCGACCTCGGCGAGCTGGCCCACTTTCCCCTGTTGCTTCCGCCGCGGAACAGCCAGGTGCTGCTGCACCGCGTCATAGAGGACGCGTTCGTCGAAGTGGGGCGACGTGTCCGCCTCGGTCCGGCGATCGCGAGCGACCACACGGCCACCCTCGAAGTCCTCACCAATCCGCGCGCCTGGACGGTGCTGTACGCCAGCACCGCCTCCGAGACTCCCAGCAAAGGGCTGAAGTTCATGCGCGACAACCGTCGTCTGCTGCGGGTGCCGGTATGCGGCGTCGTACGGAGCGGCACGGCCCCGACCCCCGAACTCGAGTTCCTGGTCCAGGCCCTCGCACATTCGATCGTGCCCGCGAGCAACAGTGTTGCTCCCGCGCGCGACGCCGGTAGCTGACTCCTCCGGCCGTCCGTCGCCGAAGACGGGACTTCCAGCTCTGGACGAGTGACCGAACATCTGACAACATCAATTGTCATAGTTCGGACGCTGAAAGGCCGTGCATGACCACTCCAATTCCGTCGCGCCACCCCGAAGCACCGTGTGCTGTTCCCGCAGGGATCAAAGCGTTCGGCCTGATCATGGGGCTGCGCAAGCCCGACGAGGCAGAATTTCGCCGCATGGGCGAATGCCTTCTCGTCGGGGACGCACCCGCAGACCGGCTCGTCGACTGGATGTACTCGGCCGGGTCGGCAGACACCCGACCGCTGTTCGAGAAGGCGCTCGCCGACGGCATCGACAGCATCGACGACGCGCCCCCGCCACTCCGAGATTTCTTCACCGAAGTCGAAACCGTGCCCGACTGGGTCGACTGGGACAAGATCGAACTCGGGGCGCGTGTGATGCGCAGCGGCGGAGCCGATGGTCTGTACATAGCCCGCGACGTCGCCTTGCTCGGCGGCTACATGTTCTCCGGATTCAACCAGACACTCCTGCGGACCGGGGCGCTCGAGAAAGGGTCGAACGCGCGATTCGCCGAAACATCACAGTGGGCGATCGACGTCATCAGTCCCGGCGGACTCGCCCCTGGAGGCGCCGGCTACCGCTCGACCGTTCATGTCCGGCTCATCCACGCGATCGTCCGGCGCCATGTCTCGGCCATGCCCGACTGGAGCACCGAAACGTGGGGTATACCCATCAATCAGACCGACATGGCTGCCACCCTCGTCGGCGCGCTCGTCGCACCGGTTATCGGCGGCATCGGCATGGGAATGGTGAGCCGCCCCGGAGAGTACGAGGCCGTTGCTCACCTGACCCGGTACGTCGGGACGCTGATGGGAGTAGCCGACGAGTTCCTGCCCATCGGCTTCCGCGACTGCGTCCGCGTGCTCCTCCACACGTCGTATGCACTTTCGACACCGGATGAGACCACGAAGCAGCTTTCTGTCCCCATGGCCGACGACCCACTGGCCTGGGACTATTCGACCAGGCCGAGTTTCCGGCGCAGGCTGGCGCGATCGCAGCACCTGTCGATCACGGCGACCTTCCTCGGCCCCGGCGCGATGCGGGAACTCGGCCTGCCGATGTTCGTCCTGCCCTGGTACCCGGTACTCAAACTGCCACTCAACCTCCTTCGGTCGTGTGCTGCGCTACGCCGTGGCGGACGCGAACGTGCCGCCGCGCGGGGTGTGCGCGAACAGCAGCACTTCATGAAGACGATGCTCGACGGCGACGCCACCATCGGCCACTCGGCAACCCTCGCCCACCCAGTCGCGTAGGGGCTGATTTGGGAAATTTCACCGAACACTTTGGAGCCCAGGGCTATTCAATGGAAGTTCGTGCTAGATTCGCATCCCGTCCGACCATCGAAAAAGGACTCGCATGCGTAAGTCGATCTTCGTTCTCGCACTTGCAGCAGGGCTCACCACAGTGACGATCGGAACCGCGAATGCCGCTCCACCGGAGTCGGCCACGGGCCCGTCGATTACAGGGGTCGCATACCAGTGCATACCCACCGGTAGCTTCATCGCAGATCTCCAGTGCCGACTCGGAACCGGCTCGTCGCTGCCGGGGTTCCTGTAGAGCCTTCCGCTTCACTGCTCAGTGCGAGTAATCCTCTCGTCCTGCTCAGCACCGACTTCGAGATGATGACACCCCACTTCAGCCTTCGGATGACATGATCCGACCATGACTGCACCCATCGCACTGCCCCGCATCATGCGTATCGGTGGCGGCGCCGTCGGCGAGATCGGCGACGTCGTCTCGAGCCTCGGCCTGTCACGCCCACTGGTGGTGACCGATTCGTTCCAAGTGGGTACCGGCGCCGCCCAGAAGATGCTCGGCAACCTCGAGGCAGCCGGCGTCACACCACGCCTGTTCGCCGACGCCGTACCCGACCCGACCACCGACTCACTCGCTGCGGGTGTCGTCGCGCTCACCGAGCACGACGCCGACTCGGTGATCGGGTTCGGCGGCGGCAGCCCGATGGACACAGCCAAGGCCCTCGGCATTCTCGGCCGACAGGGCGGGCAGATGCGCGATTACAAAGCCCCGCGTAACAACGTCGGCCCCGCCCTGCCGGTCATCGCCGTTCCCACCACCGCCGGTAGCGGTTCGGAGGCAACCCAATTCACCGTGATCACCGACAGCTCGAGCGACGAGAAGATGCTCTGCCCGGGCCTCGCCTTCCTGCCGACGGCTGCGGTGATCGATTACCGACTGACCCTGTCGATGCCGCCGCGACTGACCGCCGACACCGGTGTCGACGCCCTCACCCACGCCATCGAGGCCTACGTCAGCCGCAAGGCCAACCCCTTCTCCGACAGCCTTGCGCTCATCGCCATCGGCACGATCGGCCGCATGCTGCGACGTGTGTATGTCGACGGCAGCGACGCCGAAGCACGCGAGCAGATGATGCTTGCCGCCACCCAGGCCGGGATCGCGTTCTCCAACTCGTCCGTCGCCCTCGTGCACGGTATGAGCCGACCCATCGGTGCGCATTTCCATGTCGCGCACGGACTGTCGAACGCGATGCTCTTCCCCGCCGTCACCGCCTTCTCTGCCGGAGCAGCAGAATCCCGCTACGCCGACTGCGCGCGAGCACTGGGCGTGGCCACCAGCAGCGACGACGACACAGCCGCGGCGAACAACCTCGTCGAGGCACTACACGAACTGTGCCGCGATGTCGAGGTCCCGACTCCCAAGGCCTACGGCATCGACAAAGCGCGGTGGGACGAGCTGATCCCCCTCATGGCCGAGCAGGCCCTGGCCTCCGGGTCGCCGAACAACAATCCGCTCATTCCCACCGACGCCGAGATCCGGGATCTCTACGCGCAGGTGTACGGCTGAGAGAGTGTGGATTCGAGTCCGGATTGGACAGGCTCGAATCCACACGACTTCAGGAAGTCCTTTCCAGCTCGAGATGCGGCCAGTCGGCGATATCCCGTCGCAGCTGCCGGTCATGTGTCGCGAGCACGACCACCGCATCGGTCACCCCGAGCGCGTCGGTCAGCTCGTCGACGAGCGTGATCGACAGATGGTTGGTGGGCTCGTCGAGCAACAGCACATGGGGCCGTGCGGCGAGTACCATCGCGAGATCCAGTCTGCGTTGCTGTCCCATCGACAGATCCCGAACTCGTTGATCCAGATCATGATCGGTGAACAGACCCAGCTCCTCGAGCGCCACCACCTCCGCACCCCCCACAACACCTGCGGATTCGAGCGCGCCGATGTGCCTGTCGTACACGTCCCTCACGGACGCCCCGGACGGCGATGGTGATTCCTGGGCGAGCCGCCCGACCCGTACGTGCTCGACGATGTCCAGATCTCCGGAGGTGGGTGGTAATTCGCCTGCGAGCACACAAAGGAACGACGACTTGCCTGCGCCGTTGGGCCCGGTCACGGCGAGCCGGCTGCCCGCACCGAGCGTGAGTGAGACCGGCGTGGGGAGACGGCCCGACACGGCAACGTCCTCTGCTCGAATCAGCGGCGCGTCGGTACCGATCCCGTCGAGCTCCGCGCCGAGCGCGGGCATCGAGAATTTCAGCGGCGGTGGTGGAGTGGTGACGGCATGCTCGTCGAGCGTCTCCTGCCGTCGATGCACCGACTGCACCAGGGCAGGGGCGCGGGTGGCGCGCTGGTGCTTGCCGGTCCCCTTGTCGGGGCGCCAGCCGGAGACGAGCCGGTTCCGGGCTGCCTCGAGATCCACGGCCAGACGCGCATGCTCCGCCTGCTGACGGTTGTACTCGTCGACCCATCGCTCGTACTCCGCGACACGTCCCTTGCGATATCCGGCGTACCCGCCGCCGTACAGGCGTGGACGACCGTCGACACTGGGGTCGAGGTCGAGAATCGACGTCGCGACGTCAGTGAGCAGAGCACGATCGTGACTGACGAGGACGACGCCACTGCGGGTGGTACGCAGCCGCTCGGTGAGGTACTCGAGCCCTGACGCATCGAGGTGGTTGGTCGGTTCGTCGAGGAGCAGGAAATCGTGCTCGGCGCCGAGCAGAGCAGCCAGCCGAACGCGGTAGCGTTGTCCCACCGACATTTCGGTGAGCAGCCGCGACCGATCGGTTATCGCTCCCAGGGCATCGAGGGCGGAATCGACGCGCCGGTCGGCGTCCCACGCGTCAAGCTGCTCGGCGGCATCGAGGACGTCGGTATACAACTCCGCCGCACCGGGTTCCTGCTCGGCGAGGGCAACTGTTGCCTCGTCGAGCAGGCGCAGCACTTCACGAACATGGACGAGCTCGATGTCGATGAGGTCACCGACCGTGCGGGTCTCGGTGACGGCCATCTCCTGCTCGGCGAACCCAAGCGACCCGAAGCACCGCACTGTGCCCGCATCTGGTTCGAGCCGGCCTGCCAGCACGTTGATCAGCGTCGTCTTGCCGCGACCGTTGTCGCCGACGACACCGAGCCTCGCACCGGGCGTCAAGGCGAGGTCGACGCCCTGCAGTACAGGACGGCCACCGCGAGCGATGTGCACGCCGGTCGCTCCGAGCTGCGCACGCGCGCGCCGAGGCAGGGTGATAGTGATGGTCATTCTTCCTCCGGATGGAGGCGCGTCGACCACGGCAATATGGACGACTGCGCTTCTGACGAACGGCCGTGTGGGCGGCCTGGGGACACGCGTCGGCCCCGCCCGGCTACATCACGGGTCGCGGGGCTTGCGTCGTCAGTTGAAAAGAAGCGCTTGAATCACGTCGTCCAGGGTACGTTCGTCCTGCGCCGTGTCAATCGAATTACGCACCGTCGTGGCGGAGTGCATCGACCGCAGCGGTGAAGCGCGTTTCGTAGGCTATCGCCAGCTCCTCCAGGGCCGCGACACCGTTTCCGTCGTATGCCGGTGCGTGCATCGGCGCAAGTGTACGCGGCTGCAGATCGGCGAGAGCTCGGATGGTGGGCGCCAATTCCGGCGTCAAGCACGTCGCGTGCCCCAGATCCTCAGCAGCCAGTGCGGGACCGACCATCTCATGGTCTGTCTGCGCCGGATACTTCCCGAATGCTGTGAACAGGTCGCCGCACAGCAGCGTCGAGGTCGTCTCCTCGAACATCAGTCCGGCATCCCACCCGTGCGGAACGTGAGGTGTGTCGATGTGGCGGACCCTGCGGCGGCCAGTGTCCAGAACATCGCCGTCCTGCAAGGGCCGTGGAGGTCTATCTGCGAGGTCGTTCACCTGGACGAAGCAAGCCATTGCTCCGTGCGCAACCTCCGCTGACGGCGCGACTTCCAGCCAGGAATTCATGGAGCCGCATTCGTCGGCCTCGACGTGACCGAACGTGATCCACCGCAGTCGATCCAGCGGGACCACTCGCGCGAGGGCCTCGGAAACGTGGGGGAACAATGCGCGGTACCCAGTGTGGAACAGCAGTGGCTCATCGCCGTCGATGAGGAACTGGTTCATCGTCAGGTTCGCCTCGTCGACGAATGTGGACAGGCGGTAGATGTCGGGGGCAATTTCGGTGATCAGGGTGTCCATCGCTGTCCCTCTCGCTTACAGTCCCCTTTCCGAGGTTCCTCCGGTCTCGGCTTACTTACAAGACCGCACCTGGTACTCGTGCAAGGATGCGAGGACAGCACGTCGACCAGCCGGTAGGAGATCCCCATGCAGCACACCGAGTCCTCGTTCAACGGAGGCAACGACACTCGGATCGTGTACGACCTGTGGTCGCCCGACAACGCCGAGATCGCAGGCGTGCTGGTTCTCACGCACGGACTCGGTGAGCATGCACGCCGCTACGATCACGTCGCGCGGCGCCTTACCGAGCTGGGGCTGGTCGTGTTCGCTCCCGACCACCGCGGCCACGGCCGCTCGGGCGGCAAACGACTGCACGCACGGGCGATGTCGGCTTTCACCGACGACCTCGATTCGCTGGTCGATATCGCAACGCAGGCGTATCCGGGCCTGCCGGTCTTCCTGCTCGGCCATTCGATGGGTGGAGCTATCGCGTTGGCGTATGCGCTCGACCACCAGGATCGTCTGACGGCGCTTGCACTGTCCGGACCGGCGGTGATCGTGACGTCCGGGACGCCGGGCATCGTCGTGGAGATCGGCAAGGTGATCGGCCGGTTCCTCCCCGATCTGCCGGTGCAGAAACTCGACAGCAATGCCGTGTCGCGGGATCCCGCGGTCGTCGCGGCGTACCAGGCCGATCCGCTCGTGCACCACGGATTGGTTCCCGCCGGGATCGCGCGCGTCCTGATCGACAACGAGCAGAGCCTGCCGCAGCGTTTGCCGTCGCTCACGTTGCCGGTGCTGGTGCTGCACGGCACCGCGGACACACTGGCCGACCCCGCAGGTGCTCAGCTCATCGCCGACCGCGCGGGCTCGCGAGATCTGACTCTGAAGCTTTACGACGGGTTGTTCCACGAGGTGTTCAATGAGCCCGAGAACGACCGGGTGCTCGGAGAGCTCGTCGAGTGGTTGCGTCCTCGCATCTCTCCGGAAAGGTAAGTGAGTTTCATGACCCCGCACATGCCGGTGGCGTTCATCGGCCACGGCAGCCCGCTCAACGCTCTCGAATCGAATCGGTACACGCAGACCTGGGCCTCGTTCGGGAAGTCGGTGCCGACGCCGCGTGCGATCCTGTCGATTTCGGCTCATTGGTTCATCAATGCCACAGCCGTGACGGCAATGCCGTCGCCGCGCACGATCCACGACTTCTTCGGATTCCCGCAGGAGTTGTTCGATGTCGAATACCCCGCACCCGGACTGCCCGAGCTGACAGAGGAGATCGCCGACCTGGCCCGTCCGAAATGGGTGGGTGGCGACGTCGATTCATGGGGCATCGACCACGGCACGTGGTCTGTGCTCACCCATATGTTTCCCAACGCGGACGTGCCGGTGGTCCAGCTGAGCCTCAACGCATTCAAACCTCTCGAGTACCATCTGGAACTCGGCGCGAAACTCGCGGCGCTGAGGGATTCGGGTGTTCTGATCGTCGGTAGCGGCAATATCGTGCACAACCTCCGCATGCTGGATGCAGGTAAACCGGACGAGGGCTTCGACTGGGCGAAGCGGTTCGACGAAGCCGCCGGCGAACTACTTCGCGAGCGACCAGGCGACGCACCGTCGTTGGCCGAGCATGCCGATTTCGCGAAAGCTGTTCCCACACCGGATCACTTCATTCCGATGATGCATTTCGCAGGCCTGCTCGCCGCCGCCGGAGAACAGCCCGACACCCTCGTCACCGGGGTGAACTACGGGTCGTTGTCCATGACGTCGTACACCGCTGGTGCTCAGCATCTTTCGATTCCCGGCAGCGACGACCACAGTGCCGGACTTCCCGATTCGACGGATCCACTCAACACCAACCTGTGACAGGTCAGGCGGCGCGTCCATTGTCTACGGCGACGACGGCACGCCGCGCGAACCGGGTGCTCAGCCCGATGAGTTCCATCGCCTCGGGCAATGCTCGCGCGAGGACCGGCCACGCATGGATCTGCTCGCGCCACAGGTGCGTCTCCACCGTGTTTCCCGCCTCGGCGAGGCGCTCGCTCATGTCCTCGACGTCGGGCCGGGTGAGTTCGAATTCGGCTGCACACAGGAACATCGGAGGGAAGAGAGCCGGGTCGGCGTCGACGGGGTTCATCTCGCCTTCGATCGCTTCCTGACCCGCGAGCCAGCGCGGGCGCAACTTCTCGAGTGCTTCGATCGGCAGATAGGCGTCCTTCTTCATGTACTCGAGATCGTGGCCGGAGTCGTCGAGGTCCAGGCTCAGCAACGGCGAATAACCGATGACGGCGGCCGGCCGCTGGATACCGCGTCGCGCAGCGAGTTCGGCGACCTTGACGGCGAGATATCCGCCGGCCGAGTCGCCGCCGACGATGATCCTGGTGGGATCGACTGCTGTCTCGACCAGTGCGGTGTACGCATTCATCGCGTCGTGGACCGATCCCGCGATGGGGACGGCCGGGACCTGCCGATAGTCCATCGAATACACGGGTGCCCCCGAATCGAGAGCAAGCTGCACACACAACTGCCGGTGTGTCGAGGGTCCGCAGAAGATGAAACCGCCGCCGTGGAAGTACAGGATGGTGGCATCCTCGAGCGGATCATCGACGGGTTTGGGCGAGATGATGCACTCGCCGGGCACTCCGCCGAGATCGGTGTCGACGATCTCCACCGACCGCGGCCTGGGGGTGACCTTGTCGACCACCCACGAAAGCCTGCCGAGGAGGCCGATTCCGAAGTCGTTGCTCGGCCAGATGCTCAGAATCGGCTTGACGAGAATCCGGACGACCCAGAGAAGGATCAGCGCGATCCGACTCGTCCGATCGTGCCAGGTCACAGAAGCACTGGAGCTCATGTGCACACACTATGTGACAAATGCGTTCGCGGGTACGCGACATTGCACACGTCATGGCCAGTTCTGCGGCTCACCACACTCGACCCTGTCACTGAAGACGCCCTGTCACTGAAGACACAGAAGTGGCACGAGTAGTTCGTCGTCGGTGAGTGCGCCGTGTTGCCCGGGCAGTTCCGACATCACCCGTTCACCGTCCGTGCGGATCACCGACGACTCCCCCATTCCGATCGCGACGATGTCGCCGATGCGGCCGACGAGCGACGGTGCGGGCTCGGGGCCGAACAGGCCGGCGGCGATCACCTCGTCGCGGGTACCGACCCACATCTGCTCGCCGAGTTCGTTTCGCCAGCGCTCGAGCACCTCGCCGACGCTGTCGGTGTAGACGTGCCTGCACCGTGGCTCACCGGCGATGACGCTCACGTCCTCACCGAGTCCTGGGGTGTGGTCGAAGTCGATGCGTCGCCCGCGGGAAGCATCGATCATGCCGTGATCGGCGGTGACGAGCAGCCGGGTCCCGCGGGGAAGCGCACCCGCGAGTTGCTCGACGAACCGGTCGACGATAGTGAGCTGCGCGAGCCACGCATCGGATTCGGGCCCATACACGTGGCCGAGTGTGTCGACCTCGCCGAGATAGCAGTAGACGAGGCTGCGTTCGTCGGCGCCGGTTGCCGACACGACACGGGCGAGCAGATCACCGTAGGCGGAGACCCCGACGAATGCGCCGCCGCGCAGAACAGCGCGGGTCAGGCCACTGCCGTCGAAGTGCTTCGGAACGACGGTAGTGACGGCGATGCCCGCATCGGCGCCACGTTCGAACGCCGTCGGGTGCGGTTGCACGTCCTCGGGGACCAGTTCGTCGCGCTTGTCGATGGCGGTGCCCGCGAGTGTCCAGCGCAGCCAATTGAGGGGTGCTTCGATCTCGTCGACATACGACTGATAGCCGGTGATGCCGTGGCGTCCCGACGGCAGCCCGGTTCCGAGTGACGCGATACTCACCGCGGTGGTCGTGGGGAAGCCGGCGCGGATCGCGTGTCCGGGGGCGGAGGTGAGAAACGGTGCAACCTTCTTGTTTCGTTGCAGCAGTTCCCAGCCCATACCGTCGACGAGAAGCACGACCGTCCTGGAGCACTCGGCAAGCCCGAGGCGGTTCATCTCACCGGCGACGCCCGCGGAAGCGAGCACCGATGGCAGGAGGTCGGCGAGGGTGGGCTCGGCGTACACGTCGCGCAGCGGCAGGCTCATACTTCGAGTATGGCCCCGACTCACCCCGGCCGTCCTTTACCGCTCGGCGTGCCGATTTCTCCGGCCGCGTACGGCTCGTTCCGCGTCGACGCAGTGAGCGATTCCAGCGCTCACTCACTCGAAATATTGTCAGTGTGGGAGGGGCGAATGTGCAGGTCGACGACCTGCAGGCAAAGCATTGCACGGGACCGTGACATTTACGGCCCCACAGTGCGCCTTCTTTCTCTATGTGGCTGTCGAGCACCAACACTACGAGTTCCGCACATAGCGAGTTGTCCGCACGCCCTGTCGCCCGTCGACCCGTACCAGTCGTTCCTCGGTCAACTTCCCTGGCGCATATCGCACCTGAGCCCCGGTAAGTCCGGTGAACTCGGCGATCTCGTTTCGACCGCGGTTCGATCTATGCATCCCAGACTGCGGGCGCGTCGGTCGCGATCGACGACAAGTGGTCTATCGGGACATGGGGACCGGGCAGCTGTGTGGAAGGGGCCGAAGGCAAGCTCAGGGACCCGCAGGGTCTCCGTACGGTTGGGTGCAGCCGCCCGCAGGGCGTCCACTTCGTCAGGCCGGTTCCTGCCGCACTCGCTCGAGGAGCGTCAGCGCCGCCGATCGCAGCTCGTCGACCACGGCCGACGTGCTCACCAGTCCGTCGCTCGACAGATCCGCGGCGGCCACCGGAACATGCCGGCAGGCATCGTGGACGATGTCGGCTCCCGTGTAATTCAGGACGGTCTCGAGCGACGCATGAGCGCCCGCCGCATTGGTTGCGTTCGCCGACACGTTGATCCACGCCACGGGCTTGTCGACAATCTCCATTCCACCGACGGTCCAGTCCAGCAGATTCTTGAACGAGCCCGGGAGCGCTCCGGCGTACTCGGGCGTGCAGATCAAGACCGCGACGGCGTCGTCGATGTTCCTGCGCAGACACGCGACGACGTCCGGCAACGCCGTGGCCTCGACGTCGGGGTTGAAGTGCGGCAACAGTCCCATTTCGGCGTAGACGGTGACGTCGGCGTCGGACTCCAGCTGGGCTGCCACCGTGCGGATCGCCGCGCTGTTGCTCGACCCGTCACGCAAGGAACCGGAGATGAGGAGGAGCCGAGGACCAGTCATCCCCGGACTCTACATTCCCGCAAGTCGTTCCGGACATCGTTGACGCTCTCTGGATGCAAGTGTCTCGCCGGATGGACGGATAACCCGATCGACCGTGCAGTTATCGACGGTTTCAGTGAGAGAACGCGTCAATAACTGCGCACTCGAACAGAATTCCGCTTTTCTCCTACAAGCGAATATCCGCACCCCTTCGAGAAGAGTGCGGATATTCGAGTGCCGTACCAGCGGGAGGTGGCTACTTGACGTCCGATCCGTGCTTCGTCAGCGCCATGACCTCGATGTTCATGTACGGGAACAACGGCAGGTTGAACAGGATCTCGTGCAACTCATCGGCCGAGTCCACGTCGAAGATGGAGATGTTGCTGTACTTGCCGACGATGCGCCAGATTTCGGGCCACTTACCCGCCCGCTGAAGTTCCTGGCTGTAGGCCTTCTCCTTCGCGATGGTCTCGGCGCGCACCTCGGGGTCGAGGTCGCGCGGGATGTTGACGTCCATCCGAACGTGGAACAGTGCCATGGGGTTTTCTCCTTCTTCGGGTGTGGGGGGTCAGTCTCGCGCGTACTTCTTGACGACGTCCATGTCGAGTTCGACACCGAGGCCGGGACCCTCCGGCAGGTGCACTTGTCCTTCGGAGTACTCGAGGGGCTTCTTCAGCAGCTCGACTGCGAACAACTGGGGGCCGAACAGTTCCGTACCGTAGTTGATTCCGGGTTCGGAGCATGCGAAATGAATGGACGCGGCGGTACCGATCGGGCCTTCGATGGACGTCGCGCCGTGGCAGCGAAGACCGGCGGCCTTGGCGACCGCGACCACTTCCTTGCTGCGCTGCAGACCACCGCATTTGGTGGTCTTGAGGGCGATGACGTCGGCCGCGGCGAGTTTGGCGACCTCGTATGCGTCGTGCGGGGTCTGGACGGATTCGTCGGCCATGACGGGTGCGGAGACGCGGCGATTGATCTCGGCGAGGACATCGAGCTGGTCGGCCGGGGTCGGCTGTTCGATGAGTTCCACACCGCCGTCGACGAGCTGCGGAACGTGACGCAGCGCGGTGAAACGATCCCAGCGCGCGTTCACATCGATGCTGAATCCGACCTTGCCGTCGAATGCCTCCACGATCTTCACCACGCGGTCGGTATCGACGACGGGATCGAGCGCACCCATCTTGAGCTTGAACGAGAAGTTGAGGCGCTGCTCCATCTTGTGGGTGACCTCTTCGACGATCTCCTCGAGAGGTGCCGCGCCGAGCGCCCAGCGTACGTCGACTCCGGTGCGGAACGCGCCACCGAGCAGTGACGCGACCGGCACGCCGAGGCTGCGACCCCAGGCGTCGTGCATTGCGACATCGACCGCGGCCTTCGCGAAACGGGCGTTCGCGACGATCCGTTCGATGTCGAGCATCACGCCGCTGATCTCGTCGACGCCGCGACCGATGATGTAGGGACCGATGTAGCGATCGACGATCTGCTTCATCGTCTCGACGGATTCGCCGCCCCACCACGGACCTCCCGGCACGACACCTTCGCCGTAACCGGTGATTCCGCCGGCAGTGGTGACGGCGACGAACAGGATCGGCTGTACTTCCGAGGTCGTGGTCGCGAATTTGTGCGGACGAATCAGGGGTACGTCGACGATCGTCGATTCGACGGAAACGATCAACAGGTCGGGGTCGGACATCTTCGGTCAGCTCACAATCGGTTCTGGGTGTGACGGTCGATACGGCAGAGGTACATACGCGCCGAATGCCGGCGCCCCTGTGGGACACCGGCATTCGAGGTCAAAGGTGAATCACGCTTCGGGATCGAGCACGAAGTCGTAGCTCACCTCGGCGATACCGTCGGCGTTCGGCTGCGGGTCCAGGATGAGCTCCGGCTTGGTAGCGGTCGCGACGTCGTCTTCGACCCACTCGCCGCCCTTGAAGTAGAGCTGGGTGGTGATTGCGCGCTTACCCGGCGCCGACACCAGCAGGTGCAGGTGAGCAGGACGCCACGGGTGACCGCCGTAGGACTTGATGAACCAACCGGTGGGGCCGTCGTTCGGGATCTGGTAGGGAGCCGGCTTGAGTGTGGTGATCTCGTAGTTGCCGTCCTCGTCGGCCACGATCGTGCCGCGCAGGTTCCACTCCGGGATATCAGGAGCGAACTGCGAGTAGTAGCCGTCTTCGTCGGCGTGCCAGAGTTCGACGGTGGCGCCGGCGATGCCGTTGCCCTCGAGGTCGGTGACCTTGCCCTTGAAGATCAGCGGCGGGGCGACCTTGTCCTTCTCGCGCATCGGCATGGTGCACTTGGACGGCAGTTTCGGAGCGTTCGGAACGTAGTAGGGGCCTTCGATGGAACCCTTGGTGCCGGTGAAGTGCTTGCGGCTGTAGTTGACTTCCTCGACCTCGTGCTCGACGAAGACGTCCAGCCACAGCGGCCATTCGCCGTACTCACCGACGTCGATCATCCACTGCTTGAGGACGCGGTACTCGTCGTACGTCACCTCGTGCTTGTGGACGACCCCCGCCAGCGCCTCGAGCACGTCCTTGTAGATCGCGGCCGCGCGCTCGACGGAAGTGTCGGACGAAACCCGCTCGGACTTGAACTTGTCGGTGGCGGCGTTGCCGGAACCGTGAGCGGTCGGGTTCTCGGTGGTGGTCATGGACTCTCCTCGTCGGGGCTGAGAAACGGTGTGGAAAGCAGCGGCCCTGTCCGTGCCGGGGGCTGCGGACTTACCGGATGTACGCTGTGCGTACTTGTGGATCGCAATGCGTACAACACATACTGTGCGTGTTGTCACATCGCTTGTCAACACCCGATTGAGGCAACATCGACAGGTCCCGCAGGTAGGAGCAGGTAGGAGATGTGATGCCGAGCACCGGCCTAGGCAACAATCCGAGTAACGACCGCGACTTCATCCAGAGCATCGAACGCGGTTTTGCGGTATTGCACGCCTTCGACGACAAGGATCCGAAACCGACGTTGGCCGAGGTGGCCACCAAGACGGACTTGTCGCGGCCCGCAGTTCGTCGAATCCTGCTCACACTGCAGCGCCTCGGCTACGTCACCGCCACGGGAACCCGCTGGTCGCTGACGCCGCGGGTACTGAGCATCGGGCAGCACTACACAGCTTCACACACCCTCGTGGACTCCGCACTGCCCAAGTTGGTGGAAATCGCAGATCACACCCACGAATCTGCCTCGCTCGGCGTACTCGACGGAGCCGAGGTCGTGTACGCGGCCCGCGTGCCGGTGCGACGCATCATGAGCATCAACGTCTCGGTCGGTACCCGCGTACCCGCATACGCAACCTCGATGGGTCGCGCCCTGCTCGCCTGGTCGCCACGCGAACTGGTCGACGCGGTGATCGAGGAGACCCGGTTCGAGAAACTCACGTCCACCACCATCGACAACGCCGACGCATTCCGCACCGAACTCGCGCACGTGCGCAGCAAGGGTTACGCCATGGCCTCGGCCGAACTCGAAGACGGGTTGATCTCGCTTGCGGCACCCGTGTTCGACCCCGCCGGGCATGCGGTGGGCGTGCTTGCCTGTTCGACGTCGACGGGCAGGCACACTCTCGATTCGTTCCAGGATCTGTGCGCGAAACGTGTGGTGGACTGCGCGGAGAAGCTCAGCGAGGAACTCGGATACCGCCACCGGTGACGAGGGCGCCCTCGCTCAGGTACGCAGAGTCTCCGAGGGCGCTACCCCGTATTTGCGTTTGTACGCGGCCGAGAATCGGCCGGTGTGCGTGATTCCCCACCTCAACGCCACATCCGTCACCGACATCTCCGACCCGGATCCCGCAGAGAGTTCCTCGTGAATACGCGACAACCGCAGATCGAGCAGGTAGTCGCGAGGGCAGACGCCGAGATACTCCCGAAAACCCTCCTGCAGACGACGTACGCTCACCCCGGCAACCTCGGCCATGTCCGCCGACGTCCAGGGCAGAGACGGATCGTTGTGCACCCGGTCGAGGACCCGCTTGATGATCCGCGGCCGCGCGCCTCCGGTCGGATCAGCGTCGTCGGGCATCACCGCGAGAATGAACGACGAGGTCAGAGCACCGGAGAGCTGATCGGCGACCAGGGGGTTACCCCAGAGCGACTCATCGGACTTGAGCTGCTCGATGATCGACCGCAATAGCGCCGTCCAGCTCTGTCCCGCGTCGGTCGTCAGGTCGACCTGGGCGGGAAGGTGCAGGTCGGGGCGCCCGAGAATGCGGGCCATCTCCCGGTGCAGGTAGTCGCGCTCCAGCTTGACCCCGACGATCTCGCAGTCGCCGCTCCACCGACGGATCGTCGCGTCGATATCGGGCTCGAATACGGTGGCCTGCCCCACCCCGGACTCGGTCTCGATGCCGCCGGCGATCGACTCGATCGTGCCCGACAGAGGAATGTTCACGGCATAGGCGCCCGGGTGCGAACTGCGGACCGATGTCTCGGCGCCCCAGCCGATCCTGGCCAGCCGGACCGGCCCCAAAGGCAATGTGCGCAGATTGAGGCGGGGCTCGACCTTCTCGAGAGGGGTGAGGTCATGGGAGAAGTACGCATGCGACACCACCTCTTCCACCTCGCCCCAGTCGGACGGGTGCCGAGTCGAATCCTCTGCCATCTGCGATCCACCCACCTTCACCGGATATCGGGGGTCTTCATATCAGTGTGATCAGGGACACTCGCCCTGGCAAACAAGGACTTTATACCTACCCGCCGCGCTAACCGGATAGTGACCGCGCTCACTGGATCGCGGACCCCCTTTCGCATCCATATGGTTTGTGTCACACCAGATCGAACCGGGACAGGGAGGACGCAGACATGGAACAGCGAGACCTGCGAAACATCTTCGGACAGTTCGCAAGTGGCGTTACAGTCATCACCTGCGCCAACCGGGACGGCGAACCGCACGGCGCCACCGTCACCGCGTTCACCGCAGTGTCGCTCGAGCCGCGACTGTGCCAGGTCACCTTGACCCGCACATCGAAGGCGTGCGGCTTCCTGTCGGGCGCACCGTTCGCCGTGAACGTCCTCGCCGCCGACCAGGTCGACACCGCAATGCACTTCGCGGGCAGGCCGCAGTCGCCCGAACCGACATGGGAGGACGGCCCCACTGCCCCGGTCCTCGCCGGCACCGCCGCGACGATCTCGTGCATCCCGTGGCGCGAATACGACGGCGGTGACCATGTCATCTACATCGGCGAGATCGTCGATGCCTCCAGCCGCGACGTCGATCCCCTCCTCTTCTTCCGCAGCACCTTCCACGACCTCGGCGCTCCCAGCGCGTCTGCGGCATGGAACGGCAGCCTGGACGATCCGCACAGCGGATGGTTCGACGCCCAGACCAAGTTCACTCCGCTCCACCTGGCCACATCCCCGGCCTGACATCCCTTGACACAGCGAATCCCTGCCCCACCGGACTAGGAGAAATTCCATGACCACCACCGAACCGCGCCCCGACACTCTCGACCGCTCCAAGGTCAACGTGGCCGCAGAGTGCGAAGCGAACCGGACGAAGAATTTCGCGACCCGCCCCATGACCGGCGACGAGTACATCGCCTCGATCGACGACGGCCGCGAGATCTTCCTGCACGGCGAGAAGGTCAAGGACTTCACGAACCACCCGGCGTTCCGCAACTCCATCCGGATGACCGCGCGCCTCTACGACGCGCTGCACACCGGTGAGCACGTCGACGCACTCACCACCCCGACCGACACTGGCAACGGCGGCGTCACGATGCCGTTCTTCCGCACCCCGAAATCCTCCGCCGACCTGGTCAAGGACCGCGATGCCATCGCCACCTGGGCACGTCTGACCTACGGCTGGATGGGCCGCTCCCCCGACTACAAGGCCTCTTTCCTCGGAACACTCGGCGCAAACGACGAGTTCTACAACCCGTTCCAGGACAACGCGAAGCGCTGGTACCGGGAATCGCAGGAGAAGGTTCTGTACTGGAACCATGCGATCATCAACCCGCCTGTCGACCGTCAGCTGCCCCCGGACCAGGTCGGCGACGTGTTCATGAAGGTGGAGAAGGAAACCGACGCCGGCCTCATCGTCTCCGGCGCGAAGGTCGTCGCGACCGGCTCGGCCATCACCAACTACAACTTCATCGCGCACTACGGCCTGCCGATCAAGAAGAAGGAATTCGCGCTGATCTGCACGGTGCCGATGGATGCACCCGGCATCAAGCTGATCTCCCGCGCCTCGTACTCGGAGAACGCCAACATCGTCGGCTCGCCGTTCGACTACCCGCTGTCGAGCCGGATGGACGAGAACGACGCCATCTTCATCTTCGACAAGGTCCTCGTCCCGTGGGAGAACGTCTTCATGTACGGGGACGTCGAGAAGATCAACCAGTTCCTGCCGGGTTCCGGTTTCCTGCAGCGCTTCACGCTTCAGGGCTGCACCCGCCTCGCCGTGAAACTCGACTTCATCGCCGGTCTGCTCATGAAAGCCCTCGACGCCACCGGTGCCGGTGGATTCCGAGGAGTACAGACCCGCGTCGGTGAGGTCATCGGCTGGCGCAACCTGTTCTGGTCGCTGACCGACTCCATGGTCAACAATCCCGAACCGTGGATCGGCGACACCGTCATCCCGAAGCTCGAATACGGCCTGACGTACCGGATGTTCGCGATGCAGGGCTACCCGCGCATCAAGGAGATCATCGAGCAGGACGTCGCCTCGGGCCTGATCTACCTGCCGTCGTCCGCCGCCGACTTCAAGAACCCCGAGGTACGCCCCTACCTGGACAAGTACGTTCGTGGATCCGACGGTATTCAGGCCGTCGACCGTGTCAAGGTCATGAAGGCACTGTGGGATTCGATCGGATCCGAGTTCGGTGGCCGTCACGAGCTGTACGAGCGGAACTACGCCGGCAACCACGAGAACGTCAAGGCCGAACTGCTGTTCGCCGCCGAGACCCGCGGTGACGTGGCCTCCATGAAGGGCTTCGCCGAGCAGTTCATGAGCGAGTACGACCTCGACGGCTGGACGGTGCCCGACCTGATCGGCAACGCCGACGTCTCCGCGTTCTACAAGTAACGACACCCCACACCACCGCGCGCGGGCGGACGACCCCCCACCTACCCCGCCTGCGCGCGGTACCCAATCATCCACCCCACGCGAAGGAGCGTCCGAGATGTCCGCCGCTTCGAATTCCGGTGCCCCTGCCCCCATTCCGGAGTTCGACGCCGTGATCCTCGGGCGTTCCTTCGCATCCCAGCGCGCGGCAGGCCGTCTTCGTGACGACTTGCGTCTGTCGGTCTGTGAGCTGGTCAGCGCAACCTCGGCCACATACGACGACATCAACAATCGCTGGGAATTCCACGTAGGAAGGTTCGTCATCGCGCGCGCCAAGTTCGTGATCGATGGCGACGGGACGATCCACCTGCTGGGGCGTGAGGCCACCGCCATCGATCCTGCCGCCGTGACCGCGCACGGATTTCCCAACCTGTTCCGCCCGGTAGGCACCGACCGAATCGATTCCCTCGGTTACACGGTGGCGTGCATCGAGTACATGCGCACGCACGGCCACGACTACGTCGAACGGCGGCTACGCACACCGGTCGCCGATGACGACTATCCCGAGTTGTCGTTCGACCGTCCGACCCCGGTCATGTGGGTCGGGTAACGCAGATACACACCTATTGGACAGATGCACACCGTCAAACGGTGTGTATCTGTCCAATTCCGTTGCAGCTGAAGTTCCGCTTTCATCACTGCCGCAACATCGCCGAGGGCGTCGTCCCGTATCTCTTCTTGAACGCCGCCGCGAATCGGCCGGGGCTGCTGAATCCCCATCGGAACGCAACATCGGCCACCGTGAGGCCGGAGTCGCCTGCCGCGAGTTCGACGCGTGCGCGATCCAGCCGGATATCGAGAAGCACTGCGGAAGGACTGCTTCCGACATACTCTGCAAATGTCTCTTGCATCCGCCGCACGCTGGTGCCTGCAATCTCTGCCATATCGGCTGCGGTCCATGGACGTGAGGGATCGTCGTGCAAGACATCGAGGACGCGGCGGACCATCCCCGGCCTCGGCGCCGGAGCAGCATCCTCGACCGGGGGCGCCACCGCCAGCACGAACGCGGCCGTGACCGCACCCGCAAGTTGCTGCGACACAAGTGGGTTGGAAAGCGAGCCGGTGCCGCCGGAGAACTGGTCCGATAATGAGGCAACCAGGCGGCGCCAATCATCGGCCGACCCGGTGAGATCGATCTGATCAGGCAGCACGAGCCGGGAACGCAGCGGCGCACCCAGAATCCGGTCGGCCTCTCGCTCGAGGTGGTCGCGTTCGAACTTTACGCCGAGAACAGAACATGTTGCGTCCCAACGTGTGATGCGATTCGGAGTATCTGCACTGAACACGGTGGCCTGCCCCGGCCCGGAGATGACGTCACCGCCGCGGCCCCGGGATTCGAGACTGCCTGCGAGAGGGATGTTGATCTCGTAGGCCCCCGGATACTCGCACTCGATGGCCACGTCGACGCCCCAGGCGAGTCTGCCGATCATGACCGGGCCGAAATCCACCGAGGACAATTGTAATTCGGGCTTCTCAGCTCCCGACAGCACGGTCAATTCGTGCGGGAAGTACACGTCGGCGACCACTCGGGAGGCGTGCTCCCAGCCCTCGAATCCTGACACCTTCCACCTCCGCGACCCCTACCAGGCCACATTTCCGCGCGATTCGTATCGACTCCGCGCAATCGGCATAGAACCTGAGTGACCTGGATCATATGGTCCTCTTCACAGAGTACGGAAGGTCCGCGCGAGACGGCCCCACGACCCACCCGAGGAGCATCCCATGACAAGCACTCTCTCCTGGATCGACGAAGTCACCATGACCGAGCTCGAGCGCAATCCGTACCCGATCTACGAGCGTCTTCGAGCCGAGGCGCCTGTCGCTTTCCTGCCCGTGCTGGGGGCGTTCGTGGCGTCGACAACGGAGGCGTGCCGCACGATTGCGAACAGCGACGACTTCGAGGGGATCATCACCCCTGCCGGTGGCCGCACATTCGGGCATCCCGCGATCATCGGGGTAAACGGCGATATCCACAAAGACTTGCGATCGATGGTCGAGCCGGCTCTGCAGCCCAGCGAAGTGGACCGGTGGATCGAGGACCTCGTCCGACCGATCGCCCGGCGTTACCTCGAAGAATTCGAATCGGACGGTAAGGCCGACCTCGTCACCCAGTACTGCGAACCGCTCAGTGTCCGCGCGCTCGGAGATCTGCTCGGCCTGAAAGATGTCAGCTCGGACATGCTTCGCGATTGGTTCCACAAGCTGTCCAACTCGTTCACGAATGCCGCAGTCGACGCCGACGGCAATTTCACCGATCAGAAACGATTCGACGAGGGTGACGCTGCGAAAGCCGAGATCCAGTCGATCGTCGACCCGCTGATCGACCATTGGATCGAACATCCGGACGACAGCGCCATCTCGCATTGGCTGCACGACGGCATGCCCGACGGGCAGACCCGCGACCGCGACTACATCTACCCCACCCTGTACGTGTTCCTCCTCGGCGCCATGCAGGAGCCGGGGCACGCAATGTCGTCGACACTGGCCGGTCTGTTCAGCCGACCGGAGCAGTTCGAGGCCATCGTCGACGAGCCCGATCTGATTCCCCGTGCCATCGCCGAGGGAATGCGCTGGACGTCGCCGATCTGGTCAGGGACCGCACGAATCGCCAAGTGCGACACAGTGGTATCCGGAATAGAGGTCACCGCGGGATCGGTGGTCATCCTCTCCTACGGATCGGCCAATCACGACACCGGCACGTTCGACGCACCTACCGAGTACGACATGACGCGACCACCGCTTCCGCACCTCGCGTTCGGCACCGGCAACCACGCATGCGCCGGAATCTACTTCGCGAACCACGTCTGCCGTATCGGGCTAGAGGAACTGCTCGAAACCATCCCCAACCTCGAACGTGACACCGGCGCAGACGTCGAGTTCTGGGGCTGGGGCTTCCGCGGTCCCACCTCACTGCACGCGACTTGGGAGGTCTGACATGTCGTACACCGTCACCACCGGCTCGACGACGGTCGACTGCGGTCCCGATCAACCGGTTCTCGACGCGTTCCTGCGCAGCGGTGTGTGGATGCCCAACTCGTGCAACCAGGGAACCTGCGGCACATGCAAGATCAAGGTCTGCTCGGGTTCGGTCGACCACCGAAACTCCCCCGAGAACACGCTTCCGCAGCACGAACGCATCGCGGGCTTTGCACTGGCCTGCCAGGCCACGCCGTGCAGTGACACCACGATCGACCCACCGATCGCCGAGGAAATCGCGCCTACGCATGTGTTGCACGACTTCGTCGCCACGGTCTCCGAGGTGCGTGATATCGCCTCCGATACCCGACGTGTGCTGCTGACCCTCGATGTTCCTCTCACGTTCTCCGCGGGCCAGTATGTCGACGTCACCGTTCCGGGAACATCGACGAGACGTCAGTACTCCCTGGCCAACCCGCCGACCGAACCGAAACTGCTCGAACTGCACGTACGACGACACCCCGGCGGAGTGTCCTCCGAATGGCTGTTCGGATCGATCGAGGTGGGTGACCGGATCGATATGACAGGTCCCTACGGCGATTTCACGTTCGACGAGAAGTCGACGGGGCCGATGGCGCTGCTCGGTGGCGGCACCGGACTCGCACCGCTCAAGGGCATCGTCCGTCATGCGCTCGCGTTGGATCCGCAGCGGGAGATCCTGCTGTACCACGGGGTGCGGACCTGCGCTGATGTGTACGACGCCGACTTCTTCCGTGAACTGGAGGACAAGCACTCCGGCCTGCGGTACGTCACCTGCGTAAGCCGTGAGAACGGGGGCGACCGGGAGGGCTACGTCACCGATGCCTTCGCCGAGGACGTTGCCTCGGCGAAGGAATTCACCGGTTACGTCTGCGGGTCGGAGAAGTTCGTCGAAGCCGCGGTGAAGTCGTTCAAACGACGCCGGATGTCGCCGCGTCGGATCCGGCGCGAAAAGTTCACCGCAGCCGGGTAGGGTCCCGCTCGCCGGTTGACCGAATGTCACCTTCATGCAGCTCGAGCTCATGAAGGTGACATTCGGCCATTCCGCTCGTCCAGAGCACTTCGTCCCTCGAGCCTCGGGTCCTAGGTATCACTAGGCATTTACCCGGTGTGACCGCAAACACAGGCTGTCAGGGTAGTAGTAATGCCGGACACAGCCCGTCCGAGCCCCACCCCGACACAGCCTGTCCGACCGCCGCCACGGCAACTGTGTTCGGACCGGAATCGGACACCGACGCTGTTCGTCCCGGGAACTACGCCGACACTGGAGGATCCCTATGACCGACATCGTGGAACACGTGCGCACCCACCTCGACGGAGCTCTCGTCGAAGACCCCGCGACCGGACGGCATCAGGTCCGTCGCGATGTCTTCACCGACGAAGAGATCTTCGAACTGGAGATGAAGTACATCTTCGAGGGCAACTGGGTGTACCTCGCTCACGAGAGCCAGATCCCGAATGTCGGCGACTACTTCACCACCAACATCGGCCGTTCCCCCGTCGTGATCAGCCGCGACAAAGAGGGTGAACTTCACGCCCTGATCAACGCGTGCAGCCACCGCGGCGCGATGCTGTGCCGCCGCAAGACCGATAACCGCACGACCTTCACGTGCCCCTTCCACGGCTGGACCTTCCGGAACAACGGCAAGCTGCTCAAGGTCAAGGACCCCCGCGACGCCGGTTACCCGGAACAGTTCAACACCGACGGCAGCCACGATCTGACGAAGGTCGCCCGGTTCGAGAGCTACCGCGGGTTCCTGTTCGGCTCGCTCAACCCCGACGTCAAGTCGCTGGACGAACACCTCGGCGACACCACGAAGATGATCGACATGCTCGTCGACCAGTCCCCCGAAGGACTCGAGGTGCTGCGCGGCTCGTCCACCTACACCTATGACGGAAACTGGAAGCTCCAGGCGGAGAACGGGGCTGACGGATACCACGTGTCGGCGACCCACTGGAACTACGCCGCGACCACGGCACGCCGCGGCGCCGGTGAGTCCGCAAACGAGACCAAGGCAATGGACGCCGGCACGTGGGGCAAGCAGGGCGGCGGCTACTACTCGTTCGACCACGGGCACCTGTTGCTGTGGATGTGGTGGGGCAACCCCGAAGACCGCCCGCTCTACCCGCGCAAAGAAGAGCTCATGAAGGAGCACGGCGAGAAGAAGGCCGAGTTCATGGTCGGTGCGTCGCGCAACCTGTGCCTGTACCCGAACGTGTACATCATGGATCAGTTCTCGTCGCAAATTCGGCACCTGCGCCCGATCTCGGTCGACAAGACCGAGGTGACGATCTACTGCATCGCCCCGAAGGGCGAGAGCGCCGAGGCCCGCGCCAACCGAATCCGCCAGTACGAGGACTTCTTCAATGCCACCGGCATGGCAACCCCCGACGACCTCGAAGAGTTCCGCTCCTGCCAGAAGACGTACATGGCGTCGTCTGCACCGTGGAACGACATGAGCCGCGGCGCCACTCACGTGCTCAACGGGCCGGATCAGGTCGCGAAAGATCTGGGCATGGATGGTGTCCTGTCCAGTGGTGTGAAGACCGAGGACGAGGGCCTGTACCCGATCCAGCACGGCTACTGGCTCGACACGATGCGCAATGCCGTCGACGCCGAAGCCGCAGCTGCCGCCGCCGGCGAACCCACCGCGCTCTGAGAGGAACCGAAACCATGACTACTGCAACAGAGTTGACGCAGACCGACATCGAACAGTTCCTCTACAGGGAAGCACGCCTGCTCGACGATCGGGAATTCGAGAAGTGGATCGAGTGCTACCACCCCGACGCCGAGTACTGGATGCCGGCATGGGACGACGACGGCAAGCTCACCGAAGATCCGCAGTCCGAGATCTCATTGATCTACTATCCGAACCGCGGTGGGCTCGAAGACCGTGTGTTCCGAATCCGCACCGACCGGTCGTCGTCGACGTCACTGCCCGAACCTCGCACCGGACACAACATCACCAACGCCGAGATCCTCGAGCGCCGCGGCACCGAAATCGACCTGCGCCACAACTGGTTCTCGCTGTACTTCCGCTACAACACGACGGATACCTACTTCGGCACCACATTCCTCACTCTCGATGTCTCGGGTGATCAGCCGGTGATCAAGAAGAAGAAGATCGTTCTGAAGAACGACTACATCCACCACATCGTCGACGTCTACGTCGTCTAATACCCGGAATCACGAGAGGAGGCTTGGGCACCATGACATTCCAGGTGGCATTGAGCTTCGAGGACGGGGTCACCCGCTTCATCAAGGTCAAGCCGAACGAGACCGTCGCAGACGCGTCGTACAAGGCGCGGATCAACATCCCCCTCGACTGCCGCGACGGCGCGTGCGGCACCTGCAAGGCGTTCTGCGAATCGGGCACTTACGACGGCGGCGACTACATCGAGGATGCGCTGACCGACGAGGAAGCAGAACAGGGTTACTGCCTGCCGTGTCAGATGATGCCCGAGTCGGATCTGGTGGTGCAGATCGCCAGCACGTCGGATGTCGCGAAGACCGCCGCGGCCTCGTACACCGCGACGATCACCGAACTCAATCGCTTCTCCGAGAGCGTCGTCGGCTTCACCGTCGAGATCGACAACCGGGACGACCTGGTGTTCCTGCCCGGGCAGTACGTCAACATCGGGGTTCCCGGTAGCGACGACGGCACCGGCAAGCAGGCGAGCAGGTCGTACTCGTTCAGCACCGGCCCCCACGACAATTCGCTGGCGTTCCTGGTGAAGATCACCGAGGGCGGCCTGATGTCGGAATATCTGCGCGACCGCGCTCAGGTGGGCGACACTCTCGAATTCACCGGCCCCTTCGGTAGCTTCTTCCTCCGCGAGCGCAAGCGCCCGTCGCTGCTGCTGGCAGGCGGGACCGGACTCGCCCCGCTGTTGTCGATCCTGTCGAAGATTCAGAGCGAGGGCACCGATCATCCGGTGCACCTCATCTACGGCGTCACGTTCGACCACGACCTCGTCGAACTCGAGAAGCTCCAGGCCTATGCGGAGTCTCTGCCGAACTTCACGTTCGACTACTGTGTCGCCGACAAGGATTCGTCGGCCCCGAACAAGGGCTACGTGACCGGACTGTTCGAGCCGCAGCACCTCAACGACGGCGACGTCGACATCTACCTGTGCGGCCCACCGCCGATGGTGGAAGCGGTGCGTAATCACCTGTCGGAGAACAGCATCACACCCGTGAACTTCTACTTCGAGAAGTTCAACACCTCCGCCACTCCGGGCGGGGCGACCACCCCGGCCCCCACCGACGCGGAGAAGGCTGCTGCCGAGAAGGCCGCTGCCGAGACCGGCCGTCCCGTTGCGCTCGAGACACCCGCCGACCCCGGAAACTACGAGATCGGTGAGGAGCACCCGCCTGTCGCCGAGTCCGACGAGCAGTTCGACGCCCGCATGGCGCTCGAACTCGGTGTCCTCGAGCTCACCATCGGCCGGCTCACCCCCGAGCAGCTCGTGGAGTTCCGGATTCTCGCCGAGGCATCCGGCGCGTCCGTCGAAGGTGACCACTTCACGGACGCCGCCGCGTTCACAGACACCACCGCGGCGTTCCACGAGTACCTGTTCCGCTGCTGCACCAATCCGGTACTGCTCGAGGCCTACAACCGCCTCGAGGTGACACAGCTGATGTACCAGGTGCTCCGCGACGCGCACTGGATCGAGGGACACATCATCGACGAACACCTGCAGCTCGTCGAGGCGTTCGAGCAGGGCGACAAGGCCGCAGCCCGCGAACTGATGGTCGCGCATTCCGGCCACGCCAAGGAGACGATGCGGCGAGCGATCGCCGAGGGCGCGGCAGCGGGTGCACGATGAGCGAAGCGAAGTTCTTCCCCGGGCGGTTCGACGGCAAGTGCCTGACGATCACCGGCGCCGCACAGGGCATCGGTCTCGCGGTTGCGTCCCGTGTCGCGGCGGAAGGCGGCGAGGTCGTCCTCGTCGACCGTGCCGAGATCGTCCACGAAGTCGCCGAGACGCTGCGCGCCGAGGGCGGTAAGGCCCACTCGGTGACTGCGGATCTCGAGACCTTCGAGGGAGCGGAGGAGGCGCTCGCGTTCGCGACCCGATCCGCCGGACGACTCGACGTGCTCATCAATGTGGTCGGCGGAACGATCTGGGCCAAGCCGTACGAGCACTACGCGCCCGATGAGATCGAGAAGGAGATCCGCCGGTCGCTGTTCCCCACGTTGTGGTCGTGCCGCGCCGCTGCGCCGTACCTGATCGACCAGCGTTCCGGCACGATCGTGAACGTGTCGTCCGTGGCGACGAGCGGGGTGAACCGTGTTCCGTATGCCGCCGCGAAAGGTGGCGTCAACGCCATCACCTCCGCGCTTGCGCTCGAGCTGTCGCAGTACGGCGTTCGCGTCGTCGCCACCGCGCCGGGCGGGACCGTCGCGCCGGAGCGGCGGGTCGCGCGGGGGCCTGCCCCGCAGACCGAGCAGGAGAAGGCCTGGTACCAGCAGATCGTGGACCAGACCGTCGATTCTTCGCTGCTCAAGCGGTACGGCACGCTCGAGGAGCAAGCCGCGGCGATTACTTTCCTGGCCTCCGATGAGGCCTCGTACATCACCGGTTCGGTACTTCCCGTAGCCGGAGGCGATCAAGGCTGACAGCCGTTCGACCGGGCCTCACCAGTGGGCCTTTCCCTGCTGGTGAGGCCACTTTTCTGCCCGAATTCATTTGTGACCCCTCACACAAACCGGAGCAAGTCATGACCCGAACCACACAGACCTGGGCCAGTCCACAGCACAAACGAAGCGTCATCTGGATCGTCGCTCTCGCCACCGTCGCGATCATCTTCGACGGATACGACCTCGTCGTGTACGGAACTGTTCTTCCGACACTCATGGGCGACCCCACCCAGCTCGGCGAGATCTCCGCGCAGCAGGCCGGGGCACTCGGCTCCTATGCCCTGATCGGTGTCATGGTCGGTGCTCTCGTCACCGGCGCGTTCGGCGACCGCGTCGGCCGCCGCAAGATGATGCTGATCAACATCGTGTGGTTCTCGGTCGGTATGGGCGCAGCAGCGTTCTCGACCAGCATCGCGATGTTCGGTGGCCTCCGGTTCTTCACCGGTATCGGTGTCGGCGGCCTGGTCGCCACCGCCGGTGCCGTCGTCGCGGAGTTCGCCCCACCCGGCAAGCGCAACCTGTTCAACGCCATCGTCTACAGCGGCGTCCCCGCAGGCGGTGTCCTCGCATCGCTGCTCGCGATCCTGCTGCGTGACGTCATCGGATGGCGTGGACTGTTCCTGATCGGCGCTCTGCCGCTCGTCATCCTGTTCCCACTCGCGCTGGCCAAGCTCCCCGAATCGCCCGCGTGGCTGGCCTCCCGCGGGCGCCTCGACGAAGCGAAATCCACCTGCGACAAGTTCGGCTTCCCGATGCCCACGGCCGCGCCTGCCGCACCCACCGAGAAGGTCGGTTTCGCTGCGCTCGCCACCAGGAAGTACGCGCTCGGCACCGGTCTGCTCGGCCTGATGAGCTTCGCCGGCCTGCTCCTGACCTACGGCCTGAACACATGGTTGCCGAAAATCATGGCCGACGCCGGCTACAACGCCGACGGTTCGCTCGCGTTTCTCCTCGTCCTCAACGGCGGTGCCATCATCGGCGGCCTCATCGCATCGAAGATCGCCGACGGCCGCGGTCCGCAGTCCGTCATCGTCACCACTTTCTTCCTCGCTGCCGTCGCATTGGTGATGCTCACCCTCGGGTTCCCGCTGCCCGTGCTCCTCACCGCCGTCGCGATCGCCGGCGTCGGCACGAT
This sequence comes from Rhodococcus sp. SJ-2, assembly GCF_053750035.1. Classification (NCBI taxonomy): domain Bacteria; kingdom Bacillati; phylum Actinomycetota; class Actinomycetes; order Mycobacteriales; family Nocardiaceae; genus Rhodococcus; species Rhodococcus sp. SJ-2. Next base: position 1,931,884 of record NZ_CM132340.1, read on the forward strand.
CGGTACGCAGGTGCTCGTCTACGGCTTCGTGTCGAACTACTACGACACCCCCGCTCGCGCAGCCGGCGTCGCGTGGTGCGCAGGATTCGGCCGGCTCGGCGGGATCTTCGGCCCGATCATCGGTGGCCTGTTGATCGGCGCCGGCTTCGCGAACAACGTGAACTTCTACATCTTCGCGGTGATCGCTCTCGCCGGTGGCCTCGTCACGTTCTTCGTTCCCCGACCGCTGCAGCACAACACGCGGATCGACGTTCCGGACGCCTCGACCGGGACTACCGTGGATGCGTGACGGACAATTCGATGCTGGTAGGACGTGAAACCGAGCTCTCTCAGCTCGACCGACTACTCGACGGGGCGCGCGCCGGGTCTCCCGTGCTCGCCCTCGTCGAGGGTCCACCCGGCATCGGAAAAAGCGCTCTCGTCCGAGCTTTCACGAGCAGGCACCGTGATATACACGCACAGTTCGCATCAGGGGCGCCGTGGGAGTCGGACCATCCGTGGGCGGTGCTCGAACAGTTGACTCACGCCCCTGAGCCGGGGGCCGACCCCATCGATGCTGCGCATGCGTACCTGGACACGATCCACAGCACCACGATCATCGTCGTCGATGACGCCCACTGGTCGGATATCGATTCGTTGCAGTCGCTTTCGTCGATGATCCGCCGCGCACACCAACGCCCGATCCTGATGTTGTGGGTGATCCCCGACGTCCTGCCCGACGGCATCGACGACACCACCGCACGAATCCTGTCGTCGCATCGGGCCGACACCATCCATGTCCGCGCCCTCACCTCCGGCGATGTCGCCCAGCTCGCGCTTCTCCGCGCGGGCGTGGACCTCTCGCCCTGGACGGCTCAACGCCTGCACGAGCACACACTCGGGAGTCCCCGGCCGGTGTTACAGCTCCTCGACGAGATCCCGCGCGCCCAATGGCAGCGGTGGCAGGCGCGGTTCCCCGCACCTGCGCAACACGCCGCAGCAGTACGGCGAGCCCTCACCGCCTGCTCACCCGACACACGCGCCCTCATCGAAGCAGCGGCGATCCTGGGCACCGGATCGCCGCTCGCTCCGGCTGCCGCACTTGCCGAAGTCGACGACCCCACACCGTTGCTCGACGAAGCACACACCGCCGGTCTGCTGACGATGCGGGAACGGCAGGGCATCGTCACCCTGCTGTTCCCCGACCCGATGACCAGCGCCGCCGTCACCGACGAGATCGGGCCTGCGCGGTGGCGCGAACTGCATGCGCGAGCGGCCACACTTGTCGACGACGAGGGCGACGCGCTGTTCCATCTGGTGTCGGCCACACCCGCCGCCGACGGCACTCTCGCGGACAAACTCGATCGGTTCGCTCGGCAACGCGCTGCCGACGGTGCATGGGCGCAGGCCGCCGAGGCGCTCATCACGGCAGGCCGCATCACGCCCGAACGCGACCTCCGCACACAACGTTTGATCCGCGGGGTCGATGCACTCACCGGCGCCGCCGATCTCCCCCAGGCTCAGACCTTCGTTCCCGAGATCGAAAGCGCCCCCGGAGGCCCGATGCGCAACGCCGTCCTCGGCTACCTCGCAATCCAGCGGGGCCGCGCCGCCGAGGCGCACTATCTGCTGTCCGAAGCCTGGACCATGGTCGACGAGTCGGATACCGACCCCGAACTGGCAGCGATGATCTGCCAGCGGATGGTTCTGCACTCGCTGGCCAGGATGCGCGGCGACGAACTCGTGGCCTGGTCCGATCGTGCCTCGTCGCTGGTCCCGGGCGATGCACCCGCTGTCGTGGAGTCCAACGCCATCCGAGGCCTCGGTCTGGGCATGACAGGACGCATCGACGAGGCGCGCGCTTCGTACGCCGGCCTTGCCGACCACGTCCGCCTCGGAGCACAGAGCCAGCGTATCCGCATGGCAGAAGGCTGGCTCGCGTTGGCGTTGGATGCGCCCGATCGTGCCCGTACCGAACTGGAAGCCTCCGAACCCACCACGTTCCGCGGTGGCTCGCTCCGGATCTCACTGTGGGCGCAAGCGTGGCTCGCCCGCACACAGTTCACCTTGGGGGCGTGGAGCGATGCCCTGCGCACCGTGGACCGGGCCGCTGCACAACTCGATTCGACCGGCCTGGATCTGCTGCGACCACTTGTCCATTGGACTGGAGCCCAGGTACATGCACTGCGCGGCAACTGGGATGCCGCGCGCGAGCACCTTCGGCGCGGCCGCGCCGGGAGCAACGACTACACGCTCATGCTCGTCCCCTCCTGCATCTCCGCAGCCCAGTGTGCAGAAGTAGCAGCAGATTACGACGGGGTGCTCCGCCAGCTCGACCCCCTCGTGACCCTGCGGCACAGAGAAGCCCTCGACGAACCCGGATTCTGGCCCTGGCCCGACCTCTACGGCAACGCGCTGGTGATGACGGGTCGCGTCGACGACGCCGACGCCTTCCTGCGCCCCCACGAAGAACGTGCCGCCGAGCGAGGTCACCGTTCCGCGAAGGCACGACTCGGGTACGTGCGCGGACGAATTCACGGCGCGCGCGGCGACATCGATGCGGCCCGCGACTCTTTCGAGAGTGCATTGTCCGAAATCGCTACCCTCCCATTGCCGTACGATCGCGCACGCATCAATTTCGCGTACGGGCAGACCTTGCGCCGCGCCGGACGGCGACGCGACGCAGACAGTGTGATCCGCACCGCGCGGGAGCTGTATGCCGTGCTCGGCGCGGGCTCGATCGTCGCGCGCTGCGACCGCGAGCTCAAAGCGGGCGGGTTGAAGTCCGGCGACGCGGTGAGCATTCGGAATCACACCGACGTGTCCGCGTTGACACCGCAGGAACGTGCTGTCGCCACACTCGTCGCGTCGGGCCACACCAACAAGGAGGTGGCGGGAGAACTGTTTCTCTCGGTCAAGACCGTCCAGTACCACCTGACCCGCGTCTATGCGAAGTTCGGCATCCGCTCACGCAGCGAACTCGCAGCACGTTTCCGCCAAGAAGAGTAAGGAAGAAGCAGCCCGATGACAGCTGTCGACGACGTCACACGCCCCGACACCGACCTGTTCGAGCGGCCCCCTCGGCCATGGCTCCGGCCCGCGGAGGTGTTGCGTGACTTCGGACCCAGGTACGTATCGAACGGGCTCATCGGACTGATCTTCTCGTGCACCGGGCCTGTCGCCGTGATTCTCGCGGCAGGCGCCACCGGGGGGCTGTCACAGGCGGAGTTGGCGTCGTGGATCTTCGGGGTCTTCGCGCTCAACGGCATCCTCACGATCGCCATGAGCCTCGCCTACCGGCAGCCGCTCGGCTTCTTCTGGACGATCCCCGGCACGATTCTCGTCGGCGGGTCCCTCACCCACCTGAGCTGGGCCGAGGTGGTCGGGGCGTTCTTCGCCACGGCCGCATTGATCACCGTGCTGGGAGTGACGGGCCTCGTCCGCCGCACAATGGAAGCGCTCCCCATGCCCATCGTGATGGCCATGGTCGCGGGTGTGTTCCTGTCGTTCGGGACGAACCTGGTGAAGGCCCTGGGCTCCGATTTCGCGATCGCAGTGCCCATGATTGTCGTGTTCCTGCTGCTCAGCACGGTAGGAGCACTGGGCCGGTGGATGCCGCCCATCCTGGGGGCACTGCTCGCCGGCGCCGTCGCGGTCGCGTTCTCGGGCCGGTTCGAACCGCAGCCCGGCAGTGGAAACGTCTTTGCAGCACCGGTCTTCACCGCGCCGGTCTTCACCTGGTCGGCACTTCTCGAACTGGTGGTTCCGCTCGCGATCACCGTCATCGTCGTACAGAACGGGCAGGGTGTGGCCGTGCTGCGCTCGGTCGGGCACAACCCTCCGATCAACGTCTCCACGATCATGTGCGGGCTGTGGTCGTTCCCCGCTGCCTGTGTCGGAGCAGTGTCGACCTGCTTGACCGGTCCTACGAACGCGCTGCTGACCTCGTCCGGTGAACGGTCCCGCCAGTACACAGCCGCGTTGACGTGCGGTGCGCTGGCGATCGTCTTCGGCCTGTTCGCGCCGCTGTTCGTGCGGTGGATGGTCGCGGCGCCCGCATCGTTCGTCGCGGTCCTCGGTGGCTTAGCGATGCTCAAGGCCCTGCAGGGCGCCTTCGTCGCCGGGTTCGGTCGCCGCTACACGATGGGTGCGCTCGTCGCGTTCATCGTCACGGCGTCGGACGTGATGTTCTTCAACATCGGTGCAGCGTTCTGGGGGATCGTCGGCGGTGTCGCGGTGTCATGGCTGCTCGAACGCAAGGATTGGGCGGATCCCCACGGCGAGTAGGAAGTCCGGCTTCTGGCAGCATGCGTGAATGGCCTTCCGCTCCCACGTCACAGCGCTGATCGTGTCGATCGTCGTGCTGGTACTGATCGTCGCCGCATTCGCTGCGTATCGCCTCATGGATTCGAGGAGCACGCAACTGTTCGGCACCCTCGTCGACCGCGTGGACACCGACGAGAAGGTCGTGGCGTTGACGCTCGATGACGGGCCGAGCCCGCTCACACCCGAGGTGTTGCAAACTCTCGCGGACGCCGATGTACCTGCCACCTTCTACGTCACGGGCACAGAGATGGCCGAGCGACCCGAACTCGGTCGAGCGATTGTCGAGGCCGGTCACGAACTCGGGAACCACACCGCAACACACCGCAGGATGGTTTTCGTCGGCCGCGACACCGTCGCGGAGGAAATCGAGAGCACCGACGCTGCAATCCGCGACGCCGGTTACGACGGAGAGATCACCTTCCGGCCGCCCTACGGAAAGAAACTGATCGCGCTTCCCCGCTATCTCGACGAACACGACCGGACCACCGTCATGTGGGACGTCGAGCCGGACTCGGCCTCGTCCGACACCGGCGAGATCGTCCGGACAGCACTCGAGGAGACACGCCCCGGTTCGATCATCCTGCTGCACGTGATGTACCCGTCCCGGACGTCGTCGCTCGAGGCGATTCCCGACATCGTCGACGGTCTGCGCGCCGAGGGGTACCGGTTCGTGACGGTGTCGGAACTGCTCGGCCGGTGAGCTCGACGCAGCGCGAACTGGACGAACAACGTAGGCCACACCGGCACGATGTCGGGTAAAGAGCACTCACGACAGCGCAGTGCCTGACAATCTGTTCTTCGAAGACCCCCGACGGAAGGATTCCGATGGCACGTCCGGTTCGCGTCGTCGTTCTCGGCTCGGGATCGTGGGGCACCACGGTCGCGGGGCTCGCGGCGCGCAACACCCCGACCCTGCTGTGGGCGCGCAACCCCGACACTGCAGCCGAGATCAACGAGACCCATCGCAACAGCCGGTACCTCGGCGACCGGGAACTGCCGCAGGATCTGCGTGCGACATCGGATCTCGTCGAGGCGGCCCACGAGGCCGACGTGATGGTGGTGGGTGTGCCGTCACACGCGGTGCGCGCGACTCTCGAACCGATCGCCGACGAAGTGCGGGCCTGGGTGCCGTTGCTGTCCCTGGCGAAAGGACTCGAGCCTGGCACCCGGCTGCGGCCGACGCAGGTGGTCTCGGAATGCCTGCCCGGGCACCCGGTCGGCCTGCTGTCGGGGCCTAACATCGCCAGCGAGATCGCCGACGGCATGGCTGCGGCATCGGTCGTGGCGATGCAGGCCGAGTCGGTGGCGACGGCGCTACAGCCGCTGTTCGCGTCGAAAGTGTTTCGCGTGTACCGCAACACCGATGTACTCGGGTGTGAACTCGGCGGCGTGTTGAAGAACATCATCGCGATCGCCGCGGGAATGGCCGAGGGGCTGGGGGTGGGCGACAACACCCGGGCGATGGTGCTGGCGCGTGGCCTCGCCGAAATGACCCGGCTCGGGGAAGCAATGGGTGCCGATCCGCGCACGTTCGCGGGCCTGACCGGGATCGGTGATCTGATCGCCACCTGCATGAGCCCGGCATCGCGGAACCGGCGTGTGGGCGAGTCGCTCGCACGCGGCCTGACATTGGACGAAACCCTCGCCGAGCTCGGTCAGGTCGCAGAGGGCGTCAAGACCGCACCGACGGTGATGGAACTCGCGCGCGAATACGACGTCGTGATGCCGATCGCGGCGGAGGTGGAAGCAGTGGTCGCGGAGAGGCGCTCGCCTGCCGAGGCGTACCGAGGGCTACGGAGGGTTGCGGCCGGACACGAGCAGGACATCGTGTGAATTCCGCTGTCCGGCCGCTGCACGTCAACTGCGGGACCGTAGCCGCTCCACGACGGACGATAATGCGCTGATCTCACTCCGGTCCAACGCAATTCCGAGTTCCAGTACCGTGTCGACGACTTCGGCGACCGATAACTTCGTGTGTTCGGTGGCCCTTCCTGGGGTTCGGATCGTGCGCGCAGCTTCGGTGAGTGTGACGTGAGCGTGCGGCATGTGCCGCATGACCATGAGGTGATTCACGAACGGCGAATTCTCCTCGCGCGAGGTGATGAAATGCCCGGTCCTGACGTCGGCTGGATGGACCGGGCTCTCGTCGACGTAGTGTTCGGCGTCGCCCTCCCGTGTGAGCGCCCAGACGGTGGTGCCCTGATCGGTGAGCTCTCGCACGCCGAACTGCCGGTCTCCCTCCGCGCGTGTAGCACCGTCCTTCAATGCGATCGGACCGGTAATACTGAATCCGAAACCCGGGTCGCACAACCATCTCTCACCATCGAGATCGACGTGGATCGTCATGTGGGTCCGGGTATTGGTCGGCTCGTGCACTCGTCCCAATGCCCGGCGCACAGAGAATCCGAGGTGTTCGAGCGCCGCTGCGAAGATCTGCGAATGCTCGAAGCAGTAACCACCTCGGCTTCGTCGCACCAATTGTTCCTGGATCGCGTCGGGCGCGACGCCGGGATGGGTGCCGAGCAGCACGTCCACGTTCCCGAAGGGAAAGGTACGCACGTGTGCGCCGTGCAATTCCTCGAGCAGGTCGAGGGTCGGCGCGGTGGGCCGAACTCCGACGGCGGCGAGATACTCCGGGACGTCGAAGAGGTCGGTGCGCCACGACCGTCCCATGAGCGGCTGTTCGTCCATTACCCACGGCCCTTCTGCGAGACATGCGGTCGGCGGATATTCCTGCAGTCTCACACAGCGTGGCTCTCGGCGACAGAACGCACGTCCCCATGGGAATATTCCAATATCTCGGCTGTGCGCTAGATATGCGTATATTCCTCGATTCTTCGCATGCAACCGGTGGTGGATCGAGGCGCAAGCCGAGGACGTCGACCATCCTGGTTCGCACGCCGGATCATCGACCCTGAACGAGCGCTAAGTCCTGTCTTGTGCCATCGTGGTCGACATGACCAGCAACGCAGAGATGTTGTCGACCCTCCTCGACTCCCGCTACAGCTGCCGCGGCTTCCTCGACAAACAGGTACCGCGCGAGGACATCGAACGCATGCTGCAGATGGGACAGCGCACCGCGTCGTGGTGCAACTCCCAGCCGTGGCGCGTGCATCTCGTCAGCGGAGACGCCATCGAACGCCTTCGTGAGGCGCTCTACGCGCAAGCCTCGTCCGGCGAACTCGACCCCGATATCCCGGGACCGGTCGAGTACCGGGGCGAGTACGCCGAACGCCGCCGCGGAGCGGGATACGCGCTGTACAACGCGCTCGGCATCGCCCGCGACGACTACGCGCGCCGCACCGAGCAGATGCTCGAGAACTACCGGTTCTTCGGCGCACCGCACGTCGCGATCATCACCACCGACAAGGCCCTCGGTGTGTACGGTGCGGTCGACTGCGGTGGCTATGTCTCCACGCTGCTGCTCGCCGCGGAGTCCCTCGGCATCGCTGCCGTCCCGCAGGCCGCCGTACCCATGGCCGGGACGGCGTTGCGGCGCGAACTGAACATCGGCGACGACCGCGACGTCGTCTGCGCGATCGCCTTCGGGTACGCAGACGACGCTCATCCGGCCAACACGTGCCGCACCGATCGGGCATCGCTCGACGCCACCGTCGAGTGGGTGGACGAATAACCACCCGAGGGTCGGTATTGCTCGGCCACGCCGCGACGGAAGGTGGTGTGACATCCACACCACCCGAGAGGACCACCGCCGTGGCCGACAAGAACACCGAACTCCTGCTCCGCCACTGGGTACCGCGCGCCGTCGCCGGCGAGCCGCACGCCGTCGGCACCGTGGTGAGCTGTGTACGCCCGCACATCCTGCAGTTCTGCACCGCCCGTATGGATGAGCAGACCCGGGCACACACACCCGCCGAAGACGTCACGCAGGAAACCTGCCTGGCCCTGGTGCGCGCGCTGCCCCGATACGACGACCGGGGCGGATCGGTGTTGCGGTTCGCTTTCGCCATCGCAGCAAACAAAGTCGTCGACGCCCGGCGCAATGTACCGCGCCCGGTTGCGCCGGTCCACGAGGTCCACGAACCCTCACCTGACGAGGATGTACTCGACAGCGAACTCGCCGCCGCTGCACGTCGTTTCGTCGACATGCTTCCGGAGCAACAACGCCAGATCGTGATTCTGCGAATCTTCCGCGGCTACAGCACCGAACGCACCGCGCTCATGCTCGGCACCACACCCGGCGCTGTGCGCGTGGCGCAGCACCGCGCCTTGACGCGTCTACGCACACAGATCAGTCTGTTTGAGCACGAAGATACTTCCCGAAGTGCGGCACGGTGAATCCGATGAATCCTCGTTCGGCGGAATAGATCAGGCCCTTCTTGATGAGTCCGTCGCGAGCCGGCGACAGCGACGCCGGTTTGCGTCCGAGTTCCACTGCGATCTTCGACGTGGGCACCGGGCCGTCGTCGCCGGAGAGCTCGGCCATTGCACGCATGTATTCGCGTTCGGCGGGGGTTGCACGCTCGTAGCGGGAACCGAAGAAGCCGACGGCAAGTTCCTCCTCCGCGTCGGGGGACCCGACTCGCACGTCGTCGGGGGTGATCGGGCTGGCCGCGGCGACGTCCCACGTGGCTTTTCCGTAGGCCTGAACGAAATACGGGTAACCATCGGCCATTTCGTACAACACGTCGAGCGCTTCCTGCGTGAATTCGACGTCTTCTCGCTCCGCAGGGGCGATCAGCGCGTGGTCTGCCGCCTCGCGGTCGAGACGGTCGATGCGGTGATAGGTGAACAATCGCTCGGAGTACGACTTGGACGCCGACAGCACGGCGGGCAGATGCGGCAGTCCCGCGCCGACGACGATGAGCGGCGCAGCATCCTGACTCAATTCGTGGCACGCGCCGCAGATCGCGGAGACGTCGTCGGGGCCGAGGTCCTGCATTTCGTCGACGAACAGGGCGATGCCGACACCGACGTCACGGGCGAGGCCTGCAGCGTCGACGAGCAGTTCGACGAGGTCGATCTCGATGTCGCCGGAGTCGGCGCGACCTTTGACCGCGGGTGCGTCGATGCCGGGCTGCCAACGTTCGCGCATGCCTTTGTCGGCGGTGGCGCGTAGCGCGAACGACTTGAGGACACCGAGGAAGTAGTCGACCGATTCCGGATCGGGATGGCCTGCGGCGATTTCGCGGACAGCCATGTGGAGCGCGGACGACAGAGGCCGGCGCAGTCCTTGATCCGGACGGGCTTCTATCTTGCCGGTACCCCAGCTCTTCGCGATCGCGAGCGAGCGCAGGTGGTTGAGCAGGACGGTTTTGCCGACTCCGCGGAGGCCGGTGAGCACGACGCTGCGCTCGGGTCTTCCCCGCGCGATGCGTTCGAGCACCACGTCGAAGGCCGTGAGCTGCTTCTCGCGGCCGGCGAGTTCGGGCGGGCGCTGCCCTGCGCCGGGGGCGTACGGGTTGCGGACCGGGTCCATCGGTCGATGGTAACGACGACATCAGCGGTTTCTGGGTTCCTCTAGCGCGTGTCTTAGATATACGAATGCACAAGTACCTTGATCGCGCGTTCAGCAGACACACGTCGTCGATCCGCTGTTCGTGCCCTTTTGGTGGCGGAGACCGTCCACAAGGGCGCTGGGCCTCGAAGTCGTGCGTTGGACGTGGCAGGAACTGTTCCACTTCGACACTGTCCGAGCTCGCCTCTCCGCCGCAGCGAAAAGGGCACGTCGCCGACAACCGCGCGGTGCGCGGACAGGTACACGACGTCGACCGACGGCATCTGCCCGCGCACCGCGCGGCTGTGTGACTTCCAGGCCTCAGCTCAGGTGGTGAACTTCCTGAAGGCCGTAGACGGGGGTCGGGATCCCCTCGTACCGCGCCTTGAGCTGGAGGGCGAGGTAGAGCGAATAGTGCCGCGACTGATGCAGATTTCCGCCGTGGAACCACAGCCCGTCCTGCTGCGTGGGCTTCCACATGTTGCGCTGCTCGCCCTCCCACGGCCCCGGGTCCTTGGTGGTGTCCGAGCCCAGGCCCCAGCACTTTCCGACCTTGTCGGCGACGTCCTGACCGATCAGGTCGGCGACCCAGCCGTTCATCGAGCCGTATCCCGTCGCGTACACGACGAGGTCGGCTTCGAGTTCAGTGCCGTCCTCGAGGATGACGGAGTGCTCGGTCAGCTCCCGCACGTTGCCGTGGGCGAGCTTGATGTCGCCGTTCGCGACGAGTTCGGAGGCTCCGACGTCGATGTAATAACCTGACGCGCGGCGCAGGTATTTCATGAACAGACCCGATCCGTCGTCGCCCCAATCATGAAGGAATCCGGCCTTTTCCAGGCGATCGTAGAAGTCGGCGTCGCGTTCGGCAATCTTCTGATACACCGGGATCTGGAACTCGTGCATGATCCGGTACGGCAGCGACGCGAACGTCAGGTCGGCCTTGTGCGTGGTCACGCCGTTGGCGAGTGCACGTTCGGAGTAGAGGTCGCCGAGTCCGAGGTCCATGAGCGAATCGGATTTGACGATGTGCGTCGACGAGCGCTGCACCATGGTCACGTCGGCGCCGACCTCCCAGAGCGCACCGCAGATGTCGTGTGCGGAGTTGTTGGCTCCGATCACCACCGCCTTCTTGCCCGCGTAGGCGTCGGGTCCCGGATGCGCACTCGAATGATGCTGGTCGCCTTGGAAACGGTCCATGCCGGGGAAGCTCGGAATGTTCGGTTTACCCGACATACCCGTCGCGATCACGAGTTGCTTGGGCCGCAGCACGAGCGGTTCTCCGTCGCGCTCGATGTTCACGGTCCACTCTCCGGCCGCATCGTCGTACGACGCCGACGTGCACAACGTCTTCGACCAGTACGGCACTTCCATGATGCGGGTGTACATTTCGAGCCAGTCGCCGATCTTGTCCTTCGGCGCGAACACCGGCCAGTTCTCGGGGAACGGCAGGTACGGAAGGTGGTCGTACCAGACGGGGTCGTGCAGGCACAGCGACTTGTACCGGCCGCGCCACTGGTCGCCCGGGCGGTCGTACTTGTCGAGGACGAGCGCCGGTAGCCCGAGCTGACGCATCCGCGCGCCGAGCGCGATACCGCCCTGGCCACCACCGACGATGACGACGTACGGCTGAGTCTTGTAACCGAGCTCGCGTTCCTCCGCTTCGCGCTGTTCCGACCACGTGACGCGGTGGCGGTCGGCGCCGTGCTTCGTTCCGCGCGGGCGGCGCTCCTTCTTCCCTTCCTCGTGCCCCTTCAACTCTTGGAGCGTGGTGAGCAGCGTCCACGCGCCCTCGTCGTTCAGACGCAGGTGCCCTTCGCCGCGACCGACGGCGGTCTCGAAAGCGATCCAGGCGCTGACCACGCCGTCGTCCTCGGTCGGCGTCTCGGTGGTGCGGAAGCCGCTGGGATCGGTATCGGCAAGGCGTTCGCGCAGCATCCCGGCGACACCGTCGCGTCCCTCGACAGTCTTGAGGTTCCAGGTGAAGGACACGAGATCACGCCAGAAGCTGTCGGTGGCGAACATGCCCGCAGCCGCCTCGACGTCACGTGCAGCGAGCGCCGCTTCGAAATCTCGCAGCCACACATCGACCCGCTGCTGCGGGCCGGTGACGCGATCCGAGGGGTGCTCGAGAATGTCGGTCATGGCCGATCCTTTCCGGTCGTTGATGTGATCCAGCACACTGCCGATGCAGCGGCGCGGCAAGCGTTGCATCACGTTGCGTGTGGCGCGCGACACAACGTGGGACCTATGCTGCAGAGACCAGCAGGAACACGGAGGGCCAGTGACGCGGATGGACAGGAGTACGTTCAGCGCGATCACGCCCGGCACCGATCTGTCCCGCTACGCCCGCGACCTGATGCGGATGCACGACACGGTCATCGGTGGCGGTAAGCCGACGATGCAGCCGCGCAGCGTTGTCGCCCGGTCGTGGTCTCGAGTCCTGCGCACCGGTCTCGACCCGGTGGGCAGCAACGTGCGCGTTCCGTATTCGCCAGAGGAGATCGAACAGCGGCGGCGGTCGTCGCCGCTGGCCTCGATCATCGGCGACCTCGAACAGGTGATCTCGCCGGTTGCCGACGCTTCACAGATGTTGCTCGTCGTGACGGACGCGGACGGCGTCATCCTGTGGCGCAGCGGTTCGGCACGCGTGCGGTCGCGGGCCGATGCGCTGGGGTTCTGCGTGGGGTCCGTCTGGACGGAAGAGAAGGTGGGCACCAACGCGATCGGCACCGCGCTGGCCGAGACCGCGCCGGTGCAGTTGTTCTCCGGCGAACATTTCGAGCAGTCGCAACACCCCTGGTACTGCACGGCAGCGCCGATACACGACCCCATCAGCGGCGATCTGCTGGGCATCGTCGACGTCAGCGGGCCGGCCATGACGCTGCATCCCGCAATCGGAGCGTTGGTCGACACCGCGGTGCGCCTCGCCGAATCGCAGTTGTGGCGGCAGCACGAACAACGACTCGATCGTCTGCGCACCGAGGCCGCGCCCCTGCTGGCGGCGGTCAGCGGTCCGGTTCTGCTGGTCGACGATCACGGTTGGGTCGCACACGCGTCCGGGGTCGCCGCGACCCGTCGCGTCGGTGCTCCCCGTACCGACCGCGCCCTGACAGTGCCCGGTCTCGGACTGTGCGTGCCGGAGCAGTTGTCGCACGGATGGTTGATCAGGCCGTCCGAATCCGCGGCGACGATCCGCATGACGTTGCGGCTGTCATCGTCACCGACCGTCGAGGTGACGGGCACGGGGCGTCAGTGGCGCAGCGCTGTGACGGTCCGACACGCTGAGATCCTGCTGCTGTTACAGATGCGTGGCCGAATCGGGATGTCGGTGACGGAGTTGAGCCACACGCTGTTCGGCGATGCTGATCACGCGGTTGCGGTACGCGCGGAGGTGTCGCGGTTGCGCCGTGCGTTGGGCTCGGTCGTGGACAGCAGGCCGTATCGTCTGGCCGAGTCGGTGGAATTGTCGTTGGATCTCTGCGGAGCCGAAGACCTGAGCGAATCTGCATTCGTGCTGCACTGTGCCGGTTTCGGCGTGCGAAACCGGATCTCGGAGAAGTATTCGGCAGTCTAGCGGTAGGCCGATACGCCTGGATATTCATAGGTGGAGTACGCACTATCGGAATCTCTACCCATATCTAGCAAATATACGATAAATCGATATATACCGGATACGCCTCCGTATCAAGCCTTCGGGAACCGCCTGAAAGGGATAAACCGAACAGCTTATGTGGCAGAACCGTCCGGACTCGGCTGCGCCGTACAACGTTTGTGTAACGTGACCACGGGGTCGCCCCGACGGGATCCCGAAACGTCGTCGTCCCCGGAGGTCTACCCCGTGCTGTTGTCCGAAGTCCGCGCAAGGCCCGTGCACTCCGCACTGATCGCCATCGGACTGTTGGTCACGGCGTACGCGGTGGCGGGCTATGTCCAGGACGCGTTCACCGAATACCTCATGGATCTCGACGTCTTCCGCGACGCCGGGTACGCCTTCCTTCACCACACCCCCCTGTACACGGAGGGCTTCTACAGCCACTCGGGCTTCCGATTCATCTACCCACCGTTCGCCGCGTTCCTGTTCGCTCCGATGGCGATGGTCGGCAGCACGACACTGCAGGTGCTGTGGACTGCGGGTCTCATCGCCCTCGTGTGGTGGATCCTCAAGGTCGTCTACCAGCGCCTCGACGTCACCCGCGCGAGCCTCGTCGCATCCGCATCCCTCGGTGTGGTCCTTCTGCTCGAGCCGTTCCGGTCGAACTTCGCGTTCGGCCAGATCAACATCATCCTCATGGCACTCGTGGTCGCCGACGTCCTCGGCGTGATTCCCGCACGCTTCCGCGGCGTCGGTATCGCGGTGGCCGCAGCAATCAAGGTGACACCTGCCGCATTCGGTCTACTGCTCCTGCTCCGCAAGGACATACCGTCGGTGGCACGCGCGTTCGGCGCGTTCTTCGCGACGGTCGCGTTCGGTTACTGGCTGCGACCCGACTCCTCGGTGTTCTTCTGGACCGACGAATTCTTCGCGACCGACCGCGCCGGCGACCAGGAATTCTTCCGGAACCAGGCACTCACCGGCTTGATCGCCCGGTTCGGATTCTCCGAGGGCACAAGCAAGATCCTGTGGATCATCGGCGCCGCGATCATCGTCGCCGCGACCGCGTGGGCAGCGCACCGCTTCCTCCGCGCAGGAGAAACTGTGCCCGCTCTCGCCCTGGTGGGCCTCGCGACGCTGCTCGCCGCACCGATCGCCGTCACCCACCACTGGGTGTATTCGCTGTTCCTGGTGCCGCTGCTCGTCGCCCCGCGCTACCGCCGCTGGTGGCCCGTACTCGTGCCCGCGACGTTGATCTTCCTGTTCGGGCCCAACAAGCTGCTCACCGATGCGTCGTCGCGCGGCTGGGTGGAACAGATGGTGCTCGAGACCCTCGGCAACTCGCAGGCCATCATCGCGGTCGTCGTGTTCGTCGCCGCGGTCTTCGCCGCACGCACCCGCCGCGGCGAGATCATGACCCCGATCCCGCCGGTCACCATTCCGACAGCGGACGCTCAGCTCCAGAAGGCCGACGCCACCAAGTAGAGGCCGGTCCCTGCCACGGTGCTCAGCGCCGCGTTGCGCCGCCACAGGTGCATCGCGATCGTGCCGGACAACCCGATCGTCGCGGGGAGCCACGTCGTCGCACCCACGTCCCGCAGCGTGTACATGACGAGGATGATCATGACGCCGACGGGCATCGTCCGGCCCAGGAAGTCGACGACGGCCGAATGCTTCAGGGCGGACAGCGCCACGAACGGCGCGGCGCGCAGCGCGACCGTCACGACGAACATCACCAGCAGCGCGCCGAGCACATATCCGGCGCCGGGTACCGATTCAGGCACTGGCAGCCCTGTTCCGATAGACGAACCTCGCGAGCAGACACGCGACGAACAATCCGAGTCCGACGACAAGCATCTGTTCCTTCGCGATCAACATCGCCACCAGCCCGCACACCACCGCGAGCACCGTGGCCGGAACGTCGCGGTTGACACGGAACGCGTCGATCGCGAGCACCGTGAACAATGCGGTGAGCGCGAACTCGAGGCCCGTGAGGCCTGCGGGCAGCACCGCACCGATGAGTGCGCCGACAGTGCCCGACACCACCCACATGGCCTGGCACAACGCCTGCACGGTCAGCACGCGGGTGCCGGACAGCTCTTGGCCCGCCTTCGGCGCCACGATCGCATAGGCCTCGTCGGTCAGCGCGTACACCGCGTAGAAACGGCCGATCCTGCTGCGTATCGAGCGCAGGGGAAAGGACAGGCCGTAGAACACGTGCCGGAAGTTCACGAGCAGTGTCGCCGCCGCGATCGACGCGAATGGCGTGACCGCGCTGACGAGACCGATCGCCAGGAATTCCATCGAGCCGGCATAGATCACGATCGAAAAGATCGGCGCCCACCACCAGTCGAAGCCGCCTCGAGTGAGCACCACCCCGAACGCGAGGCCGAGCGGAATCAGTCCGAGTCCGACGGCCCACGAGTCCGCGATACCCGCGCGGACAGCGGTGGCACGACTGTCAGGCATGCTCATGAGGCTATCGAGGCCGGCGACGTGTCGCGCCTCACCCGTACCCGACGAAAGGTGACCAGTGGCGTCGAGCCCTGACTCGTCCACGAACACAGACTCGTTCACAGACGTGGTGGGATCCGCGTGGCAGGCAGTCACCACCGTCGACGAACCCGCGTCGACGGTACTGGTGGTGATCACGGCGGCGATCGCGCTGATCCTCGTGACGGTCCGGCCGCTGTGGCGCAAGACCCGCCACGTGATCACGCAGGCGCACGAGGGTTCTCATGCCTTGATCGCGGCGTTGGTGGGACGCAAGCTATCGGGCATCCGGCTGCACAGCGACACCTCTGGTGTGACGGTGTCGTCGGGGAATCCGCGCGGCCCCGGCATGGTCGCGACGGCGTTCGCGGGGTACACCGGTCCGGCGGTGCTCGGTTTCGCCGCGGCCACACTGCTGACCCTGAACCGGCCGGCGGCGGTGTTGTGGTCGATTCTCGCCGCGTTGGCGTTATTGCTCCTGTTGATCCGCAATCTGTACGGGTTCGTGTCCGTCGTTATCGCGGGCGCCCTGGTGGGTGCCGCGGCGTACTTCGGTGATCCGGTCGTGCGCTACGCAGCCGCGTATCTGATCACCTGGGTCCTGTTGCTCGGCGCGACGCGTCCGGTGTTCGAGCTCGCCCGTACTCACCTGCGAGGACGTGGCCAGGGCTCGGACGCCGATCAGCTGAGGTGGCTGACGCGGATCCCCGCAGGTGTGTGGATCGTCGTGTTCGGTCTGATCACGGCCGGGACCGCCGTGTACGGAACGGCACGTGTCGTGGTGACGCACCTGCCCTGAGCGGTCAGGCTTCTCGGCACGAAGGACGTGCGGGCTCGTCGAGCGGGCACTCAGGTTATCGATCGGCGGGCCAATCGGTCAGCCTTGGCATCCACTCGCCGCTGGAAGCGTTCAGTGATGATGATGTTGCGGCCGTGACGGCCCGACGCAGCGATGTCGCCATCACCATCGATGGCGGTGACATCCCATTCGTAGTAGGGCGGTTCGACTTTCGTACAGACCGCTGTGACGGTCAGTTCGACCCCGGCCGGCGTCGGGCTGGAGTGCCGGATATCGACGAGAGTCCCCAAACTTCCCTCCCCCTCGTCGAGGACTCTGCGCAGCGCGATGATCGCGCACCATTCGAGCAGCCCGACCATGAATCCGGTGGCAAAAACACGCGGCATCATCCGATAGTCCGCAGACTCCGCGTAGAGATTCGGGACCATCTTGTCGTCGCGGACGACGTAACGGAAGATTTCGATGTCCCCCACGGTTATCGCGTCTTTCATGAGCCCAACCCCTTGCATCCGAATCGCTGTCCCGCATTGCGGTCCAGTCGATAGCTGCCGAGACTTCCTCATTCATAGTTCACTGAAGTATGAATGATGCCATACCTCGCAGCCCTCGGGAAAGGACCGGGACAATGACGCTTCAGCAGTACGTAAACTCTGAGTTCAGGTTCATCGACCGATCGCACAACGGCGAGGAGATGCAGGATGGACACAACCGACGACCCTGTGGCACGCGCGGCAGACCTCGCGCGCGAACTCAGCTCACCGGTGCGCGTGTCCATCTTCCAGCACCTCGCCACCGAAGGCCCGACCCGCATGCGCGACCTGGCCGAACACCTCGACCTTCCCGAGCCTCTGCTGTCCAACCACCTACGTCGACTACGGGCCAAGCACTACATCGAGGTCGACAGAAACGGCCGCACCGCCACCTACCGCATTGCAGATCCCCACATTCGCAACGCAGTCGCGACTCTGCTCGCCGCCGTCGGTGCACCCGGCCACGATCCCGGACGGGTCATCGACGACAATCCCGGCCTGACGTTCGCCCGATCCTGCTATGACCACATTGCCGGCGAACTCGGTGTGCAACTGCTCGAAGGGCTGCTGGAGGACCGGGCACTCAGAGCGAGGCCCGATGGTGAATTCGAACTCGGTCCGGCTGCCGAACCATCGTTTGCAGCCCTTGGATTGGGACTGACCTCCCTCCCGGGCCGCCGCAGACTCGCCTTCGCGTGCGCGGATTGGAGCCACGATCGAGATCACCTCGGTGGCGCACTCGGGGCTGCGTTGATGACCGGCCTGTTGTCGAAACGCTGGGTCGAACCTGTCGAATACTCTCGACGACTCCACCTGACCGACGCCGGACGAGAAGGACTCGCACGCTATCTCGCGGCGTGAGTCCATGTAGCCAGCGGACCCGTCAGGGCTCGAGCTGCATCGCCACCGCGCGCACGGGCGCACCGTCGGCGCCCTCGAACGGAATCGGCAGCAGACTCACCAGCGGGTCGTCGAAATCGATCCCCGCGAGGTTCGTCAGATTCTCACAGATCACGCCACCCGCGTCGGCGATCACGTGGTGCGCGGCAAGTATCTCGTCACCCGTCGGATCGATACTCGGAGCGTCGATACCGATGGTGCGCGCGCCGCGGGCCAGCAACCACCGGCAGGCGACCGGGCTCAGCGCCGGATGCCGGAAGTACTCATCGGTACCGAAATGGTCGGACCAGCCGGTGTGCACGACGGCGATATCGCCCGAGCGGAGATCGGTCTCACCCCACAGGTCCGGCGTGATCAGCCCGCCCGGGCCGACGCGGCCGCGTACGTCGAAAACCACTCCCCTTCCCACGAACGCTCTGACAGGGAGCTGGTCGACGGAGTCTCCGTCGTCGCGGATGTGTCGCGGTGCGTCGACGTGAGTGCCGGTCTGCGATCCCATCGCGACGTGCAGCAGGTTGTATCCGTCGCCGGCGATGGTCGCGTGCGGCGTGAACACGGGTGACGGGTCTCCCGGATACACCTGCGTGCTCGGTGACACCGGGTGACTGAGGTCCACGATCCGCACTACTCGCATGGCGCACATGCTAGTTCGGCATCGTCGTCCTCAGCCGAAGTCCACC
The DNA here is from genome assembly GCF_053750035.1 of Rhodococcus sp. SJ-2. Lineage (NCBI taxonomy): Bacteria > Bacillati > Actinomycetota > Actinomycetes > Mycobacteriales > Nocardiaceae > Rhodococcus > Rhodococcus sp. SJ-2. The sequence goes on from NZ_CM132340.1 coordinate 1,950,641, forward strand.
TGCCGATGCGGATCGGCCAGTGCGGTCACCGTTCCGGAACCGAACGGTCCGAGCCGATCGAAGAGCACCGACGTGCCGACGGAGATACCGTCGGAGCTGATGTGGTGGTCGGCCTCGACACCCACCTCCGGGCCGACGGGTAACCGTGACAGTGTGATGGTGAGGTCGGCGTTGATGAAGCCGACACCGCGGTCGCTCCAGTTGGTCACCAAGCTTGTCGCCTCCCCAACCGTCGCGGTGCGGACGAATGGCGACATCTCCTCCCCGACGACGACGGGTAGCTGGCGCGCCCACAAACGCTTGCGACTCGCATTCTGATGTTCGGATCGCGTGGTCGACCATCCGTCGGGATGAGCGTCGCTGCCGAACCAGGTGGGGAACACGAATCCGGTCTCCGGGTCTGCGGGTGTTTCCGCGGGCGGCTCCGGCCGGTCCTCGCGGACCCACACCGCACCCGGCGGCTGCTCCGACGGCCGCAGGAAGACGACGGTCGCGCGGGCGGAGATGTCGTCCCCCTGCATCAGCAGCGCATCGGCGACACGGATCCGGTTACCGTCGCGCACGCGCGTGGTGGTGAATCGGATCTCGTCGTTGCGGACCGGCTTGAACAGGTCGACGGTCAGGCGCGCGGGCACCATCGTGTCGTCGCCGTGCCGGTTCTCGAGCTCGCGGGCGATCAGCCCGCACACGCACGGTCCCGCGAGCATCGTGGACGACCACGGACTCTCGGCGTACTTGGTGGGCCGGTATGTGCCCTCGGCGTCCGTGAAGTATCCCCAGGCCTTCTTCTGCATCGTCGAATGTTCCCAAGCGGGGATCGGCGGCAGACCGGGACCCCCTGGTGCGCGATGCCGAGGCGATGTCGCAAGATGTGTGTTGTGGGCTCCCCCGACCTCCCGAACACCCCGACCCGACTTGTCGTCGACGTGGACACCGGCATCGACGATGCGCTTGCGCTGCTGTATCTGCTCGCGAGCCCGGAAGCCGACATCGCCGCGGTGTTGTGCACGGCCGGAAATGTTCCCGTCGATCAGGTGACCGCGAATACCCTTGCGGTGCTTGAAATGTGCGGCAGAACCGACATCGAGGTCGCGGTCGGGGCACAGGTTCCGCTCGTCGCACCGCTGATGACTACCGAGGACACCCACGGACCGCTGGGGGTCGGGTACGCCGAGCTTCCGCCGGCATCGCGCGCGCCGTCGGCACGCAGCGCAGCCGAGGCATGGGTCGAGCTCACACGCACACACCCGGGCGAGCTGACCGGACTGGTGACCGGGCCGATGACGAATCTCGCGCTGGCGATACGGATGGACCCGGACCTTCCGAGACGACTGCGCCGACTGGTGATCATGGGCGGTTGTTTCAACCATCCCGGAAACACGACGCCGACGTCCGAATGGAATGTGGCGGTCGACCCGGAGGCCGCGCGCGAAGTGTTCGATGCGTTCTCCGGTCTACCCGACTCGCAGCGTCCGATCGTGTGTCCGCTGGACGTCACCGAAACCATCGAGATGCACGCCGTGCATGTGGCGAGGATCGCGGAGGCAGCGGAAAGCCTTCCTGCCGAAGTACTGTCGCCCGACGATCCGCGGGGGCTGCGGTCTCGGGCGTCGAACATGGTGGTGCGTCACCTGTCGGATTCCCTTCGCTTCTACATGGAGTTCCACCGCGACCAGAATCTCGGGTTCCTCGCGCACGTACACGATCCGTTCGCGGCAGCCGTGGCGCTGGGAACAATTCAGTACACGGCAAAGCCCGCGACCGTGGATGTCGAGCTGGAGGGGCGCCTCACCCGTGGCACCACGATCGCCGACTGGGCGGGCATGTGGGGGCGCGAACCGAACGCGGATATCGTGACCGGCACCCGGCCCGAGGCATTCTTCGAGCACTTCGTCGCCCGGGTTGGTGCATTTGCCCGGAATTTGAAGCTACCCTTCAGTAACAACTAGCGTCTTGGTTGAAAGTTCGGGGACAAGGAGACAGTGTGGCGCAGCAGGTGCGTGTCGAGTATTACGACGATATCGACGGCGAACCGATTACCGACGGTCTGGCGCAATCATTCCGGATCACGGTCGACGACGTGGAGTACGAGATCGATCTTCGTCCCTCCAACGCGGACAAGTTCTGGGCCGTTCTGCAGCCGTGGCTCAGCGAGTCGAAGCGAAATCGGACACCGAAGCTACCCAGCATCCCTCCCACAGCCCAGGTGGCGGCCCCCACTCCGGCACGGAAGCGAAAGCCACGTGATCGCAAGGTGATTCCCGGTCGCTCACCCGAGCAGCTGGCTGCGGTGCGTCATTGGGCACGGGGCCAGGGCTTCGATGTCAGCTCACGCGGACGCATTCCGTCGCACATTCTCGAGAGTTTCGAGGCAGCTCACGCGTGACCTCGGTCAGGTGAGCACGGTCGCCGCGCTGGAGGGTCAGCGCGGCGACGACCACCCCGACCACCACGCCGATCAAGGTGTCGCCGACGCGACTGAGTGCGACATCCGGACCGAGATCGGTGCCCAGACCGGTCAGCATCAACGCCATCGCGGTGACGAACACGGACGCGAGCGCGTAATTTCGCGTGACGAACATTTCGGTGGCCGTCTGGAGCACCACGATGACGACGACCAGCGGCCAGTAGCCCGGATCCAGCACGAGCAACACCGCAGCGAGCATTGCTCCGAGCGCATTACCGATCAGTCGTTGGATCGCACGCTGCACGGTATGGCGGTAGTTCACGCCCTGTAATGCGGCCATCGCGCCCATCGTCGCCCAGAGTGGATGGTCCATACCGACGGCCGCGGCAAACCATCCCGCAAGCAGAGACGCGATCGCAACCCTTGCGACACCCACCAGGATCTCGCCATCGCGTAGGCGCCGAGCACCGTCGCCGACAAAACCCCAGAAGCGCCCGGTGACTCCGGCACCGCCGACCGCGACCCCCTTCGCATCGATTCGGGGAATGTCGATCTCGCGCCGCACCTTGCGCAATTCCGTCTCGAACCGGCGAAAGTCGTCGCGCCGCGCACGCATCGTGTCGTGGGATCCACTGTCGAGCACGTTCTCGGCAGCGTCGAGCAGTGCGAGCAGCTCGCGACTGTGAGTTCGCATCCGGCGGTCGTCACCAAGGGCGATCACCTCACGGGCAGCGGCGATGTTCCGGCGGGCCGTCGCAACTTCTGCCGCGCCGTCGGATTCCACCGCGACACTTTCGAGCGCAGAAACAGAAGCCAGCGCACGGGCAACTGCGACTCGCGCCGGACTCTGCGGGTGCGAAAGCGCGGGGAGCATCGCGATGGTCCAGCCGACCACCGAACCGATGGCGGCTGCAGCGGTTGCGAGGCCCACGTCCGCAGCACTGTGGGCGAAACCGGCCGCACCGGCCGCGGCGAAGATGAGGATCACGGGGCCGGGGCCCGTGAGTCGGAACGCCGTGAGCAGCCAGAACGATACTCCTGCGGCTCCCGACAGAAGCAGAATCTGCAACCACATCGGCAGCCCTGTGGCGCCGAGCGTGGCACCGAATGCGGTGAAAGCGATGAGTCCGACGGCAACGCACGCAAGTTTCGTGGCGAGCCTCGGAAACGGTTCGTAGCGAAGAAAAGCCGAAGAGAGCGCACCCAACGCGGCGAATCCCGCAACTTCCGGATGGCCGAGCAGGCCACCCCCGACCAGCGCGATCAAGGTGGCCACGCCGACACGAACAGCCACAGCGATCGTGGGATCGGCCCTGCGCACCTCGAGAGCTTCCCGCCACGCGGTGGCCGACACCGAATGCGCCAGAGCGCCACCCGAATCACGGAGGCGGTCGTGGTCGGAGAGTCGGCGCGCGGGAAACATGAGTCCAGGGTAATACTTCACAGGTAAAATATCTATGAAATTGTTACTCCTCGGACGTTAGAATGCACACATGCCCACGCACCCCACCCCGCCCGACTACGTCGAACGCATACGTCACGCGTGGGCGGCCCGCTATCCCGAACTCGATCTCCGCGCAATCGACGTGATCGGCCGGATCACCAGAATCGGCTCGCTCGCGCTGGCGCAGCTCGAGAAAGAACTCGAGCCGAGCGGCGTCGGACGCACCGAGTTCGAGGTACTCAGCGCACTCGCACGCAGTGAACACCCACTACGTGCCAGCGAGGTCACCTCCGTCACCGGCATCTCGGGGGCCTCCACCACCAAGCACACCGAACGACTCGTGAAGATCGGCCTGATCGAACGTCAGCGTCTCGAACGCGACGGACGCGTGGTCCTGCTCTCGCTGACCGATGCGGGGCGCGAGGTCGTCGAGCGGGAACTTCCGCGCCGCGTCGCAAGCGAGAAGCAGATGCTCGACGGACTCAGCGACGACGAGCTCGACGTGCTCACCGGACTGCTGCAGCGCATCGCGCGCAACGTCGAGGAGCAGACGCTGCGCTGACGTGCGTCCGAGAAAAATGTCGGTCAGGGCATTTCCATGGTCTCGGACCGCTCGATCTCGGCGACGGCACGTCGCAGATACGGGCCCGGGGCGGATTTGCGCGCGGCAAGAAGATCGGCGAGCACCAGCACACCCGCGCTCAGGTAGTCGGCCGGTTGCACTTTCGGCGCTTCGTCGTCGTGCACACCCAAGGTGCCGGTGAGCACGGCAACCACCGCGTCGGGCTGCAGCGACGGCAGCCAGCGCATGCCGTTCCGAAGGGATCGTTCGAGCACGCTCTGGACATCCTCACCCGTCAATCCGTCGGGGTGAAGCTCCTCGAGCAACTCGCGCACCATCCCCGCGTGCACCGCAGTGACCTGCTCGTACGGTAATGCGGCCAGCTCTGCGAGCGCTTCGTCGAACGCGGGCACCGCCTCGCTGCGGGCCGCGGTCGCCGCAGCGTCGGTCTCAGTGGCGATCTGCCGGGTGATCGTCGGCCAATGTTCGGGCCACACGTGCTACTCCTCCAGACGCTCGGTCCCGGCGGTTCCGGGTCGTAGCCGGCGCTGCAATGACAGCGCGTCGTACGGGGCAAATCCTTTCATGTCGTTGTCGAAATAGACGTACACGTCCAGCCCGTCGCCCACCCACGTTCCGATACGCTCGGACCAACGAGCGAGTACCTCGGATGTATAGCCACTCGCATACAACTCCTTGTCACCGTGCATCCGCACATACATGAAGCTGCTGGTGACCTCGGTCAGGAACGGATATCGTCCCGCGGTGTCGGCAACGACGAGAGCTACGTCGTGCGCCCGGAAGAGCTCGATCGCCGCCGACGATGCGAAATCGGGATGACGCACCTCGACAGCGTGCCGTACGGGCCGGTCGCCGTCGGTCGCCACCCAAGCCCGGTCGCCGGTCACCTTGTCCGTGTGCCCGCCGGCCAGCTCGACCGCAGCCGCCGTCGTGCGCGGCAGCTGGTCGAAGAACCCGGCGAGACGACGCTCGTCGAATCCGAGGGTCGGAGGCAGCTGCCACAAGATCGGACCGAGTTTCGGACCGAGCGCCAGCAGACCCGATGCGAAGAAGTTGGCCAGCGCCTCGTCGACGTCGACGAGGCGCTTCATATGCGTCACGAACCGGCCACCTTTGACCGCGAATACGAAATCCTCGGGTGTCTCGGCATACCACGACCGGTAACTGCTCGGACGCTGCAATGAATAGAACGAACCGTTGATCTCGATCGTGCCGAACCGCTCGGCGGCGTACGCGAGTTCGCGGCGCTGGACGAGGCCGTCGGGATAGAAGTCCCCTCGCCAGCCCGGATAACGCCAACCCGAGATTCCGATTCGTGCCGATGCCACGTCTCGAGGCTACGGCTGTATTTGCCCATCGGTATGGCGGTCTCGATTTCCCCTGCGGATCAAGGTAAGCCGACCTATTCTGAGGACCATCAAGATCGCGCCGTCATACGCAAGGAGCCGTCATGTCCGCGAATCCGGAGTCAGCATCCGACCTGTTCCGCTCGGTGTTCAAAACAGTGTGGTGGGTGGTGCTGATTCGAGGCATCCTCGCAGTCCTCTTCGGCATCGTCGCCCTGGTGTGGCCAGGGATCACCGTGTGGGCCCTCGTTGTCGTATTCGCCGCGTACGCGATCGTCGACGGGGTTGTCCTCGTGTGGCATTCCATCCGTGATCGAGCAACGCTCGACGGCTGGGGGCTGTGGCTGGCCATGGGCATCCTGTCGGTCATCGCCGGTCTGGTCGCGCTGTTCTGGCCGGGAATCACAGCGCTGGTGCTGCTGTACCTGATCGCGTTCTACGCAATCCTGTTCGGCATCATCGGCATCGTCGGTGCCCTGCGGTTCCGTAAGGTCCCGGATTCGGGGTGGGTGTGGTCGCTGATCGCCGGGGTAGTTGCAGTGATCTTCGGCGTGATCCTGCTGATCTTCCCCGGCTCCGGCATCCTCGGCCTGATCGTCCTGCTCGGCATCTACGCAATCCTGTTCGGCGTCCTGCTGATCGTCATGTCCTTCCAGGTACGCAGCGCCGCGAAGAAGGCCGGCATCATGTGAGCAGGCCGCTTTCCGGCGTCGGCCTCACGCGTTCATCAACCGGCCCCACGCGTGCCAGCGGTCGATCTCGATCCACGCACTCACACGCTTACGGTCGCGCACATGATAGGGATGCCCGATGTAATGCCGTGCGATCCGATCGATGTCGGTCAGGTCGGGGTCGTCGACGAATTCGACGACCCTGCCCTGAATGCTCACGTGGGTAACCCAGTCGTCCGGATCCATCGCGCTCAAAGCCACTCGCGGATCATTGCGGAGATACTCGAGACGCTTGCGACCCTCGTCCATGTTCACGAGGATGCGACCGTTCTCGTAGATGTACCAGGTGGGGACCGAAACAGGCTGGCCGCTGGCGCGCAACGAAGCAATCGTTGCATGGTTGGGGCGAGCGAGTAGTTCTGCAACGGCGTCGGGAAGCGGGGGCTTCGGCACGGTGAACCTCCTCCAGGATGGTGTTCTGTTCGAGTTCGAAACCCGAGCGTAGCGAACACCGGCCTAGAGACCTGGCCTCCCGCACGGTCATTTGGGGAGCGCAGCGAAGCCGCCGTGCTCGGCCGGCTCCCCCGGATCCCGAAGCGCCTCGTCCACACCACCGCACGGCACGCCCCGGGACCTGGCGCGCTGCACCAGGGTGGCCTCGGCGGGCGTACACAGTCCGTCGAGGACGTTGTCGGTCGCGACCACGTAGACGACCCGGTCATCGAGTTCCCGGGTCGGGGTGAGCCCGTGCTCGACCGCCCATCGCCGCACCAGTTCCCACTGGGTGAGTTCCGCCAGACTGGATGGGGTCCCGATCAGCAGCACCCGCGGTCGTGTTTCGCCCGGCCTCACGGTTTCCGGGGTGACGAATGGGCCGAGACGGATTGTGGTCATGAGTTGCCTTCCGGAGTTGTCCACGGATCCGACAGCATGGGCGATCCTTTCACGATCCGAACCGGACCGATCCGAGTCGACTCGGCGCAACGCACACCGGAACACCCGAGGCGATCACTCACGTGTCAACTAATAGTGTGTGAAATCACAAACACATTTCGCTGTGATTGGTATTACACCACGATCTGGTCACGCGCGACCCAATCGACACACCCGTTCGTAACCCGTCGAGCGATACCGACACCGGCCAGGTTCGGCACACCCGGCGGTCACGTGTGATCCCTGACCGGCTGGGCATTCCGTGTGCATGAAACCGAATCGACCAGGGTGAGGCGCTGGTCGACGCCGAGACAGCAACTTACGCCGAACAGGGTCACACAGCCGGTATGTCGCCGAGCCCGCTGCGGCCCGCCGTCCGTGATGTGGAGGAGAGAGTCGATGCCCGAATGGAATGACATGCTCCTACCCAGCCTGCTGGTACTCGAACTCGTCATTCGCGGCACGATCACCTTTCTGGTGCTCACACTGCTGCTCCGGTTGGTCGGTCAGCGTGAGGCAGGCGGGCTGGGATTGACCGATCTCCTCGTCGTCGTGCTGGTTGCCGACGCTGCGAGTTCCGGAATGATGGGCGATGCACAGACGATCGGGGACGGCTTCATCGTGGTGGTCGCGATGTTGTTCTGGAGTATCGTGCTCGACGCTCTCTCCTACCGGTGGCCGGGATTCTCCCGCGTGGTCAAGGCGCGACCACGCACGTTGATCTCCGACGGCAAGCTCAACCGGAAGGTCATGCGCCGCGAATTCATGACATACGACGAGGTGCTCTCGCAGCTTCGGCTGCACGGGATCTCCGACGTCGCCGGTGTACACCGGGCGTATCTGGAACCTAGTGGAATGGTGAGTGTGATCCCCGCCGGGAACGAGCAATTGGTCGATCAACCCGAGAAGCCGGCCCTCTGACGAGGACGCCCGCTACTCACCCGGAGGGCCACCGTCGAACCGGTGCCGGGCACGTTGCATCTCTACCCGCTTTCCGGAGACAGGGGTGCCCTCTTCGGTGAGAAGCTCCAGCGCACGACCGCCGTGACACGACGCGGGCGTCCCATCTGCGTGGACGACCCGCCACCAGGGCACGTCGTCCAGCATGCTCATCGCTCGGCCCACCTGCCGTGGACCCGCTCCGATTCGTGCGCCTATATCGCCGTAAGAGGCCACCGATCCCGCAGGAATGGACAGGATCGCGTCTCGAACTTCGTCGATGATGCTCATGTCGTCTCGCCCGGTGGCGGCGGGTAGGTCAACCGCCCGTTGTGCACGTGCGCGTTCTCGTTCAATGTGGCAGATCTGGTGGCCGTCGCCGACATGATGTGGGTGACCTCTACGCCCGCGACTAGCAACGCGTCGGTGATCAACCGCCGATGACAACGCCACGGCACTGCCTCACTGCACATGATCGCCGGTCGTTCATGTGCGGAGAGTTCGATCAGCTCCCGCAGTCCTTCTGCGAACTCATTGCTCTGCATGTAGTCGGCGTAGTCGCGGAAGGCCTTGACCCGCCACGCTCCGTTCGCGCTCGGTGTACCCGCGGGTGTGTGCCTGCGGCCACCCAACTTCGGCATCCACCGATAACCGATCGCATCGGGCAGTGCCTCGATGATCGCAGCTTTGTTCCACTGCGGGAATTTTCTCGACGACGGGAACGAGCGCACGTCGATCAGGTAGGTGATCCGAGCGGTCTGCAACATGGCCAGTACTTCGTCGAACTCGCGTGTCGAATGACCGAGCGTCCAAATATGTTTCGTCATCAGGGTTCTGGAACTCCACATATCTCTCCACCCTCGATCTGCAACCGTGGCGACGCCGGCAATCTCTAACCGTCGACAGCCGACGACGCCATGGCAGCCACCGCTGGGACCATCCGATCCAGCGCCCACGCCCATCGTGAGTGCGGTGTCGGATGCTCCCGGGTAGAGCCCATCGCGTCCCAGCTCCACCACGCCACACGCCATACGCTGAGCGCCAGCTCCGCGTGGAGCCGCGCTTCGCCCTCGTCGAAACTCGGGGCCAGGGTACACAGGACTGCGACGGCGACACGCGTCAATTCACCATCCTCGCTCGAGACATGAGCGCGCAGATCCGGTTCCGCTTCCAGGAGTGCGCCGATGCGGCGATGTTCGTGATGGTCGATCGGATCGTCGCGGATGAGTTTTCCGAGCCTGCCCATCAAGCGTCCTACGGCCTGCCGGGGAGTGAGCACAGCACCGGCCTCTCCGGGGTGATCCGCCACAAGGGCAAGCAGGGCCACCCTGAGTTCACCCTGCCCGGGCAGGATCGCAGCCTCCTTGGATGGGAAGTAACGAAAGAAGGTCCGTGCGGAAATGCCGGCCGTCTCCGCGATCCGAGCCACCGTCGTTGCCTCCAGCCCATCGCGCTCCACGCACTCGACAGCGGCCTGATGGATCAGGGCAGTGGTCTCGCGGCGGCGGCGCTCGCGCAATCCTCGCGCGGGTGCGGATTCAGACATATCCACATCCTGCCGCATCACTCCGTGTGGGGTACCACACCATTCTGTCGCATTACGCCAACTTGGCAGAGTGTGTCATAATTTTCTGTCTCCGCACCCCACTCGGAAATCAGGTACCCCCTTGACCACAACGGCCCGAACCGCCGCACCCACAGCACTCCCGCCGGCCGTGAAGGGCACAATCACCGTGCTCGCCGTAGCCGCCTTCGTCATGATCCTCAATGAGACAGTCCTGGCAGTGGCCATGCCGCAGCTCATGATCGACTTCGGTGTGGACGCCACAGCAATCCAGTGGCTCTCGACTGGATTCCTGCTGACCATGGCCGTGGTCATCCCCACGACCGGCTTTCTCCTGCAACGCTTCACGGTCCGCAGCCTGTTCACGAGCGCGCTCGTATTGTTCCTCGCCGGTTCGCTGCTCGCCGCCTCGGCCCCCAGCTTCCCCGTCATGCTCGCTGCCCGGGTGGTCCAGGCCGGCGGTACTGCAATCATCATGCCGTTGCTCATGACCACGACCCTCACTGCGGTACCGCCTGCCCGGCGCGGTGCCATCATGGGCATGAACACCATCGTCATCGCGTGCGCCCCGGCCGTCGGCCCCACGCTCTCCGGAGCCATCCTGGGTTCGGCCGGCTGGCGCTGGATCTTCTGGATGATGGTCGCCATCGCCACCGTGACGCTGCCGATCGGACTGGCCTTCGTCGCGAAGGGCGGAGAAACCCGGCGCGCCCCGCTCGATGTGCTCTCGGTAGTCTTGTCCGCGTTCGGCTTCGGCGGCATCGTCTACGCTCTCTCGGGCGCGGAGGCCGCACTGAGAGGCGCATGGATTCCCACGGCTGTCGCTCTTGCGATAGGAGCCGTCGGGCTGGTGCTCTTCGTCGCCCGCCAGCGGATACTGCAGGACCGCGGCGCGTCGTTGCTGGATCTGCGTCCTTTCTCTGTGCCGACGTTCCGCTTCTCCGTCATCACCGTGGCCATCAGCTTCGGCCTGCTCCTGGGTTCGGTGGTCCTGCTGTCCATGGTGCTGCAGCACGGGCTCGGAATGAGCTCGCTCGGGGTCGGACTGCTGTTGCTACCCGCCGGGCTCGTCCAAGCCGTGCTTGCACCCTTCGTCGGCCGAGCTTTCGATCGCGTCGGCCCGCGCCCCCTGGTCCTTCCCGCAACCGTCCTCCTGGCCGTGTCGATGTTCGCACTGGGCTTCGTCTCCACCTCCACCCCGATCTGGTACGTGCTGCTCTTCAACACCCTGTACGGAGCCGGCATGGCCTTCGTACTCACATCGCTGCTGACCGCCTCGCTCTCGTCGCTACCGCGCCACCTCTACGGCCACGGTTCGGCGATCATGAACACCTTCCAGCAGCTGGCTGGAGCCGCTGGCACCGCACTGTTGGTGGCGGCCATGACATTCGGTGCCTCCAAGGCGACCGAAACGGGACCTGCCGCGGAAATGGCGGGAGCCCGCTGGGCGTTCCTGATCTCGGGAGTGCTCTGCCTGATCGCGATTCTCACCGCGACGAAGATCCACTCGGCAACGGCCGAATCGTCTCGACCCGAGTCCCTGGTCCCCGTGGAAGACGACGACAGGGCGCGCACCGTGTAGGAAGCGCACTCCCGAAGATGCCCTCGTCGACAGGTACGTCTGTTTCAGCGAAACCACCGCGCGTTGCGCGCGACCGTCCGACCATGGAAGGCGACAGCAACGCCGGTCGAGGAAAGCAGGAGCCATGCCGACATACCTGTGGCAGGTCACCTATACCGCAGAGGGCGCGAAAGGACTACTGAGCGACGGCGGCAGCGCCCGCCGCGATGCGATCGTCGCCATGGTCGAAAGTGTCGGCGGCACCGTCGAGTCCGTGCACTTCGCGTTGGGAGGGCACGATCTGTACGTGCTCGGTGAGGTGCCCGACGAAATTGCCGCCGCCACTTTGGAACTGCGCACCATCGCGTCGGGCGCAGCGCGGTCGAAGCCGATCGTGCTGCTCACCCCCGAGCAGGTCGATGAGGCTTCGCGCCGCGATGCGTCCTATCGGGCGCCCGGCAGCTGACCTGCGCCGAGCACTTCGGCGGTGTGCTGCCCGTGCCGAGGGGCGGGACGAGCATCGGTGTACCGGCCGTTCCAGCGCAGCGGCGGCCGCGCGGTGAGCACAGGACCGATATCCGGCTGGTCGATGTACTGCACCACCGAGTCGGAGCGGGCGGCGAGATCTGCGGCCACTTCGTCCATCGTGCGGTACGGCGCCCACAACACCCGCGTGCCCGCGAGGTCCGCTTCGATTCGAGCGAGGGTTCGTTCCGAGAACCAGGGTGCAAGGATTGCGGTGATCGCCTCGCGCGCCGCGTAGCGGTCGCCCTCGCGATCGAAGTCGAGCCCGCGCTGGGCACCGAGCGCGTCGAATACCGCTTCGGTGCCGGTGACCTCGACGAGCGCCCGCCACTGTCCGCGAGTCAGGCCGACGATCATGATGTAGCGGCCGTCTGCGGTCGCGAATTCGGAGCCGTAGCTGCCGTACAGGGCGTTGCCCTGCAGCTCACGCCCCGACCCACGTGCCTGCGCTTCGGCTAGCCAGCCCATGCTCGCGACCGCAGCATGTGCGACGTCGTCGAGCGCGAGTTCGAGATACGCTCCCGCGCCGGTCTGTTCGCGGCGACGCAGCGCGGTGACGATGCCGAGTGCGGCATGCACACCGGTGAGCAGATCCCACGCGGGCAGCACGTGGTTGACCGGCGTGCCGAGGCCGGCAGGCCCCGTCATCAGCGGGAGACCCGCGGCAGCGTTGACGGTGTAGTCGACCGCAGGGGTGCCGTCAGCATTGCCCGCGATATGCACATGGATCAGGTCCGGGCGATGCGCGAGGAGCACATCGTGGGCGAGCCACGGGGCATGCGCCGCGTTCTCGAGGACGATGCCTGCGTCGGCGATCAGTTCGACGACGCGGGCCCGGTCCTCGTCGCTGCGCAGATCCACCGCGACCGAGCGTTTCGCCTGGTTGAGCCCCGTCCAGTACAGGCTTGCGCCGTTCTCGGTCAGTGGCCAGCGGCCACCGTCGACAGCACCGCCGACCGGGTCGACGCGAACGACGTCGGCGCCGAGTTCGGCGAGCATCCGGCCTGCCGTCGGCCCGGCGACGAAGCTGGACAGATCGACCACACGGACGCCGTCCAGCGGGCGCACGGTCACGCGACCCGCTCGAAGATCGCGGTCAGGCCCTGTCCACCACCGATGCACATCGTCTCCAGGCCGTAACGCGCGCCGCGACGATCGAGTTCACGCAGCATCGTCGCGAGGATCCGCACTCCGGTCGCACCGACAGGGTGACCGAGGGAGATCCCGGACCCGTTGACGTTGGTGCGCTCGAAATCGGCTGCGGTGAACTTCCATTCACGCGTCACGGCGAGGGCCTGCGCGGCGAATGCTTCGTTGAGTTCGATGAGGTCGATATCCGACAGGTTCAGCCCCGCCCGATCGAGGGCCTTCGCGGTGGACGGCACCGGGCCGATGCCCATCTCGGCGGGCGACACACCGGTGGCGGCCCACGTGACGAGTTTTCCGAGCGGACGCAGGCCCAGCCTGTCCGCGGTCGCGCGGCTGGTCACGATGCAGGCTGCGGCACCGTCGTTCTGCCCGCTGGCGTTGCCCGCGGTGACGGTGGCGTCGGGGTCCTGCTTGCCCATGATCGGGCGGAGCTTCGCGAGGGTTTCGACGGTGGTGTCGGCGCGCGGGTGCTCGTCGCGGTCGACCGTCTTGGGATCGCCTTTGCGCTGCGGCACCTGCACTGGCACGATCTCGTCGGTGAACTTGCCCGATTCGATTGCGGCGACCGCGCGCCGGTGCGACTCGACGGCGAGTTCATCCTGCTCCAGGCGGGGGATATCGTACTTCCGCCGCAAATTCTCGGCGGTTTCGAGCATGCCACCGGGCACCGGATAGTTGCGGCCACCGGCGGTGACGCGGCCACGGGCGAGGCGGTCGTGCAACGCGGCGGGCGCACCCTTGGCTCCCCAGCGCATCGATTCGGTGTAGTACTCGGAGCGGCTCATCGATTCGACCCCGCCGGCAATGACGATGTCGGCGACACCGGTCTGCACGCGCATCGCGGCATCGAGCACCGCCTGCAGACCCGAACCGCATCGCCGGTCGAGTTGCAGACCGGGGACGGTGACGGGCAGGCCCGCGTCCAGCGCCGCCACACGACCGATCGCGGGTGCCTCACCGTTGGGGTAGCACTGGCCGAAGATGACATCGTCGATCCTCTCGGGGTCGAGCGCTGTGCGCGACAGCAACTCCGAGATGACACGAGCGGCCAAGTCTGTGGCGGGCACGTCGATGTACATACCGCCGTAACGGCCGACGGGGGTGCGCAGTGGCTCGCAGATGACCACATCGGTGGCGGCTGCGTGTGAAGCAATCGAATCAGTCACGACGGAAATCCCTTTCACGGTCGATCCAGTTCTGCGCCCATTCGCGCAGTTCTACGGCCCGGATCTTCGAGCCGTTCCCGCCCACGGTGGTGGGCATGCGGTCGATGACATGGATGGCCGCAGGCACCTTGAATGCGGCGAGTTCGCTCTTGCACCAAGCTTTCAGGTTCTCGGCATCCGTGTCGGCGGGCGCATCGTCCGTCGGTACCACGAAACCGACGGCCTGCGTGTAGCCACCGACGCCGGTGATCCCGACGACCTTCACGACACCCACCCCCGGATGCTGAGCGAGGCGACGCTCGATTTCGGCGGGGTCGACCAGGAACCCGCGCAGGCGCAGCACGTCGCCCATGCGGCACACGTAACGGTAGCCGCCGTCGCCCAGTGCCACAGCGAGGTCGCCGCTGCGAAACCAGCCGTCCTTCGTGAAGGCGCGCACCGCAGCCTCGGGATTACCCAGGTAGGCGTCGACGACGTTGGGGCCGCGGAACTGCAGTTCACCCTGTTCACCGTCTGCGACCGGCGTGTCGTCGAGAGGATCCGCGACACGCAGCTCGATCGCGGACTCGACCGCGCGGCCACCACCGTTCCAGCGCACCGATTCCGGGTCGTCGGCGTTCCACAACATCGCGAGAGCGAACACCTCGGACGACCCGAAGACACCGGAGGTGTGCGTGCCGAACTCGTCGCGCGCCCACCGTGCGATCTCGTGTGATCGTCCGAGGAAGTCGGCGATCCCGATCCACCTCAGGGTCGACAGATCCGTTCGCTCGCCGGCGTGCCATTCGTCGTAGAGGCGGCCGAACAGGTCGTCGGCACCCACCGCATGGGTGACCTTCACCTGCCGCATGCGGCGGAGCACCGCCGACGGATCGAACACCGTTTCCATGAGCAGTGCACCGCCCCCGGCGATCATCGCCACGGCGGTGCTGAAGCCGAACACACCGGAGACGGGAAGAACACACAGCCCCACGTCACCCTCACCGACCTGCATGATCGCAGCATCGGCATGGCCGTGTCGCACGATGGCGCTGTGACGGTGGGCCGCGAGCTTCGGGACACCGGTCGAGCCGGAGGTCGTGAACGCGACAGCCAACAGGTCGTCGGGGTCGTCATCGACTCCGGCCGCGGTGAGGGTCGCCCGATCGGGTGTGTCGGGCACCCGGATGCCTCCCGTATTTCCGCTGCCGGCGATCCAAGCTCCCCCGCCGAGGTCGAATTCTCGGGCAATGGCAGAGATTTCGGTGGGCCCGTGCACCACCGCGATGACCGGGGTCGCCACATCGGGAACAGATGCGGCAGCTTCGGTGAGACGACCGAACAGGTCCAAACCGTGGAATGCAGCCGGGACGGCGACCACGGCCGGACACGCAGCGGTGAGGATGTGGGCGACCTCACCGGTGTTGTACCGGGTGTTGACCCCGATGACGTGAGCGCCCACCGTGGCTGCGGCGAACTGCCAGACAAGGGCGTCGGACCAGTTGGGCAGCATCACCGCGATGCATTGCCCGGGACGGACTCCGACGGCGTCGAGTTCGGCGCACACCGCTTCGGCGCGGTTGCGCAGGTCGGATCTGCTGCTGACGATGACGTCGTCGCCGACCACGTCGTACGTGATTGTTGCTTCGGGGTTTTCGGAGACGAGCGAATCCAGCAGCGCCGACAGAGTCTCGGTTCTGGTGCTCACAGCACTACCTCCTCGGCGACGACCGACCGCTGCATTTCGTTGATCCAGGTATCGACGAGTCCGGCGAAGTCGTCGATTTCTTCCATCGGGTAGTGGCCGATCCCGTCCAGCACGGTGAATCGTGCACGACCGGGCGTGGTTTCGTTGGCGAGTTCTGCGACGCGTGCGATCTCGTCGACATCGATCCACGGGTCATCACGGCCCGCGACGACATGTAAGGGTGCCGTGACCTGGTTCAGCCGGTCGCGCACGTCATGAGTGCCCCAGCCGATCAGGTCGGACGACGAGATCTCCGGGTCTTCGCGCTTGTGCATGAGCGCTATAAGGTGAGCCTTGCCGTCGGGAACCGAACGCCCCACCGATGCAAGAGTACCCAGGTACGTCCGTTCAGCACGAGCAGGACCGGCGACGTCTTCGAGTTCTCGACGGAGACCGTTGACGTTGACGCGGCCGGGACCTGCTTCGGCCTCCATGGCGATCGCGCCGGAGAGTGGCCGCTCGGGGCGGGTCGCGAGTTCGAGGGTGAGTTTGCCACCGATCGAGCAACCGATCACGTAGGGGCGTTCGATTTCCAGAGCGTCGAGTACGCCGCACAGCCAGTCGCCGTAGTCGACGATACTGGTCACCGGACCGGACGGCGCGGGCTCGGAGCGTCCATGCCCGGGCAGGTCGGGCACGATCACGCGGTAACCCCGGTCTGCGAGGTCGCGCGACACGTGCCGCCACTGCACGCCGCTCTGACCGGCGGTGTGGATGCACAGGACCGCAGGCAACGCCTCGACGTCGGGGTGGTCGGGTGTGACGATCTCGACGAAGCCGAGAGCGCCATCGATTTCGAGATAACGGGCCTCGATCATGAGTCGGCCTTCCGGGCGATGAGTCGCGCATGCGCGATGATCATGTTGAGCGGCTTGGTCAACCTCAGGTACTCGTATCCGTCTCCGGTGGAGGAGAACTCACCGCTGATCGCGCGCCGCATGAAATCGTCGGCATCCGACAGAACGAGGTCGACCCAGGTATGGGCCGGTGCGACAAAGGTGAACGTGGCGCCGTGAGGGGCGCGGCGGGTGACATCGATGATGTTGCCCTTGTAGATCCGGAGATGGAGTTCCCTGTCGCCGCAGCGCAGACCGATCGTGCCGTCCCAGGTGGACAGTGACGAGGTGAACCCGCGGTCGTCTTCGAGACTGTCGCTCAGAAGGTTTCCCCATTCGGCACTGCAGAAGTCGAGTTCCGGCGCGGATACGGCCGCGGCGGGATCGTCGAGAATCCATGTTTCAGTGCCGCTCTCGCGAATCGCCCCTGCGTTGTCGCGCAGCATGATGTGCCGCTCGACGCGGCCACCGGCAACGCGGGTGATCACGGACTCGATGATCACCGTGTCGCTCACGCCCACTGGACGGTCCGTCTTCCACTGGGCTTGCGTCCGGTTGGCATCGGGTACGGCGGGGGTGACGATGTCTGCAGCAGTCACACCGACACCGGGGGAGCCGGCGGGCAGGGACACCCCGGCAGCCGAGAGGATCTCGGACACGAGGAACGACTGTGGCCCGGTCCGGTCGCCGACCTCAGCAAGTTTCGGGGGCATTGTGGTGCTCATGCTTTTTCCGGCCTTCCGAGCAGTTCATCCGAGATGATTCGCATCTGGATTTCGCTGGTACCTTCGAAGATCTTGGTCAGACGGGCGTCGCGCCAATGCCTTTCGACCTGGAAGTCGGTGGTGTAGCCGGCGCCACCGTGGATCTGCACTGCCTCACTCGTAACCTGTTCTGCCATTTCGGTTGCCACGAGCTTGCACATCGACGCTTCGAGCGAGCAGCGACGTCCGGTATCGATGTCGGTCGCCACCGAGTACATGAGCTGGCGGGCCGCTTCGATATCGGCGGCCATCTTGGCGATCTTGAACCGAAGATGCTGGAAATCGCCGATGGGGCGCCCGAACTGACGGCGGGTGTGCATGTACTCGATGGAGTCTTCGAGCGCGGCGCGGGCAAGGCCGATCGCGCGGGCCGCAGTGTGGGCACGACCCACTTCGAGGCCGGATACGGCGAGGTAGAAGCCCTTGCCTTCTTCGCCGAGCATCTTGCCTGCCGGGATTCGGTAGTTGTCGAACGCCAATTCCCAGGTGCTCCAGCCGAAGTAGCCGATCTTGCGGACCTTCGTGCCCGAGATTCCGTCGGGGAATCCGCCGCGTTCCTTCTCAATGAGGAACGCGCTGATCCCGCGATGCGGCTTGGCCGGGTCCTTGTTCGGGTCGGTACGAGCGAACAGCACCATGTAGTCTGCCTCGTCGGCGTACGTGCACCACATCTTCGTGCCGTTCACGACCCATTCGTCGCCGTCACGCACGGCTCGGCACGAGATGTTGGCAACGTCGGAACCCGCTTCGGCCTCGGACAGGGCGTAGGCACCGAGGTACTCGCCGCGCGCGACCTTGGGGAGCAGCGCTTCCTGCTGTTCCTGTGTGAACCCGCCGCCCATACCGTTACCGCGCGCAAGCAGGCCCGACACGCTCATCCATGCACGGGAGAGTTCCTCCGCGACGAGGCAGTACTCGAAGACGCCGAGCCCGAGGCCGCCGTATTCCTCCGGGATCATGATCCCGAAGAAGCCGATCTCGGCCATCTCCTTCTTCAGCGAATCCGGGATCGTGCCCTGGACGGGGTCGAGTTCGTTCGCCACGGGCAACACCCGCGTCATCGCGAAGTCGCGGGCAAGATCTCGAATCCCGAGGCGCTCTTCGGTGAGGTAGCGCGGCGAGTCGGTGCGGGGCTGAGACGGCCGGTGAGTCATGGGTACTCCCTCTATGGACCGGAGTAGGTCATTAACGCTTGTTCACCCAGTACAGCACGAGACCCACCGCCCGTCAACGTCCCGGGTCAGGCTTTCCGGTATCCCACGAGGTTGAGCGCATATCGGCCGTAGTCGTCGGCCACTTCCTGCGCGGTGAGCGGGCCGTCCACACGGAACCACAGCGGGATCCCCGCACACATCGTCAACACCGCAGTGACTGCCTGATGCACGTTCGGGAGATCGAATAACCCCTGTTGGGCGGCCTCTTCTGCAATCCCGACGAACAATTGCTCCTGCGCGTCACGCGACCCCACGACACGTCGGCGATTGAGATCGTCGAGATAGCGCAGCTCCGTGTTGGCCACGAGGCAGGCCCGCGGATTCCGCGCGGTGAACAGCGCATGGGCGACGACGGCGGCCTTCCATTTCTCGGCCGGATCCGAACCGGCCTTTCGCAGGGCATTCCGAGTCGCGGTGAACTGCTCATCGCTCGCTCGACGCAGGATCTCGACCAGCAATTCCGACTTGTTCTCGAAGTGGTTGTAGACATTTGCAGCACTACAACCTGCACTGTTCGCGATATTTCGCATGGTTGCACCGTGAAATCCGGATGCATAGAACTCGTCGAGAGCGGTCTCGAGAATTCGCTCCCGGACGGACGACAGTGTCGCAGTTGACCGCGTGTTCATCTTTCGAAGGGTAGAGGTACATGCGACGACCAGCAACAACGCCCCAGTTGACCGCATACCCACCCCTTGCTATGGTTTGGATCACATGAACATGCGTTAACCCAAGCGCTTCCGGAGGCTCTCCCGTGACCAACCCCAAATCCGATCGCTCTCTCGTCGAGCGCATCACTCGCCTCGAAGACCTCGAGGCGATCCGCACGCTCGATGCCCGGTACTGCCGCCATCTCGACGACGGGAACTGGGACGCCTTGATGGACCTGTTCACCGAGGACGGCGCGTTCGACGGCCTATCGCATCCCAAGGGCAAGGACGAGATGAAGACGTTCTTCGCCGGACTTGCCGACGGCGGCCTCACTGCGTTCTGGCATTTCATCACCAACCTCGAGATCGACCTCGACGGTGACCGCGCCACGGTCCGCTCGTTCCTGTGGCAACCGTGTGTCACCGACGGCACGGCGAGCATCGCGGCCGGACGCTACACCGACGAGGTCGTCAAGATCGACGGCCGGTGGCTCTATCGCGTCAAACAGGTCCGCTTCCATTTCTTCGGACCCCTCGAAGCCGGCTGGGACGAGAACCTCTTCGCCCTCGATACGGCACGCCGAGCGGCGGTGCGAGCATGAACGACACCGTCTCGGACAAGGGCACATTCGCCGCAGAGGATCTGGTCTGGTCGAGGATGCTGCAGCTTCCCGAAGTCGCAGAGTTGCGACGTCGACGCAAGCTGGTGACCACCACACTCGGCGGTGCCACCATCGCCCTGTTCACGAGCTTTCTGATCGCTTGGATCGGCTTCCCCGACCAGCTCGGCTCCAACTCGATCCTCGGTTTCCCACTGTCGATCTGGGTGGTCTTCAGTCAGTTCGCCGGCACCTGGGTCATGGTGTGGGCATATTTCCGGCTGTCTCGCACATACATCGAGCCCGCCTCCGACGCGGCGATCCGCGCCGTGACCGACAACCGTCCCGACTCCGAGGAGGTGGTCGCATGACCGGCGACGCCGACTACCTGGCCATTGCGATCTGCAGTGCCGTCATCTCGCTGACCCTGTGGGTGACGTTCGCCGCGTCACGTCGCGCCAAGAGCGCCGACGGCTTCTTCGCTGCCGGACGGTCGATCTCGAGCTGGCAGAACGGATTTGCCATCGCGGGTGAATTCATCTCCGCCGGTAGCTTCCTCGGCACCACGGGCCTGATCTTCTCCAAGGGCGTCGACGGCACCGTCATCCTGTTCACCTCTGTCATCTCGTTCCTTCCGGTGCTGTTCCTCCTCGCCGAAAAGATGCGCAACCTCGGCAAGTACACCCTCGCCGACGTACTCGTCTTCCGCACCGAGTCTCGCAATGTGCGGGTCGTGGTGGCGCTCAGCACGATCACCACCGGCACGTTCGTTCTCCTGGCGCAGCTCGTCGCAGCAGGTGTTCTGCTCGAGTCGGTATCGGGAATCCCCTTCTGGCTGTCCGTGATCGTGGCCGGTTCGCTCATGGGTATCTACGTGTTCGTCGGTGGCATGCTCGCCACCACCTGGGTCCAGGTCATCAAATCGACCATCCTGTCGGTGCTGGCACTCATCGTGTGCTTCGGCATCCTCGCGCAGTTCGGCTTCAGCTTCCCCAAGGTTCTCGGCGACGCCACCGACAACGCCGTTGCCGGTGAAGCCATCCTGTCGCCGGGCCTGATCTTCGGTGAGACCAGCGCGATCAACCTCATCTCGTATGCCCTGGCGTTCGCACTCGGCACAGCAGGAATGGCGCACATTCTCATCCGGTTCTTCACCGTCCCGGAAGCGCAGACCGCACGCCGGTCACTCGGCTGGACCGTCGCACTGTGCAGCATGTTCTACCTGATCGTCATCGTGATGGGTTTCGGCGCCGCGGCACTCCTCGGTCCGAACGGCACCGACCTGGTCGGACCCGGCGGAAACCTCGCAGCCCCGGTCCTCGTCACCGAACTCGGCGGCGGCATCGGCACGATCGGTGGTTCGATCGCGCTCGCTCTCGTCGCAGCGGTTGCTTTTGCCTCCATCGTCGCGGTGGTGGCAGGCGTAGTGATCTCGGCTGCAGGAACATTCGCCCGCGACGTGTGGCCGGCGTTGACGCGCAAGGAACCCGTCGAACACCTCGATGTCGAGGACCGGCACCGCGAAGAGAACGCTCAGGCACGCATTGCGCGCTACGGTGCCGTCGCGTTCAGTGTCATCGCGATCGGCCTGACCATGCTCATCGGCGACGACACCAATATCACGTTCTTCATGGGCATGGCATTCATGGTCGCCGGAAGCGCCCACCTGCCCGCTCTGGTACTGAGCCTGAACTGGCGGCGATTCAACAGCACCGGCGCGATGTGGGGTGTGCTCACCGGCCTGATCTCGACCGTCGTGAGCCTCATGTTCACCGAAGCCCTGTGGATGGGCAGCGGTCCCGCACCACTGACCATCCAGCTGCCGGTGATCTTCACGATGCCGCTCGGCCTCGCAGC
Organism: Rhodococcus sp. SJ-2; assembly: GCF_053750035.1. Taxonomy (NCBI): domain Bacteria; kingdom Bacillati; phylum Actinomycetota; class Actinomycetes; order Mycobacteriales; family Nocardiaceae; genus Rhodococcus; species Rhodococcus sp. SJ-2. The sequence goes on from NZ_CM132340.1 coordinate 1,972,575, forward strand.
CTGTGTCATCGGTTCTCTCGTCGCGGAGAAACGACGCGGTCGCGGGATCCACGACGACGAGAAGTTCGCGGAGATGCTGGTGCGTGCCGAAACCGGGATCGGCGCAGAGGTCGCGTCCACCCACTGACGCGGACCTACCCGGCCTCCCCGGGTGCGGCACGCAAGCAGATGGCACTCAGTCGAAGGTCATGCCGGCATCGGCGCCGCGTTGCATGGTGGTGTTCGCACCATCGAGCGACTCGCGAATGATGTCGGCATGACCGCTGTGGTGGGCCGTCTCGCGGATGATGTGCAACAGGATCTTTCGCGCACTCCACCATTCCCGCTCCGGTGCCCACGGTGCGGTCGGGAGCGGAACCTGCAGGTCGAGATCGAGACCTGCGACGAACTCCTCGGTCGCAGCCGCGACCTTCGCATACTCGTCCAGCAATCCGGCGAGGGTCTCGTCGTCGCTCATGTAGTACGACACCATCGCTGAATCCATGTCGAAGACGGCGTTCTCGTCCAGTTCACGAATCCTGTCGATCCAGCCGCTCTCGGTGGCCGATACGTGCTTGATGAGCCCACCGAGCGTGAGGTCGCTCGGAGTGCTGCGGGTGCGCGCGCCGGCGTCGTCGAGTCCCCGCACGGTGATCAGGAGCATTTCACGCTGTTCCGCGAGCATCGCCAGAATTTCTGCGGCTTCCACGGTGATGTTTTCGGTCATGCTCTCACGGTAGAGACAATCGAGGACAACTTCGGTCCGCAATCAACACCTGGTCGGAATCAGGCCGCGAAACCCACCGCGCCGATCACCGGGATGACCGTCATGAACACGATCGCAACGATGAACAGGGCGATGGTCAGCTTCCTGTTCCACTTGGCTCGCGCTCCGCTGGCCGCGGCGAGGAAGAACACGAAGCCCAGACAGATGGAACCGATTCCGATGATCACAGGTGTTTCGAGCATGTGCCCATCATTCCGTACACCAGGCGCACCGATATCACCGGTTGAGTTGTGCGATACGCGCGCTGAGCACCGTCGCAAACGACGTCCACACGGGGTAGGGAAGCAGCGCCGCACCGGCGACCGGATGAGCCGCAGCGGTGCGTCGCGCGAGGTCGGCGCTGCTGATGGTCAGTAGAGCCGAAACCGCCGTCGCCAGGGCGGGGCGATGCCATTTGAAGAACACCCAGGACCATCCGCCGTTGAGCACGAGGTTGGCGGCGAGCGCAGCGACATAGTTCCGGCGCTCCTCGCGGGTGCCCCGATCGGCCAACTCGTCGAGCGCTACCGCAGAGGTCGCGGCGAGGTCGGCGTACAACGTGGTCCACACGATCGGAAACGCCGCCGGGGGCGGTTGGAAGCGCGGCTTGCGCAGCTTGCGGTACCAGCGCGAATCGACGTCACGCGATGCGATCGATCCTATGAGCGCGGTCGCTGTCGTCGCAGCCGCAGTTCCCAGTCCGGTCGTGAGTTTCATCCCGATACGCCTTTCCTCGAACACCGACGACTTCCGACTTCGGCTACCCGGGGCCCGGCAATACGAAACCCGATATGCAATCTGGGGGTTGCAACAAAGAACATTCAGTGCAACCATGGGGTTGCACTTCATCCGGAGATCCACCCTCAGGAGAAATCATGACCGACGAACTCGGCACCATCGAACGGCAGATCACGATCGACGCTCCGGCCGCACGAGTATGGGAACTCGTCGCCGAGCCCGGCTGGTACATCAACGACAGCAGGATCACCGAACACCGGATCGAACGCAACGGCGACCTCACCGTCGTGCACGACCCTGTCCACGGCGCCTTCACATTCCGCACCATTGCGCTGAACGAACCGAACTATGCAGCATTCCGCTGGCTGTCCGACCACACAGACCCCGACAGCCCGTCCACGCTCGTCGAATTCCGGCTCGATGCCGTCTCCGACACCTCGACCGTCCTGAGCGTGACGGAGACCGGGTTCGATTCACTCCCGGGTGACTCCGTCGAACGCCGCGCAAAGTACGAGGGCAATGTCGAAGGCTGGATCATCGAACTGGGCCTCGCCAAGGCGCATCTCGAGATGGGGAGAACCGTTGCCGCACACTGATTCGAACGGGACGCCCGACACCACACGCGTGTTCGCAGCCCTGGCCGACGACACGCGGTGGAGCATCCTGCAGCGCCTCGGCGGCGCACCTGCCTCTGCGTCGGGCCTCGCATCGGAGTTCACCGTGTCGCGTCAGGCCATTGCCAAACACCTTGCGGTCCTGGAGGATTGCGGACTGGTGACATCCGAACGCATCGGCCGCGAACTCCGTTTCTCCGCCGCCGGTTCCAGATTGAGCGCACTCGGGCGAGCATTGGATGACGTCGGCTCCGGGTGGGACCGCAGGCTCGATGCCATCAAGGAAGCCGCGGAACACCCGCCCGGTTCGGAGTAGCGGCGTCGCGCTCGTCGTAGTCCTCGCGCATCGATAGTTCCTCACCGGCCCGGCGCACAGTCCATTTGCTGCCCACCCGTCGGGCCGGCGAGGAAACACCTGCCGATCGACTACTTGCGGCCTGCCTGCCACTGCATGCCCCACCCGTAGGCACGGTCGAGGTCGGACTGGCTGCCGTTGACGTACTCGACGAGACGCTCCACCGTCACGCCCTGGCCCGTGCTCTTCAGCATTGCGATGGCGCAGATGCGGGCGCCGTTGTTCGGCGAATCGAGGCGGACCTCGATTTCCTGACCCGACGGCTGGGTGAGAGTGATGACGCCGTCGACGGCGGCCCAGTTCGCTGCACCCTCGTAGATCATCGCGAAGATCAGCACTCGCTTGAACAGCTCGGGGCGTTCGAGGTTGATGTGCATGTTCTCGCCGCCCTGGGCGGAGCCGGTGCGGTCATCGCCGTCGAGGTGGACGTACGGCGCAGTGTTCAGCGCTCCGAAGCTGTTCCCGAGCGCCTGGATGACGCCCTTCGAGCCGTCGGCCAGCTCGTAGAGGCACCCGAGATCGAGGTCGACCCCGCCGGTGGCACCGGTGAGCTTGGCGAGGAATCCCTTCTTCTGCTCACCGCGCGACCAGTTGAGATTCACGCGGACCACACCCTGTCCCGCACCGCCCTTGCTGAGGCTTACGGTGGGGGATTCTTTCGTCAGGTTGATCTTGCTGAGGTTCACTCCACTGGACCCCTGCTCGGGCTTCTTGTTGTAGTCGATGGCCATGTGCGTGCCTTTCACTGAGTGGTGTGCAGATGTGCAGGTGCCGGATACGGAAAATGGGAGCCCTCGGCCCGAAGACAAGTCGGGGGCTCCCATCGGCTCAGTGCGATCAGACGGACACTTCCGCCTTCGCTTCCTTGCGGTTGCGGTAGATGCTCGACCCGAACGCTGCACCGATCAGAACGATGCCGACCAGACCGGTGATGAGCTCCGGGACATGGGTGCCGATCGAGTACAGCAGGATCAGTGCGAGCGCACCGATCGCCCAGTGGGCACCGTGTTCGAGATAGACGTACTCGGACAGCGTGCCCTTGCGGACCAGGAAGATCGTGATCGACCGGACGAACATGGCACCGATGAAGCCCAGACCCAGCGCGATGATGATCGGGTCGGACGTGATCGCGAATGCGCCGATGACACCGTCGAAGGAGAACGAGGCATCGAGAACCTCGAGGTAGAGGAACAGGAAGAACCCGGCTTTACCGGTTGCCTTCGCGAGGCCGCTCGGCCCACCGGTCGGTTCCTCGTCCTCTTCCGGGATATGGAACATCTCGCCGAGGCCGTTGACCGCAATGTATGTGATCATGCCGAGCGCACCGGCGATCATCACGGTCGAGACCTTGTCGTCCGGCGCGATGATCGTAGCCGTGATGAGGAGCAGCACGACCGCGATGACGACCTCGAGCTGGTCGAGCTTGCCTGCCTTCGCCAGTGGCCGCTCGAGCCATTCCAGCCACTTGATCTCACGTTCTTCGAGGATGAAGTGCAAGAACAACATCAGCAGGAACATGCCACCGAATGCCGCGATCTGCGGGTGGGCGTCGGTGATCAGCGTTTCGTAGCTGGGGTCGCCGTTGGGGAAGTACGCCGCACCATCCGCCGGCGGGTTGAGCGCGAGGTCCAACGCTGCGATCGGGCCAAGGCCCGACGCAACCCACACGATGAGCAGCGGGAAGACCAGACGCATACCGAAGACGGCGATGAGAATGCCGATGGTGAGGAAGATCTTCTGCCAGAACTCGCTCATCCGCCGCAGCACGGTCGCGTTGATGACCGCGTTGTCGAACGAGAGCGATACCTCGAGAATGCCGAGGATCACGCAGAGGAACAGAGCTTGGGGACCGCCATAGAGGAAGGCAACCACCAGAGAGACGACGGTGACGGCGAAGGACGCACCGAATACTCGCAGTACCACGAAGCGTGGCCTTTCTTTTCGAATTCAGGGCTATGCAGGGTGGTTACTGCAATCCGGCAAATGCAGATCCGGTCCCGGCATCGAGGCACAGGACCGGATCCGATCTTCGGCGACTATCAGACGTTGACGCCGTAGTCGCGGGCGATGCCCGACAGGCCGGAGGCGTAGCCCTGGCCGATCGCGCGGAACTTCCACTCTGCGCCGTTGCGGTAGAGCTCACCGAACACCATGGCGGTCTCGGTGGAGGCATCCTCGCTGAGGTCGTAGCGGGCCAGTTCGGTGCCGTTGGAGCGGTCGACGACGCGGATGTAGGCGTTGCGGACCTGGCCGAACGACTGGCTGCGAGTGTCACCGTCGTAGATCGACACGGGGAAGAAGATGGACTCGATGTTCGCCGGGACGGCAGCCAGGTCGACGTTGATGACCTCGTCGTCGCCTTCGCCCTCACCGGTACGGTTGTCGCCGGCGTGCTCGATGGAGCCGTCGGGCGACTTCATGTTGTTGAAGAAGACGAAGTGCTGGTCGGAGACCACCTTCTTGTCGGCGCCCGTCGCAATGGCACTCGCGTCGAGGTCGAAGTCGGTGCCGGTGGTGGTACGCACGTCCCAGCCGAGGCCGACCGCAACTGCGGTGAGGTTGGGGGCTTCCTTCGTCAAGGAGACGTTTCCACCCTTGGTCAAGCTGACGCCCATGCGGGGTCCTTTCGATCGGTCGTCGACGCACCGAGGCGGTACGTCCGGTTTTCGCGCGTGTTCCACCACAGTAATAGGTGGGAATGAAGTACGCTCCTGTCCACTATGCCCAGTGTTGCGGGCCACGGTGGCGAACACCGGACGACCAGTACCATTCGGTCTTGTGGCGAGCCGATGGACGCGCCGCCTCTTCGGCGGCGGGCACTCCGAAGACCCCGCGGCTCGTCGTGCCCATGATGCGATGGTGGCCGCGTTCCTCGACATGGATCGACGTCAGTCGGTCGCTGAAGCGGGCGTTGCCGACTCTCACGAGCTCGCTCCCGAGCGGAATCTGCGCCGGCAGTGGGAACCGATCAGACAGAGCTGCTATCGCGCAGCCGAAGAATACCTGCAACTCGCGCACACCGAACCCGACCAGGAATTGGCGTCGACGGCCGACTACGAACACGTCATTCGTCGAATAGGCGATGCAACAAGAATTCTCGATGAATTCTATGAGAACAATCGTGGTCACCTCGAGCATGTCTCCGCACTTGCCCAGACGGTTCCCCAACTCGCGCATCGGGTTCGGGCGGAAGCCCGAGTGGCGCTCGAGTCATTGCAGGCGCCCGAACGCACAGCGTTCGCGCACTATCGATCGGTGGGTATCGCCACCGAGGCACTCGAGAACGCGCTGCGTTCCCTGGACTCCGCGCGCGGTACCAGCGCCCTGCGCGCAGGAGCACATGCGGTCGAGGAAGCCACGAGCACTCTGCGTCAGGCCCTGACCGACGCTCCCGGGCGCCAGAATGAAGCGCGCAACACCGTGGTGTCGGTCACCACCAGGATGAACGCGGTGCGTACCCGGGCAGAGGGTCTGCCACCTGCATATTCGTCATTGCTCCGTGAATTCAATGCCGCGAGCTCCGCCGATCTGTCCGACAATGCCCGACAGGCCGAGGCACTCCTCGAGCGCGCAGACGCACGCCTCGACGAAGCACGCCGAGCTGCGGACGACGCCCGGCCCGAACTCGCACTCGATCTCGCCACCGAGGTCCGCGTCGATCTCGCCGCCGCCGAAGAACTGGTCGACGCCGTGACCGGCCGACTGGCGACTTTGCGCGCCGTCCGGAAGAATCCGGAGGCCAAGGTCGACGAGGTGCGGTTCCGCCTGCGTGATGCGCAGCTTCTTGCCGTACAACGTGACCTGACCGCAGAGTGGGGGTCGGTTCTCGACGCCCAACTGGACCGGATCGACAGGGCGGTCGATTCGCTCATCGGCGTCCACCCGGACTACTGGGCCTACGTGCGCGATCTCGATGCGGTGTCGGATTTCATCGCCACAGTGGTAGAACGAATGAGAGGACGGGCCAACGGCCGATGACGGGGGCAACCTTCACGAAGGCGCAGACGATGCGCCATTTTCACCACCTGGATCGAACCACGCTCGAGAGGTTGTTCTTTCGTGCGCCGCAGTCGTTCGGCGACGGTGACGACCGCGAACGCCTCGCGGTCGCCCTCGGTGCCACGCTGTACGTGCCCGCGACCCGCAGCGACCTCACCGCAACGATCCTGCGCCGGGCGAGCGAGGGCGTCACGTCGATGGTCCTCGATCTCGAGGATGCCGTCGCCGATCATGAGGTGGAGCAGGGACTGCGCAACGCGGTCGCCACTCTCGACGAGCTCGCCGCACAGGGTGACGACCCGATGCTTCTGTTCATCCGCGTCCGCACGGCCGACAGCATCGACCGCATCGCGGACATCCTCGGCGGCGGTGTGCGAGTGCTCACCGGGTTCGTGCTGCCCAAGTTCGATTCCGGCGGCGGCCGCGAGTTCCTCGAAGCAGTGGTGCGCGCATCCGGCCTGCTCCGCAAGCATCTGTACGCAATGCCGGTCATCGAATCCACCTCGGTGGTGCACCGAGAGACCCGCGACGACGAGTTGCGCGGCATCTCGCAGTTGCTCGCCGAATTCCGGCACCAGGTGCTGGCCGTGCGTGTCGGGGCGACCGACATGTGTGCGACGTTCGGAATTCGGCGCGACCGCGACCTGACCATCTACGACGTGCGCGTCGTCGTCGATGTGATTGCCACCATCGTCAACTACCTCGGCCGCACCGACGGCACCGGATTCGTCATCACCGGCCCGGTCTGGGAGTACTTCGCCGACCACGAGCGGATGTTCCGGCCGATGCTCCGGGCCACTCCGTTCGAGGAGCAGGACGCCGTGCTCTTCCGGCAACAGCTCGTCAGCCGCGACCTGGACGGGCTGCTGAGGGAGATCGCGCTCGACCGGGCCAACGGCATCCAGGGCAAGACCGTGATCCATCCGTCGCATGTCGCGGCAGTACACGCATTGTCCGCTGTGACGCACGAGGAATACCACGATGCCATCGACATTCTCGAAGCCGACACCGGCGGTGTCCGAGCGTCCGGGTACGGCAACAAGATGAACGAACGACGGCCGCACCGAACTTGGGCACAGCAGACCCTTGTACGCGCATCGGTGTTCGGGGTCACCAACAAAGGAGTCTCGTTCGTGGACCTGCTGACCGCACTGGTGGTCCGATGACCGACACACTTCGTCCCAGCTGGGCAACAGAGACATTCGGTCTCGCGTTGCATCATGACCTGACGTCGACGGGATACACCGTCCCCGAACTGGTCGAGCCGGGCCTGCGCCGAAACCCGCGCCGCGCACACCTGCTGGTTTCGACGGTGCTCGGCAAACACCTGCCCACCGATCCCGCAGTGGTGCTGGCCGCAGGCAACAGGCTCGGAGAGCTCGTCGCCGACGCGCTCGGCCCAGAGGCCTCCGATGCGGTCGTACTGGGATTCGCCGAAACCGCAACCGGATTGGGCCATTGCGTCGCCGACAGACTGGCGGCGGCGTGCTACCTGCACTCCACGCGCCGCCACGTTCCCGGTGCCGACGTGTTCGCAGGATTCGAAGAAGGCCACTCGCACGCCACGTCGCACCTGCTGCAGCCCACCTCGGCAGAATTGTTCGCGAACACTGCACCGCTGGTACTCGTCGACGACGAAATCTCCACCGGCGCCACCGCACTCGATGCAGTCCGGGCCCTGCACCGGCAGCAACCGCGGTCGCGCTACGTCGTCGCATCCCTGGTCGATATGCGCTCGGACGAACACCGCCTGCGCATCGCTGCCGCCGCCGAGGAACTCGGCGCTCGCATCGATCACGTGAGCCTCGCCTGCGGACACACCGAAGTACCCGACGGTTTAACCGCACGTGTGACGGCACTCCCAGATCCGGACTTGAACCCCATTGCGCCACAACGGGGAGCCAGTCGATTCGTGACATTGCCGTGGCCCGATCACGTCCCCGATGGCGGCCGGCACGGTGTATTGCGTGCCGACGTCCCGGAGTTCGACATCGCCATCACCGACGCCACCGACGCGCTGTCGGATGCGCGCGACACCACCCGTCCGGCGATCGTGATCGGTCACGAGGAATTGATGTATCTGCCGTTGCGGCTTGCGGATGCACTCACCTCACGTGGAACACCGACACGGTTTCAGACCACCACTCGGTCTCCTGCATACGTACTCGATGTTCCCGGGTATCCACTCCGGCGAGGATTCACCTTCGCCGCACCGGAATACATCGACGTCGACCTCGAACCGGAATCACCACGCTACCTGTACAACGCGCAGTGGGCCGACGCTGACGCGCGTTCCGAACTGATCCTGGTGATCGACGGCCCGGCCCACACCGAACGCCTGTGTGGCCCAGGCGGGATACTCGATGTATTGACGGCAGCGGGCGAAGACGTACTCGTCGCCGTGGTGCCGTCCACGGATCCGGTGAAGTTGCGCCGATCCAGGGAAGGTCGTGTCAGGGAGGACAACAAGTGACCACACCGTTGACCGGACCCGATTTCGGGTCGTACGCCGCCGACGAGGTGAGCTGGCTCCTCAAAGACCTGTCCCACGTCGATCTCGAGGGCGGCATCACCGAGCGGGAGGCCAGAATCCAGGCGGGACTCGCCCACTACGCCGAGTCCCTCCCCATCGAGTATCAACCCGACGCCGCCTACCGTGAACTGTTCGACAAGGCCCTCGCCACTACCGCGCCCCGTCTTGCGCAGGCCGTCGGCACCGTCACCGAGTTGCTGCTCACCGAACGCGGCACCGATCTCACCCTTGTGTCGCTGGCCCGGGCAGGCACCCCGATCGGAATTCTGATCCGCCGCTGGGCACAGCAGCATCACGACCTCGATCTTCCGCACTATGCCGTCTCTATCGTGCGCGGACGCGGAATCGACAGGGCAGCACTCGATTACATCACCGAGCATCACGATCCGAAATCCGTAGTGTTCGTCGACGGCTGGACCGGCAAGGGCGCCATCGCACGGGAGCTCGCGGCAGCGCTCGCCGAGTACAGCGCCTCCGGTGGTCCGGCCCTGTCGAGTGATCTCGCAGTCCTCGCCGACCCGGGACATTGCGTGCGCACATTCGGCACACGCGACGACTTCCTCATCGCGTCGGCGTGCCTGAACTCGACCGTGTCCGGCCTCGTCTCACGCACCGTGCTCAACGACGATTTCATCGCACCGGGCGAATTCCACGGCGCCAAGTTCTATGCCGAACTCGCACGAGACGACGTCTCCGGTGTCCTCCTCGACACCGTGGCGGCCGAATTCGGCGATCGCGGCGCAGCCGTTGCGCAGGCCAGGAAGGTCTCGGAGTCCGACCGCGAACCCACCTGGGCCGGTTGGGAATCGGTCGAGAAGGTCCGCATCCAGTTCGGCATCTCCAGTGTGAACTTCGTCAAACCCGGTGTCGGTGAAACCACGCGTGTGCTCCTGCGTCGCGTGCCGTGGAAGGTGCTCGTGCGCGACATCCACGCCGACGAACACGCCCACATCCGGATGCTCGCTTCGGCTCGGGACGTGCCCGTGGTGGAAGTCCCCGACCTCGCCTATTCGTGCATGGGCCTGATCAAGGATCTCCCGTGACCGCCACCGCGCTCATCGCGACCGATCTCGATCGCACGATGATCTACTCGCGCGGCGCGATGGGCGAAGACCGTTTCGCCGCAGGCGGGCTCGTGTGCGTCGAATACTACGAGGGTGCTCCGCTGTCGTATGTGACCGAGAAAGCGGCGCTGGGGCTCCGGGAACTCGCCGCGACTCTGCCGGTGGTGCCCACCACCACGCGCACCCCCGAACAGTTCCGCCGCATCGATCTCCCCGGCGGTCCCTGGCCGTACGCCATCACGAGCAACGGGGGAGCGATCCTCGTCGACGGCGACGCCGATGTGAGCTGGCGGCGAGGCATCGACGACACGGTGCGCGCATCCTCCGCGAGCCTCGACGAGGTCGTCACAGAGCTCAGGCGACGCATATCCGACGAGTGGGTCTCGAAGCTCCGGATCGCCGAGGACCTGTTCTGTTATCTCGTCGTCGATGTCGCCGCCCAGCCCCGGGGCTTCATGAGCGACTGGAGCGCGTGGTGTGCAGGCCACGGCTGGAATGCCTCACAGCAGGGACGCAAGATCTACTCGATGCCCGACCCCGTGTGCAAGAGCCGCGCGGTCGCGGAGGTGCACCGACGGCTGACGGATGCGGGACTGCTCGCCTCCGGCGCGCAGGTGTTCGCGGCAGGCGACGGTGCACTCGATGCCGAGATGCTCGCGTCCGCCGACTCGGCGATACGCCCCCGGCATGGAGAGCTCGAGTCCATGAACTGGCAGCATCCGACGCTCACCGTCACGGAGAGCACGGGCATCACGGCCGGTGAAGAAATCCTCACCTGGTTCACCCGGTCAACAGCAGTACCCGTCGCTTCGTAGAGTTGGTGGCGGTGTCATCACCGCCGACCCCGCCCTATGCTCAACCGTCCACCCGCCGACACAGTGAGGACTTCGATTTGTCCAGCCCGCTCGCCAAAGGCCAGAACGGCCCCCTCAGCGCAAACGACGTCGTCGTTTCCCTGGAACTGACGACACCGGCAGACCTGTCTGCACTGCTGGTCAAGGCCGACGGCAAAGTCCGATCCGACGCCGACTTCGTCTTCTTCAACCAGCCCACAGGCCCCGGCGTCAACCTCGTGCCCGGTGCGCCCGGACAGGCCGCGTCGCTCGCGGTGTCGCTCGGTGCAGTTCCGGCCGATATCGAGCAGGTACGCGCAGTGATCACCCTCGACGACGCGTCGAGCAGCTTCGGGCGCTTCGCGCCTCCCACCGCGCGAGTGTCCGACGCGAACGGCACTGTGCTCTACGAATACCGGATCGAGGGCTTGAGCAGTGAATCCATCGTGATCGCGCTCGAGCTGTATCGCCGCCAGGGTGCATGGAAAGTCCGGGCGGTCGGCCAGGGTTACGCCGGTGGGTTCGCCGCGCTGGTGACCGATCATGGTGTTTCCGTGGACGATGCGCCGGCAACTCCCCCTGCGTCGCCGCCTGCGCCACCCGTGGCGCCCCCGCCGCCTGCACCACCCGTTGCACCCCCGCCGCCTGCCTACAACCCGCCCCCACAGCAGCAGTTCGCGCCACCTCAGCAGCAGGTCGACCAGGCACCCCCCGCGCCTGCCGGGCCGCCCGAGGTGAGCCTGACGAAGAGTCGTCCGGTGAGCCTGGTCAAGGGGCAGAAGGTCACGCTCCGCAAGGATGGCGGTGTCGCACTCACGTTCCTGCGGATGGGCCTCGGCTGGGACCCCGTCAAGAAGAGCGGCCTGTTCGGCAGCCGATCGGCCAACATCGACCTCGATGCGTCCGCGGTGATGTTCGCCGATCACAACATCGTCGACGTCGCCTACTACGGGCAGCTCACCGCGAAAGACGGCTCGATCCAGCACCAGGGCGACAACCTCACGGGCGAGGGCGCAGGCGACGACGAGGTGGTCCTCGTCGACCTCACACGCGTGCCCCCGCACATCAACACGGTGATGTTCATCGTCACCTCGTACAAGGGCCACACTTTCGAACAGGTCCAGAACGCATTCTGCCGCCTCGTCGACGGCACCACCAACGACGAACTCGCCCGCTACACCCTGCAGGGCGGCATGCCGTTCACCGGCATGGTCATGGCGAAGGTCTACCGCCACGGCAGCGAATGGAAACTGCAGGCCATCGGCGAGGGCATCCAGGCCAAGCACCCGGGCGAGGCGGCGCCGCAGCTCGGTCGCTTCCTGGCGTCGTAACCGTGAACGGAGTGTTCTCTCCGGGGCAGAACGCTCCGTTGACGGCCCGGGCCGTCCGCTTCACCGTCTCGGCCACCGTCCCGGTCGACCTGTGTGCGTTCGTGGTCGACGACCGCCTGCAGGTCGCGTCGTCGGACGACGTCGTGTTCTACAACCAGCCGCGGACACAGGGCGTCCGGCTCGACGGCGACATGATCGTCGTCGAGTTGGACGCTCTGCGCGCAGGCACTCGCGTGCTGTGCGCGGCAGGTACGGATTCGGCGCAACGTGTCTCCACGTCGCTGGCCGACCTTTCCGGCACGCCGCTCGTCTCGTTCGAAGTCGAGACGTCCGGTGCCGAAACCGCGCTGCTGTGCTGGGAGCTCTACCCGCACAATGGGAACTGGAAGATGCGAGCGCTCGGTCAGGGCTATGCAGGTGGCCTGGGCGAGATGTTCACCGCGCACGGAGTCGAGGTCGATGACGATCCGCCGCCGCCAGTGCAGCTGCAGCCGTCTGCACCCGCCACGAGCGATGCGACACCGTCGTTCGAGTGGTTGTGGAAGATCTTCGAGGATGCCGCACGATCCGCAGCGGCCTACATAGCGGCCCACGAATATGCGCAGCACCGCCTCGACGACGAACTCTCTGCCGCCGTCGCCGATCCCGCGACCCGCACCGGTGCGGCAGCGGAAACAGCACGCGCACTGGCCCACCGACGGTGTGAGGAACTGAACGCTGCCGCGGAGAAGCGGCACCGTGAGGACACTTCGAGTCTCACCGACGAACTCCGCGCAATCGACGTCACGCTTCACGCGTCGCTGGCATCGTGGACGTCCCCGGCCTGGAATACGCTGCGCACGACCAGTGACGGAATCCGGGTGGGCGAGCTGTCTGCACCCGAACGTGGAACACTCCGGGTGCCGCTGTGCGTGCCGTTGCCCATGCGCCGGCCGCTGTGGATCGACGGCGATGATGCGGCCTCACAGCAGATCGTCACTGCTCTCGCCCTGCGTCTGCTCGCCGCGCAGCCCGGCACGCGTATCGACGTCGTCGACCCTGCGGGTGCGCTCGTCGAACTCAGGGAGCTGACCGCCCCGGTGCTCGCGGGACCGCCCGTCCTCGGCATCGGGGGTGTCGCGCCCAAACTGAAGGGTCTGGCCGACAGCGCCGAGCTGACAGCCCTGTCGATGTCCACCGATCCTGCTGCGGCACACTTGGAACCGCGCGTTCTCGTATTGGCAGGCATGCCTCACGGATACAGCAGCGACGACCTCATGCAGATCATCCGCCTCACCCAACTGTCCGGTGCGCAGCACATCTCGATCGTGATCGCCGGCGCATCCGACTCCGTGGTCGATGATCCCGCATACCGGATCCTGCTCGAGCAATCCCAGCACCTGCCGTCGAGTGACGATGGGCATTTTGCGGATCCGTGGACCGGAAGCGACTGGACTTTCACTCCCGATGTGATTCCCGCCGACGCGGTCCTGTTGCGACGCGTGGTCGCAACCCTCGGCACGGCGTAGCGCGAAGGGGACGAGACCATCGTGCACACCTCGGTACTGCTGCTGGGGTCGCACGCGACGGTCGGACCTGTGCTCACCCGCGACGATATCGCCGCTGAACTGGAACGTAAGGGCGTCCGATTCCCTGAGCACGAGGCGGCCCACGTCTGACGCACCCCCGGTGTCCGAGACTCTTCGACCCGGAGGACCTCCAGGATCCACGAGAATTCCGCCGGCCCGTCTTCTACCCTGCCTGCCATGACGAATCGAAACGACGACGAGACGTACCAGGCGGTCGTATCCATCGCGGACGAGTCCTTGGCCGCCATACAGGCGATCCTCGCCGGCATGACCACCGTGCAGGCCAATCGCGTCCCTGACTTGCCAGGTGCCAACAGTCCGTATGCGATCGGTGCACACTGCGTCGGCATGGCCGACTACTGGGGCGGCTCGCTGATCGCCGGTCTACACATCCCCCGTGATCGTGACAGCGAGTTCCGCGCGCAGGGCGATCCACAGCAGTTGTGTGCCGAACTCGCCCGCGTCCGCGAAGACTTTCCCCAGCGGGCTGCGATCGCCGTGACCGAGGGAGTGCGCAGCCGGACTGCCACCGGCACCACCCGCAGCGACACCGTCCGAACAGCCAGCGCCACGTGGATGCTGCTGCATATGGTGCGGGAGTTGTCCCAACATCTCGGGCAACTCGAAATCACTCGCGACATCGTGGCAGCCGACGATCACTGAACACACAGTTGCCCATGGAGATCCCGGGTGTCGAGTGGGCACGTATGGGTGAGCTCGAGATCAGCTGAGTCGATTGCCTTCCCTCACAACAACACGAGAAACGGACGGATACTGCACTTCGTAAGTGTTGTATCCGTCCGCTTCTCCGTTTCTGCTGTCGCTCACACCAGCCGGGTCACGGCACCGGCTCTAGCACCGCATCCATGCTTGCAGCCCCCGTATCGGGCACTCGGGGTTGATGCCATGCCTCGACGGGGAACGAGATGTTGATCAGCGAGTAGCACAAGTGCAGGAGCCGGGTGGCGTCCTCGGGCAGGTCATCGAGGTCGAAGGAGTCGAGATACGCTGCGGCATCGGCGAGCCGGGGGATTGCCGCGTCGTAGAACGCCTGCAGTTCGGGCATCGTGCTCTCGAGACGACGGCCGTAGCGCTGCGCCTCGGTCGGTAGTGCCCAGTCGGCCCACGGCTCTAGGTCGGAGAATCCCTCGGGAAGCAACTGTGTCATGGCGGCTTTGACTTCCTATCCGGCCGAGGCCGTTGCAGGGGTGTGCGTCGCGCGATACTCGTCGACGATCTTCTGCGCCGACGAATGCAGATGACGCAGCAGAATCTCCTGATCGCACAGTGGGAATTCCGACACCACGCGGGTTTCGAGCATCTTCTGGGTCGCTTCGAGCGTGTTGGAATCCTGCAGTGCGAACTCCTTGAACGTCACTGCAGCGATCTCCTGCCGCAACCGATCGGTGGCGCATCGAGGAGGCGCCATATACATGGTGCCCTCGAAGGTGTGACGGTTGTACGCGGTCGGCCAGTAGTGGTAGGTCAGGAACCAGCCCGGCTCCCACATGACGAGCATGAAGTTCGGGAAGAACACGTACGAATCGAGACCCCACGACGGGTGCCGCGCGGGATTGAGACCGGCGGGCAGGTCGGCGAGACCGGGAATGTCGGGCTTGTCCCACGGCCCGAAATTCCCACTGCGCAGGATGCGTTCGATGGGCTTGACCATCGAAGGGTCTTTGGGCGGGGCCATTCCGCCCCACGACGACACCATTCCGTGCGGGCCGTCCACGTCGTAGTGCAGGGCTTCGAACCCGTAGCCCTGGAGCTTTTGCGCTTCCTCCGTCACGTACTGCTTCGAGTGGAGCACCGGAGCGTGGTAGAACTCGGCGAACGCGTCGATGTAGAGCTTCCAGTTGCTCCCCACATCCGACCGGTATGTGAACCGTTGGGTGAATTCACCGAACGGGAACCCTTCGAGGCCGGCCGCGAACTTGCCCAGACTCTCGCGTAGCGGGTTCGTGTTCGAGTTGTCGAGGTTGACGAAGATGAATCCTTCCCACACGTCGACCTGGACAGGAGTGAGGTCGGCGACGGAAGGGTCTTCACCGATCGGGAATCGCAAGGCGGCTATCGTCCCGTCGGTGTCTTCGATGATCAGCACGGTGACCTCAGCGATCACGATGTCCTGCGTGTAGCGGCGTTCGTCATTCCGGAGTTGGTTGATACGACCGACATTGAGCCACGAGCGCTCGAAGATGGCCTCGCGCTCGAGCTCGTAGTGTTCGGGGCTGATCGAATCCTCGTACGACATCGGCGCGGTACCGATTCCGTAGTGCTCGGTCCAGCTTCCTTCTTCTGGTTTCGGAAAGTGCGACATGTTCTCCAGGTCCTTCCGACCGGTGACGCTTGTGCAATGCAGTGTCTCGGACCGAACCCGATAACATGACTGCCGGTCCAATTCGACGTGCAGCCGACGATATGGACCAACGGTCCAGTTGTCAACGGAAGGCTTCACGATGCCGGATCCACAGCCGAAGAAGGAGCGGAGCGACGCGGCACGCAATCGTCGCGCGATCCTCGACGCCACGGACGCGCTCCTCGCCGCCCACGGCTCCGAACACGTGTCGATCGACCAGATCGCGGCAGCGGCCGGCGTCGGCAAAGGCACGATCTTCCACCGCTTCGGAAGCCGTGCGGGCTTGATGCGAGAACTCGTGCGCGAGCGCGCCCTGGTCCTGCGTGACGCCGTGACCGACGGTGGGCCGCCCCTCGGCCCGGGAGCACCCGCACCCGACCGGCTCCTGGCCTATTTCGATGCGATGTTCCGGCTCATCGTCGACAACGTCGAGCTCATGATCGCGTACGACAATTCCACCAGCGAAGCCCAGGAAGACGAGATCAACGTGTTCTGGGCGCGACACATCGCCGCACTGCTGGCAGAAGCACGGCCCGACGTCGACGCCACCGTCCTCGGTCGCCTACTCCTCGGCGCCCTGAACCCCGATGTGATCCTGCAGCACATCCGCGCGGGACAGACCGAACGACTCGCCCACGCTGTGCACAGCCTCGTGACGTCGGTCGTCGGCGAACCCGGGCGCACCGACCGACGCACATAGGATTGCCCTATCGCTTGATGCGGCCGCAGGTCTTTGTCGCCGTCGTCACGATCGTGATCGACTGGGAATCCCCGGACCGGTAGTCCGTGCGGACAGATGTCGACCAGGAGTGTCTCGTGAGCGAACTGCACCTTCCCAACCGTATCCGGCAGCTGGCGGTCTCCCAGCCGTCGGCGCCTGCGGTCACGGCCGAAGGCACAACCCTCACGTACGCGGAGTTCGACTCGTACACCAACAAGGTGGCCACAGCACTGACCACGCTGGCGACATCCCCCGGCCGGGTCGGTGCACTGCTCCGCATGGGTCTGCCCGGCGCGGCGACATTCGTCGGTTGCGCGAAGGCCGGACTCGTCTTCACCCCCATCAACTGGCGCCTCAACCCCGACGAGATCGCGTGGATCGCAGCGGACGCTCAGCTCGGTGTGCTAGTCGTCGAGGCAGCCTTCGCCGACGCCGCCCGCGCGGTCGCCGCCGCGCTTCCGGATGTGCGCATCATCGTTGTCGGTGAGGCATCCCTCGACGGAGCCCGCAGCTGGGACGAGCTCGTCGCATCCGGTGACGACACCGACCCGGGCCTTGGCGACGACCCTGAGACCGCGGTCCTGCAGCTCTACACCTCCGGCACCACCGGCAAGCCCAAAGGCGTTGTCGCTGTGCATCGCAACCTCTACAACGTGCCGGAGAACTTCGAGCTCTACGAGTTCGACGACGATTCGGTGTCGTTGAATGCCCTGCCCCTGTTCCACATTGCCGGTTCCGGGTGGACCAGCACGTGCCTGTCTGCGGGTCTGCATCTCGTCCTTCTCGGGGAGATGCGCCCCGCGCTGGTGGCCGCGACGATCGCCGAGTACGGCGTCACCCACGCATTTCTCGTGCCTTCCGCGATCGGCATGCTCCTCGAGCTGCCCGACCTCGCCGACTACGATCTGTCGAGCCTGAAGGTGGTCGCATACGGGGCGTCACCGATCACTCCGACGATGCTCGCGCGCACCATGGACACTCTCGGATGCCGCCTCGTGCAGCGCTACGGGATGACCGAGACGATGGGCGCACTCACCGCGTTGCGCGCCGAAGACCACGACCCTCACGGCTCGCGCACGTACCTGCTGCGCTCCGCAGGAACGCCGCTTCCCGGCACCGAGGTGCAGATCCGCGACATCGTCACCGGAGTGGCACTTCCGCAGGGCGAAACCGGCGAGATCGTCTCGCGGTCGCGCAACAACGTCTCGGGGTACTGGCGCCGCGACCTCGAGAACGCGTCGCTGTACACCTCCGACGGATTCCTGCGCACCGGGGACGCCGGACATATCGACGAGGACGGGTACCTGTTCGTTACCGACCGCGTGAAGGACATGATCATCACCGGCGGGGAGAACGTGTATCCCGTCGAGGTCGAAGCGGTACTCGCCGAGCATCCCGCTGTCGCGGAGGTCGCCGTGGTCGGCCTGCCCGACGAGCGCTGGGGTGAGGCGGTCACGGCGGTAGTGCGCTTGGTGAACGGCGTCGAGCAACCCTCGGAAGCCGAACTCATCGCGTTCACGGTGGGTCGGCTCGCGTCGTACAAGAAGCCGCAGCGGATTCATATCGTCGCCGAACTGCCGCGCAATGCGAGCGGCAAGATCCTCAAGCGCACTCTGCGCGACACTCTCGGCACCCGAGTGGAGGCAACATCATGATCATCACCGAAGACATCGGTGTCGTCCAGCGCGAAGCGTGGGCCGCAAAGACCCTCCCACCGGTGGAGGAGGTGCGGCCGGGGCTGTGGTCGATTCCCGTCCCCATGCCGGGAAATGCATTGCGCTACGTCCTGATCTACGCACTCGCACTCGACACCGGACTCGCGTTGATCGACGTCGGCATGGACACCGAGGAGTCCTGGCAGGCTCTCGTCGACGGCATCGCCTCGACCGGCCACCACATCTCCGACGTCCGGTATGCGGCGATCACACACTTGCACCCCGACCACTTCGGTCTCGCTCCTCGGCTACGCGAGACCACGGGCGCTGCGATCGCGATGCACACCGCCGAGGCAGCAGCACTGGGCCACTTCACTCCCACCGATGTGGCCGCCGACGTGGAAGCCTGGCGGGTGGACCTGACCGACCTCGGCGCTCCTCCGGAGGTCGTCGCGGCACCCCGATTCGACCTCGTCCGGTTCAAGGCGGGTGAGTCGGCCGATGTCGTGTTGTCGGGTGGCGATCGCCTCGACCTGCCCGGATGGAACATCGAGGCGGTGTGGACACCCGGGCACACTCCGGGCCACCTCGCCTTCGTCGACCGCGACCACGACCTGCTGTTCAGTGGCGACCACATGCTGCCGCGCATCAGCCCGAACATCTCGTCCGGTCCGGGCGAACTCGAGTCCCCGTTGCATCGGTACCTGTTGTCGCTGCATGCGACGACCTCGTTGCCGGACTGCGAGGTGCTGCCCGCACACGAATACCGGTTCCGCGGTGTTGCTGAGCGCGCCCGGGAACTGCTGGGACACCACGACGATCGTCTCGAGGAGATCCGCGCCGCGATCGAGGCACGCCCGGAGTCGACGGCGTGGGAGGTCACCACGCACATCACCTGGTCGCGTCCGATCGATGCGATGGATCCGAGGCTGCTCCGGCTTGCCGTCCGCGAGACACAGGCCCACCTGATCGTTCTTTCCGAACGAAATGTCATTCTCTCTGATGGAGGAACTCCTTCTCGATGGAGTCTCGCCACACCCGTCGCCGACCAGTAACGAAGGAAAAGCAGACATGAGCGTTGTTCTCACCGAGTTCGCCGACGGCATCGCCGTCTTCACTCTCAATCGCCCCGAGGCCAAGAACGCCGTCACCCTCGAGGTGTCCGAGGCACTCGCCGCCGCGATGGACGAATTCGAGGCACGCCCAGACCTGACCATCGGCATCCTCACCGGTGCCGGTGGAACGTTCTGCGCCGGTATGGATCTCAAGGCGTTCTCACGCGGTGAGCGACCCTCGATCCCCGGTCGCGGTTTCGGCGGCATCACCGAGGCACCGCCCACCAAGCCGCTCATCGCCGCGGTCGAAGGCTGGGCACTCGCGGGCGGATGCGAACTCGCGCTGTCCGCCGACCTCATCGTTGCGTCGCGCGAAGCGAAGTTCGGCATCCCCGAGGTCAAGCGTGGCCTCGCCGCCGCGGCCGGTGGCCTGCTGCGCCTGCCGAAGATCCTCCCGTACCCGCTGGCCATGGAGATGGCCATCACGGGCGACCCGCTCACCGCCGAGGTCGCCTTCCAGCACGGCCTGGTCAACCGCGTCACCGAGCCCGGCGAAGCGCTGACCGTCGCGAAGGAACTCGCTGCACGTGTCGCTGCGAACGGCCCGCTCGCCGTGAAGGCAACCAAGCAGGTCGTGGCGATGTCGGCGAAGTACACCGACCCCGACGCGTTCGTCGCGCAGCGCAAGTTCATCGACCCCGTGTTCGCCTCGAACGACGCCCAGGAAGGCGCCAAGGCATTTGCCGAGAAGCGCGCTCCGGTCTGGACAGGCGCATAGAAAGAGCTTCCCGATGCAGCGTTCGGCGGTGCGTTCGTGCGCACCGCCGGGCACCACAATCCGCCGACCGCCTAACATGAACGGGTGGACCTGCATCTCGTGACTTATTTCGTGGCCGTCATCGACCACGGCGGAATCACGAAAGCAGCTCAGGCTCTGTATATTTCACAGCCATCACTGTCGCAGGCCATCCGCACCTTCGAACGAAGGCTCGGCACCACCCTGTTCGACCGGACAGGTAGGCGTCTCACCCTCACCGAGGACGGCCGCACCCTCGAGATCGCGGCACGCCGCATACTCGTCGACGTCGAACGCGCGAAGAGCAAGGTCGCTGCGGTCCGCGAGCTCGAGGCAGGCCGGATCCAGATCGTGACCTACTCCGCGTTCTCGATCCATCCCGTCGTCGAACTCGTCCGACGGTTCCGAAGCCGCCACCCCGGCATCATGGTGTCGATCTCCGACTCCGACGGACCGGCCGGTGTGCACTCCGCCCTCCGGCGCGGCGAGGCCGAGATCGGAGTGACCGATCTGTCGGCCGAGCACGCAGGCATGATCACCGTTCCACTCCTCGAGCAGGAGATGGTCCTCGCTCTGCACCCCGACCTCGCGGCCGGCCTTCCCGATCCCGTCCCGCGCGAGATCGTCCGCAAGGTGCCCCTGGTCATCGATCTGGGATCACCCGCCGATGCCGCGAAGACCGGCGAGCTGCTGGGCTCCGACAATGTCGTTGTCGATTGTGCCCACCCCACCGCCATCTGGGAGTTCGTGATGCGCGGCACCGGAGCGACTGTGGTGCCCCGGCAGGTCGCCGAGAAGCAGATCCCCGGCGCAACCGTCCTGCGCCTCGACCCGCAGCTGCACCGCCCCGTCGGGCTCGTTCTGCGAGCCGGGGAGCCGTCACCGGCAGCGGCAGCATTCATCTCTGCCGCAACCGGCACGAAACCGGGAGCGTAGACACCATGGAATTCCGCCAGATCGAATACTTCCTCGCAGTCGTGGAGAACGACGGCATCAACGGCGCGGCTGCCGCGCTCGGCGTCGCGCAACCGACCGTGTCACAGGCGCTGCGCAGCCTCGAACGCGAGCTGAGTGTGCAGTTGTTCCACCGCATCGGCCGCGGCATGGTGCTCACCGCTGCCGGACACAGCCTCATCGGGCCGAGCCGCCAGATCCTGCGTGACGTGGCCGGGGTCGAAGAGCTGCTGACCTCCTCGTCGGCCGAGGTCACGGGTCGTCTCGACCTGATGGTGTTCCCGGCGCTCGCAACCGGCCCGATCATCGATCTGGTCGCCCAGTTCAGGCGTGCTCACCCGAAGGCCACGGTGCGCTTCGGTGATCTCCGCACCGAGGGCGACTCGGCTTCGTTGATCCGCGACGGGCACTGCGAATTCGTGGTCGCGCATCTGCCGCTCGAAGGCAGGCTCGGACTCGACGTCATCGAGCTGGGCGAACAGGAGTACTGGATGGTGTATCCGCCGGGGACCGAGCTGCCACCCGGTCCGGTCACGCTCTCGGCGATGCCCCCCATTCCGATGGTGTTCGTGCCGCGCGGAGGCGGAACGTTGAGCGACGAGTTCGATCACGAAATGCGCCAGGGAGGCCATCGGCCCCGCATCGCCGCACTCGCCAATCACCGCGAGGCGCGTCTGCCGATGGTGCTGGCGGGTGTCGGCGGGTCGCTGGTGGAGCGTTCGCTCGCCGAGTCTGTCCGTGACATTGCGGTCGTGCGGCCCTGCGAACCCACCTTCACCCGTACATTCGGCCTGGTGTTCGATCCCGCAGCGCTGTCGAAGGCCGGACGCGCGTTCGTCGACCTGGCAAAAACGGCAACGAACCGGACCTGAAGCGATCAATGTTCCGCGAGCCACGCGAGGGCGGCGACGACGAGCGCTTCCACCCCGGTGTCCAGTGTGGGTTGCACGACCGGTGCGAACGCCGGTGAATGATTGACCGGGATGTCCTGCGCGACCCGGCCGCGTTCCACGGCGTTCCGATAGGCCGACGGGTCGATGCCACCGATACCCCAGTAGGTGTAGGGAACGCCGAGCGCATTCGGGATGTCGCCGAAATCCTCGCTGGCCGTCTGCCGGGGCAGTTCCCGGTACCGGTCACCGAAATGCTCCGCGAACGCGACCGCCACCCTTGCGGTCACTTCACCGTCGTTGCGTGTCAGCGGAAAACGTTCGTAGAGTTCGAATTCCGGTTCTCTCGGCGAATCCGAGGCCTGACATTCGGCAGTCACGATCCTGCGGATCGCGCGTAGCATCGTCTCGCGGGTGCCCTCATCGTAGGTACGCATGTTGAGTTGCAGCACCGCACTGTCGGGGATCACGTTGCCCTTGCTGCCCGCATGGACACTGCCCACGGTGAGCACTGCGGACTCGCCGGGCGCGGTCTCCCTCGATACGACGGTCTGGAGGCGCACGATGATCATCGCGGCGAGCACCACGGGATCGACCGCGGCCTGCGGCATGGAACCGTGTGCTCCCCGCCCGTACACGGTGATGCGCATGCTGTCCGCGGCGGACAGGACCGCTCCGGATCTGGTGCCGACGTCGCCGGCCGATGCCGGAAGGACATGCTGAGCGAGCGCGACGTCGACGCCCGGCAGCAGTTCGGCGAGGCCGTCGCCGACCATGGCACGGGCGCCGTCGCCGGTTTCCTCGGCCTGCTGGAACAGCGTCACCAGGGTGCCCTGCCAATGGTGGGAGCCCTGCCGGAGCAGATCCGCCGCCCCGAGCAGTGCCGTGACGTGCACATCGTGCCCGCACGCGTGCATCACCGGCACATCATTTCCGTCTCCGTCGACCGTCCGGACGGTACTGGCGTAGGGGAGACCGGTCGCTTCTGCCACAGGCAGGGCGTCCATATCGGCGCGGAGCAGAACGGCGGGTCCGTGCCCGTTGCGCAGAATCCCGACGACTCCGGTGCCACCGATTCCCTCGTGCACCTCGTATCCGGTGTCGCGGAGGCGGCCTGCGACCTTGTTCGCAGTGGCGTGTTCCTGATGTGAGAGTTCCGGGTGCGCGTGCAGATCGCGGTAGAAGTCCTCCAGCCCACTGCGCACACTCGGTAGTGCGTCGAGGACCGCTCCAGCACGTGAAGACGAGATCATGCCTGACCACGGTAGCCCTCCCGGACATGATTTGGACGGCGAACGACCGGTGACACAGGCCTGCCCGCGGACGACGATGGAAACAATCACTCGTCCTCCTGCACGGAGATGACCGCTATGTCCACATCGATACCCGAACAGCCCTCGGCTTCCGTTGCCCGAACCGAATCCGTCGACGACTTCGCACAGCGCATCCTCGATGCCACGCTCGGCGCGATCGACGTGTTCTCCATCTATCTCGGAGACCGGCTCGGGTGGTACCGCAGTCTGGCCTCGGACGGACCTGCGACGGCAGACGAACTTGCCGACCGCACCGGCACGCATCCGCGGTATGCGCGGGAATGGCTCGAGCAACAGGCTGCCACGGGCCTGCTCTCGGTCGATGATGCCGAACCTCCGCGGTTCACCCTCTCTGCGGCCGGTGCGGAAGTACTCACGGACGAGCGAAGCCTGTCGTACATGACTCCGCTGCCGCGCATCCTCACCGGCGGTGCCATGCAGATGCCTGCGTTGCTCGAGGCGTATCGCACGGGCAGCGGCGTCGGCTGGGCGCAGTACGGCAGCGATGCCCGGGAGTCCCAGGCCGACGTGAATCGTCCGTGGTTCGAACAGGCCCTGCCCGGCGCATTGCACTCCGTACCCGATCTCGACGAGTTGCTGCGCACCCCTGGTGCCGCGATCGCAGACATCGGGTGCGGTGGCGCATGGTCCACTCTCACGCTCGCGCGCACCTACCCGGACGCCTCGGTTCACGGTTTCGACATCGACGCCGCGACCGTCGAAATGGCCCGGTCGAATGTCTCGTCCGAACCCGAAGTAGCACAGCGCATCACGATTACCGAGACCGACGCAGCCGGGCTGCCGGAGTCGACGTTCCTGGCGGTGTTCGCATTCGAGTGCATCCACGACATGCCGCAGCCCGTCGAGGTGCTCTCGGCGGCACGCCGGTCACTGGCTCCCGGTGGCGTGGTGATCGTCATGGACGAGGCCGTAGCCGACGAATTCACGGCGCCCGGCGACGAGGTCGAGCGGCTCATGTACGGATACAGTCTGATGTTCTGCCTTCCCGACGGTATGAACCATCAGCCCAGCGTGGGGACAGGAACGGTCATGCGACCCGCGACGCTGCGGCGATATGCGCACGAGGCCGGATTCGCCCGGATGGATGTCCTTCCCATCGAGAATTTCGGTTTCTTCCGTTTCTACCGGCTGTCGGACGGGTGAAAGTCTGCAGCGTCCGGTAGACAGACGACCATGCCCACCGACTCGACGCTGTTGCTCGTTCTGGATCTGACCGGCACCTTCGTCTTCGCCCTCAACGGTGCACTGACCGCGGTCCGCGTCGCACGGGTCGACATCGTCGGCGTGGTGACCCTGGGCATGTTCACCGCGCTGGGCGGCGGCACGATCCGGGATGTCCTCCTCGATGCACTGCCCCCGGCCACCTTCCTCGACTGGCGTTATCTCGCGATCGCCGCGGCGGGCGGGTTGATCGCGTTCGGTCTGAGTCGCGTGCTCGACCGCCTCTCGTTTCCCATCACGGTCCTCGACGCGATCGGCTTGAGCGTGTTCGCGGTCCTCGGCGCCGCGAAAGCCCTGGCTCTGGATTTCGGCGTCGTGCAGGCCGTCATCGTCGGCACGATCACCGCGGTCGGCGGCGGCACGATCCGCGATGTCATGGTCATGCGGATTCCGACGGTGCTGACCAGCGAGCTCTACGCCATTCCCGCGCTGGTCGGTGCGGCCGGATTCGCCACCGCCTACAGTCTCGGTTTCGGTGGAACGGTAGCTCTTCTCAGTTCTGCCGCATTGTGTTTCGCAATTCGGATGCTCGGCGTGCAATTCTCCCTGCATGCTCCGAGACCGCCCGGACAACATCTCGATCCGTAGATCGATGTCGACCGTCGTTCATCGCCGCGTCATCGGATGAGCAGCTCCTTGAGCGTATTCAGGTGGGTACGGGTGAGGGTGGCTGCGAGCCCGGCATCACGTGAGTCGATCGCGTCGTAGATGCGTTCGTGCGTGGCCTGGTCGGCGTCATCGCCGTGATCGCCTCGGTCGCGGAGCATGTCGACCATCGCCCGCCGGTTGCGCGGCGCGAAATGAGTGAACAACTCGAGAAGGATCGGACTGTGCGCCGCACGGAGGATGCCGCGGTGGAACGCCATGTCGGTGTCGACGTGTTTCTCGACGTCGACGCGGTGGTGCGCGCGGTCGGTCAGCGCGCGGCGCAGGTCCTCGAGTTCCTCCGGTGTGCGACGTTCAGCGGCCAGTGCGGATGCCTCGACCTCGATCGCGATGCGTGCTTCGATGACGGCAACGATGTCGGCGCGGCGCAGGACGGCATCCCAGTTCTCTGGGATATCGAGGGCGGTGACGAACACCCCTGCCCCTTGGCGCGACGCGAGCACCCCTTGACCGGCGAGTTGCCGGATGGCCTCGCGCACGGTCGAGCGTCCGACTCCGAGCGCAGGGGCGAGTGTGGTCTCCCCGGGAAGCTTGTCTCCGACTTTCCACTCGCCGCCCCTGATTCTCGACAGGAGAAGCTCGGCAGCCTGTTCGGCGAGGGATTCACGACGCACGAGTGACATGTCGGCATTCTCCCACCCTCAGCACTTCTCAGCTTGTCTGAGGAGTTGTGTTACTGTGGCCCGGTGTTCATCCGCGGATTCCTCCTTCTTCGCCGCCACGGCGGGGTATAGCCTGACCGGCTCCCGTCGTGGAGCTCGAACGTGCCGGTCGACACGTCACGACCCACAGAAGGAACCACCACCATGACCACCTTCCCCCGCATCGACACACCCGCCGGGCGAGTGCCTTCCACTGCCCCGTCCTGGAATCGGCAAGCTCACTCACAGATGCCCTCACACCGCTATCGCGATGTATATTCGCGCGTGGAAGTTCCACTCACAGAACGCGACTGGCCGCACGCACGCTTGACCACGGCCCCTCTGTGGGTCCCCGTCGACCTGCGCGACGGCAACCAGGCGTTGGCCGAGCCCATGGATCCGGCACGCAAACGCCGATTGTTCGAACTGATGGTTGCGATGGGATACAAGGAGATCGAGGTCGGCTACCCGTCCGCATCACAAACCGACTACGACTTCATCCGTCTCATCGCCGACACCGACATCGCACCCAGCGATGTCACCATCGTCGTATTCACCCCTGCCCGCCGCGACCTCATCGAGCGCACCGTGGATTCGATCCGCGGTGTCCGCAATGACGTTGTCGTCCACATGTACACGGCGACCGCACCGACATGGCGCGATGTCGTGCTCGGGCACGGCCGCGCTGCACTCACCGAGTTGATCGTCTCCGGCGGACGCGACGTACTGGAGTTCGCCGGCGACCTGGAGAATGTGCGCTTCGAGTTCTCGCCCGAGGTCTTCAACCTCACCGAACCCGACTACGCCCTCGAGGTCTGCGACGTCATGACGACGCTGTGGGATGCCTCGGCGCAGCGTCCCGTCATCGTCAACCTTCCCGCGACCGTGGAGATCGCAACGCCGAACGTCTATGCCGATCAGATCGAATACATGCACAAGAACCTCACTCGCCGTGATGCAGTGATCCTGTCCGTACACCCACACAACGACCGCGGCACCGGGGTCGCGTGTGCCGAACTCGCTGTCCTGGCCGGAGCACAGCGCGTCGAAGGCTGCCTTTTCGGCAACGGGGAGCGCACGGGCAATGTCGATATCGCCACTCTTGCCCTCAATCTGCATGCGCAGGGTATCGATCCGATGATCGACTTCTCCGACATCGACGCCATCCGGCGCACCGTCGAGCACGCGAACCGCATCGAGATCCATCCCCGGCATCCGTATGTCGGCGACCTCGTGCATACGGCGTTCAGTGGAACCCACCAGGATGCGATCAAGAAGGGTTTCGCCGAACACCGCGCCCGCGCGGCAGCCGAGGGCCGCCGCACCGACGAAGTCGATTGGCGCGTACCGTATTTGCCGATCGACCCCGCTGATCTCGGACGCAGCTACGATGCCGTCATCCGGGTGAACTCGCAGTCCGGCAAAGGTGGCATCGCCTACCTGCTGGAAACCGAGTACGGAATCGGACTGCCCCGCCGTTTGCAGATCGACTTCGCACACCACGTACAGATGCACACGGACGCCACCGGCAGCGAGGTCACTGCATCACAACTGTGGGGCATCTTCGAGGCCGAATACCTTGCCGCGCCGGCCGGTGACTCCGCCGTCGAACTGGCATGCTTCGGCACTACCGATGAGAGTACGACGGTCACACTGCGTGTCGGCGACTCCGAGCTCACCAGCGTGCATCACAACGTGGGTCCGGTGGAGGCGCTCACCGATGCACTCGCGCGAACCGGGATCTCCCTCGAAGTTCTCGGCCTCCATCAGACCAGCATCGGTTCCGGCAACGACAGTGACGCGCTCACTCTGATCGAGTACCGCAGTGGCACGGTCACACGGTGGGCCGCAGGGAGGAACCGTTCCGTGCTGACCGCGACCCTCGAGTCGCTCATCGGTGCTGCCAACCAGATCAGGCGTCGGCGGTAACCGACTTCGTCGCTGTCGATTTCGCCCAACGATAGTCGGCCTTGCCCGCGGGGGAACGCAGGATCTCGGGTACGACGACAACGTGCCGGGGGACCTTGTAGCCAGCGATGACGCTGCGGCAGTGATCGGCGAGTTCCTCCCGAGTCGGCTCCTGCGCGCCGTCGCGCAGTTGCACCACTGCCGAGACCTTCTCACCCAGAAGAGGATCCGGCACTCCGGTCACGAGGGCGTCGTGCACCGCGGGATGACCCTTGACCGCTTCTTCCACCTCTTCGGCATAGATCTTCTCACCGCCGCTGTTGATGCAGGCCGAGCCGCGTCCCAGTACGACGATCGTGCCGTCCGCCTCGACCGTTGCGAGATCGCCGAGGATCGAAAGGCGGGTGCCGTCCACCACTGGGAAAGTGGCTGCGGTCTTCTCAGGGTCGTTGAAGTAGCCGACAGGCACGTGCCCGACACGTGCCAGATAGCCGATGGTGCCGGAGCCGGGTTCCACGAGCGAGTAGTCGGTATCGACGACGCGCATCTTGGGGGAGGCAGCCAGTCGCGGTTTGCCGTCTTCTCCGGGGCTGAGGGGCCCGTTCGCTCCCGACTCCGATGAGCCGAAGGAGTTGAGCAGCATGATGTCGGGGAGTAGCTCCTTCAGCCGATCGCGCACACTGACCGACCACAGGGCGCCACCCGAGCCGATGACGATCAACGAGCTCAGATCGAAATCGTCGCGTCGCTCTGCGAGCACGTCGGCGATGGGCCTGCTGATCGCATCTCCGACCACCATGAGCACGGCGGCCTTGTGTTC
Organism: Rhodococcus sp. SJ-2; assembly: GCF_053750035.1. Taxonomy (NCBI): domain Bacteria; kingdom Bacillati; phylum Actinomycetota; class Actinomycetes; order Mycobacteriales; family Nocardiaceae; genus Rhodococcus; species Rhodococcus sp. SJ-2. The sequence goes on from NZ_CM132340.1 coordinate 2,001,378, forward strand.
GTCGATCAGACGTAGCGCGTCCGCCGGTTCGAAGTTGCGCATGAGGACCTGGGGAAAGCCCATGAACAGTCCCATGAGCACCGCGTACATGGCCGCCCCGTGCATCAGCGGAGCGGTCACGACGTACGTCAACGGGTGCTCGCCTGCGGCAGCCGCAGCGGCGAGCGACTCGGGAGTGCTGTGCGGATCGCCGTATGCGTTGCCTCCTCCGAGAGCTGCGAAGTAGAAGTCCTCGTGCCGCCACATCACACCCTTGGGCATGCCCGTGGTGCCGCCGGTGTAGAGGATGTAGAGATCGTCGTCGCTCCGGGGCGGAAAATCGCGTTTGGCGGACGCATTCGCCACGGCCTCCATATAGCGCACCACAGTGACGTCGGAAGCCGAGGCCACAGCATCGAGCTCCGGCGTGGGCCCATCCCCGACCACGACGATATGACGCAGGTGTGCAGCGTTGGGCAGGACCTCGGCGACGACTGCAGTGAGGTCGGCATCCACCACGAGCGCAACGAGTTCCGCATTGTTGTAGAGGTACTCGAGTTCTGCACCCACGTAACGGAAGTTGATGTTGATCGGGACGGCCCTGATCTTCATCGCGCCCAGCATCGTATCGAGGAACTCGAGACTGTTGCGCATGTGCAGGCCGACGTGATCGCCGGGCTCGACACCCGCAGCGGCGAGGTGATGCCCGATTCGATTGGCAGCGGCGTCGTACTGCGCGTAGGTGTGCGATCGGTCGCCGGAGACGAGAGCTGCGCGATCGGGAATCGCGTCGACCACCGCTTCGGTGAGGTCGGCCAGATTCAGAGACATGTTTGCCCTTCCGATCGGTCCTGCGACGACGCGATCACATCCGCTTCCGATGTGTCCCGCATCACTGTGGCCAGAAGTAGAACACATATCAGTTCTGCCTTCAACGGATGCTTCCGACCAGCAGAACGGACAACGGTCGGCCGGCAGATGCCGGCCGACCGTCGTCGGTAGAGAGAGTGGGTCGTGTCAGGACACGCGTTCGAAGATCGCGGCGAGGCCCTGTCCACCACCGATGCACATGGTCTCGAGGGCGTAGCGACCCTCACGGCGGTGCAGTTCACGGGCGAGCGTCGCGAGCATGCGACCACCGGTCGCGCCGACGGGGTGACCGAGCGAGATGCCGGAACCATGGATGTTGGTGCGCTCGAAGTCGGCGGCACCGAACTTCCACTCGCGGGTCACGGCCAACGCCTGTGCCGCGAAGGCTTCGTTGAGTTCGATGACGTCGACGTCGGCCAGCGTGATGCCGGCCTTGGCGAGGGCGATCTCGGTGGCGGGCACCGGGCCGATACCCATGATCTTGGGCGCTACACCGGCCACACCCCACGACACGATTCGCACGAGCGGCGTCAGACCCAGCTCGGCTGCCTTCTCCGGCGTGGTGACGATAGCCATCGATGCGGCATCGTTCTGACCGCTCGCATTCCCCGCCGTGACGGTCGCCTCGGGATCCTGCTTGCCCATGATCGGGCGCAGCTTCGCCAGCGTGTCGACGGTGGTGTCAGCACGAGGATGCTCATCGGTGTCGATGACCTCGTCACCCTTACGACTGCTCACGGTGACGGGAATGATCTCTTCGGCGAGGATGCCTGCCTGCTGAGCGGCCACCGCGCGACGGTGCGATTCGGCGGCGAGTTCGTCCTGCTCCTGACGGCTGATGCCGTACTCGGCGCGCAGGTTCTCGGCAGTCTCGATCATGCCGCCGGGGACCGGGTAGTGCTTGCCTCCGGCAGTCGAGCGGGCACGGACCAGGCCGTCGTGCATCTGCACACCGGTGCGGGCACCGCCCCAGCGGATGTCGGTCGAGTAGAACGCTGCGTTGCTCATCGACTCGGCGCCACCGGCGACGACGAGTTCGTTGTCGCCGTTTCCGACCTGCAGCGCGGCCTGGATGACGGCCTGCAGACCGGAGCCACACCGGCGGTCGATGTGCATGCCGGGCACGGTGACCGGAAGCCCTGCGTCGAGAGCGACGACACGACCGATGGCCGGGGCCTCACTGTTGCCGTTGCAGTGGCCGAGAATGACGTCGTCGACCTCGTCGGGAGACACACCCGTCCGCTCGAGCAGACCCTTCAGTGCCGTGACACCGAGATCGACTGCGGTGAGGGACTTGAACATTCCGCCGTAGCGGCCGATCGGGGTACGGACGGGCTCGCAGATGACAACTTCGCGCATGATGACCTTTCGAGACGTGGGTGACGGGACCGTCACATGAAGCGGCCGCCGGTGACCTCGAGGACGGTGCCGGTCATGTAGGACGACATGTCGGAAGCGAGGAACAGTGCAACAGAGGCAATTTCATCGACCTCACCCGGACGGCCCATCGGGATCTCGGCCATCTTGCCGTCCCATGCCTTCTGCGGCATGGCCTCGGTCATCGCCGAACGGATCAGGCCGGGCTGGATCGCGTTGACGCGGACACCGTGGTGCGCCATCTCCTTCGCTGCGGCCTTGGTCAGACCCACGATGCCCGCCTTCGCCGCGGAGTAGTTGGTCTGGCCGACCATGCCGACCTTGCCGGACAGCGATGAGATGTTGACGATTGCGCCGCGCTTGGCCTCGCGCATGATCGCGGCAGCCTTGCGGGTGCCGTGCCAGGTGCCCTTGAGATGCACGGAAATGACGAGGTCGAAATCCTCCTCGGTCATCGTGCGCATCGTCGCGTCGCGGGTGATACCTGCGTTGTTGACCACGACATCGAGAGAGCCGAACCCGTCGACGGCCTCTGCGAGGAGGGTGTCCCAATCGGCGGATTCGACGACGTTCGCTTTCACCGCACGCGCCACGTCCCGGCCGCCGAGCTTCTCCGCTGCTGCGGTGGCGGCGTCGAGATCGAGATCGCCGATGACGACGCGGGCACCGGCTGCGACGAAGTTCTGGGCGATCGCGAATCCGATACCCTGGGCGCCACCTGTGATCACGGCGGTACGGTTCTCCAACAGCGACATCTGAAATCCTTTCGAGGGGACCTGAGTTGTCCCCGAAACGGGTCGATGTCTTCGAATATATCCACGCAACGACCCGAATCACCCCCCGGAATCCATCGAGACTGCCTATATGGGAATGGCGCCATTCGTATTGGACACCGCCTGGGACTGCCTCGAAAGTGGTAGGCATGACACTTGCGACTCCGACCCCCGAGGTCGACGAAGACGACTTCCGCGAGATCCTCGCCCAGACCCGCGCGTTCGTGCGCAATGTCGTGGTCCCCCGCGAGCAGGAGATCGCCGACACCAACGCAATTCCAGACGACATTCGACAGGCCGCCAAGGACATGGGCCTGTTCGGGTACGCCATCCCGCAGGCGTGGGGCGGTCTCGGCCTGAACCTCCAGCAGGACGCCGAACTCGCCATGGAACTCGGCTACACCACCCTGTCGCTTCGCTCGATGTTCGGCACCAACAACGGCATCGCCGGTCAGGTTCTCGTCAATTTCGGTACCGACGAGCAGAAGCAGCAGTGGCTCGAGGGCATCGCCTCCGGCGACGTCGTCGCGTCGTTCGCGCTCACCGAGCCCGGCGCCGGCTCCAACCCGTCGGGTCTGCGCACCAAGGCCGTCCGTGACGGCGACGACTGGGTGATCACCGGCGAGAAACGTTTCATCACCAACGCGCCGCTCGCGAACCTGTTCGTCGTGTTCGCCCGCACCCGCCCGGCCGACAGCGACGGCACCGGTATCGCGGTGTTCCTCGTTCCCGCCGACACCGAAGGTGTGCAGGTCTCCGGCAAGGACGCCAAGATGGGACAGGAAGGCGCCTGGACCGCAGACGTGCACTTCAACGAGGTGCGGGTGCCGAATTCGGCTCTCGTCGGCGGCAGCGAGGACGTCGGATACAAGGCCGCGATGGTTTCCCTCGCGCGCGGTCGCGTCCACATCGCTGCGCTGTCGGTCGGACAGGCACAGCGCGCGCTCGACGAGTCCGTCGAGTACGCGGCCACCGCAACTCAGGGCGGCAACCCGATCGGCAATTTCCAGCTTGTGCAGGCGATGATCGCCGATCAGCAGACCGGCGTGATGGCCGGTCGCGCCCTCGTGCGCGACGCAGCACGGGCATGGGTCGAGGAGACCGACCGCCGCATCGCTCCGTCGGTGGCGAAGCTGTACTGCACCGAGATGGTCGGCAAAGTCGCCGATCTCGCCGTGCAGATCCACGGCGGCACCGGCTACATGCGCGAGGTGCCGGTCGAGCGCATCTACCGTGACGTGCGTCTGCTGCGCCTGTACGAGGGCACCAGCGAGATCCAGCGTCTGATCATCGGCGGCGGACTCGTCAAGCAGGCCCAGCGCTCCTGACCGGTTACGGGAATCAGGCGGTGCAGCGCACCGACAACTCCCACAGTGCCGCTGCGGCTGCGGGATCGGTGGCGTGGTCTTCGGCCCGCCCGATCCCGCAGTCCGCGAGGTAACTCCCGCCCGCAGCCTCCAGGTCCGGGGATGTTGCGGCCCAGACCGAGGTCGCGGCGCCGGCAGGGATCGACTTCAGGTTCGTCAACAGTTCCGGCTTGCCTGCGCTCATCCGCTTCATCTCGGCCATGTCGTCACGGGACATGTGTCGTGCCAAGGACGTCGCACACACGCCGGGGTGCACGGCGAACGCGTGCACACCGCGTCCACCGAAACGCCGTTCGAGTTCGACGGTCATGAGCACATTCGCCGACTTCGACCGGGCGTAGGCGACGAACTTGTCGTAGTCGGTGCGTTCGAAATGCGGGTCGTCGAAATCCACGCCGGATGCTTGATGTGCATCGGACGACACCGTCACCACGCGCGACGAGACACCCGATCGGGCGGCGCCCGCCTCGAGACTCGGAACCAGCAACGTCGTGAGCAGAAAATGTCCGAGATGATTGGTGCCGAACTGCAATTCGAATCCGTCGCGTGTGCGCTGGAACGGCGTGTACATCACACCGGCGTTGTTGATGAGCAGATCGATCGCGTCGTGACCGGCACGAATATCAGCGGCTGCAGACCGCACACTCGACAGGTCGGCCAGATCCAGGCGCACCGAATGCACCTGCGCATCCGGGATTGCGACGCGGATCTTCTCGGCGACCGCACCGAGACCGTCCTCGTCGCGGGCGGTGAGCACAACTGTGGCCCCCACGGACGCCAGCGCTCGCGCCGTCTCCCCGCCGAGCCCGCTCGTCACGCCGGTGACCACAGCCGTACGACCGGTGAGGTCGACGCCCGGCAGAACGTCGTCGGTGGTGGTGCCGGAGCCGTACAGATTCGATTCCATTGGGTTCAATCCCACGGTAGTTCCTTCCAGTCCTTCGACACACTCGCAGTCCACAGCGGTGGTCGCCGCTCGAGGAACGCACGGACGCCTTCGGCGGCGTCCTCGCCGCCCATCACCCGGTGGTGCAATTCGGTTTCGTGATCCGCGACCTCTTCCGGTGTGAATCCGTTCATCGCGGTGTCCCACAACAGACGTTTGGACAGCGCAGCAGACATAGGTGCGACGTTCACGGCGATGTCGCGGGCGATCTCCAGTGCCGCGGGCAGCACCTCACCGGCGGGCAACGACCGGCTCGCGATACCCAGCCGCGCTGCCTCCTGCCCGTCGAAGGTCCGGCCGGTGAGCAGGATGTCGGCGGCAGCGGCCAGGCCGGCAATCTTCTGAACAGTCCAGTGCGACATGGCATCCGGAATCACACCACGGCGCACCTGCGGGATCGCGTACTTGGCGTCGTCGGCGGCGATGCGGATATCGGCCTGCATAGCGATGGTCAGCCCGATACCGATCGCATGACCGTTCATCGCCGCGATGACGGGGGTGCGCAGCCGGAACGCGGGCGGATCGACCGGCGACGCCGTGAAACCCGCCCCGGCCTCGGCGAACGTATCGGCGCCTGCCGTCAGGTCGGCTCCCGCGCAGAAGGCGGGCGGGGTGCCCGTGAGGACGATGACCCGCACGTCGTCGTCTGCGTCGAACTCCCGGTAGAGCGCACCGAGCCGCCGGCCCATATCGCCGGTGAAGGCGTTGCGGTGGCGCGGACGGTCGAGGGTGATGATCGCGATACCGTCGCGGACCTCGGACAACACCCCGGTCACGATCCGAACGCTTTCAGCGCAGTGACATCGAACGCTTTCAGCGCAGTGACCAGATCGGCGATGTGCTCGTCGCGCACAGGGTTACGAACTGCTCGACATTCTGTGAGCAAATGTGAACAAACATGATCGAATGTGTTCACAATGCGTGTGAAGCCGACCGAATGGGCGCACCCACAAGTCACATGTCGGACCCCTCTGCGAGCATGATCCTCGTGACCTACCGCAACCGTCCGGTCCGGCTCGGAGCCCTGCACCCGACGGCGGCCCTGCCGGCGCAGGACCGCCGGATCGTGGCGAGCGACCACGGTGAGACCGAGGACGATCCGGTGCGGGACCTCACCGAGGATCCGACCTCGAGATCCGTCCGCCTCTACCGCCACAACCGTGCGCGCACTCGTGCGATGCGGCCGGTCACTGCCACCACACAGGACGTACCCGAACCGCAGGTCGCGTGATGGCGCGCTTCGAGATCCCCGACGGCTGGACCGCGCAGGCCTACACGTTCGCGCTCGACCCCACACCCACCCAGATACGAGCATTCCGCTCGCACGCCGGCGGGGCCCGTAAAGCGCACAACACGATGCTCGCCGCCGTGAAAGCGGTCATGAACCAGCGGCAAGCCGAACGCACCTACGGCCTCGACGAGGACGAGTTGACACCCGCATGGGGATGGTCACTCGCGGGTCTGCGCAAACAGTGGAACGCCCGCAAACACGAAGTCGCGCCGTGGTGGGCCGAGAACTCCAAAGAGGCCTACAACTCCGGGCTGGACGCGCTCGCTCGGGGATTGGACGCGTGGTCGACATCCCGCAAAGGTACGCGGGCCGGGAAAACCATCGGGTTCCCGAAATTCAAGACCGCGAAGTCCCGCCGGTCGGTGCGGTTCACCACCGGCACCATCCGTGTCGAGACCGACCGCCATCACGTCACCCTCCCGAGGTTGGGGCGGATCCACACCTTCGAATCGACCCGGAAACTGGCCCGCCGCCTCGAGGCGGGCACCGCCCGGATACTGTCCGCCACCCTGAGTGAGGATTCGGCCGGTCGGTGGCACGTCGCCTTTCAGGTGTTGGTGCAGCGCGCGGTCGCGGTACCCGGCCATGTGGGAGCCGGTGAGCCGGTGGTCGGTGTCGACGTCGGCGTCAAAGCCGACTCCCTGATCGTTGTCGCGACGCCGGACGGACGCGAACTCGACCGGGTTCCGGCACCGAAGTCCCTGACCGCAGCCCAAGACCGGCTGCGGGCCTTGCAGCGCAGAGCCGCACGGCAGCGTGGTCCGTACGACCCGTCGACCAAGACGAAGCAGAAACCGTCGAAACGCTGGGTGCGGCAGCAACGCCGGATCGGGCGTACCCACGCCCACGCCGCGGCGGTGCGCCGCGACGTGTTGCACAACGCCACCACCGAGTTGGCGCAGCGGCATCAGGTGATCGCGGTGGAAACATTGAACGCGAGTGGGATGCGGTCGGCGGGTGGGGCGCGGAAGAAGGGCCTGAACCTGGCGCTGTCCGACGCGGCGTTGGCGCAGATCCGCCGAATGTTGTCCTACAAGACCCGCTGGTACGGCTCGGTGTTGGTGGAGGCCGGCCGGTACTTTCCGTCCAGTAAATTGTGTTCGGGGTGTGGCAGGCGAAAACCAAACCTGACCCTCGCGGACCGGATGTATGTGTGTGACCACTGCGGCCTGACGATCGATCGTGATCGTAATGCCGCGATCAACCTCGCCCGCCTCGGCGAGACCCAGCGCACGGGTGCAACGGGGACCGGTACCGGGAGTAGCCCGGCCGCCACCGATTCGGGTGGAGACGGACGTGGAGCCACGCGGGAGTCCGCGACCACGGAAGTGGTCAACGCTGCAGGCGAGGAAGCGTCAACCCGGCACCAGCAGTTGCTGGGTGAGTCCGGGACTGTCTCATCGGAAGGTGAGGCTGCCTGATGGGCAAGCACACAGAGTGGGTTCACGTGTGCTCACCAGAGGCAACGGTAGCCGGGAAAGTAGCAGCACACGCGCTCGGCATGGTCGCCGAACCGGGCAACGATCTCCGCTGCACACTCCTCGGGGGTGCCGTGTACCGCGAGCGTGGCGAGTGCGGTGTCATCGATCAGGTCGGTCATCGCCGCAAACTGTCCTTGTTTGGAGAGCACGTTGAGCGCGGGCTGAAGATCCGCCCATCCTTCGACCTCCAATACCGGCCGGTAGGCGGGGGTGGACCCGTAGAAGGCCAGAAGAGTGCGCACTCCGCGCGAGGCCGCATCGAGTTCTTCCCGCGTACGGCCCATGCCGACGACGATCTGAGGGTGGATCGCCAGGTCGGCGCGGTCGCGTCCGGCACGGTCGAGCCCTTCTTCGACGGCCGGAAGAGTGCGTTCCCGGAAGTGCCGGGCGCTGTTGAACGGCATCACGAGAAGTCCGTCCGCCACCTCCGCTGCGGTTCGCGTCATGATCGGCCCGAGTGCGCCCAGATAAACCGGTGGCGGACCGTACGGGGTGGGGCCGGGGTCGAACGTGGGCGGCATCAAGGTGTGGGTAGAGAACTCGCCTTCGAACCGGAGCTTCGAATTACCTTCCCACGCATCGAAGATCGACTTGACTGCGAGGACGGTTTCACGCATGCGCGCGGCCGGACGCGACCACTGCGCGCCGTAGCGCTTCTCGATGTGGGTGCGGATCTGCGAACCGAGTCCGAGCCGGAATCGTCCTCGGCTGAGCACCTGCAGGTCGTAGGCGGTGTGCGCCAGGTGCATCGGGCTTCGTGGCATCGCGATCGCAACGTTGGTCATCAGGTCGGAATCGACGACCGGCGCCGCAGCAGCCAGGGGGAGGAACACATCGTGCGGGCCTTCGAAGGTGAACAGACCACCGACACCGAGCGCGTCGAGTTCACGCGCACGTCGAGCGGCGTTCTCGGGCCGGCCGTCGAGCTGGACGTCGATCTTCATTGCTGCCCACCGTTCTTCACGTCGGAGATCTCACTTCCGTGCCGAGCCAGTACATACAGAGAGGCAGCCAGGTCAGCGACGAACGCGTCGGCGTCGGCGTCGCCGTGGATCAGTCCGCGAACGGTGGTGGCGCCGGAGAGGATCTCGAAGAGCAACTCCGTCGGCGCCGGTCCTGGGATCTCACCGGCGTCGGCAGCTGCATCCAGTCGTTCGGCGAAGGCCTTGCGAATCGGATCCTGCAGCGCGAACAGTCGTGCACGGTCGACGTCGGTTGCGGCGTCGGAGAGGAGTCCCGGTACGCCGGCGCGCGCGGCGGGGCTCGCTGCCCTGGCGAGGAAGATCGTTGTCCACGTCACGAGATCGGCGTGCAGGTCGGCGGTCGGTTCGGGTAGGACATGCCTGCCGGGACCGTGCACCGCTTCCTCGAGGAGTGATTCGCGGGTGGGCCAGCGCCGGTAGATCGCGGGTGCGTTGACACCGGCACTCCGCGCGATGGCGCTGATCGTGGTCTGGCGGTAACCGACCTCGCCGAGCAACCGGCGTGCAGCGACGAGCACCGCGAGATCTTTGGCAGGGTCGCGCGGGCGTCCTGGGCGGGGCGGTTTCTCGGTCATTACGTTAGAAGTTAACACGTTATGTTTCCGACGGCTCGACCACTACGAAAACGCCCTGCCCGAACAGGCCCACCCACCGAAACGATGGGCGTATCCGTCCGAGCAGGGCGTCCCTACTTGCGAAGCACTTACAGTTGTGCGCGCAGATCCGTCTTGAGGATCTTTCCGGCCGCGGAGGTCGGCAGCGCATCCAGGATCACGATGTCCCGGATCTTCTTGTACGGCAGTACACGTTCGGCCACGTACGCCATGAGTTCGTCCTCATCGACGTCGGCACCCGCGACAGGCACGACGAATGCCACGGGCTCCTGCCCTGTCGCACCCACGTCGCGACCGACCACCGCAGCGGTCGACACGGACGGATGCGTCACGAGGATCTCCTCGAGCTCACGCGGATACACGTTGTAGCCCTTGTAGATCAGCATGTCTTTCGCGCGGTCCGCGATGAACAGATAACCTTCGTCGTCGCGGTAGGCGATGTCGCCGGTCGCGAGCCAGCCGTCCACGTACTGCTCCGCCGTGATCTCGGGGTGACCGAGATACCCGTCGGTGACCTGCGGGCCACGAACCCACAGCTCGCCACGCTCGTTCGGACCGACCGTCGCCGTCGTGTCACCTTGAGGCCGGATCTCGATCTCGGTGTCGAAGACAGGAAGGCCGACGCTTCCGATCCGATATCGGAGACCCCGGACCAGTGGCATGGCGGTGACCACGCATGTGCCCTCGGTCAGCCCGTAACCCTCGGCAACGGTCGCGTTGGGGAACGCGTCAGCGAGTGCCTCGAGAGTGACATGGTCGATCGGAGCCGCGCCCGACGACACCACCCGCACCGTCGACAGGTCGCGGGTCGCGACATCCGGGTGCGTGGCAAGCGCGTGCCACATCGCGGGGCTGCCCGTGATGTAGCTGGCGCGATGGATCTCGATCAGTTCGAGCATGCGGGCCGGGTCGAAGCGGCCCGCAAGCACCTGTGTGAGACCGCACGCCAGCAGGAACGACGTATTGATCAGCGCATGTGCGTGGAACAGAGGCGACACGACGATCGTCGACCCCTCGCCCGGAACGACGCCCGCGATGTCGAGGCCGTCGATCTTCTCGAGCGACACCAGACCATCCTTCACCACGGTCTGGTACCCGGCACGCCACCCGCACATCTGCGTCACGTTGCCGACGACGTTGCGGTGAAGAACCCGCACGCCCTTCGAAATGCCGGTGGTGCCACCGGTGTACGCGATGTGTGCGACATCGTCACCGCCGACCTGCGCGGGTGCGAACTCGGTGGAGTGACCGGCCAGCAACTCGTCGAACCGGACCGTCTCGACCGCACCGGTGTCGACAGGCTCGTCGGACACGACCGCGACGAGACGGATCGTGGTGCCTGCCGCAGCACCGAGCAGCGTGGGGAGCTGCTGCGGTTGGGACACGGCTGCGACGGCTCCGGTCTCCTCGATCTGACGCCGCAGACCCGGCTCGGGCTGAAGCGGATTCACAAGGGTCACGGCCGCACCGACACGCAACGCGCCGTAATACGCGATGTGGAACTCTGCGCAGTTACCGAGATGCATGAGCACCACGTCGTGTTCGGCGACACCGGCGGCGCTCAACGCACCTGCAAACTGCGCCGACTTCTCGTCGAGCTCGCGGTACGACAGAACCCGATCACCATCGACGACCGCAGCGCGGTCGCCGTACATGGCGGCGAGACTCGGCGCCCACACCGCCATCGAAACCTGTGGGTAGGACAACGACGTGTCTGCCCAACCGAATTGAACGGAAGTCATCTTCGATCCCCGGATCAGCGCGGTGCCATACGGATGGCACCGTCCAGGCGGATGGTCTCACCGTTGAGGTAGCCGTTCTCGAGGATCGATGCGGCGAGTCGACCGAACTCCTCCGGACGGCCCATACGCGACGGGTTCGGCACAGTGGCCTCGAGCGATGCACGGACGTCGTCGCGCAGACGCGCGAGCAGCGGCGTGTCCATGATGCCCGGGGCGATCGTGTTGACTCGGATGTTCTTGCTCGCAAGATCGCGGGCAGCGACGATCGTCATGCCGACGATGCCCGCCTTGGATGCCGAGTAGTTGATCTGGCCGATTTGGCCTTCGTACGCTGCTGCAGACGCCGTCATCACGACCACTCCGCGCTCACCGTCGATCGGCTCGAGCTGCGCCATGCGCTCGGCGCCCAGGCGCAGCGCGTTGAACGATCCGATCAGGTTGAGGCGGATGACGAACTCGAAGTCCTCGAGCGAGCCGGCCTTGCCTTCCTTGTCGAGGATCCGCATCTTGCGGCCGGCACCGGCGCAGTGCACGACGCCGCGCAGTCCGCCGCGCTCGTGCGCGACATCGAGTGCGGCAGCAAACTGCTCCGCATCGGTGACATCGGCACCCGCGAACGTCGCACCGTCACCGAGATCCTTGGCGACATCGGCGCCGTTCGACGACGGCAGATCGATGAGGGTGACGTTGCCGCCTGCGGCGAGCACGCGTTGGGCGGTGGCAAGTCCGAGCCCGGAGGCACCACCGGTGATTGCGACGGAAAGACCCTTGAGTTCCATTATTTTCGATCCTTGATGTGAGTTATGTGGGTATCAGAGCAGTTCGAGGATGGTGGCGTTGGCCATACCGCCGGCCTCACACATCGACTGCAGTCCGTAGCGAATTCCGTTGTCACGCATGTGGTGCACGAGGCGGGTCATGAGGATCGCGCCGGAGCCACCGAGCGGGTGACCGACACCGATCGCGCCGCCGAGCGGGTTGAGCCGGTCGAGCTTCGCACCGGTCTCGGCGAGCCATGCGAGCGGCACGGGCGCGAAGGCCTCGTTGATCTCGAACGCGCCGATGTCGTCGATCGACAGACCCGAGCGCTTCAGCGCCTTCTCCGTGGCGGGAATCGGGCCGGTCAGCATGACGACCGGGTCGTCCGCCGCGACGACAGCGGTGTGGATGCGCGCGAGGGGAGCCCATCCCTGCGCGGCCGCGTACTCACTGGTGGTGACGAGCAGTGCGCCTGCGCCGTCGGAGATCTGCGACGAGTTACCCGCGTGGATGACGCCGTCTTCCTTGAACACGGTCTTGAGCTTGGCGAGCGACTCGAGGCTGCCGCCCCGGCGGATGCCCTCGTCAGTGGTGAGGCCGGCGAGCGGCGCGAGCTGCCGGTCGAATGCGCCTGCGTCGGTGGCCGCTGCCGAGAGTTCGTGCGAACGCAGAGCGAACTCGTCGAGTTGCGTGCGGGAGAAGCCCCACTTCTCGGCGATCATCTCGGCACCGATGCCCTGGCTGAATCCGGAGACGCCGAACCGCTCGAGCACCTGGGCCGGGTAGTTCTCGTTGGGGACCTTCACGGCGCTGCCCATCGGAACCTGCGACATGGACTCGACACCACCGGCGATCACCACGTCGGCCTGCCCGGAGATCACCGATCCTGCCGCGAACGACACGGACTGCTGGCTCGAACCGCATGCACGGTTGATCGTGGTGGCAGGCACCGTCTCGGGCCATCCGGCGGCAAAGACCGCGCTCCGCGACACGATTCCGGCCTGCGCTCCGACCTGGCTCACACAACCCCACTGGACGTCGTCGACGGTGGCGGGGTCGAGACCGGTGCGCTCGGCGAGTGCGGTGAGCACGTGTGCCGACAGGTCGACGGGGTGAACTTCGGACAGTGCACCGTTACGGCGCCCGATGGGGGTACGGACGGCATCGACGATCACGGCATCGCGCATGGGGATCGGGTCCTTTGTGAAAGCGAACAATCGGTCTTGTGGGCAACCGGTGGAGCGAGCACCGGAGAAAAGCAGCCGGCCGGGTGGTGGCCCTCACTTCGAGGAGACCACGCACCCGGCCGGTGAGGATAAGTCTTTCGGCGGAAGCTTCCGTTAGGCGGAAGCTATGCCGACTTCGTTCAGGCCACGCCGCGGATGATCTTGCGGTCGCGTTCGGGGTTGGCGAACACCAGCACGAGCACCGCCGCGATCGCACCGAGGACACCGATGATCTGGAACGAGGTCGCGTAGCCCTCCGCCGCGGTTGCAGCGTTGTCGACGATGAGGCCGGTGCCGTAGGGAGCGACGAGGCCACCGATCGCCATGAGTGCGAGGAACACGCCCATCGTGCCTGCGGTCTGCTGCGGCGGGCACAGCTCGGAGATCGCTGCGTTGATCAGTGGGAAGGCGATGGCACCGAAGCCGTAGCCGATCGAAACGACCGCCACTGCGAGGGCCGGGGTGCCGATAGACGGAAGGAAGACGAGGACCGCACCGCAGATGAGGACGCCGACGGCGGGGACGATGATGCGGACCACGCGGGAGGTGTGGCCGCGGCCGCGCAACCGGTCGGTGACGGTGCCCGAGGAGATCATCAGGAAGAGTCCGACGATGGACGGCAGAGCAAACATCGAACCGGCCTGCAGAGCGCTGTAGCCGAGACCGAGTTCGAAGTACGACGGCAGCCAGGTCAGGACGACGGTGGTGAGCGCGTAGACGACGATGATCATGAAGGCGCAGCTCGCGAAGGTGCGGGTGAAGAAGATCTTGCGCCACGGCACGGACGGCTCGGTCGGAGCGGACGCCACAGCAGTATCGGCGCCCTTGACCGCCTTGGTGGTGTAAGGGCCTTCCTTGAAGCCGGGAACCCAGCACATGATCCACACCAGACCCAGCACCGACAGCGCGACGATGGCCATCCGCCAGCCGTATTCGACGGTGATGAAGGTCAGGACGGGTGCGAGTGCGATCTTCGCGACCGAGGCGGAGCCGGCGAGGAAGGCGCCGGGAAGACCGCGCTTGGCGGGCGGGTGCCACGAGTACGCGGCGGTGTGCATGAGCGCCGAACTCGGACCTTCGCCCAGGCCGAGCAGCATGCGGCACACGACGAGCACCACGAAGCCGCCGGTGACGACGAGCGGAAGCATCACGACCGACCAGGTCAGGCCGAGTGCGAGCAGTGCCCACTTGAGAGTCAACTTCTTCTCGAGCGGTCCGGCGAGGAAGCCACCGATCGTGAAGGTCACGAAGAACAGGGAACCGACGAGGCCGATCTGCGACGAGGTCATCCCGAATTCACGGGCGAGCGGCTGGGCGATGATGCCGAGCACGGCCTTGTCGGCGTAGTTCACCACGTACAGGAAGATGACAAGACTGGTCATCCCCCACGCGCGGCCGGGAGTCACCTTGAACGGTGATCTGGATTCGGATGGCTCGAGGCCATCGTGGGTACTGGACGTACCGTTCACGATTTCACCTGTAGTCACGTGGGAGTCCCTTCAGACTCGGAGGATAACGACGCGGGCCGCACTCTGACTCGCACTCGGCGTGGACCGTCACGCCTGGCGTTGAATTCATTGAACGTGACCGAGCTCACCGAACACAAAGAGCCTTACGCGAACCAATCGATCACCAGAACCTATGACCCATCACAAGTGGTCGGGATATTGGTCTGCGCTAACCGAGCAATAGCCGATCCGGTGCTGGTCCGCCCCCGAAAGCTGTTGCATGCTGGCTAGGAACCGATTCGGGTCGCGTGTGCCCGGAACACGCGACGGACGAGGACAGGACGCCATGAATTCCACCGCTTCCACAGACGAGTTGCCCTCGTCCACCGCCCCCCTCGCGGGAGTCCGTGTGGTCGAAGTGTCGAGCTTCGTGGCGGCGCCCCTGTGCGGAATGACGCTCGCCGCTCTCGGTGCCGACGTGATCCGTGTCGACCCGATCGGCGGAGCCGCCGACTACAAGCGCTGGCCCCTCACTGCGGACGGCGAGTCGATCTACTGGGCGAACTTGAACAAGGGCAAACGCTCGTTTGCCGCTGACTTCCGAAACCCGCAGGCGCACAAGCTGATCAGAGATCTGATCATCGACGCCGGCATTCTCGTCACCAATGCGGCCGGACGCGATTGGCTCGATTACGACGAGCTCGCCGCCATCCGCCCCGACCTGATCCACGTACAGGTCCTCGGGCGCGCCGACGGCACCGGCGCCGTCGACTACACCGTCAACGCCGCAGCCGGATTCCCCCAGGTCACCGGACCCGAGAACCTCGACGGGCCGGTCAATCACGTACTGCCCGCATGGGACGTCTCGTGCGGCCTCTACGCCGCACTGTCCGTCGCCTCGGCCGTGTACCGCCGTGAGATCACCGGCGCCGGAACCAAGATCGTTCTTCCCCTCGAAGACGTCGCGTTCGCCACGGTCGGCAACCTCGGCTACATCGCCGAGGCCCAGCTCGGCCTGACCAACCGCGGCCGGGTCGGCAACGCCGTCTACGGCACCTACGGGTGCGACTTCGCCACCAGCGACGGCGCCCGGTTCATGACCGTCGCACTGACCCCGCGGCATTTCCGCGACCTCACCGAACTGACCGGCACGACCGCCGCCGTCACCGCCGTCGAAGCTGCACTGGGCACCGACTTCCGCGACGAAGGCGAACGCTACAAGCACCGCGCGGTCCTCAACGGCCTGTTCGCACCGTGGTTCGCCACGCGGACGGCCGGAGAGGTCGAAGCCGCACTCGACGGCACCTCGATCCTGCACGAGCGCTACCGCACCTTCGCCGAACTCGCCGCCGACCCGCTGATCACGAACAACCCGATGTTCCAGCAACTCGACCAGCCGCGCATCGGCACCTACTCCGCGGCCAGCACTCCCATGTCGTTCGACGGCGTGCATCCGGCCGTCCGTCCCGCCCCTGCCAACGGTGACGACACCGCCACCGTCCTCGTCGAGCACCTCGGGCTGACCGACGACGAAGTCGATGCCCTCGCCGCTGCAGGCGCCGTCCACACCAAGCAGAAGGACCTCGCATGACCCGCCTCGCCCAGACCCTCGGACTGACCGAATTCCAGTCGGAGATCCTCGACAACGTTCGACGGTTCGTCGACCGCGAGATCATCCCGAACGCGCAGGAGCTCGAGCATTCCGACACCTATCCGCAGGCGATCGTCGATCAGATGCGCGAGATGGGCCTGTTCGGCCTGATGATCCCCGAGGAGTACGGCGGACTCGGCGAGTCACTGCTGACCTATGCGCTGTGCGTCGAGGAACTCGCGCGCGGCTGGATGAGTGTCTCCGGCGTCATCAACACGCACTTCATCGTCGCGTACATGGTCCGCCAGCACGGCACCGAAGCCCAGAAGCAGCACTTCCTGCCGCGCATGGCGACCGGCGAGGTGCGCGGTGCCTTCTCGATGTCCGAGCCCGAACTCGGCTCGGACGTCGCCGCGATCCGCACCAAGGCCAAGCGCGACGCCGACGGCAACTACGTCATCAACGGCCAGAAGATGTGGCTGACCAACGGCGGCAGCTCCACTCTCGTCGCCGCGCTCGTCAAGACCGAAGAGGGCTCCGACAAAGCCCACAAGAATCTCACGGCGTTCCTCGTCGAGAAGCCCGCCGGGTTCGGCGAGGTGGCGCCGGGTCTGACGATCCCCGGAAAGATCGACAAAATGGGTTACAAGGGCATCGACACCACCGAGCTCGTCTTCGACAACTACAAGGCCTCCGCCGACACGATCCTCGGTGGCGAGCCGGGGCGCGGCTTCTTCCAGATGATGGACGGCGTCGAGGTCGGTCGTGTGAACGTGTCCGCTCGCGCGTGTGGTGTCGCGATCCGCGCATTCGAGCTCGCAGCGCGTTACGCGCAGCAGCGCACCACGTTCGGCAAGCCGATCGCACAGCACCAGGCGATCGGGTTCTCTCTCGCCGAGATGGCGACCAAGGTCGAGGCTGCGCACTTGATGATGGTCAACGCTGCGCGCCTGAAGGATTCGGGTGAGCGCAACGACGTCGCGGCAGGTATGGCGAAGTACCTGACGAGTGAGTACTGCTCCGAGGTGACGCAGGCGAGCTTCCGCATCCATGGTGGCTACGGCTATTCGAAGGAGTACGAGATCGAGCGGCTCATGCGTGAGGCTCCGTTCCTGCTCATCGGTGAGGGCACCAGCGAGATCCAGAAGACGATCATCAGCAAGGGCATCCTCCGCGAATACGCGCTGTAATCCAGCTGCCCTGTCACACATAACCCGGAAGGAAAATCCGTGCAGCGTACGGTGTTCAACGAGGATCACGAAGCATTCCGCGATACGGTTCGCACCTTCATCGCGAAGGAAGTCACGCCGGTCTACGAACAGTGGGAAGAAGAGGGACATCCCCCGCGTGACTTCTACCGCCGCATGGGTGAACTCGGCTTCCTCGGCATCCAGGTACCCGAGGAGTACGGCGGCGGCGGCGAGAAGTCGCTGAAGTTCAATGTGATCCTCGCGGAAGAGGCGTCGGCGGCGGGGGCGTCGTTCGGTTCGTCGTCGGTGCACTCGAACCTGATCCTGCCGTACATCATGCAGAATGCGACCGACGAGCAGAAGCAACGCTGGCTTCCCGGATTCGCTTCGGGCGAGCTGATGTTCGCGATCGCGATGACCGAGCCGGGTACCGGCTCCGACCTCGCGAACATTGCAACCAGCGCAAAGCTTTCGGAAGACGGCAGCCATTACGTCCTCAACGGATCGAAGACGTTCATCACCGGCGGCGCACTCGCCGACCGCGTGCTCGTCGTCGCCCGTACGACCCCGTACAACCCGGAAGACCGTCGCGGCGGCCTCTCGATCCTGGTGGTGGATGCCTCGAGCGAGGGCTACTCTGTCGGCCGCAAGCTGAAGAAGATCGGCCTCAAGACGTCCGATACCGCAGAGTTGTCGTTCGACGATGTCAAGGTTCCGGTCACGGATCTGCTCGGTGAAGAAGGTAAGGCCTTCTCGTACCTCACCCAGAACCTCGCGCAGGAGCGCCTGACAATTGCGTTCGGCGCGGCAGCCACCGCGTCGGCCGCGATCGCGCACGCAATCGCCTACACCAAGGACCGTAAGGTTTTCGGTAAGCCGGTGGCGTCGTTCCAGAATTCGAAGTTCGTGCTCGCGGAGTGCTCTGCGGAGCTCCAGGCATTGCAGATCATGGTCGACAACGCCATCGAGCTCAACGATCGTGACGAACTCACCGTCCCGGATGCCGCTCGCGCGAAGCTCTTCGCGACAGAGACCGCCGGTCGGATCATCGACAAGTGCCTGCAGCTGCACGGCGGATACGGCTACATCACCGAGTACCCGATCGCGCGCCTGTACGCCGACACTCGCGTCACCCGCATCTACGGCGGCACGAGTGAGGTCATGAAGACGATCATCGCGAAGGATCTCGGCCTCTGACCTGATCGGGCCGGGAGCCGGCCACACAGAAATCGCGGATCATGTTCCCTCACAGGGGAGATGGTCCGCGATTCCTTACCGGTGCTGGAGGAATGCCTGGTCGAGCACCAGCACCGCTCCGAGCACGATCATCACAACGCCCGACACTCGGCTCACGACACTCGCCAGCGACGGGCGGGCGCGCAGTACCCGTCTCGCTCCGGCACCGACACCGAGATACACCACAGCGCATGTGATCACATGCACCACACCGAGCATCGCGATCTGCGCGGCGAGCGGCCACGGGCCTGCCGGATCGGTGAACTGGGGGAGCAGCGCCAGGAGCAACAAGAACACCTTCGGGTTGAGTCCGCTGACACCCACGCCCTTGACCGTCTGCCGCGCCCACGAGTCCGCGCTGCCGGGTCCGCCTTCCGCCGGGGCCGACGGACTCGTGAACATTCCCACCCCGAGCCAGATCAGGTATGCGGCACCGATGGTCGAGAGCACCGTGAGCAGGACGGGCGATTGCGCGAGCACCGCTGCAACGCCTGCCGCGACGATCGCGGTCATCGCGAGGTGCCCGAGCAGCATGCCGCTGACCGCGGGCACCACACTCCGGTACCGCAGTCCCGCGGTGATGGCATAGGCCCAGTCCGCGCCCGGCGTCAACACGAACAGTATGGACACCACCCAGAACCCAGCGACGACACCGGCAGCCATGATCATTTCCTTTGCGTTCGACGCGAGAATTCCCACCGCAAAGACTAGGAAGTTCGAGCCAGAAACTGTTTGCAAATACAGCCTCGAAACGCGCCTTACGGGGGAGAATCTTCTCCATGGATGCAATCGACCGGAAGATTCTTGCCGAGCTGCAGAAAGATGGCCGCCTCACCATCACCGAGCTCGCCGACCGCGTGCGGTTGAGCATCTCGCCCTGCCACCGGCGCCTGCGCGCGTTGGAACGCGACGGAGCGATCAGCGGCTACCACGCACAGCTCGACGCGAATGCCCTCGGCCTCACCTTCGAATCCCTCGTGTTCGTCACGATGCACACCGTGGAACGCGGCACCCTCGACGCATTCGAGACGGCCGTAGCCACGATCCCCAACGTGATTCAGGCGCAACGCTTGTTCGGCGACCCGGACTATCTCCTGCGAGTCCTCACCCGCGACCTGTCGGCCTACCAGGCGCTCTACGACGAACAGCTCTCCGCGTTGCCCGGCGTCCAACGCCTCAGTTCGACGCTCGTCATGAAACGTGTCGTGGAGAATCGCCCCCTGCCGCTGTGAGCCGGCTCGCCACCGACCGGTGGAGGACCCGATACGACACGGACATCGCCAGCCGATACTCTTCGCGCCATGCGACTGCTCGAGAAATCGAAACGAGTGATCGAAGCCCAACTGAACAACTCCACGATCCGCGCTCTGTCGGGCTCGATGGTGGCGTACGAAGGGCAGATCACCTTCAAATCCGCGGGGTTCGGCGGCGGCGACGGCGTGCTCGCGGGTCTGCGCCAGCGCGCGGCCGGCGAAGGCCTGTCGCTCATGGAGTGCACGGGCACCGGCGTGGTGTACCTCGCGCACCAAGCGCAGAACACCACGGTGCTCGAGCTGAACAACGAGACGTTGCAGGTCGAGTCCGAACAGCTGCTTGCACTGAACGGGAACCTCAGCACCAACGTCACGTTCGCCGGGGTGCGCGGTGGAATGAGCGGGCAGGGCCTGTTCACGACCACGGTGTCGGGATCCGGTCAGGTGGCACTGCTCTCGTCGGGTGGCCCGCTCATCCATCTCGAGGTGTCGCCGCAATACCCGCTCGTCGTCGACCCCGATGCATTCGTGTGCGCGAAAGGAATGCTGACGCAATCCTTCGTGACCGATGTGTCGTGGCGGTCGGCGATCGGCCAGGGCAGCGGCGAAGCCTTCTCCCTCAGGTGGGACGGCAACGGCGTCGTGTCCATTCAGCCGGCGGAACGGTAGGGGACAGACCATGGCGTTCACGAAGATCAACAGCAAGGTCGTGCGGGTCGACCTCATGCAGTCGGGTCCCATCATCGCGCGGCGCGGCGCGATGCTCTTCTATACCGGCGACGTGCAGTTCGCTCCGCACGGCGCTCCGGGCGGGGTCGGCGGAGGCCCCGGACTCGGCGGCCTTGCCGGGATGGCCGGCCGGATGATGCAGGGCGAGCACGAGGCGACGATGATCGCCCAGGGCAAGGGCACCGTGCACTACGGCTTCAAGGGCCTCGAGACGCACATCGTCGACATGGCGGCCGGAGGGGAACTCCGAGTGGAGGCATCGCGGTTGCTCGCTCATACCGCCGGTCTGCAGAGCACAGTGGTCTCGGCGAACGCATCCCCGTCCGGAGGAGGTGGCGGAGGGCTGATGGGAGCGTTGCGTGGCGCCGCGACCGGCGTCGTCACCGGCCAGGGCATGTTCACCACCCAGTTGTCCGGTTACGGTGCGGCAGTGCTGCTCGCCCACGGTGGGGTCCTCGAGTTGCAGGTGGGTGGGCCGGCGCCTGTGGTCGTCGACCCGCAGGCATTCGTCGCCTCCTACGGTCCGGTGCGCACCGAATTGAAATCCTCGACGAGCTGGCGCAACGTCGGCCGGACCGGGGGCGAGTCGATGCAACTCGAATGCACCGGCCAGGGCATCGTCTACGTGCAGGCATCGGAGGAGAAGTTGTGAGCACCATTCTGAATCCGTCGCACCTGGTGGGCAGCGACAACGTTCCCGGTAACAATTACGCGTTCAGCATCGACCTGCAGTCACCCTGGTTCCTGTCGAAGGGGGCGATGATCGCGTACTACGGGCAAGTGCAGTTCAACGCGCTCACGCACGATCTGAGCGGGCAGATCCTGCAGATGGTGGCGCGGCAGTTCTCGGCGCCGATGTATCTCGGCGACTACGTCGTGGCGAACGGCCACGGGAAGCTGATCCTCGGCGACCGCGGATACGACATCAATTCGTACGATCTCGACAACGGCAACCTCACGATCCGGCAGGCAAACCTGCTCGCATTCGAGCCGGGGTTGTCGTTGAACCAGTCGATCGTGCCCGGGTTCCTCACTCTGATCGGCACTGGCAAGTTCCTGGCGTCGTCGAACGGGCCGGTGATGTTCGCCGAGCCGCCGCTACGCGTGGATCCGGAGGCGCTGGTCGGCTGGGCCGACTGCCCCTCGCCCAGCCACCACTACGACGAATCGTGGATCACGAGTCACCTGGCGGCCGGTGCACGGCGATTCGGGGTGCAGTCGGGGGAGGAGCGTCAGTTCGATTTCACCGGCGCGGGCACGGTGCTGATCCAGTCGAGCGAGAAGGTCATCCACGATTCGTCGATCGTGCGCACCATCGAGGGGCACCTTCCCGGATTGTCGTCGAGTGGATTGCAACGAATCAACCAGGTGGTGTCACAGCAGATGCAGCAGCAACAGGGGTAACACGCCCTGGGTCGATCCTGGGTCTATCACGGATCAGCCGTTCCAGTTTTGTGACTACGATCACACACTAGGGTAGCCTAACTAGATGTAAGGTTTGGGCAACCTAAGTAAGCATCCGGTTACAGGAATGGTGGCTCATGATCGTCTGCAGTTGCCACGCACTCACGCATCATCACATCGAAGCCGAGGTCGCAGCCGGTGCGCGCTGCACCCGCGAGGTGAGTGCAGCCTGCCGAGCAGGCACCGATTGCGGCAACTGCGTCCGCAACATCTCGGCGATCATCCGGCACGCCCGCGCTCAGAGTGAGACCATCGAACTCGAGACCGCCGTGTAGCCAGCCCCTACCCGGCGGTGAAACCCGATGGTTCACCCGGGAGGTGCCATGAAGGGCGACAAGAAGGTAATCGAACTACTCAACGAGCAGCTCACTGCCGAGCTCACAGCGATCAACCAGTATTTTCTTCACTCGAAGATGCAGGAAGATCGCGGATGGACGAAACTCGCCTCGCACACGCGCGCCGAATCGTTCGACGAGATGCGGCACGCCGAAAAGCTCACCGACCGGATCCTGTATCTCGACGGACTCCCCAACTATCAGCGGCTCGGGTCGCTGCGACTGGGCCAGACCGTGAAAGAGATGCTCGAATCGGATCTGGTCGTCGAGGTCGAGGCACGTGATCGGCTCCGCAAGGGATCCGAGTACATGCGTTCGGTCAGCGACATCACGTCGGCGAACATCTTCGAGGCGATCCTCGCCGACGAAGAAGAACACATCGACTATCTGGAAACCCAGCTCGACCTGCTGGAGCAGCTCGGTGAGCCGCTCTATCTGGCCAAGCACGTGACGCCGGAGGAATGACGGCGTAGCGCACGAACAACACGTGAGGGCGATCCCGACGGGGTCGCCCTCACGTGTGTCTGCGATGAGTTTCGTCCGATCCGACGGTCGGTACCTGGTGGATGGCACGGCACCCGCCTTGCCCTGTCCGTAAGGAGTCCCGATGACCGCACCCTCTCTCGGCAGCATGCTCCTGTCGAGCACCGACCCCGAGCGCCTGCGCGACTGGTACGTGAACGCATTCTCGGTGAAGGCCGAGCGCACACCAGGCGAACCCGCATACGACGTCCTGGATTTCGACGGCTTCTACGTCATGCTCGACCGTCGCGCCGATATCGGCGCACTCAATCCCGAGCCCGGACGTCTGATCATCAACCTCGAGGTCACCGGTGCGCACGACATCGTTGCTCGACTCGACGATCTCGGCACGAAGTGGCATTCGCCGCTCGAGGATCGCGACGGTAGCCTGTTCGCGACCGCGATCGATCCCGACGGCAACTACGTACAACTCGTCGAACTCAGCAACGAAGCAAAGGCAGCGATGAGCTGAGGTTGCCTCGCGTCGGACTGTTGGGGATGGCACCCTGGAATACATGACCGAACGCAAGCGTCCGGACGTGAGTTTCGAGACGTGGATCGAACGACAGATCCGCGTCGCGCAGGAACGCGGCGACTTCGACAACCTTCCCGGCGCCGGCAAACCCATCCCGAACCACGGCAGCGACGAAATGTGGTGGCTCAAGTCCTATCTCGAGCGTGAAGGTCTATCGGGAGAAGCACTGTTGCCGCCGGAGCTGCAGTTGCGCAAGGAGATCGAGCGACTACCCGAATCGGTGCGGACGATACCGACGGAAAAGGACGTGCGACAGGTCGTCGCCGATCTGAACCGCCGTGTCGCCGCGTGTCTGCTCTCCCCGGAACGTCTCCCCGTTCCACTGCACAAGGTCGACGTCGACGAGGTCCTCGACGCCTGGAGGGCCGAGAGGCAGCGACGCCGCGCACAAGCCGAGGAAGCCTTGGCGGCGACACCGGCGATCAAGCCCGATAGCCCACGGCGTCGGTTCCGATGGCGCCGGATCCGATAGCCGTCCGCCGGTCGGGCCGCGTCGTGGAGCGCCCGCACATCAGTCTGCGCCTTCCCCCGGCATGAGATAGCCCAACCCCGTCAGAAGGTCCAGGGTTGCACGCGCGTGCCGTGAGAATGCCGCTCGTGCCCCGTCGGCGTCACCTGCGAGGATGCTGGCGAGCAATGGGTCGTGGGCACGTTCGACGAATTCGACTCGCGCTCGGAATCGATTCAAGCCCAAGAGCGTCCGCGTCAGATCCGCCTGGATTCGGCCTTCCTCGTCGAGGATCCTGCGTGAGCCGGACACCTCGGCGATGAACAGATACACGCGGCTGTCGCAAAAGCGGAACTCTGGAGTGCCCACTCGTTCGTTCTGGGTTGCCGCCACCAGTTCGGTCAGTTCTCGCATCTGCGTCTGCGTGATCTGTGTCGCCGCACGGGCACATGCTTCGCCCGTTATCGCCTCCCGCCACACGGTGAAGTCGGTGAACTCCTCGAGCGTGGGGAAGCCGTCCCGGTTCCCGATGATTCGTTCGACGACATCTTCGGCGACGAATGTGCCTGCGTACCGGCCCCTGCGGGTCGTCAGGAGCCCGTGATCCCGCAGCACCTTCAGTCCGCTTCGTACGGTCATGGGGGCGACGCGAAACAGTGTCGCCAGTTCGGTTTCGGGGGGGAGGCGGTCGCCGGCTCGCAGAATCCCCGATCCCATCAAGTCGCCCAGTTGCCTCACCACGGCTTCGCTCGCTCCACTGGCCGTCACCGGCGTACACAGACGATCCCACTCCCGAGTTGTCACTCATGAACTCTATCATCTAGCGTTCATACTTCACTAATCGTGATCGGAGTGCATCCATGACAATTCTTGTAGCAGTACCCAGACGTTCGACCGTTCGATCCAGTACTGACGCTCGGGTCGCCCTCGCCGAATTCCTCTTCGACGAGGTGCTGACAGTGATGCGGGAAGTGGGCCTGGAACCGGTGGTCCTGGATCGATGCCCTGACGAATCGACGGGCTTCGCGGCAGTGGTCCTGCCAGGAGGAGGGGACATCGATCCCGACCGATACGGCGGCAGGCACGTGCCACATCTCTACGATGTGAACCCTGAACAGGACGAGTTGGACTTCGCCTTCGCGTCATACGCAGTGATGTCGGGGCTCCCAGTACTCGGCATCTGTCGAGGGTTCCAGATCCTCAACGTCCTCCACGGAGGGACTCTGGTCGAACATCTCGAACCGACAGGCGTCGAGCACTACGACTCGGCCGCCCTCGCCACGTCGGTGATCACGGCACGACTTTCCTGGCACAACGTGCGGGTCGCGGAAGGCACCCGACTCTTCCAGGAGTCCGGCCACGGTGATCCCGTCGTCGCATCCGGCCACCACCAAGGAATCGCGACACTCGGTTCCGGACTGATCGCCAGCGCTCACGCCCCGGATGGACTCATCGAGGCCTTCGAAGACCCCTCGGGCCGCGTGCTGGGGGTGCAGTGGCATCCGGAACTCACGGCCGAAGGACCAACGCGACCAGCACCGTTCCTTGCGCTCGCACGAGCGGTCGAGAGCACGGCCGACCGGGTCGGATAGGAGACAGCGGTGCCCGGGACCTTGTGGCCCCGGGCACCGCTGCATAGTCCCGGCCATCAAGCCAGGGGCGCTCCTGTTGCTGCACGGACCTGCTCTTCGGTCACACCCGGCGCGCACTCGACCAGCTTCAGACCATCGTCGGTGACGTCCACGACGGCGAGATTCGTGACGATGCGCTGCACCACACCCTCACCCGTGAGCGGAAGCGAGCACTTCTCGACGAGCTTCGGATTACCCTGCTTGTCGGTGTGCTCCATCAGCACGATGACCTTGCGAGCGCCGTGGACCAGATCCATCGCACCGCCCATGCCCTTGACCATCTTCCCCGGCACCATCCAGTTCGCCAGATCACCGGTGGCCGAGACCTCCATCCCACCGAGCACGGCAGTGTCGATGTGGCCGCCCCGGATCATGCCGAAGCTCAACGACGAATCGAAGAACGCGGCACCGGGATTGACCGTCACGGTCTCCTTGCCCGCATTGATCAGATCCGGGTCGATCTCGTCCTCGGTCGGATACCGCCCGGTACCCAGGATCCCGTTCTCCGAATGCAGAGTCACCCGCACACCCTCGGGCAGATAATTCGGAATCAACGTCGGCAGGCCGATGCCGAGGTTGACGTACTCACCCGGCGACAGTTCCTGCGCCGCACGCGCAGCCATCTCGGTACGCGACCAGCCCACGGCCTCGGTGGTCTCCACGCTGGTGCTCATGCTCACGCTCCCTTCGCAGCGCTGACGGTGCGCTTCTCGATCTGCTTGTCCTGCACACCCGTATGAACGATCCGGTCGACGAACACCCCCGGCAGATGCACCTGACCCGGATCGATCTCACCCGCCTCCACGAGCTCCTCGACCTGCACGATGCACACCTTGCCCGCCATCGCCGCCAGCGGATTGAAGTTCATCGCAGCCCTGTTGAACACGAGATTGCCCTCGGTATCACCGCGCAGGGCGTGCACGAGCGAATAATCGGCGTTGATCGACTCCTCGAGCACGTACCGCTTCCCGCGGAACTCCCGGATCTCCTTCGCGGGCGACGCGATCTCGACCGACCCATCGGCGGCATACCGCCACGGCAGACCCCCCTCGGAGATCGGCGTGCCGACACCGGCCGGGGTGAAGAACGCCGGAATCCCGGCACCACCGGCACGGAGCTTCTCGGCCAGGGTGCCCTGCGGTGTCAGCTCGACCTCGAGCTCACCCGAGAGATACTGACGTGCGAACTCCTTGTTCTCACCGACGTACGACGCGGTGACACGACGGATCCGCTTCTCACCGAGCAGGATCCCCAAACCGTGCCCGTCGACACCGCAGTTGTTGGAGAACACCTCGAAGTCGGTGGCATCGCCCGCAGCGATCGCCTTGATCAACTCGTCGGGGATGCCGCACAGACCGAAGCCGCCGACTGCGAGCAGGGCACCCGAAGGGATGTCCGCTACGGCCGCCTCGGGTGTCTCGAATACCTTGGATGCCAAGTCCAATACCCCTCCGCCACGTGGGCCGCATCTCGGAAGCGCCGATGCGTCCGCTGGATGAACACGTCTGAATACTTCAGTACTAATTAATAGGGTGTGTGCTCACATTTCAAGGGCGAGGCAGGGCGTTCCGATCGATTGGTCGCTCAACGAACACACACATCGCATGTGTCCACCCAGTGGACGTATCGTGAAGACCATGGCGTCGGGTGCACACGGACAAATGGTCGGCAGAGTTGCCGTGCTCTTACGGGCAGTCGCCGCGCATGAGCCCGACGGGGTCTCCACGTCCGACCTCGCGCGCGAGACCGAACTGGCCCGGCCCACCGTTCACCGAATCCTGGCCACCCTCACCGACGAAGGACTGATAGACCGGCATCGCGACAACGGCAGATGGACCTTGGGACCGGAGCTGTACCTTCTCGGCTCGCTCGCGGCCGCTCGGTACGACATCACCGGGCTCGCCGGGAACATCCTGCGTGACCTTGCTCGCGACACCGGCGAAAGTGCGTTTCTGTCGGCTCGGCGCGGCGACGAGACCGTGTGCCTGGCCGTCGAGGAAGGCAGTTTTCCGCTGCGCTCGCACGTGCTGCACGTCGGGATCCGGTTTCCGCTGGGGGTGGCGTCGGCAGGACTCGCAATCCTGGCGCATCTACCCGATCGCGATGTGGAGGAGTACCTGTCGAGAACCGATCTGGCTGCGGATTGGGGACCCGACCACGCGAGGGGCGACATCGAGGAACGTGTCGCCGCTACCCGCCTGGCCGGATACTCCGTCAATCCGGCTCTCATCGTCGAAGGCAGCTGGGGCATGGGTGCCGCCGTGTTCGATCAGCGAGAAGCCCCGGTGTGGGTGCTGAGCATCACCGGAGTGGAGAGCCGCTTCCGCGAAGACCGACGGCCCGAGCTGGGAAGCGCGCTCCTGAATCACGCCCATCGGCTCACCCAACTCCTCCAGCGCAGGCCGCAACGAGGATCCTGATCGGATCACACCCGCGCCGGTCGCTTCGAGCTGATACCGGGAACGCGGCACCTCGCGAACTTCGATGCCCCGGATGCATTCACCGGGGCCATCCGTCGATTCGCCCGCGAGTTGCCCGCTTCCCCACGCTGTGCGCCCGGTCAGGGATTGCTCTGCGCCGCTCGCTGCACGAGACGTTCGGCGTGTTTGAGCACAGGACCGTCGACCATCTTGCCCTCGAAATCGAAGACCCCGCGTTCGTTCTCGGCCGCGGCGAGGACCCGTCGCGCCCAGTCGGCTTCCTCCGGCGTCGGAGCGAACGCACGGCGGATCACTTCGATCTGGCCTGGATGGATCGCGACCTTGATGTCGAACCCGACTGCGACGGTGTCGAGGGTTTCCTCGTACAGCCCATCGGTGTCCTTGATGTCGAGGTACACCGAGTCCAGTGCCCAGCACGCATGGCCTTTCGCCGCGAGCAGCGACACCGACCGCGCGTGCTGCGCGACGGCCCGGTAGGTGCCGTCGGCTCGGCGGCTCGAGTTGCCCCCGAGTCCCGCGACGAGGTCCTCGGCGCCCCACATGACGCCGATCGTGTTGTCTGCCTTCGCGATCTCTTCGACCGCGAGCACACCGAGCGGCGACTCTATCAGTGCGACCACCTCGAGCAGCGCGAGCGAGCGCACTTCGTCGGCGCTTTCGCATTTCGGGAGCATCACACGCGTGTAGGACGTGCGACGTAGCGCTTCGAGGTCGAGCTCGTGATCGGCGGTGCCCACCGGGTTGACCCGCACGACCGTCCGTTCCGGATCGAGTGGCGTCGCGACGAGCGCGTCGCGTGCTGCCTGCTTGTCGCCGGCCGACACCGCGTCTTCGAGGTCGATGATGACGACGTCGGACCGGTCTGCGGCCTTGGCGTAGCGTTCGGGCCGATCAGCAGGTACGAACAACCATGCGGGACCGGGCAATTGCCATGTCATGAGGTCGGCCTCTTCTGTACGAGTGTCTTGCGGACCGCGATGCCGACGACGTCGCCGTGCTGATTTCGACCGGTGTGTTCGAGCGTGACGATGCCTTCGCCGGGACGGCTCTTCGACTCACGCTTGTCGAGGATCTTCGTCTCGACGTAGAGGGTGTCGCCGTGGAACAACGGCTTCGGGAACGACACTTCGGAGAATCCGAGATTCGCGACGATCGTGCCCTGCGTGAGCTGCGCGACGGACAGACCGATCATCGTGGACAGCGTGAACATCGAGTTCACCAGCCGCTCACCGAAGCTCGTCCCTGCCGCGTACGCGGCGTCGAGGTGCAGGGCCTGCGTGTTCATCGTCTGTGTCGTGAACAACGTGTTGTCGGCCTCGGTTATGGTGCGGCCGGGCCGGTGCTCGTAGATCGCGCCGAGTTCGTATTCTTCGAACCATAGACCACGCTGCGTAATTCGCTTTTCGTTATCGCTCACAGTCCCAGCCCCCGTGCGACGAGCATGAGTTGCACCTCGGTGGTGCCCTCACCGATTTCCAGGATCTTGCTGTCGCGGTAGTGCCGCGCGACAGCGTATTCGTTCATGAACCCGTAGCCACCGTGGATCTGCGTTGCGTCTCGCGCGTTGTCCATAGCCGCCTCGGAGGCAACGAGTTTCGCGATCGACGCCTGCTTCTTGAACGGCTTTCCGGCGAGCATGGCTGCCGCGGCATCGTAGTAGGCGGTACGGGCAGTATGAGCCCGCGCTTCCATCCGCGCGATCTTGAATGCGATGGCCTGGTTGTTGCCGATCGCGGTGCCGAACGCTTCGCGCTCCTTGGCGTACTTGATCGATTCGTCGACGCAGCCCTGTGCAGCGCCGACCGACAGCGCTGCGATCGCGATGCGGCCCTCGTCGAGGATGCGCAGGAAGTTCGCGTATCCGCGGCCGCGTTGCCCGAGAAGATTCGCTTCGGGGACACGCACGTCCGCGAAGGTCAACGGGTGGGTGTCGGAGGCGTTCCAGCCGACCTTGTTGTAGGCGGGCTCGGCGGTGAAGCCGGGCGTGTCGGCAGGTACGAGGATCGTCGAGATCTCCTTCTTGCCGTTCTCGTCGACGCCTGTGACCGCGGTGACCGTCACGAGCGAGGTGATGTCGGTGCCCGAGTTGGTGATGAACTGCTTGTTACCGTTGATCACCCACTGCCCGTCCTCGAGCTTCGCGGTGGTCTTGGTGCCGCCCGCGTCGCTGCCTGCGCCGGGCTCGGTCAGACCGAAGGCCGCGAGGTTTCGGCCACTCGTGAGCTGCGGCAGCCATTCCTGCTTCTGCTCCTCGGTGCCGAAGCGGAAGATCGGCATTGCACCGAGGGAGACGCCTGCCTCGAGGGTGATGGCAACCGACTGATCGACCTTGCCGAGCTCCTCGAGCGCGAGGCACAGGGCGAAATAGTCGCCGCCCATTCCGCCGTACTCCTCCGGGAACGGCAGGCCGAACAGGCCCATCTCCGCCATTTTCCGCACCACGTCGTACGGGAACGAATGCTCGGCGTCGTGTTTGGCGGCAACAGGTGCGACGACGGTGCGCGCGAAGTCGGCGACCGACTTCCTCAGCTGTTCGTATTCGTCGGGGAGCTGACCGGTGGCCAGGTACGTCGGTGACTCGCTCATGCCTCTTCCTTCGTGTCTGCGGGCGGTGTGATGCGTGCGAGAATCTGATCGACCTTGACCTGTTCGCCTGCGGCAGCGAACAGCTCGACAACACCGTCGATCGGGGCGGTCAGTGCGTGCTCCATCTTCATGGCTTCGACGATCGCGATCGTCTGACCCGCGGTGACCTCGACACCTGTCTCGACAGGGACGGCGATGACGGCACCCGGCATCGGGCTGGTGATGTCGGCGTCGCCGGTGTGGGCGTCGTCTCCCCGCACGCTGGCCTCTCGGACCTCACGGACCGCGACGGCACCGCGATCGTCGGCGAGCCAGATCGCGTCGTCGACCTCCGCGACCCGGAACACGTGGCGGCGACCGTTGAGCACGACAGCAAGAACCGAGCCGTCGAGAAATGCGGACAGCGAGTATTCGCTGCCGTCTTCAACATTCGCGGTGCCTGCAGACGGGGTTCCGGTGAGTCGCACGTGCGCGGTGCGGTCACCGGACGCGAGCCGGTAACTGGTGGGCAGGTGCATGCCCATGCGCCATCCGTCGGGAACGTCCCACGGGTCGGAGGTGTCGTCGGGCCAGTGCTGCAGCCAGCGGAGCACCGCCGCGGCGACGAGCGCGGCATCGGAAGTCTCCGGCGCCGTGTAGTCGCCGAGACGGCGGTCGAGCAGGCCGGTGTCGAGTGCACCGGCCACCACCTCGGGATCGGCGAGCAGGAACCGCGCGAAGTCGATGTTGGTGACCACACCGAGCACCGCCGTGTCGGCGAGCGCGCGGTCGAGGCGTCGTAGCGCCCCGGCGCGGTCGTCGGCGTGTGCGATGACCTTGGCGAGCATCGGGTCGTAGTCGCTGCCGACGACGGTGCCCGGCTGCAGGCCGGAATCGACGCGGATGCCGGTGCCGCTCGCTTCGATCACATCAGCGACGGTGCCGCCGGTGGGCAGGAACCCGCGACCGGGATCCTCCGCGTAGACACGGGCTTCGATGGCGTGCCCCGTGAGTGTGATGTCGTCCTGCGTGAAACCGAGGGGTTCGCCCGCGGCGATGCGCACCTGCCATTCGACGAGGTCGAGGCCCGTGACCATCTCGGTGACGGGATGCTCGACCTGCAGCCGGGTGTTCATCTCCATGAAGAAGAACTCGTCGGGTTTCTCGGCCGAGACGATGAACTCCACGGTGCCCGCGCCGGTGTAGTCGACGCTGCGCGCGGTGTTGCAGGCTGCTTCACCGATGCGCGCGCGGGTGGCCTCGTCGAGCAGCGGCGACGGCGCTTCCTCGATTACCTTCTGGTGGCGACGCTGCAGGCTGCATTCGCGTTCGCCGAGGTGGACGACGTTGCCGTGCGAGTCGGCGAGGATCTGCACCTCGATGTGGCGCGGGCGCAGGACGAATCGTTCGAGGAAGAGTGTGTTGTCGCCGAACGACGATGCAGCCTCGCGCCGCGCTGAAGCCAGGGCGTCGGGGAGGTCGGCGGGGTCGTGCACCAGCCGCATGCCCTTACCGCCACCGCCTGCCGACGGCTTGACCAGCACCGGATAGCCGACTTCGGCGGCGCCGGCGATCAAGTCCTCGTCGGTCAGGCCCGGTCGCGAGATACCCGGGACGACAGGGACTCCGAACTCCGAGACCGCGGCCTTCGCGGTGATTTTGTCGCCCATGGTCTCGATCGCGTGTGCCGACGGCCCGAGGAAGGCGATACCTGCCGTGGAGCACGCGGAAGCGAAAGCCGAGTTCTCCGACAAGAATCCGTAGCCGGGGTGGATGGCCTGCGCACCGGTTTCGACTGCCGCGGCGATGACCTTGTCGATCACCAGATAGCTCTCACGGGCCGCCGCGGGCCCGAGGAGTACAGCGGTGTCGGCTTCGCGCACGTGCCTGGCGTCGCGGTCGGCCTCACTGAACACGGCGACGGAGCGGATGCCCATCGACCGCAGCGTGCGAATGACGCGGACGGCGATCTCTCCGCGGTTGGCTACCAGTACTGTATCGATGCGTTTCGTGTCACTCATCTCGCTCACATCCGGAAGACGCCGTAGGAGACCGGCTCGAGCGGCGCGTTCGCGCACGTCGAGAGTGCCAGTCCGAGAACTTTTCTGGTGTCGGCGGGGTCGATGATGCCGTCGTCCCACAACCGAGCGGTGGAATAGTAGGGATTGCCCTGGTCTTCGTACTGCTCGCGGATCGGGTCCTTGAACGCTTCTTCGTCGTCGGCCGACCACGGCTTGCCCGACGCGTCGAGCTGGTCGGAGCGCACGGTCGCGAGAACGGATGCGGCCTGCTCGCCGCCCATCACCGAGATGCGGGCATTGGGCCACATCCACAGGAAGCGAGGCGAATACGCGCGCCCGCACATCGAGTAGTTGCCCGCTCCGTAGGATCCGCCGATGACGACCGTGAGCTTGGGGACGCGGGCGCATGCGACGGCGGTGACCATCTTCGCGCCGTGCTTGGCGATACCTGCGGCCTCGTAGTCGCGGCCGACCATGAACCCCGAGATGTTCTGCAAGAACAGCAGCGGGACGGAGCGCTTGTCGCACAACTCGATGAAATGTGCGCCCTTGAGCGCAGATTCACCGAAGAGCACACCGTTGTTGGCGATGATGCCGACGGGGTGGCCGTGGATGCGCGCGAATCCGGTGACCAGGGTCTTGCCGTATTCGGCCTTGAACTCGTGGAACGAGGAGCCGTCGACCACGCGGGAGATGACCTCGCGCACGTCGTACGGGGTGCGCGAATCGGTGGGGACCACGTCGTAGAGTTCGGCCGGGTCGGCGTCGGGTTCGGCAGTCGGTGCGACGTCCCACGGGCGCGGGGTGCGCGGTCCGAGCGTGGAAACGATGTTGCGCACGATCCGCAGTGCGTCGCGGTCGTCCTCGGCGAGGTGGTCGGTGACACCGGACACCTTCGAATGCAGGTCGCCGCCACCGAGTTCCTCGGCTGTGACGACCTCGCCGGTCGCGGCCTTCACCAGCGGTGGGCCGCCCAGGAAGATGGTGCCCTGATTGCGGACGATCACGGCCTCGTCGCTCATCGCGGGCACGTAGGCGCCGCCCGCGGTACACGAACCGAGGACGGCGGCGATCTGCGGGATCCCCTGCGCGCTCATCGTCGCCTGGTTGTAGAAGATGCGGCCGAAATGCTCGCGGTCGGGGAAGACCTCGTCCTGCCTGGGCAGGAACGCGCCACCGGAGTCGACGAGATAGATACAGGGCAGGTTGTTCTGCAGCGCCACTTCCTGCGCGCGCAGGTGCTTCTTGACGGTGATCGGGTAGTAGGTGCCGCCCTTGACGGTGGCGTCGTTCGCGACGATCACGCACTCACGACCGGCGACGCGGCCGATGCCGGTGATGACCCCTGCGCCGGGGCACTCGTCGTCGTACATGCCGTTCGCGGCGAGCGGGGACAGCTCGAGGAACGGGCTTCCGGTGTCGAGAAGCTCGTCGACGCGGTCGCGGGGGAGCAGTTTTCCTCGCGCGACGTGGCGTTCGCGGGATTTTTCACTTCCCCCGAGGGATGCGACAGCAAGCTTGCCCCGGAGGCCTGCGACCAACTGTTCATGCTGGTCACGGCTGGTTTTGGAGATCGCGTGAGCGGTTGTCACCGGTACCGTCCTCGGTAGATTGACCTAATCACCATTAACTGAAAAACTAGGTTAGTTACCATTAACCGAGTTGTCCATACCCAATGTCTCCCGATCAGACGAGCGGAGTGCCGGCCATGAACAAGGCTGTCGATATGGAGTCCGCCGCGCTCACACCACGGTCGCAGGCCAAGGCCGAGCGCAGGCGGCAACTGCTCGTCGCCGCAGCGCGCCTGATCGCCGAGCGCGGCTTCACCGGCGTACGCCTCGAAGACCTCGGTGCGGCCGTCGGGATCAGTGGGCCCGCCGTCTACCGGCACTTCCCCAACAAAGACGCGCTGCTCGTCGAGATCCTCGTCGACATCAGCCGGCGCCTGTTCGCCGGCGGCACCGCGGTAGAGGAGAACACCTCCGACCCGCACAAGGCACTGGAGGGGCTCGTCGACTTCCACCTCGACTTCGCACTGGGGGAGCAGGATCTCATCCGCGTCCAGGATCGCGAACTGCACTCACTCACCGAAGAGGGGCGACGCCAGGTCCGCACGCTGCAGCGCCGCTACGTCGAAATCTGGGTGGGTGTGCTGTGCCGTATCCATCCGGCCCTTGCCGAATCGGACGCCCGCACCATGGCGCACGCCACCTTCGGACTCATCAACTCCACCCCCCACAGCGCCGATCCGCGCTCACCGCACAGCACCCGCACCGTGCTGCGAAGGATGGCACTCGCAGCACTCGACTCCACTCGGGTGGAGAAGTAGGACCGAGCAGTCCGGAAAGGCAAGGAAACCGATCATGAGCTACTTCGAACGCACCGGGGAGCACTCCTTCCGCGCAACCGAGCATGTGGGTGGCGCATGGAACACCGCGGAACAGCACATCGCACCCGCCTTCGGGCTGCTCGCGCACGTCGTCGAATGCGACCGCGACGCACGGCGCGACGACGGCCTGGTGATCGGCCGCCTCTCCTACGACATCCTCGGGGTCCTTCCGATCGGCGACATGGATGCCGAGGTGACGGTGCTGCGTCCGGGCCGCACCATCGAACTCGTCGAGGCCGTACTCAGCCACGGCGGGCGTGCCGCTGTGCGACTGCGGGCGTGGCTCATGGCTCCGGGTGCCACCGACGCACTCGAAGGCACATCGCTACCTCGGATCGCCTCGCCGGACGAGATGAAACCCTGGGATGCCTCGCAGGTATGGCCGGGCGGGTTCATCGAATCCGCTGAAGTCCGGCGCGATCAGGTAGAGCCTGGACGCGCCTCGTTCTGGGTACGCTCCCCGATTCCGCTGCTCGCCGACGAGAAGGTCAGCGACCTCGCCCACGCTGTCCGGCTCTTCGACATCTCCAACGGCATGACCGTGCGCGCCGACCCGAAGGCCGTTGCCTTCCCCAACCTCGATCTGACCGCCCATCTGTTCAGGCAGCCTCAGGGTGACTGGGTCGGCTTCGACACCACCGTCTCGTACGGGGCCGACGGCATCGGCCTCACCAGCAGCGTCCTGCACGACACCGCTGGACCGCTCGGCACGATGTCGCAGATCCTCACGGTGCGACCCAACTGACGCTGCAAATGCACGTGCCTGTCCTAGGCTGACGCCATGACAGGACCGGCGACGCAGATCAAGTCCCCCGGCGAACTCGCCGATGCCCTCGAATCGACCGGTTACCTCGCCGACGAGGGTGTCGCGATGTCGGCGTTCCTCGCGCTCCGCATGGGCAGGCCCCTGTTCTGCGAAGGAGAACCCGGCACGGGAAAGACCTCGCTGGCCGTCGCACTTGCCGAAGCACTGGGCCTGCCGTTGATCCGGCTGCAGTGCCACGAGGGCATCGACGCCTCACAAGCACTGTACGACTGGGATTTCCCCCGGCAGCTGCTGCACCTGCGCACGATCGAAGCCGCAAGCGATGGAAGTTTCGACGCCGACACCGCCGAACGCTCCCTCTACACCGAACGATTCCTGCTCGCCCGCCCGCTCCTGCAGGCACTCACCGACGCCCCGTGCGTGCTGCTCGTCGACGAGATCGACCGCGCCGACGACGAGTTCGAAGCCTTCCTGCTGCAGATTCTCGACGAGAACTCCGTGACGATCCCCGAACTCGGCGAGATCCGGGCAAGCGTTCCGCCCCTCGTCGTACTCACGTCCAACCGCACCCGTGAGGTGCACGACGCACTCAAACGACGCTGCCTCTACCACTGGGTCGAACACCCCGGCCTCGATCGCGAGATCGGAATCCTGCGCAGGCGTCTGCCCGGAATCGATGCGGCACTCGCTGAACAGATCGCCCGCGCCGTCCACGCTCTCCGCGACGCGGATCTGCTCAAACCCCCGGGTGTCGCCGAATCCCTCGACTGGGCACGGGCGCTGATCGAACTCGACCGCGACGTGCTCGACACCGCGACCGCTGCCGCAACCCTCGGCGCTGTCCTGAAGTATCGCGAAGACCTCGAACGGGTCGCGCGCGCCGGTCTCGACCGACTCCTGGCAGGCTGAACACGTGGGCGACGGTGCGCTCGTCGGCGTTGCAGGGTTCGCGCGAGCCCTCGAAGAGGCCGGTCTCCCGGTCACACTCGACTCCACGCACGCTTACGTTCGCGCCCTGCGTGAAGTGGATGCGAGCGACCCCGCGCACGTGTACTGGACGGGTCGCGCGACCCTCTGCCGCGACCCCGACGACATTCCCCGCTACGACCTCGCGTTCGAAGCCTGGTTCGGCGGCGACCTGCCCGTCATCTCCCGCACCACCGGACAGCAGCAGCGCACCGCCACGGTTGCCGCGCTCACCTCACCGAGTGGATCCGACAGCGAAGGCGACGACTCGCCACGACTCCAGGTTGCCGCCGACGACACCGAGATCCTGCGGCACCGCGACATCGCCGAACTCACCCCCGCCGAACGTGCCCACCTCGACGAGATGCTCACGCTGCTGAAACCCCGCCCCCCGAGACGACCCGCAGCGCGTCTGCAGCCGTCACGACGCGGCACCGTCGACCCCCGGCGCACCCTGCGTGCCATGCTCGCTGCGGGCGGCGAGACAGTACGGCCTGCCCGGCACCGTCGCGCGACCCGTCCACGCCGAGTGGTGCTGCTCATCGACGTGTCCGGCTCCATGAGCCCCTACGCCGACGCGCTCCTGCGTTTCGCGCACGTCGTCACCCGCAGCAACCCTGCTGTCACCGAGGTGTTCTCCCTCGGCACACGCATGACCTGCCTGTCGCGCGCGCTGCGCGCCCGCGATCCTGAACGCGCGCTGGCTGCGGCATCGAGCACCGTTCCGGACTGGGCGGGTGGCACACGTCTCGGCGACACGTTGCGTGCGTTCCTCGATCGTTGGGGCCGGCGGGGCATCGCTCGGGGCGCTGTCGTCGTCATCTTCTCCGACGGCTGGGAACGCGGCGACACGTCTCTGCTCGCCGAACAGATGGCACAACTGCGCCGGCTCGCCCACGCCGTACTCTGGGTCAACCCCCATGCGGGCGCCGACGGCTACGAACCCATCCAGTCCGGGATCTCGGCCGCACTCCCGCACCTCGACCGACTGCTCGCCGGGCACAGCCTTGCGAAGTTGGAGGAACTGCTGAAGGAGGTCCACCGTGCGTGATGTTCTCGACGAACTCGAGCGCCGCTACCGTGCAGGAGAAACCGTCGCACTGGGCACCGTCGTCTCGACGTTCCGGTCCGCGCCACGCGAAGCAGGCGCGTCGATGCTCGTCGCGGGCGACGGCACCGTCACGGGCAGCGTGTCCGGCGGATGCGTCGAGGGTGCGGTCTACGAACTGGGCCGGGAGGTCATCGGTGACGGCAACGCCGTCCTACAGAGATACGGAGTCTCCGACGACGACGCATTCGCTGTCGGCCTGACCTGCGGCGGCATCATCGATGTCTTCGTCGAACGCATCGATCCCGCCGAGTTCACCGCGCTCGGTGATGTCATCGATTCGATCCACGCGGGCGAGCCCGTCGCGATCGCCACCGTCACCGAACATCCCGACCCTGCCGTGGTCGGGCGCCGCATGACAGTGTGGCCGGACCGGACGGACGGCGAACTCCCATCTGCCCGCATGACTGACGCGATCACCGACGACGCGCGCGGCCTGCTCGATGTGGGCCGTTCCGGAACCCTGCACTACGGTCCCGACGGCCAGCGGCGCGGCGAAGGAATGTCCGTGTTCGTCAATGCTTTCCAACCGCGGCCCCGTCTGCTCGTGTTCGGCGCGATCGATTTCGCCGCCGCGATGGCCACGCTCGGTGCCTTTCTCGGCTATCGGGTGACAGTGTGCGACGCGCGCGGTGTGTTCGCGACCCCCGC
The DNA here is from genome assembly GCF_053750035.1 of Rhodococcus sp. SJ-2. Lineage (NCBI taxonomy): Bacteria > Bacillati > Actinomycetota > Actinomycetes > Mycobacteriales > Nocardiaceae > Rhodococcus > Rhodococcus sp. SJ-2. The sequence goes on from NZ_CM132340.1 coordinate 2,040,075, forward strand.
ACGTTTCCCCTCGGCCGACGAGGTGGTCGTCGACTGGCCGCACCGCTATCTCGCCGCCGAACACGAAGCGGGCCGGGTCGACAAGCGCACGGTGATCGCGGTGCTCACCCACGACCCGAAGTTCGACGTACCGCTTCTCGAAGTGGCGCTACGAATCGATGTCGCCTATGTGGGAGCGATGGGCTCACGCCGCACGCACGACGACAGGCTCGCCCGCCTGCGCGAGATCGGTATCACCGAAGACGAGATCGCCAAGCTGAGTTCGCCGATCGGCCTCGATCTCGGTGCTCGCACCCCCGAGGAGACCGCGGTGTCGATCGGCGCCGAGATCATTGCCCTCCGCTGGGGCGGGCGGGGGGAGCGTCTCGCGAACCGGGAGGGGCCGATCCACGCACACGAGGAGTTGTCGCCGCACCCGCCCCACTGATGGCCGAAGGTGACGTTCATACAGTCGAAATGACCGAAGGTGACATTCGGCCTACAGCCCCTGCTCAGAAGTACTGAGCGCCGCCGTCGATCGCAAGACTCTGGGCGGTGACGAATGCGGATTCGTCGGAGGCCAGGAACGCGACCATGTTCGAGATCTCGTCGGCCTCCGCCATGTACTTGTTCAGGAACGGCATGGTCATGCCGCCGAGGCGCGGATTGGACTCCGCGGTCTGTGCGATGCGTTCACGCATGCTTCCCGATCCCATCGGAGTGTTCACCGCACCGGGATGGATGCTGTTGACGCGGATGTCGTGCTGCCCGAGTTCTGCCGCGAAAGCGCGGGCCATGCCGACGAGCGCGTGCTTGCTGGTGGTGTAGTGCACCATGAACGGCTGCAGCTTCACACCGGCCAGTGAGCTGGTGATGACGATCGACCCGCCACCGCGGGTGATGAGGTGCGGCGCGGTCGCGGTGATCGTGTTCCAGACACCGGTGACGTTGATGTCGAGGGTGTCGCGGAAACTCGCGGGCGTGACCTCGTCCCACGTCTGCGGAATACAGATACCGGCGTTGGCGACCACCACATCGAGACCACCGAACTGCGCGACCCCCTCCTCGACCACCGCTTTCATACCGTCGAGATCGCGGACGTCGCACTGCTTCAGGTACGCCTTCGCGCCTTCCGCCTCGACGAGCCGCCGCGTTTCCTCCAAGTCGTCGAGGGTGGCGGAATCGTAGGGGACGCCGGGCAGCGGACCCGCGAGATCGATTCCGACGATCTGCGCGCCTTCACGAGCCAGCCGTACGGCGTGGGCGCGGCCCTGGCCACGGGCAACTCCGGTGATGAACGCGATCTTGTTGTCGAGCCGGGCCATGTCCATTTCCTCTCGCGGTCGGAGCTTCGGCCGCCAGCGCTGATGCGGCCGAGAGATTTCCGTCAATCACCTCCTTTCTACGCGCGGGATACAGGAAGCTGACAGTGACTCATATCACTGGAACACACACACGGGATTGTGGAAAGCACTGGGAGGTCCGATGCGCATCGTGGTCACGGTCGACGGAGCGGTCTACACCGACGACGTCGAACCCCGGCTCCTTCTCGTCCACTACCTGCGAGAACGACTCGGCAAGGTGGGCACTGTCGTGGGATGCGACACCAGCAACTGCGGTGCGTGCACCGTCCTGCTGGACGGCAAGAGCGTCAAATCCTGCTCGGTGCTCGCCGTGCAAGCCGACGACAGGGCTGTCACGACGGTCGAAGGTCTCACGAAGGACGGCGCGCTCCACCCCGTCCAAGAAGCCTTCCGCGAGAAACACGCGCTGCAGTGCGGGTACTGCACGCCCGGCATGATCATGGCGACCGTCGACCTGCTGAACGAGAACCCCGACCCCGACGAGGAGCAGGTCCGGCACGGCCTCGAAGGAAATCTCTGTCGGTGCACGGGATATCAGAACATCGTGGCCGCCGCGCAGGACGCTGCCCGGCGAATGCAGGGAACTCGGACGGAGGATGCCCGATGACCACCACCGAATCACGCAGCACCAGCGGGGTGGAGCCCGAGATCGGGCAGTCCCGTCGCCGCAAGGAGGACGAGCACCTCCTCACCGGCCGGACCCGCTGGACGGACAACATCGTCCTCCCCGGCATGCTGCATGCCGCGATCCTGCGCAGTCCCTTCTCCCACGCCCGCATCACTGGCATCGATGTGGAGGAGGCGAAGACACTGCCCGGCGTCATCGCCGTGTACACGGGCGCCGACCTCGCCGAAGAGCAGGGGAGCCTGCCGTGTGCGTGGCCGATCACCGAGGACCAGCTGGCTCCACCCGCACCGTCACTGGCCGTCGACACCGTCAACTTCGCCGGTGAGGCGGTCGCAGTCGTGGTGGCACGCACCGCCTACGAGGCACACGACGCACTCGATTCCATCGACGTCGACTACGAGGACCTACCGGTGGTGCTCGACCTCACCGACGCGGCAGCCGATACCGAACTGGTGCACCCCGGCCTCGGTACCAACCGCAGCGCCACATGGACATTCGACTCCGCCGAAGCAGGCAGCGGGGGCAACGTCGAGGACGCGATCCGCGACGCGGAAGTTCTCATCGAACGCACCTTTCGTCAGCAACGCCTGATACCTGCGTTCATGGAACCCCGATCGGTGGTCGTCGATCCGACCGCCACGCAGATCACCATGTGGTCGGCCACCCAGGTGCCACACGTGCTCAAGCTGATGCTGGCGATGTCGCTCGGCATTCCCGAGCACAAGTTGCGGGTGATCGCACCCGATGTGGGCGGCGGCTTCGGTGGCAAGCTGCAGGTGACCCCGGAAGAAGTACTCACGCTGCTCATCGCGCGCAGACTCCACAAGCCGGTCAAGTACACCGAGTCGCGTAGCGAGTCGATGGTCGCGGCACATCACGGCCGCGACCAGGTTCAGAAACTCACGCTCGCCGCCCGGCGCGACGGCACCGTCACCGGTTTCAAGGTCGAGCTGCTCGCCGACATGGGCGCCTACCTGCGTCTCGTCACGCCCGGGGTCCCGATCCTCGGCGCGTTCATGTTCACCGGAATCTACAAGTTCGACTCCTACCGCTTCACCTGCACGAACGTGTTCACCAACAAGGTGCCCACCGATGCATACCGCGGTGCGGGGCGCCCCGAGGCGACGTTCGCGATCGAAAGGATGATGGACGAACTCGCCGTCGAACTGTCCATGGACCCGATCGAAGTACGTGAGAAGAACTGGATCAAGCACGAAGAGTTCCCGTTCGATTCGGTGGCGGGCCTGACCTACGACTCGGGCAACTACGAAGCGGCCACTGCGAAAGCCCTGGAACTGTTCGACTACGACGGCCTGCGCCGTGAGCAGGCGCAACGACGTGAATCCAAGGACCCGGTACAGCTCGGCATCGGGGTGTCCACGTTCACCGAGATGTGCGGTCTGGCACCGTCTCGAGTCCTCGGATCGCTGTCGTACGGAGCAGGCGGGTGGGAGCACGCGGCTGTCCGCATGCTGCCCACAGGGAAGGTCGAGGTGGTCACCGGGTCGTCGGCACACGGCCAGGGACACGAGACCGCGTGGAGCCAGATCGTCGCCGATCAGCTGGGAATTCCGTTCGACGATATCGAGATCCTGCACGGCGACACCCAGTCGTCGCCCCGTGGACTCGACACCTACGGGTCACGCTCGCTCGCCGTCGGTGGCATCGCCGTGGTCAAGGCGGCCGAGAAGGTGGTGGCGAAAGCCCGGCCGATCGCGGCGCACCTGATGGAATGTGCGGAAGACGATCTCGAATTCACCGGCGGCCGGTTCAAGGTGAAGGGCACCGAGAAGTCGGTCGCGCTGACCGACGTCGCACTCGCCGTGTTCGCCGCGCACGACCTACCCGACGGCGTCGAGCCCAATCTCGATTCCGAAGCGACGTACGACCCGGACAACTTCTCGTTCCCGCACGGCACACACCTGTGTGCGGTGGAGATCGACACCGAGACGGGGCACGTACGCATCCGCAAGTACGTATGCGTCGACGACATCGGGCACGTTGTGAACCCGCTCATCGTGGAGGGCCAGGTGCACGGTGGTCTGGCCCAGGGGATCTCTCAGGCGTTGTACGAGGAAGCCGTCCACGACGAGTCCGGAACACTGCTCAGCGGCTCGTTCGCCGAATATCTGCTGCCGACGGCAGTGGACCTCCCGAATTTCGTCACCGACCGCACCAACACACCGGCTCCAGGAAACCCGTTAGGAGTCAAGGGAGTCGGTGAAGCAGGCACGATCGCGTCGACACCCGCCGTGGTCAACTCCGTACTCGACGCGCTCCGGCCCTTCGGGGTTCGTTCCATCGACATGCCGTGCACGCCCATGCGGGTCTGGCACGCCCTCCGTTCCGCCGAGGAGACAAACCGATGATTCCCGCTGAATTCGAGTACGCCGCTCCCACCACACTCGACGAGGCCGTCTCGGCACTGAACGAAGCCGGTGAAGACGCCAAGGTGCTGGCCGGAGGCCAGAGCCTGATGCCGGTATTGCGACTCCGGATGGCAGCACCGACCACCATCATCGACCTCGGTCGCGTCCCTGACCTGCGCGGTATCCGCGAGGACGGCGACACCGTGGTGATCGGTGCGACCACTACGCACTACGAGGTGCTGCACGATCCGCTCGTCGCCCGGTATGCACAGTTGCTCGCTGAGGCCACCGCCACCGTCGCCGATCCGCAGATCCGCCACCGCGGAACGTTGGGCGGCGCGCTCGTGCATGCAGATCCCGCAGGGGACCTGTCGGCTCCCGCTCTGGCGCTCGACGCGGAATTCGTCATCGTCGGTGCGTCCGGTACACGCACCGTCACGGCGTCGGACTTCTTCGAGGACTACTTCACGACCGCAGTTCGGCCCGGTGAAATCCTTGCGGAGATCCGCATTCCCAAGCACACGGGGTGGCAGGCACGCTACGAGAAGTTCCATCGTGCAGCGCAACAATGGTCGATCGTGGGTGTCGCAGCGACAATCGAGATCGACAATGGCACGATCCGACAAGCGAAGGTCGCCCTGACGAACATGGCGGCGGTGCCCGTACGGGCCCGCGCGGTCGAAGAAGCACTCGTCGGGCAAGCGGCCACCGCCGACACGATCGCGTCGGCCGCCGCACACGCGGCCGACGGGACCGATCCGATGACCGACGGCAATGCCGACGCCGAGTATCGAAGCCACCTGGCGACGGTCCTCGCCCGGCGAGCCGTGACGACCGCGGCGGGACTCTGAGTAGCCCCGCAGAAACGACGCAGGAGAATCGATGCAACTCGAACACCAGCTGTCCGTACCGGCACCCGTCGACGAGGTGTGGGCCGCGCTGCTCGACCCGGAGAAGGTCGCGCCATGCATGCCCGGGGCAACACTGACCGGTGTGGACGGTGACACCTTCACCGGCACCGTGAAGGTCAAGCTGGGCCCGGTCGCGCTCACGTACAAGGGCACCGGTGTCTACGTCGAGAAGGACGAGTCGGCCAAGCGAGCAGTCATCGAAGCGAACGCGAAGGACGCGAGGGGCAACGGGACCGTCAGCGCGACCATCACCATCGTGCTCACCGGCGAGGGTGACCACACCGACGGCACCGTGACAACCGACATGACCATCACGGGCAAGCCGGCGCAGTTCGGCCGCGGCATGATCTCGGACGTCGGCGGCAAGATCCTCGAACAGTTCGCAGCGTGCCTGTCCGAGAAGCTCGGCCCGGCAGCAGCCGAGCACGAGGAGGCTCCGGCCGCAGGCGCGAGCGCTTCCACTCCGGCGGCTGATGCCCCGTCGAGCACTGCTTCTGCACCGGCGAGCGCACCGAAGGCACCGGCGGCGCAGCCCGAAGCCGAGCCGCTCGACCTCATGCACTACGCGAGCGGTTCCGCCGTGCAACGCATCGCGCCGGTCGTGGGGATCGCCGCAATTCTCGCGGTGATCCTCGCGGTGATCCTCCGCAAGCGGTCGAACTGACCGCACCGGACCGATCGCTCCGCGGTGACCGGAAAACCTTCAGGTCACCGCGGAGAGGCGTGTGGTGTGGAGTCCGGCAGCCAGATCGGGCGTGGCGATCACCGACAATTCGGTGCGCAACCAGCGGTGACCCGGGTCGTCGTCGAACTCCTCGTGCCACACCGCCCACTCACGGACGGCGGGAAGCGAGAAGTTCGGTTCGAGGATCCGTAGCTGCGCCACACCGGCGATCCGCCGTGCCATGCGCTCGGGAATGATCGTCACGAGGTCGGTCATCTCGAGCACGTACGGCAACACCGCGATGTTGGTGGTCGTCGCGGACGACCTCGTGCCGATCCCGGCCCGGGACAGAGTCCGGCTCAGGCTCTTGTCGCCGCCGTACTGCAGATAGGACAGCAGCGGGTAGCCCGCGAGCACATCCGCGGTGAGTTCGATACCTGCGTACGGATGTCCGCTCCACACGACCCCGACGTACCGGTCGTGGAGGACGACCCGGCGACGGCACTGTTCGAATTCGGATGTCGCGAGAAGTTGTTCCGGCACCACGGCGAGGTCGACCTCGTGGCGGTGGAAAGCCTCGATCCCGGCCATCGAAAGTGGTTGCATGTCGAACCTGATGCCGTGTGATCGGTACCGATTGCGTCTCAGGAGATTCCGGAGCAGCGTCACCTCCGAGTAGTCCCCGGTCAAGAGCGTGAAGGCACGCTCGGCCGTCGCGGGATCGAACTCGGGGACAGTGAGGATCGAGCGTTCCACAGTGGACAGCACGCGTCGGAGCGGTTCGGCGAGGGCGAGTGCACGCGGCGTCGGCCGCAGTGTTCGTCCGCTCTTGACGAGAAGTGGATCGTCGAACTGCTTGCGCAGGCGCGCAAGTGCGGTGCTGGTAGCGGGTTGCGACATGTTCAGTCGGCGTGCAGCCTTCGTCACATTGCATTCGGTGAGGAGGACATCGAGGACGACGAGCAGATTGAGATCGACTCGACGCAGTTCCACCGCATTTCTCCTCTTCATGGGGGATTGCTCGGCCTGGGGGATCCTATCCCAGTCGCCCGTTACATACTGAACGTCCGGTATCTGTTACATCGAATACCTGATATCCAAATCGGACATGCAATTTGTATAAACGCATGACACGGCCCTAATCTGGCCCAGATCTCACTGGTTGAGTGTTAGATTGCCGATCTTTTTTTCAGGGGAAGGTCCCGATTTCGGCCCGGCCGGTGTGAGACACGGATCAGAAAGGCCAGGCCCACCCCCCATGAGCCTCTTCCGCAACCTACGGCTGCCGACACCGGACAACTGGCGCCTGTGGCAGAAGGTCACGGCGGTTGTCGCTGTGCCCCTCATCGCCGCCTCGCTCTACGGCGGACTGCGCGTGTACGACACCGTCCAAGAGGCGACGCACTACTCCGAGCAGGCCGAGCGGGTGACGATCATCCCCACATTGGCACAGTGGAGCATGGGCGTCGCAGGCGCTGCGCTGGCAAACATGATCCACCTGCCCACCGACAATGCCGCGGCGATCATCTCCGAGAACGAGCCGGCGCTCGACGCGTTCCTCGCCGACAACGAGCTGGATCCCAAGATCATGGGCGCGGTGTCGCGCGCTGTCCAGGAAGGCGAGGCCCTCTACCAGAGCGCCACGCAAGGCGGAGTATCGCGCGAGGCACTCCACGAACAGGTCCAGGGATTCGTCTCCCGGATCACGCTGGTGTTCCGCACCATCGTCGACTCGACCGGCGACTCCCAGGTGCTCGACGATGCCGGCCTGCTCCTCTCCACCTGGGACACCCAGTGGGAGATCATCGACCAGATCGTCGCGTTCGGGGCGCTCATGGACGGGTCCGAGGCGGCGAGCCTCATGTTCACCAACGCGCAGGCCGCCGAGGCGGGCAAGCTCGCGTTGTTCCTCGAGAACGTCAATGATCCCGAGCTGGCAAGCCAGCTCAATGGGCTGATGGACCAACGACGAGCCCTCATCGCGGGTATCGACGACGCCTCCACCGACGTCTCCGCACTGCGCAACTCCATCTTCGGGACCCTGACCATCTACCAGGAGATCGTCGACGGTGCAGGCACCCGCATCGTCACGACACTCGACGATCTCGCGTCCACGGCCAAGCGCGACGCCTGGGGAACGGCCATCGGCGTGACTGTCATCCTCGCCCTCGCCCTCACCCTCGCCCTGCTCGTTGCCGCTTCTCTGATCCGGCCGCTACGACGCCTCCGCAACGACACCCTCCGTGCCGCCGAAGTCGGCCTGCCGGAGGCGATCGCGACGATCAAGAACGGCGCCGACATCGAAACGGTCAATCTCGATCCGGTGCGCGTCACCACGCGTGAGGAGATCGGTGAGGTCGCCCGCGCGGTCGACAACATGAGTGCGGGTGCGCTCCGCCTCGCAGGTGAGCAGGCGGCACTTCGCCGTCAGGTCAACGAGATGCTCGAAACCCTTGCGCGGCGGAACAAGACCCTCGTCGAGCAGCAGCTCACGCTCATCGACTCGCTCGAGCACGAAGAACGCGACCCCACACGACTCCAGAACCTGTTCGCGCTCGACCACCTTGCAGCACGTATGCGACGCACCGGCGATTCGCTGCTCGTGCTCGCAGGCACCCGTCAGCGCATGGGACGCGTGCCCGACACCCCGTTGGGCGACGTGCTCCGCGCCGCGGTCTCCCAGGTCGAGAACTACCAGCGTGTCGATTTCGGTAATGCACCGGAAGGCAGCCTGCTCGGCAGCTCCGTGACCGACATCGTGCACCTCGTCGCCGAACTTCTCGACAACGCGCTCCGCGCCTCCCCACCGGACAGCACTGTCGCATTCGCGTTCTCCCGCGCGGTCGACGGCGGGCTGCTGCTCGAGATCGCCGACCGCGGAATCGGTATCCCGAGCGAGGAACTGATCGACGTCAACGATCGACTCTCGAGCGACGACGAAGGCAACTGGGGAGCCGCCCGACGCATGGGTCTGTTCGTGGTCGCGCGCCTCGCTGCGCGTAACGGGATCACGGTGCGCCTGCGCCCGACATTCGACTCCACGACCAACGCCGGCATCACCGCGAGCGTCTATCTGCCCATCCGACTGCTCAAGGGCGTGGGCAACTCTGTCAGCGACACGTACCAGATCGACCGTCCGCGGCGGCTGCAGCGATCGGCGACCGAGACCGAGCATGCGATCAACCCGTACCCGCTCGCACAGGAGATTTCCGAACGGCCCGCAGGACAGCCGCCGAGGAATTCGTTCTCCGAGAACACAGGGCAGTATGATTCGAGCCCGCAGTACGACCCTGAGGCGCAGTTCGACCCTGAGCCCCAGTACGGCTCCGACTCTCAGTACAACTCCGAGGCCCAGTACTTGCCGGAACCCCAGTACGGTCAGGGCCCACAGCACGGGCAGCCGTACGAGGGTGGTCAGGGGCAAGACGTCGACGGTGAGTGGCAGCAGGATCCAGCACCGCGCTCGCAGAACTCCGGCACGAGCCCGACCATCCAGCGCGGCCGCCTCCATGAGCGGTGGCCGAGCAGGCGCGAGGACTGAGCCCGGGCTCACCGCGAGCCACCGATACCGACATACGTGCGGCTGACGACATTGTCGTCGGCCGCACGTATGTCTGCAGCGTCCGACTCGGTCCGACACGCCCCTCCGGATCGTGATCTTCTCGCAATCATCACCGATGAAAAAGTGACGGCAGACACTTATTCCAAAGAATACCGTTCGGTCTCCCGGTTGCCGGATTCCAGCTCCTACCAGCAGAAATAGTGACGGACCCCGTCGCCTGCACCGGAAACGGCCGCAATGAAGACGTGACCTTTCCGTTATATTCGCCTACGGTCGTGGTAATCCCGGCAACGGGAGTTACAGACCAGCGGCGCCGGGCCGAAATGCACCCGTCGGGGGTGGCCCGGCGTCGCGCCCCTCAGGGCGCTCGCCGTCACGACATGAGCCGGACGGCTCCGAATCCAGCGGCCGCTGCCACCACCGCGAGGACGAGGGTCCCGAGTGCCCCGAAAAACGCAGCGCGGTACCTGCCCTCCTCGAGCAGCCGCACCGTTTCTACGCTCACCGTGCTGAATGTGGTGTATCCGCCGCAGAATCCGACGCCGAGGACGACTTCGAGTCGCCGATCCGCGTCGTGGAGCAAGACGAGGCCCACCAGAATCCCGAGCAACAACGATCCCGACACGTTGACCACGAGCGTCGACCATGGGAACTGCAGGCTCCGACGATTGCGAATCTCGCCGTCCACCACGAATCGCGCCAGCGCGCCGAGGCTTCCCGCAAGAGCCACCCACAGGGACATCACGACGCGCCACGCCGGGCAAGGCGCGCACCCACCGCAATGCCCATACCCGCCGCACAGACGCCCAGAATCACCGAGAGAACCGCGTAGGACGCAGCGAGCACGAGATTGCCGTCACGCCCGAACGTCGTCACTTCGACGGCGAAGGTGCTGTATGTCGTGAATGCGCCGAGCAGGCCCGTCCCCGCGGCAAGGCGAAGCAGGTATCGACGACCCGTATCAGGCCCTGTTCGCAGCAGAGCCTCGAGCAACAAACCGAGAGCAAAGGCTCCCACGACATTGACCGCGAACGTGGCGGTCGGCCAGCCGTGCGGCGAGGAAGGAAACACGAGACCGGCGTAGTAACGACCGAGCGTCCCGAGCGCACCGCCGACGGCGACCGCCGCGAGCGCGGACGGGCGGCGATATGCGGCGGCACCTCGGTCGTCGACCACAGGTCAGTTCCTTCCCGTGAGAAGTAGGAACCTACCGCCGAAACTATGAAGCGGCCACTCGCGCAGCTCGGGCCTCGAGCTCGTCAGCGTCGACCTCTGCACCCCACGCCCGCAGCGCCGACGCGGTCACGCGCAGCGACTCCGCCGACGGCGTCGTGGACGACGCTGCCGGTGCGGGACGACTCTTGCGTCCGGCCAGGGGGAACATCGCGCTGAAGAGCATGCTTGACCTTTCGTGCGGATCTGCCAGGTAGTGCGCACGGCCGAGCGCCCACGACGGAGCTCCCGAACACACAGGTTGTCCGTTACGGGTCTACCACCGAGTAACTTAGATGTGAATGCGAAGTGAGTCACATCGCCGCGCGCGGCAGCGGACCCGACAGGTCACCGCGTGGGACACACGACCGCGATACCCACGAGTGAGCGAAATCATGACGTCCGCACAGGGATCCACGCGTCGAGCACATCGCCCGACTCATCGGATCGGCGCGAACATCTCCTCGGCAAGCAGCGCCGGTGCCTCGAGCGGGAGCAGGCGGCCCGCACCCTGCACGACCTCGACAGTTGCGCCGATCTCGCTCGCGATCTTCCTAAGCGGGGCGACCTGCACGAGCGGGTCCTGATCTCCCACCACGAGCTCCACAGCGCGGCCGTTCCACCGCTGCCACAGCGACCGGCCGATACGAGGCATCCCCGCCAGCGACGTGCAGTACGCGCCGACGCGGCACGACCACCGCAGTGTGGCCTCGTCCGGCTCGAAGCCCGAACCCGCGAGAGCGCGTAGGTAACGCTCGGTGTTCTCGAAGTTCGGCTCATTACGCCATTGGAGGCCCGGAATCAGTGCGCGGTGCCAACGCGCACGTGGTACCAGCCCGAGGGGCGCGGCGAGGACGAGCTTCTCGACCCGCTCGACGTCGGTGATCGCAGCAGCAACCGACGCGGCCCATCCGAGCCCTAGGATCGGTGCCACACCGATCTCCAGGAGGTCGAGGACCTCCGTGAGCCATCGGCCGTACGCGGCGTGGACGTTGCCCTCAGGACGGGTGCATGCGCTGGCCCCGGGCAAGCCGGGCAGGTCGACGAGCAGCACTCGCCGGGACGGATCGAACGAGTCGGCCAGATCGCGCAGGCCCGCAGCAGGGAGGTCACCTCCCGCAAGGACGACGATCGGATGCCCCGCCGCGGGCCCGACGCTGAGCACGTGGGTCTCGCCGAGGGAGGTACGCGCTACCTGCTCGTCGACTGGCCTCGGCCAGTGCGACAGCATTCCTGCACACGCGTGATGGATGACGCTGTCATCGCCGGGACAACGGTACGGGGACTTGGTGAGCATTCCCAGTCACCCACCGATCCGGACCAGAGCTGCATCTTCACAGGTGAACGGCATGTTTGGATCTTCTCTCGTACGTACGACACATCTCTCGCCGACCAGACTTCCGGCACACCGCAGGACACCGTAGCTCACTGTTCGGCACTCACGCCAGCAGGGCTTCTCGAAGCACGCACACCAGTACCAATCTCCCCATCAGCACCATCGGCGGGTATCGTTCCGATCACGTTACGGCCTCCGCCACAGCACCGTACGGTCTTGACCTTCAGCAGATCTCGCGAAAGGAACATGATGGACATCGACGTACTCGTCGTCATCGGCGTCGGCGGAATGGGACTCGCGATTGCGCGGCGACTCGGCGCAGGCCGCACCGTTCTGCTGGCAGACTTCGACGAGGAAACCCTCGGCAACGCCGCAACCACCCTCCACGGCGAGGGCCACACCGTGAAGACGCACGTCGTCGACGTATCCGATCACAATTCGGTGGCCTCGCTCGCCGATTTTGCGGCCGGACTCGGACGCGTCACACACGTTGCACACACCGCCGGGGTGTCACCCGAGCAGGCGCCCATCGACACAGTCCTGAAAGTGGACCTACTGGGTGTCGCACTCGTCCTCGACGAGTTCGCCCGGGTCATCGCTCCGCGCGGGGCCGGCGTCGTGATCGCCAGCATGGCCGGCCACATGGGAGCCCTGCCTTCCGAGCACGAGACGGCGCTCGCTGTCACGCCGGCAGCCGAACTACTCGACCTTCCCTTCCTCGACCCCGAGAAGCTGGGACACCCCGGAATCGCGTACACCGTCGCGAAACGTGGGAATGCCCTGCGGGTGCAGGCAGCGGCGGCTGCGTGGGGAAAGCGCGGGGCGCGAATCAATTCCATTAGCCCCGGCGTCATCTCCACTCCCATGGGCAGGCAGGAACTCTCCGGTGAATCCGGGCAGCGCATGCAATCGATGGTGGACATGTCGGCGACCGGCAGACTCGGCACCCCCGACGACATCGCAGGTGCAGCTGCGTTCCTCCTCGACCCGCAGGCCGGTTTCATCACCGGCACAGACCTTTTGGTCGACGGTGGCGTGGTCGCCGCGGTCCGTGCTGTTCAGCGGGCAGGAACGAACTGATCGGTCAATCAGGCAGTCCTCGTCTCCATTGCACATCCATCGGCAACTCGCCGATCGACTCCAGCACCAGGGGGCGGTAACCGCCGCCGACCTCGGGATCGGGGAAATGTTCCTCGGGATCGATGAACATCACCTCGATCCCGTCGAGGTGCAGCCGACGGACCATCTCGAGCAGAACCCTTCTACCCGCCGGGAACACCGAACGGACGAGGGCCAGGTCGAGCACGAGCCGCGGGGTGACGATCGGTTCGTCGATCAGGTCGCGGACGATCGTCTCCACGTTCGTGAACTGGAGGTCGCCCTGCAACACCAGCAGGGTGACCGCGGTATCTCCGTCTCCGAATTCCCTGCGGCGACGCAGAACCGAGTGCGCAACCATCGGAGCGTCCATGAGATGCAGATTCATGTCTCGTGAAAGACGTTCGCAGACTTCGACCCCGCGAGCACTCGTACCGTGCGAATCGAGACGCGGCGAGAAAACCGAAATCCCCAACTGTCCCGGGAGGATTCCGATGATCCCGCCGGATACACCACTTTTGGCGGGGATCCCGATGTTCGTCAGCCAGTCTCCTGCCGCGTCGTACATTCCGCACGTCGCCATCACCGACAACACTTGGCGCGCCACAGGCCTGGAGAAGATCTGTTCACCCGTATGCGGCTGAACTCCACCGCTCGCAAGGGTGGCAGCCATCATTCCGAGATCGGCGGTCGTCACCCGGACCGCGCACTGTCGTACATACCCTTCGACCACGTCGTCCGGGTCGCCGGTGAATACGTCGTAGCTGCGAAGCAGGTTGGCCAGCGCGATATTTCGGTAACCGTTGTCCAGCTCCGATCCTGCAACCTTGTCGTCGATGTCGAGTTCGCGCCCGGCCAACGACGAGAGCAGCTTCCGGATCTGCTCGACGCCGGAATCCGCCGACGGCGCGGATGCTACGAGGGCATGCGTCGCGAGCGCACCGGCATTGATCATCGGGTTGAGCGGACGACCGGTGTTCCGCTCGAGCGAGATCTCACTGAACGCCTCACCGGACGGTTCCACACCGACATGGTCGAGCACAGCCTCGAACCCGAGGGTCTCGAGTGCGAGACCGTACACGAACGGCTTCGAAATCGACTGGATCGTGAACGTGTCCGCGTAGTCGCCGACCGAGTACGCGTCGCCCTCCGCGGTCACCAGCGACAGCGCGAACCGATCGGGGTCGACCGTTGCCAGCTGCGGAATGTAGTCCGCAAGCTCACCCGAATCGGCCGCGCACGTCTCGAGTACCTCGTTCAGATAATCCGGGATCGGGGACCGCATGGCCTCATTCTGGCCTACCCGGCCCCCGCCCGCCGACTCAATACGAGGTCTCGATCGGTCCGGGGGTCCACCACCCGGTCCGGGTCCTCTCCTCCGTGTCGATGTGCGCAGGTTCGGCCGACGCGTCGAGCGGACGGTACTGCTCGACCGAACCCCAGTCACGGTCCCAGTCGTGGTCGAGGTACGAGGAGATCGTGCGACCACCGAGCAACATCTCGGTCCAGCCGAGCGGGCCGCCACCGTAGTGGTCCTGCCACAGGTTCGTCGAGATGGCTCCGACGCGGTCCGGGAGGACGCGGAACTCTGGGATCTCGGCAACACCGTTGCTGTGCAACATCTGATGCTGGCACGGGAAGTTCAGACCGACCGCCCAATCCAGCAGGACCGGGGACTCGGTACCGAGAACGGCCTGAGCCGTCTGCGTCTGCGGCACACGGGGTGGTGTGAACGCGAGCCACTGTTCCGGTGCCAGATCGTGGTCGTGTGCGACGATGCGCACCGTGTCGGCTTCCGCGGGAAGGGAGTCGAGCGGCACCCGCAGGTTCCGCCACGACGGCGCCGGTCCGATGTCGATCGGGAGGGCGGTCCCGAGTGCGCGCACGGCATCGCCCTCTGCGACGCCGTATTCGAGTTCGATCCGTTGCCCGTAGGTTTCGGTGCCGTCGGCGTCGACAGAGAAGATGCGTCCGGCCGCCGATATCGACACGATGTCGCCGCGCGAGCCCGCCGCATCCGGTTCGGGCAGGCGGTACCAGTCGGTGGTGACGTTCCCGGTGATGCCGCCGTAACTGCCCAGGACCGGGGTCGTGGCGGGATCGAGACCGAACGGCAGCGCGACGATACTGCCGTTTGCACCGGCCTGTCCGGTACCGCCCTGGGTACCTGCCGTGCCACCTGCCGTCTGATCGTTGTCGGAGTCGACGGTGTTCGCGGTGCCCGCGTCGGCGGACTCGTCGTCGGCGGTCAGGTCGTCGGCGACACCATTGGGACTGAAACCATCGCCGCCGCCTGCCACCAGTGCGTTCGCGATGTCGCCACTGACTGGAGCCAGCATTCCCGCGTTGGGATCCATCTCGAGCAGGACGTCGTTCGCCAGACCGCACGAGTTTCCGGTGAGCGCATCGATGTTGGACCTGGCCACCGAGTAGCCCGGGTACTGCGAGACCGCACCCTTCGCGAGGGAGAGCACCTCGAACAGCACCATTGCGGCGGCCGCGACCGTGAGCGGCGGAATCGACCAGAGCCGCGAGGGTGTATCGGTGCGTCTGGAGGCGACAGGGTGGATGTGCCACCACGCCGCCAGCAGCAGTGCGAGCACTGTCAGTCCGAAGAACACGGTGGAGAACCCGAACCCTGCGATCGACGGCGGCTTGTCCCACCACGGCACGCCGTAGCTCGACACGTACCACCATCCGTTGGGGCCGATGAACGACATGGTGACGGTGAACAGCACCGCCGCCGCGAACAACGCGCGATTGCGGCGCGAACGCAGCACCATCGGTCCCACGGCGACCGCCGCGACGATCGCCACCGAGGCAGCCAGGCCGGCGTAGATCCCGAAGTGGTGCGTCCACTTCGTGGGGGCGAACATCATCAGCACCATCGCGCCGAGGGTGATGCCCACGATTCGCCGGGACGGCCCCTGCGCCGCGCCGGGTACCTTGCCACCGCGGCGCATCAGCGCCAGAATTACCGTGATCAGGCACAACACCATCGTGAACACCGCGAAACGACGCGCGAGCGAGCCATCGACGGTGATCTGCAGCAGGTACTGATAGCGAAGGTATTCCTGGAACCACGGCACGCTCGGGCCGACGACATGCGCGGACTGCATCTCCAGCACCGCCGCCAGCGTCTGATCGGCGAACACGGCCGCGAGGATCACCGTTCCCGCCGCGACGATCGGTGCGAGCACGACGAAGAACCCGAACTGGCGGCCACGCGCGAGGACGATGCGGGCGATCGGCCGCGCACCGGCGATCAGCGCGGCAAAGCAGATGATGCCGGAGGGCCCGGCGGTGACGGTGACTGCGCCGACGAGCACTGCCACCGCAGCCGGGAAGAGCCGTCGGGTGGCGATCGCGCGCTCGACGGAGCACCACGTCAGCAGGACACCGGTCGCGACGATCGGCTCAGGACGCAGGCCGTTGTTGAACGGGAGCCAGAACGCCAGGAAGACGAAGGCGCCGGTCCACAGCGGTATCGAGTTCCGGCGGACCGCGGCGCCGATCCGCGGCGCGACCTCGCGACTGATCACCCACCATGCGAGCAGGCCTGCGGCCAGGCCGGGCAGTCGCATCCACACACTCGCGGTGGAGACATGGGTCATGAGGGCGAGCACGTCGTAGAACGGTGTGCCGAACGGCGACTCCGGTACGCCGAACCACCTGAAGTAGTTGGCCATGTATCCGGCTTCGCCTGCCGCCCGGGCCATACCCAGTTGGTAGCCGTCGTCTGCGGTGTTCGCGCCGATGATGTGCCAGAGCAGCAAAGTACCGACCACTACGCCGTCGACCGGGCGGAACGACCACCACGATGAGGGCAGGATGCGGCGGGAACGTCGGCCGTCGGTGGTGTCGAGCCGGTGCAGCGACCACAGCGACACGGCGGTGGCGAGGCCCGCGACAACCATCGCGAGCAGTTTGATCCAGGTCGGAGAGGATGTGAAGCGAGTGTCGAGGGTGGCGTCGACCGCCAGCCCGTCGGGCAGGTCGCCCGTCAGGCCGGTGAACACACCGACCATCTGCGGACGGAGGTCACGCTCGAACACCTGCTCGGTGTCCGCGCCCCCTGCGCCGCTGACGGAGGCGACCGTGCGAGTGGGATTCGAACTCACGGTGAGCGCGCACCCGGGCGCCAGTTCGTCGACGGGCACCGAGACCAGCATCGTGTTGCGCGCGATCACCTCGAGGGTGGCGGGACGTTCGCCGGAGGCCGACGTGACGCGCGCAACAAGCCCGTACCGCTCGGCGTTGGGTGCACCCTGCGGGGATGTCGAGACGATGGTGGTGCCCTCGGCGTCCGCTGCGACGGCGCAGGGGATGGTGATATCGAGTTCGACGGGGGCGTACGACACCAACGGAGCGGTCACACTTGCGCTGGTACCGCCCTGCGGCCAACTCAGCGTTCCTTGGGTCTGCGTCACAGGCAAGAACGGGATCGCCAGCGCCGCGACTATGCCGACGAGCGCTCCGACCAGGGCGATGAGTCGTGCCTGCGTCACCTCGGATCGGGTCGCCGACGGCTCGACTGCCGGTGGTCGGACGGGGTCCTCGGTCGTCCTGGCTTCACTCACGCCACGCGATGCTATCCGAGATGCAGGCGTGCCCCTATTCCAGCGAGACCCGTCACGGTGCTTCGGTCGCATTCGGACGCGGGAGAAACGCTGATCGGAGCGAGTGGTGCCTCCCACTGTTCCCGCATCACGGTGGCGGTAGCGCTGATGGGTCCGGCTCCGGTGTCGACCATGGCCGGTATGACGGTCACGCGGTGAGTGCGACCAGAAGTTCGGGGCCCGGCCAATCCCTCCGGCCACCGCGCTCTGCGGTGCGGATCAGGTCGATGAGCCGATCGTTGACCGGGGTCGCGACACCGTGCTCGCGACCGAGACGCACCACTTCGCCGTTGATCCACTCGACCTCCGTGACACGCCCCATTTCCAGGTCCTCCCACATCGACGACCGGGCGAGCGGATCGATCGCGAGCATCGACGACGCAAGCGTGCGGAACACGACGTCCGGCACTGTCAGCAACAGGGGGATCCAAGACGGCGGCAACGGCGTGAGGCGCGCCGCGGTACGTCCCGCACCCCGCCCGACGCTGAGGGCTTCGCGTTGCGCCGCAGCAATGCAACGTCGATAGGCGCGCTGTGAAAGCTCGGCCTTCAGCGGCAGTCCCGACAGCGCGTTGATCGGATTGTTCAGGTTGAGCAGCAGCTTCGCCCACAGCACCGCATCCATATCCGGCCGAAGAGTCAGCGGGAGTCCTGCCGCGTCGAACTGCGGCAGATACGGCGTGAGCAGACCACTGTCCTCGACCTCGATTCCGCCCTCCGAACCCTGATGGAACCGGCCCCTGCCCTGCGCGACCACATTGAACGGCACCATCCCCGTCAGCACGGGCCGGTCGATCTTCTCTCGTATCAGGGCCGCGTTGGACAACCCGTTCTGCAGGCTGACGACAATCGCATCGTCGCGCAGCAACGGAGCCAGAGTGGCCGCTACCTCCGCTGTGGCGGAGGACTTCACCGTCACCAGCACCAGGGACGCATCGGCGATCACGTCCGGTTCGGTGCGGTAGTCGACGGATCGCCGCCGTACATCGGCGCCGTCCAGATCCGTCAGGTGCAGTCCGTGTTCACGCACCTCGTCGGCGACCCGCTGTCTTCCCACGAACACGACGTCGGCTCCCGCACCCGCCAGCCGCCCGCCGATGTAGCAACCGATGCTGCCTGCCCCGTACACGACGATGGGGGAACGCATACAGAAAACTCCTGTCAGAAAGACGGATTGGAACGGACGAAACGCTCGTCGATGTCGGCGATAGAGCGCGCGCCCGTCAACGCCATGGTGAGGTCGAACTCGGCGATCACGTTGCGGATCACCTCCTCGACCCCGCGCTGCCCCGCTACCGCGAGCCCGTACATGTAGGGGCGGCCGAGCAGCACGGCATCGGCGCCGAGTGCGAGCGCGACGAACATGTCGGCACCGCTTCGGATTCCGCTGTCCAGCAACAATGTCGGCTCACGACCGATTGCGGCCCGGATCTCGAGGAGCGCATCGAGCGAGGCGATCGCGCCGTCGATCTGCCGTCCGCCGTGGTTCGACACCACAACTGCGTCGACGCCGAGATCGACAGCACGCCGCGCATCGTCAGGATGCAGGATGCCCTTGAGCACGATCGGCAGCCTCGTGCGATCACGAAGCGTCGCCAGATGATCCCAGCTCAGCCCGGGATTCGAGTAGATGTCGAGAAACGTCTCTGCCGCGGCCCGCGGCACGGGAGAACGCAGATTGTCGAGGAACTTACCCGGATGATTACGGGTCATCGAGATCAACGTACGGAGCGCACCGAGCGTGACGTCGGGTCGCTCGGTGATCATCTCGCGTGCCGCGTCGATCCGCTGCCGCACGATATCGCGGAACCGCGGATCCGACGTGTACTGGGCGATGCCCTCACCCCGCGCGAACGGCAACGATCCCAGATTCAGGTCTTGTGGACGCCATCCCAGCATGGTCGTGTCGAGGGTGACGACCACAGCTTCCGATCCGATCGTCTCGGCGCGGTGCAGAAGGCTGTCGACGAGCGCCTCGTCCGAACTCCAGTACAGCTGAAACCAGCGCGGCGCATCACCCATCGCGACCGCGCAGTCCTCCATCGGATTGCAGCCCTGGTTGGAGAAGACGTACGGCACGCCCGTCGCGGCTGCTGCGCGCGCGATCGCAAGGTCGCTGTCGGGCGCCATCAACGCGCCCGCCCCGACCGGGGCGAGCAGCAGCGGTGACGACAACGACGTGCCCGCCACGGTCGTGCCGAGGTGGCGTTCAGTGATCCCGTGTGCCATGCGCGGAACGATCGCCCACCGATCGAACGCACGGCGATTGTTGACCATCGTGCGTCCCTCACCTGCACCACCTGCAACGTACGACCACGCTCGGGTGGAGCTGACGCGGCGCGCCTCGCGTTCGAGGTCGCCGAACGCGGTCGGCACGGCGGGCCTGCGGCCCAGCGCACCGTCGCGGTAGACGACACCTTGACGGTCGCGGCCGGGGCCTGCGGTCGCGGGAGCAACAGTTTCGGTCACGAGTTCCCCTATCTCGAGCACTGCGGTGCCACGATCCTTCCGCACTGCGGCAGATGAGGGAACCGTCGAGACCAGCTGGCGTCACCGAATGCACGAATTATCCGAATGTGATGGACTCGGCTGCATGTACCGCGAATACCCGTCGAAGTCCGACGTGGTGACGTGCACGTGGGAACGCCGCAGTCCGCCAGTAGTTGCACAGCTGATAGTTCCGGACGGCTGCCTCGATCTCGTGTGGTTCGGGGACGGCCGAATGGAGCTCGTCGGTCCGGACACCGCACCGCTTCTGGAAGACAATCGCCGGCCTGCGCAATAGCGTTCCGCCCATGAGCAACGATCCGCCCACCATCCGCAGCCGCCACGTCAGTCAGGTCATCGCACGTCCGCCGACGCAGGTGTACGAGTTCGCGGCGAACCCCGACAACCTGCCCGCATGGGCGTCGGGCTTGGCCCAGAGCCACGTCGAACGCGTCGGCGACACCCTCGTGGTGGACTCACCCATGGGTCGTGTCACCGTACGCTTCACCCCGCACAACGAGCTAGGAGTACTCGATCACGACGTCACGTTGCCGTCCGGCACGACAGTGAACAACCCGGTGCGTGTACTCCCGCACCCGAACGGTTCCGAAATTCTCTTCACGGTGCGCCAGATCGGACTGTCCGACGACGAATTCGATCGGGACACCGCGATCGTCGCGGCGGACCTCGAACGCTTGCGTGTACTACTCGAAGAGCTCCCGCGCTGAACTGCCGTCAGGCGTGCGCCTGAAACGCCGTCGCCAGTGCTTCTCGGGTCTTGGCGAGACCGGGGGAGACGTGGCCGATCTCCGTCAGCTCGGTCTCGATGTTCGTCATCTCCACGTCCGGGAGCCCGCACGCGACCGCCAAGTGCCACGGCTGCATGTCACCCTCGACATTGAGCGCGAACCCGTGAGTTGTGATGCCGCGCCCCGAACGCATCCCGATGGAGACGATCTTGCGGCCGGTGTTCTTCGTCCACACGCCCGTCAGCAGTTCGCCACCCCGCGGGGTGTCGCGGCGCTCGGCGGCAACGCCCAATGCACCCAGTGCGTCGACGAGGCGGTGCTCGACCTCACGGACATAGTCGACGACGCCCTCGCCTGCCCGCAGCTCGACGATGAGGTATCCGACGATCTGACCCGGACCGTGATAGGTCAGCTGTCCTCCGCGGCGCGTTTCCCTGACCGGAATGCCCGTGCCGACGGGGAGGTGTTCGGGCTTCGTGCGTGCACCGACCGTGAAGGTCGAGGGGTGGGAGAGCAGCCAGAGCGTGTCGGGGCGCCGCGACTCCCGTCGCTCGTCGTACATCTCCTGCATCCGCGCCATCGCCACGTCGTAGTCGACCGGGTCCTCGTCGACCACGAGATGAAGTGGACGATCGGCCAACAGTTTCTCGCTCATGTCCCGCTCTCACTCGATCCGTGGGCCACCTCGACGGCCACACCCGGCCACTTTAGCGACCGGCGTCGGCGGGCGCGCTTACACTCACCCGGTCCCGAGGTCCCGACCGTGAGGAGTGCCCGTGCGATACACACTCGATGCCGTGATGGTCGATGTTCCGGCGCAGCAGGTCCTCGAGGCCAGGAACTTCTACGCGTCGCGACCCCCAGGCCGCGGACCCGGAAGCATCGAGGAGTTGATGTCGGTCCGAGCGAGGACACCCACCCCGTCACCGGCTGTGCCACCGGCCGTCGAGGAGCTGATCGACGCCGGCACCCACCAGGTCCCGATACGGATCGCCCTTCCCGCCAGCGGTGGGGTTCGGGCCGTCCGTCTCGAGATTCACGGCGGCGGCTTCTACATGGGCTCGGCCGCAGGGGACGACGTACGCAACCGCGCCCTCGCGGATCGTCTTGGCATCGCTGTCGTCGGCGTCGACTACCGGCTGGCACCGCAGTGCCCGTGGCCGGCCGCCCCCGACGACTGTGAGGCAGTGGCGCTGTGGCTCGCAGAGCATGCCGGGTCCCGTTTCGGTTCGTCACGACTGGTCGTCGGAGGTCGTTCTGCGGGAGCAACACTCGCGCTGGGTACGCTGCTCCGACTGCGGGACAGGGGCGTTGCCGGACGGTTCGCCGGTGCCGCACTCCAATTCGGCACCTACGACCTGAGCGCCCTGACCCCGGCGGGGCGCCGGATCGCGGACGAATACTTCCTCGAGGCATACGTCGGCCACGTAGCGGACCGCACCGCGGCAGACATCTCGCCGATCTACGCGGATCTGCGCGACCTTCCGCCGGTGCTGATGGTCGTCGGGGCCGACGACATATTGCTGGAAGACAACCTCGCGATGGCGGGTCGCCTGTCCGCAATCGGAAACGACGTCGACCTGCGCATCTATCCCGCGTCGCCCCACGGATTCACCGGGCATGCAACGGCACTGGCCGAGACAGCTCTCAGCGACATCGATTCGTGGATGCTCGAACGGATCAGCGCGTCGCGGCATTGACGGCGCCCCGTGGGCACGTCCTCGTCATCTCCCGGCACCTCGTACCGCATCGGCGAAGGCCCTCATCAGAGCCGGATCCTTGACACCCCGACGCGACTCGATACCGCTGGACACATCCACACCCCAGGCACCTGAGGTCGTCAGTGCCCGCGCCACGTTGCCTGCGTTCAGGCCGCCGGCGAGCACCCACCGACCCGACGGCAGAGCGCTGCGGTCCTGCCAGTCCCAGGTCTTCCCGGCTCCGGCGATCGCGCCGTCGACCAGCAACAGGTCGGCGCCGAAGTGGTCGGAGAGCGACTCCGCGCCACCCGAGTTGACGGCGCGAATCACCGTCAGCCCCGCGTCGTGCAGGACGCGCACGTCGTCGGCCGAACGGAGATCGTGCACCTGCACATGCTCGAGGTCTGCGGACTTCGCCATCGCGATGATCTCGTCGAGGGGGATCCGCACGTACACTCCGACCGCGAGTGTGCCCGCGGGCAACCGCATCCGCAACCGTCCGGCCTGCTCCGCCGACACTTTGCGGGGACTGTCGGCGAACACGAAACCGACTGCATCCACACCGAGTTCGACGGCGAGATCGACCGTCGACTCGTCCTGCAGCCCGCACATCTTGATGAACGTCATCCCACACCTTTCATCTCGCGCGCTCCTCGAGGCGCCTGTCCAGCCCGTCGACGATGAGGTCCAGCTCGAACTCGAACTGTTCGACTGCGCGGGACTGTGCTTCACGGCTCAACGCAAACCTGTGAAGCAGCGGCAGGTCGCCGGTAGATCCGGCTTCCACCGTTCGTACGACATTGTCGACCTGCGGATCTGCGGCTCCCGACGCCGCGGCGATGTCCTCACGTGCCGCTGCGTGCGCGATCACGGCGAGGAGAGTGATCACACGTCCCGCCTCCTCGGCGTCGAATCCTGCGCGCACCAGGCGTTCCATGATTCGCTCCACAGTCGCGAGTGCGCCGAGATCCGTCATTCCGTCGAATCTGATGTAGACGATGAGAACGCCTGCGGCCGTCAGCGCCTCCTTCATCGCTCGTGCACAGGATCGCAGCACCTGGCGCCAGTCCTGGCTTTCCGGTGTGTCGACGCCACGGATCGCGGATTCGAAGACATCGAGCGCGACCAGCTCGAGGAGGCCCTGCCGGTCGCTGACGTAGTAGTTGAGAGCCTTCCGGTCGACCCCCAGTTCGTCGGCCACGGCCTGCATCGTGAGCGTGTCGGGAGCAAGCGATCGTGCCGCGGAGACGATCCGATCGCGGCTGATCTTGCTCGGACGGCCACGGCGGCGGCGCGTGCCCGCACTGCGGATCATCTCCTCGCTACTCACCCGCCAAGCCTACGATCTCCGGCTTCGCCGCAGTGTTCGACTCCTCCCGCAGCGGTATTCCGGGCGTCCGACCTGCATGCCCACGGTGCCGAAGAGTACGAGTGAAATATTCTTCCCATGCGGGAATTAATACCGTATTCTCTCAATCGAATATCCGGTTCCGCACGGCACAGCCCAGCCGTTCGCCCAGGCCGTGCTCGAAGATCCCGTGTGCGACGACGTCGTTGTGCACCGTGAAGAGGAGGCAGACTTGACCGGCTTCGACGAGATCGATTTCTTCACCGACGCATCCCTGGTGGAAGATCCCTACCCGTACTTCGAGCACCTTCGTTCGAAATGCCCCGTGACCCACATGCCGCATCACGGAGTGGTCGCCGTGACAGGCTACGACGAGGCCCTCGAGGTGTATCGCAACCACGAGGTGTACTCCTCGGCCAATGCCTTCCTCGGGCCGTTCCCGCCACTGCCGTTCACCCCCGAGGGCGACGACATCACCGAGCAGCTCGCCGCACACCGCAGCGAACTCCCGCTCAACGAGCACATGGTCACGATGGACCCGCCGGACCACACTGCACAGCGTGCACTCCTCAAGCGGCTGCTGACACCGAAGCGGCTCAAGGAGAACGAAGAGTTCATGTGGCGGCTCGCCGACAAGCAGATCGACACCTTCTTCGGAAGTGGCCGCCTGGAACTCCTCGACGACTACGCAAAACCGTTCGCGTTGATCGTCGTCGCCGACCTCCTCGGCGTCCCCGAAGAAGACCACGACCAGTTCCGCGACAAACTGCTCTCGCAGACTGCCCGCACGCTCGACCAGAACGAGGAAGTCGAGGTCAATCCGCTCGAGTGGCTCGACGCCCAGTTCAGCGGCTACATCGAGGACCGCCGTAAGAATCCCCGCCCCGACGTCCTGACCGACCTCGCTACTGCCACCTACCCCGACGGTTCCCTGCCCGAGGTCATCGATGTGGTGCGCTTGGCGACCTTCTTGTTCGCCGCCGGCCAGGAAACCACTGCCCGACTGCTGAGTTCGTCGATCCAGGTCCTCGCCGAGCGGCCCGATATCCAGAAGCAGCTGCGCGACGACCGCGAACTCATCCCGGCATTCATCGAGGAAACCCTCCGGGTGGAGAGTCCGGTGAAGACCGACTTCCGCCTGGTTCTGAAGAACACCACACTGCGTGGCATCGATCTCCCCGCGGGCACTCCGGTGGCCATTCTGCCCGGCGCGATCAACCGCGATCCGGACCGCTTCGAATGCCCCGCAGAGTTCCGCGTCGATCGCGAAAACCTACGTGAGCACATCGCTTTCGGCCGCGGCGTTCACTCGTGCCCGGGCGGTCCGCTGGCGCGTGTCGAAGCGAAGGTCAGCATCGAGCGGTTCCTCGACCGCATGGGCGATATCAAGCTCGACGACGCGGAGCACGGACCCGAGTCGGATCGGAAGTTCACCTGGGAGCCCACCTATCTCCTGCGCGGGCTCAACAACCTGCACCTGCAGTACACCCCGATCGGCTGACCACCGAGACGTCAGGATGCCCGGCGCAGTGACCTACGGGGTCTGCGCCGGGCCCCACACCGGCCCCTTGGAGAGCAGATGAAGGTCACACTGGATACGGATCTCTGTGAAGCACACGGATTGTGCGAAGCGAGTGCCCCGGAGTTGTTCCGGCTCGGAGACGAGGACATCGTGACGATCCTCGATGACAACCCCGCACCGGAACTGCACGATGCCGCGCGCAGAGCCGAAGGAAGTTGCCCCCGGATGGCGATCCGGATCGCGGAAGACTGACGTGTGAACTTTCCTCCGGTAGTGCGGATTCCCGTTGCCTCACGACCTACGGAAACCCGCACGAGCGGAGGAAGGTTCAGCCGCGCGCCATGTCCACGAACCGCGACAGGTGCAGCTGGTGCGCCACTGTGATCGTGGCCGTCGGGCCGTTACGGTGCTTACCGACGATCAAGTCGGCCTCACCGCCACGCGGGTCGTCGCGTTCGAACGCGTCGGGACGGTGCAACAGGATCACCATGTCGGCGTCCTGCTCGAGACTGTTGTGCACCGAGATGCCGTCGGCCACGAAATTGTGTGTGCCCGGGACGGTCCCGTCGAAAACGTCCTGCTCACCGAGGCTGGCGATGGAGACGATCTCGTCCCAGTACACGTTGTTCGTGGCGACCATGTCGATGTCGGCTTCGCCCAGCACACCGGCCACCTCAGCGAGGCTGGAACGTGGGGCCCCAGCACCGACGAGTTCGCTCGGCGTGAACCGCTCGACAGCGAGGAGCCGGCCCAGTGACTCTTCGAGTTCGGGGGAGACACCGTCGACGCTGCGACGTGTGAGCGTGGGCCCGAGCTGTGTCAGTACCCACTGCGCTGCCGTGCCGTGGGCGCCGACGTCGTGCAGGAACACCGCCTGTCCGTCCGGGTCGGTCACGCGCAGGTCGTAGCCCGACGCGGTTTCCGTGATCTGCGAGAACACACCGATCCGCAGCAACAGGACTGCCAGATCATCGATGAATCGGCGGTCGGCGGCCGAGTACCGGATCATCGCCTGCTGCGCGTCGACGTCCCAGGCGAGCATGCCGCTGTCCTCCCACACGTGGCAGAGCAGCGCCGCAACCTGATCCTTGGGCAACGCGAACGCCCGCGCAGGCACGGCGGCATCGGCGACGGCCCGGAGGGCGAGTTCGACGATCTCGTCTTCGGAGGAGGTCACCATGTCGATCGGTGCGGGCAGTGCACGCGGCACCGCGACACGTCCGCCCGTCGTCAACTCACCGAGGGGCATCCAGCCGTCGACGGTCAGGAACGGGTGATTCGCCGTCGCTTCCACCTGGCGTCCGGACGCGAGCCGCAGCCGGAACACTTCCTTGCGCCCGCTGGGAAAGACCTTCGTCATCGGCCGCGCGACCATGCGCATCCGCTCGTCGAGCGACCACACGAGCGGCTGCTCACCCGTCGCGAGAAGCTCCCCGAGAGTGACCTCTGCGCCGGTGTCCGCGCGCAGAATGCGGGTGGACGCAGGGAGGCAACCCGACTCACGGAGATCGGAGACCTGCGGCTTCTTGTCGGTCCGCTGCTCTGGACCACGGTTGAGCTGACAGACCGCAATAACGGGAACTTCGAGTTCCTTCGCGAGCAGCTTGAGACTTCGCGAGAACTCCGAGACCTCCTGCTGGCGCGACTCGACCTTCTTACCGGACGTCATGAGCTGCAGGTAGTCGATGACGATGAGACGAATGTCGTGCTTCTGCTTGAGACGCCGCGCTTTCGCACGAATCTCCATCATCGTCAGGTTCGGCGAATCGTCGATGAACAGCGGTGCCTCGCTGATCTCGCTCATACGACGCGCGAGCCGGGTCCAGTCGTCATCGGTCATGCGACCGGACCGCATGTCGCCGAGCTTGATCTTCGCTTCCGCCGAGAGCAGTCGCATGACGATCTCGGTGCGCCCCATCTCCAGGGAGAAGATGACGGAGCCCATGCCGTGCTTGATCGAGCACGACCTCATGAAGTCCATGCTGAGCGTCGAGTTGTGGGTGGGCACCATCGCGCGACCCGCAAGGTACATGTGCTCGCCGTCGACCTCGACGCAGCGCACCGGCACCGACTCCACCGGCCGCACCGCGACGATGCGACGCTCGACCGGCACCGGACGCCGGCACTCCTTGTGCAGAAGGGCCTTGCTGGGAAGGACAAAGACGTCGTCGGCAGTCTCGAACGCCACCTCGTCACCATCGACAGTGCAGGCGTGACCCAGACCGGAGAGCAGTTCGGCGACGTCCTCGACCAAGCGTGCACAGTCCGAGACGAATCTGATGGTGCCGTCGCCGTCGACAGTGCCCCCGGCGTCGAGGAGCCCGGCCAGCAGATCGCGGCGCTGTTCCTGTGAGGCACGCAGATACGCCGTGGGGATGTGCGCACCGAGCGCCATCAGGGCCTCGGTGCACCCTCCCTCACCTTCGACGCGCATGTGGACGTGCGGATCGGCCGACGGACCACCGAGCCAGGCACCGAGCGTGAACGGCGGAACGGGCAGGTCTGCTGCGGGCGTCCGGAGGGGAGCGGCATTGGTGACGGCGTGGTCGGCCTCGACGGTGGCAGCAAGCTGGGCGGTGGTGCGGACGGCGCCGTCGGAGGTACACCACTGGTGCTGAGCGTCGGCGACGAGCACGGTGCCGTCGGAGAACACGACGTCGAAGCACGGCCGCCCATGCATGACCTCGGTGGCCGCGACGACACGGGTCGGCTCGCCGTCGGCGTCGAACAGTACGTCGCCGACCGAGACCTCGCCCATGGTGGTCCACCCGCTCGGGGTGGGCAGGACAGTATCGAGCGCGAGGGCTTTACCGACACCGGGGCGGGCGGCGATGATGATCATCTGCCCTGCGTGCAGGCCGTTGGTGAGTTCGTCGAGCTCGGCGAAGCCGGTGGGGACTCCGACCGAGATCCCGCCGCGGCTGGCGATGGAATCGATCTCGTCCATCGTGGGCTGCAGCAGTTCTTCGAGTGGAACGAAATCCTCGCTGGTGCGGCGTTCGGAGACGTCGAAGATCTCGGCCTGGGCGCGGTCGACGACCTCGGCGACATCCTGGCCCTCGGAGCCGGCATATCCGTACTGGACGATGCGTGTGCCCGCTTCGACGAGGCGGCGCAGGATGGCCTTCTCGGAGACGATCTCGGCGTAGTAGCCGGCGTTCGCGGCGGTGGGGACCGTCTGGGTGAGCGTCACGAGGTAGGCGGGCCCACCGATGCGCTTGAGCTCGCCCTTGCGATCGAGTTCGGCCGAAACCGTGACGGGGTCGGCGGGCTCACCCCGGCTGTAGAGGTCGAGGATCGAGTCGTAGACGAACTGGTGCGCAGGCTTGTAGAAGTCGCCCGGGTGAAGCACCTCGAGGACATCGGCGATGGCGTCCTTGCTCAGCAGCATGCCGCCGAGCACGGACTGCTCCGCCACGTAGTCGTGGGGAGGCTGACGCCCGAAATCGGTCTCGGGTTCATCGGGCGGTCCGGAGTATTCGGAGTGGCCTCGATCGTCCACCACTGCCAACGCGATACCGCCCTTCCGAATCCCGAACCAAGCACGGTCATGCCCGGCCTACGGGCTTTCCGCAGACAACTCCGGGCCCTGAGGCCCGAACCACAACCCACGTTCTACCCGTGCCCACCGACATATTTCCGACCCATACCAAACCCATGGGGGGAGTCGTGCGCACGACGTTAGGGACCGAAAAGCCTCTCACCAAATCGGGTTGTGCACACATCTGTGGATGAACTGTGGAATCCCGTGGACTACGTTGTGCACCCTCTGTGGACAACCTGGGGAGAACGCATGTCACATCACGCATTCATCCAGTTCAGAGCGCAAAAACTGCTCCTCACACCTGTGGAGCAAAAGAATTCCGGCGTGTCGTGGCCATATCGACAGCCGGGCGTGTCCGAAAGTTTCGTTCGAGAAAGATATGTTGTGGATCACATGAGAGTTGAATCCCACAGGATTTATCCACAGGTTGTACACAGACAGCGAGGAGCCCCGCGCGATGTGCGCGGGGCTCCTCGAAAACCGGATCAGGCAGCGACGACGTTCAGCGTGAACTTCGCAGTGACATCCGGGTGCAGCTTCACAACGACCTCGTGCTTGCCGGTCGCCTTGATGTGCGCCTTGGGCAGCACGACAACGCGCTTGTCGACAACCGGGCCACCGGCAGCCTTGAGCGCGCCGGCAACGTCGGCAGCGGTGACCGAGCCGAACAGCTTGCCCGAGTCTGCAGCGGTCTTGACTGCCAGCGAGACGCTGTCGAGGCCCTCGATGGCGGCCTTGAGCTCCTGTGCATGCTCGAGGCCGCGCACTGCACGGGCCTCCTGTGCACGGCGGATGCCCGCGACCTGCTTCTCGGCGCCACGGGTGGCAACAATTGCCAGTCCGCGGGGCAGCAGGTAGTTGCGACCGTAACCGTCCTTGACCTCAACGGTGTCGCCAGGCGCACCGAGGTTGTCCACGTCGGCGGTGAGGATGAGCTTCATCGTGTTCCCCTTTCCTTAGCGAGTCGTCGAGACGTAAGGAAGCAGTGCCACCTCACGGGAGTTCTTCACAGCAACAGCGATATCGCGCTGGTGCTGCACGCAGTTGCCGGTGACGCGACGAGCGCGGATCTTGCCGCGATCGCTGACGTACTTACGCAGCAGCGTGGTGTCCTTGTAGTTGATCTGCACATTCTTTTCCTTGCAGAAGGCGCAGACCTTCTTCTTCAAAACCTTCTCGCGCGCGGGCGACTTAGGCATGGTCTTTCTCCGTACTTAGATGTTCCGATCGAAGGTCGGATCAGAACGGGGGCTCGTCGTCCCCGCCACCGCCGAAGGAACCACCCGCAGGAGCGTTGCTCCACGGGTCGTCCCCGCCGGTATTGGCATTGGAACTGGGGCGCCCACCGCCCGATCCACCGGAGGAACCACCGAAGCCGCCTCCGCCACCGCCGCGACCGGCCTTGGTGACCTTGGCCGTGGCGTAACGGAGCGAGGGGCCGATCTCGTCGACCTCGAGCTCCACGACAGTGCGCTTCTCGCCTTCACGCGTTTCATAGCTGCGCTGCTTGAGACGGCCCTGCACGATCACGCGGGATCCTCGAGTCAAGCTCTCGGCCACGTTCTCGGCTGCCTCGCGCCAGATGTTGCAGCGCATGAACAGAGCCTCGCCGTCTTTCCATTCATTGGACTGACGGTCGAACATGCGGGGCGTGGACGCGACGGTGAAGTTCGCGACCGCGGCACCCGACGGGGTGAAACGCAGTTCCGGATCGGCGGTCAGATTGCCGACCACGGTGATGACGGTGTCGCCTGCCATGTGGTTCCTCCTGCAGTGTGTGGAGTCCTGATGCGCCAGAGCCTACGGCCAAGCGCCGACAGGCTCACTTTCCGAGGCGCAGAACCTTGGTGCGAAGCACCGACTCGTTCAGGCCGAGCTGGCGATCCAGCTCTGCAACCGCAGCAGGCGTCGCGCTGATGTCGACGACCGCGTAGATGCCTTCGGCATTCTTCTCGATCTCGTACGCGAGACGACGCTTACCCCACACGTCGACCTTGTCGACCTTGCCGCCTTCTTGGCGGATCACGTTGAGGAACGTCTCCAGCGAGGGAGCGACAGTGCGCTCATCCAGGCTGGGGTCCAGGATGATCATCAATTCGTAATGACGCATAAGACCTCATCACCTCCCATGGACTGTGAACGGTCACGGACGATCCGTGACAGGAGGGTCGTTGCGTCAGCAACCCAAGAAGGGTACATGACCTCCGCTCGACCAGCGAAACTGACTTAGGGTGAGAACATGCGCACGAGCCGATCCCTTCCCGCGCTCGTCGCCGTCGTCACGTGTGCGCTGACGCTGCTGCTCGGCTACCTCAACAAGGCGCGCTGCGCAGGCCCGCCCTTCGATCTGTTCGGTCGCTCGATGCAATTCGACGAGCTCAAGGACGCCACCGTCTGTTATTCCGATATCCAGCAATTGTGGCTCGGGCGGGGAATCAACCTCCACCAGTTCCCCTTCGTGGACGGCGGCATCACCACTGCCGGGAACCTCACCGGCGGCACTGTCGAGTATCCGGTGCTCGGCGGCGTCCTCATGTGGGTGGGGGCATTGTTCGCGGAGACCGACGCCGATTTCCTGCTGCACTCCGCGCTGCTACTGACGCCGTTCGGGTTGCTCACGGCGTGGATTCTCGGGCGGATCGCCGGATGGCATGCCCTCTGGTGGTCGGCCACACCACCGCTCGTGATGTATGCGTTCTTGAACTGGGATCTGCCTGTGGTCGCGGTGACCGTCCTCGCCATCGCCGTCGTGGGCACCCGGCGCTGGTCGCTTCGTACCCGCGGGATGATCGCCGCGGTGCTTCTCGCCGTCGGATTCTGCCTCAAGCTCTATCCCGGGCTCTTCGTGTTGCCGCTGATCGCCTATGTCTTCCTCGACGGCACAGCCGAGCGCGACGACAGCGCGCCGATCGGGCGCC
The DNA here is from genome assembly GCF_053750035.1 of Rhodococcus sp. SJ-2. Lineage (NCBI taxonomy): Bacteria > Bacillati > Actinomycetota > Actinomycetes > Mycobacteriales > Nocardiaceae > Rhodococcus > Rhodococcus sp. SJ-2. The sequence continues at coordinate 2,072,085 of NZ_CM132340.1, forward strand.
GCGATCTCCGCGGTGCACTGGCCGTGGCCGGAACGGCCGTCGCGACCGTCGTCGCAGTGAACCTGCCGTTCGCGATCCTCGGTTTCGACGGGTGGCGTGCGTCGTTCACGTTCCAGCAGAACCGAGCGGCGGACGCGACCAGCAACTCGATCTGGTACTGGGGACTGCGTCCACTGATGGGCAACTACCAAGGGCACGAGGTCACCTCCGAATACAACGACGTGGTCGCCCTCGTTTCACCGGTACTCATGCTCGCGGTGTTCGCGGCCGCGCTGTGGCTCGGATGGCGCCGCTATCTCCGCGAAGGCGTCTACCCGTGGCTGCCCGTTGCCGCCGCGATCCTGTGCGGGTTCCTGCTTCTGCACAAGGTGCATTCCCCGCAATACACACTGTGGCTGTTGCCCCTGTTCGTGTTGCTGCGCATCCCGTGGCAACTCATCGCAACGTATCTGCTCGTCGACCTGTCGATGGGGATCGGGATCTTCCTCTGGTTCGACTCGACCGCGGGGAACAGCGACCAGGCGCTGCCACTCACGCTCGTCCACATCGGGGTGTGGGGCCGGGCACTACTGTTGGTCGTGTTGTTCTTCGTCTTCCTGAACTCTTCCGAACGGCATTCGACGAAGAGGCGCACGCATGGCCACCACGATCGATCACTCGAGAGCCCGGCAAACGCGTGATGACAGGCGACGGACCCACCGCACACACGCAACCAGAGGAGCGCGCCGGCGAATGAATGCGTATCGACAGTTCCCACCACCCGGCCCGCAGCCCGGTGCCTACGGTTCGCCGTTCCATCCGTACGGTCGGCCGCCGGAGAACAACATGGTCTGGGGCATCGTCGCTACCGTGGTGTTCTGCATGCCGATCGGGATCGTGTCGCTGGTCAAGGCGTCGCGGGTCAACAATCTGTGGGCACAGGGACGTTTCGACGAAGCGCACAGATCTGCACGCTCGGCGAAGACCTGGGCCATCTGGTCTGCGGTGATCTGGGTTGTCGGGCTGATCGCGCTCATCGTGGGATACTTCGCGTTCTGGGCCGCGGTCGTGGCCACGACGCGCTGAAACCTCACGGACGCGCTGAACCTCATGGAACGCACCCTCTCACGCCTGAAAGCACCCGCCGCAGTCGCGGCAGGTGCGGTATGCGCGTGCGCATTCGTGGCGTGGGCCGACCCGACCACCCCGGGCGGAATCATCCCGCCGTGCCCCACCTACGCGATCTTCGGGATCCTCTGCCCCGGCTGCGGTGCGTCGAGAATGTTGTATTCACTTGTACACCTCGATATTCCGGCAGCAGTTCGGTTCAATGCACTGGGCGTCGCCGTGACGGTGGGGCTGCTCGCAATGTTCTTGCTGTGGACCGTGAGTCGCGCGCGCGGCACATCGATGCCTCGATGGGGAGGGTACCGGTGGGCCCCGCACATCGCGCTCGCGCTGATCGCCGTGTGGTTCGTGGTGCGCAACCTCCCGATCGAGCCGTTCACCGCACTCCGCATCTGAAAGCAGCTCGCCATCCGAAGCAACTCGGCGACCACGAGACCTCAGGCCGCGCGGAGCGACCGCAACGCGACGTGCTGCTCGGCGCGCACCCGCCGCGGACTGATGCCCAATGCGATTGCAGTCAGCTCCAGATCCAGACCGACGATGGTGCGCAGAATGAGGACCTCCCGTTGAATCCGGGTACCGGCACCGCCTCCCGAACGAGCGAACCGGGAGTCGGCGGCGTCCACAGCGGTCGCATAGGCGAGGCGGACGAACGGCTGCTGGGCGCCCACCACCGACGACACAGCGGCGAGGATCTCGTGACACACCTCGAGAGCCAGACGATCGGCTTCGGTGAAGGAAACGCCGGTGTCACGAGCACGCGCACGGCAATACGCGGAGACCTGAGGATACAGCTGCCGAAGGAGCGCAGGCATCGCAGCCGCGTCACCTGCTGCCACCGACCAGGCGAGCTCGCACATCGTGAAATTTCCGAGTACTCCGCCACCACGCACAGTGCTCATGTCCCCTCCCTCCGTACAAGCCTAGGACGACATGCGGGCCTCCGCTGTCCTCCGATCGAACGAAACCGAATCGAAAGAAACCGGTCGGGACACCTTCGACGGCACGCGGCCGTGTGCCGGTTTCAACCATCTCGGTAGCCACCGCGGATACGCATCGGGTGCCTGGTCCAGAACACCACCGACGGGGTCGTCGATGAATCCGTACCGGACGGGATCGTCGACCGGATGCCGGATCTGCCACAACACCACCGCACACAGCGCAAGGACGGCGAGGTCCCGGATCGCCACCGTCGCGGTGAACCACTGCTCCGGTACACCCTTGTTGTCGGGACCGAGGTAATAGAACATGCGCGGAACCCACACGAGGGCATCGATCGTCATCCACGCGAGCAGGGCCCTGCGGTGCGGTATCGCGAGTACCGCCAGCGGGACCAGCCACAGTGAGTACTGCGGACTCCAGACCTTGTTGGTGAACAAGAATGCCGCCACGAGCAGGAAACACAGCTGGGCCAGTCGCGGGCGCCGAGGCGCGGTCAGCGCAAGCCATCCGATCCCGACGCATGCGATCGCGAACAGCAGCAGCGACACGGAGTTCAGCGTCGAGGGGGACCAGCCCGGCCATCCGACGAACGACCGCACCACGTTGTAGATCGAATCAGGGTCGGCGCCGCGATCGGAATTCAAGCGGAAGAATTCGTACCATCCCCGCGGGTACAGCAGCAGGATCGGCAGATTGACCGCCAGCCACGCGCCTGCCGCTGCACCGAAGGTTCGGAAGAATGCGGGCATCTTCCCGGTACGCAGACACAACACCAGCAGTGGACCGAGCAGCAACAGCGGGTACAGCTTCGTCGCGGCACCGATCCCCAGCAGCACACCCGCAAGCACGGGGCGGCGGCGAGCCCACGCAAGCAGACCACCCGCCGCGAATGCCGCAGCCAAGGCATCGAAGTTCGTGAACGCATGCACCATCACGAGAGGCGACGCAGCGACGAGCGCGGCATCCCATACTCGCCGTCCCGCCGACCTGGCGGTGGCCCACAACGTCGCGAGCCACGCGAACGCGAGCCCCAAAGCGACGACATTGAAATAGATCGCGACCTGGAGTCCGCCGGGCAGCCAGGACACCGAATCCCATGCCTTCGCGACCCGCATCGACACGTACTGGTAAAGGCCCGAAACGACGGGGTACTCCATATACCGGGTCTGCGTCTGCCCGTCCGCGCCCGGCTCCTCCCACGACGTCGCGTACGGGAACGCGCCCTCGTTGAGCCGCTCCGCACCGTAGAGCGGAACGATGTCGGAATAACACATCGCCACGTACTGCCGGTTGTCGCTCCAATCCAACCCGAGGTCACCGTCCGGGCCGAGCGGCGCCTGCTGGATGCATGCGGCCTTGCCGAACCATCCCAACGCCAAGAACACCACCGCGAGCAACAGCATCGCCCGCAGCGGCGTGAAGAAACGGGTGCGGCCGAGCAGCGCGTGCCTGCCGACAGGGCCCCCGACAAGTGCGGAAAGGCGCGACACCATCGGGTCGGTTCGACCCGGGGTGTCGCGCCAGTCCACGGAACGACGATCGTCGGCGAGAGGCTCAGGAGAGACGTGTCCCCTGTGCGCGGCCTCTCCGTCGACGGTCACGCGGCGAGGCTACCCGGCAGGCTGAAGCTCGTCGTAATCTCGGCCGTTCGCCGCGCCTGGAAACTGGTTGAGCTGGGGGACCCGATTGGTAGTGGTGGGTGCCGACGGCACGGTGGGGTCGTTGCCGTCCGAACCGTCACTTTCGGTTTCCTCCTCTTCGGAGGTCGAATTGTCGTTCGACGGCCCGCGAGGCGGAGTCGTGGTGGCAGGTGCCTGCGCCACGCCCGGAATCGGAATCGTCACACCCGGGAAGATCTCCACGTTCTGCGTCGTGATGTCGGGGACCTCCGGCAACGTCGGAATCGTTCGAGACGTCGACGGCTTGTCGCTGGTCGGTGGGGCCGTGGTCTTCGCGGACCAGCTCGGCACACCGGACTCACCGGCGATCTTGCCCGGCTTGGGGAAGGACTCGACATCGGTGCCCTCCAGAGCTCCGTCCATCGTGTCCTTCCAGATGTCCGACGGCAGGCCGGACCCGTAGATCATGCCGCCCCAGCTGTTCTCGAGTGGCAGTCCCTGCTCGGTACCGACCCACACTGCGGTGGCCAGCGACGGGGTGTACCCCACCATCCACGCGTCCTTGTTCGACCCGGTGTCGCCGAGCTGGGCGGTTCCGGTCTTCGCAGCGGACGGACGCCCACCGGCGAGGGCATGCCCGTTCGAGTAGGCAGCGATCGGCGTCATGGCCGCGGTGGTGTTGTCGGCCACGGCCTCGTCGACCACCTGTTCGCCGCTAGGCGCGCCGCGGTCGAGGAGCACCTCCCCGTCGGAGGTGACAACCTTCTGCACGAAGTGCGGGTCGTAGTGCATACCCGACGCCGCGAGCGTCGCATAGGCCGACGCCATGTCGAGAACCCGCGACTGGTACTGGCCGAGGACGATGCCGTAGTTCGGTCCCACGCCGCCCTGCTCGGTGAGGGTCTCGCCGATTCCCGGCAGTTCCTTCGCGACACCGAGCTTGTGAGCCATATCGGCGATGGCCTGCGGACCGTCCTCCATGTCGAGCATCATCCGATAGAAACTCGTGTTCAGCGAACGCTTGAGCGCCTCGGCGATCGTGCATTCACCGCACTGCTCACCTTCGACGTTTCCGATCTTGATGCCGTTGATGGTGAGCGGACCGCTGTCGTACGTCGTCGACAACGGCTTGCCCTGGTCGAGGTTCGCAGCCAGACCGAACACCTTGAACGACGAACCTGTCTGCAGCCCTGCCTGCGCGAAGTCGTAACCGACGCCGCTGTCACCGCCGTAGTACGCCCGCACCGCGCCGTTGCGCGGGTCGACGGACACCACTGCAGTACGCAGGTTCTCGTCCTCTCCCTCGAGGTTCGACTGCGCGGCGTCGATCGCGGCGGCCTGCGCTGTGGTGTCGATCGTCGTGGTGATCTCGAGACCGGCGGTGTTGAGCAGGTTCTCGTCGATCCCTTCGGCGGAGAGTTCTGCCAGCACCTGGTTCTTGATCAGTCCTTCCGGGCCCATCGACTGGTCGCCGAAGTCGAGCTCGGCGAGAGGGACGTATGCCGGGTACTGCTTCGTCGCACGGTCTTGCGCGTTGAGGGTGCCCGCGGACACCATGCCGTCGAGCACATAGTTCCAGCGGGCCTCGGCGCCCTCGGGGTTCTGTTCCGGGTCCAGCAGCGACGGCAGCTGGATCGACGACGCGAGGACCGCGCCTTCCTCGACGGTCAGATCGGTGACGGGTTTACCGAAGTACGCGGTCGCGGCCGCCGAGATGCCGTACGCACCACGACCGAAGTAGATGGTGTTCAGGTAGGCGGACAGGATCTCGTCCTTCGACCACTGGTTGGCCATCTTCACCGACAGGACCAGCTCCTTGGCCTTACGCGTGAGGCTCCGCTCGTCGCCGACCAGCGCCTTCTTGACGTACTGCTGCGTGATCGTCGAACCACCGCCCGCGCTCTCACGCCCGAGAATGTTGTCGCGCGCGGCACGCGCGAAGCCCGTGATCGAGAACCCGGAGTTGCTGTAGAAATCACGGTCCTCGGCCGCGAGCACGGCGTTGCGGACATGCTCGGGGATCTCCTGGAGATCCACCTCGTTGCGGTTGCCTTCAGGCGGAATGACCTTGGTGATGACGCTCGAGCCGTCGGCGTTGTAGATCGTCGACACCTGGTTGGTGACGAGTTCACCGGGCTTCGGCACATCCTGCGCAATGTAGGCGAGCATGAACGTGAGGACGGGAACGAGGATGCCCGCCGCAACCACCACGTAGCCGATACGCCGGATCGTGCGCCACGGCATGCGCCGCTTCCGACCGTCGCCCCCGGCTCCATCGCCGGGTCCGCCCGTGGGAGGCGTCGGCGGCGGCCCACCCGCGGCGGGCGGGCCACCAGCGGAACCGGAAGCTGAGGCAGCTGCCCGCGGCGGGGGCTGCCTGACTGCCGCTTGCTCCTGACTGTTCGGCGCACCGGCCTGCATCCGGCGTGTGGGATCGGCAGCGGGGGCGCCCCGTCCGGCGGCGCCTCCCGGTGCGCGATCGGTAGGCCCGCCGGGGAACATCTGCGGTGGACGCTGCTGCTGAGGGACAGGACCCGTGCCCGGGCGCGTCGGCTGCCCCGGTCCCTGGGGCGGAAGTCGCCGCCCCTGCTGGGGCGGCGGCCCCCCGCGGCCGGGCAGCGGACCGGGTTGCTGGGGGCCGGCCGGACGAGGCCCCGGCTGCTGCGGGGGCAGCCCGCCACGCCCGGGCGGTTGCTGCTGCGGACGCCCCTGAGGGGGGAGCGGCGGCCGTGGACCTGGACCCGGAGGTTGCCCCGACCCCTGCTGACGCGGCGGAGGCGGCAGCGGACGCCCCGGAGCGGATGCACCATCCGGTGTCGGCCGCTGCGGCGGGATACCGCCGGGACCGTTCGGCTGGGGCGGAACCGCCCGGTTGTCCTCGGGTTCGTTGTCGGTGGAACTCACGTACGTTTCTCCAAATGTCGGCGCGACGCGTTACGCCCGATCCTCGAATCCGTACTCGGACAGGGGGTCGACGACTCGGTCGTTCGGTCTTGTGCAGCTGTGTACACCGTCGGGCACGTCGATGTCACGTCGTCCGGCGACCGTTCACTCGCTCGCGGTGCGTCGATTTGCACCCGTCGATCGACGACGGGGCCGCTTCGGCGCGGGTTGCGCACCGAGAACGTACGACTGCACCAGGTGGTTCCAGCTGCAGGTTCGGCAAACTTCGACCACGTGGACGGAGAATTCCTCCTGGCTGGAGGCCAGGCGGGTCAACTCTTCGGGAGTGCGCGCGGAACCGGAAATTGCTCCGAGCTTGTCACCGAAGACCCACGAAACGATGGTCAACTGCTCCCTGCGGCAGATAGGGCACACGATCTCGCTGCCTGTGCCGTGGAACTTTGCAGCTCGCAGGAGGTAAGGGCTTGCATCGCAAACCTCGGCCACGCCGCGTCTCCCCGAGTAGACCTCGGCGAGCAGCGACCGCCGCTGCAACGCGTAGTCCACCACCTGCCGCTGAGTTTGCACGGGATCCAGAGTACGTGCGGCCCAAGTGCAAGTGGGCGCGGAGTGTGCCCGGTCCTGTGCGCGGCAGACCCATTCCGGACGAACTACGCTTCTGCCGTGGTTCGTCGACAATCGCCGCAGACCCGAGTACGCGAGGGCGATCGTGCTCTCGCGCGCACCCGTCTCGACGCCGCCTACGCCGACGGGCAGCTCACAGCGGAACAGTGGCGCGACCTCGTCGCACGCGCCGCAACAGCGACAACACTGCCGGAACTCGCGGACCTCGTTCGCGACCTGCAACCGCCGGCCGAACCCGAGGGCGACGGGACCGGAATTCCACCTGGGGCCTGATTGCCCCGATGATCGCCGGTGTGGCGGTCGTCGCTGTCGCTGCCGTTCTGTGGAGTGCACTTCCCTCACCGGCCAGGTTCGGGACAGGCGTATGGTTCTATATATCGGTGCGATATAGTTTTGCATCGCATCAGTCGGTCAGGTTCGAACGGACGTAGGAGGTGGCCCACTTGCTAGAGCTGGCAATCCTCGGGCTGCTTCTCGAATCGCCTATGCACGGTTACGAGCTCCGCAAGCGATTGACCGGACTCCTGGGCGCCTTCCGCGCCTTCTCGTACGGGTCGCTGTATCCGACATTGCGGCGGATGCAGGCCGACGGCCTCATTGCCGAGGAGGATGCCGGAGTCCCCGGGCCGGTGAAGCGGCGCGCTCGTCGCGTCTACCAGCTGACCCCGGTAGGGCGAGAACGGTTCACCGAACTGGTGGCCGACACTGGTCCCCAGAACTACACCGATGACGGATTCGGCGTTCACCTCGCTTTTTTCAGCCGGACACCCGCGGAAGCGCGGATGCGGATTCTGGAAGGCAGGCGACGCCAGGTCGAGGAGCGCCGGGAAGGCCTCCGCGACGCCATCGGGCGGGCGAGCGGCACCTTGGATCGCTACACCCGTCAGCTACACCAACTCGGCCTCGAGTCCAGCGAACGTGAAGTCCGCTGGCTCAACGAACTCATCGCCGCCGAGCAGTCGTCAGCAGCAAGCAGAAAAGAAGGAGAACCCGACCATGGGTGAGAACAGCACCTCGGTGCGCGTGGCCATTGTGGGCGTGGGGAACTGTGCCTCGTCTCTGGTTCAGGGCGTCGAGTACTACAAGGACGCCGACGCCGATATGACCGTCCCCGGTCTGATGCACGTCGAGTTCGGTCGGTATCACGTGCGCGACGTCAAGTTCGTCGCCGCATTCGACGTCGATGCCAAGAAGGTCGGGTTCGATCTCTCCGAGGCGATCAACGCCAGCGAGAACAACACCATCAAGATCACGGACGTGCCGCCGACGGGCATCTCCGTCCAGCGCGGCCACACGCTCGACGGCATCGGCAAGTACTACGCCGAGACAATCGAGCTGTCCGACGCCGAGCCCGTCGACGTCGTCCAGACACTCAAGGACGCCGAGGTCGACGTTCTCGTGTCGTACCTGCCCGTCGGGTCCGACGAGGCCGACAAGTTCTACGCCCAGTGCTGCATCGACGCCGGTGTGGCATTCGTCAACGCTCTGCCTGTGTTCATCGCCTCCGACCCGGTGTGGGCCAAGAAGTTCACCGACGCCGGTGTCCCGATCGTCGGAGACGACATCAAGTCGCAGGTCGGCGCTACCATCACCCACCGCGTGATGGCGAAGCTGTTCGAGGATCGCGGTGTCGTCCTCGACCGCACCTACCAGCTCAACGTCGGCGGCAACATGGACTTCAAGAACATGCTCGAGCGTGAGCGTCTCGAATCCAAGAAGGTCTCCAAGACCCAGGCCGTCACGTCGAACCTCAACGGCCCGCTGGCCGGCAAGGTCCACGACCGCGACGTCCACATCGGCCCGTCCGACTACGTTCAGTGGCTCGACGACCGCAAGTGGGCATACGTCCGCCTCGAGGGCCGCGCCTTCGGCGACGCCCCCCTGAACCTCGAGTACAAGCTCGAGGTGTGGGACTCGCCGAACTCCGCAGGCATCATCATCGACGCGATCCGCGCTGCGAAGATCGCCAAGGACCGCGGTCTCGGTGGCCCGATCCTCCCGGCATCCGCCTACCTGATGAAGTCCCCGCCGGTCCAGATGGCCGACGACAAGGCTCGTACCGAGCTCGAGGCCTTCATCATCGGCGCCGAGGACTGATCCTCCTTCATGACCGAATGTCACCTTCGTACACTTCAACTGTATGAAGGTGACATTCGGTCATTTCGGGGCGGTTACGCCATTCGCCGTACCACCGACAACGGCAACAGCTTCATCGCGTAGGCGAGCGGGATCCACGGCCATCCGGGCACGTACGCCTTGGCCGGCTCCTTCTCGATTGCCGCAGCCAATGCACGACAACCGGTTTCGGTGTCGACGATGAACGGGACCTTCTTCACCTTCTCGTTGATCTCCGACCGGATGTAGCCGGGAAAGATGGTGCTGACGTCGATTCCGGTGCCCGCCAGGTCCGATCGCATCCCCTCCCCGAGGGCCGCGACCGCTGCTTTCGACGCACCGTAGGTCGTCATGTTGCGCGGCATCCCGCGCAGTGCGCTCATCGACGAGATCAGGACGACGTGCCCCGCATTGCGCGGGCGCATGAGCTCGAGCGCTGCCTCGCTCTGGGCGAGTGCACCGAGAAAATTGGTCTGAGCAGTTTGCACGTTCGCACGGAAGTAGCCCGTGCCCAACGGCTGTCCTTTGCCCAGGCCTGCATTGACGATCACCCGGTCGAGACCGCCGAGTTCCTCGTCGAACTCCCGGAAGACGGTGAAGACGTCGTCGTGCCGGTTGATGTCCAGCGCCCGCACCGCGACAGTGATATGCGGATGCTCGGCGAGCAGTTCCGACCGCAGTGCGTCGAGGCGATCCACCCTGCGAGCGGCGAGTGCGAGATTGCGTCCCCGCGCGGCGAATTCGCGGGCCATTCCCGCACCGAGTCCGGAGCTTGCTCCGGTGATGAGGATGTTGCGTCGCTGTGGCCGGCTCATCGGCCCTCCTTCTCGAGTTGGTCGATGAGTTCGTTGCACCGGGAGTCGAGGTAACCGACGACCACCCAGAAGTCCTTGAACGCGGGGTTGGTGGTGTGCCCGTGGTGGTAGCGGTAGTAGATCTGCTGGGCGATCACGGCGAGCCGGAACAGGCCGAAGACTTCGTAGAATCGCCAGTTGTCCACCGGCAGTCCGGATTTCTCGGAGTAATACTCGACGATCTCACGGCGGGTGAGCATGCCGGGCAGATCCGACGGCTGCCGCTTGGTGGCAAGCATCATCGGGTCGTCGTCGGCCTGCACCCAGTACGCGAGCGACGACCCCAAGTCCATGAGCGGGTCGCCGATCGTCGCCAGTTCCCAGTCGAGCACCGCGACCGGCCGCAGCGGATCGTCCGCATCGAGCACCACATTGTCGAGCCGGAAATCTCCGTGCACGACCGTCGACGCGACGTCGGCGGGCTGTGTCTCGTCGAGCCAGCGGGTGACGCGCGCGAAATCAGGGACGTTGTCGGTCCGGACCTTCTCGTAGCGCTCGGTCCAGCCCGCAACCTGTCGCGCGACGTATCCGGTGCCGCGGCTGAATTCGTTCAGCCCGGAGGTCTGGGGGTCGACGCCGTGCAGTTCGACGAGCAGGTCGACGATCCGCAGGCACAGGGCACGGGTGTGTTCCGGCGTCAGGTCGAGGGTGGTCGGCGGATCGGTCCGCAGGATCGTGCCGGGCACGCGTTCCATGACGTAGAAGTCGCTGCCGAGCACGCTATGGTCGGTGCACATACCGACCATAGCCGGCACGTGCGGGTAGACCGGTGCGAGCAGCGATTGGATGCGGTACTCGCGCGCCATGTCGTGTCCGGACGACGGCTTCGCCCCGGCGGGCGGACGACGCAGCACGAGATCTCGATCCGGATAGCGCAGCAGGTAGGTCAGATTGGACGCGCCACCCGCGAATTGACGTACCTCCGGAATTCCCGGGATGCCTGCGTGTTCGTCGAGCCATGCCGCAACGGACCGGACGTCGAACGCGTCCTCGTCGCGGACCACTCGCGCGTTGTCAGGAAGTTCAGTCACTCCTGTATCCCCATCTCAGTTGTATTTGCCGAGTTCGAATCGTGCGACGAGGCCAAGATGCACCTCATCGGGGCCGTCCGCGAGACGCAGTGCCCGCGCTGCCGTCCAGGCGCCGGCGAGCGGGAAATCGTCGGACAGCCCTGCGCCACCGTGGATCTGGATCGCGAAATCGATGATCTGTTGCGCGACCCGCGGCGCGGCGACCTTGATCTCGGAAACCGCGGATCGGGCACCCGCCAGACCCTGCGTGTCGAGCAGCCATGCGGCGTGCAGAACGAGCAGCCGGAGCTGGTTGATGGCGATGCGGGCGTCGGCGATGCGTTCGCGGTTGCCGCCGAGGTCGACGATCGGTTTGCCGAAGGCCGTCCGGTCGAGCCCGCGGCGGCACGCGAGTTCGAGTGTGCGCTCGGCGAGCCCGACCAGACGCATGCAGTGATGGATGCGCCCCGGGCCGAGACGGCCCTGGGCGATCTCGAAACCGCGGCCAGGACCGGCGATCACCGCATCCAGGGGCAGCCGGACGTCGGTGAACGACACCTCGCCGTGCCCACCGGGTTCGTCGAAGTATCCCATCGCCGGGAGCATGCGCTCGATCGTCACCCCGGGTGTGTCGATCGGAACGAGGACCATCGAATGCTGCTGGTACTTGTGCGCGTTCGGGTCGGTCAGGCCCATGAAGATGAGTACCCTGCAGTCGGGGTGCCCGATACCTGTGCTCCACCATTTTCGCCCGTTCAAGACCACCTCGTCGCCGTCGACGACGGCGGTCGCGGCCATGTTGGTGGCATCCGACGAGGCGACGTCGGGTTCGGTCATGCAGAACGCCGACCGGATCTCACCGTCGAGCAGGGGTCGCAGCCACCGACCCTTGTGGTCGGCGCTGCCGTAGTGGTAGAGCACCTCCATGTTCCCGGTGTCGGGCGCATCGCAGTTGAACACGGCCGACGCGAACATCGACCGGCCCATCTCCTCGGCGAGCGGGGCGTACTCGACATTGGACAGGCCCGCGCCCAGGTCCGGATCAGGGAGGAAGAGATTCCACAGCCCGGCCTCACGGGCCTTGCGCTGCAGTTCTCGGAACTCCGGCGAGACGGACCAGCTGCCGGTGACCTCGCGACGCTGGGCGAGCGCCTCGCTCCGCACGGCACGGAGATGCCGTTCGACAGGTTCGACCTCGGTGACGATGAAGCTGCGCAGCCGCTCGCGATAGTCGAGGCTCCGCGCGGACTGTCCGAAATCCATGAAGGCTCCGTCCTCAATTGAGCAATGCTCAGTTAGGCTAGCGGGGTGAGTACTCCCCGACAAGCCCCGGACGTCAGACGCCGGCTGCCACCCGAAGAGCGTCGACGCCAGCTCGTCGCGGTGGGCCTTCAGGAGTTGTCGAACCGCCCGATCCACGCGCTGTCGATCGACCGCGTCGCCGAGATCGCCGGTATCTCACGCGGCCTGCTCTTCCGGTATTTCCCCACGAAGCAGGACTTCTACGTGGCGGTCGTGGGCGCCGCGTCCCGCCGTATGCTGCGCGCGGCCACACCGGACCCGGACGACCCCGACCCGCTCCGGGCGTGCCTGAACGCATTCGTCTCGTTCGTCGACCGCCACAGCGACAACTACCAGGCGTTCTTCCACGGCGGATTCGGCGCCGACCCGCAGATCCGCGAGATCCACGACGAGGTCAGGAACACGATGGTCCGGCGAATCCTGACCGCCGCGGGAACAGCACCGGATCCGCTCACCACCATGAGACTGCGCGGATGGTGGTCGATGGTCGAATCACTTGCGGTCGACCGCACCGCCGCCCCGGACACCTCGGTCGACGATGTGGTCGACTACAGCATCACCGTGCTGCGGGCCGTCGTTCTCGACGACCCCGCAGCCCGCGACGTCACATCCCCGGGATCTGGATCGTGACGCCTGGGAAGACCTCGATCTGCGGCGGTAACTGAACCTCCGGAGGGATCTCGACCGGCGGCGCCGGGATCGTGATCGGCGGCAGGTCGCTCAGACCGGGGAGTTCGAACCCGGGTACCGGACGCCCGGTGGTCGTCGGGGTGCTGATGCCCGCGTCGGCGGGCACTCCCGCCTGTCCACCGATCGGGTCGGGCCACGGGAAGCTCTCCACATCGGTGCCCGCGAGCGCGGTGTCCATCGTGTCCTTCCAGATGTCGGAAGGCAGGCTGGAGCCGTAGATGGAGCCACCCCACAGATTGGTGATCGGTCCTGCGTCGGCGGTGCCGATCCACACGGCGGTCGACAGCGACGGGGTGTACCCGACCATCCACGCGTCCTTGTTCATGCCTGTGTCACCGAGCTGGGTGGTGCCGGTCTTCGCAGCCGACGGCCGCCCTCCGGCAAGCGCGTGGCCACGCGAGTACGCCGCGACGGGCAGCAGCGCTTGGCTGACGTTGTCGGCGACGGCCGGGTCGATGCGATCCTCGGCGGGGGACGCAGGCCGGTCGAGGAGCACCTCGCCGTCGGATGTGGTGACCTTCTGCACGAAATACGGCTGATGGAAGGTGCCCGACGCCGCGAGCGTGGCGTACGCCGACGCCATGTCGATCACGCGTGACTGATATTGGCCGAGCACGATGCCCCCTTCGGGGATGCCGTTGGCCTCGGTGAGCGAAGTACCCTCGACCCCGGGGATCTCCAGCGGGATACCGGCGTCGTGTGCCGCGTCGGCGATCTTCTGCGGACCGTTCTCCATGGACATCATCAGCCGGTAGAAGCTGGTGTTCAGCGATCGTTTCGTCGCCTCCGCGATAGTGCACTTGCCGCACGACTCGCCTTCGACATTGTTGATCTCGATGCTGCCGACGGTCAGCGGGGTGCTGTCGTAGCGCGCACCGAGGCCGATGCCCTCACGCAGAGCCGCGATCAGACCGAACACCTTGAACGACGAACCGGTCTGGAGCGGCGCCTGTGCATAGTCGTAACCTGCGCCTTCTTCGCCGCCGTAGTACGCGCGCACCGCGCCCGAGCGCGGGTCGACGGACACCACGGCAGTGCGCAGGTCCTCGGGTTCGCCCTCGAGGTTGCTCCGCGCCGCATCGATTGCCGCCTGCTGGGCCACCGGATCGATCGTGGTGACGATGCGCAGGCCCTCGGTGTTGAGCACCTGTTCGCTGATCCCCGCTGCAGAGAGCTCACGCAACACCTGGGAGCGGATCAGACCTTCGGGGCCGGGCGCCTCGTTGGCTCGCGCCAGCTGATCCGACGGCACGGTCTCCGGGAAGGCGGCTTCCGCGCGGGCGCCGGGATCGAGCACGCCCATGTCGACCATGCCGTCGAGGACGTAATTCCAGCGCGCCTCGATCGCAGGACGATTGAACTCGGGATCGAGCGACGACGGGGTCTGGATGACACCGGCGAGGACAGCACCCTCGGAAACCGTCAGATCGCCGACTGCCTTGCCGAAGTACGCCTGAGACGCCGCGGCTATGCCGTAGGCGCCGCGACCGAAGTAGATGGTGTTCAGGTACGCCTCGAGGATCTCGTCCTTCGACCATTCGCGGGCCATCTTCGAGGAGATGACCAGCTCCTTCATCTTGCGCGTGAGGGTGCGATCGGCGCCGACCAGCACGTTCTTGACGTACTGCTGGGTGATCGTGGAGCCGCCACCTGCGGTGTCCTTGCCCAGGACATTGTCGCGGGCCGCGCGAGCGAATCCGGAGATCGAGAAACCGGGATTGCTGTAGAAGTCGCGGTCCTCGGCCGAGAGCACCGCGTTGCGCACGTGCTCGGGTACCTCGTCGATGCCGACCTCGACGCGATTGCCCTCCGGAGGCACCACTCGGCTGATCTCGGTGGTGTCATCGGCAGCGTAGATGCGGGCGATCTGGTTGGTCGTCATGTCGGAGGGACGGGGCACCTCTGCCGAGACGTACGCGCCGGCGAATACTCCGATCGGCACGAGAACCAGCAGCGCAACCACCACGAGTACGACATACCGGACTATTCGCCACCGCCGTGACTTCGAACCAGCGGAAGCGCGTCCGCTGCTGGACGTCGACGGTTTCGGGGGACTCACACGTACCACTTTCTCCAGAATGGGACTCGGCAGATTCTTCCATCCTGCCGACAGCATGGTACGAAGTCACGCGCATAAGTGACGTACATAGCACTCTGCAGAATGTGTGCGCAGCACTACGACGAATCGGTACGACGCCACGCTCGGTACGTGAACCACCATGCGAGCGCGAATCCCGCCAGCACCAGTGACGGCACGATACCCGGCTCCGGCGACAACATTTCTGCGACCGCCCCCACCACCGCCATCACTGCGAAGACCGTGATGACACCGAGCAGCATCTCGAGTCGCTGACGGCGGGGGAGCCGAGGACTCACGACTTCACGCCACCCGCCGTCAGGCCCGAGATGATCCGGCGCTGGAAGATCAGCACCATCACGACCAGCGGCACCATCACGAGGGTGCCGCCCGCCATGATCGACGCGTACGGCGTCACGTACGGGTCGGTGCCCGCGAACCGTGCCATGGCCACCGTCACCGGAGCTGTCCGTTCACTCGAGAGCTGCGACATGAGCAGGTACTCGTTCACCGTCGCGATGAACGCGAGGATCGCCGTGGTGAACAACGCGGGGGCCGCGAGCGGCAGCATGATCAGGCGGAACGCCTGCCCGCGGGTCGCGCCGTCCATACGCGCGGCCTCCTCGAGTTCCCACGGCAGTTCGGAGAAGAACGAGGTGAGGGTGTACACGGTCAGCGGCAGCACGAACGAGATGTTCGGGATGATCAGCGCCTGGTAGCTACCGATCCAACCGATGTCGGTGAACAACTGGAACAGCGGGGTCACGAGAGCGACGACCGGGAACATCGAGGCACCGAGAATGATGCCGGTGACGAAATACTTGCCCCGGAACTCGAAACGCGACAGCGCGTACGCGGTGAACACACCGATGAGCAGTGCGATCGCGGTGGTCGCCCCGGCGATGATGACGCTGTTCATCAGCGCGCGCGAGAAGTTGACCTTGGCGTCGGGGTCGAGTGCATCGGCGAAGTTCTGCAGGGTCGGATTCGTCGGCCACAGACTCGTGCTGAACGTCTCGGATGGATCGCGCAGCGCCGTGACGATCATCCAGTAGCACGGGGCGAGCCCCCAGACGATGATGAGTGCCACCCCGAGGTAGGTGCCGATGGTTCCCATCCGGAACCTGCCCGCACGTTTGGGACCGGGCGGCGGGCTCTCGTCGGCAGACGTCTCGGTGGCGGTGATCGTGCCGGTCATGCGACGTCTCCCTTACGCTGCTTCTCCTGGGTACTGACCGCATTGGCGCCGAGGAACCGCACCAGGATGAAGGCGACCGCGAAGATGATGAGGAATGTGATCGTCGACAACGCGGACGCCGAATTGGCGCCCTGGCGCATCTGGTCGACGACCAGCACGGAAATCGTCGAGGTCGCGGGGTTGGAGCCCATCATGATGGCGGGCAGGTCGTACATGCGCAGCGCATCCATCGTGCGGAACAGGATCGCCACCATGAGTGCGGGCTTGACGAGAGGCAACGTGATCTGAGTGAAGCGCTGCCAGGCATTCGCGCCGTCGACCTTCGCCGCCTCGTACACATCCGAGGGAATCATCTGCAGGCCCGCGAGGATGAGCAACGCCATGAACGGCGCGGTCTTCCACACATCGGCGACGATGATCGCGAAGCGGGCGGGCCAAGGATCGGCGGTCCACAGGATGTCGGTGCCGAGCATCTTGTTGGCGATGCCGTCGTTGGCGAAGATGAAGAACCACAGCTTGGCGGTCACCGCGGTGGGGATGGCCCACGGCACCAGAACCGACGCACGCAGCAGACCGCGGCCCCGGAACGACTTGGCCATCACGAGCGCCATCGCGAAACCGATCACCGTCTCGATCGACACCGTCACGACGGTGAAGAAGAAGGTGTTGAAGATCGACTGCCAGAACTGGGAACCGAGGGTTCCCGGCGGGCAGGGGATCGAACCGGTGGCAGTACCGCAGGTCTGGGTGATCCAGCGGGTGTAGTTCTCGATACCCGTGAACCCGCCCGTGACGAACCGGCCCGTCTCTGGGTCGAGCGTCTTGGCGTCGCCGTGCAACGACATCCAGACCGCTCTGCCGAGCGGGTACAGGATGATCACTGCGAGGACGATCATCGACGGCGCGATGAACATCCACACCGGCACCTTCCGCCGGGTCTTGGCCGGCGGAGCGGTCATCGGCGGCGGCGCGGGCGCGCGGTGCCGACCGGCCACACGTCCGCGGCCGGGACCATCGGTCCCGACCGCGGTGTCGTGTGGCGGATCCGCGGGCTTTCCGACCTGCGGTTCTGCCATCTACTGCTCCTAGTGGATCAGTTGCCGGCGGTTTCGATGCCGGCCTGCGTGTCGTCCAGGGCCTGCTGGACGGGCTTCTCTCCCCGGATCGCAGCGTAGGCGTTGTCGGAGATCGCCTTCGACACGGCCGAGTAGTACGGCGACGACGGACGCGGCTTCGCGCTCTCGAGCGCTTCCTTCAGTGTCGAGAAGTACGGGTACTGCTCGAGGATCTCCGGGTCGTCGTACACCTCGGCGAGGACCGGTGCGCCGCCGACCTCGGCGTAGTACTCCTGCGACTGTCGGGTCTGCATGAACTCGAGGAAGTCGCGGGCTGTTGCCGGAGCATCCGTGAACGCGCTGATGCCGACGTTGTAGCCACCGAGGGTGGACACACCCGGGCCGTCGACCCCCGGGAGAACGGCGATGCCGTACTTACCGGCGACCGACGACTGCTCACCGTCGGTGTAGAAGCCGGGCCAGGTGCGCATGAACATCGCCTCGCCGTTGCCGAATGCGGTCTGCGACTCGCCCTCGGTGTAGGTCTGCGCGGCTGCCGGGATGGTGCCGTCCTCGAAGGAGTCGACGATGAACTGCAGGCCCTCGGCCGTCTTGTCGTCGATCGCGGGAGTGAGACCGTCCTCGGCGACGAAGCTGCCGCCGAAGGCGTTGACGATCTCGGTGACGTTGACCGTCAGACCCTCGTAGTTGCTGAACTGACCGATGTAGCAGGCGATACCCGCTTCCTCTGCCTTCGGGCACTCGGCCTTCAGGTCGTCCCACGTCGCGGGTGCCTGATCGACGAGGTCGGTGCGGTAGTACAGGAACGCACCGTTGGTGTTCTTCGGCGCCGCGTACAGCGTGCCGTTGTAGGTGCCCGATTCGACGGTTGCGGGCAGCAGCCCATCGGTGTCGATGGCGTTGTCGCCCTCGAGCGGAAGCAGCCAGCCGTTGGCGGCGAACTCGGCGGTGTTCGTGACGTCGACGGCGACGAGGTCGTACTCGTCGCTCTGCGCCTGCATGCGCTGCGCGATATCGGCGTACTGGTCGTTGGCCTCGCGCGCGAGCGGCTTGAACGTGACCTGCTCGTCGGGGTTCTCGGCATTCCAGTCGGCGATGATGTTCTCGAGCGCCGCGTTCAAGGGGTCCTGGCCCTCGACGATGGTGATCGGACCGCGGCCCTCACCGGATGCGGCAGCGCCCGTGTCGGATGAGCCGGTGTCGCTGCCACCGTCGTCGGAACCACACGCCGTCAGAACCAGCAGCGCCGCCGAGGAGGCGGCGATGACGGCTCTGCGCATCGCCTTCTTGTTCAAAGCCATGTACATCTCCCGTGTGAGATCGGAAAAACAACTCGCCGGTGACCCCTGAGGCACCGGCACCGGCCACTACTGTGGCACGGGCCACCTCGAAAAGTCGGCATTCCGCCCGTCCTTGATCGGTTCTGTGTCGGCGACCCCGGTGGGCGAACGCGGCGGAACCGACCGATTCAGCCGATGCGACGACCGTCCGAGGTCTTGAACACATGCACGTGGTTGGGGTCGAACCGCAGGTGAACGCGGTCCCCCTTCTGCGGTGGAGTTCGCCAATCGCTACGAGCCACGATCTCCTGGCGGATCCCACCGATCGTGGCGTTGCCGTACACGTATGCGTCGGATCCCAGTTCCTCGAGGACGTCCACATCGACGGGGAGCCCGTCGGAGGCGATCTCGAGGTGTTCCGGCCGGATGCCGATCGTCACCTCCGTCTCGGTCACCTGCCCGAGGATATCGCGGGGCACCTGGACGTGGACGTCGCCCACCATGACTCCGCGTTCGACGACGGGGAGGGTGAACAGATTCATTGCGGGTGAGCCCATGAATCCGGCGACGAACACGTTTGCCGGCTGGTTGTAGAGCACACGCGGCGACGCGCACTGCTGGAGGATGCCCTTGTCCAGTACAGCTACACGGTCACCCATCGTCATGGCTTCCACCTGGTCGTGTGTGACGTAGACGGTGGTGGTGTTGAGCCTGCGCTGCAACTGGGCGATCTGGGTTCGGGTCTGGACGCGCAGTTTGGCGTCGAGGTTGGACAGCGGCTCGTCCATGAGGAACACCTGCGGTTCCCGCACGATCGCACGGCCCATGGCGACGCGCTGCCGCTGGCCGCCGGAGAGGGCCTTCGGCTTGCGGTCGAGGTACTGCTCGAGATCGAGCATCTTGGCGACCTCGGTGACCCGCTCACGGATCTGCGATTTCGGGGTCTTCGCGAGCTTGAGCGCGAATCCCATGTTCTCGGCCACCGACATGTGCGGGTACAGCGCATAGTTCTGGAACACCATCGCGATGTCGCGTTCCTTCGGATCCTGCGCGGTGACATCGTTGTCGCCGATGAGGATGCGCCCACTGTGCACCTGTTCGAGCCCCGCGAGCATCCGGAGCGATGTCGACTTACCGCATCCGGAGGGCCCGACCAGGACAAGGAACTCGCCGTCCTCGATCTCGAGATCCAGTGCATCGACCGCCGGTGTACTCGAGCCGGGAAACAGACACGTCGTCTTGTCGAAGGTCACCGAGGCCATCGCAGATCCTTTCCGAAGCGGACACGCTCGTGCGCTACCGGAATCTACCGTGCATCTTCACGGCCCACCGCCACCGGCGCGTCGTCGTCGCCCCACACCTGAATCCCACGGAGCCCCGGCACGTCGCCGCGGTGGAAGACCGGGTCACGTCCCTGCTTGCGTTGTGCGCTGTAGTTGTGGAACAACGCATACGCGACACCCGACAGCGGGACCAGCGCGATGAGGTTGACCGTCGCCATCACGCCCATCGCGAGGTCGGCGAGCGCCCACACGAGCGGGACCGAGCCGATCGCGCCGAGGAACACGCACACCACCACGGCCGAACGCAGATAGGGCAGGGCCTTCCGTGAACCGGTAAGGAACTCGATGTTCGATTCGCTGTAG
Organism: Rhodococcus sp. SJ-2; assembly: GCF_053750035.1. Taxonomy (NCBI): domain Bacteria; kingdom Bacillati; phylum Actinomycetota; class Actinomycetes; order Mycobacteriales; family Nocardiaceae; genus Rhodococcus; species Rhodococcus sp. SJ-2. The sequence continues at coordinate 2,092,529 of NZ_CM132340.1, forward strand.
TAGTAGTTGCCGATCACCGAGGTGAACGCGAGGAAGAAAATGAGGATCGCGAGGAAGTGCACGGTCCAGTCGCCGAGCTGCAACGCCAACGCATTCTGCGTCAACGCAGCGCCCTCGAGTCCCGAACCGAACTCCGGATCGGAGAGCAGGATGATGAATCCGGTGATCGAGCACACCAGCCACGTGTCGAAGTAGACGCCGAGGCTCTGCACGAGCCCCTGTTTGACCGGGTGCGACACCGATGCGGACGCACCGGCGTTCGGGGCCGACCCCATACCCGCCTCGTTCGAGAACAGGCCGCGCCGGATGCCGTACATGAACGCGGCACCGAACCCGCCTCCCGCGACCTCGCGGATGCCGAAGGCGTTCTCGAACACCAACCGGAACATCCCGGGGACCTCATCGATGTTGAGGACCACCACGATGATTCCGATGATCAGGTAGGCGATGGCCATGACCGGCACCACCACCTGCGACACACTCGAGATCCGCCGCACCCCACCGAAGATGACCAGAGCGACGAGGATCGCCACGCCAATGCCGATACCGACCTGCAGACCCGTCGTCTTCTCACCCACCGAGCTCGACACCGCATCGACGATCGAATTGGTCTGCACGGCGTTGAACACGAATCCGTACGTGATCGTGATGATCACCGCGAAGATCATGCCCATCCACCGTTTACCGAGCCCGTATTGCATGTAGTAGGCCGGGCCGCCCCGGAACGCACCCTTGTCGCGCACCTTGTACAGCTGCGCGAGAGTCGACTCGACGAAAGCTGTGGAGGCACCGATCAGCGCCATCGCCCACATCCAGAACAGTGCGCCGGGTCCGCCGATACTGATTGCGATCGCGACGCCCGCGATGTTGCCCGTTCCCACCCGCGACGCTGCGGAAATGGAGAATGCCCGGAACGCCGAGATCCCTTTCTCCCCATCGGGGAGGTCCTCGGCCTTCTCCACGATGGACCGCAGCATGTCGGGAATCAGCCGGATCTGGATGAACCGGGACCGGAACGAGTAATACAGTCCGGATCCGACGAGTAGCGCGATGACCGCGTACCAGTACCAGTCGTTGATGTCGGTGACGAATTCGACCGCGGTGTCCATTCCACCGATCTTCGCGGTCGAGGAACGGTTCCGCAGGATTTCGACCGGGAATCCCTTCAGATCCGGTCGGCGAGGCGGGTGCCCTGCTCGATCGCGCGCTTGGCGTCGAGCTCCGCTGCGACGTCGGCGCCGCCGATCACATGCGTCGTGATGCCGGCGAGAGTGAGCCCGTCCACGAGGTCACGTACCGATTCCTGCCCCGCGCACACGATGATGGTGTCGACGGCGAGCACCCGGCGCTCACTGCCGTCCTTGCCGAGACTGATGTGCAGACCGTCGTCGCCGATCCGTTCGTAGCTCACGCCCGAGAACTCGTGGACACCCTTGTGTTTCAAGGCGGCCCGATGCACCCAGCCGCTGGTCTTGCCCAGCTTCGCTCCGATACGGCCGGGAGTGCGCTGCAGTAGATAGACCTCGCGAGGCGACGGCGAGGGCTGCGGAGTGGCCAACGAACCGGGCGCATCCTCATCGTCGCTGACACCCCACTCACGCTTCCACTCGGCGAGATCCGTCGCCGGGGAGGTGTCGTGGGTGAGAAATTCGGAAACGTCCACGCCGATGCCGCCCGCGCCGATCACCGCGACCCGCTCACCGAGCGGCGCACCGCCGCGCACGGCCTGCGCATAGGTCAGCACGCTGGGATGATCGATGCCGTCGATGGCCGGAACTCGCGGCGTGACACCGGTCGCGACGACAACCTCGTCGAATCCGTCGGTCAGATCGGCGACCGTTGCGCGCGTATTCAACCTGACGTCGACACCGGTGAGCTCGAGTTGCCGCGTGTAGTACCGCAAGGTTTCGGCGAACTCCTCCTTCCCCGGGATGAGCCGCGCGATACCGAATTGACCACCGATCTGCGCATCTGCTTCGAACAGGCTGACGCGATGCCCGCGGCGCGCGAGGTTGACCGCAGCCGACAGACCCGCGGGGCCTGCCCCGACGACCGCGACCGACTTGCTGCGACGCGTGGGCGAGAGCAGCAGTTCGGTCTCACGGCCCGCCCGCGGGTTGAGCAGGCACGAAACGTGCTTGTTCACGAAGGCGTGGTCGAGGCAGGCCTGATTGCAGGCGATACAGGTGTTGATCTCGTCGGGTGTGCCCGCTGCGGCTTTTCGCACCCAGTCGGGGTCGGCAAGCATGGGCCGCGCGAGCGACACCAGGTGGGCGCGACCGTCGGCGAGGATTTCCTCTGCGGTCTCGGGCATGTTGATGCGGTTGGACGCCGCGACCGGGATGCTCACGTGCTTTGCGAGCCTGGCCGTGAAGTCGACGAAGGCGGCGCGGGGCACAGAGGTGACGATCGTCGGTACCCGCGATTCGTGCCAGCCGATGTCGGTGTTCAGCAGGGTTGCACCTGCCGACTCGACTTCTTGTGCAAGAGAGACGATTTCGTCCCAGCTCTGGCCGCGGTCGACGAGATCCGCCATCGACAGCCGGAAGGAGATCACGAAGTCGGGACCGACCGCCTCGCGGACGCCGCGGACGATTTCCACCGCGAGGCGACGACGCTTCTCGGGGGTGCCACCCCACTCGTCGGTGCGCCGGTTGGTCCGCTCCGCGAGGAACTGGTTGATGAAATACCCTTCGCCACCCATGATTTCGACTCCGTCGTATCCCGCCTGTTGCGCAAGGCGGGCGCAACGGACGAATGCGCGGATCTGCCTGCGCACACCCCACGAGGTCAGCCTCCTCGGCCGGAACGGGTTGATGGGCGCCTTGATCGACGAGGCGGACACACTCAGCGGCCAATAGCTGTATCGGCCCGCGTGCAGGATCTGCAGCACGATGCGGCCGCCCTCCGTATGCACCGCGTCGGTGATCGTGCGGTGCCGCCGCGCCTCGATCCGGTTGGTGAGCTTGGCTCCGAAAGGCAGCAGCCATCCGGTCCGAGTCGGTGCATAACCGCCGGTCACGATGAGCGAAACGCCACCGCGTGCGCGTTCTGCGAAGTAGGCCGCGAGCCGGCCGGTGTTCTTGGCGCGGTCCTCGAGCCCGGTGTGCATCGAGCCCATGATCACACGATTGGGCAGGGTGATCGGCCCGAGATCGAGCGGCGACAGCAGGGTCGGGTAGGCGTCTGTTGTAGTCACGGTTGTTCCTGTTCCGAAGGGGGCGTGAGGGCGTCGAGCATGTCCTGGCACCAGTCGCGGAAACCCTCCTCGACGCGGATGCCACCGCGCAGCACCAGGTACTGGTGCAACGCCGGGCCGCTGAGGGAGGCCTGCGCCGGGAAGTCCCGTTTCTCGATGAGTCGATAGACGTCGAGGCGAGCGTCGTGAGCGTCGCGGTGGCGGGTGATCTCCGCAAGCAACTCGGGCAGGGTGCCGGGACGGGCGGCGCGGATCTTGACGGCCAGTTCGCTGCGCAGGTGGTCGGGTTCCGACGGCTGCGCGATCCAGCGGTCGAGTTCGGCGTGACCGGCTGCGGTCACCGTGTAGATCTTCTTGTCGGGGCGGCCGTCCTGCGGCACGGTCTCGCACGTGACCCACTCGCGTTCCTCCATCCGTCGCAGGACCCGGTAGATCTGCTGATGGGTCGCGCGGTGGAAGAAGCCGATGGATCTGTCGAAGCGACGAGCCAGCTCGTAGCCGGATCCGGCGCGCTCGTCGAGTGAGACGAGCAGCGCGTGTTCGAGTGCCATGGGGAGATTATGCAACCAGGTGCATATGCAATCAAGTGCAGAGCATCGGCGGGCTGCTGTCGGCACGACCCTCTACGCTCGACGGGTGAGTTCGGACAAGATGCTGACCCGCATCGGCGGTCTGCTGCGCCAGGCGGAGTCGACGGACAATCCACACGAGGCCGATGCCTTCCTCGCCGCCGCCCAGCGGCTCGCGACATCCGCCTCGGTCGATCTCGCAGTGGCCCGCGCCCACACGACCGCCAGGCAGCGTCGTGCGGCGCCCGTCCAGCGACTCGTCACCATCGGGGAGGCCGGGAAGAAGGGCCTGCGGACGTATGCGCAGCTGTTCCTGGCGATCGCCGCGGCCAACGACGTGCAGTGCGACATCACCGCGACCTCCACGGTGATCTACGCGTACGGCTTCGCCGCCGACATCGACGTCTGTGAGGCCCTCTACTCGTCGCTGCTGGTGCAGATGGTGCGCGCCTCCGACGCCTACCTGCGCTCGGGCACCTACAAGGACGAGACGACGGTGCAGACGGTGATCGAACGTCGCGGAGGCCGACAGGTCCGCACAAAGGTGCGCAAACCCGTCGCGGGCGTCACCGCACGCCTGAACTTCCAGTCGGCGTTCGCCGCGCGAATCGGTGCGCGCCTCGCCGAAGCGAAACAGGACACCGAGCGCGAAGCCGAGGAATCGACGCCCGGCACCGCCCTCGTCCTTCGCGGCAAGGAACTCGAGTTGCGCGATTTCTACCGCACGACTTCGCAGGCGCGAGGAAGCTGGCGGGGGAACCGTGTGGCGACGCGATCCACCGACGCGCAACGCGCCGGCGACCGCGCCGGGCGCACGGCGCGACTCGGCGGCTCACCCGAACTGCCACCTGCCGCGAGGAGGCTGGAATCGTGACCAAGGTGCGCGATACACAGAGAACGTCTGTGTACGAGGCAGAGTCGCTCGTCCGGCGCATGTTCGATCTCGCGGACGAGCGCGGTTTGCGCGCCGTCGAAGTGGCCGGGTCCCACGTCACCTTGCCGATCGAACGGCGTTTCGCATCGCTCGAGTCCGCGCAGCAGTACGTCGACAAGGTACTGGCACTCAATTGGGTGCGCGCGTACTGGCCTCGCGCCGCACTGCCCGTACGGGTCCGCGCCCGCTCGGGGAATACCGCCGCGCACTACGAAAGCGACTGCGCAACCATCGCACTGCCTGTGTATCGCGACAATCGAGCGTGGGCATTCCGCGAGCTCGTGGTGTTGCACGAGCTCGCACATCACCTCGATCCGCAGGATCCGGACGATCCGACCGAAGCGGCCCACGGACCCGCGTTCGTCGACCGGTTCCTGACACTGGTCGAGGGGGTCGTCGGCCCTGAGGCGGCGTTTGTACTGCGAGCCAGTGGCATCACCGGGAGATGACGAGAACTTGACCGGATCGGCACTCGGTCATTACCTTCGCCCTCCTTCCTGGAGTGGACGATCGCTCGAAAAACGTAGGTAAACATACCGATTGGTCCATTCGGACAGATACACCCTCACACCCCTCTTCTTGCTCATACGGGTGCGCAAATTTTCTCGAATTTGCCGTATTGTGGTGTACATCACATTTCATGTCGGGCGTATTACGCAGTGATTCAGCGATAGCAGCTCACACCGCGGCGCGTCATACCCGCGAAGGAGAACAGTGATGAATCCAGGAGTACGAGTCGCTGTAGGTGTGGGGATCGGATACTTCCTCGGCCGCACGAAGAAGATGCGACTGGCCTTGATGCTCGCCGGTGCCGGCCTCACAGGCAAACTGCCCAGCAGTCCTCAGGAACTCCTACAGCGTGGAACCTCCATGCTCAGCTCGTCCCCTGAGATACACAAGATCACCGAATCCGTTCGCGGAGAACTGATGAGTGCAGCACGCGCGGCCGCCGTCACCGCAGCAAGCACCCGCATAGATGCCCTCAACGAACGACTGCAGGACCGAACTGCCAGACCTTCGGCCGATGAGGAACCCGAAGGGGACGACGATCGCGAGTACAGCGAAGACCGCGAGGACGACCGAGAGCACGATCAGGAGAACGACGACGCCGAGGAAGCCGACGGCGCCGAGGAAGACCCGGACGAATACATCGAAGACGACACGGCAGAAGACGACACGACAGAAGACGAAGAGCCCGAACCCGAACGTCCGGCCCCCCGCAAGCGCTCTACCCGCCCCCGCGCGACACGGAAGACCGCAGCGTCCCAGTCCTCCGAGTCGGACGAGACCGAGAGTCCTCCTCGACGCCCCCGTGCACGCACTGCACGCGCCGAGTCGACCACATCCGGCCGCGCTCCGGTGCGCCGCACGAGAAGGTGAAGTCCGATGGCGAAGTCGTTGAAGGACGCACCCACCGACGTGGCCGACGCAGTGGGCACAGCGGGGAAGACCGCAACGAAGGCAGCGGGCCGGACGGGTCGCGCGGTAACCGGAACAGCGAAGAAGGCGGCATCAGCGGGCAAGAGCGGAGCGGACAGCCCGACCGCCCGGCTACAGGAGTCGCTACAGAACCTGGCCGGCACCGTCGCGGAGTCCGCCTTGTCCAAGGTGTCGGACCGCGTGATCGGCGCCACCGGTCGGCTGCACGACTACGCGGAGGGACGCGGCGGCAACCTTGCGAGCGCCCTGACCGGCGTCGACAAACTCGCGCAGGGTGAATCGCCGATGAAAGCGGCCGCGAGTGCCGGGTTCGAAAGCCTCAAGCATGCCGCGAAGGACAAGTTCGAAGACGTCAAAGAGGCGGTCACCGGAGGTAAGGGCAAGGGAGGCGGCGGCAAGAAGATCAAGCTCACCAACATCGTCGAACACATCGACGTAGGGGTACCTCTCGAATTGGCATACGACCAGTGGACGCAGTTCGCCGACTGGCCCAAGTTCATGAAGAAGGTCGAGCAGGTCGAACAGAGCGAGGACGAGAAACTGCAGTGGACCGGAAAGGTGTTCTGGTCGCGACGGACCTGGGAATCGACGATTGTCGAGCAGATCCCGTTCGAGCGGATCGTGTGGCGTTCCAAGGGCGGAAAGGGTTACATCGACGGCGCGGTCACGTTCCACGAGCTGACCCCGGACCTCACCCGGATCATCATGGTTCTCGAGTATCACCCCCACGGCCTGTTCGAACGTACCGCGAATCTCTGGCGGGCCGTAGGACGGCGGGCACGATTGGAACTCAAGCACTTTCAACGGTTCGTGACGACCGAGGCCGTACTGCATCCCGATGACGTTGTCGGCTGGCACGGAGAAATACAGGACAGCGAGGTGGTCAAGGACGACGAGACCGCACGCCAGGAGGAAGAAGATACCGCCGGGGACGAGGACGTCGAATCCGACGAAACCGAACCGGAGGAAGACACAGCCGAGGAGAAGCAGCCTCGACGGAAGACACGCGAACGTGCACCACGACGCACACGCAGGCCTGCGGAGTCCGATGCGGACCGAGATGAGGAATCATGACGATCCAGCCCGCTGGTGGCGCCGGCGGTGGCGGTGGCGGCACTATGGCACGTCCGAACTCCTCGGGCCTCGCCGACGTCATCGACACGATTCTCGACAAGGGACTCGTCATCGACGCGTTCGTACGAGTCTCGCTGGTCGGTATCGAACTACTCACGATCGACGCCCGCGTGGTGGTGGCGAGTGTCGATACCTATCTGCGATTCGCGGAAGCGGTGAACCGGCTCGAGATCTCCGACAACGAACCGAAGGGATTACCGGATCTCGTCGGCGACATCACCGAAGGTGGAGCCAAACACAAGACGAAGGGGGCGCTCGAGGCCGCCGGGGAGAAAGTGAGCGACTTCCTCGGCGATGTGCAGCAACAACGACAGCCGGCATCTCGCGCGCGCAAGAGGGAGGACTAGATGTCCACCGAGCGGACCGAGCAAAGCACGGCTTCCGAAAATGATTCGGGAACTGCGTTCTACGTGTACGGCATCGTGCCGGCCGATGTGGAACCGGAGGGACACGCGACCGGTGTCGGCGACCCGCCCAGCGAGGTTTCGGTGGTACGTAGCGCAAAGGTGGCCGCTCTCGTGAGCGAGATCCCCACCGACCGCGCCCTCGGCACACCGGACGACCTGAAGGCGCACGCGGCCCTGCTCGACGGAACGGTTGCCGTCGCGCCTGTGCTTCCGCTCAGGTTCGGTGCGGTACTCACCGACCGCGATGCGGTGACCCGCGAACTACTCGAAGGCAACGCGGAGGAACTCGCCTCGGCGCTGGACCAGCTCGAGGGGCTCGCACAGTTCGTGATCAAGGGACGCTATTCCGAGAAGGCGATCCTGCAGGAGATCCTCGACGAGAATCCCGAAGCCGCGCAGCTACGCGAGCAGATTCGTGGGCAGCCCGAGGACGCCACCCGCGAGGCGCGCATGTCGCTGGGCGAAATCATCAACGGAGCAATCGAATCCAAACGTGCCGAGGACACCCGACGCACAGTCGAAGCACTCGATTCGCTCGAACCGATGGTCAACGAACGGCAGCCCGACCACGAGCAGACCGCGGTCCACATAGCCGTGCTCGTGGAACTCGGGAAACAGGAGGACCTCGAGCAGGCCCTTGCAGATCTCGCACGCGAGTGGGAGGGCCGCGTCGACACGACCCTCCTCGGGCCCATGGCAGCATACGACTTCGTGACGAAACCCGAAGCGCAGGAGCACTGATCATGGGACTCGTGACATCTCTGCTCACCCTGCCGCTCGCTCCGATCAAGGGCGTCTTGTGGCTCGGGGAGGTCATTCAGGAACAGGTCGAGCAGCAGATGCATGATCCGGCGAACATGCGACGCGAACTCGAACAGATCGAGCAGGCCTGGCAGGCGGGAGAACTCACACAACAGCAGATGGACGATGCGCAGCAGGAAGTCCTGAACCGGATGATGACGCCTGACGCATCCGCCGCGGACAGGAGGAGGGAGTGACGTCGTGGCGACCGACACCGGACCCCCCGCAATCTCGGCAGCGCAGGCTGCCGCGGCAGCCCTCGCTCATCTCGAAGAATTGACATCGAAAGTGCCGCAGGGGGTCACCTCGGTCGAACCCACCGACGACGGCTGGGTCGTGGAGGTGGAAGTCGTCGAGGACCGACGTATTCCGTCGTCGGCCGACATGCTCGCATTGTACGAGGTGGAAATCGATCTGGACGGTGTCCTGTTGGCGTACCGGCGAACCCGACGCTACGGACGCGGAGCAGGAGACACCGGAACGAGGGCAGGCGCATGACCGTCGTGGGCGGGGGCGGTGGCATGTCTGCAAGGCCGTACGGTGGTGGCCACCAGTCCACCAACCTCGGTGACATCCTCGAACGCGTGCTCGACAAAGGTCTTGTCATCGCAGGCGACATCCAGGTCAACCTGCTCGACATCGAACTCCTCACCATCAAGCTCCGGCTGGTCATCGCGTCGCTCGAGACGGCGAAATCCGTCGGAATCGACTGGTGGGAAAGCGATCCATGGTTGAGCAGCAAGGCTCGCAATCGTGAGCTGGACTCTCCGAAACCGGACCTCGAGATCGAGAACCGGAAACTACGTGAACGAATTGCCGAACTGGAGTCGCGCCACGCACTACCCGAATCCCGCGAGCCGGAATCCATGGACGAGCGGAACCGTGACTGAGACAACCGGAGTGTGGATGTATGCCGTTGCCCCCGCGGGCTCACACACTCACGAGGGCGGAGACATGACCGGTGTCTCGGGGGAACCGGTGCGCACAGTCGAACACTCGGACCTGGCGGCCGTGGTGGGGACCGTCCCGCTGGCCCAGTTCGGGGAATCGGCGCTCGCCCGCAATCTGGAGGACATGGCGTGGCTCGAAGCAGTGGCGCGAGCCCACGACGCCGTGGTGTCGCGAGTGGCGCGCCACGGGGCCGTGGTGCCCTTGCGCCTGGCGACAGTGGCTCTCGACGACAGCCGGGTACGAGATCTTCTCGAACAGCATCGCGAGGAGTTCCGTTCTGCGCTGGTGCTCGTCGAAGGCCGGACCGAGTGGGGCGTGAAGGCGTTCGCCGACCGGAAGGTCCTGACCTCGACGATCGCCGAGGCGCGCACGGCCGGTGCCGAACCGGGCTCGGGCACCGCCTATCTCCTGCGCCGCCGCGCGCAGCTGGCCGCGCAGGAGACCCTCGAGAGGGAAGCTGCGGCGCGGACCGACGACATCCACGAGCAGCTCGTACGTGCGGCGGCCGCCGGTCGTCGACAACCCCCGACGGATCCGGCGCTCCGCGGCAACCATGAATGGATGGTGCTCAACGGCACCTATCTCGTCGACGACGACCGGACCGATGACTTCGCCGCAGTGGTACACGAACTCGACGCTCGCCACCAGGGGATCCGGCTCGAGCTCACCGGTCCGTGGCCACCGTATTCATTTGCAGGTGCCGAGAAGGTGTCGCCGTGAGATACGCCGATGGGTCGATCGACGAGGACCGCCGGATCGCTCTCATCGATCTGCTCGATCGTGTGCTGGCCGGTGGTGTAGTGATCTCCGGTGATGTCACGCTTTCGATTGCCGATGTCGATCTGGTTCAGATTTCGCTCCGCGCTCTGATCTCGTCGATCAGCACGGTGTCGGTGACGGGCATCGAACCGCCGGTGCCACGACACGCGGGGCAGACCCGTGGATGAGGCCGCCCGGATTCCGGCCCGGATCGATGCAGATCCCGAATCGGTGGAACGGGGCCTGGTGACCCTTGTCCTCACGCTGGTCGAACTGCTCCGTCAGCTCATGGAACGGCAGGCGTTGCATCGGGTGGACGCCGGTGATCTCGACGACGAGCAGATCGAACGCATCGGAACGACGTTGATGCTCCTCGAGGACCGGATGACCGAACTGCGTGAGCATTTCGGTCTCACTCCCGAGGATCTGAACATCGATCTCGGCCCGCTGGGCACGCTGTTGCCGCGGGAGTGAGCCCGTCCCACTCACATTCCGGTGATCTCGACCCGTTCGTAGTCGCCGACGCCGGCGGCGAGGACGCGCAGATGGTCGTCCATCGTGCCGAGGGTGTGTTCGATCGCAGTGAGCCTGCTCAGGTAGTGCCCGATCGAGTGTTCGGCCGTCACGCCGATACCACCGTGCATCTGGACGGCATCCTGCCCGACCTTACGGGCCGACCGGCCGACCTGCAGTTTCGCACGCGAAGCAATCACCGGATCGACGATGCCGTCTGCCAGCGCCATGGTCGCGTACAGGCTCATGCTCGCCGCCAGTTCGTACTGCACGTACATGTCGGCGGCGCGGTGTGTCAGGGCCTGGAATGTCGCGAGCGGCACACCGAACTGCTTGCGCTGCTTCAGGTAGTCGGCGGTGGAGTACACCGCACGCTCGAGTGCACCGGTCGCCTCGGCGCACAGCACCGCTTGCGCCCTGACCTGTGCCGCGACGATCGCGGACGATGCGTCGCCTGCTTCACCGAGGGGGACGGCCGCGACACCGTCGAGCACGAACTGCGCACCGCGGCGCTCGTCGTTCGTTCGGTACGACGTGCGGGTGAGCCCTTCGGCTTCGGCGGAGACGACGAACAGACCCGTCCCACCGTCGGGCAGCTGCGCCGAGACGATCAGCGTCTCGGCGCAATCACCGTGGAGCACAGGGTTCTTGCGGCCGGTGAGAGACCACTGCTCACCGTCGGCCACAGCGGTGGTGGTGACGGACGTGGACGGCCAACGGGTTCCGGGCTCGTCGTGCGCGAACGCCATCAACAGCGTTCCTTCGGACAGGCGCGGAAGGAAGTCGCCCCGCTGGTCGTCGCTTCCGACCTCCGCGACGAGCCCGCCGGGCAGGTACACGGCAGCGAGCACCGGTTCGGGAGCCAGGGCCGCGCCGAGTTCGGTCGCGACGGCCATCACCTCGACGGGCCCGGCACCCATCCCCCCGTGCTTCTCGGGGAACGGCAGGCCGAGCACACCGAGTTCGGCAAGCTGTTGCCACAATTCGCGGCTCCAGCCGAGATCGTCTTCTGCCACGCGGTTGCGGGTCTCCACGTCGTACGTGTCGGCGAGCAGGTCACGGACGGTCTTGCGGAGCAGATCCTGTTCGGTATCGAGATCGAAGTTCATGTCCTTGGCCTCACAGTCCGAGAATCGAGGAAGCAATGATCGAACGCTGCACTTCGCTCGACCCGCCGTAGATGGTCACCTTGCGGTTGTTGAGGTAGGTCCCTGTGGTGAGCTGCGCCCACTCCGGCGAATCGATGTCGTCGGAATCGGTGGGGAGCGAATCCGGACCGGCGATGTCGACGAGGAGTTCGGTGGCGGCCTGCTGAAGTTCCGAACCACGCATCTTGAGCAGCGAGGATGCGGGATTCGGCTTACCGTCGGACGAGCTGGCGACGACCCGCAGCTGAGTCAGCTCGAGAGCGATCAGCTCGTTCTCGAGTTCGGCGAGGCGGGCGGCGAACAGGGGGTCATCGAGGAGCGTGCTCTCGCCGAGCCGGGTTTGCGCGGCGAAACTCTTGGCACGCGCCAACTTGACCTTGGTGGCTCCGACACGAGTGATGCCGATACGTTCGTTGCCGAGCAGGAACTTCGCGTACGTCCAGCCCGCATTCTCCTCACCGACGAGGTTCTCGGCGGGCACTCGCACGTCCTCGAAGAAGACCTCGTTGACCTCGTAGCTGCCGTCGATCAATTTGATCGGTCGCACGGTGATGCCGGGGGTCGACATGTCGATCAGGAGCATCGAGATGCCCGCCTGTTTCTTGACGTCGGGGTTGGTGCGGACCAGGCAGAAGATCCAGTCGGCGTGCTGCCCCAGCGTCGTCCAGGTCTTCTGACCGTTGACGATGTAGTCGGCACCGTCGCGCACCGCACGGGTCTTGAGCGAGGCGAGGTCGGAACCGGCCTCCGGCTCGGAGAATCCCTGACACCACCAGATGTCGAGGTTCGCCGTCGCCGGAAGGAAGCGCTCCTTCATCTCCTGCGACGCGAACTGCGCAAGCACTGGGCCGATCATGGAGGCGTTGAACGGAAGCGGCTCGGGAACCGACGCGAGCTGCATCTCGGTGAGCCAGATGTTCCGCTGCACCGGGGTCCAGTCCTTGCCGCCCCACTCGACGGGCCAGTTCGGGACCGCCAGGCCGTGCGCGTTCAGGATCTGCTGACTCCGGACGAACTCGTCCTTGCCCAGAGATTTACCGGCCGCGACCTTCTCTCGCAGCTCGGCGGGGAATTCCGTGGTGTAGAAGGTGCGCAGTTCATCGCGGAACGCACGCTCGTCGTCGGTGAGCTTCAGATTCATGGTGGCCCTCTGTCACGGTTGTGCCGGTAGGGAGACCAGCGCGAACGCTGGTTGTCGGGTACCTTCGAACGGTAACCTGACACTGTAAGGTTGTCCAGTACGGCGGCCGGAAGGAGACGCGCATGGCGCGGCCACGCACCCCGATCCTGAGCCGGGAACTCATCCGCGACACCACGTTGCGTCTCGTCGACGAACACGGACTCGACAGTCTGTCGATGCGCAAGATCGCCACCGAACTCGGCGTGCGCGCCCCCTCCCTGTACAGCCACTACGCCAACAAGGACGAACTACTCGACGACATCGCGAGCACCATCGCCGTAAGTGTCGACGTGAGCGGCTTCGCGAGCGACGACTGGCAGGGCGCCCTCCGCACCTGGGCGACTTCCTATCGCGATGCCCTTGCCGCCCACCCCAACATGGTTCCTTTTCTTGCGTACGGCCCGAGCGACCGCCCCGTCGCCCTCGACCGCGCCGACGCCGTTCACGGCGGACTCACGCGCGCGGGCTGGCCACCGCGGACCGCAACGATGATCGGGGCATCGATCAAATACATCGTCGTCGGTTCGGCGATCACCTCGTTCGCCGGCGGATTCATCGACGACATCGACACCTACAACGAACGCTATCCGCATCTGTCGCAGGCGCATCGGCTCCGCGAGTACGCCGCCGAAATCGACCAGGACAGCTTCGAACTGGTACTCGAAACCTTCCTGTCGGGACTCACCCTGCAGTACGCAGCACTCGACACCCGGTGATCCGGCCGGGAGTCACACCCGCCGCAATCGGACGAACCGGATCCGGCGCCCCGCCTCACGGAAGTCGTCGTCGCTGCCGTCGACCTCGAATCCCATCGTCGCGGACAACGTCGTCGCGATACGTCGGTGCTTGTCCGCATAGTGCACGAAGAATTCCGCGCCTTCGTCGGGCTCGAGTAATTCGGCAGTGACCGCGACCCGCTCGCGTCCCGACTCGACCCGCACATGCGGATCGGCGCGCAGATTGCGGTACCAGTCCGACTCCGCTCCGAAACCGACCGCGACGACGAATCCGTCTCGAGTGTTGTCGTGGTTGACGACCTCGAGCACGACGTACCGGTGCTTCCCGGTCTTGCGGCCCTTGTGCTCGAGAAGCAGAAAACGGCGGCCGAGCACAAAACCGAGGTGCCAGCGATACAACAGAATCGGCAACCGGAAGAGCCGACGTCGGATACCGCTCGGAGGTGTTGCGGGTTCCGTCTCACGCATGCGTCCAACATGCACCTTTCGCACCCCTGTTGTCGACACGCCGACCCGCGCCCTACGGGTGAAGCGGCACCATCACGCATAGCTTCGATAGGCATGCAGCACAGCGGTGCGCCACGTCGAGCACGCAACCACCCTTCGTGGTGGCTTGTCGCGCTCGGCCTCGCAGCTGCCGCCGCGTTCGTAGCGCATGATCGGCTCCTCGGCTTCGACACCTTCTACGGGCTGTTCGGCAACACCGTCGACGCCGAGGTCTACCGGTACGGCGGCACAACCGTCCGGACGTCCGAGCCGCTGTACGACTTCGTCCTGCACGACGCGCTCCCGTTCACGTATCCGCCGTTCGCGGCTCTGACTTTCCTGCCGCTGTCGGTCCTGTCGATCCACGGCACGGAACTCGCGCTCAACCTGGCCAATCTCGTGCTCGTGTATCTCGCGGTGTGGTTGTGCTGGCGGCAACTCGGCTACCGGGATTCTGCGCGCACCAGGCTGATCAGCATCTTTCTCGCGGTTCTGTTCACGTGGATCGAACCCGTCCGCATGACCATCTGGCTCGGACAGGTCAATCTCATCCTGCTGGTTCTGGTGCTGTGGGACCTCGGGAGGCCCGAACGCTCCCGGCTACGGGGGATCGGGGTCGGGATCGCGGCGGGCCTCAAGCTCACCCCGCTGTTCTTCATCGCCTATCTCGCCGCTTTACGACAGTGGTGCGCCGCGGTCGTGGCCACCGCGACGTTCGTCGCGACCGTGCTCCTCGGCTTCGTCGTGATCTTCTCGGACTCCTGGCGATTCTGGACCAGCACCATCATCCGGTCGGAGCGGATCGGGCTGATCTCCTCACCCGCGAACCAGTCGATCCGCGGGATCCTCGCCCGCACCCTGCACACCGAAGATCCCCCCATGTGGTTGTGGCTGCTGTGCGCCGGGGCGGTCGGAGTCCTCGGGTTGTGGGCGGCATACCTCGCGCATCGCAACGGCAAACGCCTCCTGAGCCTGACCGTCGCAGGACTCACCGCCCCGATGGTGGCGCCGTTCTCGTGGGGACACCATTGGGTGTGGGTGATCCCGCTGCTCGTCCTGTGCCTGGATCAGGCACTGCGCTGGCGGCGATGGTGGGGATACCTTCTGCCGTTCGCCGCGGCCGTGCCGCTGCTCGCCTGGTACCGGTCGTATCCCGACGGTGTCGTGGCGATCGGGATATTCATGACGCCCGGCTCACCCGTGGTGCAAAGCCTGCTCCAAGCCACGTACCCGATCGTCTACACGGTGCTGCTCGTCGTCGTACTCGCGACGAACCGTCCCACCGGAATCACGCTGCGTCGTGAAGCCGATCCGCCTACCGTGGACGCATGACACGCCCCATTCGCATCGGTCTCCAACTCCAGCCCCAACACCAGCCGGATTACCGAGTCATCCGCGACACCGTGCTCCGCGCTGAGGACGCAGGCGCCGACATCGTCTTCAACTGGGATCACTTCTATCCACTCACCGGCGATCCCGACGGCGCCCACTTCGAATGCTGGACCATGCTCGGCGCGTGGGCCGAGCAGACCGAACGTGTCGAGATCGGTGCGCTCGTCACCGGTGGCGGCTATCGCAACCCCGAGCTGCTCGCCGACATGGCCCGCACCGTCGACCACATCAGCGGTGGTCGTCTGATCCTCGGCATCGGCTCCGGCTGGTTCGAGAAGGACTACGACGAATACGGCTACGAGTTCGGCACCAAGGGGTCGCGCCTCGACCTACTCGCCGAGAATCTGCCGCGCATCACCTCCCGGCTCGGCAAGCTCAACCCACAGCCCACCCGGCACATTCCGCTGCTCATCGGTGGTGGCGGACCGAAGAAGACGCTGCCCCTGGTCGCGAAGTACGCCGATATCTGGCACAGCTTCGGCAAATTCGACACCCACACCGAGAAGGCGAAGATCCTCGAAGCCCGATGCGCGGATGTGGGCCGATCGCCTTCGGAGATCGAACGGTCGGCGCCATGGCCGGGGCTCGAACACGCCGCGGCATACGCCGACGCGGGCATCACGTTGTTCACCGTGGGTGTCGGAGGCCCTGACTACGACCTGACCCAGCTGGTCGAAGCAATCGAGTGGCGCGACGAGAATTCACCGCCCCCGGTGGCAGGACTGGCGTAATCGGACGGCGTGGCACTTGCGACAGCTCGCCGAGCCGAGACGCTGAGGCGCGCCGACGCCGCGCCGCTTCGCAGCATCGTCGATACGTCTCTACGATCGAAAGTGCATGCCCGATGTACCAACGCTTCCACCGTGCACCGCCGGCGACTGGGACGACGCTCGCCGGAGGCGGCGCCTGCGTGACAGCCGCACCGGCCACAGTTGGGTTCGATTCGGCAGGCTGCGCCGCTTCGTCGCCCGCACTGCGATCGCGATCGTGCCGTTCGTTGCGCTCTACACGCAGTACTGGCATTTCGACGTTGCGCCGATGCGCGAGCAACTCGCCGACACGCAGCCGCGCATCCATCAGGTCTACGAGGCCCGCGACCGGGGTGACCGCGACACCGCCGTGGTGGACCTCGTCGGCCTCGGCAATCTCGACGCCACGGACACCGCATCCCACCTGCCCGCCCTGAGTGGCCTCGGCGAAGTGTGGGCTGTCGAGTACGACAACAGCGGTCTCGACACCGCCGTCGTGAGCCGTCTCGTGGCAGCACGCGCCGAGACCCTCGGAATCGACTCGGTGATCCTCACCGGCCACAGCATGGGTGGCATCATCGCGCTCGAGGTCGCGCAGCACCTGTATCAGGACACGCCTCTCGACGTCCTCGGGGTGATCCTCGACTGCACACCGATAGATCTGCACGCCGTACGTGCCGACAGTCGCGATGCGGGGGAGGACCTGCTGCGCTGGATCGGTTGGATACCCGGAGCCCGTGAGAGCCGAATCATGCGGATGACCGTCGAGATCGCGGCACGCCAGCACCGGTTCGTGCTTCCGTCGGATCGTTGGTACAGGCGCATCGACGGTTCCGAACTCGTCGACGTCGTCGAGGAGGTGCTGAACGACAAGATTCTGTCGACCGACGCCGCGAGCAACGGTCTGATCGAATCCCAGTTCCAGGCGATCGTCGCCTCCGGCGCTTCCGACAGTCTGCGTGCACTCGCCGCCGAACAGGACGACAAGGTGCGGCCTGCAATCGTGTTCGTGCGGCCACGGAATGCGTCGAACGATCATGTGGTGGACGTCGAGTACACGCAGCAGGCCCTCGTCGACCACTCCGGCGGAGTCGACGGCACACTGCTCGTCGCGAAGCTCGATCACACCGGGCACGCCAACCCGATCCAGGCGCCCGAGGCCTACAACGACGCGATCACCAAGCGGATCGAACCGTTCATCGACCTGCGACCCGGCGAGAACGACGAGGACGACACAGGGAGCGTGCCCTCATTCGAGCCGGCCGGTCCGTGATCTTCGAACACTCACACTGCGTTCACCTTCTCGTTGCCTTCGACACGCTTCCGGCTTCTACGGTCCCTCGGTTGTACCTAGAAGATGAGGGAGACAGCCCCGTGGCCCGCAAAGATTTACCTCTGATCGTCATGCACGACGGCAAGTCGTCGCGTTCGAACATCACCTGCAAGTACAAGTGCGGCGACGCGTGCTCGCACAACGTGCCCAACACCTCCGGCGGCGCCTACTTCGGAGACCTCGTGCGTCACGCGGTGTCTCGGCGCGGCGTGCTGCGCGGCGGCGCGATGGCCGTGCTCGCCGTGGGCGCCGGAGGCGCGCTCGTCGCATGCTCCGACGATTCCGCTGCCGCGCCCGCCGAGGGCGGCACCCAGGGTGCCGCCGATCTCGGCCCCAGCCCCGCCGGCACCGACTTCGTCGCCGTCGCTCCCAACACCGACGATGCGGTGACCGTGCCCGAGGGCTACGAGCAGGAAGTCGTGATCCGCTGGGGCGACAAGGTCCTCCCGGACGCCCCCGACTTCGATATCGACAACCAGACTGCAGCAGCGCAGGAGAAACAGTTCGGATTCAACAACGATTTCGCCGGCCTGCTGCCCGTCGACGGTGTCCCGAACACGTACCTGCTCGTCGTCAACCACGAATACAGCACCGAGCCGTTCATGTTCGCCGGGTACGACGAGGAGAACCCGACCGAGGAGCAGGTCCGCATCGGCATCGCGAACCACGGGATGTCGGTCGTCCAGGTCAAGGGCGAGTCCGGATCCGGGCGTCTCACACCGGAGTTCGGAGAGTACAACCGGCGCATCACCGGCACCACCGAGTTCCTGGTCACAGGCCCGGCAGCGGGCAGCGACCTGCTGAAGACCACCGCCGACCCCACCGGTAGGCGGGTGGCCGGAACACTCAACAACTGTGCGGGTGGCGTCACCCCGTGGGGTACCGTGCTTTCCGGCGAGGAGAACTTCAACCAGTACTTCGCGAACGCCGAGACGGTCACCGATCCCGCCGGCGCCGAACGCCTCGCCCGGTACGGACTCGAAGGTGGCGCCTCCGGCCGCAAATGGGAGCGCTTCGACCGCCGCTTCGATATTGCAGCAGAACCCAACGAGGTCAACCGGTTCGGCTGGGTCGTCGAAATCGATCCCTTCGACGCCACGTCGACGCCTGTCAAGCACACAGCGCTCGGCCGCTTCAAGCACGAAGCAGCCAACATCCACGTCACCGGTGACGGAACGGTCGTCGCGTACAGCGGCGACGACGAGCGCTTCGACTACATGTACAAGTTCGTCTCGTCCCGCAAGATGCAGGATGGAAACTCCCGCGCCGCAACGGCTCACAACATGACACTGCTCGACGCGGGCACGCTGTACGTCGCGGTGCTCGAGGGCGACAACCCGGATGCCGTCGACGGCTCGGGAGATCTGCCCGAGAGCGGCGCATTCACAGGTACCGGAACGTGGATTCCCTTGCTGCGCGCGAACGAGGACGGCACGAGCGAATCCCTCGTCGACGGGATGAGTGCCGAAGAAGTCGCGGTGTTCACCCGCTTGGCGGGCGACAAGGCCGGCGCCACCAAGATGGACCGGCCCGAGGACTTCGAGGCCAACCCCGTCACCGGCAAGGTCTACGTCGCGCTGACCAACAACACCAAGCGCGGCGTCGACGGTGGCGCTGCCGCCGACGAAGCCAACCCGCGCAACAACAACAAGAACGGTCAGGTGCTCGAGATCGACGACGACCACGCCGGTACGTCGTTCACGTGGAATCTCCTGTTGGTGTGCGGCGACCCTTCCGCCGCCGACACCTACTTCGGTGGATTCGACAAATCCCAGGTCAGTCCGATTTCGTGTCCCGACAACCTCGCGTTCGATCCACACGGCAACCTGTGGATCTCCACCGACGGAAACGCACTCGGTTCCAACGACGGACTGTTCGCCGTGGTCCTCGATGGACCGCGCCGCGGTGAGACGAAGCAGTTCCTCACCGTGCCGGTCGGTGCCGAGACATGCGGACCGATCATTCAGGACGGCCGCGTCGTGGTGTGTGTCCAGCATCCCGGCGAGACCGACGACGCATCGTGGGACAGCCCGGGGTCGCACTGGCCCGATGGCGGTGACTCGCAACCGCGCCCGTCGGTGGTCGCGGCATGGAAGAGTGGCGGAGGCCGGATCGGCGTCTGATTGCCCTACCGCGAATGGCCGAACGTCACCTTCATGCAGTTCAATCGACCAAGGGTGACATTCGGCCATGAAGGCCGGGGCGCAGCTAGCCCAACCAGTCGAGAACTGCTGCAGCGGTCCAGGATTGCTGCATGCTGCCCAGAGGTTCGCCGGTGAACGGCTCGTAGTACTCGGCGAACGAGCCGCCACTGGCCTGCCGCAGCCCCTCTGCTCGCAGGGTGTTCGCGCGTTCGATCCAGCCGCGGCGCGCGAACACCCACGAGAACAACCACGTCATGACGGGCCACACCGGGCCCCGCCAGTACTCCCGCGACCGGAAGTCCAGTGACACCGGCGACGTGGACGCTGGCACCGCGTAGCGCAGGTCGGGGTGGCCGCAGAACTTCGGGCCTTCGAAGGTGCGCAGCAACGACCGCTCGACCGGCCGCTCCAGCCCTCCGCTGATCAGCGGCGCGAACATCGCGAGGGTGTCTGTGGCCACCCACTTCCCGGTTCTGAGGTCGAAGTCCTTCGCTGCGCCCGTCCGCGCATCGGCCGAGTCGACGATGCCGCGGCGGAACCGGTCGGCCCACCCGCGCAGTTCCCGTACGTCGGCGTGGGGGCGCGACTCTTCCTCACCGATCTCTGCGAGTACCTCGCACGACAACGCGAACACGGCACTGACGAAGACGTCCTCCACTGCGAAACCCATTGTCTCGGCGAGCACGTCGTCCTCGTACCGCGCGGCCTTCATCTCCTCGAGCAGATACAGGTAGCGGGTGTACTCCACATCGCTGGGTCGCTCACCCGGATCGGCGACATGAGCGAGGTCCTCGCGACGGAGTTCGGGGACGGCATCGACGACGACATTCGCGTAGGCGGCGTCCCACCGCGGCGAATTGTCCATACCGGACTCCCATCCGTGGAAGATCGCAATACGTCCGTTGCCACCGATGTCCCGGGCCTCCGCCAGCCAGCGATGCCAGCGCATCAGATCGGGCCAGCGCCGATCCAGGAACGCATCGGCGACCGCGCGGGTGCTGCGACCGTGTCGACGAGCGTGGTCGAGGATGCGCTGGACAGCGATCGCGTGCACCGGCGGCTGAGTGATCCCGGAGGTCTGTACCCCTTTCGGTGCGTGGGCCGCGAGCCGGTTGCATTCCCACCGCGACGGCCCGGGAAAGTATCCGTCGACACCGCCCGCGAACACGATGTGCGGGATCATGCCGTTCGACCATTGCGCCGACAGGAGAGTGTCGAGCTCGACTACGGCGCGCTCCACACTCAGCGGAGCCAGTCCGATCGACACGAACGCCGCGTCCCAGCTCCACATGTGCGGGTACAGCTTGGGCGCAGCGCTGGTCATGGTGCCCAGGTCGTTGCCGCGAAGTAGATATGCAGCGCGTGCGGCGAGCTGGGTGGGGGTGAATCCGCGGTCCGGCATCGTCCCATTCTCCGGCTTTCGGTCGAATACGCACCTCGGGCGTCTCGTACTAGGCTCGTCACATGGGCAGACGCAGGGCTGGCCGGGCCAAGCCGACTGTGTCGAGCCATGTACCGGTCGCAGGGTTGTACGACACCGATACGGGTACGTGTGAGCTGATCAAGGACCCGTACCGCGACTCGGGATGGATTCTCGAGGTCAACGGCGTGCCGAGTTCCCACATCGACCCGGACGATCCGACACTTCTCGAGTTCGAGTACATGCGCTGGATCACGATGCTGGTACACAGTCACTTCTCACGCGACACCCGGCTGCGTGTCCTGCACCTCGGCGGCGGTGCGTGCACCATGGCGCGGTACCTCGCCGCGACGTATCCCGAGGCCCGGCAGGTCGTCGTCGAGATCGACGGGCGTCTCGCCGAGCTGGTGCGCGAGTGGTTCGATCTACCTCGCGCACCGCTGCTTCGGATCCGGGTGGGCGAGGCCCGGTCGGTTCTCACCTCGCTCACCGACGCAACGCGGGATGTCATCGTCCGCGATGTGTTCGCGATCGACCGGACACCGGTGGCGCTGACGACCGTCGAGTTCACGCGACAGGCGAGACGCGTCCTGGCGCCCGGTGGTCTCTACGTCGTGAACTGCGGCGATACCCGCGACCTGACCACCGCCCGACGCGAGGCCGCGACCATCGGATCGGTGTTCGAGCACACCGCGATGATCGCGGATCCGGCAATGCTCAAAGGCCGGCGCTACGGCAATCTCATCATCGCGGGCAGCGACCGGCCGCTCGGAGAGTCCGACGCCCTGGCCCGTGACCTGCTCGGTGGTGCCGTGCCCGCTCAGATCAGGCACACTGCGGAGACGCACAAGTTCGCGGCGGGTTCGAAGGTTCTCGACGACAGCGAAGCGCCTCAGCGGAGCACGGCAGCACCGTAGCGCCCCAGCGGAGCACGGCGGCACCGCAGCGGGGAACACGTGGACCCCTCTGATCGTTGAAGCTTGCATGACCTCGACACATTCGCCCGTCCTGCAGGTATTCAAGCTGGGTTCGCCCTGGCAAACGATCGATCCGTTCCTGTTCGTCGCACACCACGTCGACGCGTATCCCGCCGGCAATGCCGATCTCGGGCCGGATGCGCCGCTCGACGGACGCCCGCTCGGCCAGGACTTCGGCAATCCTGCGGGGTGGAACATGTACCACGGCACCACCGTCCCGGGATTCCCCGGCCATCCACACCGTGGGTTCGAAACGGTGACGTTCGTGCGATCGGGTTTCATCGACCACTCCGACTCTGTCGGTGCCTCCGCCCGATTCGGGGAAGGCGACACCCAGTGGCTCACCGCCGGGCATGGCGTCGTGCACAGCGAGATGTTTCCGCTGCTGAACCGGGACGCCGACAACCCGCTCGAACTGTTCCAGATCTGGCTGAACCTGCCCGCGGAGTCGAAGACCGCCGACCCGCATTTCTCGATGCTGTGGAACGAGGACACGCCGACGGTGACGTTCACCGACGACGCCGATCGGGCCGTCTCCGTCCGGGTGCTCGCCGGAAGGCTGGACGACGCGACAGCGCCTGCGCCGCCGCCGCACTCGTGGGCGTCGCGCTCCGACACCGACGTGGCGATCTGGAACATCGACCTGTCGGCAGGCGCACAGTGGGTGCTGCCTCCCGCAGCAGGTGCCGGAACACAGCGTGTCCTTTACGTGTACAACGGTTCTCCGGTGCAGATCGGTGATCAACAGGTGAGCTCGGGGCACGGCGCCGTCGTCGATGCCTCCGAACCCATCACACTCTGCGGAAGCGACGACACCACCCAGATCCTGATGCTGCAAGGACGTCCGATCGGCGAACCCGTTGCGTCGTACGGCCCGTTCGTCCTCAACGACGAAGCCGGCATCCGGCAGGCGTTCGACGACTACCGCCGCACGGGTTTCGGTGGCTGGCCGTGGGAGAGCAACGACCCGGTACATGCTCCCGACGCCGGGCGATTCGCACGGTACCCCGACCAGCGGATCGAAAGGCCCTCAACGCCACAATCGTAGGTGAACGTCAGCGTGACGGCGACACCCTGACGATGCCGTGCCGCTTCATCAGTACCCTCGTCGATCGACGGTACGACGAGGGACGTGCCGGCAGAATCCACTGCGACAACCTGGTCAGAGGTCCTACGTTGGCATCGATTTCGTCGAGTACCTCATCGACCTGCCGTAGCGAAAACGGGATGATATTGGTTCCGCGAGCAGGTTTTCCCTCACTTCGCTCGATCATCCAGTCCAGTCGCGTCCGAACGAATTCGCGGCGTTGCTCCAGCGGTGGCAACTCTGCGCCACCCAGCAGGTGGTCGGCGGTCCAGAGAGCGGCGGCCTCTGCACTGAGCGGACTGAACAGCGACGACCCGTAGCCGATGAAATACAGATTGGACACATCCAATGGCAGGATCTGACGATAGAGGAGGAAGTTGCCCTCCAAATCCGTGAGACGTCGTTGGATCTCGTCGTCCAGAAACGGCACCCGTTGTTCGAACCCCGTTGCACACACGATGACGTCCGCAGGTACGACGCTTCCGTCGGACAGTTCGGCGACCGCGCGACCGTCCTTCTCGTACAACGCGGTGATGGCGGTTCCGCGACGTACCTCGATCGTGCCGGATTCCACTTTCTCGTAGAACCGCTCGGTCGCAAGGCTCACCGCGTGGCGAACAAGCCGCTCGAAGGAACCCTCGGGAACCAGGCCGACCCGATCGAGCGACAGTTGCCTTCGCACGATCCGCTGGATGAATCCGAGCATCCCGTCCCGCACGAACCTTCCCGGGCCCGTGAGGAACCGCCCGAACCCCCGCTGCTCGATATGCTCGAACAATCCCTCGCTGAGCCGGGTGAGGAGAATGTACTTGTAGTTCAGCATGTTTCCGAGCTTGCGGGGCATCTTCCAGGTGACCTCGCGAGCAACCACAGTCATCGTAGCCGAGACCTCACTGAGAGCCTCTGCAACATCGCATGCAGACTTTCCGTAGCCGACTACCAGCACGTGCTTGCCTGCCGCCTCGTCGAGATCGTGGAAATCGGACGCCGCGCACAGTCGGCCACCCACTTCCTCGAACTCCGCCACGCCCGGATACGAGGGAATGAACGGGTCGGAGAAGATTCCATTGGCAATCACAACGTGGTCGTACCAGGCATCCTCGGCGTGTCCGGTCGCGACGTTACGGGTCGAGACCGACCAGCGGCCGGTGTTCTCGTCCTGGAGCATGGAGGTCACTTCGGTTCCCAGTCGCAGGTACGACTCCAAGCCGAAGAACTCGACATAGCCGGCCAGGTACCGCTGAACCTGAGCGCCGGTCGGCCACTCCGGATACCACCGCGGCATCGGATAATCCGAGAACGCATACGTTCCTTTGTTGTTCTGGGTCATCACTCCCGGGTAGCGACGGGTCACACTCCACACGCCGCCCACATCCGGTGTCCTGTCGTACACGACCACATCGAATCCGAACTGCTTCAGCACCTTCGCGGTGCACAGTCCCGCAACCCCGGCCCCGACGATGGCAATCTTGGTCTTGTCCGCCGAGTGTACCCCCGAGACCGGGCCGCCGTTCCGCGGAGTCGACGCCCATGAGTCGTTCACAGGACTTCCTCCGGCACGAGCGACTCACCGAGGAAACCGTCTACCAACTGCTGGAATCGCGTTGCGTGTTCGATCTGGGTCCAATGCCCGCACTTACCGAACACGTGCAGCTGAGCGTTCGGAATCATGTCGAACATGTGCCGTGAGGCCTCGACCGGTACCACGCGGTCCTCTCTACCGTGCACGATCAGCACCTCGTGTCCGATCTTCGCGAGGCTCTCGTCCGCTACGATCTGAGCATCGAGCCAGCGCTGCCGTGGCTCCGGGAATACCTGCTCGAAGGCTTCTTGGGCGCCCGGGCGGATCGTGGCACGATAGCGCAGTTCGGCGAGTTCATCGGTGACGAGCGTCCGGTCGTACGCCATGATGTCCATGATGTTCCTCATGTTCTCCACCGACGGCGTGTATCCCCACAGCGCGTCGAGCTCGGGCGTGAAATCGATCTTCACTCCACCCGCGCCCATGAGTACGATTCGGTCGAGCCGCTCAGGGAATCGGGTGGCGAGATGAAGGGCAAGCCCACCACCGAACGAGTTCCCGACGACGTGCACCTTCTCGATACCCAATCCATCGAGCAACGAGAGGATCTGATCGATCCAGGTGTCGAAGATCTCGAACCGGACAGGGTCGGGCAGCGTCGTGTAGCCGAATCCCACCAGATCGGGTGCGATCACCCGAAAGTTCTCCGACAGTACGGGAATCAGGCCCCGCCAGTTGGCCCACGCCGACACGCCGGCACCTGAACCGTGCAGTAGGAGGACCGGTGCTCCCACGCCGCTTCCCACGTCGTGATAGTTGGTCTCGAATGACCCTGTACGGAAGGTCTTCCCGATCTCGGGATTGGTTGCGTGTGTCATCGTGGATTCCTAGCTCTGGAAAACGGAAACGACCGACTGCAGAAGGTCGTCCTGGAGGCGTTCGGGAGACGGGTATGCACGCTTGCTGTGCGAAAGTCCGGTCTGAACAAGCATTTCGCACATCTTGTACGCGACGACACCGGGATTGAGGACGGGAACGTCGAGCACCGACGACAGATACGCGTGGCTCTGATGCATGGTGGTCGATCCGAGCACGATGACATCGGCTCCGTCATCCTCCACGGCGGCGCGCGCCTGACGTTCGAGCTCGGTGAAGACGAACTCTTCCTTCCCTGCAAGAAGTTCCGCTGCATCGGGCCGGACTCCGATGTCGCGTACCGACGCGAGGCGTGCGCTGATTCCGTTCTCCCGAGCGGCCTTGTAGTACAACTCGTGCCACTGGGGCCACATCGTGACAACCGAGAATCGCTTGCCGAGCAGACAGGCAAGCAGCATGGTTGCCTGACTCGGCGCGACCACCGGGATCGTCAAGCGCGAGCGAAGCGCGGCGAGGGCGGAGTCGCTCATCGAGTTGACACATACACCCACGTAACCCTGTTCCTGTGCCCGGCATCCTGCCTCGAGAACGAAGGCGTCGGCGAGAGTGGTTTCGTAGGCGCTGTCGAGCGTCGCGCCACCGGCCCTGGCCGAGACGAAGACATTCTCGAAGGATGGGTGGACGAACTCGCCTGACAGCTGGGCAGCGAAGGCATCCAATGCCTCTGGCGGTACGGGAACGGGAACGATATTGAGCACACGGTTCACAGGTCGAGTTCCTCTCTGGTTCGGGTGAGGGTGTCGACGACGGCGTAGGCTACGGCCTTGGTCGCCATCATCACGTCGGCCACGGAGGCGACACCCATTCCTCCTAGCCCCTCGTTCAGGTCATCGGGGGCAGTTTCCGGCGGCCACGGATATCCGATGCGCGCGCACGGTATTCCGAGGCGCCGGATCAGTGTGCCGTCGGTCTGGCCACCGAGGAGCGGCGTCGTGGTGTACGGGCGACCCTCGACCTCCTCCCATCCTCGTCGGCACGACTGGACTATCCAGTTCTCCGGGTCGGTCATGCCGCCGGGCAGCGAGCCGTACATCTCCCAATCCAGATCGAGGTCGGGGTTCCGTCTGCGAATCTCATCGATCATCTGCGCAAATTGGTGACGAACGTCGCCCGGTGTCACGCGGGGATTGACCCGGACGTCGAGGTAGATCTCCGTGGTCGCGGACGGGAAGGCAGGCTTGTCCGGGCTCCCCGACCGGACGGCCGAGATCCAGCCCTCGGGAATGGTCGAACCGGACGTGTTGCGTGCGGTGTACTGGGGCAGCCACGCCTCGATCTCTTGGATCACCGTGGCAGCCGGCACGATCGAGGAGCGGAATCCCTTGGTTCCCCTTGTGATTCCGGCGTATCCGAAAGTCCCGCGCACCGACACCTTGAACCAGCACATACCTGGCTCTTCCGGGTATACCGCCCACCACGGCTTGAGCACGACGGCATGGTCGGGTGCCATTCCGTGGGTGAGCAGATGAAACACACCGCTACTCATCCCGACGTTGTCGCGTTCGCTCATCGTCACCGGCATCCCGCCGCCCGCGAACCCGATTGCGAGGTCCCCGATCAGGGGAAGATCGGCGTCGACGACGGCATGCATGACTTCGGTGAGCCCGGCGACCATGCACTTCGGATTCGAGGCGCCCAGGCCGACGACGAGATCCCCGTGAACCGTAGCTTCGGGAATCATGTCGGATCGCAACGATTTTCCGATCCAGGGGACATCCGATTCGGGATCGATGTGCGTGTCGATAGGGGCGTAGAGCAACAGCCTGCTACCTCCACCCGATCCCTGCATCTCGCCGATCGCGTTGCCGGTGTGTTCGGAGATCGGCTGGTATCGCGCATCGATCCCGACCCGCTCACGGAGGTGGGACGCCATGAACTCGGACGCTGCCCGCTCACGGCCGGTGGGACTGTGAATGCCGATCAGATCGACGAGCAAGTCCCGGAATCGATCAGCGTTCAGGTTCGCGCAGACGGCCTCGTACATCTCGCGCCGACGATCGTCGAGCGGGAGCGCCTTGGTTGTCGATATATCAGTCATCTGTTTCTCTCTCCGATATGCCGGGCCTCGCAGCCAGGCCGGCGCGATCCGTCAGACAGGTCGCTATGCGCACCAGCGCCTGATCCGCATGTGCGGGTGCCACAAGCTGGATTCCGAGAGGCAGGCCATGGACGCCGCGTCCTGCCGGGAGCCCGACAGCGGGACATCCGCTCACACTCGCGAGCTTGTTGAACACGGGGTCACCGGTTCCGGTACCGATCACAGGTGCTTCGCCCGGCGCGGCGAGCGTGACCAGCAGGTCCAGGTCGTCGAACAGGCGATCGACCACGGTGCGTGCCCTCCTGAGCACCGTTCTGGCAGACTGAATCGCATTCGACGGCGCCTCGCGACCCGACTGCAGGAAATTCGTCAGTTGCCTGCTGACACTTCCCGGACGCGACCCGTGGATACGTTCGGCGAGCGCAGCGGAGGCTTCGGCCGCCATGAGCAGGGTGTGCGCGTCGTCGAGGTCGGCGAGGTCGGCCGGAATCTGCACATCGACGATGTCGGACACCAGCCCACGCAGGCCGGAAGTGAAGTCTTCCAGGAGTGCGGCCGCCGCCGGAGTTGCGCGGTCGTCCCACGGTGGTCGCAGCACTCCGACCCGTAGTTCTCGCAGTGGTGCCAGCACGGTAGCCGGGGGAGGGACATGTCCGGCGGTGGAGAGGGATTCGTCGATGGCGCCCAACCACGCGGGATGCCGGGCGAATGCGCCGACCGTGTCGAAGGTGAGCGCGACGGGCAGTACACCGTCAAACGGCCAGCGCCCGTATGTCGGCTTGAGCGTGAACACGCCGCAGAAGGAGCCCGGCCGTAGGACCGATCCGGCAGTCTGGGTTCCCAACGCCAACGGCACCTGGCCGTCTGCGACCGCAGCAGCAGAACCACTCGACGATCCTCCGGGAGTATGTCCCGTGTGATGTGGGTTGCGTGTCTCGGTCGGTCGATACGTTGCGAACTCGGTAGTGGTCGTCTTTCCCATGATCACTGCGCCGTCGCGGCGCAGACGCCGAACGACTTCGGCGTCGCCGTCGGGCCGGTGGCCTTTCCACAACTCTGATCCGTATGCCGTGGGCTGGTCATCGGTGTCGATGATGTCCTTGATACCGAACGGAATTCCGTGCAGAGGCGAGCGCCGTTGCTCGGAGTCACGTGCCGACGCCTGACTCAGTGCGAGCTCAGGGTCGACGTGTGCCCAAGCCATGATCGTCTCGTCACGTTCCTCGATGCGCGCCAAGCAACGCTCGACTGCCGCGACGCTTCGATGCTCGTCGGCCAGGATGTCAGTGATGGGGGAGGTGGGTGCGGTAGGGCCGGACACCGCGGTCACCCCGCCTTCTGTGGTTCGTGACCCCATCGGGACGGAGACCGGAAGGTCTTGACCTCCCACTCGTCCGAGTCGATGAGCTCGCCGCCGTATCCGATCTCTATCGCGAATCCCGATGGCGTGCGCATGTAGAAGGACGTCACGCCGTCATTGGTGTGGCGCCCGAATGTCATCTGAAGATCGATCCCTGCAGCGTTGATGATGTCGTATGCGCGGCCCACGTCGTCCAGGGATGCCGCTTCGATCATCAGATGATTGAAATCACCTCCGGTGAACGAGAAGCATTCGTTCATCAACGCAAGGCTGTGGTGCCGGGGGTTGCAGTGCAGGAACGTCGCGTCGGCACCGTCCCACACGATGTAGTCGGTGAGCCGGAAGCCGAGCACCCGGGTGTAGAAGTCCACGGCGGCCGGGTAGTCCTTGCACATCAGCACCACATGTCCGAGACCGAGGGTCCCGGTGACGAATCCGCTGATCACATTGCCGTGCACGAGAGGGGCATGGTCGATCGTCGGGCCGAAGCAGACCTCATTGGGGAATCCGTCGTGGTCGACGAACCGGAACGCTTCGACAGCGAACCGCTCCTCCGCGGGACCGGCCGGAATCCACTCAACGTCGATTCCCTCGGTCGTGACCCGGTCCGCCAGGGTCCGCAGCATATCGGGACTGTCGACCTCCCACGTGATCGACCGGATTCGGTCCTGTTCCGCGGGATACAGTGCGATGCGATGGTGGTGGTCATCGATTCGGATCAGCAGCGGATCCTGTTCCGTTTCGCGGGGGCGTGCGTACAGCCCCAGCAGGTCCACCAAGACGTGGCGCCAGGCCTCGAGGTCGGTGACCTCGACACTCATTGCGCCCAGACGGGAAAGGCTCATCTCTTGCCTCTGTTCGGAAGTAGCGAGTCAGCTGGGTAGGAACTGCTCGGCGTGGATACGCTCGGCCGGCATCCCGAGTTCGAGCAGCCGCTCCTCCGCGGCTTTCAGCATCGCCGGCGGGCCGCACAGGTAGGCGGAGGTGAGGGGGTGCTCGACGTCCGCTGCGTTCAGAACGCTGACGGGGTTACCCTCCAGCACTCCGGTTACGGCGGTCGGTTCGTCGACAACCACGCGCACGTCGAGTTTGGACATGAAGCCCTGCCGGGCTTCCAGCTCGTCGAGATGGAACAGGTCGGTTTCACGGCTGCAACCGAATACGAGCCTGATCGGATATTCGTCGCGTGCGGTCTGCAGCTTCTCGAGCATCGACAGCATCGGGGCCAGTCCGGTACCTCCGGCAATCATGAGAACCGGGCCGGACTCGTCGATGAGTCCGAAGCTACCTGTGGGACCCTCGATCTCGATCCGGTCTCCGACCACGGCGTTGTTGCGGAGGTAATCCGACATCACGCCGGCGGGTAGCACCCGGATCGTGAAGGTCAGTTTCTTGCGGTCTCGTTCGCCGGATGCCATCGAGTACGAACGCCATTCGTCGGTGCCGGGCACCTGCATTCGCACGTACTGCCCGGCTCGAAACGCAAAGCGCACCGACTTGGGCAATTTGAGTTGCAGTTCCACCGCAGTCTCACCGAGCCAGATGATCGCACCGACCTTTGCGGTCGCCGTGATCACGGGGTACTCGTCGAGCATCGATGCCGGGTAGTCGAGGTCGATCTCGGAATCGCCACGCACGTGCGATTGACACAACAACCTTTGGCCAGCGTCGATTTCGTCCTTCTTGAGCGAGTACACGCGCCCTTCGGGCATGATCACGTCACCGCGTGCGACCCGGCCCACGCATGTTCCGCACGTGCCCACCGTGCATTGACTGACCAATCGCACACCGGCTTCGGTCGCCGCTTCGAGAATCGTGGTATCTGCCGGTACCTGAACGGTTTTGGTTCCATCTGTGAAGTTGAGACGGACATTGCTCTGGGTGGCCATCGAGCGCTCCGGAAGAGTGTCGGTCGGGGCGATCGACACGACGCTAGTCCTCGTCCTCGTAGGGGGACTCGAAGAAGCCGCGAGGGTGCCGCGACGCCATCTTGCGCCATGCAACGATGGAATAATCCATGTCGCAGAGCATTTCATTGTTCCAACCATCGAATCTGGTGTAGTGCTCCTCAGTGGCTTCGCGTGCGAAGACGTCACTGTTGTTGAACCCCTCGAGTGCGAGAGGGAGCATGAAATTGTCGTACTTGAAGTTGAACTCGGCGATGTCTTCTTCAGTGGTCACGCGGGTGGCGATGACCTCCCAGTACTCGTGATGGTGATCGTCGATCGGCACGTAGAACTCGTACTGCACGTGATCGGTGATCGGCCAATGCTCAACCATCAGGACCCCCGGAACCCACAGTGACGTGCGGAAATAGTGCGGCACAGTACCTCGGGCCTTCATGTTGACCTTCGGGTTGTCCAGCACCGGCTCGTAGAGGTCCGGCCGGTCGTAACGGTTCATCACGCCCTTGGGACCGTCCGGGATGTCGATTTCCTCGGTCGCGGAGTCGGTCAGAGCGTTGACTCCGAGCGGCAGCGCCCGGTCGAGCGCTACCAGAATCTGGTTGTCCCAGTGCACCAGAAGGTGACCGGGATCGAGGCCGTTCTCCGCCGCAAGACGCCAGTTGCCCACCAGTTTGCGGTGGATGCCACGAATGACAATTCCCTCGTCCAGTAGGTGCGCGACTGGAGAATCGTTGGGGTCGTTGGTAACCGGTGCCGGAAGGTCGGCACTGAGAGGAGGTGGGGTGCCGTAGTCGTCCTCTCCCACGAACACGTAGATGATCCCGTTGACCTCTTCGACGGGATAGGTGCGGATGCCCACTTTCCCGATCAGTGAGTCATCGGGATTTCCTACAATAGTGGTGAGGCTGCCGTCCTCGAGTCCGTAGGTGAATCCGTGGTACCAGCAGGTAATGGTGCCTTCCGACAAGCACATCGGCTTGGCCGAGAGTTTCACACCTCGGTGGATGCAACGGTCGGAAACCGCGTATGCCTTGCCGGCCGAACGTCGCAGTGCGATGTCGTGACCGCCGATAGTGACACCTTTGGCGGTGTCGTCCTCGAGTTCGTGGGACAACAGTGCGGGATACCAGTGATTGGCGTAGCCCCAATCGGCCTTGACGTACGGCGCGTACTGCCGGGTGGCTCCGGCGGACGAGCCGCTGTGAGAGGTAGTTGTCATCGAAGTGACCTCCGGAGGATGTGGTCGGGGAATAGTGGCTCCCATCCGCATGGTCTTGCCGGATGGGCGAGCGGCCCGGGCTGATGGGCCATCGATTCGAAGTCGAAACAAGGGGGTGTTGCAGACCACAATATCCATCCTCCGTGGAATGTCAATCAATTTTCTATGAATGATCAACTGATCATTCGAGTCGTCGCTGGTAACATCTGTGTCCAACACCCCATGCGCAGCACAAGCCACCGACGAGCGGACTACGGAAGAAAAGATGAGCAACACCGAACCCCGGTCGTCCGGACAACCCGAGTCGCTGGCACCGGGGCGACGCTGGCACCTCGCGGACAACGCCTACGAAGAGGCGCTGACGGCCTTCGAGTTCGCGATCCTCCAGGTCGAGGGCGGCTTCCAGCGGTTCGCGGTCCAGGCCATTCGGGTTTCCTCCGACATCGACCTGACATTCAACGAGGTCGTCGCTCTACACGTCGTGCGCATGCAGGAACGATCGAAGGACACAGCGACGATCGCCCAGCTGACCAATCGGGACGATCTTCCGAATCTGCAGTACAACCTCCGGAAATTGGTGAGCCTCGGCTTGCTGGAGCGCACCAAGTCGGGGACTTCGTCGGTCTTCACTGTCACCGCGACCGGCCGTGAGGTCACCGATCGGTACGCCCAGTTGCGCCAGCAGACCTTGAGCACCAACCTCGAGGAGCTCAGCGACAGCGTGACGAAGATGCATCACGCGGTCCGGTCGATGCAAGTACTCACCGGCCTGTACGAGGCGGCCAGTCGCGAACTCGCAACAATCAACACGGCCGCATTCTTCGACCCTCTCCCCGGTGAGGGCGCCGAGTCCGAACCTCCCACGAAACCTGCCGGCTGAGTCCGCTCACGTACCGATCGCGCTCGGTCCTGACAGCTCGCACGGCCTCATGGCAGGGCGGCGAAGTTCATCACGACCGCATCTTCCGAAGACGCGGACAGCAATGAAAACTCCGTTCATACAACCTATTTCAAATACGATGGTTGACGAATACACGAGGAGATCATAGGCTGACGCAGCCATATGTAGCGCTCTGCTCCGAATGTGGACAGCCAATCACTCTGCCGCCCGAAAGGGACCTCCCCATGACAGCTCTCACGCCGCTGCCACTACTCACCGCTCTTCAGGATTCCGGCCACGGAGCCGACGGCCCCGATGCGGTCCGGGTGGGCGACAGCGCCCTCACCCGATCCGAACTCATCGCCGCAGCATCCGCAGTGGCAAACGAGATCGCCGGTGCTTCAAGCGTTGCAGTCGATGCCACGGCGAGTATCGAGACGGTCATCGCGGTAACGGGATGCCTCATGACGGGCGTGCCGGCTGTTCCGGTTCCGCCCGACTCCGGCCCGAGCGAGCGTGCACACATCCTGAAGGACTCCGGCGCACAGATCTGGCTCGGCTCTTCGCGTGAGGACATCTCTCTTCCATCGGTCGCGGTCGACGCGCAAGCCCGTTCCTCGGCGACGCATCGCGAGCCGGATCCTGAGGCAACAGCGATGATCATGTATACCTCGGGTACCACCGGTTCCCCGAAAGGCGTCGTACTGTCCCGCTCCGCGATCGCCGCCGGGTTGGACGGCTTGGCCGAGGCGTGGAACTGGAGTCCGGATGACACTCTCGTGCACGGGCTTCCACTATTCCACGTGCACGGGCTCATCCTGGGCGTCGTGGGAGCCCTACGGCACGGCTCGCCCATTGTTCACACGGTACGACCTACCCCCGAGGCGTATGCGGCAGCATCCGGTTCGCTGTACTTCGGTGTTCCCACCGTGTGGTCGCGAATCTGCGCGAACACCGCGGCCGCACGGGCCCTCACATCGGCACGGCTCCTCGTCTCGGGCAGTGCCCCTTTGCCGGTTCCACTGTTCGAACGGATCGTGAAGCTCACCGGTCTCACCCCGATCGAGCGGTACGGAATGAGCGAAACCCTCATCACGCTCAGCACACGGTCCACCGGTGAACGCAGACCCGGCTGGGTGGGGAGTCCCATCCGCGGAGTGCGAACGCGCCTGCTCGACCAATCGGGCAATCCGGTCCCGCACGACGGGGAAACAGTGGGTCGGCTCGAGGTTGCGGGCGACACATTGTTCGGCGGATACCTCGGAAACCCAGCCAAGACTGCGGAATCCATGACTGCCGATGGTTGGTTCAAGACCGGCGACATCGCCGCGATCGACGAACAAGGCTTGCACCGCATCGTCGGACGGGAGTCGGTCGACATGATCAAGTCCGGCGGATACCGGGTCGGGGCAGGCGAAGTGGAGCAGGCACTGCTGAATCATCCCGAGGTTCGCGAGGCTGCGGTCATCGGTGTTCCCGACCACGATCTGGGGCAGAGAATCGTCGCGTACGTGGTGGGCGACTGTCACGACGATGGTGCGCTGCCTGATTTCGTCGCGCGCACCCTTTCGATCCACAAACGTCCGCGAGAGATCCGATTCGTCGATACCCTGCCGCGCAACGCGATGGGCAAAGTCCAGAAGAAGATCCTGATCGACGATCACCTGACGAAGCGATGAGCCTCGAGCGTGCCGAGATTCGGACGGAGACCCACCGGAACGTCGCAGTTCTCATAATCGATCACCCGCGCCGGCACAATGCACTCACCGGTGGGATGCTCGACGAATTGATTTCCGTACTAGAACAACTCGCGGACGACCCCGCGATTTCGGTCGTTGTACTCACTGGTACAGGAGCACAGTTCTGTGCTGGCATGGATATTCGTGAACTTCGATCGGCACGTGTAGAAGGCATCCGTATGGAAGATCGAGTCACCGATGCAGAGGAGGCGCTCGCAGCCTTTCCCAAGCCGACAATCGCAGCCATCCGCGGATACTGCATCGGCGGGGGTGCACAACTCGCTCTTGCATGCGACTTCCGGGTGGCTGCAGAAGGTTCCGAGTTCGCTGTCACTCCAGCGAAGCTCGGCGTGATCTATCCAGCGCGGACAATCCGTCGGATGGTGCTCACTCTGGGCCCTGCCACGACAAAACGGCTGGTGATCACGGGGGACCGTATCGGCAGTGCTCTTGCGGCACAACTCGGCGTCGTCACCGAGGTGGTCCCGGACGAGACGCTCGTCGCCCACGCCATGACTTTGGCGGAATCCATCGCGTCGAGGTCCTCGATCACGCAACGAGCTGCGAAGGAGATGATCGATGCGGCCGCCCGCGGGCGACTCGACGACGAGCTGGAGCACTATTGGCGAGACGCAACCAACCCCGATCTCGAGATCGGACTCGAGGCCTTCCTGTCCGGCAGGTCTCCGCAATTCAGCCACACGATGCGCGAATCAACTCATGTGAATTCCATCGACTCGTCGATCCGGCCGAATCGCATCGTGGGTAGATCGAGCAGATAGTTCTGCCGCATCAACCACGGGCTCCGTGAACCCTGTTTCGGAAGAATGCTTTCCGAACGCGCGACATAACCCGACGTCAAACCGAGCAGCGGCTGAGGTGAGGCGTCGTGATGCGATACCGGCCGGGCGATGCGATACCCGCCCCGGCGCATGTGATTCAGCAGGCGGCACACGTACAGGGATGCGAGGTCGGCGCGCAGTGTCCACGACGCGTTCGTGTATCCGAGACACAGCGCAAGATTGGGTACGCCGCTGAGCATCATCCCGCGATAGGTGTAGTGACGGGCGAGATCCACGGTCTCACCGTCGATCGTGAATTCGACGCCGCCGGCGGGAACGAGGCGCAACCCGGTCGCGGTGACGAGGATGTCGGCATCGAGGTGGTCGCCCGACTTCAGCAGCACGCCCTTCTCGGTGACGGTATCGATGTGGCCGGTCACGATGTCCGCGGCACCGGAGTTGAGAACCTTGAACAGATCGGCGTCGGGCACCAGACACATTCGCTGATCCCAGGGCCGGTAGCTCGGGGTGAAATGCGGATCAACGGTCGACCCATCACGCAGATGTCGCTTCGCAAGCCGGCGCAGTACAGGTTTCGCCACCCCGGGAAGACGCTGACACAGCTGGTAGAAGCCCAGATTGGCCACCGTGTTCTTCGCGCGGATCACCCGGTGGGACACCTTGTCGGGCAAGTATTTCCGAATACGGGTCGCGATCGGATCGCGGGACGGCAACGACATCACATACGAAGGCGACCGCTGCAGCATCGTCACGCGCTCGGCCTTCTCCGCAAGCGAGGGCACGAGAGTCACCGCGGTGGCGCCACTGCCGATCACCACGACCTTCTTACCTTCGTAGTCGAGGTCGTCGGGCCAGAACTGGGGATGCGCGACGGTTCCGGCGAAATCATCCAGGCCGGGAATGTCAGGTAGATAACCGGATTCGTAGCTGTAGTACCCGCTGCACAGATACAGGAACGCACAACTCAGTTGTGTGTCCTCCCCGCCCGAGTCCTCACCGCCGGAGCTCACCCGGACTGTCCACCGCGCATCGGTGCTCGACCATGCCGCCGACACGACGCGATGCCCGAATCGGATCTTGGCGTCGATGCCGTACTCCGCGGCGGTGTCGCGCACGTACTGCAGGATGCTCGCGCCGTCGGAGATCGATTTCTCGCCGCGCCACGGCCGGAACGGATACCCGAGCGTGTACATATCACTGTCGGATCGAATTCCCGGGTAGCGGAACAGATCCCACGTACCACCGACACTGTCGCGGGCCTCGAGAATCGCGTAGGTGCGGTCCGGGCACTGCGTCTGCAGTCGGTATCCGGCACCGATGCCGGACAGTCCGGCACCGACGACCAGCACATCGACGTGTTCCATGTCTACTCCTGCCTCCTCGTCCCTACCGACTCGCCCACGTCAACAGATCATCCACCGGCCACGCGTTGATCACCACGTCGGGTTCGACACCCCGCTCGGCCGCGCGCTCGCATCCGAACCCGAGCCAGTCGAGCTGCCCCGGGGCATGCGCGTCGGTGTCTATCGAGAACAGGCACCCGATATCCAGCGCGAGATCGATCAGTCGCGACGGTGGATCACGACGTTCGGGACGCGAATTGATCTCCACCGCGGTGTCGTAATCGCGGCACGCCGTGAACACTGCCTCCGCGTCGAACGTCGACTCGGGTCGCTGCCCGCGACCGCCGGTGACGAGCCTGCCGGTGCAGTGCCCGAGGACATCCACATTCGGATTCTCGACGGCCCTCAGCATCCGCTTCGTCATCGTCGCCCGGTCATCGCGCAGCTTCGAGTGCACGCTCGCAACGACGATGTCGAGGGCGGCGAGGAGCCCTTCGTCCTGGTCCAGCGACCCGTCGTCGAGGATGTCGACCTCGATGCCCGTGAGGATCCTGGTGCCCTGTGCGCTCTCGTTGAGCTCCGCTACAACGGACAACTGCGTGTGGAGGCGTTCGGCGCTCAGCCCGTTCGCCACCGTCAACCGAGGGGAGTGGTCGGTCAAGGCCATGTACTCGTGGCCGATCATCGTCGTGGCGGTCCGTTGCATCTCGTCGATGGGGCTGCCGCCGTCGGACCAGTCGGAATGGGTGTGCAAATCGCCCTTCAGCGCTTCGAGGAGTGCGCGACCGCCGCGACCGATCGGCTCGGCGTCGTCGCGCACACTCTGCAGGTAGTCGGGGACACTGTCGAACGCTTGCCGGATCACGGTCGCGGTCTTCGGGCCGATCCCGGCGAGTTCGGTCCAGTCATCGGCGCGACGGTGCTTCGCTCGAGCGATTTCGGAGAGGCCCGCGACCACGTCGGCGGCATTCCGGTACGCCTGCACACGATAGGTCGACGCGTGCTGACGCTCGAGCCAGAACGCGATCTCGCGGAGCGCGGCCACCGGGTCCATCTCACCATTGTGGACGCGTGCCCACAGGTTGCGCTCCGTAATGTGGGCACCATGTCGAGACGTCGAATAGTGCTGCTCACCGGATGCATCGCGACCGGGTCGGCGTTTGTGTGGGTGTCCTCGCAGGTCGCTTCGTCTGCGCAGGGCCGGATGTACAGCCTCGCCGACGCACCACCGGCTCCCGTGGTGATCGTGCCCGGCGCGCGGGTACGAGACGGCAAACCTGGCGGATTCTTACGCGGACGTCTCGATGTCGCGGTGTCGCTCGTCCGGGACGGACGCGCCCGGGCAGTTCTTGTCTCCGGTGACGCCGCGGGACGCTCCGGCGACGAGATCACCGCGATGATCGACTACCTCACCTCACACGGCGTGGATCGCAACCGCATCGTCGCCGACCCGTACGGCCTCGACACCTTCGACACTGCCCAGCGGGCCATGCGCACGTTCGGGGTGCGGGAGGCGAACATCGCGACGCAGCGGTTCCATCTGCCCCGTGCGGTCGCGCTGTGTCTGCGCGCGGGGATCGACGCGACAGGTGTCGTGGCGCGTGGACAGGCGCGGCCCGTGTCGCAGATCCGCAGTCATCTCCGCGAATGGGTGTTGTCACGTCCGAAGGCGTTCCTCGAACTTCGCTTTCCCCGCGACCCCGCGGTGTCGACACCTCCCAATGACACACTCGCCGAGATCCTCGCCGTCCGCTGACCACCGGGTCGTTTCGGTCCTGACCACCGGGTCGATTCGGTTCTAGTGTGATCGGATGCGACCTTCAGCTCTCATTACCGGAGCGAGTCGCGGCCTCGGCGCCGCGATCGCCCGCGAACTCGCCCCCACCCACGACCTTCTCCTCGGCGGCCGCAGGCCCGACTCGCTCACCGCGATCACCGACGAACTCCCAGGCACCACCCCGTGGCCCGTGGACCTGCTCGATCACGACGCGCTGACCGCTGCGACGGCCGGAATCGAGCGGCTCGACGTCCTCGTCCACAATGCGGGTGCGGCCGAACTCGGCGCCGTCGCCGACAGCGACGTCGAGCAGTGGCGACACATGATGGACGCGAATCTCCTCACCGTCGTCGCACTGACGCAGCTGCTGCTCCCGGCACTACGGGCCGCGAACGGCCATGTGGTGCTGATCAATTCGGGAGCAGGTATCCGAGCGAATCCGGGATGGGGTGCGTATGCCGCGAGCAAGTTCGCGCTGCGCGCATTCGGCGATGTACTACGCCTCGAAGAACCGTCCTTGCGGGTCACGTCGGTGCATCCCGGTCGCATCGACACCGACATGCAGCGCGCGATCGTCGCGACCGAAGGCAACGACTACGACCCTTCCCGCTTCCTGAAGGCGTCGACGGTGGCGCGCGCGATCCGGAACGCCGTCGAGACACCGGCCGACGCGCATCCTGCCGAGATCATCCTGCGCCCGTGGTCGCCGCCCGGATCATGATCGCGCACTCAGAACGGTAGGGGAATCACCACCGGGGGCCCGCCGGGCACGTTGATCCGGATCTGCGGGGGCGGCGGGGGAGCCGGTGCAGGTGCCGGCGCGGGAGGAGGCGGCGGCGGTATCTGCGGCATCGGCTCAGGTGCCGGTGCCGGTGGTGGTGGAGGCTCAGGTGCCGGGGGTGGAGGCTTCGGTGCGGGCGGCGGAGGCTCCGGTGCGGGCGGCGGTGCCTGCACTCGAGGGCGCGGTGCGGGGGCCGGATTCTGCTCGACCGTTTCGGGTGCCGCAGCCACTTCCGGTGACGGCGGCGGCGGCGGTGCAACCGGGGCGAGCGGACCGGCACCGATCGGCACCGCAAGCAAGTCACCGGTCGTGATGTCGACGACCTTCAACTCGTTCACCGCATCGGCGGACGATTGCACGACGAACAGTCGTTCCGGATCGAACCCGGTCCACTCGGTGCCTTCGATGTCGGTGTCCTTCGCCAGCACGGGCGGCGACAGTGGGTTGCCGCGGGCACATCGCACCCGCGGCATCCCGTGGTCGTCGACGAGCACCACCGTCCCTGTCTCGAGAACCGCCTGGACGGGAAGGGCCATGCCGTCGATGTAGTCGTAGCGGGTGACGCGGGTATCCGCGCGGAGCAACACCGGAGTGAGAGCGCTCGTGTACTCGAGGATGTCGTCGGCGCCGACCTTGGCCTTCCAGGCGGCAGCCTTGGCCGAATCGCTGGTAAGGGTCGCGACCAGTTCGTTTCGGTCGCACAGTTCCCGGTCGAGACTTCCCCCGTAGAGCGCGACGCGGTCGCCTGCGACCGCGGGCGTTCCGTCGTGTGATACCGGATCTCCGGACTCTGCGAGCGCGTCGTCCGGCGGTGGCGGGACCGCCACAGGAACCTGGGCCGGAAGCAGAAGTCCGGTCCAGGGGTGGTCGCTCTGCGCGGTCGCGATGTCGAGTCGCACGGGATCCGGAGAACCGGAACCGCCGGACGAACACGCACCTGCCACGAGCGCGGTCAGGGCGAGCACCAGTCCGCATCCGCGTACTGCGGTGTCGGGGGCCACGTTCGTCAGCCTAGGTCGACGAGACCGGCCGCGCCGGGTTATTCGGATCGTTCGCGCGGATACAAATCCGCAAGGAAACCGAGCAACAGGTCGTCGACCTCGCGCCGGCGCTCCATTTGCACGAAATGTCCGGCACCGTCGAGCAGATGGATCCCGCGGAGGTCTGGCACGGTCTGCCGCATGCGGTCGAGCGCATGCGGCCCCGACATCGTGATCACGGGGTCCGATGCCCCGGCGACGAACAATGTCGGCACCGTGAGGTGCGCACCGTCGTATTGTGCGGATGCCTCCCAGTTCGCGTCGTAGGCGCGGTACCACGAGAGCCCACCGCCGAAACCGCTACGGGAGAACTCGCTCGCGTAATGCTCGAGTTCCGCTTCGCTGAGCCAGTCCCATGGAAGCTCCGGCGCGGCGGGCAGCACGTCGAGGTATCCGCGCCCCTCCGAGGGATGGTCCCAGACGTCGAGGTACCGATATGCACCCGACAGTGCGAAGAACAGACGCTGAAGAAACTCCGCAGCGTGCGGATCCAGTTCGGCCTCGGCGACACCATGCTGCTGAAAGTAGTGCAGGTGCAGAAAGTGCTTGCGCGCCATCGCCGCGTACAACTCGGTAGGGCGCGAAGGCGGGCGATCCGGCGCGTACGGCACCGAGAGCAGAACCAGCCCGGCTACCCGCCCCGGGTGCCGCAGTGCTGTCGTCCATGCTGCGGGCGCACCGAAGTCGTGTCCGACGAATACGGCTCGTTCGATGCCGAGTGCATCGAGGAGCCTCGTCAACCGATCCGCGACCGCGACGTTGGTGTAGTCCTCGACGGACTCCGGGCGGTCGGTACCTCCGTAACCCGGCATGTCGGGAGCGACCGCGCGGTAGCCCGCCGCGGAAAGTGTCTCCACCTGATGCCGGTAGCTGTAGCCGAGGCCGGGGAATCCGTGGCACAGCACGACCGTGGGTCCTCTGCCCTCGTCGTGGATGTTCCACGTGAAACCATCGATTTCGACCGAGCGGACAGGCATCAGGTCGCGGGCACCGTCTGCATGTCGTCCTGACTCCAATACGCCCTCATGCCGGTGATCTTCGCGTCGTCGTCGAAGGACATGACGTCGACGACCTCCATCACCATGTCCTGCTCACCCAGGTGCGTGACCAGGCGGAAGAGGAAAGCGGCATTGTTCTCGGCGATCTTGAGGGTGAGCACTTCACCGGTTTGGTCCAGCGGTTCGATCACGCTGTAGAACTCGCGGATCTCCGTTTCCGTGGTGCGTGCGGGAGTGCCGACGGGATCTTCGACCGTCGCACCCGGCGCGTACAGCGCGAGGATGTCTTCGACGGTGCCCTTCGCCACTGCGCGGACGTAGTCCTCGACGGTGTCGCGGATTGCTTCACGAGACGGTGCCATGATGCCCTTTCAATGTTAGAACGTGTTCTATTTTTCAGAGTAGTGCACGATCGCATCCTCGGCCAGGGGCCGAACATGCAATCCTGTGCGCAACATTCATTCCCACCGACAGGAATGCCATCGCATGAGCGCAGACATCGCCTTCACCCTCACCGGGCACACGACCACGCTCGCCGCACGACGCTGGGAACCGGAGTCACCCCGCTACATCGCGCTGCTGTGCCACGGCTACGGAGAACACTCGGGCCGATACCACTACGTCGCGACGCGCTTGATCGCCGACGGCGCCGCCGTGTACGCGGTCGACCACATCGGGCACGGCCTCAGCGACGGCGAACGGGTACTCGTCGAGAACTTCGAGGACGTCGTCCATGACTTCCGCCTTCTCGATCTCACCGCACGACGCGAACATCCAGACCTCCCCATCGTTCTCATCGGCCATTCGATGGGCGGGATGATCGCCGCGCGCTACGCCCAACTCCACGGCGACGAACTCGCCGCGGTCGTCCTCTCCGGCCCGGTGCTCGGCACGTGGGCGGTCGTCGACACACTTCTCGCCGCAGACGAGATCCCCGACGCCCCTGTCGATCCGTCGACACTGTCGCGCGACCCGGAGGTGGGTCGCGCCTATGTCGACGATCCGCTCGTGTGGCACGGTCCGTTCAAGCGACGCACTCTCGAAGCGCTGAAGGACTGTCTCGGCACCATCATTGCGGCAGGTGCCGTCGACACCGTGCCGGTGCTCTGGCTGCACGGCAGCGACGACGCACTGGTCCCGGTGGACGGCACCGCCACCGGCTGGGCGACATTCTCCGGCCGCGGTTCGTCATCGAAGCAGTATCCCGGGGCACGACACGAAATCTTCAACGAGACGAACCGCGACGAGGTGCTCGACGACGTCCTGGATTTCGTGCACGAGCAGCTTCGATAGTGCGCTATCCGCCCGAACCGTATGGCCGGGTGATGATTTCGAGATAGTGACCTGACGGATCGAGGAAGTAGGTTCCGCGTCCGCCGTCGTTGTGGTTGATCCCGTGCGCGGATTGCTGGGGATCGGCCCAGTGTTCGAGCTTCTGCTCGAGGATGCGCCCGTGGATCCGGTCGAAATCCTCCTCCGACACCAGGAACGCGTAGTGCTGGGGCGAGAACTCGACGTGAGGCGGCGGCTCGGCGAAGTCGAGGGTGACGCCGTTGGCGAGCTGGACGGCCAGGAATCGACCGGCCGGGACCGGATCGGGCAGACCGAACAGAGTCGTCAGGAAATACGCCGAGTGCTGTTTGTCCCTGGCAGCGATGATTGTGTGATCGAGAGAGATGGTCAAGAGGAATCCCTTGGGGTTCGACGCCTCCATGCCTGACGCAGTCCGTCATCGACACGCGACGCTGTTTCCAGAATTACCATCTCCGGGTGGAGTTGTCGATACCGCTCGTCGCGCCCGTTCCGCACTGCTCAAGCTCCGGCGATCTTACCGATCTGCCTTTCCGCCAGGTCGACGACCAACTGATCATCGACGGGCCCGGTCGCGTTGATCTGGAAGTAGACACCGTCGACCGTTCCGGCGACGACGGTGGTGGACTCTGCTGCCCCGCCCTGGTCCGCCTCCGCGCGAGCCGCCGTGAGACTCTCGGCACCTTCCACATCGAGTTCCAAAGGGGAGACGCGGTAGGTGACGGATGCTTCGGCGTCACCGGATGAACTCGTCCGGGTGAAACTTGCGCACTCGTCGAGGTTCTCGACCACCCGACTACCGGTGTCACCGGTGGTGACCATGACGGTGACAGAACTGTCGGTTCCCTGGCTGCCGTCGGACGCATATTCCGAGACAGCCGTGCCTGCACGATCCCGGTTCAGTCTCAGCACGGTATCCACCGCGGTGGGCACGAGTGCGCCACACGATTCGGGATCGGTGACCGTGCTGCCGCTGATCTCCTCGAACATCGCGATCACCTCGTCGTTGCTCACCTCACCCATATCCGAGTCGAGCGTGTCGGCCACATCAGTGTGGATGTATCCCGCCGGGGCATCGACGTCGGAAAGAACCACCTCCGACGGTACGACTGCGACCGCTGGAGTGGACACCGCGTCGGTCTCGGTACTGCCGGAATCGGTGCCGCAGGAGGTCAGGGCACACATGGCGAGACACACGAAACCGGCGG
This sequence comes from Rhodococcus sp. SJ-2, assembly GCF_053750035.1. NCBI lineage: Bacteria > Bacillati > Actinomycetota > Actinomycetes > Mycobacteriales > Nocardiaceae > Rhodococcus > Rhodococcus sp. SJ-2. Next base: position 2,136,751 of record NZ_CM132340.1, read on the forward strand.
CCAGGGGCTTGTTCACAGTGCGAAAGTTACTTTCTCCTAAGGGGAACCGAGATACTCGGCTGTACAACTCCATCAACCAAGCTATCAAGACCCGGTCGTTCAACGACAGCAGTTCGGATCCAGCACCACACGCAGAGCGTCGAGGGACTCGCCCCGGGGACGGTGGAAGACGTTCATCCCGCGTCGTTCGGAGTCGACCATTCCGGCCTTGCGGAGTTGCCCGAGGTGGTGACTGACGGTGGATTCGGTGAGGTCGACACCGGCTGCGAGATCACACGTGCACATCTCGCCGCCATCGGCGGTGAGCAGGATCGACATGAGCGTGATGCGTACCGGATCAGCGAGGGCCTTGAGACGCAACGCAAGTTCGAGAGCAGCGTCCTCGCTCATCGGCGCGGCCGATACCGGTGCGCAGCAGATCGGTGCACTGACGTCGATGACGGGCAAGGCTTTGGGCATGAGTTGAGACTATCCGCCTACTTGACATATGTCGAAAAGGTGGCGCACTCTGTAGCCGACCAGTATTTCGACATATGTCACACAAGTGGAGCCACCATGTCACGCGCACAACTTGCCCTCAACGTCGACGACCTGATCGAGGCGGTCACGTTCTACTCGAAGCTGTTCGGAGTCGAACCTGCCAAGCTCGAGCCCGGCTACGCGAACTTCGCAATCGCCGAGCCGCCACTCGAGCTGGTCCTGCTCGAGAATCCCGGCAAGGGCGGGACGATCAACCACCTCGGCGTGGAGGTCGACTCCAGTGAGAAGGTCCACAGCGAGATCGCCCGCCTATCCGAGGAAGGGCTGTTCACCGAGGAGGAAATCGGCACCACCTGTTGTTTCGCGACCCAGGACAAGGTATGGGTCACCGGCCCGGCCGGGGAGAAGTGGGAGGTCTACACCGTCCTCGCCGATTCGGACACCTTCGGCTCGAGCCCGCAGCACCTGGACAGAACCCCCGGCTCCGTGAGCGACGTGTGCTGCGGCAGCGCTGCTCCGGCCGGGGAGACGAAGTCGGCCCCAGCCGGAATATCCTGCTGCTGAACAGTTTCGGAGTTGCGATTGCGACCGAGGGTGATCACGTACTCGCAGTCGGTCTTCGCTCGGATGACGCAGCCGGGTTCACATGTGCGGCGGCTGCGCTGTCCCTGCGCCCTACTCGACTCCACGCCCTACTTGACGATGTTAACCATCTTCCCTGGCACCACGATCACCTTGCGCGGCGCAGCGCCGCCGAGCAACTCCACGATCTTCGCCTCGGCCAGTGCCGCCGCCTCGATCGCATCCGCCTTTGCGTCAGCGGGAACAGTGATCCGGCTACGGACCTTGCCGTTGACCTGGATCGGGTACTCGACGGTGTCCTCGACCAACCACTTCTCATCAGCGATCGGGAAAGGCCCGTGCGCAAGCGGTTCGGAGTGCCCGAGCCGCGACCACAGCTCCTCGGCAAGGTGCGGCGCGACCGGAGCCGTCATCAGTACCAGTGGCTCGACCGCGGTACGCGGAGCACCCGAAGGATATTGCTTGGTCAGGTGGTTCGTGTACTCGATCAGCTTCGCGATCGCGGTGTTGTCGCGCAGATGGGCATAATCATCGGTCACACCTGCGACGGCCTTGTTCAGCGCGCGCAGCGTGTCCTCGCCCGGCTCGTCTTCGGTGACCCGGACAGCGCCACTCTCCTCGTCGACGACGAGGCGCCACGCACGCTGCAGGAACCGTGACGCACCCACGACATCCTTCGTCGCCCACGGACGCGACTGATCGAGCGGCCCCATCGACATTTCGTACACACGCAGGGTGTCTGCACCGTAGTCGTTGCAGATCTCGTCGGGCGCAACAGAATTCTTGAGTGACTTGCCCATCTTGCCGTATTCGCGGGCAACCTCCTGCTCGCCGTCAGGACCCGGCCAGAAGAACTTGCCGTCGCGCTCGACCACCTCTTCGGCGGGAACATACACGCCACGCGAATCGGTGTACGCGTAAGCCTGGATGTAGCCCTGGTTGAACAAGCGGCGGTAGGGCTCCGACGACGTGACGTAACCGAGGTCGAAGAGCACCTTGTGCCAGAAACGCGAGTAGAGCAGGTGGAGCACCGCGTGCTCGACACCGCCGACATACAGGTCGACGCCGCCCGGGTCGTTCGGACCGTGCAGTTCGGGACGCGGACCCGTCCAGTACGCCTCGTTCTCCTTGGCGCAGAACTCTTCCGAATTCGTCGGGTCGATGTAGCGCAGCTGGTACCACGAGCTGCCCGCCCACTGCGGCATCACGTTGGTGTCGCGCGTGTAGTGCTGCAGTCCGCCGCCGAGATCGAGTTCGACGTTCACCCAGTCGGAGGCCTTCGCGAGCGGAGGCGACGGCTCGGAGTCGGCGTCGTCCGGATCGAACGACACCGGCGCGTAGTCCTCGACCTCGGGAAGTTCCACCGGCAGCATCGAATCGGGCAATGCATGAGCTTCACCCTGGTCGTCGTACACGATCGGGAAGGGCTCGCCCCAATAGCGCTGCCGGGCGAAGAGCCAGTCGCGCAGCTTGTACTGCACAGTGCCGGTGCCGGTGCCGTCTTCCTCGAGCTTCGCGATGATGGTTTTCTTCGCGTCGGCGATGTCCAGTCCGTCGAGCAGCCCGGAGTTCACGAGTGTGCCCTCGCCGGTGTAGGCCTCGGCTCCGACGTCGCCACCGGAGATGACCTCCCGGATGGGCAGTCCGAACGCGGTCGCGAATTCCCAGTCGCGCTGGTCGTGACCGGGAACGGCCATGATCGCGCCGGTGCCGTAACCGGTGAGTACGTAGTCGGCGATGAAGATCGGGAGCTTCTCACCATTGACGGGGTTCACGGCGTACGCGCCGAGGAACACACCGGTCTTCTCCTTCGACTCCTGCCGCTCCAGATCGGATTTCGCGGCGATCGCGGCGCGGTAGGCAGCAACGGCGTCGGCCGGGGAGGCAGCGCCACCCGTCCACCGCACGTCGACGCCGACCGGCCACGCCGATCCGACGATCGCGTCGACGAGTTCATGCTCGGGAGCGAGGGTGACGTAGCTGGCGCCGAAGAGCGTGTCGGGTCGGGTCGTGAAGACCTCGACCGCGGCGTTCGTACCGTCGACCGCGAACGCCACCTGGGCGCCGTGCGAGCGGCCGATCCAGTTGCGCTGCATGGACTTGACCTTGTCGGGCCAGTCCAGGTGCTCGAGGTCGTCGATGAGGCGGTCGGAGTATGCGGTGATTCGCATCATCCACTGGCGCAAGTTCTTCCGGAAGACGGGGAAGTTACCGCGCTCCGAACGACCGTCGGCCGTGACCTCTTCGTTGGCCAGGACGGTACCCAGGCCGGGGCACCAGTTGACGAGCGAATTCGACTGGTAGACGAGGCGGTACGAGTCGAGGACCGCGCCACGCTCGCTCGACGACAGCGATGCCCAGTCACGTCCGTCGTCGAGGGTGCGCGTGCCATCGGCGAATTCGGCCTCGAGCTCGCTGATCCGGCGCGCCTTACCGGCTGCGGCGTCGTACCACGCGTTGTAGATCGTCAAGAAGATCCACTGGGTCCAGTGGTAGAAGTCGACGTCGGTGGTCGCGACCGAGCGTCGGTCGTCGTGACCGAGCCCCAGACGGCCGAGCTGCCGCTTCATGTTGACGATGTTGGCGTCGGTCGTCGTGCGGGGGTGGGTGCCCGTCTGCACCGCGTACTGCTCGGCGGGCAGACCGAAAGCGTCGTAGCCGAGCGTGTGCAGCACGTTGCGTCCCTGCATCCGGTGGAACCGGGCGTAGACGTCGGTCGCGATGTAGCCGAGGGGGTGCCCGACGTGCAGACCCGAGCCCGATGGGTACGGGAACATGTCCTGCACGAACAACTTGTCGGCGGGCACGTCACCGGCGAGATCACCCACCGGGTTCGGTGCGTGGAAGGTGCCGCGCTCGCGCCACAGCTCCTGCCAGCGCTGCTCGATCTGCCCCGCGAGTTCGGCGGTGTACCGGTGCTGGGGGGTGGCGTCGGACGACGATGGAGAGGACTGAGGGGGACGGGTCACGGTGATCGCTATCTACTCGGCCGGCGTTTGTGGGCTGCAACCAGGGTAGAACGTGCCCCGACCCGAGGAGTGGGGCGGCCACACGCGGCGGTATCCTGGTCCGGTGCTGATCGTCGCCATTCTGCTTTTTCTTATCGCCCTCGCCATCGGCGCGGTCGGTGTCGCGGCGCTGACCGGCAAGCTTCCGCGCAACCGCTGGGCGGGTGTGCGCACGCCGGAGTCCCTCCGCGATGAAGAAACCTTCGCCATGGCCAACAAGGTCGCTGCACCCAGCATGCTCGGCGCAGGTGCGTTGTGCGTCTTCGGTGGTGTCGCGGCGCTCACCCTGCCCACGATCGGCGGTGTGATCGCGGTCGTCGTCACGGTTGTCGCAGCGCTGCTCACGGCGGGTGCCGGTGGTTCGATCGCGGCCCGGGTCGCGGAGGCGACGAAGCCCGCGGACGAAGGTTGCGGAACGTCGTGTGGTGCGTGCAGCCTGCGCGGAATGTGTGAACCGACCGCCTGATCGTTCGCCCGCACACCTTCGCGTGGCAGTGATCCATATCCTGTGCCCATGACCAGTCGTCGCGTCGTCGATCCTGCGGGGGCACTGTTCGGGCTCGCGATCCCGTTGCTGTGCGCACTCGCTGTGCTTGGGCTCACGGTCGTGTGGGAGCCTCGCCTTCCCGCCGAGGTCGCATCGCACTGGTCGGGTTCGGGCGCCGCCCCCGACTCGTTCGCAAGCCCGATGTCGGGCGCCTGGACGATGGCCCTGCTCATCGCGCTGGTCGGCGGAGGATGCAGCGCCATCGCTGCGCTCGCCCAAGCACAATTGATGATGCGTCGCTACATGCTCGTGATCGGTCTCGCGGTGACCTTCCTGATGGCGACGCTGTACGTCGCGACGCTGGCTGTGCAGTTGGATGTGTCCGACCCCGCAGAGGTGCCGTTCCCCGCGTGGTCCCTCGGACTCGGCATGTGTCTCGGCGTCGCGGTCGGATGGGTCGGCGCGCTCCTGCTCCGTGATCACCGCGAGCGCCTGTCGGCGAAGACCACGCCCGATCTACTGCTCCCGCGCGGACCCGTCGAGTTACCCATCGTCGATCAGGTCGGCACCGGCAGGCTCACCACCTTTGTGCTCGCACTTCTCGTACTGATGCCCGTGATCATCGTGTGCATCCTGATAAGGAACTGGTGGCCCATGGCCATCGCGATCCCGGCGGGCTTCCTGGTCCTGAGCCTGCTCCGGTTCACGGTGCGCGTCGACGAGCGCGGTGTCTCGGTGCGCAACCTCGGAGCGTCCTCGCTCGACTACGACCTCGAGGAGATCATCGGCGCGAAGGTCATCGAGACACGCCCGTTCCAGGACTGGGGCGGATGGGGAATGCGGATCAAGCGGCCCCACCGGTACGGACTGGTCACGAACACCGGACCGGCACTGGTGATCACCACCGAATCGGGCCACGAACTCACCATCACGACCGAACGGGCCGAGGAGATGGCCGGCGCGATCAACACCCTCGCCGACCGGCGGAACACCGTGTGATCTTTGACGTCCTCCCGGCCGTGAACGACCGAGATTCCTACCAGCGCCCGCTCGGCGCTTTCGGTGGGTTCCTGTTTCACAGGGACATACCTTCCGCTAGGCGGCAGGATTTACAGTCCCTCCGCAGGCGTTTCGCCTCTCCGCCCGTCCGGCGACGAGGATATTCTTGGCTGCATTCAGATCCCGGTCGTGGACCACACCGCACGCCGTGCAGGCCCACTCCCGCACCGACAACGGTTTCGGACCGTCCGACCCGCCGCACACCGAGCACAGTTGGGACGACGGAAACCACCGGTCCACCCGCTGGAAGGTCCGCCCATAGCGGGCGGCCTTCTCCTCGAGCAACCGAGTGAACATCCCCCACCCGGCATCGTGCACCGACTTCGCCAACCGCGTCCGCCCCAAGCCCGCGACACACAGATCCTCGACGAACACCGCTTGATTCTCGCGGACGATCCTCGTGGAGTGCTTGTGTGCCCAATCCTTGCGGGCGTCGGCCACCCTCGCGTGAGCTTTGGCGACCTCGAGGCGGGCCTTGGCCCGGTTCTTCGAACCCTTCTTTTTTCGGGACAGATTCTGCTGCGCCTTGCGGAGTCTGCGTTCGGCACGTCGGAAGAACCTCGGCGACTCGATGACCTTCCCGTCCGACAGGACCGCGAACGTGGTGAGACCGAGATCGATCCCCACCTCGGAGTCGAGTTCGGGCATCGGTTCGTCGGTGGTCTCCACCACGAACGACACGAAGTATCGGCCCGCCGAATCCCTGATGACCGTGACGCTGCTCGGCTCGGACGGCAACTCCCGTGACCACACCACCTTCAACTCGCCGACCTTCGCGATATACAACGTGCCGTTCGAACGCAGCGAGAACCCGTTGCGGGTGAGCCGGACCGTCTGCCGGTTGTCCTTGCGGGACCGGAAGCGAGGCGCCCCGATCTTGCGGCCCTTCCGCTTCCCGGACAGCGAATCGAACCAGTTCCGATACGCGCGCCGCGCGTCCTGACAGGCCTGGACCAACACCACCGACGCCACCTCGGCCAGCCATGCCCGCTGCGGGGTCTTCTTCGCTGCGGTGACCACCCACCGCTGCACGTCGGTGTCCGAGACCCTCACCCCCGCTGCGTACGCGTCCTGCCGGGCGCGAAGTGCATCGTTGAATACCACCCGTGCGCATCCGAACGAGCGGGCCAGCATGTCCTGCTGGCCGGGCGTCGGGTAGACGCGGTATTGGTATCTGAGTTGCACGCCCGCACCGTACAAGCGACCACCGACATTTAGATTGAGTGTGTGCCCCGCGGACGGACCGAGGCCATCGACTGGAACGCTTGCGATTCCTGAACAGTGAGCGGCTGTCCGCGGGGCCGGCCTGAGGTTCGGCCGGTGTCTCTGTTCGGGAACTTGAAGCCGCACGACCACCAGTGGGCGTCGTGGACTTCTGCTTACGGAATGTCTGGGCAATGCCGTCACCGATCCGGGCCGAGCGACCCCTGCAACCGAATCGTGGAAGGTAGTCCGTGAACCTGATCTTGGGCATCGACCTCGCCTGTCGAGCAGCTCATCAATCCTCCCTCGCCCGCACCGACGGAACCTACGTGTGGACTGGGAAGAAGTTCTTCACCCGCCCCGCGGACCTGGACGACCTATGGGCCGACATCGACCTCCAAGAAGGCGACACGCTGCGGGTCGTGATGGAACCCACCCGCAACGCTTGGGCACCTGTCGCGTCGTGGTTCCGGCGGCGTGGCGCGGTGGTCTCGATGGTCCCGACCACGCAGTCCGCAGACCTGCGGGCCTACTACTCCAAGCACACGAAGAACGACCACCTCGACTCCAAGCTGCTGGCCCGGCTGCCGCTGCTGCACCCCGAAGGACTCCGCGACCACACCGGCGACGGCCCCGCTGAACCGCTCCGGCGGGTGGTGAAGATGCGGTCCTCGGTGGTCAAGCGCCGCACCGCTGTCTACTCCCGGCTCGACGCGTTCCTCGAGCTCCTCGGGCCGGCCTGGTACGACGCGCTCGGATCGAACTACGGCAAGGCCGCGCTCGCGGTGCTGGTCCGCTACGCCGACCCGACCACTCTCCTCCGGCTCGGGCACGCCCGGCTGACCCGGTTCCTGATCCGTCACTCCCGGGGCGCCTGGCGCGAGGCACACGCCACCGCGCTGCTGAGGGCGGCCCGCGAGTCCCTCGACCTGTGGGGCACCGATCCTGACGTCGGCATCGACTTCGCCGAGCTCGCCGCCGACATCGCTGTCGAAGCTGAGCAGGCCCAGGTGCTGACCGAGCAGATCGAGGACCTCGACGAACGCATCGCGAACCTGTACGAAGAAGCCGATCCGGCCGGGATCATCGCCTCTGCTCCCGGGGTCGGTCCAGTCACTTCCGGTGTCATCGCCGGCCGGATCGGTGACCCACACCGGTTCCACTTGCTCGCCGCAGTTCGTGCCTAATCCGGACTCGTGCCCAAGGTTGCCCAGTCCGGGCAGTCCCACCACCAGCACGGGCTGACCAAGGCCGGCGACCCACTGCTACGCGAAGCGCTGTACGCCGCAGCCGACTCTGCCCGCAAGACCGACCCGCAGCTCGCGGCGAAGTACAAGCGGCTCATGGACAGCGACCGGCACCACGACTCCGCCGTGTGTCATATCGCGACCGTCCTGCTGACCCGGATCGTGGCCTGTTGGCGGGCTGGCGAGCACTACGTCATCCGCGACACGACAGGCCACGTCATCACCGCCGAGGAAGGCCGTCAGATCGCTCGCGACCACCACAAGATCGACCCAAAACGACGCCAGCAAGCCGCCGACACCCGGCGCTCACAGCGCCTCAAGAACAGGACGAGCCGGGAGCAGAAGGAGTCGCAGAGCGCACCAGCAACCCGGCCCGTCAACACCAAGCCTACGACGCTCGAAGTGGCTTGACATTCCTTAGGAACTCACACACCGGTCGAGGGATCGGCTGTCCCGGCCGTGAACGGCCTGGCTTGCGCCGAAGACAATGCGGTCAGTTCCGCTCGACCTCGATGGGGTGGGTCGCCAGCAGCGCCATCGGGAGCGGCTGGCGGCGCAGCACACTCGCCCACATGTCGGTACCGGCCGGGGCCAGGATGTCGCGGGGGTGGGCGGAAACGACCATCCAGTCGTCGTTGCTGAGCTCACCGTCGAGCTGACCGGTACTCCACCCTGCATACCCTGCGAAGATCCGCACTCCCTCGACGTGCTGGGCGAGGGTTTGGGGGTCGGTGTCGAGGTCGACCAGCACGACCCGGCCCGCGAGCCTGCGGACGCCCTTGATGTTGTCGACCGAAGCGCCCTGCCTCGCGATGCCGAGGCACAGAGCGGAGTTCCGGTGGACCGGCCCGCCGACGTACAGGGCACCCGGCGAGGCCGACAGGGGAGCCCAGTGGGGGAGCATCGCGCCCACGGCGGTGTCGCTGATTCGATTGAGTACGACACCGAAGCTGCCCGAGGCGTTGTGTTCGATGACGTAGATCACGGTGCGCCGGAACGTGGCTTCGGAGAGCGCGGTGCCTGCGACGAGCAGATTCCCCGCACGGACCTTGGGGGTCGACGGTGCGGTGCGGTCCTCGGGGTCGTCCTGGTGCTGCGCCACGTCGTCATTGTCTCACCGTGGCTGTGCCTTTGTGGTTACGAATCCTGCAGTGTCGGCCAGAACCCCGAGGTGGTGTTCGAACAGCGCCGACACGTCGGTGAAGGTGTCGCGGCCGTATTGACCGAAGACCTCGAAGCCGACCGCGCCGAACAGTCCGGTCCACACCAGGATCCCGCGGGCGAGAACCGTGTCGGGTAGCTCTGCGTCGAACTCACTTCTGATCCGCGAGAGATCCGACGAGAGCGAGTCGGGGACCGGAACGGTCTCGATCGCCCGCAACCCGCCCGCGGCATACGCGTCCGCCAGAATCCCGACGAGTCGGACCACGACCCGGATTCCGGGCTGGGTCGTGCGTTCGGCAGGCGCCTGGTAGCCGGGGACCGGGCTTCCGAACAGCAGCGCGTATCGCGCCGGTTCGCGCAGGCCCCATTCGCGCACGGCACGGCCGAGCGCGCGGAACCGGTCGTGCGGGTCGTCCACCCCGGTTACTGCGGCGTCGACCGTGTCGCCGAGTTCGTCGTACGCATCGACCACCAGAAGGGTGAGTAGTTCGTCGCGACTCGCAACATAGCGGTACACCGCGGACGACACCACGCCGAGATCACGTGCGACGGCTCGCAGCGAGAGTGCGGCGGCGCCTTCTGTCGCCAAGTGGTCTCGACCGATACGGAGGATGTCGGCCATCGTGCGGGCGCGGGCCCGTGCGCGGGGGGTGGTCATGCTCCCAGCCTGACCACAACAGCGAGCACTGTCAACAAATGTGAGCACTGCTCTTGACATGGGACCACTCGCGGTGCAGTCTGAGTTCAGAAACAGAGAGCAGTGCTCACATTTGTTGGACAAGGTCTCGAGAAAAGGACGGACACCATGTCGAAACTCCACGTAGTCGCCGGCGCCGGGCCTGTAGGCACCACTGTCGCGGAACAACTCGCAGCGCAGGGACACCGAGTCCGCGTCCTCACCCGCTCGGGAAGCGGACCCGAGGGCCCCGGAATCGAACGCCTGCGCATCGACGTCAACGACCCCCGCGCTCTCGACCAGGCACTGATCGGCCCCGACGGAGACAGCGCCGTAGCCTTCTACATGTGCATCCACGGCTCGACCTACTCCGCGGAAGTCTGGGAGAAGGAACTCCCCAGCGCCGAGCAGGTCGTGCTCGACGCTGCCGGTCGCATCGGCGCGGTCGTCGTGTTCCCCGAGAGCCTCTACTCCTACAGCTCACCGCACGAGGTCATGACCGAGAACTCGCCCCGCAAGGCGACCCGCGGCAAACTCGGTGTGCGCACTCGACTGCTCGCAGCCCGTGACGCACACTCCACACCGACCGTAAGCGTTGTGGCATCGGACTTCTTCGGCCCCCACGTCCTCGAAGCCCATGCGGGTGAACGCATGGTCCCCACCGTCCTCGCCGGGAAGACATCCCGGGTCCTCGGATCAGCGGACACACCGCACTCGTTCACCTATGTGCCCGATCTCGCAGCCGCGATGATCGCCGCCGCGGGCAACGACGAAGTGTGGAACCGCGTCCTGCACGCGCCCACGGCGCCCGCGGTGACACAACGCGAGATGGCCACTGCTTTCGCGGCCGCCGCGGGAATGTCCGCTCCGAAGGTGGGGACCATCCCCGCATGGGTACTGCACGTAGGCGGGCTCATGAGCCGCGATATTCGCGAACTCGCGGAAACCGTCTACATGTTCACCGATCCGTTCGTGATGGACTCGAGCCGTACCGAGACGGATCTCGGGTTGGCGCCCACACCGATCACCGAGGCAGCGGCAGCAACCGTGCGCTGGTGGCAGGACCGCGAACGGTAGACAGCACCGGCGGCGGATAGTCTCGAAAATTGTGCAGGACTCGAAGCGGCAGGCGTGGCAGTCGACGGTTTCCGCTCTCCGCGGATCACCGGGACTGGCACGCCTGACGCTCGTGCGCTTCGCGAGCCAGTTCGGCGACGGCATGTTCCAGGCCGCACTCGGCGGAGCGATCCTGTTCAATCCCGAACGGCACGCAGACCCCGTGGCGATCGCCGCGGGGTTCGCGGTTCTGCTGCTGCCGTACTCCGTGATCGGCCCGTTCGCAGGCGCGCTTCTCGACCGCTGGGACCGCCGTTCGGTTCTGTTGTGGGCCAATGCGCTGCGCGGAGTCTTCATTCTCGCTGCCGCCACCGTGCTCATCACCGGCGGAGCGCAGACACCATTGATGGTGCTCGCCCTCGCCGCCGTGGGGGTGAGCCGCTTCGTTCTCGCGGGGGTGTCGGCATCCCTTCCCCATGTGGTGAACCAATCCTGGCTCGTCGGTGTCAATTCCGTTCTCGCCACGGCAGGTTCGGCCGTATCGGCTGCCGGCGCCGGCGCCGCTGTCACCACGATCGCACTCGTCGGTGCAGGCGACCTCGGTTCCGGTACCGCTGTCGCCCTGGGGGCGTCCGGTTCGGTGATCGGCGCGGTCGCCGCGGGCGGATTTGCACGTCACGCACTGGGACCCGACGGCGCGCGGCCCCGGGCGGTGGTGCACACCATCGTCTCCGGGCTGCGGACCGGAGCAACAGCGGTCTGGGAAGCTCCCGGTGTCGCCGCCGCCATGATCGGAATCGGCGCGCACCGAATCGTCTTCGGTATCGACACGCTGATCATGGTGCTCGTGCTCCGCAACACCGAACAGGAGACGTCACTGCCCGGCGGGCTCGCAGGATTCGGTGTGGCGGTCGCCGCCACCGCAGTCGGCATGCTCGTGGCAGCGATCGTCGCACCGTTCCTCATCCCACGACTCGGCCGGCCGCGCACGGTCACCCTCGGGTTGATCGTCGCGGCGGTGGTTCAGCTCTTGTTCGTCACAGCGGTGGCCCAGGGACCTCTGCTCATCGCGGCCTTCCTCCTCGGACTCGCGGGACAGACGATCAAGCTCACCGGTGACGCCGCAATGCAGATGGACATCGACGATGCCCGCCGTGGCCAGGTATTCGCGTTGCAGGACACCGTGTTCAACATCGCATTCCTCGCAGCACTCGCAATGGCTGCATTTGTCATCGCGCCGGACGGCCGTTCACCCGCACTTGCTGTCGCCGGTGCGGCGATCTACGTGCTCGGTGTGATCGGGGTGCTTGCGATCAGGCGCTATCGGATCGACAGCGGGAGTTGATCACACAACGCGGTGGATCCGGATCTCGGTGGCCTTGACCACGAACCACACGGTTGCTCCGGGTTCGAGTGTCAGGTCGACGGCCGCGGCCGTCGTGATTTCGGCCGACAATCCGCTCGACGCACGCACCAGCACCGTCGCACCCCTCGCCTCGATTTCACCGACGGTGACACGCAGCGTGTTCCGCGGGCTTCCGTGCGGCGGCTCGGTGTAGACGGCCACCGCGGACGGGGGAAACACTGCTGCCGCCGCAGCTCCGGAGGGGCAGTCGTCGTCGACGAGGCCGTGCACGAGACCCACTTCCGTGGCAAGACCGTCGGCTTCGAGGACCCCGCCCAGCAGGTTCGTTCCAGCAATGCGCGCGGCAAATGCACTGCGCGGGCGCGTCAGGACGCGTTGCACAGTGTCGTCTTCGACGATCCGCCCACCGTCGACGACTACCACCCGGTCGGCCAGTGCCAGGACATCGAGGGGATCATGGGTCACGATCAGCGCTGTACGACGGTCTTCACGCAGCACCCTGCGCAACAGCGACCGCACGGCAGGGGCCGTTGCGACATCGAGTGCAGCCATCGGCTCGTCGAGTAGGAGCAGTTCCGGGTCTGCCGCCAATGCCCTCGCGACAGCGATACGCTGAGCCTGCCCACCCGAAAGCTGATGCGGTGTGCGATCAGCGAATTCGACGGCGTCGACATCCTTCAACCAGCGCATCGCGACCTCGCGTGCAGCATTGCGCCCCCGGCCCGCACTGCGGGGTGCGAACGCCACGTTGTCGAGTGCGGTCAAGTGCGGAAACAGCAGTGCCTGCTGGGCGAGCAGAGCGACCGAACGTTTATGAGGTGGCACCGCTGCACGCGCCTCCGTATCGGTGAGAACGCGATCGCCCAATTCCACTCGGCCCCGGTCCGGTCGGATCAATCCGGCGATCACCCCGAGAAGCGTGGATTTGCCGGCTCCGTTCGGCCCGAGCACCGCGACAGTGCTGCCCGCGTCCACGTCGAGCTCGACCTCGAAATCGCGCTCGTCGACACTCGCGTGCACGCGCAGCCGGCTCATTCCGGTCCTCCCTTCGGGTGTCGCGAGTGCACGGCGACGACGATCACGAGTGCAACGACGATGAGCAGCAGCGACAGGGCCACCGCTGCGTCCGGATCTGTCTCACGTCGCAGATAGATCTCGAGTGGCAGCGTCCGGGTAGTGCCCTGGAGACTGCCCGCGAAGGTGAGGGTCGCGCCGAATTCACCGAGTGCACGGGCGAATGCGAGCACCGCACCCGACGCGAGCCCCGGTAGCACGAGCGGAAGTGTGACGCGACGGAAGACGGTGGTGGGCCTAGCACCGAGTGTGGCAGCGACGTTTTCGTACCTGTTTCCCGCTGTGCGCAAAGCACCTTCGAGGCTCATCACGAGGAACGGTAGTGCCACGAACGTCTGCGCCACCACCACCGCGGTGGTGGAGAAGGCGATGCTGATCCCGAACACTTCGAGTTGCTCACCGATCAGCCCCCGTCGCCCGTAGGTGTAGAGAAGCGCGATACCCCCGACGACGGGTGGCAGGACCAGCGGCAGCAAGACCAGCGCGCGGAGCACCCGCAGACCGGGAATGCTGCTGCGCGCCAATACAAGCGCCATGGGTATACCCAGGATCATACACAGCACAGTGCTCGACGTTGCGGTCACGAGACTGAGTTCGAGCGCCTCGAGTGACGCCTCCGATGTGATCAGCTCAGGGTAGTTCGCCCAGTCGACAGTGAGGAGCATCGCAGCCAGCGGCACCGCGATGAAGAGCAACCCCACCGCGGCAGGCGCGTACATCCACGCAGGTATCCCCGTGGACGCGCGCACGGGACTCACGGTGCGCCGAATCCTGCGTTTCCGAGAACTGCACGCCCCTGTTCACCGGTCACGAAGTCGACGAATTCCGCTGCCAATTCGGCATTGTCGGCTGCTGCGAGCTCGGCAATCGGATAGGTGTTGACGGCTCCGGACGACTCCGGGAACGCAACCGCAGTCACCGATTCGCCTGCGCTCGTCGCATCGGTGACGTACACGAGACCCGCGTCCGCCTGACCGGAAGTGACCTTACCGAGGACATCGGTCACCGAGGATTCCTCCGAAACCGGAGTGAGAGCCACTCCCGAGGCCTCCTCGACCCGCTCGGTCGCGGCCCCGCACGGCACCTGCGGTGCACACACGACGACAGAGAGCCCTTCCCTGGAGAGATCGGCGAACGAGGCAATGTTCTCCGGGTTTCCCGGCTCGGTGACGATGGTCAGGACGTTGGTCGCGAACTCTACGGGCTCACCCGCAACCAGTCCGGCGTCGACGGCGTCACCCATGGTCTTCGTGTCGGCCGATGCGAACACGTCGGCAGGTGCACCCTCTTCGAGCTGCGTGACGAGAGACGACGATCCGGCGAAGGAGAACTCCACGGTCACCCCGGGGTTTTCGTCTTCGAAGAGATCGCCGAGCTCGGTGAATGTCGACTGCAGTGATGCTGCTGCAAACACCGTCAGGGTCTCGGAGCCCTCTTTGCCGGCATCACTGTTCGCACAGGACGTCAGGACGAGAGCGGCGGCGATTCCCGCCGACGCTGCGACGAGTGCGCGGATCTTCATCAGTTCTCCCCGGGGGTTTCGACGATGACGTTGGTGGATTTGACGACGGCGACCGAGATGCTGCCCGGTACGAGACCGAGTTCTTCCACGGCCTCGGTACTCATGAGTGAGACGATCCGGTGCGGGCCGCATTGCATCTCCACCTGCGACATCACCGTGTCGGACACAACGCGCGTGACGAGTCCGACCAGCCGGTTGCGTGCGGAGCTTCCGACACCCAGCAGGTCGGGTGCCTCGGTGGCCTGTGCCCGGGCGAAGGCTGCGAGTTCACCACCTTCGACGACCTTGCGTCCCGAGCCGTCCTTGGTCGCCGAGAGCAGACCTTGATCGACCCAGCGACGCACGGTGTCGTCGCTGACTCCGAGGAGAGCCGCGGCGTCTCTTATCCGCACATTCGTCATGAACTGGACGATACTTCCGCGTTTGCGTACGAACAAGCGCGGATTACTTTACAACGCGTGGCCGCAGCCGCGGCCGCTATTCGGGGCTCGGGTCGGGGATCTCGTCCGGCTTGTATGCGGGAAGCCGCGAGGCCGGGAGGATCGCAATAGCACTGATCCCAGCGAGGATCAGCAATCCGGTCTTCAGGGCCCTCAATCTGGCATCGGTGTTGATCTGCACGGCCGCATCGACCACCTCCGGCGAGGCACTCGTCTCGCTGAGCACTTCGCGAAGCTGGTCGTTGCTCACGAAGTTGATGTCATCGAGGTCGATCTCCGCAACGACGGACTCCGGGATCTCGACATCGTTGGCCACCGACTGGGCGACGTTCAGTCCGAGAAGCGTCACCAGCATCGCCCCCGCCACCGCCGTCCCGACAGCGGAGGCGAGATTCTGGGTCGTGCCTCGAACCGATCCCACATCCCCGGCCAGCTCTTTCGGCGCCGAGGTCACGAGCACGTTGAACACCAATGTGACCAACGCGCCCTGGCCCATACCGAAGACGATCAGACCCACTATCGTCGGCAGGGTTTCCCAGTCGTTCGTCACGACGAAGGCAAGCCACACCAGCGCAACCGTGGTCAGGACGAACGAGAACATCCCGATGGTCCTCGGGCTGAACCGCTTGTAGAAGCGGATGATCAAGGTGGCCGTGACGAACACCGTCAGATTGAACGGCATCATCGCCAGTGAGGTGTCGAACGGCGAGCGTCCCTGAACGATCTGGATGTACAGCGGAACAGTGAAGTTCAACGCAGCCTCGAGCGCGACAACCACGAACATTGCGTAGAGGGCCGCTCGCTCACGCGACGAGCCGAGCACCGACAGACTGACCAGCGGGACCTTGCCGACCCGCACCCTGCGCCTGGTCCACAACAAGAATGCCTGGCCGAGAACGACACCGAGGACGATGAGGATCGGCGCCGGCGACAATCCGACGACATCGAACGGCGCTCCCTCACGGGCAATGAGCAGGCCCCAACCGTTGAGATTGTTGAATCCCAAGGTCAATACCACGATCGCGACACCGATCAGAGTCGCAGCGACGACATCGATCTCGACCGACGAGTTACCCCGATCCGAGCGGAGAGTGAAACTGAAGACGAAGACCGCGACCGCAATGGCCAGCACGATCGCGAACACCGGCCGCCACCCCACGGTCGCGCCGAGCGCGCCGCCGATCAGGAACGCGCTCATCCCGGAGAACGCGCGGGCCGAGCCGAGTGAGCCGATGGCGGTCGCCTGCTGGGTGCCGTGATAGTTCTCCGCGATCAACGCGACGAGCGCAGGCACGATGATGGCTGCAGAAACCCCCGCGAGCGTCTGCGCGGCAATGACGAACTCCACCGTCGGCGCGAGGATCATCATCAACGACGAACCGCCGAATACGACAACCACGATGCGGAACACCAGGACCCACCCGAAACGCTGACCGAGTTTCGCGCCGAGCATCACCAGCGCGGCCACGCCGATCCCGTACATGACGATGGCGGTGCTCACCGCGGTCGGCGGTGCGCCGAAGTCGTCGACCATGCCTCCGATCGACACAGGTAGCGCAGCGACGTTGAACGACATCAGGATCTGGCCGAGGAACAAACCGATCATCGGCAGCCACGAGTTGCGCTCTTCGACGCTCACGGTGTCCTGTCCGGTACTCATCACAAGAGCCCCTTCCGTGGAGAATGTGCGGCGGAAGCAAAGATGTTCAATCCCAGCACCCTCGACAGATATCCGGTGGCCCGCTGCCCTCGAACACTGTTGCCCGCGGAGTCCAGGCGCGGTGAGAACACCCCGATTCCGCACTTGCCGGGCGCAATCGACACGATGCCGCCCGCGACGCCGGACTTGGCAGGCAATCCGATCTCGAAAAGCCACTCACCGGAACGCTCGTACAGGCCCGTCGCAGACAGAACCGCGAGCGTGTCACGACACACGCCGGGCGGCACCACTCGTCGCCCGGTAAGAGGATTGACGCCCCCGTCCGCGAGGGTTGCGCCCATGACAGCGAGGTCGCGAGCATCGACGTTCAATGAACACTGCTTCGTGTACACCTCGACCACCTCGTCGGGATCGAGCTCGACACGTCCGTAGCTCGCGAGCAACTGCGCAATGGCGCGGTTGCGCTGATTCGATTCGGCTTCGGACCTGTAGACGACCTCGTCCACTTCCAGTCGGCGCCCCGCGAACTCGGACAACCCCGTCAGGACGGCTTCCCATCGTTCATCTGCGCAAGCACCGGGCACGAGCGCTGTCGTTGCTATGGCCCCCGCATTGACCATGGGGTTCATCGGGTGCCCGTCGTTGAGCTCGATCGCGATAACCGAGTTGAAGGCGGCCCCGGAGTTGTTCACCCCGACGCGTTCGCGAACGAGCTCGTGACCGAGCTCCTGGCATACCAGGGCGTAGACGAATGCCTTGGAGATCGACTGGATCGAGAACTCGATGCGCGTATCGCCCGACGAATGAACACCACCGTCCGTGCCCACCACGCACACACCGAATCGATCCGGGTCCGCCTCGGCAAGCGCCGGAATGTAGTCGGCCACCGCACCGTCTCCGAGGGTCCGGTAGCGTCGATGGGCAGCCTCGACGAGCGAGTCCACCTCGTTCCATTCGGGTAGCAACCCCGTGGAAACTTCCTGTGAGACGTCCGAGAGCCCGAGCTCCACTGCAATCCCTCCCCGGACCACCGTGTGTGACAAGCATTCTGTGGCACAAACATTCCTGGGTGGACTGTAGACTGATCGCACGCCGCTCGCGGGAAACGCGCCGATCTTGGTCAGGAAATCGGGATTCGTTCAGTACACGTCGCGCACATAACGCTTCTGCGCGATGAGCCCGTCGATATACGCAGTCGCCTGGTCCTGGTCGAGCCGGCCGTGGGCCTGCACCACGTCGCGCAGAGCGGTGTCCACGTCTTTCGCCATCCGGGCGGCATCACCACAGACGTAGAAGTGGGCACCGTCCTCCAGCCAGCGCCACAGACGCGCACCGTGTTCACGCATGCGGTCCTGCACGTAGATCTTCTGTCGCTGATCACGGGAGAAGGCGAGGTCGAGCCCGGTGAGGAATCCGTCCGAATGCATCGCCTCGATCTCATCGCGGTACAGGTAATCGGTCTCGATTCGCTGGTCGCCGAAGAACAGCCAGTTACGTCCCGTGTGTCCGGACTCTCGACGGTCGTGGAGGAAGGCACGAAACGGCGCGATCCCCGTCCCCGGACCCACCATGATCATCGGTGTGTCCGGCGACGAGGGCGGCCGGAAGTGGTTGCTGCGCTGCACGAAAATCGGGATGTCTACGCCCTTGCTGTGGTCGGCGAGGAAACTCGAGCACACCCCTGCGCGGCCACGACCCGCGTTGTCGTACCGCACCACCGACACGGTCAACTGCACTTCACGAGGATTCACCTTGGGGCTCGACGAGATCGAATACATGCGGGGCTGGAGACGTTCGAGCAACGGCAGCCATTCGTCCAGGGGTGCTTTGAAAGGATATTCGGCGATGACGTCCATCGCCTGCTTACCCCACAGCCAACGCTGCAGTTCGAGCTTGTTGCCGGGGCGGAGAAGTTTCGCGAGTTCGGCGCTTCCGGTCTGGTATTGCACGAACTTCAGCAGGTCCGGTGTCACCCGGGTGATATCGAGGTGCCGTGTCGCGGCTTCGCGCAGCGGGATCGTCGGGAGTCCCGGGATCTCGGTGGGTGCCTCCGCGTCGAGAACGGTGACCTGAAGCCATTCGTCCACGGTGTCCGGACGATTGGTGGGCACCACACCGAGTGCATCGCCCGCGCTGTATTCGAACGCAGGATCGAACAGTTCGAATCCGAACTGACGCACCTCCTTGGACGAACCCGCACCACTGAGGCAGGTATTGCGAGTGAGCCGCGTGATCAGCGGCGATTTTCGCGAGTAGGACGGTGCTGCCGGTACCGGTGCGGCAGCAGGCCCTGCACGTCCCGGAGCGCCATCGAAGTGCAGCTCGATCTCGCTGAGCCACTGCGCCGACCGCGCCTCGTAGTCGGGCTCGCAGTCGACGCGGGAGACGAGAGCGGTTGCGCCGAGCTCGGCCAGCCGCTCATCGAGCTTTCTGCCGAATCCGCAGAAGTCGTCGAAACTCGAATCACCGTACGCAAGAATCGCATACCGCATTCCCGCGAGATCGGGAGCGTCGTCGCGGGTCAACGCCGCGAAGAAGGTGCTGCCGTTGTCGGGAGCGTCGCCGTCGCCGAACGTGCTCGCGACGACAAGCAGATTCGGGACATCGATCAGGCCTGCAACGCCCAAATCGTTCAACGACATCGACCGCACTGCGCAGCCTGCAACTCGGAGGCGTGCGGCGCACGTTCCGGCGAACTCCTCGGCGTTGCCGGTCTGCGACGCCCACGCGACGACGACGGGTGTCCCTTCGCTTTCGCCGGCAGGATCGGTGGACTCGGGCCCTCGCGACAAGGCTCCTGCCAGCAGACCCTCGATCCATGTGCGCGTCGACGCAGAGAACGGCGCCGATGCAGGCAGCACCGGGACACCGCCGAAATCACTCGAACGAATTCCTGCGAGCATGCCGGACAGGTAGATTCGTTCGGTCTCATCGAGCGGAGGCGCCTCGATATCGAGACCGATCGCCGACGCGACACGACCTGCGGGGTCGTCGATGACCTGTTCCGGCGAGTCCACCTTCGCCAACGCGACAGCACACACCTTGAATTCGGGCTGGTGAGATAGGGGATCGGTTGCGTCGTTGGTCACGGCGTTGATCGCGAGGTCCTCGCCGAACTTGTCGTTCCAATGGAACGGTGCGAAGCAGTTGCCCGGGCCCACGCGGTCGGTGACCACCGCGGGAAGCACCGCACGTCCACGACGCGAGGTGATCTCGACGCGATCTCCGTCGGTGATCGCCAGTCGCTGCGCGTCGTACGGGTTCACTTCGACGAACGGGCCGGGCTCCAGCTTGTTGAGCTTGGCGACCCGTCCGGTCTTCGTCAGGGTGTGCCATTGATGCTGGACCCGTCCGGTATTGAGGATCAGTGGGTAGTCGTCGTCGGGCAGTTCGGCGGCAGGCGCGTACGGACGCGGGAAGAAGCGGGCCCGTCCGTCCGGGGTGGCGAACACGTATCGGGGTGCGGTGCCGTCATCGCGGACGAGCTGCGGCCGGACGGTGCCGTCGTTGAGATAGCGGATGGGATTGCGCGCGGCTCCTCCGGGCGGGCACGGCCACTGCACCGGCGTCCGGCGCAACCGGTCGTAGGTCACTCCACGCAGGTCGTATCCGGTGTCCGGGTTCGCGAACCCGACGATCTCCTCGAAGATCTCGTCGGCACTCGAGTAGTCGAAGGCGCTGCCGAATCCCATCGCGGTGGCGACCCGGGCAATGATCTCCCAGTCGGGAACAGCGTCGCCGATCGGATCGACGGCCTGACCGATGAGATTGAGTGTTCGGTCAGAACCTATTGTCACGTAGTCTGATTCGGACCACAGTGCGGCGGGAAGCAGGATATCTGCGTAATCGGCGGTTTCCGTTTCGGCGAAACTGTCCTGCAGGATTACGAGTTCGGCCTTCTCGAGACCCTCGAGAACGGTCTTGCGGTTGGCGACGGTCGCTACGGGGTTGGTGCAGATGATCCAGCAGGCCTTGATCCCCCCGGCAGCCATCTTTTCGAACATGTCGATCGTGCCGGTCCCCACCTCGGTCCGCAACGTGCCGCGGGGGAGGCCCCACTGTTCTTCGACGAACACGCGATCCGCCTCCGAGAGCACACTGCGCTGACCTGGCAGACCCGGTCCCATGTAACCCATTTCGCGTCCGCCCATGGCATTGGGCTGGCCGGTGAGGGAGAACGGGCCGCTGCCGGTCCGGCAGATCGCACCGGTCGCGAGATGGAGATTGCAGATCGCGTTTGTGTTCCACGTGCCGTGGATGCTCTGGTTGAGCCCCATGGTCCAGCAGCTCATCCAATTGCCTGCTTCACCGATCCACTGCGCCGCGGTCCGGATGTCACCTTCGTCGATTCCCGTGACCTGTGCGACTGCCTCCGGCGGATAGTCGGCGAGGAATTCTTCCATCGCGGCCCAGCCATCGGTGTGATCGTCGATGAACTTCCGATCTACGTGACCGTTTTCGACGATGAGGTGCAGCAGGCCGTTGAGTAGGGCGAGATCGGTGCCGGGGGAGATCCGCAGGAACAGGTCGGCCTTGTCGGCAGTCGCTGTGCGGCGTGGGTCGACGACGATCAACTTCGCCCCGGCCTTGACACGATCCATCATCCGCAGAAACAGGATCGGATGGCAATCGGCCATGTTGGAACCGATCACGAAGAACACGTCGGTGTGGTCGAAGTCCTCGTACGAGCCGGGTGGTCCGTCCGATCCCAGCGACTGCTTGTAACCGGTGCCTGCGCCTGCCATGCACAATCGCGAGTTCGATTCGATCCCGTTGGTGCCGATGAAGCCCTTCGCGAGTTTGTTGGCCAGGTACTGCGACTCGAGAGACATCTGCCCCGACACGTAGATCGCGACGGCGTCGGGACCGTGTTCGTCGATGATGGCGTTCAGGCGACGCGCGGTGTCCGAAATCGCGGTCTCCAGCGCCACCGGGGCGTGATCGGCACCGCGTTCCGGGCGTACACGCGCGGTCTCGAGTCGGCCACCTCCGGCGAGCATCGCGGCGCTCGTCGCGCCTTTCGTGCACAGACGGCCCCGGTTGGTGGGGTGTTCCTTGTCTCCGTATGCGTCGAGCACACGGCGAGTCCCGGTGCTCGGGTCGACGCCGACCTCGAGGACCATCCCGCATCCCACGCCGCAATACGAGCAGGCGGTTCTCACCAACGCGCTCGCGTCCTGCATTTCCAGCTCCTGCCCGGACCGTCTCGTGAATGGCCCGGTGTCCATGCTGCGGACACGGTGTTGCGGGAGGATCAAACGCGGTGAGCACGCTGTGACATCTGGCTCACGAGTCCGCACAAACTGTGTGAGGAGCCGGAAACACTCACGCCTTCGGTTGCTGATCCCACCATTTCAGGAGCTCGGCCTCGGCCTCGTCCCGATCGAGCGGCCCGCGGTCGAGGCGCAGGTTCTTGAGGAACTTCCACGCCTTACCGACCTGGGGCCCTGCGGGGATCCCGAGCAGTTCCATGATCGCGTTGCCGTCGAGATCCGGACGGACCCGTGCCAGATCCTCCTGCTCGGCGATCACGGCGATGCGCTGCTCGAGATCGTCGTAGGTGGCCTGCAACGATGCGGCCCTGCGCTTGTTTCGGGTGGTGCAGTCGGCACGCACGAGCTTGTGGAGCTTCGGGAGAAGGTGCCCGGCATCGTGCACGTAGCGACGCACCGCCGAGTCCGTCCACTGTCCCTTGCCGTATCCGTGGAACCGCAGATGCAAGAACACGAGCTGCCCCACGTCCTCGACCATCTGCTTCGAGTACTTCAGCGCTCGCATCCGCTTGCGGACGAGCTTCGCGCCGACCACCTCGTGGTGGTGGAAGCTCACCCCGCCGCCCGGCTCATTGCGTTTGGTGCCCGGCTTGCCGATGTCGTGCAGGAGCGCTGCCCAGCGCAGCACCAGATCCGGGTCGCCGTCTTCGAGGTCGATCGCCTGTTTCAGAACGGTGAGCGAATGCCAGTACACGTCCTTGTGCTGGTGATGCTCGTCGATTTCGAGTTTCATCGCCGGGATCTCCGGAAGCACGCGCTGCGCCAGTCCCGTTTCGACCATCACATCGATGCCCTCGATGGGGTAGGTACCGAGAATGAGTTTGTCGAGTTCGGCCTGGACGCGTTCGGCGCTGATCCGCAGGATCTCGTCGGCCATCTCGACGATCGCCGTGTGCACCCGCTCGGTGAGGGTGAATCCGAGCTGCGACACGAAACGCGCCCCGCGCAGCATCCGCAGCGGATCGTCGTGGAAGGAGTCCTCGGGCCGCGCCGGAGTGTCGAGCACTCCCGCGACCAGCGCGTCCATCCCGCCGAGTGGGTCGACGAACTCGCCGGCACCGTCGGGGCCGATCCGGACTGCCATCGCGTTGACGGTGAAGTCACGGCGCACCAGATCGTCCTCGAGCCGGGTGCCGTACTCGACGATGGGATGGCGGGTCACACGGTCGTACGCGTCGCTGCGGAAGGTGGTGATCTCGATCTGTTCGGGGCCCTTCGACGCGCTCACCGTTCCGAAGTCGATTCCGGTGTCCCACTGATGGTCGGCCCAACCGCGAAGAAGTTCCTGCACGAGTTCGGGGCGGGCGTCGGTGGTGAAGTCGAGGTCGGTGCCCAATCTCCCCAGCACGGCATCGCGAACACTGCCTCCCACCAGGTACAGCTCGTGGCCCGCCTCGGCGAAACGTGCCCCGAGAGGAGCCAGGACATCCGAGAGTGCACGCAGCGTCGAGTCGGCGCTTGCGAGCAGTCGGGCGCGGCGATCGGCGTCCGCGGTGGGAGAGTTCACGCCTCCGGACTTTACCGAGCTGCCCGTGCTCCCGGTCGGACAGGCACCGACGTGTGGTCGGACCGGACCCGCGGTTGAAACAGCACGGTGGCCGTTACAACTACTATCGATCAGGTGTCGCCCGCAGAACGTGCCAACCGCAACCGCCGCAATCCGCGGCGGCGTGGTTCGGGCGGCAAACCACCTGTGCGGGGGGGTGCCGCGGCTGCGGCTTCGACGCCGCACGCGCGGATGCGCACCGTGCGGGAGACCTCCGCCGGTGGTCTCGTCGTCGACGGACTCGGCGGCCCGACCGACCAACTGTGCGCTGCGCTGATCGGTCGCACCGACCGCCGCGGACGCCTGCTGTGGTCGCTGCCGAAGGGCCACATCGAGAAGGGTGAGACAGCGGAAGAAACCGCTATGCGCGAAGTCCACGAGGAGACCGGCGTGCGCAGCAAGGTCCTCGCCGAGCTCGGCAGCATCGACTACTGGTTCGTGACGGAAGGACGACGAGTCCACAAGACCGTTCATCATTATCTGCTCCGTTATCTCGGAGGTGAGCTCTCCGACGCCGACATCGAGGTCACCGAGGTGGCCTGGGTCCCACTGACCGAATTGCGGACGCGGCTCGCGTACGCGGACGAGCGGAAACTCGCCGATATCGCCGATCAGCTCATCGCCGACATCGACCCCGCCTGGCTGAAGGACGCCGACGATCCGGGGGCCGCGCTCGGATGACGGTGGTGTTCTCACGGGCCCGCGCCGCGGTCCTCGCTGCGATTGCGCTGGCCCTCGTAGCTCTGGTCGGGCCGGTCCCCGGCTCCGCAATTGCCCAGACGACCGACGAACCACAGTTCCTCCGCCTCGACATCGACCAGGTCACCCCGTCGGCGGTGTCCCTGACCAGCGGTCCGGTCGTGTCGGTGACCGGCACTGTCACCAACATCGGCGATCGCGATGTCGAAGACGTCTGGGTGCGCCTGCAGCGTGCACAGGCCGTCGCGGATTCAGCGACCCTACGCAGCGCATTGACCCTTGATCAGGCCGGATACGACACGGTCGGGGAGTTCGAGGTGGTCAGCGATCGTATCGGGCAGGGAGACACCGAGGAATTCACTCTCGAACTGCCGCTTCGCTCCGATCTCGTCCCCTCCCTCGACATCACCGAGCCGGGTGTGTACCCGCTGCTCGTCAACGTCAACGGTGTCCCCGAATACGGCGGCCAGGCGCGCCTCGACGACGCCCGGTTCCTGCTTCCTGTCCTGGGGGTGCCCGCCGCGGACGAGGTCGGCACCGGCACCGATGAGAGCACCGACACGAGCGGCACAACCTCGCTCGGGGAAACGTCCGCCGAAGCCGGGGAGAAGGAATTCCCCGCGATAGCGCCCGAGGGATCGACGCCCGTCCCGACCACCGTGCTCTGGCCACTCGCCGATCGACCCCGGATAGCAGCGGGAGTACCCGGATCGGCAACCGATCCGGTCCGTCTCGTCGACGACGATCTTGCAACCTCGCTGGCCGAAGGCGGTCGCCTCGACGGGTTGCTCCGTGTCGCAGAAGAGGTCGTGCAGAACGAGCAGCAGGTCGGCGACGCAATGTGTCTCGCGATCGACCCGGACCTGCTGGTCACGGTCGCGAACATGACACGCGACTATCTGGTGGTTGCCGATCCCGCCGACCCGATCGGCGTCGCAGAGCCCGGCACGGGCACCGGCGCGGCAATCTCATGGCTCGAGCGGTTGCGGGCCCTCTCGGCGCGGATGTGCACAACCGCCGTGCCGTATGCCCAGGCAGACCTCACGGCGCTCGCCGAGACCGGCGATGCATCACTGATCGAATCCGCGCTCACCTCGCCCACCGAGATCATCGACACGACCCTGGGTATCTCTTCCGTTGGCTCGGTGGTCTGGCCCGACTCCGGCGTGCTCACCGAAAAAGCAGGAACGATGATCGCGGCGAACGGTCCGGTGACCGCGTTGCTCGCCGACGACGCCGTGCAGAAGACCGATGCCGGCGCGTCGGGTGTCCGCATCAGCGGCGTGGACGGACTCACAGCGGGCCTGTTCGACAGTGCCGCGGGTGCTGCACTCGCTGCCATGGGCGACGATCCGCAGACACCCTCGTACGTGCCCGAATCGTCGCGCTACACACTCACCGACGATTCGACGACTGCCCGACTCCAGGACGCGCTCGGCGCCATCGCCTGGCCAGCCCTGAATTCGTCGTCGGAGTCGGCATCATCGGCCGGGCCGGATTCGCTGGTGCTCGCGCCGCCGCAGGTGTGGTCCGTATCCGCCGACGATGCTGCCCGGGCCCTGTCCATGGTGTCGACCCTGATGAAATCAGGACTCGCAACGGCGCAGCCGTTCCAGTCGATGCTCTCTGCCGCCGCTGCGACCGGCAGCGACCCGGTCACGTCACTGCTGACGTATCCGGAACAGGCGATCACCGACGGTGCGCCCGCGTCGGTGGTTCACGAGGCATCCGCACAGATGCCGCGTCTCGACGGGCTGGAGAATGCCTTCGTCGAAGACCCGCAGGCCCAGCTCACCCCGAGTGCGTTCACCGCGCCGCTGCGGAACGACATGCTGCGCTCGATGACGCTGGCCGGGCGGCGCGGCACCGATCCGGATGCGGCCGCCGCAGCCGCCGAACTGCGAGCGACGGAAGTGCGTGAGGCCGTCGATCGGATGTTCGACTCGGTCACGGTGCTCGCGCCGGGCGGCGTCTTCACTCTCACGTCGGAGCAGAGCCCGCTGCTGCTCGTGGCCCGCAACGATCTCCCGGTGGGCATCACCGTCCGGTTGCATGTCGACGTGCCCGCCGCAATGGACATCACCGACATCGGCCCCACCCAGCTGCCGCCGAGAGGGAGCCGCACCCTCACGGTGCCTGCCGAGATCAGCGACTCGAGAAAGATCGAGGTCGAGTTCGCGCTCACGACCGAGTCCGGTCTGTCACTCGGCAGCCCCACGCAGGTCACGGTACGTTCCAATGCGTACGGCCAGATCCTCGCCATCGTCACAGGCTGTGCGGGAGCACTCCTGTTGTTCCTGGCGGGGCGGAGACTTCTGCACAGGTTCCGCGGGGAGCCGGATCCGGCCGATGAACGATTGGGAGAGAAATGACCGGGAACCCCACCCGCACCGGTACCGGGGGCACCACCGGTCGCAGTGAGCATCAGGGACCGACGAGGGAGCATCAGGGACCGACGAGCTCCCCGGATCTCACGGGTCCGACGACGTCTCCCGACCTCACCGGGGCGCCTCGATCCGGCAGGGCGCAGAGCCTGCTCGCCGCGACCGGGTCGATCGCGATCGCCACCCTGATCAGTCGCATCACGGGCTTCCTCAAGCAGCTCCTCATCCTCACGTTGCTCGGCGCCGGGGTCGCGAGCTCGTTCACGGTCGCTCACCAGATCCCGAACATGATCTCCGAGCTCGTGCTCGGAGCCGTGCTCACCTCGATCGTGGTGCCGGTTCTCGTCCGCGCCGAACGGGAGGATCCCGACGGCGGTGAGGCCTTCATCCGGCGGTTGTTCACTGCCGCGCTGGTGCTCCTCGGCACCGCGACGGTGCTCGCCGTCGCAGCGGCCCCGCTCCTGACGACACACGTCTTCCTCGACGATTCGGGGGAGGTCTCGACGTCGCTGACCACGGCGCTGTCGTATCTGCTGTTGCCCGCGATCGTGTTCTACGGGATGTCAGGCCTGTTCACAGGCATCCTCAACACCCGGCAAGTGTTCAAGCCCGGCGCGTGGGCGCCGGTGCTCAACAATATCGTCGTGCTGTCCGTGCTCGTTCTGTACTACCTGATGCCGGGCGAGATCACTCTCGACCCGGTACGAATGAGCGATCCGAAACTGCTGGTCCTCGGGATCGGCGTGCTGCTCGGTGTCGTCACTCAGGCCATGAGTCTGGTCCCCGCGCTGCGCAGGGAAGGCGTCAACCTCAAGCCCCTGTGGGGGCTCGACGACCGGCTCCGCCAATTCGGCGGCATGGCCGCGGCGATCATCATGTACGTACTGATCAGCCAGGCCGGCATGGTCTTCGCGACACGGGTGTCGTCGGGCGCCGACGAAGCAGGCCCCGCCATCTACAACAATGCGTGGCTGCTCCTGCAGCTGCCCTACGGCGTGCTGGGCGTCACCGTGCTCACCGCGATCATGCCGAGACTGAGCCGAAACGCCGCCGACGGTGACACGCCCGCCGTCGTCGACGATCTTTCTGTCGCGACACGCCTGACGATGATCTCGCTCATCCCCATCGTCACCTTCCTCACGATCGCCGGACCCCAGATCGGCGAAGCGCTGTACGGCTACGGAAACTTCGGCAGCGGCAATGCCGAGCTGCTCGGTCGCGCGGTGAGCTGGTCTGCGTTCACGCTCATCCCGTATTCGCTCGTGCTGATCCATCTCCGCGTGTTCTATGCGAGAGAGCAGGCGTGGACGCCCACATGGATCATTCTGGGCATCACCGCTGTCAAGATCGGGTTGTCGGCGCTGGCACCGGTCATCGCGAGCAACGGCAGTCAGGTCGTCGTCTTCCTCGGGGTCGCAACGGGTATTGCCTTCACCGTCGGTGCGTTCATCGGCGGATTCCTGCTGCATCGCACACTCGGCAACCTGCAGATGGCGAATGTCGGGCGGACTGTTTGGCACGTGGTGTTCGCGTCGGCCGCCGCTGCCGCTGTGGTGTTGCTCGCCGACACACTGCTCCAGCTCGACGCACTGAGTGAGCGGTTCGGCGGGCTCGGTTCCTTTGTGCAGGTCGGCATCACCGGTGTCCTGATGGTCCTGGTCGCCCTCGTAGGCATGTGGTTGCTGAAGGTTCCGGAGATCCTGTCGATCGAAGCCATGATCCGGCGCAAGGTAGGTGCGCTGCGCGGCGCCGCACCGGACGACACGCCGGGACCTGCCGGCGCTCTCCCGACGTCACCGCCGCCGACCGGGCCACTCCCCGCCCCTCGCCGCTACGACTATCCCGAAACCGATGTGGAGCGCACCGTTGTGCTCCCACGTATCGACTACGGGGAGTACGGAGTCGGGCCGTATGACGCGATCACAGAGGTCATTCCCGCGGTTCGGGACTTGCCCCGTCCCGTCGATCGTCGGGCGCAACTCCCGTACCCTGGTCAACAGATTCGACCCGGGCGGCGTGGACCGCGATACTTCGTGGCTCCCGGCGATCCCCGCCTCCGTACAGATGGCGGACGAGTCGACAACGAAGGAGTAAGGGTGAGCGACGACCACGCTGCCGGCAAGTCCGCGCTCGATTCAGCGAACCGGAACAACACCGGCTCCGCTGCCGAAAGCTCGAAGGCCGCCGCCGGTTCGACGGGCGCCGCAAACCGTACCTCCGCGCCCGAGGCCCGGAACCCGGATGCCGGACGGCCGCGCGATCCCCACACCGACACGGGTGTCATCCCGATCGGTTCGCCGCAGCTGCCGCCGGTTCGGGTGTCGGGCAGCGCACCTCGTCGCACGATGCGCGGACCCGAGCTCATCGCGGGCGCATCGGTCGCGGGAGGACGCTATCGGCTGCTTGCTCCACACGGAGGTGCACGGGGACTGCGATTCTGGCAGGCGCTCGACGTCAAGCTCGACCGCGAAGTGGCTCTGACGTTCGTCGACGCCGACCAGCGAGCCGCCGATGCGAGCGGACCAGATTCTCCTCAGGCCGTGCTGTCCCGCTCGCTCCGACTCGGACGCATCAACTCGCCGGGTCTCGCACGAGTGCTCGACGTCGTCCGTGGTAGCTCGGGCGGCATCGTGGTCGCCGAGTGGACCCCGGGTCGGTCGCTGAAGGAAATGTCGACCACCGAGCCGTCACCGATCGGCGCGGCTCGTGCCGTGCGCGCGCTTGCCGCGGCAGCCGAAGCCACCCACCGCGGTGGCAGCGCATTGTCGATCGATCACCCCGACCGGATCCGCATCAGTGTCGCGGGCGACGCGGTGCTCGCGTTCCCGGCCACGTTCTCCGACGCCGATGCGATCTCCGACGTCCACGGTCTCGGCGCGACCCTGTACGGGCTGATCACCGGGCGGTGGCCGATCGACGAACCCGGTAACCCGGGTGCCCCCAAGGCAGCTCCGGCGCGCAGTGGTGGCACGGTCGGCGGAATGCCGATCGCGGAGCGCGGTCCCGACGGTGTTCCCGTCGAACCTCGCGCAATCCGTCCGGATGTTCCCTTCGAGATCTCCGCGGTCGCGGTGCGTGCGCTGTCCACCGACGGTGGCATCCGGACGGCCGCGACGGTGCAGCACATCCTCGACCAGGCGTCGGTGGTCGACCAGAAGACCGACATGATCCCCGCGCTGCGACTCGGACAACGGACGGCAGCTGCGGAGAACCATGCCCTCGCCGACCCGGAAGCGCTCGCGCAGAAGAAGAAGCATTCCGAGCGGATGCTCATGGCGCTCGTCGGACTCGGCATCGTCACCGTGATCATCCTCGCGTTGATCGGCTGGTGGATCACCAATCTTCTTGCCGGCGATACCAACGATGCGCCGTTGACCAGTCAGGAATTCGGGCTCACCCCGACGTCCGAGGCTCCGGTGGCCGCGGGCTCGGGTGAAGGTGCAGAATCCGCGGCGCCGATTGCTCCGGTGGCCGCCGGACCGGTCGCCGCGACGTCTGTTGCGGTGTTCTCTCCGCAGGGCACCCCCGATTCTCCGGCGACTGCGTCGCAGGCCATCGACGGCGATCCGAGCACCGAGTGGAGCACCGACGCCTACTTCGATCCGTTCCCGTCGCTCAAGAACGGTGTGGGCCTGCTGGTCACACTCGCCGACACGTCCACGCTGTCGTCGGTGACCGTCACGACGGATTCGCCCGGAACGGTGCTCGAGGTGCGCAGTGCGCCGTCGGCTCAGTCGTCTCTTGATCAGACCCAGGTGATCGGTTCTGCCACACTCGATTCGGGCGAGACCGAGATTCCGGTCGAGGCCGACGGTGGCACGTCGCATGTGTTGTTGTGGATCACCGATCTGAGCACCAGCGGCGGTGGCCACAAGAGCACGATCTCCGAGGTCACCTTCACCGCTGCGAAGTAGGCCCCGCACAGCGGGAATCATCCGGCAAATCGGATACCATCCGCGCGTGCGAATTTTCGGGGGGATCGCAAAAGTCGCTGTGCCCGACATCGGAGAGATGTCGGATGCAGAGTTGTTGTCGGCTCATGTCGGAGGGGACAGGGCCGCGTTCGAGGCGTTGATATCTCGGCACCGCGACCGTCTGTGGCAAGTGGCCAAGCGCACGAGTTACTCGGATGAGGACGCAGCCGATGCGATGCAGGATGCGATGCTCTCGGCGCACCGGATGGCGGCCACGTACCGAAATGATGCCGCCGTGCGAAGCTGGCTGCACTCCATCGTCGTCAACGCGTGCCTGGACCGCATTCGCCGCAATCGGGTACGTCCGAGCGCGGCACGCTATCCCGATGGTGTCGAGCAGATCCGCGATGAGCACAATCGAATTTCCGATCTCGAGATCACCCTCGACGTGCAGGCCGCGTTGTTCGCGCTCCCACCCGAGCAACGCGCTGCGGTGGTGGCCGTCGACGTCGAAGGCTATTCGGTGAAGGAAGCAGCACGCAGGCTCGGTGTCCCCGAGGGCACTATCAAGAGCCGCTGCGCCCGCGGGCGAAAGAAACTTGCCTTCGTTCTCGACGACCTTCGATTCAGAGGGAACCGATCGTGAACCGCGTACGTCCTACTCTGGTGAGGGCACCCGAGCCGCCGAGGAGGAATGCGTATGAACGAGGACGAGTTTCCACGTCCGCCGTACTCCGACGACCTACTCGCTGATCTCCACGCCGGGGCATTGGACAACGAACTGGCCGATCGGCTGTGGCCGATCGTAAGGCAGGATCACCACGCCATGGCCGTGATCGACCGGCTCGATGCCGTGCAAGCACGATTACGCGCGTGGGGTGATGAACCCGCTGCCGAACCCATACCGCACGATGTCGCACTGCGTCTCGACGCGACGCTGCACAGCCTCGGACGGCATCACGGAGAGAGGCGGCTCGACCGACGGGCCCTTGCGGTGGCGGGTATCGGTGCCGCGGCGGTCCTCGCGGTCGTATTCGCTCTCGTCTTCCGCGGAATCGGTGCTGCCGAGGACTCCGTCGGACCACCGCTCGCATCCGGTACCTCACCGTCGCAGGATGATTCCCCTCTCGGGGAGAACGCACTGACCCCGGCGTCCTTGCGAGAGATCGTCGGCTCCACCGGCCTCGGGCCGCTGTCCGAGATGAATCGCCTGGGAGACTGTCTGTCGGCGAACGGATTCCATCCGGGCAGCCGGATTCTCGGTTCGCGCGAGATCCGGGTGGGCAATTCCGATGCCATCGCAATTCTGCTCGGCGGACCGCAGTCACCGCAGATCACGGCACTCGTGGTGGGCACGGGGTGCGGAGCCACCGATCCCGCGACGATCCAGGTCGAAGTTCTGGGGTGATTCCGATAGGTCAGCCTTCGGCCGCGGGCAGCAGCAACTCGAGGATCCTTGCTCGTAATTCCGGGGTGTCGTCTTCAGCGGCGATGAGCCCTGCAAAGAGCGCCGAGCCCGCCGCCATGACCAGGATCGCGCGGGCATCGATCTCGGAGTCGTGACCCGTCTCGCCGGCGAACAGGGCCGTACTCGGCCCACTGAATGTGCGCCACAGCGCGTTCCGGAGGTCGTCGTGATCACGTAGTGCGGCAAGTAGCCCGGGCAGGGCAGCACGCACATCGGGTCGGGAGAAGAGTTCCACACTGCCGGTGACGACCCATTCGATCCAGCCCCGGCGATCGATCCCCGTGTACGGCTCGAGATCAGGTGCCGCTCCGAGCAGCGCGTGGAGAACCAGGTGTGCCTTGGTGGGCCAGCGCCGCGTCAAGGTCGCGCGGCCGACACCGGCGCGTGCGGCGAGTGCACGCATACTCAGTCCGTCCCAGCCGACCTCGACGAGCATCGCTCGGGTAGTGGCCAGCACTTCGGCGTCGATTCGAGGGTCGCGGGGACGCCCGGGAGCAGCATCGGACATACAGTCTGCATTTCTCTTCGGACGGATCGTGGCGTCAGCGGCGCCGCGCGCGTTATAGTCGGATTCTAATTACGGTACCACTGGCATCGAAAGTAGGGGCATGACTTCGCCGCGACCCACCGTCTTCGAGCCCGCCCGGCTCGGACCTCTCACCCTCCGCAACCGAATCATCAAAGCCGCCACGTTCGAAGGCGTCATGCCTCGTGGAGCAGTCAGCGATGAACTCATCGAGTTCCACGCCGAAGTCGCGCGAGGCGGAACAGCGCTGACCACCGTCGCCTACTGCTCGGTGTCCGCAAGCGGTCGCGTCCACCGCGACACGCTCGTTCTCGACAGCGCATCCGTTCCCGGCCTTCGACGCCTCACCGATGCCGTCCACGCCGAGGGGGCACTCGCGTCCGCGCAAATCGGTCACGCCGGCCTCGTCGCCAACCAGATCTCGAACGGCATGAGCACCCTCGCCCCGTCGACGCGGATCAGCGCACCCGCAATGGGTCTCGTCCGCGGCGCATCGCTCGCGCAACTCGACGACATCGTCGAATGCTACGCATCAGCGGCCCGCCATGCGGTCGATGCGGGCTTCGACGCGGTCGAGGTCCATCTCGGCCACAACTACCTCCTGAGCTCTTTCATGAGCCCGAACCTCAACAAGCGCAAGGATTGCTACGGCGGGAGTATCGCCAACCGCACCGCATACCCGCGCCGCGTGCTCGAGGCGGTACGACGCGCGGTGGGGGACAAGATCGCCGTCATCGCGAAGTTCAACATGACAGACGGAGTCCCCCAGGGGTTATGGCTCGACGAGTCGCTGCCCATGGCACGACTCATCGAATCCGACGGCCACATCGACGCGATGCAACTCACGGGCGGCAGCTCGCTCCTGAACGGCATGTACTTCTTCCGCGGCGACGTCCCGATGAAGGAATTCGTCGCGTCGCAGGCCAAGGTTGTCGGGTGGGGCCTGAAACTCTACGGCCCGAAGATCTTCCCGAAACTTCCGTTCGAGGAGGCCTTCTTCCTGCCGATGGCCCGCCAGTTCCGGTCGGAGCTGTCGCTGCCGCTGATCCTGCTCGGCGGCATCAACCGTCTCGACACGATGGAGACTGCTCTGGACGAGGGGTTCGAGTTCGTCGCGATGGGTCGAGCGCTACTGCGTGACCCGGATGTGGTCGACAAGTTCCGCAATGCGACCGCGCACGAGGGGCTGTGCATCCACTGCAACAAGTGCATGCCGACCATCTACACCGGCACCCACTGCGTCATCCGCAGAACCTTGGAGGACGCCCCCACGACGACTGTCTGAGGTCCGTCGCGCACCGGCCTGATCGGGCGCTTCGGAGGACGCCGCGGGATCGTCCGCAGCAACTGTGGCGTGAGGCACGGCGAGCAGGGAACAACACCGTTTACCCTGGTGTTGATACTTGAAGCTCGGCCGTGGCCTCACCTGCACGGACGACTGTGGCCGCTGACTGCGTCCCACCCACAGCACCCGACCCAGGAAGGTTCGCATGACGACTTCGCCCACGATCCACGACCTCATCATCGTCGGCTCGGGACCGGCCGGATACACCGCCTCGATCTATGCGGCTCGTGCCGAACTCTCGCCGCTCGTGTTCGAAGGAACCCAGTTCGGTGGCGAACTCATGACCACCACCGAGGTCGAGAACTTCCCGGGCTTCCGCGAAGGGATCATGGGCCCAGAGCTGATGGATCAGATGCGTGAACAAGCTCTGCGATTCGGCGCGGATATCCGCACCGAAGACGTCGAAGAGATGGATCTGCGGGGCCCGATCAAGACCGTCGTCGCGAACGGCGAGACCTACAGCGCCCGCGCGGTCATCCTCGCGATGGGCGCCGAGCCTCGCTACCTGGGGGTGCCGGGGGAGGAGAAACTCCTCGGCCGCGGTGTTTCCGCGTGTGCCACGTGCGACGGCTTCTTCTTCCGTGATCAGGACATCGCCGTCGTCGGTGGCGGCGACTCGGCCATGGAAGAGGCCACGTTCCTCACCCGCTTCGCACGAAGCGTCACCCTCATCCACCGGCGCGAAGAGTTCCGCGCTTCGAAGATCATGCTCGAGCGTGCACGCGCGAACGAGAAGATCCGCTTCCTCACCAATGCGACCGTCGCCGAGGTCCAGGGTGAGAACAGCGTCACCAACCTCGTCATCGAAGACACTGTGACGGGCGAGCGCAGCGATCTCGCCGTGACCGGTCTGTTCGTCGCCGTCGGCCACGATCCGCGGAGTTCGCTGGTCGCGGGCCAGGTCGGTCTCGACGACGAAGGCTATGTGCTGGTCTCCGCACCCGGTACGGCGACATCCGTGCCCGGTGTCTTCGCAGCCGGCGATCTCGTCGACCACACGTACCGCCAGGCGATCACTGCCGCGGGCACGGGCTGCTCCGCTTCCATCGACGCCGAACGCTGGCTCGTCGCCAATCGCGAAGCGGCCGAGCCGGTCGCTGCCCAGGCATAGAACACCGGGCATAGAGCGCCCTTCTCGATCCCAACCATCACTGCGCAGGAGAACAACATGGCAAACACCGTCAACATCACCGACTCGTCCTTCGTCGAAGACGTACTGCAGGCCGACAAGCCTGTGCTCGTCGATTTCTGGGCGACGTGGTGCGGTCCCTGCAAGATGGTTGCGCCGGTCCTCGAGGAAATCGCGGGGGAGCACGGCGAGAAGCTGACTGTCGCCAAGCTCGACATCGATGCCAACCCTTCGTCTGCACGCGACTACCAGGTGATGTCCATCCCCACGATGATCCTGTTCTCCGGTGGCAAGCCCGTCAAGACGATCGTCGGGGCGAAGGGGAAAGCGGCGTTGCTCCGGGAGCTCGACGAGGTCCTGTAGTAACGTCCCAGGATCGAGCGCCCGTGGACATGGTCCCGGGCGTATCTGAGACAATTCCGTTCGATGCTGCCCCGCGCGTGCTGGGCACTCCGGTCAGCACGGAAAGGCCCCCGACACATGCGCCCTCTTCGTCACGGCGATCACGGCCCTGCTGTAGCCGAGATCAGGAACACCCTGGCCGGATTGGGGTTTCTTCACGGCGGAGCCGAGGTCGCCGACGAGTGGGTCGGCTCCGACGTCACCTTCGATCATGAGCTCGACGGTGCCGTTCGCGCCTTCCAGCAGCAGCGTGGTCTGCTCGTCGACGGCATCGTCGGCCCGGCAACATATCGGTCGCTGAAGGAAGCGTCGTACCGTCTCGGTGCACGCACACTGATCTATCAGCTGTCGGCGCCCCTCTACGGGGACGACGTCGCAGCACTGCAGACGCGCCTTCAGGATCTCGGGTTCTACGTGGATCGGGTCGATGGATACTTCGGCCCCCGCACCCACTCCGGTCTCAGCTCGTTCCAGAAGGAGATCGGTCTCGCACCCGATGGCATCTGCGGACCCGAAACTCTGCGGGCACTCGAGCTCCTCGGCACGCGAGTGTCGGGGGGGTCGCCGCACGCCATCAGTGAGGAAGAGATCGTCCGGCGGTCCGGTCCTCAGCTCAGCGGCAAACGGATCGTCATCGACCCGGGCCTCGGTGGTAATCACCACGGGATCGTTCTCCGCAGCCCGCACGGCACCATCTCGGAAGCGGACATCCTGTGGGATCTCGCTCGCAGGCTCGAAGGGCGCATGGCGGCCACCGGCATGGAGACTTTCCTGTCGAGGCCCTATCACGCGAACCCGACAGACATCGAGCGCGCCGGTACCTCCAACGCGTTCGGCGCCGACCTGATGATCTCGCTGCGCTGCGACGCGAGTTCGAATCCGGTGGCAAGCGGAATCGCCAGTTTCCACTACGGCAATTCGCACGGCTCCGAATCGATGATCGGGCAGGTCCTCACCGGGTACATCCAGCGTGAGATCGTCGCGCGCACACCTCTCCAGGATTGCCGCAGCCACGGACGAACCTGGGATCTGCTGCGGCTGACGAATATGCCCACGATCCAGATCGATCTCGGCTACCTCACCAACGCACACGACGCGATGGTGCTCGCCGACCCACGTCACCGCGACACGATCGCCGAGGCGGTACTCATCGCGGTCAAGCGCCTGTACCTGCTCGGTCAGGACGACCAGCCGACCGGGACGTACACCTTCGCCGAGTTGCTCGCAGAAGAGCTGTCGATCACCGAGACGCGGTAAGTCTCACTCGCAAAATGGAGAGGCCCCCTCGCTGAGGGGGCCTCTCCATTTTGCGTGAGGACGCTACTGCACACCCACCGTCGCCCTGCCTGCAAAATCCTCGACCGTGATCGATGCGGCCTCGATCAACCGATCCAAGGCAGCTTCGACCTCTTCCTTCCAGCCGTGGTCGCGGTCGAGCTCGAGTCGCAGGCGCGGATACCGGTGATGAGGCGCGACCACATCGAACCCCATGTCCTCGAGGAAATCAGCGGAGATCATGCACTCGTGCGGCGAGCAGGTGTTCGCTGCCGTTGCCGACGGCGTGTCACCGAGCGAATCCGCTACAGTGTCCGCTCTTATACCGAACGCTTCGAGCGCACGCACATTCCGCCGTACGAGATCGTCCACGACGGCGCGAATCAGGTCGGCCCCCACCGCGAGTCCCTGGGCATGCGGTTCGATCCGCATGGTTGTCAGGAGAATCGCGTCGGCACTCACCGGCGAAGTGGGAAACAACTGTGCCCGGGGAACCATATTGGGCGGCGCGTAGA
Source organism: Rhodococcus sp. SJ-2 (assembly GCF_053750035.1). NCBI lineage: Bacteria > Bacillati > Actinomycetota > Actinomycetes > Mycobacteriales > Nocardiaceae > Rhodococcus > Rhodococcus sp. SJ-2. Next base: position 2,174,251 of record NZ_CM132340.1, read on the forward strand.
ACGCGCACGCGGCCACTTTGTCGCCGACGGTCGCGATCTGCGCGCAGGAACCCCATTGCAGCATGACCGTCGACAGCCACGCCTCCTTCTCGAACTCTGGGTCCGAAAATCCGCGCGCCTCATCGACAGTGTCGGGATCCATCTCCCAGAACACACACCGCCGGGAGTGCCGCGGCAACCGATCGATACCACTCAACGAGAGCGGTGTGACTCGTGTCGACACGCGATTCCTTCGCCTCCACCTCTGGTCTAGACAGCCGTCCTGCTCCGGTGGGGAGTCAAGAAGGGTTCTGACGGGCGCCCGGCTGCTGCGATTCCATCAGGGTCACGATGCGTTCGAGATCGTCGACCGACCCGAACTCCACCACGATCTTGCCCTTCCGCTTGCCGAGACTGACGGTGACGCGGGTATCGAACGACGACGACAGCCGTTCAGCGACGTCCTGTAATCCGGGCATCTGGATCGGCTTCCGCCGCACAGGAGCCGCCACGTCGGGTGTGCCTGCCCGATTCGCGAGGACGACGGCTTCCTCGGTGGCACGTACCGACATACCTTCGGCCACGATGCGCGCGGCGAGCACTTCCTGGGCATCCGCTCCGGCCTCGAGGGAGAGCAGTGCGCGAGCGTGACCCGCCGAGAGCACCCCCGCCGCGACACGACGCTGGACGGCAATGGGAAGTTTGAGAAGCCGGATCATGTTGGTGACCACGGGACGCGAGCGGCCGATGCGTGCTGCGAGTTCCTCGTGGGTGACTTCGAACTCTTCGAGCAACTGTTGGTACGCTGCGGCCTCTTCGAGCGGATTGAGCTGCACGCGATGGATGTTCTCGAGGAGCGCATCGCGGAGGAGCGCGTGGTCCTCGGTGTCGCGAACGATCGCGGAGATGGTTTCGAGCTCGGCCTGCTGCGCCGCGCGCCAACGCCGCTCGCCCATGATGAGCTGGAACCGGTCGTCGTCGATCCGGCGCACGACGATCGGCTGCATGAGCCCGAACTCGCGGATCGAGTGGACGAGCTCACCCAGAGCCTCCTCGTCGAACACCTGACGCGGCTGCTTCGGGTTCCGCTCGATGCGGTCGATCGCGATCTCGAGGTACACCGCCCCGGTGGGGGAGGGGAGGGGTTCGGCGGTGTCGGGTCGCTCCGACGCTTTCGTTTCCGTACCGGAGCCGGTCGAGTCGGGGCCGACAGGTTCGGAAGCTGCCGACTCGGTCTTCCCGGCGGCGGCCGGCGTCCCGTCACCGATGATCACATCGGCCGCTGCGGTCCCGAGGCCCGACGGGGAGATCGTGAAGCCGGAGCTACTTCCCGGACGCCGTGTCTGCGTCTTGATGACCGGCGACTTCTTCCCGGATGCGGAGGTGGCTGCATCCGTCTTGGTTGCGGTACCTGTGGCGGGTGCAGGATCGTCAGAGCTCTCGACGGGAGGGCCCGTCGGAATCAATGCCGCCAAACCGCGTCCAAGCCCACCCTTGCGTGTCGCACTCATCGGTTCCCCTGGTTGTCCTGAATCCCACGTGCCGCCAGTTCACGCCCTGCGTCGAGGTAACTCATTGCACCGCGCGAACCTGGATCGTAGTCGAGAACCGTCGTCCCGTATCCGGGAGCTTCGGAGACTTTCACACTGCGCGGGATCACCGACCGGAGCACCGCGGCGCCGAAGTGCTGACGGACCTCGGCTGCGACCTGATCCGCGAGCTTGGTCCGACCGTCGTACATGGTCAGAAGAACGGTCGACACGTGCAGCGCAGGATTGAGATGTGACTGTACGAGTTCGATGTTGCGGAGCAACTGGCCGACACCTTCGAGTGCGTAGTACTCGCACTGAATGGGGATCAGGACTTCCTTCCCAGCGACCAATGCGTTCACTGTGAGCAGCCCGAGCGACGGCGGACAGTCGATGATGACGTAGTCGTAGTCGCGGTCGCCGAGCGCTTCTTTCGTGATCGCATTGCGGAGCCTGTTCTCGCGCGCAACCATCGAAACGAGTTCGATCTCGGCACCCGCCAGATCGATCGTCGCCGGAATGCAGAAGAGTCGTTCACTGTGGGGACTCTGTTGCACGGCCTCCGCGGCAGTCACCTCACCGAGCAGAATCTCGTAACTCGACGGGATGCCGGAGTGATGGGGCACTCCCAATGCCGTGCTCGCATTGCCCTGAGGATCGAGGTCGATGACGAGGACGGTGAGCCCTTGGACCGCGAGGGCGGCGGCAAGGTTGACGGCCGTTGTCGTCTTACCGACTCCACCCTTCTGATTGGCGATGGTGAGGACGCGACGTTCACGTGGCTTGGGCAGTGCGTTTGCTTCACTCGGGTGCAGAACCTGACTCGCGCGATGCGCGGCCGCGCCGATCGGGGTGTCCATCGACGAGAAGGTATCGACGGGGACCGGAAAGAAGTCGTCTTCGTTTGCGACCTCGGTTTCACGTGAAACAGCGGATTCAGATCCACCCGACATAGAACGCTCCTTAAACATAGATCCGCTCGGTTCGCACGCTACATCCTTCACGCTTCCGATACTTGCTATGCGCGGCGGTTGCAGACGAAGACGTGGCCTCGCAAGGATTGCCCGGACGGGGGACCTACACAGCGCATCCCCGACACTTGAGGCGCATCCACTTCTTCGCTCGCGCTCAAGTATGTCAAAAGAACTCTCGGCAGTGTCGTTGACACCTCGTCGCCGCCCACACCTCGTCGTCGTTGTTTCACGTGAAACGTACGTCCGCAGGTTTCACGTGAAACAACACCAAGGGACGCGCCGCTCTGTTTCACGTGAAACATGACCCACGAAGACCGAGCGCAGCGAGAGACCTCCGGACCCCAGGAGGTTGCGATCAGTACGGAAAAGGTTATGAACCAACGCAATTCGAGAATTGTCATCGAAAACTACTGCACAGCAACGCAATTCATGCACTGATGATAGTTCGCTGTAACGAGCCGGCACGAATTGTCACAGTGACGAAAGTAATGCGGGGTATCGGGACACCCTCCCACACCACACTCTTGCGCGATGGAGTCACCAGAGCGGGACATTGCAGAACCCCTCCGGCCACAGCGGGGGAGGGGAGGGGTTCTGTTTCACGTGAAACCGGTCAGCGCTTCCGGCGTCGCTGAGGCTTAGCGATACGCTCCGCTTTCACCACAAGCGTGGGAACCTCGAGGAGATCAGCACCGCACTCGAGTACCTCGAGGTTTCCCGCTCCGAGCTTGGCAAGTTCATCGCGATCCCGCTCGATCTCTTCAGCCGCTGAACTTCCCTTGAGCGCGAGCATTCGCCCGCCCTCATGAATGAGGGGAATCGACCACTTCGCGAGTTTGGCGAGCGGAGCCACAGCCCGAGACGTGACCACATCGGCACCGCCCGCTTCGTGAACCACACCTGGCTGCTCGGCGCGGCCGCGCACCACGAGCACGTTCTCGAGACCGTGCGTCTCGACGAACTCCGCGAGATACACCGAACGCCGCAGCAACGGCTCGACGAGCGTCACCCGAAGATCGGGCCGGGCGATTGCAAGCGGAATACCGGGGAGGCCGGCCCCACTTCCGACATCCACAACTTTCTCGTCCGCTTCGATCAATTCACCGAGGACCGCGCAGTTGAGGATATGCCGTTCCCATAGACGTGGAACCTCGCGGGGGCCGATGAGTCCACGTTCGACACCGTCTGTCGACAACGACTCGTGGTAGCGCTGCGCAAGGTCGAATCGGTCACCGAAGACGCGGTGAGCGATTGCGAGAAGGTCGGACTCTTCGTGTTCCACGTGAAACATCCTCTCCCGTACACGGGCAGTGCAACAAACAATGGACCGACCTGTCGCGCCTACCGATGAAAAGAGGAGCCCGGGCCGGCCGGGCTCCTCTTCGAATCAACTGTTGATCAGTCTCGAATGATCACGACTCGCCGGTTGGGCTCAGCGCCCTCGCTCTCGCTGGACACACCATCGATCTGAGCAACGGCATCGTGCACGATCTTGCGCTCGAACGGCGTCATCGGAGTCAGTTCCTCGCGCTCGCCTGATTCGAGAACCCGCTTGGCGGCCGACGTACCGAGAGCGCTCAGTTCGGACCGTTTGCCCGCGCGCCAGCCGGCGACATCGAGCATCAGCTTGCTGCGTTCACCGGTGGCCTGCTGAACTGCCAGTCGCGTGAGCTCCTGGAGCGCGTCCAGAACCTCGCCGCTCCGTCCCACGAGCTTGGACAGATCCTTGCCTCCGTCGATGCTGACCACCGCACGGTCGCCCTCGACGTCCAGGTCGATGTCGCCGTCGAAATCGAGTACGTCGAGCAACTGTTCGAGGTAGTCGCCGGCAATCTCGCCCTCTTCGATCAGATCATCGTCGTCATCCACGTCGAGTTCTGCATCCCGCGGCTCGGTAGTCACCTCGAGGTCCTCCTGTGCCTTGTCCAGGTCACTGGCCATATTCAGCTCTCTTCTACTTCGATCAGCGCCGCTTGCGCTTGGAGTTCTTGGGACGGCTGCCAGGCTTCGGTGTACTCGTGCCGGAAGTCTTTCCGCCCTGGGGATCGGTCTTCTTCAGTGACACATCCGGGGCCTGTGCGGCGTCATCGTTGGTCGATGAATCCTCGGACGAAGATTCGGCAGCCAACGGTGCGGCAGCTGCGCCGCCCTTCTTCTTGTTCTTGGTGGGCCGTGCCCCCGGCTTGGGTGCATTCTCGTTCCGGCGTGCAAGCGCCGCCTCACGCTTCGCTTCTTCCTCGCTGTCGATCCGCCGGAAGACGATGTGCTGCTGACCGTAGGTCCAGACGTTGTTACTCACCCAGTAGAGGAGGATCGCGATGGGCAGGAACGGACCACCGACGAGCACACCCAGGGGGAATACGTACAAGGCCAGTTTGTTCATGATGGCGGCCTGAGGTGCGGCCGCAGCCTGAGCGCTCTGCCTGGCCACCGAAGCACGCGAGTTGAAGTGCGTAGCAATACCCGCGATCACCATGAGCGGGACCGCCACCATCGCGATGTCCCAGCGGGACGGCAGGTCTCCTCCGTCGACGGTGAAGGCCTGAAGTGATGCCATCGGCTGAGTGATCCACGACGAGATCGGCGCGTTGAAGATACGCGCGCTGAGGAACGACTGGACGTCCTCCGGGCTGAAGGCGTAGTTGCCGAGCTGTGCGTTCTCCTCCGGTGTCAGTCCGAGCTGACCGAGCCCCGTCCCTGTGCGGTTGAACGAGCGGAGCACGTGGAACAGACCGATGAACACGGGCACCTGCAGCAACATCGGCAGGCAACCCATCAAGGGGTTGAAGCCGTGTTCCTTCTGCAGCTTCTGCATCTCGAGCGCTTGACGCTGGCGGTCGTTCGAATACTTCTTCTGCAACGCCTTGATCTGCGGCTGCAGTTCCTGCATCTGGCGCGTCGTGCGGACCTGCTTCACGAACGGCTTGTACAGGATGACGCGCAGGGTGAAGACGAGGAACACCACGGAGAGCGCCCAGGTCAGTCCGCTGTCGGGCGCCAACACGAAGGAGAAGGCTTTGTGCCAGACCCACAGGATCCAGGACACGGGATAGTAGATGAAGTCGAGCACGGCTCTAGGTACTCCTCTGGTCGTCCATGATCGCCACGCAACGGCGTCGGTCTCAGGTCTTCAGGCGCCGCTCAGGTTCCCGCTGGGGAATGTCGGTGTCGGCGCTCCGGCACCGGATCCCAACCGCCAGGGTGCCAGGGTCCACACTTGAGCAGTCTCACAGCCGTCAGTGCAGAACCCACGACGACACCCCGCATCCGCAGCGCGTCGACGGCGTATTCGCTGCAGGTGGGAAAGAATCGGCAGGTCGGCATCCGAGTCGGCGACACATAGACGCGATAGAGCTCGATGCAGAAGATCAACGCCCGAGCCGGGGCAGTACGGACCGCTCGCAGCGCAGCACTCCATCCGCGCGAGTTCACCGGCGTCCCTCGTCCTCGAGAATCCCGAGACGTAGCAGCCCCGAGCGGACTTGACGCTCGAGATCGCGGGATTCGGCGGTAGCCGCGCCCGGCAAGGCGCGCAACACCACATCGGTGCCTTCGGGAATCGACTCGACCAGCTCCACGCAGATATGACGAAGCCGGCGCGCGACTCGATGTCGAATCACCGCCGGCCCGACAGCCTTACTCACGACGAGTCCGAAACGAGGACCGCCGACACCACTCACTACGAAATCCGGTTGCTCCCGCGAAAGCGCGTGCACAACGAGATCTCGACGCCCCTGACGACGACCACGGCGCACGGCTTCGGAGAAATCCGAACGGCGCCGCAGTCTATACGGCTCAGGTAACACCCCGAGCTCCCGGTTACAGGATCAGGCGGTGAGGGAAGCGCGGCCCTTACGGCGACGCGCCGTCACGATGGCGCGGCCCGCACGGGTCCGCATCCGGAGACGGAAGCCGTGAACGCGCGCGCGGCGTCGGTTGTTCGGCTGGAACGTCCGCTTGCCCTTGGCCACGGTCAACACTCCTCGATAATCTGCGGCACCGGGAGGCGCCATTGGTCCAACGTTTACGGAATTTCGCATGGTCCGCGCGTAGTGACACAGCACAGACCAGCCACTGCAGTACGAGTGACTGTTCGAGGCTACTCGGGTCCGGGCGCGAAATCAAACCGCGAGCCGCCCGCTCACGCAACTCGACACGCCGATCCGAATTCCGCCGAACCTTTCCGAGACGACCTGTGATTGCAGTCACTGTGGGGTAAGGTATCGATCATGGCGTCGAGGGGGATCGCTGCCGCCCTGCCAACCGTGTGCCACACTGGGTTCACGACAGGCCATCGCAGCCGGCGTCGCCGATGACAATTGCGGTTGCACCCTGTACACAACTTGCGCTGACCACAGCTTGCGCATCGAATCCCCAACCCGACCGGGCCGTTTCCCCTGGTTGTCCACACCTGTGGATAATCATGTGGAAATCCGGTCGACTCTGTGGGAGGAAGCTTCGTGAACGACGAGCCTAACGCGCTTGCCGATGTGTGGGCGGACGTCGTTTCCGAGCTCACCGTGGACAACGGTGGATTGTCGAAGAGCCAGAAGGCGTGGCTCAACCTCGTCAAACCCATCACCCTGGCCCAGGGCTTCGCGCTGCTGTCGGTACCGTCCACGCTGGCGCAGCAATCGATCGAGCGGGATCTGCGCGAGCCCATCCTGCGGGTACTCAACCGCAACCTCGGACAGGGAGTAGAAGGGCTCGGAGTCCGCGTCGAACCCCGCGAGCGGGTCGACGACCCCGCAGAGGACCCCTACGCCGAACCTCGCGACACATTGCCACTGGAGGGACTTCCGACCGAACCCACCTCGCGTGAGGTCAGATCCCGCGAAACGGCACGTCGCGACACCGAAACCCGGGAACGGCGCACTCCCCGCGACGCAATGCCCGCTGTCGACGGCAGGAGCCTCCACCCTCGCCGTTTCGGACCCGGCTACGACCACGAACCCTTCGAACCCGACCACGGGGACGTCGACGAGGTCGACGACGATCACGAAGCGCTCACCGCGGTACGTGAGTCCTGGCCGTCCTACTTCACTCAGCCGCCGCCTCCCGAAACGCCAGCGATCGGGAGCAGCAGTCTCAACGCGAAATACACCTTCGACACTTTCGTCATCGGTGCGTCGAACCGATTTGCGCACGCCGCGGCCGTGGCGATCGCCGAAGCTCCGGCCCGCGCGTACAACCCGCTGTTCATCTGGGGTGCGTCCGGCCTGGGCAAGACGCATCTCCTGCACGCCGCGGGGCATTATGCACAGCGACTCTTTCCCGGAATGCGGGTGAAGTACGTCTCGACGGAAGAGTTCACGAACGACTTCATCAACAGCCTGCGGGACGACCGCAAGGTCGCGTTCAAACGCCGATACCGCGAGACGGACATTCTCCTCGTCGACGACATCCAGTTCATCGAAGGAAAGGAAGGAATCCAGGAGGAGTTCTTCCACACGTTCAACACCCTCCACAACGCGAACAAGCAGATCGTCGTCTCTTCGGACCGGCCGCCCAAGCAGTTGGCCACGCTGGAGGAGCGGCTACGAACCCGGTTCGAGTGGGGTCTGATCACCGATGTCCAGCCACCCGAACTCGAGACGCGCATCGCCATCCTCAGTAAGAAGGCGCGGATGGACGGGCTCGATGTGCCGCACGATGTGCTCGAGCTCATCGCGAGCCGGATCGAGCGCAACATCCGTGAACTCGAGGGTGCACTCATCCGGGTCACTGCGTTCGCGTCCCTCAACAGGCAGCCACTGGACCTGACCCTCGCCGAAGTGGTGCTTCGCGATCTGATGCCCGATTCGACGGCACTCGAGATCAACGCCTCGACGATCATGGCGGTCTGCGCCGAGTACTTCGGCATCTCGATCGACGATCTGTGCGGGCCGGGTAAGGCACGCCCGTTGGCCCAGGCCAGGCAGATCGCGATGTACCTGTGCCGTGAACTCACCGACCTGTCGCTGCCGAAGATCGGCCAGACGTTCGGGCGCGACCACACCACAGTGATGTACGCGGACAAGAAGATTCGCAAGGAGATGGCCGAGCGACGCAAGATCTACGACCAGGTGCAGGAGCTCACAGCCCGCATCAAGCAGCGCTCGAAGCGGTAGCCGAGACCCACTGCAGGACCAACCACGAATCGGAAGCGCCGACCCGGCGCTTCCGATTTTTCTGTCCACAGCCTGTGGGCAACCCCTCGATTCCATCCCGGATCTCGAGAAAACAGACCCACTCACACTTGTGGACAACGGTGTGCAGAACGTGGGATCTTTGTGGACGAACGGTGGACAGAAGTAGAACAGTCTCGAGGAGTCCACATTCATCCTCGAGAATTCCTCGAGTTCATCCTCGAGTCGAACGCCTCGAGAAGACCTCGCCACCAGCGTAGACGGTCGTTCGTCCACAGATTCCACAGGACCTATTACTACTTCTGTGAGTTCTTCTCAGAAATACTCTTTCAAAACAGGTGTGTGGATCCCTCGAGTCCACAGGCCCTCGAGAGTCGTGCCCTCGCAACGAGGTCCGGCTTTCCAAGCAGCGCTCGAGGGCCTACCGTGGAGCCGCATCCCCGACGCCGAGCAATGGAGTCGGGGCCGTGTGTCAGACTCGTAAGACTTGTCGATGACCACGATCGAGAGAGGATCCCCCGGGCGATGGAGCTTGGAAGCATGAAGTTTCGTGTTGCTCGCGAGGACTTCGCCGACTCTGTCGCATGGGTGGCACGAAGCCTCCCGTCGCGCCCACCGGTTCCGGTGCTCGGTGGAGTGCTTCTCGGAGCCGATGAGCAGGGCCTGACCGTCTCGGGCTTCGACTACGAGGTCTCCGCGCAGGTTCACGTCCCGGCCGAGGTCATCACGCCGGGCCAGGTGCTCGTCTCGGGCAAGTTGCTCGCCGACATCACCCGTGCACTCCCCAACAAGCCTGTGGATGTCATCCTCGACGGCACCCGCGTGCTCATCACCTGCGGTAGCGCCAAGTTCTCCCTGCCGACGATGCCCGTCGAGGACTACCCGCAGCTTCCCGAGCTCCCTCAGCAGACGGGTGCCCTGTCCGGAGATCTGTTCGCCGAGGCCATCGGCCAGGTCGCGGTTGCGGCAGGCAAGGACGACACCCTTCCGATGCTCACCGGCATCCGTGTCGAGATCGAGGGCACCGACATGGTGCTCGCGGCCACCGACCGTTTCCGGCTCGCGGTGCGCAAGCTCGAGTGGATGCCCACCGGTGAAAGCACCAGTTCTGCAGTGCTGGTGCCCGCGAAGACCCTTTCCGAAGCCGCGAAAACAGTTGGTGGAGCGTCGAGTCCAGTGGTCCAGTTGGCACTCGGCAGCGGTTCCTCGGTCGGGGCCGACGGTCTGCTCGGCATCGTCGCCGACGGCCGCCGCACCACAACGCGGCTTCTCGACGCCGAATTCCCCAAGTTCCGTCAGCTGCTCCCGAGCGAACACACCGCGATGGCCACGGTCGAGATCGCACCGCTGGTCGAGGCGATCAAGCGCGTTGCGCTCGTCGCCGAACGCGGAGCACAGGTCCGCCTCGAGTTCAGCGAGGGCAGCGTGTTGCTCTCGGCCGGTGGCGACGATGCAGGGCGCGCCGAGGAATCGCACCCGGCCGAGTTCCACGGCGAGCCGATGGTCATCGCATTCAACCCGGGATATCTGCTCGACGGTCTGACGTCGTTGCACACCGACAAGGTGTCCTTCGGCTTCACCACATCGAGCCGTCCGGCCGTGCTGCGTCCCGCCACCGATGAGGAGCCGGTGCCCGACGAGTCGGGTACGTTCGCTGCCCCCGACAGCGCCTACACATACCTCCTGATGCCGGTGCGCCTGCCGGGCTGACCGGCAAGCAGAAAGTGAACGGACCGTGTACGTTCGCACGTTCGCGCTGCGCGATTTCCGTTCATGGGAGACCGCGTCGGCCGATTTGGAGCCCGGCCCAACCGTTTTCGTCGGGCCCAACGGACACGGCAAGACCAATCTGATCGAAGCGCTCGGGTACCTGTCGGGTCTGTCATCGCATCGTGTGTCCTCCGATTCCCCTCTTCTGCGCGCTGGGACCGCACGAGCGTTCGTGGGTGCCGTGGTCGTCAACGGTGGCCGTGAACTCGGAATCGACATCGAGATCAACGACGGCAAGGTCAATCGGGCCCGAATCAACCAGTCGCCGGCAAGGCGACCGAGAGAGATCGTCGGGATCCTCAGAACGGTGTTGTTCGCACCTGAGGATCTGTCGCTGGTCCGTGGCGACCCTGGCGACCGTCGGCGGTTTCTCGACGAGCTGCTCACCACCCGGTTTCCACGTCTCGGTGGGGTGCGCGCGGACTACGACAAAGTTCTGCGTCAGCGTTCCGCGCTGCTCAAGACAGCCGGCGGTGCCCTTCGAAAGGGTGCGCGCTCGAGCGATGGCGCGAGCGCGCTGGCGACGCTCGATGTGTGGGACGGGCACCTGGCGGCACACGGGGCGGAGTTGCTGGCGGCACGAATCGCGCTGCTGCACGACCTCGCCCCACACGTGGTCGAGTCCTACCGGTCCATCGCACCGGAATCACGGCCGGCGGCCCTGCGGTACCGGAGCAGTCTCGGCGACGCACTGCCTGCAGAATTTGCTGATCCCGCCCGAATACCCGGGCACGACGACCTGGGCCTGATCGAGGTCGCGTTTCTGCAGAGGCTGTCGGAGATGCGTTCCAAGGAGATCGAACGAGGCGTGTGCCTGGTCGGTCCTCATCGGGACGACCTCGAATTGGCGCTCGGTGATCAGCCCGCGAAAGGATATGCGAGCCATGGCGAATCCTGGTCGTTCGCTCTGTCGCTCCGGCTGGGTGCGTTCGCTCTGCTCCGGTCGGACGGCACGGATCCGGTCTTGATGCTCGACGACGTGTTCGCCGAGCTGGACCGTCGTCGCCGAGCCGCGCTCGCGGCGGTCGCGGCGACGGCGGAACAGGTCCTCATCACCGCGGCCGTGCCCGAGGACGTACCGTCCGAGCTGGCGGGTGCACGGTTCCCGGTGTACGCGGAGGAGACCGAGCGCGGCCGTATCTCGGTGCTGGGTGCCGCGAGGCGAGGAGAATCGGTAGGGGAGGTATCCGATGACGGATGACGAGGCTGCCGGATCGAAGGACAACGGACCGGAACCCGAACTGCGTGGTGTGGATCTGGCACGGCGCGCGCTAGAGGAAGCTCGAGCCGCTGCGAAGGCCAGTGGCAAATCGGTGGGGCAAGGGCGTGCTTCGAGTGGAAGGGTGCGTCCGCGACGCCGCAAGCGTGGCTGGTCGGGTCCTGGCCCCGACGACCGGGATCCTCAGCGGCTGGGTGCGTTGACCGGGGCGATCGCGAAGCAGCGTGGCTGGTCGGCGCATGTATCCGAGGGCACGGTGCTGGGCAGTTGGGCGCGGGTCGTGGGCGAGGACATCGCCTCGCATGCGAGGCCTACGACGCTGCGCGACGGGATCCTCCATGTCTCGGCGGAGTCGACCGCATGGGCGACGCAGCTGCGGATGATCCAATCGCAGATACTCGCGAAGGTCGCGGCGTCCGTGGGGCACGGTGTGGTCAAGGAACTGCGGATCACCGGTCCCACCGCGCCGAGCTGGCGCAAGGGCGAACGGCATATCCATGGCCGCGGCCCCCGCGACACCTACGGTTAGCCGCGGCGCCGGGTCTCCGTGCGAGCGCCGAAATACCGGCGATGTAGGAATTCACTTTCGCCGGTCTGCGCCGTGCCGACTGTGGGGACGTCAGCGGTGCGGCAAGCGCGCTCTGTGTCGCCGGGGGCATACGGGCTCGAGCCAAGTAGAATGGACAAGAATGCGCCACGCGCATGTGCGCGAGGCCGAGGCGGAAAAGGAGAGCTACCCACCCGTGGCTGCCGAGAAGTCGAACAAGAACAAAAGTGACTACGGTGCGTCTTCCATCACCGTCCTCGAGGGCCTCGAGGCGGTTCGTAAGCGTCCCGGCATGTACATCGGCTCCACGGGCGAGCGTGGTCTTCACCACCTCATCTGGGAGGTCGTCGACAACTCGGTCGACGAGGCGATGGCGGGTTATGCCTCCAAGGTGGAGGTGACCCTTCTCGAGAACGGTGGTGTCGAGGTCGTCGACGACGGCCGTGGCATCCCGGTCGGTATGCATGCGTCGGGTGCGCCCACGGTCGAGGTTGTGCTCACCCAGCTCCACGCAGGTGGCAAGTTCGACTCCGATGCATACGCGGTGTCGGGTGGTCTGCACGGCGTCGGTATCTCTGTCGTCAACGCCCTGTCCACCAAGCTGGAGGTGGAGATCGATGTCGATGGATACCACTGGGAACAGACCTACACGAACTCGAAGCCCGGCGAGCTGATCAAGGGTGAAGCGACCAAGCGCACCGGAACCACTGTGCGGTTCTTCGCAGACGACGACATCTTCGAGACCACGCAGTACAACTTCGAGACCGTTTCACGACGCCTGCAGGAGATGGCGTTCCTCAACAAGGGCCTGACCATCACGCTCACCGACGAGCGGGTTCTCCCTGAAGAGATCACCGACGAGGTCGTCGCCGAGACTGCCGAAGCTCCGAAGAGTGCCGAGGACGAGGCAGCGGAGGCTTCCGAGCCTCCCGTGCACAAGACCAAGACGCGGGTCTACCACTACCCGGGTGGTCTCGAGGACTACGTGCGACACATCAACCGCACCAAGACGCCGATCCACAACTCGGTGGTGGGCTTCACCGCAAAGGGCACCGGTCACGAGCTCGAGCTCGCGATGCAGTGGAACTCGGGTTACTCCGAATCCGTCCACACCTTTGCCAACACCATCAACACCCACGAGGGCGGTACGCACGAGGAAGGTTTCCGTGCGGCGCTCACGAGCGTGGTCAATCGGTACGCGAAAGAGAAGAAGCTCCTCAAGGACAAAGACCCGAATCTCACCGGTGACGACATCCGTGAGGGCCTGGCCGCGATCATCTCGGTGAAGGTCGCTGAGCCGCAGTTCGAGGGACAGACGAAGACGAAACTCGGCAATACCGAGGTCAAGTCGTTCGTGCAGAAGGCGTGCAACGAGCACATTTCGCACTGGCTAGAGGCCAATCCGGCCGATGCGAAGACGATCGTGACCAAGGCCGTGTCGTCGGCTCAGGCTCGTGTGGCCGCGCGCAAGGCCCGTGAGCTGGTGCGTCGTAAGAGCGCCACCGATATCGGCGGCCTGCCCGGCAAGCTTGCGGACTGCCGCTCGAAGGACCCGGGCAAGTGTGAGATCTACATCGTGGAGGGTGACTCCGCAGGTGGTTCGGCGAAGTCGGGCCGCGACTCGATGTACCAGGCGATCCTTCCGCTGCGCGGGAAGATCATCAACGTCGAGAAGGCGCGTATCGATCGTGTGCTGAAGAACGCCGAAGTGCAGTCCATCATCACGGCGTTCGGCACCGGCATTCACGAAGAGTTCGACATCGCGAAATTGCGCTACCACAAGATCGTGCTGATGGCCGACGCCGACGTCGACGGACAGCACATCGCGACGTTGCTGCTCACGTTGCTGTTCCGCTTCATGCGCCCGCTCGTCGAACACGGTCACGTCTACCTGGCGCAGCCGCCGCTGTACAAGCTCAAGTGGCAGCGCGCCGAAGCCGAGTTCGCCTACTCGGACCGTGAGCGCGACGGACTGCTCGAAGCGGGCCTCGCTGCAGGCAAGAAGATCAACAAGGACGACGGCATCCAGCGCTACAAGGGTCTCGGCGAAATGAACGCCAAGGAACTCTGGGAGACCACGATGGACCCGAGCGTGCGCATCCTGCGTCAGGTCACCCTCGACGACGCGGCTGCAGCCGACGAGTTGTTCAGCGTGCTCATGGGTGAGGACGTGGAGGCTCGGCGCAGCTTCATCACCCGCAACGCGAAGGACGTGCGCTTCCTCGACGTCTGATGCTTGCGGATGTGAAGGCGTCGTGGTTTGCCTCACGTTCCGGTGTGTCGACCCAATAGGGCCTGCGATGTGTGATAACTCATGTCGCAGGCCCTACTGATACTCTCATTTCGGACTAAAGCCGCTTACATTCAGCGGTTACTCATGAGTACACTCCTAACGGCCATTCGTATGCGTGGCCGCCGAACAGGGCCATGAAGGGAATCATCGGGCGTATGTGGAAACCCGTCTTCCATATCCCTTGTATGTCCCGATATGGTGCCCTCACCCAGAAACGTCTCGTTCGACTGCATTCCAGAGAAAATCACGCTCACCGGTCGAGTGGGTTGGTTGCGAATGCTCGTCGCCCGGCGCGAACGGGTTGGAAGGAGAGCTGTAATCCATGAGTGACGAGTCACCGCGCCGGCAGCGGTGGTGGAGCATCGAGGGGTGGGGTCTTCGCAGGAAGGTCACCGCTGTCCTCGCCGTTCCTGTAGTAGTGGCGATGGTCCTCGGCGGACTTCGCGTCCAAGCGGAACTCAGTAACGCGATCCATTTCTCGTCTGCTGCGGACCAGGTCGTGGCGGTGCCCGATATCGTCGACTTCTCGACTGCGTTCGCAACCACGACCGCTAGCAATGCAGCCGGCACGGCGACACCGGAGGAACTCGATACGCTCCGGGCATCATTCGAAAAGATCAAGCCGCTTGCCGCTAACCCCGAGTTCGATCCTGCTATCACTGCAGACCTCACCCAGACGATTGCCGCCGCGGAGACCCTCTACGGGCAGATGCAGGCCGGCCCCGTTCCCGTCGCACAGATGGCTACGGTCTACAACGAGGTCCGCGACAGCCTCAACCGGATCGTCGAGGCGATTCTCGACCAGATCGACGACCCGGAGGTCCTCGACCACGGGACTCGCCTGATCAACGCGTGGTACTCGCAGCGTTACCTGTTCGGTCAGGTTCTCGGCGTGATCGAGATTCTCGAGAACCCGGAAACCTCGGGCACTGCGCTGGTCACCGCGTCCGGCGGCGAACTCGCGATGCTCGATCTGCTTGCCCGCTCGTACCCCCTCGCCGACTCACAGATCGCCGACCTGCGCGGCCGCATCGAAGAACGCACCGCAATGGTGGAGGCCGCAGGCCAGGGTCCGCTGCCGGTGATGGACCTGCGCGCATCGATGCTTCACAGCGTCGACGTCTACTCCAACATCATCAACGAAGCCTCCCAGGCGATCAGTGGAACTGTGATCGACCGCGCGTCGGAAACTCGTTCTGCTGCACTCCGAGATACTGCATTCGTGCTCGCGGCGCTGCTCGTGGCTCTCGTTCTCGCGTTGCTCGTATCGCGGTCGCTGGTGGGACCGATCCGTCGTCTGCGTTACGGCACCCTCAAGGTTGCACGACAGGAACTCCCCGAAGCCATCGACCGGATCAAGGTCGGCGACAGCATCGAGGACATCGAGTTCACACGGGTTCCGGTCGAGACGACCGAGGAGATCGGTCAGCTCGCCCGCGCCGTCGACGACATGCACGGTCAGGCGCTGCGCCTCGCCGGCGAGCAGGCCCACCTCCGCTTGCAGATCAGCGACATGTTCGAGACGCTCGCACGTCGAAGCAAGTCGCTCGTCGAACAGCAGCTCGGGCTCATCGAGCGACTCGAGTTCGAAGAGAAGGACCCGTCCCGTCTCGAGAGCTTGTTCAAGCTCGATCACCTTGCGGCACGTATGCGCCGTAACGGCGACAACCTCCTGATTCTCTCCGGTACACGGATGCGCCGTGGACAGTCCGCCCCGGTTCAGCTCGGCGACATCCTGCGTGCAGCGATGTCCGAGGTGGAGGACTACCAGCGCGTCGAAATCGGTTCCACGCCAGACGGTGCGCTCAGTGGTGCCGTCGCAACGGACATCGTCCACCTGCTCGCCGAGCTGGTCGACAACGCCCTGCGTGCCTCCCCGCCGGACAGCACCGTCACGTTCAGCTTTGCGCGTGCCGTCGACGGTGGCCTGCTCGTCGAGATCGCCGACCGCGGTATCGGTATCCCGTCCGACGAACTCGAGTTGATCAACGATCGTCTCCGTCAGGGTGGCGAGGTGGGCCCGGACACTGCTCGGCACATGGGTCTGTTCGTGACCTCGCGTCTTGCAGACCGCCACGGGCTCACTGTGCGCCTGCGGCCGACATTCGACACCGCTCGCAATCCCGGTATCACCGCGAGTGTCCATATTCCGGACGTTCTGCTCATGTCGCCGCTGGCACTGGCCCAGCCGGTGCCCGTCATCGACGGGGAGGCGGAGGAGATCTCCGTCGAACAGAAGCAGGAAGCTCCTCTGACCTCGCCGGACCGCGAACACTCGCAGTCGATTCCGGAGTATCTTCCGGTGCGCGCCGATTCGCGTCAGGACTCGCGCGTCGACGATCAGCTCACGGAGATCCGTCGCCCGGACACCGCTCCGGGCGGGTTCCAGCAGTCGGAGCCCGTATACCGGGAACAGCCGCACGCGCAGCCGCAGGCGTTCCCTCCTGCTCCGGCAGCCCACGCCGTTCCGGCAGCCCACGCCGCTCCGACAGTTCCGCCTCGTCAGCAGCCGCCGCGCGAGCAGACACCGACCGGTCTGCCGCAGCGTCAGCCGGGCTCGACTCCGGGGCTACCGCAGCGCAGCCCCGGCTCGACTCCAGGACTTCCGCAGCGCAGCCCCGGCTCGACTCCAGGACTTCCGCAGCCGGATGGACAGCAGGCTCCGCGCCGGATCCAGCCCGATGCGGCGGCGGCATTCGCCTCGGCGCTCCCGTCACGTGCCAATCGCACACCCGTGGATCCGAATACCGAGAACGGACGTCGCGAGAGTCCGGAACGCGAGCAGCAGGATCCGCCAGTTCAGGAGTCGTCACGTCATGAGGCTCCGGTTCAGGAATCGCTGAACCAGGACGAGGAGAGTCGGGAATCGTCGAGCCACGCAGCTCTCGCGACTCCGCCGATCCGCGAATCCCGTCTGCCTCAGCGTCGTCCGGCCCAGGATCCGGCTTCGCAGAACCGCTTTCCGGTCCAAGGGAACCCGCCGGCCTCGGGCCCAGGTCTGCCTCAGCGTCACCCTGGTGCAACTCCCGGTGTTCCGGTGCGCGCGGTGCGGCCCCCGCAGGACGCGCCCGAATCGGGTCTGCCGCAGCGAAATCCCGGTGCCACGCCGGGTCTGCCACAGCGTCGGCCGGGGTCCACGCCGGGTCTGCCGCCGCAGAGCCAGGACGGATCGGCAACGTCGAACGGTCGTACCGCACAGCCGACCCGAAATGAGCCGGATGCACGACCGGCAGAGGTCACGTCGTCGGGTCTGCCGCAGCGGCGTCCCGGTGCGACTCCGTCGGTAGCGCCTCTACAGGCAGGTCCGCCGCCCAGCGCGGAGAATCGTCGTGGTGGAGCATTCGGGCTGCCGCGTCGGCAGCCGGGGTCGTCGCCGCGAATCCCGCAGTCCGCAGCTCGCCCGGCGAGCATTGCCGACGGTGGTTCGGTATCGGAACAGAGCGATGCGCAGAATGCGGCCCGTCATCGTTACCGCACCAATTCCGCGAAGACCGCGTCGTTCTTCCAGCCGCGGCCGGATGTGGGTTCGCCGAAACCTCACTCGGCGGCCGGTAACCCGATCTTCTCCGACATGATGTCGGACTGGCTCGTCGATCCGACGAACCTTCCCGAGGATCGGCGGAAGCGCGAATGGCATTCGGCGGCCGACTCCGGATGGCAGGCCGCGCAACGTGCAGCGGAAGTTCCGGTGGAGGAACACACCACCTCCGGCCTGCCTCGCCGTGCGCCGGGCGAACGCCTCGTCCCGGGTGCCGTGCGCGAACCTGCAACCGCAGAACAGCGCGCGCTTCGACGTCGTGACCCGGAATCCATTCGGGCCAATCTCAGTCGCCACCAGCAGGGCGTCCGCAATGGACGCGCCTCGGCGACGACAAGTAATCGCGAGAACAATGAACAGGGAGTTCGATGAACATTGATCATGGATCCGATGTAGCTCGTCCATTGGACTGGTTGGTTTCCAACTTTGCGCGCGAAGTCCCTGGTGTCTCGCATGCGGTCCTCGTGTCGGCCGACGGTCTCCTCATGGCTGCCAGTGCCCATCTTCCGGTCGACCGTGCCGAGCAGCTCGCTGCGGTGACGTCCGGACTCGCGAGCCTCTCCAACGGGGTTTCGCAGTTGTTCGACGGTGGCGGAGTATTGCAGTCCGTCGTCGAGATGCAGCACGGCTACTTGCTGCTCATGAGTGTCGGCGACGGTTCGCACCTCGCTGCGCTCACAGCTTCGGAATGCGATATCGGACAGGTCGGCTACGAAATGGCGCTCCTGGTCGACCGGGTGGGTGCGTCGGTCGAGGCGACGCCTCGGGTCGGCCTGGGGTCCTGACGTCGAGGTGGCCATGGAACCGCGCAAGCCGGAGTCGGTGCCGGACCAGCCGAGTCTGGTCCGGCCGTACTCGCTGACTTCGGGACGCACAAGTCCTGCGGTCGAACTGGCGTTGGAAGCCCTGATCCAGGCAATTCCGGGAACAGACAGCCGGGCTCGGGATCTGGACAACATCAACGCCACGATCTTGGAACTGTGCAAGGAGTCTCCGTCGGTCGCCGAGATCGCGGCGAGGGTGGGTGTGCCGCTCGGCGTTGCACGCGTGCTCGTCGCCGACCTCGTCGAAGCCGGGCATGTACAGATCCTGGCCACGCTGAAAGACGATTCGAGCGACGCGGAGCGTCGTGAGCTGATTGAAAGGGTCCTCAGTGGACTTCGCGAACTCTAACGCTACGAAGCGCGTGACCTCGACCAAGATCGTGATCGCCGGCGGATTCGGTGTCGGTAAGACCACGCTGGTGGGGGCTGTGTCGGAGATCGTTCCGCTCCGCACAGAAGCGCTCGTCACCAACGCCAGCGATGGCGTCGACAACCTTGCCGCAACGCCGCAGAAGTCGACCACAACCGTGGCCATGGACTTCGGTCGAATCAGTTTGGCCGAGGATCTCGTGCTGTACCTCTTCGGTACGCCGGGTCAGCATCGGTTCTGGTTCATGTGGGACGACCTCATCCGCGGTGCCATCGGTGCGATCGTGCTGATCGATACCCGTCGATTGGACGAGAGCTTCGCTGCTGTCGACTTCTTCGAAGCGCGCAATCTTCCGTTCATCGTCGCGATCAACGAGTTCGACGATGCACCGCGCTACCCTCTCGAAGACATTCGCCAGGCCATGGCCATTTCTCCCGAGGTGCCGATCGTCTCGATCGACGCTCGGTCGCGTGAATCGGCCAAGCAGGCACTTGTCACCGTCACCGAGTACGCACTTCGGAAGTTGCATCAGCCGGTGGCGCAGTAGGAGATTCGTGCCCGCGGCCATTCACCATTCGGTACGGATGATGGCGCGGGTCACCATCACCTCGGCAATCGGGGTGTTCGTCGGAGTGGCGGGTGCGCGCATCGCGCGCACTGCGTCAGCCGACGGGTCCGTGTGTGGTGGTTGATCATCACGACATGTCTTGTCGGTCGGGCTGTTGCGGGTGCCGCGGTGATCTGCGTGCCCGATCGTGGTGTTTCGCAACTGAAGTCGTGTCCGATCAATGGGTGTCAGGTCACATTCGTGAGAACGGTGTCGCCTGCACCGCTCGATTGCTCGGACTACCGACTGTGTCTCCTTCGAGCCTCTCGCACAACAGTTTTCGATGAAGACAGGGTAATGTTCCCGACGGCTGTCGGGGCCACTGTTGCATCGAAATCACGTGTGCAGCATGCCTCCTCGTGCTGGTGGGGTCGTGTGCTGTCCTGCTTGGAGAACATATGTCGCACGAGCTTCACCACTTCTCGATGGGAATGTGGCTCTTCGTTCTGGCCTGGCTCACATCGGTGATCGGGTCGTACGTCGGCCTGTCCTGCGCGCACCGCGCAAACCACGCTCCCACCCGGGCACTCCGGATGCGCTGGACCGTGCTGGCGAGCATCTCGATCGGCGGCGTCGGGATCTGGTTGATGCACTTCATCGGAATGATGGGGTTCTCAGTGCCCGGTTCCTCTGTGCGTTACGGCTTGATCGAAACACTGGTCTCGGTCGTACTCGCCGGTGGCGCGACATGGTTCGGCCTGAGCATCGTCGGTAATGATGCGCCCTGGATGGCGAATGCCCCGCGGCGGATCCGGCTGGTGGTCGGCGGTGGTGTCATGGGGTGCGCTGCTGCCGCGATGCACTACACCGGAATGGCCGCGGTACGCGTACAAGGGGAACTCGTCCAGGACACGACCTTCGTTGCTGCCTCGGTCGCGATCGGCGTGGCTGCCTCCCTCGTAGCGCTGGCATTGTCGCAGCGTGTCGCGAGCCCGCTCATGCGTGTACCTGAAGCGTTGTTGATGGCCTGTGCGGTGGTGGCATTGCACTACACCGGTATGGCAGGCGTGTCGGTGATCATCGATCCGGCGGCGCCGGCTCCAGGCGGCATGACCGTGATGTCCCTGATGTTTCCCGGCTTCATCGTAGGTCTCGGTGTACTCGCGGTTCTGGTGATCTTGCTGCTTGCTGCTCCCAGCGACGACGACATGCGTCGTGAGTTCCAGATCGCGGACTGGTCGGAATCGGTGGATTCGCGCGGGGTGAAGTCCGAGATGTCGTGATGCGTGGCCCGAAAGTGGATGTCCTTCGCGGCGGTTGCTGACCTGCACCTATAGACTCGGGTGGTTGCGAGAGGTTCGTCGGGCGTGAGCCCGTACCGGACGTTCGAGCCGAGTAGAAGAAGGAGCTCATGACCGACATCACGTTGCCGCCGGAGGGTGCGGGGCACGACCGTATCGAGCCCGTCGACATCCAGCAGGAGATGCAGAACAGCTACATCGATTACGCGATGAGCGTGATCGTGGGCCGCGCCCTCCCCGATGTGCGTGACGGCTTGAAGCCCGTGCACCGCCGCGTGCTGTATGCGATGTTCGACAACGGCTTCCGTCCCGACCGCGGCTATGTGAAATCTGCGCGTGCGGTCGCGGAGACGATGGGCAACTACCACCCGCACGGCGACTCGTCGATCTACGACACGCTGGTCCGTCTCGCGCAGCCGTGGTCGTTGCGGTACCCCCTCGTCGACGGACAGGGCAACTTCGGCTCCAGAGGAAACGACGGGGCTGCGGCCATGCGGTACACCGAGTGCCGCCTGACGCCGCTCGCAATGGAGATGTTGCGCGAAATCGACCACGAGACGGTCGATTTCCAGCCGAACTACGACGGACGAACGCAAGAGCCGACGGTTCTCCCCAGCCGTATCCCCAACCTGTTGATCAACGGTTCGGGCGGTATCGCGGTCGGTATGGCGACCAACATCCCGCCCCACAACCTTGGCGAGGTCGCCGACGCGATCTACTGGGCACTCGAGAACTTCGAAGCCGATGAGGAAGCCACACTCGCGGCGGTCATGGAGCGCATCAAGGGCCCCGACTTCCCGACGGCAGGCCTGATTACGGGTTCGCAGGGCATCCATGATGCCTACACCACCGGGCGCGGTTCGGTGAAGATGCGCGGCGTCGTGGAGATCGAAGAGGATTCCAAGGGCCGTTCGTTCATCGTCATCACCGAGTTGCCGTACATGGTGAACCCGGACAACCTGATCACCTCCATCGCGGAGCAGGTCCGCGACGCGAAGATCGCGGGTATCTCCGATATCCACGACGAGTCGTCCGACCGCATCGGCATGCGCATCGTCGTCACGGTCCGTCGTGATGCCGTCGCCAAGGTCGTGCTGAACAACCTGTACAAGCACACGCAGTTGCAGACGAGCTTCGGATGCAACATGTTGTCGATCGTCGACGGGGTGCCGCGCACGTTGCGTCTCGACCAGATGATCCGGTTGTACGTGAATCACCAGATCGAGGTCATCATCCGCCGGACGCGGTATCTGCTGCGTAAGGCCGAGGAACGCGCCCATATCCTGCGCGGTCTGGTCAAGGCCCTCGATGCGCTCGACGAGGTCATCAAGCTGATCCGCGCGTCACAGACCGTCGACATCGCTCGCGCCGGCCTGATGAATCTGCTCGACGTCGATGAGATCCAGGCCGATGCCATCCTGGCGATGCAGTTGCGTCGGCTCGCTGCTCTCGAACGACAGAAGATCGTCGACGATCTCGCCGAGATCGAACGTGAGATCGACGATTACAAGGACATCCTCGCCAAGCCCGAGCGGCAGCGTGCGATCGTCCGCGACGAATTGAAGGAGGTCGTCGACAAGTACGGCGACGAGCGTCGCACCCGCATCGTCCCCGCCGACGGCGACGTGACCGACGAGGATCTGATCGCCCGCGAAGACGTGGTCGTCACGATCACCGAAACCGGCTACGCCAAGCGCACCCGCACCGACCTGTACCGGTCGCAGAAGCGCGGTGGCAAGGGCGTCAAGGGCGCCGACCTCAAGCAGGACGACATCGTCAAGCACTTCTTCGTGACGTCGACACACGACTGGTTGCTGTTCTTCACCACCAAGGGCCGCGTCTACCGCGCGAAGGCATACGAGCTTCCCGAAGCGAACCGCACGGCCCGTGGCCAGCACGTCGCGAACCTGCTGGCCTTCCAGCCGGACGAGCGCATCCAGGGTGTTATCCGGCTCAAGACGTACGAGGATGCGCCGTACCTGGTGCTCGCGACCCGCAACGGACTGGTGAAGAAGTCGCGCCTCTCGGATTTCGACTCCAACCGCTCGGGCGGCATCGTTGCGATCAACCTGCGCGACGAGGACGAGATGGTGGGCGCCGTGCTGTGCTCGTCCGAGGACGATCTGCTGCTCGTGTCCGAGCTGGGGCAGTCCATCCGCTTCTCGGCGACCGACGAAGCATTGCGTCCGATGGGTCGCGCGACTTCCGGTGTCCAGGGCATGCGGTTCAACGGCGAGGACAAGCTGTTGTCGCTGAACGTGGTGAAGGAAGGTACGTACCTGCTGGTTGCAACTTCCGGTGGCTACGCGAAGCGCACGCCGATGGAGGACTACCCCGTCCAGGGTCGCGGTGGTAAGGGTGTTCTGACCATCCAGTACGACAAGCGACGTGGCACCCTGGTCGGTGCACGAATCGTCGAGGACGATGACGAGTTGTATGCGATCACGTCCGGCGGCGGTGTCATTCGTACTGCTGCCAAGCAGGTACGCAAGGCAGGCCGACAGACCAAGGGTGTGCGTTTGATGAACCTGGGCGAGGGCGACACGTTGCTTGCGATTGCACGCAACGCCGACGAGCCCGAGGAGATCGACGCATCCGAATCGAAGGAGTCGTAAGTGAGCACTCCCCAGGGGCCGAACGGATCCGACCAGGGAAAATCCGCCCGGAAGCCCGAGGACCGGAACGGACGCGAGGTGGAGACCGACCCGAGCGGGCGAGCCGCTGACAAGCAGGCGTCCGGGCAGGCGAAGTCTGCCGGTGACGCCGTGACGCCGGAGGCTGCTCAGTCGGGGAAGCCCGGTGAAAAGCCTGCGGCAGATTCCACGAGCGGGCCGGCCCAGAAGTCCGCCAAGTCATCGGAGCCCGCATCGACCCCAGCCAAGGGGGAGTCGGCTCCCGGTAAGGGCGAGTCGGCTGCCGCCGAGGATCAGGCGACGCGACAGGCACAGCGTTCGAGCCCGACGGCGCGTCCGACGGGTCAGAAACCGCCTTGGCAGCGTGGACAGCAGCCTGCGGCCAACAAGCAGGGTGCTGCGGCGTCGCAACAGAACACCCCGCAGACGAATCTCCCCGGGGTCGGGCCCGGCCTGGGGAAGACTGCAAATCGCCCGTCAGGAGCCGCTCAGCGTCCCGCGACGGGCCCCCAGCCGGCCGTGGGTAAACCTGCCGCCAAGAACAATCCCGCCGCAAAGGGCAGTGCGGCGCCTACTCGTCCCGTCGTCACCGGTACGGCAGCCGCCTCCATGACCGGTGGCGCGCAGGGGTCCGATCGGGGCGCCGCGACAGCGAAGTCGGCGGTCATCGACGGCCCGACCCGGCACATCGAGCGCAAAGACCTGGCGAAGGACCTGCCGGATCTGTCGAGCGTCAAGCACCCGACGCCGGCGGCGCCCGCCGCGGCGGAAACGCCGCACGCGAGCCCCGTCGTCGTGGCACCTGCCGCGGGTGAGGCGCTCAGGGCGACTGTGCAGCTCCGCCGTATCGATCCGTGGTCGATGCTGAAGGTGTCCGCGCTGATCTCCCTGTCGCTGTTCTTCGTGTGGATGATCGCGGTGGGCCTGTTGTACGGCGTGCTCGCGGGCATGGGCGTGTGGGATCGGTTGAACAGTGCCTTCACCGACCTCGTCTCGGAGTCGGGAAGTGACGGACTTATCACTGTCGGTCAGGTGTTCGGCTACGCGACGGTGATCGGTCTCGCGAACATGATTCTGATGACCGCTCTCGCCACGCTCGGTGCGTTCATCTACAACCTCTGCAGCGACCTCGTCGGCGGAGTGCAGGTCACTTTGGCAGACCCGGACTGACCTGCAGGAATACTGCCCCACCGAGGCGATTTTGTTCTTCGAGTGTCGGTGGGGTAGTGTTCCATCTCGGTTCGAGGGCCTATAGCTCAGGCGGTTAGAGCGCTTCGCTGATAACGAAGAGGTCGGAGGTTCAAGTCCTCCTAGGCCCACTCCCCGTGCCGAAAGGGGCAGCAGAATGAAGGTTCTCATCGCGGTGGGAACGGTAGTTCTGGTGGTCTTCGGAATCGCCCGGATGCTCCGGAGCGAGGATGAGTGGCACGAGGTACCCAGCCGGTAACCCGGCGTACGGGGCCTTAGCTCAGTTGGTAGAGCGCTGCCTTTGCAAGGCAGATGTCAGGAGTTCGAATCTCCTAGGCTCCACAGTTGAAGGGCGCTTCCGAGAAATCGGAAGCGCCCTTCGGTCGTTTACGACGAAGTGTCAGATCAGGATCGCAGTAGACGAGCGATGGCGTCGGTCGCTTCCTTGATCTTCGCGTCCGCTTCGGGCCCGCCCGCGACCGCGGCGTCGACGACACAGTGACTGATGTGGTCTTCGAGCAGACCCATCGCGACGGCCTGCAGCGCCTTGGTCATCGCCGAGACCTGGGTGAGGATGTCGATGCAGTACTTCTCGTCTTCGACCATTCGCTGCAGCCCTCGGGCCTGGCCTTCGATGCGCTTGAGTCGCTTGAGATAGGCGTCCTTCTCAGTGATGTACCCGTGTCCGGCGTGCTCATGGCAGTCGGCCGCGGGAACACCGGATGGTGTGGCCGCGGGGGTGGGGGTGGCCATTGTGTCCTCCTGGGATCCGGCTGTCATGTGGCGCAACGTCGATTATGCCTATCGTGCGGTGGAGCGGAATCGGCGAAGCCGCAGACTGTTGCTGACCACGAACACCGACGAGAAGGCCATCGCGGCGCCCGCGATCATCGGGTTGAGCAGCCCCATCGCGGCCAGTGGCAGCGCGGCCACGTTGTAGGCGAACGCCCAGAACAAGTTGCCCTTGATCGTGCCGAGGGTACGGCGGGAGAGCCGGATCGCATCGGCTGCGGCGCGCAGGTCGCCTCGGACGAGAGTCAGATCGCTCGCTTCGATTGCGACGTCGGTGCCGGTGCCCATCGCGAGCCCGAGGTCGGCCTGGGCGAGAGCGGCGGCGTCGTTGACCCCGTCACCGACCATGGCGACCACCTTGCCCTGTCCCTGCAGACGTTTGACGACGTCGACCTTCTCGGACGGCAGAACCTCGGCGATGACCTCGTCGATTCCCACTTGACCCGCGATGGTCGTGGCTGCGGCGGTGTTGTCGCCGGTCAGCATGATCGGTGCCAGACCGAGATCGCGCAGTTGGGCGATCGCCTCGGCAGAGGTGGGCTTGATGACATCGGCGACCACCAGCACTCCGCGCGCAGCGCCGTCCCAGCCGATCGCGACGGCGGTTCTGCCGTCGGCTTCTGCGGCCTTCATGGCGTCGTCGAGTTCGGCGGGCAGATGCTGAGCGAAGTCGGCGAGCAGCCGGGTGCGTCCGATGAGCACTGCACGATCGTCCACGGTGCCCTGCACGCCGAGTCCCGCGAGGTTCGTGAACTGTTCGACCGGTGGCAGGCTGCCCACCCTGTCGCGGGCACCCTTGGCGATGGCCTGTGCGATGGGGTGTTCGGACGAATCCTCCAGAGCCCCCGCCAGACGCAGAACCTCACCGGTGTCCTCACCGGGGGCGGCGATCACGTCGACCAGCGTCATCTTGCCTGCGGTGATGGTGCCGGTCTTGTCGAGGACGACGGTGTCGACGCGGCGGGTCGATTCTAGGACCTCCGGACCTTTGATCAGGATGCCGAGTTGAGCTCCGCGACCGGTGCCCACCATCAGAGCGGTCGGTGTCGCCAGCCCGAGCGCGCATGGGCAGGCGATGATCAGCACGGCGACGGCTGCAGTGAACGCTGCCGCGACCGAGCCTCCGGTACCGAGCCAGAACCCGAGGGTGCCTACCGACAGTGCGATCACGATGGGGACGAAGACTCCCGAGATCCTGTCCGCGAGCCGTTGTGCCTGGGCCTTGCCGGTCTGGGCGTCTTCGACGAGCGCGGCCATCTGTGCGAGCTGGGTATCGGATCCGACGCGATTGGCGCGCACGATGATTCGGCCGCCCACGTTGACAGTGGCGCCGATGACCTGGTCGTCCGGTCCGATTTCTACCGGTACCGATTCGCCGGTGACCATCGAGGCGTCGACTGCGGAAGAGCCGTCGACGACGATGCCGTCGGTGGCGATCTTCTCGCCGGGCCGGACCACGAACTCGTCGCCGACGGACAATTGCTCGACGGGTACCCGTTGCTCTTCTCCGTTGCGGAGTACCGAGACTTCCTTGGCACCGAGTTCGAGCAGCGCCCGTAGCGCTGCCCCGGCATTGCGCTTGGACCGGGCCTCGAAGTATCGGCCTGCGAGGATGAAGGTGGTGACCCCGGCGGCAGCCTCGAGGTAGATGTTGCCTGTGCCGTCGGTGCGGGCGATGGTGAACTCGAACGGGTGTGTCATGCCGGTGATGCCTGCGGTGCCCCAGAACAGGGCATATACAGACCAGCCGAATGCTGCAAGGGTGCCGACCGAGACGAGGGTGTCCATCGTGGCGGCGCCGTGCCGGAGGTTGGTGAAGGCGGCCTTGTGGAACGGCCAGGCACCCCACACGACGACGGGCGCGGCGAGGGTCAGGGACAGCCACTGCCAGTTCGGGAACTGGAGAGCCGGAACCATCGCCATCGCGATCACCGGGATGCTGAGGACCAGTGAGACCAGCAGTCGCTGCCGCAACACGGCGGTCGGATCCGGTTCCGCGGTGGGCTCGGATCCGGCGGCAGTGGGCGGCGCGGGTAGTGCGGCGGTGTATCCGGCCTCTTGGACGGTGGCGACGAGGTCGGCGGGTGATATCTCGCCGACATAGTCGACGCGCGCCTTCTCCGTGGCGTAGTTGACGGTGGCTGTGACGCCGTCGAGCTTGTTGAGTTTGCGCTCGATTCGGTTGGCGCACGACGCGCAGGTCATGCCACCGATCTCGAGTTCGATACGACCGTCTGCCGGACGGGCGACGGAGTTCATTCGGGTACTCCTCTCGGATGTGGTGGTCAGTGTCCGTGCTCGTCGACGGTGGTGGTGGTTGTCGCGGGGTGGGGCGGGGGATCGATGTGGCTCGTGTCCTCGGGGCCGGCCAGCGCGCCGGCCCCGAACGCAAGGGCGAAGACTGCGACCAGGCCGAGGATGAATCCGGAGACCTTCGTCGAGGTTTTCATCGGAGGGCTTCCTGTCGGAGTCGGGATAGGTGGATCAGTCGGCGATTTTGTAGCCGGCCTCATCGACGGCTGCTGCTATGGCTGCACTGTCGATTGAGGTATTCGACTCGATGTCTACGCGTCCGCTTGCGAGGTCGACTTCGATACCGGTGACACCGGGGATCTCACTGATTTCTTCACGGACCGACGAGACGCAGTGCCCGCAGGTCATCCCGGTCACGGTGACGGTGGTGGTGCTCATGAGTTCCCTCTTCTCGCTGCAGTAGGTGTTTCGCCCACCAGTATACCTATACCCCCCATGGGTATCAACCGTGGGTATAGGAGCGAAGAACTTCCGGAGATTCCCGCCGGGTGATGTCGAGACCCGGCGAACAGCTCCGTCCCAGTGGTGTATGCAGCCACACTGGCTGCACAGAACCGAGGAGACCCCGATGACGAAGTACCTACTGCTCAAGCATTACCGCGGCGCCCCCGAGGCGGTGAACAGTGTCCCCATGGATCAATGGACCCCCGGAGAGGTCGACGATCACATGAAATACATGCAGGAGTTCGCTGCGAAACTCGAGAAGACCGGTGAGTTCGTCGACGGGCAGGCACTCGCTCCCGAGGGCGCGTTCGTGCGATACGACGGGGAGGGGCGTCCGCCGGTCACCGACGGGCCCTTCGCGGAGACGAAGGATCTCATCGCCGGCTGGATGGTGATCGACGTCGACTCCTACGAGCGTGCCGTCGTCCTCGCAGGTGAATTGTCGGCAGCGCCCGGCGCAGGCGGCAAGCCGATCCACGAGTGGCTCGAAGTGCGGCCGTTCCTCACCGCGCCTCCGACGATCACCGAGTGAGATGGACGAACTGCTGCTGAGGACGCTGACTCCCGCAGTCATCGGCGTCCTCGTGCATCGCGGAGTGGACTTCGCGACAGCCGAGGACGCCGTGCAGGAAGCGCTCATCGAGGCCATCCGGACATGGCCGGAACGTCCACCCGCAGATCCGAAAGCGTGGCTGGTCGCGGTGTCCTGGCGCAAGTTTCTCGACGTATACCGCTCCGATACGGCGAGGAGGGAACGCGAGCAGCGAATGGTCGTCGAACCGCCGCCCGGGCCGACGGAGACCGCCGACGACACACTGCACCTGTTCCTGTTGTGTGCTCATCCGTCGTTGACCTCGGCTTCTGCAGTGGCGCTCACACTCCGCGCCATCGGAGGTCTGACGACCAAGCAGATAGCGTCGGCCTACCTCGTTCCGGAGGCGACAATGGCGCAGCGGATCAGCCGTGCCAAGAAAACCGTGAGCGGTGTGCGGTTCGAAGAGACACGCGATCTCGCAACTGTGCGACGCGTGCTCTACCTGGTCTTCAACGAGGGCTACACGGGGGACGTCGATCTGGCAGCCGAAGCGATCCGGCTCACTCGGCAGCTGGCGGAGATCCATGATGACGAAGAGACCATCGGGTTGCTGGCGCTGATGCTGCTGCACCACGCCCGACGTTCCGCTCGTATGCGCGAGGACGGGAGTCTTGTCGCACTCGCAGACCAGGATCGTTCCCGCTGGGACACCTCACTCATCGAGGAGGGCGTGGAGATGCTTCAGGCCGCGCTGGCTCGGGACCGGCTCGGCGAGTTCCAGGCTCAGGCTGCCGTCGCGGCCCTGCACGCCGACGCGGTGTGTGTCGAAGAAACCGATTGGGTGCAGATCGTCGGCTGGTACGACGAACTCCTCCGGTTCACCGGATCTCCGGTCGTGGCGCTCAACCGTGCCGTCGCGGTCGGTGAGGCCGACGGGCCCGCGGCGGGTCTCGCGGCCTTGGCTGCGGTGGATCCAGGTCTTCCGCGATACAGCGCGGCGGCGGCGTACCTCCACGAGAAGGCGGGTGATCTCGACGACGCCGCTCGACTGTATGCCGAAGCTGCTCTGACGGCACCCAACCTGGCCGAACGGCACCATCTCGCACGGCAGGCAGCAAGGGTGAATCGGATGCTACGCGGGTAGCCGGATGTTTCACGTGAAACGACGCCCGTGTACGACAGTTCGTAGTACCGACGTACCCTGGGCTCATGTCCACCGAACGACGGCTCGTGGCGCATCTGCGCGGCGGCTTCGTCGGGGGCACTTCCGGTGCGGTGAGCATCGCCGCACACGCGGCGGCCGGGGGAGCGGCGCCCGGTCAGAGTTCGGCGGTACTCCTCTTGCTGGCGGCGGTCGCTGTCGGAGCACTCGCGATGGGAAGTCGGCTTCCCGTGATCGCGGTCCTTGCGGTGGGCCAGGTCCTCGGTCACGTCGTACTTGCGCTGGGGTCCGAACACATGCACATGCCGAGTCCCGCCATGGTCTCGGCGCACGTCGCGGCGGTGGGGGCCGGAGCCTTCTTGATCACCGCTGCAGAGCGGGGCTGCCGCATAGCCCTGGCAGCGGTGCATCGTCTCGTCCCTCGGCGCTACAACGCGCCGCCCGTACGTTCTCGCGTCGTCCCGTGCGTTGCGCATCGCCCGCACGCGCGTCGTGTGCTTCTTCCCGCTGCCGGGCTCGGCACGCGAGGTCCGCCGGTCGTGGCCTGACCTCGACCTCGTTCACGAGTCCCCACCGGGATCGCCGCCGCGCGGCGATCGGCGCTGCCGCATGCCCGGAAAACAGCATGGAGAACCCAAGTGATCAAGATCTTCAGAACAACTCTGCTCCTCACCGCCGCCGGCGTTCTCGTCGCGGGATGCGGCGCCGACAGCAACCACACCACCGCAGCAGACTCGCTCGTCGTCTCGTCGTCCTGGGCGAAAGCTGCCGACTCAGGCATGACCGCCGCGTTTGCGGAACTCGAGAACACCGGCGATGAAGACCTGACCATCGTCTCTGCAGCGAGTCCCGGCGCGGGCAGCACAGAACTACACGAGATGGTCCCGGGTGACGGTGGCGCGATGGTGATGCGCGAGTCCGAATCCGGGTTCGTCGTCGAGGCCGGCAGTGTGCACAGCCTCGAACCGGGAGGCGACCACCTCATGCTCATGGATCTGACCGGTCCGATCGTGCCGGGAGCGGACGTGTCCTTCACCCTCACCTTCGACGACGGTTCCACGAAGGATTTCACAGCGCAGGTCCGCGACTTCGCGGGTGCACAGGAGGAATACGCACCAGGCCACGCTGAAGGAGCCGACCACAGTGGCTGACGTAAGTCGTCGTCGTCTGCTGGGCGGTAGCGCTGCGATGCTCGGGGTGGTCGGGCTCGGAGTGGGAGGCGCAGGTGTCGCCGCCGCAACGCGGGAGCCTGAGCGCAGGGGCGCACACACCGTCGAGTGCCACGGTGTGCACCAGGCGGGGATCGATACCGAGCCGCAGGCGTTTGCCGCGTTTGTGGCGCTCGACCTGAAGCCGGATGTCGATCGGGTCGGCTTGATCGGTGTGATGAAAGTGTGGGCGGAGGACACGCGCCGACTCACCCGGGGAGTGCCTGCGCTCGGCGATACCGAACCCGAGCTGGCAGTCGACCCCGCACGCCTGACCGTCACTGTCGGATACGGAAGCGCGGTGTTCGATGCGGCAGCATCGGTCGCAGCGCGACCGGCGTGGCTTCGGCCGCTGCCGTCGTTCGGCATCGACGAACTCGAGGACCGATTCTCTGGAGGCGACCTGCTGCTGCAGGTGTGCGGCGACGACCCGATGACGGTGTCTCATGCGGTACGCGCACTCACCAAGAGCGTGAGATCGCGTGCGTCGATCAGATGGGTGCAGCGGGGTTTTCGTCATGCCGCGGGTACCCGGCCCGAGGGGCTGACGATGCGCAACCTCATGGGCCAGGTCGACGGCACCGTCAATCCGCAGCCTGCGACCCCGGATTTCGATCGCCAGGTCTGGAATGGGGGAGAGCCTCGGTGGCTGGCGGGTGGGACGTCACTCGTGTTGCGCCGCATCCGCATGGAGCTCGATACGTGGGACGAACTCGACCGTCCCGCGAAGGACCTCGTGATGGGGCGCAGGCAATCGGACGGCTCACCGCTGACCGGTGCCGACGAGCACGACGACGCCGATTTCGAGGCGCTCGACGACCACGGGATTCCGGTGATCCCGCCGGAGGCGCACGTTGCTCGGGCCCGGCCGCGCAGCGCCGACGAACAGTTCCTCCGCCGCGCCTACAACTACGACGACGACGGAGCAGGTCTGTTGTTCGCCGCCTACCAGGGCGATGTGGATCGGCAGTTCGTTCCCGTGCAGGAGCGGCTCGCCGAGCACGACGCGCTCAACACCTGGACCACTCCCGTCGGATCGGCCGTCTTCGTCATACCGCCTGGATATGGGCCCGATGGGTACCCGGGGGATGTGCTGTTGGAGAACTGACCGAATATGTGACGCCGGCCCGGTTCGGGGCTAGCCTGGTTGCTGTGACGTGGATAACACAGGAACGTCAGGGGTTTGCGTCGCTGCGGGAAGGCGGCCTCAATTGGGACGCCTTCCCGCTTCGGCTCTTCTCGAAAGGCAACGCCAAGTTCTGGGATCCTCACGACCTCGACTTCTCGCGTGACGCGTCGGACTGGGCGGAGCTGAATCCGGAGCAACAGCGCAGTTCGACCTTCCTGGTTGCGCAGTTCGCCGCGGGTGAAGAAGCTGTCACTCAGGACATCCAGCCGTTCCTGCGTGCGATGGCGGCCGAGGGCCGGATCGGCGACGAAATGTACTTGACGCAGTTCTGTTTCGAGGAAGCGAAACACATGCAGGTGTTCCGGCTGTGGATGGACGAAGTGGGCCTCACATCGGATCTGCATCCGTACGTGGCGGACAATCCGTACTACCGACAGTTGTTCTACGAGGAACTACCTCACTCGCTGAAGGTGCTCGATTCGGATCCGTCACCTGCGAACCAGGTGCGCGCGAGCGTCACCTACAACCACGTGATCGAAGGAAGTCTGGCCCTCACCGGCTATTACGCCTGGCAGAAGGTGTGCACTACACGGGGAATCCTGCCGGGCATGCAAGAACTGGTGCAGCGCATCGGCGGCGACGAGCGCCGCCACATGGCGTGGGGAACGTTTACGTGCCGCCGGCACGTCGCGGCGGACGATTCGAACTGGAACGTCGTGCAGGAGCGCATGAACGAACTGCTTCCGATGGCCCTCGGGATGATCGGGTGGGTCAACGACCAGTTCGACGAACAACCCTACGGACTCGATCCCGAGGAGTTCGTCGCCTACGCGGCCGACCGGGCGCAACGCCGACTCGGGGCGATCGAATCGGCTCGGGGCCGGGCCGTCGAGGAGATCGACCTCGACTACACACCGGAGGTTCTCGAGGAGAAGTTCGGTGCCGAGGACGCAGCGGAACTCGCCTCGATCACCGAGACGGAGACTGCCGACTAGATGTACTGACCGGGGACGTTGATCAACCGCGTGAGGGTGGCTGGTTCGCCCAGGCCTTGTGGGGTCGGTGACGGTGTGGACGTAGCATCTTTCGGCCCGGGACGGCGCCGCGGCACCCGCCGCTGTCAGGTTGGATGCTGCACGTGGATGCGCAGGGCGTTCGCGGCGAACTGCGCGGCCTCTGGGCTGCCGAAGGTCTGGTGGAAGTCGGGGTTGGTTTCGTAGAGGTCTGCCATGCCTCGCACCATTGCGGCGGATCGTTCGGCATCGCCGGCGTGGGTGGGTGTTCCGGGGATGTCAGCGAACCAGGCCATGTGCTCGGCAGCGTGCGCTCGAGCAACTGGTGAGCCGGGTGTGTGGCCGGCTTCGTGGATTTCTGCCCACCGGGTGAGCAGGGCCTGGGCGCTGGCCTGCCAGTCGCGTTGCTGTCCCACGGACTTGGCATGCCACCACCGGTTCGACGCGTCGAAAGCCTCGCGTCCCCACCGTCGTACGACCTCGACCTCGTAGCGGTCGTTGAAGCCTTCGAGCATCACGTCCATGCGTGGTTCGCGGCCTTCTCGACGCATCTGCAGGGTGTGCTCGACCGCGCTGATGCGCCGGTTCAGGGCCTCGCGGTCATCGGCGAGCTGTGTCAGGTGGGCCTGGAGTGCTTCGACCTCGGCGGTGGGCGTCTCGGGTGCGTCGAGGACTGCAGCGATGTCGGCCAGTGGCATACCCGTGTCGCGGAGCAGGAGGACTTGCTGCAGGCGAGCGACCGCGTCGGGACCGTAGTAGCGGTAGCCGTTGG
Organism: Rhodococcus sp. SJ-2; assembly: GCF_053750035.1. Lineage (NCBI taxonomy): Bacteria > Bacillati > Actinomycetota > Actinomycetes > Mycobacteriales > Nocardiaceae > Rhodococcus > Rhodococcus sp. SJ-2. The sequence goes on from NZ_CM132340.1 coordinate 2,208,459, forward strand.
ACCCGACGCGGTCGGGATCGAGCAGGCCGATGCGGTGATAGTGGCGCAGCGTGCGGCCGCTGATGCCTGCGCGTTCAGCGAGCTCGTGCACCGTCCATTCCATCAGTGGGCTCCTGTCGTTCGACTTACTGCTCAGTGTGCCGGGTCTGTGGTCAGGCCCAGCCGTGGCAGCGCAATGCGCAGGATTTCGGACGCGGGAGTGCTGATGTTTTGGGCGGCCGTGGTTCCCGTGGCGTCGAGGTATGCGCGGACAATTCGAGCACCGGCTGCATAGCCGGCCCCGGTCGGCAGGCCGACAGGCTCGGCACCGAATAGTTGTGCGCTGGAGTCGCCCAGCACCCAGGCGGCGAAGTCTGCCATTCCGGTGACGCCCAGGCCGCTGGCAACCTTCGCCAGGACCTGGTCGTCGGAGCGGGTTTCGTCGCGCACGAAGTGGGTGTAGCCGGCGTCGCCGTACAGTTCCGACGCGAAAATGTCGGCGAGCCCTTCGGACACAACGTGCTCGCCGACCATCACTGTCTGTGGGTCCCACACGATTCCGCCGGGTGAGTAGCGCACGTTGTGGTGCAGTTCGTGGACCGCGATCGCCTCGAGGCGATCGAGGACGCGTGAAGTGGGCCAGACGGTGATGGCGATGTAGCCGCTGATGCCGCCGAATCCTGACATCCCTTGCACCTCGTCGACGAAGTGCCTGTTGGTCGGATCCCCGAGTACGAGCAGCACGTTCAGATCGGGGATCGTCACACCCGGATCGGCAGCCCTCAACGTTGCGATGCCCTCCTCGAGGGCCTTCTCGATGCGGGTCCACGCATCTGCCGCGACAAGGGACTCCAGACCTTCGCGGACCTGCCCGATCGCGGACTCCGGACGGAAGCCGAAGTTCTGCTGGTGCACGGTGGCCATGTCCACGCCGCCGGGGATGAAGTGGTATATCCCCGCCATTGGAGCCCACATGTCGCGGATGAGGTCGTCGCGATCCTTCGCGTCCGCCGTCAGGACTCGGCTCATGCCCCAGGCACTGTCGATCATCGAAATGGTCATGAGAAGCGACCGTAAGCATTGCCGTTACGACAAGGTCAACCTTTTCCTCGATCAATGTCCCTGGTCAGTGCAACTAGACGCAGATCAGGTGGTCAGAGTATCAAGGCGAGCACGAGGCACACGACGATCACCGCGCCGATCCCGGCCAGCGCGTATGTGCGCGCCGACAATTTCGGCTCAGTGGGTGGTTCGGTGGCCAGCGCGACGCTCAGTGCTTTCTGATCTTCGTCCACCACTTCGGACGCTGAGGAGCCTCCGGGCGAGGACTCTCGGACCGGACCCGAATCGGTGGTGGTGGCAATAGCCACAGGTGGGTCGTCCTCCGAGTCGGATTCGGCTTCGCGCAGGCGCGCGAAGCCTCCGGTGAGGACATCTGTTCGGTCGTAGGACGGCGGCAGGCCGATGCGTGCCTTCTTCTCTCGCGCAGGTGTGAACCCTGTTGCCAGAATCGCGGCGCCGAGCGCAGCGGTCTGCTCGGGCCCGGGACCGACGAGGCTCCGAACCATCAATTTGGTCGCGAGGCTGTTCGCGATGTCCTGGATGTGCGACCGGTCGCGGGCGATGAGCCCATCGCCCATGACCACGACGGCATCGAGGTTGTCGGGCATCCACCCGAACGCCCCGAGCGCTGTCGCGAGTTGCGCTGCCGGTGAGGGCGCGCCCTTGGCCGTGACACGGAAGGCCTTTCCTGCGGGCACGCCGGACCGAACCAACGTGACCGTGGATCCGGCATCGTCCACGTGGTAGACGCCGATGAGCAGACCGGGGGTTTCGGAGATCTCCGAGGCATACCACGTTGCGGCGCCCTGAGCGTCGGAAACGAGGTCGACGTGCCTCAATTCGGCGTAGTCGAGCGCGGCGCGGAGTACCGAGACCCGGGACGGATCCCAATGCGATGGGTAGGTGGCGGTATAACCGGGATCGGTGTCGCGGTCCATGCCCCCGAAGGTCGGAAGCGGGTGACATTCGTTGAGGAGGCAGTGAACTGCGGTTGCCATTGCGTCCTCGGCGCGATAGACGCGGCCGTCGCTTGCCGCGATGCCCCCCGGATCTCCGACACGTGACAAGAACCCGGAGAGCGTACGTGCCTCGTCGACCGTGCGGGTGGAACCGCCGAGTTGTGAGTTGCCGTCGTGGTCGATGTGCAGGACCGTGTCGCGGGCGATGACAACAGGATCGGGGGTGCCGGGTTCGTTGGATGCCACCACTGCTGTGGAGACGATCCTGCCTATCCGAAGCCCTACCCCGATCGCCATCTCGAACCCTCCCTGTAACGATTTGCTTACATCATGCCCCCTTGCTCTTCCGGGAGGGCGTGCACGCCGTATGGCTACCGTAGACCGCGCCTGTCGTGAATATCCCATTTAGACTCCAGCGATGACACAGCAGGAGGAGCGCCCGGATCCCGGATCGTTTCGGGAGATCGTCTATCGGCGCGCAGCGCACCCGGTCGGTCTCGCTGTCGCACTGTTCTTCTTCGCGCAATCGATGACGCCGTCGCTGCTGCCGCGTGTGTGGTACCTGCAGGGTGTTGCCACGGGAATCTCGGTGGCCACGGGTTATGGACTCGGCTGCCTCGTCGCCTGGGTTCTGCGCAGATGTGGAGTGCACCCCCGGTGGTCTGCAGCCACTCGTCGTCGTGGATGGTGGTTGCTGGCCGTCGTGGCTGTCGTGGTGATTCCGACCTTCCTCGTTCTCGGCTCGTGGTGGCAGCAGATCGTCCGTGAGCTGGTCGGCCTCGAACGGCTCGAACGCCTCCTTTACCTGCCGGTCCTTCTCGTTGCGGTGATCGTGGCGCTCGTGCTGATCGCGGTGGCTCGCCTGCTGAGATTCGGGGTGATGCGGATGTCCGTGTTCTCTGCGCGATTCCTGCCCGATGGAGTTGCGAATGTCGCTGCGATCGTCGTCGTGGTGGTGTTGCTCGTGGTGGTTCTCGACCACGGGGTGTATCGGGGGATCCTCTCGGTGGCAGAGCGTTCCGCGGCCGTATCGGATCACGGTACGGCGGACGGCGTCGATCGTCCGGCCGCACCGGAGAGGTCGGGTTCACCGGACTCGTTCGAAAGCTGGGAGACACTGGGCCGGGAGGGAAGAACCTTCGTCGCGGGCGGCCCTACTGCCGCCGAGATCGCCGATGTCACCGGTGAACCCGCGCTGACACCGATCCGCGCATACGTGGGTAAGGAATCCGCCGACACTGTCGCCGAGGGGGCAGGCAAGGTGGTTGCGGAGCTGGAACGCACGGGCGCATTCGACCGCTCGGTCCTCGCGGTGGTGACCACCACCGGGCGCGGTTGGGTCAACGAGAACGTCGCAGGTGCACTCGAATTCGTGAGCGGCGGTGATTCGGCGATTGCGGCGATGCAGTATTCGTTCCTGCCGAGTCCGTTGGCATTTCTTGCCGATCGTGAAACCCCGCAGGATGCCGGACGCGCGTTGTTCGATGCGGTGTACGAGCGGTGGGCCGAATTACCCGGCGATGCCCGTCCGAAGCTTGTGGTCTTCGGAGAGAGCCTCGGATCATACGGTGGTCAAGCCGCTTTCGCGTCCGGCGATGCGCTCGTCGCCATGACCGACGGTGCGTTGCTGGTGGGCACACCGAACTTCGCGCAGCCGTGGGGGAGGATCACCGAGATGCGCGACGAAGGTTCGTTCGAGCGTCTTCCTGCTGTGGACGGCGGGCGGAACATCAGGTTTGCGTCGGATCCGGGTGATGCAGATCTTCCCGCCGAGTGGGAGTTTCCACGTGTGGTGTTCTGGCAGCACGCCAGTGACCCCATCACGTGGTGGTCGTTCGATCTGATCCTGCATCGGCCGGACTGGCTGCGCGAACCTCTGGGCCCCGACGTGGACCCGGGGATGCGGTGGATTCCGTTCGTGACGTTCTGGCAGGTGACTCTGGACATGGTCTTCTCGGCGGACGTGCCCGACGGACACGGTCATTCGTATGGGGTGGATGCAGCCGAATTGTGGGCGGACATTCTCAGCCCGCCGGGGTGGGGCGGTGACGAAACCATACGGGTGCAGGAAGCGCTTTCCGGCATGTCACAGAACGCGGAGCCGGAACTTACTGCCGAGTAAATGCATGTTACATTGCGTATCGCCGTGATGGGCGGCACACATTTCGAGGCACGGAGGAATCAATGGCGGGTCGTACCCGGCGATGGGGGATGACGGCGGGATTGGCGTCTGCGGCACTGATGGCCGGATTGATGATCACCCCGGCGACAGCGAATGCAGAAGGCGACTTCTATCAGCCGCCGGAGGTGCTCGGGGGAGCACCGGGCGATCTCATTCGCACCGAATCTTCCGACCTCGCGATCCGCGTGCCCACGGCCGACGGTGTGTTCCCCGCTCAGGGAACACGGCTGCTCTACCGCAGCAACGACGCCAACGGCGAAGCAAACGCCGTGAGCGGCACCTATCTCGAACCGTCCATGGCATGGAACGGGCCGGGCGAGCGACCCCTGGTGGTGCTGGCCCCCGGAACGCAAGGCCAGGGCGACCAGTGTGCACCGTCGAAGGCCCTCAACCACGTCGTGCAGTACACACCGCCGCTCGATCTCTTCACCGAATACGAACTCCTCTCGATCAACGCGATGCTGTTGCAGGGGATCGCCGTGGCGGTCACCGACTACGACGGATTGGGAACCCCCGGCCACCACACGTACGTCAACCGCGAGGCGGAGGCCCACGCGGTGCTCGACGCGGCCCGAGCAGCGCAGAACCTGCCCGGGGCTTCCATCTCGGAAAACGGACCTGTCGGCCTCTTCGGCTACTCGCAGGGCGGTGGCGCCACAGCCGCCGCGGCGGAACTCGCTCCCTCCTACGCTCCGGAACTCGACATCAAGGGCGCCTATGCCGGCGCACCTCCGGCCGATCTGGTCGAGACCCTGAAGCAGATCGACGGAACCGCGCTCACCGGTGCCATCGGCTACACGATCAACGGTCTCATCGAGGCACACCCGGAACTGACGGACGTCCTCGACGCAGAGATCAACGAACGAGGGCGCGAGATGCTCGCCGCGGTGGCGAACCAGTGCTTGCCCGAGACGCTGTTCACCTTCGGTTTCCAGCAGACCAGTGACTACACGCGCACCGGCGAGCCCCTCGACGTCGTGATCTCTCGGATCCCCGAGGTCCAGGAAGTGATCGCGGAGCAGCGTATCGGCCGACTGTCCCCGCAGATCCCGGTTCTCGTCCAGCACGGCACCCAGGACGATACGGTGCCGTACGGCCAGGGCCGCCAGATGGCGCTCGACTGGTGCGCCCAAGGTGCCGCGGTGCAGTTCTCCCCGAACAACACGCCGCCGATCCTCCCCGGCTTCATCGTCAATCACGCGTTGCCCATGATCGGTGGCCTGCCCGAGGCGGTGGCGTACATGAACGATCGCTTCGCGGACAAGCCCGCGCCGTCCAACTGCGGCGCATTCTGATCCTGCCACGACAGTAGAATTCGGCCCCCGCTCCGCGAGTGGGGGCCGAATTCTTTTGCGATCACGCAGGATTCTGTGTCAGCCGGAAGCGGCGGGCCAGGTTGTCGTCCTGTGACGGTCCGGGCGCCCACTCTGAGATCCACGGACCTGTGCCCTCACTCTGATCGAGCACCCCGTTCTCGAGCCACGTGTAGCGCCCCTCGAGCACACCGTGAGTGAGCGCGACATCGGCGTCGTCGGTGTTGGTCCACAATCCGTCGAAGAGCCCCTCGACTCGTATGCGCGCCTGCTCGCAGAAGGTGTCGGCCAGCACGAAGGCATCCTCGGCGCCGGGATGCCGGTCGGCGCGCTGTCGTTCGGCACGCACGCAGCACGCTGCCATCGCGAACAGCTCGGCCCCGATGTCGACTATGCGTCCCAGAAAGTTCTGTCGCTTCTCGAGCCCGGCCTGCCAGCGGGCCATCCCGTAGAACGTCGACCGTGCGAGCTTCCGAGATGCCCGTTCCACATACCTGAGATGGACGGCCAGAGAACCGAATTCATTGTAGGAGTTCGGAAGCTGGCCCTTGCCCGCTACCAGTTTGGGGAGCCACTTGGCGTAGAAACCGCTCGCCCTCGCTGCGGCTTTCGCTTTTGCCTCGGCGGAGGCCTTGGGATCGGCGAGATCACCAGCGGCCTTCAGGTGTGCGTCGACTGCCTCTCGCGCGACGAGCAGTCGCATGATCTCGCTCGACCCTTCGAAGATCCTGTTGATGCGCAGATCACGCACCAATTGCTCGGCCGGCACGGCACGTTCGCCGCGCGCTGCAAGCGATTGCGCGGTCTCGTATCCGCGACCCCCACGGATCTGCACGAGCTCGTCGGCGATGATGCACGCCATCTCGCTGCACCACAGTTTCGCGAGGGCGGCTTCGATGCGGATGTCGTTGCGTTTCTCGTCGGACATCTGCCCGGAGAGCTCGACGACGGACTCCAGCGCGTAGGTGGTGGCAGCGATGAACGAGATCTTCGACGCCACTGCGGCGTGCTCGCCGACGGGTCTGCCCCACTGAACCCTCGCGGACGACCACTCGCGCGCGATCTTCAGCGACCACTTTCCCGCCCCCGCGCACATCGCTGGAATCGCAAGACGCCCGGCGTTGAGGGTGGTCAGCGCGATCTTGAGGCCGTCGCCTTCGCGTCCGATGAGGTTCTGCGCGGGAACACGCACCTTGTACATGCGCGTGACACCGTTCTCGATGCCCTTCAATCCCATGAACGTGTTGCGGTGCTCCACCGTGATGCCCGGTGAATCCGCTTCGACGACGAAAGCCGAGATCCCGCCTCGATGTGCGTCGTCACTGTTGCCGTCGCTGCGGGGCACACGTGCCATGACGACGAGCAGTTCGGCGACGACACCGTTGGTGGTCCACAGTTTGACTCCGTCGAGTTCGTACGCCTCGCCGTCGTCGATCGGGGTTGCCGTGGAGGCGAGGCGAGCGGGGTCGGAGCCGACGTCGGGTTCGGTGAGCAGGAATGCGGAGATGGCACCCTTCGCGCAGCGTGGGAGGTATTCCTGCTTCTGCTCGTCGGTGCCCGCGAGCGCGAGTGGCTCTGGCACGCCGATCGACTGGTGGGCCGACAACAGCGCACCGATGCTCGGATGCACGCTCGCCACCAGTGTCAATGCGCGGTTGTAGGCCACTTGGGAAAGCCCGAGTCCGCCGTATTCGGGCTTGATCTTCATACCGAAGCATCCGAGGTCGGCGAGACCTGCAACGTAGTCGTCGGGGATCTTCGCGTCGCGTTCGATGACGGAGCCGTCCATCGTGCGGCACAGGTTCCGCAGTTTCGTCAGGAACTCTTCGGTGCGGGCGTCCTCGTCGGGGGTGGGTCGTGGGAACGGGTGGACGAGGTCGAGTGTGAGCCGGCCGAGGAACAGCTCCTTTGCAAACGAGGGCTTGTCCCAGTCGGCTTCACGTGATTCTTCGGCGACTGCGCGTGCTTGTTCTTCGGTGACGTGCGCGGATCCGGTCATGAAACGCCTCCATCGGGTGTCTACTCGTGAGTATCCACCTTTATGTGGTATGCGTCACACGGTTGAACGGATTCGATACCGACCGGTAACTCCAGCGGTCTCAGACGCCGGTGATCCCGTCGTCGGGCACCGCCTGCACGCGCGGCGGCTCGGGCGCGACGGGCGGGAAAGACGGGCGACGCGTGCGATAGAAGACGACGCCACCGAGGACGACAGCGCCGAGAACGCCGGCGATGAGCAGTGCCGGCCGTCTGCCACCCGACTCGGGTGCGGCCTTCTTTGCGGCGCCCTTGTCGGCCAGCGCCTTCTCCGCGGCCGACTTGATCAGCGGAGACGCCTCTTCCCGTGCGCGACGTGCGTGAGCAGCGAGCTCCCTCGACACCTCGACACCCTTGCGGGCGACGACAAGGCCGGCTGCTGCCGACCCCTGAGCCAACGCCACAGCACCGTCCCCGGCGACACGAAGCGCGCCAACGAGATTGGTGGTGTCGTCGATCGGAGGTACGAGGTCGCGGACAGACTCGGAGAAAGCACTACCGGAAAGGGACTCGCTCACACTCGACATGGCTCCACACTGCCACACCGGTTGATCCTTCCGTCAGGAGCGCGGGAGGATCATCACAGTAGGAGGAGTGCCGCGCCGAACAACACAAGGATGGCAACATGGGGGTGTGACTTCACCCAACCAGACAGCAACCGCCACCCTCCACACCAACCGCGGGGACATCGTCATCTCCCTGTTCGGCAACCATGCGCCGAAGACGGTCGAGAACTTCGTCGGCCTCGCCAACGGCTCGAAGGAATACAAGACCCAGAACGCAAAGGGCGAGACCACCGGCCCGTTCTACGACGGCGCGGTCTTCCACCGCGTCATCGACGGCTTCATGATCCAGGGTGGCGATCCCACCGGCACCGGTCGCGGCGGCCCGGGCTACCAGTTCGGTGACGAGTTCCACCCGGAGCTGCAGTTCGACCGTCCCTACCTCCTCGCGATGGCGAACGCCGGCCCGGGCACCAACGGCTCACAGTTCTTCATCACGGTCGGTGCCACCCCGCACCTGAACCGTCGCCACACCATCTTCGGTGAGGTCGTCGACGCAGAGTCGAAGAAGGTCGTCGACGCCATCGCGACCACCGCGACCGATCGTGGCGACCGCCCGACCGACGACGTCGTGATCAACAGCATCACGGTCGCCTGAAAGAGAAACCTATGACGAACCCCGGCTGGGGCCCGGCGGCCGAGGGGGGCGGCCCCGCGTCCCAGCCGCGGTGCGTCCGTCACCCCGACCGCGCCACGCTGCTTGCCTGCACCCGGTGCGGTCGACCCTTCTGTCCCGAGTGCCTGCGTCCCGCGTCGGTGGGGCATCAGTGCGTCGAGTGTGTCGCCACCGCGCAACGCTCCGCACCGCAGGCCCGAACGGTCGCCGGTGCGCCGATGCGCACAGATCGGCCGACTCCGTTGGTCACCTACATCCTCATCGCGCTCAACGTCGTGATCTTCGGGATCACCGCCGCGCAGTCCGGCAGCGTGATGAACAACGAGCAGGCATCGCGCCTGTTCTTGGATTGGGCGCTGTGGCCGCCCATGATCGCGGCCGATGGCGACTACATCAGGGTGCTCGGCAGCGGTTTCCTGCACTACGGCCTGCTACACCTCGCGGTCAACATGTTCGCGTTGTGGATCATCGGCCGCGACACCGAGTTGGTACTCGGGCGTGCCCGCTATCTCGCCGTGTATGCGGTGTCAATCGTCGGTGGTTCCGCCGCGGTGATGTTCCTTCAACCCGAGGCTGTCACTGTGGGGGCGTCGGGTGCCGTGTTCGGTCTGCTCGGAGCCCAAGCCGTCATCCTGCTGCGGTTGCGTCGGAGCCCAGCGCCGGTGCTTGCGGTGGTGGCACTCAACGTCTTCATCAGCATCACGATCCCCGGCATCTCCCTGTGGGGACACCTCGGCGGCCTGGTTGCGGGTGCTGCGGCGACGGCAGCTCTGCTCTACGCCCCGCAGTACGTGGGCGCCGGTACCGACCGAATCAAGATCGTCCGTACGGGATGGATCGCGCTCGCTGCGGTGGTGCTGGTCTCGCTCGTACTGGTGGTGCTCGCAGTGCTGCGTCTGCGCTCTCAGTTGGGAGTGTGATCGGGCGCCAGTCCGTGCACCGCAAGCGCGTCGTACACGTCGCGCGGGTCCGTGCCCAGATCCCAGCGGCCGAAGATCATCAGCCGTTCGTCGCCGGTTCCGGGTTCGAGCGTGTCGATTTCGAGCATCGGGACCCGCCGACCGAGTCGTGGGTATTCCACGATGCGCACCCGGTGCAGTGTCGCGCGCGGGAATTCGCGACGACCGGACAGGCGCGTGGTCGCAATTCCCGATGCCTGTCCGTCGGGGTCGCCGAGGACCTCGAGGCGGGGCCGCTGGCGGGCAGCCGAGAACGCCATCGAAAGAACGAGTAGCGCAGCGAATCCGATGAGAATCCGGCCAACTGCGTCGGGAACAGCGAACACCGCCGCCACTGCAAGGACCACTCCGCCGGCTGAGAGGGCTGCGACGGCGACCGGCGGAGTCGACCATTCGAGTGGAGCCCGATCGGTCATGCCACTACGTCCGCACGGTTGTGCACAGGGTTCTCCACAGGTGGGGATTAATTACAGCGGTGTAATCCAGCGTCATCGGCGGTCGTCAACGCCACTTCATCGTCATGACCAGACCCGCCACCATGAAGCCGAAACCGATGAGGAAGTTGTACGCACCGAGGCTGTTCATGAAGGAAATGTGCTCTGCGGCGAGGTAGTACACGATCAGCCACAGCAATCCGATGATCATCAGACCGAGCATCACCGAGACGTAGATGGAGCTCGACGGCGCGGCCTTGATTTTCACCGGAGTACGGCTGACCGACCTCTCGACCGCGTCGTCCTTCTTCTTCCTGACCTTCGACTTGGGCATGGTGTCCTCGCTGGTACGACTCCGCCTCCTGCAGGTCGGCAGAGTAGGTTGGGCATCTACCTGTGCTGTACACGCTAACGCAGTAGCCGAAAGGGAGGTTCGACGTGTCGAACGGTCGGCTGCGCACTCTGGCCTGGGCGTCCGCGACACTTGTCGTGTGCCTCGTCGCGGGGCTGTTGCTCGGCACGACCCGCGGTGTTTCCGACGGTAGTGAACTGCGCGCGAGTGACTCGCCGCGCCTGTCCGACCTCGTTCGTGTCGCGCAGGCCGAATCGGATGATCTCGCTGCCACCCGTGACGCGCTGGCCACGCAGGTCGCACAGCTTCAGAGCAGTGCGGCCACCGACGACGACGAAGTCGCTGCAGTGCTCGACGAGATCGCCGCACTCGAGGATCCTGCGGGACTGACCGAACGGCAGGGCGCCGGTGTCACCGTCACCTTGACCGATGCGCCGCGCGATGCCGACGGCCGGTATCCGGCAGGCGCCTCGCCCGACGATCTCGTGGTGCACCAGCAGGACGTGCAGAGCGTGCTCAACGCGATGTGGGCGGGCGGAGCGGAAGCCATCTCCATGCAGGATCAGCGGATCGTCGAGACCTCGGCGCCCCGCTGCATCGGCAACACCCTCCTACTGCACGGCCGCACCTACTCGCCCCCGTATGTCATCACGGCGTTGGGAGACCCCGCCGCGATTGCGGCGTCGCTCGATGCCGAACCCGGAGTGCGCTTGTACAAGCAGTACTCCACGCGCTACGGATTGGGCTTCACGCAGCAGGTCGGTTCCGAACTCACTGTCCCCGCCTACACCGGTGGAGCCGCGGCACGATAACTCGGTGAGTACTCTGCTCACCATGCGCATTCTCGTCGTCGACAACTACGACAGCTTCGTGTTCAACCTCGTGCAGTACCTCGGTCAGCTCGGAACACGAGCAGAAGTGTGGCGCAACGACGACGAGAGGCTGACCGCGCCCGGCGCGCTCGAGAAGGTCGTCGACGAGTTCGACGGCATCCTGCTCAGCCCCGGCCCCGGCACCCCCGAACGCGCCGGAGTCAGCATCGACCTCGTCAAGGCCTGCGCCGCCGCACGCACGCCGCTGCTGGGCGTGTGCCTCGGTCACCAGTCGATCGGTGTTGCATTCGGCGGAACCGTCGATCGTGCCCCGGAACTTCTGCACGGGAAGACCAGCCTCGTGCATCATGACGGCGCCGGTGTCCTGTCGGGCCTGCCCGACCCGTTCACCGCGACCCGTTATCACTCGCTGACGGTGCTCCCGGAAACGATGCCCGACGAGCTCGTCGTCACCGGGCAGACCGACAGCGGTGTGATCATGGCGTTGCGGCATGCGGAACTGCCCATTCACGGTGTGCAGTTCCATCCGGAGTCGGTACTCACCCAGGGTGGTCATCGCATGCTGGCGAACTGGCTCGCCGTGTGTGGTCGGGCGCCGCAAGAATCGCTCGTCGCGCAGCTCGAGGGTGAAATGGCCCGGGCGCTCGACGGTGGTGCCGCCTGACGCCCCCATACGCACGGCGCTCACACAACGCGGCGGCCCCTCCCATGGAGTAGGCCGCCGCGCTGCGTGACGTTCGCGCTATCGGATTCCGAGAACCCCGACTCCGACGCTCACGGTGTCGGACTTGGAGATCTCCGAACCGGGCGGCTGCTGCTGGGTGATGATCGTGCCCACGAGACCGGCATCGAGTGTGGCCTCACGGGTCTGCACGAGCTGAGCAGCCGAGCCGGTCCAGCCTGCCGCGCGGAGCGCCGACAGCGCCTGTGACACCGAACGGTTGGTGAGCACGGGCATCTCGATCCGGTCGCCGTCGGAAACCTGGATCGTGACGGTGCCACCCCGATCGGTCGTAGCGCCGCCCGCCGGGTTGGTCGACACCACCGTGCCTGCCTCCTCGCTCGACTCGACCTGCTCGACGACGACCTCGAATCCGGCGCCCTCGATGTTGCCTCGGGCCACTTCCTGGGCCTGCCCCACGACGTTCGGGACACGGACCTGCTCGGGCCCGGAACCGAGCGTGATGGTCACCATGGAGGCGCGGTCGATGTTCGCGCCCGCCGACGGGTTCTGCTCGACTACGGTGTCGACCTCGTCCTCGTCGGACGGCGCCCGCAACACATTCGGGTCGAGCCGCAGCCCGACCGAATCGAGTTGTTGCGCGGCCTTCTCCTGCGAGAGACCGTCGAGTCGCGGAATCTGCACTTGCTCGGGGCCACTCGACACCTCGATGGTGACGGTCGAGCCCTCATCGGCCTGGCTGCCCGGTACCGGCCGGGTGTTGACCACGTTGCCTTCGGCGACCACCGCGTCTGGTTTCTCCTGCAGAGCCACCCGGAAGCCACTGTCCTGCAGCTGGCTCTCCGCCTCGCTCGCCGCGAGATTACGGACGTCGGGAACGGCAATCTGCGCCGCAGTGGAGCCGGGGCCCAGCGACCACAGGAACACGCCGACGATGCCCACGACGATAACGGCCGCGACGCCGAGGAGGACCTTGCGCAACGTCGAACCGCCACCACCTCCGGACTCGTCGCCTGCAGCGACCCCGCCTGCAGCGCCCGCTGCGGCAGCGGGACGGTAATGCCTGCCGGTGTTCTGATCGACCGAATCGATCAAAGTGGTGCGGTCTTCGTCGGTCATCACCATCGGCGCGCTGGGACGCTGGCCGCTGAGGACCCGGATCAGGTCGCTCCGCATCTCTGCCGCGGACTGGTAACGGTTGGCGGGGTTCTTCGCCATCGCCTTGAGGATCACCGAATCCAGCTCGGGGGGAACCTGCCGATTCACCGACGACGGCAGCGGTGGATCTTCACGAACATGCTGGTAGGCGACCGCGACGGGTGAATCACCTTTGAACGGGGGTTCGCCGGTCATGATCTCGAACAGCACGCAGCCCACCGAGTAGACGTCGGAGCGCGCATCGACCTGCTCGCCCCGCGCCTGCTCGGGAGACAGGTACTGAGCGGTGCCGATCACGGCGGCGGTCTGCGTCATCGGGCTCGACGCGTCGGAGATCGCGCGGGCGATGCCGAAGTCCATGACCTTGACCGCGCCGGCTTTGTTGATCATGACGTTGGCGGGCTTGACGTCACGGTGCACGATCCCGTTGCGGTGGCTGAAGTCGAGCGCCGCACACACGTCGGCGATCACCTCCATCGCCCGCTTCGGCGCCATCGGACCCTCGCCGCGCACGATGTCGCGCAACGTGTCGCCCTCGACGAACTCCATGACGATGTACGGGATCGGGCCGGCTTCCGTTTCGGCTTCACCGGTGTCGTACACGGCGACGATCGCCGGGTGGTTCAGTGCCGCCGCGTTCTGTGCCTCGCGCCGGAACCGCAGGTAGAACGTGGGATCGCGGGCGAGGTCGGCGCGCAGAACTTTGATTGCCACGTCACGACCGAGTCGTAGATCCCGTGCCAGATGCACCTCGGACATGCCACCGAAGCCGAGGATCTCACCCAGCTCGTAGCGTGAGGAGAGCTTGCGCGGTGTCGTCATGACGTTCCTTGTGTGTCCGGCGGTGCGTTGTTCGTACCGTTGCTGGCTGCGGGCTCTTGATCGCCTCCCGTACCTCCGTCGCCTTCTCCGTCACCTGAAGCATCGCCCGGCGGCGTTTCCCCGCCTTCGGCAGGTTGCGTCGTGGTGGTCGCGGCGGTGGTTGTCGGTGTCGCGGTGGTCGTGGTGGGAGCTTGGGTGGTCTGCGTCGGAACTTCGGCCGTGGTGGTCGGCGGGACCGTCGGCGGAGCCTCGGTCGTTGTCGTCGGCTCGAATGTCGGAGGCTGGGTCGGGACCGGAAGTGGGGCAGTCCATTCCGAGGTCGTCGTGGTCTGCGGAGGACGCGTCGTCGTGGTGGGCTGTGGCCTCGTCGTGGTGATCTGCGTGGTCGGCGACGGCCCCGTGTCGGGCTCGTCCTCACCGTTGGTCAGCAGAACTACGCCCAGCGTGACCAGCGCAAGTACGATCGCCACGCCTGCGGCCCACGCGAGCGCGGTGGGGCTCGGCCCCTTCCGGTCGCCATCGCCGTCACCTCCGCCCGAAGCGGCGGCCGCAGCAGCATAGGGAGGTCGGCCGCTCGTCGGTGGCTGCGACGACCCGGTGTACGGCCCCTGCGTGTACGCGGTCGGCGCATACTGCTGCGTCTGCTGAGACGACTGCATGGGCACCGTCGTGGTCGCCCCCGGAACACCCGGAGGCAACACTCGATTGGCGCTCGTCACGGGCGGCACATTGCCCGGCGGCGGCGCGGGCCGGCCGGACCGCACGGCCGACACGGCATCGCCGAATTCGCCACCGCTCGAGTAGCGGTACTTCGGGTCCTTCGTCATCGCGATGTCGATGAGGTCGCGGACCTCGGGCGGGAGATCGGCGGGCAGCGGCGCGGGAGTTTCCTGCACGTGCTTCATCGCGACCGTGACGACACTCTCGCCAAGGAACGGGCGCCGTCCCGACAGCACCTCGTAGCCGACGGCCCCGAGCGAATACACATCGCTCGCCGATGTCGCCTCCTGCCCGAGAGCCTGCTCCGGCGCGATGTACTGCGCGGTGCCCATGACCATCCCGGTACGCGTGACGGGCGATGCGTCGACTGCCTTCGCGATACCGAAGTCGGTGATCTTCACCTGGCCGGTCGGGGTGATCATGATGTTCCCGGGCTTGACGTCGCGATGCACGACACCCGCATTGTGCGCGGCCTGAAGAGCCCGGCCGGTCTGCTCGAGCATGTCGAGGGCTTGTGGCAACGACAGCCTGCCCACACGCGAGAGGACCGCATTGAGCGGCTCGCCGTGTACCAGTTCCATCACCAGATAGGCGACGGACTGTCCTTCCTCGTCGGTCGTCTCGCCGTAATCGAACACCCCGGCGATGCCCGGGTGATTGAGTTGCGCCGTGGTGCGCGCTTCGAACCTGAATCGGGTCAGGAAGTCCTGGTCGTGCGACAACTCGGCCTTGAGAACCTTCACCGCGACACGACGGTCGAGCCGTGTGTCCAGGCCTTCCCAGACCTGACCCATACCGCCCGTGGCGATCAGTCGCGTGAGGCGATAGCGGTCGGCGACCATGGCGCCGCTGTACAAAGCCATGTCAGCCTCCCTGTATTCCGGCCGAAATCACGGCCCGTCCGATAGGCGCAGCCACCGAACCACCGGTAGCGGCGAGAGCGCGATCACCACCGTCCTCGACGATCACGGCCACCGCCACTGTGGGCTGCTGAGCGGGTGCGAACCCGATATACAACGTGTGAGGTGGGGTGTTGCGCGGGTCGCTGCCGTGCTCGGCGGTGCCGGTCTTCGACGCGATCTGAACACCGGGAATCGCACCCTGTCCACCCGACCATTCTTCGGAGCCGATCATCAGATCGGTCAGTGTTGCCGCGACCGAGGGGTCGATGGCCTGCCCGAGGGATTCGGGCTTGGTTTCCGCGAGGAGTGCGAGATCGGGCCCCTCCAGACGTTCGACGAGATACGGCTTCATGCGCACACCGCCGTTGGCGACGGTCGCGGCGATGACCGCGTTCTGCAGTGGAGTCAGCGCGACGTCGCGCTGTCCGATGGTGGACTGCCCGAGCGCAGCCCCGTCGGCGATCTGCCCGACGGTGCTCTCTGCGACAGGCAACGGAATATCCATGGTCTCTCCGATGCCCAGAGCTTCCGCCTGGTCGACCAGGGCCTCACGACCGGTGTTGATGCCCATCTCTACGAACGCGGTGTTGCACGAGCGCGCGAATGCTTCGCGAAGCGACACTGTGGGAGCGCCGCCGCAGGCAGCGCCGCCGTAGTTCTCGAGGGTGGTCGTGCTGTCGGGAAGGGTGATGTTCGGGGCGGCAGTGAACTGATCGTCCGGGGTGACACCCGAGTCGAGAGCAGCCGCCGTCGTCACCACTTTGAACGTCGAACCCGGCGGGTAGGTCTGAGAGATTGCTCGGTTGAGCATCGGCTTGTCGGGGTCTGCGTTCAGTTCGTCCCACGCCGCCGACGTTGCGGCGCCGTCGTGGCCGGACAACCGGTTCGGGTCGTAGCTCGGCGTGCTCACCATCGCGAGGATCTTGCCGGTCGCAGGCTCGATGGCCACGACCGACCCGGTGTATCCCTTGGAGGTGAGTTCGTCGTACGCGACCTGCTGCATGGCCGGATCGATCGTCGAGACCACATTGCCGCCGCGTGGGTTGCGTCCCGACACCAGATCGAACAGCCGACGACCGAACAGCAGGTTGTCGGAGCCGTTGAGCAGTTCGTCCTCGCTGCGTTCGAGGCCAGTGCTGCCGTACTGCATCGAGTAGAACCCGGTGACCGGCGCGTAGGCGAGCGGACTCATGGGCTGCGCGGGTGTCGACGGATATTCACGCAGGTACTTGTAGCGACTGTCGGTGGGGATCGACACGGCCAGCGCCTGCCCGGCAGCCGAGATCTGACCGCGCTGACGTGAGTACTCGTCGATCAACACCCGTGAGTTGCGCGGGTCGGTGCGCAGATCGTCTGCCTTGATGACCTGCACGTAGGTGGCGTTGGCGAGCAGGGCGACAACCATGAACATCACGGCCATCGCGACCTTGCGGAGCGGAGTGTTCATTCGCGCCCCATCATTTCCGTCTGCGCTTCCGCGATGGGCGTCATCGGTTTCTTACGCGGCTGCACGGGTTCGCGTGCGGCGTGCGAGATCTTCATCAGCAGAGCGAGCAGCAAGTAGTTCGCGAGCAGCGACGACCCGCCGTACGAAACGAACGGCGTGGTCAGGCCCGTGAGGGGAATCAATTTGGTGACCCCGCCGACCACGACGAACAACTGGACGGCGAGGGTGAACGACAGACCGGCGGCGAGGAGTTTGCCGAAACTGTCGCGCACGGCGAGAGCGGTGCGCAAGCCGCGGATGACGAGGATGAGGAACAGCAGCAGGATCGCGGCGAGCCCGATCAGGCCGAGTTCCTCACCGATCGCGGCGATGATGAAGTCGGTCTTCGCGAACGGCACCTGGGCGGGCCGCCCGCTGCCGAGACCCGTGCCTGCGACACCGCCGGTGGCCAGACCGAACAGCGACTGCGAAATCTGATATCCGGTGTTGCTGTAGTCGGCGAGTGGGTCGGCCCACGTCTGGACGCGGACGCGGACGTGACCGAACATCTGGTACGCGAAGACGAAGCCGACCGCGAGCAGCGAAAATCCGATGATCAGCCAGCCCACGCGTTCCGTCGCGATGTAGAGCATCACCAGAACGGTGGTGAACAGCAACAGCGAGGTGCCCAGGTCTTTTTCGAAGACCATGACGCCGATGGAGATGATCCACGCGGCGAGGATCGGGCCGAGATCTCGCGCACGGGGAAAATCCATGCCGAGGAAGTGTTTGCCTGCCGTGGTGAACAGATCACGTTTCGCCACGAGGACGGAGGCGAAGAAGATGATCAGCAGAATCTTGGCGAATTCACCTGGCTGGATGCTGAAGCCCGGGAGCCTGATCCAGATCTTGGCGCCGTTGACCTCGGAGAACTGCGACGGCAGCAAGGCGGGGATCGCGAGGGCGATCAGCCCGATCAACCCGAGGGTGTAGCTGAAGCGGGCAAGCAGCCGGTAGTCGTGGAGGAACACGAGGACAGCGATGAAAAGGGCTATGCCGATCGCGGTCCACAGCACCTGCTGGTTCGCGTCGGGCGACGGCATCGGCAGACCCATGTAGCGCGCGTTTTCCTGGTCGGCCAGGTCGAGCCGGTGGATCAGCACGAGGCCGAGACCGTTGAGCAACGCGACGATCGGCAACAGCAGTGGATCGGCGTACTTGGCGTACCGCCTCACCGCCAGGTGCGCGACGAGGAACAACCCGGCATACGCGAGTCCGTACTTCGCGAGATCGAGCGTGAGCGCCTGCTCGAGAGAGGCCTCGACGAGCATCATCGACACCGTCGTGATGCCGATCGCGACGAGCAGCAGTCCCAGTTCGGTGTTGCGCTTCGTGGATTGAGCAGGGGCCGGAGCGAAACCACCCGGGGGGCTGGGAAAAGCCCCCGCACCATGGGTCACCGACATCAGGCGCCCACCCTGCAGTTCTGGCCGGGGACCTGGGGTACGGGCGCCGGTTCCGGCGCCGCCGTCGTTTCGATTCCGCCGTTTTCGGGCGCCTGTTCACCGGGTGCGGGTGCTGCCTCATTCGGGACGGGCTCGGCAGGCGGGGCAGGTGCCTCACCGGGCACGGGTGCTCCCGGTGTGGGTTCGCCGGGCGCAGATGGTGTGGGTTCCGGGGCCGGGGCAGGAGCCGGCTCCTCGACCTTGCACACCGGAAGCAGATCCTGCTGCGCGAGGCGGGCCATCTGCACGCTCGCCTCGTCGAGCGTCCCCGACGGAAGACCGGCACGAACCTGCTCTCGCGCGGCGGGCTGAAGGTCGTCGACCATCATCACGCGACACTGCGCGTCGGCCGGATCCACAAGGGTCAGCTCACCCTCGTCGGTCACGCACCCGATACGTGCTGGTTCCTGCAGCGAGTAACCGAAGATGTTGCCGGGGAGTCCGCGCAGCACGGTGACACGCGCGTCATCGGCGCTGACGTAGTAGTTGTTCTGGATCATCTGCCGACCGAAGTACCCACCTGTGGCGATCAGACCGAGCACCACGAGCGCGATGAGCGGAGCCCACCAGCGGCTACGACGCTTCTTCGGCTCTTCGGGCGCTTTGTTGATGACGCGTTTGGGTGTGGCGCGGGGCGGCCGCATGGCGGCGGCGCGACCGGCGGCGGTGTTCGGCCGGGGAGCTTCGTCCTCGTCCTCACCCGATGCTGCTCCGGCGACGATGGGGTTGCTCTGCCCGTAGTCGAGATCGATGACGTCGGCGACCACCACGGTGATGTTGTCGGGGCCGCCGCTGCGCAATGCAAGTTCGATGAGCCGGTCGGCGCATTCGTCGTGGCCGCCCTCGCCCAGGGTGTTCGCGATCGTCTCGTCGCTCACCACATCGGACAGGCCGTCGGAGCAGATCAGGTAACGATCCCCGGCGCGCGCTTCGCGCACCGTCAGGGTCGGCTCCACTTCTGCCCCGGTGAGCGCGCGCATGATCAGCGAGCGCTGCGGATGCGTGTGCGCCTGTTCCGCAGTGATGCGACCTTCGTCGACCAGTGACTGCACGAACGTGTCGTCGCGGGTGATCTGGGTGAGCTGATTGTCGCGCAGCAGGTAAGCGCGGGAGTCGCCGATATGCGCCAGGCCCAGCTTGCTTCCTGCGAACAGGATGGCGGTGAGCGTGGTGCCCATGCCGTCGAGTTCGGGTTCTTCCTCGACCTGATCGGCGATCGCGGCATTGCCCTCTCGCACCGCGTCGTCGAGTTTGCCGAGGAGATCTCCTCCCGGCTCGTCGTCGTCGAGATGTGCGAGCGCGGCGATCATCAGTTGCGAGGCGACCTCGCCGGCGGCGTGACCACCCATTCCGTCGGCCAGGGCCAGCAGGCGCGCACCGGCGTAGACGGAGTCCTCGTTGTTGGAGCGAACGAGGCCGCGGTCGCTGCGGGCGGCGTAGCGCAGTACAAGTGTCACGGGCGGAGCTCGATCACGGTCTTACCCACGCGCACAGGAGTGCCAAGGGGTACGCGGACAGCAGTGGTGACTTTCGCTCGGTCCAAGTACGTTCCGTTCGTCGAGCCGAGGTCTTCGACGTACCAATCGGACCCGCGCGGAGATAGTCGCGCATGCCGGGTGGACGCGTAGTCATCGGTGAGCACGAGTGTCGAATCGTCGGCGCGACCGATCATCACCGGTTGCGTGCTGAGCGTGATCCTCGTGCCCGCGAGGGCACCCTGTGTCACGACCAGATACTTGGCGGTCTTGTTGCGGCCGAGCGACGGCAATACCGACTGCTTGGGGGAGTAGCGCGGTAGTGGTCGCGCAGAACCGGCATAGATGTCCGAGCGCAATGCTCGCAGCACTGCCCAAACGAACAGCCACAGCAGCAGAAGGAAACCTGCCCGGCTCAGCTGCAGAATCAGCCCCTGCACGGCATGTCCTCCTTCGGCATGTGCGACCGGCGCGCGGTCGTCCGGTTCGGTGCGGTCACTCACAATACGGACATCGACCGACTCCATGCAGAATCAGATCCGCAGCTCGTGCTGCGGATGAGATCTGTGGATCCGGTGAGCCGGTTTTTCCGCTGGTCAGAGGATACGAACGAGGATTTCCGAGTGGCCTGCGCGGATCACATCGCCATCGGCGAGCTGCCAGTCCTGAACCGAAGCACTGTTGACGGTGGTGCCGTTGGTCGAACCGAGATCGGAAAGCATCGCGACCTGCCCGTCCCAGCGGATGTCGATGTGGCGGCGGGACACACCCGTGTCGGGGAGGCGGAACTGAGCGTCCTGCCCGCGTCCGATGATGTTGCTGCCTTCGCGGAGCTGGTAGTAGCGGCCGCTGCCGTCTTCGAGCTGCAGGGTCGCGGTCAGGACACGTCCGGCCGCGGCGGGAGGCTGCTGGTAACCGCCGCCCGCGTATGACTGCTGCTGATAGCCCTGATCGGCCTGCTGGTAGCCGGGATCGGCGTAGCCCTGATCGGCGTAACCCTGCTGGCCGTACGCCTGCTGCTGGTAACCCGGGTCTGCGTAGCCCTGGTCGTATCCGGCGCCCGCTGCGTATCCCTGCTGCTGGTAGCCCTGATCGGCGTAGCCCTGATCGGCATAGCCCTGCTGGCCGTAGTCCTGGCTGTAGGCCTGCTGTCCGTAGGCCTGATCGGCCTGCTGTCCGTATGCCTGGTCCTGGCCGTACGCCTGGTCCTGTGAGTAGCCACCCTGGTCCTGCTGGTAGCCCTGGGCGCCGTATCCCTGCTGGTCGTACGCCTGCTGATAGTTCTGCTGGTCGTAGGCCGGCTGCTCGTAGCCTTGGGCGCCGTACGCGCCCTGCTGGTCGTAACCGCCCTGGTCGTCGTACCCGCCGCCCTGAGGGGCGTAACCACCGTTGTAGCCCTGTGCGTAGCGCTGATCCTGGCCGCCGTGCGCGTGACCGTTTCGTGCGTACTGTGCTTCCGCCTCGGCGGGGTCACGGCTTGGTTCGTAGCCGGGGTTCTGCGTCATGGAGCCAACTCCTGGTTCGGGGGTCACTGTTGGACGGTTCTGCGGGGTCCGCTGTGACGGGACGTGCGTCTGTGGACGCCCTGCCTCAGGGTCGACCGAGCCGCGTGTCCGGAACTGCCCGGTGTGCAGTGCCGAAGACGACTCGAATACAACCTGGATCTCACCGTATGTCTGCCATCCCTGTTCGCGAATGAAGTCCTCAAGGTGACGCGCGAACGCCTTCACAGTCAAGTCCCGATCCGCCGCCAAGGCCTCGTGATCGGAGTCGCTGATGGTGATGACGTACTTGTTCGGGGCCAGCGTGTGGCCACGATCAAGCTGCTGGACGCCGTCGGTGGCCTCTTGCTGGAGGGCAGCTTCGACTTCTTGGGGGACGACGCCACCACCGAAGACGCGGGCGAACGCGTCGCCGATTGCTGCCTGCAGCTTTCGCTCGAAGCGTTGGGCGATACCCATGACGACCCCCTTTCCGGTCCAGCGTGTCGTGGGTGCAGATCTCGCTACTGCATGGTATCCATTTTTGCTCGGATTCGACCGGGCGGATTACTCCGCGTGTTCAACCTGACATGTCGAGGTACGGGGCCGGAGCCCGAAAAGCTGCTCTGACCTCGCGAATCGGTGATTCGGTAGGCGCTGTGTTACTGTTTTCTGCGTTGCTCGGGCGAGTGGCGGAATGGCAGACGCGCTGGCTTCAGGTGCCAGTGTCCTTCGGGACGTGGGGGTTCAAGTCCCCCTTCGCCCACAGTGAGCAGTTCCACGAACTGCGACGAACGAGGTCACGAACTCGAAAGAGATCGTGACCTCGTTTTTTGTTGGCAAGTAGTCCGGGGATTGACGCGTTACGGGCTGCGGGAAATGCGGTGTGTTCCGCACCCTGTCCTCGAGAAGACTCCCGTGCTGGCGTACCTGCGACGCACGACTGCTCGCCGATAACGAGTCACGGCGGATGGAGAAGTGGAACCTCGAACCCGGCAGCTACTCTGCAACAAAAGTTTCGTAGTCTACTGCTGATATGAGCTGAGCTTGCCAGCCTGTCTGGCGGTCGAAGCGAAGCAGCAGTTCGTTGACAAGGACCCACAGAACGTCGATCTCTTCAGGCAGGTCAGGCGGAATCGTGGGTCTGAAGTCGAGACCTCGTTCGGCAGCCCAGCGTGTCGCCGGCATCCTCAACGCGTCGATTACGAGGAATCCGTGCCTCTCCCCTTGCTCACCGGCGAGCGACTCCCGCAGATTCCTGCCCCTAATCGTCATCCACTGATTCAGCGTCTCAACCATCAGATCCGGATCGACGGAGTGCTGGTGCTCCATCCCCAAACCGGCTAGCATGACGCCCCTCCCGAAACCAGGCGGACCCGAGATGGGGTCCATTCTGCTGCAATGACCGCCACAAACTAGGCGATAGATCGCGCTACTCGCATCCTTAGTCCTGGGATCGGACTTGAAGTAGTTATCGATGCCGTATGTCTCGAGCATTTTCAGATGTGGCAACAGTTGCAGCCGTGTACGAGCTGCCCAAGCCCATCTGGATAGACCTCGACGTGCTGGGCGGACGGTTTGAAACGTTCATCGGACCACTGCCTGCCACGATCGTCACGATCTGCCAAGCCTGAGCCCAGTGGTGGTGCAGCGTGGTGTGGTTATCGTGGGCCCGGGTGACCGTGACGACCGAGTTCAGAACCGAACGGCGTTCCCTGTACGGGTGGGGTAGGCGTGCCGCGACACCAGCAGACGTACTCTCGACCCCCGACCTCGACGTGATCACCCAGGCCGTACGTAGGGCAGGCCCACGCGGGGTCATCGCCCGCGGCCTCGGGCGCAGTTACGGCGACCCCGCCCAGAACGCTGGCGGCCTCGTGGTGGACATGACCGCCCTCGACCGCATCCACGGCATCGACCCCGACTCGGGAATCGTTGATCTCGAGGCTGGAGTCAGTCTTGACACCCTGATGCGAGCCGTTCTCCCACACGGCCTGTGGGTCCCGGTGCTGCCTGGCACGAGACAAGTCACGATCGGCGGTGCCATCGGAGCCGACATACACGGCAAGAACCACCACTCGCACGGCAGCTTCGGCAACCACGTCGAATCCCTCGATCTGCTCACCGCCGACGGGTCCATCCGCACGCTGACGCCCACCGGTGAAGACGGGGATCTGTTCTGGGCCACGGTCGGCGGGATGGGTTTGACCGGCATCGTCGTGCGGGCACGTGTACGGATGAAGCATACAGAGACCGCGTATTTCATCGCCGACCACGATCGCACCGCGACCCTCGACGAGACGATGGAATTGCTGACCGGCGGATCCGACGAGGGCTACGACTACTCGATGTCGGTTCCCGACACGATCTCCACCGGCCGGAAGCTGGGCCGGGCGGGCTTTACCCGCGGGTCGCTGGCAACGCTAGACCAACTGCCGCCGAAGCTTCGCCGGGATCCGTTGCGGTTCAACGCCCCCCAACTATTAACCGTCCGGGATATCTTCCCGAGCGGCATGGTCAACCGGGTAACGACGAGGATCGCGGCCGAAGCCGCGTACCGGATGTACCCGAAGCACGGCCGGGGCACAATCCAGAATCTGACGCAGTTCTATCACCCGCTGGATCTGCTCGGAGAATGGAACCGGGCGTACGGCCCGGGAGGGTTCCTCCAGTACCAGTTCTCGGTCCCGTTCGGCGCCGAACAGCCGTTCGCGGACGTCATCCGCCTGATCGCCGAGTCAGGGCACCGGTCGTTTCTCAACGTGTTCAAGCGCATGGGTGAAGGCAATCCGGCCCCGTTGTCGTGGCCAGAGCCGGGCTACATGCTCAGCCTCGACTTCCCGATCCGCGAGGGCCTGGGCAGGTTCTGCGACGAACTCGACGAACGGGTCCTTGATCTCGGCGGCCGTCTCTACTTCGCGAAGGACTCACGCAGCACCCCGGATCGCATTGCGCGGATGTACCCGCGGCTCGATGAATGGCGGACGACCAGGGATCGTATCGACCCCGAGCGCGTGTTCGTCTCCGACCAGGCACGCCGACTCCGCCTGGTCTCCTGTTAGGCGATCGTCAAACAGCACACTCAGGAATCCGCCACAGCGAGCCAGGCCGACTTCCGCCGGGGCGGACTCGCGAGTCGAAGATTGCCCACCTTTGCGTTTATTTCACTTGCTGCGTATATTTCATTTGGAGGAGGTGTGCATGTCCGCGATCGAACATCCCAGTGCCGTGGAGCAGGAACAGGCACGACAGGCGCTCAATGCCCTGCGGGACATCAAACCTGGTCCCGGCACGCTTGACGTCACCGTCGCCGGGACAACAGAGTCCGTTCACCTGCCGAGTGCGGCTCTGGAATTGATAAAAGACGTCTTGGCGAACATGGCGGCCGGCCAGGGCGTGACCGTGGTTCCTGCGCATGCGGAGCTGACCACCCAGCAGGCCGCCGAGCTGCTCAACGTCTCACGCCCGCACGTGATCAAGCTCCTCGACCAGGGCCTTATCCGGTATCGACTGGTGGGCCGGCATCGCCGGATCCTGGCGTCGTCGCTTCTCGAGTACCGGCGTACCCAGCAGCGCGACGCGCGTGGGGCTGCGGACGAGCTGGCCGTGCTGTCCGAGGACCTCGGACTGTACTGACGTGACCTTCACCGTGCTCTACGACGCGAATGTGCTGTACCCGAACGTGCTTCGCGACGTGCTGATTCGCCTGGCCCAGACCGGACTGGTGCACGCCAGGTGGACCGACCGGATTCTCGACGAGACGTTCCGCAATCTCGCCGCCGACCGACCGGACATCCCTGCCGACACCTTGGCCAGGCTGCGGGAGCTGATGAACCGAGCGGTGCCGGACTGCGTGGTCACCGGGTACGAGACACTCATCCCGGCGCTGACGCTGCCCGACGAGGACGACCGGCATGTACTCGCCGCGGCGATCCGCTGCGGCGCGCAGGTAATCGTCACCGCGAACCTGCGCGACTTCCCCGATACCGAACTTTCCCAGTTCGGCATGGAAGCTCTGCACCCCGATGAGTTCGTCATGGATCTGTTCACGCTCGACGGTGCGCGGGTGCACCAGGCGATCAGCGCGACTGCCGCGGCGTGGCGCAACCCGCCCAGCACCCCCGCCGACGTATGCGACCGTCTCGCAGCAGCGGGCCTGCCGATCTCCGCAGCTGCGTTGCGCCGCTGAGACCCACGATGCGCGCCCACGAGCACGATGGTTCCACGGCAAGATCTGGTGGAGGGTGAGCCGTCGACATTGTGTTTCTCCTAGGGGCACCGTCGACGCATTCCGGCGTGTGAGGATCGATGGACTCACACGCTGTGCAACTGGCGGGTGGCGGCTGCGTACTTGTTGCTCAGGTCCTTGTGGACCTCGGCGATGTACTCGAGCGACCTCTGGGTTGGATTGACCGCTCGTTCGCTCGTGTGAAATGTCGGGTACGACGAGATGCCTGCCATGCACGCCGGGTCGATTTCCTTGAGGACACACCAAATACGCTTGGCAACAGTGCCGTTGAGGATCACAACCTCGAGGTTCGGGATCAGCAGGAGGAATCCGCGCAGCGTCTCGGCTGCCTCACGGTCCGATCGGTCGGTCTGGGGGTGCGGCTTCGGCCACGGGTAGGCATTCCACGACACGATCTCCGAAATGTGGATGCCGGCTTCATCCAAGAAGAACTTCTGCCGAGCGGCCGTGAGGTCGACGTTCTCCAGGCAGATCATGCCGGATCCGTCGATATTGGTCGGGTCGGTCTTCGGGCCCGGGTCCTGCATGAGCGTGAGCAACCGCGCGTCGACGCCACCGTAGGTCGGCGCGATATACGGAATGGACACGCGACGCTCGGCCCGCAACGTGTCGACGTACTCGTTGATCGGCCGGACGCTCGGGTCGTACCGCCTCCTGTACAGATCGTTGCGATAGGCGTTATCGCGACACCGCTGCTTGGCAAGTGCTTCCTCGGATGTTGCGGCGGTCGGTACTGTCCACCTCTTCTTGGGAGGGGCGGGCGAATCGGCTTCCGGATTGATCTCAGCGCGAGGACCGGGGTGGCTGCGGAAACCACACGCGGGAGTATCCTGCGGTGATGCGTCGGCTTCGTCGTACATCGGTGAAGTGGAGCCGTGGCGCTGATCTCGGTGGCCACAGCTGGTCGGGCGGCGCCGCTCATCGCCGCCGATGACGAAAAAGTCCGCCGCGTAGTGGAAACCCTTCCTCAATGCATCAGCGAGTTGGCGCAGATCGCTGAACAACTCAAACAGCAGATCCTGATGTGAGGTCAGAAGCGTTGGCCGAGATGGTCTATCGGGATATGACGACCGGGTAGCGGTGAGGAAGTGTCTCCGCACTGGGAGATGCCATGCGGCGGCACGAAGATGTATGTGCCGAAAAGCGCACTCCTGATCTGCCAACGGCCGGATGTTCGACCGAGTCATCGCCAGTCGCGTCACCCGCCTGCTGGCGCGAAAGATCTTCCGGCGGTCACGCGCCCGCGCGCTCGGCGAGGCTCAGGCCGACCATCAGTACCACCGTGATCGTCGTGGCACCGAGGAGCGGCCACACCCACATGCGTGTTCGTCGTCGCGCGGCAAGGACGATACCCGCGACAGTGCCGATGCAGGCCACAGCGATTCCTCCCCACGTGACTGCGAATGCGGCGGTGAGGTAACCCTCCTGGCAACCGTCGGGGCCGCACGAATCCATCCCCATCGGGAAGAGCAGAGACACGAAGAATGCGACGGCCGCGAAAACTATGGTCACGATGACGAACAGAACGGTCACGGCGGTATCGATCGTGGCGGGAGCGGAGCTGTGCGGGTCTTCGCCGCCGCGGCTGTGGCTCATCGAGGTCATATGTTCATTGTCGGTGCTGTCGACGCGATGTCCTGAGTGGTTCTACCCGAGTATCCCAGTGGCATCTACGGTGGTCCTCGGGCACCATCGAGTGCGACGAAGGGGTAACTACAGTGGTGAACGACGCTGATCTTGCACACCTGCATCGATGCATCGAACTCGCTGAGGAAGCACTGATGGCCGGCGACGAGCCATTCGGATCCGTACTTGTCGGCGCGGATGGTCGAGTCCTGGCGGAAGATCGCAACCGAGTCGCCGACGGCGACCGCACTCGGCATCCTGAATTCGCACTTGCCAGGTGGGCGGCGGAGAACATGACGCCCGACAGTCGTGCGGGCGCAACCGTATACACCTCGGGAGAACACTGCCCGATGTGCGCAGCTGCGCACGGGTGGGTCGGTCTCGGCAGAATCGTCTACGTCGCATCGTCCCGGCAGCTCACCGGGTGGCTCGAGGACATGGGCGTTCCTGCGGCGCCGGTGCAGCCCCTGTCGATCCACGAGGTTGCGCCCGGCGTCATCGTCGAGGGTCCGGCACCGGAACTGGAGGACGCGATCCGTCGGTTGCATCGCCGATGCCACCTCGGTGAGTGAAAAGTGTGGTGAAGCTCGGGAATCGTCTGCGCTGCAGACATCAGGGCGCCACGGGGTAGTGGCTGGTGATCGCCACCCGATTCCACGCGTTCATCACGATCGCGAGCCAGCTCACCGCTGACGCCTGTTCGGCGCTCAACGATCCGTCGTCCCAGGCGTCCGTCTCCGGAACGGGCAGCCGGGTGACCTGCTCGGCGAGGGCGAGCGCGGCCCGCTCCTGAGCTGTGAAGTACTGAGACTCCCACCAGGCCGCGACCACGGCCAGCCGGTCGCTCGTCTCACCCTTGTCGAGCGCGTCGCGCGTGTGCATCCGTAAGCAGAATGCGCAACCGTTGATCTGCGATATTCGGATCTTGACCAGTTCGGCCAGGAGCGGATCCAGACCCGCGTTTTTCACTGCGGTTTCGGCCTGCTCATTGAGACTCGCCAGTTGCTCGTACGCAGCCGGATGTTGCTTGCTGAGGTTCACGTCGCTCATCTGTCGCCCTCGTGTTCGTGCTGTGCTGAGAATGCGCCGGGACTGCGCTGACAAACTAGCCGAATCGCCGGTGTGCTGTGGGCCGATTTGTATTCGAGGCGAATGAAAACGTTCCGGGGAGCACGGTGGAAGTGGAGGATGGCGGGTGCCCTCGTCTCCCGAAGGTGGCGTCCGAAGGATTGGAAGGTGAACATGTCGATCGTCGTCGTTGCGGGTAATCCCAAGCCCGGCTCCCGAACTCTCGATGCCGGAGTTCGGCTCGCTACCGCACTGACCGGCCGGGAACCCGACCACGTGATCGACGTGATCAGCCTCGGTGCAGGTCTTCTCGGGTGGGGTGACGAGGACGTCGCCGCCGCTGTGTCGACTGTCTCCGAGGCCGCTCTGGTGGTGTTCGCCAGTCCGACGTTCAAGGCAACCTACACCGGTGTGCTGAAACTGTTCCTCGATCAATTCGCCACCGGCGACGGATTGCGCGATGTCGTCGCGGTGCCGCTCATGCTGGGCGCAGGCCCGGCGCATGCACTGGCGCCAGACCTGCTGCTCAAGCCGGTACTGGTGGAACTGGGTGCGACGACACCGGCGCCAGGGCTGTATCTCCTCGACTCGACCTATACGACGGACAACTCCATCGCCGAGTACGCCGGACGCTGGTCGCCGGCGGTGACTGCGGCAGTCCGCACGGAGGCGTCTTGAACGCACTTCGACCACTTGGTCGCGTTTGTCCGTTCTTCCACACCTGGGGATAAGTGTGTTGAGCGATGTGCACGACGATCCGCGCTGCTTCAGCGCAATGCGACGTCCAGAACGGCCATGAGTTGTGCAGCACGGCTTCTGCCTGTCGGTGCCGCTGGATACCGGCACAGGACGTCGATCAACACCGGAGTTGCTCGCATGCGCGCTCTCTCGATCATCTCGTGTCCGACGGCCGGGTCGTCGCCGGCCTCGATCTCTGCGATACGTGCCGCATTGGCTGCCGCCCGAAGGATGTGCCCGACCTGGTGGGCTTTCGCGATGGGATGCAGATAGGCCGCGGCGGCGGCGTCGCCTGCGGCTTGTGCGGCCAGTCGCGCGACCTCGGTGGGAGCGTCCGCGGCTGCGCGATGCGCATCCATCGAGGTGATGCGCTGAAGTTTGGTTCGGCGCGCACCGCCGATGAACTCCCAGGCAGCGTCCAAGGCAGCGCGAGGTCGAGGATCGCTGGGCTTGACGGCCTCGAACCGGGGGAGCACCTCCTGGGCGGACTCGGCGACGTAGCGAGCAACCACACGCAATTCATCGTGTGTCAGTTCGAAGTCGCCTGTCACCGACGTCATGGCTCGGCCCTCCCTCGTCGAACTCGCCCGATCGGCACCGCGCCGGCGCCGGCCGACCCACAATGGGTGACAGCATGTCCGTCGTCGACGAAGGGATGTCCCAGTGGATCGATACGAACTCCCGCAAACGGTCCGCCGATCGTCGAAGGAGGTGCAGGAACTGTACGGTACTGCCTACGAAGCAGCGGTCAAGCGGGTCGGGGAGGGCGAGGAGGCCGAGCGCGCAGCCTACGGGGCGGTCAAGGAGAAGTACGACCTCGAGAACGACCATTGGGTACCGAAGCAGGATTGATATTCGACAGCGCCCTCAGCGAGGATGAATGACCCGATCAGCGCGGATATCCGCGGCGTACCGTGCGCGCGAGGATACCGAGGGTTGCTTTCAGGGATCCTTCGGCGATGACGGGGAAGATTCCCGCCTCACGCCATTTCGGGTCGATATCGGACCAGTCGTAGTACGAGGTCACGAGAGAGCCGCCTTCGGCCGGTTCGATGCGGTACCCGTAGATGTGCCCGATCTGCGGGCGAATGGTCCCCAGGATGGTCCAGGCGATTTCACGGTCCGGAACGAAAGTCTCGATATTCACTGTCACGTCGTATTCGCCCATCGGAAAGTCGCCGAGAGCTTCCCGATCCATGTGCACGACAAAACTGTCGCCGACGGCCCGCACGACGTCGCCTTCTGCATCCATCAACATTCCGGAACCATCGATGGCAACGTGTCCCTGGGGATCACAGAGCACCGAGAATATCGACGCGGGATCGGCTTTGATGGTGCGCTGTACTTCAATCCGCTCATTGGTCACTCGAGGATGTTGTCAGATCGACGACGAATGTGCACCTGTCTACGTCACAGTGGCTTCACGCTGCTGGACGTACAGACTGTCGACGAATCGAATGAAGCCGATGTGGCAATGGAACGCACTGCGATCAACGGACACCTGCCGATGCCGATACGGTGAGGTGTATGAGCGCTGTTCCGAGCCACTGGATTCCGCACCGCCGCGAGGACGGTGAAGTCATCGGCTGGATCGACCTGGAGTCACAGGAGCCGGAGATGATTCCCATCGACCGCCTGGGCCGACCCCTCGAGCCGGTCTCCGACTGGACGATGGCCGAGGAAGTGCTCGAAGACCGTGGTCTTCGATTCCTCATGAACCGGTTCCATTACGACGGTCATACGGTGCGGATCAGGCACCTCTACGACGACCGTGTGATCGTCACGACCGCGGTATCCGATGCTGTCGGTGATGTCGGGCAGGAGTTCACACTGCCTTTCCCGGTGGGCACGGACCTCAGTGAGATCCGAACGCGCTGATCGGACGGTCACTGTGCCGGTGGCAGACCCAGCGCATCGGCGAGCAGCGGCCACGACTGATGGAAAGCGTCCTGCCAGTACCCCCAAGAATGGGTACCTCGAGGCTGCAGGTCGAACGTCGCGGGAATGTCGAGTTCGTTCAAGCGGTTCTGCAGGTTCGTCGTGCACCAATGCACGGCCGCCTCGATCACACCGCCGACCACGACCTGGTTCGCCAGCGCAAGCGCCTGATCCTCGACACTCGCATCCGGTTCCACGACCGTGAACTCATTGCCGAGGGTTTCGTGCGGGCCGGGCAGGCCGGTGGCGTCGGAGATGAACAGCTTGGTTCCGCGCAGACCCTCGGCGTTGACCACCGGATCGTTCTCCACCCATGCCGGATCGTCGTCTTCGCCGTACATGTTGCGCACGTCGCCGCCGCCCCATGTCTCGACGACGAGTTTGACGAACTCCTTGCCGATGGGGTCCGACGTTTGTGCGCATCCGCTGTAACCCGCTGCTGCGGAGTAGAAGCCCGGTTTGGCGATCGCGTACTGCAACACGGCGGTGGCAGTCATCGAATTCGCGGCAATGGCCTGTACGCCGTTGGTACCCAGCGCGGCATCGATCAGCGGAGGAAGCTCGTCGAGGAAGAACGTCTGCCACTTGTTGAGACCGAGATTGGGATCTTCCCGTTTCCAATCGGTGTAATACGAGAACGCGCCGCCGATGGGCATGACCACGTTGACATCTTGTGTTTCCAGAAAATCGCCGACGTCGGTATTGGCCCACCATGTCGCAGCATCGGTACCGCCACCGGCGCCGTTGACGAGATACAGCACGGGCCGGGCCTGGGAGGCGTCCCGTGGTCGCTGGACCCGGACCGGGATGTTCTTGTCCATCGCCGCGGAATAGACCTGCAGTGTCAGATGCTGTCCGTCGATTTCGCTCGAGACGATCCGGGATCCGTCCGGCGACACCGGGTCGGCAAGCAACGCTTGCGCCGTGACGATCGGGTCGGTGGCGTCGCGGTCCTGTGCGAACGAGATGCCACTACCTGCGGTTGCGGCCAGGAACGTTGCAATGGCTGCTGCAACGACGGCGGTCCTGAGCATCGCGGTCCTCTCGCTGGTGCCGGCGGGCACGCGAGGAGCCCGAGGATCGATATGCAGCCATGATGCACCACGCACCGTGCTCTCGCGGGTCGACCGAACGCATCCGGCGCTTCGTCAGTGGCGCCGCGTCAGGTGCAAGCGGACGACCCTGCGGCCGTCGAGTTCGCTGACGGTCAGACGGTGGCCGTCGACAGTGAGGCTCTCCCCGAGGCGGGGAAGGTGTTGCAGGCGATCCAGAACGAAACCGGCCACGGTCTCGTAGGGCCCATCGGGCAGGGTGATTGCGGTATCGCGGGCGAAGTCGTCGATGTGCAGCTGGCCGTCGATTTCCTGATGCAACGGTGGTTGCCGAGCAGGAGCTTCGGCCGAATCCGGGTCGTCGGTGGGGTCGAATTCGTCGCCGATCTCACCGACGATCTCTTCGACGATGTCCTCGATAGTGACGATTCCCGCGGTGCCACCGTACTCGTCGACGACAAGTGTGAGCTGAGCATTGTCGCGCCGCATCATCGTCAACGCTGCCAAGGCCGGTATGGAGCCGGGCAAAGCCAGGATCGGCCGGCAGAGGTCACCGACGGTACCGGAGTGCGTGTCCGCGTCGGCGAGCATGAGATCACGCATGTGAACGAAGCCGATCACATCGTCGACCGTGTCGGCAGTGACAGGAAAACGACTGTGCGCCTTGTCCAGGGCGAAATTGCGGGCCTCGAGGATCGGGGTGCGGGCAGAGAGGAAGTCCACGTCGGTACGTGGACGCATCACCTCGGTCAACCGGCGTGACCCCACGTCGAAGACCTCCCGGAGCACACTGCGTTCGTCTTCGGGCAGTGCTTCGTGCCCGACCAGGAGTTCGCGGAGTTCTTCGCGGGTGACGTCCTCGTTCTTGCGGGACGGATCGCCGCCGAGCACGCGCACCAAGGCGTCGGTGGACACCGACAGCAACCAGATGACCGGACGCATCACGGTCGCGAATCGATCAAGGGTGGGGGCAGCGGCCAGTGCCGTTCCGGTGGCGCGTTGCAGGGCGATGCGCTTGGGAACCAGTTCGCCCAGCACCAGCGACAGGTAGGAGATGACCAAGGTGGTACCGATCAGGGCAACGGCGTTCGCCGCGGTGTCGGACAGCCCCCAGTGCTGCAAGGCCGGGGCGAGATCGGGAGCGAGAGTGGAGGCGCCATAGGCAGCCGAGAAGAAGCCTGCGACGGTGACACCGATCTGAACTGCGGCGAGGAACCGGTTGGGGTCGCGAGCGAGGGCGGCGGTGCGCTCGCCGCGTCCGCCGCGCCGGGCCAACTCACGCAGCTGGCTCTCGCGCAGCGACACCAACGCGATTTCGGTGGCAGCGAATACGCCGCCGATCAGCACGAATATCAGAACCAAGGCAAAGTTTGCGGCGATGTTGGAGGTCATGCAGACCGCTTCCGGCCGGGGCGGAAGTAGGCAGGTCCGGGTGCGTCGTCCATGTCCGTCTCTCCTTGCCGGTGGTCCCAGTGTAGGAAAATCACGGTTCAGGGGGCCGCGTTCGACGCAGTAGTGCGATGAGTTTTTCGGACGCCGGAGGTCTCACCTGTCACGACTATCGGAAGAGAAGACGGAGATCACGGTGAGCCAGCTGCTGAGAGTTCAGAATTTCGGCGTGTCCAGCGACGGTATCGCTGCGGGCGAGAACCAGAGTTTCGAGAATCCGTTCGGCCTCGACCACGGTGACATGTTCGCGTGGGCCGGCGCCACAGCGAGCTGGCCCAACCGCACGGACCCCGGTGGAAGCCGCGGTCTCGACGACTACTTCACACGCGACTTCACGCACAACATCGGGGCCGAGATAATGGGCCGCAACAAGTTCGGTCCGCAACGTGGCCCCTGGACCGACCACGAATGGCTCGGATGGTGGGGCGACGAGCCTCCGTTCCACACGCCGGTGTTCGTCATGACCCATCATGTGCGCCCGTCGTTCACGCTCGGCGACACCACGTTCCACTTCGTGAACAGCGACCCGGCAACCGTCCTCGAGCAGGCACGCGAGGCCGCACAAGGGAAGGATGTGCGCCTCGGCGGTGGCGTCACCACGATCAAAGAGTTCCTCGACGCCGATCTGGTCGACACCATGCATGTAGCCGTGTCGCCCGTGAAGTACGGACGAGGTCTCCGGCTCTGGGAATCACCCGACGAGTTGCGCGACAGGTTCCACCTGGACGTCGTACCCAGTGCGAGCGGTGTCACTCACCACGTGTTCTGGCGGAAATGATGCGGACGAATCACTCCGCGCGGGGGCGCGCGAGATACCCGGCGATGAAAAGCCCTTCGGCCGACACACAGACCTCCCCGTCGGACGTGCTGATCTCGCCGATCGTATGGATTTTCTGGCCGTCGCGCGACACCTGACGGGCAGCGACCGTCAGCGGTTCGAACAATGGCGCCACGCGGTGGTACCGGACCGTGAGCTGCGCTGTCATGCCACGCTCGCCCGCGAAGTCGTTCGCGTTACCGAGAGCGTGATCGAGTAGGAGCGCAGACACACCGCCGTGCACCTTTGCCGGTGGCCCCTGGTACGGCAGGTCGAGCGTGGTTTCGCCGCGGATCGATCCGTCGTCGTATCCCCGGAACTGCAGCGGCGGTGCGATCGGATTGTCGACGCCGGTGACAGGACTGTGGCGCGTCGGTCCGTTTCCCTCCCACATTTCGACCAATCGCGTGTCGAGGTCGGGGGAGTGCTCGTCGAGCGTGTCCGCGATCTCGTGCAGCGTGTCGCGGATGCGGGCGAGGTGTGGGTTGTCGCGTCCGGTGCGCAACACCGCCGCCATGAGACGTCGCGTTGCATCCGCGACCTCCTCGATCACATGGCCTGTGGGTGGGGCGCAGGTCGCGACACCTTCGTTGGTCTCTGCCGAGGCAGTCGATGCCATGGTCACCCCTTCTCCACAATCCCTGCGCTGTACGAGGACCGACGGTAGGTCCTGACCGCAACGGTCGCCGGGCAACTTCCGCTGATCGGGAGCGGAAGCATTCGCACTGACCGCGACGGTTGTCCGGAGTGCCGAACTGGCGCGAACCGCAACCTGAAACCGCACGGTGCGCGCACCATTGTTCTGTGACCACACCCGACCAGGGCCGTCCCACTCGCGCACCATTGGTGCTGGCATCGTTGATCCTCGTCGCGGCGGTCGCGAACCTGAACCTCGCCGTTGCGAATGTCGCACTGCCCGATATCGGGAAAGCCTTCGATGCGACTCAGACCAGTCTCAACCTCATCGCGGTCGGATACTCGCTCGGATTGGCGGCGTCCGTCCTCTATCTCGGCGCCATCGGCGACCGCTACGGACGCAAGAGCATGCTGCTCCTCGGCATGGCGCTGTCGGTGCCCGCGTCGCTTGTCGCCGGCCTTGCACCGAACGAGGGGATCCTGTTTCTGGCCCGGGTGATCGGGGGAGTGTCGGCTGGGCTCGCCTATCCGACGACGTTGGCGCTGATCACGGCGCTGTGGTCGGGAGCGGGCCGGACCCGAGCAATCGCGTTGTGGTCGTCGATCGGCGGTGGTCTCACCGCGCTCGGGCCGCTCGTCGCCGGGTCGCTGCTGGAAGGCTTCTTCTGGGGATCGGTGTTTCTCGTGACGATCCCGCTGGCACTCGTGGCGCTCGGCCTCACGATCGCGATCGTGCCGAGCCATGTCAACGAGTCGACGGACCCCGTCGACCACCTCGGCGGAATCGTGTCGGTAGTCCTCGTCGGATCACTCGTCATCGGTATCAACTTTGCTCCGGTGGACGGAATGACCACCGTCGCCGTGTCTGCGCTCGCGATCGCTGTCGCCTCGGGTGTGGGTTTCGTGATCCGTCAACTGCGGGCGCGGAATCCGCTGTTCGATCTGCGGATCGCGCGGCGTCGGACCTTCTGGGTCGCGGCTGTTGCGGGCATCATCGTGTTCGGCACGCTGATGGGGACGATGTACATCAGCCAGCAGTACCTGCAGAACGTCCTCGGGTATTCGACACTCGCCGCGGGATCGGCCGCGCTGCCCGCTGCGTTGGTGATGGTGCTGGTGGCGCCGCAGTCGGCGAAGCTCGTCGAGTCGCACGGGGCTCGGTTCACGCTGCTGCTGGGATACGTCGCAATCGTGCTCGGATTGGTGGTGGCTCTGATGATGTGGGACGCCGATGCCCGCTACTGGGTTGTTGCCCTGGGTTTCATGTTCCTCGGCGCAGGTGTCGGCCTGGCAGGCACACCGGCATCCCACTCGCTGACGGGCTCGGTGCCGGTGTCGCGCGCGGGCATGGCCTCCGGAACAGCCGATCTCCAGCGCGACCTCGGTGGCGCCATCGTGCAGTCGATTCTCGGAGCGCTGCTCACAGCGGGGTATTCGGCATCGTTCGCAGCCACGATTGCCGCGAATCCGCAGGCGTCGTCGGTCAGCGAACCGACGCAGGCCGCACTGGAGAAATCGTTCGCGGGTGCGGCGAACATCGCTGAACGGTATCCGCAGTACGCGCAGCAGATCATCGCCGCAGCCCGAGCAGCATTCCTCGACGGCGACACACGCGCATACGCGGCAGCGATCGCCATCGTCCTCCTCGGTGCGGTACTTGTGTTCTTCGCATTCCCGAAGCGCGACGCCGAGCGCGAGCTACTGGCGAGTTACGCCGCAGAGGATGCGCGTGAGGCCTGAACGGCGTGTCGTCGGTGCCCGAACCGGCAGTTCGGCGAAGGTGGCGGCATGGTCTCTGCCTTGCGATACGTCCTCATCGTCGCCGGGGGTGTTGCATCAGGTGTCGTACTGGGTGAGCCCAGCGTCGACACCTACATCGACTTCGGCTCGAACGCGGTGTTCGATTCCGATGTCGCAGCGGTCGCGGCGGGCTCGATCGTGGCGATACTCGTAGCAACGGTGTGCCGTGGCCGCTCCCAGGTGGCAATCGCGGTCCTCGCAGGGACTCTGCTCGTGGCGATCGTCGCGTTGCCCGGAGCATGGCGTTACGACACCTATCCCGCGACGATCGGCGCGGGCCTGATTCTCGGTGGCCTGTTGACGATATGCAGGGGACCACAACTGCTGTCTCGGCAGAGCGTCCTTTCCGGTGCTGTGGTCGCCGGTCTGTTGACGGCGTCGCCGATCGCCGAATACCGAAGGTTTGCGGCCGCGTCCCCCGGCTGGGCCGCGTACGTCGAGGTGAGTGAGCAACCAGCGAATATCGTGTGGTTGACCTCGGCGATTGCCGTCGCTGTCTTCACGATCGTGACAGCGGTGATCGGCGGTATCGATACGGGCGACGACGCACGGGCGTGGGACACGCGTGAGCTGGTGGCCGGAGTCGGAATCCCTTTCGTCGCAATCATCTTGTACTGGTCGTTCGACCGTGCCCTGTACACGCCGACGAGTGACTTCGGGCAGGGGCGATGGATTCTGGGCATCCTGATCGTGCCGATCGTGATCATCGCGGCACTGAGCTTGCGGAACCGCTCCGGAAAGCTGCTTCTCGCCGCTGCTGCACTGCTCGTCTCGGCTCGTGCAGCAGAGGAGCTGGCCCCGGGCGCGTGGCCGATCCTGTTGATCCCGTCGGCACTGGTGGCTCTCGGTGTGTGGCTCGGCCGCCGCTATCCGGTGCCGCTTGTCGGGATCGGAGTGCTGGCGCTCGTCGCGGCGACGGCGATCTTCGAGCGGGCACCATGGGACAACATGCATTTCGTATCGACGATCTTCGTCCTACCGTGTGCTGCCGCATACACGATCGTCTCGTCCCTGCCCTCCACCGCAACTGTGACTGCGACGTCGCTGACGCTGCCGGCCGTGATGGCGCTGCCGTTGATGATCCAGTTCGGATGGACCGCATACACCCCGCTCACCGAAGCGAATCAGGCCTTTCCGGAAGATGTGCCGAGCACGTGGACGGTGATGACGGTCGCTGCGTCGGTGGCGTCGGTGATTGCGTGCGGTGCCGCTATGGCGTGGTTGCAGTACCGGAGGCCGGGCCGGGACAACACTGTGTGATGGATGGCCCGGCGCCCGGTATTGCAGGCGTCAGGGCACGATCACTTCGGTCGACACGGGGATGTTCGGCCGGTCGGTCCGGAGAGTGAGTTGGACCCGCCCCGGACCCGTATGTACCTGCACGACCATCGGAGTGGTGCTCGAGTGGCGTGCGGGAACGAAGTGGCTCACCGAACCGCTCTGCCCGGTGTCGAGGTTGCGCCAATCGATGATGGCGGTGACGTCGCAGGCCAGGAATGTCGGCGCCCACTCACCCAAAGGTGAGAACCCCTGCGTGATACGCAGTTCCACGGAGTGAGTGGAACCCGGCGCATTCGAATACTCGTACAGCGGACCGTCGTACGCGGTGCCGGACGCGCTCAATATGCCTGCGCAGATGCCATTTCCCAACGTCAACACCGGCGCTGTCCCGACATCGTTCATAGCGCAGGATCGCGGTCCCACATTCGACCACCCGAGCATGCATGGGTCGGCGGCACTGGCCACGCCCGGTGCCGCAACGAACATTGCAGTGCCAAGGAGTCCGGCAGCTGCAGCTGAAGTCAATCGATGTGAAATTTTCATGCCCTCCACATCGTGCACGATGCAGAATTCATTACACCGGCCGGGCACATTCGGTGCCCCGACGATGCACTACCTCATCGAGCCTTCGAATTTCGAACTGCGTGTCACATTCGAGGCATCTCCGGTGTCTTCATGTCGACACCACTTCGATCGGAGGAATGATGACCACCAGAATCCCGCCGGCGGAAATGACCGGACTCTACGGCGGACTCGTCAAGGCCATATCGCGACGCATGGTCGGCAACGTACCCGACGGTGTAGCCGTGTTGTGGCACAACCGAAAGGTGATGAACTTCAGTCTCGGTGTCGGCCGCAGAATCAAGCGATGGGACCGGTGCGACGAGAATCTGAAGTCGCTCGCCAACATGGCGGCGGCGGCGTTCGTCGGATGCGAATTCTGTCTCGATTACGGGTATTTCGAGGCACACAACAAGGGTCTCGACGAGAAGAAGGCGCGTGAGACACCGCGGTGGCGCGAGTCCGAGGTGTTCACACCACTCGAACGTGACGTGATGGAGTACGCCGAGGCGATGAGCGCTACCCCGCCGACCGTCACCGACGAATTGTCGGCCCGCCTGCTCGATACACTCGGTCCGGCCGCACTGGTCGAGTTGACGGCCCACATCGCGTTCTCGAACTTCGCGACGCGCTCCAACATCGCGCTCGGTGTGAGTTCGGAGGAATATGCGGCGAGCTGCGCTCTCGAGCCGCTCGCCGTAGCGTCGAAGTCATGACCGACGATCCGTTCGTCGCCCACCGCGGCCTGCTCTTCACAGTCGCGTACGAGATGCTCGGTTCGGCAGCCGACGCCGAGGACGTCGTCCAGGAAGCATGGCTGCGATGGGATGCCGCGGACAGGACAGAGGTACGCGACGCCCGCGCATACCTGGTCCGGATCGTCACTCGTCTGTCGCTCAACCAGTTGCGGACATCGGCGCGGCGACGCGAGGAGTACATCGGAGAATGGCTGCCCGAGCCTGTCCTGACCACCCCCGATGTTGCGGAAGATCTCGAACTGGCCGACAGCCTCTCCATCGCGATGCTCACCGTGCTCGAGACACTCGCACCGGCAGAACGTGCGGTCTTCGTATTGCGTGAGGTTTTCGATACTCCGTACGAGGAGATCGCCGCTGCGGTGGAGAAGACGCCGGTATCGGTCCGGCAGATCGCTCACCGTGCCCGCAGACATGTCGCCGCGCGACGACCCCGGATGGAGGTCGATCCGGGCGAGCAGTCTGTGATTGTCGAGAAGTTCCTGGCAGCAGTCACGACGGGCGATATCCAGGCGTTGATGGAGGTCCTCGCCCCGGATGTCGTCGCGATTGCGGACGGCGGTGGAGTGGCGCCGGCATCGAAGAAGCCGGTCGTCGGAGCGCGGCGGCTCGCCTCGCTGCTGGTTCGCTACCCGAAGCTTCGGGGTTTCGAGGTGGCTGCCACTCGGATCAACGGCATGGCGGGTGCACGCCTGACTGCGAACGGCGCCACGGTCGTGGTGAGTGTGGTGGTTGCCGACGGCAGGATCACCCACATCTACGGGATCGCCAATCCGCACAAACTGGGACGCATGAACGAGACGGTGGAGTTGCGGCGGTGAGACGTCGCCGGGCAACTCACGACCTGTGCGGGCTTCGTGCTCCACGAACACCGCGTACCCGAAAATCTGCGCAAACAGGTGTAGTCCGCTCTTCGATGGGTATACAGCGAGGACGCTGTCGATGTCCGGCACGGAGTGGATCTGTGCCGGACATCGCTTGCCTTGATGCACGAGAAGGGACTTGTAGCGATGCTCGGACTCGGAATTATCGGCTGGATCATCATCGGCGGCCTGGCCGGCTGGATCGGTAGCAAATTCATGGGCACCGACGCCCAACAGGGCATTCTCCTCAACATCGTCGTCGGCATCATCGGTGGACTGCTCGGCGGCTTCCTGTTGAATCTGCTCGGAGTCGACGTCGAGGGTGGCGGACTGATCTTCAGCTTCCTGACGTGCTTGCTCGGGGCGGTTATTCTGCTGTTCCTCGTCAAGGCAGTCACGGGGCGTGGCGTTCGTCGTTGATCTCTGCTGCCTGAAACTCGCCGTGGCCGACTCGATGTCGACCACGGCGATTTTCTTGTCCGGAGTGCGCACCTGCGTGGCAACACGAATGAAACTTGTATTGTCTGTGAAATAGATCACCCTCCTTTTTCTGTCGTGTAGGTGATTGGGCGAACGGTCTGGGTACGCGATGTGTGCAGATGGGAAACGGCCCTGATGCAGAAGAAATGAATGCGGACCGAGTCCGTATCTACACGAGGAGGAAGAATGACCGAAATCCTGCAGGCAGTAATCGACAACCTCGATGCCATTCTCGGTACGCTCTCCAGCGGTAGTGCACAGCTACTCGGAACGCTGCAGTAATCGCACTCCGCTAGAGGGAATCGGAGGGTTTTCCTCTGAGAGTGTCGATCTGCACGATCATCGGCCACAGCGGTTGATTCGACCGCTGTGGCCGATGCGTGTCGGCAACGAAGTGGATCAGGGACGGACGCCCACTCCCGTGGCGATTTCCCTTATCCGGCCCCGCGGCGAGTCGGGCGCCAGAGGCGGGGTGGGAAGTCCGGCACCGGCGCGCAGCCCCTCGACGAACTCATCGAGGATGTCAGCAGGCGCATGAGCCGGGGACCAGCCGAGTTCAGCACGCGCGCGGGCACAATCCATCAATGGCAGGCGCAGTACGGTGTCGAGCAATCCGGGTTCGGCCGGCGCGATGTGGGCGTGCCACGCGGCGGCGACTGCCGACCGTACGAGTCCCGGGCGGACAGCGACGACACGTGCGCTGAGTACATCGGCCAGAGTGCGCGCGTCGACCGAATCTTCTGCAGCGATGTTGAACGCTCCGCGGACGGGGCGTACGACGGCGAGCCGGTAGGCCTCGGCGACATCATCGGCGTGGACGATCTGCATGCGTAGCCCGGGCATGTCGGGGACGACAGGGATGGTGCGCAGGAGTGAGCCCGGCACGAAGGGTCCCGCAAAGATCCGCCGCTGTGCCGACGCGGACCCGCGCTGGAAGATGAAACCCGGCCGCATGCGCACCACTCTGATATCGGGGTGGCCGAGCTCGAAAGCGTCGAGCCACCGTTCCAGATACGCTTTCTCTCGTGGATACGCTGCGCCGGGCCACCCGTGCGTGGGCCAACTCTCGTCGACCCTGCGATCATCCCGTGGACCCGGGGAGTAGGCGCCCACCGACGACGCGACCACGATGGTCGATACCCCCGCTGCTGCGGCCGCGGTCAACGTTCGAATCGTGCCGAGCACGTTGTTGGACCACGTCGCCTCCGGTTTGTGCGTCGGCTGGAAAAGCCAGGCGAGATGCACGAGGGCGTCGGCGCCGTGCAGTGTCGAATCGAGATCGTCCACGGCGATGTCGACGGCCGCGAATTGTGCTTTGGGTGCAGTCCAGTCGGTGTCACGTCGTGCGACACCGAGCACCGAGCCCACACTCGGGTCGGTGCCGAGCGCTCGGACGACGGCGGTGCCGACATTCCCGGTCGCGCCGGTCACCACGACGTGTTTGTTCGGCAGGTTGGCTTTCGGGTCTTCGGTCATGGTTCCGGGTACCCGCGATGGCCTGCGTCAACCAGTGGTGTTGATGAACCACTACCCTCCCCGCAGGTCTTGACTGTCCTGTATATGTCACAGCCGAAGATGCTCTGGCCGAGTCATACCCACCGATAATGCAAGGATATTCGAATGGATCTGCTTCGCGACGTTGTTGTACTTCTTCATATCGTCGGCTTCGCAGTCACATTCGGCGGATGGGTCACCGAAACAGTGGCCCGGCGATTCCGTATGACCCGCGTGATGGACTACGGGCTACTGTTGTCGCTCGTCACCGGCCTCGCATTGGCCGCGCCGTGGCCTGCAGGAATCGAACTCGACTACACGAAGCTCGGCGTCAAACTC
The DNA here is from genome assembly GCF_053750035.1 of Rhodococcus sp. SJ-2. Taxonomy (NCBI): domain Bacteria; kingdom Bacillati; phylum Actinomycetota; class Actinomycetes; order Mycobacteriales; family Nocardiaceae; genus Rhodococcus; species Rhodococcus sp. SJ-2. The sequence goes on from NZ_CM132340.1 coordinate 2,251,065, forward strand.
GTGGTCCTCGTGATTCTCGGGGGTGTCATCGGCATGGGCAGTGCCCGCCAGCGACGCTCTGGCGAGCCTGCGCCGCGTCCACTGTTCTACGCCGTCGGCGTCCTTTCGATACTCAACGCCGGGATCGCCGTCATCTGGTGACGGATCCTGTCCAGCGGGAGCCTTCGTATACCCGATCGGCGCGCGCGGTTAGTGTCCGGCGCATCGGATCCACGCGGAAGGAACAGTGATATGCCGACCGTCGAAGAGCGCCTCGATCGCCTCGAAGCTCTCGAACAGATCAAGATGCTCAAGCATCGATATTTCCGGGCGTGCGACGCCAAGGATCCTGAAGCCATGCGCGCGTGTTTCGTCGAGCGGGGAGCCGACATCTACTACGGTCCTGCGCTCGGTAGCTTCGACGACGCGGACGGGCTGGTCGACATCTACTCCAGAATCGCCCTCCAGCGCGTCGATGATCGGTACGTCATCCTCGACATGCACCACGGCATGCACCCCAGCATCCAGCTCACCGGCCCGACTACCGCGACCGGCGCGTGGACGCTGCGTTTCCGGCAGGTGGATCTGAACGCCCGCACCGAACGGGTCACCGCCCTCGACTACGACGACGACTACGCGGTCGAGAACGGCGAATGGAAGGTCGCCAGGTGCCACGTCAAGGTGCTGTGGTCGATCGAACGTCCCCTGACAGACGATGTGAAAGTGGTTCAGTAGCATGCCTGAGCGCAAGGTTGCCCTCGTTACCGGAGCGAGCCGCAGCGTGGGTAGAGGCGTTGCGTGTGCGCTCGGTTCGGCCGGGTGGACGGTCTACGTCACGGCCCGCGGGTCCGTCGGCGTGGATGGCCCGCTCGACCGGACCGCCGCGATGGTCACCGAACGAGGCGGAAGCGGTATCGCTGTACAGTGCGATCACCTGGACGACAAGCAGATCCACGATCTGTTTGCGCGGATCGCGGACGAGCAGGGCGACCGTCTCGACCTGCTGGTGAACAACGTATGGGCGAGCCCGAAAGGGTTTGCCGGCTTCAGTGATCCATTCTGGAAGCGGCCGGTGGACGACTGGGACAGCCTCATCGGTGTGGGTCTGAGAGCCCACTACGTCGCGTCGGTCGAGGCTGCCCAGCTCATGGTGCCTCGTGGAAGGGGCATGATCGTCAACATCTCCTCGTTCGGCACTCGTGGGTACCTGCATTCAGTGCTGTACGGGATGTCGAAGGCGGGTCTGGACAAGATGGTGGCCGACATGGCCGTCGACCTGCGCGGCACCGGCGTGACCGCATTGTCGTTGTGGCCGGGACTGGTGAAGAACGAAGCGATGCTGGCACGCGGCCTCGACAACTTCCAGGGATTCCCACTCGCCAACGCCGAGACCCCAGAGTTCATCGGACGGGTCATCGCTGCGTTGGCTGCCGATCCGAAGGTGAACGAACGCAGTGGATCCACGCTGATCACGGCCGAGGTCGCGTTGGATTACGGCGTTGTGGACATCGAAGGAAACCAGCCGGATTCGCATCGGAGCGTATTCGGGGGAGGCCCGGTCTTCGGAGGCTGATCAACCGGCACACACATAGCGTCAATCCATGGTTGACGCGCGTCATACGTCAACCTATGGTTGACGTATGACTGAACCAACGCGTAGCACCCATCCGGTTCGCCTCGACGACCTCATCGAGGCGATTAAAAAAGTCCATCCCGACGCCCTCGATCAACTCCAGGACGCCATGCTCGCCGCCGAACACCTCGGGGAGGTCGCCGACCACCTCATCGGCCATTTCGTCGACCAGGCCCGACGCTCCGGTGCGTCGTGGTCGGAGATCGGTCGGCGCATGGGAGTCTCCAAACAGGCTGCCCAGAAGCGATTCGTCTCCAAGGCCGACAACGATCTCGACCCGAACGAGGGATTCAACCGCTTCACTCCGCGCGCGAGGAACGTGGTGATGGCCTCGATGAACGAGGCACGCGCCGCAGGCAATGTCGAGATCACCCCCGAGCACCTCGTTCTCGGGTTGTTCGCGGAACCAGAGGGTCTTGCGGCCCGCGCGATGGTCGCGCAGGGCGTCGCGCAGGACGAACTGCGACGTACCGTTCTTGCTGCGCTTCCGGCGAAGACGACCGGCCAGGTTCCCGAGCTGATTCCATACGACGCGCGCGCTCGAAAAGCTCTGGAACTGACTTTCCGCGAGGCCCTGCGGCTCGGCCACAACTACGTGGGTACCGAGCACATTCTCCTGGCGCTCCTCGAACTGGAGAACGGCACGGGAGCGTTGTCGTCGGCCGGTGTCGACAAGTCGAAGGCAGAAGCGCACGTCGCCGAAGCGCTCGCCGCGATTATTGCCGAGCAGGAGAAATAGCACGAACCTCAACCCTCATTGCAGGAGTGTCACTTTCGGTGCTGGTCATCGCGGGATGCAGTAACGACACTTCCGGCAACGAGGAGACCGTCGAGATGCCCCCTGCCACCCCTACCCCGACCACCACCCTGCCCGCCTCCCGCGCCCGGTACGTCCGCCGACGCGTTCGGTTTCCCGACAGACACCGATGCCAACGCCTGCACGTACGACGAGGACTTCTGACAGACGAAGCTGCTCAGAATCCGCACAGTGCCTTCCGCGAACGTGACCCTGTGCCGGAACGTCCGGCACGCACGCGACGCGAGGAGATCTGACATGCGCACATTCGTCATCGACACAATTCCGGTGGAGGGCGTGGAACTGGACGAATCACGGCTTGCTCGGATTGTCGGAGGCTTGCCCAAGAGCCGGGGTGACAGGGAGCGGACCGGCTGCACCCCCGATAGCCCTATCCGAGGGGACGATCCAATCCTGCACTGAGCCCGGAATGCCGGTCACTCGACTCGGCGAGGGACGCACAGTTGCGTCCCTCGCCGAGTTGTGTCCAGCAGCAGTGTTCGGTGGCTGTGTATTTGCTGCGCTAATTCATTGCTCAGAGTCTGCACAGCGGCCCTCGTGACTATATCCGTGCTGCCGGGAGGTCCGGCACGGAACACACGAGGAGAGCCGAATGAGCACGTTCGCAATCGACACGATTTCCGCGACCGGCGCCGAACTGGACGAGTCACACCTAGCCCGGATCGTGGGCGGCAAGGCGAAGACCAAGGAAAGGTGCGAGATCATCATCAACCAGGAGACATGCCAACCAGAGGGCCCGGATCGCATCGTCCAGGGCTAGTTGAAGGGTTGTCGACCCATCTGTGCGTCTCTCACCGGGGAGATCGCGCCGATCCGTAGCCCGGGGCGTGATGCTGCGCCCCGGGCCGCCTCCGGAGGTCTTCGTAATGCCAGATGTCCTTGTCCTCACCTGTTCCGGCGACGTGCATGCAGAAGCTGTCATAGAGCGGTTGTGCCAGCGCGGGGCAGACTTCGCCGTTATCGATCCGGGAGATTTCCCCGTCACCGCAGTACTTTCAGTCTCTTACTCCCGATCCGGACTCATCGAACGCACCCTCATAGGCTCGGCAGGACGTCTTGATCTCGGTGCCATCGGCAGCGTCTGGTTTCGGCGGCCCAATGTGCCCGAACCACATCCGGAGATCGACCATCCCGGTGCTCGTGACTGCGTCCGCGAGGAAATCCGTGCTCTCTCGCGATATATGTGGGACAACCTCGACTGCTTGGCTGTGCCAGGGACGATGAGGGCCATCCGAGAGGCATCGTGCAAGCCGGCGCAACTCGCGCGCGCCGGTCGCCTCGGGTTCGAATTGCCTCCAACAATCATCACTACTGATCCTGAGGAGTTTCTGGAGTTCTGGGGTAGTCATGCTGGGCAGGTCATCACGAAACCGTTGGATGGCCTCAGCATCGGAGTGGACGGAGAGGTATCCGGCCGATATTCCGAGATCCCGACCATCCTCGATCTCGCCGCAGCGGACGCTGTGAGATTCTGCCCTGTCATTGCGCAGGCGTATGTGCCCAAGGATGTGGAACTGAGGGTGACCGTCGTCGGTGACCGCGTGTTCGCGGTCGAAATACGCAGTCAGCGAAGTAATCATGCTCGACGGGACTGGCGAAACTACGATGCCGCCCCGGGCATGTACGCACTCCACTCGCTGCCGGATGAGACGGCCGAGCGCTGCATTCGGCTCGTGACCGAGCTGGACTTGAACTATGGCGCCTTGGATCTGATCCTGACACCCGACGGGCGCTATGTCTTTCTCGAAATCAATCCGGCCGGCCAATGGCTGTGGCTCGAATCCGCGACCGGCGCCCCGATCGCGGACGCGGTCGCAGATCTGCTGCTGTCCACCGGCGACCGGTCCTCACGATCCTTGATGAACGGAGCCCTTCGATGACTCTCACGATCCCGCAGCGGCGGCATTCATTCGACCCGGGCGTGGTGTCCGATGCTCTGGACGTGATCCTGTTGGAGAACAGTGCTGGGCACACTGATTCGTCGGAATCCCTCCGTTTGCTGCGCGAGAGCAACAGTGATTTGCGGATTCGGTTGATACGGCACGTGGAGCCTTTCGACGGGTCGTCTCAAAGCGCACTGCTCATCACCGACACGGAGGGAAACGTGACAACGGTGTCGTGGTCGCCGCCCTCGACTGTGCCGTGGCCGCTTCGCGGGGCGCGGCGGGCCGGTGAATCAACCCTGTTGTCCGTCGACGGGGAGACGCTCACGGTCGGTGACGCCATTCTGCATCTCGACGGGATGTGGGACCGTCCGGACCTCCTCACCGGACTCATCGATGCTTGCGTGATACGTATCGAGCTCGAGGAAGACCCTGTCGAGTTGACCGACGCACAGATGCAGGAAGCTCTCGACGCGTTCCGCCGGGCGCGAGGTCTGCTCACTCGCGACGCTACCGAGGCATGGATGGCACAGAATCATCTGAGCCCGAACATGTTCGAACGAACCGTCCGGCACGAAGCCGAGCTTGCGATCCTTCGTCGCCGCGTGGTCGGCGATCGTGCGTCTGCGTGGCTACGTGAGCATGGAGAGACCCTCGACCGTGCGCGTATCACGCGCGCAGTGTTTCCCAGCCGTGCAGAGGCACGCGAGTTCGCAGCACGGGTTGCGGATGTTGACTCCTTCGATGCGGATGACGCAATCCGCTACTTCGCCGGCGAACTGGGGCTTGCTGTGGCCGACGGTCGCGGACAGGCGGAATTCTGCGACGTCAAACGTAGTGATCTCCACGGCGAACTCGCGAATTCGGTTCTCGCTGCGGCGCCGGGGACTGTGATAGCTGCCGAGACGGGTGATGGCGAATGCGAAGTTGTGCAGGTCCTCGCCGTGTATCGAAGCCGGCTCGACGCAACTGCACTGCACATCGTCGAGCGTCGACTGTTCGGTGAGTGGCTTGCCGAGCGCAGGCGCGCCGCGCGTGTCGAGTGGTTCTGGGGAGAGGCCGAGAAGACCGATCGCGTGACGGCGGGCATGGCGTCATGACGCGGAGGGTTCGGTTGCGACACCAGTCGGGGATCTCGGACTGCGGTGCAGCATGCCTGGCCATGATTCTCGACTTCTACGGTGCACCGATGCCGGTCAACGACGTGGCGGACGACCTTGCGGTGGGGCGCGACGGGACGACGGCACTCACGCTGGTTCAGGTTGCCCGCGACTATGGGCTGGACGTGCGTGCGTTCGGCCGGCCCGCCGAGTCGATCGCCGACGGACACACGAGGTTGCCGGCCGTGGTGCATTGGGATCACAACCACTTCGTCGTCGTCGACCGTGCGACGGCGCGATACGTGGCGGTGGTGGATCCGAGTCGGGGACGGCAGCGCCTGACGCACACTGATTTCGCGGAGCGGTACTCGGGTGTTGTGCTCGAGTTCGGTGCGGGCGACATATCGTCGAAGACGCGGCAGGTACGGCACCGCGATACCCGCTGGCGGCGAGACTTCCTCGACCTCGTGTGGCGGGGCAACCGCGCATCGTTTGCGGGGGTCCTGAGTGCGGCGGTGATTCTGCAGATCGTCGGTGTCATAGTCCCTTTGCTCACCGCATTGTTCGTCGACAGGGTCGTTCCCGAGTCCGATTTCGGGCTCTTGGGCATGCTTGCGGTTGCGGTGGCGGGTATCGCCTTCGTGCTCCTTGCTCTGGGGGCACTGCGTACCGTGGTCATCGCTCGGATCCGCCGGCGGGTCGATGCCGTGCTCACCGGATATTCGGTCGAGCGACTGTTCGCACTGCCGTTCACGTACTTCATGCGACGGGGTACCAACGACGTTGCTCAACGCATCGGCGGTATCAGTACAATTCGTGATCTGTTCACCGAGAGGGTTGTAGCTGCTCTGCTCGACGGTCCACTTGCCCTCACCTATGTCGCAATCGTGATGTGGTGGGCACCGAGCGTCGGGGTCGGACTGCTGGCACTGACCGTGGTGCAGGCGTTGCTGATCGGCGTTGTGCATCGACGAGTTGTCGACCTGTTGCAACGTGAGGCTGCGACGGCGGCCGAAGCGGAGGGCACTCTCATCGAGAGCATCCGCGGGATCGAGACGGTGAAGGCGTCCGGAACCGAGGCTGTGGTGATTGCCCGGTGGAAGCGATTGTTCGAACATGCTCTCGCCGTGTCGGTCCGCAGTTCGCTCGTGTCGGGGCTGGTCGACGCCGCACAGGCGGCTTTGCGTGCGGTTGCGCCTGCGGTGCTCCTGTTTGTCGGGGCGTTTCATGTGGTGAGCGGCAGGCTTTCTCTCGGTCAGCTGATTGCGGTCAACGGGATGGCAGTGGTGGCGCTCGGATGCGTGACGTCGTTGCTCACACTCGTGCAGTATCTGCAGTCTGCCGCGGCATATGCACGGCGCCTTCAGGACATCCTCGAATCGGATGTGGAACAGGAAGGTCTCGACGTAAATACGGCGCCGCAACTTTCGGGAGCGATCCGGCTTCGGGGTGTCGGGTTTCGTTATGGTCCGAGGTCCCCGTGGGTACTCCGCGGCATCGAGTGCGATATTCCGGCGGGTGCCACAGTTGCGTTGGTGGGGCGGTCGGGTTCGGGGAAGAGCACGCTCGCGCGCCTACTGCTCGGGTTGTACGGCCCAGAGGAAGGCACCGTTCTCTACGACGGTCTCGACGCGCGGTGCTTGGAGGCGCGGTCACTGCGTGCACAGTTCGGCGTGGTGACGCAGGGCAGTGCACTGTTCACCGGGAGCATCGCCGACAACATTGCTACAGGCAATCCCGAAGCGCCGTTCGTGGATATCGTGCACGCGGCCTCTCTTGCACAGATCCACGAGGAGATTGCTGCGCTGCCGATGGGCTACGACACGGTTCTCCGCGAGGGCGGTGGTCTCTCCGGTGGGCAGCAACAGCGCGTGGCGATAGCTCGTGCACTCTTGACGCGGCCTCGCGTGTTGTTGTTCGACGAGGCGACGAGTGCCTTGGATTCCATGACCGAAGCTGCGGTCGTAACCGGACTCGGGCAGCTGCGCCAGACCCGAATCGTCATCGCTCATCGTTTGTCGACGGTGCGCACCGCCGACCTGATCTTGGTGCTCGAGGCAGGCAGGATCGTCGAACGCGGCAGCCACGCGCAGTTGCTCGCGAAACAGGGAATCTATGCAGGTCTGTGTGCCGAATCAGCGCGGTAACCTCGAGGTCTGGAGGTCCCGGGGAGTGGGGCCGTGACCGTTTCGGGGGATGCCACGTGGGCTCGGCACCTGCACAGATCACCGTCTGTGTTCTCGGTCCTGTCACGGCGTACCGTGACGGTGCGCCGGTCGACCTCGGAGGGCCGCGTCAACGTGCCCTGCTCGCTGCCCTTGCCGTCGCATCGCCGCATGCAGTGAGTGCGGAACAGCTTCTCGGCGAGGTGTGGCGTGACGTGTGCGCTCCGACGGCCAACGCACTGCATTTCGCCGTGTCGAAACTGCGTCGTCACCTCGATCCTCGGCGTGAACGTGGGCAACAGGGCCCGGTCGTGCGCAGCGGACATGGCTATTCCCTGCAGGTCGCAGGATTGGATTCGGCCCGATTCGAAGCGCTCGTCAGAAAAGCCCACGAGGTTCGCGCCGACTCGGCACCGTCTGCTCTCGACGATGCAGCAGTGCTTCTTCGTGAGGCGCTCGACTTGTGGCGTGGCGATCCATACCAGGACGTCGCGGACCTCACCGGCGTCGTCCTCGAACGAGCACGACTGGACGAAAGGTACCGCGACGGATCGAGTGCACTCGTCGACCTCGATCTCGCGCGCGGGTATCCGCGGGAGGCCCTCCAGGCTGCGGAGGCTCTTACCGATCGGTATCCGCTCGACGAGAACGCGTGGGAGCTGTTGGTACGGGCCATGTATCTGAGTGGTCGTCAGGCCGATTCCCTTGCTGCGATCCGGAAGCTACGGCGCACACTGATGGAAGAACTCGGGGTCGAGCCCGGCGCCGCGATACAGGACCTCGAGCGAAGAATCCTCTCGCACGAGGTCGTGGACGCTGGGCACCCGACACCCTCCGCGCAGACACCCGTGGCCGCCGTGATCTTGGATGGCGTGTCCAGCCCGGCCCCGGCTCTCCCGACTTCCCGCACACGGTTGATCGGACGCGCGGCCGATCTGACGCGAGTTTCGGTGCTGCTGGCCGATCACGGTCTGGTGACCCTTTTCGGTCCCGGCGGAGTAGGGAAGACACGCCTCGCTCTCGAGGTGGCAGGCGGTGTCCGAACCGGGGACGGCCCCTGGTTCGTCGACTCGAGTGGAGTGACGGAGGGATTGTCGCTCGTCGTGACCGTCGCGCAGACCCTCGGTCTTCCGAGTGTGGACACCGCCGAGCGTCTCGCCGGACTGATCGGCCTGCGCACGATGTTCCTCGTCCTGGACAACTGTGAACACCTCGTCGACGCAGCGGCGCACCTTGTGGGAGTGCTTCTCGCGCGTTGTCCGCACGTGTGTATTCTCGCCACGAGTCGTGAGCTGTTGGACGTGGACAGTGAAATCGGATACGAGGTCCGGCCCCTAGATCACGGTGCTGCTGAAGAGCTGTTCGCTGATCGCGCTGTTCGATTCGATCCGGAATGGACGCTGACGAACTCGGATCGCGGCTCGGTGCGCAGAATCTGTGAAGACCTGGACGGGCTTCCGCTCGCGCTCGAGCTCGCCGCTGCCCAACTCTGTGTGCTCTCCGAAACTCAGATCGCCGACGGACTCACCGACCGGTTCGCGATACTCAGTGCAGGACAACGCTTTGCCGGTGCGCGTCAACGACACCTCATCGATACCGTCGAGTGGAGCTACCGGATGCTCGATGCCCCGACGTCGTGGGCTCTGCGATCCACATCGGTGTTTGCAGGCAGCTTCGACATCTACGGTGCCGCTGCCGTGCTCGGTGAGCAAGACCCGATTCGTGCGGCTCAGCCGATCCGCGCGCTGGTGAGGCGCTCGTTGCTCTCGGTGGTGCCCGGAACTGCACCGAGAAGGTTCACGATGCTGAACACCATCAAGCATTTCGCTGCCCAGCAGAAAACTACGGACGAGGGGGCGCACATTGCGGCGGCCTATCGCGACCACGTTGTCCGGCGTGCTGTCACCCTGGCTGCCGAGTTACGAGGAGCCAGTGCACGAGAAGCGGTGTCCGAACTGACTGCTGACCGCGCAGAGCATCGGGCAGCCCTCACCGCGGCGCTCGAACATGGTGATTCACATTTCCTACTCGAATTGTCCGGTGCCTTGTACTGGTTCTGGTACCGAGATGGAAACGTGTCGGAGGGCCTGCGCTTCCTGCGAGCCGCAATCGAGGGCGTCGAGCACCATCCTGTCCAGCCGAAGCCCGTAGACCTGGGCCGGGCGCTTGTCGGGATGGCACTCCTGACCGACCTGACCGGAGACTCCCGAGCGGCAATGCGGCACAGTGATCGTGCGCGGGAGGTACTGCTCGAAGCCGGCGACGCTGCCGAGATCGTGTATGCGGACTCGTTGCGTGCCTACTACCGCACGGTGTGCGGAGACCACGACAGTGCCGCGGAGATCACCCAGCGCATTCTCGTCGACGCTCGCCGGATGGGCGTCCACTGGATCGAGGCATCGATTCTGATGGTCATGGGAATCGCGCAACGTAACAGCGGCGATAGGGCGGCAGCAGCAACGCTGAGGAAGTCCGTCGATCTCGCGCGTCGGTGCGGCTACCAATGGGTATCGATCTGTTCGCTGTGGGCGTTGGTCAAGATCGCCGTGGATTCTCGCGATCACGGCAGGGCACTCGAACTTGCACGCGAGAGCCTCCCGATTCTCGAAGCAGAATCCGAAGTGACCGGGTGGATCGTCACCATGCACACTGTGGCAGCGGCGCTCGCGCAGTCGGGGCGCACTGCCGACGCGGCGCGTGTGCTGGGTGCCGCTCGGGCGCATGGTGAGCGGGTAGGGGTGCAGGCAGACCTCCTCGACCCGTACAGCGCTGAGGAAGATGCGGCGATGGCAGCGGCGTCGCTCACCGACGGCTTCGACACGTACTGCGAGGAGGGTTCCCGCCTTTCCCGTGAGGAAGTGAACGCGCTGCTGATGTCCTCTCGACCGACCCTGTGAATGGGCCACGGCATGGTTTCTGCTGTTGGTTCCCTACACACGGCGGGGCTGGCATGCGATGCTGACGATCCAACGGCCCGAACATGAGGAGAGCGAATGAATCCCGTCGTCGAGACCACACGTGGCCGGGTACGGGGAACGGTCGTGGACGGCACTGCAGTGTTCAAAGGTATTCCGTACGCGGCCACGCCTTCCGGCGACCGCCGGTTCGCTGCGCCGGAACCTGTACCCCACTGGGACGACGTGCGCGACGCGAGCGAATTCGGTCCTACCGCACCTCAACCGCTCTACGGGCCACCGCTCGACAAGCTGCTCGACGAGGTGATGATTCCGGGTGAGAACCCGCTGAACCTGAATGTCTGGGCCCCCGACCTCGAGGCTTCGCTTCCGGTGCTCGTGTGGATCCACGGCGGCGCATTCGTCCACGGCAGCAGTGCGATACCGATCTACGATGGAGCGAACTTTGCACGCGACGGCGTGGTTTTCGTCAGCATCAACTACCGGCTCGGGGCTGAGGGCTTCGCGCTCGTGGACGACGCCCCGGCCAACCGGGGCTTGCTCGACCAAGTGGCGGCGCTCGAATGGGTCCGCGACAACATCGCGAAGTTCGGCGGCAATCCCCATTCGGTAACGATCGTCGGCGAGTCGGCGGGTGGGATGAGCGTCGGGGCGCTGCTCGCGATGCCCGCGGCGCAAGGCCTGTTCCATAGGGCGATAGCCCAGAGCGGAGCGGGACATTCGGCGCTGTCGGCCGACACGGCGCGCACAGTGTCGCGTGCGCTCGCCGAGGCGCTCGACATCGAACCCACTCGCGCGGGTTTCTCGACTGTCGACCCGGACCGTCTCATCACGGCGCAGGAAGAGCTGACCGTGCGTATCCGTGGCGACAAGGACGCCGCGAAATGGGGTGAGATACCCACTCATGCAATGGCATTCGAACCGTGTATCGACGGCACGGTGCTGCCGGAGCTGCCCATCGACCGTCTCGCTGCCGGGGCCTGTTCCGACGTCGATCTCCTGATCGGTCACAACGAGGACGAGATGACCTTGTTCTTCGTGCCCTCAGGGGTCGATTCGATGATCGACGACAACAGTCTTCGCATACTCGCGGCCCCGTACGGGCTCACTGAACCCGCCTCCCTCGAGGCCTACCGGTCTGCCCGGCCGGACACGACACCGGGGCAGGTGCTCATGCATGTGCTGCGTGACTGGATGTACCGGATTCCGGCCGTGCGCATCGCCGAGGCTCGCGCCGCGCATGACGCCGCCACCTACGTGTATCGGTTCGACTGGAAAACACCCGTATTCGATGGCCGGCTCGGTGCGACGCACGCGCTGGACATCGGCTTCGCGTTCGACAACCTCCACGTCCCGGGCAACAGCGCACTGGCAGGGCCCACGCCTCCTCAGGAACTCGCGCAACGAATGCATCAGGCGTGGGTGACCTTCGTGACGACCGGTGCGGCCGGGTGGGCGCCGTATGGACGGCAGCGTACCGAGATGGTCTTCGGTGAGACCTGTGAGACGGTCGACGATGCCGAGCCCGAACTGCGTCTGTTGTGGAACGGGATCCGCTGACGACGTTTGGTCGCCGAGCCGGAGGGTAGTCCGCAGGGGAGTCATGTACAGCCCACCTCCTCTTGGATCGGAGTGACCACATGCCCGGCGAGACTCCCAAGGTTCCAGGTACACCGTCATCGATAGAACCGAGCGTCGAGGAGCCCACGACGCCGGTGGACCCGCCCGAAGCCAAACCCGACCAGTCCGAACCGGCCGGAGTGACCGCATCCGGCGCTCCGGTCGACGCGGAGCGCAAGCGCGCACAGCAGGGCCGCTATCTGACCACCGCGCAAGGGGCGCGTCTCACCGACACCGATCATTCCCTCAAGGCAGGGGAACGCGGTCCCACCCTGCTGCAGGACCACCATCTCCGCGAGAAGATCACGCATTTCGATCACGAGCGCATCCCCGAACGTGTCGTGCACGCGCGCGGTGCCGCGGCACACGGAGTGTTTCGCGGCAACGGTGCCGCGACGAGCCTGACCAGGGCCGGTTTCCTCGGCAAGGGTGTGGAAACTCCGGTCTTCGTACGCTTCTCGACGGTGCTCGGTTCGCGAGGCTCGGCCGACGCGGTGCGCGATACTCGCGGATTCGCGACCAAGTTCTACACCGATGAGGGCGTCTTCGACCTCGTGGGAAACAACATCCCGGTGTTCTTCATCCAGGACGCCATCAAGTTCCCCGACATCATCCATGCGGGTAAGCCCCACCCTGATCGTGAGATCCCGCAGGCCCAGAGTGCCCACGACACGTTCTGGGATTTCGTCACCCTTCACACCGAAGCGGCCGCGCACACGATGTGGAACATGTCCGATCGGGGAATCCCGCGGTCGTTCCGCATGATGGAGGGCTTCGGTATCCACACGTTCCGGTTGATCAACGAGTCGGGGGAGACCTCGCTCGTCAAGTTCCACTGGAAGCCGCGCCTCGGAGTGCACTCGGTGGTGTGGGAGGAAGCCCAGTTGATCAACGGCTTCGACCCCGACTTCCATCGGCGTGACCTCGCCGATGCAATCGAGGCGGGTGCGTATCCGGAGTGGGATCTCGGTGTGCAGGTGTTCCCGGATTCTCCCGAGCAGATGTTCGAGGGCATCGACCTGCTCGACCCCACCAAGATCGTTCCCGAGGAACTCGCGCCGGTGCAGATCATCGGCACCATGGTGCTCAACGCGAATCCGAGCAACTTCTTCGCCGAGACCGAGCAGGTCGCGTTCCACCCCGGGCATCTCGTGCCGGGTATCGACGTCACCGACGATCCGCTGCTGCAGGGGCGCCTGTTCTCCTATCTCGACACGCAGATCACACGGCTCGGCGGCCCGAACTTCGCCCAGATCCCCATCAACCGCACCCACGCCCCGGTCAACGACATGCTCCGCGACGGTTTCCACCAGCATGCGGTGCACACGGGAGTTGCGCCGTATCGGCCGAACTCGCTCGACGGAGGGTGCCCGTTCACGGCGGCGCTCGAGGATGGGGCATTCATCGACTTCCCGCACGAGCTTCCGGCTGCGAAGAAGGAACGCGCGGCGGCGCGGTCGTTCGACGACCACTTTTCGCAGGTCCGCTTGTTCTACGTGAGTCTGTCCGAGGTCGAGAAGCAGCATGTGGCCGGCGCCTACACGTTCGAACTCGGAAAGTGCTACGAACAGGCGATCAAGGAACGTGGCCTGCAGGAGCTCGCGAACATCGATCGCGACCTGTGTGCGACGGTGGCCGCCGGACTCGGGCTTCCTGCTCCGGAGCCGACCGTGCCCCTCGGTGATCCCACGCCGAGCCCGGCACTGTCGCAGGTCGGATCGACGTGGCCCGTGGACGGGCGTGTCGTGGGGATCGTGGCCGACGATGCCACCGATGTCGGTGAACTGCAGGCAGCCGTCCAAGCGCTCGACGCCGCAAGCGTAGTTCCGCTCGTCATCGCGCCGCACGGTGGAACGTTGGGCGCAGGCGCGGTACCGGTCTCGCGCACCTTCCTGACCGCGAGGTCGATCGAGTTCGACGCCGTGCTCTTCGCGGCGTCGCCCGCAGATCCTCGCGTGAACGTGCTCGTCGACGAGATGTTTCGGCATCAGAAGGCGCTCGGAGCGTGGGGGAGCGGGACCGGCGCGCTCGGGGACACCGCGGCACCCGGTGTCGCTACGGCAAACGATCCCCAGACGCTGGTTTCCCAGGTGCTCGAACTCCTCGGGTCGCACCGGGTATGGGAGCGCGACACCGTGTGACAGACCTCACCGGAACCTGGGGTTTCAAGTTCGGGAACCCCAAGTTATTCTTTCGTTACCTCTGGCCGCAGCTGATATTCTCGCTGCGGCCAGTTGTTATTCACGGCCTCTTCATCTTCGTGGTCGCGGCGGACCCGATCCGCCGATCCTGCACCCCCGTTTGGCACCACCGTTAAGTGGGTATCTCCCTTTTCCCCGACCGTTTCAGTGCACGATACCGAGGCAGCGATGAGTGTCGACGATCCGATTTTCGCGTCTCGGCGCCGAGTGCAGGGCTACGCGCTCGTCGTCGCCTTCGTCTTCCTGATCATCGGCGTCCTCGGCTTCGTCCCCGGACTGACGTCCAACTACGGCACGATCCTGCACGTGGGAGCCGATTCGCAGGCGCATCTGCTCGGCTTCTTCCAGGTGTCGGTAGTGCACAACGTCGTGCACCTGATCTTCGGCGTGGCCGGTGTGCTCGCTGCGCGCCGCTTGGCCTGGTCGCGCATTTATCTTGTAGCCGGCGGCTGTATCTACGTGGCGTTGGCGGTGTACGGGATGCTCATCGATCACCACAGTGTCGCCAACGTCCTCCCGGTCAACAACGCCGACAATTGGCTCCATATCGCACTCGGTGCGGTAATGGTGTTGCTCGCCGTCGATCCCCGGGGCAGTCAGCGCCCCCTGTTACCCGGGAAGCGTCTGCCGCGCAGGAGACGACTCCGCCCTCGACGCGGGTGACGGCGGCCGCTCTTCTACATCTTGGCGTAGCGGGCCATCGCAAAGCAGTACAGACCGTAGATCGCCACACCGGCCCCGGCGCAGGTGAGCAGCACAGCGCCGAACGGCTGCGCCCCCAGCGTCTTCAATGCTCCATCCAGTCCGGTCGCCTGGCTGGGGTCGCTCCGCACCGTGGCGATGACCACGAGGATTCCCACTCCGACGATCGTGATCCCTTTCGCGACGTAACCCACCACGGCGAGTGGCTCGATCCACCTGCCCGCCCCGGTCCGGTCATAGGTAGTCAGGTCGTCGCGGAATCCCCGTGTGACGCCCTTGTACACGTGATAGCCCCCGACGCCCAAGAGGACCAGCGCAGCGACGATCAACAGCGCTTTGCCCGGCAACGATTGCATCAGCCGGGCACTGAGCGCGGCATTCTGTTCGCCGCTGGACTTTCCGGATCCCAGAGCGAAACCAATTGTCGAGTAAGACAATCCAACGTACACGGCGGCGATCCCCATGGCTTTGACGCGGTCCAGCGGTGAATTCGACCTCGCGTGTTCGCTTTGCCCGCCCCACACCGCCTCGACCACCCGCCACAGTGCCATCGCGACGAATCCCACCGAAAGAACCCACAGCGCGATGCGACCTCCGGGTTTGTCGGCCAGTGTGGCCAGCGCGCCCGACTGATCGATGTTCTCCCTCGAACCGAAAGCGACCGCGACCGCGAGCATGCCGATCAGCAGATGGAGTACTCCACTGACGACATGGCCGAATCGTGCGCCGCGTTCGAATCCTCGGCTGCGTGCGGCTCTTCGGGCACCACGACCGACTTCGCCTGTCCTCATGTTGCTCCCACGTCCGTGACCTCCGCCTACGAGTCGCATTTGCCCCGTATCGAGGCCCGGACAGGAGTACCCGGAGAGGCCTCGTCGGAAACCCTGCGATCAATGGCCTGTTTGCGGCTGAGACGCGGCGGGTAGTTCGGACGAAGACGGCGGCACCGGCCGGTGCCGCAATGGAGGAGGAAGCAACCCATGGCCGACGCACGCGTGATCTTCTACAAACCACTCGCCCTTGCAGCAAGTGTCGGCGGCGGACTGCTCGCAGGTGCGGTCTTCAATCAGGTATGGAAGCGGATCGGTAGTGGTGAGAAGCCCGAACCGCAGGACTTGTCGCAGAAGACCCGCGACGTGCTCGTTGCGGCGGCAGTTCAAGGGCTCATCTTCGGCATTGTGAAGGCAGGCGTGGACCGGGCCACCGCGAGCGGCTTCAAGAAGGTGACGCACGTGTCGCCGGAGTAACCTGCTTCTCCGCCTTCGCCCGAGGGTGACGCGACGGCGAGCCTCAGGTCTCGGCGAGGATGCGCCGAACCCTCGGGTCCTCGGCGAGTTCCGCCCTGACGTTCCGTGCCCTCTCATTCGCGTCGGAATAGGCAAACGCGTGCGCCCTCGCGATGTGGTCGGAGAGAGCCCGAGGCGACAGGTCGTATGCGTGGGGAGGGATCTCCAGACCCAGAATCCGGCCCGTGGGGGACACGGTCATTTGTATCCCGTGCGAGGTTCCGTTGCCTCTGATCATGTCGATCTCGTTCTGGATCCTGCGGACCTTCGACGAGAACTCTTCGGTTCGGGTCACGGCGTTCTCCTTTGTGTCACCAGCCTGGGTAGGCGGGCAGGGTTCTGGGTGGGATGGGGGAGCGGATGGTTTCGGAACCTTCGGCCGGGACGTCGGGTTCGATGCTGCGTCCCCAGTCTTGACAGCGGTGCATGGTTTCGCCGAGGTCTGCGCCGAAGGTGATGGTGTAGCCGGTGTCGGTGAAGAGGTCTTCGGTGGGGGCGGACCATTGGTTTGCGGATACCGGCATATCCTGCAATGCAGGATATGGATCTGTTCGATCGATGGGGGGCCATCGTGGTTCGAGTTCGAGCTGTGGGTGCTCTGCACTGTCGACGATGCGAGTGAACTGAACGTAGCTCTCTCGGCCTGAGAGCGTGGTGATCCGATATTCACCGTCGTCCCAACGAATTCCGAGATGAGACGGTTGTGTGCACACTGTGGCGTCGAACCCGGTTTCGGTCTCGGTAACTTGGAGGATGTGGGCGCGTGCGGTACCAGCGAGAGCATGATAGGGACGTGCGTCGATGCGGCTCGCGTACTCATAGCTGAGAACGTCGGCAAAACCTGGGTAGGTGACATCGAGTCCGCCGTAGTGCGCGATGGTCTTCGCTTCTTCTGCTGCGCGGATGAGTCGGCCGCGCTCGTCGAACAGATCGATCTCAGGTTCTGCGGACCACACGTAGGTGGCGTTGAGAACTTGCGTGGGAGGCTGATACTCGCGAGGGATCGTCGGCTCGGGTTCGGTCGTCGGTTGCTCCTGTGTGTCCTGCGAGCAGGAGGAAAACACAAGAATGCTCACCGCAATCCAAGAAGCTCGAAGGATCGATCTGTAAGTGGATTTCACTGTGAGTAGTCCCAACGCTCGCCACCGGACGGGACTACGTCGCCCAGTAATACCTCGCGGAAGCCGGACGAACCATCTCTTCGATCTGCGTAGACGATGTCGAGGAGGTCTTGTTGGCCTGCTGCAGATACACCCAGGTAGTACGCCTGGACATCCTTTGGGACACCGGCGTTGGCCAGGAGGTCGGGTACTTGGTCGGTCAGCACATTTCCAGCAAAGGCATTTTGTTGTTTGAGGCCACCGCTGTCTATCCAATCTGCGGGCAGAGTGTTCCTGTCTACTGTTCCTGATTCAATGAGCGCGCTGAACATGTTGTAATTTGTGGTGCTTCGCGCGCTTGTCTCCGTCAGATACATCGAGGTATCCAGACCCTCTATTCCTGATGCGTGACCCACGTATCGTCCTTCAGCATTGATGATTTCGGAGTCCAGGAGGACCCCGGTCGAATAGGCCATCGGCCCGGCCACCACCCCACCCGGAAGCGCTGTCAGAGCACCGGTGACAAGAGTCTGTGCCACCGCATACGCGTCCGAACGGTACTGATTTCGGATGTCGATCGCAGCCTGCTCGATGGCCTTCTCGTTCTCGTACGCACTGCTCAATCCCACCTCGACGAGACTCTGCAACCGGCCCGAATACGTTCCGTAGCTGTACTTCCCCTCACCGCCCACCTGATCCAGCGCAAACCGCCGATCGAAGTCGGTGGCCTGCGCGAGTGCTGCGCCGTTGACGAGCGCACCGGCTGCGGGGTCGGTGTCGAGGAGAGTGAACACCCGGGTGGCGGGGACAGGGCCGAGGTCGCCGAAGCCGTGGGTGGGTGTGGCGTCCGCGTCAGCTCCGACCATGTCGGATGCATACGGCGCGAGTGCTTCCGAGAACGACTGTACTGCAGTAGGGTTGACACTTCCGATCGTGCGGTCGGAAGGGTGTCCGTCTGTCTCGGGCATGTGCAGGAAGCGGTCGAAGTTGTTGCTGCCGTCCCATCCCGATTTGGGCGACGACAGCGTCTCGGCCAGGCCGAAGGCCGCCTGCCCTGCCCGCTCGGCCCGGGCGACGTCGACGGGGTCGGTCGGGTCGGGCGGGATTGCGTCTGCGGCGATCCAGTCGGTGAGACCGGCGAGGGTGGACCCATCGTCCTCCCACTCGCGGGTGAACAGGGGCACAAGGACTTCGTCGCGGTCGAATTGTGCCGGGGAACCGTCGACACCGGTACCCGACAACAGGTGGTACGACGCATCGGGATTGCGTGTGCCGATGTCGAGGAACGTCCGCGCAGTCTTGTCGTAATAGGAAGGATCGGGCGTGGGAACCACGTGCGGGTCGGCATAGGTCGGCACACCCGCCATGTATCCCGCGACCCTGTTCAGCTCGACCCCCATCTGGGTACCGGGCCGATACTCGGGATTCGCTTCGCCGAGCATCGCCCCGAGTGCGTCGAGACGTTCCAACCGGATAGCGGAACCCGGTTCGCGTGGACCAGGCTCGTATCCGTAGTGGAGGGTGTCGCGGATGTCCTGTGGCACTCGGTCCCAACCGCCGCCGTAGTCGGGGTTCGACAACGTGAGGAGACCGTTGCCCACTGCGTCGGCCCACCCTGCCGCACTCGGATCGCCGTCGTCCTCCCATTCCTTGAAGGTCGCGAAGAGCTCTGTCAGCTCGTCCTGCCCGAGCCCGTTGTAGAAGGCATCGAGGTATTCGATGCTCACGCCACTGTCGGAGGACAAGGCCCGTCCGATACGTTCGAGGTCGGAGTCGCGGGCACGGCCGGACATGACGATATCGGCGTCTTCGTGGCCGTCCGGTCCCTCCAACGCCCAGAGTCCCTGGGTGCGGAAGTCTCCTCCGAACGTCGACAGCCGGATGGTGATCTGGTCGATCGTGTCGGCGGCGTCGCGGTCGAGTTGGTCGAAGGAGCTCAGTGCAGATTTCAATTGCACTTCGAACGTGAGGGCTTCGTCGTCGAGGCAGGCCTGCCCGACGACGTCGGCGCGGGCATCGCCCGTGTCGCACCGGGGTGGGACGACAGTGCCGTCGTCGTGGACGGTGAAGCCTGCAGCGGTTGCATTGTCTGCGGTGCGGACGACGGTGTCGCGCGCGGGAATCAGTGCCGCCGATGCGACACGAAGGGCGTCGACGTGCTCTGTCACCGCGTTGGCAATGCCACGGCCGACGACGCGATCGCTCCACGCCCGTGCGGTGGCGGCTACGGCAGCGTCGCCGTGCCACGTGCTGAATGCGTGGTCGACGTGCCGATCGACCTGATCGGTTGCTTTGCCGAATGCGATGTTCGCAGCCTCGGCGCCGTCGGCTGCAGTTGTGAGCGCAGCGGGGTCGAGTGCTCGGATCTGCGAGAGTGTCGACATCTACGACACGGTGCTTTCGAAGGGCGCGGTGCTTTCGAAGCTACTTCCTACCGCCTCGACCTGCCGTCTGAATTCGTCCTCGGCGGTCTCGTAGTTCCTCGCGCCGACGGATGTTGCTTCGGCCATGCGGTGCAGGCAGGCGGACATGGCGTGGTACGCGGTGCGCAGTGGAGCTTCGGCGCGCGTGAGTGCGCTACCGACCGCTGAGGACGTCATCGCGCCGGCCGCCCCAGCGAGCGGGGCTTCCGGCTTCAGCTCGCCGATCGTGTCGGCCTCCGTCGTCAAGGCTGCCGCCAAGGCTTTCAAGGCATCGATGTCGACTTGCAGCGATGTCATCCGCAACCAACTCCTGATCTCGAGACCGTCCCACCAGGGTTGGACGCAGCAGCCGACCGATCGGTTCCACCGAATTTCAGGCGAAGCGGATGACCGTCCCCACCACGGTGTTGCGCACGCCGGTGAGCCGGGTCGCCGTTGCTACGCGGGCGACCATCCGGGACGCACGTACCAGCAGTTGGGTGCGGCGGCGTCGTGCCCGGTCGTAGAGACCGAGGGCGTCGTTGACCGGATGTTCGGTCAACAAGGACGCGAGTGTCGCACCATCGA
The DNA here is from genome assembly GCF_053750035.1 of Rhodococcus sp. SJ-2. Classification (NCBI taxonomy): domain Bacteria; kingdom Bacillati; phylum Actinomycetota; class Actinomycetes; order Mycobacteriales; family Nocardiaceae; genus Rhodococcus; species Rhodococcus sp. SJ-2. The sequence continues at coordinate 2,271,456 of NZ_CM132340.1, forward strand.
CCATTGCTTCGCATGCGCCTCGGCCGAGATTGGGGGTCATCGCGTGTGCGGCGTCGCCGATCAGTGCGACGTTTCCCCGAACGTACGACGGCAACCGCGGCGACTCGTATAGATCGTGGTGCAGGACTTCAGCGGGATCGAGGCGGTTCAGGACGTCGCGCACGGCAGGGTGCCAGTCGCCGAAGCGTGTGCGGAGTTCGTCGACCGTACCCGCTCCACCCGCAGGTGCGCGCACGGCCGCGAACCAGTTGGTGAGGTCGCCGTCGCGCGGGGTGATCCCGAAGAGTGCGCCGGGGCCCCAGGTCTCACTCATTGCGGTGGTGGCTCCGGGCACCCAGCCGCGCCACGCCGCGTAGCCGGAGTGGGCAGGACGATACGACGGCCCGAAGAGTTGTTCACGTACTGCACTGCCGAGGCCGTCGGCGCCCACCACCACGTCGTATCCCGTGAGGTCGGCGAGTGGAGGGGCGGTGGAACCGAACCTGACGGTGCCGGTGGGGAGGGCCCCGAGGAGGAGGCCGAGCAGGGCGGGACGAGACAGCAGGATCGCCGGCGTACGGATGTCGCTGAAGCGTCCGAGGACCTTTCCGTCCCATCTCATGAGCGCGCCGGATTCTTGCAGCACGCCGAGGCGCTGTGCCTGCCCGCCCACGCCTGCGAGTTCGAGTGCCCGGGCGGCTGCGGGCCACAGTCCAAGTGCGGTTCCGGTGCCGGGTGGTGATGCTGCGCGTTCGAAGACGTCCACGTGCCAGCCGCGGGCGATGAGGGCGTTCGCAGCGGTGAGTCCGCCGATGCCTCCACCGAGTACGGCGGCCTTTCCTGCGAATGTCGTGGTCATGCACGCAACGTACTACGCCTGTAGTGAATTGTCACTACGGGCGTAGTGCTCGTCGTAGGATCGGGATGTGACCGACAAACGCACCGTCGCGCTCGACGCCGCGATCGAACTGCTCGGATCCGAAGGTCTGCGGGCACTCACACATCGGCGCGTCGACTCGATCGCCGACTTGCCTGCGGGGTCGACCAGCAACTACTTCCGCACCAGGCAGACCCTCGTCGAGGGAGTCCTCGACCGCCTGCTCGAGCGCGACCGGCTCGATGTGGCCGCACTCGCCGGCGTCGCAGCGCCGCGTGACGCACAAGCACTCGAAGATCTGCTGTGTGGATACGTCCTGGTTGCGACCGAGAGCGACGTCGTGCGGACCCGGGCGCGCTTCGCGATGTTCGTCGAGGCCATGGCTGCCCCGGACCTCCGCGGCGCGGTGGAGATCAGACGCGGCGAGCTGAGGGCGTGGGGAGCGGAGATGCTGACGGGACTCGGAGTAGAAGGTCCAGGTGAATCCGACGCGGGTGCGCGGCTTCTCGTCGACTACCTCGACGGCGTGATCCTGCATCGACTCACGTCCGGCTCCCATCCGGACCCGCGCCCGGGAATCCGCCGCATCCTCGGAGCGATCTTGTAAGCGCGGTAGTCACGATGAAGCCCCCGCTACGGGCCGGTTACCGGCATATTTCCGCTGCTCACGTGCAAAGTAGGGCAGCCTTGCTTGCGTAACCCCCCGTGGCCTGGCATATCGTTTGCTGCGAGGCGGTGGGCCCACGACGTCCCACCGATCGTCAGGTTCGATCCCGCGCTGCCGAAAAAGGCACCCGCACCGTCGCGGATGGGCGGATACTGACGAGGACAAGGTATCGGCACACCCGGGTCGATACCCATCTACAGCAGTAGATGGCCATCAGTGTTGCTGGTCGTCAGTTGCCATCACCGCAACGAAGGCTAGGTATGACTCATCTTCCCGGGCCTCGAGGGCTCTACCACCCGGCAAACGAGCACGATTCCTGTGGCGTCGCGTTTGTCGTGGACATGCATGGTCGACGCAGCCGCGACATCGTCGAGAAGGCGATCACCGCGCTGGTCAACCTCGAACACCGCGGTGCCGCGGGCGCAGAACAGAACACCGGCGACGGTGCAGGCATTCTGATCCAGGTGCCCGACGCGTACTTCCGCGCCGTCGTGGACTTCGATCTGCCCCCCGCCGGCGCCTACGCCACCGGCATGGCATTCCTGCCCAAGGGCGCCGATGCCGCGGGTCAGGCGCAGGAAGCGGTGGATCGGATCGTCGAGGAAGAGGGCCTCGAGGTCCTCGGCTGGCGCGAGGTGCCGATCGACACCTCCGACCTCGGCTCCATGGCCAAGGACGCCATGCCGACGTTCCGGCAGATCTTCATCGCCTCGGGCGCACGAGCCCTCACGGGCCTCGACCTCGAGCGACGTGCGTACGTGGTGCGCAAGCGCACCGAACACGAACTCGGCCACAGCGGCCCGGGCCAGGACGGCCCCGGCAGCGAGACCGTGTACTTCCCGAGCCTGTCGTCGTCGACGTTCGTCTACAAGGGCATGCTCACGACGCCGCAGCTCAAGGGCTTCTTCCTCGACCTGCAGGACGACCGTGTCGAGTCGGCGCTCGGCCTCGTGCACTCGCGCTTCTCCACCAACACGTTCCCGTCGTGGCCGCTCGCGCACCCGTTCCGCCGCGTCGCGCACAACGGCGAGATCAACACGGTCATCGGTAACTCGAACTGGATGCGTGCCCGCGAGGCACTCATCGACACCGACGTCTTCGGCGGGCGCGGCAAGCTCGACAAGATCTTCCCCGTCGTCACCCCGGATGCATCCGATACCGCACGTTTCGACGAGGTGCTCGAGCTGCTGCACCTCGGTGGCCGCAGCCTTCCGCACGCCGTGCTCATGATGATCCCCGAGGCGTGGGAGCGGAACGAGGCGATGGATCCTTCCCGCCGCGCGTTCTACGAGTACCACTCGGCGCTCATGGAACCGTGGGACGGGCCTGCATCGGTGTGTTTCACCGACGGCACGGTCATCGGTGCGGTCCTCGACCGCAACGGCCTGCGTCCGTCGCGCGCATGGGTCACCGACGACGGCCTGGTCGTCATGGCCTCCGAGGTCGGTGTGCTCGACATCCCTGCCGAGAAGATCATCAGCAAGCGACGGCTCCAGCCGGGGCGCATGTTCCTCGTCGACACCGCAAAGGGGCGGATCGTCGAAGACGAGGAGATCAAGTCGGAGCTCGCCGCTGAGCACCCGTACGAGGAGTGGATCTCCAAGGGCGTTTCACGCCTCGAAGACCTGCCGCCGTCCCGATACACCTACATGTCGCACGAGCGGGTGGTGCTGCGCCAGCAGGTGTTCGGATACACCCGCGAAGAAGTGGACCTGCTGATCAAGCCGATGGCAGCGACCGGCGGTGAGGCACTCGGCTCGATGGGTACCGACACCCCCATCGCGGTGCTCTCGTCGCGTCCGCGGACGCTGTTCGATTTCTTCTCGCAGCTCTTCGCCCAGGTCACCAATCCGCCGCTCGACGCCATCCGCGAGGAGATCGTCACGAGCCTCGGTGGCATGCTCGGCCCCGAGGGCGACGTGCTGCGGCCCACCGCGGAGTCGTGCAGGCAGATCCTGTTGTCGGCGCCGGTCATCGACAACGACGACCTGCAGAAGCTCATCCACGTCAACGACAAGAAGCAGTACCCCGGATTCAACAGCGTCATCGTGCGCGGCCTCTACCCGGTCGCGGAGGGTGCGCGCGGTCTCCACACCGCGCTGGAGAGCATCCGCGAGCAGGTCTCGCAGGCGATCGACAAGGGTGCTCGCCTGATCGTTTTGTCCGACCGCGAGTCCGACGAGAAGCTCGCGCCGATCCCGTCGCTGCTGCTCACCTCCGCGGTGCACCACCACCTCGTGCGCGAGAAGACCCGCACCAAGGTCGGGCTGCTCGTCGAGGCCGGCGACGCCCGCGAGGTGCACCACATCGCCGCTCTGTGTGGTTTCGGTGCGGCCGTGGTCAATCCGTACATGGCGTTCGAGAGCATCGACGAACTGCTCCAGAACGGTGACCTGCCCGAAGGCATGACCCTCGACAAGGCGATCGCCAACTACATCAAGGCGGCGTCGAAGGGCGTGCTCAAGGTGATGTCCAAGATGGGCATCTCCACGCTCGCGTCCTACACCGGCGCGCAGCTGTTCCAAGTCATCGGCCTGTCGCAGGAGCTCGTCGACGAGTACTTCACCGGATTGCAGAGCCAGCTCGGCGGCATCGGCCTCGAGGAGATCGCGGCGGATGTCGCTGCGCGGCACCGGATGGCGTTCCTCGATCGCCCGTCCGAGCATGCGCACCGCGAGCTCGAGGTGGGCGGCGAGTACCAGTGGCGTCGCGAGGGCGAATACCACCTGTTCAATCCGGACACGGTGTTCAAGCTCCAGCACGCCACTCGCACCGGCCAGTACAAGATCTTCAAGGAGTACACGAAGCTGGTCGACGACCAGTCGGAGCGGCTCGCGTCACTGCGTGGACTCTTCGAGTTCAAGACGGGCCTGCGCCGGTCGGTTCCGATCGAGGAGGTCGAGCCGGCCAGCGAGATCGTCAAGCGGTTCTCCACCGGTGCGATGAGCTACGGCTCGATCTCGGCGGAGGCCCACGAGACCCTCGCGATCGCCATGAACCGCCTCGGCGGCCGCTCCAATTCCGGTGAGGGCGGCGAGCACCCGTCGCGTTTCACCCCCGACGCGAACGGTGACTTCCGCCGCTCGGCGATCAAGCAGGTGGCGTCCGGCCGCTTCGGTGTGTCGTCGCACTACCTGTCGAACTGCACCGACATCCAGATCAAGATGGCGCAGGGTGCCAAGCCCGGTGAGGGCGGCCAGCTGCCGCCGCACAAGGTGTACCCGTGGGTCGCGGAGGTGCGTGGTTCGACGCCGGGCGTCGGCCTCATCTCGCCGCCGCCGCACCACGACATCTACTCGATCGAGGATCTCGCGCAGTTGATCCACGATCTGAAGAATGCGAATCCGCAGGCTCGCATCCACGTCAAGCTCGTCTCCGAGCTCGGTGTGGGCACGGTCGCGGCGGGCGTGTCGAAGGCGCACGCCGACGTCGTGCTCATCTCGGGCCACGACGGTGGCACGGGTGCGTCGCCGCTGACGTCGCTCAAGCACGCGGGTGCTCCGTGGGAGATCGGTCTCGCCGAGACTCAGCAGACCCTGATGCTCAACGGTCTGCGCGACCGCATCGTCGTGCAGGTCGACGGTCAGATGAAGACCGGTCGTGACGTCATGGTCGCGGCGCTGCTCGGTGGCGAGGAGTTCGGCTTCGCGACCGCACCGCTCGTCGTGTCGGGCTGCATCATGATGCGCGTGTGCCATCTCGACACGTGCCCGGTGGGTGTTGCGACCCAGAACCCGGTGCTGCGCAAGCGGTTCACGGGCAAGCCGGAGTTCGTCGAGAACTTCATGCTGTACATCGCCGAGGAGGTGCGCGAGTACCTTGCCGAGCTCGGATTCCGCAGCCTCGACGAAGCGATCGGTCAGGTCGACTGCCTCGACACCGTCAAAGCCGTCGAGCACTATCGAGCATCGAAGCTCGATCTGTCGCCGCTGCTCGAGAAGGTGACGTCGCCGATCTTCACCGATCAGGACATGTACTGCACCAAGGAGCAGTACCACGCTCTCGACAAGGCGCTCGACAACGAACTGATCGTCAAGGCGCAGGCCGCTCTGGAGTCGGGCACCCCGGTGTCGATCGACACCACCGTCACCAACGTCAACCGCACGGTGGGCACGATGCTCGGTCACGAGCTCACGAAGCGCTACGGTGCGGAGGGACTGCCGGACAACACGATCGACATCACCTTGACCGGTTCGGCGGGTAACAGCTTCGGCGCGTACGTCCCCAAGGGCATCACGTTGAAGCTTCTCGGCGACGCCAACGACTTCGTCGGCAAGGGCCTGTCGGGTGGTCGCATCGTGGTGCGTCCGCCGGAGGACGTGGCGCCCGGATTCGTCGCCGAGGACAACATCGTCGCAGGCAACGTGATCTTGTTCGGCGCCACCGGCGGTGAAGCACTCATCCGCGGTATCGCCGGTGAGCGCTTCGCGGTGCGTAACTCGGGCGCCACGGCTGTCGTCGAGGGCGTCGGCGACCACGGTTGCGAGTACATGACGGGCGGCAAGGTCGTCATCCTCGGCAGGACAGGACGCAACTTCGGCGCAGGTATGTCGGGTGGTGTCGCGTTCGTGTACAACCCGGACAAGGAATTCGAAGACAACCTGAACACCGAGCTGGTCGATCTCGAAGACCTCGAAGGCGAGGACTTCGTCTGGCTCAAGGGTGCCGTCGAGCGACATCGTGACGAGACGGGCTCCGAGGTTGCAGCCCGTATTCTGGCCGACTGGTCACAGCAGGTCGGCCACTTCGCGAAGGTGATGCCTCGCGATTACAAGAAGGTTCTCATGGCTATCAAGGACGCCACCATTCGTGGTGCGAACGTTGACGAAGCGATCATGGAGGCGGCTCGTGGCTGATCCGAACGGCTTCCTGAAGCACGGTTCTCGCGAAACACCGGTCCGTCGTCCGGTTCCCCTTCGGCTGCTCGACTGGAAGGAGGTCTACGAGCCGTTCCCGCTCGAGTCCCTCCAGATCCAGGCTAGCCGCTGCATGGACTGTGGAATCCCTTTCTGCCACAACGGTTGTCCCCTCGGAAATCTGATCCCCGAGTGGAACGACCTTGCCTACAAGGGCAAGTGGGACGACGGCATCGAGCGACTCCACGCCACGAACAACTTCCCGGAGTTCACGGGCAGGCTGTGCCCCGCCCCGTGCGAGGCATCGTGCGTGCTGGGCATCAACCAGGACCCGGTCACCATCAAACAGGTCGAGGTGGAACTCGTCGAGAAGGCATTCGACGAAGGCAAGGTCACCCCGATCCCGCCGTCGAAGCTCACCGGACGAAAGGTCGCGGTCGTGGGGTCGGGTCCGGCCGGGCTTGCTGCAGCGCAGCAGCTCACCCGCGCCGGCCACAGCGTCACGGTGTTCGAGCGTGCTGACCGCATCGGTGGTCTGCTCCGCTACGGCATTCCCGAGTTCAAGATGGAGAAGCGGTTCATCGACCGTCGTCTCGCGCAGATGGAGGCCGAGGGCACCGTCTTCCGCACCGGCGTGAACGTGGGCGTGGACATCACCGCTGAGCAGCTGCGTGAGCAGTTCGACGCGGTCGTCCTCGCAGGCGGCGCCACGGTCGCACGCGACCTGCCGATCCCGGGGCGGGAACTCCACGGCATCCACCAGGCGATGGAGTTCCTGCCGATCGCGAACCGGGTCCAGCTCGGCGATCTGCCCGCACCCACGATCACGGCCGCGGGCAAGAAGGTCGTCATCATCGGTGGCGGTGACACCGGGGCGGACTGCCTGGGCACCTCGCACCGGCAGGGCGCCGAGAGCGTTCACCAGTTCGAGATCATGCCGCGTCCGCCGGAGGCGCGTGCCGACTCGACTCCGTGGCCGACCTACCCCCTCATGTACCGGGTCTCGTCTGCGCATGAGGAAGGCGGCGAGCGGGTTTTCTCGGTCAACACCGAGGAGTTCGTCGGCAAGGACGGCAAGGTCACCGCACTGAAGGCACACGAAGTGCAGATGGTGGACGGCAAGTTCGAGAAGGTCGCGGGCAGCGACTTCGAGCTCGAGGCAGACCTCGTGCTGCTCGCGATGGGCTTCACCGGTGCGGAGAAGCCCGGGCTGCTCACCGATCTGGGTGTGGACTTCGATCAGCGCGGCAACGTCGCCCGCTCGTCGGAGTGGAACACCAACGTCGACGGGGTGTTCGTCGCAGGCGACATGGGCCGCGGTCAGTCGCTGATCGTGTGGGCCATCGCAGAAGGCCGCTCGTGCGCGGCCGCGGTCGATCAGTACCTCGAGGGAGCAACGGCACTGCCCGTCCCGATCACCACGCGGACAGTGCCGCAGCGCTGACCCACTCACACAGGGCCGCTCACCGGACTCCGGTGGGCGGCCCGGTGTGTTCCGCTGCCGCGCGGTGCCGGAGCGGTTATCGTTCTGCGCATGACTGCATCCGGGAGTGTCACGAGGCGGGTGCTGACGGCGGCCGCGGTCGGCGCGGGCGCTACCGCGATAGCCGTATCGGCAGCGCACACGGCGGCGGCCGATCCGTTGAGCGACTGCGTTCGCAACGCCGGGGGCATCGTCACCGTCGACGGGGCCTCGCCGGTAGCACCGGTTTTCGGGTTCGACGGCCTCATGCTGCTGGGCGTCGATGGTGGTACCGGTAATTCCTGCATCACCAACGTCGGACCGGGCACGGTGAATGTGACACATCCGGAAGGACGCGAACCGGGACGCACCCATGTGACCGACGCCCCGCTCGAGATGCGCGTCGACGGGGGTATCGGCAACGTCGCGGTCACGAATCTCGGCACCGGTGGCGTGACCGTCGACCGCCACGCGGTCGCGCCGAGGCCGCAGCCGGCAGCGAGCGAGCCCGAGCTGTTGCCGCAGATGGAACTCGATGCGGGCAGCGACGGCGTGTTCGTCACCAACATCGGGACGGGTTCGGTCGAGGTGATCGATTGGGACCACGCGAGGGGTCCTCTGCCCGCGGAGATTCCGGCCCCGCCGGGCATGGTGGTGACCGACCCGATCACCGGCAACGTCTACGTCACCAACTTCTTCGGACCCGCGGTGACCGTGGTCGATCGTGCCGGAGGATCGGTCTCGAGGGTTGTCGAGAAGCCCGATCCGGTTACTGCTCTCGACCACGGCACCAGCAACGTATTCGTCACCAACATCGGGGGCGGCGCCGTCACCGTCGTGCGCGGATAGGTTCCGTTCCGCCGAAAATACCGACTCGAATCACGCCGAGTTCACCGATGTGTCATATTCGTGATGGAAACTTGGGCGCGGCGTGATGTGACGAAACGGGGCGGGGGATCTTCCATGGGGTTCGGTAGGGCATCGGCAATGTTGGCGGCAGTAGCCGCAGTCGCAGGTGCGATGGTGGCAGCGCCTGCAGCGCAAGCTGTTCCGGGTGGCTGTCCGACGTTGAACGTGATCGCTGTCCCCGGGACGTGGGAGACGTCGAGCACCCCCGACCCCGAACGTGGTAACGGCATGCTGGCCCAGGTCACGGCCGGGCTTCCCGCCGGAGCCCGGGTCGATTATGTGCAGTACCCGGCCACTGCCTTCCCGTGGGAGGGCGACATGTACGGCATCTCCCGCAACCGGGCGGTCGACAACGCCAGGGATCTGATCGCCGGTACCGCGGCGCACTGCCCCGGCACCGATTTCGCGCTCGTCGGGTACAGCCAGGGCGCCGACGCCGCGGGCGATCTCGCCGCCGAGATCGGCACCGGACTCGGTGTGGTCCCGCCACACCGGCTCACCGCGGTCGGCCTGATTTCCGATCCGCGTCGCTCCGAAACCGATTCGCTTGTCGGACCTCCCGTGCCCGGCAACGGCGCAGGTGGGTCCCGCGTCGGTGGGTTCGGATTGGTGAGCCCCAACGTCCGCACTATCTGCGCCGTCGGAGATTTGTACTGCTCGACCTCCCGCGAGGACTACGTGACGCGCCTCGCCGGGTTCATGGCGATCACGGCGGGAACCGGCCCCGATCAATTCGAGCACTATCGCGACGAGGCCACCATTCTCTACAACGACATCATGGCCGCGGGCGGGGTACCGATGTTGCAACTGCAGATCAGCCCCGAGGCGAACTTCGAACGGGAGACACAGATCCGCGAGTTCTACGGCTCCCAGGTCCACCAGGACTACTCGAACTATGCGGTCGACGACCGCGGTACGACGGCAACGATCTGGCTCAACGACTGGCTCGCGTCGAAGGTATGAGGCCGCGGGGCGCGCGATCAATCGAGATCGAAACGCGAGCCCACCCTCACTACCCGTGGAGCCAAGCGGCTCAGCCACTTCCTGGCCTTCGCACCCGGAGCGACGGTGACGATGGGCCGGTTGTGGCGCACCGCGGAGACGATCGCATCGGCGACGCGCTCGGGTTCGACATGCAATCTGCGGTGGAGCGACAGCGCGTGCTCGCGGCGAGCGGCGCGCTTCTCCCGGCTCGGAGCGACGTATTCGGAGTTCCGGGTCAGATTCGTGTTCACCAGATCCGGGCACACCACGGTCACACCGATACCGTGTTCGATCAGCTCGGCGCGTAGGCATTCCGAAAGCATGAAAACTGCGGCTTTGCTCGTCGAGTAGGCCGTCAGGTTCCGCTGCGTCATGAATGCTGCTGCCGACGACACATTCACGATGTGTCCCCCGGTACCGCGTTCGATCATCTGCGTGGTGAACGAGCGGCACCCGTACACCGCACCCCAGAAGTTGGTGTTCATGACATCTTCGAAGACCGACTGCGGTGTGTCGACGAATGCGCCGATGACTCCGAACCCGGCGTTGTTGACGAGCACGTCGGGAATTCCGTGCCGTGACCGGACAGTCTTCGCGAACTCACGGACCTGCGCCTCGTCTGCGACATCGAGCTCGTAGGCATGTGCGCCGCCACCGAAGACGGCGGTCGAACCGCCTGCAGATCCGAGATTGTCGATCAGGTGCACTGTTTCGAGCGCACCATCGAGATCTTTGTCCGCCACCACAACGATCGCGCCCGCGGCCGAGAAGGCGCGAGCGGCGGCGCGACCGATTCCGCTTGCGCCGCCGGTGACCACGACCAGCGTGCCGGTCAGGTCGTGGAGGCGGGCGCGGATAGAGGTTCCGGCTCGCCATCGTCGGATCTGCGCGTACCGAGTGGGCATGCTTCCATCCAACACGACGAAACCGCATGTGTCCGGCTCACAGTGCTCACACGACGGTGCTCACACGACGGTGATCGAGCGGGTGTGCCATCCGCTGGCGCCGTCGGGGATCGGCTCGACGCGCAGTTCGGTCTGGACGTCGCCGGCCTGATCGGTTGCCCGTACCTGAAGGGTGTGCGTGCCGGGAACGGCCTGCCACTTCCAATGCCATTGACGCCAGGTGTCGATGGAGTATTCCTCGGCTAGGGTCGCGTCGTCCCACGGGCCTCCGTCCACCCGCACTTCGACCCGGGCGATACCGCGGTGCTGGGCCCATGCCGTACCCGCGACCAGGACCTCGCCTCCGGTGACACGTGCGAACGGCGCCGGAACATCGATCCGGGACGCTGTCTTGATCGGTGCCTGCTCGGCCCAACCGCGACGCGTCCAATACGCCTGTGCCCGGTCGAACCGTGTCACCTCCCAGTCCACGACCCACTTTGTGGCCGAGACGAATCCGTACAGGCCGGGGATCACCTGCCGGACCGGATAGCCGTGCTCGAAAGGCAGCGGCTCACCGTTCATCGTCACCGCGAGCAGCGCGTCGCGGCCGTCACGCACGAGTGCTGTCGGCGTGCCGACGGTGAATCCGTCGACACTGGTCGACAACAGCATGTCGGCGTCGGGCGAGATGCCTACCTCGTCGAGTAGGTCTTTGATCGGGTAGCCGATCCAGGTGGCGGTGCCTGCGAGAGATCCGCCGACCTCGTTGGACACGCAGGTCAGAGTGATGGTGCGTTCGACCGGTGTGCGAGCCGTGAGATCGTCCCAGTTCAACGTGATCTCCCGATCGACCATGCCATGTATCCGCAGTGCCCAGTCGTCGGTGGTGAGCATCGGCACCTGCAAAGCGGTGTCGATGCGGTAGAAGCTGTTGTTACCGGTGATGAACGGTGTCGCTCCGGGGACTGTGATCTCGGAGCCGGGTGCGACCGCCGGCGCACGATCGCCCGTCTTCACGAGTGGTGCAACGAAGGCCATGCGGTTGCGGACGGCACCGGCGATCGAGCCTGCGAGGTGACGGCCTGCCATACCGGCGGACACTGCGACGGCAGCAGCGGCGCCTGCCAGTACGAGAAATCGTCGGCGGGGAAACCCTGAGCCTGCGTGTGCTGCCTTGTCGATCCCGAGCGCGCACCGGGTGAGAGTCGTCAAGGTTGCGACCCCTGCGGCGACACCCACGATTGTCGGAACGGCAGCGACGGCGGTCGCATCGGGCCGGGTCGTGGCTGCATATACCCCGACGAGGCCGAGGCCAACGAGAACGAGACTGCCGTAGGGGCGCCCGGGCCGCTCGACGATCCCGGCGAGCGCGGCGAACACCGCGATCAGGATGCTCATCCCGATGAACAGCGCTGTCTTGTCATTGGTGCCGAAGGTGGTGATCGCGATTTCACGCGCCCACGAAGGACTTCGGTCAACGGTCGTGGATCCGACTGCGAAGAGCGGGGACGCGGACGATCCGAACGGCACCGCTACGAGTTCGCCCACTCCCAGGGTGACCGCAGCGGCCAGTATGCCGGCGAGCGCCCGCGCCGCGAGCAAGGGCCGCGCATGCGGTCTACGATTCTCCGTTTCCGGGTTGCCCTCGTGCGTGCTCTCCTCGTTCGTCGTCATGCACCTGATCCTTCCGTCATGTCGGGGAGGACTTCGGCACCGAACATGAAGCGGATGGGTGAGCCGGTGCGGCAGTGGACGACGCGGCTTCCGATATCAGCCGAGATACACGAAGTGCGACGGACCTCCACCCGGCTCCGAGGAACCGGTGACCGCGGGGAAGTTGAACGGGAGTGCGGTGAGCTTGTGCGGATTTCCGTTCTGGTCGGCCTGCCAGCAGTCGAGGAGTACGCCGTGGAATTGCGTACATTCGATTCGCGTCGACTCACCGAACGGTGAGGTGAGCCGGTTTTTCGCGACCAGCGGATTCCAGAACTCGCCGTCGCTCGGAACGAGGAAGTCGGGCTGTTCGACGACGGTCACCGCGCCGTTGTCGGAGGGCCACTCGTCGGCAGCTGCGGTGCCTGCGGTGCCGAGCACCGCAGCGCCGGCCAGAGCAACTATGGACACTGTTCGGCTGAAGGTGCGCATGGCCCCTCAGCGTAGGAGCTGCGCTCGGCCCGTGTGCCGGTTTCACACGCGCAATGTGTCGCGCACATGCCCTGTCTCGTTGATCGACGCCACCCGCCGCCGACCCGCGCGGGAGACGAGAAGGCGCGTGACCGATGCGTATTCGATCGGGAATGCCAGCGGCAACTCGAGCCCGAGGAGGTCTTGCAGCACGATGTTGATGACCCCGCCGTGCGCGACGACCACCGCGGTCTCCTCATGCGTACACGAGGAAACGACCTGCTCGACCGACGTCAGCACCCGCGTGCGGAAAAGTTCCGCATCGACGAAATCGGGAAGGTGACCAGCAAGGATGCGCTGATAGGCGTCGGATCCGAGTTCTTTCGCGGTTTCGAACGGAATGTAGTGATCGAGCTCGTAGTCGTACTCCGCGAGGCCCGCGATCTGCTCGACCGGCAGCGTCAGCCGGTCGGCGAGTGGCTGGGCTGTTTGGAGCGCCCGGAGCTGCGGGCTCGAGAACAACCGCGCGATCCGGTAGGGCGCGAGCGCTTCCACCAGCCGTCCGGCTTGAACCAGTCCCTGTTCGGTCAGGGACGGATCAGCGCGCCCCAGGTTCACGCGGGCGTATTCCGGTTGGGCGTGGCGGATCAGGAGAAGCTGCACGGTGTCCACCATGCCAGGCGTGCGCGGGCAGGCGTAAACGCCCCCGTTTCACGTGAAACATGCGCGCCCTCAGCGTCCTCCTTGCATGTGCTGCGACGGGTCGTTCTCTGGGGAGAGCCGACGCGGGCGTTCGGTGATCGCGGTGGTGCTCGGTGCCTGGATTTCGGCGAGCAAGGACGAGGGGAAGTAGACCGATGCGGTCACACCGGCATTGGTGTCCGAGTCGAACGTGGGGCGAAGCCGGACGTTCATGCCGTTGCGCGCAGCGAGGCGACCCACCACGAACAAGCCCATCTGCCGAGGCGCGTTGACGTCGGCCTCGTCCCACGCGGAGAGACGCAGGTTGATCTGCTCGAGTGCATCGCGCGGGATACCGATCCCCACATCCGCAATCTCGAGCAGAAGCCCGCCACCCTCTGCGGATGCGAATTCGAGTCTTACCGGGCTGTTGGGAGGAGACGCGCGCAGCGCATTGTCGACGAGCTCGGCAACCATATGCACCACGTCGTCGACGGCTTTTCCGACGAGATAGCCGTGCGGCGTGCGCCCGATGTGGACCCGCTGGTAGTTCTCGACTTGGGAGACCGCGCCCCGCAACACGTCGGTGAGCGGCGCCGGGGATGTGCGGGTGCGAGGCCGGGTGCCCGCGAGCACGAGCAACGACTCGCCGGTGCGACGCATGCGCGCTGCAAGATGGTCGAGGGAGAACAGGCTTTGAAGGCGGGCGGGGTCCTTCTCCTGGTATTCGAGCGAATCGATGAGCGAGAGCTGCTGTTCGACAAGAGTCTTGTTTCGTCGTGCGAGGGTTTCGAACATGACGTTCACCTGCTGCCGCAGGTGTGCCTGCTCGCCCGCGAGCCGGAGAGCTTCGTTCTTCATCGAATCCACAGCGCGCGACACCTGGCCGATCTCTTCGGTGGTCTCGATGCCGATCGGTGCGAGGCGGACGCTCTCGACGTCGGCGCCGTCCTTCACCGCTGCGATTGCGTTGGGTAGTTCGGTCTCGGCGGCGGCCAGGGTTTCTTTGCGGAGCCGGCGGAGTGGGAGGCCAAGAGATCGCGCGACGAGCAGGCCGAGTCCGAGCGCGACCACGAGTAGCGTGCCGATCAGGATCGAGTCGCGGATGGCGTCGGATCGGGCGTCGGAGGTGAGGCGGTCGAGTGTCGTCGTGATCTGATCGCTGGCATGGACGATGGTGTCGGCGTACGGCGCAGAAGCCGCCACCATCGAACCGCGTAGTTGCTCGCCGAATTGGCGGGTGGGTGTGTAGTTCTGGATCAGCGTCCGGCGTGCTGCGATGTCGCCGAGCATTCCTTCGATCTGGCCGGTGTCGAGCCGCGAGCCGAGTAGCAGCCGTAGAGTCGACTCCTCGTTGTTGATGGCCTTCAATGCAGCGGCCTGTGCCGCTTCGGGATTGGTTGCAAGCATGCCGAGCGTTTCCATCTCGCTGAGCAGATTGAGCTGTGCGTCCCACACAGTGATCAGATTGGAGGCGTCGACGAGTGCGTCGTTGTCTTCGAGAAGGTCGAAGATGTCGCGGAAGATTTTCTTGCATCTGACCAGGAAATCGGTGGTGCGTCGCTCTCGTTCCTCCGCAGACATGCCCGAATTCATCACGCCGTCGTGAAGAATCGCACCGTCGGCGAGGAGTGCGTCGAGTTCTTTGTGGATGGCCGGGCCGAGTCCGCTCTCGTCTGCCGTGTCGACCACCTGTCGCATCGTTGTGGTGACGTCTTCCGAGGTCGCCAGCGTCGGTGGGATTCCGAGGCCGGTCACGGTCACCATGCTCACGAGGGCGGTCGAGTAGTCGAGCAGTGCCGGTGCGACGGCAATCTGGTCGGAGAGGGCGTCGTACCGGCTCGATTCCTCGAGCTGAGTGCTGATGCGGAGACCGCCGAGCAGCATCGCTGCGAGGAGGGGCACGGCGACGACGACACCGAGTTTGTATCTCAGCCGCCAGTTGCCGAGCTGGAAGATGCTGCTGCGGCGGAGTTTCACGCTCGATTTTCCTTCCACACAGGGCTATTTCGGCGCGTGAGAAAGTGCGCTGGAATACGTTCTACCCCTTGAGGGTGATCTTGTGCAAATCTCCACCCAAAGTTCGGGTAAAAACCCGAAGCGTGATCTGCCTGCTGTGAAGGGTGTCAACCGTCCGGTTCAGGGGGAATGTGTATTCGACGTCAGCTTTGCGAATGCCGCGGCTTTACGAACGGGAATGCGAGTGATTCGCGGATACTCCCACCGAGGATCAACATCACGATTCGGTCGACGCCCATACCGAGACCACCTGTCGGCGGCATCGCGTACTCGAGTGCGTGCAGGAAATCGTCGTCGAGCTCCATCGCTTCCTCGTCGCCGCCCGCGGCGAGAAGTGACTGCTCGGTGAGCCGCGCCCGCTGATCGATCGGATCGGTCAATTCGCTGTAGGCGGTGCCGAGTTCGACACCCCACGCGACCAGGTCCCACTTCGCCGCGACACCACGTTTGCGCGGGTGCGGTCTGGTCAGAGGCGAGACGGACGTGGGGAAGTCGGTGTAGAACGTCGGAAATTCGGTACGGGATTCGACGAGGTGCTCGTAGAGTTCCTGTGCAGTCGCGCCTGCGTCCCAGGCCGGGTCGTAGGCGATCGAGCGTTCGTCGCACATCCGGCGCAGTACCTCGGCCGGGGTCTCTGCGTCGACGAACGTGCCCAGGGCCTCGGACAACGCGTCGTGGAAGGTCTTGATCGGCCACTCACCCGAAATGTCGATCTCCACCGCCGTGCCGTGGTCGTCGCGGCGAACGATGATCTCGCGTCCGTGCGCGGCGACCGCCGCCCGCTGGATCAGGGTGCGGGCGAGTGTGAGCATTTTTTCGTAGTCGCTGTGCGCCTCGTACGCCTCGAGGATCGTGAATTCCGGATTATGCTTGAAATCTGTACCTTCGTTGCGGAATACGCGTCCGATCTCGAACACTTTCTCCATTCCGGCCACGCACAGGCGTTTGAGATACAACTCGGGTGCGATCCGCAGATACAGGTCGGTGTCGTAGGCGTTGATGTGCGTGGTGAACGGCGCTGCATTCGCCCCGCCATGTACGGACTGCAGGATCGGTGTCTCGACCTCGAGGTATCCGACGTCCTGCAGGTGGTCGCGCAGGGACCGCACCACGGCACTGCGGGCAGCCAGTAGCCGCTGGGCGTTGCGGTCGATCGCCAGATCCACGTACCGCTGGCGAACTTTCGCCTCCGGATCGACAAGACCGCGCCACTTGTCGGGCAGCGGATGCAGACACTTACCGTTGATTCGCCACGAGTCGGCCAGCAAGGAGATCTCCCCGGTGCGACTGCGACCCATCTCGCCGGAGACTTCAACGAGATCGCCGAGGTCGAAGAGGAATTGGCGGCCACCGACCCGTTCACGATCGACGAGGATCTGCACATCACCGGACCAGTCACGCACGACGGCGAACAGGACTCCGCCGAAATCGCGGATCCGTAATATCCGGCCGGCGACCTGGACCGGCCCCCCGCGGGTCGTTTCGCGGGCTTCGGCAACGGTATGGGTCGGTGCGTCGGCGACCGGATACGGGTCGACGCCGTACTCGACGATCCTCTCCAACGTATTCATCCGTACGCGGTCCTGCTCAGGGCCTCGGCGATTACCGCCGGAGTGTGCCGATCGCGATGGGGCGGAGTCGGCCTCCGAGATACTTCCGTGCTCGGGCGCCGCGTCGGGGTCGACCGGCAGCATCGAATGGGTACCGGTGTGCTTCAGGAGTTTCCGGCGACCGAAACTGGGCACCGTGAGAAAACCCTCGGCAACCGACGAAGCCAGTGCGATACGCGGAATCTCGCGGTTGTCGCGGAAACACAGGAAGCGCGGCACCCATTCGGGGTGGTACTTGACGTTGGATCGGTAGAGAGCTTCGAGTTGCCACCACCGGGAGAAGAACAGCAGGATCGATCGCCACAACCGCATGATCGGCCCGGCCCCGATGCGAGAGCCCTCTTCGAACGCGGAGCGGAAGACCGCGAAGTTCAGTGAAATTCGTTCGATTCCGAAAAGCGATGCGTGGGTGGCGAGCTCGGTGACCATGAACTCGACGACACCGTTCGGTGCCGCCGGATCACGACGCATCAGATCGAGCGACACGCTGTTTTCACCCCAGGGCGCGAGTGACAGCATCGCGACCGGTGTGCCGTCGACGATCGCCTCGACGAGAAGACAGTTCGCGTCGAGTGGATCGCCCAGCCGGCCGAGTGCCATCGAGAATCCGCGTTCGGTGTCGGTGTCGCGCCAGGCGTCGGCGAGCCGGATCACGTTGGCCATCTCGCCGGTGCCGACATCGAAGTGTCGTCGAATCCGTACGGACACACCGTGCTTGCGTGCCCGGTTGACGGCCTGTCGCACCGGTTTCATGTCGTGGCCGGTGAGGGAGAATCCCTGCGTGTGCAATACCGCCTCGTCGCCGAGCTGCAGGACCGACAGTCCGGCACGGTGATACGCCCGGGCGCCGTCTTCGCTCGCGCCCATCACGGCAGGCGTCCATCCGTACGCGCGGGCAAGGCCCAGCCATTCGTCGATCGCGTGCGGCCACGCCTCGGGATCGCCCACCGGATCGCCCGAGGCAAGGCACACACCGATCTCGACGCGATAGGTGACGGCAGCCTTACCACTCGGTGCGAACACCACGGCCTTGTCGCGTCGCGTCGCGAAGTAACCGAGCGAGTCGTCGCCGTGCTGATCGAGCAGTCGCCGGATTGCGGATTCGTCTGTCCCGGTGAGCGCATTCGACGAGCGTTGGGACCGGAACAGTACGAACAGTGCGGCAAGCAACGCAAGTGCGCCGAGGAACCCGAGGACGGTGCTGACGAGCCAGTGTGTGTGCCCGCTGAACTGGTCGTTGTCGATGAAGGTCAGGGCGGTGACGCGATTGACTGCCCACCACAAGCGGTCCTCGGGAGGCAGAGTTCCGGGAAACAGTCCGACGAGCCCCCAGCCGATCAATGTCGCGGTGACGAGTCCTCCCACGAGGACCACCAACGACCACGGAATCGAACCCGGCCGCACACGCGTGTCGAATTCGCCGAACGAGAGCAGCAGCACCCCCACGAGCAGCAGGTGCACGATCAACGCCCCGAGGTGGCTCGGATCGCGGTCCACGATCGCGAGCATCAGATTCGTGAGCGCGAACCCGCCGAGGTAGATCGTGAGGATCCACCAGGCGATGCGCTTGCGCCCCGCGATCGCGGCGGCGAGCACCGCGACGACGAGCGCGAACGACAGACTCGTATCGGGGGCGTCGAAGTAGTACTCGTCGATGTACTCGCGCGGCGTGTGAAGCCAGACGCGCAACGTGGGCGACAGCGACCACAACGCGACCACGCCCGCATACACGGCGAGCGCCACTCCGAAGAAGTGTGGAACCGCCGTCATGCGGGCGTGGAAGCGTGTGGGCGCTGTGGGAGACGGAACCGTCACCGGGGACGGTGGATCCGGCCTCGCGGTGAGATCCGCAGACATGTCCCGACCGTATCGTTGTCGGGCCTCCGTTGCGAACGGTACGCGCTAGGACATTGCCTTCGTGTCGGTCTCGGCCGCGGTATCGGGCTCGCTACGCGACAGTGCGCTCGGCCACCAGACCTTGCGGCCGATGTCGATCGTCAGTGCCGGAACCACCAGCGACCGCACCAGAAGCGCATCGAGCAGTACACCGAACGCGACGATGAACGCGAGTTGCGCAAGGAACAGCAGCGGAATGACCGCCAGCGCCGAGAACGTGGCGGCAAGCACGATTCCCGCCGACGTGATCACCCCGCCGGTGACCGTGAGCGCACGGAGCGTGCCGGTGCGCGTGCCCACCTTCTTCGTTTCCTCGCGCACCCGGGTCATGAGGAAGATGTTGTAGTCGACGCCGAGCGCAACGAGGAACACGAATGCGAAGAGCGGCACCACCGGATCCGAGCCGGGGAAGTTGAACACGTGGTTGAACAGCAGCGACGACACACCGAGAGTGGCCGCGAACGACACGATGACGGTGAGCATCAGCAGAATCGGCGCGACGATCGCCCGCAGCAGCACGATGAGCACCAGCAGCACCACGAGTGCGACGACCGGGATGATCAGTGTGCGGTCGCGGGTAGCGGTGTCCTTGGTGTCGAGGTCGACCGCGGTGGGCCCGCCGACGAGGGCGTCGGAGCCGGGCACCGCGTGCACGGCCTCGCGGATGCGTTCGACTGTCGCCTCCGCCTCGAGCGAGTCGGCCGCGTCGGACAGGGTGGCCTGGAGAGCGATCTGCCCGTCGACGACGGTGGGGGCACCGTCCGGGCCGGTGACAGGTTCGACGGTCGTGACGCCCTCGATCCGGGCGGCGTCGGTAACTGCGTCGCGTGACGGTTCGTTTGCGATGATCACGGTCGGCGAACCGCTGCCTGCGTCGAAGTGCTCGCCGAGGATCTGCTGTCCGGACTTGGAATCGGTCTGCAGGAGGAACAGATCGGACGATGCCACACCGGCAGCCTTGAATTGCGGCAGCAGCAGCGCGAAGGCGACGAGTACGAGACTGCACACGATCCAGATGGGTCGCGGTTTCGATCCCACCCACTGGGCGATTCGGTTCCAGAAGCGGTGCGCCTGTTCGAGGTTGTCGCTGTCGAAATTCGGTTCGTACCGCGGCCGGGTGGGCCAGAAGGCGACTCGTCCGAGTAGGACGAGGGCGGCGGGCAGGAATGTCATGGAGGCGACGAACGACGCGGCAATACCGATCGCGGCGACCGGTCCGAGACCGCGGTTGGAGTTCAGATCGGACAGCAGCAAGCAGAGCACACCGAGGATGACGGTGCCCGCCGATGCTGCGATGGGTTCGAGCGAGGCGCGCCACGCTGTGCGCATGGCAGCGTACTTGTCTTCCTGGATGCGCAGTTCTTCTCTGAAGCGGGCCACGAGCAACAACGCATAGTCGGTGGCTGCACCGAATACCAGGATGAACATGATGCCCTGGCTCTGCCCGTTGAGCGCGATGGTGCCTGCGTCGGCGAGCAGGTAGACGAGCGCACTGGCGAGCGCGAGTGCGAACACGGCCGAGATGATGACGACGAACGGCAGCAGTGGACTGCGGTAGACGACGATCAAGATGAGCAGCACCACACCGCCCGCGACGAGCAGCAGCAGTCCGTCGATCCCGGCGAACGCAGCCGAGAGATCCGCAGCCTGACCCGCGGGTCCGGTCACGTGGACGGTCAGGCCTTCCGGTGCGCCTTCGAGCGCGGTACGCAGCTCTTCGACGGCATCCTTGACCTCGACGTTGCTGTCGATCGGAACGATCATCTGCACCGCTTGCCCGTCCTCGGAGGGGATGGGCGGCGGTCCTGCCGATTCCGTGGCGAGGAAGGCGATGTCGTCCTGGGTGATCCCGCCCTCGCGCTCGGCGACGACAATCGCCGGAATGGCGTCGCTGTCGCGGAACTCGGCGTAGATCTCGTCGGCGCGGGTCGATTCCGCCGAGGCGGGCAGGAAGGAACTTGCGTCGGTCGAGGCGACTTCGCTGAGCTTGCCTGCGAACGGCCCGCCGCCGCCCGCGATTCCGAGCCACACCAGAAGGAGCACGGCGGGTATCAGCCATCGCAGACGAGAGCGGTGAGGTTTCGATGTCGTCGTGGTGCTCAAGAGCTCCTCCTGGTCGGGCCGGCACGGAACGTGCAGGCACCATGTTGCCTCGAGTGTGCCGGTCGCTCAGGATTCGGAGTGCCTGCCCGCACGGATGGGTCAGGCGGTGGCTGCTCCTGCGGAGTCACTGATCGACCGGATGACGCCGACGAGCCGTTTCGTCTGCTCGGGTGCGAACAACTGGGTTGGCCCCTGCGGTGCGGTATCGGTGAACGGCGCCTCGAACAGCAGCTTCGGGTCCATCTCACCGTGCCGGGTGAGGTGACTGATCACGAGGTTGACGAAGTCGATCTGGCTGGACGACGCGGTCCGCTCACCGAGGAACTCCGCGAAAGCTTCCTGCACGGCCTGTTGGTCGAGACCGACCAGGGAGCGGATGAATCGCCCGAGCCCCTGTGCGTTTGCGATGGCCCGTTCCATGTCCTCGGAGTCGCCGGCGCCGCTGCGCGCCAGCAGCTCTTCGAGGGATTCCAAGTCGGCCGGGGTCAGCGATTTGCCGGAGCGCAGCTTCTGCAGGGCCAGGTTGTGGGGCTGGCGACGCAGATAGTCGCGCACTTTCGCGGTGTAGCGCTCGACATCGGTACCGGACGACATCTCCGGCATGTTCCTTTCGACGACCTCGCCGCGGGTATCAGTGAAGTCGGTGTAGACGATGGCCCGCTTCTTCTTCTCCAGCAGCCCGACGACCGATCGCAGTTCCCGCCGAGCGTGTTCGAGCATTTCCGGGGTGACGTCCTGCCACCATTCGTCGCTCGCGACCTCGCGGAGCAATTCTTCCTTGGCTTTGACCTTCGGGATCGTCAGCCCTTCCTCGAGCAGTCCGTCGGCGACACCGCGGATGGTGCCCTCGTGTTTCGGAAGAGTGCCGTCGTCGATGATGACGGCGAGTTGGCCACGCAGGACGACGAGATCGAACCGCTTGGCCATCTCGTCGCTGTCGCGCACGGTGGTCGGCAGCCCGGCGAGACTCTCGACGATCTCGGCGGCCTGCTGCTCTGTCAGCGAGTCCCACGCGGCGCGGTCGGCGTACTTCTCTACCTCACGACGGCGAGTGCGGACGATGAAGTTGTCGAGCCGCATGCCGGCAACCTGGGTGTGCAGTGTGTCCGCGGTCGCCTTGCGCAGTTCCGTCGCCGCGCCGGAACGGTCCAGTGCCGCCACGAGTTCGGTGCGTACGGTGAACAGCCGCTGCGACAGCGAGGGCGAGAGCGCACCCTCGGAGGCATCCGGGTGCTGATCGAAATAGTCGAAGTTGCCGCACACGTCGAAGATGAAGAAGTCCGTCTTGTCCTGGCCGGGACCGTACAGGTCAGGTCGCAGACGGGTGCCACGGCCGACCATCTGCCAGAACTTCGACTTCGACCGCACGGGTTTGAAGAACACCAGGTTCACGACCTCAGGGACGTCGATGCCGGTGTCGAGCATGTCGACGGAGATGGCGATGTGCGGTTCCTGGTCGGGTTGTGAGAACTTGTCGATGAGGTCCTGACCGTAGGTCACCGAGTGTGTGATGACGCGCGCGAAGGAGCCCTTGAACTCGGGGTAGTTGACATCGAACCGATCCGCGATGAACTGGGCGTGCCGCTCATTCTTCGCGAAGACGATGGTCTTGCCGAGCCTGTCGCCTCCCGCGACGCGATGCCCGTGCGTCATGAGCGTTTCGAGGACCTTGTCGACGGTATCGATGTTGAACAGCCACTTGTTGACGGCCTCGGCCTGGACGACGTCGGGGATCTCGTCGTCGGGGACGTCGTCGCCCCAGTCGATCCCCTCGTACCGCTTCTTCTCCTCGTCGCTGAGGTCGGCGTACCGGATACCCTGCAGCGGGAACGTCAGTGGCACCGTCACCGCGCGCGGCGGTACGAGGAACCTGTCGTTGATTGCCTGATCGAGCGAGTAGTTGTCGGTGGGGACACCGGTTTCGAGCTGGAACAACTGATAGGTGTTGTAGTCCACCTCGTCCTTGGGGGTGGCGGTGAGTCCGAGCAGCAGCGAGTCGAAATAGCCGAAGATGTGCCGGTACTTCTGGTACACCGAACGATGCGCCTCGTCGATGACGATGAGGTCAAAGTAACCAGGACCGAATCGTTTTGCACCACTATCAGTTTCGTCGATAAGGCCCATCATCGTCGGATAGGTGGAGACGTAGACGCGACCCTCGGTGTTCTTGTCGGTCAGCAGGTTCACCGGCGACGAATCGGGTAGATGCGTCTTGAACGCGCCGACTGCCTGTTTGACGAGGGCCTTGCGGTCGGCCAGGAACAGCACGCGCTTCACCCAGTTGGCACGCATCAGCATGTCGGCGAGTGCGACGACGGTGCGGGTCTTTCCGGATCCGGTGGCCATCACCAGCAACGCGGCCCGCTGATTCTCGTGCTCGAACCGTTCGATGACCGAGCGGATTGCCTTCTCCTGATACGGCCGGCCTGCGATCTCCTGCGGTACGGGGATGTCGGCGAGTGGCCGGATCGAGGCTCGGCGCGCGACGAGAAGTTCGAGTTCGTCGCGGGTGTGGAAACCGGCGACCTGCCGCACCGGATAGCGCAGGTCGTCCCAGAAATGGTGCTCGAAACCGTTGGTGTAATAGATGACCGGGCGGTGCCCCGTCATCTGTTCGAGGCAGTCGGCGTACAGCTTCGCCTGCTGCTTCCCGGCGAACGGATCCACGGACGTCCGTTTCGCCTCCACCACGGCAAGCGGGCGCCCGTCGGCGCTCCACAGCACGTAGTCGGCGAATCCGCTCTTGCTGTCGGGCATTCCGGTGACCGGGTACTCGCGGTCTCGCGGCTGGTCGAGCAGCCACCCGGATTCGCGGAGCATCAGGTCGACGAGGTCGCGGCGGGTCTGCGCTTCGTCGTAGTCATGGGTGTCGGGGGCGACGGCACTGGCCTGGTGGGCCGCCTCGATCTGGGCGCGCAGCTCCGCGATGAGCTGCTCGAGGCTCGCTTTCTCCAGGTCTGCCGTCTCGGCAGCCTCGTCGCGGGCCTTGACCTGCGCGATCAGGTCTTGCTTCTCGGCCTCGGACTTCTCGAGCTTCGCGTCTTTGGTGGCCAACTCGGCTTCGAGTTTGCCGAGCTGTGCGACGGTCTTCGCGACGACTGCCCCGCCGCCCGGCTTGGGCAGCCGCGCCGGGTCGAACTGCTGCTGCGGCGACGGCTTGCTCGACGGCTGCGTCGCATAGTTGCGGGCCAGCCAGGACAGGATGTGGAATAGTTCCGCGAGCATCTTCGTGCCTGCGTCCTTCGGGACGGGCCTGGTCTCGTGGACGGCGGTGTTGCCGAGCCGGCGGATGAGATCCATTTTCGCGACGAGAGAGTGCCCGACGACGGCGACGAACTTGCCGTCGTGTAGCCGGGCCGCGAGGTCGGACTTGTACGGCTCGGGCAGGCTCTGGGTGCGGTAGATCCATTTGACGGCGTGCTCGACGACGCGACGGGCGTAGAAGCAGGTGGTGCGCGGGTCGAAGAGTGCGTCGCGCTCGGCCTTCTTGGCCTCGGCATGCAGCTGCGGCCATTCGGCCTGTAGGAAGTCGAAGTTCCCCACCATGGACCGTGGTCCTCTCTTCGCTCGTGTGCGCGCCCGCGCAGTGACGTGTCGTTCTGTGCTCGATCTTGGCACAGGCATCCGAGTTGTCCGGAGCCGACGAACACTACTGGCCGGGTCTGACACGACCGTCCGGGGCCGAATGCCGACAACCTTCAATACGATCGTCGCGCATTAAAGGTTGAGATACTAAACTTTGATTGTATCGGGCAGAATGAAGAGATTCGCACAGTGGCCGAGCTGTATCGCGCGTATTGGAAGCCGGATCCCGGTTCCGGTCTGGTTGCGCGCGATCGTCGTGGCGGTCATTACGACCGTTACCTTCCCGACCTGGTGACGGACCGACCACTGATCATGCCTCCCGACCTTGCTGCGCGTGCCGCGTCCGCAGAGCGCGACATCCGGAGACGCGGAACAGGTCCCGGTTCGGGCGGACTGCAGTCGATCGCTCGATTTCTGCTGCGGTCGGAGGCGATCGCCAGCTCGATGATCGAGGGGATCGCCCCCTCACCTCAGCAGGTCGCCCTGGCCGAATTGGCGCAGGATGAGGACATCCGCGGGTTCAGCGACCAGGCGCGCCTCGTAGCCAACAACATCTCGGTCCTCCGGCACGCGTCGAGCAGTCTGGTCGACACCGACGCCGTCACCGTGGATGACATCGTCATGCTGCACGCAGCACTACTGCCCGACGAACGGCATCACGGCCTCCGGCAGGTTCAGAACTGGATCGGAGGCTCGAATTGGCATCCGCTCGAAGCGGATTTCGTCCCGCCCTCGCCCGAGGATGTCGGACCGTTGATGACCGACCTCGTCGACTATCTCAACGGATCCCTGCACGGACCGCTGATTCAAGCCGGGATCGTGCACGCCCAGTTCGAAACGATCCATCCGTTCACCGACGGCAACGGTAGGGTCGGGCGCGCGTTGATCCACACCGTTCTTGCCAGGCGCGGTCTGGCACCGGAAGCGGTGCTCCCGATCAGTCTCGTGCTGTCGACTCTCAGCGACCGCTACGTCGACGGGTTGAGCGCCTACCGGTATGTGGGCAACCCGGTCGATCCCGACGCCGTCGCTGGCGTGAACGATTGGCTCTCGACGTTTATCGAGTCCGCTGTCGTCGCGTCGGAGCATGCGCGACGCCTGGCACAGGACATCGACGAGCTGGCGCTCGAGTGGGTTGGCCGCCTTGCCGGCCACCGCGAGGCGCAAGGGCTTCGAGGGGAGCCCCGCGCAGGGTCCGCGACAGCACGCATCCTTCCGGTGCTCGCCGAGGCGCCGATCATGACCGCGCGCACTGTGCAACGGATCCTCGGGGTGTCGTTCCCCGCAGCGCGAGCCGCGCTCGACGAACTCGCGGACGCTGGAATTCTGTCCCGTAAAAGCGTCGAACGCGGCACCACAGGGTACGTCGCACGCGACGTCCTCGACCTGATCGACTGTTTCCGAGAGACGTGTCTCGGTATCAAGGATCTGGCGGGGCGTTGTCATCGCTCCGGGTAGCGGATGTATCTCTCCGGCTCGGGCGTTCCCGCCGGTATCGGTGCCGGGCGAGGACGCCCGCGACGAAATGATCCAGGTGGTGCCGGTGGTTGACTCGGGGTCGCCGGTCGGGGTCGATGTGGGGTGGCGCGATCCATTCGACGCGGCCCGGATGCGCAGCATCGGGCGGTGCGACGCGGGTTGTCCAGCCGCCCGGACCGTCGTGAACGAGGGCATGGCAGCTGTCGCAGGCGAGATCCTCGTTGGTGATGTCGGTGGCGCCGCCGTGCTGCCACTCGTTCACGTGGTGCACGGCTGTGAGGGACGCAGGAGCATCACAACCGGGACGCGTGCACCCGCGAGACGCTGCGATGAGGGCGAGTCGCTGATCCGCCGAGGCGAGGCGTCGGGCGCGACCGAGGTGAAGGGGGCGGCCGTTGTGGTCGAAAATGGCGAGTACGGGGTGGGCGTTCTGCGCCATGCGCAGTGCATCCCTGATGGGAACGATGCCGCCGGTGGCGGTAGTCGCCACGCCGGACGCCTTCTCGAGTTGGTGTACCGACATTGTCATGATCGCCGTCACCGGTAGGCCGCGATGACTGCCCAGCACGCCGGACGACAGCATCTGCCGCAGCCCGGCCTTCAGTGCGTCGTGGTTGCGCTGTACCGCTGTGCGGGTGTCGCGGGCAGCGGCCTTAGCCATCGCCGTACGGTCCAGATTCGGGGAATCGACATCCCCGGTGGGTGATTCGGGGTCGTCGGGGTTGTTCATGCCGGGGCGGGCGAGCTTGGCGAGCACCGGTTCGAGGAGTGCCCGTGTCTCCGGATCCAGCAGTCCGGAGATCGGGGTCATGAGGTCGGTGCCCTGCTTGCCGAGCCGCAGGCCACGGCGACGCTTACGTTCGCGCTCGTCGGGGGCGTTGCCGTCTGGGTTGAGGTGGGCGAGCAGGTGGATGCCGATCTTTGTGACGTCTTCAGGGGTGGTGGAGCGGGCGGCGTCGGCGAGGATCTGCTCTGCGGCGTCGATTTCGTCCGGGGTGGTGCCGTTTGGGAGTTGGCGCATGGTTCTGGCGATAGCAGCAACGTGATCGGGACCGATGGCGCCTTCGCGGCCGGCCGACGCGGTGGCGGGCAATGTGGCGTCCATCGGCTCGCCGCTGAGCGTGTGCCAGGTGCCGGTCTTGGTGGCGCCCTTCACGCGTTTCGCGGCATCGGCTCCCGAGATGCGGAGAGTGGAGACGAGGAAGTCGTTGATGGAGCGGCAGGCGAGGTGTGCGGGGATCGACCGTTCGACGGATTCGACGATCAGCCGGTGCCCGACGGCAGCGGCCTTCCGCAGGGAGACTTCCATCCGTTGCAGCGCTTCGACGACATCGGATTCGGACAGGCCCGTCAGCGGCTCGGTGAGTAGACCCTCGATGGCAGCGTCGAGGGTGGCCAGGTGGTTTCCCACTCGACCGAGCCCGCCGACGCCATCATTCGAAAGCATGTTCGGAGTGTAGCCGGAGCCTCCGACAAGAAATGGAAGTCAGGGGAAGCGGAAATCCGGACGGTGCTTCCGATCTGGAGAACCCACATTCGGGTTGACGCCCACCGCCGCGCATGGGACCATCCCTGCACCGGCCTGAATACAGGTCGACCCCGGAGGGTGCTACCAACACCGACCGGGGTCTGGGCACAAGACAGATAGGACTGTCATGCACCGTAGGGTGGAGTCTATCCACACGCCCCCAGGGGGCGCTTCTCATGGTTCGGTCTTCGATACCGACCCTCTTCTTCTCGCCCCGCCGGGGTCTTCGCTGACGTCCTGATCTTCCGAGCCTCTCGACATCTCCGTCGAGAGGCTCGAGGTGTTTTCGCTGCGACGTGCGCGCGGGCCGGTCCGGTAGCCGCGGCGCGTCGGGCATTCGTCGCTCGTCTCCCGAGGTCCGACGTCAGCGCAATTCGACGCTGCGCGCAGGGGTGCCTTCCCGTGCGTGAAACCGACTGGGCGCCAGTACCTTCGTCTCCACAGCTGGCGGTGGAGCACCCGCTCGTGAGGGTCGACACGAACGACCGGGTTCAGCGTGAGCCGCACGTCACCTCCGACGTGGGGCCAGAAGCGTTGGCCGAGATGGTCTATCGGGGTATGGCGACCGGGCAGCTGTGGGGAAGGGGCCGAAGGCAAGCTCAGGGACCCGCAGGGTCTCCGTACGGTCGGGCACAGCCGCCCGCAGGGCGTCGTCTGGCCAGGCCACCGAGCCCGGGCAGAACCCCATCGAGTTCCCGGCCGAGAGTTGAGGAGCAGCCCCGCTTACTGCGGGCCGGACTGTAGCCACCCCGTGGACTGGTTTCGTGCACCTCCGCAGGGGGATTGAAATCAAGGCAGGAGATCGAAGTACTGCGGACGGGCCTTCATTGCGTGGATAAGAAGTTCGTTTCCACTGTCGAAACGCAGTACGACTATTTCCAGTAGACGGCCCTTCCGGTCGAAACCGAGTCGGAATTCTCGCGTGGGATGGTCGTCATCGAGGTCGGCTGCATAGACGTGATGCTGAGCCGCGTGGAGGCTGTCGGTCTCGTCGATTCCGTGCTTGAGTGCGGATTTATGTGCCTTCACGCGACCTGAGTCCAGGCGCGGATCGCTTCTCGAATCGCCTCCGACCTGGACACATGCTCCTTCTCTGCCCGCGCGTTCAGTGCCTGCAGCAACGCTTCGTCCATGCGGACCGGGACCACTGTTGCGGGGCCGTCTCCGATGGTCGGGCGACCACGCTTACGTAAGGTGGGGACGTCGTAGCCTGCCTCGGCTTCGTCGGCCCAGCCTTCGATCATCTCGTCGGTGACGGGGGTTCCGTCGATCGTCTCACCAGCCATACTCAATAGTGTAATACGAAATGGGGCTGGCCTGAACTCGCACGTAGAAGGCCAATACGCCACGAGCGCCGCACCGACGGCTACTGGTCCGGTCGTAAGTCGACCCAGCTCGCTCGGAGGTACTACTGGCGGCGGCCGTAGCGCGGCGCGTGCTGCCTGAGGTTGTGTGCGTGCGTTTGCAGCGATCGTCAGGCGTCGGTGGCTCGCCCGAGGACATGCGCCGCGAACGCACGGTTGTGGTACTGCGCGTACGGGCCGCGACCCTTGCCGACGAGCAGTTCGGCTAGGGGGCGGATCGCGGCGGCGAGAGGCAGGCCGAAGAATTGTTCGTCGGCCCCATCGTCGGACAGGAACCAGTCGATGACGACACCGTCGCCGTCCGCCGACGCCATCCCGGTGCGATGGAAACGCAGCAGTGGGAGGCTGTCCTCCAGTTGCTCGACGGTCTTCGAAGTGGCGGCACCGAGAGCGGACTCCGACACATACAGGACGATGCGGTAGTCCACGATGTCGCTTCCCTCGAGGTGGCGCTCGACGTACAGCACTTCCATCGGTCCGACGTTCAGCGTGAAGAGCCGCTGCATCTCGGCGGTCCTGTTCGTGGTGGGGAGCGCGCTCAGCGTCCACCGGTCCACTTCCGCGCCGGCCGGGTCGTCGAAGGCGTCGGCCAAGAAGTCGGCGACGAGGTCGACTCCGGGGTCGAAGAACGGGTCCCGTTGCAGTTCGGCGAAGTTCTCGTCGCTGGCGGACGGGTGGAGTGTTTTCACGGGTGTCCTCGGTTCATTCGAAGTAGTCTTCGTCCACTTCGACGACGGTGAAGGTCTGCCGGGTCTGCACGGCCACGCCATATCGAATCATCAACGACGCCAGGCGTTGTCCATCGATGAGGATGATGCGTGTGCCGATATTCTGGGCGTACTCGCGGGCACCGGAGGTGAAGGAGCTGGTGGTGATGAATACGCCGCGGGCGGCACCGACGCCGTGCAGGGCACCGACGAACGCCTGAATTTCGGGTCGGCCGACGGTGTTGTCGGCGGCGTAGCGCTTGGCCTGCACGTAGATGCGTTCGAGTCCGAGCGGGTCCTGATCGATGACCCCGTCCACGCCGCCGTCACCGGAGCCGCCGATGCGGGTGGCCTTTCCCTCAGCGCCGCCATAGCCCATGGCTACGAGCACGTCGAGGACGGACTGCTCCAGGAAGTCGGGGTGCTGCCCGCGCAGTCGTGTCAGCAAGTCTGTCGCGACCTCCGAATGCAACCGAGTGATGCCACTCTCGATCTGTTCGAGAGGGTCGGCTTCACTCTCGTCCTGTGCGGCAGTACTGACCTGGCCGGGTTCGGTTTCCGATGTATTCCGGACGACGGGAACGTAGTTCTGGTACGCCGGAATAGCTTTCAGCGTTCTCTCGGTGATTCCGTCTGGGTGCTGCGCGAGCAGGGCGCGGCCGGCGTCGGTGATGGTGAACGTGGCGCGTGCCGGTTTGTCGACGAGTTGCGCACGGAAGAGTCCGCTCAGCGTCCATCCGATCCTGTTGTCGAAGCGGCTCTGTCCGGACGCCAGCGCCTCAGCCCGCTGCTCGGCCGTGAGGCCGACATGATCTGCGACTGCTTCGTGCAACTCTCGCTTCCGCCACGTTGCGCCGTCAGCGAGCACCTCCAGCACCGGCGTGAGGAATCCGGACCACACCGGCATTGCAGACACCGGGGTAGGTGTTATCACAGTTCGCCTCGGAAGGCGCGGGACTGGAGGGAGGAGAAGAGGGCGTCGAGTTCGGCGAGTGCGGCTTGGTGATGGAATTTCAGCCTGCCGATCCCCTGCACCCGCTCTGCGTACTCCAGCTGCAGTTCGAAGGGAGGTACTGGCACCTTGAGGCCGCGGAGCCGCCCCATACTGATTCGTGCGCGTGTTTGGCCCAGGACCAAAGCATGCGCCATCTTCTCCGTTGACTTCTGATTGAGAAGTCCCACCAGGAACTCTGCGTTCGAGGTTCCGATCTTTGGTCGCACTTGAACACAGTCGGCTTTGTTCAGCGCTATCTGAAGCCATTCTGGCTGAACACAAGCGCGGAGATTCGGCTCCCCCAGGGTTCCTACCAGCACGTCACCAGGGCGGCAATCATGATGACTCAATGTGGAGTAGTGATCTTCTGCCACATACGCTCGATCTTTGTCAACGAACTCACCGACTCCGATGTTCTGAAGGCGGATGACCCGCACCCCTTCATCCACATAGTGTGAGCTCTTCAGATTCGATCCGAAGGGACCGTCGGAGAACTTGTCTGCAAGTGACCCAAGTTCCGCCACGGTCCACCCCCGTGGATTCAGCGCCGGGTCGCCGAACATGTCAACGAAGATCGACTGGGTCAGCTCGTCGAGGCGGGCGAGGGCTTCGCGGCGCTTGGCGCGGAGGGCGTCGGCGTGGTCGAGGATCGCCGCGATCCGCCGCTGCTCCTCGATCGGCGGAAGTGGGATCGGCAAAGCCGCATACTGTTGAGCATTGATGTTCGGCTGCGCCACAACGCGCTGACTGTTGGCGATCCAGCGCCAGTACTGCAGACTCTGCGTATAGCGGAAGACATACTCTGGGACCGCCCGGTCCAGATCGAGTTCAAACTTGATCAGATAGCCTGCGTACACTGCCGGCTGGCTGCCGTCCGAATGCAGATACGCCTTTCCGACGGTTGCTCCTGATCGAGCAAAGAGCAGGTCACCCGGGTTCAGAAGTGCCTTAGCCCAGGAGCCTTCATCGCCATCAGGTGCGACCCTGTTCGAGTTGAGGCATCCGTTCTCATCGATGTCAGTGATCCTGATGTATCGCGGATCACCGGAAACCCACTCCCGCGAAGAGAGCCCAACGCCGTACTGCCCTTTGCCGTGGGATATATCGCTTAGCGTCGCGACAGGCCACCCGCTCACGCTGCACCACCCGCAAGCATCTCCCGCAGCTGTGCCATGCCGTCTGTGATTTCCTTCTCGAGCCGGTCCAGCTCGTCGAGGATCTCGGTCGGCTTCCGGTGCTCGACTTCCTCGTGCACGATTTCCTTGTACCTGTTCAACGACAGGTCGTAGCCCTGCGCGGCGATGTCCTCACGGGGCACGCAGAAACTCTGCTCCGTCCGCGCGCGTTCCAGCTCCGCACCGTCACGTTCGGCCCAGCGCCGCAGCACATCCGGGAGGTTGTTCTTCACATGCTCATCGTCCGACAGTTCGGCAAGCGCACCGAGCTTGTCGGCGTCCAGCAGCGGGTTGCGCTTGTCGTCCAACGAGAATCCGTCGGCCTGCACGTCGTAGAACCACACATTGTCGGTGCCGCCCGAGTTGGTCTTCGTGAAGAACAGGATCGCCGTCGACACACCCGCATACGGCTTGAACACCCCCGACGGCAGCTTCACGACCGCGTCGAGCTTCTGCTCCTCCACAAGAATCCTGCGAAGTTCCTTGTGCGCCTTCGACGATCCGAACAGCACGCCGTCGGGCACGATCACCGCCGCACGGCCACCCGGCTTGAGTAGGCGTAGGAACAGCGCCAGGAACAGGAGTTCCGTCTTCTTCGTCTTCGCGATCTGCTGCAGATCCTTCGCGGTGTTCTCGTAGTCGAGGCTGCCCGCGAACGGCGGGTTCGCGAGGATCAACGAATACGCTTCGGCATCACCGGTGTTCGCTTCGGCAAGTGAATCGCGGTACCGGATGTCGGGCTGCTCGATGCCGTGCAACAGCATGTTCATCGACCCGATTCGCAGCATCGTGTTGTCGAAGTCGAATCCGTGGAACATCTCGTGGTGGTACTGCTGCTTGCCGGCACCCGCGTTGATGGCGTCCGCGTGATAGCTGCGCATGTACTCCGACGCGCCGACGAGGAAGCCGCACGTACCGGACGCCGGGTCCACAATCGTGTCGCCCGGCTTCGGTGCCGTCATGTGCACCATCAGCTCGATGATGTGCCGTGGTGTGCGGAACTGGCCGTTCTGCCCGGCGGCCGCGATCTTCGCGAGCAGGTACTCGTAGATGTCGCCCTTGGTGTCGCGGTTCTCCATCGGCACCTTGTCCAACCGGTCCACCACCCGCTGCAACATCCCCGCGTTCGGGATGCTCAGCCGCGCGTCCTTCATGAAATGCGCGTACGTGGACTCCTCGCCGCGCATGTTCTTGATGAACGGGAACACCCGGTTCCCGACGATGTCGAACATCTCGTCGGCATGCCGGTCCTTGAACACCGACCAGCGCAGGTCGTTGAACGGCCTGCCGTCCTCGTCGTCGCCCTCCGGGAACGGGTTGCCCTCGATCGGGTCGCCGAACAGGTTCGCCTTCTCCAGCGCCCGCGTCTGCTCGTCATCCAGCCTGCGGATGAACAGCAGGTACGTGATCTGTTCCATCACCTCCAGCGGATTGGAGATGCCGCCCGTCCAGAATGCGTCCCAGACTGCATCGACCTTGTTCTTGATGTCACCGGTGATCACGGGTACCGCTACCTGCCTGTCCTGCTCGCTCGAGTCCAACAGAACTGTATAGACCACCCCACCGACAAGGTATTGCCCAGGTCGGCACATGCGCGGTTTAGGGTGGACTGTGACCGAAATCGGAGGAAGTCCGAGCGCGGCGCCGCCCCTCGCGACACTGACCGTACGGCTGAGGTCTGCCGGGTGTGTCTTCGCGGAAGACGAAGCCCGCCTGCTCACCGATGCAGCGCGCAGCCCGTCCGATCTGGAAGACCTCGTACAGCAGCGGATCGACGGCCGACCTCTCGAGCACGTGCTGGGATGGGCCGAATTCTGCGGTCTGCGGATCAGCGTCGACGCAGATGTCTTCGTTCCACGCCGTCGCACGGAGTTTCTTGTGCACTGCGCCGCCGAAGTCGTTGCTCCGGGTTCGTTCGTCGTCGACATGTGCTGCGGCTGCGGTGCGGTCGGGGCTGCGCTCGCCGCTGCCGAACCCGCGATCCGGCTGCACGCCGCGGACGTCGATCCCGCGGCGGTCCGTTGCGCGCGGCGCAACCTCGAACGATGCGGCGGCGACGCCCACTGCGGCGATCTCTATGCGGCGCTGCCCGACACGATGCGAGGCCGCATCGATGTGATCGTCGCCAATGCCCCCTACGTGCCGACGGCGGCGATCGCGACAATGCCGTCGGAGGCACGACTGCACGAGCCGCGTGTCGCGTTGGACGGCGGTGCCGACGGACTCGACATGCATCGTCGCCTGGCGGTGTCCGCGTCGGAGTGGCTTGCGCCCGGGGGCCACCTGCTGATGGAAGCCGGTCTCCGGCAGGTCGAGGCAGCAACCGGGATCCTCGCTGCGGAGGGACTGGCAACGGTCGTTCACCGGTCGGACGAATTCGATGCCACCGTGGTCGTCGGCGTTCCCCGCAGATCGCGACCAGGGTGTAAGGAGATCGGAGGCGGGTAGACCGAAGTATGGTCACATTTGCACTCCAGAACCCGAACACCGGTACCGACGAAGAGCAGTTCGAACGAATCGACGACTCAGACCGAGATACGATCCTCGATCGCGCCACCGAAGCGCAGCGCAGCTGGCAGGAGACCTCCGTCGACCAGCGCGCGGATGTTCTCCGCGCCGTCGCCGATCTCTATGAACAGCACAAAGATCGGCTGATCGACTACATGGGCCGAGAGATGGGCAAGCTCCGACCGTGGGGCGCGGCCGAACTGGACATCGTGGTGGGCATCTACCGCTGGTACGCAGACAACGCCCACCAACTGCTCGCGCCCGAGGAACTCCCGGCGCAGGGCGCGGACCGTTCGTACGTGGTCAAGCGGCCGCTCGGAGTGATCCTGGGAATCATGCCGTGGAACTTTCCGTACTACCAGGTCGCGCGGTGGGCGGCCCCTAACCTGCTGCTCGGAAATGCGCTGGTGCTCAAGCACGCGGGGATCTGCCCGCTCTCCTCCCAGGCGTGCGAGGACCTCCTGATAGAGGCCGGGCTGCCGCGTGGCGTGTTCCAGAACATCTACGCTTCCGGCTCCCAGATGGAACCCTTCATCGCAGACAAGCGGATCCGGGGTGTCTCCCTCACCGGATCCGAAGGCGCGGGCTCGGCAGTGGCGAAGACAGCCGGGGAGCACTACAAGAAGTCGCTGCTCGAACTGGGCGGAAACGATCCCTTCCTCGTGTTGGATGCGGAGAACCTGGAGTGGGTACTGGACCGATACGTAGACATCCGGATGTTTGCAACGGGCCAGGCATGCAATGCGCCGAAGCGGCTCATCGTGCAGCCGGAATTCTACGATCGCACGGTGTCCTACCTGGAAAAGGCGATCGGCGCGCTCACGGTGGGTGCCTATGACGATCCGGATGCCGAAGTAGGCCCGCTCAGCTCGATCGGTGCCCGCGACGAGATCGTCGACCGCCTCGCCACCGCGGCACGCGAGGGGACCGCCACGATCCGGGTGGGCGGGAAGAAGATCGACCGTGACGGCGCGTACATGGAGCCGACCCTGCTCACGGATGTGGATCCGTCCGCAGATGTGGGGTGCAACGAGATCTTCGGTCCGGTCGCGATCGTGTACAAGGCGGACGGGGTGGACGAGGCCGTGCGCATTGCCAACGAGGAATCCGAGTACGGACTGTCCAGCTCTGTATGGTCCTCGGACGTCGACAAGGCGCACGAGGTGGCTGCGCGGCTCAAGGACGGCATG
This sequence comes from Rhodococcus sp. SJ-2, assembly GCF_053750035.1. Classification (NCBI taxonomy): domain Bacteria; kingdom Bacillati; phylum Actinomycetota; class Actinomycetes; order Mycobacteriales; family Nocardiaceae; genus Rhodococcus; species Rhodococcus sp. SJ-2. The sequence continues at coordinate 2,307,040 of NZ_CM132340.1, forward strand.
ACGTTCGTCAACGAGCATGCGGTCACCGCAGCCGGCCTGCCTTTCGGCGGTGTCGGCCGTTCCGGCTACGGCCGCGAGCTGGCGCAGTGGGGCGTGGGCGAGTTCGTCAACGAGAAACTGATCCGTGTGTCCGGACAGCGCAGCGCTGGTCTGTCGCCCACATGAGCTTCGATTGCCCGACGCAATCGGGCGATCAACCGAGCGGCAACTCAGCGAAAATGCTTGTCGGCTGGGTTGATCCGCCTTCCGGCTCCACACTGAATCCCAATGCGGTCGCATCCGAGATGCCTTCGAGCACAGCCGTGGTCGACGGTGCGACGTCGGCGGGTGTCATGGTGCCTGCGGCAGTCGCGCCGTCGGGTCCGATCAGCCACATCTGGTAGACGGTGCCGTCGGTCGGCGGCGCGACGTTGTTCATCACCAGCACACCGGCGTCGACGTCCTTCGAATACACGACCGTCGCCGTACCGCCCCCCTCGATCGAACCCGAGGTGGTGCGCACGTCCTCGGCGGCGAGAACCTGCGCCGAGGTGGGGGGAGTGCCCTGGCCGATCTGGGTTGCCACGCCGATACCTGCGATGGCGATCACCACCGCCGCCGCTGCCGCAAGCAGGAAATAGCGTCGCCGGTTCCGGCGGGCCGACAGGTCGATCGGGGAATCGGGCGCAGAGGTATCCGGAGCAGTGCCGATGGTTTCGAGCAGACGGTGACGTACGTGGGCCGGCGGCTCGGCGACTGTCGCATGCGAAACCTGCGCCATCGTCTCGCGAACCTCGCGGACCTCGCGCCGGAATGCTGCGGCGACGTCGGAGTCGGCCTCGGCCACTCGCAGTTCGATTTCGCGGCGTTCGTCGTCCGAGACCGCATCCAGGGCGTACACAGCGGCGAGGTCGAGCAGATGGTTGTCGTCGAAGTCGAGAGGGCTACTCGTCATCGCTGGTCACCCCCAGACAGTTCTTCAAGCGGATCAGGCCGTCCCTGATTCTCGATTTGATGGTCGGCAGCGTCGAGGCCAGTCGTTCCGACACTTCGCGATAGGTGAGGCCGCCGTAGTATGCGAGCTCGACCGACTGGCGCTGCAGATCGGTCAGCGTGCCCAGACAATCGAGGACCTGACGTGTGTCGTCGCGGCGGAGTGCTTCGTCGCTGACGCTGTCGAACTCCGTGGTCGTGGACAACGCGCCGTAGCGGGCCTCTCGCTCGGCCCCCGACTGCTCGGAGCGCACCCGGTCTACCGCCCTGCGGTGCGCCAGCGTGATCAGCCACGACAGCGCCGATCCCTGCGTGCGGTCGAATCCCGTCGCGGTCCGCCACACCTGCAGGTAGACCTCCTGCAGTGTTTCTTCGCTGTAGCCGGGATCGCGCAGTACCCGCAACACCATGCCGTACGCCCGCGCTCGCGTCAGGTCGTAGAACTGCGCGAAGGCAGCCGAATCCTCCGCCGCGACTCGATCGAGCAACGCTTCGAGTGTGTCGGTTCCGCCACCGACGTCGGTCATGGTCCGTGTCCGCTCATCGGACGAAACACTAGCCGGACGAATCGGGCCGCTCAACCTGCACCCACCTGGATGTGGCCCGGTCACGAGTGGCAGCGACGCATCGAGCACGCCGATCATCTCCTGTGGACGCGCGACCGCGGGGGCCGCGGAAGGAAATACGACGTTCGCTGCTGGTACTCGGGATAGCCGGGCCGTTTCGACATGGACTGCTCGAGCAGCCGCGCACCTGTCGCGTAGACGAGGAAGTACGTCATGATCGCGGGTGAGGCCACAGTGACTGCTCCGGGCCACACACTCGCCGCGATCAGCCATACTCCCCACCACACGGTGGCGTCACCGAAATAGTTGGGATGACGCGTCCACGCCCACAGCCCGCGGTCCATGATCCGGCCACGATTCGACGGGTCCGATTTGAACCGCCGCAGCTGCAGGTCGCCGATCGCCTCGAACGACACACCGACGATCCACGCGGCGACACCGACCCAGAGCACCACCGTGCCGACGCCGCGGGTGGGCCCGAGCACCGCCGAGACCTGGATCGGCAACGACACGAACCATTGGGCCGCGCCCTGGGTCACGAAGACCTTGCGGATGATCGTGGCGATCGAGTGGTCACCGGCGCGTTCGAGCATGTCCGTGTAACGGGGATCCTCGCCTTTGCCCAGGGACTTGCGGTACATGTGCCATGTCAGCCGCAGACCCCACACCGTGACCAGTGCGAGCAGGAGGAACCGACGCGAGGCGTCACCGCTGCCGAGCAGTGCCGAGGCGGCGGCCACCGCCACGAAACCGAGACCCCACGACACATCCACCACGTTGTACCGGCCGATGCGGTGCCCGATAGCGAAGGTGACCGCCTGGATCACCGCGAGCAACACCACCGCAGACACCGTGATGAGCAAGAACTCCGGCCATGTGCTCATCGCTCGTTCTCCTTCCGGAACACGATCTGCTGGACGTCGAGATAACCCGACCGGAACCCGGCCTCCGAGTACGCCAGGTAGAACTCCCACATCCGCCGGAACACGGCATCGAATCCGAGATCCGCGACCCGGTCCGTGCGCGTGATGAAACGTTCCCGCCACAATCGCAGGGTCTCGGCGTAGTGGTCGCCGAATCGCAGACGATCGACGGTGCGCAGCGAGGTCAGCGAACGGGTGATCACGTCGATCGATTCGGTCGACGGCAGCAACCCGCCCGGAAAGATGTACTTGTGGATCCACGTGTAGCTGTCGCGCGTCTCGGCCATCCGGTCGTGCGGCATCGTGATGGCCTGCAGTGCGACGAGACCACCGGGTCGTAGGAGTCGATCGAGACTGCGGAAATATGTGGGCCAGTAGTCGTATCCCACCGCCTCGATCATTTCCACCGAGACGATCGCGTCGTATTCGCCGTCCACTGCGCGATAGTCGAGGAGATCGATCTGTACGCGGTCGGACAGACCGGCCTCCGCCACCCGCCTGCGGGCCAGCGCCTGTTGTTCGGTCGAGAGCGTCACAGAGCGCACGGTGGCACCACGCTTCGCGGCACGCACGCTCAGTTCACCCCAGCCGGTACCGATTTCGAGGAGCCGCGTTCCAGCGCGCACGTCCGCGGCATCGAGCAACCGGTCGATCTTGCGGTGCTGGGACGTCTCGAGAGCATCCCACCGTGCGGGGAGCTCGTCGAACAGCGCACTCGAGTAGGTCATGGACCCGTCCAGAAACGTTTCGAACAAGGCGTTCGACAGGTCGTAGTGGCGGGAGATGTTGGAGCGGGTGTTCTCCTCGGTGTTCCGTTCCCCAGTGGGTTGCGCCGCGACGACGAGCCGGCGCAAACGTCGGAGCGGCAACGGGATCAGCGACCCGATCTCGGCGGCGAACGGGGTGAGTACTGCGACAGGGTCGGACGCGGTCCAGTCGCCCGCCATGTAGGCCTCACCGAAACCGACGAGTCCACCGCGGCCGAGCCGTCGGGCGAACGACTCCGGATGGCGGATGATCATCCTGGGCAGGATCCGAGAATCAGTGCCATTGCTGCTTCCCGCCGCTCCGCTGCCTCCGAGTACGGTCCCGTCGGGGTACTCCACCCGCACGTCCAGGCGCGCAGCAGCATTGCGGAACAACCGGTCGGCGACCACCGCGGCGACGCGGGTGCGGAGTCCTCCTTGGACGGATGCCAGCCCGGGCCATCTCGTCGCGTCGACGCTCACATGCGGGGTCGGCAGTTCGAGTTCGGGTGTGCTCATCGAGAGATCTCCTGTAGATGTCTGGGGGCCGAGGGCGCGGCCGGACGCGGGACGAGGGGCAGCCCCCGCAGCCACAGCCCGATGCCCTGCCTTCGGATGCGAGCCGAAACCATGTGAGGTGCAAGCGGATGGGTGAACTGAGTCAGGGCGATCACCCCGAGAGTGGCGGGTCGGCCGGACCCGCGCATCGTGGCCGTGAAAGGCGGCTGTCCCTCGCGGTGTAGCGACACCTCGACATCGAGAAAGGGGCCTGGCTCCGCGAGCCGCAGGGTGTAACTGCCGGTGACCTCATTGAACGGGGAGACGTAGAAGACCTTGTCGGCCTCCGCGTGTCCCGAGGCATCCGGCCTCAGCAGATAACAGTGCCGCCCCCCGTAGGTGTTGTGCACCTCGGCCACGACGCACGCGAGCGCGCCGCCGGGATCGTGACACCAGAACAGCGTCAGCGGATCGAAGACGTGACCGAGTACCCGCGCGTTCAGCAGCGCGGTGATACGTCCGCCGTCGAGGTCGATTCCCTCGCCCGCGAGATACGCGTCGATCCGCTCTCGGAGCGTCGCGTCCGGGCGGGTGCCGTCGAAGTGATCGGCGGGGTCGAACCGGGCGAACGGACGCAACCACCACGGCAGCACCGGAAGGTCGTCGAGGTCGATGTACCAGCTGTAGCTTCGGTATTCGAATGCGTGCCGGATCGGTGCGCGCCGAACGTGTCCGATTCTGGTGCGGTAGATCCACGCCGTGGTCACGGGGACACCTCCGCCTCGATGCAGGAAGGCGCACCCCACTCGACGCCGAGCCGCCGAGCGGCCTCCACGCCGGACCGGGCGCCGTCCTCGTGGAATCCCCACCCGTGGTACGCGCCGGCGAATGCGATTCTGCTGTCGCCGATCTCGGGCAGACGTGCCTGTGCTGCAGTCGATTCGGGCGTGTACAGCGGGTGTTCGTACGTCATCTCCGCGATCACCTTGCGCGGGTCGACGAGATGCGCGCCACCCAGGGTGACGAGGAATCGTCGATCCGTGACCGTGGTCAGCCGCATCAATCGGGTCATGTCGTAGGTGACGATCACTCCCTCGGGCCCGGTGTCGGCCGGTGTCAGATAGTTCCACGACGCGCGGGCGCGCTCGTTACGGGGCAGCAGCGACGTGTCGGTGTGCAACTGTGCATGATTCGTCGAATACGGCATCGCGCCGAGTACTCGGCGTTCGATGGGTGTCGGATGGGCGAGCATGGCGAGGGCCGCAGACGGATGCACGGCGATGACGGCCGCGTCGAACCACCGCACATCTCCGTCGCCGACGACCACGCACACCCCGTCATCCGTCCGCTCCACGCTGCGCACCGGGGTGTCCACGAGCACCTCGTCGAGCCGCCGCGCGAGTGCGTCGACGTAAGTGCTCGAGCCGCCGGTCACAGTGCGCCAGGTGGGGGAACCGAAGACGGTGAGCATGCCGTGGTGGTCGAGGAACCGGAAGAGGTAGCGAGCGGGATAGCGGGTGGCCAGCGCCGGGTCGCACGACCACACCGCGGCGACGAGAGGTGTCATGAAATGATCGATGAAGAACGGGGAGAATCGATTCCGTGCGAGAAAAGCCTCTAGCGGCTCGTCCTTCCCGTCGTCACCCGATTCGAGTAGGGCCAGCGCGGCGCGGTGGAAACGCAGTATCTCAACCAGCATCCGGAGGTAACGCGGCTTCGTGAACGACCGCCAGGTGGGAAAGAGCCCCGGAAGACCCTTCGCTCCCGCATATTCGACTCCGGTGGGATCGGAGCGGATCGACATCGACATGTCGCTCTCCTGAGTGGCGACACCGAGCTCGTCGAACAGGCGTAACAGTGTGGGATAGGTGCGGTCGTTGTGCACGATGAAGCCCGTGTCGACGGCGACTTCCTGCCCGTCCTCGAGCGTGAGGTGGTGGGTGTGGGCGTGGCCCCCGAGGCGTGAGTCCGCCTCGAACAGGGTCACGCGGTCGCGCCGGGACAACACGTGGGCGGCGGTGAGCCCGGCGACGCCGCTGCCGACCACGGCGATGGAACGGGACGGTTCACGCGTCATGGTTTCCTCCGGTAGAGCTCGTCTCGGGTGTCAAGGCATCGATGAGGAAGTCGGCGGTGACGGAGTGCCACCAGCCGGGCCGGGTCAGCATGAAATGTCCCGCGCCGGGTAGTGGACACCACGTCGCGTCGACTCCGCGCCGCAGGGCCGCCGCGGTCTGGGATTCGGCCGACGCGGGATCCGTCCAGCGGTCGCCGGTTCCGTGCGCCACCAGGAGCCGACGTCCCGCAGGGATGAGTGCGGCGTCGTTGGCGGGCCACCAGGGGGCCAGCGCGACCACTGCTTCGACACCGTTCTGCGCGGCGAGATGTGCCGCGACCCGCCCGCCCATCGAATGCCCCACGAGGGCGATCCGGGTGTCGGGCCGCCGATCGAGTGTCGCGTCGAGTGCACGCAATGCGTCGTGCACGGGGCTCATCCGGTCGCCGTTCCAGCCGCGCACTCCGTACTGCACCTGGCCCACCGTGATGCCGTGACCCGTCAGCCTCGAACGTAACGCCTCGGTCAGCAGGGCCATTCGCACGCTCGTCAGATGCCACGGTCGTGTCCCCGCATGGCTGGAGGGTTTGCCACCGGGCAGTACGAGGACGTGCGCGCGTCCCCGAGGTGAAGTGGAATCCATGCTCGGGCTTCGGTGCGGGCGCGATTTCGGATGGGTCGCCGGCACCAGAAAATATTTCTTCCGATCGCACCCATCCCCCTGCCCCGCAGCGGCGAATGACTCTCCGACACACCTCATCGACGCGGTTCGAGGACCGCGCGTACCGAAGGGAACGAGACGATGGCGAATCGGACACGTAAGAGCTTGGCGCTTATCGGTATCGGCGCTGCGGCGGTACTGAGCATCTCCGCCTGCACGTCGGACGACAGCTCCGACACCACGATGGATACGACCACCACCATGACCGAAACCACCGCACCGATGGAAACGACAGAGTCCGCCGCAGCAATGCCGGCAGGCCTCGTCGGGCCCGGCTGCGCCGCCTACGCAGAACAGGTGCCGACGGGTCCCGGTTCGGTCGAAGGGATGGCGCAGGAGAATGTGACCACTGCGGCATCGAACAACCCGATGCTCACCACGCTCACTGCGGCGGTCTCCGGGCAGCTCAACCCGGACGTGAATCTCGTCGACACTCTCAACGGCGGTGAATTCACGGTGTTCGCGCCGGTGGACGACGCCTTCGCGGCGGTCGATCCCGCGACCATCGAGACGTTGAAGACCGATTCGGCGCTGCTGACCGATGTCCTCACCTACCACGTGGTCCCCGGTCAGATTGCGCCCGCCGATATCGCCGGCGAGCAGACCACCGTTCAGGGCGGCGCCGTCGAGGTCGCAGGCTCCGGTGACGAGTGGACGGTCAACGACGCCAACGTGATCTGCGGTGGCATCGAAACAGCGAACGCGACGGTCTACCTGATCGACGGCGTCCTGATGCCGCAGTAGTACTGCGTCGGCAAGCAGAAGGGAGACCCCATGAGGAAAACAATCATCGGTCTCGCTGTGGCGCTCCTCGCCGCAGCGGGCTCGACATTGGTTGCAGCACCCGCGCAGGCGGCACCGCTGAACCCCGTTCCGCAACTCGATGTGAGCCGCTACCTGGGCGGCTGGTACCAATTGGCGGCCAATCCGGCGCCGTTCAACCTCGATTGTGTGCGCGATACCACCGCCAACTACTCACTGATCGACGAACAGAACATCCGCGTGGAGAATTCGTGCACCACGATCACGGGTGAACGCCGAGGAATCGTGGGCAACGCGCGGGTCAACGACACTGCGTCGCTTCATGTGTCTTTCCCCGGTGTCCCGACACAGGATTCATTGGACGGGCCGAGCAACTACATCGTTGCGCATCTCGCGGACGACTATTCGTGGGCGCTGGTCGGTGACCCGAGCAGGCTTTCCGGTTTCGTGTTGTCGCGGTCCCCGGTGGTGGACGCGGCGGGCTGGCAGGAGATCCGTGCAGTCGTGGAGAGCGAAGGCTACAACTCGTGCCTGATGCTCACCTCTCCTACGACGGAAGGGCTTCAGGAGATCAAGCCGCTCTGCACCGTGTGAGCGAGACGGAAAGACCGGTGGCGCAGAGCGTCACCGGTCTTTCCGTGTCACCGGTCTTTCCGTGCTGTTCCAGCAATGTTCTCGAGCATGCCGGCGAAGATGATTCCGTGGAACGGAAGAAGTGAATACCAGTACACGCGGCCGGCAAGACCTTTGGGAAAGAAGACTGCACGCTGGTACAGGCGGGTGCGGTCGGAGCCGAGGGGCTCGACCCGCCATTCGAGCCATGCGCCGCCCGGCGCAAGCATTTCCGCTCGCAGCCGCAACAACTTCGGGCGGTCGATGCGCTCGACCCGCCAGAAATCGAGTGCATCCCCGGTGTGCAGGGTGCGGGGGTTCCGCCGTCCGCGGTTCAGTCCCACTCCGCCCGCGAAGCGGTCGAGCCAGCCGCGAATCGTCCACGCCAACGGGAATGAATACCAGCCGTTCTCGCCGCCGATTCCTTCGACGACATCCCACACCGCGTTCACGTCTGTGTCGCAGTCGAGGCTGCGCTCATCCGTGTAGACAACCTCCCCGGCCCACTCCGGATCCGACGGTAACGGGTCTGCAGGCGCGCCGACAGGCGACGCGTTCGCCCACGTGGTTTCCACTTCGCCGCGTTCGATACGCCCCAATGCCAATGCGACGGCGTCGCGATACCCGGTGAGCCCGCCGCGTGGCGGCGCGATCACTTCGTCGACATCGTGATCGTCCATCACCGCATCGTTTCCCAGCGATTCGATCAGGGTGCGGCCCAGGGACGGCGGGATCGGAGTGACCAGGCCGATCCACAGGCCGGCCAGTTTCGGTGTGAGAACCGGAAGCACCAGGATCCTGCGACGGTGCAATCCCGCCACGTCTGCGTAGACCTGCATCATCTCGCCGTACCGCAGCACATCGGGTCCGCCGATGTCGTAGGTGCGGCTGCGCGGCAGCGGGGCGGTCGCTGCGGCCACCAGATAGTGGAGCACGTCCCGGATCGCGATCGGCTGGATCCGGTTGTTCACCCATCGGGGTGTCGTCATGACGGGCAGGCGATTGCTCAGATGCCGGATCATCTCGAATGATGCCGAACCCGAACCGATCACCACGCCCGCCTGAAGCACCAACGTGGGCACCCCGGACTCGAGCAGGATCCGGCCGACCTGTGCTCGCGACCTCAGGTGCGTCGACAACTCCGCGGACTTCGGGTGCAGGCCACCGAGATAGACGATTCTCCCGACATCTGCACTGCGCGCGGCGGAGGCGACGTGTTCGGCAGCGCGACGTTCTGCGTCGAGGAATTCGCCGCGACCACCCATCGAATGCACCAGATAGTAGACGACGTCGATGTCCCGGCATGCTCGCTCGAGCGATTCGGGATCGCCGAGGTCGCCGCGCACCACTTCCACATCGCCTGCCCACGGCACGTCCCGGAGTTTGTCCGGATTGCGCGCGAGAACCCGCACCCGGTGTCCCGCTGCGACCAGGCGAGGTGCGAGCCGGCCGCCGATGTACCCGGTCGCCCCCGTCACGAGGATGCGCAGCGACTGCCCGGGCGAGTCGGCGCGACCTGTTTCGGTCATGACGCCGCCAGCAGGTGGCCGAGTTGGTGGCGCAGGCAGTCCTCGAGGGAAGCCCTTCGGAATGTGTGCCCGGCATCGAGCAGACGCCGGGGTACGACGTACTGGTCGGCGGTCGCCAGCTCGCGGGCACCCTGCTCACCGAGCAGCAACTTCGGACCGAAGCCCGGGACGGGCACCAACGCCGGACGGTGCAGTACATCCGCCAGAACTCGCGTGTATTCCTCGTTTCGGACCGGTTCCGGCGCAACAGCATTGACAGGGCCTGACAACGACGGGTCGTAGAGCGCGCGATGGTAGACGTCGAGCAGGTCGTCGAGATCGATCCACGACAACCATTGCCTTCCGCTGCCGAGGCGCCCACCGAGACCTACAGCGAACAAGGGCCGCATCAGCTGCAGAGTGCCGCCGCGCGGGGTCTGCACCACCCCGGTACGCACATTGACCACGCGCAGTCCCGCGTCGGCGGCGGGTGCGGTGGCAGCCTCCCAGTCGGTCACCACATCGGTGAGGAAACCTCCTCCACCCGTGGAGTGCTCGTCGAGTGGTTCGTCCCCTCGGTTGTAGCCGTACAGACCGATCGCCGATGCACACACGAACGTTGCCGGCCCGTTCGCGGTACTGGCCGCGCGCTCGGCGAGCCGCCTCGTCGGTTCGATGCGGCTCTCGCGTATCGCGGCCTTGTGGGAGTCGGTGAACCGTCCGGCGATCGACGCGCCTGCGAGGTGGACGACGGCGTCGACGCCCTCGAACAGGTCGGCGGCAGGCGACTCGGGATCCCAACGTCGCTCGTCGTCGCCGCGCGCCGTTCGCCGCACCAGGTGGATCACCCGGTAGCCGCCGGTGCTCAGGAATGCGGTCAGTGCCGTGCCGACGAGCCCGGTCGTGCCGGACACCGCGACGGTCGCGGGCCGCACTCCCTGCTCACGTGCCCAGCGGTGGCTCGCGAGGTCTTCGGCGAGCTGGCGATGCCGGTAGCGGAAGGTCTGCAGCAGCAGACGTTCGGGGACCGGGGTGTCGACGCGATCGGTCAGGCGGGTGCGGTGGCCGTCGACTTCCTCGAATCGGTGTTCGTGGCGCCACGAGCGGACAAGCCCTGCCGGTACCGACATCACCCCGTCGCGGCCGAGTTCGTCGACGAAGCGAGCCGGCGGATCGTAGGCGTCGCGCTGATGGTCCGCGACCCACCGCAAACCCCCGGGCAGTCCGAGGACGGCGCGTCCGTCCGAGAGGGATTCGGCCTCGGATACGACGCTCATCGGCTGCCACGGCGGTAACAGGCGATGGATCGCGCCGCGCCGCGTGTGCCAGTCGAACACGTCGTTGCGGGTCGCGTCGACGACGCTGCTGTACTCGATTCCCATCGTGCCTCCGTGGATCGTGTTCCGCCTGTGTTCCATTCGGAGCCGGTCGCTCGGCGGATGGTTCAGTCTCGGGCGGAGATCTCTCCGTATCGTGCCAACGCCACCTGTCGTTCGTGGGCATGATCGACCATCGGCTCGGGATATCCGGGCGGAGGGCCGTCCGGCAGCCGATGGACACTTTTACCCGCGATGTCGCCCAACTCGGGTACCCAGCGGCGCACGTAGTCACCCTTCGGATCGAACTTCTCGCCCTGTGAGGTCGGGTTGAAGACGCGGAAATAGGGTGCGGCATCGGTGCCGCAGCCGGCCGTCCACTGCCATCCGTGCTGGTTGGATGCGAGATCGCCGTCCACGAGGTGTGTCATGAAGTGCTTCGCGCCCCACCACCACGGCAGGTGCAGATCCTTGGTGAGGAACGACGCGACGATCATCCGGAGCCGATTGTGCATCCAGCCTTCGGCGAGTAGTTGCCGCATTCCTGCATCGACGATCGGGAATCCGGTGCGGCCCTGCTGCCACGCGGCGAAGGCACGCTCGGCGTCCGGTCCTGTGTCGTAGCGGATGCTCTCGAACCGGGGGTTGTAGTTGCGGTATGCGGTGTCGGGGCGGTGGTGGAGGACGTCGGCGTAGAAGTCGCGCCAGCACAGTTCGCTGCGGAAGGTCACGGCGCCGGGGTCCGAACGGCCGCGCAGATCGTGGAGCAGGGTGCGCGGGTGCAGGCACCCGAATTTGAGGGCGGCGGACAGTCGGCTCGTGCCGTCGAGATCGGGCCGGTCGCGGTCGGTGTCGTATCTTTCGAGCTCGTCGTCGCGGAACTCCCGCCAGCGGCGCAGTGCAGCCTGCTCACCGGCCGGGGGCAGCATGATGTCGGTGTCGTCGTCCGGGATGTCGACACGCAGGTCGACCCCGTCCGGGTCCAGCCACGACACGGTGGAGACGTCGGTGGTCGCGGGGGATCGCCACCCGTGGTCGAGCCAGGTGCGCCGGAACGGGGTGAACACCCGATACGGTGTGCCGTCGTTCTTGAGGACGCGACCGGGCGAGACGGCATAGGGCGAGCCGGTCCGGACCAGCGGCACCTCACCGAGCGCGGTCTCGACCGCTCGGTCGCGGCGCGACCCGTACGGCGCGTGATCGGCACTGATGTGCACGGCACCCGCATCGAACTCGCGGGCGATCTTCGGTACCACGGTGGCGGGGTCGCCGTGGGCGACCAGCAACCGCCCGCCGAGGTCGTCGTCGAGAGCGCGCAGACAGCGCAGCAGAAAAGTGTGGCGGGGCCCGGTGGCAGCGAACGTGTCGTCGAGCACGAACAGCGCGACCACATGGTCGGCGTCGGCGGCGCTCGACAGGGTGGGCAGATCGCTCAGCCGCAGATCGCGGCGGAACCAGACGACTTCGGTGGTACTCACCCGTCCAGTGTGCGTGGAGGGGGATGGGTGACAATGGCGAACATGGCCGATGCGTTCGAAGTTCCCATCCGTGACGACACGATCAGGCTCGGCCAGTTCCTGAAACTGGCGAGCCTGATCGAGTCCGGCGCCGAGGCCAAAGAGGTGATCGCCGACGGTCTCGTCTCGGTCAACGGTGAGATCGAGGTGCGCAGAGGCAGGCAGTTGCACACCGGTGATGTCGTCGAGATCGGTGGAGTGAGCGCGCGGGTGGCCCGCGACGCGTGAACGGTCAGTCTGCCGCGCGGACTACCACGCCGTCATGATCGCTGTAGACGATCTCGCCCGGGTTGAACGTCACCCCGCCGATCTCGACGGGCACGTTCTTCTCACCCGATCCGGTCTGGGTGCTCTTGCGCGGGTTGGTGCCCAGCGCTTTGACGCCGATGTCGAGTGTGCGCAGGATTGCGGAGTCGCGCACGGCACCGTTGATGATCACACCGGACCAGCCGTTGTCGACGCCGCGTCCGGCGATGATGTCGCCCACGAGGGCGGTGTGGATGCTCGCGTCGCCGTCCACCACCAGGACACCGCCGTTGCCCGGCTCGGACAATGTCTGCTTGACCAGCAGATTGTCCTGGAAACAGCGGATCGTCGTGATCGGTCCGGCGAACTCGGCGCGGCCTCCGAACTGGATGAACTGGGTGTCGCAGCTGCGGATGTCGGGGCCGATCTCGTCGGCGAGGTCGGCGGTCGCGGTGAATTCGATGGCTTCGCTCATGGGGCGAGGATAATGCGTGTGCAGGCGCCCCTCGGTGATGGTGACGACGGCCACGGGCCCACTTCGCCGCAAATGGGTAGATTCTTGTATTCTTACTGGCCGGTTTCGCCCATGACGGATACAGGACGGTGACATGCCTCTCGACGCCCGCTCGGCCGTTGTTCGCGTGCCGAAAGCCGGTGAGCTGATCGCGGCGAGCCTGCGCCGTCAGATCATCACCGGTGAGCTGGAGGCCGGCGAACCGCTGCCCAACGAGGCCGCTCTGATGGAGCGATTCGGGGTGTCGCGACCTACGCTGCGCGAAGCCTTCCGGATCCTCGAATCCGAAGGCATCATCACCGTGCTCCGCGGTGCGCGCGGCGGCGCACGCGTCCAGGCACCCGACGGATCGACGGCGGCCCGGTACACGGGCTTGCTCCTGCAGTACCGCGGTGTTCCCCTCGCCGACGTTTACCGCGCACGCACCGAACTCGAGGTCGCGGCCGTCGGGTTGATCGCCGCAGACCCGGGCGACCGCATCGACACACTCGCCGAGGTCGTCGACCGCGGCGACGCCGTGGTCGACGACCCGCACGCGTTCGTCAGATATGTGAGCGATGTCAACCGCACGATCATGGAACTCGGCCGCAATCAGACGATGTCGACGCTCGCGAGCATGCTGCTCGACATCATGGACGCGCACAACGCGCTGTTCCTGTCGACGCGGACGGAGCGGGACAGCCCGGGGACGGCTGTCGCGTTGCGCGCCAACCACAAACTCGTCGAATTGTTGCGCAAAGGGGAACCCGGTGCGGCGGAGGCGTTCTGGCGTCGTCACCTGGACAGCGTCGAGCGCTACATGACCGGCGACTCGGAAACCACTCTCGTCGAAGTGCTGTCGTGATCAGCTGCCGGTCGCGGTCAGCCACACCAGTGCGACGTTCAGCGCAACGATGAGGCCCGCGGTGAGCCACGCGGCTGCGGTCACCGCCCGGGCGTTGCGCATCCCGCCCATCACCGTTGCGTCGGAGGTCAGCCGCACGAGGGGAATCACCGCGAACGGGATGCACATACTCAGCACCACCTGACTGAGTACGAGCGCGAACGTCGGATCCACGCCGACGGCGAGCAGGATCAGGGCGGGAATCATCACGACCACGCGCCGGATGAACGGGCGGATCCGGATGTGGAGCAGACCCGCCATGATCTCGGCGCCTGCGGCAGAGCCCACCGCGGTCGACGCCAGTCCCGACGCGAGCAAGCCCACCGCGAACACCGTCGCGACTGCGGGACCGAGGGTATCGGTGATTGCAGCGTGTGCGCCCTCGATGGTGTCGGTGCCGGGCGTGTCGCGCAGGGCGGACGCTGCGAGCAGCAGCATGCCGATGTTGACGCTGCCCGCGACGAACAGGCCCCCGGCCACATCCCATCGGGTCGCGCGTATGACGCGGTCGAGTTTCGGTCCTGGTTCGACTTTGCCGTGCCGTCCGCGTGACAGCGCCGAATGCAGATAGATCGCGTGCGGCATCACGGTCGCGCCCAGCATCGACGCGGCGAGCAGGACGGTGTCGGTGCCTGCGAATCGGGGCACGAGCCCGGCGGCGGCATCGGCGGGGGAGACGTCGGTGAACAGCAGACCGCACAGGAACCCGATGGTGATGATGGCCAGCATGCTCACCACGACGTACTCGAATGTTCGCTGACCTCGACGGTTGTGCACCGACAGGATGACCATCGACACGGCGCCGGTGATCAGGCCGCCGACGAACAGCGGGAGCCCGAACAGCAGGTGCAGGGCGATCGCCCCGCCGATGACTTCGGCGACGTCGGTGGCGACTGCCATGACCTCGGCCTGGATCCAGAATGCGCGACGCGACGGGGTGCGGAGCCGGTCGCCGAGTAGTTCCGGGAGGGAGCGGCCGGTGACGACACCGAGTTTGGCAGACAGATACTGGACGAGGATCGCCATCGCGTTCGCGACGACGAGTACCCACAGCAGCAGGTAGCCGTAGCGGGCTCCCGCGGTGAGGTTGGCGGCGACGTTACCGGGATCGACGTAGGCGACGGCCGCGACGAAGGCGGGGCCGAGGAGTGCGGCCAGACGCGGAGTTGCCGTTGTGCGCGTCGTGTTCAGCGGCCGAACCGGCGCTCGTAGTCGGCGCGTTCGCGGTCCGCGCGGGCGCGGGCCTTCGCGCCGAGCAGCGCGGGATCGAAGCCGTGCTGCTGAAGGCGATGACGCTGCCAGATCGGCATGAGTGCGACGGAGAAATAGATCCACGGCAGCAGCAGGAGCAGCATCATCGACAGCGGCATCCAGACCGGGCCGGGGATGAGCAGGAACAGCAGCAGGAACGGGATGAGGGGAAGGTTCCACCGCAGCAGGTATCGTCGGGCTGCCCCCGGGCCGACGATGTCGTCGCGCACCCACTCGCGCATCTCGGTGGGCAGCGTGCGACCGAACATGTAACCGATCCGCTGAGGCAAATTAGGTCGCGCGCTACTCATATTGCCCAGGATAGAGCCTCACTCGTAGAGGCGCGTCAGGCTGTCCGAGAATGTATCGACCACCACTTTCCTTCGCAGCTTCATACTGGGCGTGAGATCGCCTTCTTCGACGCTGAGCTCGCGCTCGATGATCGTGAACTTCTTGATCTGCTCCCATCGATTGAGCTGCAGATTGAGCGTGTCGATGTCCTTCGAGATCAGTTCGCGCGTCTTGTCGTGTTGCGTGATCTCGGAGAACGAACTGCCATCGAGGCCGTTCTTGCTCGCCCATTCCGTGACGGCCTCGGCGTCGAGCGCCACCAGTGCGACGCAGTACGGCTTGCCCTCGCCGTGGACGATGATCTCCGCCGCGTAGGGAGAGATGCCCTTGAAGGTCGCGGCAATCGCCGACGGCGCGACGTACTTGCCCTGCGACGTCTTGAACATGTCCTTTTTCCGGTCGGTGATCTTCAGGTAGCCGTCGTCGTCGAGGCTGCCGATGTCGCCCGTGTGGAACCACCCGTCGGACTCGAGCGCTTCGGCGGTCGCGTCGGGACGGCCGTGGTAGCCGGTCATCACGCCTGGGCCCTTGATGAGCACTTCGCCGTCGTCGGCGATCTTCACCTCGGTGCCGGGAAGAGGCCAGCCCACTGTGCCGAGCCGGTTGGCCTGGGGGCGGTTGACGCAGGACGCCGCCGAGGTCTCCGTCAGTCCGTAGCCCTCGAGTACGGGAATTCCGACGGCGTCGAACCACTGGGCCACGTCGGGATTCAGTGCTGCCGAGCCGGAGATGAAGAAGCGGAGCCGACCGCCGAAGCGTTCGCGGATGGTCGAGAGCACCAGCTTGTCGGCAACCTTGTGCTGGGCCGAGTCGAGCAAGCCCGGTGAACGACCGCCCTGGCGTGCCTTCGACACGTTGGTGCCCACGCCCATGGCCCAGTCGAAGAGCACCTTCTTGATGCCGCCCTCTTCGTTCATCATCCCTTCGACGCGCGCGTGGGCTTTCTCGAAGATGCGAGGAGCCGCGCCCATGAACGTGGGGCGCACGACGGCGAGATTCTCGACGATCTTGTCGACCCGCCCGTCTACCGCGGTGGGGAAGCCCATCTGCAACGGCAGCGTCAGCAGCACCTTGCCGAACACGTGGGACAGGGGAAGCCACAGGTATTGCAGATCGCCGGATCCGAGAAGACCGACGGAGTCGACCGCGGCCGCCTCATACGTCCACGCCGAATGCGGCAGGCGCACGCCCTTCGGCTTGCCGGTGGTGCCGGAGGTGTAGATGACCGTCGCCAGATGGTGGGGCTCGATGCTGTGGATTCGGTCGAGCACAGCGCTCGAGTCCTCGGCGAGCTGCGCCCTGCCCAGTTCCAGGAGCTCGTCGAATCCGATCACCCAGTCGCCGTCGCCCTGTCCGTCGATCACGACGACCTTGGCGACGTCGGGTAGTTCGCCGCGATGCGCCGCGAGTTTGTCGACCTGTACGGAGTCTTCTGCGATGACGATGTGGCTTCCCGAGTTGGCCACGATGAAGGCGACATCCGGTGCGTGGGTGGTGGGATACACCGTGGTGGTCGCTCCGCCGGCGCACATCACCGCGAGATCGGCGAGCACCCACTCGAAACGGGTCGACGACGCCAGCGCGACGCGGTCTTCGAGACCGAGGCCCAGCGACAGCAGACCGGCCGCGAGCAGCCGGACCTTCTCGCCGGTCTCTTCCCACGTGATGCTCGTCCACCCGTCCTTACCGTCGGGGTAGCGGAAGGCTTCTTCGTCCGGTGTCGCGGTGACGCGATCGATGAACAGGCGCGCGACCGACGGCGCCCGCTTCTCAATCTTGGCGTGGTCGACCTTTTCTTCGGACGCGCGCATCGTGGTCATTGCCCCAGTCTAGGAGTCCGCCCGGTCCTGAGCAGCGCTTCTCCGGGCACGCTTCTCCGGGCAACATAGGGAGACAACTTTCCCCCGTCTGCACGGGTTCCCGTGGGTCGTGAGGCAACGGAAACTCGTGCAAGTGGGGGAAGAATTCAGTCACGGGCACTCCTGCCGACGAGCAAGGGAGAACACCATGAAGGACGTGAAGACCAGGACCGAGACCCTGCGGCGCACGATCGGGCATCGCGTCGTCGACGGCAAGGACGCCGCTGTCGTGACGGTGTCGCAGAGTTACCCCACCGACGCCGACGATCTCTGGGATGCCTGCACCAACCCCGAGCGGATCCCGCGCTGGTTCCTGCCGGTCACCGGGGAGCTGCGCGTCGGCGGCCGATACCAGCTCGAAGGCAACGCCGGAGGCGAGATCCTCACCTGTAACCCGCCGAAGTCGTTCTCCGCGACCTGGGAGTTCGGAGGCGGCAAGAGCTGGATCGAAGTGGCGGTGATCCCCGAACCGGGCGGTCATGCCCGCTTCGAACTGGCGCACATCGCCCATCCCGAGGGCGACCACTGGGAGACGTACGGTCCCGGAGCCGTCGGTATCGGCTGGGATCAGGCGCTCCTCGGTCTCGGACTGCACCTCGACTCGGGTGCGGCGGTCGATCCCGCCGAGTTCGAGAAGTGGTCGCTCTCGCCTGAAGGCCTCGGCTACGTCCGGGAGTCAGGGAACGGTTGGTGCGACGCCGACGTGGCCGCGGGAACCGAGCCGGATGCAGCACGCGCGCGAGCCGATCGAACGATCGCCTTCTTCTCGGGCACCTGATCCAGGAATGAGAGACCCATGACGAGGGCCACCCCTGCGCGGTAGTTTGGTGTAACTCCGATTTCTACTCACCGGTAGGGGTGCGATATGCCTGCTCCGAACACTGCGACCTTCACGAGGCTCGCAGAGCTCATCGCGATCGAGGACATCTCCTCTCGACCCACGCGACCCGTCGTCGAGGCCTTCACCGGCCGCGAGATCGCGACCGTGCCCGTCGGCACCGCCGACGACGCGAAAGCCGCGATCGACCGCGCACGCAAGGCGCAGGTCGCGT
This sequence comes from Rhodococcus sp. SJ-2, assembly GCF_053750035.1. Lineage (NCBI taxonomy): Bacteria > Bacillati > Actinomycetota > Actinomycetes > Mycobacteriales > Nocardiaceae > Rhodococcus > Rhodococcus sp. SJ-2. The sequence continues at coordinate 2,325,393 of NZ_CM132340.1, forward strand.
GGGCGAAGACGCCGGCTGCGGAGCGCGCCGAGATCTTTCACCGCTATCGCGACCTGCTGATCTCGAAGCGCGAGTCGCTCATGGACATGGCGCAGGCCGAAACCGGCAAGTCGCGGGCATCGGCGCAGGAAGAAGTGCTCGACATCGCGATGACCGCGCGCTACTACGCGCGCACCGCCGCGAAACTGCTGCGCCCACGCAATGCGACGGGAATGCTCCCGATCCTGACGAAGACCACCGTGCGGCACCATCCCAAAGGCGTCGTCGGGGTGATCGCGCCGTGGAACTATCCGATGACCCTCGCCGTCTCCGACGCCATCCCTGCGCTGCTCGCGGGCAACGCGGTGGTGCTCAAACCCGACAGTCAGACCCCGTACTGCGCACTCGCGGTCGCCGACCTGCTCTACGAGGCGGGACTTCCGCGTGACGTGTTCGCCGTCGTCCCCGGGCCGGGTTCGGTAGTGGGCACCGCACTCGTCGAGAACACCGACTATCTGATGTTCACGGGTTCCTCACAGACCGGTCGGTTGCTCGCGGAGCAGGCCGGACGACGTCTCATCGGCTTCTCCGCAGAACTCGGCGGCAAGAATCCGATGATCGTCACCGAAGGTGCAAACCTGCGCGAAGTCACCGAGGCCGCGATGCGCGCGTGCTTCTCGAACTCCGGCCAGCTGTGCATCTCCATCGAGCGGATTTACGTGGAGAGGTCGATCGCACCCGAGTTCCTGCGGATGTTCGGTGATCGGGTGCGCAAGGTCGCGCTCGGTGCGAGCTACGACTTCGGTACCGAGATGGGATCACTCATCAACGAGGACCAGGTCAAGACTGTGTCGGGGCACGTCGACGACGCGACCTCGAAGGGCGCGACCGTCGTCGCAGGCGGAAAGGCGCGCCCGGATCTCGGTCCGCTGTTCTACGAGCCCACCGTCCTGACCGACGTCCCCGAAGACGCAGAGTGCTACGCCGAGGAGACATTCGGACCGCTCGTGTCGGTGTACCCGGTGGACAACGTCGAAGAAGCGATCCGACGCGCCAACGACACCGAATACGGCCTCAACGCCTCGGTGTGGGCACGCACCAAGGCCGAGGGTGAGGCGATCGCCGCGCGCATCCACGCCGGCACCGTCAATGTCGACGAAGGATATGCACCGGCGTGGGGGAGCACCGACGCCCCGATGGGCGGCATGGGTATTTCCGGTGTGGGCCGGCGGCACGGCGCCGACGGATTGCTCAAATACACTGAGGCGCAAACAATCGCGACCACGCGGGTACTCAACCTCGACGGTCCTCGGGGGTTGCCGAAGAAGGTGTGGGCGAAGGTGCTGGCACCGTTCGTGGCTGCGATGAAATGGCTGCCGGGAAGGTAGGGCTGACGTCCGCTGCCCATGCCCCGTCGTGAGGTGGAGGGTCAGTGGCCCTGACGCAGTTGCCCGGAGAGGCGTTCGAGGCGTTCGCGGCTGGCCCCGTCGATCCCGATGATCTCGACGGTCTTGCTTTGGCTGCGTACTTGTGTCGGATCGCGTCTAGGGTCGCAACGGTCGACGCGTCCCAGATATCGGCACCGTTGAGGTCGATGACGACGTTCTCCGGGTCTCGTTCGAGGCGGGCCTGCGTGCAGGGGCTCGGTCTCGGTGTCGTTCGAGAGCGGTCTGCATATCGGTGAGCAGGATCTGCAGTGCGATCGGATAGAGGTTGCGGGTGCCGAACTCCTCGAGCAGGTCTGCGGTGGCCGCGATGTTCGGATACTGCTCGGCAGAGACGCCGGCGTAGACGCTCGTCCATCGCTCGGTATCGGCACCTCGGTGGAGCGTCGAGACGAGTTTCTTGGCGCCGTCCCGAGCCGCATACGAGAGCATCTGAGCGATGAAGCTCCGGTAGTACAGCACGGCGAGACGGTCGGGGAAACCCGCGCTGCGCAGTGCGGCGAGAATCGCCTCCACCCCTGCCAACTCGGCGGGACGTCCGGATATTCGGGCGGCCGAGATCTGGGCCGCGTGAGGATATTTCAGGTATTCCGTGTAGGCGCTCACTCCCCAGCGCTGAAGGTCTGCCTTCCAGTCCCCGGTGCGATGCCAATCGCGCGTGACCCGGGCGATCAGCTCGTCGGCAACCGCCAATTCCAGATCGTCCATCCCTTGAAAGTAACGGTAGATGGTGGTCGGATCCGCGCCGAGAGCTCGGCCGAGACGACGCGCCGACAGTCCTGACGATCCGTGTTCTTCGAGCATCCGAAGGGCTGTGTCCACGATCTTCTGCTCGTCGAGTACGACGCCGGACTTGGTGGATCGTCGACGTTGCCGATCGGCCTCTGCGGTCTTCCTGCCGGTCATTTTCCTCCTTATGTCAACGCCGTTGACGAGCATTCTGCCTTACCGGTTACATGAAGCGCGACACATCGACAGACGGTCTGAGTTGCAGATCACATCTTGTGAGGAATGACGATCCCCATGATTGAAACCCGGTACCGCTCTATGCGGGGCATGACCCCGGTGCTCTTGGCCGCCTTGACGCTCACAACGGCAGCGATGCTGACGGCATGCGGGACACCGACAGATACCGCAGAACCGGCCGCCCACAGTTCTGCTGCGTCCGAGAACCGCCTCGCCGAACTCGGAGTGGAAGAAGGCCCTGATGCGGTCGCCGACTTCTACGCTGCGGAACTGCCCGACGGAGCCGAGTCCGGCTCGGTGGTGTGGGCAAAGCCCCGCACGGACGCCCCGGAGGGCGCCTCCGCCTACACCGTCATCTACGCCTCCGAGAGCGTGCACGGTGGCCTGGCCCCCGTCTCGGGCATCCTCTACGTTCCCGACCGCGACATCGAGCCCGGCCTGGTGGTATGGGCACATGAAACAGCCGGATCCGCGGATCACTGCGCACCCTCCCGCACGACCCTGGCCGAACGCTACGAAGGCGAGTCCGTAGCCGAGATCCTCCGCGACGGACACGCTGTGGTGGTGCCGGACTACGAGGGACTGGGCACACCGGGAAAGACCGTGTACATGAACGGCCAGGCGCAAGCGAGAAACGCTCTGGACGCGGCCCGCGCCGCACAGGGATTCCTCGGCGACGACCTCGGCAATCGCATTGCTGTATATGGCTATTCGCAAGGCGGCCAGACCGGTCTGTGGTCTGCCCACATCGCCGCGGAGTACGCTCCGGAACTGGACATCGTCGGTGTGCTCGGCATCGGTGCCGCCGCCAAGTACCACGACCTGGCGATCTACGAGTCCACCGCCCCGAACACCCGGGAAGACTGGGGACAAGGCGGCTACCTCGTCTCGGCACTGGCCGGTATCAGCGTCGGTAAGGACCTTCCACTACAGGATGTGCTCACCCCCGCAGGCCTCGAACTGCTGCACACCCTCGGCGGGGAGTGCTGGGAGCCCTGGAAGGAATCGGCCCAACGGCCCGGTCCGTTCGCTCAGGAGCAGGCTCTGCAACCGGGCCATCCCTGGGGAGACATGCTCGCAGCCAACGACGCTTTCACTCCCGTTGCATCGACCATCCCGGTCACCCTGGTTCAAGGTGAAGCCGACACCGACGTGCCCGTACGCGTCGGCCGTGAGCTTCGCGACGAACTCTGTGCCAGCGGAGCGACGGTGGACTATCAAGAGTTTGCCGGTGAACCCCACGGCGTTCCGAGCTTCAAGCCCCAGATTCAGCAATGGGTGAGCGACCGTTTCGCAGGCCAGCCGCTGAATGACACCTGCAGCTGACCGGAGTCGACCGCCCCGTTCCTATTGCGGGGCACCACCGTGTGCAGGTGAACCAAGGCGATCCGTCGCGCGAACGACACCGAATACGGCCTCAACGCCACGGTGTGGGCGCGCACCAAAGCCGAGGTCAGGAAATCGCCGCACTCATCCACGCGGGTACTCAACCTCGACGGCCCTCGGGGGTTGCCGAAGAAGGTGTGGGCGAAGGTGCTGGCACCGTTCGTCGCTGCGATGAAGTGGGTGCCGGGGAGGTAGGGGTCGAGGGGGCGCTTTCCAACTGCCGCCGCAGTGCCTCGAGATTGTCGCGCATCTGCGGACGCATGTCGTGGTGCTGAGGATGAAGGCGAAGGTAGATCCATTCGAACGGACGATAGGGCTTCTCGATCACGCGGTAGGAGTGGCGCACCCGGGTGCCGTGGCCGTCGGGAGTGAGCTCGTACGACCAGAGCGTCGAGTCGCGGTATGCGGGGTTGCGTGAACTCGGTACAGTGCGGAACGCAAATGCCTTGCCAGGGTGGGCTTCCGTCACTTCGCAGAGCCGCGACCAACGGATGTGACCCGACCGGTTGTGCCCTCGGAACCGGGCGTCCACTTCTCCCGCGGGCTTTCCTGACAGTGGTGTGCAGGAGACGCATTCGGTACTGCGCTCGCCGGTGCGGGTGACGTCCGCGAGTGCCTCGTACGCCGATCGGGCCGGGGCATCTATGTGTACGTCGACGGATCCCTCGGTGCGGGCCGGCCGACGGTGCAGAGGGCGGATGTCGACGTCGGCGCCCCAGCGGGACGCGCATGCCCGTCGATACGACCGCGCGAACGCATGCAGCAGAATGAAACGGGTGACGGGACCGACCTTGCGGGCCATGATGTCGTAGTCCTGCCGGTCTGCTCCGTCGATCAACCAGTGCGCTTCCACGCCCAGTTCCTGTTTCGACTTCGGCGCGAGATAGAACCGTTCCTCCCATTCGTCCAACTGGGACTGTGACAGCGTCCGGGCCACAACGGGCATCGCCTCGTTCTCCTCGCGTCCCAGATGCGGTATCAAGACCTCCGACAATCGTTCGAGCGAATGCGAAAGTTGTTTTTGGGAAACGGCATTCGATCGGTAGGCGGCGACGGCCGCGGTCACCCCGGCGATCTCCGGTGCGACCAGCCGGTGGTCGGCGTCCATCCGGTCGAGCAGCGGCCCCGCGCCGGGGTTCAGTCGGCGCACCATCGGCCACAGTCCGCGGTCCTCACCGTCGTGATGCACGTGCAGAAAGTGCATCATCCAGTCCAGATGGTCGGAAAGTGCGGCGCGGCGTTCGTCGTTCGGCGGGGGAGCGGACGCGAGTGCGTGTTGTGCGCGCGTGAGGTCGCGGCGGAGTGCGTTGTGGACGATATTCATGGTGCGTGTATCGGTGATGTGCGGGTCGGCGCTCATGATGTACTCCATCAGAGACCGTCCGAATCATTCGGGACGGTCGAGGATTTCTTCTATACGGCCGGTCAGCCATGCCGTGTAGCGGGCTCGGCTCCAGCCGCGTTCGGTCACGAGCAGGTGGTAGACCTGATCGCTGGTCAATGCCCACAATTCGTCGATCCGGTCCGGCGGGAGATCTCGTCCCGAGATCATTCGTGCGGCTTCGGTGACGGTGTTGTATCTGCGTTGTGTTGCAGCGATAACTTCGGTGTGGAGAGTGGGTTCGGTTCGGGCTCCGGTTCGGAGTACCTCGATGATGCGGTGTGTGCGCTCGTTGATGTCTGCGGTGAGGCGCGCTGCCGCATCGATCCGTTGGTGACGGGTCGGTGCAGCGCCGATTCGGATGAATGCCGACCGGTCTGCGAGCGGTGACGGTTCGGCGTCGCCGACCACTGCGATGTCGACAGCAGCCTTGAGGAGTGCGGCTTTGGGACCGACCGCCGAATAGATGGTTTCGACCGATACTTCGGCAGCACGTGCGACGTCCCGCATGCTGGTCCCGGCCCAGCCACGAGAGGTGAACAGTTCAGTGGCGGTCGCGAGCACGGCGGCTCGCGTCCGGGCTGCCTGCAGTTGACGCCGCGGAGATCGGTAGGGGCGAGTGGTGGACCTGCCGGATGTCGCGGACGTATCCGTGGACACCATTCGATCGTAGAACGCCCTCACGTTCAATCCAAGGGTGTTCGGGTGAAATATCGACAGGACCCCGAGGGGCCGTGACTACAGGTCAGCTCTCTGTCACAGTCTTCCGCTCGATGGTCGTCGCGAGCGGTTTCTCGATCACGAAGAACAGGCACACTGCCGCGACGAGCGCGAGCGGCGCGATCGCAAGGTAGATCGGGGTGAGCGCCTCGTTGTACGACTCGATGACCGCCAGGTTCAGTGAGTCGGGCAGGGCATGAACAATGGACGGGGTGAGCGAATCCGCGTGGATCCCGTTGTCGGCCGCGTCGGGGACTCGCTCGGTGATCAGCGTTGCCACCCGGGTGGTGAACACGCTGCCGACCACGCCGACGCCGAGGGTCGCGCCGATCTGGCGGAAGTAGTTGTTGCTCGCCGTTGCGGTACCGACCTCGTCGATGGAGAAGGAGTTCTGCACGACGAGGACCAGCAGCTGCATCGAGGTGCCGAGGCCGAGGCCGAGGAGCGCCACGAAACATCCGAGCAGCCACAGGGGGCTGTCGACGGTGAGTGTCGACAGTAGGACCATGGCGGCTGCCACAAGAATCGCTCCGACGATCGGCCAGTTCTTGTAGCGGCCCGTGCGCGTCACGTGGCGGCCGAGGAGTGTGGAGGTGACGAACAGGGTGCCCATCATCGGGAGCATCATCAGGCCTGCGGCGGTCGCTCCCATGCCTGCCACCATCTGTAGATAGGTGGGCATGTATGACGCGACACCGAACAGCGAGACGCTGATGAGGAGCCCGGCGAGGGTGCACAGATTGAAGTTGCGGTCGCGGAACAGGTGCAGCGGGATGACGGGTTCCGCGGTGCGGGATTCGATGAACAGGAACAGCACTACGGCCACGAGGGTCGCGGCGATCATTGTGACAATGGTGGGTGATGCCCACGCGAACTGCGCGCCGCCCAGCGTCGCAACCAGCACGAGAAGTGTTGTCGCGATGGACAGCACGGCCATCCCGGCGACATCGATCCGGGGCCGCGAGCGTCGACGCTCCGGGAGGCGGAGGAAGAAGGCTGCGGCCAGCAGCGCGAGTAGCCCGATCGGAATGTTGATCCAGAACACCCAGCGCCATCCGGGGCCTTCGGTGAAGAATCCGCCCAGCAGCGGACCGCTCACCGACGACAGCGCGAAGACACTGCTCATGATGCCCATGTACTTGCCGCGTTCGCGGGCGGGAATGACGTCGGCGATCGTCGCCTGCGACAGGATCATCAACCCGCCGCCGCCGAGGCCCTGGATGGCTCTGCCTGCGATGAGCCAGACGATGTTCGTAGCGGTCGCGCTGACAACCGATCCGATCACGAAGACCGAGATGGCGACCATGAGAATCGGTTTGCGTCCCAGGAGGTCTCCGAGCTTGCCGTAGATCGGCATCATGATCGTCGACGCGAGAATGTAGGCGGTGATGACCCACAGCATCAGGTCGGCGCCGTGCAGTTCGCCGACGATGGTGGGCAGCGCGGGGTTGAGGACGGTCTGGCTCAGCGATGCCGAGAGCATCGCCAGGAGCAGCCCCGCGAAGATGAAGGCGATCCGGACTGGGGGTGCCGACGATTCCTGTTCGGACTTCGAGGTTTCCGTGGTCACGATCGCGTGACGTTTCTGAACTGGGCGCATTTGCGACGCAGAACTGCATCGGCATCGGTTTCCTCGAGGTCTGCGCGGGTGAGGATCGGGCGCATGGCCGCCCGCATCACGGCGCCCGCGACGGTGACGACCATTTGCGCTGCCTCTTCAGGGGATTCGTCGGGATGGGCCGCTGTCCAGCCGCCGGAGGCGACGAGGCGTTCGGTGACGAACTCGGTGACGAGCGCCTGCACGTCGTCGATGTACCGGAAGCGTCGGCGCGAGAGTTCGGGATGGCGCTCCATCAGATCGGCGTATTCGGTCTGCGTGATCTGTTTGTGGTTGGTGGTGCGGAAGACGGTCAGGAGTAGGAACGCGACCTTTTCGACGAGGTCGTCACCCGGTTCGATGAAAAATTCGTCGACGACCGTGTCGCTTATGACGGCGGCGCGCAGACCCAGCACGGCGTCTTCCTTCGACTTGAAGTAGTTGAAGAAGGTGCGTGGTGAGACGTAGGCGGCGTCGGCGATCGCTTCGATGGTGATGTCCGACAGGTGGTCGTGCGTCGCGGCTGCGTTCGCGGCGGCGAGGTGGATTGCCGTCCACGTGCGGGCGCGCTTGCGCTCGCGATGCGATACCTGATCGGTTGCAGTCATGAATATTTACATTATGGCAACTACCGGTGGATGCAAATCGGATTCTCGAATCTCGCAAAGTGGATCCACTGACAGTGCTCTCGGCCGGGGCACTTCGATGCCCGGTGGTCTACGGTCCCTATATGCGACCTTCGGCTCAAAGTCAATGGTTGACGAGATCCAGTGTTCGAGGTTACATCTTAGCGGTAAGTCTTTTAGGGCTTAAGTAATGGCCTCCGACACCGAGGACCCCGATGACACCGGTATCGACCACCATGTCCACTAGTGCCGAGATGATCAGCGCCCGCCTCGAGCGGTTGCCGATGAGCCGATGGCACATCAAAGCTCGCGTCATCGTCGGCGCCGTCACGTTCTTCGACGGGTTCGACCAACTGATGATCGCCTACTCGTTACCCGTCCTGATCCCCAAGTGGAATCTCACTCCGGCAGGCGTCGCGTGGGTGATCGCCATCGGCGGCATCGGCATGCTGGTCGGAGCGCTCGGCGGTGGCTGGCTCGCAGACCGAATGGGTCGTCTCAACGTCATCATCGTCTCGCTCGCGCTGTACGCCGTGATGAGCCTCGGTATGGCGTTCACCGATTCGCTCATGCTGTTCCTGGCGTTCCGGTTCGTCCAAGGCATCGGACTCGGAGCCGAGGTGCCTGTCGCGGCGACCTACATCGGTGAGATCACCAAGGCCCACAAGCGAGGCCGCTTCGTCCTGCTCTACGAGGTCATCTTCCCCGTCGGACTCGTGATGTCCGCGATCGTCTCGGCGTGGGTGGTACCCCGCTTCGGCTACCAGATCCTTTTCGCACTCGGCGCCATTCCGATCCTTCTGCTGCCCGCCTTGTTCAAGCTCCCCGAATCTCCGCGCTGGCTCGCCTCGCGTGGGAAGTACGACGAGGCCGATGCCGCCATGCGACGGATCGAAACCGAGATCACCGAGCGCTCCGGGAAGACTCTGCCAGAACCGGCACCTCTCGCCACCGGCATCGTCGACACGACTCGTGGGCGCTTCCGTGAGGCATTCCAGGGCGTCTATCTGCGCCGCACACTCATGCTCGCGGCGATCTGGGGCTGCGCCTACTTCGTCAACTACGGCATCGCGTCATGGCTGCCGACCCTCTACCGCTCTGTCTTCGAGGTCAGCGTCGACACGGCGCTGCACTACAGCATCTTCACGACGGTGGCCGGTCTCATCGGGTGTCTCGTGGTGGCGTTCCTGATCGACAACCTCGGTCGCCGCATCTGCATCACGGCCTCGATGGTGCTCTGCTCGACACTGTTGTTCCTGCTCGCTGCCACGGGGACCGGATCGGCCTTGGCAGTGCTTGCCTGGTCCGCCGGCGCCGCGCTGTTCGTCTTCGCAGTCAACATGGCCCTGTATGTCTACACCGCAGAGCTCTACCCGACCCGGATGCGTGCGATCGGATGCGCGATCGGCGGAGCCAGCGGCCGGCTCGGCATCATCGTCGGCCCCCTGGTGGTCGGCGGAATCCTCGGAGCCGGCGGAACCCTGGCACTCGTGTTCGGAATGTTCGGTGTCGTAGCGCTGATCGGTGCCGTCGTAGTCGGATTCTTCGCGGTCGAGACTCGCGAAAAGACTCTCGAGGAGATCTCCCAGTGACCACAGCACTTCGTGCCGACGCGGCACTTTGCACCGACACCGCACTCGACTTCGTACCGGTTGCCGACGAGATCGTGGTGGGCGGCACCTGGCGCCGGGCTGCCGGCCCCGCGTTCGCCGTCACCGATCCTGCCGACGGCGAAACCCTGCAGATCGTCCATCAGGCCACAGCGGCCGATGTCGATGAGGCCGTCGCTGCAGGCCGCGTCGCCGCAGCTGACCCGGCCTGGCGCGGGATGCTCCCACACGAACGCGCCCGCTATCTGCATCGCATCGCAGATGCGATCGAGGAGCATGCACCGCGGCTCGCGCTGCTCCAGAGCTACAACACCGGTAAGACCCTCACCGAGACGACCGCGCTGGTCGGCAGTGCCGCAAACACTTTCCGGTACTTCGCGGCGGTTCTCGAAACCTCCGACGACGACCTCACGACGCAGCGCGGCAACTACCTGACGATGAGTATTCACGAGCCGATCGGCGTGATCGGTGCGATCGCCCCGTGGAACTCGCCGATCGCCAGCGATGCGCAGAAGATCGCACCTGCGCTGGCAGCTGGGAACGCCGTCGTGCTCAAGCCCGCAGAATGGACGCCATTGGTATCGATGGCGCTCGCCCGCGTGATCCACGACTCCGGGCTGCCACCCGGGCTGCTGTCGGTGTTGCCGGGCAAGGGCTCCATCGTCGGAGATGCCATCGTGCAGCATCCGCACGTCGGCAAGGTGACCTTCACGGGCGGCACCCGCACCGGGCGTGCCGTCGCGCATGCCGGTGCCGAGAAGCTGATGCCGGTGTCGCTGGAACTCGGCGGAAAATCGCCGACCATCGTGCTCGACGACGCCGACATCGAGGCTGCGGTGGCAGGGGTGATGTACGGGATCTTCTCGTCGACGGGGCAGAGCTGCATCGCCGGGTCGCGGCTGTTCGTCGACAGGTCGCTGTACGAGCCGTTCCTGGCGCGGCTGGTCGAACGCACCCGGGCGTTGCGAATCGGGCACGGACGTGACCCCCGCACGCAGGTCGGGCCGCTCGTGCACCACACGCACCGCGCATCCGTTGCCCGGTATGTCGACCTCGCGCGGTCCGAGGGCGGTCGCGTGTTGTGCGGTGGCGCTGTGCCGGACGACCCGGAGCTGGCCGACGGCGCGTACTACCTGCCGACCATCATCGACGGCCTGAGCAACGACGCCACGGTGTGCCAGGATGAGATCTTCGGCCCCGTCCTCATCGCTCTGCCGTTCGATGGTGAATCGGATCTACTTGCACAGGCCAATGATTCGGTGTTCGGACTGGCGTCGGGTATCTGGACGCGCGATTATCGGCGTGCTTGGCGGCTGGCGCGAGCACTCGAGGCGGGCACCGTGTGGGTCAATACGTACAAGCGGTTCAGCATCTCGACCCCGTTCGGCGGTATCAAGGAGAGCGGTCTCGGTACCGAGAAGGGGCGTGCCGGCATCGCAGCGTATTCGCGGCAGAAGAGCGTGTATCTCGGGCTCGACGACGAGCCGGACCGCTGGGCCGACTGACACCAACGTATGGCCGAATGTCACCTTCGGTCATGTGGATCGACCGAAGGTGACGTTCGGCCACGGGGGGTCTGTACAACCAAATATCTTAGCGCTAAGATAATATGCATCACTCCATCGGAGGAATTCTCATGAATCAACCCATCGCCCGGCTGCGGCGCCTGCGCTCGGTCGAACTGCGCACCCACGCCGCCGCCGACTCCGCCGAATTCTATTCCGAGGTCTGGGGCCTGAGTGTCGTCGAATCGGGCCGGGAAGGCGCCTGGCTGCGTGGAACCGGCGACCAGCACCACGCTCTCCAGCTCACCCAGGCGGACCGAAACGGTCTCGGGCGCATCAGCTTCGCAGTGGCCACGCCGGCCGACGTCGACGAAGCGGCACGCCGTGTCGCGGAACGCGGCATCCTCGTCGTGCAAGGACCCGGCCCGGTGGACGACGCCGGAGGTGGATACGGCCTGCGCATCGTCGACCCCGAGGGGCGCATCATCGAGCTCATCGCCGACACCCTCGCCGTCCCGGCGCTCGGTCGCGATGACGCCGTGCCGGTGGGTGTGACCCACGTCGTGCTCAACACCATCGACATCGACGCCGCGGTGCAGTTCTACTGCGACGTCCTCGGAATGCGCGTGTCCGACTGGTCGGAGCATCAGATGGCCTTCCTGCGATGCAATTCCGACCATCACAGCATCGCGTTCAATCAGGCGGAGTGGACGTCGATCAACCACGTGGCCTACGAGATGCCGACGGTGGACCACTTCATGCGGGGCATCGGGCGGCTGCGTCATCACGGGCAGCTTCCGCTCTGGGGGCCGGGTAAGCACGGCCCCGGCGACAACACCTTCTCGTACTTCGCCGATCCGGCCGGTCTGGTGTGCGAATACACCTCCGGTATCGCGCAGGTCGACGAAGACCGCTGGCTGTGCCGGGTGTGGCGGCGCGTGCCGGAGCTCTCCGACCTGTGGGGAACGGCCGGTCCGCCGTCGCGCCAGGTGCGCGAGCACATGGCGGGCATCCCCGACCCGGGCGCTTTCGAACGCCACGACCTGGAACAGGCATCATGACGTACGCCGTCGACTACGGGACCGGGCCTGCCGTGGTGATGTTGCACGGAATCGGCGGTAGCTCCGACAGTTTCGCGCCGCAGATCGCAGGTCTCGGTGATTCGCTCCGGATGATCGCCTGGGACGCACCGGGATATGCCCGAAGTGAGAATCCGGTCCGCTCACTCGACCTCGACGATTACGCCGATGCCGCCGCCGAACTCGTTCGTGAGAAGTGTTCGGATGCAGGAGCACACGTACTCGGTATGTCGTGGGGAGGGGTGATCGCGACACGTCTGGCACTTCGCCACCCGGAGCTCGTACGCAGCCTCGTTCTCGGTGCTTCGACCGTCGGCTCGGGTGCCGACGCCGACAGCGCCGCGGCCATGCGATCGCGGATCGCAGACCTCGACCGCAGCGGATCCGAGGATTTCGCAGTCCGCCGCGCACCGCGTCTGCTCTCGGCCGAAGCCTCCGGCGACCTCGTGCAACAAGCCACCGGAATCATGGCGGATGCGGTTCGGCTGCCCGGCTACGGCTACGCCGCCGAATCGATGGCCGCAACCGACCACACCGACGATCTCGAGAAGATCGACGTCCCGACCCTGGTCATGTGCGGCGACGCCGATCGCGTGACGGGGATTCCTGCGAGCCAGGTGCTCGCCGGTGGAATCCGGGGCGCAGTCTTCGTCACCCTTCGAGGCGCCGGGCACCTCGCCAACCAGGAGCAGCCCGAGGCATTCAACGCCTGGACCGAATCATTCGTGCAGATCACCGAACGACTGCGCAACCACACCGCCGTTACCCACTGAATTGGAGACCGTCATGGCACTCGACTACCAGGCCGCAGATCTGAAGGAATTCACCGACTCGCTGATCCTCAGCCGCGGCACCCGCCACGAGGACTGGGATACTCTCGGGTTCCAGGCCAAGGCCGGAGATCGCTTCCGGCGCGCACAGATCCGCTATGTCGGATCCGGCGCCACCGGCAACCACGAGAACGACAACCGCACCATCGCGTCGCAGGGATTCACCTTCTCGAACATGCTTCTTCCCGCCGGTGCGGAAGGCCCCGAACACACACACCACGATGCGGAGGAAGCCTTCTTCGTCCTCGAAGGCGAGGTGGAGGTGGGCATCCACCGTGACGGTGTCGTCGAGAAGCGCACCCTCGGCTATCGCGACATGATCGTCGTCCCGGCCGGTGTGCCCCGCAGTCTGAAGAACACCGGCAGCGTCGACGCGCTGTTCTGCGTGATCATCGGGACGCAGAAGCCTCAGGTGCCCACCTACCCGGAGACGTCCGCGGTCTTCGGCATCTCCCGGGACTGACCGTGGGGGCACTCGACGACCGCACCGTCGTCGTCACCGGTGCGGCACGCGGACTCGGTCTCGCCATCGCTCACCGACTCGGAATGGACGGTGCCCGTATCCAGCTCTGCGACATCGACATCAGCCGCGGTGAGGACAGCGCTGAGAAACTGCGGACCGACGGCATCACCGCCCGATTCGTGCGCGTCGATCTCGCCGATGCGGATTCGGTGGCGGAGATGGCCGCGGCCGTCACCGCCGAAGGGCCCGTGTACGGCCTGGTCAACAATGCCGCGCTCGCCGACGGAGTGGGCGGCAGGGCCGTGCACGAACTCACTGTCGACGAGTGGGACCGCGTGCTGAACGTGAACTTACGCGGAACGTTTCTCGTCAGCCGCGCGCTGATTCCCTCGATCATCGAACACAGCGAACAGAACGGTACAGGGCGCGTCATCTCCATCGGATCCGATGCGGCACTGTACGGCTCGCCGAAATTGACGCACTACATCGCGTCCAAGGGTGGCGTGTCGGCCCTGACGCGCACCATGGCACGCGATCTGGGGTTCTACGGGATCACCGTCAACACGGTCTCGCCCGGCCTGACGGAAAGTGAATCTGCACAGCATGTTCCGGAGCACCGGCACGAACTGTACCGATTGAACCGGGCCCTCGATCGACCGCAGCGGCCCGCGGATCTCGTCGGTGCCGTCGCCTTCCTGATGGGTGACGAGGCGTCGTACATCACCGGACAAGAACTCGTCGTCAACGGCGGCTTCGTCCTGCACTAGCACCTGAGAGGACCGGGTCGTGGACCTGAATCTGAAGAACCGCACTTATCTCGTCACCGGAGGCAGTTCCGGCGTTGGTCTCGCGACCGTCGGGATGCTGCTCGAAGAAGGTGCACAGATCGTAACCTGCGCCCGCGACGTCGATCGGCTCGACGCAGCACTCGATGGGCTGCCGGGACGCGACCGTGTCCTGACCGCCGCGTGCGACGTCCGGGACCGCGACAGTGTCGCCGCGCTCGTCCATGCTGCTACGGACAGGTTCGGAGGTCTCGACGGGCTGGTCAACAATGCGGGTGCGTCGCGGATGAAGCCGCGCGCCGAAACCACGCTCGACGATTGGCGCGACGAATTCGACCTCAAGTTCGCGGGCGTGCTCAACACCGTCGAGACCGCGTTGCCCGCGTTGCGGAAGTCGTCGGCGCCGTCGATCGTCAACATCTCGGCCGTGCTGGCGCGGCAGCCGGAGACACGACTGGTCACCACCAGTGCGGCACGTGCGGGCCTGCTCAACCTGAGTAAGTCGCTGTCGCTGGAACTGGCGGCCGACGGCATTCGCGTGAACTCGGTGGCGCTCGGACTCGTCGACACCGGGCAATGGCGTCGCCGCTACGAAACTTCCGGATATGCAGGAAGTTTCGACCAGTGGGAAGCCGAGATCGCAGCGGATCGCGGGATCGCCCTCGGACGATTCGGCCGCGCGGACGAAGTGGCCCACATGATCGTCACCCTTCTTTCTCCTCGCTCGTCGTATGTGACGGGCACCAGCATCGATGTGTGCGGCGGTGTCGCGCGCTATGTCTGAAAGGACCTTCGACATGTCCATCGGAAACCGGGTCGGAAACGGTGGCGATCTTCTGGTGCAGGTACTACGCGAGGCGGGTGTCGACACCGTGTTCGGCATCGTCAGCGTGCACAACCAGCCTCTCGTCGAGGCGGTGAGCAAGCACTTGCGGTTCGTGCCGGTACGGCACGAAGCGACCGCGGTGAATGCGGCCGACGGATACGCCCGGGCCACCGGCGGCCTCGGATGCGCGCTCACGAGCACCGGAACCGGCGCGGGCAACGCGGCAGGTTCGCTCATCGAATCACTCAGCGCCGGAACTTCGGTCCTGCACGTGACCGGACAGGTCGAATCGCAGTACCTGGGTTCGGGGCGCGGATTCATCCATGAGACCAAGGACCAGTTGGGCATGCTCGACGCGGTGTCGTCGCACGCGGAGACCGTGCGCGATGCGGACAGTGCAGGAAAGGTGTTGCGCGATGCCGTCGCCCGGGCCCTGGGTACACCCGGCGGTCCGGTCAGTGTGGAGTGGCCGATCGACCTTCAGTATGCGCAGTGCCGATTCGATTCCGCTCCTGTCATCGAAGAACGGGTCGAGGCACTGGATCCGGCGCAGCTCGACGCCGCTTTCGCTGCGATGGTGGCGGCACGTCGACCGGTGATCTGGGCCGGGGGTGGTGTGGCACGCGCAGGGGGCGAGCTCACCGCGCTGGTCGAGACATGGGGCGTGCCACTGCTGACCAGCAATTCCGGTCGGGGGGCGGTTCCGGAGGATCATCCGCTGTGCATCGGAAACTATGCATCGTCACCGCTCGGACGCGGACTGCTCGCTGATGCGGACCTCGTGCTCTCCCTCGGTACGCACTTCCGCTCCAACGAGACGGGTGACTATTCGATTCCGATGCCGCGCAACCATATCCAGGTCGATCTCGATCCGGCCGCACCGGGCCGCGTGTTTCCTGCCGATCTGCCCGTGGTCGGTGAGATCGCGGCCTTCCTCGACGCGGCGTCCGGCGTCGAAAAACTCGGTGGATCGGTGGACACCGCATGGACCGAACGAGCTCGGGATACTCGAACCGCAGTCCGCGCGAACCAGCGTGCCGGACTCGGCGACCATGCTGTCCTGTGCGACGCGGTGCGCGCGGTGCTGCCGAGGGACGCCGTGATCGCGCGCGACGTGACGATTGCATCGAGTTCGTGGGGAAACCGGTTGCTGCCGATGTTCGATCCACGCTCGAACATCTTTCCCCGCGGCGGTGGTATCGGTCAGGGGCTCGGCATGGCGATCGGTGCTGCCCTCGCAGACGAGACCCGGCCGACGCTCGGCCTGGTGGGCGACGGTGGATTGGCCGTCCACCTCGGTGAGATCCTCACGATGGCGCAGGAGAAGCCCTGGCTGGTGCTGCTCGTGTGCAACGACGGCGGCTACGGCGTCCTCCGTAACATGCAGTCCGGTGCAGGTCGCGGCACCTATGCCGTGGATCTGACGACACCGGATTTCGCGCTGCTCGCCCGGGCCATCGGCGTCGAGTACCGGCGGATCGGTGGAGCGTCCGAGGCGCACGCGGTGCTCGAGGACGCGGCGTCGTTGCAGGCACCCGTGATCGTCGAGGTCGATCTCGTGTCGTACGGCGAGATGCCCACGCCGTTCACCCCGCCGGTCACCGTTCCGGCCGACTGAGAACCCTGACGCGGAAAGAATTCTCCGCCGGCTGTGGCGCAGATAACATCTTAGCGCTAAGATAATGAGCACTGAAGTAAAGCGTCTCCGAGGAGAATCATGACTACAGACACCGTCGACCTCATGGTCCGTCAGATGCGGGTCGAGTCCACCGGCGTCGTCTCGCTCCGTCTCGAGCACCCCGACGGCGCTGCCGTCGACCGGTGGACTCCGGGTGCTCACCTCGACCTCCACCTCGGAGGCGGGCTCGTACGCCAGTACTCGCTGTGCGGCGACCCCGACGACAAGTCCGGATACCGCGTGGCCGTCCTGCACGAGCGCGCCGGGCGGGGCGGATCACGTCGAGTGCACGAGGCTCTTCGTCCCGGCGACTCGGTCGCGGTGAGCGCCCCGCGCAACAACTTCGAACTGCTCCCGTCGTCGCGCTACGTGTTCATCGCCGGTGGCATCGGAATCACGCCGATTCTCGCCATGATCGGTGAGGCCGAGCGCGCAGGCGCCACATGGGAACTCCACTACGGCGGACGGGATCGCACCACGATGGCCTTCCTCGACGAACTCGAATGCTACGGCGACCGCGTCCACATCGTCACCGAGAAAACCGACGGCATCCTCGATCTCGCGTCCCTGCTCGGTACCGCGCGACCCGACACACTCGTATACGCGTGCGGCCCCGACGGATTGCTCACGGCAATCGAATCGTATTCCGAGGTGTGGCCGCAGGACGCGATCCGCCTCGAACGGTTCAAAGCGAAAGAGCGCGTCGCGGAGACGGGAGGGGATGCGCCGTTCTGGATCGTATGCGAGCAGTCCGGCGTGTCCGCGACCGTCTCGCCGGACAAGACGATTCTCGAAACACTCGAGGAATCCGGTGTCGACGTGCCCAATTCGTGCCGTGAGGGAATTTGCGGCACGTGCGAAACCCGCGTCCTCTGCGGCACTCCCGACCACCGCGACTCCCTGCTCACAGCCTCCGAGCAGGAGTCCGGCGCCACCATCATGCTCTGTGTCTCCCGTGCCCGCTCCGACGAGCTGGTGCTGGATCTGTAGAAAGGATCATTCGATGACTCGGTATCTCGAGATTCATCAGGCCCGATCGGCCGACCTCACCCCCTACGAGATCAAGCTGGCCAAGGCCATCGAGCAGGTCTTCGGTACAGGAGTTCACGACCTCGAAGGACTTGTCGAGGGCCTCAACGGTTCCGGAATTCACGGGCCCGACGGACAGCCCTGGACACCCATCTCGTTCACCACCGAAATGCAACGGATCGGAGCGTAACCATGGTGAATCGACTTCGCACCGCGCCACTGTCCGCCGACGAGATCTTCGCGACCGGCATGCGCGACCAATGGCATGCGGTCTGCCCGTCCGACTTCGTCGAGCGCGGCGGCATCAAGAAGTTGCGTCGCCTCGGCGACGACTGGGTCCTGTACCGAGGATCGGACGGCACGGTGCGGATGCTCGCAGACCGGTGCCCCCACCGCGGTGCTCCCTTGTCGCAGGGCGTACACCTCGGCGACCGCATCGCCTGCAAGTACCACGGGGTCGAGGTCGACGGAACCGGCACCGTCGCGAAAGTCCCGGGGATGCCGGGCTGCAACCTCGAGGGGAAGCGGCTGGTGACGTCGCTGCCCGTGCGCGAGGCCGGCGGTGCAATCCTCGCGTGGTTCGGCACCGACCCCGAAGCCGAGCCGGGCCCGCTCGAACTCCCCGATCCGCTCGTCGACGAGAAGGTCTCCGCGTTTCTCTGCTACGCCGAGTGGGAGACGCCGTGGCGCTTCGCCCTCGAGAACCTGCTCGACCCGATGCACGGAGCGTTCCTGCACCACGAATCGCACTCGATGTTCGGCGGTGAGACGACCGCGAAGTTCCGCATCCGGGAGACCGACCGCGGGTTCTTCTTCGAGAAGACCGACCAGCGCGGCGTCAACTTCGACTGGGTCGAATACTGTCGCACCGGAGCCGACTGGGTGGACCTCGAGATTCCCTACCCGCCCACCGCGGGGCCGGGAGGGTCGTTCGGGATCGTCGGTATGGGCACCCCCATCGACTCCGAGACCACCGCGGTGTTCTTCTGGCGATACCGGCGTGTCGAAGGCTGGGAACGCGACGTGTGGCGCTTCCTGTATCGGACCGTCCTCGAAGAGCGGCACTGGGAGGTACTCGAACAGGATCGGATCATGCTCGAGGCAATGGCGCCCGACGCAGATCAGGCCGAGAACCTCTACCAGCACGACCTCGGTGTCATGCGGTTGCGCCGCCTGTACCGGGGTCGCGCCGAGGAGTTGGCGAAGCAGCTGGCCGGATAGACAGCGTGTCCGGCAGCCGCGGCACGAAAAGACAGAAACACCCTTCCGCAAAGGGTGTTTCTGTCTTGTGCTGCGGTATACCCGCTGTACGTCTCAGTCGCCCTGGTGCCGGGCGAGTGAATACTCGAGTTTTCGCAGCAACTGCACCAGCTCGCTCTGATCGTCCTTCGACAGCTCGGCGAGCATGCGGGTTTCGTTCTCGAAATGAGCAACCGCGACCTCGTCGATGAGTTTCTTTCCTGCCTCGGTGAGCTCGGCATGCACGATGCGCCGGTCGTCGGCGTCGCGTTCACGTCTCACCAATCCCGCCTTCTCGAGACGGTCGATGCGGAGGGTGACGCCACCGGTGGTCACCAGCGAGCTTTCGGCCAGTTGTCCGGGGGTCATGCGATAGGGCTCGCCTGCGCGGCGCAGTGCAGCGAGGACGTCGAACGAGGCCATGTTGATGCCGTACTCGTCGAAGATCCGCGCGATGGTGCTCTGATAGCGCAGGTAGGTGCGGTGAAGGCGTCCGAGTACCTCGAGGGGCGTGACGTCAAGGCCGGGCCATTCGCGAGTCCACTGACTCACGATGTCGTCGACGGCGTCATGGTCGGGAACGTTGTCGCGCCCCACGCGGGCCTCCTCGTGTCTTCGGCTTGCCGCTCGATTGTTGAGCGCCAAAGCATTGTTCACGATACGGCCTGCGCGGGGCGCGTGGGGATGTCAGGGATCAGCGTGGTGCTGTGGCAGTGGCGACTGCGTCGATCTCGACGGTCGCGCCGTAGGGAAGTGCACTCACCTCGACGAAGGTCCGAGCCGGGCGCGGTTCTGCGAAGAGCCGCTCGAACTGGCGGTTGGCTTCCTCTCTCAGCGACAGGTCGGTGACGAAGTAGGTGAGTTTGACGACGTCGGAGAGCTTTCCTCCGACGACGGCGAGCCGGTCGGTCATGCGGTCGATCGCGGCGTCGAGGGCTTCGGTGCGACCCTCGACGGCGATGCCCTCGGGATCGATGGACAGCGCGCCGGAGACGAAGACGAGTCCGCCGGCGACATAGGCGGGGCTGTACGGATGGTGAGAGCTGACGGAGGTGAGTGACATCGGTGATCGCTCCTGAGGTCGGGTCGCGGTTCGCCGACTATCTTAGCGCTAAAATATTGTCTGTGAAGAGGACTTCTCATACCGATACGGACACGTCCGCCGCGTCGTCGTAGAAACACACGTGCCCCGCGATCGGTTCCATCCCGGCGAGAGGTTCCTCGTACGACCACGCCACGTTCTCGGCAGCCGCTTGCCCGGTGAACGACCAGTAGTGCGCCGTGCCCTTGTACGGGCACCCCGTGCGCAGCGCCGACTCCTCGAGCTGAGAGAAATCCACATCCGCAGGGGGGACGTAGTAGCGCGTCGGTAATCCTGTCTCGAACACCAGCACCGGGTTGCGCGTCTCGGCGACGACCGTGTCGTCCACCGTGACACGGACGTGCCGGGAACTGGGAAGCGCGTCGACACGATGATGCGGGTCGCGTGGATGGGTGAACACCTCGGCCTCCTCCTCGAACCAGTGCTCGTCCTCATCGACGTAGACCGTGTCGCCCGGCTCGGGCTCGCCCTGCCGGAACCATGCGAATGCCAACCGATCGTCGAGACCGTCGATGTCCAGCTGGAACACCGGCGAATACGCGCGCTGGTCGTCGACGACGATGTCGTACCACTGCCACACATCGGGGCGGCTGCGGCTCGGTGACAGGGATGCGGACAGCAGATCGAAGCGCACGTCGTCGCGCGGGAACGCATAGAACGGCACGGGTTTCCCCGGCGCCCACACCAGCACCGCGCGGGTGCTGTCCACGACCGTCCGCCCGAACCACTTCCCCCGGATCCTGCGCTCACTGTGTTCGTACAGATAGTCGTCGGATTCGAGGGCGGGCCGGGGCGCGGCGATCTTGCGGGCAGACATACATCGACCGTATCGCGCATGAACACCACGCGGCCGTATCCTGCGACGTCTTGTCGAGTCGATCGGCGGGATACGCTGCTCGGCGATGGTCGACGATCCGCTCGAACTCATCCGGACACTGGTGGGAGTCACCGCGCTCGCTTCCGTGGCCACCGCCGTCCTGTGGGCGTTCGGTGTTCCCCACCGGTTTGCACCGGTGTACGCAATTGCGCGCGGCACAGTGCAACTCGCATTCGTTGCCCTCGTGCTCACGGGAGTCATCGCCGACGCTCGGTGGGTCGCGCTGGTGCTCGTGATCATGTTCGGCGTTGCGCTGTGGACTGCGTCGCGGCGGGTCGGGCGAGGAATCGGGACGACAGTGATGGTCGGTGTGGCCATGTTCTTCGGAATCGGTACCGCCCTTGTCATCGTGTTCGTCAGCGGTGCCATCGAGCTCACGCCCCGATACGCCCTCGCGCTCGGCGGGATTGTGATCGGCGGTGGGATGACGGTCGCCGGACTTGCCGGCCGGAGATTCACCGAGATCGTCGACGACCGGTGGACCGAGGTCGAAGGGTGGCTCGCGCTCGGCGCGACCATGCGGCAGGCAACGCTCGGCCACGCCCGGCTCGCGGTGCGGGCAGCGCTGATCCCGTCCCTCGACCAGACGAAGACCACCGGACTGGTGACGCTGCCGGGAGCCTTCGTCGGCGCGATCTTCGGCGGACTCTCGCCCCTCGAGGCCGGTCGCTTCCAGGTGGTGGTGCTCGCGGCGATCATGGCGGCGGGATCGATCACCGCGGTGGTCCTCGCGATCGGTCTCGGACGTCTGCGGGTGCGTCCGGTCGTGCAGGAGTGAGCTGCGGTATGAATTGAGGTCGATGTCGATTCGACCTGGAGGTGCGCAGGGATGATGCTCGTAGCCAACCGCGGTGAGATCGCGTTGCGAATCATCCGTACGGCCACCGAGCTGGGCCTCGACACCGTTGCCATCTATGCCGATGACGACTCCGCAAGCCCGCATGTCGCGGCCGCTACCAGGGCAGTTGCGCTTCCGGGCTCGGGTCCCGCCGCATATCTCGACCAGGATGCGATCCTTCGCATCGCCCGCGACACGGACTGCGCGTTCGTTCATCCCGGCTACGGCTTCCTCAGCGAGAACGCCGCGTTCGCCGACCGCTGCGCCGACGCGGGCCTGACATTCGTCGGACCCGATCCGGCTTCGCTGCGTACCTTCGGCGACAAGAAGACCGCCCGCGACGCTGCGGCAGGCCTGGGCATTCCCGTGGTGCCCGCGTCGGGTTCGGGTGACCCGGAAGAACTGCGCACATTCCGTGCGCAGCACCCCGACGGCATCGTCGTCAAAGCTCGAGCAGGAGGCGGCGGCCGAGGAATGCGGATCGTGCGCGACGCCGACGACCTCATCGACGCCCACCGCTCGGCCGCAGCCGAAGCGCTGGGTGCCTTCGGTGACGACCGCCTCTACGCCGAAGCGCTCATCACGGCGGCCCGCCACATCGAAGTGCAGATCGTGGGCGCACCCGACGGCGTCGGCGGGACCGTCGCGCGCGCACTCGGCGACCGTGACTGCAGCGTGCAGCGCCGCCACCAGAAACTCGTCGAGATCGCTCCCGCCCCCGCGCTGAGCGCGGCGCTGCGCCGCGACCTGCACGTCGCGGCCGTCCGGCTCGGCGTCGGCACGCACCTGCGCGGGCTGGCGACCGTCGAGTTTCTGGTGGCAGGGACGACGATGGTGTTCCTCGAGGTGAACCCGCGGATCCAGGTCGAGCACACCGTCACCGAAGAAGTCACCGGCATCGATCTCGTGACCGTGCAGATCGCGGTCGCGCGCGGCGCCGTGTTCGACGAACTCGACCTGCCCGACGGCATCACCGCGGACTCCCACGGTGTCACCGGAGCACCTACCCGTGCCAGGGGAGTGGCTGTGCAGGCGCGCATCAACACCGAAACGCTGCGCCCGGACGGGCAGACCGTCCCCGCGACCGGAACCCTGGCCGCATTCACTCCGCCTTCCGGGCCCGGGATTCGCGTCGACACCCACGCCCGCCCGGGGCTCGAAGTGGGTGCCCGCTACGACTCGCTGCTCGCGAAGGTCATCGCACACGTGCGGGTCTCCGATCCTGCCGCCGCGTTCCGCAAACTCGATGCCGCGCTCGGCGAGTTCATCGTCGACGGTGTCGCCACGAACCGGGATGTGCTCCGGAAGATTCTGAGCGACAGGGAATTTCTGTCCGGCCAGGTCACAACGACGTGGCTCGGTGAGCGTCTTGCAGAGTTCGTCGCCCCGCACGTGGACACCGCAAGCCCGGAGCAAGTACCCGAACTGAGCGCCGGTGAGCGTGCGGTGTGCGCCGAAATGGTGGGCACCGTCGTCGAAACCGCTGCCGAGGGCGACACCGTGCAGGCCGGCGCACCCGTCGTGATCCTCGACGCGATGAAGATGCAGCACACCGTCACTACACCGGGGACCGCCTGCGTGACTCGGATGCTCGTGCATCCCGGGCAGACCGTGCAACCCGGAACCGTCCTCGCCGTGGTTCACCTCGATGCCGAGCCCGGTTCGGACGCCATCGCAGAGGCATTCGACCTCGATGGCGAGCGCACCGATCTCGACGAGATCCGCGCGCGCCACGCTGCCACCCTCGATGCCGCCCGTCCCGATACGGTTGCCCGCAGGCACCACAGCGGCAGGCGCACCGCGCGCGAGAACATCACCGACCTCGTCGACGTCGGCAGCTTCGTCGAATACGGCGGTCTCGTCCTCGCCGCGCAACGCGCACGCCGCAGCGAAGAAGACCTCATCGCGAACACCCCCGCCGACGGACCTGTAGGAGGCACGGCACGTATCGACGGTGCCGACGTCGTCGTCATGTCGTACGACTACACCGTGCTCGCCGGAACCCAGGGCAGGTACAACCACAGCAAGACCGATCGGCTCCTCGAACTCGCCGCGCGCCGTGAGGTGCCGGTGGTGCTGTTCGCCGAGGGCGGCGGCGGCCGGCCGGGCGATGTCGACGTAGCGCACGGCGCGGGTCTGGACCTGTCGACCTTCCGGTCGATGGCGGCGCTGCACGGTCGTGTGCCCACCGTCGCGGTGGTGTCCGGCCGGTGTTTCGCGGGCAACGCCGCACTCGCCGGTGTGTGCGATGTACTCATCGCGACGCCCGACGCGAACATCGGGATGGGCGGGCCGGCCATGATCGAGGGCGGCGGACTCGGAGAGCACCGGCCCGAAGAGATCGGTCCGATCGACGTGCAACGCCGCAATGGCGTCGTCCACCTCGCCGCGCGCGACGAGGAACATGCCGTCGCGCTTGCCCGGCAGTACCTGTCGTATTTCACTGTCGAGGCAACCGGATTCGAGGCGCCCGATCCGCGTCTCGCGCGACACGTGGTCCCCGAGAATCGCCTCCGCGCCTACGACGTCCGTGCCGCTCTCACTGCTGTCGCCGACGTCGATTCGGTGCTCGAACTGCGTGCGGACCACGGAGTCGGTATCGTCACCGCACTCGTGCGGGTCGAGGGCAGGGCCTACGGTGTGCTCGCGAACAGCAGCCACCATCTCGGGGGCGCGATCGACGCCGAAGCCGCCGACAAGGCCGCTGACTTCCTCGAACTGTGCGAAGAGCACAGGCTCCCCGTGGTGACTCTGTGCGACACGCCCGGTTTCATGGTCGGACCGGAATCGGAGAAACAGGCGACCGTGCGGCGATTCGGCCGGTTCTTCATCGCGGGCGCCCGGCTGACGGTGCCGTTCGGCACGATCATCCTCCGCAAGGGCTACGGGCTGGGTGCCATGGCGATGGCCGGTGGATCGTTCCACTCACCGCAGTTCACGATCGCGTGGCCGACCGGCGAGATC
Source organism: Rhodococcus sp. SJ-2 (assembly GCF_053750035.1). Lineage (NCBI taxonomy): Bacteria > Bacillati > Actinomycetota > Actinomycetes > Mycobacteriales > Nocardiaceae > Rhodococcus > Rhodococcus sp. SJ-2. Next base: position 2,350,318 of record NZ_CM132340.1, read on the forward strand.
GGAGGAATGGGACTAGAGGGCGCGGTGCGGCTCGGCTTCCGCAAGGAACTCGATGCAGCGCCCACCGCGGAGGCCCGCGAGGAACTGTTCGGGCAATTGGTCGCGGCTGCCTATCAGCGAGGTAAGGCACTGCAGGCGGCGACGATATTCGAACTCGACGACGTCATCGACCCTGCCCACACCCGGACCTGGATTTCTCAGCTGCGATAGGGGTATGCCACCGCCATGGTCACCTATCCAGGGGCTGAGGACTATCTCCCCGACACCCTCGACATCCTCTCGCTCGAGACAGCGGCCCGGGGGTGTCGCGGGTGCGACCTGTTCAAGGCCGCAGAGCAGACCGTCTTCGGAGACGGGCCCACCGATGCTCGTCTGATGCTCGTCGGCGAACAGCCGGGAAACGAGGAAGACCTGGAGGGGGAGCCGTTCGTCGGGCCCGCAGGCCGCCTGCTGGACAAGGCGCTCGTAGCGGCCGGTGTCGAACGGGACACCGTCTATGTCACCAATGCCGTCAAACACTTCCGATTCGACCGGGCCGCGGGCGGGAAGCGGCGCATCCACAAGAAACCGTCGGGCGGGCAGATCATCGCGTGCCGGCCATGGCTCGTCGCGGAACTCGACGTGGTGCGCCCCGATGTCGTGGTGTGCCTCGGTGTGACGGCTGCCCGCGCGTTGATCGACAAGGATTTCAAGCTCACCGCGCATCGGGGTGAGGTGCTGCAGCTCGACGAGCAGGTGCGGGGCACGATCGACCCGGCGGTGGTGGCCACGATCCATCCGTCGGCGGCGTTGCGCGCCCACGTGGACCGCGACGACGTCTTCGAATCACTCGTGCGCGATCTTCAGCGTGCCGCCGGATTCCTCTGAGCAGCGATCATGCGGTGGTGGCGAGTGCGGCTGCGAGCCCGAACGCCACCGACATCGCGCAGACTTCGATGACGGCGTTGCGCAGAGAGGTATCGGCGGCGGCTCGGTGGACTTCGGCCGCGGGCACCCATGTGCGGCGCCAGATCCACGCCAGCGCGAGCAACGCCACGAGCACCACCACCTTGGCGAGCAGGACGCGCCCGTAGCCGGTGTCGACGAGCGCAGCGACCGATTCGAGGCGAACCGCCGCGTCGATCACGCCGGTCACGCCGAGCACGACGACGCATATCGTCGCGAGCTTCGAATAGCGCGGCAGTAGCCGGGACCAGGCCCCGCGGCCCCGGACCAGCAGAGCGAGCGCGGTGAGCACCCCCAGCCAGACCGCGGCCGCGAGGACGTGCGCCGCGTCGAGCAACGACCCGAACGGCTGCTGCGACATGTGCCCGGTGACGGGTCGCGCGACGAGAGCGAGAGCTGCAGCGACGAGCACCGGCGCGCTCGACCACGACGCTTCGAGCCGGAAGGCGAGGGCAGCGGTGACGGTGAGGGCGGCGACGCAGACCCACGCGGCTCCCGCGACCCGCCCCGACCCTGCGGTGCCCAGATATTCGACGAAGAGTCCGGAGCTGAGCCGGACCACGGGCACGTCGACGGTCGCGGCGGCCTCGAGGACGAGCTGGACGGTTTCGAGCAGCAACCACACCCCGCCGAGCACGGTGAGTGCGCGCCACACGTCGTCGCCGGACACATCGGGGCGCCTTCGACCGCGCATCATCGCCGCGAGCGTGGCGACACCGAGCACAGTCGAGCCCACCCCGAGCGACAGCGCCCGTATCCATGCCGACAGCTCCGGCGCGGCCAGCAGCATGCCGAGCGCGACCCCCGCGACGGCGCCGGCGGCGGCCCCGAGGAGCCACCGCCGGCGAACGATCGGCACGAGTGTCAGGCCTTCGGCTTGCGCAACACGAACCACAACGCAGCGACGACCACAACCACACCTGCGACGACGAACCACCACACGGCGGGACCCCCACCGCTGTCGGTGTCGGCGTCGGATGCAGGCGCGGCATCGCCGGCCGCGGCCTCACCGGGGGTGCCGGTGCCCTCCTGCGTGAGGGTGAACGTGCGGGTGCCGCTGACGGGATGCCCGTCGGCCGACGTCACGCGGTAGGCGATCGTGTACTCGCCGACCGGGCCGAGGCCGTCGATCTCGACGCTGACCGTGGGTCCGTCGACGACCGGGTCGCCCTTGGACCACAGATTCCCGTCGGGCCCGACCACGGTGAGCGCTGCGAACTGCTCCTGCAACGCTTCGTTGAACGTCACGCTGACCTGCTCGGGTGCTTCCGCGATCTCCGAGCCTTGCTCGGGAGAGCTGCCGAGGACCACCGAGTGCGCCGCGGCGGGGCCTGCCGCGAGCGTCAGCGAACCGACGAGCGCGAGGAGAACGGTGACGAGACGTCCGATGCCGCCGGTGTTCCTCATGGGTGCTGTGGCTTTCATGCGCGCCGTCCCCGGATCACTGCACCGAGGCCGAGCGCGGCGCCGAGCGCTCCGAGCACCAGACCGATGCCGCCGAGCCACCGCGCGGTGTTGTCGGTGCTGCTGTCCGATTCGGCGGTGGCGGTCGTTTCGGTGCTGTGCGTGTCGGTGCTGCTGCTCCCGTGCCCGTCACCGCTGCTCGCTGCGAGCGTGAGGGAGGGTGCGGGCTTCTCCGGTTCCTCGTCGCCGGTTGCGATCTGATCCCAGGCGACGACTTCCCCGTCGCTGTAGGTCTGGGTCGCTGCGAACGTGACTTCGTCTTCCTCGGGAAGCGGGCCGACGGAGAGAACGAACTGCTGGAACTGGCCCGGTCCGACTTCGACTCCCGGGTCGGCAGTCCAGGTGACCGACGTTGCGAGCTGCGTCTCGGGGTTCTTCTCCACTGTCGCCGTCCAGCCGGGCAGCGGCTCGGTGCGAGCGGACCGCAGATCGGGCAGCTCGACGGTGAGAGCGGTGGTGCCTGCCGTCTCGGACTCGGTGGGGACGCGGAATGTCAGGACCGAGTAGCCGCCTTGCTCGGCGCCCGGAGCGACGACGGTGACGTGGGCGGCGGCGATGCCGGAACCGGCAAGGAGCAGCGCCGCGGTGGCACCGGAGCCGATGACGGTCCGGGTGAGGGTGTTCTTCATGAAGATGTGGTTGCTTTCTCGAATGAGGATCAGGACACGGCGAACCGTGCGCCCGGTGGACCTCGTCGAGAGATGCCGGAAGGGAAAGACCTGACGATGTAGCTGTCGGTGTCGATGCGCGGTACGAGAACCGTGGATGCGGTGATCGCGGGACGCCACGCCCGCACGCGCCGAACAACCGAGGTACACGCAGCGTAGAGGTGGTCGGCGATGCCGATCAGCAGTGCGCACCCGACGACGGCGACCGCGTGCGCGGCAAGCATCGCCGGAGAAAGATGCAGGTGCCCGTCCGTCAGCGACGACAGGACGAGGTGGGTTCCGAGCTGGCCGGCGGCAAGCAGCACGGCCGGTGACGTCCTCGGTCGCCCGGCCCCCACGATGCCGACCCCGACGGCAACCGCCGTCAGCAACGCGACGGCGGGGTTCGTCGGTATCGAACCTCCGGCCGCACCATGCGCTGCGACGGCGAGCGCCGCGGTGGAAACCCCCGCGGTGCCGCCGAGCAGGGCCGGGTTCGTCGTCACTCGGGTGTCAGCGCACGCCGAGACGGGCCAGCAGGTCCGCCTCGATTCCGTCGAGCTCGTTGCCGATAGCGGTGTGCGCGGCCTTACGACGCGCGGCAGGCATCTGCTCTGCGGCAGACACTGCAGCGGTCAGGTCGGTGAGGCGACCACGGATGGCCTCCGCGAACTTCTTCGTCTCGGCGTCCTTGGAATGCAGCTCCTCGGTCTTCGTGACCGACTGCTCAGCCGCCGCGATGCGGGCGCTGAGCCGTGCTCCGTGACCGGTGAACTCGCCGAGCTGTTCGACACCTACACCGAGTTTGTGGGCGCGGCGGACGTCGAGTTGCCCGCGTACGGCAGTCGCGGCCTGGTAGACGAGGGGCGCGAGCACGGGCACGAGCAGGCGGGCGACTCCGAGGTAGCGACGGATCTTCGCCGCGGTCAGGCCTTGATTCTCGGCAGCCTTCTTCTGAGCCTTGAGGGTGGCGATCTGCTCTTTTTCTACCTTGGCCTGCGACTTCACGAGCTCCTTGTCGAGCTTGGCCTGCGACTTCGCGAGTTTGTTGGCGAGCTTTTCCTGGGACTTCGCTGTGCGCCGATCACTCTTGTACTGGTTCTTCGCGCCGAGCTTTGCCTCGAGCTTCGCCTTGTGCTTGAGAGCATTGGCCTCCGCTTTGCGGGTGGCACGCCGCTTCCGCCGTGTGAACAACCCCATCGAACAGCACCCTCCATTCGGTACGACCGCAGCGCGCCCGCGCTCGTCGTCAGCCTAACGTGACGGTGCTGCTTCGAGGCGCCGCACGTCCAGCGAATACCCTGGACTGTTGTGGACAAGACCGGGGAGCAGCGACGCAGGCCCGTCTCGATCGAGGCGAGCGCGCTGACGCGGTGCCGCCACCGGGTGTTTCTCGACGCCACGTTTCCCGAGGAGCTGTCCGCGGCTGCCAGGAACCCGGGCGCTGTCCAACGTCAGGAAGCCGCCGCAGCGCACCGCGAGGCGATCCGGCAGCGGATGTTCGACGCCGACCCCGACGGCTGGGTGCACATCGTTGCGGAGGGGACCATGGCGCAGCGCGCCGACCGGACCCTCGAGGCGTGCCGATCGGGTGCCGACCGCATCTGGGGTGCGGTCCTGCCCGTCGAGCCCGACACGGGCAGGCGGGGACGATCAGAGATCCTGCTCCGCGACGCGGAACGCGGCGGCTACATTCCCGTGATCGTCGTCAATCACAAGGTCACCGACCCGGGACGGGGCGCTGTCACCACCGATCTGTTCGGCTGGGCGCCTGCGGTCGATGAGAGCCGCAAGGTGCGGGCGCATTCGGGTGATCAGATGCGTGTCGCCCACCTGTACCGGATGCTCGAACGCCACGGGCTGGCCAGTCCCGCGCAGGTGGCCGGAGCGATCGGATACAACGCCGACTGCATGCTCGTCCACGACCTGAGCGCCGTCCTCGACGACTACGACGCGCGGCTCGCCGATCGCCTCGACATCGCGCGCGGCAACGTGCCGACGGTGCCGTCGCAGATAGGGGAGTGCCGTACCTGCCCGTGGTGGGACAGGTGCCGTTCCGAGCTGGCCGAACGGCGCGACGTGTCGCTGGTCGCGCCGGGGCAGCGCGCCGACGTGCTGCGCGAACTCGGGGTCACCACGATCGAGGGACTGGCCGGCTGGACCGGCGAACAACCCGAGGTGTGGCCGCAGGGACCGTTCGAGGATGCGGTGGTGATCGCGAAGGCATGGCTCGCGGGGGCGCCCCTGGTGCGCCGCTACCGGCAGGTGCATGTCGCGCGCGCCGATGTCGAAATCGATATCGACATGGAGAGCTACCACGAACACGGCGCATACCTGTGGGGCACGTTGCTCAACACCGACGTGCAGTCGGCGTACAGACCGTTCTCGACCTGGCAGCCGGTGCCCACGACCGACGAGGCCCGGTCGTTCGGTGAGTTCTGGACGTGGTTGTCGGCCGAGCGGCGCGCAGCAGAGCGCCGCGGGAAAACCTTTGCTGCCTACTGCTATTCGAGGTCGGCGGAAGACAAGTGGTTGTTGTCGTCGGCCCGGCGTTTCCATGGATATCCGGGGGTGCCGTCCGAGGCGGAGGTCAAGGAGTTCATCTCGTCGCCGCAGTGGGTGGACATCTATCAGGCGGTGACCGACCAGTTCGTGTGCCCGAACGGTAAGGGCCTGAAGAAGATAGCGCCGATCGCGGGTCATCACTGGCGCGACGACGAAGCCGGAGGGGAAGCATCGATGGCCTGGTACCGGGAGGCTGTCGGCTACGACGGAGGCGAGCCGGTGCTGTCCGAGCGCACGCGGTTGCTCGAGTACAACGAGGACGACGTGATCGCCACCAAGGTGCTGCGTGAATGGATGAGCGACCGTTCGGTGCTGGACATTCCGCACATCGACGATCTCTGAGCCCACGGTCGGCGAGATTCGCCTACCGTACGGCGTCGGCGAGTCTGCCCAGAGCGTCGACGACGGGTGCCCCGAACATCGGTGGGTCGTTGTGCTCGACACCGTGCAGTTCGACGATTTCGACGAGGTTCGGCGCACTGTCGGCAACCGCAGCGCTCTGCGCGGCGGGCACGATGCGGTCGGCGGTGCCGTAGACGACGGTGATGGGCACATGGAGTCCTGCGACGATGTCGGCGACCGGGAACCTGTCCTTCAGGAGGATGTCCGGCACGATCCGGTAGTGGTGCCGCGCGACCGATCCGAGGTCGGTGAAAGGAGACCGCAGAAGCATTCCGGCCGGTGGTGATTCGGCGGCGAGTGCGGTCACGACGGCGCAGCCCAGACTCTCGCCGAAGTACAGCACTCGATCCGGTTCGACGTCCTGCCTGCCCCGCAGGTACTGCAAAGCCGCACGTGCGTCGCGGGCCACGCCGTCTTCCGACGGCCGGCCGGGGTTACCGCCGTACCCGCGGTAGTCGAACAGCAGCGTCGAGAATCCTGCGGCGGCGAGGTCGGCGGCGGTCTCCGCGCGCCCCAATCGGTTCCCGCCGTTACCCGGTGCGAGGAGCACTGTGAAGTCGGCACCCGGACCGGTCGGATTGCGGCCGGGCACGAACCACGCTCCGAGTTCGAGGCCGTCCGATGTCGTCAGGACCACGTCCTCGGCACCCGGCAGTACGGTCGCGGCAGCGGGCGGGACCGATGTGTCGGGCAGATAGATCAACCGTCGTTGCAGCGTCCACGCCGCGACACCGGCGATCACGGCGACGAGTACGACTACGAGCACGATCCGCACGGGCAGCGGAGCGGCGTTACCGCGGTGCCATGCGGAGCGCACCGTCCATGCGGATGGTCTCGCCGTTGAGGTAGTCGTGCTCGACGATCATCTGCGCGAGCTGCGCGTACTCGGTGGGCTGTGCGAGCCGCGACGGGAACGGAACACCGGCTTCGAGACCCTTGCGGTAGTCCTCGGTGACACCGGCGAGCATCGGGGTGTCGACGATACCGGGGGCGATGGTGTTGACGCGGATGCCGAACTGCGCGAGGTCGCGTGCGGCGGGCACCGTCATGCCGTGCACGCCGCCCTTGGACGCCGAGTACGCGATCTGGCCGATCTGGCCTTCGAACGCGGCGACGGACGCGGTGTTGATGATGACGCCCCGCTGGCCGGAATCGTCGACGGTGTCGGTCTTGGAGATCGCGTCGGCAGCGAGACGCATGACGTTGAATGTGCCGAGCAGATTGACCGTGATGACCGTCCGGAACAGCTCGAGGTCGTGCGGGCCGTTCTTGGACAGGATCCGGCCTGCCCAGCCGACACCGGCGCAGTTGACGACGATGCGCAGCGGTACTCCGGACTCGGTGATGCGCGCAATCGCGGCGTGCACTTCGTCACCGCTGGTGACGTCGGTGGGAATGAGGGTGACGCCCGCGGGTGCGTTGTCGCCGACCCGTTCGATGGACTGCTCGAGATCGAGTCCGAACACCGTGGCTCCGGCGTCGGCGAGTCGGCGAGCGGTGGCGGCACCGAGACCCGATGCGGCGCCGGTGACGAGCGCGGCAGAACCTTGAATTTCCACAGTCTTGCTCCTGTTCCGGGGGACACGCGTTTCGCGTCGAACCTTAGCGCGACAACGTCCCCGAATCCGCTGTGTCGCTGCTCTGCTGCGCCGGTCGCCGCAGTACGGCGGTGCCGATCAGCGCGGCCACCACGCACGCACCGGCACCGAGAAGCAATCCGGCGCGACCGCCCCACTGTTCGACGACCCATCCGGCGATGGGGCCGCCGATCGCTGTGGATCCGAGGAATGCGACCGCCCACAGTGCCATCACCCGGCCCCGCATCTGCGGCGAGGAGGCGAGCTGCAGTGTGCTGTTCGCGCTCGTCGTGAACGTGACGCTCAGGGCGCCGACGATCACCATGAGCCCGATCAGGACCGGCAGGGACGGTGCAGCGGCTGCGACGGCCATGGCCACGCCGAATGCGAGTGCGGCGAGCACGAGTGGTCTGATGCCCGTGCGACCCCACGTGGCGACGACGAGGCCGCCCACCACGGAGCCCGCACCCATCGCGGCGGTGAGAAAACCGTACGCTCCGGCGCCCGCCTCGAAGGTGTGGTCTGCCAAGACGGGGAGCACCACCTGGAATTCGTATGCGAGACAGCCGACGAGCGCCATCATCGCCAAGGGCACAGCCAGATCTGGTGTCCGCCGCACATACGCGAGTCCTTCACGTAATTGGCCGCGGGCCCGCGCGGTCGGGGGAGAGGGTCGCAGTTTCGACACGTCGAGGGTGAGCAGCGAAGTGACCACGGCGACGAAGCTCGCGGCGTTGAGCAGGAAGCAGATCCCGATGCCGCCTGCGGCGATGACGATGCCGGCAACCGCTGGGCCGATCATGCGCGAACACGCGGCCAGGGTGGACTGCAGGCTCACCGCGTTGCGCAGGTCCTCGGGCCCGACCATCTCGAGCATGAACGACTGGCGCGCCGGATTCTCGAAGCACTGGTTGAGTCCGAGTCCGAGGGCAAGGACGTACACGTGCCACAGCTGGACGGTGTCGGTGATGACGAGCAGGCCGAGGATCAGCGCGAGCAGCCCCATCATCGACTGCAGCCCGATCATGAGCTTGCGTTTGTCGGAGCGGTCGGCGACGACACCGCCGTACGGACCGAGCAGCAGCATCGGGACGGTCTGCAGAGCCAGCACGATGCCGATCGCTGTGGCGGATCCGGTCAGTTGCAGGACGAGCCACGATTGTGCGACGGTCTGCATCCACGTCCCGACCAGGGAAATTGCCTGGCCGGTGATGTAGCGGCGGAAGTTGGGGCCGCGCAGGGCGGCGAATGTGTTTCCACGGATATCGGCGAGGACTGTCAATTGCGCGCCTCGTTTCTGCCGCATCCCATGCTGTCGGCGAGTGCTTCGAGGGCGGGGAGTGCGTCGTGCAGTGCGTCGACGTGGTGTTCGCTCAGTTCGGTGAGGTGTTCGGCGAACAGGGCGGTACGTCGGATCCGCAGTTCTTCGGCGAGCGCGGCGCCGTCGGTGGTGATGTAGGCGAGGACGACGCGTTTGTCGTCGGTGTCCGACGAACGCGACACGAGCCCGGCGTCTTCGAGCTTGCCGAGCATGCGCGAGCACATCGTGGGATTGAGGCCTTCGAGGTCGGCCAGTTCGCGTACACCGACGGTTTTCCGTCGCGCGACGGTGCCGAGGAGGGACGCCTGGGACGGGGTCAGGCTGCCGTCTCCTGCCGGTCGTGAGACGCGGCGTGCGATGCGGCCGAGTGCGATGCGAAGGCGGTTGACCTCATCGGGATCGAATGATTCTCTGCTCACCGGTGTGTGCACCTCCAAGTATTTGCCTATCGGCAAGCATATACCTGTGGGCGCCGTGGCGCCGCCGGTCGGCGCCGAAGGTCACACGTGCGTGGCGGGAGTCGCCTCGGTGGGGTCGGTCCGCTTGGTCCGACGGGCGAACAGGAACATGACCAGGGCAGAGATCACGAGAGTGACACCGCAGGCGCCGAGGCCGATCACGGGGGAGTCGGGAGCGATACCGGCCGCGAGCATCCACGCCCCGAATGCGAAGAACAGTGCCGCGGCCCCGAAGCGGATCGCATTGTCCGGCAGGTGTCGTCCGAGGAGGACGCCCGCGACGATGGCGAGCGCGTCGGCAGCGACCATGCCGACCGTCGACCCCACCCAGATGCCGATCCAGTTGTTGTCGGTCGCGAGTGTGATGGTCGCGAGCATCGTCTTGTCGCCGAGTTCGGCGAGAAAGAACGCCGAGGTGACGGCAAGGAACGCCGACCGGGTGACGCGGCCCGCCTTGGATTGCTCATCGTCGTCGAGGGAATCGCCACGCAACGTCCACGCGCCGAACAACAGGAAGGCGACCCCACCGACGAGTGAAATGGCCACGGTCGGGATCGCGACACCGAGATAGTGGCCCACCGCCACTGAGACGAGATGCACGGCGGTGGTGGCGAACAGGATCCCCGACAACACCACCCACCAGCGGTAGCGCAACGCGAACGTCATGGCCATCAACTGGGATTTGTCGCCGAGTTCGGCGATGAAGATGATTGCGAAACTCAGAACGACTGCGGACCACATGAGCGGCTTTTCCTCCTTCGTCTGTGGAGGAATCGGGCTTCCTCCGGACGTCGGACGCGTGGTGCGTCGACGGCCGAAGGTCTCGCCCACCGGAGGTCGTCCGGTTCGCCGTGCCGGGCCGATGGCGGCCAGTGTGTCGACAGGGCGATTGGGGGCTACTCCCCTTCGCTGCCACGACATTAGCGCGCGAAAGTACCCGGTGTAAAGGTAATGCTAAGTTAAGTAGAACCGAACTCTCATTTACGGCATAGCTTCATGCCGCGAGCAGCATGGCCAGAACTGCGGTGTCGGGGTCCCTGCCTGGATCCACGTTCACCTTACTGACCAGCGACGTCACGGTTCCATCCGCTTCGGCCTCCACCCACGCGGCGCGATGATCGAGACCGAGATACGGCAACCCGGGTAGGAGCACACACCCCGATGCGGCGCCCGCATTCTCTGGCAGCGACGGCGTGGTCTCCGACGGAGGATGCAGCATGATCAGTGCCGGGGGTTGATGCTGCGCGAAGCATCCCGGCTCCACGGCGGTCTCCCCGAGGACCGGCCCGGCGGCGAGGACCAGGCCGACGGTGCCCGGCTCCGGATCGTCCGGAAGTTCCTCACGAACCCCGAACACCGTGGAGGTCGGCAGCAGTCCCGGCAGTGATGCCACACGCACCGTCAGTGCGAGCAGCTGTGCCCATTCGCGCGTGGTCGAAGGCCACCGTCCCGTCACTACGAATCCCCGCAGCGACCCACCGGAATGAAACGCGGCAATCCCGATCTGATCCCGCATGGCGTTCCTCCGCTCCCGCTCGGGCGATGAGGGAAGAATGCCCGTTTTTCTCGCTGGCACACAAGAGGCGCCGAGTGCCAGGTGCATTCGGTGCCCGGTGTGTTCGGCGCTAAGCGTGTGGTCGGCCCGACACATCGACTCCCGGCACGTCGACACGCAGCCGCACGATCGCCCCGGTGCGTTCACGCGCCGCGATCTCGGGCTGCCAGTTCTCGGCGGTGCAGACGAACAGGTCGCGGCCGTCACGACCGCCGAGTGCCACCGCATACGGATTCGCGACGGGCACCCGGTCGGTGATCACCCCGGACCGCGACACCCGGATCACCTCGCTGCCGAACGGCGATGCGACCCACACGGCGTCGTCACGGTCGATGGCAAGCCCGTCCGGGAACACCGACCGATCGAACTCGATCAGCGTGCGACGGTCGGTGAGGGAGCCGTCGTCGCCCACCGTGAAGGCGGTGAGCCGGCCCGGAATCGCGCGGGTCTCGGCGACGATGAGCGTGCGACCGTCCGCGGTCGCGACCATCCCGTTGGCGAACAGCAGGTCGTCGGCGACGGGCCGGACGGTTCCATCCGGTTCGACGAGTGTGAGCACCGCGGGACGGACCGGGTCGGGTGGGGCGCTGGCATCGCCGTAGTTGCCCACATATGCGCGACCGGCACCGTCGACGTACATGTCGTTTAGATGCCAGGTCGCGAGCCCCGACAGATCCGCGTGCGGGGTGAGCGTGCCGTCGGATTCGCGCCGCATCACCGTGCGGGTGTGGCCGACGGCGATGAGCAGGCGCCCGTCGGGAAGGAACCCGAGCCCCGCTGGGTGCCCGTCGATGTGGGCGATGATCTCGGACGATCCTGTGGACGGATCCAGGCGATGTACGTCGTTCGCGTACACATCGGAGAACCAGAGCCGGTCGTCGTGCCAACGTGGGCATTCGGGAAATGCCAGGCCGGAGCACACGGTGTCGAGCGAGGGAGTCGTCATGGCCGCACAGGATAACGGTCGGCCCTAGGCAACGGTGTCCCGCAACGCTGAAGAGGGCCACCCGCTGGGTGACCCTCTTCCACATGGTGCCGGTGACTAGACGATCAGACCTGCGGTCTGGGTGCGCGCGCGCTCGAAGCGAGCCTGCACGTCGGCCCAGTTGACGATGTTCCAGAACGCCTTGACGTAGTCGGCCTTCACGTTCTGGTACTGCAGGTAGAACGCGTGCTCCCACATGTCGAGCATGAGCAGCGGGGTCAGGCCGATCGAGATGTTGCCCTGCTGGTCGTAGAGCTGGACGATGATCAGACGCTGCCCGATCGAATCCCACGCGAGGATCGACCAGCCGGAGCCCTGAATGGAGTTCGCGTTCGCAGAGAAGTGATCGCGGAACTTGTCGAACGATCCGAATGCGTCGTCGATAGCTGCTGCGAGCTCACCCGTCGGCTTGTCGCCGCCCTCGGGGGAGAGGTTCTGCCAGAACACCGAGTGGTTGGTGTGGCCGCCGAGGTGGAATGCGAGGTCCTTCTCGAGCTTGGTCGCCTGAGCGGCCATGGTGCCGTTCTCACGGGCCTCGGCCAGCTTCTCGAGTGCAGTGTTGGCGCCGGCGACGTAGGTCGCGTGGTGCTTGTCGTGGTGCAGCTCCATGATCTTCGCCGAGATGTGCGGCTCGAGCGCTGCGTAGTCGTAGGGCAGTTCCGGAAGCGTGTACTCAGCCACGAAGGGTCCCTTCTTTGCGGGCCTGTGAGCCCGTTCGATTTTTTCCGTGCCTATATGGGTATCCACCCAAACCCATAACTACACGCTGCGCAACATTCGGCCTCACGCGGGACATCGGGCCCTACCGGGAACGTGAGGGGAACGGTATGCGCAGAAAACCGAACGGAATCGCTCCTACCTGCGCCGACTCTCCTGATCGGGTGTGCGATTGGGAGCGTTGGTGAACGGGACCTTAACATTGCGGGGTGTCACGGCCGCTCTTCGACGTTCAGGCACGCGGAGCCGAGGCACCACGTGTCCAGCTGCCCGGGCTCGACCTGCTGAGATTCCTCGCCGCGATCGCGGTCGTGTACTCGCACATCTGCTTCTACCTGATCGACGATCTGGGCACCGGCTGGTGGTTCATCGACGTCACCCACATCGTGTTGACCCAGGGCGCGGGTCTCAACATGCACCTGTCGTTCGTCGGTGTCTCGGCGTTCATGATGCTCACGGGGCTGCTCATCACGCGCTCTGCGATCCGCCAGCCGCCAGGGCAGTTCCTCATCGCACGTGCGGCGCGGCTCGTCCCCGCGTTCTGGGTGTGCATCCTTGCCGCGATCCTGCTGGTCCGTTTCGGCATCAACGGTATGTTCAGCGGCCACACCACTGTCACCGACGGCGAGGCCGCACTCAGCTTCTTCCTCGGTGCTTTCTTCCTGAAACCGCAGGTGGCGGTGCTCGGAGTCGCGTGGACGCTCGCGGTGCAGATCATGTTCTACCTGTTCTGCGTGAGCGGGCGATCGCTGCTGCGGGCCAAGCCCATCGTCATGCCGCTGCTCGGGGCCGCGCTGTGCATGCTCGTGATCATCTACAACCTGTACGTCCCGGAGCCGTACACGGTGCCGTTCCTCTCGAAGATCGCCGCGACGCTGCCCACCGTGTTCCTGGGTCAGATCGCCTATCTCGCGTGGGCGCGGCTGATCTCCGTTCGCGGCCTGCTCGTGGCTCTGATCGCCCAGGTTCAGGTGATCGTTCTCGCCACCGACATGCAGGTGTACTGGGCAGGCAGCCACTACCTGTGGACCATCAGCGTGGTATTCGCGGTCGTGGTCCTGCTGTCCCGGTACGACGGCAGACTCGGTCGTCTGCGCGTCGTGCACTGGGTCTCGACCCGCAGCTACGCGATCTACCTCGTGCACACGCTCGTCATGTACCGGATCTACGAGAACACCGTCGGATTCGTCGGTATGACAGGTGCCGTGATCTGCCTGATCATCGGGGTCGCGCTGGTCTCCGAGCTGGTATATCGCGGCGTCGAAGTGCCTGCGGCCCGGTGGATCGGCAGCAGGTGGCTGCACGCGAAGCGGCCCGCGGCCGTGGAAAAGGTCGCCGCGCGGACACACGCGTAGCATCGGGTCATGTCCTGGTTCGACGACATCCTCGCCCATGCAGGCTCGAAGTCCCAGATGGTCGCAGCCGAAGCATCGCTGCCCGGACGGTCGGAGCCCATGCCGGTTCCCGAGACGCATCACGTCAACGGTCACCGCATCGTGCCGCCCTTCCCCGAAGGCCTCGCCACCGCCGTGGTGGGTATGGGGTGCTTCTGGGGAGCCGAGAAGGAATTCTGGCAGCTCGACGGCGTGTATTCGACCGCTGTGGGATACGCAGGCGGCTACACCCCCAACCCCACGTACGAGGAAGTGTGTTCCGGTCGCACCGGGCACACCGAGGTCGTGCTGGTCGTCTTCGATCCCGACGTGATCGACTTCGAGGGGATTCTGAAGCAGTTCTGGGAGAACCACGATCCCACCCAGGGCATGCGACAGGGCAACGACCACGGAACCCAGTACCGGTCGGCCATCTACACGTTCGACGAATCGCAGATCGAGGCGGCCGAGGCCACCGCAGAATCGTTCGCGACACGCCTCGCGGAAGCGGGATTCGGCAAGATCACCACCGAAATCGCACCCCTCACCCAGTTCTACTATGCCGAGGACTACCACCAGCAGTACCTCGCCAAGAATCCCAACGGGTACTGCCCGGTTCACGCGACCGGTGTGAGCTGCCCGGTCGGTCTCGGGGCATAGTAGCGCTGTGTTCAACCGCACAATGTGAGATCGGTTGGCACTCCTTGAATTTCACCCGGTCGGCGAGCACTCTGGAGGGTAGGAGTGCCGAGTGGGGGAAGGGATCGGGGTACCGAGATGACGTCCGCAGCAGGATATCTACGACGCACACGTAGGAGTCTGCGTGGGCGCAGCCCTCTCGTCCGCCGCACCGACCGCGTCGAAGCCCGTCTGTTCTCGTTGCTCGTCGCCGCGATGCTCCTCATGATCCCCGTCGCCGCGATCGTCGTCGCGAACGTCCAGAACACTCAGGTTGCGATGGCGCAGCAGCAACTTGCCGAACGCACCATGGTCACCGCCACGCTCGACGCCGACCCCGTGGTGGCCGACTCGGGCTGGGGAGAGTTTTCCTACATCGCGCCCTCGACCGCCCCCGCCACTTGGGAGTTCCGCGGCGTCTCGCACCACGGCGACGTGCAGATCACCGGTACCGAGGGTGCAGGCGACGAAGTGCAGGTGTGGGTCGATCGCGCGGGCGCCATGACCCTGCAGCCGATGAGCGTGTCCGCCGCCGAGTTCTCCTCGGTGCTTGCCGGTGTCGCGGTGTACATGTTCGCGCTGGTGACCGCATGCGGTCTGTTCGCACTCGCGCATTGGGGTGTCGAGCGTGCCCGCAGCCGCGAGTGGAGCCGGGACATCGAAGCGTTCCTCGGCTCCACCAGCAGCCACTGATCTACAGCGCTGACACCGCAGGCATGACCTCCTGCGCGACGAGTTCGAGGTGGTCGAGGTCGGCCAGATCGAGCACCTGCAGGTAGATCCGCTGTGTCCCGATGTCCGCGTAGGTGCGAATTTTCTCCACGATTTCCCCGGGGGTCCCCGCCAGCCCGTTCTCACGAAGCTCGTCGACCTCGCGACCGATACGCGCGGCACGACGGGCGATTTCTGCTTCGTCCCTCCCGCAGCACACCACGAGCGCATTCGACAGTGTCAGCTCGGCGGGATCGCGTCCCGCGTCGCGGCACGCCTGGCGCACGCGCTCGAAGAGGGTCGCCGAGCCGTCCACCGAATTGAACGGAACATTGAATTCGCTCGCATAGCGCGCCGCCAACGCCGGCGTCCGCTTCTTCCCCGCACCACCGATGACCACGGGGATCTTTTGCTGATGCGGCTTCGGAAGGGCCGGTGAATCCACGATCCGGGTGTGCGTGCCGTCGTACGAGAATTTCTCCCCGACCGGGGTCTCCCACAGGCCGGTGGTGATGGCGAGAGCGTCCTCCAGCCGGTCGAATCGCTCTTTGAGCGGCGGGAAGGGAATGCCGTACGCGGAGTGCTCCTCCTCGAACCAGCCGGCGCCGAGCCCGAACTCGACGCGGCCGGAACTCATCGCGTCGACCTGAGCGACCGAGATTGCCAGTGGGCCGGGGTGGCGGAAGGTCGCCGAGGTCACGAGGGTGCCGAGCCGGATCGTCGACGTGTCGCGGGCGAGTCCGGCAAGCGTGATCCAGGCGTCGGTGGGTCCGGGCAGGCCCTCGGTGTTCATCGCCAGGTAGTGGTCGGATCGGAAGAATGCGCCGTAGCCGAGCCGCTCAGCAGTCTGCGCGACCGCGAGCAGATCCTCGTAGGTTGCTCCCTGCTGTGGTTCGGTGAAAATCCGTAATTCCATTACTCGATTGTTCCAGGCGCCCACCTACCGCGAATTGTGAGCGGTCTCGAGCGATGAATTCGACGGTTGGGGAACCCTGGGGATGAACCTGTGGAAACTGTGGATAACTCCTGCGCGTGGGCATTGTGGAAACTCATTACGGTATGCCGCGCGGCTGCATCGCATATCGACGCGTGCCACTATTGGAATCGTGAGTTCTTCCGATGTGCCCACCGTGTCGGTGGACGAGGTTCCCGAACCGGGCCCCGACTCGGTGCTCCTCGACGTACGAGAGGACGACGAGTGGGCGCTCGGGCATGCGCCCGGCGCACTGCACATAGCGCTGGCCGATGTTCCCGCCCGCCTCGAGGAGATCGACATCGACGCCGAGATCTACGTGGTGTGTCGCCAAGGGGGCCGCTCGCTCGGCGCCGTCGAATATCTCAACCGGATCGGATACGACGCCTTCCAGGTGGCAGGCGGAATGGTCGCGTGGCAGAAGTCGAACCGGCCTCTGACAGGTGACGGCGACGACCCGGCAAAGATCTATTGATGGCCGCCTACCAGATCTGTGTCCGCTGTGAGAGCCGCTGGCCCGTGTCCTACCAGGCGCGCCAGTGGTGTCCCTCGTGCCGCGGTTTGCTGCTCTCACCCGTCGATACCCACGTTGCCGTTCCTCCCGACCGACGAAACTTCCGCTGGGTCGTCCGGTCACCGCAGGGCAGCTCTGCCGAACGAACCGCCCCCCGCGCCCCACAGCCCACGGCGGCACCCGCCTACGACGAGATTCCGCGGTGGGGACTACTCGACCGGCCACGACCGCACGATGAGGAGCCGACCCGAGCCGAGACGCTCGCGGGCCTGGCACCCACCTTGCTGGTCGGCGCGGCAGCGGTATTCGGGCTTGCCGCGGTAGCCGAGCTGTCGCGATACGTGTTGCTGCTGGTCAACCGCACGCGGCTGATCGACCCCATTGTTCTGGCATTGTCGGACTCGGCCGTGTGGGCGACCCAGATCGTCGGTCCACTCGTCGCACTCGCCGCCGCGGTCGCGTCGGGTCTACGCCTGATCGAGGTCCGCCGCCGAGTGTTCGCAGAGCGCGGCACCTCGGACCCTCGGTCGCCGGGTTCGGTGTTGTTCGGTGTTGTGGTGCCCGGTATCAACCTTGCGCTCCCCGGCGTTTTCCTCACCGAGATCGCCTACGACAGGCCGCGGCTCCTGCGTGCCGTCCGGATCTGGTGGGTGCTGATCGTGTCGAATGCGGTGCTGTTCGTATTCGTGCTGTTCTGGCGTCAGCGCGACTCGCTCCAGGCCAGAGCCGACGCGGTCCTGTTGACCGCCGTGGTCGCTGCCCTCGCCGCGGTGGTCGCATTGGCGACGCTGTACGTGCTCCGCTTGTGCGACGGCGCCGACCTACAGGGCAGGCCGCTCCAACAGCGCAGGTTCACCACGGCGACCGGGCCGGTATACGCGCCGATCGCCGAGATCGTGCCCGCCTCCGCTGTTCGGGAGGACGAGCACCGGATTCCGGCGGTGACGTCGTGACCGAGTTCGCCGTGCCGCGTGTCGTCGCCCACCGGGGCTCGTCTGCAGCCAAGGCAGAACACACCTTGGCTGCCTACGAACTCGCCCTCGAAGAAGGCGCCGATGGGCTCGAATGCGATGTGCGGCTGACCCGAGACGGACATCTCGTGTGCGTCCACGACCGCACGATCGACCGGACCTCCACGGGCACCGGTGTCGTGAGCGAGATGACGCTCGCGGAGTTGTCCGAATTCGATTACGGCCGGTCGGGGGAACCCGCGAGTCTGCTCACGTTGACTCAACTCATCGAACTGATGATGGACTTCACGAGCGTGCCGGTGAAGTTGTTCGTCGAGACCAAACATCCCGTGCGGTACGGCGCGCTCGTCGAGGCGAAGCTGCTGGCCGAACTGTCCCGGTTCGGGCTCGCGACGCCACCGTCAGCGGACTTCTCCCGGGTTGTGGTGATGTCGTTCGCCGCGAGCGCTGTCTGGCGGATCCGTAGGCAGGCGCCGCTGCTGCCCACGGTCTTGCTCGGAGAGACGTCCCGTTACCTCGGCGGCAGTGCCGCCACAACGGTCGGGGCCACCGCAATCGGCCCGTCCGTCGCGACATTGCGTGAACACCGCGACCTCGTCGACAAGGCTGCTCTCGCAGGCCGGGCCACCTACTGCTGGACGGTCGACGAACCCGAAGACGTGGAGTTGTGCCGCACACTCGGGGTCGGCTGGGTGGCCACCAATCATCCCGGACGCACCAAGGCTCAACTCGACGCGGTGCCCGGCGTGTAGTTTTGCGCCGTGGCGAAGAAGAGCAAGAGAAACAGCGGACCCAAGCCCGGCAGCAATCGCGCCGCCAAGCTCGAGCAGCGCAGGCTCGAACGGGAAGCGGCGTCCGGCGCGGCGTCCCGGCCGTTCGAGGGCCTCGCCCTCGAACTCGACCTCGTGGCGTTGCGGGAGTTCGTGCCGTCTGCACTCGTCGACCTTCCGGTTGCGGGGGGCGGACGCCGAGTGATCGGCGCAACCATCCTCCCGGGCGGTGTCGCGGCACTTGCCCGTGAAGAGGGCGACGAGGTCGTCGGGTACGTCGGGCTGCAGTTGGCGACGTTCGGTCCCGATCCGGCCGGCGAACTCGGTGCGGCACTCGAGTGGGCCCTCACCGCTGAGCCCGGGACGTCGTTGAAGGTGGCAGAGCCGACAGCGGACTCGGCGCGCCTGCAGGATCTGCTCGTGGCCGACGAGCTTCCGTCGATCACCGTGCACCAGGATTTCCAGTGGTGGATCCCGGAAGGTGTCGAGGCTGCTCCCGATGTCGCGCAGACGCTGCAGCAGGCAAACGCTGCTGTGATGCCGTCGGCACGTCTCGACGGTGAGGGCCTCGTCGCCGCGTGGTGGGTGGATACCGGAGAGAAGGCACACCTGCGCTGGATTCGGCCCGAGGACGAAGACACGCTGATGACCGCTCTGTCGCGAGTGCACGCGGCCGGTGGTCTGCACCTCGGCGAAGGCTCGCGATTTGCGGGATCGTTCCGCACCCACGGCCTGCTGGTGCCCGTGTTCGATCTCGATCGTGAGAAGCATCCCGACGAATGGGTCGCGGCGACGCTCGAGCTCGATGCCCGGCTGGATGCGGCGCTGGGCGACGAGTCGCCGCTCACCGTCGCCGAGCGAGGCTCCCGCGACGGCCTGCGCAGCCGCCAGGTCACTCTGCGCTGACCCTGAATGGCCGAACGTCACCTTCATGCTGTTGAAGTGCGCGAAGGTGACGTTCGGCCGAGGGGCAGCTGGGCTGGCTAGATGCTGCCGCCTGCGGCCAGCGGAGCGTTGCCGTTCCGCTCTGCGGTCTTCGAGTTGAGTTCGCGAGCGACGAAGTCCTCGAGGTTGAACAGGTTCTCGCCTGCGCGATCGGCGACGGTCAGCAGCGTGGTGACGGTTGCGACCTCCTCGACCTGCTCCTGCAGGAACCACTGCATGAACTGCTCGCCGAGGTAGTCGCCCTCGTCGCGGGCGGTGCGGGCGAGTTCGACGATCTGTTCGGTGACGGCCTTCTCCTGCTCGAGCGCCAGCGCGATGGGCTCACGGGCGCTCTCGAACATCGACTGGCAGGCATCGACGCCGGTGAGGTCGACGGCGATGTCGCGATCGAGGAAGTACTGGACGATCATCATGGCGTGGTTGCGTTCTTCGACCGCCTGCGCGTAGAAGTGCTTCGCGAGCTGCGGGAGATCCGCGTTGTCGTAGAAGATCGCGATCGCGATGTACTGATGCGATGCGTTGAATTCGTTGCGAATCTGGTCGTGCAGAAGTGAGTGGAATTTGGTCGTACGAGATTCGCCCATTGTTGTCATGACGGCGACGTTAATGCAGGTCAGGGATAATTTCATCCAAGCGTTGGCTAGACTGATTTCTCCGAGTATTGGCTAAGCTGGGCCATTTCAGGATTGGCTAACCCAAGATCATCTCGGGAGGAACGGCGGTCACGGTGCGGGTGCGAGCAGATCTGCGGGGATCTGCTGGTCCTGCTCGAGCGCCCCGAAGAACTCGATGGCGCGCTCCCGATCCCACAGAAGGACGTTGCCGACCCCGTAGACATCCTCGAAGCCGCCGACGGGCACTGTGGCAGTGATCGTCTCGCCGCGCATCGCCCATGCGAGCCGGCCGAGATCCCACAGGTGATCGCCGTTGTCGACGCGCACCGACGCTGCCGCACCCGATACCAGCGGCCACAACCGGAAGGGGTTGAGAAAGGTGGTGGGGCCGGTCGCCTTGCTCAGCAAGGCCGACATGAACAACCGCTGGTTGTTCATCCGATCGAGGTCGGCGAGTGGTGTGGCACGGGTGCGCACGAAACCGAGCGACTGCGCGCCGTTCAGTTCCTGACAGCCCGCTTCGAGTTGCAGACCCGCCAGAGGATCGTCGATCGGATACGGGACACAGATGTCGACGCCGCCGACCGCATCGACGATCGACGCGAATCCACTGAATCCGATCTCGGTGTAGTGATCGATGTGGATTCCGGTCGCTCCCTCGACCGTCTGGACGAGCAGCTGTGGCCCGCCGAGCGCGAACGAGGCGTTGAGTTTGTCCTGGCCGAATCCGGGAACGGACACGTACGAGTCGCGTGGGAGGCTCACCATCGTCGTGGCGCCACCTCCGCTGGGGACGTGGATGAGCATGATCGTGTCGGTGCGATCGGGGCCGACATCGCCGCCGGTCGCGAGTTCCTGTTCCTGCTCGGGGGTGAGCCCGATGCGGCTGTCGGAGCCCACCAACAGGAAATTGGTTCCGGGGGTATCGCCGATACGGCCCTCGTAGTCGGCGAGCGCATCGATGCGGTCGAGCTTGCCGTCGAAGTAGACGACACCCGCGACCGCCGCGATGAGCAGGACGGCGAGCAGCGCACCTACGCGGCGCAGGGCTCGCCGGAGACCCCCGGGTCGCCTGCGGCGCGGTTCGGGCTCGGCGACCGGCGGGGGCCGACGTCGCGGAGGCGCAGGAGGCGGTGCTGTCGCTGCACGTCGTTTGTCGACGAACGGTTCGGGTTGCTGCCGCGGCTGATGTTGTTGCTGCCGCGGCGGGGGTTGCCGTCGGGGTGGTGGTTGTTGCCTGGGAGGTGACTGTCTGGGCAAAGGCGGCGGCGCGGCACGGCGCTCGGACCGGGGTGTCTGCGACCAGGCACGCGGCGGCGCGGCCGGGTTACGCCGGATCACCTGATTGCCCTCCGGAGGGGGAGGCGCGGCGTGGGGCGGGACGGGGCGCCGCATCGGCGGTTGCCGACGCGGCGGCGGCCCCTGGGGCGGGCGCGGCCGGTTCCGAGGGTCGGGGTGGTCGCCGTTCACCCGGACAACTGTACGTTCACGGCAGTCGATCGCATGTTCAAGACAACCATGAGACGTGCTCCCGCAGTGCTTGGTACCCGATGAACGCGACGCAGTCGATCAGCGCGTGGGCGATCACGAGGGGCCACAGTTTCGAGGTGCGTTGCCAGTACCGGCCGAACACCAGGCCCATGATGACGTTGCCGAAGCCGCCGCCGAGTCCCTGATAGAGGTGGTAGCTGCCGCGGAGCAGGGCCGAGGCCAGTAGCGAGCCGTTCTCCGACCATCCGAGCTGCCGTAGACGCGTGATCAGATATGCGACGACCAGTATCTCTTCGGCGCCCGAGTTGGCGATGGCCCACAACACCTCCGTGGGCAGACGCCACCAGTAGTCGGCAAGAATGCTCGGCGCCACGTTGAGATTGAGTCCGGCGGCACGTGCCCCGAGGTACAACGCGAGGCCCGGCAGCCCGATGAGTGCGGCGAGCCCGGCGCCCGGGAGCCAGTCGCGGCGCAGCAGAGGACGCGCAAAGCCGATGATCTTCGGGCCGTGACCGCTGCGCCACAAGAGATAGAGGCCGAGCGCGGCCCATGCGAGCAGGCGCACGATGCCGAGGAGTTGTCTGGCGAGGTCGATGAACTCCTGCGACGACCGCGGCGCATTCAACGCGACTGTCTGATCGGACAGCGGTTCCGGTGCGAGGGCGGCCTCGAGCAGCGACAGGATCGACGACAGTCCGCTGAGTCCGAACGTGACGAGCAGGACGATCGTGATTTCGATCCACAACGCCCGGCGTTCGGCAGCATCGAGCGGTGTGCCGGGATTCTGCCGGGGTGGATTGAGCCAGGCGCGGATCGTCGTCACGGGAGCGATTGTGCCGGAACGCGCTGCAAAGCCGGCCGCGTGTTCAGTGAGTAGCGCGCATTCCGTTCATGAACGGGCATCCGACGAGCATGCGCAGTGCCTTGCTCAGTCCGCTCGGCTCGTCGACGGGTTCCTGGAAGGGGATGCGAACGTCGTGGTCACCGCTGCCGGATTCGATGCGCAGGCGCAGGCCGTAGCGGTCGAGGCCGAGGGGACGGATCCGGCCGGTGCGCGCCGACGGCGGGATCCTCCTGGCGATGCGGGCGAGAATGTCCGCGTGATCCTGTTCGAGGTGTTCGAGCCACGCCGTCTCGTAGGTGGCGAATGGGTCGGGGGCGGCGTCGAACACGTCGGGAAGATCGACGGATTCGGCGCCCGAGGTGTCTGCGGCGACCACGGACGTGAGCCGGAGGACGAGCAACTCGGAATTGTGGCCGACGTCGAGGAGTTCGGGGTGCGGAAGGATCTCGGCGACGTCGGCGGCGACCTGTCGCGGTTCGTCGACGGGGAACAGGTTCCCGCTGAGCCAGATCAGCGACCGGACGGGGTTGCGCAGATTCAGGGGCGAGTGGTCGGTGAGCTCGAGCATCGCGGGCAGGCCTGCGGCTCCGGACTGCCAGGTGAGTGCGACCGCCGTGGTCTCGGCCGGTACGACGATCGCGATGTTTCCGTCGTCCTGCAGGAAGTGGACGGTCGTCGGGATCGGGTCGCAACCGTCGATCGCAAGGTATGTGGTGTCAGCGCGGATGAGAGCGGTGCGCACACGTTCCGCGGTCGTCGGCGCCGGAATGTCGGTCGTGGTGGTCTGCATGCGGGCCCTCCTTCTCATGTAGGTGAGGCAAACCTAAGTCATTGTGACGCTGGTCGCAAGGGTTACCAGCGCTAACCTGGACGACGTGTCGATCCCACTGCCCCTCGGAATGCCGCCCTCACGCGAAGAACCCCGTGGTCTGCTCGACGCGCTGCTCTCGCGTCGTTACGAGACGCTGGAGGCTGCCCTCGCTGTCTCGGGGCCGGAACTGGCGGCACCGATCGTTCCCGCGAGCGAAGTCGCGGAGTTGCCCGATCGCGATGTGATCGTCGAATTGGATGCCTCGGCCGAAGCCCCGTCGCCTGCAGGCCGGCGACCCGTTCGCTACCAGCTCGACTGCACCCGCGACGACCTCGACGACGTGCTCGCGTTCACCGCTCCCGCGCCGTTGGCGGTCTACGTGCAGGTCGACGACCCGGTCCTTGCGGACTCGGCCCTGGCCGACACTGCTCGCGCACTCACCGAAGCCGGGCACATCCCCGGGTTGCCGACCGGCCGTGCGCCAGGCGCCGTTGCCGATTTCCTCGCCGTGCTCGCACACGCCGACACCGGATTCGTCGCCCGCGCCGAAACAGCTTCCGACGTGCTCGCACTGCTTTCCGGTACGGCGGCAGCGCTCAGCGGATTCGACATCCGCGATGCCCTGACCGCGCCCGACGCCGACCGCCTGGGTCGCTTGATCCCCGAGGCTGCCGAAGCGTTGCGGGAGATCCTGCTCGCTGTGGAAGTCGACGACCCCGACGAGGTGCTGGATGGACTACGGACGGCGGGTCTCACCCCGCGCTGACAGGGTTCATTTCTACGACGCATCCCGGCAAGCGACGGTGCGTAATCTGTAAGCCGTGCCCCGCATCGCGTATTTCGGACCGACCGGAACCTTCACCGAAATGGCCCTCGCCCGTTTCGAGGACTTCGGCGTCTTCGACGAACCCGTCGATCGGGTACCCGCGGCCAGCCCTCCGGCCACGCTGCAGTTGCTGCGCGACGGTGAGGTCGATGCTGCAGTGGTTCCCATCGAGAGTTCCGTCGAGGGGTCGGTGCCGCCGACGATGGACGCACTCTCGATCGGGCCCCGCTTGCAGATCGTGGCGGAAACCGAACTGGACATCGCATTCACGGTCGTGGCGCGCGCCGGGACGACACTCGACACGATCGAGACCATCGGCGCCTACCCGGTGGCGGCGGCCCAGGTTCGGCAGTGGGTCGGCGCCGCGCTGCCGGGTGCCACGGTCGTGGCCGCGTCCTCCAACGCGGGCGCGGCCGAGGACGTGGCGGCGGGCAAGGTCGACGCGGGAGTATCGACCGCGCTCGCCGGCCAGCGACTGGGTCTCGAGGTCGTCGCCGACGGTGTCGCGGATTTCGCAGGAGCCCGGACGCGGTTCGTTCTCGTCACCCGTCCGGCGCCGGTGCCGAAGCGCACCGGCCGCGACCGCACGTCGGTGATCCTGCAACTTCCCCATGAGCCGGGGTCGCTGGTCCGTGCGATGACGGAATTCGCGACGCGCGGCATCGACCTGACCCGTATCGAGTCGCGGCCGACGCGAAAGGAATACGGCACCTACTTCTTCCACTTGGACTGTGTGGGGCACATCGACGACGCACTCGTCGCAGAAGCGCTCAAGGCACTCCACCGTTTCGCCCAGGTGCGGTTCCTCGGTTCATGGGCGGCGGTGTCCGAGCCGGGTGTCGCACCGGTGTCGGACGAGGATGATGCACAGTGGCTGGAACGGTTGCGGCGCGGAGAGGAAATCAGTTGAACGGGAAATTGATCCTGGCCCGGCACGGCCAGACGGTGGCGAATGTCGAGAAGCGCCTCGACACGAAGCTCCCCGGGGCGGAGTTGACCGAGCTCGGAATCACGCAGGCGAAGACGCTCGGCAAGAACCTCATCGAACGCGCGCCGACTCTGCTCGTGTCGTCCCAGGCCATTCGCGCAAAGCAGACAGCCCGGCACGCGCAGGATCCGGTGGGTCTTCGAGCGTCTGCGCGTGACGGGCTGCACGAGGTGCAGGTCGGTGAACTCGAAGACCGCAACGACGAAGAGTCGCATGCGATGTTCGTGAAGGTCTACCAGTCGTGGCACGACGGCGACCTACGTGCCCGGGTCCCCGGCGGCGAGAGCGCATTCGACGTTCTCGACCGATTCGTGCCGGTGCTCGACGAGCTGCGCGCAGACTACCTGGAGGCAGGATCGGGCGACATCGTGGTGGTCAGCCACGGCGCTGCCATCCGCCTCGTCGCGTCGTACCTCGGGAGAGTACCGGGCGGTTTCGCAAGCGGAAACCATCTGGCCAACACCGACACCGTCGAACTGGAGCCGGTACCCGGCGGCGGGTGGGAGTGCGTGCGGTGGGCATCGGTCCACGCACCGTTCCACGACACTGCCCGCGCAGGAGCCGACGACCCGATGGGCTGACGGGAGACGGGAAGACGGGGCATGATCATTCGTCTCGGAGTGAGGCGTGATAGCCGGTCGTGAGCCAGAAGACCGTGCGATCGATCGTGGGCACGATCTCGGTGATGTCGACGTATCCCGCGTTGCAGCGCCCCACCAGGCCGTAGACGACGCTGGAGAGGATCGATTCGAGCTCCGCGACGAACTCGGGATCCACGTCCGACAGGACTGCCAAGCCGACGGGTACGACGGGGTCGAAGCCGCGCACGGCGAGGCTCTCGCCGCCCGGCGCGGCGCGGACGCGAAAATATGCGAAGAGCATCTCGGGATGCTGTTCCCACGGCTCGAAGATCGCGCGGATCACTCGCATCATCGCCGGGTGCAGTGGTTCGCCGGGGTTGCGGCTCTGTGTGGCCAGTTCGGCGTAGTTCGACTTCATCCAGTGTTCGATCGCGGCAAGGATCAGCTCTTCGCGCGTGGCATATCGCTTGTAGATGGTGGTCAACGAGATCCGTGCCCGCCGTGCCACCTCGCGCAGCTGCACCGCGTCGTAGCCGTCGTTCTCCAGAAGCTCGACGACCGTGGCGAGCAGCCGTTCTCCGGTCCGGTCCGGTGCGCCCGTGGCCTCTGCGTTCTCCATGTTTGTGAATTTCCTTGCCCTATCCGGATAACGGGGTTATCGTCTCGTCAGTAACGTTGTTACTCAGCCTACCTCCGGCGCGACGTGCACGCGTATGTCACGCCCCCGGATCCGCACTCACCATGGAGCGCCCTATGACGGGAACGCCCGAGTACCTGCACATCGATCGTGAGATGTGCGAGGCGCATGCGTTGTGTGTCGAGATAGCGCCCGAGATCTTCGATCTCGCGGACGACGACATCGCAACCTGCGACGAACACCCACCGGAAGCGCTGTGGCCCAAAGCGCGTTCGGCAGTCAGTGCATGCCCGCGCCAGGCCATCAGTATCTCCGAGCACGTGCCCGCCACGTCACCTCGTTCACCGAAAGGCCAGTGATCCGATGACCGATCTCGCCTCAGCCGACTACTTTTCCGACGGAGAACTCGCGCAGAATCCGTTCGAGTACTTCGACCACCTCCGAAGCATGAACCCTGTCTTTCGCGAACCGAACTACGGAGTAGTGGTTGTCACCGGCTATCAGGAGGTGGTCGAAGGATTCAAGAACTCCGAAGCTCTCTCGGCGGTGAACGCGATCGGTGGACCGTTCCCGCCGTTGCCGTTCGAGCCCGAAGGTGACGACATCACCGACCAGATCGAGGCGCATCGTCACCTGTTTCCGATCTCCGAACACATGGTGGTGATGGACCCGCCCGATCACACACGGGCGCGATCCCTGCTGGGCCGACTCCTCACACCGAAACGTCTCAAGGAGAACGAGGAGTATCTCTGGACGCTCGCGGATCAGCAGTTCGACGAGTTCATCGACAACGGGAGCTGCGAGTTCCTCGGCGAGTACGCCAAACCGTTTGCGACGTTGGCGATTACGGACCTACTCGGTGTCCCTGAGGGTGACCGCGAAGAGTTCCGTCGCGCGCTGGGCGCCGGAGAACGTCCCGGCACCCGCGTCGGATCGCTCGATCACGAGCCGGTGGGTATCAACCCGCTGGAGTATCTCGACGAGAGATTCACCGGCTATCTTGCCGATCGGCGTCGTGAGCCCCGCGGCGACATCCTCAGCGGTCTTGCTACGGCAACATATCCGGACGGATCCACTCCGGAGCTCATCGAGGTGGTACGACCCGCCACCTTCCTGTTCGCTGCCGGCCAGGAAACTGTGACGAAGCTGCTCAGCTCGGCGCTGCGGGTGCTCGGCGAACGCCCGGAGTATCAGCAGATGCTGCGTGAGGATCGCAGTCTGATCAAGCCGTTCATGGAGGAGTCGCTCCGATTCGACAGTCCGACCAAGATCGACTTCCGGCTCGTGCGCAAGACCACGACGATCGGTGACGTCGACGTCCCGGCGGGGACGATCGTCATGCTGAGCCTGGCAGGCGCCAACCGCGATCCACGGAAGTTCGAAAACCCCAATGAATTTCGACTCGACCGTAGAAACTCGCATGATCACATCGCGTTCGGGCGTGGACTGCACACGTGCGCGGGTGCACCGCTCGCCCGAATGGAGGGGCAGGTCACTCTGAACCGGCTTCTCGACAGGATGAGTGACATCAGGATCAGTGAGGGTCGACATGGATCGACGGACGAGCGGACTTTCGTCTACGAGCCCACTTTCCTCCTGCGCGGTCTCGTCGAGCTGCACATCGAATTCGAGAAGATCTCGAGATAGCCCGAACTGACAGAAACAGTTCGAAAAATACTGCATCGAGCTGTCGTTCGATGCGCGACGCGAGAGGTGAATCATGGCAGGCAGGGTTGAAGGCAAGGTCGCACTCATCACGGGTGCAGCGCGCGGCCAGGGGCGTAGTCACGCGGTGAGGCTCGCGCAGGAAGGCGCAGACATCATCGCACTCGACATCTGCGGTCCGGTCAGAGAAGACGCGCAGATCGCCCCGGCGTCGCCGGAAGACATGGCCGAAACAGTCGAGCTGGTCAAGGGTTTCAACCGTCGGATCGTGACGGTCGAAACCGACGTCCGCGACTTCGACGCGGTGAAGACCGCGGTGGACACCGGCGTCGAGCAACTGGGCCGACTCGACATCATCGTTGCCAACGCCGGAATCGGGACCGGTGGTACACCGCTGCACGAGACGGACGAGTTCGACTGGCAGGAAATGCAGGACATCAATCTCTCGGGAGTGTGGAAGTCGGTGAAAGCCGGTGTACCGCACATGATAGAAGGGGGACGAGGCGGCTCGATCATCCTGACCAGTTCGGTCGGGGGATTGAAGGCCCATCCCAATATGGGGCCGTATATTGCCGCGAAGCACGGCGTCGTCGGCTTGATGCGCTCGTTCGCGGTCGAACTGGGGCAGCACTTCATCCGGGTCAACACCGTTCATCCCACGAACGTGAACACGCCGATGTTCATGAACGAGGGTGCGATGAAGATGTTCCGTCCCGATCTCGAGAACCCGGGCCCCGAGGACATGAAGGTGGTCGCCCAGCTCATGCACGTGCTGCCGATCGGCTGGGTGGAACCCGAGGACATCAGCAATGCCGTGCTGTTCCTGGCATCCGACGAATCCCGTTACGTCACAGGACTCACGTTGTCGGTCGACGCGGGCAGCGCACTCAAGTAGTCACAGCGCTCAGCCGCGCAGTTCGGTGAACAGCAACTGCGCGGCCTGAGTCGCTGCCACCTCGTCACCGTCGATCACCGCGTTCACCAGGGCAGTGTGCTCGTCGTGGAAGCCTTGCCCCGTCGTGTGGACATGCCGGTCGACGGACTGCCGGATGGACGGGAGTAACGAGTCGTAGAACTCGAGGTACACAGCGTTGTGGCTGGCCTCGACGATGGCGCGATGGAGCGCGATGTCCGATTCGACCGCGGCATCGGTGTCGGGTTCGGCGAAGCGATTGTCGCGTTCGACCAACAGCGCCTCGAGGCGTGTGATGTCGTCGGGCGTGCGCCTGCGCGCAGCGAGGACGGCGGCGGTGACGTCGAGGGTCTGCCGAAGTTCCAGCACGTCACGCTCGTGCGCGGTCGCGAAGTACTTCCCGAGGGTGCCGCCGATATCGGAGGTTGCGACGACATAGGTGCCCGAGCCCTGACGACGTTCGAGAAGCCCGGTGTGCACGAGCGCCTGCACAGCCTCGCGGACGGTGTTGCGACCGGTTCCGGTGAGCTCGCTCAATTCGGGTTCGGTGGGGATGCGCTCACCTATCGCCCAGCGGCCGTTGCAGATCTCGCTGCGTAGTTGCTCGGTGACCTGCGAGATCAGGCTCGTGCGTCGAACGGGTTGTCCCAAAGTCATCCGGTCATCCTATGATTTACCGAGTGAGTCTTCTACGCGGCCGCCTGCTCGTCTTCTGCGCCATCGTCATGTCCGCACTCGTGCTCCGTCTCGCCGTCACATCGTTCAGCCCTCTGGCCTCTGCGATCAGTGAAGAACTGGGCTTCACGTCCACACTTGTCGGTGTGTTCGGCATGATGCCGACCGCGATGTTCGCGCTCTTCGGATTCGCCACTCCGTTCCTTGCGCGGCGGTGGGGTCTCGAAACGACGGCATTGGTCGCGATGCTCATGGCCGGCGTCGGCATGGCTGCACGCGCCTTCGTGTCCGACACGTGGGTGCTGCTCGCATTGTCGGCACTCGCGCTGGGCGGAATGGGTATCGGGAACGTTGTCATCCCGCCACTGGTGAAGCGGTACTTCTCCGATCGCCTGGCGGTGGTGAGCTCGCTCTATATCGTCGGCGTCCAACTCGGCACCATCGCACCCGCGTTCGTCGCGGTGCCGTTGGCCGATGCGTACGGCTGGCGCGTGTCGATCGGCGTCTGGGCCGTCCTGGGGTTTGCGGCAGCACTGCCCTGGGTCGTCGTTCTGCTCCGCCGACGCGGAGCCGTCCCGCAGAACGATCGGGTTGCAACCGCCCCGCAGGCGCATGGTCAGGTATGGCGTTCCCCGGTGGGATGGGGAATGGCCGGCATGTTCGGCATGACTTCCCTGGTCACCTACTCGATGTTCACGTGGATCCCCGACATCCTCGGCGACGCCGGGGCCAGTCCCGCCTTCGGCGGTGCCATGGTCGGATTGTTCTCGTTGATGGGCCTTGTCGGGGCCTTCGGAGGTCCGACGTTGTGCGCCAGGATGAACAACCCGTTCCCCGCGGTCCTCGCGTGCGCGACCTGCATGCTCGTCGGATTCGCCGGACTCTGGCTTGCACCGATGAGTGTGCCCATCCTGTGGATCGTGCTTCTCGGCCTCGGGCCCAGCACGTTCCCGATGGCGCTGACACTGATCAACCTCCGTACCCGCACCCAGGCCGGATCGTCCGCGCTGTCGGGATTCACCCAGGGGGTCGGTTATGCCGTCGCGTGCCTCGGCCCGCTGCTGTTCGGCGTGCTACACGATGCCACGACAGGGTGGACGGCCTCGTTCGGTCTCTTGGTCCTTGCGGTTGCACTACTGGTGGCCGGGGGTTATCACGCCTGCAAGCCGCGCGCTCTCGAGGACAGCTGGCACCGGGTGGATGCGGACGAGGAAGATCTCCCCGCGCGCTGACCCAGGAGCGACGTCACCGAGGTGCGGCGAGCCGGACATGTGTGTTGGACGCACCGTATCCGTCGTAACCGCCGCGCCGCTCGAGCAGTTCGACCTGGAACCCGCCGGGGACGGGCAGCGTGTAGGCGTGGAGCAGCTCGCCGTCGCCGACCCGGTCGTACAGCAGTCCGTGCTCCCGCAACGTGTCCAGCAGGCCGGGCTCGAGAACGAATCGTGCGTCGAGGTCGACGTAGTAGTTGTCCGGTGGTCGGAGGAACTCCACCCCGTTCGAGCGGGCACGACGGACCTCGGCGACGACATCGCTCGTCGCGAACGCCAACTGCGTGATGCCGTAGCGCGTCGCGGCGTCGGGCCCGGAATCCGAGACGTTGAGCGCAACCCGCAGGTTCCCCGCCGCCGCGCGTAGCGCGCGGATGCGGAGTCGCCCGTGCGGCTGGATGTACTCCTCGGGGTTCTCCGGCTCTAACGCGAACAGGGTACGGAAGAACGAGATCTCCTGGTTCAGCTCATCTTCGGGGACGGTGACATCGACGTGGTCGAGTCCCAGCCATCCGCCGTCTGATTGTTCAGCGGTGGGGACGAAGTCGGTCTGCCAGTCGTCGGGTGCCCCGGGCTCGGCGCTGACGAACACGTGCAAACCCGACGGCGACGTGATGCCCGGAAGTCCGGCCTCGCCTTCGCCTCGGGTCTTGTCGACGGTCGGCCACAGCAGGGCGCCCGCCCGCTGGGCGACATCCGTGACGGACGGCGCGACGAGTCCCAGCGCCGTCGCGGCGGGGCCGGGGGCGAATTCTTCGTTGAGCACCACCTCGGCGCCCCCGTTGCGCCACCGGACCACAGGCTTGCTCCGATGCCGCCCGGCGACATGGAATCCCAACCCCGTCAGGAGCTCGGAATACGCCGAGCCGGTGGGTGCTGCGAGTTCGACGAACGCGACATCGGTGCGTTTCGGTACGGGCGGAGCGACGGCCACCCGCTCGCGCGCGGGACCGGACAGACGCGACCCCAGCTGATCTTCGAGGAAGACCAGCGAACGCATGGCGTCGCGTGCGGTCACGAACGGGTCGGCCTCACGGACGACGTCGCTGAAGATCTCCAGCGACAGTGGACCGGTGTATCCGGCTTCGAGTGCGGCGGCCACGACTCCGGCCACATCCAGGGTGCCCTGACCGGGGAAGCAGCGGAAGTGCCGGCTCCATTCGAGGACGTTCATGTCGAGCACGGGCGCATCGGCGACCTGGACGAATCCGATCCGGCTCCCGGGGACCCCGTCGAGTGCGGTGCCGTCATCGCCGCGGGCCAGCATGTGGAAGGTGTCCACCGCGAGGGTGACCGCGGGATGGTCGGCGCGTTCGACGATCGACCATGCCTGTCCGACGCGGTTCACGTGCCGGCCCCACGCCAGCGCTTCGTAGGCGAGGGTGACGCCGAACGACTCGGCGAGTTCACCGACCGCATGCAGTTGCTCGGCGGACAGTTCGGCATCGTCGATCGCGTCGGGAAGTGCGTT
Source organism: Rhodococcus sp. SJ-2 (assembly GCF_053750035.1). Classification (NCBI taxonomy): domain Bacteria; kingdom Bacillati; phylum Actinomycetota; class Actinomycetes; order Mycobacteriales; family Nocardiaceae; genus Rhodococcus; species Rhodococcus sp. SJ-2. Next base: position 2,382,676 of record NZ_CM132340.1, read on the forward strand.
GGAGCAGGCCAGGAACATGGTCGCGCCGAGTTCGTTCATCACCTCGAGCTTGCGCCGCACGCGGTGCAGGACCGTGGGGAACCGCGCCGGGTCGACGCCTTCGATGTCGCGCACCGGCTGGAACAGGTCGATGGACAGGCCCAGGTCGGCGCACCGTCGCGCCACCTCGCGGGGCGACAGAGGCGACGCCACGAGGTCGTTGTCGAAGAGTTCGATGCCGTCGAAACCCGCGGCGGCGATTGCCTCGAGCTTGTCGCCGAGCACGCCGGACAGCGATACGGTCGCGATTCCCTTGTACATCAGTGTGTCAGCTCCTCGAAGTGCCGGACCATGCGCTCGGCGTCGGGTGTGCGGCCGGTGAAGTACTCGAAGGCTCCGACTGCTTGGAACACGGCCATGCCACCGCCGGGCACGACCCGGCAGCCACGCGACCGCGCGAGCCGGATCAGCTCGGTCTCGAGCGGGAAGTAGACGACGTCGGACACCCACAGGTCGTCGCGGACGAGTTCAGCGGGCACCGGCAGGCCCGGGTGCCCGGTCATGCCCGTAGGGGTCGCATTGACGAGACCTTGCGCGTCGCGCAGGGCTCCGGCGAGATCGTCCGTTGCAGCGACACGTTCGTCACCGAACCGCTTGGCCAGCCGGGTCGCGCAGTCCTTCGCCTTCTGCGTGTCCGTATCGATGATCGACACGTGTGCGGCTCCCTGGTCGAGGAGGGCGTAGCCTACTGCGGCTCCGGCGCCACCTGCACCCACGAGCACGGCCGCGTCGGTGATGGCCCCGGGGAGGCGACGGCGGAATGCACGGCCCCAGCCGGACCAGTCGGTGTTTCGGCCGAGTGTTCTGCCATCGCGGAAGACGACGGTATTGACCGCGCCGAGGTCGCGGGCGTCGTCGGAGAGTTCGTCGAGGAGCGGGATCACATGCTGTTTGAACGGATGAGTGATGTTGAGTCCGTCGAATCCGAAATGCTTTGCCCAGGAGAGGAGTTCGGGAAGTTCATCGGCGCCGAATCCGATCCTTTCGGCATCGAGCCGCCGGTAGGTCAGATTGAAGCCGGATTCGAGGCCTTCTCGTTCCTGCATGGCGGGGGTGAGGGACCCGTTGATTCCGGCACCCACGAGACCGAGGACGAACGAGCTGCGATCGGTGTTACTGGTGGACACGGTGTTACTGGTGGACACGGTGGATCTCCCGGTGGATATCGAGCGAGGCGAGGCGGCGGATAGCGAATTCGTAGCCGGAGGCGCCGCAGCCGGCGATGACGGCCTGCGCGACCGGTGTGACGTACGAGTGGTGCCGGAAGGGTTCGCGGGCATGGACGTTGGTCAGATGGACCTCGATGATCGGTGCGGCGACGGTGACCAGCGCGTCGTGTAGAGCGGCCGAGGTGTGGGTGTACGCCCCCGCGTTGACGACGAACCCGGAAGTGGTCTCGCGTACCTCGTGGACGAAGTCGATCAGGTCGCCCTCGTGGTTGGACTGGCGGAAGTCGAGGTCGTAGCCGAGCTCGTCGGCGACCCGGGTGCAGAGCACTTCGACATCGGTGAGGGTGGCGGTGCCGTAGAGCGTGGGTTCGCGTTTGCCCAGCAGGTTGAGGTTGGGGCCGTTCAGCACGGTGAAGGTGGGCCGGCCGGTCATCCTGCGACTCCGGCCGGGACGCGGGTGACCTCGTCGGTGTTGTCGGTCTGCCCGAGGTCGCGGGTGAGCACCTTGTGGGTGGCCTTCGGTCCGGACAGGACTGCGATCAGCGAGATCAGCACGGCGCCGAATGCGAACAGCGCCACGCGGTACCAGTTGTCGGCGTTGCCACCCATCAGGGCACCGGCGATAGCGGGGGTGAATCCGGCGAGTGCGAACCCGAACTGGGTTCCGATGGCCATTCCGGAGAGCCGGACGCTGGTGGGGAAGTACTCAGCATATGTCGAGGGCCAGCAGGCATTCGGCATGCTGTAGATGATGCCTGCCAGCAGGATGCCGGAGATCAGTACGAGCGCGACATTGCCGGTGGAGATCGACCACAGGAATACGGTCACCATCACGGCGGTTCCGATCAGCCCGGCGACGAACACGGGTTTGCGGCCGACCCGGTCGGACAGTGAGGCCCAGAGCGGGATCGTGCCCACCGCGATGACGTTGGCGACGATCGCGAGCCACAGCATGGTGGTCGAACTGATACCGATGCCGTATTCGTCGGAAGTCGCGAAGTTCAGGGCGAAAACCTGGAAGACGGTGTTGACCATTGCGATGAACGAGGCGAAGAAGACGCGCAGCACACCGCGCCAGTGATGGCGGAACAGCAGTGCCAGCGGAGCGGGCGGAACCTCGGCGCTCTTCTTCTCGGCGTGGAATTCGGGGGTTTCGTCGAGGGAGCGGCGGATGATGAACCCGACCACCAGGAGCGCGGCGCTGATCCAGAACGGGATTCGCCAGCCCCATGAATGCAGCTGTTCGTCCGAGAGCAGTGCGATGACCGGCAGGAACACCAGTGGGGCGAGGACCTGTCCGCCCTGGGTGCCGCTGAGTGTCCAGCTGGTGAAGAAACCGCGCCGGTTGTCGGGGGCGTGCTCGAACGACATCGAGTTGGCGCCGGCCTGCTCGCCCGCCGCCGAGAGTCCTTGGAGGAGTCGGAGTGTGACGAGCAGGATCGGCGCGAGCATGCCGACCTGTTCGTAGGTCGGGAGGCAGCCGATGAGAAAGGTCGAGACGCCCATCAGCAGGAGGGTGCCGATGAGGATCTGTTTGCGCCCGAATCGGTCGCCGATGTGACCCATCAGGAACGAGCCGAACGGCCGGGCGACATATGCAACACCGAAGGTGGCGAGGGACGCGACGGTGGCGACGGCCTGGTTGCCTTCGGGAAAGAAGATGGTGGGGAAGACGAGTGCCGCGGCCGTGCCGTAGATCGCGAGATCGTAGTACTCGAGCGCACTACCACTCCACGCTGCCAACGCCGCCTTGCGCGGCGTGCGCTGCACGGTGGTCGTTTCTGCCATGGGATTGCCCTTCGAGGATTGCTGGATCAATTATCCGATGCAACGACGGTAAGGGTGGCGGCCATCACACGGCAATCGTTTGCCATTTTTTGCCATACTGTTCGCATGCCCCCCGAGCAGCCGCGCGTTTCCCCGCGTAAACGAGCCACCATCACCGACGTCGCACGCACCGCGGGTGTGGCTGCGTCCACTGTGTCCCGCTCGTTCAGCAATCCCGACCGCGTCAATGTGCACACCCGCGACCATGTGCTCGGGGTCGCCGCCGAGCTCGGCTACACCCCCAACCCGATGGCGCGCGCGCTCGAATCGGGCCGAACCAATACCTTCGCCCTGCTGGTCCCGGACATCACGAACCCGTACTTCGCGGGCGTGATCAACGGTGCCGAACAAGCTGCCACCGCGGCCGGCCGGACCCTCGTGCTCGGTAACACCAGGGAGAGCGCCGCCACCGAGGAACAACTCGTGCGGCGCCTCGGACCCGCCGTGGACGGCTTCGTCCTCGCGGCGTCGCGGTTACCCGACGACGAGCTGCGTCGCGTCGCCGAATTCAACGCCTTCACCCTGGTCAACCGCGCTACTCGCGGGGTCTCGTGCGTGGTCGCCGACTATGCGTCGGGTACGCGACAGATCGTCGACCACCTGGCCTCGCTCGGTCACCGGTCGCTGCTCGTGCTCGGCGGGCCACCGGAATCGTGGTCCGGTGCGCGTCGCTGGGCCGGCCTGCAGGATGCGGCGGAACTGCACAACATGCAGGTTCGCCGGTTCGGACCGTATTCGCCGACGCTGGGCAGCGGACCTGCGGCTGCAGATGCCGCGGTTGCGGCGGGTGCCACCGCGGTGGTCTGCCACAACGACATGCTTGCGATCGGCGTTCTCCGGAGACTGCGCGAACGGGGAATCGCGGTGCCGGAACAGATGAGTGTGGCCGGGTTCGACGACATGTTCGGCGCATCGATCTGCACCCCCGCCCTGACCACGCTCGCGGAGCGCACCGAAGACGCCGGAGCCCACGCGATCGAGATCCTCGGCCGTCTCGCCTACGAGCGGGTTGCCGAGCCGGGGTCACGTGTGCTTCCCACCCAGCTCGTGGTGCGCGAATCCACGGGTCATGCCGTATGAGGCGCCCATGGCGGCAGTCCGTCCGTCCCGGGCACCTGCACAGGTATCCTCGAGCCGTCCGGGTATAGCGATCGATAGGTTGGATGCGTTCATGGGGAGTTCGACCGACGACACCGTCGCTGCTGAGGGGACGGTCGCGCCCGACTGGCGCACCCTCGAGCCGATGGAGCTCACCCCGATCCTGTCGGCGAGCCTCGACGCGTTCTACGAAACCGGATTCCACGGCACGTCCGTGCGTGAGATCGCGCGACGGGTCGGCGTGACCGTGCCGGCGCTCTACTACCACCATGAGAACAAAGAGGGTCTGCTCATTGCGCTGCTCGAGCTGTCGACGAGCGACGTGCTCTCTCGTTCGCACGCGGCCGACGCAGACGGCGGCACCGACCCGGTGCAGCGCCTGTCCAATGTGATCGAGGCGATCGTGCTGCGGATGACGATGCGTGCGCGGCTCGCGGCGCTCGAAGGTGAGGCGCGGTACCTGAGCCCGCAGAACCGTCAGCGCTACCGGGCGGTGCGCAAGGGCATCGAAGAGATTGTGCGGAAGATCGTCGAGGAAGGGACGGCGTCGGGAGCGTTCGACGTCGACGACTCCGCCGAGACGACCCGCGCGCTGCTGGGGATGTGCCAGTCGATTCCCCGCTGGTATCACTCCGAGGGGACGCTGAGCCCGCAGGAGGTTGCGAGGAAGTACGTGGCGATCGCTCTGAAGATGGTGGGGGCTTCTCCCCGCGCGTGACGGACCGTTGTCGTCACCGGCGACAACGGTCCGATCGCGTGATCAGAGCGTGCGGAAGTTCGCGGGGCGCTTCTCCTGGAACGCGGTGACGCCTTCTTTGAAGCCCGGCCCCGCGAGCAACTTCATCTGCCCGTCGAGTTCGCGACCGAAGGCATTCTCGAGTTCGGTGAGGGTCGCGTCATTGATCGCGTGTTTGGTGGATGCCAGGGCGTCCGTGGGTCCGTCCGCGAGTCGCCTTGCGAGTTCCTCGACCTTGCTGTCGAATTCGTCATCGGCGTAGGTGTCCGCGATCAACCCTGCAGCGACCGCCTCGGGGGCCGGGAGCCGTTCGGCGAGCATCGCCATCTTCAACGCGCGGGCGCGTCCGACCGACGCGGCAACCAGTGCGGTGGCGCCGCCGTCGGGCATCAGGCCGATCTTGGTGAACGCCAGCAGGAAGTACGTCGACTCCTTCGCAACGGTGAGGTCGCACGAGAGTGCCAGCGACACACCGACACCCGCCGCTGCGCCGTTGACGGCGGCTATGACGGGACGGGGGAAGGCGCGGAGCAGGCCCGCTGCGCGGTTTGCCGCGTCGATGGTGTCGGTGGTCGGAGCCGCAGACAGGTCGCGACCTGCGATGTCGGCGCCCGAGCAGAACGCGCGGCCGGTGCCGGTGAGGACGGCTGCGCGGACGGAGTCGTCGGTCGCGTACTTCTCGAAGGCGTCGCCGATGGCGTTGAGGGTCTGCGCCTGCACGGCGTTCATGCGTGCCGGACGGTTGATCGTCACGCGCAGGATGCCGTCGTCGACCCGGACGTCGACGCCGGGTAGATCGTTGGTGGGTTTGTCGGTCATGCGGTGTCCTTCGGTGGGTTCGGAAATCAGGATCGAAGTGAGAGTGCGACTTTGCCCGTAGCGGAACGGTTTGCGAGCGAGTGCAGCGCATCCGCGGCTTCGGTCAGGGGGTGGGTGGTGGGTTCGGGGACCTGCAGGGCGCCCGATGCCAGCAGCGGCTCCAGTGCAGTCCACTGTTGTGCGGGATAGTCGGGAAGCAGGCGGATGTGTTCACCCCATCCGGCGCCGACCACCGAAATATTCTTGAGCAGAAGACGATTGACCTTCACGGTCGGGATCTCGCCGCCGGTGAAGCCGAGTACCACAGCGCGACCGCCCGGGGCCAGGCTGCGGAGGCTGTCGGTGAATCGGTCGCCGCCGACGGGGTCGAGCACGATGTCGACGCCCCGTCCGGCGGTGAGTTCGAGGGCCTTGTCCTTGAATCCGTCGACACGGATGACGTGGGTCGCTCCGTTGGCTCTTGCGACCTCGGCCTTCGCGTCGGTGCTCACCACCGCGATCGTCTCGAGGCCGAGGGCCGCGGCGACATTGAGTGCTGCGGTGCCGACGCCGCCTGCGGCGCCGTGGATGAGCACGGTCTCGCCGGGCCGGTAGCGTGCGCGCTCGTCGAGGGCGAAGTGAGCGGTCAAGTAGTTCAGCGGCATCCCGGCCGCGGCCGTGAGCGACACGCGATCCGGGATCGCGAACACCGATCCGGGGCTTACGGCGACCGTCTGCTGCCACGCTCCGCCGTGTGCGAGCACGGCAACCCGCTGGCCGGGGGTGAACCCGCTGCCTTGGGGGGCGGATCGGACGATGCCTGCGCCTTCGGAGCCGAGGACGCAGGGGAGTGGGCGCACCACCTGGTAGCCGGCGCTGGTCTGGAGCAGATCGGGGAATGAGACACCTGCGGCGTGGAGGTCGACGACGACGTGGTCCGGGCCGGGAGTGGGCTCCGGGATGTCGACGGTGTGCACGCCGTCGGGGCCGATGTTCTCCGTCAGATGTGCTGCCTGCATGGTTCTCCCGCCGTATGTGGAACGAATCGTCTCGCGCCGGTCTCCCTCGCAATCATTACCACGCGTAACTGATCGGGCGCTAGCTAGACCGCAGCTATTGACCGATCGATCGCTCCGTGATAACTATTTAGCGATCGATAAGTAGAGGTTCGGACTCTGGAGGGCACGAATGGCCGACGATACGACCACGACGGACGCTGCAGCGCTGTACGAAGTGCGCGGTGGGGTCGCAATCATCACCCTGAACCGGCCGAAGGCACTCAACGCCGTCAACGGCGCACTGTCGACCGCTGTCGGCACCTACCTCGAGCAGGCCGAGAACGACGCCGACGTCCGCGTCATCGTGATCACTGGCTCCGGCCGAGCCTTCTGCGCGGGCGCCGACCTGAAGGCCATCGCCTCGGGCGAGGACACCTCGGCTGCCGGGCACCCGGAGTGGGGCTTCGCCGGATACGCGCAGCACTGGATCAGCAAGCCTACGATCGCGGCCGTCAACGGATTCGCGCTCGGCGGCGGAACCGAACTCGTTCTCGCCAGCGACCTCGCGGTGGTCGACGAAGAAGCCAAGCTCGGACTGCCCGAGGTCAAGCGCGGCCTGTTCGCCGCAGCGGGCGGTGTGATCCGGCTGCAGCAGCAGATCCCTCGTAAGCTCGCTCTCGAGCTCGCCCTCACCGGAGAGCCCATCTCTGCCGCGCAAGGCAAGGAGTACGGCCTGGTCAACCGGGTCGCTCCGGCAGGCACTGCCCTCGACGTCGCCCTCGAGATCGCCGAAACCATCGCCGCCAACGCGCCGTTGTCGGTGCGCGAATCGAAGTCCATGATCTACCGGACCGCCAACCTTCCCGACTGGGAGGACGCGGCGTGGAACGCCAACGTCGAAGCACTGAAGGTCGTCTTCAGCAGCGAGGACGCCATCGAAGGCCCCACCGCGTTCGCGCAGAAGCGCCAGCCCGTGTGGAAGGGCCGCTGACCCGAGAGCCCGGCCCGGTGTCGCGGCGACCGCTCCTGCGACACCGGGTCGCACCACACCCCGCGAAAATTCAGGAGTCACCATGACCAACGCAGTCATCGTCGATGTCGTCCGCACCGCGGTCGGCAAAGGCAAGCCCGGAGGCGCACTTTCGGGTACACATCCCGTCGAACTGCTCGCGCACGTGCTGCGCTCGCTCGTCGAGCGCAACGGCATCGATCCCGCTCAGGTCGACGATGTCATCGGCGGGTGTGTCAACCAGGCCTCGGAACAGTCGCTCAACATCTCCCGCACCGCCCTTCTCGCGGCAGGCTTCCCCGAATCCGTGCCCGCCACCACGATCGACCGTCAGTGCGGTTCGAGCCAGCAGGCAGCCCACTTCGCGGCGCAGGGCGTCATCGCCGGTGCGTACGACATGGTCATCGCGTGCGGCGTCGAATCCATGAGCCGCGTCCCGATGGGTACCTCGTCGATGGGCAAGGACACACACGGTCCGAGCATCCGGGCCCGCTACCCGGAGGGCCTGGTCAACCAGGGCATCTCCGCCGAGCTGATCTCGGCGAAGTGGAAGTTCGACCGCGACGCCCTCGACGCGTTCTCCGCGCAGTCGCACCAGCGTGCCGCTGCCGCCATCGCCGCCGGGCACTTCGACAAGGAGATCGTCCCGATCGAGGTCACCAACGCCGCGGGCGAGCAGGCGGCGCACACGGTCGACGAGACCGTGCGCGCCGCAACGACCGCGGAAGGACTGGCCGGTCTGAAGCCGTCGTTCTACACCGAGGAGTACGCTGCACGCTTCCCCGAAGCGCAGTGGATCATCACCCCCGGCAACTCGTCGCCGCTCACCGACGGGGCTTCCGCAGCGCTGATCATGAGCGAGGAGCTCGCGAACAAGCTGGGCCTCACCCCGCGTGCCCGTTTCCACTCGTTCTCCGTCGCCGGTGACGACCCGGTCTTCATGCTCACCGCGCCGATTCCGGCCACCCGGAAGGTCCTCGCCAAGTCGGGCCTGAACATCGACGACATCGACGCCTACGAGGTCAACGAGGCCTTCGCGCCGGTGCCGCTCGCGTGGGCGCACGAGTTCGGCGCCGACCCGGCCAAGCTCAACCCGTGGGGCGGCGCGATCTCGCTCGGCCACGCACTCGGTTCGTCGGGCACCCGCCTGCTGAGCACCCTCGTCAACCACCTCGAAGCCACAGGTGGTCGTTACGGACTCCAGACGATGTGTGAGGGCGCGGGCATGGCCAACGCCACCATCATCGAACGTATCTGAACTGCAACAACTCTCGAAAGGATTCTCAATGATCGTCAACGACAGCGTTGCCGTCGTCACCGGAGGCGCTTCGGGCCTCGGTCTTGCCACCACCAAGGCGCTGATCGACGACGGAGCCACCGTCGTCATCATCGACCTCCCCTCCTCCAACGGTGAGGCCGTCGCCAAGGAACTCGGCGACCGTGCGCGCTTCGCGCCGGCCGACGTCACCGACGAGGCAGCAGTTGTCGCGGCTCTCGATCTCGCCGAGTCGCTCGGACCGCTGCGTGTTGCGGTGAACTGCGCAGGCATCGGCAACGCGGTCAAGACCGTCAGCAAGAAGGGCGCGTTTCCGCTCGACGGCTTCAAGAAGGTCATCGATGTGAACCTGATCGGCACGTTCAACGTGATCCGATTGGCAGCCGAGCGCATCTCGAAGACCGAACCGGTCGACGGCGAGCGCGGCGTCATCATCAACACCGCTTCCGTCGCAGCCTTCGACGGCCAGATCGGCCAGGCCGCCTACTCCGCATCCAAGGGCGGCGTCGTCGGCATGACCCTGCCGATTGCACGCGACCTCGCGTCGTTGCTCATCCGCGTCGTGACCATCGCTCCGGGCCTGTTCAAGACCCCGTTGCTCGGCTCGCTCCCGGAAGAAGCCCAGGCTTCGCTCGGCCAGCAGGTCCCCCACCCCGCGCGTCTGGGTGATCCCGCCGAGTACGGTGCTCTGGCCGCACACATCGTCTCGAACGCGATGCTCAACGGCGAGGTCATCCGCCTCGACGGTGCCATCCGCATGGCACCGCGCTAGACACTGCAGCACGCACACGTGAGAGGAGGGGTCGATGACCGCGCAGCCCGAGACCAGGTTCACTGATTGGCGGGTCTTCGAGCCGTTGCGGTACGACCCCATCCTCGAACACGCGCTGGAAGCCTTCAGCGAGAACGGCTTCCACGGGACCACCGTGCGCGACCTGGCCCGCCGGGTCGGTGTGACGGTGCCCGCGCTGTACTACCACCACGAGAACAAGGAAGCCGTTCTCGTCACCCTGCTCGACGCTGCCGTCCTCGACCTCATCGACCGTGTCCTGGCCGCGGTCGCGGACGGCGGCGCCGACCCGGTCGCCCGGTTCGCCAATGCCGTCGAGGCGATCGTCCTGAACATGACTCACCGGGCAAAGCGTTCCGGCCTCGATTCCGAACTGCGGCACGTCTCCTTCGAGAACCGCCGCACCTATGCCGCTACGCGCAAACGCCTCGAACTCATCATGCTCGACCTCGTCCGTGACGGTACCGAGGCAGGAGTGTTCGACGTCGACGATGCAGAGGAGACCGTGCGGGCCATGCTCGGCATGCTCCAATCCATCGCCCGCTGGTACCAGATCGACGGCCCACTCACCCCGGCGCAGGTCGCGGACCGCTACATCGTGATCGCCCTGCGCATCGTGGGCTACCACACCACTATCTGAACGTCTCACTGCGAGGAGATCTTTCGTGCTGTCCACAGCCTTCACCGAAACCTTCGGAGTTCGTCACCCCATCGTGCAGGGCGGAATGCAGTGGGTCGGCCGCGCCGAACTGGTCGCCGCCGTCGCCAACGCCGGTGCACTCGGCATGATCACGGCGCTCACCCAGCCCACCCCCGAGGACCTCGAGAAGGAGATCGCCCGCACCCGCGAGCTCACCGATCAGCCCTTCGGTGTCAACCTGACGATCCTGCCCTCCATCACGCCGCCGCCCTACGACGAATACCGACAGGTCATCATCGACTCCGGCATCAAGATCGTCGAGACCGCGGGATCCAACCCCGCGCCGCACCTCCCCGATTTCCATGCCGCCGGTATCAAGGTGCTGCACAAGTGCACCAGCGTCCGCCACGCCGTCAAGGCGCAGGACGTCGGCGTCGACGGCATCAGCATCGACGGATTCGAATGCGCGGGTCACCCGGGCGAGGACGACATCCCCGGACTCGTCCTCATCGCCGCGGCAGCGGAGCAGATCACCATCCCCATGATCGCCTCGGGAGGCTTCGGTGACGGTCGCGGCCTCGTCGCCGCACTCGCGCTCGGTGCCGACGGCATCAACATGGGCACCCGTTTCATGTGCACCGTCGAATCACCGATCCACCAGAAGATCAAGGAAGCGATCGTCGAGGCCAAGGAAACCGACACCGAGCTGATCTTCCGGCCGCTGCGCAACACCGCTCGCGTCGCCAGCAACACCGTCAGCCGCGAGGTCGTCGAGATCCTTGATCGCGGTGGACAGTTCCCCGACGTGCAGGAACTCGTCGCCGGTGCGCGTGGGCGTCTCGTATACGAGAACGGTGACCCTGAGGCCGGCATCTGGACCGTCGGCACTGTCCAGGGCATCATCCACGACATTCCCACCGCAGGTGAACTCGTCGAGCGCATCGTCGCCGACGCACAATCCCTGATCTCCGAGCGTCTCGCGGGTCTGATCGACCGCGTGAACGCCTGATACGCGCCTACTGCCAGGAGAATTCATGAAGCGTACCCACTTCGAAGGTGATCACGAGGCGTACCGGGAAACGGTGCGTGAGTTCTACGCTCGCGAGGTCGAACCGAACTACGAGCGCTGGGAAGAGGAACGGCTCATCGACCGGTCCGTGTACCTGGCCGCAGGCAAGGCAGGGATCCTCGGCCTCGGAGTACCCGAGGAATTCGGCGGGTCCGGTGTCACCGACTACCGGTTCCGCCAGATCGTCCAGGAGGAGACGGCCCGCACGAACACCACATCGTTCGGCGCGACCCTTGCCCTGCAGGACGACATCGCCATTCCGTACCTGCTGCATCTGGGCACCGAGGAGCAGAAGGCCCGCTGGCTGCCCCGCATGGCTTCCGGCGAGATCATCGGCGCGATCGCGATGACCGAACCGGGCGCGGGCTCCGACCTGCAGGGCGTCAAGACCACCGCTGTTCGCGACGGTGACGAATGGGTCATCAACGGCCAGAAGACCTTCATCACCAACGGAATCCACGCCGACCTCGTCATCGTGGTGTGCCGCACCGACCCGAGTGCCGGGTCGAAGGGATTCTCGCTCATCGTCGTCGAGCGCGACGCTCCCGGCTTCAGCCGCGGACGCAAGCTCGACAAGGTCGGTCTTGCCGCGCAGGACACCGCCGAGCTGGTGTTCGAGGATGCGCGCGTGCCCGCCGAGAATCTGCTCGGCACTGAAGGACGAGGCTTCGTCCACCTCATGGAAAACCTGCCGCTCGAGCGGATCGGTATTGCCGTCAGCGCCATCACGTCGGCGCGTGCGGCCTACGAGTGGAGCAAGCAGTACGTGTTCGAGCGCAAGGCGTTCGGCAAGCCGATCGGCGATCTGCAGAACACCCGCTTCGTGCTCGCCGAGATGCTCACGGAGATCGAGGTGACCGAATCTCACGTCGATCGCTGCATTCTCGCGCTCAACGCGGGGGAACTCACCGCGGTCGATGCATCGAAGGCGAAGTGGTGGGCCAGTGAGCTGCAGAAGCGTGTCGTCGACCGGGGCGTGCAGCTGCACGGTGGCTACGGCTTCATGATGGAGTACGCGATCGGTCGCGCCTACCGGGATGCACGCATCCAGACCATCTACGGCGGCACCACCGAGGTCATGAAGGAAATCATCGGCCGCGACATTGCCGCCGAGTTCAAGTAGTACGAACCCTTGTTCGAGTGCGCACTTTTCGCCCCGACACGCCCGGGTGGTACGACGGAAACCGCAGACCCGACACGGGTCCGAAGAGCGAGGCGAGGGCAGGTGCGCCCGGTCCTATTGCGTTGGCCGGGGTGATCGGGAAATGTAGCTCCCGAAAACGGCATTCTACGAAAGGGAGAACATGGCGCTCACCGCACTGCTGGAGCTCGAGTTCAAGTCCGATTCGCTCGACGACGCGAAGAAGATCATGACACGCGTCCTGGACGAGACTCGGGCGTTCGACGGGTGCGTCGGTATCGAGATCCTTGTGGACCAGAAGAACGAGGCGCGCTGGGTCGTCGTCGAGAAATGGCAGTCGCAGGAGCACGACACCGCATACCGCAAGTTCCGCGCGGGTGAGGGTGCGATCACCGATCTCGGGCCGCTTCTCGCAGGAGCCCCGAAGCTGACCCACTTCGACACGCTCTGACCAGCGGATCCCCGGTGGGGGCGCGCCCCGGCGCGCCCCCACTTTCGCGTGTGAAATGTGTGAGTCCAGGGCGCGTTGCATCGGCCCCGTCCGGCGCCGGTGAGCGCGACCGCACGGACATCGTCGGTGTCGCGGCGTTCGTAGAGACGCGTCACTCTACGCTGTGCGTACTTGGCCGGCGATGAGATGGGAAGAGAATGCGTGCTGCAAAAGGGGCGATGACGGGTGCCGGTCGCCAGGTGATCCTGGATTCTGCCATCAGGAACATGAACCACCGCGGCTACCACGGCACGTCCATGCGCGACATCGCGCGTGACGCCGACATCACCGTCGCATCGATCTATCACCACTTCAAATCCAAGCAGGAAATACTGCAGGACATCATGACCCGGGCGTTGCACGACGCGTTTGCGATGACCCGGGCCGCGCTCCTGCGTTCGGGCGGGTCCTCCGCCGAACAGCTTCGCGCGGTCGTGCGCGCGTGGGTCATTTTTCATACGACGCGACAGTCCGACGCCCTTGTCGGCGCCACCGAGCTGCGCAGCCTCGACGAAGAGGGTCGCCGACTGGTGGTCGCATTGCGTGACGAGCAGGAGAGCGTCTTCCGCGAGATCATCGACAGGGGAGTCGAAGACGGGATGTTCACCACTGCGCTGCCGCTGGATGCGTCGCGCGCCATCATTCACATGGGGCAGTCGGTGTGCACGTGGTGGCGTTCGGACGGGCCCTTGACGCCTGAGGAGCTCGCGGATCGATACGCAGAGCTCGCGCTTGCCATGGTGCAGCCCGCGGTCGGCCGGTAGCGCAGAATCCCTAGACGTCTGCGCTGATCGCTTTTTGCTGTACATAGAGCGAACGATTGATTGCCTGAGATCTCACTCCTCTCTGATCAGGCCGTGATTCTTCGGAAACCAGCAGCTCATGTCGAGAGAGTTGACAGTCTTCGTGCGCTGGGTCACTATTGTTCTAACCGAACGATCGTTTGGGTGTGTGATCGAAAGGAGGCCCGTGATGGCCGCTCCCATGGCCGACGCGGTGACCGAACTCGACCTCGACGCACTCGGTGCTCATCTGCAGGCGACGCTCCCCGGGAGGATCGCGGGGCCCCTGAACGCCACACTTGTCGGTGGCGGTCGCTCGAATCCGACCTATCGCCTCACCGACGGAGAGAACGTCTGGGTGCTGCGCAGGCCCCCGTACGGTCACGTACTTCCCAGCGCGCACGACATGAAGCGCGAGTACACGGTCATCGATGCTCTCACCGGCTCTGCGGTCCCGGTACCTGCTGTAATGCACCTGTGCGAAGACGTGCACATCCTCGGCGCGCCGTTCTACCTCATGGAGCGCGTCGACGGCCGATCCGTCGGTACAGTCTCGCAGGCCGAGGCCCTCACTCCCGGGCAGCGTCGCCGTCTCGGTCTCGACCTCGCGGACACGCTGGCCGATCTGCACGACATCGACCCAGCGTCGGTCGGGCTGAGCGAATTCGGCAGGCCGGACGGGTATCTCGAGCGTCAGCTGAAACGTTGGGAGCGGCAGTGGACATCGTCCAAGACCTCGGAGCGCTCGGAGGTGGCCGCTCTACTCGGCAAACTGAGCAGAGCTCTGCCCCGCACCCGATTCCCGGGAATCGTGCACGGCGACGTCAAGCTCGACAACGTGCTGGTCGCTCACGAAGACCCGGCGAGCATTGTCGCTGTACTGGACTGGGAGATGGCGACTCTGGGCGACACTCTCGCCGATGTGGGCATCATGCTCAGCTTCTGGGATGTGCCCGGCTCGCCGTTCAATCCTGTCACGAAAGGTCTCGCGACGCTCGACGGCTTCCCCACCCGAGCGGAACTCGTCGACCGTTACGCGACCAGGCGCGGAATCGAACTCCCCGAAATTGACTGGTACACCGTATTTGCAGACCTCAAGATCGCGGTCATCCTCGAAGGAATCCACGCCCGCCATCTGCAGGGCGACACTGTCGGTGAAGGCTTCGAGGACATCGCGGACATGGTCGGGCCTCTGCTGCAGCGCGCGCTCGAACTCGCCGAGACGTCGTCACTCCACGAGCTTCGCCAGTAGGAACTTACACCGATCGGAGACAGCACAATGGAATTCGCGTACAGCCCCAAAGTCGAGGAGCTGCGGGAGAAGCTGGCCGGGTTCGTGCAGGACCGCGTCCTTCCTGGGGAGACGATTGCAGCGCAACAACTGGCGAGCAAGCCCGACTTCTGGGGTGCGCCGCCGATCATGGCGGACCTCAAGGCTGCGGCCAAGCGGCAGGGACTGTGGAACCTCTTCCTGCCGGAGGACGGTGGCGCCGGCCTGACCAACCTCGAGTACGCGCCGCTCGCCGAACTCACGGGTTGGAGCCCACAGCTCGCTCCCGAAGCACTGAACTGCAACGCGCCGGACACCGGCAACATGGAACTACTCGCCCGCTACGGCACCGCGGATCAGAAGCAGCAGTGGCTCGCCCCGCTTCTCGAGGGTGAGATCCGCTCCTGCTTCTCTATGACCGAACCCGACGTCGCGAGCTCGGACGCCGCCAATGTACGGCTCGACATCGCCGAGGACGGCGACGCCTGGGTGCTCACCGGACGTAAGTGGTGGACCACCGCCGCGCTGCGCGAAGACAACCGGGTCGCAATGGTCATGGGTGTCACCGATCCCGACGCCCCGGCCGGCTCGCGTCACTCGATCGTGCTGGTACCCACCGACACCCCCGGCGTGACCATCGAACGCTCCACCACGGTCCTCGGATTCGACGACCGGCACGAAGGTGGTCACGGCGAGATCGTCTACGACCGCGTTCGGGTCCCGAAAACGAACCTGCTCGGTCCGCGCGGCAAAGGCTTCGCGGTGGCACAGGCCCGCCTCGGTCCGGGTCGCATCCATCACTGCATGCGCCTGATCGGCATGGCCGAGCGTGCGATCGCGCTCATGACCGAACGTGCGCGCACCCGGGTGGCATTCGGCAGAGCTCTCGCAGACGAAGGCGTCGTCCAGGCGACGATCGCCGACGCTCGGATCAAGGTCGACGCAGCACGTCTGATGGTGCTGCGCGCGGCGTGGAGAATGGACGTCGAGGGTCCCAAACAGGCCCGCCACGACATCGCTGCTGCGAAGGTCCTGGTGCCGTCGACGACCAAGTGGATCATCGACGAAGCAATGCAGATCTTCGGTGGTGCCGGATTGTCCGAAGACACGCCGCTCGCCATGCTGTACTCGCAGGCCAGATTCCTGCAGATCGCCGACGGCCCCGACCAGGTGCACCGTCGTTCGCTCGCCCGCGCAGAATTCGCTGCTACCCCCGTCATCCGAGAGGTTTGCGGATGATCGGCGAACACTGACGCTCCCCATCTCCCAACCTCCCTCTGGTTCGAAAACGAGGACCTACGATGTCCGAAACACAAATCCACGAACAACCACTCGGTACGCCGGCGGGTCCGGCCCCTCGTGCCGGTCGCGCCGCAGTTGCCGCCGCGATCTCCACATCGCTCGAGTGGTACGACTTCTTCATCTATTCGACGGCCGCTGCGCTCGTGTTCAACGTGACGTTCTTCGCCACCGGCAACGAAGTCGTTGCGGCAGTGAACTCCTTCGCCACCGTCGCGGTCGGATTCATCGCGCGGCCCATCGGCGGTATCCTCGCCGGGCATTTCGGTGACAAAGTCGGGCGTAAACCCGTACTCGTCGCTGCCGTCGTGCTCATGGCGGTCGCAACATCCCTGATCGGCTTCGTTCCGAACACCGAGATCGTCTGGCTTGCACCGATGCTTCTGGTCACCCTGCGTATCTGTCAGGGACTGGCGGTCGGCGCGCAGTGGGGCGGCGCAGTCCTGCTGGCCACGGAGAACGCCCCCGCGAATCGTCGCGGATTCTTCGGTAGTTTCGCCCAGCTCGGCGTTCCGATCGGTGTCGTCCTCGGCAACGTCGTCTTCCTGATACTCACCGCAACCGTCGCCCAGGACTCGTTCCTGTCGTGGGGTTGGCGCATCCCGTTCTGGATCAGCCTCGTCATGCTGCCGGTGGCGTTCGCGATCCATCGCTACCTGGAAGAGACCCCCGAGTTCAAGAAGATCGCTGCGAAACTCGAGGAGGCTCCGGCTGCCCGTCGCTCTCCGATCGTCGAAGTGCTGCGCAAGAATCCGGGCACGGTACTCATGGCCGCGGGCTCGAACGCGATCGGTGTCATCTTCTTCTACACGATGATCACCGGCTCGGTGCAGTACGCGACGACCTATCTCGGCCTCGGTCGCTCGACCGTGCTCACGTTCATCCTCATCGCGTGCCTTCTCCAGATCCCGTTGGTGCCGTTGTTCGGTTATCTGTCGGACCGTATCGGTCGGAAGCTCGTCTTCGGGGCGGGTACCGTCGCCATGATGGTGTGGGGTGTGCCGATGTGGCTGCTGATCGGGGCGTCCGGGCCGGACACAGTGTGGCCGTTCGCGGTTGCGGTGATCGTCGGCGTTGTCGCGATGTCGCTCCAGACAGGCACCCAGGGAACGTTGTTCTCGGAGCTGTTCCCGCCCGAGGTGCGCTTCTCCGGAGCATCGCTCGGCTACCAGATCTCGGCCATCATCGGCGGCTTCGCTCCGATGGTCATGGTGCTGCTCATCAACGGTGAGGCCGGCAATGCGTGGAAGGTAGGCGTATTCCTCGCGCTCTCCGCCGCGGTCGGACTGTTGTGCCTGGTCGCAATCGTGCGGAGGTATTCCCGGCCGCACGAGTCTGCGGACGCAGCCTGACCCGATACGACCAGGAGTAGACAGATGCTGGACTTCCCGGATACCCACGCTGCGGCCGACCCCGGTCGTCCCGCGTACATCATGGCGGACACCGGTGCCGTCGTGACCTACGGCGAGCTCGTCGCAGACTCGCGAAATATGGCAAAAATGTTGTGGTCCAAAGGTCTTCGGCACGGTGACTGCGTGGCCGTATTGATGGAGAACTGTACGTCGTTTCCGAAGGTCGCGTGGGCGGCACAGCGCATCGGACTGCGCTACGTCACGCTGTCCACGCGTCTGCTGCCGGATGAGATCGCATACATCCTGGGGGATTCCGGAGCGTGCGCGCTGTTCACCAGCGGGCGCTATCTCGACGCGGCAGCCGATGCCGCAGATCTGACCCCGGCAATGCAGCACCGCTTCACCGTGGACGAGGCTGCCCGGGGATTCGAGAATCTGGCGGTCGAACAGGAGTCCGTGGCGCCCACAGTGGTTCCGGACGAGCGTGAAGGTGTGGATCTGCTGTATTCGTCCGGCACCACAGGTCGGCCCAAGGGCGTCGTGGCAGACCTGCCGCTCCACCCGCTCGGGACGCCGCCGGGTGTGGCCGGTCTGCTGCACACCCAGTGGGGGATCGGCCGGGACAGCGTGTACCTGTCCCCAGCGCCGCTGTATCATGCTGCACCGCTACGCTTCACCATGACGGTGCACCGGTACGGCGGTACCGCGATCGTGATGGAGCGGTTCGATCCGGAGAAGGCGCTCGAACTCGTCGAACGCTACCGGGTGACCCATACCCAGATGGTTCCCACCATGTTCATCCGGATGCTCAAACTCCCGGAGGAGCAACGCACCGCATACGATGTCTCGTCGCTGCAAGTGGTCATCCACGCCGCGGCGCCGTGTCCGCCGGACACCAAACGAGCCATGATCGACTGGCTCGGACCGATCATCCACGAGTACTACTCGTCGACAGAGAACAGCCTGTTCACCGCTCTGGATTCGCACGAGTGGCTGGCCCACCCGGGATCCGTGGGGCGATCGATCCTGGGTACCGCGCACATCCTCGACGAGTCGGGGGAGGAACTGCCACCGGGGGAGTCCGGCACGATCTGGTCGGACGGCGGGCTGATGTTCGAGTATCTGAACGATCCGGAGAAGACCGCGGCAGCCCGCAACGAGATCGGCTGGACGACGGTGGGCGACCTCGGTTACCTCGACGAGGACGGCTACCTCTACCTGTCGGATCGGCGCGCCGATCTCATCCTGTCGGGCGGTGTCAACATCTACCCGCGCGAATCGGAGGACGTACTCGTCGTACATCCGAAGGTCGCCGATGCTGCGGTGTTCGGTATCCCACACGACGAACTCGGTGAAGTCGTACACGCGGTAGTGCAGCCGGCATCGGGCGTGCGGAGCGACATCGCGCTCGAGGAAGAACTGCTCGCGTTCCTCCGGGAGAAACTGTCGACCTACAAATGCCCACGCCGGATCGATTTCGTCGACGAGTTGCCTCGTCACGCCACCGGCAAGCTGTACAAGCGGCTGCTGCGCGACCGCTACTCGCAGAAGACGGTGTCGTGACCGCTGTCGTCATCTCGACCCGGTCGCCGGCTTCGTGCAGGTGACGATGAACCGGCCTGATGCCCTCGACGCTTCGATTACCGGAGTGACAAACGTCGGCGGGCCCCCGCGTACTCGGCACTCAGGCGCTCGACGACGTCTGCCGCGGGAACCACCGAGTCGATTGCGCCCACACCCTGGCCCGCTCCCCACACGTCGCGCCACGCTTTGGTGCTGTCGTCCGAGCCGAAGCTCATCGCCGACGGATCCGACTCGGCGAGGTTGTCGGGGTCGAGGCCCGCAGCCTCGATGCTGCCACGTAGGTAGTTGCCGTGAACGCCCGTGAACAGATTCGAGTAGACGATGTCCGACGCGGTCGAGTCCACGAGCATCTGCTTGTAGCCGTCCACGGCGTTCGCCTCGTCGGTGGCGATGAACACCGACCCGGCATACGCGAGGTCCGCACCGGCTGCCTGCGCCGCGAGGATAGCGTTGCCGTGCGCGATCGACCCCGACAGCAGCAGCGGTCCGTCGAACCACTCGCGGATCTCCTGGAGCAGGGCGAAGGGCGACTGCGTGCCGGCGTGCCCGCCCGCGCCTGCGGCGACCGCGATCAGGCCGTCGGCACCCTTCTCGATGGCCTTCCGTGCGAAGCGGTTGTCGATGACGTCGTGCAGCACGATGCCACCGTACGAGTGCACGGTGTCGTAGACATCGGTGCGCGCACCGAGCGAGGTGATGACGATCGGAACCTCGAACTCGACGACTGTCGCGAGATCCTGCTCGAGACGGTCGTTGGACCGGTGCACGATCAGATTCACCGCGTACGGTGCCGACGGCGCGTCGGGATTGTTCGCGTCGTGCTTGGCGAGGTCCTCGGTGATCCGGGTGAGCCACTCACGTAGCTGCGACTGGGGTCGCGCGTTCAGCGACGGGAACGAGCCGACGATGCCCGCCGTGCACTGTGCGATGACGAGATCGGGGTTCGACACGATGAACATCGGCGACGCGACGAGCGGCAGACGCAGCCGGTCTTGCAGGGCGGGCGGCAGACTCACAGGCTCTCCCTCACAGATTCGGACCCCTCACAGGCTTCGGACAGAGATGTGCTGAGCGTAGAACCCAGGGTGATCGACGGGAAATCATGATGGGTCCGACGCCGGTCGCGGCCTTGCCAGGGCGGGCGGTTAAGGTGGACGTTGGAGTGTCGTGGTCACCGCACGTCACTGTTACGTCGAGTGTGGAGGTAATCGGGCATGTTTGAACTGATCGGCATGGTCATCGTGGTCGCGTGTGTTGCCGTCGTAGTCGCCTGCTGCCTGATCCTGCTCGTGGCGTCGACCATCGGCCCCCACTTCATGCTTGCCTCGGACAAGAAGAACGCCGAGGTCGAGCGGAACACGCCCGCCCGCGTCTGACCCCGGCCCGACCGAGCAAGAGCCCGACCGAGCAAGAGTCCGAGCGCCTACCCCCAGCCCAGCTGGTGGAGGCGCTCCTCTTCGATTCCGAAATAATGCGCGATCTCGTGCACGACCGTCACCGCGACTTCGTGCACCACATCGTCGTCGGTGTCGCAGATGTCGAGGATCGCGTCGCGGTAGATCGTGATCGTGTCGGGTAGCGACCCGGCGTAGTGGCTGTCGCGTTCGGTGAGCGCGATCCCCTGGTAGAGACCGAGCAGGTCCGGCTCGTCCTCGTGTCGCGGCTCGACGAGCACCACCACGTTGTCGATTGCCCGTGTGAGTTCCGCGGGAATCTCGTCGAGAGCGTCGGAGACGAGTCCGTCGAAGCGCTCATCACTCATCTTCACCATCGGGTCAGGCCCCCGGCAGGGGAGCCGCGCCGGGAAGCGGCGTGGGAAGCGACCTGCCTTCGGGCTGCGCAGGCGGCGGAATCGGCGGTTGCCCATCGATGAGGATGTCGCCCTTCGCGCTGCCCGTGATGGAAGCGAATCCACCGCCCTCTACCTGCTTACCGACAGAGCAGTTGACCTTGCGGCTGCCCGCCAGCCAGCTGTCGAAGTTCAAATTGTCCCAGAACAGCGTCAGCGTCTTGTTCCGCAGCGCCTCCGGGTCGCCCAGGTACTCGTTCACCCGCTCGGTGCAGGTCTGCTCTAGATAGGCATCCTGGTCTTCGATGCTCGGCAGTCCGCCCGGAAAGTTCTCGGACAGGTCCACCGTCGCAACTACTTCGAAGGCGTGCGGCTTCGCGCAATCGACGGGATCGGCCGGGACCCCGTTGTTGATGCCGATACACAGGCCGACGTCCCACGCGCGGGACTGGTCCTGGTCGGCGACCCTGCCCTCGATGGGCAGCAGGTTGCCGGTGGTCGACGAGAACTGCAGCCCGCAGCGCAGCGTCCGTTCGCCGGCTGCCCAGCCCGCTTCGCCGGGATTGATCAGCCCGATGCTGAACTTTCCGTGCGGATCGAAGTGTCCGCCCAGGTAGTCCATTGCCGCAGGTGCGCACTGCTCGTCGCGGAGTTCGGTGAACCGCATGACCGACGGGAAACGTGAACCCGGTCCCCATTCCGCCCCGGGGAAGATGCTCAGGTCGATGTCCTGGACCACCTCGAACAGGTGGGTCTGCTCGCAATCGACCTTCGTGAGGTCGCTCGCATCGAGCGCCGTCCAGCTCAGGCAGTCTCCGCTGGTAGAGGTGCCGAACGCGTCACCGGCGACGGCGCCGGTCGACGGGGACGCACCGCTGTTGTTTCCGTCGACGGTATCGGTGCCCTCGAAACCCGCGACGACGAACGTCGCGATCGCGGCGAGGACCGCGCCCGCAGCTACGAATACCAACGCGCGCCGCGTCAGCTGGGCTGACGGCGGACGCCGTACCGGCTTCTTCTTCTTGTCTTCGGCCATCACCTCCCATCATGCCCTGGTACCGCCCGCCCGGGTAACGTCGGTTCATGGCCGACGACCAGATCGATCCCCGCATCCAGGAGATTGCGCAGCGTTGCTTCGATGCTGCGCGCGCAGGCGAGAGCGAGACCTTGGCGACGTATATCGAGGCAGGTGTCCCCGCGAACCTGACGAACGGAGCCGGTGACACGCTCGTCATGCTCGCCTCCTACCGCGGGAACGCCGCTGCGGTGCGCGTTCTCATCGACCACGGCGCGGATGTGAACCGGGCGAACGACCGCGGTCAGACTCCGCTCGCAGGCGCGGTGTTCAAGGGCGAGGAAGAGGTCGTGCGGATCCTCACCGAGGCGGGCGCTGATCCGATGGGCGGGCAGCCCACCGCGGTGGATGCGGCGAAGATGTTCGGGCGCGAAGACTACCTGCAGCTCTGGCAAAGGTAGGCTTCACCTTCGTGATCGACCTCAAGTTCCTCCGCGAGAATCCCGACACCGTTCGCGCCTCGCAGCGCACCCGAGGCGAGGATCCCGGCCTCGTCGATGCGCTGCTCGATGCGGATGCCTCCCGTCGCGCCGCTGTGCTGGCGGGTGACAACGCCCGCGCCGAGCAGAAGGCGCTCGGTAAGAAGGTCGGCAAGGCGTCCCCGGAGGAGCGGCCCGCACTGCTCGACGGCGCGAAGGAACTCGCGGCCCAGGTGAAGACGCTCGAAGCCGAGCAGAACGCCGCGCAGGAGGCGCTCGAGCGGGCGCACATGGCGATCTCCAACGTCGTCCAGGAGGGTGCTCCGGCCGGCGGAGAGGACGATTTCGTCACCCTGGAGACGGTAGGGGAGCTGCCGACGTTCGACTTCGAGCCGAAGGATCACCTCACGCTCGGTGAGTCGCTGGGCCTGATCGACATGGAACGCGGTGCCAAGGTCTCCGGTGCGCGCTTCTACTTCCTCACCGGCTACGGTGCGCTCCTGCAGCTCGGTCTGCTCCAGCTCGCTGCGCAGAAGGCCACGGCCAACGGTTTCACCATGATGATCCCGCCGGTGCTGGTGCGCCCCGAGATCATGCGGGGCACCGGCTTCCTCGGGCAGCACGCCGACGAGGTGTACCACCTCGAGGACGACGACCTGTACCTGGTCGGTACCTCCGAGGTGCCGCTCGCCGGCTACCACTCGGGCGAGATCCTCGACCTGTCCGGCGGCCCGAAGCGATACGCGGGCTGGTCGTCGTGCTTCCGCCGCGAGGCAGGCAGCTACGGCAAGGACACCCGCGGCATCATCCGCGTGCATCAGTTCGACAAGGTCGAGATGTTCGTCTACTGCAAGCCCGAGGACGCGACGGAAGAGCACCAGAGGCTGCTGACGTGGGAGCGCGAGATGCTCGCCGCGATCGACGTGCCGTACCGGGTCATCGACGTCGCAGGCGGCGACCTCGGATCCTCGGCTGCCCGGAAGTTCGACTGCGAGGCATGGGTTCCCACTCAGGAGCGGTACCGCGAACTGACGTCGACGTCGAACTGCACCACATTCCAGGCCCGTCGCCTCGGTGTTCGCTATCGCGACGAGAACGGCAAACCGCAGACCGCCGCGACGCTCAACGGAACGCTGGCCACGACACGCTGGCTCGTCGCGCTCCTCGAGAACCATCAGCAGGCCGACGGCACCGTCAAGGTTCCGCCTGCGTTGGTTCCGTTCGTCGGACGAGAGGTCCTGGAGCCCGTCCGATAGCGGGTCAGCTCAGGATCAGGCACGAGGTGGAGCCGGTCGCCACCAGCCGTCCCTGTTCGTCGCGCGCTTCGCCGCGCGCGGTCGCAGTGCGGCGCCCTGCGTGTTCGCAGAATCCGTGCACGCGAAGGACATGGCCGGGCTGTACTCCTCGCAGGTAGCGCACCTGCAGATCGAGGGTCGTATATCCGACGCCCGCATCGAGAGTGCTCGACACCGCGAAGCCCATCGCCGTGTCGAAGAGGGTCGCGAGGACTCCGCCGTGCACGCTGCCCACGGCGTTCGCGTGGAATTCCTGCACCTCGAGGGTGATCTCGACGAACCCCTCCCGCGCGTCGGTGACGGTGAAGCCGAGTGTCCGAGATGTCGGGTGATGGGGAATGCTGCCGTCGATGAGACCGCGCAGGAAGTCGAGTCCCTGCATGTCGCGGTTGGCGGCCGACGTGGGCGCCGGATCGTCCCAGGTGTAGGTGCGTTGCCGGTTCTGTTCGTTGTCCTTGCTCACAACTGACGACGGTATCGGACAGTCATCTCGCTCGTGACACCCGCGAGATCCGGTGTCATGCTGGATCCATGCGCCGACGATGTTGATTCGACCGTTCGACTTCCCTGTCCGTCCGGGCGGTCGCCTACGCGGCCACTCGCGAACTCGTGCCGCTCTACGGGCTCTACGCGCTGCTTTTCGAAGACCACGGCCTGAGCACCGGCAGTATTTCGTTGTTGTTCGTCCTGTGGTCCGTTGTTGCGTTCGTTTCGGAGGTTCCGTCGGGCGCGTGGGCCGATACGGTGTCGCGCCGTGGTCTGCTGCTCGGCAGTGGCGTCCTGTTCACCGCGACCTTCACGATCTGGATGGTCTGGCCCACGGTGTGGGGGTTCGCGGCAGGGTTCGTGTTGTGGGGTGTCAGTGAATCCCTGAAATCGGGCACGTTCGAGGCGCTCGTCTACGACGAACTCACGGCGTGCAGCGCTGAACCCGGTGACGTCGAACCCGGTCACGTCGAACATAGATACGCCGCGGTGATGGGGTATGCGAACGCAGGCGAGATGGTGTGCGTGTTCGTCGCGATCCTGTCAGCGTCCCCGCTGTTCGAGCTCGGAGGCTATGCGCTGGTCGGGTGGGTGTCGATCGGGGTCATTGTCGCGAACACGCTGCTTGTGCTCACGTTGCCGTGTGCGCCCCGTTCGATGGAGGCAGACGATCTCGACAGCACCGGCGACACGCTGCTCGTCCGCTACATTTCGGCGCTGCGGGACGGCACGAGCGAAGTGCGCACCGACAAGGTGGTACGCCGCGCGGTGATCCTGGCTGCGGCACTGCTCGCGTGTCTTGCGTTCGACGAGTACTTCGGCCTGCTCGCGCGGGAAGGTGGTGCGCCCATCGAGCAGGTACCTGTTCTGGTGGCGCTGACGGTGGCCGGTCAGGTGCTCGGTGCTGCGGCCGCGGGCAGGACCGCCTCGATGAGCGGACGGGTGATGGGTGTGCTCGTGATCGCGGGGGCGCTGCTCCTGGCGGCCGGCGCGATGGTGGGCGGCGTCGGCGGGTTCATCGCGATCGGACTCGGGTACGGCGCTCTGCACAACACCGCCATCGTCGCCGAGGCCCGTCTGCAGGCCACGATGTCGGGTCGCACCCGCGCCACGGTGACCTCGGTGATGGGGCTGACGAGCGAGGTGATGTCGGTTGCTGTGTTCGCGTGGTTCGCGGTGGGCTCGGCCTGGATTCCGCTGTCTGCGCTCGTGGTGTCGACGGTGTTGCCGCTGCTCGTGGTAGGTATCACTGCCGTCCGATGGCTACCCGATCGGGGCTCCTCAGCAGCTTCTTAACCGGAGGCTCTAGCCTCGACGCACATGCGTGCACGTCTGCTCACCATGATCACCGCAGTTTCCGGGGCGGCCCTTGTCGGCGCCGGCTCGATCTTCGCCTATCTCGATTCGCCGGAGGCCACCGTCACCGTTGCCGAACAGGAGACGGCCGGCACCGGAGTCGACGACGCCCGCAGTACGTTGCAACAGGCGAGTCTCCCGCTGTCGATCCTCGATGGTGGCGTCGGCCAGCTCACCGACGGCAGCCGCCAACTCGACGACGGCGCGCAGCAACTCGCCGACGGACTCGGTCAGGCCAGGGCGGGAGGAGAGCAGCTCGCGGGCGGACTCGACCAGCTGGAGGGCGGCGTGGGTCTGCTCGGCGACGGAGCCTCCCAGATCAGCGGGGGCGTCGACGAGGTGGTCACCCGGCTCACCGGATTCGGTGAGATGCAGGGCAGTGTCACCACGCAGCTCACGAGCGTCGCCGACACACTCGATCTGTCCGGCGACCCCGTGTCGAGCTCGGCGTCGGCGGAGATCAGAGGGCTGGTCGACATGCTGAACACCCAGGGTCTGGGACCCGAGACCATGGACCAGCTCGGGCAGCTGCGCAGCGGCGCGCAGCAACTCGCCTACGAACTGACCGATCCGAACGCACAGTTCGTCGCCGGTATGACACAGGCCGCAGACGGGTCGCGGCAGTTGCGCGACGGCCTGATCCTGCTGGACGACGGTGGCAGGCAACTGACCGACGGCACCGGCCAGCTCGTGGCGGGTGTCGGACCGGTGAGCAATGTCGTGCAGAGCATCTCGGGCAATGTCCGGGACGCGACGCAGGCGCTGCCGAAGTCCGGTGACGCGCAGGCCGCCGAACCCACCGTGGAGGCCGGGGACCGTCAGTGGTGGCCGTTCGCGCTGATCGCAGGCGGCGCGGTGCTGTTGCTCGTGCCGGCGTTCGCACCGCGCCCTGCGGTCACACCGATTCCGAGCGTCCCGACTGTGTGACCCGCAGTTCTGTGATCAGGGCGGGCAGCCGCTCGCGCCACTGAACCCAGTCGTGACCACCCGCGAAGGTCCCCGAACGAATCGGGTGGCCGGCTGCGGCCAGTCGATCGGTGGCGTCGGCGACCTCGTCGAGCATCATCCACTCGAGTGAACCCACCTCGCTGAGGATGGGCACGTCGCCGCCGTTGTCGGCCTTCGCGAGTGTCGGAACATCGTGCCCCTGTTCGTCGTGCCACCACATCGACGGTGACAGGCAGGCTGCGCCGCGCACGGCATCGGGCCGGGTCAACGCGAAGAACATCGACGCGAGTCCGCCGTACGAGCAGCCACCCACCGTCACGGGCTCGCCCGCGTATGCGAGTAGCTCGTCGCGGAAGCGCGGGTTGGCGGTCAGGTCCGATGCCCGCACATTGCGTTCCTGACCGTCGGCGCTCACGTGGTCGACGACGAGCACCCGCGCGGGGGCGTTCTCGGGATCGTCGAACGCGGCGAGCACCCGGTGGCGGCGGACCTCGTCGCCGTCGAACAACACGACGGTGCCGTGACCGGGCACGGGCGGCACGTAGGTGCCGACGCGACGCGGGGTGCCGTCGAGCTCCACTGTTTCTGTCGTGAGGATGCCTTCCGGGAGTGCGCCCGTCCGGAGTCGCTGTGGCTCGGCGTCGGGGGCAGCTCCTTCGAACGATCCGATGGCGCCCCGGCGGAAGTCGATCCACCACTGACGCTGGTTCACGTCGCCTTCCGGAACCGTCAGTGGTGCGTTCGACGGAATGAATGTGTACGCGCCACGCCAGCCGGCCGGAACCCGAACGGACAGGATCCACAACCGTGAGTCCGTGTCGCGGAACATGCTTCCTGCGGGAATCCGGCTCCGGTCGGTGACGCAGTTGACGTCGAGGAAGACTGCGGTCGTCGAGGGTGGCAATGCGGCGTCACCCACTGCGAACGTCGCTATCCAGTCGGGGCCGTCGGAGGTGAAGACCACGGTTCGGTCACCCTGCAGGGCATCGCGGACGGCAGTCGGAGTGGGGACGGAACGATCGGGGGCCGGTCGTCGCTTCCTCGGCGAGGGCGCGGGAACGGTGGTGTTCTCGGACAAGTCCGGTCAGCCCTCTCCGCGGATCGCGGCTGCGATCTTGTCGGGTAGTTCCTGGCCGAGCCATGCCATGCTCAGCAGGCTGGTCGAGCGGAAACCACGCCATTCTTCGTCGGTCGGCTGGTAGTGATGGCCGCCTTCGACCACGTTCAGCGAATTGAACACCGGCATCGCGTAGTACGTGTCGCGCAGACCGGTGTCGGGGAAGTAACCGATGAGCACATCCGCCTCGAGGAGGCGGAGGTTCTCGGGGCTGAGCTGGTTGTCCTTGCCCTCCTCGACGTACTTCTCGGTCTCCGGCGCGGGGACGAGACCGAGGCTGCCGAGCAGCTGACTCGTGGCGGAGTCCGGTCCGGTGAGCAGACCTGCCTGATCGGCGGAGTGCAGCAGGGACACGACGTAGGTGGCGCCGTTCAGTTCCGGATTGCGTTCGGCAGCGGCCTCTAGTTCGGATTCGGTGGCCTCGATCTGGGCGTCGATGTCCTCGCGAGTACCGAACAGCTCGGAGACGCGTTGGGACTGCTCGGCCCACGTGTCGGCCTGCTCGGCTTCGGCGCGGGCCAGGGTGGGAGCGATGGCTGCGAGCTGCTCGTAGACGGTGTCGGTGAGCTCGAGGCCGGTCGCGAGGATCAGATCGGGCTCGTAGGACGCGACTTCCTCGACCGGGACCTCGGTCCCGAAGTCGAGCAGCGGCGGGATCTCGCTGCCGAGCTCCGTGATCGCTTCCTCGGTCCACGGCATGACCGGCTTGACCACCGACTGCGCCATCGCGACCGGAACGACACCGGACGCGAGGGCTGCGTCGTTGTCGGACACCGACAGGGTGACCACTCGCTCGGGTGTGCCCTCGACCGTGGTCTCGCCGAACAGATGGCTCACCGTGACCGCCGCTGCGTCATCGGCCGACGACGCAGCGTCCGACGAACCCGACGAACATGCCGCGACGAACAGCAGCGGAACTGCGGCGAGTGAGACGGCAATCCGACCGAATCTCATGTAGACCTCCTCGATGACCAGCAAACGGGAGGTAAGCCTAACCTGAGCAGATGGGGTGTGGTTCCGGTAGCCGGAACTACCGGAACCACACGACCGGCATCAGAGTTTGCTGCTGCGCAGTTCGTGACCCTTGGACGTCTTGCAGCGACCCGAGTCGAGATCCCACTGCCAGCCGTGGAGATTGCAGGTGAGGGTGGTGCCGTCGACCACGCCGAACTTCGACAGATCGGCCTTCAGGTGCGGGCAGCGACGCTGAATCTCGTAGCCGCCCAGCTCGATCGACGCCGTGTCGTCGTGCGCCTCGGCGAACCAGCCGTCCGCGTAGGCGATTCGCTCATCGGTGAGGCACTTGAAGAACGTGTACAGGAACTCGTTGTACCCGCCGATGCGCCACGCCGTGAAACGGGTGGACAGGAAGATCGTGTTGACCCAGTCGGGTTCGTCGTCGCGCAGAACCGTCCGCACCAGCTCCGGTGCGATGCGGAACCCGTAGCGGTACTTGCCTTCTCCCTCGATGGGCTCCCGCACCACCCGCTTCGGGAAATCCAGCACGACGGTCTCGGCGTCGTCGCCCGAGCCCAACACCAGACCCACGGGGTAACCGATACCGTCGCAGATCAGATCGGACTGCGCCATGATCGGCTCGAACTTCGCCTTCAACGCGGGCAGCAACGGCTCACCTTCGGCGGGAGCCCACGTGGCCTTCTCCGCCGCGATGATCGGCGCGAACCGCTTCGCCATGTCCTCGATGTAGGCGGCCTTGTCGGTGAAGATCGCATCGACCTGCTCGTCCGGGATCGGATGCGTGAGGGTCATCTGATCCTTGCCGACCAGATCCACCGTCGACCCCGGGATCATGAGCAGGCCGCCGTCGCGCCCGTGGATGCGCAGCTGTTCGAGGAACACGTGCTGGTCGGGGAAGATGTTCCCCTCGTCGCCGTGGTCGTCGTTGAGGTCGCGCAGATCGTCGTCGAGGAACACCGGCGGCCCTGCGGACGGCACGATCCAGGTGGCTCCGACCTGCTCGATGTAACTGCGGCAACGGTCCATGCCACGCTGACGCTTCTGCTTGCCGAAATTGGCCTTGGTCTTCTTCGGGATGTCGTAGACCATCGGATACCAGATGGCACCCGAATACTGCAGCAGATGGATGTCGATGTGGCCGAACGCCTCGTGCATCGGATCCATGTCGATCGGGCGCGCGTCGTTCATGTTGAACACGGTGGTCGAGCCGTCTGAGACGACCAGACCCGAGTCACCGATCGGCCCATCGGCGGGTGCGCGCAACGCGATGATCATGATGTCGAGCTCGCCCGGTCCGACCGCGGCCTGCGGAGCGGCCTCGATACCCGCAGCGGAGATCCGATGCTTCACGGAGTCGGTGGTCTCGAAGAATTTGGTGAAGCCCAGTGCCTCGAGTTCACGCCGCAGATCCGGCACCGGGTAGTCCGGCAGCAGCACCGTCGCGTCCTTGTCGACGTACTTGCTCAGCGTGCCCGGATCGAAGTGATCCTTGTGCAGGTGCGACACGTACAGGTAGTCGACGTTGCCGAGCTCTTCCCAATCGAGCCCGGTGTTGTCGGGAAACGGCACCCACGATGCGAAGTACGCGGGGTTGATCCAGGGGTCGCACAGGATGGACCCGGCCTCTGTCCGAATGTGGAAACCTGCGTGTCCGACACTGGTGATCTGCACTTCGTTGCCTCCTGACGTGCTGACCGACGTGACCACCAGGGTAGGGGGCGCCGATCGGTCCACTGCGTCCAGGCAGTACCCGTCCGACGCGATTGTGACGTAGACAACCAGGTCACGAGCCATTCCTGCCCCGACGACGGGGATCGTCACACTCCCGTAGGCGTCGTCGGCAGGTGAGAACGTCGCCGGGCACGTCACCGACCGTGACCGCGGATGTTTCGGGTTCGCTCTCGCCTCTGACGTCGATCGCGGTCGGTCCGATGCGGTGGACCCGGCTACGCTGGCGACGTGGAACCCTTCTACCGGACCATCATCGGCGTGGCACGCACACTGTTCGCAGCGCAAGGCCTGAAATTCACGATCTCCGGGGCGGAGCACATCCCGGCGTCCGGGGGTGCGGTCATCGCGATGAATCACACGGGCTACATGGACTTCACCTACGCGGGCATTCCCGCGCGTGAAACCAAGCGGTACATCCGGTTCATGGCGAAGAAGGAAGTCTTCGACAACAAGATCTCCGGGCCGATGATGCGCGCCATGAAGCACATCCCCGTCGACCGCGGTGATGCAGGCGATTCGTATCGGCTGGCGGTCGAGGCGCTTCGCAGGGGTGATCTCGTCGGTGTGTTCCCCGAGGAGACCATCAGCCGCAGCTTCGAGCTCAAGGAGTTCAGGTCGGGCGCGGCACGGATGGCACTCGAAGCCGGTGTGCCCGTCGTACCGATGGTGCTGTGGGGGTCACAGCGGGTGTGGACCAAGGGACATCCCAAGCGACTCGGCCGGACGAACACCCCCATCACCATCGTCGTCGGGGCTCCGATCGAACCGTTCGAGCCCGCCGCCGAGATGACCGCCGAGCTGCGCGCCACCATGGACCGGATGCTGAAGCAAGCGCAGCAGGACTATCGCCACGAGCCGGGTGCCTACTGGGTGCCCGAGCGGCTCGGTGGATCGGCTCCGACGCCGGAGGAAGCGAACGCCGACGACGCGCGTGTCGCGGCGGAACGTCGTGCCCGCAAGGAAGCGGAGCGCGCCCGGCGCGAGGGCCGCGACGGCAGTGGGGGAGAGCCGGGCGCGAGCGGAAACCCGCCTTCGGCACAATGACGGAGTGAGCCCTCAGCGTCCGAGTCTTGTCGCGTCCGATGTCGACGGAACCCTGATCGACGACACGGAACGGATTTCCGACCGCACCCGTGCGGCGGTCCACGCCGTGGTCGATTCCGGAACACCGTTCGTTCTTGCGACCGGACGCCCGCCGCGGTGGATCGCACCGGTGGTCGACCAGCTTCGGTACGCACCGCTCGCGGTGTGCGCCAACGGTGCTGTCCTCTACGACAGTGCGACCGACCAGGTGCTCAGTGCCGCGGTGCTCACCACCGACGAATTGGGTTGGCTCGCCGAGGTCGCGGAGACGGTTCTTCCGGGTAGCGGTTTGGCGGCGGAAAGAGTGGGGGCCAGCGCGCACGACGCTGCGACACCCCAGTTCGTGAGCTCGCCGGGTTACGAGCATGCGTGGCTGAATCCGGACAACACCGAACTCGCCGAGCACGACGTGATCGCGGCGCCCGCCATCAAACTGCTGATCCGGCTGCCCGGTGCCAGCAGCGCCGCGATGGCCGAGGCGCTCCTGCCGAAACTGCACGGGCTCGTCGACCTGACGTTCTCGACGGACAACGGTCTCATCGAGATCTCCGCTGCGGGGGTGACGAAGGCGTCGGGGTTGCAGGAGGCCGCTCGCCACCTGGGGGTGTCCTTCGATCATCTCGTCGCATTCGGTGACATGCCCAACGACATTCCGATGCTGTCGATCGCGCGCCACGGTGTTGCGATGGAAAACGCACATCCCGAGGCCAAATCGGTCGCAGACGAAGTCACTGCCACCAACGTCGAGGACGGGGTTGCCCGCATCCTCGAACGCTGGTGGCAGTGACCTGACTCTGCCGGTGATCGAAGGTCAGCCTGCAGGCACCGGTTCAGGTGCCTGCGGGGCTTCCGGTGCCGGCGCAGGTTCCGGCGCGACCGGAGCGGCCGCGGGTTCCCGCATCGACTCCTCGTAGGCGTCGTTGTAAGCGCGGAGCACCTTGGTGACGACACCGGTGACCTCGTTGAAGATCAGCGAACCGAACTCGAAGTCCGATCGCCAACCGTCCGGCACCCGGTACTCGTCGCTGGTGGGCAACCCCAGCTCACCAGCGTCGAGCCCGGACTTCTGCCACGCCTTGTAGATCTCGCCGAGCACCGTCCACACCCCGCCGTTGGGCGAGGAGTAGATGGCACCGTTGACGAACTGGGCGCTCTCGAATCCACCCTTCGCGGGGAGGACCGATGTCATGGCCGTACCCAGACGTCCGGTCTCGCCGCCTTCGGCGATCCACTTCTGGGCCAGCGGGTGATTGTCGGCGAGACGGATCAGTTCCTGCACGAGGTTCTGGACGTTCTCGGCCGATCCGGTTGCCGGCACGCCGGCATCGGTGTCGGGTACAGCACCACGCGCGGGCGGTGGGCCGTCCGTTGCCAGATCGGTGCTCGGGCTCGTGCCCTTTGCGGCGCTCGCGGCGATGTCGCGGATCTTGTCCATCTGGGCGTATCCGCCGTCGCCGGGGCAACTGGTGTTGCCGACATCGCGGTGCGCGAAGATGATCGGCAGGTCCACGGCCGCGCCCCGCGGGTACGGAGTGAACGAGGTGCCCTCGGAGTACATCGTGGTGTGACCCTTGGGATCGAGCCCGGCCTTCGCGAGCCGCCAGCCGAGGAACTTGCCCACGGCGTTGAGGGTCGCATCGGGCGGTGTTGCAGATGAGAAGTCGCCCATCATGGCGATACCCATCGTGTTCTCGTTGAAGCCGCCCGCGTGGGCGCCCTGCACGTTGCGGTCGAGCCCTCCTGCACGACCTTCGAAAACCTGGCCGTACTTGTCGACCAGCACGTTGTAGCCCACGTCGCACCAGCCGAGCGTCTGCGCGTGGTACGCGTAGATCGCGCGCACGATCTCGGCGGATTCCGCCTTGGAGTAGTCGTTGCTTCCTGCGGTGTGGTGCACGGTGGCACCGCCGAGAGAGTCGTCGTAGGTGGGTTCGTCGCACCGGATCGATTCGTCGGCGCCCCACTGGGAGCGGGTGATGACCTTGAGGCCGGAGTCGCCCACTGGGCCCGCGATGTCTTCGAGGGTGGCGTCGGCGGGGCTGGTACCCGGATCGATGAGCACAGCGCTGACGCTGTCGGCGAGGGCCTGGGCCGGGTCCTGGCTGTGCAGCGGGCGAGACGACGAGGCAGGCACGTAACCGAGTTCGGGTGTGCCCTCTGCGGGTGCCGCGTCGGGAACCGGTGCTTCCGCCGGTGCAGGTGGCTCTGCCGGTGCGGGTGCCTCTGCGGGTGCCTCTGCCGGCGCGGGAGCTTCAGGGGGAGCGGGCGCCTCGGGGGCCGGCGGCGCAGGCGCTTCCTCCGGCGGCGCTTCGGCACCGGCGAGGTTCGGCTCCGGACCCGGTCGGGGCGTCAGCAGGACCTGAACGGCATTGGTCGCACCGACGAAGATCGGCTCGGTGCCTCTGCGCGCGTCGCCTGCGGTGTCGTTGCGAGAGGACTCGAGGGGCTCGGTCGCAGCCCACGGACCCCACGTGCCGTCCTCGTTCTGCGCGCGGATCATCGCGTCCGTGTCGGCGATGTCGCTTGCGGTGAGTGCGACGAGGCTGAACGGGGTGTCCTGGGTGAGCTCTTTTACGACCGCCCCCACCTGACCGACCGGCCCGCCTGCCGGATCGGGTGCAGTAGTGATCTCGGGGAGGCCTTGGACGATCTCTTTCAGGCTCATGTCGGGCAGGTTGAGCCCGGTCAGCTCTTCGAGTGGAATCACGAGATCGGGGACCGATGCGAGTACGACCTCAGCGATCGTGGGCGCAACCGCTTCGACGGAATCACTGGTCCGACGGATCTCGGTCTGGTCATTGGTGAAGCCGGACACCGCGAAAGGTGTTGCGACGGCCAGGGCGGCGACGGCACCCAGGACGATCGACGGCTTCGGGCGGCGATGCGGCACTGTTTGCTACTCCCTGTTGCTGTGCGCGGTTCGGACGGTCGATATCACTCGTCGGAATCCAACATCCTCGAGCCCGCTTCGTGCTGGAAGAGGCCGCTGATGAAGGCAACTTGTGATGCCATTGTTGCTGTTGTGACATTTGTTGCGATACCTCGTCACTCTTGTCACACTAGACACAGCCAACCATAACCCTCAACCTGAGCTTGAGCATCGGTCTCGGGATGTCCGATCCGTGAGAGCGGGCGATGACGCGGACAGTCGTCCGCGTGATCAGCGGAAATGCGAGAACAAGGGAGCGCAGCGCATGGCACGACAGTCGATTCGTCGCAAAGGAAAAATTCGTAGACGGCGTGTCGTCCTCGGCCGGCCGCTGCGCAACGGATGGCGCCCGATCGCGACACGTGCCGCTGTGGTCGGTATCGCGCCTGCCTTGCTCGCAGGCGCGGCCGTCGGCGTTCTCGTCAGCAGCGGCTCGGACGGTCCCGAGGTCCGGCAGGCCGTCTCCGCCGACACACCCTTCACTTTCAGCGGTCAGGGCCACGGCCACGGTCGCGGCATGGGCCAGTGGGGCGCCTACGGTTACGCGCAGGACGGCTGGACGGCCGAGCGCATCGTCGGCCACTACTACGGCGGTACCACGCTGGGCACCGTCGAAGACTCCATGATCGCCGTGCGTCTCTCTGGACTCGACGACCACAGCCTCGACGTCTACTCCGACGCAGGCCTCACCGTCGCGGGCAGGCAGGTCGGCCCAGGGGAGGCCGCCCACCTCACCCCGAACGCAGACGGGGGTGCGAACGTCGTGGTGACCGCCGGTTGCAGCGGCGACGTGCTGTGGCAGGGCGCCACAGATATGCCATGGGTCGACCCGGTGGATCTCGGCGAGGATCGTCCCAGGGAGGAACACCTCAAGCTCTGCTCAGGCGACACCGCCTACCGCGGCGCGATCGGTGTGGCGCTCGAAGGAGACGCCGCACGCACCGTCAATCGTCTGAACGTCGAGGACTACCTCCGCAGTGTCGTTCCCGCCGAGGCCCTGCCCGGTTGGGCCGACACGGGCGGGGCTGAAGCGCTACGTGCACAGGCCATCGCGGCTCGCTCGTACGCCCTCGCAGAAAAGCGCAATGAGAAGTGGCAGACCTGCGACACGACGAGCTGCCAGGTGTACGGCGGTTCCGGCACGGAGGATCCCCGGACCGATGACGCCATTCGCACCACCCGTGGACAGGCGCTGATGAAGGACGGCGCGGTGGTCCGCAGCGAATTCTCGGCATCGACCGGCGGGTACAGCGCGGGCGGAACCTTTCCTCCGGTCGAGGACCTCGGCGACAGGGTCGCACCCAACCGGCAGTGGGCCAAGACGGTCACCGCCGGCGAGATCGGCACGGCATTCGGCGTCGGGGAACTCCAGAACATCGAGGTCATCGCCCGCAACAACCTCGGCGACGCGGGAGGTCGCGCTACCCAGGTGCGCGTGATCGGCTCCGACCGGACGATCGAGACCACCGGTGCCGAGGCACGTGCCAAACTCGGTCTGCGGTCCGACTGGTTCAGCGTGCAGGAAGGCGCCGAAGCAGCGGTGCCTCCGCCGACGCCTGCGCCGGAGATCGACACCGAGGTGGGGGCCCTCCGGTTCGAGACCGGTGACAGTTCGGAGATCCAGTCGAAGTACCTCGAACTCGGCGGGGTCGAGGGCCTTCTCGGCTCGCCCGTCGGACCCGAACTGATGCTTCCGGACGAACGCGGCAAGTTCCGCATCTTCACCGGCGGCG
This sequence comes from Rhodococcus sp. SJ-2, assembly GCF_053750035.1. NCBI lineage: Bacteria > Bacillati > Actinomycetota > Actinomycetes > Mycobacteriales > Nocardiaceae > Rhodococcus > Rhodococcus sp. SJ-2. The sequence goes on from NZ_CM132340.1 coordinate 2,418,982, forward strand.
CGATCGTCTGGACCCCCGATCTCGGCGCCCAGGTCATCGAGTCGAGCTTCCTGCGTGACTGGTTCCCGAGCACCGGAAGCGCCGAATAGCGCAGGCCGAAGCGCAGCGCCGGAAGGTCGGCTGCTCGTCCCGGAAATGTCGGCTGCTTGACATTGACGCAGCGTCAAGATGCACGCTGGGTATCGAGCAGAACCGAAGGGGCGAACATGGGGCGCGAATGGTCGATCCAGGAGCTATCCCGGGAGGCCGGAGTCACCAGCCGAACCCTGCGGCACTACCACGACGTCGGGTTGCTCCCGCCGAGTCGCACGGGACGCAGCGGGATGCGCTTCTACGACTCGGATGCCTTGGTTCGGCTGCAGCGGATCCTGCTGCTGCGCGACCTCGGTCTCGGACTACCCGCGATCCGCGACGCCCTCGCCGACCGCCGGGATACGGCGGGTGCGCTGCGTACTCATCTGGAGATGCTCCAACACGAGCGAACCCAACTCGAACGCCGAATCCGGGCGGTTCGCGCGACCCTCGAGAAAACAGAGAAAGGAGAAGAACTCATGGCGACCGAAGTATTCGACGGGTTCGATCACACGCAATACCGCGAAGAGGTGACCGAACGCTGGGGCGCGCGGGCGTACGCCACCGGCGACCGGTGGTGGCGCGGGCTGAGCGAGCACGAACGGCGCGACTGGCAGTCGCACGTCGCCCGGCTGAGCGCAGACTGGGCGGCCGCGGCTCAGGCGGGTCTCGACCCGCACGGAGAGCAGGCCCAGGACCTCGTACGCCGTCACATCGAATGGTTGTCGTCCGTTCCGGGCACGCCCGCTCACGGCGCGGACCAGTCCGGCCTGCGTGACTATGTGCTCGGCCTCGCCGATATGTACGTCGAGGACGACCGGTTCGCGGCGAACTACGGCGGCACCGCTGGCGCCGAGTTCGTACGCGCCTCCCTGCAGTATTACCTCTGATCACCCGGCCCTTTCGGGACCCGCCGACGGACCGAAAGGGCACCGGGGTGACAAGGTCGTTACCCTGGTTCTCCGTGACTGCTGCATCAGCGCCCCAGCCCTCTCCCGGTGAGTACGACCTGATCGTCGTCGGCTCCGGATTCTTCGGACTGACGATTGCCGAGCGCGCGGCCACGCAGCTCGGGAAGCGGGTCCTCGTGGTCGAACGCCGCCACCATCTCGGTGGCAACGCGTACTCCGAACCCGAACCGGAGACCGGAATCGAGGTCCACAAGTACGGTGCCCACCTGTTCCACACGTCGAACAAGCGGGTCTGGGATTACGTCACCCAGTTCACCGACTTCACCGGCTACCAGCATCGCGTATTCGCGAAGCATGGCGGTCAGGCCTACCAGTTCCCCATGGGCCTCGGCCTGATCTCCCAGTTCTTCGGGCGCTACTACAGCCCTGACGAAGCGCGGGCACTGATCAAGGAACAGTCCGCCGAGATCTCGACCGCCGACGCCCAGAACCTCGAGGAGAAGGCGATCTCCCTGATCGGCCGTCCCCTCTATGAGGCATTCATCCGCGATTACACCGCCAAGCAGTGGCAGACCGATCCCAAGGAACTGCCCGCAGGCAACATCACCCGCCTGCCCGTGCGGTACACGTTCGACAACCGCTACTTCAACGACACCTACGAGGGTCTGCCCGTCGACGGCTACACCGCGTGGCTCGAGAACATGGCGAAGGATCCGAAGATCGAGATCAGTCTGAACACCGACTGGTTCGAGGTACGCGACGACATCCGCGGCGCGAGCCCCGACGCACCCGTCGTCTACACCGGTCCGCTCGACCGCTACTTCGACTACGCCGAAGGCAAGCTCGGCTGGCGAACCCTGGACTTCGAGACCGAGGTCCTGCCCACCGGTGACTTCCAGGGAACTCCGGTGATGAACTACAACGACGCCGACGTGCCCTTCACCCGCATCCACGAGTTCCGGCACTTCCACCCCGAACGCGACACGTATCCGGCGGACAAGACCGTCATCATGCGTGAGTTCTCGCGTTTCGCGGAGGACGAGGACGAGCCGTACTACCCGATCAACACGTCCGACGACCGCGCGAAGGTCGCCGCCTACCGTGAGCTCGCCAAGAAGGAAGCTGCGGCGAACAAGGTGCTGTTCGGTGGCCGTCTCGGCACCTACCAGTACCTCGATATGCACATGGCGATCGCGAGCGCGTTGACGATGTTCGACAACACTGTGGCGCCGCACTTCGAATCGGGTGCGCCGATCGCGGGGGATGCCTCATGAGCCGATCGACCACCACCGTCGCGCCGGCGCCCGACGCATCGGACAGCGACTCGCTCGGTAAAGCGCTGCTCCAGCGGATCATCCTGCCTCGACCGGGTGAACCTCTGGATGTGCGGACCCTCTACATCGAGGAATCGTCCACCAACGCGCGACGGGCACACGCGTCGAGCCGAACCGAGCTGAACATCGGTGCCGAGTCCGAGGTGTCGCTGTGCACCTATTTCAATGCGTTCCCCGCGAGCTACTGGCGTCGGTGGAGCACGCTGAACTCGGTGGTGCTGCGACTCGAGCTCACTGGTCACGGTCGAATCGACATCTATCGCAGTAAGGCAGATTCGAGCCGCATCCACGTGCAGGGCCGTGAGTTCGAGGGCACCGGCGTCGTCCTCGAACTCGAGACCGATCTCGGCCCGTTCGAGGACGGCGGATGGATCTGGTTCGACGTCACCACCGACACCGACGTCACCGTCCACGCAGCAGGCTGGTTCGCGCCGGTCGAGGCACCCGGCAAAGCCTCGGTCGCGGTGGGTATCCCCACGTTCAACCGTCCGGCCGATTGTGTCGCGGCGCTGCGCGCGCTGGCGTCCGATTCGCTGGTGATGGATGTCATCGACGCAATGATCATCCCGGACCAGGGCACCAAGAAGGTTCGTGACCAGGACGGTTTCGCCGAGGCGGCAGCGCCGTTCGGCGACCGGCTGGTCATCCACGACCAGGCCAACCTCGGTGGGTCCGGTGGCTACAGCCGCATCATGTACGAGGCGCTGAAGACCACCTCCGCCCCCTACATCCTGTTCATGGACGACGACATCGAGATCGAACCCGACTCGATCCTGCGCGCACTCGCGTTCTCACGGTTCGCCAAGTCCCCGACGCTGGTCGGCGGGCAGATGCTCAACCTGCAGGAGCGCAGCCACCTCCACACGATGGGTGAGGTCGTCGACCGGTCGGTCTTCATGTGGACGGCGGCCCCGAACGTCGAATACGACCACGACTTCTCCGCGTATCCGCTGCGCGACCGCGAGAACTCGAAACTGCTGCATCGCCGCATCGACGTCGATTTCAACGGCTGGTGGATGTGCATGATCCCGCGCGTCGTCGCGGAGGAGATCGGGCAGCCGCTACCGCTGTTCATCAAGTGGGACGACACCGAATACGGGCTGCGTGCCCGCGCCGCCGGCTACTCCACGGTGACGATGCCCGGCGCCGCGATCTGGCACATGGCGTGGAGCGACAAGGACGACGCCATCGACTGGCAGGCGTACTTCCACCTGCGCAACCGCCTCGTCGTCGCCGCCCTGCACATGCCGGGCGACGGCAAGGGCATGGTCCTCGACACGGTCAAGGCCACCATCAAGCACCTGGTGTGCCTCGAGTACTCGACCGTCGCGATCCAGAACAAGGCCATCGAGGACTTCCTCGCCGGCCCCGAGAACCTCTTCGAGCTACTTCCCAAGGCACTCGGTGACGTGCACGCGCTGCGGAAGAACTTCTCCGACGCTCGCGTGCTGCCTTCGTCGACCGAACTGCCGCTGCCGTCGGGCGCGGAAGTCGGGGCCGTCGGGCTGCCCGAGGGCACACTCGCGAAGATCTCACGACTCGCGAAGGGCGTGCTGCACAGCGTGCGCTCCGAGAACCCGGAGCATCACACCCGGCCGCAGCTCAACGTGCCCACGATCGACGCACGGTGGTTCCTGCTGTCGCAGGTCGACGGCGTGACGGTGACCACCGCGGACGGCCGGGGCGTCGTCTACCGTAAGCGCGACCGCGCGCAGGCACAGGCGCTGCTGACCGAAGCGCTGCGGTTGCGGCGCGAACTTGCACGACGTTTCCCGGAGCTCAAGAGGCGCTACCGGGAGGCGGTTCCCGCCCTGACCAGCAAGAAGGAGTGGGAACATGTCTTCGGTATCGAGGGATGACGTCACTGTCCCGTCCGGTGACGGCACCGCCACCGTGACGATCGACCGCGAGCGCGCGCCGCTCGAAGTGCGTATGTTGCAGACGGTCCAGGGCACCGTCGGCACTCTGCCCGGAGCAACCTCGATCGCCCGCGGCATGTCGCACTTCGGCGAGCATGCGCTCGGCTGGATCGCGATCGGCGCGGCGGGAGCACTGGTGGATCCGAAGCGGCGCACCCGGTGGGCAGGAGTCGCGGTCGGGGCGGTCGGAGCGCACGCAGCGTCGATCGTCATCAAGCGTGTCGTTCGCCGTAAACGTCCGGACCATCCGTCCTTGCAGGTCAACGTGTCGACGCCGAGTCGGCTGAGTTTCCCGTCGTCGCACGCGACGTCCACGACGGCAGCGGCCGTGCTGATGGCGCGCGCCACCGGGCTACCCTTTCCGGCGATGCTCGTGCCGCCGATGCTGTTGTCGCGTCTCGTTCTCGGTGTGCACTATCCGACGGACGTCCTGGCCGGTGCTGCGCTCGGGGCGGCGTCCGCTGCTGTGGTGGCGCGGGCAGAGAAGAAGTTTGGAGAGCGATGAGCGAGGAACCGACACCCGTCTCGGAGGCCCCCAAGAGCCTTCCAGCGGCAATCGTCAAGGCGGTGCGCCCACGACAGTGGGTCAAGAACGTGCTGGTGCTCGCGGCGCCGATGGCGGCGGGGTCCGTCACGGAATCTTCCGTGTTGTTGCCGGTCGCGCTTGCGTTCGTGGTGTTCTGCATGGCGGCGTCAGGGATCTACCTCGTCAACGACGCGTTGGACGTCGAAGCCGACCGGGAACACCCGACCAAGCGGTTCCGGCCGATCGCGGCGGGCGTGCTTCCGCTGCGGCTCGCGTACATCCTGGCCGTCGTGCTGCTCGTCGCCTCGATCGCACTGTCGTTCCTTGCGAACTGGCAGCTCGCGGTGGTGATGGCCGTCTATATCGGCATCCAGCTCGCGTACTGCTTCGGTCTCAAGCATCAGGCCGTCCTCGACATCTGCATCGTCTCGTCGGGCTTCTTGATCCGTGCGATCGCAGGCGGTGTGGCCGCCGAGATCCCGCTGTCGCAGTGGTTCCTGCTGATCATGGCGTTCGGATCGCTGTTCATGGCCGCGGGTAAGCGATACGCGGAACTGCGGCTCGCGACGCGGACGGGTGCGAAGATCCGGAAGTCGCTCGAGTACTACACCGAGACGTACCTGCGGTTCGTGTGGACGCTTGCCGCCACAGCCGTGGTGATCTGCTACGGCCTGTGGGCGTTCGAGCAGGACAACGTCGCCGACTCCAACTGGTACGCGATCTCGATGGTCCCGTTCGTCGTCGCGATCCTGCGATACGCCGTGGATGTCGACGGTGGAGATGCCGGTGAGCCCGAGGAGATTGCACTGGGCGACCGCGTGTTGCAGTTCCTTGCGGTGGTGTGGATCGTGGTGGTCGGCGGTGCTGTCTACCTCTTCTGACGTCGTGGACGGCGTCGACGACAGCGTGGCGGGCAGACCGAGCACCGATCTGCCCGCCCGGTCGGGTCGCCTCGCGACGGGGGTTTTCGCCGGCGGTGTCGTGATCGCGGCACTGCTGATGTTCTGGGGGGCGTGGGAACGCCGCTGGATCGCCGACGACGGCCTGATCGTGTTGCGCACCGTGCGCAACCTGATGGCGGGCAACGGCCCGGTGTTCAACAGTGGTGAGCGGGTCGAGGCCAATACGTCGACCATCTGGACGTACCTCGTCTACGCGGCAGGAGAGCTGAGCGGAATCCGGCTCGAATACGTGGTGCTCACGATCGCCCTCGTGTTGTCGACGGGTGCGATCGTGCTGGCCATGTTCGCCGCCGCGCGGATGTACCGGTGGCGCCTACGGAGCGCCACGGGGACGGTTCTCCTGCTGCCTGCGGGAGTACTCGTCTACATCGCAGTGCCACCCGCGCGTGACTTCGCGACATCGGGGCTCGAGACCTGCCTGGTGATCTGCTGGATCGCGTTGCTGTGGCTGCTACTCGTGAGGTGGGCGACACCCGACTCGACACAGAAGGACCTGCCCGGCACCACCCAGATCCTCGTCACCGCCTTCATCGCGGGTCTCGGTCCGCTCGTGCGCCCGGAACTTGCCATTCTCGCCGCCGGGGCACTGGCCATGTTGTTCCTCGCGCAGGGACTGACATGGCGGGTGCGGGTCGCGATGGTTGCGGTCGCGGGACTGGTGCCTCTGACGTACCAGGTCTGGCGGATGGGTTATTACGGTCTGCCGTACCCGAACACGGCCGTGTCCAAGGACGCGGGCGGAGCCAAGTGGTCGCAGGGGTTCGAGTACCTCGGCAATCTCGTCAGTCCGTACCTGCTGTGGTTGCCGGTGCTGTTCCTGGCAGTCGTCGCCGCGGTGGTGTTGTGGACCACGCGGGCCCCGGCCGGTGGCGGTGCCGTGTCGCCGGAATCGGGGACAGACCTTCGGGCGTGGGTATTGCGTGGTCAGCGGGCGCTGCGAACTCCGACGACCGTCGTGTTCTTCGCCCTTGGTGCCGGTCTGCTGCTGATGCTCTACTCGATGCGCGTCGGCGGCGACTTCATGCACGGTCGTGTGTTGTTGCCCCCGCTGTTCTGCTTCCTGCTTCCCGTTGCGGTCGTGCCGCTGCGGGTGCCGGATCGGTCGGAGATCGGAAACAATCGCGGCACCCGCATGGCCGGTGGGATGGCGCTGCTGTGGCTCGGGACGGTGATCTGGGCATTCTTCGCGTCCAACACCACGGGTATGCCCGAGGGCGCGGTCGTGGGCAGGTCGGGGATCGTCGACGAGCGCGCGTTCTACGTGCTCAACACCGGGCATTCGCATCCGATCCTCGCGAGCGATTACCTCGACTATCCCCGCATGCGCGCAATGGTCGAGGCGATCGAGAACACCCCGGACGGCGGGTTGCTGCTGTCGACGGCCTCGTACGACGTGTGGGACGTTGTTCCGCCACCGCTGCCGATCCCACCGGGCGGTGCCGGGCACACGGTGTACTTCCTGAACCTCGGTATGACGAGCATGAACGTCGGCCTGGATGTGCGGGTCGTGGACCAGATGGGCCTCGCCTATCCGCTCGCGGCCCACACCGAGCGACTCGAGGACGGACGGATCGGGCACGACAAGATCCTGTATCCCGATTGGGTGATCGCGGACTCGGGCATGGTGGACGTCCACCCGTGGATGCCCGCCTATCTCGACGAGGACTGGGTTGCCATGGCCCATGTGGCGCTGACGTGCCCGGAAACGCAGGAGTTGCTCGCGTCGTCGAGCGCAGAGCTCACTTGGCCTCTGTTCAAGCGGAATCTTCGTAACGCGTTCGAATATTCCGGCTATCGCATCGAGCGAGTGCCCAAGTATGAGATTCAGCGCTGCGGTCTGGAAATGCCGGTGCCGCGAGGCTAAGATCCCGCCAGTTTTCGGAGGAATGTCGTATTCGTTCAGTTGACCTGGAGGGATGCGACATTCTGCGTTGCACGGCCGTTCGGTCGACCCGGCGCGCGGCCTTCGGGCAGGTCTCGCTAAGATCACGCCGGATAACGGAGATGTAACGTTCGTACCCTCGGCGAGCGACGAAGTAGTCAAGGCAAGCTCAAGACCTTGGGAATCGGGGTTTGTCAGAGATCACGCTGTCCTTTACAGTCTTGACCGCAGTGTGACTTGAAGGCGACCTTCACCCGGTCGCCGCCGCCGAAATCCGTCGGGGGACGCAGACGCGGACGCCGCAGATCGAGAAAGTGAGCATTGTTCATGCGTTTTGTCCCTAGGTTGTCGCAGGGCCTTCGCAGGCGCCTGCTCGGCACCGCCGCCGCAGCGCTCGTGCTTCCTGTTGCTGCAGGTGTTGCCGGAACGACCGCGGCAGTTGCCGCACCGGCCCAGGCCGCGCCGGTTTCGCATCGCGCGCCTGCCGGAGGTTTCGAAGAGGTCTTCGTCGATTCGGACATGGGTCCGATCAAGGTTCAGATCCAGTGGGCCGCACGCGGTGGCGACGCGGCGCTCTACATGCTCGACGGACTGCGTGCCCGCGACGACGCGAACGCATGGACCTTCGAGACCAACGCCCTGCAGCAGTTCTCGCAGGACAACGTCAGCCTCATCATGCCGGTCGGCGGCCAGGCGAGTTTCTACACCGACTGGTACTCACCGAGTAATTTCAACGGCCAGGACATCACCTACAAGTGGGAGACGTTCCTCACCGAGCAGCTTCCGGCATACCTCGAAACCCGCGGTGTCTCGCGTAGCAACAACGGCATCCTGGGTCTGTCGATGGGCGGTTCCGCTGCCCTGACCCTGGCCGCGTACCACCGCGACCAGTTCCAGTTCGCGTCGTCGCTGTCGGGTTACCTGAACCTGTCGGCCCCCGGTATGCGTGAGGCCATCCGCATCGCGATGCTCGACGCCGGCCGCTTCAACGTCGACTCGATGTGGGGCCCGCCGTGGAACCCCGCGTGGCTGCGCAACGACCCGTTCGTGTTCGCGCCCAAGCTCGAGGGCCTGTCCATGTACATTTCGGCGGCCAGCGGTCTGCCCGGTCAGCACGACAACCCGAAGGGCCTGGTCGGCTTCTACAACACGGCCAACGCCATGGGCCTCGAGGCGCTGTCCCTCGTCCAGACCCGCGCATTCCAGGTCAAGCTCGCGACCCTGGGCATCCCGGCCACGTTCGACTTCCCGTCACGCGGAACCCACGCGTGGAAGTACTGGGAGGACGAGCTGTGGAAGGCACGCCCGCAGATCCTGGACGCACTCAACGCGCACTGATCTGACTGCCAGGCCAAGCACACTGCTTCGACGTCGCCGCCCGATTGCTCCTCACGGAGCGGTCGGGCGGTTTCGTGCATTCGATAACAATTTTCTCACCTGTCACAGCGCGGCTCCCTCACATCACCTTGCTCGACGTGTAGAAACAGGATTCGGGCGTGGCCGATCCGATCGAGGGCCGGCTCCCGCGATACCGAGTCCGCTCTGCGGACGATCTGCAACACCGCAATGCAGGAAGTGAGCGAAGTCGATGCGAACTGTGCATGGTGGCCATCGGGGGAGGCCGAACCAGGGGACGGCCGGGGCGACGGCGAAGCGACGTCTGCTCGGGCTCGTCGCTGCGGCGCTCGTGGCGCCGGTCGGGGCAGGATTGACGACAGTTGCGGTGGCGACGGCGCAGCCGTCGGTCGCCGAGTCCGGCCCGGCTGCGACGCAGGACTCGTCCGGTGCGACGGTACGCAAGGTCGACTGGCTAACCGACCGACGCGTCGCACTCTGGATCGATTCGCCCTCGATGGGCACGCCGATCCAGGTGCAGCTTCTGCTCGCGCGAGATTGGAACCTCACGCCCGAGGCCAGGTTCCCATCGGTGTTCATGCTCGACGGTCTCCGCGCTCGCGACGATGAGAACGGCTGGACGCTCGAGACGGACGCCGAGCAGTTCTTCGCAGACAAGAACGTCAACGTGGTGCTTCCGGTAGGTGGCCAGTCGAGTTTCTACGCCGACTGGCTCGATCAGAACAACGGTCAGACCTACAAGTGGGAGACCTTCCTGACCGAGGAACTGCCGCCCATCCTCGAAAAGGACTGGCGTACCACCGACAAGCGCGGGGTGGTCGGCCTGTCGATGGGTGGCACCGCCGCGATGTTCCTCGCTGCCCGCAACGAGGGCTTCTTCCAATTCGCGGGGTCGCTGTCGGGGATTCTCACCACCACGACACTCGGGATGCCCGAGGCGATTCGTTACGCCATGCAGGACGCGGGCGGATTCGACGTCGACGCGATGTGGGGCGAACCCGGCAGCGAAGGATGGGAGTCCCACGACCCGTATCTGCTCGCCGAGAAACTCCGCGGTGTGAGCATGTATGTCTCGAGTGGCAGCGGCAGCACGGGTCCGTACGATCAACCGACCGCGGTTCCCGGCGTGAGCACCAACTATGCCGGCATGGGGCTCGAGATCCTGTCTCGCCTGACCTCTCAGGCGTTCGCGACGAAGCTCAACAAACTCGGTATCCCCGCGCAGATCGTGTACCGGCCGTCCGGCACGCACTCGTGGCCGTACTGGGAGTTCGAGCTGCACCAGTTGTGGCCGCAGCTCGCCAATACGCTCGGTGTCGAGACCCAGAAACCCGAGTGCGCCCCGCTCGGCGCATTCGGCGATGTCGCGGCCGCGAATCCTTGGCTCGGCGACTGCCTGACGCGCGAGTATCCCGTCGCGGGTGGCTCAGTGCAGGACTTCCGGCATGGCCGGGTGTTCTCGTCCGGCAGCACCGCGGTTCCTGTCGCGGGTGCTATCGGCGGCAAGTACCAGAGCGTGGGCGGTCCTGCCGGACGGCTCGGATACCCGACGACAGAAGAACGCGGCACGGCCGATGGCAGGGGTCGCTTCAATCACTTCCAGAACGGAGCCATCTACTGGACTCCCGAGCACGGAGCCCGCGCGGTGCAAGGCGCGATCTTCGAAGAATGGAAGAAGCAGGGCTGGGAAGCCGGTCCGCTCGGATATCCGGTGCTCGACGAGGTCGGTACCCCGGATCAGCGCGGCAGCGTTCAGGGATTCGAGATCGGCGCGATGTACTGGACCGAAGCGACCGGCGCCAACGCTGTGTTGGGGAAGATTCTGGGCAAATACGGCGAACTCGGCTACGAGACGGGGGTGCTCGGCTATCCGAAGTCGAGCGAGCACGTGATCAAGGATGACGGGCGGTTCTCCGAGTTCGAGCACGGCAACATCTACTGGACCCATCAGAGCGGCGCATGGCCGGTGCGTGGCCGCGTGTTCGAGGCCTGGGTGGCCGAGGGAGCCGAGAACGGTCGGCTCGGCTATCCGATCGGTGACGAGACGCCGATCGAAGGTGGAATCGAGCAGAAGTTCCAGCACGGCTCGGTCTCCGTCGTCGGTGACGTACCCACGGTCCATCCGTGATTCTGTACAGCCCCTCCGTGATTCCCAACATCGGGTGACGTCGTAGGACGCACGGTGCCGGTCGGAGCAGGCGCTCCGGCCGGCACCGTGTGCGCTCTGTAGCCTGGACCGAGCCCAGTTCAGATCACTCGAATTCCGGATGTGAGGACACCCCAGATGCCTGCACGGACCCGCTCCCGCTCGACCCGCGTCCTCGGAGCGATCGCCGCGGCCCTGACTTCCGCGGCTGTGCTGGCCGCGTGCGGTAGCGACGATTCGACGGCCACGAATACTCCTTCGACCACGACGACCACCGCTTCGGCGACGACCTCTGCCGAGGCGACCGCCTCGGAAGATGCGGACGGCACCCCCACTCCGGACGCCTCCGATGCCGAGGGCACAGACCCCGAGGGCACCGCCGCTGCCCCGACGAGCCCGGGCGAAGCAGCGACAGCGCCGCCGGCAGGGTCCCAGCCTGCCCCGAGCGAGAGCGGGGAAGCGTTCCTCGCCGCGCTGCGCGAGGAGGGCGTCGAGCCCTCCGACGAGGCGAGCGCGATCGCAATCGCGGACTACGTCTGCGGGGCCGAGGCCCAGGGCGGTAATCCCGACGAGATCAAGACGATGGTGACAGCTCTCGTCGGTAGCGGATCCGTCGCTGCCGGTGAGGAGATCACCGAGGAGGACGCGTCCGCGACCGCCGACACGTACATTTCGGTCGCCCACGACACATACTGCAGCTGACAGGCACTGCAGATAGAGGGAGAAGCACTTGATGGCCAGAACGAAGCGGCGTCGCGGGCGCAGTATCGTCGTACTCGGGGCGTTGCTGCTTCTGGTCCTGGTGCTGGCTCTCTGGTACATGCTCGCGGGGCGCTTGGATGTTCCCGGGCCGGTAGTGCCGCCCGGACAGGAGGAACCGCAGTCGCAGCCTGCGTCCTGCCCCGACGTCCAGGTGGTTGCGGTGCCCGGTACGTGGGAGTCCGCGGTCGGTGACGACCCGTACAACCCGACGGCCAACCCTGCGTCGCTGATGTTGAACGTGACGCGACCGCTGCAGGAACAGTTCGACCCCCAGCGCGCCGACGTCTACACGGTCCCGTACGTCGCTCAGTTCTCGAATCCGGTTGCGCTCCCGCCCGACGGCCAGCAGTCCTACAACAACAGCCGTAGTGCCGGAACCGCCGCGACGAACGAATTCCTCGCGGGCCGGTCTGCGGAGTGCCCGCTCACCACTTACGTCTTGACCGGGTTCTCCCAGGGCGCGGTCATCACCGGGGACGTCGCGGCCCAGATCGGCGCGGGCAACGGACCGGTCCCCGCCGACCGTGTTCTCGGTGTCGCGTTGATCGCGGACGGTCGTCGTGACGGGGTTTCCGGCATCGATATCGGCCCGCCGGTCGCGGGAGTCGGCGCCGAACTCTCGCTCGCAGGTCTGAGGCTTCCGGGCATCACGATGACCGGTGAGCGCCCTGGCGGATTCGGTGCACTCGACGATCGCACCTTCCAGATCTGTGCACCGTCCGACAGCATCTGCGATGCTCCGCCGGATGCGCTCAACCCGACCAACTGGATGACCGCTGCGCCTCGCGTTCTCGAGTACGTCAACAACCCGATCCACGCGCTGTACAACACGTTCGTTGTGGATGAATCGGGCACGACTGCGACCCAGTGGATCACCGGATGGGCTGCCGAGAAGATCGAATCCGCACCACATCCGCCGGAAGAGTGACCCCCTCGGTTACCAGCGGGTAGTGTCCCGGGTCACGTACCCGGTACAATCGACCGATGGCCGCTGCGTGCCCAGGCACGAGCGGCGCTCGTGAGGCCGGGGGAGGCCGCGGGCAATACCGTGAGGGACCGGAGGGGATGAATGTTGTGCCGTCACCGGCTGAGAGCTTGGGAAACGGTGGGCAGATCGGAATGATCCTCGTCACGAAAAGTCGTGTCGAGCGGGAGGCACACCGAGAACCGGCCCACGCTTCCGAAGGGAAGGCCGGGCTGTGTGCACTGCCGATGCGGCGACGGCATGCGCTGCCGATGCAGCGGCACCGGCGGCGAATCTGTATATCTCGCAACCGGTGTGTCCGAACAGACCGCCGAACGAGACCGCATTTCGCGAATGGGAGACCGGGTGTCGTATCTTTGGTGCTTCCCATCTCGGACGGAAGGGTTCGCGCCACACGATCCGCTGCTCGCGGGGGGAGCGAGCTGAGCCGATCTGTAACATATTCGTGATCTCGGATCGATGGACAGTACTGGCAGGTTGACTGCCGGAGGCTGTGAGTGCTGTGCAGGCACGACGATCCGGTAGCGCGGACAACGTAAATGGGGCGCAACCATGTCGAGTGGTTGTGGGATCGCTTCGACAGGGAGAAGGAATTGAGCGTCGGGTTCGAAGAGTTCATCGATGAGTACGGGCAGATCAAACTGCCGGACGGCAGCACGTTGCTCGATCACCTCGAGCAGCACACTGCCTCGAACGGTGACGAGCTGGCCTACCGGTACATCGATTACTCGAGCAACCGTGATGGCGATGTGGACGAGCTCACCTGGGCGCAGTTCGGTGTGCGGCTCCGTGCGATCGCTGCTCGGCTGCAGCAGGTCACCAGTCCCGGCGACCGCGTCGCGATCCTTGCGCCCCAGGGCCTCGATTACGTGGTGTCGTTCTTCGCAGCGATCTATGCGGGTGTCATCGCCGTGCCGCTCTTCGATCCGGACGAGCCGGGGCACACCGACCGCCTGCACGCTGTCCTCGGCGACTGCACGCCCAGCGCCATCCTCACTGCCACCTCGTCCGCTGCGGGTGTGCGCCAGTTCTTCCGACCCCTCCCCGCTGCACAGCGCCCCCGCGTGATTGCCGTCGACGCGATTCCCGACACCGTCGCCGACTCATGGAAGCGCCCTGAGGCGACCAGCGACGACATTGCATACCTCCAGTACACGTCCGGATCGACGCGAGTGCCCGCCGGCGTGGAGATCACCCACCGGTCTGTGCTCACCAACGTGATCCAGATGGCCGACTCGATGGAGCTCAACGAGAACTCTCGGGGTGTCACCTGGCTGCCGCTGTTCCATGACATGGGCCTGCTCACCGTCATCCTCCCGGCGATCGGTGGCAAATACATCACGATCATGAGTCCCCGCGCCTTCGTTCAGCGGCCCGGCCGCTGGATCCGTGAACTCGCAGCGGTCTCCGACGGAGCAGGGACGTTCGCGGCCGCACCGAATTTCGCGTTCGAGCACGCGGCAGCGCGCGGCGTCCCGAAGGACGGCGAGGCCCTCGACCTGAGCAACGTGATCGGGCTGATCAACGGCAGCGAGCCGGTGACGACGTCGTCCATGCGCAAGTTCAACGAGGCGTTTGCGCCTTACGGACTGCCGAAGACCGCGATCAAGCCGTCGTACGGCATGGCCGAGGCCACGCTGTTCGTGTCCTCGACGAAGAACTCCGAAGAAGCCAAGGTCCTCTACGTGGACCGCAACGAGCTCAACGCCGGCCGGGTCGTACTTGTCGACCGCGATGCGCCTGGCGCGATCCCGCAGGTCTCGTGTGGTTATGTCGCCCGTAGTCAGTGGGCCGCGATCGTCGACGCCGAGACCGGCGCAGAGGCTCCGGAAGGTCACGTCGGAGAGATCTGGCTGCACGGCGACAACATCGGAATCGGTTATTGGGGTCGGAAGGACGAGACCACCGAAACCTTCCACAACAGGATCACGAAGCGGGTCGCAGAGAAGAGCCAGGCCGAAGGCACGGCCGAAGACGCCAACTGGCTGCGCACGGGTGACTACGGCGTCTACGTCGACGGTGAGCTGTACATCACCGGGCGCGTCAAGGACCTCGTGATCGTCGACGGCCGCAATCACTACCCGCAGGATCTCGAGTTCTCCGCTCAGGAAGCGAGCTCCGCGCTGCGCCCGGGCTTCGTCGCCGCGTTCGCGGTGCCTGCGAACCAGCTGCCCAAGGTCGTGTTCGACAACTCGGCCTCCGGCCTGCAGTTCGACACCGACGACTCGTCCGAGCAACTCGTCATTGTTGCCGAGCGCGCCCCTGGCGCTGGCAAGGCAGACCCGCAGCCGATCGCCGACGCCGTACGTGCCGCGATCTCCGCGCGACACGGCGTGACCGCGCGTGATGTGCTTCTCGTACCGGCCGGATCCATTCCGCGCACGTCGAGTGGGAAGATTGCGCGGCGGGCATGCAAGGCCGCCTACATCGAGGGAACGCTGCGTGGTGGATACCAGCAGCAGGCGTTCCCCGACAGCGTGTAAGAAATTGTCCTCTGTCCGGGTAGCGTGGTGGGTTGATGGCTGACACTGAAATGACCGTTGCGCAGCTGCGCGAATGGCTGCGGAACTGGATTGCCGACGCAACCGGCCAGCCGGTCTCCCAGATCTCGGACGACCGTCCGATGGAGGAGTTCGGGCTGGCGTCGCGCGACGCTGTGGCGCTCAGCGGTGACATCGAGGATCTCCTCGGTGTCACGCTGACCGCGACGGTCGCGTACCAGCACCCCACGATCGCGTCGCTGGCGACTCGCATCATCGAGGGCGAACCGGAGGTGCCGGAAGGTACCGACGACGCGTTCTATGTCGCCGGTGGCGGCCTCGGTTCGAAGGACATCGCGATCGTCGGTATGTCGACGCGTCTTCCGGGGCACATCGACACCCCGGCCCAGATGTGGGACCTGCTGGCATCGGGGCGCGACGGCATCACCGATCTGCCCGAAGGCCGCTGGTCGGAGTTCTACGGCGATCCGCTCGTCTCCGAGGCGATCGCGAATGCGAACACGCGCGGCGGCTACCTCGACGACGTCAAGGGCTTCGACGCCGAGTTCTTCGCCATGTCGCCGCGCGAGGTCAAGATGGTCGACCCACAGCAGCGTCTCGCGCTGGAGCTGACGTGGGAGGCGCTCGAGCACGCGCACATCCCGGCGAGCGACCTCAAAGGCGGCTCGGTAGGCGTGTTCATCGGCTCGTCCGCGAACGACTACATGCTCATCGCGGCGTCCGATCCGACGGCCGCCGACCCGTATGCGATCACCGGTACGTCCACGTCGATCGTCTCCAACCGCGTCTCGTACTTCTTCGACTTCCGCGGCCCGTCGATCAGCATCGACACCGCGTGCTCGTCGTCGCTCGTCGCGGTCCACCAGGCGGTGCGTGCACTGCGCGGTGGTGAAGCGAACGTCGCGATCGCCGGCGGCGTCAACATGCTTCTCGCCCCCGCGGGGACGATCGGCTTCGACGAAACCGGCATGCTCACCGCCGACGGCAAGATCAAGGCGTTCTCGGCCGACGCCAACGGCATCGTGCGCGCAGAGGGCGGCGGCCTCGTCGTCCTCAAGCGACTCGAAGACGCCGAACGCGACGGCGACAACATCCTCGCTGTGATCGCCGGATCGGCCGTCAACCAGGACGGACGTTCCAACGGTTTGGTCGCGCCCAACCCGGACGCGCAGGCGGACGTGCTGCGCCGCGCCTACCGCGACGCTCAGATCCTGCCGTCGGGTGTCGACTACATCGAGGCGCACGGCACCGGCACAGTGCTCGGCGACCCGATCGAAGCCGACGCCCTCGGCCGTGTCATCGGCCGTGGCCGCGACACCGACAAGCCGGCACTGCTCGGCTCCGCGAAGACGAACTTCGGGCACCTAGAGGCCGCCGCGGGCGCCGCAGGCCTGATCAAGGTCGTTCTCGCGATGCAGGAGAACGCGCTCCCGGCCACGCTCAACTACACCGCGCCCAACCCGTACATCGCCTTCGACAAGGCCAATCTCCGCGTGATCCCTGAGGGGGCCGAGTGGCCGCGCTATTCCGGTCGCGCTGTCGCGGGCATCTCCGGCTTCGGATTCGGTGGCACCAACGCGCACGTGGTGGTGCACGAGTACACCGGGCCGGAAGGTCAGATCGACGCCGAGGCCGAGGTCGAGGTGCTGCCCGACAGCGCCGAGGCCGCGCAGCATGCCGTTGCGTCGGAGCCCGCACGCGAATTGCCCGTCGTGCTCGCGGTGTCCGCACCGATGCCGTCGCGTCGTCGCCGCGCTGCGGCGGATCTCGCCGACTGGCTCGAAACCTCGGTGGGTAGCACCACTGCGCTGGCCGACGTGGCCCGCACACTGTCGCGTCGCAACCACGGCCGGTCCCGTGCGGTCGTCATCGCCGCCGACCGCGCCGAGGCGATCGCCGGTCTGCGTGCTGTCGCCGCGGGAAAGCCCGCGCCGAACGTCTTCACCGCGGACAGCCCGGCCGCGAACGGCCCGGTGTGGGTCTTGTCCGGCTTCGGTGCGCAGCACCGCAAAATGGCCAAGCAGCTGTACCTCGAGAACCCCGTGTTCGCCGCTGCGGTCGACGAGGTCGACGAGTTCATCCTCGACGAGTCCGGCTACTCCATGAAGGAGAAGTTCCTCGACGACGCGCAGGACTACGACGTCGAGACCGCGCAGGTCGGTATCTTCACCATCCAGGTCGGTCTCGCTGCGGTGCTGCGCCACCACGGCGCCGATCCTGCCGCCATCGTCGGCCACTCGATGGGTGAGGCGGCCGGCGCGTACATCTCGGGCGGCCTGTCGCTGGAGGAAGCCGTGCGCGTGATCTGCGCCCGGTCGCGCCTGATGGGTGAGGCCGAGGGCCAGCTCGAGGGCGACGACATTCGCCTGATGGCGCTCGTCGAGTACAGCTCCGATGAGATCACCTCGGTTCTCCCCGACTTCCCGCAGCTCGAGGTGTGTGTCTATGCGGCGCCCACTCACACTGTGATCGGCGGACCGCAGGAGCAGGTCAACGCCATCGTCGCGCGCGCCGAGGCAGAGGAGAAGTTCGCCCGGGTCCTCCAGACCAAGGGCGCGAGCCACACATCGCAGGTCGATCCGATCCTGGGCGAGCTCGCTGCCGAACTCGCGGGCATGGAGCCGCAGCGCCTGAAGGTGGACGTGTATTCGTCCGTCGATCAGGAAACGCTGTACCGCGCCGGTCACGCGGGCATCCACCCGGTCGAGTACTGGACGAAGGGCATGCGGCACAGCGTGTACTTCACCCAGGCGATCCGGAAGGCGCTCACCGACGGCTACACGACGTTCGTCGAGCTCAACGCGAATCCCGCGACGCTGATGTCGGTCGCCGCCACCGCGTTCGACGCCGGTGTGCAGGACGGCGTCTTCATCCAGACGCTCAAACGCAAGGAAGACGAGTCGCTCGGCGTGCTCACCGCGCTCGCGCAGCTCTACGTCCACGGGCATGCGGTGGATCTGCACAGTCTGTTGCCCGAGGGCGACTATGCCGACATTCCGCGTACCGCGTTCCTGCGTAAGCCGTACTGGGTCGACGCCCGCATCGGCGGCGGCGGTGGCCACGGTCGTGTCCCCGGCGCCCACGTCGCGTTGCCCGACGGTCGCCACGTGTGGGAGGTGCAGGCGGGGGCGGTCACCGATCCCGCCGAGCTCGTCACCACCGCCGCGTCGCAGGTTCTGGCCGATGTCGCGCTCACCGCGTCCATACGGCATGCCGAGCTGCCTGATGCAGCCACGGTGACCACGACACTCACTCCGCATCCGGGTGGCGCGTCGGTGCAGGTCCACGCTCGTACGGAGGGCGGCTTCACCCTCGTGCACGAGGGCGTCGTCACTTCGGGTGAGGCGCTGGCTGCCCCGGTGATCGCCGCCCCGGCTCGTCCGTCCGACGACGTCGAGGAACTGTCCGAGGACGCTCCGGCATTCGGCGACAAGTGGGACCCCGAAGGGTCCCAGACTCTGGAGGATCGCCTGACGCTGATCGTCGCCGAATCCATGGGTTACGCACCCGAGGATCTGCCCGCCGAGATCCCGCTCATGGAGCTGGGCCTCGACTCGCTGATGGCGGTGCGCATCAAGAACCGCGTCGAGTACGAATTCGACATCCCGCAGCTGCAGCTGGCGGCGGTCAAGGACGCGTCCCTGCGCGACGTCGCGAAGTACCTGCACTATGCGGTGGAGAATCGCGAAGAGGTCGCGCAGCTCGCCGAGCAGCAGGCAGCGGAGAAGGCCGCGACCGAGGTGCCGCTGGAGCAGATCGAGGACACCACCGTCCTGGGTGAGGCCGAGCAGATCCTGACGGAGGCTGTCGCCCCGGAAGAGCCAGCCGCGCAGGAAGAACCTGCAACTGAATCGTCCGGGCCGGACGTTCCTCCCCGCGACGCCGCGGAACGCCTGACCTTCGCATCGTGGGCCGTGGTCACAGGGAAGTCCGCCAAGGGCATCTTCAACCCGTTGCCGACTCTCGAAGGGTCTGCGGCCGAGCGTCTCGCCACGCGGCTCACCGAGCGTTCCGGCGGGGAGATCACCGTCGACGATGTCCGCGAGGCGTCGACGATCGAGCAGCTCTCGGAAACGGTTCGGCAGTATCTCGAATCCTCCGACAAGATCGACGGACTCGTGCGCGCGCTGCGGCCGCGGCCCGAGGGATCGGCGTCGGTGCCGGTGTTCGTGTTCCATCCGGCGGGGGGCTCGACCGTCGCGTACGAGCCACTGCTGCGCCGCCTGCCCGCGGATACCCCGATGTACGGGTTCGAACGCACCGAGGGGCCGATCGACGAGCGCGCCAAGGTCTACCTGCCGCTGATCAAGGAGATCCAGGGCGACGGCCCGTACGTGCTGTACGGCTGGTCGCTCGGTGGGGTTCTTGCCTATGCCGTCGGCCGGTTGCTGCGCGCCGAAGGCAAGGACGTGCGGATCATCGGTCTTCTCGACACGGTCATGGCAGGCGAGCAGATCGAGGACACTCCGGAGGAGATCCGGAAACGCTGGCAGCGCTACTCGGCCTTTGCGAAGAAGACCTACGGTGTCGAGGCGCCGCTTCCGTACGACCTGCTTGCCGACGCGGGCAGCGACGAAGAGCAGATCAAGATTCTCATGGGTCTGCTCGAGATGAGCGGTGTCGAGATCCCCGGCGGCATCATCGAGCATCAGCGCACGTCGTGGCTCGACAACCGTGCCATTCAGACGGCGAAGCTCGAGCGGTATGACGGCGACGTCGTGCTGTACATGGCCGACAAGTACCAGGACGACGCGATCGATCTCGAGCCGGCGTTCGCGACACGGGCGCCTGACGGGGGTTGGGGCGACGTGGTCGAGAATCTGGAGATCATCCACATCGGTGGCGATCACATCCAGATCGTCGACGAGCCGTACATCGGCAAGGTGGGGGCCGACCTGACCCGCAAGCTGGCCGACATCGAGGCCTCGAGGAGCTGAACGAGTAGTGACCACCACGGCAGAAAAGCTGGCCGAGCTGCGCGCAAAACTGGAGATCGCGAACGAACCCGCAGGGGAAGCCGCGATCGCCAAACGTGCTCAGAAGGGCATTCCCAGCGCTCGGGAGCGCATCGACATGCTCCTCGACAAGGGCACCTTCGTCGAGATCGGCGCGCTGATGAAGACGCCCGGCAACCCGAACGCGTTCTACGGCGACGCGGTCGTCGTCGGACACGGCCTGGTCGACGGCCGGCCCGTCGCGGTGTTCTCACACGATCAGACCGTTCTCGGTGGCAGTGTCGGTGAGATGTTCGGCCGCAAGGTGTCTGCCGTTCTGGAACACGCATTGAAGATCGGTTGCCCGGTCGTCGGTATCAACGATTCCGGCGGAGCCCGCGTCCAGGACGCCGTGACCTCGCTCGCTTGGTACGGCGAGATCGGTAAACGCACCGAACCGCTGTCCGGACTGGTGCCGCAGATCTCGGTCATCGTCGGCAAGTGCGCCGGTGGTGCGGTCTACGCGCCGATCAACACCGACGTCGTCGTGGCGACCGAAGAGGCGTACATGTTCGTCACCGGCCCCGACGTCATCAAGGCGGTCACCGGTGAGGATGTCAGTCTCGAGGAGCTCGGCAGCGCTCGTAAGCAGGCCGAGTACGGCAACGTGCACCATGTCGCGCCCGACGAGAAGGCCGCGTTCGACTGGGTGCGCCAGTATCTGAGCTACATGCCGTCGAATGCGCAGGAGAAGCCTCCCGTGATCAACCCGGGTCTCGAACCCGAGATCACGACCGACGACATCGAGCTCGATTCGTTCATGCCCGACGCCGACAACTCCGGCTACGACATGCACGACATCCTGCTCAAGATCTTCGACGACGGCGACTTCTTCGAGGTCCGCTCGCAGACCGCCCCGAACATCATCACCGGCTACGCGCGCGTCGACGGGTGCCCCGTCGGTGTGGTCGCGAACCAGCCGCTGTACCTGTCGGGTGCACTCGATGCGGCTGCCGCCGACAAGGCCGCGCACTTCGTGCGAGTGTGCGACGCATACGACATCCCGCTGGTGTTCGTCGTCGACACGCCGGGTTTCCTGCCGGGTGTCGACCAGGAGAAGATCGGCGTCATCAAGCGTGGCGGACGGTTCTTGTTCGCGTACGTGGAAGCTTCGGTACCGAAGGTGACCGTCGTGGTGCGCAAGTCGTACGGCGGTGGCTACGCGGTGATGGGTTCGAAGCAGCTCGG
The DNA here is from genome assembly GCF_053750035.1 of Rhodococcus sp. SJ-2. Taxonomy (NCBI): domain Bacteria; kingdom Bacillati; phylum Actinomycetota; class Actinomycetes; order Mycobacteriales; family Nocardiaceae; genus Rhodococcus; species Rhodococcus sp. SJ-2. The sequence continues at coordinate 2,440,520 of NZ_CM132340.1, forward strand.
TGCCGACATCAACTTCGCGTGGCCCACCGCGCGTATCGCGGTGATGGGTGCGGAGTCTGCGGTCGCGGTGATCGGCCGGAAGCAGATCGCCGAGGCTGGCGAGAACGCTCCGGTGGTGCGTCAGCAGCTCATCAACTTCTACAACGAGCATGTCGCGACGCCGTACATCGCGGCCGAGCGCGGTTATATCGATGCGGTGATCGAGCCGAAGACCACGCGTCTCGAGATCCGGAAGGCATTGACGCTTCTCCGCGACAAGAAGGTGTTCAAGAACCCGCGCAAGCACCACCTGCTTCCGCTCTGAGAGTGTGATCGAGAAGTCCCACCGGCCGTCGATGTGGCTGTGCCGGTGGGACTTTCGCATATCAGTCGAGGATGGCGGTGGCTTCGATCTCCACCAGGAGGTCGGGTTCGGCGAGTGCTGAGACACCGATGCCGGTCAGGGGCGCCAGTGGTCCCTCGATGCCCAATGTGGCGGCTGCTCGGCCGCCGCCTTCTACGAGCTGGGCCATCTTCTCGGGAGTCCAGTCGACGATGTAGGCGGTCAGTTTCGCGATGTCGTCCCAGCCTGCACCGACCTCGGCCAGGGCGGTGGCGATGTTGAGATAGCACTGCTCGGTCTGTGTGGCGAGGTCGCCTTCGCCGATTCTGTTGCCGTCGGCGTCGCGCGCGACCTGCCCGGCGATGAACACCATTTTCGATCCGGTGGCGACCGATACCTGCTTGTAGAGGTCGGTCTGCGGAAGTCCTGCAGGATTGACGAGCGTGACGGCCATGGAGGTCTCCTGGGGGTGGTCGAAGTCTGAAGCGAACCTCCAAACTATAACAGTGCAATGCTATGTAAAGTAGCGTCATGGTGAGAGCGAAGGATCCAGCGGTGCGCACCCTCCTCGTCGAGCGCGCAGCGCAGATGCTGCGAGCCCGCGAACCCCTCACCCTGCGCTCGCTGGTGACAGGGACAGGAGTGTCGACCATGGCCGTCTACACCTACTTCGGTGGTATGGACGGTCTGTGGAAAGCCCTTCGGCAGGAAGGATTCACGCGGCTCGGGTCCGGATTCCGAACGGTGGAGACATCGGGGGACGGGGTCAGAGACCTGGCGGCGTTGTCCGCGTCCTACATCGACAACGCCCTCGATCATCCCGACCTGTACCGCGTCATGTTCGATGCAAGCGTCGAACTGGAAGATCTCGAGGCGGCAGACGCCACCCTGGAGTTCCTGGTCCAGGCTGCGCGACGAGCGCGGAACGAGGGACGCTTCCGCGCCGACGTCGACCCGCTCGAACTGGCGATCCAGAGTTGGGCCATCGACCACGGACTCGTGTCGCTCGTGGCGAACGGACCGCTACCGCACACCACCGTCGACCATTGCGTAGTCATGCTCACCGCACTGTTCGTCCAGGCGGGAGACGAACCCGACAGGTGCCGCGCATCTGTCGAGGAGGGGTGGAAGCAGCGGGCCGGCCGCGAACGTAGATGATCAGCCGGTGTGCAGGGCACTGAGGATGTAGCTGAGGATGTGCTCGACCTCAGTGCCCGGATCGAAGTCCGTCGTGTCTTTCCACAGCAGATGTTCCATCTGCGCCAGCAACAGAATCGCGGTCGTTGTCGAATCCCGCTCCGGGTCGGTGGAGCCGAGATCGGTGATCGGACCGACGAGGACGCGAGCGAGAGTCAGCTCGAGCTCCTCCCGCACCTTCGGGGCATGCGATCGGCCACCAGCGCCCCCGCCTACAACGTTGCGCGTCGCGGCAGCGATCTCGGGGTCGACGCCCTGCTTCAAGATCACAGTCGCGCCCGCACGCAACGCCGCTTCCGGCGTCTCGGCTGCATCGATCTTCCTGCGCAGATGGTTGACGAGGCGGTGTCCGCCCTCCTCGACCACTGCGTCGACGAAGTCGCTCTTGCTGCGGAAATAGCGGTAGAACGCATCGTTCGACAGTCCGGCGGCCGCCACGATATCGGCGACACGCGCAGGCGATCCGGCGGTCAGCAGATCTCGTCCGGCCTTGATCAAGCGATCGACGTCGCGACTCGCGGCTTCCTGCCGCGGAGTGAGGCTTCGCTGTACCGCTTCGGTGGCGCGGGCCGACATGGCGCTGGTGCCGGTGATGTCTTCGGTGGTCACCCTCGCCATTCTAGAGAATCGGAACGCAGTTCTGTGCGCTCCCCCGGGTATGGCCGAACGTCACCTTTGGCTACTCGAAGTGGATGAAGGTGACATTCGGCCAAGTCGGACTGGAGGGCGCGGGCGTCGGCAGGCTTGCTCGTAGGCTGCACGTAGATCCGCGAGAACTATCGCGGGCGAGTTACGGATCTGGCTCGGCAGGTGCGCGACGACGATGAGTCCGTGCCGCTGCATGCGGGCTCGCCGCTGCAGCGTCTTCTCGTGGTCCGCAGGGCTGAAATGGTGCGCGAGTGAATCGATCTCCCACGCTACGGCGACGTCGTCCATCCAACCGTCGGGACGAGCGATCCAGGCGCCGTCGTCGGTGAAGACATCAACATTGTGCATCATCGCAGGTAGATCGCTCGTCGCATAGAGCTTCTGCGCCCACACCTCGGCGACGGAATGCGCGTCGTCGGAGAGCTCGCGGATGACGCCCCGCGGCACCGCAGTTCCTCGTCTGCTTCCCTCGGCCAGTTCCTGTGCGAGCTCGTCGACGGAGACGTCGCCGCGTTGTAGCGCTGATGTCAGCCGAGCCCGGCATCGGTCTGTTCGCGACATACGGCGGGCAGCGTCGAGCAGGCACCGGGCTACAGGCGCGACGCGCAGCTTTCCTTTGCAGACGGGATCGGGGAGGCGCGACGATCGTTCGACGTCCACGAACGAGAACTTCCGTCGGTGTTGTTCATGCGGGATGAGTAGGAGAACGTCACTCATCGTGGCGGAATGCTGGTAGCCGTGAAGCGTCAAACCGGCATGTCCTGAGAGTACTGCGTCGGCGCCTCCGTAGAGCTGCGCTGCCGTGTGCCGGTCGGTCGTACTGAGCCGACCGTTGTGTAGGCCGATGACGCCGGGCAGGATCCGCTGCCACGGACCACCTTTACGGCAGCGTCCGCTGATCGCGCCCGACGTGACACCGTAGTCGAGCAGTGTCGCCGTCCGGATGATCCCATTGACGCTCAGTGCGTGCAGTGCTGAAGGGTCGTCGCCCCATGCTCCCCGTTTCATGGCGACCATGATGCCGATGGCAACGGACGGAACAGGGCCGTTACGCGTGTTGATGGGCGAACCTGTGGATGTACCACCCGCCTGTGGATAACCCGGTGCGCCAGTCGGTTTAGCCGAACGTCACCTTTGGCTACTTGGAATGCATGAAGGTGACGTTCGGCCATGGGGGCGCGGCCAGCCTACTGTTCGTAGACCCTCAGCGTGCCAGGGTTCCACAGACCCGAGCGCGTTGACTGCTCGGTCACGACGTCGGCCGGTTCGGCATCGGGGTAGTACCGCACATACCGCTCGAGCGAACCCCAGTCGCGCGCCCAGTCGCCGTCGAGATACGTCGGGATCGCTTCGGGACGGGCGAGGACCTCGGTGAACCCCAGCGGCCCACCGAATTCGGCTGCCTGCCAGGTGTCGGTGGACGACACGGCGAGCGGGCGGTCGGGGAGGATGCGATAGTTTGGCATCTCCGCCACCCCATATGCGTGGTCGAACGGACGCTGGCACGGGAACTGCAGGCCCACGGCCCAATCCAGCAGCACCGGCTGCTCGGAGCCGATCACCGAGTCGAGAGTGTCGAGCTGCGGAACACGCGGAGGGGTGAACGCGAGCCATTGGTCACCGGTGAGATTGGGGTCGTTCGCGACGATGCGGACGACATCGGCATCTTCGGGCAGGTCCGCAATCGGTATCCGCAGATTCCGCCACGACGGCGCGGGTCCGATATCGCGCGGCAGGTAGCTGCCCTTGACCTCGAATGTTCCGTCAGGGTTGCGGGTACCGTACTCGAGCAGCAACGACTGCCCGTAGGTCAGCGCGCCGGTGTCGTCGTACGACCAGATGCGACCGGCCGCGGAAATGACGATCAGCGGAGCGTCGTCGCTGCGTTCGGGTAGCCGGAACCAGCTCGACGTGAGCATCGCGGGTTCCTGGACACCGTCCTGGTAGCTGCCGAGGACCGGAGTGACCGCTGGGTCGAGACCGAACGGCAACTTCACGGTGCTGCCGTTGATCGTCTCCGCGCCCGAACCGCCGGTGGTACCGCCGCCGGCCCCGGTCTCGAAGGTCACGCCGATGCTCTGGGTATCGGTGTTGCCCTGCCCGGGCTTGACCTCGACGTAGTCGGCTGTCAGATCGCTCGGGACGCCGTTGGGGGAGAACCCGACCGGTCCGGCTCCTGCGAGAGCGTCACCGCCGGCGGGCGGGTTGGCAGGATCGAGGAGCGGTTCGAGACGTCCGGAGTTGGGATCGCTCTCCACCAGCACATCGTTGGCGAGGCCACAGGAGGAGCCGGTCAGGGCGTCGACGTTCGAACGTGCCAACGAATACGCCGGATACTGCGACACGGCGCCCTTGAGCAGCGACAGGACTTCGAACAACACCATCACCGCCGCGACGACGGTCAGTGGCGCGGCCGCGAACGTACGGATCCGCCGCCCCTTCTCCGACGTGGGTTTCTCCGGTGGCGGCGCATAGCCTTCGCGGAGGTACTGCCAGGCGACGAGGACGAGGGCGAGACCGAACAGAACCAGGAACAAACTGCTCGACTGGTACCCCGACAGCGACACGGTCTTGTCGAACCACGGCACGCCGTAGCTCGACACATACCACCAGCCGTTGATACCCGCGAACGAGATGGCGAGGACGAACAGCAGTCCTGCGAGGAAGATCGTGCGGTTGCGGCGTGACCGCAGCGCTTGCGCCGACACGACCACCGCGGTCAACGCGGCCAGGGATCCTGCGATGCCCGCATACGCCCCGAAGTGATGGGTCCACTTCGTGGGGTTGAACATCATGAAGAAGATCGTTCCGAACACGATGCCGATCAGGCGCCACGACGGGCTCACCGCGATACCGGGAATGCGACGACGACGCAGGAGCACGAGCAGCGTCGTGAACAGGCACAGGACCATGACCAGGAACGCGAAGCGGCGGGGCAGCGAACCGTCGACGGTCTGCACCATCAGGTAGTAGTAGCGGAGGAAGTCGTTCCACCACTCCTCGTTGGGACCGATGATCGTGCGCACCCGGGTGGCTTCGAGGACCGCGGAGAGAGTCTGGTCGGAGAAGACGACGACGAGAACGAGCAGTCCGGCGGCGCCGATCGGGGCGAGCAGCGGCAATGTGCCGACCTCGCGATGCTTGCGGACGATGATGCGCGTCATGGGCCGGATACCGGCGATCAACGCAGCGATACACATCAGGCCCGTCGGAGCAGCAGCGAGCGTGAACGCGCCGACGACCACGGCCGTGGCAGCAGGAAGCAACCGTCCGGTGGCGATCGCGCGTTCGATGGAGCACCACGTGAGTAGAGCGCCGACGGCGACGATCGGCTCGGGCCGCAGACCGTTGTTGTACGGCAGCCAGAACGCGAGGAACACGAGGCCGCCTGTCCACAGGGCGATCTGATTGTGCCGGACCGCACGACCGAGGCGCGGCACTACCTCGCGGCTGATCACCATCCAGCACAGAATCCCGGCGAGCAACGCGGGCAGACGCATCCACGGGCTTGCCGTCGAGATCTTCGCGAACAGGGCCAGCACGTCGTAGTACCAGCCGAACGGGGCTTCGGGGACACCGAACCACCGGAAGTAGTTGGCCATGTATCCGGCGTGATCGGACACCCGCGCCATGGTGAGCAGATAGCCGTCGTCGGAGGTGTTCGCGCCGAAGAAATGCCAGCCGATCAGTGTGCCGACCACCACGAAGTCGACGCCGCGGAACTTCCACCAATGTGACGGGAAGAAACGTCGGTGCCCGCGGCCGTCGGTGCCGTCGAGTTTCGCCAGCGCCGCCAGTGCCAGCGCCGTCGCCAGCACCGCGAGAATCATCGCGAGAGACTTCGCGAGCGTGGGCGTAGACGAGAACCGCGAGTCCACATCGATCTGCACGTCGAGACCGGGGACATCGGTGGACAGGTCGCTGAACACGCCGACGACGAGGGGCCGCAGGTCGCCGGTCAGTTCACCCGCGCGGGGATTGCCGTTGTCGTCGGTGAGGCCGACGAACTCGGCGGTGGTGCGCTCGATATCCGAGAAGATTCTGATCTCGGTGCATGCGGGGGAGGTGACCTCGGCGCGCGGCGCAGTCGCGACCACGACATTGCGATCGAGAACGTCGACGTTCTCCGGCCCGACCCGGACGAACATCGCGTTGAGTGCGGCGTCCTGCCCGCGAGAAGGCGCGGTAGCGAGGACCATGCCGCCACTATCGGGAAGCTGTGCGATCGCGGCACACGGCACGGTCGCCGTCAGCTGCAGGGGCACCTGCGACATGAGCGGCGCCTCGACGTCCGTCATCGAGCCGTTCTGCGGCCACGACACCGTCGCCTCGGTGACCTTGACGGGCAGGAACGGTGTCGCGAGGGCGAGCACCATCCCGATGATTCCGGCGACGACCGCGATGAGCCGCGCGGTGCGGTACTGCGAACGCAGGTCCTCACCGACCGGTCGTGTGGCGGTCACCGCTGGGGAGGAGTCGTTCGTCGTGGCGTCGGGCACGGGAGTCGATGGTATCGGGCAGTGACCAGCGCGGTCACGCGCCCTCATTCGAGCAGATCGGGCACTCCGTCACGGATCGCTCCCGGACTCCACAGACCGGAGCGGGTGATCTCGTCGACCGCGATGGTCGCTGTGCGTGCGTCCGGGTCGATCCGTCGGTACCGCTCCAGCGACCCCCAGTCGCGATCCCAGTCGTGGTTCAGATAGGTGGGCACGGTCTCCGCGGTGAGCAACAGCGGGATCCATCCGAGGGGTCCGCCGCCGATGGAGTCCTGCCATCCGTTGGTTGCATCGGCGCCCACCCGGTCCGGAAGGATGCGGTACTCGGGAACCTCGGCGACACCGTAGCGGTGGCCGAACGGGCGCTGGCACGGGAAGGCGAGCCCGACCGACCAGTCGAGGAGACCGGGCGCCTCGGAACCGACGACCGTCTGCAACGTGTCGAGCTGCGGCATCCGCGGCGGCGTCACCGCGACCCACTGGTCCGGCGACAGGTCGCCGTCTTCGACGACGAGCCGCACCGCGTCGGCGTCCGCGGGAATCGCGTCGCTCGGCACCCGCAGATTGCGCCAGGACGGCGCCGGTCCCACGTCGATCGGTGCGATCCGCCCGATCGCGTCGACGTTCTCACCCGAGGAGACACCGAACTCGAAGAGCACGTCCTGACCGGGGGTGATGACACCATCCGGGTCGACGTACTGCACACGACCCGCCGCGGTGACGACGAGCAGCGGTGTATCAGCGGTGCGTTCGGGCAGCGCGTACCACCCGGATTCGAGCTCGGCCGCGTGCTGTGTGCCGCTCCGGTAGCTGCCGAGCACCGGGGTGCGTGCGGGGTCGAGCCCGAACGGTAGCCGCACCGTGCTCTCGTTGATCCCGGCGTCACTACGGCGCCCGCCGCCGGTGCCCGCCGTCGTCGAGGTGGTGGTGCCGCCTTCGTCGGCCTCGAGGGAGTTCGCGCCGCCGGTGGTGGTGATCTCGGCGTCCGCAGTCAGATCCAGCGCGACGCCGTCGGGAGTGAACCCGTCGGCGCGGCCGGCGCCGAGAGCGTCTGCTGCGAAGCCACTCAGCGGAGCGAGCATGGTGGAGTTCGGGTCGGCTTCGACGAGAACGTGATCGGCGAGACCGCACCCGCCCGAGAATGCGGCGGCGTTCGAGCGCGCGATCGAGTAGGCCGGGTACTGCGATACGGCGCCCTTGACGAGGGAGAGCACCTCGAATAGCACGACGCCCGCTGCGACGACGGTCAGCGGTGCCGACGCAAGTGCCCGAGCTCGACCGTTCCGTGCAGGCTTCGGCTTTGCGAACGGCTCGCGCAGATGGAACCATGCCGCCACGATGAGCGCGAGCACCGTCAGAGCGAGCAGCACCGTCGAGAACCCGTACCCCGAGATGGACGGCGGCTTGTCCCACCACGGGACGCCGTAGCTCGAGACGTACCACCAGCCGTTGGACCCCGTGAACGACATCGTGAGCACGAACAGCACACCCGCGGTGAACAACGCACGGTTGCGGGCCGACCGTATCCCCGCTGCACCCACCCCTACCGCGGCGAGAGCGGCGACGGCCGCTGCCAGACCCGCATAGACACCGAAGTGGTGGGTCCACTTCGTGGGCGTGAGCATCATCAACAGCAACGATGCGAAAACGATCCCGAGGATGCGCCTCGACGGGCCGATCGCGGTACCCGGGACGCGACCCTTCCTGAGGATGAGCATCACGCACACGACAAGGCACAGCAGCATGACGAACACTCCGAAGCGGCGAGCGACCGAACCGTCGGGTGCCACAGTGAGCAGCGCGTCCCATCGCAGTCGTTCGTCGAACCACGGCACGTTCGGACCCACCGCGGACCGCACCCGGGTGGCCTCGAGCACCGAGGCCAGAGTCTGATCGGCGAACACGGCGATCATCACGACGGTGCCCGACGCGAGGATCGGGGCGAGTTGCGGAAGCACCCCGACCAGCGACCGCCGCGCAACGATGAGCTTCGTGAGCGGACGGATGCCCGCGATGAGCGCGGCCACACAGATCAGCCCGGTGGGGCCTGCTGCGAGCGAGAAGGCGGCGATGAGCACGCCGACCGCGGCGGGCAGCATGCGGCCGGTCGCAATGGCACGCTCGATCGAACACCACGTGAGCAGGGCTCCGACAGCGATGATCGGTTCGGGCCGCAGGCCATTGTTGTACGGCAGCCAGAACGCGAGGAACACCAGACCGGCGGTCCACAACGCGACAGTGCTGTGACGCACGGCCACACCGAGACGCGGAATCACCTCGCGACTGATGATCATCCAGCACACGATTGCTGCGATGAGCGTGGGCAGCCGCATCCACATGCTGGCGGTCGATACCTCCGACATCAGGACCAGCACGTCGTAGAACCAGCCGAACGGGGCCTCCGGCACCCCGAACCAGCGGAAATAGTTCGCCATGTACCCGGCCTCGCCGGACACGCGGGCCATGTTGAGGATGTAGCCGTCGTCGGAGGTGTTCGCTCCGATGACGTGCCACAGAAGAAGGACTCCGATCACCACGGCGTCGGCCGGCGTGAACCGCCACCAGTGCGACGGCAGGAACCTGCGTGCTCTGCGGCGATCGACCCCGTCGATGCGGTGCAGAGCAACCAACGAGGACAGCGTCGACAGAGCACACAGAATCATCGCGACGAGTTTGATCACCGTGGGCGTGGACGTGAATCGGGAATCCAGTTCCGCCTGCACAAACAGTCGGTCGGCGTCGGCGCCTGTGGTCAACGGAACGGCGGAGTCGTCGAGGTCAGAGAAGACCCCCACCATCTGGGGGCGAACATCGCCTTCGACGGTGACATCGACAGCCGGGTCCGCACCCACGATCTGTGCCGCGGTCCGCTCCGAATCGGACGCTACGGTGACCGCGGTGCACGGCGCGTCGAGTGGCGCGGAGACGAGCACCGAGTTCCGCAGCACCGCCTCGACGGCGCCCGGCGCGCCGTCCTCACCGGGTACGGCACGAATCACAAGCGCGTTGCCCGTGGCCTCGGGTGCACCGGGAGGCACCGTCGACACAAGCGTGCCGCCGTCGTCCCCGAGAGCTGCGGCAGCCGCACACGGAACGCTCACTCGCAACGTGAGCGGTGTGTACGTCACGAGCGGCGCTTCGACACTGGCGAGGCCGTCGTTCTGCGGCCATTGAATGGTCGCGGCTTCCTGCTTCACAGGGAGAAACGGGATGGCCGCTGCCAGGACGACCCCGAGCAGACCTGTGAGGACTGCAATGAGGCGCGCGGTACGGACGCTCGAACCCGGGGAATCGTCTGACACAGGGAACGATGCTAAGCGAATGGAGAATTGTTCTGCTCGACCTGATCCGGCGAGCGACACAACACAGTTAGCATCGGTCAGCATGGAGATCTCGTCGGCGATCGGCACTCGCCTCCGCCAAGCGGGGATCTCCGATGTTCGAGACGACAGCACCACTCGTGCGATGTACTCGTCCGATGCCTCGCTCTATCGGGTGCCGCCGCAGGTCGTCGTCCGGCCTCGCAGTGTCGACGATGTAGCGGCAGCCCTCGACGTGTGCCGCCGTGAAGGAGTGCCGCTCACCTCCCGCGGCGCGGGCACCTCGCTCGCGGGCAACGCCGTCGGAACCGGGGTGGTGCTCGACTTCTCCCGCCACATGGGGCGTGTGCTCGAGATCGACCCTCGGCACCGCATCGCGCGCGTGCAACCAGGAGCAGTTCAAGCCACTGTGCAGCGCGCCGCAGCGCCGCACGGACTACGGTTCGGCCCCGACCCGTCGACCCACAACCGCTGCACGATCGGCGGGATGATCGGCAACAACGCGTGCGGCGCTCGCGCCCTCGGCTACGGCCGCACCTCCGACAACGTCGTCGGCATCGAGGTCCTCACCGGTACCGGGCATCCGCTCTCACTTCCCGGCGGTGCGCCGATGCTCGATCCGTTGCGGGATCTCGTCGACGCGAACCTCGCGACGATCCGCACCGAATTCGGCCGGTTCGGCAGGCAGGTCTCCGGCTACGGACTCGAACACCTACTTCCGGAAAACCACTTCGACGTGCGCAAACTGTTCGTCGGAAGTGAAGGGACCCTCGGTGTGCTCACCGAGGCGACAGTGCAGCTGGTCGCCGATTCGCCGGTGCGCACCATGGTTGCCCTCGGCTACCCCGACATCGTCGCCGCAGGCAACGCCGCCCACACTCTGCTCCGGTTCCGTCCCACGGCGTGTGAAGGCCTCGATTCGCGCATCGTCGACATCGTCCGTACCCGGCGTGGGCCGGGCGCGGTCCCACCACTTCCGCGTGGTGCGGCGTGGCTGTTCGTCGAACTCGTCGGCGACGACTTCGGCGAGGTCCACGACCGTGCGGTATCGATGGTCGAGTTCTCCGGCGCAATCGACGCCCTGCACATCGACGATCCGGCACGCGCCGCGGCACTGTGGCGCATCAGGGAGGACGGCTCCGGGTTGTCCGCGCGCAGCCCGCGGGGATTGCCCGCGCACGCCGGATGGGAAGACGCCGCGGTGCCCCCGGACCGCATCGGTGACTACCTACGCGATTTCGAGCAGCTCACCGACAGTTACGGGATCACCGGCTACCCGTACGGACATTTCGCCGACGGCTGCATCCACATCCGTCTCGACATCCCACTCGAGATGCCCGGGCTGTTCCGCGAGTTCCTCTTTGCTGCAGGACGTTTGGTGGCATCGTACGGAGGTTCGATGTCCGGCGAACACGGCGACGGACGGGCCCGCAGCGAACTGCTCCCGTTGATGTACTCCGACGACGCACTGCGCCTGTTCGGCGCCGTCAAATCCGTCTTCGACCCCGAGAACCTGCTCAACCCCGGCGTCCTCGTCGACCCGAGTCCCGTCGACGCCGACCTCCGCGTGCCTGCGGCGCCCGCCGTCCGCACCGGCCTCGCGTTCCGGTACCGGGAGGACGACGGCAACTTCACCCAGGCCGTGCACCGGTGCACAGGCGTCGGGAAGTGTCGCGCCGATACGACGCCCGTCGGCGGGGTCATGTGCCCGTCGTACCTCGCCACCCGCGAGGAGAAGGATTCGACACGCGGCCGGGCCAGAGCGCTGCAGGAAATGCTCAACGGCTCGCTCGTCTCCGGAGGGTGGGCCTCGCCGGAGGTGCACGAAACCCTCGATCTGTGCTTGTCCTGCAAAGGATGCGCGTCGGATTGCCCCACCGGAGTCGACATGGCCACGTGGAAGTCGGAGGTACTGCACCAGACCTACCGCGGTCGCCGACGTCCGATCAGCCACTACACCCTCGGCCGATTGCCGCAGTGGGCAGCGCTCGCCACTCGAATGCCCAGGGTGATCAACACGATTGCCAAAATTCCAGGTATGGGGTCGGCGGGATTGATGCTCGGGGGCATGGACAGGCGCAGGCACGTACCCGCCTTCGCGCCCCGCAATTTCCGGCGCTGGTTCGCCGAGACCGCGGGACAGCGGTTACGCACAGGTGAGCCCGTGCTGCTGTTCGTCGACACGTTCACCGACTACTTCACTCCCGAGGTCGGAATCGCGGCGGTCGCGGTGCTCGAAGCCGCCGGGTACCGTGTCCGGATCACCGAGAAGCAACAGTGCTGTGCTCTCACGTGGATCACGACCGGCCAGCTCGACGAGGCACGAAAGATTCTGGGCCGCACAGTTACCGAGCTTTTTCGTGCGGGTACGCCGATCGTCGGTATCGAACCGTCGTGCACCGCGGTGCTGAGGTCCGACACCGTCGAACTGCTCGGCTCCGAGCCGGCACGTGTCGTGGCCGAGTCCACCCGCACACTTGCCGAACTGCTCGGCGACTGGGAGCCGCCGTCGCTGTCGGGCACCACCGTCGTCGCACAGCCGCACTGCCACCACCACGCGATCATGGGGTGGGAAGCCGATGCCGCGCTCCTGAAACGTGCCGGCGCGAAGGTAACCAGGCTCGGCGGCTGCTGCGGTCTCGCCGGAAACTTCGGGGTCGAGCGTGGCCACTACGACGTGTCGGTAGCGGTCGCGAACAACCAGCTGGTTCCCGCTGTCGAATCCGCCGCCGCCGACACGGTTGTGCTCGCCGACGGTTACTCGTGTCGCACTCAGCTCAGCGACCTCACCGATCGTCGCGGCACCCATCTGGCGGAGCTGCTCGCGTCGCGGTTGCCGTAGGGGACAGGGCCGCATCGTCGACCACAATGTTCGCGCCCGTCGTAGCGAGTGACGTGGCGGTGAGGCCGAACATCCGCAGGAACGAGTCGCTGAAGTGGGACGGCGACGCGAACCCTGCCGACATGGCGGCGCTCGTGAAATCAGTGCCTTCCGAAATGGATCGGGCAACGTGGAGCATTCTCGCCCACAGGCGATACCGACGGAAACTCGTGCCCGTCTCGCGGCTGAACAGACGGAGGAAGTACGACGGGGAAAGTCCCTCCGCGAGCGCCAGGTGTGCGGCGTTGCGTACGGACGGCGGATCGGTGCGAATGCGTTCGAGAGTCCGCGCGATACGGGGATCCAGGTGACGTCGGGGTGATCCGACGACCACCGCCATGATGGCGGCGCCATCCGGAGCGGCACACCTGCACAGGTCGACCAGAGTTGCCTCGGCCGGGTGATTGATCCCGAGGTGTCCCTCGCGGCGTCCCATTCGGCCCATGTGCTCCGATCCGTCAACATGGTTCACGTCCGAATAACAGAAGAGGATCCGGCTGTCCGGCGGAGAAACGACCTGGTGAACGAGTCGAGGAGGGATCAGCGCGCTTCGCGCGGCAACGTCTGCTTCGCCTACGACCCTTACTGTGAATGGCGAATCGACGCCGACAACGAGACAGTGCACCGAGGTGGAGTGCGGGTCGAGACCGAGTGAGCGACCGAGATACGCGGCCAGGCCGGGCCTTATCCACAGCGTCGCAGCCGGCGGCGGATCCGAGTTGGGTGTAGCGCATGTTTCTGGAAGCGCGGCAGGAGCCATACACGCGAGTCTAGAGACCACTACACACACAAAGGAGCGCGAAATGCTCGGAAGTCGAATCGGTTCGGTCCTGATGGCAGGGGTTGGGGTTGCGCATCTCGTCCCGGCGACGGCGGTGCTGTCACGACGTCGGATCGAAGAACTGTACGGAATCACGGTGGCGGACCCGGACGTCGAACTTCTTCTCCGTCACCGCGCTCTCTTCTTCGGACTCGTTGGCGTGGCGTTGATCGGTAGTGCGGCCCGACCGCGCTATCGGCCCCCAGCGCTTCTGTCGGGTGCGGTGGGGCTGGGGTCGTTCGTTGGTCTCGCGTACAGCATCGACGGCTCGAGCAGTGCGCTCGTGCGCGTCGCACGAGTGGACATCGGACTTCTCGTCGCACTGGCGGCAGCAGCGGCGCTCACGCGACGACAATCGGGTCGGTGTCAGGTGCCACGTCACTCGGTATCCGGAGCGCGGTGACGACCAGTGCGAGGTATGAGATTGGCGGGGCGACCGGTGGTTCGGCGCAGCGGGTCGAGCGTAGCGCGTCCCTTGCGCGGGGCGAACCGCTTGGGTCGTGGCCCGATCTCGAAGGGGATTCTCAGATGTTTCCGGGTGTCGGAGTCGATGTCGCAGTTGCCCGATGCCACCGAATGAAGGATGCCGTTGTAGACGAGGTCCCACAGTGCGGGGTTGGCCTGAATCTGCGCGATTCGCATATGGTCAATCTTGCGGCCGTGTGCATCTCGGAGGAACAACTGCCTGTCGGCCCTGGATACGCGGAGATGTACTTTGGTCAGTTGGTAGGTGTCGACCGATCTCGTGTGCTTCTGCAGCCAGGTCGCTCCGGCAGCGGTCCAGCGATCATTCCCTCGGCGCACCAGCAAGGAAAAGGAGACGATAAGTGCCCAGTTGAACCAATGCTGCACCCACCCGAATCCTCCCCAGATCACCGTCCCGTACAAGGCGAATAGGACAGGGATTGCGATGCTGGCGCCGAACCGATCACCGAAGCGCGGCTGTGCAACCTCGAGTGCCGCGCCGAACTCGATCGGCGGTGGCGCGGGGATACTGTGCGGCAACTGATCGCTGGGGGTGTTCGGTTGACCGCCGAGGATGCGTGGTGCGCGGGGTGGCCGAGGCTCGCCGGTGACCGGGTCGGGGATCGGCGGTAGGTCGGGGGTGTTCACCATCCGCGGCGTCTTCCCTTGCTGCGATTGTTGTTGACCGGGCGTGGTCCGAGTTCGTACGGGATTTTCAGGACGCGGCGGGTTTTGGCGTCGATGTCGCAGTTGCCTGATGCGACGGAGTGGAGGATCCCGTTGTAGACGAGGTCCCACAGATCGGGGTTGTTCTGGAGGTCGTGGATCTTGAAAGAGTGGATTTTGTTGCCGTGGGCGTCTTTCAGTCGTAGGACGCGGGCATAGCCGTCGGCGGAGAAGCGGATGCGAGTGAGTCGGTAGGTATCGACCCAGCTGCTGCGCCATTGCACCCAGGTGGCACCGGCAGCGGCCCAAGAGTTTCCGTAGGCACGGAACATCATCCACGCACCGGTCAAGATGATCACCCAGAACCACCACCATTGAATCCATTCGAATCCGGCTTGCACTGAAACGGGAGCAATGACTAGACCCGCCATTGCGGCTGCGGCCAAGCACTGTTCACGGAGCGTATGTTGGCTCCATTCGAGCATCGGTCCGAAGTCGTCCGGTGGTGGTTCTGGGCGGTTCCGAGGGAGACGGTCCAACGGTGTAGTTTCCGTGCCGTGATGGATGCGCGGTGCGCGGGGCGGCCGGGGTACTCCGGTCGCCGCTTCGGGGATCGGAGGTAGGTCGGTTGCGTACATCGTGCTCCTCAGAACAGGTTGCCGACCCAGCGTGCCGCTGAGCCGGCAGCGCCGGAGATGTCGTCCCAGTGCTCGATTGCCTCACCGACACCGAATGCGACCCCGATCCCGGCGCCGACGGCGAGCAGCGTGACCGGTCCGCCGGCAACACTAGCGAGGATCAATTCGGTTGCAACGGTTCCCGCAACAAAGCCACCGACGTCCTTCGCCACGGCCTGTACGGCGTCGCCGGTGGACTCGGCGTTGTACACGTCGACCCCTGTTTGACCTGCAGTCAAGACCAGCCCGACCACAGGAATCTTGGATCCGAGCGATTTCAGTGCCGACCCGTCTGGCATGAAGTCGCCGACGTTCTTGCCGAGCAGCTGTACGAACTTGTTGTCACCGAGCCCCCCGAGCAGTCGGGAGTTTTCCGCAGCGAATCGTGCAGCATCGTCTGCTCCACCTTGGGACGCTCGAACAGCTCTCGCTGCAGTGGCTTCCGGATACGGATCGCCCAACCGGGCTGCTTCCGCGGCCAGTTCCTGTAGCCGAGCCAGGTTCGCGCCCCGACTTTCGGCGAGCGGCCCCCATTTCGCCAGCTCGGAGAATGCGGTGCCGACGTATCCGGTGACTGTGAACGCGGCCAGCCAACCCCACTGGGCCTCCGCGTCCTTCAGTATCGTCGTCGGCCCGCGCAGTGCTTCCGCGAACGCGCTGTGCGCTGAGGCTTCGATCCCTCGACCTTCTGCGACGAGTCCCGTCGCAGTTTCATAGGCCACAATCTGTTTCGCTCGAAGAATTTGGGGCGCAATATCATACGAGTTGTGGTCGACTTCGATCGGATCGCCGATCCCGGTACCGAACTCCACGTGAATGCCGGCGTCCGACGCTGTCGTCTCGGCCTGCGATATTCGTGCTCGGGCGGTGACGAGTGCATCGGCGAATGCACGCAGGGCAGCGGCAATCACGTCGATCTGGTCCGCGGCCTCGGTGGTTCCGGCGATGATGCGGTCGAGCGTCAACCGGAACTCGTCACCCGCCGTGCTCTTGAACTCGTACTCGGACTCGGTGCGGCCATCGCGTGCCGACTTCAGCTGATCGTTCACACTGGTTGCGAGGGTGGCGAGCGAATCTGCGCACGCGTAGCACGAGGCGGGCTCGCCGAAGACGAACGTGTCGAGGCTCATCGTTCACCGGCCTTCGCGATTTCCTGGGCGCTGTGTTCGACGGTCTCCTGATAGCTGCGCAGGCTGGCCTGCGTGGCGTCCGCTGCGTTGGCCAGCGACCGGACCGCCACGTCCAATGCGGCTGCGATCGACCCGAGTGCGTCCACGAGCAGTGCTGTGGAAACACCGGCGTCGGGTATCTCGGCGGGTTCGGAATCGAGGTTGTTGATTCCGCTCGCTCCGGTTGCGAGACGGCTCGCGACCGCGTTGAGGTCTCCGATGTCGATGCTCACCTGGTTCCTGTCCTCCCGAGCGGATCCTGCAGCCAACTTCGGGGCTGTCGGTATTCGTCGTCGACCGGTGGCGGTGGTTGTCTTGCGTCGAGCAGGGCCACGTCGTATCCGGTGGTGCGGTGGATTTCCTGCAGTCCGCCGCTGTCGACGCCCATCCATGCCTGCCGCGGCCCGGAGCAACGGACCAGTTCCTGCAGTGACGTGTAGGCGGGCAATGCCAGCCGGCCGTCGGGCAGGGTGCGCATCTCCAACCGAACCTGCCCCGACCCGTCGCGGCGCCTGATCGGCACGTACAGAATCTCACTCATCGAATCCCCCGATACGGTCGCACCCCCCGTACGACCCGCCGCGACCTTACCGCAACGGCGATGAGTTTCCGCGCGGAGCCGGGTCGGTATCGGTGACATCAGCGCATCGAATCGAGGAGATCGTCATGACCACCCATTCCGCCACCAACCGCGACGCGCACACCCCCGCCGAGACGCCCGGTCGGGGCGCCCACATCGCCGGCTTGATCGTGAGCGGCCTCGTCGTCCTGTTCCTGCTCTTCGACTCCGTCATTCACCTCATGAACACCTCGCAGGTGCAGGATGCGATGGCCGACCTCGGCTTCGATCCGAGCCTGAACAGGGTGTTCGGGATCGTGTTGCTGATCTGCCTCGTGCTCTACGTCGTGCCGACGACCGCGATCCTCGGCGCCGTACTGCTCACCGGATACCTCGGTGGAGCGGTCGCGACCAACCTGCTCACCGAGCAGCCGATCGTCAGCACCACACTGTTCCCGATCTACACAGGAATCTTCGTGTGGGGAGGATTGTGGCTGCGCGACAACGGAGTTCGAAACATCATGCCACTTCGGCGCGGGTGACCACAGCAAACGGCCCCACCTCGGTGATTGTGAAACGCGGATCGTCGAACAGGGTCTCGGGGAAGGTGACCGTGTATCGGCGGACATTCGGGTCGTTCGGGTAGACGTCCTCGGCCAGCCGAAGTGTGTAGCCCTCGGCGCCCTGTCGGAAGACGATGGCGTCGGGGGCTCGCCACTGCAGCGAATCCCACGCGGAGAGAAGCTCTTCGGACGATCCGAATTCCGACCATTCTTCGATCGCTGCTGCCCGACCCGCGAAGTCTGCGAGGGGATTCGCGTAGTGCGACGTCAGCGCTTGGAAGCCGAAGTACGGGTAGTACGCGAGGAACGCGGTGTCGGCGGTGAGGATCACGTGGTCGTCGCGGTCGCCGCCGAGTTGTGAGCGCAGCGTCTCGTCGATCTCCGCGTAATACGACGCAGCGCCTGCCGGCCGCTGGTCGGCCCGCTCACCGCTGCCGTCGGTGTCGGTGTAGGCGACGGTGATCTCGTTCCCGAGGACTTGCGGAATGTTCTGGGTGAACGCCAGCGCACCGAGCGCGCCCACCGCGACGAGCACACGTCGCACATTCGGGTTGTCGCTCGAGGCGAGGCTGATCCATCGCGAGAATTCGACGAACGCGAATGCACCCGCCGTACCGAGTAGCACCAGCAGGATCACTTCGAGCCGGAACGCGAGCAGCGTGTTGCCCATCGCGGTGAACGCCATCGACGCCAAGAACCACAGGTACACAGAGATGACGCCGAGCCCGAGCGCCTGAGCACGCCGCGATGATGTCGCCCGCCCGATCAGCCACACACTGCCGAGCAGACACAACAATCCGATCAGCGACATGTGGAACATCGGCAGCGGCAGGCTCGCGCCCGTGTCGGGTAGGTAGTGGGTCGCGGAACCCGAGCCGGCGGTCGAACCGCCCCTGAGTACGTCGAGCAGGAACGGTGCCCATACGATCAGCGCGACCACCCCCGCGATCACCGCGATGGAGACGAATCGCACGAGCACCGGCATCACGCTGCGCCACGAACCTTCGGCCCGCTTGGCGAGCACTGCCGCAGTCAGCGCCATCACCGTCACCGCGAACGCGGCCAGGCCCAAGTACAGCGTGTAGAACGTCGCGGCGATCCCGAGGAACAGGCCGGTACCCACCACCGCGCCCCACCCCTGCCGTGCGCGTTTCTGGTAGTCCTCGCTACCAGAAACGCGCACGGGGTTGAGGGCGCCCCAGGCCAGCACCAGCGCCGGTGCGATCAGCAGAGCGATCACCGCGCCGTACGGTTCCGGCGACCCGTACGCCAGGACGATCACCGTCGATGCGGTCGTCACCAACACGGCGAGATCCGACCGGACGAGTTCCGACCACAGCACCAGCGCCACAACGGCCGCGACAGCCAGTGAGGCGATGGCATAGGGCTTGAATGCCTCCCAGCCGTCCATCCCGAGCAGATTCGCGACACGGCCACCGATCCAGAACCAGCCCGCCGGATAGAACGGGGGCATGTCGGCGTAGTTCATGTCGCGCAGGGCCGCGCTGTCGGTCAGTCGCGTGAGGAACTGCGTGCGGAACTCCTGGTCGACGGAGATTCCGTGCAGATACAGCTTCGTCGCGGCCAGCGGCATGCCGAGGGTCGCCGTGACCAGTCCTGACAGCGCCGCCCACGACAGCACGCGCGCGCCCGTCACCCACTTGCGACGACGCAGCAGGTAGATCGAGCATCCGAGCGCAGCCAGCGCGACGAACTGCATCACCGTCGTGACGGCCTGAGTGACGTTCGACGAATTGAACGCCGGCCATTGCACTCGCGCGAACGCGAACAGTCCCACTGCAGAAACGACGATCGCGACGACCACGGCCGCAACCATGCGACCGGCGGTCGTCGCGACCTTCCGAAACGGAGCGATGGGGATGACGGTGGGACTCTCGGCGACTGTCACGGGACCCGAGCCTAGTGAAGCCCGGGTCCCAGACGGTGTAGCCGGTGCCGTCAGATCGGCAGCTTGCGGAAGACTGCGCGCGGGATGTGCCGCAGCACGATCATCACGAACCGGAACGGACCCGGCGCCCACACGATCTCTTTGCCCTTGTCGGACGCGGCCACCGCGAGCGCGGCCACATCTTCCTTGTTCACGGTCAGCGGCGCTTCGTCGACATGCGCGCTGAACTTGGTGCGAACCTGGCCGGGGCGCACCACGGTGACGCGGGGACCGAACGGGCGCAGCGCCTCGCCGAGACCCAGGTAGAAGCCGTCGAGGCCCGCCTTCGACGAGCCGTACATGAAGTTGGCACGCTTGACGCGCTCACCGGCCACCGACGACATCGCGATGATCCGGCCGAAGCCCTGCGCCTTCATCTTCTCGCCGATGAGTACACCGACGGACACCGACGCCGTGTAGTTCACATTCGCGACGCGGACGGCCTTGGCCTGGCTCTGCCACAGTTCCTCGGAGTCACCGTCGAGACCGAATGCGACGACGGCGATATCGACGTCGCCACCTGCCCATGCCTCGTCGATGACTTTCGGGTGGGATTCGGTGTCGAGCGCGTCGAAGTCGATGACGTCGACCTTCGTCGCACCCGCAGCATTCATCTGGGCGACGGATGCGTCGCGCAGCGGGTCGTCCGGCAGCGCCGCGAGGATGACGCGGGCGGGCGACTTGCGCAGGTACTCCTCGACGATGGCCAAGCCGATCTCGGAGGTGCCACCGAGAAGCAGCAGGGTCTGGGGATTGCCGACGGCATTGATCATCAGTGCAGTTCCAACCTTCTGGACATATCGGAGGCGAAGACGTTGGTGGGGTCGACCGTGCGGCGCACCTTGAGCCACTCGTCGATCCGCGGGTACATCGAGTGGAAGGTTTCCGCGTCGGTCCGCGAATCCTTCGCCGTGTAGAGGCGACCACCGAACTCGAGGACGCGCTTGTCGAGTTCGCGCACGAACTCGTTCAGGCCCGCCTTGATCGGGAAGTCGACGCAGATGTTCCAGCCCTTCATGGGGAAACTCAGCGGTGCCTTGTTGCCCTCACCGAACAGCTTGAAGACGTTGAGGAACGAGTAGTGCCCGGAGCGCTGGATGTCGACGATGATCTTCTTGAACTCTTCGACGGCTTCGGTGGGGACCACGAACTGGTACTGCAGGAAACCCTTGGACCCGTAAGCGCGGTTCCACTCGCCGAACAGATCGAGCGGGTGATAGAACGCGGTCAGGTTCTGGATCTGGCCCGTCGCGTTCTTCGTCTTGCGGTAGTACAGCTCGCCGACGATCGAGAAGTCGAACTTGTTCGCAAGACCGTTCGGGAACACGTCGGGAAGGGTGAGCAGCGTCGGCGCGTCGAAGGCCAGCGGATTCTTCTGCAGTTTCTTCGGGAGCTGATCGAGTGTTGCCAGCGAACCCCGTGACACAGCTCCGCGGCCCAGCTTCGGGGGCGCGGAAATCGCGTCGAACCACGTGCTCGAGTAGTCGTACTTGTCCTCGGAGCCGTCGCTGTGCACGGCGATCGTCTCGTCGAGGGATTCGGTGCGCATGCTGTCGGCGATGAAGTACGCAGTCTCGGTGGGCGTCATCTCGATGGTCGCGCGCAGGATGATGCCCGTCAGACCCATGCCGCCGACCGTGGCCCAGAACAGCTTGGAGTTGCGTCCCGTCGGGCCGCAGGTGCGGACCTGTCCGTCTGCGGTGAGCAGGTCGATCGAGCGCACGTGGTTGCCGAAGCTGCCGGCGCTGTGGTGGTTCTTGCCGTGGATGTCGGAGCCGATGGCACCGCCGATCGTCACCTGGCGGGTGCCGGGCAGGACCGGTACCCACAGGCCGAACGGCAGCGCCGCGCGCATCAGCTGGTCGAGCGTCACGCCGCCATCCACCACGACCTTGCTGGATTCGCGGTCGACGCTGTGGATCTTGTTCATGGCGGTCATGTCGATGACGAGCCCACCCGCGTTCTGCGCGGGATCGCCGTAGGAGCGGCCGAGACCGCGCGCGATGACACCGCGGCGCAGGTGCGTCGGCTTCGACTCGTTCTGCTCCGCGACCTGCGCCACGGCCTTGGCAATCAGCTCGACGTCGGGTGTGGAGAGCACCTCGGCGGTGGTCGGCGCGGTGCGCCCCCATCCGGTCAGGGTGCGTGTCTGGGTGGGGAGAGGCTCGCTCGCCTGCTCTTCAGCTGTCGTAGACATCGAGGTAGAGGCTACCTGCGTCAGCTCACTACCCGGCAAGATGCCGTAGGTCACTCGTTGCGTTTCGGTGAGAATCTCCATGTAGTGGCGGTGCGGATTGTGGCGCGCCGGACGCTACCCTCGACTCCGTGCCCGAACCCCACGACCACGTTCAGCCGCTGCCGGAACACCACGCTCCGCTCGCTCCCGAGCTGCCGCTGACCGACTCGACCGCCGACGAAGCGCTCGATCTGAAGACGCAGCTGGTGCGGTTCGTGATCACCGGAGGGCTGTCGGCCATCGTCGACTACGGCCTGTATGTGCTGCTCATGGCGCTCGGTGTCACCCGTGATCTTGCGAAGGCGCTGTCCTTCATCGCGGGTACCACCACCGCATACCTCATCAATCGGCGCTGGACCTTCCAGGCGCCGCCGAGCCGGTTGCGGTTCGCCGCTGTTGTGATCTTGTACGCGGTGACGTTCGCAGCCCAGGTCGGGATCAACAGGGTGCTCAACGAGTCGCTCGGTGACGATTGGTGGGTCACCCCGTTTGCCTTCGTCGTCGCCCAGGGCGTGGCGACGGTGATCAACTTCGTCGTGCAGAGGGTCGTGATCTTCCGGATCCGCTGAACATTTGGTGTTCTCGACGGCGTATATCGCTGTTGAGAACACCAAAGCTTCGGTGCGGTGGAACCGGGTGGGGCCGGGCTGCGTCGAACCGGGTATGCCACGTCAACGAATTCACGTGCTCATGGCCCGACAGGACGGCGTCATCATCCGCGACCAGGCGGTCGGGTGCGGGCTGAGCATCGCGACAATCGACCACTATGTACGGGCCGGAGAGTGGCGGTCACTTGCGCCCGGTGTGTATCTGCGCGCGGACCGGGAACAGACGCCGGCCGCCTGCCTGTGCGCAGCGGTGTACGGCGCCGGCGAGGGAGCGACGGCATGGGGGCCGAGCGCTGCGTGGTGGCACGGACTCCTCGATCGCGCACCGAAACGGCAGTACGTCACCGTGCCGCACCGTCGTGCGATCAAAGCGCCTCACGGCGTGAAGTTGCGACGACGAGACCTACTGCCTGAGGACGTGACGTCGGTGCGTCGTCTCCAGGTCACGGGGTTGCCGCTCGCCGTGGTCGAGGCAGCTGTCGAACTGGACAACGGATCGGTCTTCATGGACAGGGCGCTGCAACGGCACACCACACTGGGGTTGTTGGAGCGTGCCCATCGACGTAACCCCGGGCGACATGGGTCGCGGGCCGCCGAGCGTCTCCTCTGTACTGCGCGCAGCGGCGGACACTCCGAGGCAGAGCGAATCCTCTACAGCCTCTTGAAGGCCGCAGGTCTCACCGGATGGCGACCGCACGTGAAGAGTCATGGTTTCGAGATCGACGTGGCGTTCGAGGCGCAGCGCGTCGCCATCGAGATCGACGGATGGGCATGGCACCGAGACGCCGCGCGACACCGGCGTGATGCAGAGCGCCAGAACATACTGGTCAACGCAGGCTGGCACGTACTTCGCTTCACATGGCACGCGCTCGCCCACGACCCGGACGAGGTGATTTGCCATATCCGTCGGGCACTGGCCCGCTGAACTTTGGTGTTCTCGACGGCGTATATCGCTGTTGAGAACACCAAAGTTCGGGTCACACCCGCGGCAACCGTCCCGCAGCATGCGCTTCGGCGAGTGAGGGCGCTGCCCGGTCCTTGGGAGAGAGTTCGTACTCGAGCACACGCCCGCCCGGCCCGACCGTCGGCCATTCGATCCCGATGGCCGGATCCAGCGGGTGAACCTCGTGCTCACGTTCGGGGGCATAGCCCGTCGAGCACAGATACATCACCGTCGAATGGTCCTCCAACGCCAGGAACCCGTGCCCCAACCCCTCTGACAAGAAGATCGCACGACGATCGACGGTGTCGAGCAGCACCGAATCCCACTGCCCGAACGTCGGCGACCCCACACGAAGGTCGACGACGACGTCGAGCACCGACCCCGACGCGCACGTCACGTATTTTGCTTGCCCCGGCGGCGCATCCGCGTAATGGATTCCGCGCAGCACTCCCGCGGCCGACACCGAGCAATTGGCCTGCGCGAGATCGAGTTCCCGGTCGGTCGCTTCGATAAAGCTGGACTGCTTGAACCATTCGAGGAACACGCCGCGGTCGTCGCCGAACTGCTTCGGGGTGATCTCCCATGCGCCCGCGATCTTCAGTTCTCGGTACTGCATTTCCTCAGGAGTCCTTTCCCCTTGCGACCAGATCCAGCAGGTAGGTGCCGTAACCCGACTTCACCAGAGGGTGTGCCAAGGCTGCCAATTCGTCGTCGGTGATGAATCCGCGTCGCCACGCAACCTCCTCGGGCACTCCGATCTTCAAGCCCTGACGCTGTTCGATGGTGCGCACGAAGTTCGACGCGTCGAGCAGGGAATCGAAGGTGCCGGTATCGAGCCACGCGGTGCCGCGGGGCAGCACCTCGACCTGAAGTCTGCCGGTCTCGAGATATGCGCGGTTGATGTCGGTGATTTCGTATTCGCCTCGCGCGGAAGGTTTCAGCGACCGCGCGATCTCGACGACGTCGTTGTCGTAGAAATACAGTCCCGGTACCGCGTAGTGCGATTTGGGATCGGCCGGTTTCTCCTCCAGCGACAGTGCGCGACCATCGGAATCGAACTCGATCACCCCGTAGGCCGACGGGTCCGAGACCCGGTACGCGAAGACGGCACCGCCGTCGAGATCGTCGAACCGTTTGAGCTGTGTGCCGAGCCGCGGCCCGTAGAACATGTTGTCGCCCAATACCAGAGACACGGTCTCACCGCCGATGTGATCGGCGCCCAGAACGAACGCTTGTGCCAGTCCGTCGGGCTCGTCCTGGACCGCGTAGGTGATGTCGATGCCGAACTGCGACCCGTCTCCGAGTAGATGCCGGAATTGGCCGGCGTCGTGCGGGGTGGTGATCAGAAGGATGTCGCGGATTCCAGCGAGCATCAAGGTCGAAAGCGGGTAGTAGATCATCGGCTTGTCGTAGACGGGAGTGAGCTGCTTGCTGATCCCCAGGGTGATGGGGTGCAGCCGCGAACCGGTCCCGCCGGCAAGGATGATTCCGCGCATGCCGGTCAGTGTCCCATGGGTAGGGTTGGCGTAATGAAGCTGCTCGTCACCGGCGGCGCCGGATTCATCGGCGCGAACTTCGTCCACCAGACCGTGGCCGACCGACCCGACGTCGAGATCACCGTCCTCGACAAGCTCACCTACGCGGGCAACCTCGAGTCCCTCGAACCCGTGACAGACGCGATCACCTTCGTCCACGGCGACGTCGCCGACACCGGGCTGGTCGACAAACTCGTCACCGACACCGACCTCGTGGTGCACTTCGCCGCCGAATCCCACAACGACAACTCGCTGGCCGACCCCTCGCCGTTCGTGCAGACCAACCTCCTCGGCACATTCGCCCTGCTCGAAGCCGTCCGCAAGCACGACGTGCGCTATCACCACATCTCCACCGACGAGGTGTACGGCGACCTCGCACTCGATGATCCGGCGAAGTTCACCGAGGACACGCCCTACAACCCGTCGAGTCCGTACTCGTCGACCAAGGCAGGCTCCGACCTGCTCGTCCGCGCCTGGGTGCGTTCGTTCGGTATTCGCGCGACCCTCTCGAACTGCTCGAACAACTACGGGCCGTACCAGCATGTGGAGAAGTTCATTCCCCGTCAGATCACCAACGTGCTCACCGGGGTGCGGCCCAAGCTGTACGGCACCGGCACGAATGTGCGCGACTGGATCCACGTCGACGACCACAACCGTGCGGTGTGGACGATCATCGACAAGGGTGTCATCGGTGAGACCTATCTCATAGGCGCAGATGGTGAAACGGACAATCGCACGGTCGTCGAGACCGTCCTCGAACTGTGCGGGAAAGACCCTGCCGGCTTCGATTTCGTTCCCGACCGCCCTGGCCACGACCTGCGTTACGCGATCGACGCGACCCGGCTGAAGACCGAACTCGGGTGGGAGCCTGTGTACAGGGATTTCCGATCCGGCCTGCACGCGACCATCGAGTGGTACCGCGCGAACGAGAAGTGGTGGCGTCCGCACAAGAGCGCGACCGAGGCCGTCTACCGCCGAACGGAACGCGCACTCGACGAGTGAGGGCGGTGCCCGTCAGGACGCAAAAGGTGCATTTCCCGCGATCCTCACCAATCGGTCGCAACTCTCACGTGATCGGCGAATGGCAGCGTTCCCGCTGATAATGTCGCATCCGGACCAACAGGATCGAGGAGATCGGGGAGTTACTCGATGGAGCAGGCACCTGCCGGCGACACGACAACTGACGGAAGCAACGTCGACGCGCTGGAGGAGGCCCTCATCGAGCCCGCACGTCGTGATCGGCTGATCGTTCAACGCGGACTGTTCGGGTCGCTCTCGCCGCGCGTACCCGAGAAGATGTACGTGGTCACCAAGGGCGACGCAGCCGCCGACCGGCACGGGCTCCAGCTCGCCGAGGGCGCGACCGCCCACACCAACACCTACTTCGGCCGGTTCGCCGCGACCTTCTGGCAACGGTGGACCGATGTGAAGACGGTGAACCTGCAGCTCACCTATGCCTCCTCGGGCAGTGCGACCTTCACGGTGTCGGCATCCGACGCTCGCGGTCGCGAGCGCGTCGTCACCACCTCGAAAGTATCGGGTTCGGGCGACCTCGATCTCGAACTTCCCATCGAGCGGTTCGTCGACGGCGGCGCGATGTGGTTCTCCGTGGAGTCCGGCAACGGCTCGCTGCTCATCTCCGACGCGCGCTGGACCGTCGCCGCTCCCGAGCACCTGCGACCGGCCGCCGTCGTCATCTGCACATTCAACCGCGCCGACGACTGCACCGTCACCGTCGGCACTCTCGCTTCCGACGACGACGCGATGTCCGATATCGACGCGGTATGCATCGTCGACCAGGGCACCGACCAGGTGCGTTCGCGTCCCTCGTTCGCGGAGGTCGAAGAGAAGCTCGGCAAGAAGCTGATCTACCTCACGCAGCCGAACCTCGGTGGCGCGGGCGGATTCTCCCGCGGCATGTACGAGATCACCGGCTCTCCGAACTCGGCGCACGCCAACGTGATCGTCATGGACGACGACATTCTGTGCGAGCCGGAATCCGTGCTGCGACTCAACGCGTTCGCGAACATGACGGTGCAGCCCACGATCGTCGGCGCCCAGATGCTGTCGCTGAGCAACCCGCAGATCCTGCATGTCAGTGCCGAGCGTGAGGTGCTCGACGAGATCACTGCGGGTGAGCTCACCCCCGGTGCGAAGATGGGCATCGATCTCATCAAGAAGAAGCAGGATCCCCGCTTCGACGCAGGCTGGAACGGCTGGTGGACGTGCCTGCTGCCCGCCGAGATCATCGCCGAGTGTGGCCTGCCGATTCCGCTGTTCTTCCAGTGGGACGACATCGAGTACGGGATCCGAGCCCGCTTCGCCGGGCATCCCACCGTCACGCTGCCCAACGCGGGTGTGTGGCACGCCGATTTCCACCTCAAGGACTACGACGACTGGGCGCGGTACTTCAGCATCCGCAACGGTCTCGTCGTATCGGCGCTGTACGGCCGGTTCGACGGCAACGACATCTCGAAGTATCTGTTCCGCAAGATCAGCGAGCTGATCGTGTCGATGCAGTACGGCTTGGCCGCGACCTTCATCAAGGCCGCCGAGGACTTCCTCGCGGGGCCCGACTTCCTCTACGACGGAGGGCAGTCTGTGCTGAAGGAGCTGCGCGAACTGCGCGACCGCTATCCCGAGACGAAGCCGCTGCCGGCGTCGCAGGTAGGCAAGGAATCGGATCCGCATACCCAGATGAAGGTGTGGGACTTCGAGCCCGACAAGAAGCGTGAGGGGCTCGTCCTCGTGAAGCGTGCGGTGCAGCAGTTCCGGGGTAAGGTCGACCGCCGTCAGGTCACAGTGCCTGCGCACTTCGCGAATTGGTGGCACGTGTCGTTGTTCGACACCGCCGTGGTCACCGACGCGTCGCAGAACGCGGTGCGGGTGCGCCGCCGCGACAAGGACACCGCCGTCGCACTCGCGAAGCATGCCGCGAAGGTGTGCTGGCAGCTCCGCAAGGAAGCGCCGCAGATGAAGAAGACGTGGCACGACGCCATGCCCAAGCTGACCAGCCGTGAGAATTGGGCGCGCCTCTACGGCATCGGCGAGTAGTAGCACGTGAGGGCATGGCCGCTTCCCCTGATCGTCGGGGGAGCGGCCGTGTTCGTAGGTGCGGCTTTTTCGTGGGTTCCGTCGTTCTGGTGGGACGAGGCCGCCACCGTCTCGGCGGCGAATCGTCCCCTCGGGGCGCTCCTCGAACTGCACGCCCAGCGCGATGCTGTGCACGGGCTGCACAACCTGCTTCTGCACTGGTGGTTCTCGCTGGCGGGAATCAGTGAGTTCACCGCCCGGATCCCAGGTGCGGTGGCGCTCGGGGTCGGCGCGGCCGCAATCACCGCGACCGGACACAAGCTCGGCGGGCCACGAGTCGCTGTCGCGTCGGGTGTGTTGTTCGCGATCACACCGCGGGTGACGTGGGCAGCAACCGAAGCGCGCTCCTATGCTTTCGCGATCGCAGGGGCAGCGCTGTTGACCCTGCTGCTGGTGAAGGCCCTGACCGCGGGCCACACACGCTGGTGGGTGGCGTACGCCCTGCTGGCTGCGGTTTCGACGGTGCTGTTCGTCTACTCCGCGACAGTGGTCCTCGCGCACGCGGTGACAGTCCTGCTGCTCTCGCGTGACCGTGTGAGGTTCGCCGTCGCAGCGGTAGCCGGAGCGGCGCTGTCGGCGCCGTTCATGGTGCTGGCGTCGACCCAGATCCAGCAGGTGTCGTGGATCCCGCCGCTCGACGCCACTGTGGTGCGCACGATCCTGGTCGACCAGTGGTTCCCGCAAGCACCGTGGGCGGCGGCACTGTGCGCGGTGATCGTCGTCGCGGGTGGGGTCGTTGCGGTGCGGGCGGGCGTGACACCGGGGGAGCGGATGCTGCTGGCGGTGGCGCTCCCCGGATTCGCCGTACCGATGACGGTGCTGCTCGTGGGTTCGCTGGTGTCGCGCAATCTGTATCTCGACCGGTACCTGTCGTTCACGGTGCCTGCGATGGTGCTGCTGGTGGGCTGGGCGCTGGCTCGGGTCGCGACTCGGTGGTGGACGCTGCTCGTCGTGTTCGTCGCGCTGGCTGTGGCAGTGTCACCGGCCTACATCGCGCAGCGTCAGCCGTTCGGGAAGGCAGGTGGGATGGATTACAGCGCGGTCGCCGACCGGCTCATCGAGGTGTCGGAGGCAGGCGACTGCGTCGCATTCGAGCCGACCATCTCGTGGGCACCGACCTCCCCGCGAGCGGTCATGGATGCGCGGCCGGATTCGGTGGTGGGTCTCGATGATGTCGGGCTGGGGCGCAGCGCGGCCGAGCGAACTCAACTGTGGTCGAGTGATGCGGCGCCATCCGAATCGGCCGTTCGTGCGGCCGCCCGGTGCACGGTGCTGTGGGTGATCGCGGATCGTGAGCGCGATACCCCCTGGAAGCTGTGGCATCCCAACAATGTGTGGTGGCGATTCGAGCCGTATCGATTCACCGACACGGAGACCTTCCACGAACTGGCCGCGGCGGGATTCGAGATCACCGACCGCGACGTGGTCCACCGGTTGCAGCTGATCAGGCTGCAGCTCGGTCAGACCCAGTAGGCGACGCGTGCGCGGTAGTTGCGCATCGCGAGCAGGGCGAGTCCCCAGCCGAGCACGGTGATCACGAGGACGATGACCCAGTGGTAGAGCTGCTGGTCGCCGCCGAGCAGCGGGGTGCGGACGATATCGAGGAAGTGATAGAGGGGATTGATCTCGGCGATCTTTGCCCGGCCCTCGTTGCCCGTGCCGACGAGGGTCTGCTCGGTCCAGATGATCGGCGTCATGAAGAACAGCAACTGGACGATGCTGCCGAGCAACGGTGAGATGTCGCGGTAGCGGGTAGAGAGGATGCCGAATACCAACGACACCCACACCGCATTGATGGCGATCAACGCCAGCGCCGGGATCGCCGCGATGGCGGTCCAATGCAGCGGCTGCGGAAAGACGATGAGAATGCCCACGTAGATGACGATGTTGTGCGCGAACAAGATCATCTGTCGCCACACCAGGCGATACACGTGCACGCTCAGCGGCGTCGGCAACTGTTTGATCAGGCCCTCATTGGACATGAACACGTCGGCGCCCTCGAGGATCGAACCGCTGATCAGGTTCCAGATGATGAAGCCGAGGGCCACATACGGCAGGAACGTGGGTACGTCGAGGTTGAACAATGTGCCGTACAGCACGCCCATCGCGATCGCGGAGACGCCCGTCGCAATGGTGATCCAGAACGGGCCGAGCACCGAGCGCCGGTACCTCTGTTTGATGTCCTGCCATCCGAGGTGGAACCACAGCTCACGATGCGCGAACCCATCGCGGAGGTCCTCGAATGCACGCTTGAATGTGCGGGAGGACGATTCGATCGGCTCGTCATCGACGGTGAGGGCATCAGACACGGGTCCCGAGCCTACCCGCGCTGAAATGACGTCTGTTCGGTGTGGTGGTCGGCGGCTCCGTCCAGGAGCGTCGCGAGTGTCCGGAGTCCGCGCTCGGTGTCAGCGGGATCGGCGTGACTGAAGTTCAGCCGCATGGTGCCGAGCTGTGGACGGTCGGGGAAGAACTCCTCGCCAGGCATGAACGCCACGCCGCGATCGATTGCCGTGTGGAGAAGCGTTCGGGTGTCGAGTGGCCGTGTGAGGCGGAGCCAGAAGAACAGCCCGCCTGCGGGGGCCTGCCACTCGGCGAGCCCGCCGAGGTGACGGCGTAGTGCATCGTCGAAGACGTCGCGGCGCTTTCGGTAGAACGACGCGAGGTCGTCGAGGCGTCGCGCCCAGCTCGGGTCGGTGACGGCGCTCAGCACGAGTCGCTGCGACAAGGTGGAGCTGTGCAGGTCGACAGCCTGCTTGAGCATCACCAGATGCGGGAACAGATCCTCGGACGCTGCGAGGAACCCGAGGCGAAGTCCGGGTGCGAATGTCTTGGAGAACGAACCCTGATACACCCATGATCCGCCGCCCATGCGGGCCGCGACGGGCACTCGGTCGCACGGTTCGTACGTGAGCTCGCGGTACGGGTCGTCCTCGAACAGCGTTGTGCCGCTGTCCAGGCAGGCGCGGGCGAGGCTGTCACGCTCGTCGCGTGTCGCGCACCTTCCGGTGGGGTTCGCGAAGGTAGGCACGACGTAGGCGAGGTGCGCGGTCGGTGCGCGGTCCCAGTCGAGGTTTGTGAAGTCGGCGCCGTAGAGGCGGAAGACCTGCAGTGCCGCGAGGTAGGTGGGGGATTCGACGGCCACGGGCGTGCCGGGATCGATGAACAGCTTCGAGACGAGGTCGATGCCCTGCTGACTGCCGGACAGGATCATCACGCGCTCGGTGGGTGCGTCGAGGCCGAGCGCGCGTAGTTGCTCGGACACGGCGGCCCGCAGTTCCGGGTCGCCTTCGCTCGGTCCGTACTGGAGTAGGGCGGGGTCGTCGGAGTGGGCCAGGTGCGGAAGGGTTTCCGATGCGGGGAGCCCGCCCGCGAACGACACCATGCCCGGCCGGTCGATGACGGAGAGAATTTCGCGGATCGGTGATGGGCGAAGCGAAGCGATGCGTTGGGAGAGCATGGGCGATTCCCATCAAATAGGTCAATGTTGTTGACGTACTCTAGGGCATGAGTGAGAATAAGGTCAACGTGTTTGACCCAAATCGTGAGGCGGAGTTGAGAGAGGCGATCGAAGATTTCTTCTTCGGTTACCGAGCCTTCACCGCGCTACCCGATCGACTACTCGCTGAACGCGGACTCGGCCGGACGCACCACCGCATCCTGCACTTCGTCCGCCGCGACGACGGGCTGTCGATAGGCGAACTCCTCGACATCCTCGGTATCACCAAGCAGGCACTGCACCGGCCCATCAAGGACCTCGAAGGGCAGGGGCTGATCGCCATCGCACCCGATGTGAACGACCGGCGTGTCCGTCGGCTCACGATCACCGACGACGGACGCACCCTCGAAGCCAAGCTGACCGCTGCGCAGATGCGCCTTCTCGACGACGTGTTCCGTCAGGCAGGAAGCGGTGCGGAAACGTCGTGGCGGGCGGTGATGGAGTTGCTGCGCGCAGACCCTCTCGATCAGGACGCTCGAGCACTCTCGACATTCACGACAACTGCTGCGCACGCACCGATCTCGGGGGGATAGTAAGTCATCGACCCGCGCGGTCGACGAAGCTCTGCATGCAAGGAGTACTGGTTGACCGACGCAGAACCGCCGCATCCGAGAATCGAACGCAGCCAATTCGGAGTACCCGAACGACGCAGGGAGCCTGCGCTCGAAGATCTGCCCCCGATCTCCAGCACCGAGTTGAGCAAGGGGCCGACCGAGCTCGCCGAACACCGGGGACCCCGCGTCAATTGGCGCGTCTTCGTCATCTCGGCTGCCGTCGTCCTGGCGTTCTCCATCTGGGCCATGGTGATGCCCGATCAGGCCAAGGAGACCATGCACACGGTCGTGACGTGGATCGCGACCAATGTGGGCTGGTTCTACGTCGTCACGGTCACTCTGGTCATCATCTTCGTGCTCTGGGTTGCGCTTTCGAAGGAGGGCAGCGTCAGGCTCGGACCTGATCACTCGCGTCCCCAGTACAAGCTGTTCACCTGGGTGGCGATGCTCTTCGCTGCCGGCGTGGGCATCGACATGCTTTTCTACTCCGTCACCGGACCGATCAGCCAGTTCATCGCCCCACCGGCGGCGAGCCCGGAGTCTGCGGAGGCGATCCAGGACGCCGTGGTCTGGACGATGTTCCACTACGGCATCGCCGGCTGGTCCATGTACGCGCTACTCGGTATGGCAATGGGCTATTTCGCTTATCGCTGGGGGATGCCGTTGTCCATCCGCGCTGCGCTCTATCCCCTGCTGGGTAAGCGGGTGCGAGGAGTGACGGGTGACGTCATCGACATCTTCGCACTCGTCGGCACCGTCTTCGGTGTCGCGACGTCGATGGGCATCGGTGTCGTCCTGCTCAACGTCGGGTTTTCGACCATGTTCGGTCTCCCGGAAGGCCTCGCGCTGCAGATCGCGCTGGTGCTGGTTGCTGTGCTCATGACCGTCGCTGCGTGCACCTCGGGCGTGGACAAGGGCATCCGTCTGATCTCCGAGCTCAACCTGTGGTCGGCGGGCGCGATGATGCTGTACATCCTCGTCACCGGTAAGACTTCGTTCCTGCTCAATGCCATGGTCGAGAACATCGGCCGCTTCGTGTTCACCCTTCCCGAGCGGACCCTTCAGACGTTTGCCTACGAGAATGACGGTTCGGCGTGGATGGCCAGTTGGACCCTGTTCTTCTGGGCGTTCTGGCTCGCGTGGGGACCTTTCGTCGGCCTCTTCCTTGCCAGGATCTCCCGCGGCCGCACGCTGCGCGAGTTCGTCATCGCCGCGATCACCGCGCCCGTGCTCTGCGACTTCTTCATCGTGTCGATCTTCGGCAACAGTGCCATGCGCGAAGTCCTCGACGGCAATGACGAATTCGCGGAGCTGGCCGTCGAGAGTCCGGAACACGGTTGGTACAGCCTACTGGAGATGTTCCCGGGGGCGCCTTTCCTGATCGGTCTGGCCACGCTGTCCGGACTGCTCTTCTATCTCACCAGCGCCAACTCCGGCGCCATGGTGATGTCGAACTTCTCGTCGTCGATCCCCGACCCCGCCGTCGATGGCGCGAAGTGGCTGCGGATCTTCTGGGCCCTGGTCACCGCGGTTCTCACGATCGCCATGCTCGTCGCAGGAGGGGTGACGACCATGGAGTACGCAACCCTCATCTTCGCGCTGCCGGTCACGATCATCGCGTACCTGGTGATGGCCTCCTTCTCGAAGGTGCTGCGGATGGAACGTGCCGAGCGCGAAGGCCACATGCTGCGCCGAAGGACGATGGCTGTGCACGGCGGGCAGACACCGGAGAAGACCTGGCGACAACGGTTGGGCAGTTTGAGGTCGTACCCGTCGAACAAGGTGGTGGCCCAGTTCTCGACCCGGGTGATCGAGCCGGCCCTACGGGAAGTGGCCGACGAGTTCGGCAAACTCGGTTACGAGGCCGGCCTGACCACCACTCCCGACGCGAACACCGGTATCGACGCGCACACACTCGTCGTCAACATGGACGAGCATCGAGATTTCCACTATCAGGTGGCCGGTGTCGAGGCTCCTGTGCCGACCTTCGGCGGACGCAGCATGTCCAGGCAGATCGACGTCTACTACCGGCTCGAGGTGTTCACCCAGACCGGGTCGGAGGGCTACGACCTGATGGGACTCACCAAACAACAGGTCATCAACGACGTCCTCGACCGCTACGAGGCCCACCTCGGCTTCCTCAGCTACTCGGCCGAACACGACTATGCATCGAAGCTGACGCCACCCACGGTCCCCGCTATCGAGGGAACTCCGTCGATACCCGTCACCGCCGACGACGTCGAGCGCATCGATGACGACAAACCCGGCGAATAACGTCGGCTGTGACTCTAAGGCCCTTCGACCTCTTCTGCGGGAACGCGCATGGCCACTGGGGCCGACTGCTTGTCGTCGGTCGACGCATGCTCTGCCGGATCGACGACGAGGACCGGTACGGGGCAGTGCTCGGTGAGATACGCGGCGACGCTGCCCAGCATCCGGTTCGACATGCCCCGGCCGCGCTTGCCGATCACCAGTACATCGGCATGCTGTTCGGTCGCGAACCATCGCAGGCTCTGCCCTGCCGGACCGGCGATGACCGCGTAGCCGACCGGGATCTCCTCGGAGCCGGATGCTGCCGCTTCCAGCCGTTCCTTCGCCCCGGCGAGTACTTCGGAGTCGATGTCGGATGCGTCGTCGTATGACACCACCGCGACGAGTTCGAGTACCCCGCCTCCCGGCGCGAACAGTTGCCGCGCGGTATGCAGAGCCTGTTCGGCCTCCTTCGATCCGTCGAATCCCACCATCACGCGCAGACCGCCGGACTCCTCGCCACCGGCACCCCACATCGCGACCGGCTCCGACGTCACGGACCGGGGATTCCGTTCGATGCGCTCGAATGCGATGGGTACGAACAAGGGGCCGAGGATCACCGCGATGAGTGTCCATCGTGGGTCGTGCCCCTTGCGGGCCATCCACAGTCCGGTGGCGAGCCCGGTGAGCACCCACACGCCGATGAAAACCCACAGTGCCGTCCAGTTCACGGCGCCCTCCTCCTGAAATGTGACGGAACGAAGATCGGCCGGGAGGTGATCATCGTCCCTGGTGGATGTCGGGGATTCCATGGCCGTCGTCGTCGACCCGATCGTGCTCGGCGATGCGCCGGTACGCACGGTTACGGATGGTGAGGACGATCGAAGCCAGAACAGCGCTCAGTACCGATCCACACAGCACAGCGACCTTGGCGTGATCTGCCTCGACCGATCCCGCGCCGAACGCAAGATCGCCGATCAGCAGGGAGACCGTGAATCCGATGCCGCCGAGTAGCGCCACACCGAGGACGTCGACCCAGCGCACATCGTCGTCGAGGCGCGCTCGGGTGAATTTCGCCATCAGATAGGTGGTTCCGAAAATCCCGATGACCTTGCCGACGACGAGGCCGGTCGTTACTCCCACGGAGACGGGATCGGTGATCGTGGAGGTCAGGCCCGAAAGGCCTCCCACAGTGACGCCGGCGGCGAAGAACGCGAATATCGGCACAGCGATTCCCGCAGACAGCGGGCGGACCCGATGTTCGACATGTTCGGCGACCGCGATCTTCTTGCCGTTCACGTGCCGCGACACGGGAACGAGGAAGCCGAGCAGCACACCGGCGATGGTGGCGTGCACCCCGGACTGGTGGACGAGCCACCACGTGATGACGCCCAAAGGCACCAGAACCCACCACGCAGTCACCCCGCGTTGCATCGCGAAACCGAAGGCGGCCAGCGGAATCAGGGCACCACCCAGATACAGCAGGTTCAGTTCGTCGGTGTAGAACACGGCGATCACCGTCACTGCGAGCAGGTCGTCGACCACCGCGAGGGTGAGCAGGAAAGTCCGCAACGCTGTGGGCAGATGCGACCCGATCACCGCGAGAACGGCCACGGCGAATGCGATGTCGGTGGCGGTCGGAACCGCCCAGCCGTTCAGTGCTGCGGCACCACCCTGCAGGTTGATCGCAACGAAGATCAATGCCGGGGCCATCATCCCGCCGACTGCCGCGACGATGGGCATCGCCGCGCGTCGGAGATCGCGCAGATCACCCTCGACGAATTCGCGTTTGAGTTCGACACCGACGATGAAGAAGAAGATTGCCAGCAGTCCGTCGGCGGCCCACGTGCCCAGCGACAGATGGAGATGCAACGACTCCGGACCGAACGTGGTGTCGCGCAGCGTGTGATACGAATCCGACCACGGGGAGTTCGCCCAGATCAGCGCCGCGAGCGCAGCAAGCAACAGCAGGGCGCCGCCGACCGTCTCCTTGCGCAGTATGTCCGTGACGCGACGTGACTCTTCCGAGGAACCGCGTGACAGCAAGGGAAGTGACGAGAAGATTCCGGGCATCACACGCCTCCGGATACGGACAAGGAATCGTTGCGATGGCACGACGGAATCATGAGACCTCCGGTTCGACAGCAGAAAACACTCGCCGACCAGACTTCCCGGCACACCGCACGTAACCGTACCGCACCGGCGGCCACCGGTGCGGTACGAGAGTGTCCGACGCCGAGAAGAATCTACGGGGTGGTGTCGTAGAGACTCGCAATCTGCTCGGCGTACTTGGCGTCGATCGGCTTGCGCTTGAGCTTCATCGTGGGGGTCAGTTCGTCACCCGACGGTTCCCAGATGGTCGGCAGGACCGTGTACTTCTTGATCTGCTCGACCCGCGACAGCTTCGAATTCGCCACCTGCACTGCTTTCTCTATCGCATCGAGGACGACGGGATCGTCGGCAAGTTCCTCATGGGTGCCGGACAATCCGTGCTCCTGTGCGAAGGCTGCGAGTGCGTCGGGGTCGAGTGCGAGCAATGCGACGTTGAACGGCCTGTCGTTGCCGATGGCGACGGCCCCTCCGAGCATCGGGCACGCTGCGCGGAGGACACCTTCGATGTTGGCGGGCGACATGTTCTTTCCCGCGGCGTTGACGATGAGTTCTTTCTTGCGGTCGATGAGTCGAACGTAGCCGTCGGCGTCGATCTCTGCGATGTCGCCGGTGTGCAGCCATCCCTCGGAATCGATCGCGTCGGCGGTCTTCTCCGGATCGTTGCGGTACCCCTTCATGAGCAGAGGGCCTCTGACGAGGAGTTCGCCGTCCTCGGCGGTCTTGATCTCCACGCCGGGGACCGCTCGGCCGACCGTCCCGATGCGAATGGCGTCGGGCCGGTTCATGGTCACCACGCAGGACGTCTCCGACATACCCCACACCTCGGAGCACGGAATTCCCAGTGCCAGTACGAATTCGAGAACCTCGGGTGAGATCGCGGCGGCGCCGGTGACGGCGGCGCGAACCTCGTCGAGTCCGAGCTTCTGTCGGATCTTCGACAGCACCAGCTTGTCAGCGAGACCATGCTGCAATTCGAGCGTCCTCGGGACGGGCTTGCCGTCGGACTGCAGCCGCGCGCGCGTGCGGCCGACATCGATTGCCCACAACGCGAGCTTCTTCTTGACCGGGCTGGATTCCTCGGCGAGTGTCTTGTCGATCGCGGCCTTGAGCTTGTACCAGACCTGCGGCACGGCGCCGAACAGCGTTGGGCGGACACTCGGCAACACCGCGATCGCCTGTTTGAGGTCGTCGAGTGTCGTGATCTGCATACCGCCGTAGATGCTCGAGTAGTGTGAACCCCACCGGTTCGCGATGTGCGCATCCGGTAGATACGACACGATCCGGTCGGCGACACCGGTGGGCAGGAACGTGGTGGTCGCTTTCAATTCGGCAAGCAGATTCGCATGGGTCAGTTCGACACCCTTCGGGGGTCCTGTGGTGCCGGACGTGTAGATGAGAGTGAGCAGGTCCGACGGTTGCACGGCCTTCCACGCCGCCTCGAAGTCGAATTCTGCATCGGCGGCAGCTTCCAGATCGTCGAGCGACAGCGTTCCCTCGGGCTTTGCGTCGATGCACACCAGGTGCTCGACCTTCGTGGTGCCGATCGCTTCCGTCAATACCGGGACGAACTGCTCTTCGCAGATCATCACACGGTTGCCTGCATTGCCGAGCACGTACGAGATCTGTTCGGCGGTGAGCGAATTGTAGATCGAGAAGGGGGTTGCGCCCAGGTGGAATGCTGCAGTGTCGACGAGATGGAACTCCGGCCGGTTGGTGAGCATCAGGCCGACGGTGTCGCCGTGCCGAACGCCTAGGCCGGCGAGTCCGGCGGCGAGCTTCTCGACGCGGTCGGCGTATTGGCTCCATGTGTACCGGACAGAATCGTCCGGTGTGCGCAGCGCGATGCTGTCGGGGTACGCCGCGGCGGTGGACTGGAAAGCATGGCAGAGGGTGGACGGTGCACTGTCTCGATTTGTCATGATCGCTCCAGGGAAGAATGGTGCGAAAAGTGTAAAGGGGACTGCACACGTTCGTGGGCGGATTGGTGTGAATGGCTGGAGCGCTACGGATCCGCGCTCAGGGACGCTCGAACTTCTCCTCGCGTCCCAACTTGCGTAGCCGCACCCACTCACGCAAACCGGCCGGGTCGCGTCGGGTCACCAGGAAGTACCAGCCGAACCGCACCCACTCCTGCGGCAGCAGTCGTCGCAGACCGGGTTGTGACAGCAGATAGCCGCGGTTGCGGTAGGTGAAGAAGCGTTTGACATCGTTGTCGGGGAACTGGGTGTGCATCCGTCCGCCGAGGATCGGCTTGAATTCGTCGGCGCCATCAGGATGCAGGTAGGCGGTCTGCAGGCACGTCCCGAAAGGAAGCCCCGAACGTACCAGCCGTCGGTGGACCTCCACCTCGTCGCCGCGCACGAACAGCCGCAGGTCGGGGACGCCGACAGCGTCGATCGCATCCGCGGTGAACAATGCGCCGTTGAACAGCGACGCGATACCCGGCAGCAGATCCTCGTCGCCGAGTTCATGACGCCACCGCCGCCACACCACTCCGCGGCGAAGGGGGAACGCCAGCCGGTCCGGCTCGGCGATGTCGCAGACGACAGGGGAGACTTCGGCCAGCCCGTTTCGCTCCGCGCAGTCGAGCAGCCTCGCGAGAACCTCATCACCCTCAGGCCGACCGTCGTCGTCGGCGAGCCACACCCGGTCGGCCCCCAGCGACAGCGCGAACAGAATGCCGAGCGCGAAGCCACCGGCACCCCCCAGGTTGTGCTTCGACCCGAGATAGGTCGTGGGTATTTCGACCGCGTCGACGAGCACACGCACCTCGTCTTCGTCCGCGTTGTCCACCACGACGAGATGATCGAGGGGGCGCGTCTGCGCAGCCAGCACCTTCAGCGATTCGGCCAGAAGTTCGCGGCGACGGTGGGTGACGACGACGCCGATGATGCGTTCGTCAGGCACCGTTGCCGCCCGTCGGGTCCGCATCGACGACAGAAGCCGATCCGGCGGTGCGTTCACGTTCGAGTTCTTCGAGGACAGTGCGCACGTGATCGCCCGCGTCGTTGCCTTCATAGGCGCGCACCACGTCCTCGATGCCGCCTTCCTGCCGGATCTGGCCATGATCGATCCACATGGCCCGGTCGCACAACTGCGCGAGGAACTCGTTGGAGTGGCTCGCGAAGACGAGGATGCCCGAGCGCGCCACCAGTTCCTGCAACCGGATGCGAGCCTTTTTCATGAACTCGGCATCGACTGCGCCGATGCCTTCGTCGAGGAGCAAGATCTCCGGGTCGATGCTGGTGACCACACCCAGCGCGACACGCACGCGCATGCCCGTCGAATAGGTGCGCAGCGGCATCGACAGATAGTCGCCGAGCTCGGTGAACTCGGCGATCTCATCGACCTTTGCCAGCATCTGCTTGCGGCTCATGCCGAGGAACATGCCGCGGATGAGGATGTTCTCGTAACCGGAGATCTCGGGGTCCATGCCCACACCGAGGTCGAACACCGGCGCGACACGTCCGCGCACCCGCGCCGCGCCGCGCGTCGGCTCGTAGATGCCCGACAACAGGCGCAGCAGTGTCGACTTTCCAGCTCCGTTGTGGCCGACGAGGCCTACTCGGTCGCCTTCCTTCAACGACATGGTGATGTCGCGGAGCGCTTCGACGACGACGACGTCGGAGTCGTTGCGGCCGATCGAGCCGCCGGCCTTGCCCAGGAACGCCTTCTTCAGCGACCGGGTCTTGGCGTCGAAGATCGGAAAGTCGACGCATGCGTTTCGGGTTTCGATGCTGACTCGGCTCACGATGCTGCTCCAGACGCTGACACGAGTTTCGAGCCTACCGGTCCGCTTCTGATGTCCGACGCCTACAGGTACTGGCCGGTGCCCGTGTGGCCGTGGCCTTGCTGGTCGTCCGGTCCGGCCTGGATGTTCAATCCGGGCGGCAGCGCGCCCTGGCGCATCTGTTCGAGCTGCGCGCGGGCCGCCATCTGCTGAGCGAACAGAGCCGTCTGGATGCCGTGGAACAAGCCCTCCAACCACCCGACGAGCTGAGCCTGGGCGATACGGAGTTCGGCGTCGGACGGCACGGAGTCTTCGCTGAACGGCAGCGCGAGCCGCTCGAGTTCTTCGCGCAGATCGGGCGCGAGACCTTTTTCGAGTTCCTGGATCGAGGAGTGGTGGATCTCCTTGAGCCGTGCTCGGCTCGCGTCGTCGAGGGGCGCGGACTTCACCTCTTCGAGCAGTTGCTTGATCATGGTGCCGATACGCATGACCTTCGCGGGTTGCTCGACCATGTCGGCGAGGGTCTCGCCGGAACCGGCCTCGTCCGCGGACGCTTCTTGTGATCCCGGCACCTCGGGCTGCCCCACTTCGCCGCGGGGAATACGGACGGGCTGTCCGTCCGGGCCGATCACCAGAACATCGTCATTCTCGGGATGCGTCATGGGTCAATTCTGGCCTTTCCGGGCGAGCGCTGGGGCATCGGCCC
The DNA here is from genome assembly GCF_053750035.1 of Rhodococcus sp. SJ-2. Classification (NCBI taxonomy): domain Bacteria; kingdom Bacillati; phylum Actinomycetota; class Actinomycetes; order Mycobacteriales; family Nocardiaceae; genus Rhodococcus; species Rhodococcus sp. SJ-2. The sequence continues at coordinate 2,481,520 of NZ_CM132340.1, forward strand.
GATCTGTGCGTGGAATGTCCGCGATTTCCCCGTTCGAGCGTACCGACCGGTCGAGCGTTGCCCGGGGAGCGAACAACCGCCGGTTGACTCCAAGATTTAGAGTGTCTGCCATGGCTTACGACGTTGCCCGGATTCGGGGGTTGATCCCCTCGCTCGGCGACGGTTGGATCCACCTCGATCCTCAGGCAGGCATGCAGATCCCTGACGCGGTGTCGCGCACCGTGTCGACAGCGTTCCGAAATGCTGCAGGATCGGCGGCGGGCCGGCATGTCTCGAACCGTCGAAGCGCAGGGATTCTCGACGCGGCACGCACCGCGATCGCCGACGTTGTGGGCGGCGATCCTGCCGCCGTGGTCCTCGGACCGAGTCGCGCCGTGCTGCTCGCCTGGCTGGCCGAATCGCTGAGCCCGCGACTCGGGCTCGGTACCGGCATGGTGCTGTCGCGTCTCGATGATGAGGCGAACGTGGCGCCGTGGCTGCGGGTGGCGAGCCGTTACGGCGCGCAGGTGCGGTGGGCCGAGGTCGAGATCGAGACATGCGACATGCCGGCCTGGCAGTACGAGGAACTGATCACCCCGACGACGCGTCTGGTCGCTTTGTCGGCGGCCTCGTCGATCGTCGGCTCGGCGCCCGACGTCCGGGCGGTGGCCGACCTGGTCCACGACGTGGGCGGCCTCATGGTCGTCGATGCCGCAGGTGCCGCACCGTACGCCCACCTCGACATGGCCGATCTCGGCGCCGACATCGTCACCGTCGACGCGGCCGCCTGGGGTGGACCCCAGATCGGCGCGTTGGTCTTCGCCGACGCTGCGCACCTCGACCGGGTCCCGGCTATGTCACTCGACCCGCAGGCCCGAGGACCGGAACGGCTCGAAGTCGGGGGCCATCAATACGCGCTGCTCGCGGGCGTCACCACGTCGATCGATTTCCTGTCCTCGCTCGACGACGAAGCCACCGGTACCCGACGGGAACGGCTCGAGATTTCCATCAGTTCGATGCAGCACTACCAGGACAGGCTCTTCGAGCGGCTTCTGCGCCAGCTCGACAGTCTCACCGGTGTCGTGGTGCTCGGACGTGCGTCGAGTCGGGTGCCCACGATCAGCTTCACGATCGACGGTGTGCCCGCCGACAAGGTGGCTGCGCACCTGGCCGATCGCCGCATCGCGACTGTCGCAAGCACTCGCGGGACGAGCCGGTTGCTCGACTCACTGGGTGTGAGCGACGAGGGCGGCGCTGTCAGCGTCGGCCTCGCGCCCTACACCACGGCGTTCGAGATCGACCAGCTCGTCCGCGAACTCCGCAACCTCTGAGCTCACCTGCGGTCGATCTCGAGTACCACCTTGCCCACTGTTTCCGGGGAGTCGAGGAGTTCGTGGGCCTTGGCGGCTTCCGCGATGTGGAGCTCGGCGTGCACGATGGGTTGGACCTTGCCTTCGGCAACCAGCGGCCAGAGATGTTCACGGACCGCTGCGACGATCGCGCTCTTACCCGATTTCCCGGTATCCGGTCGGCCGCGCAACCCCGTTGCAACGACGTGTCCACGCTTGGCGAGCAGCTTGCCGAGATTCAATTCGCCCTTGGTGCCGCCCTGCATCCCGATCACCACGAGCGTGCCATCGGGGGCCAGGACGTCGATATTGCGCGACAGGTACGCCGCGCCCATGTTGTCGAGCACCACGTTCGCGCCGCCGTAGGCCTTCTTCACTTCGGCGACGAAATCCTGGGCACGGTAGTCGATCGCCAGGTCTGCACCGAGTTCACGGCAGCGATCGAGTTTGCCTGCGGACGCCGTGACGGCCACCGTTGCGCCGAGGGCCTTACCGACCTGGATGGCATGCGTACCGATACCGCCGCCGCCGCCGTGCACGAGCAGGACATCTCCGCGGGTCAGGCCGGCGCTCATGACGACGTTCGACCACACCGTGCACGCGACCTCGGGCAGAGATGCTGCCGCAGCGAGGTCCATGCCGATAGGTACCGGAAGCAGCTGCGAGGAGGGAACCACAACCTGTTCCGCGTACCCGCCGCCGGTGAGCAGCGCGCAGACGCGATCGCCGATCTTCCACCCGGAGACACCCTCGCCCAGCTCGGCGATCACACCGGAACATTCGAGTCCGAGGATCTCACTGGCCCCGGGCGGGGGCGGATACAGACCCCGACGCTGCAGCAGGTCGGCTCGGTTGACCGCGGTGGCGGCGACATCGAGAAGAACCTGGCCGGGACCGAGCTCCGGGTCCGGTTGTTCGATCCACTGGAGAACCTCGGGCCCACCGGGTTCGGTGGCGACGATTGCGTGCATGCCGACGACGTTATCGTGACGGGCTCGAGATAGGGCAATGACTCGCGAACATGCTCTCCGCGGAGTACCTGGCGGTAACTTCTCGGGTAGGCACGTGATTACACTTCCCGCGTGACCGGCGAACATGACACACCGAACTGGCTGACCGCGGAGGAGCAGAACGCCTGGCGACGGTATATGGACGGCAATAGCCGGTTGATGGAAGTGCTCAATCGGAACCTGCATGACCAGCACGGGTTGTCTCTTGCCGAATACCGGATCCTTGTCATGCTGACCGAAGCTCCCGAGGGTTCCCTGCGCATGAGTGAACTCGCCGACGGTGTGCTGTCGTCCCGTAGTCGCCTCACCCATCAGATCCGGCGTATGGAGACCGACGGAATGGTCGTGCGGAGCTCGTGCCCCGACGATGGTCGCGGCGTGCTGGCCACCGTCACCGATGAAGGTCGTCGTCGCCTCGCGGAAGCCGCTCCCACCCACGTCGATGATGTGCGTACCAACCTCATCGATCTGCTGAGCAAGAGCGAGCTGAAGACCCTTGCCCGGATTTTTGCGCGCGTGGACGGGGCCCTCGCTGAAAAGTAGTTCGGGGATGCAGTTAGGATTTGGCACGGAAGCGTGGCAGAGCGGCCGAATGCACTCGCCTTGAAAGCGAGCGTCGTGAGAGCGACCGGGGGTTCAAATCCCTCCGCTTCCGCCAAGGCCCCGACCTGATGCTTGCAGGTCGGGGCCATATCCTACGCAATCCGTTCCGCAGGCCTGACAGCCACCGCTTCCGGGGCACACGGGTGCCCTGGTGACGGTGGCTGTCTTTGTGTTCTGTTGCCGAACTACGCGCCGGTGACTGCGTCGAGGTCGGCTTTGATCACGATGCGTCCGTGCAGTGTGGTGGAGACGAACAGTGCGTTGCGGTCGGTGTCTTCGCCCGGTGGTGGCCCGTCGCCGGTGCCGAACAGAGTCTCGAGTTTACGAATGACCGCCCGCACGGTGGCTTTGGTGGCGATCTTCTGGCTGACGTGGTCGAGCAGGATGGTGCGGGCTTTCGCGAAGTCGCAGGGGTTCATGGTTGTGGGGTAGTGCTGGCAGAAGTAGGCGATCTGCCGGGCTTTCTCGGCATCCAACGCGCCTGACGAGTGGGCGGCGTGGACTTCGGGTTCCGAGTCGCAGGAGTTGCGCGAGTGACGTGATGCGCTGGCATTCGCCGATTTCGAGGTGTGTGGCTGCGGCGAGCCAGTGGGCGGGGCTGCGGTAGCCGTGTTCTTTCACGGTGTCGCGTTCGACCATCGCGATGATCAGGTCCACCCGCTGCACTTGCAGGGCGTGGATGTCGGCGGAGATGGCGAGCGTCTCGGCCATCAGTTGTGTGTCGTTGAGTTTCCAGAGTTCCCCACCCATGATCGAACTGTATGGAATACATTTTCGAATGACAATAGAAACTCGATCGTTTGTTCGAAAGTGCAACGTCATCCGACCTGCGTTGTGGCGGTGACGGCACCGTCTCCGGATCGCATCCGTATCGGGATTCCGCTGGGGTCCTGCGGTATCTCGACTGTGGTCGGTCCCGTCGCAGATACGGCGTCCACCGCGTAGCTGCCGGGCCCTGCGGCCAGCATGACGTCGCCGTATCGGGATTCGAGGGCGACGGCCGCACGGGTATCGGTCACCGCCAGGTCGCCGAACTTGGAGCTGCCGTGGACGACGGTGCCGTAAGGGACGGCAATCTCGTAGCGGGCGACGCAGGTGGGGCTACCCACGGCGAACCTGTCGGGGCACCGCGCGCTGATCGTCAGACCCGACGAATCGGTGTCGATCGTCTCATCAGGCTTGTCGCCGTCGGTGAACTCGAGGGTGCGCCGGACCTCGATGTCGTCACGGTCGGAGCCGATCACCTGTGCGCTCAGCGACGCGGTGGTGACACCGAGTTGCTTCGCGCCTGCATCATCGAGCTCGAGTGTGACGGAGGCGATCGCGCCGCTGTAGCTGTCACTCAGCTGTTCCTGACTCGTCGAACCGGCGGTGCATCCGGCGAGTACAAGAGCCGAGAGTGTCAGTGCTGCAACCCCGGCGGGCAGAAAGGACTTCCGGGTCAGGTTTTCAACGACGGGCATGACGAACCTCCAGAACGAGTAGGGAAGCGGCGATCAACACTGCGCTGATACCGAGTGAGAACAGTGGGGACGGGCCACTGAGTGACCCGTCGGTGCGGAGCGCGCCCATGACGTCGACGGCGGCGACCCCGTTGAGTACGGCGTACCAGATCACCAGGTAGACCGCCTGGAATACACGTGCGCCCCGTCCGATCGACCCGATCAGCAGTGCAAGGGCAGGAATCAGCGCGGCGCCCGCAACCCACGCGGCTACGCCGGCCGAGTCCAGTGCGAGGAGCATCTTCGCCAGGGGGCCCGCACCGGCGACGACCGCAATGAGCACACCTGCACCCCACTCGGCGATGAGACGGATGCGCGACGAGACACCGCACTCCACAAGGGGATCGACGCCCTGTTCGTGTGTGAGTGTGCCGAGTCGCGACCACAGCAGTACCGGCAGCAACCATGCGAAGAGCAGAGCGGTGCCGACGCGATCAGCGGGAACCGCGAGGGCTGTGGCGGTCACGATCGCGAGCGTGAGCCACCACCACCGCGACACGCTGCCGAGATGGATACGTACCTCGCCGATCAGCAGCCCCAGGAACGCGTGTCCGTGCTCGGCCGGGGAGAGTCCATGTACGGTCTGTGAAAATGACGGCGCTGCAGTCGGTTCCGGAATCGGATCGAGTGGCTGGGTGGAAGCTTTCGGCAAGGAGATCTGCAGTCGTGACGGATCGAACCGGCTGAACCAGAACGACGGCGCGACCGCGACGAGCGTCGATATCGCAAGCAATCCCACACCGGCTGCGACGAGAGCCGGGTCGAAGTCCATGCCGGACCACGTGAACTGTCCGAGCGCACCGGGTTCCGCGGTGAGCCCGATCGAGATCTCGTCATCCGCACCGGGGTACTGCATCGCCAGGTCGGCTTGGAACCCCGCGGTGATCGAACCGTAGACCAGCGGAATGCCGGCGAGAAACATCGACGGATAGACGAAGAACCACAGGATGTTTCCCGCCCCTCCTCGCAAGAACGGAATCGTCTCGAAGACAACGGCGGCTGCTGCGGCCACGGTCAGAACGGGAAGGCAGAACGCCGCGATCGGAAGCCAGAGCGCCGTCATGTCGAGGCCTGTGGATTCCCCACGGAGGAGCTGCATCACCGGTGCGATGAAGGCGAGTGCGGCAGCCATCGCTGCCAGCACCAGCAGGTTGCTGAGGTACTTTCCCAACAGATACATCGGCGTACGCAGCGGGGAGACAGCAAGCGTTTCGCCCACGCCGGTGACGACGTCGCGCGTGATGCCGCTACGGACGACGTAGAACCCGAACAGTGGCAGCCACAGGCTGCCGATCATGGCGAGCATCATTCCGATGTATGCGCTGTCGTATACGCCCCGGAACGACCCGACTTTGACCATCGCGTACGTGGCGGTGGCGGGCGGGACGGCAACATACCCGAGGGCGACGGCACCGAGGACCGTCACCAGGAACGCGGGGCGCCGCGCACGATCCCGGAAATCTGCCATCGCGACGGCAGCAGCCGCGCGGGTCATCGTGTCACCCCGGCAGGTGCTGTCGGGGTATGGACCGCACTGACGTACGCGTCTTCGAGGTCGGGTTCGACAGGACACGCGCTCGGAACCGGAGGGGTATGTGCGACCGCACGAACACGCACGCCCCTCGATGTTCGGACGGTGCGGGTGATCGTCGCACGCAGCCGGATGTCGGCTACGGCATCGATGGGTACGACGGCTTCCCACACCAGACCGTTCGCGGAGCGGAGGAGTTCTTCAGGGGTGCCGCGCCGACGTAGTTCGCCGGCGGTGAGGATTGCAATGTCGTCGGCGATCGCCTCGATATCCGACACGATGTGGGTGGACAGGATGACGATCCGGTCGGCCGCCAGATCGGCAAGGAGGTTACGAAAACGCATGCGTTCCTCAGGATCCAGCCCGACCGTGGGCTCGTCCACGACGAGGAGTTCAGGGTCGCCGAGCAGTGCCTGCGCGATGCCGACGCGCTGTCGCATACCGCCGGAGAATTTGCCCACCGGTCGCGATCGGGCGTCGGTCAGGTTGACGAGTTCGAGGAGTTCGTCGACCCGCTCCTTCGCAGACCGCGTGCTCAGTCCCTTGACTGCGGCGAGATACCGGAGGAACTCTCGGGCACTGAGATTCGGATAGACTCCGAAATCCTGTGGGAGGTAACCGAGGACGCGTCGGAGCGGTTCCGGCCGAGCGACGATGTCGGTGCCGTTCCACGTGACGGTGCCTGCAGTCGGCCGGGTGAGCGTGGAGAGAATGCGCATCAGCGACGACTTGCCTGCTCCGTTGGGTCCGAGGAGGCCGAGAACTCCAGGCCCGATCCGCATGCTGACGTCGGTGATCGCCTGTTTACCTCGATAGGCTTTGGTCACATTGTTCAGGTCCAATTGCATGACTACAGACGACCATTCGGCAGGGGGTGCAGTCACTGGGTCCACATGGCCGATCGAAGGTGGTGCCAGCACCACCATTCGGCTGCACTTGGCGTCATCCCGAAACACCGGCCGCGTCGATAGGCTCACTCGTGTGTCCTCCGATGAACCGACCACGGTACTCACCGCGATCACACGGCGGCGCTTCCTGCTGTCGGGGTGGCCATGGCGGTCGCTGAGTTATCTGCTGACCGGTGTCCCGGTGGTGTGTGCGGTGGCGCTGCCGTTCGCGGCGTTCTGCGTACCGTGGTTGGTCCTGATCGTGTGGGCGGGCGACGGCATGTATCCGCAACCGCTCGGCAGGGTGTTGCTCCTCGGTGTTCTCGGCGTGGTGCTGGTGTTCGGGCTCGGCCCGCTGGTGGCGATACCGCTGGCGACTCTGGAACGTATGCGGCTGCGTCTGGTGAGCAGCGATCGGGCACTCTCGGCGCACCGCGCTCCTCCCGCCGCGGGTCTGTGGCCGTGGGTGCGCACCCGCTACACCGAGGCCGCGACATGGAGGGAGCTCGGCTACACAGTCCTGCTGCTCACATTGATTCCCGCGTTGTTGCTGCTGGCCGCGGTGATCGTCGGACTCATCGTCGTGATGGTGGTCAGTCCCCTGGTGGTGGGTGACGGTGAAGAGGCGGTGGCGCTCGGCTTCAGCCAGATCACCTCGGTCGATCAGGCTGTCCCCTACGCGATCGCAGGTCTGCTTCTGCTGCCGGCGGTCCCGTATGTGATTGCTCTGATCGCGGGACTGCACGGTGCGCTCGCCCGGTCGTTGTTGTGCGGCGACGACCCGGACGCGCTCCGCGCTCGGCTTGTCGAGGTGTCTCGGTCCCGGGCCCGACTGGTCGATGCTTTCGAAGCGGAGCGTCGCAGGATCGAGAGGGATCTGCATGACGGCGCGCAGTCGTTGCTCGTCAATCTCACCCTGCAGTTGGGTATGGCCAAACTCGACCTTCCACCGGGTTCCGCCGCCGCGAAGAGTGTGTCGCAGGCACACGACCAGGCGAAGAGATTGATGGCAGAACTGCGGCAACTCATCCGGGGAATCCATCCCAGGGTGCTCACCGACCGCGGTCTACCCGACGCCCTGCGTGAACTGACCGAGGACTTCGGCGTCCCGGTCTCCGTCACCGCGGAGGTTTCGCCACGCCCGGCGCCGGACGTCGAGGTCGCAGCCTATTTCGTGGTGGTCGAGGCGCTCAACAACATCGCCAAACATGCGGATGCGACGGCCGTCGGGGTGACTGCCCGGCGCGCCGGGGATCTGCTTGTCGTCGAGGTTGTGGACGACGGCTGCGGCGGTGCGGATCCGGAACGGGGCAGTGGTCTGACGGGGCTGGCCGACCGGGTCGCGGCGATCGACGGCAGAATGCTGCTGTCCAGCCCGCGAGGCGGGCCTACCGTCGTCCGTGTGGAGTTGCCGTGGATCGAGAGCTGACCGTCGTGCGAGTGATCCTCGCGGAGGATGGCGCACTGCTGCGCGAAAGTCTCGCCGCGATGCTCGAGCGATTCGGATTCGATGTGGTGGCCTCGGTCCCGGACGCTGTCACGCTGAAATCGGCTGTGGCCGAGAATCGCCCCGACCTGGTTGTGACCGATGTGCGGATGCCGCCGGGATTCACCGATGAAGGTTTGCGCGCGGCAGTGGAATTGCGACGCAGCTATCCCGGACTGGCTGTGGTCGCTCTCAGTCAGTACGTCGAACTGAGCTACGCCGATGAGCTTCTCGGGGCAGACGGAGGGCGCGTCGGCTATCTCCTGAAGGACCGTGTCGTCGATGTCGAGGAGTTCGTCTCCACCTTGCGTCAAGTGGTGTCCGGCGGCACGGTGATCGATCCCATGGTCGTACAGCAGTTGTTTCGCCGCCGACGAGATCCGTTGGCGCAGTTGTCGCCGCGCGAGCGGGAGGTGCTCGCCTCGATCGCAGAGGGGCATTCGAACGCGGCCATCGCCGCTGAGCTGTTCATCACGGAATCGGCCGTCGGCAAGCATGTCGGCAACATCTTCGGCAAATTGGCGTTGCCGCCGACCGACGACACGAATCGCCGCGTGCTGGCGGTCCTCGCGTATCTGCGTCGAGATGAGCTCGACTGAGTCGCTGCGACGTCCGAATCGTCCGAGATGGTCGGAATTCGCACGGTGTACGGCGCCGACTACTAGGGTCGCTTCCAGTTGACTTGACCCGGACATGCCGGACGGGTTGAGATCGAACTCCGGTCGTCGGGGGACGAGGAGCTGTATGCACAAGAGGTTCATCGCTGCGCTTGCCGTGGCGTTGTTGCTACCACTGTCCGGTCCTGCGGTCGGGCACGCTCAGCCGTCGTCTCAGGCGGCGGTGATCGATCACACCGAGCACATCACCGACAGCCGCACGGCGCTGTTCGTCTTCTCGCCCTCGATGGGCCGGATCGTCCAGGTTCAGGTGCTGCATCCGGCGTGGGACGGGCCCCGCCCGACTCTGTATCTTCTCGACGGCGTCAGCGCAGGTGAAGAATCCGATTACCGCGAAAGCACCTGGACGCAGGAAACCGACATCGTCGATTTCGTTGCGGACAAGAATGTGAACGTGGTGCTGCCGGTGGGGGGTACGGGCAGTTACTACACCGATTGGAAGCAACCGGACCCGATTCTCGGGGTCAACCGGTGGGAAACTTTCCTCACCGAGGAACTCCCCCCGATCATCGATGCGCGATTCAACGGCAACGGAACCAACGCGGTTGCCGGGCTGTCGATGGGCGCGACTGCAGCGATGATGCTGATCACCCGCAATCCGGATTTGTACGAGGGAGTGGCGGCGTTGAGTGGCTGCCTCGACACCCAGCAGGACTCGACCCGAAACTCGGTGCGCGCCACGGTCGTCTACAAGGGTGGAAACCCTGACAACATGTGGGGTCCGCCGGACGACCCGGATTGGGCTGCGCACGACCCGTACGTGCACGCTGGACAGCTGCGCGGCAAAGAAGTGTTCATCAGCACCGGCAACGGACTGCTGGGTCCCCACGATTTCGCGGCCGCCGACGAGCCGATGTCGACCGGTGTCCCTCTCGAGATGGGGGCGTTCATCTGCACCCTCACCTTCGACCGCAGACTTCGCGAGCTGCACATTCCTGCGACCGTCGTGTATCGACCGTGGGGCACGCACTCGTGGGCGTATTGGGAAGAAGACATCAAGACGGCATGGCCCACCCTCGAGGATGCGCTCGGGCTCTGACGTCGAGGCGTCCGCCGGACGTCAATGGAGGCGTATGCGGTCGCGGGCCGGGGGGCGGCTCGGGGCAGGATCCGACAGGAACGTAGTAAGAGCAGTGAGTTCCTCGCCTGCCCCGACACGCGACCGGGCCTCGGTGAATACAGAGAATCCGTCGCTGCCACCGGCGAGATAGTCGTTGACTGCAACGGAATAGGTGGCTCCGAGGTCGAGAGGCGCACCCGAGACAGTGATGTCGCGGACTCGCTGTCCTGGGGCAGCCGACCTGTCGAGGGTGTAGCGCAGATTGTGCGACGGTGCCAGGACCCGCTCCAGGGCAGCGCCGGTGATGTCTGTCTGGAACTGCTGTTCGAGAACCGCGGTGAGCTGAGCGCCGGTCATCTCGAGAATCTGGAGGAAATTCCCGAACGGCTGAACTCCGTAGGCCTCGCCGTAGGTGACGGCGCCGTCGTCGTCGAAGTACAGGTCGCCGCGGAGTCCGCCAGGGTTGGTCAAGGCGATCTGCGCTCCGAGCGGCGCGGTCGCTGCGAGTTGGGCGTCTGCGACGAGGTTTCCGAGTGACGATTCACCGCTGGGCGATCGGTCGCGGGTGATGTCCGCTGCGATGTGCCCGACTTCCTGGGCGGCCGTGTCGGACGACCTGTCGGCCACCTTGGCAACGAAATCTTCGGTGCGCGGATCGGGCGTGATGTCGTGGGTGATCACCTGGTTGAACGCGACCGTCCGGTCGCGCACGACGTCGCGGGTCGCCCGGTCGATCATGATATCTGCGACAGAGAGGATCCGCCCTCGCGAGGCGCCCTGCAGCACTGTGCGTTGCTGTCCGGACGGATCGGGATAGCTGCAGTTGAACTGTCCCTCGCCGTCGGAGGTGACAATGAGATCGACATGCGACGAGACGGTGGTGGTGACCTCCTTGGCGCGTCCGTTGTCGAGGCTGCACGGATCGGCGTCGCTGCCTGCGGCGATATCGCCCTTGTACAACAGGATGATGGAGCGGATCCCGAGTGCGTCGAGAGTGTCGGCAGTGCGGTTCACCGCCTCGATCTCGTCGCCGAAATGCAGATTCTCGATCGAATCGCTGCGAATGTATTCCGGAGTGTTGCGGGGTAGGACCCCGATCGCACCAACAGGAATTCCGTCTACATAGCTGACATCGAAGGGCAGTGCAGCCGGCGCGCCGTCGGCGGTCGTGACGTTCGCGCCGAGGAAGGGAAAGTTCGCGCCCTCGTAGGACTCGCTGAACCGGCAGCCGTCTTCGGGGTGACATCCGCCGTCGCGTAGTCGTTGCAACTCCGTGAACCCGTTGTCGAACTCGTGGTTGCCGAGCGCCGCGGCCGTGACATCGAGATCGTTGAGGAATTCGATTGTCGGTTCGTCGTGGAACATCGCCGATTCGATCGGCGACGAACCCCAGGAGTCGCCCACTGCATACAGCACCGAATCGTCGGCCTGTCCGCGGAGCTGGTCGACATATGAGGCGAGATAGGCGGCGCCGCCTGCGGGTACCGACTGGCCGTCCGAGCGAACCACTTCGCTCTGCGGGCCTTGCGGCGGCAGCAGGTTGCCGTGGAGGTCACCGAAGGTGATCAGACGCAGTGGAACCGCATCGGGGGGTAGCGCTCCTGCATGCCCGATTGTGGCAGAGGCCACGGCGGAGAGTGCCGCGGCGATGGACAGGGCACGTCGCAGTGCAGCGCGTCCACCCATCCGTTCCTCCGTACTCGCCGGTCATTGCAACCGGTCGAGTCTGACAGCGGCGAATAACGCGTCCGATACCCAGCGATAACGGTTGGGTCTCGCCAAGATCAGGCGACGCCCGCGATTTCCCGGCCCGCGCCGGTTGCATAGGCCACGAACAGGTCGTTCTCGTGTGGATCGCCGATCGAGATCCGGGCGCCTTCCCCTGCGAAGTTGCGCAGGATCACACCGGCCTCAGCGGCGGCAGCCGAGAACGTCGCCGATTTCTCGCCGAGCGGAAGCCATACGAAGTTCGCCTCGCTGGGCGGTACCACGTAGCCGGCCTCGATCAGGGCAGCGCGCACGCGTTCCCGTTCGGAGACGACACCGTCGGTGCGTGCGAGCAGTTCGCCCGCTGCCTCGAGCGATGCGATCGCGGCTTTCTGGGCGAGTGAGTTCACGGAGAAGGTTGTGTGGACCTTGCTCATCGCGACGATGATTTCCGGATCGGCGACGGCGTAGCCGACCCGGAGGCCGGCCAGGCCGTAGGCCTTCGAAAAGGTCCGCAACACCACCACGTTGCGGCGCCCCGCAGCGAGCGGGATTCCGTCCGGGAGATCCTCGCCGGGGGCGGCGCGCATGTACTCGAAATACGCCTCGTCGAGGGCCACGACGATGTGGGACGGGACGGCGTCGAGGAACTGTTCCAACTCGTCCTTCCCGAGGCACGAACCCGTCGGGTTGTTCGGATTGCACACGAAGATCAGCCGCGTGCGGTCGGTGATCGCCGCGAGCATGGCCTTCAGGTCGTGGCCGTGGTCGGGGGTGTTCGGTACCGGCACCGCCGTTGCACCCGCGACGGCACAGACCACGGGGTAGGCCTCGAACGATCGCCACGAGTAGATGACTTCGTCACCGTCGTTGCAGGTGATCTGCACGAGCTCCTGGCACAGGCTCACCGATCCGCACCCCGCAGCGATACGGTCGGCGGCCAGGTCGAGACGTGCCGCGAGCGCCGCGATCAGCTCGGCGGAGCCACTGTCGGGATACCGGTTGACGGTGGCTGCTGCTTCCAGGATCGCGTCGCGAACACTGGGTAGCGGACCCAGGGTCGTCTCGTTGCTGGCGAGCTTCACCGCGTTCGGAACGGTGCGCCCGGGAACGTAGGCAGGGATCGATGCAAGGTCGGGGCGGGTACGCGGAGTCACCAGCCGATTATGCTCCCGAAGTTTGCGTGCGCGACTCGGATGGTCATGTCATCGTGGACACCATGCCGGAAATCAGCAAGGATGCTGCACCGTTGGCAGGGGACGCGGGGGAGTTGCCGCTCACCGTCGTTCGTCCGGACGTGACCCCCCGGGGCTGCATCGTGCTGCTGCATCGCGCGCGCGTGTTCTCGCCGGAACTTCTCGACTTCATGCAGGCTCTCGCCGACGAACGCTGGTTGATCGTGGCACCCGACCTTCACAGCCGGGGACCAGGCTCCGATGAGGCGGCTCTGTTCGCCGAGGCAGGCCGTGTCAACGCCGACGCCACGTTCGCATGGATCGCCGATGCCGGAATCCGGATGGACACGGTGGGCCTCCTCGGCTTCGACGAGGCGGGCACTGTGGCGACGTGGGTCGGAACCACGCGGCCTGTCGGTGCGGTCGTCAGTGTCGCCGCTCCGGGTATCGTCCGGTCGCTGCGCCCGGTCGTCCCCCCACTTGTCGATCTGGTGCGTTCGTTGCGTGCCCCGTGGCTCGGTCTGTACGGCACCGACGACCCGAACACTCCCGGCGGTGAGGTCGAGCAACTCAGTGAATCCGCGAGCAAATCGGATGCGCCGACGCTCGTGGTGAGCTACGAGGGTCTCGAGCACCGTCCCGACGAACCACCGGTCGTGCATTCCGGCGTCGATCCGGACGAGGATCCGCGCGAGGCCGCGATCGTCGACGCGAGGCGCAGAATCTTCGACTGGTTCGACAGCAACCTCCGCTGATCAGGCGTTTTGCTTTTCTGTGGAGTGGTTGTGTAATGTTTTGCCCCGGCGGTTCGAGAGAATCGAAACCCCGCAAGGAGGCGTGCCAGAGCGGCCGAATGGGACTCACTGCTAATGAGTTGTCCCCCTTACAGGGGACCGGAGGTTCAAATCCTCTCGCCTCCGCCACGATGGTGTAGCGTCACCGTCGATAGAAAAACTGAATGCGCATGCGCCCGTAGCTCAACGGATAGAGCATCTGACTACGGATCAGAAGGTTAGGGGTTCGAATCCCTTCGGGCGCACACAGAAATCCCCACCAGCAGTAACGCTGGTGGGGATTTTCTTCGTCGGTGGGGGCTCGACACCTTCCCGCCGTGAATGGACCGCCCAGCGGGAGAACCCGTATCCGACCGATTGATGGGGTCTCTACCGTCGCGGCCATGACACAACCAGCAGATGTGGACGTCGTCGTGGTCGGCGCTGGTGTCGCCGGGATGTATGCGGTACACCGATTCAACCGCGACGGGCTCTCGGTCCGCGGTTTCGAGGCAGGGGACGACGTCGGTGGCACGTGGTTCTTCAACCGGTACCCGGGCGCGCGGTGCGACGTCGAGAGCGTCGACTACTCGTTCTCGTTCTCGGACGAACTGCAGCAGGACTGGGACTGGAGTGAGAAGTACGCGACCCAGCCCGAGATCCTGCGCTATCTGAACCACGTCGCCGACCGTTTCGATCTGCGTTCCGCGTTCACGTTCGGTACGCGTGTGGTGTCGGCCGTGTACGACGAGGACAGCGTCGTGTGGGAGGTGAGCACCGACAGCGGTGAGCGGGTGCGCGCCCGGTTCTGTGTCTTTGCGACAGGAAGCCTCTCGACTGCGAACACTCCAGCGATCCCCGGCAGTGACCGATTCGCGGGCTCTGTGTTCCACACTGCCGCCTGGCCGCACGAGGGTGTCGACTTCAGCGGCATGCGGGTGGGAGTGATCGGCACCGGTTCGTCGGGAATCCAGTCGGTTCCTGTGATCGCTGAGCACGCGGAACATCTGACCGTGTTCCAGCGCACCGCCAATTACTCGGTGCCCGCGGGCAATGCACCGTTGACCGATGAGCAGCGGCGTGAGCACAAGGCGGGGTACGCGGAGCGGCGCAGGTTGTCGCGGCTCAGCGGAGGCGGGTCCCCATTCCATCCGCACCCGAAGGGCGCACTCGAAGTCGGCGAGGAGGAACGTCGTGCCGCCTACGAGCAGCGCTGGAACATGGGTGGTGTCCTGTTCGCGAAGACCTTCCCCGACCAGACTTCGAACCTGGAAGCCAACGACACCGCCAGGGCGTTCGTCGAGGGGAAGATCCGCGCGATGGTCGACGACCCGGAGGTCGCCGATCGTCTGATCCCGAAGGATCATCCGATCGGTACCAAACGGATTGTCACCGATTCGGGCTACTACACGACTTTCAACCGCGACAACGTCTCTCTCGTGGATCTACGCAAGACGCCGATCACCGAGATCACGGGCACCGGGGTTCGTACCACCGAGACGCATCACGATCTGGATGCTCTCGTCTACGCGACCGGCTTCGACGCCCTCACCGGCACACTCGACCGGATCGATATCCGCGGGCGCGGCGACCGGAAGCTGCGCGAGCATTGGCAGGGCGGCCCACGGACCTATCTCGGGCTGGGCGTCGACGGTTTCCCCAACCTGTTCCTCGTCACCGGGCCGGGCAGCCCGAGTGTGCTTGCGAATATGATCCTCGGAGCCGAGGACCACATCGACTGGATCGCCGACGCCATAGCCCACGTCGACATCAACGGCCACCGTGGTCTGGAAGCGCGTGCCGATGCTGTCGACCGGTGGCAGGCCGAACTGGCCGAGCGCGCCGACCGGACGCTGTTCCCACGCGCGGACTCCTGGTACACGGGAGCGAACATTCCCGGCAAGCCCCGCGGTTTCATGTTGTTCATCGGTGGATTCGCTTCCTACCGGGAGATTTGTGCGCGCGTCGCAGAAACTGGGTACGACGGATTCGACCTTGTCGGGAGTCGGAACTTCGACATCGTTGCGGCGGTGACCGAATGACGGGGCGTCTGGACGGCGCCGTCGTTGCGGTGACGGGTGCAGCCGGCGGCATGGGGACGAGTCACTGCGTCCGGATGGCGCAGGAGGGCGCAGACATCGTGGCACTCGATCTTGCCGGCACCGACATCGATTCGGTCGCCGAGGCTGTTGTGCGCACCGGACAGCGATGCGTGACTGC
Source organism: Rhodococcus sp. SJ-2 (assembly GCF_053750035.1). NCBI lineage: Bacteria > Bacillati > Actinomycetota > Actinomycetes > Mycobacteriales > Nocardiaceae > Rhodococcus > Rhodococcus sp. SJ-2. Next base: position 2,497,479 of record NZ_CM132340.1, read on the forward strand.
CACTGTGGACGTGCGCGACCGGGCGGCGATGGCCGAGGCGATGGCGTCGGCGTCGGCGGCTCTCGGTCCGCTGACCGCCGTGGTTGCCAATGCCGGCGTCTACGACACGCCCGGTCCGGCGTGGACGATCGCCACCGATGACTGGCAGCGGGCACTCGATGTCAACCTCACCGGCGTGTGGAACACCGTGTCGGCCGCCGAGCCGCACCTGGCCGACGGAGGGGCGGTGGTGATCATCGCGTCCACTGCGGGTTCCAGAGCGATCGCGACGGCCGCGCCGTACAGTGCCGCCAAGCATGCCGTGATCGGACTTGCCCGCACCCTTGCGAACGAACTCGGTGGCCGGGGTATCCGGGTGAATACGGTGCAACCGGGGTCGGTACGCACACCGATGATCATCGATCCGCGGGTGTTCGCGCGGCTGTGCCCGGACATCGCCGACCCGACGGAGACCGACGCCGCGGCAGTCCTCGCCGCACGGAACATCCTGCCCGTCCCGTGGGTGGATCCGGTGGACGTGAGCAACGCCGTGGTGTTCCTCGTGTCGGATGAATCCCGCTACATGACCGGCACGTGCCTCCCGGTCGATGCAGGTCTGACGGAGAAGGTGTGAACGTGACGAAACCGAGTGTGCAGAAACGTAATGCGGGCAGGGTGCAGGGTAGGGTCGCGCTCGTCACGGGCGCGGCCCGAGGAATCGGGCGGGCGCAAGCGGTGCGGTTCGCCGAGGAAGGCGCGGACGTGATCGCGCTGGACCTGTGCGGCGCAGTGGAGTCGGTCGTGACTCCGCCGGCGAGCGTGGACGACCTCTCCGAGACCGCCGAGATGGTTCGTGCCTGCGGCGCGAGAGTACGGACCGCGGTGGTGGACGTGCGAGATCGCGACGGTATGGCCGCTGCGGTCGACGAAGCGGTCTCCGAATGGGGCGGGCTCGACATCGTGTGCGCAACAGCGGGTATCACGTCGTCCGCGCCTGCCGTCGAGCTGTCCGAAGAGCAGTGGCGCACTATGCTCGACGTGAATCTGACCGGGGTGTGGATCACGTGCGCAGTGACCGCCGAGCACCTCGTTGCGCGCGGCGGTGGGGCGATGGTGCTGACGAGCTCGATCGCGGGTCTTCGGGGTCTGGTGGGCGTCGCCCACTACACCGCAGCGAAGCACGGTGTGGTCGGTCTCATGCGATCGCTCGCAAAAGAACTTGCACCGCATGGAGTTCGGGTGAACACAGTGCACCCGACAAATGTCGACACCCTGATGATCCAGAATCCGGCTGTGCGGGCGAAGTTCTGCCCGGACACAACAGAGCCGAGCAGGAAAGAGTTCGCCGAGGCTGCACGCACCATGAACCTTCTCGACGTGCCGTGGATCGATCCGGTCGACGTGGCCAACGCTGCTCTGTTCCTCGCTTCGGATGAGGCCCGCTACATCACGGCGGTGGCGCTGCCCGTCGATGCCGGCAGCACTCAACGCTGAGCACATGACCTACATCGATGCCGGGCCGGTGGTCAGTGGTCTCCGGCGTCGACGCGGCTGAAGCGGACCGGTGGCGGATCGTGGCGCAGTGTCTCACCGATACGACCGGATTCGCAGGCGTCGTCGATCGCGCGCCGCAGCGACGGGCAGGTCGGGTTCCAGCCACCGGGCGTCTGCTCGTGGACGAGCTGAGGGCACACCGTGCGTGCGGGCCACTGCACGCTCGTATGGGCTGCACTGAACTTTTCGACGAACACGGTGGTGCCGCAGCCGCACGACACGGGTTCCATATGATCAGGTCGTTCCATCATGCCTGGTCACGGTACGGACAGAGTGGTTCGGTGTGACCCCCTTTCTCCCGCCCAGCGGACGTGTTCGCTCAGCGGTCGATGAGGTCCTCCGGTTCGCTCGGCGGTTGTTAGGCTCGGATGGATGTCGGATCACCCGGAATATGTCGAGCCTTCGTATCCGTCGCTACCTGCGACGAGCTGGGCTGTGCTCGGCATGCTCTCGTTCGGTGAGGAGCTGTCGGGCAACGATCTGAAGAAGTGGGCGGATTGGAGCATCGGCTTCTTCTATTGGAGCCCGTCGGTCAGTCAGGTGTACGGCGAGCTCAAGAAGCTGGAGAACATGGGGCTCGTGGAGTCGCGCGCGGTCGCGGAGGCAGGTGTGCGCGGACGCCGGGTGTACAGCGTCACGGCAGCGGGCAAAGACGCGGTCGGGGCATGGTCGCGTAGCGCCCCGGTGGAAATCCCGGTCCTCAAGCACGGCGTGATGCTCCGAATGTGGTTGGGTCACCTCAACGACCCCGAACATCTCAAAGAGCTTGTCCGAGCTCACATCGACAACATGGAAGAACTGCGCGATCGCGCAGCACTGCACGCCGAGCATTCGTCACGCGAGCCGGCGTGGGCATTTCCCCGCATGAGCTTGCAGTGGGCGGTCCGCTACTTCGATGCGGAGATCGAACTGTCGCGTACTCTTTTCGGTGAGATCGACCAGGCAGCAAGAGAGTTCGAGCAGGCCCGCCTCACCGGATCGGGCAGCATAGTGCCGCTCGACCCGGGATCGTGGCGCAGTGTCGAGGAGATCGTGATCGGACTTCAGCGCGGGAGCGAATGAGAAGGGGCCGGGGTGAGAAGCTTCCGGAATGCCGCCCAGACGGCGTCGGCGGCCGCGGTGCTTTCAGCGAGCGACGGAAACGACAGGAATCCGTGGAACAGTCCTGGAAAATCCAAGTGCCGCACCGGAACGGAATCCGAGCGTAGCCGCTGCGCGTAGGCGACCCCTTCGTCGTGCAACGGGTCGAGGCCCGCTGTGACCATCACGGCCTGGGGGAGGCCGGTGAGCGTATCTGCGCGCATCGGTGACACGTCCGCTGTGAGTGCGCCGCCTGGTGCGTATTGCTGCCAGTACCACTGCATTGCCGCGCGCGTGTTGTAGTAACCGTCGGCGTAGCGTCGATAGCTGTCGGTGCCGAAGTCGTCGTCGATCACCGGATACAGCAGTGCTTGTGCGCGCAGATGTGGCCCGCCGCGGTCTCGTGCTGCTAGGGCCACCACCGCGGCGAGGTTTCCGCCTGCGCTGTCGCCCGCGACTGCCAGCCGCGCCGGATCGGCGCCGAATTGTGGTGCACGGTCGTGGGCCCATTCGAGCGCGAGATACACATCTTCTGCGGCCGTAGGGGCGCGATGCTCCGGGGCGAGCCGATACTCGACCGAGACCACGACGGAGGCGGTGGCATTGCACATTGCCCGGCAGATCCCGTCGTGCGAGTCGAGATCGCAGAACACGAACCCGCCGCCGTGCGCGAATACGATCAGCGGGGCGGGTGCGGACGTGTCGGGCACGTAGACACGCACTCGTACTCCGGAGCCGATTCGGTGGTCCTCGATGCGGCCGACAGGCTGGGGCGACGGATTCGGTGCGCGGCGTGCGGCCACCGCTGCGCGGGCGGCCGGGCCGGTCATGGTGTGCACTGCGGGAAAATTCGCATTCAGTGTGTCGAGCATCGCGCGGACCGGCGGTGAGGGGGACGTGTGCGGGGCGTCGGTCATGCCGGCTCCATGACCCGGTGCGTACTCCACGCCCGGTTCCGGCCGAGGACGGGGGAGACACCGACGAGTTGGTCCTGGTAGTCGCGCCAGATTCGGGTGGCGGCGGCACGCACAGGGTTGGCGAGGCGATGATCGAACGGCATCGAACGTACCGGACCGCACACCGAGATGGCCGCAACAGGATCGTGTTCCGGTCCGATCGACGCTGCGACACAGCCGAATCCGCGCAGCGATTCTTCCTTCTCGAAGGCGAAGCCCGATTCTCGTACTCGTACGAGATCGGCGTCGTCGAGTGCGGTGGCGGCGAGCATCGCCTTGCCCGCCGCGGTGTGCCGTGCCGGCCGGCGGCCCCCGACCCTGGTGGGTACCGACCCGGCGAGGCGTCCACCGATCTTCTCGAGATAGACGATGTCGGTGTCGTCGAGTACGGCGAGATGGACGACGCAGCCGGTCATCCGATGCAGTTCGTGCAGGACGGGGACGGCTGCGCGGTGCACTCGGTCCTGGTCGAGCGCGATCGATCCGAGTTCGATCAGCCGCATGCCGAGTTCGTAGTCACGCCCGTCGCGTCGCAGCCAGCGCATTCTGACGAGTTGGTCGAGCATGCGGTGCGCCGACGAGCGCGGTAGCCCGGTGCGGCGGACGACGCCCGAGAGGGTCAACCGTCCGGGTCCGTCGAAGGCGTCGAGGACCGAGGACAGTCGGTCGAGGGTTGCTGTGGGCACGGGCGGGTGCGAGCTTTGAACGGTCACGGATGCTCCCTTGCGATCACCAAGCGAATGTGTAGCTTGACGTGGCAATTTCTAATCGAAATAGTGGCACATTCGTTGCGCGAAGGGAAGGGTATTCGTGAATTCGGTCACAAACATGCAGGCCCCGCGGTTCCGGTGGGAACCGCGGGGCCCGACGACACCTCCCGGTGCGGGATCCGCCTACATCGCCGCCAGCGGCTCGCTGCCCGACCAGTCGTGACCCCAATAGCTGTCGGCGGTGATCTCTTCCGAGCTGTAGTGCGCCTCGTCGACCTTCATCCCCTCGGTACCGAACTCGATGTCCCAGCCGCCGGGTGCGCGGGTGTAGAACGAGACCATCTTGTCGTTCGTGTGCCTGCCGAGAGTCGACGAAACGGAGAACCCGTCCTTCACGACACGGTCGAGCGCCTGGCCGACGGCGTCGAGTGAATCCACCTCCACCATCACGTGGATCAGACCCGGCGCGCCCCCGTGCGCGGCGGGGCACAACGCGAGACTGTGATGCCGCTCGTTGATGCCGAGGAACCGGATCCTCATCGGCCCGACCTCCGGCGGAGTGGGCAGACGGAAGGCGCCGCGGGGCAGGAAGCCGAGGGTCTCCGTGTAGAACTCGAATGACGCGTCCGGATCCGTGACCGGCAGTACCACATGGCCGAGCCCTTGCGTTCCGGTGACGAAACGTGCGCCGAACGGTGTGACCACCGGCGAATGATCGAGAACAGCGCCATGGAACACCTCGAGGACCGCACCGCTCGGATCCTGGAACGTGATCACCTCCTCCACGCGCCGAGCGTCGGCCTCCTCGAGAGACAACCGCTTGACGGCGACACCGGCCAGTTCGAGTTTCTCGGTCACGCGTTGCAGCGCAGCATGATCACGTACCTCCCAGCCCACGGCGACAACCTCGTCCGTGTCACCGGGAACGACCACGATGCGTGCGGCGCGTTCGTCCATCCGCAGATACAGCGCGTCGGGGTCGGGTCCGGAACCGGGCGCGAACCCGAGGACGTCGAACGCGAACGTTCGCCAGCGGTCCATATCGTTCGTCTGGACCTTCACGTAGCCCAGAGCTTTCAAATCCGGCATCGAAAAATGCCCTTCCGATGAGATGAGTATGAGTGGGTCGGTCAGATCATTGCCCGCAGAGGACCTTGTGGTTCGACACCGAGGCGACTGAGCGACGACGCGTGGAAGACCGTGCTCGGCACGTGGATCGCGTGGTGCAGTCCGGCGTGCGCATCGCGCCAGAAACGCTGCAGGGGCTTGTCCATGCGCAGAGCGTTGCCGCCGCAGCGGGGGTAGATCTTGTCGATCGCGTTCACCGCACGCCACGCGGCCTGCACCTGGGTGCGCCGCCCCTCGGCGCGTTGCGCGAACGTCGGTGTCTTCCCGGAATCGACGAGGTCCCACATCCGGTCCACGTTCGCCAGCAGTGTGTCGCGGGCGGCCTGCAGGTCGGCGACGGCTTCGGCGATGGCGAACAGGGTGTAGGGGTCGTCCTTGATCGCGGTACCCTGCGCGTTGATCCGGTCGCCCTGATACACCTCGGCGTGATGGACCATCCCTTCGGCGATGCCGACGGTCGCGGAGGTGATGCCGAGGGGGAACATCGTCGACCACGGCATGAGATAGAGCGTCTCGGTGCGCCCGTATCGGCGTACCGCGGTTCCGTCGATCACCTCGTCGCAGTCCATGACCCGGTAGTCCGGAACGAATGCGTTCTCGACCACGACGTCCTTGGACCCCGTACCGCGCAGTCCCATGGTGTCCCACGAGTCCTCGATGATCGTGTAGTCGGTGCGCGGGATGATCACGTGGAGCATGCGCATCGGTTCTTCGGGCTTGCCGTCCGGTGTGCAGGCCAGAGCACCGAGGAACGCCCAGTCACAGTGGTCGGTGCCCGAGGAGAACTGCCAACGTCCGGAGAACGTGTAGCCGCCGTCGACCGGTACGCACAGTCCGCCCGGCATGTACGGCGACGCCATCCACGTGTTGTCGTCCTCGCCCCACACCTCTTCCTGTGCGCGCGGATCGGCGAATGCCAGCTGCCACGGATGGACGCCGACGATGCCGTGGATCCATCCGGCCGACGGATTCAGCGACGCCGTGCGCATCACCGTCTCGGCGAATTCACGAGGATGTGCCTCGTGGCCGCCGTACTGCTTCGGCTGAAGCATCTTGATCGAGCCGGCTTCCTTCATCCGCTTGGCCGTTTCGTCGGCGAGCTTGCCGATGCGCTCGGCTTCCTCACCTTCGGTGAACAATTCGTCGGCCATCGCATCGACGCGGCTCAGTACTTCGTAGGTCATCGGGTGTTCCTGTTCTTGCTGCGGGCGCCGGGTCAGGGCGCGGTGGAGTTGATGACGCGGCCGGCGGCGATGTTCTCGTCGACTTCCTGACGCCAGTTGGAGACCGCGCGGGTGGTGTCGATTTCGAACTCGAAGCGCGTCGTCATGTCGTCGGTGACGTCGGTGACGTCGACGTAGAACTGCTTGTACCAGCGACGGAGCTGATAGACCGGGCCGTCTTCCTCGGACAGCAGCGGATTGTCGATCGGGGCCTTGTTCTTCCAGATCTCGACGTCCTGTTCGAATCCGAGCTGTACACCGTCTGCGAACTGGGCGGCCATACCCGCGGCTGCGTCGTCGGACAATCCGGGCAGCTTCTTCACGATTGCGCCGTACTGCAGCACGAATTCGTCGTTGCTCACGGGATAGTGGCAGTTGATCAGCACGGTGTTGATGGTCATCCCGTTGGCCTGGGATTCGAGCCAGTCGATCATGTACGACGGCCCGAAGTAGGTGGCTTCGGACTGCAACTCGGCATTGGGATCGTCGTAGTTCGTGCCGACGATGACGTCCTCGCGTCCGGTCGAGCGCATGTACTGCGTGGCGGTGTGTCCCTCGAACACGTTCTTGAAATAGCGTGGGAACGAGTAGTGCACGTAGAAGAAGTGCGCCATATCGACGACGTTGTCGATGATCTCCCGGCAGTGGGAACCCTTGATACGGATGGTCTTCCACGACCAGTCCGTCCATTCATCGGTGCCGTAGCCCTCGATGTGCGGAATCGTCACGTCCGCCGGCGGCGGGTTTCCTTCGGGGTCGTTCCATATGAACAGCTGACCGTTGCGTTCGAGAGTGGTCCACGCTCTGGTGCGGGCCAAGGGCGGGACCCGGCGAGCGTAGGGAATGTCGCTGCATTTGCCTTTGCCGTTCCAACGCCAGTCGTGGAATGGGCATGCGATCGAGTCGCCCTTGATGGTGCCCTGTGCCAGGTTGCCGCCCATGTGCCGGCAGTATGCGTCGAGAACGTTGAGTTTCCCCTGGCTGTCGGCGAATACCACGACGCTGGTGCCGAAGATGTCGATCTGGTGGGGCTTGCCGTCGGCGAGGTCGCGAATCAGTCCGATGCAGTGCCATCCGCGTGCGAATCGCTCCGGGGGAGCGGCTGCTTCGATGACGCGGATTTCCTCATCATTCGAGGTGGGTGTGTCGGGTTGGCTGGAGAGTGCGGTCATGCAGGCCTCCGGGGTGGGCTGTGAATGTGATGTATTGCATGGTCCGGAGTGAGGAGAAGCGAAGGGAACCGTGGCTCCCGCTGGGCGGGCGGAAATTCACAGAAGGCATTTCGAATTAGGTTTCCCTAACCTATATTGGGCTGATGGGTGACTCCGTCTCGCTTGGCGAAATTCAGGAAACGCTGCTGATCCCGCTCTACGGACGGGCGCTCGACGCGCGTCGCCGTCACAGCGTGCTCGGCGACCGCAAGGCCGCTGAGCTCGTCGACACCCTCGACTACGACTTCGCCAAGTTCCGCGGTCCGTCGCTGTCGGGATCGGTACTGCGTGCGTCGATCTTCGACGGCTACGTGCGCAGCTTTCTCGCCGAACATCCCGATGGCACAGTCGTAGATCTCGGATGCGGGTTGTCGACAAGATTCGAACGACTCGACAACGGTCGCGTGAACTGGTTCGATCTCGACGTCCCCGACACCATGGAACTGCGCAGGCGTTTCTTCTCCGATTCGGACCGCTACACGACGACTGCGGGTTCGCTCTTCGACACCGACTGGTTCGAGCAGGTCAAGGAGCGTGGCGGGCCCGTCTTCCTGCTGAGCGAAGCGGTGCTCCTGTACTTTCCGGCGGATCAGGTGCATACGGTGCTCGAACGCATCGTGGAGGAATTCCCCGGGGCCGGTATCTCATTCGACACCGGTGGCCGGGCAATGATGAACAGCCAGGACCGCAATCCGGTCTTCAAAGCGGTGCCCGCCCGGATGGTGTGGACGTGCGATGAGCCGCACACGCTCGAACCCCTCGGATTGACGTTGCTCGAATCGAGGACGTTCGCGTCACCCCAATCCGAGGTGGGGCGGACGTGGCCGCTGCGGTACCGGTTGGGACTCAAAGTCTTGCGCTATCTGGTGCCGCCGCCGGTGACCACGTACAAGCTCAACCGTTTCGAGACGGCGCCGGCGAAGTAGGGGGACGGGCCAGTTCAGGTCAGCCGGTCGATGATCTTCTCCCGGAAGTCGGCGATGGGGGCCCGGTAACTTTCTGCGCTGCCCAGCAGATGGTTGTGGTCGCCGGAGTGCGTGCGCTCCCAGTTCGCCCACGGCGACACCATCACACCGGTGACGCCGATCTTCTCGGCCTGTTTGTACAGTTCGAGGGACGGGGTGTCGCGCAGTCCCATGATGATGTCGAACGGTTCGTGCTCGCGTCCGTACTCGCGTCTGAGATCGTTGATGCGCTGAATCCAATGCTCGGCGTCGTCGAGGGTGTAGGCGGTGCCGACCCAGCCGTCGCAATATCGTGCGGCCCGCCGCAGGGCTGCCTTCGATTCTCCGCCGCACAGGATCGGCACCGGTTCGGGCGGATGAGGCTCGATCATCATCTCGGGGATGTCGTAGTACTCACCCTTCCATGACACCCAGCCGCCCTTCCACAGTTCGCGCAGTGCCTGGATCATCTCGTTGAGCCGAGGGCCGCGGTTGTCGAAGTCCTGGCCGAGGAGCTCGAACTCTTCGCGCATCCATCCGGCGGACAGCCCGATCGACACGCGTCCGCCTGCGATCGTTGCTGCAGTGCCGACCTGCTTGGCGACCTCGATGATGGGGCGTGAGGGCGCGATGTAGACGTTGTTCCCGAAGTGCAGGTTCTCGGTGACTGCTGCCATAGCGCCGATCAGCACCCATGCATCCGGCCACTCGGTGTCGGCGGGCCAGAACATCTTGCCACTTTCGTGGCCGGGGTAGATCGTCGTCATTTCCTTGGGAAAGACGAGGTGGTCGGAGATCAGCATGCCGTGGAAACCCGCTTCGTCGAGCATTCGTGCGACCCCAGGCATCTCTGCGGTTTTCATGAACGCTGTGCCGCTCCAGAACTTCATGTGCTCGACTCCTGTGTGGGTGTGCCTGCCAGACGTAAGAGCTCCCGTGACGAGAGTCACTATAGGCGAATATCAGAATTCTGTTCTGGACCGTCGGCCCTGCAAGGCTGCTGAAGCAATTACGTGAACGCCGGGTCTCACCTATTCTGACGGTTGAACCTGATGTGGGAATCATGGATTCCCTGTTGACGTTCGGGTACGCGCGCCAGTAATCTCCGTTCGATCCTGAAAAGTTAACGGCAATTCGCACCAAAAGGTTGCGGCGAGCGACCCTGCTGGGAGACAACATGGAACTTGCGTGGTCAGCGGCCGAAGCCGCATTCAGAGACGAGGTCCGCTCGTTTCTCGATGAGAAGCTGACACCCGAATTGCGTCGTGCCGGCACGCTTGCAACGAGCGTGTACTCCGATCACGAGGCCAGCATGGAGTGGCAGCGGATCCTGCACGAACGTGGCTGGGCCGCCCCCGCCTGGCCGGTCGAGTACGGAGGTTGCGATTGGACGCAGACACAGCACTACATCTTCGGCCGCGAGTCGGTCCTCGCCGGTGCTCCGACGCTGTCGCCGATGGGGATCAGAATGGTCTCGCACGCGATCATCGCTTACGGCACGCAGGAGCAGAAGGACTTCTTCCTCCCCGGAATCCTCACCGGTGAGGTCTTTTTCTGCCAGGGCTACTCCGAGCCGGAGTCCGGGTCGGACCTGGCGTCGCTCACGATGGCAGCGGTCGACGACGGCGACGACCTCATCTTGACCGGCAGCAAGATCTGGACGACGCATGCTACCGAGGCGAACTGGATGTTCGCGCTCGTGCGCACGACGAAGTCCGAGAAGAAGCAGCACGGCATCACGTTCGTGCTGATCGACATGTCCGCGCCGGGCATCGAGATCCGTCCGCTGGTGATGACCTCCGGTGAAGAAGTGCAGAATCAGGTCTTCTTCGACGAGGTGCGGGTGCCGAAGAGCAACGTCCTCGGCAAGATCGACGAGGGATGGTCGGTCGCCAAGTATCTGCTCGTCTTCGAACGCGGTGGCGCAGCCGCAGCGCCCGCCCTGCAGGTGATGGCCGAGCGGATCGCGACGGCCGCAGCAGAGCAACCGGGCCCCTCCGGTGGCAAGCTCATCGACGATCCGTCGTTCTCCGCGGCGCTCGCGGACGCGCGCATCCGCACCGAGGTCCTCGAGATCCTCGAATATCGCACGCTGGCAGCATTGGCGGCGGGAAAGGATCCGGGACCCGCGTCGTCGATGCTCAAGGTGCTCGGCACCGAACTCAGCCAGACGCTCACACGGCTCACGCTCGAAGCAGCCGGTCCTCGCGGCCGCGTCTACCAGCCGCACGCGACGAAGCCTGGCGGCCCGGTCGCGGATTTCGTGCCGCCCAGCGGCGACTACCTCAGTGGCGACGAATGGCAAGCGGTCGCGCCGTTGCGCTACTTCAACGACCGCGCCGGATCGATCTACGCCGGTAGCAACGAAATTCAGCGAAACATTCTCGCCAAAGCAGCATTGGGGCTCTGATGGACTTCGGTTTGAGCAAGGAGCAGGAGCTCCTTCGTGATTCGGTCGCCAAATTCCTCGCGAGCCGGTACGACCTCGGCCGCAGCCGGAAGGCCGCGACCACGGGAGCGGGCTGGCAGCCCGAGGTGTGGCGCGCATTCGCCGACGAACTCGGCATCCTTGGTGCGACTCTTCCCGAAGACGTCGGTGGCATGGGTGGTGGCCCGGTCGAACTCATGGTGGTGGCGGAAGAACTAGGCCGGGCGCTCGTCATCGAGCCATATGTCGACACAGTGGTTCTCGGGGGCGGACTTCTCGGACGCGCAGGGGGCGACCGCGCGAAGTCCGCCCTCGAACGGATCGCGGCAGGCGACGCCGTCACTGCGTTCGCAGCGACCGAGGCGACTTCCGGATACGTACTGCACGACGTCACCACGACAGCGCGGCGTGACGGCGACGAATGGGTGCTCGACGGCGCCAAGATCGTGGTGGGCAGCGCGCCGCTGGCCACCCACATTCTCGTCACCGCGCGTACCGAGGGCGATCGATTCGATACCGACGGGATCTCGCTGTTCCTGCTCGAGTTCGATGCCGCAGCTCCTCCCGCCGGTGTGGCGGTTCACTCGTATCGGACGATCGACGACCGCCGCGCAGCCGACCTCGAGTTCACCGGACTGCGACTCCCCGCCGATGCACTGTTGGGCGAGCAGGGTAAGGCCTGGAGTGCAATCTCCAGGACTGTGGACGAGGCGATCACGGCGATCGCCTCGGAATCCGTCGGACTGATGCGCAAGGTGCTCGCCGACACCGTCGACTACTGCAAACAGCGTCAGCAGTTCGGCCAGCCCATCGGCAGCTTCCAGGTCCTGCAGCATCGCATGGTCGACATGTACATGGAGCTCGAACAGGCCGTTTCTGCGGTGTACCTTGCGGTGTTGCACCTCGACTCCGACGACGTAGGCAGGGCTCGCGCAGTCTCGGCCGCGAAGGCGACAACCAGCCGTGCGGCACGGTTCATAGGCCAGAACGCAGTCCAATTGCACGGTGGGATGGGCATGACCGAGGAACTTGCCGTCGGCCACTACTTCAAGCGGCTGACGGCAATCGAGTACGAGTTCGGCAGCGCCGAACAGCACATCGCTCGATACGCAGAGCTGGTCAAGCCGTAACCTAAAGCCGTAACCACAGCGACGGCGGCCTACCGTGAGGGCGTTTCCCTATTCGAGGGAGCGCTGGACACGGTCGGCCGCCGTCGTCGCATCTTCGTGTTCCCATACCCGCACGACGGTCCACCCCGCCTCGGTCAGTCGTGCATCCGTGTCGCGGTCGCGTCGAACATTCGCCGCGAGTTTGGTGTCCCACCACTCGGCATTGTTCTTCGGGGCAGTCGCATGTAGAGGGCACCGATGCCAGAAGCACCCGTCCACGTAGACAGCAACGTGTCGCCGGGGGAAGACCAGGTCGGCGCGTCGTCGCATACCTGCTATCGGGGCGCGATCGACGAAGAACCGCAGCCCGCGTCGGTGTAGCTCCCGCCGGAGCGCAATCTCGGGTGCCGTGTCGCGGCGACGCTGCCTGCTCATTCGTGCGCGCGTGCGAGCATCGGTGGGCGGTCGGTCGGACGACGCCATACGAACCCCCTGTGCTCGAATCCCTACGCTGCGACTGTCGGGAAGCCGCCCATACGGTCCAGATGATTCTCGACGTCGTCGAGGAAGCCCGGAGGAAAGCGCAGCTTGCCGGAGCGCGCGCGGCGCAGGAACCCGGCGGTGGCTCTTGCCGACAGCAACCGGGACTCGTCGAGGAACCCGCCGAGATCCTCGTACGGAGAGTGGACCGGCCACAGTGATTCGTGGACGCGGAAGGTCTTGCCCTGCATACCCCAGGCCGCACTCGGCCAGGCATCGCCCGTTGCCAGAGGCGTCTCGTGGTCGGGGGAGTACTCGATCCGATGGCTGAGCCGGTGACCCACCCACGACGCCATCCGTACGCTCACCGCATTGCCGACGAGTCGCCACCGGTGTCCGGGCCGGACGCCGGTAGCCTGGACGGCCGGTGCTGTCCAATCGGGGTCGAAGCCCTGGAGTCGTTCGGCGTCGATCAGGCCGGGGGTCACTATCTCGCCCGACGGCAACCGCACCGCAGGCGGACTTGCGATACCCAGCGTCGAGCCGCCCTTGAGAGTGGGGACTGCATTGATCGCCCATCCGAGGCCGCGGACACCCTCAGTCCAGTAGAACCCGCACGGATAGAGGTCGGGATTGCCTTCGACGGGCATGCCTGCGTCCTCGCCGAACAGCACGGTTCGAGGATCCTCGGTACGGGAGGCGACCATCAGAACACGCTGCCTGCGCTGCGGTAGACCGAAAGCGCGAGCGTCGACGACGCGGTACGCCCACATGTACCCGAGCTCACCCAGCGCGTCGGTGATGTGCCGCATCGCAGCACCCCGGCCGAGCTGCAGCATGAACGGCACATTCTCGATGACCAGCCAGCGGGGACCGTTCTTCCTCTTCACAAGCCGGAAGACCTCATCGACGAGGCTGGACTTCGACCCCGTGATCCCCGCGGTCCGGCCTGCCTGAGAAAGGTCCTGGCAGGGGAAGCCTGCCGCCACCAGTTCCGTGTTCTGGGGAAGAGAGCGCAGGCGCGTCACATCAGGGTGCAGAGGAATGTCCGGAAACCGCGTGCCGAGGACAGCTTGTGCTCCTGGGTCCACCTCGCACAGAAGCTCGGTGTTCCAGCCGTGCTCCGTCAGCCCCAGCTCGAGGCCACCGATTCCGGCGAACAACCCGACCATGTTCCCCGTCGACGTCACGGCACCCTTCCTCGCTCGGCTCAAACGGAGACGTTACTCGAGAGTTGTACTGATCCGTGAGTCGACGCATGAACACGGTGTCGTCCCGCGATGAACACCCTCACCGAGGCTTCGGTCCTTCGCTACGGTGATTTCGTGGTTGTACACGCCGAACCCCCGCTCGTGGTGATCCGTGGTGCTTCGGGGTCGGGTAAGAGCACAGTGACCAAGGCCCTACGGCACCGCTTCGGTAAGGCAGAGTGCGCGGTCGTCGCCCAAGACAACGTCCGTCGCACGATCTTGCGTGAGCGCGATGAACCGGGAGGTCTCAACATCGACCTCATCGAGATGATCGCGACGGAGTGCATGAAGCGGGGGCGGTTGACCATCATCGAGGGGATTCTCGACCCCGACCGGTACGGCGAAATGCTCGAGCGTCTCGCGAGGTCGACCGACCGCTCCTTCTTCTATGTCTTCGACCTCTCGTTCGAGCAGACTCTTGCCCGACATGCCACGCGTCCGGAGGCAGCCGAGTTCAGTCCTGCAGACATGGGCACGTGGTACCGGGGGCTCCAGCTCCTGCCTTTCGTGGCGGAGACAGTGTTCGACGTGTCCTGGTCTGCGGATGCGGTGGTGGGCCGTATCCACGACGACCTTCGGTCCTCCACTGACCGATTCGGTGCCGATGACGGGCGCACTTCCGGACAAAAACCCATTTGACCTGGCGATTTGGTGTTCCGGCAGGACCTCGCGTAACTTATTCCAGGTCAGAGCGACACGGACACCGACCCGGACCGCACGGTCAGGGACAACGAGGTTGGACGAAGACGCCTGAATTTCACTGGTACGACACCTTCTGGTAAGGTTTCGCACCGCCCCTGGTTCCGAACCGCACACGGATTTGCGTCCGTGAGTGAAACGGTCTAGGCTGGAACAGTTGCCTCGGAACGAGCCGGATGTGTCCGGTGAGTGATGATGTGTGCGTGTTCTTTGAGAACTCAACAGTGTGCCGATGAATGTCAGTGCCAATTATTTTGGTGCGATCACCGATGATGTTCGGTGGTCGAATTTGCTGATCATCACATTCTTCCGTCTGTGGTGGTCAGTGTTTTGCTAGTTTGAGTTTTTTTGCTAGTGATTTGGCTCGATGTCTTTGACTGATCAGCCCTTCGGGGTTTTGATTATGAGTCTTTAACGGAGAGTTTGATCCTGGCTCAGGACGAACGCTGGCGGCGTGCTTAACACATGCAAGTCGAACGATGAAGCCCAGCTTGCTGGGTGGATTAGTGGCGAACGGGTGAGTAACACGTGGGTGATCTGCCCTGCACTTCGGGATAAGCCTGGGAAACTGGGTCTAATACCGGATATGACCAAAGGCTGCATGGTTTTTGGTGGAAAGTTTTTCGGTGCAGGATGAGCCCGCGGCCTATCAGCTTGTTGGTGGGGTAATGGCCTACCAAGGCGACGACGGGTAGCCGGCCTGAGAGGGCGACCGGCCACACTGGGACTGAGACACGGCCCAGACTCCTACGGGAGGCAGCAGTGGGGAATATTGCACAATGGGCGAAAGCCTGATGCAGCGACGCCGCGTGAGGGATGACGGCCTTCGGGTTGTAAACCTCTTTCACCAGGGACGAAGCGCAAGTGACGGTACCTGGAGAAGAAGCACCGGCCAACTACGTGCCAGCAGCCGCGGTAATACGTAGGGTGCGAGCGTTGTCCGGAATTACTGGGCGTAAAGAGCTCGTAGGCGGTTTGTCGCGTCGTCTGTGAAATCCCGCAGCTCAACTGCGGGCTTGCAGGCGATACGGGCAAACTCGAGTACTGCAGGGGAGACTGGAATTCCTGGTGTAGCGGTGAAATGCGCAGATATCAGGAGGAACACCGGTGGCGAAGGCGGGTCTCTGGGCAGTAACTGACGCTGAGGAGCGAAAGCGTGGGTAGCGAACAGGATTAGATACCCTGGTAGTCCACGCCGTAAACGGTGGGCGCTAGGTGTGGGTTTCCTTCCACGGGATCCGTGCCGTAGCTAACGCATTAAGCGCCCCGCCTGGGGAGTACGGCCGCAAGGCTAAAACTCAAAGGAATTGACGGGGGCCCGCACAAGCGGCGGAGCATGTGGATTAATTCGATGCAACGCGAAGAACCTTACCTGGGTTTGACATGTACCGGACGACTGCAGAGATGTGGTTTCCCTTGTGGTCGGTATACAGGTGGTGCATGGCTGTCGTCAGCTCGTGTCGTGAGATGTTGGGTTAAGTCCCGCAACGAGCGCAACCCTTGTCCTGTGTTGCCAGCACGTAATGGTGGGGACTCGCAGGAGACTGCCGGGGTCAACTCGGAGGAAGGTGGGGACGACGTCAAGTCATCATGCCCCTTATGTCCAGGGCTTCACACATGCTACAATGGTCGGTACAGAGGGCTGCGATACCGTGAGGTGGAGCGAATCCCTTAAAGCCGGTCTCAGTTCGGATCGGGGTCTGCAACTCGACCCCGTGAAGTCGGAGTCGCTAGTAATCGCAGATCAGCAACGCTGCGGTGAATACGTTCCCGGGCCTTGTACACACCGCCCGTCACGTCATGAAAGTCGGTAACACCCGAAGCCGGTGGCCTAACCCCTTGTGGGAGGGAGCCGTCGAAGGTGGGATCGGCGATTGGGACGAAGTCGTAACAAGGTAGCCGTACCGGAAGGTGCGGCTGGATCACCTCCTTTCTAAGGAGCATCTGTCCATGCATCCCGAAGAGTCGGTGAATGTGTGTGACCAGAGGCCGTTTGTCTCCGTATGTGGGACACGGTTGCTCATGGGTGGAACGCTGGCAATCATCACTGCGATGCGAGGAGGCCATGTTCTTCTCGGCGGTGGTTATATCGGTGCGCTGTTGGGTCCTGAGGGAACACGTTTTCGTGTTTTTTCAGCGACGATGATCCACGAAACAAGACACGGTGTGTGTTCTTGCGGTAGGGGTTGTTGTGTGTTGTTTGAGAACTGCACAGTGGACGCGAGCATCTTTGTTGTAAGTGTTTATGAGCGTACGGTGGATGTCTTGGCACCAGGAGCCGATGAAGGACGTGGGAGGCTGCGATATGCCTCGGGGAGCTGTCAACCGAGCTGTGATCCGAGGATTTCCGAATGGGGAAACCCAGCACGAGTGATGTCGTGTTACCCGCGCCTGAATATATAGGGCGTGTGGAGGGAACGTGGGGAAGTGAAACATCTCAGTACCCACAGGAAGAGAAAACAATATGTGATTCCGTCAGTAGTGGCGAGCGAACGCGGAAGAGGCCAAACCATGGGTGTGTGATACCTGGCAGGGGTTGCACTTGTGGGGTTGTGGGGCTTTTCTTCTCATCACTGTCATGATGAGCGAGAGTAAGAAACCGGTGGATTAGTCGAAGTGGTCTGGAACGGCCTGTCGTAGAGGGTGAGAATCCCGTAGACGAAAATTTGCCGGCTCTCGTGAAAGGTACCCAAGTAGCACCGGGCCCGTGAAATCCGGTGTGAATCTGTCGGGACCACCCGATAAGCCTGAATACTCCCTGGTGACCGATAGCGGACTAGTACCGTGAGGGAAAGATGAAAAGTACCCCGGGAGGGGAGTGAAATAGTACCTGAAACCGTGCGCTTACAATCCGTCAGAGCCTGTGCAGTCTTTGGTGGCTGGTGGGTGATGGCGTGCCTTTTGAAGAATGAGCCTGCGAGTTAGTGGCATGTCGCGAGGTTAACCCGTGTGGGGTAGCCGTAGCGAAAGCGAGTCCGAATAGGGCGGTGCAGTGGCATGTTCTAGACCCGAAGCGGAGTGATCTACCCATGGCCAGGGTGAAGCGATGGTAAGACGTCGTGGAGGCCCGAACCCACTTAGGTTGAAAACTGAGGGGATGAGTTGTGGGTAGGGGTGAAAGGCCAATCAAACTCCGTGATAGCTGGTTCTCCCCGAAATGCATTTAGGTGCAGCGTCGCGTGTTTCACTCTGGAGGTAGAGCTACTGGATGGCCGATGGGCCCTACAAGGTTACTGACGTCAGCCAAACTCCGAATGCCAGGGTGTGAGAGCGCGGCAGTGAGACTGCGGGGGATAAGCTTCGTAGTCGAGAGGGAAACAGCCCAGATCGCCGGCTAAGGCCCCTAAGCGTGTACTAAGTGGAAAAGGATGTGGGATCGCTGAGACAACCAGGAGGTTGGCTTAGAAGCAGCCACCCTTGAAAGAGTGCGTAATAGCTCACTGGTCAAGTGGTCCTGCGCCGACAATGTAGCGGGGCTCAAGTACACCGCCGAAGCCGCGGCATTCGCATGACACACGCTTGTTTCTGCGGAAACTTGTGCAGTGGTGTGGATGGGTAGGGGAGCGTCGTGTGGCCGTGGAAGCAGCAGTGTGAACTAGTTGTGGAGGCCATGCGAGTGAGAATGCAGGCATGAGTAGCGAAAGACGAGTGAGAAACTCGTCCGCCGAATGACCAAGGGTTCCTGGGCCAGGTTAATCCGCCCAGGGTGAGTCGGGACCTAAGGCGAGGCCGACAGGCGTAGTCGATGGACAACGGGTTGATATTCCCGTACCCGTGTGAACGCGCCCCTGATGAATCACTGGTACTAACCGTCCTGAAGCAGGTCTGTTCCCTTCGGGGGATGGGTGTGTGGATGCACGGGACCTTCGGTGGTAGTAGTCAAGCGATGGGGTGACGCAGGAAGGTAGCTGGGCCGGCTGGTGGAATAGCCGGTGTAAGCCTGTAGGGCGAGTGGTAGGCAAATCCGCCACTCATGTGCCTGAGAGGTGATGCGTAGCCGTTGTGGTGAATTCAGTGATCCTATGCTGCCGAGAAAAGCCTCTAGCGAGCTTTCACATGGCCCGTACCCCAAACCGACACAGGTGGTCAGGTAGAGAATACTGAGGCGATCGAGATAACTGTGGTTAAGGAACTCGGCAAAATGCCCCCGTAACTTCGGGAGAAGGGGGACCTCGTCTGGTGATCGCCTTTACGGTGTGAGCTGGGTGGGGTCGCAGAGACCAGAGAGAAGCGACTGTTTACTAAAAACACAGGTCCGTGCGAAGTCGTAAGACGATGTATACGGACTGACGCCTGCCCGGTGCTGGAAGGTTAAGAGGACCGGTTAGCTGCCCTTGTGGTGGCGAAGCTGAGAATTTAAGCCCCAGTAAACGGCGGTGGTAACTATAACCATCCTAAGGTAGCGAAATTCCTTGTCGGGTAAGTTCCGACCTGCACGAATGGCGTAACGACTTCTCTGCTGTCTCGACCACAGACTCGGCGAAATTGCATTACGAGTAAAGATGCTCGTTACGCGCGGCAGGACGAAAAGACCCCGGGACCTTCACTATAGCTTGGTATTGGTGTTCGGTTCGGTTTGTGTAGGATAGGTGGGAGACTGTGAAGCGGGCACGCCAGTGTTTGTGGAGTCGTTGTTGAAATACCACTCTGATCGTATTGGATGTCTAACCTCGGGCCCTGATCGGGTTCAGGGACAGTGCCTGGTGGGTAGTTTAACTGGGGCGGTTGCCTCCTAAAATGTAACGGAGGCGCCCAAAGGTTCCCTCAGCCTGGTTGGCAATCAGGTGTTGAGTGTAAGTGCACAAGGGAGCTTGACTGTGAGACTGACAGGTCGAGCAGGGACGAAAGTCGGGACTAGTGATCCGGCACCGGCATGTGGAAGCGGTGTCGCTCAACGGATAAAAGGTACCCCGGGGATAACAGGCTGATCTTCCCCAAGAGTCCATATCGACGGGATGGTTTGGCACCTCGATGTCGGCTCGTCGCATCCTGGGGCTGGAGTAGGTCCCAAGGGTTGGGCTGTTCGCCCATTAAAGCGGCACGCGAGCTGGGTTTAGAACGTCGTGAGACAGTTCGGTCTCTATCCGCCGCGCGCGTAAGAAACTTGAGGAAGGCTGTCCCTAGTACGAGAGGACCGGGACGGACGAACCTCTGGTGTGCCAGTTGTCCCGCCAGGGGCATGGCTGGTTGGCTACGTTCGGAAGGGATAACCGCTGAAAGCATCTAAGCGGGAAGCCTGTTCCAAGATGAGGTTTCTCACCCTTTATTGGGGTAAGGCCCCCGGCAGACCACCGGGTTGATAGGCCGGAACTGGAAGCGCAGTAATGTGTGGAGGTGACTGGTACTAATAGGCCGAGGACTTATCATGAAGGTGTTACGCGTCCACTGTGCGGTGTCTGAAACAGCACCCGATTCGTCAGAATTGGGTGGGCGGAGCTCCTGATGTGAGGGGGCTGTGTTCACTCGGTTCGACACGCGTGAGCGTGGGTATAGTTTCATAGAGTTACGGTGGTTATAGCGATGGGGAAACGCCCGGTCCCATTCCGAACCCGGAAGCTAAGCCTGTCTGCGCCGATGGTACTGCACTCGTCAGGGTGTGGGAGAGTAGGTCGCCGCCGTGCATTTGTTCCGAGAGGGGCCCCACGTTGTGGGGTCCCTTTCGTGTTTTCGTAGGTGGAGAGAGTTCAGGGAGGGCGGGGATGGTGTCCCTGTCCTCCCTGGCTCTTGTTGTTTTCAGTGTGTGGGTTTCGTGTGGGGTCGGGTGGTGTTCGGTCGGGGTGCCGGTTTCGGTTTCGGGTGCCCACCGGGCGTCGGAAGTGCGCGGGTGAGGCGTGGTGCCCAACCACTCGTCGGCCAGCGTTTGAGTCCGAGACGATCCGGAGTCAGACGTGTATTGACAAAGGCTGTTTCGAGCTCGGGGTCGGCTTCCCCGCGGAACCGGTAGAGAATTGTGCCGCCGTTTTCTTCGGTGCGGGCACCCGCTTCCCAACCTGTCGCTCGATATACACCGCGCACTATGTTGTCGGCGACGACGATGATCGGCAGTCCGTCGATTCCTCGGGCTGCGGTCCCTGCCGGCCAGGGACGCGACGCGAGTTCACGTACGGCCTCCGTCGACGCCTTCTTTGCCTCGTTGATACGCAGAACCACACACGGCGTGGGAGGTTCGGGCGCGGCCTGGGCCGAGTACTGACGCACGATCTCCGAAATCGGAATTGCGGTGCGGTCGGCTTCGGACTCCTCGTTCGTGCCTGCGAGGTTCGTCAGTACCGGTTCTCCGCGATGCGGTTCGAGCAGCCCGAGCGAGCTGATGACTGCCTGCGCGACGTCACTTGCCGTGTGCTCCGGATCGGTCGCGGGGCGCAGCGCATCGGCGATGATGAAGTGTTCGACCGAGTAGCCGGAGTCGTACACCGCCTTGATGCGACGGAGTGCCGCCTCGGTCTCAGGCGTCGCGACGGGCGCCTTCTCTTTCGACTCCTCGAGTTTGTGGGTTTCACCGAGCGCTGTCCAGGTGAGTGTGAAGATGCGATTGGCTCTACCGATTCCGACGTAGAGGATGCTGCGGTCGCGGGAGTCCACAATCGCGTAGACATAGGCACCGAGCTGGTCGATCACGTTCTTCTGGAGCGGTCTGGGTGTCGGCGTCCGGTCGTCGACCTTGGTGACGATAGCGCGCAGAACGGTCAGCCGGAGTGCTACGGGGACTGCACCGGCAGCACCCCCGAACAGTTCGCGGTTGGCGGAGTCGATCGAACTGAATGTGCGTCCACTGTTGCGTGCCAGGGCACCCAGCGCGAGTGTGAACTCGGAGAGTCTCTGCCGTGGGTCGTCCGCGGTTTCCGGAAGCTCATTGCTGGTCAGGAACATCTGGATTTCCGGAGACTCCAGCAATGTCTGGGCGATGTTCAGAGGAACTGTCCACACGGTGCGCATGAAGCGACTCTAGGCCAATACAGGGCGGAGGAACCGTTTCCGGGACGGCTGCGTCGGACAGTTTTCGATCTTCATTCCGTGGCGGATGTCCGCACAGCCGATGAATGGATTCGATGGGTGGATCGATCCGAGGTCTGGAGACATCGATGCAGGTAGGCGTGGTGTAGGGAGCTCCCCCCACGAGGGGGAGAACTGTGCTGTGAGAAGTCTCCTTGCCGTGGGATCTCCAATTACGGCACCGATGCCGCTCGGCGACGACTTGTCGCATACGGTATAGATCGTGAGCAGCCCAGACTCTGATGCCGTTCGTCCTGCGGCAACCCCAGCGTCCAACTGGCCCGCGCTCTTGACCTGGCGGTCGCTGGACGCGCCCCGGATGGAATCGGTACGTGTGCAGCTGAGCGGCCAGCGCATCAAGGCGACCGGCCGTATCGTCGGAGCCGAATGTTCTGAACATCCGGCGTTCAGCGCCTCCTACGACCTCGTGACGGATGAGGACGGAGTCACCCGTCGGCTGTCGGTGCGCACGACGATGGCAGCCGGTGAGCGGCACATGTCCATCAGCCGGTCCGGAGAGGGCATCTGGATGGTGGACAGTGGGACCCACCATCAGCGAGCATCATTCGGTGGGGCGCTCGACGTCGATGTGATCCTCAGCCCATTTTTCAACGCCTTGCCGATCCGGCGTTACCGCCTGCAAGAAGGCGCCGACGAACTCGAAGTTCCTGTTGTGTATGTCAATCTGCTCGACCTGACGGTGCAGGAAGCCACGGTGATATACAGCAGCGCCGCGGACGGGATCCACGTTCTGTCACCGGTGTCGTCTTCCTCCGTCACGGTCGACGAAGACGGATTCGTCGTCACCTATCGCGGGTTGGCCGAACGCATCTAGTTTTCGTCGACGCCCTCCACCGCCAGCGCGGCAGCAAGCGCCGCGGACTCTGCGGGGTGGCTACCGTGCCCACCGGTGCCTGCGGTGAGCCCGACGATCTGCAGCCCGATGCCTGCGTCGCCGGGCGCGGGCACCGAGATCGCGGGTACACCCAGCACGCTGAACGGGATGCAGCGTTGGAGCAGGGGCGCTCGCAGCTCGGCAGGATCGCTGTTCAGGCTCGCGGATCGGATGCCCGTGGTGGCAGTGATCAGTGCGTCGAGGTTCTCGGTGCGACGCAAGCGCTCGAGGACACCGTGCCGGAGCTTCTGAGCCGTCCGTAGCGCACGGAGGTACTCGTGGGCGGGCCGATCCCTCTGAGCCTCCAGGAGCGTAGCCGTGGGCGTCTGATAGCGACCAGGGTCGGCCTCGAACCTGTCGCGGTGGGTTTCGTATGCCTCGGATCCGGTGATGATCGGGTACACGCCGAGCAGATCGTCCGTTTCGGGCAGAGCGACATCCACGACCTCGGCGCCGAGATCTGTGAGGGTCTGGCATGCCAGGTCTGCTGCAGCGTCGAACTCCGTGTCGGCGAGGTCCCAGATTCCGCCGCGGAGCCGGCCGATTCTCAGCCCTGACACCGGGGAACGTAGATGCGCGACTCCTGGCATCGCCCCCCATGCGAGTGCGGTGTCGAGGCTGTCGGTGGTGAGCAGGCCGACGTGGTCGAAGGTTGTGGACAGCGGAAAGATACCGTCGACGGGTAGTGCCCCGCTGCTCGGCTTGAATCCGGCGATGCCGCACAACGCCGCAGGTGTGCGGACGCTGCAACCGGTGTCGGTGCCGATGGCGACCGGCACGATGCCCTTCGCGACGAGCACCGCGGAACCGGAGGACGATCCTCCGCTGATGAGGGCAGGATCGTGCGGATGAGCAGCCGGACCCGAGGCGTTGACCAGGCCGGTAGGTCCGTACGCGAACTCGTGCAGGTGCGTCTTCGCGACGATGATCGCACCGGACCCACGCAACCTCTCGATGATGCGGGCGTCCCGGTCGGCCGCCGGTTCGTCGGCGAAGACATTGCTGCCGCAGCGCGTCGGCAGCCCCGCGACATCGATGTTGTCCTTGACCGCGATCGCGACGCCGTGCAGCGGGCCGATCCAGTTACCCGCAGCGATCTCGGCGTCCGCACGTGCTGCGCTCTCGAGGGCTGCAGCGTCGTCGCGGGCGGCCACGATGTTGGACCAGGGTGTGCCTGCCAGCGAGTCGAGATCTGCGAGGACCTGGCGGACGTGTTCGGTCGCGGTGAGTTTTCCGGTGGTGAGGGCCGCAGCGGTATCGCGAAGGTTCGTCACACCCACACACCTCCTTGCCGTCCGGCTTCTCTCAGGCGTTCGATCCAATTGTCGTCGCCGGGCATGATCCCGGTGATCGGATGGCGTCGGCGCTGTTCGTAACGCGTGCGGGCAGCGTGACCGCGGCGAGTGAGGTCGCCGGTGCTGCCGTTTGCGAGCTGCTCACGTGCCGCGCGTAGGACGTCGAGGGTCTCGTCCAGGGTCTCGAGAAGTGCAGTGGCGTTCCCTTCGCACATCGCGTCGACGAGGCCGGGTGCGGTCGCCGCGACACGTGTCCCGTCGCGGAACGATCCGGCTGCGAGCCCGAGCGCGAGGTCGCCGCCTGCGGCTCCAGAGATCGCGAGTGCTTCGGCCAGCAGATGCGGCAGATGGGAGATCCGCGCGACCGCGGCATCGTGTTCGCGGGATTCGGCGGGGACGACGACAGAACCGCAGTCGAGGGCAAGCGCGGCGACCTGCTGCCACAACTCGGGATCCGTGTCGTCGTCGACGGTGACGACCCACACGGCGTCGCGGAAGAGATCCGCGGACCCGGCTTCCCACCCCGACTCGGCTGTCCCGGCCATCGGATGACCCCCGACGAAGCGCGCCGACAGTCCGCGAGCAGCGACTGCGTCGGCGATCTGTGCTTTCACGCTGACGACGTCGGTGAACGCCACGTTGGGCGCGTGCGTGGCGATGGCGGCCAGAATCGAGTCGACGGCGGGCACCGGCACAGCGAGCACCACCAGTGCTCGAGCTTCTTCCGCACGCGCCAGTGTGGCTGTGAGATCGGTGGATGCGTCGAACCCGTCCGCGACGGCGGCGTCCACCGCATGTGCCGATCGGTTGTATCCCCAGGCTCGACGGCCCGTCGCTGTCGCGGCCCGGAGCACGGATCCGCCGATCAGACCGAGACCGAGTACACAGATTGGGGGCGCGGCGGCAGGTGTGGGCACCGCTTCAGATTGGCATATTCACCGGTGGGCTTCATTCGTGGGACCGGGCCGACTACCGTTGCGCGCATGGCTGCACAGCGTGTCGGGGACAAGAGCCCCGCGGTGAGTTCGACAGAGGACTTCGAAGGTTTTGCCGTTGCAGTGACGCGTGAGGACGGACGCTGGAAGTGCCGTGCACTGTCAGCATCAGCATTGACGAGCCTCGACGCGGCGGTGACGGAATTGCGTGAGCTCCGGAGCTCCGGAGCAGTGTTCGGTCTGCTCAATGTGGACGACGAATTCTTCATCGTCGTTCGTCCTGCACCGGCAGGCACTCAACTGTTGTTGTCGGACGCCTCGATGGCCGTGGATTACGACATCGCGGCCGATGTTCTCGATGCACTGAACGTCGAGATCCCGGATATCGACCCTGACGAACTCGACGATGTGGAGCCCTGGGAAGAGGGTGACCTCGCAATCCTGGCCGACATGGGGCTGCCCGAGCCGGTGTTGGCGGTGATCCTGTCGGAGACGGATCTGTATCCCGACGAGCAGATCGAAGAGATCGCGCAGCGACTCGGATTCGACGACGTGTTGAGCGCGACGCTCGACAAGATGAATTAGATGGGACTGCGCGACGACGAGGAGCTGATCCGGGTCGCGTTGGAAGCTGCGGCCGCTGCGCCCACCGGGGATGTCCCGGTGGGCGCGGTGGTGTTCGCACCCGACGGTACCGAGCTCGCTCGCGGCGCGAACTCACGCGAGGCGACCGGCGATCCGACAGCTCATGCCGAGGTGCTGGCGCTGAGGGCTGCCGCGCAGGTCTACGGGGACGGGTGGCGGCTCGAGGGTGCAACTCTCGCCGTGACATTGGAACCGTGCACGATGTGCGCTGGTGCGCTGGTGCTTTCTCGGGTGTCGCGCGTGGTCTTCGGTGCGTGGGAGCCGAAGACGGGTGCTGTGGGGTCGCTGTGGGACGTCGTACGTGATCGTCGGCTCACGCACCGCCCCCAGGTCCGGGGCGGGGTGCTGGAGGAAGAGTGTGCGGAGATGTTGGAAGTGTTCTTCCGCGGCCGGCGCACGCCTCCGTTCGAGTCATGACCAGGCGATTTCGGCACGGCGACCCGATCCGGTAAAGTCTTCTAGCGGTGGCGTGTCCGAGCGGCCTAAGGAGCACGCCTCGAAAGCGTGTGACGGGTAACCCCCGTCCGTGGGTTCAAATCCCACCGCCACCGCCACGAGTCCCTCACCTGTTCACACAGGTGGGGGACTTTCTGTTGTGGGTGTGCGACCGCGCACGAAAAAGGCAGCCGCGCGTTGTCGGCACCGCGCGGCTGTCCGATGCGGCTGTATGTCCGATGCGGTTCAGGGGCGGTCGATCAGACGCTGCACGACCTCGAGCAGTTCGTCGACGTCTTCTGGCGGTGTGTCGTCGGTCTCGCCGGACATCGCCGCGCTGTAGTAGAGGCCGTCGCCGATCAACATGACAGCGCGCGCGGTTGCGGGGTCGGCGACAGTGTCGGTAAGGACGTCCATCCAACCCTGGCTGATCCGATTCAGTGCCAGACGGGCTCGCGGGATCGCGTTCTGGCTCAGCCGTGTGGTGGCAATGATGGCGCGGTCGAGTGGCGTGTCGGCGTAGACGGACGTACGGATGTAGTAGGCGGCCGGACCCTCGGGGGCGTCCCGCATGAGTGCGGCATCCCCCGCTGCGAGTTCTTCGACGTGATCGGCCAGACCCTCGACGAGGGCGTCCTTCGAGGGGAAGTGATAGAGCAGGCCGCCTTTCGACACGCCTGCAGCGGCAGCGACCGCGTCGAGGGTTGCGGCGCGTTCACCCTGTTCGAGAAGGATGGTTACGAAGGCGTCGAGCAGTTTGGCGCGGGCGGCAGGAGGGGGCGGCACAGGGCAGATGATACGACCCTCGTTACTGCACCGTCCAGATGGTATAGTAACGAGGGTTCGAATCTCAACTCTCTCGAAAGTCGATTGCCGTGTCGTTCACGCCTGTCTCATCACCGGACGCAACCGCAGATGTCCCCAAGGCAGGCCCCCGTGAGTGGGTGGCCCTTGCGGTCCTCATGCTCCCGGTGCTGCTGGTCTCGGTCGACAACACCGTGCTTGCGTTCGCGCTACCCGAGATCTCCGCAGCGCTGCGGCCGAGCGGGACACAACAGCTGTGGATCATCGACATCTACCCGTTGATTCTGGCGGGCCTGCTCGTCTCGATGGGCAGCTTCGGCGACCGCATCGGGCGACGACGGCTACTGCTGATCGGTGCAACAGGGTTTGCTGCGGTCTCTGTGATCGCGGCCTATGCGCCATCGGCGGAAGCGCTGATCGCGTCGCGTGCGGCACTGGGCTTCTTCGGGGCGATGCTGATGCCATCGACACTGTCGTTGCTGCGCAACATCTTCCTCGACGCGGAGCAACGTCGGCTCGCGATCGCGGTGTGGGCGTCGTGTTTCGCGGCGGGAGCCGCGCTCGGTCCGATCGTCGGCGGGTTCCTTCTCGAACATGCGTGGTGGGGCTCGGTGTTCTTGCTCGCGGTGCCGGTGCTGATCCCGCTGCTCGTTCTGGGCCCGGTCTTCGTGCCGGAATCCCGAGACCCCACACCGGGACGTATCGACGTGGTGAGCATTGCACTGTCGATGCTCGCGCTCGCGCCGCTGGTGTTCGCAATCAAGAATCTCGCCAACGGCAAATCGGTCGTCATGACGGCTGCATTCGCCGTCGTCGGGGTCGTTTCGCTCGTGTTGTTCGTGCGACGTCAGCTACGCCGGCCGGATCCCATGCTCGACGTGCGGCTGTTCCGTGTGCCCACGTTCAGCGGTGCGGTCCTGGTGAACTTGCTCTCGGTGGTCTCTCTCGTCGGGTTCCTGTTCTTCGTTTCCCAGCACCTCCAGCTGGTGATCGGGCAGAGCCCGATGCAGGCCGGTCTGAGCCTCGTTCCCGGGCTGGGTGTGATGGTGGTGGCGGGTCTGGCAGTGGTCACATTGGTGCGATGGGTCCGGCCGTCGACGATCATCGTGTCGGCGTTGTTGCTGTCGGCGCTCGGATACGCGCTCGTGTTGATGCTGGCCTCGCCCACGGCCCTTGCTCCGATCATCGTGGCGTTCGCGGTTCTCGGGGCAGGGATCGGCGCCGCCGAGACCCTGTCGAACGACCTGATCGTCTCTAGCGCGCCGCCGGAGAAGGCAGGCGCGGCGTCGGCGGTGTCCGAGACAGCGTACGAAATGGGCGCGGTGCTGGGAACCGCCGTGCTCGGCTCGATCCTCACCGCCTCCTACGGCGCAAACCTGCGGGTTCCGGCCGGCCTCGACCCGGAAGCCGCGACCGCCGCTCGGGAAACCTTGGGCGGTGCCCACGCCGTTGCCGACGCCCTGCCCGCGG
Source organism: Rhodococcus sp. SJ-2 (assembly GCF_053750035.1). Lineage (NCBI taxonomy): Bacteria > Bacillati > Actinomycetota > Actinomycetes > Mycobacteriales > Nocardiaceae > Rhodococcus > Rhodococcus sp. SJ-2. The sequence goes on from NZ_CM132340.1 coordinate 2,525,702, forward strand.
AGCAGGCGACAGCCTTGCTCGGAGCCGCGGGAGAGGCGTTCGACAGCGGTGTGACCATCACGTCGGGAATCGGAATGGTGCTCATGGTGATCTCCGCGCTGCTGGCAGCGCGAATGCTCACAATGCGCGCACCTGCTTCACGATGATGACGTTTCCCGAATTCCGACGGTCGTGGCATCGGTTGCGGACCCGGCTCGGGGAACGGTGAAGGTCGCGGCGACACACGCGATGGCGACGACGAAGCACGCCGCGACATACCAGAGGTTGCCGATGGGATCGCCATTGTCGGTGACGCCGTCGACAGCCGAGAAATAGTCGGGCAACGCGGTGATCCAGAGGACCGCCAGCACGCCGAGGTACACCAGCGAGAACCGCTGGACGAACACGTTCGTGTAGGCGGGGGCGTCGGAGTCGCCGCGGCGCAGCCGCGACCACTGGCGAGCGAGCACCCAGATCGCAACCGCGCACAGGACGACGAGTTCGAGTGCGTACATGAACCCGCGCACCGTCGTGCTCCCCATTCCGACGACGGTGGCAGGGATCGGCAGGACGAATGTGCCTACCGATGCCAGGATTCCGATGACGACTGTGCGCCAGACCAATTGGAGGCCGGAGAAGCTCTCTCCCCGGTCGATGTGGCGGCCGACGAAAAATTGTGTACACAGGGCAAGGGACATCGGCCACAACGCGGCGAACACTACGACGCTCGGCAGCGGAACGGAGTCGAAGAACGGTTGGTTGATCGGATTGTCCAGGGACCATTCCCACCAGCGCAGTTGTGGCCCGAGGTGGTCGAAGATCTCGTAGAAGGCGTGGTGGACGAAGCCGACGGCCACTGCGCCCGCAATCACGCCGTATCTACGGAATACCCCGAGCATCCGGACAATCTCGAAGGACAGCGTCGCGAGCAGCGGATAGATCGCGACGATGTATAGAGGCAGTCTGCCCCACATGAATTCGACGGTGAACACGTTGTGCGCGAACATCGTGTCGACGTGCTGTTCGATCCCGAACGCGGCCGGGAAGTACAGGGGCGGTTCGATGATGAACAGGTATGCGCACGCGCCCAGCCACAGCACCAGGTTGGTGGGGTCACCGTGCCGGCGCAGTCGCATGATGGCGTAGACGAGAGCGAGCACTGCGCCGACGACGATGGTGAACTCGAGTACCGGCAACGTCCAGTTCTCGAGCGCCAGCGGGTTGCGGAGTTCGACGAGCCCGCCTGCCTCGTCGCAGGAGAAGCCGAGTCTCGTCGCGAGGTCTTCGAAGGTGGGCGAACACAGATCCGACATCAATTGACCCCCGGTGCAGCGGTTTCCGCGGTGTACCACTTGGTGACGTCATATCCGGCGTCGAAGCGCTCGAACCACACTCCGGCGAGTTCGGGTAGATCTTCATGCTCGGGGTTGTGCTTCGGCAATTGGCTTCGGATGATGCCGCGTAGCGCGATGAGCTGTTCGCCGAGCCCGAGGTCGTCGAACGCACGTGGCATCGGCCCGGCATTTGCGGCCTGCATCCCCGGAATCATCTGCAGCAGCTTCTGCTTACGCCGATACGACGCGAACATCGACAGTGCGTCGATCTTGCGGTCTTCGAGAGGGACGTGCTTGTTGAAGCCCGCGCACGCGATTCGGATGACGTCGAGTACGTGCTTGAACACCGAGGCGGCCACGCGCATGCGGTAGACGTCGCTGCCGACGACGGAGTCGTAGATGATCAGCGCCGAACTTCGATGCTCGACTTCCTCGACGAAATGCCAGATGAACAGGGATGCGACCCGGTCGTCGCCGGGGCGGAACAGCGACGCGTCGTTGTCGAGCATGAGTTTGAAGACAGGGGTGAAGGTCGCTTCGAGGTCTGCGGTGTAGGCCAGTCGGTACTTCAGCGACGTCTCGGCGGTGAGCTTGTCGTAGGCCCCGATCACCTCGTCGAGCGTTTCCTGCAGGCCGGGGTATCTCTTGATCAGGGCGCGGACGTGCTGGCGGTGCGCGGTGGAGTGCTGCCCTTCCTGTCGCATGAACGCGTCGGCTTCTTCGGCAACCACGGCGTCAGCGAATTGCGGCTTCGCCTCGGTGATCATCTGGACGATCATCTTCTCGAAACCGACTGCGAGAAACGAGACCGCGTTGGCCATGCTCGAGAAGGCGGGGTTCTCGGGGTTCCACAGGAAAGGCACGTCGTGGTCCTCGAACGCGAAACGCATCTTGCGGACGTGCAGGTTTGTCATTTCTTCTACCTCGTTCTCGGGGCTGTCCGGTCAGGTCGGGGCAGGTAGGACCGACGATTTGGAAGTATCATACGACTGGACTCAGGTATGTATGATGACTTTCGTGTAAAACTCCTGGCATACCCACTCCGGGATTGGGCTACGTGATAATGTCGGGCCCCTCATTTCAGGAGGCGGCTGTGGCACGTAGGCGAGGGTGGGGTGGGAGTCCGCCCGACAGCGACGATGAGGCAACCCGGCGCATCGTCGAGACCGCGGTCGACATCATCGGGCGCACCGGCGCGGCGATCAGCATCGCGCAGGTCGCGGAATCGCTGGGCGTCATCCGGCAGACGGTCTACCGCTATTTTCCCAGTGCAGATGCGCTGATGAAGGCTGCGGCCATCGCGTCGGTCGCCGGGTTCCTCGACCGTCTGGCCGACTGCGTCGAAGGCATCGTCGACCCCGTCGACGCGACCGTCGAAGCCGTCGTCTTCACCCTCGCGGAAGTGCGCCGCACTCCGCACCTCGGGCTTCTGCTGTCGAGTTCGTACGCGAACGTCCACCCCGAGAACATGACATCCGACGAAGCGCAGGCCTTCGGCATGACCATGATCCGACGGTTCGATGTCGAGTGGGAGAGCTACGGTTACGACGACGCGACGCTGCACGAACTCGTCGAATACCTTCTGCGGACTATGCAGTCGTTCTTCGTCTCTCCAGGCAACCCGCCACGAAGCGACGACGAGATGCGTCGTTATCTGCGCCGGTGGGTGGGGGCAGCGGTCGCGGCCCAAGTCGTTGCTCGATGACAAGCAACCCCGATTTCGCGGAAGAATTCGGCGGAGAGTCCCCGCGGGGTCGAAACGTCTTCTAATCTCGCCCCATGCGGAAAGCTGTGTGGGTCCTCGTCGCCGTCGTCGTGATCGCGTTGCTGGGCTTCTTCGTCGCGCCGTGGCTCTACGGCAACTTCATTGCGGAGGACGACGCGCCGGCTGCCTCGGTATCGACGTCCGGCGCGGAGGCCGCAACCGGTGAGCTCGACGGCGAGTGGACCGTGACCCCGGGCGCCGATCCCAACCGGACCGCGGCGGGTTACACAGTGCACGAGATCCTGAGAGGCGCCGACGTCACCGTGGTGGGGAGCACCGACCAGGTTTCGGGCACTGCAACGATCGCCGACGAATCTCTCACCGCAGCCGAGATCACCGTCCGGGTCGACGGTATCGCCACCGACATCTCCCAACGCGACGGTCAGTTCCGCGGCATGGTGATGGACACCGCGAACCACCCGACCGCGACCTTCACGTTGACCGAGCCCGTGGATGTGTCGTCCTTGCCGACGGACGGCACCGTCGCCACCGTGCCGGCGACCGGCATCCTCACTCTGCGCGGCGAGGAGCGCACCGTGACGGTGGACGTCGACGTTCTGCGCACCGGCGGGAGCATCGTGGCGTCGGGCAGCATTCCTGCCACCTGGACCGACTGGGGCATCGAGCCTCCGAACCTCGGATTCGTCGCTGTCGACGAGTCCGGAAGTGTGGACTTCCTGATCACCCTCGAGACGGTGAACTGACCGTCTTCGACTGCGTCGGAGTCCATCCGGGCGGCCCGAAGGCGTAGCCGAGTTTGTGGCGCCAGGATGTCGCCGACCGCCAGTCGCGCGCAATCGCCCGGTACTCGTGAGTCTGCAGATCCCAGATATCGAAGGTGCCCACGGGCGTTGTGAGCCCGTACACGGGCCGTTGCCGCTCGGCCTTGAACGTGCCGAACATCCGGTCCCAGATGATGAGGATGCCCGCGTAGTTCCGGTCGAGGTACTCGGGATCCGACCCGTGGTGCACCCGGTGGTGCGACGGCGTATTGAACACGAACTCGATCGGCGGGGGCAGTGTGCTCACTCGCTCGGTGTGCACGAAGAACTGGTAGACGAGACTTACGGAGAACCCCACGAACACCATCCAGGGCGGGATGCCGAGGAGGGGCAACGGCAACCACATGATGATCTCGCCGCTGTTGTTCCATTTCTGGCGCAGAGCGGTTGCGTAGTTGAAGTACTCACTCGAATGGTGCGCTTGATGAGTCGCCCAGACGAGCCGAACCCGATGCGCCATCCGGTGATACCAGTACCAGAGGAAGTCGATCCCCAGCAGCAGGATCACCCACGTGTACCAGGCGTCGGCGGGCAGGTGCCACGGTGCGACGTACACCCACAGTGCCGAGTATCCGATGAGTGCGAGCACCTTCCAGCCGGCGCTCGTCACGATCGAGATCAGCCCCATCGAGAGGCTTGCCCGCGCATCGCGCATCTCGTATCCACCGCGCGGGGGGCGGACGCGTCCGTCGGGTCCCGGCTCGGCGTGCTCCAGCGCGCGGGCCGCGACCCACTCGAGAATCAGGAACAGCGCAAACGCCGGTATCGCGAGGGCGACGGGGTCGTGCAACGGTTCGAGCAGCGATCCCCACGCGCTGAACAGGGTCTCCCTCATTGCGGGGCCTCCAGGTAGTACGTGGACGACCGTCCAATGTACTCCACCTGTGGCACCCGTCACTATTGCTGGGCGGGTTGTGCGGATTTCCCCCAGTATTGGTAGGGATTAGCGGTCGAATGTTGCAGGGAGAGCAGAGTGCATATCAGCGCAAGGGTCGATTACGCCGTGCGGACCCTACTCGAGCTCGCCGCATGTGACGGCGGCCCGGCCAAGGCGGAAATGCTGGCGACCGCCCAGTCGATCCCGCACAAATTCCTCGAGGCCGTGCTCGCCGATCTTCGCCGGGGTGGTCTCGTTCGCAGTCGTCGGGGTCCGGATGGGGGTTATTGGTTGGCGCGACCGGCCGACGAGATCTCCATCGCCGACATCATTCGCACGGTGGAAGGACCACTCGCGTCGGTGCGGGGGGAGCGGCCGGAGAGTGTGGAGTACACGGGGGCGGCCGAACGGCTGCGGGACGTATGGATTGCGGTGCGGGTGAACCTGCGTGCGGTGCTCGAGGATGTGACGCTCGCGGATGTTGTTGCGGACGAGCTGTCGGAGTTCGTTCGCGACCTGACCTCGGATCCGGGCGCATGGGAGCGCCGCGTGGTGTGAGCTGCATTACTCGCGGCGATCAGGTGTGGCCGATCGCATAAATATTGCAGAACTCTGCAAAGTTACACGGCTCTGCAAAATCTGTACCGTTGTTGGAGTGAGCACTCAACTCGGATTGCGCGACCGCAAGAAAGCCGCCACCCGCGCGGCTCTCGCGGACGCCGCTGCCGAACTCGCGCGCGAACACGGCCTGCATGAGGTCACTGCAGATGCGATCGCCGCCAGGGCCGGCGTCTCGACACGCACCTTCCACAACTACTTCGCGAGCAAGGAAGAAGCGGTCCTCGTGCACTTCGAGGGCCTGATCGAAACCTGGATCGATCTTCTTCGGCACCGCCCTGCGGACGAGCCCATCATGTCTTCGCTCGAGGAATGTGCCGTCGGGCTCGTGACCGACCCGCAGTGGTCGTTCGACGACATCAGCACCTGCGTCGCGTTCGTCGAGGAGGGCTCGGGTAACGAATCCCGACACATCGAGGTCGCGAAACGCTCATCGCAGCTGCTCGTCGATGTCATCGCCGAGCGTACGGGCACTGATCCGGCCACGGATATCTACCCCAACCTGGTGCACTACGTCAGTTTGGGAGCGATCAAATCGGCCATCGAGATGTCCATGGCGAATTCCGCGTCCTCACCCGAACACCTCATCCGGGAAGCCTTCGAGCTGCTGCGACGGGGATTCTCGTAACACCCCCCACGACCACGACCATGTTCGATCGAAGAAAGGGTGCCTGCCGTGGCGACCTACCTCTACCGGATAGGCAAGTTCGCTTACCGGCGTAAAGGCGCAGTCCTCTCGTTCTGGATCGCGTTGCTCGTCCTCTTCGGAGTCGGCGCAGCAACGCTGTCCGGCCCGACGACCGACTCGTTCACCCTGCCCGGCACCCCCGCGCAGCAGACGCAGGATCTGATGGCCGAGCGGTTCCCGACGGCCGAAGACCCGATGAACGCACTCAGCGCACGGTACGTCTTCGCCGCGCCCGACGGACAGACCCTCGACACCCCCGAGAACATGGCGGCCATCGACGAGACTCTCGCCGCGATCCGCGGGATCGATACGGTTTCCGCGCCTGCCAAGGTCGACCCGGCCACCGCCACCCCCGAACAACAGGCAGGCGTTCTGACCAACCCGGTCACGGCAGACGCCGGTCTCACTCAGCAGATGCTGGGACTGGCCGCGCAGCAGGGCACACCCGAGGAGGCCGCGCGCGCCGATGCACAGGCCCTGTCGCCGCTCAGCGCCGACCGCACCGTCGGTTTCGTCACCGTGCCGTTCGACGGCGAAATGACCGACGTCGACCAGGCCATGCGCGACCAGATCGCCGCAGCTGCGGACATCGCTCGTGATGCAGGTCTGACCGTGCAGGTCAGCGGCACCGCCGCAGCCGAGATGACGATGCCCGGCGGCACCGCGGAACTCATCGGTATCGGCATCGCCGCGATCGTGCTCACCCTCACCTTCGGCTCACTCGTTGCAGCCGGTCTGCCGCTGATCACTGCGCTCGTCGGTGTCGGCATCGGAAGCATGGGCATTACCATCGCCACCGGTTTCTTCGACCTGAGTTCGATGACGCCGACACTTGCGATCATGATCGGCCTTGCCGTCGCCATCGACTACTCACTGTTCATCGTCTCGCGCTTCCGGCACGAGCTGCTCAATACCTCCGATCGTGCCGAGGCCGCCGGTCGTGCCGTCGGCACCGCGGGTTCCGCCGTCGTGTTCGCCGGCCTGACCGTCATCATCGCGCTCATGGCGCTGAGCGTCGTCGGCATCCCGTTCCTGTCCGTGATGGGGTACGCCGCCGCATTCACTGTGCTCATGGCAGTGCTCATCGCGATCTCGCTGTTGCCCGCCGTGCTCGGTCTCTTCGGTGAAAAGGCATTCGCGGGCCGCATTCCCGGACTGAATTCACGCGACTCCGAGGGCGGTGAGCCCGGCGCTGCACAGAAGTTCATCGGCGCCATCACCCGTCGTCCGCTGATTCCGCTCGTCGCAGGCGTCGTCCTCCTCGGCGTTCTCGCACTCCCCGCGACCGGCCTGCGGCTTGCCCTGCCCACCGAGGCGACGGGCGATCCTGCCACCAGCGCACGCCAGGCCTACGATCTGATCGACGAAGGATTCGGACCGGGACGCAACGGCCCGCTCGTCGTTGTCGCCGATGCCCGCGACGCGGACGTTCCGGCAGACGCCGTCTTCGGTGCGGTCCTCGGCTCGCTGTACGAGCACGAAGAGGTCGTCAACGCCCAGATCGTCGCGGTGAACGAAGCCGGTGACACCGCGCAGATTCTCATCACGCCGCGAAGCGGCCCGACCGATCCTGCAACGATGGATCTCGTCTCGGAGATTCGCGCCGACGAAGCAGCGCTGAACGACGAGTACGGCCTCTCGTACGGCGTGACGGGTCAGACCGCGCTGGAAGGTGACGTGTCGGAGAGCCTGCAGAGCGCGCTCGTCCCGTACCTCGCGGTGGTCGTGGGTCTCGCATTCATCCTGCTCATGCTCGTGTTCCGCTCGATCCTGGTGCCGCTCACCGCGACACTCGGCTTCCTGCTGAGCGTCCTGGCCACCTTCGGCGCGACCGTGGCGGTCTTCCAGAACGGCTTCGGCGGTCTCATCTCGAACCCGCAGCCGATCGTGAGCTTCATGCCGATCATCCTCATCGGCGTGGTGTTCGGCCTGGCCATGGACTACCAGGTGTTCCTGGTGACCCGCATGCGCGAGGACTATGTACACGGTGCATCCGCCTTGGACGCGGTGCGCAGTGGCTTCGCGCACGGCGCCCGCGTGGTGAGCGCCGCCGCGATCATCATGATCTCGGTGTTCGCCGCGTTCATCGCCGAACCGGATTCGCTGATCAAGTCCATCGGCTTCGCGCTTGCCGCCGCCGTCTTCTTCGACGCGTTCATCGTCCGCATGGTGATCATCCCGTCGGTGATGGCATTGCTCGGAGACAAGGCGTGGTGGCTGCCGAAGTGGCTCGACAAGATCCTGCCGAACGTCGACGTCGAGGGCGAGAAGCTCACGCGCGAGCTGGAAGCCGTTGGCGCGACCCCGGAGTCCAGCCGGGTGTGAGGTCCGCGAGGTTCGTCCGGAGACGCAGGTAGCGTATTGCCCATGTTGGTTCGGCTGTTACGGCGCTTTCTCGTGCGCTACAAGGGTTCGCTCATAGCTGTGGTCATGCTGCAGCTCGCGGCCACCACGGGCATGCTGCTGTTGCCGAGCTTGAACGCCGACCTGATCGATCAGGGCGTGGCAGTCGGCGATATCGACTACATCATGCGTACCGGGCTCCTCATGCTGGGGATCAGCGCGGTGGAGGTCGGCTGCTCCATAGGCGCCGTGTACTTCGCTGCGCGAGCCGCCATGTCGTTCGGACGAGACGTCCGGCTGGCGCTCGTGCAGCGGGTCGGCGGGTTCTCCGCCCGCGAATTCGGCACCTTCGGAGCGCCGTCGCTGATCACCCGCAACACCAACGACGTACAGCAGGTTCAGATGCTCGTGCTGATGACCTGCACCATCGTGGTGACCTCCCCGATCATGGGCGTCGGCGGCATCATCATGGCGTTGCGCGAAGACGTCGGCACTTCCCTGGTACTGGCGGTTGCGGTACCGGCCCTGATCCTGACGATGGTCGTGCTCATCGCACTGATGCTGCCGGGATTCCGGGTCATGCAGATAAGGCTCGACGGGGTCAATCGGGTGCTGCGCGAACAGGTCAGCGGCATCCGTGTCGTGCGGGCCTTCGTTCGCGACGACACCGAGAAGGCCCGCTTCGACCGCGCCAACGACGATCTCACCGCGACGGCGCTGCGCGTCGGCCGCGTCAATTCGGTGCTGTATCCGGCGGTGCTGCTCATTGCGAACGTCAGTACCGTCGCTGTGGTGTGGGTCGGCGGTGCCAGGATCGATTCCGGCTCCATGCAGGTCGGCTCGATCACCGCGATGATCACCTACGTGGCGCAGATCCTCATGGCTGTCCTCATGTCGTCGTTCATCGCGATGATGATGCCGCGCGCAAGCGTGTGCGCAGGGCGCATCCTCGAGGTCCTCGACACCGAACCGACCGTCGCGGCACCGACGGAACCGGTGCGCGAACTCGGCGCTCGGATCGACGTCGAACTACGGGGTGCCGGGTTCTCCTATCCGGGTGCCGACGCGCCCGTGCTGCGCGACATCAGCTTCCGGGCCGAGCCCGGCACCACCACCGCGATCATCGGCGGTACCGGGTCGGGCAAGAGCACATTGATGCGTCTGATCCCGCGACTCATCGACGTCACCGACGGGCAGGTGCTGGTATCGGGTGTCGACGTCAGGCGCCTCGATCCCGAGGTGCTGCGGTCGCGGATCTCCGTCGTGCCGCAGAAGGCGTATTTGTTCTCGGGCACGATCGCCGACAATCTCCGCTACGGCCGCGCCGACGCGAGCGACGACGAACTGTGGCACGCACTCGAAGTGGCTCAGGCCGCCGAGTTCGTCCACGCCATGCCGGACCGGCTCGAATCGGTGTTGTCACAGGGGGGCACCACCGTCTCGGGCGGGCAGCGACAGCGACTCGCGATCGCCCGCGCACTGGTACGTAAACCCGCCATCTATCTGTTCGATGACGCGTTCTCGGCGCTCGACCCTGCGACCGACGCGCGACTGCGCGCGGCGCTGGAACCCGAAACGCGCAACGCGTGCGTCTTCATCGTCGCTCAGCGTGTTTCGACGGTGCAGGACGCGGATCGCATCGTCGTTCTCGACGGCGGCGCCATGGTCGCGACCGGGACGCACCTCGGACTGCTCGGTCGTTCCCAGACGTACACCGAGATCGTCGAATCGCAGAGAATGGCCGCCGTATGACGTCGCCCGACACGGCCGGACAACAGGCCGCCCCGCAGTCACGTCTGGGCGTGATCATCCGCATCCTCGGTCTGCTGCATCCGCATCGGTACGTCGTGTATTCGGTGATGATCGCGGCGTTGCTCGGTGTGGTGAGCTCGTCGATCGCGCCCCTCGTGCTCGGCCGAGGTACCGACATCATCTTCAACGGTGTGATCGGGATGCAGTTGCAGGCGGGGCTCTCGAAGGATGCCGCGATCGCGCAGCTACGTGCGGAGGGTCGCGACCAGTTCGCCGACATGGTCGCCGGAATGAACGTGATCCCCGGAGTAGGAATCGATTTCACGAGTCTGGGGCGCACCCTCGTCATCGTCCTCGCCCTCTACCTGTTGTCGTCCGCGCTGATCTGGGTTGCGGCGTACGGATTGAACGAGATCGTGCAGCGCACCGTGCGGGACATGCGCGCGAGCGTCGAGCGGAAGATCCATCGTCTGCCGCTGCGTTACTTCGATACGCATTCGCGCGGTGATCTGCTCAGCCGTGTCACCAATGACATCGACAACGTGTCGACGGGTATGCAGGAGTCCATCAGCCAGTTGGTGCTGGCGGTGTTCACCCTTCTCGGGCTCGTGGTGATGATGTTCTGGATTTCGCCGCTGCTCGCGGTGATCGCGCTGTTGCTCGTCCCTGCCGCGGCCGTGGTGACGATTCTCGTGGCGAAGCGTTCACGCAAGCATTTCGCGGCGCAATGGGATGCGACGGGCACGCTCAACGGGCAGATCGAGGAGTCGTTCACCGGGCACGAGCTCATCACCGCGTACGGCCGGACCGAGGAGATCGAACGGCGATTCACCGCAACCAACGACACGCTGTTCCAGGCTGCGTACCGGGCCCAGTTCGTGTCGGGACTGGTGATGCCGCTGGTGACTTTCCTGAGCAACATCGGATATGTCGTCGTGGCGGTCATCGGTGGTCTGCGTGTGGCGTCGGGCACGTCGACGCTCGGTGAGATCCAGGCGATGATCCAGTATTCGCGGCAGCTGTCGCAGCCCCTCGCCCAGATCGGCGCGATGATCAATCTCTTGCAGTCGGCCGCGGCATCCGCCACCCGCGTGTTCGCGGTCCTCGACGAGGAAGAGCAGGAGCCCGAGCCCGCGGCGCCCACGATGCCGTGGAGCAGGCACGGCCTCGTCGAGTTCGAGAACGTGTCGTTTTCGTACACTCCGGAACGCCCGCTCATCGAGAACCTGACGTTGCGCGCCGAGCCAGGGCAGATGATCGCGATCGTCGGACCGACCGGGGCGGGTAAGACCACGCTGGTGAATCTGATCCTGCGCTTCTACGAGGTGAATTCGGGCCGGATCCTCGTCGACGGTGTGGACATCACGGGGATGCTCCGCGAGGAGTTACGTACCCGGATCGGCATCGTGCTGCAGGACACCTGGCTGTTCGGGGGCACGATCCGCGAGAACATCGCCTACGGCAATCCCTACGCAACCGAGAACCAGATCATGTCGGCCGCACGGATGAGCTACGTCGACCGGTTCGTGCGGGCTCTGCCCGACGGTTACGACACGATCGTCGACGAGGAAGCCGGAAGCCTCAGTGCCGGTGAGCGGCAGCTCATCACGATCGCCCGGGCGTTCGTGTCGAAGCCCTCGATCCTGATCCTCGACGAGGCCACGAGTTCGGTCGACACGCGCACCGAACTCCTCGTGCAGCAGGCCACCGCGCGGTTGCGCGACGATCGCACGAGTTTCGTGATCGCCCACCGCTTGTCGACGATTCGCGACGCGGATCGGATCGTGGTGATGGAGGACGGCCGGATCGTCGAGCAGGGCGCTCACGAGGATCTGCTCCAGCGGGGCGGCGCGTATTCGCGCCTCTACGAGGCGCAGTTCAAGGCACTCGTCGACTGACCATCAGGTGTCGCGGTCGTTGCTCTCGAGCTGCTTGATCCGGTCCGCGGCCTGCTTCAACCGCTTCTTGCGCTCTTCGTTCTCGGATTCTTTCAACTCTTCGTAGAGCTCCTCGTCGGAGTCGCTGTAGTTGAAGATCAATCGAGGTAGTCCCAGGGTCACGACCAGGCTGGGCCAGACCAGCCAGGCGTGGTCCCAATCGAACACATTGTTCAGTACGAGGAACGTCACGAGGGTGATGCCGATGATCACCCAGTCGAGGGATTCGACCAGATTTCCTCGCCGGAGCAGAGACGACAGCTCTGTCTCGGCGCTGCGTGACGGAGTGCCGACGGGTGTGGTTTCGGCGATCTCGGTGGATACCTTCCGGATCCGGTTGTCGACCACTTCCAACGGTGCGCCTCCCGGAAGTCCGCGGAATGCATTGCGGAGGGGGTCGAGCGCGCGGGCAGCCGCGATCTCGCCGGAACGCTCGTAGAATTCGTCGGCATCCAGCCGCCCCGCCGCGAAGTGCTCACTGATGACGTTCAAGGCATGCAGCCGTTCGTCGTCGCTCAATCGCAGATCATGTTCGTCGGGCCGGTCCGTCATGTCGTTCGCCTCCCCGGAATGGTGTGTAGTCGAATCCTACGGCTGACGGAGCACTTCCCGCGCCGTGCGACGGACCGCCGCGGTGAGGGCGTCGAGGACGGGGGAGTCCAGTCTCCAGCGCTGCCAGTACAGCGGGACGTCGAGCGGGTGGTCGGGTGCGAGACTCACCAGATCGGTGTTGTCGGTGAGCATCGGATCAGGAAGCATGCCCCAGCCGAGTCCGAGGCGCGCGGCATCGACGAATTCGAGTGCCCCGGGAACGTAGTTGCGGGGTGCCGTAATCCGGCGACGGGTTCGCTTGCGCAGGAATCGATCCTGCATATCGTCCTTGCGATCGAAGGTCAGCATCGGTGCCTTCTGCAGCTCCTCCGGGGACATGCCGTCGGGAAACCACCGCTCGGCGAAGTCGACACTGGCCATTGCGTGATACCGCATCGATCCGAGCTCCTCGGAGGTGCAGCCCTGCACGGGTTCGGGGACGGAGGTCACCGCAGCCATCGCGGTGCCGTCGCGGAGCAATGCGGTGGAGTGGTATTCGTCCTCGCGGTGCAGTTCGAACAGGGCGCGGTGGCGGACCGGCATGCGTGCAAGCGCGCGCAGCATCCATGTGGACATCGAATCGGCATTGACCACAAGGGGAATCGTCACGTAGGCGTGTTCGTCGGCGGTGAAGCCGAGTTCTTCGGAGGCGTCCTGTTCGAGTCGCGCGACCTGCCGCGCCAGACGCATCACCACTTCGCCGGACGGAGTGGCGGACACCGGGCGGGTGCGGCGCAGCAGAACCTGGCCCACGTGCTGTTCGAGGGCCTTGATGCGCTGGCTCACCGCCGACGGTGTGATCCGCAGGACCGCAGCGGCTCCGTCGAAGGTGCCTTCGTCGAGGACTGCCGCGAAGGTCCGCAGCTGGGAGAAGTCGACGTCCATATGAAGCAACTCTAATGCAGCGTTAGCTGAATCAATTGTTCTTATGATGGCCGGATTCCTAGCGTGGAACGCATGTCCCTTCTCGCCGCCGGCTTCGTCACAGGTCTGTCACTGATCGTCGCGATCGGTGCGCAGAACGCGTTCGTTCTGCGCATGGCCATCGCGCGACGACACGTGCTGCCCGTGATCGCAGTGTGCGCGATCTCCGATGCGCTCCTCATCACGGCGGGTATCGCGGGAATTGCGACGATCCTCGATCACGCACCCGGCGTCATCGATGTGATCCGTTGGGCAGGAGCCGCTTTCCTCATCGGATATGGGCTGCTCGCCGCGCGGCGTGCGCTGCGTCCTTCGGCGTTGTCGGCTGCACCCGGTGGCGCTGTCACGATCGGTGCCGCGCTACTGACCTGCCTCGCACTCACCTGGCTCAACCCTCACACCTACCTCGACACCGTGTTGATGGTCGGATCCGTCGCCAACCACTACGGAAACCCCGGACGCTGGTGGTTCGGTGCGGGAGCCATCGCCGCGAGTGCCGTGTGGTTCGCCGCCCTCGGGTACGGCGCGCGTTACCTGCGCAATTGGTTCGCCAAGCCAGGATCCTGGCGGATTCTCGACGGCAGTGTCGCGGTCCTGATGTTCGGTCTCGGCGCCGGGCTCGTGGTGTCCTCCTGAGAGCTGCGCTACGCGCGAGGAGCGGTGCCACGCCTGCGATAGCCCAACGGCTCGAGGTGGGTGAACACCGTCACTCCGGGCAACGCGTCCCGAAGATCGGCTTCGAGCCGGTCGAGTAGTTCGTGCCCGGCACGCACCGACCAGTCGCCCGGCGCCCGCACCGTCAGATACACGAAGCGCTGGCGACCCGACTCACGCGTGCGGGCGGGAAGGAACTCCACCGGCTCCGATGTGCGATACCGGTCGAGTACCGCGTTCACGACGGCGACATCCTCCGCGGGGAGTGAGGCATCGAGCATGCCTACGACGGACTGCCTCACGAGCCCGTACCCGATGCGCAGGATGTTCAGGGCCACCACGATCGCCACGATCGGATCGAGCACGTCCCACCCCGAGACTGCCACCAGCGCTACGCCCGCCAATACCCCCACCGACGTCCACACGTCCGTGTGGAGATGTTTGCCGTCGGCGACCAGTGTGATCGACCGGTGTTTCCTGCCTTCACGGATCAGCACGAAGCCGACCACGAGGTTGATCACGGATGACCCGGCCGAGAGCGCAAGACCGAGGCCGGCTTCTTCGACAGGCTGCGGCGACAGCAGTCGCGCGATCGACGTCCACAGGATTGCGGCCGCGGCCGCGAAGATCATCGTGCCCTCGACGGCAGCGGATAGATACTCGGCCTTACCGTGACCGAAATCGTGGTTGAAGTCGGCGGGCTTCGCAGCCAGCCGCAACGCGAGCAGACCCACGATCGCTGCGACCAGGTTGACGCCGGACTCGAGGGCGTCGGAGAACAGACCCACCGATCCCGTCAACCACGCAGCGAGCGATTTCAGGGCCATCGTGGCCAGCGCCGCCGCGACCGACAACCACATGAACCGCATGAGCAGCCGATGCGACTGCGCCGAGACCACCGTCGTGTCAGTTCTTGACGAGGTTGTACTGCAGCCCGGTGACTTCCGTTGCCCGGATCTCGACGTAGTCGTATTTCGGCGTCGGAACCCACGGGGTCAGGCCCAGCGCATCGATTTTCGCGGCATCGTCAAAGCTCCGCAGCACATGGGCGCTGCCGTGCACGACGATGCTCCACGCGGTGTCCTCGTGGATGTGATCGACCTGGAACGCCACTTTCGGGTGGACAGCCAGTTCGGACAGTTTGCTCCCCTCTCCGGTGCGGAAGTACACCTTGCCGTCCGACACGACATAGTTGACGGGATAGATCTCGGGGCGCTCACCCACGACCGTGACGAGGCGTCCCACCTTCTCGGACGCGAGTCGTTCCCAGGCCTGTTCATCGGACAGGCGAACGACGGGCTGATCCGATTTCGGGAAATCGCTCATCGCTGCTCCTACTCGAATTTCGACGCTGCCCTTCCACCACATCACGAACGTACGCCCAGCGCAGAAGTACCACATGCAGTTACGGTGAGAACGACCCACCGAGCACGCGGAGGAATGTCGATGGCAGCCGAGACCGTGACGGAGTGGCACACCCGACCCGCAGACGATGTCGCCGAGTCCTTCGATGTCGCACCTGATCGGGGGCTGACCGCGGATGACGTGGAGCGCCGCCGCGCGGAGTACGGGCTCAACGTGCTCGACGAGGCGAAGAGTATTCCCGCGTGGCGGAAAGTACTCTCGCTGCTTGCCGACAAGATGACACTCGTTCTCGTCGTCGCGGCCGTCGTCAGCGCGACCGTGTCGCGGGAGTGGGAGACTCCCGTCGTCATCTTCGCGGTCATCGTCCTCAACACTGTCCTCAACTACGTGCAGGAAGCCCGCGCCGAGAACAGTCTGCAGGCACTGAAGCAGATGTCGGTCTCGACCGCGCGGGTCCTGCGTGACGGACGCGGCGTCGAAGTGTCCCGCGCCGATCTCGTCCCAGGTGACATCGTCCAACTCGAGGCCGGCGACTCGGTGCCCGCCGACGGCCGTCTCGTCGCCGCTGTACGACTCCAGGTCGCAGAAGCCGCACTCACGGGTGAATCACAACCCGTCGACAAGACCGTCGATCCTGTCGAGGACCCCCACGCCCCACTCGGCGACCGCCACGACATGCTGTTCATGAACACCGAGGTGACCCGCGGCCGCGCCTCGATGATCGTCACCGACACCGGCATGCGCACCGAGATGGGAGCGATCGCCGCGCTCCTCGGTACCGCCGGTGCCGAACAGACTCCGCTGCAGCGGCGCATCGGACAGCTCGCGCAGACTCTCACGATCATTGCGGTCATCACGGTCACGCTCGTGTTCGTCCTCGGCCTACTGCGCGGACAGACCTGGTCCGAACTTCTCGTCACCGCCGTATCACTCGCGGTCGCGACCATCCCCGAAGGGCTCACCGCGGTCGTCGCATTCACGCTGGCGATGGGCGCGTCGCGGCTCGCGGCCCGGGGCGCGATCGTCAAGCAACTCGCTGCTGTCGAAACGCTCGGCAGTACCACCCACATCGCCACCGACAAGACCGGCACTTTGACGCTCAACGAGATGACGGTGCAGCGGTTGCTGGTGCACGGCCGCAGCTTTCGCGTCACCGGCACGGGATACGGGACCGAGGGCAAGATTCTCGTTGGTGACGGCAGGCCCGTCCCCGATCTCACCGAAGCTCTGCTCGGCATGGCCGTGTGCAACGACGCGACGGTACGCGACGGCATCCTCGTCGGCGACCCCACCGAAGGTGCGCTGGTGGTGCTCGCGGAGAAGGGTGGAATCGACGTCGAGGGCAGCCGGACGGCTCTGACCCGGATCGAGGAAGTGCCGTTCGACTCGGATTACAAGTACATGGCGACGTTCCACACCGGTCCGGACGGCGGTTATCAGTGCTTCGCGAAGGGCGCGCCCGGTGTGTTGCTCGAGCGAGCTTCGTCGACCCTGCGTGCCGGCGGCACGGTCCCGCTCGACGACTCCACCCGCACGCGGATACGTCGCGCGGTCGAGGATCTTGCTTCGGAGGGGCTGCGCACTCTCATGATCGCCGGCCGCGCACTCGATGCGGTACCTCGCGGCGACGCAGAGGCACTGCAGAACGCGGTGGCCGGTCTGACCGTGTACGCGATCGTGGGCATTGCCGACCCGCCACGCTCCGAAGCGAAGGATGCCATCGAGGTGGCGCACAATGCCGGCATCTCGGTGCACATGATCACGGGTGACCACCTCGTCACTGCGTCGGCGATCGCCGACGAACTGGGTATCCGCGGGCGAGCCGCAGCGGGCGCCGACCTCGATGCGCTCGGTGACGACGAATTCCGTGGGACAGCAGCACAATTCGGTGTCCTTGCCCGAGTAGCGCCCGAACACAAGATCCGTTTCGTCAAGGCGTTGCAAGCAGATGGCCAGATCGTTGCCATGACCGGCGACGGTGTCAACGACGCGCCTGCGCTGGAGCAGTCCGACATCGGTGTCGCGATGGGCATCACCGGCACCGACGTCTCCAAGGGCGCTGCGAACATGATCCTCACCGACGACAACTTCGCGACGATCGTCGCAGCGGTGTCCGAGGGCCGGGGGATCTACGACAACATCGTCAAGTTCGTGAAGTTCCAGCTCACCACGGCGTGGGGATTCGTGCTGATCTTCCTCACCGCCGGTGTGCTCGGGCTGGCGGGCGGCGCACCCTTCACCGCACTGCAGATCCTCTGGGTGAACATCATCATGGACGGTCCACCCGCGCTGGCCCTCGGAGTCGACCCCACCGAGCCGGACGCCATGAACCGGCCGCCGCGACCGGTGAAGGAAGCATTGCTCACCCGGGATCGCGTACAGCGGATCCTCGGTCTCGGCGTGCTGATGACCGCAGGAACGATCACGGTCCTCTACTACGGTCCGAAGTGGTTCCCCGACAGTGCCTCCGACCCGCTGTTCGCGACAACCCTCGCATTCACGACGTTCGTGTTCTACCAGGTCTTCAATCTCTTCAACGTGCGATCGAACCTCGGCTCGGTGTTCTCGATGCGGACGTTGACCAATCACACGATCTGGATCGCGATTGTCGCGGTCATCGTGATGCAGATCTGTGTGGTGCAGATGAGCGTGCTGCAGGGATTCTTCGACACCACCTCACTGACGTCGTACCAGTGGGCGCTCGCGGTCGCGGTGGGATCGACGGTGTTGTGGGTCGACGAGATCGGCAAGTTCGTGGCGCGACGAGTCGAGGCGAGGAGGTCGGCACGAGTCGAGAGGCCCGTTCTGACGTGAACGGTTGACTCGATACCGCGGGGGAGGCAACGCTGGAGCACATGAAGCGACGACCCCGCGTCGACGTACACCAGCACCTGTGGCCGTCGTCGTTCGTCGACGCCCTCCGCGACCGCAGCAGCCCGCCCCGGCTCGACGGCTGGACACTGCACCTGTCCGGCGAGCCGCCCTATCAGGTCGATCCCGCCGACCATTCGGTTCCCGCGAGAGCTGCTCTCACCATCCGGGACGGAATCGATCTCGCCCTGGTGTCGATGTCGAGTGCGCTGGGAATCGAGGTACTTCCCTCGGGCGAGTCCGGCCCACTGCTCGACGCCTACCACCACGGTGCGCTGGCGTTGCCTGTGCCGTTCGGCGTGTGGGCGGCCGCGAATGTCGTCGAGCCCGACCCGCGGATGCTGCGCGATGTGCTCGACGCCGGGTGCGTCGGCCTGCAGATACCGGCCACCGCACTGATCGATCGGGAGGGGTTCGATCGGTGCGCGCCGTTGCTGGCAGAACTCGAGCGTGCAGGCGCACCGCTGTTCGTTCACCCCGGTCCGGCAGCGGCGCCCGATGTGCCGGCGTGGTGGCCGGCGATGGTGTCGTACGTCGGTCAGATGCACACCGCATGGTTCGCCTGGCACGAGTTCGGTGCGCGCCGATTCCCGAGGCTGCGGGTGCTGTTCGCCATGCTCGCGGGCCTGGCCCCACTGCACGCCGATCGCATGGCCACCCGCGGCGGGCCCGTGGATGTGCCCGCACCGGGTGTGTACGTGGAGACGTCGTCGTACGGGCGGGAGATCGTGGCAACGGTGCTGGCGCATCTGGGCGAGGACCGGGTGTTGCTCGGGTCCGACCGTCCCTACGCCGCACCTCTCGCACTCGGCGGCTCGGTCGGCGTGCGATTGCGCACGGGCAATCCGGCACGTTTCTTTTCGAACGGTGGTGAGTAGAACTCTTGACGTGCGGTTCCGTAACCGGTGACATGGTCTGCGTGAACTTCCTGGCGAACGCGCACCGCGGTCTCTGCACGGGCTCGAACCGTGCCGACGACGCGCATCGCTGCTGTTGTCGCTGAAATCGCCGCTCTCTTCTGTTCCGCCCGGGTACCTCTGTGCCCCGATTTCAGGACGTTCCCCATGCTCACTCAGCCAGACCTGCCCATCCGTGCCGACCTCGATCTCACCTCCCTCGCGCTGCAGATCGCACGCGATCCCGGCCGATGGCTGTCGGCCGTTCGATTCGACGAGCAGGAGCGCTGGTACACCCGGCTGCCCGTCGTCGACCACCACGAGGTGTGGTTGCTCACCTGGCTCCCCGGTCAGCGGACCGAGATCCACGATCACGGCGGCAGCGCGGGTGCCTTCGCGGTGGCGCGGGGCGTGCTCACCGAGACCACCGTGCACGCGCCGCCCGACGCTGTCCTGCTCGGATCGCCGGTGACGTTGTCGCGGAACGAAATTCGATCCGGTGAGGTTCGCGGGTTCGGCGCCCGCCACATTCACGAGGTGGCGAACGAGTCTGACGTCCCAGCCATCAGCGTCCACGTGTACGCGCCGGCCCTGTCGACGATGAGCCGGTACCGGATCGACGACGGCGCGCTCCGGCTGCTCGCTTCGGAGCGCGCAGGCACGAAGTGGTAGTGCCCGGATCGGTGATGCGGGGCATGGCATAACTCACGTCGTCTCGAATCGTCGTCGGAGCGCAGTCGCAGGACAATGGAAGCTTGCCCGGTCCGCGGTGTCGCATGGCCGACACCATCAGCGCCGATGGACCGGCTCCTGCAACTCGCACAATCGAAGGTTCCTCCTGCATGACCACCACGGCTTCCGACCGTCCGGCCCGCACGACTGCCACCCACCCGCGACGGGCCTGGGTGATGTGGGCGCTTGCGCTGGGGTCGTTCGGAATCGGCACCACCGAGTTCGTTGCGATGGGTCTGTTGCCCGACATCGCGTCCGGGCTCGGTATCTCCGAACCCACCGCAGGTCATGTCGTGTCGGCGTATGCGGCCGGGGTCGTCGTCGGGGCGCCTCTGATCGCGGTGATCGGCGCAAAGCTGCCGCGTAAGACGTTGCTGATCGCACTCATGATCGCGTTCACGCTCGGCAACGCGGCGACTGTGCTGGCACCGAACTACGAGCTGCTCGTCGCGTCCCGGTTCTTGGCCGGTCTGCCCCATGGCGCGTACTTCGGTGTCGCGGCGCTGGTCGCGGCGCATCTCGCGGAGCAGGGTCAGCGTGCTCGGGCGGTGTCGCTGGTGATGATGGGCCTGTCGGTTGCCAACGTCGTCGGGGTGCCTGCGGCATCGTGGCTGGGAATGGCGCTGGGGTGGCGTTCCGCGTTCGTCCTCGTCGCGGTGATCGGTGCGGTGACGGTAGCAGCTATTGCGATGTGGGTGCCGTCCCTGTCGATTCCCACGACGAGTGTGCGGATCGAACTCGGTGCTCTGCGACGCAAGCAGGTGTGGCTGACGCTCGCGGTAGCGGTCATCGGATTCGGTGGCGTGTTCGCGGTCTACACCTACATCAGCACGACCCTGACCGATGTCGCAGGGTTGTCGAAGTCGCTCGTCCCCGTCGCTCTGATGCTGTTCGGAATCGGGATGGTGGTCGGAAATTTCGTCGGCGGGCGTCTTGCCGACCGCGCTCTGGTGCCGGGAATCTTCATGACGGTGACGTCGCTCGCTGTACTGCTTGCGGTGTTCATCGCGGCAGCGCACAACCCCTACACGGCGCTACTGCTGGTCTTCCTGCTCGGTGCAGGCTGCGCCGCCGTTGGGCCGGGTCTGCAGGTCCGGTTGATGGATGTCGCGGACGACGCGCAGACCCTCGCGGCGTCGCTTCACCATGCGGCGTTCAACCTCGCGAATGCGTTCGGTGCGTGGATCGGCGGTGTCGTCATCGCGGCGGGATTCGGATACACGGCTCCCGCAGCCGTCGGCGTGGTGCTGGCGCTGGCGGGTGTGGCGATCTTTGCCGTCGCCACGCGGCGACCATACGTGTGACGGCGACTCCGGCCACGGTTGCGGGTGCACACCACACATCAGCAGTACGCGAACAGAGAACCTGCAGGCGTCATGATTGGATGACGATGTGACCGACCCCAGCGTTACCGACACACCCGTGCCCACCCCGAACGATCCGTTCTTCACCATCGGGACCCGCCTCGACAACGGATTGGGGCGTACCGGCACCATCCACACACCGCACGGCGATATCCGCACGCCGGCGTTCATCGCGGTCGGCACGAAAGCGACGGTCAAGGCGGTGCTGCCCGAGGCGATGGCCGATCTCGGGGCGCAGGCGGTCCTTGCGAACGCCTACCACCTGTATCTGCAGCCGGGGCCGGACATCGTCGACGAGGCCGGAGGCCTCGGAAAATTCATGAACTGGCCCGGTCCGACCTTCACCGACAGCGGTGGATTCCAGGTCATGTCGCTCGGTGTGGGATTCAAGAAGGTCCTCGCCATGGAGTCGGTGGGTGTCCAGAACGACGACGTCATCGCCAAGGGTAAGGAACGGCTCGCCAAGGTCGACGACGACGGCGTGACCTTCAAGTCGCATCTCGACGGGTCGAAGCACCGCTTCACCCCGGAAGTGTCGATGCGCATCCAGCATCAGCTGGGTGCCGACATCATGTTCGCGTTCGACGAGCTGACCACCCTGATGAACACCCGCGGTTATCAGGAGGAGTCATTGCGGCGCACACAGGCGTGGGCCGTGCGCTGCATCGCCGAACACGAGAAGCTCACCGCGCAGCGCGCCCACCGCCCTTACCAGGCGTTGTTCGGTGTGGTGCAGGGCGCACAGTACGAGGATCTGCGCCGCGAGGCATGCCGCGGTCTCGAATCGATCCGCGGTGAGACGGGCCGCGGGTTCGACGGCTACGGCATCGGCGGGGCCCTGGAGAAGCAGAATCTTGGCACGATCGTGCGCTGGTGCAGCGAAGAACTTCCGGAACACAAGCCGCGGCACATGCTCGGGATCAGCGAACCCGACGACATGTTCGTCGCTGTCGAACACGGTGCCGACACATTCGACTGCGTCAATCCGTCCCGGGTGGCACGTAATGCCGCGATCTACACCCCCGACGGACGTTTCAACATCAACACGAGCCGTTTCCGCCGCGACTTCACGCCCATCGACGAGAACTGCGACTGCTACACGTGCGCGAATTACACGCGCGCGTACATCCACCACCTGTTCAAGGCGAAGGAGATGCTCGCGTCCACGTTGTGCACCATCCACAACGAGCGGTACACGGTGCGTCTCGTCGACGACATCCGCCGCAGCATCGACGACGACCGGTTCGCCGAGCACAAGGCCGAGACGCTGGGCCGGTTCTACCCCTCCAAACGCGCACCGTAACTCGGCTCGTGTTTCTTCACGTACGCGATCACCTGGTACGTGACGGGCATGATCACGATCTCGACGAGTGTCTTCCACAGGAACCCGACGACCACGTAGTTCACGAAGTCCGCCCATGTCGAGATGCCGATTGCACCTGCAGCGATAGCGCAGAAGATCAGGGTATCGGCGAATTCACCGACCACCGTCGATCCGATCAGGCGGGCCCACAGGTGCTTCTCCTTCGTACGTTTCTTGATCCACACGAGAACGTATGAGTTGAGCAGCTGCCCGACCAGGTATCCGGCCAGACCTGCGAGAAGCATGCGGGGTACCACCCCGAGGACCGCCTCGAACGAGTCCTGGTGCTCGTAGAAGTCCGCGGCAGGAAGTGACCACGTGATCCAGAAGCACAGTGCCGACAGCGCGACTGCTCCGAAACCGAAGAGCACGGCGCGGCGGGTCGCGGCGAATCCGTACACCTCGCTGAGGACGTCGCCGAGGATGTATGCGAGCGGGAACAGGAAGAACCCGCCGTCGGTGATGATCGGCAGGATCTGCAGCGGTCCGACCCCGAATTCGGTATCGCCGAAGAACGCGACACCTTTCGTCGCGGTGATGTTGGAGATGATCAGCACCGTACTGAACAACACCAGAATCCCGGGATAGAAGCTGTGCCCCACCCGGGCGAACGCCACTTGCTCGGATGCGGATGTCGGGGAGTCTGCTGCGTTTGTCACCTGGCCATCCAAACACCCGGGCTGGGGGAATGCGAAAGTGGTGACAACGGCAGCGGGCCCCGTCCTCGATGGACGGAGCCCGCTGCGCTGATGACGAGTGTCAGTTCTTGACCACTCGGGTGCCACCCGCGAACTTGTCGTGGAAACCCTGCTTGGTGCCGTCCTGCTCGATCGTTACTGCGATGCCGATGTAGGCAGCCAACGACGCGAGGCTTGCCAGCCAGCCCAGGAACGGGATGCCGGTCAGTGCCTGGAGTGCGACGAAAGCGTTGCGCTTGGCCGCCTCCTCCAGTGTGGGATGACCACCACTCGGGCCGACCACGGACAGGCCGAGCAGCTTCTTCCCGAAGGTCGCGCCCTGGGTCGATTCGAGATAGGTCCAGTACCCGAAGGCGACAGCTCCCGTGAGAACCGACATGACGAAGGCCATGAACCCGCTCCCGGACCCGAAGGAAACGAGCGCAGTGAGGATGCCCATCGGGATTCCGACGATCAACCCGTCGATGATGCGTGCGCCGAGACGCGGCAGCAGTTCACCCGGCTGCGACGGTCCGAACCCCGGTGTCGGCGAAGGGAAACCGGGGGCCCCGCCGAACTGCTGGCCACCGAACTGCTGCCCGCCGGGCGCCTGACCGTACTGCGGAGCGCCGTACTGAGGTGCGCCCTGCTGCGTACCGAATTGGTTGCCCTGCGGCGCGCCGTGCTGCGGCCCACCGTACTGGCCACCCCCGTTCTGGGGCGCCCCGTACTGGGGGGCGCCGTACCCGCCGCTGTTGTCAGGCCCGTAGCCATCGATCGGCCCGGAGAACTGCTGAGTGTAGTCCGCCGGTTGCGCTCCGTAGCCCGACTGATTGCCGTACTGGGGAGCGCCGCCCGGGTACGAGCCCGGATTCTGCGGATTGGGCTGCGGGGGTGGGTATCCACCGGATGTCATATATCTCCCTTTTGTGAGCAAGATGCAGTTGCGCCACCGTACAACGTCCCGGTGACGGACAGCTATACGGTGGCGCAACGATGCGGTGGCTCGGTCGTTCCGGGAGGCCTATCAGGGAGCGACAGGGCCACCGGTGGTGACCCGGTAGGCGTACGTCGAGGCGATGATCGAGACCGGAACGCTGACGAGCAGTCCCAAACCGCACAGCAGGGCGCCGACGATGTTGATGCCGATGAGCGCGAGTGCGAGCAGGAGCAGGGTGCCGGCGTTGGACTTGATCGCGTTGAAACTCGACTTGATGGCGGTGATCGCGTCCTGGTTGCGGTCGACCACGAACTGCATCGTCCACCACGTCAAGAACGCGACGGCGATTCCGGGGATGATGCACAGGAACAACCCGACGGTGGTTGCGATACCCACGAGCAGACCTGCGAGGATCACCGCGCCAACGGCGCCCACCTGGAGGAAGGTCCCGAAAGCGGGTTTCTGCCCGTCGGTCTCGCTCAGCGCGCCGCGGACGAATGCCGCCTGGATCAGATAACCGACGACGGCGGTGACGAAGCTGCCGATGATCGACCAGACGCCGAAGCCGGACGCACCATCATCGAGCGAGACCGAGAAGTCGAACCCGTTGAAGATCCCGTTGAGGAGCGCCTGAATGATGAAGGCCACCACCATGGCGACGATCCACACGCCGGGGTTCTGGCTGAACTTGCGCCAGCCGTACGAGATCGCATCTCCGACGCTGAGTTGCTGCCCGCCGGGTGCGTAGCCGCCACCGAAATCCCCGCTCGGGGGCGGCGGGAAACTTCCCGGAGGCGGTGGATAGTTACCGCCGGGCGGGGGCGGATAGTTGCCGGAAGGAGGAGGTGGGTACCCACTGCCACTCTGGGGTGGCGGGGGGTAGTTGCCCGGTGGGGGATATCCGCCGGGAGGGGGATTGGTGCCGCCGGGCGGATACCCGGGCCAGGACTGGTTGGGGTCGTCCCCCGGTTGCTGGGGGTCCTTGTTCGGGTCGTAGCCGCCGGTCGTCATCGGATCCTCTCGAGGATGGGATGGTGCACGTGCTGTCCGTTCTCACGTGAGGTTACGTGCGATACAACCTCGGTGCATCACTTCCGGCGCTGTGTTCACACGGGGAGATACACCCAGGGTTCCCTCGGAATCTGCGTCGGATCCCACCGGTCGAGCAGCACGGGGAGCGATACCGGTTCGCCGGAATCCGCCAGCTTCAGGGACACCGCGATCGTGGCGAGCACGTCGGCAGGCGCCTCCCCGAGCGCGACCCGGTCTGCGAGCGTGACGGCGCCGTCCCTCTTGGCCAGGCGCTTCCCCTCGGCGTTCAACGCGAGGGGGACATGCGCATAGTGCGGTATCGGAAGTCCGAGCAAGGACGCCAGATACCCCTGGCGGGGTGCGGAGCTCAGCAGATCATCGCCGCGCACCACTTGATCGATGCCTTGGTCCGC
The DNA here is from genome assembly GCF_053750035.1 of Rhodococcus sp. SJ-2. Lineage (NCBI taxonomy): Bacteria > Bacillati > Actinomycetota > Actinomycetes > Mycobacteriales > Nocardiaceae > Rhodococcus > Rhodococcus sp. SJ-2. Next base: position 2,551,599 of record NZ_CM132340.1, read on the forward strand.
GTCGTCGACGACCACGGCCAGGTTGTAGGCCGGGGTGCCATCACCGCGGCGCAACACCAGGTCGTCGACTATTCCTGTGAATTCACCGTGTAGTACGTCGTGAACCGTGTAGTACGCAGCCTCTGCTCGCAGCCGGATCGCCGGTGGACGGCCGCTGTCGCGTTTCGCGGCGCGTTCGGCTGCGCTGAGGTCGCGGCAGGTGCCCGGGTACGCGCCCGCGGGTGCGTGCGGCGCCGATGTGGCCTGCTGGATCTCACGCCGCGTGCAATAGCACTCGTACGTCAGGCCGGCGCGTTCGAGGCGTGTGATCGCCTCGTCGTACAGCCGCAGGCGGCGGGATTGGTGAACGACCTCGCCGTCCCAGTCGAGACCGAGCGCAGCGAGATCGGTGAGCTGGGACTGTTCGGCTCCGGGGCGTACCCGATCGAGGTCCTCGATTCGCATGAGAAATCGACGCTGCGTGGATCGTGCGAACAGCCAGGCGAGGACGGCGGTACGGAGGTTGCCGAGATGCAGGTCGCCCGACGGGCTGGGCGCGAACCGTCCCGCGCCGTAGTCGGCCGAATGTGACACCCGTGCACCTTATCGGGCCGGGCGTACGTCAGTTCGCGGCGTCGAGCATCAGATGGATCTGGGTGTACAGAGCGTGTGTGAGGTATTCGCGCGGGTACAGGTCCGGGCTCGACGTCGCGTCGAGGGCCAGACCGTTCACCGCCGCGACGAGCAGGGCTGCGCGCGTCTCCGGATCAGGGATGCCCATGCGGATCAGGACGGTCGCGAGTCCCGTCCGGATCGTGAAGAGTACGGAACTACGGATCGAACTCAGCGACGGCGACGTCGCGGCGCGCACCGCGAATGCGGCCATCACGTGCGCCTCGCTGCCGCGTTGGTCGTCGAGGGGGAGCAACTGGCTCAGCGCAGCGAACAGCGTCCGCGTGGGATCGATGTCGGGATCGACGGCGGACAGGCGCGTGAGAACCCTGTCGGCGAGGGCCCGAAACGAATACGCAAGCATCGCGTCTTTCGTCGGAAAGTGGTGTTGGACAGCGCCGATCGACACACCTGCCTGACTTGCGACCTCTCGTACACTCGCCGCTTCGAGACCGCTGCGTGCGGCGACCTCGAGCAGTGCCGCAGCGAGCCGGGTGGGGCTGGTGGTTGCGTAGGGGCGGGCGCGCATGGGAGAACCGTAGCGGAGCGCGTGAGGTTCCTGATGTCATGGGGGCGGGCCTCCACACGATCGTGCTCTGTGGAGTCCGACAGGCGCGCAACTACGGGGAAGGGACTGCGATGGGGTGGAGTCGGGACGAACTCGAGAAGGCGTACACGGACTACCGGGAAACGGTCGTGCGGGCAACACAGACCCGCGACTGGAACTGCTACGCCGACCAGTTCACCGAGGACGCAGAATACGTCGAGCACGCGTACGGGACGATGAACGGCCGCGAAGCGATCCGCAAGTGGGTGACGCGGACGATGTCGGCATTTCCCGGCAGTCGGATGACGTCGTTTCCGCCGTCCTGGTACGTCCTCGATGAGGAACGCGGCTGGGTGATCTGCGAAGTGCAGAACCCGATGGAGGACCCGGGCGACGGCACCGAGCACAATGCCCCGAACATCACGATCCTGCACTACGCCGGCGACGGGTTGTGGTCGTACCAGGAGGATGCCTACAACCCGATGAACTTCCTCGCCGCCACCAAGCGGTGGTGTGCGCACGCCGAGAAATGCGGAAACCTCCCCGACGATGCGCGGGCGTGGCTCGACAAGATGGCGAAGAGGGGCGCCTGACGAGGTGTACCACAGTCGCTGCGGTTGTGAAGGCGGCGATGTGCGCGCGGGGTATTCGAGGTCGAGCTGACGGTCGGATCGGCTCAGCCCTCCGGGGTATCCGGTGGTGTCTTTTCGATCGGCTCACTCTCGGGTGCGGATTCCTGCGTGGCAGCGGGAGGCGGTTCGTCGACCACAGGTGGTGCTGGGGCCGGCTCAGGTGTGGCCGTAGGTTCGGAAGCGGCGGGCGGCGCAGGCGCGGGTTCCGTGACCGCAGCCTTCGTCCATACCCCCGCCGACTTGCTCACCGACCACGTTCCCGAAGGCCCGGTGATACGCAGCTCATCGGTGCCGGGAAGCCAGGTCAGCGTGTCCTCGGCGGATGCGGTCGTACGGTATTCCTCCGTGCCCGCCGCTGAGTTGATCACCGCCACCGGGCGGTCTTGTGACCGGACGAGCTGGGCACTGTAGTTTCCCGTGGCCGAATCCACCGGAGCGCTCAGAGGTATCTGATCGGAATCCTCTGCTTCCGGTCCGTGGGTGGGTGATCGAGGCGCCTGCTCCGGTGCTTCCGAGTTCGCCTGCGCGTCCGGGGATTGCTGCGGTGACGAAACGGAAGCCGAGACGGAGGACGACGGCGGCGGCGGTGATGTCGTCGAGCTCGTCGCTGGCGCGGCTGCCTGCGCGGACCGCGCGCCTGGTGCAGGCGCTGCGCACGCGACGCCCGTGGTCGATGAGATGTCGAGCCGGTAGGCGACGAACCCGGTCGAACTGGCTCCGGCCTGAAGCGCGCGCACCTCCGCGATACCGGTTCCGGTGGTGATCATCCCCAGGTCCAGGTCGCTGAGTGCCACAGACTGAGTCACGGGTGCCCCGGCGGTAGTCGGGACAGCCGACACGGCGGTCGTGGACGCCGGATTGCTCGTGGCCGGATTACGGACGGAAAGCTGATAGGTGTAGCCGGATCCGAGATGGGGCCAGGTCAGCGTGGCTTTCGTCGGCTTCTCTGCGGTGTTGGTGACACACGTCAGGGTGGCGGGGGGTTGCACATAGGCGGGGGTGCCTTCACGTTCGCCGAAGGGACTGCAGTTCAGATCCTCACGTCCGAGCAGGCCGAGTGGCTGGGACACCAGCCGTCCTGTCCATGCGGCGGAGACCGTGCCGCCGGGAAGCATGGTGTGGACCTCGGCATGGTATTGCCAGATCAGGCTTCGTTGTGGCAGGCCGGTCCCGTAGATCTCGTAGGAAATCGTTCCTCCCTGCGCAACCGTGATGTTCGTGACGTCCCATGTGCGCCACACCCGCCCCTCGAGGTCCCGCAGGATGATCCGGTACTGATAGGGGGCGCCCACATGCTGCCAGCTCAACGCCACCGGGTCGGGCTGACCGACAATCAGACGCCCTGTGCATCCCACGGTGCCCGGCACTTTCGGCACGAACTCGGATTTCGAGGAGAACGCGCCGGTCTGGGCGGTGGCGGCATCGGTGAACACCGCGGCGGTGCCGGGAATGTGCCCGAATCCCAGTCCCACGGTGGTGATCACCGACAAAGTGAGTACCACCGGCGCGGGGGTGCCGGACACGGGCCAAGGCCTGGGCTTGGGTTCACGGTCGGTGGTGCGACGGCCGTGCGGCCGGACGGCAATCCAGGCGAGTGCGGCGGCGCCCACGCCGAGGACCAGGAGCCCGAGTGGAGTCCCGAGCCATACCGCCACGTATCCGAGATGGTCGATGTGGAAAAGAATGCGCTCTGCCGAGGTGACACCGTAGGGGCGTGCGTCGGGCTCAGGATTCGCGTCACCTTGAAGGGTGAGCAGCGCGGTGTTTCCGGCCGCCGAGTCCACTGCGACGATTCGGTGCGTGACTCGGACATCTTGGTCGGTGAGGACACTGACCACATCACCGGCGCGGAGTTCGGTGGCCGGCACGGAGCGGGCCATCGCGAACGAGCCGGACGCGATGGTCGGCTCCATCGATCCGGAGCGAAACACCAACGGCGTCAGGTTGAACAGCACCGATGCGAGAGCCGTGAGAATGCACAGTGCTCCGATCACCGCGCCGACGGAGAGCAGAGCATCGCGGATGCGAGTCGCGGACCTCGGTTTCCGGTGGTGTGTGCTCACTCGGACCTCACATGGTGGTTTGTGCGTTGAAGGTGAAGACGATGGTGGGAACCGTCCGGTTCTGTGCGGTCATGGAAGCGTTTGGAGGTAGACCTGCTGTGACACAGAGTGTCTCGATACCGGACTGTGCAGCCAGCGGACGCGCTGTGGTGATCAACGCGATGGGACTGCCTGCACGCAGTGTTGCCGACCCGATCCGAGTCCCGGTGCAGGTGCCGGCTCGCATTCCGTTCGCGGTGGAATTCGATGCGGTCCCGCCGCTGAACACTCGGATTTCGAGGTGATCGGACAGAGCGGAGCTGCCGGCCGGTGTACTCGCGGCCATCGTGTAGGTCACGTCCATCGTCGATCGGGTGTTCTGAACCTGCATCATCGCAGCTCTGCTCTCACCCGGCACCATGGCGGACAGTGCGAGGTCGTTAACGGTGTAGGTCTTTGCGTCGCCGACTCGAAGGTCGACGATTCCCGTGCTGAACGTGCCGGAGGTAGCTACAGCCGAATTAGCCCACAGTGCAAAGGTTCCCACCGATCCCAAGCCGAGGATCATCCCCAGCGACAGGATTGCTCGCACCCGCACGGTGAATGCCGCCGACAGGTTCCGGTATGTGTGACGCACACGCGTTGCCGCACTAGGATTGTCGACCATCGGAGGCTCCAGAGCGTTCTGTGGCATTTCGGCGTCGATTTGCGCTCTCGCGTGCGCCGCTGATCAACAGAAGCGCCGCGTAGCCGAACAAGGCTGTGGATACGAGGCCGATCGTCCACGCTCGCTGTTGGCCGGTGAGCCAATTGTTCACGTATCCGAGATAAGGGATGCTGTACCAGACGCGCCCGCGGATCTGCTCGTACACCACCGGTTTCTCGTCGGGTATGTCGTTGGCGTCGCCCTGCGTGATATAGGTCCGTATTCCCCGGGCGGACTGCGCGGCGGAGATGATCCGGTGGGTCACCACTTCCGGCTCTCCTGGACGTAGCTGGTAGGTGATGGCCGCCCCTACACCGAGTTGATCCTGCTCGACTGGGTCGACCACGATAAGCGTGCCCGGCGGGTATGTCGGATCCATCGACCCCGTCAGTACTGTGAACCGTTCGGCTCCTGCGACGGCCGGGATCAAGATGGTGATGACCAGCAGCGCGAGCATCGCCAGCATCAGTGTCCAACTCAGGACGTTGCGAATCCACCAGAGCACTCCTGTGCGCTCTTCGGTTGAACCGGCGGTTGCGGTTTCGGTCATGGCTGTTGTTCCGCTCGGAAGTGGAGGGTGATCGACGTCGACTTGCCCGGTTGTGCGGTCTGCCCGACCGTCGCCCGCAGGCACCATGTTTCGGAGGTCCCTGCAGGGACGATGCGTCCTGTCGACGGTGCGGGAAACGCGGTCCACGGTCCGGCGACGGGTCCATCGGGCTCCGGGACTACAGCGCCGGTGGATGTCGGGCAGGAGGCAGTGGAACCGACGATCCAGGCGGTGACCACCACGGGCAGTTCTGCGGAAGTCTGTGTCACAGAATGCAGTTGATACGACACGCCCACTTCTCCTGCGATCGATATGGTCAGTGGTTGTTGCACCATCGATCCGGTAGCGAGGTTGGTGCCGCCGAACGCCGACCACGGGTAGTTCTCCGACCCGTCTGCCAGGACCGTCAGCCGTCCCGAGGTGATGGTGCCGCCGCTCAATTGCGCCTGATCGCGCCACAGCGCGCCGGTCTGCTGCGCGGACAGTGCGCCGAGCAGCAGAACCGAGGCGGCAGCGGCGGTCCACAGAAACTTGCGCCCCATGTCGTCACGCGGGGGCAGGGTTGGGATTCTGCTCGAGATTGAGCGACATCTCTGCGAGGTCGACAGTTTGACTCTGACCCGTCGTACCGGTGGTGCCCGGGTCGAAGGCGATCGTCACGCCGACCGAGATCGGTTGATCTGAGCCATCGTTCGCGACGACCTGCACACCCTCGCCACTTGCAGGCAGAGTGGTTCCGTTCAGGGTCGCAGTGACGTCGCGTTGCAGCGCTGCAAGTAGCTCGGCGTCGCCGGTTACTGCGCCGAGATCAGCGGTCAGGGTTGCTGTCAGGTTGTCGCCCTCGGCTGTGAGCGTGGTGTCGCAGGTGTATTCGACGGTGTCGCCTGGCACGATGCGGAAGGAACTGATGTCCGCGATGGTCGTTCCCGCGTTGACGTTCGTCCACGTCCCGCCTCCGGCGCACTCCCCGAGCGTCAGTTGACCGGATGTGATCGTTCCACCTCCACCGAGGTCTGCCTCGTCACTCCAGAATGCCAGGGTGCCCACGCCTCCCAGGAGAAGGATGGCGCCTGCGCCGGCCGCTACTGCTGCTTTTGTTTTCTTGTTCATTCTGCACTCTTTCCAGCTGGGTTGTGGTACTTGGGAGTTCGTTCATCTCCGCCAGGTGCCGGGTACCCGCTTTTTGCTGATTCCTTCGGTTTCCACTGAGTCGCGAACGAAATCTTCCGTACTGTTGCGGCAATGTTGTCTCAACGTTGTCGTGAAATAGGTGTGAGTCACGGCGGTTCCGGGAAAGGCAGACCACCCGAGGAGTTTCCGATTCAATGGTCCAAAGAGGCCGCGGCACGCCTATCGACCATGAAACCGTCGGCCCGGCAACAGATCCGGACTGAATTCTGTCGGCCCTCTGTGGGTTCTCGAGGTCCGCCACCGGGCTCCACCCGTCATTTCACTTTGGTGATACGCGTGTGTGGCTCGACGCGATAGCGAAAAGGGACTCCGACGAGGGCGACCGTCACGGCGGGTAGGGGAGGAACCGCACGCTGACGGCGAGCGCGGCGGATACGGCGGTGGCGATCCACAGCGCGTGCAACCCGAATGCGCGGTGGGCCAGTGCGCCGAGGACGGCTCCGCCGACCAGCCCGGCCCACAGACCGAAGTAGGGAAGCCAACGCCAGCGGGGGCCGCCGAGGAGGGCGGCCGCGATGCGGTGGCCGATCTTGACGAGCGCGCCCGTCATGTAGGTCAGGGCGATGCTGACCTCACCGTCACGGCGGAACACCGAGTTCTCGGCGCCCATCGCCAGTGTCATGGCGATGACAGCGAGGGGAGTCCAGTCGAGAAGCGCGCCGACGGAGGCGAGCAACAGTAGCGCGGTGACCAGGGCCAGCACTGCGCTCTTGCGGGTTCGCCGATCGTGATCGGTCAGTTCGGCGAGGATTCCGCTGATCGTCACGCCGACGACGAACAGCACGAGGATGCCCGCGATGGTGCCCGTGTGGGCCCAGGCACCATCGGCGATCCCGACGCTGAAGCGTGTCGAGTTGCCGCTCATGAACGAGACGAAGATGCCGCCGAGCGTGATGAAACCGATCGCATCGACAAACCCGGCGAGACACGAGAGCGCGACCGCGAGTGCTTGGAGATGCCTGCCGTATCCGACCACGCAGAAATGATAGGGCTGCAGATCCTGCCGGGACGCTGATCTTTACGTAGCAGATGTAACAAATCTGCAGAGCAGCGGCGATGACACGCTCGGTATCGTTTCAGTTCCCCAGGAGTGCTTCCGGTGTCCCCATCTCGCAATTTCTCGATACATTCGCGCTTCCGCTGGGTCGCGGGAGCCGCTGCGACGGTCGTGCTGCTCGCCGGCTGTGCCGAGACGGTCACCGAACTCGAGCCGAGTGCATACACCGACGCGGTGACGACTTCCGCGTCGTCGAGTGCTCCGACGTCCCAGGCTGTGTCGACGACGCCCGCTACGTCTCCTTCGACGGCGGTGCCGATCGCCGAGATTCCCGCTGCAGCGGGAATGACAGGCGAGGCGGGCGCCGCCCTCTCGCAACTCGCGACGTTGCCGATCAAGGGGCGTGCGCCGAAGACCGGCTACGACCGCGATCTGTTCGGTCAGGCCTGGAGTGATGACGTCTCGGTTGCGGGCGGGCACAACGGCTGCGATACCCGCAACGACATCCTGGCCCGGGACCTCGCCGACATCGTCTACAAGCAGGGGACGCGTGACTGCGTCGTCCTGTCCGGCACCTTGAACGATACGTACACCGGCACGACCATCGCGTTCACCCGAGGACAGGACACCTCGACGGCAGTACAGATAGATCATGTCGTCGCCCTGTCGGATGCGTGGCAGAAGGGCGCGCAACAACTCGATGCTGGGGCCCGCGCCGATTTCGCGAACGATCCGAGAAATCTCCAGGCGGTCGACGGGCCGATCAATCAGCAGAAGAGCGACGGTGACGCCGCGACCTGGCTGCCCCCCAATCGTGCCTACCGCTGTACGTATGTGGCTCGCCAGGTGCAGGTGAAGGCCGCGTACGGACTGTGGGTGACGCAGGCCGAGCACGACGCGATGGTGCGGGTTCTCACTTCCTGCGGTGGGTCGGTGCATGCTGCGCAGCCGTCGGCGTCCGTAGCGGCTCCGACGACGACCACGTCCGCCCCGGCGCCGCAGCCTGCACCGATCGCGACCACCGCGGCACCCCAGCGTGTCCAGCCCCAGCCCACCGTCGTCGAGACCGACCCGGGCACGGTGTACTACGAGAACTGCGCGGCCGCCCGCGCGGCCGGAGCCGCACCGTTGTACGCGGGGGAACCTGGCTACCGGCCGAAGATGGATGGCGACGGCGACGGTGTGGCCTGCGAGTAGGAGTCAGGTCGTGGCGACCTGCACCGTCGGTATCGGCCGGACTCGCAAGGCGTCGTGACGTCGGGTCAGGCGAATCGGTCTGTGAGGTTGCGCCGCATCCGGTGAAGTTCCTTCAGCTCGGCCCGGAGTTTCTCGCTGTCGGAATCGAACTTGCGCGCTCGTTCGACGGCGCCGGCGCGGTGCTCGGCGAGAGCGCGCTTCTCGGTGTTCTCGATCGCGGCCGAGATCTCGTCGATCTCCCGATCCAGCATCGCGCGCCATGTGGTCGCCTGCAGGGAATCGGCCTCGTGATGGATCGCTTGGTTGTTCTCGCTGACCACGATCTCCGACGAACTCCTTCGAACTCGACGGCGCCGCCGCCGACTCACCGATGTCTCCGGGGCCTCCCCGGGCGGAACAAGTGTCCAATGTCGCTGATCTGGGACAAACGATGACACGGATTCGGCACGTGCTTTTGTGAAGTGACCCAGCGCGAGAAAAGCCCGTGACCGGCATTTCTGCTGGTCACGGGCTTCCCGTTGGCGGAGGATAGGGGATTTGAACCCCTGAGGGCGTTAACCCAACCCGCGTTCCAGGCGAGCGCCATAGGCCACTAGGCGAATCCTCCGTGGGGAAGCATACCGAATCAACCTGCCGACTTCCCAAACGGGCAGGTGAAAACGCGGATCGAGAGGTGTGGGAGGGGGTGGTGCGCACCCGTGCGGAGAGTCCTCTAGACTTGCCGATGGATCCCGCGCGGCGCGCATCCTGTGAACTCCCCCAGGGCCGGAAGGCAGCAAGGGTCAACGGGCTCTGCCGGGTGCGCGGGGTCCCCTTATTTTCCGCCGATGCCCGTGTCACCGTGCACGGTGAAAGGTCTCTCCGCATGCCTACGCAGACCCAGATCGGGTTGATGAGCCATGAGGAACTCGTTGCAGAGCACGAGCGCCAATCCGCGAATTACGAGCGGTTGAAGACCGAGAAGCTGACGCTGGATCTGACCCGAGGCAAGCCGTCCCCCGAGCAGCTGGACCTCTCTTCGGAGCTGCTGTCGCTGCCGGGCGCGGACGATTACCGGGATGCCACCGGCACCGACTGCCGCAACTACGGCGGGCTCGAGGGTTTGCCCGAGCTGCGTGCCATCTTTGCGGAACTGCTCTCCATCCCCGTCGACAATCTGCTTGCGGGCAACAACGCCAGCCTCGAGACCATGCACGATCTCATCGCGTGGTCGCTGCTGCACGGCACCGTCGATTCGCCGCGCCCGTGGTCGCAGGAACCGGTCGTGAAGTTCCTGTGCCCGGCACCGGGCTACGACCGTCACTTCGCGATCACCGAGTCGTACGGCATCGAGATGATTCCGGTCCGGCTGAACGACGACGGCCCCGATGTCCACGCAATCGCCGAACTCGTCGCGAACGACCCGCAGATCAAGGGCATGTGGACGGTTCCGACGTACTCGAACCCGACAGGTGCGGTCTACAGCGAAGACGTCGCTCGAGCGCTGGTCTCGATGCCCACCGCGGCTCCCGACTTCCGGATCTTCTGGGACAACGCGTACGCGGTGCACCCCGTTCTCGAAGAGGTCGCCCCGGCGATCGACATCCTGCGGCTCGCCACCGAGGCCGGGAACCCGAATCGCGTCTTCGCTCTCGCCTCGACGTCCAAGATCACTTTTGCGGGATCGGGTGTGAGCTTCTTCGGTAGCTCCACCGCGAACCTCGACTGGTACCAGAAGCTGCTCGGGATCAAGACGATCGGCCCCGACAAGATCAACCAGTTGCGCCACCTGCGCTTCTTCGGCGATGCCGACGGCGTGCGCGCACACATGGCGAAGCATCGCGAGATCCTCGCTCCGAAGTTCGCGCTGGTCCGCAAGATCCTCGAAGACCGGCTGGGCGCGTCGAAGGTCGCATCGTGGACGGAGCCGAAGGGTGGCTACTTCATCAGCCTCGACGTCGTGGACGGCACAGCCAAGCGGGTGATCGCGCTTGCCAAGGACGCAGGCATCGCCCTGACCGGCGCGGGATCCGCCTTCCCGTACAAGAACGACCCCGACGACAAGAACATTCGCCTCGCTCCGAGCTTCCCGTCGCTCGACGAGCTCGCCAAGGCGATGGACGGCGTCGCGACCTGTGTGTTACTCGCCGCGACGGAGAAGACGCTCGGTCACTGAAATCCCCCGAGCGCATCGGCTCCGGGTGCCACACGTTCTCCCAAGCTGTGGACAAACCTGTGGAGAACAGGTGGACCGACGGTGGACAACTCCTGGCGCATCGCTCTGACCTCACGAAATCCGTAGATTCGCTTTCCTGTGAATAAGTGCCATACTCCGATGTCAGGGTCGCCGCATTCCCGCGGCGGGTTCGGAAGTGGTGAGTGTGATGGAAGACCGCGCTCTCGTACGATCCGGAGCCGGCGCAGCTGCCGTCGGTTCCGTCACGGGCTGTCACGGTGTTTTGAAGGTGTTTCTCCTGGCTCTCGACATCGAGGCCGCGGCGGTGTCGCCACCGCCGATCGCAGCGGTGGGTGAACTGGAGCCGTTCCTTCCGTCTCGAATCGGTTCACTGCCGGGCACCGACCACGGCGTGCGGCCGGCCAGCCTGCTCGCGTATCGGAAGGTCACCGATCGCGAGCGAGCACCTCTGTCGTTCGGAGCCTCGACCGGGTCGCTCCGCACCGGCGCGGCGCATCCGTTCGTCGGGTCGCCCGCGACCTGCCTGTCGTTGTGGGAGATCCCGGGCCACGGATTGGTACTCGCCCTGGAAATGCTGACCGACGACGCGTCCCCGCTGATCGACTGGCGCACAGATGCTCTGCAGGACCGCGACGGTGCAGGCTTCCGCCCTGCCCTGGACGAATTCCTGGCACCGTTCTCGCTGAACAGCAATGCGTGTCTCAACGATCTGTTCCCCGGTGTGAACTGCCGGATGCCTGACCCCACCACGTACCGCGCTCTGAGCGAGTTGGCGGTGCACCGCCATCGCGGTGTCGGTGACCGGGAAGTCATCGAGGCCTTGGTGGTAGAAGTCGTATCGAGCGGCGGCGACCGCGTGCGTGAACTCGTCGACGGCAGGCGCACCGACTCCCAGGCCCGCGCCGCAGCGCAGATGTGGGGGGTGCTGTGGGACTGGGACCGCGTCTCGCTCGTGGACCACCCCGTGCAGCCGGGGGCGGCCATTGCGGTGCGAGAGGATTCGGGCGCGATACTTCTGGATCTCGAGGCAACCCCGGCCGGCAGCGACTACGTGGGCAACGACACCAGCGAGATGATCTACGGCTTGCTGCCGTGGGTAGCCGTGCGTGCCCACGCCTCGACCGATTTCTGGCGGGTTCTCGGACACCTGCGCAACCACGACGATCTCACCGGCGACCGGCTGGTGGAGGCGCTGGACGATATTGCTGCCATGCAGGCCCGGAAGATGGAACGAGCGTTGCTCCGCAAATCCTCGCTCCACAACAACCGGTTCCATTCGTGGACGCAGCCGACGCAATTGCGGTCCGTGCTCGTCGACAGGGTCGCAGACGAGATCGCCGGCCTCGACGCAGAACTCGCGAACGCGGTCGACGTGATCGAGCACGCGGTGCTACGCAGTGCCGAACTGCGCGGAGCGCACCACTCCAGGCTTGCCCGCGGATGGTCGGCCGCAGGTGGCGCAATCGCCGTCGTCGCATTGTTCGCAGCCCTCGCTGCGGTGCCGGGCACATCGGAACCGACGCTCTTTCCGCACTGGGTGTATGCGCTGATTGCGTCGATCGCCCTCACAGCGACGGTGGTCGTGGGGGTCGTCGTGTGGCGGCGACAGTGACCCGGGGTGCATGATCGACCCATGGCAACGACGTTGAACCTGGTCGGAGATCCGGACGCCGACGCATTGCTTTCCGAAAACCCGCTGGCGCTGTTGATCGGAATGTTGCTCGACCAGCAGGTTCCTATGGAGGCAGCCTTCGCGGGCCCGAAGAAGCTTGCCGATCGGCTCGGTGGTCTCGACGTGCACCGCATCGCGGAGGCCGACCCCGACGAGTTCATCGCGGTGTGTGCCGAGCCGCCGGCCGTGCACCGTTTCCCGAAATCGATGGGTCAGCGAATCCAGGCGATGTGCGGTGCGATCGTGCAGGAGTACGACGGCGACGCCTCCGCGATCTGGACTTCGGGCGATCCCGATGGCAGAGAAGTACTGAAGCGTTTGAAGGCGCTGCCCGGCTACGGTGACCAGAAAGCCAGGATCTTCCTGGCACTGCTCGGTAAGCAGCGGGGGGTGCAGCCCGCGGGATGGCGTGAAGCGGCGGGGGCCTACGGCGACGAGGGTTCCCGTCGCTCGATCGCCGATGTCGTCGATTCGCAGTCGTTGCACGAGGTGCGTGAATTCAAGAAGGCGTCCAAGGCGGCGGCCAAGACCGGAAAGAAGTGACGCGTGGCTGTGCGGTGAAGCGCGGCTTCGTCGCATCGTCGGTGGTAGCCGCTCTCGCGCTGACAATTCCGGGGGTCGCCGTGGCAGGAGGGGGAGACGACCGCGTCGTCCTCCGGCCGGGCGACGGGATCACGTTCTCGCCCGACCCGGCGCCCGGCTGGTGTTCCGTCGCAGCCGTGGGACGTGACCACGCGAATCGGCTTGTCGCTGTCACCGCTGGTCATTGCCGCCAGAGCGGTTCGGCCCTGATCTGGAAGGTCGGTGAGCAGCACCGCGGGCCGGTCGGTATCGAGACCGACGTCGCAAGCACCGGCTCGGTGGATCCCATCGGCTTCCCAACCGACGAGGCGCCCGACTACGCAGTGCTGCTCCTCGACGACACGAAGGTGCGTGGCTCGAACACCTCGGAGCCCAACGACCGCGGTCAACGAGTCGTACTCGAATCCGTCGGGTCGCTCGCGCCCGGTGACAGTGCCGTCGGTGTGCAATGCGCGACAGGGCGCACCAACGGGGTCGCGTGTGCGTCCGGCGGCATGCTGGTCGACGAGAATCTGATGTCGTCAGCACTGTTGATGAAACCCGGAGATTCCGGTGGCTCGCTGGTCCGGGCCGACACCGGTGAATGGATCGGGCTGTCCGTCGGCTACCGCCCCACCAGGCGGGGTCTCGCGGCCTATCAGCGAGCGGACCGGATCATCGAGGAGATCGACGCGCACGGAGGGATCGGCGCAGGTTTCACGCTCGTCGACGCTCCCTGAGGGCAGGTTTTCGAGGTGCTCGCGGACGTCTGCCGCTCGGGACGAGGCCCATGATCACGCGAGGCGTTCGCCCACCCTCGCGAACGGTGATCGGCCGTCAGCTCGGATCGGTGGTGTCGGTCGTCCGGGCAGTGCCTTCGGCGAGCAGCAGGTAGAGCGATTTCCGTGCGTCGACGAGTGCTTTGTGGGCTGCAGCGATCTGGGTGTCGCTGCCGCTGACCGCGACGACGCGTGCGGCCGTCTGCAGGTCCCGGAGGGCGCCACGCAGGTCGGGACCGTTCTCGTCGGCGGAGTGGCCGGCGAACGGATCGGCCTGCTCGTTGGCGGGATCGGCGAGCCAGGCGCGCCCCTCGTCGGTCAGCGACACGAGTTTGCGACCGGCATCCTTCTCGACGCGGACCAGCCCTTCGTCCTCGAGTTGCGAGATGGTCGGGTAGATGGCTCCAGGGCTGGGCTTCCAGACGCCTCCCGTGCGGTCGGCGATCGCCTGCATCAGCTGGTAGCCGTGCATGGGCTCGTCGGCCAGTAGCTGCAGTACTGCCGCGCGGACGTCGCCTCGTTGAGCGCGTCCTCGGCGCCCGCCGCGGTGCATGGGGCCGCCCCCGCGATGGCCTCTGCCGTGTGGACCTTCGCCGAAGGGGCTTCCGCGTCGGGGGTCGCCGCCGGGGAACGGACCCCCGCGGCGGGGATCCTCGCCCAGGAACGGGCCTTCGGAAAAGAACTGATTCATGTCGTGTGCGCGGCGGGCGCCGCGCATATGTCGTTCGTTGCGCATTGTGCGAACTCCTTCTCTGTTGATGCAGTCACGATATTTCACGATATATCGTTTGTCAACGACGGCGCCGTTCGATCTGTTGTCGGCACGCGCCGGTACTCTCGGCGCGTGGCCCTGTACCGGAAGTATCGACCCGCGACCTTCGCCGAGGTGGTGGGGCAGGAGCATGTCACCGCGCCCCTAAGCACGGCTCTCGACACCGGGCGCATCAACCATGCGTACCTGTTCTCGGGTCCGCGTGGCTGCGGTAAGACATCTTCGGCGCGCATCCTCGCCCGGTCACTCAACTGTGAACAGGGCCCAACCTCGACACCCTGTGGACAGTGCCGGTCGTGCGTGTCGCTCGGCCCGGGCGGCGGAGGCAACCTCGATGTCACCGAACTCGACGCGGCCAGCCACGGCGGCGTCGACGACACCCGCGAGCTTCGCGATCGCGCGTTCTACGCACCGGCCGAGTCGCGGTACCGGATCTTCATCATCGACGAAGCTCACATGGTCACCACGCAGGGATTCAACGCCCTGCTCAAGATCGTCGAGGAGCCACCGGAACACCTGATCTTCGTGTTCGCGACCACCGAACCGGAGAAGGTGCTCCCCACCATCCGGTCGCGAACGCACCATTACCCATTCCGCCTGCTCCCTCCCACCACGATGCGCGGCCTTCTCGAGAAAATCTGCGTCCAGGAGAACGTGCCGGTCGAGGATGCGGTGTATCCGCTGGTCATTCGCGCCGGTGGTGGTTCGCCCCGAGATTCGCTGTCCGTCATGGATCAGCTCCTCGCGGGAGCAGGGGTCGAAGGTGTCACGTATCCGCGCGCTCTGTCGCTGCTCGGGGTCACCGATGTGGGGTTGATCGACGAAGCCGTCGACGCGCTGGCGGCCGGGGACGGCGCGGCGTTGTTCGGCACCGTCGAGAAGGTCATGGATGCCGGACACGATCCGCGTCGCTTCGCGATCGACCTCCTTGAACGCCTCCGCGACCTCATCCTCATGCGAAATGTCCCCGACGCCGCGGAACGTGGCCTCGTCGATGCCCCCGGCGACGTGCTCGAACGCATGCGTGACGAGGCCTCGCGGCTCGGTCCGGCCACGCTCACGCGCTACGCGGAGATCGTCCATGCCGGACTCGGCGAGATGCGCGGTGCGACGGCGCCCCGCCTGTTGCTCGAAGTGATGTGCGCTCGCATGCTGCTTCCTGCGGCATCCGATGCGGAGTCCGCGGTACTACAGCGGCTGGAGCGGCTCGAACAAGGATTCGTCCCGGGGCGCGCCGCCGGTGCAGCGGTTACGGCAGCGGGTTCCGTTGCGGCTCCGCCTCCGACAGCACCCGAACCTGCCGCCGTTCCGATCGCGCCCGACGAACCGGCCGCGCGTTTCCAGCGTCCGTCTCAACGTCGTGCACCCGACCCGGTGCAGATCGAGGCTGCTTCCGCACTGCCCGCGCAGCCCGAACCACAGGCGCCGGAGCCCGCTTCGGCTCCCGAGCCGCGTACTGAGACGCAGCCGCCTCCTGCTGTGATACCCGAACCGGCACCTGCGCCGGAGCCTGTACCGGAACCCGAACCGGCGCCTGAGCCCGCGCCGGAGCCTGCTGCGGCATCGAGTCTCGACGCGGCAGCCATCCGTGCGGTGTGGTCCGAGGTACGCGCCAAGGTGCGTGCCCGCAGCAAGACCGTGGAGGTCATGTTGTCCGGTGCTACCGTCCGCGAGGTCGATGGCACGCGGGTCGTCCTGGTCCACGATTCGGCGCCGCTGGTCAAGCGACTCGCCGAACCGCGCAACGCAACCGTGATTGCCGAGGCACTCCGCGAATTGTTCGGTGTCGACACCGAGGTCACATGTGTCCACGGGTCTGCCGCGCCGGCACCTGAGAAAGCTGCTGCGGCACCTAAGCAGTCGCGCCCCACCGGGCAACCACGGTTCTCGCGGCCCAGCCAGGCCAAGCGGTCGCCGACTCCGGACGCAGCACCTCCGCCCGTCGGCGGGGCGAGTGCAGCGCCGTCACAGCGTTCCGAGTACGACGACATTCCCCCGCCGGACGCACCCGATCTGCCCGACGATCCCGGCCCGGATGCGAATTACGACGCTCCGCCGCCGGATCCGTCGGAGATCTCCAAGGAGGACGTCGACGAGATGTTCGCCGAGGCCGCGACGCCGGGCGATCCGTCGACCCGTCGTGATCCCGAAGATGTGGCGATGGAGTTGCTCAAGGACGTGCTTGGCGCTCGGCCGATCGACGAGAAGTAGCGGGGGATCAGTTCGCTCGATGTGCGCCCGGGCCGGGGCGCACATCCGCGTCGCGCGGCTCGACGCGATGGCCGGCCTCGCATTGCACGACGGCCGCGACGGGTTCGCCACAGTCGTGGTGGTGCACCGTGAGGGCCGGTCCTTCCGGATCGGCGTAGTGGCGGTCGCCCCATTGCAGTAGGGCGATCAGGATCGGATACAGTTCGCGGCCCTTGTCGGTGAGCCGGTATTCGTGACGGGCGCGACGACCCGCTTCCCGGTAGGGCACGGTGTCGAGTACGCCCGCGTCGACGAGGGTGCGCAGTCGCGCAGAAAGGATCGGTTCGGAAATTCCGGTGTGCTGTCGCATCTGCTCGAATCTGCGCACACCGTTGAAGACCTCGCGTAGGACGATCATCGTCCACTTCTCGCCGATGATGTTCATCGTTCGCTGGACCGAGCAGTTGTCGGTGTTGTAGTCGAGCCACTGCATGATGCGAGCGTAGCTGACTGTGGTCTTGACAGGCAGGCCCTTACCTGGCTAACTGTGATTTCAGAAGTCAGCTGTGGAGTGAGGAGTAACCATGTCGGAGACCAAGGGAACTGCGGCGGTGCCGGACGCGTCCCTCGCAGCCGCGAGTCGATTCGTCGCTGCGAGCGGATTCGTCGTCGAGGAGGCAACACCGACTCGAGTGTCCGGACATGTCGACCTCGGCGAAGACCACCTCACCCCGTGGGGCGTCGTGCACGGCGGCGTCTACGCCACCATCGTGGAGAGCGCAGGCAGCATCGGAGCCAGCGCCGCGGTCGTCGATCGCGGTCAATTCGCCGTCGGCGTGCACAACGCTACCGATTTCCTGCGGTCCAGCAGGGGGTGCCGCGCGGTCGTGGTCGCCGAGCCGATACAGCAGGGCCGCACGCAGCAGCTGTGGCAGGTGATCATCAGTGATACCGCGAGCGAGAAGGTACTCGCTCGCGGTCAACTGCGACTACAGAACATTCCGCTTCCTGAGTGAGGCCTCTGTTCGGTCGTGTCAGCGGATGAGATTGCCGAGATCGATCGGAACCTGTGCCCCGGTGATGTACTTGGCTTCGTCCGAGCACACCCACGCGACCACCGAGGCGACGTCGTCGGCCTGAAGAATTTGGTAGGGAAGCGAATTCATGTAGATGGGTCCGAGCGTCGAGGCGTACTTCGCGATCAGCGGGTGCAGATCCGAGACGGTCATACCCGTCTCGACGCCGGCCGGATGGACGGTGTTGACCCGGATCCGATGCTCGCCCAGCTCGTTCGCCATGGTTTTCGCGAGACCCACGATGCCGTGCTTCGTCGCGGCGTAATGGCCGGTGAACGGGGTGCCCTTGATACCGGACACCGAGCTGGTGAACACGATCGAGCCGCCGTCACCCGTTGCGAGCAGGTGCGGTACGGCGGCCTTCGCAGTGTGGAACACACCGGTCAGATTCACGTCGACGGTCTCTTTCCACTGTTCGAGGCTGATCTCCCACGACAGCCCGCCCGAGCAGATGCCTGCGTTGGCGATCACGACGTCCAGTCGCCCGAAGGTCTCGACTCCCGCTGCGAGCGCCTGCGACAACGAGTCGAAGTCGCGTACATCGGCCACGGTCGCGACAATGCGTCGCCCGGTCGCCTCCACCAGGCGCACGGTCTCGTCGAGATCGTCGCGCGTTGCCCCGGCGTACGCGGTCGAGGAGAACTCACTGCACGCGTCGACGGCGATGATGTCGGCACCTTCGTGCGCGAACCTGACGGCTTCGGCGCGACCCTGCCCGCGCGCTGCTCCGGTGATGAACACGACCTTGTTCTCGAATCGGTGGGGTGCAGAATGGCCGGTCGAGGTCATGCGGGCTCCTTCGGATCTGAGTACCTGTCCGGCGATTCTGTGGGCAGTCGTCGCGCTCGGGCCCGGGCATTCCCGCTGAGCGAGAGACCGTGCGATTCACAGCGAACTCCCAGCGATACCGCAGCCGAGTCACTGCGCGCCGCCCCAGACTGAGGCGGTGATTGCAACAGCCCCCGGCCAGGTGCACCGGAAGGAGACTCGGTGAGGAAACAGCTCTCGAAAACCCACCAGGACACATATGAAGGACGCGGCCTGCCCAGGCCGCACGACGAGATCGTCGACCAGGGTCTGGCCTTCGACGTCGGCACTCTGTTGAGCCGACGCAAGATGCTCACGCTCTTCGGATTGGGTGCCGCGACGGTCGGCCTGGCTGCATGCGGAGGCGCAAACAGCGGCACCACCGCATCCGCGACGTCGACGACGGCCGCTGCCTCGGGCCTTGCGGAAATCCCCGACGAGACAGCCGGGCCCTACCCGGGCGACGGATCCAACGGTCCGGACGTGCTCGAACAGAGCGGGATCGTGCGGAACGACATCCGATCGAGCTTCGGGGAAGCCTCTGCGACCGCCGAGGGAGTCCCGATGACGCTCGAGCTGTCCATCGCCGACCTGGCAGCGGGAGGAGTTCCCTTTGCCGGGGCAGCGGTGTACGTGTGGCACTGCAACCGCGAAGGCGGCTACTCCCTGTATTCGGAGGGGATCACCGACGAGAACTACCTGCGCGGCGTGCAGATCGCGGACGCCGACGGAAAGGTGAGATTCACCAGCATCTTCCCCGCGGCATATCCTGGCCGGTGGCCGCACATCCACTTCGAGGTCTATCCGGACGAGGAATCCATCACCGACTCCACCAAGGCCGTCGCCACTTCCCAGGTCGCGCTACCGCAGGATGTGAGCGAGACGGTGTACGCCACGCCTGGTTACGAGGCTTCGGTCGCCAATCTCGCGGCGATGACCCTCGAGACCGACAACGTCTTCGGCGACGACGGCGGCGTGAGCCAACTCGGCACGGTCACCGGCGACGTCACCAGCGGATACCACGTCGTTCTCGCTGTCGGTGTCGACACGACCACGGAACCCACGGGTGGCAACATGTCCGGTGGAATGCCGCCCGGTGGAATGCCGCCCGGTGGAATGCCGCCCGGTGGAATGCCGCCCGGTGGAATGCCGCCCGGTGGAATGCCGCCGGGAGGAACCCCGCCGAGCGGTATACCCAGCCCTCCCACGAACTGACGGGAGATGCCGGGCGGGGTTCCCGCTCAGTTCTCGCCGAGACCCAGCTCTTCTGCGCGGACGAACTTCGTGTACTGGGCGGCCACTCGTTGCGGCATCGTCCGCAGGGTGTCGTCGTCGGGGTCGGTGTTCCCGACCGCGCGATGTCCGACGAGCTGAGCGACGTACGGACCGTAGGTCATCATGCAGTCCATCAACCTGCCCTGAGCGATGTCGCCGGCACGGCAGACGGTGTCGGGAACACCCTGTGGCGCAGGCTCGTCGACCAGGTCAGGGTAGGTGTCGTGGCTCTGCTCGAGGAACGCCTCGCGCAATTCGCGGGCGGCTTCGGGTCCGCTGGTGCGGTAGACGGTCGAATTGGCCAAAGCGACACGGTCGGTACCGGTGGCTTCGAAGATGTCGGCCGTCTCTGCGGGATGCGAATCGAAGTGCAGCCATCCGAGCGGTCCGTAGACTGCTGTGTCGGAGTTCCTTGCGTACTCGTTCTCGGTGAATCCGACCGCGCGCGCGAGGACCTTGTCGAGGTCGACCGGAAGCGACTCGATTTCGTCGGTCGGTGAGAACGGAAACTGCTCGACCAGCGAAAGCTGCTCTTCGACAGCACGAGCCGTGGTATCCGAGTTCCACTCGGCATCATTGTCTTCCGCGGAAGTATAGGTGTAGACCACGTGTGGTCCCCGCGCGGTGAAAGTCGACATGCTTGCGGTGTCGAGGCTGTCCCAGTAGTAGGTCGTTGCGAATGTGTCGGGCAGCTGCGGGATCGATACCGGTGTCTGCGGTCCCGAAGTGAATCCGACATCCTCCGGGGCGAGCGCGTTGGCGTGCAGAGCGGCAGCAGCCTGGGCGGCGCTGTCCGCGTCGGGGAACCGCCACACCGCGACACCGAGCTGACGGGAGGCATCGGGTGTACTGCTGAAACTGCCGAAGCCCGTGATGATGCCGAACGATTCGGCCACCTCGGCGGCGCCGCCGCCGCTGAGGACCTTGCCGATTCCGCCGACGCCGACGCCTGTCGCCATGCCGCCACCGTCTGTGAGCGTGGGGTCGATGGTGTAGGGGTGAATCACGAACTCGGCCATGCGCTGACCTTCGACTGCGGGACCGAAATCCCCGGCCGACTGGCCTTCGGCGATGAAGTCGCGCGGTTCGACGTTGTATTCCCCCGTGTCGAGTGCTGCGATATCGAACGTTCCGGTGGTGCTGCCGCTTTCGATTGCCTCGCCTTCGGCGAGTGCGGTGCCCTCGGAAGTAGTGCTGCAGCCGGCGAGTGCCAGGGTGACAGCGGTGGCGGCGAGAAGAATGCGTGAGGTACGCATGGTAGTCGATACTCCTTGTCCTGCAATCGGCGCAGGTGGCGTGGGGTGGATCAGGCAGGTGCGAAACCGATTTCGGTGAGCAGGGTCATTCCCTGGCCGGCCGAGTCGGTGGAGAACTGGATGAGTAGTCCCGTCGATCGGTCTATAGCCGTGAAGTAGGTGCCGTCCTGGCCCTGATCGATGATGCGGTTGTTGTCCGGCGAGACGATCTTGATGTTTCCGTCGTTGCTGTCGCGCAGGCGTATGAAATTCGAGCGCGCGTATTGGTCGTCACGCCACGCGGTGACCGACTCGTAGTCGTTCTTCTCCATGCCGATCGCTCGGCCGAGCGAGGAATCAGGATTGACCAGGCAGCGGACCTGCAAGGCCCCCTGGGTGCTGAATCCTGACTTGTTGCATTCGGAGCTCGCGTCGATGAGCTTTCGCGGAAGTAGCGCGGTGACATCGTCGTAGGTCTCGCTGGTATAGCTCGAGTCGGAAGTGGCGGGCGGCTTCCCACCGTTGTCCGGTGCGGCTTCGGTGGTTGTCGCGGTGACTTCTGCCGCCAGGGCGTCGTCCTGCGTGCCGTAGTAGAAGCCCGCCGCTGCGATGGCGACGGCCACCACAGCTCCTCCGGCGAGTGCCAGGGTCTTCCGGTTGGTGCGCGTCGGCGCCGACGCGCCGGTATTCGGTTTGACGAACGAGGCAGGCGGCGGGGGAGCCGACGCGGTGTTCCCGGTCGGCCTCCGTTCGAGCACCTCGGTGTCGACCATCGCGGGAGGGTCGGTGGCGCGACCACCTGCGACGAACCCGGCGGCGCCCTTCGCGACGACGGTTTTCGGGTCGTCCAGTGTGGCGATCGGCCCGAGCTCGGCCAATCTGCGGTGCACGTAGGGGATCCGGGAGGAGCCACCGGTCAGGTACAGCGCCTGCAGGCCGCCGCTTCCGATGCCTGCGTCGCGCAACACTCCGCGGGCGAGCTGGACGGCGCGGGTGATCTGCGGTTCGATCAGCTGCTCGAATTCGTCCCGCGTGAGAGTCAGGGTCTTGTCCGACCCATTGCCCCTGACCCGGATCGTCGCCGACGGAGCTTCCGAGAGGAGTTCTTTCGCCTTTCGGATCTGATCGTCGAGAGTGCGACGGGTCTCGAGACCTTCCGGCGTGCGCAGCCACGCTGCGAGCTGCGGATCGTCCTCGGCCAGATGCTGGTCTACCCATCGGGCTATCGCACCGTCGAGACTCTTGCCTCCGAGGGCGTTGTCGCCTCCGGCACGCAGAACCTCGAAGGTCCACTCGTTCGTTGCGGTGAGGACGGCTACATCGAGGGTTCCGCCACCGAAGTCGAACACGGCGATCGTCGAGCCCTTCACGATTTTCGCGTCGTGCTGGCGTGAGTAGTAGAAGGCCGCCGCGCGAGGTTCGGAGATCAGCGAGACACTCCCACCGAGCCCTGCGATCGATGCGGCCTCGCGCAGCACCGACAATTCTCGTGACGACCACGCCTCCGGATGGGTGAGCACGACCTCGGCCGGCGGTTCGTTGTTGTGGCGTTGAAGTGCTTGCCCGTACACGGTGCGCAGCACTGCCGCGATGATCGATGAGACGGCAACTTCCCGGTCCCGAACGACGATTCCACCGGCAACGACCAGTGACTTCGGTGCGACCACGAACCCGGCGGGGTCGAGTGAGGCCTGGTTGAGCGCCACGTCTCCGGTGGACATCGCATTCGGGCCGACGAAAACCGATGACGGCAGAGCATTGCCCGTGTGTGTCAGTGGGAGCGTCTCGACTCGGTCGGGTCCGATTCGGTGCGCCGCGGCGGTATTGGACGTGCCGAAGTCGACCGCTAGGACCCAGCTCATCGGTAGTTCTCCCTCATGATCATCGGTGCACTCGCACCTTCACTTCGACGTAGCGGATCATATGACCGCGATGTCGCCAACCTGCTCGGACGGTCTGCTCGATCGTGTTCACGTCCGCCTCGCGCGGTGCGGGCACCATCGCGACGGCACGGTGGAAGGTGGGGTCGAACGGCGTGCCCACCGGCGCGGTCACGCGTTCGACTCCCATCCCGGCGAGCCGGTCGATGATGCCGGTGCGCTCTTCGCCCTCTGCTGCCACGTCGGCCGCGGTGATCAGGTCGTCGATCCGATCGGCGATCGGAGTCGTACCTGCATCATCGGTTGTCATGACAGATCAGGCGAGATCGGTGTTGTACTCGGAGCTGCTGCCGGTACCGAACTCGCTGACGTCGACGTAGTCGTCGGCAGTGCCGTCACCGTCGTAGTCCACTGCGCCGGTGTGCAGGTCGATCACGGCGTCGACCTCGCCGTCGCCATCGGCATCGATCGCGGCGACATCGAGGCTGCCGTCGGCATCGGAGTCGATCGCGGATATGTCGATCAGCCCGTCACCGTTGGTGTCCATCGAGATCTGGTCGAGCACGCCGTCGCCGTCGCTGTCGCTGATGTTGGCGTCGATGCGACCGTCACCTTCGAGGTCGACGGTGGTCAGATCCACCATGCCGTCGCCGTCGGTGTCGTAGTCGACGTACTGGGCTCCGTCCGAGCCCGAGTACTCGTCGAGGACCACCGGCCCCGAGCCGGAGGCGCCGGCCGGTGCGGAACCCGGGTTGCCCGACGCCGCCGCACCTGTCTCGCTGGAGCCGGAAGACGCGGCGCGGTCGCTCGAGTTGGAGGCCGACGAATTCGAACCGGAGACACCGGTGTCGAACGCGGAGGAGCGGTCGGCGGAATCAGTAGCCGAGGAGGAGACGCCTGCGTTGGCGGAATCGGACGACGAGGCCCTGTTGCTCGAGTCTGACGCAGAAGAGGACGCACCGACCGAGGCCGACGAGCCGCTGTCGCTCGCCGATCCGTGCGACGAGTCGGAGCTGCTCGAGCCCGACGAGTCGTAACGCTCGTAACGCTCGTACGATTCGTAGCTCACGGAGCCCTGGTCGCTGGCCGACGACGATCCGAAGGACGAGTCGCTGTCGTACGTGGAACCGGAACCGTACGACGAATCGGCGCGGTCGCTCGCGGCGGATGCGGAGTCTGCGGAGGACGCGGTCGAGCCGTACGACGAGTCCGAGCGGGTGCTGTCGGTCGACTCTGCGGCCTCCCCGGACGCTGCGGCGCCGAAGTTGGCGTCGGAGCGGGTGCTGTCGGTGGACTCGGTGGCGGAGTTGGCCGAAGTGTTGGAGAAGAATCCGCTGGTCATGGTGTGCTCACTTTCCATCGGTACGTTCGGGTGCCGGTGACGGGGCGTTCGTGTGTGTCGGTGATATGAGGCGCGGGCAGGACGAAAAGTTCCCGCAGAGTTCGAGATTTTCGCAGATTCGTCTGTTACCGCAGGTCAACGCAGAATGAAGCGCAGACGAATGTGTTGTGTGGCGCTGTTGCCGGGTTCGGTTCGGTCACGGAGCCCGATCGGTTCGGTCCTTATCGAGTCCGGGATGCACTCCTACGGTGGAGGCGGAAGGTTGGGCGCGGACGTCCTCATGTGATGTCGCGTCACCACACCGTCAGCACGGGAAGGAACCTGCGCACTGTGACCACCGAGGCATTCATCTATGAAGCCATCCGAACCCCCCGCGGCCGCGGTAAGAAGAACGGCTCGCTGCACTCCGTCAAGCCGATTTCCTTGGTTACCGGCCTGATCGACGAATTACGTGTCCGCTTCCCCGATCTCGACGAGGATCGCATTTCCGACCTCGTCCTCGGCATCGTCGGTCCGGTGGGCGACCAGGGCGCGGACATGGCCCGCGCCGCCGCCACCGCGGCCGGACTGCCCGACACCGTCGGCGGAGTCCAGATCAACCGCTTCTGCGCGTCCGGCCTCGAAGCCGTGAACACCGCGGCACAGAAGGTGCGTTCCGGCTGGGACGAGCTCGTCATCGCCGGTGGCGTCGAGTCCATGTCGCGAGTGCCGATGGGCTCCGACGGCGGCCCGTGGGGCCTGGACCCGGCCACCAACTACGACACCTACTTCGTACCCCAGGGCGTCGGCGCCGACCTCATCGCGACGATCGAGGGCTTCTCCCGCGAGGACGTCGACGCCTATGCTCTGCGTTCGCAGCAGCTCGCCGCTGCCGCGTGGTCGGGTGGCTATTTCGCGAAGTCCGTCGTCCCGGTCAAGGACCAGAACGGCCTGACGATTCTCGATCAGGACGAGCACATGCGTCCCGACACGACCCTCGCGGGTCTGGCCGGGCTGAAGCCGTCGTTCGCCACGGTCGGTGAGGTCGGTGGATTCGACGCCGTCGCTCTGCAGAAGTTCCATTTCGTCGAGAAGATCAACCATGTCCACCACGGTGGCAACAGCTCGGGCATCGTGGACGGCGCCGCGCTGGTGCTCGTCGGCTCCGAGCAGGCGGGCAAGGATCTGAACCTGACCCCGCGTGCCCGCGTCGTCGCGACCGCCACGTCGGGTGCCGACTCGACGATCATGCTCACCGGCCCGACACCGGCGACGAAGAAGGTCCTCGCCACCGCGGGCCTGACCGTCGACGACATCGACCTGTTCGAGATCAACGAGGCTTTCGCCTCCGTTGTCCTGAAGTTCCAGAAGGACCTGAACATCCCGGACGAGAAGCTCAACGTCAACGGCGGTGCCATCGCTATGGGACACCCGCTCGGCGCGACCGGTGCCATGATCCTCGGCACGATGGTCGACGAGCTCGAGCGCCGCGGCCTGCGTCGTGCCCTGCTCACCCTCTGCGTCGGTGGCGGCATGGGCGTGGCCACCATCATCGAGCGCGTCTGATACCGGAAGGATCCGAAATACAGTGACCGACAACATGATTTCCTGGGATCAGGACGCCGACGGCATCGTCGTCCTCACGCTCGACGACCCCAATCAGGGCGCGAACACCATGAACGCGCTCTACAAGGCCTCGATGAAGGCGACCGTCGATCGTCTCGTCGCCGAGAAGGACTCCCTGAGCGGCGTTGTCATCACCTCCGCGAAGAAGACCTTCTTCGCAGGCGGCGACCTGCGCAACATCATCGAGATCGGGCCCGACGACGCGCAGGCCGCGTTCGACGAGGTTCAGGACATCAAGTCCGACCTGCGTCGCCTCGAAACCCTCGGCAAGCCGGTCGTCGCCGCCATCAACGGTGCGGCGCTGGGCGGTGGACTCGAGATCGCGCTCGCGACCCACCACCGAATTGCTGCCGACGTCAAGGGCATCCAGATCGGACTGCCCGAGGCCAGTCTCGGCCTGCTGCCCGGTGGCGGCGGCATCACCCGCACTGTCCGCCTGCTCGGCCTGCAGACCGCGCTGCTCTCGCTTCTGCTGCAGGGCAACAAGTACAACGCGGTCAAGGCCAAGGAACTCGGTCTCGTGCACGAGGTCGTCGGCAGCATCGACGAGCTCGTTCCCGCCGCGAAGGCGTGGATCAAGACCAACCCCGAAGGGGGTGTGCAGCCGTGGGATGTCAAGGGCTACAAGATCCCTGGCGGTACCCCGTCGTCGCCTGCGTTCGCGGCGAACCTCCCGGCCTTCCCCGCGAACCTGCGCAAGCAGCTCAAGGGCGCCCCGATGCCTGCTCCGCGCGCGATCATGTCTGCAGCTGTCGAAGGCGCACAGGTCGATTTCGACAACGCGTCGACGATCGAGTCCCGGTATTTCACCGAGCTCGCCACCGGCCAGGTCGCGAAGAACATGATCCAGGCGTTCTTCTTCGATATGCAGTCCATCGGTTCAGGCGCGTCGCGTCCGAAGGATGTGCCGAAGCGTGAGATCAAGAAGGTCGGCGTTCTCGGTGCGGGCATGATGGGCGCGGGCATCGCATACGTGTCGGCGAAGGCCGGTTTCGATGTGGTACTCAAGGACGTCACCGTCGAGGCCGCAGAGCGCGGCAAGGACTACTCGGTCAAGATCGAGGAGAAGGCGCTCTCGCGTGGCAAGACCACCGAGGAGAAGTCGAAGGCTCTTCTCGGCCGGATCCACCCGACCGCCGACGCCGCAGACCTGAAGGGTGTCGACTTCGTCATCGAGGCCGTCTTCGAGAACACCGAGCTCAAGCACAAGGTGTTCCAGGAGATCGAGGACATCGTCGATCCCGATGCTCTGCTCGGCTCCAACACGTCGACGCTGCCGATCACGGGTCTCGCGACGGGCGTCAAGCGTCCCGAGGACTTCATCGGTATCCACTTCTTCTCGCCGGTCGACAAGATGCCGCTGGTCGAGATCATCAAGGGTGAGAAGACCTCCGACGAGGCGCTCGCCCGCGTGTTCGATTACACGCTCGCGATCCGCAAGACCCCGATCGTGGTCAACGACAGCCGCGGCTTCTTCACCTCGCGCGTGATCGGTACGTTCGTGAACGAGGCCATCGCGATGCTCGGCGAGGGCATCGAGCCCGCGACGATCGAGCAGGCCGGTTCGCAGGCGGGGTACCCGGCTCCGCCGCTGCAGCTGACCGACGAGCTGAACATGAAGCTCATGCAGAAGATCGCGAAGGAGACCGCGGAGGCCGCGGCGCAGGGCGACACCAAGCTCGGCACCACTCGTCACCCCGCGATCGACGTCGTCGATTTCATGGTCGAGGCCGGTCGTCCGGGGCGTCTCGAGAAGGCGGGCTTCTACGAGTACGACGAGAACGGCAAGCGTCTCGGCATCTGGCAGGGCGTGCGCGATCACTACAAGACCGTGGCGACGCTCGATGTACCGCTGCAGGATCTGATCGACCGCATGCTGTTCGCCGAGGCCATCGAGACCCAGAAGTGCTTCGACGAGGGCGTGCTCACCACGACCGCCGACGCAAACATCGGCTCGATCCTCGGTATCGGCTTCCCGGCCTGGACCGGTGGTGTCGCGCAGTACATCGTCGGATACCCAGGTGGTAAGGAAGGCTTCGTGAAGCGGGCCGAGGAACTCGCCGCCAAGTACGGCGAGCGTTTCACTCCGCCGGCGTCGCTGCGTAGCTGACCCAGTTACAACCGGAACGGGCAGATACACCCTTGCGAAAGGATGTATCTGCCCGTTCTCGGTGTATCTGCGCCTACGCGCTCATGCGACCCACCACGGGCGCAGCGGGACTTGAGGTGCCTGATCCTCACCCAGCTTCACGCCGAGAATCTGGTGCAGCTGGACGCCGTTGCTCTCGAATCCCACCCGCGACCCCGCCATGTACAGACCCCACAGACGTGCGGTGGCCTCGTCGACCTCGGAAAGTGCTGAATCCCAATGTTTCTCGAGGTTCTCGCACCATGCTTTCAAGGTCAACGCGTAATGCTGGCGCAGGTTCTCCTCGTGCATCACCTCGAAGCCGACGTTCTGGGCTTCCGAGATGAGCCGGCCCGACCCGGTGAGCTCCCCGTCGGGGAACACGTAGCGGTCGATGAAGCCGCCGGCCTTCATCCGTCCGCGGTTGTGAGGGCGAGTGATGCTGTGGTTGAGCAGCAGACCGCCGACACGGAGTTTGTCGTGCAGGAACCGGAAGTACGACGGGTAGTTCGCGGCACCGATGTGCTCGGTCAGGCCGATCGACGAGATCGCATCGAACCCGGTTTCCGACACGTCGCGATAGTCGGAGTGTCGCACCTCGGCGAGGTCGCCGAGACCTTCCTCGGCGATGGCCTTCTGCGCCCATTCCGCCTGTTCCTTCGACAGGGTCGCGCCGATGGCCTTCACACCTCGGCGGGCTGCGTAGCGCACCATGCCGCCCCAGCCGCAGCCGATGTCGAGCAGGCGATCCCCGGGCTTCAGTCGTAGCTTCTCGAAGACGAGGCGGTATTTGTTCTCCTGGGCGTCCTCGAGACTCTGGTTCTCCGATTCGAACACCGCGCACGTGTACGTCATGGAGGGGCCGAGCACGTATTCGTAGAACGTGTTCGACACGTCGTAATGGTGATGAATCACCTCGGCGTCGCGTGCCTTCGAATGGCGAAGGCCCTCGGCGACGCGGCGCCAGCGGGGGAGATGTTCCTGTGGTGGGGGAGCGATCGGCCTGATCAGGTCGGGTCCGAGCGACCGAACGATCTGCGCGAGAGTCCGCGCAGGCGGGCGCTCGAAGTGCACACCGCCGAGTGCCTTGAGCAGGGGATACGGGTCGGCGGGGTGCACACCCTCCGCCTCGAGCGTGCCGGAAACGTATGCGCGGGCCATGCCCAGGTCGCCCGGGGCGGTGACGATATAGGTAGCGCCTTCGGGGGCGGTCAGGTTGAGGCCGAACGGAGCGTCTGCGGGCCCGGTCGTGGAACCGTCGTATGCGGTGAACCGCAGCGGCATCTCACCGCCCGTTGCGATCTCGACGATCTGGGCAAGATTGAGCTTGTCCGTTTTATGCCCGGAGGCCTCCGATTTGAATGTGGTCAATGTCGTTGCACCGCCTTCGCGAACAGGCCCGTCAAGCGGGACCCTGGATCGTATCTATCCTTGAGCGCGGGGTATTCCCCCTCGCCGTAGTAGAGCTTCTCGAATTCGTCACGGCTGTAGAAAGAATCGGAATACAGCGACTTGTGACCGTCGAGTGCTGCCACCTTACGCTCGATGCGGCGGTTCGCGGCGCCTTCGGCCTCGCCGCGGACCACGGGCACCGACGACCAGAAACCGATGTTGACGTAGGTGCGTTTCGGCTCCAGCGGGTACAGCGGCCATGGCCGGCGAGGGTCGTACGACGCGGACCGATCGCGGAGACGCAAGGGGCACAGCCAGATCGGTTCGATGGGAATCTCATCGAGGAACCACTGCATGAACTCCTGGGTTCGTTCGATGGGAACCTCGATGTCCTGGACGACGCGTTCTCGCGGCGGATTGCCCTTGCGGGCCTCGATGCGGTCCGCGATCGAGTACTTGTGGTCGAGCGCGATGAGCTTCCAGTAGAAGCTGCTGCGCAGCAGCTTCTTCGGCCACAACTTCCGGATGCGAGGATTCTGGGCTCCGAAGGCGCGCGAGCACCAGAACCAGTCGGTGTCCCACCGCCACAGGTAGTCGTGGATGGTGAGGCGGTCGGTCTTGGGATGGTTGACGGACTCGTGCCGGATCGACTGGTAGAAGATGTTCATCTCGGTGTAGTCGGATACCGGCCCGGCTTCGGAGGTCTGCACGCCGAGCGTGAGGTAGCTTTCGTCGGCGGAGAAGACCACACCGTCGACATAGTCCACGGCAACTCCGGCGTACACGCGGTCGGTCGTGATCCGGTCGAGCGTCGACTGCAGGTCGGCAAGTGAGGTGAAACGCAGGTGACGCAACGCGACGAACGGCTTCACCGGTTCGAGTTCGATGCGAAGTCGCGTGGCATAACCCAGCGATCCGTAGGAGTTCGGGAAACCGCGAAACAGGTCGGCGTGTTCGCCGTCGGGTGTTGCGGTGATGATCTCGCCACCCCCGGTGAGGATGTCCATCTCGAGGACCGACTCGTGCGGCAGTCCGTTGCGGAACGAGGTGGATTCGATGCCGAGCCCGGTGACCGCTCCGCCGAGGGTGATCGTCTTGAGCTGGGGCACGACCAGCGGCGCGAGTCCGTACGGAAGTGTCGCGTCGACGAGGTCTTGGTACGTGCACATTCCGGCAACATCGGCCGTGCGTGCCTGCGGGTCGACGGAGATGACACCGCCGAGCCCCGCTACGTCGAGACCCGGTGAATCGACCTTCGTGCGTGCGCGGAACAGGTTCGAGGTCTTCTTCGCGAGACGTACCGGCGCATCGGCGGGGATGGTGCGATACGAGCGCAACAGACGTCGCACACCCTCGCGGTGGATCGAGTCGCCGTACGGCCCGACACTTCGTGACGTTCTCAGCATTCGACTCCCCTGCAGCAGCGCACCAGTGGTGGGACCCACAATAGACCTGCCGGGCACCTACGTCGCGGTACTGACAGGCAGGATGTAGGGCGTCGGCGAGCCGCACGGGCTCGAAACGAATCCACAGTCACAGAGGAGTTCACCGTGGCACAGGTCAGTGCAAGCAGCTCGATCCAATTGGCAGCGGCACCCGAGAAGGTGCTCGCGGCGCTTGCGGATTACGAGAGCGTGCGCCCGCGCATTCTCTCCGATCACTACCGGGACTATCGCGTGGTCTCCGGTGGGCAGGGCGACGGCACGATCGTGCACTGGCTGCTCCAGGCCACCGAGAAGCGGGTGCGCGACGTACAGGCGAAGGTGACGACCTCCGGCAGCACGATCACCGAGACCGACGCGAACTCGTCGCTCGTCACGACGTGGAGCGTGGTTCCCAACGGCACCGGCTCGACGGTCGTGACGCTCACCCAGTGGAACGGCGCGGGTGGCATCGGCGGATTTTTCGAGAAGACGTTTGCTCCGATCGGCCTGCGCAAGATTCAGAAGCAGGTTCTCGAGAATCTGAAGAACACGGTCGACTGACCTTCGTGTGAGTGCCGGCCAGGTGGGCATGCGACTAGCCTGGCTGACGAAACACCAGGTAGACGATCTCAGTAGACAGAAACCTCCGTAGTCGAATGCTAGGTGATCGATGAGACCGGCTCGACAACGCAGGACCCGAACACAGGAAGGACGTGTCCGTGCAACCCGGTGGTATGCCTGACATGCAGCAACTTCTCGCCCAGGCCCAGCAGATGCAGCAGCAGCTCATGGCTGCGCAGAACGAGATGGCGCAGGCCCACGTCACCGGCCAGGCCGGTGGCGGTCTCGTCACCGCAACGGTGAAGGGCACCGGTGAGGTCGTCGCTGTGCAGATCGACCCGAAGGTTGTCGACCCGGACGACGTCGAGACCCTGCAGGATCTCGTCGTCGCTGCGGTTGCCGATGCGTCGGCCAAGGCCCAGGAAATCGCTGCCGAGAAGCTCGGTCCGCTCGCGGGTGGACTCGGTGGCGGTATCCCCGGCCTGCCCGGTTTTTAGAGGCACGCGTGTACGAAGGGCCGGTTCAGGACCTCATCGACGAGCTCGGCAAGCTTCCGGGCGTCGGACCCAAGAGTGCGCAACGGATCGCGTTCCACCTGCTGTCGGTCGAGCCGCCGGAGATCGACCGGCTGCAGGCTGCGTTGCAGAAGGTCCGTGACGGCGTGCAGTTCTGCGAGGTGTGCGGCACGGTGTCGGACCGGGAGCGGTGCCGGATCTGCGCAGATCCGCGGCGTGACCGAACGCAGATCTGTGTCGTCGAGGAACCCAAGGATGTGCAGGCGATCGAGCGGACCCGTGAATTCCGTGGCCGCTACCACGTTCTCGGTGGGGCGCTCGATCCACTGAACGGTGTCGGTCCGGATCAACTCAACATCCGTGCGCTGCTCACCAGGATCGGCAACCAGGAAGACGGGATCGATGTCTCCGAGGTGATCATTGCGACCGACCCGAACACCGAGGGTGAGGCGACGGCGACGTACTTGGTTCGGATGCTGCGGGACTTCCCGGGGCTCGTCGTCACTCGGCTGGCGTCGGGTCTACCGATGGGCGGCGACCTCGAGTTCGCCGACGAGCTCACACTGGGTCGTGCAATGTCCGGAAGGCGGACGATGTGACGGATCGCCGGACGCCAGTGGTCACGGGTGCACCCGAGAAGAGGCGACGGACGTCGGAGGAAACCCGGGGGCTGATCCTGGATGCCGCAGGTCTCGCGTTTGCGACGCGCCCGTATCGCGAGATCACTCTCAAGGACATCGCGGACGACGCCGGGGTCAGTGCCCCTCTGATCATCAAGTACTTCGGGTCCAAGGAGCAGTTGTACGACGAGCTGGTGGATTTCAAGGCTGCGGCCCACCTGCTGTACGACGGCCCGTTCGAGAAGTTGGGCGAGCGGATGGTCGAGATCTTCGCGCGGCAGTCCCCTCGGCACAAACCGTTGTCGATGGCGTTGCTGTTCATGAGCGGATCCAGTGAGGAGAGCAACCGCAAGCTCCGGGAGAACTACTCGTCCCAGATGATCGACGCGTTGGTGGCTTTGATGAGGGGGCCGGATGCACGGATGCGTGCGGAGCTCGTGTTCTCGATGCTCCTCGGGGTCGCGTTCATGCGCCGCCGGATGATGCAGGAGAAGGCGGCGGGATCGGTCGATGACGTGGTCGCGATGTATGCCCCACTCGTGCAGTCGTTGCTCGACGGCAAAGGTCACTGAGGCAATCCCCACTCCGGTTGTGAGGTAAATGGCTGTTCACCTAGAGTGGTGAACAGCCATTTACCATCGCCGGAGGGAGTCGCGTGACAGTGTCGTTCCCTCTACGGCTGCACGTTCCGGGTTCGCAACGCAGTGTGCCGGTGCAGAAGCGCACCGCGACCCGCTCCGACCGGCCGAATCTGTCGAAGTATGTTTTCCCGGTCCTCGCGGTGGGCGCGATCTTCCAGGCGATCATGCAGACGGTCATCGTGCCGTTGCTCCCGAGTCTTCCCGGTTTCACCGGAGCTGGACCCACCGCAGTGTCGTGGCTGGTCACAAGCACGCTGCTCGTCGGTGCGGTGATGACACCCATCTTCGGACGTCTCGCCGACATGATCGGCAAGAAGCAGATGCTCCTCATCGCGTTCGGGTTGATGACGGTCGGGTCGCTGATCTGTGCCGTGACGTCGAACATCGGACTGCTCATCTTCGCGCGGGGGCTCCAGGGGGCAGGTGCCGCTGTTCTTCCGATCGGCATGGCGATCCTGCGCGAGGTGATGCCGCGGGACCGCGTCGATCGTTCTATCGCGGTCCTCAGTTCCACACTCGGCATCGGTACGGCCGTGGGAATCCCGTTCGCCGCAGCGATCGTTCAGTTCGCGGATTGGCACCTCTTGTTCTGGGTGACCACGGCGATCGGTGCGGGAGTCGCTGTCGCGGCCGCGTACGTCGTCCCTCGGTCGAGTACGCGCACCGGCGGTCGCTTCGACGTCGTGGGAGCCGTGGGGCTCTCGAGCGCATTGATCTGCCTACTGGTGCCCATCACTCAGGGAAGCACGTGGGGGTGGACGAGCACCGCGGTTCTGACCATGTTCGCGTGCGCCATTCTGTTGTTCGCGGCGTGGGGATTTCAGCAGTTGCGCAATCGCAACCCGCTCGTCGACCTGCGAGTGTCGGCGCGCCGTTCGGTTCTGGCGCCGCATCTGTCTGCGCTGCTCGTGGGCTTCGCGTTCTACGGGAACACCCTCATCACGACCCAGCTGCTCCAGGCTTCGCCCGATCGTGGTGCAGGGTACGGTCTGACGATTCTGCAGGCGGCAGTGTGCCAATTGCCTGCCAGCTTCGCGATGATGGTCTTCGCGCTCGTGGCCGCACGTGTCTCGGATCGGTTCGGACCGAAATCGGCGATCATGGTGGGCGCAACCTTCCTCATCATCGGCTACTCGATCCACGCGGTCCCGGACAAACCTCTGTGGATGGTGGTGGGAGCCATCTTCATCGCTGCAATCGGGACGACGTTCGTGTACTGCACGCTGCCGATCCTGCTTCTCGGCGCTGTGCCGCTGTCTCAGAATGCTGCTGCGAACGGTGTCAATGTGCTGCTCAGGACCGTCGGGAGCACGATGTGCAGCGCGGTGGTCGCGTCAGTGCTCGCCGCGCACATGATCGCAGGCGGAATCGCGTCGAGCGGGTTCGTCACCGTGTATCTGGTCTGTGGTGCGTGCGCCATCGTCGTATTCGTGTCGGCGTTCGCGCTTCCGTCCCTCAAATCGAGGACGCCCAGTCCCGCAGACGTATGAGTCTGCGACACGGGGCGCCCGATTCGGTGCTGCGGCGACGGGGTCAGACCCCGAGATCCCGCGGTCGGTAGCCCAGCGGGTAGCCGGGATACGTGCGATTGGTGGCATTGCCTCCCGATACCGACACCCTCCGCTTGGGGAGCCTGCGTACGAGCGCGGACCGTATCCGCAGTGCACCTTCCGAGACGGAGCGCATACGCGGTGACCCCTTGGGGAATCCGAACGCGTGGGCCATGCGGTCGTCGATCAGCGAATACACGACCTTCTCGACACCGGGGCCGAGCGCCTTCGGGTACCACGACTTGAACAGCTCGAGGGTGTAGGTGCCGATGGCGTGGTTGTCGTCGCTGTAATCGAACATCGTCTGTTCGTATTCGAGCTTGAACCGGTGGAACTCCTGGAACGACTCCGGGATGTCCTTGATCCCCATCCGGATGCCGACCTGCCGGTAGAAGTAGAAGGACGCGAGCCGCTCCTTCGGATGCAGGCGGCGCCAACCGTACTGGTCGATCCAGTCGAGCGGGTCGTACACGAAGGTCGACAGCACGTACAGCATGTCGTCGTTGTCGATCGAGTACTTGCCGTGCATACGGTTGATGTTGCGCAGCGATTCACGTCCGCGTTCGGCGTCGTACCCGTGCTCTATGAGTTCGGCCATCAACAGGGACGTGTCGTCGTAACGCTTCTGTGGTCGATGCTCGAACTCTCCGGTCCGGGCGAGTAACTCGGAGATGGTCGGCACACAGTACGTGCGGAACAGTGCGAACTCGAGCGACCGCTGGTAATCCCACGGAAACTCGTAGCCCGCGGTGATCCGCAGGATGTCCTGATGATGGGTGACCGGGTCGAGACCCTCGATCACCTTCAACCAGCCGTATCGTCCGGCTTTCGGATGCGGGTCGCGATCCGGACCGGGAAACGTACCGGCCTTCTCGATCCGTGCTTCGGGCGACGCGACGACGGCAGGCTTGCGCGATCGTTTCGCCCGCGATCCCGTGGTTGTCATCTGCTCTTACCTTCCGTGCATGAACTTCAGCATCTTCGCGGCCAGGTTCAGATCGCGTTCGGGTCGTTCGAGGCTCATCAACTTCAGCGGCGAACTGAACTTCTCGACCGTCACCGACTTGGGCCGGCTGAACTCCCGGAGCCCGTCGGCGCCGTGGATACGTCCGAAGCCGGACTCGCCGATCCCGCCGAAAGGCAATGACGGGATGCCGGCGAAGCCGAGTACCGAATTGACCGAAACCATGCCGTTGTGGAGGCGTCCGGCCAGCTCACGACCTTTGGCCTTGTTGCCGATGAAGATCGATGCGCCGAGTCCGTACGACGTGCCGTTGGCACGGTCGACTGCCTCGTCGAGGTTGCGTACCTTGTTGACGACGACGGTGGGGCCGAAGGTCTCCTCGCACACTGCGCGCGAGGTCTCGGGCACGTCGGTGAGGATCACGGGTTCGATGATGCGTTCGCCCACCGACTCGGCGCCGCCGACCACCGCAGTGCCGCCGCTTGCGAGGGCATCTTCGATATGGCTGCGCACGATATCGATCTGGCGGGGCAGAGTCATCGGGCCGTAGGTCGACTCGTTGTTTCCACCCGGCTCGGCGCGCTTCACTACGGCCGTCAGTTTGTCGAGGAACTCCTGGTAAGCAGACTCGACAACGTAGATGCGCTCGACGCCTGCGCATGTCTGTCCGGCATTGCCGAATGCACCGAATGCTGCGAAATCCACCGCCTTGTCGATGTCGGCATCTGCCGCGACGATCATCGCGTCCTTGCCGCCGCACTCGGCCACGAGCGGGGTGAGCGACTCCGCGCACACGGCCATCACCTTGCGCGCCGTCGGTCCGGAGCCGGTGAACGCGACCTTGTCGACACCCGCGCGGGTGAGCGCAGCTCCGGTCTCACCGAGTCCGGTGACGACTTGGAACACCGGCTGGGTCGGTGCGATGGAGTTCCACTTCTCTTCGAGCCACTTGCCGACGCCCGGTGTCAGCTCGCTCGGCTTGAACACGATGGCGTTGCCTGCGGCGAGAGCGTACGAAATCGACCCCATCGGTGTGTAGACCGGATAGTTCCACGGCCCGATGACTCCGACGACGCCGAGTGCCTTGTACTCGAGGGTGGCGGCCTGGTTGAAGCTTGCGACCCCTGAGGGCACCTTCCTGGTTTTGAGAACCTTCTTCGCGTTCTTCGCGGCCCAGTCGAGGTGTTCGATCGCGAGCATCACCTCGAGGAAGGCGTCACCGTACGGCTTGCCGGTCTCGTGTGAGACCAGCCTGGCCAGGGAGGCGGCGTCCTGTGCGACGGCCTTCTTGAATTCGAGGAGCCACTCGCGACGTCCGCGGAATCCTTGCGCGTCCCACCACCGTGCGGCGATCCGGGCACGGTCGACGGCCTCGGCCACAGCTGCGGCATCGGCGATCGGATACTCGGCGATCACTTCCCCCGAGCGGGGGTCGAGGCTGGCGAACGTGTCGGTCGTCGGCTTGGTGGTCGGGCCCGTCGTGCTGCTCTTCTGTGTCATCTCTCGACGCTTTCTGACGGATCACATCACATATATTTGATGTGATTAGCTGTAGTGGAGCTCACACTATGCGCCTCGTACCGAACGGACAAGCCCGATCCGCTCGCTTCGGGGCCGTCAGGAGAAACATATGACCTCGCCGACCCGCGCAACCGATGCTGTTGCTGCCGCTCGAGATACATCGAGTACGGATCCGTCGCGTATGCGTAGACGCCCGCAGCTCTCCGACGAGGTGGCTTCCCACCTGCGCAGCGCGATCATGTCGGGTTCATTTCGCTCGGGCGAATTCATCCGATTGGACGAGACCGCAGCAGAACTCGGAGTCAGCGTCACACCGGTCAGAGAGGCGTTGCTCACACTGCGCGGCGAGGGCATGGTCGAGTCCGCCCCGAATCGGGGATACCGGGTGTCGCCGATGAGTAGCTCCGACATCGACGACATCTTCTGGCTGCAAGGGCAACTCGCGGTCGAACTCGCCCTGCGGGCCGCGGAGCGCGCCGCTGCCTGCGACCTCGAACGATTGGAAGATCTCAACGAGCGCCTACGTGTTTGCGTGACTGCGTCGAAGGGCTCGGCGGGTTCGGAGATATCGACCGACGTCGAGCGCATTGCCGATGCCGAATGGTGTTTTCACCGCGAGGTGAACCGAATCGCGAACAGCCCGAAGCTTGCATGGTTTCTCGATACTGCCGCCCGTGCGCTGCCGTATCGATTGTTCGCCCGGGACCCTCAGTGGGGAGTGGTGGCCGTGCGGTCGCACGAGCGGCTCATCGCTGCGATGCGTGCGGGGGAGCACAACGAGGTCATCACGCAGACCCTGGTCCAGTTCGACGACGCTGCAGCCCGGCTTCTGGCCCACCGGAGGCGGCTCACCGAGAGCGCGGGCGGCAATTAGGGAACAAGGCCCCCTTGCCTATCTGCGCACGGGCGTGCACAATTTGGATGACACTGCAGCATCCGTACTTTCGCCGAGGAGGCGACCCATGGCATCACCAGTGGAAGTAAACGAGCCCGATGTCGTCGTTGAGGGCGTCGCCGATCGCGCCACCGTCGATCGTGCTCCGGTCGAGCGTGGCTCGGTCGATCTCGCGGATTTCGTCGGCGAATCGATGCTTCTCCTCGGTGCCGGATCGACGGTGCTGCTGCAACTCGCCGACCGTGGTACCGGACACGGCGTGGCCGATCACAGCACCACTCTCCAGCGTCCGCTCGACCGGTTGCGTACCACGATGACATACGTCTACGCGGTCACCCTCGGTACGTCCGAGGAGCGTAAGCAGATCGTCCGGATGGTCAACAAAGCTCACGTACCGGTGCGGTCCGAGACCTACAACGCGTTCGATCCGGAACTCCAATTGTGGGTTGCAGCAACGCTCTACCGCAACGGCGTCCAGATGTACGAGCGCATGTTCCACAAACTCTCCGACGCAGACCTCGAGTGGATCTATCAGCAATCCGCCGTCTACGGCACGGCACTGCAGGTCAAAGAAGACATGTGGCCGGCCACACGCGCGGAGTTCGACGCATACTGGGACAACATGATTGCGACGATGGACGTCGATGAGAAGGTGCGGGCCTTCACACGCGGTCTGCTCGGGGGCGGCGACTCCCCGCTACCCGTGAAGCTGCTCATGCCGCTACAGCGCTTCATGACCATCGGTCTTCTGCCGCAGCGCATGCGCGACGAATTCTCCCTGCCGTGGAGTCCCCGCGACCAGCGCCGGTTCGATCTGTTCTGGAAGGTCGTGCCCCCGGTGTACAGGAGGGTGCCGCGGCCGATCCGGCAGCTGTCCGCCACGTACTACCTGCGCGACATGCGGCGCCGCTTCGCCTCGGGTCGCCGCATCGTCTGACGTCCCGGCACGGCGGATGCCGTCCTCGGCCGATTCACCGAACCGAGGACGGCATCCGGATCCGAGCGGTGAGAGTCAGAGCGCGACGTCGCGTTCGAGCCCGAACCAGTAGTGTTCGCCGCTGTCGAAGACGAGTCCACCCTTGCCGTTCATCACGCCGATGACGGTGTCGTTGTCCACCTTCTTGAAATGGTCGAACACCGGCATCCCGTCGTAGACCATCGTCGCGGTCACCTCGCCGCGGAACACGACGTCCCACATACTCGCTTCGCCACGACCGGTCTTCTTGTCGGAGAACAACTCTCCGTCGTCGTCCCGGCATACGAGCGGCTGGACCTCGGAGACCGAGACGAAGGACTTCCCGTACCAGCGGGCACCACCGAGCATGTGGTGGGTGCGGTGACCGGTGTCGAAACTGAATCCTTTCCACCGGTATCCGACCAGATCATCGATTCGTGCGGGCTCGAGACGCTCCCAGAGGGTGTCCAGCTCACGGGGATCGATTCGGTCGGTGCGGGCACGCAGTGCGGCGAGTTCCGAGACAACATCCATGTCGGTTCCTGTCAGTCGAAGGTGAGTACGGCCTTGACGACCTCACCTGCAGTCACTGCGGCGAAGGCGTCGTCGAGCTTGTCGAAAGGGAATGTGCTGGTGATTTTCTCGACGGGGAAGCGGCCGTCGCGCCAGAATGCTGCGAGTTCGGGAAGGAAGACGTGCGGGTCGGCGTCGCCCTCGATGACCCCGGTCAGTGTGCGACCGCTCAGTAAGTGCGTCTGATCGATCGTGATCGGGTTCCGTCCTCCGCGTAGGCCGAGGGTTGCGCATACTCCGGGGCTCGCGAGTGACGACATCGCCTGGCGGATGACTGCTTCGGACCCCACCGATTCCACCGCGTAGTCGACGCCGCCCTCGGTGCTGCGGCGTATGTGGCGGCCGATGTCGTCGACCTCGTCGGGGGACAAGACCGCCGTGGCGCCCAGCTCGAGTGCCAGCGAATGCCGACGGGGGTTCGGGTCGATGCCGATGATGGTGTTGCAGCGCGCAATCCTCGCTGCCATGACCGCCGCCATTCCTACCGCGCCGAGACCGAATACGGCTATCGACGAACCCGATTCGGGCTGCAGGACGCGAAGAACGGTGCCGGCTCCTGTGGCGAGTCCGCACCCGAGAGGGCCTGCGAGTTCGACGGGCACACCTCGAGGGAGACGGACGACGTTACGATCGGTCGCGACCACGAGCGACGAGAACGACGACTGACCGAACCAGTTGCCGTGAACCGGTTTGCCCGAGCCGTCGTGGAATACGGACGTGCCGTCGGGACGTGTACCCGAATAGTTCAGCGGAGCAAACCGTGTGCAGTAGGCGGGACGGCCACGACGGCAGTTGCGGCAGCTCCGGCAGGAATCGAAGCCGATGACCACTGAATCGCCCACGCGCAGGCCGACGACGTTGGCACCGACCTCCGCGACCACCCCCGACCCCTCATGGCCAAGTACCGCGGGAAGCGGGATCGGAACCCCGCCGGATGCCGCGGTGAGGTCGGTGTGACAGATTCCGACACCGCGGATCCTCACAAGGATCTCGTCGGCCCGAAGTTCTGGGACCACAACGGATTCGATCTGCATGGAAGCGCTGTGTTCGCGCAACACGGCAGCCCGCGCAATACGGCTCATGGGCGCAGCACCTCACCGGAATCGCCGCGGTTGCCCACGAGCACCGCCAGCATCAGCTGCTGCACTCGTCTCCGATGGGATTCCGTACTCCGGAAGCGCATCACCTGTCCGACGTCGAGGGACAGGATGAGCGCAGCGTGGACGAGGAAACGGCATTCGACGGCCGAGAGATCGGCGCGCAACTCGGCGACGATGCGCGCCCACTCCTCGATGTTCAGGCGCTGGATATTGCGGAGGTCGCTGCGGTAGGCCTTCGGGAGGTTGCCGATCTCGGCGAAATAGACAGACATCAGCTCACTGTGATCGAACGCCAGCCGAACGAATACGTCCACCAGATGCTCGAGTGCCTGGTCGGCGGTCGACGATTCGGTCAGTGCCGATTCGACGGACATCGCAACGCGGTCGCCCGCACGGTGGAAAGCTGCGGCGAGCAGATCGGCCTTACTCGGGAAGTGTCGGTACACACCGGAAGCGTTGATTCCGGCCGCGGCACCGATCTCCTCGATGCTCACATCGTGATAGCCCCGTGCATCGAACAGTAGAATCGCCTCGTGCAGCAGCACTTCGCGCTTGTTGGACGTAGCGAGACCGGACTTGGTTTGCGGCTCTCCGGAATCGGGATCGGCGGGAGCGAGAGGTGTCGCCAGAATCGAGTGGCACGCGTCGAGCAGGAGCTGCTGGAGCCGACGGTTCGACAGCGGTGCGCGGTGGGTGGTGATCGAGCCGATCG
This sequence comes from Rhodococcus sp. SJ-2, assembly GCF_053750035.1. Classification (NCBI taxonomy): domain Bacteria; kingdom Bacillati; phylum Actinomycetota; class Actinomycetes; order Mycobacteriales; family Nocardiaceae; genus Rhodococcus; species Rhodococcus sp. SJ-2. The sequence continues at coordinate 2,593,033 of NZ_CM132340.1, forward strand.
TGCTCAATAGTGCAGTGCTGAGCACGACGTCGTCGGAGGCGGTGAGGTCGGGGCGAATCTGCGCCGTGAGATGGGCGAGGCGTCGATTGATCGCGACCATCTTGCTGCGAACCTGCAGACGGTCGTCCTTGGACAGGTAACGACGTTCCCAGCGGTAGAGCCCACCGGTTCGACGATTGGTGATGGTGGTGCGGATCGTCGCAGTGAGCAGACGGTCGAGGGTGTCGCTCGGATCGGTGTCGTCGCCGGAGTCGAACTCGTCGACGGCAGCTCCGAGAGAGTCGGCCAGCTCATTGACCGCGTGCCGGAAAAGCGCGTACTTGTTCGGGAAATGGCGGTAGAGGGCAGGCCCCGAGATACCGACTGTCTTGGCGATCTCGTCGATGCTCACGCCGTGATAGCCGCGCTCGCTGAAGGCCTCGGCCGCGACGGCGGCGATCTGCGCCTTGCGGTTCTTGGGGCGTCGGCGTACCCCGGTGGTCTTGCTATCGGCGATTGATCGTGCGCGCGCCCCGACCTGCGCGTGTTCGGTCACCTGAACTCCTCGTCGATTGTGTCGGACCCGCGACCGATCGCGGAGAGTCATCCTAAAGGTAACAGCTGAGACCCGAAAATCGGAATGCAATTCGACCACCGATTTCGTACCAAAACCCCAGAACAAAGTGTATTGACAAACACAATTGTGACCTCCAAAGTTAATACCGATTCTTCCGATTCACTCTGGAAGAGCGGGTACGTGGGGGCGTAGTGGCGCGTCCCGCGCCGATTCGAGGAGGACTCTTGAGGACCCGATTCACCGAGGCGTTCGGGGTCGAGCACCCCATCGTTCAGGGCGGCATGATGTGGGTCGGCCGTGCCGAGCTGGTCGCAGCCGTGGCCGACGCCGGTGCGCTGGGATTCATCACAGCGCTCACGCAACCCACACCGGAAGACCTGGTTCGCGAGATCGCACGGTGTCGGGAGATGACCGACAAACCGTTCGGAGTCAACCTCACCATCCTGCCGTCGATCACACCGCCGCCGTACGACGAGTACCGCGCCGCGATCATCGAGTCGGGCGTCAAGATCGTCGAGACCGCGGGCTCCAACCCGGTCGATCACCTGCCGTTCTTCAAGGATGCGGGGATCAAGGTCATCCACAAGTGCACGAGCGTTCGGCACGCCCTCAAAGCGGAGCGCGTGGGCGTCGATGCTGTGAGCATCGACGGCTTCGAATGCGCCGGGCACCCCGGTGAGGACGATGTCCCCGGTCTGGTTCTCATCCCCGCCGCAACCCGGCGACTCAGGATTCCGGTGATCGCGTCGGGCGGCATCGCCGACTCGCGAGGCCTTGTCGCCGCGCTCGCCCTCGGCGCCGACGGCGTGAACATGGGCACCCGCTTCATGTGCACGGTCGAGTCCCCGGTGGCGCAGCAGGTCAAAGAACAGATCGTGGCGAACACCGAGCTCGATACGAAGCTGATCTTCCGTACGCTCCGCAACACGGCACGTGTCGCGGCCAACGCGGTCAGCAAGGAGGTAGTCGAGATCGAGTCCCGCGGCGCAGAGTTCGCCGACATCGCGCACCTCGTCGCCGGAGCCCGTGGTCGCACCGTCTTCGAAGAGGGTGATGTCGATGCCGGTATCTGGACGTCGGGTCAGAGCCAGGGGCTGATCGACGACATTCCGACGGTAGCCGCGCTCGTCGAGAGGATGGTCTCCGAGGCCGAGGCGCTCATCACCGGGCGCCTGAACGGCATCGTTGCGGCCGAGGCAGGGGTGCGAGCATGACCGGGACAGCAGAGGGTATCGCCGTGGAAGGTTTCCGTTCACAACTGGAGGGCGGGATTCTCCGGATCACGATCAACCGCCCGAAACGGATGAACGCGCTCGATCTCGGGACGATGGGCGCACTGCGTGACGCGGTGGCAGCGGCCGGAGCGGACGAGCGCGTGCGGACCATCGTTCTCACGGGTGAGGGCACCGCGTTCTGCACCGGAGCCGACCTTGCCGCTGCGGGGGCGAACCCAGCCGACCCGAATGTCGTCATGGACACCGCGAACTCGTTGATTCGCGCGATCGTCGAATCGCCCGTGCCCGTCGTTGCGGCGGTCAACGGGCCTGCCGCCGGTGTCGGCGTGTCGATCGCGGTAGCGGCCGATCTCACCTACGCAGCCGAAAGTGCGTACTTTCTTCTGGCTTTCGTCAACATCGGACTGATGCCCGATGGCGGATCGAGCATGCTGATCCCCGCGGCCATCGGCCGGGCCCGGGCGGCCGAGATGGCGCTGCTCGGCGAACGTGTGTCGGCGGCCGACGCCGCCCGCTTCGGTCTTGTGGCCCGAACCCTGCCGGACGTCGAGCTCGCCGCGCATGTCGATGCAGTGGCGACCCGCACTGCGAGTGGTCCTCGCCGCGCTCTCGCGCTCACCAAGCAGGCACTCAACAATGCGACTCTTCCGGCTCTCGATGATGCGTTGGCGCTCGAGAAGGCCGGCCAGGTCGAACTGCTCGCATCCGCAGATTTCGCCGAGGGTGCGATGGCCGTGCTGCAGAAGCGCCGGCCCGAGTTCGGTTAGAGCCCGCATGCACATGTGGGGCTCGGGGCAGGTTGCGGGCACGGACCCGCCATCCGCCCTCTGGCTCTTCTAAAGCACTGTTCATAGACTATTTCGCAGGGATTTCGCCGAAGCGTGCGCCACATGTTCTTGATGAGATTTCCCATCGAGACCGGTGAGAATCTTCGTTAACAAAGATCTAGTCACAATCGGAATTTGCATGTAGGGTGCATCACACCGGATCCCGGCATTTGCCGCGCCCCTTCGTCCTGAAGCTTTCCTGTCTCGAGAGGACCGTCGATGGTTTCCCCTTCTGTCTCGGATGCTCACCGCTACCGCAGCAACAACTGGAACAACCAGGTCGCGCGTCACGCCCTGATGACACCCGATCGCACCGCGTTCCGGTTCCTCGGCGAGTCGATCACCTGGTCGCAGCTGGACGAGCGCGTCGAGAAGCTTGCGGATGCGCTGTCGCGCCGCGGCATCGGCTTCGGCGACCGCATCATCGTCCTGATGCTCAACCGGCCCGAGTACATCGAGATCGTGCTCGCGGCCAACGCAATCGGAGCGATCGCCGTGCCGGTGAACTTCCGTCTCACCGCATCCGAGGTTGCGTTCCTGGTGGCCGATTCGGGCGCGAAGGCGATTGTTGCCGAGGGCCCGCTCGTGCCGCTCGCTGCCGCCGCCCGCGCGCAGTCCGAAGGCATCGACCTGGCGATCACGATCGGTGCGGAGCCTGAGGGCGACGCAGTATCGTACGACGCCCTCGTGGCCGAAGAGGGCGATCCGCACCCGCAGGTCGATATCCCGAACGACACTCCGGCGCTGATCATGTACACCTCGGGCACCACGGGTCGCCCGAAGGGAGCAGTGCTCACCCACTCCAACATGGAAGCCCAAGCGCTCACCTGCATCAGGGCCTTCCAGCAGTTCGACGAGACCGGCATCGGATTCTGTGCCTCGCCGATGTTCCACATCGCTGCGCTCGGATCGATCGCACCGAGCCTGATGCTCGGCACCGCCACCGTGATCCACCCGGTCGGCGCATTCGATCCTGGTGCGCTGCTCGACGTTCTCGAGGCCGAGCAGGTCACCAGCTTGTTCCTCGTGCCGGTGCAGTGGCAGGCCGTGTGTGCTGCGCAGCAAGCGAACCCGCGTAAGCTCGCCCTGCGCAACATTTCCTGGGGTGCTGCGCCGAGCTCGGACACCATCCTGCGCGCCATGGCCGAGACCTTCCCGGATGCGTTCAATGTCGCGGTGTTCGGCCAGACCGAGATGTCGCCGATCACGTGCGTGCTCGACGGTGCGGATGCGATCCGCAAGCTCGGCTCTGTCGGACGCGTCATCCCGACCATCCAGGCACGAGTGGTCGACACCGAGATGAACGATGTCGCTCCCGGCGAGGTCGGTGAGATCGTCTACCGCGGTCCCACCATGATGCGCGACTACTGGAACAACCCGGCGGCCACGTCGGAGGCATTCCACGGCGGATGGTTCCACTCCGGAGACCTCGTGCGCATCGACGACGAAGGCTTCGTCTACGTCGTGGACCGCAAGAAGGACATGATCATCTCCGGTGGTGAGAACATCTACTGCGCAGAGGTCGAGAACGTCCTGTTCGGACATCCCGCAATTCTCGAGGCCGCTGTCATCGGTCGTCCCGACGCGAAGTGGGGTGAAGTACCCGTCGCGGTCATTGCGCCGAAGCCCGGCAACGACGACCTCACCCTCGAAGAGTTGCAGCCGTACTTCGACGAGCACCTCGCGCGTTACAAGCATCCGAAGGACATCGTGATCGTGGACGCCCTGCCGCGCAACGCGAGTGGCAAGGTCGTCAAGGGCGAACTGCGCGGCGGACTCTCCGCTGTCACGCAGGGCTGAACCCCTGAAGTCCGTTTCGTATTGCTGCGGGACGGACTGTAGCGGGGATGTAGCAGGCGCCGGCCGTCGATGCCCGGCACGCGAACAGTAGACACCGAGGGGGTGGGGAACGTGGCATTCGAGCTTCCGAAGGCGAAAGGTCCGGCGCACGATCTTGCTATCCAGATCGGTGCGTTGGTCGGCTTTTCGCTCGAGACGCTCGTCGCGGCGTTCCGTGTGGTCGTCCAGCGGAAACTGTCTCTGGGGGAGACGTTTACGCAGGCACTGTTCATCGCGAGGGTATGTAGCGGGCCTTCACTTCTGCTCATGCTGCCGATCGGCGTGCTCATCGCCGTGTCGGTGGGATCCCTCGCCGGGCAACTCGGCGCCGGCGCCTATTCGGGGGCGATCGTGTCGTTCGTCGTCGTGGGGCAGGCAGCGGCGCTGGTGTGCGCGCTGATGCTCGCAGGGGTCGGTGGTTCGGCAATCTGTGCCGACCTCGGCTCGCGCACCATTCGCGAGGAGATCGATGCGATGGAGGTCCTGGGCCTCAACGTGATCGACCGTCTCGTGGTCCCCCGCCTCATCGCATCGGTGCTCGTGTCGATTGTCCTGTGCGCGCTCGTCACCGTCGTCGGTATCGGCGCCTGCTACCTGTACGAGATCTATCTCAACGACGGGTCCGGTGGAGCGTTCCTCCGTACCCTGTCCGAGTACGGACGCCTGTCGGACTTCGTCATGGCCATGGTCAAATCGGCCTGTTTCGGTGTCACATCTGCTCTGATCGCGTCGTTCAAGGGACTTCATGCCAAAGGTGGTCCGAGTGGTGTTGCCGATGCGGTCAATGAAGGCGTGGTGCTCGCCTTCATCATGGTGTTCGTCGTCAATACCGTTCTGTCCCAGATGTACACGGTGATGGTACCGGCAGTGGGTACGTACTGATGATCTCGTATTCCACCGCGGCGCGAGCGCGGTCGGCGGCAGCGCGTCCGTTCGCCGCCATGGTCGACGGATGTGCAGAAGTCGGCCGACACGTCGTCTTCGCTTTCCGTGCTGTCGCCGGTATTCCCACGGCGCTGCACCGGTATTTCTCACACGTCCTGCGTCACATCGGGGAAGTCAGCTTCGGTTACGCGTCGCTGCTCGCCGGTGGTGGCACGATAGGCATCGTGCTCGCGATGTCCGCGGTTGCCGCCATGATGGTGGGTGTCGAAACCCAGCGAGGGCTCGAACTCATCGGTATGACGTCGCTGTCGGGGATGCTCTCCGCGATCGCCAACACCCGCGAACTCGCTCCGGTCGTCGCGTCGATCGCGTTGGCCGCCAAGGTCGGTACCGGGTTCACCGCGCAGCTCGGGGCGATGCGGATCTCCGACGAAATCGATGCACTCGACGCGATGGCCGTGCGATCGGTCCCCTTCCTTGCGAGCACACGTCTCATCGCGGCTGCGGTATGCGTCATCCCGATCTACATGGTGGGCCTGCTCGGATCGTACGTCGCGACCAGACTCGTCGTCGTGAACTTCCAGGGGAACTCGGCGGGCACTTACGATTACTACTTCCATCTCGCATTGTCCCCGTCCGACCTGTGGTACTCACTCACCAAGGCCGTGGTGTTCGCGATGATCGTCGCGATCGTCCACTGCTCGTACGGGTTCTACGCGTCCGGCGGACCCGAAGGCGTCGGCCGTGCTGCCGGACGGGCATTGCGCACGAGCATCCTCGCAATCGGCGTCACCGATGTGGTTCTCACCTTCGCATTGTGGGGCTTGGTCCCGACGATTCCGGGGGTCGGGCTGTCGTGACAAGCAATGCCGCCATCGAACGGTCGAGAACCGGGGGCAAAGTTGCAAGGCAACGCAGGAACCGGACGGGAGGTCCGGGCAGGGGCATGCTCGCCGTCATCGGTGCGATCGCGTCCGTCGTCCTGATCGTGATCGGCGGACTGCTCGTGGCGTCGGGCGCAGGTGTTCTCTCGCGTGATCCGCAGGTAAACGCGACAGTCCCGGCCGAAGCCGGCCTTATCCAGGGTGCCGCGGGTGTGCAGTACCAGGGAGTGCATGTCGGTTCCGTCATCGGTATCGACGCAGGTGTCGCAAGCTCTCGCCTCACCATGCAACTGGGCGAGGACGGGATCACCGAAATTCCCGCGTCCGTGGTAGCGCGGATCGTCCCGCGCACGCTCTTCGGCGACGTGTTCATCGAGCTCGTCCCGCCGGAGAACCCGGAGATCGGCCCGCGACTCTCGGACGGCGCCGAGGTCGCCTTCGACACGTCGGATGAGGCCGTGCAGCTCGCCGATCTCTACTATCGTGCCGCCGACATGCTCGAACAGCTGCGTCCCGAGCAGTTGTCCACCGCACTCGATGCTGTGAGCCAGGCTCTGGAGGGTCGTGGAGAAGCGCTGGGCGCCACGATCGATCGGATGGCCGCGCTCACGGAGGACCTCGGTCCGCTCGTCGACGCCGGTATCGCGGCGGCGCCGCAGATGGCGGACGTGGCAGAGTCGATGTCTGCCGCCACCGACGACGTCATCACCGTGATGCAGAACGCTTCCGAACTGTCGCGGATCGCGCTCGAACACGAGGACGGAATTGCCCGTCTCCTGTCCGGCGGCGCCGCGCTCGGAACGCAGGGAGCCGACCTGCTCTCCGCGAACACCGACAACATGATCGCAGTCGTGCGTAACGGAGCGCCGGTCGTCGGGGCCTTCGCCGGCAACACGGAGGGGCTCGACGCGACGTTGAAGAATGTGGGCATCTTCGGTGAAGCGGGCGCACGAGTATTCTCGACAGGCCGATTCAACATCACCGCGATCGCCGACTTCGCTGATCCCATGCCGTACACCAGTGCGGATTGCCCGCGATACCCCGGCATGGAGGGCTCGAACTGCGGCGACCCGGTGCAGACTTCCGCAACGAGCCGCAGACAGGTCGTGTCGGGCACTGCAGAGAGCGCGCCGCTCGGGTTCCTCGAACAGATCTCTGCCGGCGCCGACCCGGCCGATCCTGCAGCGCTGCTGCGTGATCCATCCACCGCGGCTTCGGTCCTCCTCGGCCCGTTGGTACGAGGAGCGGCGGTGAGTATCCCGTGAGAGCGAATATCGGACCGGGGATCCAGCTCGCCGGGTTCTGCCTGGCAGGGGTCCTCGCAGCGGTCCTCGTCGGCAACACCCTGGAACGCCCCATCGTCGGGTCCACCACCGACTACTCCGCGGAATTCACCGATGTCGAAGGTCTCACCCCGGGCAGCGACGTCACCCTCGCCGGTGTACGCATCGGCCAGGTGTCCGATGTGAGATTCGAACCGCAGGACGACGGTACATCCCGTGCTGCAATCGACTTCGAGATCGAGTCCGGACACGAGCTCACTACCGACGTGCTCGCCGACATCAACTACGGCGACATGATCGGTGTCAAGTACGTCGCCCTGAGCCTGCCCGGCGACACGACCGGTCAGGTGCTCGAACCCGGCTCGACGATCCCGATCGAGCAGACCACTCCTCCCGTCGACCTCACCGCGCTGCTCAACGGATTCAAGCCGCTCTTCGAAGCGATCGACCCGGCGCAGATGAATTCCCTTGCGGCCTCGGTCGTCGACGCCTTCCAAGGGCAGGGCGCGACCCTCGAATCATTGCTTCTGCACGTGGCTTCCGTCAGCACCGACATCGTCGAGCAGGAGCAGGTGTTGAGCGACGTCATCGTGAACCTCGAACAACTCGTCACCGTCGTCGACCGGCGAAGCGACGAAATATCACAACTCATCTCGGGTATGGATGTGGTGGGGCAGGCGCTCGCGGGCGACACCGATCAGCTCGCCACACTCATCGATCGCGGTTCCACTGCGGTGCGGTCCACCGCGGTGCTGATGGCCGGTGCGATGGCACCGCTCGATACCACCGTCACCGACCTACGAGCCATGACCGATGCCTGGGTTCCGCAGACCGACGAGTTCAACCGCTCGATGGCGTTGCTGCCCGAGCTCGGGCACAAGATCAACAGGATCGGCGACTACGGCGGCTGGCTCAACCTCTACATGTGCAATTTCACGATCGAATCGAACGACTTCGAGACCAACATCTTCGGGTCGACCTACTCGGAGGTGTGCCGATGAGTCTCGGGCGCACACTTCGCGACACTTTCGCCGCGATCTTCTCCGGTAGACACGATCGGAATGCGAACCCGATCGTGCTGGGTATCGCAGGTATGGCGCTGGTAGCGGTGCTCATGCTGGCGGCATTGGCGGCCCCGACGGTGGTGTACTGGTTGCGCACGGACTCGTACACGGCCGAACTCGCAAATGCTGCAGGACTCGAGCCGAACGATCCTGTGTATGTGGCGGGAGTTCCGGCCGGACGGGTGGAGTCGATGGAGTTGTCCGGTGATCGTTTGATCGTCGGTTTCCGCCTCGACCGGTCGCAGATGCTCGGCGACCGGACGAGCGCCGAGGTCAAGCTCCAGACCGTTCTAGGGAAGGTCTATCTCTCGGTGCAGCCTGCTGGAGCAGGTGAGCTCGATGACGGTCTGATTCCCCTGGCCCGCACCGGTGTTCCGTACAGTCTCGACGAACTCGCCACCGATGCCGAGCACGTGGCCGACGGCCTCGACGTCGAAGGACTCGAGGCGATGATGCAGACCCTCGCCGACACCATGCCATCCGATTCGGAGCAGATCTCCTCCGCACTCGCGGGGGTGGAAGCGACCTCGCAGATGCTGGTGCGCAACGACGCTCGCATCACTTCCCTGCTCCAGGCCTCGAAATCTCTCACTTCGATCGTCACCGATCAGAGCGAAGATGTCGCCGCGCTCGTCGAGAACTCTACTGCGGTGGTGAACATTCTCACCGCGAGGAAGGACGCGCTCTTCCAGTTGGTCGAGGATCTTCGAACGCTCACGGAGTCGGCCGAGACGTTCCTGACCGACAACTCCGACGACCTGAACGCCCTCGTCGTGAACATGCGTTCGGTGACCGACACGCTTGCGGCGAACGCCGACAACATCGACCGCATCCTCCTCGAATTCCCGTCCGCTCTACGCGCTGCCACCAACGCGTCGGGTAACGGGACGTGGGTCGACGTGCATGCACCTGCTGGTCCCATCCCCGACAATTTCCTGTGCTCCATCGCAGTGATGGAGGGCTGCAAGTGAATCCGACTGCGAAGACATGGCTGATTCGCGGCGTCGCGATCGTTGCGGTGCTGGCGTTGTGCGCCGCCGGTGTCTGGTACGTGGTGGGTCCGGACCGAACCCGCACCGTCACCGCGCAGTTCGCCACCGTGAGTGGAATCTACCCCGGGAGCAATGTCGCGGTACTGGGCCTGCCCGTCGGCACCGTCGAAGAAGTCCGTCCCGCCGGGACATACGTCGAGGTGACGATGTCTGTGCCGTCGGATATCGCTTTGCCCGAGAATGTCACGGCGTTCGTGATGAACCCGTCGGTCATCAGCGACCGGTTCGTCGAGCTCGCGCCTGCCTACCGCGGCGGAGCGCAGTTGGGCGACGACGGCGTGATTCCTGTCGAACGTAGTCATTCACCCATCAATTGGGACGAGATGCTCGAGAGCGTCGACACGCTCGCGGCCGCGATGGGGCCCGAAGGCGGCGATCTCGGTCGAACGCTGGAAGTGTCCGCCGACGCGACGGAGGGCCTCGGTGAGCAGATGAACCGGGCGATCGTTGCGCTGGGGCAGGCGACTTCGGTGGTCGGAGCAAAGTCCGAGGACATCGGCGGACTGATCGATGATCTCGGGGCGGCTGTGCGCGCGGTGAATTCTCGTGAGGGATCACTCACCGAGCTGGTCGACGGTGTCGCCGAACTCGGTGAGGAACTGCAGCGGCAGAACCTCGATGTGTCGGCACCGATCTCCCAACTGAGCACGATCCTCGATCAGCTCGACACCCTCCTCGCCGAGCGCGGAGGTGACGTCGAACAGGTCATGGCGAATGCTCGTGTCCTCACCGACACCTTTGCGGCAAACGAGGTGGGGCTGGCGGAGCTGTTCGACGTCCTGCCCCTTGCGATGCAGAACATCGACCAGGCGATCGGAGAGAACGGACGTGGCCGGATCCGTCTGAACATCTCGACTCAGATCAGTCAATTCCCTCGCGCGCAGGAGTTGTGCGCTCGCGAACGCCTGCCGCTGTGTACCGGCGCAGGTTTCACCAATCCGCTCACCGTGCCGTTCGACCTGTCCGATCCGTATGAAGACCTTGTTCCCGAGTCTCTGGATCGCGCTCTGGGAGAAGGAGGTCCGCGATGACACGGCGGAGCAGGATCGTATTCGTCGCCCTCGCTGTGGTAGTCGGCCTGTTGACGTCGGGTTGTGGCTTGAGCTTCCAGAGTCTGCCGATGGGCCGGACCGGGCCAGGATCCACCTTCATCGTGACCGCGGTCTTCGAGAGCGCCGACCGTGTCGATCTCGGTGCGGAGGTCCGGGCCGGACAGGCCATCGTGGGCCGCGTGTACTCGATGTCCACCGACGGCAAGCAGGCGTTCGTCGAGCTGAGCATGGACGAGTCCGTGGATCTCCCGGCAAACGTCGGTGCGTCCGTTCGTCTGCCCTCGGCTTTGGGCAGTCCGTACATCCAGATCGACCTGCCGGAAGAGGCATCGAAGGAACTGCTCGCCGAAGGAGACACCATCACCCGGACCGAGCTCGGACCCGACATCGAGAGCACTTTCGCGATGCTCGGCAATGTCGTCAACGGCAGCGGGCTGGACCAGCTCAGCACCATCACCACCGAGCTCGATGCTGCCTTCGGAGGCCGCGGGGAGTCGATCCGTACGATGCTCACGAAGCTCGACTCCACGATGGCGCTGGCCGACGAGAACACCGAGTATCTCGACCGGACGCTCGCAGCCGTCGATTCGGTGACCGCGCGGCTCGCGCAGCAGCAGGAGCTGATAGACAACGGGATCGCCGACAGCACGGCTCTGATCGGGCTCCTTGCCGCGCAGCAGCAGGACCTCCGGACATTGGTGTCGAGCACGGCAACAGCGGTGTCGTCGATCGATACGGTGATGGCCGAAGACGCCACGATCGGCACTGCGGTCGACGACCTCGCAGAGATCACTGCGGGAATCCGCGACTTCAACGCCACGGTGGGGTCGATGCTCGTCAACGTCAACGGTTTCATCGCCGGCTTCAACTCGGCGGTGCGGGGCGACTATCTGCTCTTCGACGGTGCTTTCGACATTCCTGCCGCGATCGATCTGCTCGTCACCGGCGGTATGCCGCCCGGCGAGGAGACCGACGCATCACAGCCCGTCGACATCGCGTCGGACCTGGCCGACCTGCTGCAAGGTGGACTCCGATGACCCGCCCCGTTCTCGTTCAGCTGGTGGCGTTCGTGCTGGTCGGCATTTTCGCAACCTTGTTCGGCGTCCGTTATGTGCTCGGCCCGCAGAGCCTCGGCGGCGCCGTCGAACTGACAGCGACACTGGCCGATGCACGCAGTATCGGGCCTGGCACCTCGGTCACCTATCGCGGCGTCGCGGTGGGAACGGTCGAGTCGGTCACGATCAATCCCGGCGGTGTCGGGTCCACAGCGGAACTCGCGCTCGATCCTGGAACACAGATCCCTGTCGGTAGTGTGGGTCGGGTGTCCACTGCGACGGCCATCGGCATCCTCGCGCTGGACATCGAGCCCGAGACCGCTGACGGACCGTATCTGACCAGCGGCGACACACTCCGGGTGCCGGAGGAGATGCAGGGCATGCGTCTCGATGAACTGCTGCTGCACATGACCGAGCTCGTCGAGAGCATCGACGCCGATTCGATCGTGTCATTGGGTGATACATGGGGCACCGCGCTCCGCGACACGGGACCGGAACTGCAAGCACTGCTCGAGAACGCCGACTCCCTGTCTGCAATGGTTGCCGAACGCGCCCCGACCATTGCGACACTGCTCGACGAAGGCCTCGGACTGATCGACTCCCTCGCGCGCAACTCGGAGAGCTTCCCCGGTTCGATGCGTGCCTTCCGCGACGTGTCGGACCAGCTCGTCGGGAGCAGAGAATCGCTGGTGTACCTGCTCGGCCGGTCACCCGAAGCGCTTGCACGTACCGAAGAACTGTTCGCCGGTACGAAGGACAACTTCGGCGTGCTCATGACCAATCTCGTCATGATCGGAGAGGTGGCAGGCCCGCGTGCACCCGCGGCCTCTGCGCTCCTCGATGCCATGCCCGCGACGCTCGCCGACCTCTCGGGCATCGTCAAAGGCGACCGCGCCGACTTCTCGCTGGTCGGAACGCAGGGACCGGTCTGCGTCTACGACACCCAGCGGATGATGGTCGGTGACGAGAGTCCGCGTGAGCCCAACCGCTCCCTGTACTGCCCGCCAGGAGAAGATCTCTCCCAACGCGGAGCACGTGTTGCGCCAAGACCGAACGATCTGGGATTGCAGGGGCAGACCACTCCGGGCGCCGTGTCCGGGCCGGATATGGCCGACGACCCCCTCCTGATCCCGACGGGCGTCGAGGTCCTGAACTACTGGCAGAAACTCCTGGAAGGACTCGGGAATTGATCGACGAGAACCCCGCCGACGTCGCCGTCGCCACCGAGAGCGACGAATCGGAACAGGAGCCCGTTCGCCGCTCCGGGAAGGGAGGGGCGGTTGCCATCGCGGTGATCGTCCTGTTGGCTCTCGCCGCGGGTTTCTGCGGCTTCCGGTGGTGGCAGGCCGAGCAGACCGAGTCTCTGCGCACCGATGCGGTCGCCGCTGCCCGGGAGTATGCGACCACTCTGGGCACCTACGACTACCAGTCGTTCGACGATTCACTTGCGGCCGTGACTGCGGCCTCCACCGAGGAATTCGCGGCGAAGTACTCGGGTGTCGCGGGTGACCTGCGCGGACTCGTCGAGAACGGGCAGGGCGCGTCGGTCGCGACGGTCTCCCACGCCGGACTCGAAACCCTCGACGGCGACACGGCCACGGTGCTGGTGTTCCTCGATCAGGACGTGAAGAACGTCGTCGTCCCGGAGGGGCGGACCGATGCGACGAGGTTCCTCATCACACTCGAGCGCATCGACGGCAGGTGGATGCTCGACGGTGCCGACGCGAAGTAGCGACCACGCACCGGAGGCCGGGCTGTGCCCAGACCCTGTTGCATCACGTGAGAATCTGACTATCTTGAATCGGAAGGATAGTTTTCTCGATTCAGAATCCTGGTCGGATTCTCAGGTGCGACGAGGCAGGCGATGCGCTTCATCTTCCATTACCCCGAGATCAGTGGTTCCGACGGCGATGTTCTCGACCCGGGCCCGCTGCGCGATGTCGCCGTCGCGGCGGAACGGGCAGGATTCGATGCACTCTCGTTCAGTGAACATCCGGCACCGGGCGCGAAGTGGCTCGACCGCGGCGGGCATCAGACTCTCGATTCATTCGTCGCGCTCGGCTACGTGGCCGCCGCGACCGAGCGGCTGAGGCTGCTCACCTATCTCGCAGTAGTTCCCTACCGCAATCCGTTCCTGCTCGCGAAGGCAGCGGCCACCTTGGACAAGCTGTCCGGTGGTCGGTTCACCCTCGGCATCGGAACGGGTTATCAGAAGCGTGAATTCCACGCGCTCGGCGTCGACTTCGACGAGCGCAACGCACTGTTCGACGAGGCGCTCGATGTGCTCCCGCTGCACTGGAGCGGCGAACCGTTCTCGTACCAGGGGCGGCATTTCAGCGCACAGGACATCATCGCCCGACCCCGCCCTGTTCAGGATCCGATTCCGATCTGGATCGGAGGCAACTCCAAACTGACCAGGCGCCGGGTTGCGCAGCGCGCCCAGGGGTGGATGCCGATGTCCGGTGGCGCGACCCTGAGTACGACGGCACGCACCGCAGAACTCGGCCCGGTCGAGCAACTCGGCGGCGATATCGCCGAGCTCCGTGCGGAAGCGGTCACGGCAGGTCGCACCGACCACATCGATGTCGTCTATTCGTACAGCAGTGAGATCTCCTCGCCCACCGTCGACGTCGACAGGCATCGCGACGTGCTCGACCAACTGGAGAAGGCCGGAGTCGACTGGGTGCTGGTGTCGTGCCCCATCGAGAGTCTTTCGGCCACCGTCGAGTTCCTCGAGTCCTTCGGATCCACCTACATCGGGCGAGGGTGAGCGGCATGGGCTGGTTCGAAGAACGTGCTGAATTGGACGGGACTGTCGCCGTGATCACCGGCGGTGCCGGAGGTCTCGGTGCCGCTATCGTGGAGGATCTCTCCGCGAACGGGGTGCGTCCCGCTGTCATCGACCTCGACGACGCTGCGGTGAAAGAACTACGCGACTCACTTGACAAGCGGGGCGTCGACTGCATCGTCACGCAGGGCGACGTCCGCGACCCCGACGCGCTGACCGCGCTGTTCGATCGGGTCGACGAGCGGTGGGGCCGGGTCGACTCCCTCGTCAACATCGTCGGAGGAACTTTCCGGGCGCAGTTCGTCGACACCAGTGCCAAGGGGTGGGACGCGATCTTGCGTACCAACCTCTCGCACGTGCTCCACGCGTGTTCACTCGCGGTGCCCCGGATGCAGGCCGGTGGTCGCGGTGGCAGCATCATCAATCTCACGACAATCGAAGCGCACCGGGCGGCGCCGGGTTTCGCTGTCTACTCGGCGGCGAAGGCGGCTGTCGAGCAGTTCGCGCGAACACTCTCGATCGAGGTTGCACCTGACGGCATCCGGGTCAACAATGTGGCGCCCGACTACGTTCCGACTCCCAATCTCGCCAAGCTGGCCTCCCTCGGCGGGGGTGATTCGTCCCTGTCCACTCCCGACGGGCTCCGTGTCGCGATCCCGATGGGCCGGGCAGGACACGTCACCGATGTGTCGAACAGTGTGGTTTTCCTTGCATCGAAGTTGTCGGCGTTCATCACCGGGACGACGTTGCACCCGGACGGCGGGACCTTCGCATCGTCGGGTTGGTTCAACTGGCCCGAATCCGGTTGGGCGAACCATGTTCCGTCGCGGATCCTGGCCGGCGCAGAATCGACGCGGCCTCTTGACGCAGGCGGTGTGATGTAGATAACATCGAAAGTGCGAATCGAGCAGACGTCCGAGGACGACAGAGGCTCGTGAAGCAGAGATCCGGCCCGGAGAACGCGAGAGCGTATCGACGGGCCGAACCCCTGTTCAGGGGGCGATCGGGGAGGAGTTCGGTGGGGGAACGAATCGATGCTGTCATGCGCGACGGCCTGACATTCGACGTGCGCGATCAAGGCCCGATCGACGGCGAACCGGTCGTCCTGCTGCACGGCTTCCCGCAGGATTCTCGGTCGTGGGACGGCGTTGCGGCGAAGCTGAACGAGGCCGGATATCGCACGATCGCGCCCGATCAGCGCGGCTATTCCCCGTCTGCGCGACCGCTGCGTCGGCGCGACTATCGCCTCTTCCATCTCATCGCCGATGTGGAGGCCCTCATCGCGAAGGTGGGGGGAGGTCCCGTCCACCTGGTGGGTCACGACTGGGGTGCGGCCGTCGCATGGGCGTCGGCCGCGCGGCATCCGGATGTGGTGCGCACGCTGACCGCGGTGTCGGTACCGCACCCCGCCGCTTTCCTGCGGTCGATGATCACCAGCACGCAACTGTTCAAGTCCTGGTACATGTTGGCTTTCCAGTTGCCGTGGATTCCGGAAAGGTTGTTGACCGTCCCCGCGGTGAGCAATGCCGTCCTGCGAAGGACGGGGCAGACGCCGGCTGCCGCCGCGCGCGACGTGGAGCGCATGGGTGATCGCCTTGCGGTCCGGGGCGGGCTGAATTGGTACCGCTCGCTACCGCTGACCGATCCACGCTCGAGTCTCGGCCGTGTCGAGGTGCCCACACTGATGGTGTGGAGCGACGCCGACGTTGCGATCGGGCGCGCCGCGGTCGACGCCAACCCCCGCTACGTCGCGGCGCCCTACCGCCTCGAAACACTCGCCGGGGTCAGTCACTGGATCCCCGATGAGGTGCCGGAGGAACTGGCGGGTCTGATTCTCGGCCACGTCGCACAGAACTGAGACTTCTACGCGCGCAGTCGTTCCCGGCGGAGCTGCTCGACCTCCGGTAGGTCGAGTGGGGGCAGAGATTCGACGTTCAGTGCGCGAGCGAGCAGGTGGTCTGCGAATTCGGGATTGCGTGCCAGCACAGGGCCGTGCAGATATGTTCCGTAGACCGAACCCTGCACCGCGCCTTCGCTTCCGTCGCCGACGCCGTTGCCCACGCCTCGGGTCACCTTGCCGAGGGGGCTCGCATCGGATCCGAGCGTCGTTCCGCCCCGGTGGTTTTCGAAACCGGAGACCGGCAGGGTGAGGCCCGGGATGCTCGGGGTGATGACGATCTCCCCGATCGCCCGGGTCTTCTGCGGTGACGTCGTCGCGTCGAGCAGGCCCACACCGTCGACGCGCTCACCGGCCGAAGTCTCGTACCAGTGCCCGAGCACCTGGATCGCCGCGCAGATCGCCAGGACGGGTGCGCCGCGTTCCGCCGCTTTCTGCAGACCTGGGTAGCGCTGAAGGTGGCGTGTCGCGAGGCGCTGTGCCGCGTCTTCGGCGCCGCCGAGTGTGTAGAGGTCGAGTGAATCAGGGACGGGATCGTCCAGGCCGATTTCGATGATCTCTGCGTTGTGGCCGCGCATGCGGAGGCGCTGGCGCAACACCAGTGCGTTGCCTCCGTCGCCGTAGGTGCCCATGACATCGGGCAGGACGAGGCCGATCCGCACTGTCGACTCAGACATTCGTAGCCCCCTTGGCGATCGCGGTGTTCAGATCCCGGAACGCCGTGTAGTTGGCGAGAACCTCGACGCGTCCGGGAGGGCACGAGGCGATGGCGCGCAGCGGATCCGCGACGAGTGTGTGCTCGACTCCGGCGTACGTCAGCCGCACGGCCAGGTCGGTGCCGCGCTCACCTGCGGCGACCACCTGCACATTCTCGAAGTGTTCGAAACGTACGTCCCACAGCCACGACAGGTCCTCGCCGTCCGGCACCTGACCGTTGACCGCGATCACCAGGCCGTCGACCGTCGGATCGATCATCGACAGTGCCTCCTGCCAGCCGGCGGGGTTCTTTGCCAGGAGCATGTGGACCGAATGTGGCCCGACCTGCACGGTCTTGTAGCGTCCCGCGACTTCTTCGACCACGGATGTGGCTGCCGCAGCTTTCGCGGGATCCGCACCGAGTGCGACGGCGGCGGCCACGGCCTGCGCCGCATTGCCGCGGTTCGCACGCCCAGGCAGCGTCAGCTTCAAGGGCAGGACGAGCCCGTCGGGCCCGTAGATATTGTGTTCGTCGACCCACCAGTCGGGCGTCGGACGGGCGAAGTCCGATCCGGTGCTGTACCAGTGGTTGCCTTCGCGCACGATGGGTTCGCCGGTGCGGGGGCAGCTCACCGAGTCGCCGGCCCACCCGGCTCCGGCGGCGACCCACACGACGTTCGGGTTGTCGAAAGCGGCGGAGGTCACCAGCACGTCGTCGCAGTTGGCGATGATCGTTGCGTCGGTGTGCCCCTGCAACCCCGCGCGAAGCCTGCGTTCGATCATGTTGATCTCGCCGACGCGGTCGAGCTGATCTCGGGTGAGGTTGAGCAGCACGATCGCTTCGGGCTCCAGCGAATCGGCGACATGCGGGGTATGGAGTTCATCGACCTCGATAGCGGCGAGTCGCGCGGTGCGGTTCGCGGCGAGAGCCGACACGATACCGGCGTCCATGTTCGCACCATCGGGTTGGGTCACGACGGCGTCGATGGTTTCGAGCGCGGCCGCGGTCATCCGCGTGGTCGTGGACTTTCCGTTGGTGCCGGTGACCAGCACGGTGCGGCGCCCGCGACCGAGCTGCGTCATCAGCCCCGGATCGATTTTGAGGGCGATGAGCCCGCCGATCATCGAGCCGTTACCTCGTCCGGCTTTGCGTGATGCCCACGCAGCCGCTTCGGCCGCGCGCAACGCGATGCGTCCGCGAGCCGAGATCCCCGTCGTTGTAGCCACGCGCCGAGTTTTCCACAGCCGTGTTACGGACTCGTACCCTGCCCGATCGGCGTGATGAGACACGGTTGCGGATTCATGTTCGCGCGACGCGGTTCGATCACGCCGATCGGGGCGGATCGGAGGGGATCAGGCCAGAGCTTTCGCCTTGAGGGCTTGGAACTCGTCCTCGGTGATCGTGCCTGAATCGAGGAGTGCCTTCGCATCCGCGATGTGTTCCGCAGGAGACTTCTTTCCTGCGACGTCCCGAATGTAGTTGTCCTGTGCCGACTTGAACTCGGCCGCTTCGCGGGCCGACCGCTTCGCCATTCCGTCGCCGTGCACGATCAGGTACACCAGGGCGGTGAGCCACGGGACGATGAACAGGAAGACGATCCAGATCGCCTTGACCCAGCCGGACTGTTCCCGATTCCGGAACAGGTCGCTGATGATCATCCACAGCATGATCAGGTAAGCGATGAAGGCGAAGCATACGATTATGTACCAGATGATGTCCCAGAATTCCATGCAATTCTCCGTCTACGTATGGACAATCATGTGCACGAACCCAATTCGGATTTCGACGGAGTACCGCGCTTTTCCGGAAAGCAGAACGCGATCGAGTCGAGATGCCATCCGCAGATTACAGCCGGGATTGTCCTGTTGCAGGGGAATGCGAACTCTGAGTTCTCCAGGGCCGGACGACGAACGCGGCGGGGCCCCGACGGGGCCCCGCCGCGTTCGGGGGAGCTGATCGCTTCGTCAGCGGTGAGCGCGGTTCACCTTCATCGCGTCAGCGGTGGGCACGATTGACTGCCGAGACGACTGCGCGCAGCGACGCTACGGTGATCGACGGTGCGATACCCGCACCCCACACCAGAGCGGTAGTGCCGTCGGGACGTGTCACGTCGGCTTCGACGAATGCCGCGGCGTTGGCGTCGTCACCGGCCGACATCGCATGCTCGGCGTAGCCACGCACCGCCACCTGATAGCCGAGGGATTCCAGGCCGTCGACGAATGCTGCCAGCGGTCCGTTGCCGGAACCGGTGATCTCCTTCTCGACGCCGTCGACCTTCAGCAGGGCGACGACGGTGTCCTCGCCGTCGTCGGTCTCGGCTGCGGTGACCTTCTGCTTGATGCGCTCGAGCGGCGTGATGGGTGCCAGGTACTCCTCGTTGAAGATGTCCCACATCTCCTTCGGGCTGACCTCGCCTCCTTCGCCATCGGTGACCTTCTGCACGGCCTGCGAGAACTCGACCTGGAGCCGGCGCGGCATGTTCAATCCGTGGTCGTGCTTCATGATGTACGCGACGCCGCCCTTGCCGGACTGCGAGTTCACGCGGATCACGGCCTCGTAGCTTCGACCGACGTCCTTCGGGTCGATCGGCAGGTACGGAACCGCCCAGATGATGTCGTCGACATCGGCGCCCGCGGCGTCTGCGTCGGCCTTCATGACGTCCATGCCCTTGTTGATGGCGTCCTGGTGGCTGCCGGAGAACGCGGTGTACACCAGGTCGCCGCCGTAGGGGTGACGCTCGGGCACGGGCAGCTGGTTGCAGTACTCGACGGTGCGCCGGATCTCGTCGATGTCGGAGAAGTCGATCTGCGGGTCGACGCCGCGGCTGAACATGTTCAGGCCCAGCGTCACCAGGCACACGTTTCCGGTGCGCTCGCCGTTTCCGAACAGGCAACCCTCGATGCGGTCGGCGCCGGCCTGGTAACCCAGCTCGGCCGCGGCAACGCCGGTGCCCCGGTCGTTGTGCGGGTGCAGCGACAGGATGATCGAGTCGCGCTCGGCCAGGTTCCGGTGCATCCACTCGATCGAGTCGGCGTAGACGTTCGGCGTTGCCATCTCGACGGTGGCGGGCAGGTTGATGATGACCGGGTTCTCGGGGGTGCCGCCGAGGGTCTCGACGACCGCGTCGCACACCTCCTTGGCATACGACAGTTCGGTGCCGGTGTAGGACTCGGGGGAGTACTCCCACCGCCAGTTCGTATCCGGATAGTTCTTTGCCGTCTCGATCACCAGCTCCGCCGCGTCGGTCGCGATCTTCTTGACGGTGGCCTGGTCGGCCTTGAACACGACGCGGCGCTGCAGGATGGACGTCGAGTTGTAGAAATGCACGATCACGTTCTGCGCGCCTGCGCAGGCCTCGAAGGTGCGGGTGATCAGCTCGGGCCGCGACTGCGTCAGCACCTGGATGGTGACGTCATCGGGGATTGCGTTGTCCTCGATGATCTCCCGGACGAAATCGAAATCGGTCTGGCTTGCTGACGGGAAGCCGACCTCGATCTCCTTGTAGCCCATGCGGACCAGCAGATCGAACATGCGGCGCTTGCGGGCCGGGCTCATCGGGTCGATCAGCGCCTGGTTGCCGTCACGCAGATCGACGGCGCACCAACCCGGTGCGCGGTCGATGATCTTGTCGGGCCATGTCCGGTCGGGCAGCGAGACGGGCTCCACCTCTTCGGCGAAGGGCCGGTACCGGTAGGTGGGCATCGATGAGTTCTTCTGCTTGTTCCACGATGCCTGGTCGGCGGGAGCAGGCTTGGTCGGCGGCGTGATGTTTCGCGAACCGGAGGTGAAAGCGTCGGCGGGTGACATGACGTACTCCAAGAAAAAAGGGGACTTGTGAGTCCAGATCAGGATATCGACCGGCGCGACGAAACCCCGCGACGGGAGGCCGGTCTGGTCAAATCCCGCCGCGGCGGCCGAGAAGAAGCGCACGCTGCATGCCAAGCAGTGTAACGCGCAAGACCACTCTTCGCCCGCGGGGCTGTCCGCAGGCGGTGCGGTGTCCGATCGGCACCTGCTCGTTCGTCGTCACGGTGAGGGGCTTTCCTGCTCCTCACGGACACGAGAGGATGGTAATCATGGACTTTCTCGCGCTGTTGGTGGGTCCGGAGATCGGGCCGGAGGTCGTACCCGGAACCGACGAGTTCGACGCGGAGGTCGCTCTCCATGACGAGTTCGGGAAATACGCGGGCGCGGCGATAGTGGGCGGGGCTGCTCTGTACCCGTCGGTGGATGCGGTGACCATCCGCCGATCGGATGGCGCACCGCTGATCACGGATGGCCCCTTCGCTGAGCTGGCCGAGGTGGTGGTCGGTGGTTTCTACGTCTTCGCGGCCGATGACCTCGATACAGCGCTGGACCTGACGCGCCGTATCCCCGGTATGGACGACGGCTATACCGAACTGTGGCCGCTGCAAAGCTGGACCGTGTCGGAAGAGTTGGCCGGCTGCTGGCTCGCGGTAGTGCGCGACCAGGCGCAGAACGCGGAACAAGGCACCGTCGATCACTCGGCGAGCGCATCCCTCCGCGCGGTACCCGACGCCATCCGCGGCGTCGCGGTGTTCCGTCCGCCCTCCTCCGCTACCACCGTGCGGACCCGCGGCGACGAGATGATTCTCTCCGACGGGCCTGAGGATGCGCAGGAGACAGTGATCGCCCTGTACATCCTGTCGGCGCCCGACCGAGCCGCGGCGGCCGATCTGGCCTGCCGGATCCCGGTGGGGCCGAAGGGGAGCGTCGAGGTGCGGCGCATGGTCGACGAGTAAGCAGTCGACGAGTAAGCAATGGGCATGGACTCGGCGGAGGTGTTCCGGGCGGAACATTGTCGTGCAGTCGCGTCCGTCGTGAGTGCGTTCGGCAATCTCGACCTCGCCGAGGACGCTGTTCAGGACGCCTTCGTCGAGGCCCTGCGGACGTGGCCGGAACGTGGTATCCCCTCGAACCCCGGAGCGTGGATCACCGCGGTGGCCCGTAACCGCGCAGTGGATCGGTTGCGTCGGGAGGCCGCACGCAATGGGAAGGAATCCGCCGCGGTCGCGCTCGCGCCGCTGCCGCGCTCGGGGGACGGTGCGGTGCGCGACGATGAGCACCGCGCGGTGCGCGACGATGAGCTCGGCTTGCTTTTCACCTGCTGCCATCCAGCCCTTGCGCGCGATGCGCAGGTCGCACTGACCCTGCGGCTGGTGTGCGGCCTCACAGCGACCGAGATCGCGCGCGCATTCCTGAAGTCCGAATCGGCTGTGACAAGGCAACTCACTCGCGCGAAGACCAAGATCCGGGATGCGGCGATCCCGCTTCGGCTCCCTGCCGAACATCTTCTGCCGGAACGTGTCCCGCAAGTGCTGGCGTGTATCTACCTCGTGTTCACGGAGGGCTATTCAGCGACGGCGGGGGATTCCCCGATTCGTTCGGACCTGTGCGCCGAGGCGATCCGGCTCGGCCACCTCACGTGCACGCTCATGCCGGACGAGGAGGAAGCGTGGGCGCTGCTTGCTCTCATGCTGCTCCAGGACAGCCGGCGCGGCGCCCGTCGCGACGGTAGTGGCGAACTGTTACCGCTCGAAGATCAGGATCGAACCCAGTGGGACGCGAACTCCATCGCTCAGGGATTGGCCGCGCTCGATCGAGCTGCCGGTTCGACGGGGCAGTACCTGCTTCAGGCAGTCATTGCGGCAGTGCACGCCACCGCGCCGTCGTGGGAGCGCACGGACTGGCCGGTGATCGCGGCAGCCTACGATCGCCTGGTCGCCATCACCGACTCGCCGGTGGTCGAGATCAACCGGGCGGTTGCGCTCGGGTTCCGTGATGGATGGGATGTGGGGCTCGACGCGCTCGCTGCGGTGCCGAAGAATGCCGAACTGCGCCGGTTGTACGAGCCGGCTCGCGCCGACCTGTTGCGTCGTGCGGGTCGATTCGCCGAGGCAGCGGAGGCTTATCGTGCCGCGCTCGCGGTGACGGGCAACGAGTCGATCGCCCGAGTGCTGCGTCGACGCCTCGTCGAGATCGACATCGCCGGAGGTGGGGGGTGACCCGGGTGCGTTCGTGACCCGATTGAAATCAGCGCTTCCCGCATGTTCGTACCTCGACGCCCTATTGTGCTCAGAAGTAACTCGAGTATCACCAGTCACATTGGTACCAGGCGAGTGGTGAGGGGTGTGGTTCATGCGGTCTTCGAGGAGGGCGGCCATCGGGGGCTGCGCCCTTGTCATCGCACTGGGTGGAACGGTGCCATTGGCCGTGCAGGCAGGCGCCGAACCGTGTGGCCACGAGAGCCCAAGTGGTAGCGGGCTCGGTAGTGGCGGTTTCGGTAGCGGAGGCCTCGGTAGCGGTGGTAGTGCGGATCTCCTGCCCGGAGCGCCGAAGAACCTGCTACCGGACCTGGGGCCAGGGCCCACGCGGGCCGTCGCATGGGTCACCGGACCGCGTAGCGACAACCGGACCGATAGGCGATTCTCCGTTTCGGGTACAGACCTGGCGATCATGTGGGACAACGGCGCAGCCGGACCGGACCGCAGGATTCTCATGGCCTTCGGCGACACCTTCGGAGACTGCACTGTCCCCGGTGAACAGTGGCGGCACAACATTCTGATGCGTAGCTCGGATGCGAGCCTGGCCGACGGCATCGACGTTCCCGACCCGGTTCCCGGCGACATTCACGCCGGTTCGCCGGTGGATGCGCACGCTCCTGATTTCTCCCGCGAGCTGGTGGGGTCGCTCGGGATCGAAGGGATCGAGAAGACCGTGATTCCCACCGCTGGGATCGCCGTGGACGGCGTGCAGTACATCAACTTCATGTCGGTGCGGGCCTGGGGCGATCACGGCGAATGGTGGACCAACGCGTCCATGATCGGCACCTCCGTCGACAACGGGGAGACCTGGCAGGTCGACCCGGCCACCGCGCGGCTGAATGTGCCTCTCGACATTCCGGGTGTCCAGCAGTTGTCGGTGGGCAACGCCAACTTCCAACAGCACGCGTATGTACGGCACGGCGGATATCTCTACGACTACGGGACGCCGCAGGGCAGGTTCGGCGCTGCGTTCCTCTCGCGCGTGCCCGAGCACCGGATCCTCGACCTCGCCGCGTACGAGTACTGGACCGCCGACGGATGGATACCGGGTGATGTCGATCGTGCTGTGCCGATCGTCCCGGGTGCGGTGGGTGAGCTGTCGGTTCATTTCACCGGCGACCGATTCGTCATGCTCTACGGCGACGACGCCGACGGCGCGATCGAACTGCGGACCAGCGCATCGCCCGAGGGTCCGTGGGGTGAGCCTCGCCCGCTCGTGACGCACGATCGGGCCGGGGGTCTCTATGCGCCGTTCATCCATCCGTGGTCGACCGGTGACGACCTCTATTTCACGGTCTCACGCTGGAGCGATTACAACGTCATGCTTTTGCACACGACCGTATCCGGATAGGGCGAGAGCCGCGCGGGCCGTCGGCATCGGTAAGCTTGCTTCCTGGACTTGTACCCAAGACCCCGGAGGTTCGCCAGCGTGGCACTCGTCGTCCAGAAGTACGGAGGATCGTCGGTCTCGACGGCCGAACGGATCCGGCGCGTCGCTGAAAGGATCGTCGAGACCAAGAAGGCGGGCAACGACGTCGTTGTGGTCGTGTCGGCAATGGGCGACACGACCGATGAACTCCTCGACCTCGCCCAACAGGTCTGCCCGGCCCCGCCCGCACGTGAGATGGACATGCTCCTCACCTCCGGTGAACGCATCTCCAACGCCCTCGTCGCGATGGCAATTCACTCGTTCGGCGCCGAAGCCAGGTCCTTCACCGGCTCGCAGGCAGGTGTCATCACCACCAGCAGCCACGGTAAGGCGAAGATCATCGACGTGACGCCCGGTCGGGTGCGTACTGCGCTCGACGAGGGCAGCATCGTGCTCGTCGCCGGATTCCAGGGCGTCAGTCAGGACAACAAAGACATCACGACGCTCGGTCGTGGCGGATCGGATACCACTGCTGTCGCTCTTGCTGCCGCACTGAACGCGGACGTCTGCGAGATCTACACGGACGTCGACGGCGTGTTCAGCGCCGACCCGCGCATCGTCAAGGATGCGCAGCGGCTCGACAAGGTCTCCTTCGAAGAAATGCTCGAACTCGCAGCATGTGGGGCCAAGGTCTTGATGCTGCGCTGCGTCGAGTACGCCCGCCGCTACAACGTGCCCGTGCACGTTCGTTCGTCGTACACCACCAAGCCCGGCACCCTCGTGACCGGATCGATGGAGGACATCCCCGTGGAAGAAGCCCTGATCACCGGCGTTGCACATGACCGCAGCGAGTCGAAGATCACCGTTGTCGGACTGCCCGACACGCCCGGCTACGCCGCGAAGGTGTTCCGCGCTGTCGCCGACGCCGAGATCAACATCGACATGGTGCTGCAGAACATCTCGAAGGTGGAGACCGGCAAGACCGACATCACCTTCACGCTGCCGACCTCCGACGGCCCGCGCGCCGTCGAGCTGCTCAGCAAGCGTCAGGACGAGATCGGCTTCACGCAGGTGCTGTTCGACGACCACATCGGCAAGGTGTCGCTCGTCGGTGCGGGTATGAAGAGCCACCCCGGCGTGACCGCCAAGTTCTGCGAGGCATTGGCGGATGCCGGCATCAACATCGACCTCATCTCGACCTCCGAGATCCGCATTTCGGTGCTGGTCGATGACAACGAACTCGACGACGCGGTGCGTGTACTCCACGCCGCGTTCGAACTCGGCGGCGAGGAAGAAGCCGTCGTGCACGCAGGGACGGGACGGTAAGCCATGACAACCATCGCTGTAGTCGGTGCGACCGGGCAGGTCGGCATCGTCATGCGCACCCTCCTCGAGGAGCGCAACTTTCCGGCCGACAAGGTGCGCTTCTTCGCATCGGCGCGTTCTGCAGGCAAGAAGCTCCCGTTCCGCGGCGAGGAGATCGTCGTCGAGGACGCGGCCGCGACTTCCGACGACGACTTGAAGGGCATCGACATCGCCCTGTTCTCTGCAGGCGCGACCCTGTCGCGTGAGCAGGCTCCGCGGTTCGCCGCAGCCGGCGCGACCGTCGTCGACAACTCGTCGGCGTGGCGCAAGGATCCCGAGGTTCCGCTCGTGGTGAGCGAGGTCAACCCGGAGGACGCGAAGAACCCGCCGAAGGGCATCATCGCCAACCCGAACTGCACGACGATGGCTGCGATGCCGGTCCTCAAGGCCCTGCACGACGAGGCGGGTCTACAGCGACTGGTCATCTCGAGCTACCAGGCGGTGTCGGGTAGTGGTATCGCAGGCGTCGAGGAACTCCTCGGCCAGGCGCGCGCCGTCATCGGTGACGCGGAGAAGCTCGTGCACGACGGTAGCGCCGTAGATTTCCCGGCGCCCGACAAGTACGTCGCGCCGATCGCGTTCAACGTTCTCCCGATGGCCGGGGCGATCGTCGACGACGGATCCGGTGAGACCGACGAGGATCAGAAGCTGCGCAACGAGTCGCGCAAGATCCTCGGTCTTCCCGACCTGCTCGTTTCGGGTACGTGTGTGCGCGTCCCGGTCGTCACCGGTCACTCGCTTTCGATCAACGCGGAGTTCGAGCGTCCCGTTTCGCCCGCTCGCGCGCAGGAGGTCCTCGCGTCTGCTCCGGGTGTCAAGCTGGTCGATGTGCCGACGCCGCTCGCCGCTGCCGGCGACGACGTGTCGCTGGTCGGTCGTATCCGCCAGGATCCGGGAGCCCCCGAGGGACGTGGTCTTGCACTGTTCGTGTCGGGCGACAACCTGCGGAAGGGTGCTGCGCTCAACACCATTCAGATTGCGGAGCTTCTGGCTCGGTAGACTACTGCGTGTATTTCGAACGAACGGCACCCTCGATCGTCACGATCGAGGGTGCCGTTCCCTCGTTCCGAGGGTGCTGTCACTCGAACATGCGATAGATCGCCTCGACGACCACTGCGGGGCGTTCACTGTCCTCGAGTTCGATCACGCCCTCGATGACGATCTGGACGCCGCCTTCGGGTAGCTCCTCGAGTGATTTCAAGGTTGCGTCGAGTCGTACTCGCCCGCCTGCCGGTACCGGGTTGGTGAAACGAACCTTGTCGAGGCCGTAGTTGAGTGCCAGCGTCACGCTGTCCACCTTCAGTACCTCGTACCACATCGGGATGATCAGCGAGAGCGTCAGATACCCGTGTGCGATCGGCCCGCCGAACGGGCTTTCCTTCTTCGCGCGGTCGGGGTCGATATGGATCCACTGATGGTCATCGGTGGCATCGGCGAAGGTGTCGATCCGATCCTGCCCGACGGTGATCCAGGAACTGAGGCCGAGGGGTCTGCCGACGTATCCGGCGAGTTCGGCGAGGGTCGAGACGTGTGTACCGGCGGTTTCAGTGGACGTCATCGGGACTCCCTTACTAGTCGGTATTGCTGTGCGCGTAAGCGATTCTGCTCTGTGTGCCACTGCTTGGTCCCGGGTTGGGTATCGAATGGGTCTCGGCACCCTGCGGCACCGTAGGTAGAAGATAAAAACAGTCTGGACTGTTTGTTGATTTGCCGTTACGCTGAGTAGCGTGATCCACGACACTGTAGCGGCCGGCGCGCGAACTCAAGCGCAACGCACCGCAGCGACGCGCGGGAAGTTGCTCGACGCGGCGGTCGAATCCCTCGTCGAACTGGGGTATTCGGGCACCAGCACTCACGGCATCGCCACGCGGGCCGGGGTGTCGCGTGGAGCGCAGCTCCACCACTTTCCGACCAAGGAATCTCTGGTGGTCGCGGCTGTGGAGCACCTCGTCGACAAGCGTCTCGTCGAAATCCTCGAAGCGGAACCGGATCCCGAAGTCGGGATGGAAACGCTGATGGATGCGTTCTCCGGACCGTTGTTCGATGCCGCGCTCGAACTATGGGTTGCGGCGCGCACCGATCCGGCGTTGCACACCGCGATGGTCCCACTGGAACGCAAGGTATCGGATGCGCTGCACGTGGGATTGATGGAAATCATGGGTGACCGGATGAGCCCCGAGTCGATCGATCTCAGTATCGAGCTCGCCCGGGGGCTGGCGGTATCGGCCCTGATGCGCACCCCCGAATCCGATCGTGAGTTCCGGGAGCGGCTGCTTCCGGCGTGGAAGGCTCTGGTGATGAAATGAGATCTGGCGATCCGACCGGCCGGGAAACGCTCCCTCGGCACGTCCGCACGCTCATAGTCGGCGCGGGGTTCGGTGGCATCGGGATGGCCGCCACGGTCTTGCGTGACGATCCCGCCGCCGATGTCCTCGTCGTCGAACGCGGCGACGATGTCGGCGGGACCTGGCGGGCGAACACGTATCCCGGTGCTGCATGCGATGTTCCGAGTGCACTGTACTCCTTCTCGTTTGCGCCGGAGCCCGAGTGGAAGCGGGCGCACGGTACCCGGGCCGAGATCTACGCGTACCTCCGCCGGGTATCGGGCGAACTGGGCGTCACGCGGCGCACGCTGTTCGGGTGTGAACTGCGCGATGCGCAGTGGGACGGGGAACAAGCGCGATGGGCGGTGTCGACCTCGCGTGGCGACCTCACCGCCGATGTGCTCATCGTCGCGACAGGCGCCCTCTCGACTCCCACCCTGCCGAAGGTCCCGGGTCTGGAACTCTTCCGCGGGAAGATGTTCCACTCCGCAGAGTGGGACCACGACCATGACCTGACCGGCGCACGGGTCGCGGTGATCGGTACCGGAGCATCGGCCATCCAGTTCGTTCCGGAGATCGTCGACAAGGTCGACCGCCTTACGCTCTTCCAGCGCACCGCATCCTGGGTGATGCCCAAGCGTGATCACGCCATCGCTTCTCCGGTTCGATCGCTGTATCGCCGCTTTCCCCTGATCCAGAAGGCCGTGCGCGGTGCCGTGTACGGCCAGAAGGAGTTGTACGTCATCGGGATGACGAAGCCCCTCGCGCGGAAGTACGCGTTGCCGCTGTTCGAGAAGCGTGCCCGTTCTGTCCTGCGCAAGCAGGTGCCCGATCCCGAACTGCGAAAACGTCTCACGCCGGATTTCGCCATCACCTGCAAACGAATTCTGCTGTCCAACGACTGGTTTCCGGCAATCACCCGTCGTAATGTCGAAGTCGTCTCCTCGGCGCTGACCGCGGTGACCGAAAGCGGAGTCCTCGACGCCGCAGGCAACGAATATCCCGTCGATACGATCATCTTCGGAACCGGATTCACTCCCTCCGAACCACCTGTAGCGCAGCATGTCCGAGGAGAAGGCGGACGGAGCCTCGCGGACGTGTGGAGCGGGAGCCCGTCGGCGCATCTGGGAATCAGTATCAACGGCTTTCCGAACCTGTTCCTCATGTACGGCCCGAATACCAATCTGGGGCACAGCTCCATCGTGTACATGCTCGAGTCCCAGGCCGCGTACATCGCCGATGCGCTGCGCGTCATGCGCACCCGCAGTCTCGATGCGGTGGAGGTCAGGGCCGACGCGCAGCGCCGCTACGCCGAAGAGCTCGACCCGATGCTGGCAGGCACGGTCTGGAACACCGGCGGCTGTAGTAGTTGGTACCTC
The DNA here is from genome assembly GCF_053750035.1 of Rhodococcus sp. SJ-2. Taxonomy (NCBI): domain Bacteria; kingdom Bacillati; phylum Actinomycetota; class Actinomycetes; order Mycobacteriales; family Nocardiaceae; genus Rhodococcus; species Rhodococcus sp. SJ-2. The sequence goes on from NZ_CM132340.1 coordinate 2,622,649, forward strand.
GACAAGACCGGCCGGAACTCGGTGATGTGGCCGACCTTCACCTGGCATTACCGTAATCGGACCAGGGAGTTCGATGCAGAGAACTATGCCCTGCGGGCCACGAACTCGGGAGTACGAGCATGACCCACTATGACGTCCTCGTCATCGGATCAGGATTCGGTGGCAGCGTCTCCGCGCTGCGTTCGACCGAGAAAGGTTACCGGGTCGGAGTCCTCGAGGCAGGCCGTCGTTTCACCGACGATGAGCTTCCGAAGACCAGCTGGCGGCTCCGTAAGTATCTGTGGGCTCCTGCGATCGGATGTTATGGCGTGCAGCGCATTCACCTCCTACCCGACGTACTGGTCATGGCCGGGGCCGGGGTCGGAGGAGGCTCGCTCAACTACGCGAACACCCTCTACCGTCCGCCGTCTCGGTTCTTCCAGGATCCGCAGTGGGGGCACATCACCGATTGGGAGGCCGAACTCTCGCCCTACTACGAGCAGGCCTCGCGGATGCTGGGGGTGCGTGAGAACCCGAGCGTCACCCCTGCCGACGAGGTGATGCGGAAGGTCGCCGACGATATGGGCGTGGGCGATACCTTCGGTCCGACCCCGGTCGGTGTCTTCTTCGACGAGCCGGGCAAGACCGTCCCCGATCCGTACTTCGGTGGCGCGGGCCCCGAGCGCACAGGATGCACCGAGTGCGGCAGCTGCATGACCGGCTGCCGCGTAGGTGCCAAGAACACCCTGGTCAAGAACTATCTCCATCTCGCAGAGCGTGCGGGCGCGCGGATCCATCCCCTCACCACCGCAACACGGGTCACGCCTCGCCCGGGTGGCGGCTACGAGATCGAGACGCGCAGCACGGACGGTATCCGTAAGCGTCGCAAGGCTTTCACCGCTGATCAGGTCGTGGTCGCGGCAGGAACCTACGGCACTGCGCGTTTGCTTCTCGCGATGCGTGAGAGCGGCGATCTCTCCCGGTTGTCGCCGAGGCTCGGTCGTGTCGTTCGGACCAATTCCGAGGCGGTACTCGCAGCAACGGCGCAGAATCGCGATGTCGACTACACCGAAGGTGTTGCGATCACCTCATCGTTCCACCCGGACGACCACACCCACATCGAGCCGGTGCGATATGGAAAGGGCAGCAACGCGATCGGACTTCTGCAGGCGCTCCTCGTCGACGGCGGTGGACGGGTACCCCGGCTGGCGAAGTTCGTGGGTGTGGCGGCCCGCAATCCGCGAGCTTTCCTGCGCAGCCTGTCGGTACGACGATGGTCCGAACGCACCGTCATCGCGCTCGTGATGCAGACCGACGACAATTCCCTCGAACTTGCCGGCAGGCGAAGCCCGCTCGGACACGGTGTCACCAGCAAGCAGGGTCCCGGGAATCCGCCACCGGAGTGGATCCCCGTCGGGCACGAGGCGGTCCGGCGGGTGGGCGACGAGATCGGTGGCGATCCGGGCGGATCGCTGCTCGATCTCGTGAACATCCCCATGACCGCGCACTTCCTCGGCGGTTGCGTGATCGGTGACTCGCCTGAGACGGGTGTCGTCGATCCCTATCTGCGCGCGTACGGCCACGAAGGCCTTCATGTGGTCGACGGCTCTGTGGTCACCGCGAACCTCGGCGTCAATCCCTCGCTCACCATCACCGCGCAGGCGGAGCGAGCAATGGCGTTGTGGCCGAACAAGGGCGAGGACGATACCCGGCCGGAGGTCGGGGCACCCTATGCGCCGGTGAAACCTGTGCGTCCGCTTCGACCGGCTGTGCCCGCAGAGGCACCTGGCGCGCTGCGCCTACCTCTTTTCCCGATACGACGTGAGGAGACGGCCGGTGCTGTGGAGCGTTCCTGAAAGCGACGATGGACGGACAGACTGGCCGGCGTCGCCACCGCCACCGTGGCCGGCGAGCGTGCGCGCCACCCTGTGGTGGCACCGCAGTACTCCCGCGGCCCGTGAGTACGGTCCCGGAGGCCCGATCGTGCCGATGACACTGGCGATGATGGTCGACTACCTGGAGTCCCCGGTCGGTCCCTATCGGGAGATTCTGGCCAGTCCAGTGCTTCGTCGAGGTCTGATCCCCGCGATGGCGGTACCGTTCATCGCTGTCGACTCGGCGCGGTCGGTGCACGGTGGCCGGGAGCATTGGAAGCTGCCGAAGGTGCTTGCCGAATTCTCGGGGGACGTCCTCGGCGACTTCACCGCTGTCTCGGAGAGCTGGAAAGTGCGGACTTCCGCGTCACCGCGCGGCCCTCAGCTTCCGATCGTCGGGGGACTGACCTTCGCCCAGCCGGACGGGGACGGCGCACTGTGTCGAGCGTCTGCTCGTTTGCGTGGTCGTTTCCGGTATGCGCGGGTCACGGTGGATGCCGAGGGGCCGACGCTGGGTCGTTGGCTCCGGCCGGGCACCCATCACGGAATCGTCATCACTTCGGGTTCGATGGCGACAGGGCCTGCGCGTATCGAGCGATAGCCGGAGGCCTCGATCCGCACGACCGGCCATGGTGAACACTGGAGGGCATGAGTGACTCCACCTTCGAAGCCGGTATCGACGAGATCGTAGGGGAGGACTTTTCGGATGCTCGCCTGCCGCGGCAGGAGTGGCGTCGTCAGGAGTACACCGGCTGCACTTTTCACGATGCGGACCTCACAGGGCTCCGGACGGAAGCGGTCACCTTCACCGACTGCGACTTCACAGGTGCGGATCTCACCGGGTCGACGCATTCCGGCGCGGCGTTCCGGAATTGCACCTTCGAGTACACGCAGTTGCGCGACAGCACCTTCCGGAACTCGACCTTTCTCGGTTCGGTCTTCCGCGACTGCCGGATGCGCCCGCTGATCTTCGACGAGGTCGACTTCAGTCTGACCTCACTCGGCGGTGTCGATCTCCGGAAGGCGGACCTGAGCGGTTGCCGATTGCGGGAGGCGAACCTGGTCGAGGCGGATCTGCGGGAAGCGCTGCTCGTCGGCGCTGACCTCAGCGGCGTGCGTGCGGGTGGGTTACGACTCGACGGAGCAGACCTGACAGGAGCGCGCGTCGACGCGATGCTCTGGGTTTCCGCGAGCCTGCGGGGCGCGAAGATCGATTTCGGGCAGGCGCTCGCGTACGCGGGGGCACAGGGCCTTCAGGTCGTGCAGGGCTGAGTCCCGGGGTGGTTCGACCTAGGACGGTTCCCGCGGCGTGAGCCCTCCGAGTTCGATGACGTACTCCTGTGCGGGCTCGTCCCAGGCCACGGAATAGGTCGTGGGGTAGGCGCCGGACTGTTGGTAAGCGGCGGGTTGGAGCAGATCCTCGTGCAGATCAGGTTTCGACGTGAGCCACTGCCGCGTCATCATCGGCTCGATGAACACGACCTTTCCGTCCCACGTTCCATGTAGCACGGTCTCGGTGAAGTGGTGGCCGGATTCGCGGGCGTCGAGCCAGTGCAGCCCCATCCCGGGAACGGTGCCCAGGAGTGGATCGTCGCCTGCGGTATATCCGTCGGGCAGATACCGAGGGTCGGGGAGTCGGGTCGACGCCTCGATGTAGCCCGGCGTCAGTGGATCGATCGCACGCCTGGCGGCCGCGTCGATCAGATAGAAGTGCACGTCGATGTGGGGGATGTCGAAGCCGTGCTCGGGGTTGTGACCGTGCGAATTCCAGTCCAGGGTCACGTGGTCGAAGATCGTGGTCGTGGCTTGTTCGGGTAGCGGCAGGACGTACTCCTGCGTGTGCGGCAGCATCCCGATCGGGAGTCCGTCGAGGGCGGCTGCGTCGAGGCGGACACCGACTGCGGTCGGTGTGCGGTCGTCGTCGAACGCCACATAGGTATGCGCGTTTCCTGCACCGACCGAGACCTCGTCGGCGCTGACGACACCGGACATCCCGCCTGCGTGTGCGGTGGGAGAGGTGGCCACGAGGAGTGCGCAGGCCGTGGCGAGGAGCGAGAGTGGGCGCGTTCGCATAGCCATGGTTCTCCTGTGGTGCATGAGGCCGGTGATTCGGATGGTATTTCCTGACGGCCGGTGCCGCGGCGGGTACGTTGAATCGTGATGTTCCGGTTCTGCCTGCCGGCGCATCGGGACTTTATGCCTCGTTTTCTTGACCTATTCAAGAAAAGGTGGTGAAGTGTGATTGGTGACACAACGGAACTCGCGTTGTGAAACGCCAGGGACTGCCGCCGCTTCGCAGCCCGGAGTGGTAGCGCGACAACTGGATACGAACTTCGACTGAACGCGCGTATATCCACGCATGCCTACGGAGGGACGACAATGACCCAGGACAAGCTGACGACCGGCGCAGGTGCTCCCGTTCCCGACAATCAGAACGTCATCACCGCCGGACCGCGTGGTCCGCAACTGCTCCAGGACGTCTGGTTTCTCGAAAAACTCGCGCACTTCGACCGCGAGGTCATCCCCGAGCGCCGTATGCACGCGAAAGGCTCGGGTGCATACGGGACGTTCACGGTCACCAACGACATCACGCAGTACACCACTGCCAAGATCTTCTCCGAGGTCGGCAAGAAGACCGAACTGTTCGCCCGGTTCTCCACGGTGGCAGGCGAGCGCGGCGCTGCCGACGCCGAGCGCGACATTCGCGGCTTTGCGGTCAAGTTCTACACCGAAGACGGAAACTGGGACCTCGTGGGCAACAACACGCCGGTCTTCTTCTTCCGCGACCCGCTGAAGTTCCCCGACCTCAACCACGCCGTCAAGCGCGACCCGCGAACCAACCTGCGTAGTCCCAACAACAACTGGGATTTCTGGACCAGCCTCCCCGAGTCGCTACACCAGGTCACCATCGTCATGAGTGACCGTGGCATACCCGCTTCGTACCGGCACATGCACGGTTTCGGTTCACACACCTTCAGTTTCATCAATGCCCAGGGGGAGCGGTTCTGGGTGAAGTTCCATCACCGTGTCCAGCAGGGCATCAAGAATCTGACAGACGCGGAGGCTGCGGCCATCGTCGGCACCGACCGCGAGAGCGCTCAGCGTGATCTGTTCGATGCGATCGAGGCCGGTGACTTCCCGAAGTGGAAGCTGTGCGTGCAGATCATGCCCGAGGCAGACGCGGCGAAGGTGCCCTACCACCCGTTCGATCTGACGAAGGTCTGGCCGAAGGGCGACTACCCTCTCATCGAGGTCGGCGAGTGGGAGCTCAACCGCAACCCCGACAACTACTTCGCGGAAGTCGAGCAGGCCGCCTTCAACCCTGCACATGTGGTTCCCGGCATCAGTTTCTCGCCCGACAAGATGCTGCAGGGTCGTCTGTTCTCCTATGGCGATGCACAGCGATACCGGCTGGGAGTCAATCACTTCCAGATCCCGGTCAACGCACCGAGGAATGGGGTGAACAGTTTCCACCGCGACGGCGCGATGCGGGTCGACGGCAATCACGGCGGCAAGCTGCACTACGAGCCGAACAGTTACGGTCAGTGGCAGGAGCAGGCGGAATACCGCAATCCGCCTCAGTCGGTGGGCGACGTCGCCGACGCGTGGAATTTCCGCGAGGACGACGACAACTACTTCTCGCAGCCCCGCGTGTTGTTCAACAACATGAGTGACGAGCAGAAGCAGGCGTTGTTCGAAAACACTGCTCGCGCGATCGACGGCGCCGAGGAGATCGTGGTGCAGCGTCACATCGACAACTGCACGCAGTGCGACCCTGCCTACGGCGAGGGCGTCGCGAAGGCGATTGCTGCCCTCAAGGGAGAACGCCCCATCTAGGTCAGTTGTATGGATAGGGGCCGTCTGCGCACGCAGGCGGCCCCTACCGTCGAAACCGAGTCAGGTCGCCTTCCGTTCAGCGTCGACGAGGTCGCGCACCAGTGGCGCGACCTCGCCTGCGAAGCGTTCGAGGTCGTCGGCGGTGTCGCTCCCGAGAATGAAGGTGCTGGTGCCGTGAAGCAGCGCCACGTCGGCGAGTTGTTCGGCCCACACTCGTGGCGGACCGTTGAGAAACGAACCATCTGCGGCGTCGCCGAAGGTGCCGCTGACGTTGTACAGGCGGCGGATCGCAGCAGGGTCGCGACCCGCCTCGTGTGCAGCCGCGTCCACTCGCTCGGTCATCGCGCCGAGTGCGTCCGGTCCGGCATTGAAGGAACTCGGTAGCCATCCGTCGGCGTAGTGTCCCGCCACCGCCAGCATCCGCTTCCCATACGCGCCTAGCCAGATTCCGATGTCGTGTAGCGGGGCCGGTCCGCGCTTGGCGCCGTCGACGCTGTAGTGCTCGCCGCTGACACGTGCCGCACCGCGTTCGTCCGACCAGAGGGCTCGGATCACCGCGATGGCGTCGACGAGTGCGTCGACCGATTCTCCTGCGCCGCGTCGTGGCCCCCCGTTGGCAGCGATGGCGTCCCAGAAGCTCCCGGCTCCCATTCCGAGTTCGATACGCCCGCCGCTGAGCCGGTCGAGCGATGCGGCGCTGCGCGCGAGGATCGCTGGTCCTCGTAGCGGAAGATTCGCGACATTCGGAGAGATCGTCACGGTGTCGGTTCTTGCTGCAATCCAGGTCAGCAGAGTCCATGCGTCGAGGAAGCGGGGTTGGTACGGGTGGTCCTGGATGGTGACCAGGTCCAGTCCGGCACGTTCGGATCTTACGGCGAGGTCGACGACGATCGTGGGGTCGGCCGCGGTGGGCGTGAGAAAGCTTCCGAACCGGAGTTTCTGACCGTAGTCGGGCATAGGATGTTCCTTCCCTCGACGGAGTCGACCGTGTCCACCCTAGCCGGTGAGCACGGCCACACCGATCCTTTTCTTGACTAATTCCAGAAAAGAGGCATACTTGGTGGCATGCAGCGAACGGATGACTCACACTTCGACCCCAAGGAACAGCTTCGTTCCGTGGGTTTGCGGGTGACGGCTCCGCGAGTTGCAGTACTCGATATGGTTGCCCGGAACCCACATTCGGATGCCGATCAGGTTGCCGCCGCTGTGCGGGACGAGCTCGGCAAGGTCTCGACCCAGGCCGTCTACGACGTACTCAGAGCCTGCGTGGGCGCCGGACTCCTCCGGCGGATCGAGCCGGCCGGATCCCCGGCACGGTTCGAGACCCGCACCGGGGACAACCACCACCACCTGGTCTGCCGCAATTGCGGCACTGTCGTCGACGTCGACTGCGCCGTCGGCGCTGCGCCCTGCCTTACTCCGTCGGATGCCGGAGGCTTCGTCATCGACGAAGCCGAGGTGACCTTCTGGGGTTTGTGCCGGTCCTGCCGCTGAACTCTCATTCACTGATCCACTTCACGCACGGTGCCGCTCTCACGGACCGTGTCGACGCGTCGTACCCGCTCCCACGGGGAACCGCTCATCTGGAGGTCTCACATGACGAACACCCGTTTCACCACCAACAACGCCGGTAACCCTGTCGCCAGTGACGACACCTCGCTGACCGCGGGTGCGCAAGGTCCGATCCTGCTGCACGACCATTACCTCATCGAGAAGCTCGCACACTTCAACCGTGAACGTGTCCCCGAGCGAGTGGTCCACGCGAAGGGTGGTGGCGCATTCGGTGAACTCGTCGTGACCGAGGATGTGAGCGCCTACACGAAGGCGAAGCTGTTCCAGCCCGGCGTGAAAACTGAGTCGCTGGTGCGCTTTTCGACGGTCGCCGGTGAGCAGGGAAGTCCGGACACGTGGCGCGACCCGCGTGGTTTCGCGGTGCGGTTCTACACCGAGGACGGCAACTACGACCTCGTCGGCAACAACACACCGGTCTTCTTCATCAAGGATCCGATCAAGTTCCCCGACTTCATCCATTCGCAGAAGCGCCTACCCGGCTCCGGTCTGCGCGACCACACCATGCAGTGGGATTTCTGGACGCTGCGTCCCGAGACCGCGCATCAGGTGACCTGGCTGATGGGGGACCGCGGCATTCCGCGTACCTGGCGGCACATGGACGGCTTCGGCTCGCACACCTACCAGTGGATCAATGCCGCCGGTGAGCGATTCTGGGTGAAGTACCACTTCAAGACCGACCAGGGAATCGACACACTCACCGCTACGGAGGCCGATGTGCTCGCAGGCACCGACCCCGATTACCACCGGTCCGATTTGTACCGGGCGATCGAACGAGGTGAGTTCCCCAGCTGGACGCTTCACGTGCAGGTGATGCCCGTTGCGGAGGCCGAGGATTATCGTTTCAACCCGTTCGATCTCACGAAGGTCTGGTCGCAGAAGGACTACCCGTTGATCAAGGTCGGTACCTGGACGCTGAACCGCAACCCACGCAACTTCTTCGCCGAGATCGAGCAGGCGACCTTTGCACCCTCGAATATCGTTCCGGGCATCGGCTTCTCGCCCGACAAGATGCTTCTCGGCCGTGTGTTCTCCTACGCGGACGCGCACCGCTACCGGGTCGGCGCCAACCACGGGCAGCTGCCGGTCAACACTCCGAAGAACAAGGTGGAGTCGTACTCGCAGGACGGCAACATGGCGTACTCGTTCAATGACCCGGCGACGCCGGTCTACGCCCCGAACAGCTTCGGCGGACCGCATGCCGACCCCGAGCGCGCGGGTGATGACGGGCTGTGGACCTTCGGTCCGGAGGCGGTGCGAGCTGCGTATGTGCAGCACGCGGAGGACGACGACTTCGGTCAGGCAGGCACATTGGTCCGAGAGGTCATGGACGACGCCACGCGGGAACTCCTGGTCGGCAACATCGTCGGCCATGTCCTGGCCGGCACCTCAGAAGCCTTGTACGAGCGCATCTTCGAATACTGGCGCAACGTCGACCCAGATCTGGGCAAGAGGGTCGAGGTGGGCGTGCGGGCCGGAGGCGAGTGAGGTCTCGGGGTGTGTGCCCCGAGGCGTCAGGCCAGGCCCCACAAGTAGATCGCAACGGCCAGTGCCCAGACGATCAGAGACTGTGCGTCCATGGTGTGAACCCCCTAGGTCGGTTGATGATGAACCGTACAACCATCATGCCTCGCGACGGGTCCGGGGTCACGTCGGCGCCTCGGCCGACATGAGCATGTGACACCGGGCTTCGCCCGGATGTGGATTCGGCCACAGAATGATTCGGTCAGGAAGCATTCGGGCATGACAACTGTTGAACCCAGCGATATACGAAAAATGAGAGGAGTGCGAAAGATGAACAGCCCCATCAGCAGCACGCTGTCGGACGAGAACCGGAAGGTTGCCGCAGACGCCTTGCAGAACGTGCTCGTAGATGTGATCGATCTGAGTCTGATCGGCAAGCAGGCACACTGGAACGTCGTCGGGTCCCAGTTCCGCAGCATCCATCTCGACCTCGACGAACTCGTCGCCACTGCTCGCGAGTTCACCGATCAGGTGGCCGAGCGGCTGACCGCCATCGGTGTCAGCCCGGACGGCCGGGTCGCAACGGTTGCCCGTGAGAGCGGCACCAAGGGCTTCGGCGACGGCTGGAGCAAGGATACCGAGGTCGTCGCTTCGATCGTAGGTAATCTCGCAGCGGTCATTGCGCGCTTGCGTGAAGGTATCGAGGTCACCGGCGATGCAGACCCGGTCACACAGGATCTGCTGATCGGTCAGGCTGCTCGCCTCGAGCAGCTTCACTGGATGTGGCAGGCGCAGCTCGCCTGACCTGAACGATGAACTCGAAGGCCGCCCACCGTCTCGGTGGGCGGCCTTCGGTCGTTCCGGTGGGATTCGCCAGTGATCCGTGTGACAGGTGTGTCGGTAGTGGTTGCTAGGTTGGGTGTTCGATCCCCTCCGATCGGACGGGTGGCGGAGTTCGAACGAAAGGTGTTGTCCGACATGGTGATGGGACCTACCCATGCGGTATCCGGAGCGCTCGTCGGTCTCCTGGTCGCCGACGTGTTGCCGCGGGAATGGGGTGGCCCTACCTCGACGCCGGAGATTCTCGCCTTCGCGGGAGTCTGTGCCGGATCGGCGCTGCTGCCCGATCTCGATACGTCTCAATCGACCGTCGCGCGGTCCTTCGGTCCGGTCAGCCAGGCGTTCGCGCGTGGCGTCGGTGCGGTTTCTGCGGCGTACTACAACGTTACGCGGGGCAGTAAGGACCGAAAGCGCACGGGTGGCCACCGCACCATGACGCACACGGCGTTGTTCGCGGCGCTGGCCGGAACGGGTGTGTCGCTACTGGTTGCTCAGTTCGGACGGAATGCGATCATCGGCGTCCTGTTCATCACCCTGGGTCTCGCGCTGCGCGGCCTCTTCGGCACTTGGGCCAAGAAGTACGGATGGTTCGTGGTCACCCTTGTTGCTGCGATTCTCTCGATCTTGATGTGGACGGCGTTCCCCGGGGATGTGGGATCGACCGGCTTGGGGGTGGCAGTCGCCCTCGGGTGCGTCACGCACTGTCTGGGTGACGCGATCACGAAGGAGGGGATCCCGTTCCTTGCTCCGTTCGTGCCGTGGCAAGGGAAGCGGTGGTGGGAGTTCAAACTTCCGCGCGCGATCTCCATCAAGGCGGGCGGACCGTTCGAGGTGGTGTTCCTCGGGCCTGCGATGACCGTTGCCGCAGCCGGGTTCGCTCTCTGGTCCGTCGAGGGTGTCCCGGATTACGTCTTCGGGGCGCTCGAGGCTTCCGGTTTGGCGTTCTGAATTTTGAAGCCACTGGCATCGAAAAGAAACTTGTTCTATTTTTGCTCCGTCCTGATTTCTCCACAGAACGGAGCTGGTCCACGTGAGCGAACGAACCTCGAGCGTTGCCTTCGGTCGGCGTGGCTTCCTCGGCGCTGCTGCGGGTGCTGCGGCGCTTGCGGGGTTGGGATGGGCTCCAGCAGGAGCCGTCCCGCTCGGCGACCCGCGCGCGACCATCCCCGCACCTCCTGAGTTTCCCGCTGATATCCCGCTCGTTCAGCAGCGCTTCGAGAACTGGGCGAAGACCATCCGGTTCGACGCCGTGTGGACAGCCGCCGCGCGCGAACCGGGCGATGTCGTGCGCATTGCGAACTGGGCTCACGGCCACGGCTACTGTGTCCGTCCCAGAGGATCGATGCACAGTTGGAGCCCGCTCACTCTCGTGCCCGGTGAGAGTGCCGACAAGATCGTGCTCATCGACACCATCACGCATCTGAACTCTGTGAGCGTCGACGGAGGAGGTTCTCCGGCCACCGTGACTGCGGGTGGCGGCGCGAGCCTCGAATCGATCCTCTCGGCACTCCAGGCCGAAGGTCTCGGCTGGGCCAATTCACCGGCGATCGGCGACATCACCATCGCGGGGGCCCTGTCGATCGGTGCCCACGGCGCGACCTACCCCGCCGCAGGGGAACAGGCCGTCCCGGGGCAATCCTTCGGTTCCCTGTCGAACCTCATCGTCTCGCTCACCGCAGTGGTCTGGAACGCCACGGTGGGGGAGTACGAACTGCGAGAGTTCCGCCGTTCCGATCCGGACATCACACCCCTGCTCACCCACCTCGGCCGTACCTTCGTCACCTCTGTGACGCTGATGGCAGGTGTCAATTATCGGTTGCGTTGTCAGAGTTTCACCGACGTGCCGTGGCAGGAACTCTTCGCGCCGCCGGGTGCGCAAGGCCGGACGTTCGAGCGGTACGCAGAGGAGTCCGGACGCGTCGAGGCCATCTGGTTTCCGTTCACCGAAACCCCGTGGCTCAAGGTCTGGTCGGTCACTCCCGAGAAGCCGCCCACCTCACGCGAAGTGCACGGACCCTACAACTACTTCTTCACCGACAGCATCCCAGAATTGGTGACCACCCCGCTCGGTCAGGTGGTCAGCGGCAATCAGGCCATCACCCCGGCATTCGGTGCGTCGCAGTTCGGTGCCGTCGCGGCAGGTCTGAAGGCCACCGGCACCGAAGACCTCTGGGGCTGGTCGAAGGATCTGCTGTTCTATCTGCGGGCGACCACACTGCGCGTCATCGCGGGCGGCGGTGTGGTGGTGACGAAGCGCGAGAACATCGCGCAGGTCATCAACGAGTTCACGACGTGGTTGCACGCCCGGATGAGCGACTTCGCGTCGCAGGGGTTGTACCCCGTCAACGGCCCGTTCGAGGTGCGGATGTGCACGGTCGACAACCAGGACGAGGTGCTCGTCGCTTCTGCCGGCGCGCCGAATCTGTCACCTGTGCGGCCGCGGCCTGATCGGCCCGACTGGGACACTGCGATCTGGATGAACGTCGTGTCGCTTCCCGGCACAGCGGGTCTGCCCGAGTTCTTCCAGGAGATGGAGACGTGGATGGTCGCCAACTACTCCGGTGACTACGCGACGTTCCGCTCGGAGTGGTCCAAGGGCTGGGCGTTCGATGCCGAGGGCGGATATCGAAACCAGCAGTTCCTCGGCGACACCGTTCCTGCCATGTATCGCACCGGGCTGGGAATCGACGAGGGCTGGGACGCGGCGAGAGCGGCATTCGACCGGCACGATCCACATCGCGTCTTCAGCAATGGTTTCCTCGACACCTTGCTCTGACGCGGAAGCGGATTCACCCGGCGCGGGCACCACCGTGCCGGAATCCGATGTCGGGTACTCGGCACGGTGAATTCCGGTGTAGTTCATCTGAACGACGCAATACCTCCATCGGCATGGACAGCGCGATCACTACCGTCCCGTGAGTCTGTATTCGATCTTGTGGAGGTATGGGAAAATGAGCTCCGTAGTCACTGGTTCCGCACTGAATCATGGCTCCGCACTGAATCGCCGGGGTTTTCTCGGCCGTACTGCGCTTGCAGGTGTCGGCATTGCGTTCGCCGGAAGTCTCGACGCACTTGTGCGGCCGGGTATCGCGGCAGCGGCGCCAGGTGCTGTCGGCTACGGTCCACTCATTCCGGATCCCAATGGGCTGCTCGCGCTCCCGATCGGCTTCTCGTATACCGTGCTCGCGACGTCGGGGGAAACACTGCTCGACGACGGCAACCCGGTTCCGAGTAACCCGGATGCGCTGGGTGTGTTCGCGCGAGGCAACGGCGCTACGGTGGTGTCGAACCACGAAATCGGCGACGACGCGAGTGAAGACCCCTTCGCGGTCCCCGTGGTCGAGGGTCTGACCTATGACCCGGGTGCTCGTGGCGGCACCACCACGATCCTCGTCGGACCCGATGGTCGGCGCGAAGGTCAGTACGTCAGTCTCGCGGGCACCGTCGACAACTGCGCCGGCGGTATCACCCCGTGGGGCACGTGGTTGACGTGTGAGGAGACCGACGATCGCGCCGGCGACAACGGTCTGACCCGAGATCACGGCTATGTCTTCGAGGTCGACCCCGCGAGCGCGGAGGCGAACGTCGGCACCAGCCCGGTGCCGCTGACGTTCCTCGGCCGATTCGAGCACGAAGCCGTCGCTGTCGATCCCGGAACAAGCGCGATCTACCTCACCGAAGACGCCGACGAGCCCAATGGTCTGTTCTACCGATGGGTGCCCCCGCAGGGCTTTGTGGGCAGGCACGGAGCACTGCGCGAGCTGGCGCAGTCCGTCGGCGACACGGCAGGAATGCTCCAGGCGATGAGTTGTTTCCAGGACGGCGCCTTCGTCACCGATCTGTCGCAGGCCATCGAGCCGGGAACGCGTTATGCCGTGCAGTGGGTCGACGTCCCCGACCGGAATGCGAACGACGCACCCATCCGTGAGCAGTTCGGAGATGGAGAAGTCACTCGGAGCCGCAAGCTCGAAGGTGCATGGTGGGGCGACGGCGGCGCGTACTTCGTTGCGAGTTACGCCCGTTTCGACGACGGCAGCATCGCCGAGCACGACGGGCAGGTGTGGTTCTACGACCCCGCTTCCGAGACTGCCGAGCTGAAGGTTCTCTTCGGCGTCAATCCGGATCCTTCTGTCGACACCGGCAACTACGACGGTCCCGACAACATCACCGTTTCTCCGCACGGCGGACTTGTCCTCGCCGAGGACGGCGATGGAGTCAGCCATCTGATCGGCGTCACGCCGAGCGGTGCACCGTTCTCGCTGGCGCGTAACGAGATGAATGACAGCGAGTTCTGCGGCCCTGCGTTCAGCGCTGACGGGCGGACGCTGTTCGTCAACATTCAGACGCCCGGCCTGACCCTGGCGATCACCGGCCCCTGGATCCGTCCGATCGGTTAGCCCGGGCTCCGACGGCGAGAGCGACGAGAAGTGGAGCCGCACATCGAGTGTGTGCGGCTCCACTTTTCGTTCGTCGGATGTCAGAGATCGAATTCCGCGGGGTTGATCCCGACCGCATGTGCAGCGCCGCGCACCGCGGCCTTCTCATGGTCGTCGAAGTGGCCGTCGGCGCCACCGATGATGATGCCGATCTGGATGACTGCGCGGGCCTGATCCGGCTTCGACTTCAACTTGGCGATCGTGGCGGTGGCTTCGACCTTGCCGAAATCGAAATCGGACTCCAGCTTGCTGCAGTACCAGTCGAACTTGTCGCGGAGTTCGTCCTTCGGAAACACCGCGAGGATGTCGTTGCTCATGATGAGCGCCGCGGTCTTCTGCCGTTCGGAGGGGTCGATGCTGCCATCGGCAGCGGCGATCAGCGCGCACATCGCCATGCTGGCGTTCGCGAATTCTTTGTTCTTGAACTGATCCGTCTTGGTTTTGAGCTGTGCGCTCAGCTCGGTGGTCTTCGCCTTGAGTTGATCCCAGAACGCCATGGTGGCCCTTCGTGTCGGTGTTCGTGCACCAACCACTCTGCCATCGGATGTGAAGAAAGTGCTTTGTGAGGTCTGCGGCAGCTCGAGCCGTGGAGCGTAGTCCGGCCGCCGGTCACCGGAACGCGGCCTCTCCGGTCAGTGCTTTACCGATGGACAGCTGATGCATCTCGGAGGTGCCCTCGTACGTCAGCACCGATTCGAGGTTGTTGGCATGCCGGATGACCGGGTATTCGAGAGTGATGCCGTTCGCGCCGAGGATAGTGCGGCATTCACGCGCAATAGCGATGGCCTCACGGACGCTGTTGAGCTTGCCGGTACTGATCTGTTCGGGGGTGGCCTCGCCGCGGTCCTTGATCCGGCCGAGGTTGTAGGCGAGTAGATGGCCCTTACCGACCTCGAGCGCCATATCGGCGATCTTGGCCTGCGTCAGCTGGAACGACGCGAGTGGCTTGTCGAACACGATCCGCGACCGGGCGTAGTCGATGGCGGTTTCGAGGCAGTCGCGCGCAGCACCGAGCGCACCGAACGCGATGCCGAACCGTGCTTCGCCGAGGGCGGTCAGGGGGCCTCGCAAGCCCTTGGCGAGTGGCAACATCGCCGAGGACGGCAGCCGCACACCGTCGAGGACGAGTTCGGAGGTAACCGAGGCACGCAGCGACATCTTGGCGTGGATCTCGGGAGCGGAGAATCCCGGGCTGTCGGTGGGCACGACGAAACCCCGGATGCCTTTCGCGCCTTCGTCGAGGTCGGTCTGGGCCCACACCACGGCGACGTCGGCGATCGATCCGTTGGTGATCCACATCTTGGTACCGCTGAGGACCCAGTCGTCGCCGTCGCGCTTGGCGTTGGTGCGCATACCGGCCGGGTTGGAGCCGAAGTCGGGCTCGGTGAGACCGAAGCAGCCGATCGCCTCGCCTGTGGCCATCCGCGGCAGCCAGTCCTGCTTTTGCTCTTCGCTTCCCCAGTGGTGGATGGAGAACATCGCGAGGGAGCCTTGCACGGAGACGAGGCTGCGGATGCCGGAGTCGACGGCCTCGAGTTCGAGGCACGCAAGCCCGTAGGCGGTTGCACTCATTCCCGCGCAGCCGTATCCGTCGAGGTGCATGCCGAGCACACCGAGTCCGCCCAGTTCCTTGGCGAGGTCGCGGGCGGGGAGTTTCGCGTCCTCGAACCACTGGGCGATGTGCGGGCGGATGCGCCCGTTCGCGAACGTGCGGACGGTGTCGCGGATCTGGATTTCCTCCGGCTCGAGAAGTGAGTCGAGGGCGAAGAGCTGTGTCAGGGACTGGGCGTTCGACATGTGTTTCTCCGGGTTCGAGGTGAGAAGCATCGTTTGTGCAATCGTATGCAAGAACGATTGCGAGAACGTTTGCATCACCTACGCTAAGGCGGATGATGCAGGTCGTCAACCCGGACCCGCGCAGACACGAACGAGCAGGAGAGCCGAATGGCCCGACCCGACCGCGCACCGACTCTCAAAGAGATCGCCGAGCGCGCCGGTGTGCACGTCTCGACCGCATCGCGGGTGCTCCGCCAGCCCGAGCCCGTCGACGGATGGTCGGAGTCCGCGCAACGTGTGCGCGAGGCAGCGCAGCAGCTGGGTTACCGGCCCAATCTGTGGGCGGCGAGCCTGCGCACCCGCAAGACCACCACGCTCGGCGTCGTGATGCCCAGACTGACCGACGGCGTCGTCGCCACGACGTACCAGGGCATCGAGGAAGCGGCCGAGGGCGCCGGATACTCGGTGCTGTTGTCGAGTCCTCCCGACGACCTCGATGCGCAGCGCCGCGCCATCTCGTTGCTCGTGGGGCGGCAGGTCGACGGTCTACTGCTCAGCAGCCTGCACATTCCCGGAGGTCCGTTCGTCGAGTCGCTCGCGCTCGGCCCCCTCCCGCTGCTGTGCGTCACCAGACATGCAGACGCGGGACTGCCTTTCGTCGTCGGCGACGACTACCGGGGCGGGTGCCTTGCCGCGCAACATCTGCTCGACCGCGCGTACTCGGATGTCGCGATCATCGCAGGCCCCGACCACGCGAGCACCGCTCGGGACCGGCGTGACGGTTTCGTCGACACTCTCGAGAGTGCGTCGGTCTCGTTGCGTCCCGAGTGGATCGTCCGGTCGGGTTTCGATGTGGCGGGGGGAGTCGAGGCCGCTCGCGTGCTGCTGGATCGCCCGGATCGCCCGCGCGCGGTCTTCGCGGTCAGCGACACGATCGCGATCGGTGTCCTCGGGGTCGCGCGCGATCTCGGCCTCACGATCCCCGACGACCTCGCCCTGGTCGGTTACAACGACATCCCCATCGCCGAGCAGTTGCCCGTCCCGCTGACCACGGTCCGCTCGCCCGCCCACGAGATCGGGGCCGTCGCGGTGCGCAGCCTGCTCGAACTCGTGCAAGGGCGCGCAGTGGAGTCCACGAGACTCCCGGTCGAACTTGTCGCGCGGAGATCGACCTGATCCGCCCTTTCGTTCGGTCACTGCTGGACAACGCCACGGTGACCGAGGACGATCACGCACGTGACGAACGGCGATGCGCAGCGACTCCGAGACCTCGTCCTGTTGCGCCGTGTCCGCGACCGCATGGATCGCGAGTATGCCCAGCCACTCGACGTGGACGCACTCGCGCGCGGGGTGGGCATGTCGGCGGGGCATCTGAGTCGCCAGTTCAAGAAAGCCTACGGCGAATCGCCGTACTCGTACCTGATGACCCGCCGGATCGAACGGGCGATGACGCTGCTGCGCCGCGGTGATCTCAGTGTCACCGATGTGTGCTTCGAAGTCGGTTGTTCCTCGCTGGGGACCTTCAGCACCCGCTTCGCCGAACTGGTCGGTATGCCGCCGAGTGTCTACAAGGACATGGCTGCGTACGGGACGGAAGGGATACCGGCCTGTGTCGCGAAGCAGGTGACGAGACCGATCAGGAATCGAGAAGCGCAGGTGTCCGGACGTCGCTAGCGTTGGCGCCATGGACATCACCATTCACTACACATTCCTCCCGCACACCGATCCGGAAGCGTCCCTGGCGTTCTACCGCGACACACTCGGATTCGAGGTCCGCAAGGACGTCGGCTACGAGAACATGAGGTGGATCACGATCGGGCCCCCCAACCAGCCCGAGACATCCATCGTCCTGAACCCGCCTGCCGCAGACCCCACTATCAGCGACGACGAACGCAACACCATCCTCGAGTTGATGGCGAAAGGGAACTACGGCGCCCTCACGCTGGCCACGGACGACCTAGACGGACTCTTCGCGAAACTCGAAGGCAGTGGTGCCGAGGTTCTCCAGGAACCTATGGATCAGGATTACGGCGTGCGCGACTGCGCCTTCCGTGACCCCGCGGGAAATCTGATCCGGATCAACGAAACCAGCTGAACTGCAATATCTTCACACTTCACATCGCTATATGTCAGAGCAAGTCCGACTGCCGATATCTATTGATCCGGCTGACGCTGCAGTAACCGCGTGGCACAGTCGAGCAGGTCACTACTGCGGCCTCCGGAGCGAGGTTCCGGACAGAGAAACGGAGACACCGATGACGCCGTCCGCCAGGACGAACACCCAGTCGCGTGAACTGAACGCCGCTGACAGTCACGACCGGATCCTCGTCCACGGGGCGCGGGTGAACAACCTCCGCGATGTCAGCATCGAGATCCCGAAAAGACGGCTGACGGTATTCACGGGTGTCTCCGGATCCGGCAAGAGTTCGCTGGTGTTCGGCACGATCGCCGCGGAGTCGCAGAGGCTGATCAACGAGACCTACAGTGCGTTCGTGCAGGGGTTCATGCCGAACATGGCCCGGCCCGATGTGGACGTCCTCGACGGGTTGACGACGGCGATCCTCGTCGACCAGGAACGTATGGGCGCCAATCCGCGATCCACCGTCGGCACCGAAACCGACGCCAACGCAATGCTGCGCATCCTCTTCAGCAGGGCGGGTAAGCCGCATATCGGTTCGCCCCAGGCGTTTTCGTTCAATGTCGCTTCGATGAGCGGTGCCGGTGCAGTATCGATGGAACGCGGTGGCCGAACAGTGAAGGAACGTCGCTCCTTCACCATCACCGGCGGAATGTGCCTGCGTTGCGAAGGTCGGGGATCGGTCTCCGACTTCGATCTGACGGCGCTGTACGACGAAACCAGATCGCTCAACGAAGGTGCGCTGACAATCCCCGGCTATAGCATGGAAGGCTGGTACGGACGGATCTACCGCGGTTGCGGCTTCTTCGATCCCGACAAGCCGATCGCGAAATTCACGAAGAAGCAGCTGAACGATCTCCTCTACAAGGAACCGACGAGGATCAAGGTCGAAGGCGTCAACGTGACCTTCGAGGGGCTGATCCCGAAGATTCAGAAGTCGTTCCTGTCCAAGGACCGAGAGGCGATGCAGCCGCACATCCGCGCATTCGTGGATCGTGCGATCACATTCTCGGTCTGCCCCGAGTGCGACGGCACGCGGCTCACGGAGGACGCTCGATCGTCGAAGATCAAGGGGCTGAGCATCGCAGACGTGTGCTCGATGCAGATCAGCGATCTCGCCGAGTGGGTTCGAAATCTGGACGAACCATCGTTGGGCCCCCTGCTCGACAATCTGCGGCAGAACCTCGATTCGTTCGTCGACATCGGCCTGGGATACCTGTCGCTCGAACGCCCGGCAGGCACGCTTTCCGGTGGTGAGGCCCAACGCACCAAGCTGATCCGGCACCTCGGGTCGTCCCTGACCGATGTCACCTATGTCTTCGACGAGCCGACGATCGGACTCCATCCACACGACATCGCACGGATGAACGATCTGCTGCTTCAACTGCGCGACAAGGGCAACACCGTGCTCGTCGTCGAACACAAGCCCGAGGTCATGGCGATCGCCGACCATGTCGTGGACCTCGGCCCGCGCGCAGGCACCGAGGGTGGTGAGGTGATGTTCGAGGGCACGTTCGACGGTTTGCGCAAGAGCGACACCCTCACCGGGAAGCACCTCGACGACCGTGCCTCGCTGAAGTCGTCGGTGCGCACGGGAGTGGGCGCACTCGAAGTGCGCGGCGCCGACACCAACAATCTCCGCAACGTCGACGTCGATATCCCCCTCGGAGTACTGGTGGTGCTGACCGGTGTCGCGGGGTCGGGGAAGAGTTCGCTCATCGGTGGCTCGGTGGCCGGCCGCGACGGCGTGGTCACAATCGATCAGGGCGCGATCAAAGGCTCGAGGCGCAGCAACCCCGCGACGTACACGGGCATGCTCGATTCGATCCGCAAGGCCTTCGCGAAGGCCAACGGCGTCAAGCCGGCGCTGTTCAGCGCGAACTCGGAAGGCGCGTGTCCCAACTGCAACGGCGCGGGCGTCGTCTACTCCGACCTCGCGATGATGGCCGGAGTCGCGACACCCTGCGAGGTGTGTGACGGAAAGCGTTTCCTGGCGGAGGTGCTCGAGTACAAGTTCGGTGGCAAGGACATCAGCGAGATCCTGCGGATGTCTGTCGCCGAAGCCGAGGAATTCTTCGGATCTGCGGACTCGAAGATCCCGGCGGCCCACAAGATCCTGGATCGCCTGGTGGACGTCGGACTCGGTTACATCAAGGTCGGGCAGCCGCTGACGACGCTTTCCGGTGGCGAACGGCAGCGGCTGAAACTGGCCACCCACATGGGGGAGAAGGGGGACATCTACATCCTCGACGAACCCACCACCGGCCTCCACCTCGCCGACGTCGAGAATCTGCTCGGCCTGCTCGACCGTCTCGTCGATTCCGGTAAGTCCGTCATCGTCATCGAGCACCATCAGGCGGTCATGGCGCACGCCGACTGGATCATCGATCTCGGTCCCGGTGCGGGCCACGATGGCGGCAGCATCGTGTTCGAGGGGACACCGGCGGATCTCGTTGCTTCGCGGTCGACGCTTACCGGTGAGCATCTGGTGGAGTACGTGGGGGCGTGAAGGGACTCCGATCAACGCGATCGGGCGCATTCTCCGGCTGGAGAATGCGCCCGATCGGCTGTTTCACGAGTCGGGGTGGCGGGATTCGAACCCACGACCTCTTCGTCCCGAACGAAGCGCGCTACCAAGCTGCGCCACACCCCGTGATGAACCTCGGTCAGCTTACCGCACGACTCGCGAGAAGATTAAATCGCCTGGTCAGTGACTATTTGAGGGTTGATGACGAAGCCATGCGGTCAGCGGGGAGTCCCTGCGCTTTCTGCGGCACTACCCGAGGATCTGCGCGATTCCTCACGCGGAGCCGGAACCAATGTCAGCAGCGTGGCTTCCGGACGGCAGCAGAAGCGCGCGGGGGCGAACGGGGAGGTGCCCATTCCCGCCGACACATGCAGCTGCATATGCGCACCCCACCGCGAGGGGCCCTTCACCCGCGACCGGTCGATGCCGCAGTTGGTCACCAGGGCACCGAAGAACGGCAGACAGAGTTGTCCGCCGTGGGTGTGGCCGGCGAGTACGAGGTCGTACCCGTCGTCGGCGAAACGATCGAGCACGCGGGGCTCGGGTGAGTGGGTCAGTCCCAGGCGAAGATCTGCGGACTTGTCGGCCGCCCCGGCGATGGTCTCGTAGCGATCACGTTCGAGATGCGGGTCGTCGACACCGGCCACCGAGATGCGCACGCCGCCGACCTCGATATCGCGTCGGACGTGTGTCATGTCCTGCCATCCGCGTTCGTTGAGGGCCGCGCGCAGGTCGCCCCACGGTAGCGGAGGCCCGTAAACGCGGTCGTGGTCTTTGTCGAAGTAGGCGAGTGGGTTCTTCAGGACCGGCGCGAAGTAGTCGTTGCTGCCGAACACGAAAAGTCCGGGGCGGGCAAGGAGACCGCTGAGCGACTGGACGACCGCGGGAACCGCCTTCGGGTGCGACAGGTTGTCGCCCGTGTTGATCACCAGATCGGGTTCGAGCCGATCGAGTTCCCTGAGCCAGTTCTGCTTGCGTTTCTGCCCCGGCATCATGTGCAGGTCGCTGATGTGCAGCACGCGGAGTGTCGAAGCGCCCGGCGCCAGGACCGGGATGGTGACCTCCCGGAGGGTGAATGCATTGCGTTCGATCAGCGTCGCGTAACCGAGGCCGAGAGCGGCAGCTCCCGCGGTACCCGCGGCGACACGTGTGAGGGGAGAAAGGTCAGGCACTTCTTCAGGGTACCGCCGCCGCACGTCTGCGCACGTGCTTCGACGGTCCCGGCGTAGCGTTCCCGGTATGACCGACACTTCTTCCTCACTCAAATCCACATTGCGCGCAGACATGACGGCCGCGATGAAGGCCAAGGACCAATTACGTTTGGCGACACTGCGGATGTTGCTTGCTGCAATCCAGACCGAGGAGGTGTCGGGGAAGGAAGCGCGCGAGCTCTCCGATGACGAGGTCATCAAGGTTCTGTCGCGTGAATCCAAGAAGCGCGGTGAGGCTGCTGAGGTCTACACCGAGAACGGTCGCGGGGAACTCGCGGCCAAGGAGCACGCCGAGGCACGCATCATCGATGAGTATCTGCCGACTCCGCTGACCGACGCGGAGCTCGTCGACGTGGTCGACACGGCCATCGGCAGGGTCGCAGACGAGCTCGGAACGCGTCCGGGTCCGAAGAACATGGGCCAGGTCATGAAGGTTGCGACCGCGATCGCCGCGGGCAAGGCCGATGGAAAGCGCTTGTCCGCGGCGGTGCGGTCGCGTCTCTGACCGTCAGTTGTCCGGTTGCGATGGGGTCGTCGTTGCGGCCGGGCTTTCCGACTCACTGCTGTCCGGCGGCGCCGACTCGGTCTGGGCAGGTTCTTGACGGCCGGGAACCGGGGCGGGGGCAGCAGGCACCGTGGTATCGGGAACCTCGCTGCCGCTCGGCCGTGCGGGAGTCGCACTCGTCGTGGGTGCGACGCGCACGGAACCGTCACTGACGAAGATCGTCACCGTCGAGCCGGGTACCGCTGAGCCGGAGGGGGAGGAGCCGGTGACGATGCCTGCTCGTTCTTCGGCCTTGACCGTGGACTCGGTTACCGCGAATCCGGCGTCCTGCAGGCGCTGGGTGGCCCGATCCCGCGACAGGCCCGTGACGTCCGGAACCTGAGCGTTGCCTGCGCCACGGACGTAACGCGGGTCGGTCGGAGGAAGCTCGATGGAACCGAACTTGGTGGCGATCGGAGTCATGGCCGTGAACCAGGTGTGTGCGGGGGCGGTGCCGCCGAACAGGTTGCCGTCGTAGCACGGACGGACCGGGTTGGCGCAGATCTGGCCCGGCGTGGGGGAGTCGCCGTAGGTGTATACCGACCCTGCGTACCTGTTGGTGAAGCCGAGGAATGCAGACGACATGTGCGACTCGGTGGTTCCGGTCTTGGCTGCCACCGGCAGGTTCCATCCGGTGCTGCCTGCGGCTCCGGAAGCGGTACCTCCGCCGGCGGTGTCCTTGCTCATCGCATTGGCGAGGGTGTCGGCCAGGCCGGGTTCGACGACCTGCTCGCACGCCTGCTGCGTGATCGGCACCGGCTTGCCCTCACGGTCGAAGACACCGTCGATCGGGGTCGGCGGGCACCACTTTCCGTGTGAGGCCAGGGTGGCGGCCACGTTCGACAATTCGAGGTTGTTGATCCATGTGGGGCCGAGCGTGTACGAGCCCAGATGCTGATCCTTCTGCATGTCGGCCATCGACTGCTCACCGAATCCGGAGGTGTTGGGCTGCGAATAGGAACGCATGCCCAATCGGACGGACATGTCGACGACGGAGTCGACGCCCGTCGCCTCGATCAGCTTCACGAAGGCGGTGTTCGGGGACTGAGCGAGCGCGTCGGTCACCGACAACGCAGGCGGGTACGGCGCGGCGTTCTCGACGCAGTAGTAGCCGGCGGGGCAGCCCCGCGCGCCGCCATCGCCGAGACCCTGCGCGTTGTAACGACTGGGCACGTCGAGGATGGCGTTCGTACCGAGGCCCTTCTCCATCGCTGCGGCAACCGTGAAGATCTTGAAGATCGATCCGGCACCGTGCCCGGCGAGCGAGTAGGGCTGCGGCTGAACTGTTTCGTAGGCGTCGCCGTCGAGGCCGTAGGTACGACTCGAACCCATCGCAAGGACACGATGGGAGTCCTGACCCGGTTCGACCACATTCATCACCGTTGCGACATCGTCGACGGTCGGGCTCGTGTACTGGTCGAGCGCGGACTTCGTCGAATTCTGTACTTCGGGGTCGAGTGTGGTGCGGATGAGGTACCCGCCCTTGTCGATCTGCTCTCGTGACAATCCTGAGTTCGCGAGGTACTGGAGGGCGTACTCGCAGAAGAATCCGCGATCGCCCGCTTCGATGCAGCCCCGCGGCAGGGTGTTGGGTTCGGGAAGGACGCCGAGGGGTTCTGCCTTTGCGGCCCGGATCTCGTCTGCCCGCTCAGGAATGTTCTCGATCATCGTGTCGAGCACGACGTTGCGGCGATTGGTCACGCCTTCTTCGTTCGTGTACGGGTTGAGTGCCGAGCTGGACTGCACCATGCCCGCGAGCATCGCTGATTGGGCGATACTGAGGTCTTTCGCGTCGATGCCGAAGTAGGTCTGGGCGGCGTCCTGGATGCCGAACGAACCGTTTCCGAACGGCACCAGGTTCAGGTAACGGGTGAGGATCTCGTCCTTCGACAACTCTTCGTCGAGGGTCAGCGCCATCCGGATCTCGCGGATCTTGCGGGCGGGCGTGGTTTCGATGGCCGCGCGGCGTTCCGCATCGGTCTTCGCCACGACGTGCAGCAGGTAGTTCTTCACATATTGCTGGTCGATCGTCGACGCGCCCTGTTCGACCTGACCGCTGCTGGTGTTGGTGAGGAAAGCACGGATGGTGCCTTGCCAGTCCACGCCCTGATGCTCAGGAAACCGCTTGTCCTCGATGGAGACGATCGCGAGTTTCATCTCGTTGGAGATCTGGTCGCTCGGTACCTCGAAGCGGCGTTGGTCGTACAACCACGCGATCGGGTTGCCCGCAGTGTCGACCATTGTCGTTACGGCGGGAACGATCCCTTCGACGAGCTCTGCGGAACTGTTGTCGACGGTGTCTGCGGCGCGATTCGACACGTAACCGAATCCGCCTGCGGCCGGGAAGAGCATTCCGGCCACGAGGACACCGCCGAGGGCCGTGCAACCGGCAAGTTTCGCCACAGTACTTCGGATCGACACGGGTACACCCTACGTGCCGACCGGAGGAGTCGACGATTCCAGGGAAACGAAACGCCGTCCGACGTGCGGCTATGCACGGGCGTACCAGAAAAGGTTTTGTTCGCCTTGCGCGCGGGCATCAGTTTACCTAGATTGAGACAGCAGTGTGATGCAGATAACACCTCGACAGTGAAGACGTACAAGTTTTTTCATGCTAAGTGCAAATTGTGCGTCCTCAGGAACTCCCCACAACGGAGTTCGGAAAGCAAAGGGGAACTGAATGCACCTGACCGCCCCCATGACCAGGCTCGACGTTGACGAAGAAGAAGCACGCATCGCCTGGGTATCGAAGGCTCGATGCCGCGAGGTAGACCCCGATCAGTTGTTCGTCCGAGGCGCGGCACAGCGGAAGGCGGCGGTGATCTGCCGTCACTGCCCCGTGATGCTGCAGTGCGGCGCGGACGCACTCGACAACCGCGTCGAGTTCGGAGTGTGGGGAGGAATGACCGAACGACAGCGTCGTGCGCTCCTCAAGCAGCATCCGGAAGTGGAGTCCTGGTCGGACTTCTTCGAGGCGCAGCGTCAGCACCAGAATGCGGTATGACCGCAACTCGATGAGGTAACCGGCTGTACAACGACGCCGGAGCACGCACGACGGGGAAGGTCGTGCGTGCAACCCGGAACATCAGACCTGCCGGGTCAATTGGTCGCCCACCGCTCGCAGCGCTTCGAGGTCCGAGACCTCGAAGGGCAGCGAGGGCACACCGACGACCGGCACGTGCGGATTTGCTGAGGTGAATCCCCGCAGCAGATGGACTTCTCGTTTCGCCGTCACCGCGCGATGCGCGTGGATGCGCAGCACGGCCTCTGCTGCGGGAGCATCTGCACCGCCCTCCTCCGCAAGGAGATCGGCCGAGGTCAACGCGTGATCCGCAGGCAGCGAGGACAACGTGGGATGTGTCCGGTTGAGCACGAGACCCGCGAGCGGCATCTTGTCGCCGCGCAGTCGTTCCACGAAGAACGACGCCTCGCGCAGGGCATCCGGTTCCGGGGCAGCGACGACCATGAAGTGGGTTCCGGGCTGCTGCAGGAGTTGGTAGGTGCGGTTGGCGCGTTCGCGGAACCCACCGAACATCGAATCCAGGGACTGCACGAATGCAGATGCATCCGAGAGCATCTGGCTGCCCACGATCGTCGAGACCGCCTTCAACGCCAAACCCATCGCACCTGTCACGATCCGGCCCAGTCCACGGCCGGGGGCGGTGAAGATACGGATCATCCTGCCGTCGAGGAAGGCGCCGAGGCGCTTCGGTGCGTCGAGGAAGTCGAGGGCGTTCCGTGACGGCGGGGTGTCGACGACGATGAGATCCCACTCGTCGCTCGCAGCGAGCTGGCCGAGTTTCTCCATCGCCATGTACTCCTGCGTACCGGAGAACGACGACGCCACCGTCTGATAGAAGGGGTTGTCGAGGATCTGCCGGGCCTTCTCCGGCGTGGAGTGCTCGAGCACCATGTCGTCGAATGTGCGGCGCATGTTCAGCATCATGGCGTGCAGTTCGCCCATCCCACCGGACTCGAGCGGCACCTTCTGCGGAGAATTGTCGAGAGTCTGCACACCGAGCGCCTGAGCCAGACGCCTCGCCGGATCGATCGTGAGCACCACGACCCTGCGGCCCTGTTCCGCCGCGCGCAAGGCGAGCGACGCCGCCGTCGTCGTCTTACCGACACCGCCCGACCCGCAGCACACGATCACCCGTGAGGTCGGATCGTGGAGGAGCTTCGCGACATCGAGGACCGGTGCCGTGCGCACCGTCCGCTCGGTCACCGGACGCCCTGTTCGGCGAGCAGCTCTGCAAGTTCGTAGAGTCCGCCGAGGTCGACCCCGTCTGCGAGCAGTGGTAGAGACATCCGTGCCACCTTCACGTCGTCGAGTTGGGCGGCGCTGACCTGCTGCGCCTGCAGTATCGAGGCATGCTCGATGGTTTCTGTGAGCAATCCGGCGAAATCGTCGTCCGACAGCGTCAGCCCGACCCTCTCGAACGCAGACCGGATGGATTCGCCCGGGATGCGCCCGTCGGCGACGTCGTCGACCAGAGAGTCCGGAAGGTGCTCGGGTGCGGTCCTGTTGACGATCACCGTGCCCATCCGCAGATCGGCTGCCTCCAATTCGTCGACCGCGTCGGCGGTCTCCTGAACGGGCAGCGCCTCGAGCAACGTGACCAGGTGCACGACAGTCTCGTCGGAATGCAGCAACCGAACCACACCGTCGCTCTGCGAGCGGATCGGTCCCGACTTCGCGAGATCGGCCATGGCCTTCGTCACGTCGAGGAAGCTGCCGATCCGGCCGGTGGGCGGAGCGTCGACCACGACCGCGTCGTAGAGGCGCTCACCGGACTTGTCGGTGCGTACCACCGTCTCCTTGATCTTGCCGGTGAGGATCACGTCGCGGAGCCCGGGCGCGAGCGTCGTCGCGAACTCGATCGCGCCGATCTTGCGCATCGCGCGGCCCGCGAAGCCGAGGTTGTAGAACATGTCGAGGTATTCCAGGAATGCCGCCTCGATGTCGATCGCGAGGGCCATGACCACTCCGCCTCCTTCGGCGGTTGCGATCTTCGTCTCCACCGGAGGCAGCGGGGCCACGTCGAACAGCTGCGCGATTCCTTGCCTGCCCTCGGTCTCGACAAGCAGGACCTTCCGGCCCCCCGACGCGAGGGCAAGTGCGACTGCCGCCGCGACCGTGGATTTTCCGGTTCCGCCCTTGCCGGACACGAAGTGCAGTCGTGCCCGCGCGGCCTTGGCCGGCCATGTGCCGGAATGAGATGTCTGTGTCGCCACGGTGTCGAGCCTATAAGTCGTCAACAGGGAAAGGCGCCGGATAGGGTCAGGTCATGAGTGAATTGACTACGTGGGAGTACGCAACCGTGCCCCTGCTCACGCACGCGACCAAGCAGATTCTCGACACGTGGGGTGCTGACGGGTGGGAATTGGTGACGGTCCTGCAAGGACCCACCGGCGAACAGCACGTCGCGTACCTCAAGCGCCCCAAGAGCTGACCCCGTGGCCGCAACCTGGACCGCACGTCTGTCCGAACTCGGGATCACCCTGCCGCCGGTAGCCAAGCCGGTCGCCGCATACGTTCCCGCCCTGCGCAGCGGGGACACCGTCTACACCTCGGGTCAGCTTCCGATGGTCGACGGAACCTTGGCGTACGTCGGCAAGGTCGGCTCCGACGTGTCTGCAGACGACGCGAAGACCGCTGCCCGCATTTCGGCACTCAACGCGCTGGCCGCAGTCGATGCCCTCGTAGGGATCGACAATGTGGTGCGCATCGTGAAGGTAGTCGGATTCGTGGCGTCGGCAGACGGATTCACCGGACAACCCGGTGTCGTCAACGGAGCCTCGGAACTACTGGGCGAGATCTTCGGCGAGTCCGGAGCTCACGCGAGATCCGCAGTCGGTGTCGCGGAACTTCCGCTCGCCGCGTCCGTCGAGGTGGAGCTGATGGTGGAGGTGCGCTGATCATGGCACTCGTTCATCCCGCCTACGGGCAACTACGGCAAGTAACCGAGAACGCGGCGGTGCTGCTTGCCGAGAATCCGTCGGTGATGTCCCTCGAGGGCACCAACACGTGGATCCTGCGTGCCCCGGACAGCGACGAGTGCATTGTGATCGATCCGGGCCCGCTCGACGAGGCGCACCTCACCCGCGTCGCGCAGGTTCCGGTCGCGATGACGCTCATCAGCCATCGCCATTTCGATCACACCGAAGGTGGTGAGCGTTTCGCGGAGCTCACCGGAAGCCCGGTTCACGCCGTCACGCCCGAACATCGGCACGGTGGTGGTACCGAGCTGTCCGACGGCGATGTCGTCGAAGCCGCTGGGCTCCGTGTCCGGGTCCTCGCCACACCGGGCCACACCGCGGATTCGCTGTCGTTCGTTCTCGAGGACGATCGCAGTGTCCTCACCGCCGACACGATCCTCGGGCGGGGAACCACCGTGCTCGACGACACGGATGGCGACCTCGGTGACTATCTGGGTTCGTTGCGGTCGTACATCGCACTAGGTCAGGGGTACACGGTGCTGCCCGGGCACGGTGCGGAACTGCCCGACCTCGAAACCATCGCTCGCGGGTACCTCGCGCACCGGGAAGAGCGGCTCGATCAGGTTCGGGGCGCGTTGCGAGCCCTCGGCCGAGAAGCAACGGCCCGGCAGGTGGTCGAACACGTGTACGCCGATGTGGACGAGTCCCTGTGGGGTGCGGCCGAGAAGTCGGTGAACGTGCAACTGGCATACCTGCGCAGCTAGATCTCGAGCACAGGGAAAGAACAGGTGAGGCCGGGACACCCCAAGGTGTCCCGGCCTCACCTGTTCAGGGTGCCGCGCAGGTCGCCGTCAGCGGGCGCGACGCGCGAGTCGCTCCGAATCCGAGATCAGCACGCTCTTGCCTTCGAGGCGCAGCCAACCGCGATGGGCGAAGTCGGCGAGCGCCTTGTTGACCGTCTCGCGAGATGCGCCCACCAGCTGTGCGATTTCCTCCTGGGTCAGGTCGTGGGTCACGCGGAGAGCACCCGCCTCCTGGGTACCGAAACGCTGAGCGAGTTGCAGCAGCGCCTTGGCGACACGACCGGGAACGTCGGTGAAGATCAGGTCGGCGAGGCTGTTGTTGGTGCGACGCAGGCGACGGGCGAGCACGCGCAGGAGTTGCTCCGCAATCTCGGGCCGCTGATCGATCCACGCCTTGAGCGCCTCGCGATCCATGCTCACCGCGCGCACCTCGGTGACAGTGGTCGCGGTGGACGTGCGCGGGCCCGGGTCGAAGATGGAAAGCTCACCGAACATGTCGGAGGGGCCCATGATCGTCAGCAGGTTCTCGCGGCCGTCCGGTGAGCGCCGTCCGAGCTTGATCTTGCCGGAGACGATGATGTAAAGGCGGTCGCCCGGTTCGCCCTCGTTGAAGATGACGTGGCCGCGCGGGAAATCGACCGGTTGCAGCTCCTTGACCAGCGCCGCAACCGCAGAGGGCTCGACTCCTTGGAAGATGCCTGCTCTGGCCAGGACCTCGTCCACGTGCGCTCCTTTTGGGATGATTCTTGTTGTTCTTCGCTGTCAGGTGCACGTCCACGGCATCCCGGCGAGGGTCACCATTGCGGCGTACGGACGCCAAGTCTACTGTGCCTGTCGCATGTGTGAGTGACCGACACCACGGAATCCGTCTCTGTATGTCGGATCCCGCTCTCGAATACTACCGGCCGGTACCTTCTTCAGCTCGCTCGGCTCGCGTCCAGGAGATCCGGAGCGTCGACAGAATCGGAGGTGTCGCTGCGGCGCCTCCGGCGGTTGAATCGGGCCAACGCGCCGGGGAATCCTTCGCGGGCGAGGGCGTCGACGTCGTCGTGGTCGGCCTGGTCGAGAAACTCCTCGACCTCCTGCTGACGAACGGACAAGCGACTCAATCGTGATTCGACTCTTTCCATGGCGAGTGCAAACAGCATGAGCAGCACCGGGAGAAGTACGACAGCAAGAGCTTGCATGACGGGAAGTAAACACGGGCAAGATCTCAGAACAGACACGGCCCCCGTATCGAGCCCGGCGTCTTACGTACAGTGGTCCAGGTGCAACCGACCCCGTCCGAGAGCCTCGATTCGAGCCCTGTCCGCTCCGCCGAACGGAGCTCGCGCAGGCCACGTCGGGCCCGGGGACCCGAGTCCCGCCTCGGTTTGGTGCGGCGCGCGCGGCGGATGAACCGGCGTCTTGCCGATGCCTTCCCGCACGTTTATTGCGAACTCGATTTCACGACTCCGCTCGAGCTCGCAGTAGCGACGATTCTGTCTGCACAGTGCACGGATGTACGAGTCAACCAGGTCACGCCTGCGCTCTTCGCCCGCTACCCCGACGCTCGTTCGTACGCGGAAGCCGACCGCACGGAACTCGAGGAGTACATCCGTTCCACCGGCTTCTATCGCAACAAGGCCAACTCGCTCATCGGCCTCGGGCAGGCGTTGCTCGAGCGCTTCGACGGCGAGGTTCCGCGCCGGATGAAAGACCTCGTGACGCTCCCGGGCATCGGCCGGAAGACAGCGAATGTGGTCCTCGGCAACGCCTTCGATGTGCCGGGAATCACTGTCGACACCCACTTCGGCCGGCTCGTGAACCGGTGGAAATGGACCGACGAAACCGACCCCGTGAAGGTCGAACACGCGGTCGGTGAGCTCATCGAGCGCAAGGAATGGACGCTGCTGTCCCACCGGGTGATCTTCCATGGCCGGCGGGTCTGCCACGCGCGTAAACCAGCGTGCGGAGTGTGCGTGCTCGCGAAGGACTGCCCTTCCTACGGGATCGGACCCACCGATCCGAGCCTCGCCGCGAGGCTCGTGAAGGGACCGGAGACCGAGCATCTGCTCGAGCTCGCCGGGATGTGACGGCGGTGCGTCCTTCGAGTGCAGGCCGCTGGAGCCTGGCAGCACTGGTCGTCGTGATCGCGCTGATCGTCGCCATCTGGCCTCGCGACAGCGACACCTCCGAGCCGACCCCCACCGACGGTCCGGGTACTTCTGCGGCCCCCGTCGATCGCAGACCCCAGGACGACGCACAGGCGCTGGCCCCACTTCGCGCCGCAGCGGATCTGCCGCCGTGTCCGGCACCGACCGGCGCACCTCCGGACGGACCACTCGCCGGGCTGGTGTTCGAGTGCGTGGGCGACGGTAGCTCCGTCGACCTTGCCGCCGGACTTGCCGGTCGTCCCGCCGTCGTCAATCTCTGGGCGTGGTGGTGCGCTCCCTGCGCCGAAGAACTCCCCGTACTCGAGGAGTTCGCGCTACGCGCGGGCGACGCAGTCTCGGTGGTGACCGTGCATACCGATCCCAACGAGAGCAACGCGCTGGAGCGGTTCGCGCGGTACGGCGTCCGGCTGCCCGGAGTGCAGGACGGTTCAGGACGCGTGCAGGCTACGGTGTCCGCGCCGGCAGTCCTACCTGTCACGGTGCTCGTACGCGCTGACGGTTCGATCGCCAAGGTGCTCCCGCAGCCGTTTCGCAGCGCCGACGAGGTGGCCGAGGTCGTAGAGACACATCTGGGGGTTGTCGCATGACTCCGTATTGGCTGCGGGGTGTAGCCACTCGCGAGCCCACCGATCCGCACGGACTCAATCCTGTGCTGACTCGCGGAGCTCCACATGGGATGACCACCCGCCAGGCGTCCGTGCTCGTCTTGTTCGGCGGCTCGCCCGAGCCGGACCCCGTAGCCCGCGGAGGTCTCCCTGCAGACGCCGAGGTATTGCTCACCCAGCGCGCCGCGACCATGCGCCAGCACAGCGGGCAGGTCGCCTTTCCCGGCGGTGCTGCCGACCCCGAGGACGACGGTCCGATCGCAACCGCTCTGCGCGAGGCGCAGGAGGAGACCGGGCTCGACCCGGACGGAGTGCGACCGCTGGCGGTGCTGCCCGAACTGTTCATTCCGCCGTCGGGGTTCGACGTCACCCCGGTCGTGGCGTACTGGGAGAAGCCCAGCCCGGTCGGGGTGGTCGACCCGGCCGAGGCGGCTCGTGTCGTGCGTGTACCTGTACGCGACCTGCTCGACCCGGACAACCGATTCCAGGTCTCCCACCGAATGGGGTATCGGGGCCCGGCGTTCCAGGTCGACGGCATGCTCGTATGGGGATTCACAGCGGGGGTTCTCGCCGGCCTGTTCACGGTGTCTGGATGGGAGATCGAATGGGATCACCGAGACGTTCGTGACCTGGCAGTGGTGCAAGCCGAACTCGAATCGGGGGTGATCGACGCATGACCGGATCGAACTGGATCGACCTGGTGATCGTCCTCGTCGTGATCATCGCGGCGTCGTCCGGTCTTCGGCAGGGAGCGGTCGCCTCGGCGCTGGCGTTCCTGGGAGTGCTGCTGGGGGCGGTGGCAGGCATCCTCATCGCACCTCACGTTCTCGTCCACGTCGACGAGGGACGGCTACGGATCCTTGCCGGGATCGTGCTGATCATCGTGCTGGTGGTGGTCGGGGAGGTTGCAGGCATGGTGCTCGGCCGTGCCGCGCGCAGCAGCATGCACAGCCCCAGCGCCCGTGCGGTCGACAGTGTGATCGGCGCGGGCCTCCAATCCGTCGCAGTCCTGATCGCTGCCTGGCTGCTGGCCGTCCCGTTGACTTCCGCGGCGCAACCGCAGATTTCCGCGGCGGTGCGCGGATCGACGGTGCTCGGCACCGTCGACAACCTCGCCACCGACTGGATGCGGGCGATCCCCAACGAGTTCTCAGCGCTTCTCGACACCTCGGGCCTCCCCGAGGTGATCGGGCCGTTCGGCCGAACACCGATCGCAGAGGTCGCCGTTCCTGACGGCACGTTGCTCGACGGGCCGATCCCCGCACAGCTGCATTCGAGCGTGCTGCGCATCAACGGCGTCGCTCCGAGTTGCCAGAAAGCACTCGAAGGATCGGGCTTCGTGGTCGCGCCCGAACGCGTAATGACGAATGCTCATGTCGTGGCGGGGACCGCGGCGGTGACCGTGGAGAGCAACGGGCGTGCACTCGACGCGGAGGTCGTACTGTTCGACCCCGCGGTGGACGTGGCGATCCTCGCGGTTCCCGGCCTGACCGCGGCTCCGCTTCCGTTCTCCGCCACCCCGGCGGAGTCGGGCGACGACGCCATCGTCCTGGGGTACCCGGGTGGTGGCCCGTACACCGCGAGCGCGGCCCGCATCCGAGAGACCCTGGACCTGCAGGGACCGGACATCTACCGCAGCGGCACTGTCGAGCGTGAGGTCTACACACTGCGCGGGCTCATCCAGCAGGGCAATTCCGGTGGACCGCTCGTCGACCCGCAGGGACAGATCCTGGGCATGGTGTTCGGTGCGGCCGTCGACGATACCGACACCGGTTTCGCGCTCACGGCGTCCGAGGTGAGTCGTCAGCTCGCGATAGCCGACTCGATGGTCGCCGCCGTCGAAACCGGGGCGTGCATCGTCTGACGCGATCAGAGGGCGCGGATGAAGTCCAGGAGGACAGCCGTGACGTCGTCGGCCTTCTCCTGGTGAGGGTAGTGCCCTGCACCGTCGATGAACTTCATGATGCGCCCGGGCGCGTGTCGCACACAGCGTCGCAAGGTCGCGGCCACCACATACGGATCGAGCGCACCGTGCACCTGCAGAACGGGGAGGGTCAGGGTGACGTCCATGGCCTTCATGAACCGGCGGCCGTCGGGTCGCCACTGACTACGGAATGCCCACCGCTGGTACTCGAGGCTGCAGTGCGCGACTCCGGGGATCTGTACCGCTGAGCGCAGGCGGTCGACGACGGCAGGGAATTCCGCGCTGTGCTGCCAGTCGCTGCCTGAACGGAGGCGGACCAATCGTTCGATCTCGGCGCCGTCGTCGCGCACGAGAAGCCGTTCGGGTCGCCACGGCAGCTGATGAGCGAGGAACCCGGGCAGCAGGGCCTTGCGCTGCGCCCGGTCCCGAATGGCTGCATCGCGAAGCGAAATCGGGTGCGGGGAGTCCACGACCGTGATCGCGCGGACGAGCCGGGGGTGCAGAACGGCGGTGGCCCAGCACACCAGCCCCCCGTCGGCGTGGCCGACGAGAACCGCTTCGGTATGTCCGAGCGCACGGATCAGTCCTGCGACGTCGCCGGCGAGGGTCCAGCCGTCGTAGCCGCGGGGCGGCTTGTCGGTGTCGCCGTAGCCACGCAGATCGATTGCGACCGCGCGGTACCCTGCCTCGGCGAGCGCGGTGAGCTGATTGCGCCACGACCACCACAGATCACCGAAGCCGTGGATGAAGACCATCAGCGGCGCGCCGGGCGGTGCGCCATGGGCTTCGACTGCGTGGAGTCGGATGCCGTTGGCGTGGATGTCGCGGTGGGCCCACGGTCCGTCGTAGCGGACCGTGGACGGATCGGGTGGGGTCAAAGTGGATGATCGGTCGAGCTGCGTCAACGAGCTGCGTAGTGCGGACGTTGCGTCTCGGCATCGTCGCCGGACATCGGCAGAACCGTCTTCGCCTGCTTGAGTGAGTCGATGGTCTTGCTCGGCGCCCGTAGCTTGCGCACCCTCATGTAACCGATGAGCGCGAAGATCGCCGTCACGACCACCATCAGCAGGAAGACGATCAGGAAGGCGAGCCAGCGGGCAACCCAGACGTCGAGCAGTTCGGCGAGGAAGAAAAAGAAGAAGAACGAGCTGAAAATGAGAACGGCGAGGGCGAGGATGAAGAACAGGCTGCCCTGCAGACCCTTCTTGACCTCGCCGGTGACCTCCGCCTTCGCGAGCTCGACCTCGGCGCGGAACAGTGTGGACACCTGGGCGGTCGCGTCACGGACGAGTTCGCCGATGCTTGCGTCCCTCGAGGTCGGGGTGGGCACCTCCGTCAGCGGAATGCCCGAGATGCTGCTCGGCGCCCCGTCTCCCGGCCGGTTCCCGTTCGTGACGCTCACTAGTCGACCCCTTCAGTTGGTTCGTTCTGCTTGCGGTGGGCTCACCCACGCCGTAACAGTAGCGCCGATCCCAGTGAGGGGGCGACGAGTGGCACAGCAACGCGGTGGCTTTTGTGATTTCCTCGGATTCTTCGCTCCCCTGATGACGCTGCGCCCTCCCGGGACGGATGCCGGGAGGGCGCAGCCTGGATCGGACTACTTCTTACGGATCGCGTCGAAGACCGCGGGATCCACCAGCGTCGAGGTGTCGCCGAGTTCCCGCCCTTCGGCGACGTC
Organism: Rhodococcus sp. SJ-2; assembly: GCF_053750035.1. Classification (NCBI taxonomy): domain Bacteria; kingdom Bacillati; phylum Actinomycetota; class Actinomycetes; order Mycobacteriales; family Nocardiaceae; genus Rhodococcus; species Rhodococcus sp. SJ-2. The sequence continues at coordinate 2,657,949 of NZ_CM132340.1, forward strand.
GCGGAGCAGGCGTCGCATGATCTTGCCGGAACGGGTCTTGGGCAGCTCGGGAACCACAGTGATCTGCCGCGGCTTCGCGATCGGGGAGATCTCGACGGCGACGTGATCGCGCAGTTCCTTGATGAGCGCATCGCCGGTGTTCTCGACGTGCTCGAGCAGGATCACATACGCGACGATGCCCTGACCGGTGGTGTCGTCGGCTGCGCCGACGACGGCGGCTTCCGCGACAGCGGCATGGCTGACCAGGGCAGATTCGACTTCGGAGGTGGAGATGCGGTGCCCGGAGACGTTCATGACGTCGTCGACACGTCCGAGTACCCACAGGGCGCCGTCTTCGTCGTACTTGGCGCCGTCGCCTGCGAAGTACCAGCCCTGCTCCTCGTACCGGGACCAGTAGGTTTCGCGGTAGCGCAGCGGATCACCCCAGATTCCGCGGAGCATCGCCGGCCACGGCTGATCGAGCACGAGGTAGCCGTTTCCGCCCGCACCGAGCGGGTGGGCTTCGTCGTCGACGATATTTGCGGAGATTCCGGGCAGCGGTGCCATCGCAGAGCCGGGCTTGGTGGCGGTGATGCCGGGGAGAGGCGAGATCATGATCGCGCCGGTCTCGGTCTGCCACCAGGTGTCGACGATCGGGGTCTTGCCCGCACCGATGACCTCGCGGTACCAGCGCCACGCCTCCGGGTTGATCGGCTCGCCGACCGAGCCGAGCAGGCGGATCGACGACAGGTCGTGGGCGTCGGGGATCTCGCGGCCCCACTTCATGAACGTGCGGATCAGCGTGGGTGCGGTGTAGTAGATCGACACTCCGTACTTCTCGATGATCTCGAAGTGCCGGTGTTCGTTCGGTGAGTTCGGGGTGCCCTCGTAGACGATCTGGGTGACGCCGTTCGAGAGCGGCCCGTACACGATGTAGGAGTGTCCGGTGACCCAGCCGATGTCGGCGGTGCACCAGTAGACGTCCTTGCCCGGCTTGTGGTCGAACACGTAGTGGTGGGTGTACGACGCCTGGGTGAGGTAACCGCCGGAGGTGTGGACGATGCCCTTGGGTTTTCCGGTGGTGCCGGAGGTGTAGAGGATGAACAGGGGGTGTTCGGCGTCGAACGCCTCGGGCGTGTGTTCGGGGGAGGCCTTCTCGACCGTCTCGTGCCACCAGAGATCGCGGCCGTCGGTCCACTCGACGTCGATACCGGTGCGCTTGACCACGAGTACGTTCCGGATCGGCGCGGCCCCGTTGACGGCCTCGTCGGCGGCGGTCTTGAGCGGTGCGGCCTGGCCGCGGCGCCACTGCCCGTCGACCGTGACGAGAAGTTTGGCTTCGGCGTCGTCGATGCGTGAACGCAGTGCCGAGGCCGAGAAGCCGCCGAAGACCACCGAGTGGGTCAGGCCGAGGCGGGCGCAAGCGAGCATCGTGATGATCGCCTCGGGGATCATCGGCATGTAGATCGCGACGCGATCGCCTGCGGTCAGACCGAGGTCGGTGAACGTGTTCGCGGCCTTCGAGACCTCGGCGAGCAGGTCGTTGTACGTCAGTGAGCGGGAGTCGCCGGGTTCGCCCTCGAAGTGGATCGCGACTCGGTCGCCGTTGCCTGCTTCGACGTGGCGGTCGACGCAGTTGTAGGCGACGTTGAGGGAGCCTCCGACGAACCATTTCGCGACGGGAGCATCGGACCAGTCGAGCACCTGCGTCCAGGGCGTCGCCCAGTCGAGCCGCTGGGCCTGGGCGTCCCAGAACGCCAGCCGATCAGCGTCGGCAGCGGCCTGCAACTCGGGACCTGCGTTGGCGGTGGCGGCGAACTCGGCACTCGGCGGGAACACCTGCTGATCGTGGTCCTGGGCTGCGCTCGTCATGGTGCGGTGGCCTCTTTCCGGGTCGTGGCAAAACAGTTCGGACGTCAGTGAGCGTAGTCACCTGTGACGCGGATCGCATCGTTGCACGACGCTGCAACCTGCTCACATGCGCTGATCGGTCGTTGTCACGCGACGGGCGGTCGGCAGGGACGACGAGTGGCTCCTCATGCGTCCGGCGACGGGCCATAGGTGATGCGTGCAGCTCGCGCCGGTACCGTTCGGGACCGTGACCGATCCGCTGCAGCCCATCCTCGATCTCCCCGGCGTGCGTGACGCGGCAGACCGCGCGCGTGACGCTCTCGCCGAGGTTCACCGTCACCGCACGAACCGACGCGGCTGGCCGAACACCGCGGCAGAAGCCTCGGTACGGGCCGCGCGAGCGTCGGCGGCGATCGACGGTGGATCGACGGAGCTTCCGCCCCCCGGGGAAACCGGCGATCCGGTCCTGTCGGGAGCTTTGCGCGTCGCACAGTCCCTCGACGGTGACGCGCTTGCAATTCAAGTGTCCACCTGGCGCCGTGCACCGTTGCAGGCGCTGGCGCGCCTACACCTGCTCGCCGCCGCAGATCTGGTGGGCGATCCGGAGCAGCTGGGTCGGCCCCGGCCGGAGCCCGGGGTGGCGGAACGGCTCGACGCACTCGCCCAATTGGTCACGGGAGGCACTTCTGTCCCCGCTCCGGTCCTCGCGGCGGTGGTGCACGGCGAGCTCAGGACACTGAGCCCCTTCGCTGTGGCCGACGGTCTCGTGGCGCGCGCGGCGTCGCGGCTGGTGTGTGTGGCGTCCGGACTCGACACCCACAACCTCGGGGTGCCCGAAGTGACGTGGATGCGGCGAGCGCAGGCGTACCGCGACGGGATCGCGGGCTTCGCTCAGGGCACGGAAGTGGGTGTCGGCGGCTGGGTCATCTTCTGCTGCGGTGCGCTCGAGGCAGGCGCTCGCGAAGCCACGTCGATCGCCGAGGCGTTCGGAGGTAACTGACAGTCGCCGCACCCGTTCGAAACGCGTTGCTGTGCTCTGAACATGCTGCAGTGCTGTGGCTTTCGGTCACGCGATGCAAAAGCGGGTGGCTCGCCGATCGTGATCGGTGCGCCACCCGCTAGCACGGACCTGCCGGGTTACCATGCGTGCTGGTGTGGGTTGTGTGTCAACGGCCTCGGCGATGATCCGGGTGTCGGCGGTTCGCTCTTCACAACGGGTGTGAAGGTCTTGCCTTCGAGAACTCGGAACTCGCAGGCCCACAACGCTTCTGCCCTTATAGTGGCATCGGCTCCGCGTGGGTACTCGGTGTCCGTGCTGGGAAACCCGGGCGGGAGATCGAATCTTCTCTTCCGATTCGCTCTTGGCCTCCCGTGCTTCCGTAACTCATTTGTACCCCGTACTTTCGGCGTCGGCAAGACCCTGGCCCGGAAAGATTCAGCTCGGGAGTGGGAGGAGGCGAGGGTGTCGCCGGGGGTCGTGCCTGCGCCCGGCGAGGTAGACTGCGGCACCGGTGATCAACGCTGCCGAGGCTCCCGCCGCGGCGAGTCGGATCAGTCCTTTCGCTGACGGGCGCACGCGTCGCGACAATGGCACCGGTCGCGTGAAAGTCAATATGAGCCATTGATTTTCGTTCGCACAACGCCGCAACGCGCGGTCGGGATTGACCGCGCGAGGCTTGCCGACGGCCTGCAGCATCGGCACGTCCGTCGCCGAATCCGAGTACGCGTAACTACGTGTCAGGTCGTAGCCGTGTTCCGCTGCGAGCTCACGCATCGCGGTGCTCTTCGCCTCGCCGAAGCAGTAGAACTCGAGTTCGCCGGCGTAGCGCCCGTCCACGATGCGCATCCGGCTTGCGGCGCTGTAGGAGGCACCGAGTGCCTGCGCGATCGGCGTGACGACCTCCTCGCCCGACGCCGACACGATCACCACGTCGTGCCCGCGGGCTCGGTGGTCCGCGATCAGGTCCTTGGCTTCGGCATACACCAACGGCGTGACGATCTCGTCGAGTGTCTCGTTCACGATCGAACGGATCTGCTCCACGTCCCAGCCCTTGCACATCTGCGCGATGTGCTCACGCATCCGATCGACGCGTTCCTGGTCGACAGTGGACAGTACGAAGAGCAGTTGTGCGTAACTGCTCGCGAGCACCGCGCGGCGGTTGAGCAGGCCATGCTCGAAGAACGGGCGGGTGAATGCGAGGACGCTCGACTTGGCGATGACGGTCTTGTCGAGGTCGAAGAAGGCAGCGATCCGACCGGACTCGGCGGGATCCGCGGTCGCGTCTGTCACGTTCTCCACCATAGGGCCCGCGGTGCCACTTTTCGGGGCCCGGATGTGCCGCGCCACGCGGATGCTTGAACTTGCAAACACTGAGTATGGAAGGTGTAGTATCGCGTCAGCCTGGATATCCAGGCAGTGTTCAGCCCGACCCCCCCGGGGCTGAACTGCGACGGCCCTCGCCTCCTCCCCCCCTGGCGAGGGTCGTCTTTTTGTCAAGACCGGTTTTCGCTCCGAGCCCATGACCGTTCCCGGTTGCAGCCATCACGCCGAGTTGTCCACAGGCGCCTGATTCATCCACAGATTCGGCGTTACCGGTGAATCGGCCTTCCACGGTGGTCGTCGGCGGCGCACGCTGTGCGGCATGAACGACGTCCTCGCGCTGATCGGCGACGCGACTCTGCTGGCGAGTCTGCGCCGTGTCGCGGCGGCAGCAGACCGGCAACTGGCCGAACCGGCCGCGCTGCCGCAGCGCCGCGCATGGCTGGACGCAGGTGTGGTCGTCGTCGACCGCGACGAAGCGCTCGTGTGCGCCGCTGCGTTGCCCCGCCGATCCGGGATCGTGCTGGTCTGTCCGGACACGCCCGGGCTGGACGAATGGCAGGCTGCGGCCACGGTCGGCGCCGAGCATGTACTGGGCCTTCCCGGCGACGAAGTGGAACTGCTCGCCGTTCTCGGTGCAGCGGCCGAGCCCGAGGCGGGCGGAGGCACTGTGTTCGCAGTGCTCGGTGGTTGTGGCGGGGCAGGCGCCTCGACCTTCGCCGCCGCGCTGGCATGGACGGCTGCCACCAGGGGAGCCCCCGGCGGCGTCCTTCTCGTCGACGCCGACCCCTTCGGAGCGGGACTCGATACCCTCACGGGCCTCGAAGAACGCGCAGGCATCCGATGGTCCGGACTGACCATCGACTCCGGCACTGTTTCTGCTCGCGCTTTGCGCGACGCAGTACCCGAATGGCTATCGGGAGTGGGCGTGCTCGCAGGCGACCGGGGTGCCGAACGCATCGGTGCAACCCCGCTCACCGCGGTACTCGAAGCAGTACGGCGTGCGGGCGCCACTGTGGTCTGTGACGTAGCCCGTACGTTCGACGAGGTAGCCGAAGCCGCGGTCGCTGCTGCCGACACCACTGTGCTCGTCACCCAGGCGCGGGTGAGCGGCGCGTTGTCTGCCGCCCGGACAGCGGACTGGCTCGCCGGTCGTGCCGCCACGGCGGGAGTCGTGGTGCGTGGCCCAGCACCCGGCGGTCTGCGCGCTGTCGATGTCGCAGCCGTCGTCGGACTACCGCTGCTGGCCGCGATGCGTCCTCAGCCAGGGCTCGCAGAGGCACTCGAACGTGGCGGTCTGCCCCTACGCCGGCGTTCGCCGCTCGTTGTTGCTGCCCTCGAGGTCCTCGACTCGCCCGGTCGCACCGGGGCGAGGAGGATCTCATGAACAATGTTCTGGACGCCGAACTGCTCGACCGGGTACGCGACCGGCTCGCGGCCGAACCGGGGGAACTGTCGCCCGCACGTGTCGCGTCTGCACTGCGTGCCGAGGCAAGCGGCGTACTCGGCGACACGGACCTTCTCGTCGCTCTGCGCCACCTCCAGACCGAGCTCACCGGAGCAGGGCCACTCGAAGCTTTGCTTGCAGACCCCACCGTGACCGATGTACTGGTCACCGCACCCGACCGAGTGTGGGTCGACTGCGGTGGGGGTTTGACCCTCACGTCGGTGACCTTTCCGGACGAGGCTGCCGTCCGACGGCTCGCGCAGCGCCTCGCATTGTTCGCCGGGCGCAGGCTGGACGACGCACAAATGTGGGTCGACGGCCGACTCCCCGGGCACGGCGAGTTCGGCGTCCGTCTGCACGCGGTCCTTGCGCCCGTCGCCCAGGGCGGCACGTGCCTGTCGCTGCGCGTGCTGAGACCGGCCACGCAGGGGCTCGATGCGTTGGTCGAACGTGGGGCAGTGCACCCCGAGGCTCACCGATTGCTCCGCCGGATCGTGGCGGGACGCCTTGCCTTCCTCGTCGTCGGGGGAACGGGGGCGGGAAAGACGACGATCTTGGCGGCGCTCCTCGGCGCTGTGGATCCCGCGGAGCGAATCGTGTGCGTCGAGGACGCGGCCGAACTCGTCCCCGATCACCCGCATGTGGTTCGTCTCGTCGCCCGAGCGCCGAACGTCGAAGGCGTAGGAGAGGTCACCGTGCGCGACCTCGTGCGTCAGGCATTGCGGATGCGGCCCGACCGGATCGTCGTCGGTGAGGTGCGAGGCGCCGAGGTGGTCGATCTACTGACAGCGCTGAACACAGGTCACGACGGCGGTGCGGGAACAGTCCACGCGAACTCGCCCGACGAAGTACCCGCCCGGCTCGAAGCGCTCGCAGCCCTCGGCGGACTCGATCGTGCTGCCCTTCACAGTCAGCTTGCTGCAGCCGTGCAGGTGATCCTTCATGTCCACCGTGCCCCCGACGGCACCAGGAGACTCGTCGAGATCGGGGTGCTCGAACGCGACGCGGTCGCGGGGGTACTGGTGGTGCCCGCGTGGACATACGCCGACGGTGCTGTGCCCGGTTCGGAACTGCTCGAACGGATCCTGCGGTCGAGGGAGCGGTAGTGACTGCATCCCTCCTGTGCCTGGCTGCCGCCGTCCTCGCTTCTTCCGGTGCCGACGCGCGCCGGCGACTCGGACGGCCCGCCACCCCTTCATCGGCAGCGTTACGCCGACCGAACCGCGTGCTCTGCGCGGTGGTCGTCGCGTCGGCTGCAGGATTGATCGTGGGAGCAGGTGCTGCCGTCGCCGTGGCGGTCGCAGTCGCCACGATCGTGTTCCGGTTGCGTCGCCGACAACGGGCCACGTCTCTCGACACGGAACGCCGGGTCCTGCTCTCCGCCCTGGACATGGTGATCGCGGAGCTCCACGTCGGTGCGCATCCCGCCGACGCGTGCGATACGGCCGCGCGCGAAACAACCGGTCCGACGTCGGACTCGCTGCGTGTCGCTTCGGCCCGGGCACGGTTGGGGGGATCTGCCTCCGACGGACTGCGCGGTGCGGCAACCAAATTTGCTCATGACGGAATCGGTGAAAGCCTCGTCCGGGTTGCCGATGCATGGTCGGTTTCAGATCGTCACGGCCTGGCACTCGCCGAACTGCTGTCGGCGGCTCGATTCGATCTCGCTGCGCGCCTGCGGATTCGGACCAGAACCACAGCAGGACTCGCCGGTGCTCGCGCCACCGCAACGGTTCTTGCCGCGCTACCCGCGCTCGGAGTGGCACTGGGGCAACTCATGGGAGCGTCGCCTCTGACGACGCTCCTCGGTGGCGGTCTCGGTGCAGTGCTGCTGGTACTCGGCACGGTGCTCGTGTGCGCAGGACTGCTGTGGACCGACCGTATCGCCGACAGGGTATGCCGGTGAGCGCGTCGATGTTGCTGCCGTCGTTGTGTCTTGCCGCAGCACTGGTTGCCGTGCCCGACCCTGGAACGCGGCGGCTGCAGGCTTTGCACGGATCGCCCGGCCCGACGACGAGCACGGCGACCGGCAACGTGCAGGATCCGTATGCGACCGCCGCCGCCTTCGATCTCTTCGCCGCGTGCCTGCGAGCGGGGATGCCGGCAGCATCGGCGGCGGGTGTGGTCGCGGAATCTGCGCCGCCTGTGCTCGCTGCAGCGCTCCGTCGAGGAGCCGACCGCCTGAAGCTCGGCGCCGACCCGGCAGACGCGTGGTCCGCGGAAGGCGACCCGCTGCTCGAAGACTTCGCTCGCGCTGCGCGGCGATCGGCGAAATCCGGTGCGCCATTGTCCGACATCGTGTCCGAACTCGCCGTGCGGCATCGCTCGGAGGCCGAAGACGACGCTGCAGGCGCCATCGAACGTGCAGGGGTGCTCGTGAGCGGTCCGCTCGGCCTGTGCTTCCTACCGGCATTCGTGTGCCTGGGCATCGTACCGGTGGTGATCGGCCTGGCCCGGGGCGTCCTGGGCTCAGGGCTGTTGTGACGTCGACGCGGACCGTCCGCGCCGATAGAAAGGGGAAACTCGTGTTCACCGAATCTGCAGAACGAGAACGGCCGTTGGCCCGCCGCGTCATGAAGGTGGTAAGTGACGACGACGGCATGTCGACGGCAGAATACGCCATCGGTACCATCGCCGCGGCGGCCTTCGGTGCCGTGTTGTACACAGTCGTCACCGGAGACGGAATCGTGTCGGCGCTGACCGGCATCGTCGAACGTGCCCTCAATACTTCGGTGTGACGGCATGGGCGCGGGCTCGACGCGTCGTCGTGGGGGACGAGGGCGGCGTGACAGTCGAAGCCGCACTTGCGATCGCTTCGCTCGTCACCGTTCTGACGCTGTGTCTCGGGGCAGTGCTGTGTATTTCGCAACAGGTGCAATGTCAGGACGCGGCGCGGGAGGCGGCACGACTGGCGGCGCGGGGCGACGATGCTCGGGCGGTCGAGATCGCGGCCCGAGTCGCCCCTTCCGGTGCGTACATCGAAGTGGGTATGGAAGACGATCTGGTCGTCGCGATCGTGAGAGTCGACGCGCCGCTGCTTCCGATGATCACTCTGACAGCCGAGGCTGTTGCAGTGCGCGAGCCGGGTGAGGTCTCGTGACGCGGATGGACCTGCACGACGAGCGCGGCAGCGCCAGCATCCTCGGATGCTGCATCATGGCTGCGCTCATCGCGATCACCGCGACCGTTCTGCACGTCGGATCGGTCGTGGTGGTCCGTCACCGCGTGCAGGCCGCAGCGGATCTGGGGGCGCTGGCCGTCGCGTCCTTACTCGACCAGGGAGTCGACGAGGCCTGTGCGATCGCGAAGACCGTGGCCGTCCGTATGGATGTGGGGGTGCGGAGTTGCCGGATCCATGGGTGGGACGCGGTGGTGGAGACGTACGCTCCGGTGTCGCCGATGTTCGGTGAGCGGGACGCGTCGGCCATCGCAAGGGCCGGTCCCGCGGCGGACGTGTCCGATTCCACGACCGAGCGCAATCGAACGCGCGGGACGCACGAATGAGCGGGTCCCTCGCGTTCGGTTGTCACGGTGAGCCGGCGATCCCGTTCAACATTGCGGACAGCAGGGCGATCGCGCCGGCCTTGTCGAGCGGATCGTTGCCGTTCCCACACTTGGGGGAGTGCACGCACGAGGGGCAACCGTCGGCGCATTCGCATGCGCGCACTGCGTCGCGGGTGGCAGTGAGCCACGGAACGATCCGTGAGAATCCACGTTCGGCGAAGCCGGCCCCGCCGGGATGTCCGTCGTAGACGAACACCGTGGGCAGGCCCGTGTCGGCGTGCAGATCGGTGGACACGCCGCCGATATCGCCTCGATCGCACGTTGCGATGAGCGGGAGCAATCCGATGGCGGCGTGTTCGGCCGCGTGCAGAGAGCCGGGAACGCGCTCGGGTGTCAATCCGATCCGGTCGAGCAGTTCCGGCGTGACGGTGTACAGCACCGCGCGCGTCGGAAGGGTCTGCGCAGGCATGTCCAGGTCGATCTGGTCGAGCACCTCCCCCGAGGGGAGACGCCGGAGATAGGCGACCACCTGCCCCGTCACTTCGACTGTGGCCATCTGCACGGCGACGGGCCCGTATCTGCGGGTCTCTTCCACTGCCACGACTCGGATGTCGGTGACCTCCCGAACGGACGTCGACCACTCCGGATCCTCTGCGTGCACGAGCGCGACACCGTCGTCGAGCTGAAGCTCGTCGACGACGAAGGTCTCACCCTGGTGGAGGTGCACTGCGCCGGGGTGGACGGTTGCCGGCGCGCGTCCCGCCTCGACGGTGCCGAGCATCCGGCCGGTGTCGGCTTCGACGATCGCAACCGGATGGCCGATGCCGCCGCGGATATCGACCTCGGCGTGCGGATGGGTGTCCGGTGTGACGAACCAACCGTGGGGGCGCCGACGGATCAGACCCTGTCCCGCCAGCTCCGTGAGCAACTCTTGCGCGTCGAACCCCTCGGCCTCAGCATGTGAGAGCGGCAACTCGAGGGCAGCGCACAGCAGTTGTGGCCCGAGCACATACGGATTCGACGGGTCGGTCACGGTCGCTTCGACGGGCCTGTCGAGGAGCGCCTGCGGGTGATGCACAAGGTAGGTGTCCAGTGGGTCGTCGCGCGCGACCAGGACGACGAGAGAACCCTGACCGCGACGCCCGGCCCGACCGCTCTGCTGCCAGAACGACGCGACGGTGCCGGGAAATCCGGCGACGACCACGGCATCGAGGCCTGCAATGTCGACCCCGAGTTCGAGGGCGTTGGTGCTCGCGACACCGAGTAACCGCCCCTCGGACAGTGCGGCCTCCAGGTCGCGACGATCTTCCGCGAGATACCCGGCGCGGTAGGTCGCGACACGGTCCGCGAGTTCGGGTGCAGATTCGGCGAGCAGACGCCGCGCACCCATCGCGGTGAGCTCCGCACCATGACGTGAACGGACGAATGCCAGCGTGCGCGCACCTTCGACGACGAGGTCGGCGAGAAGCCGGGCTGCCTCGGCGCCGGCAGCGCGGCGTACGGGTGCGCCGCGCTCGCCGGTGACTTCCCGGAGCAGCGGCGGTTCCCATAAGGCGACGGTGCGCGGACCGTGTGGCGAACCGTCCTCGGTGACCTCCTTGCACGGCGCCCCGATCAGCCGTGAGGCGGCGGCTCCGGGGTCGGCGGTGGTGGCGGATGCCAGGATGAACACCGGGTCGGCGCCGTAGTGGTTCGCGAGGCGGCGCAACCGTCTGATGACCAGCGCGACATGCGACCCGAAGACTCCGCGGTACGAGTGACACTCGTCGATCACGACGTACCGTAGCCGCCGAAGCAGTCGAGCCCAGCGTGCGTGGCCGGGCAGTATCGCCAGGTGCAACATGTCGGGGTTGGTGAAGATCCACCGAGAATGGCTTCGTGCCCATCGACGTAGTTCGGTGGAGGTGTCGCCGTCATACGCGCACGGATGAACTGTCGACAGTTCACCCGTCCTGCCGGTCAGATCCGTCACCGCGCGCAGCTGATCGGCGCCCAGAGCTTTCGTGGGGGAGAGATACAGCGCGGTGGCCTGAGGGGCCGACGCGAGCGCGGTGAGGACCGGAAGCTGGTAGGCGACGGATTTGCCCGACGCGGTGCCGGTCGACACCACGACGTTGCTGCCCGCAGATGCGAGATCGGCGGCGTGAATCTGATGTCGCCAGGGCTGCGACACTCCTTGTTCGCGGAGCGCGTCGACGACGCAGTCGGCGGCCCAATCCGGCCAAGGGACGTGTTGCGCCCTCCGTGCGGGTAGATCGGCTGCGTAGGTGAGAGGGTGTTCGTTCGAAGGCGTGCCTGCGAGCAGTCGGTCGAGTAGCGCCTGTCCGTAACCGGGGGGAGTGCCCGTGTCGTGGTGGATAGGGGATGGACTGGTCACGCGTCGGCTCCGGTGGATCGAATTCGGTGCGGGTCGAGGCGATGGTGCGTAGCATGGGATCAACCCTCTACCCGCTGGTCATGCTACCGAGCGGCCTGCAAGATCAGAATTTTGGCGCGATTGTGCCATACCTACTGTTGTGACCGCCCGGAACATGATTGACTGGCACGCGGTCGCAGCTTCTGTGTTCGTAGACTTGAGAAAGTGCACGCTCGCAGGATCGTGGTTGCGAGCGGTGTGCTTTAGCTCTTCCAACGGGGGATTCGAAAGGTACAGCGGTCGGAATCGGGACCTGGCGGCCGCTGTCCCCAGCGGCTCGTCGAATCCGGTGTTAGAAAGAGAAGGAAAAGCATGGCACAGGGCACTGTGAAGTGGTTCAACGCGGAGAAGGGCTTCGGCTTCATTGCTCCGGAGGACGGCTCTGCCGACGTGTTCGTTCACTACTCCGAGATCCAGGGTTCCGGTTTCCGCACCCTCGAGGAGAACCAGCGCGTCGAGTTCGAGGTCGGGCAGGGCACCAAGGGCCCGCAGGCCACCGGTGTGCGCGCCGTCTGATTCGGCGCGCTCCGTCGAGCACCTGTGAGAGCGATCGCTCTCACTCCATCGTCCCCTGTCGCCACCGGCGATGGGGGACGATGGCTTTCTCGGATCAATACAACTGGAAGAGGCAATACGCAAGGAGGTAGCAGTGAGTCAACTGTCCTTCTTCGGCGCCGATACCGCACCACCGGCATTGTCCGACCTGAGCGGGTTGCTCGCCTCGCAGGGACGAATCGTGACGCGCACAGCCGACTCGGCGCAGATCACAGTGACGGTCGAGGCGCCATGGCGCGCGTCCGCGATCGCCGATCAGATCATTGCTACGGGTCTGACCGCGGCGATCGATGCCTTACCGGACGGGTCTGCGCGGGTGTGCACCTCCGACGTTTCCGAGCTCGTTCCGCTCGCGACCGCGTGGTCGCACGGCGGATCCAAGCGTGTCCCGGCCGGATGGGTCCCGAGTGCCGGGGCGCTGCGGGCATGGTTCCTGGCAGCGGGCCGGGTTGAAGTGGTGGGTGAGCGGTACGTCCTCGGGCTCGACCCGAATGCGCCCCGCACGTATGTGTCACTTTCCGAGGCTCTGATGGTGGCCGGAATCGCTCCCACCTTGATCAGCCCGCATGGTGCCCCACCAGGGTTGCGAGTGTCGGGACCGCGCCGTATCGCGCGGCTCGCGGAGAGCATCGGAGCGCCACCCGACGACTCCGAAGCCCGAGCGATCTGGCCACGTCACGAGCACTTCGACCACCACATGTGACGAGCGATCGACCGAGTGTGTGCGACCCTGTGTGTGACCGAGTCGGGGAGACAGGTCGGTATACATGTCTTCGAGAGACGGACATGTCGGCAAAAGGGAAGGTTCAGGCGTCACGGTGGCAGCACGGGACAAAAGCACGTCGGACAACGCGTCGGGCACGCGCCGACTCGTCATCGTCGAATCTCCGACCAAGGCAAAGAAGATCGCCCCCTACCTGGGGCGTAACTATGTAGTCGAAGCCTCCGTCGGGCATATCCGCGACCTACCCCGCGGTGCAGCCGACGTTCCCGCCAAGTACAAGGGCGAGTCGTGGGCTCGGCTCGGCGTCGATGTCGATCATGACTTCGAGCCGCTGTACGTCGTCAGCCCGGAGAAGAAGTCCAAGGTCACCGAGCTCAAGTCGCTCCTGAAGGATGCAGACGAGCTCTATCTCGCGACGGACCCCGACCGCGAGGGTGAAGCCATCGCATGGCACCTCCTCGAGACCCTCAAGCCCAAGGTTCCGGTACGCCGGATGGTCTTCCACGAGATCACCGAGCCCTCGATCCGTGCTGCGGCCGAGAACACCCGAGAGCTCGACAACGACCTGGTCGACGCACAGGAAACCCGTCGCATCCTCGATCGCCTGTACGGCTACGAGGTCAGCCCGGTGCTGTGGAAGAAAGTCATGCCCCGACTGTCGGCGGGCCGAGTCCAATCGGTCGCGACCCGTGTCATCGTGCGACGCGAACGTGAGCGCATGGCGTTCAAGTCTGCCGAATACTGGGATATCGCTGCCACCATGGATGCCGGTGCAGATGCGAGTCCCCGATCGTTCGGCGCACGCCTGGTCAACGTCGACGGCTCCCGCGTCGCGGCGGGTCGCGACTTCGGCCCCGACGCCGTTCTGAAGACCGACGGTGTCGTCGTGCTCGACGAGGGCTATGCCCGTCGCCTGGCCGATGCGCTGTCCGGTGTCGCGTTGACGGTGTCGTCGGCCGAGAGCAAGCCGTACACGCGCAAGCCCTATGCACCGTTCATGACCTCCACGCTGCAGCAGGAGGCGGGCCGTAAGCTCCGGTTCTCGTCCGAACGCACGATGCGCATCGCGCAGCGGTTGTATGAGAACGGTTACATCACCTACATGCGTACCGACTCGACGACCTTGTCCGAGTCGGCGATCGCCGCGGCCCGTTCACAGGCCACACAGCTGTACGGCGCCGAATATGTCCACGCGACGCCCCGCCAGTACACCCGCAAGGTCAAGAATGCCCAGGAGGCGCACGAAGCGATCAGGCCCGCCGGCGATGTCTTCGCGACTCCGGGCGAACTGCATTCGCGGCTCGATACCGACGAATTCAAGCTCTACGAGCTGATCTGGCAGCGTACGGTCGCGTCGCAGATGGCCGACGCCAGAGGCACCACCCTCACGCTCCGCATCACCGGCACCGCCGGGACGGGGGAGGTGTGCACCTTCTCGTCATCGGGTCGCACGATCACGTTCGCCGGGTTCCTCAAGGCCTACGTCGAAAGTGTCGACGAGGAGGCAGGCGGTCAGTCGGACGACGCGGAGTCACGGCTACCCAACCTCCGCGAGGGCTCGGCTGTCACCGCGACGAAGCTGGACCCGGATGGGCACTCGACCAACCCGCCGGCCCGTTTCACCGAAGCGAGCCTGATCAAGACTCTCGAAGAGCTGGGAATCGGGCGTCCGTCGACGTACGCATCGATCATCAAGACGATTCTCGATCGCGGCTATGTCTACAAGCGTGGCAGCGCGCTGGTGCCTTCGTGGGTGGCGTTCGCGGTGATCGGTCTGCTCGAGGCTCATTTCGGTCAGCTCGTCGACTACGACTTCACCGCAGGTATGGAGGACGATCTCGATGAGATCGCCTCGGGCCAGGAGCAGCGCAGTGCCTGGCTGTCGCGGTTCTATTTCGGCGGCGAGCACGGCGACGAGGATTCGGTGGCACGCAAGGGCGGCCTGAAGAAGCTGGTCGGGCAGAACCTCGAAGACATCGATGCTCGCGAGATCAACTCGATCCGGCTGTTCGACGATGCCGAGGGCCGCGAGATCCACGTGCGAGTGGGCCGGTTCGGTCCGTACCTCGAGCGGATGGTCGTCGACCCCGACAATCCCGAGGCCGATCCGATCTCGCAGCGCGCGAACCTGCCAGAGGATCTGCCGCCGGACGAGTTGACCCTCGAATACGCGGAGAAGTTGTTCTCCACCCCGCAAGAGGGTCGGGTTCTCGGTGTCGATCCGGCGACCGGACACGAGATCGTCGCTCGTGAGGGTCGTTTCGGTCCGTACGTCACCGAGTTGCTGCCCGAGCCGAAGCCCGAGCCGGAGCCGGAGCCCGATGTCACGCCCGTCCCGGTCGAAGAGCTGACGAGCGGCGGCGCAACGAAGACCGCGACCAAGACGGCCGCAAAGAAGGCGGCCAAGAAGGCGCCGGCGAAGAAAGCAGCGAAGAAGGCCACCGGCCCGAAGCCGCGCACGGCGTCTCTTCTCAAGACGATGGAGTTGTCGTCCGTCACTCTCGATGACGCTCTGCGGTTGCTGTCGCTACCGCGTGTGGTCGGTGTCGATCCGGAATCCGGTGACGAGATCACCGCGCAGAACGGTCGCTACGGTCCGTACCTGAAAAAGGGTACCGACTCGCGTTCGCTGGCGACCGAGGAACAGATGTTCACGGTCACCCTCGACGAAGCCCTGAAGATCTACGCAGAGCCGAAGCGCCGCGGACGCCAGGCAGCTGCAGTTCCGCCATTGCGTGAACTCGGTGTCGATCCGGTCAGCGAGAAGCCGATGGTGATCAAGGACGGCCGTTTCGGTCCGTACGTCACCGACGGCGAAACCAACGCGAGCCTGCGCAAGGGCGACGAGGTCGGCACGATCACCGACGAACGGGCATCCGAGCTGCTTGCGGATCGTCGTGCCAGGGGGCCGGCGAAGAAGACGACCAAGAAGGCGGCGAAGAAGACTCCCGCCAAGAAGACCGCAGCGAAGAAGACCGCGGTCAAGAAGGCAGCAGCGAAGAAGGCTCCCGCCAAGAAGACCGCAGCGAAGAAGACCGCGGCCGAGGAGACGACAGACTGATCTGCCCGGACCGAGGTCGTCGGTGCCGATCGCTACGCTGAGCCGCATGCCCGGAGTATTCGATCGTCTCGTCGGTCAACGCGATGTCGAGACCGATCTGGTGGGTGCGGCGGTGGCCGCGCGCACCGGCGTCTCCGGCTCTGCGATGACGCACTCCTGGCTGTTCACAGGTCCGCCCGGATCAGGTCGCTCCGTTGCAGCCCTCTGCTTCGCGGCGGCACTGCAGTGCACCGACGACGTGACACCCGGATGCGGTTGCTGTCACGCGTGCACCACGACGATGGCGGGTACTCACGGCGATGTCCGGCGTGTGGTTCCCGAAGGCCTGACGATCAGTGTCAAGGCGATGCGCGAGATCGTGCAGGTCGCGTCTCGGCGACCGAGTACCGGGCGTTGGCAGGTCGTGGTCATCGAAGATGCCGACCGCCTTACCGAAGGTGCTGCGAACGCACTGCTCAAGGTCGTCGAGGAGCCGCCGCAGCGCACGGTCTTCCTACTGTGTGCACCGTCGGTCGATCCGGAGGACATCTCGGTGACCTTACGGTCGAGGTGCCGGCACGTCGGGCTCATCACCCCGAGCGTCGACTCCATCGCTCAGGTCCTACGCGACGTCGACGGTATCGCTGCGGATGCCGCGCAGTGGGCCGCGTCGGTCAGTGGTGGCCATGTGGGTCGTGCTCGACGTCTCGCCACCGACGCGGCTGCCCGCGACAACCGCGCCCGCGCTCTGGATGTCGCGGGCGCCGTCCTTCGACCCGCCACCACCTATACCTCTGCGGAAGAACTCGGCCGGCGCGCAGAGGCCGAAGCCAAAGAGATCAGTGCAGACCGCGACGAACGCGAAACCGAGGAACTCAAGACCGCCCTCGGTGCCGGCGGTACGGGTAAAGGAGCTGCCGGTGCTCTGCGAGGTTCGGCGGGAATACTCAAGGAACTCGAACGCACCCAGAAGTCACGCAAGACCCGCACCGAGCGCGACATCATGGACCGTGCTCTCATCGACCTTGCCGGGCTGTACCGGGATGCGCTTGCGCAGTCGATGGGTGCAGTGACGACGCCCAACCATCCCGACATGACCGACCGCGCCCGCGACCTCGCCTCCCGGGCCAAGCCCGAAAGGCTCCTCGACTGCATCGAAGCGATCCTCGACTGTCGCGAAGCGCTCGCGCAGAACGTCAAACCTCGCTTCGCGTTGGCCGCAATGGCGGCTCGTTTGAGCGCCGCGTTCCGGTGAGCTTCCTGCCGGTTTGCGTCGAGCGGGGGGGTTTCGGCTAGACTTCGGTCGCCGCAAGGCGCGCTGCCTTAGCTCAGTCGGTAGAGCATTTCACTCGTAATGAAAAGGTCGAGAGTTCGATTCTCTCAGGCAGCTCAGAGGCGAAGGCCCCGTCCACAAGGACGGGGCCTTCGCCGTTCTCGACGCTCCACCGGATCTGCGTGGATCATGGGCACCATGCTGATGGAACTGTTCTCCCTCATCCTGATACTCGGGGCCCTGGCAGTTGTGCTTCCGATGGCGATTCGAGTCTTCCGTAACCGCGACGATCGCTAGGCGCCATGCGCTCCGGCGGGAGTTCCGCGCCTCTCGACAAGCTGCGGTGTGACGCCCATGCTCGATACATGAGCGAGTCGTTGAAGAGGCGAGTGCGCGACAAGATCCTCCGGCAACGTGCAGAGGACGGGGGCCGGCCCCTCGGGGACGCCGAAGGAGATGACCCCAGGGCCATGGACCTGAATCACGATCTGATGTTGCTCGATCGTGCAGAGGAAGATGACGCCGTCGTACAGGCGCTTGCGGAGAAGTATTGGGTGCCCTGAGAGCAGTAAACATGGTTGACCTGGCGATTTGGTGTTCCGGCAGGACCTCGCGTAACTTATTCCAGGTCAGAGCGACACGGACACCGACCCGGACCACACGGTCAGGGACAACGAGGTTGGACGAAGACGCCTGAATTTCACTGGTACGACACCTTCTGGTAAGGTTTCGCACCGCCCCTGGTTCCGAACCGCACACGGATTTGCGTCCGTGAGTGAAACGGTCTAGGCTGGAACAGTTGCCTCGGAACGAGCCGGATGTGTCCGGTGAGTGATGATGTGTGCGTGTTCTTTGAGAACTCAACAGTGTGCCGATGAATGTCAGTGCCAATTATTTTGGTGCGATCACCGATGATGTTCGGTGGTCGAATTTGCTGATCATCACATTCTTCCGTCTGTGGTGGTCAGTGTTTTGCTAGTTTGAGTTTTTTTGCTAGTGATTTGGCTCGATGTCTTTGACTGATCAGCCCTTCGGGGTTTTGATTATGAGTCTTTAACGGAGAGTTTGATCCTGGCTCAGGACGAACGCTGGCGGCGTGCTTAACACATGCAAGTCGAACGATGAAGCCCAGCTTGCTGGGTGGATTAGTGGCGAACGGGTGAGTAACACGTGGGTGATCTGCCCTGCACTTCGGGATAAGCCTGGGAAACTGGGTCTAATACCGGATATGACCAAAGGCTGCATGGTTTTTGGTGGAAAGTTTTTCGGTGCAGGATGAGCCCGCGGCCTATCAGCTTGTTGGTGGGGTAATGGCCTACCAAGGCGACGACGGGTAGCCGGCCTGAGAGGGCGACCGGCCACACTGGGACTGAGACACGGCCCAGACTCCTACGGGAGGCAGCAGTGGGGAATATTGCACAATGGGCGAAAGCCTGATGCAGCGACGCCGCGTGAGGGATGACGGCCTTCGGGTTGTAAACCTCTTTCACCAGGGACGAAGCGCAAGTGACGGTACCTGGAGAAGAAGCACCGGCCAACTACGTGCCAGCAGCCGCGGTAATACGTAGGGTGCGAGCGTTGTCCGGAATTACTGGGCGTAAAGAGCTCGTAGGCGGTTTGTCGCGTCGTCTGTGAAATCCCGCAGCTCAACTGCGGGCTTGCAGGCGATACGGGCAAACTCGAGTACTGCAGGGGAGACTGGAATTCCTGGTGTAGCGGTGAAATGCGCAGATATCAGGAGGAACACCGGTGGCGAAGGCGGGTCTCTGGGCAGTAACTGACGCTGAGGAGCGAAAGCGTGGGTAGCGAACAGGATTAGATACCCTGGTAGTCCACGCCGTAAACGGTGGGCGCTAGGTGTGGGTTTCCTTCCACGGGATCCGTGCCGTAGCTAACGCATTAAGCGCCCCGCCTGGGGAGTACGGCCGCAAGGCTAAAACTCAAAGGAATTGACGGGGGCCCGCACAAGCGGCGGAGCATGTGGATTAATTCGATGCAACGCGAAGAACCTTACCTGGGTTTGACATGTACCGGACGACTGCAGAGATGTGGTTTCCCTTGTGGTCGGTATACAGGTGGTGCATGGCTGTCGTCAGCTCGTGTCGTGAGATGTTGGGTTAAGTCCCGCAACGAGCGCAACCCTTGTCCTGTGTTGCCAGCACGTAATGGTGGGGACTCGCAGGAGACTGCCGGGGTCAACTCGGAGGAAGGTGGGGACGACGTCAAGTCATCATGCCCCTTATGTCCAGGGCTTCACACATGCTACAATGGTCGGTACAGAGGGCTGCGATACCGTGAGGTGGAGCGAATCCCTTAAAGCCGGTCTCAGTTCGGATCGGGGTCTGCAACTCGACCCCGTGAAGTCGGAGTCGCTAGTAATCGCAGATCAGCAACGCTGCGGTGAATACGTTCCCGGGCCTTGTACACACCGCCCGTCACGTCATGAAAGTCGGTAACACCCGAAGCCGGTGGCCTAACCCCTTGTGGGAGGGAGCCGTCGAAGGTGGGATCGGCGATTGGGACGAAGTCGTAACAAGGTAGCCGTACCGGAAGGTGCGGCTGGATCACCTCCTTTCTAAGGAGCATCTCCTGTCTCGGATCGACACGTTGGTGTCGGGGGAGCAGGCAGAGCCATTACGGATACACATGTTGTCCGGTGGTGCTCATGGGTGGAACGCTGACAAGTACTTCTCATCCGGGTTTGTCCACTGTGGCGAATTCGAGGGGTTATATCGGTGCACTGTTGGGTCCTGAGAGAACACGTTGTTTGTGTTTGATCAGCGACGATGACCTGCGAAAGTTTTCCGCCTTCAGGGTGGGTTCCGGTAGGGGTTGTTGTGTGTTGTTTGAGAACTGCACAGTGGACGCGAGCATCTTTGTTGTAAGTGTTTATGAGCGTACGGTGGATGTCTTGGCACCAGGAGCCGATGAAGGACGTGGGAGGCTGCGATATGCCTCGGGGAGCTGTCAACCGAGCTGTGATCCGAGGATTTCCGAATGGGGAAACCCAGCACGAGTGATGTCGTGTTACCCGCGCCTGAATATATAGGGCGTGTGGAGGGAACGTGGGGAAGTGAAACATCTCAGTACCCACAGGAAGAGAAAACAATATGTGATTCCGTCAGTAGTGGCGAGCGAACGCGGAAGAGGCCAAACCATGGGTGTGTGATACCTGGCAGGGGTTGCACTTGTGGGGTTGTGGGGTTCATTGTGTCGGCGCTGCTGAGTCGGCCAACAGTAAGAAATCATGGTGTTAGTCGAAGTGGTCTGGAACGGCCTGTCGTAGAGGGTGAGAATCCCGTAGACGAAAACGCTGTGACTGTTGATGTGAATACCCAAGTAGCACCGGGCCCGTGAAATCCGGTGTGAATCTGTCGGGACCACCCGATAAGCCTGAATACTCCCTGGTGACCGATAGCGGACTAGTACCGTGAGGGAAAGATGAAAAGTACCCCGGGAGGGGAGTGAAATAGTACCTGAAACCGTGCGCTTACAATCCGTCAGAGCCTGTGCAGTCTTTGGTGGCTGGTGGGTGATGGCGTGCCTTTTGAAGAATGAGCCTGCGAGTTAGTGGCATGTCGCGAGGTTAACCCGTGTGGGGTAGCCGTAGCGAAAGCGAGTCCGAATAGGGCGGTGCAGTGGCATGTTCTAGACCCGAAGCGGAGTGATCTACCCATGGCCAGGGTGAAGCGATGGTAAGACGTCGTGGAGGCCCGAACCCACTTAGGTTGAAAACTGAGGGGATGAGTTGTGGGTAGGGGTGAAAGGCCAATCAAACTCCGTGATAGCTGGTTCTCCCCGAAATGCATTTAGGTGCAGCGTCGCGTGTTTCACTCTGGAGGTAGAGCTACTGGATGGCCGATGGGCCCTACAAGGTTACTGACGTCAGCCAAACTCCGAATGCCAGGGTGTGAGAGCGCGGCAGTGAGACTGCGGGGGATAAGCTTCGTAGTCGAGAGGGAAACAGCCCAGATCGCCGGCTAAGGCCCCTAAGCGTGTACTAAGTGGAAAAGGATGTGGGATCGCTGAGACAACCAGGAGGTTGGCTTAGAAGCAGCCACCCTTGAAAGAGTGCGTAATAGCTCACTGGTCAAGTGGTCCTGCGCCGACAATGTAGCGGGGCTCAAGTACACCGCCGAAGCCGCGGCATTCGCATGACACACGCTTGTTTCTGCGGAAACTTGTGCAGTGGTGTGGATGGGTAGGGGAGCGTCGTGTGGCCGTGGAAGCAGCAGTGTGAACTAGTTGTGGAGGCCATGCGAGTGAGAATGCAGGCATGAGTAGCGAAAGACGAGTGAGAAACTCGTCCGCCGAATGACCAAGGGTTCCTGGGCCAGGTTAATCCGCCCAGGGTGAGTCGGGACCTAAGGCGAGGCCGACAGGCGTAGTCGATGGACAACGGGTTGATATTCCCGTACCCGTGTGAACGCGCCCCTGATGAATCACTGGTACTAACCGTCCTGAAGCAGGTCTGTTCCCTTCGGGGGATGGGTGTGTGGATGCACGGGACCTTCGGTGGTAGTAGTCAAGCGATGGGGTGACGCAGGAAGGTAGCTGGGCCGGCTGGTGGAATAGCCGGTGTAAGCCTGTAGGGCGAGTGGTAGGCAAATCCGCCACTCATGTGCCTGAGAGGTGATGCGTAGCCGTTGTGGTGAATTCAGTGATCCTATGCTGCCGAGAAAAGCCTCTAGCGAGCTTTCACATGGCCCGTACCCCAAACCGACACAGGTGGTCAGGTAGAGAATACTGAGGCGATCGAGATAACTGTGGTTAAGGAACTCGGCAAAATGCCCCCGTAACTTCGGGAGAAGGGGGACCTCGTCTGGTGATCGCCTTTACGGTGTGAGCTGGGTGGGGTCGCAGAGACCAGAGAGAAGCGACTGTTTACTAAAAACACAGGTCCGTGCGAAGTCGTAAGACGATGTATACGGACTGACGCCTGCCCGGTGCTGGAAGGTTAAGAGGACCGGTTAGCTGCCCTTGTGGTGGCGAAGCTGAGAATTTAAGCCCCAGTAAACGGCGGTGGTAACTATAACCATCCTAAGGTAGCGAAATTCCTTGTCGGGTAAGTTCCGACCTGCACGAATGGCGTAACGACTTCTCTGCTGTCTCGACCACAGACTCGGCGAAATTGCATTACGAGTAAAGATGCTCGTTACGCGCGGCAGGACGAAAAGACCCCGGGACCTTCACTATAGCTTGGTATTGGTGTTCGGTTCGGTTTGTGTAGGATAGGTGGGAGACTGTGAAGCGGGCACGCCAGTGTTTGTGGAGTCGTTGTTGAAATACCACTCTGATCGTATTGGATGTCTAACCTCGGGCCCTGATCGGGTTCAGGGACAGTGCCTGGTGGGTAGTTTAACTGGGGCGGTTGCCTCCTAAAATGTAACGGAGGCGCCCAAAGGTTCCCTCAGCCTGGTTGGCAATCAGGTGTTGAGTGTAAGTGCACAAGGGAGCTTGACTGTGAGACTGACAGGTCGAGCAGGGACGAAAGTCGGGACTAGTGATCCGGCACCGGCATGTGGAAGCGGTGTCGCTCAACGGATAAAAGGTACCCCGGGGATAACAGGCTGATCTTCCCCAAGAGTCCATATCGACGGGATGGTTTGGCACCTCGATGTCGGCTCGTCGCATCCTGGGGCTGGAGTAGGTCCCAAGGGTTGGGCTGTTCGCCCATTAAAGCGGCACGCGAGCTGGGTTTAGAACGTCGTGAGACAGTTCGGTCTCTATCCGCCGCGCGCGTAAGAAACTTGAGGAAGGCTGTCCCTAGTACGAGAGGACCGGGACGGACGAACCTCTGGTGTGCCAGTTGTCCCGCCAGGGGCATGGCTGGTTGGCTACGTTCGGAAGGGATAACCGCTGAAAGCATCTAAGCGGGAAGCCTGTTCCAAGATGAGGTTTCTCACCCTTTATTGGGGTAAGGCCCCCGGCAGACCACCGGGTTGATAGGCCGGAACTGGAAGCGCAGTAATGTGTGGAGGTGACTGGTACTAATAGGCCGAGGACTTATCATGAAGGTGTTACGCGTCCACTGTGCGGTGTCTGAAACAGCACCCGATTCGTCAGAATTGGGTGGGCGGAGCTCCTGATGTGAGGGGGCTGTGTTCACTCGGTTCGACACGCGTGAGCGTGGGTATAGTTTCATAGAGTTACGGTGGTTATAGCGATGGGGAAACGCCCGGTCCCATTCCGAACCCGGAAGCTAAGCCTGTCTGCGCCGATGGTACTGCACTCGTCAGGGTGTGGGAGAGTAGGTCGCCGCCGTGCATTTGTTCCGAGAGGGGCCCCACGTTGTGGGGTCCCTTTCGTGTTTTCGTAGGTGGAGAGAGTTCAGGGAGGGCGGGGATGGTGTCCCTGTCCTCCCTGGCTCTTGTTGTTTTCAGTGTGTGGGTTTCGTGTGGGGGCGGGTGGTGTTCGGTCGGGGTGCCGGTTTCGGTTTCGGGTGCCCACCGGGCGTCGTCAGAACGTTCTGCTCGACGTCGAGGTCGATGGATTCGGGATCTACCCCAGGTAAGCCGAATTCCGCGATGAAACTGCTGCCCTCCCGCCACGCGTCCATCGGCATTACTGCGGGTCTGGCCGTCGTGCCGAGTAACTGCTGACCCAAACGATCGAAGTCGCGAAACGGGCCGGGGCGCATCAACATCGTCTGTCACCTCCGGATGCTGCCTCGTACTTCTGTCTACGGCTGTCAAAGTCCACGAACCGGGGTCTACGGCATTTCGGTGACCGCCGGCCTGACCGGTATAGACCCGCAGACTCTGCGGCTGTACGAACGACGCGGCCTGATCGCTCCGGACCGCACTCCCGGAGGTACCCGCCGCTACAGTGACGCCGACGACGTGGCGGCCTTGCGGCACATCACTGCACTCGTTGCCGGCGGAGTCAACATCGCCGGAATCGGACGCATCCTTCACCTGGATGCCCGCAATCAGCGTCTCGAGGAGGACAATGCCTACCTGCGCTCGATGCTCGGTGCTTACGAGAAGGAAGGCGCCCCGGCGCTGCGCCTCCGGCCTCCACCATAAATATGCAGCTGGCACGGTTCAGCCTTCGACCCGTGGGGTAATAGTGTCCTGGGTCGACTGCTGCGCGGTCGTTGCGCGAGTACGGATACTATTCCTCGGATAGAAAGATTTGCGATGCTGCAGCGTGAAACAGCTCCTACACCGGGATATCATCATTGGATTTTTCGGTGCGATCACTGCGACCACGGGTATCGCGTTACTGCAGGCAGCCGAGAGATCGCCGACACGTACGCTTGCACCAACGGCTGGATGATCACAACGCGGATGCTGTGCCCGAGCTGCGCCACAATCCTCGACGCCGAGCGCCGGTCGCCTTTGCTTCTCCAGCCGCCGGCGGCATAGAACGACATGGTCGGCATCTGAAATCGTGACAGCGGCGGATTCGAAGCTTGTCGAGATCCGGTGAGAAGGTGTAAAACCGTGGGGCACGGGGGTATACGAAGATATGACATCACTGCCGACCGCGATTCACAGGTGGCCCCGCACCGTTGGAACCGACTGGCCGGTCTTCCTGATGGCCACGGTCATCTGTGTGCTCTGCGCAGGGTCGGTAGTTGTATTCCAGGGATCTCCGGCTATGGCGACAGCCGCTGGCGCACTGACAGCGTGTGCGGTGCTCGTGGTTCTGAGAATTTTGCGGAACCCGGTGCAGGACTAGCTGCTGACTGGGTGTCGAACGTGAACGAGCTGCCGTCGCTGGTCAGGAGCGACTTCGTGAGCCGGCACTGAGGTTGCGCTGTCTGTTGGCGGCATGCCGCAGTTGCAGGATCCGGAGACCCCCTGTGAGTCCGACTATCGCCGCACCAGCAATAGCTGCGAACAGCAACGCCACACCCAGGGGCAGCGAGAAGTCCCACCCGAACAGTTCCAGCGTGATGCTGTCGAGATTCTGCAGGATGAACACCAGCAGCAACAGCAGAATGAGGACGCCGGTAACCAGGGCGGTCCACAACGCGCCGGTGCGGGTCCGTCTGATGCCCTTTCCTCTGACGAGGTCAGGGTGCAGGTCACTCGTGGCGTCAGGATCCGGCGTCGCGCCCGAAGGCGGGACGGGGACATCGCTGTGCGGTGGTGGTGATGAGAGATCGCGGTCCGGATCTTCTGGGCCCCTCGAGGTGGTTGGCATGTGCAGTCGGGTACCCACGTTCGGTTCCGACTATTCCGGTCCGGATGCGGTGGTCGATACAGTTCCATCTGCCCCGATACGAGACTTTGCACCCGGTGTGCGCCGGAAGTGTCCGAGGGACCCGATGAGAATCCCCCGGACACTTCTCCATCCCCCGAATGACGACTCCCATCACAGTCGCCACATGCCTCCCCGTACTTGGGTCAGAGGTACCAGCCTCCGTTGACGCCGATGACCTGACCGGTGATGAAGCCGGCATCGTCAGAGCAGAGGAACGCTGTCGCTGCCGCAACGTCGTGCGGTGTCCCCGTCCGGCGAACGGGCGTCATGCTGGCGAGTGCCTCGAAGTTGATCAGCATCTCGCCGGATTCCTCGGCTGCTCGCGCCATCGGAGTATCGATGATGGACGGAGGAATCGTGTTGGCAGTAATGCCTTTCGGAGAAAGTTCGTATGCCAGGGCTTTGGTGAGTGCGATGACTCCGCCCTTCGACGCGACGTAGTGCGCTCGATCCGGGGCGCCGGACTGTGCACTGGACGATGAAATCGTGATGATGCGACCCCAACCCGCTTCGACCATGTCGGGTACTGCTGACTGCACGCTGTTGAATGTGCCGGTGAGGTTGACGTCGATGATGCGTTTCCAGTCGGAGAGATCGATGTCGGTGAACGGAGCGGTTGCTTCGATTCCGGCGCTCGTGACCATGATCTTCACCGCGCCGAGTTCGGCGCGGACCTTTTCCATGGCAGCATCCACACCGGGCCGATCGACGACGTCGACCTCGAATGCGCGTGCCGTCGCGCCGTTTTCGTTCAGTTCATCCGCGGCTTGCTGTGCTGCGGAGCCGCTCAGGTCGAGCAACGCGACGGGGTGGTGCAGCGCGGCGAGTTGTCGGGCGACCGAGAGCCCGATGCCGGAGCCTGCTCCGGTGACGACTGCGACCCTCGTCCTCGCCTCGATGCTGCTGGTGTTGTCGACCATGTGGGAAATCGTCCTTTCAGCCGACGGGGGTGAACTCGAGATGGAGCTCGGCAAGGCCGCGCAGGATGTAGGTCGGTTCGTAGCTGAAGTCACGGTCATGCGCGGGGCCGTGCCGGGCTTCAGATACCCGAATGTCGCGCATGCGGTCGAGGATCCGCTCGATCGTCACGCGTGCCTCGACGCGTGCCAATGGCCCGCCTGGACATGAATGGACTCCTCGGCCGAAGGCGACATGTTCACGTGCATTCTCGCGATCGATCCGAAGCTCATGGGGCTTCTCGAAGCGCGACGGGTCGCGATTTGCCGCGGGAAGCGACACCATGACCACCGTGCCTGCCGGGATCTTCACATCCCCCACGGTCGTCGTCTTGCGTGCAAGACGAAAGTCGCTCTTGACGGGGCCTTCCATGCGAAGCATCTCTTCGATGAATGGCGGGATCAGGGTGCGGTCTTCGCGAAGTTGCGTCTGCAGATCCTGGTTCTCGGCGATTTGGAGCAGCATCGAGGTGATGAGCCGGGCCGTCGTGTCCTGACCGGCACCGAAGAGGAAGGTGGCGATTCGAACCAGTTCGACGACGTCGGGAACTTCTCCGTCCGGGTATCTCGCGTCGGCCAGGATCGTCAGGGCGTCGTCGCGCGGTTCGCGTCGGCGTTCTTCGAGGAATGCTGTGAACTTTTCGTCCAGAAACTCGAGGGGATTGGCACCCAATGATTCGCCCTCGGTCGAGCCGACTTTCTGTGCGTTGAGATGCCGGGCGAACGACTCATGGTGTTCGGCCGGAACACCGAGTAGGTCGGCAATCGTCAACAGCGCAAACGGAACGCCGTAACCGAAGAGAGCCTCGAATCTGCCGGACGAGTGGAACTGATCGATCAGCTGATCGCACAGTTCCCACATGAAGTGTTCGTTCTCGTCGAGTCTGCGCGGCGTGAACAGTCCGCTCACGAGGC
The DNA here is from genome assembly GCF_053750035.1 of Rhodococcus sp. SJ-2. Lineage (NCBI taxonomy): Bacteria > Bacillati > Actinomycetota > Actinomycetes > Mycobacteriales > Nocardiaceae > Rhodococcus > Rhodococcus sp. SJ-2. Next base: position 2,685,143 of record NZ_CM132340.1, read on the forward strand.
GACGAGTCTGTGAATGCTGCGGTGGGTCCATGGTGACCAGGTGCTCGTACATCGGAAACTGCTCGCGGTGTGCATCGATCTGCAGGTTGATGTCGTTTCCCTCAACTGGAAACGGTAGCGGAGGGAATGGGCCGATCGGAGCGACGATATTGGAGAAGCTCGCTGTATCGCGGAGGACTGCCAGCACCTCGTCGTATCCGGTGACTGCAATGACGTTCTGTGAAGCTTCCAGCCGTCGTACCGGGCACTTCGAGCGGTGATAGTCGAAGAACGGGTGGGGGTCGGCGACGAAGGACTGGTCGGTGAAGTAGTCCTTCGTATCGAAGTCGATCAAATGAAGCCTCCTGAGGAACCTCATGTGCTGCATAATGCGTTGCTGCGCAGGTTGATTGAACTACCCAGTCGGTCGGGAGCCCGGCCCGCGAGGGGTCTGCTCCAGGCGCTGTGCACCTGCATAGCATTGCGTGTGTAATGGATAACATACTCGGCGGGATATGGTCAACATCACACAGGTTATCCGCGCTAGGATGTCGCAAAGTTGCAGCCGTGCAACTGGTGAATGGAGGTCGATGGATGGCGTCGTCGCGCAGGCTCGGTGCACCGGATGCGAAGAATCGAACGGTCCTGCTCGACGCGGCCGAGGCGTTGATGATCGAAAAGGGCTACGCTGCCGTGACATCCAGGAAGGTTGCTGATGCTGCCGGCTTGAAGCCGCAGCTGGTGCACTACTACTTCAGGACGATGGACGACCTCTTCCTGGAGATCTTCCGCCGCCGTGCGGAGGAGGGTCTTGCTGTCCAGTCCGCGCTGGCGGACGCGCCCAACCCGCTTCGGGCGCTGTGGGAATTCAGTACGAACCCTGCGGGCGTCGCCGTGACCATGGAGTTCATCGCGATGTCACGTCATCGTGAGGCGCTGCGGAAAGAAATTGCGAACTATTCCGAACAGTTCCGCGTCGGTCAGCGAGAGGCGCTCGACAAAGTCCTCGACCGCGTGAACCTCTCCGAGAAGATACATCCGGTTGTGGTCTCGGTGCTCATGACGAGTTTGTCGCGTGTGCTGGTGATGGAGGAGTCTCTGGGGGTGACGGGAGGTCACGCGGAGACGGCCGAACTTGTCGAGTGGGTGTTGAGCAAATTCGATTGATTTGCCGTCTCTGCAGGTGAAGCTATGTATAAGCGCATTTATCCGCGTTTCGTCGATGCGCGTCCGTAAACGATCATTGCATTTGCGAGAACTCTCTTCTACTTTGATGCATGTCAGATGCTCGTTCGTGGAGTGACCGGCTCGGTTGGGAGTATCGGGGGATGTGCGGCCGGGGTGCCTGATTCAAGGTGCGTTCGGGCTGCTTGTTCTTCGCGGCCGGGCCGGAATCGCTCCTCGGTGTGAGTCGAGTTCATTTTCGCACGCGCACAGCATCTTTCGTGCAGAGTATGAGCGAAGGCCGATCCGGTATCGGCTGTGCTCTTCGAATTCTTCCGCTCGCGAAGGGGATCGACTGTGGCAGAAGAGGGTTCCACTTCCACGCATGAGCAGTCCGCCACCGATGAGATCGACGAATGGGCGCGGGGATACGTTCGACGTCACCCCGTGGCAGCCCTTGCAACTGTGGGCGAACAGTGCAAGCTCGGAGTCCGAACCATCCAGCATCTCGTCGTGGACATCGCGACTCTTCGTTTTCCCTTCGCGGAGTTCATCCGTCAAGCGGCATTCATGGCTTCGGCGTCCGCACTGCCCACAATGTTCGTTGCGATCCCGATCGGAGTGACTCTCTCGATCCAGTTCGGGTTGCTCGCCGGGCAGGTCGGAGCGACCTCCCTCGCGGGGGCGGCGAGTGGTCTCGCCGTGATCAAGCAGGGCGCTCCGATGGTTGCGGCGCTGTTGATGGCGTCGGCAGCGGGCTCGGCCGTGTGTGCAGACCTCGGTTCGCGGAAGATCAGAGACGAGATCGACGCTCTTGAAGTAATGGGGATCTCGGTGGTCCGGCGACTGGTGGTTCCGCGGTTCGCCGCGGCGATCCTGGTCGGTCTCGCACTGACCGGACTCGTGTGCTTCGTCGGATTTCTTTCCGGCTACCTGTTCAACACCTTCGTGATGAACGGAACACCGGGTAGCTTCGTCGCTACCTTCGCCTCGTTCGCGACGGTCGGCGATTTCGTCCTCACGATGATCAAGGCCATGGTGTTCGGGGCGATCGTCGCGGTGGTCGCGTGTCAGAAGGGACTGTCGACCAGCGGGGGCCCCGCGGGTGTGGCGAACTCGGTGAACGCGACAGTGGTCGCGTCGATTCTTCTCCTCATGGTTGTCAATGTCGCTTTCACCCAGCTTTACGTGCTGCTGTTCCCGCGGACGGGGTTCTGAAGTGGCTTCCCGTTATTTCCCTCCGGGCATAAGACCCATTGTCACCGCGGTGAGCAGTCAGGTGACAGTGATTGCCCGGCTCGGTCACATGGTGACCTTCCTGGTGCGGGCAATCGCTGCGATCCCCACCACGCTGCGGCATTACCGCAAGGAGTTTCTTCGGATCCTCTCCGACGTCACCTGGGGGAACGGCTCGCTCGTCGTCGGAGGCGGGACGGCAGGCGTGATAATCGTGCTCGGCGCAGCTGCCGGTGCGATCGTGGCGATCGAGGGATACAACGCGCTGCACCTCCTCGGTCTCGAGCCTGCCACCGGAATGATCTCGTCGACGGCCACGACCCGTGAACTTGCGCCCATCATGGCCTCTCTGGCCTTCGCGGCACAGGCCGGCTGCCGTTTCACTGCCCAACTCGGCGCGATGAGGATCTCCGAAGAGATCGATGCAATGGAGACGCTCGCGATCCGTTCGATACCGTTTCTCGTCACCACGCGTCTCCTGGCATCGGTGGTGGCAGTGATACCGCTGTACTTGGTCTGCCTGGCGGTCAACTATGTCGCGGTACAGGTGGTGATCGGCATGGCGGGGGGTGTTTCGTCCGGAACCTACGAACACTATTTCTCACTGGTGCTCAGTGGATCCGACGTCGTCTACTCATTGCTCAAGACCATCCTCTTCGTCATCATCACCACGACGATCCAGTGCTACTACGGCTACTACGCGGCCGGCGGCCCCCAGGGCGTCGGCACTGCAGCCGGACGAGCGATGCGCGCCAGCATCTCGGCGATGATCGTGATGAATCTGCTTCTGACTCTCCTGTTCTGGGGCCTCGGCTCCGGGGCAAGGCTCGGGGGGTAGGCCATGTCATTCCTATTGGAGAGTGACCCGAATCGGGTGACCGTACGCGGTCTGATGCTGCGAGGAGCCATCGCTCTTGTGGTGGCGATGCTGTTGGTCGCGGGAATTCTCGCCAAGATGAACGGGGTATTCGACAAGGGCCACCACGTCACCGCGGCGCTCACGGACGTCGGAGACGGTCTGCCCGCGAGATCCGACGTCAAGTTCCGGGGTGTACTGGTCGGGCAGGTCGACGACGTCACCCTCCCCGACGGGGACGGCCCCAACGTGGTGAACATCTCGATCCGGCCCGAGTACCTCGATGGAATTCCCGCGACAGTGACTGCGCGTGTGGTCCCCAGCAATGTCTTCGCCGTGTCGTCGGTCCAGCTTGTAGACAACGGCCCCGCACCCCACCTCGAGCAGGGGGCAACGATCCTGCAGGACGAGAGTCTCTCCACTGTGCAGCTCCAGACAGCACTGACGAAGCTTCGCGACCTCACCGCCGCGACCGCGCGCCTGAGCTCGCAGGAAACCCTGGGTGTCCTCGCTACAGTGGCGCAGGCGACCGATCGGCGGGGAGACGACATCGTCCGGGCCGGTGCACAATTGCAGCGAATCGTACGCGAGGTCAATGCGGTCGTCACACCCGACGGCAGTCCGTCGACATTGACCGCGCTGGCGAATGCAGTGGAGGGTTTGCAGCATTCGGCGCCGGAGTTGCTCGACGCTGTGAACCATGCCGTCGTACCCATGCGGACAATCGCGGAGAAGCAGGAACAGCTGTCCACCTTGTTCTTCGGGAGTGCCAATACCCTCTCCACGATGGCAACTTCGCTCGAGAACAACACCGACCGAATCATCGGGATCACTACTGAGCTCGAACCGGTGCTGGGAGTAGTGGCCGACGGTGCTCACGAATTCACCCCGATCGTCACCAGAATGAATTGGATCTCGGGAAAGTGGTGGACGGAATTCTGGCCCGCCGGCCAGCAGAACGGCAGGGGAGTGTTCGTCTTCCAGGCGACGCCCCATATCGCATACACGCGCACAGACTGTCCTCGCTACGGAGAGCTGGCTGCACCGAGCTGTTCCACGGCGCCCGACACCGGGGCACCGCCGGTAACCGAACAACTCGCGGCCACACGCACTATCGAGCGAGCGCCGATCGGAGGCAACGTGGGGCAGGTAGGTGGGCCCGCAGAGAAGGAGATCGTCGATCAGATTCTCGGCGGTGATCTGGGTGCGGCCGCAGATCTCCTTCTCGGACCCATCACACGTGGCGCCGACATCAGGGTGGTCCCCGAGCCGGAAGGAGCGCCGCGATGACGATCCGGAAGCCGTTGATCGGGCTCGTCGTGTTCCTGTTGATTTCTGCAGGGTTGACCTGGCCGGTCGTGGTCACACTCCAGCGAGGCGTCCAAGGCTCGACAAGTGCCTATTCCGCGGTGTTCAGCGATGTGTCGGGCCTACGTGTCGGTGACGACGTGCGGATGGCCGGCGTCCGTGTGGGGCGCGTCGACTCGATCTCTCTCGACGACACGGTTGCGCGAGTCTCCTTCAGCATCGACTCGACGCAGCAGGTGTTCGCGAACACCGAGGCGTCGATCACCTATCAGAACATCATCGGGCAGCGCTATCTCGGCCTGTCGTTGGGGGAGCACCCGGACACCGCGATCTTGGAGGCGGGGTCGGAGATCCCGGTGGAGCGGACCGAACCGTCCTTCGACATCTCCGTGTTGCTCAACGGTTTCGAACCGCTCTTCAGCGTGCTCGATCCAGAACAGGTCGACAACATCACAGCCGCTGTGATCGCTGCACTCCAAGGTGACGGCGGATCCGTGAGCACCCTGGTGGCGGAGACATCGAGACTTGCGGAGTCGATGGCCGAGCCGGACCGAATCCTCGGTGACATCATTGTGAACCTCGACGGCATCATCTCCGACCTCGCGTCACAGAGCGGTGAGATCGACTCGGTGATCACCGGCGCCCATTCGATCTTCGCGGAGCTGAATGCCCGGCGCCCGGAGCTCGTCGGTTCGCTCGACACGATCGCCACCACCGCCGACAGCCTTGCATCGCTCACCGGCGAGGTGCAGCCGGACCTGCAGGAAATCCTGCGCAGACAACCAGGTTTCACCGGCCACTTCGTCGACACCAAGCCAACGTGGGAGTACTTCGGATTCAACCTCCCCGGCCTTCTGAAGGGGTTGGCCCGTGTGAGTGAGGACGGTTCCTACCTGAACGCCTACCTGTGCAGCATCAACGCAACCCTCGTTCCCGAACTGAGTCATGTCATTCCGTCGATCGTGGCGGGGGCCACTCCCGGCGGCGAAATCAAGAACTCCCCGATCTGCAGGTGACGGAATGACACGGACAGGATCGACATTCGCTCGGAGATTTCGGTTGCGACCGGTCGAGTCGTACAGCGCTGTCGCTCTCGGTGTGGTGACCGTGGTGGCGATCATTGCCGTGTTGGTCGCGACAGTCGGGGTTGCCAATCTGGGCTTCGGAAAGTCGACCTATGAAGCGGAATTCGTCCAGGCGGCTCAGATCGCACCCGGTGACGGTGTGACGGTGGCGGGGATCCAGGTCGGCACTGTCGAAGGTGCGCGCCTCGAGGGTGATCACGTGGTCGTCGAGATGAAGATCGACAAGGGTGTGAGCCTGGGCGCGGACACCGTGGCGTCGATCAAACTCACCACGCTGCTGGGGTCGCGCTACGTCGAGTTGCGCCCTGCAGGAGAAGGGAGCATCCCGGACAATCGAATCCGCCTGTCCAATACCGTTGTCCCGTACGATCTCCAATCTGTACTCGCCGATGCGACGACCACCTTCGAGCAGGTCGATGCGGAACGGCTGGGCGCGACGCTGACCGAACTCTCCGGAGAACTGGACGGCCTTCCGGCGCTGATGCCGCAGGCTTTGGAAAACGTCGAGAACCTGTCGGGGGTCATCGCCGACCGGCGAGGTCAGATCGGATCGCTGGTATCCGCGACCTATCAGCTCACCGAAATCATTCGTGCGCAGCAGGCCGATCTCGGTTCACTCGTGCGTGATGGGACCGACATGGTGAATGAGCTGACGCTGCGTCAGAATCTGGTGGAGAGGTTGTTGTCGTCCACCAGTGGTCTTGTGCAGCAGCTGCATACGATCGTCGTCGACGATCGCGCGTCAATCGACGCATTGATCGCCGATCTCGACTCGATGCTGCAGAGTCTGGGCAATCAGGATGCACTGCTCCGCAACATTCTTCAGATCCTTCCGGTCCCGATCCGCAACTTCACGAACGCGACGGGTACCGGACCCGAACTGGATTTCACCTCCGTTGCCGGACCGTTCATCGACTCGTGGATGTGCGCGATCAGCGGAAATGCCGAACTCCATTCGCTCCCTCCCTATTTCGAGGACTGCCAATGAAGACACGTAGATGGTTGTCGATAGTGGCGGTGATTGCCGTTGTTGCAGGGGCTGCGTTCGTCGGAGTCCGATCGTGGTTCGCCGGCCACGACCAGATCACCGTCACCGCACAGTTCGACAACGGTGCAGGGCTTTACGTCGGGAACACCGTGGCGGTGCTGGGTATCAAGGTCGGCCGGGTGACCGCGATCGAACCGCAGGGGACTCATGTGGCAGTGACGATGAGTATCGACGGGTCCGTGGATATCCCGTCCGACGCGCAAGCAGTTGCGGTATCGACGTCGGTTCTGACAGACCGGCACGTGGAGCTGACCCCTGCGTACAGCGGTGGTGACACCCTTGCAGACGAGGCCCTGATCGGGCCCGAACGCACCAAGACCCCCATCGAGTTCGACCGACTCCTCGCGATGGCCGACACCATGGCCCTCGAACTGCAAGGCGACGGCGAGGGGAACGGAGCCGTCGCCGAACTCCTCGCGGCAGGTGCGGCCATGACGGACGGACAGGGCAGCAGTATCAGATCCGCCCTCGGTACGTTGTCGGAGGCGTTGACACTCGGCCCCGACGGAGGCGCCAAGACCCGCACCGAACTCACCGCGATCGTCGACAACCTGGCCGTGCTGTCCGAAGCCGCTGCGACCAACGACCAGGACATCCGCGAGTTCGGTGAAGCGACGAGTCGGATCAGCGCCGTACTGGCCGAATCCGGCATCGGTCTGGGCGACACCGGAACCATGATCAACGACATACTGATGCAGACCAACGATCTGCTCGTGGCCAATCGCGGTGCGGTGCAATCGACTGCGACGAACGCCGAGACCCTCACCCGTGCGCTCGCCGACTATCAGAGGGAGATCGGCGAGTTTCTGGACTTGACCCCGCTCCTGCTCAACAATGCCCACAACGTCATGGACCAGGAGAACGGCGGGGCGCGCGTGCACGGGTTGCTCGAGCGAGTCGCGTTCGACGGCATGGTGGTCAAGGAGATCTGCAATCTCATGGGAATGCAGGATCTGGGTTGTGACACAGGCACCGTTCGCGACTTCGGCCCGGATTTCGGGATGTCGGGGATGCTCGAAGGACTAGCGGGGATGCATCAGTGAATCTCAGGATCAGACGAAGCGCGGGCGCAGCGTGTGTGATGATCGCGGCGACGTCGACGGTTGCCTGCTCGGTGGGGCTGGAACAGCTCCCGCTGCCTGCTCCGGGTATGGACGGTGACTCGTACACGCTCACGGCGACATTCGAGAACGCTCTGAACCTCCCGACGAAGGCGAAGGTCAAGCTCGAGGGTGTGGATGTGGGCGAGGTCGAGGCGATGTCGGTTCAGGCCTATCAGGCGACCGTGACCATGCGCATCGCGGAGGGCGTCGTGGTGCCCGCAGGTAGCGGTGCCGAACTGCGCTCGGCGACCCCCCTCGGAGATGTCTTCGTCGCGCTACAGGCACCCGAAGGGTACGCTGCGGCTGCGCCCCCACTCGCCGACGGCGACGCAATTCCGATCACGGACACGTCGGCGGCCGCAACCATCGAGGAGTTGCTTTCGACCGCATCGATACTCGTCAACGGCGGTGCGGTACGCAACCTCACGAAGATCGTGAACGGGCTCGGTGAAGCGGTCGACGGTCGGGGCGCGAACATCGAGAGCCTTCTCGACGAATCCGCCCTCCTGGTTGCGCAACTCGGTGAACGATCGGCCGAGATCGAGCACTCCCTGACACAGACCGACATGCTCATCGCCACACTGGCGGAAAGAAAGTCGACGATCCGAGAGGTCGTTGCTGCGGCCGGTCCGGCGCTCGACGTCGTCGCCGCAGACACCGCGGAGATACTCGACCTCGTGACCCAGGTGGATCGGATCAGTGCACAGATGGCCAAATTTCCGTCGGTCAACGGAACGGATACGCGGTCGATGGTCGCCGACATCAATCGGATAGCGGCGGAACTCAACAACGCAGCGACGGCACCGGGTGCAAGCCTCGAGAGCGTCAACAGCCTGCTCGCTCCGATCATGAAAGTCACCAACTCGACGTCGGCGCACGCGGACGCAGACTGGGAGCAACTGATCATCGGTGCGATTCCATCGCCCGGACATTCCGGTGATCCTGGAAGCCGGCTTCCTGAGACATCGGACATCGACACGATGGTGGGTGCCATCACCCATTCCTTGCTGCGTCTGCAGGGCAGGTTGACAGGAGCGGGCGGGTGACCGAGAAGATGAGTGTGACAGACCGGATGGCAGCACCGGTAGTCGGTGCGGTCCGGACGGGGTATCGGCATCGTCTCGGATTGTCCTTGACGGCGCTCGCCACGACTCTCGTGCTCGGAATCGTCTATCTGGTGTTCGGCGTCTTCGAACTCAATCCTGCAGACCGAAAGATCCAGGTACAGGTGCATTTCGATCAGTCCGGCGGCATTCTCCCCGATCGCGACGTGACGTTGCGCGGAGTTCCGGTGGGCCGTGTGACATCGGTGGATCTCACCGATGACGGTGTGGTTGCGGTTGCTTCGATCGATTCGAAGACGAAGATTCCCCAAGGATCCGAGGTTCGTGTCGCGGGCCTGTCGCTTGCGGGGGAGCAGTACCTCGACTTCCGTCCGGCCACCGACGACGGACCGTACCTGACGGACGGCGCTGTGATCTCGACCCGAGATACCTCCACGCCGGTTCCGCTGTCCGACCTGATGAACGATCTCGACGGGATGCTCGCACAGATCGATCCCGCCGAAGTCCAGGTGATCGTCGAGGAGCTGGGAGTCGGCCCCGAGGCGCCCGACAAGCTGTCCGACATCATCGACGGAGGGACCTTCCTCATCTCGACGCTCGATTCCGTCTTGCCGCAAACTGTTTCGGTACTCAATACAAGCAAGGTGGTTCTCAATACGCTTGCCGAGGGTAGCCCGGGCCTTCAGTCCACATCGGCCAACCTGTCCGGACTGCTGCAAGGCGCCGAGGAGATGGACGCGGGTTTCCGGACCTTCGTCGACACTGCTCCCGCGACCCTCGGCGCAATCGACTCGATCATCGCAGACAATTCGCCGACGATGGTGCAACTGCTCGGCAATCTTGCGACGGTCTCACAGATGGCATACCTACGGGTGCCGGCTCTGCAGGAGTTCTTCTTCCCGACCGAGCGGGACGGCTCGACACTCGAGGCGATCGGATCAGCGTTCCATGACGGCGGTATATGGGCGTACGTCAATTTGTATCCGCGTTACACCTGCGATTACGACCTTCCTCGTCGGCCACCGGCGGTCCCGGATTTTCCGGAGCCCTACCTGTATACCTACTGCAACAACCCCGATCCGTCGGTTCTCATCCGTGGCGCCCGGAACGCTCCCCGGCCGCCCGGGGAGGAAGGGGAGGCCGCGCTTCCGCCGGGTGCAGACCCGGCTCGTACCGCCGACCCGACTCCGATTGGGCCGCTGTCGGTTCCCTTGACCTACGGAGGTCCGCCTGCCGAATACATCCACCCGCGGTGACCGAAACATTCGTGCACATCAGCCCTCTGGAAGGAGAATGCACACATGAGCAAGACCAGTTCTACCCTCGCAGCCGACGCAACCGCGACCGACACGGTCGTCCCGGCGAATCAGGACGTCGCCGACGAATCCAGTGCCGAGGAATCCGGTGCAGTGAACGCTGGTGCCGCGAAAACAGACCGCGACCGCACCGAGCCCGGCGCAGATCCGGGCCGACGCATGCGCCGGATTCGTACCGGCGTGCTCGTGGCGATCACCGTGGTGTCAGTGGCATGCGCCGCATTCTTTGCATGGAAGGCGCACGAGGTCAGGTCCGTCGACGCGGCGGCTACCGAGGCACTCGCGACCGCGCAGGAATACGCGGTGACGCTGACCTCGGTCAGTCCCGGTGAACTCGACAGCAACTTCGATGCAGTGTTGAACGGCGCCACCGGCGAGTTCAAGGAGATGTACGCGCAGTCGAGCGGCGAACTGCGCCAGCTCCTCGTCGACAACAACGCGCAGGCAGAAGGCACGGTGGTCGAAGCCGGCGTGAAGTCGGCAACGACCGATCGCGTCGAGGTGTTGCTGTTCATCGATCAGACGGTCACGAACTCGGTCGTCCCGGAACCGCGTCTCGATCGCAGTCGTGTCCTCATGACGCTCGAGCTCGTGGACGGCCGCTGGCTGGCCTCGCAGGTGGACCTTCCCTGATCTAGGAAAGCCGACCGTTCGGCAGAGGTGGCAGTGCGGTGGCCCCGAGCCACGCATCCCACAGTGGCCGCAGCGATACATCGGTGAATCTCGTTGCCAGATCGGTCAACTGGTCGGTGGTGACGTTGGAGTGCCGATACTCGGTCGTCCACATACGCACAAGGGTGAAGAAACTTTCGTCGCCGAGACGTAGTCGCAACGCGTGTAATGTGAGGGCACCGCGCTTGTAGATCCGGTCGTCGAACATGTCCTTGGGCCCGGGGTCGCCCAGAAGGATGTCCTGCGGCAGGCGGGCAAGCCTGGCGTGCGCCATCCGCGCGTGTTCGTGCGCCGATGATCCCCCGGAGTTCTCCGACCACAACCACTCCGCATAACACGCGAAGCCCTCGTGCAGCCAGATGTCCTTCCATCGTTTCAAGGTTAGGCTGTTTCCGAACCACTGGTGCGCCAACTCGTGCGCCACCAGTCGTTCCTCGTCGCGGTTGCCACTGCAGAAGTTCGCACCGAAGACCGACATTCCCTGCGATTCGATCGGGATCTCGAGGTCGTCGTCGGTGACGAGCGCGGTGTAATGCGCGAACGGGTACGGTCCGAACAGTCGCGTGAACACTTCGATCATCTGCGGCTGACGTCCGAAGTCCCTGTCGAACTTGGCGCGCAGCCTCGGCGGATGCACCGCGAACTGCGGGACGGGCGACGACGCAACCTTGCGGACCTCGTAATTCCCGATCTGCACGCTCGCGAGATAGGTCGACATCGGTTCGGGTTGCTCGTACACCCATGTGGTGCGACTGGCCTTCGTCGTCTTGCGGAGCAACGTCCCGTTGGAAATCACCTGGAACGGTGCGTCCGCAGTGATCGAGACTCGGTAGGTGGCCTTCGAACCGGGATGGTCGTCGCACGGAAACCACGTCGGTGCACCGTTCGGCTGGCTGGCGACCAGTGCACCCTCGTCGAGTTCTTCCCAACCGACGTCACCCCACATGGTGTGCCGAGGGGCGGGGGTACCGGCGTACTGGATGGAGAACGTGAGAACGGCCCCGACCGGGACGGTCTGCGAGGGTGTGACCGTCAGTTTGTCGTTGCGGTGGGTGAATTTCGACGGGCGTCGCCCATTGAGCGCCACTTTGGTCACGCGCATGGTCTGCGCGAGGTCGAGTGTGTACTTCGCCCGGACGTCGGTCGTGGTGGCGATGATCGTGGCACGCCCTTCGAGCCGATTGGCGCTCACCTTGTACGTCAGGTCCAGCTCGTACCGCGACACGAGATACCCTCGGTTCCCGCTCTGGGGGAGATACGTGTCGAGCGGGCGATCGGGCCCGGTAGGTGCTACCGGTTTCGCTGCTTTGAGCGGCTTCATCGCGGCGACCAATCACCGGGCCGGGACCACGGCGCAATCGGATTGCCCTGCCAGCGGGTGGAGGGGGGAACCACGTCGCCGCGCATGACGAGGGACGCAGGCCCCACAGTGGTACCTGCGCCGATTCCCGATGCGGGGAGCGCGACACATTGCGGGCCGAGCGTGGCGCCGGCGTCGAGGGTCACGGTGTCCATGGACATGATCCGATCATGGAACAGGTGGGTCTGAACCACGCACCCCCTCTCCACGGTCGCGCCGGGTCCCAGCGTGACGAGGTCGGCCTCCGGCAGCCAGTAACTTTCACACCACACACCACGACCGATCTTCGCGCCGAGACCGCGTAACCACAAGTTCATCACGGCGGTGCCGGGTGTCTGTTGACCGAACCACGGCGCGGCGACCATCTCGACGAAGGTATCGGATACCTCGTTGCGCCATACGAAGGAACTCCACAGCGGGTGTTCCTCCTGCCCGATGCGCCCGACGATGAGCCACTTCGCTGCGATGGTGATGATGCACGCCAGCGCACCGGCGGCCATCAGCACGAGTCCACTGACCAGTGCCGCGGTCGCGTAACCGCGATGGACGGCAATGGAGTTCAGCGAGAACAGCACCATCAGGCCGATTCCGAACGTGACCATCATCGGAACGAGGCGGAAGGTCTCGACGACTCCGCGCGCGATCTTCAGTTTCAGGGGCGGCTCGAATGTGCGACTCGAATCGGACTCGCCGGAGGCACGGCGCAACCGCACGGGGGGACTGCCGAGCCATGACGATCCCGACTTCGCCTTCTCCGGTGCGGCCGACAGGACCGCGACGAGGCCGTGCTTCGGCACGCGACGACCTGGTGCGGCCATGCCCGAGTTTCCGAGGAACGCCCGCTTGCCGACCTTGGCGCGCGAAATGTACAGCCAGCCGCCGCCGAGTTCGTACGAGGCGACCATGGTGTCGTCGGCAAGGAAGGCGCCGTCCGCGACCTTAGTGAACTTCGGGACCATGAGGACAGTGGAGGCCTCGACATCCTTGCCGATGTCGGCGCCGAGCAGCCGCAGCCAGATCGGAGTGAGCATCGACGCGTAGAGCGGGAACAGGAAGGTACGCGAGGAATCCATCAGGCGTTCGGTTGCCCAGACCTGCCACCCGACGCGGCTTCGGACCGGATGCCAGCCTTCGGCCATTCCGATCGACAGCAACCGCACGGTGATCAAGGTCAGCACCGCGAACACGGCCATGGTGAGAATTCCGCCTGCCGGGAGCATCGCAAGGGAACGGACGACGGCCTCGGACACACTCACGGTGTCCTTGACCCACCAGACGAGCAGTGCGACACCCGCGCCGATCGACATGATCGGAAGTCCTGCGAGAAGGATGGACGTGACACCGAATATGGGGACCCAGCGCGCGCCGCGGGGCGGATCCTCGGAAGGCCATTGCGGTTCGGCTTTTCCGGTTTTCTGCGCGGGTGAACCGGCCCAGTGCTGCGCAGCCTTGACGCGGCCGAATACGGCCGATCCTGCGGCAACCTCGGCGTTCTTGCCCACGCGTGAACCCGGGGCGAGAAACGAGCGTGCGCCGATCGAGGCACCGGCTCCGATCCTGATGCTTCCGATGTGGACGAGGTCGCCATCGACCCAGTACCCCGACAGATCCACCTCGGGTTCGATCGAGCAGCCGTCGCCGAGCACGAGCATGCCGGTGACCGGCGGAAGGGTGTGCAGGTCGACGCCCTGGCCGATCTTCGCGCCCAGCGCCCGCGCGTACTGGCGCATCCACGGCGCACCGGACAGATTGGTCGCGCCGGACGCCTCCGACAACCGCTGCGCGGTCCACAGCCGCAGGTGTACCGCGCCGCCGCGGGGATAACTGCCTGGCTTCAGCCCGCGCAGAAGTAGCCGCGCGCCCAGGACCGCCGTGCTCATCCGGCCGAGCGGTGAAAGGAACACGACGACGCCTGCTGCGATCCACCACCACGACAACGTCACGGTCCACGGAACATCGGTGGCCATTGCGATGATGTTGTTCAGAATCGCCAGCCACGTGATCCATTGGAGGCCGGTCAACGTCGTGAGGGGTACCGTCGCAGCGAGTTGGAGGAACTGCGCCCCTCGCGACACCGGGGTGACTTCGCGCGGAGCCGTGGTCTCCGTCGGGGCGAGTTCGTCGAGATAGCCGGCGAGGGACCCGAGCCGAGGCCGGTCGTAGAGTTCGGCGACCGTCATGTCGGGATAGCGCTCACGCAGTGCGGTGACGAGTTGCGCGGCGGACAGAGAACCTCCGCCGAGTTCGAAGAAGTCGTCGTCGAGTCCTTCGATGCGGGCGCCGAGCAGTGACGACCACAGTTCCGCGACCCATTCGGCGGTCGGAGGTAGTCCGAGCGCTTCGACCGAGTCGGCGTCGGCGCCGGGCAGCGGCCACGGCAGGGCATTACGATCGACCTTCCCGGACGTACGAGTGGGAAGCTCGTCGACGAGCGCGAGACGCGGTACGAGTGCTGCTGGAAGCTGTTCGGACAGCAGGTCGTGGGCGGAGGCAACGTCGAAGTCGGGATCGGTCGAGGCGATGTAGCCGACGAGAATCGAGCTTCCGGCCGAGGTCTTGCGGACAGCGCACGCACCACCGGCGACACCGGGCAGGTTCTGCAGGGCATTGTCGACCTCGCCGAGCTCGATGCGGCGTCCGCCGATCTTGACCTGGTCGTCGGCGCGTCCCTGGAAAAGGAGCCCCGCACTGTCGAGTACGACGAGGTCGCCGCTGCGATAGGCGCGATCCCAGCCGAGGGTGGGCATGGGCGCGTACTTCTCGGCGTCTTTCGCCGGGTCCAGGTAGCGGGCGAGCCCGACACCGCCGATCACGAGCTCGCCGGACTGTCCTTCGGCGACGGGATTGCCCTCGGTGTCTACGACCGCAAGATCCCAGCCGTCGAGTGGCAGACCGATCCGGATCGGTCCGGTGCCGTCCATGATGGCGGCGCACGCGACCACCGTCGCTTCGGTGGGGCCGTAGGTGTTCCACACTTCACGGCCGGGCACGGCGAGACGCTCGGCGAGGTCGGGCGGGCATGCTTCCCCGCCGAAGATGAGCAGGCGCACTGCTTCGAGTGCCTCGCCGGGCCACATCGCCGCAAGGGTCGGGACCGTGGAGACGACGTTGATGTTGCGAGAGACCAGCCACGGGCCGAGGTCCATTCCGGAGCGCACGAGCGAACGCGGCGCAGGAACGAGGCACGCGCCGTGCCGCCAGGCCAGCCACATCTCCTCGCATGATGCGTCGAATGCGACGGACAGACCTGCGAGGACCCGGTCGCTTGGGCCGAGAGGTTCTTCCCGGCAGAACAGGTTCGCTTCGGCGTCGACGAAGGCGGCGGCGTTGCGGTGTGTGACGGCGACACCCTTCGGGGTGCCGGTGGAACCCGAGGTGAAGATGATCCACGCGTCGTCGTCGAGGGCCGGTTCGCGTACGTCCGGTTCGTCGGCAGGAGGAGCGGTGCCGGGACCGATCCCCGCATCGGTGACGATCGCGGTCACCTTTGCTTCGGAGAAGACCAGCTCGGCACGCTCATCGGGGTCGTCGGCGTCTACCGGGACGTAGGCGGCGCCTGCGGCGAGAACGGACAAGATGGTGATGTAGAGGTCTTTGGACCCGGACGACATGCGCACCCCGACGCGATCGCCGGCGCCCACACCGGCCTCCGCGAGTCCACGTGCTCCTGCGCTGACCTGGTCGAGCAGTTCGGCGTACTCGAGCATCGTGGTGCCGTCGTCGATCGCAGGAGCGTGGGGGTGCGATTCGGCGCTGGCGCGAAGTACGTCGACGAGTGTGCGCGGCGCGGGTGCGTGTGATCCGCGCAGGAAGACTTCCGGTACGAGCGACGTGTCGTCGGCTGCGGGCGGGGGTTGAGCAGACAATCCGCTGTCCTTCTACTCGGGTGGGCGATCCGGGTTATTTCACGTGAAGGTGGACAACAGATGAACGTTCGGTACGCGCAGCGAGCGGGTGGGGGTGTGCGGTGTCACGCCTCAGAGCAAAGCACGATGGTGGTTCCTCCGCAGGTCAGAAGGAGAAATTCTCTTTCGGCCGGAGACCGTGCGGAGGGCCTCGACGGGATGCCGACTTGACACGCAGTGTGCCCGGTGTCATTGTCTTCGGCAGGTCATGAGTACCAGCGTCAAGCCCCGGCTCGCTGGTCGGCAACCCTCCGCCGCGGTGGGGTGCTCCGGGTGACGACCTGGCTGACGTACCGAACCCGGACGCAGCAAGCGCGGACTCCGCCGGCGAACGATTCACCATCGTCGTGGCGATCACCGACGGGTCCCTGATCGATGAGGGAAATTCGTCATGACTGTTGCTACTTCCACCTGTATCGCTCCCTTTGCTCGCGTGTCGGGCTGTGACGTGCAGGTTCCTCTGGTGCAGGGCGGAACCTGCAGCTACGCGAACTTCGACTATGCGGCGAGCGCACCGGCTCTGGAGAGTGTGACGGACCGGATTTCCGAGCTGTTGCCGTTCTACGCCAGCGTGCACCGTGGTGCGGGTTATGCCTCGCGCATCAGCACCACGAGCTACGAGGAGTCGCGTGAGTCGGTTTCCCGGTTCGTCGGTGCCGACGAGGACCAGGTCGTGGTCTTCACCCGAAACACCACGGATTCGATCAACCTGCTCGCCGGTGCAGTCCCCGGCGACGTGGTGGTACTCGACATCGAGCATCATGCGAACTTGTTGCCGTGGAAGAACACTCGTGTGGTCGAAGCTGCGGATTCGGTTTCGGAAACCGTGTGGCGGATCGCCGTCGAGCTCGAGCGTGCGCCGACGGCACTGCTTGCCATCACGGGAGCGTCCAATGTGACCGGCGAGGTGCTGCCGATTGCCGAACTCGCCGAACTCGCCCACGCGTGCGGCGCACGGATCTTCGTCGACGGTGCCCAGCTGGTTCCGCATCGCCGCGTCGACCTCGCCGAGCTCGGCGTCGACTATCTCGCGTTCTCGGGCCACAAGCTGTACGCGCCGTTCGGTGCCGGGGTGCTCGTCGGACGTCGCGACTGGCTCGATGTCGCGGAGCCGTACCTCGCCGGGGGCGGAGCAGTACGTGAGGTCGCCCTCGACCGCACCGAATGGGCGTGCGCCCCTGCCCGGCACGAAGCCGGGTCCCCGAACGTGCTGGGGGTCGCGGCGATCGCTGCCGCGTGCGACACTCTCGCGTCGCACGACGCCGAGGCAGCTGCGCGTCACGAGGAGCTGTTGTGCGCGCAGCTTGTCGATGGCCTGCACGACATCTACGGCGTGGAAATCCTTAGGCTGTGGGATGATTCGGCAGACTGCGTCGGGATCGTGACCTTCGGTATCGATGGTTTCGAGCCCGGCGAGATAGCCGCGTACCTCTCGGCCGAACACGGCATCGGTGTTCGTGACGGGCGTTTCTGCGCCCACCCGTTGCTCGCCCGCGTCGGCCTTCCCGGTGGTGCGGTGCGCGCCTCGCTGGGATTGGGTAGTTCCTCGGCGGACGTCGATCGTCTGCTCGCGGCGCTTCGGCAGCTGGTGGCGAGCGGGCCGCAGTGGTCGTATTCCAAGGTCGAGGGGGCCTGGAGCCCGTCGCCGGAGACCCGGATCGGCCTTACGCAGTCGGGCGACGGTGCGGCGGAGTGCGTCTGATGATCGCCGCAGCGATCGACAATTCCCCGCGAGATCAGTAGGGTTTTCTCATGGCAGTGTGGAGTTCGGCGCAGGCAGCGGCCCAGTGGTGCCGCCGCCACGTCGACCTGTGCCGCACGGCCTCCTGCATCTGTTCGGACTGACGAGGTTCCCGTTCCTGCTTTTTCGATGCCGAGTTCGGCATATCGAGAGGAATTCTCATGTCCTACAGTAGTATTTCTTCAGCCGAGTCCCTGCGTGTCGCAGTCGAATTCGTAGATGGTTCAGGGCCAGATGTGTGGGCGGATCTCACCGTCGATCGCGACGGCGGTGGGCCGCTCGACCTCAGTGCTGCTCCGCGCACCGTCGTGCGGGTGCGCGCCGCAGATCTGCGGGAAGCGCGCAAGCTGCGCGATCGGGCACGAGCCGATGCCTCGGCGGAAGGCCGCGACCCCGACGCCCTCACGGTGCTGGTCGACCTCGAAGTGATCGTCGACCTCGAAGCGCGCGTGGCTCGTCGCCGTGCTCAGGATGCGTGGCGCCGGGCAGGCGGGGGAGCAGCGGGCCTGTCCTACGTCGGTACTCCGACCGGGCTGGCCGGCCTGATCGCCGATATTCATGCCGTGAAGGTCGCCGACGGCGTCACCCTGATCCCGGTGGCCGGTGGCATCACGGTCGACAACATCGTCGATGGAACCCTGCCGTGGCTCGAGTCTCGCGGACTCATCGAGATCTCACCGTCGTCGGCGGAGTTGGGGCGCAGGTTCGCCGCAGGCAGAGGTCGCGCCACTGATCGTCCGGACGGTCGTGTGGCCCTCGCATCCTGACCTCCTGCACGTTGTGATCAGTCGACCTCGAGGTCGACGCCCGCAGTGATCCGCAGGAGTTCGGTGTACGAGGTGCGGAAGAGGGTGTCCAGGCTCCCTCCCGATGCCCACAGTTCGGGGTATCCCGCCAAAGCGCAGTCGACGTAGGTCGGCAGATTGGTGGGGTGCCCCAGCGGTGCCACACCGCCCGGTTGTTGCCCGGTGACCTCGGCGATCAAGTCGTCGGGTGCGGGAGTGAGGGTGCCGGCCAGCCTGGCGCCGGCCCGCTCGAGTGAGACCCGGTGCGCGCCCGAGACGAGAACCAGTATCGGCTCCTCGTCGAGAAGGAGTACGAGGGACTCGACGATGGCTCCGACGTCGACCCGCACTGCGGCTGCTGCCTGTTCGGCGGTGCGCACCGGCGTCGACTGCGTGGTGATCAGGCCGTGATGTCCTCGGGCGATGAGGGTGTCGGCGACACGGGCAGCATTCGGGTGCAGAGGCCTGGGCATGATGCCACCCTATGAAAACCGGTGACTGCTGTGACCGGATCCAGAAGGATCGACGTGATCGGAAGCTCGATGCGGTTTACACGCTCAAATATTACTCTCGAGTAATGACTGATTCATCCAGTTGGAAGGCGTTCACCGTAGAGCGCACCGAACACGTCGCCCAGGTCACGCTCATCGGCCCGGGCAAAGGCAACGCGATGGGGCCGGACTTCTGGTCGGAACTACCGCAGATCTTCGCGCAACTCGACACCGACCCCGAGGTTCGCGCCGTCGTGCTCACCGGCTCCGGCAAGCACTTCTCGTACGGTCTCGACCTTCCTGGCATGGCCGGTGAGCTCGGGCCGGTGCTGGCCGACAAAGCGCAGGCGAAGCCCCGCACCGATTTCCACGCCATGGTCAAGCGCATGCAGGGCGCCATCACGGCCGTCGCCGACTGTCGTAAGCCCGTCGTCGCTGCGATCTCGGGATGGTGCATCGGCGGCGGCGTCGACCTCGTCTCGGCGGCCGACATCCGCTACGCCAGCGCCGACGCCCAGTTCAGCGTCCGTGAGGTCAAGGTCGGTATGGTCGCCGACGTGGGGAGCCTCGCGCGACTTCCCCGGATCATCGGTGACGGGCACCTACGTGAACTCGCGCTGACCGGCAAGGACATCGACGCCGCACGCGCCGAGAAGATCGGTCTCGTGAACGACGTCTTCGACGACGCCGCAGCAACACTCGCCGCAGCGCACGCGAGCGCGGCCGAGATCGCAGCCAACCCCCCGCTCGTGGTCCACGGCATCAAGGACGTCCTCGACCACACACGGTCCGCGCAGGTCGACGACAGTCTTCGTTATGTCGCGGCCTGGAACTCGGCGTTCTTGCCGTCCGAAGACCTCACCGAAGCGATCGCGGCCGTGATGCAGAAGCGCACGCCGGAGTTCAAGGGGCGCTAGGACGCGCCCTGCAGCAAGACGACATCTCCGGGCCGATTTCGTGATCGGCCGGGAGATGTCGTCTTCAGGGGACGCGGTGCCTGCCGTCGTCCTACGGACTTCGGTGTCCGCATCGTCCTACGGACTCAGTGTCCGCCGTTGTCCTTCAAGCGCGCGATCGACGCGGTTACTTCGGCCTCGGCGTCGGCCCGGCCCGCCCAATCGGCAGCTTCGACATGCTTGCCCGGCTCGAGGTCCTTGTAATGCACGAAGAAGTGCTTGATTGCGTCGAGCTCGAACTGCGGCACATCGCTGATGTCCTGGATGTGATCCCAGCGCGGGTCACCGGCCGGAACGGCCAGGACCTTGTCGTCTCCGCCTGCCTCGTCGACCATCTTGAACATGCCGACCGGACGTGCATCGACGATCACGCCGGGGTACACGGACTCGGGGAGCAGCACAAGGCAGTCGAGCGGATCGCCGTCCTCACCGAGAGTGTTCTCGATGTAGCCGTAGTCGGCGGGGTAACCGAAGGAGGTGTAGAGGTAGCGGTCGAGCTTGACGCGGCCGGTCTCGTGATCGACCTCGTACTTGTTGCGCTGCCCCTTGGGGATCTCGATGGTGACCTCGAACTCCACGCCTTGCCTCACTTCGTCGATGTTTGCCAGTCGATACGACGTCCGTATCTGCGGCGATGGTCCGCAGTGAGGATAACCGTCCCGACGCTACGCTGTAGGTGCAGGTACCGGACCACCACGCGACCACCAAGGGCGCGAGTGTGTTGGACACAGCGGAGGCGCGTTGGCGGGGCAAGGCAAGAGCAAGAAGCAGGGCGGACTCGAGACCCGTAAACGTCGGAGCTTCCGGATCCTGCTCGGTATCTGGATCGTGGGCTTCCTGGCGCTGGTGGTCGGTGGCGCGTTCGCGGTGTACGACGTCCGCAGCACTGCATCAGCCGCGGTGGTCCCCGCCCCCGCGCCCGTCGTCGCTGCGCCGCAGGTCGCAGCCGTCACCGACTCCGCCCCCGCACCCAGCCCCTCCGGGCTCGCCACTGCACTCGGCGCTGCCGTCGCGAACCCGGGACTCGGCGCATTCACCGGATCGGTCACCGACGCCGCGACGGGCACTGTGCTCTGGTCACACGAGCCCGACCGTCCGATGACACCGGCGTCCACCACGAAACTGCTCACGGCAGCAGCGGCGCTGATCGCCCTGCCGAGCGACCATCGGGTCACGACGAAGGTGGTGTCCGGATCCCGGCCGGGCGAGATCGTGCTGGTCGCGGGGGGCGACCCGACACTGACAGCGCAGCCCGCCGGTCAGGACGGCTTCTATCCGGGCGCTCCGCGCATCGCCGACCTCGCCGACCAGATCACACGTTCCGGAAGTGTGGTCGACACCGTGCTCGTCGACACCGGTGCGTACAGCGGCGAGCTCCTCGCACCCGGATGGTTCCCCGAGGACGTCCCCGCGGGCTTCGTTGCCCCGATCGAGCCGGTGATGCTCGACAGTGGGCGATCCGACCCGCTCGAAGACGAATCGCCGCGCAGCGCCACACCCGCCCTGGACGCGGGCCGGGCACTTGCCACTGCACTCGGCGCAGATCCTGCAACAGTGGCTCTCGCGTCTGCCCCTCCCGGTGCGACCCCCATGGCATCGGTGCAATCGGCACCGCTGCGCGACCGGCTCGGCCAGATGGTGAGCCGTTCCGACAATGTGCTCGCCGAGGCAATCGGTCGTGAGGTCGCGATGGAGGCCGGGGTCGGGGCTTCCTTCTCCGATGCCACCGGTGCCGTCCTGCGTGTGCTGCAGGGCGCGGGCTTCGACACCTCCGGGGTAACGCTTGTCGACCTCAGCGGCCTTTCGGTCGACGACCGGATCCCCGCCGGTCTGCTCGACTCCATCATGGCGGCCGCCGCGGCACCGGACCGTGAGGAACTGCGTCCCATACTCGACTACTTGCCTGTCGCCGGAG
This sequence comes from Rhodococcus sp. SJ-2, assembly GCF_053750035.1. Taxonomy (NCBI): domain Bacteria; kingdom Bacillati; phylum Actinomycetota; class Actinomycetes; order Mycobacteriales; family Nocardiaceae; genus Rhodococcus; species Rhodococcus sp. SJ-2. The sequence goes on from NZ_CM132340.1 coordinate 2,707,127, forward strand.
GCACCGGCACCCTCGCTGATCGCTACGGTGCGACGAATCGCGCCGGAGCCGGGTGGGTTCGAGCCAAGACGGGCACACTGAATCTGGTGAGTGGACTTTCGGGCTATGTCGTCGACGTCGACGGTCGGGTGCTCTCGTTCGCGTTGCTGTCCAACGATCGTTCCCCCGGTGAGGCCAGGCCCGCGCTCGATGCGGTGGCCGCGGTCCTCCGAGAATGCGGATGCCGATGAGTGGCGCCGACCGCGCACTCGGCGACGCGATCGATTGGTCGTTCGCGGCGGGAGTCGGCGCGCGGCTGGCGCGGCCCGCGCCTGCGATGTCGCGCTACACATACGACACCGCGGCCGCTGAACTCGCGTCCGCGTCGGATCGGGCCGAGGCGCCGGTCCGGGATCTGACCGGTCTCGGGGACGGCGCCGCGCCGCGGCCTGCACTCGTCGTCGACCGGCCGGGGTGGGTCCACGCGGCTGCCGCTTCGATGTCCGAACTGGTCGGCGAAGGGGAGAACCGCTCGTGGGCCGCGAAGCCCGCAGGAGCGCAGGCCGGTGCGATGCTCGCCTATCTGTCCTCGGCGGTGCTCGGACAGTACGACCCGTTCTCCAGGACGCTGCTGCTGGTCACCCCGAATGTCGTCGCCGTCGAACGGGCCCTGAAGGTGCCCACCGCAGACTTCCGGCTTTGGGTATGCCTGCACGAGGTAACCCACAGGGTGCAGTTCGCGGAGGCACCCTGGATGGCCGACCTCATGCGCGACGCCGCCGGGGAACTCTCGGCAGCCGTCGACGAGCCGATCGGCGACATCGCCAGGCGCCTGATCTCGGCTGTCCGTGACCTGCGCGAACCCGAAGGCAAACCGATGTCGCAGCGCGGCATGCTCGGCCTGATGCGTGCGCTGCAGGCCGAACCGCAACGCGAAAGCCTCGACCGGATGCTCGCGCTGGGCACCCTTCTCGAGGGGCACGCGGACCATGTCATGGACGCGGTCGGACCGTCAGTGGTTCCCTCGGTGGTCCGCATCCGTCGTGCGTTCGACAGCCGGCGGCGACGCAGCAGCAATCCGATCCACCGCGTCATCCGCATCCTGCTCGGGATGGACGCGAAGATCGCGCAGTACGTCCACGGCAAGAGGTTCGTCGACGCCGTCGTGGAGAAGGTGGGGATGGAGCGGTTCAACGTGGTCTGGTCCGGGCCGGACGCACTGCCGACACTCGGCGAGATCGACAAGCCCGAAGCCTGGATCGCGCGAGTGCTGGGCTGACGATGGCTGCGGCATCGCCACCCCTGCTCCCCGCGACCCCCGCGATCCACGAGATCCGATTGGCAGTGCGCGCGTGGCTCACCGAGTATGGCGCGACCACCGTCGTCGTCGGGCTTTCCGGTGGTGCCGACTCGGCGGCCCTGACCGCCGCCGCCGTCGCCGAGGCCCATGCGGTGCACGCGGTAGTGGTGGATCACCGACTACAGGCCGGATCCGACGTGGTCGCCGCACGAGCCGTCGAATTCGCGGAGTCGGTCGGATGCGCGTCAGCGCAGGTACGAGCGGTCGATGTGACCGGCCCCGGCGGACTCGAAGCCGCCGCCCGTCACGCGCGATACGAGGCCCTCGACGACGCGCGGTGCGGCCATCCGGTGCTGCTCGGACACACTCTCGACGATCAGGCCGAAACCGTCCTGCTCGGCCTCGGCCGCGGCTCGGGTCTGCGGTCGATCCGTGGAATGGCGTCGTTCGACGCCCCGTGGGGGCGCCCTCTCCTCGGCATTCGGCGCGACACCACTCGGCTGGCGTGTGAGGAGCTCGGCTACGACCCGTACGAGGATCCGCACAACTCGGACTCGCGGTTCACGCGCGTGCGGCTGCGGAGCGAGGTTCTCCCCCTGCTAGAGGACGCTCTCGGTGGTGGAGTGGCTGCGGCGCTCGCGCGAACCGCGGCGCAGTTGCGCGAAGACGGTGAAGCTCTCGATGCGGCCGCGGCGAGCGTGCTGTCGGACGCCCTCGGGCAACCGGGCGCCCCAGTAGGAGAGCAGCAACTCGATACCGCGACGCTCGCGTCGGCGCCACCGGCGGTCGGGCGTCGTGCGGTGCGGGCGTGGTTGATCGAAATGGGAGTCTCGTCACCGCCCGACCGGACCCTCCGGGCAGTGGACGCCCTGGTGAGAGGATGGCGCGGGCAAGGACCGGTGGCCGTCGGCCGCGGTCCCGGACGGGGGAGCAGGTTGGTGGTGGCACGACGGCGTGGCAGGCTGATCCTCGAGTTCGTCGACCAGCAACGGTGTGCGGACGACTGACGGAAGGTAGGTAGGACCCGGTGTACGAAGGCGATATTGCGTCGGTGCTGATCTCGCAGGAAGAGATCGAGAAGCGCACCGCAGAACTGGCAGAGTCGGTCGCCGAACGGTATCCGCCGGGTGCACCCGAAGGCGATCTGCTTCTCATCGGCGTGCTCAAGGGCGCGATCTTCTTCATGACCGACTTCGCTCGTGCGCTGCCGATCCCGACGCAGATGGAGTTCATGGCCGTCAGTTCGTACGGTTCGTCGACGTCGTCCTCCGGTGTAGTGCGCATCCTCAAGGACCTCGACAAGGACATTGCCGGTCGCCACGTGCTGATCGTCGAGGACATCATCGATTCGGGACTGACCCTGTCGTGGCTGCTCCGCAACCTCAAGACCCGCAATCCCGCTTCGCTCGAGGTCGTCACGCTGCTGCGTAAGCCCGACGCCGTCAAGATCGACGTCGAGGTCGCGGACGTCGGCTTCGACATCCCCAACGAGTTCGTCGTGGGCTACGGCCTGGACTACGACGAGCGGTACCGCGACCTGCCGTATATCGGCACGCTCGATCCGAAGGTGTACAGCAGCGAGAGCTGAGTGAGACTACTGCGGCGAGAAGCGGTGGTCCGGACGGACCGCGACCGATCGCTGTAGCGCCTCCAGATCCTGCTCCATGAGCCGGAACAGCCAGTACACGAACACGAATGCGGCGATACTGCCCATGGAAAGCACACGCACCGCGGGCTGGACCTGGGCGATCTCGTCGACCGTGAGGAACGTCGACCCCGCGACTGCGACGAGGGGCACTGCCGCCGCGACGGCGAGATACCGAATGCTGCGACGGTGCAGACCTTCGAGTTCGCGGGCATCGGTGGTGTCGGTCGCGCCGTGGGACAGGAACGCCGGGTAGATCGACCGCACCATGTAGAACGAGACGAAGAAGAACGGGTACGCCACGGCGATCGTTCCGCACACGACGATCGACGTGACGAAATGGGTGATCGCCCTGCTGTCGAGCGCTCCCGACACCGACTCCATGATCACCGGGAACAAGATTCCCGACAGCACCCACAGCATCATCACCACCGCCGTGATGCGGTCGGCGATGAGCAGTGCGTCATGCCGTGCACGCGCGAGTTCGGCGGCGTCGTACTGACGTCCGCGGCGCAGTCCCCGGGGCACGGTGATCAGTCGTCGCGAGAGGTAGACGATCACCAGTGCGCCGAGGGGAAAAACCGCGGCGTTGATGATCAGCGCGATGTTCTGGAATTGGAGCTGTGCGTCCGGCGACAGCGCTCCGACGATCAGATTCCGATTGTGCTGGAAGTTGTAGAGGGCCCCCAGGACATTGGGTAGACCGACTGCCGCGATCATCAACGGGACGACCGGTCGGCGCAGTCGCGCCCGCCAGCTCTCGGGCGGCGGGTCCACGAGTTCGCGGGCGCGTGCGTCGAGACAGAGGTCGAACTGCTGCGCCAGTTCGGCGCCGGAAGCCCACCGTTCGGCGGGTTCGGGTGCGAGACACCGTGCGAGCACGCGACGCAGAGTCTGCGGGCAATCACTCGGCAACTGTGCGAGAGCGTCGCCGTCCGGAGGCGCGCGGCGACCGAGCAGCATTGCGTCGAGCGCGTCCATCGTGGGCGCCTCCGCGGCGCGCGCGCCGTGATCGGCCCCGGGCCTGCTTCCGGTGAGCAATTCCCACAACATCACGCCGAGCGCGTAGATGTCGCTGCGGGTGTCGAGGTCGGCGGCGCTGCGGGGCAGATGGGGATGGCATGCCTCGAGTTGTTCGGGGGACATGTATGCAATCGAGCCGCCGAGATAGGCGACAGGCGAGCTGTCCACCGCTTCGGCGAAGCTGATGTTGAAATCCGCCAGCTTGGGCACTCCCTCGGCGGTCAACAGCACGTTCGCCGGTTTGATGTCGCGGTGCAGCACACCGCGGCTCTCGGCGTAGTGGAGTGCCTCGGCGAGACGCCGACCCAGCCACGCCACGGTCTCGGGCCACGTCAGGCCCGCGAGACGCTCTCGAACGGGTGATTCGGACGGTCTGATCTCGCCCTTTGCCTGAAGGGTTCCATCGACGCAATCGAGCAGCAGACGACCGGACCGCTGCTCGGGAGGTGTCTGTCGCACCTTGTGCAGCACGCGCAGCAGAGTTCCACCGGGCATGTACTGCATGTACAGCAGACGTAATCCGTGATCGGGCAGAATTCGCTGGTCGAAGACCCGCACTATGTAGTCGTGGTCGAGCTGGGCGAGGGTTTGTGCCTCGTTTCCGCTGTTCCGCGACACTTTCACCGCGACGAGACGTTGCATCGACTGCTGCCGTGCGAGGAACACGCGTCCGAATGCGCCGGTTCCGAGCGCTGTGAGCAGGTCGAAGTCGTCGATGCGTTGTCCGGCCTCCACGTCGTCGAGCGTGATGGGGTCGCCGGAGTCCAGCATGTCCGGGAGTGTTTGTGCTGTCGCGGTGAGATCAACCGGCACGGATTCGGCCGCGCGGGTGGTCTCCGCGGGTCGTGTCCTTTCGGAAACCCGCGTGGCGTCACGAACTGTGATCTCGGCAGCTGCCGTCTCGGAAACCGGGTCCGGGTCCCGCGTGTCCATTGCTCGATTTTCCCACATGCCGCCGCATCGGATACGGCACAACGCACAGCCGGAAAGGCAGGGAACCCCGGCATGATCGCGCGCGTTGACATAGTAGGCCGACCACGCAGGGACGTCCTGGCAGCGCCACGCGGTAACCTTGCGGTGCCCGATTGGTCACGGGTCTGGGAAGCGCCACAACGACCACATTGCTGACGCCACTATCGAAAGGACCGGCCGGCCCGGCCGAACCTGTATGAACCGCAAGACAGTGTTTCGTAATCTGGGGATAGTCCTCGGCATCCTGTTGGTCATCTACGCCTTCAGTTACTTCGGCGACGACACGCGCGGCTTCACAAAGGTCGATACGTCCGTCGCGATCGCGCAGCTCGACGCAGGCAACGTCAAGCAAGCGCAGATCGACGACCGTGAGCAGCAGGTCAGGTTGTGGCTCGACAGCGGTAACGACTCGACCGAAGGCTCGACCGAGATCCTCGCGAAGTACCCGGCCTCGGCCTCCGAGCAGGTTTTCGACAAGGTCGCTGCATCCGATGCCGAATCATTCGACACGCAGGTCACCCAGGAGAGCTGGCTGACGTCGATTCTGCTGTTCGTGTTGCCGATGATCATCCTGCTCGGTGTGTTCATCTTCGTGATGAGCAGGATGCAAGGTGGCGGCCGTGGCGGCATGATGGGCTTCGGTAAGTCGAAGGCCAAGCAGCTGTCGAAGGACATGCCGAAGACGACCTTCGCCGACGTCGCAGGCGCGAACGAAGCCGTCGAAGAGCTCTACGAGATCAAGGACTTCCTGCAGAACCCTGCTCGTTACCAGGCATTGGGCGCGAAGATCCCGAAGGGCGTACTTCTGTACGGACCTCCCGGCACCGGCAAGACCCTGCTCGCCCGCGCGGTCGCAGGTGAAGCGGGAGTCCCGTTCTTCACGATCTCCGGCTCCGACTTCGTCGAGATGTTCGTCGGTGTCGGCGCCTCGCGCGTACGCGACCTCTTCGAGCAGGCCAAGCAGAATTCGCCGTGCATCATCTTCGTGGACGAGATCGACGCGGTCGGCCGTCAGCGCGGCGCAGGACTCGGCGGCGGGCACGACGAGCGTGAGCAGACACTCAACCAATTGCTGGTGGAGATGGACGGCTTCGGCGACCGCCAGGGAATCATCCTCATCGCGGCCACGAACCGCCCGGACATCCTCGATCCCGCCCTGCTGCGTCCCGGTCGCTTCGACCGGCAGATCCCCGTCAGCAATCCCGATCTGGCCGGGCGTCGCGCGATCCTCCAGGTGCATTCCAAGGGCAAGCCGATCGACCAGCATGCCGACCTCGAAGGCCTCGCGAAGCGCACCGTAGGTATGTCCGGCGCGGATCTCGCGAACGTCGTCAACGAGGCTGCGTTGCTGACCGCCCGTGAGAACGGCACCGTCATCACCGAGGCGATCCTCGAAGAATCTGTCGACCGCGTGATCGGCGGCCCCCGTCGTAAGAGCCGGATCATCAGCGAGCACGAGAAGAAGATCACCGCCTACCACGAAGGCGGACACACACTCGCAGCGTGGGCGATGCCCGATATCGAACCCGTCTACAAGGTCACGATCCTTGCTCGTGGCCGTACCGGCGGACACGCGATGACAGTGCCCGAGGACGACAAGGGCCTGATGACACGCTCGGAGATGATCGCGCGGCTCGTCATGGCAATGGGTGGCCGAGCCGCGGAAGAACTGGTGTTCCGCGAGCCCACCACCGGTGCGTCATCCGATATCGACCAAGCGACCAAGATCGCCCGCGCGATGGTCACCGAGTACGGCATGAGTGCGAAGCTCGGAGCCGTCCGCTACGGCCAGGAACAGGGCGATCCGTTTCTGGGCAGATCCATGGGCGTGCAGTCCGACTACTCGCATGAGATCGCACGCGAGATCGACGAGGAGGTGCGCAACCTGATCGAGGCTGCGCACACGGAAGCCTGGTCGATTCTCAACCAGTATCGCGACGCACTCGACCTCATCGCAGGTGAACTGCTCGAGCACGAGACGCTCACCCGCAAGGACCTCGAACGGATTCTCGCTACGGTCGAGAAACGTCCCCGGATCACGACATTCAATGATTTCGGTGATCGTGTGCCGTCGGACAAGCCGCCGATCAAGACTCCCGGCGAACTCGCCAAGGAACGCGGTGAGCCGTGGCCGCCGGAGCCGCCGTCGCTGACCAAGCCCGCGCCGCAGGAACAGCCGCAGGTGCCGCAGCAACCGCAGCAGTTCCCGCCGCCACCGCAGCAGCAGCCGTACCAGCAGCCGCAGCAGCCCGCAGGTCAGGCGCCTCAGTCCACCGGTCCTGCTCCGACCCAGCAGCTGTTCGGACAGCCGGCTGCGGGACAGCCTCCGCAGGCGCCCGGTCCGGCACCGCATCAGCAGCCGCAGCAGCCGTCCGGTCAGGGCAACGGCTACCAGGCTCCGCAACCGGCACCCGCGTCGGAACCCATGCCGGGCTTCCCTCCGGCTGCCGACCAGTACACGGGCGGCCCCCGGCACGCGACCCGCCCCGATTACGGTGCTCCCGCGGGTTGGTCGGCGCCCGGATGGCCTCCGCAAGATCGGCCGAACCAGCCGCAGGACCAGTCCGGCGGCGTCTATCAGCGGGGCTACCCCGACTGGACACAGCAGGGCAACGCGGACGGCGTGAGCGGCGCAGGCGGCGACCCCGACCCGCAGCGCGACGACGACGGCCGGACACCTCCCGAGCCTCCCCCCACGCAACCGTGGGACGGGCCGGCAGGCCACCGCTGAGCTCGCGCGGAAACAGCGTAGTTCCCAGATCACATCCAGAAAGTGGAGGACGTCGGGTGTCGGTGAATCACCTCAATACGGAGGCGAGTCGTACCTCGGGCAACCATGACGACACTGAGTCGTTGAGTCTGTCGTCGGGTCGGCCCTTCGATCAGGCCCGGGCCGAAGCAGCCGTGCGGGAACTGCTCATCGCTGTCGGCGAGGACCCCGAGCGCGAAGGGCTGCGTGACACCCCGGCTCGTGTCGCACGGGCCTACCGCGAGGTGTTCAGCGGACTGTTCACCGTTCCCGACGAGGTCCTCAACACCACCTTCGACGAAGGCCACCAGGAACTCGTCATGGTGCGCGACATTCCGATGTACTCGACGTGTGAGCACCACCTGGTCTCGTTTCACGGTGTCGCCCACGTCGGCTACATCCCCGGGCCCACCGGTCGCGTGACGGGACTGTCGAAACTCGCCCGTCTCGTCGACCTCTACGCGAAGCGACCGCAGGTGCAGGAACGTCTGACGAGTCAGATCGCCGACGCACTCGTGCGCAAGCTCGAGCCGCGCGGCGCCATCGTCGTCGTCGAAGCCGAGCACCTGTGCATGGCGATGCGCGGTATCCGGAAGCCGGGAGCGAGCACCACGACATCCGCGGTGCGCGGGTTGTTCCAGACGAGTTCGGCGTCTCGCGCAGAAGCCCTGGATCTCATCCTGCGCCGGTGAGAATCCATACGGACACACAGTGGCCCCTCGTGCGGGACGCACAGTGGCCCATCGTGATGGGCGTACTCAACGTCACCAGCGACTCCTTCTCCGACGGAGGGCGCTATCTCGATCGTGACACCGCGATCGCCCGCGGATTCGAGCTCAGGGAACTCGGAGTCGACATCGTCGATGTCGGCGGCGAATCGACTCGTCCTGGCGCGGCCCGGGTCGACCCCGAGATCGAGGCCGCACGCGTCGCGCCTGTGATCGAGGCTCTGGCTGCGGCCGGGATCGCCACCAGCGTCGACACCATGCGCGCGTCCGTTGCCGCCGTTGCCATCGAAGCCGGGGTGACGATCGTCAACGACGTATCGGGAGGCCGGGCGGATCCGAACATGGCGTCGGTTGTGGCGTCGGCGGGAGTCCCGTGGATTCTGATGCACTGGCGACCCACCGGCGAGTTCGTGCACGCCGGAGGGAGCACCCACTACGACGATGTCGTGCGCGAGGTTCGCGACGAACTCCTCACCCAGGTCGATGCTGCACTCGCGGCGGGAGTCGCGCGCGAGAACCTCGTCCTCGATCCCGGTCTGGGATTCGTGAAGAACCCCGATCACAATTGGGAACTCCTTCATCGACTACCCGAGCTGACCGAACTCGGACTCCCGGTGCTGATCGGTGCGTCGCGCAAACGATTCCTGGGGTCGCTGCTCGCCGCACCCGATGGGGCGGTGCGCTCGCCGGATGGGCGCGAGGTCGCGACCGCGGTCGTTTCGGCCCTCGCTGCGACACACGGTGCGTGGGGTGTGCGAGTACACGATGTGCAGGCGAGTCGCGATGCGCTCGCCGTGGTCCGGGCATGGCAACGAGGCAGTGCGGAAGGTGTACGCGGTGGGTGATCGCATCGAGCTGCGCGGGCTGAAGGTTCGCGGCAACCACGGGGTGTTCGATCACGAGAAGCGTGACGGGCAGGACTTCTTCATCGACATCGTCGCGTGGCTGGACCTGGCACCGGCCGGAGCCAGCGACGATCTCGTCGACACCCTCGATTACGGGGGACTCGCCGAGCGGGCCGCCGCGATCGTCGCCGGCCCTGCGCACGATCTCATCGAGACAGTGGCCGGCCGGATCGCAGACAGCGTCCTGGCTGATGGCCGGGTGACGCGAGTGGAGGTGACCGTGCACAAGCCGTCGGCGCCGATCCCCTTGACCTTCACCGATGTGGCGGTGGTGGTCGATCGGACCCGGGGCTCCGAATGAGTCGCGCGGTGCTGTCGATCGGTTCCAACCTCGGAGACCGGCTCGCGCATCTGAAAACCGTTGTCGGCGCCCTTGGACCGCGAGTATGCGCGGTGTCGAGTGTGTACTCCACTGCGCCGTGGGGTGGTGTCGAGCAACAGGATTTCCTCAACGCCGTCGTGGTCGCCGAGGACGACGGTTTCGACGAGTACGACTGGCTGACGCTGGGACGCGAACTCGAAGCTGCTGCCGCTCGCGTCCGAGCGCAGCATTGGGGCCCTCGAAGCCTCGACGTCGATGTCGTCGTCTGCCGGACCGATGCGGGGGAGGTGCGCAGTGACGATCCCGAGTTGTTGCTGCCGCATCCTCGCGCACACGAGCGTGCCTTCGTCCTGGTGCCCTGGCTCGACGTCGAACCGGCTGCGAGTCTCGCCGCGAATGGGCACACCCGACCGATCTCGGACTGGCTCTCGGACCTCGACGAGGCCGAACGCGACGGCGTGCACCGCACCGACCTCTCGCTGATCGATCATGCGCCGGGCGCGGAGGACGATCCCGGGGATCGCCCATGATGAAAGCGACGCGAATCCGCGACCTGCTGGCTCTCGGGCTGCTCGCTGCGGTGGTTGCGTGGTTGCTGATCCGCACCATGTACGGTTCGTTGCCGCCGATCCCGGTCTATGCCGGTGCATCGCTGTATCCGGTGGCTGCCCTCGAAGCGGTGCTCGCATTCATGATCCGCTCGCGGGTGAACAACCATCAGCTCGGCGACGGACCTCGCCAGTTGCATCCCATCACCGCGGCACGCTCGGTGGCGCTGGCGAAGGCGTCTGCGCTCGTCGGTGCGGCAAGCGCCGGAGTGTGGGTGGGCTTTCTGCTGTATCTCCTGCCGCAGCGAGGCACGGTGCAGGCGGCGTCCGAAGACACTTCGGGAGTGATCGTCGGTGCGATCGCGGGTGTCGTGCTCGTCGCGGCAGCATTGTGGCTCGAACATTGTTGCCGCACACCCGAGGATCCGGACGAGCCGTCCGAGCCCGCGACCTGACGGTGCGTTCGGCCCAGCGGGCCGAACGTCGCAATTCGACTGGGTGTCGCGGTGATGTCAGGCCCGGCAGAGCGTCGGCCAGTACCCTGGTAATCATGGTGTCCCGGGGGCGAGAGAGTAAGGATCGGCGGCCGTGGCGCAGTTCCGGCTCGGTCATCGTCGCCGGGCTGCTTGCGCTCGCGATGGTTGCCTCGTTGTTACTCGTGTTCAGCGACAGCGTTCAGATGCTACGGATCGCTGTGGTCGTCGCCTTGTGGTGCGCGGTCGTCGGAGCCATCGCAATGACGAAATACCGCCGGGAATCGGCGCTCGACAAGGCCAAGGCGGAAGACCTCAAGACCGTGTACGAGTTGCAGCTCGACCGCGAGATCTCGGCACGCCGCGAATACGAGTTGGGGGTCGAGGAGAAGGTCCGATCCGAGCTCCGGATCGACGCCGACGAAATGACCGCACTGCGAACCGAACTCGCGGCGCTGCGCCGCAGCCTCGAAGCATTGTTCGACGGGAAGCTCCCCGACGACGGTCTCGCGCTGGAGGGCGAGTCCGTCCGCGAACTCGACAGCGCGCCCCGGGTGAACGCCCCGAGCCCCTCCGGTCCGGCATTTGCATCGCCCGACGACGAGCCGTTGACGGCGGAGACCGAGATCGTGACGTCCGGTGCCGAGCAGTCGGATGCGGACCGAGCGGCCGAGTCCGATGATGCCGAAGCCACAGCTGATGCCGAAGCCACAGCCGGGAAGTCGGACACACCGGGTATACCGGCGGGGCGACGGGCTCGTCGTCGCCGTGACGCGGAGGCGTCCGGCAGCCACGCACAGGGACGGTCCGTCGCTGAAATCCTGGCGAACCTGTCGTCGGATCGCTGAGAACCGCGCCTGTGGGCCTCTTCGGTGAGGTGTAGATCACGCCGCTTCTCCATGGCCTGTCACAAAGGCCGCGCGCTATTGTCGTGCAGAACGTCTGGTACCCGCCGCGCGGGACTGGAACGAACGAGAGGACCCCCGTGACTTCCTTCGGGATCACAAACGCGCCTGCCCCTGCCCGGCTGTCCGTGGGCATCGTTTCCGCAGGGCGTGTCGGAACCGCACTGGGAGCGGCGCTCGAACGTGCCGGCCACGTTGTCGTTGCCTGTTCGGCAGTGTCCGAAGCGTCCAAGCATCGCGCCCACACGCGTCTGCCGGAGTCTCAGATCCTGCCTGTCGACGAAGTCGCGGGCAGATGCGATCTGCTCCTGCTGGCAGTGCCTGATTCGGAGCTCGCCGGATTGGTTTCCGGCCTTGCAGCCACCGGGGTCGTGCGCCGTGGAACATTGGTCGCGCACTGTTCCGGTGCCCACGGCATCGAGATCCTCGCGCCGCTGACCGGAGTCGGAGCAACTCCGCTCGCGATCCATCCCGCGATGACCTTCACCGGCCACGACGAGGACACAGCACGTCTGTCGTCGACGTGCTTCGGGATCACCGCCGCCGACGAGGTCGGCTACGCGATTGCGCAGGCGCTCGTCATCGAGATCGGCGGTGAACCGGTCCGGGTGTCCGAGGCGATGCGCCCGCTCTACCACGCGGCTCTCGCTCACGGCAGCAATCATCTGGTCACACTGGTGTCCGACGCCGTCGAAGCCCTGCGGACCGCACTTGCAGGGGACGAACTCCTCGGCCAGCAACTCGTCGATGCCGAGCCCGGCGGAGTCGCCGAGCGTGTCATTGCGCCGCTGCTCACCGCAGCACTCGACAACGTCCTGCGGCGCGGTCCGGCGGCCCTGACCGGCCCGGTGGCACGCGGCGACGCCGACGCGGTGGCCACACACTTGCGTGTGCTGGAGGACGTCGATCCGCAGATCGCCGCGGGATACCGCGCTCTGTCGTTGAGATCTGCACAGCGCACCGGTTCGAAGCCGGAACTGATGGAAATCCTCGAAGGGGCTGATCACGGTGAGTGAAACGGAACAGCGCGGATACGTGCGCGGCGAACTGACCGTGCACCACGACCCGGCTGCCTTGACGAAGGTCACGAAGGCGCTGCGCGGCGTCGGTCGTACCGTGGCCCTCGTACCGACAATGGGTGCACTCCACACCGGGCACCTCGAACTCGTGCGGCAGGCCAAGCTGACCGGCGCGGTCGTGGTGGTGTCGATCTTCGTCAATCCATTGCAATTCGGTGCGAACGAAGACCTCGACGCATACCCGCGCACCGTTGACGCGGACGTCGAGTTGCTGCGCGAAGCCGGAGTGGAACTCGTGTTCGTCCCGTCCGTCGCCGCGATGTACCCGGCCGGGCGCCGCACGATGATCCATCCGGGTCCACTCGGTGCCGAGCTCGAAGGCGGATCGCGCCCGACGCATTTCGCAGGAATGCTCACGGTCGTCGCGAAGTTGCTGCAGATCGTCGGACCGAACAGCGCGTTCTTCGGCGAGAAGGACTATCAGCAGCTCACGTTGATCCGCCAGATGGTGACCGACCTGAACTTCGACGTTCGGATCATCGGTGTGCCCACGGTCCGTGAATCCGACGGCCTCGCGCTGTCGTCGCGCAACCGCTACCTCGACGCCGACCAGCGAGAGATCGCCACCGTCCTGTCCGCGGCGCTCGTCGCGGGCGCGCATGCCGCTGCCGGTGGCGCCGACGCGATCCTGTCGGCGGCGCACGACGTGCTGGCCTCCGCACCTGCAATCGAGGTGGACTACTTGGAGTTGCGCGGAGCCGACCTCGGCGAAGCTCCCGAGCGAGGCGACGGTCGGCTGCTCGTGGCCGCACGACTGGGCTCCACCCGTTTGATCGACAACGTGGGGGTCGCGGTCGGGACCGGCTTCCTCGAACGGGCGACCGGTCCGGTCGATCCTGATGCCGAAGACGACCTGCTCGCTCGCTGACGCGAGTTCACGACGAGAAGAAAGAAACTGAGGATCGACATGTTTCGCACCATGATGAAGTCGAAGATCCACCGCGCAACGGTGACGCACGCCGACCTGCATTACGTCGGTTCGGTGACGGTCGACCAGGATCTGATGGACGCGGCGGATCTGCTCGAAGGTGAGCAGGTGTGCATCGTCGACATCGACAACGGCAACCGTCTCGAGACGTACGTCATCGCCGGCGAGCGTGGATCTGGTGTCATCGGGATCAACGGCGCTGCAGCGCATCTCGTGAGCCCCGGCGACCTGGTCATTCTCATTGCCTACGGCGTGATGAACGAACAGGAATGCAAGGATTACGCGCCGCGTGTCGTGTTCGTCGATGCGGAGAACCGCCAGGTCGAACTGGGCAGCGACCCCGCGCACGCACCCGAGGGGTCCGGTCTGATCACCCCGCGGATGCTGTCGACTCTCGACGCATCGATGGTGTAGCGGTGCTCCTGGCTGTCGATGTCCGGAATTCCAACATCGTTCTGGGCCTTTTCACCGGCAGCGGTTCGCACGCAAAACTGCTGCGGGATTGGCGGATTCGCACCGATTCGCGGATGACCGCGGACGAACTCGCTTTCGCGTTCCGTGGGTTGCTGGGTGATCACGTGGAGCAGATCACCGGTGTCGCTGCGCTGTCGACGGTCCCGTCGGTGTTGCGGGAGTTGAGGGTGATGCTCGCCCGGTACTGGGATCGGGTACCTCATGTGGTGGTCGAACCCGGTGTCCGTACGGGTGTTCCGCTGCTCGTCGACAATCCGAAGGAGGTCGGCGCAGACCGGATCGTCAACAGTCTTGCCGCCCACCATTTCTACGGCGGCCCCTGCATTGTCGTCGACTTCGGTACGTCGACCTGCGTCGACGTGGTGTCCGCGAAGGGCGAGTTCCTCGGTGGCTGCATCGCGCCCGGGGTGGAGATCTCGATGGACGCACTGGCGTCGCAATCGGCGGCATTGCGCATGGTCGAACTCGTGCGGCCGCGTGCGGTGCTCGGCAAGAACACTGTCGAATGCATGCAATCCGGAGCGGTTTTCGGCTTTGCCGGCATGGTCGACGGGCTCGTCGGCCGTGTGTGCACGGAGGTCCCCGGATTCGGCGGTGACGACGTCGTGGTGATTGCCACCGGCGACAGTGCCCCGCTGATCATGGAGGAATCGCGTCTGCTCGAGCATCACGAACCGGACTTGACCCTCGAAGGACTGAGGTTGGTCTACGAGCGGAATCAGGAACGGCGTGCCTCGAGGCGGGGAGCCGCCGAGGCTTCCGCGCGCCGCGATTCTGTGTAAGAATGTCTCTCGTGATCTGCCGCATGTGTGCCCAGGAGTGTTGTCGAGGCTGACGTCCGCCTCGATCGATAACACCTTCCTGGGAGTTTTCTCATGCGCGCTGCGCTTGTCTCGTCCTTTTCTTCATCGCCCTCCGCTCCGGTTGCGCTTCTGCCGCTTGCCGTCGAGCGCACCTATCCCACAGAGCTGGCTGCCGCCGTTGCTCGCGGCGCGGTGATCGTCGATGTCCGCACCACGGCTCAGCGCGATGCTCAGGGCACCCTGCCCGGCGCCCTCGCGATCTCCGAGGAGCTGGTCACAGCCCGACTCGACCCCGCGAATCCCGGCCGTCTGGCCGTCGCCGTCGACCTGGATGTCGAGTGGATCCTGGTATCAGCTGAGGGCACCGATTCGCACCGTCTCGTCGCGAGCCTGCAACAGCGGGGTCTGCGTCGTGTCTCCCACATGGCGGGCGGCTACCACGCGATCCTGGCGGCCCGGATGGTTCAGGCCGTCACCCAGGCCCATCACATCCTCGCCGACGTGGAGCGCGTCACAGCGCACTGAGGAACTGTGCGGCTGCGACGTTGTGACGTGGCGCTCTCGGATAGTCTGGTTACCCGTGAGTGATGCCAGCGTTCAGCAGCCCGACGATACCCCCGAACAGATCCGGGTCCGCCGCGACAAGCGCGAACGGCTCCTGGCCGAAGGCAAGGATGCGTATCCCGTCGTCGTGCCGCGCACGCACACGCTCGCGGAGATTCGTGCCGAGTACCCCGACCTCGAACCGGACACAGCGACCGGTGTGCAGGTCGGTGTGGTCGGACGTGTGATCTTCATGCGCAACACCGGCAAGCTGTGCTTCGCCACCCTGCAGGAAGGCGACGGAACCCAGCTGCAGGTGATGGTCAGTCTCGCCGCCGTGGGGGAGGAGTCCCTCGCCGAGTGGAAGGCGCTCGTCGACCTGGGTGATTTCGTGTTCGTGCACGGTGAAGTGATCAGCTCCAAGCGCGGCGAACTCAGCGTCATGGCCGATTCTTGGACGATGGCGTCGAAGGCGCTGCGACCGCTGCCTGTCGCGCACAAGGAGATGAACGAGGAATCCCGGGTTCGGCAGCGCTATGTCGATCTGATCGTCCGCCCGGAGGCCCGCAAGAACGCTCGGATGCGCGTCGAGGTCGTGCGTGAGGTTCGAAATGCGCTCGAGCGCCGCGGATTTCTCGAGGTCGAGACGCCGATGCTCCAGACGCTGCACGGTGGTGCTGCCGCACGCCCCTTCGTGACGCATTCGAATGCGCTCGACATCGACCTGTATCTGCGTATCGCGCCCGAGCTGTTCCTCAAGCGTTGTGTGGTCGGCGGCATCGACAAGGTCTTCGAAATCAACCGCAATTTCCGTAATGAGGGTGCCGACTCCACGCATTCACCGGAGTTCGCGATGCTCGAGACCTACGAGGCCTACGGTACGTACGACGATTCCGCGAGGATGATTCGCGAGATGATCCAGGAGGTCGCGTTCGCTGTGTTCGGCAGCCACGTCGTCACTCTTGCGGACGGCACCGAATACGACTTCGGCGGGGAATGGAAAGTCCTCGAAATGTACCCGTCGTTGTCGCAGGCGATCGGAACCGATGTCACACCCGACACTACGATCGCGGAATTGACCGCTCTGGCAGGCAAGGTGGGGCTCGAAATTCCCGAAGGTAAGGGATGGGGCCACGGCAAGCTTGTGGAAGAGCTGTGGGAGCACACGTGTAGCGACCAGTTGAACGAGCCCACTTTCGTCCGCGATTTTCCGGTCGAGACCTCGCCGCTTACTCGTGATCACCGCACTGTGCGCGGAGTCACGGAAAAATGGGACCTCTATGTGCGCGGTTTCGAGCTTGCCACCGGATATTCGGAACTCGTCGATCCCGTAATTCAGCGCGAGCGGTTCGTGGATCAGGCACGTCTCGCGGCCGAGGGCGATGACGAGGCAATGGCTCTCGACGAGGATTTCCTCGCCGCTATGGAACAGGGAATGCCTCCTACCACGGGAACCGGGATGGGAATCGATCGGCTGCTGATGGCGCTGACCGGTCTGGGAATCAGGGAAACTATCCTCTTCCCCATTGTTCGTCCGACCACTCGCTGAATAGGTCCGAAACCTTTCGGTATAGACATGCGTTAATTGCGCGGTATTGTGGTCTGGTCCCGTGGGGGGAAAGCGCATTTCTTGATGGAGAGGGTTTCCAGCACATGGCAAAGAAGGTCACCGTCACACTTATCGACGATGTCGACCAGGAATCGGCGGCAGACGAGTCGGTAGAGTTCGGACTCGACGGCGTGACCTACGAGATCGATCTGTCGGAAGACAATGCGGCAGCGTTGCGGGAACAGTTGGAGTACTGGATTCAGCACGCCCGTAAGGTCGGCGGCCGTAAGCGCAGCAAAGTCGTACAAAGTGCACCGGCGGCGAGCAAGTCGTCGCGGGGAACAACGGATCGCGAGCAAACTGCTGCTATCCGTGAATGGGCGCGAAACAACGATCTCCAGGTCTCCGCGCGTGGGCGGATCTCGGCCGACATCATCGAGCAGTACAACAACGCGCACTGAGTTTTTCGGCTCAGGCTGTACAGCACCGTCGGGGTCCGCAGCAGCGGACACCGACGGTGCTGTCGCATTTCGTTCGCGTGCATTGTCTCCGGTGTCTTCCGGCGTAACATCTCTGCTCATGGCCGAACGTGTGCTGGTGCCGGGGGAAACATGCTGGAGGACGGAGCACGCCGATCGCCTCACCTTCATCGTCGAGGCAGCGGACTATTTTCGTCACGCGAAATCGGCGATGTTGCAGGCGCGCGAACGCATCATGCTGATCGGATGGGATTTCGATACCCGGATCAAGTTCGAACCAGGCGGTCGTACGCTGGAGGGGCCGAACCGGCTCGGCGCATTTCTGAAATGGCTCCCGAAGCAGAATCCGGACCTCGACATCCACCTCCTCAAATGGAACATCGGTGCGCTCACAGCGATAGGCAGGGGCATGACGCCGGTGTTCGTCCTCGACTGGCTCACCGACCCGCGGGTGCATTTCGAAATGGATGGCGCGCACCCGGTCGGCGCAGCCCATCACCAGAAGATCATCGTCATCGACGACACGCTGGCATTCTGCGGCGGCATCGACATGACCGTCGACCGGTGGGACACTTCCGATCACCCCGACCACAGTCGATATCGACGTGAGCCGAACGGGCGACGCTACGGTCCCTGGCACGACGTCACCGCCGCGGTGGACGGCGCGGCCGCACGCGCACTCGGCGACCAGGCGCGTGCGCGATGGCATTCGGCAACAGGGGTGGATCTCGACCCCGTCGGTCCTCGTGACGCAATCTGGCCTGACGGGCTCGCGCCCTCGGTCACCGACATCGACGTGTCGATCGCCAGAACTCTGCCCGAGTACGGCGGCCGTGAGGGCATCCACGAGATCGAGGCGCTCTATCTCGCGGTGATCGCGGATGCCCGGAGCAGTCTGTACCTCGAGAGCCAGTATCTGGCGTCCCGCACGATCGCGGAAGCACTCGCCGCGAGGCTGCGTGAGGACGACGGCCCCGAGATCGTGCTCGTGATACCCCGCAATGCGGAGGGCTGGCTCGAGCAGAAGGCGATGGACGGTGCCAGGCGTTCTCTGTTGCATCTGCTGTGGGCCGCTGATGTCCACGGCAGATTCGAGGCCTACTACCCGGTGACCGAGGCCGGGAGACCGATCTATGTGCACGCGAAGGTCGTCGTCATGGACGACACCCTGGTACGGATCGGATCGTCGAACCTCAACAACCGGTCCATGGGATTCGACACCGAATGCGATCTTGCACTCGAAGCCGCTCGTGCAGGCGATCCCGTCTCTCGCGCAGCGGCAGACCTGCGCAGCAGACTTCTCTGCGAGCACCTCGACGTCGATGCGCAGACCTGGGACCGGGCCGTGGAGGAAGAGGGGTCGTTGCTCGCAGCGATCGAGCGCCTGCGGGGTTCGGGCCGTTCCCTGCGTCCGTTCCGACCGGGTACGGTTGGAGAGGAGGGCAGTCCCCTCGCGGAGAACGCGCTCATGGATCCGGAGCGGGCACCGAAGAGTGCAGCTCGGCTGATCCAACAGGTTCTCACTCGCTGACCACCTGTTCGCTTCTGGCGTACAGGTTGCGGAAACGTATGCGTCACGTGCAGCGTTACCTCTTGTAGTCGTGTTTTCCGCTACCCCCTTCCGGGGTGGAGGGGAAGCGGGTGGAATTCACGCCAACTAGAGTGTCGAGTGGGATCGTGGAACCTTCGCTGGTTCGATGTGAACGACTCGAGTGCCGGAGCGAAGAGCGGCTGCCGGGGTCCGGGACAACCTCGTACCGGATCCGTCGGCCGAGAGTGTGAGGGAGTGCGATGTTCGAAAGGTTCACCGATCGCGCGCGGCGCGTCGTTGTCCTGGCTCAAGAAGAAGCCAGGATGCTCAACCACAACTACATCGGCACGGAGCACATCCTCCTGGGCCTCATCCACGAGGGTGAGGGCGTGGCGGCGAAGTCGCTCGAGTCGTTGGGGATCTCCCTGGAAGGTGTCCGCAGTCAGGTCGAGGAGATCATCGGCCAGGGACAGCAGGCCCCGTCCGGGCACATCCCGTTCACTCCCCGTGCCAAGAAGGTGCTCGAGCTCAGCCTCCGTGAGGCGCTGCAGCTCGGTCACAACTACATCGGTACCGAGCACATCCTCCTCGGCCTCATCCGTGAGGGCGAAGGCGTGGCAGCTCAGGTGCTCGTGAAGCTCGGCGCCGACCTGAACCGTGTCCGCCAGCAGGTCATCCAGCTGCTCTCGGGTTACCAGGGCAAGGAACCGCAGGAGGCCGGCACCAGCCGCGGCGAGGCCGGCACCCCGTCGACGTCGCTCGTGCTCGACCAGTTCGGCCGGAACCTCACGCAGGCCGCTCTCGAAGGCAAGCTCGATCCGGTCATCGGTCGTGCGAAGGAAATCGAGCGGGTCATGCAGGTGCTGTCCCGTCGCACCAAGAACAACCCGGTGCTCATCGGTGAGCCCGGCGTCGGCAAAACCGCCGTGGTCGAGGGTCTGGCTCAGGCGATCGTCAACGGCGAGGTTCCGGAAACCCTCAAGGACAAGCAGCTCTACACGCTCGATCTGGGTTCTCTCGTCGCAGGCAGCCGGTACCGCGGTGACTTCGAGGAACGCCTCAAGAAGGTCCTCAAGGAGATCAACAGCCGCGGCGACATCATCCTGTTCATCGACGAGCTGCATACGCTCGTCGGCGCGGGTGCAGCAGAAGGCGCGATCGACGCCGCATCGATCCTCAAGCCGAAGCTCGCTCGCGGTGAACTGCAGACGATCGGCGCGACCACTCTCGACGAGTACCGCAAGTACATCGAGAAGGACGCAGCGCTCGAGCGTCGCTTCCAGCCCGTCCAGGTCGGTGAGCCGACGGTCGAGCACACCATCGAGATCCTCAAGGGTCTGCGCGACCGCTACGAGGCGCACCACCGCGTTTCGATCTCGGACAAGGCGCTCGTGGCTGCGGCGACCCTCGCCGACCGCTACATCAACGATCGCTTCCTGCCGGACAAGGCGATCGACCTCATCGATGAGGCGGGCGCTCGGATGCGTATCCGCCGGATGACCGCGCCGCCGGACCTGCGCGAGTTCGACGACAAGATCGCCGACGCGCGCCGCGAGAAGGAATCGGCGATCGACGCGCAGGACTTCGAGAAGGCCGCGAGCCTGCGCGACAAGGAGAAGCAGCTCGTCGCACAGCGCTCCGAGCGCGAGAAGCAGTGGCGTGCAGGCGATCTTGATGTCGTGGCAGAGGTCGACGAAGAGCAGATCGCCGAGGTGCTCGCGAACTGGACCGGCATCCCCGTGTTCAAGCTCACCGAGGAGGAGACCACCCGTCTTCTCCGTATGGAGGAAGAGCTGCACAAGCGGATCATCGGCCAGGAGGACGCCGTCAAGGCAGTCGCGAAGGCCATCCGTCGTACGCGCGCCGGCCTCAAGGATCCGAAGCGGCCCTCCGGCTCGTTCATCTTCGCCGGCCCGTCCGGTGTCGGTAAGACCGAGCTGTCCAAGGCACTCGCGAACTTCCTGTTCGGCGAGGACGACGCGCTCATCCAGATCGACATGGGCGAGTTCCACGACCGCTTCACCGCGTCGCGCCTGTTCGGTGCGCCTCCCGGATACGTCGGATACGAAGAGGGCGGCCAGCTCACCGAGAAGGTCCGCCGCAAGCCGTTCTCCGTCGTGCTGTTCGACGAGATCGAGAAGGCACATCAGGAGATCTACAACACGCTCCTGCAGGTCCTCGAAGACGGTCGCCTGACCGACGGTCAGGGTCGCACGGTGGACTTCAAGAACACGGTGCTGATCTTCACGTCGAACCTCGGTACGTCGGACATCTCGAAGGCTGTCGGCCTTGGCTTCAGCTCCGGCAAGGGAGACCAGTCGAACTACGAGCGGATGAAGAACAAGGTCAACGACGAGCTGAAGAAGCACTTCCGCCCGGAGTTCCTCAACCGTATCGACGACATCATCGTGTTCCACCAGCTCACGCAGGAACAGATCATCGAGATGGTCGACCTGATGATCGGTCGTGTCGAGACCCAGCTCAAGAACAAGGACATGGGGATCGAACTCACCGAGAAGGCGAAGTCTCTGCTGGCCAAGCGAGGATTCGATCCGGTGCTCGGCGCCCGCCCGCTGCGTCGCACCATTCAGCGCGAGATCGAGGATCAACTCTCCGAGAAGATCCTCTTCGGCGAGATCGGTGCAGGCCACATCGTCCTGGTCGACGTCGAGGGCTGGGACGGCGAAGGTTCCGGTGAGAACGCGAAGTTCACCTTCGCGGCGAGTGAGAAGCCGGCCGAGGTGCCCGACACCCCGGCGGTGGCGCTCGCGAAGAGCGGCGAGGGCGAAGCGGAAGCCCAGTAACAACGCGCGTAGACGCCGAGGGGCGGCACTCCATCCGGAGTGCCGCCCCTCGGCGTTGCAGATCGCTGGGCAGCTGGTTCAGGCGTCAGTTCTTCCACGCAGCGGTCGGTCGCCCGGACCAGTTGGCGAGGCGTTCGGTTGCTCCTGCGGCAGGAGTGGGTTCCACCACCGGGCCGAATGGGACGGGTCCGCCCCGCGGGGTCTCGGGGAGTGCACGCTGCATGATGCCGAGAGCTGCATCGGCCAGGGCCGGGTCGGCCTCCGCCGGTTGACCCGTTGCCACCGCCAGGTCCCAACCGTGCACGAGTGCTTCGTTGAGCGCGATGAGGACCGCGGCGCGTCCGGGGAAGGTGCCCCAGGGGGCGGTGACCACCGTGTCGAGCATCGCGTCGTCGTTCCACACCTCCCAGTACCGGTCGGCGCTCGTGCGCAGCGCGGCGACCCATCCCTCGGCGGGCTCATCGCGGGCCTCGGGCACGGTGTGCGGGTCGCCGCCTGCGCCGATGACGCGGCCTCGGTCGACGGTGGAGAGGAGGTGCCCGATGAGGGAGCTCACGTCGAACTCAGGGCACGGGGTGGGGTCGGTGAACTGGGAGGGCCGGACTCCGTCGATGAGTCCGGCCACCCAATCGAGTGCTTCGCGAAACATGGGGCGAGGGTCTGTCTGCATCGTGGTCATGACACACAGCATGGATGCCGAACACGACACCCTCTGTCAGGTATTTTCGATCGATTCGGACGAATTCACCCCGCTGTCACGGAGTCTTTGTGCTTCGCCTCGTAGAGCTTTGCCCATTCAGCGCGGGATCGGATCGACACGTCCACGTCGGTTGCCTTGGCTCGCAGCGCTCCGACGGTCGCGTCCTTGCGTTCGACCTTCGAGAACGGGTCCCAGTTGAAGAAGCGGCACGAGTTCTGCCAGGTGATCTTGTCGATCTCGGCGTCGGTCGCGCCCGCGGCCTCGAGCTCGCCGAGTACCTTCTCCGGCGCATCGGGCCAGAAGCAATCGGAGTGGGGGTAGTCGCACTCCCACGCGATGATGTCGATGCCGATCTCGTGACGCAGCTTGAGCGCGGTGGGGTCGGTGACGTAGCAGGCGAGTGAGTGCTCCTTGAAGACCTCGCTGGGCAGCTTGCCGCCGAAGTCGCGACGGAGCCAGCGCTGGTTGGTGTAGTGCCGGTCGCAGCGGTCGAGGAAGAAGGGTATCCAGCCGATGCCGCCTTCGGAGAAGGCGAACTTCAGGTCCGGGTAGGAACGCATGGCCGGGCCCCACAGGAGATCCTGCGCCGCGATGGCGGAGATCTGGGTAGCGAGCACGATCAGGTTGTCGATGGGCGCATCCTTCGCCATCGAGATGGCGCCGAACCCCGAACCGATGTGAAGGCACATCACGACGCCCTCGTCGGACAGGGTCTGGAAGACCGGGCCCCAGTAGTCGATGTCGTGGTAGCTGGGCAGTCCCTCGAGGTGGGGGAGTTCGGGCATGGTGACGGCGCGGCAGCCCTTGGCCGCGACGCGTCGGATCTCGTCGCACATCGCAGGCACGTTCCACGTGGGCAGGAGGGCGAGCGGCAGGAACCGATCGGGGTAGGCACCGCACCACTCGTCGATGTGCCAGTCGTTGTAGGCCTGCACCATCACGATGGTCACCTCGGCCTGGTGCTGGTTCAGGTGGCGTGCCGAGAAACCGGTGAACGTGGGAAAGCACATGGAACCGACGATGCCGTTGCGGTCCATGTCGCGTACGCGCTCGTGGATGTCGTACACGCCGGGGCGCATCTCGGCGAACCGCGCGGGATCGCGACCCCATTCTTCTGCGGGCCACGACACCACCGCGTTGAGTCCGCTGACCCCTGTCGGCTTCCCCTGGTAGACCCACTGGTCGACCCCTTGCTCGGTGACGATGACCTTGGGTGCTTCGTCCCTGTACTTGGCCGGGACGTGGCGGGCGAACATGTCGGGTGGTTCGACCACGTGGTCATCGATGCTCACGAGAATCATGTCGTCGAGTTGCATATTCACTCCTGGGTGCTGCTCGTCACATTGCGGTTACTCCTGTTGTACCGTTCATAAGCATGACCGTCTCTACGCAATCGGCCATGCATCGTGCAGGATCGGACAACCTCAAGAGTCTGCGTCGCAGTGCGGCGATAACCGCCGGAAGTTACCTCTACGAGGGCGGGAGCCTCGTGACGGACTGGCACAGCCACGACATGCACCAGATCGAGTACGCCGTCGGCGGTGTGGTCGAAGTGGAGACCGCGACCACCCACTATCTGTTGCCACCTCAGCAAGCGGTGTGGATACCGGCGGGATTGCGGCACCAGGCGACCATGAGCCCCAGAGTCCGCTCGATCGCCGTGATGTTCGATCCGGAACTGGTGCGATTCCAGGGCGAACGCGCCGCCGTCCTCGACGTCTCGCCCCTCATCCGCGAAATGATCATCTACGCGCAGCGATGGCCAGTCGGCAGGTTGTCCGACGACGCCGCGGCAGAGCGCTTCTTCGCGACCCTAGGCGGTCTCGTCCTCGACGCCATCGACTCCGACGAAGCGCTCCTGAGCCTTCCGATGTCGGACCATCCCGTCGTGCACGAGGCGATGGCGTTCACGAAGGCGAATCTCCACGACGTCACCATCGGTGAGGTCGGACGCGCAGTGTCGGTCTCCGAACGCACCTTGCGCCGGTTGTTCGACGAGCACGTCAGGATGTCATGGCGCAGCTACCTACTCCAGGCTCGGATGCTGCGCGCGATGGCGCTCCTCGCGTCGCCGGAGCAGTCTGTTCAGGAAACCGCCCGCGCCGTCGGATTCGACAACGGTAGTTCGTTCGCCAGGGCCTTCAGTGACTTCTGCGGGCAGTCCCCGTCGTCGTACCGGCACCGCAGCGCAACCGAACGGTCCTGACCTCGAGAAGCAAACACGACACTTCGTGTCAGGTTTCGGTGCCATGATTCGGTGATGCGCGCTGAACGGCTGCTTTCGCTGGTGTTGATGCTCAGAAACCGGGGCCGGATGACCGCCCCGGCTATCGCCCGCGAACTCGAGGTCTCGGTACGGACCGTCCTGCGTGACGTCGAGGCGCTGTCGTCGGCCGGCATCCCGGTGTATGCGGAACGCGGCCGTGCCGGAGGCTTCGCGTTGCTGCCCGGTTTCACCACCGACCTCACCGGGTTGACGATCGACGAGGCAACCGCGCTGCTCGCCGCGAGCACCTCGGCCGACACGGCGGCCCTCGGCATGGCTCCCGCGTTCGCCGCCGCGATGCGGAAGGTCACCGACGCGTTGCCCGAGGCAGGGCGCACGGCGGCCATCCGGGCATCGGAACGGATTCTGGTCACCGGGTCGGGATGGATCACGGACCCACCGGTCGATCCCCACCTCGGCGCGGTGCAACAGGCGGTCTTCGACGGTGTGCGCCTACGAATCCGGTACCGTCCGCGCGACCGGGACGCCGGGTGGCGGACCGTCGACCCGATCGGTGTCGTCAGCGCTGCCGGTCGGTGGTACCTGGTGGCCTTGCACCGCGGTGACGAACGCACCTATCGGCTCTCGCGTATCGATGAGGTGAAAGTGCTCGACGTCAAGGCCGAGCGACCGGAAGATGTCGATCTCGCCGAGATCTGGCAGCGCAGAAGGGCTCGATTCCGCGCGGGTATGTCCACTGTCTCCGCCACCGTGAAGGTGCGCGCGAGTCGCCGAGACGAACTCGCTGCGGTCGCGATCTCGGTAGCCGAACTCCCTGCGGAAGACGAACGGTGGTGTCTCACCGAGGTCGAGTTCGGGGGTTCGGGCCACGCAGGAGCGGTGATGTGGCAACTCGGTGACGACGCCGAACTTCTGGCACCGCAGACGCTGCGCGACGAGATCCGCATGCAGGCGCTGAAGCTATCGGCTCGCCACCGATGACCGGGCGGTGGAGCTTTCGCCGATTGTCCGCGAACCGGAGACTGCGGCGCACGCATCGGCGTAGGTTCGGGCCAGACTGTTAGTTTCGCGCCGGATGGAGGGAGCAGCAATGCCGACACGGAGTGCACGGACCGCATGGAACGGTGGACTCGAGGACGGGTCGGGCCAGGTCGAATTGACCAGCTCGGGACGCGGCACATTCGATGTGTCGTTCCCACGGCGCTCGGCCGAGGACGCCGACGGTGTGACGAGCCCCGAAGAACTGATCGCAGCGGCCCACTCGACGTGTTTCGCGATGCAGTTGTCCGCGATGATCGCCGAAGCCGGAGGCACCCCGCAGAGCCTGGAGGTCAGGGCCGACGTGTCGCTCGGTCCGCACCCCGAGATGGGGTTCCGACTCACCGGAATCAAGCTGACCGTCCGCGGTGAAGTCGACGGCCTCGACGCCGCGGGCTTCGAGAAGGCCGCGCAGACAGCGAAAGAGATCTGCCCGGTGAGCCGCGCGCTGACGGGTGTCGAGATCACGCTCGACGCGGCACTCGAATCCTGACCCTGCGCCGCTGCCGAGAATCGGCGTCTCTCGGCGGCGGTGCAGCGTCCGTTCGATGTGGGCACCGGCGTCGCGCGACGTCGAGCTTCGCGGATCGGGAACAATCCGCGGCTGCCTTGCCGTTGTTCGACTCGTGAACGTAACTGCCGATACAACCCTTCCCACCGCCCACATCGAGATCTGGTCGGACATTGCCTGCCCGTGGTGCTACATCGGCAAGCGCCGATTTTCCGCAGCCCTCGCTGATTTCCCGCAGCGCGACCGGGTCACGGTGACGTGGCGGTCGTATCAGCTCGCACCCGAGACGCCCGCGGGCCTGAGGAAGCCCGAGATCGAGGCGCTGGTCGAGATGAAGGGCATGCCCGCCGAACAGGTTCGGCACATGTTCGCCCAGGTGTCCGCCACTGCCGCGCAGGTCGGGCTGGACATCGAATTCGACACGGTGATCGCGGCGAACACCTTCGACGCACACCGTCTGTTGCACCTCGCCGGCGACAAGCGCGACGAACTGCTCGAGGCACTGTTCCGTGCGCATTTCGTCGAAGGCAAGATTGTGGACGATCGTGAGGAGCTGGTGCGTATCGCCGCGTCGGTGGGACTGGATGCGGATGAGATCCGCACCGATCTCGAGTCCGACGCTGCTGCCGATGCCGTCCGCGCCGACCTCCTGGAGGCCCGGCAGCTCGGTGTCACCGGTGTCCCGTTCTTCGTCGCCGACCGCGCGGTCGCGGTGTCGGGAGCCCAGCCGGAGGACGTGTTCCGCGCATTGCTCGAACGCGCGATCGCCGACGCCGACAGTGCAGAACCCACCACAGATCCGATCGCCGCCGATGCGGACGGATGTGAGGGAGACACCTGCGCGGTGTGAGCGACCGTCACATCAGGCGAGGCAGATCGTCGGTGATCCCGTCGAGATAGCGTTGCGTGACTCGGCGTTGCAGCAGGTGACCGAGCGGCCCCGCGATCCGGGTGTACCAGCGTGCCGGACGCGAAAAGGCAGTGATCCGAGCAGTGACATTCCCGTCGGTGCCACGTTCGACGAGAAAAGTCTCTTCGCCGCTCTCGGGATGCCCGGTCAACGTGCCGTACGAGAAACCGCGACGACCGGGCTCGTCGATGACGTCGACCACCCGGCACCAGGCCGTCGCTCGGATGGGCCCGATGCCCCATTCGAGGCGTACATCGAGTCCGGGAGTGGGACGCGGCGTGCCGTGCGCCACCCGGATACCGGCGGCGCGATGCATGTGCCAGCCGAACAGCCGCCGGGACGCGGTATCGAAAATCTGGTCGCCGGTGCCCAGTTCACGCGTCATCTCCAGCGACTGATAGCCGGCCGGGGAAACACTTCCCCGGCCTGCGCCCACATCGGGATAGGTGAACTCACGCCCGGATTCACCGGGCACGGACATCAGGACTTCTTGACGTCGAGGACGACTTCGAACTCGAGCAGCGATGCGCCCGACGCAACGGGCTTCTTGGCCTCGCCCGCGTGCGCGGCTCGCGCGTCGCCGTCACGCCATGCAGCGAAGTCCTCTTCGGTCTCCCACTGGGTGACGACGAAGTAGCGGGTCTCGCCCGCAGTCGGGCGGAGGAGCTGGAATCCGAGGAAGCCCTTGGAGTTGTCGACGGTGTGCGCGCGATTGGCGAACCGCTTCTCCAGCTCGGGGCCTGCGCCCTCGGGGATTTCGATTGCGTTGATCTTCACGACTGCCATGCGCGCGAGCCTACTCCGCTACCTTGGGCGATTGTGTTGCACGACGAGGGTGGTAACGGACGTCCGATCCTGCTGTTGCACGGATTGATGGGGAGCGCGCGCACTTGGCGTACCCACGTGCCGTGGCTACGCGAGCACGGCCACGTCCACACGTTCGATGCGGCGGGGCACGGACGCCCCGCGCCCGCAGAGCTCACCACCGGCGCCTTCGTTGCGGATCTGGCATCCCATCTCGAGAAGTTCGACGAACCGCTCGTCGTCATCGGGCATTCGATGGGCGCGCTGCATGCGTGGTGCCTCGCCGCCGCGCATCCCGACTGTGTGGCGGCACTGGTGCTCGAGGACATGGCCCCGGACTTCCGGGGACGTACGGCGGCGAACTGGGCCGCGATGGTAGAGCAGTGGCCGCAGCCGTTCCCCACCGAGCAGGCGGTGATCGACTTCTTCGGCCCGGTGGCCGGACAGTACTTTCTCGATTCGCTCGACCGCCGCGACGACGGCTGGCATCTGCACGGTGAGGTCGCGACGTTCCGCGATATCTCGGAGGAATGGGGCACCCGCGCCTTCTGGGACGAATGGCACTCGATTCGTGTCCCCGCCCTGCTCATCGAGGGCGAGTTCACCATCACCCCCGAAGGACAGATGCAAGAGATGAGTAGCCGACCCGGCACCGAGTACGTCCGTATCGCCGGTGCCGGGCATCTGGTCCACGACGACAAACCCGACGAGTATCGCGCGGCGGTCGAGCAGTTCTTGACCGGAGAACGTAGCGCGCAAGCCCGGTCCTTCAGGGCGGGTTAGCGCATCAATCATGTCGGTGGTCGTCGCTATGGTCTCGCTGTGCAGCTCCGCTACCAGTACCGCGTCTACCCGACACCGGGCCAGCAGAACAGGCTGGCACGGTCGTTCGGGTGCGCGCGGGTGGTATTCAACGGCGCACTGCGCGCCCGCCAGGACGCGTATGCGGCCGGGGTGACGCTCTCGGACACCGACGTGCAGAAAAAAGTGGTCACCGCAGCGAAGAAGACCCCGCAGCGGGTATGGCTGTCCGAGGTGGCGTCGGTGGTGTTGGTCCAAGCCTGCCAGGATGCGCGGCGTGCGTACCGGAACTGGTTCGACTCGATGTCGGGGAAGCGGAAAGGCCGCAAGGTCAGGGCTCCGCGGTTCCGGTCCCGCAAGGACACTCGGCAGGCGATCCGGCTCACCCGCAACGGCTTCAGTATCCGAGGCAACCGGAAGTTGTATATCGCCAAGGTCGGCGAGGTGAAAGTCGCCTGGTCACGCGACCTACCCTCGGAACCCTCGAGTGTGTCGATCATCAAGGACTCGGCGGGTCGGTACTTCGCGTCGTTCGTGGTCGAGACGACCGACGTGCCGTTACCGGAGTCCGATGCGGAGGTGGGGATCGACCTGGGCCTGACGACGTTCGCGGTCCTGTCGGACGGCAAGACCATCACCTCACCGAAGTTCTTGCGCCGCGCCGAACGCACACTCCGCAAGGCGCAACAGGCACTCTCTCGCAAGCAGAAGGGCAGCAACAACCGGGCCAAGGCACGCGTTCGTGTCGCGAAGGCTCACGCCAAGGTGGCCGACGCCCGCAAGGATTGGGCGCACAAGAACTCCACGGCGATCATCCGCGAGAACCAAGCGGTGTTCGTCGAGGACTTGTGTGTCACCGGGCTGGCGCGGACACGGTTGGCGAAGTCGGTGCACGATGCCGGGTGGGGCATGTTCACTCGGATGGTGGAGGAGAAGGCCGCCCGGTATGGGCGGACCTTCGTGAAGGTGGACCGTTTCTACCCGTCGAGCCAACTGTGCTCGACGTGTGGAGTGCAGGACGGCCCGAAACCGCTCTCAGTGCGGGAGTGGCAGTGCGCGGCGTGCGGTGCGGTCCACGACCGCGACCTCAACGCCGCCAAGAACATCCTCGCCGCCGGACGGGCGGAGAGGCGAAACGCCTGCGGAGGGACCGTAAATCCTGCCGCCTAGCGGGAGGTAAGTCCCTGTGAAACAGGAACCCACCGGAGTGGCGCGTAGCGCTGCAGGAGGAATCCCGGTCGTTCATGGCCGGGAGGACGTCAATTCGCTCGACTAGCGCGCGCCTTCTCCAGCGAGCGCGAAGCGTCCGTCGTCGGTCTGTTCGACCAGTCCGTCGAGGAGCAACGAATGCAGGGCCCGATCGCGCTGCCCGGGGTCTGTGAGCCACACCTGATCGAGTGCCGGACGCTCCACCGGAGTGTCGCTGTCGCGGAGGACTGCCATCAGTTTTCCGCGCACTTGACGGTCGGTTCCGGCGAACTTCTGCACGCGCCGGGCCGGGCCGTCGTGAGCCGGACGGCCGGCCTGCACCCACGCGCATTCGGGGAGCGGGCATCGATCACAGTCGGGGTTCCGCGCGGTGCACACCGTCGCGCCGAGCTCCATCAGTGCAGCCGAGAACGTCGCGGCCCGCGCGCGGGTGCGCGGCAGCAGAATCTCGACGTCTGCGAGGTCCCTTCGTGTGGAAGGGTTCCCGGGCTCCGCCTTGCCGTGGACGGCGCGTGCGACGACGCGGCGCACGTTGGTGTCCACCACGGGAACGCGTTGCCCGTATGCGAAACACGCGACTGCTCGCGCCGTGTACGCGCCGATCCCCGGCAGCGACAGCAGGACGTCGACATCGTCGGGAACCCGGTCGTCGTGCTCGGCGGCGAGGACCCCGGCGCACTCGTGCAAGCGCAACGCCCGACGCGGATAACCGAGCTTGCCCCAGGCTCGCAGCACCTCGGCCTGGCTCGATGCGGCCATCGCCGATGGGACCGGCCAGCGCCGGACCCACTCCTCCCAGATCGGCGCGACCCGCACGACGGGAGTCTGCTGCAACATGACCTCCGACATGAGGATCTGCCATCCCGTCACGCCTTCGTGGCGCCACGGTAGATCCCGTGCCTGCGCTGCATACCAGCGCAGCAATACGCCAGCATCGACCGGCATTCTCACGTCCTTTCGAAACGTTCTGGGCGGTTGTTTACATAGGTAAAAGTATTCCCGCGTGAAAGTCGAAATCACCGGGGGTGAATACTGGGCATATGCCGAATTCGAACCCCATCTCAGCCTGGAAAGCTCTGACCGAAGGTAATCAGCGCTTCGTCAGTGACACCCCACTGCACCCCAGCCAGGGCATCGACCGCCGAGCAGAGCTCGTCAACGGCCAGCACCCCACTGCGGTGCTCTTCGGATGTGGCGACTCCCGTGTCGCGGCCGAGATCATTTTCGACCAGGGCCTCGGCGATATGTTCGTCGTCCGAACTGCTGGTCACGTGATCGACAGCTCCGTGCTGGGCTCGATCGAGTATGCGGTCGACATTCTCAACGTGCCTCTCATCGTCGTGTTGGGACACGACAGCTGCGGTGCTGTCGGCGCGACATTGTCCGCACTCGACGGCGGCGAGGTCCCGTCGGGCTTCATCCGCAGCATCGTCGAGCGGGTCGCACCCTCGATTCTCCTCGGGCGTCGAGAAGGGCTCGGCACCGTCGACGAACTCGAGGCGCGCCACGTCGTGGAAACGGGCAAGGTGCTCACCGAACGCTCGCAGATCATCGCGGAGCGCATCGCCGATGGTCGCTGCGCTGTTGTGGGTGTGACGTACAAGCTCGACGACGGTCACGTACAGCTGCAAGGCCATATCGGCGATATCGGTGTGACCTCGGACTGACGCGACACGCCGACGACCATGTGGCCATCGCCCGAGCTGACACATACCGTGTGAAGCGTGTTTGAACCCAACGGCCCACTTCCTCCTGAGATCTACTGGCGACGCCGTGTTCTCGCGATCGTCGTCGCGGTGGTCGTGCTGGCCTTGGTCATCTGGGCGGTTCTCGCCTTCACCGGCGGCGATGATCCCGAAACGGAACCCGCGGCCTCCGGCACCACGATGTCCGAGACCACCACGACCACACCGGACGGATCCGGTGTCGAAGCCGGAGCAGAGACCGGTTCGGACGATGGTGGCTCGGACACTGGCGGTTCCGGAAGTTCGAATTCCTCGAACGCGTCCTCGGGGTCGTCCACCCCGTCGGGTGCTGCGGAACCGGATGATTCGGGCGCGGCCACGACACCGGTGTCGGCATCGACGGCACCCGGGCAGTGTTCGGATCAATCGCTCGCAGTGCGCGTGACGGCAGGCGAGCCGAATTACCAGGTCGGAGCCGAACCCGAATTCACGATCGTCATCACCAATATCGGGACGTCCTCGTGCGAGCGCGATCTCGGTGCGGGCCTGCAGCAGGTCCTCGTGTACACCCTCGACGGCAACCAGCGCGTGTGGGCGAACACCGACTGTTTCCCCGACTCGACCGCCGACGTGCGTTCGCTCCGCCCCGGGGATCAGGCCGCGTTCTCGGTGCGGTGGTCCGGCACGACGTCCGAACCCGGGTGCGCGACGCCGCGGGAACCGGTCCAGCCGGGCGCATATACGGTCGTCGGGCAACTCGGTGGTCTGCGCAGCACGCCGGAGCCGTTCAACATGACAGCGTGAAGTGCTGGTCCGTGAAGTGCTAGTCGTAGTGATTGATCGACGCCTCGGCCAGGCGTGAGAGACCCTCACGGATGTAGCGAGCCCACAGCGCTCCGATCCCTTCGACGGCCTGAAGGTCCGCGGCGGTCGCCGCGAGCAAGCCCTGCAGAGTTCCGAAAGCACCCACCAGCCGGTCGATCTGACGTGCCCGGAGCCTCGGAACACGATTGAGGACGCGGTATCCGCGGGGGCTCATTGCGGTGTCGAGCGCTTCGATGGTGTTCGGATAGCCGAAGGCCCGCGCGAGTGTCGTCAGGTCCAGTAGATCGACATCGGTCAACCCTCCCAACGCATCGAGCGCCTGCTCCACATCGAGGACCGACGGTGAATCGGTCCCGGCCAGGTAGTCCAGAACGAGCAGTTGCCTGGCGAGTTGATTGTCGCCGACGAGCTCTTCGAGTTGCAGTGCGAGCTGCCGACCGTCGGTTCCGAGCTCGAGCACATCCTGCTCGATCTCCACTGAAAGGCGGTGCATCATTTCGAGGCGCTGCGCGACGGTGAGCGCATCGCGCAATGTCACGATGTCTTCGATTTCCACCACCGAGAGCTGCCGGGTGACTTCGTCGAGACGAGCCTTGTACCGCTCTAGCGTCGCGACGGCCTGGTTGGCCCTGGAGAGGATCATCGCGGAATCGTCGATGACATGCCTGCGTCCTTCGACGTACACGCTCACGATGCTCATCGACTGGCTCACCGAGACCACGGGATACCCGGTCTCGATAGCGGTCCGTTCGGCTGCGCGATGACGGGTACCGGATTCGACGGTGGGGATGCGGTGATCGGGCACGAGCTGCACGTTGGCGCGCACGATCCGGGTGCCGTCGGTGGACACCACGACCGCGCCGTCCATCTTCGACAACTCGCGCAACCGGGTAGGGGCGAATTCGACATCGAGTTCGAAGCCGCCGTCGCAGATCGATGCGACGTGCTCGTCGAAGCCGAGCACGATCAGGCCGCCTGTGCGGCCCCGCAGGATGCGTTCGAGGCCGTCTCGCAAAGCTGTGCCGGGTGCCAGACGCGCGATCGTCTCGTTCAACGTCGCAGCGTCGGCCGACTCGGTCATGTGCGAAGTCCTCCTGGCTGCGCGTGCGTTTCTCGTCACATTTGTGCAGGCCACGGAAAAGTCGTAGGCGAGCGCGCAACTACATTACTTGCTCATGAGTAGTCTCTGGACCTTGCCCGATGACCTCGTCGTTCCTGATCTTCGCGAGGATCATCCCGGTCCGGGGGCGCCGATACCGCAGCACTGGTCCAAGTGCCTCGGTTGCGGCGACGATCAGCCGACCGGACTCGCAATGCAGTGCACGATCGGCGAGGGGCTGTCCGTGAAGGGCCGATTCGAGGTGGCCCCCCGTTTCCAGGGCGGGCCGGGGTTCATCCACGGAGGCATCCTCATGACCGCGTTCGACGAAGTCCAGGGTTTCGCATGTAACGCCGTGTTCCGGAAGCCCGTGGTCACCGGGCACATGGGGACCGATTTCAAGCGCCCCATCCCGCTGGGGGCGGTCCTCGAATTCACCGCCCGAGTCGACGGGACGGTGCGTCGCAAGGTCTACACGAGCGCCGAGGTACGCATCGTCGATGGCCCGCTCGCCGATCCCGACGTGATCGTGGGGAGCTCGCACGGATTGTTCGTGATGGTCGGCCACGAACATTTCGAGAAGGGGAAGGATTTCGCTGACGGCTTGCCCGGCGCCGACGACATCTCGTCGATCTGAGGTGCTTCTCAATCGGGGAGCATCGGTACACCTTCCCTGTGGTCGTGGCCGAGCAGCGTCGCGGACGTGAGCGCCCCGGCTCCGAACCGGTAGTGGACGTCGTCGAGGACCGTGTCGAGGGCGTGCCGGTCGATCGGGCGATGTGTCGCGGTGATCTCGTTCGAGCCCGGATCGGGCGACGGCACCGGCTCGTCGAAGGGAAGCTTGAGCTGCTCGATGCCCTCGCCGTCCAAGTTCGTCACCGCGACACCGATCAGGGTGAGCCCGCAGTCGGCGACCTGCGGCCTCGCTGATTCGAGCAGGGCGCGTGCCGTGTTGCTGAGGATGTCGGTGCGCGCGGTGGGGACGCCGAGTGTGTGCGACCGCGTGGCCCGCGTGTAATCGGCGAAGCGGAGTCTGAGCACCACTGTGCGGCCGATCCGATGGGCGCGGCGCATCCGGGCGGCAACCTTGTCGACGAGCAGTTGCAGCGTCGCGTCGATCGACTCGATGCTGTGGGCTCCTCGACCGAGCGCGTGCTGGGCGCCCATCGAACGTCGGCGTCGACGGTGAACCGGCCGTGGGTCGTGTCCGGTCGCGAGCGCGTACAGGTGGCGGCCTGTTGCCCGGCCGAGCAGCGAGATGAGGTCGGACTCGGATTCGTTCGCAATATCGGCGACCGATCGAAGTCCGTGCGCATGCAGAGTCGAGGCGGTGACCTTGCCGACGCCCCACAGTCGTTCGACGGGCAACGGGTGGAGGAACTCGAGTTCCCCTTCCGGTGGGACGACGAGCAGCCCGTCCGGTTTCGCGACGCCACTCGCGACCTTTGCGAGGAACTTCGTCCGGGCCACACCTACGGTGATCGGCAGGCCGACCTCGGCCATGACCGTCGCGCGCAGGTGTGCCGCGATGTCGGCCGGCTCACCCGAGATGCGGCGCAGCCCCGACACATCGAGGAAGGCCTCGTCGATGGAGACCCCTTCGACGACGGGTGAGACCCGATCGAAGATCTCGAACACCTCCCTCGACGCCCGTGAGTACGCGTCCATGCGCGGCGGTATCGAGATCACGTGCGGGCACAGAGCGCGCGCTGCACGGCCCGGCATGGGTGTCTTGATTCCGTATGCTTTCGCCTCGTAGCTCGCTGCCAGGACGACCCCGCCGCCGACCACCACCGGTTTTCCTCGAAGCCACGGGTCGTCGCGTTGCTCGACCGACGCGTAGAACGCGTCGAGATCGGCGTGGAGAATTGTTGCGCGGTCGGACACGAACATATGTTCGCATGCGAGTCCGACAACCCGATACGGCAGAATCGCCGGCCGGAGAGTGTTAGAAACGATCCATGTCCGCCCCCGACCGTGGTGCCCCCGATGTCGTCGTCGAACGCGATGGTGCCGTCACCACGATCGTGCTCAACCGCCCTGATCGCAGAAACGCCGTGGACGGGCCGATGGCCGCGCAGCTCCGCGAGGCCATCGAAGCGTTCGACGCAGACGAGAAACAACGTGTCGCGGTGCTCTGGGGTGCGGGCGGCCATTTCTGTGCTGGCGCCGACCTCACGGCCCTGGGTGATTCGCAGCGGCGTCACGAGCTCGACCCGCAGGGCGGCGGCACGGGACCGATGGGCCCGTCCCGGATGGCGCTGTCCAAACCACTGATCGCGGCGGTGAGTGGCTACGCGGTCGCAGGTGGACTGGAACTCGCACTGCTTGCAGACCTGCGAGTGTGCGAATCCGACGCAGTCTTCGGGGTGTTCTGCCGCCGCTGGGGTGTACCACTCATCGACGGCGGCACGGTGCGACTGCCGCGGATCATCGGGCAGGGGAGAGCGCTCGACATGATCCTCACCGGTCGCGCGGTGGATGCGGCCGAGGCCTTGTCGTTCGGCCTCGCCAACCGGGTCGTCGACGCGGGTACGTCACTCGCTGTAGCGCAGGAGATCGCGCGGCAACTGGCAACGTTTCCGCAGGAATGCATGTCGGTGGACCGGGCGTCGGTCTACCGCTCGTTCGATCTTCCACTCGACACCGCGTTGCGGGCCGAAGGCGCCCACGGTGCGCCGATCGTCGAGCGGGAGGGCATCGCAGGCGCTGCACGGTTCACGTCGGGAGAAGGAAGACACGGCGCCTTCCGCTAGTCGTGTTTCGAAGCGGGCGTCAGCCGATGTTCATGAGCGCCTGCCCGAGGTTGGTCACCTCGCGGACCTTCATGCCGGAAGGCGCGCCCTCCGTGTTGCGGGGCACCACTGCGCGGGTGAACCCGAGCCGGTGTGCCTCGGTGAGTCGTCGTCCTGCTCCGGCCACGCGCCGGACTTCGCCTGCCAGTCCGACCTCGCCGAGCAGGACGGTGCCGGGCGGGACCGGTTGATCTCGGACCGCCGAGACGATGGCGAGCGCCAGCGCGAGGTCGGCGGACGGATCGGTGATCCGCATGCCGCCGACCGTCGAGGCGTATACGTCGCATTTTCC
Organism: Rhodococcus sp. SJ-2; assembly: GCF_053750035.1. NCBI lineage: Bacteria > Bacillati > Actinomycetota > Actinomycetes > Mycobacteriales > Nocardiaceae > Rhodococcus > Rhodococcus sp. SJ-2. The sequence continues at coordinate 2,743,762 of NZ_CM132340.1, forward strand.
GAGATTGCGGACGTTGCAGCGCCGTTCGAGTACGGCGAGCACCATCGCGACGCGCGCCGAATCCAGGCCGCTCACCGCGCGCCGCGGTGACGGATTCTGGGTGTGGACGACAAGCGCCTGAACTTCGCCGAGCAGTGGGCGTTTGCCGTCCATCGTGACGGTGACCGCCGTCCCCGGCACCTCCTCGTTCCGGTGTTGCAGGAACAGTCCCGATGGGTCGCTCACCTCGACGATGCCGCCTTCGGTGAGTTCGAAGCAGCCCACTTCCTCGGCTGCACCGAACCGGTTCTTGACCCCGCGCACCATACGCAGCGTCGAATGTTTGTCACCTTCGAAATGAAGTACGACGTCGACGAGATGCTCGAGCGAGCGTGGGCCCGCCACTGCGCCGTCCTTGGTGACGTGACCGATCAGCAACACCGGGATACCGCTGGCCTTCGCGAGCGAGGTCAGCGCGCTCGTGACGGCCTTGACCTGAGTGACACCGCCGGACACGCCGTCGACATCGGCGGCGAGCATCGTCTGCACCGAGTCGACGACGAGCAGTGTCGGCTTGACCTGTTCGACGTGGCCGAAGATCGTCGCCAGATCGGATTCGGCAGCCAGGTAGACCCGCTCGTGGACAGACCCGGTGCGGTCGGCGCGGAGTCGAACCTGACCGGCGGATTCCTCGCCTGTCACGTACAGCGACCTGTCGTCGGCGCCGCGCTGAGCCCAGCGGTGGACGACCTCGAGGAGCAGCGTCGACTTGCCGACGCCAGGTTCACCCGCGAGCAGGACGACGGAGCCGGGCACGATCCCCCCGCCGAGAACCCGGTCGAGTTCGGAGATTCCGGTGGTCTTGGCCGCGGTTTCCTTCCCGTCGATCCGGGTCAGAGGAGTGGCGGGGGTGGTGGGGAGGACTGCCGCGGCGCCCGCACGCGCGAGCGAGGTGCCCGGTCGCGATGCGACAGCTGTCGGCTGCACCGGTGCCTCGTCCAGCGATCCCCACGTTCCGCATTCGGGGCAGCGTCCGACCCACTTGGCGACGGTGTGCGAGCAGTCGGAGCAGCGGTACATCGTTTTGGATCTGGCCACTGCCGGAGGATATGCGAACGTGGTGACAGAACGCCGGAAGGTCCGGACGAGAATGCTCGTCCGGACCTTCCGGAAGGGTCTTGCCGGTCGCGCTGGGTCAGTGCGCTTCGCCGATGATCGGCGACATCTCCGACTCGTGGCGATCGAGAACCGGGCCTGCATCGACCGGTACGGACAGGGTCACGTCGCCAGCTTCCTCGAAGGAGAAGGTGAAGGGGATGGTCAGGCCGGGCCGGACACCTTCCTTCAGGTCGACGAGTTCGATGGTCTCGACCGTCGCGGGCACCACGGGGGTGTCCTCCGGCGAGGTCGGCTGCGGCGACTCGTCGACGGACTCGAGAAGATCGGTGGTCTCAGGGGAAACACCGGCGATGACCGAGCCGAGAGCGGGGATCGTGATGTTGTCCGCGCCGGTCACCGAGCCCGCGTACTCGGTCTCGATGCCCGTGAGGACGTCGTCCCGGTAGCCGTCGAGATTCGCGATGGTGAAGCCGAGCAGAGCGGTTCCGCCCGGCTCGATGCTGTACTCCTCGGAATCCGGGTAGATGATGTGCACGTTGCGCAGTGCAAGGCTGCCCGCGTCCGTGTTGGTGCCGTTGATCGCAGCCACCTGGTCGGAGGTCTGGGTGATCTGACCGGCGCCGCACGCGGACAACGCCAGCGTCGCACCCGCGGCCAGGGCGACAGCGGTCGCGACTCGACGAGTCGACGTGTTGAGAGCAGTCACTTTTCCTCCACTCGGGTAAGGCTCGCAATCCACTAGGCAGAGTAGTAGTTGTCCCGCCTGGAGTGTGCGTCGGGTCATCGATATTGCCATTTTGTGCACCACAACGGGGCATAACGCCCTGTCAGGGCGGGTGTGTCGCACGTCACCGGATGCACGTAACCGGTTGCCTGTCAAGCCCTACGCCCACGTGTCGGTGCCCCTGACCTGCGCCGTTGATGAGAGGCCGATGTGGTCACGTGTTAAACTCGAAGAATCGAAAGGGGCACGGGACACATGATTTTCAAGGTCGGAGACACCGTCGTATACCCCCATCACGGTGCGGCGCTGATCGAAGCAATCGAAACACGCACCATCAAGGGGGAGCAGAAGGAATATCTGGTTCTGAAAGTCGCGCAGGGCGACCTCACGGTGCGGGTACCTGCTGAGAATGCAGAATATGTCGGAGTTCGCGACGTGGTGGGACAAGAAGGCCTCGACAAGGTCTTCCAGGTGCTGCGCGCACCGCATACAGAAGAACCGACCAACTGGTCACGGCGGTACAAGGCCAATATCGAGAAGTTGGCCTCCGGTGATGTCAACAAGGTCGCAGAGGTAGTCCGCGACCTGTGGCGCCGGGAGCAGGACCGCGGCCTTTCTGCTGGTGAGAAGAGAATGCTGGCGAAGGCTCGGCAGATCCTCGTCGGTGAGCTCGCGCTTGCCGAGGGAACTGACGATGTCAGGGCAGAGAGCATGCTCGACGAGGTTCTCGCCGCCGCATCCTGATAGGCGACGCGACCCTCGAATCAGCATCAAGTGAATCGAATACAGCAAGTACACGATCGCAGCGGGCCGGTCGTCGGAATTATTCCGGCGGCCGGCCGCGGCGTCCGTCTGGGTGAGTCACTACCCAAGGCGTTCGTCGAGCTCGGTGGGCGCACGATGCTCGACCGGGCCGTCGAAGCGATGCTGGGTTCCGGCGCGGTCGACCGTGTCGTGGTGGTGGCGCCGCCCGAGCTCGCCTCGGCACCTCCGGCGGAGCTCGTACGCGCCGAGTACGCCGACCGGGTCACGGTCACCGGCGGTGGTGCGGAACGCGCCGATTCTGTGCGCGCGGGTCTCCGGGCGGCGTCGGACGCACAGTTCGTGCTCGTGCACGATGCGGCGCGGGCGCTGACTCCACCGGAGTTGTTCACCCGAGTGGTCGAGGCGCTCCGGGGTGGGCGGCGCGCAGTGATTCCCGTCCTGCCGGTCGCCGACACCATCAAGAGCGTCGACTCCGACGGGGTCGTCACCGGCACCCCTGAGCGGGCGTCCCTGCGAGCGGTGCAGACACCGCAGGGGTTCGATGCAGACCTGCTCGATCGCGCCAATCGCGATACGGGCGACGCGACCGACGATGCCGGGCTGGTGGAACGGCTCGGCGAGCTCGTGCAGACCGTGGCGGGCGACCCGCTCGCCTTCAAGATCACCACACCGCTGGATCTGGTGCTGGCCCGAGCTTTGCTCGCTGCCGGCGAACGGACACAAGAGGGGAACTGAACACACGTGCGTGTCGGAATCGGAACAGATGTGCACCCGGTCGAACCGGGGCGTCCGTGCTGGATGGCCGGTCTGCTGTTCGACGATGCGGACGGTTGCTCGGGGCACTCCGACGGCGACGTCGCCGCACACGCATTGTGCGATGCGTTGTTGTCGGCGTCCGGCCTCGGCGACCTGGGTTCGGTGTTCGGGACCGATCGTCCCGAGATGTCGGGAGCGTCGGGGGCCTCGATGCTCACCGAGGTACGGCGGCTGCTGACCGAAGAAGGCTGGACCATCGGCAACGCGGCCGTGCAGGTGATCGGGAACCGCCCGAAGATCGGGCCGCGACGCGACGAGGCGGTGCGTGTGCTGTCCGATCTGCTCGGCGCACCCGTGTCGGTGTCGGCCACAACCACCGACGGACTCGGGCTGACCGGCCGCGGGGAAGGTGTGGCGGCTATCGCCACCGCACTCGTATTACCTGACGTCGATCAACGGTAGGATGGTCTGTCGTGACTTTGCGCCTTTTCGACACCGAAACACGAGCCGTGCGGGATTTCGAACCGCTGGTGCCCGGACACGCCTCGGTGTATCTGTGTGGCGCCACTGTTCAGGGTGAGCCGCATATCGGCCACGTGCGCAGCGGCGTCGCGTTCGACGTTCTGCGACGATGGCTCGCAGCGAAGGGACTCGACGTCGCGTTTGTGAGAAACGTCACCGATATCGACGACAAGATTCTCCGCAAGGCAGGCGAGGCGGGCCGCCCCTGGTGGGAATGGAAGACGACCTACGAACGCGCTTTCACCCGCGCCTACGACGCTCTCGGTGTATTGCCGCCCTCCGTGGAGCCTCGCGCGACCGGGCACATCACCCAGATGGTCGAGCTCATGCGTCGTCTCATCGACGCGGGTCATGCTTACGCATCCGGCGGCAACGTCTACTTCGACGTGATGAGTTTCCCCGAGTACGGCGCGTTGTCGGGGCACAAACTCGACGACGTCCATCAGGGTGAGAGCGCCGGACAGGGCAAGCGCGACCCTCGCGACTTCACCTTGTGGAAGGCCGAGAAGGCCGGCGAGCCGTCGTGGCCTACGCCGTGGGGCCGTGGCCGTCCGGGCTGGCATCTCGAATGCTCCGCGATGGCGGAGTTCTATCTCGGTTCCGCGTTCGATATCCATTGTGGCGGCATGGATCTGGTTTTTCCGCATCACGAGAACGAGATCGCGCAGGCCCGCGCCGCGGGCGACGGCTTCGCTCGTTACTGGTTGCACAACGGCTGGGTGACCATGGGCGGCGAGAAGATGTCCAAGTCGCTCGGCAACGTGCTGTCCATCCCCAACGTCCTCACCCGCGTGCGCGCCCAGGAGCTGCGTTATTACCTCGGCAGCGCCCACTACCGGTCGATGCTCGAATACTCCGACACGGCGCTGGCCGAGGCGGCCGCGGCCTACCGGGGACTCGAGTCGTTCGTGACCAAGACCCGTGACCGCGCCGGCGACGTTCCCGTCGGAACGTGGACCGACGCGTTCGCCGAAGCACTCGACGACGATCTCGGGGTACCCAAGGCGCTCGCCGAGATCCACGGTCGACGCAGCGAGGGCAACAAAGCGCTCGACAACGGAGACCTGACCGAAGCGGTGCGCATCGCGTCCCAGATCCGTGCGATGCTTTCTGTCCTCGGCGTCGATCCACTCGATGCACACTGGCAGGAGAGCTCCGGCGACGAGTCGGGTGCGCTCGCCGCCTTGGATGTGCTGGTGGGAGCAGAACTCGATCGTCGACAGAGCGCCCGCGCCGAGAAGAACTGGGCGGTCGCCGACGAAGTACGTGACCGGCTGACAGCGGCGGGGATCGAAGTAACGGATACGCCGAACGGACCCGAGTGGTCCCTGAAAGCAGGGCAGTGATGGCAGGCAATTCCCAGCGACGCGGAGCGATTCGCAAGGGCGGAACGAAGAAAGGCCAGGTCGTCGGCTCGGGCGGTCAGCGTCGGCGCGGTCTCGAAGCCCGTGGCGCGACCCCGAAGGCCGAGGATCGTTCGTACCATCCTGCGGCCCGGCGCGCTCGCGCAGCGGCGAAGGCCGCCGACAACCGAGGCCGCCGTCCGGGGGGACGCAAGCCGGAGGACGGGCCGGAAATGGTCCTCGGCCGCAACCCCGTAGTCGAGTGCTTGCGGGCCGAGGTCCCGGCGACCGCGCTCTACGTCGCGGTCGGTGCGGAAGCCGACGACCGGCTCAAGGAAGCAGTGCAGCGCGCCGCTGATGCCGGCATTTCGATTCTAGAAGTGCAGCGCAGCGAACTCGACCGGCTCACCGCGAACGGTATGCATCAGGGCATCGGCCTGCAGGTGCCGCCGTACCGCTACGCGCATCCCGACGATCTGATCGTGCGCGCCAAGGAGAGGCACGAGCGACCTCTGCTGGTGGCGCTCGACAACATTTCCGATCCGCGCAACCTCGGTGCGATCATCCGGTCCGTCGCGGCGTTCGGTGGCCACGGCGTGGTGATTCCGCAGCGTCGGAGTGCGTCGGTGACCGCTGTCGCATGGCGTACCAGCGCGGGTGCCGCGGCACGGCTTCCAGTTGCCCGGGCGACCAACCTGACACGCACGCTCAAGGACTGGCAGTCTCAGGGCGTCCGCGTCGTGGGACTCGATGCCGGTGGTGATACCGACCTCGACACTTTCGACGGCACCGATCCCGTCGTCGTGGTGGTGGGGTCCGAGGGTAAGGGACTCTCGCGGCTCGTCCGGGAGACGTGCGATTCGATCCTGTCCATCCCGATGGCCGGCGATGTGGAATCGCTCAACGCGTCGGTCGCGGCAGGCGTCGTGCTCGCCGACATCGCGCGTCGCCGCCGGTCCTGAAGGCCAAGTCCTGAAGGCCAAGGGCGTACCCGCGGGAACCGATCGGGTCCTCGCTGCGTCTGTACCGGTAGGGCCGGACGGAAGCGGAGGCACACAGTGGCATACACAACGGCGTTCGACGGGCGTTTCGAGATCACACCGCCGTTGAGTCGGCCCGACATCGACTTCCTCACCGGGTTCGCGGGTGCTGCGAGTGGTCCGCACAACGCGGGCCGCGACGGTCTGCCGACAGAGGGACGGCCGCTGTCGAGGTGTCAGTGGGTCCCGAGCAGTGACGGATGCGCCCTCGAGTGGGACGGCGACCCGGTCTTCTACCGGTACTCCGAATGGCTTCAGTACCTGATCGCCGCGTTCCTGGCATCCCGGGGCCATGAGGTGTCGGAGACGGTGGAGGTGCGCACCAGCGCCGGCGACCACGGCCTGATCACTGTGCGTGACAACGACGTCACAGTTCAGATCAGCCGGACGAACCGCACACGCCGTCCCGGACGTAATTGCGCCGCAGTGGGAAGGTCCGCTGTCGTCACCACCGCGATCACCGGATAACCGCCGGTGACGGGATGATCGGCGAGGAACAACACCGGATGACCCTCCGGTGGCACCTGGACGGACCCGGCAACCATACCCTCGCTGGGTAGTTCGTCATTGCGTGAGCGGTGTAGCGGTCCGGGGCCTCGGAGCCGAATCCCCACCCGATCGAGTTGCGGAGTCACCGTCCACGATTCGTGTAGGAGGGCGCGGACCGAGGCGGGAGTGAACCAGTCGTCGCGGGGCCCTGTTCGCACGCGGAGCTCGACTGGATCGCCCGCGGGCGCAGGCGGAGGGATCTGCTCTTCGCAGGGGAGTTCGTCGGCGAGTGCGCCGACAAGCAGCCGGTCACCGGTGTGCACCGGCGCTGGGCCCGTGCCCGACAACGTGTCGGTCGAACGGCTTCCCAGTACCTCCGGAACGTCGATGCCGCCGCGGACTGCCAGATACGACCGCAATCCCTCGGACGGCGCTGAGACCGAGACGACGTCCTGATCACGGAGACGCACCCTCGCGTAATCACCCACGGAGCGGCCGTTGACCGTCACGTCGACGCGCGCTCCGGTGATCGCGACGATCGTGTCGCCGACGCTTCGGACCGAGAGTCCGCCACCGGTCACCTCGAGGGCCGCGGCGTCCGGGTGATTGCCGACGAGGCGATTCGCAGCGTCGTGCGCCGTGCGGTCCGCAGCGCCGGATGCGGTCACGCCGTCGGCCCCGTATCCGATGCGTCCGTGATCCTGCACAGTTGTGAAGATTCCAGGGTTGACCACCTCGAGCCATGCCATGGATCCATGGTCTCGCAATCCGGGGCGGCGGTGAGGACTGTTCGGTGAGCGCAGCCGGCGCGCGTTAGGTTGAAGTGCCGCAGTTCGAGGGAGACACGATGAGCCGGAACGATCCGACCACCAGTATCGAGGCCACCCGGGTGGAGGCGACCCGGGCAGTCGAGGGTGCGTTGGACGACGGCGATCTGGCTGCGGCGCACGCCGCAGTAGCCGACCTGAGCGTGGAACTGCTCGTCGACGTGCTCGAGCGGTTGGACCACACCGATCGCGCGGTGCTCTATCGGTTGCTTCCCAAGGATCAGGCGATGGAGGTGTTCGAGCAGCTGGATCCGAGTCTGCAGAGCGCCCTCGTCGGCGGCCTGCAAGACGATCAGGTCGCGTCGATCTTTGCTGATCTCGAGCCCGACGATCGAGTCGAACTGCTCGACGAGTTGCCGGCCACCGTTGCGGCGAAGCTCATGCGCGGCCTCCCGTACGACGAACGTGAGATGACAGCGACGATCCTCGGCTACAGGCAGGGCGCTCTCGGACGGCGCATGAGCCCGGAGTTCGTCTCGCTGCGCCAAGACATGCCGATCGAGCGAGCCCTCGCGATGGTCCGTAGCCGCCTCCACGATGCCGAGACGGTCTACACCCTGCCGGTTGTCGACAGGAATCGGATCCTCGTGGGTGTGGTGGGCTTGCGAGATCTGATGGGCGCCCCGAAGGACGGCGCAGTCGGCGACATCATGAGCGAACCGTATTTCGCGCGGGCCACCGACGACGCAGAGGAAGCTGCCCGCCGCTGTGCCGAGCTGAAATTGCTGGCGTTGATCGTCGTGGACAGCGAAACACGACTGGTGGGCATCCTCACTGTCGACGATGCGTTGCGCATCCTGGAGTCGGCCGAGAGCGAGGACCAGGCCCGGATCGGCGGCACCGAGCCGCTACGCCAGCCCTATCTCGCCACGCCGGCGAGACAATTGGTGCGTTCGCGGGTCGTGTGGCTGCTCGTGCTGGCGATCGGAGCGACATTGACCGTGCAGGTGCTCGAGGTATTCGAATCGACCTTGGAACAGGCCGTGACGTTGGCGTTGTTCGTGCCGCTGCTCATCGGCACCGGTGGCAATACGGGAAATCAGGCGGCGACCACCGTCACGCGGGCATTGGCTCTCGACGACGTGAGTCCCCGAGATGTCGGCCGTGTCGTCGTCCGTGAACTCAGGGTGGGGTTCTCGCTCGGGGTGCTGCTCGGTTCCGTGGCGTTCGTCCTCGCAACTGCCGTCTACGACATGTCGGTGGGCGCGGTGATCGGGCTGACCCTGGTCACCGTGTGCACCCTCGCAGCCACTGTCGGTGGAGCGATGCCGTTGGTCGCCAAGGCTATCCGCGTGGATCCCGCAGTGTTCTCCAATCCGTTCATCACGACGTTCGTCGATTCGACGGGATTGGTACTGTATTTTCTCATTGCGAAAGCCGTGCTGGGAATTTGACGAGACCGCTTGGTGTTCAGTAGGACTCGAATCGGACTGCGGCACCGGGGTGCAACAATGCAGGGGGAGTCCGATCCGGTTGCCACAGAACTTGTTCGGTGGTGCCGATCAGCTGCCAGCCTCCCGGAGAGCTTCGCGGATAGATCCCGGAGAACTCGCCTGCCAATCCCACGGCGCCCGCGGGCACCGAGGTCCGCGGGGAGTCTCGACGCGGTACCTGCAATCGGCTGTCGCCACCCGTGAGATAGGCGAAGCCGGGAGCGAAGCCGCCGAACGCCACCGTCCAGGCGCGTCCGGTGTGCGCGGCGATCACACCGCTGACCCCCAGTCCGGTTCGTTCACCGACCTCTTCGAGATCGGGACCGTCGTACCGCACGCCGATCACCACTTCGGCCCCCGGGGCGGTGTCGGTGCGCATCGGCTGCGTCTCGACGAGCCAGCGGCGCACCGTGTCGGCGTGGGTCGTTCGCGTGTCGAAACGGACGAGCAGTGTGCGGGCAGCGGGCACCAGATCGACGACACCGTGTATCCGATTCGCGTCGAGTGCGCGAAAATGCGCGAGTACGTCGTCGAGTGAATCGAACTCCGCGAGTACTGCGGAGTCGCCGTTGCGCAGAATCCTCACGTGCCGCCGCCTAGACGAAAGCGCGGACGTCGATGTTCTCGGCATCCAGCAGGGCCCGGACGGCTACGGCCATGGCGGTGGCGTCGGGGGAGTCGCCGTGGATGCACACGGACTGAGGGTCCACACGAACATCGGTGCCGTCGATTGCTGTGACCACGCCTTCGGTGACCATGCGCAACACGCGCTGGGCCACCAGATCCGGATCGTGCAGCACGGCACCCGGTTCGCGCCGCGACACGAGGGCCCCGCCGGGGGTGTACGCGCGGTCGGCGAACGCCTCGGTCACCACGATCAAACCCGCGCGTTCGGCCTCCTCGAGGAACGCCGATCCGGGAAGCCCGAGAACAGGTAGTGAGGCGTTGTACGAGCGGATCGCCGCCACGACCGCGCGGGCCTGCTCGCGGTGGTGAACGATCGCGTTGTACAAAGCGCCGTGCGGTTTGACGTATCCGACCGTTGAGCCCGCAGCCCGGGCGAGGCCGTCGAGGGCGCCGATCTGGTAGATGACCTCGGCGGTGAGCTCTGCCGGCTCGACATCGATGAACCGTCGACCGAACCCCGCCAGATCGTGGTACCCCACCTGGGCTCCGATGCGTACGGTGTGATCCACTGCGCCCCTGCAGGTTTCGAGCAGATTCGACGGATCACCCGCGTGGAACCCGCACGCGATGTTGGCGCTCGTGACAAGCGAGAGCATGGCCTTGTCGTCGCCGAGTCGCCACTGCCCGTAGCTCTCGCCGAGGTCGCTGTTCAGGTCGATGCGTGTCACGTGTCCGATTCTAGGCGTGCGTCGGATGGTCGCCTCGAAGGCGCATGTCAGATTACTGCCCCCACGTCCTTCGCGACGATATTGTCGAGCGCGCGTTCGGCGACAGCGGCGATGGTCATCGACGGGTTGCACGCACCCGACTGGCCGGGAAGCAGTGCACCATCGAGCACGTACAGGCCGCGCTGGCCGTGCACTCGTCCGTCGAGGTCGCAGACGCCGCCCATGCTCGCACCGCCGAGCGGGTGCCACGTGGACGGCACGATGGCGTTGGTGTCGGTGGCGATACCTGTGTTGCCGACGATCCTGCGCACCGTGGGATCGATGTGACCGTTCTGGATCGCGACGTCGCCGTCCTTCGGCCAGTGCAGAATCGCGTCGTCGTTCGCGGAATCGTAGACGAACGAACCGCGGCTGTCGCTGATGCCGTAGCCCACGAGCACGGTGCTGTGGGCGTCGAGTCCCATCGCCGGAATCGACGCCTGGATCACCGTGAAGGCGGCGTTGGGGTCGTCCCAATTCTTGCTGCCGTAGACGACCGGACCGCCCTGCAGTGCACCGAAGTCCTCACGCATGTCGGACCAGAGGTAGATACGGTCGGCGTTGCTCCCCCAGTTGCGTCCGAGATCGTCGGGGAGATCCGGGATCTGCCCCTTCTGCGCCGCCCGGACCAGCAGCCGGGTCGTGTTGAGGCTACCGGCGGCCAGGATGAGCGTGTCGGTGGTGAGGATCTTGTTCTCGAGGAGCTGCCCGGAAGTGTCGATCCGGTCGACGTACACGGTCCACCGGCCGTCGGACGCTCGTTCGATGTCCTTGACTTCATGCTGGGCCTGGACGGTCACCAGACCGGTCGCCTCGGCAGCGGCGATGTAGGTGACGTCGACGGAATGCTTGCCGCCGTTGTTGACACCGAGAGCGCCGGAGCCGTCCGTGTACGACGGAGCCATCTCGCCGCGCAGTTCGGCGAGCGCGTAGTCCCAGTCGATCGGCATGGGAATCTTCTCGAGTGGAAGCCCCGCCTGTTTCACGCGCTCGGCGAATATCCGCGCGGCGGCGTAGTTGGGGTGGGAGACGAGTTCGTCGGGGGCGGTCGCGAGTCCCAGCATCCGCGACACACGTGGGTAGTGGACGCGATTCATCGTGGCCCAGTCGAGCTCGTTCGGGAAGTGGGTGTTGAACACTTCCTCGCTGGGCTGCAATGACATTCCCTGGTAGACCAGCGAGCCTCCGCCGACGCCTGCGGCACACAGGGCGGTCATGTTCTGTCCGACGACCGCCTCGACCAGGCCGGTGTGCGGCTCGACCATGACGGGCCTGCCGAAGAGTTCGGGTGCGGAGCGGAACCACAGCATGCGCCCGTCGGGTGCGTCGACTCGCGGGAAGGTCGTCGCGTCGGGTCCGGTGGGCCAGCGTTTTCCCCGCTCGAGGATGGTGACGGGCACCCCGGCTTCGGCCAGACGGAGTGCGCTCACCCCGCCGCCGAACCCGGAGCCGATGACGACGACGCGATGTTCTTCGCGTGTCAGCGGAACCTTGTTCGTTCGGGCAGCGATGCCCGACGAAGCGGCAATACCGCTGGATGCATGGGCGACGGCCGGCCCCGCCAACGCGGCGCCGACGGTGGCTGCTCCTGCGAGAAAAGTGCGTCTGGTGATGCTCGACAAGATCTCGACCCCCCAAGAGTCTGCTCCGGCCCGGTCTTCTCCGGGCCGCGTGCAAAACTAGACAGAAGGGTGTCGAGTGTCAAGGTTTAGGCATCGTAGGACCCAGCCATCTGGTGAGAAATCGCCGCAATTCGTCGTCCGAATGCATCTGCGGATCGTCGAACAGAACTACCGACAAACCGAGAAAGAGCGTGAGATCGGCGATGTCGTCGAAGAACGGAATCACCTCGGGGTGCCTGTCGGTCATGGGCGTAAGCAGTTGGTGGACGACCGGTTTCGCGCGGCTCACCATGCCTCTGTCGAAGAACGGATGCTCGCGACCCGAGCGGTGCAACGCGGAGAGCACCGGGTTGCTACGCACCGCCATCCGCCCCGCGACCAGAAGTTCGACCACGTACTCGCACGGCGTCGTGGTCCCGGCCAAGCGCGTGCGGATGTCGTCGAGGCCCCCAAGGGCAGCGCTCGCGACCGCCTGCGACACCAGATCTTCCCGGCTGCCGAATATCGAGTACACGGTCTGCCGGGAAACACCTGCGGCCTTCGCGACCCCCGCGATGGTGACGGCATCGAACCCCTCGTGGGTGATGAGCGCGAGCGTCGCGTCGAGGACCTTCGTACGGGAGCGCATTCGATGATTGTCCCGCACCGAGTGGACGTCAGGCCGCCGGTGTGAGAACCCGCCCCGCGCCCCGGCGGCGCTGCACCGACCCGATAGCCCGGCACACGAGGTAGATGACGAAGGCGATCGTCGTGATGAAACTCGACACCGGGACTCCGGGTGCGAGCGCGAGCAGGATGCCGCCGACGGCCGCGACCTCAGCGAAGATCACCGACAGGATCGTCGCGGCGAGTGGTCCGCGCGTGACCCGCGCTGCTGCTGCGGCAGGCGTGATGAGCAGGGCCATCACGAGCAGTGCGCCGACGATCTGCACACCGAGCGCCGCGGTGATGCCGACGAGCACCGCAAAGACCATCGACAGTGCTCGCACCGGGACGCCGCGTGCGGCGGCAACCTCTGGGTCGGTGCTCGCGAACAGTAGCGGACGGTACATCAGGAGCAGTGCGCCGATCACGAGGACCGCGCAGCCTGCGAGCAGCGAGATGCCGGTTCCGCCCGGCGCCACGATCTGGCCGGTCAACAGTGAGAACGCGGCGCCGGTTCGTCCGTCGTACGCCCACAGCAGCAATACCGCGAGGCCGAGGCCGAACGCCATGACGACGCCGATCACCGAGTCCCGTTCGCGGGCACGAGTTCCGAGCAGCCCGAACAGGATCGCGGCGACCACGGCGCCGACGACCGCTCCGAGCCCGACGGACACTCCGACCAGGAGCGCAGCGGCAGCGCCGGTGAGCGACAACTCGGAGGTGCCGTGCACCGAGAACGCCATCTGGCGACTGATGATCAGGGGGCCGATGACACCGGCGAGAAGGCCGAGGATGGCGCCGGAGATCAGCGCCTGCTGCACGAAGTCGTACTGCAGCAGCTCGGCAGTGGCCTGAAAATCGAACAGCCGTGCCATAGCGTCCGTGAACTTGCTGCTCATGACTGGTCCTCCGGGTGGTGATGGTGGACGCCTTCGCCGGGGCGGAGCCCGCCCGCGCTGCCGAGCGCATCGATGGCGTCACCGGTCCCGACGACGACGAGCCGCCCCCGCATCTCGAGCACCTCGACCTCGGTGCGGTACAGCTCGGAGAGCACCTCGGAGGTCATGACCTCCGAGGGTGTACCGATGCGGAACTGGCCGTCGACGAGATAGAGCACCCGGTCGACGAGGGGAAGGATCGGATTGATCTCGTGGGTGACGAACAGCACGGCGGTGTCGTGGTCCTTGCGCCGCTGGTCGATGAGCGCCGACACGAGATGCTGATTGGCGAGGTCGAGGCTGAGTAGCGGTTCGTCGCACAGCAGCACTTGCGGATCACCGACGAGTGCCTGCGCCACCCGGAGCCGTTGCTGTTCACCTCCGGACAGGTCGCCGACCAACGCGTTCGCGTACGACTGCGCACCGACCTGGGTGATCGCGGCGTTCACGGCGGCTTTGCGGCGCTTGAAATGTCGAATGCCGGTGCCCCACAGGTGTCCGTCCACGCCGAGTCCGACAAGGTCGCGGCCACGCAACGGGACACCTACGTCGAGGGTCTTCTGTTGCGGTACGTATCCGACATGAGGGCTGCCGGTATGGACCGGTGTGCCCGCGATGGTCGCCGTTCCAGCGCTGAGCGCTAGCTGACCGAGCAGGACTTTGAGGAGGGAGGTCTTTCCGGCGCCGTTCGGCCCGAGGACCGCGACGAACTCTCCGGGGTGCACCGCGAGGTCGAGGTGGTCCCAGAGGATGCGTTCGCCGAATGCCAGGCGGGCGCCGCTCAGCTCGACCGCGTGAGGTTCGACCGCGCGGGGATGGTCGGAGGGGGAAGATGTCACCGGAGTTCGCGTTCTCGAGCTGTGGTCAGGGACTGTGGTGAGGATTTACGACGCAGAATCGAGTCCGGTGGCGAGCGACTCGGCGGTCGTGGTCTGCCACTGAATGTAATCGACGCCCTCGGGCAGGGTCTCGAAAACCTCGACGACGGGAATGCCCGAAGACTCGGCAGCCGAGCGCATCTCCCTGCTCACCTTGTCCTCGGTCTGCGGGTTGTAGAGCAGGACTCCGACCTTCTTGTCGAGCAGCAGTTGCCGAGTCTCGGCGATGCTCGCGGGCGACGGGTCGGTGCCGTTCTCGATCGCGTTGGTGAAATCGGTGGGAGTCACGTCGTCGAGACCGGCCGCCAGCACGAGGTATTGGCCGATGGTCTCGGTCTGGACGATGGGCGCGTCGGCGTGGGTCTCCGCGATCCGAGCCGTGACGTCCGAGATGCCGTGCAGGCTCTCGTGGAACGCCGCGGCGTTGTCGCGGTACACCTGCGCGCCGTCGGGGTCGAGGCCTGCGAGCTGCTCGGCGACGGCGTGCGCGACCGCGTCCGCGGTCGCGAGGTCGTACCAGACGTGTTCGTTGATGCCGCTGTGATCGTGGCCGTCATGATCGTGGCCGTCATGACCGGGGGCGGCCTCGTCCGTCGCCGGAGCATCCGAGGCGGGGGCGTCGTGGTCCGTGCCGTGGTCGTGGCCTGCGTGCAGGTCGCTGTATTCACCCGACTCGAACAGTGCGAACGCCTCGACGGTGGGGACGTCGCCACCGACGGACTCGAGGATGTCATCGACGAAGTGGTCGTATCCGCCGCCGTTGTAGACCACCAGCGACGCGTCGCTGATGGCAGCGGCATCGAGTGGACTGGCCTCGTAGGAGTGTGGATCTGCGCTCGGTTCGGAGATCAGCGACTCGACCTCGATCCGGTCGCCCGCGACGGCCTGGGCGATCGAGCCCCACACGTTCGTCGACGCGACCACGCTCAGTTCGTCGTCCGAGCCCGAGTCGCCGGTCGTGCCGGAGCCACACGCTGCGAGGACGGTGGCACACGACAGGGTGGCCGCAGCAAGCGCGGCGCGGGAGGACATACGCACTGTTGTTCTCTCCTGAATCGGGGCGCGGGGGAAGGTGATGAGGCCACCCTAACGCTATTGGAAACCGTTACCGTTCCACTTTAGCGGACGATTCCGCGCATTCCGCCCAACCCGCCTGGTCGTGAGCATCGACACAGGACTACGGTCCGATCATGTCCAGGTCCCGTCAGCCGCGCCGACAGGCAACCCTGGCGTCGATCGCCGCCGAGCTGAAAATCTCTCGCACCACGGTCTCGAACGCGTACAACCGGCCCGACCAACTGTCCACTGAACTGCGCGAACGAGTCTTCGAGGTCGCCAAACGCCGGGGCTACGCCGGCCCCGACCCGATGGCCCGATCCCTGCGTACCCGCAAGGCAGGCGCGGTCGGAGTACTACTCACCGAAGCGCTGAGCTATTCGTTCCGCGACCCGGCAGCGATGAGTTTTCTCTCCGGCCTCTCCGAAGCCTGTGAGGCTGCCGGGCAGGGCCTGCTGCTCATTCCGGCGGGGCCGGGCCTCACCGACACCGAGGCCGCGCAGGTCGTGCATCGCTCGTCCGTCGACGGGTTCGTCGTCTATTCCGTGCCGCCCGAGGATCCGTATCTGGCCGCTGTGCTCGAACGACACCTGCCGATCGTTGCATGCGACCAGCCTCGCGGTATCGGGGCGGCGCCCGTCGTGGGCATCGACGACCGCTCGCCCATGCGTGACCTCGCCGCCCACCTGATCGAGCTCGGTCACTGCGAGTTCGGGATCGTCTGCATGCGGCTCGGTCGCGAACGACACGACGGTGTCGTGGACCTCGCTGCGCTCGAAGACACGGGCTTCCACGTCCAACATGAGCGGATACTCGGCGTGCGCGACGCCATGCGCGACGCCGGGCTCGACGATTCCGCGCTCACCGTCGTCGAGCGTTTCACCCACACCTCCGGCGACGGGCAGTCTGCTGCGGCGCAGATCATGAGCGTCAATCCGCGGATCACTGCGCTGATGTGCACCACCGACGTGCTGGCGCTCGGTGCGCTCGCATGGGCCGACCAGGCGGGGCTCGACGTCCCCGGACACCTGTCGATCACCGGGTTCGACGGCGTCGACGAGGCACTGCGCGAAGGTCTGACCACGGTGAGCCAGCCTCAGAAGGACAAGGGACGTCGCGCGGGTGAGCTCCTGCTGGCCTCGCCCGTGCACTCGGGCATCCCCGAGATCGAGACCCTCGACACCCAGCTCGTCTTCGGTAAGACCTCTGGGCCGGTCGAGAGCACCGGCTGGTACGCCGAGTAGGCCGGCTCAGGCGGGGTTGGCGGCGAGCAGCTGCGCGCAGCGCAAGAGGCCGATGTGGCTGTAGGCCTGCGGGTGATTGCCCAGCGACCGCTCGGCGACCGGATCGTACTCCTCGCTGAGCAGTCCGGTCGGGCCTGCCGCGGCGACGAGTTGTGCGAACAGTGCCTCCGCGTCGTTGCGCTGCCCGATGAGCAGATACGCCTCGACGAGCCACGCCGCGCACAGGTGGAAGCCGCCTTCGATGCCCGGTAGCCCGTCCTCATGGCGATACCGGTACACCGTCGAACCGCTTCGCAGTTCCGCTTCGGTGGCGCGGACCGTCTCGCGGAACCGCTCGTCCGTGGGATCGATCAGTCCGGTCAGCCCGATGAACAGAGTTGCCGCATCGAGGTCGGAGCCGTCGTATGCGGCGGTGTAGGAGCGGACGTCGTCGTTCCAGCCCTTCTCGAGGACCTCCTCCGCGATTTCGTCGCGCAGGGATTCCCACCCTTCACCGGCGGGGCGGGAGAACGTATCGGCGAGAGTGAGGGCCCGGTCGACGGTGAGCCAGCCCATCACCTTCGAATAGACGTGGTGTCGAGGGTTGTCGCGGATCTCCCAGATGCCGTGATCAGGTTCGAACCAGCGGCGCTCGACCGCTGTGACCATCGAGCAGACCAGCTCCCAGTCGCGATCGGTGAGCGCAGAGATCCGGTCGGCGCCGAGTGCATCACGCCGGTGAGCGATTGCGGCGATCAGGTTCACGATGGGACCGAACACATCGAGCTGAACCTGCTGGTTGGCCGCGTTACCGACGCGCACCGGTCGTGAACCGGCGTATCCGGGAAGGGAATCGAGAACGGCCTCCGGTGGCAACGGGCCACCCGCAAGCGTGTAGAGCGGGTGCAGGCGCTCGGGCCCGGGTAGGGTCTCGAGGACGTCGTGCACCCAGTCGAGGTAGTTCTCCGCCTCGACGAGGGAGCCCACGTCGACGAGCGCATGCGACGTCAGTGCCGCATCTCGCAGCCAGCAGTACCGATAGTCCCAGTTGCGTACCCCGCCGATCTCCTCGGGCAGTGAGGTGGTCACCGCAGCGAGAATCGACCCGGTCGGCTCGTGAACGAGGCCGCGCAACGTCAGTGCCGACCGCTTGGCGAGATCCGGCTTGAGTGTGGGGAGGTCGAGTTCGGCGGCCCACTGCCACCAGTACGCTTCCGCGTGTGCCCGCCGTTCCACCTCCGATGTCGGGTGCTTCTCGAGATCATCTGTACCGCAACGTAATTCCAAGACTATGTCGCCGTCGGCAGGATCGACGACAGCGTGGGCGGTCTGGTGGACGCCCTCGCTGGTGATGTCCCAGCGGACTCCCGGCGACCGCAGGACGAACGGTTCGTTGAAGCCGTGCACCCGTAGGCCTTCGTCGACGGCTTCGAGGACCACCTGGCCCTGGCCGAATTCGGGACGCGGTGCAAATGTCACGACCGCCGTTGCCCGGCCGGAGATGACCCGTGTCAGGTCGGTGCGGCCGGCCTCGACGTCGTGCGGCAGGTAGTCGATCACCGCGAGGCTCGCCCAGCGGGTCACGACCGTCATCGTCGAGTCGATGTACCGCTGACTCAGCGGAAGTGCTTCGCGCGTCGGTCCGATAGTGAAATGACCAGCAGCGTCGCCGCCGAGGAGATGCGCGAAGATCGCGGCCGAATCGGGCTCGGGATGACACAGCCAGGTGATGGTGCCATCGGGGGTGACCAGCGCCTTCGAACGCGGGCTTGCGAGCATGGTGAGTCGCTCGATCGGGCTGGCATGCGCACCCGAGAGCCACGTGCGGCGTTCTTCGAGAAGGAATGCCAGCGCCGCGATCACGTCCTCGGAGCGGTCCACCCGGTACTCGGCGACCGTCGCGCCTTCGCCCACCTTGATGCCGACGTCGGGTCCGCGCAAGGAAGCGAATGCCTTCTCGTCGGTGACGTCGTCGCCGAAGAACACGGCGGCGCTGGAGGCTTCCTGGTGCCGGATGATGTCGAGTGCGCTGCCCTTGTCGGTCGGGACGACGGACAGCTCGATGACGGCCTTGCCTTCGGTGACCTGGATGCCGGGCAGCAACGCGAGGTCGCCGCGTACCGCAGTCAGGGCGTGTTCGGCGTCCCCGCACTCGGCGTTGCGTACGTGGAGGGCGGCGCTGGCGGGTTTCGCCTCCACCCTGGTACCGGGGAATCGGCTCGCGATGGCCTCGAGTCCCGTGACGATGTAACGGAGCCGGCTCTTGGATTCGTCGTCGATCGCGTGCACGAATCCGACATCGAACTCGGAGCCGTGACTTCCGACGAGCTTGACCTCCACCGGCAGACGTGAAAGCGCTGCCAGATCCTTGAGCGCGCGCCCCGAGATCACCGCCGCGGACGTCGCAGGCAGAACCGCGAGGCCCCGCATGGCGCGGACTGCTTCGGCGTGCGGATGAGCGTTGTCGGGATCGGACACGATGGGAGACAAGGTGCCGTCGTAGTCGCTCGCAACCAGCAACCGGGGCGCGCGTGCGACGGCGGCCAGCGCCCGGCGCAGCTCGATGGGGAGGTCTAGTGCGCTCACCTGTCCCAAGGTAGGCGAAAAAGCCGGTGCACCCACCCGTGTGGAGGCAATCGCGGGGGTGTTTCGCGTTACACCCGCGAAGTGCTGGATGAAAGAGTCGTTCTGCTCAGGAATCGCTGCGCGACTCGGCGCCACCCGGCGTGGAGTAGACCTCGCGGGGGGAATCGCCGAGCAGCAGGTCGACGGTCAGTTCCAGGCGGCGTGCAACGTCGGTGGCCGAAGACCGGCGAGTCAGCCACGCCACGAGGTTGGACAGCCACACATCGCTGATGACGCGCGCTATCGCGAGTTCTTCCTCGGTGGGTTCGCCTTCGTTCATCGCCTTGGCGAAGAGTCGGTCCATGAGCTTGCCCACCTGGTCGACCTCGGCGGCTGCCGACGCGTCGGCGAACATGAACGCCCGTGTCATTGCCTCGGTGAGCAGCGGGTCGCGTTGCATGGCCTTGGTGATCAGGCTGAGGATCAGGTGCATGCGTTCGAGTGGACTGTGTCCGGGCGGGATCTTCCCCCTGCCCTCGATGCGGGCGAACTCACGTCCGAGTGCCGAGACCAGCAGGTGCACCTTCGACGGGAAGTACCGGTACAGCGTGCCCACCGCGACATCTGCGCGTTCCGCCACGGCGCGCATCTGCACGGCCTCGTATCCACCCTTGGACGCGAGCGTCAGGGTGGCATCGAGTATCCGCTTGCGCCGTTCCTTCTGGGCGTTGGAACTGAGATCGTCCTCGGTGAGGGCGGCCAGGGTTCCGTTGCCGTTGGAACGCGAGCGGGACGGGGTGACCATAGATCGTTTCCTCACACCTTGACTCTGGACCGGTGTCATATTAGAACACGTTCTAGGTAATGATGTCATTTCGAAAGGTCGGAGTCCCGCTGTGAGTATTGCCATGACAGAGGAGCAGCGGGCCGTTCAGGCCTCTGTTCGGGCCTGGTCACGAGGCGTGGAGCCGGTGTCGAGGATACGTCGCGACCCCGGTGACGCCTGGCGCGAGGGCTGGGCATCGCTCGCCGAACTCGGCCTGTTCGGTGTTGCTGTTCCGGAAGAGGCCGGCGGGCTCGGTGCCACTGTGGTCGACCTGGCCGTCATGCTCGAACAGGCCGCGCACGAACTTGCCCCAGGACCCGTCGTGACCACCGCGGTCGCAGCGCTCGTGTTCGGTCGCGGTGGGGACGCAGTAGGGAAGACGGCCACCCTGCTCGCCGAAGGCGCACTGCCCACGGCCCTCGCACTCGACCCGGTCGCCGCGGAACTCACTGCCGACGGGGCTGTGCTCACCGGCGGAGCCGGTGCCGTGATTGCGGCGGAGTCCGGTGTCGCAGTTCTCGTCCGCCTCGACACCGATGCCGATGGGGCCGAGTGCTGGGCGTTGGTGGACTCCGATGCGCCGGGCCTGCATCTGGACGCGCTCGAGACGATCGACAAGTCTCGACCCCTCGCACGGGTACGACTCGGCGGGACGGTTGTTCCCGCCGAGCGAATGGTGCAAACCCCACCGGGATTCGTCCGCGATCTCATCGTTGCGCTCTCGGTAGCCGAACTCGCCGGTGTCGCAGGCTGGGCACTGACCACCGCCGTCGAATACGCCAAGATCCGCGAGCAGTTCGGCAAGCCCATCGGCTCGTTCCAGGCCATCAAGCACTTGTGCGCGGAAATGCTTTGCCGCACAGAGAAGATCCGAACCCTCGCCTGGGATGCGGCTGTCGCCGCGGATTCAGATGCGGCAGAGCTGCCTGTTGCGGCTGCTGTCGCTGCCGCGGTGTCACTGGACGCTGCCGTGGAGACCGCCAAGGATGCGATCCAGGTACTCGGCGGAATCGGTTTCACGTGGGAGCACGACGCGCACTTCTACCTGCGGCGTGCGGTCGCCACGCGGCAGCTGCTCGGGGGTTCGACCACGTGGCGCGCACGCCTGACCGATCTGACCCGCGGAGGTGCGCGCCGTCATCTCGGCATCGATCTGTCGGGGCATGCCGCCGATCGTGAACGCATCCGCGGCGAGATTGCGGCGATCGCTTCGCGTCCTGAATCCGAGCACCGGGTAGCACTTGCCGAATCAGGTTGTCTCGCACCGCATTGGCCGGCTCCGTACGGGCGCGGGGCCGGGCCGGCCGAACAGCTGCTGATTCAGGAAGAGCTCGCTGCCGCGGGTATCTCGCGTCCGGACCTCGTGATCGGCTGGTGGGCGGTGCCGACCATTCTGGAACACGGAACCGCCGAGCAGATCGAACGTTTCGCGATGCCCACCCTCCGCGGCGACATCGTGTGGTGCCAGCTGTTCTCCGAGCCCGGTGCCGGATCGGACCTCGCGGCACTGCGTACCACAGCGGAGAAGGTCGACGGCGGTTGGAAACTGCAGGGGCAGAAGGTATGGACTTCGCTCGCGCACCAGGCGGACTGGGCCATCTGCCTGGCTCGCACCGACCGGGACGTTCCGAAGCACAAGGGCATCACATACTTCCTCGTCGATATGAGATCTGCGGGCATCGCCGTCGCACCGCTTCGGGAGATCACCGGCGACGCGTTGTTCAACGAGGTGTTCCTCGACTCGGTGTTCGTGCCCGACGACTGTGTCGTCGGTTCACTCGGCGGCGGCTGGAAACTTGCTCGGACCACATTGGCGAACGAGCGGGTCGCGATGGGCGGAAAATCGTCGCTCGGTCCCGCGATCGAAGAGCTCCTCAGCCTGGCTGCACCGGGCGACGCGGTGGCCGACGACCGCATCGGCGTCCAGATCGGTGAGGCGCTGGTCGGTTCGCTGCTGGACCTGCGCACTACGCTCGCGCAACTCGAGGGACAGGACCCGGGGCCTGCGTCGAGCGTGCGGAAGCTGATCGGAGTGCGTCAGCGGCAGGACACCGCGGAGCTCGCGATGGATCTTGCGGGGGAGGCCGGGTGGGTGGAGGGCCCCCTGACCCGCGAGTTCCTCAATCTGCGCTGCCTGAGCATCGCGGGCGGCACGGAGCAGATTCTGCTCACCGTCGCCGCTGAACGCCTCCTGGGGCTACCCAGGAGCTGACGGAACGGAGTCCCGAAGGTCGGGACGAGCTCGACGGTGACTCCCCGAGGCGTGCACGATACGGGCAGATGGCGGTTTCGCCGACACCGGAATGGTGCTACAACTAGAACACGTTCTAACTAGAAGGCGGTTACGGTGGATTTCGCACGTGACGAGACGCAGGAGGAAGTGGCCGGAGTTGCCGCCGACCTGCTCGGTCGGGGGCTCGACTCCGACGAATTGTGGTCTGCGCTCGCGGGCGCGGATCTCCTTTCGCTGGCACTACCCGAACGACTCGGGGGTTCCGGACTCGGAGTCGCCGAGGCCCTCACCGTCCTCACCGAGGTCGGCCGCGCTGCGGCACTGGTCCCGGCGCTACCCACCATCGGGTTCGGTGTGCTCCCGGTACTCGCACTCGCGACCGAAGAGCAGCAGGACGCGCTGCTGGGCGAGGTTGCCTCCGGAGGAGTCCTCACCGCAGCACTCGCCGAACCGGGCCGGCCCTTCCCGCAGACGCCCTCCGCCACAGTCGTCGAGGTCGACGGTGGTATCGCAGTCACCGGTTCGTTCGTCGCGGTGCCCTACGCGGATCGCGCGCAGAGCATCCTCGTTCCCACCAACGCCGGAGTCGTCGCAGTAGCGCCGGACGCCGACGGAGTGACCCTGCTCGAGAGCC
The DNA here is from genome assembly GCF_053750035.1 of Rhodococcus sp. SJ-2. Taxonomy (NCBI): domain Bacteria; kingdom Bacillati; phylum Actinomycetota; class Actinomycetes; order Mycobacteriales; family Nocardiaceae; genus Rhodococcus; species Rhodococcus sp. SJ-2. The sequence continues at coordinate 2,766,773 of NZ_CM132340.1, forward strand.
CCACCTCGGCGCACACCCCCGAATTCTCCGTCCGGCTCGAGTCCGCAGTCGGTACGCGGCTCGGCGGCGGCGACGCAGCGTCCGACGTCCAGACCCTGTACAGCCTCGCGACAACGGGGATCGCCGCGTATTCCGATGGACTACTCACCGGAGCCACCGAACTCACCGCGAAGCACGTGAGCGAACGCCACCAATTCGGCAAGCCGCTCGCGGCCTTCCAGGCCGTCGCACAGCAGATTGCCGACGTCTACGTCACCGCCCGTACCCTGCACGTTGCGGCACTGTCGACGATCTGGCGGATCTCCGAGAATCTCGACGCTGCAGATGATCTCGACGTCACTGCCTACTGGATCGCCGCGGAACTGCTCCCGGCGATGCGCGTGCTGCATCACCTGCACGGCGGCATCGGCGTCGACGAAACCTATCCGATGCACAGGTATTCGTCTCTGGCCAAGGATATTGCGCGCCTGCTCGGCGGCGCTTCGTACCGACTCGACCTCGTGGGGGCCCGGTGTTCATCGAACTGACCGAAGACCAGCGCGCACTGCAGACCGAACTGCGCGGCTACTTCTCCAACCTGATCTCGCCCGAGGAGGCCGAGATCATGCGCACCGAGCGGCACGGACCCACCTACCGAGATGTGATCCGGCGCATGGGCAAGGACCGCTGGCTGGGCGTCGGCTGGCCCAAGGAATTCGGCGGCCACGGTTTCGGTGATGTCGAGCAGCAGATCTTCGCCAACGAAGCCGTCCGGGCCGACGTGCCCCTGCCCAGCGTCACTCTGCAGACCGTAGGCCCGACCCTGCAGGTGTACGGCACCGACGAGCAGAAACAGAAGTTCCTGCCTGCAATCCTCGCCGGTGAAGTCCATTTCGCCATCGGCTACTCCGAGCCCGAAGCGGGAACCGACCTCGCGGCGCTGCGCACCACTGCCGTCCGCGACGGCGACGAGTATGTGATCAACGGCCAGAAGATCTTCACCACCGGCGGTCACGACGCCGACTACATCTGGCTCGCCGCTCGCACCGGTTCCGCGGATTCCCGCCACCGGGGTATCTCGGTGTTCATCGTCGACACCAGCGATCCCGGCTTCAGCTGGACCCCGATCATCACCGCCGATGGCGCCCACCACGTCAACGCCACGTACTACAGCGACGTGCGAGTGCCCGCGAGCATGCTCGTCGGCGAAGAGAACAAGGGCTGGCGCCTGATCACGACGCAGCTCAACCACGAGCGCGTCATGCTCGGACCGGCAGGCAAGGTTGCGGGCATCTACGAGCACCTCGTCGAGTGGGTGCGCGAACACAAGCTCACCGACGAACCCGAGGTGCGCCGCGCACTCGGTGAGATCCACGCGACGTACCGGCTCAACGAACTGCTCAATTGGCAGGTGGCGTCGAGCGACGGAGACGCCGTGGACATCGCCGACGCGTCGGCCACCAAGGTTTTCGCCACCGAGCGCATCCAGCGGGTCGGCATGCTCGCCGAAGAGATCGTCGGACGCTACGGGGATCCCGCCGACCCGGATACCGGTGCGCTGCTCAGCTGGCTCGACATGCAGGCCAAGCGGAACGTCGTCATCACCTTCGGCGGCGGCGTCAACGAGGTGATGCGGGAACTGATCGCAACAGCCGGTCTCGGGATGCCCCGGGTGCCGCGATGACGGAGGCGAACACGATGAGCACAGCCGAAGAGATCCTCGCCTCAGCCGACGCGGTTCGTGCCGATGGGGCCTCCTCCCCCCGCTGGGGGCGCGACCCGGTGAACATGCCGATGGTCCGAAACTGGGTGGAGGCGCTGGGCGACGACAACCCCATCTACACCGACGAAGCCGCGGCCATTGCGGCCGGTCACGAAGGTCTCGTCGCACCTCCCGCGATGGCGCAGGTGTGGACGATGCGCGGCCTCGGCGCCGAACGGGAGAAGGATGATCCACTCGGCCGGATGACCGCCATCCTCGACGAGGCCGGTTACACATCGGTGGTCGCGACCAATTGCGACCAGATCTACCACCGCTACCTTCGCCCGGGTGAAGAGGTGACGATCGAGTCCACGCTCGAGGACGTCGTCGGACCCAAGAAGACCGGACTCGGTGAGGGGTGGTTCTTCACCACCCGCAACATCTGGAAGGTCGGCGACGAAGCGGTCGCCGAGATGATCTTCCGCATTCTGAAGTTCGCGCCCCCCGCCTCAGATGGTGGAGCATCGAAGACGGTTGCAGCGCAGCAGGTACCGGAGGATCTCGACCCGACCCGCATGCTCCGCCCGTCCGCGTCGCACGATACGAAGTTCTTCTGGGACGGTGTCGCCGAGCACGAGCTGCGGATCCAGCGCCGGCCCGACGGGTCACTGCAGCATCCGCCGGTGCCCGCGCTGTGGCTCGACAAGAACGAGACGACCGACTACCTGGTTTCGAGCGGTCGCGGCACCGTGTTCAGCTTCGTGGTGCACCACGCGCCGAAGGCCCCCGGAAGGCAACTCCCGTTCGTGGTGGCGCTGGTCGAACTCGAGGAGGGGGACAGGGGCGAGCGAAGCGACGGGGGAGGAATCCGCATGCTCGGCGAGCTGCGCGACGTCGACCCATCCGACGTGAAGATCGGAATGCCCGTACAGGTCACCTATCTCGACTTCCCCGGCGACGACGAGACCGGCGGAAGCCCCTGGACTCTCTACGCATGGCAACCCCGTGAGGAGGACGCGTGAGCACACCCGCGACGACGGTGGGGGAGAAGCTCCCACCTCTGTCCATCCACGGCGACCCGACCTTCGTCATCTCGACGGCATTGGCCACCAGGGATTTCCAGGACGTCCACCACGACCGTGACCTGGCTCAGCAGCGCGGCTCGAAGGACATCTTCGTCAACATCCTCACCGACACCGGACTGGTCCAGCGGTACCTGACCGACTGGGCCGGACCGCGTGCCGTCGTGAAGTCCATCTCGCTGCGCCTCGGTGTCCCGTGGTACGCGTACGACACGCTCACGCTGAACGGCACCGTCGCCGGCATCGCCGACGACGGAGTCATCACCGTCGATATCGTGGGCAGCAACTCACTCGGCAACCACATCGTCGCGAAAGCCACGTTCCTCGCAGGTGAGGGCGCATCCGAAGGGGGAACCGCATGAGCGGGCTGTCGCGTAAGGCTGCGATCGCCGGAATCGGCGCGACCGATTTCTCCAAGGACTCCGGGCGCAGCGAACTGCGCCTCGCCGCTGAAGCGGTGACCGATGCCCTCGACGACGCCGGACTCACGCCGGCCGACGTCGACGGACTCGTCTCCTTCACGATGGACACCAACACCGAGGTGGCAGTCGCGCGGTCGGTCGGTATCCCGAGCCTGAAGTTCTTCTCCCGCATCCACTACGGCGGCGGGGCTGCGGCCGCGACTGTGCAGCAGGCCGCGATGGCCGTCGCGACCGGTGTCGCCGACGTCGTCGTCGCCTACCGTGCTTTCAACGAACGCTCCGGTGCCCGCTACGGGCAGGTGAACGGTGCCCTTGCAACCCAGGTGAATTCATCGGGTACCGACAACGCTTTCTCCTACCCGCACGGCCTGAGCACCCCCGCCTCGTTCGTCGCGATGACCGCGCAGCGCTACATGCACGTCACGGGCGCCACCAGTGCAGACTTCGGTGCCGTCGCGGTCGCCGACCGCAAACACGCGGCGACGAACCCCAAGGCGTTCTTCCACGGTAAGCCGATCACGATCGAGGATCACCAGAGTTCCCGGTGCATCGCAGAGCCGCTGCACCTGCTCGACTGCTGCCAGGAATCCGATGGTGGTGTGGCGCTTGTGATCACGACTCCGGAGCGTGCCGAAGACCTGAAGCACGCGCCGGCGATCATCACGGCGGCTGCGCAGGGCAGCGGGCCGGATCAGTACATCATGACCAGCTACTACCGGGACGGCCTGACGGGACTGCCCGAGATGGGCATCGTCGGCAATCAGCTGTGGGAGCAGTCGGGTTTGACTCCGCAGGACGTGCAGACCGCGGTGCTCTACGACCACTTCACCCCGTATGTGCTGATGCAGCTCGAGGAACTCGGCTTCTGCAAACCCGGCGAAGCGAAGGACTTCATCGCCGACGGCGGAATCGAACTCGGCGGGCACCTGCCGCTCAACACCCACGGTGGCCAGCTCGGTGAGGCCTACATCCACGGCATGAACGGCATCGCCGAGGGCGTCCGCCAGATTCGCGGGACGTCCGTGAACCAGGTGGAGACCGTCGAAAATGTACTCGTCACCGCGGGGACCGGTGTCCCGACGTCGGGTCTGATGCTGTCCCGGTCCTGACCCGGCGTACTCCCGGTCGGCGGGAGAATTCCGGGCGCGACACCGGACTGTGGTGTAGACCGGGTCAGTAGCCAGGAATCGAGAAGGGAACGGCATGAGCAACTTCGAGGGCAAGGTCGCGTTCGTCACGGGAGCCGCTCGCGGCCAGGGGCGCTCGCACGCACTGGCATTCGCGGAGGCGGGAGCGAATCTCGTCCTGTGCGACCGTTGCGAGGATTCGCCCGTCGTGCGCTACCCTCTCGCCACCGAGGACGACCTCGCGGAAACGGTGCGTCTGGCCGAAGCCGCAGGTGCGAAGGTCGTCTCGGAGAAGCTCGACACCGCGGATCGCGCCGCGATGGACCGGCTCGTCGCACGCGCCCACGACGAGTTCGGCCGCATCGACATCGCGGTCGCCAACGCCGGGGTGTCGACGGCGGCGCCGGTCCAGTCGATGCCGCAGGCCATGTGGGACGAGACGATCTCGTCGAACCTCACGGGTGTGTTCAACACGATCGCGTCCGTTGCCCCGGGGATGATCGAGCGCGGATACGGGCGGATCGTGACGATCTCGTCGATGCTCGGGCGCGCCGGAAACACCAACATGGTGGCCTACGGTGCATCCAAGTGGGGTGTCATCGGCCTGACCAAGAGCGCCGCGCTGGATCTCGCGCAGAACGGGATCACCGTCAATGCCATCGCACCCGGCAATATCTCCACTCCGATGATCCACAACGACGCGCTCTACGGCATGCTCCGGCCCGATCTGGAGAATCCCACCGCCGACGATGTCGCTCCGGTCTTCACGTCGCTGCACGCGCAGCCCGTGCCGTGGCTCGAACCTGCCGAGATCACGCGCGCGGTGTTGTTCTTCTGCGACGAGGCGTCCGCACACATCAGCGGAACCGTGCTCCCGATCGACGCGGGGAACGCCGCGCGCGTCACCGGATAGGTCTGCTCACGGCTCCGACCCGACGGCTCGGGTCGGTAGTCGACCCGTCCCGAACAGTGCCGCGACCGCAATCAACGCTGTCACGGCGAACGCCACCTGCAGGGCCTCGAGGCGCGCGTCGCTGTTCACGGCAACGACGGCGTCGCGCGTCGGCTCGTCCAGGCCCGTGGTCACCAGCGCGTTGTCGAGTTCGGTGTTCGACAAGAACGGCACTCCGTTCGTGATCTGCGTGGTGGCCTGTTGCTGGACGGATGCCGGGATCTCCGGGTTGTCCTCGATGCCTCCGGCGACCGAGGTGGTCAGCGTCGCGATGAGGATCGAACCGATCAGTGCCGTGCCGAGCGAAGCGCCGAGGTTGGTGGCGGTGTTCTGCACACCGCCGACCTCTGCGCTCTGCGCATCGGGCACCGCGGACACCGTGATCGCCCCGAGCTGTGAGGACAGGGCCCCGAGGCCCAGGCCCATGAACAGCATCGGAATCGCGACGACCGCGGCGTTCGCGCCGGGATCCATTCCGGCGGTGAGGATCGTGATTCCCACGATCATCGACGCGAGTCCGAGTCGTACCACCCGTCGAGGGTTCGCGTGTGGCCGGAGTTTGGGGATACCGGCCGCAGCCAGGACGAGTGCGATCGAGAGCGGAAGGATTCGCACGCCGGTCTCGAGTGCGCTCAATTCCAGCACCACCGACAGGAACAGCGGGACTGCGAAGAACACCCCGGCCTGTACTGCGAACTGTGCGAAGAACATCGTCACTCCACCGGTGAGCTGGCGGTTCTCGAACAGCGCCGGATCGACGAGTGGATCGCGGCCCTTGCCGATCAGCGCGTGCTGCCGTCGCATGAGCAGATAGAGCACGAGCAACCCGCCGAGCACCAGCCAGATCACCGGTGACATGCCGATGACCTGCGGACCGGAGGGCGATGCGAGCACCCATCCCCATTCGCTCGACCGCAGCACGCCGTACACGATCATCGCGAGCCCCGCGACGGACAGGATCGCGCTGGGCACATCGATCGAGACCGGCGACGGCGGGACATCTCGAACCCGCCGCAGCACGAGCAGGATCAGCGCCACCACCACGACCTCACCGAAGAATACGTACCGCCACGAAGCGAAGGTCGTCACGGCGCCGCCGAGCAGGGGACCGACGGCGACGGCCATCGCGCCGGCCGCCGCGACGAGACCGTAGGCTGCGGCGCGACGTTCCGGTGGGAAGTTCGCGGCGACGAGCGAGACGATCGCCGGCATGATCAGGGCCGCGCCGATGCCTTCGAGGAGCGACCATCCCACCAGCAGGATCGGAAGATTCGGGGCGAGCCCGGTGACGAGCGAGCCGACGCCGTAGATCACGAGACCGATGCCGAAAGCGCGGCGTCGCCCGAGTGCCGCGCCGATCTTGCCGCCCGTGATCATCAGGGACGCCATCACCAGCGTGTACAACGTGATCGCGGTCTGGATACCGGTGATCGTCGTATCCAGGTCCTGCGCGACAGTCGCCATCGATACGTTCATCACCGAACTGTCGAGCGTCATCAGGAATTGGCCGGACGCCAACACGGCCAGGATCAGAGCGGAGCCGGATCGACTGTCCGGCGCCGAATCGACACCACCCGAATCGCGACCAGTACTCATGGTGAACCGGCTTCCGAGTCCAGAAGTGAATCCCGCAGTGCACACAAAGTACAGCAGCCCGGCGCGGCAAAGGAGTGACTCGATCGAACTCCACGCCGGGCTCGCGGGCAAAAATCGGTCGCACGTGTCGGTGCCCTGGTGCACACTGGGCGAGCACCCGAAATCCAGGGGAGAACATATGGCCGACGCCATTGTCGTAGAAGGATTGATCAAGCGGTTCGGGAACTTCACCGCGCTGGACGGAATCGATCTCCGTGTTCCGGAGGGCACGATCACGGCGCTGCTCGGTCCCAACGGCGCCGGGAAGACCACCGCGGTCCGCGTACTGACCACACTGCTCGTCCCCGACGGTGGCCGCGCCGAGGTCGCCGGATTCGATGTGGTCGCCGAGGCCGCCGCTCTGCGGACCCAGATCGGGGCGTCCGGTCAGTACGCCGCGGTCGACGAATACCTCACCGGATACGAGAACCTCGAAATGGTCGGCCGTCTCTACCATCTCGGTGTCAAACGAAGCCGTGAGCGGGCACGCGAGTTGCTCGGCCAATTCGACCTCGTCGAAGCAGGCGATCGTCCCGTGAAGACCTATTCGGGTGGAATGCGGCGCCGGCTCGACCTCGCCGGCGCACTGGTCGCCGAGCCTCCCGTCCTGTTCCTCGACGAGCCCACCACGGGCCTCGATCCCCGCGCCCGCCTCGATTTGTGGGACATCATCGAGAAACTCGTCGAACGTGGCACCACTCTGCTGCTCACCACGCAGTACATGGACGAGGCGGAACGTCTGGCCGACCGCATCGTCGTGATCGATCGGGGCACCATCATCGCCCGGGGGACCGCAGACGAACTCAAATCGCTCGTCGGCGGTGAACGTATCGAGCTGGCAATTCCCGACGCCCGGCAGATCGAGACCGCTCGTGAAGCTCTGGCGGAGCTTGCTGCCGGAGATATCCGCATCGAATCGGGCCGGGTGATCGTGCCCTCCACCGGCGGCACCGAACTGCTCGTCGCCGCGCTCGGGCGGGTCGCGGAGGCCGGTGTCCAGGTCACCGATGTCACGTTGCGTCGGCCCACCCTGGACGACGTGTTCCTCACCCTGACAGGTCACGAGGCGGAGGAGAAAATCGAGGAGAGCGCGACGTGAACACTCTGCAGATGACCGCATCCGACGGTCTGACCATCGCCAAACGCAACATGATCAAGATCAAACGTGTACCCGACCTGATCGTCTTCACGACGCTGTCGCCGATCATGTTCGTACTGCTGTTCGCGTACGTGTTCGGCAGCGCGATTCAAATCCCCGGTACGTCGTACCGGGAGTTCCTCATTGCGGGCGTGTTCACGCAGACGGTCATCTTCGGCGCGACATGGACGGGCCTCGGCATGGTCGAAGACCTCCAGAAGGGCATCATCGACCGATTCCGGACGTTGCCGATGGCGCCGTCGGCGGTGCTGATCGGCCGCACCTCCACCGACGTGCTCATCAACATCGTGAGCTTGGTCGTCATGTCGCTGACCGGTCTGATCGTGGGCTGGCGCATCACCTCGTCGCCGCTCGAGGCGCTCGGTGGTTACGTGTTGCTGCTGCTGTTCGCGTACGCCCTGTCCTGGCTCATGGCGGTGGTGGGCATGTGGATTCGCACGCCCGAGGTGTTCAACAATGCCAGCTTCATGGTGATCTTCCCGCTGTCGTTCATCGCCAACACATTTGTCGACACCTCACAGATGCCGACCGTCCTGCGCACGTTCGCCGAATGGAACCCGGTGTCAGCGGTGACCCAGGCCGTCCGCGAGTTGTTCGGCAACACGAACCCGATGATGCCCGTGCCGGAGGTGTGGCCCCTGCAGAACCCCATCATTGCGTCGCTGTTGTGGACCGCGCTGATGCTGGTTGTGTTCGTGCCGTTCGCGATCCGTCGCTACAAGAAGGCGGTGAGTCGGTGATCAGCCGCGCTGTGCGGCCCATCCGTTGATCGCGGTCGCGAACTCGGTCGATGCGGGCAGCAGCACCGGGCCGTCGGCGCCGCCGGCGGGCAGCGGGCCGAGCTCTTCGAGCGTGTGATTGGCAGTCGTGAAGTGCCCGAACTGCAGATCCGTGTGTTCGAGCGAGACCCGCAGCGGCTCGATCTGATCGCAACTGATGTTGAGGTCCTTGTCGGAGCACGTCAGCAGGACGGGGGTGCCGTCCGGGAGTGACGCGGCCAGCTCCGGGGGATCGAGTGCGTCGGCCTCGGCCAGGAACGTCGCGGTGAAATCATTGAATCCGAACTGCGCCATGATCGGGCTCAAGCCCTCCGGGACGGTGCCGGTGGTGCGGAGCGACTCGATCGCGCGGGGAATGTCGGTGCGCAGTGCGTCGGCGTCGGACTCGGGGAGCTGCCCCGAATTTGCGAGCGACTCGAGCTGGCCGCGCAGCAGGTCGAGGTAGCGCATCGACAGCGGTGCAAGTAGCCCGTAGCCGTCGCCGACACCGCGTTGTGCCAGTGCGAGCGCGGTGAGACCGCCTTCGCTGTGACCCAGCACCAGGATGTCGTCGGTCGTAAATCCGGTGCGCTCCGAGAGCAACTCGGCAGCGGCCTGAGCGTGATCGACCTGATCGGTGAACCCGTACACCTTTCCGGTCTCGGGAGCGTACGACCCGAGACCGGTGGCGCCCGCACCGATCTTGTCGAAGCGGAGGCTCGCGATCCCGTGGGCGGCGAGCGAGTCGGAGACACGAAGCAGGGTGTCTGCCACCATCAACGGTGCCTGGTTGCCGTTCCGGTCGGTGACTCCGCTGCCCGGCAACAACAGCGCTGCGCCCTTGATCTCACCGTCGGGGTTGCGCAGGCTGCCGTGGAAGGTCGTCCCCGACGCATCGAACGTGACCTCGGTGTCGGTGCCTGCCGGGGCGATCACGGATCCGGTGTCGGGCAGCGCCGACGCGGTACCCGCAAATGTCGCACCACCCGCGACTACGAGCAGGGGAATCGTCGCTGCACCGATCACACTTCGAAGACCTCGCATGATTGCGAACCCTAACAAACCTCGCGCACCTTCACCGGGCAGGGCCGAGTCCGGTCAGGGAAGCAGCCGGTCGATGAAGGTGTTGCTGTAGACCCGGTGTGGGTCGAGCCGGTTGTACACCGTCCGCGCACTATCCCAATTCTCATCGTTGGGAACACCTTCGCGATAGGTATCGGGCAGGCCCTGGGTGATGATGTGGTCGTCCGTATACGGCAGTTCGGGTCCGAACGCCCAGCCCTTCGACCACTCGGGACGGAAGGTCGAATCACCGCCGTTGTAGCGCTGGCGCATCCACTGCTCCATCTCGCGATAGAACGCGAACATGCCCGGTGTGCCTGGAACACCCAGCACATTCAGCCAGATCGCGGTGTCCCACTCGGGCTTGTCGGGACGTGGACGCGTCGCGGAAATGGTCGGCGGACCGGCAGAGGGCACGCGCACGTCGGAGGGCTGGTCGAGACCACAGCAACGAATCTCGACGGGACCGTTGAGCGGGAACTGGCCGAGGCCGCGATAGTGCTCGATCCGTTCGTTGAACCACTGGGTGAAGTCATGGATGACGTTGGCGATGTTGGCGCGGTTGGTCAGCACTGCGCCACCGCCCTCGGTCAGACGCAGAGTGGTGGCTTTGATGTAGAACTGCAGGTCTTTGGACCAGCCCCAGATGTCCGACGACGCAGTCGCTGCGAGCCCCGCAACGGTCACCCCGTAGTACGTCTGACCGAAAAGTGGCGCGATCTGCGGGTTTCCGCCCGTCAGCTGGCCGAGCAGATCGGTGATCGGCTCGGGGACGTTGTCGGAGAACGGGTAGTTGTAGGGCCCCGTGACCTCGCGCGACTCGGCAGGTTTGTCCGGCGCGAGTGACCACACCTTCATCCACGGCTTCTCCGTGAACGGATACCAGATTGCTTCCGCCCGGCCGGTGCTGCTCACGAACGATTCGAACGTACGACCCGAAGCGCCTGCAGGCGAGAACAGTTCGCGCCAGTCGATATCGGTGAAGCTCTGGCACCGCATCCGGTAGTTGGGTCCGGCCTGGAGCGTGACCGACGTCAGGAACGTTCTACCGAGGTGCGTCAGAAGCGCAGTGATATCGGGGTCTGCGCGGGTGAAGGTGCGCAACGCATACTTGCTGCCGTCCCACACGACGGCGGTCAGTTCGGTGACGAGATTGCTCAGCGAACCGAAAGTATGTCCCGGAACATTGTTTTCGCCGTCGGCCGGAAGCGCTGCCCCGTGGGCGTTGACTGCGAGCGACCCGGCAATCGACAGCACACCGGGTGCGGGAAGATTCGCGAACCCGAGTCCGTGGGCCTGCAATGCCGACGTGATCGCATCGAGTGTGGCGCCGGGTCCTGCCGTCACCGTGGCCGGATCGCCACCCGGGTTCACGCTCACCGAATTCAGGTGAAGCATGGTGTCGGCGAGGATCACTCGGTCGACCGGAGCGCCGTTGACGATCGTAAGCGGCGTCCAGCCGTGCATTGCACCCCGCGGCCGGATGGTGTAGCCGTTCTCGTGGGCCCAATTGGTCAGCCGCACCACGTCATCGGCATTGTTCGGTGCGCACGTCCAGATCGAGTCGAGCATGATCTCTTTGGACCAGTTCTGGTACGCCTGCTGGTACAGATCGATTCCCTCCGGGAACGACGGCGGCGCTGGAAGCGTCGCATCGGACGATCCGAATGGAATCGCGTGCGCGGGTGTCCAGCCGCCGACAGCGGTCGCGGCCAGTGCGCCGGCGCCGACGGCGAGGAATCCCCGCCGGGAAAAGCGCGGTGCAGAATCTCGAATCGTCATTTATCGGACAGCTTTCCACGAGGGTGGACTCACGCGACGGTGAGGACCACATCGGCCAGGGCTGGTGCAAGATCTCGGTCTGCGACGGTGACAGTGGCGAGTAGCTGGTTGCCGCTCTTCCACACGCGTACGCGCAGTGTCTCACCCGGGAACACGACGCCGGCGAACTTTGCGCGGAACCCGGCGACACGTGTCGCGTCGGAATCGAGGAGGTGGTCGGTGATCGATTTGCAGACGGTCCCGTAGGTGCACAGGCCGTGAAGAATCGGCGCCGGGAACCCTGCAGCCTTCGCGAATTCCGGATCCGAGTGGAGGGGGTTACGGTCGCCGCAGAGGCGGTACAGGAGTGCCTGCTGGGGCAGCGTCGGGACGTCGAACTCGGCATCCGGATCGCGGTCGGGCAGGGCGAGCGCTTCCGACGGTCCGCGCTCACCGCCGAAACCACCTTCTCCGCGCGCGAAGATCGACGACCGCGCGGTCCACAGCGGGTTTCCGTCGAGGTCCTCGGTGACGGATTCCTGCACGATGACCGCGGCCTTGCCCTTGTCCCACACCTCGGCGATGCGCGTGGTGGTGCGGGCTTTGCCGGACGCGGGGATCGGCGCGTGGACCTGCACTTCCTGGCTACCGTGCACGACCTTCGCCAGATCGATCTCGATACCCGGGAAGGATACCTTCGGGGGTTCGGTGTCGTGGAATGTCGCGGCCACCGTCGCGAAGGTGGGGAGCACCTGAGGATCACCGTCGCGCAGGTAGCGCAGCTCACCGGCTTCGGTGGGGCGGCCGCCTGCACCGAGTCCGAGATTGTAGAGCTGGACGTCGCTGCTGCTCCACGAGAATTCTTGGGCGGGGAGTGTTGCGCCGATGGCGACTGAGGGGTCGATGGGCACAGGGGTCCTTTCTCGCTGCCGGGCCGCACTTCGGCGCCGGGTGGGCGCAGCCTAAGCGTGATCGGCGGTGTCGGCGACGGTGTCTTCCGCTGAATGGGCCCCGTTCCTGCGGAGGATGTCGAGCACGGCCAGGTAGCCGAAGGTCATCGCGGGGCCGATAGTGGCGCCTGGGCCGGCGTAGGTGTGGCCCATCACGGGGGAGCTCACGTTGCCGGTCGCGTACAGCCCGTCGATGACCGTGCCGTCCTCCTTCAGGACGCGTGCGTCGACGTCGGTGACGAGACCACCCTTGGTGCCGAGGTCGCCCGGAACCACCTTGATCGCGTAATACGGCGGTTTGCCGATCACCGCGAGGCTGGGGTTGGGCTTGTTGCGGGGATCGCCGTAGTAGTGGTCGTATTTCGACTCGCCGCGACCGAAGTCCTCGTCCTTGCCCGAGCGGGCGAAACCGTTGAATCGCTCGACGGTCTCGGAGAGCGCAGACGCCGGAACGCCGATCTTCTCGGCAAGTTCACTGACGGTGTCGGCCTTGACGATCACTCCCGCCTTGAACCATCGCTTCGGGAACGGCTGACCGGGCGTGATGCCTGCGAAGGTGTACCGGTTGCGGTAGCGCTGGTCGAGGACGAGCCACGCGGGGATGTTCTCTCCGGGCCCGTCGCCGCGGCCGTGCTCTCCGCCGTACATGGCGTGGGTGGCCTCGACATACGGGGCGGATTCGTTGACGAACCGCTTGCCTGCGCTGTTGACCATCATGCAGCCGGGAAGGCTGCGCTCGGACAGCGCGAACCACGGGCCGCCGGTGAGAGGGAACGACGGACCCCACCAGGCATCGTCCATGAAATCGACTGCGCCCCCAACAGATTGGCCCGCGCGGATGCCGTCGCCGGTGTTGGCTTTCGCGCCCACCGACCACTCGGTGCCGATCGGCTGACGCTGGTACTGCTCACGCATCTCGAGGTTGTGTTCAAATCCGCCGGTCGCGAGGACGACGCCCTTGCGCGCGTGGATGGTTCGCTGCTCACCGTCGGATTCGACGCGAACTCCGCTCACGACTCCGTCTTCGACGACGAGTTCGACAAGGGCGGTGTCGAGCAGCACGGGAACACCCGCGTCGCGCAGGCCGATGCGCAGCCCCGCCATCAGGGCCTGCCCACGGACCAGCAGATTCTTCTTGGTGATCTTGGCCCAGACGAATCGTGCGCCGACCTTCGCTGCGCGCAGTGGGCCGCGCGGGTTGCGCATCAGGAGGTTGAGCCACTTGTAGTCGGCCTGGGTGATGACGAAGTTCGGTGGTGCCTTGACGTAGTCGGGTTCGAGGAGCTTCAGGTCGTCGCCGAGACGATTGCCGTCGAACGGCTTCGGTTCCACCGAGCGGCCACCGGCACGTCCGCCGGGCGCTTCGGGGTAGTAGTCGGAATACCCTGGAACCCAAGCGAGTTCGAGTGCGCTGTTCTTCTGGATGAACGACAGCATCTCGGGTCCGCGGTCGATGTAGGTGTCGATCCGCTCGGCCGGAACGACGTCGCCGATGATGCTGTGGAGGTAGGTGCGTGCGGCTTCCGGGGTGTCCTCTATGCCCGCGGCCTTCAGGGCGTCGTTGTTGGGGATCCACACGCCGCCACCGGAGCGCGCGCTCGAGCCGCCGTAGTGGGGTGCCTTTTCGATCAGGACGACGCTTGCGCCCTTGCGGGCAGCGGTGATCGCGGCGGTCATGCCGCCGGCGCCGCTGCCGACGACGACGATGTCGTACTCCTGCTCACTCATGTAGAACACGTTATAGAATGAGGGTGTCCGGAGTCCATCCCCTCCTTGTGAATCGCGTATATCTTTCGAGCGTGCCACACCGGAACTTGTTTCAGGGCGTGACGGGTCTGCGCGGTGCCCGGAACCGACATCTCGAGGTAACTCGCTCGACTTGCGCACTCCGACGACGACGTTGCCGCGGCGTTCGAGGCCGCGGCAACGTCGGTGGTGGAAGTGTGGGTGCGATCCGTCCCTGCACGATGTCGCGGGGCGGAACGAATCTCAATTCGGGACGGGGACCGTTCCGTCGATCACGGCCTGTTCGATGCTGGCGCGCAGATTCGGGCAGCCTTCGCGGGGGGTGATCGATGTGCCCGCGGCGGCTGCGTCGGCGCGGAAGACCGGGCACACCGCGGCCGGGTCGTCCTGCCACTGCACGCTTGTATGCCGGTAGCTGTTCTTGCGTACGAGGACGCACGTGCCGCACTCGCGACACGCGACTTCGTTCAGACCCGAGTCGAGGTAGTTGATCTTGTCTATCGCGGTCTGGGCTGCGATGGCCTCGACCCGGTCGGGGCGATCGGCGAAATCCGGGGACTTCGCCCATTTGGCTTCTCGGGTCGAGGCGCTCATGTCAGACCTCCGCTTCCTGCTTACGCTTTTCCTCTTCGGCTGCCTTGCGCTCGAGGTTCTCGGCGACTTCCTTTTCCCACGCTTCGTTGGCCTTGGCGGTGTCGACCTCGAATTCGAAGCGCCCGGTCATCTTGTCGGTGACGTCGGCGACGTCGACGTAGAACTGCTCGTACCAGCGACGCAGCTGGTACACCGGACCGTCCTCTTCGCACAGCAGTGGATTTTCGATCTTCGTCTTGTTCTTCCAGATCTCGACGTCCTGAAGGAATCCCTCGCCCACGCCCTCGGTGAGTTTGGCCGCCAGTATGTCGGTCTGCTCTGCGTTCATGCCCGTCGGCTTCTTGACGATGATGCCGTACTGCAGCATGAACGAGTCGTGCGTGATCGGGTAATGACAGTTGATGAGCACCGATTCGGTCTCGTATCCGCCGTAGTTGTTCTTCAGCGGGTTGATCATGTAGGACGGGCCGTAGTACGCCGCGTACGACTCGAGTTTCGATTCCATGCCGTACTGGGTGGCCATGCCCTTGTCCGGGCGGCCGCGGGTGTTGAGGTACTGCTCCGCGACGTGTCCTTCGAACACATTCTTGAAGAACGTGGGGAAGGCGTAGTGGATGTAGAAGAAGTGCGCCATGTCGACGACGTTGTCGATGATCTCGCGGCAATTGGACCCCTCGATGAGGATCTGATGCCACGTCCAGTCGGTCCACTCGTCGGTCCCGTACTGCTCGAGTTCGGGGATGGTGACGTTCTCCGGCGGCTTGTTGCCTTCCGGGTCGTTCCACACGAACAGCTGGCCGTGCTTCTCCATCGTGGTCCACGCGCGAGTGCGGGCGAGCGGGGGGACGCGACGCGCGTAGGGGATGTCGGTGCATTTGCCGTTGCCGCCCCAGCGCCAGTCGTGGAAAGGGCATGCGATCGAGTCGCCCTTGATCTCTCCCTGGGACAGGTCGCCACCCATGTGCCTGCAGTAGCCGTCGAGGACCTTGATCTCGCCGTTGCTGTCGGCCCAGACCACGAGTTTGGTGCCGAAGGCCTCGACGGAGTGTGGCTTGCCATCTTTGAAACTGCGACTCAGTCCGAGGCAGTGCCAACCCCGCGCGAACCGGGTCCGCGCCTCTCCGACGTCGATCTCGCGAATCTGTGCCATGTCCGCTCACTTCCTTCCGGATCTCTCAGTAGAACACGTTATAGAATTTCACCCGCGACCGAAAGGGAACGGGGACTTTGGTCCCCGTTGAACCGGTGATGCCGCCGAACGCCTTCGGTCTCGACACAAATAAGAACATGTTCTAGTCTCGAAGCAAGTGATCAATTCCTGACCAGACGGGAGCGTCCAGTGGGCGACCACGACAGCCACGAGGTACTGCAGCGGATCGACGCTCTGCTGCCCAGCCTGCGGGAACGCGCGCAGGAAGCCGAGGACCTTCGCCGCATACCCGATAGTTCGATCAAGGCGCTTCAGGAGTCCGGATTCTTCAAGCTTCTGCAACCGGCCCAGTGGGGGGGATACGAAGCAGACCCCGTCACCTTCTACACCGCGGTACGCACCATCGCGAGTGCCTGCGGGTCCACCGGATGGGTGTCCGGAATCATCGGAGTCCACAATTGGCACCTCGCATTGTTCGATCAGCAGGCGCAGGAAGACGTCTGGGGCGAGGACGCCGACGTACGGATCTCCTCGTCCTATGCCCCGATGGGAGCCGGCGAGGTCGTCGACGGCGGTTACAAGGTCAACGGTGCCTGGGCCTGGTCGTCGGGCAGTGATCATGCTTCCTGGGTGGTCGTCGGGGGCCCGGTCATCAAGGACGGGCGTCCCGTCGACTTCGGCAGCTTCCTGATTCCGCGATCCGAATACGAGATCGACGACGTGTGGAATGTGGTCGGACTGCGTGGCACAGGTTCGAACACCATCGTCGTCAAGGACGTGTTCGTTCCGCGACATCGCTTCCTCAGCTTCAAGACGATGAACGATCTCGCCTCGCCCGGGCTGGAGCGCAACACGGCTCCCGTCTACAAGATGCCGTGGGGAACCATCCACCCCACGACCATCTCCGCACCGATCGTCGGCATGGCCTACGGTGCCTACGACGCCCACGTCGAACATCAGGGCAAACGGGTACGTGCCGCCTACGCGGGGGAGAAGGCCAAGGACGATCCGTTCGCGAAGATCCGCATTGCCGAGGCATCCAGCGACATCGACGCCGCGTGGCGTCAGCTGTCGGGCAATGTCGCCGACGAATACGCATGTCTCCTCGACGGTAAGGACGTTCCCATCGAACTCCGCCTGCGTGCGCGCCGCGACCAGGTGCGCGCGACGGGTCGCGCCATCGCCTCGATCGACCTGCTCTTCGAGAACTCGGGCGCTACCGCTCTCGCCAATGGCACACCCATCCAGCGCTTCTGGCGAGACGCGCACGCCGGCCGCGTGCATGCTGCCAACGATGCCGAGCGTGCGTACGTGATGTTCGGCGGCGCAGAGTTCGGTCTTCCGCTCACCGACACGATGGTGTGAGGTTTCCCGTGACTGCAACGCAAGAGATCACCTACGAATCGACGTCCCGATTTGCGCAGGTCCGCGACGATCTGCGCCTGCACTACCACGAGGCCGGCGTCGGGAACGCCACCACCATCGTGTTGCTGCACGGCGGAGGCCCCGGCGCCTCGGGCTGGTCGAACTTCTCCCGCAACATCCCGGTGCTCGCCGAGAAGTTCCACGTCATCTGCGTCGACCAGCCCGGATACGGCAAGTCCGACAAGCCCACCGAGCACCCGCAGTACTTCGTGCACAGCTCGACCGCGTTGAAGGATCTGCTCGATCACCTCGGTATCGAGCGGGTGCACCTGCTCGGAAATTCCCTCGGTGGCGGCGCGGCTGTGCGTTTCGCCCTCGATTTCCCCGACCGCGCGGGCCGACTCGTCCTCATGGGCCCGGGCGGCCTCAGCGTCAACCTGTTCGCCCCCGACCCGACCGAGGGGGTGCGCAATCTCGGCAAGTTCAGTTATCAGCCGACGCGGCAGAATCTCGAAGCCTTCCTGCGGATCATGGTGTTCGACCAGTCGCTCGTCACCGAGGAGCTGATCGACGAGCGATTCGAAGCCGCCAGCGCCCCCGAATCGCTCGCCGCTGCCAAAGCAATGGGGAAGTCGTTCTCCAGCAGCGACTTCGAGCTCGGTATGCTCTGGCGCGACGCCTACAAGCTCCGGCAGCGCGTCCTGCTCATCTGGGGGCGTGAAGACCGCGTCAATCCACTCGACGGTGCGCTCGTGGCACTCAAGATGATCCCGCGCGCACAACTGCACGTCTTCGGTGGCTGCGGACACTGGGCGCAACTCGAGAAGTTCGAGGAATTCAACCGGATCACGGCGGATTTCCTCACGGACGGAGGTAAGTGATGTCGATCCGGTCCCTCGCGTATCTGCGTATCGGCGCGACCGACGTCGCTGCGTGGCGTGACTACGGTCTCAAAGTGCTCGGCATGGTGGAGGGCAAGGGTACGAACCCCGACGCCCTGTACCTGCGCATGGACGATTTCCCGGCTCGTCTCGTCATCGAGCCGCACGACACCGACCACCTGCTGGTG
Organism: Rhodococcus sp. SJ-2; assembly: GCF_053750035.1. NCBI lineage: Bacteria > Bacillati > Actinomycetota > Actinomycetes > Mycobacteriales > Nocardiaceae > Rhodococcus > Rhodococcus sp. SJ-2. The sequence continues at coordinate 2,785,286 of NZ_CM132340.1, forward strand.
TCGGGCTGGGAGACCGCGAATGCCGGCGACCTGCAGTCGGTGCGCGACAGCCTGTCGGCCGCCGGGGTCCCGTTCAAGGAAGGCACTGCGGAGCAGATCGCCGACCGCCGCGTCGACGAGATGATCGTGTTCCAGGATCCGTCCGGCAATACGCTGGAGGCGTTCCACGGAGCCGCGCTCGAACACCGTCGTGTCGTCAGTCCGTACGGGCACAAGTTCGTGACCGGCGAACAGGGTCTCGGACATGTCGTGCTCTCCACTCGGGACGACGAGGAGTCGCTGCGCTTCTACCGCGATGTCCTCGGCTTCCGCCTGCGCGACTCGATGCGGCTGCCCCCGCAGATGGTGGGCCGACCCGCCGACGGCAAGCCGGCATGGCTGCGATTCTTCGGATGCAACCCGCGCCACCACAGCCTCGCGTTCATGCCGATGCCCACACCCAGCGGCATCGTGCACCTGATGATCGAGGTCGAGAATTCCGACGACGTCGGTCTCGGGCTCGACCGGGCGCTACGCAAGAAGGTCAAGATGTCGGCAACCCTCGGCCGCCATGTCAACGACAAGATGCTCTCGTTCTACATGAAGACACCGGGCGGGTTCGACGTCGAATTCGGTTGTGAAGGATTGCAGGTCGAAGACGAGGGCTGGATCGCTCGGGAATCGACTGCCGTGAGCCTGTGGGGGCATGACTTCTCGGTGGGGTTCACGCAATGAGTGCCCCCACAGACGGTGGCGCCGGTGCGTTCGAGCCGCAGGGGGTCGCGCCCCTCGACCCGAGGACGTTCCGCACCGTCCTCGGGCAGTTCTGCACCGGCGTCACCATCATCACCACCGTCGACGACGACGCGCCCGTCGGATTCGCCTGCCAGTCGTTCGCGGCACTGTCGCTCGACCCGCCGCTCGTCCTGTTCTGCCCCACGAAGCAATCCCGCTCGTGGGGAGCGATCGAGCGTAGTGGCCGATTCTGTGTGAACGTGCTCGGCGAGGAGCAGCAGGACGTGTGCGCCCGATTCGGGTCGCGAGAACCGGACAAGTTCGACGGCGTCGACTGGACCGCGTCGCCTCTCGGGTCGCCGATCCTCGCCGGATCTCTCGCGCATATCGACTGCACTGTCGAGACCGTGCACGACGGCGGCGACCACTGGGTCGTCTTCGGACGTGTCGCCTCGTTGAGCGAGGTCCACGACGACACCGAGCGGCCGTTGCTCTTCTACCGCGGTCAGTACACGGGTATCGAACCGGAGAAGACCACCCCGGCGCCGTGGCGCGATGATCTCGAAGCGTTCCTCACCACCGCGTCCGAGGACACCTGGTTGTAGGGGCTGCAATTCGGTCCGGAAATCTTCCTCATGTGATCGGGCATAAATCCTCCCCTGAGCGTGTTGTGCTCTACCATCGGTCAACCAAGACCTGGTACAGCCGCCAGACGTGCATGAATGGGAGGAGCCCATGGCAACCGACTACGACCGCCCCAGGGTCGAACAGAACAATGATGAGCCGCTCGACATTTTGGGTCCGGGCCGCAACACCGCACAGGCGGCGGTGGCGGACGTCGAGGAAGCCGACACCGCCGAATCGTTCGAGCTTCCCGGTGCGGATCTGTCGGGTGAGGAACTGACCGTCCGCGTCGTTCCTCGACAGGCCGACGAATTCACCTGCACTCGTTGCTTTCTCGTCCAGCATCGCAATCGCATGGCCGACCAGGAGGAGAACGTCTGCCTGGATTGCGCCTGAAAACGCCGTTCTCGCAGTGGTCGAACGCCGTTCGACGTCTGCGGTCAGCGTTGCAAGATCCGTGACATCAGCTGCCGTCCCTGCCCGAACGACATGTTCGGCAGGTACGCGTGGCCGACCGCGAGCCCGATCCGAGGCAATGCCGTCGAGTCGGGAAACACCATGTACATGGGTCGATGGCGGGGCTGGAACTTGGCTTTGAACGACAAGAGCGACCGGAACCCGTACACGGGCTCGAGAACCTGACCGAGCAGGTTCAGGAGGTCGTCGAGTGCACCCCGCTCATCGGCACCGGACTCGTCCGCCGCACTGGCGAGCGGGGCGCCGGACAGGCTGAGGAACTCGAGCCCGTCCTCGCGGGCAGACAGCGCAGCCGACGCGATGAGGAACTCCATCACCGGTGGAAACCCGTCGGAATGTCGTCGCATGAAATCGAGTGTGAGCCCCACGAGCCTGCCGTCGCGGAACACCGGCATCCACGACGTGACACCGTGCACGTGGCCGCCGGTATCGACTGCCACCAGCAGACGGATCTCCGGGTCCTTCAGTTCCTCGAGCCCTCCGAGGGTGAAACCCATTTCGGGAAGCCCCTTGTCGGAGACCCACTCTTCCGAGATCTCGACGATCTGTGAAACCACCGACAGGGGAGCGTCGGTGAACGTGGTCCAGCGGGCTTCGATGCCCTGTTTGGTCGCGCGATTCAGGGAGGTCCGTACGTCCTGGAACTTCTTGCCCTTGAATGCGAGTTCCGGCAGGTCGAGGAGTGTCTCCTCGGCGACCTGCACACAACTCCAGCCGTGGTTGCGCGCAATGACTGCGAGATCCTCGCCGACCGAATAGAAGCACGGCGTCCATCCGTTGCGCAGACAGTACGAAGCAAACGCATCGACGGCGTCGGCGCGTGTCGACGGATCGCCAACGGGGTCGCCTGTGGTCAGAGCGATACCCGAGTGCACCCGATACGCGACTGTGTGTGCACCGTCGTCACTGAACCAATAGCTGTTTCCCGGCCACGTGATCATCCATGACAGTGATTCGCCTCCTGGTGATCGCAACAGCGCGCGAACCCTCTGCTCGTCGGTAGTGGAGTGCCCGAGTGCGGGAATCGTGAAGCTGCGGAACATCAATACAGCGAAGACGACCCAGACCGCGATGCCCACCCATTCGAACAGCACCGTCGCGGGAATCGTCGCAGGCAATATCGGTGGGTCGAACAACTGCAGATACACCGGCGGCACGAGCCGGCGCGGAAAGTCGCGTAGCAGCGTCACCGGACCGGGGTCGCGATCGAAGCTCCCGGCGAGAATCATTCCTGCTGCAACGTAGAGGACCAGAGCCGCCGCGGTCACGGCGGCAGTACCGAGCCACACGCGCCGGTAGGTTCCGCGTGGCGCCCGTACCTGGAACAACCGGCGCGTCGCCAGAAGCACCACGAGGACCGCGAGGAGCACGGACAACGGCGCCAGTTCCTGGTACAACGATCCGTGCCGGTGATATCCGTACACCAGCGAACGCGTCTCGGTCGCCCGGACGACGGCACTTGCCGTCGCTGCAGCGATGAGTGCGAGATGCCCCCATACCGTGAGCAACCACGCGGCGCGGCGTCCTCGCCGCAGACCCTCCGCGCCCACCAGCAACACTGCAGCGGGCATCAGATTCGCGACCAGCGGACCGAACCCCGAGAGTCGGAGGGCTTGGTGCCCTTTACGGCACTCGCCTGCCAGAGCCGGATCGTCACACACGTCCACGAGTTCGCGAGCCGTGTAGGGGACCTGGCCGAACAATTCACGCAGGGCCGACAGCGGACCGATGGCGTGTGGTGAGAAGGCAGCGAGCGCAGGGCCGAGCACACTGGCCGCAACCACGAGAGCGATGAGTGTGCGTTGTTCTCTGATCGTGCCGCCGAGCGTTGCGGCGCGCGGACGCCCGCGGAAGACGAGGGGTCCCAGCATCAACCCGGCGACAGCAGCGCCGAGGCGAGTCAGGTCTTGCAGGTGACCGGCAAACAGCGTGGTGGTGATCAGGAAGACGAGCACGACCATGCGGATTCGTCGTCGCCACAGCGTCGACATCGCAGCGGTGGCGGTCAGCAGCGTGCCGATGATCCAGGGAAGTGGATCCTCGATCAGATGGCCGTGGAGGGCGATTCCCCACGAGTTCGGAAACGTGGAGGCGAGCTGTGCTACCGCCAATGCTGCGGCTGCGCCCACGCCCTGAGTGACGGCCGCGCCGATCGCGAACCGCTTGCTACCGCAGAGGTTCTCGACCGGAACGGCAACTGCCAGAACGGCGGCGGTGACGAGAAGGTAATCCGCGAGCCTCGACGCGAACAACCCGGACGTCCAGAGCACCCACACATGCCCGTCCGAGAAGCTCGAGACTCCGAGCGAGACGTCGTGGGCGAGATCTCGCGACGGGCCGCGCAGGACGCTTCCTGTGGCCACCCCGAGAATCCAGAGTCCAGCAAGCAGCGTGAGCGAGACGGGAGCGCTTCGCAGCATCGACGTGTAGCGCGCGATCACCGGCCGAACGTGTGTCACGGGTGTGTCAGGCCTAGTCGCTGACTGAGCCACGGCAACTCCTTCTCCAGTCCGGCCGACCACACCTCGAAACTGTGCCCGCCGGGTAGCTCGGTGAGATGGACATCCATACCCGCAGCCTGCGCGGCAGCGGTGAGTTGTTCGATGCCGGAACGGTATTCGCTGTCGTCACTTCCGACGACGAATGCACCGGCCGAATCCGGGAAGCGTTCGTGGACAAGCAGGTACGCGGGGTTGATTCGATCGAACGCCGCTTCGTCGCCCCCGAACACCTCGTTGATCGTGCTGGCTCGGTCGCCGAGGGTCGGTTCGGCCTGCCCGGACATGTCGAGGAAGGTTGGATAGACGTCCGGTCGAAGTGTCGCGAGTTGGAGTGCGCAGGTGCCGCCGTACGACAGGCCTCCGATCGCCCACGCTCGCGGGTCGGTGTCGACTTGGAGGTTGCTGCGCACCCACTCCGGGACGTCGACCGACAGGTATGTTGCGACGTTGCCGAGATGCGAGTCGACGCACATCGGGTTTGCGAACTCGCTGCCGGTTCCATCGGCGAGCACCACGATCGGTGCGAGTCCGCTGTGTTCGGCGGCAAATGCATCCATGGTCTGGGTGAGCCGGCCCCCGATGAGCCAGTCCTCGGTACTGCCGGGCTGCCCTGCCAACAGCACCAGGACGGGCAGCTCCGGACGAGGATCGGTGAAATAAGCGGGCGGAAGGTAGATGTTCGCGGCGCGGGCCTCGAACCCTGAGGCTGCGCCCGGTATCGGAGCGGTGATCACCGCGCCGCTGGTCGGCAGACGAGGCGGTGGAGTCCACGTGTCGATCGGGACCGTCCTCGCGGGCTCCAGTGAATCGAGCGACACGGTGCGGAAGCTGCTCACACCCAAGGCCGCGCGGACGGTCGGGTACGCGTCGTACACGGTGTTGATTTGACCTGCGGCGGCCAGCGTGATGACCAGCCACGCCGCGATCAACCCGCATGCCGCGGGAAGATGGCGCCGGGTCCGATCACGGGACAGCAGACGGCCCACGAGGAGAGCGAGAGCCAGAACCGCAGTCCCCGCCCACACATAGACCGTCGTCGGAAGGGGATCGGGAAACGGCCGCCACAGTTTCTCGACCACAACCGCGGCCGCCACCGTGACCACCAGCGCACATGATGCAAGCACTGGTAAGAGGACGAGCCACCGCCTGCTTCGCCTGGCGGCGAGTATGCCGAGACCGACGACCGCAGCCGCGGTGAAGACGATCGCCGCTGCACTCGTCGTCAGCGGTAGATCCAGCACAGGGTCGGCGATCCCGGACAAGGACACCGACTCAGTATGGATCGGCCTCGACGTCTCCGGAGTCGTTGTCGCCGATGAGCGCTTGGACGATCACCGGAGATGCAACGAGCGCGACAGCGACGACGAACAGATATCCAACGATGGTGAAGACGATCCCGAGTGTCCCGAAATGCGCTTCGGAACTGGCGGTGACATGGGGGAGTGTGATTCGTCCTCCGATGCTGACAGCGGTCAGCAGCGTCGCGGTGAGAATACCGGTGGCGACCAGGACACGGGTGGGAACGAGGCCTGCTGTGAGCAGTGTCGGGCACGCCGTCCACACGCAGACCCACATGCACCATTGGGCGACCAGCGCGAGGATCGGTGCCCCCAGCTGGTGGATCAGTCCGGTGACCAACGCGGAGGTCGCCACCAGCAATAGAACAGCACACCACCGCCACGCATGGGACAGGCGCAATACCGGCGTATCCCAGATCCTGCCGTACACCCTGCCGAGCGCACGCGCGAACGATGTGCCACTGATGAGGACCATCAACAGTCCCACTGCGCCGAACGCCGCCGCTTCCGACGTCACCTCGAATCCGTCCTGGAGGAGTGCGCTCGGATCGACTCCGAACGGAGCGAGCAGGGTCTCCCGAATTGCGGACGTGTCGACGAGGAGCGACGCCGCCATGATGACGGGCAGTACCGAAGTGAACAGCTGCGCGGCGAGCGTCATCGAGCGGTCGACGAGCTCGATCCGCCCGAGCCCCACCAGGATGCGCTCGAGAGCGCGACCCACCGGGTGGGTATTCAACTCGGCGCGGAACCGCGCCACCGTCGCCGCCAGCATGGACCGATCCTGTCAGGGACCCGTTCTTCATGTGCGCCGAACGACTGCGTCTCCGCGTGACTACAAGGCCACACCGATGTACTTGGTTTCGAGGAACTCGTCGATTCCGGTGAAGCCACCTTCGCGTCCGAGCCCGGATTCCTTGATGCCGCCGAACGGTGCGGCGGGGTTGGAGACCACGCCCTGATTGAGCCCCACCATCCCGGCTTCGAGGGCCTCGCACACGCGCAGACCTCGTCGAAGGTTCTCGGTGTAGACGTAGGACACCAACCCGAAGGGAGTATCGTTGGCGCGCCGGATCGCTTCGTCCTCGGTTTCGAAGGTGCTGATCGCCGCGACCGGACCGAAGATCTCCGTATGGCACATCTGCGCGTCGTCGGCGACGTCGGTGAGCACCGATGCCGGATAGAAGAATCCGGGTCGGTCGACGGGGGTGCCGCCGAGGGCGACCGTCGCGCCGCGGGCGACGGCGTCGTCGATGAGCTCGCCGACCTTGTCGACGGCGGCGCGGTTGATGAGCGGTCCGACGACGACGCCGTCTTCGACACCGCGGCCCATCGGCAGTGCGGACATGCGCTCGGTGAGGCGCTTCGTGAAGTCCGCGGCGATGCCTTGCTGGACGAGGATACGGTTGGCGGCGGTGCAGGCCTGCCCGATGTTGCGCATCTTCGCGGCCATTGCGCCGTCGACGGCGGCGTCGAGATCCGCGTCGTCGAACACGAGGAACGGCGCGTTGCCGCCGAGTTCCATGGACGTGCGCATGACAGTGCGCGCGCACAGTTCGAGCAGGTGTTTGCCCACTCCGGTCGATCCCGTGAACGAGAGCTTGCGCGAACGCGAATCGAGGATCAGCGGGGCCATCACCTCGTCGGACTGTGACGTGGTGACGACATTGACGACCCCGGGCGGGAGTCCCGCCTCGCTGAGCAGATCGGCAAGGGCGAGTATCGACAGGGGGGTCTGGGACGCCGGTTTGATCACGCTCGTGCAACCGGCGGCGATGGCCGGACCGATCTTGCGTGTGCCCATCGCCATCGGGAAGTTCCATGGGGTGATGAGCAGGCACGGGCCCACCGGCTGCTTGGTCACGAGAAATCTCGATTCGCCGGCGGGCGCCTGCATGTAACCGCCGTCGATGCGGACGGCCTCCTCGGCGAACCAGCGGAAGAACTCGGCTGCGTAGCTGACTTCACCGCGTGCCTCGGCAAGCGGCTTACCCATTTCGAGCGTCATGACGAGCGCGAGCCGATCGACGTTCTCGATCATGAGCCGATAGACGTCCGAGAGGATCGTCGAGCGTTCACGCGGTGATGTCTGCGCCCACGAATCCTGCGCTGCAGCTGCAGCATCGAGCGCGCGCATTCCGTCGGCGGGGCTCGCGTCGGCGACCGCACACAATTCGCGTTCGGTGGAGGGGTCGACGACGGGCATCGTGTTGTCGGCCTCCTGCCATCGCCCGTCGATGAACAGGCCCGTCGGGACAGTGCGGATGGCCGCCTCCTCGTTCGGGCTGAGCGTGTCGTTGCGACTGACCGTCTGATCGGGCATGGCGTGCCTTTCGTCCGTTGCCTTCGGCCTTCGCCCATGTTATGCATATTGTCAACAATCCAACAATAGGATTGGGATTCGAATCGGTCGCCGAACCCGGGAGGGTTGTCATGACTCGACTGTCTCCACTGCTTCAACAAGCCACGCCCGTCACCGTCGACCACGCCGCGGGCAGTTACATCTACGGCACCGACGGACGAAGATATCTCGACTTCACGGCGGGGATCGGTGTGACCAGCACCGGCCACTGTCACCCGCACGTCGTCGAAGCGGCGCAGCGTCAGATCGGATCGTTGATCCATGGCCAGTACACGACAGTCATGCACAAACCGCTGCTCGAGCTCACCGAACGGCTCGGCGCCGTCCTGCCCGAGGGCCTCGACTCACTGTTCTTCGCGAACTCGGGGAGTGAGGCGGTCGAGGCGTCGTTGCGTCTCGCTCGCCAAGCGACCGGACGCCCCAACGTGATCGTCTTCCACGGCGGATTCCACGGCCGCACTGTCGCCGCCGCATCGATGACCACCTCGGGCACCCGATTCTCCGCGGGCTTCAGTCCGCTGATGGGCGGTGTGCACATCGCGCCGTTCCCCAACGCCTACCGCTACGGCTGGACCGAAGAGCAGGCCACCGACTTCGCGCTGAAGGAACTCGACTACCTGTTCGCGACGGTCACATCGCCCGCCGAAACCGCGGCGTTCATCGTCGAACCCGTTCTCGGCGAGGGCGGATACGTCCCGGGTAACACCCGGTTCTTCCAGGGCCTGCGCGAGCGCGCCGACCGGCACGGAATCCTCCTCGTGTTCGACGAGATCCAAACCGGATTCGGCCGAACAGGAAAGTTCTTCGGACACCAGCATTTCGACACCAGGCCCGACGTGATCACGATCGCGAAGGGCCTGGCGAGTGGGTTTCCGCTGTCGGGCATCGCGGCCTCCGAAGAGCTCATGTCCAAGGCGTGGCCGGGCTCCCAGGGCGGCACCTACGGTGCCAATGCCGTGTCGTGTGCGGCAGCGGTGGCGACCCTCGACGTCATCGAGAAGGAAGGCCTCGTCGACAATGCCGCGGCCCGCGGCACCGAACTGCTCGAAGGGGCGCGTTCACGCGCTACCGACGCAGTGGGTGACGTGCGGGGGCTCGGCTTGCTGGTGGGCAGTGAGTTCGTCACTGCCGAGGGTGGCCCGGATCGCGAACGCGCCACGGCCGCACAGAAACTTGCAGCGAGCAAAGGACTGCTCCTTCTGACGTGCGGCGCGTATATGAATGTCGTCCGGATGATTCCGCCGCTGATCGTCACGTCCGAGCAGGTCGAGGATGCCCTCGGCATCTGGTCCGAGGTGCTCGCCGAAGTCTGACCAGGAGTTCCTGTGGCCCGCTATATCACGATCGCACTCGACAAGAGACGAATCTCCTGTCGTGCACGACTACTCGACATCGAAGCGCCACTCACGTGCGAAGCAGTGTGGAATGCCCTTCCTCAGAGCGGTGCGGCGTTCCACGCGAAGTACGCCCGCAACGAGGTGTACACGCTGGTGCCACGGATCACCGCGGCGCCACATCGGGAAAACCCCACCGTGACGCCCATTCCGGGTGATGTGTGCCTGTTCGATTTCGAACCGTGGGAGATCGGCAACCCGGCGTATGGGTACGAGCCGGGGTCCGAAGCGCACCACGAACAGGGCGCCACCGATCTGGCGCTATTCTACGGCCGCAACAATCTGCTGATCAACGGTGATGTCGGGTGGGTGCCGGGAAATGTGTTCGCGACCATCGAGGATGGCTTACCTGAGCTCGCCGCGGCATGCAACGACCTGTGGATGCAGGGAGTAGTGGGGGAGACACTGAGTTTCACACGAGCGAGGTGAGCGGGCAGGATGGGCCCATGCAGACCTTGCCTCTCACGTTCCAGTCCTCCGTCGTCGTGCGCGCCACCCCGGAGGAGGTGTACGCATTGGTGTCGGATGTGACCCGGACCGGCGAGTGGTCGCCGGTGTGCACGGGGTGCTGGTGGGACAACGGCGACGGTCCCGAGGTCGGTGCCGTTTTCGTCGGCCGGAACGTGACTCCGGAGCGCACCTGGGAGACACGCTCGGAGGTTGTCGTCGCCGATCGGGGCCGGGAGTTCGCGTGGTCGGTCGGGCCCGGCGTGGTGCGCTGGGGTTATCTCATCGAGCCGACGGACGGCGGCGCGGAGCTGACGGAGACGTGGGAGTTCGGCGACGCAGGAAAGAAATTCTTCGACGAGCGCTTCGGGGCGGAGGCTCCGCGCGAAATCGCCGCGCGTGAGCAGGCCGCTCGCGAGGGCATCCCCACGACACTCGCCGCGATCAAACGAATCCTGGAGAGCTGACGCGCAGCGTCGGCTGCTCGTCCCATTCCGTGATCGGCAGCCGTTTCGATGCGGCGTGCCGGGGTATGACCCACGCGTCTACCGCTCCCGGAAGTGAGGGATAACCATGAGCTCTTCCGATTCGACTTCGACAACCGGACGTCCGCTGGCGCTGATCACCGGCGCCTCTACAGGGATCGGCTATCAACTCGCGCGTCAGCTTGCTCGTCGTCGCTACGATCTTGTTCTCGTGGCCGACGAGCCGTCGATCTATCGAGTCGCGGAGGAGTTTGCGCCTCAGGGCGTCACTGCCCACGCCATCGAGGCCGACCTCGGTACCAGGGAAGGTCTCGACGAGGTGCAACGTTCACTCGACGCGCTCGAGCGGCCCATCGAGGTTGCTGCTCTCAACGCAGGGGTGGGCGCGTACGGTCTCTTCCACGAAATTCCACTCGAAGACGATCTGGCAGTGGTGGCCGTGAACATCACCGCCAATGTGACATTGGCCAAGAGCCTGACGAGGGCGATGGTGGAGCGTGGTCGCGGACGGGTGATGATCACTTCGTCGGTAGCAGCAACCATGCCGGGCCCCTTGTATGCGACATATGCGGCGAGCAAAGCGTTCCTCCAGTCGTTCGCCGTAGCGATTCGCAACGAACTCGCCGATACCGGTGTCACAGTCACCGCATTGATTCCAGGGCCCACGGACACCGAATTCTTCGACCGTGCGGATATGAACGAAGCGAAGGTGACCAGCACCGATCTGGACGATCCCGAGCAGGTCGCGGCGGAGGCCGTCGAGGGACTGCTCGACGGTAAGGAGCACGTCGTCACCGGCAAGGCCATGAATCGTGTGCAAGCGGCGGTAGGCCGGCTGTTGCCGGATGGCATTGCAGCGGCTCTGCACCGGACGCAAACCAAGCCGGGTTCGAAGTGAGCGTGAGTCAGGACTGCCGCGCTGATGGTCCTCCGCCGACGCTTGTGTCGGGACTACGAGCTTACGGCGCTCGGCATCGACGCTCCGATACCGTTGTACTGCAGTCCTATCGGACGGAGAAGCTGATCCCGAAGTTGTTCAGCGTGGCGGGAAGCGGACGGTCCGGGTCGGGAGTGGTGCGCGAGGTGAGGGTGAAACCGGCGCGGGTGAAGAGGTTGGCCAGTACTGTGCTGGCCACCAGCAGGACCACGTTGCGTCCGGGGCACGCTGCGGGCCCGGCGCTGAAAGGAACGAGTCCCCGATACTGTTCCGCGCGTCCGTCCACCCATATTTCGGGCTCGAATCGGTCGGCGAACGGAAGAGTGTCGCGATCCCGGTGGAACGCCGCCGCCAGGATGACGAAAGCAGAACCTGCCGGGATGGAATACCGGCCGTGATCGTCCTCCCACTCGGTCGCAACCAGGGAATCTCGAAGGATCGCGGGCGTGGTCGGCCACAACCGGGTGCTGTCGAGGACACACCCGCGTAGATAGTCGTAGGGTTGCGGCGCGTCCAGTGTGGACTCGTCGATCAGCTCGAGTGCTCTGGTGCGCTGGAGTGGGTGAGTGGACAGCAGCGCCATTGTTCGGAAGGTGACCATGCCCGCGGCGTCGAAGGCGAACAACCAGTGCGGGATCTGGCCGACGGGGTCGATCGGTGCAACCGTGGAAACCTCTCGGAGCGCACCGGCGAGACTCTCGGCCGGTGCTGATTCGACGTACCGTTGCAGGCGCTGGGTGAACTTGTCCCGGAGAGCATGCCGGGTCGGATGGGCGAACGACCAATTCCCGTTGGACCGGAGCGTCCACAGCTGATCGGTCAGTTCGTGGTCGTCTCGTGCGGTGTCTCCCAACACGACACGTCGGACCATCCGCCACCACCACCGGGTGAACACGGCCGCATCGAGGGTGCCTGAAGTGCGGGCAGTGCGCAGCAACTCGTCCGATTCGTCGCGAATCAGGTCGGTGATCGGGCCCGCTAGGCGGTGCATCGCGTGCCCGGTGTCGAGGGCTTGCTCGTTCACGTCCCGGCGGTGAGCCCGGAGGTCACCGCGTGAGATCAGGACACCGTTGGGCTGAAACGGGCTGAGCGCTGCCACCTTCTCGCGGTTCGCCGCCGTGAACGAGTCGGCATTGCGCGTCAGCACGGTATCGACGTCATCGGCCGACAGGACCAGGGCGAGGTCGCGGCCGAATACCCGTAACGGCAACGGCCCGTGCCCATAGCGCTCACCGAGCACGGGAATCTGCCGCACAGTGGCCGAGTCGGCCTGCAGCCGTTCGAGCAGACCCATGACGGGACGGCGCCGGGCGATAGCGCCCGCCGCGACGAACGGCAGCGCGACCTGACCGAACAGGCGTGCCGTATCAGCGGGAGTTGCACGGCGCTGCTGTGCGGTCGCGGCCGGTCCTGTGGCGGTCAGTGTCATCGATACCTCCGGGTGGATGTCCTCGGGCGAGCACTTCTCGCGCGTTACCGGGGTCTACCCGTATCGAGCACGGTCGAATCGTGTGTCGCCCCGGGAGGGCAGATCCGACCGGGCGGAGTTCGTACAGTGCAGCGGAGCGACGATCCCTACTCGGCCAGCGCGTACTCCGCGAATCGCGCGACGGCGAGTACCAGATCATCCGAGTGGCGCGGTCCCACGATCTGGAGCCCGACGGGAAGCCCGGCCGACGTAGTGCCTGCCGGAATACTGATCGCCGGTTGCTGCGAGAGATTGAACGGGTAGCTGAACGGTGTCCATTGTGGCCAGCTCGTTGCCGACGAACCCGGAGGTACGTCGTAGCCCGCCTCGAATGCGGGAATCGGCATCGTCGGCGTCAGCAGCACGTTGTGCGTCAGATGGAATTCCCCCATCGTGATGCCGAGAGCTGCGGCGACCGCGCGCGCATCGAGATACTCTACGGCGCTCAGTGTTTCGCCGCGCTCCCACACTCGGGCCAGGCCCGGATCGACCTTGTCGCGGGCGCCGTCGGGAAAGTTCTTCAGCATTGCGGCAGCACCGGATGCCCACAGCACTTCGAAGGCTTCGAGCGGGTCGCCGAATCCGGGATCGGCTTCGGTGACGGCGAGGCCGGCATCAGCGAGTCGACGCACGGCGCGGTCGATGATGTCGCCCACCTCGGGGTCGACCGACACGTAGCCGAGCGTTTTCGAGTACGCGACACCGAGACCGACGACCTCTCGGTCCAGTGAGCCGCGGAACGTCATCACGGGAGGCGCGAGCGCGGTCGGGTCACGGGGGTCGGGCAGCGACAGGATGTCGGTGAGCAGGGCCGCGTCCTCCACCGTTCGGGTGATGGGCCCGGCGTGAGCAAGCGGACCGAACGGGCTGGCAGGGAACAGCGGGATCCGCCCGTGCGTCGGTTTGAATCCGACGACACCGCAGAACGACGCGGGAATGCGGATGCTGCCACCTCCGTCGGTGCCCACCGAACATGGCCCGAACCCCGCTGCAACGGCGGCGGCACTGCCGCCGGAAGATCCGCCCGCGGTCTTCGTTGTATCGTGAGGGTTTCGGGTGATCCCGTACAACGCGGAGTCTGTCACGGCTTTCCAGGCGATCTCCGGTGTTGTCGTCTTGCCGACGAACACCATCCCGTCCTCACGGAGCCGTGCGGTGACGGGGCTGTCGACATCCCACACCTGATCGGCGTCGACGGCCTGAGAGCCGCGCAGTGTCGGCCAGCCCTTCGTGAGGAAGATGTCCTTGATCGAAATGGGGACTCCGTCGAGCAGTCCCTTTGCATACCCTGTGCGCCAGCGTTCCTCGGATAGGCGGGCCTGTTCCAGGGCTCGGTCTTCGTCGACCAGGCAGAACGCGTTGATGTCGCGGTCGCGCTCGGCGATGTCGTCGAGAACTGCCCGAGTGGCCTCGACCGGGGAAAGCTCACCCGCGGAGAAGGCAGTCACCATGTCGACCGCGGTCATGTCGGTGGGCTTCATGCGTTGCCTCCCTGGTGTTCGGGCCCGCTCCCTGGCGTCAGGCCTCAGGTACTCGGCACGTAGCCGAGGCGCTTGTCGACGACATTCTCGAGCTCGCTGCCGGAGCGCCACCGCTGGAAGTTGTCGACGAACACGTCGACAAGTGCGTCCCTCCATCCTGCGAAGTCGCCGGAATTATGCGGTGTGATCATCACATTCGGAATATCCCACAGGGGGTGTTCCGGCGGGAGTGGTTCGATGTCGACGACGTCGAGTGCGGCGCCGGCAACCTCCCCGGAACGCAGGGCCTCGACCAGATCGTCGGTGCGGACGAGGTCGCCGCGTCCGACGTTGATGAACCGCGCACTCGGTTTCATCGCGCGGAACAATGCCGTGTCGAACATGCCTCGCGTCTGCTCGGTGAGCGGAGCGGCGACGACCACGAAGTCGGCGACGGAGAGTTCGTCGGGCAGGTCTTCGGTGGCGGTCACGATACCGAAATCGGGGTCGTCGTCGCCTGCGCGCCGTCCCGACCCCCGGACCTTCATGCCGACTGCGGTGAGCAGGCGTGCGATCGCGCGGCCGATGGGGCCGGTGCCGACGACGAGAGCGGTTCGTCCTGCGATACGTTCGGATTCGCGGTGCCGCCACGTGTGCTCGCTCTGGAGCCGGAGGGATTGCGGGAGATCCTTTGCGAACGAGAGGATCTGCGCTAGAACGTATTCTGCGATCGGCTGATCGAACACACCCCGAGAGTTGGTGACGGTGACGTCGCTGTCGCGAAGGGCCGGGAACATGATCGGATCCACTCCCGCTGCGGCCACGTGGACCCAGCGCAGCGTCTCGGCGGCATGCCATGCACGGGGGAGTGAATCGGTGAGGAAGTCGTAGACGAAGAGCACCTCGGCTCCGGCGAGCGCGGTCGCGAGGCCGTCGCTGTCGGTGTAGCGAATGTCTGCGTGCTCGGCGACCGGGGCAAGGAGTGTCTCGTCCGGCACGGACTCGGCATGTAGCACTGCCACCACAGGGTTCGCTGTCACGATTGACACCGTATGAGCCTATCGTATTATTGTCAACAATCCTCGTACGGTGGTGTCAGCGGGTAGAAGCAGAGGGCCCTATGGAATTGAACATCCCCGAATTCGAGGGGCCTCTCGTGCAGCGGGGCATCGGTATCATCGCACCGTTCGATCTCGCACTCGAACGTGAACTGTGGCGCTGGGCCCCGCTCGAAGTGAGCCTGCACCTTGCGCGCACACCTTTCGAACCCATTGCGGTGAGCAAGGAGATGGCCGAACTCGTCTCCGATCGTCGTCACCTCATGGCCGCAACCCGAGACATCATGCAGGTCGAGCCCGAGGTGGTCGCCTATCTCTGCAGCTCCGGCTCGTTCGTCAAAGGCGTGGCGTACGAAAAGACCCTGTGCGACGCGATCTGCGAGGCCGGCGCACCCGTGGCGGTGACGACGTCGGGAGCGCTGCTCGAGGCACTTCACCGATTGAACCTGACCAAGATCTCGGTGCTCACCCCGTACGACGAGGAACTCACCTTGCTCTTGCGCGATTTCCTCGCCGAAGCCGGAACCGAGGTACTGCGGTCCGAATATCTCGGACTCGGCGGCGGCATCTGGAGGGTCAACTACCGCACCATTGCCGAACGCATCATCGGTGCCGATACGTCCGAATCCGAGGCGGTCTTCGTCAGTTGTACCAATCTGCCGACCTACGACCTGATCGCACCCCTCGAACGTGAATTGGGCAAACCGATACTCACGGCCAATCAACTCACGATCTGGGCGTGTCTCGGAAGGATGAAGCTGCCGATGACAGGACCGGGACAGTGGTTGAGAGGTGTCTTCTGATGCGAGGTGTTTCAAGTGCGTGAGAGTCCGACGATCGGAATCATCTACCCCGATCACGCGGCCGAGGACGACTACGCGTTCGCCGAAGATCTTCTCGGAGTGCGGATTCCCGTCGTTCACATCTACGGGACCGACCTGCATGCGGTGCCCGAGCTTCTCGACCTCGGCAGCCCCGGGAAACTCGCCGCTGGGGCAGCGAAGCTCACGCCGGAGCAACCCGATGCCGTCGTCTGGGCCTGCACGTCCGGGAGCTTCGTGTACGGATGGGACGGTGCGCGTAACCAGGTCGATCAGCTTTCGGCGGCCATCGGCGGCATTCCCGCGTCGAGCACGAGCTTCGCGTTCGTCGAAGCAGTGCGAGCCCTCGGCGCAAGCCGCGTCGCGGTCGCCGCAAGCTACCCGCGCGACGTGAGTGAGCTTTTCGTCGACTTCCTGAACGGTGCGGAGATCGACGTCATCTCGTTCACCGGTGCGGGCATCGAGACCGCAGCCCAGGTGGGCACCCTCACCTCCGGTGAGGTGCTCGAGCTCGCCGCAGCCAACGATCACTCCGATGCGCAGGCGCTTCTCGTCCCCGACACCGCCATGCACACGCTGCGCTTCCTGCGCGATATCGAAGCACACGTCGGCAAGCCGGTCCTCACCGCCAACCAGGTGACGGTGTGGGAAGGCCTCCGGCTCACGGGTTATAACCTAGGACGCCCGGAACTGGGCACACTGTTCGAGGAAGGTGTCGATCATGGCGCTCGGTGATCTCGGGGATCTGCAACCCGTTGCCCAACCGTCGACGGCGGAACTGATCGCTGATCAACTGCGGTCGGCCATCGTCCGCGGTGCTATCGAGCCGGGCGCGCAACTCGGTGAGGCCGAACTCGCGACACGTTTCGCCGTGTCGCGCGGACCGTTGCGCGAAGCCATGCAACGCCTCGTCTCCGAAGGGCTCCTCTACAGCATCCGTAACCGCGGGATCTTCGTCACCGAACTGACCTTCGACGACGTCGTCGACATCTACAACAATCGCCGCGTCATCGAGGGCGGTGCACTCGACCTCGTGCTCGACGGGCGCCGCGAGCAGACGTGGCAGGATCTCGGGACGGCGATCGATGCGATGCGCGCGGCAGCGGACAGGGGTGACGCCGGCGGTGTCTCCGACGGCGACCAGATGTTCCATGAGATCCTCGTCGCCGGTGCGTCGAGCCCGCGGCTGATCCGGTCGGCGCGCACGCTACTCGTCGAGACCCGTATGTGCCTCGGGGCGCTGCACACGACCTATCCGGATCTGCACGTGCAGGTCGACGAGCACGTCGCGCTGCGCGAGGCGATCCGCACCGCCGAACCCGACGTGGTGCGCAAGCTTCTCGGCGAGCACCTGCACGACACCGTCGATCGCCTCAGGGATCAGGGCCTCAGAGGCCAGGGGTGACGACCTCGGCATTGCCGAAGGTCATCTGCAGGTCGGGGATCGACGACGTGACCAGTGCACGTCGGGGCAGACCCAGGCGGCGTAACTCCTCGGCGATCGGATGGGTGCCCAGCCGCAGCGTCGCACCGCCGATCCGGGTGCGTACGCCGCTGGGATTCATGTTCCACGTGGTCCGACGCGTGACGCCGTCGAGGTGCGAGTATGCGGCCAACGATGCCGCGATGCCTTTGCCGGGAACGGGCAGGCCGGGAGCCACGGACATCTCCGCGATCAGCGCGCCGTCGCAGCTCACAGTTCCTCGCTTGGTGGCGCTGCGGTGGTCGGCGTCGAAATCCGCGAAGATCTTCGGGAAGCCCCAGATTCCGCGACCCGCCGCGCGCGTGAATTCTCCGTCGACCGGCAGCTGATGGATCAGAGCGCCGGCTCCGCCGGTCGCGAGGTCGCGCAGATCCTGCGGCACGCCACCGCCTCGCTGCGTGTGGTCGCGCACGAGAAAGCAGACTCCGAACTCGTTGTAGGGCCCGAGGTCGCCGTCCACGTAGTCGACGAACACGAGCGTGCACAAGCCGCGACCCGGCCGGTACTGAAGGATCTCCAGACCGGTGTGGTCGATCAGCACTTGTGCAGGCGTCGTCGGAACTGGGAACACCGCCATGAATGCCGTGGCCGCGCGAACCTGCACGGGCATCTCGACGGGTGTACCCAACACCATGTGAGTGTCGCTCATGGCAATAATGAGAACACGTTACAGAAATTATGGGAACAGGTCAGCTGGGCGCACCGACGTTCATCTCGTCCGGGTGTGCGCCCACACGATTGCCGTTGTCGAGGGTGTCGATCTCACTGAGGTCGAGGTCGGACAGCTCGAAATCGAACACGTCGATATTCTGGGCGATGCGCTCGTCGTGCACCGACTTCGGGATCACGATCAGACCGTTCTGCAGATGCCACCGAATCAGCACCTGTGCCGCGCTCTTGCTGTGACGGTCGGCGATCCGGTCGATGACCGGGTCGGTGAGCAGGGTGTTGGGCTTCGAATTCGGGCCCCAGCCGGAGTTGCTGGTGCCGCCGAGCGGACTCCACGACTCGACCGCGATGCCGTGCTCTGCAGCGGTCGAGCGGATCGCCTGTTGCGGCAGGTTCGGGTGCAGTTCCACCTGATCGACGGCGGGCAACAGACCACCGCGGTCGACGAGCAACTGCAGGTGGTGCGGCTCGAAGTTGCACACCCCCACGGCTTTTGCCCGGCCGGATTCGACAATCTTCTCGAGTGCGTCCCACGTGCGCAGCAGGCGATCGTTGTCGCGTAGCGGCCAGTGGATCAGATACAGGTCGACGTAGTCGGTGCCGAGCTTCGCCAGGCTCGTCTCGAACGCCTTCAGAGCCGGCTCGTATCCCTGGTCGGAGTTCCAGAGTTTGGTGGTGACGAAGATGTCCTCGCGCGGCACTGACGTGCCCGCGAGCGCGCGACCCACTCCCTCCTCGTTGCCGTACGCGGCGGCGGTGTCGATGTGTCGGTAGCCGGCGTCGTCGATTGCGAATCGGACGGCGTGCTCGGTCTCGTCGTTCGTGGCCTGCCATACCCCCAGGCCGAGCTGCGGGATGGTGGTTCCGGAATTCAGCGTGATGTCGGGAGTCGTCATGGGATCGAGCCTAACTATTTCCCGCGCCCGCGCCGAGGGAACGGTACACCCGCTCGACCGAAGGGGACGGGTGTACCAGTTCACTAGCTGGCAGGGTGCGTCAGTGCGCTTCCCGGCTTCGCAGCTCGACGGAGGCGAGTGCGAGCACCTCCTCCTCGGTGGGAGGGCTCTTCGGGTGGTGGGTCAGGCACAGCGGCGCTGCGATCTTGCGGAAACTCGCGCCTTCGACCGCCGCGTAGAACTGCCCGGCGGGCAGTTTGCCGATGTCCGGGACCGTGCCGCCCTTGACGCGCGCCATCTCCTGCGCGGCCTGGATCTGGGCCGGGCTGTTGAGCAACCCGTAGAACTGGGTGGCTGCGTTGCCGGGGATCTTGTTGTTCAGACCCTTCGGGGCCTGCGTCGCGAACACCAGACCGAGCCCGTACTTGCGGGCCTGCGACGCGAGTGCGAGCGTGCTCTGCGTGCAGGCCGTGAATCCTCCAGCGGGCGCGAAGTTCTGGGCCTCGTCCATGACGAACAGTGCCCCGAGTGGGCGGTCGCCGGCCGGGTTTTTCTTGACCCACGCGAACAACGCCATCTGCAGCTGGTTGACGAACCCCTGGCGCTGGTCGTCCGACGGCAATCCCGACAGGTTCACCACCGACACGCGGGCGCGGTAACCGGGGGAAGGCGCGAGCAGGGTCCCTGGGTCGGCGGCGGTGCCGCGACCGCCGAAGAGTGGATCGTTGGCGATCGATGCCTTCAGGTTCTCGGCGAGATCCGCGGCGATCTTCGTCGCGTTGCGCAGTGTGCTGATGTCTTCCGGAAGGTCCTCGAGCAACGCGACGAACGTGTCGAGGGTGCCACCGGGGCTTTCACCGAAGTATTCGAGTGCCTGCTTGAGCACCGCGCGGGCCTTGTCGGCGTTCGCGGACTTTCCGGCGGCGTTCGCGCGCGGGGCCAGTGCGGCCACCGCCGATTCGACGGAGGCATCGAACTCGTCGGCATCGTCCCGGACACTGGCGAAATCGGGCAGCGGCTGGAAGGACAGCGGGCGCCCGTTCTGGCGACGCGGTGTCCACACGACGACCTCGGTGTTCTCGAGGTACTCGTCGGCCTTGGCGCGATCGCCCGGCGACCACGGACGGGAATCGGCAGGCCATTCGCTGCCCAGCCGCGCGAGGTCGTTGTTCGGGTCGAGTACGATCGACGAAACACCTTGCAGTGCACATTCTTCGACTATCCGTCGGATGAGCACGGTCTTTCCGGAACCGGATCCGGCGAAGATCGCGGTGTGCTTGCGCAGTGCTTCGAGATCGACGCGTACCTCCGTGTCCATGGCGATAGTGCGTCCGAGGGGAATGGACGCCGCGTTGTTCTGGGTCGGTTCGACGTTCGAGGGAGGCGAGACTCGCTCCTCGACGAGGGGTTCCGGCTCCGGAGTGACGGTGATCGGCTCCGCGGTGGTCGGACGAACGGTGATCACTTCCGGTTCGTCGCCGAGAGCCGTCGTGAGCAGTGCGGTCCCGTGTGCGGGACGACGGGCCTGCAGCCACGCGTCGAGGTGTTCAGGGTTCTGCTCCAGCAGTTCCCGGAGAGCGGCGAAGACGCGTGCGTCGTCGACGGAGAGGGTGCAGACGCGACCCCCGGCCTGCTCGAACTCGGCGACGATCGCCCGGGTCTTCTCCCCGTTCGGCCACGGCTGATTGCGCAGCACGATCAGATTCCGTCCCGGGATACCTGAAGACAACCCGACTGCGGTGCAGGACTTCTGGAGTCTGTTGACTGCCGCGGTGTGGTGTGTCGAGCCGATGGCGCGGAACGCCCAGTGCATGTGCTGTTCGGATTCTTCGTCGAGGGTGCGCAGCAGGCGGGCGTGCAGTGCGGGTTTCGTGCCGGACGGAGTCTCCCGCCCGTACACGTCGTCGTCCGCACCGCTCTCCCGGATCCACGCGTCCAGACCCGCGCTGAGCAGGGGCGGGATCACGAGATCCTCGACGGTGTGGTCGAACGCACTGTCGATCGATGCGGCCGCCTGCAGCTGCGCGAAGCGGGCGTCGAGCACTGCGAAGTCACCGGCGTGATCGACGGCGGTCGTGGGCTTCTCGCGCTTATCGGGCACCGGGGTCGTCAGGTCGGTCATCTCCGTGACCGCCCCGTTCTCGAGGCAGGTCCGGATGTGGCGGTCTACCAGCTGAAGCAACCGGCGCGGCGTGTATCGAGGTGCTTCGTCGAAGACGGAACCGGTGACCGGCCACGTCGGGTACGGCGCGGTGAAACCGACCGAGCAATAGGCGCGTTCGAGCCGGAGCCGGATCAGATCCTGCGCCACCTGGGGCGACGGCAGTAGCGACAGCGTCGGGCACACCCGGAACCGGTCGCGGACCGTGGCCGTCGCGAACCGGTCGATCACGACCCACGCCGTCGGCAGGCACGACAGCACCGGGACCGTGCGGCTGAAGGTCTCGCGCAGGCCCATCAGGCCGTGTGCGAAGTCCTCGTACGAGTTGTCTGTCGGGCGCGTGACCGACCCGGTGTCGTCGGCCCCGACATGCTGCGGGTTGAGCAGGGTATCGAACTGGTCGATCGCGAGCACAGTCGGACCGGTCAGCGCGAGGAGCCGGGAAAGGTCGCGCGCGATCTCCTGGTGGGTCGGCGTGGCCGACCCGACGCCCCAGTCGGCACGCTCGCCGGCGGTCGATTCGTCCTGCCCGAGGAGATACGACTCGCCGATGTCCCGCAGGTCCAGCGCTCCGGCATAGAGAACGAGGGCGCGGGCGGTGCGCCGGCACTGCTGGGAGAGCTGTGGATCGGCCGCGAACAGGCCGGTGATGAACGCATCGAGGGTCGCGCGGTCGAGTTCGGACTCCCCGATGATGGCCCGCCGCTGCACCCGCGACACCCGGGCGACGTTCGCGAGTTCCCACAGCAGGCGACGCAGCTGGGTCTCGTGGTCGGCCATGGGGCGCCCGAGATCCTCGAGCATCGCGAACAGCGTCGACTTCCAGAAGCTCACGGCGTCGAGCATCTTCACCAGGAAGAAGTATCCGCCGTCCTGCTGGATCTGCTCGCGGACGTACCCGAGCAGGTGCGTCTTACCGACGCCGGCCTGGCCTCGCACCACCACCCCGAGCGGGCTCGCCGACGTGGAGCTCTTCGCGTCGCGGAAGGCGTCCAGGATCATGTCCATCGCGGTGCCGTGCATCCCGGGGACGTGGAGTGGTTGCTGCGCCTCCCACACCTCGTCGGGGGTGGGCGCCCAGGTCAGGCGGACGGACGCGAGCGC
This sequence comes from Rhodococcus sp. SJ-2, assembly GCF_053750035.1. NCBI lineage: Bacteria > Bacillati > Actinomycetota > Actinomycetes > Mycobacteriales > Nocardiaceae > Rhodococcus > Rhodococcus sp. SJ-2. The sequence goes on from NZ_CM132340.1 coordinate 2,807,645, forward strand.
CCGGAGTTGTTCGTCGGTGCTCATGCGACCTCGATCGACAGCAGGTGGTTGGGGGTGTCGCCGACGACGACGGCGGCGGCACGGTCGGCGTCGCTGAGCGCCTTCTGGTTCATTTCGGGGTTCAGGTGCACGTCCGGCAGGCGGAGCATATGCAGCAGTTCCCGATCCACTTCGTCGACGGACAGATCGGCGAGGACCGATCGCAGGCGGGCCAGACCCACCCACGCGCCCGGCTCGCGCGCGAGTTCCCAGTACGCGGCGCGGATGCGGTCCTCGACGGTCGGCGACGCGTCGTCCACCGCTGCAACCTCCTCCGTGACGGGGGCGAACACCTCGTACAGCTGCAGGTCGGCTCGGTCGAGGTGCCGGCCGAGGGCGCGCAGGAGGGTGTACACGGCGCGGACCGGCGCCGTGACACGTGGCGGGGTGTCGGCGATGAGAAGCGCTCGGCAGCGCGCCCACCCGGCGTCGGTCAGCTCGTGCGTGAACGGGCGGACCGAGGTATCGGTGGCGACGAGACCGAGCCGGTTGAGTTTCCGGCGGCTTTCCGCGCGCAGATCCGGGCCGAGCGTCTTCAGTGCGGTGTTGGAGACGGGCCGTGCTTCGGCGAGCAGGGTCAGCAGGACCAGCGTCTCGGTGGGGGTGAGGGATTCGGCGCTCACTGCGGTCTGCCTTCTCAAGTCGGGACGGGGGTGCGGGTGGCGAGACATCGGGCGATCAGGTCGGCGACAGCGGTGGCATCGCCGAGGACATGGTCGTTGGTGAACCGTAATACTGCGAAACCGGCCAGCTGAAGGTGCACGTCGCGTCGACGGTCGGCGGCGAACTTCTCGGGCCGCCGATGGTCGTCACCGTCGATCTCGACGACGCAGCGTGCTTCGGGAAACATCAGGTCCACCCGGATCGGAGCGTCGAGTGGGCCGGCCGACCACGTCCGGTTCCACTGTCGGTCTCCGGCCCAGTCGCACGTGCTCAAGACGGACTCGAGCAGTTGCTCGGCGTCGCTCGCGGGGTGTGGCCGACCGAGTGGGGCGGGCAGCCGCAGACGCCGTGTCACCGGAGTCGCCGCGGCGGGTGGCCGGGCCGGACCGACCCGGACGACAGGGAACCGGTCGACTGCCGGGATCGGATCGCCGATCAGCCAGATCCCGAACCGGTCGCGACCCGTGAGCCACTCGAGCGCCGCAGCGAGAACGTGCTGCTCCTCGACGGGCAGCGGGTCCGCGGTCACGGCCAGTACCACGTGTTCCCGTCCGTATGCCGAGGCGAGGACCCGTGCGAGCCCAGCGGCACGCACCTCGGCCGAGTACCGGGCAGGATCGAGGCGACCACCGAGCACGGAGGCTTCGGCGAGGTCGGCCAGGAACGACCCGTACTTCGGAGTGACCAGTCCGGATGTCAGTGCGCGCACGGCCGTGATGTCGAGGCCGCTGTGCCCGTCGAGCACCCGGGCGCCGGGCATCCATTGGAGAAACAGGGTGTGAGCTGCGGTTTCGCACTCGTCGAGGATCCTTCCGGCGACATCCGACCCGGTGGATGCGTTCGTGACGTGGTAGCCGGATACCACCGAAGCTGCGGGTGGCAGCGGATCGAGTGCGTCGGCGACGGTGGCGGCGTCGGCACCGTCGAGGTGCACGACCCGATCGACGGGCAAATCGACGAGCGCCGGGAATGAAGAAGATGCGGACGGGATCATCACTCCGTGGAGCCCACAACGCGCTGACGTCGATACATGCTGAGAAACCATACATACCGGACACGACATCGGCAGGGTGAGGTTGCTGCGGCTACGCGCACCCGAGGCGGGCCATCCACCCGTCGATGTCACGTCGGCTCGTCAGACGCACGATCGGCAATTCGGGACGCCGCTGGAGAACTTCGCGGATGCGCTCCGGGAAAAGCCCGTACGTCGACCACGACCAGCGGATGATGTGCGTGCGGTCGGTGAAGATGGTGTGTAGCGGCGGTTCCACGTTGCCGTTCCACAACACCTCACGCCGGACCCGGCGGCGCAGCGTCCGGCGGATCACCTGCCGCATCACGACGGGGCGAGGTAGATCGAGCCAGATCATCAGATCGGCCCGCTCCGCAAGCAATGGACGGACCACGGTGTACTGCCACTCGGTCACCCAATACGGCTGGGAGGTGAAGTCCTCCACGTCGGCGACGAACGACGGCCGCGGCGTCCAGTTCGGACCATGATGTAGCCCGTCGATCTCGATGTGCTCGATCCCGAGTGCGTCGCCGAGACGGGCGGAGAGTGTGGTCTTCCCGGAACCCGACGTCCCCGCCACAACGATGCGGCAGGGACGGTCGGGTGGCGGTGTCGCCGAGTCGAGAAGAGGCACCGCCGGAGGTTATCGCAGCTCAGACAGAGACTGCGACCAGATATTCGCGCGGCTGCCCGAACAACTGCGCGGTGCCGTGCGCGCGCTTGAAGAACAGCTGCGCGTCGTGCTCCCACGTGATCGCGATACCGCCGTGCAGCTGCACCGCCTCGGATGCGACCTGCTGGAATGCTTCCGAACAGTAGATCTTCGCCGCGTAGGCATCCTGCGGATCCTGCGACAGCACCGCCGCGTACGACATGGACCGCGCAGTTTCGACGAGCGCATACATATCGGCCATACGGTGCTTGAGTGCCTGGAACGAACCGATGACACGACCGAACTGTTTGCGGTTCTTCGTGTACTCGACCGTCAGATCCAGAGTCGCCTGGGCAGCGCCCACCTGTTCGGCCGACACCGCGATCACCGCAGCAGTTCGCAACCTCTCCACCAGGTCGTCGGTCGACGACAACCTGCGGGCTGCGACAGCGGAGAACGACACCTCGGCCAGCGGCCGAGTCGGGTCCATCGTCGGAACCCTGCGACGCGCAACGCCGTCGGTCTGCGGATCCACCTCGAACAGCGCTGTCGTGTCACCGTCGGCGGCGATCACGAGCAGTGTGGTGGCGATGTCGCCGCCGAGGACGTAGTGCGCTGTGCCGGTGAGTACATCGCCGTGGGCGGCGACACCCGGCCGGTGCCACCCCGCTTCCGATGCCCAGCACACCGCGACGACCTCGCCGGCGGCGATGCCGGGCAGCAGCCGGGATGCGGCGTCGGTGTCGCCCGAGAGCAGCACGGTCTGTGCGGCGAGAACCGCCGATCCGAGGAACGGGGAGGGGGTCAGAGTGCGGCCGAGTTCTTCGAGAACGACGTGGGTTTCGGCCCACGACGCACCGACGCCGTCGTACTCCTCGGGAATCGCAAGCGCCGCGACACCGACCTGCTCGACGAGCCGCGACCACAGATCCGCATCGTAGCCGTCGGAGGACGCAATCGCCTTGCGGACGGCAGCGGAATCCGAGTGCTTCGCGAGCAGGCTCCGTACCGACTCCCGCAGTGCCGCGCGATCCTCGGTTTCGAAGGTCACGACGCGACCTCGCCCTCGAGTGCCGCGACGACGCGTTCGCGATGGAAATCGGGTGTGCCCCATGCAGTGACAAGTGCGCGGGTCTTCGTGATCCACAGCGACAGGTCATATTCCTGCGTGTATCCGATGGCGCCGTGCACCTGCAGTGCCGTACGTGCCGCGAGGTAGGCGGCATCGCCACACGCGACCTTGGCCGCCGACACGTCGCGCGACGCGGTGGGCAGGCCATCGCGGACCGCGAGCGCCGCACCGTGCAGGAGCGGACGTGCCATCTCCAGTGCGACGGCAACGTCGGCGAGGTGATGCTTGATGGCCTGGAACGAACCGATGACCCGGCCGAACTGCTTGCGCTGCTGCACATACTCGACAGACATGTCGAGCAGGGTGCGGCCGAGGCCCTGCAGTTGCGCGGCGGTTGCAAGTGCACCGAGGTCGAACGCGGCGTCGAACGGGGTCGAGCCGAGCACGTCGGCGGACGAGACCTCGAACAGGTGACGCGCGAGGTCCACCGACGCGTGCTGTTCACCTGCGGTGGCCGTCGACACCGACTCGCCGTCGACGTGCAGGAGCAGCTCGGCCACATCGGCGTCCACCGCATACGGCGTGTCCGGAGCTGCCGCGACGGTCGCGAGCGACCCGGATGCCAGCGCCGCGAGACGACCCGGAGCGACCGCTGCGAGCAGCGCGGGTACGACAGCGACGGTTTCGACGACCGGGCCCGGAACCGCGTGGCGGCCCAGCTGTTCGACGGCCACGACGAGGTCGACCGCGTCGGCACCGAGACCATCGTGCTCCTCGGCGATGAGCAGGCCGTTCACTCCCGTCTCGGCGAGTCGCTGCCACACGGTCAGGCCGGGTGCGGTGTCACCGCTGTTCCATGCGCGGATGACAGCGGGCATATCGGACTTGGTGAGGAGCGCGTCGATGCTCGACGCGAAATCCTCGTGGGATTCATCGAGTGCGAATCTCATCGGTCGCCCTTCGGGAGGCCGAGCAGTCGCTCGGCGATGACGTTCTTCTGGATTTCGTTGGTGCCTGCGTAGATCGGGCCCGACAGTGAGAACAGGTAGCCGTCGGTCCAGTTGTCGACGACCTCGGCGTGCGCGCCCTGCAGGTCGAGGGCGGTTTCGTGGGTGGCGATGTCCCATTCCGACCAGAACACCTTGTTGATCGACGATTCGGCGCCCAGCTGGCCACCGTTCGTGAGCCTGGTGACCGTGCCCCACGTCGACAGTTCGTAGGCGCGTGCACCGATCCACGCGTCGGCGACCTTGTTCCGAAGCGCGGTGTCGCCGTGGAGCGGTGACTGCGAGTACTGCGCCAGCAGCCGGTCGGTGGTGGCGAGGAACCGTCCGGGCGCACGCAGCGACAGGCCACGCTCGTTGGAGGCGGTGCTCATCGCGACCCGCCAGCCCGCGTTGACCTCACCGATCACACCGGATTCACCGGGCTTCGACGGGTCGTCGGGGACGAAGACGTTCTCGAGGAAGATCTCCGCGAATCCGGGTTCGCCGTCGAGCTGATCGATCGGCCGGACGGTGACGCCCTCAGCGCGCAGATCGAACATGAAGTACGTGATGCCCTTGTGGCGCTGGGCTTCCGGATCGGAGCGGAACAGACCGAAGCCCATGTCGGCGAACGAGGCCCGCGAGCTCCACGTCTTCTGCCCGTTGAGCAGCCACCCGCCGTCGACCTTCGTCGCCGTCGAGCGCAGCGACGCGAGGTCGCTGCCTGACTCGGGCTCCGACCAGGCCTGTGCCCAGATGTCGTCGGCACGCGCCATTCGCGGCATGATGCGCTCGAGTTGTTCGGGCTTCGCGTGCTCGAACAGAGTGGGGGCGAGCAGGAAGATGCCGTTCTGGCTCACCCGGCCGGGTGCACCCGAGCGGTAGTACTCCTCCTCGAACACCACCCACTGCTCGAGCGTCGCGTCGCGGCCACCGAGCGATTCGGGCCACGAGACGACGGACAGGCGCGCGTCGGCGAGGAGTGCTTCCCACTGCCGGTGCTCCTCGAAGCCCTCGGCGGTGTCCATCGACTTCAGCGGGGTCTTCGGGACGTTCTCGGCGAGAAACGCCCGTACCTCGTCGCGGAAAGCGAGAGTGGCGGAGTCGAGTTCGAGATCCATCACTTGCTCTCCTCGGCCGGACGAGCGCTGGCAGCCATCGACTTGGCGTCCATGCCGCCGAGGGAGTCGGTGCCGACCTCCGCGTTGTACGAGTGTGCGAAGTGATGCAGGCCGAAGACCGAGTCCATGCCGTTACGCATACCCATCTGGTCCTCGCACTGGTTCACCGCACGCTTGGTCAGTGCCAGGCCGAATCGCGGCATCTCCGCGATACGTCCGGCCAGGGCGAGGGTCTCGGATTCGAGATCGTCGCGTGTCACGACCCGGCTGACCATGCCGACTTCGTATGCGCGCTGTGCGGTGAAGCGGTCGCCGGTGTACAGGATCTCCTTGGCGAACCGGGTGCCGAGGACCCACGGGTGTGCGAAGTACTCGACACCCGGAATGCCCATGCGCACGACGGGATCGGAGAAGAAGGCGTCGTCGGAGGCGACGATGAGGTCGCACACCCACGCGAGCATGAGCCCACCGGCGATACATGCCCCCTGGACCATCGCGATGGTCGGCTTGGGGATCTCCCGCCAGCGGCGGCACATCCCGAGGTAGACCTCCATCTCGCGGGCATAGCGCTGGTCGCCACCCGGCTTGTCGACGTGATCCCACCACATGACGGCTTTGTTGTCGTAGTGCACGTGGTGGTCGCGACCGGGGGTGCCGAGGTCGTGGCCGGCGGAGAAGTGCTTGCCGTTGCCCGCGAGCACGATCACCTTCACCTCGTCGTCCTCGACGGCCTTCTCGAAGGCGGCGTCGAGGGCGTACGTCATCACCGAGTTCTGCGCGTTCCGGTAGTCCGGACGGTTGAGGGTGACGATCGCGATACCGTCACGCACTTCGTAGGTGACGACGTCGGGCTCGAATGGGACTGTCATGACTTCTCCTCACGCAGAACGTTTTTCAGGACCTTGCCGGACGCATTCCGGGGAAGGTGGTCGACGAAGCGCACCGACCGGGGTCGTTTGAAGTTGGCCAGATTCTCTTTGGCGTAGGCGAGAACGTGATCCTCGGTCAGATCCGCTCCGTCCAGTGTGGCGACGAAGGCGCAACCGACCTCTCCGGCCCGTTCGTCGGGTACGCCGATGACGGCGACCTCGTGGACACCGGGGATCCGCAGCAGCGACGCCTCGATTTCGGCGGGGTACACATTGAATCCGTTGCTGATGTACATGTCCTTGAGGCGGTCGGTGATGTCGAGGTACCCGCGCTCGTCGAGGGTGCCGACGTCGCCGGTATGCAACCAGCCATCGGAGTCGATGGTCTTGGCGGTCGCCTCGGGATCGTCGAGGTAGCCGAGCATCACGTTCGGGCCGCGCAGCAGGATCTCGCCCTTGTCGCCGATCCGCACCTCGAAGTCGGCGGTCGCGCGTCCGGACGAAGTCGACACGGTGACGGGGTCGTCGTCGGTGCGGCACATCGTGGCGACCACGGCCTCGGTCTGGCCGTACGCGGTGATCACCGCGTCGAAGTTCAGTTCGGTCTGCATGCGCTCGACGAGCGAGACCGGCACCGGCGCGGCGCCGGTGACCGCGATGCGCAGGTTGCTCAGGTCGTAGTCGCCGCGGCACGGGTGGTCGAGGATGCTCTGGTAGATCGTCGGTGCGCCCGGGAGCACGCTGATGCGTTCGGCCGAGACCATCGCCATGACCTTCTCGACGTCGAAGACGGCAAGCGGGATGACCGTTGCCCCTGTGAGCAGCGCCGCCACGAACCCGGCTTTGTATCCGAAGGTGTGGAAGAAAGGATTGATGATGAGGTAGTTGTCGTCGACGGTCAGTTCGGCGCATTCGGTCCATGCCTGCGCGACGCCGATGCACTGGCGGTGTGCACTGAGCACGCCCTTGCTCTTTCCGGTGGTGCCGGAGGTGAACAGGATGTCGGAGACATCGTCGGGCTCGACGGCTGCGGCGCGAGCGTCGGCATCGGTACGCGAGGCGTCGGTGGCAGCGGCGAGGAAATCGTCCCAGTCGGTGACTCCGTCGACCGGATTGTCGTTCCCGCTGACCGGGACTCGCACGACTGTGGGGACGGTGAGATCGGGTGCGACCTCGCGGAGTTGTGCGTAGCGATCGGAGCCGAGGAAGTCGCCCACGATGACGAGCGCGGACGCGCCGACGCGTTCGATGATCTCGGCTGCTTCGCCCGCGGTGTAACGGGTGTTGATGGGGACGACGACGCCACCGGCCCAATGCGCACCGAGAGCAGCGATTTCCCAGTGATACGTGTTGGGCGACCAGATCGCGACGCGCGCACCGGGTTCGACGCCGCGAGCGACCAGGGCCGCAGCGAAGTCCCGCACGCGTGCGTGCAATTGTGCGAAGGTCAGTCGGGTCTCGCCGTCGACGATCGCGAGCCGGTCGGGCCAGGTCTCGGCAGTGCGGACGAGGGCGGCCGGCGTGGTTCTCGGATGTGTGTTCACTGAGCTCCCTACCTAGCAATTGCTTGGTAGGTTATCGTACAGACGTGCAAGAGAGCGAGAGCCTGGAAAATACCGAGTACGCGGCCACCGTGCGGACGTGGCTCGACGAGAACCTGACCGGCGAATTCGCCGCCCTCAGGGGCAAGGGCGGGCCCGGCAGCGAGCACGAGTTCTTCGAACAACGACTCGCGTGGGACCGCCACCTCGCCGAGGCCGGATGGACCTGCATCGGCTGGCCCACCGAATACGGCGGACGCGGTGCAACCATGGAGGAGCGGGTCACCTTCCACACCGAATACGCAAAGGCCGACGCGCCCGCCCGGGTGAACCACCTCGGCGAGGAACTGCTCGGCCCCACCCTCATCGCGTTCGGCACCCAGGAGCAGAAGAAGCGATTCCTCCCCGGCATCCGCAACGTCACCGAACTGTGGGCCCAGGGGTACTCCGAGCCGGGTGCCGGATCCGACCTCGCCAACGTCTCGACCACCGCGCGCCTCGAAGACGGCAAGTGGATCATCAACGGCCAGAAAGTATGGACATCCCTTGCGCACGTCGCCCAGTGGGCGTTCGTGATCGCGCGCACCGAACCGGGCTCGACCCGTCACCAGGGCCTGAGTTTCCTGCTCGTGCCGCTCGACCAGCCCGGGGTCACCGTTCGGCCGATCCAGCAGCTCACCGGCACCTCCGAGTTCAACGAGGTCTTCTTCGACGATGCGGTGACGGACGCCGACCTCGTCGTCGGCGAACCGGGTGACGGCTGGAAGGTCGCGATGGGCCTGCTGACCTTCGAACGCGGCGTCTCCACCCTCGGCCAGCAGATCGGCTTCGAACGGGAACTCGACGGTGTCGTCGGCCTCGCGCGGGCCAACGGCTCGATCGACGACCCCAATATCCGCGAGAAGATCGCCCGCGCCCGCGTCGGGCTGCGTGTGATGCGCGCCCACGCCCTCCGCACCCTGGGGGACGCCGATCCCGGACAGGCCTCGGTCGCCAAGCTGCTGTGGGCAAACTGGCACCGCGACCTCGGCGTCCTCGCCATGGAGGTCCAGGGCGCCGCATCGCTCATCGGCCCCGACCACGATCACGCGGGCACCCCGTCGAACATCACCGACCCGGAACATCTCGAGCTCGCCGAATGGCAGCGGTTGTTCCTGTTCACCCGCGCCGACACCATCTACGGCGGATCCAACGAGGTCCAGCGCAACGTCATCGCCGAGCGTGTGCTCGGCCTTCCCCGAGAGGCTCGCCCGTGACCACCTCCCCGCTGTCCACCCCGCCCGTCGAAACCCCCGGGCACGGTCTGCTCGCAGGCAAGAAGGTCGTCGTCACCGCGGCGGCCGGAACAGGAATCGGTTTCTCATCGGCGCGGCGCGCCCTGCTCGAGGGCGCCGACGTCCTGATCTCGGACTTCCACGAGCGTCGCCTCGGTGAGGCCGCCGACAAGCTCGCCGCGGAGTTCCCCGAACAGCACGTGCATTCCATCGTGTGCGACGTGTCGTCCACCGAGCAGGTCGACGCGCTCATCACCGGTGCCGCCGACAAGCTCGGCCGCATCGACACGCTGATCAACAATGCCGGGCTCGGCGGAGAGACCCCGGTCGTCGACATGACCGACGAACAGTGGGATCGCGTCCTCGACGTCACTCTCACGAGCACATTCCGGGCGACGCGCGCGGCATTGCGTTACTTCAAGTCGGCCGGCCACGGCGGTGTCCTGGTCAACAACGCGTCGGTGCTCGGCTGGCGTGCCCAGCACTCGCAGGCACACTATGCCGCGGCGAAGGCCGGCGTCATGGCCCTCACCCGTTGCTCGGCGATCGAGGCTGCCGAATACGGTGTCCGCATCAATGCCGTCGCCCCGTCCATCGCGCGCCACGCCTTCCTCGCGAAGGTGACCAGCGAGGAACTGCTCGACCGGCTGGCGTCCGACGAGGCGTACGGTCGTGCGGCGGAGGTGTGGGAGATTGCTGCGACGATCGCGATGCTGGCGAGCGACTACACCACCTACCTGACCGGCGAGATCGTCTCGATCTCCTCGCAGCGGGCCTAGTAGTTCGACAGGCCGGAAGTTCGAAAGGCTTTTGCTCCATGACCCCACCTCGCGACGACTCAGCGAAGACCGGCCGCCGCGCCGAACTGCTCCACATCGCGGCCGACCTCTTCGCGTCACGCGGTGTCCGCGCCACGACGGTCCGCGACATCGCCGATGCCGCGGGGATCCTCTCCGGCAGCCTCTACCACCACTTCGACTCGAAGGAGTCGATGGTCGACGAGATCCTGCGAGGTTTCCTCGACGACCTGTTCGACCGGTACCGCAAGATCGTGGCCGCAGGCCTCGACCCACGCGCGACGCTCGAAGCCCTCGTCACCACGTCCTACGAATCGATCGACCGATCGCACGCCGCGGTCGCGATCTATCAGGACGAGGCCAAGCACCTCGACGGCGACAGGTTCTCCTACATCGCCGAACTCAACACCGAGTTCCGCACACTGTGGTCGGGGGTGCTCGAACGAGGGATCTCGGAGGGAGTGTTCCGGCCCGACGTCGACGTCGACGTCGTCTTCCGTTTTCTCCGCGACACGGTGTGGGTCGCGGTGCGCTGGTATCGGCCTGGCGGAGCGCTCAGCGTCGAACAAGTTGCGCAGCAGTACCTTTCCATCGTTCTCGACGGACTGTCGAACCCGAACCCCGCATAAGGAGCAACAATGACCGAGGCTTACATCGTCGACGCGGTCCGTACCCCGATCGGCAAGAAGAAGGGCGGCCTGGCGGATGTGCACCCGGCCGACCTCGGCGCACACGTCATCAAGGCAGTCGTCGAGCGCACGGGCATCGACCCGGCAGACGTCGACGACGTGGTCTTCGGTTGTGTCGACGCGATCGGCGGCCAGGCGGGCAATATCGCTCGTACCGCGTGGCTCGCGGCCGGCTACCCGCAGCATGTGCCCGGTGTGACCGTCGACCGCCAGTGCGGATCGAGCCAACAGGCCATCCACTTCGGTGCGCAGGCCATCCTGAGCAACACCGCCGACCTCATCATCGCGGGTGGCGTGCAGAACATGACGCAGATCCCGATCTCGTCGGCCATGACCGCCGGCCAGCAATACGGCTTCGACACCCCGTTCGGGGGATCGAAGGGCTGGGTCGAGCGGTACGGCTCCGACGAGGTCTCCCAGTTCAAGGGCGCCGAGATGATCGCCGAGAAGTGGGACATCAGCCGCGAAGAGCTCGAACAGTGGGCGCTGCAGAGTCACGAGCGCGCCAAGGCCGCGATCGCCGCGGGCCGCTTCGACAACGAGATCGTGCCCCTCGGAGACGCCGCCGTCGACGAGGGACCCCGCGAGACCAGCCTCGAGAAGATGGCGGGCCTGCAGACTCTCGTCGAGGGTGGCCGCCTCACCGCGGCCGTCGCGTCGCAGATCTCCGACGGCGCGTCGGCGCTGCTGCTCGCGTCCGACGAGGCCGTGAAGAAGCACGGCCTGAAGCCGCGCGCACGCATCCACCATCTCAGCGCTCGCGGTGACGATCCGATCTTCATGCTCACCGCCCCCATCCCGGCGACGCAGCACGCACTCGAGAAGACCGGTCTGACCATCGACGATATCGACGTCATCGAGATCAACGAGGCGTTCGCTCCCGTCGTGCTCGCATGGATCAAGGAGATCGGCGCCGACCCGGCCAAGGTCAACGTCAACGGTGGCGCGATCGCGCTCGGTCACCCGCTCGGCGCTACCGGCACCAAGCTCATGGCGACCCTGCTCAACGAACTCGAGCGTGTCGGCGGCAAGTACGGCCTGCTCACCATCTGCGAGGGTGGCGGCACCGCTAATGTCACCATCATCGAGCGCATCTCGGAGTAGTCCCCGCACGGAATGCCCACGGTGACGGACACAGTGCCGTCACCGTGGGCATTCCGTTCCCTGGGTCAGCGCAGCGTCGGATCGGTGACGCGGTTGCTGCTGCCCGCTGTGCGGAACACGGTGTCGACGAAATCGGCGACAGGATCGGCGGGCAGGACGTCGACGAACCCGTCGTAGATGATGCCACCATCCGGGCACCACACCTTGACGTGCCGTTTTCCGGGGGCGACCTGGTGCGCGACCATCCGGCTCGACGGTTCCAGCGGCAAACTCTGAGTGTTACCGTCGGCGTCGGGGTCGACGCGGCAACTCTCCGGATGAACCGGCACGCCGTGGACGTTCACCAGGATCCGGGCTCTGCCGGGCACGACCTCGGCGGTCGCGGCGGCTCCCGCTGTACCCGGGGTGGTCAGGACGATCGCTGCGGTGGACAACACAGCCGCGGCGGCACTTGCGTATCGGAATCGCATCCGGCTCCCTCACATAGGTGACAACAGATCGGTCGACAACGGGTCGACCTTACGCAGCGAACGCACTCATCTGTACTCCTCGACAGGATGTCGCGCATGATGTTCGGGACTACTCTCGAAGGCATGTGCCGGAACATCACCGAGCTGCGCGGGCTCGAACCGGTAGCGACCGCCGAGGAGATCGAGGCGGCCGCCCGGCAGTATGTCCGTAAGGTCAGCGGAATCCACAAACTGTCCGATGCCACCCGGGAGCCGTTCGAGCAAGCCGTCGCTGAGGTCGCCGCGACGACCACGAGATTGCTCGATCTCCTTCCCGAGCGGCGGCAACCACCACCGACGGTGCCGCCGCTGCGGCGCCCCGAAGTGCAGGCGAGGATCGCCTCGCGGGGCTGAATCCATCAATTCGGTTCTTGGGCACCCATCCGCGGGTAGCGTGACGCAGGCCATAACTGTGCACGTTGTCGAGGAGCCGTCGGGCGCATTCGGTTGCCGCTCAGCGTCGGCTCCGGTGAGGAGCCGAGATGGCCGTCGACCCGACGCCGCCCAGCGACGCGAACGTCGAATACTTGCGCACGGACCCGGATCTTCCCCCGGTGGGCGTCGTCGATCGAACACCGATGTCCGCCACGGCGCGCATCGTCTTCGTAGTCCTCGCGCTCGTCGGTGGCTTCGCCTGGTCGATGATCGCGGTGGTGCGCGGCGAGAACATCAATGCGGTGTGGTTCGTGATCGCGGCAGTGTGCACATATCTTGTCGCATACCGGTTCTACGCCAAATTCATCGAACGCAAGATCGTGCAACCGCGCGACGATCGCGCGACCCCCGCCGAGGTCCTGGAGAACGGCAAGGACTACATGCCGACGGACCGGCGGGTCCTATTCGGACACCATTTCGCCGCGATCGCAGGGGCCGGCCCCCTCGTCGGCCCGGTCCTCGCCGCTCAGATGGGCTACCTGCCGGGAACGATCTGGATCATCGTCGGTGTCGTCCTGGCCGGTGGAGTCCAGGATTTCCTGGTGCTGTGGATTTCGTCACGGCGGCGCGGGCGCAGTCTCGGACAGATGGGACGCGACGAACTCGGCCCGATCGGCGGAATTGCTGCCCTGATCGCCGTTTTCGTGATCATGATCATTATTATCGCGGTGCTCGCACTCGTGGTCGTCAATGCACTCGCGGAGAGCCCGTGGGGGTTGTTCTCCATCGCGATGACCATTCCGATCGCGTTGTTCATGGGTGTGTATCTGCGTTATCTGCGCCCCGGCAAGGTCTCCGAAGTGTCTGCGATCGGTGTCGTGCTGCTGGTCCTGGCAATCGTTGCAGGAGGGTGGGTCGCCGAAACCGATTGGGGTGTCGAATGGTTCACCCTGTCGAAGGTGACGATCGCGTGGTTGATGATCGCTTACGGGTTCGCCGCGTCCGTCCTGCCGGTGTGGTTGCTGCTCGCCCCGCGCGACTACCTGTCGACCTTCATGAAGGTCGGTACCATCGCGCTGCTCGCCATCGGCATCCTTATTGCCCGCCCCGAGATCCAGATGCCCGACGTCACGTCGTTCGCGATCGACGGTGACGGGCCCGCGTTCGCCGGGTCGCTGTTCCCGTTCCTGTTCATCACCATCGCGTGTGGCGCGCTGTCGGGGTTCCACGCATTGATCTCCTCCGGCACCACTCCGAAGATGCTGGAGAAAGAGAAGCAGACCCGCCTCATCGGGTACGGCGGGATGCTCACCGAATCGTTCGTGGCGATCATGGCCTTGGTCACCGCGTGCATCATCGATCAGCACCTGTACTTCGCGCTCAACGCGCCGGAAGCGCTTACCGGTGGCACACCCGAAACGGCTGCGGCCTATGTGAACAGTCTCGGGCTGTCGTCGCCGGACGTCACGCCCGAGCAGATCGCCGGTGCGGCAGCCGCGGTCGGGGAGGAATCGATCATCTCCAGAACAGGTGGTGCGCCCACCCTGGCCTTCGGTATGTCGAACGTCCTGTCCGACCTGTTCGGCGGCGACAGTCTCAAATCGTTCTGGTACCACTTCGCGATCATGTTCGAGGCGTTGTTCATTCTCACGACCGTCGACGCAGGCACACGTGTCGCGCGGTTCATGCTGTCGGACTCCCTCGGCAACTTCGGCGGTGCCGCAAAGCGTTTCAAGGACCCGTCGTGGCGTCCCGGTGCATGGTTCTGCTCGTTCGTGGTCTGCGCACTGTGGGGCGCGATCCTGCTCATGGGCGTCACCGATCCGCTCGGCGGCATCAACACCCTGTTCCCGCTGTTCGGTATCGCCAACCAGCTGCTCGCCGCGATCGCACTGACGATCGTCCTCACCATCGTGGTCAAGAAGGGGCTGCTGAAGTGGGCGTGGATCCCCGGCGTCCCGTTGGTGTGGGATCTCATCGTGACGATGACGGCGTCGTGGCAGAAGATCTTCTCCAGCGACCGCGCGGTCGGATACTGGGCGCAGCACAATGCGTTCGTCGATGCGAAGAACGCAGGCGAGACCCGGTTCGGTTCGGCCGCCTCACCTGCCGCGATCGACGCCGTCATCCGCAACACGTTCATCCAGGGCACGCTGTCGATCGTGTTCGCGGTACTCGTTCTCATCGTGGCTATTGCCGGCGTGGTGGTGTGCATCCGGTCGGTGCGGCTCGGCGGCATGCCGACGACCGAGTCGCCGGATGTGCCGTCGAAGATCTTCGCGCCTGCCGGATTCGTACCCACACCGGCCGAGCGTGAACTGCAGAAGCAATGGGATGAACTCATCGCGTCGGGCAAGGTGCGTGCACCCGGCGCCGCCCACACACACGCCGATCACGCGCATCAGCACGAGAGCGGGACGCCGTGATCACCGCGGTGCGTCGGGTGTGGTGGTGGGTCGGTGCGCTGATGGGCGATCACGACTACGCGCGGTACGTCGAATCGCAGCGGCGGCTGAACTCCGGCGACCCGGTCATGACCGAGCGTGAGTATTGGCGTCAGAGGCACGCCGCAAGCGACGCAGACCCCGGGGCACGCTGCTGTTGATGCGGGCGTGGGCGCAACCGGCCGGGCTCTTCTACGATTCGGAGTGTGGATCGCGCCGCAGGCGCGTCGAATCGGACGAAGGGGAGAGTGCGGACAGTGGGTTCCGAAGGCCGTGTCGTCGACACGAATGTCCTCGACAATCCTGTACACACCTCGCTGACCGGTGATCACGCCCATCTCGCCCGCCGGGCGGGCCGTGCGGTCACGTACCGTGCCGACGCCGCCACCTTCTGCGCAGTGCCCCCCGATCCTGAGCAGCAGGACTGGTCCGATCTTGCTCGACTGCTGGGGTCCGGTGCTCTCGCGGACCTCTTCGATTGCCCGCACGCTCCGCCGAACGAGTGGAAGCCCGTCTTCTCCGTCGACGGACTCCAGATGCTCGCACCGGCCCCCGGTGATCACGCGGACGCACCGGACCTCGCCGAGGGAGCCGAACTGCACGAACTCGGTCCCGGCGACCGGCAGGCGATGCTCGATCTCGTGGACCGGACACGGCCGGGACCGTTCTATCCTCGAACCCCCGAACTCGGCACCTACCTCGGTATCCGCCACGGCAGTACTCTCGTCGCGATGGCGGGTGAACGGCTGCACCCACCCGGCTGGACCGAGATCAGTGCAGTGTGTACGGCACCGGATGCGCGCGGTCACGGCTACGCAGGGCACCTCGTCCAGGCATTGTCTGCACGAATCGCGGCACGCGGCGAGAGGGCCTTTCTTCATGTGCTGCACAGCAATACACGCGCGTTGGACCTCTACTCCCGGCTGGGTTTCCAGCCCCGGAAAGACGTGCGATTCCGCGGCTTCGAAGTCCCCTGAGATCTGCTGCCGCGGACGGTGATCAGCCCACGACGGGCAACGTGACGAAACTCGGTACGGCGGAATCGAGTTCGAGATGCTGCGGTGCGAGCCCACTGTTGTGGAGCATCGGGCCGAGCGGCAATGACCGGGGAATGCTGGATGCGTAGACGTCGATCCGGATGCGGTGTCCCGGCTGCAGGATCGCGTCGGTGGGCAGCATGCTGATATCGAGTTGCGTGGGCCGGCCGGGCACGACCGGTTGGTGTGTGTCGAGAGTCAGGTACGGATGGGCGCGCGTGTAGTCGCCCGACGAGGTGAACGTACTCTTCGAATCATCGATCGCGCGCAGTGACGCAACCAGGGATCCGCTGGACAGCACCGTGGAGCGGCCATCGGGTGCAACATCATTGATCGACACCGACCAGAAACCGTCGGGGGTGTCGAGCACCGTGTTCAGATGCAGGTTGATCGGCCCGGAGATGACGGTCGGCTCTGCCATCGGCCGCGAGGTGAACGTCAGGCCCTCTGCCTCGTTGAAGCGTGCGTCCTTCGTGCAGTTCGATCCGAGGAGGACGGCGATCCCCGCAGTGCCCTGCGCAGCTTCCCTCGAACATACCCCGCGCAGGCCGGGTGCGACGGTGAGCCGCGCCGGAGAATCCTGCGGGGTGGGCTGCAGGCTTCCATCGTGGACCGAGTGCGCCGCAGTGCCGCTCGGTGTCGTCGACAGGTACATCCGCTGGTATTCGACACCCGCACGCGGGAATTGGTCGGTGGTGGTCCAGCCACCGCCCTGCTGCAGCAGCGTAACCGGACCGTACTCGGTGATGCCGTTGTCGATGTCCTTGAGCCAGTGGTCGAACCAGGCACGCTGCAATGCGACCATCGTCGGCGGGTGTCCGGGAGTGCCGAAGCCCTCGCCGAGGACGGCGTGGTACCCGTCGCCCATCACGAGTTGTTTGTTGCCGGGCGACACCGGAATCGAGTTGTAGATGTCGGGCTCGCTGTTGGCGAAGATGTCGTGCCAATTGCCGAACACGAAGGTGGGTACGTCGATCGCGTCGAGATCTGCTTGTCGTTCCTGATAGAACGGGCCATCCTGCGCGACTTCGAGTGCCTCGGGTGAGACACCCTCGATGGTCGGTGCGGTGAGTGCTTCGACGAGTTCGGGGATCTTCGTGAACGGATCGGCCATACGATCGCGGAGCCATTGCGCATCGAATCTGCCCTGCAGCAGGGCTTCGACGTCGGGGGCCCACTTGAGGCCGTTGACGAGGCCGAGCCATGCCGGCATGAAGCCGACGCCGATCGCACCGCCGGTGCCGACGATGTCGCGGAGCAGATCGTTGCCGGGTTCGACGGCGAACACGGCGTCGAGTTCGGCCGGTCGGTGTCCGGCAGCCTGGATCTGATTGATCGCCGAATACGACACACCCGTGGTGCCGACGCGACCGTTGGACCACGGCTGCGACGCCGCCCAGTCGATGACCTCGACGGTGTCCTGTTGTTCGCGAGGTCCGAGCACGTCCCACTGTCCATGGGAAAATCCGGTGCCGCGGACGTCGACGATGACCTGCGTATAGCCGTTCTGCACGAGGTCGCGGTTGAGCCCGAAGGCGCGTCCCAGCTGCGCCGCGGGGGCGGCAAGCTCCGTGATGCCGTCGAAGGGAACGCCGAGATCGAGGATCGTCCCGAGATCTTCGACGAGCGGCTGAAGAGTCGGATCCTCCATCGCGACGGACGCGAGCGTCGACAGAAGTTTGGTGTACGGCGTGAGGTTGAGAACCACGGGCGTCTGCTCGTCGATCGGTGTCCCGTCGGCATTCGCAGGGCGGAACACATTGGCGCGGAGTACAGTTCCGTCGCTGAGGGTGATCGGCACATCCCACTCGACTGCGGTGCCGGGGTACGCATCGGGCGCATCCACGGCCTCCTGCCATCCGATTGCATCGGCGCCGCCCGCAGGATCAGCCGCAGCCGTGGGTGCGAGAGCAATCGTCATAGCGGCGGTCGCCGCCATGACGACAGCACTGATGAGACGTCTTTTCACCTTTGGTTCCCCCTGTACCGGCAGTAACAGCTTGCTGGCACGTTAGCCGTCGGTAATCCCCAGGTCAACGATGTGCACACACAGGTGTGCTGTATTTTCGGATCATGGCGGCGGGAAAGAACTGGTTCGATCGCGGCGGTCGGGCCTACGCACAGTTTCGTCCAGAGTACCCGGCGGAGCTCGCGGAGTTCGTCGCTTCTCTTGCTCCGGCGACCGATCTGGCGGTCGATGTCGGATGTGGAAACGGCCAATTGACGGTGCAGCTCGCAACCCGTTTCGATGTCGTGATCGGAGTCGATCCCAGTGCAGATCAGATCGCGAACGCCAGGCTCCATGATCGGGTCCGCTACCTTCAGGCACCCGCCGAGACGCTTCCCGTGCCGGATCGGAGCGCTGCCCTGATCACCGCCGCGCAGGCGGCGCACTGGTTCGACCGCCCGGCGTTCTACAGCGAGGTCCGGCGGATCGCCGTCGACGATGCTGTGCTCGCGCTGGTCAGCTACGGGGTCATAGAACTCGACGCAGACCTCGACGAGCGGTTTCAGCACTTCTATCGGACCGAGATCGGCCCGTATTGGCCCGAGGAACGCACGCACGTCGACAACGGTTATGCCGACATCGACTTTCCTTTCGACGAGCGTCCTGCTCCACCGATGCAGATCCACAAGGAGTGGGACCTGAACGGCATGCTGGGCTATCTCTCGACATGGTCGGCGACCCGAAAGGCCGCGGAGGCGGGCAAATCCGAGGTTCTCGAGTCCTTCGCAGCGGATCTGGCAGACCTGTGGGGTGACCCCGCGACAACGCGGGAGTTCACGTCGCCCGTCAACATGCGCGTGGGAACGATCTGAAGCACCCGTGAGCATGCAGTTTTCGTCGCTATTATTCGTAGATTGCGTATCCGTAGATTGCGACGAGAACTGCACGCCGGACACCGACCGAAGCTATGGAGTGAGCCACAATTCGTCCGGTAGTGCCGATCCGAGTGCATACATCTGCACTCCGTGCAGATCCTGGCTACTGATCACCGACGGTGCCGACCGGATGTACCAGATTCCGGGTTCGAGCTCGGCGAGTCGTTCCTGCACCGTTCGGTATGCGGCCACACGTTCCTCGCCCGTGGTGCCCGTACGTCCGGCGTCGAGCGCGGCGTCCAGCGCGGGGTCCGAAATTCCGGTGTGATTCCCCGACGAGGTGGAATGGAAAGCGTTCCACAAGGTGGTGTCGGGTTCGGGGCTGTCGGCGGCCCAGATGATCATGTCGAAATCACGGGCTGCAGTGCGCGGCATGTATCCCGCGATGTCGAGCACCTCGACCTCGACCTCGACGTTGTCGTAGGCGGCGAGCTGCGCCTGCAGACTCTCGGCCACGGATCTGATCTCCACGAGGGAAGTTGCGGTGAAAGTGAATTCGACAGGTTTCCCCTCCGAGGCCAATTCGTCGAAGAGTTGTTGTGCTCGCTGCGGATCCTCCCGGCGGAGGGGAATGTCCGCGTGGAACGGTGAGGACTCCGGGAACAGCGTGTCGGGAACCTGGCCGTGCCCCTCGAACACCGCGCTGTTGATGTCGTCGAGATTCACCGCCGCGCTCACCGCCTCCCGGGCTCGGGGGTCGTCGAACGGGGCACGTCGAGTGTTCATGACCAGGTACTGCCCGCCGCCGACGGGTACGGCGTCGGTGGCCAACCCTGCCTGCTCGGCCTTCGCCAGCGCTGCCCAGCTGGATTCGGACGCCAGATCGGCGCCACCGCTGACCATCATGTTGACACGCTGGTTCGCGTCACTGACGGCGCGGAGTTCGATGGCGTCGAGGTACGGACGGGGCGCATCCCAGTAGCCGGGGTTGCGTTCGAGTTTCATGCGGTCCTGGCGTGTCCACTCCGTCAGTGTGAATGGGCCCGCGCCGACGGGATCTGCGTTGAAGGCGTCGGTTCCCTCGGCCAGCGCGGACGGGGAGGCTATCCAGTTGAGCCCGCTCGATGTGATCGAGTTCCCGAACTTCGGGTTGGGTGCAACGAGAGTGATCTTCAATGTTGCATTGTCGATGACCTCGGTCCCTGCGATCTGTGACGCCAGTGTCAGCGAACCGGATCCGAGCGACGGATCGAGAATGCGATCCCAGTTGAACTTCACTGCTTCGGCGTCGAGCGGTGTTCCGTCGGTGAAGGCGAGATCCGGCCGCAGGGTGAGGAGGAAGGTGGCGCCGCCGTCGGACGTGACGAAATCTTCGGCCATCCGATGTTCGAGTTCGAGCGTGTGCGGGTCGTCGATCATCAGCGTCCCGTAGAGCGCATTGCCCAGCAGGCCTTGGCCGACCCAGTTGTTGGCGAGGGTCGCCGGGTCGAGCGACACTGGTTCGCGCACCTGGATGATACGGGCGACGCCGCCAGGAACCGGTTCACCGTCGGACCCCGCAGACGCGCTGGAGCCGCCGTCTGCTCCGCACGCCGTCAGGAGCAGCGCTGCCGCGCAGATGGAGACGAGCGCGGTGACCGGGTTTCTATGCCGAACAACCCATTCGAGCATGAATGTACCTATCCTTCAGGTAGCGGTGATGTGGTGCGTCGTTATCCCGTGACCCACATTTCCGCAGGAAGCGGGGAGCCGAGTGAGTACATGCGGATGCCGTGGATATTGTCGGTGGTCATGACGGCCGGCGCCGCGCGTGTGTACCAGACGCCGGGAGCAACCTCGTGGAGTCGTTTCTGCACGATCTCGTAGGCTGCGTCGCGTTCCTCGGGTGTGGTGCCCACGCGGCCCGCATCGAGAGCAGCGTCGAGTTCGGGATCGGAGATACCGGTGACGTTGCCCATCGACCGTGAATGGAAGGCATTCCACAAGGTGGAGTCCGGCTCTTGGACATTCGCCGACGAGATCATCATGTCGTAGTCGCGGGCGATGTTGCGCGGAATGAATGCGGCGAAATCGACGATCTCGACGTCCATGTTCACATTGTCGTACGCGGCAAGTTGCGCCTGACTGACTTCCGCGGTCGCCTTGGTCTCCGGCAACGTTGTTGCAAGGAAAGAGAACTCGACGGGCTTTCCTTCCGCGGCGAGCTCGTCGAACAGGCGCTGGGCCTCCTCGGAGTTGTACTCGGCCAACGCTATGTCCTTGTAGAACGGTGAAGACTCGGGGAACAGGGTCTCCGGGATGTCGCCGGTGCCTTCGAAAGCGGCCGCGTTGATGTCGTCGAGATTCAATGCCATCGAGACGGCGCGACGCGCGCGGGGGTCGTCGAACGGGGCGCGGCGGGTGTTCATCGCGAAGTACTGCCCGCCGCCGACGGGTGCGAGTTCGGTGCCCAGCCCGGCATCCTCAGCTCTGGCCAATGCTGTCCAGCTGGTTTCCGAGGCGAGATCGGCCCCGCCTGATGCGAGCATGTTGACCCGTTGGGTGCCGTCGGCGACGCTCAGGAGGGTGATGTTGTCGAGATAGGGCCGAGGTGCGTCCCAGTAGCCGGGGTTGCGTGTGAGCTCCATGCGATCCTGGCGACGCCAGTCCGTGAGGCTGAACGGCCCCGCTCCGACCGGAGAGTTGTTGAAGGCGTCCTTGCCCATCTCCAGGGCAGTGGGGGAGGCGATCCAGTTCAGCGTGCTGTTGGTGATCGAGTAGGCGAACATCGGGTTCGGATTGGCCATGACGACCTTCAGGGTGGTGTCGTCGACTACCTCCGTCGCGGAGATCTGGGAGGCCTGGGGGAGAGAGCTCGACCCCGTGTCGGGGTCGGCGATACGCGACCAATTGAGGTGTACTGCTTGAGCATCGAGGGGTGTTCCGTCGGTGAAAGTCAGGCCGGGTCGCAGCTCGAGCGTGAACGTATTGCCGCCGTCGGTGGTCGAGAAGCCGGTCGCCATCCGGTATTCGATCTCGAGGGTTTCGGGATTGTCGATCATCAGCGTTCCGTAGAGCGCGTTTCCGAGGAGGCTCTGGCCGACCCAGTTGTTGCTCAATGCAGCCGGGTCGAGCGATACCGGTTCGCGAACCTGGATCATGGTGGCCGAACCACCGGAGACGGGATCACCGACCGGTTCGTCCGAGTCGCCGCCGGAGTTGGGCGCGCCGCATGCCCCCACGAGAAGTAACACCGAACATGCCGCAACGACGGTGGTCAGAGTGCGCCGGATCATCGATCTCCCTCATTGTGGGGTGTGTCACAAGTCCTGAGGAGAGAAGTTAGCAAGATCGAGCGAGATATAGAAGACCATCTCCTGAAATAGGCAGACTGGGTACGATCGCCCACATGGCGGACGCGTCCCGTCGTCCGGGCAGACCGCGCGACACCAGCATCGACGAACGGGCACTCGTCGCCGCGCGCGAACTGCTCGCCGAGCAAGGATTCGAAGCGACGACAATCCAGGCCGTGGCGGTGCGGTCGGGTGTGCACGCGTCGGCGATCTATCGAAGGTGGTCATCCCGGATCGAGCTGATCGAGGACGCCGCCTTCCCCATGGAAAGTCCGTTGAAGGTAAGCCCCACCGGAGACCTCCGAGAGGATCTGCGCCGCTTCATCCGCGCGTACACAGACACGTTCAGCGATCCGGCGACCCGTGCGGCGGCGGGGCCTCTGCTGGCGCATCGCCGGTCCGACGCCGGCCACGGCGCCGCCTACCAGCGGGTGTCGGTGCGGCCACAGTTCTTCGCAATCCTGGAATCGGCACCACCGGGCACCGTCGATCCGACGCTCGACCCCAACGATGTGTTCGACATGCTCCTCGGAGCCGTATGGACGCGCATCGTCGTGCCGATCACGGACTCCCGACCCGACCCGGTCGAGCGGACGGTGGAGATGATCGTGCGAATGCTGCGACCCGTGAACGACGAGAAGTAAGCAGGGTGAATGTAAAGCTCGCAGCCCCAGTGGATGATCACCGGGGCTGCGAGCACTACATCAGGGCTGCGAGGTTCGTCAGACGCGTCCGGATTCCCGCAGGGCTCCGAGCGCATCGATACGAGCAACCGCATCGGTCATGATCCGGTCGATCAACTCTGCACAGCTCGGCAGGTCGTCGACCATGCCCACGACCTGACCCGAGGCGAGCACACCGGCTTCGGTATTGCCTTCGACGAGACCGGCTTTGAGCAGCATGGGGGTATTGGCGGCCATGATGATCTGCTGCCAGGTACGGTCGCTCGCCTTCTTCATGGCGAGTCCGTCCTTGACCAGCGTGGACCACTTCATGCCGGTCATCGACTTGAACTTCGTCGCGTTCCGTGCCGCTGCGACGAGCCCCTTGGCGTAGCTGGACTTCTCGAGGCTGTTCACCAGTTCGGTGTTGAGGACGCGGTGTGGCATTCCGTCGACCTTGAGGGACACGGTGGTGTCCTGCAGACCGCGAGCGAGATACTGCTGCTTGACCGAATCCGGCACGGCGCTGTCGCTGGTGAGTAAGAACCTCGTGCCCATCGCGACACCGGCCGCACCGTACGTCAGTGCTGCGGCGAGACCGCGACCGTCGAAGAAACCGCCCGCAGCGATGACCGGGATGTCGACGGCGTCGAGCACGCTGGGCAGCAGCAACGTGGTGGCGACGGGCCCGGTGTGACCACCGCCCTCACCGCCCTGCACGATCACCGCATCCGCACCCCACGACGCGACCTTCACCGCATGCTTGGCTGCGCCGATCGACGGGACCACGACGATGCCGTGATCCTTGAGCTTTGCGATGAGTTCCTTCTTGGGAGCCAGCGCGAACGACGCAACCTTGACGTTCTCGCGGATCAACAGGTCGATACGTTCTCCCGCGTCCGACGCATCGGCACGCATGTTCACACCGAACGGCTTGTCGGTGAGCGACTTCGTCTTCGCCACTGCCGCTTCGAGTTCGGGGTAGGTCATCGTCGCCGAGGCGAGGATTCCCAGACCGCCCGCATTCGACGTCGCTGCGGTCAGACGCGGACCCGACACCCACCCCATGCCCGTCTGGACGATGGGGTGCTCGATGCCGACGAGTTCGGTCAGCGGAGTACGCAGCAGGGCTTTTCCGCCACCGGAAGTCACAGCGAGACCTCGCGATCGCGCAGGCTCTTCGGGTCGATGACCTCGCGGATCAGTCGCAGTTCTTCGGCGGTCGGCTCGCGGGTGACGCCTGCCTCGGCGAGGCCGGCGACCTCGAACGACGTGTTCGCGGCGACGGTCTCCGCGTCGACGCCCGGATGCAGTGTGACGGCGCGGAACGAGTGGTCCGGCCCACCGAAGTCGAACACACCGAGGTTGGTGACCACGCGGGGGATCTCGAGGAAACGGAACGCGGGGTTCTCGGGGTCGATCTTGTCGTAGCCCACGCCACACACGATGTCGACCTTGTGGGTGAAGACGCGGGTCGAGTGCTTGCCCACCCAGTAGCTGGTGGCGTGGTTGATGGTGTTACCCGGGGCGCCGCGCACACCGAACATCTGTCGCGTCGGTTTTTGCAGGTCGTCGCCGAAGGCGGAGAGGTTCTGGTTGCCGTGCCGGTCGATCTGGTTGGCGCCCATCACCACGTGCCTGCGTCCGGATGCGACGACGTCGAACACCTTGCGGAACGGCATCCACCCCTCGACCGGGGCCTTCGCGCCGAGCGCGGGCACCTCGGCAAGAATCAGTGCCTCGCCGTCGGTGATCACCAGGTCGGGTTCGGTGGTGAGCTTGGCCAGACGCGCACCGATCTGCGGGAGCGTCGCCATCGGGCTGGCGACGATTTCGCCTGCACCGGAAAAGATCTCGGCGCATGCGATTGCGCAGTACTCGGCGCGGGTCACAGTGTCGGTGGTGGTCATGCCTGCTCCTCTGCGAACTTCTTGACGGCGGCCTGGTAGTCCTCTTCGGATCCGGAGAGGAACCGGTCGACGAAGGCCTGCCACGACTCGGGGGTCTTGGCGGCCTCGGCGTAGTGACGCTGGAACTTCTCGTCGCGACCGTACGAGTCGCCTGCGAGCGTGAAGTGGGCACCGTTCGGTGCTTCGACGACACCGTCGACCATCAGACGGCTCAGCAACAGCTGCTGCAGCGGAACTTCCTTGACCAGTTGCTCGGTTTCGACGATCTTCTCCACGGAGACGTATCGTTTCTCGGCGGCCATGCAGTAGAGATCGTCGAAGTACGGGTCGACGCCCTGGTAGCCGGCGTTGCCGTGCTTGTCGCCGATGTTGAGGTGCACGAAAGAAGCGTCGAGGTTCAGCGCGGGCATTGCGATCAGGGTCTCGCGCTTCCCGGATTCGTCGGCGTAGGGGGAGGTGACGGTCTGCAGTTCGTCGCCCCAGAAGCTCTGCACGTCGGAGCCGAGGCCTGCGCGGATCGGTAGGAACGGCAGGCGCGCGGCGGCCGCTTCGAGGCCGCACTTGACCATGCCCTCATCCATTTCGCGGGCGACGAGATCACCGGAGGTGCGGGCCTTGGCGAACCACGGGTCGTACAACGGCGCCGAGTCGAGCGACACGAAGCCGTAGTACGCCTTCTTGACCTTGCCCGCAGAGCACAGCAGCCCCAGGTCGGGACCACCGTAGGTCACGACGGTCAGGTCTTTGAGGTCCGAACGCGCAATTGCGCGGACGAATGCCATGGGCTTGCGGCGTGATCCCCAGCCGCCCAGGCCGATGGTCATTCCGCTGCGCAGTTCGCCGACAGCCTCGTCGAGCGACATCCTCTTGTCACGCATGAGTGTTCAAGCTCCTTCTCGTACTGCTCAGTTCCTGGACCGCCCAGTTCTCTGTACGGCTCAGTTCTCTGTACGGCTCAGTGGTTGCTTCGGGGCTTGCCCGTGGCGACGAACTCGTCGCGGTGCTCGTCGGCGACACCGGCGAGGTTCAGTTCGAAGGTGAAGCCCTGTTCGATGCGGTAGGCGGTCTTCACGTCGACCGGGTCGATCCGGTTGATGGCTTCCTTGGCGCGGCGAATGACGCGCGTGTCCTTGGCGGCGATCATCCCGGCGACTTCGCGTGCGGCGGCGTCGAGTTCGTCGCGCGGCACCACCTTGTAGACAGACCCGAAATGCTCGAGTTGCTGGGCAGTGACGTTCTGCGCGGTGTAATACAGGGTGCGCATCAGGTGCTGGGGGACGAGGCGTGCGAGGTGGGTTGCAGCTCCGAGCGCGCCGCGGTCGACCTCGGGAAGGCCGAATACGGCGTCGTCGGAAGCGACGATCACATCGGCGTTGCCTACAAGCCCGATGCCCCCTCCGACGCAGAAGCCGTTGACCGCGACGACGACGGGGACCTCGCAGTCGTAGACCGCGGCGAATGCGGCGGCGCAGCCATGATTGGCGGCGATGAGAGCATCGAAGCCTTCGGTGGCCTGCATTTCCTTGATGTCGACGCCGGCGTTGAAGCCGCGACCCTCGGCGCGCAGGACGACGACGTGCGTGCTCATGTCCTTGCCTGCGGCCACGATGGCGTCGGCCAGCTCGAACCATGCGGCGGAGGGGAGAGCGTTCACGGGCGGGAAGTCGACGGTGACCGTGGTGATCCCTGCGCCGTCGGAGGTGGAGGTGATGCCCATGGCATTTTCCTAACGTCGGTACCGAACCAAGCGATTGCTTGGTAAGTTAGCACATGCCTGTTCCAGGGCACAGTGACTCGGGGTCGCGCCTCAGTACCCGGGCAGGTCGTCGCCGGGAAAGCGGCGTCGAACGATCTTGCCGGTGGTGTTGCGAGGCAGCAGATTCCGGGTGAGGCGCCAGCGGGTCGGCACTTTGAAGTAGGCAAGATGATCGGCAATGTAGGCCGTCAGTTCTTCCTTGGTCGCGTCCGAACCAGGGTTCAGAACGACAACCGCGCACACTTCCTGACCCCACTCGGGATGGGACAGGCCACTGACCAGGCATTCACGGACCGCAGGATGGTCGCCGAGGACTCGCTCGACCTCCGACGGGTAGATCGATTCGCCGTTCTGTTCGATGAGATCGGCCCGCCGGCCCAGGAGCCGTAGCCGACCACCCTCGACGACGCCGTAGTCACCCGTCCGCAGCCAGCGGTCGGCGGTGATCGTCTGCGCGGTGGCCTCGGCGTCGTCCCAGTACCCGAGCATCACGAACGGGCTGCGCACGCACACCTCGCCGGGTTGACCGTCGGGAAGCCATCCTCCGTGCTGGTCACGGATCTCGAGGCTCACCGTGATCACCGGCTCGCCGACAGTGCCCGGATACTTGTCGAGTGATGCGGCGGTTGCGGCCGTGATCGAGGTACTGCATTCGGTGATCGTGTAACTGTCGACGAGGGCATGACTGCCGAAGGGCAATCGCTCGCGGATTCGTTGCTTGAACTCGGGGGTCGTCGGTTCCGAGGACAACGTGAACCCGATCAGTGAGGTGAGGTCGTACTGGTCGAGATCTTCTGTTTCGAGCATCCGCGCCGCCATCGACGGAACGGCATTCCAGTGGGTGACCTCTTCGCTTTCGATCAGTTCCAGCACGGGTCGGATTCCGAGCCAACCCTGGTTCATGACGACGGTGCTGCCGGTCGCGAGGCGGGGCACAACGGTGTTGTGCAGGCTGGTGATGTGGCACAGCGAGGAAGTGAGCAGGTGGCGGGTATCCGACGGGACGCCGTGCGCATACTGCCCACCGGTCCAGGCGGCGGTAATGGCATCGGAATAACGGTGATAATCGGCCACCGCCAGCAGATTCCGCTGCGAGTGCAACGCCCCCTTCGGTTCGCCACTCGTGCCGGAGGTGTACAGGAGTACAGCGGGGTCGTCCTCGTCCACTCTCGGCGGGGGTGGTTGCGCGCCGGCGAACTCTGCGATCAAGCGCGGCAGATCCTCCTCGATCGTGAGCACGATCGTGTCGGTCACGCCCATGGCGGCCGTGGTTTCGGCTCGCTGCTCATCCACGATCACCACCCGGGGGCGCGAGCACCTGATCCCGAATTCGATCTCGGGCCGCACCCACCACGCGTTGAGTCCCACGGTGATCGCCCCCAGCGCCTGCGTCGCCCAGAAAGCAGTGACCCATTCGGGCCGATTCGCCGACAGGATCGCGACTCGGTCGCCGACCGAAACTCCGTAACGTTCGCGCAGCGCCGCGGCGAGCGCGTAGGCCTCGCGCGCATGCTCGGCAAATGTGATTCGGCGCTCCGACGTCACGAGATACTCTCGGTCCCCCCACACGAGCGACTGCGACAGCAGGTCGGCGACGGCCCGGCCACGGTTCTTCATCACCGGCATCTCGGTGCCCAGTACCTCGTCCATGACGATTTCGAAGGCGCCACCTCGACCGGTGAGACGAGAAATGAGCTGGTCCAGGAACGGCCGCGGATCCGACGGGACGGTCACAAGAGCTCTCCCCTCCTCGACGGCGCTTGTGTGTCGCGAAAGGCTCTCATGCTCCCGACCACGACCTTCGAATGTACCGGTGAGTGAGATCCCGGGCAGGAGCGGTCGGGGACCCACTTAGCCTGCTCACAGTGGAGAAAGGACCGACCACAATATGACCGTCACCGAAGAATCGTCGACCGCTCGTTGGCGCGGCGTAGAACTGGGTACACGCACCGTCCGCTACGACGAGAGCGACGCGATCCTGTATGCACTCGCGGTGGGCGCGCCCGCCACGGATCTCGACCTCGTGTTCGAGGATCGGCTCAGGGTACTCCCGACGTTCGCCCTCACACTCGCACAGTGGGCACCCGACGAACTCGGTGCTCGCGGCGGGTTCGATACCCGCACCGCCGTGCACGGCGCGCAGTACCTCGAGGTTCGCGCGCCGCTTCCACGCTCGGGTGAGCTCACGTTGTCGGCCAAGGTCGGCGAAGTGTGGGACAAGGGCCGCGCGGCGGTATTCGAGGTACTTGTCGAATCGGAGTTCTTCGTCGCAACGTGGTCGCTGTTCGCGCCGGGCGCGGGCGGCTTCGGTGGCGAACGCGGACCGTCGGCAGCGCCGGCGCCCGAAGGTGCACCGGACCGGACGGCCACTCTGACCACCCGTGAGGACCAGGCTGCGCTGTACCGGTTGACCGGCGACCGGCACCACATCCATATCGATCCCGAGGCGGCTGCACACATCGGGCAGCCTCGCCCGATCATGCACGGGCTGTGCACGCTCGCCGCATCGACGATCCCGTTGGCACGCGCGGTCGGCGCGCATCCGGCGGACCTGACGTCGTTGTCCGGACGCTTTGCTGCACCCGCGTTCCCCGGCAACGATCACGAGCTCCGCATCTGGGGCGAGAGCACCGACCTGCAATTCGACGTCCGTGCAGGCGACAACGCCGTGGTATCGGGTGGGCGTGCGACGTTCGCCTGACCGCATTCGCACACGGCCGGAATCTTCTGGAGGAAAAAGTTGGACACGTTCGCCGAAGTAGTGCGTTCCCGCAAGGGTGACGACAAGATCGGTCTCCGGTTCGAGGACCGGCAATGGACCTGGGATCAGGTGATTCAGGAGAGCGCCGAGCGTGCGGCCGCGCTCGCCGCCGCTGTCGGTGAACCCGCGGGTCGTGGTCGGCATGTCGGCGTGTTGCTCGAGAACGTGCCGGACTTCGTGTTCTGGATCGGCGCCGGTGCGCTCGCCGGAGCCGTGGTCGTGGGTCTCAACGCGAGCCGTAGCGGACCGGAGATCGCCGACGACATCCGTCAGGCCGACGTGGACTTCGTCGTCACCGAAGCGCGCCTTGCGCACCTGGTGAACGGTACCGACCACGGCCTGTCCGCAGACCGGATTCTCGACATCGACTCGCCCGACTACCTGCGTTTTCTCGAACCGCATCGTGGTGCCGACCTGCCCGACACCGTCCCCGCACCCGACGACATCGCCCTCCTGTTGTTCAGCTCCGGGTCGACGGGCAGGCCGAAGGCTGTCATCGTCACGCAGGGCAGGCTCGGGCGCCTCCTCGACGCCCTGGTCGAGCGCACCCGGATGCGCCGGGATTCGGTGGCGTATCTGTGTATGCCGCTGTTCCACGGCAATGCGGTGATGCTGAACCTCGGCACTGCGATGCGCGTCGGAGCGACCGTCGGTCTCATCCGGAAGTTCTCTGCCAGCAAGTTCTCCGACGATATCCACCGTTACGGTGCGACCTTCGTCAACTATGTCGGACGCGCGCTGTCGTACGTGCTGAACAAAGCGGAAGACCCGCGTGACCGCAACGGGACACTCGAGGTGGCCTTCGGTACCGAAGCGTCCGAGGTGGACATTGCCCGGTTCACCGAGCGATTCGGGTGCACTGTGATCGAGGGCTACGGCTCTAGCGAGGGCGTCCTCAGGATCAACCGCACCCCCGGCTCCCCGGCCGGGTCGATCGGTACTGCGGCGAATGGAGCCGATGCACGGGTCATCAACGAGGAGACAGGCGAGGAATGTCCCCCCGCGCAGTTCGATGAGGCCGGCCGGCTGCTCAACTCCGAAGCGGTCGGACAGATCGTCGCGATCGGCGGCGCGGCCGCGTTCGAGGGCTATTACAAGAATCCGGGTGCCACTTCCGAGCGGGTGAAGGGCGACGACTTCTGGACCGGTGACCTCGCATATCGCGACGCCGACGGGTTCTTCTATTTCGCCGGTCGCGCATCGGATTGGCTGCGCGTGGACAGCGAGAACTTCTCGGCCGCACCGGTCGAGCGCATCCTGGTCCGGATCCCCGGGATCCTGTCGGCTCCGGTGTTCGCGGTACCGGACCCGGCGACGGGCGACCAGGTGATGTGTGCAGTCGAGCTCGACGCAGGCGCGGCGTTCGATCCTCAGGTTTTCGGGCAGACGCTCGCCGAGCAGCCCGACATGGGCGACAAGTGGTGGCCGCGCTTCGTGCGCGTGACAGATCACCTCCCGCTCACCGGCAGTAACAAGATCGACAAGGCACCGCTGCGGGCCGCCGCATGGAACACCGCCGACCCGGTGTATGTCCGGGTGGGGCGCACTCGCGAATACGTGCTGCTCGACGACGCGGGGCGCACACAGATCGAACGCGACTTCACCGAGCAGGGCAGGGCGGCTCTGCTTCCGGCACCGTTCGTCTCCGCCTAGCCGTGGCAGGGAGAGACGGTCTCACCGAGCGGGACCTGCAGCTCGGCGGTGACCTCGCTCACCTACCGTGACGTTCATACAGCCCCACCAGGACTTGTCTCACAGCCTGTGACGAGTCCGCGCCGCGAACGGAACACTCTGTTCCGCTCACTCGATCACTACTTCCGAAAGGACGGACGACCGTGAGCCTGGATACTTCCGGTAACACCGAAATCCGCGAAATCGTCGTCGGTTCCGCTCCCACCCGCTTCGCCCGCGGGTGGCACTGCCTCGGACTGGCGGAATCCTTCAAGGACGGCAAGCCACATTCCATCGAGGCGTTCGGCACGAAACTCGTTGCTTGGGCCGATTCCAACGGAGAGCTGAAGGTCCTCGACGGATACTGCCGTCACATGGGCGGCGACCTGTCGCAGGGCACCGTCAAGGGCGACAACATCGCCTGCCCCTTCCACGACTGGCGGTGGGGTGGAAACGGTCGTTGCAAGGACATTCCGTATGCCCGTCGTGTTCCTCCGATCGCCAAGACCCGCGCGTGGACCACACTCGAACAGGACGGTCTGTTCTTCGTCTGGCACGACCCCGAGGGCAACCCGCCGCCTGCGGACGTCACGATTCCCCGGATCGAAGGCGCGACCAGCGACGAGTGGACCGACTGGATCTGGTACACCACCGAGGTCGATACCAACTGCCGCGAGATCATCGACAACATCGTCGACATGGCGCATTTCTTCTACGTGCACTACTCGTTCCCGACGTTCTTCAAGAACATCTTCGAAGGCCACGTCGCGACGCAGGTCATGAGGGGTCAGGCCCGGCCGGACATGCGTCCGAATACCGAGGGACAGCCGAAGATGCTCGGCAGCCACTCGGAGGCGTCGTACTTCGGTCCGTCGTTCATGATCGACGATCTGAAGTACGAGTACGAGGGCTACGACATCGAATCGGTGCTCCTCAACTGCCACTACCCGGTCTCCGCCGACAAGTTCGTGCTCATGTACGGGATGATCGTCAAGAAGTCGGATCGTCTCGAAGGTGATGCCGCCCTCAAGACGGCGCAGCAGTTCGGCACCTTCATCGCGCGTGGGTTCGAGCAGGATGTCGAGATCTGGAAGAACAAGACCCGGATCGAGAATCCGCTGCTGTGCGAGGAAGACGGCCCGGTTTACCAGCTGCGACGCTGGTACGAGCAGTTCTACGTCGACGCCGCCGAGGTGAAGCCGGAGATGACCGACCGTTTCGAATTCGAGATGGACACCACCCGCCCGGTCGCAGCCTGGATGAAGGAAGTCGAAGCCAACATGGCAGCGAGGACGGCGGGTGCTGACGGCCGGACCGAACCCGCAGGCGCAGAGAAGACCGATGCAGCCCCTTCGGTGTAACGACTGCATGGCGCAGGTGCTGGTGAAGAAGAACAGCTGGGAACACACCGAGATCCAGTGGGACCAGCGGGCGCGTGAGCAGTGCCGCGAGTCCGGGGCCGGGGCGGATACGTCCCGGCGCCCTGGCGCGCCACGACCGACGTGCCCGTCGATGCTTGCCGCCATTACCCGCGCTGCCGCGGAGGGGCTGATCGATGTGGTCGACGACGCGCCGGTTCCGGCCCCGATTCTCCACTAGTCATTGCCGCCGGATGACCGGTACCACAACACTTCTCGAAGGATTCTGATGACCGAAACCCAATCGATCGACCGCGCTCGGTACGGACAGTGGGCGGTGATCGCCGGTGGCTCCGAGGGTGTCGGCGCGGCTTTCGCCGACGAACTCGCCCGTGCCGGGTTCGACCTGCTGCTCATTGCACGCAAGCCGGAACCACTCGAAGAGACCGCCGCGAAGGTGCGTGCGCACGGCGTGGAGGTGCGCACGCTGTCCCTCGATCTGCTCGCGGCCGACGCCGTCGACACGATCCGGTCGGCGACTGCCGACCTCGAGGTGGGCCTGTTCATCTTCAATGCCGGCGCCAACAGCTACGGCCACGAGTTCGTCACCGGCGACCTCGACGGCTTCCGCGGCGTGATCGAGCTGAACGTGCATCGGCAGATCGAGCTGTCGCAGTTGTTCGGTGCGCGCATGAAGGAGATGGGCCGCGGTGGAATCATGCTGCTCGGCTCCCTGGCCGGCTACATGGGCTCGGAACACCAGAGCATCTACGCGGCGTCGAAGGCATTCAGCCGGGTCTTCGCGGAAAGCCTGTGGCTCGAACTCGAACCGTACAACGTGCACGTGCTCGAGCTCATCCTCGGTGTCACCCGTACGCCCGCCATGGAGCGCGCGGGCCTGAACTTCGATATCCCGGGCATGTTGGTGGCGGAGCCGGAGGACGTGGCCCGCGAGGGTCTCGAGCATCTGGCAGACGGTCCGGTGTGGGTTGCGGGCGGCAACTACGATGCGGCGGTCAAGCGCAGCGGGTTCCCGCGCGACAAGATGGTCCTCGGTGCCGCGAAGGCGATGCGGGCACTGCTGAACCGCTGATACACGACGAACGGAAAGGCCGGCGAGGTGAACACCTCGCCGGCCTTTCCCGTTGGTTCTGCGATTGGTTCGATCAGAACTCGATTTCGATGCGATCGCTGATCGGACGGGCCTGGCACGCGAGTACGTACCCGCTGGCGACGTCCTCGTCGTCGAGGATCGCGGATTCGGGCATGTCGACCTTGCCGGACACGACAGTGCATGCGCACGAACCGCATTCGCCCTCGCGGCACGAGTAGGGCACGTCGAGGCCCTTGGAGAGCATGACGTCGACGAGGGTTGCGGACCGCGGCCAGGACAGTTCGTGATCGTCGCCGTCGAGACTCACCTGCACAGATGAAGTCTCCTCGTCGTCCGCTACGTCGATCGGGGCGATCTCGGCGAAGGGATCCCCGGTGAGGGATGTGAACACCTCGGCGTGGATCCGATCCGACGGCAGCCCGGCAGCTCCGAGACCTTCGCGTACCGCGTCCATGAAGGGCTGCGGACCGCACATGTACGCGTGATGCTCGGCGTACGGCGAGAACAGAGTGCTGAGCTGACCCGCGACCGGTCTGCCCTGCACGGTTTCGAGCCAGTGCAGCACGGTGAAGGCACCCGGGTAGCGGATCGCCAGGTCGCGCAGTTCCTGCGCGAAGATGACGGAGTTCTCGTCGCGGTTGGCATAGAACACGACGATGTCGCGGTTGCCTGCCGCGAGCGCCGACTTGAGAATCGACATCACCGGCGTGATTCCGCTGCCCGCTGCGCACAGCAGCAGCTTGTCGTCGAGACTGCTCGGGGTGAACACACCCGCCGGCGGCAGCACCACGAGCTCGTCACCCGAAGAAACGTTGTCGCACAGCCAGTTCGACCCGTAACCGTCGACGGTGCGCTTGACCGTCACCTTGAGCTGTTCGTCGCTGTGCGGTGAGCTCGCGAGTGAGTAGCACCGTGCCACCGAGCCCGTCCGATCGCTCGGGATGCGGAGAGTCAGGAACTGGCCGGGCTTGTAGGTGAAGCGGTCGCTCTGATCTGCGGGGATGTCGAAGACCAGAGAAACCGCGTCGGCGGTCTCCTGTACGACAGCGGCCACGGTGACCGCCACCGCGCGCGTGCTCACCGGCGTCTGAACGGATGTCATCGTGGCTTCCTTAAAATGCGGGAAAAGGTGTATGGATCACGGTAATGGGAACACCGACAACGACGAACGGCCCTCCCGATGGTTGGGACACCAAGCAGGAGAGCCGAAGTCGAGTGAAGGTGATCCGGGTGCGCTCAGGTGAGGGTGCCCTCGTGCACCGATCGGTCGAACTCCGGTAGTGCAGATCCGTCGCGGAGCTTGGTTGCCAGCGCGGGATCGGCGAGATGGAGGCGGCCGATGGCGATGAGGTCGAATTCCTCGCCGGAGAGCCTACGTTCGAGCTCGGGGATGTTGTCGGCGGTGGGAGCAGTCCCCGAGGTTCGGCTTTCGCGCAGACTCGCCCCGAGACCGACACTGCCCACGGCCATCGACAGTGCGCCGGTCAGCTTCTTGGCCCACCCGGCAAGGGACAGATCGCTACCCTCGAAGACGGTCGCGTCGAAGCGACGGATGCTCGCGTCGAAGACGTCGACGCCTGCTTCGGCCAGCGCCGAGAGGATGATCTGGAGCTCCTCGGGCGTCTGCGCGATCCGTGCGTGGTAGTCCTGCTGCTTGTGCTGGGAGAAGCGGAAGAAGATCGGTGTGTCGTCGCCGACCGCGTCTCGGACGGACGCCACCACGGCGGCGGGGAATCGGGTGCGCCGTTCGAGGTCGCCGCCCCAGTGGTCGTCGCGCCGGTTGGTGGAGTCCCACAGGAACGAGTCGAGCAGATAACCGTGGCCGCCGTGCAGGGCAATGCCGTCGAACCCGACCTCCCGGGCGTTACGGGCGGCCTCAGTGTAGGCGGCGATGACGTCGGCGATGTCCTCCTCGGTCATGGCGCGGCACGGTTCACCAGCCCGCGCGACATATTCATCGGAGTAGGAGGTCAGACCGACCTCGCCCCACACGCCGGACGGTCGCATGGGGGTGAGGGCGGGGTCGACTGCGGAGGTCATCGCACCCCAGAGCGGTCCGACATGCCACAGCTGCGGGATGATCCGGCCGCCTTCTGCGTGTACCGCATCGACGACGCGCTGCCAGCCCTCGAGTGCGTCGTCGCCGTGCATGCGGGGCACGCGCGGGTTGTCCACCGCCGTGGGATGCCCGATGGCGGTGCCCTCGGTGATGATCAGCCCGGTACCGCCCGCTGCCCGTCGCCGGTAGTACTCGGCGACGTCGGCCCCGGGTACTCCGCCGGGCGAGTACGAGCGTGTCATCGGTGACATCACGATGCGGTTGGGCA
Source organism: Rhodococcus sp. SJ-2 (assembly GCF_053750035.1). Classification (NCBI taxonomy): domain Bacteria; kingdom Bacillati; phylum Actinomycetota; class Actinomycetes; order Mycobacteriales; family Nocardiaceae; genus Rhodococcus; species Rhodococcus sp. SJ-2. Next base: position 2,843,543 of record NZ_CM132340.1, read on the forward strand.
GTTCGAGGGTCCGGATCGACAGGGGGCGGAACAGGGGAGACAGCGTTCGGGTCATCGGTGCGGTGCTCTTTCGTCGGTATCGGGCAGAGATGGCGTGTCGAACGCAGCGCCGATCTCGGGTGCGAGATCGCGCAGCGCATACAACTGGTCGCAGTAGTGCTCGACGCCGGTCGCGGAGATGGCCGCGCCCACGATCGTCGCTCCTGCTCGCCTACGGCGGTCGAGTGCGCGCAGAGTCTGCTCGCGTGAACCGAGCGGATCGAGGGGCCTGCCGGTAGCGAGTACGACCTCGAACCGGGGCGGGAGGTTCGCTTTCGCCAGCATCGTCTCGGTCTGTTCCATGGTGAGTCCGAACGGTAGCCAGCCGTCGCCGAGGGTTGTCGCACGTCGTAGGGATCGGGCTGTGCGCCCGCCGATCCAGAACGGAACGTGCGGCTGGATCGCATGCGGCCGGACCTGGATATCGGCGAAATCGTAGTAGGTGCCGTGGAACTCGGGGGTCGGCGTCGACATGCAGGAGCGCAGGGCGGCGAGTGCTTCGTCGGCGCGTGCGCCGCGGTCGGCGAAGGGCGCTCCGAGGAGGTCGAATTCTGCCTCGAGGCTTCCGACTCCCAGCCCGAGGATGAGCCTGCCGCCGCTGACGGTGTCGAGAGTTCCGTAGCGCTTCGCGATCTCGAGCGGGTGGTGATAGCCGAGGACGAGGACCCTGGTGTTGAGCCGGATCCGTGAGGTGCGCGCGGCGAGGTAGCCGAAGGTTGCGAGGGGGTCCCAGTAGGTGCCGCCGCGTTCGGCTGCGACGTCGGTCGGTACGGCAACATGTTCGCTGCAGGTGAGGTGATGGAATCCGAGGCTGTCCGCTGTTTCCGCGATACGTGCGAGTTCGGCGATGCCGGCATCGCGTTCCCACTCGGCGAGTGTTGCCGGGTGGCCTATCACCACGGGTGATGTGATCCCTATATGCATCCGATCGATCACCTCGAACCGATTCTGGCGCGGCAGCGCGGGGTGGGCAGGTGCTCGTCCTGTTCGACTTTTCTACCGGTCGAACCGGGGTGGTTCGCGTGATCTCCTGCTCAGTGGGATGTATCGGAGTTGCCTTCGGTGAGGCGGATTCGGTGAGTGGACGACGAAGTGCGCAGAACTCTTACTTGTGTTATCGGCACCTGCTGGGTGATACTAGTCACGTCGGCACAAGAATGAATTTCAGTTTTTCTTGTTTGCCCAGGTAGAAGCAAGGTTCGGAGAGGGAGAGACGATGGTCCAGTCCACAGAGATGCAGGCCGTTACAGTGCAGAGCACGACCGTGCAGGACACGTCGGAGTCCAAGCGTGAACTCCCGGCATCGATGGTCGAGCGCATGACTCTGATCCTCGACGCATTCGACGGCGCCGGTTCGCGCCTGACCCTCGAAGAGGTGGCGTGCCGCACCGGACTGCCCCGCTCGACCGTCCACCGCATCCTCGACCAGATGGTCCGCCTCGAATGGGTCGACCACGCCTCGTTCGGCTACTGCCTCGGGCGCCGCGCGAAATCCCTCGGCGCAAGCGACAACGGACACAGCCGCATCCGTGAGGCCGCGGCGCCGCTTCTCCACGAACTCCACCTGCAGACCGGCATGGTCGCGCACCTCGCCGTCCTCGACCGCGGCGACTGCATCTATCTCGACAAGGTCGGCGGCCAGCTCGCCGTCACGCTCACCTCCCGTGTCGGCGGCCGCGTCCCCGCCTACATCACCGCGTGCGGCAAGGCGATCCTCGCCGGCCTCGAGCCCGAGCAGGTCGACGCGTTCTACGGCACCCATCTCGTGCGTCGCACCGAACGCACGATCCCCGACCTCGGCACCCTCCATCAGGAACTCGGCCGTATCCGGCAGCGTCACGGACTGGCCTTCGAAACCGGCGAAGCCCAGAACGGCATGGCATGCGTGGGGGCAGCAGTGCGGAGCCCGGCAGGCCCGGTCGCGGGAATCTCCCTGTGCGGACCCGCGCGCCCCGGCCATCTCGAGCGTGTGGCGCCGTTGGTGGCCGACGCTGCCCGCGACATCTCCCGCATCCTCCATCCTGAACTCGGTACCCCGCGCCGCGCCCGTCGCACCGCCGCCGAGCCCGCGCCGTCGTGGTCGCCGCAGGCGATGGAACGCTTGGTCGCCACCCAGGCCGGGCAGTGGATGTAGGCCCGCCCCCGGCTCGGATGCAAGCGAAATCGTCTCGTTGACTGGGAGCCCCGGCGCAATGTGAAGGGAATCACTGGAAATGTCGAGGATATGACGACAGAACTGACGCAAGAAGGCACCGCACGCGAACTCACGACCGATCGCGGAGTGCTTCGCTACCACGAAGCCGGAGACGGCCCGCCGCTCCTGCTGCTGCACGGTTCGGGCCCGGGCGTGACGGGATGGCGGAACTACCGCGGTGTCCTCGCCGACTTCGCGGAGCACTACCGTTGCCTCGTCCTCGAATTCCCCGGCTTCGGCGTCAGCGATCCGTGTGAGGGCCACCCGATGGCGATGGCCAAGTTCGCCGTCAAGGACTTCCTCGACGGTCTCGGCCTGTCCGACGTCGCGATCATCGGCAATTCGATGGGTGGCATCGTCGCAACCCAGTTCGCCCTCGCCGAACCCGAGCGAGTGAACAAGCTCGTCACGATCGGCGGCGCCGGACGCTCGGTGTTCGCACCCTCGCCGGGCGAGGGCATCCGGTTGCTCATGGAGTTCACCGACGATCCGACCCGCGAGAAGCTGGTTCGCTGGCTGCGCTCGATGGTCTTCGACCCCGCGATCCTCACCGAGGAACTCATCGAGGAGCGGTGGTCACTGGCCACCGAGCCGAAGACCCTCGAGATCGCCCGTCGCATGTACGGCACCGCGGCATTCACGGCAGGCGCACGCGCCGCTGCCTCCTCGAACGAGACGCCGTACTGGGCTCAGCTCGGCAAGATCAAGGTCCCCACCCTGCTCACCTGGGGTCGCGACGACCGCGTCAGCCCGGTCGACATGGCGATGCTGCCGATGCGCGAACTCGCACACGGTGAACTGCACGTATTCCCGAACTGCGGGCACTGGACCATGATCGAAGCCCGCGAGGCGTGGCTGGCAACTGTCCTCGCCTTCCTGAAGAGGCACGACGCCTGATCCGCCGAACGCCGCGCGGCTCACTGAACTCCCGCTGAGCGGAAAATTCACGCAAGGCGGTCGCGGATCCTCCACGGTAGAGAGCATCGCCAGGTCGAGACGGTAAGCGGCCTGACAACATCCCGCCCGGCAGCCTCCGGGCGTCACATCAGAAAGCTGGAGAGAAAATGGGACAGGTTCTCGACTCCATCTCGCCGTTCGCCGACGAGATCCGTGCCGACGGTGCAGAAGGCGACCAGCTCATGCGCCTGACCGACCGCAGTGCCAAGCGGCTCAGGGACGCAGGCGTCATCCGCATGCTGCAGCCCAAGGAGTTCGGCGGCCTCGAAGCGCACCCGCGCGAGTTCGCCGAGACCGCCATGGCGCTCGGCGCGATGGACGGGGCGACCGGTTGGGTCAGCGGCATCGTCGGTGTGCATCCGTGGGAGATGGCGTTCTTCGATCCCAAGGCTCAGCAGGAGGTCTGGGGCGAGGATCCCGACACCTGGATCGCGTCGCCGTATGCCCCGATGGGTGTGGCCACCCCCGTCGACGGTGGGTACATCCTCAATGGCCGCTGGTCGTTCTCATCGGGTACCGACCACTGCCAGTGGGTGATGATCGGTGCGGCCATCGGCGACAAGGACGGCAACCGCCTCAATCCGCCGCAGGCCCTGCACGTGCTGCTTCCGCGGTCGGATTACGAGATCGACCAGGACAGCTGGAACGTGGTCGGGCTGCGTGGCACGGGCTCGAAGGACCTGATCGTCAAGGATGCGTTCCTCCCCGAGTACCGCACCCTGTCGGCTGCACGTGTCATGGGTGGCGTTGCATGGAAGGATGCTGGGCGGGACGAGACGCTCTACAAGTTCCCGTTCTCGTGCATCTTCCCCCTCGGCATCACGTCGTCGCTCGTGGGCATCGCGCAGGGCGCGCTCGATTGCTACATCGAGACGCAGCGCGAGCGCGTCACCGTGTCCGGAACCGCGATCAAGCAAGACCCCTACGTGCTCTCCGCACTCGGCGACGCGGCCGCCGAGATTGCGGCGTCGCGCGCGGCTCTGCTCGAGACGGTGGACCGTTTCTGGGATATGACCGAGAAGGGGCAGGAAGTCACGTTCGAACAGCGGGCGATCGGCCGCCGCACCCAGACCGCTGCCGCGTGGCGCGCGGTGCGCGCCGTCGACGAGATCTTCTCCCGCGCGGGTGGTGGAGCCCTCCAGCTGAGCAATCCGCTGCAGCGCTTCTGGCGCGACGCACACGCGGGTCTCAGCCACGCCATCCACGTACCCGGATCCATTTTCCACGCGGCAACCCTCACGCAGCTCGGTGGCGAGCCTGAGGGCGCGATGCGCGGAATGATCTAGAACCTCTTGAATCCCCTACTGCGAAGGAATATTCGGACATGACGGATATCCGGGCCCTGGGCTATCTCAGGATCCAGACCACGGACATCGCTCGGTGGCGCGAGCTCGTCGTCGACGGGCTCGGTATGGCGGTCGGCAACGGACCCGAGGAAGACGGTCTCTATCTGCGGATCGACGAACGTCGGTCGCGGCTGATCGTGCTGCCCGGCGACACCGACAAGGCACTCGCCGTGGGCTGGGAGGTGCGCGACCAGTTCGCCCTGCAGCGTGTGCGTGAGGCTGTCGAGAAGGCCGGCATCGAGGTGCAACTGCTCTCGGAAGACGAGGCGCTCTACCGCGACGCCGAGCAGGTCATCGCGTTCGACGATCCGGGGGGAACCCGCGTCGAGGTCTTCTTCGGGCCGGTCCTCGACCACAGCCCGGTCGTGACCCCGCACGGCGGCCGTTTCCACACAGGCGAAGAAGGCCTCGGACACGTTGTCCTGCCGGTCGCGAACTTCGACGCGGAGTACTCCTTCTACACCGAGGTGCTCGGCTTCCTGCCGCGCGGCGCCATCCGCGTCGGCGGACCGGCCGCGAAGCCGCCGTACCGTCGGGTGCGGTTCCTCGGTGTCAACCGTCGTCACCACAGCCTCGCGATGTGCCCGGCACCTCCGAGTGAAGTGCCGGGACTCGTGCACATGATGCTCGAGGTCGACACCCTCGATGCCGTCGGGCAGGCCCTCGACCGCGTTAGGAAGCTCGGCTTCTCGATCTCGTCGACCCTGGGCAGGCACACGAACGACAAGATGGTCTCGTTCTACGTGCGCGCTCCGGGAGGCTGGGACATCGAGTTCGGCACGGAGGGCATGCTCGTCGACGAAACCTTCTACACCGCAGAAGAAATCACCGCCGACAGCTACTGGGGCCACGACTGGTCCGAATCGGAACCGCTCGCGGCGTTCGCGCCGCCCGAGAAGAACTGATCCGGCAAGAGCCGACGCTGTACCCGACGATGCCACGACCGCTGCGCGGCGTGGCATCGTCCACATTCACCGACAGGAGTTCGACATGGGCAGCGACGTACTGACGGCCGTGCGCGCGTTGCTTCCGGACATCGCCGAGCGGGCCGCCACAATCGACGAGACCAGGCGAGTCCCGGACGACGTGGTCGACGCACTCTCGTCGACCGGCGTGTTCCGGATGCTGCAGCCGCGCCGCTACGGCGGCACCGAGACCGACCCGGTCCGGTTCTACGAAGTGGTGCGGGAAGTATCTGCGGCGTGCGGCTCCAGCGGATGGATCACCTCGGTGCTCGGCGTTCATCCGTGGCACCTGGCGTTGTTCGACGACCGCGCCCAGTACGACGTGTGGGGTGACGGCCCCGGGACACTCGTAAGTTCGGCATACGCGCCGGTCGGACAGCTGAGCCCGGTGGACGGAGGCTACGAGCTTTCCGGCACGTGGATGTTCTCCTCCGGCTGCGAATACGCCTCGTGGGCACTGCTCGGCGCTGTCGTCACCGGGCCGGAGGGACGGCCTGTCAGCTTCATGACCGCCCTCGTGCCGCGCATCGACTACGGGATTCGCGACGTGTGGAATGTGGTCGGGATGCGCGGCACTTGCAGTAACGAGATCACCGTCGACCGGGTATTCGTGCCCGAGTACCGGGTCAAGAGCAACTTCGAGACCGCGAACCTGCGTGGTCCGGGTCAGAAGGTCAACACCGGCCCCCTGTACCGGCTTCCGTTCGGCGCATTGTTCGGAACGACGGTGAGTATGCCCATCGTCGGAGTGGTCGACGGCTGTTACGAGCACTATCTCGCCGCGATGCGCGAACGTGTCCGATTGAGCTTGGGCGGCGGACGATTCGTCGACGACCCGTTCGCACAGACCGCGGTGGGTCGTGCCGCCTCCGAGATCGACGCCGCGATCCTGCAGACCACCCGCAATCTATCTGAACTGTGGGAACACGCGGTCGATGGCAGGGAGATCCCGATGATGTTGCGCGCGCGTGCCCGCCGCGATCAGGTGCGGGCGACCGAACGTGCCGTCGAGGCGATCGATCTGTTGTTCAAGACGGCCGGGGGCTCATCGCTGTTCCTGGGAAACCTGGTCGAACGGGCCTGGCGTGACGCACACGCCGGAAGCATGCACGTTGCGAACGAACCGGAACGTGCACTGGCGCACTATGGCCGGGCCGCGTTCGGATTGCCGGTCGAAGACAACCTGCTGTGACATCACCGAACTACAGACGAACGAAAGAGAGTGTCCCCTTGAGTAACCCGGATGTCCGGCCGGTCCCGGCCGACAGCATCGAAACATGGGACCATGTTGCCGACGTGGTCATTGCGGGATTCGGTATCGCCGGTGTTGCCGCGGCGATCGGAGCGGCAGAGAGCGGAGCCGACGTGCTTGTGCTCGAACGCACCGGTGGTGGTGGAGGTGCCGCAGCACTGTCCGGCGGGATCGTCTATCTCGGTGGCGGCACCCGGCTGCAGAAGGCGTGCGGCATCGACGACACACCCGCGAACATGAAGGCGTTCCTCGCCTCGGCTCTCGGCCCGGGGGTCGACGAGCAGAAACTCGACGCGTACTGCGACGGAAGTGTCGCGCATTTCGAATGGCTCGAAGCGTGTGGAGTGCCCTACAAGGAAGGGTTCTGGAATCAACCGGGCTGGGAGATTCCGAACGACGATTCGCTGATGTACAGCGGTGGAGAGAACGCCGCGCCGTTCTCCGCACGCGTCGCTCCGGCGCCCCGCGGTCATCTCGCGCAGGTGCCCATGCCTCGCAACGGTGAGCAGGGCGCAGGCCATGTCCTGATGACCGCACTCATCGCGAAGGCAGGCGAACTCGGCGTCCGCGTCGAAACCGATGTGCGGATGCAGCGCCTCGTCACCGATGCCGACGGCAGGGTCGTGGGACTTGTGACGACCCGGTTCGGCAAGCAGGTCACTGCGCGCGCCCGCAAAGGCGTCGTCCTCGCGACCGGATCGTTCGCCTACAACGACGAGATGATGCAGGCGTACGCCCCTCGCCTCTACAAGCGCCCTGCTGCGACGGTCGAGGAGCACGACGGACGCGGAATTCTCGTCGCACAGGCCCTCGGCGCAGGGCTCGCCCACATGGATGCGTGCGAGGTCGCGTTCTTCTGCGACCCTCAGTTGATGGCGCGCGGAATCCTGGTCAACGGTCGTGGCCAGCGGTACGTGCAGGAGGACACCTATCCGGGTCGGATCGGGCAGCTCACGTTGTTCGAGAACGACAATCAGGCGTTCCTCATCATCGATCAGGAGTCGTACGAGGACGGGATGGCGGCGCCCAGCTCCAGCCCTCAACTCAAACGCCAGCCGACGTGGGTGTGTGAGACGATCGACGAGCTCGAATCCGAAATGGGGCTTCCTGCAGGATCTCTCACGTCGACCGTGGAGATGTACAACCGGCACGCTGCCGAGGGCTCGGATCCGGTGCTGGGCAAGAAGCCCGAGTGGGTCGCGCCGATCGGTTCACCGGTGGCGGCGATCGACCTCCGCGGAAACACGGGAGGCTTCACGCTCGGCGGGCTGCGGACGTCGGTCGATTCCGAGGTCCAACACGTCGACGGCACTCCCATCCCGGGCCTGTACGCGGCGGGACGATGCACGTCGGGGCTCTCCGCATTCGGCTACTGCAGCGGGATTTCGCTCGGGGACGGCAGCTTCTTCGGACGTCGCGCCGGTATCCACGCCGCTGCCTCGTAGAACCTGGTCGCAGCAGGTGCGGGCCGTCGGCGCGGCCCGCACCGTTGTCAGTCGCCGAGCCCGAACGCGCCGCGATAGAACACCATGGGGCGTTCGTCCTCGAAGCATTCGAGTTCCAGTACCCGGCCGATGACGACGTCGTGGTCGCCAGCGGTGTGCACGTCGTGGACCTCGCAGTGTGCGCGCATGAGAACGCCCGGGAGCGAGGGGGTGCCCCAGCGCGACAACTCCCAGTCGAGGCCGTCGAACTTCGTGCCACGCGAGGACCCGAAACGCCCGCACAGGTCGGACTGCTCTTCTCCGAGCACGTTGATGGCGAAGCGTCCCGTCGGGCGGATCCGCGGCCAGGCGCGACCACGATGGTCTGCGCAGAACAGGATCAGCGGCGGTTCGAGCGACACCGACGCGAACGACTGGCAGGCGAAGCCGATCGGCCCGTCCTCGTCGAGGCCGGTGACGACGGTGACTCCGGTCGCGAAGCGGCCCATCGCATTGCGCATGTCGAGCGGACCGGGGAGCTCGGGTTCTGCTCCGAGGACCTGCGTCAGGGTCTGGGTGTACATGCGCCTCAACTCCGATTCATCTCGGGTCGCCTCGTTCCGGCGACGTTCGCGTGCCATGAATGTATGGACGACCCGTAATCCACCCACGATGCATTCTCGCTGAGCGGACTTCCGTGCCGTTGTCGTCGCGTCGAGGGCTCATCTGCGGGCTCGTCTCGGTGGGCGGGAGTGCGGGCGCGGGTGAGCTGGGGACCGCTCGATGGGACAATCGTCGATGTCACGGAAAGGAGGGTTGTCGATGCCCAGAATCGGGGTGGCGCGAGACGGTGCCGAGCCCACATCGGCCGAGCAGCGCGACCGGCACGAACGGATTCTCGACGCGGCGGCTCACCTCGCGACCGAGTTCGACCTGCCTCGGGTGCAGATGACCGAGGTCGCCAAACGTGCGGGTGTCGCGATCGGCACGTTGTATCGCTACTTTCCGTCGAAAACACACCTGTTCGTGGGGGTGATGCTCGATCGGTTGGAGCGATTCAGCGGCTACACACCGGTCAGCGACCCCGATGTGCCGGTGCAGGACGCGATCTGTGATGTGTTGATCGGGATGACCCGTGAGATGGTCGCGTATCCGACGCTTGCATTGGCGATGCTGCAGTCCAACAGCACAGCCGTGGCGGCTGCGGTACCCGACACGGTGAAGATCGAAGCGACCTTCCAGGGGATTCTGTTGACGACCGCTGGTATCGCCGATCCGACCGAGGGCGACAAGGACCTGCTGCGGTTGCTGTCGATGCTCTGGTTCGGGGTGATCACCGCGTTCCTCAACGGCAGATCGACCATCGCTGAGACCGAGGCGGACATCCGGCGTAGCTGCGATCTGCTGCTCGTCGAACTGAGCCCTCGGACGTAGTGGGTGGTGTCAGTGAGTGGCGGCCCGATGGCCCGCGTGCGCGCCCGCGCGGCGCCCCGAGTAAACACAGTCGGCCAGGGACAGACCGCTCACATACGAGTTCGAGCAGATGCCGACGGCTGCCCGGCCCGCGGCGTAGAGGCCGGTGATCGTCGTGCCGGATTCGTTCCGGACGGCGCCGGTGTCCTCGTCCACCAGTAGGCCGCCGAGGGTGAGCATCGGCATCGGATAGGTCAGGCGGGCACTGAAGGAGATGTCCAACAGTGCGAAGGGGCCGGTGCGCAGCGGCCGGCGCAGGTCGTCTGGTTTGCCCATCGGGTCGGGGATGTTGCGTTCGATGGCGCGATTGTGTGCGTCGACGGTTGCGCGCAGCGCCGCCGGTTCGATCCCGGCGCGGGTTGCGGCGTCCTCGACCGTTGCGCCGGTCGCGCTGCCCACGCGCAGCAACCGCTCGGTCTGCATGCGCTGGAACCACACCGACTGTGTGCCGATCTGGCGACGGGCCTCTTCGGCCAGTCCGGCGTCGACCAGCAGCCAGGCGCGATGACCGGGCGCTGCCGCGATGGCCTGACCCAGTGCCGCGCCGTAGCGGGACTCGTCGATCATGCGCTGCCCGTTGGCATCTACGGCGATCGAACCGAAGTAGGCGCTGGGAGGTGCAATGAACCGCCACGTCGAGAGCACATCCATGCGGTCGGTAGCCGCGCCCAGGGCCTGGGCCATGGCGATCCCGCTGCCGTCGTCACCGGCGGTGCCGAGCGGTAGGCCCTCGGCCCACGGATAGTCCGGGGCGTACTGCTGCACCATCTCGCCGTTGGCGATGAAGCCACCGGTAGTGAGGATGACACCCGAGCGTGCCTGAATCCGTACTGGAACGCTGTAGCGTCGTTCGATGCGGGCCAGCAGTGCTTGCATGGCCTTACGCAGACCTGGGTGGTACACGCCCGGTTTCGCGGAGAGTCGGGCCAGTGCGGCGAACCGTCGCTGTACGGCTATGGGTGCACCGCTGATCGTGGTGGCCTCCACGCCGGTCACCCGACCGTACTCGGTGACGAGTCGCGTCACCCTGGTACCGGTTCGGACGTGGACGCCGTGCGCGGCGGCCGACTCGGCGAGCGGTCCGAACAACTTCTTGCCCGACACTCCGCGACCGTGTGCGCGGTGGCCGCGCTGACGGGGCGTCGCCGCTTCGCGGAACATTCCTGAGTTCTCGCTGCCCGAGTAGTACAGGTAGTAATCATCGGTGGGATAAGACGTCTTGAAGGGGCACAGCGAGGGCTGGAACGGAACTCCGTGCCGGGTCAGCCAATCGATCATGTCCGCGGACTCCTCGCAGAACCGACGCAGCGTCGGCTCGCTCACTGTGTCGCCGACCTCGGCTCGCAGATACGCCAGCATGTTCTCGACGTTGTCGTCGACACCGGCAGCGCGCTGCACCCAGGTGCCCCCACCTGCGTAGATGATGCCGCCGGACAATGCTGTGGCGCCGCCACCGAGGTATCGGTCGAGCGCGACCACCTCGGCTCCGGATTCCCGTGCGGCCAGGGCCGCCGTGACACCTGCGCCGCCGTATCCGACGACCACCACATCGGCCGAAGAGTCCCAGGTCTGCGCCATCGTGACCGCCTTTCCGGACGAAACGTCAAGGCCGCGAACTATAACGTGTTCTAAAACATCTGGCGATGTGCCGGGCGGCCGGCGTGTGTGCGGGCGGTTTTCTTCGGCCCGCGTTCCCAAACCAAGCGATTGCTTGGTAAGTTCGGGTAGGGCTCACGACCGGAGCCGCGGGAATCGATGCGGAGGCAGGATGGATCTCGGACTCGAGGGCGCAGTCGTACTCGTCACCGGCGGTGTGCGAGGGGTCGGCGCGGGAATCACCAGGGTGTTCCTCCGCGCGGGCGCAACAGTCGTGACGTGCGCGCGTAACGAACCGGACAGCCCGATCGAGGTGGACGGCCGCACCGCGGAGTTCCTCGCATGTGACGTCCGGGACGCTGATCAGGTCCACGCCATGGTGGCGTCCATCGTCGAGCGGCACGGGCGCCTCGACGCGCTCGTCAACAATGCCGGCGGTTCCCCGTTCGCACTCGCAGCCGATGCGAGCCCGAAGTTCCACGCGAAGATCGTCGAACTCAATCTGCTCGCGCCGCTGCTCGTCGCACAGGCCGCGAATGCGGTGATGCAGACACAGGACTCCGGCGGATCGATCGTCAACATCTCGAGTGTGAGCGGGTCGCGGCCCTCGCCCGGCACTGCCGCGTATGGTGCGGCGAAGGCCGGGATCGACAGCCTCGGAACATCTCTCGCGGTCGAGTGGGCACCGAAGGTGCGCGTCAATTCCGTGGTGGTCGGCATGGTGAACACCGAGCAGTCGCATCTGTTCTACGGCGACGACGCAGGTATCGCCGCAGTCGGCGCGACCGTGCCCCTCGGGCGACTGGCTGCCCCCGACGACATCGGGAACTGCGCGGCATTTCTCGCCTCACCGCTGTCGGCATACGTCAGCGGATCGACATTGACCGTCCACGGCGGCGGCGAACGCCCTGCCTACATGGCAGCGGCACGAACGAAGGAGACAAAGTGAGTGGACTGCTGGACGGACGCGTCGTCATCGTGACGGGTGCCGGGCGTGGCCTCGGACGAGCCCACGCGTTGGCTTTCGCAGCAGAGGGCGCCAAGGTCGTCGTCAATGACATCGGTGCGGGCGCCGACGGCTCGGCGACAGGGGAGACCCCCGCCGAGCAGGTCGTCGAGGAGATCCGGGCGACCGGCGGTGAAGCCGTCGTCAACGGCGACGACGTCGCGGACTGGGCCGGGGCCGAGAACCTCATCAAGACCGCGCTCGACAACTTCGGACGCCTCGACGTATTGGTCAACAACGCGGGATTCCTGCGCGACCGCATGCTGGCGAACATGAGCGAGCAGGAGTGGGACGCGGTGACCCGCGTGCACCTCAAGGGCCACTTCGCTCCGATGCGGCACGCGATGACGTACTGGCGCGCGGAGTCGAAGGCCGGTAACCCGGTCGATGCCCGCATCATCAACACGAGCTCCGGTGCAGGCCTGATGGGCAGCATCGGTCAGGGCAACTACGCCGCGGCCAAGGCGGGTATCGCGACCCTGACCATCCAGGCCGCCGCCGAGTTCGGCCGGTACGGCGTCACGGTCAATGCGATCGCGCCTTCCGCGCGGACCCGCATGACCGTCGGTGCCGGTGGTGCGATGGCCGAGATGATGGCTGCTCCGGAGGAAGGATTCGACGCGATGGCACCCGAGAACGTCTCGCCTCTGGTCGTGTGGCTGGGCAGCAGCGAGTCGAAGGACGTCACCGGCCGGGTGTTCGAGGCCGAAGGCGGAAAGGTGTCGCTGGCAGACGGTTGGCGTCACGGCGAGGCCGTCGACAAGGGCGACCGCTGGGATCCGAAGGAGCTCGGACCGGTCGTCGAGAAGCTGATCGCTTCGTCAGAGCCTCCGACCCCGGTCTACGGCGCCTGAAAAACTCCCGCTCCCGGCCCGTGCCGGAGAACACCGGGCCGGGAGTGGGTTCACCCTTCGGAAGCGGGGGTGCCCGTGTGCGCGTCGGCGGGTAGCGCACCTGAAGACGTGACCACCAGCACCGCGACGAGCACCACCATGAGCACCGCCGCCACTAACAGGGACGCCGGTGCCAGCGCACTCGCGCCGATGAGCAACGACAGTCCGACCACAGCGACGTCGGCACCCCGCGACAGGCATCCCCGCATCGTCAGAAACCAAGCGCTGAGCAGGAAGATCGCCACCGGCACCGTCAGCGTCGCGGCCGCTGCCGTCGCTTCGAGCCCGGTCGCGTGGGTGTCGTGGTCGATTGCGACCTCGATACCCGCCGAGAACGCGCCCGCCGCAGCGAACACCACGTAGTGCCCGTATCCGAACACGAGCGCCGACGACATGCCGGTCAGCATTCGACTGTGTTCGGTGTGGAAGTACACCCACCACATGCCGCCGGCGAGCGCCAGTCCGCACACGGCGATCAAGACGAGCGAACCGACATTTTCGGTGTGGTCGATGGCGTCGACGATCGCGTTCGCCGACGCAAGGATCGATTCGCCGAGGACGATGAGGGTGAAGAGGCTGTAGCGCTCGGCGATGTGCTCGGGATGCCACGGGGTGATCCGTGCATGCTCCGCTATGACCGGAACCGAAAGTTCTGCCACGACGAGCACGAGGAACGAGACGGCGCCCCACCCCTCCGGCAGGCCCAGCCGGAGCACCCACAGGATCTGCACGAGCGTTATGCCGATCGCGTACCGCATCGCGGTCTGCCGGAGCGCGGGATCGGAACGGGCGGCGCGCAGCCACTGAGGCACCAGTGCCAGCCGCATCATCACATAACCGAGGGTGACGAGAGCGAAGTCGCCGTCGGTCATCGCAGGTACGGTGCCTGCCGCGAGCACGAGCACGCCGCCCATCTGAAGCAGCGTGAGGACCCGGTAGAGCCAGTCGTCGGTGTCGAATGCGCTCGCGAACCACGTGAAATTCACCCACGCCCACCAGATCGCGAAGAACACCATCAGGTAGGCGCCGACCCCCGAGACGATGTGCTGGGAGGCCTCACTCTGATGCAGTTGTGCCGACGCGAACGACACCGCGACGACGAACACGAGGTCGAAGAACAATTCGAGAGGCGTTGCGACGCGATGTTCCTCGTCGCGGCGTCGCGGCACCATCCGCCGCAAACCCAGAAATGATCCCTCGGGCATTCGAGCCCCTTCCGCCGTGCGCGCTGTCCTCGTCACCGCACAACGCGCACGGGCTGCGCAGCCTCGCTTACGCCGGGGTGCGGATGATCAACGTCGAACCGGGGAAGTAGGCAGCGAGTTCGGTGCGGGCCGCCTTGAGTGTGGCGGTGCCGTAGCCCTGCTTCCGGGCCTCGGGGCGAACCCAGATCCGCACTTCCACCTCGTTGCCGGTAAGTTCACCGAATGCGAAACCGATCTTCTTCGGCTCGTCACCGGAGAGATCTTCCGCGACGAGCCACATGCCCGACTCGTCGTCCATGAGCGCAGCACCCTTCTGACGCTCGGTCTCCACCGCTGCGTCGCTGCCGTCGCCGAGCTGTTCGGCGCAGCGTGCCTTGAGCAGCTCGATGTCGGCCCGGTCGTCGCTGATCTGGCGCAGCCGGAAGTGCTCACCGGTCGCGTAAGGGCGCGAATCCGTAGTCCACTTCACGACCGCGTCGAGATCGTCCAGCTCGGTGCGGATCTTCTTGCGTTCCGCCTTCGTGAGGCGTCCCAGTGGAAGGGCGAGGACGGCCTCTGCGCAGAAATCGGTGGTGCCGAGCAGTGACCCGATGGCGGCAATGGCGCTGTCCCGGTCATCGCTCTCGACGATGGCGTCGAGCACCTCATGGCGCTGCTCGAGCGCACGCAGCAGGGCTGCCGCGATCTCGCGGCGGTCGAGTACCTGGTCGTGATTCGTGGTTGCCATCGGGTGACATCCCCTCTCGAGAGCATGAACAATGCGTCTACCAGTATTGCCGGTCGAGGCGCGGTGCGTCAGCCGACCTCACTCGCAGACGACGACGGGAATGACACGATCGGTCCACGACTGGTAGTTGTCGAAATCCGGATACATCGCCGTGAGTTTCGGCCAGTACTGTGCGCGCTCCGCATCCGTGGCGACACGAGCCTTCATCTGACGGATGTCCGACCGGATCTGGACGGTCACCTCGGGATTCGCCTGGATGTTGCGGAACCACAGCGGATGCTTCGGCAGCCCGCCCTGGGACGCGACGAGCAACACCTTGCCGTCGGCCTCGAGGAACAACAGGGGAGCGGTCCGTGGCTGCCCCGTCTTCCGGCCGGTGGTGGTGAGCAGGCACACCGGGATTCCCCACGGAAATGCGCTGCCCACCCGCCACTTTCCACCGAGGCGGCCACCGGTGGCCCGGTACAGGGCCACGTTCACACGCGACATCCACTTGATGATCGAGGTCGTCGCCTTCGAATCGAGCCCCTTGGGGGCCGCCTCGGTGCCCATGATCAGATGCGTTCGATGATGGTGCCCGTGGCCAGCGCGCCACCCGCACACATGGTGATCAACGCCGTCGATGCGTCGCGCCGCTCGAGTTCGTGCAGCGCCGTCGTGATCAGCCGCGACCCCGTCGACCCGACCGGGTGCCCCAGCGCGATCGCGCCGCCGTTGACATTGACCTTGTCCATGTCGGGCCCGTGGACCTGGGCCCACGACAGCAGCACCGATGCGAAAGCCTCGTTGACCTCGAACAGATCGAGGTCGCCGATGCTCATGCCGGACTTCTCGAGCACTTTCGCAGTTGCCTGGACAGGGCCGTCGAGGTGGAATTCGGGCTCGGCGCCGACCAGCGCCTGCGAGACGATCCGTGCGCGTGGCTTCAGACCCAGTGCTTTCGCTTTGTCCTCATCCATCAGAAGCACCGCGGCCGCACCGTCGGAGATCTGCGACGAGGTGCCTGCGGTATGGATGCCGCCGTCGAGGACGGGCTTCAACTTGGCCAACGACTCGGCGGAAGTGTCGCGCAGCCCCTGATCGCGGGCGACGGTCTGCTTCTCGCCGGTGTGCATGCCTTCCTTGTCGACGACGGGGGCGACGACCTGCAGGACCTCGCGTTCGAAGCGGCCTTCGTCCCATGCCTGCTTCGCGAGCTGCTGGGAGCGCACACCGAGGGCGTCGACGTCATCGCGGGTGATGCCGCGGCGCCGAGCAATTCGTTCGGCGGCCTCGAACTGGTTCGGCATGTCGATGTTCCACGACTCGGGCCGGCGGGGTCCGGCCTGGTCGCCGACGTTGGCGCCGAGCGGAACCTGCGTCATCGCTTCGATACCGCACGCGATCCCGGCCTCGATGGCACCGGTTGCGATGAGACCTGCGATGAGGTGGTTCGCCTGCTGCGCCGAGCCGCACTGGCAGTCGATCGTGGTGGCACCGACCTGCCACGGCAGTCCGGCATTCAGCCAGGCCGTGCGGGTGATGTTGTTGGACTGGGCACCGGCCTGGGTGACGCAGCCGCCGATGACCTGTTCGACGAGTGCCGGGTCGATCCCGGACCGTTCGATAAGCCCGCTCTGCGCTGCACCGAGGATTTCGGCGGCGTGCAGGCCGGAGAGCCAGCCACCTCGCTTGCCGATCGGGGTGCGTGCGGCCTCGACGATGACGGGTGTGCCCACAGCGGGCTCCTTTCTGTGTGCCCCTCGGGGCAGCGTTCCTACCTCGGAAAATAGAACAGGTTATCGAGTGGTGCAAGAGGTGGTCTCGCTGTTTGGAAGCACGGTTTCCTTGGCGAGCCGCGTGTGCTGTGCTTCAATGATTCTAGAACGTGTTCCACATTACAGCGCGGGTATCCGTGCAAGGGCAGGAGAGGTTCAGTGGTGGCACAGCCCAGCATCCCCGAAGGCATCGACTTCACAGATCCCGATCTTTTTGCGGAGCGTATGCCGTTCGAAGAATTCGCCGAACTGCGCAGGACGGCACCGGTCTGGTGGAACAAGAAGTCGCCGGATGTCAGCGGCTTCCACGACGAAGGCTTCTGGGTCGTGTCCCGCCACGAAGAGGTCCGCGAAGTCTCCCGCCGGAGCGATGTGTTCTCCAATTGGGAGAACACCGCCATCCCGCGGTTCAACGACGACATGCCGCGAGAGGCCATCGAGCTTCAGCGTCACGTCCTGCTCAACAAGGACGCGCCCGAGCACACCAAGCTGCGTAAGCTGGTCGCGCGTGGATTCACACCCCGCGCGATCAACGGTCTGCGCGACGAATTGAACTCGCGGGCAAAGAAAATCGTTGCCGAGGCATGCCAGGAGGGCGGCGGCGACTTCGTCACCCAGATCGCTGCCGAGCTGCCACTGCAGGCCATCGCCGACCTCATCGGTGTGCCCCAGGATGATCGCGCGAAGATCTTCGAGTGGTCCAATCAGATGACCGGGTACGACGATCCGGACAACACCGCCGATCCGGCAGCGGCCTCGATGGAGGTCCTCGGCTACGCCTACCAGATGGCTGCCGAGCGTAAGGCGAATCCGGCGGACGATATCGTCACCACCCTCATCGAAGCGGACATCGACGGCGACGAACTCGCGCCCGAGGAATTCGGATTCTTCTTCATCGTTCTCGCCGTCGCGGGTAACGAGACCACCCGCAATGCAATTTCCCACGGCATGGCGGCCTTCCTCGACAATCCGGAGCAGTGGGAGATCTTCAAGCGCGACCGTCCGAAGACGGCTGCCGACGAGATCATCCGCTGGGCCACACCGGTTATCTCGTTCCAGCGCACCGCACTCGAGGACACCGAGCTCGGTGGTCAGGCGATCAAGAAGGGCGACCGCGTCGTGATGCTGTACGCATCGGCCAACAACGACGAAGAGGTCTTCGAAAACCCACGGGAATTCGACATTCTCCGGGATCCCAACCCGCACCTCGCATTCGGTGGAACCGGTGCGCACTACTGCCTCGGCGCCAACCTCGCTCGCATGGAGATCGACCTGATCTTCAACGCAATCGCGGACCATATTCCGGACATCACCAAGATCTCCGATCCGCATCGTCTGCGGTCCGGCTGGCTCAACGGGATCAAGGAATTCCAGGTCGACTACAAGACGCAGGGTGGGTGCCCGGTCAAGCACTGACCTCGGTGGAGGACAGGCCGGTCGCGACCAGCAGGGTGTCGCGCCGGTCGAGGGGCCCGGCCGGCCACCCGCTGGTCGGGGCCACTCCGAAGCGGTAGGAAAGGGGAAGGGATCTGTGGCGCGATGGAACACGGGACCATCGCTCATCGAGATGCATCTGCAGACTCAACCACTCTTGTAGCAACGGCCGCGCGCACCGCGAATCCGAGGCCGACGGTGGCGATCGCAGCGACCAGCCCGATCCCGATTCCGTAGGCCTGCGGCCCACCGTCTCCGGCATCGACCAGCCACCCGATGACCTGCTGGAGTACTGCCACGACCAGGAACACCGCACCGTTGACCACCGCCAGTGCGGTTGCACCGCCGCGAGAGCCGGTGTGGTCGTTGACCATCGAGAACACCACGACGACGCCGCCGGCCGCGACCGCGGCCAGCAGCATCCCGACCGTTGCCATCGCTGTGGCGCCCGATAGTTGCGCAGCGATGAACACTGCTATCCAGCCGCCGACCCCGACCGCGCTGACCACGACCATCGTTGCGGCCTTCCGGCCGTGTACATCCGAGAAACGACCGACGGCCAACGAGGTCAGTCCATACACAAGCAATGCTGCGGAGATCACGGTCGCCGCGGTTGCCGATGCCGTACCGGTAGTGGTCAGAAACGGCGTACCCCACAGGCTGGTGAAGGTGTAGAACGTCGAGTTCGTGCCCACGGCAACGAGTGTGAACGCAATAAGCGTGCGATCCCGCAGCAAGGCGCCGACACCAGTGCTGGTCTCCTGACCCGTCGTGCGGTCCACCACCGCAGACGGAAGATGCCGCACGAACATCAGTACCGCCGCCGCACTCAGCAACGACACCACCGCGGTGGCCGCCAGAACCCCTCTCCAGGTTGTCACCGACAGTAACGACGCCAGCGGGCCACCGGCGGCGATACTGCCGATGTTGCCGATCAGCATGGTCGTCCCCGACATCGCCGCGAATCGGCTTGCCGGATACCACGCTCCGATGGCGCGCAGCACACCCAAGAAGCTGGTGGAACTGCCGAAGCCGATAAGTGCCGACGCGGCGACCGCGGTCGGCAGGTTCATCGCGACGGAGTAGAGGAACAGTCCACCTGCGGAGAGTGCGGTGCCGACGCCGACCGCCCACCGGATGCCGATCCGGTCGATGATCGCTCCGGCCGGTACCTGCATGACGGTGTAGACGTAGAAGTAGGTGCCCGTGGCCAACCCGAGTTGAGCACCGGAGAAATCGAGCTCGTCGGCGAGTGGTCCGGCCAGGCTTCCTGGTGCGAATCGGGTGAAGAAGCTCAGCACGAACGGGATCAGCACCAGGACGTAGCCGACCGTGGGCGAGCGCAGTGTTGTTGGCATCACGGGCGATTGTCCAGCACGCGGTTCACAATCCATTTGTCGACACGATGCACGACCTGCTCGGTGTCGCAGTACCGCCCGGAAATCGACGCGGCCACTCCCTTCTGCTGCACCTCGTGGCGCTGGTGACCAGCGCCCGAACTCCTCAGGGTTGCTGATTCAGGCATACCAGGGGTCGACCAATTCGACTCCGGTACCGGTGAAATCCTTGGTGTTCCGTGTCGCGTATGTGGCTCCGTGTGCCAGACAGATCGCGGCGATCTGGGCGTCGGCGGTGTGGATCGGCAGCCCCGCCTGTTCACGCCTGATGAGGACGGCGGCGTAGTGCTCGGCGGCACCGTCGTCAAATGGCAGGATCGCCATGGTGTCTCGGTAGGGCTCGAGCGCGGCGTCGATCTTCGCGGCCAGTGTCGACCTGCGCCGGCCTTTCGGGAGGCGGCGCACGCCGGCCAGAAGTTCGGCGAGAGTGATGGCGGTGATCGCAACCTCGCCAGTGAGGCCTTCCATCCACGCGATGACCACGCTCTCCGGCTCCGGTCGGAAGATCTCGGAGATCACATTGGTGTCGAGGACGATCACGTGAAGTCCGCCGCGCGGGCGACGTCGGAGCGCTCGGGTAGGGGGAGATCCTCGACGCCCCCGGCTTCCTGCGCTGCACGCATGAGTGCGAGACCGATGTGTGGCCGACGCGTGGCCTTGGTGAGAATGTCGCGGGCTTCGGCCTCCATGGAGCGGCCGTGCTCCTTGGCCTGGGCGGCGAGCCGCTTTTTGACGGACTCGTCGAGCCCTCGGACGACGATGGATGACATCGGAACTACCTCCTCAGAGTGCTATCAAGAACGATAGCACCTGGGATGATCCTCGACCGCCCGTGGTGGTGGATACTATGCGTATGTCCTAATTCGAATCCCATCTCCAGCGGCCCTCCAGGACAGGGATGTGGGTCGACGTGGACGCCGCTTGGGCCTGGGTAACCTGGGACGTTCACTCGCATTGCGACCACTGTGTGCCAGTACGGACAACCGGCTGCGTGCCCACGCAGCGGCGAGACCTCCGGCGGCTCTGTGCGGGATGCCGCTGGAGGCTCGGTGTGCTCGATGGGACGTCGCATGCTGATCTCTGCGTGTTCGCCGATGGCCGGAGCCAACGCGTGGACGAATTGGATTGTGAGAGAGGCAATCTCGCGCCTACGTGACATGATATCTGGTCGGTGCACGTTGATATCGTAAAGTGTTGTGCAGAAGCGCAATTCGAAACGTTCCTACCGATTGACTTGTCGGATCGAGTGCAGCGTTGGAAGCGGTAGGGACGACCGATTCGCGGTCCGGTCCCACGAAGACGCATCGCGCAGGTAATCCTCTGGAGCCTCCGCTCGATCATCCTGCAGGTTCGGGAGCTCCAGGTCGACCGGTAGCCGCCACGACGCCGGTGGCGGCTCCAACGATCAGATCTCAGCATCGAATCGGCACGACAACGACCGGAGGAGGGATTCCATGGCACACGTACAATGTTCGACCACATCGGCATCACGTCGCAGGGGTCCGGTTGGAGCCGCGACCTTCGTCAGTCCCGACCACAAGCCGGGGTCGCCCACGGCGACGGCCAACGACCTGAGGTGCGCAACGTGTGCTTCGAAGTCGGTGACCTCGAGACGTCCGTCGTCGCGGTGGCCGAGCAGGGGTACGGACTCATCAGCGGGATCGCCGAGTATTGGGACAGTGTGCGGATGGCGTACAGCCGGGAGTGGCCGACCGCACGCGCACTACGCGAACCGGGAGCGCACCTCCGCGACCACATCCACCAGATGCAGTAGTCGATCACTGCCGTCGGGCGCCCCATCCGCATCGATGCCGCAGACAGTCACGCGCGTGACACCGGCCGCCGCATACGGCCGCACCGTCGCCTCGATCTCGTCGGCAGACGCATCAACCGGCACCATCGCCGGCATGACCACCTCGAACGGCCGGCCGAGGCCACGAGCGTCGCGAGCCTGCAGGGCCAGGCGCAGACTTTCCCGCACCCCGTCCGGTGTCTCGTTTCCGCCGCCGAGCAGCACACCGTCACCGAGTTCACCCGCGATTGCGAGCGTTCTGGGTTTGGTGGCGCCGATCAGTAGCGGCGGTACGAGTGCGGGCGGGTACGCGAGTCGGACGTCGTCGAGTTGGACGTACCGGCCCTGGGTCGTGACGGTCTCTCCGTCGAGCAGCGCCCGCAACGCAGTGCTGTATTCGCGTAGCAGCGTGATCGGTGACTTCGCTCGGACGCCGGCCTGTCCCATCCACTCGAGGATGCCGTGACCGATGCCGGGCAACAGCCGGTCCGGGAAGAGTCGGGCGAGGGTGGCGATTTCCATGGCGGTCAGGGCCACATTGCGCAGCGGTACGGGGATGAGGCTGATGCCGACGCGGATGCGCTCCGTCCAGGCGAGCACCGCGGCGGCGGGAGCCAGGCCGGACTCCGCGAAGCAGTCTTCCCAGAGCCAGAACTCGTCGATGCCGGCGGCCTCCACGGCGAGTGCGGCGTCGCGAAGGCGTTCGGGTGGTTGGCTGGGAGGAAAGACGAATCCGATCGCGACCGTGTTCGTCTCGGACGTTGCAGCACCTGAGTTTTCGGTGGCCATGTGTTCCTCGATTCTCGTCTTAGCTATCCCAGTGGCGCGACTATCGCACAGTCATACATCGGAACTCGAACGAGCGCACCCACGGTGACGGTCGAGGTGTCGGCAGAGACGAGAAAGATCATCGTCACGATCAGTTCTGCAACTGGATGAGTCACCCACACCCAGGATTACGCACCGAGGACGTGTATGCCCCGCTGGGTACTCGTGGCGTGCATCCGCACACCGACGAACAGCGATGACCGTGCAGATGAACACGGCACCCGGATAGTCGATCCGACCTCGCGTGCATCGGCGGTCAACCGTCAGGACAGCCTTCGGCCATGGAGTACCGTTCCTGCCCCGGAGACCGTTGCACACACGGCTACGGTTGATCGGACGTCGACAGCCGTACCCGGCCACTATCGAGATCGATCCATCCGCCGTCTCCTACAGCGACGTCGATTCGAGCGTGCCTCTTACCCACAACTTCTTCAGTGACATGCCTCTTCGCGGGGGAAAACAGTTCGTCCATCATCCCCAACGTGCCGCTCCCCGCGTCGGCCGTGCGTGGCTTGCTCTTGCGCCAGAAGATCCATCCTCTTCTCTCTGCCCACAGTGCTGCCTGGTCGATTCCGACGAGCACCACGATTGCGGTCACACCGATAAGCACGGCTTCCATCGAACATCCCCTCCAATGTCACGGATTCCTCGGCCAGCACAATGTTCGTGTGGTCTACTCCGGTTCAATCCCGTACCGATGATGCCAGAGGGGACTCGATTCCAGAGGTGCTCGGACGCACGGGAGAACGCCATCGTGGGTCTGCCGCCCGCCCGGTCGCGGTGTGGTGTCACCCTCGCCCGTTACCGTGTGCGCGTGAATAAACGCGTTCAGGTCGTGCCTGCGGTCTATGTGCTGTTCCGTCGCAACGTTGTCGGGCGCGAGGAGGTCCTGCTCCAACTGAGGGAGGGCACTGGCTACCTGGACGGACATTGGGCTCACGCTGCGGCGGGACACGTCGAGCGGGGCGAGTCGGTTTTCGATGCCGCTGTTCGTGAGTGTGCCGAGGAGCTCGGTGTCGTGGTCGATCCTGACGATCTCGTGGCGCTGACCTCGTTGCATCGCCAGGAGTTGCCCGGCCACTCGTACAAGGATCATCGAGTGGACTTCTTCGTCGAATGTCGCAGCTGGTTACGTGAGCCACGGCTGATAGAGCGTGAGAAGGCAGCGGCGCTGCAATGGTTCGACGTGCGAGAATTACCGACCCCGATGGTCCCGCATGAAGAGTTCGTGATTACCGCTCTGCACGCCGGTCGGCTGGCACCGCTTCACTGCATCGGATTCTGAACTACTCACGTCCGGCGTGAACGGACTGAGGTCTGGTTCCGTGGTGTCGCCAGGTCTCGTGCCGAGAAGGCGCGAGGATCGGTCATGGACGAGCGGCTTCGTCGCGCCTCACCGTCAACGGATCGGTGTCCGTTCCCATTCCTGCTGTTCGACGTTTTCCTCGGCTCAGAACAGGATTTGCCCGACCAATGCACTCGGAACTGCCGATGGACCGCGTTTCCGGCGTCGTTACCGATGACCATCCGGCAATCCGGCAGGACCGCCTCCGCGTAGCGGGACCCGACGGTATTCCTGGCGTTCCTTGCGATCGCGGACGACTATGCCGCGCTCCTGGAGCGTTCCGTGGAGCTGACCGGCTACATGGGAATCTTTGCGGGAGAGCGCGGTACGTCGTTCGCGGAGCAGTGCGTGGATTTCGCTGTCGAGGCTGGGGTCACCGTCGATCCACCGGGTGAATTCGTCATCGTTGTGTGACGTGTCGGTCCAGGGGTATCCGTGCTCGGTGAATGCGTGGGCGACGGCGATCTTGTCGAGGTCGCCGAATTTGCGACGGGCGAGTTCACGGCGCGTGACGTCAGTCAGGACCAGGTCTTTCTCATCGAGGTGGGCGCCGACGATCTTGTTTCGCGGAACATAGAGCGCGTCGTCGTCCTGCTCGAGGAGTACACCGTCGGAATCCACGGTGACGGTGAGTGATTCGCCGAGGGTGCTCATGGCGAGGACCACGCCCCCGACGATCCCGAGGATGGTCAGGATCGGTAGCGACCACGCGGTGGTCAGCTCGGAGAGAAGTTCCACCGGCCCGGGGACTGTCGGCAGAGTGTCGACGGCCCAGCGGCAGACCGGGGGAGCGGCGAAGCCGAGCCCGATGCCGACCAGGATGCATGCCGCCGCCACGACGGCGGGGATCATCCAGGAGACGGAGATCTTCGTTGCATCGTCACGCATCGTCGTCATGAGGTCCCTTTCGATGTCCGGTGAGATAGCGGTGGATGACCGTCCGCATGGTCTCCACGGGAGCTACCGCAGACGGGTTGTCCGCGTAGAGAAAAGCAGAATCCGTGATCGCACGGATCCAGGTGGCGGTCGCGTCCGGGTCGAGCGCGGGGTCGATCCGGTGGTGCGCGCGACGGAGGAGATCGCTGAGTCCTCGGCTCACTACGGCGTCCGTCTCGTCGAGGACCACGGCGAGTTGCGGGTCGTGGGCGACCTGCCGCATCACCTCGATCACGAGGCCCGCGGCGAGTGGGTCGGAGGCGGGTTCGACGAGCTCGGCGACCAGGTCGAGAATCGCCTCCAGTGGATCCTCGGCGTCGCGATAGCGTTCAACCATCGCCCGGGATTCGGGCAGGTCGCGCTCGAAGATTGCCCGGAAGACGCCGCGTTTGTCGCCGAAGTAATGGAAGACCGTGCCCGAACTGACGCCCGCGGCTTTCGCGATCGCGGTGACAGGGGTTGCTTCGTAACCGTGTTCGGCAAAGAGCACGGCGGCCGCATCGGTGATGGCATTGCGGCGTTGCGCTTGGAGTTCGGGGTCGACGGTACGGGCCATGAACCAAGGATAATAATTAATTGACTAGTAAGTCAATTAATTGTCCATGTGCGCGATCCGAGCGACAGGAGAACAATGTCAGTCCAGTCGGTGCAGGTCGCCGGCGGTGTCGATGTCGCCGGGATCTGCGAGACCTGCGCAATCCAACTGCCGGACCCGGTCGCGATTACGGGAGAGGAACGATCGCGCGCCCTCGTCGCCACGTGCTTGCTGCACCGCCGCTACCGCGTCGACCAGGTCGAAGACGACGGGATGACCGGGGCGCTCGCCGAACACCGGCAAGGTCACGGTTCCGGGTTCGTGCGCCGACAGGATTGCATGTACGAGTTCGGCGTTGATGCCGGGGAAATCCACCACCGTCAGCGCGATCACGTCGGCACCGGCCGCCGCGTCGACCCCGCACCGAAGCGAGGTCGACATTCCGATCTCCCATCGGGAGTTGTACACCGGGGTTGTTCCGGGTGGGCACGCTGCAGCCACCTCGTCGGCGTACGCGCCGGTCACGACGATCGTCCGGTCGCACCCGCCTTGCTCGAGAGCATCGACGACGGAATGCAGCAGGGGACGGCCCCGGTGGGGTAGCAGGGCTTTCGCCCGACCACCCAACCGTGAGCCGTCCCCCGCAGCGAGAACGATTCCGGCAGTGACCACGGTCCGACTCTACTGGGCCGGACGCAGCGTCTTCATCGCTCGATCGACTTCCCAGAAGGCGCGCAGCGACGCGATCTTGCCTTCGGCGTTCACCCGGTAGACGAACACGCCCTCGGCGTCGATGATGTTGCCGGCCATCGTCGTGCGAATGGTGCCGATGTTGACGCACTCGTCGCCGCACACCAGGACGTCGTCGACGAGGAACTCGAGCGAGTCGGTGTTCGCGATCGTCATGTCGTAGAACTTCGCGATCGCCTCCGTCCCGTGATGGCCCTTGCCTTCCGGGTCGAACCCCGACGGTCCGACAGGATCTTCGACATATCCGTCGTCAGCGAACAGCGCCAGCCATTCGTCCTTGCGCTTGCCGCTCGCGGCCGCCTGGGACGAGCGTGCCGCGACGCGTGCGGGATGTTCCTCGCTCATGCTGTGCCTCTCTCGTGGATGAAGCCCTTCGCGTGGATGAACTTCTCGGCGAACCTTTGCAACGATTCCTGCTTTGCCTCGAGCGGGGAGTCGAATCCGTGACCGTCGAATATCCATGGCACGACGATGATGTCGGTGACCCCCGCGTCTGCGAGTTCGGTGTAACCGGACGAGCCGAACTTGTCGATGCACACCGTCTGGATCTCGAAGGGGGTGTCGGACCGGCCGTATTCGCTGCGCAGCGTGCGCAAACGGTCGATCACAGGGACGAGATCGTCGAACTTGATCATTGCCGAGGTCCAGCCGTCGCCGACCCGCGCGGCCCGGCGCAACGCCACGTCGGTGTGGCCACCGACGTACAACGGCACCGGTTTGCTCGGGGCCGGGCTCATCTGCAGGCGATCGAAATCGTAGAACTCACCGTGGTGCTCGACCATGCCACCACCGAGGATCAGCTTCAGTACATCGATCATTTCGTCGACACGTTTTCCGCGTCGCGCGTAGGGAACGCCGCACCATTCGAATTCTTCCGGTGCCCAGCCGATCCCGACACCGAGCCCGAACCGGTTGTTCGTGAGGTTCGCGACCGAACCGACCTGACGCGCGAGCAGTACCGGATTGCGGGAGCCGAGTTTGAGGACCTGTGTGTAGAACTCGATCGTCGACGTAGCTGCCCCCATCGCAGCTGCGGCGATGAGCGGGTCCACCCAGGGTGTGTCCGCCGTCCACATCCGCGACCCGTCCGGCGTGTAGGGATAGTCGACGGTCTGCTTCTCCATGTAGAACAACGAATCCGGCAATGCGATCGACGAAAAGCCGCATTCCTCGGCGGTCTTCGCGATCCCCGCGAGCTGATCCAGTGGCGTCATCGCGACGCCGACGGTGAACTTCACCATGACATACTCCTAGTTCGCCGGCTTCTCGGACCCGACGACCCACATCGAGAAGTACTGCGAGCCACCACCGTACGCGTGTCCGAGTGCTTTGCGTGCGCCGTCGACCTGATGTTCTCCGGCCTTACCCATGACCTGGATCGCCGCCTCGGCGAAGCGGATCATGCCCGACGCGCCGATCGGGTTCGACGACAGAACGCCGCCGGACATATTGACCGGAAGTTGCCCCCCGATTGCAGTTTCTCCTGCCTCGGTGAGTTTCCACCCGCCACCTTCCGGGGCGAACCCGAGGTTCTCGAGCCACATCGGTTCGAACCACGAGAACGGGACGTAGATCTCGGCGCAGTCGATTTCGGTGAGCGGGTCGGTGATCCCGGCCTGCTTCCACAGTGCTGCGGCAGCGATCCGGCCTGCTTCAGGGTTCACCTGGTCGCGGCCGGCGTAGGTGGTCGGTTCGGTGCGCATCGCGGTCGCGTGGATCCACGCGACGGTGCGCCCGTCCGCCTCGGCCGCGGCAGCGCTGTCGGCGTCGCCGAGCACCACGGCGCATGCACCGTCAGAGGACGGGCACGTTTCGTCGTAGCGGATGGGATCCCACAGCATCTGCGACGCCTGCACCTTCTCGAGGGTGATGTCGGGCTGCTTGAGGTGGGCGTACGGGTTCTTCGCGCCGTTGAGACGATCTTTCACAGCGACCATCGAGCCGACGTGTTCGGGTGCCCCGGAGCGACGGATGTACGAGCGGACGTGGGGCGCGAAGTAGCCACCTGCGCCTGCACCGACCGGCATGGTGAACGGGACGGGCGTGGACAGCGCCCACATCGCATTGGATTCGGACTGTTTCTCCCACGCGACCGCAAGTACGCGCCGGTGGATACCCGCCTGGACGAGACTCGTAGCGACATTGGCGGTGGAACCGCCCACGGACCCGGCGGTGTGAACGCGCAGCAAAGGCCTGCCGGTTGCGCCGATCGCGTCGGCCATCGCCAGTTCGGGCATCATCGCGCCTTCG
Source organism: Rhodococcus sp. SJ-2 (assembly GCF_053750035.1). NCBI lineage: Bacteria > Bacillati > Actinomycetota > Actinomycetes > Mycobacteriales > Nocardiaceae > Rhodococcus > Rhodococcus sp. SJ-2. Next base: position 2,871,644 of record NZ_CM132340.1, read on the forward strand.
AACAGATCGGGAGCTTTCCCGATCACGACCGCGTCGATGTCGTCCCAGCCCACATGGGCGTCGGCCATGGCTCGGTCGATTGCTTCGCGGACGAGTCCTGCCATCGAGACATCGTGCCGCTTCGCGACGTAGTGGGTCTGTCCGGTTCCGAGGACAGCTGCAGGTTGCTTCGCCATCAGTTTCGTCCCTCCAGAACGGCTACCAGATTCTGTTGCAGTACAGCGCCACCCGTGGCGTGGGCGAGTGCCCTGCCCGCCTTCCCGTCCATGATCGCCTTGGCGGCGAAACCGATACGCTCGAGCCCACCGGAGAACATCGGGTTGCCGGTCAGCGGACCACCCGACGGATTGATCGCAGTGTTGCCGTTCAATCCGATCTCCTCACGCAGGATCAACTCCTGGTGGGTGAACGGTGCGTGCAGCTCGGCGAGGTCGAAGGAGATGTCACCGCCGGTGGCAGCCGCAGCGGCAGCGCGTGCGGACGGCGCGGACGTCAGATCGGCGGCTCCGAAATTCGGGGAGTCGATGCGATGCTCGATCCCTGTGATCCACGCGGGGTTCTCACACAGTTCCCGCGCGCGGTCGCCGGACGCCAGGATGATCGCGGCAGCGCCGTCGGTGACGGGGGCGCAGTCGTGACGGCGCAACGGGTCGGCGACGTACGGTGTCGCGAGCAATTCCTCGACGGTGACATCGCCGCTGATCTGGGCGTCGGGCCTGCTTTTCGCTGCCGCGCGTGCCTGGACGGCGACCTCGGCCATCTGCTCCGCGGTCCACTTGCCGGAGTCGAGTCCGATCCGTGCCTGCAATCCGGCGAGCGACACGGCGTCGAGGCCGAGCGGTGCGACGAGATAAGGATCGAGCTGGAGCGAGAGGACGCGCCGCAACGTGCCGGCCGACGACTTGCCGAACCCGTATACGAGCGCGGTGTCGACCTCACCGGTGATGAGCTTTACCCAGGCCTCGTAGAGGGCCCACGCTGCGTCCATCTCGACGTGCGACTCGTTGATCGGGGGAACTGCACCGATCGCGTCGATGGCCGAGATGAACGAGAACGAGCGACCTGCGAGGTAGTCGGACGAACCGGAGCACCAGAAACCGATGTCGGACTTGGTGATTCCGAGCTCGCCGTAGAGCTCCTGGAAGCAGGGCACGAGCATTTCGACACCGTTGGTGGTGCCGTGCGTTTCGCGGACGTGTGGAGCGTGCGCGAAGCCGACGACTGCAATGTCTGTCATGATTCCGCGGCTCCTAGAGGTGGTGTTTGAAAGTGTCGAAGTCGGCGTCGGGTTCGCCGGTGGGACGGAAGTATTCGATGTTCCTGAGGGTGTAGTCCCATTCCTCCTGCGGTCGCCATTTAGCTTCGACGCGCATGCCCATACGGACCTCTGCGGCATCGCACTCGAGGATCAGGTGCAGGAAGGGAATGTCGGCGCCGTCGAGCAACACATATGCGGCGACGTACGGGGGTTTGATCTGCTGGCCCATGAACGGAACATTCACGATGCAGAACGTGGTGACGATGCCCTTGTCGGACAGCTCGACGTGTTCCTTCGTCGGAACGCCGTCGGTGGGGCTTGCACCTCGCGGCGGAACGTACACCTTGCCCCCGGGCCCGGTTCGCCCGCCGACGAGCTTCCCTTCCTTCAATCCGCGCAGGTACCACGATTCCTCGGGAGACGCCGTGTGCGTGTAGTGCAGGTCGAGGGGCGTGACGATCATGCCTACCGGCTCGGTGTCGGCGTCGGCAGCGGGTGCTGCCTCGGCCTCGCCCGGCTCGAACGCGACGATGTCGTGGATGTCGCCCACCCGCTCGTCCGCCCATCGGACGCGCACCCGCATGCCGGTGCTCATGTCGTCGGGAGAAGGGACGTCGACGGCGTGCAGTAGCGACGAGTCCGAACCGTCGAGCCGGATCAGAGCCCACGCGAACGGGCGGTCGAACGGCTGCCCGGGCAGAGGCTCGGGATTCCACGTCCAGCTCACCACGGTGCCGGTCTGCCCCGCCTCGACGAAATCGACGAGCGGCTCGTGGGTGATCGCGTCGTATTCCGGGGGAGGGACGAGCACTCGCCCGTCCGAACCACGTGCGCCGACGATCCGCCCGTCGCGCAAACCGGTGACGAATGCACCGACGGCAGGCCCGGTGGACCGGGTGTAGTCGAACTGAAGATTCAACGGGGCTCTCAGTGGCGGTTCGACGACCGCGCTCTTTCCCAGACTCACATCTTCGAGTAGAACAGGTTCTAATGTCGCTGGCAAGAGTAGCGTGTGAACAGCGCGGCATGGCCAGTCGTCCGACCTGAAAGGCGTGCAATGGAACTGGGACTTCAGTTGGGATATTGGGGCGCGCAACCTCCGGCCAATGGACCGGAACTCGTTACTGCCGCGGAGGCGGCGGGGTTCGACGCGGTCTTCGCGGCCGAATCGTGGGGATCCGATGCGTTCACTCCGCTCGCATGGTGGGGATCGGCGACCGAGCGAGTGCGCCTCGGGACGTCGGTTGTGCAGATCTCGGCCCGAACCCCGACGAGTTGCGCGATGCACGCGCTCACCCTCGATCATCTTTCCGGTGGTCGGCACATCCTTGGTCTGGGGGTATCCGGACCGCAGGTCGTCGAAGGCTGGTACGGGCAACCGTTCGCGAAACCGCTGGCCCGGACCCGCGAGTACGTGTCGATCATCCGCGATGTTCTCGCGCGGAAGGAACCCGTCACCAGCGCGGGTCCGCACTATCCGCTGCCGTACTCGCAGGAAGGGGCGACGGGGCTCGGTAAACCACTCAAGCCCATCACGCATCCGCTCCGTCCCGACATCCCGATCTGGCTCGGAGCCGAAGGACCGAAGAACGTCGCGCTCACCGCCGAGATCGCCGACGGCTGGCTCGCGATCTACTACTCCCCGCGCCTCGCGCCGATGTACAACGAATGGCTCGACGAAGGATTCGCCCGTCCGGGAGCGCGTCGCACTCGTGAGGACTTCGAGATCGCGGCGACCTGCCAGGTGGTGGTGACCGACGACCGGGCCGCGACGATCGCCGGAATGAAACCGGTCACCGCGCTCTACGTCGGCGGAATGGGTGCTCCCGAGTTGAACTTCCACGCGCAGGTCTACCGCCGGATGGGATACGGCGAAGTGGTCGACGAGGTCACCGAACTGTTCCGCTCCGGACGTAAGGACGAGGCGGCTGCGGCGATTCCCGACGAGATGGTCACCGAGACGATGATCGTGGGCAATCGCGACGAGGTGCGTGCGGGGGTCAAGCGGTGGGAAGACGCGGGAGTGACGATGCTCCTGGTGTCGTGCCGCGACGCCGAGCACGTGCAGTCGCTGGCCGACGTCGTACTGGGCTGATTGCCTCTGCATCCGTTTCCGTCTCGCGGCATGCGGGCCTGTCCTATCCTCGAGCCATCCGGAGTTCCGTGGCGAGGGGGTCCGCATGTGCCGACTGTTCGCGCTCAGTGCTGCACCGCACCGCGTACACGCGACCTTCTGGCTGCTCGACGCTTCCGATTCTCTGGCTCGCCAGAGCCGTCGCGAGCCGGACGGCACGGGTCTCGGCACGTTCACCCACAGCGACGAACCCCTCGTGGAGAAGCAACCGATGGCCGCGTACGAGGATCGAGCATTCGCCACGGAAGCCAGAGAGCGGTCTTCGCGGACGTTTCTCGCTCATATCCGGTACGCGTCCACGGGCGGACTCGCCCCGCGCAACACACATCCGTTCGAGCAGAACGGACGGTTGTTCGCGCACAACGGCGTTCTCGGCGATCTCGACCGGCTGGACGCGGAGCTCGGGTCATACAGGGGTCTCGTGCAGGGCGACACGGATTCGGAGCGGTTCTTCGCGCTCGTCACCCGACGCATCGACGAGCACGACGGGGACGTGACGGCCGGCCTCACCGCCGCAGCACAGTGGGCTGCCGAGAACCTCCCGATCTTCGCTCTCAACGTCATCCTGACGACCGCCACCGAGCTCTGGGCGTTGCGATACCCGGATACACACGAACTGTGGGTACTCGAACGTCCGGGCGGAGGCGCCCAGGGTGATCGTCGCCTCGACCACGGCGGTACTGCAGGCACCGTGCGTGTGCAGGCAGGGCACCTCGCGCAGTATCCGGCCGTGGTGGTTGCCAGCGAGAGAATGGACGAAGACCCGCACTGGTCGGCGCTGAACCCCGGCGAGCTACTACACGTCGACGATCACCTGAGCACTGTCCGCAGCGTTGTGCTCGATGCCCCTCCGGCGCATCCGATCACGTTGGCGGAACTGGACCAGCGCGCAGCGGCCTCACAGCGCGGCAGGTGAATTCCCGTCAGGCACCGGTGAATTTCGGCGCTCGCTTCTCGACGAAGGCGCGAGGCCCTTCCTTCGCGTCGGCGCTCTTGAATACCGCAGCACCGAGTTCGGCGTCGATACGGAAGGCTTCTTCTTCGTGGAGTCCCTCGGAGCGGCGGATGGTTTCGAGGATTGCCTGAACCGCGACGGGCCCGTTGGCGGAGATCGTGTCGGCGATCTCGAGCGCCCTACCGAGAGCCTGGCCGTCCTCGACCACGTGCCCGATGAGTCCGATCTCCTTGGCTTCGGGTGCCAACAGGTGCCGACCGGTGAGCAGGATGTCGGCGGCGATCGTGTACGGGATCTGACGGACGAGGCGCACCGCCGAACCGCCGAGCGGGAACAGGCCCCACTTTGCTTCGGATACGCCGAACTTCGCGCTCTCTCCGGCGACGCGTATGTCGGTAGCCTGAAGGATCTCGGTGCCGCCTGCGATGGCGGGGCCCTCGACCGCCGCGATGAGGGGCTTTGTCAGTCTCCGTCCCTTGAGCAGAGCGGGCAGGCGAGACAGGTCCCAGCCGCCGCGGTTGCCTGTCCCGTCGCTGCGCTCGCCCCGTTCGAACTTGTCGCCGGGTGCGGACTTGTTCATGTCTTTGAGATCGGCGCCAGCGCAGAACGCGCCGCCTGCGCCGGTGAGGATCGCGACACGGATCTCGGGGTCGTTGTCGACGCGGTCCCACGCCTCGGTCATGATCGCCATCATCTCGCCCGACAGTGCATTTCGTGCTTCGGGCCGATTCATGGTGACGATCAGGGTATGTCCGCGTTGCTCGACGAGGCAGTGCGGAGCACGCTCCGAAACGTCCGAATTCTCGGCAGCGCCGGTGGGGGCGGTAGGGGGCACTGGAACTCCTGAAGTGTTGTGAGCTGGCTCTCAGTTCGGGTCTTGTCAGAAACGATAACACGTTCTATTTTGATGGCGTGGCCCTTAATATCGCAGACCTCGTAGAGCACGCCATCGATCTCGTCCCCGACCGTGTCGCACTCGCGTCGGACGGTCGCGAACTCACCTATGCGCAGCTGGAGGAGCGGACCAACCGCCTCGGGCACTACCTGCAGGAAGAGGGTGTCGCGCCCGGCGACAAGGTGGGCATCTACTCGCGCAACACCATCGAGGCCGTCGAGGCGATGATCGCGGTGTTCAAGATCCGGGCGGTAGTGGTCAACATCAACTTCCGGTACGTCGAGAACGAGTTACAGCACATCTTCGAGGATTCGGACATGGTGGCGCTCATCCACGAGCGCCGGTATGCCGACAAGGTCGCAAACGTGCTGCCGACTACACCGCTGGTGAAGACGTCGCTCGTCGTCGACGACGAAACCGGGCTCGACTACTCCGGCTACGGGGGAGTCGACTACGAGCAGGCGCTCGCGCAGACTTCCCCGGAGCGTGACTTCGGGGAACGCAGCCCCGACGACCTGTACATGCTCTACACCGGCGGCACCACCGGCAAGCCGAAAGGCGTGATGTGGCGGCAGGAAGACGTGTGGCGCGTCCTCGGCGGCGGTATCAACTTCCTCACCGGTGAGTACGTAGGTGACGAGTGGGAACTGGCGAAGACCGGCGCCGCCAACCCCGTGATGGTGCGCTTCCCGATCCCGCCGATGATCCACGGCGGTGCGCAGTGGGCGCTGCTACAGGCGTTGTTCGGTGGCGGCAAGCTGATCATGCACCCCGAGTTCGACGGCCACGACACGCTGCGCGTCATCGAGGAACACAAGGTCAACGTCATCTTCATCACCGGCGATGCAATGGGCCGCCCCATGATCGATGCACTCGAAGAGGGGAACCCGAAAACCGGTAAGCCATATGACCTCTCGTCCATGTACTTCATGGGGTCCAGTGCGGCGCTGTTCTCCCCTGCGCTCAAGGAACGATTCCTCGAACTGCTCCCGAACTGCATGATCTCCGACTCCATCGGCTCCTCCGAGACGGGGTTCTCAGGCATCGGCGTCGTCGCGAAGGGGCAGGCCCATACCGGCGCCCCCACCGTGAAGATCGACGCAGCGACCTCGGTACTGGACGAGGACGGCACCCCGCTGCAGCCCGGCGACGGCAAGGTCGGTCTGCTCGCCCGCAAGGGACACATCCCGCTCGGGTACTACAACGATCAGGCGAAGACCGAAGCGACGTTCCGCGAATACAACGGCGTGCGGTACTCGATCCCGGGTGATTACGCGCAGATCGAACCCGACGGCACGGTCACGATGCTCGGCCGAGGCTCCTCATCGATCAACAGCGGCGGCGAGAAGATCTATCCGGAAGAGGTCGAGGCCGCGCTCAAGGCCCACCCGGACGTCTTCGACGTGCTCGTGATCGGTGTCCCCGACGAGCGGTTCGGGCAGCGTGTTGCGGCAGTCGTCGCGACACGCGGCGGAAGTCGTCCCGCACTGGCCGATCTCGTGGAATCGGCGCGCGCGTCGATCGCCGGCTACAAGGTGCCACGCAGTGTCTGGTTCACCGACGAGATCAAGCGGTCGCCTGCCGGAAAGCCCGACTATCGCTGGGCGAAAGAGCAGGCAGAAGCCCGTCCTGCAGACGACATGTACAGCAGCGGCGGCCTCGTCGCGGCGAACTAGAAGGACACACATGCAGACCGATCTCAGTAAGAAGTTCGGCATCGAGTATCCGATCTTCGGTTTCACGCCGTCCGAACACGTCGCAGCGGCGATCAGCAGGGCCGGGGGCCTCGGCGTGCTGGGTTGCGTCCGGTTCAACGACCCCGAAGAACTCGACGCGGTCCTCACCTGGATGGACGAGAACACCGACGGCAAGCCGTACGGTGTCGACATCGTGATGCCGGCCAAGGTGCCTACGGAAGGTACCGCCGTCGATCTCGACAGCCTCATCCCGGCAGAGCACCGCGCATTCGTCGACCGCACACTCACGGAGCTGGGTGTTCCACCGCTCGGCGACGATGCCGAACACGCCACCGGAGTGCTGGGCTGGCTGCATTCGGTCGCGCGTTCCCATGTCGATGTGGCGCTCGGGCACCGACCCGCACTCATCGCCAACGCTCTCGGTTCGCCGCCGAAGGACGTCATCGATCTTGCACACGAGAAAGGCGTGCCTGTCGCTGCACTGGCCGGTGCCGTCGAACACGCGAAACGGCATGTCGAGAACGGCGTCGACATCGTCATCGCCCAAGGCTACGAGGCAGGCGGCCACACCGGTGAGGTCGCGTCGATGGTGCTGTGGCCGGAGATCGTCGATGCCATCGGCGATTCCGCTGCGGTTCTCGCCGCCGGTGGTGTCGGGTCGGGCCGTCAGGTCGCTGCAGCGCTCGCGCTCGGCGCGTCCGGTGTGTGGATGGGTTCGTACTGGCTGACCAGCTCCGAATACAAGCTCGGTTCGGCCGCGCGGGGACCGTCGTCGATTCAGCGTGCCCTGCTCGGCGCGAGTTCGTCCGATACCGTGCGGTCGCGTATCTACTCCGGAAAACCGGCCAGGCTCCTCAAGACCAAGTGGACCGAGGCGTGGTCGAAGCCCGATGCGCCGTCGCCTCTTCCCATGCCTTTGCAGAACATCTTGGTCAGCGAAGCGCACCAACGTATCTCCGCGGGGAACGATCCCGAGGTCGTGGCGATGCCGGTCGGGCAGATCGTCGGACGGATGAACGAGATCCGGCCTGTCGCGGAAATCATGACCGAACTCGTCGACGGCTACGACCGGGCGGTCGAGCGGCTGAATCAGGCGCGGTAGCCGAGAGTCATTCGCGGACTTCGACGATTCCGTGCGCGCCGCGCTCGGCATCGACCATCGAGTGCGACACGAACGGATATTGTCCGGGTTCGGGGAATTCGAGTTCGACGAATCCGCCTTGCGCGGGGGACAAACCGAGCGTCTGGCTACCACCGGTGCCCGGCCGCAACCGATACTCACCCTCCGACCACACGGTGTCGAACTGCCCGCCCACGACATGGAACGATGTGCCGCGGTTCGGTCCCGCTGCGAGCACCCAGATCCGGACCCGCTCACCTACCCGCGCCTGCAACGGCCTGTGGTCGTACTGGTTCGCATAGCCGTTGAACACCACCAGATCGGGGTCCTCCGCAGGGATCTTGTCGGAGTCGGCCTCGCCTCCTTCGGCTCCCAGGTACAGCTCCGACTGCACCAGGACGTATTCACGGTCGGCGGGCGGGAGGTCTGGCGAGTCGATGATGACCGCACCGAACATCCCGTTGGCGATATGCAGGGACATCGGCATGGTCGAGCAGTGGTACATCCAGATCCCGGCACGGGTCGCGGTGAACCGGTAGACAAGTGATTCACCCGGCTGGATCGTGCGCATGGGCTCGTCGGGCGCAAGCGCACCGGCGTGGAAATCGATCGAGTGGCCGATACTGCCATCGTTGACGAGTGTGATCTCGAAGACGTCGCCGACGTGGCCGCGCAGCGTGGGGCCGGGTGCGGTGCCCCCGAACGTCCACAGTCGCTGTGTGATTCCGGGGGCGACCTCGCGTTGTTCATCGGTGACAGCCAGCGTCAGATGGTGATCGGCATCAGGTGCAGGCGCAACCGGATCGTGGGCGATGAACCCGGAGTCCGGTGCGGCCCCGAGACTGTGCGACACAGCGCTGGCGGCAAGCGATGTCGCCTCGTGCTCCGAACCGGCCTCGCCGTGGTGCGGCGGTGCGGAACCGGAGGTGCGCACCGTCAGCGTCATCCCCATCTGGCGATGCCCGGCAACCGAGCACCACCCGTCGACGTCGCTGCCGATCACACCCGCGTCGAGTGTTGTGGTCGCACCCGGGTCGATGCGGTCGGTGCGAGTGCCGTTGGCCAGCACCAAATCGTGCCGGTCCGTACCCGTATTGACCAGGGTGACCACGAGCCGGTCGCCGGCGGCGACCTCGATGACGTCGGGGACGAACCGCATACCCTCGACGTGAACTTCGACTTTCGCGGTATGTCCGGTCTCGGCGACGTGAGAGGTGCCGACGGTCGCGATGCCGACCGCGGACGGGTCGGCGGCGACACCGACTGCGGCCGCGAACACCACGACCCCCAGGCCGGCCGCCGCGACCGACAGTCTGCGTCGCGCGGGTACCGGCTCGGGGCGCCCCGGTGTCGAGGTTTGCCCTCGCATGCGCCGCGCTGCCCACATCGCGCGGACCATGAGCGGCAGGAAGGACGCCAACGCGACGAGTACGAGGACCGAAGCCGCAACGAGCACGAGACTCGGAACGGGAAGAACGCACAGCAGCAATGCGCCGTTCGCGACCGACAAGCGCCAGGGCGCACCACGTTCGAGCTCCGCGGTGGCCGCCTGGATGGATGCGCGACCACCGATGACGACGGGCATCAGGTAGCTCAGCGCACCGAGCAGGACCTGGGTGAGGAATCCTGCGAGGAGAGCAGCGGTCGCCCGTCCGGTGACCTCCGTTGCATCGAGCGGCGTCGTTGCGAGTGCGATACCGAACCCGAGATAGGTGAGGGAGCCGAGCAGCCACACGACGCCGGCGAGTACGGAGAGCGTCGCGAAGTCGGTCGGATGCTTGCGGCGGATCTCGTCGAGGTGCGGTTCGAGGACGTACACGGCTGCGGCGAGGTATCCGAACACGCCGAGTGCCGTCACGAGCGGTATTCCGGCGACGGCGCCGACCACTCCGACGGCGAGTGCTGCGAGCAACGCAGGTAGTCCGCGTCGCGCCGCGGTTTCCACGCGCTGTGCCATGCGGGTACGCAACATCGTGGGCCACAGGGTGACGAGGGTGCCGAGCACTGTCAATCCGACCCAGCCGAGCAGGTTGATCCCGGCGTGAGCGAGCACCAGCCGGTCGTGCAGGTCGCCTGAGAGTCCCGAGTTCGCCATGGCTACACCGAATCCCGCACCGATAGGCAGCATGGATGCGGCTGCGACGTAGTACCGAATGGTGTGCGCGAATCGGGACGGGAGTGCGCGCCTGAGGCGCTGGAGAAGGATCGCTCCGTGCCACGCGGCGGCGACGGCCACGACGGTGCCGCCGAGGAGCACGGCGGGCCAGCGGCCGGTCACCATCCCGGTGACAACGGCGAGGGCTCCGGCATTGAACGCAACGAGCCGCACGGTTTCGCCGCGGTGGGTGACGGGCGCCGGGCGGCGCAACAGCGCATCGGTGAAGTGTCCGCTCCACACGAGGATCGCGTTGCTCGCGGCTCCCAGCCCGAGCAGATGGATGAGCAGCCATCCGGACTGCGGAATCCAGCGGTGTACGACGGCGACGACGACGAGCGCCGTGAACCACAGCCCGACCACTGCGCCGGCCTTCAGATGCCAGCTGCCACGCTCGGTCATCCCGCAACCTCCTCGGGAGCACGGTGCAGTGCAGGCCACGTCGTGATGGCGGTCATGAAGCGCGCATGCCCGCTCGCGCGGACAGTGCGGCGTGTCCGGAGAGCGACGGGCTTCACGGCGGGGCCGATGAATCGTGGGCGGGGAAGGACGGATCGGGCAGGAAGAGCCTGCACGCATCGGGTTCGGCGAAGGCGAGCAGATCGAGACCCGGGCCGGTGGGAGCGTCGATTTCGAGGAGGGCACCTTCGATGATGCCGAGGTGGACCTGGCACACGACGGTCGGGTAGCGGCGCGCTGCTTCCAGCAGTGGGCAGCGACGTAGTGCGACCCCGAGTGCGGGCCCGCGGTCGACGGGGTCGAATCCGAGCCGGATGAGGACGTCGAGTGCGAATGCGTGCGGATCGTTGGTTTCGGTGGCCATCAGGTCGATGACCTCGCGCGCGATCTCGCGTCCCCAGGCGATTCCGGCGGCTCGTGCATCTGCTTCGGGGTCGGTGCTGGTGCGGGCGATGTGTCCGGCGAGGGCGGTGGCCAGGCCCGCGTAGTCCCGGTGCGCGCCGGTGGGATCTGCGGTGGGGGTGGGGCGGTACAGCTGGGCGGGGCGTCCGCGTCCGTGTGCCTTTTCACGGGTGCGTTCGACGAGGTCGAGTCCGACGAGGGCATCGAGGTGCTCTCGCACGGTGTTCTGGTGGAGTCCGAGCCGTGTGGAGACGTCGCCGACGCGGGTGGGGGCGTGTGCGCGGATGTCGTCGAGCACCGCGATTCGCTGGGTGGACAGCGCCGGGTGCGACGTCGGCGGAAGTGCCGGTCGGGGGCCGTGTAGCAGATCACTGTTTTCCACGGAAATAACTGTAGTAAATTGACGGGTGGAAGGCCAGTGGCAACGACCACAGGCGCCACCACACCGAGGGAGTCATCATGAGCACCGAGGTCGTCCCCGTCGCCAGTAGTGCCGCCGATGCGCAGGCCGTCGACGCCGTCCGGAACCATCACGCCGAGATCGCGGGCCGCATCGCGATCCTCACCGACACCTTGATCGACGCCGCCGCGGCAGGAGGGGACGTCGAGACCGCCCGGCGCGCGGCCGTCGACTACCTCAACGGAACATTGATGCCGCACGCCGTCGCTGAAGAGCGCAAGTTGTACCCCGCTGCGGGTCGCCGCGACGATGCGCGGCTACTCGTCGAATCGATGATCGCCGTGCACCGCGTGCTCGCCGGGCTCGTCGATCGGATCGCGACGGAACCGTCGCCCGTCCGCCTCGCCGCGGCCGCGTACGCGCTTCGGGTCGTGTTCGATGCGCATCTCGTCGACGAGAACGACAGGATCCTTCCGCTGATCGCGGCCGACCCCGGGGAGTCCCTCACCGCGATCCTCGACGGAATGCACGAATTACTCGGTGGGCACGAAGAGTCCGAGGAGCTTACCGAGGCCGGTGCCCACTCCGGTGGCCACTCCTGCGGATGCGGTGAGAAGGACGACGAGCATCGAGGTCCCGACACGTGGGGCGTGAAACTGAATCGCGCCCGAGGTCTCACATGCGGGTGAGGACCGCGAGCAGGTTCTGGATCTCGTCGACGGTCGGGGTGCGCAGATTGTCCCGGCCGTAGACGAATCCGATCCCCGCGTACACGAGGGTGCCCGCGCGTATACGCGCTCCGGCATCGTCGAAACCCAGTTCGAGGAAGGCATTCTCGACCACCGCCATGATGCGCTGGTCCAGCGCGCGCACGGACTCGGCGACCTGAGGGTCGCTGCGGGCCCAGTCTCGAACCGCGGTCTCGGCGGCCCACGAGCGGTCGTCGACGAGCATCGTCGCCATGTGAGCGAGCCGCTCCCGCACCGGCATTTCCTCGACGGTCGTGAGTCCGCGAGCGGCGTCGTTGTCGTGGGAGCAGTAGCGTGTGGCGATGGCGTGCATCAGTTCGTCGATATCGGCGAAATGCCAGTAGAAGCTGCCTTTCGTGACACCGAGTTGGTCGCACAAACGCGAGATCTTCACCGCCGCGCGGCCCTCGGTGACGAGTAACTGCAATCCGGCTTCGGTCCAGTCGTCGAGTGAGAGCCGTGGGCGACGGGGGGAGTCGCGTGTCTTCTTCGCCGAGTGCCGAGTCACGACCATTCTCCTTGTCCGGTGCGAGTGCGAGACTACACGCCGTGGTCTGCGGTGGCCGCCGTGACGAGTTGCTTCGTGCAGATCGCGGAGTAGGTCGGAGCCGCGGATCGCCTCGCGGCAGCCCACGCATACCGGGTCTATCCGGCGACGACGTCGATCGCTCCGGGTGTCCCTGCCGCGGTCGAGAATGCGAGAGCGGCACCGGCTGCGAGGAATGTTGAGCGTGACCGGAATTGCAGTGTCATCGGATGCCTTTCGTGGCTTGACCAAACCATACCGTATGGTACTGTGAACCCCGTCACGATTCGTCGTGGTCGTACCGGTCGGTGTGGGGTCGACACGAAAGCGCATGATGCACAAGATCAGTCGCAGAACACTTCTCGCAGGAATGGCCTTGGGGGCCGGGGCGGGTGCACCATTGCTGTTCGGTGGTGGCCGCGCGCTCGCCGATGGTCCGGATATCTCGAACCCGTTGCTCTTCCACTCGCCTTCGCTCGAACCGTTCGTCGACGAACTCCCCATTCTGCCGCGCATCGACAACACGACGGTGACGATCGATGCGGTAAGCACGACGCACAGCTTCCATCGCGACCTCGCTCCCGGCCCCGCCCTCGCCTACGGCGACCGCACCTATCTCGGCCCGGTCATCGTTGCGCGGCAAGGGCGCGAAACCACGGTCGAGTACCGCAATCGGATCACGTCCCATCCGTTCGCAGCCGATTTCGACACGTCACTGCACGGACTCGGCGAGCACGACCGCACCGCGGTGCCCACCTCGATGCACCTGCACGGGGGTGTCACACCACCGGAATTCGACGGCCACCCGAGGCAGATCTCACGCCCGGGACAGGGCTACACCTACCGGTTCCCGAACCGGCAGGAAGCGACGACGATGTGGTACCACGACCACGCGATGGCCGTGACCCGGCTCAATGTCTACGCCGGTCTTGCGGGGCTGTATCTGCTGCGCGACGAATACGACACCGGCGAACCCGGCAATCCACTCGGCCTTCCCGCGGGCGACCACGAACTCGACCTCGTCCTCCAGGAAAAGATCGTGAACAGCGACGGCACACAGAGTATTCGCTCGACCCCCGTCGTTCCGCAGGGGCGCTGGGAAGGCGGAGCCGTCGGCGACGTCGGCGTCGTGAACGGCAAGATCTGGCCGCAAGCCCGCGTCGACCGCGGCCTGTACCGGATGCGGATGCTCAACGCGGCCTCGTTCAGCATCTGGGACCTGCACTTCTCGAATGACATGCCGTTCTGGGTGATCGGGATGGAAGGCGGTGTGCTCGATGCCCCGGCACCTGTGACGCGAGTGCGTCTGTCGCCGGGGGAGCGCGTCGACATTCTCGTAGACTTCAGTGCGCTCGAACCCGATTCCACCGTCGAACTGCGCAACACCGAACCCGCTGCGCCACAGGCCGCGCAGATCGGCGCTGTGCTGATGCCGACGTTCATGCGTTTCCGCGTCGGAATAGAACTCGGCTTCACCGACCCCGTCCCGGAGACCCTGCGCGGCGGTGCAGGACAACCCCCGGTGGTGGGCCCGATTCCGGTGCCGCAGACTGTACGCAACGTGTCGCTGAGCCAGCCGTCGGATGTCCGGCTGCCGCCGTCGATCATGTCGCTCAACAATCTCACCTTCGACACCGACGACATCGAAAAGCCTCGGCAGGGCACCGTGGAGCAGTGGAACATCGTCAACGCCACTCCCGATCCCCATCCGATTCACCTGCACCTGGTGCACTTCCGTGTACTCGGGAGGCAGGCGATCGACACCCTCGCGATGTGCGCGCGTCAACCACAGGGGCCACTGGGTATCAAGTGGACTCCCGACGCCGACCCGTTCGTCGTCGAACCGCTTCGCGGACCCGAGTCCTGGGAGACCGGTTTCAAGGACACAGTGATCTGCGACCCGAACTCCGTCACGCGCATCGTGGTGCGCTTCCCGACGACCGACGAACTCGGATTCGACCCTGACGCGACCTTCTCCACCGAGGTGCACACGTTCGACGACCACGCACATGCAGTTCCGCACCACGGTCACGGCGAACCGCAGGACGGTGAACTCCAAGGCTACGTGTGGCACTGCCACATCCTCGATCACGAAGACCACGACATGATGCTCGAATACCGGACGGTGACATGACTTTCAAAACAAACGACTACTTTCAGCGCATTCCCTACGAGCCCGCATCCGACGGCCGCATCGAGATGCACTCGGGCCTGAGCCGCCACTATCCGACACTCCACGGAAATCTTGTTGCCGCGCCGGGATACTCGCGGAAGGTCGGGGTGATCATGTGTCATCCCGCCTCGAACTTCCTGAGCCACTTCTTGCTGCGCGCGATCTCCGGGGCAGGCATTCCGGCCATGGGCCTGAACACCCGGTACGCGTCGAACGAGCCGGCGCTGATCATGGAGCGCGCCGCGTTCGATCTTGGCGCCGGAGTGCGGTGGATGGCCGAGGAACTGGGATTCGAGAAGGTCGTGCTGCTGGGCTTCAGCGGCGGTGGCTCCCTGGCGTCGTTCTATCAATCGCAGGCCGAGAACCCCACCGTCACCGAGACACCCGCCGGCGACCCGGCGTCATTCTCCGACGCGAAGCTACGTCCGGCCGACGCGGTGATGCTCGTGGGGGCGCACCCCGGGCGTGCGCGTGTCCTGCGGCATTGGATCGACGGCGCTGTCCTCGACGAAACAAACCCGTACAGCGTCGATCCCGCACTCGATCTCTACGCGCAGGGCAGGATGGTACCGCTCGACCACGACTGGGTCGCCCGGTACCGCGAGGCTCAACTTGCGCGTATGCGGCGCATCGATGCCTGGGCATTCGAACAGCTCGACGAATTGAACCGCACCGGTGCATCCGACCGCGGATTCGTCGTGCACCGCACCGTCGCGGATCCTCGGTTCGTCGACCTCACCCTCGACCCCAGCGACCGCGAACTCGGCAGCATGTACGGCGATCCGGCCGCCGCGAACACCGCAGCCGGTGGACTCGCGCGATTCGTCACGGTGCGTAGCTGGCTCAGCACCTGGAGCTTCGAGAACACCAATGCCGACGCTCTCGAAGACCTGTCACACGTCGATGCGCCCGCCATGGTGATGAGTCTGCTCGGCGACCAGGCCGCCTTCGCGGAGGATTCGCGCCTGATGAACCAGGCGCTGGGCGGCGACACCGATCTGATCGAGATGCGCGGACTCAACCACTATCTGGTTGATCAGCCGGGCGGTCTCGACGACGTGGTCGGCCGTATCACCGGCTGGATCCGTCGCACCGTCCTCGAGGAGGCAACGCCATGACCGGGACACTCGATGCGAAGACGACCCCGCCGGCACAGGACCGCTGTCCGAGTCGATTTCCCTATTGGCAGGCCGTCGAGCGCCCGGGCGTCGCGCGGGTCCGGAACATCATCCGCAAAGTCACAGGTTTCGACATCCTGCACGACGACGAGACTGCCCGTGCCCTGTGCAACGATCTCTTCAGCGGCGACCCCACCGCGGAACGGTTCGTCGGCGAGGTCTATCACGGCGATCTCGGCCCGAAGAACACGCGGGAGATGCTCGATAGTGCGCTCACCAGCGGCATCGATACCGTCCCGGACGCGCCGGAGGCGATGAAGGCGCTGTTCGAGGAGTTCGAGACCGTCCCAGACTGGGTGCAACCCGAACTCGTCGAAGAAGGCGCCAAGATCTGGCGACGCTGGGGCACTATGCTGTTCAGCTTCGCGGGCGCCGAAACCCTCGAAATCTACACGGAATCCGCTGTGGCGAAACCACTGTCGCTGGCCGGTGGGTATGCCGGTGACAACGCGCTGCGTCGTTACCTCGAAACCTGCCGCTTCTGGTGCGATGTCTCCGAGCCCGGTGCACTGCTCACCCCGGGATCGGCCGGACGCGCCACTGCCCTCAAGGTCCGCGTGATGCATGTATCGGTACGCGATCGGGTTGCGAAGCACCCCGAATGGGACGAACAGAAGTGGGGACTGCCGATCAGCCAGACCTACATGCTGCTCACCCTGATCGCAGGCAGCCTCACCCCCGGCCTTGCCCTGTGGACGCTCGGCTATCAGACCACACCGCGGGAGATCCGCGCTCTCATCCACTTTCAGAAGTACATGGGATACCTGCTCGGGGTTCGCATCGACTGGTATCCGGAGACGATCGGCGACAGCATCCGCACGTTGCTCACCACCGTGGTGTCGCGATCCTACGACTCGGGTGAGCACGGCAAGGAATTGATCGAGTCGTACCCGTTGGCATTCGCGCCCCGTGACGGCCAGCGAGGATTCGAGCGGCTACGGGCGGCGTACAACTTCCGGATCAACGCGGTCTACTCGGCAATGTTCATGGGACCGGGCACCCGTCGCAAGTATTCGATGCCGACCGTCATTCCGTGGATGATCATCCCGATCATCCGATTCCCGTTCATCACCGCGATGGAACTCGCCCGGCGTGTTCCCGGGATCGCCGGAGTGCACGAAAAGATCATGGTCGCTCATCGTGAGAACTGGTACCGAGCCCAAATGAACGGGCGAGAAGCGCAATTCGACGCAAGCGGCGCCCTGCGGCGCTGAATCCCGACATCACCGGAGGAACTATGGCGGCACTGCAGATCGTCGAGGCATGGAATGGTCCCGGTCGGCGCGACGGCGACATCACGCAAGTCGTCCCGAGCGACAACGGCGCTCACCCTTCGGCCGACAAGCACGCATTCGAACACTGGTACTTCGATGCACATCTCGACGACGGTCGCATCGTCGTCGCCATGCTGCAGACGCGGGAGCTGGTGCACCGGAAGCCCGGCGTCGAGATCCACGTCTACAGCGCCGACGGCGAGCGTCGCGAAGCCATCACACAGTATTCCGACGCAGACCTCACCGTGTCGGCGGAGCGGTGCGACGTCCAGGTAGGCCGCAGCTTCGCCAAGCTGACCGGCGAGGAGAACGGGCTACCGGTCTACCACGTGTCGGTGGCAGAGGACGACCTCGCATTCGATCTCACGTTCACCGCCGAGGTGCCGCCGTGGATGCCGGGACGGGGGCAGACCAGCTACAACGATCGCGAATTCTTCGCGTGGGTGGTCGGCGCACCTCGCGCACGTGTCGCGGGAACGGTGACCGTCGACGGGGTCACCACCGACGTCACCGGGCGTGGTTACCACGACCACAACTGGGGCGTCGGCGACATGAAGCGCATCATCTCGAAGTGGTATTGGGGTCGCCTCTACACCGACGATTTCTCGCTGGTCTACGCGATGGTGCAGACGCAGAAGAAGTACGGCGAGCACTGGTCTCAGCCGGTGATGATCGCTATGGGACGTGAGGTGGTGCTCAGCAACGGCGAGGTCGAGATGACGGAGGGCCCGGCGGTCTACGACGCCGTCGCCGATCGCACCTACCCGTCATGGTTACGGATACAGGTTGCCGATTCCCTCGATCTGACGTTGACGGTGCGCGAAATCGTCCACGCTCACAATCTCCTCGAAGACATCCCGATCGCGTCGAGCAAGCTCGTCAAGCCGATCGTGAACTGGCTGGTCGGCCGGCCGGGTTACTTCCGGTTCCGGTCCGATTTCACGATGACCGTGACTATCGACGGTGAACAATACGATCGTTCGGGTACGACGCTGCACGAGATGGTCGCCCTGACGTGACGGTGGACCTCGAGTACCTGAACGGGTTCGGTAACGAGCACCACAGCGAGGCGGTCGAGGGTGCGCTGCCGTGGGGTCAGAACTCACCGCAGCGAGCACCGTACGGGTTGTATGCCGAGCAGCATTCGGCCACCGCGTTCACCGAGCCGCGTGAGATCAACACACGCAGCTGGACCTACCGGATCATGCCCTCATCCGCTCATCGGCCGTTCCAGCGAACAGGCGACCGTGGCTGGGTGTCCGCGCCCTCGTCCGAGGCGGTGGTGACACCGAACCGGCTGCGTTGGGACCCGCAGCCCGCGCCTGCGGCCGGTGTGGACTTCGTCGACGGCATGACGACCTACGCTGTCAACGGAGACGTCCACGGACGTACCGGGATTGCCATACATCTGTATGCGATATCGGTGTCGATGACCGATCGGTATTTCGTCGACGCCGACGGAGAACTGTTGTTCGTCCCGCAGAGCGGTGCGCTGCTGCTTCGCACCGAGTTCGGCAGGATCGCGATCGCGCCGGGGGAGATCGCGGTGGTCGGGCGGGGCGTGCGCTTCCGGGTCGAACTCCTGGGTGACACAGCGACCGGGTATGTGTGTGAGAACTACGGAGCAGCCTACCGACTCCCGGAACTCGGGCCGATCGGCGCCAACGGACTCGCCCACGCACGCGACTTCCTCTATCCCACAGCGTGGTACGAGGATCGTTCCGGAAAAGTGGAACTGGTGCAGAAATTCGGCGGTCACCTGTGGGAAACCGAACTCGACCATTCACCGCTCGACGTCGTCGCGTGGCACGGGACGCACGGTGCCTACAAATACGATCTGGCGCGATTCAACGCCATGACCACCGCAGGCTGGGATCATCCCGACCCGTCGATATTCACAGTCCTCACCTCGCCGTCCTCGATCACGGGCCAGGCGAACGTCGACTTCTGCGTCTTTCCCGACCGTTGGGTCGTCGGTGAACACACTTTCCGGCCACCGCATTTCCACCGCAACGTGATGACCGAGTTCATGGGTCTGATCCGTGGGCGACACGATTCGAAAGCCGAAGGGTTCGTGCCAGGAGGAGCATCGCTGCACAACCAGTGGGGTGCGCACGGGCCCGACCGGGAGACCTTCGATCTGGCGTCATCCACCGAACTTTCGCCGGTCAAACTCGAGAACACGACCTCGTTCATGTTCGAAACCCGCCTCGCGCTCGCCGTCACCGAGTCGGCTCTGGGCGCATCCCATCGCCAAGGCGACTACGACTCGTCGTGGTCCGGACTGGAACGTCGCTTCATCCCGCCCTCGAACTAGGAGCCCCTCAATGACCGACACTGCAGCTCCCGTCATTCCCGCCCCGGTCGTCGTGCCGGACACACTTCTGCGCATCGGCGGCCGGGCGGTTCCGGCCCGGTCCGGCGAGACGTTCTCGTCCATCAACCCGGCCGACGAAGAGATCGTCGCCGAGATCGCACGCGGCGGCGCCGAGGACATCGACGCCGCCGTCGACGCCGCCCGCGACACGTTCGACTCGGGTGCGTGGTCTCGTATGGCCGGTGCCGAACGCGGCAGAGTCCTCTCGCGCGCGGCAGATCTCATCGAGCAACATGCCGCAGAGTTGTCAGCGCTCGAGACGGCGGAGATGGGCAAGCTGTACGCCGATACCGTCGCGGGCGACATTCCCGCGGCGGCAGCATCGTTCCGGCACTACGCGGGCTGGGCCGACAAGATCGCCGGCGAAGCGATGATCCTCCCGGACGTCGGACCGCAGCACCGCTTCGGCTTCACCCTCCGCCAGCCACTCGGGGTGGTCGGTGCGATCACGCCGTGGAACAACCCGACCGTGGTTGCAGCGTGGAAGATCGCACCTGCGCTGGCAGCGGGTTGCTCGGTCGTCGTCAAGCCCGCCGAGGATGCTTCCCTTGCAGTGCTGAAACTCGCCGACCTGCTTGCCGAAGCCGGCGTGCCGGACGGGGCGTTCAACGTCGTCCCCGGCCTGGGGCCGGAGGCAGGAGCTGCGCTTGCTGCGCACCAGGGCATCGACAAGATCACCTTCACCGGCAGCCCCGCCGTCGGCAAGACCATCACCTCGCTTGCGGGCGAGAAGTTCCGGAAGGTCACTTTGGAGCTGGGTGGCAAGGCCCCGCAGCTGATCTTCCCGGACGCCGACCTCGAAGCGTCGCTGCCGTGGATCGCGATGGGCAACTTCTATCACCAGGGGCAGGTATGTGCGGCGGGCACCCGCGTGATCGTGCACGAGTCCGTCGCCGACCAGGTCATCGAGGGCCTCGTCGAATTCGCACGTGCCGCAGTGATCGGTGATCCGTTCGACGCGGGAACCACCCAGGGCACGATCGTCAACCGCAAGCAACTCGACCGCATTCTCGGGTACATCGAGAAGGGCAAGAGTGAAGGTGCCGATCTGCTCACCGGCGGCGCCCGCGTAGGCGACAAGGGCTTTTTCGTGCAGCCCACGGTGTTCCGCGGCACCAACGATCTGACGATCGCGCGAGAGGAGATCTTCGGGCCCGTCGCGACCGTCATCACCTTCAAGACCACGGAAGAGGCCATCCGTCTCGCGAACGCGACGCAGTACGGCCTCAATGCCTTCATCTTCAGCCAGGGTCTCTCGACGGTGCACAGCGTGATTCCGCAGCTGAGGGTCGGCACCGTGTGGGTCAATGGCTGGGGTGTACCCGATCCGGCACTACCCTGGGGTGGTCGCGACGCGAGCGGCATCGGGCGTGAGCTCGGGCGCAGCGGCCTCGAGGCGTTCACCGAGGAGAAGACGGTTCACCTCGGCTACTGACCGGAAAGAAATGGACACTCAGTGACGACGGATACCGCAGGCACACCGACCGAGTCGACAGAGCAGACCGCATCCGGTGCGCTCGGAGAGATCAGGGTACTCGAACTGGGCACTCTGATCGCCGGTCCGTTCGCGGGACGGTTGCTCGGCGACATGGGCGCCGACGTCATCAAGATCGAGGATCCGAAGCGTCCCGACCCGTTGCGCACCTGGGGGCAGGGGGAGCGTGATGGTCACCGCTTTTTCTGGACCGTGCACGCACGCAACAAGCGGTGCATCACTCTCGATCTCAGGTCGGTCGACGGTCAGGACCTCTTCCGCCGACTGGTCGCCGAATCCGACGTCGTCGTCGAGAACTTCCGGCCCGGCACACTCGAGAAATGGGGCCTCGGCTTCGACGTGCTCTCCGAGGTCAACCCTGGGATCGTCCTTGCGCGTGTGTCTGGATACGGGCAGACCGGCCCCAGAGCCGGACACGCCGGATATGCCTCGGTCGCAGAGGCGGAAAGCGGTCTGCGGCACCTGAACGGCTATCCCGGTCAGGCGCCGCCGCGGCTCGCGCTGTCACTCGGCGACACGCTCGGCGGCATGTTCGCCGTCCAAGGTGTGCTTGCCGCGCTGCTGAGCCGCGAGCGGACGGGGCGCGGGCAGATCGTCGACGTGGCGCTGACCGAAGCGTGCTTGGCCGTTCAGGAATCGGTCATTCCCGACTACGACGCTGCCGGGGTGGTGCGAGGACCGTCCGGCACCAGGCTCGAGGGCATCGCGCCGTCGAATCTGTACCGCACCGCCGACGACATGTGGATCGTCATCGCGGCCAACCAGGACACCGTCTTCCGGCGCCTGTGCGCGGCTATGGATCGCCCGGAACTGGCCGACGATGCGAAGTTCGCCGACCACCTTGCGCGTGGTGTGAATCAGGACGACCTCGACGATCTCATCGGCGCGTGGGCCGCCACATGGCCCCTCACCGAGCTGCTCGAACACCTGTCGGCCTCCGGTGTCGTTGCAGGGCCCGTCAATACGGTGGCCGAAGTGGTCGCCGACGACCAGTTCCGGGCGCGCGACATGCTGGTCTCCCATCATGACGAACGCACCGGCCTCGATGTTCTCGGACCGGGGGTGGTGCCGCGCTTGGCCGACACCCCGAGTTCGGTACGTCGTGCAGGTCCGCCGATCGCCGGCTACGACAACGCCGCCGTCTACGGCGACCTGCTGGGCGTGACCGAAGGCGAGCGCGCCGATCTGCGCGAGCGCGGCGTGATCTGAGCGCAGTCGGTTCTCGTTCAGCCGGGCAGTCCGATTGTCTTGATTTCGAGGTACTCTTCGAAACCCTGCGTGCCGTTGCGTCGGCCGAGTCCGCTCTGTTTGGTGCCACCGAACGGGCTCGTGATCCCGAAGAAGGACTTTCCGTTGACGGTGACACTGCCGGTGCGCATGCGCTGCGCGACGGCCAGCGCCCGATCGTTGTCGGCGCTGCTCACCTCACCGGACAAGCCGTAGATCGAATTGTTGGCGATCGCAATGGCGTCGTCATCGGTGTCGTAGGCGGTGACGGTCAGTACCGGGCCGAAGATCTCTTCCTGCGCGACGCGTGAATTGGGATCGACGTCGCCCAGCAGCGTCGGCTGGGTGAAATAGCCCGTCGGCAGATCCTCCGGGATACCGCCGCCGGTGATGAGGGTCGCGCCGGATTCGACACCGTCGGTGATCAGGCCGAGTACCTTCTGACGCTGGGTTTCGCTGATCTGCGGTCCCTGCATGGTGCCGGGAACCCACGGATCGCCCACCGGGAACGATTCCATCGTGGCCTTCAGCACCGCGATGCCTTCGTCGTAGCGGCTGCGCGGTAACAGGATCCGGCTGGGCAGGATGCAGCTCTGCCCCGACATCACACATGCCATCACGGCTGCCATGGGAAGCGACGCGCCCAGGTCGGCGTCGTCGAGCACGATGTGAGCGGATTTGCCACCGAGTTCGAGCATCGTTTTCTTGACCGTGGGCGCGGCGGCCGCCAGGATGGCTCGCCCGGTCGCCGTCGAACCGGTGAAGGTGATCATGTCGACCCGTGGATCTGCCGACAACGCGGCGCCCACCTCGTTGGCGTTCGACAGCACGACGTTGAACACGCCCGGCGGAATATCGGTCTCCTCGGCGACGATGCGTCCCAGTTCGCTGCCGGACCACGGGGTGAGCTGTGCAGGCTTGAGGACGACGGCGTTGCCTGCCATCAGTGCAGGCATCGTCTCGGCGACGTTGAGATAGAACGGCACGTTCCACGGGGTGATGGCGCCGACGACCCCGACGGGGTCGAAGTGCAGGAGCCGTCGCGCCGGGCCCATGACAGTGGGATGCATTCCTGTGTCCTGCAGATAGTCGAAGCTGCGGCCGTATTCGGCCCAGTGCTTGACTTCCTCGATCGGATCTTCGATCTGGCTCGATGTCACCCCGATCGGGCAACCGACTTCGGTCACCACTATCCGGCGCAGGCGCTCGATGTTCTTCGTCAGCGCTTCATGCAGTTGGTTCAGGCAGTGGTAGCGGAACTCGACGTCGCGTGACCAGTCGGTCGTGTCGAAGGCGCGACGTGCGGCGCCGATGGCGCGTTCCATATCGGATACGGTGCCGTCGGTGGCGTGGCCGACGACTTCTTCAGTGCCGGGGTGGATCACGTCGAATGTGGCGCCGCTGCTGGTGTGTTGTAGTTCGCCGTCGATCAGCATGCGGTCGTCGCCGGCCAGTATTCCGGTGTCGTCCTGTACTGACGTCATATCGCTCCGTTCGGTTGTACGCGTTCGGGTGCTTGCCAATGTCGCGACATCAAGACGGGAATCGGTCGCGAGACTATATCGACGTCATCGATGGCGAGGTGATTCAGCGAAATCGTCGGGACACGGTCACGACCGCAGCCAGGGCACACCTGTGCCCTGGTGACGGTGGCTGCTTTTGTAGAACTAGGCGACCAGATCCGGTCTGTTCCCCGGAATCGGCTTACGGAACAAGTCCACACTCGCAGGAGGAATGAACTGCGGCCGACGCTCCTCGGTCATCTCCACTTCCCACTCGGTGTGGTGCATAAACCGATGATGATGACCGCATAGCAGCACGAGATTGTCGATGTCGGTGCCACCGCCGTCCACCCAATGGGTCAGATGATGGGCATCGGCCCAGGCCGGTGGTGTCGAACAGTGGGGGAAGGCGCACCCGCCATCCCGCACCGCGAGGGCTCTGCGTTGCGCGGTGGACGCGGTGCGGCGCGTCTGCCCGTGTGCGAGCGGCACGCCGTGTTCGTCGAGCAGGATCCGTGTGACCTGGCAGTCGCAGGCGAGCATCCGGGCGGCGTCGAGCGACAACGGTCCGGCCCACGGTTCGGTTGCGTATCCCTGTTCTGGGGAGTTCGCGAAGAGTTCTTTGACGGCGGTGTTCTTCGTCAGATCCGTGATCGACGCGGTGACCGTGACGTGCGGTTTCACGCCGCCTTCGACCGGGACGAGCCCGGCGGCTTCGACGAACTGCAGGAGTTGCTCGAACGCATCCGCGTTGCGCTTGGATGCCGGTCGGTCGTCTTTGATGCCGTTCGTTTCGGGCCTCGGTGCGGCCAACGGGGAGAGCAGGTGCCGGAGGCGGGCGCCGGTGACGGCATCGAACTCGCCTTTGATCACCACACGCCCGTGCAGAGTGGTGGAGACGAACAGCTCGTTGCGGGTGGAATCCTCACCGGGTGGTGGACCATCGCCCGTGCCGTAGAGGTGTTCGAGGCGGCGGATCACGGCGCGCACGGTCGCTTTCGTGGCGACCGTCTTGCTGGCGTGGTCGATGAGGATGTCGCGGGCCTTCTCGAACTCGCACGGGTTCATATTCCGTGGGTAGTGCTGGCAGAAGTAGGCGATCTGCCGCGCTTTCTCCGCATCGAGCAGCCCGGATGAGTAGGCGTCGCGGACTTCCGGTTCGAGCCGGAGCAGCTTCGCGAGTGATTCGATGCGATGACATTCACCGAGTTCGAGGTTGGTCGCGGCACACAACCAGTGCGCGGGGCTGCGGTACCCGTGTTCTTTGACGGCGTCGCGTTCGAACAGCGCGATCATCAGATCCACGCGGTGCACCTGCGACGCATGGATTTGGGCGCTGACGGCGAGCGTCTCGGACATCAGCTGCTTGTCATCGAATTTCCAGGTATCCCCACCCATGATCGAATTGTATAGAACATATATTCGACTTACAAGTACTTTTCGAAATCATGTTCGATGCTGGTCAGTTCGGTGTTGCGGGGCATGTTCATTCGGGCACGCTGGACCTATGGTGGAACTTGTTTCAGTTGTTCACCGTCTCTTCTCGAGGAGTGCTGAATGCACACACCCCTATGCGACCAGCTCGGCATCGAGTTCCCGATCTTCGCATTCACCCACTGCCGCGACGTCGTCGTCGCCGTGGCCAAGGCCGGTGGCTTCGGCGTTCTCGGCGCTGTCGGCTTCACGCCCGAAGAACTCGAAATCGAACTGAACTGGATCGATGAGCACATCGGTGACCGGACGTACGGCGTCGACATCGTAATCCCGGGCAAGTACGAGGGTATGGATTCCGACCTGTCCGCCGACGAGCTGACGAAAATGCTGCAGTCGATGGTGCCGCAGGAAACCCTCGAGTTCGCCCGCGGAATCCTCACCGACCACGGTGTCCCCGTACCCAAGGGCGACGACGATAACGCGTTGCAATTGCTCGGCTGGACCGAGGCCACCGCCACGCCGCAGGTCGAGGTGGCACTGCAGCATCCGAAGGTCACGCTCATCGCCAACGCGCTCGGCACTCCGCCTGCCGACATGATCGCGCACATCCACGACTCGGGTCGCAAGGTTGCGGCGCTGTGCGGTTCCCCGTACCAGGCCCGCAAGCACGCGGATGCCGGAGTCGACATCATCATCGCCCAGGGTGGCGAGGGCGGCGGACACTGCGGCGAGGTCGGCTCGATTGTTCTGTGGCCGCAGGTCGTCAAGGAGGTTGCGCCTGTTCCGGTACTGGCTGCCGGTGGCATCGGCAGTGGCGAACAGATCGCCGCTGCGCTGGCGTTGGGCACGCAGGGCGTCTGGTCGGGTTCGCAGTGGCTCATGGTCGAGGAAGCCGAGAATACGGCGGTCCAGCAGGATGCCTACATCAAGGCAGGCAGCCGCGACACCGTGCGTAGCCGCTCGTTCACCGGCAAGCCCTGCCGCATGCTGCGCAACGACTGGACCGAGGCGTGGGAGCAGGAGGAGAACCCCAAGCCTCTCGGTATGCCCTTGCAGTACATGGTCTCCGGCATGGCTGTTGCCGCCACCCACAAGTACCCGGACGAGTCCGTCGATGTCGCTTTCAACCCGGTGGGTCAGGTCGTCGGGCAGTTCACGAAGGTCGAGAAGACCTCCGCGGTCATCGAACGGTGGGTGCAGGAGTACCTCGACGCGACCGGCACACTCGAAAGGTTGAACGACGCCGCGAACGCATAGAACTCCACCCGTGCGTGGTTCTGGTAGCGGGGGCTACCGGAACCACGCACCGGCGGTTATGCCGGTGGTGTCATAAGCTCCCCGAGGTTCGTCGCCGAACCTCCGCCGTCGCGGCACAACTGCACGGTCGCGGCTCGTCGGCCCGGGTACTCGATGCACGGCATGTTCCTGGCTCCCCGCACCGCAATCGGCGAATCCGCCGGCAGCTTGCAATACAGATCCGACGGCGTCTCGGGCACATCGAGTTCCGTCGGTGAACGCCTCTGCTCGGGCGGAAGGAAGCCCTCGATACACGGCGGCGGGTCGTTGTAGGAGTTGACGAAGAACGTGTTCTGCGCCGGATTGTCGGCGTTCGGGAGCGCTGCCGATTGCGTCGACGCCATGATCGAGGGGAACAGCACCAGCATCTGCTCGAGCGACGGCCGGTACACGGCCGCAACCTGTTCGACGGTGATCAGGTTCGCGAGCAGCAGCGGCATCGTCGGCTCCATCTCCTCGAACATCGCCTGCACCTGCCCAGCGGCGGGCGCTGCGACATCGAGCAGCGCGCGAATGTCCGCATCGGAGTCGCGCAGTTGCGCGGTGGTTCCCGCGAGGGCGCTCGCCCATTGCGTGATCGACTCCGATGCCGCGACGTTCGTTTCGAGCAGGGGACCCGCCTGATCGAGCAGCGCCGCGATGGCGTCGGCGCTGTCGGCCCCATCAGCACTGACCGCCGCTGCCGCGTCGATCAGGGTTCGCAGGTCTTCATCCGATTCGCCTACAGCCGTGTAGGTTTCGTCGAGGAGAGTCGCAAGCCGGTCGTTCCCGACGGACTGCAGTGTCTCGTCGAGTTGGTCGAGGGCCCCGGCGATCGGCTCGGGAAGTGACACCTGCGCTGCGGCGACGACGGCGCCGTCGCTCAGGTACGGACCCTCCTCGTTCCCGGGCAGGAACTCGAGGTACTGCTCACCCACCGCCGACATGCTGCGGACCTGTGCCGGTGCATCCATCGGCACGGCAACCCCGGAATCGAGCGAGAGGACGGCTTCGGCCCCGGACG
Source organism: Rhodococcus sp. SJ-2 (assembly GCF_053750035.1). Taxonomy (NCBI): domain Bacteria; kingdom Bacillati; phylum Actinomycetota; class Actinomycetes; order Mycobacteriales; family Nocardiaceae; genus Rhodococcus; species Rhodococcus sp. SJ-2. Next base: position 2,899,353 of record NZ_CM132340.1, read on the forward strand.
TGGTCATCGCGACCTCGGTCACCCGCCCTATTTCGAATCCCCGATAGGTGACATTCGCCGACGGATACAGGCCTGCGGCATCGACAAGTTCGACGCGAACCTCGTACCTGCCGACCCCGACAAGCTGCGGCAGATTCACGACCCACAACGCCACCGCCAGCACCGCGGCGATGCCGATCGTGAAGAACACGATCAGCCGGGCACGTAGGGCTGCGGTGGGACTCATCGGGTCTCCTCCTCGGTGGGCGGAACCAGCAGCGATACGAGGTCGGGGATCGGACGGTCCGTCCCGGTCAAGGCCCCCTCGAACGGCGTCCCGAGCAGCAGTGCGTTCTCGAGCGTCGGGAGCGTGAGGTCGAGAATGACCGTGCCGTTTGCATAGTCGCCGCGGACCGCGTTCTTGTAGGTGTCGATCGGGAAGGGGAATGTCAGCAGGTAGCGCAGCGACTCGGTCAGCGAATCGCCCGTGCCCGCGAGCGCCGCGAGTACCGGCTCGAGGTCGCGGAGATTCGCGATGGCGTTGTCGCCGCCGGCTTCGACGACTTCCGTGGCGACACGGCCGAACTGCCCCAGCGAGTCGACGGCACGTGTCAGATCTTCACGCTGCTCGCTCAACACCTCGAGAGTGGGGGCCAGCTGATCGGTAGCGGCCGCCAGCCGCTGGTTGTGCTCGGCGACTTCCGCGGCGAGGGTGTCGACGGATTCGATCGTCCCGATGATCTGTTCCTTCTGACCGTCGAGCCCAGCGAGCACGGTGTCGAGTCGGGTGATCAGTGCCCGCGCCGACTCCTGGCGTCCGTCGAGTGCGGTGTTCAGTTCGCGGCTGATCTCCTGCGCCTGCGCGAGACCGCCGCCGCTGAGGACCAGCGACAGTGACGACAGGGTCTGCTCGGTCGTGGGGAATAATCCTGCCCGGTTGAGCGGAATGATGTCTCCGTCCCCGAGCCGGCCCTGTGGGGCTTCGGCTGTCGGCGCACCGAGCTCGACGTGCGCGGATCCGAGCAGGCTGGTCTGCCCGATCTTCGCAATCGCATTGGCGGGAAGCTCGGTGCCTCCGTCGATCATCACCGTTACTACTGCATGCCCGTCGGCGAGCTGCAGATCGGCGACCCGCCCGACGGTGACGTCGCCGACCCGTACACGCGAATTACGCTCGAGGGTAGTAACGTCCGGCATTTCGATCACAACCGCGTACGCGCCGTCCCCTCGGCCGTGGGTCCCCGGTAACTCCAGGGAGTTCAATCCGCGCCACTCGCACCCCGCGACCAGCACGGTGCACATCAGAGCAAGCGCGATCTTCGACAGTCGTGCGGTCACGGTGCCCCCGGGAGCAGGAGGTCGGCGAGGTCGAGTGGAGCGACCACCGGCGCAGGCGGTGGAGCGACACCTGCTTGCGGCGCAAGATCGGGTTCGGTGTACACCAGCTGATCGGGCAGTGCCCCGACCCCGCGAGTGGGATTGATGCGCACGGGCGGGTAGTCCATCGTGAGCAGTGGCAGGATTGGGCCGAGGTACTGCACGCACAGTTCGGAACCGGTGTGGGCGTCGACCTGCTCCGCGGCGGCAAGGGCCGAGCACACGAACTGGGCCGGATTGGCGAAGTTCGACAGTGCCAGTGCGGACACCACGGTGTTGTGGGCGGGCTGGTAGATGCTCTGCAGGTTCGACAATGCGGTCGGCGCGACATGCAAGACCTGTGCAATGCCGTCGCGCTGCGCTGCGAGTGTCTCGGTGAGCGCGGCGGTGCGATCGAACGTCGTGTCGATGTTCCCGCGGTTGTCACGCACGAAGCGTTCGACGTCGACGAGCACCGTGTCGAGGGTGGCGAGCGCGGCACCCATGTCGTCGCGGTTGTCGTCGAGAGTCTGCGTCACGGATGCGAGATGGGTGTGAAGAGAGACGATCTGGTCGCTGCTGAGCGACAGTGCCTCCACGAACACCTGGAGATTCCCGATGGTGCCGAACATGTCTTCACGTCCGTCCGAGATGGTGCGCAGCGCAGCGGACAACTGCTCGAGGGACGCGCGCATCGCCGGACCCTGCCCCTCGACGTTGGCGGCAGCGGTGTCGAGGACCTCTCCGAGAGGGCCCTGCGGGTCGTCGACGGTCGGCCCGAGTTCGGTGGTCAACCGGGTCAGTTGTTCGGTGATCTCATCCCATTCGACGGGCACAGCCGTGCGCTCGAGCGGGACTACGGCTCCGGGGGTGAGTTCTGGCCCGCCCGTGTACGCGGGTGTGAGCTGCACGAAGCGCGCCGAGACCAGCGTCGGGGCGATGAACGCGGCCTGCGCGTCTGAGGGTATGGGCCGATCGGAGGTGAAGGTGACGAGAACGTGGTTGCCGCGCGGTTCGATATCGGTGACCCGCCCGACCTCGACGCCCATCACCCGCACGTCGTCGCCGACGTACAGGCCGCGACTCGTATCGAATTCGGCGGCGTATTCGACCGACGAACGCCACGGCGCCACCGTGAACGACAGCACCGCGACGATTGCCAGCACAACCAGGGGAACGAGCCAGGTGAGAAGGGGACGTAGACGGGTCATCGTCCACCTCCGACCGGGGCGATACCCGCACCCTCGAGTGCGGCGGTGAGCGCGGGTTCGATGATCTGCGCGGGCAGTAGATTCTGGATGTACGAGTTGAAGAACGGGCCCGATGCCACCGCTTCACCGAGTTCGGTTGCGTACGGGCCGAGCCGTTGGATCGCCAGGGCGATGTCGTCGCGGTTGCGCGTGAGGATGTCGAGCACCGAGTTGACCTTCTGCAGTGTCGGAGCCAGTTGGGCTTCGTTGTCGACGATGAGGTTTCCGATCTCGACCGACAACGCCTGCACGTTGGCGAACAGGGTGTCGAGAGAACTGCGACGGCGGTCGAGTTCGGCGAGAATGCGATCCGCGTCGACTATCAGCGAATCGATTGCGGTACTGCGCTCGGCGAGCACGGTGGTGACTTCTTCGGCGTGCCGGAGTAATTCGCGCAGGGATTCGTCGCGGGAGGCCACCGTGTCGGAGAGCCGCATGACTCCGTCGAGGGCGGCGGCGACGTCGTCGGGGGTGTCGCGCAGGGTGTCCGACAGGACGTCCATGGAGGCGCGCAGTTGTTCGGCGTCGAGTTCTGCTGCGGTCTCGGTGAGATCGCCGAGGGCATCGGTGAGCTGATACGGAGCAGTGGTGTGGTCGACGTCGAGGGTGGTGTCGGGGTCGAGGGTTCCGGGTCCGGCGGGACGCACACGCAGGTGCCGCGCGCCGAGTGCAGTGGCCGTTGCGATCTCGACGGTGGTGTCGGTGCCGAGGACGACGTCGTCGGTGACAGTGAAGGTGACGGCGACGGCGTCGTGGTCGATCTCGATGTCGGTGACCCGCCCGGCGTCCTTGCCGGACACCTGCACAGCGTCGCCGGTGTTCAGTCCGCCGGCGTCGACGAACCTGGCACGGTAGGTGGTGCCGTGGTCGAGGAACGGAAGCGACTGGATACTCAAGGCGCACAACATCAGAGCGATGACTGCAACGGAGCCGACGACGCCGACGCGAACCTGATTCATCTCACGGAATTGAGTCATTGCGGAGCACACCTGCCCGTGGTCTGCCCGAACAGGGGAGAGCTGATGGTGTTCCCGGAGGGATCGCTGACCTTGATGAGCATGCCGCACAGGTAGTAGTTGAAGAATCCGCCGTACGCGCCGAGGCGGGTGAGTGAGGCATACGCCTCGGGAAGTTCGGTGGTCAACTGCTCGATGGTATCGCTACGCGAGTCGAGTAGTGTTGCCAAGTTTCCTGTTTCGCTGATCGTCCCCGCCAGTGGGGCACGAGCCTCGGCGAGGAGCGCGGCCACCTCAGCGCCGGCGGCGTCGATATGGACGACGGAGTCGGCGAGCAGTGTGCTGTCCCGAGCGAGACCGGACGCGATTTGGTGTGCGCGCTCGAGGGCGGTGTCGAACGTGTCGCGGTGGGCGGCAAGGTTTGCCAGCACCGAGTCGAGGTTCGCGATCACCTGGCCGACGAGAGCATCGCGGTCGGCGATGCTCGAAGTGACCGACGCCGCGTGTACGAGAATCGATTCCACAGATCCGCCCTGGCCCTGTAGCACGGAACAGGCCGGTGAACGCATCGAGCGACAGCGCGTAGAAGCCGCCGAGTGCGCGCGCAATATTTCGCGGCACCGTGTTTCGGGTAATCGAAACCATCGGTGTTTTCGCCTCCCCCCACGGATCAGGCTCTCGAACCAGGGTTCCGAGAAACCATACCTCAGGGTATGTGAGGCGACAAGCGTCAGCGGCGATGCCGCTGCCCATAAGGAAACCTATGCGGACACGGAGGGATCCTGGTCGAGGAGCTGTGCGAGTTCTGCTGTCAACAGGCGGAATTCACTTTCGGCCTTCTCCCGCACCCAGACGGGGTCCGTGCAGTGCCATCGTTCGGCGGAGAGTGTGCGCGTGAGAATCTTGAACGTTGCCGTGTGGGGAAGGCTGCGGGCGACCCTGACGAACGTCGGGAGCTGTTTCGGCCCGAGATCCGCTCGAGTATCGAGGAATTCGGCAAAGGCAGCCGGATCGAACTCGTCATCGACAGCGGGGACCACCGCGATCATCACCCGGTCGCCCACGAAGCGGTCGGGCACGGCGTACACCGACACCTGCGCGAACCCTGGGTACCGTGACAGTACCCGTTCGATGGGTGCAGCACCGAGGTTCTCGCCGTCCACGCGTAGCCATCCCGAACTGCGACCCGCAAAGTACACGAACCCCTCGGCGTCACGGTATGCGAGATCGCCACTGTGGTAGCGGCCGTTCCTCAGCCGCTCGGCATCGGCCTCGGGGTTCTTGTAGTACCCCGCGAACGCACCTGCGCCATCCGAGTTGACCAGCTCCCCGGTAGCCTCGTCGGCATTGACGATCCGCCCGTCGTCGTCGAACACTGCCGGCGGACACGGCAGCCCGGTTTCGGTATCGAGGATCTCGATGCCATCGGGAAGCAGTCCCAGCGACCCGGCGGGCCTGCCGACGGTTGCGCGGATCGCGATTCCGCCCTCGGTGGAACCGAATCCGTCCACGACGGTCGCGTCGAATCGACGGCCGAATTCCGCGACCGCGGGCGCACTGCCCTCGTTGCCGTACATGATGCGTAGTGGATTGTCGGCGTCATCGGGTCGTTCGGGTGTGGCGACGACGTAGGACAGCGGCTTTCCCACGTAGTTCGCGTATGTGACTCCGAATTTCCGCAGGTCGGGCAGGAACCCGGACGCGGAGAACCGTCGACGCAACGCGATTCCGCTCCGAGCGCCCAACGCCACGCCCCAGCCTGCCATCATGGCGTTCGAATGGAACATCGGCATCGAGAGATAGACCGTGTCGGCCGGCCCCAGGCCGAACCTCCCGGCCAGCATCGTCCCGGGATCGGTGATCTTCGCGTGCGTGCATCGCACGGCCTTCGGGTCTCCGCTGGTGCCGGAAGTGAAGATCAACATGAAGAGATCGTCGGGCGCGATGTCGTCGACGACCTGATCGGAGCCCTCGTACGGGGCGATCGCGGCGTGCCACTCGTCGGAATCGATGTCGATCACCCGCACACCGGGAAGATCGAGTCCGGTGAGAAGTCCGATGTGTGCGGTCTCGGTGAACACCACCTGACAATCCGCAAGCAGGATGTCGCGGGCGAGCGCCTCACCCCGCCGAGTGGTGTTCAGGCCGGCAACCACGGACCCCGAGAACGCCGCTGCCCCGAGCAGCAGCGAGAACTCCGGCACGTTGTCGAGCAGCACGCCGAAATGGCGCGGACGCGACGGATCGAGCGTCTCGCGCAGCATCGCTGCTCGATCGTGGGAAAGTGCGACGTGCGCCCTCCACGAGACGAAGGCATCCTCGAACCACATTCCGCGGTCGTCGACCTCGGCCAGTCGGCCGAGGAGGGCGGTAACGGTGTCGGGCATGGTGCTTACCTCCGGGCGTCAGGCAGGCGCGTCGGCGAGTTCCCGGCCGAGTGCACGCAACTGTGTCGTGGCGGATCCCAGCAGGAATTCGTGCTGTTTCGCAACGAGGAAGTACCGGTGAACGGGATGATCCTCGTCGAGCCCGACCCCACCGTGGACGTGTACGACGGTGTGTGCGACCCGGTGCCCCGCGTCGGCGGCCCAGAATGCCGCGGTGCGTAGGGCGGTGGTGTAGGGCGCGTGCTGCTCGGCGTCATGGAGGTCGCTCTGAGCAATCCGGTAGGCGGCCTGCCACAACGTCAGCCGAACGCCTCTGACGTCGATGTACGCGTCGGCCAGGCGTTGAGCGACGGCCTGGAAACTTCCGATGGGACGGTCGAACTGGACACGCTCGCGGGCGTAGTCGGCGGTGAGTTCGAGCGCCCGGTCCAACGCTCCACACTGGTAGGCAGCCGACCCGAGGAGGAACCGGTCGCGCAACCGGGCCGCGACGGTGGCACCGTCCGAGCCGAGAATGCGATCCGGTCCGAGTGCGACCCCGTCCAGCGTCACGATGCCCGTGGATCCGAAACTCGTGGTCTGCTGTGGAGTGACGCTCACGCCGGGATCGTCGGCGCGCACCAGGAACACCGCGACCCCGTCGTCCGTGGTGGCGGGCACGAGGAAGCCGTCGGCGACAGGTGCGGTGTCGACCACGATCTTGGTGCCGTTCAGTATGTGACCGGAACCTGATGCGGTGGCCGAGGTAGTGGGGTGGAGCGGATCGTCGTTGACCTCTTCGACCAGTGCGGCCGTCAGAACTTTCTCGCCGGTCCCCGCGGGCTCACCCCACTCCTGTCGCTGTGACTCCGACCCGAATTCCGCTATCGCGGAGGCGGAGACGACGACCGACGTGAGATAGGGGACCGCCGCAGCGCCGCGTCCGAGTTCGATGAGAACAGCGGCCTGTTCGAGAGGGCCGAATCCGTCGCCGCCGACCGAATTCGGCAGTGCGGCGCCGAGCACGCCCGACGACGCAAGTGCATCCCACAGGACGTGATCGGTGCGGTCGTCTGCGGCATCGAGGTTGCGCTGGTGTTCGTCTGTGACGATGCCGGTGACGATGGTGCGCGTGAGTTCCGAGAGGTCCTGCTGCGCTTCGGTGAGAGTGAAATCCACGGTGGACGTCCTTTCTAGCGCTTGGAAGGCGGCATGCCGAGTGCGGTCATCGCGATGATGTCGCGCTGCACTTCGTTGGTGCCGCCGCCGAAGGTGAGGATCAGCGAACTGCGATGCATCCGCTCGATACGTCCGCGCAGCAGTGCGCCGGGAGAGTTCTGCCGCACTGTCGCCGCGGGGCCGAGAATCTCCATGAGCAGGCGATACGCCTCGGTGGCGAACTCCGTTCCGAAGACCTTGTTGGCCGAGGCAGGCGCGGGTCCGAGCGGACCGGTGCCGGAAGCGATGTCCCAGTTCATGAGCTGGAGGTACTCGGCCTTGGCGTGCACCCGTGCCAGGTTGACCTGAACCCATTCCTGGTCGATCACCCGCCGTCCGTCCGGAAGCTGCGTCTGCTGGGCCCAGGCCCGGACTTCGCGCAGCGCACTGAGGATGGGCCCGGCGGAGGTCAGGGCGACCCGCTCGTGATTGAGCTGGTTGGTGATCAGTGCCCAGCCACCGTTCTCCTCTCCGACGAGTGCGGAGGCCGGGACCCGGACATCCTGATAGTAGGTGGCGCTCGTGTCGGGCCCCGCCATGGTGTGCACCGGTGTGTACGAGAATCCCTCGGCGTCGGTGGGGACGATGAGGATGCTTATTCCCTTGTGCTTCTTTGCATCAGGATCGGTGCGGACCGCGAGCCAGACGTAGTCGGCGTAGGCGATCAGACTCGTCCACATCTTCTGGCCGTTGATCACCCACTCGTCGCCGTCGCGCACGGCACTGGTGCGCAGCGACGCAAGATCGGTGCCCGCTTCCGGCTCGGAGTATCCGATGGAGAAGTGGAGTTCACCGGCGGAGATACGCGGGAGGAAGTACGCCTTCTGTTCGTCGGTGCCGTAGTGCATGATCGTCGGCGCGACCGAGTCGATGGTCAGGAATGGAACGGGCGCTCCTGCGATGGCAGCTTCGTCGCTGAAGATCAGCTGATCCATCGCGGGACGGTTCTGGCCACCGAATTCCTCCGGCCAGCCGAGCGTGAGCCATCCGTCCTTTCCCATCTGCTGGACGACCTCGCGGTATACGTTGCCCGAGCCGTACTCGCCGGTGGTGGCGGCAAGCGCCTCGCGTCGTTCCTCCGTCATCAGGTCGGCGAAGTATCCGCGCAGTTCCGCGCGCAGCCGTTGCTGCTCGGGGGTGTAGTTGATGTCCACGAACGCTCCTTCGTCGTCATCGGATCCGACGAATCATTGCACAGAATTGTAACGCGTTCTAGTGTGAGTTCGAATGACTCGTACGGCGAGGAAATGAGGTCCGGAAAATGGATGTCGAGGTCGACTTCGACCGCTGTGAGGCCAATGGAGTGTGCGTGGGTATCGCACCCGAGGTCTTCGATCTGAACGACGACGACGAACTGATCGTTGTGCACCCCACTCCCGCGGGGAGTGAGGATCTCGTTCGTGACGCAATCGCGCAGTGCCCGCGCGCGGCGCTGTCCGAGGTCCGGTAGCGCTGGAACACCTCACCGGGTCTTGCCACAGACAGGAACAAGTTCTAGATTTCGGGGCGGCTTCGGATCACCGGGGTGGACCACGGGCGAGGGCATTTCGCATGTCGGCCCGATTTCGCAAGGGAGTACGTGAATGAGTGCTGTCGGCAACGGTCGCGACGAGAATGTGTCGCTCGAGGGCAAAGTTGCGGTCGTCACCGGAGCCGGCGCAGGGCTCGGACGCGCAGAGGCGCTCGGTCTCGCCCGCGCCGGCGCGAGGGTGGTCATCAACGATCTTGCTCCCGGTGACGCGGTGGACGACACGCTCGCGCAGATCCGGGCGCTGGGAGTCGACGCGGAGTTCGTGCCCGGCAGCGTCGCCGAACGGGAGACTGCCGATGCGATGGTCGCCACCGCTGTGGATCGATTCGGCGGCCTCGACATCGTCGTCAACAATGCCGGTGTCGTCCGAGACCGGATGCTTCCGAACATGTCGGACGAGGAATGGGACACGGTCGTCTCGGTGCACCTGCGCGGTCATTTCCTCTTGTGCCGCAATGCCGCCGCCTACTGGCGCGGCAAGTCGAAAGAGGTCGGCGGCCCGGTGTACGCACGGATCGTGAACACCTCGTCCGAAGCTGGGCTTCTCGGCCCCGAAGGTCAGGCCAACTACGGTGCGGCGAAGGCGGGGATCACTTCGCTCACCGTGTCGGCGGCACGGGGGCTGTCGCGGTACGGTGTCCGCGCCAACGCGATCTGCCCCCGCGCTCGCACCGCGATGACCGAAGCGGTATTCGGCGGCGCACCCGACGGGGAGATCGATCCTCTTTCTCCCGACCATGTCGCATCTCTCGTGTCTTATCTCGCCTCGCCCGCGGCGGAGGAGATCAACGGCCAGGTTTTCATCGTCTACGGCCCGATGGTTGCGCTGATGGCGCCGCCGACCGTCGAGCAACGCTTCGACGCGGTCGGGCAGTGGACTCCCGCTGCGCTCGCGTCCGAACTCGGTGGGTACTTCTCCGACCGTGATCCGGCCAGAACGTTCTCCGCGTCTGCGGCTCTCGATCTGTGATTCACCTCTAAGCTTTGGAGGAGGACCGACTCGGACGTTCGTCCGGATCGGGTTTCCTGCAACTGGCGGTGTCGGTTACTGTGCGATCCGGATGTTGTTGCGTGGCGACGTCTGGATACCGGCGTCCGAAAGCGTGTCCTTGCGGATGCCGAAAACAGAATGAGAATCTGTTCTAATTTTTGCTGGCGGACGCCGACGAATTCGCTGTCGTGACCGAACGGATCTGCAAATAAAAGAGGTTCCTCTCGCGCTCGAATACCCGATGAAATCCCAGCGTAAACCGCGTTATGTCGGCCGAATCCTCTCGGCTCGACCGTATTTTCCGACTGTGACACAGCCCCTCCGAGCCGCGGAAGCGATGCATCTTTGACACGTGAACACGTTCTAGTTAATATGACGCGGGTCACAGCAGTACTGCTGCTGTGGTGTGGTGCGAGCGAATCAGCGAACGAAGGGGGAGTGCGGTGGTAGACCTCTTCGAAGTTCCTCTTCGCGCCGTCGGTGGTCTGTTCGCCATGACGGGCGAGACCGCGCGTGCCGCGTTCGTCCGTCCGTTTCAGCGACGCGAATTCATCGACCAGGCATGGTTTGTCGCCAGGGTCTCCCTGATGCCGACCATCCTCGTCGCGGTTCCGTTCACCGTGCTCGTCAGCTTCACGCTGAACATCCTGCTGAGGGAGATCGGTGCGGCCGACCTCAGCGGTGCGGGAGCCGCACTGGGTGCCGTCACCCAGGTCGGCCCCATGGTCACCGTGCTCATCGTCGCCGGCGCAGGAGCCACCGCGATCTGCGCCGATCTGGCCGCGCGCACCATTCGCGAGGAGATCGACGCGATGAAGGTGCTCGGTATCAATCCGATCCAGCGTCTCGTCGTACCGCGCGTTCTCGCGTCCACGGTGGTCGCGCTACTGCTCAACGGGCTTGTCTGCACCATCGGCATCCTCGGTGGTTTCGGATTCTCGGTCTTCTTCCAAGGCGTGAACCCGGGCGCCTTCGTCAACGGCATCACACTGCTCACCGGATTCGGGGAACTCATGATCTCCCAGGTCAAGGCCGGGCTGTTCGGCATGATCGCCGGACTCGTCGCCTCATACCTCGGTCTGAATGTGCGAGGCGGCGCCAAGAGCGTCGGCGACGCTGTCAACCAGACGGTCGTATTCGCCTTCATGGCGCTCTTCGTCGTCAACCTCCTCGTCACCGCGGTCGGCATCAAGCTCACGGGCGGATGAGGGGGATACACGATGGCATTGATGACAGGTCGGTTCCCCAGAGCTGCGCGACGACTCGGTAACACGTCGAAGTCGATCGACAAGGTCGGCGAACAAGCGCTCTTCTTCGCTCGCGCTCTCGGCACCATGCCGCGCGCGGTGATGCACTATCCGAAGGAGACCGTGCGGTTGATCGCGGAGATCAGCATGGGCACAGGCGCCCTCGCGGTGATCGGCGGAACCGTGGTGATCGTCGGCTTCCTGACCTTGTTCACCGGCGGCATCATCGCCGTGCAGGGATTCAGCTCGCTCGGCAATATCGGCGTCGAGGCGCTCACGGGCTTCTTCGCAGCGTTCATCAACGTGCGAATCGCTGCCCCGACAATTGCCGGCATCGGTCTCGCGGCGACGATCGGAGCCGGCTCCACGGCGCAGCTCGGCGCGATGCGTGTCTCCGAAGAGATCGACGCGCTGGAGACCATGGCGATCCCGTCGATCCCCTACCTCGTCTCGACCCGCGTGATGGCGGGGATGATCTCGATCATCCCGCTGTACTCGCTCGCGGTCATCGCGTCGTTCATCGCCAGCCGGTTTGCAACCGTCGTGCTCTACGGGCAGTCGGCGGGCGTGTACGACCACTATTTCTCGACCTTTCTCATCCCGACCGACATCCTGTGGTCGTTCGTGCAGGCCATAGTGATGGCGGTCGCGGTGATGCTCATCCACACCTACTACGGTTTCAACGCGAGTGGAGGGCCGGTCGGTGTCGGCGTGGCCGTCGGAAACGCGGTGCGGGCCTCGTTGATCGCGGTCGTGACGGTGACCCTCCTGATCTCCCTTGCGGTGTACGGCACCTCCGGCAACTTCAATCTGTCGGGATAGGGCGCGCATGGAAACCGCTTCGTGGAAGAAGAAACTTGCCGCCGCCGGAATGGTCGGCGGACTGGCAGTGGTCATCGTCGTGGCATTGACATTGTTCGTCGGTGGATTCACCTCCACCACACCCATCACCGTCACCTCGGCGCGCTCCGGTCTGGTGATGGAAACCGATGCCAAGGTGAAACTGCGCGGCGTCGAGGTGGGCAGGGTCGCCTCGATCGAGCACAGCCCGAACGGGGCCGTCCTCGAACTCGCGATGCAGCCGGGCCAGATGGATCTCATTCCGTCGAACGCAAAGGTCGCGATCGAATCGACCACTGTGTTCGGTGCCAAGTTCGTCAACATCATCGTGCCGGACGATCCGTCGTCCACTCCGTTGGAGGAGGGCGCGGTGATCGCGGCCGACAGCGTGACCGTCGAGTTCAACACCGTTTTCGAGCACCTGTCCGATGTCCTGGCGCAGATCCAGCCCGAGAAGCTCAACGCGACCCTCGGCGCATTGTCCGAAGCGCTGTCCGGGCGCGGCGACGACCTCGGCGCGACCCTCGTCGCCGCAGACGAATACCTCGTCGAGATGAATCCTTCTTTGCCGCAATTGGAATACGATCTCGAGGTCGGCGCGGATGTCGCACAACTGTATGCTGATGTGGCTCCGGATCTGATGACCACCATCGGCAATGCGACCGATGTGGGCAACACCGTCGTCGACGAGCAGGAGCAGCTCGATCTGCTGCTGATGAATCTCACCGGGCTCGCAAATACCGGGCGGGACGTTCTGGGGGAGAACGAGTCCCAGCTCACCACCGCGCTCGATGTCCTGACGGATACGACCACACTGCTCGGTGAGTACTCGCCCGAACTCACCTGTTTCATCGTCGGACTCAACGACGCCCGTGTCGCATTCGAGCCGATGGCGGGCACCGGGAAGTACCCGGCCCTGATGCTCAGCACCAGCTTCATGGGTGGTGCCACCCCTTACAACCAGGAGGAGGATCTGCCTGTGGTCGGTGCGTCGGGCGGTCCCAACTGCCACGGTCTGCCGAATTTCGATCCGGTCCGCGACGGCAATGCATCGTTCCTGGTGACCGATACAGGGACCGTCCCGTACAAGCCTGCCACCGAAGCGTGGATCCGGTACCCGACGATCTTCGGGTTCCTGTTCGGCGACTACCTTCCGGCAGGGCAGTGACCATGAGGGAATCCACGGTCAAGTTCTCGATTTTCGCGCTGGTCATGGTGCTCGTGTTCGCGGGGCTCGCGGTGGTGTTCAGTCAGGCGCGTTTCACCGGAACGGAGGACTACCACGCCACGTTCACCGACGTATCGGGACTCGAAACCGGCGACAAGGTGCGAATCGCGGGGGTCCAGGTCGGGTCGGTCACGGGAGTCGACATCGGAGACGGCAACCACGCCGAAGTGGACTTCGATGTCGATTCCCACCAGACACTTTTCGCCAGTACCCGTGCGACCGTGCGCTACGAGAATCTGGTCGGCGACCGCTACCTCGAACTTCTCGAGGGGCCGGGCAGCATCGACATTCTCGGGGCAGGCGGCAGTATTCCTGTCGAGCAGACCGAGCCTGCCCTCGATCTCGACCTTCTGCTCGGGGGATTCAAACCCCTGCTCAAAGGGCTCGACTCGAAACAGGTGAACGATCTGTCGGGTGCGTTGCTGCAGGTCTTCCAGGGGCAGGGCGACGCATTGGTCTCGTTGCTCGGCTCCACGAATTCGTTCACCAATTCGATTGCGGACCGCGATCAATTGATAGGGGACGTGATCGACAATCTCAATGGCGTCCTCGGGACGATCGACGACCACGATCGTGAGTTCACCGAGACGATCGATCAGTTGCATGCCTTGGTCGGTGGACTCGCAGAAGACAAGGATCCGATCGGCGCCGCCATCCCGCAGATCGCCGCAGGCACCGCAGATCTCGCATCGCTGCTGCAGAACACGCGTCCCGACCTGCAGTCGGTGATCGCGCAAACGAACCGCACCATGACGCAACTGGACCTCGGAGAGGACGACATCAACGCCACCCTCGAACGGCTGCCGTCGGACTACAAGAAGCTCATCCGCGTCGGTGCGTACGGAAACTTCTTCCAATTCTTCCTGTGTGCCAACACCTTCAAGCTGTCGGGGCCGGACGGAACGACCATCCGATACACGACCGCTGCACAGACGACCGGAAGGTGTGCAAAACTCGAATGAGTGGAATCCGAGAACCCGACACACTCCGGATCGGCGCTGTCGGTCTTGCAGTGTCCGTCGCGATCGTGGTTGCGGGACTGCAGTACGACCAACTGCAGTTTCTTTCCGGTGGACTGACCTACTCGGCGCGGTTCGCAGATGCAGGTGGCCTCATTCCCGGTGACGACGTCACCCTTTCCGGAGTAGACGTCGGGTCCGTGACCGACGTCGCCCTCGACGGGGATGCCGTGCTCGTGACTTTCTCCGTCCGCGACGGCATCGCTCTCGGCGACGGTACCGGGGCCGATATCAAGACCAACACGGTGCTGGGCGCCAAATCCCTCGCCGTCCGCCGGGGTGGGCAAGGCGTGATGCGTCCGGGGACGGTGATCGCCCTCGACCGCACCAACTCGCCGTACTCGCTGACCGACGCACTCGGTGACCTCACGACGACCACGTCGGAGCTCGACACCGAACAGATCAACGAATCGCTCGAAGCGTTGTCGGATACGTTGCAGGACACACCACCCGAGATCCGCGGTGCCCTCGAAGGAATGACCCGGCTGTCGCAGTCGATCAACGCGCGCGACGAATCCCTGTCGCAACTGCTCGAACGTGCCGAGGACGTCACCGGCATCCTGGCCGAGCGCAGCGATCAGGTCAACGAACTGATCGTCGACGCCAACTCACTGTTCGGCGAACTGAGCCTGCGACGCGATGCCATCACCGAACTCATCGCGAATATCTCGGCAGTGTCGCGGGAATTGACCGGTCTCGTCCAGGACAACCAGGCGCAGATGGGCCCGACGCTAGAGGTGCTCAACAGGGTCACCGAGAATTTGCAGGCCAACAAGGACAACATCGCCGGTGCGCTCGACGGGCTCGGCCCTTACATCAGTGCTCTCGGCGAATCCGTCGCGAGCGGGCCGTTCTTCAATGCCTATGTGTCGAACATTCTCCCGGCGCCGTGGTGGAAGGCCATCGTGGACAGTCAACTGGCACCCGACCTGCTGCCGCAGGATCTGCAGGACGTGATCCCCAAGGAACCGCCGTCGATCAAGAGGGATGGCGAATGAACGCGCACACCACACCCACCGAGAACGCGGGCCGAAGCCGCCCGGCATGGCTGCTGCCTGCGATTGCAGGCATCGTGATCGTCGCGCTCGTGGCGGTTGGTCTCACAGTGTTCCTCGGTCTGGGTAAACGTACGATCCATGCCGAATTCCTTTCCACAAGTGGGCTGTACGAGGGCGACGACGTGAGGGTGCTGGGTGTGTCGGTCGGGAAGATCACCGACATCGAACCCGGCGACGAGGTGGTGCGCGTGAGTATGCAGGTCGACGACTCGGTCGATGTTCCCGCCGACGCCAAGGCCGTGATCATCGCCCAGAGTCTCGTGTCGGCGCGCTTCGTCCAGCTCACACCGGTCTACACCGGTGGAGACGAGATCGCCGACGATGCAACCATTCCGGTGGAGCGCACCGCATCTCCCGTGGAATGGGACGAGATCAAAGCAGAGTTGATGCGACTGTCGGAAGCGCTCGGCCCGGAAGAACTCGATCCGCAGGGCTCTCTCGGCCGATTCATCGACACCGCCGCGGAGAATCTCGACGGAAACGGCGCGACCATCAACAGCACACTTCGGGAACTGTCCGATACCATGCACACCCTGTCGGAAGGCCGAACAGATCTGTTCGGCACCGTCCGCAACCTGCAGACCTTCGTGTCGGTGCTCTCTCAGAGCAACGAGCAGATCGTGCAGTTCGGCGGTCGATTGGCATCCGTGTCGAATGTGCTGGCCGAAAGCTCCGACCAGCTGGGCGTCTCGCTCACCGATCTGAATGTGGCGGTCGGAGATGTGCAGCGATTCGTGCAGGACAACCGCGCGGGCCTGACCGAATCGGTGCAGCGACTTGCTGACGCCACAGAAGTGCTCGCCCGCAAGCGTCCCGAAATCGAACGTGTGCTGCATTCCGGCCCGACCGCCCTGTCGAACTTCTACAACATCTACAAGCCGGCGCAGGGTTCGCTCACCGGTGCTCTCGCGATCAACAACGCTGCCAACCCGATCGAGTGGATGTGTGGATCCGTTGGTGCCGCTGCGAATGCGACGTCCGAGCGCAGTGAGGAACTGTGCCGACAGCAACTCGGTCCTGTCCTGTCGTCGATCCAGGCCAATTACCTCCCGGTGCTGGCCAATCCACTGGCCGGTGTCCAAGCGTTCCCCGACCAGATCGAGTACTCCGAACCGGGGCTCGAAGAGGCGTCTGCCGGGCGAGGAACCGCTCCGGAGCAGCCCGCGATGCCGGCGTCGCCGCTCGACGGGCTGATTCAGGGGATGCCCGGCGTCAGCGTTCCGGGCGACCTGGGGTCGCTGCTACAGCCGGGAGGCGGACGGTGAGAATGCGGAGCAGAGCCGCGCGGTTCGTCGCGGCGGCAACGACGGTGGTCGCGGCTGTCACGCTGTCCGGGTGCGAGTGGAACGGGCTCAATTCCGTCCCGATGCCCGGGGCTGCGGGACGTGGCGACGACGCGTACCAGGTCCAGATACGAATGCCGAACGTCACGACACTGACGCAGAATTCGCCGGTTCGGATCGACGACGTCACCGTCGGTTCCATCGAGAACATCGAGGTCGAGAACTGGCACGCACTCGTGACGGTGTCGCTCGAGGGCGACGTCGAATTGCCCGCCAATGCGACGGCGCGCATCGGTCAGACGTCGCTTCTCGGGTCGCAACATCTCGAACTCGCGGCACCGACCACAGAACCGCCCGAGGGGAGGCTGGAACCGGGCGACATCATCCCGATCGAGCGCGCGGGTGCGTATCCCACGACGGAGCAGACCCTGTCCTCACTGTCCGTCGTGCTCAATGGTGGTGGCCTCGCACAGATCAACGACATCACCACCGAGCTCAATGCGGCTCTCGTCGGTCGTGAGGATTCGATTCGAGATCTGCTACCGCGCCTCGACGAGCTCGTCTCCACACTCGACACGCAACGCGAGGACATCGTGTCGGCGCTAGAGGGGATGGATCGTCTCGCGTCCACGGTGAACAATCAGAACGAAACGCTCGTTCGAGCGTTGGAGGAGCTTCCCCCGGCTCTCGGTGTGCTCACCGACCAACGGCAGAACCTCACATCGGCCATCACCTCGCTCGGCGAGCTGAGCACAACCGCGAGCCGGCTCGTCGAGAACAGCGGTGACGATCTGAAGACCAACCTGCAGGCGCTGTCTCCGACGCTGCGTGCACTCGCAGATTCAGGCAGTGCATTGACCGAGGTGCTCGGTGTGCTGTTGACCTATCCGTTCCCGCAGGCGGGCATCGACCAGATCATCCGCGGCGACTACGCGAATCTTGCAATGACGATCGATCTGACTCTCGACCGGCTCGACCTGAACTTCCTGACCGGAACTCCACTGGCCGGACGACTGGCAGGCCCCGAAGGCATCCTCGGTACGGATGCCGGTCTTGCGGCGCAGGCGGTCGACCCCTTCCAAGCGCCGTTGGCACCGCCTCCGGCTGCGCCGCCTGTCCCGGAAGGAACAGTGACGATCCCGGGAATCGGCGAGATCAAGATTCCAGGGCTGCCATGGGAGGTGCCTGCGCCATGATGCTCACCAGGTTCGTCCGTATCCAGCTCTCGATTTTCGCGGTGCTCACCGTGATCGGGCTGGTGGTCATGTCGCTGGTGTACGTGCGCCTTCCACAACTGGTGGGCATCGGTCAGTACAACGTCACCGTCGAATTGGCATCGACCGGTGGCCTCTATCCGCATTCGAACGTGACGTATCGAGGGAACACCGTCGGCACGGTCACGAGCGTGACCTTGTCGCCGGTGGGTGTCGACGCGATGTTGTCCATTGATTCAGGACAGAAGATTCCGGCCGATGTCGACGCAGCGGTACGCAGTGTTTCCGCGGTCGGTGAACAGTACGTCGATCTTGTGCCGCATGAGAATTCGTCGTCGGACCAACACCTCGGCGACGGCGATGTGATTCCCCTCGATCGCACGACGGTGCCCCAGGAGGTCGGGGCACTGCTCGATCAGGCGGATGTCCTGCTCGCCAGCATCTCCGACACGCGATTGCAGACCGTCGTCGACGAGGCATTCGACGCGTTCAACGGGACCGGGCCGGAACTGCAGCAGCTGATCGACTCGACGCGTTTGTTCGTGCAGGAGGCGTCGGCGAATTCCGTCGAAACACGCCGCCTCCTGGACGAAATCGGGCCCCTGCTGGACACCCAGGTGGTCACGAGTGATTCGATCCGCTCGTGGACCCGCGATATGGTGACCTTCACCGATCGGCTCCGCGAGAGCGATCCGGATCTGCGCGCACTCATGGAGAAGGGGCCCGCGGCTGCCGCGGAGGCGGAAACTCTTCTGCAGGAGCTGCGTCCGACATTGCCGCTGCTGCTCGCCAATCTGGTGAGCGTCGGTGAGGTCGGGGTGATCTACAACGCGGGGATCGAGCAGATTCTGGTGCTGTACCCGCCGATGACGACCGCTCTGATCACCGCTGCAGGCGGCGGCCCCGCGGAGGACGGTGCGGTTGTCGACTTCCATCTGCAATTGCACGACCCGCCGCCGTGCCTGTCCGGTTTCGTTCCACCCGACCAGTGGCGCAGCCCAGCGGACACCTCGGTGGTGGACACTCCAGACAACATCTTCTGTCAACTGCCGCAATCGGATCCGAATGCAGTACGTGGTGCGCGGAATGTACCGTGCATGGAGTACCCCGGCCGGCGGGCGCCGACCCCCGAGATGTGCCGTACGGGCTACACGCCGGGCTACTCGGACAACCCGTGGCGGGGTGCCCCCACGCCGGTGCAGTCGGAGAACGACATGCCGACTCCCGCGTCGTATTCCGAGGGTGACGCCGATGCGGCGCCCGCAGGCGTGACCGCGCGCCGGGTCGATCCGGAAACCGGCACGTACATTGGACCGGACGGCACTGTGTTCCGGCACACCGACCTCGGAGATGGGACGAGTTTGGAAACCTATATGAAGGCACAACAGGGCTGATGGCTGACGAGAACGAGAACCCCGAAGCAGACACCGCCGACGCGGGCAAGGTCGAGCCGACCAAGGTCGAGCTGAGCAAGGCCGGTGAACCCGAAGTACGCGAGGATGCCGCTACCGCTCCGCGGTGGGCCAAACCCGCCACGATCGTCGCATCGGTGCTGATCGTCGCGCTCGTCGCGGCGGGAGCGTGGTTGCTGTTCGAACGACAATCGGCAGCCGATCACAGCGACCGTCGCGAGGAGTATCTGCAGGCTGCGCGACAGACCGTGCTCAACCTGACGAATATTCAGGCCGACACAGCCGACGCCGATGTCAAACGGCTCATGGAGGGCGCTACCGGCGACTTCAAGGCAGAGTTCGAAGGTCGTGAAGGGCCGTTCGTCGAGGTCGTGCAGCAGGCGGGTGTCACCACCACGGGGGAGGTGCTCGAAGCAGGCATCCAGAACGAGGACGGCGCGTGCACGGCGTCGCTGGTCGCGTCTCGCGCAATGGTGAGCAACGCCGAGCAGTCCGAACCGGAGCCCCGCGATTTCCGCCTCCGCGTCACGGTCTGTGACGAGGACGGCCGGTTGCTGGCGTCGAAGGTGGAGTTCGTGCCGTGAGCGATGATCGGAAGGAAGAGCCCGTGACAGCTGTCGACACGGATGTCGAAGACAAGGCGGAGGCCGGGGGCAACACGTCGGCCGGTAGCGATGCGACGTCGTCGACGTCGCGGCTGCCGCTGATCGCAGGTGCCCTCGGTGTGGTCGTTCTTGTCTTCGCGGTCTTCGTCGGGTGGCTGGGGTACGGCAAGATCCAGGACAGCGCGGCCGAATCGGCCAGAGCCGAGGCTGTGGCTGCGGCGGAGGAACAGTCGGTTGCGATGCTCGCCTACGACTTCGAGAACGTCGACGAGCAGGCAGCTGCCGCGGCCGAGGGACTCACCGGCGACTTCCGCGACGAGTACATGAACCTGATGCAGAACATCATCGCGCCCGGAGCCAAAGAGAAGTCGATCAGCGTGCAGGTGAGTGTGCAGGCCTCCTCGGTGGTGTCGGCCGACGCCGATCACGCAGTGACGTTGCTGTTCCTGAACCAGATCACCACCAGTTCCGAGAACCCGGAAGCCGTGAGCAGCGGGAGCCGGGTACGTGTGGAGCTCGAAAACCAGGACGGGAGTTGGCTCGTGAACCGATTGACACCCATCTAGGACGGGCGGTCAGATCGGCTCGCCGGTTTCCGCGGGGGCGACCAGCGCGGGACCGGCGGCCCCCTGGTGGGCGAGTGCGTCGAGAAACGCTCGGGCCCACCGATCCACGTCGTGGGTCAGAACCTGGCGGCGAAGAGCCCGCATCCGCTTGCGGCCCTCCTCACGGGTCTGCGTCAGCGCGGCCTCGAGTTTGTCTTTGACGTCTTCGAGGTCGTGCGGGTTGCACTGGTACGCCTGCTTCAATTCCTCGGCAGCACCGGTGAATTCGCTGAGAACGAGTGCTCCGCCCAGGTCGCTGCGACAGGCGATGTATTCCTTGGCGACGAGGTTCATGCCGTCGCGGAGTGGGGTGACGAGCATTGCGTCGGCTGCGACGAAGAATGCGATCAGGTCTTCGCGGGGCACCGGGCGGTGAATGTAATGCACGACCGGGCGACCGACCTCGGCGTATTCGCCGTTGATGCGACTGACAACCATCTCGATCTCGCCGCGCATCTGCACATACGATTCGACTCGTTCACGGCTCGGTGTCGCCAGCTGAACCATCACCGTTTCGGTGGGGTCGACGCGGCCTTCGGCGATGAGTTCTCGAAGGGCATCGAGGCGAATATCGATTCCTTTGGTGTAATCGAGCCGGTCGACGCCGAGCAGCACTTTGGCCGGATTTCCGAGTTCCTTGCGGATTGCCTTGGCGCGGGCACGGATCGATTTGCTTCGGGACTGCTCGTCCAGCGCTCCCGACGCAATGGAAATAGGGAAAGCTCCCACCCTGACGGTGCGGAAACCGACCTGCACCACACCGAGTTTGGAGCGCACACCGACCGTCCCACGGGAGGTCTGATGCCCGGCCAGGCGGCGGGCGAGATACAGGAAGTTCGTTGCACCGCCCGCGAGATGGAACCCGATGAGATCGGCGCCGAGAAGGCCTTCGACGATCTCGGTGCGCCACGGCATCTGCATGAACAGCTCGACCGGCGGGAACGGGATGTGAAGAAAGAACCCGATGGTGAGATCCGGCCGCAGCATTCGGAGCATCTTCGGGACCAACTGGAGCTGGTAGTCCTGGATCCACACCGTCGCGCCGTGCGCGGAGGCTTTCGCCGTTGCTTCTGCGAATCGCCGATTCACCTCGACGTAGGCGTTCCACCACTCGCGCCGGTACTCGGGGCGCACGATCACATCGTGGTAGAGCGGCCACAAGGTGGCGTTGGAGAAACCTTCGTAGTAGTCGGCTATCTCGTCAGCGCTGAGCGGGACGGGGTGCAGGACCATGTCGTCTTCGACGATGGGGTCGATGTCTGCATCCGCAACACCTGCCCAGCCCACCCATGCGCCGCGGTTACTGCGCAGGATCGGCTCCAGCGCGGTGACGAGACCACCCGGACTGCGCTTCCAGCGGGTGGAGCCGTCCGGGAGCCGTTCGAGGTCGACCGGGAGGCGGTTCGCGACGACCACGAAGTCCGATTCGGTGAACGTGTCGGAATCTTGGCGCGGTTCCGCCTCGCCGGTCGTCACATCGTGTCCTCTCCGCCTACGGTTCGTTGGTTCAGTTCTTGTCGAGCGGGCCGATGCCGAGCATCGACAGGAGCATGCGGCACTCGTCCGCATCCTCGGCATATGCGGCGACGACGCGCTGCGCCTGGCGTGCGGTTTCGTCGGCGAGGGGTTCGATCTCCTCGTCGACGATGTCTTTCGTTGTGGGTTCCGCGGCCATGATTGTCCTCCCGGGGTGACTGCTGTGAGCAGGCGCTCTACCCGACTCTATGAGAATCGGACGCGTCAACGCCACCCGCCTTGCGCTGGATCGAGTCAGGTGCGTGGAGGCGTGGAGCGACGAGCCATCACGGTACGGTGTAGCGGGGGTTGCGCCACGTGTCGAGATGTGGCGCTGTTCGCTATTCGCCGAGGAAGGTTTTCATGCCCATCGCCACGATCAACGGAATCCCACTGAATTACCAGGTCAAGGGTTCCGGCGACCTGGTCGTCCTGATCATGGGGACCGGTAGCCCTGGCCGCGTGTGGGATCTGCATCAGGTTCCCGCGCTGGTGAAGGAGGGATATCGCGTCGCGACGTTCGACAATCGCGGCATCGCGCCGTCGGGGGAGAGTCTCGGTGGTATCACCATCGAGGACATGGTCAAGGACACCGCGGGTCTGATCGAGTTGCTCGGCGGCCCGGCGCACGTCGTCGGAACGTCCATGGGTTCGCGCGTAGCGCAGGAACTCGCGCTTGCCCGGCCGGATCTGGTGCGGAAGGCCGTTTTCCTCGCGGGGCATGCTCGGATGGACCGCTTCCAGATCACGCTGACCGAGGGCGAGCGTCAGCTGTACGACAGCGGGGTGGAATTGCCCGCGAAGTACAAGGCCGCGCTCACCGCGGTGATGAACCTGTCGCCTGCGTCGCTGGCCGACGAGAACACTGCCCGCGACTGGCTCGACGTATTCGAGTTCAGCGGTGGTCGTGTCTCGCCAGGCGTGCGAGCTCAGCTCGGGATGGACCGTGAGTTCGACCGTCGTGCCGCCTACCGGTCGGTGCGGGTGCCGTGCCTGTCGGTCGGCTTCGCCGACGATCGGATGATCCCGTCGTACCTGACGCGTGAGGTCGCCGATGCGATCCCGAACGCCAGGTACGAGGAGGTCCCGGACGCCGGTCACTACGGATACCTCGAACGACCCGAAGCTGTGAACAAACTGCTGCTGGACTTCCTGGCCGACTAGAAGGTCCGACCGGAACAAGCGACCCGGACCGTGTGATGCGAGCGCGGCGGAATCCCTGTGGGGTTCTGCCGCGCTCGTGCTTTTCCCGGCTTTTCGGGCAGGCCGTGGGCGTGTCCGAAACGACGGTCCCCATCGGGAGCGCTTCGCTTGGTACGCTCGCCGAACCAAGGTTAGCCTGAGCTTTGTTCAGGGGTGTTGAGGCGAGCCGGCTGCGGGCAGCATTGCCCCCGACTACGGAAGTTGAGTGATGATCGACCGATCAAGTACATTCACCGGTCAATCGGAGGTGCAGGGCGACCCGCATGGGGAAGTCTTCGACCTCGTCGGCATCGGTTTCGGTCCTGCGAATCTTGCGTTGGCCATCGCGATCGAGGAACACAACGAAACCTCCCTCGGCAACGAGATCCGCGCGTGTTTCTTCGAACGCCGTCCCGAGTTCGCGTGGCATCCCGGAATGCTCCTCGAGGGCTCGACCATGCAGATCGCGTTTCCCAAGGATCTGGTCACCTTCCGTAATCCGACCAGCAGCTACAGCTTCTTCTCCTACCTTCACGAGCACGGCCGGCTGGTCGACTTCGTCAACCATCAGACGTTCTTCCCCACTCGCCTCGAATTCCAGGACTACCTGCAGTGGGCCGCCCGACGGGTCGGGACCGAGGTTCGCTACGACGCCGACATCGTGGCCGTCGAGCCACTGCGCAACGCGCGCGGAAGTGCCGACCTGTTCACGATCCGCACTGCAGACGGCAGTGTCGTGCACGCTCGGACGGTCGTGATGGGTGTCGGCCTCCGGGCTCGCGTTCCTTCCTGGGCAACCGAGTCGTCACGCTGCTTCCACAACCACGACTTCCTGTTCCACCTCGACGAGATGCCGTCTCCGGTCCACCAGCGGTTCGTTGTGGTCGGTGCCGGTCAGAGCGCTGCCGAGGTGGTGCAGTACCTCCACGCCAACTATCCGCAGGCCGAGGTCCACAACGTCTTCGGCCGCTTCGGTTACAGCCCCGCCGACGACAGCCCGTACGCCAACCGGATCTTCGACCCCGAGGTGGTCGACGAACTGCACTCGGCTCCGTTCGAGGAACGCGAGCGGCTCCTCGCGCTGCACAAGGGCACCAACTATGCGGTCGTGGCGCCCGAACTGATCGAAGCGCTGTACGCAGCCGAATACCGCGAGAGGGTGCGTGGGCCGCGCCGTCTGTTCATGCGCCGCGCATCCGAGGTGCTCGCCACCACGGAGACCTCTACGGGCATCGAAGTGCAGATTCGTAACAGCCTGGACGGCTCGTCCGACACACTGGAGTGCGACGCCGTTGTCCTTGCGACCGGCTTCGAGCCGGCATCGCTCGGTTCGATGCTCGGAGACCTCGCGTGGAATACCCCGGTGCCGCCGGTGGCACGCGACTATCGTCTGGAACTGCCTGCCGATGTCGCGGCCGACGTGTACCTGCTGGGAGGGACGGAGAAGACTCACGGTTTGACTGCGTCGCTATTGTCGAATGCGGCAGTTCGTGCAGGAGAGGTTCTCTCTTCGGTCCTCGAACGCCGACTACGGGGGCAATCGGTGGAGCGGGCGGAGATCGGCGAGCTTGATAGAATACCGAGCCAGCACACCTACGCAACAAGTGAGGCGAGATGAGCACGAATCCATTTGACGACGAAGACGGCCGCTTCTACGTTCTCGTGAACGACGAGGAGCAGTACTCGCTGTGGCCGACCTTCGCCGAGGTCCCGCAGGGGTGGCGGGTGGTATTCGGCGAAGAGTCGCGCGCCGCGTGCGTCGAGTACGTCGAGCAGAACTGGACCGACATGCGTCCCAAGAGCCTGCGCGATGCGATGGAGGCCGACGAGAAGGCCCGCGAGGGTAGCGCCTAGAAACTTTCTTCTACATTCGACGAGAGTCACGCAGCCGACGAATACGCTGCGTGACTCTCGTCTTTTGTGCGGGTATCGGCGCGGTGGTGGAGATCGGTGACGTCGGAAGTGGCCCGGTTCCTTCGATGATGGGTAGGGGGCCGGTGCCGTCGATGACCGGAATCGGCCCGGTGGTGGCGGTGGCGCTGGGACGATCTTCTGCTTCCTCCATGGCGGTCCGCGAACCGGTCCGGCGCATCTGCGGTCGGCGCAACCCGCTCGCTGCGGCCCCGAGGAGAACGCGGGGATGCCGCGTCGTCCGGGCGAGCCACTCACCGAGCGTCACGCCCGCGGCGAGAGCGCATCCGATACCGAACGCCGAGAACAGCGCTGTCATGCCGGTAGTCACCTCGTTGCGCAGCATTGCGTACAGACCCCGGTACAGAGCCAGACCCGGCAGAAGAGGAGTGATACCGGCAACGGCGACGACGAGTGGCGGGATCAGAGCGCGGCGCGCCATCAGACCACCGGCGAAGCCGATGACCGTCGCGGCGATCGCGGACGACACGATCGGCCCGAGACTCAGCCCCAGCGACAACTGGTAGACGAGAGCACCCGCTGCGCCGGCGAGCCCGGCCACCGTGAGGGCCCGGCGCTCCGCGTAACAGGCCAGCGCGTAGAACAATGCGGCCGCCGCACCGGCTGTGACCTTCGTCGGCAGCTGTGTCAGATCGGGCAGTGGGGCATAAGTGATCAGGGGAAGCTCGGCCCCGAACACCTCGGCGATGCGCAGCGTCGTCGCCACACCGGCGATGATCCCGCCGGTCATCATCAACAATTCGAAGAACCGCGCGGACGCAGTGATCGGCGCCCCCGTGATGGCGTCCTGCACCGAACCCACCAGGGAGAGTCCGGACAGCAGCACGGTGACGCCCGCCGCGATGATCAGCCCCGGCGAAATATCGATACCGAGTGCTTCGCGGAATCCGTACAACGTGATGGCAGGCGCAGTGGCGATGATGCCGCCGACGACGTGCTGGAAGAAGAACGGCAGCCCTACACCGTTGAGGAATCGGTTGGCACGGTCGATCACGAACGTCGATGCGAAGGCCACCAAGGCAACGAGGAACCCACCGCCGAGCAACACGGAGATCGCAGCGGCCATGCCCGACCACGCGACCGTTGCAACCCAGCGGTTGTAGGGGTGGGGCGCGCTGGTGAGCGCCATGAGTTCCTCATGGGCCTGCGCAGGTGAGATAGCGTCGCGTCGGATCCTCCGGGTGAGACGATCGACCGCCGCCAGGCGAGTGAAATCCATGGATCGGTACTGCACGACACGCATGGTGCTGGCCGGGGGCATCGTCTGCCCGCGATAGGCCGACAGCACGATCGAGTTGTAGGTGACGTCGACATCGCACTGGGCCAGACCGTAGGTGGCGGCGACGAACCGTACCTGTTCGGAGGTGTCGATCGCGCCGGTTCCCGCGGCGAGCAGGACCTCACCCACGCGCACAGCGACGTCCAGAGCCTCGGCAACGACCGCATCGTCCGTCAGATCGATCGGTTGAAGTGGCGCGGGTGCGGCGGTGACCGCGTCGATGGTCGCGCGGCGCTTGCCGAAGATCAGATTGGCGGCGTCGTTGAGGAAGTTCACCGGCAACCGTCACCTACGAATCCGTGGCAGTCAGGGGTGAAACGCATGAGACCCACGGTAGCCAAACGGGCCGGGTGTGCGCGGCGAGTGTGACGCACTATATGATGGGCCGCGTTTGAAATGCCTCCTTAGCTCAGTGGTAGAGCACTCGCCTTGTAAGCGAGCGGTCGTCAGTTCAATCCTGACAGGGGGCTCACACGAAACGCAGGTCAGGGGCCGCTTTCCTCCGGGAAGCGGCCCCTTCTGCGTAACGATGCCCCGTGATCGGGCAGGGGCGCGCCACGTGGGCGCGTATCCCACGCCGCGCGGACGAGCTCGTGGCGTTGTCGGGTTTCCTCGAGTTTCTCCGCAGCTTTGGTGAACGTCTCCGATGGTGCAGTCGCATCTCCCGAACAGGCCGGTCGATATGGCACAGTGCGGCGCAGCCGAAACGACCACACCTGGATGGGAGATGTGCATGAGAGGTGTCCGAGGGGCCGGGTTTGCGAGGGCAGGGCTTGCGGCTGCAGTGGCAGCGACGGCCACGTTCGGGGTCTCGGCGGGAACCGCAGCAGCGACACCGTCGGCGGACACGATCGTCAACGGAATACTGTCGATATCGCCGATGTGTCAGGGCACAATCGACGAGCTGATCATCGCGTGCACCGAACTGGAGAAGCTGACTCCACGCTTCCCGGTGATGCTCGACATGAATCCGGTGGGCACGCATCTCGTGGTACTCGGGGCAGGCCTGACGGACGACGGCAAGATCCGGCCTGTGCTCGCGCAACGCCTCGAAGCAGCTCTTCGCGCGGCGGAGCGCTATCCGGAGTCGCCCGTCGTCGTCACCGGGGGAGTGCCTCGCAACGGCATCACCGAGGCCGGCGCCATGAAGGAATGGCTGGTGGCGCGCGGTATTCCAGCCGAGCGGATCATCGAAGAGCCCGAATCCTCCTCCACCGTGGAGAATGCGCACTTCACCAATGATCTTCTGCTCGACCGTCGCGCGACAGGAGCCGTGCTCGTCACCAACAGAGATCACCTGGAGCGGGCGATGATCAATTTCCGTCAGGCCGTCGATGCCAGGATTCCGGTGGCAGGGATCGTCGCGGCCTGAGTGCGGGGATCAGGCAGGAGCGATCTCCAGGTCGTCGTCGTCGACGAACACGAGACGCCCGTTGTCGAGCGCGACCGCCCACCGTCGGATCGGGGCCCAGTCGCGTCCGAGGTCGTCGCCCACGGTCTGCTGCGAGGTTCCGTAATCCTCCACGATCTTCCCGGGCGTCGATCTCGTCTCGGCGACGCCGGCTCTTACGATCACGGCAGCACCCACCGACAACTGATGGGAGGAGTTCGACGCTGGACCGGCCATATTCGGATCATGCCATCTCGAGGCGGGCTCGGCGGGGTGAAAGCGCGTACTCGCACGGCGATGGATTCACCGCAGCGCGAGCTTCTCCCGAGCTTCGGCGGCGAAGTCCTCTTCGACCATCAGGTCGTATCGGCTCGCCTCGATGCTCTTGCGGGAGATGAAGTCGCGCCTGCCGCCCGTGCTGTAGTGGGCGACGAAGCCGAGTGCACCGCCCCATAGAGCTCCGAACGCAATGCCGACGAGGATGGGTCCGGCGACGGTGCTTGCCGGAAGGAACACGGCGAGCAGGAGTCCGAACAGCAGGCCTGTCCATACGCCAACGCCTGCGCCTTTGGCGGTCGAGCGCGCCGTCGTCATCCGTCCTTCTACCTGTTCGACCGTGGTGACGCCCTGGCCCACGACCCTCAGGTACTCGACGGCGAAGCCTTCGTCGGAGAGATGGTCGATCGCGCGTTCCACTGCGTCGTATGTGCGATAGCTCTCGAGAAGCGTCTCCGAATCGAAGTTGTATCCCGAAGTGGGTGCGTAGATCTCTGTCATGCGCAGCTCCTGAAATCTGAAAAATTGGCAAAACGATACGCTCAGCGTAGCGTATCGTTTCGTAGTGTTTGATTTCGGGGGGTCATCTTCCGCAGACTCGATGCACTGGCGGGGAACACTCGCCCTAGAAGGGATGGACATGGTTGTCGATGCCGACGTGGAACCCGCGTCCGTATCGCCGCGACGTTCCGCCAAGTCGCGTGCCGGGACGGACGCGAGGATTCTGGGCGCGGTACTCGCGATCCTGCGCGAGCACGGACCGAACCGGGTCACCGTGGAGTCCGTCGCAGCGTTGTCCGGTGTCGCGAAGACCACCATCTATCGCCGGTACGCCAACCGCGACGAACTATTGGATGCCGCACTCGATTCGCAGTCCGCGGCGCCGCGCATACCCGACGGACTCTGCATGTACGACCGGGTGAAGTGGACCCTCGACCTGCTTCGCGTGGCGCTCTCGAGCGACATCGGTATGGGTAGCGTCAGCGCGGTCCTCACCGACGCTGATCCGGACCTGACCGAATCGTTCCGCGACATCATCAACAGTCGCAGCCAAGTCGCGGCCGAAGTGCTCCGTGCCGCTGTCGATGCAGGTGCCCTCCGCGCGGACCTCGACATCGACACCGCGGTGTCCACACTCGTCGGCTCGTACCTCGGCGCATACCTGCGGCACGGCCGGGTCGACGAGACCTGGGCCGACGACGTGGTGCACATGGTGTGCCCGGGGCTCGAACCCGGTAATGCCGCCGACTGACGTCGGCACGCCACGGCAGTGTGTCGTGGCGGTCGTCGGATCTCTGAATCTGGACCTTACGGCACTCGTGAGCCGTGCCCCGGACGATGGGGAGACAGTGCTCGGCCGGAGTCTGTCGACCTATCCCGGTGGGAAAGGGGCCAACCAGGCGATCGGTGCCGCACGGCTCGCCGCGACGGCGATCGTCGGGGCAGTAGGCAACGACGATGCCGCCGACGTCCTGCGCGCCGCACAGCGATCCGCGGGCGTCGACACGTCGCACCTGACCGCACTCGACGCCGCGACGGGTCGCGCGATTGTCGTCCTCGCCGAGGACGGGAGCAACCGGATCATCGTGATCGCAGGAGCGAACGGTCTCCTGGACCCCGCGCATGTCACCGAGGCGCTGGACGACCTTGATCCGGCGGTTGTCCTCACCCAGCTCGAGTTGCCACCGTCGGTGACTCGCGCGGCGGCGCTCTGGGCGCAAGATCGTGCGCGCAGGTTCGTGTTCAATCCCAGCCCGACGGCCCCGGTCGAACCGGAGATCCTTCGGGCAGCAGACCCGTTGGTCGTCAATGAGCACGAGGCTGCGCACTACGCGCAACAAGCCCCGGGCACCCACATCGACGTCATCGTCGAGCGATTGCTGGGCATGGCCCCCTCCGTTGTGGTGACACGAGGAGGCGACGACGTGGTGATCGGCACGGCGGACGGCGTCGAACACCTTCCGGTACCGGATGTCGACGTGGTCGACACGACGGGCGCGGGCGACCATTTCGCGGGTACGCTCGCGGCGCTGCTCGGCACCGGGGTGCCGTTGCGCGAGGCTGCGATGCGGGCGGCCACCGCCGCGGCACACCTCGTGGGGTTGCGCCGGGAGGAGCGCTGACGAGCGCTGACGGGCGGTTACGGCGGCAGCAGTTCGCCCTTGCTGCTGCGTAGCCACCGTCCGGGGAGCTTTCCTGCAAGATCGCCGAGCGGCCCGACCGCGCTGCGGAGCAATTCCACAGTTTCCTGCAGGGTGTCGACACTCTCGTTCATCCGGACGATGCCCGGCGTGAGACTCGCGAGGGTCTCGGACAGCGACACGATCTGATCGAGGGGGCCACCTTCGGCGAGCAGGCGTTCGAGGGCGCCACGCTCGGACAGCAGTACGTCGAGCGTGCCGCCTTCGGCGAGTGCGCGTTCCATGACCCCGCCGGGGCGGAGCGCCGTATCGACCAGGCCGCCGGGCGCGGTGAGGCGCTCGACCGCGCCGTCCTGCGCCAGTAGTCGTTCGAGCGGGCCGTCGGGCGCGGTGATGCGGTCGAGGAGCCCGCCCTCCGACAGGAGCCGGTCGAGGGCTCCGTCGTCGGCGAGAACCCGGTCGAGTGGGCCACCAGGAACCGTGATCCGGTCGAGTGCGCCTCCCGGTTCGAGGAGTCGTTCGAGTGGACCGCCGGGGGCGGTGAGCCGATCCACCGGACCGCCGGTCGCGAGGAGCCGGTCGAGTGGCCCACCGGGGCGCAGGGCCTGCCCGAGCCCTCGATCGTCTGCGGTCAACCGTGACACCTGCTGCAGCAACCCGAGCGAGCCCCGACTATCGCTCAGACCGACCGCGCCGAGAGCCGAATAGGTCGTCGGCGACACCGCGACACGTATGGTGCCGATGACCGTTTCGGCGACGAGAAGAGCGGAATCTGCCGCGGCCAGGCCGACTCGCAACGGTGCCGAGAGCACGGACCCCAAATTCATGAATTCACTGTAACC
The DNA here is from genome assembly GCF_053750035.1 of Rhodococcus sp. SJ-2. Classification (NCBI taxonomy): domain Bacteria; kingdom Bacillati; phylum Actinomycetota; class Actinomycetes; order Mycobacteriales; family Nocardiaceae; genus Rhodococcus; species Rhodococcus sp. SJ-2. The sequence continues at coordinate 2,930,068 of NZ_CM132340.1, forward strand.
GGAGACACACAGAAATCGGCCCGGCGATCAGTGCAGAACTTTCAGCCCCACGACGCAGGCGACGATCCCGACGATCAACAGAATCTTCACGACGGACGCGGCCTCGGTACCGCTGACCATCGCGTACCCCACGGTCAATGCCGCGCCGATACCGACCCATATCGCATAGGACGTGCCGATCGGGAGAGTGCGCATGGCGTAGGCCAGGCCGGCCATGCTCAGCGTCAGCGCAACGAGGAAGACGATGCTGGGAGCCAGCCGGGTGAAACCCGCCGACTTTCCCAGAGCGGTGGCCCACACGGCCTCGAGGACACCGGACAACACAAGGATGATCCATGCCATGATGACAACTCCTGCACCGTCTTGTCGCTGGCCGGGTACGGTGCGCTCGTCCGGGAGACCGAGATGCGGTCACCATCGCTCCAGGCTAGGAACGACGGCCGACGGCGGCAAGAGGCCGGTGGGCTATCTCACCGCATCCGTTCCCAGGAAGCTCACAGCGAACGCCCAGCGGGACTCCAGGGGCGGGCGCGACAATCGTCGGCGTGACCGATAAATCCGAAGCCCGCATTCTGGTCGTCGACGACGAGCCGACGATCGTCGAACTCCTGTCGGTGAGCCTGAAGTTCCAGGGGTTCGAGGTCGAGACGGCTGCGAGTGGTGCCGAAGGTCTCGACCGGGCCCGCCGCTTCCGTCCGGATGCGATGATTCTCGACGTCATGATGCCCGGCATGGACGGGTTCGGGATGCTGCGGCGCCTGCGCGCGGACGGCATCGACGCCCCGGTCCTCTTCCTCACCGCGAAGGATGCCGTCGAGGACAAAGTCTCCGGGCTGACACTCGGCGCCGACGATTACGTGACCAAGCCGTTCAGCCTCGAAGAGGTCATCGCACGGTTGCGCACGATTCTCCGGCGTGCGGGGAAAGTGTCGGAGTCCGAGCGCTCGGGGCGCGTCAGGTTCGCCGACATCGAACTCGACGACGACACCCACGAGGTGTTCAAGGCCGGGCAGCCGGTCTCGCTGTCTCCCACCGAGTTCACACTTCTGCGCTATTTCGTGGTCAACGCAGGCACGGTGCTGAGCAAGCCACGGATCCTGGAACACGTGTGGAACTACGACTTCGGGGGAGAGGTGGGGGTGGTGGAGTCGTACGTGTCGTACCTGCGGCGCAAAGTCGACACCGGTGACGTTCCCCTGATCCATACCCTGCGGGGCGTGGGTTACGTGATGCGTGAGCCCCGGGTGTGAACTCGCGTTCGCTCCTGCGACTGCATGCTGTTCCGTTGCGGCTGAAGCTGGTTGCGGCACTGGTCCTGCTCGCGGGACTGGGGTTGCTGGCATCGGGCTTTGCTGTCACCTCGGCGTTCGAGACGTCGATGATCTCCCGCGTCGACCGGGATCTGCATGATGCCGGGCAGACCTGGGCGAAGCCGCTGGGGTTACTTCCTCCACCGCGGCAGGCTGCGGACCCGGGACGTCCGCCGAGTCCGTTCTACGTGTATCTCACCGACGCCGACGGCGATGTTCGGCTGCTGATCAACGACCAGTCCGAGTCTCCCGACCTGCCTCCGGTACCCGAAGCGGGACTGCGCACGGTGGGCTCCACCGACGGGTCGGGTGTCGAGTGGAGGGTCCTGACGACCGATGATCGGGACGGCGGCACCACCACGGTCGCATTGACCTTGTCGGAGACCGAGGACCTCGTCGACCGACTCGTCGTTCTGCAACTCGTGATCGGCGGAGTCGTGCTCGTTCTTCTCGGCATCGCCGGATATTTCGCAATCCGGCACAGTCTGCGCCCGCTACAGGAGGTCGAGCGTACGGCGGCTGCGATCGCGGCCGGCGACCTGAACGAGCGCGTCCCTGAAACGGATCCGAGGACCGAGGTGGGCGGGCTCTCCGTCGCGCTCAACACGATGCTCTCCAGGATTCAGGAGGCATTCACCGCGACCGCCGCGTCGGAGGAGTCCGCTCGCCGGTCGGAAGACCGGATGCGCCGCTTCGTCGCCGACGCGAGCCATGAACTGCGCACGCCCCTCACCACGATCCGCGGATTCGCGGAGCTCTACAAGCAGGGTGCGAGCGACGACACCGACATGGTGATGACGCGCATCGAAAGCGAATCCCGCCGTATGGGCGTCCTCGTCGAAGACCTGCTGATGCTGGCACGGCTCGACGCGCAACGACCGCTCGAACGCAAGCCCGTGGATCTGCTCGCGATCGCTGCCGACGCCGTGCACGGGGCGAGGGTCGTCGCGCCGGACCGCAGCATCGACCTCGAGGTCCTGGACGGGCCCGGCACACCGGAGGTACTGGGCGACGATGTCCGGTTGCGCCAGGTCCTCGGGAACCTCGTGACCAACGCTTTGACCCACACGCCGGCCGACGCAGCGGTGACGGTCCGGGTGGGTACGGTCGGCGCCGATGCCGTGCTCGAGGTTTCCGACACCGGGCCCGGACTGTCGGAAATCGACAGGGAGCGCGTGTTCGAGCGTTTCTATCGCACCGACAGTTCTCGTTCACGCACCGGCGGCACCGGGGGCGGCAGTGGTCTGGGACTGTCCATCGTCGCCGCGCTGGTCGCCGCGCACGGCGGGACGGTCGACGTCGACAGCATCCCCGGCCGGGGGGCGACGTTCCGCGTGCGAATGCCACGCCTGCACCCGGAGTGAGACCCCGACCTGCTCTACACTGCGTTTCGCATCATGCCGATTCGGTAGGGCAGGTAGGGAGCCAGATGGGGATCGCGGATTTCGTGTCGAAGGCCGCCCACAACGCGTGGTCGATGTTCGTGGCGGACGGTGTCGCAGAGCCGCACCGGACGCCGTCGGTCGTGGTCGGCGACGGTCTCCACCGCACACTGCGACGCTTCGGTCCCGAGGACGGCGGCGACCCCGTGCTGCTCGTGACGCCGCTCGCGGCGTCGCCGACCTGCTTCGACCTGATGCCCGAGCAGAGTCTCGCCGCGCACCTCGTCGGGCTCGGTCGCAGCGTCTTCCTCATCGAGTACGGGGAGATCACCGACGACGATCGCGACCTAGGACTCGAATTCTGGATCGACGACGTGCTCCCCGAGGCGATTCATCGTGTTGCGGAACTGTCGGGCGGACGCAACGTCGATCTCGTCGCGTGGAGCATCGCGGGAAGCCTTGCGCTGTTGACTGCCGCGGCCCACCCGGAATTACCGGTCCGCTCGATCACCACGTTCGGGACACCCATCGACTACGAGAAGATTCCGCTGATGGTCCTTCCCCGGCTGGCGGGTAGGTATCTCGCCGAACCGGCGCTCGATGTCGCCGACCATCTGTTCGGCGGGATTCCTGCACCGCTGGTGCGGATTGCCTACCGCGTCACCGCGCTCGAGCGCGAGGTGAGGAGGCCGTGGTTCGTCGCGGCCAACATCGCCGACCGCGACAAGCTCGCGCGTATGGAACGCGTCGACCGGTTCCAGAACGAGATCGAGGGCTACGCGGGTCGGGCATTCCGTCAGCTCGCGGTGAAGGTGACCGTGGGCAACGAACTGACGACGGGACGACTCGAGCTCGGCGGTCGCGTCGTCGAACTCGCCGATGTCGACGTGCCGGTGCTGGCGTTCGGTGGCACCGACGACGTTCTCGCTCCGATCCCGTCGGTCGAGCCGGTCACGTCTGTTCTCACCGGATCGCCGAGAGTACGGTGCGTTCGTGTTCCGGGTACCCACCTCGGGATTCTCGCGGGAACGACGGCCCCCGCCACGTCGTGGGTGGAACTGGCCGCGTTTCTGGACAACCCTCTCGGCGGCGATCCGGACGGCGCGGGAGCAGCGCCCGTGGCCACCGGTGAGTCGGTGTCGACAGCGTCGCAACCCCGGGCGCACTGAGGCACACCCTCAGTCGGGGACGTGTTCTCCGTGCCCCTGTTCACGCAGTGCTGCCCGGATCCTGTCGCGGGCCCGGTCGAGCGACTCGGCCGACGGATCCTTCTCGGCCTGCGAGAAATCGAAGTCGCCGAGCGTGTGCGCGGGGAAGACGTGCAGGTGCAGGTGGGGGACCTCGAGACCGGCGATCACCAGACCGACGCGCGGCGCTTCGTACGCTGCGCACACTGCGCGTCCGACGATCCGGGCGACACGGTTGACCTTGTCCGAGAGGTCGTCGTCGATCTCCTGCCAGTGATCCACTTCCTGTCGCGGAACGACGAGGACGTGCCCCTCGGTCAGCGGATTGATGGTGAGGAACGAGACGACATCGTCGTCCTCCCACACGAAACGGCCGGGTAGGTCACCGGAAATGATCATGCTGAACACGGAAGCCATACCGGCACAATAGGCCGATCACAGCTGCTCGGCGACATCGGCCGCAGCGAGTGAGAGGACAAGCAGGGGGACAACCTTCGCAGGTGGGATGTGATAGCGGTTACGGGACTGCTGTTCGACGATGTGTGCGGCCGACAGTGTTCGCAGATGGTGGTAGAGACGGCCGGGTGACGACAGAGCCGTCGCCTCCTGCAATTCGCTTGCAGTGGCGGGGCCTCGCAGCAGGGTCCGCACGATCGCGAGGCGGGCGGGATTGCCGAGCGCATCGAGGACTCCCGCAATTGCAGAGCCATTCAACCCGAGGGTGGCGGCAGCGTCGTATTCGACGGTCCACGACACGTTGCCGTACAACGACACCGTGCCCTGGTAGCCGATGCTGCCCGCCGTCCCGGGGGATGCGGTGCGGGCACTCTCATCGGCACTGGCACCCTCGTCGGCACGGGCACCCTCGTCGGCGCTGGCACTCTCGTCGGCGCTGGGGCTCTCGTCGGATCCGGTGCTGCCTTCGAGAAGCCGGACGCGACGTTCGAGGTCGGCGATCCTGTCCTCGTAGTTGCCGGTCGGGCGGTCGTTCACACAGCGCACCGTATCCGATCGAGCAGCGCGGGCTCCGACATCGCGGCGAACATGAGTCCCTGGTGCGCGAAGCTCGTCTGCGCAGCCGAATAATCGGCCTCCGACATGTTCGACGTCAGGATCACCGCGGTGGAGACGGTGCCGTCGGGCAGCCTCGTACTCATGGCCTCGGTGAGGATGCCGGGAAGGCTGCCGCCCTTGAATCCGAGCCCCTCGGTGCCGGGAGGCGCCGGCTGCCATTCCAGGTGACCGCGGGCGATGTCTGTTCCGCTCCCGAACGACCCGTCGGCGATCGCCCGATGGATGCTCGCGAGTTGCTCTGGAGTACCTGCATTGTCGTCGCGTTGAATCCGGTCCATTTCGCCGTACGGATCGTCGGGTAACACGTCGGGTTGTTGCAGAAGTTCGTGGACCTCGGCGCGGAAGCCCGGGTCGTTCGCGTAGCGCTGAGCGGTGTCCCACAGGTCGGTGCCGGTGTCGTCCGGTGCAACGAACCCGAGTGTATTGCCGAGCAGAGTCGGCGGTTCGAAGTCGTCCCATCCGCCCTGCTCCGCAGCCGTCCTCAGCGCGTCGTCGCCGAGCCGGTCCCGCAGGTACTCGGGTGCCGCGTTGTCGCTCTCCTGGATCATCGCGCTCACCAGGTCGTCGAGGGCGACGGTGCCTTCCGGGGTGACACCGAGGCGTTGCATGGCGGCGGGGTGTGCGCCGCCATCCGTGTCCGGGAGATACCAGCGTTCCCATTCGGCGACAGGGATTTGTTCTGCGGGGTCGAGATTGCCGTCCGCAACGGCTCGCGCGTACGCGGCAAGGTGGACGACCTTGACTGCCGACGCGAGTGGCGCGGGGTCGTCGGCGCGGTGTGCGACGACGTTCCCGCGTCCGTCGTCGATGACGAGGCCGACCGAGTCGGGGTGTTCGGCGAGGTAGCCGATCCAGCCTTCGGGGCTCGTCACGTCTGCGGCGGGTGGCGGGCCGCAATCGGCGGCCGCTGAGGTTGCGGTGCCGGTTGCGGTGGCGTCGTCGGGTGGTGAATCGGTGCACCCCGTGAGTGTCAGGGCGGTCGTGACGGCAAGTGCAGCGAGGACCTTCGTCGACATCGGTACTCCGTAAGTTCGGAAGTTCGGAATTACGAATTTACGATAGGCGTGGCGCAGACATGTGTCCAGCCCGCCGACCGGGTCGGTCGTATCGTCACCCTCATGGACGAGCCCGGATCTGCACGTGTCGGTACGCAACATGCGCTGATCGCCGAGCTTGTCACCGAGGTCCTGGCTCCGCTGCCCGCGGACCGCCGGACGGTCGTCGGACTGTGCGGGCCGCCCGGCTCCGGCAAGAGCCGCGCGGCGGGACTGCTCGTCGGTGCGCTCACCCGCGCCGGAATCGAGACGGGGTCGGCGCCGATGGACGGCTTCCATCTGTCGAACGCCCAGCTCGATGCCCGCGGCGCCCGTGAACGTAAGGGGGCACCCGACACGTTCGACGTGGCGGGATTCCGCGAACTGCTCCAGCGCGTGCGAGTGCGTCGGGACGAGACCGTCTACGCCCCCGACTTCTCGCGCAGACTCGACGACCCGGTCGCGGCGGTGCATGCCATCGAACGGTCTGCCCGAGTCGTGGTCACCGAAGGGAACTACCTGTTGTTCGACGCCGGTGGCTGGCAGGAAATCCGTCCACTTCTGGATCTCGTGATCTACCTGGACGTGCCGGCGGAGACACTGACTCCGCGCCTCGTTCGTCGGCATCGCGTAGGTGGTCGTGCACGATCACAGGCCCGCGACTGGGTTCGCGACGTCGATCTGCCCAACGCCACCGCCGTCGCTCGCACCCGTGGCCGTGCCGATCTCGTGTGGAGCCCCGTCCCGTAGTCTGTCGTGCGTGCGCGTACTCGTTATCGGCTCCGGTGCCCGTGAACATGCTCTCGCCCTGGCTCTGTCCCGCGACCCGGGTGTGACGGCCGTCCTGGCTGCTCCGGGCAATGCCGGCATCGCCGAGGTGGCCGAGCAGTATGCGGTCGATGCCTCGTCCGCCGATCAGGTTGTCGCGCTCGCAAAGGACAAGCAGGTCGACCTCGTCGTGATCGGACCCGAGGTCCCGCTCGTTCTGGGTGTCGCCGAGGCCGTGCGCGAGGCAGGCATCCCCTGCTTCGGCCCGTCTGCCGACGCCGCTCGTATCGAGGGGTCGAAGGCTTTCGCGAAGGACGTCATGGCCGCAGCAGGTGTGCGTACCGCACGCAGTGAGGTCGTCGATTCGCCAGCGATCATCGACGAGGCGCTCGACCGGTTCGGCCCTACCTGGGTGGTCAAGGACGATGGACTCGCCGCGGGCAAGGGTGTGGTGGTCACCACCGACCGGGACGCCGCCCGTGATCACGCGGCGGAGATCATCGAGAACGGACACCCCGTGCTGCTCGAGTCGTTCCTCGACGGACCGGAGGTGTCCCTGTTCTGCCTGGTCGACGGCGAGACCGTGGTGCCGTTGCTGCCCGCGCAGGATCACAAGCGGGTCGGCGACGGTGACGTCGGCCCCAACACCGGCGGCATGGGTGCGTACACGCCGCTTCCGTGGCTGCCCGAAGGCGCTGTCACTCGGATCGTCGACGAAGTCGTGAAACCGGTTGCTGCCGAACTCGTGCGTCGGGGTTGTGGCTTCTCCGGCCTGCTCTATGCGGGTCTGGCCATGGGCCAGGAGGGTCCCGCGGTCGTCGAGTTCAACTGCCGTTTCGGCGATCCCGAGACGCAGGCGGTGCTTGCGCTGCTCGAGTCCCCGCTCGGCGAGGTGCTCGGCGCGGTGGCGAACCGCACGCTCGCGCAGTTGCCCCCGCTGCAGTGGCGCGACGGTGCTGCGGTGACGGTCGTGCTGGCTGCGGAGCACTACCCGGCGAGCCCGCGCACCGGCGACGTGATCGGTGGCGCAGACAGCGACAAGGTCCTTCACGCAGGCACCAAGCGCGGCGACGACGGAGCGCTCCTGTCGGCGGGCGGTCGGGTGCTGAGCGTCGTGGGGGTCGGCGACGATCTAGAGGCTGCGCGTGCGGACGCGTACGCGATCTTGGATGACATCAAGCTCCCGGGCGGCCATTTCCGCACGGATATCGGTCTTGCCGCGGTCGAGGGGCGCATCGCGCTCTGACTTGTTCCCGTGCGGGAAAAACTTGCGCATACTGCATGAATGTTTCACACTCGGTGCATCTTCTGAAGAGGCCAGAGGTGACAAATGGGTTCATGGAAGCGTGCATCGACGCAGGATCCGACTCCGCTCGCGCATCATTGCGTCAGGCTCTACTCGCTGCCGAGCGACATCATTGTCGAGCGTGATGTCCCGATCCGTATGGCCGACGGCACCACATTGCGGGCGAACGTCTTCCGGCCGGAAGGCGCCGAACGCTACCCGGTCCTCGTCTGTGCAACGCCGTACGGCAAGGACGCCGGTGTCGACGACTATCCGGTGAGTTTCGGCGAGCTCGCTCAGTCCGGCAACTTCGTCGGCGAACTCGAACTGAGTGATCACACGGCGTTCGAAGCCCCCGATCCCGGCTACTGGGTGCCGCGCGGATACGCCGTTGTCGTCGCCGACCTGCGCGGCTGTTTCGCCAGCGAGGGGCGCCCGCGGCTGCTGCTCGGCCGGATCGCGGCAGACGCCGCCGATGTCGTCGAATGGGCCGCCGAACAACCGTGGAGCACCGGGAAGGTGGGAATGGCCGGGGCGTCGCATTTGGCGACCTTGCAGTGGTACACCGCGGCGCAACATCCGCCGCATCTCGCCGCTTTCTCCCCGTGGGATGGGATCACCGATCCCTTCCGCGACACGCTCAGCCACGGTGGAATCCCGGAAACGCATTTCAGCAGTTTCTGGTGGCGCGCGACGCAGCGCGGCAGCCGCTCGCCGTCGACGTCGATCCGGAGGATCTCTCCGTGGCTGTGGCGACGATTCCCGGACCGCTGCAGGCACGTCGTAGGCCCGCCGCCCTTCGCAGACATCACTGTGCCCGCTCTGGTGGGAGCGTCGTGGTCCGATCAGGGGCCTCGCACGCGCGGCTCCATCACCGGTTTCTCACAACTGGGATCGCCCGACAAGTGGTTGTACACGCACGGCCGCAAGAGCTGGCAGATGTTCTACGGGGTCGAGGCTCTGGACATTCAACGCCGGTTCTTCGACCGTTTCCTCAAAGGCGAGGACAACGGATTCGACGAGACCCCCCGCGTTCGTCTCGAAACCCGCCACGATCTGCGCACTTACTCCGAACGACATGAATCCCAGTGGCCGATTCCGGACACTCGCTACGTTCCACTTCATCTCGATCACGCCAGCGGTGGCCTGCATTCGGAGATGCCCGCAGAGGAGGCCAGTGTCCGGATGTTCCCCGTCGCAGGCGACGAACTGGTCTTCACCACGACCTTCGACGAGGACACCGAGGTCACCGGTCACGCTGCTCTGCGGTTGTGGGTGGAGGCCAAGGACGCCAAGGACATGGACCTGTTCGTCGCGCTGAAGAAGATCGATCCGGCGGGCGACGAGGTCCGTTTCGAAGGGCACGACGGTTTCGAAGAGGCGGTCGTCGCGCACGGATGGATCCGGGTGTCGCGGCGCGCGCTCGATCCGGAGGCGTCGACCGCATACCGACCGGTGACCGACCCAGCCGCGTACTGGCCGCTGTCGGCAGGACAGATCGTGCCCGTCGACATCGAGATCATGCCGCACAGCACGTTCTTCGAAGCGGGATCCTCGCTCGCGCTGGTTATCACGGGCCACGACTTCGACACACTTCCCGACATCCGGCACAACGACACGATCAACCAGGGATTCCACATCGTGCACGCGGGTGGCCGATTCGATTCGCATCTGTTGCTGCCCGTGGTGGCCGCCGAGGTTTCCACGGACGACGCCACCGGTGTCCCGGCCGCGTCCGCTTCGCTCCACGACCTCCCCATCGCGTGGGGTGCCCTGTTCGGTCGCCAGTACGTCCGGCTCTGAGCGCGAGGGGAGGACGACTACCGTCGACGTCGTGCGCACTGAATCCCGACGCTCCCTTATCGAGACGTTCCACGTCATGGACGTGTGGAAGGCCGCCGCCGAACGGCAGCGCACCCACGGTGACGTGCTGAGCCTGGCTGCAGGGCAGCCGTCGACACCGGCGCCCGTACCGGTGTTGCGGGCCACCCGCCACGCCGTCGACACCGAACTGCTCGGCTACACCGAGACCTTCGGGATCCTCCCGCTGCGCGAAGTGATCGCCGGGTACCACCGCGAGCGGTACGGACTCGATGTCGATGCCGACGACGTCGTGGTCACCACCGGGTCATCGGGTGCATTCACTCTGCTGTTCCTCGCCGCGTTCGACCCCGGCGACACCGTGGTCGTCGCGCGGCCCGGATATCCGGCCTACCGCAACACCCTCGCCGCGCTCGGCTGCAACGTTGTCGAACTCGATTGCGGTCCCGATACCCGCTACCAGCCCACCGTTGCCATGCTCGAAGCGCTCGACACCCCGCCTGCGGGGCTGGTGGTCGCGAGTCCGGCCAACCCGACCGGCACCATGATCGAACCCGACGAACTCGCCGCACTGGCCCGTTGGTGCGACGATCACGGCGCGTTGCTGATCTCCGACGAGATCTACCACGGCATCGAATTCGGCTCCCTGAGTTCAGCGGCGGCCTCGCCTGGGACTTCGACGTCCTGGGCGACGTCGAGGGAGTCGGTCGTCGTCGGGTCGGTGTCGAAGTACTTTTCGATGACGGGCTGGCGACTCGGGTGGATGCTCGTGCCGGATTCGCTGCGGCCTGCCTTGCAGCGCCTGGCGTCGAACATGACGGTCTGCCCGCCGTCCATCTCGCAATTCGCGGCGATCGAGGCGTTCGGCGCCGAAGCGCGTGTCGAACTCGACGGGCACGTTGCCCGGTACGCCGCCAACCGGGAACTGCTGTTGACCGGCCTACCGGATCTCGGGATCACGAAGCTGGCGCCTGCCGACGGCGCGTTCTACGTATACGCCGACATTGCTCATCTGCTGGCCGACGAGACGTCGACCGCGTGGTGTTCCCGGCTGCTGCACGACACGGGTCTGGCGCTCGCGCCCGGCATCGATTTCGACACCGTCCGAGGCGACGAGACGGTACGACTGTCCTTCGCCGGATCGACCGCGGACGTATCGGCGGCGCTGGACCGGCTCGCCGGATGGCTGCCGGTGTCCTGAACGGCGCTGCTACCTGCCCGACGCGATGATCTGCGCGATGTTGCGTTCGGCGAGTGCGGCGATGGTCAGTGACGGATTGACTGTGCCGGTGCTGCCGGGGATCAGGGCACCGTCGACGACGTACAGGCCGGGGTGACCGTGCACCCGGCCGTAGTCGTCCGTCGCGTCGCCCATCACGACACCGCCGAGCGGATGCGCCGTGAACGACGCGTTGACGTCCGCCGCCATCGGCTCGGCGCCGGGTACGGTGCCGCCGGCTGCAGCCATCCTGTCGTGCACGGCCCGCAGTGCGTCGATGCTCGCGCGTTCGCCGCCCGAAGGCCACTTCACCACACCCCGATCGGCGTTCGGGTCGTAGACGACCTCGGCGCGTGTCGGGTCGAGCGTCATGCCGAGGGAGGCGAGCATGCCCACGTCCTTCGCTGTGCCCGCGACGAACCAGTTCTCGAGGCTCAACGGCAGACCCGATTCGTCGACCACGCGAGAGGCCGCAGGCGAGCCCTGATCGCCGCCGAATGCGTCGGTCAGGGCGATCGAGCGCACGAGCACCGCGTCGCCGTTGGTGCCCCAGCCGCGGCCGACGTGCTCGTTGAGGTTGGCGAGCGATCCCGTGTGACGTGCCTTGACGAGCAGTTCCGTGGTGCCGACCGAGCCCGCACCCAGCACGAGCTTGTCGCATGTCAGTGTCGAGGTACTCAGGACGGCACCGGTGGGATCGACAGCCTGCACATCCACCACATAGCGGCCATCGGGTTCCTGGCCGACCGACAGCACCCGGTGGGCGTGGCACACCTGCGCGCGACCGGTTGCTTCCGCCGCCGGAATGTAGTTCTGGGTCAGGTCGAACTTCGCGCCGTTGGAGTTGCCGAGGTTCGTCTCGCCTGCCACCGCCGACCGGCGCACCGACCCCGCGAGTTCGGCGCGGACGATGTCCCAGTCCCAGATGCCGTCGATACGGTGCGGTGTGTAACCGGCTTTGACGGCGTCGTCGTCCCAGCGTCGCGAGTGCGTGAATTCGCGGGCGTGGTAGATGTCGTCGGGCATCGGATCGAGCCGCAGCATCGCCCGTACCTTCGGGTACCACGTCGAGGTCATCTCGTCGTAACTCAGCCGGCTGCCGAAGACATGCTCGAAGAAGCGTTGTTCGGGGGCGATCATCACGCCGGTGAACACGATCGAGCCGCCACCGACCGCGGCGCCGCGCCACACCGACATGTTCGGGTAGTCGGTCACGTCGAGCACACCCGCGAAGTCGTCGCACACGACGGGAATTCCGGTGGGGCCGGTGAATGAGGTGCGGTGGTAGTAGCCGCGCCCGTCGGCGAGCAGATCTGTCGTGAAGATCTCCCGCTGCGGGTCGCGGGGCCAGCGCATGCCGCGTTCGAGCACGGTCACCTGCGATCCCGATTCCGCGAGCCTCAGCGCGGCGACACTCGCCCCGAATCCGGAACCCACCACGATCACGTCCGAATGCGCCGGTGGGGTGGGGGGAGGGGTGAACAGTTCGGGGACGAGGCGACGGTATTCGTCGATACCGAGGGGCAGTGCCGAGGCGACCGGGAGCCCGGAGCCCCCGACACCCACGGACGCCACGGCTGCGCCGAATGCTGATGCCTGTAGGAACCGACGACGTTTCATTTCCGACTTCGCTCCGATCGTGTCGATACGACCGGGGGCGCGACAGCCGAGCCCCCATGCCGGCGGGGCTGATGGTACCGGGCGGTCTCTGGCCCGTTCGCCCCTGGTAGAGGTGGTTGGGCTGTCACGATGACTAGGTGTCGATTGCTGCGACTCCGAAGGGCGAGCGGCGCCGCCAGGCGCTGGTCGAGGCTGCAGCCGATCTCGTACTCGAAGGCGGTATCGACGCGGTCCGGCATCGGTCCGTCGCGACCCGCGCCGGCCTGCCGCTGGCGTCCACGACCTACTACTTCGATTCGCTCGACGACCTCATATCGTGCGCCGTGCACTTCAACAGCGTGCGTGAACTCGACGAGATGGACGAGTGGGTGCGTGAGGTTCCGCAATCATCGCGCACCGTCGGCTCCACCGCCGATCTGATCGTCGACCTGCTCATCGGCCCGCGCGCGATCGGTCAGGCAGACCGGGAACGTCTCATCTCGAGGTACGAACGCTATGTCGCGACCGCACGCCATCCCGAGTTGCGCGACGTGCAGCTGGAGATGCGCGAGCAGCTCGACGAACTGCTCACCGAACTGCTCCACCGCTGCGGCCGCGACGTGCACACGGATCAGCTGCGCCGGCTCGTCGCGGTGGTGGACGGCGCGGTGCTCGGTGGTCTCGGAGAACTCGATCCCGATCCGAGAGCGCTGGCGCGGGGGATCTTGATCGACGTCGTGGACACCGTCGCCCCGCCGGCCGATGGGTGATCACGGGCACGGGTCCGTAAACTGTTGCTCCGTGAGCAACATCCCGAACGTCCTCGCCACCCGGTACGCCAGCCCCGAATTGCGGCAGTTGTGGTCGCCCGAGCAGAAGATCGTGCTCGAGCGCCAGCTGTGGCTCGCAGTGCTGCGTGCGCAGGCCGAGCTCGGGATCGATGTTCCTGCGGAGGCGGTCGCCGATTACGAGCGTGTTCTCGATCAGGTGGACCTCGACTCCATCGCTGCGCGCGAACGGGTCACCCGCCACGACGTGAAGGCCCGTATCGAGGAGTTCAACGCCCTCGCCGGACACGAGCACGTGCACAAGGGCATGACCAGCCGAGACCTGACGGAGAACGTCGAGCAGCTGCAGATCCTGCGGTCGCTCGAGCACGTGCACGCACACGGTGTCGCGGTCGCCGCCCGTCTTGCAGAGCGCGCCGCCGAGTACTCGACGCTCGTTATGGCCGGACGTTCGCACAACGTCGCGGCGCAGGCCACCACTCTGGGCAAGCGGTTCGCGTCGGCGGCCGATGAACTCCTCATCGCTCTGCAGCGCGTACGCGAACTGATCGATCGGTACCCGCTGCGCGGTATCAAGGGCCCGATGGGAACGGCCCAGGACATGCTCGATCTGCTCGGTGGCGACGCAGGCAAGCTCGAACAGCTCGAAGCGAAGGTCGCGCAGCACCTCGGCTTCTCACATGTGCTGACGAGCGTCGGCCAGGTGTATCCGCGTTCGCTCGACCACGATGTGCTCTCTGCGCTCGTGCAGGTCGGTGCGGGTCCGTCGTCCTTTGCACACACCGTCCGTCTCATGGCCGGACACGAACTGGTCACCGAGGGATTCCAGCCCGGACAGGTCGGATCGTCGGCCATGCCGCACAAGATGAACACCCGTTCGTGCGAACGAGTCAACGGGCTGCAGGTCGTCCTGCGTGGTTATGCCTCGATGGCGGCAGAGTTGGCCGGTGCCCAGTGGAACGAAGGTGACGTGTTCTGCTCGGTCGTGCGCCGAGTCGCGCTGCCGGATGCGTTCTTCGCGATCGACGGGCAGATGGAGACCTTCCTGACGGTGCTCGCCGAGTTCGGTGCATACCCGGCGGTCATCGAGAAGGAACTCGTCCGGTACCTGCCCTTCCTTGCGACCACCAAGGTGCTCATGGCTGCGGTGCGTGCAGGTGTGGGGCGAGAGACCGCGCACGAGGCCATCAAGGAGCACGCTGTTGCCGTGGCCCTGGCGATGCGTGAGCAGGGCCGCGAACCCGATCTGCTCGATCGACTCGCAGCCGACGAGCGGCTTCCGCTCGACCGTGCGGGACTCGATGCCGCCCTCGCCGACCGGTCGGTATTCGTCGGCGCAGCCGAGGAGCAGACCGCGCGTGTGGTCGGTGCCGTGGAGGTTTTGGTAACGCAATACCCGGAGGCGGCGACGTATTTGCCGGCTCCGATCCTGTAGATACAGGAGACGGCTACCAGGGGAGAGTTCGATGGGGGTAGCTGCACACAACAGGGGAGACGACAGTGTCGGAGAAGGTGGGAACCAACGGTCGGGTCAGGGACGCAGTGCGCACACGCACGGCGCTCCTCGATGCCGCGCTCGAGGTGTTCCTCAGGGACGGTTATGCCGAAGCGGCGACCGAAGAGATCGTGGCTGTCGCGGGCGTGACCAGAGGCGCGCTCTATCACCACTTCGCGAACAAGCGTGAGCTGTTCCGGGGCGTGATCGAGCGCCTTCAGAAGGAGGCCGAGGAAACCCTCGTGCCGAACGAGCCGTACGACGATCAGTGGGAGGCGTTCACCGCTGCCGTGCTCGCGTCCCTCGACGCGGTCTACGACCAGGCGACCCGCCGTCTGCTGCTGATCGAGGCGCCGGCAGTTCTCGGGTGGGCCGAGGTACGTGAGACCCACCGCAGTTCGTCGTTGCGCAGCATCGAACTGATGCTGGAATCGCTCCATCCGGAGGGCCCGGAGAAGTCGATTCGCGAATCGGTGCTTGCTCACCTGATCGTCGCTGCCGTCGAGGAAGCAATGCTCTACCTCGCGCACAGTGACGAGCCGCAGCGCGACCGCGCTGTCGTGGAAGCCGAATTGCTGAGGGTGCTCAGCGCTGCCCGACGGCCGGCCGTGGGTTCGTAGCCTCCTAGTGAGATCCTTACCTACGTGAACGACTGCATCTTCTGCGCGATCGTGGCCGGAACCGCACCCGCGAGCGTGGTCCTCGACGAACCCGACGTACTCGCGTTCATGGATATCCGGCCCTTCACACCGGGTCACCTGCTGGTGGTGCCGAAGCGTCACGCATCCGGTCTGAAGCAGCTCGATCCGGACGACGGAGCGGCGGTGTTCGCGGCGGGGCAGCGCATCGCCACAGCGCTGCGGGCGAGTTCTCTCCCGATCGACGGCGTGAACCTTCTCCTGGCCGACGGCGTGGCCGCGGGCCAGGAGGTGTTCCACGTGCACTTGCACGTCGTGCCGCGCACCGGAGGCGACGGTTTCGGGGTCCGCGCCCGGTCGCAGTCACCCAACCGGACAGTGCTCGACGGCACCGCAGATGCGATCAGGTCCGCCCTGACCGTGCCCGAGGAGTAACGCCGTGACGTATGTGCAACCGATCGCGCCGATCGGCGAGTCGATCGCGTGGTCAGCTCTTGTCGCGGTCCTCCCGCTCCTGACGATGCTCGTGATGCTGGCGGTGTTCCGCGTCAAGTCCTATCTCGCTGCGGCGGTCGCGGTCGTCGTAGCCGTCGCGGTCGCTGCGATCGTCTACAGGATGCCGCTGGTCTCGGCGGTCAGCTCCGGCCTGGAGGGCGCCGCGTTCGGCGTGTTCCCGATCATGTGGACTGTCGTCAGCGCCGTGTTCGTCTACCGGCTGACTGTCGAGACCGGTCATTTCGACGTGCTGACCCGGGCATTCGCGCGAATCTCCCCGGACCAACGCATCCTGACGATCGTGATCGCATTCCTGTTCGGCGCGCTCCTCGAAGCCGTCGCCGGTTTCGGAACACCGATCGTCGTCGCCACCGTCGTTCTCATCGGCGCGGGGCTCAAACCGGTCAGGGCGGCGGCCGCAGCATTGATCGCGAATGCTGTGGGGACACCTCTCGGCGTCATGGGCACCCCGATCCTCACCATGTCGAAGGTGTCCGAAATCCCGATCGAGGAGATCGGACCCGTCGTGGCGACGCAGGTCTGCTTGATGGCAGCGATCGTTCCCTTGGTGCTCGTCGCGGTCGTCGGGGGCGCCGCAGGGGTTCGGCAGACGTGGCCGGCGGCGATTGCTGTCGGTATCGCATTCGCGTCCGCACAGTTCGTGTGCGCAACCTACTTCGTGGTCGGACTGAGCAACATTGCGGGGGCTGCCGCAGGTCTGGTGGCGTTGCTTGTCGTGTTGCGATTCTGGTCGCCCACCGGGCAAGCGTCTGCCGCGCCGCAGCACGAACCCGACAGCACCCGCCGCGTGATCGAAGCGTTCGCGCCGTACGCCCTGATCGTCGTCGTGTTCCTGATCAGCCGCATCGAGCCGGTCGCATCGGTGTTGTCGCGCGCGACATTTTCGTTCACGTGGCCGGGGCTCGACGTGCAGACTGCGGCGGGCGGAGTGCCCGCCGCCGAGATGTTCACGCTGAACCTGCTGACCGCACCGGGCACGATCGTGTTCGTCGCGGCGTTGTTGTCGATCGCGTTGCTCCGTGTCGAGGCCGGGGACGCCCTGCGCTGTTTCGTTGCCGCTGTGGTGCAGTTGCGGTGGTCGTTCGCGACAGTGACGTCCGTCGTCGCGTTGGCATATGTGATGAACCTGTCGGGACAGACAGCGACGATCGGTCAGTTCCTCGCCGGTGCGGGGGCTGCATTCGCACTGCTGTCACCGGTTCTCGGGTGGCTCGGTGTCGTCGTGACGGGTTCCAACACGGCGTCCAATGCGATGTTCGGAAGCCTGCAGGTGTCGGCGGCGCAGCAGGCCGGACTGGACCCTACCGTTCTCGTGGCGGGAAACATGACCGGTGGAACGGCCGGAACCCCGATCGCGTTGCAGAACCTTGCGCTGGTCTCGTCGGTGGAGGGCTTGGCAGGCAGGGACGGGGTGCTGCTGCGCCGACTGCTTCCCGTGAGCCTCGCTGCGCTCGCCGTGTATTCGGTGGTGGTCTGGTTGCAGACCACCTCGGTGTTGTCCGCGATGGTGACCTAGATTCGTTGCACCGTTCGGCCCGGAGTTCCACTACGGTGATCTTGTGCCAGTACCGCAGCCGATCATCACGCCCCTGACCGAGGCGGCGATCTTCCTTGTCGTCACGGTGGACGAGGGAGGTGAGCCGGTCGTCCGGGATCTGCTCGGCGACCTTGCGGGACTGCGTCGATCCGTCGGTTTCCGGATCCCGGAAGGCGGGCTCTCGGTAGTTGCCGGCATCGGGTCGAAGTTGTGGGACCGATTGTTCTCCGGTTCCCGCCCCACCGAACTGCACGAGTTCGTCCCGTTGAACGGCGAGACACACCACGCACCGGCGACGCCGGGAGACCTCCTGTTCCACCTCCGGGCATCGACGATGGACCTGTGTTTCGAGCTCGCCGGGAAGATCAACGATCGGCTCCGCGGCGTTGCCACCGTGGTCGACGAAACCCACGGATTTCGTTACTTCGACCGCCGCGACCTCCTGGGGTTCGTCGACGGAACCGAAAACCCCGAGGATGACGAGGCGATCGGTGCAACACTGGTCACGGACGACCCCGGTTTCGCCGGCGGCAGCTATGTCATCGTGCAGAAGTATCTGCACGATCTCGCGGCCTGGAATGCGTTGCCGGTCGAAGAGCAAGAACGCGTGATCGGACGTACCAAGCTCGACGACATGGAACTCGACGACGACGTCAAACCAGCGAACTCACATGTCGCGCTCAATACGATCGTCGACGACAACGGCGACGAACGCCAGATCCTCCGGGCCAACATGCCTTTCGGGAATTTCGGAGCCGACGAATTCGGCACGTACTTCATCGGATACTCCGGCACTCCCGATGTGACCGAACGAATGCTGCGCAACATGTTCCTCGGCGATCCGCCCGGAAACCACGACCGGATACTGGATTTCTCCACGGCCGTCACAGGCACGCTCTTCTTCTGCCCGGCCATGGATTTCCTCGAAGACCTACCTCCGGCGCCGCCGGAACGGCCGGTCGTACCCGAACCGAACGCACCGACCGCCGGAGACGGATCCCTCGGAATCGGCCCTCTCAGAAGGAGTTCAACGCTGTGAACAATCTCTATCGAGAACTTGCCCCCATCACGGACGCCGCGTGGGCCGAGATCGAGGAGGAAGCGTCCCGCACGTTCAAGCGGCATGTGGCGGGTCGTACTGTCGTCGACTTCTCCGGCCCGCACGGCACCGATTTCGCGGCGGTCGGTCTCGGCCGCACCCGCGAGATCGACGCTCCTGCCGACGGCGTGCGTGCACGACAGCACCGGGTGGCGCGCGTCGTCGAACTGCGGGTGCCGTTCACGCTCTCGCGGGAAGAGCTCGACAATGTCGAGCGCGGCGCTCACGATGTCGACCTCGACGCGGTGAAGGAGGCTGCCAAGAAGATCGCGTTCGCGGAAGACCGCGCGATCTTCGAGGGCTATGCTGCCGCGGGAATCGAAGGCATTCGTGCTGCGTCGACGAATGCTCCATTGCATCTGCCCGACGATCCGCGCGACATTCCGGAGACCATCAGTCTCGCGCTGTCGGAGCTGCGCCTGGCCGGTGTCGGTGGCCCGTACTCGGTGTTGCTGAGTGCGGATGCGTTCACGAAGGTCAGCGAGACGTCCGACCACGGCTACCCGATCCGCGAACAGATCCGTCGCCTGATCGACGGCGACCTCATCTGGGCGCCGGCGATCGACGGGGCATTCGTGGTGACGACCCGTGGCGGCGACTACGACTTGCAGGTCGGGCAGGATCTGTCGATCGGGTATCTGTCGCATGATGCCGACAGCGTGCAGTTGTACTTCCAGGAGACCCTGACGTTCCTCGTGTACACGGGCGAGGCCTCGGTCGCGCTGCTCTCGCAGCCCTGACCTCGCAGCCCTGACCTCGCCTAGCGCTGACCCTGTTGCTGCTTCTGGGCGGCGGTGTTGACGCGGGCGAGGACTCGGTGCAGTTCCTCGAGTTCGGATATCTCCACGCCGAGCGCGTCGACGACCTGATTCGGGACGGATTCGGCGGCGATCCGCAGATCGCGGCCGGCATCGGTCAGATCGACGACCAGTCGCCGCTCGTCGACCGAGCTACGGGTGCGGGTGATCAGACCGAGCGTCTCGAGTCGCTTGAGTAGCGGCGACAGTGTGGGGGAGTCGAGCTGCAGGAGCGCGCCGATGTCCTTGACGGCGAGTGGTGCCCGCTCCCACAACGCCAGCATGACGAGGTACTGCGGGTGCGTCAGTCCGAGCGGCTCGAGGATCGGCCGATACACGGCGAGCACCGCACGGTTCGCCACCGACAGGGCAAAACACACCTGACGCTCGAGGGCGAGGGGGTCGTCGCCGGACGAGATCTGCGAAGCGGGGATGTCGACGCTCATGAGATCACCGTACCGAACCAGTCGTGCGCCAATGGATCGTGGGCGATTTGGTTCGTTTCCGATCCGGTGCATGGACGTCGGGCCGGAGAGTGGAGCTGACGCACCACGGCAGACTGGCCCGCGCGGCGCTATCTTCCCGCAGGTACCCCTGTTCGAGAAGGCAGGCGCGCTGCTTCACTCCATCGCTCGAAACCCCGCTCTCGTCGATGGCAATAAGCGGACGGCCTGGGCGGCAACATGGCTGTTCCTCGGTTACAACGGTATCCCTCTACGCGGCGGCTTCGACGTCGATTCTGCCAAGGCGCTGATGAACGACACTGCCACCGGCGCTCGCGACGTCGCCTCGATCGCCGCAGCTCTCGTGACGTTCGTGGCCTGACGGCCGCGTATGCCCGATTGCAGGGCGCGGACCGGAATTCGCTGCCGGTCGATCAGACCGTCTTCAACCACATGCTCCTGATGTGGCCATTCGACCCGTGGACAGCCCAGTCGACAGATCCCTACGCAGCGACTACCCGCTATAGGCTCTCACTGCAGCGGCAGAATCATCAGCTGCATGCCACAGCTCCGGGCAACCAGGACACCACCCCACACCTACAGATCCAGGGAGGGTGCATGACAACGATATCGACCACCACAGATCTTCCGCTCTCTGCCGAGCGCGCCCGGCAGCTGGCCGCGATTCCCGAGGTGATGCAGTTCGTCCTCGCGCCGGTGTTGACCTTCGCGATGGACGAGGCCCCGCCGCCGGATGTCTCTGTGACCCCCGGCTTTTGCGCGCGTGGCCGGGTGAAGTGGTTGGGCGTCATCCCGACCTGGACTCACGAGATCCGCATTGTCCGTCTCGATGATCTCGAGATCTACACGCATGAGCGTGGCGGCCCGGTACGGAGGTGGAACCATCGGTTGGCCTTCTTCCCGCTGGACGAGACGACGTGCCGTTACACCGACGAGGTCGAGGTCGAGGAGGGGCTTCGTGGGTGGGGGACGGCGTTGTTCGCCCGGGTGATCTTTCGGCATCGACATCGCCGGTGGCGGCTGCTCGCGTCCGTACTCGCAGCCGAACGGGATCGACATGTGCACGATGATGGTGAGGTGATCTCGCCGGGCGGAAACCCCGTGACGAGCTGAGTCACGACGCGAGGTCGCATGGAGGTTCAGATCTCCGGCCAGTGATGTTCCAATCCCATGAGGATGAACTCGATCTTGGTGTCCACCACACCCCGCTCACGCCAGGATTCGCGTGGTTCGATGAGCGATTCGCTGCCCACGGCTTCCTTCACGCGATCGAAGCCGGTGGTGCCGCTGTCGTCGACAGTCCGCATCGACTCCACACCGAGATGACAGGCAAAGACGGTGTCTCCGATGAAGTCGAGTGCGAACAGGGCCTGCTTGTCGGTCTTGTCGTGCGCCGCCAGGGCTCGGGCATACGCAGCGATGACCCCCTCGATGCGGGTGAAGGCGGAGGCATAGCTGTAGACCACCCGGCTGAGTCCGGGAAAGTCGTCACACACCCGCCAGCATTCGTCCGCCCAGAGTTGGAGCATCGTGTGCCAGTCCGCTGCGTCGTCGTCGGGCACCCGGATTCCGGCAGCAATGTGGTCGAGGCAGGCCACGACGATCTCCTCGCGCGACGCGAACAGACGATACAGCGCCGTGGTCGCCACGCCGAGGCGACGACCCACGGCAGACAGCGTGAAGCGGTCGAGGCCCTCGCCGAGGGCCGCATCGATGACGTCCTGCTCGGTGAAAGCCGGCTTCCGCCCGGCCTTCTTGCTCAGCAGGACCGGTGAGCCCGCGTTCGTGCCATCGACATGGTCCATGCCATAAGGCTAGTGGGCCAGCTGCCAGCCCTGCGCCTCCTCGAGCCGACGCCAGAACTGAGAGTATGTGCCTCCGGCAGCCAGCAGTTCCTCGTGCGTCCCCTGGCTCTCGATCCGACCTTGGGCATCGAGCGCGACAATCTTGTCGGCTCCCATGATCGTGGCGAGCCGATGGGCGATGACGACGACGGTCGACTCTTCGCGCAGTCTCTCGATTGCCGCGACGATGTTCGCTTCGTTCTCGACATCGAGAGCCGATGTCGCCTCGTCGAGCAGGACGATCGGTGCCTTCTTGAGCAGGGCCCGCGCGATGGCCACTCGTTGGCGCTCTCCGCCGGAGATGCCCCGGCCACCTTCTCCGACCCGTGTGTGCCAGCCGTCGGGTAGCCGCTCGGCTATCTCCGTGACGCCGGCGAGGTCAGCAGCCTCCCGGATCTCCGCCTCCGTCGCCTCTTTCCGACCCACCGCGACGTTGGCCTCGAGTGTGTCGTCGAACAGATAGACATCCTGGAACACCATCGACAGCTGGCCCATCAGTTGCTCGGAAGTCTGTTCGGCCACGGGGAGACCGCCCACCAGTACCCGGCCCTCGTCGGCGTCGTAGAAGCGGCAGAGAAGCCGCGCGATGGTCGTCTTGCCGCTGCCCGACGGACCGACGAGAGCCACCATCGAACCGGGGGACACCGTCATCGAGACATTGCGCACCGCCGGTGAGGAATCGGGTGAGTAGGAGAAGGTGACGTCGTCGAGTTCCAATCTGCCCGGTGAGGGCAGTGTCCCGGGGTTGCCGGGCTCGGGCAGGGCCTGCGCCGTGAGTACGTCGTCGAGCGCGTCGAGCAGCGGTCGTCGCGACTCCAGACCCATCGCGCTCTCGGTGATCGCCGACAGCGTCGAGGTGAAGCGCAGTGCGAGACCGATGAATGCCAGTGCCGGGATCGGTTGCAGTGCACCGTCGGTGGCGAGCGATCCGGTTACGGTGATCAGCACCACGACCACGCCCTGGGTGACCATTCCGCTGAGAAGCATCCCGATCGTCTCGAGCCACAGCCCGCGCTTCTTGGCCGAATACGCACCCTCGAGCGCGTACCCCAGCGGCGCGTAGTCGTCGGTGCGGGCACAAGAGCGGATGGCGCCCTGGCACTGTGCGTACTCCACAACCCGGTTTGCCAACGTGGCTTCCTTCGGCTCGTGTATCGACCTGCCCTTGCGCATCAGTGCCGTCGACACCAAGGTGATGAGGACGAACACCGGCACCGCAGCGGTGAGGATCAGACCGAGCGCGGGGTCCCAGAACCACGCGGCGACGATGATCACGATTGCTGCCGTACTGCGCGAGACGAGCGGCCCGAACATGTGGGCAAAGATCTCGCCCGCCGACATCAGCTCGGACGACACCATTCGGGACAGTGCCCCCGCCAGCGGCCGTGCGAACCACCCGAGGGGCTGCTTGGCGACCTGATCACCGACCAGACGATGGAAGCTTCGTAGGAAGTCGAGCGCGACGTCGTAATTGGCCTTGCTGGCCCAGTAGTTGAGCAGGAAGCTGGCCACCGACAGGCCGCCGAGCACCCACAGCCAGCCGGCAAGTCCCAGCCCC
The DNA here is from genome assembly GCF_053750035.1 of Rhodococcus sp. SJ-2. NCBI lineage: Bacteria > Bacillati > Actinomycetota > Actinomycetes > Mycobacteriales > Nocardiaceae > Rhodococcus > Rhodococcus sp. SJ-2. The sequence continues at coordinate 2,953,483 of NZ_CM132340.1, forward strand.
CAGACGGCATCGTCCTCTGCCAGTGCGCTGATGGTGGGGAGGAGAGCCGCGAGCGCGAAACCTTCGACCAGGCCCACGATCACGCTGGCGGCGATGGCAGGCCGCATGTGCTCCGGGTGTGAGATCATGCGCTGCATCCGGGGGACGATATCGATCAGCGGAAGTTTCATCGGTGGGTTCCTTCGCGGTCGTTGCCGCCGGCGGGGCCGGCTTCGGGGAGACGCGTCTCGGCCCCGGTCACTCGCCACAAGCGCGCATATTCGGGGTGGCTGAGCAACTCCTCATGGGTCCCGATGGCCGACACACGACCGGAATCGATCACGACGATCCGATCGACCCCTTTGATGACCTCGGGACGATGGGCGATCACCAGAACGGTCCTGCCCCGGACAAGGGTGGACAGGGCTTGTTGGATGTGGTGCTCGGACTCGGGATCCGTGAGGGCGGTAGCTTCGTCGAGGATCAGGATCGGGGCGTCGACGAGCAGCGCTCGGGCGATCGCGATGCGTTGCGCCTGCCCGCCGGACAGCCCCGAATCCGTGCCGTAGATGGTGTCGAAGCCGTCCGGGAGGGCCTCGATGTCGTCGAGAATCCGGGCGGCTGCCGCCGCTTCCCGAACCTGCGTGTCGGTGGCATCCTGCCGGCCCAACACGATGTTGTCGCGGATGCTGATGCCGAGCAATTGGGGATCCTGCAGGACGAAGCCGACATGGGAATACAGATCGGTGATCCGGTCGAGCGGTACGCCACCGATTCGGATGGTCCCCGACCGAGGATCGTCGAAGCGGGCGAGCAACGTGGCTATCGTCGATTTGCCCGACCCGGAGGGGCCGATGAGTGCGGTGACAGTCCCTTGCCGAAGGGTGAATGTGACGTCATCGACGGCGAGTGCCGCATCGGGACCGGAACCGTAGGTGTAGCTGACGCGGTCGAATACGACTTCGTGGGAGCGGAGTTCGTGACCATCTGCATCGTCGGAGTGCGACAGGATCGGGGCGTTCACCAGATCGACGAGCCGCAGCGCGGCGCCCCCTGCCATCTGCTGGGCCCACATCGAATTCATCAGGCTCTCGAGTGCGTACGGGATCAGGAGCGCGATGAGCGAGGTGGCGAGTACGTCGGCGGTTCCGACAACGTCGTGATGGACGAGTACGGCACCGACGCCGATGTTGATGAGCAACACCAACGGCACGGCAAGAACTGACGTCCCGAGGGCGGAGACTCGAATCAGTGGTTTGACCCAGGCCAGGTAGAAGTCGTAGAAGTCATCGGCGGCCTCCTGATAACGGCGGTGGGCACGTCCCACGCGTCCGAATGCCTTGACAACCGATATGCCGGTGACGAATTCGACCATCCGCGCCGACACGGTGGACAGTCGCTGATCCATCTCCGCGGTCTTCTCGCCCATGCCGCGCATCGATCCGGCCATCGCCGCGGCATAGAGCGGGATCGTCGCGATTGCCAGCAGTCCCAGCCGCCAGTCGATGATGAAGGCATAGACCATCAACGCCAGAGGCATCACCATCGCGTTGGTTCCGTCGACAGGCTGATGGGCGATGAGGTGATGAATGGTTCCGATATCGTCCTGCAGCGCTTTGCGTACGCGTCCGGAGTTGGTGGACGTGAACCACGCGAGGGGAGTACGGGAGAACCGTCTTACCAGACGGAGTTGGATGAGGTGGCCGAGCTTGATGTCGGCGAAGTGGGTGACGAGCAAGGCGGTGAAGTAGATGACCAGTCGGAGCCCGAAGGTGACGAGGAGAACCCGAATCCACATCCCGACCTCGTCGCCGTCGACGGGAGCGTTCGAGTTGTGTGCACTGAGCAGCAGGTCACCGATGCGCACCAAGGCGATATAGGGGACCACTGCGAAGATTCCTGACACTGCCGCGAGGATCCGGCCGACGGTCAGGCGCGCCGACACCGGACTCATCAGCTCTTTCAGCGCGCGGGCACCTGCCTTCTGTTGATCCTTCTGTTCGTGGGCGGAGTCGGATTTCCGTCGCTGGTCCTCTGAGGGGGGATCGGTAGCAGGTGCGGTGGTCGTCATGGCACTCCTGGGCGTCGGGCAAACCGGCTGTCATCGGTAGCCAGGGGAAATTAGGTTAGGTTTGCCAAAACTATTTATGAATGGCGTTCACTTTAGGGCGCACGCCTGCAGGACGCAAGGGTGAAGTTCATGTACATCCATTGCGCGGCAACGCACTGACATCCGGTCCCGGCACCAATGACGCACCGGCTGTGATGCGCGATCGCGCACACACCACAGCCGGGTCGATCGAACTATGCGACAGCGAGCTCGTTCGGCTGGTCCGGGAGCTCGGTGGATTTCACGATCACACCGGTGGTGAGATCGACGGCGTGAATGGTATTGCTCGCAGGTTCGGTGACATATCCGATATCGCCGTCGACCACGAGGGCCGGGTGCGGGTTCTGCCACTCGTCCGGCCCTTCCCATGGTGCGATCACGGGGTACTGGCCCCTCATCTCACCGGTGGCAGGGTCCATGACATAGATGGATCCGTCGGTTGCGAGAACGTAGGCCTGGTCGTTCGGTCCGCGAGCGATGCCGCGCCAGGTGTACTCGATACCGTCGGGCAACTCGATCGCTTCGTACGTGTGCGCTTCGGTGTCGATCAAGGTCACCATGTTCAACAGGTAGCCCTCGGCGTCGGGGTCGTTCTTGTAGTCGCCGACGATGAGCGGGCTCGTTTCCGATACGTAGGCGTTGCCCATCCGTCCGTATTCGTCAGGAGCGGTGAGCTTCTCGAACGCGCCGTCGTGGTAGAGCAGAGCTCCGTCCTCGCAACCGAAGACCACAGCCTCATCGGTTGCTGTTCCTTCCCCGTGGACGCCGGGGCACTCTTCGCTTCGCGCCACCTCGTTCGAATCCGTGTCGAGTGCCCGCACACCGGTACGGCCGTCGGCGTTGCCGATGGTCGTGAGTAGCGTGCCGTCCTCGAGGACGATCGACACCCCGTGGTGGGCTTCATCGCCGGGAACCATCCGGGTCGAAGGCAACTCGTTGTTGTTCGTCAGCAGCGCGTCGGTGTCGAACACGACGGTGTTGCTGGTGCCGTCGTCGTAGAGGACGGTTTTGCCATGGTGGCGGACGACGTGCGCCGGAGTCTCGGCCTCGAAGACGAGATCGGTCAGTTCCGGTGTGGCGGTGTCGAGTACCTGGAAACCGCCGGTGGTCGTCACGAGAAGATGGCGGCCGTCGCCGACTGCGTTGAGCCGGGTGAACTCTTCGGAGTCGAACTCGCCGAGAATCTCGAGGGTGTCCCCATCGAGTACTACCAGCCCGTTCTCGATCGCGACCGCAATGCCTCCATCGGTCGAGGCGTCAGCGGAGGGCGAAACGGTGGTCGGGTCGGTTACCGTCTGCTCATCCGATCCGCTACATGCGGTGGCCAGCAATGCGGCGCCGACTGCAGCCGCAATTGCTCCTTTTCCGGGCACATGTCGTAGTCTCATCGATCTTCCTCTCGGTATACGGTTATCAGGGAGAGAGCCCGGCGGTGATGCGCTCGGTGTTGGCGCGCATCATCTCCAGGTAGGTTTCGGCGCCTTGTCCGGGTTCTGTGAGCGACTCCGTGAACAGTTCGATCACGTCCACGTCGACGCCGGCTTCGTCGGCGAGGACCTGGACCAGGCGGTCGGGTTGTGACGATTCGGCGAAGATCGCCGGTACACCGGATTCGACGATGGCGGAAGAAAGTTCGCGCAGGTCGCTCGCGCTGGGCGACGCGAGCGTCGTACCTCCGGGGATGATCGCGCCCACGATGCGGAAGTCGAATCGTTCAGCAAGATAACCGAAAACGTGATGATTGGTCACCAGGTTGCGCCGGTCCTCGGGGACGGAATCGAACGCCGCGGTCATCTCTTTCTCGAGTTCAGCGAGTTCCTCGCGGTAGCGTTCGGCGTTCTCGTCGATCGCCGCCTTGTCGATGCCGTCGATCGATACCAGCGCGTTTTCCAGTGCGTCCACAACGTCGCGCATGCGCGCGGGATCGGTCCAGAAGTGAGGGTCGGGTGTACCTTCGTTCTCCTCGGAGTACGCGAGAACGTCGATGGTGTTACCTGCGACGAACGTGTCCACGCCCGCATCTGCTGCCCGATCGAGGTGCTGCTGCAGCCCTTCTTCGAGGCCGATCCCGTTCGATACCACCAGATCGGCTCGACTCAGAAGGCTTGCTTCCTGTGCTGAGATCTCGAAGGAGTGCGGATCTGCATTGGGTTTCATGAGCGTGGTGACCTCGGCGGCATCACCCACCACATTCTCCACGACGTCCCCGAGAATGTTGGTGGTCACGACGACCGTCGGCCGGTCCTCGTTCTCGCTTGTGCTTCCGCAGCCTACGAGAGTGAGCATCCCTGCCAACGCCGCACCGACCAGACGGGTTCGTCGCATCATCGCCCCGTCTCCGCGAAAAAGACGGGAGTGGTAGGTGTTTCGAGAGTCCGGGCAAGCCGCGCGTTGTCGGCATAGGCGATCTCGTAGACGACGCCTTCCGCCGGAGCATGGATGTATGCACGCTGCCGGTCGACTGTCAGTTCGACGCTCTCGAGCAGTGCGGGGTCTGCGATGCTCCGAGGCAACAGTGGCTCTGTGGCCGCGACTTCATCACCCGAACTGCCGTCGTACACCCGAACGCGGCCACTTCGATCGAGGGCGACGATATGCTCGTCCGCATCATCGGCGGCCGACACCCGGAGGAGCGGCTCGGTGGTCGGGATCAGCTGCCAGGTGCGGGCACGGGTGTCGAGTAGCCAGATGCCCTCGTCGCCGGCCCGTGCGGCGACACTCGGGCGCCCTTTACGATTGTCGAACTCCACTGCGGGCGTGTGAGTCCCTTCCGGGTAGGGGAGGTGCTCGAAGGTCACGTCCCCGTCTTCCGCTGTCGCGAGCAGAGCGCCGGTGGCGCACCCGATCACGACTCCGACCCGGGTGGTGATGGTGCCCTGTGCGTCGGGACATTCGACGCTCTTCCCGTCGACGGGTGTCCCATCGGCACGATGGAAACGCACTTCCGTGGCCTGTCCTCGATCTCCTGCGTGGGTGACCAGGGCCCCGCCCCCGAGGGGGACGGCAAGTCCTGGATGTGGCCCGGTGCCGATCCGGAACAATTCGCGTATCTCCCCTTGCGAGAGAGCCTCGTTGTCCAACAACACCGCCTCACCGGTGAGAGGGAAGAAGAGGCCGGTACCACCGATGGTCGACGTGTTCGATGTCGAAACCGACGGTATGCCTTCACCGGTGACGTTCCCGAGCAACTTCGGGGCCGCCCGGTAGTAGTGGAAGTGGTCTACGTGATCCCAGGTCCACACACCACTGTCGACGATGTCGACTCCTTGTTGCGTCGTCGCAAACAGGTATCGCCCGTCGGATGCGACAGCAGACGGTGCGGAGATGGTGCCCAGCTCCGTGGTGGTGTCGTCGAGAAGATCGAGCATGCCGACTGCACCCGCGGCGTCGATGCTCACCAGGTGCAGCGGCGGTTCGGCAACCTCCTCCGCTCCTGCAATCGCGCCGTGGCCGTCACCGGTGGATCGATCGGCCTCCGGTATCGGCGGGGTCGAATCGGCGGACTGGGTTGCGCAGGACGACAGCGCGATAGTTGCGGTCGCGGCAAGTGCGGTCAGAATCCCGCGTCGTAACATTGTGTGCTTTCTGATCGACAATTGTTCAGGTCAACGGTTTTCGGCGCAGATCGAGACCGGCGGTTCATCTCCGGCATCTCCGAACTCCTCGGTCGGGTGCACGTCACGGTCGTGGCGATGACGGAAACGATTGCGGGTACTGCGAGTGATCGCGGATGTCAGGGCCAGGCAGATGGCGCAGAACGCGATCGATGCGCCGGCGGCAGTTCCGAAGTGCCATGAGGTGAGCAGACCGGAGGTGACGGCCGCGAATCCGAACACCGTGGCGAGGAGCATCGTCGAGGGAATGCGTCCGGTCCACTGGTGGGCCGCGACGACCGGGCCGAGCAACAGGGCCACTACGAGGAGCGTTCCGACCGCCTGGTACGACGCGACCACGGCGAGGGTGACGAGTGCGACCAGCATCACCTGTGCGAGCTGAGGGCGGAGACCGAGGGTGTGGGCGATGCGCGGATCGAACGCGGATGCCACGAAGGAACGGTGGAACTTGGTTGCGATACCGAGTGTGATCATGAGTGCGCTTGCGAGCGTGACGATCTCCGCAGTCCGGATCGCGAGGATGTCACCGAACAGAATGGTCGTCGCATCGGTGGCGAAGCTACGTGAATGAGAGACGATGATGATGCCACTCGAGAGCATCGCGACGAACAACAGGCCGATGGTCGTGTCATAGGACAGGCGGCCTCGCCGTTGCAGGGCACCGATCGCGGCGCTCATGGCTCCGGCGCTGATCGCTCCGCCCGCCAGCACGGGCAGACCCAGGACTGTGGCCAAGGCAACCCCGGGCAGCATTCCGTGGCCGATCGCTTCACCGAGAAAAGCCATGCCGCGGATGACTACCCAGGTGCCTACGACACCGCAGATCGCTGCGACGAGGGCACCTCCCAGAAGGGCGCGGACCATGAAGTCGGTGGTGAAGGGATCGCTGAGCCAGGACACGGGTCAGGAGCGTAACTGGTAATGACAACGATTACCAATTGCTATAGTCGCATGAATGAAGACTTCGACCTCCGTATTGACGGCGCGATCCCTGAGCTATGCCTACGACGGACGCGATGTTCTGCACGGTGTCTCCGTGACGCTCCGTCGTGGAACCGTGACAGCAATCGCGGGCCCCAACGGCTCGGGTAAGTCGACTCTCATCGAGTTGCTGGCGGGAGTTCGAACTCCCCGCTTCGGAAAGATCTCACGATGCGGCGCGGTGGCGCTCGTCGTCCAACGGCCATCCGTCCCCGACACCCTGCCGGTGACCGTCTTCGATGTCGTCACCATGGGAACCTGGGCACGACGGCTGGACCGCCGGAGTACCCGCAGCGCGGTCGTCGAGGCCATCGAGAAAGTGGACCTCACGGGATTCGAGAAGCAACCACTCGCGGCACTCTCCGGCGGGCAACGGCAGCGGGCCCTCCTTGCGCAAGGAATCGTGCAAGAGGCACCGATCCTGCTCCTCGACGAACCCGCCGCAGGGCTGGATTCGGCCAGTCGCCGACGCACACGCGAGATCCTCGCCGAGTATGCGACCCGTTGCGGAGCGGCAGTGGCTTGCGTGACCCACGATGACGAATCCATCGCCGCCGCAGATCGCGTGCTTCGACTCGAGTCCGGACGCGCAGTGGTGCGCTGAAGCGAGTGACCGGTCGTCGCAATCGATGCTCGGGGCCGCGTTCGTGTGACGCCCCGTCAGGGCTGGTAGTCAGGGTATTTCGTGTGCAGTTCGAGATAGCCGGCGACGTTCGCCTCGAGCCAGTCGTCGCCGTCGCCGGGGGTTCGGCCGTCGCAGACCGCATCGCCTTCGATGCAGACTCGTTGGACGGGGATCTCACCGAATTCGCTGCGCGCGCCACCGAGCGTCACGCCGGGGACGATGGGGCCGGGGAACAACGTCTCGACGCCCCGGGTGTCTCGGGGATCCGAGTACAGGATGCCGCTGATCCGGGACGGCGGGACTGATCCGTCCTCCGCGATCTCGGCGAGGACGTCGCCGGCAATGGAGGCGCCCTGCGAGTAGCCGAGAATCAACAGATCAGCGTCGGGGCAGGTGCTGTGCCGGGCGGCGATGGTCTCGCGGAGTCGCTCATGCCCGATCTGCTTGGATCTGTCGTAGGCGATGGCGCCGTCGTCGTCCAAGCCGTCGCCGTCGTCGTGCGAACCGGTACTGGGCATTGGTACGACCACCGCGGGGTAACGGATGTGTTCGACAACGGTGCCCGGGCCACGATGACGGTCGGAGATCTCTGCGAGTGGCGAATCCGGGTCGATCGAGTCCGGAGTGCTGAAGCCCTTGGTGCCGTCGACCGCGAGGACGTAGCGGTCGGGGCACGGACTCGTATCGTCGGCAGCAGCGGTGGGGGCGGTGACCAGCACGGCGCCTGCGGTGGTGATCAGTCCGGCGGCGAGCATGCAGAGAAGACGAGTGTGGGTACGAGTGGTCCGGGGCATGCGCGGTTCTCCTGGTCGGCCCCCGACAGGCGATGATCGAAGTCGATACTAGCGAACTCCGGGTCCGCGGTCCTGTCTACTTTGTCGCTTTTGCAGTGAAGGTGATCACACCGCGTCAGACGGTAGCCCTGTCATCCGCAGGGTGAGGTTCAGCCGGCCCCGTGCTATTCCGAGACCTGGCCCGCAGGAGTTCGGAAATACCGACGGCACACCGTGATACGCAAACCTCGACGGTCCGCCGAACACGAACAGATCCCCGGACTCGAGCCGGATGTCGGTGTAGGGCCGGCCTCGCGTCTCACAATTTCCGAATCGGAAGACGCATGAATCGCCGAGGCTCAAGGACACGATCGGTTCGGCGACGCGTTCGTCCTTGTCCTGATGCATCCCCATTCGCGCGTCGGCGTCGTAGAAGTTGATCAGGGCTGTGTCCGGCTCGTAGTCGTCGGCAGGGCGGGAGTACGCGTCGGCGACCGCTCGGCGACCGAGGTCGGCGAGCCATCGGGGGAGAGGTGCGACGGGCGCGTCATCGACATCCACCGCCCTGCGGGTGTAGCGGTACGGAGACCAATGCCACCCCAGGCAGACCGTCTGCACCGACATCACTCCGCCTCCGGGGAGGGCGGTGTGTCGCATCGGTGCCGGACCCCGCGCCCAGTTGCGGCATGCCTCGACCAGCCGGCGCTGCGCGTCGCGGTTCAGCCACTCGGGCACGTGCACTGCCCCGGGGGCGACCTCGCGACGTGCACGGGGGATGGGCAGCGGTTCGTTCACTGTCGCGGCTCCTCGATGCTTTCGTCGTCCGGGGCGGTCGGCTGTCATCCGCCGATCACGTATAAATACAGAATGCCGAGCTCCGACATCGACGACACCTTCGACGACTCTCCTCCGTCGATGGCACCGTCGTCGTTGTTGCGCGACCTTCCGGTCACCGAGCGGGGGCTGCGGACGCGGTCGTCGTTGATCGCCGCTGCCCGGACGGTATTCGAGAGTGCGGGTTACCTCGACACCAGGCTCGTCGACATCACCAAGCACGCGAAGTGTTCCGCGGGCACGTTCTACACCTACTTCTCGAGCAAGGAAGAGATCTTCGCGGCGGTGCTCGAACTGGCGCAGGAGGACATGCTGCATCCGGGCATGCCACGCGTGGCCGACGAGGATGATCCGGCGGCGGTCGTGGAGGCGAGCAACCGGGCTTATCTCGAAGCGTATCGACGCAACGCGAAGCTGATGGGTCTGCTCGAGCAGGTCTCGCACATCGACCCGGTTTTTCGTGAGCTGCGTCAGAAACGCGGCGACGCCTTCATCCGGCGCAATGCACGCAGCATCGCGCATCTGCAGGACCGCGGCCTCGCTGATCGCGAGGTCGACGCGCTCCTGGCATCGAGGGCCCTCTCCGGCATGATCAGCCGACTTGCCTTCTCCCACTTCGTCATCAACGAGGACGAGTCCGCGAACATGGACGAGCTCGTGTATACCGCGACTCGACTGTGGGTCAACGCGCTGCGGATCCCTCACGGCGACTGATCGTTCCGGATTCGGCGTGGTCCGTCGTAGCATGCGGGCATGACGACGACACGCATCGCCGCACTTGCGGTCCTCGCTGCTGCGGCCTGTGGTGCATGTAGCCAGCAAGAAGTATCCGTGACCCGTAACGGCACCGCGGTGCCTGCGGTCGCTGTCCCGGTATCGGCGCAAGATGTCGACCCGTGCGCCGCAATTTCTCCCGAGACGCTCGATGCGGTGGGCGCGGGCGATGCGATGCCGCGTGAGTTGCTCGCCGAACCCGGGTGTGAGTGGTCCGGGGTGAACTCCTACATCACTCCTGACGCGACGCTGTGGGTCTCCGGCAGATCCGAGCCCGACGATGTGTGGGAGCGCACGACCGTTGCGGGTACCGAGGTCGAGATCTGGACTCTCACGCCGGAGATGGGCCGATACATTGCGCGATTCGACGACCTCACTCTCTCCCTGAACTACAAGCGAGCTCGAAGTGAGATTCCCGCAGGCGAAGCGCTAAATCTTCTGATGGCAGACGTATTGCGCGCGTACGGTCGCGTCGAATAGCAACTGTGGTCCCGTTGCCTCGTTCGCGGGGCGGGGCGCCGCGAACGGTTGAAGTTGACGCCGTATTCAACTTATAGTGCGGTGGACGAGGTGTACGGCTGCGGGGAGGACGAAGTGGACGTTGCTGGGAAGGTCGCCATCGTGACCGGCGGAGGCAGCGGGATCGGTGACGCCCTGGCTGCCCGGCTCGTGTACACAGGTGCCCGCGTTGTCGTGGTCGACCTCGATGTCTCCGCCGCGGAGCGCACGGTTGCGCGCATCGACGCCGAACATCCCGGCGGTGCCGTCGCGGTCGGTGCCGACGCCTCCGATGCCGACGCGATCGCGCGGGTCATCGGGATCGCAGAGAGCCGCTTCGGGCCGGTCGATCTGTACTTCGCGAACGCCGGCATCACCGGCATGCACGGACTCGACCTCGACGAAGACCAGTGGGAGAACGTCTTCGACGTCAACCTCCGGGCGCACATCCGTGCGGCGAAACTACTCGTCCCGGGATGGGCCGAGCGTGGCGAAGGCTACTTCGTGAGCACCGCGTCCGCGGCAGGCCTGCTCACCCAGATCGGTGCGGCAGGATATTCCGTCACCAAGCACGCTGCCGTCGGATTCGCAGAATGGCTGTCGGTGACCTACGGCGACCAGGGCGTCCGCGTCAGCTGTATCTGTCCGATGGGTGTCAACACGCCGCTGCTCTACTCCGGCAGCAATTCCGGTGAGTCACTCGGCGACCTCGGAACTCGCGCCGTGACGTCCTCCGCAGCGGTGCTCGAACCCGCGGATGTCGCCGAGATCGTGCTCGACGGCATCCGCGACGAGCGGTTCCTGATCCTTCCTCACCCGGAGGTACTCCAGATGTACCGGAACAAGGGTGCCGATTACGACCGGTGGCTGCGCGGAATGCGGCGCTACCAACGGTCCCTGATGTCCGAATCCTGATCGACTCTCGAGGAGTTTGCCGTGTCTTTGTTCGACCTGTCACCGCGCGCCGAGAAATATCGGGCGGATCTGCTGGAATTCATGGAGTCCCACGTCTACCCGGCCGAGGCCGTCTATCACCGTCAGATGGAAGAAGCCGGCGATCCGCACTTCCACCCGCCCATCATGGAGGAACTCAAGACGGAAGCGCGCTCGCGCGGGCTGTGGAACCTCTTCCATCCGCATCCCGAGTGGGGCCCAGGGCTCACCAATCTCGAGTATGCGCCCCTCGCGGAGATCATGGGCCGGAGCCCATTGGCGTCGGAGGCCTGCAACTGCGCCGCACCGGACACCGGCAACATGGAGGTGTTCACACTATTCGGAACAGAGGAACACAAAGAGAAGTACCTGAAGCCGTTGCTCGACGGCACTATTCGCTCGGCCTTCGCGATGACCGAGCCCGACGTCGCGAGTTCGGATGCCACCAACATCGAGATGTCGATGGTTCGTGACGGCGACGACTACGTCCTCAACGGGCGTAAATGGTTCGCATCCAACGCGATGCACAAGAACTGCAAGGTGCTCATCGTGATGGGCAAGACCGACCCCACCGCGGCCCCTCACAGGCAGCAGTCGATGATGGTCGTCCCCATCGACGCCCCCGGTGTCACCGTGGTGCGCAACCTGCCGGTCTTCGGCTACCACGACCGCGAAGGCCACGCCGAGATCCTGTTCGAGGATGTGCGCGTGCCGTCGAAAGATGTTCTCGCGGGCGAAGGCGAAGGCTTCGCGATCAGCCAGGCGCGTCTCGGGCCCGGGCGCATCCACCACTGCATGCGCGCGATCGGCGTGTCGGAACGCGCCCTCGAACTGCTGTGCCGACGTGCACAATCGCGCGTCACATTCGGCAAGCCCGTCGCCGACAACGCCAACATCCAGGACTGGATCGCCGAGGCCCGCATCGAGATCGAGATGATCCGCCTTCTGACCCTCAAGACCGCGTACCTGATGGATACCGTCGGCAACAAGGAAGCGCGCACCGAGATCGCGGCGATCAAGGTCGCCGGACCGAATATTGCACTGAAGATCGTCGACCGGGCGATCCAGGTCCACGGTGGTGGCGGAGTCACCGACGACTTCCCACTCGCCATGGCGTACGCGCATCTGCGCACACTGCGTTTGGCCGACGGTCCCGACGAGGTGCACAAGCGCGCGATCGCCAAGCAGGAACTGCGCAAGTACCGAGACCTGCGGCCCACGTCATGACGGGGTTCGATCTGACGGGCAAGACCGCGATCGTCACCGGCGGCTCCCGCGGTATCGGACTGGAGACTGCCCGTGGTCTCGCACAGGCGGGAGCGAACGTCGTCGTGACCTCACGCAGCCAGGAATCGGCGGATGCCGCCGCGGCCGACATCGGCCCGGCTGCGCTCGGTGTGGGAGCGCATGCCGTCGACGACAATGCTGCGCGGCGATGCATCGACATCACCCTCGAGAAGTTCGGCCGCATAGACATTCTCGTCAACAACGCCGGCACCAACCCGTCGTACGGCCCGCTGGCCGACCAGGACCACGCGCGGTTCGCGAAGACCTTCGACGTGAACGTGTGGGGCCCGGTGTTGTGGTCGTCGTTGGTGGTGAAAGCGTGGATGGGTGATCACGGCGGCAGCATCGTCAACACCGCGTCGATCGGCGGAATGAAGTTCGAAGCGAACATCGGGGTGTACAACGCGTCGAAGGCCGCACTGATCCACCTCACAAAGCAGCTCGCGCTCGAGCTGTCGCCGATGGTCCGCGTCAATGCCGTCGCACCCGGTGTCGTGAGAACCAAGCTGGCCGAAGCACTGTGGAAGGACCACGAGTCCCGGGTCGCGGCCTCCACGCCGCTCGGGCGCATCGGTGAACCTGTCGACGTCGCCTCGGCTGTGCATTATCTCGTCTCCGATGCGGCGCAGTGGATCACCGGTGAGGTGATGGTGATCGACGGTGGCCGGTTGCTCGGCAACGCGCAGTCGTTCCGGCAGGGAAGTGCACGCGATGTCTGACACCGTGGTGGTCGGGATCGAGACCGAAGCGGTCACGACGTGGGTCGCAGGCATCGTGCCGGAGTTCGCGGGGCCGCTGACATTCGAGCGGATCGGGCTGGGACAATCCAACCTGACCTACCTGATCAGCGACGCATCCGGGCGGCGGTGGGTGCTGCGACGGCCGCCCCTGGGTACGCTGCTCGCTTCCGCACACGATGTTGCGCGGGAAGCCCGGATCCTTTCGGCCCTCGAGCACTCGGCCGTTCCGGTACCGCGCGTGCTTGCGGTGACCGACAACCCGGCGGTCTCCGATGCGCCGCTCGTCCTGATGGAATTCGTCGACGGGCTCGTCGTCGACCGGATGGCCGTGGCCGAGGAACTCACACCCGGGCAGCGACGGGCGATCGGGATCCGCCTGCCGCGGACACTCGCGGCGATCCACGCCGTCGACCTTGCCGAGATGGGATTGGCGGATCTCGCGAGCCACAAGCCTTACGCCCTGCGCCAGCTCAACCGGTGGTCGGGCCAATGGGAACGCTCGAAGACGCGAGAGATACCCGACCTCGACGACCTCACCCGACGGTTGCTGGCCAACATCCCGGAGCAGCGGGAAGTGACCCTCGTGCACGGCGACTTCCACCTGCGGAACCTCATCACCGCACCGCAGAACGGTGACGTGCGAGCTGTCCTCGACTGGGAGTTGTCCACACTCGGAGAACCCTTGGCGGACATGGGAAGCATGCTCGCGTATTGGAGTGAACCGGGTGAGCGCACCGCGGGCGACTTTCCGGCCACACAACTGGACGGCTTCCCGAGCCGGACCGAACTCGTGGAGATGTATCTTGCCGAGACCGGTCGCGACCCCGCCGCACTGAAGTTCTGGCATGCGCTCGGGTTGTGGAAGGTGGCCATCATCGCCGAAGGCGTGATGAGACGCGCACTCGACGACCCACGCAACAAGGCAGCCGCGAGCACCCCGACCGTGGAGCGCATCGACGCACTCGTCGGCGCCGCCATGGCGGTGGCCGCGGATGCCGGTATCTGACCGACCGAACACCAACGAAGTAGAGGCTGTGATTTCGTGAAAGCGTGGCGTGTACACGAACTCGGTGAGCCGCGAGACGTTCTCAGGTACGAGGACATCGACGAACCGGTGGCCGGGCCCGGCCAGTTGCTCGTACGAACGTTGGCAGCACCCGCCAACTTTCCCGACGTGCTGTTGTGTCGGGGAAAATACCAGCTCAGGCCTGCGCTGCCATTCACTCCGGGCGTCGAACTGTGCGGTGAGGTGATCTCCGCAGGTGAGGGTGCCGCCCGTTACTCCGTAGGCGACAGGGTGATCGGGAACCCGAATCTGCCACTCGGCTCGTTCGCCGAGTACACCGTGATGGACGAGGTGAACGCCTTCGCTGCGCCGGTGTCGCTCGACGATGCCGAGGCATCCGCGCTGTTCATCGGATACCAGACCGCGTGGTTCGCGCTACACCGCCGAACGCAGCTGCGCGAGGGCGAAACGCTTCTCGTGCACGCGGCTGCGGGCGGCGTCGGCAGTGCTGCGATACAACTCGGGAAGGCGGCCGGTGCGCGCGTCATCGGTGTGGTGGGCGGACCGGAGAAGGCCGAGTACTGCAAACGCCTCGGCGCTGATCTCGTGATCGACCGGCACACAGATGATTTCGTGGCAAAGGTCAAGGAGTTCACCGGAGGTAGGGGCGCTGACGTCGTGTTCGATCCCGTCGGCGGCGACGCCTACGCGGGCTCGACGAAGTGCATCGCGTTCGAGGGACGGATCGTCATCATCGGGTTCGCAGGCGGAACCATCCCTACTCCGGGCCTCAATCACGCACTGATCAAGAATTATTCGATCATCGGACTGCACTGGGGCCTGTACAAGGAGTACGACCGTGCGGTCATCGAACAGTGCCACAGCGAACTCACGGCGCTCACCACCTCCGGGGCGATAGCACCTCTCGTCAGTGAGCGGTTGTCGTTGTCGGAGGTTGCGGACGGAATCGCGCGGCTGGGTGAGGGAACGACCGTGGGCAGGGTTGTGTTCGTTCCGTAGCTGCACGCCGGGATCCAGTATCGGCCGGCGGTGGGAGAACCGCCGGCCGATACTGTCATCTCGTCAGTTCTTGACGTATCTGATGCCGAGCGTGAGCACGATGGCGAGGACGCACATGACTACGAGCATGGCGCACACGGCTCCCAGTGCTGCCACCGTCGGTGTCGATGATCCGGGGACTACGAGGGAAGCGAGCAGCACTGTCGTAATCGACGTGCCCACCGCCATCGCGGCGGTGCGCACGACCGACTGGCTTCCGGTGATCTCGCTGGTGTTGTGCTCGGGGACGAACTCGACCAGCAGGTTCGGCAGTGCCGTGTATGCGAAGGCCGTCGCGATGGACACGGTGATGACCAGCGCGGTCATACCGACCACGGAACCGCGGAAGACGAAGAATGCGCCAGAGGCGATCATGAACAGGGTGGTGCCGAGCAGCAACGACGATCGAGCGCCGACTGCTGCAGCAATCTTGCCTGCGAGCGGAGTGAAGAGCATTCCGATCATTGCGCCGATGAACGAGAGCATCCCGGCGTGGGTGGCCGACAGGCCGAGTCCGAACGGCGCGGTGTCCGGGGTCTGCATGATGATCGGGATGAGCATCGTCGTCACGCCGATCGGGCCGACTCCAAGCGCGATCGTGGCGAGCATGGTGAACGCGACGTTGCGCTCGGCGAGCAACCGGAGGTTGATGATCGGGGATTTGCGGGCGAGTTCCCAGCGCACCCACCAGGCGAAGATCGCAATACCGACCACGAGTAGGCCGAGCACGCGGGTATCTCCCCACCCCCAGGACTTGCCTTGGGTGAGGGCCAGGAGGATGGCGGTCACCGAGATGGCGAGGCCGATCGCGCCGACGAAATCGACCTGCTGACGTTCGGCGTCGCGATGACGCCACGGCAGCACGGCCTCGACAAGGACGACGCAGCCGATGGCATAGATTGCGGTGACGACGAACATGTACCGCCAGTCGCCGAGATCGATGATCAGGCCTGCGACCAGGAGCGAGGCGGCACCGGCGGCGACTGCGGATCCGGAGATCAGCGCGATGGCCATCGGTACCTTCTTCGCCGGGAGGTGTTCACGGGCGAGTCCGATGCACAGCGGCAGGATCGCACCGGCGACACCCTGGATTGCGCGACCGATGACGACGGCCCACAGCGACCCGAATGCCATGCTGATGATCGATCCGACTGCTGCGCAGATCAGGACGACGATGAGAACGCGCTCTCGGCCGTACATGTCGCCGAGGCGTCCGCATACTGCCGCGGATGCGGCTGCAACCAGCAGGAATGAGGTAACGGTCCATCCCACAGCAGATGAGTCTGCTGCGAACACCTGAGTGAAGGTCGGAAGTGCGGCGTACATCATCGACGTCTCGAATGCGCTGATGATCTCAACTGCGATAAGAACGGAGACGATCACCCAGACCGGCCGGGTCCGTTCGAATCGTTTCTCTGAGCGGGTTGATGCGGGGCGGCCGGGTATCACCGATGTACTCATTCGAGCTCCTGAATCCTGGGGACTTCGAGGAGAACGGTATGGCTGTGCGCGTGGTCACATCGACCGGATACCGGTGAGTGGGACACTCTTGCGGGCAGGGGTCAGGTCTGTGTTCCCGGCTCGTCGTCCCTGGTGATCGCCCTGGTCAGTGAATCTGCGACGAATCGGGTGAGTTCTGCGTGATCGAGGTCGCTTGCCCAGTTGTGCACGATTGTGTCGGACACGCCTTGGAGGGCGGACAGGACGAAGGGGAGCATGGAGGGTTCGTCCCGCAGGACGCGACCTTCGGATGCCGCTGCCTGCGTGAGTGCGCGGTGAAGTTCGGTGTTGTACTCCCGTGCGGTCCGTCGCACCTGACGGACCGATTCGCGTTCGGTGCGGTCGTCGCCTTCGATGTCGCGCCAGGTTGCGGTGAAGCGTCCGACGCGGCCCCACTGCTTGGTGGACTCGGGGATCACCGCGGCGAGCAGGGCGGCGACTCCTCGGTCGCGAGGAAGAGTTGCGACGAACGACCGGGATTCGATCTGGCTCTCGTTGAGCAGTGAGGTGAAGATGTCCTGCTTGTCGGTGAAGTACTGGTAGATCAACCCGACGCTGGTTCCGGAGCGCTTCGCGATCGAGCGGATGGTCAGCGCCGAGTACCCGCCCTCGTCGAGCAGGGCTGCGGCCGCATCGAGGGTGCGGCGACGTCGGGCCGCCGCATCTCCGTAGATCGATTTGCTGCTCGATTCGCCCATCGTCACACCGTAGCCGGGTGTGGCCGTCGGCCGCCGGGCGACGTGCCGGGTACTGCACGGTGCCGGACGACCGGTATCGAACATTGTTCGAAATGAGGATTGAACATTGTTCGTTCTGTGGTTACAGTCACTGCATGACCAGCGACGCCCCAGCGGCGACACGACCGCGCGTCTCCTCCGGGGAGATCGCAGACGCACTCACAGCCTCTGAATTAGCCACTGCTGCAGGAGAATTACTCCTCGAGCTCCGTGCCGCACTCGACTCCGACGGTGCGGAGCCGGACGAGATCCGCAGAATGGGCGATCTGCGGAGCCACGAGTACCTCATCGGCGCCCTCGCTCAACGATTCCCCGACGATGCCGTCCTCTCGGAAGAGGGCAGCGACGACCACGCCCGGCTCGGAGCAGACCGCGTCTGGATCGTAGATCCACTCGACGGCACGCGGGAGTTCGGAGACCGTGGCCGTAGTGACTGGGCTGTCCACGTCGCGCTCGTCGAATGCGGAGCGCTCGTTGCCGGAGCAGTCGCGATGCCTGCACTGGCGACCACGTTCAGCACCGATCGCGTGTCCGCCGGCCATCCGATGCCGCAGTTTCGCGCGCCTCGTGTCGTGGTGAGCAGAACCCGCAAACCCGAACCCGTCCTCGCGCTCGCGGCGGCATTGGGCGCCGAGCTCGTCGAAATGGGATCGGCCGGCGCCAAGGCCATGGCCGTTGTGCGAGGTGAGGTCGACATCTATGCCCACACCGGAGGTCAGTACGAGTGGGATTCGGCGGCGCCGGTGGCGGTGGCGCGGGCAGCGGGACTGCACGTCTCACGAATCGACGGCTCCGAACTCCGCTACAACCAGGAGAACCCCTGGATGCCAGACCTGTTGATCTGCCGTCCCGAGTGGGCCGGCGAAGCATTGGAGGTGCTCGGACGATGAGCAATCCCACTACCGCGCGGTCTCTGACCCATCTGGAACGTCTCGAAGCCGAGAGCATCCACATCATGCGGGAGACCGTCGCCGGTAGCGAGAATCCCGTGATGCTGTACTCGGTCGGCAAAGACAGTGCCGTGATGCTGCACCTGGCCCGCAAGGCGTTCCACCCGTCGCGGCTGCCGTTTCCCCTGCTTCACGTCGATACCACGTGGAAGTTCCGCGAGATGTACAAGCTGCGCGACGAGACCGCTGCCGCAGGCGACTTCGATCTGATCGTGTACAAGAACCCGGAATGCGTCGAGAAGGGGATCAATCCGTTCACGCACGGCTCCGCGACACACACCGACATGTGGAAGACCGACGGGCTCAAACAAGCCCTCGACCTGTACAAGTTCGATGCAGCCTTCGGCGGTGCCCGGCGCGACGAGGAGAAGTCCCGGGCGAAGGAACGAGTGTTCTCGATCCGGTCCGCCGAACACCGGTGGGATCCCAAGCGTCAACGCCCTGAGCTGTGGCGGATGTACAACCTGCGGAAGACCCCGGGTGAGTCGCTCCGAGTGTTCCCACTGTCGAACTGGACGGAACTCGATGTGTGGGAGTACATCCGGCAGGAGAGCATCCCGATCGTGCCGCTCTACTTCGCCGCGAAGCGACCCGTCGTAGAGCGCGACGGCACACTGATCATGGTCGACGACGACCGGATGCCGCTGCTGCCCGGAGAGGTGCCGGAATTCAAGAGCGTCCGGTTTCGCACCCTCGGTTGCTACCCCCTCACCGGCGCGGTCGAGTCCACTGCCACGACCTTGACCGGCATCATCCAGGAAATGCTCTTGACCACTACGTCCGAGCGGCAGGGTCGCGTGATCGATCACGACAGTACCGCGTCGATGGAGAAGAAGAAGCAGGAAGGTTACTTCTGATGACGCCCCCTACCGATCTGATCGCGGACGACATCGAACAGTATCTGGAGCGGCACGCGCGCAAGACGATGCTCCGCTTCATCACCTGCGGCAGTGTCGACGACGGCAAGAGCACATTGATCGGCCGGCTGCTGTACGAGTCGAAACTCGTCTTCGAGGACCAGCTCTCGGCGCTGGAGTCGGATTCGCGCAAGACAGGAACGCAGGGCGACGGACTCGACTTCGCGCTCCTGGTAGACGGGTTGGCAGCCGAGCGTGAGCAGGGCATCACGATCGATGTGGCGTACCGGTATTTCACCACCGAGCGCCGTAAGTTCGTCGTCGCCGACACTCCGGGACACGAACAGTACACCCGCAACATGGTCACCGGCGCCTCCACCGCAGACCTTGCGGTCATTCTCGTCGATGCGCGGAAAGGAGTGCTCACACAGACCCGCAGACACTCGTATCTGGTGTCACTGCTCGGCATTCGGCACGTGGTGTTGGCGGTGAACAAGCTGGATCTCGTCGACTATTCGCAGGACGTCTTCGACGAGATTTCCGGTGAGTATTGCGCGTTCGCAGCCGAGATAGGCCTCACCGATGTCGTTGCCATCCCGATGTCCGCGTACCTGGGCGACAATCTCACCGAGCCCAGTGCGCACACGGCGTGGTACGACGGCCCCACGCTGATCGAGCATCTCGAATCGGTGGAGGTCGCGGGTGACCCGGGTGCAGCACCGTTTCGAATGCCGGTGCAGTGGGTCAACCGGCCCGACCTCGACTTCCGGGGATTCTCGGGGCAGGTCGTCGGTGGGGTCGTGCGGCCCGGTGACCACGTGCGGGTGCTACCCGGCGGGAAGACGACCACCGTCGACCGCATCGTCACGATGGACGGCGATCTGGACGAGGCCGTCGCGAGCCGATCCGTCACGATTACCGTCGCTGACGAGATCGACATCAGCAGGGGTGACGTGCTTGCTGCGGTCGACGCGCCGCCCGGGGTCGCGGATCAATTCGAAGCGCACGTGGTGTGGATGGGGGAGCACGAGATGCTCCCCGAGCGTCCGTACGTGTGCCAGATCGGCACGATGACGGTGACAGCCCGCATCACCAGGCCGAAATACAAGATCAACGTCGACACGCTCGAGAAGATCGCAACGAACACGCTTGCGCTCAACGAGATCGGTGTATGCAACCTGAGTTTCGATCGGCCGGTGCCGTTCGATCCGTACTCCGAAAACCGTGATACCGGCGGGTTCATCCTGATCGATCGGCTCACGGGCGCCACGGTCGGTGCCGGCATGATCGCGCATTCGCTGCGCCGGTCCGACAACATCCATTGGCAGGCCGTCGATGTCGACGGTGACGCGCGTCGTGCGCTCAACGGGCACCGTTCGCAGGTGTTGTGGTTCACCGGCCTGTCCGGCTCCGGGAAATCGACCATCGCCAACGAACTCGAGCGGAGGTTGTACGCGCTGGGCTGTCACACCTACCTGCTCGACGGCGACAACATCCGGCACGGTCTGGGGCGCGACCTCGGATTCACCGAAGCAGACCGGGTGGAGAACATCCGACGGGTTACCGAGGTCGCGCGGCTGATGGCCGACGCAGGCTTGATCGTGGTCGCCTCGTTCATCTCACCGTTCCGTGCCGACCGTGACGCGGCACGCGAGGTGATCGGAACCGGCCAGTTCTGCGAGGTGTTCGTCGACACCCCCATCGAGGTGGCCGAGCAGCGAGATCCCAAGGGTCTCTACAAGAAAGCGCGTCGAGGTGACCTCGTCAACTTCACCGGGATCGACTCTCCGTACGAGCCTCCGATCGACCCCGAACTGCGTATACCCACGACCACGACCTCGCCTGAGACAGCTGCCGAGCTGATCGTCGAGCTCTTGCGCGACCGTGGCGTAATCGACTGATCTGACCGGCAATGTCATCCCCCATCGAGAAGGAGGGCTCCGTGCCCAGCCGTGACGAAATCTGCTCTGCCATCGAGTCGTATGTGAAACATCTGGACAATCATGAGGTGGACCAGCTCGTGTCGCTCTTCGCGGCCGATGCCGTCCAGCACGAACCGTTGGGTGTGCACACCTACCGAGGTCTCGACGAGATCCGGCAGTTCGATACCGAGTGCGCGAAGGTGTCGTTCTCGGTGACGCGGCACTCGCCGATCACTGTCTGCGGAAACCACGCTGCCACTCAGCTGCGGATCCAGCGGCAAGGAATGCACGACTTTCTTGCCACCGACTTGTTCGAGTTCGACGACGAATGCCGGATCGTCTCGCTCAGCGTCGTCATCGATCCCGAAGCACACGCAGACCGAGCACGGCACGAGTGACGCGGCTGGGAATGCCCGAAGCGAGTCGGAGACGAAAGAAACTCCCACTGCTCGAAGAGAAAGTAGTGGTGGTTTCCGGGGTCGGGCCCGCATTGGGCCGGTCCGTCGCAGTTCGCGCTGCCGATGCGGGCGCGCGTGTCGTGCTGGCGGCACGGACCGCGTCGCGGCTCGACTCGGTGGCCGCAGAGATCCGGGCGGGTGGCGGAATCGCATTCTGTGTGCCCACCGATCTCACCGACAGCGCCTCGCTGCAGCATCTCGCATCGAGCGCACTCGCCGAGTTCGGCCGGGTGGACGCTGTCGTCCACAATGCGTTCGTCGTACCCACCCACGGCGGTCTGCTCGACGCTGCGCTCGACGATGTCCGGCAGGGAATCGACATCAACATGCTGGCGTCGCTCGAACTCACGAAGGTGTTGGCTCCGGCTCTGGCGCAGTCGCAAGGCGCGGTCGTGATGATCAATTCGATGGTGATCCGCAACCAGTTGCCGAACTTCGGTGCCTACCGCGTGATGAAGGCAGGACTGCTTGCGCTTGCCCGGAGTCTGTCGATCGAGCTCGGTCCGAAGGGTGTGCGCGTGAATTCAGTCGCGCCAGGGTATATCTGGGCAGACTCCGTCAAGCGTATGTTCGAACGGCAGGCCGAGCATCGCGGTGTGGATCCGAGCGTGATCTACGCCGAGGTTGCGGCCGGAACCGACCTGCGCCGGCTTCCTGAGCCGGACGACATCGCAGACGCCGTGGTGTTCCTCGCCTCCGATTTCGCCCGCGCGATCACCGGACAGTGCCTGGACGTCAACTGCGGTCACACTCATCACTGACAACCCGAGAACGACAGGATAACGATGACTGAGCACGACGGTGTGGGTTCGATCGACGACCTGCACGACGCCGCCCGAACCGCGACCGGGTACGACGACTTCGGAGAAGACGAGTATCTGGAGGGTTTGAAGGTCCTGCTCGACTCGTTCGAGCGCGAAGCCGATCTCACCCCGCACGGAAGGGTCATCGCCCGCAAGATGATCACCAACGCGCTCTCCGGTCGTCTGATCAGCGAAGCCGGGTTCTCCCGTCACCCCCAGTATGTCGATGTGGCGGTCGAGCGACCGATATTCGTGTGCGGACTGACCCGGACCGGCAGCACCGCGCTGCACCGGTTGCTCAGTGCCGACCCGGCGCACCAAGGCGTCGAAATGTGGCTCGCGGAGTCGCCGCAACCACGACCCGATCGTGAGAAGTGGCCGGAAAACGAGGATTTCCTCCGAACCGATGCCTTCTACCGGGCTCGTCAGGAGAAGGAGGCAGATCTCATGAAGGTGCACTTCATGGGGGCCGAGGAAGTCGAGGAATGCTGGCGGTTACTCCAGCAGACGATGCTGTCGATCTCGTTCGAGTGCGTGTCGTACATACCGTCCTACTCATCGTGGCTGGCCGAGCAGGACTGGACCGCGACCTACGTGCGGCACAAGAAGAATTTGCAGCTGATCGGGATGAACGACCCGGGTCGTCGGTGGGTGCTCAAGAGCCCCAGCCATGTGTTCGCGATCGACGCGATCATGCGGACATACCCGGATGCGTTGATCGTGCGCACATTTCGCGACTCACACACGTCCATGGCATCCACCTTCAGTCTCGCCGAGCAGGGCAAGCACGACATGTCGGATGCGTTCGACCGCGAGACTATCGGACGTACCCAACTCGAGTTGTGGGCGAGGGGCAACCGGGAATTCAACGATGCTCGCGCCCGCTACGACGCGGAGCAGTTCATCGATGTCGACTACCGGGACTTCGTCGCAGATCCGATCGGCACAGTGGAGAAGATCTATTCGCAGTTCGCGATTCCGTTCACCGCCTCTGCCCGTAACGCAGTGGAGCACTCGCACCGCGGCAGTCTCGCCGACCATCGTCGTCCGTCGCATGTGTACTCGCTCGAGGACTTCGGCGTCACGGCCGCCGATGTCGACCGGGCATTCGCCGTCACCTCGTGAACACCGACCGAAGAACAGGACCGAGCACATGAACGAGACCTGGGAGAAGTTCTGCGCTGATCTTCTCGAGACCGGCAACATCCTGCAGGACGAGATCGTCCCGCAGGATTCGGTGACGCAAGCCGAAGGTGTCCGCTATCTGAGCAGGCTGCTGCGGTACGCAACCATCAATTGCGTCGAGTACACCGATCCGCGGTGGCCGCAATTCACGTCGGCACCGAACCCGAACATGATGACGAAGATCGGCGCCGACAACCCCGACAACCTGTACATGCGCGCGAACATCTCCGGCAAGTACACCTACCGGATCACCGGAACACGGGGCACCGTACCGCTCGTGACGTTCGGGTCGCGGATCAACCGCTACCACATCGACGGCACCATGCTGCAGACCGGAGACCTCCACGGGCACGAACTCGATGTCGACGAACACGGACGCTTCACGTTCATCGCGAGCGTCGATGAGCCGGCACAGGGGTCGTGGCTGCCGTTGGCACCGGACAGCAACCTCATCTCCGTGCGGCAGACGTACCGGGACCGACGCAGCGAGGTGCCCGCCGAACTCTCCATCGAATGCCTCGACCCCGACGGGGAATTCGTGCCGCTGGGCTCGGAAGAGATGGCCGATCGCCTCGGGAAGGCCACCGCTATGGTCCGCGGGACCGCGAACACCTTCCTCGAGTGGTCGCGCGAATTCAAGGGACAGCCCAACGAGATCTTCGACCGCGGACAGGAGCGGTTCCAGAACGCAGGCGGCGATCCCACGATCTTCTACCTGCACGGCTATTGGAAACTCGCCGACGACGAGGTCTGGGTGATCGAGACCGAGGTGCCGGACTGTGAGTACTTCAACTTCGTGCTGCAGAACTTCTGGGTCGAATCGCTCGACTACAACCGGACCAGCGTCTACATCAACAACCACACCGCCAAACTGAATGATGACGGCACATTGACGATCGTCGTTGCCGCAAGGGATCCCGGTTTCGGCAATTGGATCGATACCGATTCGCACACCGAGGGCACGTGGGCAATGCGCTGGATCAATGCCGATTCGCACCCGATTCCGTCATCGCGTGTGGAGAGGCTGTGACGGGGTCCGTGATGAAATGGGCGTTGCCGGTGGCGATGATCGACACCGCGCACCTGCCCGAACTGGCGCAGGTCGCCGACGAGTGTGGATACGATGCGATTGCGTTGCCCGACTCGGTGTTCTACCCCGAGGCGGTGTCGGCCGACTATCCGTATTCGCCCGACGGCAAGCGGATGTGGGCCCCCGAAACGCCGATGCCCGACCCGTTCATCGCGATGACTGCCATGGCCGCCGTCACGCAACGCGTGCGGTTCTACACGAATGTGCTGAAATTGCCGTTGCGGGATCCGCTGCTCACCGCGAAGCAGGTGGCGACCATGGCGGTGATGGCGGGCAACCGTATCGCACTCGGTATCGGATTGTCTTGGATACCCGAGGAATTCGCCTTCACCGGCACTGAGATGCGTACCCGTGGTGCCCGCACCGACGAAGCCATCGCGATCATCAAGGCGGTGTGTTCCGGGGAAGGCCCGAGCTGGGTCGAATTCCACGGCACGCACTACGAATTCGACCGTCTCATGATCAGTCCTGCGCCCGACCGACCCGTGCAGATCTACGGCGGCGGTCACAGTGAGGCGGGCCTGCGGCGTGCCGCGCGCCTGTGCGACGGCTGGATCTCGGTCAACACGGGTGTCGAAGCGCTCACGGCGGCGATCTCGCGGCTGGCGGCGCTGCGTGCCGAGTTCGGTCGCGCCGATGTGCCTTTCGAGATCGATGTGTCACCGACCGACGTCTCCGACGTCGACGGATACCGGCGCCTGGCCGAGATCGGAGTCACCCGTGTGCGAGTGGCGCCGTGGCGTATGTACGACGCCGACCTGTCCGATCCGCAGGCCCGGCTCGACGCCGTCCGCAGATTCGCGGACGAGGTGATCAGCGTTCAGTCCTGATCGGCCTCAGTAGGGGCCGACGCGGGCGATGAAGGCGTCGAGATTGGACCGGACGCGTTCGATGCGGCCGTCGAGCGGGGAGTCGTCACGGTACAGGCGGCCCCCGCTCGGGGTCTTCTTCCGGCGTGCGTAGAGCGAACAGTCGAGGTCGGCGCACATGTAGGTGCCGATGGTGTTTCCCCGTCGGCCGTCGTCGCCGGTCTTGCGCGCCGCCATCAGGTGCACGCCGCCGTTCGGATGGGTGGTCTGGCAGATCGAGCACATCTGTGCGGGGCGTCGGCCGCCGGATTCGTGCCGCAGGGCGACACCGACGAGGCGGTCGCCCTGCTCGGTCACCACGTAGCACCGGCCGGGATACGACGGATCGGTCCAGCCGAGGAAATCGAGGTCGTCCCAGGGCAGGTTGTCGAGATCCGCGGGGACGGACAGGCGCTTGGCGTCACCCTTCGAGCAGTTGATGAACGACGATCGGATGTCTCGTTCGGTGACGGGCAGCATGCTTCTGGCTCCTTCGGCGAAGAGTGGGACGCCCGCCGAGGTTACGGACACTCGTTCGCCTGAGCAACGGATTTTCCGACGTGCGCCTCGCCGAAGTGCTCGTCGGTGAGCTTGCGGAGCAGCCGTGCAAGCTCGGCGCGTTCGGCAGTATCGAGGCGGGTGAACACCTCGGCGGCGTCGGCGTCGCGCGCTGTGTCCAGCTCGGTGAGCAGGCGTTGCCCGTCAGAAGTGAGCTGTACACACACTGCCCGGCGGTCGGCGGGATCGGGAAGTCTCTCGGTCAGCCCGCGCGATTCGAGACGGTCGACGACCTCGGTGGCGGACCGCGGCACGATGCGCAGCGACTTTGCGACGACTCCCAGCCGAACCGGCTCGTCGACGCTCCCGATCACCCGCAGCGCCCGGTGTTCGTGCGGCGTCAGACCCCAGGGGTGAATCCTCTCGTGCCAGCGTTTCCGCAGCGTACGAGTGGTCGCCATGAGGAGGTCGCGGAGCGTCGCGGGGGAGTCCGACATGACGTTCACCATACCTCAGTTGACGGCTGCCTCTTAATGAGGCAACCTCACTAAGTACGAACGAATCATGAATCGAGGTGGTGTGCATGATGCAGCCCCCACCGGGCCAGGGCGGCGGCAGAGGCCGTGGAGCCAAGGTCGACCCGAAAGATATCGAACAGCTGAAGGAATCACCCGTCAGTCTCCGGCGCATCGGCGCCCTGTTCGCCCCCTACCGCTGGCAGATCACCGTCGTCGTCGCGCTCATCGTCGCGTCGTCGGTCATCGCGCTCGCGAATCCCTTCCTTGTCCGCGCGGTCATCGACGACGCGATCCCGCACCAGAACGTGAGCTTGCTGCTGTGGACGGTGGGCGGCATGCTCGCCGTCACCGTGGTCGGCTCGCTGCTCGGCGTCGCCCAGACGTGGATCTCCACGACCGTCGGACAGCGGATCATGCACGATCTGCGCACCCACGTGTTCTCCCACCTGCAGCGGCAGTCACTGAGCTTCTTCACCCGCACCCGCGGCGGCGAGATCCAGTCGCGGCTGACCAACGACATCGGCGGAATGCAGTCGGTGGTGACCTCCACCGCGACATCCATCGCGTCCAACATCACCACCGTGGTCGGCACCGCCGTCGCCATGACGATCCTCAGCTGGCGGCTGGCGTTGCTGTCGCTGATCGTGCTGCCGCCGGCCATCTGGCTCACCCGCCGCGTCGCGATGATGCGACGCGCGATCACCACTCGTCAGCAGCGACGCATGGCCGACATGCAGACCCAGATCGAAGAGGGCCTGTCCGTCAGCGGTGTGCTCCTGGTCAAGACGCTCGGCACCGGTCCTGCGCTGTCCGAGAAGTTCGCCCGGACCTCCGATGAACTCGCCGACCTCGAACTGCACGCGCAGCTCTCCGGTCGTTGGCGCATGGCCACCATGAACATCGTGTTCTCGGCGCTCCCCGCGGTGCTGTACCTCGTGGCCGGGTTGCCCGCGACGTCCGGTGGCATGACCATCGGTACCCTCGTTGCGTTCACCGGCCTGCAGGCAGCTCTGTTCCGGCCACTGATGAGCCTGCTCGACGTCGGAATATCCATCGTCAGCTCGCTTGCTCTGTTCAGCCGCATCTTCGAATACCTGGACCTGGCTGTCGAGATCGACGACCCGGAGAAACCGGTCCGTCTCGATCGGCCAACGGGATCGGTCCGGTTCGAGAACGTCGACTTCCGGTACGACGGCGCGCACCGCCTCGCCCTCGACGGCATCTCCCTCGACGTACCTGCGGGCTCGCAGGTTGCGCTGGTCGGCGAGACCGGCTCGGGTAAGACCACGCTGGGATCGCTCGTCGCGCGGCTCTACGACCCGGAATCCGGGCGGGTGACCATCGACGGTGTGGACCTGCGCGACATGGCGCTGGCCGACGTCGCAGACCTCGTCGGTGTGGTCTCGCAGGAGACCTACCTGCTGCACGCCACCGTGCGTGAGAATCTGCGCTACGCGAAGGAAGACGCCAGCGACGCGGAGATCGAGGACGCTGCCCGCGCCGCGCGCATCCACGATCTGATCGTGTCGCTGCCCGACGGGTACGACACCGTCGTCGGGGCCCGCGGCCACCGTTTCTCGGGAGGCGAGAAGCAGCGCCTCGCCATTGCCCGCACGTTGCTCCGCGATCCGCGGATTCTCGTGCTCGACGAAGCGACCAGCGCGCTCGACAACGAAACCGAGCGTCTGGTGCAGCAGGCGATCGACACCGCGCGACACGGACGCACCACCATCACCATCGCGCACCGGCTCTCGACGGTTCGCGACGCGGACGAGATCGTCGTCCTGGACCACGGCAGGATCGCCGAACAGGGATCTCACGACGCGCTTGTCGCGCTCGGCGGTCGGTATGCTGCGCTGGAGGCCCGCGTCGAGCAACCCGTCGCAGTGTGAGCCGCACGTCGGAACGGATCACGCTCTGAGGGTGGCACCACCGTCGACGTACAGGGTCTGCATGGTGATGTGCCGGGCACGCGGTGAGAGCAGGAACTCTATCGACTCGGCGATATCCACGGGTTCTGCGATGCGTCCCAGTGGGATACCGACCTTGAACTGCGCGAGATCACCCGCGATGGCGCCCTGCGCTCCGGTGTCGTCGTCGGGGTCGGCCCACAGCGTGCGTTGCATCGCCGTGTCGGTGGAACCGGGCGCGACGACGTTGGCGCGAATCCCGTACTGCGCGAGCTCGAGGCCGAGAATTCGCACGAGCATCGTCGCGGCTGCCTTCGAGGACCCGTACGCCCCCATGCCCATGCGGGGCACGCCCGCGGAATTCGAACCGACCACGACGATCGATCCGGACTTGCGGTCGCGCATCGCCCGCCCGACGGCTCGCAGCACGGAGAGGAGCCCGGTGACGTTGATGTCGTGGATGCGTTGCCATTCGTCCGGGTCGCAATCGAGGACCGAGGCGACGGAGAACACGCCTGCGACGTGGGCGAGGCCCTCGATCGGGCCGTGGGTGCCCTCGATGTGGGCGATCACAGTGTCCACGGCGTCGCGGTCGCGGATATCGAGTTGATACGAGGGCGCAGGATCGTCCAGCATCGCTGCTGTCTCGCGCACTCCGTCGAGATCGCGATCGGCGAGGACGAGGCGATGCCCCGAGGCCGCGAGCGTCAGGGCGGTCGCCCGCCCGATGCCCTGGGCCGCGCCGACGACGAGAGTGACCGGCCGGGTCATCGGCGAACTCCGAAGGCATCGAGCACTGTTCCGAATTTCACTGTGGTCTCGGCTAATTCGTCGGACGGATCGGAGTCGGCGACGATGCCTCCGCCTGCGTGAGCGGTCAGTGTCGTGCGGTCGGGGTGGAGGACGGCGCACCGGATGGTGACCATCCATTCGCCGTCGCCGTTCTCGTCGCACCAGCCGAGTGCGCCGGCGTAGAATCCCCGGTCGCCTTCGAGTTCCTGGATCACCTCGCGTGCCAGGCCGGTCGGGGTGCCGCAGATCGCGGGCGTCGGATGGACGGCGAGCGCAAGGTCGAGCGCGTTGAGGGAACGGTCGCGCAGCCGACCGGATACGGGCGTGCCGAGATGCCACAACTGCCGAGTGTTCGTGAGGGACGGGCTATCCGGAATGTCGAGCTCCGAGCACAGCGGCTCGAGTGAGGCCCGCAGTGAATCGATGACGTGGGCGTGCTCGCGCAGATTCTTCGCGGAGGCCCGAAGCGTCTCGCCGGTGGCGCGGTCGACGTCGGGGTCCGAACTGCGGGGCGCAGAGCCGGCGAGCGGGTGGGCCGTGACGAGGTCGCCCCGGCGCCGGACGAGTACCTCGGGGCTTGCACCTACCAGGTGACACCCGGACCACTGCGTACCGGCCGCGCTGAGATCGACGGCGAATCCGTTGCCGACGGTGTCGCGGGAAATCAGAGCGGCAAGAAGCATTTCGGGAGCGAGGCGGCTCTCGGACTCGAGCGTGAGAGCGCGGGCGAGAACGACTTTCTCCAGCGCGTGGTCGTCGGCGCGGAGCAGTCCCAGCGCCGTGGTCACGCGGTCGACGTGTTCATCCTCGTCGGGGGTGACACCGGTGAGCCGAATAGTCGGTAGCGCAGGAGTTTCCGTCGTGTAGGGGGTGGCGATGTGGTCGAGGGCCTCGGGGACGGTCAGCGCTGCGGGGTGGTCGGGGGCGAAGGGCAGGGCGCCGGCCACCGCGCGGATCCGGCCGGCGCGCAGTGCGGATGCGGCGTCGAGGGCGGAATCGAAGCGGTCGTGAACACCGTGGGCGAGCACGGTGCCGTGAGGGCGGGACAGCACGAATGGGGGTGGTGCGGTCCGTGCTGCCCGGTCGGTTGCGGTAGCGGCGGCGACCGGTGCCTGCATGCTCACACCTTTCGGTTGCGGCTGGTCGGCCGCGGCGGCTGCGCGCGACCGGTGACGAAGATATACGGATAGCCTTACCTTTGCTAGCGCTACGGGTCGTGTCGTGCGGCAGCCTGGATCCGAGGTGGCCGAAATTTCGGTCGAAACAGGGTGAACCGGGCGCTTGGCCTCGTCGTCGATGTCGGTTAGCCTAACCAATTGTGACCGGGGCGACGTGCCGCGGCGTAGTGACATGTGGGAGACACACGATGCGGGTTCTGGAACGGAGCCGGGGGCGCGCCGCCGTAGTGCTCGGCGCGGCGGCCTTGTTGGCTGTCGGACTGGTCGGATGCTCGAGCGACGGTGACAGCGACACTGCAGATGGGGGTGCCGGCACCTCGGCATCCTCGGAGACGCGGACATTCGAGGCGCAGAACGGTTCCATCGAGATCCCGGCCGACCCGCAGCGCATCGTCGCCTGTGGCTACGCGGTGCTCCCTCTGATCCAGTCGAACGCCAACCTTGCTGCTGTGTGCGAGTGGACACGTGAGACCGAGAACATGGACGAGGAAACCCTCGCCGCATACGAGGAGCTGCCGAAGGTCGCTCCCGACATGTCGGTCGCCGACCTGAACTACGAGGCCGTCACCATGGCCGAGCCCGACCTCATCATCATGGGTGTTCCGGCGATGGTCCAAGAGCAGCTCGACATGGCCACACTGGAAACGCTTGCGCCGGTGGTGTTCCTCGGCCCCAGTATTCCGGGTGAATGGCGTGAACTCGGCGAACAGTTCGCCGATGCAGCCAACGTGAGCGATTCGTACGGTGAGTTCAAGGACGAGTACGACGCGCGCGCTGCGGAACTCGCCGAGAAATACGCCGGTACTCTCGGCAGCCTGAAGTTCGCGGGTGTGTGCAGTGAATGTGGCACGAACCCCGGCGAATACATGCGCGAATACAAGTCGTCCTACACCACGAACCTGTTCGACGACCTCGGCTTCGACTTCCCCGGCACGCCGGCCGACCCCGCAATCACTCACGGCGAGTACCTCTCGTTCGAGCAGCTGCCGGAGAACCTCGGTGACGCGGACGTGATCGTCTACGGCATCGAAGCGGACGGATCAGTCACTCCGGCCTTGCAGGAACTGTTCGATTCACCGCTGTGGAAGGAACTGCCCGCAGTGAAGGCGGGTAACCTCGTCGCCGTCGAGCACGCCAACGCGGCGACCTACCAAACCGCTCTCCTCGCACTCGATTCCATCGATGCGGCACTCGAGAAGCTGCCCGCCAACCAGTCGCAGCAGTAGTACTTCGTTGCGGGTGTGGCCCCGCGGCAACGCACGCCTGAACGGCCCCCGGCCCCCGGGGGCCGTTTTCGTGCCTGAACGAGCCGGTCATGCCTCAGGGGCGCAGAGCGTTCTTCGTGGTGCGTGCCCAAGACTCGATCGCAGAGTAGCTGTCGCCGACGCCCTGTGTGTAGGCCACGAGGGCCCCGTACAGGTGCGCTCCTTCGGTTGCCAGCTCGATCGTGCTGACCCAGTGGGAGGCACGCGCCATGACGGCGGCGGAGATGTCGAGGCGATCGCGGGTCTCCCGTGATACCGAGGTGAACGAGTCGTCCGCGATCATGAACGTCTCCGTCACCCCGCGCCAGTAGTACTCCGCGTCCATCGCTGCGCGCAATGATTCGTAGTCCGTCGTCTCCTGCATCGCCGTCGCATGCCGGAGCTGGCTCGACGCGTGGCCGGACGAGCCGAGCGGGATGTACGTGATGTCGTCGATGGATCTGTTGTCGCCGCGTCTGGTCCTCACCGCAGAGATGGTGCCTGATTGCGAGGCAGAACGGAACACGCGGTTCCAGAACGGTCGCGCACCCGGTCGGTGAGTGTGGGCAAGTCCCTGGTGATGGTGCGATTCGACATCGGACTCGTCGTCAGCGCGATCACGGTCGGTGGTGTTGCCGTACCCGGTCTCGGGCAGGCCACGCCGCCGATATCCGATCGCCGGAGTGGACCTGTGGTCGGACTCTGCATCGTGCCGCGACCACTTACGCATGGCCAGTTCGGTTTTCGTCTCGGCCGGTACCTACCCGAATTTCGATGAAGAGGGAGCGGCTCATCCTGATTCGTCATGCCCCGCCGCATCAGGTGAACCTGACCGAATTCAGGTGCGCTGGGTTTCTCTGCCGGGACGGTTCGGAATCGACGCTACACAGACGGCGAGCGCGAGCGCGCACACCAGAACGGCCGTGAACACGGGAGAGACGGACGCGGCGAGCTGCTCTGCGCCGGGTGCGGAGCCCTCGATCGCGCCGGAGCGAGCCAGCGCGGCGTTCGCGAGAGCGCCGAACACGGCAACGCCCACAGCACTGCCGATCGAACGGGCGAAGGCGTTCGCGCCGGTGACGACGCCGCGCTCATTCCATTTCACGCTGGACTGGGCGGCGATGAGTGATGGACTCGCGATCAGACCCATGCCCAGGCCGATGACGACACAGCAGCCCGCGACCTGCCACGGTGCCGAATCCGGACCCGTCTGTGTCAGGAGGGTGGTACCGGTAAGGAGCGGGACCGCACCGATGAGGCCTGTGGTGCGGAATCCGAGACGCAGGTACAGGCGTCCCGACTGCGCGGCTGCTATCGGCCAGCCGAGCGTCATCGCGGCAAGTGTGAACCCGGCGACCAGAGCGGTGGTGCCCAGCGAACCCTGTACGAACGACGGCACGTACGACGTCAGGCCCAACACCACTGCGCCGACCAGGCACGACACCGCGCTGGTGGTGATCAGAACCCGGCGGGTCAGCACCCACACCGGCAGGATCGGCTCGGGCACCCGCGTCTCGATCACGACGAACGACACGAGCAGGACCGCACCGGCCGTGAAGATCGCAATGCTCGTCGTCGACGCCCATGCCCACGACTGCCCGCCCTCGAGTAGCCCGAGGATCACCAGCGCCGCTCCGACGGCCAGCGTGGTGGCGCCTGCCCAGTCCACGGAGCGTCGCGGTCCATCGGGTTTCGACTCGTGGAAACTGCGCACGAGCACCCACGCCGCGACCGCACACAGCGGCACGTTCACCCAGAAGATCCACCGCCACGACAGAAAATCGGAGAACACCCCACCGACCGTGGGGCCGACGATCGACGACATTCCCCACACGCTGGCCAGGTAACCCTGGGCCTTTGCGCGCTCCGCCACCGTATAGATGTCACCCGCGATGGTCTGCGCCATCGGTAGCACCGCGCCCGCCCCGATCCCCTGCAAGGCACGGAAGGCGATCAGCGCAGGCATGCTCCACGCCACCGCGCACAGCACCGAACCTGCAGCGAACACACCGATACCGAACAACAGGACCGGCGTGCGCCCGAAGATATCGGACAGCTTCCCGTACACGGGTACGAGGACGGCCTGAGCGAGCAGATAACTCGAGAACAGCCACGGGAACTGGGTGAATCCGCCCAGGTCGTCGACGATCGTGGGTACCGCGGTTGCCAGGATCGTGCTTTCGAGTGCCACCAGCGCGGTGGCGAGCATCAGAGCGATCAGGATCGGCCCTCGCTCCGACCGGAAGCCGACGTCCACACGGTCCGACACGGCCATCACACCTTCCTTTGTTCTGCCGCGTCGTCGTCCGGGGGAGCGATCTTCGTGGCCTC
Organism: Rhodococcus sp. SJ-2; assembly: GCF_053750035.1. Lineage (NCBI taxonomy): Bacteria > Bacillati > Actinomycetota > Actinomycetes > Mycobacteriales > Nocardiaceae > Rhodococcus > Rhodococcus sp. SJ-2. Next base: position 2,987,517 of record NZ_CM132340.1, read on the forward strand.
TTCTCGCAATTGTGGTCGATGGGACATACGCCACGGCGTGCGGTACGAGTCGGTGTCGACCACTAGGGTGTCATCGTGCGTCCTTCACTCGAGTCCTACTCACACCTGGCAGGCGGCAAGGTCCGCGACCTCTACATCGTCGACGACGAGCACCTGCTGCTCGTAGCCAGCGACCGGATCTCGGCCTACGACCACATCCTGGAGACCTCGATCCCCGACAAGGGGCGCGTCCTCACCGCGATGAGCGTGTTCTTCTTCGACCTTCTCGACGCGAACAATCACCTCGCAGGCGAGCCCGACGACGAGCGGATTCCCGCCGAGGTTCTCGGACGCGCGCTGATCGTCAAGCGTCTCGAGATGGTGCCGGTGGAGTGCGTGGCCCGCGGATACCTCACCGGGTCCGGTCTCGCCGACTACAACGCCACCGGATCGGTATGCGGCGTCGAACTACCTGAGGGGCTGGTCGAGGCATCCAGGCTTCCCGAACCGATCTTCACGCCCGCGACGAAGGCCGACCTCGGCGATCACGACGAGAACGTCAGCTTCGAACAGGTCGCAGAGAAGATCGGACTGAACCTGGCGATGCAGCTGCGCCAGGACACCCTGGACATCTACGACCGCGCCTCGATCTATGCCTACGAGCGCGGCATCATGCTCGCCGACACCAAGTTCGAGTTCGGTCTCGACAAAGCAGGCAATCTCGTGCTGGCCGACGAGGTGCTCACCCCCGATTCGTCCCGGTACTGGGATCTGGCCGAGTACGAGGTGGGCAAAGTTCAGCCGAGCTTCGACAAGCAGATCGTCCGTAACTGGCTCACCAGTGACGAATCCGGATGGGATCGCGCATCGGACACGCCGCCCCCCGCACTGCCGCAGCACATCGTCGACAAGACCCGTGCGCGCTACATCGAGGCCTACGAACGCATTTCCGGACTGTCCTTCGACGATTGGATCGGCTGACCACGATGACCTCCCCGACCCCGCCCGTTGCCGCGAAAGTTCCACAAGAGCGCACCCATCACGGTCACACGTTCGTCGACGACTACGAGTGGCTGCGCGACAAGGACAACCCCGAGGTGATCGCGTACCTCGAAGCCGAGAACGCGTACACCTCGGCGCAGACCGCGCATCTGGCACCGGTGCGGGAGTCGATCTTCGAGGAGATCAAGTCGCGGACACAGGAGACCGACATGTCGGTCCCCACCCGCATGGGTGAGTGGTGGTACTACGCCCGCACGGTCGAGGGCAAGCAGTACGGAATCCAGTGCCGGTGCCCCATCACCGACCCGGACGACTGGACGCCGCCGGAGGTCGCAGCGGGCACCGAACTGCCCGGCGAACAGGTGCTGCTCGACGGCAACGTGGAGTCCGAGGGGCACGACTTCTTCTCGGTCGGCGCGTTCTCGCTCAGCCATGACGGCACGCTGCTCGCGTACTCGACCGATGTGGTGGGCGACGAGCGGTACACGCTCAAATTCAAGGACCTCACCACCGGCGAACTCCTCCCCGACGAGATCCCCGGCACCGCGCCCGGCGCCACGTGGGCACTCGACCACAGTCACATCTTCTATCAGACGGTCGACGAGTCCTGGCGCCCCGACACCGTGTGGCGGCATCGGCTCGGAACCGCCGTCGACGATGATGTGAAAGTCTTCCACGAGCCCGACGAGCGGTACTGGGTGTCGATCGGCGCCACGCGCAGCGAGAAGTACCTCATGATCTGGGTGGGATCGAAGATCACCACCGAGGGCTGGGTTCTCGAATCCGACAATCCCACAGGTCAGTTCCGCGTACTGCTGCCGCGACGTGAAGGTGTCGAGTACGGCGCCGAGCATGCCGTCGTCGGAGGCCAGGATCGGTTCCTGGTGCTGCACAACGACGTCGACCCCCGCACCGGCGAGAAGGCGGAGAACTTCGTCCTCGCGGAAGCCCCCGTCGACGACCCCTCGGCGCTGCGCACGCTGATCGAGCACCGCAAGGACGTGCGGCTCGAAGATGTCGAGGCGTTCGAAGGACACATCGTGCTGAGTTACCGCCGCGAAGCGCTCACCCGGCTCGCGGTATGGCCGCTCAACGCCGACGGATACGGCGACCTCCACGAACTCGAATTCGACGAAGAACTGTTCGCCGTCGGTCCGGGCGGAAACCCCGAGTGGAAGCAGCCGTTGCTCCGACTCGGATTCACCTCGTTCATCACTCCGACCCGTGTCTACGAGTACGCCGTGGGCACAGGGGAGTTGTTGCTACGCAAGTCGCAGCCCGTGCTCGGCGACTTCGATCCGTCGCGCTACGAACAGCGACGTGAGTGGGCGACGGCCGACGACGGAACGAAGATCCCGATCTCGATCGTCGCGAAGAAGGGCACACCCGCGAACGCTCCGGCCCTGCTGTACGGGTACGGCTCGTACGAGGCCAGCATCGACCCGGGGTTCTCGGTCGCGCGACTGTCGCTGCTCGACCGCGGCATGGTCTTCGCGGTCGCGCATGTGCGCGGCGGCGGCGAGATGGGCAGGCACTGGTACGAGCACGGTAAGTCGCTCACCAAGAAGAACACCTTCACCGATTTCGTCGCGTGCGCGCGACATCTCGTCGACACGGGTGTCACGAGCCCCGATCGGCTCGTCGCGGACGGCGGCAGTGCGGGCGGATTGCTGATGGGTGCGGTCGCAAACATCGCACCCGAGCTCTTCGAGGGCATCCTCGCGAATGTGCCCTTCGTCGATCCGCTGACCTCGATCCTCGATCCGTCACTGCCGCTGACGGTGATCGAATGGGACGAGTGGGGCAACCCTCTCGCGAATCCTGAGGTGTACGAGTACATGCGCTCGTACAGCCCGTATGAGAACGTCGAAGCGAAGGATTACCCGGCGATCCTCGCGATCACGAGCATCAACGACACCCGCGTGCTGTACGTCGAACCCGCCAAGTGGGTCGCGAAGCTGCGCGCGACGAAGACGGGCGAGTCGCCGTTGCTGCTCAAGACCGAGATGAGCGCCGGCCACGGTGGTGTGTCGGGCCGGTACGAGAAGTGGCGTGAGGTCGCATTCGAGTTCGCATGGGTGCTCGATACCTCCGGCGCCCTTCGCGCGTGAGGAGGTTCCTGCGACCGAGCTGCAGGTGACACCGTTTCGGTAGAACACCGACTAGGCACCCACGATGCCCTCCGGATGTACGCCCTCCAAGGCGCGCACCCGGAGGGCATCGTCCGTTCTCCGGCCGCTCGACGTGCCGCGCCGGACCTACCTCTGTACCGATCGACCTTAGGTAGGTTAGGCTCCCATTACTGATACCGGTCGAGGGGAGGGTTGTGTCTACAGGGCGTGTCCAGGTTCTGCACGTGAGTCCCGGTTCATGTTGTGCCGGTGAAATATTCGTGCACAGAGACGCCCGTGTATCCGCACTCCACCCACGACGAACCCGCTTCTGCGCGCGCACGAAGACTGGGGTCAGGCCACCCGCAGCGCTGTGCGCTGCGCAGGCTCGACGTATCGACCGACGCTGACTGACATACCGACCGCTCGGAGCCGCCGCGACTCGATGGCTCCGTCATGGGCCAGGAGAGCCGAGTACATGCGACTACCAGTCTTCTTCGAAGCGCCTGCGTCACCGCTGCGCACCGAACACATAGAGGTCACGGAATCCACGACTCCGCGGGAGCTGACGCTGCGAACGATGTTCGCTGCGAAGCGGTACACGGTCCCCGGTGGCCTCCTGCTGATCGTCCATCAGCTGTGCGGAGCTCTCGTTCCGGTCATCATGGGTGTGGCCATCGACCGTGCGATCAGCCCGAACGACGCGGGTCAGCTGGTGCTGTGGGTTGCCGTGCTCGCCGTCGACTTCGCGCTCGTGTCGTTCACCTTCCGGTTCGGATCCCGCGTCGGATTTCTCGGCATGCAATCGATCCAGCACCAGGTGCGCACGAGGATCACCGACCGGATCCTCGACGCACGAGGTATGGGCGGCCCCCGGCGCCAGCCCGGAATGCTGTTGAGCATTGCGACATCCGACGCACGGCAGCTCGCCATGGCCGTCGCGATCGTCATCTATCCTCTCGGTGAATTCGCTGCTGTGGTCTTCTCGGCATTGATTCTGCTCTTCATCTCGTGGCCGCTCGGACTCGCAATCCTGGTGGCAGCGCCGCTGATGCTGTGGGTCATGGACCGTGCAGGTTCGCCGTTGCGCAGACGGAGCATGCAGGAACAGCAGGTGGCAGGGGAAGCTGCCGGCACCGCCGCGGATCTCGTGGGCGGCTTCAGGATCGTCAAGGGCCTTGGCGCGGAACACGAGGCAGGACGCCGATACCTGGATGCCAGCGAACGCGCGCTGCAGGGCACCCTCAAGGCGAACGTCGCGCGCGGGGGCTACCTGGGGTCGATGGAGATCGTCACCGGACTGTTCATCGCCGGAGTCGCGATCGCTGCCGGAGTGATGGCGGTCGGCGGTGAGCTCACCATCGGCCAACTCATCACCGTGGTGGCAGTGACCCAGTTCGTGATGGGCCCCCTCCAGGCGTTCGCAGCGAACTTCGGTGCCATCTGGGCTCAGGCATTGGCCTCGGCGGAACGCGTACTGATGGTGCTGCAGGCGCCGTACTCGAACGAAGACACTGCTGCCGCGCGTGCTCCGCACGGCTTCGAACTGCGATTCGACGGCGTGACGTGCGGTACCGCGACCGAGATCGATCGCCGTATCTCCGAAGGGGAGTTCATCGCCGTCGACACGGATGCGGCCACCACCTCCGCGTTCGCCGACGTACTTACCGGACTGGTGAATCCGGACGCCGGGGTGATTACCGTCGGCGGAGTGGACGTCCGCGACCTGCCCCATGACTCTCGCGCAAGGACCCTGCTGGTCGCCCCGCACGAAAGCGATCTCTTCGAGGGAACGATCGGCGAGAACATCGCCGCAACGGACGATGTCACCGACGACGCCGTGGCCCGCGCCGTATTTGCAGCGGCCTGCGACGATGTGGTGGCGGCGCTTCCCGACGGCCTGACTACCGATGTCGGAGAGGCCGGACGACTGCTGTCGGGTGGGCAGCGTCAGCGTGTGTCGCTGGCACGGGCCCTCGCAGCGAACCCGGACATCCTCGTCCTGCTCGACCCGACGACTGCCGTCGACTCGGTGACGGAAGCGACCGTCGCCGAGCGTATCGCGGTTGCACGGGCCGGAAAGACCACTGTCGTGTTCACCTCGTCGCCGGCGTTGTTGGCGGCAGCATCGAGCGTGTGGCGTATCGACGCTGCCGCAGACGAGGCAGCCGAACCGCACACCCCCGCCGAGATGGTGGGAAGCGATATCGATTCGACGCTGATGGAGCCTTCACGATGACCACCCAGTCGATTTCCGAATCAGCGAGATTCCCGATCGCCGAGGCGCGAGCGGTGTGGCACGAGGTTCGTCGCGCGCTGCAGGGGCAGCACCTCCGCCTGGTCGCAGTCGTGGCGACCATGGTCGTCGGAGCTGCGCTCGGTCTCGTTCCGCCGTGGGCACTCGGCCGCATGGTCGATGCCGTCATCGACGGAGGCGGGACAGGGCGGATCTGGCTGCTCGGTGCCGCCATGATCGGCGCGGCGCTTGCGTTCGCCGGATTCACCGCGCTCGGAGTCATCCTGTCGTCCAGGCTTTTCGAGACAATTCTGGCGAGACTGCGCGAGCGAATGTTCACGACTAGTCTCTCGTTGCCGCTCGAACGTGTCGAGGCGGCAGGCAGCGGTGATCTCGTATCGCGAGCCACGGATGATGTCGAAGAGGTGTCCCGAGCGATCAGCACGGTGATGCCTGCACTGTCGACATCGTTGTTCACGGTGCTGCTCACCGCAGTGGGGCTGACCGCCCTGGACTGGCGGTTCCTCGCGGTGCTCGTGGTGGCCCTCCCGATCTACGTGCTCGCGGTCCGCTGGTATCTGAGCCAGGCGCCGGCGATCTACGCGGCCGAACGGGCCGCGATGGGGCTTCGAGCACAACAGGTGCTGGGCGGGGTGCGCGGACTGCGCACGGTTCACGCGTACGACCTGTCGCCCAGGCTGGCAGATCGCATCGGATCCCACTCGTGGGAAGTCGTCCGCTGGTCGATGCGTGCCCGCATCGTGCAGAACCGGTTCTACGGCCGGCTCAACACCGGCCAGTTCATTGTGATGGCAGGCCTTCTCGTGGCCGGATTTCTCCTGGTGGGGTCCGATGCACTGACCGTGGGAGCCACGACGACGGCAATGCTGCTCTTCCTCAGGCTGTTCGCCCCGATCGACGACCTTCTCCTCGTCATCGACGAGTTGCAGTCGGCACTCGCATCGCTCGCACGGATCGTCGGTGTGATCGAGGTCCGTACGGCGAAGGAGAGCGAGGGACAGGACGGTGACGACCGGGCTGCCGAATCCCGTACGCCTCGGCTTCCGTCGCGCGGTGCGCTCGCAGTGCGGAACGTGACGTTCGGCTACACACCCGGACGAGAGATCATCCGCGGTATCGATCTCGATGTCGCACCCGGCGAAACCGTTGCGGTCGTTGGGCCTTCGGGAGCCGGGAAGTCGACACTGGCGGCACTGCTCGCCGGGGTCCGGACGCCCGACTCCGGCGCCATCCGGTTCGGTGGCGTCGACATCCTGGATGTACCGGAGTCCGAGCGCGCGCAGCGGATCACGCTGGTCACACAGGAAGTGCATGTCTTCGCCGGATCGTTGCGCGATGATCTGGCTCTGGCGAACCCGAACGCCGACGACGCTGCCATGGAGGCGGCGTTGCGGACCGTGCTCGCCGGCGACTGGTTCGAACTGCTTCCCGACGGACTCGACACGGTCGTAGGGGACGCCGGCCATCAGCTCACACCCATGCAGGCCCAGCAGCTCGCATTGGCTCGGCTGGTGCTTGCCGACCCGCCGATGGTGATTCTCGACGAGGCCACCGCGGATGCCGGGAGCGCCGGTGCCTCGCTGCTCGAGCGTGCCGCCCGTGCAGCACTCGCCGGGCGCAGCGCACTCGTCGTTGCGCATCGACTGGGGCAGACGCGGGATGCGGACCGAATTCTCCTGGTGGACAATGGGACAGTTGTGGAATCGGGCAGCCATGAGCAGTTGATCGCACGTGGCGGCCGCTACTGCGAACTGTGGGATGCATGGAGCATGCATCGGCAGTGACCGTGAACGCGAATATGGAAAAGCGGGCCGGCGAGCACTTTCCCGCTGCAGACCGATCCGAGAGGGACCCGATGGCACCACCGAAGCTATCCGTCGACACCAGCACGCCCATCGCACCGCTCCGCCTCGACGGGGTGGTGGACTACCCGGCCGAGTTCGCCGCGCAGTACCGCGAGAAGGGCTACTGGATCGGACAGACACATTCGGCGCTCCTGGCCGGTACGGTCGCTGCCCATCCGGACCGGCCGGCGGTCGTGGATCCGCGGCGTTCGTTGTCCTACGCCGAACTCTCGGAGCGAGTGCAGATCATCGCGGGTGAATTCGCGGCCCGAGGACTCGGCCGCGGCGACCGCGTGATCGTCCACATGCCGAACACCGTCGAGTACGTCGAAGTCGTGTTCGCGCTGTTCGAAATCGGTGCGTTGCCGGTGTTCGCGCTGGCCGCGCACCGCTCCGCCGAGATCCGCCAGTTCTGCACGGCCGCAACGGCCCGCGGGTACGTCACCGTCGACAAGTTCGGTCTCACGTCGTACGGGGACCTCGCAACCGAGATCGATACCGACTTCCCCGATGTCTCGACCTTCGTGATCCCGATCGGTGACGAATCGTGGGCAACCGGCCCACCCCTGCCGCGCGTCGACCGCTCACTGCCGTCGGACGTGGCGTTCCTCCAGCTCTCGGGAGGCACCACCGGTACACCGAAACTTATTCCGCGCACTCACGACGACTACCTGTACTCGGTGCGTGAGAGCGCGCGGATCTGCCAGATCGACAGCTCCTCGGTGATGCTTGCGGTACTGCCGATCTCGCACAACTTCACGATGAGCTCGCCGGGGCTGCTGGGAATGATCGCCGTAGGTGGCCTCGTGGTGATGGCCCCGGACCCCAGCCCGGATACCTGCTTGCGGTTGATCGAGGAACACGCGGTCACCCATGCGGCGCTCGTACCGCCGGTGCTGATCGCGTGGCTGAATTCATCGGCGCGCCACGATCGTGATATCTCGTCGCTCTCCTCGCTGTGGGTGGGGGGCGCGAAGCTACCGGAGGAGGCGGCCCGCCGGGTCGCCCCGGAGCTCGGGTGCTCCCTGACGCAGGTGTTCGGCATGGCCGAAGGACTGGTCAACTACACACGCCCCGATGACGACGAGGAGACAGTCACCACCACCCAGGGTCGTCCCATCTCTCCCGACGACGAAGTGCGGGTCGTCGACGACGCGGGCGCGCCGGTGGCCGACGGCGTGGCGGGGCACCTGCAGACGCGTGGACCGTACACGATCCGCGGCTATTTCCGGGCGCCGAAGCACAACCGGACGTCGTTCACCGCCGACGGGTTCTACGCCACCGGCGACATCGTGGTCCGCGACCCCCGCGGATACCTCACGGTCGTGGGCCGCAGCAAGGATCAAATCAATCGCGGCGGCGAGAAGATCGCGCCGGCGATGGTGGAGAACCATCTGCTGGCACACCACGAGATCCACGACGTATCCGTCGTAGGTATTCCCGATGAGGCTCTGGGCGAACGCATCTGTGCGTACGTGATCCGGCGCGATCCGAACTCCGCGACACCCACCGCGTCCCAGCTACGCGCATTTCTGCGGACCGAACGGCAGGTGGCGGCGTACACGATCCCGGATCGCTTCGAGTTCGTCACCGAGTTTCCCACCACGTCGGTAGGCAAGATCGACAAGAAAAGTCAGGGATCATGACACTCACCGAAGGGCACCCGGCCCCGACCACTGCCGCCGCGACTGCCACACCCACGCTGATGCCGCTCACCGGCGCGCAACTCGGGATCTGGAACGCGCAACGACTCGAACCGGATTCGCCGTACTACCTCGTGGGTGAAGTACTCGAGATCGACGGCTCCGCGGCAGGCGTGGAGATAGATCTGCCGGTGCTCATCGCGGAGATCTCGGAGACCGTCGCCGAGGCCGAGACGATGAGGTTGCGATTCGTCGACACCGATGACGGACCCCGCCAGTGGATCGCCCCCGAACAGACGTTGTCGATCCCCGTCCTCGACCTCGGCGACGAGAAGGATCCGCTCGCGGCAGCACACGAGGCCGTAACCCGCATCCGCGCCGACGCAGCCTGCGCTGCCCGGGACATGGAGGAGCGAGAACTTTTCACTTACACGCTGCTCCGCTTGTCGTCCACGCAGGTGTGGTGCGTTCAGCTGTACCACCACTTGATCGTCGACGGGTACTCCGCGGCGATGATCTCCCGTCGGCTGGCGACTCGCTACACCGCTGCAGTGACGGGAAAGCGGCTTCGCCCGAACACTTTCGGTTCGATCTCCGAGGTCGTCACCGAGGATGTGGAGTACCGGGACTCCGAACAGGCGTCGCTGGACCGTGCCTACTGGACAGCGCGTCTCGATCCACTGCCCGAGTTACACGGCCGCCGCGGGGGAGCCGATCTCGGATCGGCAGCACAGACACATTCTGCTCGGGCGATCCTCGATGCCGAGGTTATGGAGCAGCTGAAACAGATCGCTGCAGAGAGCGGATGCACGTGGGCGGACGTACTGATCGGTGCCTACGTGGGATTCGTTGCCCGGCTGCACGGGACCGCCGACGTCGTGCTGGCGCTGCCCGTCATGGTGCGCACCACGCGCACCGCACTCACGACACCGTCGATGGCGGTCAACGTGCTGCCGCTGCGCGTCTCGGTGTCCCTGTCCGATGACATCTCGATGCTGGGGTCGTCGGCCGCGACCGCTCTGAGTGAGCTACGTGAGCACCAACGCTACCGCGGCGAGGATCTCGTACGTGATCTGGCCGCGCCCGGAGCGGGTGCCGTCCTGCACGGGGTGGGAATCAACCTCAAGGCCTTCGATTTCGATCTGAACTTCGCCGGAGCAGTCGGAACCCTGCGCAACGTCGCGGGCGGGCCGCCGGAGGAACTGGGTCTGACAGCGACACCCATCGACGGCGGGCGCATGATGCTCGGGTTCGAAGTCGACGCCCGGATCGTGTCCGAGGCCGAGGTGAACGCCCGGGCCGAAAGCCTGGCCGGGCTCATCCGCGCACTGTGCGCGCCCGAGCGACCGTCGCTCGGCACGGTGGGTCTGCGCTCCCGCGGTCTCGACGAGAAGTGGAGTCCCGCTGCGCTTCCGCAGGCCGGTGCCCGCTCGGTCGCCGACATGTTCGCGGACATGGCAGCCGCGCACCCCGACGACGTCGTGCTCTCCGATTCCGACAACCACGTGACGGCAGCAGATCTCGCATCGCGCACGTACCGTCTTGCACGCCTGATCCGCTCCCGCGGAGTGGGCCCCGACGACATCGTGGCGATTGCCCTGCCACGGACCACGGACATCGTCGCCTGCATCTTCGCGGTCTGGGAAGCCGGCGCCGCCTACGTCGTACTGGATCCGGCGTACCCCACCGAACGACTCAACGGCCTCGTCGAACTTGCCCGCCCCTCGCTGCTGCTGTGCGCAGGGGAACCGCCGGTGACGAACGCGGCATGCGAGACGATCCGGCTGGGGACGGAAGAGACCGAATCCGAACTGGACTCACTTCCCGACGCACGACTGCGCGACGGCGAGCGGGCAGCCACCCCGCACCCCGACGACGCCGCCTACGTACTGTTCACCTCGGGTTCGACAGGGACGCCGAAGGGTGTCGTCGTCCGCTCAGGAGGGCTCGCGCATCTCGTGCATCGTCAACGCGACACGGTGCACGCGGATGCTCGCGCGCGAGCCGGGGGACGTCAACTGCACGTCGCCCACACCACCTCGTTCGCGTTCGACGCCTCCCTCGATCCGCTGATGTGGATCGTCGGCGGTCACCATATTCATCTGTACGGCAGTGATATTCAGCGCGATGCCGATCTGCAGATCGAAAAGTTCACCCATGATGCGATCGACGTCGTCGACACGACCCCGTCGATGGCGGCGTTCCTCGTCGAAGCGGGACTGATCCCGACTTCGTTCGCGACCGACACGGGCCACCGGGTCGATACGATCGTCGTCGGTGGTGAAGCGCTGCCCTCCGCACTCGCCGAGCAACTCGGACGGAGTCCGGCCCGCGCCTACAACATGTACGGGCCCACCGAAGCCACGGTCGATGCGATCGCGGCCGACGTGACCGGCCCCGACGTCTACATCGGTATGCCCTTGGAAGGCACCGCGGCCTATCTCCTCGACGCGGCACTGCATCCCGTTCTGGATGGGGAGGCCGGTGAGCTGTACCTGTCCGGCCCCCAACTTGCACGCGGCTACCTCGATCGGCCCGGGATCACCGCGGACCGATTTGTGGCGGACCCCTTCGATGCGTCGGGTGGGCGGATGTACCGCACCGGCGATCTCGCCTGCTGGAACCCCGAGACCGGCTTCGAATACCGTGGCCGCGTCGACGACCAGGTCAAGATCCGCGGCCACCGGGTGGAGCTTCGTGAAGTCGAAGCTGCTCTGGCACAGGCAAGTTCGGTCACCTCATCGGTCGCAGTCGTGCACGGGGCAGGTGCCTTCGCGAAGCTCGTCGGATACGTCGTGTCCGACGACGCCGCACTGTCCGGCGACGACGTCCGGCGTGAGCTGCTGACCAGGGTCCCGGATCACCTGGTGCCGTCCGTGGTCGTGGTCCTGGACGAGCTGCCGGTGACGGTCAACGGCAAGATCGACCGGAAGCAACTGCCGGATCCTTCCAGTCTCGCATCCGCGCGGGGCGACTCCGGTCGCGAGCCCGGCACGCCTGCGGAATACGCTTTGTGCGCAGTCGTAGCCGAGGTGCTGGGCGCGGAATCCGTGTCGCTCGACGCCGACCTGTTCACGCTCGGCGGCGACAGCATCGGTGCCATCAGCATCAGCAGCCGGCTACGCGCGCACGGACTGGCCCTCACCCCCAAGGAACTGCTGTCCGGCCGAGACCTCGCCACACTCGCGGCACTCGCACGTGAACTGGTCGACGACGCCGCGGCACTGATCGACGACACCGGGATCGGGCGGGCGCCGACGACGCCGATCATGCGCAACGTCCTGCGGAGCGACTCGATCGAGTCGGTGTCGTCGTACGCGCAGTGGACGGCCGTCGACATCGACGGCCACATCGACGGTGAGGCGCTGGCAGCTGCGGTACAGACACTGCGGGAGCGGCATCCGGCCCTGCGGATGATCGTCCGCGACGACGACTCCGTGGACATTCCCGCCGCTACCACCGCGCCCGTGACGATCGGAGAGCGCGGGCCGGTCTCCGCAGTCGACTTCGTGCGCGAGGTCGCCTCCTGGGCCCGGGACAGCGCCGAAGAACTGGCACCGCGTGCGGGCGATCTGCTGCGGGTGAGCATCGTTCGTATGACGGACGGCAACGATCGGTTGCTCGTCGTGATCCACCACTTCGCCGTCGACGCGGTGTCCTGGAGCACTCTGCTGACCGATCTTGTGGCGGCCTACCGCGGTCGTGCACTCCCGACGACGGCGAGCGAATCGTGGCTGCACCGCGCGAGGGATCTCGCCGCCCGTGGTGCCGTGCACCGCTACGTCGACGAGAAGGCGATGTGGTGTGAAGTTCTGGAGACGGGCTCGCAGGTGCTCGTCGAGTCCGACCTCCGGCCCGGCATCGATACCCATTCGACCGCGCAGGTGACTCGAACGAACACGACAGCCGCGGTCGGCACCGCGGTCGTCGACACCCTGTGCGCGATGTACCGGGCACGACCCGACGAGGTGCTGCTCGCGGCACTGACCGTCGCGATGCGCGCCTACCGGGGAACAGCAACAGGCGATTTCCCGGTCCTGGCGGAAGGGCACGGCCGCGACGCGGACTCGGGTTCGGACCGTGGATCGACCGTCGGCTGGTTCACCACCGAATATCCGGTGTCCGTGCCTGCCGCATTCGTCGACACCGACGAGCGCCTGGCCGAAGCGTTGGGCGGGGGACGCGTCGTCGCCGAGATCCTGCACGAGGTCAAGGCCCGCCGCCGCGCGGGACGCGACAACGGGATCGGCTACGGCGTCCTGCGATTCCTGGACGACGCCGGTGCGGCCCTCAGCGAGCTGTCCGCGCCCCAGATCGTGCTCAACTACCTCGGAAAGCCCGCCGGAATGTCGGGTCCGGATTGGCGCACGATTGCCGGTGACGCATTCGGCGTGGTGGAGCCGGGCACCCGCACGCTCACCGAGATCCTGGCGATCAATGCGTTCGTCCACGACGACCCCGCGGGGCCGGTGCTGTCCATCGAATGGACCGCCGCCGGTGCACTTCTCGACGGATCGGCGGTCGCGGAGCTGCAGCGATGCTTCGACGAGGCATTGAGCGGTTTCGCCGCCCACGCTGCTCTGCATCCCGGAGGGTTGAGCGCCGCCGACTGCGATGACGTCGTCGTCACGCAGCGCCAGATCTCCTTCCTCGAATCGATCACCGGACCGCTCGCCGAGATCCTGCCGCTCTCCCCGCTGCAGGAAGGGTTGCTCGCGCATGCTGCTCGCTTCACCGAACACGACCCGTACGTCCTGACCGCGGTCGTCGACCTCGCGGGTGAGCTCGACACCGACCGGTTACGTGCCGCATTCTCGGCCGTCGTCGCCCGTCACCGGAACCTGGCCGCCGGATTCCATTTCGACGGTGTCGATGAGCCTGTCGCGACGATCCCTCAGGTGATCGAGATTCCGTGGCGGGTCTCCGATCTTCGGGATCTGCCGGAGAGCGCAGCCGCTGCGGCCGCCGCACAGACCCGGCTGCGTGCTGCGGAGCGGATCTTCGACGTGCAGCGGGGACCTCTCCTGGCGGGGCATGTGCTCCGGCTCCCCGGTGGGCAGACGCAACTGATACTCAATGCGCACCACCTCGTGACCGACGGCTGGTCGACGCCGATCGTGTTGCGCGAACTGGTGTACGTCTACAACCACGGCACGGCCGGTTTGCCGCCCGCTCCCGACTATGCCGACTTCCTGCGGTGGCTGAGCCGCCTCGACCGTGCTGAACTGCGCGGAGCCTGGCGCCGCCGTCTGGCCGGGCTGACGGAGCCCACACTGGTCGCCCGCGGCGAGGGCGCCGGGGAGCATCCGGTGGCAACCGAGGTCGCGGTGGACGACACGCTCGGGCAGCAACTTGCGGAGGTTGCGCGCGCGAACGGGCTCACTGTCAACACCGTCGTGCAAGGTGCGTGGAGTGCCGTTCTGTGCGCGCTCGTCGACAACGACGACGTCGTGTTCGGCACGACCGTGTCCGGCCGGCCCGCCGACCTCGAACGGGTCGAGACGATGGTGGGCCTGTTCAGCAACACCGTTCCGGTGCGCATGCGGATGGATCATCGTCCGTTGCGGGACGTGCTGCAGGCCGGCCAACGAGACCAGTACGACCTCGGCGATGCGGAACACCTGCCGCTGTCGGAGATCGAATCCTGCAGCAACGTACGTGGCGGCACGGGTCTGTTCGACACCCTGGTGGTGTTCGAAAACTATCCTGCGCGATTCGGCGCGAACCCGGACGACTCCGCCGACTCGACGCACATCCTCGGCATCGGCAACATCAGTACGACGCAGTACCCGCTGTCGCTGCTCGCACCGCCCGGCGACCGGTTCCGGCTCGTGGTCGACCACGACCCTGCCGTGGTGGACACGACGACCGCGTCGAAGGTCGTCGAGGCGCTCCCGACCGTCATCGCGGACATGATCTCGAACCTGGACCGTCCTGCGTCCGAGTTCGTTCCGCGTGCGATCGGCGTCCTGCCGCCGCGGGCCGTCGCCGCCCGCGTACCGTCGTCCGGTGGTACCGCACTGCCGCACCTCGTCGATACTGTGACCGCGCAACTGGGTGAGGTACTCGAGACCACTCTGCTCCCCGACGACGACTTCTTCGATCGTGGCGGGCATTCGCTGGTCGCGATGCGCGCGGTCAGCGGTCTGCGACGGCACGGCATCGTCGTCTCCGTCGCCGACATCTTCGCGGCGCGCACGGCCCGGGCACTCGCCGCGCGCGCACAGGCTTCCCCGGCAGCCCCCGTTGTGGATGCATCCGAGCCGGACGACATCTCCCGTGAACCGGTGTTGTCGTCCGCGCAGGAGCGGCTGTGGATCCTGCACCGACTGGATGAGCAGTCCCGTGCACACGACGTCCCCGTCGTACTCGCACTGTCGGACACTCCGGACACGGCGGCGCTGCGCGCTGCGTGGCGAGACCTGTTGGCGCACTTCCCGATCCTGAGGACCTGTTATCCCGCGGGGCCCGACGGTAACCCTGAGGTGCGAGTGCTGCCCGAGTCGGCGATCCCGGAACTGCGGGACCGCAGCACGGAACTCGACCTCGACTCCGCTGTGCGCCAGGACATCTCGGACCCGGATTCGGTTTTCGATCTGACATCCGCGGTGCCTGCACGGGCCACCGTGCTTCGCGGACCCGGATGGGCAGCGCTCGTCATCGTGATCCACCACATCGCAGTGGACGGCGCGTCGGTGCCGATCCTGCTCGACACCCTGGCTCAGGCCTACCGGGATCGGCTGACGGGCCGCACTCCGCAGCTGGCCTCTGTCGCACCCGATTTCGCTGAGTTCGCTCGGGCAGACCGAGTCCGGACAGCTTCGGCGGACGCCGAACGGTCGTTGGCGCACTGGGAACGACGGCTCGCCGCTCTTCCCTCCGAACTCGAGCTGCCTGCCGACCGGCCCCGCTCCCGGCATGCGACGCACCGGTCGGTCGATGCAGTGCGGCTGCTCGACAGCGCGATGGCGGACGCACTGAAACACGCAACCGTCCGGCACGGAGTGTCGGTGCTGATGCTTCTCGAGGCTGCAGTCGCATTGACGTGGCAGCGATTCGGAGCGGGCAGCGACATTCCACTCGGCACAACGGTATCCGACCGGGAACTTCTCGCGGACGGGCGATTCCGGGACACCGTCGGATACCTGGTGAACACCGCCGTGCACCGGATCGACCTCGCCGGCAATCCGACACCCGGACAGGTGCTCGACCGCGTGCGCGCCGTCGGGCTCGACGCGCTCGAACACCAGCACGTGCCGTTCGATCGTGTCGTCGACGCGGTCGCACCGGAACGCGCCGCGGGACGTCACCCGTTGTTCCAGACGATGGTCGGACACGAAATCCTCGGTGCGCCGATCGAACTGGGTGACGTCACGGCCACCCCCGTCGAACCGATCGATCCGCCTGCGCGCATGGATATCTCCGTCTGGCTCCGTGAGAGCGGAACGGCGACCGAGATCCGTCTGGGCGCCGCCGCCGATCTGTTCGATGCGGACGCGATCGCCCACATGGCCGACGAACTCCTCGTCACGCTCACCCACATCGTCGAGCGGCCGGACCGGCCGATCTCGGCGCTCGGCAGTGTCGATGCCCACGACGGTCCGATGCGCGAGCATGCACCGCAGTCGGTGGTCCAGCGGTTCCTGACCCAGGTCGGGGAACGACCCGATGCCCCCGCGATCGTCGTGGACGGGAAGGAGACCAGCTATCGCGAGGCCGGTGCCCGCGTCGATGTGCTCGCCCGCGAGCTGACTGCGCGCGGAGTACGTGCGGGGTCGGTGGTCGGGGTCGCGGTCGGCAGGGACGCCGGTCTGCCACTGGCGTTGCTCGCGGTGCTGCGATGCGGTGCCGCCTACCTGCCGCTGGATGTCGACTATCCACGCGATCGTCTGCAGTACATGCTCGACGATGCACGTCCGGTCTGCGTGCTGGTGTCGGCGGCGACCGCCGACGACGTCGGATGGATGGACCTCCCCGCGCTGCGGGTCGACGCTGCAGGCATGGAGATTCGGACAGAGGTCGTGCTGCCGGAGGTCCCCGTCGCCGACGACGGACTCGCCTACATCATCCACACGTCGGGGACGACCGGAAAACCCAAGGGGGTCATGGTCACCTCGGCCAACCTCGCGGCGTTCGCGGATGCCACGGGCCGGCTGGGCTGGATCGGCAGTGACGATCGGGTGATGGCGGTGACCACCGTGTCGTTCGACATCGCGGTGCTGGAGCTGATGTGTCCGTTGGCGCTCGGCGCGTCCGTGGTGGTGGCTCCGCGCTCGTCGGTGGTCGATCCCGAGAAGCTGGCCGCGCTGATCGAGGCGTCCGGTGCCACGGTCGTGCAGGCGACCCCGTCGCTGTGGCGACTGCTCCTGACCGTGCCCGGCGTGCGGGCGGCGCGTGCCCTGATCGGTGGTGAAGCGGTCCCCGCCGAACTGGCCGATCAACTGACCACGGTCAGCGACGAGGTCTGGAATGTGTACGGCCCCACGGAAGCCACGGTGTGGGCCACGACGGACCGCCTCACCGCGGGTGCGCCGGTCACGATCGGTGGACCGTGGATCGACGTGCGGGCCACTGTTCTCGACGACCTCCTCCGTGAGGTTCCCGAAAGTGCGTTCGGTGAGCTGTACCTGGGGGGTGCCCAGATCGCTCGCGGGTACCTCAACCGACCGGGGCTGACCGCGACCCGATTCGTCGCCGACCCGCGGCGCCCGGGGGAGCGGTTGTACCGGACGGGCGATGCGGTGCGCAGACGCCGCGGCCGTATCCAGTACCTGCGGCGCACCGACGACCAGGTGAAGGTGCGCGGGTTCCGTATCGAGCTCGGCGAGGTCGAGACTGCGCTGCGCGCGTTGCCCGAGGTCACCGACGCGGCCGCGAAGGTGGCTGCGATCGCGGATGGATCTTCCCGGCTCTTCGGGTACGTCGTCGTCCGTAACGGCATCTCGGCCGATCCTGTCCGGATGCGGCAGGCACTGGTGGAGTCGCTGCCGGATCAGTTCGTGCCGCAGTCGATCACTGTCGTGGAGTCCCTGCCACGCACGTTGAACGGCAAGCTCGACCGTGCGGGTCTGCCTGCGCCGGCGATCACCGCCCCGCCGAGCGGAACGTTGCCGGGTACCGGCGACCGGACATCGGGATCGATCGCCGAGGCTCTCGCTGCAGCAGCCCGCGACGTCCTCGGAACCCAGATCGACATGGGATCGAACTTCTTCGCTCTCGGTGGGGACAGTATCGCCGCAGTACGGTTCGTGGCAGCGGCGTCCGGCCGCGGGGTGCGCATCGCCGTGGCCGACGTGTTCGAGTGCGACACCCTGGACGAACTCGTGGACCGTGCAGTTCGGATGTCGACCGGAGACGATGCACCGCACACGCGTGCCGAGCTCGTCGAGATGGACGATACGGCCCGAGCACGTGTGGACGCCGAGTACCCGGGGTGGCAACAGGTTCTGCCGCTGACCCCGTTGCAGCGGGGAATGTACTTCCAGTCCGTGAGTGGCGGGCGCGGCGCCGCGGACAACTATCACGTGCAGCACCGCTTCACCTTCGCGGAACCCGCCGACCGTCGGGCATTGGCCGCTGCGTTGGCGGCTATCGTTCTCCGGTACCCGAATCTCGGTGCGGCATTTACGCATTCGATGTTCGCAGAACCGGTGTCGGTCATCGGAACGGTGACGATCGACATAGAAGAGAAGCAGTCCGAATCCCTCGTCGGCCTCGATGACGTCGCTGCCGACGAGTTCGCTCGTCCCTTCGCGCTCGACCACGCACCACTGGTGCGCGCGGTGCTCGTCACGGCGCCGGATTCGGCCGGGCAGCTGATCGTGACCCAGCACCATCTCCTGTCCGATGCGTGGTCGCAGGGAGTTCTGTTCACCGAACTGTTCACGCTCTACGGTGTCGCGAAGATGCTCGTCGGCCTGTACCCGGCGGACTCGGCAGGTGATTCCGAGGTGGCGTCGGCGCTGCAGCGTGTGCTGGTTCCGGCGGCGGACTTCACCGATCATCTGCGTCATCTGGCCGGACTCGATGCGGACGTCGCTGCGAAGGCCTGGGCACTCCACCTGGCCGATCTCGACGAACCGACGCTGATCGCACCGAACGCGGCCCCCGGCACGATGTCGCTGCCCAACCGCGTCACACAGCGGCTCGACGACTCGGTGCGCGACGAGATCGTCGCGTTTGCCGCAGAGAACGGTGTCACGGTGTCGACCGTGATGTCACTCGCGTGGGCACTGACCCTGCGCCGACTGACCGGACGCGACGATGTGGTCTTCGGATCGACGGTGTCAGGACGCGACCCGCTCGTGCCGGATGTCGATCGTATGGTCGGGCTGACACTGAACACCGTGCCGGTCCGGGTTCACCTGCGTTCGTCCATGACCTTGGTGGATACGCTGCGCCGGTTGTTCGTCGATCAGGGTGCTCTGATCGAACACCACCATGCAGGCCTCGGCGAGATCGCCCGGGCCGCAGGGTTCGGGGTGCTGTTCGACACGCTGGTGGTGTTCCGCAACGTCGGAGGTGACGCGGCGCGAGTCGGTGTGTTCGAACGCGCGGGGATCTCGGTGGCGGAGGCGACGGACTCGACCCACTACGCGATCACTGTCGACATCGACCCGCGCAGCCGCAGCGGCGCCATGGAAGTGACGATCGAGAACCGGCCCGATCTCGTCGACGACGAGGCCGCCGCGTCCCTGCTCGCCGACCTCACGGGCATGATCACGGAAATTGCGGGCGCTCGGGCGCGGATCGCTACCACGGTGGCAGAGACCGGGCGTGCGTACGCGGAGCTCGAACGCACCGCGCTTACCGCGCCCCGCGAACCGATACCTCTGCCCGGTGCGGCACAGGGCAGCATCGACACGTTGCTGTCCGAACGCGCCGCCGCCACCCCGGACTCGCCGGCACTGACCTGTGGTGCCGAGACGTTCACTGCCGGTGAGTTCGACAGCCGGGTGACCGCGCTTGCTCGGCACCTGGTGGCGACCGGAGTCGGGGCCGGCGACCTCGTCGCCCTGATGTTGCCGCGGATCGCCGATCACGTCGTGGCGATCTTCGCGGTGATGCGCGCGGGTGCCGCGTATCTTCCGCTCGATCTCGCGCATCCGAGTTCGCGACTGCGGGAGATCGTGCTCGACAGCGGTGCCAGGACGGTCGTCACGGCCGACGCCCGCACCGAACGGGTCGCCGAGGTGGTGGCCGAGCTACCGGGGGTCGGCGTCGTCGACCTCGCCGACCAGGAGATCGCCGAGGTCCTGTCGGGAGTTCGTCCCGCACCGGACGTGCCGACGCACCGTATCGGTGGGCCCATCCATCCGGATCAACCCGCCTATGTCATCTACACATCGGGCTCGACGGGTAAGCCGAAGGGTGTGCAGGTCGGTCACCGCGGTCTGACCACGATGTACCACAACCATCGTGACGAGATCTTCCGCGGCACGGAGAGCATCGTCGACGGCAGGCAGTTGCGGATCGCACACACCGTGTCGTTCTCCTTCGACATGTCGTGGGAGGAACTGTTCTGGCTGCTGGCAGGTCATCACGTGCATGTCATCGACGAGGAGGCCAGGTCCGATCCGCGTTCGCTGGTGCAGCACTATCGGACCGTCGGAATCGACGTGGTGAACGTGACGCCGTCGTACGCGCGCGAACTGATCGCTGCCGGCCTGCTCGACGACGAGCGGGCCCCGAAGCTGGTGATGCTCGGTGGTGAGGCCGTCCCACAAGAATTGTGGAGCAGGCTGCGAGACCAGGTAGGCATCGACGGTTACGACCTCTACGGACCGACCGAATTCACCATCAACGCGATGGGATCGGCCGTCGCGGACAGTGCGACCCCGTGCCTCGGCACACCGATCCGCAATGCCTGTGCGCGCGTACTCGATTCCGGGCTGCGTCCGGTCGCCGTCGGGGCGTCCGGTGAGCTCTACATGTCCGGTGACGGTGTGGCGCACGGATATCGCGGCCGGTACGGGCAGACCGCGTCGCTGTTCGTGGCGGATCCGTTCGCGGCCGGAGAGCGGATGTACCGCACAGGCGATCTCGTCCGTTACCTCGACGGAGGGCGGCTGGAGTATCTCGGGCGAGTCGATCGGCAGGTCAAGATCCGGGGTATCCGCATCGAACTCGGCGAGATCGAGTCGGCACTCGAGGCGCTGCCGGGTGTGGCGCGGGCCGCCGCGACGGTCCTGTCGACCGGCAACGCGTCGCGACTGATCGGGTACGTCGTGGCCGACGGTGCACACACGGAGAGCGAACTGCGTGCACAATTACGCGACACGGTTCCGGCGCATCTCGTTCCGGCGCAGATCGTGCGAGTGGACACCATCCCCCTCACGGTCAACGGCAAGCTCGACCGGGCGGCCCTGCCCGAACCGCCGCGCCGCAACGTCGCGGATTCGCTTCGCACGCCGACACAGTGGATCGTGGCCGCCGTGTACTGCGACCTGCTCGGGTTGGACGAAGTGGGCGCAGACGACGGTTTCGTCGACTGTGGTGGAGACTCGCTGGCAGCGATGCGACTGGTCTCGCGGCTCGAACGCGACACCTCCGTCCGCGTGGATGTCGCGGAGTTGCTCGACCGCCAGACCGTCGAGGCAGTGGCCGAACTCGTCGACGCCCGCCGGGGCGGCGATGCCGACGATGCGACGAGAGACGTTATCCGCTTCGGCCGCAGCGGAACCGGAGAGCCCCTGTTCTGCATCCATCCGGCCGGAGGCTTCGCGTGGCAGTTCGCGTCGCTGGCCTCGATGCTCGACCGTCCCGTCGTCGGACTGCAGCTTCCCGCGCACGACCGTCCCGAGTCGTTCGACGACCTCGTCGCACACCACCTGCGGGCAGTGCGGCGCGAACAGCCGCGAGGACCGTACCGCCTGCTCGGATACTCGTTCGGTGGAACGCTCGCACACGCGATCGCGGCGGTGCTGACGGAGGAAGGTGACGTCGTCGACTTCGTCGGGCTGGTGGACAGTGAACCACTCGACGGGCGCAGCACCGATGTGCCGGCAGCACGCGCGTCCGGACTCCCGTCGGAACTGGCCGCCGACATCGCCGAGAACTTCGCATACACCGCGACTCTGCTGGATACGGCGAAGGCGCCGGTGTACTCGGGGACCCTCACGCTGTTCGAGGCCCAGCGGTCGAGGCCACCGGTCTGCTTTGCCGACCGGTGGGAGCGAATCCACGCTGGGACACTCGTGGTCCATTCCGTGGACGCAGATCACGACGGCATCGCGACGGCTGCCGGGTGGCGGCAGATCCTGCCCTCGCTCGAGGAATGATCCAGTTCGCGCCAGGGTCTCGGGCGATACGAAGAAACACGCAAGACGAAACAGGAAAGGACAACACAGTGCTTACGCGCGAGATCGTCATCGGAGACATCGCCAGTGCTCTGGATCAGCCGCTCGAATCGATCAGTGACGAGGTGAATCTCCTCGACGAAGGGTTGGATTCGATCCGGATCATGGGACTTGTGGAACGCTGGCGCTCCGCGGGGGTGGAAGACCTCGATTTCCCGACGCTCGCCGCCGATCCGACCGTGGCACACTGGGTTGCTGTTGTGCTCGGCGAGTACTGATTTCTTCGAACGAAAGGGCTATCGATGGCTGGGACCGTCCGCGAGCTCGAGGTATTTCCCATCTGTATCCGAGAGATGGACGTGCTTCGGGTCGAAGATGTCACACCGGGTATGCGCCGGGTGACCGTCGGAGGACCGTCGATGGACTCCCATGTTCGTGACGGTGTCGAGTTGCCGCCGGTACGGACCAGTGGTTTCGACGACGACGTCAAGCTGTTGCCGGTCGACCCGAAGACCGGGGAACTGCCGTTCGAGGTGCCTCGGAACTCCGACAGCGGTGCCGTCGAGTGGCCGTCGGGATCGTTCCAGTACGCCCGGACCTACACGGTGCGCTCTTTCGACGCAGACACCCGTGAGATGGCCATCGACTTCGCGATGCACGAGGGTGGGCTGGCGTCGGACTGGGCGAATCGTGTGCAGCCGGGGGAGACGGTCCTCATGGCGGGGCCGAAGCATTCGGCAGGCCTGCCCACTGCCGCCGACTGGATGCTCATCGCAGGCGACGAGACCGCACTGCCCGCGATCGCGCACTGTCTCGAGCAACTCCCGCCGGATCTGCCCGCGACGGTGGTGATCGAGGTCGCCGAACCGTCGCATCGACAAGAGCTGAAATGCGAGGCACCCCTCGACGTCACCTGGCTGTTCCGTTCCGACAACGGGGGTGAGTCGAGGCTGGTCGAGACGGTGCAGGCGGCACAGTGGCGTCCCGGGCAACCGTATCTGTGGGTTGCGGGCGAGACACTGACGATCAAGCCGCTGCGACGGTGGGCGAAGCGGGACAAGGAGATCGCGAAGGAGTTCGTCGAGATCACCGGGTACTGGCGTCACCGGGAGGTTGCGCACGCTGCGGCGGATTCGCAGGACGTCACGGCGGTCGCCGAGGCCGACCCGGACGCGCAGTTGCACGAGATGTCCGAGTTGCTGCCGCCGCTCGTCATCCGGACGGCAGTGACCGTCGGGCTCTTCCCCGCGATCGACGGCGGCGCCGACACTGCGGGCACGATCGCCGCAGAATGCGGGACTCACCCTGCGGCAACGGCGAAACTGCTGCGTCATCTCGTACTGATGGACCTGCTGGCCGTCGAGGACGACCGATTCACACTCACCGAGATGGGATCGATCCTGGCCGATCAGGACACGTTCGCCAGCCAGGCACTGCACTTCGACAAGATCCACACCCGACTCGACATGGCCTTTCTGGGACTGCTCGACGCCGTCCGGACCGGGGCGCCCGCAGCCGGACACAGCTTCGCCGACAAACTTCGCGAACCCGGATTCGTGGACGACTTCCACGAGGAGGTCGCGTTCGGGTCCGTGTACCGCGCGCCGGCACTACCCGACGCGGTCGATCTCGACGGCGTGCGCACCGTCGCGATCTACGGGGAAGGCGCCGGCGTCTACGCCGACACCCTCGCCCGCCTCCATCCAGATCTCGAGATTTCGCTCGTGGGACTGCCCGCCCAGAACACCCGGAACCTGGGCGACGTGGCCCAGTCGCGCCGCGAGCAGATCCAGCGCATCGACGGCAGCGAGTTCACCGCGCTCGCGACGCCCGTCGACCTCGCCGTCGCAGTGGAGATGGTCGACAGTCATCCCGACGCCGACGCGCGCCTGCTGCTCGGTGCACTCGGCGCGTCTGCGCGACGGGTCGTGCTGGTCACCGACGTACTCGATCCGCAGACCACCGACGACCACGAGACAGAAGCCGATCTTCTGAAACTGTGCCTCCACGGATCAGGCCAGCGCACCGAGGCGGAACTGTCGGCGCTGGTAGAGGAGTCGGGATGCGGAACGCCCCGATTCGGGGCGCTGGGCTGGGGGTCGACGGTCGTCGAGTTCGCCGGTACGCGTCAGCTGTAGGCCTGCACCGCTCCGGTGGCCGACCACCGCCCGGCGCGGCGCTCGACGGCGATCGGATGCCGGAAGGCCTCGGAAATCGTTTCGGAGGTCAACGCCTCGTCGACCTCACCCCGAGCGACCACCGTGCCACCGGAGAGGACGAGAGCGTGTGTCGTCGAGGCGGGCAGTTCTTCGAGGTGGTGGGTGACCAGCACGGAAGCCAGTTCGGGGCGGAGCTGACGTAGCTCGGCGAGGACACCCAGGAGGACCTCGCGGGCTGCGAGGTCGAGTCCGGTGGTCGGCTCGTCGAGCAGCAGCAGATCCGGGTCGGTGACCAGGCCGCGCGCAATCAGTGCGCGGCCTCGTTCTCCCTGCGAGAGCACCGACCACGGACTGTCGGTGATCGCACCGAGCCCGAGCATGCCGATCAACTCGCCGGCCTTGCGCTGCTCCTCGTCCGACGGGGCGGCTCGCGGCGGCAGTGAGGTGGATGCGTAGAGCCCGGTCAACACTGCGTCACGCACCGTGACACGAGGGTCGATACGTGTGCGTGGGTCGACGTGACCGATGTGTGTTCGCAGTGAGCGCATGTCCACGCGCCCGAGACGGTGTCCGAGGACGTGCACGGTGCCGGTCGTCGGGTGCTGGTGGGCTCCGCACAATGCGAGCAGCGTCGACTTCCCGGCACCGTTCGGCCCCATCAACGTCCATTGCTCGCCTGCACGGACATCGAGATCGATGTGTGCGATCAGTGACCGGCCCTGACGCACGACGCTGACGTCCTGTAGTTGGAGGACGGAGGGGCGGTTATCTGTGCTCATGAATTCGTATTCTGTCATTTCGGAGTCAGAGCATCGGCGATGGCCTGCAGGTGTTCCCGGGCGGTGGGCGCTGTGACGGTGAGGGCGGTGTCAGGGAGTGCGCGCGTAGCGCACCTGCGGTCGCCCGGCCTTTCCGTATTCGGTGAGTCGCACGAGTGCCCCGTCGTCGGCGAGACGCTCGAGATAACGCCACGCCGTCACCCGTGATACACCGATCCCGGCGCCGACCTGAGCGGCAGTGCACGGGGCATCCGCGTCCCGGAGGTACCCGACGATGAGGTCGAGGGTCGCGGGCGCGATGCCTTTCGGACTCGATGCGCGCGAGTCGGACGTGCGCAACGCCGACATGGCGCGATCGATCTCGTGCTGCCCGGCGGCCTTTCCTGAGTCGTCGAGCGCCTCACGGTAGGACACGTAACGTTCGAGTTTGTCGCGTAGGGCCGCGAAGGTGAACGGCTTGAGTAGATACAGCACGATTCCGCGGGCGACGGCAGTGCGCACCACCTCGAGTTCGCGCGCCGAGGTCACAGCGATGATGTCGGGACTCGGATGGAACACACTCAGTGCGGCTGCGATGTCGAGTCCGCTGGTGTCGGGTAGCCCGATGTCGAGGAGCACGAGGTCGATCGGCTCACCCCCGTGAGCTGCCGTGGTCACGGCGCGCAGTGCATCCTGTCCGGTGTGCGCGACCGCAACGACGGTGAAACCCGGTATGCGAGCGAGATATTCGCGATGGGCTTTCGCGATCAGCGGCTCGTCCTCGACGATCAGCACACGGATCATTCGTCGTCTCCAGGCTCGGCGGCGAACGCAGAGTCGTCGGTGCCGGTCCGGCCGAGCGGGATCTCCACAACGACCATCGAGCCGAGGGACGGCTCGGTGCGCAGACTTCCCCGGTACTTTCTGACCAGCCCGTTGACCAACGCCAGACCGAGCCCGTGGTGATCGAACTTCGTGGAGTAGCCGCGTGCAGTTGCTCGTGCCAGGGTTTGCGCGGACATGCCCGGTCCACTGTCTGCGACTTCGACGATCATGGTGGTTCCATCCTGCCGTATCCCCACCTCGACCCACGGTTCGTCCGAGATGCGCGCGGCGTCGATCGCATTGTCGACGAGATTGCCCACGAGCGTCACCAGGTCGCGAGTGCTCATGATCGAGGTGGAGTCGAGTGCGGTGTCCTCGGTGATCGTCAGCTCCACACCCCGGTCGGAAGCGTCCGCACTCTTCCCGAGCAGCAGCGCGACGAGCGCGGGTTCGCGCACGGCCGAGGTGAGACGGTCGATGAGCGCCTGCGACATCGCGAGCTCCTCCGTCGCGAAGGCGACCGCGTCGGTGGTCCTGCCGAGTTCGACCATGGTGATGATCGTGTGCAACCGGTTGGCGGATTCGTGGGCTTGCGCGCGCAGTGAATCGGCGAAACCCTTCACCGCGTCGAGTTCACCGAGCACACTTCGCAGCTCCGTGTGGTCACGCAGCGTCACGACCGTGCCGAGCGTTCGCCCGTCCCACCGCACCGCATCACTGTTGATCAGGAGAACGCGGCCCTCCGTGACGTGGACCTCGTCCCGAACGTCGTGGCGGCTGAGCAGGTCGCGGACCGTCGCGGGCAGAGCATCGAACGGCACCGGACCGGTGCGCGGCAGATCGAGAAGCCGCCGTGCCTCGTCGTTGACCACATCGATCCGCGGTCGCGACGACTCGACATCGAATACCAGCAACCCCTCACTGATCGAATGCAGTACCGCGTCGTGATGCTCGTAGAGGGTGCGGAGCTGCCGCGCATCGAGGCCCAACGTCTGCCGGCGGAACCGGCGGGCGATGAGATACGCGCCGACAGCCGACACCGCCACCCCCGCCGCGACCACTCCGAGGATCGTGGGTAGTCCAGCAACGAACTCTTCCCAGATGTGGGTACGCGTCACCCCGACGGACACGAAGCCGACGAGGTCGCCTGCCTCGTCGTAGACGGGCGCAACGGCGCGGATCGACGGGCCGAGCGAGCCGGTGTATGTCTCGGTGAACGTCGCACCCGCGCGTGCCTGATCCGTGTGGCCCGTGTACGGCCGCCCGATCTCCCCGGGGGTGGGATGAGTCAACCGGATCTCGTTCATTCCCATGACCACCACGAAATCGACCCCGGTCGACGTGCGAACCTCCTCGGCCCGCACCTGCAGGTCGCCGCCCGCGTCATTCGTGGTGATTCCGACAGCGACTTCGGGAAACTGCGCGAAGGTGTCGGCGATCTCGGTCACTTCGCGTCCGGTGGCGTCATCGGCCTCGCGGCGTTCGTCGAGTACGAACAGGACTCCGGCGACCACGGCCATCACCGTGAACACCACCAGCTGCAGGATCAGCAGTTGGCGCGCGACGCTCAGAGGGCGGCCGCGACCCGGTCCCGACCTCATCTCGACCTCCCGCCGCGCGTCTTCTCCAAGAGTTCACGCGCACGTTCCCCGTGAACACAATGCACGCAATCTTCTGCGCGCACTGCCCTTCACTCCACCATGTTCACAGTGCGCGTGACTTCGGTCACCCGATTCGACGCCGGTGGAACCTCGATCCGAGCAGGTTCGTCGCCGACACTGCACCACAACGTGAAGGGCACACATGAGTATCACCACGCGCGGGGAGAAACACCGCGACCGCACCCACTGGTTGTACATCGGCGTCATCGTTGCGGTGGTCGCGGGTGTGATCGTCGGATGGCAGGCACCCGAGGCCGGTAAATCGCTCGGTGTGCTCGGCACGATGTTCGTCGATCTGATCAAGATGATGATCAGCCCGGTGATCTTCTGCACCATCGTGCTCGGCATCGGCTCGGTGCGTGCCGCCGCCAGCGTCGGGCGGATCGGTGGTCTCGCCCTCGCCTACTTCGTCGGAATGTCCACGGTCGCCTTGGCGATCGGACTCGGCGTCGGGAATCTTCTCGACCCGGGCTCAGGCCTGACGCTCGACCCGGAGACCGCAGATTCGGGTGCCGCACTCGCCGAGCAGGCGCACGCTGCGGGCGGTACTGCCGAGTTCATCTCGTCGATCATTCCCACGTCGCTGCTGTCGTCGCTCACCGCGGGCAGTGTGCTTCAGACACTGTTCGTCGCGCTGCTCGTCGGCTTTGCGATCCAGGGCATCGGGAAATCGGGTGAACCGATTCTGCGCGGCGTCGCGCATATCCAGAAGCTCGTGTTCAAGATTCTGACGATGATCCTGTGGCTCGCACCGATCGGAGCATTCGGCGCAATCGCCAATGTGGTCGGACAGACGGGGCTGAACGCAGTCGTGCAGTTGGGTGCGTTGATGCTCGCGTTCTACCTCACGTGCCTGGTGTTCGTGTTCGGTGTGCTCGGCTCGCTGCTCAAGGCCGTGGCGGGAGTCTCGGTGTTCAGACTCGTCCGCTACCTGGCCCGTGAATACCTCCTGATCTTCGCAACGTCGTCGTCGGAGTCCGCGCTGCCGCGTCTGATCGCCAAGATGGAGCATCTCGGCGTCGAGCGCACCACCGTCGGTGTCGTCGTGCCCACGGGGTATTCGTTCAACCTCGACGGAACCGCCATCTACCTGACGATGGCCGCGCTGTTCGTCGCCGATGCCATGGGAAGTCCGCTCACGTTGTCGGAGCAGGTCTCGTTGCTGGTGTTCATGGTGATCGCCTCGAAGGGCGCGGCCGGGGTCACCGGCGCCGGTCTTGCGACGCTGGCCGGTGGCCTACAGAGCCACCGCCCCGACCTGCTCGACGGTGTCGGTCTGATCGTGGGTGTCGACCGCTTCATGTCGGAAGCGCGCGCGGTCACCAATTTCTCCGGCAACGCTGTCGCGACGCTGCTGATCGGCACGTGGACACGCTCGGTCGACCGCGATCGAGTGGACGAGGTGCTCTCGGGTCGGCTGCCGTTCGACGAGAACATGCTCGGCGACAATGACGGCATGCCGGAACCTCTCAAGGAACCGTCTCGGCTCGAGAAAGTCTCGGCCTGACCTACTGTTCTCTCTCATCGGAGACCGGTTACCGCCGGCACGGAAGCCGTGTACCTCTCAGAGATGTACCGGCAGCCGTGTCGGTGCCAGGCGGTTGATGCGGGAATGCTCTGAGTGCGCTGGGTTGCTGTTGAGCCGTAGTGCCGGAGTCAGGGTGAATTCACGCTCCGCCGCACGAGTGGCGGGTTGGTAGAGACCTGTCGGTATGCCCACCCCGTCAGCAAGTCAGTCGTCGGTAGCGGTGCTGCCATTCGCGTTGCGAGACTTGGACAACGATTCCATAAGACCGCGCATGGCACGCATATCGGAGCGTAGCTCGTCCAGTTCGGAGCGAAGGTCGTCCACTGTGTCGATCGGTGGTTCGGCGGGCGCCGGTTCGCGCTTCACCTTCGTCGACGACGGGGGCAGCGTCATTGTGGTTGATTCGGTTCGTGCCGGGGCGAACCCGTCGAAGAAAACCGATGTGACAGTGGCGGTTATCGATTCGATGTCGGCGGCGAGGGTGTCTCGGTGCCACCTGACCGACTGGAAAACGCACTCTCGCATCATCCGCTGAAACTCGAATACATCTATACCGGAATTGAATTCACCATCGCGTACTCCTTCATCGACAACGTCGAACCATGCCCGGTGCGAGGACTCGACGGCACCGGCGATCTCCGTGTACTCGGGGAGCGCACCGAGGTTCTCGATCTCGTTCTGATAGATCTCTGTGGCGTAGGGATGCTGGTCTGCGACTTCGAGTGAGACTCGGACCATGAGCCCGAGACGATGGCGGGCCGTCTCGGGCTCGGCCCGGACGCTCTCGTAGTTGCATACCAGGTCTGTCAGGAAACTCCTCAGGATCTCGGAAACGATGGCATCCTTGGAACTGAAGTAGTGGTACAGCGTCCCGGAATTCAGCCCGACCGCGTCGGCGATCTCGCGGATCGTGGTGGCTGACATTCCTCGTTCGGAAAAAAGCCGAGCCGATTCGGCCAGGATCTTCTGACGCCGACTGGCTGTCACTGTTCACCTCTCGTGTCCGGGTCTGACGATCTGTGCATGCGCCGCCACATCCGAGGCTATCAGCAGGTCAGGGCTGTTTACCTGAGCCACGTCAATGCGCTCTTCGCTCGTTGTGGCCATGTTTGCCGAGCATGCGACCCCGGTGGGGTCGAGTTGCCACGTGGTAGGGGTGTGATGCGGGAAACTGCTTTCTCACGAGTCGAACCATGTCCAGTTCCAGGGCTCGATGTTGCGTAGCACCCCGGAGAACAAGAGTTCGATGCCTTCTTCGAGCGGGGTCGGCTCGAGTTCGATCCCGCGCCGTGCCCGATCGGCCAGATGTAGGGCTGGGTCTCCGTCGAGAAACACCATCACGATCCGCACCTGACCCGATGAAGTGCGGTCGTCCTCTGCGAACGTGACCCCGTCGTCCGAATCGCGTCCCACGTCGAGTGTGGTGCTGTAGCTCGAGAAGGTCCACACCCCTGCGACCTCCTCGCATTTCAGCAGGGCCGGTATTACTTCGCGGTCCTGCTTGGCGAAGAACTGCTCGCTCACACTGCCGTTGGGGTCCTGGACCCGAGTCGCGACCAGCGAGATTCCCCGGTTCGGGCGGATCGGCAACGCGTCCGCGCTGAGCAGACAACGCGGGCTCACGTAGCCCTTGACCGGCATGAAAGTGCCCATCGCCAGACGCCGGCTGAGCCGGACATCGGGTCGCCGTCCCAGTTGGAACGTCCTGACCGCGAGGTTCTGCCATTGGGCGAAGCTCTCGTCAACGGGGTCCCGGAACCAGTAACTGTTGACGTAGTGCACTCCGTCGAGCACTTCGCAGGTCCGGGTGGATTCTGCGCAGTCCGGGCTGTGCACCCACCGCTCGCCGTGGGCGACGCCGTCCAGAGCGAGATTTTCGGGCCGATGGTCGAGCTGGTGCCAAGCGTTGTACTCCGCGTGCGAAGTCGGGTCTGTCACCTGGGTGAACGAGAAGAAGACCTTGCGGCCTAGCATGGTGCTGCCTCGGCGAGCACCGGCGCGACCCGGGTGAGTAACAATTCCACGTGGCGGTCGACCAGCGCGTCGGGCATCCCCGGGAGTCCGGCCCACAGATAGACGTGCTCGACTGGCATGGAATGAGTTCGGAGACGGATCTCATGGGCCGCCACCTCGGGTGTGGCGACGGTCAGTCCCGGCACCGCGCCCGTCAGGTCGAACTCGGCGATCAACTCGATCTCCAGATCGGCGGCGCTGCGCGCATCACCACGCCTGCTCGCATATGTTGCCTGCTGGTGTGCCCAATGCGGGATCAGTCGTCTTGTAGTCGACTCGGGATCATCGGCCACAATGATGTTGAGCATGCCACCGCGGCGGGCCGCGTCCGCGCCGTGGCCGCCCTCCTCGAGACCGATGAGGTACGGCGCCGACAGAGCCGGGTCGAGCGACAGCAGTCCGGCTCCGAGACGTCCGGCCCGGGCGGCGCCGCGGGGCCCCTGATATCCGAGCCACATCGGCACCGGTGCCTGCGCTGGCCCCGGCGTGACACCGCCATCCGACAGCAGATTCCGCACCGCGGAGAACACTGTGTCGGTGACGTCGTAACGGGTGCGAAAGTCCGATCCGAATGCGTCGAATTCCTCTGAGGACCACCCGGCGCCGAGCCCTAGTTCGAGTCGCCCGCCCGAGACAAGGTCTACGAGCGCGGCCTCTTCCGCGATGTGGACGGGATGGCGGTGGGGCGCGAGCAGGACGGCCGTGCCGATCCTGATGCGCTCGGTTCGGGCGGCGATCGCGGCGGCGAGGGTGAGCGGTTGCGGCAGGTAGCCGTCCTCGAAGAAGTGGTGCTCTGTCAGCCACACCGAATTTGCGCCGAGTTGCTCGGCCCAGGCAACCCGATCGAGCATCGCACCGTAGTGCTCGGCGCGGGGGCGTTCCCATCGGGTCGGGTTGCGCATGTCGAGAAAGAGTCCGAGCTTCACGAAAAGCGGTGTCCTGTCCGTCGGTGTGGTCAAAATGAATGAAGTGGCTGGCTCAGTCAGCGGCGGGAGGGGTCAGGGCCATCGAAGGCACGATCTCTGCGGCGGCGTTGTCGCCTGAATCGGCGGCGCCGCACACGTCGACATCCGCGCAGTCGCGCGCGTCCTCGATGTCGGCCCCTCTACCGATCTCGGTTTCGAAGGTAGTTTGCCACTGGGTGAGCTGCTCGGAGGTCCAGCCGAACTGTGTGCGTTCGTCGAGCAGGCGATCGGCGACCCTTGCAACCATCGCCACCCGAGGTGCGCGTCTCGACTCGACCTCCCCGAGAATGTCCGCGGGGGCCAACGGCCGTGTCTTTGTGCGGTAGTGCGCCCAGGTGGCCTCGAGAGCGTCGGATTCGGCGCAGTCCCTGAGCAGTTCGGACCAGTAGTACTCGCCGAATCCGTCCGGGGGCGCGTACTGTCCGATTCCGGACCGGATCCGAAGGATTTCCCGGCACGTAAAGACGTCGACGGTCTTGACTCTGGTCACGACGCGATCACATTCGATGATGCGGCCGTTACGGATTCGAGCGCCACCCGGCGTATATCGCGCCTGCCGAACTTGCCGCCCGACGAGCGCGGTCGACGGCCGGATGTGTTCAGCCTTCGGTCCGATGTGTCGGAGCGCTCGGGGGTGGCAACGGCTTGTACCCGCACGATCTCGTGCAGCGGGTCGGTGCCCCACCAACCCGACTCGACGTACTGCCGTGCAGTCGCTGCGTCGATCGAACTCATTGTCTGGTTCCTCCTGTGCGGGGTGGGGGCGTGCGGACTACGCGGAGTGCGGGTCCCCGGAGTCCTCTTTCGACCACACCAGGTCCTGATCCCCCCACGTGCGCGGTGGGCGGGAGAAGACCTCCTCGAGCATCGGCATGAAGAACTCGAGGGGTTCGGTGTCGTAGTCGGGGTCGAACGACTCCTGGTCCCAGGCTGCGCAGAAGTGGGCGCAGGTATCGAAGTACGGGGAGTCCCGATACCGGTCACGACTGTCGGTCGGAATTCCTAGCTTGTCGCCGTAATGGTAGGTCTGGAAGACACCGTGGTGCTTGACGATCCACACCGCCTCGTCGTCGAGCACCGGCCGCAGGATCGCGGCAGCGACCTCGCTGTGATTGTCCGGGCAGAGATCGTCGCCGATGTCGTGCAGGAGGGCGGCCATCACGAGATCGACGCGGGCACCCTCCCGGTGTGCACGGGTCGCGGACTGCAACGAGTGCTCGTAGCGATCGACGCGGTAACCGAAGGTATAGCCCTTCATCGACTCGAGCAGACGTACAACCGTCCCGAGCCAGTGGTCGCGACGATGGACCGCGGCCTCGTCGCGGATCAGTTCCATCTCCGCGGCAGTGGCGTCGTCCATCCGGGAGAACTCGACGGTACGGGTATTGTCGATCATGTCAGCTTCTTTCGGTCTCGGTCTCGTTGGTCGATGCGTCGGGCCCCGGCAGTCAGGCCGGGCTGACAGTGGTTTCGCTCGGCGCGTCCGTCTCCGCGGTGAGGGCGAGGCCCTTGGTCTCCTGGGTGAAGTAGGCGGCGGCGGCAACAGCCAGTGCGAGCACGATGACGTACCAGGTGAACAGGTCCGGCGTACCGCGGGAGGTCAGCCACGAATTGAGGTACGGCGCGGTACCTCCGAAGATCGCAGCCGCGAGCGACACCGCGATTCCCGTACCTGCCGCGCGGGACTTCGTGGAGAACAATTCGGCGAACCAGGCGACCTGTGTACTGGCCGCGAGCGCCTGGATGACGAGCGCCAGGGACATCGCCACGACCAGGGTGAGAGCCGAACCGTCGAGCATGCCCGACAAGGGGAAGGCGAGCAAGGCCACCAGCAGTCCCCACACGATGTTGTTGGGACGACGTCCGAATCGGTCGGCGAGGAGTGCAGCGAGCGGGAGAGCGAGGATGAAGACGATGTTGGCGACCACGCCGGCCCACATCGCAAGTTTGTCGTTCACGTGGTGGAAGCTGATGGCGTACGCGGGAGCGTTGACCGACCAGGTGTACGAGAAGACCGATGTGCCGCCGACGAGGAGAACGACGCGCAGGATCGAGGTTCGCTGCGCCCAGATGTCGCGGAGCGCGGAGCGTGCCGACGACCGTGTCCCGGTGCTCGCGGCCTCGGCGGCGTGGTCGGTGAAAGCTGCGGATTCCTCGAGGCCGCGGCGCAGGTAGAGCGCGAAGAATCCGAGCGCACCGCCGATCAGGAACGGGATGCGCCAGCCCCAGTCGGCCATCGCCTGGGAGTCGATCGCGGTACGCATCACTGCGCCGAGGAGGGTGGCGAGCACTGTTCCGCCGACGGTGGACATGATGACCGTGGTACCCCACAGCGCGCGGTTGTCGGGCCGCGCCACCTCGGCGATATAGGTGTACGACCCGCCCTGCTCACCACCGTGTGCTACGCCCTGGATGCAGCGGACGACGAGCAGCCACAGCGACGCGAACACGCCGATCCGTTCGTAGGTGGGCGCGATCGCGATGAGGACACTCGATGCTGCGACCAGTGTCATGGTCAGCACCATGACGAATTTCCGTCCGCGGCGATCGGCAACCAACCCGAAGATCAGGCCGCCGATCGGGCGCATGACGAACCCGACCGCGAACACCGCCATCGTCGACAACAGGTTCGACACCTCGTTGGTCGAGTGGAAGAACTGGTTGGAGAAGTAGACCGCGAAAATCGCGAACACTGTCCAGTCGAACCACTCCAACGTGTTTCCCATATTGACGGCCAGAATCATCCGAGCCCGGCCCTTGACCCGGGATCGGATCGCCGGCGTCGGACTCTCCGCAGGATTGTTCTGTGTTGGTGAGGCGGTCATGCCGGTTCTCCTTGTCGGGAGGGGTGCGGTGGGGCAGTGGGAGGGGCGGAGCAGTCTCAGCGCTGGACGGTTGTTGGAGGGGACACGGTGCCGTCGTGTGGTTCCTCGGTTTTCTGCTCCTGTCCGATTCGGAGTCGGGACGAGGGGCACGAGAACACGGAGGACTGCGCGCTGTATGGCGAGCATCACAAATTTAGGGCGATCCGCAAAATATGTCAATCAAGCGTTTGGCTGGCAATGGCGGGACGTGGGAGGCGCGATGTGCATCTCTGGCGGCTCTGGCCGCACGGTATGTGTGCAGATCGGGAGACCTGGGGGCCGGTCGGTGGTCGCGGGTGCGGGCTGGTGCTGTTCGTCGACGGCGTGAGGTTTGCTGATGTGAGGGCTTACATCGGTATCTTTTGTAAGATAGAGTTCCGACACGTCCGAATCTGTGACCCCAATCTCACTCCATGGAGGCGCTGTGACCGTGTGCGACGAATCGACGGCCATCGGAGGTGGTCCGGATTCGATGGGTGAGTGGCGACCGCGTGCCACGCCCCCCATCGGGGTCGATCTCAACAACGAGCAGAAGCTCGCCTGCGCGTTCCGGATTCTGGCGCGCGACGGCTTCAGCGAGAACATGGCCGGCCACATCACCTGGGCCGATCGGGACGACGACAGCCTCCTGATCAACCCGTGGGGGTTGTGGTGGGACGAGGTCGCGGCTTCCGATGTGTGCCGTGTGGACGCGAACGGTGCTGTGATCGAGGGTAAATGGGATGTCACGCCCGCTTACCACATCCACACCGAACTGCACCGGCGTCGTCCGGACGCCCGGGTGGTCATCCACAACCACCCGTACTACGTGACCGTGCTGGCTGCTGTCGGTGTTCTGCCGATGATTGCGCATCAGACCGGCAGTCTGTACGACGACGACCTCTCCCTGGTCGACGAGTACGACGGTGAGATCAACGACGCCGAGCTCGGTCGGGGTCTCGCCGACCAGATCGGCGACCGTAACAACGTCATCCTCGCCAGCCACGGCATCATCACCACTGCCGACACGATCGAACTCGCGGTCTACCGCGCGGCCTCGATCGACCGGTTCTGCCGGCTGGCGTACGACATCCTGCTGCTCGGCAAGGACCCACTGCCGATCGAGAAGAGCATTCGAGTCGCGATGCAGAAGGCGCTCGTCGAGCGAGCGGCCGGTGTCTACTGGGCCGGCGCCGTGCGCAAGCTGCTCCGGACCGATCTCGACGTTCTCGACTGAAGACCTCCATACCCCAAAATTTGCGGCTGCGTAGGTAACGCAGCCGGATTCGCCGACCCCCGACAATTGAGGAGCATGCGAGATGGCCAATCTCGACGAACTGATCCACAACACCGACTTCACCCAGAACGTCAAGGGGAAGGTGACCTTCCTGCCCGAACCGGAGAGGGCGCACCGGCCCTTCCCCTTCATCTCCGTCGATGACCACATCGTCGAGCCCAAGGACGCGTTCGAAGGTCGCCTGCCGGCGAAGCTCGCCGACCGGGCACCCAAGGTCATCCACCGCGACGGCGCGGATATCTGGGTGTACGACGGTAAGGAGATCCCGAACGTCGGTTTCAATGCGGTCGTCGGACGCCCGGTCGACGAGTGGGGTTTCGACCCGCAGCGCTTCGAGGACATGCGCCGTGGTTCGTGGGACATCCACCACCGTGTCAAGGATATGAACCTCTCGGGTGTGTATGCGTCCCTGAACTTCCCGTCGTTCCTCCCCGGCTTCGCCGGTCAGCGTCTACAACTGAGCACCAACGACCGGGAACTGGCGCTTGCTGCGACGCGCGCCTACAACGACTGGCACCTCGAGGGCTGGGCGGGCCCGTACCCGGACCGCATCATCCCCTGCCAGATCCCGTATTTCCTCGACCCCGAGATCGGTGCGCAGGAGATCTACCGCAACGCCGAGCGGGGCTTCAAGGCGGTGACCTTCTCCGAGGGCCCCCACGCCCTCGGGCTGCCGTCCGTGCACTCGGGTCACTGGGACCCGATCATGCGGGCGTGCGAGGAGACCGAGACCGTCATCAACCTGCACATCGGCTCGTCCAGCACGTCGCCGAGTACGTCGGAGGACGCTCCGCCTGATGTGTCCGGCACGTTGTTCTTCGGCTATGCCATGTTCGCGACCGTCGACTGGTTGTTCTCGAAGATCCCGGTGCGCTTCCCGAATATCAAGATCGTAATGTCGGAAGGTGGAATCGGTTGGGTTCCTGCACTTCTCGACCGTCTCGATCACATGAACACCTACTCGTCGATGTACGGCACATGGGAAGGCATCGACATCTCCCCAGCGGACGTGCTGAAGCGGAACTTCTGGTTCTGCGCCGTGGAGGATCCGTCGACGATGGTTCTGCGTGACCGGATCGGGATCGACCACATCCTGCTGGAGGAGGACTACCCGCACAGCGACAGCCTGTGGCCCCGGACCATGGAGGTCGTCAGTGAGTCCATGAAGGGACTCTCTGCAGGTGAGCTACGCAAGATCACATGGGAGAACGCATCCAAGCTGTACCGGCATCCAGTGCCGCAGAGCGTGATCGACGATCCGAACAGCTTCTGACCGAGTGCTGGTCGGGTCCGGCCTTCCGGTCGGGCCCGCTCAGCCGAAGAATAGACGGTCCCGCGCGACCGCGGGATCGAGCGAGACGGCCGGTCGGTCCGGGTCGTGCGGATAGGTTTGTACATCCCGGAGATGCCGGGCCGCGATCACCCGCGCAGATGCGGCGTCGCCGTCCTCGATGCACTGCAGGATCTGGCCGTGAACGGCCAGCGCCTGGGTCCGTTCGGTCGGCGGAATCCGTTCCGGGTCCGCTCGCTTGCTGGCCCAGTCCGTGACGTGACTCGACCACAGGGCCTCGAGGGCTCCAGCCAGCACGATCAACGACCGGTTTCCGCACAGCTTCACCACGGATTCGTGAAACCGTCGCGAGAGTGCGGTCGCGGCAACAAGATCGTCGACTTTCGACAGTGATTCCTCGTGCAGGGCGCGCAGAACCGGAACCACCTCGGTGGCACGGTCTCCGCGTTCCGCGCACAGCGCCGCGCACATCGGCTCGACCTCGTGCAGCGCGCGACCGACGTCGTCGATGTCCGTTCCCGACATCGCGAGCACCATCGAGAGGCTGTAGGCAACGTTTCCGGGGGTGGGCCGGTGCACGACGGCTCCGCCCCGGTTACCGCGGCGGACACGGACGAGACCCTCGGCCTCGAGAATGCGCAGGGCCTCACGCAGGGACTGGACGTTGACCGGGTACTGCTCGCGCAGTTCGGCTTCCTTCGGCAGGAGGTCGCCCTCGTTCAGGTCGCCGCGCAAGATCCGCTCGCGGATCTGGTCTGCCACCATCTCGGCCAGTCGTCGCCAGCGCAGGCTGCCCGGATCGGGAATCTGCGATTTCCGGTCCGGTGCCCCTGCGGGCACCGCCGTCGCGTCCTTTCGATCTCGGGAGTCCATGAAGCCAAAGTTACCAAACTTAGTGAATTTGGTCTGCGCCTGCTCTGTCGTTCCCGCCGGGTCGGCGGGATTACCCCAGCATCCACAGCGGCAGTTCGTCGCGGCACACCCTGCGATATCGGCCGCTGCCATCTCGAACATGCGCTGACGGGCAGCCGAACTACCTCCGGCGACATGAGGGCTCAGCAGGACGTTGTCCAGCTCCGAAAAGCGGACTGCCGGACTCTAGCGGTTCGCTGACAAAGACCTCCAGCGCGGCCCCGGCCACGGATCCGGAGCGAATCGCAGCGGCGAGCGCAGTCTCGTCGACGACCGGACTGCGGGCGACGTTGATCACCAACGCTTCCGGTGGCAGCAACGCCAGTTCGCGATGACGATGACGATGTCGGCGTCCGGCAGCAGGGCTGCATTTCCTCCGCGGTACGGACGGTGGGTACGAGGAGCCGGCATCACCGACAGATGGTGCGCGCACCGCCCGCTCGACTGCCGGATCCTCTATGAGAATCAGGACTCGGTCGGTCGGGCGGTGCGTCCTGTGCCGATGCTGCGCGGGGGTCAGGCCGTCGATGGTTCGCCGGTTCGTCCGGGCAGTCGCGTCGCCGCCAGGCCACCGAGCACTGCGGATGCGGCGATCAACATGTACGCCCACTGGAAGCCGATGCCCTCGTACAACGGAATTCCGCCGGCCATCGCCTGAATGTTCGCATTGAGCACCACGAACACCACGGTCGTGCCGATACCCGCCATCAGGGTGCGACTCACCTCGGTGAGGCTGGAGCTGACCACCTGATGTTCGGGTGGCACCGCCGCGATGACCAGGTTCGGGATCGCGGCGCCCGCCAGTCCCACACCGAGATGGGCAAGTCCGGTCGCGGTGAGCACGAGCAGTTCGTCGCCGCGTCCGAGGCCCATCGTCAGCGCGCCGACCGCGACGGCGACGGCCGCCGCGACCATGTGCGCTTTCGCTCCGAGTCGCTGCACCGTGAGTCCGACGATCAGTCCGCCGACGACGATGCCGATGCCGTTGATCACGCCGAAGATCGCGAACTCACTGGCTGTCATGCCGAATCCGTAGTCACCGCCGGCCTCGCGAGGCGTCATGGCCATGATCGCGAGGATCGAGCTGGTCGTGGTGCCGACGCCATACACCAGGCCCGACGCGAGCACCGTGTACAGCAGCGCCGGACGACGCAGTTGCTGCAGATCGACCAGCGGTTCGGGGACGTGGCCCGCCTGCACGATCCAGGCCGCGAACAGGGCGCACCCGGCCGCCAGCAGGCCGAGGGTTCCGGCGCTGGTCCAGCCCCACTGCGGCGCCGAGCTCACCGCGACCAGGACGGCCGCGACCGAGCTGCCCAGCAGGAACGCACCCATCAGGTCGGGACGCGAATCCGAGGACCGCACCGGGGATTCCGGCACTACGAGCAGAGCGGCGACTGCCAGTGCCGCCGTGAGGACGGTGACGAAACAGAAGGCGCCCGCGACACCGTGATTGTCGATGAGCCAGCCCGCGAGGAACGGCTGCAGCACGACGACGATACCGGTCCCGGTCACGGTGACACTGACCGCGAACGGCACGATCTTCTCCGGGAAGACGTCCCGGATCAGCGAATAGCAGAGGAACGCGACCGAGAAGATCGCACCCTGTAGTGCCCGGCCGAGAAGGAACATCGGGAAACTCGACGCGACCGCGGACAGCAGGGAGCCGACGACGGTGATCGCGAGCACGACCATCAACAGGCGCTTCTTGCCGTACATGTCGGCGAGCTTGCCCACCAACGGCATCGCGATGCTCGCGGTGAGGAACGCGATCGTCATGGTCCAGCCGGCCTGGGCGGTCGCGTACTCGGCCGAGATGGCAGGCAACGCGGTACCGGCGAGGACCGCGGACACCGGGATGATTTCACTGACGAGAATCAGGACGATCAGGATCGTCACGAGCCGGGGCGTCCACCGGTGGGTGTCCTCCGCGCCGACGGTGGTGCCGCCCGCCGGCACCCCGCCGTCGACGGTGCCTGTCACTGCGGGAGACCCTTCGCTCCGGCCGGCGGCGGCGTGTACCGGTGGCCCCACACTGCGCCCTCGGTGATCCGGTAGGTCGGTGCCGCGTCTTCGATTCGTTCACCACCCCATCCGATCTCGGTGGCGTGCCCGTCGGGGGAGTAGGTGTAGAACGAGAGCATCCGGTCGTTGGTGTGCTTGCCCAGCGACTGCATCATCGGGACGTTGAGATCGTGGGCGCGATCGAGAGCTTTGCCCACGTCGTCGATGTCGACGGTCTCCACCATGAAGTGCAGCAGTGCAGGGCCCGCGGCAGGATTGAGCCCGAGCGTGTGCTGGCGTGCGTTGCAGCCGAGGAAGTAGCTGGTGCCGCCGGGCAACGCGAGCGAGTTGCGCTCGGCGAATCCCAGTACTCCTACGTAGAATTCGTAGGCCGCTTCGGTATCCACACAGTTGAGGATGACGTGTCCCATGCCCTGATCGCCGGTGACGAAGCCGGACAGGTGCCCAAGCTCCACACTCCGATGGCTCAGTACCGGCCCGTAGAACAGTTCCACCCGGTTGCCGGACGGGTCGTCGAATGCGGCGAAGCCCGTGACCTGCCGCAGCGCGCACTCCTCGGGGGTGCCGGCGTGGGTGTCGATGCCCGCGGCCTCGACTCGGGACATCAGGTCCTTCAGGTCGGAGCGGTTGAGGACCTCGAAACCGACGGCTTCGAGTCCCGGTGTGGCCGATTCGGTGACGACCAAGCGCGGCGGGTAGTGGTCCATGCGATAGTGCAGTGAGTCCGCCGACGGGCCGTCGACCGGCATCATGCCGATGAAATCGCGGACGAAGGGATTCCACCGCTCCGCAGACTCGACGTTGAGACGTAGGTATCCCAGTGACAGAACAGGCATTGCGTACTCCTCGAAATCAGTAGAGGTTGCCGGGTTCGCCGGTGAGCATGTACCGGCCGTATTCGAGATTGACGATGTCCGGCAGGTTGATGGCATGGTGCTGGCCGGCATGGACGTCGCGCCAGACCGATTGCAGTGCACTCGACAGCGCGATCGACCGTGGCCCACCCACCTGGTATGCCTTGTCCGCGGCCGAGACCGCCAGCCCGACGGCTGCAATGTGATCGCGTTTGGTGCGCTGCCGCATCGCCATCGAAACCGTCGCGCCGCGTTCGACGGCACCGAAGGCGTCGGCGAGGTCGGCCTGAAGAGTCCGGTACGCGGTGTCGACCTCGAAGTCTGCCTCGGTCAGGCGTGCCAGCGTGGCCGCGTGCGGCATCTTGGACACGTCGATCGCCAAGCGGGACCTGTGAATCGAGACAGCTTCGTCGATCACCCGGCGGGCCATGCCGATCAACGGCACCGCGACGGCATTGACGAATAGGGTGTACCAGGGCAGCCGGAAGAGTCCGGCGGTGTTCACCTCGTTGCCGGGATAGCGCTCCGCGTAGAGGTCGACGACGTCGTGTGTGCGATGTTCGGGCACGAATGCGCCGTCGACGACGATGTCGTTGCTGCCGGTACCGGCGAGGCCGGACATGAACCAGACGTCGTCGATCGTGTAGTCGGCGCGGGGGAGCAGCAGATGGATGTGCTGCCCGGTGCGCTTCCCCTGCTCGTCGGTGACCATTGCGCCCAGGAAGACCCAGTCGCAGTGGTCGCTGCCCGACGAGAATCCCCAGCGTCCGGTCAGTTCGTAGCCGCCCGGCACGATCTTGGCGGTGCCGGCCGGGCTGTAGGACGAACTGATCCACGCGTCGGAATTCTCTCCCCACACGTCCTTCTGGGCTCGATCCGGGAACAGGCCCAGGTGCCAGGAGTGGACGCCGACGACACCGGTGACCCAGCCCGCAGAGCTGGACAGCCGTGCGAGCTCGTACATCGCGGTGTTGAAGACGCCAGGATCGGCCTCGAACCCGCCGTAGCGCTTGGGTTGGATGAGTCGCATGATGCCCGCGTCGCGCAGGATCTTCGCGGTGTCCGCCGAGAGTCGGCGCTCCTCGGTGCATTCGGTTTCGAGTGCCTTCAGGCGGTCACCTGCAGCGAGGGCGGTGTCCAGTGCGTCGTGCTGGAACTCCATGTGGGAAAACTCCTTCGGTGCCAGAGGGGAAATCAGCGGGTGAGGAAA
Source organism: Rhodococcus sp. SJ-2 (assembly GCF_053750035.1). NCBI lineage: Bacteria > Bacillati > Actinomycetota > Actinomycetes > Mycobacteriales > Nocardiaceae > Rhodococcus > Rhodococcus sp. SJ-2. Next base: position 3,029,992 of record NZ_CM132340.1, read on the forward strand.
TCGGTCGTGAGCGACTCGAAGTCGTGCTTGCGTTCGACTTGGGCCCAGTGCCCGCATTCGCCGAGAATGTGCAGGTCCGCTTTGGGCATGCGGCGGAGCGCGAACAGGGCGCCGTCCGGGGGCAGCATGCGGTCGTCGCGGCCCCAGGTGACCAGGGTCCGGTGCGGGATCTCGTCGGTGCGTGCCCACAACGGCGCCTTGCCGGGCAGGGCCAACGACGCCATGACCGCGCGCATCCGATCGATGGCGCGGGGTGCGGTGGCGTTGTTCCAGCGCTCGTCGAGCAACTGCGGTGTGATCGTCGCCGGGTCGTAGACCATCGACTCGACCCAGGCTTCGAGTGCCTCGCGGGTGGGGTCGACGAGAAAGGCGTTCAGGCGCCGGGCGCCCTCGCTCATCATCGGTCCCAGTAACGGTGCGTACAGGCCGCCGGGGCCCATCAACACCAGTCGCTCGACGCGTTCTGGTGCGATCGCCGCCGTCTCGAGCGCGACCCATCCGCCCATGGAATTGCCGAGAACGTGGGCCTTTTCGATGCTGAGGTCGTCGAGCAGCGTGACTATCGACTCCGCGGCGAGTTCGGGGTACGGACGGTCGTACTCGATATCCGGGCTCGCACCGAATCCGGGCATGTCGACAACGATGGTGCGAAAGTTGCGTGCGAAGGCCGGCAGGTTCTTCGAGAAGTTGGACCAGCCGGAGACTCCTGGTCCGGACCCGTGCAGCAGTACGAGGGGATGACCTTCACCGGCCTCGTGGAAGTGCAGTTTGTCGGTGGCGGACGGTCCGTGCGTCGTGGCGTCGTAGTCGAGGGTTTCCATGCGATCCGATCTTTCTCTTGCGGCTAGTGCATTTCGCCCCGACGAAGCCGGGGCCGAGGTCCACGAGGAAGTGGACCCGGTCTCAGCAGGCCCAAGTTGTGTGAGGCGAGTCACGTACGAGGGGTACGGTAACGGCTGTTGCAGTTCCGATCAAGCGAACGGTTGAGAATTCCCAATCAAGTGATTGATCAACCGTTGTTCTGGCGCTACCGTGTGTTCGGGCCGTCGTGTGATGGCCGACACGATCATGAATTCAGGCCCGGGAGGCAGTGATGGACAACGCGGCGGCTGCGCGCTACAGGCAGGCCGGCTGGTGGGGTACGCGTTCGCTCGGTGAGGTCGTCGCCGACCACGCGAGGAGGATTCCCGCGGCGCCGGCGTTTGTCGCCGGTACGGACCGGACGAGCTGGCTTGCCTACGACGCATATGCCGACACCATCGCGGCGGCACTGGTGGGTGCAGGAATCGAGCCCGGGGGCCGCGTCGGGGTGCTCCTCCCGGACACTGCGGATGTGCATGCCGCGTTGGTGGGGACCGAGCGAGCCGGCCTTGTGGCGATGGGCATCGGCGCACGTGCCGGCGACGCCGAGATCACGCACCTGCTCGGTCGTTCCGGTGCGGTCGCGCTGATCACGAGAGCGGATGACCGTGGCCGCGACATCGAGCAACTCGGGCAGCTCGTGCGTGCGGCCGGGCTGCCGGTCCGCGTGCACCTCGTCGTTGGGGACGGGCAGGTGCAGGCGCTCCGCCGGCTCGACGCAGGACGCTGGCGTGAGGTCCCGGTCGAGTTCGCCCCGGACGACCTGGTGCGTCCGCGCGCTCTCGGTCCGGACGATGTCTCGATGCTGAACTCCACTTCGGGCACCACCGGCCTGCCCAAGTGCGTGGTGCAGTTCCAGAACCGCTGGATGCATTTCTCCCAACTGGCCATCGACGCCGGCGAACTCGGCCACGACGAGGTATTCCTCGCGGCGGTCCCGGCTCCCTTCGGCTTCGGACTGTGGACGAGCCACTTCGCACCGGCGATGCTCGGGGCACCCGCGGTGCTGCTGCCTCGCTTCACCGCCGACGAGATGGTGCGGAAAATTGCAGAGGAGCGGGCGACTGTCCTGTTCTGTGTCAGTACGCAATTCCGCATGCTGCTCGCCTCGGATCTGGCGGAACAGGTCGATCTGTCGTCCCTGAAAGTCATGTTCACTGGCGGCGAAGCGGTGCCGTACCGCGACGCCGCGAGGTTCGAGGACCGGACCGGCGCCACCGTGCTGCAGTTCTTCGGATCCAACGAGAGCGGCGCGTTCAGCTACACGACGACGAAGGACCCTCGGGAGAAGCGGCTGACGACTGCGGGCCGGATGGTGCCCTCGATGACAGTCCGGCTGTACGACGACGAGGGGCGGGACATCACCGCCAGTGGCGGACCGGGGCAGCCGGGTGGCACAGGGCCGCTCTTGAGCATGGGGTACTACGACGACCCGGCGGCCAACGACGAGCTCTACGCACCGGACGGCTCGCTGCTCATGGGAGACCTCGTCACCATCGACGACAGCGGCTACCTCACCGTTGTGGGCCGCAAGGCCGAAATCATCATCCGAGGAGGGAAGAACATCTCCGCCGCCCACGTGGAGCGAGAGGTCGAGACCCACCCGGATGTCGAAATGGCCGTGGCTGTCGGACTTCCGGACGACGTCTTCGGTGAACGGGTCTGCGTCGTCGTCAGCGGAAGTTCCGCTGCCCGGCTGACGTTGCCCGGCCTGGTCGCGCATCTGATCGAGCACGGGGTGACCAAGGAGTGCCTGCCCGAGTACCTGCTCGTAGTCGACGAGCTGCCCCGGTCCTCGGGAGGAAAACTTGCCAAGGGGCAGGTCCGGGACCTGGCTCTGGCGGCGCTTGCCGCGGGTGAGCTCGAGGTCGCGGCCGGTGTCGGCCTCCTCGATCCGGTAGGGAGAGGGGCGCAGGGATGAGTTCGGCCCGCTGAGAGGGAATATCGTTGTTCCAGTGCTGCTGCGCCGGTAGGAAGGCAGTACGCCCGCGGGTCTCGATTCTGTATCCGCCAGTGAAAAGGGGAGGTCCACGTGACCGAGATCGACCAGCCGAACCGTGTGGTGGGCTTCACCAGAATGGACGAGTCCACCAAGGAGGACATCGCACTCATCTTCACGGAGTCGAAGAAGTTCCTCAACGATCGCCTGGTGGACACCATGGTTGACCTGCTCGACTCGCTCAAAGGGCCGACGCTCGGCTACCAGGTCGACCGCTACGAGCACTCGCTGCAGACCGCGTCGAGGGCGTACCGCGAAGGGGCCAGAACCGATCTGATAGTCGCCGCGCTGCTGCACGACGTCGGCGACGCGATGGCGCCGGCGAACCACGCGGAGCTGGCGGCGTCGATCGTCCGTCCATACTTGGACGCGGAATCGACATGGGTCGTGCAACACCACGGAATCTTCCAGGGTTACCACTACTGGGACCGGCTCGGCCTCGATACCGATGCACGCGAAAAATTCCGCGGTTCACCGTATTTCGGCACCTGCGCCCACTTCTGTGCCGAGTGGGACCAGGTGTCCTTCGACCCAGGCTACGAGACCTTGCCGATCGATCACTTCGTGCCGATGTTGCGTGAGGTGTTCACCCGTTCGGCGTCAGGGTTCGGCTCGGACTGATCCTGATCGACACCCGCGCATGGCCGTTGCTCGGCTACTGGAAGAAGGGTGGTTCTACGCGCCTGAGGGAGCAGTGTAGATGGGCACGCTAACTTGGTTGTATGACCACGCCTCTGCAGAACATCACCATCAACACCCTCTCCGGTGAACCCACCAGCCTCGGTGCGTGGGACGGCCATGCCCTCCTCGTCGTCAACGTCGCATCCAAGTGCGGCCTCACGCCGCAGTACACCGTGCTCGAACAACTCGCGAAGGACTACGCCGACCGCGGGCTGTTCGTCATCGGTGTTCCGTGCAACCAATTCATGGGTCAGGAACCCGGCACCGCCGAGGAGATCCAGGAGTTCTGCTCGACCACCTACGGCGTCACGTTCCCCCTGCTCGAGAAGATCGAGGTCAACGGCGAGAACCGGCACCCGCTGTACGCCGAGTTGACGAAGCAGGCCGACGCGAGCGGCGAAGCCGGTGACATCCAGTGGAACTTCGAGAAGTTCCTGATCGCGCCCGACGGTACGGTCGTGAACCGCTTCCGTCCCCGCACCGAACCCGATGCACCCGAAGTGATCGACGCGCTCGAAGAGATCCTGCCCGCCTGAAGACCACCCTGCCGCGACAGACCAGAACAGAGCACGAGAAACATGTTTTCGACCGAGGCGCGTGACGCGCTGTACGACATCATCCGCATGCGCCGCGACGTGCGCGCCGAGTTCAGCGGTGACGTGATCTCCGAGGACGTGCTGTGGCGCGTCCTCGGGGCTGCCCACCACGCGCCGAGCGTCGGCAACACCCAACCGTGGGACTTCGTGGTCGTGCAGGACCGGGAACGTCTCGCGCAGTTCGCCGAGCATGTGGCAGGGCGCCGTCAGGCATTCGCCGACTCGTTGCCCGAAGACCGCAAGGGCACCTTCGACCCGATCAAGGTCGAGGGGATCGTCGAGTCCGGAACCGGCATCGTCGTCACCTATGACCCGGAGCGGGGCGGCAAACACATCCTCGGCCGCCACACCATCGACGAATCGGGTCTGTTCTCCGCGGTGCTCGCGATCCAGAATCTCTGGCTCGCGGCGACAGCGGAGGGGCTCGGCGTCGGCTGGGTGTCGTTCTACGAGGAGCCGTTCCTCGCCGACTTCGTCGGTGTCGCCGGTCCCGTCCGGCCCATCGCGTGGCTGTGCGTCGGACCGGTCACCGCGCTGCAGGAGGTCCCCGATCTCGAGCGGTTCGGCTGGCGCAGCGGACGTGAGCTCACCGATGCGGTGCACCGCGACACGTTCGCGGGTGCTGCGTTCGAGCCGGACGCCGCAGACGCCTGACAGCCGACATACCTACCGACAGCGGCGGCAGGCACCCACGGGTGCCTGCCGCCGCTGCTGTCGGTACCCGTCAGAGTTCGGCTGCGACCTTCCACGCCGAGTGGATCGCACCTTCGATGTAGTCGACGCTGCCTGCGTCGCCGACCACGCGTACATCCAGGCCCGAATCGGCCAGTTGGTCGGCCAGCGGTGCAGCGGCCGACACACCGGACGCGACGATGACCATGCTGGCGCGGGCAGACTTCGTCTCGCCGTCGACGGTGAACTCCACGGTCTTCGGCGTGATCCGCTCGACAGTGGCATTGCGGTGCACCTGCACGCCGATTTCACGAGCATGCTTCGCAGCGGTCCACCTGCGCGGCATCGCCATCGGAACACCGAGCTGCTGCCCTTCGGCGAGCAGCGTCACGCGGCTACCGCGCTCGGCCATGAACTCTGCCAGCTCGAGTCCGACGAGCGAGCCACCGATCACGACGACGTCCTTGGCCATCGGCAGGAACTTCAGGAACCGGGTACTGAGGCTGCGGATCCGTTCGGCGCTGGTGGTGATGCGTGCCAGTTTGCCGAGCTTGCCCATGATGCGCAGGAACAGTGCCTGATCGGAGACGTCGCCCGTACCTGTCATGAGTGCACGCATGCTGTCGCCGGTGTGCACGTGCGGCAGGTCGCCGCCGGGAACGGTCGGACGCTCTCGTACTGCGCCGGTCGCGACGATCACCACATCCGGGTTCAGCGCACGCACGGATGCCGCGGTCGCCTCAGTGTTCAGGCGCACGTCGATGCCGAGCCGGGTGACTTCCTGAGCCTGCCATTTCAGCATGCGTCCGTTGTCGGGGGTGGTCAGGCTGGAGAACCACATCGTGCCGCCCAGCCGGTCCGCCTTGTCGAGGACCGTCACCCGGTGTCCGCGTTCGGTGGCGACCCGCGCCGCCTCCAGACCGCCAGGCCCGGCGCCGATGACCACGACGTGCTTGGATGTGGCGCTCCGGACGAACGGCATCAGCGTCTCGTTGCCGAGCGTGGGGTTGACCGCGCAGATCGGCGTGGCATCCCAGAAGTTCTCCTGAACACACACGTAGCAGTTGATGCACGGGCGGATCTGTTCGGTGCGGCCCGTCTCGAGCTTGTTCACGAGCTGCGGGTCGGCAAGCAACTGGCGGCCCATCGCAACGAAATCGGTGTGTCCCTCGGCGATCATCTTCTCGCCGACCTCGGGCAACATGCGGCCGACGGTGATGACCGGGATCGACACCGCACGTTTGATGGCGGCAGCGTTGTCGGTGTAGAAGCCGACCTTGTCGGGCAGCGGGCCGTCGGTGAAGTTCGCGAACGCGTTGAGCGCGGTGCCCGTGACGTGGATGGCGTCCGCGCCCGCCTGCTCGAACATGACGGCGGCGGCCGTGGACTCCTCCACGGTGAGACCGTCGGTTTCGCCGTACTCCTGGCCGGCCAGACGCACGATCACCGCAAGGTCGTCGCCGACCTCGGCCTTGACCGCACGGATCACCTCGACCGTCAGCCGGGCCCGATTCTCCAGCGACCCGCCGTATTCGTCGGTGCGCTGATTCGAGTACCGGCTCAGGAACCCGCCGAGAACGTAATTGTGGGCGACATGGATCTCGACCGCGTCGCCACCGGCAGTCTTCACACGTCCTGCCGCTTCGGCGAACATGCGGATCAGCCACTCGATGTCATCGACGGTGGCCTCGTGATACGTGGTCTGCTTGCCGCCTTGGATGGCGGCCATCTTCTTCAGTTCCTCGGGCGTGTTGTCGATGAACGCGCTCATGTCGCTCGGTGGCTTCGGCCTGCTCGGAACGAGCTGTGGCCGATCCTGGACCGTGTCGATACGCGCAACCTTGCCGTGGTGCGTCATCTGCACGCACAGCTTGCTTCCTGCGTCGTGAACCGCGTCGGCGAGTGCTTTGAGCCCGGGGATGAACCGGTCCTCGGACAGTCCGGGCTCCTTCGTGCTGGCACATCCGGCGGGGTACGCAACTGCGCAGCATCCGGTGATGATCAGCCCGGTTCCCCCGGCGGCGCGAGCGACGAAATGATCGATGTCGCCCTGCTCGATCTCGCCGTCCTCGCAGAGGTTCATGTCCATCGCAGGCAGCACCACCCGGTTGTCCAGAGCAATGGGACCGATGGCACCGGGGGAGAGCAGGTTGGGGTATGTCTGAAGCCGGTTCGTCACGGGAGAAAGCTATTCCTGGCAGAAGGGCCGGCGGGAATCGGTCCCGATGAACGAGATGCCGGTCACTCAGCGCCGAAGCAGTGAGACCGGTACGCTGTCGAACCCGCCTGCGGGGTACGCGGCGTGACCCGGAGGCACGGCCACTTCGATGAAGTCGGTCGCGGCGAGCAGCTCTTCGATCAATACCGTCAGTTCGAGTCTCGCCAGCGGTGCGCCGGGGCACCCATGGATGCCGCGCCCGTAGAGCAGATTGTCGTCGGGATCGCGGTCGAGCCGGAACTCGTCGGGATCACCGAAGACGCCCTCGTCGCGATTCGCCGACGCCCACAGCACCATGACGCGCTCGCCCACTGGAATCGTCCGGCCGCTCACCGTCACCTCCTCGGTGGTGCGACGACGGTTCGCGATCAAGGGCGCACGCATGCGCAGAATTTCGTCGCACGCAGCGCCGATGAGATCCGGCTCGGAACGGAGACGACGTTGGACATCGGGGTTCGCGGCGAGGAACGACACGAGGATCCCGACACAGGCGGCGATCGTGCTCAGTTCCCCGACCGTCCAGTTACGGATGAGGGACACCAGTTCGGCGTCGGACAGCGGCCGTCCGTTCACCCGCTCGGCGAGCAGTTCGGCGGTGACGTCGGCCGGCCGCTCGGGGGTGCGGCGCTCATCGAGCTGTTCTCGGATGTAACCGTCGAACTCCATCGCGATCGCCGACATCGCTTCTCTGTCCAGGGCACGCGTCGCTTCCCGGTTCTTGCGTGTCCATTCCCGCAGCGGGTCGTGAAGGCGTGCCGGCCATCCCATGAAGCGGCACTGGATACGGTTTGCGAACGGTTCGGCCAGCTCGGAGACGATCTCGACGAGGCCGTCGCCGAGCGCGCCGACGAGCTGCCGCGACACCGCGCGGCACTCGGGTTCGAACTCGCGCATGCGGCCGGGAGTGAAGTAGCGATCGTTGATCGCACGGAACGCCGTGTGCTCCGGCGGATCCATCCCGTTGGGAACCGACAGGTGTGACGACACCGAGTTGCTGAACGTGCCGGGGTCGTCGAGGATCCGCACGATGTCGGCGTGCCGGAACACCGTCCAGTTGCGGTACGCGCTGTACGCCACGGGGCACCGGGCGCGCATCTCGTCGTATGCCGCGACCTGGTCGGTCTGGACCTGTGCGGAGCGCGGATCCCAATCGACATGCGGTTCGCCGGTCATCGACTGCCTCCGTTGTATCGCCGGTACATGCCCTCCCAGTGTGCAGACCGTGGACGGACTGTCGCGTAGGTTTCGGCCCCCCGACGATTTCCGTTCATCCGCATCGTGCATCGTGAAAGGCATGAGCGGACAACTGATCGTGTCGGTCTCGGGGATCAGGGACGCCACACGCGACGTCATCGACGGATTCGCGCGGGAGATGGACGCCCGCGGCGTGCCCCTGTCGCTGTTCGTCGCGCCGAGGCTCAAAGATCACTACCGCCTGATCAACGATCCGGAGACCCAGGAGTGGCTGCTCGAACGCCGTGAAGGGGGCGACGCGGTGGTTCTGCACGGGTACGACCAGGCTGCGACCAAGCGCCGTCGCGCCGAGTTCGCCGCACTGCCCGAGCACGAAGCCCGTCTGCGTCTGCTCGCGGCCGACCGTGTCCTCGAAGAGGTCGGCTTGCGTACCCGCCTGTTCGCGCCCCCGCGCTGGCTCGGATCGCCGGGTGCACTCGCCGCGCTCCCGCACGCCGGGTTCCGTCTGATGGCCGACATCGCGGGGATCCGTGACCTCGAACGCGACACCGTCGTCAAATCCCGCGTCTACGGCATCGGGGACGGCGCGAAGACCGAACCGTGGTGGTGTCGGGCCATGGTGATCGGGGCGGGGCGCGTGGCGCGCCGTGGTGAACTGTTGCGTGTCGCAATATCCGGAGCGCACCTGGCGAAGCCAGGGCCTCGGCAAGCGATGCTCGACGCTGTGGATATCGCACTGCACCACGGCGCGGAGCCCAGCGTCTACCGTTGGCAGCGCACCGTATTCGATCGCAGTGTGGCCTGAGGTCGTTCGGGACGATCGCCGGACTCGTCTCCCATCGGGCGCTACCGGTCGGTAGTCTTTCCGTCCATGGACGCAGACGTGATCGTGGTGGGCGCGGGTCTCGCGGGATTGGTCGCAACGGGGGAGTTGATCGACGCGGGCCGCAAGGTGCTGCTCGTCGATCAAGAGAATTCGAACAACCTAGGCGGACAGGCATTCTGGTCTTTCGGCGGACTGTTCTTCGTCGACAGCCCTGATCAGCGTCGCCTGGGGATCAAGGACTCGTACGAACTTGCCCTCCAGGACTGGATGGGTACCGCAGGTTTCGACCGCGACGACGAGGACCGCTGGCCGCGCCGCTGGGCGCAGGCCTACGTCGAGTTCGCGGCGGGCGAGAAGTACGCCTGGCTACGGGAGCGTGGCCTGAAGATCTTCCCGATGGTCAACTGGGCCGAACGCGGCGGTTACGACGCCGGCGGCCACGGCAATTCCGTTCCGCGCTTCCACATCACGTGGGGAACCGGCCCCGCGCTCGTCGAGATGTTCGCGCGCAAGGTCCGTGACGGTGTCGAGCGCGGACTGGTGACGCTGAAGCACCGCCACCAGGTGGACGAGCTGGTGGCGGCGGGCGGCGCGGTCACAGGCGTGCGCGGCACCGTCCTGGAACCGACCACTGCCGCACGCGGCGTGAAGTCGTCGCGGACTGCGGTCGGCGATTTCGAGTTCTCCGCCGGCGCCGTCATCGTCACGTCGGGCGGTATCGGAGGCAACTACGACCTCGTGAAGAAGAACTGGCCGAAGCGGCTCGGGGAGCCGCCGAAGCACATGCTCACCGGGGTACCCGCGCATGTCGACGGCAGAATGCTCGAGATCACCGAGAACGCAGGTGGCAACGTCGTCAACCGCGACCGCATGTGGCACTACACCGAGGGCATCACCAACTACGACCCCGTGTGGCCGAACCACGGCATCCGCATCCTGCCCGGGCCGTCGTCGCTGTGGCTCGACGCCACCGGCAGGCGGCTTCCGGTGCCGCTGTTCCCCGGTTTCGACACTCTCGGCACACTCGAGCACATCGTGGGTACCGGCCATGATCACACCTGGTTCGTGCTGGATCAGAAGATCATCGAGAAGGAGTTCGGCCTCTCCGGGTCGGAGCAGAACCCCGATCTGACCGGTCGTGACATCCGACTGCTGTTGCAGCGCGTGAAGTCCGGCGCCCCCGGTCCGGTGGAGGCGTTCAAGGAACGCGGCGTCGACTTCGTGGTGCGCGACAACCTCGCCGACCTCGTCGCAGGCATGAACGAACTCACCCCGGACGCGCCTCTCGACTACGCGACGGTGCGATCGGTAGTCGAGGCCCGCGACCGTGAGATCGCCAACAAGTACACAAAGGACCTGCAGGTCGCCGCACTGAGAGCAGCGCGCGCCTACAAGCCCGACCGCATCGCGCGGATCGCCTCACCGCACCGGATCCTCGACCCGAAGGCCGGGCCGCTCATCGCCGTCAAACTGCACTTGCTCACCCGCAAGACACTCGGCGGACTGGAAACCGATCTGTCGTCGCGGGTGCTCAAAGCCGACGGATCGGTGTTCGATGGTCTGTTCGCCGCAGGTGAGGTCGCAGGCTTCGGTGGCGGCGGCGTCCACGGCTACCGGGCGCTCGAGGGCACATTCCTCGGCGGTTGCATCTTCTCGGGCCGGGCGGCGGGTCGCGCCGCCCGGTGACCGTCCCGGCCGGGTGCTTCGTCAGACCTCTTCGCGGTCCTCGTGCTTCAGCACCCGGAACTCGGTGCCCGCAGGCGCCATCTCGGAGTACCGGCCGTAGAAGATCCCATTGGCCTGATCGGTGATGATGCCCTGGTGGATCGGCACCGCCACGCGCGGATTCACCGCGCGCAAGTAGTCGACCGATTCCCAGATCTTGAGCCAGGGAGCAGCCGAAGGCAGCGCGAGCACATCGACCTTCTCGTGCGGAATGTAGAGCGAATCGCCCGGATGGAGCAGACGGGCCGGGTTCTCGTCGTCGCCGACGAGGTAGGCGGTGTTGTCGATCACCGGTAGTTCGGGGTGGATCACCGCGTGGCGTCCGCCGGTGCCGCGGACGGTGAGGGTGCCGACGGTGAACGTGTCGCCGGGGCGCACCGCCGACCAGTCGCCGCCCAGCATCGACGCCGACTGCGGGTCGGAGAACAGCGCGGCGCCCGGGTTCGCCTCGAGCAGCGCGGGAAGGCGCGCCGGGTCGGCGTGGTCGGGATGCTGGTGGGTGACGAGGACGGCGTCGAGTCCGGTGATCCCTTCGAATCCGTGCGAGAAATTGCCCGGGTCGAACAGGATCGTGGTGCCGTTGTGTTCGAGCAGGATGCAAGAGTGTCCGAAGTGCGTCAGTCGCATGGATCCGAGTATGCCGGGCTCGACCGCTGCGCGTGGGCCGGTAAACTGCAGCGTGTCCGGTATCCGTCTCCGGACGCCAGCACTACTACCGAGGAGCAGCACGTGGCGCGTGTCGTCGTCGAAGTCATGCCCAAGACCGAGATTCTCGACCCCCAGGGCCAGGCCATTGTCGGGGCGCTGTCGCGGCTGGGCTTCGCGGGCGTGACCGACGTCCGTCAGGGAAAGCGGTTCGAGCTGGAGATCGACGGCAGCGTCGAGGATGCCGAGCTCGAGAAGATCGCCGAGGGTCTCCTCGCGAACACCGTGATCGAGGACTGGACGGTCCGTCGAATCGACGGTGAGGCATGAGCGCCCGCATCGGAGTCATCACGTTCCCGGGAACGCTCGACGACGTCGATGCATCCCGCGCCGTGAAGCTCGCCGGTGGTGAGGCCGTGAGTCTGTGGCACGGCGACGCCGATCTGAAGAATGTCGACGCGGTCATCGTGCCCGGCGGATTCTCCTACGGCGACTACCTGCGCTGCGGCGCGATTGCCCGGTTCGCTCCGGTGATGGGCAAGGTCGTCGAGGCAGCGCAGGGCGGAATGCCCGTCCTCGGTATCTGCAACGGCTTCCAGGTGCTGTGCGAGGCAGGCCTGCTGCCGGGTGCTCTGACCCGCAACGCCGGTCTGCACTTCATCTGCCGCGACCAGTGGCTGAAGGTCGAGGCCACCGACACTGCGTGGACGTCGCGCTACGAGTCGGGCGCCGAGATCCTCGTGCCGCTCAAGTCGGGAGAAGGCCGCTATCAGGCTTCCGAGCAGGTGCTCGACGAGCTCGAGGGCGAGGGGCGTGTCGTGTTCCGCTACGCGGGCGACAACCCGAACGGTTCGCAGCGCGGAATTGCAGGTATCTCGTCGGCGAACGGCCGCGTCGTCGGTCTCATGCCGCATCCGGAGCACGCCACCGAGGCGCTCACCGGTCCCAGCGACGACGGGCTCGGCATGTTCTACAGCGTTCTCGACGCCGTTGTGAACGCCTGACTTCTGGCACGACAAGACCCCGCTGTCCATCTGGGCAGCGGGGTCTTGTGTTCGGAAACGGAAGCGAGGGACCCCGTCGCCGTCCCGATCGGCCTCGAGGTCCCTCGCCCGTAATACACCCGGAATTCAACCCCCCGATCGAGTCCCGAGCCGGAGCCACCCCCATCCCCCTCCGGTGGCGCCGACGTCGAGTGTGCCGGACACGATCGATCTTGTCGTGAGTAGGAATACGCAAACTTCGGGTATCCATATCCGGGCTGTTCGGACGTACGCTGTAGCGCACTGTTCCGATCCCACTCGTGAAGGACCGGCATATGGCAACTTCTGATACGGCATCCTCCGAACCCACCGCTGCGAATTCCAGTACGTCGGACGAAGCACCTGTGTCCGAAGAATCTTCGGTGAAGCGCATGCTGCACATCTTCGACGTGACGCAGACCGGTGAGAACAGCTTCACCGGGGAGAGCGACGGCGGGGGACGACGCGTCGTCGACGGCACCCAACTGCTCGCCCAGTCCATCGTTGCGGTAGCGAAGCGATTTCCCGACAAGGAGATCCGATCTGCACGGGCGATCTTCTCGCGCGCGGTCGATGCGGACGAACCGGTCGATTTCGAGATCGATATCGTTCATGCGGGACGCACCATGGTCAGCGCCAACGTGGCCGTATGCCAGAACGGTCGCCGCCACGCGATGGTGTCGATCCTCGCGGATCGTCCGACCCCGGACGTGATCCGCCATCACAAATCCCGGCCCGATGTGGCCCCGCCTGCCCGAGCTCATCTCAACGAAATGCCCATGACCGGACGGGAGCTCAGGGTCGTCGATGTGGTGGACGTCCGCAGCCCCGAAGAGGTCGGGCCGCCGGAACTGTATGCCTGGCTGCGTTACGACCCGATCCCGACGCGTACCGACCTGGCCAAGGCGCTCATCGCGCACTTCACAGGGCACCTGTCGGTCTCCGCGACCATGCGGGCACACGACGGAATCGGAACGAGCCAGGCACACCGGACTGTTTCGACCGGAATCATGACGGTGTCGGTCGCATTCCACGACCCGGTCCGATGGGACGGATGGTTGCTCTATTCCCACGAAAGCACGCAGGTGGGTGGAGGAATGTCCTACGTGCGTGGGCAGGTGCACACCGAAAGCGGGGAATTGCTCGCATCGTTCACCCAGGAAGCGATGATCCGTCCGTTGCAGGCCGATCATTCTGCGATACCCGCAAGCGCGCGATTGTGACCGAACGCAGAACCACCGCACAGGAGAGTGCCGATGAGTGTGCACGACGAGACACGTCCCCGGGGCAGCACCGGTTTCGCGGACAGGCCGGACTACCGGGTCGATATCCATGCCCGCCGCAACGTGGTCCGCGCGACCCTGGGCGGGGTGCTCCTCGCCGAGACCACAGCATCCCTGCTGGTCGACGAGCAGGACCACGGCCTGGTGTTCTACTTCCCACGCGCGGACGTCGCGGTGGAACTGGCACCGGCCGGGGGCGCCGGGTCGCGGTGCCCGTTCAAGGGCGAGGCGACGTATTGGCGTTTCGATGGGGACGGCGAGCAGCCGCTGTGCTGGAGCTATGAGGAGCCGTGGGAGCAGGTCGCTCGGATACGCGGATTCGTGGCGTTCTACCAGGACGCCGTGACCGTGAGCGTGGGGCAGGCCCATCCTGCGGTCTCGGGGCGCTGAGCAGAAGGCGACGGTGGCGCCGGCGAGGGCGCAGCAGCGAGTGCGAAGATGCTGGCATGCCTTCGATCACGAATGCCGATGCCCAGGGTCTGTGCAACTTCGTCGACCTGTCTCCCTCACCGTTCCATGTGTGCGCGACCGTTGCGGCAACTCTGAGCGACAACGGGTTCACCGAGCTCGACGAGACCAGCAGCTGGCCTGCTGATCCGGGTAGGTACTACGTGATCCGGGGCGGCTCGCTGATCGCGTGGAGCACCGAAGGGGAAGACACGAGCCCGGCCCGGCCGTTCCGCATCGTCGGGGGACATACCGACAGCCCGAATCTGAGAGTCAAGCAGCACCCGGATCTCGCGTCGGCCGGATGGCAGCTCGTCGGCCTCGAACCGTACGGCGGGGCATGGCTCAATTCGTGGCTCGACCGCGACCTCGGGGTGTCCGGACGGTTCACCGTCCGCTCCGGTCACACCACCGAGGACGTGCTCGTGCGCGTCGACAAGCCGGTTCTGCGTGTGCCGCAGCTCGCCATCCACCTGTCGGAAGACCGGAAGGGCGTGCAGCTCGATCCGCAGCGCCACGTCAACGGTGTGTGGGGCATCGGGCGCGAGCCCCGGTCGTTCATCGAGTATCTCGCGGAGCAGACGGGTATCGACGCCTCCTCGGTCCTCGGCTGGGAACTCATGACGCACGACCTGGCACCGAGTTCACTCGTCGGCGCAGGCGGAGATCTGGTCAGCGCTCCGCGACTGGACAACCAGACCACGTGTTACGCGGGCCAGCAGGCCCTGCTCGCCGCAACCGAGCACGTCGCCGAGCATGCCGGACCGATGCCCGTGCTGGCCCTGTTCGATCACGAGGAGGTCGGCAGCATGTCCGACCGCGGGGCGTTCTCCGATCTGCTGAACACGGTCCTCGAACGCATCGTGCTGGTGCGCGGCGGTGGGCGCGACGAATTCCTGCGTGCGATGGCCGGGTCGATCGTGGCCTCCGGCGACATGGCACACGCGACGCATCCGAACTATCCGGACCGGCACGAACCCGCGCACCGGATCGCGGTGGGCGGCGGACCGGTGCTCAAGGTCAACCAGAATCTGCGGTACGCGACCGACGCGGAGGGCGCCGGTGCATTCGCCCTCGCCTGCGAGCAGGCCGGTGTTCCCCTCCAGCGCTACGTCCACCGGGCGGACCTGCCGTGCGGTTCGACGATCGGACCGATCACTGCGTCCAGGACCGGCCTGACCACCGTCGACGTCGGTGCGCCGCAACTCGCGATGCACTCGGCGCGGGAGTTGATGGGTGCGGCGGATGTGACGACGTATGCGGATGCGCTCGCCGCATTTCTCACGCCGCGCTTGCCTCATTCCTGAGACCGGCGCGCCGCCCGGTGCGAGACTGGGGTCGTCCAGTCCGGCGTGCGATCGGGGGTGTCGAGGTGAGCGGCCCGTCCTTCCCCGACCACCTGCTCGGCCTCGACGAGTGGGTGGGGCTCCCCGAGTACGAGCGCTTCCACGTGGAGCTCTGCGAGGGGGTTCTCGTTGCGTCGCCGCAACCCGGATCAGCGCACGACCACGCCGCGCTCGCGCTGGTGTTGCAGCTCGACGACCAGCTTCCAGGCAACCTGTGTGTGCTCGGTGGGGTGGAGGTCCTGGTCACTGCCGAGCCGCTCACGGTGCGCGTTCCCGACGCCATCGTGGTCGACCGGGCCCTCGTGGACGCGGATCCCGACCGAGCTCCGTCCTCCGAGGTGCGGTTGGTACTCGAGGTCACCGTCGACGGCACTGCCCGCACCGACCGCGTCACGAAGTTCTCGGAGTATGCGGAGGCCGGGATCCCTCAGTACTGGATCGTCGATCTCACCGGTCCGCCGGTGATCGCGGTCTTCACCCTCGATTCCGGCTGGTATCGATACGACGGTGAACACAGCGGTGCACCGACGCTGACCGCGGCGGGAAACGAGGTCACCGTGGACCTCGGCGGGCTCGTCGAACAGAGCGCCCGTGCACCTGCGGAACGCCGCGTGACGGCGCCCGTGCAGGAGCACAACGCAGTGGTCGCCGACACCGCTGCGGCACCGGAAGCGCCGGAGGGGCCTGCCCCCCGATAGACTGGCCTCCGGCAGTGCCCGCCCGGCCTGCTGTTTTCGATCCTGCTGTTTCTCGATCCCAGAGTGAAGGGACCCGACGCCCAGTGTCATCGCACGTGGATACCGTCACCCACGCCGCCGAAACCCCCGATGTCGCTCAGCCCTATCGGGAGCTGGGGCTGAAGGAAGACGAGTACACCCGCATCACGGAGATCCTGGGGCGCCGCCCCACGGACGCCGAGCTGGCGATGTACTCGGTGATGTGGTCCGAGCACTGCTCGTACAAATCGTCGAAGGTGCACCTGAAGTACTTCGGTGAGACCACCACCGACGAGATGCGCTCGTCGATGCTCGCCGGTATCGGTGAGAACGCAGGCGTCGTCGACATCGGCGACGGCTGGGCCGTCACCTTCAAGGTCGAATCCCACAATCATCCCTCCTACGTCGAGCCCTACCAGGGCGCAGCGACAGGTGTCGGCGGCATCGTCCGCGACATCATGGCGATGGGTGCTCGCCCGATCGCGGTGATGGACCAGCTTCGCTTCGGCGCGGCCGACCACCCCGACACGCGTCGCGTCGTCGACGGTGTCGTGCGCGGCGTCGGTGGCTACGGCAACTCCCTCGGCCTGCCCAACGTCGGTGGCGAGACCGTGTTCGACGCGTCCTACCAGGGCAATCCGCTCGTCAATGCGCTGTGCGCAGGAGCGATGCGTGTCGAGGATCTGCATCTGGCGTTCGCGTCGGGTACCGGCAACCGGATCATCCTGTTCGGTGCCCGCACCGGCCTCGACGGCATCGGGGGTGTGTCCGTACTCGCGTCCGAGACGTTCGACGACAGCGAAGGCGGTGGACGTCCGAAGAAGCTGCCCAGCGTCCAGGTCGGCGACCCGTTCACAGAGAAGGTGCTCATCGAGTGCTGCCTCGACCTGTATCGCGAGAAGCTCGTTGTCGGTATCCAGGATCTCGGCGGTGCCGGGCTCTCCTGCGCGACATCCGAGCTGGCCGCTGCCGGTGACGGCGGCATGCACATCTACCTCGAGCGTGTTCCCACGCGCGCGACGGGCATGACCCCGGCCGAGGTGCTCTCCTCGGAGTCTCAGGAGCGTATGTGCGCGGTCGTGGCACCCGAGAACGTCGACGCGTTCATGGCCGTGTGCAAGAAGTGGGATGTGCTCGCCACCGATATCGGTGAGGTCACCGACGGCGAGCGTCTCGTCATCGACTGGCACGGCGAGACCGTCGTCGACGTGCCGCCGCGCACGGTCGCGCACGAGGGGCCGGTATACGAGCGTCCCGTGCAGCGTCCCGATACGCAGGACGCGCTGATCGCCGACACCACTGCGAAGCTGAAGCGTCCGGAGACGGACGATGAGCTGAAGGCCACGTTGCTGAAGTTGCTCGCGTCGCCTGCGCTGTGCAGCCGCAAGTGGATCACCGAGCAGTACGACCGGTACGTGCGTGGCAACACTGTGCTGGCCGAGCACGCCGATGCCGGTGTGGTCCGCGTCGACGAGAAGACCGGCCGTGGTATCGCGCTGGCCACCGATGCGTCGGGCCGCTACACGCAGCTCGACCCGTACGCCGGTGCGCAGCTCGCGCTCGCCGAGGCGTATCGCAATGTGGCCACCACCGGTGCTACGCCGAAGGCCGTGTCCAACTGCCTGAACTTCGGTTCGCCGGAGGATCCGGGTGTGATGTGGCAGTTCCAGCAGGCCGTGCGCGGTCTCGCCGACGGATGCGCGCAGCTCGGTATTCCGGTCACGGGCGGTAACGTCAGCTTCTACAACCAGACCGGCTCCACGCCGATTCTGCCGACGCCGGTCGTTGCGGTCCTCGGAGTGATCGATGATGTGCACCGTCGCATCCCCACCGGCCTCGGGCTAGAGCCCGGTGAGACGCTGATCCTGCTGGGGGAGACCCGCGACGAGTTCGACGGGTCCATCTGGGCGCAGGTCGAGCACGATCATCTCGGTGGTGTGCCGCCGAAGGTCGATCTCGAGCGTGAGCGTCTGTTGTCGGAGATTCTCCTTGCGGGGTCGCGTGACGGGCTGATCTCTGCTGCTCACGACCTGTCCGAGGGTGGGCTTGCGCAGGCTGTTGTCGAGGCTGCGCTCGCGGGTGAGACGGGATGCCGGGTTCTGCTGCCCGAGGGTGCGGATCCGTTCGTGACGTTGTTCTCCGAGTCGGCGGGCCGGGTGCTCGTTGCTGTTCCGCGTACCGAGGAGTCCCGGTTCACGGGTATGTGCACGGCGCGGGAGATGCCGTGGGTCCGGATCGGTGTCGTCGATGAAGGGTCCGACTCGGTCGAGGTTCAGGGCCGGTTCTCGGTGCCCATGAGTGAACTCCGCGAGGTCTACGAAGGCACCTTGCCGGCACTGTTCGGGTAACCGAATGGCGGCTGCCCAGGTCGATCGGCTGGCAGCGATAGAAGCCCGTCAGGGGCAGATCATCGCCGCAGTCACCGATTTCGGTGAACGCCACCCCCTCACCGCTCGGGTGTGGGGGTGGCTCAGCCTCGATACGACCGGGGTGGCATTCGCCGCTCTGTTCTTCTGCTGGTCGTTGTCACCGTCGCTACTGCCGCGCGACTGGCTGTTCCAGGGCATCATCGGCGGGCTCAACGCCACGATCGGGTACGGGCTCGGCTGCGTCGTCGGCTGGGCCGTCACTCGATTCGTGCTCAGGGGACGAGCGTGGTGGCCGCTGCCGCTGCCCGTCGAACGGGCGATCAGGGTGGCGGTCCCGGTTGCAGGCATCCTCGCTTCGCTGGTCGCTCTCGTGCTCGCCGCCGGTCAGCAACGTCAGCTGGCTGCCCTCATGGACGCCGAGGGCACCACGACGTCCGGCTACCTTCGCACCTGCCTGCTCGCCCTTGCCGTTGCCGCATTGCTGATCTCGCTGTGGCGCGGGTTGCGCGATCTCGGCCGCTGGATTTCCAGGCAACTCGTGCGGCGCACACGGATGCCGGCGGGGCTCGCCCGCACCCTCGCGGTGATGGTCGTCGTCCTCGCGACCTTCATGCTCATCGACGGTGTGCTTCTGCGCGGTGCTTACGCGATCACGAACTCGGCATTCAGCATTCAGGACGACACCACCCGACCCGGCGCGATACAACCGTTGAGCCCCGCGAAATCCGGCAGTCCCGAGTCTTTCGCACCTTGGGAGACACTCGGGTTCGAAGGCCGGAACTTCGTGTCGCGGGGACTGGACACCGACGAACTGACCGCGATCAACGGTGTCCCCGCGCAGGAACCGATTCGCGTCTACGTCGGGCTCGATACGGCCGAAACAGCCGAGGAACGCATCGATCTCGTCGTCGACGAGCTCGAGCGCACCGGTGCGTTCGACCGTTCTGTACTGGTGCTGATCCCCACGACAGGGACCGGCTGGGTCAACCCTACGGCGGCGCAGGCGATGGAGCTCGTGCACAACGGCGACGTCGCGATGGTGGCGTGGCAGTACTCGTACCTGCCGAGCTGGATTTCGTTCCTGGCCGACAAGGAGAAGGCCGCTGCTGCAGGCGAGATGCTGATCGACCGCGTGCACCAGCGGTGGCTCGAGCTCCCCGAAGACCAGCGGCCCGAATTGTTCGTCTACGGCGAGAGTCTCGGAACGCAGTCGGGTGAAGGTGCTTTCGACAGTCTCGCGGACATCCGGGAGACCGTCGACGGTGTGCTGTGGGTCGGACCGCCGAATTCGAATCGGCTGTGGAGTCAGCTCGTCGAGCGCCGGGATCCGGGTAGTACCGAGGTCGAGCCGGTGTATGCCGATGGTCTCGTCGTTCGGTTCGCGGACAGCCGACAGGAGATCGGTGTTCCCGACACTCCGTGGTTGTCGCCGCGCGTCCTGTACATCCAGCACGCCTCGGACCCTGTCGTCTGGTGGACGCCGGACCTGCTGTTCACACGTCCCGACTGGTTGTCCGAGCCGCCCGGGCCGGATCGGCTCCCGCAGATGCGCTGGTTCCCGTTCGTCACGTTCTGGCAGGTCTCGGCCGATCTGACGAACGCGGCAGGGGTTCCGGACGGGCACGGTCACAACTACGGCACCACCGTGCTCGACGGGTGGGTGGCGGTGACGCAACCCGAGGGTTGGACCGATACCGACACCGAACGGGTCCGGATCGCGTTGGAGGCGCTGCGCAAGACGCAGGGGCCGGAGAAATGAGCATCCGGATGTGGCGCGGACCGGTCGCTGCGGTTGCTGCAGTGGCGCTCGGAGCGATCCTGCCCGCAGCCCCTGTCGGGCCGCGTGGCCGCGCGCTGCTCGCCGTCGGTGCCGGGATCGGTGCGGTGGCGTTGACCCGCGCGTCGGGTCTCGACCGACATGCCCTCGGTCTCGACGTATCGCGGCTGCGTGCAGGCCTGCGGTGGGGAGCCGCCGCGGCAGGCGCCATCGGGGCCGGCTATGTCGTCGCGCTGTCCGTTCCGGCGCTGCGCATCCACTTCGTCGACGACGAACGGGGCCGGCGCGAGGACTTCTACGAATGGATCGGCCTGCACATTCCGATCGGCACCGTCCTCGCCGAAGAGTTGCTCTTCCGAGGCGCGTTGACGGCCCTCGTCGGGCCGGTGCCTCAGGCGGTGGCGTTCGGACTGTGGCACGTGCGCCCGGCGATCGCCGTCGGCGACAGCGTAGCGACGACCGTGGTCGTCACGGCCCTGTCGGGCTTGGCCTTCGCGTGGTTGCGAAGGGGGAGCGGCAGCGTTCTCGCGCCGGCACTGGCTCATCTCGCGATCAATGTCGGGGGAGCGGTCGCGGTGCGGGTCGCGACGGCCGGGACCGGCCGGTCCCACACAGCGAATTAGGCTCGACTCCATGGCACCGCGCAAGATCGTCGATCCCGCCGACCTCCGTGAGGCGCTCCTGCGCGTCGGGTCGTGGGTGTCGGGCAGCAGCGACGAGAAGCCATCGAGGACGGACCTCGCGGTGGCGGTGCGGCTCAGCGCCCGGACTCTCGAACAGATCGCGCCGGGCTCGAGCGTCGAGGTGCGGGTTCCACCGTTCGTGGCGGTGCAATGCATCGAAGGTCCCCGGCATACGCGTGGGACGCCCCCCAATGTCGTCGAGACGGACCCCCGGACGTGGCTGCGGCTGGTCGTGGGACTCGAGGTGTTCGACGATGCAGTGGGCGCCGGCGGCGTCGATGCGTCGGGCGCACGGACAGGTGAGATCGCACATTGGCTTCCGCTCCTTCGTCTGTGATCCAGGAGTCCGTGCGGGTGCATGGTCGGGGGCGTCCGGAACGGCACGTAGAATGGGCCTGCCCCGATTTTGTCCAGCCCCAGGGAGCACCCCGGTGACCAGTGCCGATCTGTCGGTTCACACACGCAATCTTCTCGCCTCGGACGAACCCGAGAACGAGCCGCGCGAAGAGTGCGGCGTCTTCGGAGTGTGGGCTCCCGGCGAGGACGTGGCGAAACTCACGTACTACGGGCTCTACGCCCTTCAGCATCGAGGTCAGGAAGCCGCGGGCATCGCAGTTTCCGACGGTGCGCAGGTCCTCGTGTTCAAGGATCTCGGTCTGGTGAGCCAGGTCTTCGACGAGCAGACCCTGGCTGCGATGCCGGGTCATATCGCCGTCGGCCACTGCCGCTACTCGACGACGGGATCGACGACGTGGGAGAACGCACAGCCGATCTTCCGTACCACGGCGGCAGGCACCGGCGTGGCGCTCGGCCACAACGGCAACCTCGTCAACACCGCCGACCTTGCGCAGAAGGCGCGTGAGCTGGGCGCGCTCGACCAGAATCGTCCGGGCGCAGCGACCTCCGACTCGGACCTCGTCGGTGCGCTCCTCGCCCATGCGGCGGCGGACAGCACGATCGAAAACGCCGCAATGAAGCTGCTACCGACCCTCCGCGGCGCGTTCTGCCTGACATTCATGGACGAACACACCCTTTACGCGGCGCGCGACCCCTGGGGCATCCGGCCTCTGTGCCTGGGTCGTCTCGATCGTGGCTGGGTGGTGGCCAGCGAAACCGCGGCGCTCGACATCGTCGGAGCGTCCTTCGTTCGCGACATCGAGCCCGGTGAGTTGCTCGCCATCGATTCCGACGGTGTCCGGTCGTCCCGTTTCGCGGCGCCCGAACCGAAGGGCTGTGTTTTCGAATACGTGTATCTGGCGCGACCGGACTCGACGATCAGCGGACGTTCGGTGCACGCGACGCGTGTCGAGATCGGACGGCGCCTCGCGAAGGAACATCCGATCGACGCGGACCTGGTGATCCCGGTCCCGGAGTCCGGAACTCCCGCCGCGGTCGGCTACGCACAGGGCTCCGGTCTGCCGTACGGACAGGGGCTGATGAAGAACGCCTACGTGGGCCGCACCTTCATCCAGCCGAGCCAGACGATCCGTCAGCTGGGTATTCGGCTCAAGCTCAATCCCCTGCGCGAGGTCATCCGCGGGAAGCGACTCGTCGTCGTCGACGATTCGATCGTGCGTGGCAACACCCAGCGTGCACTGATCCGCATGCTGCGTGAGGCCGGGGCGCTCGAGATCCACGTCCGGATCGCGTCGTCCCCTGTGAAGTGGCCCTGCTTCTACGGCATCGACTTCGCCTCGCCCACCGAGCTCATCGCCAACGGTGGCGGTCACCGCGACACGGACATCGACGAGCACGACTACGACGAGATGGTCGAGATGGTGCGCCGGTCGATCGGTGCCGATTCGCTCGGCTACATCTCGATCGACGGCATGATCGGCGCGACCGAGCAGCCGTCGACGCGTCTGTGTGCGGCGTGCTTCGACGGCAGCTACCCGATTGCGTTGCCTACCGAGTACGCGATCGGCAAGAACGTCCTCGAAGGTGTCGTCGATGCGGAATCGGTCACTCCGACCGTGCTGGACAACGCCAACGCGGACGTTCTGAGCCGTCCGTAGATCCGGTTCCGGTACCGTGAGTGCGCGGTCGGCTCTCTCGGGCCCGCTTTCGCATGCGTTCTGACGGACACCGGCCACCCTGCATTTCGGTCACGAACGTGCCGTAACGCAACCTGACAACCCTATTCACAACTCGAAGCTGGAGCCGACAACCCATGACCGAGGAGACAACCCCCGGAGCTTCCTACGCAGCGGCAGGCGTGGACATCGAGGCGGGCGACAAGGCCGTCGAACTGTTCGCTCCGCACGCGAAGAGGGCAACACGACCGGAGGTGCTCGGAGGTCTCGGGGGCTTCGCGGGTCTGTTTGCACTCAAGGGCGACTACAAGGAGCCGCTGCTCGCCGCGTCCACCGACGGCGTCGGCACGAAGCTTGCGGTGGCGCAGGCGCTGGACAAGCACGACACCGTCGGTCTCGACCTGGTGGCCATGGTCGTCGACGATCTGGTCGTGTGCGGCGCCGAGCCGCTGTTCCTGCAGGACTACATCGCTGTCGGGCGCGTCGTGCCCGAGCGCGTCGCCGAGATCGTCTCGGGTATCGCCGAAGGCTGCGTCCAGGCCGGCTGCGCTCTTCTCGGCGGCGAGACTGCAGAACACCCCGGCGTGATGGCAGACGGCGACTACGACCTGTCTGCGACCGGTATCGGTGTGGTGGAGGCCGAGAAACTCCTCGGCCCCGAGCGCGTCCGCCCTGGTGATGTCGTGATCGCGATGCGCTCGTCGGGACTGCACTCCAACGGGTACTCGCTCGCACGCAAGGTGCTGCTCGAAATCGGCAAGATGAGCCTGACGGCCCACGTCGACGAGTTCAGCCGCACACTCGGTGAGGAACTGCTCGAGCCGACGCGGATCTACGCGAAGGACTGCCTGGCCCTCGCCGCCGAGACCGAGGTGCGCACCTTCTGCCACGTCACCGGTGGCGGGCTTGCGGCCAACCTGGCGCGCGTGATGCCGAAGGGCCTCGTCGCTGAACTCGACCGCACTACGTGGAGCCCGGCACCTGTTTTCGGTCTCATCGCTCAGCGCGGTCGTGTCGAGCGCGCCGAGATGGAGAAGACCTTCAATATGGGTGTCGGCATGGTCGCGATCGTCGCGCCCGAGGACGTCGACCGCGCGCTTGCGGTGCTCACGGCTCGGCACATCGAGAGCTGGACTCTCGGAACTGTCCGGAAGGCGCAGGATGCCGACGGTGAGCGGGCGCTGCTCCTCGGTGATCACCCGCGCTTCTGACGGCAGCGGCAAAATACGAAACAAGGGCCGGATATTCACGCTGGAGCGTGAATATCCGGCCCTTGGGTGTTTCTATGTGAACTCGCGGTCGTTGCGTCGCACACGCAGGGGGACCGCTCGATCAGCCGATGTCACCATCAGTGGAGGGGGAGCCGATGCCGGCTC
This sequence comes from Rhodococcus sp. SJ-2, assembly GCF_053750035.1. Taxonomy (NCBI): domain Bacteria; kingdom Bacillati; phylum Actinomycetota; class Actinomycetes; order Mycobacteriales; family Nocardiaceae; genus Rhodococcus; species Rhodococcus sp. SJ-2. The sequence goes on from NZ_CM132340.1 coordinate 3,054,461, forward strand.
CCCCTCCACTGATGGTTTACGTCTGGTCAGCGACGCCAGTCGTCGTCGTCGTCCCAACCGGAACCTTGGTCGGCGAAGACCTCGTCCCTGTGCGAGTTGGGTGCACCGCCCGACAGATCTCCGTCCGACAACTCTCGTTGAAGGCTCTCGAAGTCGGTGGATGGCGAGCTGTACTTCAGTTGCCTTGCAACCTTGGTCTGCTTTGCCTTAGCTCGGCCGCGGCCCATGGCCAACCCCCTCGCGCTTTGACGGGGCGGCCTGGGGAATTTGGCGGCCCCGGTGTGTTGAGTATTTTCCTGTGCCCCACTTTAGCTTGGAAAACTCAGTTCCGCTCCCACCCACCCGTTCAGGCCGGTGTCCGTTACATCTCATTGACACCCGACCTGCAGTAATGCGGTATTCAATTGTGTGAAGATGCGGCTCAGAACACCCCCGGTACGGCTCGGACGGTGCCGACACGCGCACCACCACCGAGTACGGGTTGCGAAGCCAGAGCTGCCAGCTTCTCGTCGACGGCTATCCCGAGCCGGGTGAGGACCGCAGCGGTGAGCGGGAGCCGGGCACGTTCATGACCATCGTCGATCTTGAAAGCGAACGCCGAGCCGTTCGGAAGGGCGCCCGCATGGATGCCGTCGGCTCCGGCCTTGCACACCAATCCCGGAACGGCCTGAATGAGCCGCAGGTCGTCCTTACCCGACCCTGAGATGAGGAACGGGTGCTCGCGGATCGCATCGGCGACAGCGTGTTCGGGCGTGTCGGGATCGGCGGTCGCCAGCCGGGAGTACGCGCGGGCCAGATTGATCAACGGCACCGGGACGATGGGAAGCCCGCATCCGTCGATTCCGAGATCCGTCTCCTCGATGTCGCCCGTGAGATCGAGGATCGTCTCCACCACAGCTCGCTGCAGGGGGTGGGCGGAGTCGAGGTAGTTCGCGGTGGGCCAGTTGTTGACCGCGCACGTCGCGAGCATCGCGGCGTGTTTACCCGAACAGTTCATGTAGGCGGGACGAGGGGCGCGACCCGCTGCGAGGACCTCGGCGCGGGCGAGTTCGTTGCCGGGTAGGTCCGCGGGACACTGCAGTGCGTCTTCCCCGAAGCCGGAGTAGGCGAGCAGCTCCTCGACGAGTTCGATATGGTCCGATTCGCCTTCGTGCGACGCCGTCGCGATGGCAAGTTCGGCGGTGTTGCGGGGCGCGAAGCCCAACCGCAGCATCGCGGTTGCCTGCAACGGCTTGTTCGACGAGCGCGGATAGACGGGAGTGTGAACCTCGCCGAGCGACACGATCACCTCACCGCGGGGATCGAGGACCACGAGAGATCCCCGATGTATGCACTCCCGGAATCCGGAGCGCACCACTTCGACCAGTTCGACGCTCAATACATCACCCGTACCTCTCGCCCGGCGACACGTCGCCGGGCCTTGTCCGCGACACTCGGCGACAGATCGTCCTGCTGCTCGAGCATCATCGCGATCCGTTCCGGGTCGCGTCCGGTGAACAAGTCGCGCACGGTCACCCCGTGCCCCGGGACGTCCTCGACGACGATGCGGTCGCCGGCCTGCACCCGGCCTTCGACGAGTACCTTCAGGTAGACGCCCGTGTCGCCGCGGGCCGCGAACCGCTTGACCCACCCCGTTTCGCCCGACCACACACCGAACGTGCCGCAGGGCGTACGCGGGCCTGTCACCTCGAGCAGGAGACCGGCGCCGCCTACCCGCCACCGCTCGCCGATGACCGCGTCGCTGGTCGCGATGCCACTGGTTCGAAGATTCTCTCCGAACCATCCGGCGGGAAGGTCTCGGCCGAGGTCGCCGGCCCAGCGCCCGGCTTCGTCGTCGCCGTACGCGTAGACGGCTTTGAAGCGGCCCCCGTGGTTCTCGGTATCGCATTGGCGGTCACCGTCGAGGCCGAGACGTCCGACATGGACGGGACCCGCCACGGGGCGCTTGTCGATCCCGGTGACGGGGACGCGGCGGGTGCCGCTGGCCCGGATCTCGTGCACCACACACACGGCGTCGACCCGGCCGGGATTCGGTGCGGGACTCAACGGCCGCGCAATCGGTCGACCGCGAGGCGGCCGGCCTGGATCGTGTCGTCGGCCGGCACCGAATCCGGATCGATGGCGGCCGCACACGGACCGACGACGAGCGCGGTGTCGGTCGCGATGTTGCGTTTGACGAGGGCCAGCGCTATCGGGCCCAGCTCGTAGTGATCGACGACGGTGCCGAGCCGTCCGACCGAGCGGCCTCCGGCGGTGATCGCCTCACCGGGTTCGGGACGCCCGTCGGCCGAGCCGTCGAGGTGCAGAAGAACCAGGTGACGCGGCGGTTTACCGAGATTGTGGACGCGGGCCACGGTCTCTTGGCCGCGGTAGCAGCCCTTGTCGAGGTGGACCGCGCCGGCCTCGGCAGGACCTCCGATCCAGCGGGCCTCGTGTGGGATGGTGCGCTCGTCGGTGTCGAGCCCCACGCGCGGCCGGGAGTCGGCGACGCGCAGTGCCTCGAACGCCCAGATGCCCGCGGCGCGGGCGCCTGCGGTGGTGAGCGCGGTGAAAATCTCGCCGAGTTTCTCGCGCGGCACGAGCAGGTCGTAGGAGTGCTCGGCGGGCCACGGCATTCTCCGCACGAATCCGCCGCCGGGGAGCGCGACGGCCGCATAAGCCTCGGCGGGCATGGCATCGAGGCCCAGTGCGGCGAGGATCGGCGCGCCGTCGGCATCGGAGCCGAGCAGAGAGAGCACCGCGAGTTCGTTGCCGTCACGGGGCTCGGCCTTTGCCCAGAAGACCATCTTGGTGAGGAACCCGAGCAGGTCGGGGCCACGGTCGTGTTCGGTGTCGATCCAGGTGGTGCCGTCGAGGTCGGTCTGCACGAAGTGGTGTTCGACGCGACCGTTCATATCGAGGCTGAGGTTCTCGGCGGAGGTGCCGTCGGGCAGGGATTGCACGTGCTGACTGGAAATGGTGTGCAACCAGCTCAGGCGTTCGTCGCCGCGGATCGCAATCACGAAGCGGTTGGAGCGGTCGACGACGGCGACGGAGCCGACGGCGGCGCGCTGTTCGCCCAGCGGATCTCCGTAGTGCCACGGCAGGCCCTCGTCGGGACTTCCGGGCGGGGACGCGACGGCATCGGGGAAGGTGAGCAACGGGCTCTCGGACACGATCGGAAACTCGGCCACGACACCAGTCTATGGGGAAGCGATCGGCAGGGGAGTAGTGGATAGGGTGGGCGGCATGGCTGATCGGGTGCTGGTGACACTGGATGGCGAGGTGAGGGATGCTGATGCGCCCCTGCTGCACGCCGACGATTTCGGAGTGCTGCGAGGGGACGGTGTCTTCGAGACGCTACTGGTGCGAGGCGGGCGAGCCCGCGCGGTCGAGCTGCATCTTGCACGGCTCGCGTCGTCCGCATCCGTAGCTGATCTTCCTGCCCCCGAGCTCGACGACTGGCGTATGGCCATCGACATTGCCGTCGAGCAGTGGGGAGATGCGCGAGAAGGTGTACTTCGTCTCGTCTACACCCGCGGCCGAGAGTTCGGCGACGGGCCCACGGCGTTCCTGCTGGTGACCCCGGTGGCCGAGCGTGTTCAGGCCGCGCGGCGCGACGGTGTCTCGGTGGTGTCGCTCGAGCGCGGGTTCTCGGTGGACCTCGCGCAGAAAGCACCGTGGCAGCTCCTCGGCGCGAAGACGTTGTCGTATGCGACCAACATGGCTGCGCTGCGCCACGCGGAATCCGTGGGGGCCGACGACGTGATCTACACGAGCAGTGAGGGCCACGTTCTGGAAGGCCCGCGATCGACGGTGGTGATCGCGCGCGGACGGACTCTCCTCACGACCCCGCCGGAACAGGGCATTCTGCCGGGCACCACCCAGCAGGCTCTGTTCGAGGCAGCTCGCGGGCACGACTTGACGGTGCGGTACGAGGCGCTGCGGCCCGCCGATCTCATCGTCGCGGACGGAGTCTGGCTGTTGTCGAGTGTGGCGCTCGCCGCGCGTGTGCACACGTTGGACGGTCACTCGCTCGCCACTGAGGCGCTCGGCGACGAGATCGAGAAGCTGGTCGACAAGGCGATCGAGACCGCACGCTGACACTCGCGTGAGCCCGGCCGCGGGGGCGGGCTGGTTGTGGTGGTGGCCACCGATGATGGGCGAGACCGACATTTTCTACTACTGTTCGTAGTAACAAGCCGTTCTGCATGTGCGCGGTCGGTCTTGTGAACAGAATCCGACGCGGGCCCCGCGCTCGGACTTCATCCAGGTACCGGCCCTACCTGTACTGGCTCGACTCGGAGTGGCAATGGACGTGCTCGACCTGTCCCGATGGCAATTCGGGATCACGACGGTGTATCACTTCATTCTCGTCCCGCTGACCATCGGGCTCGCCCCGATGATCGCGATCATGCAGACGATGTGGGTGATCACGAAGAAGGATCACTGGTATCGGCTCACCAAGTTCTTCGGGAAGATGTTCCTGATCAACTTCGCACTCGGTGTGGCCACGGGCATCGTGCAGGAATTCCAGTTCGGCATGAACTGGAGCGAGTACTCGCGCTTCGTCGGCGACGTGTTCGGCGCGCCACTCGCGCTCGAAGGTCTCGTAGCCTTCTTCATGGAATCCACTTTCCTCGGACTGTGGATCTTCGGGTGGAGCCGCCTCCCGAAACTGGTACACCTCGCGACCATCTGGCTCGTCGCCATCGGCGTCAACGCCTCCGCGTTCTTCATCATCGCAGCCAACTCGTTCATGCAGCACCCGGTCGGTGCGGTGTACAACCCGGAGACCGGGCGCGCAGAGCTGACAAGCATCTGGGAACTGCTCACCAACAACACCGCGCTGGCGGCGTTCCCGCATGCGGTGGCCGGGGGCTTCCTCACGGCGTCGACCTTCGTCGCCGGTATCGGAGGCTGGTGGATGGTGCGGAACATGCGTCGTGCCGCGAAGCTCCGTGAATCCGAAGCGCCGGAGACGGATGTCCTCGAAGAGGCCGAGCGACTCGAATCGGACGCGCGGACGATGTTCCGCCCCGCGACACGGCTGGGGCTGCTCATCATGATCATCTCCGGGATCGGTCTCTTCGTGACGGGGGATGTCCAGGCAAAACTCATGTTCGAGCAGCAACCCATGAAGATGGCCTCGGCAGAATCCCTGTGCCACACCGAAACCGACCCGAACTTCTCGATTCTCACCATCGGCACCCACAACAACTGCGATGGCGTGATCCACGTTCTCGAAATGCCTTTCGTGCTGCCGTACCTCGCCGAAGGCGAGTTCTCCGGTGTGACACTGCAGGGCGTCGAAGACCTGCAGGCCCAATACGAGGAGCAGTTCGGTCCGGGCAACTACAAGCCCAACCTGTTCGTCACCTACTGGTCGTTCCGGGCGATGATCGGTCTCGCGGCGGGGTCTGCCGCCCTGGCGCTCGCCGGCCTGTGGGTCACCCGACGCGGACGGGTGCCGGATCAGAAGTGGTTCGGATGGCTCAGCATCGCGGCGATTCCCACACCCTTCCTCGCGAACAGCGCCGGCTGGATCTTCACCGAAATGGGCCGTCAACCCTGGGTGGTCCACCCGAACCCGACCGGTGTCGACATGATCCGGCTCACGGTCGAACAGGGCGTCTCGGACCACGCGCCCGCGACCGTGATCACCTCGCTCGTCGCGTTCACTCTGGTCTACGCGGGCCTCGGCGTCGTGTGGTTCTGGCTCATCCGCAAGTATGCGATGGAAGGCCCGATGGAACACGACGCGCAGCCACCCGGCGAGCACGACGACGAGTCCGACGACAACGGACAGCCCAAACAGCTGTCCTTCGCGTACTAGGAGACGGCCATGGGGCTCCAAGAAGTCTGGTTCATCCTGATCGCCGTGCTGTTCACCGGGTACTTCGTCCTCGAGGGGTTCGATTTCGGTGTGGGCATGCACATTCCGGTACTCGGACGGGGCAGGGACGAGACCGCCGACACCCGTCGGCGCGTGTTGCTCAACACCATCGGACCCGTATGGGACGGCAACGAGGTGTGGCTGATCACCGCAGGCGGTGCGCTGTTCGCTGCCTTCCCCGAGTGGTACGCCACCTTGTTCTCCGGCTTCTACCTACCGCTGCTGTTGATACTGCTCGCGCTCATCCTGCGCGTGTGCGCCATCGAATGGCGCGGCAAGATCGATGATCCGAGGTGGCGTCGCCGCTGCGACCGGGGCATCATCTTCGGCTCATGGGTACCGGCGGTGCTGTGGGGTGTGGCATTCGCGAATATCATCCGCGGCGTCGCAATCGACGAGAACAAGCAGTACGTCGGCGGGTTCTTCGATCTGCTCAATCCCTACGCGCTGCTCGGCGGCGTTACCACCGCACTCGTGTTCGCTCTGCACGGGGCAGTGTTCATCGCGCTCAAGACCGCCGGCGACGTGCACGAGGATGCGGTGAAACTCGCACGGCGTCTTGCACTCCCGGCTGTCCCGGTTGCGGGCGGGTTCGTGCTGTGGACACAGCTCGCCTACGGCAAGGACTGGACGTGGATCCTGGTTGCCGTCGCGGCGCTGTCGCTGCTGATGGTCGTGGCACTCACTGTCGCCGAACGTGAGGGCTGGGCATTCGTGTTCACGACCATCGCGATCATCGCGACCGTCGTCTTGCTGTTCGCCTCGCTGTTCCCGAATGTCATGCCGTCCACCCTGGACCCCGCATGGTCGTTGACGATCGAGAATGCGTCCTCGAGCCCGTACACCCTGAAGGTCATGACCTGGGCTGCTGCGATCATGACCCCGGTCGTTCTGATCTATCAGGGCTGGACGTACTGGGTTTTCCGCCAACGTATCTCGACCGCCCAGATTCCCAAGTCCATCGGGCTGACAATCGGAACGAAATGACCGTCGAGTCCGCTGCGGTTTCCGCCGACGTGTCTGCACGAAGACGGGGGCCGATCGACCCGCGACTGTGGCGCTACTCCGCCGCAGCGCGCGGGTACCTCGTCCTGACGGTCATCACGTCGCTCGTCGATGTGGCGATGGTGATCGCGGCGGCGCTGATGATCGGTACGGTCCTCGCCGGGGTCATCACCACAGACGCGCGGTCGCTCGGAGATTGGAGCACCGAACTCGGTCTCCTCGCTGCGGTTGTCGTCGTGCGGGTCGCGGTGACCTGGTTGCATTCGCGCTACGCCCACCGCTCGGCGACCCGGGTGATCGCAGAACTCGAACACGAGGTCCTGGACGCGGCAACCACCTTGCCGCCCCGCGAACTGGACCCGCGGCGGGACGAGATCGCGACCGTACTCACCCGCGGGCTCGACGGTCTCGGCGATTACCTCACCGGTTACATCCCGGCGCTGCTCCTGGCCGTCACGCTCACCCCGATCACGATCGTCGTCATCGCCACGCAAGACCTCACGTCCGCGCTCATCGTGGTGATCACCCTTCCCCTGATCCCGATCTTCATGATCCTCATCGGAGTCCTCACGAAAGGGAAAGCCGACCGCACCCTCTCGGCGATGACCACACTGTCGTCACAACTGCTCGACCTGGTCGCGGGACTGCCGACCCTGCGCGCACTGGGTCGTGAACGCGGACCGGAAGCTCGTGTGCGCCAACTCGGCGAGGACCACCGTCGCACCACGATGTCGGCGCTCCGGGTTGCGTTCCTCTCGGGTACGGTGCTCGAATTCCTCGCGACCCTCTCGGTCGCGCTCGTCGCGGTGGCAATCGGCCTGCGCCTCGTCACCGGCGATATGGCCCTCGAAGCCGGCATCATCGCGCTGATCCTCGCACCGGAGGCCTACCGGCCGCTACGCACCGTGGGTAGCAAGTTTCACGCCGCCGAGGACGGGATGGCCGCCGCGGAGAGAGCATTCGCGATCCTCGACAGCGTGGGCACCGGTGCGCCCCGACCACCGGCAGGGCCGACGAAGCACCGGAATCCGAGCCGGGGCAGCGCGCCGGAACTGGTGTTCGACGGGCTCAGTGTTGCGGGCCGTGACGGATACGCCCCGCACCGGTTCAGTGCGGTCTGCCGACCCGGTGAGATCACCGTCCTCACCGGACCCAACGGCAGCGGTAAGTCCACCGCATTGCTCGCGCTCCTCGGCCTTGCCGAAGCGGCAGAAGGACTGGTCACCGTCGACGGTGCCTCGGCAGAAGGCACCGATCAGTGGTGGAATCGGGTCGCTTGGCTGCCGCAACGACCGGTGCTGGTTCCAGGCACCCTCGCCGACAACCTGCAACTCACGGGGGCCGACCCCGCGACGCCCGAACTCGACGAGATCTGCGTCGCAACGGGATTCGACGCTGTTCTGGCCGACCTTCCGGATCGATGGGACACCGTCGTCGGTGCCGACGGCACCGGTTTGTCGCTGGGCCAGCGGCAACGGCTGGCACTCACCCGCACCCTGGCGTCACCGCGAGATGTCCTGCTGCTCGACGAACCCACCGCACACCTCGACGACGTCACCGAAGTCACCGTGTTGAACACGCTTCGTGACCGCGCGGAAGCAGGACGCACCGTCGTGATCGTCGCGCACCGACCTTCCCTGCTCGCGATCGCGGACCGGGTGGTCGCCGTGGAAGGGCGTGCCGCATGACCGAGCCGAAGGGCCGCAGCGACAGAAAGTGCCTGCTGCGGCGCGCGATGGCGCTGCTCGAACTCGAACCTCGACGCGTGATGCTCGCCGTGGGCGCCGGGGTTGCGACCCTCGGCAGCGCGTTGCTGCTCGCCGGAGTCTCGGCGTGGCTCATCGTGCGGGCGTGGGAGATGCCTCCGGTCCTCGACCTGACTGTGGCGGTCGTCGCGGTGCGTGCGCTGGGTATCTCGCGCGGACTCTTCCGGTACTTCGAGCGCCTGGCCACCCACGACACAGCTCTTCGCGGCATGACATCGGCACGGTCGCGGCTGTACGAGCGCCTCGCCGAAGGTGACCCGGCTGCCTCCGCCGGGCTGCGACGCGGGGATCTGCTCGCCCGCACCGGTTCCGACGTCGACGCCCTCGGCGATGTCGTGGTGCGCGCCCTCGTACCCATCGCCGTGGCGGTCGTACTGTGCGTCGCCGCCGTGATCGCGGTCGGGATCCTCGTACCCGCTGCGGGCGCGGTCCTCGCCGTTGCTCTGCTGATCGCGGGAGTCGTCGCACCGTGGCTCTCGGCGTCCGCCGCGGCCCGTGCGGAAGCCGACGGCGACGCCGCCCGGTCCCGCTTCGGTGAGGACGCCGTGACCGCACTCGACCATGCCGCGGAACTACGTGTCGCGGGGCGCTTGACCGCCGTGACCGACCGCGCGCGGGCCGCGAATCTCGAATCGGTGCGTGCCACCGATCGTTCGGCGGCTCCCGCCGCATTCGCCGACGCGGCAACACCGCTCGCGGTCGGGGCGAGTGTGCTCGGTGCTCTGTTGATCGGCGTCACGGCATTCGGGTCGGATGCTTCGACGATGAGCCCCACGACCCTCGGAGTCCTCGTGCTGCTGCCGCTGTCCGCGTTCGAAGCCACAGCGGTCCTTCCTGCTGCGGCACAGACACTGACCCGAGCTCGACTTGCGGCCAGGCGCATCGTCGACATTCTCGACCGTGCAGATCGGCCCGTACCCCACGGAACTGCCTCCGCGGACGGCCCGGGCACACTCCGCGCCGACGGACTGCGCAGCGGATGGCCGGGCGGCGCGGACACCGAACCCGTCGATCTGGAGGTGGGCCCCGGTTCGCGGGTCGCGATCGTCGGGAGCAGCGGTAGTGGCAAGACCACCGCATTGATGACACTGGCCGGACTGCTCGTACCGGCGGGTGGATCGGTGACCCTCGACGGCGTGGATCTTGCTGAGATCGATCAGGCCGCGGTCCGCCGGCGTATCGCTTTCTTCGCCGAGGACGCCCACATCTTCGACACGTCGATCCTCGAGAATCTGCGTGTCGCCCGGGGTACCGTCGACGAGTTCGAGGCGCGGGCCGCACTCGCGTCGGTAGGCCTCGGGGAGTGGGTCGACGCACTACCCGACGGCGTCCACACGGTGCTGACCTCAGGTGCCCGCGACATCTCGGGCGGACAGCGCCGCCGGTTGCTCCTGGCACGCGCGATTCTGTCTCCGGCGGACATACTGTTGCTCGACGAACCGGCCGAACACCTCGATGCGGAGGACGCCGCGCACCTGCAGCGCCGGCTCCTCGATGCCGGTTCGGGACTCGTCGCTGCCGCTCGGACGATCGTCCTCGTCACGCACAACCTGCCCGAGGGCACCGCCGCCGACCTGGTGGTACGCGTCGAGAAAAATGCGTTGCCGACGTTGTGATCCGCGCGTACTTTCTCAGGTACACGAGAAAGGAGGTGGTCTGGAAGTGATTGATATTCGGACGCGTGAGGTGACCATCCGCTAGCAGTGTGACGACGGAATTCACCCGCCGCACATGGCAGGCGAATCCCAGGTGGTCACCCGGCCCCCGAGCACCGGTCTGTCCGGACCGGACCCGGCATTCACGGACGTCGTTCTGTGATGTGCCGGGAGGCTCGGGGGTCGTTCGCGTTCCGGACGGTGGATTCCGAAGTGATCATTCGCACGGTTCCGAAAACTCAGTGTGTGTGTGCAGGCGCCGGGGTACACATGGATGATGCCGATTCTGCAGCAGGCCCACGATGCTCTCCGGCTACGCACTTCGCCGGGCATCTTCTTTGCCTCGGCGGGTGTCGCGATCCTGTTCGTCGTGCTGACGATCGCGTTCACCGACGCCGTGGACGAAATATTCAGTACTGCATCGAACTGGATCATGACCAACCTCGGCTGGTTCTACATACTCGGGGTCACGACCTTCCTGCTCTTCCTGGTTGGGATCGCACTCACCCGCTACGGCAGGGTCCGTCTCGGCGGCGACGACGAACGACCGGAACATTCGAACATCGCATGGTTCTCGATGCTTTTCGCGGCGGGTATCGGCACGATTCTGATGTTCTGGGGAGTTGCAGAACCGATCTCGCACTTTGCGAACCCGCCGAGGCAGGACGTCGAACCGGGTTCGGTCGAGGCCGCTGAAGAGGCGATGGGCTTCGCCCTCTATCACTTCGGTCTGCACACCTGGACTATCTTTGCGCTCCCCGGCCTGTGCTTCGGCTATTTCATCTACAAGCGGCATCTGCCGCCGCGTGTCAGTTCGATCTTCGCGCCCCTCCTCGGCGGACGGATCTACGGACCGATCGGCCACACGATCGATGTCGTCGCGATTCTCGGCACCGTGTTCGGTGTCGCGACCTCGGTGGGTCTGGGGACACTGCAGATCAATGCCGGTCTCGCGCAGTTGTTCGACGTCGAGGAATCCGGAGTCATCCAGATCGGGTTGATCGCGATCGTCACGGTGATGGCCGGTGTCTCGGTTGCTCTCGGGCTCGACAAGGGCATCAAACGATTGTCGAATCTCAACATCGGCATGGCGGTGGGTCTTCTGATCTTCGTGCTCGTCACCGGCCCGAGCCTGTTTCTGCTCAAGGGCATGATCGAATCGGTCGGTATCTATGGCGAATCCCTACCGCGACTGGCGTTCTGGAACGACACTTTCGCGAACTCCGGATGGCAGAACACGTGGACCGTCTTCTACTGGGCATGGACGATCACCTGGTCGCCGTTCGTCGGTATCTTCATCGCCCGGATCTCCCGCGGCCGCACGGTCCGCGAGTTCGTCGGCGGTGTGCTCGGGCTGCCCGTGCTCTTCTCCGTGATCTGGTTCAGCATCTTCGGCATGGGCGCCTTCGACATCGAACTCAACGGTGAAGGTGGTCTGGTCGAGCGTGTCGTGGACGACGGTGACATCCCCGGTGCGCTCTTCGAATTCCTCGGGCACTTCCCGTTCACCGGGGTCGTCTCGTTCATCGCGGTCGTGCTTGTCGTGATCTTCTTCGTGACGTCGGTCGATTCGACGGCGATGGTGCTGGACATGATGGCGTCCGGTCACGAGGAGAAGGCGCCGATTCATCAGCGTCTGTTCTGGGCGGTCCTGATGGGTGCCGTTGCGGCGACGATGCTCGTCGCGACCGGTAAGGACGGGCTCGACGCGCTGCAACAGGTCATCACGGTGGTCGGGTTGCCGTTCTTCGTGATGGGCTGGGTGATGATGTACAGCCTTGTGCGCGGCATCCGCGAGGACCTCGGTGAACGCCCGGAACCGGTGACCAGGCAGTGGCCCGAGGTGTACTCGGCCGAGGCGCTTGCCGCGGCCGAGGGCCTACCTGCACCCGAGGTGGTTGTGGTCACGCACGCAATCCCGGAGGAAGAAGAACAGGAAGGGCCGGAGACGGACAGTCAGGAGTCGGCCCGCGCCGCAGAGCGGCCGGCCGACTCGAAGTGACGCGTCCGGCGGAGCCGGAGCGTCAGCCGACGTAGCGCGACAACCGCGCTGACATGCGCGGGATCAACTCGCCGTCGCCGATGACGCGTTCTTCGACGTAGGCGAGGTCGCCCCCTTCGATGATGCCGTAGAGCCGCTTGGCTCCGCCCACGGTCTCACCGGATTTCGTGCGGATCACGACGTCGGTCGCAAGTTCCCAGGAGGACTGGGTCAGGGCCGCTCCGTAGTACAACTCGACGACACCGGAGCTGTGGGTGAGCAGCAGTTCGACGGTCTCGGGATCCTCGCTGCCTGCGGCGTCGGTGCCCGACACACGCCAGAAGCCGCTTTCACGGCGATCGGGTGCACTGAACTCGCCGGCCTCGTCGAGCCGCCACGAGCGCGCTTCCCACGCGAGATAGTCGGATCCATTGTGTGAGACGACGATCTGTTGACCGAAGCGGTAGTCGCCCGTCTCGGGATCGTGTCCTTCGCCTTCGCCGCGCCACACACCGACGAGCGGCAGCAATGCCAGCATCGCCGGGTTCAGGTCGGGCCCGAGCCTCAGGTTCGCGGTGTCCTCAGGGCCGGGGAGACCGGGCAGGGCCGGGATATTGCGCTCGGCGGTGGCCTCGGCGCGTTTCTCGGCATCGGCGATGGCGTCGTTACCGCTGCGGCGGGGTCCGTCGTCCGTCACTGGTCTTGGGTGACCAGGCGGTAGATGGTGTACAGCGTGAACCAGATGATGAGCAGCGCTGCGAGGACCAGGAGAACTTCGAAGAAAATGACCACGGGCACATATTAGCTCCTCGGTGTTCGTCGGTACGACTCGGCCGGGTGGGAACGCGAAGGGCCCCGCTCCTGATCGGAGCGAGGCCCTGATGCCCTGAACGTGACCTGTCGGTCGGGGCTACTTCGCGACGGTGACGTCGACGTTGTGGACACCGGCGGAGGTCGGGCTCACGGTCGCGGTGCCGTTGCCCGTGCTGGACAGCGCACGGATCTTCCACTCGCCGGGTGCGGCGAAGAAGCGGAAGTCGCCGGTAGCCGACGCGACCACTTCGGCGGTGAACTCATCGGTGCTGTCGAGCAGGCGCACGAAGGCGCCACCGACGGGTTGTCCGTCGGCTGCGAGAACACGGCCGGTGATGACCGTTTCCTTCTCGGTATCGACGTTCGACGGAAGAGTCTGGGACTGGACGGGTGCTCCACACATGTTCTTATGCTCCCAATTCGATCGGTGCGCCGACGAGCGAGCCGTACTCGACCCAGCTGCCGTCGTAATTCTTGACATTCTGCTTGCCGAGGATCTCCTGCAGCACGAACCAGGTGTGGCTCGAGCGCTCGCCGATCCGGCAGTAGGCGATGGTTTCCTTGGTGTCGTCGAAGCCCTTCGCTGCGTAGAGAGCGGTGAGCTCGTCGTCGGACTTGAACGTGCCGTCCTCGTTGGCGGTGGTGCTCCACGGGATGTTGATCGCGCCGGGTACGTGTCCACGCTGCTGTGCCTGCTCCTGCGGAAGGTGCGCGGGGGCGAGGATCTTGCCGGAGAACTCGTCGGGCGAACGCACGTCGACGAGGTTCTTGTTGCCGATGGCGTCGATGACCTCGTCGCGGAACGCGCGGATCGACGTGTCGGGTGCGGCGGCCTTGTACTCGGTAGCCGGGCGGCTGACCTCGTCCTTCGACAGGGGGCGACCGTCGAGCTCCCACTTCTTACGGCCGCCGTCGATGAGCTTGACATCGTTGTGGCCGTAGAGCGTGAAGTACCAGTAGGCGTACGCGGCGAACCAGTTGTTGTTGCCGCCGTACAGCACGACGGTGTCGTCGTTCGAGACGCCCTTGGCCGACAGCAGCGCGGAGAACTGCTCCTGGTTCAGGAAATCGCGACGGACCGCGTCCTGCAGATCCTTGCGCCAGTCGAGTCGGATCGCGCCCTCGATGTGGCCGCCTTCGTAGGCGGAGGTGTCTTCGTCGACCTCGATGAAGACGGTCTTCGGCGCTTGCAGGTTCTGCTCAGCCCAGTCGGCGGAGACCAGAACGTCGGAGCGAGCCATAGTTGTTCCTTTCGTGGTGACACTGAAGTAGTCGTGGGTGGAACGGCAGAAGTGCTGGCGGAACAGCGAATTCAGGTGGTCTGTGACCGCAACCGGGAGACGAGCGGATACATGCGGCACCCGAGGCACACCCCGAATGCGGCATTCAACAGGGCTGCGAACAACGCGAATCCTGCGGCGACGAGACCGAGCGTGACGGCACCGGCCAGTAGTGCGGCGGTGCCGATCAAGGCGAATACGAAGCCGACCCCCTGCGCGAACCGCAACGGCTCGGCGGGCTCGGTCTCGGACGGCGGCGACAGGCGCGGTGCAACCGCGACGGCGAAGAGCGTGCCGTACGGGCTTCGGCGTGGGCCGACAGTGGCGCCGAGGAGGAACACGACGGTCTGTACGGCCAGCACGATGCCTGCTGCCCGCGGTGCGAACGAGGCGATGGCGAGGACCGAGACGAGAACCACTGTGGTGATCCAGGCGGCGAACCGGGGTCCGCGCACGTCCACCTGGAGAGCAGAGGATGTGGTGAGAGACATGTGTGTACTCCTGCTGGATCGATATCGCTGGGGCGAGTCGAATCGCGGTAGGTCGACCGCGGGTGGATCAGCAGGTACAACAAGTGCCACCGAGGCGGCACAGATCAACTGTGCGGCGTCGGGTGAGCATCAGCTCTTGGCAGGTCAGCACGCGTCGCAGTCTAACCGAGAAAACGGCGCAGGGAAGGGCCGGGTGCCTGCTTGTTTCACAGCCCGGGTGCCCGCCGGTGTCACAGCGCGGCCAGTGCTTGCCTCAGATCGTTCGTCGTCGGAACCCCGGAGACCCGGTAGCGCTGGTGTCCGTCGCCGTCGAACAGGAAGGTCGTGGGAAGCGAGAGTACGCCGAGTTGCGTGGCGAGGGAGACGTTCTCGTCGAAGTCGAGCTCGATGTCGCGCACCGGCGCCGCTGTGCCGCCGTTGTCCTCGATGACCCCGGAAACGACCCGGCGGACTGCGGCACATGGCCCGCACCATGGCGCGGAGAAGTGCAGGATCACCGGTTCGCCCTCACCGACCCCGACCTTGCCGAGTTCAGGGTCCGCGGCCGAAGTCTCGGCGATGGGTAGTTGCTTCAGCCGGCCCGACCGGGACCGGATCACCGCACCCACTACACCCGCCGCGACGATCACGACCGCAAGGACGATGAGCGCGTTCACGAGGGCTGTTGCACTTCGGTGAGGTCGATGGTCACGTTGTGCGCTTCACCTTCGATCACGATCCGCGAGCCCCGTGCCTCCACCGACGTGGGATAGACGCCGAACGGCAGATCCTGTGGTTCGATTGTGGTGGTGAACAACCCCAGTACCAGGGGTTTCAGCGGATCGGGAACGGAGAAGTCGGCATGCCCTTCGGGGCCGAAGTACAGGTCGGACGCCACGATCTGTACCCGGTCGCCGTCGAGGACGAGATCTGCCTGGACACTGACCCGCGCGGAGAGCGGGCCGACCGGCACGGTGCCGGTGAGCACGACACCGCCCGCGGTGGTCGGACCGGATCCGCCTGATCCGCCCGTGCCGTCCGATTTGCTGGCAGGCGGCGCAGAAATCTGCAGATCGGGAATGCCGAGTGCCTGACCGAGCTCGGTGGCGTCGATCATGACACGGCCGTACAGCAGGTCGACCGGTACCGACCGGATCGATCCGTCGAGGAGCGCGGACGCCTCTGCGTGGGCGCCCACCAGGTTCGCTTCGACGGTGATGTCCCCGAGCATGTCGGTGGGGACCCGATCCGCAGTGATCTCGACGTTCTCGTAGTGACCGTTGCGCGCTTGCAGAAGAAAAGGGAAACCGTGGATCGTCACCGCGGGATCGGCCTCGAGGGCGCCTCCCTCACGCAGTGCGCGAGACAGCCGATACTCCGACCAGGCCGCCGCTCCGAAATCGACCAGCAGAACGAGTCCGACGAGGACGACGAGACCATAAATGAGTTTGCGCACGCCGACCATTGTGACGGAACGTACCGGGCGGCGTTCTCGCCAGCTAACACGGCGGTAACAAATGGGGGGTTAATCTGTACCACACCGTTCATCCGGAACGGTCTGCCCAGGCAGTGCGAAGAAACGGAGGCCCGGTGGAGCTTCTCCTTCTGACCTCCGATCCGGATCCTGATGCTGTGTTGCCGTCGTTGTCGCTGCTGGCGCATTCGGTACGGCCGGTCCCGACCGAAGTGTCGTCGCTGCTCGAGGCGGCCACCGCCGATATCGCGCTCGTCGATGCCCGAACCGATCTCGCGGCGGCGCGCGGATTGTGCCGCCTGCTCGGTGGCGCCGGGTCGGCGATACCCGTGGTCGCTGTTCTCACCGAGGGCGGGCTTGTCGCGGTCAACCCCGAGTGGGCGCTCGACGACATCCTGCTCACAGGCACCGGGCCCGCCGAACTCGACGCTCGGTTGCGGTTGCTCCTTGCTCGGTCCGGCGGTGCGGTCTCTGCCGAGACCTCCGGGCGGATCACGCTGGGCGAACTCACCATCGACGAGGACACATATACAGCGAGGCTGCGCGGGAAACCGCTCGACCTGACGTACAAGGAATTCGAGCTTCTCAAGTACCTCGCCCAGCACGCAGGCCGAGTCTTCACCCGCGCACAACTGCTGCAGGAGGTGTGGGGCTACGACTTCTTCGGTGGCACCCGGACGGTCGACGTGCACGTGCGACGACTCCGCGCGAAGCTCGGCCCCGAACACGAAGCCCTCATCGGGACCGTCCGCAACGTCGGATACAAAGCCGTCCGGCCGAGCAGCCGTACCAAGGGCGGTCACACGGTCGGCCACCCCGAGGACGAGTTCGCCGAGTAATCGCTACCCTCGGGTGCATGAAGTTCGGGCCCAATGAGCGCGAAGAGCTCCCGCTGCAGCAGCAGTTCGTCGATCGTCCGACCGCGGCGCAGGCCGCCGAGGTGCAGGCACTGTTCGAGCGTGCCACCGCGCACGACGGGACGGCTCCGGTGTCGGAGCAGGCAGTTCACTCGCTGACCCGCGACACCGATGCGCGGCATCTGATCGCCGTCGTCGACGGGGCGGTCGCCGGGTATGCGAACCTCATGCCTGCGCACGACGAACATCCGTCGATGTCCGAGGTCGTCGTCGATCCGGCCTACCGGGGTCACGGCCTCGGCGGCGAGCTCGTCGGCGCAGCCCTGACCGAAGGGGGTCCCGAAGCACGGGTGTGGGCGCACGGAGATCTTCCCGCAGCCCGCGCTGTCGCCGCGAAGCACGGCCTCAGGGGCGTTCGCGAACTCCTTCAGCTGAGGAGGCCGCTCGATCTCGCGCTCCCCGAACTCGAAATACCCGATTCGGTCGAGCTGCGCACGTATCGAGGACCTTCGGACGATCCGGAACTCGTGCGGGTCAATGCTTCCGCCTTCGAATGGCACCCTGAGCAAGGGCGGATGACCGCGAGCGACGTGGCCGACCGTCGGGCCGAATCGTGGTTCGATCCGGCCGGGCTGTTTCTCGCATTCGACGTCGCCGACCCGGATCGCCTCTTGGGATTCCACTGGACGAAGGTGCACCCGCCGGGGCCGACGGAACCGGCGCTCGGCGAGGTGTACGTGGTCGGCATCGACCCGGAGGCACAGGGCCGGGGACTCGGGCGGCTCCTCACGCTCGCCGGACTGCATCATCTGCGCGAGCGGGGACTACCCACTGTGCTGCTCTATGTCGAGGGTGACAACACAGCCGCGCTCAACACCTACGGCAAGCTCGGGTTCGAGCGATTCCATGTGGATGTCGCATACGCGAAGTGAACATCTCCCGACGACACGTTGTTGTCCGGTGAAGTTCGGGTGATTGTCGCAACACCAATAGTGCCTGTATCCGGCGTGTTCATCTCCCGTTAACCGGCGAGAGAGTATCCGTCCACCGGATCCGCCTACCTTCTGCATACGGGTCGGATGCTGACGACTCGGCGCAGGGGATCCTCCCGCGTCTCGAAGTCGCCACCCAGCCTTGTGTGGCGGAAGCGATATTCCTGAAGGAGTACAGGTGAACCTGAAGCGCAATGGTGCCCTGCTCGGCCTGTTTGCGGCCGGCGCACTCACGCTCGCGGCTTGCGGTAGCGACAACAATGCGGGCTCGGTCGAGGTCGACGCCGACGCGTCGGGCGCGACCTGCGAGGGCAAGGCGAACCTCTCCGGTGCGGGGTCGTCTGCGCAGAAGAACGCGATGGACAACTTCGTTTCCACCTACATCGCCGTCTGCAACGAGAAGGGCGCCTCGGTCAACGTGGCGTACAACCCGTCGGGTTCCGGTGACGGCCGCACGCAGTTCATCGCCAGCCAGATCGATTTCGCCGGCTCCGATTCGGCCATCAAGGAGGAGCAGGCCGCACTGGCAGCCGAGCGTTGCGCCGGTAACCCGGCATGGAACCTGCCTCTCGTGTTCGGCCCGGTCGCACTTGCCTACAACCTCGAGGGCGTCGACAATCTGGTCGTCAACGGTGAGGTCGCAGCCAAGATCTTCAACGGCCAGATCACCACGTGGAACGATCCGGCGATTGCCGCGCTGAACGAGGGCGTCGAATTGCCCGACAGCCCGATCACCGCGATCGTCCGTTCCGATTCGTCGGGTACCACCGACAACTTCCAGCAGTACCTCGAAGCAGCATCCAACGGCGCATGGACCACCGGTGCAGGCTCCGATTTCACCGGCGGTATCGGTGAAGGTGCGAAGGGCTCGGCCGGTGTCGCCCAGGCTGTTTCGGGCGCTCCCGGATCGATCACCTACGTCGAGCAGTCGTTCGCCGAGCAGAACGGGCTCAGCATGGCTTCCATCGACACCGGCAACGGCCCGGTCGAGCTGAACTCCGAGACCGCCGCTGCGGCCATCGATGGTGCAGAGTTCGCCAGCGCAGGCGGCGGCGACCTGACCCTGGACCTCACGTCGATCTTCGGCACCGACGCAGAAGGCGCCTACCCGCTGGTGCTCGCGACCTACGAGATCGTGTGCTCGGGCGGTTACGACGCCGACACCTCGGCAGCGGTCAAGTCGTTCCTGGTCAGCGCGGCCAACGAAGGCCAGGAGGGCCTCGAGGAAATCGGCTACGTCCCGCTTCCCGAGTCCTTCAAGTCGAAGCTGACCGAATCGATCGACGCCATCGCCTGATCGTCTGCACAGGCGGACCGCCCGTTCCGGAAATTCACCACGAGATAGATTGCGAGTTCACATGAGTGACGCGCCGAGCACCTCGGCTACTCGCGCCGCCGGTCCTGACCCGGCCGGGTCAGGACCGGGCGGTCCGCACGGCAGTACACCGGAGGCCAAGATTACTTCCCCACAGACCAAGAAGAAGTCCGTCGTTCGCCCAGGGGACCGGATCTTCAGTTCGCTGGCTTCCGGGTCCGCTGTCCTGGTCTCGGTGATCATCGCCGCGATCGCGGTGTTCCTCGTGTGGCGCGCCGTTCCGGCCTTGCAGCGCAACACCGTCAACTTCCTCACCAGCCGCACGTGGATCACGCAGGACATCGAGGAGATGGCCTTCGGCGTCCTCGATCTGTTCCAGGTGACCGTCCTCGTGTCGCTGTTCGCACTGGTCCTCGCGATGCCCGTGGCGCTCGGTATCGCGATCTTCCTGACCTCGTACTGCCCCGAGAAGATCAAGAAGTCGCTCGCGTACGTGATCGACCTGCTCGCCGCGGTGCCGTCGATCGTCTACGGCCTGTGGGGCATGCTCGTCCTGGCGCCCTTCCTCCGACCGGTCGCAGAGTTCCTCAACACCAACCTCGGCTGGTTCCCGTTGTTCGCGACGGGTAGCGGATCGATCATCGGCGGCGGAACGATCTTCACAGCGGGCATCGTGCTCGCCGTGATGATCCTGCCCACCATTGCCGCGGTCAGCCGCGAGGTGTTCGTCCAGACACCCACCGCGCACATCGAGGCCGCACTCGCACTCGGTGCGACCCGCTGGGAAGTCGTGAAGACCACGGTGATCCCGTTCGGCAAGTCCGGCTACGTCAGCGGTTCCATGCTCGGTCTCGGACGTGCACTCGGCGAGACCATGGCGCTCTATCTGATCCTGCGGACCACGTCGGAAGCGTTCTCCTGGTCGCTGTTCGACGGTGGCGCCACCATCGCATCGAAGATCGCTCTCGGCTACGCCGAATTCAACAACAACATCCAGGCCGGTGCCTACATCGCCGCGGGTCTCGTGCTCTTCGTCCTGACCTTCGTCGTCAACGCCGCAGCCCGCATGATCGTCGCTGGAAAGAAGGACTGACGCCATGACGACGACAACCCTCACATCGCCCGTCAAGGCACCGACGTTCCAGCGGGTCAGCGGTGCACGCAGGGCCAAGGACGTTGCGGCCACCGTGCTCGTCACCCTCTCGGTGCTCATTGCGCTTGTGCCTTTGGCCTGGGTGCTCATCACCGTGATTTCCAAGGGCATGCCCGCCCTGCTCTCCTCGACGTGGTTCACCCATTCACTGAGTGGACTGACCGCTTCGTCCATGGGAGGCGGTGTCTACCACGCGATCGTCGGCACCCTCCTGCAGGGATTGGTGTGCGCGATCATCTCGATCCCGCTCGGAGTGTTCGTCGCGATCTATCTCGTCGAGTACGCGGGTAAGTCGAAGCTCGGCCGCATCACGACCTTCATGGTCGACATCCTCAGTGGTGTTCCGTCGATCGTCGCCGCGTTGTTCATCTACGCGCTGTGGGTGGCGACCTTCGGAATGCCCAAGTCCGCATTCGCGGTGTCCCTGTCGCTGGTGCTGCTGATGGTGCCGGTCGTGGTGCGCAGCACCGAGGAAATGCTGCGAATCGTTCCTCAGGATCTCCGTGAGGCGTCGTACGCGCTCGGGGTCCCGAAGTGGAAGACGATCGCCCGGATCGTGCTCCCGACCTCGCTCGCAGGCATCATCACCGGCATCATGCTCGCCCTTGCTCGCGTGATGGGGGAGACTGCGCCGCTGCTGATTCTCGTGGGATACGCACCGTTCATCAACTTCAACCTGTTCGGTGGCGAGATGGCAACCCTGCCGGGTCTGATGGTGGCCGAGATGAACAACCCCACCGAAGCGGGCTCGATGCGCATCTGGGGTGCTGCACTGACCCTGATCCTCATCATTGCGATCCTCAACATCGCCGCCAAGCTGATCGGCCGCTTGTCGCAGGTCGGCTCCAAGTAGACGAGCCGGCGATGACCACATACTTCGAATTCGATACACCATTAGGGAGCCGATGATGGCCAAGCGTCTGGACCTCAAGGACGTCAATATCTTCTACGGGAAGTTCCACGCGGTGTCCGACGTGACGCTGTCGGTGCCTCCTCGCAACGTCACGGCGTTCATCGGCCCGTCCGGCTGCGGTAAGTCCACCGTGCTCCGCTCCCTCAACCGTATGCACGAGGTGACCCCCGGTGCCTACGTCGAGGGTTCGGTGCTCCTCGACGGCGAGGACATCTACGACGCGGCTGTCGATCCTGTGGGGGTTCGCAAGACGATAGGCATGGTGTTCCAGCGGCCGAATCCCTTCCCGACGATGTCCATTCGCGACAATGTCGTAGCCGGACTGAAGCTGCAGGGAATGCGCGACAAGGGCAAGCTCGACGAGGTTGCCGAGAAGTCGCTGCGTGGCGCGAACCTGTGGACCGAGGTCAAGGATCGCCTCGACAAGCCCGGGGGTGGCCTGTCCGGCGGTCAGCAGCAGCGTCTGTGCATTGCCCGTGCAATCGCGGTACAGCCTGACGTGTTGCTCATGGATGAGCCGTGCTCCGCCCTCGACCCGATCTCGACGCTCGCAATCGAAGATCTGATCACGGAGCTGAAGCAGGAGTTCACGATCGTCATCGTCACTCACAACATGCAGCAGGCGGCCCGCGTGAGTGACCAGACCGCATTCTTCAATCTCGAGGCAACCGGCAGGCCCGGCAAGCTGATCGAGATCGACGACACCGAGAAGATCTTCTCGAACCCGACGCAGAAGGCCACCGAGGACTACATCTCGGGTCGCTTCGGCTGAGATCTCCCCGGCGACAGTACGAACAGGAGAGCCCCGACCGGATTGATCCGGTCGGGGCTCTGCGCGTGTGGGGCAGGAGAACTGTGTGGGGCAGGAGAACTCAGGATTCGGGGTACACAGTGAGCTTGTCGACGCGCTGCTGCATGGTGTGGAAGTCCTCGAGGGTGGGCAGCTTGCCCGTTACCAGGAAGATCACACGACGGCCCACCTCGACGGCGTGATCGGCGAAGCGCTCATAGAAGCGTCCCAGCAAGGTGACGTCGACGGCCGCCGCCACACCGTGCTTCCATTCGCGGTCCATGAGTACCGTGAACAGGTGACGGTGGAGATCGTCCATCGCTTCGTCCTCCTCGTGGAGGCGTGCCGCGCGCTCGGGGTCTCGGGTTTCGAGGATCTCGCGGGTTGCGGCGCCGAGGGACACGGCGATCCGGCCCATTTCGGCGAAGTATCCGCTGACCTCGTCGGGAAGCACGTGATTGGGGTGACGTCGACGCGTGGCCTTCGCGATGTGCAGGGCAAGCGCACCCATCCGGTCGATGTCGGCGACGATCTGGATTCCGCTCACCACTGCGCGCAGGTCGCCGGCGACCGGACCCTGCAGCGCGAGAAGCGCGAACGCCTTCTCTTCGCACACGGCACCGAGTTCGGTGATCTTGTCGTGCTCTTCGATCACCATCTCCGCGAGCGGGAGGTCGGCCTGGAGCAGGGCCTGGGTGGCCCGTTCCATCGCCGTTCCGGCGAGCCCGGCCATTTCGCCGAGTAGCCCGGTGAGTTCATCCATCTGTTCGTTGTAAGCGACGCGCATAATGTCACACCATACGGCGTCCGAGGGTCCTTATCACGATCAGAGAGTGAACCGGAGGTGAACGACGCGGATGGGTTCAGCGCTCTCAGCTGCAGGGATCGGCGGCGGCGTTGGTAACGGTGAGGTCGGCGGGTAGCTGGACGGCACCCTCGGCGTCGGCTTCTTCGATGGCGACCGGTTCGAGCGGGCTCCCGGGCGGCGTGGGTGACACGACGACACCGTCGTAGCCCGATCCGAGAACGACCTCGACCACGTTGCCGATCGACGAATCCGATGCACGCTGCAGCACCGCACCGGGGAACGTCGAGGCGACCGTCATCGCTTCGGCCTCCATCCCGGGAGCGAACCGGACGACCGTGTGTGTGCTGGTGCCTGTGTAGTTACCGGTGTTGTAGATGGGGAACCCGTACATGGCAAGTTCGTCGGCAGTGCTTGCGGCGAGCCCGGACACATCCGATGCGTTGGATACCTGCACCGACACCCAGGACGGATCGACCGCCGAGAGGGAGGGGGCCATCTCCGGCGGCGCGTCCGGATCGGCCTCGGCGGCCGGGTCGCGCTTTTCTCCCGGAAGGGGCTGGTCGTCGATGATCGCGGTGAAGATGGCTTCGATGTCGTCGAGCCGGGGAATCTCGTTGCCCCACTCGGTGGTGCCTGCAGTGGGTGTGGTCAGGAAAGTCACGGCCCCGGCGTCGACATTCTGAAGGGACCGGCCGAGCTTCACCAACGAATCGGCGTTGACGTTCTCGACGAAGGTCGCGCGGGTGAAGGCACCGATGAGACCGTTCAGCTTTCCTGGGTCGAGCAGGACCTTGTTCGACAGCGCGGACCGCAGCAGCGACGACAAGAACTTCTGCTGGCGGTTGATACGCGAATAGTCGCTGTTGATCTCGGACTCGACCTTGCGCGCACGAACGTAATCGAGGGCTTGCCGACCATCGAGAAGGTGGGTGCCCGCCGTGTCGATGATCGTGCCGAGCTCACCGTCCACCAACGGAGTCGGGGTGCAGACCTCGACACCGCCGACCTCGTCGACCATCGATTCGAAGCCCGCGAAGTCGATACCGACGAAGTGACCGATCTTCAGGCCCGACATCTTCTGGATCGTCTTGACCAGGCATTTCGGACCGCCCAGGGCGTATACCGCGTTGAGTTTGTCGCCATCGGCCGCGGGGTGGATCTCCGAACTGTAGTCGCCGGTCGAGCTGTCCCACGCGAGACAGACCGGCCGTTCGACATCGAGATCCCGGGGGAATGACACCGCAACGACGCGACTGCGATCGGCGGGAATGTTGACGAGGATCGCGACGTCGGCACGAGAGCCCTCCGCGTCTTCGACGCTGCCTGCACCCACCTCGCCGCTGGCGCCCGCACGCGTATCGGTACCGACGATCAGGTAGGTCTCGTCACCGGTCTGCCCGATCGGATCGACGATGTCTGCGGACTCGGTGTCGAGCGCTGCGATCTGAGAGAACCCGGCCTCCGTCGCTCGGAGATAACTCCAGACCGACCCAGTACCCACCAGGGCGACGACGGATACGAGCGCGACCGAGGCACGCGCGAACAATCGGAGTTTCCGTTTCTTGCGCTTCTTGCTCAACGCCAGCCGGCTCAGTCCGTCGCCGGCCACCGCATGGGGCGTCGCCGTCGGCTCGTCGCCGACATCGTCGGGCTCTGTGCCTGGCCCTTGGGGGGCTACGGCAGTGGCCGGCGCGACCGATCTGGTGCGGTCATGGTCGGCCGGGGTTGCCCGGGCCGGGACGCGGCCATGAGGTGGGTGAGCGGGGGGAAGCGCCGCCGCCGCGGTCAGTGGAGGTGGATCCGTCCGCTGCGGGGGTGTCGCTTCCACGGGCGTGCGAGGTTGCTGATGCGGTGGCCCGGATACGCGTGGAGGCCGCGACGCCACCGGAGGCGGAGCCTGCGGCGTCCGGGGCGCAGGCGGAGTATCGGGAGCCCGAGGTGACGTGGGCGGTCGTGGTGCCGGGGGAGGTGGAGATGCGGCGGGAGGCGGCGGCAGTGACGGTGCTGACGGGGCAGGCGGCGATGACGAGGTGGACGGTGATGACGGGGTGGAGGGGGGCGAATTCTTCTCGCGATCCACCTTGTTCATCAGCTCCGCGACGGTGAGCTGTTTCGATTTGTCTGCAGAGTCGTTGCGCCTGCTGCGTGCGCTCTCGCTGCGGCGGCTGTCGGAGCGAGAACCGGCACTTCGTCCGGTGTCCGACCGAGCGCGATCGGTTTCTGCACTGTCGGCCCGGTCCCGACGGATTCGGCCGGAGTGTGCGTCGCGGTTGGAGGGGTCGGCGATCGGTCGCTCCCAGGGGGCACGACTGTCGGGCGAACCCGGATCGTGCTCCTCATCCACAGATGCCCCGGCCTCTCCGCGTCGCGTTTCCGCACTCGTAGTGTTCGCCCTCGGTCCGAGCGACCTCGCCATGATACTGATTGCCGGGCGACGAACGGAGATGTGCGAGCTTTGTCTCGCTCGGATGGTGAATCAGCGCAGTTCAGCCACCAGAGTGCATGATGTCCGCGCCCGCTGGGACCAGAGTGTCGTCGGGGTCGTCGAGCCATCCGTCGGGAAGTGCCACGGAGCTGGGGGAGCCTTGGCGGCCACGCGGGCCTTCGGCATCGGCCGGGAACGGGACGGCCGGGTCGAGCAGGCCGAGGAGATCGTCGAGTTCGCTCAGCGACGACACCCGCGCCAGGCTGCTCCGGACTTCTGAACCCGCTGGGAAGCCACGCAGGTACCAGGCGATGTGCTTACGGATTTCGCGCATGCCCTTGTCTTCACCGTGGTGATTCGCGAGCAGCGTGGCGTGGCGGCGCATGATCACTGTGACCTCGCCCAGCGTGGGAGGGGTGGGGATCTCCCTGCCGTTCAGCGCCGCGCTCAATTCGGCGAACAACCAGGGACGCCCCAGGCACCCGCGTCCGACGACGACACCGTCGCATCCGGTCTGCGCCATCATCTTCTCGGCGTCCTCGGCATCGAAGATGTCGCCGTTGCCCAGGACCGGTACGTCCGTGACATGGTCCTTGAGGCGGGCGATCTCGTTCCAGTCCGCGGTGCCCGAGTATCGCTGAGCAGCGGTGCGGGCGTGCAGTGCCACAGCAGCAGCACCCTCGGCTGCAGCGATGCGCCCCGCATCGAGGTGGGTGTGGTGTTCGTCGTCGATGCCGATGCGGAACTTGACGGTGACCGGGATATTCGTGCCCTCGGTGGCGCGTACCGCCGCCGCGACGATCTGTCCGAACAAGCGACGCTTGTAAGGCAGAGCCGATCCACCGCCCTTACGGGTGACCTTGGGGACGGGGCACCCGAAGTTCATGTCGATATGGTCTGCGAGGTCCTCGTCGACGATCATCTTCGCTGCGGCATATGTCGTGTCGGGATCGACCGTGTAGAGCTGTAGCGAACGGGGCGTCTCGGTGGGGCCGAACGTGGTCATGTGCATCGTGACCGGATGACGTTCGACGAGGGCGCGCGCGGTCACCATTTCGCACACGTACAGGCCGGACGTGCTGCCGCTCCGCTCGAGTTCGAGGTCGCGACACAGAGTGCGAAATGCGACATTCGTCACCCCGGCCATCGGAGCCAGCACGACAGGGCTGTCCAATTCGAGCGAGCCGATCTTCAGGGCAGACATGAGAACCTCGAGAAAGCGTTGTGGTGCAAAGGAATACGACCAGGTTCCTGCAGGCGCAGGGTGGGACACCTGTGCCCGGCGCCGAAACCGGCACCGGGCACAGGATAACTGCCGGCGGTGGTGGCGCCCGAATCGGTCGATTCGGGCTCGGGCTCCACTCGCAGCGTCAGGAAACGGCTCCGGCGCGCTCGCGCTTGGCTGCCTCGCGGGCGAGAGAACGGTCGCGCATCTCCTCGAACTTCACGGTCTGCTTCTCGAGGTCTTCGAGGAAGGTGCCGAGTTCGTCGAGCGTCTGGGCGCCGGCGCTACCGTAGTCGCGATCGAACAGCTTCCACTTGCGCAGAACGGGCATCACGACGTCGTCGAGGTGCTGGCGCAGGTCGTAGATGCCGTGCTTTGCCATCAGGACGCCGTTGCGACGGAAATTGGGCATGCCTGCGCCGGGCATCTGGAAGTTCTTCAAGACCTCGGTGATCGCTTCGAGGGCTTGGACCGGCGCCACGTCGAGGGCTGCTTCGCAGATGTTGCGGTAGAAGATCATGTGCAGGTTCTCGTCGGCGGCGATGCGCTGGAGCATCTTGTCGGCGATCGGGTCGTCGCACGCGTGGCCGGTGTTGCGATGGGAAACGCGGGTCGCAAGCTCCTGGAAGGTGACGTAGGCGACCGAACGCAACAAACCCGTATCTTCGTTCGGCGACGCGAACCCGTTCGTCATGTGCTCCATTCGGGCGTTCTCGAGCGCCACCGGATCGACACCGCGCGTGACGACGAGATAGTCGCGCATCACGATGCCGTGCCGGTTCTCTTCCGCCGTCCACCGTCCGACCCATGTGCCCCACGCGCCGTCGCGCGAGAAATTCACGGCGATCTCGCGGTGGTAGGAAGGCAGGTTGTCTTCGGTGAGCAGGTTGGTGATCATCGCGGCCTTGGCCACCTCGCCGAGGCGTGACTGCTCGGGATCCCAATCGCTGCCGCCCATCGCGGCGAAGTTGCGGCCCTCGTCCCACGGCACGTAATCGTGGGGATGCCAATCCTTCGTCATGGAGAGGTGTCGGTTGACGTTCGCCTCGGCCACGGGCTCCAGCTCACGCAGTAGCTCCAGTTGAGTCAGGACTCGCGTCATGAATTCGTACCCCTGTCCGTGTGATGTCGTGTCGTGCTGCAGCCTACGGGACCGTAGGTTTGTGCCCGTCGAAGTCTGTCGCCGCGCACCGGAACCTGGCAGCCGATCGGAATCACAATGTTGCCTGTCACAAAATGTCCGTGGCTACGGTACCGGGTCACCGCTGTGCACCGCCGGAAGTCCCTGAATCGGAAACGGCCCCGGGTGGGTCCGAGGCCGTTTCCGCACGAGAGATCAGGTTGTGCTGATCAGCGCTTTCCTCCGCCCAGCAGCCCGCCGAGCAGCCCGCCGAGCCCGCCGCCGGAATGACCGCCGAGGACGCCCCCGAGTATGTCGCCGAGTCCGCCGCCGGTGTTACCCGAGCCGCCCGCAGCGTTCTTCAGAAGTCCGCCGAGCAGGTCGCCGAGAACGCCCTGGTTGCCTGCGCTCGCGGTGGTCGAGGCGGGAGCGGATCCGCCGGTGATCTGCTTCGCGAGATAGGACAGCACGATCGGCGCCAGGATAGGCAGCAGTTGCGCGATGAGGTCTTTGCCTCCGGAACCGTTGACCGAACCGAGGGTGCTGATGACCTGGTCCTTGTTGGCACCGAACACGTTGGCGACGATCTTGTTGCCGTCCGCGGTGTCGACCTTTGCAACATCGACACCGCCGTCGAGGATCGTCGAACCCGAGTGCTTGTTCACGGCCGACATCAAAGACGCCGCGCCCGCCGTGTCCTGAGCATTCGCGTCCAGGCCACCGACGAGAGTCGGGAGGGCCGCGCGGACCGCGGTCTCCGCCGTTGCGGTGTCGACGCCGAGTTCGCGCGCCACCTGATCTATCGGTACCTGGGAGATCAGTTCGTCAAGACTTGCCATGTGGACCCTCGCCTGGTCAGGGCACCCCACCGAGAGGCGCCGGTGTGGTGAGAGTATCGACCGTGTCACAGTTCAGCCGCGTGCCGGCTGGCGGGAGGGTCTTCGTAGCGAAACGAGGCAGCACACCAGGCTGACGAGGGTGCCACTGACCAGCAGTACGAACCCGTTCTGATTGGTCAGGGCAGTGCTGTGGTTCTCCACCAGATAATCGCCGTGAGACTGGAAGATACGCACGGCTGCAGTCGCACACACCGTAAGGGCGAGGACGGTGCCGGCCCAGCCGGTGACCACGGAGTCGAACAGTGCGGCGATCAGCAGTAGTACTGCTGCTGCCGCGAGCGGAACCGCGAGTGACTCGTACAGCGGTAGGCCCGCAACGGCGAGGCTCGTGGGATCGCCGCTCGGAAATCCGTCGCGGAGCCCGGAAAGAGGGGCTTCGGTGGAACGAACCCCGCCGACCATGGGCAAAACGGTGCCGATGCCCAGCGCCACGGCAGCCAGGAACAGGCCCAGATCCACGAAACTGCGCATGTGCCTCCCACCGAATTCGATTCGCGCGTGCTCACACTATCCAAACCGGGGCGGCGAACGCGGGGTGAAACGCCAGGACACGGAATCGAATCCACTGCGAGCCGGGTGGACCGTAGGCTGAGTACATGTCTGACGCCAGGACATCGTCCGAAATCGAGCGAGCGGGAATGAAGCCGTGGCTCAAGAAGACCATCGCAGTGGTTGTGACTCTGCTCGTACTCGTCGTCACCTATTTCGTGCTCGCCGCCTTCCTGCCTCGGTGGTGGGCGCAACGCGTCGCCGGCCTCGCCGAAGGGGGATTCTCCCGCGGAATCATGTGGGGCCTGCTCTTCGGAATCCTGTGCACCGCGATCCCGCTCGTTCTCCTCGTCTGGGTCTGGCAAGTGCGCGGGTGGAAGTACGGTCGCGGCGTCCAGATCGCCCTCACGGTGCTCGCGCTCGTTGTCGCGATACCGAACCTGATGACGCTCAGTGTGGTGCTCGGCGGTGGGAACGCGGCGCACGCCGGTGAACGGATCATGGATGTCGATGCGCCCGGATTCCGGGGGGCCTCCCTGGTCGGAGCTGTTATCGGCGTCCTCGTGTTCGTGTTTCTCGTCATCGCGGTGGCGCGATACCGGAAGCGCGGGAAGGACCTTCGTGCTGCGCGCGCCGACCTCGAGCGGAAGGCTGCGGACGCAGAGAAGCGCGACACCGATCCACGGGGTGGCTCAGCCGACGGTGTACCCCCGGAGGGTTTCTCGAGGGGTTCCGTGGATCGCTGACCATTGCCCGAAGTCGGCATGAATTCTCACCATCACGCGGCTGCCCGTCCCCCGGCATGGGTGCGACAGACGCACCGGACGGCGAGGTCGTCGTCGTTCATCACGTACCCGGTGCCTTCGCAGGCGGTGCATTTGGCGGTGCCGTAGTAGGCGGGCGTGGGCGTGGGGCGGGGGAGTGGCATGGCTTTCCACAACCGGATCCAGCCCTGCGCGTAGAGAGTCGGGTTGGCGTCACGATGCATGGCCTTCGCGCGCTCGGCGAGTGCTGCGGCGCCGTGCAGATCGATCATCGCGAGGATCTCGCTCTTCTGGGCGGGCTTCACGTGCTCGAACGATCCGGGGAGACCGGCGTGGGCGCAGGCGTCGATCAGTGCCGCGTAGTTGCGGTCGCGCTCGTCGAGTTCTTTCTGGGCGGAGTCAGGCAACGACAACGAGGTCCCGACCATGTCGACAGGTGACGTGTCGGCCTGACCGGTGTTGTTGTCGGTTTCAGTTCTTGGTGATCCATCCTTTGTAAAGGCGCCCGTCTGTCCGTCGCGCGGCTGACCGGAAGTCGATTTCCTGGTCTTCGGTTCGGGAATCGTGGTGTCGCTGGTGACGGGCTCTTCGTAGATGGTCTGGATCGTGGCCCAGCGGCCCTTCTCGTTCTGCACCTTCTCGCGGACGAGGTACCCGTGGGCGACGAGTTCGCGCATCACGGTGCGGATCGCTTCGCGTCCCTCGAAGGGGGACTGGTCGGCGATCACTTCGGAGCGGATGCTCCAGTCGAACGGCTTGGAGAGGAGCCAGATCAGGACTCCGCGGGCGCGGAAGCTGAGGGCTTCGTTGTTGATGATCGTGTTCGAGAGGATGGTGAAGTTGTCGGCGAGGCGTGGGCCGCGACGGATACCGCCCGTGCTCGAGACATGGGTATGCTGGGACATCGTTCGACTCCTTTTCAGTCGGACAATCGCCCGTCGCGAGGGCCTAATCTCGCGGCGGGCTCTTTTTTGTTGTGGTCGAACCTTGGCACAAGGTGTCGCACGTTGTCCATCGGTCGCGGCACACCCAACGCTCAACCCGATCGGGGAGCGATTTGGCAATTGGTTGGTACGCACGAAAATGACCTGGCGTCCTCCGAAGAGAATCACCAGGCCATTGCTGGTGCCCCCAGTAGGGCTCGAACCTACGACCTGCGGATTAAAAGTCCGTAGCTCTACCAACTGAGCTATAGGGGCATGGGCGCACAGTGTAACCACACCGCGCCGCCTGATCGTATCCGACGCGCAGCCGAATACTTCAATGGGCTCGGGTGCACACCCCCTGCTTCCGCACCCGAGCCGCGGAAAGCATACCACTCGGTGTGTTCTGTGGTTCATGGTGCTCCGAAGGTCAGGTCCCGCGGTCACGAGGGATGCTGCGCGACTACTGTTTCGTTTCGGGGATCGGATACTCGGAAGGCTCGATTCGCTCATGTCACGTCAACAGGAACGTGCGCGTCGTACGCGTTCCGCCATCATCAGGGCGGCTGCAGTCGAGTTCGCCAAGCGTGGCTACGGCGCCGCGTCGATCAACTCGATTCTCGAACACTCGAACGCCACCAAGGGCGCCATGTACTTCCACTTCGCGTCCAAGGACGAACTTGCGCGCGCGGTGCTCGAAGAAGGTCTCGAGCACTACCGGGCGATCGTGACTCACTGGGTCGGGGCAGCAGACCTCGACCCGTTCGAGCGCCTGCACGGGATGATCGCCGAGCTCGGAGAAGCTCTCCACAACGACGATGTGATTGCGGCCGAGTTCAGACTCGTCACCGAACCCGAGTTCATGAACGAAGCGCGATTGCGTGGCAGTTATATCTGGGGGAGAGCGGGCTACCAGCTCGCGGTCGAAGCGCAGGAGCAGGGATTGTTCCGTCCGGACGTGGATATTCGTAGGTTCGTCGAGGCAGTCGGATCGTCGCTGGCCGGCCAGCGCTACCTCGCGGACCTCACCTCGCCGGACATCGACGTCAAGTCGAAGTTCGAAGCCTGTCTCGAGGTCCCGCTCGAAGCGATGGCCTCGGAGCAGTGGCTGGCTCGCTGGCGGGAGCGGGGTTGGCCGCGAACAGCGGAATGACGGCATGACCAGCTGATTTGTGAATCAGGAATGCCGTGACATAAGCTGTGCAAGCTCCCAGCGGAACGGAAAATCCCGTTGAGGGTACGGGTCGGAGGAATCCGGTCGGGCCCCCTTCGTCTAGCGGCCTAGGACGCCGCCCTTTCAAGGCGGTAGCGCGGGTTCGAATCCCGTAGGGGGTACACTTCGGTTTCGGCCGAATGTGTGCAGTACGCTGGCAGAGAATTGAATAGCAAGGCCCTGTGGCGCAGTTGGTTAGCGCGCCGCCCTGTCACGGCGGAGGTCGCGGGTTCGAGTCCCGTCAGGGTCGCAGAAGTTTGCGATCGGCATTCGGTTCGGGTGCCATCCGGCCAGGTAGCTCAGTTGGTACGAGCGTCCGCCTGAAAAGCGGAAGGTCGCCGGTTCGATCCCGGCCCTGGCCACCACGATGGTTGCGTTTCGACCATCGAAAAATGAATACAAGTGGCCCACCGCGTGCGGTGGGCCCAGCTATGAGAGCCCGATGGGTTCCTATGGCCCTGTGGCGCAGTTGGTTAGCGCGCCGCCCTGTCACGGCGGAGGTCGCGGGTTCGAGTCCCGTCAGGGTCGCTCTGCGCGAAGGCCCGGTATCGATGAGATACCGGGCCTTCGTCGTCGTTACAGCACTGTCGCCGACCGGTATTCGGTGTGCTCGGCTACCGCGACCGAGTGAACATGTTCTAGTGTGTGCCCTACGTAACTGCATGGACACGCGTCCGAACAATCCGGGGGTTGATGTGCGCATAGCTCTGCTGTCGTACCGGAGCAAACCGCACTGCGGAGGTCAGGGCGTCTATATTCGCCACCTCAGTCGGGAGCTCGCAGCCCAAGGTCACGACGTCGAGGTCTTCTCGGGCCAGCCGTACCCGGAACTCGATCCGTCGGTGACCTTGACGAAAGTTCCCAGTCTCGATCTCTATCGCGACGACGACCCGTTCCGTACGCCGCGACCCGGCGAGTACCGCGACCTGATCGACGTCCTCGAGGTTGCCACCATGTGGACGGCCGGGTTCCCGGAACCGCGCACCTTCGGCCTTCGCGCGGCCCGGCTCCTTCGTGATCGAATCGCCGATTTCGACGTCGTCCACGACAACCAATCACTCGGATCCGGTCTCCTCCGCATCGCAAAGGACCTACCGCTGGTCGCGACCATCCACCACCCCATCACGCGCGACCGCGAACTGGATCTCGCCTCGGCAACCACCGTGCGTCGCAAGATCACCCTGCGGCGGTGGTACGGATTCCTGCGAATGCAGGGGCGGGTGGCCCGGAAGATACTGATGCTGCTCACCGTCTCGGAGAACTCCGCCGACGATATTCGCACCGCGTTCGACATCGAGCAGGACCGGATCCACACGATTCCCCTCGGCGTCGACACCGATCTGTTCGCTCCCGCGACCACGCCTCGGGTCCCGGGCCGCATCGTGTGTGTGGCCAGCGCCGACGCTCCTCTCAAAGGAGTGCCGACGCTGCTCGAAGCGGTGGCCAAATTGCACACCGAGCGCGAGATCGAGCTCGTGCTCGTTTCCAAGCTCGCCCCCGGCGGCGCCACCGAGCGTCGGATAGAAGATCTCGCGATCGGCGATGTCGTGCGCACTGTGTCGGGGATCGACGACGCCGCGCTTGCGGAGCTACTGGCGTCGGCGGAGATCGCTGCGGTCCCGTCGTTGTACGAGGGCTTCTCGTTGCCTGCTGTCGAGGCCATGGCGTGCGGGACACCCCTCGTGGCCAGTCGCGCAGGCGCGATTCCCGAAGTCGTGGGCGACGCCGGCGAGCTCGTGCCACCGGGTGATGCCCAGCAGTTGGCTGACGCGATCGCGGCACTGCTCGACGATCCGGCGCGCAGGACGCAACTGGGCACCGCTGCCCGCGCCCGCGTCGAAGAGAAATACAGCTGGGCTGCGGTCGCCGCGCAAACCGCGAACGTCTACGAGAACGCGATCGCCGTACACGAAGGAAGGAGTAACTGATGTTGACCGTCGACTTCGATCGGCTGGGGGTGCGGCCGGGTTGCCGCGCGATAGACATCGGCGCCGGCGCAGGCAGGCACTCGTTCGAGCTGTACCGGCGCGGTGCGGACGTCGTTGCCTTCGACCGCAGTGCCGACGACATGAAAGCGGTCGCCGACATGTTCGTGGCGATGGAACTCGAGGG
The DNA here is from genome assembly GCF_053750035.1 of Rhodococcus sp. SJ-2. Classification (NCBI taxonomy): domain Bacteria; kingdom Bacillati; phylum Actinomycetota; class Actinomycetes; order Mycobacteriales; family Nocardiaceae; genus Rhodococcus; species Rhodococcus sp. SJ-2. The sequence continues at coordinate 3,088,778 of NZ_CM132340.1, forward strand.
CCAGGTACCCGAAGGGGCCCTTGCCCGCGCCGAGGTGGGTGACGCGCTGGCGTTGCCTTATGCCGACGAGACCTTCGACGTCGTCATGATTTCCGAAGTCCTCGAACACGTTCCCGAGGACGATCGCGCGATCGCGGAGTTCGTGCGGGTCCTCAAACCCGGTGGTGTCGCAGCTGTGACTGTCCCGCGATGGTTACCCGAGAAGATCTGTTGGGCGTTGTCGGACGCGTACCACGAGGTCGAGGGCGGGCACGTCCGCATCTACAAGGCGGACGAGCTGGCCACGAAGCTCGGCGCGGCCGGTTTGACGGTGCGCGGGACCGACCACGCTCACGCTCTGCACTCGCCGTACTGGTGGCTCAAGTGTGCGGTCGGCGTCGACAACGAGAACAATCCACTGACCAAGGCCTACCACCGGATGCTCGTGTGGGACCTGATGGAAGGTCCGTGGCTGACCCGGACCGCGGAGAAACTCCTCGACCCCGTTATCGGCAAGAGTGTCGTGTTCTACCTCGAGAAGCCGGGTGCATCCGGTGCGCCGCAGTGAGTTCCATCGCCGGATGATGCCGGAGGTACCCGGTGTGCTGTCGCGCGACGAATGCTATGCGACAGGGCAGGCGATTGCGCGCATGCAGGAGCCGTCCGGGGCAATTCCCTGGTTTCCGGGCGGTCACACAGATCCGTGGGACCACGTCGAGTCCGCAATGTCGCTGACGGTCACCGGGCTGCGTGAGGAAGCGTCGGCTGCCTTCGGATTCCTTCGCAGTACACAACGTTCCGACGGTTCATGGCCCGTGAAGTTCCGGAACGGGATCATCGAGAACGCCGATACCGACAGCAACTTCACCGCGTACATCGCGGTGGGGGTGTGGCACCACCATCTCGTGACCGGCGACCGGATGTTCACGTCCGAGATGTGGCCGACCGTGCGAGCCGCGCTCGACCACGTCGTCGACATGCAGTTTCCCGGCGGCCATATCGCGTGGGCGCGTGGGTCGGGCGGACTCGTCGACGAGGCGCTGCTCACCGGATGCGCCAGTATCCACCAGAGCTTGCGGTGCGGGGTTCAGCTCGCAGAACTCGTCGACGACCCGCAGCCGGAATGGGAAGTGGCGCTGTATCGATTGGGGCATGCGTTGCGCAGGCACCCCGAGGTGTTCACGCCGAAGCCCGAATACTCGATGGACTGGTACTACCCGATACTCGGTGGCGCGCTGCGAGGCCCCGAAGCCCATCGGCGCATCCGCGAGCGATGGTCCGATTTCGTCGTGGACGGACTCGGTATCCGCTGTGTCGACCACAAACCGTGGGTGACCGGCGCGGAGACGTGCGAGCTCGTTCTCGCGCTCGATGCCCTCGGCGACAGCGAACGAGCACACGAGCTGTTCGCGTCGATGCAGCACCTGCGCGACCCGGACGGTTCGTACTGGACGGGCCTTGTCTACGACGACGGTAAGCGGTGGCCCGTCGAGGTCAGCTCGTGGACGAGCGCGGCGGTGATCCTTGCGGCGGATGCGTTGTCGCGGACGACCGGCGGCAATGCGGTGTTTCGTGATGCTGCAATGCCCCGGGGGCAGGTGGGTCGTGATCGCTGCACCGAGCACTGCGAGGTGTTCGTCTGACACTGCACCGAGCAATGCGAGGTGTTCGTCTGAGGGAGTATCCGAGCCACACCTTTACGAGCCGACGACCCCTCCGGTGCGTTCGAGCACTCGCAATGATCCGGTGACGGAGACTTCGGTGAATTCCCCACTTTCGAGTGCGCGGCAGTAGATCTCGTACGGGGGGCGTCCGCCGTCGGCGGGGTCGGGGAACACATCGTGGATGATCAGGGCGCCTCCGGGCTCCACCCATCGTGCCCAGCCCGAGTAATCGGCCTGCGCCGCTTCGCTACTGTGCCCGCCGTCGATGAAGACGAAGGCGAGCGGCGTTCGCCAGAACGCCGCGACCTGAGGAGAACTGCCCACGACCGCGACGACGTGCGACTCGAGACCCCCGTCGGAGAGGGTGTGCCGCAGTTTCCCGACCGTATCCAGCTTGCCGGTGTGCGGGTCGACCAGCGACGAATCGTGGTACTCCCAGCCCGGTTGGTGTTCTTCGGAACCGTGGTGGTGATCGACGGTGACGATGGTGCCGCCTGTCGCCTTCGCAGCCTCGCCCAGGTACACCGTGGAGCGGCCGCAGTAGGTGCCGATCTCGACGCCCACCCCGTCGCCGAGATAGCGGACGGCTGCGTCGTGCAACGCCGTGCCCTCGTCGATGGGCATGAAACCCGGTGTTGCTTCTGCGAGTTCGATCGCCTCGCGGGGGAGGGTGGTGCGAGTCATCGCGGTCGGTCTCCGTTCGTCGGACGAGCTGAATATTCGTGTGCCACATTACCGAGAGCACTCGGCACGCGATACCGCCGTCATCCGGTAGCGCCGAGGCTGTCCAGGTCGCGGATCGCCGCGCACGAACGTGTCACCATCGCGGCGAACATCCGGTCACCTCGTTCGGTTCGGGTGCCGAAGGCGCACCCGAACACCGCGATGAGCGGACCTTGAAGTGCGCCGAATCGGTAGTCGTCCCAGCACTCGGAGAACGCATAGCGTTCCACGCCGCCCTCCATGAGCCTGCGGTGGTATGCGGTGACCAGATGGTGTTCGTGTTCGCGACGTAAGGCAGGTGGCAACGATGTGCCGAGAAAATACGCGAGGTCACGCGCGGCGAGTCCCACGGTGATCGTCTGCCAGTCCACGGCCGCCACCCCGGGCACACCGTCATCGGGGAACATCAAATTGTCGAGGCGGTAATCGCCGTGCAGCACGGTGAAACGCTCACTGCGAGCAAGTATCCACTGTTCCGTGGCATCGACGCACCCACGCAGCGTGTCGTGGTCGCTGTCGTCGAGCAGATGCCCCAGATCGGTCATGAAGGTATCCACCGCGGGCCCGTACAGTTCGGAGAGCATGCGGGCCTGCGCCTCGTCGGAATGTCCGAGCCATTCCAGACCGAGCAGAGCCGGGTCGTTCCACCGTGGCGCGTGCAGGTCGGCGAGATTGCGAACGGCGTCGAGTGCCTGTCCCGGTGTGCATCCGCGGATCTGATCACCTTGGCGGGCGGGGGCAAGGTCTTCGAGAAGGAGCGTGAAGTTCCCGTCCTCGCCCAGGGCCGCGTAGTGACATCGGGGAGCACGGACCGAGACGGTTGCTGCGAGATCGGTGTAGAACCGGACTTCGCCGCGGTACGCGCCGGCGAGCATCGCGCGTACGCCGGTGTCGGCTGCGGGTAGTTTGGCGACGAGTCGTTCCGGCACCCCGTCGCCGGTGAGTTCGAGTCGGTAGCACGTGCCGATCTGCCCGGTGCCGATCGTCTCGGCGCGGACGCTGTGTACGGGAGCGTCGAGGGCAGCACTGAGCCACTCGGGGGTCAGCTCCGCAATATCGGAAACGACGGTGTTGCTCACCGAGTACTCCATCCGGGATTTGCGGGTAGATGTGCGAAACGGTGGGGAGTGCGGATGTGCCGCCACGCGTCGAGTACCGGAGCGAGCTCTGCGGGAGTGGCTCCGTGCAGGATCACGCTGTCGGCGCCGGCGTCGAATTGGTCGGCGATCCGCTCGGCGCACTGGTGCGCGGTGCCGGTGGCCGACGCCGCGAGCCAGTGTTCGGGCAACTGCGCCTCCAGGTGCCGGAGTACCTCGTCGGTGCCGGTCGCATCGAATGCGCCTTGGTGTTGCTGCACGATCGGGTCTGCGCGGAACCGCTCGAGATCGGCAGGGGACCACCCGTTGGCCTTGACCAGCACGTCGCCGTAGCCCTGGAGATAGGTGGCGAGTCTGCCCACGAGTTTGCGTCGTCGCTCGGTGTCGGGGATGGACTCTTCGACGGTCGCCAGTACCGACCAAATGCGGACGGAGGCCGGGTCGCGTCCGGCTACGGCAGCGGCGTCGCGCACGATCTTCACGGCCCGCGCCACTGTCGCGTCGGAGAAGAAGGTGTGCAGGACGACGCCGTCGGCGATGCGTCCGGCGAGTTCTAGCGATCGGTCGCCGAGTGCGACCATGAGAATCGGGATGTGATCTGTTCCGTCGGCGGTGCGGCGCAGGTACGGAAACGTGCCGGCGGGGCCGTCGTGGCCGACTGCCGCGTCGCCGCGGAACAGCGTGCGGAGAAGCCCGACGGTGTCGTCGAGCCGTGCCGACGACACCCTGGGCAGACCCATCAGATCGAACAGGGCATCGAAGCCGCGGCCGAGTCCGAGGGCGTAGCGGCCCCCACTGAGCCGGTGGGCGGTGGTGGCCATGGTTGCGGTCACCACCGGGTGGCGGGTCTGGGGATTCGTCGCGGCGGTACCTATCCCGATCGATTCGCTGATGGCCGCGGCTGCCCCGGCGAGCACACCCGCGTCCTTGGTGTCGAATCGTTCGGACAGGAAGACCGCGCCGAGACCGAGTTGTTCGCCGTGACGGATCTCATGGAGCAATGCGCGCGGGTCGGGGGCGTGCCCGGCAAGCGCGTAGAAGCCGAGTTCGGGGAACTTCGGCATGTCAAGCGTGGTCACGACCGCGTCGCGGCACGGCGTTTGCCGAGCACACTCCCGACTGCGTTGTCCAGCTTCGTTCCGAGTGGCCAACCCACATAGTGCGACAGGAACAATGCGATCTCTCGCAGCTGTTCCTCGTCGAGTTCGTCGTTCTGCAGGGCAGCGCCGAGCTGGATCTCGGCGACGTCGCTGAGCCCCTGCGCCGTCAAGGCTCCGAGTAGCAGTAGCCGGCGGTCGCGGATGCTCAAACCCGGTCGCGACCAGATGTCGGCGAACAGATGATCGGCGGTGGCTGCGAAATGGGCACCGGGCCCGTCCTGGAACTCGAACCCGTAGACCTTGCCCATCATCTCGAGGCCGCGCTGGCGCCTGTCGTCGGTCATGAATGCTCCTCCATGCTGTGGGTGCGTGCGACGTCGCCGATCCCGACTCCGAGGCCGGGACCGAGGCCTGCGAGGGAGCGTGTGGCGAGGGGAAGTTCGACGTCGAGTCGGTCGCCGAGCGCCATGGCGAGCGCCAGATCCTTCTCGCCCAGCGCTCGCACGTGCGAGAAGATCGGAAACCACGAATCGTCGGGTTCGAGTGGGGATGTGTTGTCGCGCCACATGATCGATCCGGCACCCCCTGTGATCGCGTCGGTGTGCCGGACGACCTTGCCGAGTTCGGTGATGTCGATTCCGGCGGCCTCTGCGAGGCGTTGGGCTTCGGTCGCGGCGGTGAACGAGACGAAGTGGAGAAGGTTCCGTGCGAGTTTCATGCGGGTGCCTGCACCGACCGGCCCGGCGTGGACGACCAGCGCGGCGAATGCGCTGAACGGATCTCGAACCTTCTCGAACGCTTCATCCGATGCGCCGACCATCACCGCCAGCGCCGCCTTCTTCGCGCCCGCAGCGCCACCGCTGACCGGTGCATCCACGAACTCCACGCCGTGCGTTGCGCACAGCGCGCCGAGATCGACGGCTGTGGTGTCGGAGATCGTCGAGTGCACGGCGATCACAGTGCCGGGTTCCGCGCTCGACAGCAGTCCGTCGGGGCCGGCTACGACGTCGCGGACCTGGGTGTCGTCGAGGACGGTGACACACACGATGTCGCTGACGGAGGCGAGTTCTGCGGCGTTCGAGACGGAGTGGGCGCCCGCTTCGACAAGCGGGGTCACGGCGTCGGGGTTGGTGTCGAGGACGGACAGCCTGTCGGTGTGGTCGAGCAGCCGGTGCGCCATCGGTGCACCCATGTTGCCGAGGCCGATATAGCCGATGCGGATCGTCACGACCGGATCACCTGCCCGCCGTCGACGTTGAAGATCTGACCGGTCACCCAGCCCGCGTCGTCGGATAGCAGGAACAGGCACATGCCGACGAGGTCGTCGGGTGTGCCGATGCGCTTGAGCGGAAGCTGCTTCACCATGTCGGCGACCATGTTCGACGGTGTGGTGGTGCGTGTGGCCTCGGTGTCGATGGGTCCGGGTGCGATCGCGTTGATCCGGATGTTCGACCCGCCCAGTTCGACGGCGAGTTGCTGTGTGAGGCCGTTGATCCCGACCTTTGCGAGACCGTAGAAGCCCGAGTACACCCAGGCGGCAGTGGACGACTGGTTGACGATCGAGCCTCCACTCCTCGTCATGTGAGGCCACACGGCGCGGGTGATGTTCAGGGCCCCATCGAGATTGACGCTCATGAACTTCTTGTAGTAGTCCCACGGCACGGTGAGCAGGAGATCGAGTTTCATTCCGCCGTAGATCGCGGCGTTGTTGACGACGTGATCGATTCCCCCGTACGTCTCGACGGTCTTGTCGGCGAGTTCCTTCGCCGAATCCGGATCGGAGACATCCACGGGTAGAAATGTGGCGGTTCCGCCGTCGACGACGATCTGCTTGGCCACCTGCTCGCCGAGTTCGGCATCGATATCGGCGACCACCACGCGCGCACCTTCGGCGGCGAGTGCACGTGCGTATGCCTCACCGATTCCTTGGGCTGCTCCCGTGACGATCGCAGTGCGATCGGTGAATCTGGACATATGGCAGGTCCTTTCGATTAAGTGGGGCACTGCGAACGTCAGAGCGCGGGTTCTGCGACGAGCTTGGTCTCCAGGTACTCCTCGAACCCGGCGAGGCCCATCTCGCGGCCGATGCCGGACTGCTTGTATCCGCCGAACGGAGCGTCCGCGGCGTACCAGATGCCGCCGTTGACTCCGAGGGTGCCGGTGCGGACTCCCGCGACGACTCGTGCGATGCGGTCGGGGTCGGTGCCGTAGACCGCACCGGAGAGTCCGTAGGGGGAGTCGTTGGCGATGCGGATCGCGTCGTCGTCGCCGTCGTGGGGCAGGATCACCAGCACCGGACCGAAAATTTCTTCCTGCGCGGTGCGGGCGGAGTTGTCGAGTCCCGAGATCAGGGTGGGTTCGACGAAGAACCCGCGGTCGTGCTCGGTGGGCCGTCCGCCGCCGACAACCACCGTGCCGCCCTCCTCGACGGCGAGACGGATGTAGCCCTCGACGCGGTCTCGCTGTCGGGCCGAGATCAACGGCCCGCAGACGGTGCCGGGGTCGCGGGGGTCGCCGGGGCGCAGCCCCTGCAGAGTGTTCGCGGTGGCCTCGACCGCTTCGTCGTACCGGGCGCGGGGCACGACGAGTCGAGTGGTGATCGCGCAGCCCTGACCAGCGTGTGTGCACACCGTGAACGCCGCCATCGAGCACGCCGCGCGGAGGTCGGCGTCGTCGAGGACGAGAAACGCGGACTTGCCACCGAGTTCGAGGAAAACCTTCTTGAGCGACTCCGATGCGGCCCGCATGACCGACTTACCGGTTGCGGTGGAACCGGTGAACGAGATCAGGTCCACTCGGGGGTCCTCGGCGAGCAGTGCGCCGATGCGGTGGTCGCTCGAGGTGACGATGTTGAGCACTCCAGGTGGGAGGTCGGTCTCCTCGGCCGCGATCTTGCCGATGAGCGCTGCACACCAGGGGGTGTCGGGCGCGGGCTTGAGAACCACGGTGTTACCTGCGGCAAGTGCCGGCCCGATCTTGGCGAAGTTGATCTGGTGCGGGAAGTTCCACGGGGTGATCGCGCCGACCACGCCGGTGGCTTCCTTGAGCAGGTACCGGTGGGTGGGAATGCCCATGGGGGAGGCATTGCCGAGATCTTGTTGCCACGAATAACTCTCGGCGAGATCAGCGAACCACAGCAGGTCGTCGACAGGCCCTTCGAGATGAGCGGCGGCGGTCAGGAACCGGGGCGCGCCTACCTCGGCGATCGTGATCTCCCGCAGTTCCTCGATGTGACAGTGGATGGCGTCGCGGAGTTGGCGCAGGCAATGTGCGCGGAAGGTGTGGTCGCGGGACCAGTCGGTGTGGTCGAAGGCGCGGCGGGCCGCGTCGATCGCAGCGTCGAGATCCGCAGGGGTGCCGTCGGCCGCGTGGCCGAGCACCTCCTCGGTGGTGGGATCGATCACCTCGAATGTGCCGCCGCTGCCGGGGACGAGTTTTCCGTCGATCAGGAGCATGGAACTGTCGGTCGGGCGCAATGTCATCAGACGATTCCCTAACGTTCTGGACAGGTGTCTGGACTATAGTTCGACACGTTCCGGGAAAGCAATGGTTCGGGTAGATGTCCGTACGGGGGAGCTTGATACGGAGAAATCGAGTGTGCAGTTGTGGCCGCAATTTTCGAGAAAGACGACAACGACTGCACACTCGAACGTGGTCAGGAGATAGGGCTCCTCAGAACACCCGCACGCCGAGGCGGCGTCGGATGCGCATGTCGACGAGATAGACGTGCCACAACAGGCGCCATACGTGCGGGGTCATGCGGTGGACGGCGCGCATCGTGCGCAGATATCTGTCGAATCGTCGCTGATCGTCGGCTGTCCAGTCGTAGCGCATGACCTTCCGGAACTCCGGCGGCAGCGCTCCCCGGGTGATCAGTTCGAAATCCCGCCCGAAGATCTTGTGGGCGGCCCGCCCGGCGCGGCCGAGTCGCATTTCGAGGAAGCTCAGATTGCACAGACGCGTGAGATATTCGCGCACCCCGTCGTTCATGGAGATCCGGGCAAGGCCCTCGCGCCAGAGCGCGTCGTATTCGTCGCGGGTCCTCGGCCAGGAGTCGGGACGCACGTTCAACGTGGTTGCCAGGGTGATGCCGTCGCTCAGGACGCTGGTGTATTCGTTCTCGGTCAGCGGGCCGTGCAGGAATTCGTGCTGGTCGATGAAGTACTTGAGCAGACAGACGGCTACCCAGAGTTGCAGCCTGGGTGAGTTCGCGCTGTACGAGACGTCGGCGTTCGGTTCGGACACGACGCGGGCGTGGATCTTCCGCACGGTCTCGCGCAGGTATTCGCGGTCGGCGTCGGTGCCGAACACCGCCACTGCCAGGTAGGTCCCCGTCGTGCGGGCGCGTTTGATGGGATGCAGGTCGGCGCGACCGGAGTCGACGGAGCTGTCGACCACGCCCTGGCCGACGGCGGGATCTGCCAATTGCATGATCACGTTGGCTGCGTTGATCGTCCCGCCGAGTGGAGAGACGAGATCACCGACCGACTTGATTGTGCGCACGCTTCCTCCATCTGGTGACGTATGTGATCAGTTTACGTCGGAGTCGCCGCGGAGGGTGTGGGCAGGTGGGACAGTGCGCCCTGGACCACGGATTCGTAGATGCGGTCCAAGTCGATCTCGTTGCCGAGGAATCCGCTGCTCTCGAGGATGGCAAATCCGTGGAGGGCTGAGAACATTCCGATGGTGACCTCGAGGGCCTGTTCCTCCGCGACGCCGCATGAGTGCAGCATGGACCCCAGGGCGCCGTTGGCGTCGAGCCCGGCGGTGATGAGTGCCGCCCGATCGACCGGGGCAGTGGTGAGCGCCTGGTAGCGCCTCGGGTGGGCTGTGGCCCACGCTCGGTGCGCGTCGATCAGAGCACGCAGACCGGCTCTGCCGCTGCGCCCCATCGCCACCTCGCGCAAATGGAGCCCGAGGTCTGTCATTGCACGTGCCTGCACCGCGGCGCGAACATCGTCGAGTCCGCGGACGTGGTTGTAGAGGGAGGCTGCGACGATGCCGAGCCGGCTCGACAGCGTGCTCATCGTGAGCTGCTCCCATCCGGCCTCGTCTACGGCGGCGACGGCGGCGTCGATCACCTTGTCGCGCGTGAGAGTTCGTCGTCTGACCGGTCGGGAATTGTCACGTGCCATGAATTCATTCTAAGGGGCTTCCATTGCAAACGAAGGCATGTAGTTTATAAACGATAGCCGTTCGCCACCGACTCGTGAGGCGCACCATGACGACATCCCACATCGACTTGAAGAACCCCGACCTCTACACTCAGGGCATCCCGCACGCCTTTTTCGACGACCTTCGCCGGCAATGCCCGGTCTACTGGCAGCCGGAGGACGACGGGCCGGGATACTGGGCGGTGACGCGCCATAACGATGTCATCGGCGTCTCGCGCGACACCACCTTCTCGGCCGCGATGGGTTCCACCCAGATCGACGAATTCGACGAGGAAACCCGGCTCAAGCAGGCCTCCATGCTCCTCAATCTCGACCCACCCGATCACACCCGGTTGCGTCAGCTCGTCAGCCGCGGATTCACACCACGCGTGATCAAGCAACTCGAAGGCCACATTCGCGATATCTGTACGCGCGTGGTCGACGACCTGATCGAGGCGGGCCGCGACGGGCAGGTCGTCGACTTCGTTCCGGTCGCAGCCGCGCCGCTCCCGCTAGAGGTGATCGCCGCGCTGCTCGGCGCACCCGCCGAGGATGTCGGCAAGCTCTACGACTGGTCGAACAGAATGATCGGCTGGGACGATCCGGAGTACGGCAGCACCCGTGAGGACGGCGAACTCGCTGCGGCAGAGGTTTTTCTGTATGCGAACGAGATCGCAGCACAGCGACGTGTCGAACCCCGCGACGACATCGTCACCAAGCTCATCACCCCGGACGAGCACGGCGACACGCTTACCGAGATGGAATTCGACATGTTCTTCGTGCTTCTCGTGATCGCGGGGAACGAGACGACCCGCAACGCGATCTCCGGGGGGATACAGGCTTTCATGGACCACCCCCATCAATGGCGACGTCTGCAGAACGAACCGGAACTCCTGCCGAGCGCGGTGGAAGAGGTCCTACGCTGGGTCAGTCCTGTCATCGGATTCCGTCGCACACCCACCTGCCCGGCCGCAATCGGAGACCAGGAGGTCGACCGGGGCGACAAGGTGGTGGTCTACTACCCGAGTGCCAACCGCGACGCGGACGTGTTCGACGACCCCGACGTCTTCGACATCGCGCGCAGCGACAACCCGCATGTGGCATTCGGCGGTACCGGTGTGCACTTCTGCCTCGGTGCGCACCTCGCGCGGCTCGAGCTGAAGATCATGTTCGAGACCCTCGCGACGCGACTCGACCGCGTCGAACCGGCGGGGCCTGCGCGGCGGTTGCGATCGAACTTCATCAACGGGATCAAGGCCATGCCCGTGCGGATCCACCCGCGCCAGGCCTGAATTCATGCGCGCGCAGGTCGTCGACCATTGCCGGACGATGGTTACCGTAGTAATGTCCAGACACGTGTCCAGAAATGTGAATCTCGAATCCACCCGACGTCGGCTCACCGAACGGCAGGCCGACACCGTGCAGCGCCTCACGCAGGCCGCCGTCGAGGTATTGAGCGAAGAAGGATTCGCAGGGCTGACCGTCCGCATCGTCGCCGCACGCGCCGGCGTGGCTCCCGCCACCGCCTACACGTACTTCTCCTCCAAAGAGCACCTGGTCGCGGAAGTATTCTGGCGCCGGCTCGCCACCGCACCCATCGAAGAGTCGAGCGAAGCGGATCGAGTCGACCGCGTGGTTTCGGTCCTCAGGGGCGTGGCGCTGCTCATGGCCGACGAGCCGGAACTGGCCGCCGCAGTCACGAGTGCGCTGCTCGGCCGCGACCCCGACGTCGAGCATCTGCGCGCACGAATCGGTATCGATATCCGCGAAAGGCTCTCCGCCGCACTCGGGGACGGCCCGGACGGCGACGAGCTCGAGGCGCTCGAACTGCTCTACGCAGGTGCGCTCGTGCGCGCGGGAATGGGTTACGGAACATACGAAAAGCTCGCCGACAGGCTGGAAATCTCGGCCCGACTGTTATTGGAGTGATCCATGATCCAGGCTCCCCCGGAGTCCGTATCGATCGACCCGCCCACGTTCGATCCCTACGATTACGCCTTCCACGAGGATCCGTACCCCACCTATCGCCGGCTGCGTGAGGAGGCGCCGCTCTACTACAACCCGGACCTGAACTTCTGGGCGTTGTCACGTCACGCCGACGTCATCGCAGGTTTTCGCGACAACACGCGGCTGTCCAGCGCGAACGGTGTCTCGCTGGATCCCGCGGCATACGGACCAAACGCCCACAAGGTGATGTCGTTCCTTGCCATGGACGACCCGCGGCACATGCGCATGCGTCAACTCGTCTCGAAGGGGTTCACTCCGCGCCGGGTCGCAGAACTGCAGGATCGGACTCTCGAACTCGCTCTCGGGCATCTCGAACCCGCGCTCGCCAGCGGTGAATTCGACTGGATCAGTGATTTCGCCGCCAGGCTGCCGATGGACGTGATCTCCGAGCTCATGGGGGTCCCCGAGTCCGATCGGGCCGAGGTCCGGAGGCTTGCCGATCTCGTCGTGCATCGGGACGAAGGTGTGCTCGACGTCCCGGTCTCGGCGATGGAAGCGTCGCTGCATCTCGTCGGCTACTACGCGGACATGATCACGGAGCGCCGGAAGTCGCCGACGACCGACCTCACCTCGGCTCTGCTCGATGCCGAAATCGACGGCGACCGGCTCGACGACGACGAGATCATCGGGTTCATGTTTCTCATGGTGGTCGCCGGAAACGAAACCACCACCAAACTCCTCGGCAATGCGCTCTACTGGGGAGCCCGGAACAAGAGTGAAGTGTCGCAGGTGCTTTCGGACCCGGACCGTGCACCCGAATGGGTCGAAGAGACCCTGCGGTACGACACGTCGAGCCAGCTCGTCGCCCGCACCGCCACAGCAGACATCGACCTGCACGACGCCACGATCCGCTCCGGCGACAAGGTGCTGCTGCTCATCGGGTCTGCCAACCGCGACTCCGAGGTGTTCGACGACGCCGACGACTTCCGCCTCGGCCGCGACATCGCGGGAAAACTCGCGAGCTTCGGTGCGGGAGTGCACTTCTGTCTCGGTGCCCACCTCGCACGGCTCGAGGCGAACATCGCCCTCGAACAGTTCGCGCGCCGGGTCGCCGACTACGAGATCGACTTCGACCGCACCGAACGGGTCCATTCCACCAATGTGCGCGGCTTCGCCGCCCTCCCCATGAAAGTGACGGAGCGACATGCCTAGATTCGAGCCACACCCCGAGCGCAGGCCCGCACTCATCAGCGGTGCCTCGTCGGGGATCGGTACGGCCACCGCATACGCGCTCGCCGAACTCGGCCATCCGGTCGCGCTCGGTGCCCGCCGCGTCGAAGAATGCGAGGCGATCGCCGAGAAGATCCGTGCCGAAGGCGGCGAAGCGTTCGCCCATCATCTCGACGTGTCGTCCACAGACTCGGTCGACGCCTTCGTCACCGCTGCCGAGGAGGCTCTCGGCCCCACCGAGATCGTTGTCTCCGGCGCTGGCGACATGGACTTCTCCCTCGTCCACGAGATGGATCCGGACCGGTTCGAATTCCAGGTGAACGTGCACCTGAACGGCACCCATCGCCTCGCGCGACGGGTGCTCCCCGGAATGATCGAACGTAAGCGCGGCGACTTCGTCGTGATCGGTTCGGACTGCGCCGACGTCCCGCGTCCACGGATGGGCGCCTACGTTGCCGCGAAGACCGGCCTCGAAGCCCTCGTGGTCCAGCTGAGGATGGAACTCGAGGGAACCGGGGTGCGTGCGTCCACCGTCCGGCCCGGCCCCACTCAGACGGGCGCCGGAATGACCGCACCGGCCGAGGTGGTAGGCCCGCTCCTCGAAGACTGGGAGCGTTGGGGTTTCGCCCGCCATCCATATTTCCTCCGAGCATCGGATATCGCCGCCGCCGCCGCGACCGTGGTGTCCGTACCCCGCGGCGCTCACATCGTGCTGGTCGAAGTGCAGCCCGAAGCACCCTTGCGGGAGGAAGAGAAGTGACCGGACCATCACACACGGCCGTCGCACCGCCGCGCGTCTCCGGCGGCGAACACGAGCACGGACACCTCGAGGAACTGCGTACCGACCCCATCGCCCTGATGAACCGCGTCCGCGACGAATGCGGCGACGTCGGTGTCTTCCAGCTCGCCGACAAGAAGGTCGTGCTGCTCTCGGGTGCCGAAGCCAACGAGTTCTTCTTCCGGGCGTCCGACGAAGACCTCGACCAGCAGGCCGCTTATCCCTTCATGACGCCGGTGTTCGGAGAGGGCGTCGTGTTCGATGCGAGCCCTGAACGGCGCAAGGAGATGCTGCACAACACGGCACTGCGCGGCGAACAGATGAGGGGGCACGCGGCGACCATCGACCGCGAGGTCCAGGACATGATCGCCGGGTGGGGCGATGAGGGCGAAATCGACCTCCTCGAATTCTTCGCCGAGCTGACGATCTACACGTCGTCGGCGTGCCTGATCGGCAAGAAGTTCCGCGACGAACTCGACGACCGTTTCGCGCACCTCTACCACGATCTCGAGAAGGGCACCGACGCACTCGCTTTCGTCGACCCCTACGCACCGATCGACAGCTTCCGCCGTCGCGACGAGGCCCGCCGCGGGCTCGTCGAACTGGTGCAGGACATCATGAACGGTCGGATCGCACATCCGCCGCAGGGTAAGGAGGACCGCGACCTGCTCGACGTGCTCGTCTCCATCAAGAACGAGGACGGCACCGAGAGGTTCACCGCCGACGAGATCACCGGCATCTTCATCTCGATGATGTTCGCAGGGCACCACACGACGTCCGGTACCGCGGCGTGGGCCTTGATCGAGCTGCTGCGCAACCCGCAGAACATGCAGCAGGTGACCGACGAACTCGACGCGATCTACTCCGACGGCGCAGACGTGAGTTTCCATGCGCTACGCCAGATTCCGAATCTCGAGGCGGTACTCAAGGAGACGCTGCGGATGCATCCGCCGTTGATCCTGCTGCTTCGGGTTGCGTGCGCCGACTTCGAGGTGGCCGGCTACCGCATCGCCGAGGGTGATCTCGTGGGAGCCACCCCGGCGATCTCCAACCGCATCCCCGAGGACTTCCCGAATCCCGACGTGTTCGATCCGGGCCGCTACATCGACCCGAACCAGGAAGACATCGTCAACCGGTGGACGTGGATTCCCTTCGGGGCGGGCAGGCACCGGTGCGTCGGCGCCGCGTTCGCCTTGATGCAGCTCAAGGCGATCTTCTCGATCCTTCTGCGCGACTTCGAATTCGATCTGGCCCAGCCCTCCGACACCTACCGCAACGATCACTCGAAGATGGTGGTGCAGCTCGCGCAACCGTGCGCGGTACGGTACCGCCGGCGGATCCGGGAAGTGGAGTAGTCGTGAAGATCGAAGTGGATCTCGACCTGTGCCAGGGGCACGCCATGTGCGAGATGGAAGCACCCGAGGTGTTCACCGTTCCCAAACACGGCACCGTGGAGGTCCTCGTCGACGAGGTCCCCGACGACCAGCGCGACGACGTCGACGCCGCTGTCCGTTATTGCCCCACCCAAGCGTTGCGACTAGCCCAAGACTGACGACAGGAGACGTTATGTCCACGTTCGACCGTGCTGAGCTCGACGAGATGATTGCCCGCTGGCTCGATGCGAACAAGCGCGCCGAGGCCGAGCAGGACTGGAAGCCGCTGGCCGAGATGTACACCGAGGACGCCACCTACGGATGGAACTACGGCCCCAAGGACGACTTCATGGCTGTCGGTCGTGACGAGATCCGCGAACTCGCACTCGGACAGGAGATGCGAGGATTGGAAGGGTGGGAGTACCCCTACCAGCAGGTCGTCATCGACGACCGCACCGGCGACGTGATCGGCCTGTGGAAGCAGATCGCCGATGCGAAGCGCGACAACGGTGAGCGCTACGCATTGCACGGCATCGGTGGCAGCTGGTTCCGTTACGGCGGCAACTTCCAGTGGTCGTGGCAGCGCGACTTCTTCGATTTCGGGAACGTGTCGCAGCTGTTCCTCGAGATGATCACCGACGGGGCGTTGTCCGACGGCATGAACAAGCGTATCGAGAGGTCCACGTCCGGCAAGCGGCTTCCGGGCTGGTATCCGGCGGGTCAGGCACCGGTGCCGCTGTGGTGACCACGGTGCGTGCCGGCTCCTCGTTCGAGGCGTTGTCGCGAGGCGATCTCGCGGTCCTCGTCCCCGAACTGTTGCTGTGCGGCCAGCTGATCGACCGCTCCGGGATGGCCCACCTGATCTCGGCTTTCGGCCGAGAGGGGATGGCGGCCGTCGCGATCGAGGAATGGCAGGCGTCCTCTCCCTGGTACACCCGGCGCATGCAGCAGGCGCTGAAGTACGAGGGCGACGACATCGTGACGATCTTCAAGGGCCTGCAACTCGACATCGGCGCACCGCCGCAGTTCATGGACTTCCGGTTCCGGGTCGAGGACCGCGACCACGGCGAGTTCTGGCTCGACCACTGCGGTGCGCTCATGGACGTCGAACCGCTCGGCGAGGAATACGTCACCGCGATGTGCCATGACATCGAGGACCCGACCTTCGATGCGACAGCGCTCGCGACGAATCCATATGCACAGGTCAGGCCCATTCACCGGCCGCCACGCAGCCCCGAGGATCGGCACCCGCACTGCGCCTGGACCGTGACGATCGATCCGGCGCACGTACCGCCGGTCGTCGAACCCCACACCGAGGCATTGGGGCGCACGGCGGCGAGGTCGGTCGAACTGAGTCCGATCGTCCCCGGAGGCGGTGGGCGCGACGACTATGCGGGGCCGTTGCTCTCGGACGTACGCTTCGACGATTTCTCCCACTCTGCGTTGGTGCGGATCGCCGAGGAAGTGTGCCTCCAACAGCACATGCTTACCCTCGGGTTCCTGATCGGTGTCCGCAAGCGCACCGACGAGGCATCGGCGTCCACGCTTCTCCGGAAGCAACTCACCGGCATCGCCGGGCTGACCTCGGAACGGATCCGCAACGCCCTCGGACTGTCCGGAACTTTCGACGGACTCGCGAAAGTACTCGGTATCCACCCTGTCCTCGCGCCGCAACAGTACGTCGGGCGCACCATCGAGGCCCACGACGATCACGTCCGGCTACGCATCGGCCGCGGCGGGGGAATCGATGTCGACGGTGGGTGGACGACCTTCATCGATGCCGATCACCTCGCACCGCTCGATGCGCTCGTCCGCGGGGTCGACCCGCACTTCTCGACGCGGATGGTTGAGGAGTCACCCGACGCACTCGTCGTCGACGTGATCCGGGCGGACACGCCGGCGCGTGAGTCCAAGGATGTGCAGGTCACCAGATTCAGCTCGGGCGCGGCGTTCGTGTTCGCCGACCGGGGGATCCCGCTGCCACTCACAGTGCTCTGACTTCGAAATCACGGCCAAGGGGGAAACATTGAGCACTGCGCTGTCACGCAGGGCTTTTCTGGGCGGCGCCGCAGCGGCCGCGTTGGGTTTGTCCTTGACTGCGGTTCCGCGCGCCCGCGCCGACGTCACCGAGGAACGCCACCGCGCTGTCGTCATCGGAAGCGGTTTCGGTGGTGCGATCACCGCGATGCACCTCGGACGAGCGGGGGTGCAGACCCTCGTTCTCGAACGGGGCATCAGGTGGCCGACCGGACCGAACGCCGAGACGTTCCCACACATGCTCCAACCAGATCGGCGGATGTCCTGGCTGTCGCCGATTCCGGTCATGCCAGGAACACCGCCGGTCCCGACGGAGTCGTTCACCGGACTCATCGAGCGGATCCCCGGCGACGGAATGGACATCCTGTGCGGAGCAGGTGTGGGTGGTAGTTCTCTCGCCTACCACGGCATGACGTTGCAACCCGATGGTGAACGTTTCGCGCAATCGGTATCGTCGTCGATCGATTACGACCGCCTCGATTCCGACCACTATCGCCGTGTCGAGCGGATGCTTCGGGTCGCGACCATTCCGGACGACGTGCTCGGCCACGAACGGTACCGATCGTCGCGGGCATTCCTCGACCGCGCGGAAGCGGAAGGGTACGAGACGTTCCGGGTACCGATGCCGATCGACTGGGACTTCGCGCGACGCGAGTTCACCGGTGAACTGAAGCCCTCGTACACGACCGGCGATGTCATCTACGGGGTCAACAACGGCGGTAAGTTCTCCGTCGACGTCACCTATCTCGCGGCGGCAGAGGCGACCGGGCATGTCGATGTCGCGGAACAACGGCGACCGGGTGTTCTCGGTGATGTCGCCCCTGGCCGGTCCCGGTGCGTTCCAAGGAGGTCCGGCGTGTGTCGGCATGCGCGACCATTCCGATCCTGCGGGCGCGCTGATGATCGTCACGGGGCCGGTCCCGTTCCCGGCAGGCGTGGGGACGACATCGGTGATCGGTCTCGGAGTGGTGAAGGGGATCGGCAGGTGGCGCTACGACGCCGGCCGCGACGACGCTGTACTGAGTTGGGAATGGCCGAATGTCACCTTTGGTCGATGTGAGTGACCAAAGGTGACATTCGGCCGAAAGCGCGGGGAAAGGGGGCGTCAGTTCTTCGCTGCGGCGAGGCCCGCGCGGCGGCCGAAGAAACTGCCGTCCCCGAGCGACGTGCCGCTCGCGTACCCCCACGCGCACACGCCGGAGGTGCAGCGACCCGCCGCGTACAGTCCGGGGATCGGTTCGCCCGAGACGTGCAGGACTTCGGACTCGACCGTGGTGCGCAGGCCGCCGAGGGTGAACCCGGCGGTGCAGTTACGCAGATCAAGTGCCGCTACCGGAGTTCCGATCGGCTTGACCCATTCGGCCTTCTTACCCAGGACTGGATCCGCGCCGGACTCGGCGTGCCGGTTGTACACCTCGACGGTGGCCTGCAAGGTGCCCGCGGGAAGGTCCATATCTGATTCGAGTTCTTCGACCGTCTCCGCCACCCACTTGGGCTGGAACCGGAAGAATGGAGTGGAACTCGTTGCTGCGCAACCCTCCTCGTATGCCTTCTCGTCGATGATCAGATACGCCTGGTTGTCGTTCTTGAGGAGGGTCAGCTGGCCGATCCGTCCGGGGTAGGTGTCTTCGGGGACGTACCGCTGCCCACGGGCGTTGACGAGAATTCCTCGGGCCATCAACTGGGGGTCGCCGAAGAAGGCGACCTCGGTCGCGTCCATGTGTGCGAGGTCGGCGCCGAGCGCCTGTGCCATGCGGATGGCGCGACCGTCGTGTTCCTCGATGGCGGCGGCTGGGCGTCCGTTCAGCTGCGGTGCATAGGTGGCGACCATGTCCTTGTTGTACGCGAAGCTTCCGGTGGCCAGGACGACACCGCGCCGGGCCCGTATGTGGACATCTTTGCCGTACTGTTTGGCGGCGAGCCCCACCACGCGTCCGTCCGCGTCGACGATGAGCCGTTGCACTCGCACGTCGTATTCGGCTCGGACACCGAGTTCTTCGGCCACCTGCGCCAGCGGCTCCATGAGCTTGAAGCCGCCGCCCTTCTCTCCTGTGCGCTTGTCGGTCATCTGAGGGACGTGCCCGCGCGGTGCGGGCGTGGCGATCTCGTTGAAAGGCGCTGAGTTCTCGCCGCCGGAGAACATGAGGCCGTCGTCGCCGGGGATCTCCCACCCCGGTTCGCCCCAGAAGCTCTCTTTGAACACGACACCGTTGTCCACGAGCCAGTTGTAGTGTTCGACGCTGCCGTTGCAGTATTCGGCGATCTTCGCTTCGTCGGCTCCCGGGCCGAGGGCGGCGAGCATGAAGGTTTTCATGTTCTCGGCGGAGTCGTCGAATCCGAGTGCTTTCTGCAGTCCGGTGCCTCCGCCGAGGTAGACGATGCCGCCGGACAGTGACGCTGCTCCGCCCCACCCGCCGGTGCGTTCGAGAACCAGGACCTCGGCGCCGCTGCGGGCTGCTTCGATGGATGCTGATACGCCTGCGATGCCGTATCCGGCGACGACAACGTCGGCCTCGTGATCCCAGGTGGTGACCTGGTCGGCGAGCAGGGGGTGGACGTCGGTGCTCATGTGGTGATCCGTTTCTGGTGCGGGTGGGTCAGGAGGTGAGGCCGAGTTTTCCGGCGAGACGGTCGATGTAGGCGACGACCTCGTCAGCGGAGCGGTCGGGCAACCCGAAGATCACTTCGGTGACGCCGGCGTCGCGCCACTGTTCGAGTTGCCCGGTGTCGGGACGACCTGCGAGCGCCAGCACCTCGGGGGTTCCGGTGCGCCCGGCGTCGGCCCACATCTTGTGCAGGCGTTGCACGTTGTCGACGATGTCGCGTTCGGTGGGTGTGGTGATCCAGCCGTCGCCGGAGCGGACGATCCACTCGAAGTTCCGGTCGGTGGCGCCGGCACCGAGCAGCACCGGCGGGCGAGGTTGCTGGATCGGTTTGGGCCATGCCCAGCTCGGCCCGAACGATACGAACGTGCCGTCGTAGGACGCTTCTTCCTGGGTCCACAGCGCCTGCATGGCTTCGAGGTACTCGCGCAGGGCTGTCCGTTTCTTCTTCGGCGGAACTCCGTGGTCGGCGAGTTCTTCTGCATTCCAGCCGAACCCCGCTCCGAGGACGACACGGCCTCCGGAGAGGTGGTCGAGCGTGGCGATGGTCTTCGCGAGGGTGATGGGATCGTGCTCGAGGGGGAGTGCGACCGAGGTGCCCAGGTTGATGGTGGAGGTGACGGCTGCGGCGAGGCCGAGCGCGACCCATGGGTCGAGGGTGCGCATGTAGCGGTCGTCGGGGAGTGTCTCGTTTCCGGTTCCGGGGTGGGCGGATTCGCGCCGGACCGGGATGTGCGTGTGTTCGGGCACATAGAAGCTGTCGAAGCCGGCTTCTTCCGCGGCTTTTGCGGCGGCGTCGGGTCGGATTCCCCGATCGCTCGTGAACAGGGTGATTCCGTGGCGCACAGCGACCCCTCTCATCGGATGACGCAAAAAATGTAACGCGTTCTATCTTTGGATGGAAGGGTTTCCGGACAGGTGTCTAGTATTTCCGGGTCGATGAAGGCGGTCCACTATCCTGGACGTGCACTAGCGGAAGGTGACATCGATGACGGAAGAGTCGGCCGTGGGGGTCGAGGCGCGGAAACGTCCGGTTGCTCAATCGCCGGGGGCCGGGCTGAAACCGGCGCAGCGCGCACGGTATCTGCGGATCGTCGACTCTGCGAAGGCGCTCGCGTCCGAGGGTGGTTACGACGCCGTGCAGATGCGTGCCGTCGCTGATCGGTCGGGTGTCGCTCTCGGCACGGTCTACCGGTACTTCCCGTCCAAGAATCAGCTGCTCGTGGTGGCGATGGTGACCCAGTTCGAAGAGGTCGGCGAGTACTTTTCGGGCGCCGAGCTCCCGGGCGATACGCCGCACGAGCGGATCATGGGTGTGTTGCAAGCGTCCGTCTCGAGGCTCGAGCAGGATCCTCGCCAGTACGACGCTCTGGTGCGTGCCGTGATGTTCGCCGACGCGTCGTCGGCGCCTGAACTCGACCGGCTCGGTCAGGTGCTCACCGAGTTGTTCGCGAAGTCGGCCGGTATCGAGGTCGTCACCGAAGAGGTGCTCAACGCGGTGCGCATCGTTGCGGACGTGTGGATGTCGACCCTGGTTGCGTGGGCCAATGGGCGACAGAGCGGTGAAGGCGTTCTCGAGCACATGGACACCGCGGTGCGGCTGGTCTTCGACCGCCTCGAACGGATGCAGCGGGTGAGCTGAGCCCACCCGTTGCACCCTGTTGCGGCAGATGTCAGGCCGGCACCTCGACGATGCCGACGGTCGGCAGGAAGAAGCACGACGACTCGCCGTTCTGTACCGTGCCGAACACGGCGGCCAGGACGGTGCCCGCGCCGGTGTCGACCGGTGCGACGCGCACACCGCCGAACGGAACGGTGTCGGCAAGGAACTGGGAGATGGCCGCCTCGACCATCGGTCGCATGGGGGCCGGGATCGTCTCGGGGATCGCCGCGCGTGAGGCTTCGTCCAGTGTGCCCATCGGCACCAGTCCGCCTTGGAGCGTGTTGACGTTGAGCCACGCGAGTTGGATGCCGTCGGCGTTCGCGTCGTCCTCGAGGCCCATCGGCACGAAGGCGAACAGTGTTTGGGCGGGGTCGACGACGTCCAGAGAGAACTCTCCGATGCTCTGACCGGGCCACGGTCCGGGTACCGCTCCGGCCACCGCGGGGGCGATTCCGAGGGGCAGATTGCCGTCGGACGTGCAGAACGGTGCGCCGGTGGGGTAGAGGAACGGCTCGACGCCGAGTCGGCGCAGGAATTCCATCCCCTCGTCGTACGCGGCGAGTGGGGTTCCCTCGGCGGCGTCGACGGCACTGCCGCGTGCGCCTGCGATGGCCTCGGCCGCCGCGAGTGCAGCCTGGTCGACGCCGGGTGTCGAGCGCAATACACCGAGCGTGGTGGCGATTGCGCTGTCGGCGGCGGGTGCGGGCACATCGGCGGGCGCGGGTGCGTCGACGATCGGTGGTTCCGCCGGTTGCGCCGTGGCGACGACGGGCAGTGCGAGGCCGGCCGCGACGGCCAGCGTGGCCGCTGCGGCGAAGGGGCGCATCCGGAGGCGCGTGGTCCTGCGGGTCATGTGGGCTCCTGTGGATCAGGTCTCGACACATCGGTCTCGACGGATCGTGTCAACACTGTTCGAACTCTCAGTCTCAAGTAAAGGTTGAGACTGACCGAATCAAGGAAAGCACAAGGGCGGCGCTCCGGCCAGAGCGCCGCCCCGTGTGTTACTCAACCGACACTGTGGTCGAGCAGATCACTCGATCTCGTCGGGGTGCTTCCGTAGATGGAGCACGCTCAGGATCAGCCCGCCCCACAAGGTGGCCAGAGCGAGGACCATCATCACGATTGCGGAGGTGTTCACGAATTCTCTCCCTGCTCTGTTTTGGTGAGCGCCGGTGTGGAAACCGAACGGTTCTCGTCGAGTTCGAACTCGGCTTCGACCCCGCGACGCCAAGGAATGAACGACATGGCGATCGCGAGAATGATCACCGCGATCTGGACACCCCACCCGAACGTCGTCACCAAGCTGTCCGGGAGTCCCCCGTAGCCTTCGTTGATGCGGTCACGGATCTCGCTGAACAGCATGTAACCGAGCACCACCGGAGTGACGACGCCGACGAAGACCTGCCACACCACGCCGACCTTGAACGACGACACCGAGTTGAGATGGTCACGCAGTTCGGGCAGGCGCCGCAGCACCCACGCGATCACGATAACGGCCGCGAACGCAACACCCACGATGCCGAACTGATTCGCGAACCGGTCCACCACGTCGAGGGTGTTCAAGCCGGTTGTAGTGGGGAACAGGAGTATCGACACGATGGCTGCAGCGCCGCCGATCGTAAGTGACGCGGGTACCTTGCCGAGCCCGGTCTTGTCCTGGAAGGCGGAGACCGTCACCTGGATGATGCTGATCATCGATGTGAACCCGGCGAACACCAGCGACCCGAAGAACAGCACACCGAAGATGGGACCGCCCGGCATCTGCGACACGATCGTCGGGAAGGCGATGAAGGCCAGGCCGATACCGCTCGCTACGACCTCGTCGACCGCGACGCCCTGAGCCTGCGCCATGAACCCGAGCGCCGAGAACACACCGATTCCGGCGAGCACCTCGAAACTCGAGTTGGAGAAACCCACCACCAGTCCCGAGCCGGTCAGGTTGGTCTTGCGTTTCAGATACGACGAGTAGGTGAGCATGATGCCGAAGGCAACGGACAGCGAGAAGAAGATCTGTGCGTAGGCCGCGATCCACACTCCGGTGTCGGTCAACGCCTCCCAATTGGGGGTGAACAACGCGTCGAGGCCGAGAGCCGAACCGTCGAGCAGCAACGCCTGGACCACCAAGGCGCCGAACAGAATCACGAGCAGCGGAACGAAGATGCGGTTCGCGTTGCCGATACCGCGCTGCACACCGAGCGCAAGAACGGCCACGACCAGAACCCATACCAGGACCAGCGGCCACGCGACGCCCGGAACGAAGCTCAGACCGAACGTCGCCTCGGCGTCCATATGCAGGAAGTCCTCGAGGAAGAAACCTTCGGGGTTGTCGCCCCACGCCTCGGTGATGGAGAAGAACGTGTAGCAGCCTGCCCACGCGACGATCACCGCGTAATAGACGCCGATGACGAAGCAGATCAGGACCTGCCACCACCCGAGGAATTCGCTGCCGCGGCTCAGTCGCCGGAACGCCAGCGGCGGAGATCCTCGGAACTTGTGGCCCATTGCGTAGTCGACGAACAACAACGGAATACCCGCGGTGAGCAGGGCCACCAGGTAGGGGATGAGAAATGCCCCACCGCCGTTTTCGTATGCGATGTACGGGAATCGCCAGATATTGCCCAGGCCGACCGCCGAACCGATGGCGGCCATGATGAACACCGACCGTCCCGACCAGACCTCGCGCTTGTGTGCAGCTTCGTGCTGTGCCACGAACCTCGTCCCTCCACTCGTTCGATTGCGTAGACGCTAGTCCTCACAGCGCCGGAACCGGAACAAATTCGGGATTCATGATCAGATATGAGCTTCGTACACACCCGATCGGGTCAGTCCTGCCAGAGTTTGTCGAGTCCCGGGCCCGGGTCGTCATCCTCTTCCTCCGGGGCGCCGCGGTAGCGCAGAGCAAACACGACCCATCCGATCACGGCGATGAGCACGAAGCTGATCAGGCGGTACACGAGCACAGCGGACAGTGCTTCCGCGCCCGACATTCCGCTTGCAGTGAGCGCAGGAACGAGCACAGCGTCCATCACGCCGAGGCCGGCAGGCAGCAACGGGATCGCACGGCTCGTCGCGGTTCCTGCAGCGTAGGCCACGGCGATACCCGCGAGGCTGGGCGTGCCACCGACCGCGTAGGCAGCGAACGCGAGGCACGCGCCGTCGCAGACCCAGTTGAACAGCGACCACCCGAAAGCGCGTGCGGCGTGTGGACGGTCGAGTTGCACGGCCCCGATCTGATCGACGATCTTGCGCCACGCCCGCGAACCGGCCTCCGCAGGCTTCTTCCTGAGCCGATTGAACCCTCGCAGTGCGATCAGGCCGATGGATTCGAGCGACCCCGGATTGCTGGCTGCGTATTGGATCAGCACCAGGAACGCGGCGAGGCCACCGATGGAGAAGATCAGCGAGAACGGGTTCGTGGTGGCGCCGATGAGAAGAGCACCCACGAGCCCGAGTAGTGCGAGTCCCGCGGCCTGGAGCAGGCCGGCCATCACGAGCTGCCACGTGGCGATGACGGGGGCCGCACCCCACTTGCGCATCTGCCGGTAGGTGAAGGTGGTTCCTACGACAGGACCGCCTGGCAGGGTCACGCTCATCGAGTTCGAAGCGAGCGCCACGGCCAGTGACTGGCGAAGCGTCACCTTCACGTCCGCAGCGGACAACAGCGTGCGTTGCACGCTGGCGAAACTCGTCATCTCCGCGACCGACGCGAGGATCGCGGCGATCACCCACCACCAGTACAGGTGGCCGAGGCCGCTGACGCCGTCGGTCAGCTCGGGCCACACGAGGATCACCTCGACGGTGAGCACCACCACGAGCAGGCCGCCGACGATCCACTTCAGGTAGCGACGCCGCTTCGGAGTCAGAGCAGAGCCGTTGCCGTGACTCTTGCCGGAGTCCCTGGAGTCCCCGGAGTCCCCGGAATTCCCCGCAACTGCGGCGTCCGTCGGGCCGGGTATTTCCGTCGTGTCGCTGGTGTCCGTCGCTTGTTCGTCGGGGGTCTTGTCGTCGGTCATCTACTCGATCGGCCAGTCCGTGAGGGTCTTGCGGTACAAGTCTTCGACCGCGGCGATGTGTGTGTCGAGATCGGTGACGCTCCACTCGCTCACATCGATGGGGGCGAGCACTGCGACGTCGATGGTGCCCGACCGCAGCAGGGTCGAGTGTTTCCACAACAACTCCCCGGCATTGCGGATCACCACGGGGACGATCGGGACCCGGGCCTCCATCGCGATGCGGAATGCCCCCTTCTTGAACCGCCCGATCTGCGGTGTCAGGGAGCGCGTGCCTTCCGGTGCGATGATGACCGAGGTGCCTTGTCGCAGGGTGTCCACCACCGGTGCCAGCGCCTCCACGGCGCGTTCGGTGTTGCCACGGTCGATGAACGTGGCACCGACGAATCGCAGCAACGCACCGAAGAGCGGGTCGTTCGCCAGCTCTTTCTTCGTCACGCCGGTGAAGTCGTGACGCAGGACCTTCGCAAGGACCACTGGATCGAGTTGACTCTGGTGGTTGAAGATGAACACCGCCGGGCGATGCTCCCACGCGTTCCCTTCCCCGTGCACCCGCACGTCGATACCCGCGAGCGCGAGCGACACATCGGACCCGATGTTCACGATCGAGTCGAGCGCAGTCTTGCGGCTGCGATTGATCAGCCCGAGTCCCAGCCCCGTCCAGACGGAACCGACGATTCCGCCGTACGCGGCAGCGGTGCGCACCGCCTCCTTCACCCCGGGCGTGCCACGCGGCCGGAACCGCAGGATGGGCCACTTGCGTTCGCGTGCGATCCGGTCGAGTGTGCGGTCGGGGTTGGTCGCGGTCGGGTTTCCGGTGGTGGCGAGGAACTCGGCGTCCTCGCCGCCGTTGGAATAGGTGTAGCTGTGCGGACCGTCGATGCCGTGCTCGTCGATGAATGCGCGCGTCGCATCGGATTTCCCGCTGCGCCACAACGACTTTCCATCGACCTTGCCGGTGAGGACACCGTCGACCACCTCGAGCGGAGTGAACAGTACGTGCTCGACGCCGAGTGCGTCGGCTGCCGCTTGGATCTGATACCGAGATGCCGACGACGCGATCACGACGGTGTGGCCCGCGTTCTGGTGCGCTCCGATGAGCTGCCACGCCTCGGGATAGAGGTGCCCGGCGATCGTGGACATGAACAACCGTTGCCCGATCTCGTACAGTTCTTCCTCGCTGTGGCCGCGCCATGCCTTGAACGCAACGGCTACGAAGCGTTCGAAATCGGCTTCGCTGTCGGTTCCGCGCAGACCGTTGACCATGGTCGACGCGAGTTCGGCCGCGGTCACTTTGCCTGCGAGGAGCCGGTCGCGGAAAAAATGCACCCCGGAGAAACCATGCACGATGGTGCCGTCGAAGTCGAAGAACGCAGCCACTTCGGGGCCCTGAGGCCCCGTCCGCACCCTGTGCAGTGCCTGCTCGATGTTCACCGCTCCGCCTTCCTGTTCGACACGTCCAGTGACTCGGCCAATGCGACCCGCTCACCGACGGCCAGCAGCTGTGACGCGAACGCACGACGCTTCTGCGCGACCGAGTCGTCGTTCCGGTCGAGAAGCCCGCGGTTGCGTGCCAGCTCCAAAGCTGTTGCGAACAGTTCCGAGGATACGGACTCGGAACCGTACAACCGGTCTTGCAGCAGCATCTGCCGTCCCACCGCGACGCACTCGTCGAGGAATGCGTCGCGCTCCACTTCGAGCGTAGGGTCCCTGCGCGCCAGCCGCTCGGCGACGACGAGCTGTGCGTCGAAGAACGAGCGCAGCGTGCGGTGCGACATGAACAACCCGGTCTCGATCAGCGCGTTGAGCGCCCGGCCCTCGCTGGGAAGCGGCGTTCCCCATTCCCATTCGGGCACGAGAAGCTCCACTTCATCTCGCAGCTCCGATTCGAAGGCGTCGCGGTCGGGGAAGAAGAACTCGAACTTGAGCAGGTCGCGCAGATTCTTAGCTTCGTGCCACGCGGTGCGCACCGGGTTGTCACTGGGGTGTTCGTGTACGAAGAGCACAGCGAGTTCGAGGATCGAGCGGTTGACGAACCAGTGGATACCGCTGTTGCGGTAGAACGCGGCGACGAGATGCTGACCCGGTTGGATGGAGTACACCGCCTCGTCGCCTCCGGCGTAGGTCGTCACCACACCGGCGTCGGTCAGCGCAGCGAGAACCTGGGCGAGCCCACCCTCGCGGTCGAGGAGTTCTACTTCGCCTTGCGGGGCTCCGCGGGCGTCGAGGTAACTGCGGACCGGCGCGACGACAGCCCGCACCTCGTCGAGCGTGAGCGCTCGGTCGCGGACCCCGAGTAGGGCGAGGGTGACAAGGCTGTTCACGGTGACCGGTGTGGTGCGGTTGATACCGACCGCCACCTCGAATGCCACCTTCTGCATCGCCTTACGCTGGAGACCGTCCCTGGTTGCGGGGTCGTGGGCTGTGCCCTCCCCGGGTTCCGGCTCGGACAGGTCGGGGTCCCCGCCCGCCGCGAGTTGTGCTCGCATCGACAACGGCGTGCCGAACTGCACGTAGACATTGCCTGCGCTGCGCTGCTGATTGCGGGCGTAATTCGCCAGCCACCTCAGCCCTTCGGGTTTCTTCGGGGCGCCGGTCTGCTCGGCGGCCACGGCTGCAACCTCGGCGAGCCCTTCGTAGGTGATCGATACAGGTACCAGCATCGCGTCGTCGACACGGCCGGTACGGATCGCGTTCGCAACGTAATTGAGGAGTCCGTAGCGCGGCCTGCGAAGCTTGCCGGTGCGGGTGCGACCCCCTTCGAAGTACCACTCCAGATTGAATCGCTTGCCCAGCAGGAAAGCGAAGTACTCCTCGAGCGCAGCCTTGTACACCGTGTCGTTCCCGAAACTCCGCCTGATGAACACCGTGCCCGTGCGACGTGCGATGGGGCCTATCGGCCAGAACGTGAGGTTGGCACCGCCCATCAAGTGGTTACCGGGGAAATCGTGATCGGCGAGGATGCTGCCCAGGACGAACGCGTCGGCGTACGACCGGTGGGACGGCAGGAACACCAGCGGATGCGTGCGATTGAGCTCGCGTAGCGCCTCCAGTCCGGAGTCGTCGGCGTGCACCGTCCATGCCGAGCTGTGCAGTGGACGCATGGCCTGTGTGAAGAGGTCCGTGACCAGGCGTGACTGCACTGCGACGAGCTCGTCGAGTGCGGCGCGGGCTCGTCCATCGACCTCGTCTCGGGAAAGGTGTTCCTCGGCTGCGATCGTGTCGAGACGCCGCCGGAACGACGGCTGATCCATGATCTGCGCGGCAACGAGCCGGGGCACCTTGTACCGATCACCGATGACGGCGCGTTCGGCGCGCTCGAGCGCAACCACGGCTCGTCGCGTCACATAACGCGCGAGGGACGCCGCGTCCGGAACTCGGCCGTGTTCCTCGGCGGCAAGCTGCTCACGAAGATCGTCGAGGTGCGCGGGTGCTGCCACCACGATCCGGTACCGGTCGGAGGACCTGCCGACCAGCCACTTCTGGATCAGGACATTCGGGTTGCGGGGGTTGGTCAAGGCAAGGACATCCGAGAACCGCGCGCGGCGGGCACCGTCGCGTTCGGAAGGGAGCCACACCACCCGGACCGGGACGAGAAGCGGGTCGTCGGTTCGGGCGGAGAGTTCGGAGGTGAGGACTCGTGAGTCGAGGTCCACGACGTCGGGACGAGCCGCCGCACGGTAATCGTCGGGCACGTACTCGGAGTTGCACCAGCGGTCCAGGAGGTCACGTTCGATCTTCGTCCTCGCCGCGGAGAGGATGACGACCCGTCTGTTCCCGGCGGCGCTGTCCTTCTCGCCGACGCTGGACTCCCCGTCGATATGCATCGTTCCCCTGTTCGATATCCACTCGACAGCAAACTACCGCTTTCGGACGGGGCGTTCAGGCGCAACGGCGCAAGTCACTGTGCGCCTGAGTGCACGAACCGCGCGAGATGCGGGCACAGTGGGGCAAGGAGACCGCGGACCGATACGAGGAGTACACAGTGGCGGGGCAAGCAGAGATCTCATACGCGTCGATGCGGGAAACCCACAGCTCGTTGGTGTTCTTCGTCGGCGATCGAGTGCACAAGATGAAGAAGTCACTCGATCTGGGGTTCCTCGACAATCGCACGCGCGCTGCGCGAGAGCAGATCTGTCACAGGGAAGTGGAGCTCAACCGGCGCCTCGCCCCGGATGTGTATCTCGGCGTGGCCGACATGCACGATCCTGGAGGGGAGGTGTGCGAGCACTTCGTCGTCATGAAGAGGCTTCCCGACGATCGGCGTATGGCGGCGGTGATCGAACGGGGCGAGGACGTCGGTGCGGCAATCGACGGTGTGGCACGGCAGGTTGCAGCCCTGCATGCCGCGTCGCCGCACAACCCCGGCATCGATCGGTGCGCGACTGCGGAATTCGTTGCCGAACTGTGGCGACTGAGCCTCGATCACCTCGATCGCCTGCAGGTCGGGCGGGAGGCCGGGTCTGCCCTGGCTCGGATCCGCACTGCGTCCCAACTCTATCTACAGGGGCGCACAGAACTGTTCGATGGCCGTATTGCGGCAGGCAGAGCGGTCGATGGGCACGGAGACATGCTCTGCGACGACATCTTCTGTATGGACGACGGACCGCGCATCATCGACTGCCTCGAATTCGACGACGAGCTGCGCTATGGAGACGCGGCCCTCGACCTGGCCTTTCTTGCAATGGATCTCGAACGCCTCGGCGCTCTCGACGCGGCGCGCACCTTGCTCGATGCGTACGCCTCCCATGCGAACGATCATCCCCCCGCGTCGCTCGTGCATCACTACATCGCCTACCGCGCCCTGGTGCGCGCCAAGGTGACCGCGCTACGCCACGAGCAGGGCGATGCTTCCTCACGTGAGAAAACCTTCGACTATCTCGACCAGGCAGAGCACAATCTCGACCGTGGACGGGTGCGGCTGGTCCTCGTCGGTGGTGTTGCCGCAACCGGGAAGTCGACGCTGTCGAAGACGATCGGACGTCATCTGAGAGCGGCTGTCCTGCGAACCGATGTGATCCGTAAGGAACTTGCCGGGATGGCTCCGACCGAACGTACCGGGGACGGTGTCGGCTCGGGTCTGTACTCCGCGGAGAGTACCGAGGCCACCTACCGGGAACTGTGCCGTCGTGCCGGTGACCTGCTTGCACGGGGCGAATCGGTGGTGCTCGACGCGACGTGGCTTTCGGAGGAGCGTCGTCGCGCTGCGCGGGAGGTCGCGGTTTCGGCGGCTGCAGATCTGATCGAGATCGAATGCAGAGCCGACCCGGAGGTGCTGATGCAGCGCATCGCCTCTCGCACCGCACGTGGAGACGATGCCTCCGATGCCACCCCGGCGGTGCTCGACGAGCAACTGCACCGGCGGGACGAGTGGCCGGGTGCTGTGGTCCTCGATACGACGGAGGGGGGATCTCCCGACTCCGACTGGATCGAACGGAAACTCGGCCGCGCGCCTTGGTGAGGTGAGCATGGCCGTGCTATCGGAAGGGGTGTGCGAGTTCTACGCTGGCGATCATGTCCCTACCGGAGTCGGTGTCCGACCACGCCGCCGAGCCGCACACCAGCGGTCTGGCCACCAAACTGAACTGGTTGCGAGCCGGCGTGCTCGGCGCGAACGACGGCATCGTCTCCACGGCGGGCCTCGTCGTCGGCATTGCCGCAGCCACCACAGACCGGTCGACGATTCTCGTTGCCGGTGTGGCAGGGCTGGCCGCCGGCGCGGTCTCGATGGCGTTGGGGGAGTACGTGTCGGTGAGTGCGCAGCGCGACACCGAACGAGCCGCGTTGCGGGTCGAACGCCGCGAGCTCGCAGTGATGCCCGAAGAGGAGCTCGAAGAACTTACCGGCCTGCTCGAGCACAAGGGATTGTCCCGTGCCACGGCACGTTCGGCAGCGGAGGAACTGACAGCCCGTAATGCCTTGCGGGCACACGCGGAAATAGAGCTGGGAATCGATCCGAGCGAGCTTGCGAACCCGTGGGTCGCGGCCCTCTCATCTGCGGTCGCCTTCACAGCGGGTGCGTTGGCACCGCTTCTCATGATCGTATTCGTGTCCGAAACTATCAGGATCCCAGTGACTTTCGTGGCAGTGTTGTGTGCGCTCGCCGCAACGGGATCCGTCGGTGCCTGGCTGGGTGGCGCGCGACCGGGGCGCGCGGTGGCGCGCGTTGTGCTCGGAGGTGCGCTTGCCATGGCGGTGACCTATGGACTCGGCGCTGCATTCGGGGTCGCACTCTGATCGACCCGCGCAAAGGCCCACGCGCCGCGGCGGGGGCGTGGGCGTGGGCCTGAGCGTTGTGCGGTCCGGCGCTTTCTCAGGGCTTGCGTGCGACAAGGACAGGGCAGGGTGCGTTGTGCAGAAGATTCTGACTGGTGGAGCCGAGTAGAGCGGCGGCGAACTGGCCGCGCCCATGGCTGCCGACCACAGCGAGTTGCGCATCCTGCAGGTGGTTCAGCAGTACCTTCGCGGCGGGACCGCGATCGATGACGCGACGGACCTCGACGTCCGGATACTTGTCATGCAGACCCGCGAGGGACTCCGCGAGTACGGCGGACTCCGACTCTTCCACGGCCTCCCAGTCGACCAGCGCGGCCGTGGCACCGACGCCGAGTGCAGCGTCGCCGATCCACGAATGCACGGCCGAGAGCGGTGCTCCGAGGGTCTGCGCATATTCGAATGCGTACTCCACTGCGGCAGAAGAGAGTTCGCTACCGTCCACACCCACGACGATGGGCTTCGAGCTGGGGAGGGGGTTGGAGGTGTCGCCTCGCCACACCACCACCGGGCACGGTGCGTGGTTGGAGACGCGTACGACCGTCGAGCCGAGCAGGAAGTTTTCGACCTTGCCTGCGCCCGTGGCGCCGAGGACGACGACGCGAGCCTTTTCGGCGGCCTCGAGAATGGAGGTTGCTGCGGGCCCGGGGCCGATGAAGCTCTGCACCTCCAGGCCGGGATTGTCGGCACGCACGCGGTCGGCGACGTCGGAGAGGACCTGTTTACCGTCCTTCTCGAGTTGTTCGACCATCTGGGACTGGATCAGGACCGCAGCTTCGCTGTAGAAGATCCCCTCGCTGGGTAACGAATGAACGAGCTCGAGTGGCACCTCGAGACGCGCGGCGAGTGCGCCTGCCCAGCGGGCGGCTGCCGCAGAGGTTTCGGAACCGTCGACACCTGCAACGACGGCCTTGCTGGTGCTCGGTGTGCTCATCGATGTCTCCTTCATTTTGTACGGCGACCTGCGGGACGGGGCGACCGATCGGCTACGGATGTCACGTTACGCCACACGAATCCGACGCATACCCGGGAACCGCGATGCGTCGTGGCGAGTCTCGAGGTCCTGGCTCAGCGCCACAACGTGCGTGCGGATTTGTATGCCTTCTTCCATGCCGCCTCGAGGTGCACGGCCTGCCGAGCGCCGATCTCGGCTTCGAGCTGATGCAGGACACCGAGTCCGAAACTGGACTCGGCGGAGTGCCCCTGCTCGGACGCCAGATCGAGCAGATGGTCGCGCGCGACCACCGAATCCTGGAACTCGCCCAGCAGGTCCTGGAACTCGTCGAACCTGTCGAGTGCGTGCTCGGCGCGTTTCGGATGCAGCGGCGCGATCACCTCGATCGCGTAGCGCAAGCGTTTCGACCCCTTACGTGCGCGGTGCATCCGTTCGTCGCGCTCTGTATCGCCGCGGGCTTCGGCCACCCGGTCCACACGTTTCGTCACTTTCTTTGCGAGATTCTCGATCGACCGGGCGAGCTTTGCGGGTTTGGGACGGTGCTGCTTGTCACGATTCTTCGGGGTGGCCGACAGTTCGCCGATCAGCGTGTCGAGACTGTCGATCAGCGCCAGATACCGATCGGAGTCGAGCGTCGTGATCGCTTCTGCGCGTGCCGCAATCGATTTGGCGGTGAAGTACTCGTCGATGCGCGCGCGGGTGGCCTCGCGATACCGTTCGACGCTGATCTCCGCGACTCGATCGGCGAGTCGTTCGTGCTGGACCTCGAGATCGCGGGACGGGCTCAGACATCTTCCGAGCCAGCGCAGTTCCTCGACGAGTGCGGTGTCGATCGCGAAATCGTCTGCGTAGGTCTGCAGGGCACTGCGGAGGCGGCGCGCTGCTTTGCGCATGCTGTGTACCGCGTCGGGTGCGTCGCGTCGCACGGCGATGTCGGACATCAACAGCGTCTGTCGCTCGTGTGCGAGATAGTCGCGCAGGTAGCCCGCGGTACCGCGCAGGGGTTCGGTGGCCGGGATGAGGTCGCCGAGGACTCGGTGCACCTTCGACGGACTCGGGGAGCGTGTGATGCCTTCCGCACCGAGGAGTTCCTCGACTGAATCCAGGATGGAGGGGTCGGCCCCCGGCCCGAGTTCGACCTCGATCTCCCGCCACTGCGGTTCGGCGTCGTCGACGCTGCGGATCGCGGTCACATCGTCGATGACCACTTCGGCGAGCAGCGCGCCGTCGGCCCCTCGGAGCCGATGTCGACGGCGTCGAGTGTTCAGTAGCGCGGCGAGCGCTACAGGGCGATTCCGCCGAACCCCGCGGAGCAAGCCGAGCAACGCATCGGGCGCAACGTCGGTGGGGCCGCTCGCCGCGAACGGATGATGCAGTTCGGTCCGGGTGTCGTCGCCGACGGGAAGCTTCGAATGCCAGCCTGCGTCGTCGCCACCCTCACGCCTGCGAAGGGTGATCTTCGATCGCAGCAACTGCAGATCAGGGGTATCGAAGTATTGGGCGGACAGATCGACCGTGTCGGTGTCGATCGACGTGACTCCTGCGATCTCGGAGAGATCGGGCACGTCCTGGTCGGGTGTCGCCGTGTACTTGCGTTCGGTCTCTTCGGATACCGATGTGGTCGATTTCGCCGGCGTCATGATCCTCCTGTCGGTGGTGTGCACCGAGTGCTCCCTGAAATGCAACTGTGCCATCGAGTTCCCGATATGTCGCGAGTGCAGGATGTGAAACACAACAAAGCCCGGGAGAAGGGCACTTGGACTCTGGTCTTCTGCCGATTTCCGGGTGATCATGGGGAAACGCGCGCCTCCGGAGGGTGAGAATGAGGATTTTGGTGGCGGTGGGGAGCAAGCACGGTTCCACCGCGGAACTCGCAACGGCTTTGGCTGCGGGTCTGCGTCATCACGGCGCCGACGTCGATGTTCGCGCGCCCGAGGCGGTATCGAGTATTGCCGATTACGACGTCGTGATCGTGGGGAGCGCGGTCTACCGCAATCGGTGGCTGCGCGCGGTTCGAGATTTCCTCGACGAGCACGCTGTGGCCCTGCGACGCCGGGATGTCTTCCTCTTCTCGTCCGGACCGATAAAGGAGCAGGGGCGTCCCGTGAACAACCATTACGACGTCGCGCCCGCCATGGCCCGCACAGGCGCTCTCGAACACCGTACGTTCGCAGGAAAAGTCGATCCCGCCGTACTCAGCGCCGGTGAGCGTGTGGTGGTCCGGATGACCGGGGCCCGGCTCGGTGACTTCCGTGACTGGGATGAGATCGGTTCATGGGCGTCGGAGATCGTCGCGAGAGTGTCGGGACGCACCGGGGCGCGAGTCCCCACCGAACAGATCCGATAACCCGGCCGAGGTGCGCTTCAGCTGCCGGGGAGGCGGTAGTGCTCGGCGAGCTCCTCGGCACGTTCCCACATCGACCAATCGATCGGTCTGCCGTCGAGCTGGGCTTCGACGACCTCCAATCCCGCGTGCCAGCCCGCACCGTGCGCGTACGCGTCGTCCTCGGTGTCCGTGGTGTGGGTGAGGGTGAGCCAGCATCCGCCGGATCCGTCGGGTGCCAACTCCCAGTGAAGTACGTCGGAGTCCCACATCAGCTCGAGAATTCGTCCGGGGTGCACTACCAGGACCGAACCGCTCGCGGTATGCCCAGCGGGAAGATCGAAGCGGCGTACCTGTTCATCGGTGGTGCGGAACTGTAGTTGCGCGCCCGGGGTGAGGTCCCAGTCGACGGAGGCGGGAAACCAGGCGTCGAGATACTCGGACTCGGTGAGGACACTCCACACCCTCTCCGGAGAGTGAGGGAAGCCACGTTCGAAGCGCAGGGCCACCCGGCCGTCGTAAGTACGAGAAATGCTGCCGAGACTCATGGATCCTCCACGACGAGAAGCCCGTGCTGCCAACGGGGTCAGGGGGTGCTGTGGTCCCATGCTGCCAGGTTTCTGCGGCTTGTGAAGTGAGTCCGCCGACCCGTGATCGGATCGTCGAATTCGACCGCGCGCGCGAGTAGCTGGAGCGGTGACGAATAGTCGTCGCGGGCAACGTCGTACACGTGCGGGTAGAGGGGATCGCCCATGATCGGCAGACCAAGGGAGTTCATGTGTACGCGCAATTGGTGCGTTTTCCCCGTCCTCGGTAACAGTCGGTACAGCGCACGATCGCCGCGGACATCGTGCACGTCGAGGTGGGTAACGGCGTTGATCTCACCCGGGACTTCGCGCGCCTGGAGAACCCCGCGTTCCTTCACGATGCGGCTTCGTGTCTCGAGAGGGAATCCGAAGTGCGGCGCAGCGGGTGCCACCGCCTCGTACTCTTTCTCGACCATTCGGTTCTCGAAGAGCATCTGATAGGCGCGGCGAACCTCACGGCGAACCGTGAACACCAGTACCCCGGCGGTGAGACGGTCGAGTCGGTGCGCGGGTGTGAGTTCGGGAAGGTCGAGTTCGCGGCGCAGTCGCACGAGCGCGGTTTCCGCAACCCACGAACCTCGGGGGGTAGTGGGAAGGAAATGGGGTTTGTCGGCAACGAGCAGATTGTCGTCATGATGAAGAATGTCGATTTCGAACGGAACACGTGTCTCCGCAGGCGGATCGCGATAGAGAAACACGAACGTGCGCGGAACGCACGGACTGGTACGTGAGATCACAGTTCCGTCACCGGAGAAGACCTCACCCGAGTCGATCTTCTCTTCGATCCGTGCTGCGTCGTCGGGAAAACGGGTGCACAGGTACTCCACCACCGTCTCCGACGTGCAGTTTTCCGGAATTCGCAGGCGGGTCGGATTCAGTCCGTCTCGGACGGGAAGGGGAGCGTCGGGCACGTCGAGACACGGTAGCCGCCGAGTCGCCGATTTCGGTTTCGGCTTTGCAGGATAACGATTGTGTGCAAGCCTGCTTAAGTCTCGTGCGCACTTATATCGTGTGACGAGAGTGATTTCTGGGGTAAACGTTCAAGGAGAGCTTGGTGTGACGAATTCGTCCGATAACGGAACGCGACGGGGAGTGCGCGCCCTCGTGCGGCTGCTCGTAGCGGCGATCGTGGTCCCGCTCGCGCTCGTTTTCGCAGGTATCGGGGCAGGTACCGCGTCCGCAGACCCGTACACCCGATTCTCCGAGGACTGGGTCGCCGCACCCGGCGGCGTCGGCCAGATCAAGGTGCGCATCTGGCACGCGAACAACGGCAGCAACAAGGCTGTGTATCTGCTCGACGGCCTGCGCGCCACCGACGATGTCAGCGGTTGGGAGCACGAGACCAATGCGGCATGGCTGGCCGACAACGGCATCAACGTCGTGATGCCGGTGGGCGGCCAGTCGAGCTTCTACGCCGACTGGTACGCGCCGAGCAACTTCAACGGCCAGAAGTACACCTACAAGTGGGAATCGTTCCTCACCCAGAATCTCCCCGATCATCTCGCTGCCGCGTACGGCATCTCCCGCAGCAACAACGCGGTCGTCGGGTTGTCGATGGGCGGTAACGCCGCGCTGATCCTCGCCGCTTACCACCGCGACCAGTTCGGCTTCGCAGGCTCGCTGTCCGGGTACCTGAACTTGTCCGCGCCCGGGATGCGCGAAGCGATCCGCATCGCCATGCTCGATGCAGGCGGATTCAACTCCGATGCCATGTGGGGCCCTCCCTGGGATTCCGCGTGGCTGCGCCATGACCCGTTCGTCGCGGCACCGAAGATGCGCGGGCTGCCGATGTGGATCGCGGCCTCGAGCGGCCTGCCCGGTGAGCACGACCGTCCGAACTCCGCGATCGGCGTGTTCAACACTGCCAACGCAATGGGACTCGAAGCGCTCGCACTCGCGCAGAACCGCGCATTCCAGGTCCGGCTGGCCGCACTCGGTATCGACTCCGCGCACTTCTCCTTCCCTTCCACCGGCACCCACACGTGGGGCTACTGGCAAGACGAGCTGTGGGAGATGCTCCCGATGATGAAGGCGTCGATTGGCGCCTGACTCCACCGCATCACCGGTAGCGCCGGTCACCTATTTGGTGACCGGCGCTACCAGTGGTGTGGGGGAGGCAACTGCTCGATCACTCGGTGCTGCGGGAGCTACGGTCCTGCTCGCAGGCCGCAACACGGCCGCAGGTGAACGGATCGCATCGGAGATCGGCCCCAACGCGTCGATGCACCGTCTCGACCTGGCCGACCTCGATTCGGTCCACGAGTTCTCCCGCACCCTCGGCGACCGTACGATCGACGTGCTCGTCAACAACGCCGGGGTCATGGCGCTGCCACTGACCCGGACACCGGACGGGTTCGAGATGCAGTTCGGTACCAATCACCTCGGCCATTTCGCTCTGACCGGGCTGCTGCTCGACCGCATCACCACGCGCGTCGTCACCGTGTCCAGCGCTGCCCACCTCCTCGGCCGGCTGGACCTCGACGACCTCAACTGGGAACACCGCCGCTACAGCAGGGCGCGCGCCTACGCGCAGTCCAAGCTCGCGAATCTGGTGTTCAGCCTCGAACTGGAGCGGCGCCTGGCGGCGGCTCGTTCGCGGTTGCGTGCGATCGCTGTTCACCCCGGGTACGCCGCCACAGAAGTCGGGAGCAACACCGGCACATGGTTCGACGGCCTCTTCGGTTTCGGCAAGAAGATCCTGCAACGCACTTCCGCGCAGGGCGCCGAATCAGTGGTGTACGCCGCGACGGAGCCGACGATGGCCGGTGGTCTGATCGGTCCGCACATGCTGCTGTACGGCTCACCGCACCAGGCCCGGATTGCGCAGCGGGCACGCGACCGCGATGTCGCCCGCAGGCTGTGGGAACTGTCGGAGAAGTACACCGCAGTGACGTTCTCCCTGAAGTGACTTTGCACTGCAGAGACGTTCTCCCTGCAGCGACGTTATCTCTACCTGCCGAAGGGCGACCCTGGTTCGAACGTGAACAACGGCGGTGCCGTATTCGTCGAACCGCCGCC
Source organism: Rhodococcus sp. SJ-2 (assembly GCF_053750035.1). Lineage (NCBI taxonomy): Bacteria > Bacillati > Actinomycetota > Actinomycetes > Mycobacteriales > Nocardiaceae > Rhodococcus > Rhodococcus sp. SJ-2. The sequence goes on from NZ_CM132340.1 coordinate 3,127,291, forward strand.
GTTGCCACTGCCCTCGCCGGTTTCCGATTGCTCCGGTTCAGCGTCGGATTCGTTGTCGGAGTCGTCGTTGCGGGAACGGTCGCGGCGAGAGGACCATCCGGTCTCGGTCGTCGTAGGGGAGAGCGAGGTCGTGGGGGACGGTTCGGTGGTGGTCTCCGGCGAGGATGTTTCCGTCACGGTTTCGGGCGTCACGGTCGTCGTGACCGGGGGCGGGGCAGTGGTCGTCGTGCTCGGCTCCGACGTCGTGGCCGGTGTAGTGGTGATCGGGTCGCGCGGATAGTCCCCGAGGTCCACTCGCAGGGTCGCTTCGCTCGGACTCGGGACACTCTGTTCTGCGGGCGCGCGACCGGTGAACGCGAACACCGCGACCGCAACCAACGCTGCGACCCCGGCTGCAGATGCGCCCCAGGCCACGATCGCGCGTCGTGGTTTCCCGGGAGCAGGGAAACCTGCACGATCGACAGGATCGATCCGGCGACCCATTGCCGCGCGTTCCGCTGCGGACGGTGGCGCGGTGAGGACTCGGTCGCGCAGGTACGGCGGCGGCGGTGTCGTCGGAAGTCGAACGAGTTGTCCGGCCGGGTCGGTGACGGCAGCGTTCGCGTGCTCGAGCGCAGTTTCGACATCGAAATCCCCGCCGATGATCGCGGCGACCTGACCTTCGGTGAACCCGTACCGCACGGTGAGGTCAACTGCCTCGAGGTCTGCCGGATCCAGCGCGTGTACCGGCGGCAGAACGGTGGTCTCGGCGTCGACATCGGCTTCGGGGCCCGCGGGGACGTAGCCCGGTGCAGCACCGCCGGATACGCGCACGCACTCAGACCGCGCGATTGCCCACAGCCAAGCCCTGAACATGTCGGGATCACGCAGCGTCCGGATCCGTTCGACCGCGATCCACACGGCGTCGTGTGCCACGTCGGACGCACTGGACGGATCGAGGAACCCGCGCACGTATCCGTACAGTGTCGCGGCGTGAAGGTCGTAGACGTCGGCGGCCGAGTCGCCGGCCTTCGCTCGCAGTGCCGAGACGAGCGAACGGTCTGTTCCTCCCGAATGCCGGCTCAATCGTCGAACCTTCCGTGTCGGAATCGGTCGTGTCGTCCGGCGCAGTCTACGAGGGAACCCGTGTGCGGGTCGCCCGGGCCTCTGCGACGGTCTATCAGCGACGGATGTAGCCGAGCTCGGTGGCAGCCGCGACCGCCGAGGTGCGTGAGTCGACACCGAGTTTGGTGTAGATGTGCGCGAGATGCGACTTGACGGTGCCTTCGGTCAGATGCAATCGCCGTCCGATCCGCTGGTTGGACAGTCCCTCGGAGACGAGCGTGAGGACCTCGACCTCGCGCCGGGTCAATGCCGTCCCCGGATTGCGCAGCCGGGTGACGAGCCGGTCGGCCACGGCGGGAGCCAAGGTGGTGCGTCCCGCCGCGGCAGTGCGGATCCCCGCGGCAAGATCCTCGGGGGGAGCGTCCTTGAGGAGATAACCGGTTGCGCCTGCCTCGATCGCGGGGAGAGTATCGGCATCGGTGCCGTAGGTCGTCACGACCAGGATCCGCGGCGCGCCGGGACGGGAGGTGATCGCAGCGGTGGCCTCCGCGCCGGTCATTCCACCGCCGAACTGAAGATCCATGACGACGACGTCGATGTCACCCTCCGCTGCGCGAGAAACGGCTTCCTCTGCCGTCGCTGCCTCCGCGACCACCGTCATGCCCGGTTCGGTGTCGAGCACGGCGCGTAAACCGGCTCGCACGACCGGATGGTCGTCGGCCAGCAGCAACCGGATCGGTTGTTCGTTCACTCGGTCACCTCGGTAGCAGCCGGTTCGGTGGGAGGGGGAAGAGGAAGTCGGGCAGCCAGAGCGGTACCGCGTCCGGGGGCCGACTCGACGGTGAACGTGCCGTCGAGGTCGAGTATTCGTGAGCGCATCGCTGCCAGCCCGAAACCGTCGCCGTCCTTCCCGGGGCGTGGCACACCGTCCGGAACGAATCCGCGACCGTCATCGACGATGTCCACCGCTACCTCGTCGTCGAGGAAACTGAGGGTGACGGCCACATTCGCGGCGTCGGCGTGGTTTGCGGCGTTGGCGAGTGCGGACTGCGCGATCCGGAGCAGCGCGACCTCGTGGGCGGTGGGCAACGCGACCGGGGTTCCGGTCAGGTGGAACCGGGCGACGAAGGGGTGCCGTGCCGCCGTGGTCATGCAGAGCCGGTCGAGTGCGTCGGCGAGGGTGGAGTCCGTGAGCGCGGGAGGTGACAGTGCAGCGACGAACTGTCGTGCCTCGGCGAGGTTGTCGACAGCGGCGATCCGGGCCTGTTCGACGTATCCGGTCGCGGCATCGATATTCGATGGCAGCGCACGCTCGGCCGCGCGCAAAAGCAACTGGATGCTGGAGAGCCCCTGGGCGAGGGTGTCGTGGATTTCGCGGGCCAGTCGTTCGCGTTCCTGGAGGACACCGGCGCGGTGCTGTGCGGCAGCGAGGTCGGCCCGCGTCGCGGTGAGTTCGTCGATCAGCATCCGTCGCCGCTCACTCTCGTGGTACAGGGTCCGATAGCCCCAGACGACTGCGACCGCGACCGCGGCACCGAGGGCCGGGCCGATCCCGGCTGCGGGAGTCACGGCGTCCTGATGAGCGGCGAACCCCGCCGCAGCGGTGATCGCGGTGAGGACCACCGCAATCAGACCGCCACGCCGCGGTAGCAGGTGAAGCTGCACGAAGTACAGCGGAAAGGCCAGCCACACCGCCTCGGCGGACAGTGTCAGCAGCACCAGCCACACCGCACCGACGGCGATGAGCCAGAGTGCGGCCGCGCGGGGAGATCGAGCGACCACGGGCAGCAGCGGTCCGATCGCGTATGTCACGGCGAGGACCACGGCTGTAGCAGCCACCGCGCCGGCATGGGGAGCGTCGCCCGCCACAGCGCGTACCACCGTCAGCACGAGCAGTCCCATCACGAGCAGGTGCAGGCACCAGGCCAGAACCCTGGTGGCGGTCGTCGAGGTGTTCACTGTCGGCCAAGCCTACGGGTCGCTGCGGCGTGTCACATCTGCCGAAAGGTGGAGAGCGACCCGCTTCGTTCGACTCGGAAAGACATCACTCGGGCCCGATGAATGCGGCTCGGGGGACGACGAAAGTGGACGGCGTTCCGAGTTCCACCGAGAGAAAGCCGAGCCGTGTTCGTTGCCTGGAGAGACCTGAGATTCGCCAAGGGCAGATTCGCCCTGATGGGGACTCTCATCGTCCTGATCACCCTCCTGGTCGGCCTGCTGTCCGGCCTCACCGCCGGTCTGGCTCGGCAGAACATTTCCGCGATCACGGATCTGCCCGCCGACCACATCACCTTCGCAGATCCCGGCGACGACGATCCGGCGTTCGGGAGTTCCATGGTCACCCGTCAGCAGTGGCAGCAGTGGGCCACCGCACCCGGCGTGACTCGCGCCGAACCGCTCGGCATTTCCACCACAAGGGCGACGGCGGGGCAGTCGACCGCCACCGTCTCCGAGTTCGCGGTCGAACCGGACTCGGGCCTCGTGCCGGGCGGGGACGGTGTCTCCGACGGCACCGCTGTGGTGTCCGCGACAGCAGCGGAGGCCTTGTCCGTGAACGAGGGCGAGCGCATCACGGTGAACTCCCGGACCCTGACCGTGGCCGCGATCCGAGGTGACGACGCCTTCAGCCACACCCCCGTGGTGTGGACCACCCTCATCGAGCCGACGGCCACGGTGATCGCACTGACCACCGCGGACGGCTTCGACAGCGCCGGGCCCGACCGGCTCGCGGGAACCGACACAGTCTCGAAGAGCGACTCGCTGTCGGCCATCGGTTCCTACACCTCGGAGAACGGTTCGTTGCAGCTGATGCGCGGCTTCCTGTTCGTCATCTCGGCGCTCGTGATCGGCGCGTTCTTCACCGTGTGGACCGTCCAGCGCAGTGGTGACATCGCCGTGCTGAAGGCGCTCGGGGCACCCACGTCGGCTCTGCTGCGCGACGCGCTCGGGCAGGCGGTGGTCCTGCTGTCGGTGTGCACTGTCGTCGGCACGGGTATCGCCGCTGCGCTCGGCGCTGTGATCTCCGGTTCCGTCCCGTTCGAACTGACGGTTTCGACCGTCCTGACCCCCGCGGTGGTGATGATCGTCCTCGGTGCGGCCGGTGCAGGCCTGGCAGTTCGCCGCGTCACCTCCGTCGACCCTCTGATTGCCCTGGGAAGTGCCCGATGAGCTTGAACCTGAACGATGTGACTCTCACCTATCCCGACGGCGACCAGCGGCTGGTCGCGCTCGATCGTGTCACTCTCGATGTGCCTGCGGGGAAGGTCACCGCGGTGGTAGGACCGTCGGGCTCGGGCAAGTCGAGCCTCCTCGCCGTCGCCGCGACCCTGATCACCCCGGATTCCGGCACGGTCACGATCGCGGGAACCTCCACAGCCGGTCTGTCCCGTGGTGCGCTGGCGGACCTGCGTCGAAAGAAGATCGGCATCGTTTTCCAGCAACCCAATCTCCTGCCCTCTCTGACTGCCGTCGAGCAACTTCAGGTCACGGCGGCGATCGACGGCAGGTCGACGTCCGATGCTCGCTCCCGGGCGTTGGAGCTGCTGGACGCGGTCGGGCTCGCCGACCATTCGGATCGACGTCCGCACCAACTCTCCGGCGGGCAGCGGCAGCGCGTCAACATCGCACGCGCGTTGATGAACGACCCTTCGGTGCTCCTCGTCGACGAACCGACGAGTGCACTCGACCATGAGCGCGGCGCCGGGATCGTCGACCTCATCACCAGGTTGACGCACCGGCAGGGGACAGCAACGGTGCTGGTCACGCACGACCGCGCTCACCTCGTCGCGGTCGACGACGTGGTCCCGGTGATCGATGGCCGGATCGCAGCCGAACATGCCTGAGACGCATGTCCGAGCGCATTGACATATCGTTTCGATATGTCTTCATGCGCAACTGACGGCTAGCAGCCGGCATCGGTTCGGCGCACGCTCGACAGGTGCAGACAAGAACGGAAATCGCGCCGGTAGCCCCGGCATCGATGATCGCCCGACTTACGCCGGGACTTGCGCTGTGTGCGGTTGCGTCGGCGATCGCAATGGCTGCAGGTGCCCTCGTGCCTGCGTTGAGTCCGCTGCTGATCGCAATCGTGCTCGGCGCGGTCGTTGCGAACGTGGTCGACCTTCCGCAGCGTGTGCGTCCCGGCCTTGCCTTCTCGGCCAAACGGCTGCTGCGCGTCGGCATCGCGCTGCTCGGCCTGCAGTTGCTGCTCGCGGACGTCCTCGGCCTCGGCTGGAAGGTCATCGTGGTGGTGGTTGCCGTTGTCGCACTGGGAATCTCGGGAACGATGGTTGTCGGCGGACTACTCGGTCTCACCTGGACGCAGCGAGTCCTGATCGCCTGCGGATTTTCGATCTGCGGTGCGGCGGCTGTCGCCGCAGTGGACGGTGTCGTCGATGCGAAAGAGGACGAAGTGCTCACCGCGGTCGCACTCGTGGTGATCTTCGGAACGTTGATGATCCCCGCGGTACCCCTGCTGTCGCAGGCTCTCGGACTGTCCGACGAAGCGGCAGGCGTGTGGGCAGGAGGGTCGATCCACGAGGTCGCTCAGGTCGTTGCGGCAGGTGGCGTCATCGGCGGCGCAGCGTTGGGGGTGGCCGCGGTGACGAAGCTGGCCCGCGTCCTCATGCTGGCGCCCGTGATCGCAATCCTCGGTATACGTCAGCGGCTCACCGCCTCCGGAGCCGATGCCCACCGTCCTCCGCTGGTACCACTTTTCGTCGCAGCGTTTCTCGTGTGCGTCGGGGTGCGGGCCACCGGGCTGGTTCCGGACGTCGTACTCGGCGCGGCCTCCGTAGTGCAGACCGCCTTGCTCACCGCGGCCATGTTCGCCCTCGGCGCCGGTGTCCGGGTAGCAACCATCAGGAAGGTGGGCGCACGCCCCTTCGTCCTCGCGGCGATCTCGACCGTGTGGGTTGCATCGATCGCGTTGGTCGGAGTGCTTCTCGCAGGTCTCGGGTCCTGAGACCCTGTTCGACGGTCCCGGGCCTGTTCCGCGGGCTCCGCCGCCCGTAGGCTGGCGGTCATGGTGGCATGGACTGCGCAGGACATCCCCGATCAGACCGGCCGCACGTTCGTCGTGACGGGCGCGAACAGCGGGCTCGGCGCCGAAACGACACGGGCCTTGGCTGCCGCGGGTGCGCGTGTGGTGCTCGCGTGTCGCGATGTGGAAAAGGGCGAGAAGGTCGCGGGCGAACTCGGTGACCGCGTTCAGGTGCGTCGGTTGGACCTGGCGGATCTGGATTCGGTGCGCGGGTTCGTCGACGCTCTCGCGGAGTCGCACGAGGTGATCGACGTCCTGATCAACAACGCGGGTGTGATGGCAGTTCCTCTGCGGCGGACAGCAAATGGCTTCGAAATGCAGATCGGTACCAACCACCTAGGGCATTTTGCGCTCACGGCGTTGCTTCTCGGGCGCATCACCGACCGCGTGGTGACGGTGAGTAGCGCGATGCACAGGATCGGGCGAATCGATCTCGACGACCTCAACTGGGAGCGCAGGCGATACGACCGCTGGCTCGCGTACGGGCAGTCGAAGCTGGCCAATCTGTTGTTCGCCTACGAACTGCAGCGGCGCCTGACCGATCGCGAGTCACCGGTGCGCTCGCTGGTTGTCCATCCGGGCTACTCGTCGACAAATTTGCAGTTCCGTAGCGAGACCCTCTACGGCAAGCTCATGGAGCTTGCGACCCCGATCATCGGGCAGTCACCTGCAATGGGTGCGTTGCCATCGCTGTATGCGGCGACAGTCCCCGACGTCGAACCCGGTGGGTTCTACGGTCCCGACTCGTTCTTCGAGATGCGCGGGCATCCGAAGCGGGTGCAGTCGAGCGCACGTTCCAAGGACGAATCCGTTGCGTCGAGGCTGTGGTCGCTCTCGGAGGAACTGTGCGAGGTGGAGTTGCTGTCGGACTGAAGGTGGCAGGTCGTTCACAACAGCGTCGCAGGAACGGGTGGTAGCGCGCCTCGCCGACACAGCCGGGTCTGGTCGACGAGATCGAGCGTCCGCAGATAGTGGCGGACCAGATCTCCTCCCGAGCGCGCCGAATCGGAGGCCACTTGCAGTGCCGCAGCGAGCCCGTCGCCTCGCGCCCACCGGTGGATCGCCGCCACCGGGGCCGGATCGGGCTCAGGGCTCACCGCAAGGCCGTGCCGTTCCTCGGCGGCGGCGAGTTCTCCCCACAACCGGACCGTCGCGCGCAGTGCCTCGTCGATCGCCGGTGTCGTACGTCCCGCGGATGTGGCCGAGCGTCGGCGGTTCTCGCCGAGCACACTCGACGCAACCGCGGCCAGCTCGGCTGGCTCGAGTCCGGCCCATGCCCCGGTGCGTAGGCACTCGGATACGAGAAGATCGCTTCCGCAATAGATCCGACTGAGCCGCACGCCGTCGTCGGTGACGTGGGCGTGCCCGCTGATCGGGTCGTACATGAGGTGGCCGCGTTCGTCGAGCAGTGCCAGTGTGCGGTCGAATGTGTCGATCAGTCGGCCCGAGACCGTATGAACCTGCGCGAGTAGCAGTTCGGTGTCCGCGTTCAGGGCGCTGCGTTGGGCGGCAAGCGTCAAGAGGCGGTCACGGTCGCCACGACGATGACCGGGGTGAGAGCGGACCGCACGCGCCAGGACTGTGACGGTGTCGGCCGGAGCGGTGGTGCGGGCAATGGCGAGCCGGTCGCACAAACTCCGGTATTCGTCGAATCCGTCGGCCTGGGCGAGCTCTGTGTCGAGTGCGGCGAGAGTCGCAGAGTTGACACGGGCGGCCTCGGCGAGCGCAGCGACCGAGTTCTGCGCTTGGAACTGGGCGAATGAGCGACCCAGTAATGCGCGAGCGCCGTCCACACCGAGATCGTCGATGAGATTGACCGCCGTGTTGTATCCGATGCGCAGCGAACTGTGCAGCGGGTAGGTGCGAGTGGAGGCGAGTCCGGCGACGGTTGCGGGCGCGATGTCGGGACTCCACAGCACTACGGCGTGCCCCTCGTCGTCGATGCCGCGGCGACCGGCGCGGCCGGTCAATTGGGTGTACTCACCGGCCGTCAACCGCACCGGCCCATCGGCCGTCGGTTTGACGAGACGTTCGAGTACGACTGTCCGGGCAGGCATGTTGACGCCCACCGCGAGTGTCTCTGTCGCGAAGACCACCTTCACGAGGTTGCGAGCGAACAGTTCTTCGATGGTGTGCCGGAACGCGGGAACGAGGCCGGCGTGGTGTGCGGCGAAACCACGCTCGAGTCCGTCGATCCAATCGGCGTAACCCAGCGCATCGAGATCGCCCGGGGGCAGCGAGGCAGTGTGCTTCTCCGCGATGGCCCGGATCTCGGACAGGTCGGTTCCGTCGGTGAGCCGCACCGAGGCGTCGAGGCATTCGGTGACCGCGGCGTCGCATCCGGCGCGGCTGAACCGGAACCAGATGGCAGGCAGGAGTTGTTCGGCTTCCAGGCGTGCGACGATCTCGGGTCGGTCGGCGCCCGCGGGTTCGGGCCGGTGACCCCGTCTGCGGCGGCGTCCCCCTCCGGGGGCCGGTGGTGGCGCGGCCTCGACGAGTCGTCGATGCGCGATGTACCGCTCGAGGTTGTCGTCGACACTGCCGTCAAGAGGCGACAGCAGGTCGAACAGGCGACCTCCCGCGAGCATGTGCTGGGTCAGCGGCACCGGTCTGGTCTCCTCGACGACCACGGTTGTGTCGCCGCGGACGCGGGCAATCCACTCGCCGAATTCCTCGGCGTTGCTCACCGTCGCGGACAGGCTGGCGAGACGTACCGTCGCGGGGAGGTGAAGTATCGATTCCTCCCACACTGCGCCGCGCTCGCTGTCGGCGAGATAGTGCACTTCGTCCATGACGACGTGGGTCAGCCCGGTCAGTAGAGGGGAGTGTCCGTGCAGCATGCTCCGCAAGACTTCGGTGGTCATGACGACCACGGGCGCATCGGGATTGTGGGTGATGTCGCCGGTGAGCAGGCCGACTCGATGGTCACCGAATCTTCGGGCGAAGTCGTGGAACTTCTGATTGCTCAGAGCCTTGATCGGTGTGGTGTAGAAGCACGTTCCGTTCGAGACGAGGGCTAGGTGGGCTGCGAACTCCCCGACGACGGTCTTTCCGGAGCCGGTGGGCGCGCAGACCAGCACGTCGCGGTGGTTCTCGAGTGCCACGCAAGCGCGGGTCTGAAATTCGTCGAGGACGAAGTCGAGCTCGGCCGCGAACAGCGTGAGCTGCGGCCCGTACTGCGTATGCACGTGTCCACGCTACGCGGACGTTTCGGGCAACGTGAAGGTGTGGCGCGGATCACTCGACTGCGGGAATTGATCGCGAGGTATGCACGTTAGTTGAGTACGTACGACTCAAGTTCAACAGAAAGGCTTCGGAATGCCGTCATTCTTCGGGCCTGGTGGCCCCGGCCGCATCGACATTTCGCGCTTCATGAGCCGCGGAACGCAGGAGCTCATGGCTGCTGCGGCGCGTTTCGCAGCGGAACGCGGCGACGTGGATCTCGATGCACTGCACGTTCTACGTGCCATGGCTGAGCAGGACCCGGCCCGGACGGTCATGACCCGCTCCGGTGCTGATCCCGCCGACGTGGTCAAGGCAGTGGAGCAGCGACTCCCGCAAGGCGATCCCGGGAGCGGCGCGATTGCGCCCGCACTCAGCGGCGTGGTGAAGACCGCCCTGCTCGAGGCACACCAGCTCTCACGTGCACTCGGATCCACGTACATCGATCCGGAACACCTGTTCTTCACGCTCGCTGCAGACCAGACTCGCGCGCCAGGGCGTCTGCTAGCGTCGCTCGGTGTCACCCCGCAGGCACTGCAGACCGCGCTCCAGCCGGTGCCTGCTGCGCCTGCTGAGGCGGAGTCGTCGACGCCGACCCTCGACAAATACGGCGTCGACCTCACCGACCGTGCTCGGAACGGCGGTGTGGACCCCGTCATCGGTCGTGCCGACGAGATCGAGCAGACTGTCGAGATTCTTTCGCGTCGCACCAAGAACAACCCGGTGCTCGTGGGTGAGGCCGGTGTCGGCAAGACTGCGATCGTCGAGGGCCTGGCCCAGCGCATCGTGGACGGTGACGTTCCGGACACTCTGCGCGACAAGCGCATCGTCCAGCTCGACCTGACCTCGATGGTGGCCGGTACCCGCTATCGCGGCGACTTCGAGGAGCGACTCACCTCGGTCCTCGACGAGATCACCGCGCAGGACGGCGCGCTGATCGTCTTCATCGACGAACTGCACACCGTCGTCGGAGCCGGGGGTGGCGGCAATGAGGGCTCCATGGATGCGAGCAACATCCTCAAGCCCAAGCTCGCACGCGGCGAACTGCATGTGGTCGGTGCGACCACGCTCGACGAATACCGCAAGCACATCGAGAAGGATCCGGCGCTCGAACGGCGATTCCAGCCCGTCACGGTGGGCGAGCCGTCGCACGACGATGCCGTCACCATCCTGCACGGACTCCGCGACCGGTACGCAGAATTCCACCGCGTCAGGTACTCGGACGAGGCGATCGAGGCGGCGGTGGATCTGTCGGTGCGGTATCTGCCCGACCGGCACCTGCCGGACAAGGCCATCGACCTGATCGACCAGGCGGGTGCGCGGCTGAGGCTGCGTACGCCGGCGGTCGACGCCGAGGCGCTCCGCGAGCAGGTGAGCTCTCTCGAAGCGGAGAAGGACGCCGCCGTTGCAGCCGAACGCTACGAGGAGGCGTCGCGGATCCGCGACGAGATCGTGAAGACGCAGGCCCGGATCGACTCGGGATCTGCGACGAGCGATGACGCCGGGATCCCGGAGGTGGACACGGAGCTGATTGCCGAAATCGTCTCTCGCGCAACAGGTATTCCCGTCACTCGGATGACGAGTGGGGAGAAGGACCGGCTGCGGAACCTCGAGAACGAGCTGCACGAGCGCGTCGTCGGCCAGGACGAAGCGGTCCGTGCGGTGGCGCGCGCGGTGCGTCGAAGCCGTTCGGGGATGAGTGATCCGGGCCGGCCGGTAGGTAGCTTCCTCTTCCTCGGGCCGACCGGCGTCGGTAAGACCGAACTGGCGAAAGCCCTGGCGGAGGTGCTGTTCGGAGACGAGCGGTCGATGTTGCGCATCGACATGAGCGAGTTCGGTGAGCGGCACACGGTCAGTCGCCTGGTCGGTGCGCCACCCGGATACGTCGGATACGGCGAGGCCGGTCAGCTCACCGAAAAGGTGCGCCGCAACCCGTATTCGGTGGTGCTGCTCGATGAGATCGAGAAGGCGCACCCGGATGTGTTCAATACGCTCCTCCAGGTCCTCGACGACGGTCGTCTGACCGACGGTGAAGGTCGCACGGTCGACTTCAGCAACACCGTGGTGATCATGACCAGCAACCTCGGGTCGGACATCATCTCGAGCCGTGGTGGCGCGCTCGGCTTCACCACCGGTGACGCCGAGGCTGCCGAGAAGCCGTTGAGAGACAGGGTGATGGCTCGATTGCGCGAAGCCATGCGACCGGAATTCCTCAACCGGATCGACGAGATCGTGTTGTTCCGTAAGCTCGACGACGAGCAACTGCGGCGCATCACCGACCTCTTGCTCGACGACACTCGGAAGAAGCTGGCGGACAAGGGTATCGATCTCGACATCGACGGTGTGGCCGTCGACTGGCTCGCCGATCGTGGGCGTCAGCCCGAGTTCGGTGCGCGACCGTTGCGCCGTGCGATCCAGCGTGAGGTCGACGATCGTATCGCAGATCTGCTGCTCGATGACGAACTCGTCGAAGGTGGCGCGGTGTCTGTAGCGGTCGAGGACGGCGAACTGGTCGTCAGGTAACCGGAAACGGTTGGTAAAGAGATGCTTCGGCCCGCCTCGGGTGGCAACACCTGAGGCGGGCCGAACGCTCTGTGGACGGTAGGATCGGGCGCCATGGCCACCCGATCCGGATTGTCCGTCATCATTCCCGTCCACAACGAAGAGGTGTATATCGGGCCGTGTCTCGACGCTTTGATCGAGCAGCAGGACGACCTTGTCGAGATCGTCGTGGTCGACAACAACTGCACGGATTCCACCGTCGATGTGGTGTGGCGTGCGCAGGCGAAATGCCCGAAGATCAAGCTGTTGAGTGAGACGAGGCCCGGTGTTGCATACGCGAGGAATGCCGGATTCGAAGCTGCATGCGGCGACATCCTCGGGCGGATCGATGCCGATACGCGTGTCCGTTCAGGCTGGGCTCGGGTGGTGTGCGACTACTTCGACAGAGGCGACACCGACGAGGTCGGAGCTGTCAGCGGGCTGAACAATTCGTACGATTCACCGTATCGGCGACTCAAAGGCTGGTACGTCGAAAAACAGGTCCAGCGCGGAATTTTCGGTGGCGAGCGTCCTTACCGCAATTTGCACGGCGCCAACATGGCAATCCGTCGGTCGGCGTGGGAGCGGGTCCGTGAGGACGTGAGTGTGGCTCCGGATATCCACGAGGACCTCGACCTGGCGCTGTGTCTCGGTGCGGCGGAGGTCCCGATCGTCCAGCTCAGCGACATGCGAGTCGATATCTCTCCCAGGCGGGCGTTGACCCCGCCGCGGGAGTTCGGCTCCTACATCGAGTCGGGTGTCAAGACCTTCGAACTGCACGGACGGATGACATCCGAGATTCGTCGAGCGCTGGCACTGCATGAGAAGTTCCACGTCCTCGTCTACGCCGCATATCGGCCCTACGATCCGGAGCTCGGCCGGTTCTCGCTGCGCGCGCTATTGGGGAAGCCCCGGGCTCGGACGATGCCGGTGAGTGCCGGTATCGACGCAAAATAGCGCTGGGAGTCGATGCCCTGTGCCAAGGTGGGGGAAGGCGAACCGGCGGGTCCCGTGCTCGAAAGCGACGGGACCCGCCGTAGGCGGGGACCGGGAGTTCGCTGCAGCCCTCAGCTCTCCGCTCAGTCCTCAACGGGCCCACCGATGAATATAGGTTAGGCAAACCTTATGCGCAAGGGTTTGGGTTTCGACGCTGTCGGTCAGGCACCGGATCAGCCGCGACCCGCAGGATTGTGCACCGCCGAGCCATAGCGGATCGAAATGCATGTGAACGCACGTGTGTGCCGATAGATTGTCGACCATGACAGCGAACCGGCCGGAGGGGCGGGTGGCAGAGCTGTGCACCCGCATGCGCTCCTTCATCGACGACGAGGTCGTTCCCCTCGAACCCGTCCTCTCGCGACATGACGACGAGGCGGTAGCCGCACTCACCCGACTGAAATCCCGCGCGAAAGGTCTCGGGTTGTGGGCGCTCGGGCATCCCGAGGAGATCGGTGGTGCAGGTGTGCCATTCCTCGACTTCGTCTATCTCAACGAGATCATCGGCCGCTCCGAATTCGGGCAACTCGCTGTCGGGTCGGTGTCCATGCAGGACGCGTTGATGCTGCAGCGGCACGGCACCGACGAACAACGCCATCGCTGGATTCCCGGTCTGGTCTCGGGAGAGATCTTTCCGTCCGTCGGAATGACCGAACCGGAGGTTGCCGGATCCGACCCCATTCTGGTCCGGACCGCCGCCACTCTCGACGGGGACCACTGGATCATCAACGGACACAAGTGGTTCACCACTGGTGCGCGGGAGGCCGGGTACTGCACGGTGTTCGCCCGCACCGAATCCGAGGCGACAGCGTTGCACCGCAGCATCAGCGCGATCATCGTCCCCACCGATACCCCCGGCTTCGAGATAGTCCGGTCCATTCCCACAATGGGACACGACCCCAGCGACCACTACGAGGTTCGCTACACCGATGTGCGGGTGCCTGCTACGAACCTGCTGGGAGCGCGCGGCAACGGGTTCGTCGTCGCGCAGGACAGGCTCGGTCCGGGCCGGATCTTCCATGCCATGCGCTGGCTCGGGCAGGCGCAACGCGCGTTCGAGATGATGTGTGCGCGCGCCAACGAACGCTTCGCCCACGGTTCACTGCTGTCCGAAAAGGGCGAGATCCAACGGTATGTGGCCGAATCGGCCGCAGAGATCCAGGCGTCGAGGCTGATGACGCTCGATGCCGCCCGGGTCATGGATTCCGGTGAGGATGCCCGAGTGCAGATCGGGCTCGTCAAGTTCTGGGGAGCCCGAATGCTTCACAACGTCGTGGATCGAGCCATCCAGGTCCACGGCGCCCTCGGGCTGACCGCCGACACGCCGCTCGAAAGGATGTACCGGCAGGCCCGCTACGCGCGGATCTACGACGGACCCGACGAGGTGCATCGAATGTCGACTGCTCGTCGACTCCTTCGCGACGGGGAGAGGGCCCCGTGGAAGTAGCGGTGGGCATCGCCGACGTCCTGTCGACACACTGGGGGACATCGGTGTCGGTGACGGGCCTGCGCAGACTCACCGGCGGCGCGAGTAGACAGATCTGGTCGTTCGACGCTGCCCGCAACGGGGACACGAACGGGTACGTGTTGCGCCGCGATCCTCCGGGCCAGGGCGACGCACCGCGGATGCGCGCCGAAGCCGCATGCCTGCTCGCGGCGCGGAAGGCGGGAGTGCCTGTGCCGGAAGTCGTCGTTGCGGCCGACGCCGCACCGGGACTCGACGCACCTTTTCTCATCATGGAACGTGTGACGGGTGAGAGCATTCCGAGGAAGGTTCAGCGGGACGAGGCGCTCGCCGGCGCGCGGGCAGGACTCGCCGACGAACTGGGCGGAATCCTCGCGCGTATCCATTCCGTGCCGGTCTCCGAGGTTGCGATGCTCGGTAACGAGGACCCCCTCGATGTGGTGCGAGACCTCTATCGCTCGTTCGACGAGCCGCGACCCGTCGTCGAAATCGCCCTGCGGTGGCTCGATCGGCATCGTCCACCGAGGCGTGGCAACGCGCTGGTGCACGGTGATTTCCGGCTCGGCAACCTCCTGATCGGGCCCGGGGGGACCGCGGGCGTTCTCGATTGGGAACTGGCGCACCTCGGGAATCCGGTCGAAGATCTCGGGTGGTTGTGTGTGCGCGCATGGCGTTTCGGAGGTGATCGTCCGGTCGCCGGGGTCGGTACACGCGACGATCTGCTCGACGGATACGAACGCCTCACCGGGTGGCGTCCCGACCTGGAAGAGCTTCACTGGTGGGAGGCTTTCGGCACGCTGCGTTGGCTCGTTCTCGGCCGGTTCCAGGCGCAGAAGCACATCTCGGGAGCGGAATACTCCGCCGAGTTCGCGGCGATCGGTAGGCGGGTGTGCGAATCCGAATGGGACGTGCTGCACACCCTGGGTCTGATCGATGACGTTGTCCTGCCGCCGGATCCGGTGCCGGAGCCCGAAACTCGCACAGACCTGTTCGGACTTCCTGTTGCCTCCGACCTGCTGGGCGCGGTGATCGACGAACTCGGCAGTGGCATCGCTCCGTCGCTCACCGACCCGGGTGCGGCGTATCGCTTGAAGATCTGCACGAGTCTGCTGCGGGTCGCGCGAAGGGAGCAACTGCTGGGCTCGGTTCAGCGGGCAGCGCACGCCGGCCGTCTTGCGCGCGTGGGCTGCTGCGACGAAGCGGAGCTTGCTCTGCGCCTCCGTAGTGGGTTGCTCGATGTCGCCGACTCGGACGTGCGCTCCGCGGTTCTCGGTGCGGTCGTCGAAAGGTTGCGTGTCGCGAACCCGAGACAGCTCGATCGGCCTTGAACGGCGGAGAAGTTACCTAAGGCAAACCTATCTTCGCTGCGTTAGGATCGGTCGACGATTCCGGTGGGGATCGCGTTCGATGATGGTAGGAGACGGTATGGCCGAGAAGTCCCGCGGATGGCAAGGTGCGGTTCTCAAGCTCCTCCGCGCCGACGACTACGAACTTACTGTCACGAGCCGCACCGAGATCACCGAGCACTATCTGCGGATCGGATTCACCGACGGCGGCCTGCTCGCGGACCATCCGGTGCACCCCACCATGTGGATCCGCATGTGGTTCCCCAACGGCGACAAGGTGCACCAACGGGGCTACACCCTCGTCGACATCGATGTCGACAAAGGAACCTTCGACATCGACTTCGCGATCCACGACGGATCTGCCGCGAGATGGGCGCAGACGGTGACGCCGGGCGAGAAGATCGGTGCCACCGTGATGGGATCGAAGTTCGAAGTCCCGGAGGTGACGCCCGCGGGGTATCTCATCGCCGGCGATATCGCCTCGCTACCTGCCATCAATTCTCTGCTCGCCTCGATCGGTGATGTGCCCGCGAAGGTGTGGATCGAATGGGTGCACGAGAGGGACCGCACTCTCCCGCTCGCCGCGGGTTCGAACGTCACGGTGAAATGGATTCAGCGCGCGAACGAAGGCAAGAGCCTTGCCGACGCTGTGAAGGCTGAGGCTTTTCACGCACGCGATCACTTCGGTTGGGTTGCAGCAGAAGCGAAGTGGACGCGTGCGATCGCCGCCGCATTCAAGGGGGAATTCGAGATCCCCAAGAAGCAGATCAAGTCGCAGGCCTACTGGATGTAGCGAGTATGAGGTGGCCGTCACACTCGCTCGTCGGAACCTTCTGTTACTCTCGTCGACATGCAGCGCGCATATTTCTGGTTTAGCAGGCCGGCCCGGGGTGGGTCGGTCGGCGTTACCACGCGCTGACTTCTTCCACCTACGAGCCGGATTACAGACCGGCTCGCTGGATATCGCAGCTTCCTCGAGGGTCGGCCTGAGAACAGGAACCGAGAACCCGATGAGCACCAAGACCAATAGCATCTCCACCGCGAATCTCGATGATCAGCGCACCGTGCGGATCAGCCCGCTTGCAGCACCGTCCGTCGTGCGTGCCGAGCACGCACCCGACGAGGTTGCTGCCGCGACCGTGCGTTCGGGCCGCGCTGCCACCGTCGACATCCTCAGCGGCACGGATGACCGTCTCGTCGTCATCGTGGGCCCGTGCTCGGTGCACGACCCCGCCGCCGCGATGGACTACGCCCGCAAGCTCGCTGCGAAGGCCGACGAACTGCGCGATGACCTGCACATCGTGATGCGCGTGTACTTCGAGAAGCCCCGCACAACGCTCGGCTGGAAGGGCCTGCTCAACGACCCGCACCTCGACGGCACATACGACATCAACACGGGCCTGCGCATCGGCCGCAAGCTGCTTCTCGATGTCTCGAGCCTCGGCCTGCCCGTCGGCTGCGAGTTCCTCGATCCGATCCTCCCGCAGTACTACGCCGACCTTGTCACCTACGGCGCGATCGGTGCCCGCACTGCCGCGAGCCAAGTGCATCGTCAGCTGTGCAGCGCCCTGTCGATGCCGGTCGGCATCAAGAACTCCACCGAGGGTGACGTCCAGGTGGCGGTCGACGGCACGCGTGCGGCCGCCGCAAGCCACGTGTTCCCCGGAACGGATCTCGACGGACAGGCCGCGCTGATCGAAACCGTCGGTAACCCCGACTGCCACGTGATCCTGCGTGGCGGCAGTGCAGGACCGAATTACGACGCCGAGACCGTCGCCGACACGATGGCTCGGCTGCGCAAGTCGGGCCTGCCCGAGCGGGTCGTCATCGATGCGAGCCACGGCAACAGCAGCAAGAACCACGAGAAGCAGGTCGACGTCGTCACCGACATCGCCGACCGCATCGTTGCAGGTGAGAAGGGGATCGTCGGTCTCATGCTCGAGAGCTTCATCGAAGCGGGCCGACAGGACCTCACGCTCGGTCAGGCGGACGAGCTCGAATACGGCAAGTCGATCACCGATGCGTGCATCGACTGGGCGACCACCGTCGATCAGCTCGACCGCCTCGCGGAAGCGGTGCGCGCTCGCCGGTCCTAGCAGGTCGCAGCTTGACCCCGACGTAGCGTCAGGGTTGATGCTGGGGTCATGAGAATCGGCGAACTGGCCACAGCCGCAGATACGACCGTACGCACCATCCGGCACTACCACCGGCTCGGGTTACTGCCGGAGCCACCGAGGTCCTCCAACGGGTACCGCGTGTACTCGATGGAGGACCTCGTGCGTCTGATGCGGATCCGCTGGCTCGCCGGTGCCGGTGTACCGCTCGGCGCGATCCCGACGGTGATCGGAACAACCGATGACAGCGAAGCCCGCGACGACCTCACTGCGGATCTCGAAGCGCTGATTGCAGACCTCGACGCGCAAGTGCATGCACTCGACGGTAAGAAACGTGCGTTGTCCGCGATGCTCGAAGGGCATCGACGCGGCGAAACCCTGTCGCCGTTTCCCGAATCACTCGTACAGGCGTTCGCCGAACTCATCGACGGCGAGCAGGACCCCCGCACGCGCGAGGTATTCGAACGTGAACGTGATAGCTGGGAGGTCATCGTTCTGTCCGGCCAAGTCCCGGAATCATTCCTCGATGCGGCGACGGTTCTGCTCGTCGACCCCGCGCAGCGAGATTCCGTAGTAGCGCTGTATCGCAGGTTCGGAGCGCTCGCGGGACACCGGCCCGACGACGTCCGCGACGAGATCGACGCAGTTGCCGAGGCGATGGCCGGCTTCTTCCAGGCACTCATCGGCAGCGGTGAAGGCGGCGTCTTCGCGGACTGGGCTGCGACTGCGGCCGCCTATGCGGAGGAAGGGCAGTTCATGATGTCGGAGGTGCTGCCCGATCCAGCACAGCGGGCGGTGGCGATCGGGGTGATCGGCCGCGTCGCCGACAAGGCGGGAAAGTCAGCCGACAAGGCGGGAAAGTCATGATCGCCCGGACGGCACGCCGGATCCACGGGGTCGCGGTGGCGATCACGGTGCTTGTGGCCGCCGTCAATGCGACGCTTGCTGCAATCGGGATCCTGAGTCCGGGAGCGGCCTTCGTACTGTGGCTGGGGGTCGAGATACCGCTCGGCATCGTGGTCGGTGTCATGACCGTGCAGCGCATCCGATCTCTGAGGCGCGAGGGATTCGGTTGGACTGCGACCCTCGATGAGATCGCCGGGAGGATTACTGCCGACCTCATTCGGTTCGAGGCACGCGGCTACCGCGCGATATGGCAATTCGTGCGCCGCCGTTACGACGGCGGAGAGCCCGGGGTGGTGCCCGTCGGATACACGAAGGGGACGATGGGTATCCCGATGGCGTTTCTCGTCGCGTGCGTCATCGAAGCCGTGGTCGTCCACGTGCTGGTCCCGTGGCCGGCGGTCCGCAACGTACTGCTCGTACTCTCGATCTGGGGACTGATCCAGATTCTCGGGATTCTCGCAGGCCGGATCACACACCCGCATCTGCTGACGGATACGCGGCTGACGATCCGGGCGGGACACCAGGTGATCGTGCAACTGGATCGAGGTGACGTCGAACGCGTGCTCGAGCGGAGGCGGTGGGAGTACACATCTCAGATCGTCGACGATGACGCGCTCTACCTCCCGGGGCCGGACGGCACCTGCCTCGATCTGGTGCTCAGAGAAGCCGTCGACGTCACGCTCCCGGCCTTCTTCGAACACAAGCGCACCACCGCCTCGGTGTCGCGCCTGTCATTGCAGGTGGACGATCCGGAGGCGGTGGTGGCGCACTTCAGTGCCGTGGGGCTCAGGCCGAAGGGCTTCAGCGCAGAGGCGTGAAATCCCTGCTGCCGAGATACGACGGACGCGGCTTGCCCGCAGCGAACGGCTCGACCGGTGTGTTCTCGACGCTGTTGAACACCACGAACAGATTGGAACGGGGGAGCGGGGTGATGTTCCCGTTCGATCCGTGCATGCAGTTCGAGTCGAAAACTGTTGCAGAACCTGCAGATCCGCGGAATGTGGTGATGCCGAACTCGGCACACATCCGGGTCAGGGTGTCTTCATCGGGCGATCCCGTCGGCGGGACGTGGGTTACAAGCGACTCTCGATAGTAGTCGTCGGGAGTCTCGCCGGCACACGAGACGAACGTCTTGTGTGAGCCCGGCATGATCATCAACCCGCCGTTGTACCCGTAATTCTCGGTCAACGCGATCGAGATGCTCAACGCGCGAGGGGTCGGCATGCCGTCCTCTGCGTGCCAGGTCTCGAAGTCCGAGTGCCAATAGAACGGGCCACCACGGAACCCTGGCTTGACATTGAGCCGGGACTGGTGGATATAGACGTCGGATCCGAGTAATTGCCTTGCAATACCTGCAATTTCAGGACGGCGGATGATCGAATCGACCAGGTCGCTCAAGCGGTGTACATCGAAGATCGAACGTACATCGCCGCCGGCGTGCTCACGGACCACGCGTTCGTCGTTGCCGAGCTCGAGTCCGAGACGGGAGGTTTCTTCCAAAAGGTTTCCGACATCATTTGCGGCGAGAAGTGCTTCCGCAGTGTGGAATCCGCGTGTATCGTACGCCTTGACTGCGGCGGAATCCAGCGGGCCGGGGTGGGAACCCCAGACGACAGGATCCTTCCGCGCGATGGATTCCGAAACAGTGCGGTTGCGAGTCGGATAGGCATCCTTCACGACCGTGCGCATATTCTCCGAATCACCCTCTCGAGGATAGACGATGGTTCTACCCGACCGTCTCAGAACCGGGTCGGTTATGCAACCCGGCAAACCGGGTCTGCGCCGGAAAACGCCCTGCTCGTCGCCTCGGGACTCGAACGCGGGACCGTGTCGGAGATGCGCAGTAGGGTCACGACATGGGATACGAATTTCAGGTCACGATCGATTGCAGCAACCCGCATACTCAGGCGCGATGGTGGGCCGAAGCGCTCGAATGGCGTGTCGAACCCAGCGACGAGGATTTCATTCGCGGCCTCGTTGCGGCCGGGCACGCAAAAGAAGAGGACACCGAGATTTTCGACGGCACACTCGTGTGGCGGGCGGGGTCTGCGATCACCGACCCGGACAATCCGCACCGCCCCAGAATGTTGTTCCAGAGGGTCCCGGAGGGAAAGACCGTCAAGAACCGAGCGCATCTGGACATCCAAGCGGGAGACAACCGCGAGGAGATGGCCGAGCGCCTGGTCGCGGCAGGTGCCACGCTGCTGCATCGCGGCAGTCAGGGTCCTTACGTGTGGATCACGATGGCGGACCCGGAAGGTAACGAGTTCTGCCTGTGCTGACGGTTGTGCTGATGGCTTCTGATCAGGCGGGCGCGCGGTAGGCGCGCGGCGTGTTTCCCGTCCACCGCTTGAACGCACGGCGGAAGGCGCTCGGCTCGGAGAATCCGAGACGCGCCGACAGGTCGTCCACCGGCTCGCCCCGCCGTAGTCCGGCGATCGCCAGGTCGCACAGCACTTCCTCCCGGAGACGGCCGAGGGACGTACCCTCGTGGCGCAGCAGCCGCCGCAGATGTGGCGGACTCACTGCAAGCATGTCGGCGATCTCGTCGGTGGTTGCGGTGCGGCCCTGGATGCCGGACTCGAAGATTCTGCGCACCTGGCTCGTGACGCTCGATTCGTAGTCGCGTTCGGACAACATCAGGTTCGGAGAATCCCGGAGATACGTTTCGAGCGACTCTTCGGTCCTGACGATCGGCGACCGCATGGCCGAGTTGTCCATTTCGAGCGCCGCGCGTCCCGCGTCGAAGGTGACGGGGATGCCGAAGATCGCGTCGTAGCTGCGCGCAAGGATCGGATCGGGCTCGGCGTACGGCAGCGACACCGACACCAGCGGTATCCGGCCCCCGACGAGCCAGGCCGCGAAGCGGTGCAAGAGCATCAGTAGGAAATCGACTGCCACACGGGTCTTTTCCGTCACATGCTCGGGAAGGGCAACATCCAGGTAGGTGCTCGTCTCGCCGATGGTCAGACTCAATCGAGGAAGCCCCTGCAGGACCCGGTTGACCTCGATCATTCGTGTGAGAGCGTGCGCGAGATCCGGGCAATGGATCAGTGTCAGTGTCATGATCCGGAACGATCCGCGCGGCACCGATCCTGCGCCGAGTCCGAACAACTCGTCATCGGTGATCTGCCAGACCGAGCGGGTGAACAGGCTGACCTGCTCGGGAGTGAGTCGCGCGTGTGGTTGCGCGAGCACTGCTCGGCTGATCCTGGCCGCGGCGAGCGCCGGAGCGAGGTCGATGCCGTCGGCTGCCGCGACACTCACCGCTCGACCAACGAAGTCGGAGGGAATCGTTGGGGCTGACACGCTTACAGTGCCCTTCCTTCGCTGTGAAGGCGCCGGACGCCGTGCAGTCGCTGGGCCGCCTCGGTGAGAACGTCGTCGCGTTTGCAGAAGGCGAAGCGCACCAGATGATTCCATGATGCAGAGTCGTCGACGAACACGCTCACCGGCACGGCGGCGACGCCGATCTTGCTCGGCAGTGCACGGCAGAGTTGCACACCGTCGCGGAAGCCGAGCGGCGTGATGTCTGCGCAGACGAAGTACGTTCCCGCAGAGTCGAGAACATCGAATCCGGCTTCGGTGAGCGCATGTGAGAGAAAGGTTCGCTTACGCTGCAGGTCGTCGCGCATGGATCCGACCCACGATTGTTCGTGCGTCAGCGCGTGCGCGACCGCGGGCTGGAACGGTGCACCGCCGACGAAGGTCATGAATTGCTTGGCGGCGCGGACCCCGTCGATCAGTGGGCGGGGGCCGATTGCCCAGCCGATCTTCCATCCGGTGACGTTGAAGGTCTTCGCGGCGCTCGACACCGTGATCGTGCGCTCGGCCATTCCGGGTAGTGAAGCGAGGGGAGTGTGGTGACGACCGTCGAAGACGAGGTGCTCGTAGACCTCGTCGGACAACACCAGCAGATCACGCTCGCACGCAAGCTCGGCGATCGCTGCCAGGGCGCCGTCGTCGTAGACGGTCCCGGTCGGGTTGTGCGGGGTGTTGACGACGAGCATGCGGGTGCGGTCGGTGACCGCGGCCCGGAGGGCATCGACATCGGACACGAATTCGTTGCCCGATCGGGTCAACCTCGCGGTCCGTCTGGTCGCGCCTGCCAAGGCAACTGCGGCTGCGTAGGAGTCGTAGTAGGGCTCGGTGAGCAGCACTTCGTCGCCGGGTTCGACGAGACCGAGCAGCGCGGCGCTGATGGCCTCGGTGGCACCGACGGTGACCAGAACCTCGGTGTCCGGGTCGTGTTCCAGCCCGTATCGCGCGAACCGGTCGGCAGAGATCGCCGCCCTCAGTGCCGGGGTCCCGGAACCGGGCGGGTACTGGTTGACGCCTTCCGCGATTGCTCGTCGGGCAACCTCGAGCATCTCCGGCGGCCCGTCGGTGTCGGGGAATCCCTGTCCGAGGTTGATCGCACGGTGCTCGACGGCGAGTGAGGTCATCTCGGCGAAGATCGTGGAGGCGAACGGCCGAAGCCTGGCAACGGTGCGGGCCTGTCCCGAGTTCGGCGATTCTCGCATTTCTGCAGGGTAGCCGGTACGTGCTTGCCCTGTTCGCATGCTGTGTCACATCTCGGGGTGCTGTCTCGTCCAACAAGAGGAAGATGAAAACGACCGAGGAGGCAGATCATGACACGGATACCACCGCTCACGCCCGACCAGGCGGGATTGACGACGAAGGCGATGTACAAGGTCGCAGGCCGCATGTTCGACCAGGTCCCCGAGCCGTTCACCGTGGTGGCCTACCACCCCGGCCTGCTCCGTGCGAGCGGTCTGCACGAAATGCTCGCTGATCGGGCATCGAAGGTGTTGCCGAAGAACGTGCGGGAAATAGCGGTCTACCGCACGGCATGGACTGTGGGCTGCTCGTGGTGCGTCGATTTCGGCACGATGCTGCAACGGCTCGACGGTCTCGACACCGATCGGCTCGAACATATCGCCGAGTACGCCACCTCGGACCTGTACAGCGACGACGAGAAGGCCGCGATCGCGTATGCAGACGCGATGACCGGCGATGTGGCGAACGAGGTGACCGACGAACAGATCGCCGACCTCGAGAGGCGGTTCGGCCGTGCCGGCGTCGTGGAACTGACCTACCAGATCGGGCTCGAGAACATGCGCGCCCGCATGAACTCGGCGCTGGGCATCCACGACCAGGGCTTCAGTACGGACGCGTGCCGCGTGCCATGGGCGGAGGAGACAACTCGCTGAGCGGCTCGGTGCTCACCCCGGCGGGTCGGACGGAAGTCTGACACCGCCGAGTTTTGCCGGGTTCGCCATGTCGTATGCGGCCCACACACGTCCGTCGCGCACGGTGACGCCCAGGACGCGCCCGGGGAATCCTCGGTGTGTGTCGTCGCCGACGGATCCTCGATTGAGGAAGCCGAGTTCGCCGTTGACGAGGGCCGGCTCGAGCGTGGTGAGTGCGTCGGCACCGTAGAGGTGCACGAGTCCGAGGAAGAATCGTGCGAACTTGTCGGGTCCCGTGATGACGTTGATCGCGGTGCGCGTGGTCCCGCCTGCATCGCCGAGCATGCGGGCGTCCGGG
The DNA here is from genome assembly GCF_053750035.1 of Rhodococcus sp. SJ-2. Taxonomy (NCBI): domain Bacteria; kingdom Bacillati; phylum Actinomycetota; class Actinomycetes; order Mycobacteriales; family Nocardiaceae; genus Rhodococcus; species Rhodococcus sp. SJ-2. The sequence continues at coordinate 3,151,516 of NZ_CM132340.1, forward strand.
TGCAGTGCCGCGACCACCGTGTCGATGTCGCCTGTGGCAAGTGCTGTCAAGAGCTGCTGTACGGCATGCTCGTGGTCGCTCGCGGACGAGGGCGGCGGGGCATCGGCAAGGGCGCGTCGCCCTCGTGACGCGAGTTGACGTGCCGCCGCAACACCGACGTCGAGGATGCGTGCGACCTCGTCGAAAGGGACACCGAAGCCGTCGTGCAATACGAACGCGATCCGTTGTGTGGGTGTGAGCGTATCGAGCACGAGCAGTGCTGCCAGGCGGTTGTCCTCATTGCGCACCACCTGCTCGAGCGGGTCGGGTGGCGTCGTGCCCGCGAGGGGCGTGACGATCGGCTCGGGAAGCCACTGCCCCACATACTTCTCGCGGCGCACTGCCGCCGATTTCAGCCTGTCGAGGCAGAGACGACCCACGACGGTCGTCAACCACGCTCGTAGATCGCCGATGCTGTCGGGATCTGTGTTGTCGAGCCGCAACCACGCATCCTGTACGGCGTCCTCGGCGTCCGCCACGCTGCCGGTGAGCCGGTATGCGACCGACAACAGGTGACTGCGGTGTTCCTCGAACGATTCCGCCATCGCAACTGCGCGCATATTCTCGATGCTACGACGCGAGAACGATGCGGGACGAGTGACCGACCCGACGAGGAAACGTATGGACAAGTACGACGTGAAACGTGCACACAAGAAGCTGTATTCACCGTCGGCCGGGGACTTTACGGAAGTGGACGTACCCGAGTTCCGGTATCTTGCGGTCGAGGGGAGTGGCGACCCGAACAGCAGCCGGACATACGCGGAGGCGGTCGAGGCCTTGTACAGCGTGTCGTACACGATCAAGTTCGCCTCGAAGAAGGAGCTCGGGCGCGATGCCGTTGTGGGGCCGTTGGAGGGGCTGTGGTGGGCCGACGACATGTCGACATTCGTCAGCCGTGACAAGCAGGCATGGAAATGGACGATGCTGATCAACCAGCCGCCGTGGGTCACTGACGAGATGGTCGACTCGGCGAAGGTCGTTGTAGCGAAGAAGAAGGCGCCGGCCGCGTTGCCGCTGCTGCATTCGATGACGTGGACCGAGGGACGATGTGTGCAGATCCTGCACATCGGCGCGTACGACGACGAAGGGCCGACCCTGGAGAGCTTGCATCATCGCGTGCTTCCTGAGAGGGGGCTCACCTACAACGGCAGACATCACGAGATCTACCTGAGTGACCCCCGCCGTACCGCGCCTGGGAGGCTGAAAACCATTCTCAGGCAACCGATCACCGGCGCATGACTGTCACCAGCGCGGGATTGCTGCTGTATCGCATCGACGACACCGGTCTCCTCGAGGTGTGGCTTGTGCACCCCGGCGGGCCGTACTGGACCGGTAAGGACGAGGCAGCGTGGTCGGTTCCGAAAGGCGAATACGGAGACGAGGAGGATCCACGCGAGGTCGCTCTGCGTGAATTCGAGGAAGAGTGCGGATTCGCCGCCCCCGACGTTCCGTTGACTCTGCTCGGACGGTACAAGCAGCCCTCGGGGAAGATAGTGAGTGTCTATACCGGGGAGATCGCAACCGAACTGGAGTTCGTGTCCAGCAATGTGTTCGATCTCGAGTGGCCGCCGCGGTCGGGAAAGATGCAGCAGTTTCCAGAGGTCGACGATGCGCGGTGGTGGCCGCTGCCCGAGGCCGAGATCAAACTCCACAAAGGCCATCGCCCAGTTCTCGATGCACTTCGTGCGCGCCTCGACGAACTCGGACGCCGCTATCGCCTCGAATAGTTCACGGCAGCGGTAGTCCTACCGCGCCGCGTTGGAATCACCGTGAGCCGAACCCTTGCCGGTGCGGCGCCGGGTCGCGATGCTTGCACGGTCGTTGTCGAACAGAAAAGGAATCGTCGTGCGTAGCTGTCCGTGTCGCTGAAGCACCGTCGCTCATACCGCAACCTCGTTCCCGTACCGGTGCCCGCAAGCGGGCCGACGCAAGGACACTTCTACGCGATGTCTCATTCCGCGCTGCGGCGCCTCACGACCGCCGTCGCAGCAGGCGCAGCATTTCTCACTCTGACCACTGTCACCACAGCCTGCTCGACGGGCTCCGACGCCTCGGTGACCGCCGACGGCAGGACCGTCCTGCGGTACGAAGGTGCACCCGCTCAGGTCATCTATCCTGAGCTCGCCGAAGCACTCGGCTACTTCGACGACGTCGAACTCGAATGGATCGGCGACAACGGCAACGGGCCGCAGTCGCTGCAGAATACTGCGACGAACCAGATCGAATTCGGCGGCGCTTTCAACGGTGCCGTCATCAAGGCACAGGCCGGCGGTTCACCGCTCACTTCCGTCCTCGGCTATTACGGGGCCGACACGCAGAGCTTTCAAGGTTACTACGTGCTCGATGACAGCCCGATCCGGGAGGCGCGCGACCTGATCGGCAAGAAGGTCGGCATGAACACTCTCGGGGCCCACCACGAGTTCCTCGTGCGGGAATGGCTGGCGCAGCAAGGATTGACGAACGACGAGATCGCGCAGGTCGAGCTCATCGTGGTGCCTCCCGTCAACACCGAGCAGGCGCTGCGTGAAGGCCAGATCGACGTCGGGACGCTCGGGAGTGTGTTCCGCGAGACCGCTGTGGAGCGCGGTGGGCTTCGGCCCCTGTTCACCGACGAAACCCTTTTCGGTGCATTCACATACGGAACGCTGGCGTTCCGTGACGACTTCATCGCGAACAATCGCGACGCCGTGGAGGACTTCGTGCAGGGGACCGCTCGTGCGATCCGCTGGGCGCAGATCACTCCACGCGAGGAGGTGATCGCGAAGTTCGAGGAGATCATCGACACTCGCGGCCGCAACGAGAACACCGATCTCGTGGGGTATTGGAAGAGCACCGGAATCGCGGGGCCGGGCGGCGTGATCACCGATCGCGAAATACAGATCTGGCTGGACTGGCTCACCCGCAACGGCGAGCTCGACGAAGGCGCGCTCGAGGCATCCGATGTCTACACCAACGAGTTCAATCCCTACTTCAACGGAACCTACGACCCCGACAGCGGTCCGAACGGCGAGCCGGTCGAGGAGGCAGTGCAGTGACGATTCGGCAGACCGATCCGAAGCTCCGACTGGAGCACGTGACCAAGCAATTCGCCGTCCGCGGTAGCAGCGAACGGTTCACAGCGATCGACGACATCAGTATCGATCTCGCAGAGGGCGAGTTCCTCGTCCTCGTCGGACCCAGCGGTTGCGGCAAGTCGACGTTGCTCGATCTTCTCGGTGGGCTCAGCGAACCGACATCCGGTCGCATTCTTCTGGACGGCCGCGAGATCTCCGGGCCCGGACTCGACCGTGGCATCGTCTTCCAGCAGTACGCGCTCCTTCCATGGCGAACTGCCCGTTCGAACATCGAATTCGGACTCGAAGCGAAGGGGCTGCAGAAGAAGGAGCGACGCGACCTCGCCGATCGCTATCTCGAACTCGTCGGCCTGCACGGATTCGGAGACCGGTACCCGCACGAACTCTCGGGCGGTATGAAGCAGCGAGTGGCCATAGCGCGCAGTCTCGCATTCGACCCCGAAGTGCTGCTCATGGACGAACCTTTCGCAGCGCTCGACGCGCAGACCCGGGAGTCTCTGCAGGACGAACTCCTGAGGATCTGGCGGGAAACCGGCAAGACCATCCTGTTCATCACTCACGGCATCGACGAGGCCGTCTACCTCGGGCAACGCGTCGCGGTTCTGACATCGCGACCGGGGCGGATCAAAACGGTCGTCGACATCGAAATCGACCGTAGCGTGGACGATGTCAGGTCCGGCGACGCCTTCCGCCGCCACCGCCATGACATCTGGAGTGAACTGCACTCGGAGGTGGAGCGCGGTCTGGGCATCGAAACCGCGGCAGTCGTGCCGACCATCACAACGGAGAAGGTGAAGCATGTCCAGCACTAGTGCCACACTGACCAGGCCGGCCGAATCGGCTGCGCCCGTCGCCGAACGGAAGTCGGACACGCCGAAGGCCACCTCCTCTCCGAGCGTGGTGGATCACGTCCGTGCAGTGGCCTGGAGAATCTTCAAGCCGGCCGTCGCTATCGTTGCGTTCTTCGCGCTGTGGGAGATCGCACCGCGCGCGGGTCTGGTCGACGACGTGTTCCTTCCTCCGCTCACCACGGTGCTGGAAGCCTTCGGTGAGCTGGTCGCCAGCGGCCAACTCGCAGAGCATCTGGGGGCGAGTCTGTCTCGGGCGCTCACCGGATTCGCGATCGCACTCGTGTTCGCGATTCCGCTCGGCGTCGCGATCGGCTGGTACAAACCCGTCGCCGAGACCCTCAATCCCATTCTGGAGATCTTCCGTAACACGGCGGCGCTCGCACTGCTGCCCGTGTTCATCCTGATCCTGGGCATCGGTGAGACCTCCAAGGTCGCGCTGGTGATCTATGCGAGCACTTTCCCGATCCTGCTGAACACGATCTCCGGTGTCCGCACCGTGGATCCTCTCCTGGTGAAAAGTGCGCGTTCGCTGGGTTTTCCACCGCATCGATTGTTCCAGAAGGTGATCCTTCCGGCCGCGGTACCGACTGTTTTCACCGGTATCCGCATGGCGGCGGCCTCGTCGATCCTGGTCCTCATCGCTGCCGAAATGGTCGGCGCCAAGGCAGGTCTGGGATACCTGATCACCGCCTCTCAGCTCAATTTCCAGATTCCGAACATGTATGCGGGCATCATTGCGATCTCGATCGTCGGACTCGTTTTCAACGGCATCCTGATCGCCATCGAACGCCGGCTCTCGCGCTGGCGCGTCACGCAGTAGGTCCGTTTCCTCTCGCCCGTCCTCCCTCGCAATCGGTTAGGTAGTCATGACCAGGTCTCCGAAGCAGCTCAACCTCAATGCCTTCCTGATGGGCGTAGGTCATCATGAAGCAGCGTGGCGTCACCCGCGCACCGAAGCCCATCGAGTCCTCGATGTGAATCACTTCCAGGAACTCGCCCAGATCGCCGAGCGCGGCAAACTCGACTCGGTGTTCTTCGCCGACGGTCTCGCGGTCGGCCCTCGTATCGAGAACAATACGCAGGCGATTTTCGAACCACTCACACTGCTCAGCGCAATGGCTGTGGTGACCGAGCATGTCGGGCTCATCGCCACCGCTTCCACGGGTTACAACGAGCCCTACAACCTCGCTCGGAAATTTGCGTCGCTCGACCACATCAGCGGTGGTCGAGCCGGCTGGAACATCGTCACCTCGGGTGGTGAGGACGAGGCCCGCAATTTCGGCTACGACGAGACTCCGGATCATGCCGGACGCTACGACCGGGCCTCGGAATTCGTCGACGTCGCGGTCTCACTGTGGGACAGCTGGGAGGACGATGCGATCGAACTGGACTCCCGGACAGGACGTTTCGCAAACGCCGACAAGGTTCATGCGATCGAACACGAGGGTGAACGGTTCCGGGTCCGAGGTCCGCTCAACTCACCGCGCTCGGCGCAGGGCCGTCCCGTCCTGGTGCAGGCCGGGTCGTCCGAGAGCGGCAAGAACTTCGCCGCCGAATACGCGGAAGCCGTGTTCACCGCGCAGCGCACTCTCGCCGAAGGGCAGGAGTTCTACCGCGATCTGAAGGCCCGCGTGATCAAGGCCGGTCGCGACCCGCAGTCCTTGAAGATCCTTCCCGGTATCGTCCCGTTCATCGGAACGACGGAAGGCGAGGCGAAAGCACTAGAGCAGGAGTTCACCGACCTCATCTCGCCTGCCTACTCACTGCGGCAGCTCTCACGGATGGTCGGCGTCGACCTCACCGAGCACTCGCTGGATGCTCCGCTTCCACCGCTTCCACCCATCGACGAGATCCAAGGCAACAAGAGTCGCTACCAGCTGGTCAAGGACCTCGCCGAGAACGAAGACCTCACCGTGCGAGAGCTGATCGCCAAGCTCGGTGGTGGCCGTGGGCACCGCACCTTCGCGGGAACACCCGAGCAGATCGCCGACGAGATCGAGCTCTGGTTCGTCAGCGATGCGGCAGACGGGTTCAACGTGATGCCCCCATACCTGCCCGGCGGGCTCGCGGACTTCACGGCGTTGGTCGTGCCGATCTTGCAGAGGCGAGGCCTGTTCCGCACCGACTACACCGAGACGACACTGCGCGGGCACTACGGGCTCGACCGCCCGGAAAGTCGGTACGCTGATCGTCGGCACGCAGCGACTGCCTGACCGGGCTGCGCCGCACCGATCATCGGCGGAGAGGACTTTCATGCGCTTCGGATACTTCGTTCCCCAGGGTTGGCGGCTGGACCTCGTGGGTGTCGCGCCCGCCGACCAATGGCGGGTCATGCGCGACCTCGCGCAACGAGCCGACAACGGTCCGTGGGAATCGATCTGGGTGTACGACCACTTCCACACGGTGCCTGTGCCGTCGGAGGAGGCGACCCATGAGGCCTGGTCGCTGGTGTCGGCATTCGCGGCGGTGACCGAACGTGTGCGTATCGGGCAGATGTGCACGGCAATGGCCTACCGGAACCCGGCGTACCTGGCCAAAGTCGCGGCCACCGCCGACCTCATCTCCGGCGGTCGCGTCGAGATGGGGATCGGCGGCGGGTGGTACGAGCACGAGTGGCGCGCCTACGGCTACGGGTTCCCGTCGGCGGGGGAGCGGCTCGGTCGCCTCGACGAAGGCGTGCAGATCTTCAAGCAGGCGTGGACCGACGGCATTGCGACTCTCGACGGGAAGTACTACCAGGTCGATGGAGCGATCTGTCGCCCACTTCCGTTGCAGGAAGGTGGTATTCCGCTGTGGATCGCAGGCGGAGGCGAGAAGGTCACGTTGAAGATCGCCGCGAAGTACGCGCAATACACCAACTTCGACGGCACACCCGAAGGATTCGCGCACAAGTCGGACGTCCTGCGTGAGCACTGTGCGGACGTGGGCACCGACTTCGACGCAATCGTGCGTTCGGCGAACTACAACGTCGCGATCGGACGGACGGAGAGTGAGGTCCAGGACCGGCTCGAACAACTTCGGAGCCGACTCGAGCCGATCGTCGGTGCGGACAAGGCTGATGGGGCGCTCAACGCATTCCGGGGGATGCCCGCGGTGGGCACTCCCGAGCAGATCGTCGAGAACCTCACAGCGCTGAAGAAGAAGGGTCTCGAGTACGCGATCTTCTACGTCCCAGAGGCCGCATACGACACGTCCGGCCTCGAACTCCTCGAGAAGGAAGTGCTTCCGCAACTAGCGTGATGGCGCCTTCGCGGTATCCGGTTCAGATCGGCCAGGTGCCGGTGGGCGTGCGAGGGTCGTCGGGCAACAGCCCGGCGACCCATACGTCGCGTGGAACACCGCGCTGCACCGTGCCGTGCCGGGCGACTCCTTCATATTGGAATCCCACCCGCCGCGCGACCGCTGCCGACGGCCGGTTACCGACGAATGCGCGCCATTCGATCCGCGAGACGCCCATTCCGTCGGTGGCGAAAGCGAAGTTGCACGCGAGCTGTACGGCAGCGGTGGCCAAACCGTGTCGCCGTATACCGGGGGCGATCCAGTAACCGATTTCCGGAGCCCCCGAACCACGCCCCAGAAACCCGACCATGCCGCACAACCGACCGTGCAGGCTCGTGCGAATCGCCCAGTCGGGGAAGCCGTCCGCCCATTTCGCAGGCACGATGTCGCCGACGAAACGCACCGAATCGGCTCGCGTGTACGGGCTCGGCACGTTCGTCCACGCGGCGATCGCCGAATCCTGGCAGGCCTCGGCAATGACGTCGATGTCTTCCGGGACGGGCGCCGACAGCGTCACGCCGCCATCAGCGAGAACTCGGGTTTCCATATCGGCTCCGAACTTCTGTCAGCGCAGCTCCGGCGGGAGGTCCTTGCTCTGAAGCTCCATGCGCCGCTCGTCGGTGGCGTTGACCTCGTCGGCGAGTTTCAGTTTGTTCGCGAGCAAGCGCCATTCGGCGTTGTCGATCGCGCCCGCCGCTTCCGCGAGAACCTTGGTGTCGCGGGTGCCCCATGCGATAGGCATCGGGCTGGCCATCTGCCACACCTGTGATTTGTTGTTCGTCGAGCGGTCGGACAGCACGGCGACCGAGGGCACCTGCTCGCCCACACGGACACGGTGCCCGGGAATTGCCTGCACGTCGCGGGTCACCAGCGCGTAGTGGCGGGTGCCTGCCTCCGGCTTCGCAATGTCGATCAGGGCCAGCAACGTCATTCCACGCGCACGTGTCGCCGCGACAACGGCCGGGACCAGCGGGTTGTCGTGATAGAGCTGCTCGATGGTGCCGATCTTGCGGGGGGCCCACAACGCCACCCACAGCGACGTGAGCGCCGCGACCACCAGTACTGCGCCCACCACGTACGACCAGGACTCACCGAGATAGAGGAGCCACGCAGCTCCCGCGGCGCACAACAGCGCGACGATGATGCCGGAACGCCGCAGGCTGCGGACCTCGGCGAGCGTCTGGTTCACACTCTTGGCATGGGGCAGGTCGACGGAGAACTCGAATCGGCGCACCCACCCAGCTTATGGGACGCGCGTCGGCCCCGGCTCGAGCACAATGCGCACAACGGGACTATCGCACTCAAACGTGACGGGCCCACGTGATGCAACCCACACTTGCTCCAGTTGATGTCACCACCGGATGGTTGCTCGGGTTCCCGAGAGCCGCACCCCGCCCCGATCGTGCAGTCGCTCGTGGACGGCGTGGGCCCACCGCATCCGGATCGCAAGAAAGTGGGTGCTGACGATGCTGGTAGGCCTCGGCTTCCTCATGATTGCCGCCTTCATCTGATGTTCGGCGCGGATACTCCCTCGTTCACGGGGAGCGGAAGCGCCGTCCTCCTTCCACAGGGTGGGCTGCGCGGAGCAACCGAATCGGGTCGAGAAACCTTGTCGGTGGGTCCGGTTACGGTACCGGGCATGGAGACCGAGGTGGTGCGCTACAACTACCGGCTGAGGCCGGGCACCCTCGCCGAACGCGCCCTGATCCAGGAATGGCACCGTTGCCGATTTCTGTGGAACGAAGCCGTCCACCAGCAGAAAACCGGCGGCAGACCGAACTTCACGAAACTCAGCACCATGTTGACCGAGACCCGAGCTCGCTCGTCGTGGCTGCGCGACGGTTCGCAGGTAGCGCAGCAGCAGATGCTCCGCACCTACGCGCAGGCGTTGGATGCATCGTTCACCGTCAAGGCCGTGGTCGTCCCCGCTTCAAGGCGCGGAAGAACACGTTGCCGTCGCTCGAATACACCCAACGAGGTTTCCGGATTCGTGACGGGCAGTTGGTGCTGCCCAAGGGTGTGAGTGTTCCGGTGGTGTGGTCGCGGGAGTTGCCGTCGGAGCCGTCGAGTGTGCGCATCACGCGTGATTCGTTGGGGCACTGGTACGCGTCGTTCGTGGTGACCCGCGCGAGAGAGCCGATACCGGCGCTCGACGACGGCAGTGGTGTGGGGATCGACTGGGGTGTGAGCAAGACCGCGACGGCCACCGCCGAGGAGTTCGATCTGCCGCATGCGCAGCATCGGAAACGCTGTGCGGCGGAGTTGGCGAAATCCCAGAAACGGATGGCCCGACGCCGTCGCGGGAAGGGGCAGGCGCCGTCGAAGGGCTACCAGCAGGCCCGCAAACAGGCCGCGAAGGTGCACAAGAAGGCGGCCCGGCAGAACCGGCACGACGGACGAGGCTGGGCCAAGCGGGTTGTCGATCGGCATCAGTTGTTGGCGGTGGAGGATTTCAAGCCGAAGTTCCTGGCGAAGTCGACGATGGCGCGTAAGGCCGCGGATGCGGCGATCGCGAGATGAAGCGGGAACTTGTCGAATGTGGCAGGCGGGCCGGCCGGAAGGTGGTGTTGGTGCGGCCCGCGTATACGACGATGACGTGTTCGGGGTGTTTCGCGAGAGCCAAGCAACCCCTCGAACTCGCTGAACGAGTTTTCCGATGCTGGGCGTGCGGGCATACCGCGTGTCGGGATCGGAACGCTGCCAGAGTGGTTCTGGCTGTGGCGGAGCGTGGCCACACCGGTGTCGACGACGTAGGTCACGGGGATCTGCCTCCTTCGGGTGGTGGTTCGGGTGCGGTCTGAGTCGGGAATCTCCTGCCTTCAGGCGGGAGAGGCGTTAAGTATCTGGTCCTGTCCAAGCGAGCGACTCCCGTCGTGGGACTGATCCTCGTTCCCGTCGCGTTCGGCCTGATCGCAGGAGCTGGTACCGGTATCGGCGACATGATCGTCGGAGGAATCGAATCCCTTGCTCCGACTGCGGCCTTGTTGTTCTTCGCGATCATCTTCTTCGGGATCATGATCGACGTCGGTTTGTTCGATCCGCTTGTGCGGCTCTGCGCAGCGATCTCGGTTATGCCGCGCTCGTCGCGCTCGGTGCCTTGGCATTCGGGACCGTCGGCTCGATTCTGCTCGCGAATCGGTGGAAGACGCTCACACTCGGACTCGAAACCGATCAGCTCGCGGAACTCGTCCGGGAGCAGGAGGTCGTCCTTCACGGGATTTCCGATGGCGTGGTCGCGACTGATGCGGGTGGAACCGTCACCGTGGTCAATTCCGAAGCGCGGCGATTGCTGAATCTGCACGGTGGTGCAGGTGATCCGGTCGAGGAGATCGGGATGAGTCCGCGCCTGTTGGACATTCTGCACGATTCGCAGAGCGCACCGGTCGCTGCGACCGCCGGGGACCGTGTCGTCGTAGCGGTCGCGCGGCGGGTGATACGGGATCGAAAGGATCTCGGCACTGTGATGTCGGTGCGCGACCGCACCGACGTGGAGAACCTCACGCGTGAACTCGGAGCCGTACAGTCGCTCACGACAGCGCTCCGCGCGCAACGGCACGAGTTCGCCAACCTACTCCACCTGCTGAACGGACTTCTCCAGCGGGGTCGTACAGAGCAGGCCGCCGACTTCATCGAGCAGATCATCGGGTCGGGGCCACTGGGACAGCACCTCGAGGGCGTCGATGCTCTCGCCGACCCCTACCTGCACGCCTTCCTCACCGCGAAGGCGGCTCACGCCCGGGAGAACGGTGTTCGCCTCGTGCTGGGGGAGAACACATGGGTGCACGGCGTGCTGCGCGTACCCGTCGATGTCACCACTGTGCTCGGGAACCTGTTGGACAATGCGATCGAGGCAGCCAGGGAAAGCCGGCGACGGCCTGCGGAGGTGGAGGTGGAGCTCGTCGAGGATGCAGCGGATCTGCACATTACGGTCGCCGACACCGGAAATGGTGTTGCCGCTGGGCTTTCCGACGTGTTCGAGGAGGGCGCCACCACCCACACCGCCAGTGGGGTTCCGGGCGGACGGGGAATGGGTCTCGCATTGGCACGGCAGATCGCACGCGAGCACGGCGGAGACGTGCACCTGGTCGAGCGTGGCGGACGTCGAACACCGGACAACCCGACCGGCGGCGCGGTGTTCCTCGCGGTGCTCGCCGGAGTTCTCGACGAAGGAGACACAGGGTGGGCAGATCAGATCTGACGGTGCTCGTCGTCGACGACGATTTCCGCGTCGCCGAACTGCACGCGCAGGTGGTGTCGGGTGTCCCCGGATTCACGGTCGCGAATGCGGTGGGCAGTGTCTCTGCGGCGGAACGCAGTGCGAGAGAATCCGGTCGACCTGGCACTCGTCGACGTGTATCTACCCGACGGTTCGGGGATCGATCTGATCCGTGAACTGGATTGCGACAGTTTCGTCCTTGGCGCAGCCGGAGAAGGGCCCACCGTGCGGCGGGCACTGGCTGCCGGGGCGCTGGTCTACCTTGTCAAACCGTTCTCCAACACCGAATTGGCGCGCAGGCTCGCCGCGTATGCGCAGTACCGTCGCATCACGTCGTCGGCGGAACTGACCCAGACCGAGATCGACACGGCCCTCGCGGCGCTGCGTCCCGTGCTGCCGTCATCGGACACCGCCGCACTTCCGGCGCGTTCGGTCACCAAAGAGCTTGTGATGAAATCACTTCGGGAGTCCGAATACCCGATGTCGGCCGGGGAGGTCGCGATGGCGACGGGGGTGTCGCGCGCGACGGCTCAGCGGTACCTCGCGGCACTCGTCGCGAAAGGGAACCTGCGGATGCAGCTGAGATACGGCAGCACGGGCCGCCCCGAACAGGAGTACCGGCTCGTCCGCACCGACAAAGCCTGAAAGGATTCGCCGCGTGGTCCGCTTACTCAGCCGATCTGCGGCCCCAGTAGGTCGTCGGCATCGGTGATCCGGTATGCGTAGCCCTGCTCGGCAAGAAAACGCTGGCGGTGTGCGGCGTACTCGGCGTCGAGAGTGTCGCGGGAGACCACCGAGTAGAAGTGCGCCTGCCCCCCGTCCTGCTTCGGGCGCAGCAACCGTCCGAGACGCTGGGCCTCTTCCTGCCGCGACCCGAACGTGCCCGACACCTGCACCGCGACCGACGCCTCCGGCAGGTCGATCGAGAAGTTCGCGACCTTCGAGACGACGAGGACGTCGAGTTCGCCGTTGCGGAAGCGATCGAACAGTGCCTCACGTTCCTTGCTGCGCGTCGAACCCTTGATCACCGGGGCATCGAGGGCTTCGCCGAGTTCGTCGAGCTGATCGATATAGGCGCCGATGACGAGCGCGGGGGAGTTGGGGTGACGAGCGAGGATCGACTTGACCACTGCGTTCTTGGTGCGAGCCGTCGAGCACAGCTTGTAACGTTCCTCCGGCTCGGCCACCGCGTACGCCATCCGCTCTGCGTCGGTGAGCGTCACGCGCACCTCCACGCAGTCGGCAGGGGCGATCCACCCTTGTGCCTCGATGTCCTTCCACGGCGCGTCGTACCGCTTGGGCCCGATCAGTGAGAACACGTCGCCTTCGCGTCCGTCCTCTCGCACCAGCGTGGCCGTGAGACCGAGACGACGTCGGGACTGCAGGTCGGCGGTCATCCGGAACACCGGTGCCGGAAGAAGGTGCACCTCGTCGTAGATCATGAGCCCCCAGTCGCGGGAGTCGAACAACTCGAGGTTGCGGTACTCGCCCTTCGTCTTGCGGGTGATCACCTGGTAGGTGGCGATGGTGACCGGGCGGATCTCCTTCTTCTCGCCCGAGTACTCGCCGATCTCTTCCTCGGTGAGCGAGGTGCGGGCGATCAGCTCGCGCTTCCACTGCCGTCCGGCGACGGTATTCGTCACCAGGATCAATGTGGTGGCACCGGCCTTCGCCATGGCGGCCGCGCCCACCATCGTCTTGCCTGCCCCGCAGGGCAGTACCACGACTCCCGAACCGCCGTCCCAGAACGAGCTCGCGGCCATCTCCTGGTAGTCGCGCAGATGCCACGGATGCGTCTCGAAGTCGAGGTCGATGCTGTGCGCTTCACCGTCGACGTACCCAGCGAGATCTTCGGCAGGCCAGCCGACCTTGAGCAACATCTGCTTGAGGCGGCCGCGTTCGCTCGGGTGGACGATCACGGTGTCGTCGTCGATGCGTGCGCCGAGCATAGGAGCGATCTTCTTGTTGCGCATGACCTCGGCGAGCACCGCATTGTCGAAGCTGACGAGTGTCAGTCCGTGGGCGGGATTCTTCACCAGCTGAAGGCGGCCGTATCGGCCCATCGTGTCGACGATGTCGACGAGCAGCGGCTGAGGCACGGCGAAGCGAGAATAGGTGACCAGCGCGTCGACGACCTGCTCGGCATCGTGGCCGGCCGCGCGTGCGTTCCACAGGGCCAGCGGAGTGACCCGGTAGGTATGGACGTGCTCGGGTGCGCGCTCGAGTTCAGCGAAGGGAGCGATGGCCTGCCGGGCCGCGTTCGCCTGCTCGTGGTCGACCTCGAGCAGCACGGTCTTGTCGGACTGGACGATGAGCGGTCCGTCGGCCACGAAGCCTCCTGGTGAGAGAATGTAGAACTCTTCCATTGTCCAGATGCGGAGGGCGGCGCGCCACCTGCGCGCCGCCCATGCGTCCGGACATCACCAGAGGAACATGATCAGTTCGTCAGCGATCGGCGCACCTCCATCACGCACACGAGAGCCTCCGAAATTCCGGAACGATATCCGGCGTCCTTTTCGGAGGAAATCATCACGGAATCCAATTCTCCTTCGAGCCTTTCCTGAATTCTGTCCAGGGCGTGGAGTGTCCGTTTCATTTCGATACCGTCTTCTTATCTCATACCGGTGTTCTGATCACTCCGGCTCGTTCGTCGAGTACGAATACTCGTGCACGGGCCAACGCTGCCCGATGACCGTTGCTGTGCGCGTCGGTTCCCGCGGATCGTGACGGCAGGTCACGGATCTTTTCGTACAGTGCCTCCAGCACTGCGGTTTCGGTGTTCATGGCGTGCGGTTCTCAATTCCGCTTCCGCTTACGAATGAATTCCCCGGCCGCTGCAGCCTTCTCACGCTTTTCTGCCCGGCGCTCCTTCATGGACTGCGCGGGTTTCTTGAGTGTTTTTCCCTTGTCGGCCATTGTCGCTCCTCATTTCGAGTGGCAATTACTCAACGAGCCACACCATACGTCAAATCCTGGAAAAAGCCAGTTTGCGAAAAATCGATTCGATTTCCGCGCGTGCATATCCAGGTCGGCGATCTCTCGCAGTCGGTGTGACCGTTGCCCGATGCGGCCGGACTGCTGGGGGAAACGGGAGGTTCAGTCGACCAGCGCTACCGACGAGACGCGATGGAGCACGAAGCTGCGCACCGAGCCGGTCGCGGGGTCGAACGCTTCGAGCTGCCCGCCCGCGACGCTGACCGGATCGACGATGCGACGGGTCGCGGTGCCCTGAGCATCGACGTACCCGAGGGTCACACTGCGTTTCGCGTGCACAGCCAGCTGCAGCAACGCCATCGTGGCCGCACCTCCCGTCCGGCTTCCGTCTCCGCGCACCGGTTTGCCTGCCGGCGCGGAGGCGGCACGATCGCCCGCACGCAGGGTGCGTACGAGTGTCTCGAGCTGTTCGTCGTTGGGCGGCAGAGGGCCGGCGTATCTGGGACGCGACCGCGGCACGACCAGCCGTGCGCCGCGCGGACGCAGATCCAGCACCGCACCCGACGCATCCTCTCCCGCCGGTGCGAAACCGGCCGCTCGCAGCGAGGTGAGTACCTCGGCGAGGGGTGCCTGCGAGATCGCGACCGTCGGGGCGACCGCGCGCAACGCCAACGTCGCCGCGACCGGCGCCGCGAGCACCTCTGCGAGAAGTGCCGGATCGTCGGCGCGCACGAACGACGACGCGATGCCGGCACGCAGGCGACCGTGGCGCCGTGCTACGTCGTCGATCAGGTAGGTCAGAGATTGGGGGACGGGTGTGCGCGAATGGGCCGAGAACAGGGCGTGCAGATCACCGGCACCCATGCCCGCGTCGAGCGCACGGCGCACACTGCCCTCACTGATCCGGTAGACGGTGGCGGCTCCGGCCGATTCGACGTCGGCGACAAGCGCGACCCGCCCGGCCAGTTCCGCGACGAGCGGACCCGGAGCGACGACGGTGAGGTCGGCCTGGACGAGGACGTAGTCGACAGGCTCGGGGAGTGCGTTCGCCATCTCCGCCTCGGCGTCACCACCGTGGAGCAGGGCCTTGCCGGGTGAGCCGAGGCTGCCGTGCGCGACCAGTGCGAGTGCGGTGGCTTCACGAATCGTCTCGGACACCGTCTCATTACCGAAGTGACCTGCCGACCGCGGCCGCCGCCATGCGGCAATGGCCTGCACCTCGGCGGTGGTCGGCGTGACGTGGTCGGCGAGAACTTCGAGGAGCAGTCTGCGGTCGTAGGCCGCGGTCGGGGAGTTCACCTCCTCGGACAGGGCTGCGATCGGCTTGTCGTTCTGATCCCGGCGCCCGATCAGCCATGGCCGTCGTGGTGCGTCGAGCCACGCGCCGGCGAGTACCGCCCAACGATGCGCGGTGTTCGCGGTGAGCCATCCGTCCGCCGAGGTGGTGGGAGCCCAGTAATCGTCGATGTCGCCCGGTGGGGCAGGGTCGGGATTGCCGCGTGCGACGAGTCCCGCAGCCGCGAGCACCTCGACAAGCAATGCGGTGTGGTCGTCGGTGAGGTCCAGTGCCTTGGCGAGTCGGTGGAGTTCGCGAACCCCGAGGCCACCGGAACGCAGCGCGGGAGCGGGTTGTCGGCCCAGTGCGGTGACCAGGCCCTCGCAGTGACGCAGCAGCTCGAGGGCGGCGCCTGCGGCGGTGCTGTTCGTGTCGGTGGCAGCCTTGGTGCCCGCCTCGACACTCGGGGCGAGCAGCGATGCCGGATCGAACGGTGCTTCGCCCCGTAGTGCTTGCCCGACCTTATGAGGAAGTTCGACCGTCTCGTCGTCGATGCGGGTGAGCAACCCGGACGCCAGCAGCCTCTGGACGGGCCGGGTCTCGTCGGAGCCGGGCGCGGCGTCGCGGGTACGCCCGATGGGTGACGTGCGTGCCAGGGTGTCGAGGATGCCGCGCTGTGCAGGGTCGAGTTCGGCGAGGACGACGTCGAGTTCCTCGCGGGTGAACGCGTCCGTTTCGGGGGTGCGCCCGACCCGCCACGGCACCGCTTCCACTGCGGCCGCAATCAGACGCAGACCCTCGGGTGTGTCCCACACCAGCAGGACGGAACGCAGCCGGTCGAGAATCCGATCGACGGCCTTGGCGGTGATCCGTCCCCGCAGATCATCGACGAGGGTTTTTCTGGCCACCGCCTCGTCTGCAGCTCCGAGACGGGCAAGTGCCTCGATGATTCCGAACTCGGCGGTCGTGAAGTCGTTCGCTGCGCGGAACACCGAAGCGCGTTGACGTGCGCGGTTCGCAAGCACGCCCATGGACGCGGGTGGGGGCACCACCAGATCGGGTCGCGAGCGCAGAAGCTCGACGAGTTCCGTGTCGCGGCGATCGGACAGCCACTGGGCGAGCGAGTCCGATGCGGCGTCGGGGGTGGGCGTGGCGGGTGTCATCCGCTCCAGATTAGAGACCTGAGATGGCCTGAGACGAACTCACCTGCCAAAATGAGCGTCATGGCTGACAAATCGAAGAACCTCTACGTCGATCGCGGATGGCCGGAGTTGGCAGATGGCGACCATGCGGTCACCGAACTGTCGTCGACGCGTTCGGGTCCGCTCTCCCCGTACGGCGAGGACGCCGTGTTCCCCGTCCCGGCGGACGAGCTTCCCTACACGCACCCGCACACCGTCATCAACCGCTGAGTTCCTCGACACCGAGGCCTCCTCGGTTGTCAGGCTCCCCGACAACGAAGAACCCCCGCACCGAGACCGGTGCGGGGGTTCTTTGCTGATGCTGCTGAGTGCTGCCTACTGGGGCAGAACGGCGCGGACCGCGTCGAGGACGGCCGGGTCGAGCGCAATACCGGCGGCCTGCAGTGCGTCGACACCCTGCTCGAAGCCGTCGATGATGCCCTGTGCCTCGGCGGGCAGCGCCGGAACCTCGGCGAGCTGCGGAACCGCACGGTTCTCGGTGACCGGCGCGGGCGTGGACTGAGCGGGGGCGCTGGGGGCCTCACGCTGTGTCGGAGCGCTGGACAGTCCGAGGCTCGAGGAGCAGGACGGCCATGCGCCCCAGCCCTGGCCTGCGAGGACACGCTCGGCGACGACGATCTGCTGGTCGCGGCTGGCCTGGTTGGCGGTGGGTGCGTATTCCTGGCCGCCGTAGGCGTTCCAGGTGCTCGGCGAGAACTGCAGGCCGCCGTGGTAGCCGTTGCCGGTGGCGATGGCCCAGTTGCCGCCGGACTCGCACTGTGCGAGGCGGTCCCAATCGGAATCGGGTGCTGCGGCGGCGGTGCCGCTGAAGGCGACACCCGTGACGCCGAGGACGGCGCCGGTCAGCGCGAACTTCGCGACGGTCCGGCCGGTGTTGGTGGGCTTGCGATGGCGTCCGCTCATGTCGGTTCCGTTTCCTCTCCGCACGCGCCTACGAGGTCAGCTGTCGGGTTCGGACTGAAGAGGTAGTCCGGCCGTTGCGCTCGTCGAGCGCTCCGGCTTCACCCCAAGGCCTGCCGCGTGTGCGGCGGGCCGGGCCTCCGGGGAAGCGTCCCGGCGGGGGCCGGGGTGCTTCCGAGGGAGACCGGTTGGGTCCCCCGTTTCCTGTCCCTCGTGGATCGTTCGTCGGGATAACCGGACTTCCGCGGGACAGGAATTTGGCGCGGCGGGCCCGGGTTGGTTGGACCAGGCGGTCCGACCGATGACGACGGTAACGGTCCGGTGGGCGAGTGTCACCAATTGGTAACGCGCGACCGGAAGCGGTCTCGAGCTTGTACTGGGGCTATTCCGGAGTGAACTCGCTGGTAGTCGCGCGAGTAGCCTCCGAAACCCGTTTCGAGCCCGCGCTGTTATCAGCTCGTTATGTGATTAAGGTCACAGGTATGTTGGGCGTGCATCGACGGGAACAATGTCTTTCCCGAGCGGCATCAGAGAGATCGGGATCATCTTCAGGTTCGCGATCGCGAGTGGAATACCGATGATCGTGATGGCCATGGCGATCGCTGTCGTGATGTGTCCGAGGGCCAGCCAGATGCCGGCGATCACGACCCAGATCACATTCCCGATCAGCGAACCGGCCCCCGCAGTCGGCTTGTCGACCGTTGTCTTCCCGAACGGCCACAGCGCATAGACGCCGATGCGGAACGAGGCGATACCGAACGGGATCGTGATGATGAGGATGCAGCAGATGATGCCGGCGAGGAAGTATCCGAGCGCCAGCCACAAACCGCCGAAGATCAGCCAGATGATATTGAGAACGACCCTCATGAACCGTTACCGCCCTTCGAGCGCCGACCTGACTGCAGAGCGAACGCGATTGCCAGCGCGAAGCCGAGTGGCCACGCGAGAGTGAGCAGGAAAAGCACGAGACCCGGCTTGCCGTCGGTGACGATCGGTGTCAGGAAGATTGCGACCACTGCCACGATGCCCACCACGAAGCACGCGATGGCTGCGTTGAACAGGCCCCGGCGGGGTGCACGAGCAGAATCGGAAGAAGAGTTACCCACGACGACTACGGTAGTCGCCGGCAGTCGGGGGCGGAATGTGCGCCGAGGTACACTGAACGCGTCTGCGCGTCCCGCTCGATGAGTTTGGGGCGCGTTGTTTTGCATGTCCATATCGTGCCCTCGGGCACGGCCGTCCAGGAGCAGGTGAGCGCGGTGCCGACCGGCAAGGTGAAATGGTACGACGTCGAGAAGGGCTTCGGCTTCCTGTCTCAGGATGAAGGCGAGGACGTCTATGTTCGCGCGTCGGCGCTCCCCGAGGGTGTCGAGAGCCTCAAAGCGGGCCAACGCGTCGAATTCGGAATGGCCGTCGGTCGTCGCGGACCCCAGGCGCTCAAGGTCGAATTGCTCGAGAAGCCGTCGTTGCGGCAACAGGCCGGACGGCGCGAGGCACCGGCGCGTGAGCGACGCTC
This sequence comes from Rhodococcus sp. SJ-2, assembly GCF_053750035.1. Lineage (NCBI taxonomy): Bacteria > Bacillati > Actinomycetota > Actinomycetes > Mycobacteriales > Nocardiaceae > Rhodococcus > Rhodococcus sp. SJ-2. Next base: position 3,170,803 of record NZ_CM132340.1, read on the forward strand.
GCCCGACGAGCTGCACGGCATGGTCGAGGACATGATCAAGCTTCTCGAAGTCGCGGTCCAGCCCGACCTACAGCGTGGGCGCTACCCGGACCGCAAGGCTGGACAGCGGATCTCCGAGGTCATGCGAGCCATCGCCCGCGAGCTCGATCACTGAACGGACCACGAGGACAGAAACGCCGAATGCCGTATCCGAACGAATCGGATACGGCATTCGGTCTTCACCGGACCGAGGAGTGACCTCGGCCGGGCCGCGTCAGAACGTCTGGACAGCCCACACGGCGTGAGCGATCGGCTCGCCGGCTTCGTCGACCACAGCGGAGGGCAGCTGGACTTCCACGCCGAGCAACTGCAGAGTCGGGTCGCTCGGCACAGTGATCGCGCGCTGCTGTCCCGGCTCGACCATGATGCCGTCGAGGAACGTCTCGCCCGTCTGGAGATCGCCGTACACGGCGATCAGACGCCACGGCGCACCGGAGATCTCCGACGGCAGCGACAGCTGAAGCGGGAATCCGGCGCGAACGGGGAGCTGCGTGATCGGATTCTCGACGCAGTCCTCGAGATTGATGTTGCAGTGCTGTGTCGGAGGGACCGTGACCGAGTTTCCGTCTCCGAAGGCTGTGATCTCGGGCAGTCGCGGCTCGGCCGAGTCGACGAGTCTCCACACCACCGCGCCGATACCCACGGCGACCACCACCAGGACTACCGCGATCAGCGCGATCGCCTTCTTCGTCCGGGCTTGCAGATTCATCGGCTCCCATTTCGTGTCGGCTGCCCATCCGTGCGTACTCGACGCTCGTCGGCAGATTCGGTGGAGGCGTGCTCGGGCCTCCTGCCGCCCAGGCCGGGCAGCAACGTCTTTCCACGGTAGGTGAGCAGGGTCTGCGTGAAACCGAGAACCAGCACCACCGTCACGACCGAGAATCCGATCCACAACTCGGTGGGAAGCAGAACTCCCATGGCGCCGCCCAGCACCCAGCTCAGCTGCAGGACGGTCTCGGACCGGCCGAATCCGGACGCAATGGACTCCTCGGGCAGGTCCTGTTGCAGCGAGGCGTCGAGCGAGACCTTCGCGAGGGCGCTGGCGCAGGCGGCGACCAGCGCGGCCAGGGCAGCGGCGAGCACGTGGTCCGTTGCAGCGACGATCGCCGCCACGACGACTGCTGCGGCCACGCAGCGCACAACGATCAGGGCCGGACGGCCCAACGCCATCCGTGCGCCGGTCGCATTCCCCGCGAAGTTCCCGATCGCGGCAGCAGCGCCGACGAGACCGAGCATCGCAGCCTGCATGAGCGGTGATTGTTCGGTGGTGCTCTTCGCTACGAAGGCGATGAACAGGGTGAGGAAGCCGGTGAGCACACGGATGGTGCCGTTGCCCCACAACCCCGTGACGACCGTACGGCCGAGCGGCTGCCTGTTCTTGCCGCCGGGGGAGAGCACCTCGGTCTTGGTATCGAGCACCTCGGTGCGGGCCTCGGACCCGCGGTACGACAATGTCGCGGGTACCTCACCCTCGGTGACTTCGACCCAGGCCGGTATCCGCATGCTCAGGTACGCGCCGAGAACGGTGATCGCGGCACACAGCCACAGTGCGCCCGCCGAATCGAATGCCCACGCCGCTGCACCGGCAATTGCTCCGGCGCCGAGGGTGCCTCCGACCAAGCCGAACACGGTGAGTCTGGAATTGACACGCACCAGGTCTATCTCGGGTGGCAGTACGCGCGGCGTGACCGCGGATTTGAGCACCGCGAACGATTTGCTGAGCACCATCATTGCCAGCGCGGCGGGATACAATGCCCAGCTGTCGAAATTGAAGATCAAGACGATCGCGAGAACGGTCCGCAACCCGAACGACGTCGCCAGCGCCACGCGACGACCGTGCTGAAGCCGGTCCAGGAGCGGACCGATCAGCGGGGCGATGACGGCGAATGGTGCGATCGTGATGAGCAGATACAACGCGACCTTCGTCTTGTCCTCACCGGTCGCGGCCGAGAAGAACAGTGTGTTCGCCAACGCCACTGCCATCGCGGCGTCGGCTGCGAAGTTCGCCATGGTCGCGTACATCAGTGCCGTCAGGCCCGACTTGTCGGCGCCGTCGGCGGTTGCGGCCCGACGGAACGTGGCGATTCCTTTGTTCGTGAGCTCTCGGCTTCGGAACGCAGCAACGCGCGTCACGGTGAGTTTGCGGGGCATCCTCGGTGCGCGGGGCCCACTGGTGTCATCCGCGCGGTCGTCCTTCGTGTCCGAGGAGTCCTTCGACGGTCCGGTGCCTCGCCCCGCCGCGCGCTTGTCGGTGTCTTCGGGGCCCGAGCGGTACGACTCGTCTATCGGATGCAATGGCGGCAACGGTGTGCGGCGCGCAGAAGTGCGGCGCGGAGGCGGATAGTTGCTGTACCCCGGATGCCGAGAGCCCGGGGCACGATCATCCGCCTTGTCGGCAGGTCGCTCTTCCCGTTCGGTCACTCTTCGATTCTTCACCACCGCGCACCTGTTGTGCAGTCGGGCCGGTTGTCGCGTCGCTCGCAATGCCCGGACGTGCGGGCTGCGCGTGCCACCCTCATGGGACGAACCGGACTTCGAACAGCGTCGGCCACAACTTGCCTGTCACCAGGAATCGGTCCGTACCGGGGATGTGGGCGATCCCGTTCAAGACGTCCACATTGTCTCGATCGGCTTCGTCGAGTCGGTTGCGCAGGGCAGACGCGTCGATCGTTGCCTCGACCCGCCCGGAATCGGGATCGATCCGCACGATCTCCTCGGTCTTCCACACGTTCGCGTAGACGGCGCCGTCGTCGGTGCATTCGAGTTCGTTCAGGTTCGACACCGCACGGCCGTCGCGATGTACCGTCACCCGTCCCAGTTCGGCAAACGTGTCCCGGTCTCGGAACGTCAGGTCTGCGGAGCCGTCACTCATCACGAGTCGAAGGGGTTGGTCGCACAGACCCCAGCCCTCACCGTCGTAGTCGATGCGTTGCTGCTCGGTCAGAGTGTCGCGGTCGCGGACGAACGCCACACCGTCCTTCCACGTGAGCTGCCACACCGCCGTGTCGGTGACGGTGATGCCTTCCCCGAACATGTCGTCGGGAAGTGGCACCCGGATGCGTTCGGTGGGTGAGTCGAGTGGGCGGGCCGACAGCCATGACGTCCCCTCACGCCCGGTGCCCTCGAACAATTCACCGCCGTCCAGTTCGAGGCCCTGGGTGAATGCCGCCGGATCGTGTGGATGCTCCGCAACGACCTCGACGCGTAGTCGATCTACGGGTGGCCCGGTTTCGTCGACGACGGTGTCGCTGCATCCCGCGGTCAGGAGGACGAGTGCGAGCACGAAGGTAGCCGGTCGACGCGTCATGGGGTTCATTTTCCCGGTGTTCTCTCCTGCTTCTTCTCAGCGGTCTCATGTGTCTTCTCGTGGCCGGGCACCATGCCGGGGCATCGGTCCGGCACAATGGTGCCCGTGAGCGTTGCATCTTCTGCCGTTGCCCCCGGAACGGTTCCTTCGGTGGATCCGGCCGTCCGATCGGTGCTCGCGGAGGCCGTCGAGGTCGCTCGGGCTGCCCTGAGCGAGGTCGGAGAGGGCGTGGTCGGCGCCTATCTGGGCGTCACCTCCGAGGACGAATGCGCAGCCACCCACCGCTTCGCAGCCGATCTGGCCGGGTACCACGGCTGGCAGTGGGCCGTCGTGGTGGCCGCGGCGCCCGAATCCGATCACGTCACCGTCAGTGAACTCGTATTGCTTCCGGGCCCCGAATCGCTGGTTGCGCCCGCATGGGTGCCGTGGAACGAACGCATCCGCCCCGGCGACCTGGGCCCCGGCGACCTGCTGGCCCCTGCGCCGGACGACGAGCGGCTCGTTCCCGGCTACACCGCTTCCGGTGATCCCGACGTCGACGAGACCGCCGGTGAAATCGGGCTCGGCCGCAAACAGGTGATGAGTCTCGAAGGCCGGCTCGCCGCAGCAGAGCGCTGGTTCGACGGTGAATACGGCCCCCGCTCGGAGATGGCGAAGGCCGCACCGTCGACGTGCATGCTGTGTGGGTTCTACCTGCCGCTCGCGGGGTCGCTGCGGGCAGCGTTCGGTGTGTGCGGAAACGAACTCGCCGCCGACGGTCATGTGGTGCACGCCGAATTCGGTTGCGGCGCTCACTCCGATACCACTCTGCCCACCGGCGCGGGGTCGCCGAAGTTCGACGCGTACGACGACGGAGCGGTGGAGGTGGTCGAACTTCCCGGTGCCGCTGCAGAGCCCACCGCCGACCCAGCCGTCACCGAGAACGCGCAGTCGGAACAGATCGACTGACGTGCACGCCTCCGACACCGCGGATCCGTTCGGCACCGCGGCGCTGCGCGATGGTCTCGTGACCGCGTGGCGGTCATCGCCGACACGCTTACGAGAGGACATCGCCACCGAAGCGGATCTCGTCCGCGGCGGATACCGCGACCGGGTCCTGACCGAGCTGGCCCAGAACGCTGCCGACGCTGCAAGTCGTGCCGGAATTCCGGGCACCCTGCGAGTTCGGCGGGTCGGAACCTGCCTGCACATCGCGAACACCGGAGCGCCCCTCGACGAAGCCGGTGTCCAGGCACTGACCGCCTTGCGAGCGTCGAGCAAGAGTGGCGGTGTGGGGCGATTCGGCGTCGGATTCACCGCGGTACTCGCAATTTCCGATGAGGTCGAGGTGCGGTCTCACACCGGGTCCGTCAGGTTCTCCGCCGCGCAGACCCGTGACTTGCTGACCGAACACGGATTGGCCGTGTCCGGCCGCAGCGTGCCGACCCTGCGTCTGGTGTGGCCCAGCACGACCGCACCGGCCGCGGGAAGTGACACCGAAGTGGTGCTCGACGTCCGTTCCGGAATCGACGTCGAAACGCTGCTCGGCGACTTCCGCCGCGAGGCGATGGATCTGTTGCTCGAACTGCCCGCACTGCAGACGATCGTCGTCGACGACGACGAGTTCGTCCGCACCGAACGTGTTCTCGAGTCCGGTCTGCGGGAACTACGCATCGGCGATCACTGCTGGTGGGAGCATCGTGGAGCTTCGGCCCGATGGCTCATGCCCGTCGTCGACGGCGTGGTCCGGCCGGTCGGCGACGACGTGCTCCGCGCACCCACCCGGTCGGACGAGGAACTGTCGTTACCCGCCCTTGTCGTCGCCGACGTTCCGATGCAGCCCGACCGTCGGCGGGTTCTGCCCGGCGCTCCGGTGGAACAGCTTGTCTCGGGCTACGCAGATTTCGTCGCGGCACTGCCCGGCGATCAGCGACTCGCTGCGGTGCCCACACCGGGTTTCGCGCGCAGCGAGGTCGACGGACGCATCCGTGAGGCACTGTTCGACGAGCTTCGTCGCACCAGGTGGTTGCCCGCCGCACGCGGGGGCGACGATCTCGCACCCGACCGCGCGACCGCACTGACCGGACTCGACGACGCTCTTGCCGAGGCACTCGACGAGGTCGTCCCGGGACTGATCTCTCCGGCGTTGTGCTCACCTCGACACGCGGCGGCGCTTGCTGCGCTCGACGTGCACCGCATCGGTCTTGCGCGAGTCGCCGATCTACTTGCCGGGCAGTCGCGGGAGCCGGCCTGGTGGAACAGGTTGTACGAGGCGCTGGCACCCCTGGTCGTCGACGCCGTCGCAGCCGAGGAGCTCGCGGCCCTTCCGGTGCCGCTGTCCGATGGACGGACCGTGACCGGGCCTCGGACCGTCGTCCTGCACGACCTCGGCTCCGTCGCATTTCCGTGGGTGAGGCTCGTACACCCCGATGCGGCGCACCCGCTGCTGACCCGGCTCGGCGCGGGCGTCGCCACAGCAGAGGATCTGCTCGGCGATCCGGCGCTCGCCGCAGCCATCGACGATGTGTACCACGATCCCGACGACCGAGCGGCCGAGGACCTCGCCGCCGTCGTGTTGACGCTCGTCGCGAGGGTCCCCGCCGGGGCCGTGCCCCGCGACCTCGGGAGGCTGTTGTTGCCCGGCGAGGACGGTGAACTCGCCCCCGCTGATGAGCTGCTTCTTCCGGATGCACCTCTCGCGGAGGTTCTCGTCGAGGATTCGCCGTTCGGCACGATCGACGCGGATCAGGTCGAGAAGTACGGCGCTGACGCGCTGCGGGCGATCGGCGTCGGGTGGGGATTCACCGTGTTGCGCGCCGACCTGCCGACCGGACCCGACCACGACCTGCCCGACGAGGACCTCTGGTGGCAGACGATCGATACCGATCCCGACACGCTGGTAGCGGTGCGCGATCTCGACCTCGTCGACGAGACCCGCTGGGAGCGGGCGCTCTCGCTGCTGGCTGCCGAGCCCGGCACCGCGGCGACACTCACCGATCGTGACGGCTACACCGCGTGGTGGCTACGCAATTACGCGGTCCTGGACGATCAGCCGCTCGGCCATCTACGGTACGTGGACGACGCGGTCTTCGAAGGTCTGCTCGATCCGTGCACGCATCCCGACGCGGGAGCATTCCGTACGTGCCTGGCCGGAACCGGGATCGACGATCCCGACCTCGTCGAGATACTCCTCGATCGGCTCGCCGATCCGGGGCGGCGTCCGGACCCCGCCGCTGTCGTGGCTGCGCACACCGCGCTCGCGCAGTCCTACGCCGCGGGCACCGCCGAACTCGACGGCGTGATCCTGCCCGCCGGGGTCCGTAGCCTCGCGGGCTCCGTCGTCGATGCCGCAGATGCTCTCGTGGCCGACCAGCCGTGGTTCGCTTCGGCGATTCCGGCCGATCGGCTGATCGTGGTCGACCACGCTGCCGCGGCCCCGCTCGCCGAGTTTCTCGACATCGCTGCAGCGTCGGCCGTGATGTCCGGCGAACCGACGGCGCCGGGAGAGGCCACGACGTGGCGGCGTGAACCGGATGCGGTGCTCGCCTCGGTGGCGTCGGGCCTGCCGATACCGACGACGCCACTGGTGGTACACGAACAGCTCACGGTGCGCTGTACCGGCGCGATCACCGGCGAGCGTGCGGTGCCGTGGTGGGTCGACGTCTCCGGTACCGTCCACTGCACACGTCTCGGCCTGCCGGCGGCCCTCGCCGGGTTGTCCCGTAGCTCGTGAGCATCGACAGCACGTGAACATCGACGAGGCGACACTCGACTGGGTTGTCGGCATTCGCAGTCCGGAGCTCACTACGGCGCTCACTCTGGTCACTCACGCCGGCGGCGGGATCGCGAACCTGGTGATAGCCACGACTGCGGTGCTGCTGCTCTTACGGATCTCGAGGCCGGCAGACGCGTTGCTCGTCGGGGGAGCGGTGGCCACGGCATGGCCCTTGATGACGGCGATCAAGAATCTGGCGGTCCGGGCGCGTCCGGACGAACCCGAACGACTGCTGGACCTTGCCACGTGGTCGTTTCCATCGGGACACGCGATGATGAGCGCGGTGCTTGCGACGACCCTTGCGGTCGTCGCGATGCGGGCCTGGCCCCGTGGCGATGGCCGGAGAACGGTCGCGATCGCCGGTCTCGGTACCTACACCGTGCTGGTGGGGCTGAGCCGTGTGTACCTCGCGGTGCACTGGTTGACCGATGTCCTCGCCGGGTGGATTCTCGGCTTCGGCTGGGCGTTACTGTGGGTGTGGTTGCTCACGTGGGTGCAGGGCAAGCGGCTACGCGGCTAGCCCGGGACGTCGAGACCTCGGCGGTCTCACTCGAGACCTACCTGCGCACCCCGCCGACCGCGACGCGACGCCGAGCGTTGAACGAGGAACAGGCCAGTTCCCAAGAGCCCCACGATGATTCCGGCGATACAGACGGGAAGTGCAGCCGACCAGCGCTCGCCGGCGATCAGGACCGCGACCGTGGCGATCACCCAGAGCCCCGTTCCGATCACGAGTGCGGGCCGGGGGTCGGCGATGGCGCGGATCCGTCCGGCGATGATTTCTGAATCTCTCACGAATTGCAGATTAGATCCTCAACGCTGCAATAATCTTCACCCGTTGCGACGCACCGTACTCGACGAGCGGAAAAAGTGGACATGGCCGTAGGCACCGATTCCAAGAAATCATCATTCCTGGACACGTACTTCAAGATCACCGAACGAGGTTCGACGGTCTCGCGGGAGGTACGTGGTGGACTCGTCACGTTCTTCGCGATGTCGTACATCGTGGTGCTCAACCCCTTGATTCTCGGCAGTTTCTCCGCCGACGATGCGACCGCGAAGGTCGACGTCCTCGGCAACATCCTGCCGGTCAACCAGGTTGCCGCGGTCACCGCCCTCGTTGCCGGTCTGATGAGCATCATCTTCGGTGTCGTCGCCAACTATCCGTTCGCGATCGCCGCAGGCCTGGGCATCAACAGCCTGCTCGCTGTCACGATCGCCCCTCAGGTGACATGGCCCGAAGCGATGGGCCTGGTCGTCATCGACGGCATCATCATCGTGGTGCTCGCCCTCACCGGTTTCCGCACCGCCGTGTTCAACGCGATCCCGAAGGAACTCAAGGCGGCGATCGCCGCCGGTATCGGCGCCTTCATTGCTTTCATCGGGATGGTCGACGCCGGGTTCGTGCGGCGCATCCCCGACGCGGCAGGGACCACGGTCCCCGTCGGACTGGGTATCGACGGTTCCATCGCGTCGTGGCCGACCTTCGTTTTCATCGTGGGTGTGCTGCTCATGGGTGTCCTCGTGGTGCGGAAGGTGCGGGGCGGCCTGCTCATCGGCATCGTCACCACCACGATCCTCGCGATGATCGTCGAGGCCATCGCGGAGGTCGGACCGTCGCAGGGCACCAACCCGAAGGGCTGGAACCTCGGTCTTCCCGCAGCACCCGATTCCTTCATCGGCCTCCCCGACCTGTCCTTGGTCGGCGACGTGAATCTGTTCGGCGCGTTCACCCGTATCGGCGTGATCGCCGCGTCGTTGCTCGTGTTCACCCTCGTGCTCGCCAACTTCTTCGACGCGATGGGCACCATGACGGGCCTGGGCAAGGAAGGCAACCTCACCGACAAGGACGGTAATCTGCCGGGCATCGGCAAAGCCCTCGTCGTCGAAGGCGCCGGAGCCATCGTCGGTGGCGGAGCCTCCGCATCGTCGAACACGGTGTTCGTCGAGTCCGCGTCGGGCATTGCCGAAGGGGCCCGTACCGGCCTCGCCAATGTCGTCACCGGCCTGATGTTCCTGCTCGCGATGTTCCTGACCCCCCTCTACGAGGTTGTGCCGATCGAGGCCGCGGCCCCCGCACTCGTCGTCGTCGGTGCGCTCATGATCGGTCAGGTCCGGGAGATCGACTTCACGAAGTTTGCCGTCGCGCTCCCCGCCTTCCTGACGATCATGGCGATGCCGTTCACCTACTCGATCGCCAACGGCATCGGCGTCGGCTTCATCACCTGGGTCGTCCTCCATGCGGTGAGCGGCAAGGCGCGCACCATTCATCCGCTGCTGTGGATCGTGGCGATACTGTTCGGGCTGTACTTCGCCGTGGACCCGCTCACGGAATTGCTCACCTGACACAGCGGCGGGTCGAAGGCCCGATCTGTCCCGTATTGTGCTCGCCATGATCTCGGACACACGGGCACTCGCAGGCGACCTCGCGCTTGCTGTGGTGCGTTTGACGCGGCATCTGCGGGGACAGCGTAGCCATTCCCGAGTCACTCTGACGCAGTTGTCGGCCATGCAGACGTTGCGGACGGAGGGGGCGATGACGCCTGGAGTGCTCGCGTCCCGCGAACGGGTGCAGCCGCCGTCGATGACCCGTGTGATCGCGTCGCTGAACGAACTCGGCCTCGTAGATCGCACTCCGCATCCCACCGACGGCAGGCAGATCATCGTCAAGTTGTCTTCTGCAGGAGACAGCTTGCTCGCCGATGAGCACCAGGCGCGTGAAGTGTGGCTGACCGAACGCCTCACGAAGCTCGATGACGACAGCATCGCGATCTTGCGCGACGCGGTGGGCATCCTGACCGAATTGGTGTCCGAGGAAGACTAGTCGAGTCCGATGCGGCGATCGTGTCTCCGACTGGGAGAATGTTGTCGTGGTTCACGTCATCGACATCGACGATCCCGCCGATCCAAGGCTGGACGATTTCCGCGATCTCAACTCCTCCGACCGGCGTCCTGATCTTCCAGGTCGCAAGGGTTTGGTGGTCGCCGAGGGTGTGCTGGTGGTGCAGCGCATGCTCGACTCCCGATTCCCGTTGCACGCCATGCTCGGTGTCGATCGTCGTCTCGGTGAACTCGCCGACGACCTGTGCGACGTGGACGTGCCGTTCTACAGGACCGACGCGGCGACCATGGCAGAGGTGGTCGGTTTCCACCTCAATCGCGGCGTGCTCGGGGTCGCGTATCGGCCCGAACCGCTCGACGTCGTCGAAATGATCGAGAAGGCAACCACCGTTGCGGTACTCGAAGGCGTCAACGATCACGAGAACATCGGCTCGATGTTCCGCAATGCCGCAGGGCTCGGTGTCGACGCTGTGCTGTTCGGTAAGAGCTGCGCCGATCCGTTGTACCGGCGCGCGGTGCGCGTGTCGATGGGGCATGTTCTGCGAGTCCCGTTCGCGCACGTCGAGCAATGGCCGAGCGACCTCGATACGCTGCGTGACTGCGGCTTCCAGCTGATCGCGCTGACCCCGAACCCGGAGGCGATGCCGCTCGCCGAGGTGATGACGGGGGAGAAGGTTGCGTTGCTGCTCGGCGCGGAAGGACCCGGCTTGACCGAGCAGGCGATGGGCGCCGCCGATGTGCGTGCCCGGATACCGATGGCGCCGGGGACCGATTCGCTCAATGTCGCGACGGCCGCGGCGATGGCGTTCTACGAACGGGTTCGGATTCCGCGGTGAATATGACTTCCGTGCCCTCGCCGACCCCGTGGTCGACGGGGCTACCGCTGTCTGTGTTCGTCTTCGCGATGAGCGCGGTAACCCTCATCGCGATCGGGGACGTGCTCGCAGACATTCATCCCGCGGTTGCGGTACTGGTCAATGTCGTGGCTGTCGTGGGAGCCCTCCCGACCTTTCTTCTTTGGCGACAGCGAGAGGTATGGCGGTGGGTGGCGTGGGGTATCGCTGCCGCAGTGCCTGTGGCGTGGGGGGGGCTGCTGCTCGGATGAGTGCGGGGTGACCTACAGGCCTACTGCGCGACGCCACCAGGAGCGTGTGGGCTGTTGTCCGGCCGGTGCGGCAAGCGGTGCGGGTTCCCCTGGCCTGCGCAGGGTGAAACTCCATACCTCGATACCGCTCGGCTCGGGCTCGTCCTCGGCGCGACCGACATACCGGAATCCGAGCCATGCGGCATTGGCGGCTTCGACAAGGCGCCGGGGATGGAACGGCAGTGCTTCGGGGTGCGGAACAGAGCCGGCAGGCCACCGCATGGGGTGTTCGCCCGACCAGTACGGACGCTCCCATAAGAAGGGGATGCCCTCGTCCTCGTAGAACTCGATGGCACCGGCCCCGAACGCGCGCCGGAGCGTACCGCGCTCCCATGCCGCGAACGAGCCCCACCCACCGGCCGCGTCGGACACGATCAGGTAGGTGCTCTCCGATGCGAGCGTGTGCAGCCAGTTGGCACCCACCGCGGACGGGCGACGATGGATGAGTTCGCGGCTGCACACCACCGTGACACCGGGGAAGCTGCCGACGAAGACTGTGTTGTCGTCGAACTCCGTATCGTCCGGCCCTTTTCCTGCAGCGACCTGTGCGAGCGTCGCGCGACCGCCCGCAGTGGCGTGCCGATCGGGATGCAAGCGCGTGAGCAGGGCATGCGCGGTATCGCGGTCGGGAGTTGAATTACGCAGTACCGCAGCCGGATCCGGGGCGTCGACGTACCAGAGTGTCGACACGACCGCCGCCATCGGCGTCGGCCCTCAGGCGCGTCCGTTGCTGCGGACGCCGAGTAGTACGTCGTCCCAGGACGGAAGTGCGGGCTTGCCGCGCTTGTCCTTGCTCGGGTTCGCTGCCGACTTGGCCGAGACGGCAGCGCCGCGCTGGGTGTCGGTATCGTGCTCGGTGACGGTCGGCATCGACCGGCCCGCCTCCACGACGGGTACCTCGTGCTCTTCGGGCTCCGGCTGTCGATCGATGACGACCGCGTCGGCCGGTGGGGCGACGAACCGCTCGGTCTCCGACTCCACTGTGTCGTCGATGTCGCGGGACGAGTACACAGGCGTCAGGTAACGCAAGGGGCGACCGCAATCCGGGTCGACGAGGTCGGCGGCGATGTCGTCGAGCGCCGAAATGGTGCCGCCGTGTGCATCGGGCTGATAGCGCCAGTGCGCCGCATTGGTGGAGCGACCGGCCTGCCACTCGAGCTGAGCGACCCAGTGCCCGTCGTCGTCGCGCCACGCATCCCACGTCGCCTCGTCGAGGTTGTGGCCCCGCGAGCGGAATGCCTGTGTGACGATCTCGAGGAGCGTTTGCACGGCGGGACCGTCGGGGCGCACCGGGTGCCCCTGCTGTGCCATGTCGGCGGCACGGGAACGCTCGAGGAGCACCGGGTAAGCGAATCGCTCGACCTTCGAGATCGGGATTCCTGCTTCCTCGGCGACCTGTTCGACGGATGCGCCTGCCCTTATGCGGGCCTGGATCTCCCGTGGGCGGAGGGTGCTGGCGGTTTCGATCTGGATCTGTCCCAGCCGGGCGAGATCGCCGCGTGATGCGGCGCGGAGTGTGTCATCGACTGGAATGCGGAACTTGTCCCCCGTTGTGGGATCCGCGAGCACGACATGCTTAGCATCCGGCTCGAGACCCACCACCTTCAGTTCTCGCACACTGACCTCCTCGCGCCGGCTCGCGATCGACTTGCCCGAGATTATCGGAGTTGTCCGCGATCCGGGAGGCGGACACGCCGCGCCACGCCGGGTCGGATCACAGGAATTCCGGTCGGAGGCGTTATCGTACTGAGTTTGCCGATTATGTCTCGATGTGTGGTTGAGGGTTTTGGAAAAGGCGCGAGGGCCGGACCCACAGGGTCCGGCCCTCGCCCCGATGCTGCGACAGCGGTCGCAACATCGGGATCAGAGCTGGGAGACGACCCAGTCGATGCTCTTGGTCAGCTGCGTGATGTCTTCGGGGTCGATCGCCGGGAACATGCCGACACGCAGCTGGTTCCGGCCCAGCTTGCGGTACGGCTCTGTGTCGACGATCCCGTTGGCCCGCAAGATCTTCGCGACCTGCGCCGCATCGACGGACTCGGCGAAATCGATGGTACCGACGACCTGCGACCGCAGAGCCGGATCGGTGACGAAAGGCGTGGCGAACTCGGAGCCCTCGGCCCACTCGTACAGACGCGACGACGAATCCTTGGTGCGCGCGACCGTCCAGTCCAGGCCACCGTTGCTGTTCATCCACTCGATCTGATCGGCGAACAGCAGCAGCGTTGCGAGCGCAGGCGTGTTGTAGGTCTGGTCCTTGCTGCTGTTGTCGACGGCGATCGGCAGCGACAGGAACTCCGGCGTGAACCGGCCCGATGCCTTGATCTCGGCGACGCGCTCGAGCGCTGCCGGGCTCATCAGCGCGATCCACAGTCCGCCGTCGGCCGCGAAACACTTCTGGGGCGCGAAGTAGTAGACGTCGGTGTCGGCGATGTTCACGGGAAGTCCACCCGCGCCCGACGTGGCGTCGATCGCGATCAGCGAGTTGCCGGACCCCGCGGGACGGGACACCGGCACAGCAACACCCGTGGACGTCTCGTTGTGTGCCCAGCCGATGAGGTCGACCGACGAGTCGGCGACGATTTCGGGAGCCGAACCCGGATCGGCGCTCACGACGACCGGGTCGCCGATGAACGGGTTGTTCTTCGTGACGGTGGCGAACTTCGACGAGAACTCGCCGTACGTGAAGTGCTGCGAACGTTCGCGGACCAGGCCGAATGCTGCGGCATCCCAGAATGCAGTGGTGCCACCATTACCGAGGACCACCTCGTAGCCCTCGGGCAGCGAGAAGAGATCGCGCAGCCCCGAGCGGACACGAGCCACGACGTCCTTGACAGGCTTCTGGCGGTGACTGGTGCCGAACACCGAAGCGCCGACGTCGACCAGCGACTGCAGCTGCTCGGGGCGGACCTTGGAGGGACCGCAGCCGAAGCGGCCGTCTGCGGGCTTGAGATCGGCGGGAATGATCGGTGAAGCGTCAGCCATCGGAAAGCGTGTCCTAAGCGTCGAGGGACAAGTGCAGCAGTAGTCTAAACCGCCTCGCGTGGCCGATCACCGATGTGTGATCGAATCCCATCCCGCGACGGTGGCGGCAGCGCGGGGGTCGGGGCCCGTGTAGATCGCGGCAGGACGCACCAGCTTGCCGAGTTTCTTCTGCTCGAGAATGTGTGCGCACCAGCCGCCGGTACGACCGCAGGTGAACATCGCGGGCATCATCGCGGCGGGAACCTCCGCGAAGTCGAGGATGACCGCGGCCCAGAATTCGACGTTCGTTTCGATCGCGCGGTCCGGGCGGCGTTCACGCAGCTCGGCGAGGGCGGCCTGCTCGAGTGCGGCGGCGGCCTCGTAGCGCGGCGCGTCGAGGCGCTTGGCGGTGGCGCGCAGCACGCGGGCACGAGGGTCTTCTGCGCGGTAGACGCGGTGCCCGAAGCCCATGAGCTTCTCTTTGCGGTCGAGGATGCCCTTGACCATGGCGCGTGGATCGCCGGTGCGCTCGGTCTCTTCGATCATCGGCAGCACGCGCGCCGGTGCCCCGCCGTGGAGGGGACCGGACATCGCGCCCACTGCGCCGGACAGCGCGGCCGGGGCGTCGGCGCCGGTAGAGGCGATGACACGGGCGGTGAAGGTGGAGGCGTTCATACCGTGCTCGGCGGCGGAGACCCAATAGGCGTCGATGGCCTCGACGTGTTTGGGATCGGGCTCGCCCTTCCAGCGCACCATGAAGCGTTCGGTGACGGTCTGTGCCTCGTCGACCCGTTTCTGGGGCACGGCAGGCTGGTAGATGCCGCGCGCGGACTGGGCGACGTAGGACAGGGCCATCACCGCGGACCGGGCGAGGTTGTCGCGCGCGGTTTCGTCGTCGATGTCGAGCAGGGGTGAGAAGCCCCAGATGGGTGCGAGCATCGCGAGGCCTGCCTGGACGTCGACACGCACGTCGCCGGTGTGGATCGGCAGGGGGAACGGTTCTGCGGGGTGCAGTCCGCGTCCGAACTCGCCGTCGACCAGCAGCGCCCACACGTCCCCGAAGGTGACGCCCTTGCCGACGAGCTCTTCGATGTCGACACCGCGGTATCGCAGTGAGCCACCGTCTTTGTCGGGTTCGGCGATGTCGCTGGTGAAGGCGACGACGCCTTCGAGTCCTGCGACGAAATCCTCGGGTACGGACGCGTGTGGTGCCATGACGGTGTGGCTCTCCTCGTTCACGTGCGGCCCGGTCCGGGCGGCACTGCCGGTGGAATGAGTGCGCAGTGTTGTGATCGGCAGCTCATCTCTGTCGTCGAAGAGGACTCTAGTCTCCCAGTCCATCTTCGACCTCCGGGAGGTGCTCGCTGTGGATAATCGGCGAATGGCCGACTCGCAGCAGGAAATCAAGGACGTCCCGAGCAGCATCGCGAGCCCGCCGCACGGGGAGCGGCAACCCGAACGACAGCGCCTCCGCAAACTCGCGCAGGCCGCGCTCAACGCCGACATGACCGTCGACCAGCTGCAGACGATCATCGGCGATCTGGACCGAACTCTCGGCAACATGGACCACACCATCAGCGGACTGGACGGCGCGATCGCCGGGCTCGGCGTCACGCTGGCCCGCTTCGACAGAACTCTCGACCAGGTCGACGCGACCGTGAGCCAGATGAGTGACGTCGTCGGTCGGCTCGAAAGGGTCACCGGCCGCCTCGAGTCGCTCGTCGACATCGCCGAGATCGCCGTCCGGCCCCTTGGTGCACTCGAGTGGGCGGGTCGCAGTATTGCTGTCCGTCTCGGCTGGGGCGATCGCTCAGAATCCACCGACCGGCGAGAGACGGCGATCTCGGAGTAGCGTCCACATCCGTGCAGCACGATCCGCAGAACCCCTTCGCGTCCATGCGCGTGGACTACACCCCGGCGACCCCGGTAACGGTGTCGCCGGACGTCGATCTGAAGCCGGAAGACGTCGCCGACGGCTGGTTTCCGCTGGCACGACGGTGGCTGGCCGACGCGGTGTCCGCAGGTGCCCCCGAACCGAACGCCATCGTTCTCGGCACCGTCGACGAACACGGTCATCCCGCGACCCGGACCGTGTTGTGCAAAGGAATCGATGCCGACGGCGTCACCTTCTTCACCAACTACGGATCGGACAAGGCACGTCACCTCGACGCTGTGCCCTACGCGTCCGCAACCTTCGTGTGGTTACCGCTGCACCGGCAGATCGGTATCCGAGGCCAGGTCACTCGAATCCCGGCCGAGGAGACGGAAACCTACTGGCGGACTCGGCCGCGCGGGTCGCAGCTGGGAGCGTGGGCATCGCATCAGTCGCAGCCCGTCGCCTCGCGCGCCGACCTGGACCACGCACTTGTCGAGGCAGGCGAAAGGTTCGGTGTCGACGACATTCCGGTGCCTCCTTTCTGGGGAGGATTCCGCATTTCTCCGGAATTCGTCGAGTTCTGGCAGGGCAGGCCCAACAGGATGCACAACCGTGTCCGGTCCCGGCTCGTTGATGGCAGGTGGCACACGCAACGGCTGCAACCGTGATTCGAGTGTGCAGTTGTTGTCGCGACCTGCCCGGAGGATTCAAGCCGAGGAGAACTACGCACTCGACATGTTCGGTGCCCGCAGTTCGGTGACCGCGATCCGTGCGGCCTCTCCGATCGCCGCATCCACCACCGGTAGTGCCGGCTCCGCCCGCGCGGCGCGCGTGAAGACCGCGACCGCCACCGGATGCTCACCGGGGAACTCGACGACCGCGACCTCGTTGCGGATGACGCCGATCGTGCCGGTCTTACCCGCAATCGATACTCCGCGATAGGGGAAGGCCGCGGCGATGCGGTGCGGCCAGATCTGGTTGCGCATCACGTTCTGGACGAAGTTCGTCTGCTCGGCGGAGAGCGCGTCGCCTGCCCACACCGCGGCGAGCAGCCGGGTCATCTCCTCGGCGGTGGTCGCGCTGGTGAACGCCGGATCGTATGCGGAGACCGACCACGCCGCGTCGTTGTCGGTGAGGGCCTTGAATGCTTCGACAGTGGTGCGGCTGTCGGTCTCCTCGACCAGCCGCCGGTACATATCGGCGGTGCCGCCGACGATGTTCGTGCGCTCTAGACCGAGCCTGGCGAGCATGTCGTGCACTGCGACGGTGCCGATCTCTCCGAGCAGCACGTCAGCAGCGGCATTGTCGGAGACGGTCATCATCGACGCGGCGAGATCGCGTCTGCTCATGGTCACCGGATCACGCATGCTCGCGATGCCGGTCGACCCCGGTGTGCACTCGTACGGATCGATCCGCAGTTCGGACGTCGGGTCGATCCTGCCCGCGTCCACCTCTGCGCAGAACGCGAGGAACAGCGGAAGCTTGTAGACCGAGGCGAGTACCACCCGCTCATCACCGTGCACCGACAACGTGATGTCGTCGGTCGAGCAGCGGCGCGCGTGCAACCAGCCGCTGCACCCGGCGTCGGCGAACACGGCCCGGATCCGATCGGCAGCCGATCTCATTTCGCGCGCTCGCGGAACAGCACGCGATCGATCGCCGCGACGTGCCGGTCGACGTCGGCACCGGGGCGCCACACGATGCGCACACGCAGCGCAATGGCATCCGGAGCGAGTGTCAGCCACGCGACGCCGGGCGCCGAGCCCGGTGGTGCGGTGGATATTCCGAAGTGCCTTCCGGCTGCGACCGCCGCGAGGATCGTCCGGTCGTCAGGGACGGTCGTCGGATCGACATCGAGTCCGCGCTCTCGCAGAATGTCTTGTGTGGCATCGAAACCCGCCGGGTTTCCGGCTCGCGGGGGTGTCGCGAACGACAAGTCGCAGAGCATCGGGAAGCGGGGCCGCTCCGCTCGGGCGCTGCGGTGCCCGGCAGGGACAACCACCCATCGAGGCACCTTCGTCACCGGTCCGGCCTCGATACCGTCGAGAAGTGCAGGGTGTTCGACGACCGCGAGGTCACACATGCCGGAGCGGACGGCCGCGATCAGGTCGGTTGTTGCAGCCACCTCGGTCGCGATCGTCACGTCCGGTTCGGTGCGAAGCGCTGCGGCGCAGGCGGTGATATTCCGATCGGGGAGTGCGGCCGTTGCGCCCCAGCGCACGACACCGCGGGTTCGAGAGACGCGCTCGGCTTCGGCAAGGAACCGTTCGGAGTCGTCGACGAGCAACCGTGCGCGGGGGAGCAGTGCGGCGCCGGCAGTGGTCAGGACGGCTCCCCGCTGTGTGCGGTGCACAAGAGTGGTGCCGATGTGCTGCTCCAGCCTTCGAAGTCCTTGTGACAAAGGAGGTTGCGTCATGTCAAGGGCGGCTGCTGCGCGACCGAAGTGACCTTCTTCCGCGACGGTGACGAAGAAGCGGAGATGGCGGATCAGATCCATGCCGCTATTCAACCAGCGCCTGCTGTGCACGGTGTGGAGTGCCGCTTCGGGAGTTCGACGTCCGTCTCCTGCGGGTCGCCTACCGGCGGCGATACTTTTTGCGACCCGTCGCTGACCCATGCGGATATTGGCGGTCCGGATTGCTCGAGTGCTGTGGTGATGGCATGACTGAGCAGCGAACAACATTGTCCCGCAGATGGTTTCTCAACTCCGCGCTCGTGGCGGTGTCGATCCCCGTCGTTTCAGCATGTGGCGCACCGACTGCCGCGTCCGTTCCGGATCGTCCATCGGACGGTGCGCCACTCGAAACGAGGCTCCACCTGGCGGAACTCGACGAGCGCCTCGACGAGATCGAGAAGATGCATGCGGTGCGTCTTGGAGTGGCCGCACATTCACCGGGGAGCGGCCGGACCTACACGTATCGCGGCGACGAACGGTTCGCGATGTGTTCGACGTTCAAGCCGTACGCCGCCGCAGGCATCCTGCAACTCGAATCCCAAGGGCGGCTGCGGCTCGACGACGCCGTCGCTGTCGAACCGGGTGACATCGTCGTCAACTCACCGGTCACTTCCGAGAACCAGGGCCGAATGATGACCTACGCACAACTGTGCGAGGCCGCACTGACCCGCAGCGACAACACGGCAGGCAATCTGCTGCTGAGGCGGCTGGGCGGCCCGGACGCGGTGACCGCGTTCGCACGCTCGGTCGGGGACGATACGACACGCCTCGACCGGTGGGAACCCGAGCTGAACGACGCCGCGCGCGGCGACGAGCGCGACACGACGACTGCGGCCGGATTGGGGCGCGGATACCGGGAGCTGCTTCTCGGCTCGGCGCTGGACCCGGCGCGCCGACGAATCCTCACGGGATGGATGCATGCGAGCATCACATCCGATACGAGGATGCGTGCAGGTCTCCCCTCGGGCTGGGTCGCCGCAGACAAATCGGGAGGAGGATACTTCGCCACGCTGAACGACGCCGGGGTGGTCTGGTCGCCGGAGGGGGAGCCGTTGGTGCTGGTGATTCTCTCGGACACCACTACCGGCGACCGCGACGCTCCGTTCGAGAACGCTCCGATCGTGGACACGACGGCGGCACTCGTCTCGGCGATGAGAGCTGTGCCCTGACGGTTGGTACTCCTGCCGTGAAGCCCCGAATCGGCAGGCCGAATCCGCAGTGAAGACGGTGTCCGCCGGGCAGACTGTTGATCATGTCCGAGCCGATCCATCACTCCATCCGGGGCGGCGGATACCGGGCCGAGGTGTCCGGTACCGGTGCTGCGCTGCTCGCACTCGACTACGACGTCAGCTCGGACACGCGAGAATCGGCTGCTCGAGGCTCGGCTGCTCGAGGCTCGGCGGGGGCCTACCGGCTGGTCGAGACCCCGCCAGGCTACGAACCCCCACAGGACTACGTCGGGGCTGTGCTTGCTCCGTGGCCCGGCGGCATCCGCGACGGGCACTTCTATTTCGACGGAATCGAGCATCAGCTCGCCCTCACCGATCCGGAGCGGGGTACTGCCGTCAACGGTCTCGCCTGGCATCGGCGATGGGAGGTGACGGCTCTCACCGACTCGAGGATCCAGCACACGTTGGAGGTCGGGCTGCACAAGGGCTGGCCGTACCAATTGCGGTTGACGGTCGCGCACGAAGTGGGTCCGCACGGCCTCACCGTCACTCACACGGCGACGAACGTCGGCGGATACCATTCGCCGTTCGGGTTGGGGGTGTGTCCCTACCTGCGGGCCGGTGACACCCCGCTCGACGAGTGCACGCTGCAGTTGGCTGCTGGGACGAGGATGCCTCTCGACCGCGCGCGAGGTCTGCCCGATGCATACTCGCAGTCCGTCGCGGACACCGAATACGACTTCACCCGGGCGAGGTTGCTGGGGGACGTGCACCTCGATGTTCCCTTCAGCGCCCTCGACGAGGATCTGGACGGTAACGCCCGGCATCGACTGTGTGGGCCGGACGGCCGGGGTGCCGAACTCTGGACCGGCCGGGGATTCGGATGGCTCCATGCGACGACGATCGAGGATGCCGGAACGCGCGCGCTCGCCCTTGCCCCGATGACGTGCCCGCCCGATGCCTTCAATCTCGGCATCGATCTGCTCGTCCTGCAGTCCGGGGAACGGTGGAGCGGGCGATGGGGTCTGCGGGCGTACGACTCCCAAGGCTGAGTTCTGCCGCACGTCGCGTACGATCGATGCTGGTGAGCGGCGTGCATCGACGTCCCGTCGGAGATTCGGAAGGTGCTGTCGGGCTCCCTTCGGCGGTACGTGCGACACACCGTTCGGGGACTTTCGACCGACCCTGCCTCCGCGCTGCAGCCACGGAACCGTTAGGTTCTACGTGAATGTTCGGAAGTTTCTGGTAGGTCTGAGCTTGAGAGGGATCCTTCGTGCCCGCTGAGAATGACACACAGCCCACCCTCAGCTACCCCGGTGGCGAGCACACAATGGCTATCGCCAAGGCGACGGAAGGCAATGACGGCATCGAGCTCGGCAAGCTCCTTGCGGACACGGGGTACACCACCCTCGATCCCGGATTCGTCAACACCGCCTCCACGAAGTCGGCGATCACATACATCGACGGCGAGAAGGGAATCCTGCGCTACCGCGGATACCCCATCGAGCAGCTCGCGGAGAAGTCGACGTTCATCGAGGTCAGCTATCTGCTGATCTACGGGGAGCTGCCGACCACCGAGCAGCTCGACGTCTTCACCGATCAGATCCGCCGGCACACGCTGCTGCACGAGGATCTCAAGCGCTTCTTCGACGGTTTCCCGCGCAACGCGCACCCGATGCCCGTCGTCTCCAGCGCTGTGAACGCGCTGTCCGCGTACTACCAGGACGCCCTCGACCCCGACGATCCCGAGCAGGTCGAGCTCTCCACCATCCGTCTGATGGCCAAGCTGCCGACGATCGCGGCCTACGCCTACAAGAAGTCGGTCGGTCAGCCGTTCCTCTACCCCGACAACTCACTGTCGCTGGTCGAGAACTTCATGCGGATGACGTTCGGGTTCCCGGCCGAGCCGTACCAGATCGACCCCGAGGTCGCGCAGGCTCTCGAGATGCTGCTGATCCTGCACGCCGACCACGAGCAGAACTGCTCGACGTCGACGGTGCGTCTGGTCGGTTCCTCGGATGCGAACCTGTTCACGTCGATCTCCGGTGGCATCAATGCCCTCTGGGGTCCGCTGCACGGTGGTGCCAACCAGGCCGTGCTGGAGATGCTCGACGAGATCCAGAAGTCCGGCGGCGACGTCACGGAGTTCGTCCGCAAGGTCAAGAACAAGGAAGACGGTGTGAAGCTCATGGGCTTCGGGCACCGCGTCTACCGCAACTACGATCCGCGTGCTGCGATCGTGAAGAAGACCGCGGACAAGATCCTCAACAAGCTCGGCGCCGGCGACGAACTGCTCGAGATCGCGATGAAGCTCGAGGAAGCCGCGCTGACCGATGATTACTTCATCGAGCGCAAGCTGTACCCGAACGTGGACTTCTACACGGGCCTGATCTACCGGGCGATGGGCTTCCCGGACCGCATGTTCACCGTGCTGTTCGCGCTGGGTCGTCTGCCGGGCTGGATTGCGCACTGGCGCGAGATGCACTCGGATCCGACCCTGAAGATCGGCCGTCCGCGTCAGATCTACACCGGGTACACCGAGCGCGACTACAAGGGACTCAGCGCACGCTGACGTGTCACCGACGATGAGTTCGACGATCGACTGTTCGACGAGGGAGCTGGACCTATGACCAAACCGGAAATCGAATTCCAGGAGGGGCCCGCCCCCACTGAGCTGGTGGTCAAGGACATCACCGTCGGCGACGGGGCAGAGGCCGTTGCGGGCGCAATCGTCGACGTCCACTACGTGGGTGTCGAGTACGACACGGGCGAAGAGTTCGACTCGTCGTGGAGCCGTGGTGAATCGATCCGCTTCCCGCTTGCAGGTCTGATCGCAGGCTGGCAGGAAGGCATCCCCGGTATGAAGGTCGGCGGCCGTCGTCAGCTGACGATTCCGCCGGAGCTTGCTTACGGTCCGGCGGGGTCGGGGCATCAGCTTTCCGGCAAGACCTTGGTGTTCATCATCGACCTGCTCGCCGTGCAGGTGCCGCCGGAGCCTCCCGTGATCGAGAAGCCCGAAGGCCCGGCCCCGACCGAGCTGGTCGTCGAGGATATCGAGATCGGCGACGGCGCGGAGGCCCAGCCCGGCGCCACCGTCGACGTGCACTACAAGGGTGTCGAGTTCGACACCGGGGAAGAGTTCGACTCGTCGTGGAGCCGCGGTCAGTCGGTGGCGTTCCCGCTCGCTCGTCTGATCCCGGGCTGGCAGCACGGCATTCCCGGCATGAAGGTCGGCGGCCGTCGCAAGCTGACGGTGCCGCCGGAGCTTGCTTACGGTCCGGCAGGGTCGGGGCATCAGCTTTCCGGCAAGACCTTGGTGTTCGTCATCGACCTGATGGGCACCAACTGATCAGCGCAGTGCGCTGATTCCGATCACGTTCGCAGGCCGCGCATCCATGGTGATGCGCGGCCTGCGAAGTTTCGGGCGCCTCCGATCAGTAGCCCGCAGTGGCAAGTCCGTTGTCGGTGATACTGCCCCGGATGGCTCCGGAGTTGCCGACGGTCCTGCCGAAACTCCACTCGCCGTCGTTGCCGCACACGAGCGCACCATTCCGGGTACCGGGTGAGGCGTACTCGACCTTGACGACGTTGCCGTTGTCGTCCTCGTGCACGATCGGGCAGCCCTTTCCGGGGCCCCCGACCGGATCGACCTTCGGTTCCGCCGAGGCGGTGGCGGCCCCGCCCAGCACAGCTGCGGCGATCATGATGGTGGCGGCGAAAACTTTGTGGTGCTTCGACATTCGATTCTCCTGGGGCGGGGGCGTGGTGGCTGATACAAGAGTGCGCCCTCGGTGGCGTTCACCGAACCCACCCTAGGGGTGGGGTCGGTACACCCGGCTGGGCGCGATAGGTGATCATCGACGGTATGGAGAGCGCACACGGCGGGGTTGCTCACACTGTCCGGAAGTCGAGTTCGGTCCGTGAGGCCTACTCGGCGAGATCGCAGGAATACGTGGATCTGTTCGGCACCATGACCTCGACGCACCCATCCGACCGTGCGCTGGTGGGCAGTTGGGCCGCCGCGCTCACGGGTGCTGTACTCGATGCCGGGTGTGGTCCGGGGCAGTGGACGGACTTTCTGGCCGAGTGCGGATTGGACGTGAGCGGAATCGATCTGGTGCCCGAGTTCCTCGCACGAGCTCGCGACCGGTATCCGGAGCTCACCTTCGATCTCGGCCGATTCGAACAATTGGACGCCACGACAGCATCATTGGGAGGTGTACTGGCGTGGTATTCGCTGATCCATCACGATCCGGCGGACATCGCGATTCCCCTCACCGAGTTCGCGCGTGTGATCCGGCCCGGTGGAGGATTGCTGGTGGGTTTCTTCGAAGGACCGGCCGTCGAGCCGTTCGACCACGCCGTCGCCACTGCCTATCGATGGCCCGTGGACGAGCTCGGCGCGGAACTTGATGCTGCCGGCTTCGACGTGATCGAGACGCACATGCGAACGGTGAGCGGTCACCGGCCGCACGGCGCCATCACCGCACGTCGCCGAGACTGAATCCTCTTGGAAAGGCGGTAGTTACAACGACAACGGGTAGATACAGGACTTTGCGGAGGTTGTATCTGTCCGTTGCTCCGTTTCTACGACGGCCGGCCGTTGTACGGCGAATCGAAGAACGCGGCCAGCCGTCTGTGCCTGTGCGCGAACAGGGCAGCGACGATGCGGCGCGCGAGTGTGCCCGCGCCCGGAATCCGCGACAGCGGCACGCGCAACTCGAATGTGAGCCGATCATGGACCCAGGTGCGGTTCGTCGCGAGCTGATCCAGAGTGCGTTCGTGTTCCCAGCGACGCATGAGGAGCATCGTGGACTTCTCGTGGAACCGGCGTCCGGGTTCGAGGGCGGCGATGGACAGGTGGTCGTAGTCCACCGGCAGCACGCCGAACAGAAGTAGTGGGACTCGGGCGAGTGGGCGTCCGATGGGGACCGTGTCCTCGGAGAGTGTGTGCGCCCACTGGGGCATGCGCATTGCGAGTACCGGTGCGAGCTCGTCGTTGATCCCCTCGACGCTCGTGACCCGGGCCCACACAACCGTATTCGGTGCATCGACGGCCGACTCGTGCTCGACAATGATCTCGCTGCTCATCAGGCCCGCTTCCCGTCTCTGAGGGACACTGCTTTTACTGGACATCATGCATGCTCGTTGGTCTACTTGTGGGCACAGTGTCCCCCGCGAAAGATCCTCCGAAAGGATTGTCCGTGCCCGCTCCTGTCTTGTCCCGTCGTGACCTCGACTTCCTGCTCTACGACTGGCTCGACGTCGAATCACTGACGTCGCGGGAGCGTTTCGCCGAGCACTCACGCGAGACGTTCGACGCTGTGCTCGATCTGAGTGCCGATCTCGCGACCAAGCATTTCGCCACACACAACAAGAAGGCCGACGCCCAGGAGCCGCGGATCGGCGAGGACGGACGCGTCGAGATCATTCCCGAGGTCAAGGCGGCGCTGGATCTGTTCGCCAAAGCCGGGCTGATCGCCGGAGGATTCGACGAGTCGCTCGGTGGAATGCAGCTGCCGATGACGTTGTTGCGCGCATCGATGGCGTGGTTCCAGGCCGCCAATGCCGGAACCTCGTCGTACCCGTTCCTCACCGCCGCCAATGCGAGTCTTCTCGTCACTCACGGCAGCAGGGAGCAGATCGAGAGGTTCGTCCCGGCGCTGCTCGAGGGCCGGTTCTTCGGCACGATGTGTCTGTCCGAACCGCAAGCGGGATCGTCGCTGGCAGACATCACGACCAAGGCCGTTCCAGTGGATGACGGCACCTACCGGGTCACCGGGACCAAGATGTGGATCTCCGGCGGAGACCACGAGCTGACCGAGAACATCGTCCACCTGGTGCTCGCAAAGATCTCCGGCGGCCCCGCCGGGGTCAAGGGAATCTCGCTGTTCATCGTCCCGAAATTCCTGGTGAACGACGACGGCACGCTGGGTGACCGCAACGATATTGCGCTGGTGGGCCTCAACCACAAGATGGGCAACCGTGGCACCACCAACGCGTTGCTCAATCTCGGCGAAGGTGCCTTCGCGCCGGGTGGGCAGGCAGGGGCCGTCGGCTATCTCCTCGGCGAACCGCACAAGGGCCTGCAGTACATGTTCCACATGATGAACGAGGCGCGTATCGGTGTCGGCTTCTTGGCGACCTCGCTGGGCTACGCGGGCTACCTGCAGTCGCTGGACTACGCGCGCACCCGCACACAGGGGAGGCCGCTCGGGGCGAAAGACCCTGCATCACCGCAGGTTCCGCTCATCGAGCATGCCGACATCCGGCGGATGCTACTCGCGCAGAAATCGTACGTCGAAGGTGCTCTTGCCCTGGGACTGTACTGTTCGAAGCTTGTCGACGAACAGAATACCGCCACGAACGACGAAGCACGTGCCGAAGCAGGGCTGCTCCTCGACGTGCTCACCCCGATTGCGAAGTCCTGGCCGTCACAGTGGTGCCTCGAAGCCAACAGTCTGGCGATCCAGGTTCTCGGCGGTTACGGCTACACCCGCGAATTCGACGTCGAGCAGTATTATCGCGACAACCGGCTCAACCCCATCCACGAGGGCACGCACGGCATTCAGGGGATGGATCTGCTGGGGCGCAAGGTCGTCATGCAGGGCGGGGCCGGACTGGCGCTGCTCGGTTCGACGATCGACGCCACCGTGAAGAAGGCGCTCGCAGCCGGCGGCGACGCGGCCGAGTACGCGCAGCTGTTGCGCGCCGCGGCCGAGCGTGTCGGCACCACGACGGCAACGCTGTGGTCTTCCGGGGATCCTGCACTGGCGCTGGCGAATTCGACGGTGTATCTCGAAGCGGTGGGGCACGTGGTGGTCGCATGGATGTGGCTCGAACAGATGCTGGCTGTAGCCGGCCGTGAGGGCGACTTCTTCGACGGAAAACGTGCGGCAGCGAGGTACTTCTATCGTTTCGAGCTCCCGAAGACCGGACCGCAGTTCGATCTGCTCGCCGGCCTCGACCGTACGACGCTCGACGTCTCACCAGCTGCATTCTGATACGACTTCACCACGTCACCGTGAGAGTCCCGCCCACCTCCATGGCGTGCCAGCGATCGGCGTAGTCGTCGAATCGGCCGACGATGCGCTCGACCAGCGGGGGAACTGCGTCTGCCGTCATAGGCGGTGGTAGTGCCCGCGCGTGGCCGCGTCGGTACTCCCAGACGGGTAGCGTCATTCCCACCAGTTCCTCGGAGCGGATCAGGTCGGCCTTCGAACGGGAATGCGCGTTGTCTCCCTTCGTCTTTCGGCGCCGATTTGCCTTGGTTCGTTCGGCGGGGTCGGCGGGCCAGAACAGGCCGTTGTCGCCGGCAGCGAGCTGCCCGAACACCCCGCGAGGAATGCCTGCCTCGACTTCGACGAGGAAATGCAGCAGGTCGTGGGGGAGATAGGGATGCCCGCCGGGGCCGTTGCGGGGAGCGAGCGTCGCCCCGGTCTCACGGTGTACGGCGATCTCGTAACTCGTCCCGGGGCCTTTCGTGAACACGACACGCATACCGTGCACGGTAGGCCACGGGAACAATATGCGCACGTGGTTTTCGGCGCCGCTGGGCCGGTGCGAATCGGACCTTCCGCGTCAGGCAGATACTTCGTCGATCAGCAGCCGCAGAGCGTGACGTACCGTCTGTGCCAGCACGCTTTCCGGGTCTCCCTCGAAATGCTGTTCTTCGGAGCGTGTTCCACGCGGGCCGGTCGTCGCGAAACACACGGTGCCGGGCGGCCGCCCGTCCTGTGGGTCGGGGCCGCCGGCGCCGGTGACGGCGACGACGATGTCCGAGGCGAGCAGCCCGGCTGTCGACTGGGCCATCGCGCGCGCTGCCGACTCGCACACCACCGGCCCTTCGGGCACTTCGAGCAATCCGTGCTTGACGGATCGTGAGTAGGCCACGATCGCGCCGCGGAACCATTCGGAACTACCCTTTGCTGCTCCGAGTCGTGCCGCCAGGGTGCCCGCCGTGAGAGATTCGGCGCATCCGATGGTGAAATTGCGGTCGGATGCGAGTGTGCCCAGTTCGTCGATCAGCGCATCGGACAGATCCGTCCCTTCGACGACATCGTCATCGTGGGCATCGGGGTCGTTCCCGCGACTCGCCATGGCCGGCCTCAGCCCTTCGTCGTGAAGCGATTGAAGACGACGCCGCTGTCGAACACGCGGCTTTCCGCCAGCTCGAAGAACTGCGGCTCGAAACCTGTTCGGAACAACGGAATCCCGTTTCCTGCGATGATCGGGGTGACCTCGACAGCGAGCTCGTCGATCTCCGGCAGCAGCTCACCCGCGAGAGTCCCGCCGCCGCACAACCAGATTCCCCTGCCGTCCTGCTTCTTCAGGTCGCGAACGTATTCGAGGGGGTCGGTCGCCACCAGAGTGACGGTGTCGTCGGGGGATTGCGGTAGCGTCTTCGAGAAGACGTACTGCTGGAGATGCGGATAGGCGCTGGTGAGGCCGACGCTGAGCGAGGGCTCCCATGTGCGACGACCCATGACCACCGCGTCGAAGTGCTTGCCGGGCGCCGTGACCTCGAGCTGGTCGCGAACGTGCACCGGCAGTGTCTCGGGATACTCCTCGATCCGGTGAAACATGTGATCGCCCTCGGTGGGGAAGAATTCGGTGCCGCCGGAGGGGTCGGCGATGAATCCGTCGAGTGTCGTCGCGACGTAATAGGTCAGTGTGCGCACACAGCCCTCCTCGAATGTGGGTACAGGCCGAGACCTGATCGAACTGCAACGCTAGAACGGGCGTAGCACCGAAGCCAGCACATTCGACCGGTTTCCACCGAAAAGTTGTCACTCGCTACTCGGTGGCCGCATCGCGGACCCATCGAGTGAGGATCGTGCCGTCGTCGTCGCACACCAGGTGAGTGCGCCGCATCTCGGTGACAGCGGAGGCGGGGGAGTGAGCGATACGGTCCGCAGACCCTGCAGCGAGCAGCGGCGCCCAGGTCAGACACAGGTCGTCGACGACGCCGTCGGCGATCATACGACCGAAAAGCCGGGGGCCTCCCTCACACAGGACCCGGTTCCACCCTGCTCGGGCCACGGCGGCGACGAGGGCCTCACCGCCGATATCACCGTCCGCGATGACACGGACGTCAGCGCCGGCGTCGGTGAGTGTGCGACGTTTCTCCTCCGGCACCGCGCCGCTCGTGAACACAACCGGTGGTACGACGGTGTCGGTGAACAACCGCATCCCCGGATCGAGATTGCCCGATGCAGTGACCACTGCAATCGGCGGCACTTCCGACAAACCCGCGGCGGTGCGACGCTCCCGAAGGGAAGCGCTCGTCCGTGCACCGCCGTAGTTTTCGGTGCGCGCGGTACCTGCACCGACAAGGATCACGTCGGCGAGTTCGCGGAGCAGCCCGAACACGACCTTGTCCGCCGGTGTTCCGAGCCCGCCGGAACGGCCGTCGACAGCGACCGCGCCGTCGAGAGAGGACACGAAGTTCATACGAACCCACGGCTCGGCGAGGTCGGGCGGATAGGCGTACAACTCGTGCAGATCGGAGCCGTCGAGGACTTGGCCGGGCACTGTGGGGTCGTCGAGTCGTCGCATACCGTCGATCAGACCACGGCGGCGGCGGTACCGTCACGTCACGCGCCGTGCCCGGGATCCAAGTGCCGCACGTCGTCGAACATCACCGGGTCGCTCAGATCCGAGCGGAGTTCGCCGCGATCCGGGGCGAGCAAGAATCCGACGTGGTCTCCGAGGTCGACTCTCCCCACGATGGCGCCGGTGAACCACGCGGCCGCGTCGTCGAGGATCGGTAGCCCGTGTGGTCCGTCGCTCCAGTTGCATTGTGCGAATTTGTCGGTGTCGTCGCCGCTTCGTGAACCGAACAGGTCGGCCAGTGCCAGCTGCGACCGGTCGAGTATGTGTACCGCAAGATGTTCGGCGGCACCCGCTACCCGGAACGTCCGGTTCTTGTCGGACAGCGCCACCAGAAATCTCGGCGGATCGATCGCGACCTGTGTGGCGAAGCCGACCAGACATCCGCTGCGTTCGTTCACTGCCCTGGTGGTGACGATGAACATCGGATAGTCGAACCGGCCGACGATGGCCGAGAAGCCGTCGTTCGAGCCGTGGTCGTCGGTAGGCATGCACGCATCGTACGTGGCACGTATCCGAGCCGGCCCCGGGTTTGATTTTCCGCTCATGCGGTACCCGAGAGGCCATGACGGATCATTCGGAGCCGAGGGATGCAGCGGATACGACGGTGGCACCCGACGACCCGCGCAAACCCGATTCGCCCACGGATCTGGCGAAGCCGTCGTGGAAATATGTGCTTCGACGGACGGTCGGTGAATTCGGCCGAGACCAGTGCACAGACCTTGCCGCTGCCCTGACCTATTACGCGGTGCTGTCACTGTTTCCGGCGCTGTTGGTATTGGTCTCTCTGCTCGGAGTGTTCGGGCAGGGGCAGAACACCGTCGACACGGTCCTGCAGATGATCGAGGATGTGGGCCCGAGTTCTGCAGTCGACACCCTGCGCGGCCCCATCGAACAGCTGGTTCAGGCACCCACCGCAGGGTTCGCCCTGATCATCGGTCTCCTCGGCGCGTTGTGGTCGGCGTCGGGTTACGTCGGTGCGTTCGGCCGGGCAATGAACCGAATCTATGAGATCGAGGAAGGCAGGCCGGTCTGGAAGCTGCGTCCGTTGATGCTGCTCGTGACCGCGCTGGCACTCGTTGCAGCCGGGGCCACCGCGCTGATGCTGGTGGTCAGCGGACCGGTCGCCCGCGCGATCGGCGAGGCCGTGGGGCTCGGTGACACGGCTGTCACGGTGTGGAACATCGTGAAGTGGCCGGTGATGCTGGCTCTCGTCGTCGTGATCGTGGCGGTGCTGTACTACGCCACTCCCAACGTGGCTCAGCCCAAGTTTCGATGGGTCAGTCTCGGATCGCTCATCGCGATCGTCGTCTGGATTCTCGCGTCGGTCGTATTCGCCCTCTACGTATCGAATTTCGGAAGTTACAACAAGACCTACGGTTCTTTGGCAGGGGCAGTGGTCTTCCTGCTCTGGCTGTGGATCACCAACCTGGCCTTGCTCTTCGGTGCGGAGTTCGACGCGGAACTCGAACGCGGACGGCAACTGCAGGCCGGTATCGAGGCCGAGGAATCGCTGCAACTTCCCGAGCGCGACACCCGGGTGATCGACAAGAACGAGGCGAAACATCAGGAATTGATCGAGCACGGACGCCGCCTACGCACCGCACACGGCCCCCCGGAGTTCGACGACGATACGGAAGGAACCCGCTCATGACGACGCATTCCGGCGAATCTCGCCCCGTTGCGGAACAACCCGCGAACCTGTCGACGGTAGAACTGACCGAACGGCTCACGGCCCAGGTGTCCACTCTCGTGCGCACCGAGGTCACTCATGCCCTCGACGAGGTGAAATCGAAGGGCACTCGCATCGGTGTCGGCGTGGGTATCTCCGGCGCCGGCGCACTCCTTCTGTATCTGGGAGTGGCGACTCTGATCGCCGCGGGAGCGCTGGGGCTCGCCACGGTGCTCGATCCATGGCTCGCGACCTTGATCGTCGCGGTGGTGGTGCTTGCGGTCGGTGGCATCCTCGCAGCTCTCGGTGCATCGAAGGCGAAGAATGCGGCGCCGCCCGTGCCTGACCGGACCATCGACAGTGTCCGCGGAGATGTCGCCGCAGCGAAGGGAGCAGTGCGATGAGTGAGTCCACCACCAATGGAGACGGAACGAGCGGTGCAGCAGAGCCCGACATCGAGCGTCAGCGGGCCGAACTTGCGGCGACCGTGGGCGAACTCACCGACCGTCTCGACGTGCCCACCCGCGTCAAGCATGCGGCAGAGGAACGCGTCGAATCGGTCCGGGAACGGCCCGACCTCGTCGCGTTGGGTGCGGGCGCGCTCGTCGTGATCCTCGCCCTCGTCGTGTGGCGGCGACGGCGAGGATCACGAACGTAGCCGGCGTCCGTCAGCCGCCGAGCTGCTCCCTCAGCGCTTCGAGTACGGCGGGGTCCTCGATGGTCGACGGCACGGTGTACTGCTCGTGGTCGGCGATCTGCCGCATGGTCTTCCGCAGGATTTTTCCGGATCGGGTCTTGGGAAGCGCGTCCACGACGGTCACGTCGCGGAAGGTGGCAACAGCGCCGATCTGGTCGCGCACTATCGCCACCAGTTCCTGGCGAAGGGTTTCGTGGTCGATGTCGACACCGGCCTTGAGTACGACGTATCCGGACGGACGCTGACCTTTGAGTTCGTCGCGGATTCCGACGACGGCGCACTCGGCGACCGCGGGATGCGCCGCGACCACGGCCTCCATGCTGCCGGTGGACAGCCGGTGTCCGGCGACGTTGATGACGTCGTCGGAGCGGCCGAGTACGAACACGTACCCGTCGTCGTCGATGAAGCCGGAGTCGCCGGTGAGGTAGTAGCCGGGGAACGTATCGAGGTACGAGCGGCGGTAGCGGTCGTCGTCGCGCCACAGCCCGGTGAGGGTGCCGGGTGGCAACGGTAGCCTCACGACGATATTGCCCTCGGTGCCTGCCTCGACCTGCTTGCCTTCGCCGTCGACGATCTCGACTCGATAACCCGGGACCGGGACGGTGGGGGAGCCGGCCTTGAGTGGCATCGGGTCGAGTCCGCGCAGGTTCGCGGCGATCGCCCAACCGGTCTCGGTCTGCCACCAGTGATCGACCACCGGACGTCCCAGGACCTTCGTCGCCCATTCGTAGGTGTCGGGGTCGAGACGCTCACCGGCCGCGAACAGCGTCTGCATCGAGGAGATGTCGTATTTCTTCAGCTCGTCGGCGTCGGGATCAGCCTTACGCACGGCCCGGATGGCGGTGGGTGCGGTGAACAGTGCCTTGACTCCGTACTCGGCGATGATTCGCCAGAACGCGCCCGCATCGGGGGTACCGACGGGTTTGCCTTCGTACATGACGGTCGTCGCTCCGGCCAGCAGCGGTCCGTACACGATGTACGAATGGCCGACGACCCAGCCGACGTCGGAGGCGGTCCACCAGACATCGCCCGCGGCGATGTCATAGATGTTGCGCATCGACCACGTGAGTGCGACTGCGTGGCCGCCGTTGTCGCGAACGACGCCCTTCGGCTTCCCGGTGGTGCCGGAGGTGTACAGGATGTAGAGCGGATCGGTTGCCGCCACAGCCACCGGTTCGGCCGGGGAGGCGTCGGCGACGAGCGCATCCCAGTCGAACCATGCGGCCGTGGATGCCTTGTAGTCGCCTGCGGAACCGGGGATCTGTTCGCGGTTCTTCACGATCACGGTGTGCGGGGGAGTCTGCGACAACTGCAGTGCCTGATCGACCATCGGCAGGTACTCGATGGTGCGTCCCGGCTCGAGCCCGCCGGATGCCGTCACCAGCAGCACCGGTTGCGCATCGTCGATGCGGGTGGCGAGTTCCTTGGCAGCGAACCCGCCGAACACCACCGAGTGCACCGCGCCGATACGGGCGCACGCGAGCATCGCGATGGCGGCCTCGGGGATCATCGGCATGTAGATGATGACGCGATCGCCGGATACCACGCCCTGGTCCCGCAGGACGCCCGCGAACGTGGCCACTTCGCCGAGCAACTCCGAATATGTGTAGGTGCGTTTGGCAGGCACCATCGCCGAATCCCAGATCAGCGCCGTCCGGTCGCCGTGACCGGCGCCCACGTGCCGGTCGAGGGCATTGACGCTCGTGTTGAGGGTGCCGTCCGGGAACCACCGGTACGACGGGGCCCGGGTATCGTCGAGGGCACGGGTCGGGGCGGTGTCCCACTCGATATCCTGCGCGGCCGCGAGCCAGAACGACTCCGGATCCTCCACGCTTCGCCGGAACGCGTCCTCGTACGAGCTCATCGGTTCGTGTCCTTCCTCGACATCGACGTGACCGCGACCACCCTATTCGACACCGTCCGCCGGGCGGGACAGGATCGGACGCATCTGCGCCGGGTGGTACCGATGGATCGGTGAACGGCCGTACCGTGTGAGCATGTCTTTGCTTGCGGAGGATCTGCTGCTTCTCGCGCTCGACGACGAGTCGGGAAAGGCGATCGTCGACAGCATCACCCTGCCCCGTGCGCTTGCAGGCGCTGTGCTCCTCGAACTGGCACTCGACAATGTCGTTCTCCTCGATGACAAAGGGGAGGGAGGAAAGAAGAGCCGGGTCGTGGTAGGCAGTGCGGTGCCCGTCGACCCGATACTGACCGACGCGGTGGCGCGCCTCGACCGGCGCAGGCCGATGAAACCGGCAGCAGCGATCGAGAAGCTGAGCAAGAACATGAGAGACACCGTGCTCGAACGTGTCGTGGCGAACGGCTGGGTTCGCGAAGAGCGCGGCAAGGTACTCGGGCTGTTCCCGGCTCGCCGTTGGCCCGCCGTCGACGACAGTCATGAACGGCGGGTACGCAACGAGCTTCATTCCGTACTGGTCGACGGGACGACACCCTCGCCCCGCGCAGCAGCGCTGATCTCGTTGTTGTCGGCCACGAAATCGACGCCGAAGATCTTCCCCGATGCCGACAAGAAGAGAATTGCAGAGCGTGCCAAGGACATAGCCGAAGGTCAGTGGGCGGGTCAGGCAGTTCGTCAAGCGGTCGATGCGATCAACACGGCGATCCTCGTTGCGGTCACCGTGCCCGCAGTGGTAGCGAGCAGCTGAGCGCCGCGACTCAGGTGGGCAAGCCCAGAGCGCGGAAGCGGGAGATTCGGCGCTGGTAACGCTCGTCGGCGGGTTCGTCTGCAAGAGAGGACAACTCGCGCGCCACTGCGGCGCCGACCCGTTTGAGGAACTGGATCGGCTCGTCTGCTGCATCCTGCTGTTCAGGTATGACACCGTCGATGATCCCGTTGCGCAACAGATCCCTCGAGCGAATCCCCTGCGCCTCGGCCATCCGAGGAGCGTGGGTGGTGTCGCGGTGGACGATCGCGCTTGCGCCTTCCGGGGGCAGCGGTGCCAGCCAGCCGTGTTGCGCGCACAGTACTCGATCCGCAGGAAGCAACGCGAGGGCGCCGCCTCCGGTGCCCTGGCCGAGCAACACGGACACGGTCGGCGTCGGCAATGTCACCAGATCTGCAAGGCAACGGGCGATCTCTGGCGCGAGCCCACGTTCCTCGGCTTCCTTCGACAACGCCGCCCCCAGGGTGTCGATGACGAGGACCAAGGGGAGTTGTAGTTCGTCGGCGAGTCTCATTGCGCGTCGTGCTTCCCGCAGTGCTCCGGGACCCATGGGTGCTGCAGCCGATTGGCCACTGCGGTCCTGGCCGAACAACACGCACGACACACCGCGGAACCGCGCCAGAGACAACATCACCGTGGCATCGGATTCGCCCTCACCGGTACCGGACAGGGGCACCTGGGCGGACGCCGCGTGCCGCAACAGCTGACGGATTCCGGGTCGCTCGGGTCGGCGGGTGAGGATCACCGACTGCCAGGCCGGAATATCGGGGACGTCGTCGACATCGGTGAGTGCAGACTCTGCGGAGGTGTCGGGATGATCCGGTTCGACGAGAACCCGCAGCAGCCGATGCACCACCTGTCGGATGCCCCCGAGCGGGATCACCCCGTCGATCACGCCGCGCCGATGGAGGTTCTCCGCCGTCTGGACTCCTTCGGGGAAGTCCTCCTGGTACAGGGCCTTGTAGACGCGTGGACCGAGGAAGCCGACGAGTGCACCGGGCTCTGCCGCGGTGACGTGCCCGAGCGACCCCCATGACGCGAACACCCCGCCGGTGGTGGGGTTTCTCAGGTACACGAGGTAACCGAGATGCGCGGCCTTGTGCGCAGCTACCGCAGCTGCGATCTTCACCATCTGCACGAACGCGAGGGTGCCCTCCTGCATGCGGGTTCCGCCCGAGGTGGGGGAGGCGAGCAGCGGAAGGCCCTCCGCGGTGGCGCGTTCGACGGCCGTCACGATGCGTTCGGCCGCCGCGACCCCGATCGACCCTGCGAGGAAAGCGAATTCGCAGGCGATCAGCGCGACCCGGCGTCCGTGGACGGTGCCGACACCGGTGAGTACCGACTCGTCCACGCCGGACTTCTCCGCGGCGCGCTCGAGTTCGGTGCGGTAGGAGTCGTCGGGTTCGACGTCGAGCGGCGCCTCGTCCCACGAGCTGAAACTGCCTTTGTCGAGCACGGCATCGATGAACTGATGTGCAGAGATTCTCTTGCCTGCCACGCTGCCTCCCCGTCTCATCCGTATCAACAGCACACTGTACGAGTTGCAAGATCAGTCGCGGGGGACCAGGGATGGTACGACGAACACGCGCAGTTTCTCGCGCAACCGGTCCAGGGATCCTGCGTCAGCGCCGAGGGCGCTGATGTAGTTCATTTCGAGCTCGGACAGCCATTCGCAGAGAAGGTCCAGGTCGATGTCGTGTCGCAGTTCGCCGGTATCCTGCGCTTCGTGGAGTATCGGTTCCCACAGTTCGCGGGTCAGCTCGACTGCCTTGCCGGACGTGGAGAGCAACGTTGTGGCAAGTGTCGCCTCGGCAGGTGAGACGAGCAGGTGGATCATCGGGTCCCGAAGCCCCCTGCGGATGTTAGCGCACAGACCTTCGACGACCCGTTCGCCGAATGTCGGGTACTTCCTGATACGTGTCCGCCACGGCTCCATGTTCATTCGTGCACGACGAACGATCGATGCCGTGATGAGAGATTCGCGGTCCGAGAAATATCTGTAGACCGTGGCGCGGGACATGTTCGCGGCTCGGGCCACGTCGGCCATCGTCGTCTTCGTGATGCCGAACTGCTCGAAACACGATTCGGCGGCGACGAGGATTGCCGCGCTCACGTCGAGAGTCTCTGCTTCGGTCTTCTGTGTCACGCATGAACCATACCGCCGAGTAGTCTACCTAAGACACTAGACTGAATATGTCTCATGTGCCATCCTGGGTTCATGCAGCGAGAAGACAAGATCGAACTCACCCGGCGCCTGATCGCGCATGTGGACAACAACTCCACCGACTATGCGGACGACATGCTCCGCGTGCCGTTCTCCGTATTCAACGACCCGGAACTCGCGAGTCTCGAGCGCGACGTCGTGCGCCGGTTCCCGCATATCGTCGCGCACGTCGACGAGCTGAAGAAGACAGGCGACTTCGTCACCACCGAACTCATCGGCACACCACTCCTGGTTGTCCGGCAGTCCGACGGCAGCGTCAAGGCGTTCTCCAACGTGTGCAGGCACCGCGGTGCCAAAGTCGAGTTCGAGGAATCGGGGTGCAAGCGAATCTTCAGCTGCCCGTACCACAACTGGGCCTACGGCCGCGACGGTGCGCTGCGGGGAATGCCGCACGCGGAAGGGTTCGACGGCCTGGACCGATCGCAGTACGGGCTGGTCGAGTTCCCGTGCGAGGTGCGGCACGGGCTGGTCTGGGTGGTGCCGACTGCCGGTGCCGAACTGGACATTGCCAAGGTCCTCGGCGAGAAGCACGATGCCGAGGTCACCGACACCGGTATCGACACCTCCGTCCAGATCCGCAAGGAAACCTGGAAGCTCGACATGAACTGGAAGATCGCGGTCGACGGCGTGCAGGACTCCTACCACCTGTGCCAGTTGCACACCA
The DNA here is from genome assembly GCF_053750035.1 of Rhodococcus sp. SJ-2. Classification (NCBI taxonomy): domain Bacteria; kingdom Bacillati; phylum Actinomycetota; class Actinomycetes; order Mycobacteriales; family Nocardiaceae; genus Rhodococcus; species Rhodococcus sp. SJ-2. Next base: position 3,207,905 of record NZ_CM132340.1, read on the forward strand.
AGACTGTGTGCAACTTTCTGGAGGGCAACATCACCGCCCTCGACGTGGTCGACAGGTCGTGGCGAATCGTGGTGGCACGCAAGTCGATCACAGAGGTACGCGACGCCGATCCGGATTCGTTCGACGTGCGCGACTACTCCCTCGCGAACTACACGATCTACCCCGGCACGATGCTGGTCACCGAGCCGAACCACTTCGAGATCTGGACGATCGTCCCCGACGTCGACGATCCCAATGTCTCGTACTGCACCATCCGGTTGCTGGCGCCGACCGCCCCCACGACGCCGCGCGAAGAGCGGATCCTGGAGAAGAACTGGGAACTTCTCATGGAAACCCTCCATGCAGAGGACTGGTTCGTCACCAAGACGATCACCGACAATGTTGCTCACGGTCAGGTGGACGAGCTCGTCTACGGGCGGAACGAGCTACCGGGCCAGGTCTTCCACAAGATGATCACGAGCGACGCTGCTGCGATCGCCGAGGAGCGCCGAGCCGCCAAGGTCGGTTCAGCGCAGTGACCTCAGAGGAGCTGCTCGAATCGTTCTCCGCCCCAGGAGTATTGCAGCTGACTTTGAATCGTCCGCACGTGCACAATGCGATCTCACTGTCGCTGCAGCATGCACTGGATGCTCGGCTCGCGCGCGCCGCCACCGATGACGAGGTGCGGGTCGTGGTTCTCACCGGCGCGGGAGATCGTGCCTTCTCGTCCGGGTACGATCTGCGAGAATTGGAGGCACTGTCGTCGGAGGATAATCTCGAGGCGATGCTCGAACGCGAGGAACTGCTGTGGCGGTATCTCGAGTTCGACAAACCCACGATCGCAGCAGTTCAGGGTATGTCGTACGGCGCGGGAACCCTGCTCGCCGCATGCTCGGACCTGAGGGTCGGTGGTCCGTCGACCGCGTTGAGCGTGACCGCGGCGAAGTACGGTGGTGCGAATCTGACGTGGATCCTCGACACCCTGATTGGGGCCGGGCAGACCCGCGACCTGCTCATGTCCTCCCGTGTCGTCGCAGGCGACGAGGCGTATCGCATGGGGCTGCTCACCCGATACGCAGACACCGGTGACGTTCTGGGAACCGCGCTGGAGGCGGCAATACAGATCGCAGCGCAGCCGCCCGACGCGATCCGGCAGATCAAGACGCTCCTGCTCTCCGGGCACGGCCGCGGTCTCCGCAGTCGCTACGACCGCGAGAACACCGTCGCCCGCACGACACTGAGACCGCGCCGGGTCACCGAAATGTTCACGGAGTTCTTCCGCGCTCGCGCCGGAAGCGACTGAGAGGATCACATGGACGCCGCGCTACAGGCCGATGCGCCGATCGACATCTGGAACCCGGACTGGGACGATCCATTCGATCCGACCGTCGAGGCGGACGACGAGTTCGTCGAGTTGGTCGCCGCAGTACGGGCGGTGCAGGAAGCGTTCACGCGGTCGCGCCCCAGCCCGGCCGCCGCGTCGAGCATCGCCGTCGACTTGCACGCCATCGCAGCGAGGTTGGGGGAGCACGAGGTCGACGAAGACCGGCAGATCGCAGGTCATCGCTGGGAACTCGCGGGACGGGGCCAGTGTCTCGCGCCGCCGTTGCACATCGACGAGGTGACGGAGACGACGGCATGTGGCCGGGTCGCGGTCGAACGTTTTCATTCCGGTCGCTATGCGATGAATGGCGGTGTCACACCGCTGATCTTCGACGAGATCATGGCTCGTCTGGCCAACGACTCGGGACGTGCGTGGGCGCGCACGGCCTATCTCAACGTGGACTTCCGTGCCCCTGCCCCGCTCGGGGTCGAACTCGATGTCGCAGCGGAATTCGTACGGCAGGACGGACGCAAACGATTCATGCGCGGGACCCTGCACCACGGTGATGTCCTCGTCGCTGAGGCCGAAGGGCTGTGGGTCGAACTCAAACATGAACAAACACAAAATATTTCGGAAAGAGGTGGGGTATGAGCGGATACTCGTTGCTCGAGGGAATGCGCATCCTCGAGGTCGCACAACTCGCGCCGTCGTCCGTCGGTGGTCACCTCGCCGATCTGGGTGCAGAGGTCATCAAGATCGAGTCGGGCCCCCTCGGGGATCCGGTGCGTATCGGTGGCAGTCGCGCGATCGGTGACGAGGACGGACCGTCGTTCATGCATCTGCGGTGGAACCGCGGGAAGAAGAGCGTCGCTCTCGACCTGCGTTCCGACGAGGGAAAGAAAGCGTTCCTCGCGCTGGCGCGCAGCTGTGATGCGGTGGTCGAGGGTATGCGAGGCGGCTACCTGGACTGGCTCGGTGTGGGGTACGAGCAACTGAGAGAAGTGAATCCGGCAATCGTTTTCTGCACGGTCTCGGGCATGGGATCGGATGGGCCGTACCGCCATCTCGGTACAGGTGGGCCGGTCTTCGACGCCTACGCGGGACTGCGCGAAGTCAACACGCCGGAACAACCGCCGACCGACGGGATGGCGGGGTCGACGACTCCGCCGATCGCGATGTATGCGCTCGGGGCGTACGGCGCGATGGGATTGCTCGCTGCAGTGCACCGCGCCGGTCGTACCGGACGGGGGTGCAGGCTGGAGATCGCGGGTATCGACATCGCTGCGGCATGGATGCCTGATCTGGTGGATGCCGAACTGAACAAGGCGCGCTCTATTGCCCGGCCCACTTGGTTGCCCGACGGGCGACTGCCCGACTGGCCGCGTCTCGAGGCGTACCGCACGAAGGATGGTGCGGCGATGCTGTTCGGTTCCCACGTGAGCAAGTTCTGGCGCAATTTCTGTGTGGCAGTGGACCGTCCGGATCTGCTCGAAATCGATTTGGAGAGCGCGGATTCCGAGGCGCCGGCTCGTGCCGATCGGGTCTACGGGGAGCTCCGGGACATCTTTGCGCAACGAACTCGCGAGGAATGGGTCGCGCTGTTCCTCGAGCACGAGATTGCGGGGGGTCCGGTGAATACCGTCACGGACATGGTCGAAGACCCCCATTTCCGGGCCCGCGCAAATACCTATCGGGTCGAGTACGAGGGTGTGGGCGAGCTCGAGTTCGTCGTGAGTCCGGTCCGCGTGGACGGGGAGGAGTTCGCTCCGGACCTGCCGCCCGCGCTGGGCGCAGACACCGAGAGCGAACTACGAAACATGCTTCAGGACAACACTACGGAAAAACAGATGGGCGCCTGACCGCGCACGAAGTACGACTCGACCCGAACATGGTCTCGGGCGGGGAATGACGCATGCGCCGTGACCGGACTTCGGTCACGGCGTCTTTGCGATGCCTCGATTTCGGATAAGCATTCACGACATGAATCCACTTGTGGGCCATGGTTTATATGAACTCGTCCGCTCGACGAACCCGGGTATTTCGAAGCGATTCCCTTATTGTGCCCGGTATCTACTGATGTTAGATTATTTGGCATCGAGTGACTGCGCTCACATCGACTGAATTGCGGCTCGAACGCAAACACAAGGAGAAGACATTGAATCTGCCCGATCTGGTTCGATACTGGGGCAAGACCCGCCCTGCGCAGCAGGCGATCGTGTTCGGTGGTACATGCCAGACCTGGTCCGAGGTGGACTCGATCACCGATGCCTTGGCCCGAGGACTGGCCGCTCGCGGTGTCCGGAAGGGAGACCGCGTCGGCGTCATGATGCTCAACCGGCCCGAGCTCGCCCACATCATCCTTGCCACGCTCAAACTCGGCGCGATCAGTGTCCCGCTGAACTTCAGGCTGATCGGCAAGGAACTCGCACCGATGCTCGTCGACTCAGCGCCGCGTGTCGTCGTGGTGGAGAACGAGTTGGCTTCCTTGCTCGAGGAGGGGGCTGCCGAGGCCGACTTCGAGATCTTCGCGATCGGCGGTACGGATCACCGTCCCTACGACACGTTGCTCGATGCCGGTGAGGCGCCCGCCGTCGAGATCGACGCGTCGGATCCGGCGTTCATCTGCTACACATCGGGAACCACCGGGGTCCAGAAGGGCGCTGTGATCACGCACCGCAGTGCGCTCGCGCCGGGAGTCGCCCAGGTACTCAGCCACGGGATCTCGGGCCGAGATCGTGTGATGTGTTCGGCCCCATTGGTATACACCGGGTCGGTGTTGTCGATCTTCGCTCAGCTCGTCGTGCTGCCCGGCTCGACGATGGTGCTGCTGCGCGAATTCGACCCGGCTATCGCGCTCGATACTTTCGAGCGTGAACAGGTCACCGCGACCACGACAGTCCCGGTGATCTGGGAACGTATGACCCAGCTGCCGGACTTCGGCACACGCAAGCTTGCGAAGTTCACCTTTGCCGGCGCCGGTGGTGCACCGGTCAGCCTGGACCTGCTCGACTTCTACAACAGCCGCGGTGTACCGATGACGCAGGCCTACGGGCTCACGGAAGCGTCAGGAATGGCCTCGACGCTGAACTACGAGGATGCGCGCACACGCCCGGGCTTCGCGGGGTTGGCCCTCGCGGGGACGCAGTTACGCATCGCGAGCATCGACGGCGGATTCGCGAAACCCGACGAGGTCGGTGAGATTCTTCTGCGTGGCGAACACGTCATGAAGGAGTACTGGAACAAGCCGGACGCCACCGCCGACACGCTTGTCGACGGATGGTTGCGTACCGGCGATCTGGGTCTGCAGGACGAGGGTGGCTTCCTCAAGGTGGTCGACCGTCGCAAGGACATGCTGATCTCCGGTGGCCTGAACGTGTATCCGGCCGAGATCGAAAAGGCTCTGCACAGCATCGAGGGCCTGGTGGATCTCGCGGTGATCGGCGTCGAGGACGAACGATGGGGTGAGGTCCCGATGGTCGTGTTCCACAGCCAGCGCCCGGCGGCCGAGGTCGTCGGCGACATCACTTCTGTGGCAAGTGCCAACCTCGCGAAGTTCAAACGCCCCGTGCATGCGGTCGCTCTCGACGAGCCGTTGCCCCGCACATTCTCCGGAAAACTTGCGAAAGCGGTTTTGCGAGAGCGCTTCCAAACTCCGCCGATCGATGCGATCTCGGTTCCCCGTGAGGGGACGCCGGCGGACGCCGCGTCGTCTTCTTCCTGAGGCACCTTCCCTTCTCCGAGAGGACACCCACCGTGAGCATTACTCGCGATGTGGATATCACCAAGCTCATCGACGACTCACCGCTGTCGTCTCTACAGAAGCGTGTCATCGCCCTGTGCCTCGGTCTTGCGATCCTGGACGGCATCGATGCGCAGCTCATCGGGTTCGTCATCCCCGCGATGTCCTCGGACTGGGGGGTGACACCCGCGTCATTCGGCTACGCACTCGCCTTGAGCACCGGCGCGATGGTCGTGGGTAGCCTGCTGTTCGGGCCGCTGGCCGACCGCTACGGCCGCCGCCGGATCATCATCGTGTGCACTGTGATCTTTGCGGTGTTCACGCTGGCCACTGCCCTCGTCACGTCGATGACCGCACTGATCGTGCTGCGCGTGATCGCCGGACTCGGCCTCGGCGGTGTCACGCCCAATTTGGTGGCGATGGTGAGTGAGTACAGCCCCGCGCGCATTCGCGCGACGGTCGTGACCGTGACGGTCGCGGGCATGTCGCTCGGTGGATTCGTCGGTGGGTTCGCCGCCGCGTTCCTCATTCCGCATTTCGGATGGCAGTCGCTCTTCGTTCTCGGTGGTGTGCTGCCACTGCTGCTCATTGTGGCAGCGTTTCGGTGGCTTCCGGAATCCGTGAAGTTCCTCGTCGCCCGCGGCGACGAGGAGCGGGCGGCCCGCATCGTCGACGAGATCGCCCCGAATGCGGCGGTCACCGCCGTGACCGGATTCGTGCAGGTCTCTGCGACGTCGGCGAAGACCTCGGTGGGCGCGCTGTTCCGCAAGGGCAAGGCGCTCGACACCGTGCTTCTCTGGGGCGTGTTCGTGATCAACTTCCTGGTCATCTATTTCCTGCTGAGTTGGATGCCGACGCTGTTCAGTGAGGGAGGACAGGGCGCATCGACGGCCTTGCTCGCGGCGGCGCTGTTCAACCTCGGCGGCATGACGGGTGCGCTGACGATCGGATGGATCACCGATCGGATCGGGAACGGATTCATCGTGGTCATGGCCGGCTACACGCTCGGCGCCGTGTTCACCGCGGCGGTGGCGGCTCTTCTCGGTAGTGGATGGTTGCTGTTCGCTGCTGTCTTCATCGTCGGTTTCGGGATGTCGGGCAGCTCCGCAGGCATTATTGCGATCGCAGCATCGGTGTACCCGGTCTCGGCCCGCGCGACGGGCGTCGGCTGGGCGATGGGAATCGGACGCATCGGATCGATCGCGGGCCCGAGCATCGGGGCCGTGCTGATCGCAGCGGGGCTGGGCGCGCAGAACATCTTCCTGCTGACGATCGTGCCGACGCTTCTTGCCGTGCTCATTCTCGGAGTGATGGCCCTGCGAGGCAGGCGAACACGGCGCGCTGATGCCGAGGAATCCTCGGACGTGCAGGTGATGGCGACCGCCGAATAGCGTCGCTCGGTAAGTGGTTGTTCACCGATGGATTACGTGCGGTGAACAACCACTTACCGCGTTGACCGGGCCATTCTCGTGCAGTGTTGCATCTTTTATCTACGATGGTTAGATTATGCTCAGGTCGGTGACGGTAGTCACACCCCTGTAGTGCGCCATCACTGCAGCCCAACAGTGGACGGAGTTGAGGCAGTGTCGGTGAAGTTGTCCTATTGCCGCCTGTGCCCCGCGTCGTGCGGGGTGCGCGTGGAGGTCGACGGTGATCGGATAATCAGCATCGTCGGCGACGGACTGCACCCGTTGTCGGGTGGCTACTCGTGTCCAAAGGGACGCCGAGGCGGCGACTTTCTTCAGGGTCCCGATCGGCTCACCACGTCGATGCGCCGCACGGCAGACGGCCAGTACGAGCCCATCCCCATCGACGTCGCGATCTCCGAGATCGCCGAGCGACTCGCAGCGATCACGGGCACGCACGGCCCCGACGCGCTCGCACTGTTCATGGGCACTCAGCAGAACTTCGCGGCGCTGACCATGCCGATGGTGCGGGCCTGGTTCCGCACCACCGGATCACACAAGCTCTTCTCGACCATGACGATCGACCAGTCCGCCAAATGGCTCGTGCAGTCGCGCATGGGTCAGTACCTGGGTGGTCGGCAACGATTCGACACTGCCGACGTCTGGCTTCTGGCCGGAACGAATCCGATGGTCTCGCTCAACGGCGGTGACGGAGACGGTGCGATCACCCAGAACCCGTCCGTGACGATCCGCGATGCGCGGGCGCGCGGACTCGAACTCATCGTCGTCGATCCCCGCCGTACGGAAACGGCGGCGCGGGCCGATCTGCACCTTCAGCTCACACCCGGTACCGACGCCGCCCTGCTCGCCGGACTCCTCCACGTGATCCTGTCCGAGGACCTCCACGACAGCGAATTCTGTGACCGTTTCGTGGACGGCCTCGACGAACTCAGAGCGGCGGTCGCGCCGGCAACCCCCGCGCATACCGAGGCAGTGACCGGGGTCCCGGCTACGGACGTGGTTCGCGCAGCCCGGATCTTCGCTGAAGGCCCGCGAGGTATGGCGACCACCGGCACCGGTGTATGCATGGGTCCGCATTCCAATGTTGCCGAGCATCTCGTGGCGTGCCTGAACGTGGTCTGCGGCAGGTACCTGCGCGAGGGAGAAGTGACCCCCGACCGCAACGTTCTCGCACGCTCCACACCGCTGAAGGCGGAAGTGCTTCCGCCGTACCGGAGTTGGGAGTCCGGATTCCGAAGCCGCATCGGCGGGATCGGCACGATGAACGGTGAACTGCCCTCCGGAATCCTGGCCGACGAGATCCTAGAGCCGGGCCCCGACCGCGTGCGAGCGTTGGTGGTCTCGGGTGGTAACCCGGCCCGCGCCCTGCCCGACAGGGAGAAGGCAGAGCGTGCACTGCGTGAGTTGGATCTACTGGTGTGCGTCGATACGCGCATGTCCGACACCGCGAAGCTCGCCGACTATGTCATTGCGCCCACCATGGTCTACGAACGTCCCGACCACACCATGCTGATGGAATTCTTCTTCGCCGAGCCGTTCGCGCAATACACGCCGCGACTCGTGACACCACCCGAAGGGGTGATCGAGGACTGGCAGTTCTTCTTCCGGCTCGCCGCAGCATCCGGGCACAAGGTGAAGTTTGCCGGACGGGTACTCGACCCGGACGCCCCACCGACGTCGGAGGAACTGCTCGCGATGTTCGCTGAGCGCGGGCGCATCTCGATCGACGACCTCACTTCGTCGTCGCGCGGCATCCTCGCGCCTCCTGAGGACAAGGTGGTGGCCCCGGCCACGGAGGGTGCCGAAGATCGTCGACTCGACGTGTGCCCGGACGATGTTGCGGCAGAAGTTGCTGCTGCACTGGAATGTTCGGCTCCGGTCAACGCGCTTCCGATGCGACTGACGGTACGTCGTATGCGCGAACTGATGAACTCGCTCGGGCGTGACATCGACGGTCTGTCACGGTCCGGGTACAACCCCGCTCATGTGAACCCGGAAGACTTGAGACGGCTCGGTATCGAACACGGCGACCTCGTACGTATCCGATCGGCGCACGGTCGCATCCGTGCGGTCGCGCACGGAGACCATACGGTCGGCCGAGGCACAGTATCGATGACCCACTGCTGGGGCGCGTCGGACACGGAGGCCGACCCCCGTCTCGTCGGCAGCAACGTCAACGACCTGACCGGATACGACCGCCTCCAAACCATCAACGCGATGCCGACGATGACTGCTGTTCCTGTCGCGATCGAACGAGAGGTGCCTGCCGGTGTCCAGTGAAACGTCGACTCTCCCGATAACGCCCGCCGCGACTGCGGCGGCGCGCATCTGCCCGCTGTGCGAGGCGACGTGCGGCCTGCTGTTCGAACTCGACGGTCGCACGGTGACTGCGGTGAAGCCCAACCCCGAGGACGTGTTCAGCGCGGGACACAGCTGTGCGAAGGGGCTGGGGCTCGGACGGTTGGAGAACGACCCCGACGTCATCCGCACCCCGCTGATCAGGCATAATGACAGTTTCCGTGAAGCGACGTGGGACGAGGCATTCGCGGAGATCGGCCGCCGATTGCCGGCGATCATCGCGGCAGATCCCAACAGCTGCGCCGTGTACTCGGGCAACCCCGCCGCGCACCATCTCGACCCGTCGCTCTACACCCTGCCGCTCATCGCCGCGATCGGCACCCGCAACGTCTATTCGCCGGCGAGTATCGACACGCTTCCGAAGAACCTCGCCAACACACTGCTCTACGGAACAGGGCTGGGCATGGCGATCCCCGACATCGACCGCACGTCGTATCTGCTGATCCTGGGATCGAATCCCCTCGTATCCAACGGCAGCACCATCACGGCCCCCGGCATCGGCAAGCGCTTGCAGGCACTGCAGGAGCGCGGCGGCACGCTGGTCGTGGTGGATCCCGCGCGCACCCGTACCGCGGAGGTTGCCGACCGGCATCTCGCGATCCGGCCCGGCACCGACGCATTCCTTCTGCTGGCTCTCGTCTCGGTGATAGCCGACGAGGGGCTCGCCGCGCCCGGCCGTCTCGCCGAGTACGTCGACGGGCTCGATGAGGTCCTCCTGCTTGCAGAGCGGTTCACACCGCAGGCAGTTGAACGGATCTGCGGTGTCGACGCCGAGGTGATCCGCCGGGTCGCCCGCGAGTTCGCCTCTGCCGACACCGCTGCAGCACATTCCCGGATGGGCTCGTGTACACAGGAATTCGGCTCTGTTGCGAACTGGATGGTCGAAGTCCTCAATATCATCACCGGCAACCTCGATCGTCCCGGTGGTGCGATGTTCCCCACGCCACCTGCGGGTGGCCCCACCACATGGCCTGCGAATCCGAAGGCGCCGATGGTGTTCGACCGCTGGCGGTCGAGGGTGCGCGACATGCCCGAAGCGATGGGGGAGATCCCCGCGGTGTGCTTCGCCGAGGAGGTCCTCACCCCGGGCCCTGGGCAGGTGCGGGCGCTGATCACCATCTCGGGCAACATGTCGCGGTCGCTGCCGAACAGCAATGCCGTCGAAGCGGCCCTGGCCGATCTGGATTTCATGGTCTGCATCGACGGGTACCTGAATGAGACGACCCGCTACGCCGACGTCATCCTTCCTCCTCCACCCCTGACCACGCGCGGCCATCACGACCTCGCGCTCACCCATTTTCAGGTGCGCAACGTGGCCCGTTACACCGCTCCGCTGCTCGAGCCGGGTCCTGGACAGATCCCGGAGTGGCAGATCCTGTTGCGGCTCACGGCGATCGTCCGCGGCGAACCGGGTCGTCCGATCGCCGAATTGGACGACGAAGTGGCCACGACCGCGACGCGTCGTGCAGCGAAGCTTGCGGGCTGCGACATCGACGAAGTCCTTCGCGCGACGGGAAACCGCAGAGGACCCGAGCGCCTATTGGATCTACGCCTGCGCAGCGGGCCGTACGGCGACCGGTTCGGCGCGCTGCCGGGTGGGCTCACTCTCGAACTGCTGGAGAAGAACCCGAACGGTATCGACTACGGTCCGCTGGAACCGCGTGTGCCCGAGGTGCTGCGGACGCCGAACGGACGGATCGACCTCGTGCCCGACATGCTGACGGCAGACCTGCCGCGGCTCCTCGCGGCGCTCGAGCAGCCGGTGCCGGAACTGGTCCTCATCAACCGCCGGCAGCGCCGTGGGATGAACTCGTGGTTGCACAACGCTCTACCGCAGCCCGACGCGGGTCAATGCGCGCTCTTCATGAATCCGGCCGATGGTGTGGCACGCGGTCTCGTCGACGGCGACACGGTCCGTATCGAGTCGAAGACCGGTTCCGTGGTTGCGGAACTACGCATCACCGACTCCATGAGAGAAGGCGTGGTGAGTCTTCCTCACGGGTGGGGGCACGCCGGCGCAGGCCTCGGCACTACCAGATCGGTCGCTGCACCCGGCGCGAACGTCAATGCGCTGGTCGACGACATCGTGGTCGAACCGTTGACGGGGGCCCCGATTTTCAACGGATTCGCGGTCGATGTCACGCGTGTCGAGAGTACGCACATATGAGCGAGAAGACCCTGGTGGGCACCACGATCGGAATCGTCGGCGCCGGGATGATGGGCGGGGCCCTCGCGTACACGGCTGCCAGGTCAGGTGCCGACGTCGTACTCGTGGCGCGGACCCTCGACGGTGCGCGACGAGGAAAGACCTACGCCGGGCGACGGGAAGCGCGCGGTCAACAGGCGGGAACCACGGATGTGGCAGCGTCGCGCGTGTTGCTCGACCGCATCACGACCACCGAACGTCTCGCAGACCTGATGCCCGCGGTGCTGGTGGTCGAGGCGGTGGCAGAGAATGTCGTCGTCAAGCAGCAGGTCTTGCAGTCTGTCGAGGCCGTCACCGAGTCACGCACCGTACTGGCCTCGACCACCTCGACTCTGCCGATCACGACCCTGGCGTCCACGCTGGCCCGGCCCGAGACCTTCGTCGGAATGCACTTCTTCTCGCCCGTCGACCGGATGCCGCTGGTGGAGACGATCGTCGGTGCCCGCACGTCGGAGTCCACCCTCGCCGCATCCCTCGACTACACAAGGCTGCTCGGGAAGACACCGATCGTGGTGCGCGACAGCAGGGGATTCTTCACGAGCCGGGTGATGGAGCGCTATCTCGACGAGGCGATGGTCGCGATCGGGGAGGGAATCGATCCCGACATCGTCGAACGCGCTGCGACCGACGCCGGATATCCGGTGCCGCCTTTGCAGCTCCTCGACGAGATCACGTTGACGCTCAACCGGGCAGTGCAGCAGGAGAATCGTGTCGCTGTGGAGTCCGCCGGACAATCGTGGTGCGGTAATAACGCCGACCGGGTGCGCGATCGGATGATCGACGGGTACGGCCGTGGGGGCCGATCGGCGGGACGCGGGTTCTACGAGTACGACTCCGCGGGCGTGCGCCAGGGGCTGTGGACGGGACTGCGCTGCACGTTCGGTCCGACTCGGAGTATCCCCATCGACGATATGCGCGATCGACTTCTGTTCATCGAGGCCGTCGAAGCGCTGCGATGTCTCGACGAAGGCGTGATCGCCTCGGAGGCCGACGCCGATACCGGGTCCGTTCTCGGTATCGGTTTCCCCGCGAAGACCGGCGGGGTCATATCTTTCGTACGTTCCTATCCGGGTGGTGCCCAGCGGTTCACGGCCCGCGCACACGAGCTCGCCGACCGTTACGGCGTCCGTTTTCTTCCACCGCAACAGAGTTCGGAAGCACACGATCAACCGGAGTACCCATGACCTACGTAGTCACCCAAGCCTGCTGCAACGATGCGACGTGCGTCGCGGTGTGTCCTGTGAACTGTATTCATCCGACGCCCGACGAAGCGCAGTACGCACGCACCGAGATGCTCTACATCGATCCGACCGTCTGCATCGACTGTGGTGCATGCGCGGACGTGTGCCCGGTGGAAGCGATCGTTCCGGACGGTGATCTCACGCCGGAAACCGAGATCTACAAGGAGCTCAACGCCGCGTACTTCCTGGGTAACCCTACGGTGTCCGGGCCGAGCGAAGTTCCGCCCGAACCCGTGGTGGCGAGTGAACGACCCGACACGCTGCGGGTGGCGATCGTGGGATCTGGGCCCTCTGCGTTCTACGCCGCAGAGGAGCTCCTTCAGCGTCGAGACGTCGACGTGGAGGTCACCATGTTCGAGAGGCTCGGTGTTGCAGGTGGTCTGGTGAGATTCGGGGTTGCACCCGACCATCAGACGACGAAGGCCGTCGAGCGTGTGTTCGCCCGCACCGCGGGCCGAAACGGGTTCCGTGCGCATCTCGGAGTCGAGGTCGGCAGGGACATCAGTGTCGAGGAACTGCTCGATCATCACCACGCGGTGATCCACGCGAGCGGAGCCTCCGACGACCGGAGGCTCGGGATCGCCGGGGAGGACCTGCCCGGCAGCTACGCCGCGCGCGAATTCGTCGCGTGGTACAACGGGCATCCGGATTTCGCGGATCGTACGTTCGATCTCTCGGGGCGCCGCGCCGTCGTGATCGGTAACGGGAACGTCGCGCTGGACGTCGCCCGGATCCTCGCGCGTGATCCCGAGTACCTCGTGCCGGGAGACATTGCGGAGCACGCTCTGGAGGCCTTGCGCAGCAGTGCGATCGAAGAGGTGGTCGTTCTCGGTCGACGCGGTGCCGAACACGGTGCCTTCACCACTCCGGAGCTTCTCGCGCTGGGGTCGCTGCCCGAAGTGGACGTCACGGTCCATGGTGGATACGACGCGCCTCGGGGTGCCTCGATCAAATTGAGGACGATCGCGGAGTACGCGCAGCGGACCCCTCGGCCCGGTCGCCGGCGGATCACTTTGCGGTTCGATGCGGCGCCCGGCGAGATCATCGGTACCACACATGTGGAGGGTCTGCGACTTTCTCCGCACGCTGCGCGCGGCGAGGAGGAAGTGCTCGACTGTTCGCTGGTGCTGCGTTCGGTGGGCTACCGGGGCCGCCCGCTTCCCGGCTTGCCGTTCGATTCGGATCGTGGAACGGTACCGAACGTCTCGGGTCGCGTCGTCGACCCCGCACACGACCGGCCGCTACCCGGGCTCTACGTCGCGGGCTGGATCAAGCGCGGCCCGACCGGGGTGATCGGAACGAATCGCTACTGCGCGGCCGAGACCGTGGAGGCGATCATTGCCGATCACGAGCGGATGCTCCTGCCGTCGCCGGCCCGTACCTCCGACGAACTGGTGAAGGTCGTCGAGTCACGTTGTCCTGATTCGTTCGGGTTCGACGGCTGGCGCCGAATCGATCGGCACGAACGTATGGAGGGGCGTCGCCGGGGCCGGGCACGTCACAAGCTGGTCGAAACCGACGTGATGCTCGCGGTTGCCCGGGGTAGTTCTGCAGAATGACACTTGCCTCGATAAACAACGACCATTAGATTTAACAGGCGGCTACGACACGCGATTGCCGGTCCATTGCGCCGACATTTTCATGGTGGACCGTGCTCGCCGCCGATCAGCCCACGATCGACGATCCCGAATTCTTGGAGGCTTACATGAGCGGCACCGTTGTAGATGCTTTGACCTATTGGTCACGGTCGAAGCCGGATCTGATCGCGATCGATTTCGACGGCGACAGCATCACCTATGCCGAGTTGTCCCGCTGGTCCGACGGTATCGCGCACGACCTCGCTTCGCGGGGTGTCACGGCCGGTGACCGAGTGAGCTTCGTGGGTGCGAACAGCCTCGAGTGGGCAGTGGCCGTGCTCGGTGCCATGAAAGTCGGTGCCATCGCCGTGGGTTTCAATCACCGCATGGTTGCCCGTGAGCTCGCAGACCTCGTCGAGGACTGCGAGCCCGCGGTGGTGTATTGCGACGAATCATTGCTGCCTCGACTCGAGGAAGTTCAGCAGGCCCGGAACACATTCACGCTCGCGGTGTTCGAGAAGGATGTGCGTCCGTTACGTGCGGGTGAGCACGCTCCGTACCGAACGCCCGATGTCGGACTCGACCAGCCCGCTGCCATTGTGTTCACCAGTGGAACCACCGGCAAACCCAAGGGCGTGATCTTCACTCATGCCACGATTGCCGGTGAGATGCACGAATGGCACCTGATGGAGCCGATCCCGCACAATGGTCTGCGCCCGGTGCTCGTTCTGCCGCTCTTCAGCGCAGCCGGAATCATTTGGGGTGTCGCCCGGGTGGTCCTCCATGGCGGCACGCTCTTCCTGCAGCCGGGATTCGACCCAGCGTCGGCGCTGCGCGTGCTGACCGAGAACAAGGCCAATACCCTGACCGGACCGCCGATTCTCTTCGAGCAGATTTCGAAGGTTCCGGGCTTCTCCGATGCGGATCTGAGCCACATGGTCACCGCCCACGTCGGTGGTGCGAGGGTTCCGGTCGACCTGCTGGGAAAGTGGCAGGCACGCGGCGTCGCGTTGCGGCAGATCTACGGTCAGACCGAGATCGGCGGCACTGCCACAGCGATGCCCCGCGACGAGGCTGCCGAGCATCCCGACAAGTGCGGTTGGGGCAGCATCTTCACGAAGATCCGGGTGGTCGGCCCTGACGGTGACGATCTTCCGCCCAACGAGACCGGCCAGATCCTGCTGCGCGGACCGGGCATGATGCCCGGTTACTGGCGCAACGAGGAAGCGACCAAAGCTGCGCTGATCGACGGCTGGCTTCACACCGGCGATCTTGGGAAGCTCGACGAGAAGGGCTATCTCACTTATGTCGACCGGCTCAAGGACATGATCATCTCCGGTGGAATAAACATTTCACCCGCAGAGATCGAGACCATCATCAACCAGATTCCGGGTGTCGAGGAGGTCGCCGTGATCAGCGTCCCCGATGCCAAGTTCGGGGAGACCCCTGCCGCGCTGGTGCGGACAGAATCCGAGCTGACGGAATCCGAGATCGTCGCCTTCTGCAACGAACGACTCGCCGACTACAAGGTGCCGCGCTACGTCGTCTTCATGGACGAACCGCTGCCCCGGATGCCCAGCGGAAAGATCGCGAAACGTCAGCTTCGCGACTCCTTCGCGGATGTGCCCGACAACTACGAAAAGGTTCGGTGATTCTGTCGTGAGTTCAGAGAGGGTTGCTGTCGTCACGGGCGGAGGGCGCGGTATCGGTGCGGCCATCTCACAGCGACTCGCTGCCGACGGATTCGCTGTTGCCGTCAACTATTCACGTAGTGCTCGCGATGCCGAGGACGTCGTAGCGAAGATCATCGCGGATGGCGGTCGTGCGGCAGCGATCCAGGCCGACATCTCCCGGGCCGCCGACGCCGAGCGACTCGTCGCGGAATGCACCGCTGCGCTCGGTGCGCCGGTCGTGCTCGTCAACAATGCGGGCATGAACAAGACCGGCGCGGCGCGCAAACAAGCCCCCGATGAGTTCGACGAGGTCGTCGCAGTCAACCTCAACGGTGCTTTCTACTGCACGCGTTTCGCGCTCCCTGCGATGTATGAAGCAGGCTGGGGCCGTGTGGTATTCGTGAACAGTCCGTCCGGTGGTCGACGTCCGGCACCCGGTATGAGTGCCTATTCGGCAGCGAAGGCGGGCCTGGTGGGGATGGCAAAGACCATCGCGCAGGAGGTGGCTCGCCGTGGTATCACGGTGAACACGGTGATGCCCGGGTTCGTCGCAACCGACATCGTGTCGTCGGGTGGTGAGGCCGGAGTCGAGGCACTGACGAAGCACTGGCCGTCGATCCTGCCCGAGTCGATCGCTTCAACCGTGTCGTTTCTGGTGAGCGACAACGCCGCCGACGTCTCCGGTGAGGAGATCGGCGTGTGGAGGGGTGGTCCGGTGGGCGTGTGAGGGCAACGCGCCTTCCCATCGTCCCCGTCCGGTGCACATACACCGGACGGGGACGATCTGCGTTTCTCCAAGGCTGGAGTTCTCACGAGCCATTGACTGTTGGTCTCGGGCCTTCATGCCGATTGAGCAGAAACCCTTGTCAAAAACAAAGTATGGTGACCTGAACTGGGATAATTCGACTTGCGAAGGTTGAATCAGTCCGAGTCCGAGGAGCACCAAATGAGTCGTAGGACATCCCTGAACTGGGGTTTCCTGCGGGCAGCAGTCGACGAGTGAGCCGACCTGTCTTCGCCGGAATCAGTCGAACTGTTGACCAAGGCCCTGACTCCATCCCGAGCCGCCGACCTGACACTCACACAGATCAAGGCCGCACTGCGACGAGCACACCGTCGCAGCATCGACGAACGGGCACCGAAGATCCGCGCCACCTTGCACGCGCCCGGCAAACTGGGACTGCTCGGTTCGCTCGAAGCCGGACATGCCTCGGCAACCGTCGCAACTCTGGCCGTCCTCGTCACGCTGACAACCCAAATCGAGGCACTCAAAGAGCAGGTCACCACGGCCTTCGCGGACCATCCGCACGCCGCGATCATCACCTCACTACCCGGAATGGGGCCAGTTCTCGGTGCTCGGGTGTTCGCCGAGTTCGGCGATGCAGCGGATCGATATCGCTCAGGCAAGGCTCGTCGAAACTTCGCCGGCACCAGCCCGATCACCAAAGCCTCGGGCAAGAAGACCGTGGTGTCCCGACGTTACGTCCACAACGACAGGCTCCTCGATGCCTTGACTCGGCAGGCGTTCACCGCGATCCGTGTGTCGCCTGGAGCCCGCGCCTACTACGATCGCCAACGCCGACGCGGAGTCGAACACAACGCTGCGCTACGGCACGTCGCCAACCGGTTCGCAGGAATTTTGCACGGCTGCTCAAATCCGGAGTGCTCTACGACGAAAGCGTTGCCTGGGGGCGCCAGCCCGGGTCGATGCAATGACAGAAAGGGTCGATGCTGCTTGACCTCTTAACAACATGGGATGTCTTTCAGGTGAGCAAGTCTACGTCCCCTTACCCATCCGTGTCCGCATCTGCCACCGGCACCGGCGTCGTGTCGCATGCCGGAGCGGTCCTGCTGCTGCGCACCGCGGAAAAGACCGGCCTCGCTTCGGCGTTGACGACCGAGCTCGCACCGTATCGAAAACCGCTGGCCGTCACGATCCCGGCAAGATCGTCCTCGACCTCGCGGTGTCCCTGGCAATCGACGGGGATTGCCTCGCCGACATCGACCAACTCCGCAACCACCCGGAGGTCTTCGGGCAGGTGGCATCCGACCCGACCGTCTCCCGCCTGATCAGCATGTTGGCCGCTGATGCCGACACCGCGCTGGCTGCGATCGGACGTGCTCGCGCCGCCGCCCGAGCCCATGCCTGGACTGCCTCCGGCGAGTCGGCAGCGGACCATGCCAGCGACGAGCAGCATCCGCTGGTCATCGACGTCGATGCCACCCTGGTCACCGCGCACTCGGAAAAGGAATCTGCTGATCCGACGTTCAAGCGGGGCTTCGGGTCCCATCCGTTGTGCGTGTTCGTCGACCACGGCACCGACGGTACCGGTGAACCCGTCGCGATGCTGCTACGCCCGGGCAACTCGGGATCGAAGCATCCACCAACTGATTGAGTATCTGACCAAACGCCCGCTGTCGCACTCGGTCGAATTCTCCTTGACCGATGCCCACGCCGAAGCGATCGATCTGGTTCCCGAGCAGGCGTGGACTCCGGCGTCGGGCCCAGTGCGAGGACCGGATTCGGGCAGCGAAAGCCACCGGATTGCAGAACCTTCCACTGCACGGATTCGAGCAGAACCGCATCTGGTTGGCGCTCGTCCAACTCGCGTGTGAGCTGGTGGCCTGGATGCAGATGCTCGCGTTGACCGATGGTCCGGCGCGTCGGGGGGAACCGAAACGGCTGGGGTTGCGGCTGTTGTCGACCGCCGGTCGGGTCGCTCGGCATGCCCGCCGTGACCGTCTGCGTCTGGCGACAACAGCTCCTGATGTCGATGTCCTCGTGGCCGGCCTGAACCGACTCGCAGCGCTTCCCATACCTTCCTGATCTGCGCCTATCTATCAGATCGAGACGAAAGGGAGCCTGTTTCCGGGGATGTGGACCCCGGTGCCACCCCGGCCATGTCGGGCGATAAGGCCTGGTCCCAAACCGGATTTATGGTCTCGACGCCCAATCCGAAACTGCCCAGGCCGGCACACGGGACTCAAGAAAGATCGAGGCTGAGTCAGACATCCCATGGCGTATCTGTGTCAAGCCGCGGCTTGCGTCGGGACTTGGTGCCAGGCGATGATCTCGTCGTAGATCGTGCCGGTCTTCAAACATCCGTGGAGAATCCCGACGAGCCGGTTACCGAGCTGACGCAGCGCGGCATGATGACCGACCTCCCGGGCTCGCAGCGCGTCGTAATAAGCCCGAGCACCCGGCGAGGTGTTCATCGAGCAGAACGCCCACTGATGACACGCATCGGCCAGGTGCTTGTTACAGGCATAGCGCGCCGACACCGTCTTCCTCTTTCCCGACGCTCGGGTGATCGGCGAGGTCCCGGCGTAATTCTTGCGGGCCTTGGCATTACGGTATCGGTGCGGATCGTCGCCGAATTCTGCGAGCACCCGGGCGCCCAGCACGTCCCCGAGTCCGGGACAGCTGCGGACGATCTCAGCGGCCGGGTGCCCACGAAAACTGCGCTTCACCTCCTGCTCGAGCTCGTCGATCTGCTCGGCCAGATGCTCGAGCATGCGGGCTTGTCCGGCGACGACGACCGCGTAGGCGTGCTCGATCGCAGCCGGTTGCCGCAGCGACGGTGCCCGCAGCGCATCGCGGATACAGGTGGCCCTGGTGGTGCGGTCCCCACGCCGATGTGCCCGGGCCAGTTCCGCGGTGATCTGCCCGGTGGTCAATCGGGCTGCGCGATCCGGATCGGGGGCTTTGCGCAGCAATGCCAGGGTGTCCGGCGCAACGAGGTTGTCGAACGCGGTCAATGCGGCCGGGAAGTACTCACGTAGCGCCGACCGCATCCGCTGCAGGTGCCGGGTCCGATCCCAGATCATGCCCTGGTGAGCGCGGGCAAGCAGCTTCACAGCCTCGACCTGCGGGGAGTCCCCGGCGATCTGGCGGTGATGGTCGCGGTCCACCCGGATGATCTCGGCCAGGACATGGGCATCGCCGGCATCGGACTTGGCTCCCGAGGTGCCGTGTCGCTCTCGATATCGTGCGGCCGACATCGGATTGATCGCATACACCTGGTATCCGCAGGCCAGCAGCGCCGACACCCACACCCCACGATCGGTTTCGATCCCGACTACGACCGCATCGCCGGTGGGGGCATCGGTTCCGATACCGTCGGGGTCGGTCTCGAGATGCTCGGCTATCGCCTCGTGCAGTCGGGCCAGCCCCTCGACGCCTTCCGGCAGCCGCATTCGTGCCAGGCGGCGGCCGGAGTCGTCTTCGATCTCGATGTCGTGATGTCCTTCCGCCCAGTCATCGCCGACGAACAACATGGAGTGACCTCCGAACGGGCTGCTATTCACTACTTTTCGGTTGGCAGCGGAGGAAAGCAGTCGGCGACCTAATGGCTCGAGTACTCACCGACATGCCGGAGCGGCGGGGTACGTCATCCCATCAGCGATCACCACTTCCCTCACGACCGGCGGGTACACGGTCTGACTTCAGACATCGGGTTCCCTCGGTGAGGGTCCGTGTCGGGTCAGAGGAGTGTTGTCCCGTCGGCCGCTACCTTCACCGACCCTGCCACAGCCGGGACGTGGTCGGTAGCTCCCATTAGGTCAGACGGCCACTACAACGACCGGGCGATCAAGGTCTTTCACCTCCATTCGGAAGGGCAGTGCCTCGTGGCGCACCTTGTGTTCGTCGACCCCCACGACCCTCAGATAACGCACGCCGTCGAGGTTGCCCGGGCCTATCGATCCAGTGCTTCATTTCCAGCGGAGAAGGCTGGCTTCGAGCTTGCCGAACGCAGCGTTGGCTAGCGACGCCGCAGCCGCGAGGAGAATCAACAGGGCGAAGACGTAGTTCATCTGATAAGAGGTGGAGAACAGAGTGATGTCCTGCCCGATTCCGTTCCTCGCAGCGATCATCTCTGACGCGATCACGCCGAGGAGCGAATAAGGCAGCGCGAGCCGAAGCGCACCAAAAATACTGGGGACGCTGGAAGGCAAGACCACCTTCCACAGGATCGCACGTCCACTCAATCCCGACACTCGCGCCATCTTCAGGTATTCCGAGTCAACTGACTTCACCGACGATCGCGCGGTCTCCGCCAGGATGAAGAACACCACGCTCACACCCATCACGACTTTCGAGAGCATTCCCAGGCCGAACCACGCGATGAACAGCGGGGCAAGTGCGATACGAGGGATACTGTTAAGGGGAACCAGGAAAGCCCCGAGAACATCGTCCATTATCCGGCTGAATCCCAGTATCAAGCCGAAGACGACACCGGCCCCGCTGCCGATGAAGAACGACAGCACGACCGCGTAGAACGTTGCCCGGATGGATTCCCAACCGCTATTGGATGTCACGTAATCTACGAATGCTGCTGCGACACCAGATGGCTGACCCACCAAGGTCGGGCTGATCCAGCCCAGACGCACCGCGAACTCCCATACGAGGACAAAACCGACCAGAATGGCCACCCTCAGGGCCACGACAGCAAAATTACGCGAAGCTATCGTCTTTCGACGCGGCCGCCGCCGTGCAGGTGTGGTGACCTCGTTCGCCGGGGACGGGTCGACAACAGTCGAACTGTCCTTCTTTCTCACTCGTATCGGAGCACTCATATCGCTACCTTAATTTCCGAACAGTGTGGCATCTTCATCCCATTGCGCCTTCGAGGCTGTCGAACATTTCTCTGACCGTCTCCTGGAATTCTCCGGAGAGCATGATGCCCCTCAAGTCGGCCGCCCTCGGTCGGGGGATCCGGGAAGGAATGACATCAGCGACCCTGCCCGGAGAGGGAAGCATCACCACGACCCGGTCTGCCAACAGTGCCGCCTCTTGCAGGTCATGCGTCACAAAGACAACCGTTTGCCGGCTCTCTTCGTCCTGGCATTCCCAGATTCGGCAGAACTCGGACTGTAGTGTCAGCTTTGTTCTCGCATCAAGGGCCGCGAACGGTTCATCCATCAGCAACAGGCTCGGGTTGGCGGCGAAAGTTCTCGCCAGCGCAACGCGTTGACGCATTCCCTGCGACAGTTGGTTCGGAAACGCATTCTCGCGACCGCTGAGTCCCACGAGTGACAGCCACTCCGCGGCCGAACTTCGACGTTCATTCTTGCCGATGCCTCTCGCCTCGAGAGGTAGGGAGACGTTGCCGGCCGCTGTACGCCAGGGCAACAGCGCATCACGCGCGAACATGTATCCCAGCTCTAGATTGGGTACTGTCGGCACGGCCCCATTGATACTCACGGTTCCGTGAGTAGGTGAAATGAATCCGGCGACCATATTCAGAAGAGTGGTTTTCCCACAACCGCTGGCGCCGACAAGGGCGACGAACTCCCCCTTCTCGATCTGAAGATCGACTTCTTTCAGAGCCAGGACCTTGTCCTGGCTCTCCGTTGTCGAGTCAGACCCGTTGCCACCATTCTGTTGCATGAAGAACTCATGGCTCACGTCGTTTACTGTGATCACGATTGATAGTCCCAGTCGCTAGTTTTCGAAGGCAGCCGTACTCACTTGTCCGTGATAACCTGCTCGGAATACACCGGCAGCGGTTCAGGTGCGATCACACCCAGGTCGAGAAGGATGTCCACAGAATTTCTGAAGGCATCCTCAGGGATCTCGGTGGTGTACACGCCCCTGTCCGTGGCGTTCTGGATTACCAGATCCGCCGCCTCTCGTGTGAGGTATTGAGCGTCGTCCTGGTAGATGTCAATTACGGTCTCGCGATTAGTAGAGTCCTCGATATAGGTGACCGCCTCCCCGAAGCCTTCACAGAAGGCCCGGGCCGAGTCCTCGTTGGCCTGGATCCAATCACGGTTGGCCACCCATGCGGCCCCATAAACTTGGCCGAATGTGCTGTCACTGAAGTCGGGCATGTACACGAGTTCCTCGGCCTCCGCCTCGGTGATCAGATCCTCGGTGAGCGGAGCACCTGTCTGGATCACATCGACGCTGTTGTTGTTGAGGGCGGCTCTTGTAATCTGGCCGCTAGCACCAACATTCACGAACGTCATCGAGTCGACATCGACATCGTGGTTTTGGAGGTCCTTCACAAACATTTCGTGCAGGGCGGATCCGGTAGGCGTGAGGATCCCCACCGTCTTGCCCTCCAAAGACTTCAGCACGTCTTCTAGGCTTGCGCCCGAGTCGACGCTCGGGTGGCCGGAATCGGGCAATGCCATCAGACTCATGCCTGTCGTGCTCAGGCTTCCGCAGAAGAACACCAACTCATCGTCTAGCTCCTGGAAACCCTGCGCGTAGGTAGCCACTGTCAGCTGCGCGATATCGGCACCTGTGGCGTCCAATGCCTGTGACGTCGTCAGGTTTGACGGCATCGAGACATTTTCGACCGTGATGCCACGCTCCCCGAAGAACTGCTCGGTCTCCGCCACGGCAACCGGCAACCGATATATTTGGTCTTCGTACATCAGCGCTTCCACCGTGGCAGTACCGCTTGAATCACCGTTTGCATCGCCGCCTGACTCATCAACGGCACATGCGGATGCAGCAAGAATCACTGCTACCGGCAATCCGAGAATTCGAAGTGCCGCACTACGGATCTTAATTCCACCACGACCATTCATCGTACAACTCTCCAAGATTGGATCCGAGTTCTTCTGAACAACAAGAAGGGCACCTAATTGGTCGGGCTCGCTGAGATCCCCGCCGGGATATCTCCGACTATCGAGATTCGATCCATTTCACGCGGCTTGGGGTAATAGTCATTCACCGCATAGTGCTGGCACGCACGGTTGTCCCACATCGCAACGGTTCCACTACGCCATTTGAGCCTGACCTGGAAATCAGGACGCGTGCAATGGGCATAGATCTGATTCAGGATCTCTTTTGAAGCCTGCTCACCGACAGCGTTGATCCGCTGGGTGAAGATCGAGTTCACGAACAGAACTCGCCTACCGGTCTCGGGAATCGTCCTGACGATAGGATGAGTAACTGGTGGGTACTCGACCCGGGCAGCACGAATTGCAGGCGCGTCCATTGAGACGCCGAAGCTCTCGATCCAGTCATGTTCGGCGGTCAGTCCGTCAACTCGAGCACGAAGATCCTCGGGAAGTGTGTCGTACGCGGCACCCATATCCGCCCACAGAGTATCGCCACCCAATTCTGGAACCTCGACAGCTCGCAGAATGGCCATTTTGGAAGGATTCTTCAGGAATGTGACATCGTTGTGCCAAACATTCTCATAGCCGGGTGAGTTCTCCCCCTTCTTCAGGGTGGCAACATCCTCAGCAGTCTGAAAAGGCTGTGCGTACTTGAAAAAGGGGTGATGCTCGATCTCACCAAATTTCAGTGCCAGTCGTCGCTGAGCTTCGCGGCCCATGTTTTGGTCCCGGAAGAATAGTACCTTCCACTCCAACAGTGCCCTATGGATTTGGCTGACCACTTGGTCGTCCAGATCGGCACCCAGATCTATTCCGGAGACTTCCGCCCCGATGGTTGGGGTCAAGCCACTCAGCGTGAACGCTGTATACGGCTGAGGATCGAACCCCGGCGCATTCCGGTCGGCAACCAGCGGGCCCATTCGGAATCGAGCAGGAGGGGGAGTTACTACAACTTCACTCATGTCTACTCCTTGAGTGTCGTGCTTGACCGATCGGGTCAAGCTAGAGGAGAACCTCGGACGTGTTGCAGGAATTGATCGGGAACACACAGCAGACCCCAAGCACGTCCACTCCGGTGATCGCCCTCGGGTGATTGTCACCATCTCCATCAACCCTGCGGACGCTGTGGCGTGGATCGCATATTACCTTATGAAGTTAGGTATATCACTGTCAAGGTGGAGGCGGCCCGGGTCCCGGTGAAGCCCTGTTTCAGGAGGTAAGTAACAGTGCATCAGCGTGTTCGGACCTGCGAGCATGATGGCGCAGCCGAGCGGCGATGTGGTCCAGCCATCGAGACGGAGCGTGCTGAACACGGTGCTGCGCATGTGGTCATCACCCGTGCTGCGTTACCCTGTGCGTACTCGGGACCGGACCGCCGGTGATGGCGACCTTGAGGAACGTGGTGGTCGGTCTTCATCGTCGGGCTGGGCAGTCGAGCATCGCCCAAACCTGCCGGCGAATGACAGCCAACCTCATGACGCGGCCGTCTATGACGGGCACGCATGAAATTGCAGGTCACTGCCCCGGAATTCAACAGCTTCGGCACCCTGGCAGCGCGGTCAAGATGCCTTCTATTATGGGTCATGGCTGAGGTGGTCCAGACAGGTGGATGCGCAAGTAATCGCAGTGAAATCAAGGGCGCCGCTGTGGGGCCCGGAGCGCACTGCTGATCAGTGGATCAGCCTGATGCGAGCACTCTTCGAGCGGCCGCATGCCCGTCGAGGCTGGGATCGTTAGCAACCGCCTCTCTGTGAAGAGCATGCCGAGGTCGAGGCCCGGCCACCTGTGGATCACCTCTCGCCGTTCCCCATTCTCGCAACCGCCGGCTCGAGAGCTTCTGCAGCATCCCAGTGCATCTCGGGCGACGGATAGTAGGTGTTCACATCCTCGAAGTGGCTGGGCATCTTACCCGTTCGGTCGATCGCGGTGTAATCCACCGACACCTGCTCACCGGTGTACCTGCTGAGCAAAGGGAAGGTCTTCGCTCGGTCGCTGGAGCAGACCACTAGCTCTTCATATCCTGAGAGCTTTGCGACATTCCGGCCGGTGACGAACTGGGGGTACTCATCGATCGTCCCGCTGTACCCGGAGCCGTCGAAGTCGATCGACGCGTCGAGAGACTTGGGAGAAAACCAGAACAACACGACCGGAACGTCGAACGCGTCGATGAGCTCCTGCATGTGCTGTTCCCAGGCTTCCACACTCTGTCGGGCATACTTCTGCAGGTTTTCGGGTTCCTCGTCCTGGATTCTCTCCCAGATGACCACGGAGTCCGCTTCGTCACCGCGCCTGAGATCCCGCATCACACTTGCGGTCTTCATCTGCGCCATCCGGTCGTTGGGTTCCGTGCGCGCCGTCATGATCTGCAACACCACACCTGCACCCTTGTTGGCGAGTTCGATGAGCTTCGGGTTCTCCAGGAAGTACGCAGGCGTCGCCGCGCCGACGCCCACATTCCACATCGCTCGTCCGGTCTTCTGCGCGATGAGGTTCGGGTACGGATTGGCAACGTACACGCCAAGTGTCTGAGCTGCACCCATGCAGGTCACATAATCGTCCCTGCCGAATACATCTACCGCGGGACCTCGCAGGGGATAGCCGTCTAGCCCTTCGAGCTCATAGGTCCCGTATTCCGCGACCTCGTGGTCCCGCGGGGAGTAGTCGATCGTGTACATGGTCCTGTCTGGGTCCAGAACCGGAGCCCCGTTCCGTGGTGAACTGGGAGCGGGTGCGTCACCGCCCGAGCTGTTCTGGCCGGAGGCCGCTGCACATCCGGTGAGCGCCACCGCTCCCGCGGCGCCGGCCGCGTAGCCAAGCAATTCTCTTCGGTTCACTGATTTCCTTACCATGCCTCTACGGACCCGGCTGAACTTCATCCTCCGCTCCGATTTGAGAAACGATGCTCGGTCCGATTTGGCTGGCTGCTTGTTCGTCCGCACCTGGTGCGGCCTGGCGCCGCTTCTTCGAGATCGCGGGAGCCCACCGTGGCCACCGTCCCACCACCTGGCCATCCACCGAGCGGGGCACGCCCGGAAGTGTGAATCGAAATGCCAAGCAGGCCGGCGGATCGCTTGTGGCTGAAGAAAAGTTCTCATCCGGATCTGGCAGAACGCTGGATTTGGATCGAGGACGGTAGATCAGGGCTCAGTGGTCATCAGGCGGAGACTGATGCCTTGCTGGTGCTGACACGCTCCAAAGTGCTCGAAGGTGTACGGGTACGGGACAGTACCGTTGCTGCGAATCCGAGCAGCGACACGACGCAGATCAGGAGGCTGAGCCAGACCGTGGTGTCGTCGAATGCCAAGGCGACCGCGATAACGGGAACGAAAGCGGCACCGAGGGCGTTGCCACCCTCGCGGCCGAGACCCAGGCCGCTGTATGCGTGCTTGGTGTGGAACAGTTCGATGACATACGCACCCATCGGGCCGAAGATCGCCGCCACACCGACACCGTTTCCGAGCGCCATGACGACCCAGTACAGCAGCGGAGGTGTGCCGATGCCTGACAGCAGTGAGATACCCACCCACGCGAATACGGCGCTGTAGAGGAATCCGAACATGATCACCGGCGCGCGTCCGATGCGATCCGACAATGTTCCGAAGACCGGAATCAACAGGCCGTTCGTCATCTGTGCGGCGATCAGCCCGACCAGGACCTCGGTGCTGCCGAAACCCAGCTGGTTGGTGCCGAAAGTACCCATGAACACGATGTAGAAGTAGCCGATGCCGGTCTGACCGATGGTCATCACGAGCACGGTCAGAAGTGCGCGCGGCTGCTGGCGGATCACGTCGAAGAGTGGTGTCTTCGAAACAGTGTCGTTCTCTTCGATCTCCTGGAACGCGGGCGTCTCGGGCAGGCTGCGGCGCAGCCACAGGCCGTAGGCGAGAATCACGACGCTGAACAGGAACGGGATGCGCCAGCCCCATGCGAGGAAGGCTTCCTGTGACATCGCGGTCGATACTGTGAGGAGCGACAGGGTTCCGAGCACGCCGCCGAATGCTGCGCCCATGCCGGGCAGCGAGCCCATCAGGCCCTTCTTCTTCTCGGGTGAGAATTCGACCGCGACCAGGGCGGCGCCGCCGTACTCGGCGCTCGCGCCGATGCCCTGCAGGATTCGCAGGAACACCAGAAGCGCAGGGGCGAGCCATCCGATCTGTGCGTATCCGGGAAGCAGCCCCACGAGTAGGGTGGCGGTACCCATCAGGACCAGGGTGAACACCAGGATCTTCTTGCGGCCTATCCGGTCGCCGAGGCTGCCGAGGATCACCCCGCCCAGAGGACGGACGAGGAACCCGACTGCGAAGGTGCCGACCGCCTGCAAGGTGCCGAGGAACGGGCTGGAGCCGGAGAAGAACACGCTCGCGAAGACCACGGAGGCCGCCGAGGCGTAGAGGCTGAAGTCGTAGTACTCGAGCAGGGTTCCCACGAAGGCAGCACGGCTCGCCTTTCGTGAATCTGCTCGGGAGCGGCCGGAACTCGATCTCACAGGCGCGTCCGGTAGCCCGGTTGTACGTTCGGTCATGCGTAACCTCACAGTTGTGAGCGGTGGGCAGAAAGCCCGAATGACATGGTGACGCGGACCACAATAATCTATGTGGATTAGGTTTGTCTAGTGAGGTCCGAGGCTTCGGCTCGCGCGACCTCGACGTTGATTCCCGTGAGGTGCGACTGGTTGCTGAGGATGTCGTATCCCTCGCGTCCGATAGGGGCAAGTGCGTTCACATTCGTGCCCGGATGGCGTCGTGCCACATCGAGTCCGCGGGCGGTTCTCTGGCCCCAGCCGTGTGTCATCGCGACCACCCCAGGCTTCAGTGCGTCATCGTAGGCCAGCACCGCCTCGAGCGTGCCGAAGCGATTGTGGACGACGACGTGATCACCCTCTGCAAGTTCGCGACGGTCGGCGTCGGTTGGATTCATCCATAATGGATTATCTTGGTGGACACCCTGTTTCATAACAGGGAGATTGTGTAGCCAGCTGTTCACCATGTACGGGGTTCGGCGGGTGATGAGCTTGAGCTGGTCAGGGTTTTCGGCAGACAATTCGTCGAAGATGTTCTCTGCGGTGCGATATGCACGCCGGAAGATCCCAGGGCAACAATCGATCAGTCCGTCGTCATGCTGCACCGCGATGGTGAACACCTGCGACGGAACTGCCTCGGGCAGCACCGCGGTCTGGGAGGGCAGGCCCTCGAGAACATCGATGCTCAGTCCGGCACCGCGCATGGCCGCGTCTGCATTGGCGAGAGGGTTCGGATCGGGCTGGTCGAGGAGGGTCTCGACTCCCATCTCCTGCTGGATACGTGAAAGGATCCACCAGTCGTCGCGGCGCTCGCCCTTCGGCGCCACCACGGCCGGGGTGTATTGCACGTACGGTTCCGTCGCAACACCCATCGTGTTCAGGAAGTTGACGTCCTCGTGCTCGAGCCAATCGGTGGCGGGCAGAACATAGTCCGCGATCTCGCCGGTCACCGTGCGGTACAGGTCGAGTGTCACGATCAACTCCAGGCCTTCGAGCGCCCGGCGAAGACGTCCTCCACCTCCCACCGACAACAGCGGATTGCCGGAGATGACGATCAACGCGCGAATGGGCTCGTGCGGATTCTCGATGTAGTCCGACAGCCGTGCAGCGGGAAGATCCCCGCTGACGGTACGAATCTCGCCCAGATGGTTCTCGAAGAACGGATCTTCGCGCTTGCGTTTCGAGTTCTGTACGACGTCGGCCATGCCGCGCGAGTAGATATTTCCGCCCCGCCGTCCGAGATTTCCGGTGAACAAGCTGATCATGTTGAGCATCCAGTACGCGAGTGCGCCCTGTCTGCCCTGGTTCACGCCGGTCGCCATGTAGATGCTGGCGGTGGGAGCAGCGCAGAACTCGTCGGCGACCTGCCTGATGGCCGCTGCTTCGATTCCGGTGACTGCGGCCACCCGTTCGACGGGGTACTGCGCGACGAAGTCGAGCAATCCGTCGATGTTGCGCGCGTGCTTCTCCACCGCGGTGCGGTCGTAACCGATGCGGAAGACGATCTCGTGCAGAAGTGCGGCGAGAAAGTAGAAGTCGGTGTCCGGCTTGATCAACAGCACCTCTCCGGTGTCCGGCCTCGACGACTCGATCTTGCGCGGATTGACGAAGAGAACGGTGCCGCCTCGCTTCTTCACCGCCCTGATCTTGGCCATCGGATCGGAGATGTGCAAGAGCGTCATGTGTGAGACCTGCGGGTTGCTGCCCAGACACAGGAAGTAGTCGGTGTGGAGCAGATCCGGAATCGGATGAGCCATCGACGCTCCGTAGATGGCCTCACTCGCAGCATATTTGGCGGAGGTGTCCTGGGTGCCTGCGCTGAAACGCATCCGGGTGTCGAATCCCCGTGCGAGTGAGCCCGCATTGGCGTAGTACGTGCCGTTGAACGCGGAGGGATTGCCTTGGTACACGGCGAGAGCGTTGCGTCCGTAGCGCTGCCGGATGTCCCCGAGTGCGGCAGCGATCTCGCGCACCGCATCATCCCAGTCGATCGGCTCGAAGTTGCCGACCTCCTCGCTGCGAGGGTTCGTGCGTTTGAGTGGGCGATCGAGGCGGTCCGGGTCGTTGTGGACCTGGAGGAAGTGCACGCCTTTGTGGCAGGAGAAGCCCCGGTGGATCGGATGGTCCTTGTCCGGCTGCAGCGTGATCACCTTGTCGTCCCGGACCTCGGCGACCAGTCCGCAGGCCGCCTCGCAGATCCGACAGAACGTGTGAACCCTTTGTGTGACGTGCTCAGCCACCGATAGCTCCCATACTCCGTTGTGGCGGAACGAAACCCGCCGCGTCGATGCCGTGTCCGGCCCACTTGTTCCACATCGCGCCGCGCCACAACGCGGCAAGCTCGTCGTCGGTCGCACCACCACGGATCGCCGCCCGCAGATCGGTCTCCCGATCGCTGAACAGACACGACCGGACGGTGCCCTCGGCCGTCAGACGGGTGCGGTCGCAGTCCGAACAGAACGACCGGGTGACCGACGCGATGATCCCCACTGTCGCCGGTCCACCGTCGACGAACCAGCGTTCCGCGGGAGCCGACGGGTCCTCTCGCGCAGTCTCGGTGAGGGTGAACCGGGCACCGAGTACCTCGAGCAGACGCGCAGCGGTGATCATGTTCGTCCGCGCCCATTCGTGGTCGGCGTCGAGGGGCATCTCCTCGATGAACCGCAGTTCGACACCCTCGTTGAGGCACCAGCGCAGCAGGTCGGCGGCGCCGTCGAGGGTCTCGGGCATCAGGACCGCGTTGACCTTGACCCTGGCCAAACCCACCTGCGCGGCCGCGCGGATGCCCGCGAGGACCGAATCGAGGCGGTCGCGTCGGGTCAGCCGGGCGAAGTGATCGCGGTCGATGGTGTCGAGGGAGATGTTGATGCGGGACAGTCCGGCGTCGCGCAGGCCTCGGGCGCGGTGGGCGAGTCCGACGGCGTTGCTGGTCAGGGCCAGTGGTACGTGGGGGGCGACGCGGCGGCAGCCGGCGATGATGTCTTCGAGGTCGCGGCGCATGAGGGGTTCGCCGCCGGTGAAGCGCACCTCGTGTACGCCGAGGTGGCCGGTGGCGATGTCGACGAGGCGCACGATTTCGTCGGCGGTGAGCAGTTGCTCACGGGGGATCGGGGGAAGGCCTTCTTCGGGCATGCAGTAGGTGCAGCGCAGGGAACATTTTTCGGTGAGGGAGACACGGAGGTCTCGTGCGACACGCCCGAAGCGGTCGAGGAGTTCGGGTACGTCGGGGCGATCGGATACGTGGTCCGTCGCGGCGCGCACGGACGGCATTCCCACCTCTACTGTGGTCACGACACGGCGGCGGCTGTTCGACTCGATGCCGCCTGCGCCTCGTCCCGGTAGTTGGACGGCCACTTCTTGCCGAGCGTCAGTCCGCCGTCGACGCCGAGCGTCTGGCCCGTGACGAATGTCGAATCGTCGGACGCGAGGTAGGCGGCGGCGTGCGCGAGGTCCTCGGGTTCGCCGGCGCGAGGGATGGGCTGGAACTTTCCGAGGCTGCGGCGTACGGCGTCGACACTGCGATCGAGGGCCTCGTCTTCGAGTCCGGCGCCGTGTCCGACGATCCGGGTGGCGACACCGCCGGGGATCAGCGCGTTGACCCGGATCCGGAACTCGGCCAGTTCTACGGCGGCGGTGCGCGTCAGTTGCAGAACGGCGGCCTTCGCGGCGCTGTAAGGATGTGGTCCGAAGCCGGTGCGCACGCCCGCGACGCTGGAGACATTGACGATGCTGCCCGAACCCTGTTCGCGCATAACGCGTGCCGCGTGCTTGGTCCCGAGGAACGCGCTGCGCGCGAGTACTGCGAACCCGTCTTCCCATTCTTCGAGGGAGGTGTCCTCGAGGAACGTCCAGGCGCCCACCCGTCCGGCATTGTTGATCATGCAGTCGAGCCGGCCGAACCGGTCCACGGCCAGGGCGACGGCGGCGGCGACCTCGGATTCGTTCCGTACATCCGTGTGGAGGTAGGCGCCGTGGTCGCCGAGTTCGGCGGCGACGGCTTCGCCCCGGGCGTGGTCGATGTCCGCAACGATCACTCGGGCCCCGCGCTGCACGAACGTGCGCGCAGTGGCTGCGCCGATTCCGCTCGCAGCCCCTGTCACCACTGCGACCTTGCCATCGAGATGTGCCACTGCAGACTCCTTCGGTCGGGTTGCTCCGCTGCTTCCTTGAGCTTTTAATCTAAAGCCATTAGCCTCGATCTGTCGAGTACAACGTCCTTTGGGAGAGTCATATGTCCGATGCGAAACTGGTTCTGACCGAGCGACCCCGGCCCGGGATTCTGCTGATCCGACTCAACCGACCGGACGAACTCAACGCCATGAACGTCGATCTCATCGACGCGTTGCACGAGGTACTCGCCGAGGTTCGTGATGATTCGGACACGCGGGCGATCGTTCTCACCGGCGAAGGACGCGCCTTCTGCGCGGGGCTGGATCTGCGCGGCTACGGAACGCCGGCCGGCACGACCGACGGCGAGGGCAGGGCGCAACTCGGACTTCGCGTACAGAAGCACATCGCGGGTCTCGTCGACGCGTTCCGCAGCGCCCGGCAGCCGATCATCGCGGCTGTCAACGGTGCCGCGGCGGGCGGAGGTATGTCGCTCGCTCTCATGGCGGACATCCGCATCATGTCCGAATCGGCCGTCTTCCACGCGGCATTCATCCGGCGTGGCCTGTCGAACTGCGACATCGGGATGAGTTGGCTCCTTCCCCGCATGATCGGTTTCTCCCGTGCAGCGCAGATCATGCTCACGGGTAGGTCCATCGATGCCGCCGAGGCCGACCGTATCGGTCTCGTCTCGTCTGTCGAACCCGCCGACAAGGTGCTCGACGCCGCGTTGGACACCGCAGACTCCATCGCGCAGAACAGCCCGTTCGGTGTGTGGATGACCAAGGAGGTCATGTGGTCGAACCTCGAGGTGCCCAGCATGCGCGCCGCGATCGATCTCGAGAACCGGACGCAGATCCTCAGCTCATTGACGCGGGATCACAAGGAGGCCGTCGTCTCGTTCCTGGAGAAGCGCCCGCCGGAGTTCAAGAACCACTGACACCGACAGCACGAGGCAGAGGAACAGCATGAGAGTTGGAATCGCCGCAGGGTATTGGGGCGCGGGCCCGCCGCGCAATGTCGAACGGATGCTCGCGGAGGCCGAGGCGCTCGGCGTCGACAGTTTCTGGACAGCCGAGACGTACGGGTCCGACGCGCTGACGCCGCTCGCGTGGTGGGGCGCGCAGACATCGACGATCAAGCTGGGTACGTCGGTGTGCCAGATGTCGGCACGCACACCGACCGCGTTGGCGATGGCTGCGCTGACCCTCGATCACCTCAGCGGTGGCCGCGTGATCATCGGCATCGGGGCGTCGGGGCCGCAGGTCGTCGAAGGCTGGTACGGACAGCCCTATCCGCGACCACTCGAGCGCACCCGCGAGTACATCGACATCATGCGCCAGGTGTGGGCGCGTGAGGAGCCGGTGACGTATTCCGGGCGCCAGTATCAGCTTCCTCTCCAGGGGGGTTCGGGACTCGGAAAGCCGCTCAAGTCGATCGTTCATCCTTTACGCAACGACGTCCCCATCTACATGGGGGCGGAGGGGCCGAGAAACGTGGCGTTGGCCGCCGAGATCGCCGACGGGTGGACACCGCTGTGGTTTTCGCCCAAGAGCGACGAGTTCTACCGCAAGGCACTCGCCGAGGGCTTCGCTCGCGAGGGCGCACGTCGCACCGAAGACGACTTCGAGGTTGCGAACACGTGTTGGCTCGTCGAGAACGACGACGTGGAGAAGGCGGCCGCCCGGCTCAAGCCGACGGTCGCGCTGTACGCCGGTGGGATGGGCGCCAAGGGCGCCAATTTCCACAACGATGTGTTCGCGCGTATGGGCTGGGGAGACGTGTGCGCCGAGATTCAGGAGCTGTATCTGAGTGGCCGCCCCGAGCTCGCGGCCCAGGCGGTGCCCACCGAAATGGTCGAGGACGTCGCGCTGGTAGGTCCGGCGGACAAGATCATCGAAGAGATCGAAACCAAGTGGAAATCCACGTGTCTCACGACCTTGATCCTCGGAGGGTGGCCCAAACCGGAGAACCGTGAGCGGATCCTGCAGGCGGTGCAGTCGTGACCCTCGACCCGCGAACCCCGGTACTCGTCGGCACCGGTCAGATCAACGAACGTGACGGCGGTGTGGAGCCGGTCGATCTGATGGTGCGCGCGGCGCGTGCGGCCGCTGCGGACGCGGGATCGGCGCGGCTGCTCGAACTCGTCGATTCGGTCCGTGTGATCGGACTGTTGTCGTGGCGCTACCGTGATCCGGGTGCGCTCGTCGGTGAGCGTATCGGCGCGACTGTCCGGCACACCGGCTACACCGGAAACGGTGGTAGCTCACCGCAGGTGCTGGTCAACGGTGCTGCCGAGGACATCGCTGCCGGACGCGCCGATGTCGTGCTCATCGGCGGAGCGGAATCGTGGCGGACCCGCACGAAACTGCGCACGCAGAAACTGCGACCCGAGTGGACCGTGCAGGACGAGTCGGTGCCTGCCGCCGAGATCATGGTCACCGATGTGCCGATGGCGGCCGAGAGTGAACGCCGGATCGGTCTGGATCGGCCCTCGTACGTGTATCCGCTGTTCGAGCAGGCGTTACGGGTCTCGGCCGGACTCTCGATCGAGGAACACCGGGAATTCCTCGGTGGGTTGTGGTCGCGGTTCAGCAAGATCGCGGCGACCAATCCGAACGCGTGGGTGCAGCGGGAGTACACCGCCGAGCAGATTGCGTCGGCGGCGCCGGAGAACCGGATGATCTCCACGCCGTACACCAAGCTGTTGAATTCGAACAACATGGTCGATCAGGGTGCCGTGTTGCTGATGTGCTCGGTCGATACCGCCACCAGGCTCGGAATTCCGCAGGAGAACTGGATCTTTCCGCAGTCCGGCACCGAATCGCACGATACGTATGCGATCGCGGAGCGCGGAGCGCTCGATGCGTCCCCGGCCATCCGGATCGCGGGGGCGCGGGCCCTCGAAATCGCCGGTATCGGACTCGACGATGTCGCGCATGTCGACGTGTATTCGTGTTTCCCGTCGGCGGTGCAGGTTGCGGCGAACGAATTGGGTCTGGCGCTGGATGATCCGGGTCGGCCTCTCACGGTGACCGGGGGCCTGACGTTCGGTGGTGGGCCGTGGAACAACTATGTGAGTCACTCGATCGCGACGATGGCGACGCGATTGCGGGAGTCTCCGGGTGCGTACGGTCTGGTGACGGCCAACAGTGGTTATCTGACCAAGCATGCGATGGGCGTGTATCGGACCGAGCCTCCGGCGGGCGGTTTCCGGCGTCTGGATGTGCAGGCCGAGGTCGAGGCGCAGCCGACGACGAACGCCGTCGAGTCGTTCGAGGGTACGGCGTCGGTGGAGTCCTGGACGGTGACCTACGGCCGTGACGGTCATCCGGAGCGGGGTTTTGTCGCTGCGCGCACGGTATCGGGTGAGCGGACACTCGCGACGACGGCGGACGTCGATGGCCTTGCTCGTCTGGTCGAGGACGACGTCGCTGGTCAGCCGGTTGCGATTGCGGGAAGCGGACAGTTCCGCTTCGTGTGACGTTGACGCCATTTATCTAAAGTCATAAGGTTACTGTAACGAGGGGCACGGCGAATTCGTGTCATGGAATCGAGGAGTGCACACATGTCGGTCGAAGACTTCCGTGTCTTGTACGAGCAGCACGTCGGCTATGTCCACGTCGGGGACATGAAGGCATGCCTCCGCGACATGGTGCGCGAGAACATTCCGGCGGTCTTCGAGGGCATCGACACCCCGCGCGAAGCCACGAAGGGGTTCGAGATCAAGGACGTGCGCGCCGAGGGCGACCTCATGGTGGGCGAGACCGTCTACGACACGGGCGACCGCTCGATCGGGCTGCGTTCCATCTGGGAACTCCACGACGGCCGATGGCTGGCAGCAAAGCTCGAGAACTTCCCCACCGGAACGGACGCGAACGCATGACGACAACGGAATCCGCCACAGAACCGTGGGGCCCGGTCCCCGACGGGCTCGATCAGCCGTACTGGGACGGTCTCCTCGAAGGTGAGCTTCGGCTGCAGCGTTGCGCCGCCTGCCGCACCTGGATCTGGGGCCCGCAGGCCCTCTGCGGTCACTGCCACAGCTTCGACCTCGACTGGGAGACGGTCGAGCCCGTCGGCACCGTGTACAGCTGGAATCGCAGCTGGTACCCGTACATGGAGGAATACGCCGACACACTTCCATACGTGACCGTGCTCGTCGAGCTGCCACACGCCGACGGTCGCCGTGTTCTCGGCATCCTCACCGACGGCATCGACGCAGACCCCGAGATCGGAGACCGCGTGGTCGGAGTCTTCGAACGAGCCGAAGGTGCAACCTGGCCGCTGCTGCGTTGGCGTCGTGCCGATGTGGGCTCGGAAGGAGAACAACGATGAGCAACATCATGCGTGGTGCCGCCGCGGTCGTGGGCATCGCAGAACAGCACTACCGGCGAGGCGAGGCCCCCCACAGCGAGAAGCGTATGACCCTCGAAGTCATCCTCGAAGCGTGTGCCGACGCCGGGATCAGCCCTCGCGAGATCGACGGCTTCGTCTCCTTCGCCGGCGGCGACAACGACGGTGCCATCCTCGGCGGTGCGTTACTCATCGACGAACTGCGCTGGTCGAACATGATGTGGGGCGGCGGCGGAGGCAGTGTTGCGGCCGCCATCACCAATGCCGCCGCGGCGATCGCCACCGGGCAGGCCGAGTGCGTTGTGGTGTATCGAGCAATGTCGCAGGCGGATACGGGTCGGCTGGGGTACGCAAAGTACCACTACGGCAGCCACTTCCTCGCACACGGCATCGGCTCGCCCGCGCAGATCTGCGCGATGCGCACGCAGCGCCTGCTCGAACACGGCGGTGTGCCGCGTTCGGCAATGCGCTCTCTCGTACTCGCGGCGTACCAGCATGCGCAGAACAACCCGACTGCACAGGGCTACGGCCGCCCCCTCGACGAAAAGATCTACGACGAGTCGCGATTGATCGCCGAGCCGTTCCACCTGTTCGACTGCTCCCGCGAAAGCGACGGCGCCGTGGCGTTGGTACTCGTCTCGTCCGACCGGGCGAAGACGTTGCGCCCCGACCCGGCATATCTGCTGGCGGGTGCACAGGGCGCGCCGGGCGGATACTCGGAACTGATCGACAACGATTTCGGCGAGCAGTACATGAGCGCCGGATTCGGACCCGCGAACAACGGAAAACCCGGTGTTGCCGAGAGGCTTTGGAGCGGAGCAGGTCTCGGGCCCGACGACGTCGACGTGGTGCAGGTCTACGAGAACTTCAGCGGCCCTGCCGTCGCAGCGCTGATCGACCACGGCCTGTGCCCGCCGGGCGAAGCGGCAGGAACATTCATGACCGTCGAGAACCTCACCGCACCGACAGGCAAGCTGCCCATCAACACCAGCGGTGGCAACCTCGCCGATTCGTTCATCAACGGTCTGAACCTGGCGGTCGAAGCGGTCCGGCAGATCCGCGGCACCTCGACCAACCCCGTCGCCTCCGCGAAGACCTCCCTGTTCATCGGCGGACCGATGGCGCCGCTGGTGAGTTCAGTGCTCTTCGGCCACGAAGACACCCTCTGACCGTCACCTCGAAAGGCACGATATGAACGAGCAGGACAGAAACGAACTGTTCATCGGTGGCCGATGGGTGGCCCCGAAAACCGGCGGACAAGTCGACGTCGTCGAGGCGGCCACCGAGAAAGTCCTGGCCACATCCGCGATGGCATCCGAAGCCGACATCGACGATGCAGTCGCGGCGGCACGCACCGCATTGACGGGACCGTGGCGCGGCCTCAGCAACGTCGAACGTGCCGACCTGCTCGACACGTTCGCGGCCGCCCTGAAGTCTCGTGGCCGCGACACCTCCCGGCTGGTCACTCGTGAGAACGGCATGCCGATCGCACTGTCGGGCGGTGTCAACGGGTTCGGGCCTGCTGCGATGATCTCGTACTATGCGGGTCTGATCCGGAATGCGTCCAACGAGGATGTCCGCCCGAGCGCATTCGGTGGTCGTACCGTCGTGCGCCGCGAGCCGGTGGGTGTCGTCGCGGCAATCACGCCGTGGAACTATCCGCAGCCGCTCGCTGCGATGAAGCTGGCGCCCGCGCTCGCAGCCGGGTGCACCGTGGTGCTCAAGCCCGCACCCGAGACTGCGCTCGACGCGTTCGCGTTCGCCGACGCTGCCGTGGAGGCAGGTCTTCCCGACGGCGTGATCAATGTCGTCCCCGCCGACCGCGACGCGAGCGCGTACCTGGTCTCGCATCCGGGCGTCGACAAGGTGGCCTTCACCGGTTCCACTGCCGCGGGTCGCGCGATCGGTGAGGTGTGCGGCCGGTTGTTGCGGCCTGTCACCCTGGAACTCGGCGGCAAGTCCGCCGCGATCGTCACCGAGCGCGCGGACCTGGATGTGTTCGCGAAGAACCTGCTCGAGGTGTCGCTCGTGAACAACGGCCAGACCTGCCACGCGAGTACCCGGATTCTCGCGCCCCGCTCGCGGTACGACGAGGTCGTGGACGTGGTCACCGAGACTGTGCGGGCGCTGACCGTCGGGGATCCGCTCGACAAGACCACCGACGTGGGCCCCCTCGTGTCGGCAGCGCAGCGCGATCGCGTCCTCGGATACATCGAATCGGGTTGCGCCGACGGCTACCGCATCACCACCGGTGGCGGCGCTCCCGCCGCACAGTCGCAGGGATGGTTCGTCGAGCCGACGGTTTTCGCCGACGTCGACAATTCCGCGCGCATCGCGCAGGAAGAAATCTTCGGGCCCGTGCTGACCATCACCCCGTACGACGGTGAGGACGACGCCGTCCGGATTGCCAACGACTCGGAATACGGGCTCGGTGGCACGGTCTGGACCACCGACGAACAGCACGGTCTCGACCTCGCAGGGCGGATTCACAGCGGCACGGTCGGGGTGAACTACTACGCCCTCGACCTGGACGCGCCGTTCGGCGGAGTCAAGTCGTCGGGGCTGGGCCGTGAACTCGGCCCGGAAGGACTGACACCGTATTTCACTGCGAAGTCGGTGTACTTCGGAACACGCTGAGTACACACGTATCTCGCGTCGAGCAGACTTATGGAGCACACGATGGCACTACCACTGCAGGGTGTCCGGGTACTGGAACTGACGGATGGCTTCGGCGACACCGCAGGCCGCATTCTCGCCGATCTCGGTGCCGAGGTCGTCCGGGTCGAGCTTCCCGGAGGGTCCGCCTCACGATCGGCGGAGCCGGTACGGGACGGTGTGAGTATCCCGTTCGCGCTCCGCAATGCGAACAAGCTCGGAGTTGTCCTGGACCTAGATGCGGAGGGCGATCGTGAACGAGTGCGTTCCCTGGCGCGACGTTCGGATATTCTGCTCGAATCCTTCGCACCGGGCTTTCTCGCAGCGCGCGGAGTGGGCGCTGCCGACCTTCTGGAAGTGAACCCCGCGCTCGTGGCGGTATCGATCGCCGGTTTCGGTCAGGACGGTCCGTACCGGGACTGGGCAGCGACGGAACAGGTGCTCTATGCCCTCAGCGGTGTGCTGTCCCGGTCCGGTGAACCGGGGGACCGGCCGCTACTACCGCCCAACGGTCTGGTCGACGAGTCGGTGGGTGTCCACACGGCGTGGTCGGCGCTGCTGGCGTACTACGACCGACTGCATACCGGACGTGGGCAGTTGGTCGACATCTCGGCATTCGAGGTCATCGTGCACGGCTTCGATCCCGGCTTCGGAGTGCAGGGTTCTGCTGCAGCCGGTCGTTCGGAGGACTTCCCCCGCGGCCGGCCCGACGCGTCCAACTTCTATCCGGTCTATCGTTGTGCCGACGGACAGGTACGAATCTGCCTGCTGGCGAAACGGCAATGGCGCGCAATGTTCGAATGGCTCGGTGAGCCGAAGGAATTCGCAGATCCGAAGTACGACACCATTCCTGCACGATTTGCGGCATCGGACCGTCTCAACCCGCTCATCGACGAATTGTTCAGCACCTACACCCGCGCTCAGCTGGTCGTCGAAGGTGCTGCGCGAGGCATCCCGATCGGGGGACTCAACACTGTCTCGGAGGTGTTGACGACCGAGCATTTCGAGGTGTCCGGCACCTTCGTCGACACCGAGATCGCTCCCGGTGTCCAGGCCCGGGTCCCGTCCGGCTACGCGAAGGTGGACCACAGCCGCGTCGGATTCCGTACACGTGCACCGGAAGTCGGTGAACACAACGAGAGAGTGTTCTCCTCTGCTTCCGACGATCCCCGCGTTCCGGTGACAGCGTCGTCGCGTGAACCCGGTGCGCGTCCGTTCGACGGGCTCCGGGTCCTCGACCTGGGTGTGGTGGTGTTCGGTGCAGAACTCGGACGTCAGTTCGCGGACAACGGCGCGGACGTCATCAAGATCGAGAACTCGAGCTTTCCGGACGGACTGCGCCAGTCCAAGCGGGGCGCCGCACTTGCCGCATCCGTGGCCTGGGGGCACCGCAACCGTCGCAGTCTGGGCCTGAACCTGCGCAGCCCCGAGGGCATTCGGCTGTTCAAGCAGCTCGCCGCTGACGCAGATATCGTGCTCGCGAATTTCAAACCGGGGACCCTCACGTCGATGGGGCTGTCGTACGACGAGCTCGCCGCGATCAACCCGCGGATCATCGTGTCCGAGAGCAGTGCGTTCGGCAGCGTCGGACCGTGGAACAAGCGGCTCGGCTATGGACCGCTGGTGCGTGCCGCGTGCGGTGTCTCGGCGCTGTGGCGTTACTCCGACGCCTCCGACGGGCTGAGTGACGGTTCCACCGTCTACCCCGATCACATTGCCGGACAGGTCACTGCGACATCGATTCTCGCGACATTGATCAGCCGATTGACGACCGGACGCGGCGCCACGATCGAAGTGGCCCAGGCCGATACCGCGATCATGATGCTCGGCAACCAGCTCGTCGCCGAGTACCTCGAGCCGGGAACGATCAATGCACCAGGCAACTCCGATCCGTATTCGGCACCTTCCGGGGTGTTCGCGTGTGGTGGGGACGACGAATGGTGCGCGGTGACCGTACGCGACGATGCCGACTGGGCGCGGCTCTGCGGAGTGCTCGGCCGCCCCGATCTCATCGACGATCCGCGGTTCGCGACTGCAGAGCGCCGGATCCGTCACAGGGCCGAAGCGGACGAGGTTCTTGCACAGTGGTCGGCGTTGCACACACCAACCGAGACGATGGAGTCCTTGCAGGCTGCCGGTGTTCCGGCCGGCGCGATGTTGCGGCTGCCTGAGCTGCTCACCGACCCGCATCTGGTTGCACGTGGAGCGTATACTGAGCTCGAGCACGACCTGCTGCCTGCTCCGCTTCCGTCGGCGAAGCAAGTGGCCCATTTCTCCGCACTGCCCGACTGGCCGTTGCGCCAGGCGCCGCTCGCCGGTGAGCAGACACGCGAGATCTGCGAGAGCCTGCTCGGCATGAACAAGGCCGAGGTCGACTCGCTCGTGCGCGACGGAGTGCTGCAGCCGCCGGCCGACGATCCGGCGCT
Organism: Rhodococcus sp. SJ-2; assembly: GCF_053750035.1. NCBI lineage: Bacteria > Bacillati > Actinomycetota > Actinomycetes > Mycobacteriales > Nocardiaceae > Rhodococcus > Rhodococcus sp. SJ-2. The sequence goes on from NZ_CM132340.1 coordinate 3,249,070, forward strand.
GTCTGCGGTGCCGTCGACAGTGTGACCGTCTCGGCCGCAGGACCGCGGTGTTCGGCACAAGCACAGAAGGTCCCCGGAGTTTCCTCCGGGGATCTTCTGTTGTGCACGGCCTGCTACTTATGGCGCGCCGATCAGCGCGACGACGGTGTGAACGTGATCGGCAGCTTCTCACATCCGCGGACCTGCGAGGAATGGAAAACGGGAGGATTGCCCGGGACAAGCGCGTAGTCGGGGATCCTTGTGTGGATCTCCTCCATGGCGAGCCTGAGTTCGAGCCGGGCGAGATGTGATCCGAGGCAGCGGTGCGGACCGGCACCGAATCCGATGTGACGGTTGGGATGCCGTTCGATCTGCAGCTCATCGGGGTTGTCGAACTCGTACTCATCGCGATTGGCCGCGGTCATCACGACGAGAAGCTGGTCGCCGGCCTTGATGGATACACCGCCGATCTCGATGTCGCGGGTGGCGCGCCGCCCTCCGCTGGTGGCTGTCTCTATGCGCAGAATCTCCTCGACGGCTGACGGGATCAATGTCGGGTCGTCGATGATGGCCTGGCGCTGCTCGGGATTGCGCGACAGGTGGATCAGTCCCCAGGCGAGAGCGCCCTGGACCGTGTGCAGCCCTGCGACCAGAAGCAGGAAGAACATCCGGCACAGTTCTTCGTCGGTGAGTTCCCGCGGTGTTCCGTCGATGTCCAGTGGTGTGTTGATGATCTGTGTCGTGAGAGTGTCGGTGGAGTCCTCGCCGGAACGAACCCGCGTGATGACTCGACCGAAGTACTCGTAGATGTCGGCCGCGGCCTTCGCGCGGGCCTCCGCTGATTCTTCTTCGCTTGCTCCCGGGATCCCCTGAAGCGTGATGTCGGTCCATTCTGTGAACTGCGGTGCATCGCTCAGTGGCCAGCCCATGAGGGCAAGGAAGATCCGAGTCGGCACCTCGTGCGCGAAGTCAGCGATGAACTCGGCTTCGCCCTTGTCGGCGAACTGGTCGAGCAATTCGGTGATGATCGCCCGGATCTCGGGCTCGAGTGCCTTCATCTGCTTGGGGCTGAACAGTGGCTGCAGTGCCTGCCGGTAGTAGCTGTGCTCCGGCGGGTCGAGTTCGAGCGGGAGGAACTTCCCCTGTGCGGCGTTCAGCAGATTGTTGGGAAAGCTCGAGAACGTCGCGGGGTCCTGGAGCACCTGGAGGGCTTCCTTGTATCCCGTGACAACCCAGTGTCCGCCGTGGTGCGGGGAGTACAGGATCGGCCCCTGCTTACGCAGCGCTGCGACCCGCTCTTGGAACACATCGGTCGGCACGGCCAGGGACGGATCGTACACATCGAAGTCGGTGACCAGGTTCGTAGGAATATCGATCTGTGTCGTGGTCATGGCGATCCTTCGCAAGGAGAGTGATCCGGAGATCAACTCGTAGGCAGAGATGGTTCTCCGGGTGTGTCAGGTGAATTCGAGCGCGGTGTACGCGCATGGGCTGACAGATGAGAAGGCGATTGCCTGGGGATGAAGGTAGAGCAGCGGCTTCCTCGTGGTCAACAGTTGGCGGGCGATGTGTCCGTTTCTTCCCTGTGGGGGAGTGCGACGGGATTACGTCTCTTGACCGGATAATCGAGTGGGTTTAGATTAATCGGATGTGATCCACGGCACGCCGGCGGACGAGGGTTCTTGCGTGACCTGCGGTGGATTTCTACCTCTTCGTAGAGCTGAATCCCGTATCGGGGCAGGAAGATATGTCTCTCTCTGCCACGAGCGGTAGATCGGGCACACCTTTCCCAGAAGGATCATTCCCTTGAGTTCATCTGTCAGGATCACGGAGATCGTCGACAAGGTCCCCGTGTCCAAATTCCAGCGGCGAGCAATCGCCATCTGCTTGGCATTGGCCTTTGCCGACGGATTCAACGTGTTGTCCATCGGCTATGCGATTCCGAGTCTTGCGGATTCGTACGGGGTCGCGGCAGCCGACTTCTCGATCGTGGTGATGGCGGCGCTGATCGGCGAGATTCTGTCGAATTTCCTGATTGCACCGCTGGCGGATCGATACGGGCGCAAGCGAATCATGGGTCTCGGGATCGTCGTGTTCGGCCTCGCTGCCATCCCGTCCTTCTTCGCCTCGTCGATCTTGGCACTCGCCGTGTGTCGATTCGTCGCCGGAATCGGAATCGGTGCCGCGGTGCCCAACGGATTCGCCCTGGGTAACGAGTATTCGCCGACACGACTGAAGGCGACGACGGTTACCGCCCTCAGCTCGGGAACCGCTGTCGGTGGGCTTGTCGTCGGACTCATCGCGTCCCAGTTGGTGCCACTGCACGGTGGCGAAGCGCTGCTCCTGGTGGCGGGAGTGATTCCCCTCGTTATCCTTGTGGCAACGTGGCGTTGGCTCCCCGAATCGATCGAGTATCTCGCCAAATCGGGGCGCACGGCGAAGGTCGCGGCCATCCTGGACAAGATCGAGGTCGGCACTGTTCACAGTGCAGACACGGAGTACCTCTTGCCCACTCAGCCGGCGGGTGCGCGCGTTGCCGCGCTCTTCACCAACGGACGGGCAGCTCTGACGGTGCTCATTTGGTCGATGATGTTCTTTGCGCTCTTCGGGAGCTATTTCGTGCTCAGCTGGCTGGCGACAATCCTCACGGACAACGGGGTGGAGGAAGGCCCTGCGCTGCTCGCGACATCGCTGGCCACGTTGGGTGGCATCGCGGGAGCGCTGGCGCTCGGTGTAGCGATGGATCGAAGCAGATTCGGTGCAGCCGCCGCCATCCTCGGGCCGATCGTCACCATCGTGTCGGTGTCACTGCTGGCGTGGACCTTGGTGAGCGGTGGGTCGACGTTCGTCGTCGGAGTTCTGTGCTTCGCGCTCGGGTTCGGGGCGATCGGGTTGGCCTCGGCACTGACATCGGTCGCTGCTCAGGCGTATCCCACTGCGGTGCGTGCAACAGGGATCGGCTGGGCATTCGGGGTGAGCCGGATGGGCGGTCTGTTCGCGCCGGCGCTGGGCGGGGCCATGCTGGCCACGACCATGGCGAGTTCGACTGTTCTCCTGTTGTCTGCGATTCCGGCGGCCATTGCGGGACTGCTGGTGGCGTGGTTCGCCCTCACCGTGCGTCGCAGGAGGGTGTCGGGTGCACAGTCCGTGGACGAATCCGCTTCTACGGATGTCCCGGTATCGGGCTGAGGCCGAGAAGAAAAGATCGTTCCGGTCTTGTCGAATCAATCGATAGGCATTAGATTAACGAATGTGATCCACGGTACAACGATCGAGTTTTCGTGGACCTCAACAGATGTGAAGTCCCCGCTGGGCGCACGAATCGATTGCTGCCCGGTGTCGGCGCCACCCCGGAGGGCAATACATGAGCTTTCGCCGCGTCATCGCTGGAGAACGGAACGGTGCAGCTGTGCTGATCGCCGACGAGAAGATCGAGAGGATCGACGCCGCTGGACTCGACCCGATCTGGCGTTCCGATGCCGCTCCCGAGGTGCCCAACGCCGGTCACGTGTCCGACACGGTCGGATTCCCCGATCCCGGCGGCGTATGGGTGATCGGCTGGGTGCTCGAGCCCGGGCTGACCGGCGACAATGACAACGGAATCGTCGAAATGGACGAAGATGCACCCGGATTCCACCGCACCGATTCCGTGGATGTACACGTACTTCTCGAGGGTTCGCTCGTGCTCGAGCTCGACGACGGAGTGGAGATCGAGCTGAATGCCGGCGACACGGTGGTCGTCAACGGCAATACCCATCGATGGCACAACCGAGGGGACGAGACGGCTCGCGCCATCGTCACCATCTGCGGTGCATCACGCAATGACCGACGGGAGATCTGACATGGAACCGAACGGTTCGCCTACGAGCAGTAGTTCATCCACGAACAGCGAGCCGAGTGCGCGGAAAGCTCCGCTCCGGTGCGGTGTCTTCCTGCCTCCGTACCACAACCCGCGGCGTAACCCCACGATGGCGATCGAGCAGGACCTCCGTCATGTCGAGGATCTCGATCGACTCGGATTCCACCAGGTGTGGTTCGGCGAGCATCACAGTGGTGGATACGAGGTCGGACCGTCGCCGGAACTGATGATCTCGGCGGCTGCGCAACGCACGTCACGGATCGAACTGTGCAGTGGGGTCATCTCCCTGCCCTACCATCATCCGTTGATGGTTGCCGATCGAATTACCTTCTTGGATCACATGACTCGTGGCCGAATTCGAATCGGTGTCGGGCCCGGCGCGCTCGTGGCCGACTCGCAGATGATGGGCATGGACTACAGCCTCCTGCGCCCGCGCATGGAGGAATCCCTCGACGCCATCCTGGAACTGCTCACCACACAGGGCCCCGTCGACCGGAAGACCGAATGGTTCACCCTAGAGGACGCGCGCGTTCAGCTGGGACCCTACTCGTACCCGGGTGTTCCGATCACCGTTGCGGCCGCAATGTCGCCCTCCGGCCCGAAGCTGGCCGGAAAGTACGGACTCGGTCTGCTATCCATCGGCGGTACGGGCGACAAGTCGATCGAACTGCTCGAACAGACGTGGGATATCACCATGCACGAGGCGAACGAGTACGGGCAGACCGTGGATCGGGACGACTGGGCGATCGTCGGCAACATCCATATCGCAGATACTGTCGAGCAGGCCATCGAGGACACCCGCTACGGTCTGCGGGACTTCATGGACTACCGCCACGTCGTCACACCGATGAAGATGATCGAGCCCGGCGAGGAAGTCGCGCACGAGGAACTCGTCCGGCGCGTCAACGAATCCGGATACGGCTGCATCGGCGATGCGAACGACGCCATCGCCTACATCCAGAAGATCATCGACCGCACCGGTGGGTTCGGCACGTTCCTTGCCACTGCCCACGATTGGGCAGACACCGAGGCCACCTCTCGTATGTATCGCATTCTCATGCGCGACGTCATGCCCCGGTTCACCGGTGTCTCCGAGCCGCTCCTGAACTCCTACCGCTGGACTCAGGCGCGCAAGGAGGGCTTCAGCGAGCGTTTCGCGACCGGCATCAACAGGGCGACGCAGGATTACGAGCGCGCGAAGACCGCACGGTAGCAAGCCCGCAATTCCCCCGACCTTCATTTCGAAAGCAGGAGTATCGATGACGTCTCTCGACGGAAAAGTTGCAGTCATCACCGGCGGTGCACGAGGACAGGGCCGCTCCCACGCGCTCACACTCGCCGCGGCGGGCGCGAAGATCGTGGTGTGCGACGTTGCCGCACCGATCAAGGAAGTTCAGTACGCGCTCGCCACCCCCGGTGATCTCGAAGACACCATCCAGCTCGTCAAGGAGGCTGGGGGAGAGTGCGCCGGCCTGCAGGCAGACGTCCGGAGCAGCAAGGACATGAAGGCCGTCGCAGATCTGGCCGTATCGCAGTTCGGACGAATCGACATCCTGCTGGCCAACGCCGGCATTCACGATCACGCAGAATCGACGATCGAGATCGACGACGACGCGTGGCAGATCATGCTCGATGTCAACCTCACCGGCGCGTGGAAAGCCTGCAAGGCTGTGGTGCCCGTCATGATCGACGGCGGCCGAGGCGGTTCGATCGTGATCACCTCGTCCGTGGACGGGCTGGGCGCATCGCCGTCGTGGGGGCATTACGGTGCAGCGAAGCACGGACTGCAGGGACTGAAGGACACGTTGGCTTTCGAACTCGCCGAGCACAACATTCGCGTCAACACGGTGAATCCGACCGGCGTCAATTCGCCGATGGCGGCAGGGCTGTCGAAGGTGCTGCCTCATGTGGTGCGGAAGTGGGCGCACAACGACCGTACGAATTTGCTCGACGTACAGATGCTCGAACCGCAGGACATCTCCGATGCGGTGCTGTGGTTGGTGTCCGATGCCGCCAAGTACGTGACCGGGATCGACGTCCCGATCGACGCCGGATACCTGACGAAGCACTGACCGATGATGCTGAGCGCAGGAGAAGTTCGAGAGTTCCCGGCGACTGCTCTCGCCGGTCCGTATGCCGACGGTCTCGACCGGCCGTATTGGGAGGGTTTGCAGGCAGGAGAGTTGCGACTGCAGCGATGCAGTAAGTGCAACCTGTGGATCTGGGGTCCCCGCTGGATGTGCGGCCAGTGCAACACTTTCGATCCTGAGTGGGTCGCGGTGAAACCACAGGGCCGAGTTTTCTCCTGGGCGCGGACCTGGCATCCTTTCATCCCCGAATTGACCGACGACGTACCGTATATCACCGTCCTGGTCGAACTGCCGCAGGCCGGCGGCCGTCGGGTTCTCGGTTTGCTTGCGGCGAGCGGAGATACGGAAATCGCCATCGGCGACGAAGTCACCGGGGTCATCCAGCAGCCGTCCGATTCGCCATGGCCGGTACTCCGCTGGCAACGGGTGAGCACTTCGACCGGGACGGAGCGGGGAGACCAGCGATGACCGACACATTCCTACGTGGTGCGGCAGCCGTAGTCGGGGTCAGCGAATTCCATTACAAACGAGGCGAATCGCCCGACAGTGAGCTGAGGATGACGCTCCGTGCGGTAGTGGAGGCCGCTGCAGACGCCGGTATTTCGCCGCGCGAGATCGACGGATTCGTCTCGTACGGTGGCGGCGAGAACGACGGCACAGTCGTCGGGGCCTCGCTGATGTCGCACCGGATCCGATGGTCCACCATGATCTGGGGTGGTGGGGGCGGCGGTGCCGCTGCAGCGCTCACCAACGCTGCGGTCGCCATCGCGGCCGGCCAGGCACAGTGCGTCGTGGTGTACAAGGCAGTGGCGCAAGAGGACACGGGTCGTCTCGGCTATGCCAAGCATCACTACGACGGGCACATGCTCCCGCACGGTGTCGGTGCGCCCGCCCAGTCGTGCGCACTGCGCACGCAGCGGATGCTCGAGCACGACGGTGTGCCGGCCTCCGCGATGAAGTCCCTTGTGCTGGCGGACTATTTCCACGCGCAGCAGAATCCGGACGCCGTGGCATTCGGTCGCCCTCTGGACGAGGCAGCCTACGAGTCCTCCCGGAAGGTAGTCGAACCGTACCGCTTGTACGACTGCTCGCGAGAGAACGACGGAGCTGTCGCGCTGATCCTGGTCGCTGCGGACCGCGCCGAGCAGTTCCATCCGAAGCCCGCATACGTGCTGGCAGGGTGTCAAGGCTCGGTCGGCGGTTACGCCGTCGACACCGAGAACGATCTCGAGTACACCTCGGCGGGATTCTCCGCGGCCGGGGTCGCGGAGACTCTCTGGGAGAACGCCGACCTCGGTCCCGATCAGGTCGATGTCGTCCAGGTCTACGAAAACTTCAGCGGCGCCGGTGTGGCAGCACTGATCGACCACGGGTTGTGCCCGGCGGGTGCCGACGCAGGCAAGGTCATGACCGTCGACAATCTGACTGCTCCACACGGCCTGCTCCCGGTGAACACGAGCGGGGGGAACCTCGCAGATTCGTTCATCAACGGAATGGGATTGGCAGTCGAAGCCGTGCGCCAGGTGCGCGGAACCTCGACCAACCAGGTGCCCGATGCCAAGGTGTCGCTCTTCATCGGCGGGCCCATGGCCGCGCTGTCGAGTTCGGTCCTCCTCTGTACGCGCGACGTGTTGTGAGCTGAAGGGAACCATGAGATGAGCACCGAGGCCGACATCGAGAACATCTCGATCGCACAGCAGATCGTCGGATCGTGGGAACTCGTCGAGTATTCGACGACCGCCGACACGGGGAAGGTCGACTACCCGCTCGGTCCCGACGCTCGCGGGCTGATCATCTACTCGGCGGACGGATTCATGTCGGTGCAGATCATGCGCCCCGACCGAGCCCCGTACCGGTCGCTGAACGTGCACAGCGGCGAGACGAGCGAACGAGGCGAGGCTGCGGGGGGATACCTCGCATATTCGGGCCCCTACCGGATCGACCAGGACAACTCCGCCGTGTGGCACGAGATGGCGGTGTCGCTGTACCCGAATTGGATAGGTGAGAACCAGAAGCGAAACGTGCGCTTCCACGGCGACATGATGACCCTGTCCTCGGATTCGCTCGTGTTCCGCACCACCACGCTGTCCCCGGCCCTGGTGTGGCGACGGACCTCATCTCCTACACGACGGACCGTGTCGTGAGCAGGGCCGAGCCCACCGTGGCCGTAGACCTGTCGACACCGGCCGTACCGGCCGACAGTACGGCTCTGATGCCACGAACGGGTGCTTCCCGGGCGGTGCGGATCAGAGCGTCGGACCTTCGCGAGGCGCAGAAGGCGTGCGCGCGCATCCGCGCAGAGTTCGAGGAAACTGGCGATCCAGGTGTCCGGGTCGACGTGCTGCTCGACGTCGTCGTCCACATCGCCCCCGACGCTCGCACCGCCCGCACCGAAGCCAGGTGGCAACCGTCGGCGGTCGGCGCGGCGGGAGAGCACACCGTCGTCTACGTCGGAACCCCGCGCGGCCTCGCGAGCTTGATCCTCGACATCCGCGCGGCGGAGGTGGCGGACGGCGTCACCTTGATACCGTCTGCTGCAGAGGGCGATTCACGCGAGATGTGTGTGAAGCTGCTGAAAAGTGAAGTGCTGGCGGTCCTCGAAGCACGCAGGATGATGTCGGACGGGCCATTACGGCAACAGGCCGGCTGACGCGGAGGAGTTCGGTTCGCTCCGAATCGGACCGGCCGATCCCGAGCACAGTGTCTCTGCGAGCGAGCTTGCCTTCCTCGGCAGACCGTCCGGCGAACAGCACCTCTTCGTCGATCCGAGCACCATCCGCGCCTTGGCGGGGAAGCGGGCTGCGGACCGGTCGTGGTCTGCGAGCTTCGACGCGATGGTCGCGTATGCGCGCGATCGCGGATGGCTCGGTCCCGCAGGAGAAATCAGGGTGCACCTCGCACCGAGCGAATGAAAGGACGTCGCGTGTCGACACGAGTGGACAGCAGTACCGGACCGGCTCTGGACGTCAGGGCGCTCCGCGACGTATTGGGACATTTCTGCTCCGGCGTGACGGTGGTGACGGCGAACGTGGGCGGCGAACCGGCCGGGTTCACCTGCCAGTCGTTCTCGGCATTGTCGCTGGATCCACCTCAGGTATTGCTGTGTCCGAGTAGACGCTCGACGAGCTGGCCAGGTATCCGTAGCACCGACACCTTCTGCATCAACGTGCTCTCCTCGGCTCAGCACAGCCTCAGTGACCGGTTTGCGAGATCGGGTGGGCCGAAGTTCGACGGCGTGCAGTGGCGTCCGGCCGCACGCGGAGCGCCGATTCTGGGCGGTGCGGCGGCCTGGTTCGAGGTGGCGCTTGCTGCGGAGCACGACGGGGGCGACCACCTGATCGCGGTCGCGGACCTGCTCGATTTCGGGGCCGACCCGACTACCGAGCCTCTGGTCTTCCACCGGAGTCGGTATGGCGGCGTCGTGGATTTGGGCCTCGGCCGAAAGCGGGAATGATGGGACGACCGTCGAAGCCGCTGATCAGCCGGAGTGCGACGATCGCCGCGAGCATCGAGATCATCGACACCGAGGGAATGGATGCTTTCAGTCTTCCCCGTGTCGCCAAGCAGTTGAATGTGAGGACCTCGTCGCTGTACCACCATTTCGCTGACCGTCGTGAGCTCATGACGGAGGTCGCGCAGGAGCTCATGACCGAGGCGACGGTGCCCGAATACACTCCGGGAACGGACTGGGTGGAATGGTTCATCGGCCTCAGTCTCAACTATCGCGACGCGATTCTCCGCCACCCCAATGCGGCACTCGTGCTGCTGCAGTTCCTTCCACGTGACGTCCTCGCGAGTACGTATGAGAAGTGTGCTCGCATTCTCGATGACGGGGGAGTACCGGCGAACTTGCACGTGGTGATACTGGACGGTCTCGAGAAGCTCGCACTTGCAACCACTCTGACCGATCTCATGCGCGGGCCGGTCGACAGCAGGGAGGTTTTCCCGAATGTCGACGCGGGGAGGCATCCGACACTCACCCGGGCACTGGCGGCCAACACGTGGTCGTCGCGGGACCTCTTCGTTGTCACGATCCGCGGGTTCCTGTCCGGCGTGATGGGGCTGGCCACAGCGCCGTTGAGCGACCGGAGTCTGCAGGATTTCATCGGGTCGTAGGCGGTCCGAGTCGTCCGCGCGGAACGTCCGCATACGACTCGACAATTCATTGATGCACCTCGGAAAGGGATGTTGTGACAATTTCCACCACACGCATGTCACGCCTGGGTACGATCGCTGTACTCGGTGCGCTCGGATTGGTTGCCACCGGCTGTTCAGGGGCGGTCAGCGATGACACCAAGGTTCTGACGGTCAGTGTGCCACGGTCGGAGAGCCATTCGCTGTCGCTTGTGATGAAGGGATGGGCGGAGGAGATCGAGGCCGCCACCGACAATGGGATCACGTTCGAGTTCAATTACGACAGTGCGTTGTGCCCGGAAGGTGATGCGGTGGAATGTATCGGCTCGGGACGTGCAGACGCGGGACAGAGTTCCCCCGCGTGGGAGCCGGCGAAGTTCCCATTGACCACCGTGGGTGAAGTCGGTTTCGCGAGCGCAGATGTCGCAGCGGTCACCAAGGCGGTCAACGCCCTCGCGCAGGAGAGCGACGAGATTCAGTCGGAGTACACGAACCAGAATCAGAAGCTGCTGTTCTTCACCGCTTTGAACCCGCTCATCGTAGCCACGTCGGAGCAGGTGGACACTCTTGCGGACTTGCGGAATCTCAGTCTGCGAACTCCGGGTGTGTGGCCGAGGATCGCGGAGCCCTTGGGCGTGGCGCCGGTGGCCATGCCCCAGACCGAACAATACGAGAGCATCCAGCGCGGCGTGATCGACGGAACCATCACGACTTTGGACGGCGCGTTGGAGGGCAGCCTGTTCGAGGTCGCCCCGTACTACGGAGCCGTCGGTGAGTACGTGGGCTCGAATATCCTGGCGTCGTTCACCATGAACGCGGACGTCTACGAGAATCTGTCCGAGGACGAGCGCGCGGCCGTCGACAAGGCGAGCGACAACGTTGTCGCGGCCTGGTACAGCGATTACCTCGCCCCGGAGAACGAGCGTGTCTGCGAGGCCCTTCGTGCGGAAGGCGCAACGATTTCCACCATCGGCACCGGCGAGGAGGCGGAGCCGTGGGTGCGCGCTGCCAGGCAGGCGACCGAGGACAATTGGAAGGCCGGCGCATCTGCCGCCGAGGACCCCGACGCGATGATCGCGCGATTCCGGGAACTGGTGGACCAAAGCATCGGCGACTCCGGCGGGCCGGTGAACGGCGTCCAGGCGTGTATCGGGGGACCCGGTACACCCCGGCCTTGACGGAGATCGATCCACAACCCAGATCTACTAGATGATGCGGAGTGCCCAATCGTGACTAACGACCTGTATGTGGATGGCAAGTGGACATCCTCCGAGAGCGGTGATCGTGTCGACGTGGTCAACCCGACCACCGAAAAGCGGATCGGGGACGTCCCCGCCGGCTCGACGGCCGACGTCGATCTCGCGGTAGTTGCTGCGAGAGCGGCATTGGAGCAGTGGTCGCAGCTCGAGCCGAGCGTGCGGGCCGGTTACGTGTCGCGCTTGGCCGACGAACTGGAGCGGCGTCAGGACGAGATCACCGACATCGTCGTTGCCGAGGTCGGCACTCCGCGCAGGCTCGCTCGGTGGGCTCAGGTGGGGTTGGGCATCGTGGACCTACGTGAGGCGGTCATTGCTGCCAAGGATTTCCCCTGGGAAGAACCACTCCGAAATTCCCTGATCGTGCGTGACCCCGTCGGTGTCATCGGGTGCATCACCCCTTGGAACTATCCGCTGCACCAGATCACCGCCAAGATCGGCGCCGCACTCGTGACCGGGTGCACCGTGGTCGTCAAGGCCAGTGAAGTCGCTCCGTTCACTGCCCATGCTCTGGCGGAAGCGGTTGATGCGGTGGGCGTTCCAGCTGGCGTATTCAACCTGGTTCACGGGTACGGACCGATCGTCGGCGAGGCCATTGCCGTCCATCCGGATATCGACATGGTCAGCTTTACAGGGTCGAACACGGTCGGTAAGCGCGTGCTGGAGTTGGCTGCCGGGACCGTGAAGCGTGTGTCGGTGGAACTGGGCGGAAAAAGTGCCGCGGTGTTGCTCGACGACCTCAGTGACGAAGAGTTCGCGAAGGCGGTGCCGCACACTGTGCGCGCCGCCTACATGAACGGCGGACAGTCCTGCAACGCGCAGACCCGCATGGTTGTGCCGCGCTCTCGCCTGGCCGAAGCAGAGAAACTCGCCGCGAAGGCGGTCGCCGCGTACGCGCCCGGCGATCCGACCGATAGCGATACGAAGCTCGGCCCGATGGTGACCGCAGCTCAGCGCGACCGGGTGCTCGGGTACATCCGCTCCGGCATCAAGGAGGGTGCCAAGCTGGTCGTCGGCTCGGTCGACGCACCGGCGCGTACCGGCTTCTTCGTGGAGCCGACCGTGTTCTCCGAGGTCGACCCGGACAGCACGATCGCACAGGAAGAGATTTTCGGTCCGGTGCTGTCGATCATCGCGTACGACACGCCCGAGCAGGCAGTGGAGATCGCCAACGGAACGGTCTTCGGCATCGCTGGTGCGGTGTGGTCTTCCGACCCGGATCGCGCGAAGTCGGTTGCGCGTACCTTGCGTGCCACACAGATCGAAGTCAACGGTGGAAAGTTCAACGGCGCCGCACCGTTCGGCGGGTTCAAGCAGTCCGGTCATGGGCGCGAGGGCGGGGCGTTCGGCCTCGAGGAGTTCACCGAAATCAAGAGTCTGCAGCTGTAGTGAGTTCGTGCGGCGCCCTTCAGTGGCCCGCGAAGGAGTGAGCACGATGGTCTATACAGATCTGCCCTACGACGAGGAGACGAAGCGCGAGTTCGCTCGTGCGATGTTCGATCACCTCGACAACGGCACCACCGATATGGCGCCGGAGATCCTCGAGGTCGATCCGCGCGTCTACACCGACCCGGAACTCGCGGACCGCGAGCGACGTGAACTGTTCGGATATGTCCCGGTCATCGCGGCGCACAGTACCGAACTACCCGGCAAGAACGACTTCGTGACCGTCCAACTGCCGAACAACGAAGTTGTTCTCGTGCGCCAGACGGATGGTGGCGTCCGCGGCTTCGTGAACACGTGCCGGCATCGAGGAGGCAGGCTGGTTCCGGAGGAGAACGGATCGAAGCGCATCTTCTCCTGTCGCTACCACGGGTGGGCATACGGAGCAGACGGCGGGCTGCGATCGATCGCGGACGAGTCGACGTTCGGAACGGTGGACCGTAGCTGCATGGGCCTGCTGGAGGTCCCCGTCGAGGAGCGACACGGTTTCGTCTGGGTTGTCGATTCCGCAGCGGGCGACCGCAAGATCGATATCGCCGAGTGGCTCGGACAAGAATTCGACGACTCTCTCGCTGCCATGGACATGGACAAGTATCACTGCCATATCGCTCAGAACTTCGATGTGGACATCAACTGGAAGGTCCTGATGGACGCCTTCCTCGACGGCTACCACATCACTTCGACCCACGCCGGAACCGTTGCCCCCTACTTCTACAACAATGCACAGTTCTGGCAGCCGATGGGTAGACATGGCCGGATGGTGACGGCACGCAAGAGTATCGACAAGGTGCGTGGCGGGGCGCCGGACCAAGCAATGATCGACCGGCACATCACCGTTGCGCATTTCCTGATGCCGAACATGTCGGTGCTGCGTCAGCCGGATCACCTCGAGGTGCTCAATTTCGTGCCGGCTCCGGGGACGGCGGTCGGTACGCGGATGCAGATGCGTCTGCTCACTCGTGAACCCGCTGTGACGGATGAGGAGAGGGCACGATGGGGCAAGAACTGGAGCATTCTCATGGCCGTGCTCCGCGACGAGGATCTCGTCGTCAATGAAGGCCTGCAGAAAGCCGTGTCGAACACAGATCTCGGTCCACTCCACTTCGGACGCAACGAGATTGCGAATCAGCACTTTCACTATTGGATGGCGCGTGCATTCGCGGATCCACGGAAGTGGGGATGAGTACCGGTATTCGTGACATCTGAGATGGGCGACCGACACCGTTCGGTCGCCCATCGGCGTTTCTGTCGAGCATCGGTTAATTACACAGGTTAACAATAATATTCACAAAGATTGAACGCAGAGAGGGGTTGTCGAGACCAACCGATACCCATTAGATTATTTCTTGTGTGACGCGCGGCATACTCGGGCAGGCGGGGTTCGTGTCGCGCCTCGGTGCCTTCGTGGGGTCCCTCGGTCCCGGCCAACGGTGGTCAGTGTGTACTCGGTAGCACCCGCTATCCGAATTTGTTCGAAGGGAAAAGAGTCCATGGTCCATCTGGATACCGTGATGAAACGGATATCTCGGGTACTGGCATACGTTGCGGCGCTGTGCACCATGGCGATCATGGTGGTGATCATTCTCGACCTTGCCTTCCGGACGATTACCGGTCGTTCGTTGGTGGGCGCGTTCGAGGTCGTCGTCATGCTCGTGGTGTGTGTGGTGTTCCTCGGGTTGCCGTATGCGGAAAGGTCGGGTACGGCGGTCCGTGTCACGCTGTTGACCGACCGGCTCGGAGCTCGCGCGGCGAACATCGTTCGGTTGGTGGCCATGGCGTTCGCGCTGGTCGTCACGTGCTGGTTCACGTGGGCGAGTTACGGGTCGCTCGGATCGTCGGTCAGCGAAAACGAATACATGGCCGGGCTCGTGGAGTTTCCGACGTGGCCGATGCGCATCATGATCTCGATCGGCTTCACGGTCCTGTGTCTGGTGCTGCTCCAATCGGTTCTCGAGAGGGTTATCGCCTTGGGTTCGCCGGGGTTGCCTCGTGACTCGATGCAGGTGGATGAGATCGGCGACGGCGTCGGCGCGGTTTCCACTGTTGGGGGAGAAAAGCCATGACGGTCATGATGGTCGTGACGCTCGTACTGTTGCTGTTCTTCGTACTCCTCGCGATCGAGACGCCGATCTTCCTGGCGTTGGGCGGTGCGGGAGTGATCGGCATCGTTCTCCTGCGCGGCACGGACGCCGGAACGTCGGTGCTGGCGAGTGCACCGTACAACTCGACGTCGAGCTTCACTCTGGCAGTGATCCCGATGTACGTTCTGCTCGGCATGTTGGCTCTGCACGGCGGATTGGCCGAACGTGTCTATCGCGTCGGGAGCAATGCGCTGCGGAGACTTCCGGGTGGCATGGGAATCGCGACTGTCGCAGCGTGTGCAGGCTTTGCGGCGGTGTCCGGATCGAGCATCGGTACGGCCGCGAGTATCGGCCGTACCTCGGTCGGCGAGATGCGTCGCTACGGATATCCCGCCGGCTTTGCTGCCGGAATCGTCGCTGGAGCAGGAACGTTGGGAATTCTCATCCCGCCGAGTTCCGCCCTCGTCATCTACGCGGTTCTCTCGGGAGAGTCGGTCGCGAAGTTGCTGACCGCCGGCATCATCCCCGGCATTATGCTCGCGTGCCTCATGGCGCTCTATGTGTTCGTCCGCGCCCGCAGAATGTCGTCCGAGCCGAAGGCTGCGCTGGCAGAAGAACTTGCGTTGGCCTCGGGTGTGGTTTCGGTGTCGGAATCAGAGATGGCGGCAGGTACAGGCGGTCGCTCGGGTGTGGCGGTCGCACCGAGGCCCGCCGGATCGGTGGATCCCGGCGATTCCGGCGACGACGAGGTCACACACTTCACTCGTGGGCAATTGGCACGTTCGGTCATCTGGATCGGAATGATCTTCGTCGCCATTTTCGTCGGCATCTTCACCGGTCTGTTCACGGTGACGGAATCGGCTGCGATCGGTGCGCTTCTCGCGCTGGTGATGCTCCTGGTGGAGAATTTCAGAACCGGGTGGCGAGGGTTGTGGGATCGGGTGCGGGAAGCGACGTTGGAGTCTGCCGCCGTGACCTCGATGTCGTTCAGTCTGCTGGTGGGTGCATCGGTGTTCTCGACCTTTCTGGTCATGGCACGGGTGCCGGCGAAGTTCGGTGCGTGGCTCACGGGCCTGGAGATTCCGTCGATACTGATCATCATTCTGATTCTGGCAGCTCTGATTCCGCTCGGAATGTTCCTCGAAACGATGTCGATCATGGTCATCTTCGTTCCGCTGGTCCACCCGGTGGTGGTCGATATGGGCTACAACGGACTGTGGTTCGCCATCCTGTTCGTCATCATGATCGAGTTGGGGTTGATCACCCCACCGGTCGGGATGAACGTGTTCGTTGTCTCCACTACGGCCAGAGTGAAGCTCGAGACTGTGTTCGCCGGAGCAATCCCGATGTGCGCCATCATGATAGGTGCGGTCGCGCTGTTGATTGCGGTTCCGGACATCGTCACGTGGCTGCCGAGCCTCGCCGATGAACAATAGGTGCGTTCGCGGTGACCACCGGATGGCGACGGATGAAAGGTTCACAACATGAAGATCGATGACGCGGTTGTCGCGCTCCAGTACCCGTACGCGCTCGAAGGAGGTGTGCTCAGCGCGCACGCTGCCGAGGACACCGGGTTCGCCACCGTGAACTGTGCGGTCGTGCTCGAAGATGACGCGGCGCTGCTGATCGACACCGGTTTCACGGTCCATCGGGAACTGCTCCTCGGCGACCTTTCCGACACCGTGGGCAAGGATCGAACCCTCTCGATCCTTCCCTTGCGGATGGGTGAGATGAACTCCATCTGCAACGTCCGAAGCATCGTTTCCTCCCGGCCGGTCGAGGTGCTCTACGGGAATATGGGAGATCCTGCGTCGCTGGTGGATTTTCTCCCGCAGGACGTACCGTTCGGGACGCCACCCCGCCACGGTGTGATGGCCGACCTCGATGTGGAGGTGGTGCGTCCGGGGTCTGACATCACGGTCGGTGCCTCAGGAGAGCGTGTTCTGAGGGTACTCACAGCACCGTTGCAGTTGCTGCCTTTCAGCTGGGTCTATGACCGCGGCTCGGGAACACTCTTCACCAGTGATGCCTTCGCCTATCGGAGAAGGGAATTCGGCTCCGGTCCGTGGGTGGTGTCCGATGCTTCTGATATGGCACCGGATGACGACGTGTATCGCCATCTCACTCACTCACGGTATTGGTGGCTCGCCGGCGCCGATACCCGGACGATAGTGACCGACCTGACCGAGCTGCTCTCGACCGTCGACGTACGCACGATCTTTCCGGCATTCGGATGCGTGCTTCAAGGCGCCGACGTCGTAAACGCGCACGTCGAGCAGCTGCTCCGTGTCCTGGACCGGGCGAGCCGGGACCAGTCGGTCGGCGTGGCGGCCGGACGGTGGAAGAACGTGCCCGTCCAGATTTCGGAAGGGAACCACGCATGAAGGATTCGTTCGGCCTCCCGCGTGAGCTCGCTCCGGGAGTGTTCTGGCTCGGCGCATGCAATCAGCTGAGCTACCAGGGAAGGCTGTTGCATTCCTACAACTCGGTGTACGTCGTGGTCGGCGGAACCAAGTCCATGATCGTCGAAGCGGGCCACCCCGCACGCCTGTCGGTCATCGAAGAGCAGCTCGAGCAGTTGATCGCCCGGGGCGTTCCGGAACCGTCCTACGTGTTCCTCACCCATACCGAGACCCCTCACGCTTCCGGCGTCGGGCGGCTCCTGCACCGCTTTCCCGGACTCGTCGCGTGCGGCGACATCGCGGATCTGCATCTGGTCTTTCCTCAGTACGTCGATCGCCTGATATCGCTCGACCCGGGGGATTCCCTCGACCTCGGGGGTAGTGAGTTCGAGGTCGTCGAGGCAGTGTTCCGTGACCATGTCACGACCCGCTGGGGATTCGATACCCGGACTTCGACACTGTTCACGGGCGACGGGTTCTCCTACAGTCACTATCACGAGGCCGGTCAGTGTGGGCATCTTGCTGAGGAGGTCGACGAGATCGATCTTCCCGATATGGTGTCGTTGTTTGCGGGGTTGGCGTTCAATTGGACCCTGCACACCGATATCGAGCCGTATCTCGAGCGCCTGGATGCGCAGTTGTTCGATGAATTGGATGTCGCTCTGGTTGCGCCTACCCACGGGTTGCCCATTTCCGATCCGTTCGGGACCATGCCCGGTATTCGGGACGGGCTGAGGATGGGAAGTCGTCGGCGTGATGTAGCGATGCTGTCCTACCGCTCGTCGCGGGAATGACTCGACTGTTGCGAACCCATTTTGAGTAGATCAAGTACTGTGACGCAGGACCGGTGTCAGCGCCCTGACCTGACTTTTCAGCGGAGACGGGTGCTCGTCCGGGGAGGCTGTATCGCAGGCAATGACCGACTCCGGGTTCCGTTGTGCACGAAGCATGGACGAGTTCTGCAGAATCTGAACATGACCTTGCAGAACCTATGGTCGATAGGTAAACTGCTGTGACGTAGGTAACGGAACCTTGCGGGCTCGCACGCCACTCCCCGCTTCTGGGCGTCTATCTCGGATGCCTGGATGTCTTCCGAACTCGATAGCACAGAAGGGGTGACCAGATGCGACCGAAAACGAGACTGAGCTGCCCGTGCGGCGCGGCGATCGTCGGGGCTGATGAGGACGATCTGGTCGAAAAGACTCGAAGCCACCTGGTCGAGTCGCATCCGGGAATGGAGTACTCCCGCGACGAGATCCTCTTCATTGCGTACTGATCTTCGCTGCGCTACCCGATGAACTACACCTTCCGCGTCTCTCGCGGCGGGTGAAGAGGCGCAGCGGGCAACCTTACCAACGAGTCATATTACAAGATACGATTGACGTATCGCGACTCATGTCTGTAATCTCGATCACTGGGTCGCGTGCATCGCCCGGAGAACCGATCCGTTTCTTTGCGGATTGAAAACATTGGCGCTCAACTCCATTCAATTCCCATACGTTCCAGACGAGGAGATGTCATGAAACTCGAAGGTAAAGTCGCCCTGATCACCGGTGCCGGATCCGGGCTGGGGCGTGAGGCGTCTCAGTTGTTCGCGTCGGAAGGGGCGAAGATCGCAGTTGTCGACATCGATCCGGAGCGTGCAAAGGGGACTGTCGAACTCGTTGAACAGCAGGGCGGCTCCGCGATTGCGATCACCGCGGACGTGCGGGTCGAGCAGCAGGTCATCGACGCGGTCGCGGCGACGGTCGAGGCATTCGGGAAGCTCGATACCGCGTGGGCGAACGCGGGTGTGGTTTCGCGTGGCGGTGTGCCGTCCGTCGCCGGCGGAGAGCAGGTCGAGTTCCAGGATCTTACCGACGCCGACTGGCAGGACGTGCTCGGTGTGAATCTGTCGGGCGTGTTCTACACGGCCAAGGCGGCAGTGCCGCACATGCGTGCGAACGGTGGAGGAGTGATCCTCGCGACGTCGTCGGCGGCGTCTTTCGTTGCATACCACAGCATTGCGCTGTACTCGGCGACGAAGGCGGGCGTCAACGGCATGATCCGGGGTCTGAGCCTCGATCTGGGTAAGTACGGGATCCGGGTCAATGCAATCGCACCCACCCACGGAATGTCGCCGAACTTCCTGGCGCCGGAAGGATCTCCCGTAGTGGGACAGTCGTACGAGGAGACCGCAGGTCCGTGGGATCCGGCCGTGTCGCCGATCCCGCTCAAACTTCAGCGCCCGCCGTCACTGAAGGACAATGCGCGCGCTGCGTTGTTCATGGTGTCCGACGACTCGGCCTACATCTCGGGCGTCACGTTGCCGACCACAGATGGTGGCACGCTGTCGCGCGTGGCGATGATGTTCCCCGAGGACGGGAACAACCCTCCGCCCATGGTCACCGGCGAAGAGTGACGGCCATGGCCACCCACGACACAGAGGCTCAGCATCGAACGCGCCGTCTCGTCGTGGATCGGTCGGTGTGTGCGGGACACGGAATGTGTTACAGCCGCGCACCGGAGGTTGTCGACTGCGACGATTCCGGGTACCCGATCGTCCTTCACGACGCTCTCGACGGGGATGATCACATCGCGGCGGCCGAAGAGGCCGTCGCGGTGTGCCCGGAACGGGCGCTGACACTCGAAACACTCTGACCCCCAGCAATACACATCTGCTACGCGAGGTGGCATCATGACCGTGATCGACGAACGTTCGGTACCTGTGGTCGACTTCGACATCTACGACCCGACATTGGCGTACCCGGTCGACAGGGTTCAGGAGAAAGTGGCTGAGCTGGCCGAACTCGGCCCGGTGGTGTACTCCACCGCGCACGGTGGGCATTGGATCGTTACCAGGTACAGGGAGGTGCACGAGGTACTCCGCGACCCGGAGACCTTCTCGAGCTATCCGAACAATCTTGTCAATGCGGGCGACGGCAAGTTCCTTCCCCTCGAACTGGACCCGCCGGAGCACACCGCGTACCGGGTGGCGCTCCAGCCACTCTTCTCGCCCAGTCGAATGAAGGCACTCACCGAGCAGATCCGCGCGGTGGTCAACGAACTCATCGACGGATTCGCGGGAAAAGGTGAAGCGGAGTTCATCTCGTCTTTCGCGCATGAACTTCCCACGCGCGTATTCCTGGCGTTGATGGACTGGCCGCTCGAGGACGCGCCCATGTTCACCGAAGCCACCGACATTGCACTCGTGGGCAAGCCCGGCGCGAGCGAGGAAGAGTCTGCGCGCGCACGTGCCGAAGCTGCGCAGCAGATGTTCGGATATTTCCAAAAGATCATCGATGCCCGCCGCGCTGAACCCGGAGACGACGTCACGTCGACTCTCATTCAGACCGAGATCGAACTCGCCGACGGGAAGCGCCCGCTCACCGACGAAGAACTCACCCGCATGTTCTTCCTCCTGCTCATCGCGGGCTTGCACACTGTGCAGGGTTCGTTGGCGTGGGCAATCATCCATCTGGTCAACCGCCCTGACCAGCGGGAGGCGCTCATCGCCGACGACGGGCTGATTCCCAGCGCCGTGGAGGAAATCCTGCGGATCGAGGCCGCAGTGATCATGGGCCGGTGCGCTACTCGCGATGTCGAACTCGGCGGAGCGAAGATCAAGAAGGGCGAGCAACTCATCGTCATGCTGTGCTCCGCCAATCGCGATGCCGACGAGTTCGACGACCCGGACACGCTCGACCTCGCACGAACTCCCAATCGTCACCTATCGTTCGGTGCGGGACCACACCGGTGCCTGGGCTCGCACCTTGCACGGCTCGAACTGACGATCGCGCTCGAGGAACTGCACCGCCGCATTCCCGACTACGACCTTGTCGAATCCGATCCACCTGTTCTGCACGGGTCACAGGTCCGCGGGTGCATGCGCCTTCCGATCACCTTCACGCCGACAGACTGAAGGTGATCGAACATGAATGGGGAAACATTGACCACCCGTGTCATTTCCGATGACCTGCTCGTCGACTTCGACGTGTACGCCCCCTCGCTTGCCTCCCCGGTGGATGTCTTCCAGGAGAAAGCCGCTGAGCTCCGTGCTCGCGGCCCGATCGTTTACTCCCCGCACTACGGCGGCCACTGGATCGTCACACGCTACGACGAGATCTTCCGCATTCTGCGCGATGCCGAGACATTCTCGAGCTATCCGAACAACCTTGTCGATGCCGGGCAGGGCAAGTTCATCCCGGTCGAGATCGACCCGCCGGAACACACGGCCTACCGGCAGGCCCTTCAGCCTCTGTTCGGGCCGGCGCGAATGAAGGAACTCGAGCCGAAGATCCGCGAGATCATCAACGAGCTGATCGGCGGCTTCGCCCGATCCGGTAGCTGTGAATTCGTCGCAGAGTTCGCGCACGCAGTGCCGACCCGGGTGTTTCTGACCCTGATGGGGTGGCCTCTCGACGACGCCGATCGGTTCACCGAGTGGACCGACATTGCCCTCCAGGGAATCACGGACGCCTCCGAGGAAGAGAATGCCCGCGCCAGGGCAGACGCAGCGGCAAATGTGTTCGAGTATTTCGGAGGATTCGTAGAGCGGGTTCGGTCCGGGCAAGCAGATCCCGACAGTATCACCGCGCAGATCATCAACACACCGATCACGATGGACGGCGAGGAACGGCTGCTCACCGACGAAGAACTGAGTCGCATGTTCTTCCTGCTGCTCATCGCAGGGTTGCACACAGTGCAGGGTTCGCTCGGCTGGGCGATAGTGCACCTCGTGAACAATCCGGCGCAGCGTCAGGCGCTCATCGACGACCCGAGCCTCGTACCGGAGGCGGTCGAGGAGATCCTTCGGATCGAAGCCGCGGTGAGCATGGGGCGTCGCGCCACCCGTGATGTCGAGATCGCCGGGGTGAACATCAAGGCCGACGACCAGCTCTTGCTCCTGTTGTGCTCGGCCAACCGCGATGATTCCGAGTTCGACGACCCGGATACGTTCGTGGTCGATCGCGGGTCGAACCGTCACCTGTCGTTCGGCGCCGGCCCGCACCGCTGCTTGGGATCCCACCTCGCCCGTATCGAATTGAGGCTGGCGATGGAAGAGATTCACCGGAGGATTCCGGATTATGCACTGGTCGAGCATGATCCGCCGATCATGCACGCCACGTCTGTTCGGGGTTGCGTCCGACTGCCGTTGGTCTTCACACCGGAAGCCTGACCTGAGACGAATAAGGGACCCGATCGCGAAGATCGGGTCCCTTACTTCTGGCTTCGGTGGCTCAGGCCTTCAACAGATCGCGATGGATGATCTCCTTCATGATCTCGTTGGTCCCGCCGTAGATACGCTGGATCCGAGCGTCGATGAACGCCTTCGCGACCGGGTATTCCATCATGTAGCCGTAGCCGCCGTGGAACTGGACGCCGGCGTCGATGACGTTGCCTTGCAACTCAGTGGCCCACAACTTGGCTTTCGACGCGTCGACGGCGGTGAGCGTGCCCTTGTTGTACTCACGCACACACCGGTCGATGTACGCGCGTGAAACCTCCACACCCGTCTGTAGTTCCGCGAGTGTGAATCCCAGGCCCTGGAATTCGCCGATGCGTTTGCCGAACGCTGTGCGTTCCTTGACGTAGTCGAGCGTCCAGCTCATGACGGCTTCGGCCGACGTCTGCGCAGCGATACCGATCCCGAGTCGTTCGAGTGGCAGGCTCTGCATCAGGTATCCGAAGCCCTGGCCGAGTTCGCCGAGGAGGTTCTCCTTCGGAACACGCACGTCCTCGAAGAACAGTTCGGCGGTGTCCTGAGCGTGCAGGCCGACCTTGTCGAGCTTGCGACCACGGGTGAAGCCCGCCATCCCGTCCTCGACGACGAACAGCGAGAAGCCGCGCGACCCGGCGTCGGGGTCGGTCTTCGCGAAGACGATGACGAGGTCGGCGAGGATACCGCTGGTGATGAACGTCTTGGAGCCGTTGAGCACCCAGCCGTCGCCGTCGGGCACGGCAGTGGTGGTGATGCCACGCAGGTCGCTGCCCGCGGCCGGCTCACTCATCGCGATCGCACCGATGGTCTCGCCGGTGACGAATCCGGGGAGCCAGCGACGCTTCTGTTCGTCGGTGGCATGACGGAGCAGGTAGTTGAGGGCGATGTCGTCGTTGGTGGAGAAGCCCGATTGCAGGGCCGAAGCACCTACCCGTGCGATCTCCGATTGGATCACGACTCGGAAGCGGTAGTCGAGTTCGCCGGCCCCGCCGTACTCCTCCGGGACGCTCAGGCCGAGTAATCCTTGCTTGCCTGCGGCGAGCCACGTGTCGCGGTCGATGAGCCGGTCGGCGTCCCACTTCTCTAGGTTCGGGACTACGTGCTTGTCGACGAAGCCTCGCACGGAGTCGCGGAACAGTTCGTGGTCCTTCTCGAAGAGATCGCTCTCCATGTAAGCCTCCTGATGCGGGGGCGTCGGTGGGCGCCCCCGCTGCTGTCGTCGGGGTATCAGTTCTCGGTGACGAGTTTCTGGATTTCGCGGCGGAAGACCTGGTTCGCGACTTCGTTGCGGCCCAGGAGCATATTGCCGGCGCTCGCACTGTCCATCGCGATCTGCGACCCGCGCAGGATCGGGAAGTCCTCGTTCTGAAGGACTGCCACCAGGATCTCGACGTTCTTGTCCCAGATCCGGTTGTAGCGCTCCTCTGCGAGACCGCTGTCCTCGACTGTCGGTGCGACCAACCGGATCTCCATGTGGCAGCGCTGCGGATCGCTCCGGTGCGGACGGAAGGTGAGCAGCTGGAAATGATCGGGCTGCTTGAGCAATGTGCTGTTGGGGCCCACCAGGTGGCTTTCCGTCACATGGTCGGCGAGGCTGCGATCGCCCGGATCCTCCTCGATCCACCGATCGATGGTCTTGCGGAGATTGAGGAACCGGCAGTGATGTCCGAAGTCCTCGAAGGCCATCACATTGGTATGGATGTGCTTCGCGGCGGTGTTCGGGTGCGCGTACTGGATGTGGTAGCCGTCCAGGAACGCATCCTGCATCAGCTTCCAGTTGATGGGCTCGTCGAAACGCTGGATGCGCGTGGTCACCATCTTGTCCATGCCGTAGGACCCCATGATCGAGTCCATATCGGGTCCGAGCCAATCGGCGACATCGATCGTGGCGTCGGCGTCGTCGATCACCCAGACGAAGCCGTGTCGCTCCTCGGTGGGAAGCTGTACGAGGTTGCGTTCGTCGCGATCCGCGTCACCGAACGTGTTGTCGCGGGTGATGGTACGCAGCGTGCCGTCTGTGTCGTACGACCAGCGGTGGTACGGGCACGAGAAGAGGCGGCATCGGCCTTTCTCTTCGGTCTCGACCATCGCGCCGCGGTGACGGCACTGGTTCACCAGGGTTTTGACGCTGCCGTCGCGCTGCCTGACGATGATCACGTTGTTCCGCGGCAGTTGGAGCGTGACGAAGTCGCCGGCCTTGGGGATTTCGGAGCCGTGGATGACGATCGAAGGGACACGGCCGAACACGCGCTCGCGTTCGAGCTTGGCGATCTCCGGATCGGTGAACTCGACCGGCTCGAACCACGTGACGTGCTCGAACTCGTCGGTGGTGTCGTTGCGCAGATGGTCGAGCGCGCGGCGAATTCGCTCCTCGCGCGGAATTCCGACCTCAGTCATGGCTGCCTCCAGGCTATGTTCGGATCGATGGCGTTAAATCTAACTCAAGTAGATTTAAGTGTAAACCCCGGGGGAGTCGTCGTGGCGACGTTTCGGCCATTGCGGGTGTATATCGACTGGCATTAGATTTGTGGAGACGAACCGGCAGATGAGGAGTGATGAGGATGATCTCGTATCAGTGGTGTTCGGAGCTGGAACCCGGCGATCGGGATGAAGTACTGGCTCTGGTTGCCACGGCCGCCGAATATGACGCAGAGGCGGGGTTCTCCAGGATCGATCCCGCAGATGTGACATCGACCAGCCGTGACGGCATGCGGGTCTTCCATCTGCCGATCAAGGCGCGCAAGGACTTGAGCGCGCGCGACGATGCGCCGGTGGTGATCGTGGCCTACCTGCATCTGCAGGTCGACGACGAGGGCCTGGGTACCGTGCAGTACGTGACCCATCCCGACTACCGTTCGCGGGGAGTCGCCACCACGCTCGTCGAGGAAATCGGTCTGGACGTGACGGTCGACGGCGGGTGGGAGGGGACCGGCGCAGCGGCGCTGCGTTCCTGGGCGTACAGCACGCATCCCGCGTCCGAACGGCTGACTCGACGATTCGGTATTCCGGCGGTGAGCAGGTTGTGGACCCTCTTCCGGCATCTGTCGGGCCCCTTCGCCCTCCCACTCGACGAGGTGCCGGTGCCGGAGGGTGTCGCCCTGGGTGCCGCGCGACCGCTCGGTGATCCGTTGGTGTCGAAGGCGATCCGCGAAGTGCTCGATGCAGCGTCACTCGTGCCTGCGCAACGCGAACGTCTCGCCGACGAGATCCGCCTCGGCTCCGGTAGTGTGCTGGTCGCCACCGACTCGTCGGGATCGAATGTTGGTTTCGTCTGGTTCGATCCGGCCCTGTCCACCCACCTCGAGCTGGATGCGGCGTCGGTCAAGGCGCTCGTGCTCACGCAGGCCGCTCGTGGTGACGGTCTCGGCACGGCGTTGTTAGTGGCGGCTCTCGCTGCACTGCAGGGCGCCGGGGCGCAGCTGGCTCTGATCCGCATCGATCCTGACGATGCCGGCGCGGTGCGCATGTGCCGGTTGATGGCATTCGAGCAGGAGGAAGAGCATTCCTGTTACCAGGTCGGTGAATGGTCCGAGGTGCCCAGCTTCTGACGGCGGCAATGATACGAAGAACAACTTCTGTTCGGTGTTGACCTAAAGGGTATAGGCGACTACCGTCTGTGTTGTATCTCACGGCATGCGACGGACTGCTACCGGTCTCCGGTCATCGACATGGCCGGATTTCGAAAATTCTTTTCCGAGAGGAATATTCACTATGGGCAGACTCGATGGCAAAGTTGCGTTCATCACGGGGGCCGCACGCGGCCAGGGCCGGTCGCATGCCGTCCGGCTCGCAGAAGAGGGCGCGTCCGTCATCGCGATGGACATCTGCGACCAGATTCCGACGGTCTTCTACCCGATGGCCACCAGTGATGATCTGGCGGAGACCGAGCGGCTCGTCAAAGAAATCGGCGGTTCCATCGTCACGTCGATCGGTGATGTGCGGAACCTCGACGACGTTCGAGCGGCCTACGACGCGGGCATCGCCCAGTTCGGCAAGGTCGACATCGTTCTGCCGAATGCGGGAATCATGCCCGTCATCGAGCCCGGCGATATGCGACAGGCATGGCACGACGCAATCGATGTGATGCTCACGGGTGTGTGGCACACGCTCGAGGTGTCGGTCCCTGATCTGGTCGCGCGCGGGGAAGGCGGATCCATCATCATCACCAGTTCGGCTGCCGGACTCACCAGCATCGGACTCAACACATTCCCGGGGCAGGCAGGCTACTCGGCGGCCAAGCACGGTGTCGTCGGCCTGATGCGACTGTATGCAAAACAGCTTGCTCCGCACAGCATTCGGGTCAACACAGTGCACCCGACCGGGGTCGACACACCGATGGTGGCCAACGCAGAGTACGGCGAGTTCATCAACACCCATCCCGAGGTCGCGGCTGACGAATCCTACAAGAACCCGATGCCCGTCGAGCTTGTGGATGCTGTCGATATCAGTAACGCCATCGTCTTCCTCGCCTCCGACGAGGCCCGCTACGTCACTGGCGTCACCTTCCCGGTCGACGCCGGTTACAACATCCGCTGAACGAAGGAGCATTCGAAGATGACGACCACAGAAGCCGCAACAGGCACTCGTCCCGCAATCGCCGATCGTGAACAGGTGTTCATCGGAGGTCGCTGGGTCGACTCGACCGGTGACGATTCGATCGTCGTCGTCGATTCGTTCAGCGAAGAGGAGGTCGCCCGAGTGCGCGCCGCGACCGCCGAGGACGTTGCGAAAGCAGTTTCCGCAGCGCGAGAGTCGTTCGACAAGGGCGAGTGGGCATCGCGCACCATGGCGGAGCGCGCCGACGTGCTCGACGCCATCGCGGACCGTCTCGAACAGCGCGTGGACGAGCTCACCCCGATCGGTGTCATCGAGGTGGGCGTGCCGGTGAGCGTCAGCCGGCCGACCCAGGAGATGACCGGCGGGTTGTTCCGCGCCGTCGCCGCGGTCGCCCGCGAGTTCGAAACGCTCGAGGAGCGCCCCCGTGCGGCCGGAGGCGTCTCCAGAATCGTCAAGGAGCCCACCGGAGTGGTCGCGGCGATCATCCCCTGGAACGGTCCGATCGGAACGATCGCGTTCAAGGTCGCCCCTGCACTGGCAGCCGGTTGCTCCGTTGTGCTCAAGACCGCACCCGAGGCGCCAGTTTCGCCGTCGGTGTTCGCCGACATCATCGGCGAACTCGTCGAGGAAGGCCGTATTCCCGAGGGCGTCGTGAGCGTGCTGTGCGCCGATCGTGACGTCTCGGAGACGCTCGTCACCAATCCGGAGGTCGACCACGTCACCTTCACCGGTAGTACCGCCGCGGGCAGACGCATCATGTCGCTCGCCGGCGAACGCATCGCGCGCGTCTCGCTCGAACTCGGCGGGAAGTCCGCGGCGATCATCCTCGATGATGCCGACATCAATCATGTGGTGCAGACGTTGCCCATGGGCGGCTGTATGCAGTCGGGCCAGGCATGCATTGCACTCACGCGTGTGCTCGTCTCCCGTAAGCGCCACGACGAGGTGCTCGAGGTGCTGAAGGCTGCCTACGGGTCGCTTCCCATCGGAAACCCCTGGGAGCCGACGAACTTCCTCGGGCCGCTCGCGTCCAAGCGTCAGCAGGACCGAGTGCTCGGCTATATCGACATCGCGAAGGAGGAGGGCGCCGAAGTCGTTCTCGGCGGTGGCCGTCCGGAGGGGCTCGACAAGGGCTTCTTCGTCGCACCGACCTTGCTCGACAACGTCGCTCCCGACTCGCGGGTCGCGCAGGAAGAAGTCTTCGGTCCGGTGATCTCGGTGATCACCTACGAAGACGAAGAGGACGCGATCGCGATCGCCAACAACTCGGTGTACGGGCTCTCGGGCGCGGTGTACACCGAGGACATCGACCACGGTTTCGAGGTAGCGCAGCGCATCCGCACCGGCACGATCAGTGTAAACACCGCGACGATGGACTTCACGCTGCCGTTCGGCGGTTACAAGCAGTCCGGTCAGGGACGAGAAGGCGGCATCGAAGGGCTCGAGGAGTTCTTCGAGATCAAGACCGTGCACATGCCGGCTCCCGCACCGTAGCGCCGACGACGACACCCCCCGCAGATCGAAGCTGCGGGGGGTGTGGTGTTCGAGGGACCGAAGTGTTCAGCGTGCGGACGCACTCATCTCACGTGCGTCCTCGATCTCGACGTCGGTGTTGCGGACCACACCGTGGAGGAAGCTGCGGATCATCTCCTCGAACAACTGGCGGGAGGTCATCTCGTTCTCGGCTAGCGCCCGCGCCAGCAACGGTTGCGTCTCCGGATCGACGTTCGGGAAGATCGTGTTCTTGGTACTCGGCTTGCGCATCGCTTCGGTGAGAACGGCACCGAGGGTCAATCGCTCCATGCCATCGAGGATCTGGACGTGCAGATGCACCGGTACGCCCGACGCCTCGAGGAACTGCGCGGTGTCCTCGTACGGCCTGCTCAGCAGGTCGCGTGGCAGATACTGAAGAAGTATCGGTGCGGCATTGCGGTGCTTGAGGATCGAACGGCGCAGGTTCGTGCTCAGCGTTACGAAGTACTCGGGCCAATCCGGCCCGGGCTTGCGGCGCGGAATGGTGCCGGCACCAGCGATCTGACGGGCAACGGCCGCGAGGATCTCCGACTTGTCGGAGAAATGGTGGTACAGCGAGGGTGCCCGAACCCCGAGGTGCTTCGCGAGGCGCGGCAGGCTGAACGCGTCGAGTCCCTCGGAATCGATGATCTCGATGGACGCGGCCACGGCGGACGCGCGACTGATGAGAGGCTTCGACGGTCGGGCCATTGTTCGCTTCCGGTCGGTGTGGTCCGTGCGGCGGGTCTGCCACACGGCTAAATCTAAATGGTATCTGTTCTAGTCGTGCTTGTGGTCATCCGGTCAGGAGCGCGTCGTCGAGGAACTCGACCAGGCCACGGCTCAGCACGTCGTTGTCGTCGCCGCCCACCATGTGGCCCGCGCCGGCCACGTCGATATAGCGAGCCCCGGGGATCGATTCCAGGAGGTCGCGCGCGCCCTCGTCGCTCACGACGTCGGACTGCGCGCCGCGGATGAGGAGCGTGGGGACGGTGACGGCCCGGGCAGCAACGCTCGCTCGCGCTTCTCGCTCAGCGGCAGCGTCCGGAAGGTTCGTCCGATGGGACAGCATCCGTGGATCCCAGTGCCAGTACCAGCGGCCCTCGCGTTCGCGCAGATTCTTACGCAGTCCTTCCACCCGGGGGCGGCGACTCCGGTGCGGGTTGTACGCGATCACGGCGTCGAGGGCGTCGTGGAGACTGTCGAAACCGGCGAGCCCCGCATGCATGAATCCGGTGATCTTGGCCAGGCCCTCGGGTTCGGCTTTCGGAGTGATGTCCACCAGGACCAGGCCGCGGGCGAGCCCCGGGTTGTCGCCGGCCGCGAGGAGAGAGGCCATTCCGCCCATGGACGCACCCACGAGTACCGGTGCCTCACCGAGGGCATCGACGATCGTCCGGATGTCGCGGGCGTGCGCATCGGAACTGTAATCGCCGTCATCGGCCCAGTCGCTGTCACCGTGTCCGCGTGCGTCGATCGTGTACGAGCGCCAACCCTGTTCTGCGAGACGGATTCCGGTGCGCTGCCAAGAATGTCTCGTCTGCCCGCCGCCGTGCAGTAGGAGGACGGTGCCCTTCTGTGCGACTGCCGGCTCCCACACGTCGGCGACGAGGGACACTCCGTCGCCGTGCAGTCTGGTCGTAGTGCTGGGGATCGCCATCGTGGTGCCCTTCGTCGTCGGAATCAGTGCCCGGAGGTGCCACCGTCGACGGCGAGCGTCGATCCGGTGATGTAGCCGGATGCGCGGCCGGCGAGGAACACGACGGCGGCGTCGATCTCGCGCTGCGTGGCGGTGCGGCCGAGCGAGCAACCGCGCAGGAACTCCTCGAGGGTATCCGACGACATCTCCGAGATCAGATCGGTCTCGACGAAACCCGGTGCAAGCGCGTTGACGCGAATCCCTTTTCGCTGTGCCCACTGATGGGACAGATCCCGGGTAAGGCCGATGAGACCGGCCTTGCTCGCCGCGTAGGCGGCCTG
The DNA here is from genome assembly GCF_053750035.1 of Rhodococcus sp. SJ-2. Taxonomy (NCBI): domain Bacteria; kingdom Bacillati; phylum Actinomycetota; class Actinomycetes; order Mycobacteriales; family Nocardiaceae; genus Rhodococcus; species Rhodococcus sp. SJ-2. The sequence goes on from NZ_CM132340.1 coordinate 3,279,563, forward strand.
GGGGAGAACCGACTTGACCAGCCCGAGCATGCTGGCGACGTTGACGATGCTCGAGCCCGGCTTCATGACACGCCCGCACGCCTGCGCTGCCCAATATGCGCCGAGCAGATTCACGTCCATCACGGAACGGAAGTCCTCGGGTCGCTCGCGTGTCGCGGGTGCGGTATGGGTGACGCCGGCGTTGTTGATCAGGATGTCGAGCCGTCCGAACTCGGTGATCGTGGCGTGCGCGAGTGCCTCGCACTGTTCGGGGTCGGTGACGTCGGTGGGGACGACGAGGCAGCGACGCCCGGTTGCCTCGACAAGCGGAGCGATCGCGTCGAGTTTCTCGCGTCGGCGCGCGGCGATGACGATGTCCGCACCGGCCTCGGCGAGGGCCAGCGCGAACCCCGCTCCCAGGCCGCTTCCGGCACCAGTGACGACCGCAACAGAGCTGTCGAGCCTGAAGAGGTCGAGAATCGAGTCACTGTTCGTGGGGGTATCCGTTGAGGTCACAGGGTTTCTCCCGGGGGTCGGTCGGTGTGAGGTCGTTCGTGGGTCTTGCATCCACTAAACCTAATTACTTAAGATTAGAGAGTAGGTGATGTCCAGGGGAACGAGAAGACTCATGACCGGAAACGCCGATGTGGAGCAGAGCAAGATGCAGGTGATCGGCAAGGATGCAGTGGCAGACGGTGTCGTGGCCGTGCATCTCGCCGATCCGGACGGAGGGCGCGTCCCCGCATGGGAGCCCGGATCGCACATCGATGTCATCATCGACGAATCGACGGTCCGGCAGTATTCGCTGTGCGGCGACCCCGCCGACGACACCGGCCTGACCGTTGCCGTCCTCCGTGAGGTGAACGGCCGAGGCGGATCGCGGTGGGTGCACGACTCTCTACAGGTTGGCGACCTGGTCAGTATCGACGGTCCCCGTAACAACTTCCGTCTCGAGCCGGCGCAGTCGTATCTCTTCGTCGCAGGCGGAATCGGCATCACCCCGCTGCTCCCGATGTTGCGTGCCGCCGACGCGGCCGGCGCCGACTGGAAGCTGCTCTACGGCGGGCGCACCCGCGCAAGCATGGCTTTTGCTGACGACCTCGCCGCACGGCACTCCGGCCGGGTCGAACTCCGTCCACAGGACGAATACGGCATCCTCGACCTGAAGGCGGCACTCGATGCCGTCGCCGATGGCACCGGCGTGTACTGCTGTGGCCCGGAACCGCTGCTGCAAGCCATCGAGAACGAGTGCCGCGGTCGTTCCGGTGTCGCTCTGCACGTCGAGCGGTTCGCCGCGAAGGAGCGGCCTGCCGATGCCGTCGACGGGGCGTTCGAAGTCGAGTTGCAGCAATCAGGCAAGACGATCACCGTGGACGCGAACGAAACATTGCTCGACGCAGTGCTCGGGGCAGGTGTCGATGTCCCCTTCTCGTGCCGGGAAGGCACCTGCGGGACATGTGAAACCGCCGTTGTGGAGGGTGTTCCGGATCATCGCGACTCCGTTCTCACCGAAGACGAGCAGGCGGAGAACGACTGCATGATGATCTGCATATCCCGGAGCTGCACCGCCAAGCTCACCCTGGATCTGTAGCCCTGGAGCATGGTGACTCAACGTCTCGCTGATCCCGAGTCGGGTAAGCGCATCCGTGTTGTCGCGCCCGCTGTGCTGATCCCGGCGCTGTGCTTCGTCGTGATGATCACCTCGGTCATGCAGACCGCCGTAGTGCCGCTGATGCCCGACATCGCAGCGCAACTCGGTGTGGGCGCCAACGCCGCCGGATGGATCGTCACGGTGAATCTTCTTGCCGCCACGGTCTGTACACCGCTGCTCGGCAGACTTGCCGATCGGCGCGGACCGCGGAAGGTATTGCTCGGCGTCCTTGGGGTAGTGGTGGTCGGCTCGCTCCTGTGCGTCGCGTGGGATTCGCTGCCGGTACTCATCGCGGGCCGCGCACTGCAGGGGACATCCTTCGCGTTGTTCCCGATCGGTGTCGCGGTGCTCCGCGGTGCCCTCGGAACCGATCGGCTCACGGCGGGGCTCGGCATCATGTCCGGCACGATGAGCGTCGGCGGCGGCGCGGGAATGATCGCCGCCGGACTGCTGTATCGCGACGGTGACGACTATCGCCGCGTGTTCTGGCTGCTGGTAGCTCTCGCTGTCATCGCCATCGTCGTGGCGTGGTGTGTGGTTCCGAGCCTGCCGGGGCCGGGGGGCGAGGGTGGGTTCGATTTCTGGGGCGCGGCGGGACTCGCAGTCGGCCTGTCTGCCCTGCTCGTGGCACTTGCGCAGGGCGGAACGTGGGGCTGGGTCTCGGTACCGACGGTCGGCTGCGTCGTTGCCGGAGCCCTCATGCTCGGTGCTTGGTACTGGCACGAACGCAGGTTCGACGTGCCATTGGTTGCCCCGGCGCTCCTCACTGCGCGGGCGGTGGCTCCCGCTCATCTTGCCGCGTTCCTCGTGGGCATCGCGATGTTCGTGCAGTTCTTGGCGATTGCAATGTTCGTACAGGTGAATCCCGAGGAAACCGGATACGGGTTCGGTGCGTCGGTGCTCGGGACAAGCCTTGTGTATCTGTTGCCCGGGCAGATTGTCGGCATCACTGCCGCGGGGGTGAGTGGTCTTCTGGTTCGGCGATTCCGCGCCGACCGTGTGCTTCTGGTGGCATGTGTCGTGGGTGTGTGTGGATTCGTGTTTCTCGTATTCGCTCACGATCACACCTGGCAGATGATCATCGCGATCGCAATTCTCAATATCTTCGTCAGCGTTGCCTACGGGGCGTTGCCTGCGATGCTGGTCGCACATGTGTCGCTACACGACACCGGTGTTGCGAACAGTATCAACGCGATTGCACGGACATTCGGCAGCTCGCTGGCAAGCGCGCTCGTGGGAATGCTCCTCGCCACCATCACGATTGCGGGCACGGGCACCCCTTCCGAAACTGCTTATGTTGCCGCCTTCGTAGTCGGCGGAGTCACCGCGGCTGCTGCTGCGCTCGTCGCCGCGACCAGCCGTCCTTTGCAATTTACAAAAGTTGATTGACGTCTCATGAAGATGTCGATATCCTGGTCGAAACGTGACATGAGATCTCGTTGCTTGATCTCTTCGCGCTGAAAGACTTTGCAGACAAATCTCATTCGGATTCCTTCCGGTAAGGGAAAGGCAAGACAATGGCTGCCACCGTCGGCTCGGCACTACACTGGTGGGCTAAGACCAAGGGGGAGCAGAATGCGATCATCGTCGCAGGCGAAGCTCTGACCTACCGGGAACTCCAGGATTGGTCCGGACGCATCGCACGCATGATCGTCGACCGAGGCATCACCCCCGGCCAACGTGTCGGAGTGCTCGGTCCGAACTCGCTTCTGTGGCCCGTGGTGGCACTCGGTGTGCTCAAAGCCGGTGCTGTTCTCATTCCGTTGAATCCCCGGTTCAAGCCTGCCGAACTCCGCAAACTCGTCGACGACGCAGGCGCCGTTCTCGTCATCGCCCCGGAAGAGTTCGCCGGGACGGTCGAGGAGGCGCGGCAACTCGGCGCACCGTACGAGAGCCTCGCATTCACCGAACTCGCGGGGTTGCGGGACGGCGGTCCCGACGACTTCCGAGTCGATCTCGCCCCCGACGACCCCACTGCGCTGCTGTTCACAAGTGGCTCTACCGGGTTGTCGAAGGGCGTCGTCTGCACCAACCGGACGCTGCTCAACATCGTTTTCGAGGCGACTCTCACCGAGGAGGGTTTTCGTCCGGGTTCCACGTCGTTGCTGGTGTTGCCGCTCGTGTTCACCCCCGGTCTCGTGTGGGGTCTGGTGATGACCACTGTTCTCGGTGGCACCTTGATCATCGAGAAGGAACTCGACCCGAACCGCGCCGCGAAGCTGCTCGGTGAACACAAGGTGCAAGCCCTGTTCGGTGTGCCGCTGATCTTCGAAGCAATCTCCCGCGCAGCCGAATTCGAGAACGCCGACCTGTCGTCGCTGCGCACCGCGATCGTCGGCGGCGCAGCGGTTGCCCCGGAGTTGCTGAAGAGATGGGCCGACAAGGGGGTTGCGCTGCGCCAGATCTACGGCATGACCGAAGCCGGTGGTGTTGCAACCGCGACCCTCGTATCCGAAGCCTTCGATCATCCGGATTCCTGCGGGTCCGGTTCGATCTTCACGGAAATGAAGGTGGTCCGCGACGACGGCTCCGATGCGGCGCCGGGCGAAGAGGGCGAGATTCTGCTCAGCGGCCCCGGCGTGACGCCCGGCTACTGGAATGATCCCGAGTCCACGGCGACGGCGCTGCGCGGCGGCTGGCTTCACAGCGGCGACCTCGGCACCCTCGACGAATCCGGGCGAGTCAAGTTCGTCGACCGGCTCAAGGACCTCATCATCACGGGTGGCATCAATATCTCGCCCGTCGAAATCGAGCGCGTGATCAGTGAGATCCCGGGGGTGACGGAAGTTGCGGTCATCGCGGCGGCCGACGGACGCTTCGGTGAAACACCTGCGGCCATCGTCACCGTGGAGAACGGAGTCGACGCAGCCACGATCGTCGAACACTGCGATCGGCTGATGGCCGACTACAAGGTCCCGCGTTACGTCGTGATCCGGGACGAACCGCTACCGCGACTTCCCAGCGGAAAGCTGTCCAAGACGGCGATACGGTCCGAGTATCGTGACGTCTCCGAACGTTTCGACAAGGTGCGTTGACGTCAGCGAGAAGAAAGGGACCCCCGTGGCTCAGACCGGGACCGGAGACGAGATCCTCCTCGAGCGGCACGGAGAGATCGCTGTGGTGCGATTGAACCGGCCGGATCGACTCAACGCGTTCACCAACGCGATGTGCTATAGGCTCATCGAGATCTTCGACGAGACCGACGCCGACGACGAGGTGCGCGCTGTTGTGCTCACCGGAAGCGGCCGGGCGTTCTGTGCAGGTGCAGATCTCGCAGCCGGCGGCAACACCTTCGACCTCGGCGCCGACCCCGAGACCGGGGGAGCGCCGGTCGACACGGGGGGACAGGTGACACTGCGGATCTACCGTTCCCTCAAACCGGTCATCGCAGCGATCAACGGACCGGCGGCTGGTGTCGGTGTGACGATGACTCTCCCAGCAGACATTCGGATTGCCTCGGAAACAGCGAAGTTTGCGTTCGTGTTCACTAGGCGCGGAATTGTGCCGGAGGCATGCTCGACATGGTTCCTGCCCCGCGCGGTCGGGATCTCGACCGCAGTGGAGTGGACCGTCGGTGGCAGGACCGTGCCTGCCGCGGAAGCGCTCGAGCGTGGCTTGGTTCGTGAACTCGTCCCCGCCGAGCAGGTGCTCGACCGGGCGCTCGAAGTTGCCCGCGAACTGGTGTCCGGGACATCGCCCGTCTCGGCGGCACTGACCCGCCAGTTGATGTGGCGGATGCTCGGGGCAGCGGGCCCCGAGGTAGCGCATCGAGCGGAGTCCATGGGCGTCTACGTCCGGGGCACCTCCGATGACGCGCGGGAAGGCATCGACTCGTTCTTGGAGAAGCGTGGGGCGAAGTTCCCGGATCGGGTGTCGGAAGGCCTACCGGACCTGTTTCAGTAGCCCGACGACGCTTCTTTCTATCTCGACCCCCGATGTCAGCAATCGAGCGACATCGGGGGTCGCCGCATCTCGGCCTCCGATGCGGAGCGCAACCGGATCGGACATCGACGATGAGAGCTGCCGACGGGTGCGACGTTTACAGCTGACATCTCTTGTATCATCAGACGAACTTACTGGCGGCACCGGAGTTTCAGGAGCGAACGACATGGCGCGACGGCGGGGAAGCATCCTCAGCGATGACACGGAGACAGCGCGTGGGCAAATCCTGAAGGCCGCCGAGTCGATGTTTCAGCGCTATGGCGTTCTCAAGACGACGATGGACGACATCGCGAAGGAGGCCGGTGTTTCACGGCCGACTGTTTACCGCTATTTCGGCGACCGCGACACGTTGATCACCGCGTTGATCGAGGCGAGGTCGCGCCGTCTCTTCGACAAGGCGCGGGGTTATCTCCGAGAACGGGAGACGGTCGCCGAACAGATCGTCGACGGCTTGGTGTTCCTGGTCGAGCGCGGACGTCAGGATCCGATCGTCCGGTTGATCGTGAGCCCCGAGCACATGGACCTGGCGACCGCGCTGGTCGGCAGCACGGGCCTCGCGGCGCGTCTGACGCAGGAAATGTGGGCTCCTCTACTGGACGAGGCCCGGGAAAGGGACGAGATTCGTGAGGGCCTCACGGATGAGGAGATCTGTGAGTGGATTGCGCTGGTCGAACTCATCCTGGTCGGACGGATGGACTTCAGTACCGAGGGCGACCCGGAGAACCGGCGGATGCTCGCCAACTTCCTGGTTCCCAGCATCGTGACGGAGCAGGCGTTCGAGAAGTACAAGGCGCGTAGCCGAAGCATGGAGTAACTCGAGCTCGAGGTGGGGCGCTCTTCCCCGCGACATCTCCGAGTCAGGCCGGCCCCCAACTGGGGGCCGGCTTTTGTGCGTGACGTCCTGTAGGGCGGCCACGACCGAATCGATCGAGTCAATTTACAAATATCGATTGACGTAACATGTTTGCTGGCGGTAACGTGGGTCACACGAGATGGCGTCCGATGTAGTCGAGACCGGCTCCGTATCCGGTCGCGATATCGAGCTACTCGAAAGTCTCTCCGGCGCAATTACTTATGACGTATCAGGTTGTCTCGACGAGCGAAGGAGCTCCCATGAAACTCGAAGGCAGAGTTGTACTCATCACCGGCGCGGGTTCGGGTCTGGGCAGGCAGGCGTCGCAACTCTTCGCGTCCGAAGGTGCGAAGATCGCGGTGGTCGACATCGATCCCGAGCGTGCAAAGGGGACAGTCGAACTGGTGGAGCAGCAGGGTGGCACCGCTGTTGCCATCACTGCCGATGTGAGTAACGAACAGCAGGTGGTGGACGCGGTGGCCACCACTGTCGATCTGTACGGCAAGCTCGATGTCGCATGGGCGAACGCGGGTGTGGTGTCACGCGGCGGCGTCCCGTCCGTTGCCGGTGGCGAGCAGGTCGACTTCCAGGACCTCACCGATGCAGATTGGCAGCACGTTCTCGGCGTGAACCTGAGCGGAGTGGTCTACACCGCCAAGGCTGCAGTTCCGGCTCTCCGCGCCAACGGTGGCGGTGTCATCCTCGCAACGTCCTCGGCTGCCTCGATTGCTGCGTACCACAGTATTGCGCTCTACTCGGCGACGAAAGCCGGTGTCAACGGCTTCGTCCGCGGCCTGAGCCTCGACCTCGGGAAGTACGGAATCCGGGTCAATGCGATCGCTCCCACGCACGGTATGTCCCCGAACTTCCTTGCCCCGGAGGGAGCTCCGGTGATCGGTCAGTCCTACGAAGAAACCGCGGGACCGTGGGATCCGGGTGTCTCGCCCATACCGCTCAAGCTTAATCGGCCGCCGTCGCTGATGGACAATGCGCGTGCCGCATTGTTCCTCGTCTCGGACGACTCCGCGTACATCTCGGGTGTGACCCTTCCGACCACCGACGGCGGCACCCTGTCCCGCGTCGCGATGATGTTCCCTGAGGACGAACCGAAACCGACGCTCGACAACGCCAATTGATCATCGGGACTGTGATTTTCCGAAAGAAGGCAATCGAACGATGTCCGATACTCGACAACAGACTCGACATCTCGTCGTGGACACTTCGGCGTGTGCGGGTCACGGATTGTGCTATTCCACGTCCCCTCAACTGATCGATTGTGACGACCAGGGCTATCCGGTCGTCCTGAAAGACCTTCTGTCCGACGACGACGTGACCGCTGCAGAGGCCGGTGCGGTCGTCTGTCCAGAACGAGCGCTGACCATCGAATCCCGCTGAGGGACCTTCTTTCCGAGGATTGTTGATGACAATTACCGAACAGGCACTGCCCGACGATCTTGTCGTGGACTTCGATATCTACGACCAGACTCTCGCGCAGCCGGTCGACAACGTCCAGCAGCGGGTCGCCGAGCTGGCGTCCAAGGGCCCGGTGGTGTACTCGACGGCACACGGCGGGCACTGGATCGTCACCCGTTACAAGGAAATCCATGAAGTTCTCCGTGATCCGGAGACCTTCTCGAGCTATCCCAACAACCTGGTCACCGGTCCGGGTGGGATGGGTAAGTTCATCCCCATCGAGCTGGACCCGCCGGAGCACACCGGGTACCGTCTCGCGATGCAGCCGCTCTTCAGCCCGAACCGGATGAAGGCACTGTCCGAGCAGATCCGGTCCCTGGTCAACGAACTGATCGACGAGTTCGCAGCCGAGGGCAAGACAGAGTTCATCTCCGCGTTCGCGCACGAACTGCCCACACGGGTGTTCCTGGCGCTCATGGACTGGCCGCTCGAAGACGCCGCCGTATTCACCGAGGCGACCGACACCGTCCTCATGGGCAAGCCGGGCCTGAGCGAAGAAGAGAACCAGCAGGCCCAGGTTGCGGCAGGGTTCGAGATGTTCGGGTACTTCCACAAGATGGTTCAGGAACGCCGCGAGAATCCCGGCGAGGACATCACCTCGACGCTCATCCACACCGAGGTCGAGCTCCAGGACGGCAAGCGATTGCTGACCGACGAAGAGCTTTACCGCATGTTCTTCCTCCTGCTGATCGCGGGTTTGCACACGGTGCAGGGTTCGCTCGCGTGGGCGATCATCCACTTGGTGAACAACCCGGATCAGCGCGCGGCGCTGATTGCAGATGATTCGCTGATTCCGAGTGCGGTGGAGGAGATCCTGCGTATCGAGGCTGCGGTGATTCCGGGTCGCTGCGCGACGCGCGACGTCGAACTCGGTGGGGTGCAGATCAAGAAGGGGGATCAGCTGATCCTCACGCTGTGCTCTGCGAACCGCGATGCCGACGAGTTCGACGATGCCGACGATCTGCAGCTCGATCGTCACCCGAACCGGCACCTGTCGTTCGGCGGCGGCCCGCACCGCTGCCTGGGGTCGCATCTCGCCCGGATCGAGCTGTCGATCGCGCTGGAAGAGATCCACCGGCGAATTCCGGATTACGACCTGATCGCCGAGGATCCTCCGGTTCTGCACGCGAGCCAGGTTCGCGGGTGCATGCGCCTGCCGATCACGTTCACCCCGACGGCCTGATCCGCTTCCCGTTCGCCGGCCGTGAGGCTCACTGCCGGCGAGCGGGGTGTGGTGGCTGCTGTATTCTCGGCATGTTCGTGTGTGAAGTGGCTCGTTGAGGAGGGTGCATGGCGCGACGTCAAGGTGTCCTCAGCGACGATGCCGAGGTTGCCCGCTCACAGATTCTCGCGGCGGCGGAAGCCGCGATCCAGCGTTTCGGCGTCGTGAAGACGACAATCGACGACGTTGCGAAGGAAACGGGTGTGTCGCGTCCGACGATCTACCGGTATTTCCGTGATCGCGACACCCTGATGACAGCGATGATCGAAGCGCGGTCGCGGAGACTGTTCGACATGGCCCGGGAGTACGTCGCCGATCGAAGCTCATTCGCCGAGCAGCTCGTCGACGGTCTGCTGTATCTCGTCGACATGGGTCGTCGCGACCCCGCTATTCATTTGATCGTGAACCCCGATCAGGTCAGCCGTGCGACCGCGCTTGTCGGGAGTTCGAGCCTCGCTGCCCGGTTGACCTACGAGATGTGGGCACCGTTGATCGTGGAGGCGCGCGAACGTGGTGAGATCCGCGCCGGACTCACCGACGAAGAGATCTGCAACTGGATCACCGTCGTCGAATTGATTCTCGTCGGCCGAATGGATTTCGGCGATCCGGATGCCCCGGACAATCGTCGCCTGCTCGCCAATTTGCTGCTGCCGGGTATTGTTTCGGGTCCGGTAAGCGCGGGGCCGTAGTAGGTTCGCGGCGTGCTCGAAGTCTTGCCGTAATTGCCCGTGGACAGCTTGTCCACGGGCAATTTTGTTTGTGTGCACCGCAATAGGGACAACTCGGAATTCCTTGCATGCGACAGTTCGTGTGTGTATAACAAATTACGGAATCTGTAGCTTGTTCCTGTGTTGCCTGTCCGCCTGGTCGGATTCGCGAAGAGCGATTCCGCAAGATATCGACAGAGTTCGAGAACGCGGGATTCTTTTCTCTTCGAGAGGTGATCTGCAATGTCCGTGGATCCATCGTCATTGATCGTCGTTGTGGCGACTGCCGTCAATGCGGCCGTCCTGGGAGTCGATCTTCCGGCCGAAGCCGCCGAACATGTGGAGACATTCACCCACGCCGTCGAGCAGGGAGCAGTCCAGCTCGGTGCCGACCTCGACGCGGCCGTCGGTGTCTTACCCGAGGACGTGCAGGCTCCGGTGGAACAGTTGATCGCCGACACGGCCGATCGTGTCGCTGCCGGTGCCGAGACGTACATTCCCGAATCATTGCCCATAACAACGGAGTCCGGTGAAAAGTCAGAAGCTCCTGCTGTAGCTGCACCCGCGGGCCGACCGAACCCGTGGGGATTCGGCGCGTCGACGACGGCCGCGGTGCCTACCGGGCCGGTGGGTGGCGTTACCCTGCCTCGGATTCCGGCGATCCTCCCGGGCACTTCGCTGGCGCCGATCGGTGCCGTGGCCGTCTTTGCGCCGTGGCTGAAGAAGGCGGGTGAGGTATGCGACGGAATCACTGCACCCGTGCTTGCCGCGCTCTACTCGGTCGAGAACGGATTCCGCTACGGCCCGACCGCACCGGTGTCGTCGACCGGCGCGCGTGGCCCTGGACAGTTCATGCCGGGCACCTGGGATGCCTACGGCAAGGACGCAGACGGAGACGGGAAGGTAGACGTACTCGGTATTGCCGATCCGGTCATGGCATCCGGCAACCTGTTGTGCGACAACTGGGCTCAGATCGAGAAGTGGAAGCGCAGCGGCAGGGTCACGGGCGACACCCTCGGTCTCACGCTGGCCGCGTACAACGCGGGCGTCGGAGCTGTCCTGCGATCCGGGGGAATGCCTTCCGGCGTGCCGGACTACGAGAATCAGACGAAACCGTACGTCGCGAAGATCTTGTCGGCGCGTCCGGTGTTCGAGCGGATGCTTTCGCCGTTCATCGCGCTCGGTCTCCCCGCCATCGGTGAGACGGGGCAGCGGGTGATCGACGAGGCATTCCGCTACCTGGGCCTGCCGTATGTATGGGGCGGCGGCAATATCGACGGCCCTTCCGGAGGTGGTTTCGACTGCTCCGGCCTCACCTCGTTCGCAATGCACGCAGCCACCGGGATCACGTTGCCTCGAACATCCGAAACGCAATGGAACGTCGGAACCGAAGTTCCCCTGAGCGAAGCGCTGCCCGGCGACCTGGTCTTCGGGAACTGGCAGGCCGCCGGCCCCGGCCACGTCGGAATCTACATCGGTGGTGGACAGATGATCCACGCGCCGACCACCGGCGATGTGGTACGCGTCGGCGACGTCTTCGCCGACATGCGGGCGCGTCGAATCGTCTGAAACGTCCTGCCCGCTTCTTCCAGCCGCATGCAAGGAAAGTGAACGATGGCCCACGTAGTGACCCAGCCGTGCTGTAACGACGCGGGATGCGTCGCGGTCTGCCCAGTGGACTGCATCCACCCCACTCCATCGGAGCGGAATCATGCACGCACCGAGATGTTGTACATCGATCCGGCGACATGCATCGATTGCGGTGCGTGCGTCGATGAATGCCCGGTGGACGCGATCGTGCCGCCGGAGGACCTCACCGCCGAGATGCAGCCGTTCGTCGAGATCAACGCCGCATACTACGCGGACAACCCGGCTCCCGCACCGCTTCTCGATGCCGAACCGGTTGCGGTCGCGGCCGGCACCGAAACCCTGCGAGTGGCGATCGTCGGTAGCGGTCCGTCCGCCTGCTATCTCGCGGACGTGCTCACCTCGCGACGTGAACTCCGGGTGGAGGTGTCGATCATCGAAAAACTCCCCGTCCCGGGCGGTCTTGTGCGTTTCGGTGTGGCACCTGACCATGTGGCGACCAAGAACGTCGCTGCGGCTTTCTCCCGGATGATGGGCCGCAAGAATATCGACGTCTTCCTCAACATCGAGGTCGGACAGCACCTGACCCACGACGATCTCCTCCGTCACCACCACGCGGTGGTGTATGCCTCGGGGGCAAGCAGGGACCGGGCGATGCACATACCGGGAGAGGACCTCCCCGGGAGTTTCTCGGCCCGCGAGTTCGTAGCCTGGTACAACGGGCACCCGGAATACGCAGATCTGCGATTCGACCTGTCTCACGAACGAGCGGTGGTGGTAGGGAACGGAAACGTCGCACTGGACGTGGCCCGCATGCTCACCTCCGACGTGTCGCGACTGATGTGTACGGACATTGCCGCGCATGCCCTTGAGGCCCTCGCGGCGAGTCGAATCCGGGAGGTGGTGGTTCTCGGCAGGCGAGGTACCCTCGGCGCGGCTTATAGCACGCCCGAGCTGCTCGGACTCGGCACATTGCCAGGCGTCGATGTGACGGCGTCGGGCGTCGATCCCGGAGATGGCGAATACTCGGCTCTCGCGCGGATCCGGGCCGGCATCGTGACTCGATACGCGGGGGCGACAGCGTCACCCGGGAGACGCCGCATCCATCTCCAGTTCCTCCGATCACCCGTGGAAGTACTGGGCACGGACCGTGTGGAAGGTCTACGCGTCGCGGTGAACACCCTCGAAGACGGTGGAATTCGATCCACAGGGGAGTCCGAGGACATCGATGCGGGGCTTGTGCTGCGGTCGATCGGTTTCCGGTGCGCACCGGTTCCGGGCGTGCCGTTCGACGACGATCGCGGAGTGATTCCGCACGAGGCGGGTGCGGTGATCGACCCCCGTTCAGGCGTGCGGGTCGCGGGGGTCTATACCGCCGGCTGGCTGAAACGGGGTCCCAATGGGGTCATCGGGTCCAACAAGGTGTGTTCGGCGGAAACCGCGGCGTCGATCCTGGCCGACTTCGCTGAAGGCCGTCTCACAGCCCCGCCGGGCGACCGGGATGACTTCTCGGAGTTCGTCGGTATCCGTCGTCCCGAGCGGCTGGATCTGCTGGGGTGGCGCCGTATCGATGCACACGAGCGTAGTGCCGGTAAGGCGGTCGGGCGACCGCGTGTGAAACTTGTGGATCGCGGCGACCTGGCGTCGATCGGGCTGGGTGAGAATGCCCCGGCGCGCCTGTAGGTCGATGGTGGGTCGCCCCTATTGTCCGGTTGATGTGAGTTCGTCCGATTCGGTTGCGCGTGGATCGAATTCGCGTTCCAACAGGCCTTACCGACGTTTGACAAAATTCGTTGTTTGCATCACAGTTATCTGTCACAGGGACTTTGGTCACATCGAGTCCCACCGTCCGCCCCTTGTGCTCAGCGAGGTCGGATAGGTCCGAATATGCACCACTACATGATGATCCGCTGATCACTGCCGTCTACGGCGCATGCCGGTACGAGGGCGAGGGACGAGAGGGAAACCGATGGGTGTCGAGGTTTCGGTCGAAGGTTTGACGAAGTCGTTCGGGTCGCAGCGAATCTGGAAAGACGTGTCGCTGACGCTGCCGGCCGGTGAGGTCAGTGCCCTGCTCGGCCCTTCCGGTACCGGCAAGTCGGTGTTCCTGAAGTCGCTGATCGGACTGCTGCGGCCCGAAGAGGGCTCGATCGTCATCGACGGCACCGACATCATGCAATGCTCGTCGAAAGAGCTCTACGAGATCCGCAAATTGTTCGGAGTGCTGTTCCAGGACGGCGCTCTGTTCGGGTCGATGAACCTGTACGACAACGTCGCGTTCCCGTTGCGTGAGCACACGAAGAAGTCCGAATCCGAGGTCCGGGCAATCGTGATGAGCAAGCTGGAACTGGTCGGTCTGCTCGGTGCCGAGGACAAGCTGCCCGGGGAGATCTCCGGCGGTATGCGCAAGCGCGCCGGTCTGGCCCGCGCTCTGGTGCTCGATCCCGAGATCATTTTGGTGGACGAGCCGGATTCGGGTCTGGATCCGGTTCGTACCACTTACATTTCGCAAACACTCATCGACATCAATGCGGAGATCGACGCGACGATCCTGATCGTGTCGCACAACATCAATCTGGCACGGACAGTGCCGGACAACATCGGCATGCTGTTCCGTCGCGAGTTGGTGATGTTCGGTCCGCGTGAGGTGCTGCTGACGTCGGATGAGCCGGTGGTCAGGCAGTTCCTCAACGGCACGATGATCGGTCCGATCGGGATGTCGGAGGAGAAGGACGAGGCGCAGATGGCGCATGAGCAGGCGCTCGTGGATGCCGGGCACCACGCGGGCGGTGTCGAGGATGTCGAGGGCATCGTGCCGCAGATGCAGGCTACGCCCGGCATGCCGGTACGGCAGGCGGTGGAGCGCCGTCAGGAGCGGGTGCGGCAGATCCTGCACAGGCTGCCGGCGGTTGCACAGCACGCGATCCGCGAGAGCCTCGACGCTCCCCTGAACAACTACGCGTATGCCGACTTCGACGCGCCGACCGAGCAGATCCCGGTGGTGTCGCGGTAGTTCCGCAGCCCACGCGGCCGGGACCGGTTGCTTCGTGGTGACGGCCCGGCACCCCGTATCGGGGTGACGGACGACGAGAAAGGTACTGACGGGTGAGAACCCAGAGTTGTACGACACTTCCCTCGCACCGCGAGGTGATCGAACGATGAGTACCCAGGTGGCACTTGCCCCCGACGAGACGGCGACGCCGAGGTCGGGACGCGGCAAGGCTGTGATCGCCGGAATCGGAGGCTATCTCACTCAGAAGCCCGCCGCGTCGCTCGCGACGATAGGACGATCGGCGCGCCTCGGGGGTAACGTCCTGCGCTACTGCGTCACCGACACTCTCTCGATGAAACTTCCTGTCCGGGAAGTGATCGAACAGATGTGGATCCTTCTCAAGGTGACCGCACTGCCCGCGCTCCTCATGGCCGTCCCGATCGGCGCGGAAGTCTCCGTGCAGGTCGGTGGCATCATGAACCAGGTCGGTGCAAACTCGCTGGCGGGGGCCGCGAGTGGGCTCGGCGTGGTCGGTCAGGGTGCGCCCATGGCGGCCGGGCTGCTCATGAGCGGTGCGGCCGCGTCGGCCATCGCATCCGACCTCGGCGCCCGGTCCATCCGCGAGGAGATCGAAGCGATCCGCGTGATGGGTATCGATCCGGTGCAACGTCTCGTCGTGCCGCGTTTCCTCGCAATGCTCGCGATCGCGCCGATGCTGTGCATCATCATCATCGCTGCGGGCGTCTCCGCCGGCCTGATCATCTCGGCCAACGTCAACGATGTTGTGCCCGGCAGCTTCTGGCAGTCGTTCGGCGCGTTCGCGACACCGACGGACCTCGTGTTCTCGGTGCTCAAATCCGTGATTTTCGCCGCGATGGTGGTCATCATCGCGGGCTTACGCGGACTCGAAGCGAGAGGCGGCCCCACCGGCGTCGCCAACGCGGTCAACGCGTCCGTCGTCCTCAGCGTCTTCTGTATCTTCGTGGCGAACCTCCTCGTGAGCCAGCTGCAGATGATGTTCTTCCCGGCAAGGCTGGCGTGATGACGACGGGCAACCCCGCACATCACGGGCCGAAAGGAACGAACTACCTGGCGTCGCGCGCCGCGGCGGCAACGAACGGGGTCCGGGCCATTATCGAAGAAGTCGGTCAGGTGGTCACGTTCTGCGCGAAGACGATCTACCTGCTTCCCAAGACCGTCCGGCACTATCGCAAGCAGACCCTCTCGACCATGAACAACATGGCGTGGGGAAACGGGTTGCTGGTCGTCGACGGTGGCGTGATCAGCCTGATGTTCTTCCTCGGCATCGCGGTCGGCGCAGTGGTCGCGATCCAGGCTTTCATGGCCTTCGACCTGCTCGGGTTCGGTGCACTGACGGGGATCATCGGCTCGTTCGGCAATGTCCGTGTGATCGCACCGATCATCACCGGCATCGGCTTCGCCGCGCAGGCCGGCTGCAGAATGACTGCCGAGATCGGCTCGATGCGCATCTCCGAGGAGATCGACGCGACCGAATCGATCGGCCTGCAAGCCATTCCGTTCGTCGTCGGTCCACGCCTGATCGGCAGCATGCTCGTCGTGCTGCCGGGGTATCTGATGGCGCTCGTCGTTGCGTTCTTCACCGGCGGAATCGTGGTGAAGACCTTCCACGACCAGCCGGACGGCACCTATGATCACTATTTCGCACAGTTCCTGAACGTGCCGGACCTCCTGGCATCCATCGGGAAAGCACTGATTTTCTGCGCCGTCGTCACGATGATTCATTGCTACTACGGATACTTCGCGTCGGGTGGACCCGCAGGCGTGGGATCGGCATCCGGCCGCGCGATCCGCGCGAGCTTGGTGGCCATCGTGGTTCTGAACTTCGTGATGACGGTCATCATCTGGGGCCTGAGCCCCGAACTTGTCTTCAAGGGATGAGGAAATAACCATGTCGAGAAGCCAGGACTTCCTGCGCGGAACAGCCGCAGATCAGTCCCGGAGGCTGGCGACGACCGGTGCCGCAGCGATCGCGCTCCTGGGCGTGGCCGCCGTGGGAGCGGTGACGCTGTATCCGAAGATGACCGCCCCGAAGGGAATCGAGGTGGCGGTCGACGTCGCCTACGTCGGCCCCGGCGTGGCAGAGGGGACAAAGGTCGTGCTGCACGGACAATCCGTCGGCCTCGTGACCGCACTCGAACGTACCGAATCCGAGTCGGTCCAGATGACGCTGGTGCTCGACGAGGACCAGGTCTCCGGGCTCACCGACGAGTTCGAGCTGGATTTCCGGCCCGAAAACTACTTCGGGACCTCCGCGGTGAACATTCTCGCGAAGCCCGGCGGGTCGCCGCTGGAGTCGGGGATGCAACTTGCCCGCGAACCCGAAGGTGACTTCACGATGTCGACGATGATCGAACAGGGTTCGCTCACCATCGACGGCACCCTTACCGACACCATGATCACCTCGCTCGACAAGACCGTGCACTACCTCGACGGTATGACCGGCTGGATCGATACGGGCCTGTTGGTCGCGGATCGCGTTGCGGAGACACAGCAGGAGATTCCGACCACGCAGATCGCCTACTTCAACGACATACTCGAGGCGCTGCCCGGTTTCACCGACCAGACCATCGAATCGCTCATGAATATCTATGACAGCAACTACAACAGGCTTGCCGACGGGTCGATCGGAGTCGACGACGCCGTCTTCGACGAAGCCGATGCCGGCCTCACGTTGGCCGCCAACCAACTGTTCGGGCAGGCCGGCGCCCTGCTCGCTTCACACGGTGAGGAGGTCACGCCCCTCGTCACCTCGGTCGCCGTCGCATCCGATGTGTTTCCGCATCTCGTGAACGGCGGTATGACGCCCGAGGCGGGTCGGGACATTGTTCGCCGGCTCGACTCGGCGTTCGTCGACACGGCGGATGGGCAGCGTCTGCGGCTCCGCGTGCTGGTCGATGCACTTCCGGCCTTCACCTCCCCGCTCGGGCTCGGTGCGGCGTCTGCGCAGGACGGAGCCGGGCGATGACCACACGTGCAACCTATATCGCGACGATCATCAAACTGTTTGTCGCAGCAGTTGTCTCGGTGGTTCTCTTCGGGCTCGTCATCAATGCGATGCGGAGCCCGGTGGAGGGGACGACCCACACCTACACGGCGGAATTCACCGACGTGTCCGGACTCGGCGCTGCCGGCGACATTCGAACCCGCGGTGTCCGCATCGGCAAGGTCGAATCCATAGACCTGCACCGTCGGGACGGAAACACCATCGCCGAGGTGCGCTTCACGATGGAAGAACCGTACGAGCTGACCGACGGCACGACGCTGTCTGTCAAGTACCAGAACCTGACGGGCGTGCGCTACATCGACGCCGACTTCGGTGAGAAGACCGGTGCCCCGGTCGAGAGCCTCGGCCTCGCGAGCACGCGACCGTCGTTCGACATCACCGATCTGTTCAACGGATTGCAGCCTGTCCTCGCAACGATGAGCACCGAGGACATCAACCGCTTCAGTGAAAACGCGATCGCTCTGCTGCAGGGTGACGGCGGAGGGCTGAAGCCCATGATGGACGACGCGCAGAAGCTCGCCGACCTCGCGTCCGACCGCGAACAGGTCATCTCGACCCTGGCGGACAACCTGGCCCGGATCTCGGACGGTATGGGTGGCCGCTCCGATGGTGTCGTGGAATTCCTTCGCTCCGTGAGCTTTCCGATCGGCAAGGCGATGACGGTTCTGGACGAGTTCCCCAAGACGGCGTCCTACGGGCCGCAGTTCCTCACGCCCATCAAGCGACTGCTCGATTCCTACGGGCTCCAGCCCGGAGTCGACGTCGACGAGATGGTGACGTCGGCCTTCGCGTCGCTCGAAGAAGCGGCCGACGCCATCCGGCTTCTCCCGCCCGCCGTCGCAGGTCTCCAGCTCCCAGCGAGCGCCCCCACCGGGTCGGGCCCGGCATGTGCGAACGGCGTGGCGAAGCTGCCGGCCGATGTTCAGGTCCTTCTCAACGGGAGCGAGGTTCTCGTATGCAGCGCATCGTGAAGCCGGCGAAGAAACGCCGGTTCGGTAACGGACGTGTGGCGTCGTGGTTCGCCAACGACATGCGGATCGGCGCCGGCGTCGCGATTGTCGCCGTACTGGCACTCGTCGCAACTGCCGTCTTCTACCTGAATCCGCCCGGACGCAAATCGGTGGCGTTCGAGGCCACCGACGTCTCCGCCATCTCGGTCGGACAGGACGTGCGCGTCGCGGGCGTATCCGTGGGCAAGGTGTCGAACATGGAACTCGGCGACACCGCGGTCCGCGTCACGATGGAGATCGAGGACGACATGCTCGTCGGCACCGACTCGCGGGTCGAAGTCCGGATGCTGACCCCGGTCGGTGGCTACGCCGTCACGCTCGTCCCTCTGGGGGAGAACCCGGTGGACGACAAAGTGATTCCCGCGGGACAGGTTACGGTGCCGTACTCGATCGGCGACGTCCTGCAGGCCGCACCCACGGTCACCGACAACGTCGACGGGGCCGACATCGATGCCAACCTCGTGCAGGTCGCGGAGGCGTTGACGAAGAACCCCGGATCGGTCGAGTCCGTGATCTCCGGAATGAACGCGGTGGCCCGCGTCATGGACCACCAACGCACCCAGGTCCAGACCGTCGCGAACCTCGCATCGGAGTACCTGACCACCTTCAATGCGAGCCGCGAGATGGTTTTCGATCTGATCCGAGAGATCGACATCGTCTTCCAGACCTACGAGACCACACATGTCGGCTTCAACGAGGCCTACCGGCTTCTCGGCCACGTGCTCATGACCGTGTCGCCCTACGCGGAGTACTACCTGGACAACAGCGACCAGGTTGCCGCGGGGATCGGGCAGGTGAGGGGGATGATCGAGGAATTCAACGCGAACATGGGACCCTCGATCGACACCCTTGTCGCGACCCGGGCGCAGCTCGCGAACTGGCTGACACCGGAGGGTGTGGCCGCAGTCGGCGGCGGAACCCTCATGGCATCGGACATCTGCATCCCGGTCATGGGACGAACATGCTGATGGCGCCGGAGCCACCCACAGGAACTTGCAGTGCTGACATGAACGGCAGGCTGTTGTGAAGATAACGAAGAGGATGGCCATCATCGCGACAACCGTCGCTGCGATGGCGTGCACGTGCGGTGTCGGGGTCACGGCCGCGCAGTCGACCCATAGCGGTGCGCGGCCCGGAACCTTCTGCGCCGAGATGCCCGACGGCGTCGGCCTGTACCCCGGAAACCCCGTCACGCAGATGGGCTTTCCCGTCGGGAAGGTCGAGTCCGTCACGAACAAGGGCACTCACGTCGAGGTTGTGTTCGCCACCGACGGCGGGCGAGCCTTCCCCGCAGACGTCAAAGCGGTGACGCGCTCGAAGTCGATCCTCGCGGACCGCAGCCTCGAACTTGTCGGGAACTACGAGTCCGGGCCCACGCTCCAGCCGGCCTCCTGCATTCCCCTGTCCAACAGTCACACCCCCAAGACCATTTCCGAGGTGGTCGGGTCGGCGGCGGACTTCATCGAGGCCTTGGCACCCGAGGTCGGAGGCGACACCGTCGCGATGGCGGTGTCCGGCCTGAACGAGTCGTTGCGGGGGCAAGGTGAGAACGCCCGGACGATGATGCAGCACGCCTCCAACGCCATGGAGAGCCCGGACCGGTTCGTCGCCGACATCGGGGCGTCGATCGAGAACATGGCGCCGCTGACCGACGAGGCACTCGTTCAGTGGGCGGCGATCAAGCGCATCGTCGAGGTGATGCCCGACATCGTGGATGCCGGTATCGACCTGTGGCCGGGCACCATCGACGTCTGCGTCGGTATCGGCTGGGTCGTCGCACTTCTCGACGACATCCAGAACAACTACGGCGACGAGATCTGGCCGTTCGTGCATGGTCAGGCCACCGACGCCATCGCTCTCGCAGCCGGACGTGCCGGCGACATCGGCGGCCTGGTCTCCTCGGTGCCGGATCTGTCGGCGGCGGTGGACCAGCAGACCACGAAGGCCGGTGCACTGACCGCGGAGTTCACGGCACCCCAGGTCACGCTGAGCGATGCCGATGCGGAGAGGCTCTGCGCGCTGCTGGAAACGTTGAGCCCCGGCAGCTGTAAGGGCGCGGGGACGGGCACGAAGATCACACCCGAGGGCCTGATGGGCCTGATCGGATCGAACGGAGTGACGCGATGACGTCGACGGCGGTAGGGCGCAGGCTTCGAGCCGTCACCGCAGTGGCGCTGGTCTTCCTCGCATCGGCGTGTTCCCTGCGCCCCGAGGACCTACCGTCCGCGCGCGGCGGCATCGGGGACGGCTACGAAATCTCGATCGAGTTCGCGAGTGTGATGAATCTTCCCGCCGGTGCCGACGTGATCATGGACGGTGTCCGTGTCGGCGAGGTCCGTGATGTCGACGTGCTCGACGACAGTGTGGCGGTTCTGGCGGGAATACGCTCCGACACACGAGTTCCCGCGAGCGTCCGGGCGATCGTCCGTCAGAACACGCTTCTCGGCGACACGTATGTCGCACTTCTGCGCGACCCCGCAGGCAAAGCGGGGGAGTATCTCCCGGAAGGAGCGACCGTCCCGAAGAAACGCACCACGTCGCCGCCGCAGCTCGAGGACACGATGGCGGTGCTCGCCACGTTCGTGAACGGCGGCAGCATCCGCCGCATCGAGGACGTCATGGCTCGCGTCAACACCGTGATGCCGGAGGTTCCCGACATCGAGCGACTCGCCACGGTCGTCTCCGTCGACCTCAACGATCTCGGCGGGCGCACCGCCGAGATCGACCGCATGCTCGACGGATTGAACGAAACCGCAGTCACCTTGAACGAGAACACGGATTCACTCGCGACGATCTTCGATCCGTCCACGGTGCACTACTGGCGACGGCTCGCCGTCGACGTGGTCTCGCACATCGGGCAGATCCTTCCCTCCGTCGGCAGCCTGTACGAGGGTGGACTCTGGCTGATCCCGATGTTCGAATCGCTCGCCGACACCACCGACATCTCCCGAGGTGCCCCCTCTGCCGTCGGTGAACTGTCCGAATTCCTCCGGACCACGTTGATTCCGTTCGCACAGAATCCCTCCGTCGACATCGTGTCCGTCGAGTCGGCCGACGGAGATCAACTCGTCTCCGACGCCGAGAACATCCTGCGAATGCTGGGAGCTGTGAAGTGATGCGGAAAACTGCGCTTTCGGTCACCGGCATGGTGGTGATCGCCGTACTGTCCTTCGTCTACATGAGTCAATCCGGACTCCGGACCGGGTTCATGGAAGACGTGTACACCGCGCGCGTCGAGGTGCCCGACACCAACGGACTGGTCGAAGGGTCGCGGGTACTGTTGAGGGGCATCGCCATCGGCGAGGTCACCGACATCACTGCGTCGGCCGACGGCATCGACGTGGCGTGGAAGTACAACCGCGACCAGCCGATCGCCGTCGACAGCACGATCCGGCTCGACAACCTGTCGGCGCTGGGCGAACCGTTCCTCGCGGTGTGGCCCCACACCGCGTCCGGTCCGTTTCTCGAAGATCATGCGGTCGTCTCACCGGAGCAGGTGGTAGTGCCGACCACGTTCGAGGAACTGTCCGAACGCCTGACGGGATTGCTCACGCAGGTCGAACCGGAAGGCGTCCGCGACATCTTCCGCACGCTGGACGTTGCACTTCCCGACGATCCACGAGTACACGGAAATCTCACGAGAGCGGGCGAACTCATGGCCGCGACCCTCACCCAGAACTCGGATCAGTTCACGACGTTGCTCCGCACGGTCCAGCCGCTGCTGCTCGACAGCGAATCCATCCCCGAAGGACTACGGGGCACTGTCCCGCGCGTCGCCGAATTCGGAAGCGGCTTCACGGATCTGCTTGCCGGCATCCGTTTCGCCTCCGACAAGGGTCCGCTCAACGCCGGCATCAAGTACGGCGCGAGCCCGTTCATCGGTGAACTCCAGAAGTTCCTCGACGCAACAGCGGGAGACCTCGAGATCATCGGTGTGAACCTGTTGCCGGCGATGTCGGAAGCGGCCAACAGTATTCGTGCGATGGACATCGGCACCCTGATGAACAACATCCTCACCTCCACCGAATCCGGCGACGCTGTCACCGTGAAAGTGGAGGCCCCCGGCAACTGACCATCTCCCGCACACAGCCACCGCGATCTACGACGACGAGGACCACCATGGACACGACAACCACCCACGACAACCCACCCGCCCCATTGCGTGAGGTCGGCGATACGAAAAGGCAGCGGTGGGCACCGCCGCGGACCGTGGTTGCGGCCGTCGGGGTAGTGCTCGTCGCCGCACTTGTGGTCGTCGGCTGGCTCTGGTCCGACGCGCGCAGTGAACGCGATGCGTTGCTCGCAGACGCCGCGGGGCGTGCACAGGCCGAGCAGGTTGCGCTGGACTACGCCGTCGGCGCCGCCGAGATGGACTTCCGGGATCTCGACGCGTGGCGGGGCCGGCTCGTCGAGGGCACCACACCCGAACTGACGGACCGCCTGTCCAAGGCTGCGACGTCGATGGAACAGATCATCGTCCCGCTGCAGTGGGCATCGACGGCTGAACCGATCACCGCCAAGGCCGAGACCGGACCCGACGGCACCTACACCGTCGACTGCTTCGTGAGCGTGCGCACCACCAACGCGCAGGCCCCCGAGGGTATCCAGTCGACAGCGACCTACCGGCTCAGCATGGACAGTGACAACGACTGGGCGATCACCGAGATCAGCGGCATCGGCGCCGACGCATTGCCGGAGGGAACACGCTGACCACTCGCAACCGATACGTCGGATTCCGCTTCGGAGACACGAGACGGGCTCGATGCCTCCGGAGCGGAAATTCGGTGTCGGTTCACTCGGATCCAGGCTTCAGCGACCCAGCGCTTCCTTCCAGGTCACCGTGCGACCGATGCGCAGGATCGAGCGCTGGTAGATCTTCGCGGCAACCATGGCGAGGGCAGCGGTGACGACAATCATCAGCACAATCGTCCCCACGATCTGGAACGGCGACGCGACACCCGCTGCGATCCGCAGCGGCATGAGGACCGCGGAGAACGGCGGGATCCAGCTGAGCACCGTGCTCCACGTGGCCTCGGGGTTGTCGATCGACGAGAACGCGGCGAAGAACATGGCGAGGATGACGAACATCAGCGGTCCTGAGGTGGCGTTGACATCCTCCTGACGCGACACCATCGATCCGGCCGCGGCGTAGAGCACCGCGAAGAACGCGAATCCGAGGACGAACCAGCCGAGCGTGCTGGCGAACACGCTGATCGCGGTACCGGTGATGGTGAGGGTGTCGGTGGCCAGTGCGGCACCGACGCCCACTGCTCCGTAGGCCGTGAGCTGAAGCAGGCCGACAGCACCGATGCCGAAGATCTTGCCCCACAACAGCTGCAGCGGACGCAGCGTCGACAGCAGCAGCTCGACCACGCGCGACGACTTCTCCTCGACGACGCCCATCGCGACGTACATACCGAACATCAGGATCTGCATGTAGAGCAGGATCACGGCGATGACCGCCAGGATCATGCGTTCGCCTTGTTCTGGGTCCGGCGGATCGATGGCCTCGATCGTGACGGTGGCCGCCGCGGTGGCAGCTGCGATATCCGCCGGGTCGACGCCCTGGCTGGTCAGTGCAGCGGACTGTGCTTCCTGCGCAACAGCAGCATCGATCAGGGTCTTCAACGTGGAGTCGATGTCGGATTCGGTGAGGGCGACGACGCTGCCGTCGTCGCCGGGAATCAGGGCGACTTCGAGCTCACCTGCGGCGATTTGGGTGCGTCCGGCGTCGGCGTCCGGAAGTTCGGAGATCTCGAGCGGTGATCCGGTGGCGTCGCCGAGCGCGCCGAGGGTTGTGCTCAGGCTCGGCGTTCCGACGATGCCGACGGTGGGCCGCTCCTCGTCACCCCCACCGAAGACGGACATGGCAACGATGCCCGCGACGATCGCGACCAGGATGATCGCGTTGCTGATGAGGAAGCTCTTCTTCTGAACTTGAGTCTGGAACTCGCGACCGGCGACGAGGCCGATGGCGCGCGTGGTGGACAACGGGGCGCTCATGCGGCGACCACCTCTCGGAACAGATCGGTCAGGGACGGCTGGTGCAGGGAGAACTCGTGGACGGGACCTGTTTCGAGGGCGGTTTTGAGGATCTGCTGGTCGTCGACACCGGGCGAGACCGACAGGACGGTCCGATCACCCGAGTGCTCGACGGTCGTGACGCCCGGGAGCCCGTTCGCCCATCCGGTCGGGGCTTGAGGAGCGTGCACCACGAGGCGCGACTCTCCACCGGAGCGAAGTTCGTCCACGGTACCCACGGCGCGCATCTGCCCCTTGGAAATGATGCCGACGCGCTGGCACAGACGTTGCACGAGATCGAGTTGGTGGCTCGAGAAGATGACGGGGACACCCTCATTCGCTTTCTCCACCAGCACGTCGCTCATGACGTCCACGGCGACGGGGTCGAGTC
Source organism: Rhodococcus sp. SJ-2 (assembly GCF_053750035.1). Lineage (NCBI taxonomy): Bacteria > Bacillati > Actinomycetota > Actinomycetes > Mycobacteriales > Nocardiaceae > Rhodococcus > Rhodococcus sp. SJ-2. The sequence continues at coordinate 3,304,437 of NZ_CM132340.1, forward strand.
CGGAGAACGGCTCGTCCAGGACGAGAACCTTCGGATCGTGGACGAGGGCGGCGGCAAGCTGGACCCGCTGCTGGTTGCCGAGCGAGAGCGAATCGACCGTGTCGCCGAGGCGCTCAGCGATTCCCAGTCGCTTCGTCCAGCGCTGCACCGCGTCGGATGCTTCGGGCTTCGACAGACCGTGGAGTTGAGCGAGGTAGGAAAGTTGTTTCCCCACTTTCATCTTCGGGTACAGACCACGCTCTTCCGGCATATACCCGATGGTGCGGCGCACGTCGAGGTCGACGGGGTTGCCGTCGAGCCTGACTTCGCCGGAGTCGGCGGCGAGCACTCCGAGGATGATGCGCATGGTGGTGGTCTTGCCTGCGCCGTTGCTGCCGACGAAGCCGAACAGTTCGCCGGGGTGGACGTCGAAGCTCGCGCCGTCCAGAGCGACCGTGCTGCCGTAGCGTTTCGAGAGATTGTCGATTGTGAGTGTCACGTTTTCAGTCCTCAGGGTCGTCGTCGGGGCGGTTCCAGGCGAGCAGGACGGCGGGTAGGCATCCGCTGAACAGTATCGATGCGAGCGCGAATCCACCTGCCGAGTAAGCGAGTTGCTGATGGTCGAGCGAATCGAATGCGGTTCCGAAGAGGAGCGCGAAAATCGGTAGCAGAAGCAATGATTGGGCTACCGAAAGCCCGATCGAGCGTGCGCTGTTGCGCTCGGCGATCTCGCGTTCGTCGAGCGCGTGTCGTGGCGCGTCCGATTGCCGTCCCGATACGATCTGCAGGCACGTCCACGTCGGAAGGAACACGAGGGCGACGGGGATCCAGAAGATCGCGACCGTCATCGTGAAGTACGACGCCACGGAGATTGCGAACATTGCTGCGATCAGTGCGACGACTGCGCGGGCGAGTAGTCGCCGCCGCTGCTGGTTACGCCAACCCGTCAACCACCCCGCGGTCAGTTCCTCGTTGCGCAGGAACTTTCGGGTTCGGTAGTCCTCGTACCGCTCGAGCAACGTTTCGGTGGACATCTCAGGCCTCCTTCCGAGGCTTGTAGAGCTCGGTCGACAAGGGCGTGAACTCCTTGCGGGAGAAGACGGCTTCCACCGGTAGGGAGAACACATCGCAGATGCGAAACGCGAGGTCCAGACTCGGATAGTGGTTGCCGCGTTCGAGCGCGCCCACTGTTTGCGGGTTCACGTCGATGAGCTCGGCAAGCTGCGCGCGGCTCATGCCACGCTCCGCGCGCAGTACGCGGATGCGGTTGTAGATGGGGAGCGTTTCCCCACGTCGTACCGGACTCATGGAACAAAGTGTTGTAAAAACACAACGATTTGTCAATGTCGTCAGGCGAATGGGTCGCTCTGGCCACTCACGGTCCTGCGTACATCGGGGCGCAGCTGTGCGATGCACCCCCTGACAACCGAACCCACCGGATCACTACAGGGAATCCGACACGGCAGCCGGGGAGTCGGCGTCGTCGGCGGGCGTGATGCGCTGGTTGTGCTGCTCCAGCACACGGTATCCGTAGTAGTACGTCACGAGCATAAGAGCCCAGACGGCCATCGCGATGCTGTAGAACAGGGTGCGGTCGGCGTCATCGCCGGGAATTCGGACGATGTCGTATGAGACCGCGATGATCGCGCCGAGAAGGGTTGCGAACGACACCCATGCGGCGTGGTTGCGCGCACCGATTCGCCAGAGCCGGATGGCGACGTAGAGCATGAACACCGCGACCGCGAGGTTCGCGATGGTGTAGAAGACCGTCCATCCGGTGCTGACAGGCCGCACGTCGAGGGCGCGGTTCAACCCGACGACGGTGGCGAGGGTGATCGCGACGGCTTCGACGATCCAGTTCGGACGGTAGCGGTGCGTGATGGTGAGCATGCCGAGGATGAAGATCAGCGTCATGCCGAACGACCGCGAGAACGCGTCGAAGAACACCATGAGGTGGTAGCTGAAACTGTCGTGTGAGACGCCGGTGCCTGCCAGGAACAACACGTTGGTCCCGGACAAGGCGATCACCAGCCACTCGAAGCCGAGCAGGAAGTTGTGATGCCGACGGAGAAATCTGACGCCGTAGACGTACCCGGTCACGAGCATGGCGACGTTCGCAATCAAGATCAATATCATGTGGATCATGTCCATGAAAGGGTCCTTCGAGGGAGATGCGGCGTACTACCGAAGCGCGTCGGCGATGGCGTCCGAGACGCGGTCGACGGCGTCGCGCGCTGCCCTGCTGATCCGCGTCAGCGAGATGTAGCCGTGCACGAGGCCGCTTTCGCGCATCAGTCGCGTCGGTACGCCGGCGTCGGCGAGACGGTGGGCGTAGGCGATCGCTTCGTCGCGAAGGGGATCGAACCCGGCGACGGTGATCAGCGTGGCGGGTGCCCCGGACAGGTCGTCGGCGTGGAGGGGTGACACGCGCGGGTCGGTCCCGGGGTGGCCGTCGGGCAGATACAGCCCCGCCAGCCAATCGATCTGCTTGGCCGAGAGGGCGGGATTGTCCGCGAACTCCGAGCGTGACGAGCTCGTGCTGATGGCGTCGAGCACCGGATACATCAGCACCTGCATCAGTGGGCGGAGCGGTTCGCCGCAAAGGTCGTTCGCGAGCACCGCGCAGAGATTGGCCCCGGCGCTATCGCCGAGCAGCACGATCCGTTCGGGGTCGACATCCCACTCGGCGGCGTGATCGACCGCGAACCGCCATGCTTCGAGCGCGTCGTCGACGGGTCCGGGGAACTGTGCTTCCGGCGCGAGTCGATACTCGATCGACAGCACTGCGACGCCGGCGCGGTCTGCGATCAAGCGGACCGGCGGGTCGTACCCAGCCCGGCTGCCGAGCACGAATCCGCCGCCGTGAAGGAACACGACCAACCCGGCCGACCGTGCGGCCGGACGATACAGACTCGCCCGGATCCCGCTGGGCAACGCGAGGTCGTCGACGTCGATCGCGGGGGCGTCATCGGCGAAGACTCGGCAGTCGTTGTCCATTGACGTCCGTGCCTGCGCGACCGTGCCGTCGCTGAAGTCGGGGCCGGATGCGCCGGCGCGCATGAGAATCGTGATCTCGGGGGCCATGACGTCGCCATCGGTATTGACGACATCGGCCACCACGCTGCGGATGATCCGCTCCGGCACACGGCCGAGGGCGGTGAACGCCGCGCGCTGAATCCGCTCCGACGGGGTGAGCGGGGCGGAGGCTTCGGCGGTCGAGCGCCGGTCGATGATCGTCATTGCCGTGCTCCTTCCGGTGCCGTCGGGGCGCTCCGGAGTTCACGCTCGAGCCTCGAACTGAACGCAAGGACGTCGGTGATGACAGGACCGCGGAACATCTTCCGGTCCTCGAGGAAGACGCTCTTCATCTGCCACGGCATCTCATCGCCCTGGCGGGGCAGCGTGTGCTTGGCGCGAAGCATGTAGCCGGCATCCAGGTCGATGATCGGGCGGGTGCCGGTGCCCTCGGGGGCGTGGGCGACGGCGGTGTCGTAGCCGTGGGTGTCCATGTGGCGGAGCAGCTCGATGAAGCTCTTGCCGAGCAGGCCGATCTTCAGGGTCCACGACGACTTGGTGTAGCCGATCGCCATCACCCAGTTCGGGACGCCCGAGAGCATCATTCCGCGGTAGACGACGGAGGAAGGCAGATCGACCGGACGCCCGTCGATCGTGAGGTCGATCCCGCCGAACAGACGCATGTTGAGTCCGGTGGCGGTGACGATCAGGTCGGCCTCGAGCTTCTCACCGGACTCGAGCTCGATGCCGTCCTCGGTGAAGCGGGCGATCCGATCGGTGACGACGGATGCATTCCCCTTCCGGATGGACGCGAAGAAGTCGCCGTCGGGGGCCAGGCAGAGCCGCTGGTTCCACGGGTCGTAGGGCGGATTGAAGTGAGTGTCGACGTCGAACCCGGTCGGCAACTGCTTCTTGTTGAGGTATCGAATCATTCGGCGGGACGCTTGCGGGAACGCGGTGAGCATCTTGACCACGGCCCAGTCGCTCCACACGTTCTTCCAGCGGGTCGCGAGGTAACCCCCGCGTTCACCGAGCAGCTTGGTGAGTTCGAGGCTGAGACCGTCGATCCTCGGCATCGTCATGATGTAGGTCGGCGTCCGCTGAAGCATCGTGACATGTGCGGCTGCTTCTTCGCCCTGGAGCATCGAGGGGATCAGGGTGATAGCGGTGGCACCGCTGCCGATCACGACGACCTTCTTGCCGGAGTAGTCGTAGTCCTCGGGCCAGTGCTGGGGATGGATGATGTCGCCTTCGAAGTCATCGCGACCGTCGAACTCGGGGGTGAAGCCCTCGTCGTACCGGAAGTAGCCCGTAGCCCCGAAGACCCAGTCGGCCTTGATGATCTCGTGGCGGACGGTGCCGTCGGCATCGGTGACGTCCACCGACAGCACCCACTCGGCATCGTCGCTCGACCACGCTGCGGAGGTGACCTGATTGCGATGGCGGATGAGCTTGTCGAGGCCGTACTCGTCGACGGTCTCTTGAAGGTAGTCGCGGATCAGCGGGGCATCGGCGATCGCGGTCTCGTGCCGCCAGCACTTGAACTCGTAGGCGAAGGTGTGCAGATCAGAGTCGGAGCGAATGCCGGGATACCGGAACAGGTCCCACGTTCCGCCGATGGTATCGCGCCCTTCGAGGAGGACCACCTTCTTCTTCGGGAACTCCTGCGTGATGTACACCGCTGCGCCGATGCCCGAGATGCCGCCGCCGATGATGACGACGTCGAAGTGCTCCGGCTGCGCTGCTGACCTGCTCATCGTCTCTGACTCCGCTCTTGGGTATGTTTACGACTTCGAGATGCCCCTCAGCGTGCCGAAGTCGGTGTAACCCACGCCACATCGAATCTCAGCGTCTTGTTGTCGGCAGGTGTGGAAATCTCACACACTTCGGCGACGGCGGGCCTGTGATCCGAGCTCCGAAATCGTCCTACCTGCGTCACAGGTGCGATGTGCACCGTCAGGGAGCCGGAAACGCTGAGATCTGGGGATAGGCAGCTTCACTCGGGGCAGTGATAGTGAGACCTGCGACACAGAACCTGCATCCAAAGATCGGAACACCATGACCACCGCCGAAACCACCATCACACGGGTTCCCCGGACCACCCCAGTCGCAGACATTCTGACGACTGTCGAGCGAGAGGGGGGCGTCATCATCGAAGGTCTCCTCTCCCCGGAGCAGGTCGAGCGCTTCAATACGGAGATCGATCCCGACCTCGCGGCGCTCGCACCCGGCAGCACCCACGAGAACGAGATCGTGCAGGAGTTCCACGGGGTCAACACCAAGCGACTGACCAACTTGGTCAATCGCAGCGATATGTTCCGCGACGAGATCATCGATCTCGATCTGGTCCACGAGTTGTGCGACGCACGGTTCCTCGAGGAGTCCGGGACGTACTGGATGACTACTGCGCAGGTGATCGAGATCGGCCCTGGCAACCGCGCACAGATGTTGCACCGGGATCTGGAGAACTGGTACCCGTTCGTCGGTATGGGGCCTGCGGGACCCGAGATCACCCTGAACTTCCTCATCGCACTCACCGACTTCACCGAGGAGAACGGTGCGACGCGGGTGATCCCCGGCAGCAACCACTGGTCCGACTTCGAGAACCGTGGCGCACCGGAACAGACCATCCCCGCGATCATGAAGGCGGGTGATGCGCTGTTCATCAGCGGGAAGACCGTTCACGGAGGAGGAGCGAACCTCACCACGGGCCAGTACCGACGGGGTGTGTCGTTCGCGTTCAACCCGGGCTACCTGGTCGGCGAAGAGGCATATCCGTTCCTCGTGGACCGCGAGGTCGCGGCGACTCTCCCTGAGCGCGTCCAGCGAATTCTGGGATTCCGGTCGCAGTACCCCCTCGGTTCGCCGGGGCTCTGGCAGGTCGATTACGCGGAGCTCGCCGATTACCTCGAGCTGTAAGGACGGCGACGCAGCTGATCAGTGGGGTCTGCTGGATTCGCTGAAGCCACCGACCGCACCGAGGAGACTTGCGGGCATGACGACACCTGAGCCGCTGTGGTCGGATCCCTCGGAGCCGGTCGAGCGATTGATCCGCGACTTGGCCGAACGGATGCTTGCGCGGTCCGGCGAGATCGTCACCGCGGTCACCGCGGCGTCCGTCAGCGCTCCGGAGTATCGGATGATCGCCGACGACCCTGTGCTCGCGGCCGCCGACGCGCGCTTGGTCGTTTCTCTGCTCGATCATTGGCTCACGTTCAACATCGCGCACCCGGGTCGGCGGGTGGCTCCGATCGGCGGTAGCGAGATCCGTACCTATGCGCGTGACGTTGTGCTGCGTGGTTTCGTCGCCGACGAGATCGAAGCGTGGCGGGGCGCTGAGCGTGTGTGCTGGCACTGGTGGCTTACCGCGTGCTTCGATTCGACGGACGATCTGGACGAGCTTCGTGAACTGACGGAGATCTCCGGGAACTCTCTGACGACGTTCACCGACGACTCCATGGCGGAGTTGGGCGAGCACGTGCGGCGGATCCGGGAGGAGCTCGCCGGCGGACCGCAGCTGCAGCGATACGCCACCGTCGAGCTGCTCCTTCAAGGCGCGGACATCACGACGCCGCACGCAGAGGCCCAACTCGGGTACGCGCTCACCGGATCGCATATCGGGGCAGTGATCTGGGTCGACTCCGAGAAAGACGTCTCGTTGCTGGAGCGCGCCGCCGAGCAAGTGATGCGCGCGTGCGGTGCCGACCGTCGCCTCACCGTGGCCGCGGGCACGGCGGCGTTATGGCTGTGGATTCCGGGGAAGACGCCGCCACCGGCCTCGGTCCTGGTTGAACGGCTCCGGGGCCGGCGACGTGTCCGCGTTGCATTGGGCCGATCGGCCAGGGGCGTGCCCGGCTTCCGGCGCACCCACATGGATGCCGCTGCAGCACAACGTCTTCTGGCCCGACTGGGCTCCAGTATGTCGGTCGTGCGGTATGAGGACGTCCACCTCGTGGATCTGCTCTCCGCGGACCTCGCCGCAGGCGACCGATTCGTCGTCGATGTCCTCGGAGACTTCCTCGACGCCAGTCCCGTCCTGCATCAGACGGTACTCACGTATGTCGAGGAAGGTCTCAACCGGACGAGCACGGCCGAGCGGTTGTATACCCATCGCAACACGATCGATCGTCGGCTTGCTCGCGTCGATGAACTCCTCCCCAAACCGTTCGCGCAGAACCCCACAGAGGTGGCGGCAGCTCTGACCATGCTGCTCGTTCGGCGCAGCACCACCTGAGCAAGCAGCTCTTTGCCCCACTGTCTCGCCGTGGTCAGGCGATTCTGGCGTCCGGGTCAACGGCCGTTTCGGGTACGAACAGAAACTCGATCGATCCGTCACCCCGTTCGCACAAGATTCCAACCGCCGCGGTGTGGGGTTCGGCCGCTGTCTCGGTGTTCTTCCTGGTGACCGCGCTATTCAACGAGACCGCGTTCTCGTACATCCTCGGTATGGCAACTATCGGGTAAGTGGGTGTCTACATCTCGACCACCGCGGAAATGATTGCCGCCGACCGACGCAGTGTGTTCCCGCCCTCCAGCGCGCAAGCGAGGAGAGTCCGCGCTCGACACCGCTTTGGAGCCGGTACACCCACGCCGGCGTAAGGCGGCAACTGATGGACAACCCTCAATCCTCGTTGAAGCCGCGAAGCCTCTCCATCTCACGACGTTCCTTCTTCGTCGGCCGTCCTGCGCCGCGGTCACGACGTGGAATCGACGCGAGAACCTCCTTCGGCGGCGGGGGAGGGCTGTGATCGATGTACGCCGTCGCCGCGATCGGTGCACCGACCCGCTTGTTCACGAGCTGCGCGACCTCGACGATCTTCTCCATGCCGTGCACGCGAACCCGCACTTCGGTACCGATCGTGACGGGGGTCGACGGCTTCGCGGTGACCCCGTCGACGCGCACGTGCCCGCCCCGGCATGCGCTCGCCGCTGCCGAGCGGGTCTTGAACAACCGCACCGACCACGTCCAGCTGTCGACCCGAACACTTCCACCCATCTACAGCAACTCCTCGCTCAGTTCTCCGTCTTCCAGCTTCCACCTGCGCGTTGCGCGGGTGGTGTCCAGCATCCGCCGATCATGGGTCACCAGCAGCAGGGTGCCCTCGAAGCTTTCGATGGCCTGCTCGAGCTGTTCGATTGCGGGAAGGTCGAGGTGGTTGGTGGGTTCGTCGAGCACCAGCAGATTCACGCCGCGGGCCTGGAGCAGGGCGAGACCTGCCCGGGTGCGTTCGCCCGGTGACAGTGACGACGCCGGCCGCATCACGTGATGACCTTTGAGCGCGAATTTCGCGAGCAGTGTGCGGACATCGGCATCCGGCCACTCGGGCACGTGTGCACCGAAGGCTTCGACCAGCGGCTCGTTGCCTTCGAATAGTCCACGCGCCTGGTCGATTTCGCCCACCAGCACACCGGATCCGAGTGCAGCACGACCCGCGTCCGGGGTGAGCGCGCCCAGCAGCAGACGCAGCAGGGTGGTCTTTCCCGCGCCGTTCGGTCCTGTGACGACGATCCTGTCGCCCCATTCGACTTCGGTGGTGACCGGACCTAGCGTGAACCCGCCCCGAGTCACAACCACACCGTCGAGCGACGCGACCAGGGTGCCGCTGCGCGGCGCCGCCGCGATCGACATGCGCAGTTCCCATTCCTTTCGGGGTTCCTCGACCACCTCGAGGCGCTCGATCCGCCGCTGGGTCTGCCGCGCCTTCGCGGCCTGTTTCTCGGTGGATTCGGCACGGACCTTCCGTCCGGCCTTGTCGTTGTCCTTCGTCTTGCGCCGGGCATTGCGCACGCCGTGTTCGAGCCAGTTGCGTTGCATCTGTGCGCGATCCTCGAGCGCCGACTTGGTGTCGGCGTACTCGTCGTACTGTTCCCGCGCGTGCCTTCGCGCAACCTCGCGCTCGACGAGATACGCTTCGTAACCCCCGTCGTACACCGAGATCTGTTGCTGCACAGGGTCGAGTTCGACGATTCCTGTCACCGTCCGCGCCAGGAACTCTCGGTCGTGACTGATGACCATCAGCGCGTTCCGTGTCTCCGCGACGAACCGCTCGAGCTGGTCCAGGCCGGCCAGATCCAGATCGTTCGTCGGCTCGTCGAGCAAGAGCACGTCGTAGCGCGACAGCAACAGCGCTGCCAGTCCGGCGCGGGCGGCCTGTCCTCCGGACAGACCCTCCATCGGGGCATCGAGGCCGATATCGAGGCCGAGGTCGGCGACGACCTTCTCGGCCCGCTCCGCGAGATCTGCTCCGCCGAGCGCGAGCCATCGTTCGAGTGCGGGGGTGTAGTCGTCGACGTCGGAGGTGCCCAGCGCTTCGGCTGCGGCATTCATGGTGTTCTCGGCGTCGGTGACGCCGGTGCGGCGACCCAGGAACGCGAGGATGGTCTCTCCGGGCACCCGCTCGGGTTCTTGCGCGAGGTACCCGACGGTCGCATCGGGCGGGCTCAACGTGACGGAACCGGTGACGTCGGCGCTTCCCGTACCTGCAAGGGTCGTGAGCAGGGTCGACTTGCCTGCGCCGTTCGCGCCCACCAGCCCGATCACGTCGCCGGGCGCGACCGTCAGGTTCAGTCCGTCGAACAAGGTGCGTTCACCGCGGGAGGCCGACAGGTCGCTGATTCGTAGGGTTGCGCTCACCCCACGATTATCGCCGTCGCGATGAGTTCGCCGTCCGGCGCGGGTCAGTACAGGTATGACAACAGCTGCAGTCACCACCACGATTGACGTCCGTTACGGCGAACCCGGCGCCGAACCCACGTCGTGGCCCGAGACGGAGGCCCTGTTCGCGTCGGCGCCGTTGTACTGGGTGAGCACGATCCACACGACCGGTCGGCCACACGTGGCGCCGCTCGTCGGCGTGTGGCACGGCGGCGCCTTCCACCTCACGGTCGGCCCGGGCGAACAGAAAGCACTCAATCTTGTGGAGGATCCCCGCATCGCAGTCACCACCGGACGCAACGACTGGGATGCCGGCGTCGACGTGGTGCTCGAAGGGGAAGCCCATCGTGTCACCGACCACGACGCACTCACCGCGATCGCCGCCGCGTACTTCGCCAAATACGGCGAAGCATGGCGCTTCGAGGTCGGAGAGGGAGGCTTCGGTATCGCCGATGAGTTCGCCTGGGTGTTTCGGATCCCGCCCCGGAAGGTGCTGGTCTTCGCGAAGAAGCCGCACGGCCAGACCACCCACCGATTCGGCTAGACGTTCAGGAGCCCAGCTTCGTGGCAAGCTCTCGGATTGCATTCTGTGCGGCGGAAAGGCTCTCCGCAGCCTGCCCGGCGAGCGGGGACATCGGTGGAATCCTTTCGGCGAGAGTAAGTTCCGCCGTTACCACCGACACCGACATGCCGAGTGATTCGCCCAGCGTCTGCTGGAGCGGCGGGATCACCGAATCGGTGCCCTCGCCGGGGGTGCCGGGTGCGTACGTATTACCTCGACTCGACACGATCACCGCGGGCTTGCCCTTCAGCGGTGCGTCCGGGGTGTCGAACGGCACGGTGGTGCCGAGCACGTGGATGTAGTCGATCCACGCCTTGAGTGTGGACGGCATCGACCAGTTGTACATCGGCGCACCGATCAGGACGACGTCCGCGTTCGTGACCTCCTCGATCAGCGCGGCCTGCAACGCCTCGGCCTCGGGATCCGGCCGTTCCGCACCGGTACGCAACCGCGCTGCGTAGTGCAGACCGGCGTCGGGTAGGTGGGGCAGCGGCGATCGGTGCAGATCTCGCACGAGCACTGTGTGCTCGTCGCCGAGCGAACGCCACGTGTCGGCGAACAGCGCGGTCAGGCCGCGGGAGACCGAGGCGTGCAGGTCGGCGGAGGAATCGAGGTGCAGCAGTGCAGGCATGGCGTCTCCTGGGTTCCGGCGGTGATGTCGTCGGAGCTTACTGCGCCGTCTGCGGCTGCGTAGCGCCGCCGACGGAGGGGGAGTGCCCGCTCTCCACCTGGACATCCAGCGGATTCGCGATTTCGTCGCGTGGCATGCGCGCCACGACGATCACGACGAGCGCGACGACCATGGGCACCGTACCGGCGAGCACGAATGCAGGTACCAGACCGACTGCGAGTGCAATCGGGCCCGCTACCGCCATCGACAGCGGCATGAACACGAGCGAGACGAAGAAGTCCAGACTCGACACCCTGCCCAGCAAATGCGGCGGCACACGCCGCTGCAGCAGCGTCCCCCAGAGCACGGTGGGTGCTTCGAACAGCACTCCGACGGCGAACACGGCTACGACGATCAGCACGATCGAATCGGCGAATCCGACGACGACGAGCGGAATCGACCCGACTCCCCACATCAGCATCATCACCGTCAGATAGCGGCGAGGTAGCCGCGTGGAGGCCATCGTCAGCGCGCCCACGGCGCCTCCCACGCCGAACGCGGCCAGGACGATCGCGTGGGCGCCCGGCCCGCCGCCGGGGATGTCCTTGACGACGAACGGGATCAGCACCTCGATCGGACCTGTCAGGACGAGCACGATCATCGATCCGAACAGGAGCGTGCCGAGTAGCCACGGGGTCCGCGTCATATAGCGAAATCCCTCGACGAGATCCATGGTGGCCGAACGTAACGGATGGCCGTTCGCGACCGGTAGATCGCGGCGTACCGGTGTGGGCCGCACCGCGAGCAGGCACAGCGCTCCGGCGACCTCCAACACGACGACCGCGGCCAGCGCCGCGCCCGGCGAGATCGACGCGACCACTGTGCCTGCGAGCGCGGGCCCCGCGGCCTGCATGCACACCGGGCGGAGTAGTCCTTCGATTCCGTTGGCGGCCAGCAGGTCTTGTGGGGGAACGATCGACGGTAGTAGAGCCGAATAGGCCGGGTAGTGAAATCCTTCCGAGAGGCCGACAGCGAAGCCTGCGACCGCGAGATGCCAGAACGTCACCCGATCGGTCAGTGCGAGTACCGCGACGATCGCCACGATCGCGGCCCGTGCGATGAATGCGGCGAGCAGAATCCGTCGCTGCGGTATCCGGTCGGCGAGCACACCGCCGACGAGGCTCGTGAGCACGATGCCGACTGCCGGACCGGTCGCGACCAGTGAGAGCTGGGCGGGTCCGCCGCCGAGCTCTATCACCTGCCACACCAGCGCGATCAGCCACATGCCCGCCGCGAGCATTCCCAGCGACAACGCGAGTACCAGTGCCCGGTACTGCTGCCACCGGAATGGACGAGCCGGCCCGCGTGCCCATCGCGCGGTAGTGTCGTGCACGTTCTTCCTCCGTCCTGCCTTCCGTAGTGTCGGCCGGTCGGACGGGGATCGGCAACCGATTTTCGTCGTCGAGCGTGCAGTTTTCGTCGCCTCCTCTCGAAGAATGCGACGTGAACTGCATGCTCGATCGGGTGTCAGCGGACGGGCCCCGACTCGAGCGTCAGGTCGGTGGAGCCTGAAACTCCTGCCTCGTCGATCCATTCGACACGCACCCGATCGCCCGGCCGATGCCGACGCAGCGCGTCCTCGAGATCGTTGGTGGAGGAGACCGGCGCGCCATCGAAAGCGATTATCACAAAGCCTGTTTCGAGGCCGGCGTGGTAGGCGGGAGAGCCGTACGAGACCCACAGCACCTCGGCGCCCCGGTCGCCACCGTCGGAGCGAGCAGTGGTGACGCTGACGCCGAGCTGCGGGGTGGGGCCCACATGAACGGTCTCGGATCCGACCCCGCTTTGCACCTGCTCCAGCACGTCGAGTGCTTCGCTGATCGGCACCGCGTACGCCTCGGGGGGTGCCCCGCCGGTGTCGATCCCGATGGTTTCCGACGGGTCGCGGTAGACCGAACCCGCGGTATTGACCCCCACGACCACACCGAACTCGTCGACGAGGGGCCCGCCGGAATCGCCGGGACGGATTGCCGCGTCGGTCTGGAGCATGCCGGTGAGCCGGTGGCGCGATCCGTCGGTCGAATCACGCACCACGACGTTGCGGTCGTGGGCGACGACGGTGCCCGGTGCTGCGACGACGACGCCACCGCCGTCGGCATTACCGAAGGCGGTGACCAGGGATCCGACTTCGGGTGGCGTGTCGGCGAGGGTGGCGACCGGCAGGTCGTGCGCCGCGCCGAGTTGCAGGACCGCGATGTCTCGGGTGGGGTCGTAGCCGGTGACGGCGACGTCGTAGATCAGCCCGGTCGCGGGACTGACCGCGGTGATCTCGGTGGCGCCGCTCACGACGTGATGATTGGTCAGCGTCACGCCGTCGGGGGTGAGGACGATGCCCGTACCCGCGACCCCGCTCCACCCTCGGCTCGCGTCGATGTTGACCACCACCGATTCGGTCCGGGTAGCGAGTTCGTCGAACGACAGTGGGGGCGGAGGTGGCGGCGCGGGTGCTGCGACGGGCACGGGGGCCGGTGATCCGACCTCGACGACGGCGGGTGCGCTCACGAGCAGGCTCGCGGTGGCGACGAACGCCACCAGTAGCGTCGACCCCCCGCGCCCCGTCACGTCGCGTGCGCCTCCGTCTCCAGATGGTCGACGAGTTCGCGAGCCGCTGCGCGCCCCGCACGGTTGGCACCGATGGTGGACGCCGACGGACCGTAACCGACCAGGTGGATCCGGGGATCACCCTCGACCTGGGTCGCGAGTCGGCCGGTCAACGTGATCCCGCCGCCCGCGTTGCGCAGGTCCAGTGGTGCAAGGTGGTCCAGGGAACTGCGAAATCCGGTGCACCACAGGATGACATCGACGTCGAGCTGTGCCCCGTCGGGCCATTGCACGCCGGTCTCGGTGATCTCCGAGAATATGGGCTGACGTTCGAGGACGCCGCGTTCGCGTGCGGCTCGGATCGCTGGGGTGACGGGTAGGCCGGTGACGGAGACGACGGAGCCGGGTGGCATACCGCGCCGCACGCGGTCTTCGACGAGCGCGACTGCAGCTCTACCGATCTCGGGACTGAACTCTTCGTTGCGCCAAGCGGGTTCGCGTCGGGTCGTCCAGGTGGTTCTTGTGACGCGGGAGATCTCGTCGAGCAACTGCACCGCCGAGATCCCGCCGCCGACGACCAGGACGTGCTTGCCGATGAATTCGTCCGCGGAGCGATAGTCCTTCGTGTGCAGTTGACGACCGCGGAAGCGGGTGGCACCGGGATACCACGGGACGAAGGGATGTTCCCAGGTTCCGGTGGCGTTGATGATGCCCTTGGCGGTGTAGATCCCCGAATCGGTCTCGATGCGCAGGTGGTCGCCGCGATCGCAGACCACCGTCACTCGGACCGGGCGGTGGACCGGCAGATCGAATCGCGCCTCGTAGTCCGCGTAGTACTCCGGCACCGCAGTGGATGCGGGTACGAGACCGGTCTCGGAACCGACGATGTCCTCGAACGGTGACCCGGGAAGATCATGGATTCCATTGACGGTGCTCAGCGTCAACGACGGCCATCGGTGCTGCCACGCTCCTCCGGGTCCGTAGGAGCGGTCCAGGACGACGAAACCGGTTTCGGGGCGGACGCCGAATCGACGTAGGTAGTAGGCGGATGAGAGCCCGGCCTGTCCGGCGCCGATCACGACGACGTCGACGGCCTTCGTGTCGGCGGCGGTGTCCTCGAGCGTCATCGAACCCCTCCCGGTCGGTTCCCGTGTATTCAATGATGCCCCGCGGCGCGGGGACGTGCGCGGCAACTGTGCAGGGAGGCGGTTCGACGTCCGTAACGCCGGATTCGTGATCCCACATCGGCCGATAATGTGATATCACTTTAATATCGTCAAGGTATCGGAAGGGAACTTCATGGACACACCGGACACATTTACGGTCGAGCGACCGGGCCGCTCGTACAACGGCTGGGCCGTGCTCGTCGCAGGCCTCGTCGTCGACCTTGCTGCGATCGGACTGATCGTGTGGGGCGCGATCGAAGTCGCTGTACCCCTGATCGTCGCCGGTGCCGTGATCTTCGTCGTGGCGACAGTGGCCCTCGCAGGTCTGGTGCTCGTGGAACCCAACGAAGCCCGCGTCCTGCAGCTGCTCGGCGGGTCGTACTCGGGCACGCTGCGCGAACCCGGCCTGTTGTGGATGAACCCGCTCAACTCGCGCCGTAAGATCACCACCCGCATCCGCAACCACGAAACGGGGCGGGCGAAGGTCAACGACGCCGACGGCAACCCGATCGAGATCTCCGCCATCATCGTCTGGCAGGTCGAGGACACCGCCCGCGCAGTCTTCGATGTCGACGACTTCGAAGAATTCGTCGCAGTCCAGACCGAAGCCGCCGTTCGTCACATCGCAGGCAGCTACCCGTACGACGGTCCCACCGAGGTGATGTCGCTCCGTCAGAACGCCGACGAGATCACCACCAGGCTGTCGGAGGAGGTCCACGAGCGTGTGCAGTCCGCCGGCGTCCGCATCATCGAGACGCGCATCAACCAGCTCGCGTACGCACCGGAGATCGCTCAGGCGATGCTGCGTCGTCAGCAGGCCGGTGCCGTGATCGCCGCGCGCGAACAGATCGTCCAGGGCGCCGTCACGATCGTCGGCAGTGCGCTCGACCGACTCGTCGCCGAGAACACCGTCGAACTCGACGAGGAACGTAAGGCCACGATGGTCTCCAATCTGCTCGTCGTCCTCTGCGGCGACCAGAATGCACAACCCGTCGTCAACACGGGCTCGCTCTACCAGTAGGAACAACGGCATGGCCGAACGTAAGAAGGTGCTGTTGCGGCTCGACCCCGCGGTTCACGACGCGCTCGCGCGGTGGGCTTCGGACGAGTTGCGCAGCACCAACGCGCAGATCGAGTTCGTCCTGCGTCGAGCTCTGACCGACGCCGGGCGCATGCCGCGTGCCGCGGGACGGATCCGCAAGCCCGGTCGTCCCCGCGCCGACGAGGACGAGTGATTCGATCTCCGCCGGGCGAACAACGCGAACTGCCCACGCACGCGCTTCGTTGCCGTTAGCTTTGTGCGGATGGCGCCTCATCGGTACCCCGAGGCGGCTTCGACACGAACGACAAGAGGAATGCCGTGAGTCTGTGGAGCTATATACAGGGCCGTGAGCAGACTCTGCTGTTCCTGACCTACCAGCACGCCTCCCTCGCGTTCCAGACCGTCCTGGTCGGCAGTGTCGTCGCATTGGCGATCGGTGTTGCCGTCTATCGGCTGCCGGTGATGTCCTCGCTCACGCTCACCGGCAGCCGGGTGGCGCTGACCATCCCGTCGCTCGCACTGCTCGCGCTGCTGATCATTCCGTTCGGGCTCGGCGTCACCCCGTCGTTCGTGATGCTCGCATTCTTCGCGGCGATGCCGGTGATCGGCAGTTCCGTCGTCGGGCTGCGATCCGTGTCTCCGGCGGTGATCGAATCGGCACGGGGAATCGGCCTCGCACGATGGCGGATTCTCGCATTCGTCGAACTGCCGA
This sequence comes from Rhodococcus sp. SJ-2, assembly GCF_053750035.1. NCBI lineage: Bacteria > Bacillati > Actinomycetota > Actinomycetes > Mycobacteriales > Nocardiaceae > Rhodococcus > Rhodococcus sp. SJ-2. The sequence goes on from NZ_CM132340.1 coordinate 3,320,779, forward strand.
TCGCGTGGCCGGTCATTCTCAGCGGAATCCGCGTTTCGACCCAGATGGTCGTGGGAGTGGCCGCGATCGTCGCCTACGTGCTCGGTCCTGGACTGGGATCGCTGATCTTCAACGGACTGGCTCGCCTCGGCGGAACCAACGCCGTGGAGATGGCTTTGACCGGGACCATCCTCGTCATCCTCGTGGCTCTGGTCTTCGACGCACTGCTCGTACTGCTCGGACGCCTGACCGTTTCGAAGGGACTCTGATGGCAGACCGGCGCATCACCGGCACTTCGATACGGCTCGACGGCGTGGTCAAACGCTATCGCGGACAAGACAAGCCCGCCGTCGAGCGCCTCGACCTCGATATCGAAGCGGGCGACATCGTCGCCTTCGTCGGGCCGTCCGGATGCGGCAAGACCACCACTTTGAAAATGATCAACCGGCTCATCGAACCGACCGAAGGCCGCATTCTCATAGGCGACCGCGACGTCACCGACGAGAATCCCGACCGGCTCAGGCAGTCGATCGGCTATGTCATCCAGTCGGGCGGGCTTTTTCCACACTGGTCCGTCGCAAAGAACATCGGCGCGATCCCCCGAGTCCTCGGCTGGAATCGCACCGAGATCGCTGAACGCACCGAGTATCTTCTCGAACTCGTGGGCCTCGATCCGGGCACCTACGCCGACCGTCTCCCCAGGGACATGTCCGGCGGACAGCAACAACGCGTCGGTGTTGCCCGAGCCCTCGCGGCCGACCCGCCCGTGCTGTTGATGGATGAGCCGTTCGGGGCGGTGGACCCGCTCACCCGGGCCCGCCTGCAGGACAGCCTCCTGTCCATCCAGCAGGAGCTGGGAAAGACAATCGTCCTGGTCACACATGATTTTCAGGAAGCGACCAAACTCGGCGACAAGGTGCTCATCCTGTCCGAAGGCGGACGTATCGAGCAATACGCGCCCCCCGCGGAGATCCTCGCAGACCCCGCCACCCCTTTCGTCGAGGAGTTCGTCGGATCCGGTGCCACTCTCGCGCAGCTCACACTCACGAGAGTGCGGGACGTCGACTACGAACAGGTGGTCACCGCGTCGGTCGGAGAGAACGCAGGAGAAGTGGCGGACCGCGCCCGTCTTGCGGGCCACGACTGGATCGTCGTGGTCGACGGACGCGGAAGGCCGCGCGCGTGGCCCACCCTCGCCGAGATCGCCACAAAACCACAGATCTCCGACTACATCGACGCGAGACTTCCGGTGGTCAGCGAATCGTCGACGCTCAACGACGCGCTCGACTCGATGCTCGCCGCGAGCCAGGGTGGAGTCCTCGTCACCGACGGCCGTGGCGTGATGCGGGGTGCGCTGCGCATCGACACGGTGATGGCGGTGATCCGTGCCCACACCGCCGAGGTGAGATCGGACGACGAAGAGCCCTCGTACGTCTCACACGACGAGGACCAGCACCGGGAGGATTCGTGATCTCCGCGCGGCGGGTACCGGTGGACGTCTGGTTCGAGCCACTGATCATCGTTGTGGTCGGCGCGGGTTATCTGTACTGGTATCTGACTTCGTCGTTCACCGAAACCGAACAGGCGGCCCTCGGGTGGGACAACCTGAGGGCGACCATCGTCGACCACATCGTGCTGACGGTGGTGGCGGCGATCATCGTGATCGTGATCGCCGTGCCCCTCGGGATCCTGCTGAGCCGCGACTCGATGCGATGGCTCAACCCGGTCGTCGTCAATGCGGCGAACGTCGGGCAGGCCGCCCCGGCAGTGGGATTGCTCGTCCTGTTCACGATGTGGCTCGGCACCGGATTCCGGACCGCGGTCATCGGTCTCGTCGTGTATGCGATCCTTCCGATCCTCCAGAACACGATCGTCGGTCTGCGCCAGGTGGATCGGAGAGTCATCGAGGCGGCACGGGGTATCGGATTCTCCAGTGCACGCACTCTCGTGCGTGTCGAGTTGCCGCTCGCAGTGCCGATCATCCTCAACGGTATTCGGACCGCTCTGGTCATTCTCGTCGGAACCGCGACGCTGAGCACCTTCATCGGGGCCGCGAGTCTGGGAACACTGATCACCACCGGAGTCACGTTGTTCCTTCCAGCGTTGCTCATCTCGGGCGCGATCCTCGTGGCCCTGCTGGCACTGATCATCGATTGGCTGGGCAGGCTCGTCGAATTCGTCGCAACACCGCGAGGCCTCTCGTGACGCGGATTCTGCACGGTGCCCGCGTGCTCGTGGTCGTGGTGTGCGCGGTGGCTCTTGCCGCGTGCGGTCTGGTCAGTTCGTCGGGCACGTTCCGGAAAGCCACCCTCCCGGACGGAAGCGAACCGTTGGCCGGAGCGTCGCTGGTCGTCTCGTCCAAGAGTTTCACCGAGGGTGTCATCCTCGGCAAGATCACAGCCACCTACCTTGCCGCCGCGGGCGCTGACGTCTCCGACCTCACGGGTGCACCGGGATCGGCGTCGTCGCGTCAGGCACTGCTCAACGGTGACGTCGACATCGTCTGGGAGTACACGGGCACCGGGTGGGTGAACTACCACGGGCAGACCGAGACGATCGTCGACCCGCACGAATTGTGGGAGCGGGTCCGTGAGATCGAGAAGGAGGAATACGATCTCGAATGGCTGCCGCCGGCGAACTTCAACAACACCTACGCGTTCGCTGCATCCACTCCGACCGCGGAGCGACTCGGTGTGCGGCGTCTCGAAGACATCGCGAGCCTGCCGGTCGGTGAGCGCACCTTCTGCGTGGACGACGAGTTCTTCAGTCGGCCGGATGGTTTCGTTCCGATGCTCGAGGCATACGGGATCCCGTTCAATGATCCGAACGGTGTTCCCGCCGGAAATGTGACCAGGATGGACACCGGCGTGATCTATATGTCCACCGCGTCGGCCGAGCCCTGCAATTTCGGCATGGTGTACACCACCGACGGCCGGGTGCGGAACCTCGACCTGGTGGTCCTCGAGGACAACCGCAGCTTCTTCCTTCCCTACAGCGGGACCGCGGTGGTGCGCGGAGAGATTCTGGCAGCGCATCCGGAGATCGCCGAACTCATGGGCACGCTGTCTGCGCGACTGACCGAAGACGTGCTGCAGGACCTCAACGCCCGCGTCGACATCGAGGGGCAGGAGCCGTCCGAGGTCGCGTACGAGTGGTTGATCGGAGAGGGGCTCGTCACCTAGTTCGACCGGAGAAATTCTCTGGTCGAATCATGATCGCTCCCGCTAGTGTCGTGGAGGTGATGATGTCATGCTGATCCGCCTGATCGTCACCTACCTGCCGCGATACCGCGTGAACGTCGTGGCGGTGGTGATCCTGCAGTTCGTGGCAACGGTCGCGATGCTGTATCTTCCCACGCTCAACGCCGACATCATCGACAACGGTGTCGCCAAAGGCGATACCGACTACATCCTGCGTATCGGCGGCTGGATGTTCGCGGTGGCGTTCGTGCAGCTGGTCTGCATGATGTACGGCCAGTACTTCGGTGCCCGCGGTGCGCTCGCCGTGGGACGCGACCTCCGCCACGACCTGCTGCACCGGGTGAACACCTTCTCGGCGCGTGAAGTCGGCGCGTTCGGTGCGCCGTCGTTGATCACTCGCACCACCAACGATGTACAGCAGGTGCAGCTTCTATTGGTGATGAGTTCGTTCATCCTGGTCACAGCGCCGATCATGTGTATCGGCGGGATCGCCATGGGAATTCACGTCGCTGCCCCCATGGCGTGGGTGCTCGTGGTGGCGGTGCCCATTCTCGGCGTCACCATGGCCCTGATCATCCGGGTGATGGTCCCGGGCTTCCGGGTGATGCAGGCCCGGCTGGACAGCGTCAACCGGATCCTGCGCGAGCAGATCACGGGGATCCGCGTGGTGCGGGCATTCGTCAGGGAACGGTACGAAGCCGACAGATTCGAGGTCGCCAACGACGAGCTCGCGGACGCGAGTCTGCGGGTCGGACGCATGATGGCGTTGATGTTCCCCGTGGTCATGGGAATCACGAACGTGACCATCGTCGCGATCATCTGGGTCGGCGGGCACGAGATATCCGACGGCGCCGTGGAGATCGGCGCACTGACCGCGATGATCAGCTACGTCATGCAGATCATGATGTCGGTCATGATGGCATCGTTCCTCGCGATGATGGCTCCGCGCGCGACCGTGTGCGCGGAACGGATCGGTGAGGTCCTCGCCACCGAGACATCGGTGGTGCGGCCGGCGAAGGCGACCGGTTTCGCTACCGATCCGGCGACCGTGGAATTCCGAAACGCGCAGTTCCGCTATCCCGGCGCCGACAGTCCGGTCCTGGACGGAATGACGTTCGGTGTCGAACCCGGCACCACCACGGCGGTGATCGGATCGACGGGGTCCGGCAAGACGACCCTGATCGGATTGGTGCCGCGCCTGATCGACGTCACCGACGGGGCTGTCCTGGTGGGCGGCACCGATGTCCGGCACCTCGACCCCGATGTGCTGCGGGCGCAGATCGGGCTGGTGCCGCAACGCGCATATCTGTTCTCCGGCACCGTCGCATCCAATGTGCGCTACGGGAAGCCGGAGGCGACCGACGACGAGGTCTGGGAAGCGCTGCGCATCGCGCAGGCCGAAGAGTTCGTCCGCGCAATGCCCCGGGGGCTGGATACACCGATCGCCCAGGGCGGCACCACGGTGTCGGGTGGTCAGCGGCAGCGCCTGGCGATCGCGCGGGCCCTCGTCCGCCGGCCGTCGATCTACCTGTTCGACGACGCGTTCTCGGCGCTGGACCTGACCACCGACGCACGTCTGAGATCCGCGCTGCGGCCCGCGACCACCACCTCGGCGGTGATCATCGTTGCGCAAAGGGTGTCGACGATCATCGACGCCGACCAGATCGTGGTGCTCGATCGCGGACGGATCACCGGGTTGGGGCGGCACGACGAGCTACTCGACTCGTGCGAGACATACACCGAGATCGTACGATCGCAGCTCGCCGTCGAGGACCGGTCGTGACAGGCCCTGGCGGCAGGCAGCCGCTGGGCGCCCCGGCGCAGAAGCCCCGTTCGTTCGTTCCGTCCATGAAGCGGCTGCTGCACCTTCTCGTGTCGTATCGCGGCTTCATGATCGTGATCCTGACCGCGACCGTCGGATCGGTGATCCTCACGGCGATCGCCCCGCGGGTCCTCGGCCACGCCACCGACCTGATCTTCAACGGTGTCATCGGCCGGATGCTCCCCGCAGGCACCACCAAGGACCAAGCGGTCGCCGACCTTCGCGCACGGGGTCAGGACACGTTCGCAGACATGGTCGGCTCGATGGATCTCACCCCCGGTGTGGGCATCGACTTCACCGCCGTCGGGCAGGTGCTGCTGACCGTTCTCGCTCTGTATGTGGGCTCGGCGCTGCTCGCGTGGGTCGGCGCCTATCTGCTCAACATCGTGGTCGTCGGCACCATCCGGCGATTGCGAAGCGACGTGGAGGAGAAGGTCCACCGTCTGCCGCTGCATTACTACGACACGACTCCGCGTGGCGATCTGCTCAGCCGGGTGACAAACGACCTCGACAATCTGTCGCAGAGCCTGCAGCAGACGGTCTCCCAGGCGTTGAACTCCGTGCTCACCGTCGTTGCGATCCTCATCATGATGCTGTCGATCTCCCCGCTGCTCACGGTGATCGCGCTCGTGGCGATCCCGTTGTCGATCGTCGCGACAGTCCTGATCGCCCGGCGTTCCAAGCCGCATTTCTCCGCGCAGTGGTCGTCGACCGGCAAGCTCAACGCACAGGTCGAAGAGGCGTTCACCGGGCATGAACTGATGCTGGCTTTCGGCAGGCAACAGGAGGTCGAGGACGAGTTCGACGCCCGCAACGACAAGCTGTACGACTCGAGCTGGCGCGCCCAGTTCATTTCCGGTCTGGTCCAGCCGACCATCATGTTCCTCGGCAACCTGAACTTCGTCGCGGTCGCAGTCGTCGGTGGGCTTCAGGTCGCGTCGGGCTCGCTCAGCCTCGGATCGGTGCAGGCGTTCATCCAGTACTCGCGTCAGTTCACCCAGCCGCTCGCCCAGATCGGCTCGATGGTCAACCTCCTGCAGAGTGGCGTGGCCTCCGCGGAGCGGATCTTCGACATCCTCGATGCCGAGGAACAAAGTGCCGACCCCGCCGACCCACAGACCCCGTCGACGAACAGCGGACGTATCGACTTCGACGACGTGTCGTTCCGCTACGTACCCGACAAGCCGCTCATCGAGAACTTGTCGCTGGTGGCCGAACCCGGACACATGGTCGCGATCGTGGGGCCGACAGGCGCAGGCAAGACCACCCTCGTCAACCTCATCATGAGGTTCTACGACGTCGACTCGGGAACGATCCGCGTCGACGGAGTGGATTCGCAGCGCATGACCCGCGACGATCTACGCGAACGCACCGGGATGGTCCTGCAGGATTCGTGGCTTTTCGGCGGCACCATCTACGAGAACATCGCCTACGGCGATCCGACCGCAACTCGCGAGGAAGTTCTCGAAGCCGCTGAGCTGAGCCACGTCGATCACTTCGTGCGGGCCCTGCCCGACGGGTACGACACGATGCTCGACGAAGAAGGCGGCGGTGTCAGCGCAGGGGAGCGACAGCTGATCACGATCGCACGGGCCTTCCTCGCGAAGCCGGTGGTCCTCATCCTCGACGAGGCAACCAGCTCCGTCGATACCCGCACCGAACTGCTGATCCAGCAGGCGATGGCGACACTACGCACCGACCGGACGAGTTTCGTCATCGCGCACAGGCTTTCGACGATCCGCGATGCCGACGTCATCGTGGTCATGGAAGACGGTCATATCGTCGAGCAGGGCAACCACGAGCAACTGCTCGCGGCCCGCGGCGCCTACTACGAGTTGTATATCAGCCAGTTCACCGGCCCGGTCGAGGCGGAGGAGGACCGGGGCCACGAGGCGGTCGTCGAACAGGCGTGATGCCCGTTCTGTCCGAAGCGAACTCGGTTCAGCGTCGACCGTGCGCCATGGACAACACTGCTTCGGTCGGGAGCCGCGGCGTCGGCGCAGGCCTGCCTTCGGGTACGGCCGTCCCGATCCGGATCAGCGCCTGGGGGCAACCGCCATCGGGTGCCAGCCCGGCGATGATCTCGCGACTACCCGGAAGCTCGGTCACGTGGGTCAGGGGGCACGAGGCCAGACGGTGCGCTGTTGCTTCGAGGAGCAGTGCCGAAAGCATCCGTCCCGCGGCCAGCCACGCGCGCCGCTCGTCCGTCGGGGTACTGACGAGCAGGACCGTCGAAGCGTCGACCTGACCGGCCGCATCGGCCGGGGAAGTTCTGTTCCCCGCGGGAAAACTACGTCCGATATCAACCCGGCGATGCTGCTCGGTGGTCACCAGTGCCTCCGGCGGAATGCCGAGGGCCTTCGTCGTGTGACCTGCCCACCAGTGCAGTTCCTGCTGATACGAGGTGTCGTAACGGCGGAGAGCGGCGCTGCGTGCGGTCGCGTCGGCCAAGGTTGCCCGTGCCTCCGGAGACAGGACCGTCACAGAGGCGTCGCCGGGCCCGGCGCTCGCTACCACGTCGAGTGTCGTGGTGTTGTCGGGTGCTCCGAGTGGTCGTCGATCCGAGTAGCGTCGCCTGATCGCTGCAACGAGATCGAAGTCGTGTGAGGCGGGACGGGCACCGTGCCCGAACCGCACGGTGGCCAGATGGTCGGAGTGCGCACCCTCGGGGAGGTGCCGAACGTCGGTCGACCATTTCAGGGCTGTGAATGCGACCTGCAGGTGATGCAGCGCCGCGCCGCAACTGAGTACGAGTTGCCTGCCCGAGGGATCGACCGATCCGAGCATCCGTGTCGAGTCGCCGTGGAGGTGCAGCGATCCTGTTTCGTATCGCCAGTGCCACGGCTGACTGTTGTGCACCGACGGCGCGCGGCACGCGAGATCCACGGCCATCCGCACAACGTCGGAATCGGGAATCCGGGTGCTCATGATTGCTCCCACGCTTGTATGACCGGTCCGGTCTGGCCCCCATTGTTCGCTGTCCGCGCCGCCGGGTCCAGAGACGATTGTCATCGACTCGAACGGGTGACGCCGAGGGGTGGGAGAATGCGGAGGCTCGAAACCGAGAGGATGGGGTAGAGATGATCGGAATCAATCGCGACGGCGACGTCGTCACGGTGGAACTGCAGCGTGAAGAGCGTCGCAACGCCCTCACCACACAGTTGTGCGTGGAAATCCGCGAGGCCGTGGAGAAAGCCGCGGAGGACGATGCGCGGGTCGTCGTGATCACCGGACGCGGCAGTTCGTTCTGCGCGGGCGCCGATCTGTCCGGCGATGTGTACGCGGAGGGATTCACCGACAGCCTCGCCGAGCTGCTCCGCACGATCGTGGAAGCGCCGATTCCGGTGATCGCCGCCGTCAACGGTCCGGCAATCGGTGCGGGCACACAGCTGGCGCTCGCGTCGGATCTCCGCGTTGTGGCACCCGGCGCGAGGTTCGCGGTGCCCGCGGCGAAGCTGGGCATCTCAGTGGACCGGTGGACAGTCCGCAGGCTCGCGTCGCTCGTCGGCGGTGGCCGGGCCCGCACGGTGATGCTCGCCTGTGAGGCGATCGAGGCCGAGGACGCGCTCGCGTACGGCCTGGCCAACAAGATCGGTGATCTGGCCACCGCTCAGACGTGGGCGCAGGAAATCGCGAAACTTGCGCCGCTGTCGATGCACGCCCACAAGCTGTTCCTCAATGACGACGGCACCCGCCGCGATCCCACCGCCGAACAGCAGGCGGCAGCCGCCGCGGCGTGGCTCAGTGAGGACGCGCAGGAAGCGCGCCAGGCGCGGGCCGAACGTCGCGACCCGATCTTCCGCGGCCGATGAACATCGGGCGAATGGCGTCCTCCGCTGCAGCGGGCGCGGGACTGGTGTGGCTGGCACGAGCGGCCCAGGGGCTACCCACCTCGATCGGTGCGTCGGTATCCGACATCCGCCCGTACGCGGCCGGATCGCCGCAGTACCGGGAGGGCCGGTTCCACAACACCGATCCCGCGCAGATGCTCGGTCCGGACGCCGGCGGTGGGTTCGTCAAAGACCTGCTCGCCCGCGGATCCCGCGGAAAACCGCTGAGCGAGGTCCCACTCGCCCCGTACGTGGCGCCGGTGGAGGCCGCGCCACTCGCGGTGACGTGGTTCGGGCATTCGAGTGTCCTCGTGGAGATCGACGGATACCGGGTGCTCGCCGACCCGGTGTGGAGCGACCGAGTGTCACCTTCGGCAACGGTCGGTCCGATGCGATTGCATCGCACGCCGGTCGAACTGTCGGTGCTGCCGCCGATCGATGCGGTCGTCATTTCGCACGACCACTACGACCACCTCGATCGTTTCACGGTGGAAACGCTCGCGGCGTTGCAGCCTCGGGCCAGATTCCTCGTGCCACTGGGGGTGGGAGCGCACCTGCGGCGGTGGCAGGTGCCCGAGGAACGCATCGTCGAACTCGATTGGGATGAGCACACCGAGATCGGCGGGCTGAAGGTGACGTGCACCGAGGCCCGCCACTTCTCAGGTCGTGGCCTGCACCGCAACATCACGTTGTGGTCGTCGTGGGTGCTGGCGGGCCCGGCCCATTCGGTGTTCTTCGGCGGCGACAGCGGTTACACCCGCCGCTTCGCCGATCTCGGTGAGAAGTACGGGCCGTTCGACCTGACGCTGCTGCCCGTAGGGGCATACGACTCCCGGTGGCCCGACGTCCACATGAATCCGGAAGAGGCGGTGCGCACCCATCTCGACCTCGGCGGAACCGAGCGCCGCGACAGCCTTCTCGTGCCGGTGCACTGGGGAACGTTCAACCTCGCGTTCCACGCGTGGTCGGAGCCGATCTCCCGGCTTTTGCCCGCCGCGCAGGCCGACGGTGTCGTGACCGCCGTGCCGATGCCGGGACAGCGCGTCGATGTGTCGCGGTCGCGGGCGGACGAGCCGTGGTGGGTGGCACTGGGATGACGCTCGGGTGAACGTGATCGGCGGCGAACGCTACCGGTCGTGGTTGCCTGGAATAACCTGTTCGCTATGGCAGCAGACGAGCCCACCGCGATGGTCGGGCCGGCGGACACGATCGAGACCGAAGCTCCCCATCGGGTGACCGGGTTGACGACCGAGCAGGTCGCGGAACGGGTCGCGCGGGGTGAGACCAACGATGTTCCCGACAGGGCGTCACGGTCCGTCAACGACATCGTGCGAGCCAACGTGTTCACGCGCATCAACGCGATACTCGGTGTGCTCTTCCTGATCGTGTTGTTCACGGGATCGCTCATCGACGGCATGTTCGGGTTGCTGATCATCGCGAACAGCGGGATCGGCATCATCCAGGAGGTGCGCGCCAAGCGCACCCTCGACAGGCTTGCGATCGTCGGTCAGGCCAAGCCGGTTGTCCGGCGAGACGGCATCTCCGCGGAGCTGTCACCGCGCGAAGTGGTACTCGACGACATCATCGAGCTCGGGCCGGGCGACCAGCTCGTGGTCGACGGCGTCGTCGTCGACGCAGCGGCGCTCGAACTCGACGAATCGTTGCTTACCGGCGAAGCGGACGCGATCGACAAGGTACCCGGGTCGACGGTGATGTCGGGCAGTTTCGTGGCATCGGGCAGCGGTGCGTACCGCGCGACGAAGGTCGGCCGCGATGCCTATGCCGCGCGGCTCGCGGACGAGGCCAGCAAGTTCACGCTGGTGCACTCCGAGCTCAACTCGGGAATCAACAAGATCCTGAAGTTCATCACCTACCTGATGATTCCCGCGGGCCTGCTCATCATCTACAACCAGTTGTTCTCTAGCGGCGAGGCGCTCCGGCCCGCATTGAGCGGTATGGTCGCCGCGCTGGTACCGATGGTGCCCGAAGGCCTCGTGCTCATGACGTCGATCGCATTCGCTGTGGGTGTGATCCGGCTCGGCCGCCGCCAATGCCTGGTCCAGGAACTCCCCGCGATCGAGGGTCTCGCCCGCGTCGATGTCGTCTGCGCCGACAAGACGGGCACGCTCACCGAGAACGGGATGAGGCTGGCGGATGTCGTCGGTGCGGACGGCGCCGATCTCGATACCGCGCGAGCGGCACTTGCCGCACTCGCTGCCGACGACCCGCGGCCCAACGCGAGTGTGCTCGCGATCGCCGAGGCATTTCCGGATGATGCGGGGTGGGGGGAATCGACTGCGGTCGCGCCGTTCTCGTCGGCGAAGAAGTGGAGCGGGCAGTCCTACGGGGGCCACGGCAACTGGCTGCTGGGCGCTCCGGACGTGTTGCTCGATCCCGCGTCGGATTTCGCGCGGCAGGCCGAGCAGATCGGAGCGAAGGGGCTGCGGGTGCTGCTGCTCGCCTCCAGCGACCGTCCCGTCGACGACCCTGAAGCCCCCGGCACGGTGACACCGCAGGCACTGGTGGTGCTCGAGCAACGGATCAGGCCCGATGCGCAGGACACACTCGAATACTTCGCCGGCCAGAAGGTCGACGTCAAGGTGATCTCCGGCGACAACGCCGTGTCGGTGGGTGCGGTTGCGTCGTCGCTGGGCCTTCCGGGTGGCGAGAATCCCGTCGACGCCCGGACTTTGCCCGACGACCCGGATGCTCTTGCCGAGACCGTGGGAACGGCAACGACATTCGGACGCGTCCGGCCCGATCAGAAACGCGCGATGGTCGGTGCTCTGCAGTCGCGGGGGCACACCGTCGCGATGACCGGCGACGGTGTCAACGACGTCCTGGCACTCAAGGACGCGGACATCGGTGTCGCGATGGGATCGGGCAGTCCTGCGACCCGTTCGGTCGCCCAGATAGTCCTGCTGGACAACAAGTTCGCGACCCTGCCGTACGTCGTGGGGGAGGGTCGCCGCGTCATCGGCAACATCGAACGCGTCTCGAACCTGTTCCTCACCAAGACCGTGTACTCGGTGTTGCTCGCTTTCCTCATCGGTGTATCGGGGGCGCTGTCGCAGATCTTCGATTTCGAACCGCTGCCGTATCCGTTCCTGCCGCGCCACGTGACGATCGCGGCCTGGTTCACCATCGGTATCCCGGCATTCCTGTTGTCGCTGGCACCGAACAACGAGCGTGCGCGGTCGGGTTTCGTGTCGCGGGTGATGCGCCTTGCGATTCCGTCGGGCGTCGTGATCGGTGTGGCCACGTTCGTCTGCTATGTGCTCGTCTACGGCGGCCCCGACCAGACCGAGGAGCAGAAGATCCAAGCCGGGACATCGGCGTTGATCACGCTGATCATGATCGCGCTGTGGGTTCTCGCCGTGGTTGCACGCCCGTACCAGTGGTGGAAAATCGTCCTGCTCGCCGGGTCGCTGCTCGGATACGTGATTCTGTTCTCGGTGCCGTTCACGCGCGAATTCTTCGCGCTGGACCCGTCGAACGTCGCCTACTCGACCATCGCGGTGACCTGTGGCGCGATCGGTGTGGTGCTCGTCGAGGTCATCTGGTGGATTTCCGGGCGGCTGCACGGCGAGCATCGGCGCCTGTTTGCGGCCCCGGACGACCTGCTCCCGGGAGTACACTGACCGACGACTGTTGCCTGGACTCGTCGATGCATGTTTCGCAAGACCTCTCCGGTGGGAATTCGTGTCGACGACTCCACTTCATGGAAGGAGAGCGGCATGGGTTTCATGGATTCGGTCAAGGGACTGCTCGGCAAGGGCAAGGATTACGCGGCGCAGAATCCCGACAAGGCCCAGGGGTACATCGACAAGGCGGGCGATGCGGTCGACGGGAAGACCGGCGGCAAGTATGCGCAACACGTCGACAAGGCTCAGGACGCTGCGAAGAAGCATCTCGGCGCGACCGGTAACCCTGCGCCCGGCGCGCAACCAGGCCCCGGAGGCGAGCCGGGCCCTCAGTCCGATCCCGGACCGGACCCCCAGCCGGGGCCGCGCACCCCATAACGCCGGTCCGTCCACAGACGAGAGGCCCGTCGGTTGTGCGAGGATTCCTTCGCTCGATACCGAACGAAAGGGACACGCTGTGGGATTCATGGATCAGGTCAAGGGCCTCGTCGACAAGGGCAAAGATCTGGCTGCCGAGCACCCCGACAAGGTGAACGAGGCCATCGACAAGGTCGGTGATCTGGCCGACGAGAAGACCGGTGGCAAGTTCGCCGACAAGGTCGACACCGCCCAGGACGCGGCGAAGAAGGGGCTCGGCACCGCCTGAGTCGTGCTGCTCGCGCGCGCCGCACCTGCGGACGCGCGCGAGCACGCCGCGCGTCATGTCACGTGGCGGCGCAGCCATCGGCGCACAATCGACCCGTGAACGGAACCTGGATCCTGCTCATCGTGGTCGCGGCGATCGCCGTGACCGGATTGGCGAATCGCGGGAATCTGCAGGCGCCGCTGGTGCTCGTCGTGATCGGGGCGCTCGCGTCGTTCATTCCCGGCCTGCCGCGGATGGAGCTCGATCCCCACGTGCTCCTCGGTGTCGTCCTCCCGCCGCTGCTGTATTCGGCTTCGGTGCGATTCTCCGTCCCCACCTTCAAGCGGAATCTGTCGCATATCCTCCGGCTCGGTATCGGGACGGTCCTCGTCACGGCATTCGCCGTAGCGTTCTTTGCGGAATGGCTCGTCCCGGAGCTGACGTTCGGTGCCGCACTGGTTCTCGGTGCCGTGGTCGCGCCCACCGACGCTGTCAGCGCAGTCGCGGTCGGCCGGAAGCTCGGTCTCCCGAAGCGAGTCATCGCCATCCTCACCGGGGAAGGCCTGGTCAACGACGCCACAGCGCTGACCCTGTTCACGGTCGCAGTCTCCGCGGTGGTGGGGACCCAGGTTCTCGTCGATTCTCCTGTGGTGTTCTTCGGCTACGAGGTCGTCGGTGGTGTCGTGGTCGGGCTCGTCCTCGCTGTGGCCGTGCACTGGGTGCGCTCCCGAATGGACCACCCCTCTTTGGAAACCGCCTTGGGTCTGGTCATTCCGTTCACCGCGTATCTCGTTGCCGAGGAGATCCACGCATCCGGAGTACTGGCGGTCGTCGCAGCGGGTCTGTACATGGGGCACCGCTCGACCGACCTGTCGGTCACGACGAGACTGCAGGAACGATTCGTCTGGGAAAGTCTCGACATCCTGCTCGAGATGTTCGTGTTCGCCTACATGGGATTGCAGCTGAAGTTCGTCCTCGACGAAGTGACCGACAACGGATACGACGTCGTCACGATCCTGCTCTACGCGTTCGCGGTATTGGTTGTGGTCATGCTCGTCCGCCCGATTTGGGGACTGCTGAACTGGGGTCGGAGACGAGCCGCCCGGACGGTCGGGTTGGGCAGGCTCGGCCGCGACGCCCTGAGTTTCCGGGAACACATCGTGGTGTCCTGGGCGGGGATGCGCGGCGTGGTGACCCTCGCCGCCGCAGGCGGTATCCCATTCGTGCTGGCCTCCGGTGAGCCCTTCCCGGGCCGTGAGATCATCCATCTCACCGCGATCGTCGTCGCTGTCGGCACACTGTTGATCCAGGGTTCGACGATGCCGGTCTTGATCCGGCGCCTCGATGTCACCGACCCGTACGAGCAGTTGCGCGCCGATGAACAGCGGGCACTTGCACGATCCATCAGTTCCGATGCGGCGAGAGACAGGTTGCATGCCCTCGCAGCAGAACTGCCCGATGGAGCGGACGCGGCGAAGGTGCGGCGGATCCTCGAGCGCGTCGAACGATCGATTCGCTCTCGCGTCGATGCCGAGCGCGCCGAGTCCGAGATCGACATCGAACGCAGCCAGGACGCGGGAGCGTTGTTCGACCGGTTCCGCCGCGCCGTGCTGCGCGCGCAACGCACCGCGCTGATCGCCGCGCGTGACGACGGCTCCCTCGACGACGAGACGCTGCGTGCGGAACTCGAAAGTCTCGACATCGAGGAGGCAGCGGCGGAGGAGCGGATCGACCGGCGTGATCGGAAGGATTGACCGGCGCGGTCGTGATCGATCGACGAGCAGACGTCGTAGCGTGAGTTCGTGACCGTAACCGTCCTCCTCGTCGTCGCTGTCTCGGTGTTTGTCGTCGGCTTGGGGATTGCCGCGGTATGGGCACGTACCCGCAGAGTCGTCACGACACCCGCCGAGCGTGCGGTACACGCGACATTGCACACCGCGTCGCTCGCTGCGCGCCCCTTGCGCAGCGGCCTGGACGCGACGTCGGCTCAGGAAGCGGCGCCGCATCTGCGGCGGCTGCTCGCGGAGGCGCAGGCCGTGGCCCTGTTCGATACCGAGGGCGGGCTGCTCGCATGGGACGGGCCGTTCCAATCGCTGTCCGGGCAGGTGCGGATCGCCGCGACCCGCGCGATCGATGGCGAGCGGCGTGTGCTCGTCGGGCACGCTGCCCTCGAGCGGGGGCCGCACGATTTCGCCGCACGTGCCGTGGTCGCCCAGCCGCTGGTCGTCGACGATGTCGGTGTCGCGGGTGTGCTCGGTGTCGTCACCACCGCTGATCCGGGGCCTGCGCTGCTCGGTGCCCTCACCGAGGTGGCCCGGTACGCGTGCAGTCAGCTCGAACTCGCCGAACTCGACGCGTCCCGTGCCCGTCTCGATCGCGCCGAGGTGCGTGCGTTGCGGGCGCAGATCAGTCCCCATTTCATCTACAACGCTCTGAACACGGTCGCCTCGTTCGTTCGTACCGATCCCGATCGTGCTCGCGAGCTACTGCTCGATTTCGCGGATTTCACGCGGTACTCCTTCCGCGCGACCGGCGAGTACACGTTGCTCGCCGACGAGCTGCGCAACATCGACCGCTATCTGACGCTGGAACGGGCCCGCTTCGGCAACGCACTGGAGGTCAGACTGCAGGTCGCTCCCGAGGTGCTCAACGTCGCTCTGCCGTTCCTGGCCTTGCAGCCGCTGGTGGAGAACGCGGTGCGGCACGGCATTGCGGGCAAGCCGACACGGGCAGGCACCATCACGATCGTGGCGGCCGATGAGGGGACCGACTGCATCATCAGTGTGGAGGACGACGGAGTAGGCATGGAGCCGGAACTGCTGCGCTCGGGGATGCTCGATTCGACCGCCGATGGCAGCGAGGGAAGCGGTGTCAAGGAATCGGCGCACGTCGGTCTCTCCAACGTCGACGACCGGTTGCGTGCTGCGTTCGGCAACGACTACGGCCTGATCGTCGACACTGCACCGGGCGCAGGCACCAAGGTGAGCATGCGGGTGCCGAAATTCCGGGCGGGTATCAGGCCGTGATCGGATTCGTCCGTGGCACGATGAGTCTGCTGTGAACGAGACTCCCGACACCATGACCGTGCTCGCCGTCGACGACGAACCGCCCGCGCTCGACGAGCTGGCCTTCCTCCTGCGCGCCCGTCCCGAGATCGGGCGGGTCCACACCGCGGGTGATGCGACCACCGCGCTGCGGCTGCTGCGCGACGGTGGCATCGACGCGGTGTTCCTCGACATCAACATGCCGGGACTGGACGGGCTGGAACTCGCAGGAATCCTACGGAACTTCGCGACTCCACCGTCGGTGGTGTTCGTGACCGCGCACGACGACCGAGCCGTATCGGCGTTCGACCTGGGCGCTGTGGACTACGTTCTCAAGCCGTTGCGGGAGGAGCGTCTCGTCGAGGCCGTACGTCGTATCGTCGAGCGGTGGCGACCGGCACTACCGGACGGTTCCGAGGCGGAGTCGCGCGACGAGGTGATCCCCGTCGAACTCGGTGGCGTGACCACCCTGGTGTCGCGGTCGTCGGTGCGATGGGTGGAGGCGGACGGTGACTATGCGCGCCTGCACACCGACACCGGGTCACATCTCGTGCGCATCCCGATCTCGTCGTTGGAGAGCCGCTGGGCGGATGCGGGCTTCCTCCGTGTCCACCGCTCGTACCTGGTGTCGTTGCCGCTGGTGACCGGCATCCGCAGTGCCGGGACGGGGCTGGTCGTATGCATGAAACCGGTCGGTAATGCTGCTCCGGTCGAGTTGCCTGTCAGCCGCCGTCACACTCGTGAACTCAAAGACCGGTTGATCCGAGGGCCGATGCAGTCCTGGACGGCGCGGTGACGGGCCCGTCCGCGCGTCCCCCGGCCGGGCCGCACCGCGAACGCGTCGTGCTCGCGAAGAGGCGCGGCGCGCGCATGGTGCGTACCCGGGTCGAGGTGCAGCAGCAGACCGAGGTGGGCGACGCGATGGTCCGGGGTCTGGTGCGCGCGCAACTCGGGCTCGCGCTGCGGATCGCGGTGGTCCCGGTATGTCTGCTCGGCGCGATTCCGGTGGTACTCGCTCTGTTTCCCGCGCTGGCCGATCTCACTCTGTGGAAGGTGCGGGTGCCGTGGATCCTGCTGGGTTTCGTGTCGTATCTCCTGCTCCTGGTCTGCGCGTGGCTGTATGTGTTTCTGGCCGAACGCAATGAGCAGGATTTCACCGACCTGACCGACGACTGACCTCCGTATCCATGAACACCTCGGTTCCTGTCCTCACAGTGGTCGGCATCGTCGCCGCCGCGATCGCGACGGTCGCGATCGGGGTCTACGGCGTGCGGATCTCCCGTACCACCTCGGATTTCCTCGTCGCGTCCCGCAGTGTCGGACCCCGTTGGAACGCCGCCGCGATCTCGGGTGAATACCTTTCTGCCGCATCGTTCCTCGGGGTCGCAGGTCTCGTCGCCAAGTACGGTACCGATGCCCTGTGGTACCCGGTGGGGTTCACCGCCGGATACCTCGGTCTGCTGTTGTTCGTCGCGGCGCCGCTCCGCCGATCGGGTGCGTACACCGTGCCGGATTTCGCCGAGTTCCGGCTCGGCGAACCCTGGGTGCGGTCGCTGTCGATGATCATCGTGGCGATCATCTGCGTGCTTTACCTGGTACCGCAGTTCCAGGGTGCGGGTCTGACACTGAACATCCTGCTCGGTCTTCCCAGCTGGGTGGGGGCGGCAGTCGTCGGTGTCATCGTGATCGCCAATGTGGTGGGCGGCGGCATGCGGTCGATCACGTTCGTGCAGGCCTTCCAGTACTGGCTCAAACTCACCGCGGTGGCGCTTCCCGCGCTGGTCCTGACGATCTACTTCGTAGGTGACAACCGCGGCGTCGACGAGCCGGTACCTCCCACTGTCACGGAGACCACCACTGTCGACATCACTGTCGATGTCGTCGTGCAGGTCGCCGAGCCGATTTCGGTGACGGCCACCGGCGAGGTGGATTCGCGGCCCGTCGCAGGGCGCATCGTTCTGGCCCCCGGCGAACATGAACTCGGCGCGGGCACCGAATTGGTGCTCGAGGCGGGTTCGCCGGTGCCGGTGGTAGCGGGGGCGCCCTCCGACAACGACGCGTGGGCGTCGCCGGGCGCGGGCATCGGTGCAGGCGGTGAACACCACCTGTTCCAGGTGTATTCGCTCATGATCGCCACGTTCCTCGGAACGATGGGACTGCCCCACGTCCTCGTGCGGTTCTATACCAACACGGATGGCCGGGCCGCGCGCATGACGTCGTTCGCTGTGATCGGCCTGCTCGGATTGTTCTATCTGTTCCCGACGATTCTCGGAGTGTTCGCGCGTCTGTACGTGCCCCAACTGCTCATCACCGGCCGCTCGGATGCCGCTGTGTTGCTCCTGCCCAACTCAGTGCTCTCGGGTTGGGTGGGTCAACTGCTCGCCGCGCTCGTCGCGTCGGGGGCGATTGCGGCATTCCTGTCGACGTCGTCCGGTCTGCTCGTGAGTGTCGCGGGAGTGCTGTCGACCGACGTGCTGCGTGGACGGGTTCGGGACTTCCGGATAGCAGCGGTCCTGGCCGGGATCGTTCCCCTGCTCCTTGCGGTGTCGGTGGTGTCGCTGGATCTGTCCAGGTCGGTGGGGCAGGTGTTCGCCATCGCGGCGTCGACACTGTGTCCGCTGCTGATATTGGGAATCTGGTGGCGTGGGCTGACCGCGATCGGTGCCGCTGTGGGCATGGTCGTCGGGGGTGTCGTGGCAGGCGGGGCGGCTCTGCTCACGGTTCTCGTGCGATTCGACCCGGCGGTCGCCGGGGGCTGGCCGGCAGTGCTGTCCGCTTACCCGGGCGCGGTGAGCGTGCCGCTGGCGTTCCTGGTCATGATCGGGGTGAGCCTCGCGACGAAGAAGAAGGTGCCTGCCGACGTCGGTCGCACGTTCTCCCGAATGCACGTTCCGGAACGGCTCGGGATGGGCCGCGACCGAGAACTCGGTGCGTTCGGAGAGCGCCGTTCGTCGCAATGAGACGACCGTTCGGCGCACGCGACGACAGTTCGGCGTGCGATGGGCCCACACCCCTTCATGTGTGATGGTCGTCTCATTACCGTTTGTGTGCACTACACCTCACACGGACGACCAAGGAGTCGGCAGTGACCACAGCACCACTGAGCGAGAGCGACGTACCGGAGCGGCGGGTACCAACGCCGCAGGACTTCGTCGACATGCAGGCGAGTCCGGAATTTCAGGAGTTGCGTACCCGGTTGCGCCGGTTCGTCTTCCCGGTGACGGTGTTCTTCCTGGCCTGGTACGCCCTGTACGTTCTGCTCGCCACCTACGCGGCGGATTTCATGGCGACGAAGGTGATCGGCAACATCAATCTGGGCCTGATCCTCGGACTCGGGCAGTTCGTCACCACGTTCGTCATCACCGCCGTGTACGTGAAGTTCGCCGGACGTGAACTCGATCCGCGCTCGGCAGCGATCCGTGAAGAGCTGGAAGGACCGCAGCAGTGAACGTACTTGCGCAGGGCCACACCGATGTCGGTAACCCGCTGCTCAACATCGCCATCTTCGTGGCGTTCGTCGTCGTCACGATGGGCCTGGTCATCAAGGCCAGCCGCACCACGAAGAAGGCCTCGGACTTCTACACCGGTGGTGGTCAGTTCTCCGGTCCCCAGAACGGTTTCGCCATCGCAGGCGACTATCTGTCGGCCGCGTCGTTCCTCGGTATCGCAGGGGCCATCGCCGTCTACGGGTACGACGGCTTCCTGTACTCCATCGGCTTCCTCGTCGCGTGGCTCGTCGCGCTGCTGCTCGTCGCCGAATTGCTCCGCAACACCGGGCGATTCACGATGGCCGACGTTCTGAGTTTCCGGCTCAAGCAGCGGCCGGTGCGGATGGCTGCGGCACTGTCGACGCTCGCGGTGTCACTGTTCTACCTGCTCGCCCAGATGGCCGGTGCCGGTGGACTCGTCGCCCTGCTCCTCGACATCCAGGACAAGGCCGGCCAGGCGATCGTCGTCGCTGTCGTCGGTGTGCTCATGATCGTGTACGTGCTCGTCGGCGGCATGAAGGGCACCACGTACGTCCAGATGGTCAAGGCGGTGCTGCTGGTCGCGGGTGCGGGCGTCATGTTCGTGCTCGTGTTGCTCGCGGTGCGCGGCAACTTCTCGCAGCTGCTCGCCGACGCTCAGGCCATGGCATCGAACTCTGCGGACGAAGCGGTCGCCGGCCGCGACATCCTCGCGCCGGGTGCGAAGTACGGCATCAGCGGCATGACCCGGATCGACTTCATCTCCCTCGGCATTGCGCTGGTGCTCGGTACTGCGGGTCTGCCGCACGTGCTGATGCGCTTCTACACCGTCCCGACCGCCAAGGAAGCGCGCCGTTCGGTCACGTGGGCGATCGCGCTGATCGGAGCCTTCTACCTGTTCACGCTGGTACTCGGCTACGGAGCCGCGAAGATGGTCGGCCCCGACGTCATCCTGAACGCTCCGGGCAAGGAGAACGCTGCGGCTCCGCTGCTCGCGTACGAACTGGGCGGCACGATCTTCCTCGCGGTGATCTCCGCGGTCGCATTCGCCACGATCCTCGCGGTCGTCGCAGGCCTGGCGATCACGGCATCCGCATCGTTCGCACACGACATCTACGCGAGCGTGCTCAAGCACGGCAAGGCCACCGAGGACGAGCAGGTGCGGGTCTCGCGCATCACCGTCGTCGTGATCGGCCTGGTCTCGATCGTGCTGGGCATCCTCGCCATGGGGCAGAACATCGCCTTCCTCGTGGCACTCGCCTTCGCTGTCGCTGCCTCGGCGAACCTGCCGACGCTGCTGTACTCGTTGTTCTGGAAGAAGTTCAACACCACCGGTGCGCTGTTCAGCATCTACGGCGGCCTCATCAGCTGCCTGCTGCTGATCGTGTTCTCCCCGGCGGTCTCGGGCAGCCCCTCGGCGATGTTCCCGGATGTCGACTTCTCGTTCTTCCCGCTGTCCAACCCGGGCATCGTGTCCATCCCGCTCGCGTTCGCTCTCGGTGTCGTCGGCACCTACCTCGGCCGCAACAAGCCGGAGGATCCGTTCAAGCAGGCAGAGATGGAGGTCCGCTCGCTCACCGGTGTCGGCGTCGAGAAGGCCGTGTCGCACTGACTTAGCACCTGCGTCCGTGAGCCGAATGTCACCCTCGGTCAGTTCAACTGACCGAGGGTGACATTCGGCCATTCCCGGTGAGGGCTCCCGTCTCGTCTACGCTGCAGTCATGGCGAAACTCGAAGTCGCGACCGACCTTCCGCTCGACCCACAGTCTGCGTGGGAGAAGGCCTCCGACCTGGAAGCATTCGGCGACTGGCTGAGCATCCACGACGGCTGGCGCGGGGAGCTCCCCGACACGCTCGAAGCCGGGGTGGCGCTGCAATCCGTGGTTTCGGTCAAGGGGATGCGCAACCGGGTGGAGTGGAAGGTCGACGAACTCGACGTTCCGCATCACGTGGTGCTGCGCGGGGCGGGCAAGGGCGGCACCAAGTTCAAGATGCGCCTCGCGGTGGCCGGCACGGGGTCGGGATCGCGGTTGACGATGAAGATCGAGCTCGGGGGAGCCCCGCTGTTCGGCCCGATCGGGTCGGGTGTGGCACGTGCACTGCAAGGCGATCTCGACGCCTCCCTGCGCAAGTTCGCGGAGTTGTACGGCTGAATCGTTCGTTCGAAGCCGTATGGGCTCGAAGTGAGGTTGGCACAATGAGGTGATGCCGACCCGCACGATCGGGGACCGTCGCATCACGCTGACGAACCTCGACAAGGTGCTCTATCCGCGCACCGGCACCACCAAGGGCGAGGTGATCGACTACTACGTCGCCGTCGCCGAAGTCATGCTGCCGCACGTCGTGGAGCGTCCCGGCACCCGTAAGCGCTGGCCCAACGGCGTCGACGAACCGGCGTTCTTCGAGAAGAACCTTGCGCCGCACGCGCCGTCGTGGCTCGACCGTCGCACGGTGCACCACAAGCAACGGTCGGTCACCTATCCGGTGTTCGACTCGGTGGCAGGCATGGCGTGGCTCGGGCAGCAGGCCGCACTCGAATTGCACGTCCCGCAGTGGCGGTTCGCCGGATCCTCACCCGGCCCCGCGACCCGGCTCGTGTTCGACCTCGACCCCGGCCCCGGAGCCGGGCTCGCGCAGTGCGCACAGGTCGCACGGCACGTGCGCGACATGGTTGCCGAACTCGGGTGGCAGACCTATCCCGTCACGAGTGGCAGTAAGGGCCTGCATCTTTATGTCCCGCTGGACCGGCAACTCGCGTCAGGCGGTGCGTCGACCGTCGCCAGGCAGGTCGCGACAAATCTCGCGACGCTGCACCCGGATCTCGTCACGGCGACCATGGCGAAGGCAGTGCGCGGCGGCAAGGTCTTCGTGGACTGGAGCCAGAACAATGCGGCCAAGACGACGGTCGCGCCGTACTCGCTGCGCGGCCGCGACCAACCGTGGGTGGCTGCGCCGCGGAGCTGGGACGAACTCGACGACCCGGATCTGCGGCAGCTCACATTCGACGAAGTACTCGAGCGGATCGTCGAACACGGTGATCTTCTCGAGGGCCTGGATCCGGCCTCCGGCGATCCTCGACTCGGCACCGACAACAACACGGCGGACGACGCGCTCGCCGACTACCGGCGTAAACGCAACGCCGCACGCACTCCCGAGCCGGTCCCGTCCGCAATCACCGCCACGGGCGACGACGACCGGTTCGTCATCCAGGAACACCATGCCCGCCGTCTGCATTACGACCTGCGGCTGGAACGAGACGGTGTGCTCGCGTCATGGGCGGTACCGAAGAACCTGCCGGAGGATACCGGCCGCAACCATCTCGCTGTCCGGACGGAGGATCATCCACTCGAGTACCTCGATTTCCACGGCACCATACCGTCCGGTGAGTACGGCGCCGGGACGATGACGGTGTGGGACACCGGCACCTACGACACCGAGAAGTGGCGCGACGACGAGGTGATCGTGCGGTTGCACGGAGAAAAGGTCGAGGGCCGATATGCGTTCATCCGTACGGAGAAGGACCAATGGCTGGCCCACCGGATGAAGCAGCAGTCGGGTTCTGGGCGATCGGAGGAGTTTCCGGCCGACCTACGTCCGATGCTCGCAACCGCGGGTGATGTGGAGGATCTCGAGGGTGCGACGTGGGCGTTCGAAGGTAAGTGGGACGGATACCGCGCTGTCGTCGAGGTACGCAACGGAACCGTCCGGGTGCGTGCCCGCTCGGGACGGGATGTGACCGGAGAATTCCCCGCGCTCGGAGAGCTCGCGCACGTGCTCGACGGTCACGATGCCGTTCTCGATGGAGAGATCGTCGCCGTGGACGCGTCGGGCATCACGAGCTTCGAGCAGTTGCAGCGTGGGGCGAGCGCGGAGTACCGGGTGTTCGACCTCCTGTATCTCGACGGGGTCACGCTGGTGAGCAAGACCTACGACGATCGACGCCGTGTGCTCGATGCGCTCGCCGCGGCGGCGGAGAGATTGACCGTGCCGGGCCAGTTGACCGGGGACGGCGCCGCTGCGCTTGCCACGAGCCTCGAGCGCGGATGGGAAGGTGTTGTCGCGAAGCGCCGCGACTCGGTGTATCTCCCGGGAAAGCGGAGTACGGCGTGGGTGAAGGCGAAGAATTGGCTCACGCAATCGGTGGTGATCGGCGGTTACCGGTCGGGGCAGGGGAACCGCGCGGGGGCGTTCGGCTCGTTGCTTCTCGGCCTTCCCGGCGACAGCGGGCTCGTCTATGCGGGGAGGGTCGGTACGGGGTTCGACGACCGGACTCTCGCGGAGTTGACCTCGTCGCTGCGGGTGAGACGGCGGGACACGAGCCCGTTCGCGGACGAGCTACCCGCTGTCGATCGGCGTGACGCAGTGTGGGTGGAACCCGATCTGGTGGGGGAGGTGCGGTTCGCGGCGTGGACCGAAGGTGGCCGACTTCGTCACCCGAGCTGGCGTGGGCTGCGGAGTGATCTGGACCCGCACGACGTGCGCCGGGAATGAAATGCGCCGGTGCCGATGAGGGCGAATGAGGCCATTCGGTTGGTGGTTGTCGGTGTAAAATCGTATGTTCTTCTCATACCGGACTCGGGGGCTTTGTCGGGGAGCCGCCGGTAGTCAGATCGATCGACGAAGGAATCCCGACATGACGAGTGTGCTCGAGCCCTCCCGTATCTACTCCTCGCCGCAGCTTTCGGCTCGTGAAACCGAGATACTTCGGGAGTGGCTTCTGTGTGATTCCAAGTCCGAGGCAGCCGCCCGCCTGTTCGTGACCGCAGCCACCGTGAGTACTCACATCGCCCGCATCCGCGACAAGTACCTGCGTGTGGGGCGTCCCGCGACCACCAAGACGTCCCTGCTCGTGCGTGCACTCCAAGACGGTGTGGTATCCATCGACGAGCTGTGACGACGGTGCCGCCGAGTCAGGCCGATCCGATCCGTAACCTGTTCGAGCATGACCGTCCTGAAATCCCTCGTCCTGTTCGCGGTTGCCGCCTTGTTCGAAATCGGTGGGGCGTGGCTGGTCTGGCAGGGCGTGCGCGAGCACCGCGGTTGGATCTGGGTGGGTCTGGGTGTGATCGCCCTCGGGGCGTACGGGTTCGTCGCGACGCTGCAACCGGATGCCAATTTCGGCCGCATCCTCGCTGCATACGGCGGGGTCTTCGTCGCGGGCTCCCTGCTGTGGGGTGTCGTGATGGACGGCTTCCGTCCTGATCGCTGGGACATCACGGGGGCGCTGGTGTGTCTCGCAGGCGTCGCCGTGATCATGTACGCCCCGAGATGACGGAGCGTGCAAGGGTGGAGGATTCGCCACCTCAGGGGACCTTCTGAGCGCCGGCCATCATCCCGACACTGGGCGCATGACAACGACAACCAACTCGGGTCCTCGCACCCGCACTCCGGCTTCCCGGCTGCTCGTCACCGCATACGGGGTCTGCGCGTATCTCATATTTCTCGCGGTGTTCCTGTACGCGATCGGATGGGTCGAACGATGGGTGGTGCCCCGGCACATCGACGAGGGACCCCGTGCCCCGGCCGGTATCGCGGTCGCGATCGACCTGGCGCTGCTCTCGCTGTTTGCGGTGCAGCATTCGGTGATGGCAAGGCCCTGGTTCAAGAAACGGTGGACCAGGATCGTGCCGGAACCCGCGGAACGATCCACCTACGTCCTGCTCGCCTCGGCCGCGCTGGCACTCGTGATGTGGCAGTGGCGTCCGCTCCCGCATCTGATCTGGGACGTCGAGAGCAGCACGCTACGGATCCTGCTCTACGCGCTCTCGCTCGCCGGGTTCGGTCTTGTGCTCGTGTCGACGTTCGCCATCGACCATTTCGACCTGTTCGGACTGAGACAGGTGGTCCGGCACCTGCGCGGAAAAGTGCCTGCTGCGAGCACCTTCCGGGTACCGCTGCTCTACCGTTCGGTGCGGCACCCGCTCTATCTCGGTTTCCTGGTTGCCTTCTGGATTGCGCCGACCATGTCCGTCGGGCATCTCCTCTTCGCCACGGTCACCACCGCATACATCCTCGTTGCGATCAGATTCGAGGAGCGCGACCTGATCGCGTCGTTCGGTGAGCGATATCGCTCCTACCGGAGACGTGTGCCGATGATCGTTCCGTGGAAAGGTCTCAGCCGACGGTGACCCCGCCGGTGGCCGGAGTCGAATTGCACAGCGGCCCGCTGGCGAGGCTCACCGATCCGAACACGGTGGTCAGGACCTCGCCCGGCCCGGTGTCCACCGTCGCGGACAGGTTCGGGTAGTCCCCCGTGAGGTCGACGATGCCGGTGCGTCCGTTGTCTCGGTTGAGCCACGCGACGGTCACCTGGCCTGCGGCAGGAATCGGCCACAGTGCCTGCGTGGTGGAGAACTGCACGTGACCTGCGGCGATTCCGTGTTCCGCGTCGGGTCCCGGATGGGCTGCCACTGATGTGAGCGATGCGAGACTGCCTTGGTTGAGGCAGCCGATGGTGATCGCAGTACCCAACGGTTGTGTCGGGGCGGCTGCGGCGACCCCCGTGAAGAGAACAGCGGCTGCGACGGGGGCTGCGAATGTGAGTGCTCGACGGGTGAATCGCACTGCAGACATGCTGCGGGCTCCTCGGGTGGGTGAATGTCGTGTCCGGGTGCCGACCACGGCGTGCATTTCGTTCGTGGCGCGTCCCGCGACCGATCGACTGCCGTGATTCTATCGATCCGTCGATCATCGAGGGACGGTTTCGAGTCCGGCAGTGTTACGGCAGTCACAGGCCCCGATCTGCCATCGGTTAGCCTGGCCTAATGAAGTGGGAGAATTTTGTTGCCACGCTGGTCGCGCGTGAGCAGGTTGCAGCACACCTGCTGCGTGCACGCCTCCGGATCGGGGAGGGGACCGGCAACGGTTACCTTCCGCTTGCTGCGGCCGACGAGTCGGTGGCGTTCTATCTCTCACGCGACGGTGAGGAACTGCACGCGCGCCCCAGCGAGAATCCGAATGCTCTGGGCGGCTGGGAGATCGTCGACGAGGAGCGAAGCGCCGGGCACCGCAACTACACCGTGCGCTCATACGACGCGGAGTCCCGGGAGATGGTGGTCGACTTCGCGGAGCACGAGCACGGTCCCGCGATCGAGTGGCTGCGAGCAGCGGAGCCCGGCTGGCGTGTGCTGATGGCCGGTCCGCGTTCATGGCACGAACCTCCGCCATCGGCGACGCGTCACGTCCTTGCCGGAGACCTTGCTGCGCTGCCTGCAATGGCCAGGGTTCTGGAGCAGACCGATCCTTCGGTGCACGTGACCGTCCTCGCCGAAGTACTCGACCGCAGCGAACTCGAGTACCTGCCCGCGCGGCAGAACACCGACATCGTCGAACTCGTCGGCAGCGGCAACGGTGTGTCGCGCACGCGGTTGTCCGCGGCGCTCTCCGAACTGGACCTGCCCGCCGACGGATACTGCTGGTTCTCGGGGGAGGCCGCCGATATCCGCGCGGCCAAGAAGCATCTACGTTCGCTCGGATGGTCGCGTGAGCAGTACGACATCGTCGGCTACTGGCGTGAGGACGCCGAACGATGGACGGCGAAGTTCGAGGAGCAGGGCGACGAACTGCGCGCGGTGTATGCCGCCGCGCTTGCCGAGGGGAAGTCGGTGGAAGAAGCGATGGATGTCTACGAGGCCGCGCTGGAGAAGGTCGGCTTGTAGCCCCGGGTAGATGCGTCGAGAGTGTGTGCCCTCGGCAGGATTCGAACCTGCGACCTACCCTTTAGGAGAGGGTTGCTCTATCCCCTGAGCTACGAAGGCGCGCGCCGGTTCGGTGGACCGAATCGCGGCGCGCTGTGAGTGTAGCGGTCGCTCCCGCGCTGTGCGAAGAGAGCCGGAAATTCGCTGTTTGTTACCGACCGGTTGGTTCGGTTCCCGCTCTGTGGGATTGCAAAGAGGTAACGCTGGACCGGACGTATATCGTTTTGTTACCTTGAATCGCCAGGAACGACCGGGGTGTTACGCGCCGGCCGAAATCGGGACTACGAACGGGACAGCGACTGTGGCACGGCACCAGCGGACACGCGAAGATGCATCGGCATTCGAGATCGACCTGACGGTCGGATCGACCCAGCGTGGGCGTCATCGCATCGAGCCGACGGGCCCGTCGGCTCCGGCCAAGGCGGCCACCGTGGCGTGCGCCACCGGCGCGTTCATGGCCATCGGCGCGCAGTTCACCGCAGGCACCGCTGCCGCCCACCCCGGCCACGATCACGGCCCGGTCCAGGCGGCTCCCGCCCCGCAGCTTCCGTTCGAGCTGCCCGAGGGCATCGAGCTTCCCGCGATCCCCGGCATCACCACTCCCGCCGAGCAAGGCGCCCCGCAGCTGCCCGTCGAGGTCCAGGGTCTGGTGGACCAATTCACCGGTGGCGGCAACTGGCTCGACAACCTCAACCCGATCAAGCCGAACACGGTGCAGCCGGTGTCGGGCACGCTCACGTCCGACTGGGGTGCGCGCTGGGGCTCGCACCACGGCGGAATCGACATCGCTGCCCCTATCGGCACTCCGATTCAGTCTGCCGCCGACGGCACGGTCCTCGACGCAGGCGCCGCCTCCGGCTACGGCCAGTGGGTTCGCGTTCTCAACGACGACGGCACCACCGCTGTCTACGGTCACGTCGACACCTATCAGGTCTCCGCGGGTCAGCGCGTCTCCGCGGGTCAGCAGATCGCCACCGTCGGCAACCGTGGCTGGTCCACCGGACCGCATCTGCACTTCGAGGTGTGGGACGAGGCAGGCAACAAGACCAACCCCAACACCTGGCTCAGTGACCGCGGCGTTGTCGCCGACTGGAGCGGCTACCGCGCAGTCTGACCGCCGCTACCGGCAACACTTCGAAACACACCCGGCCTCGCGGCCGGGTGTGTTCGTGTTCACGGACGCACACATGCTCCGGTGTTTCGGGTGGCCGTGCGGTAGTTTCATCTTCACCGCCTGCTACGCAGGTGGCAGAAGTATCAGATCTGCGTAGACGCCTGCAGAGCGATCTGTCGGCACAGACCGGGGAGAACACGTGGGCACAGAGATTTCTGCTCGTTCGTTCACCGGCGCAGACCGCCGACAGTTCCGGCACAAGGTCCGCGAGTGCATGAGCGCGCTCGAACGTATGCTCCGCGACGGTGCGTTCGCCGATGCGCATTCTTCGCCGGAACCGCAGCTCGGCATGGAGATCGAGTTCAATCTCGTCCAGGACGACATGGCTCCGGCAATGTCCAACCTGGAAGTTCTCCAGGCGATCGACGACCATGCGGTCTTCCAGACCGAACTCGGCCAGTTCAACGTCGAGATGAATGTCGAACCGGGTCCGCTGTCCGGCGACGCCACGATCGAAATCGAACAATCCCTTCGTCACTCGCTTCGGCGCGCGGACGAGCGGATGCACCAGTTCGATGCCCAGCTCGTGATGATCGGGATGTTGCCGACCCTCGAACTCGACCATCTCGGCCGAGACCGGATCACCGCCAATCCCCGCTACGAGGCACTCAACGAGCAGATCTTCGCAGCACGAGGCGAGGACATCGAACTCGACCTCGACGGTGTGCCGCTCCCCGGTACGGGTGAGGTGGAACGCTTACGCGCCGACACCAACTCGGTGGTACCCGAAGCGGCCTGCACTTCGCTGCAACTGCATCTGAGGGTGGCACCCGAGGATTTCGCGCCACATTGGAACGCGGCGCAGTGTCTGGCGGGGGTGCAGGTGGCGCTCGCAGCGAATTCGCCGTTCCTGGCGGGTAAGGCGCTGTGGCACGAGAGCCGGATTCCCTTGTTCGCCCAGGCCACGGATACCCGGCCGCTCGAGTTGAAGAACCAGGGCGTGCGTCCACGAGTGTGGTTCGGGGAACGCTGGATCGAGTCCCCGATCGACCTGTTCGAGGAGAACTCCCGCTACTTCACTGCGCTGCTACCTGAGATCACCGACTCCGACCCCGCCGCGGAACTCGATGCGGGCCTGATTCCTCAACTGCGTGAGCTTCAGATGCACAACGGCACCATCTATCGATGGAACCGGCCCGTCTACGACATCAGTGACGGTCAGGCCCACCTGCGGATCGAGAACCGTGTCCTGCCTGCCGGGCCGACCGTCCTCGACACCATGGCGAACGCGGCGTTCTACTACGGATTGCTGCGAGCGCTCGTCGAGGACGACGACCCGTTGTGGCGGCGGATGACATTCGACGCGGCCGAAGAAAACCTGATCATCGGTGCCAAGTTCGGACTCGAATCCCGGCTGTACTGGCCGAAACTGGGCTGGGTCGGTGCCGACGAGCTCGTCCTGCGCCGGTTGCTGCCCCTGGCGGATCGAGGGCTGGAATCATTCGGGCTCTCGGCCCGTGCGCGCGACCGCTACCTCGGGATCATCGAGGGCCGGTGTCTGAATCGGCAAACCGGAGCGGCATGGCAACGCGAGCATGTCGCGCGACGTGAAGCGGCGGGCGAAGGTCGTCGCACCGCATTGTCGGGGATGCTCCGCGATTACGTCGCGGCGATGACCGACGGCAGACCCGTACACGAGTGGGGTGCGTAGGCGCGGACCGTACCGCGTCCGGCCGTGGTGTATCGATCATCGGTGTGTCGATCTTCGTCTCGTTGCGTTGCGAGTCGATCAGATCCGCAACGACCGGCTGACGATGACCGTCGGCGCCATCACCGTTCGATCCGTCGGTGGTTCGTAGCCGGGTACGACGCTCAAGTCGTCCGACAGATCGATCAGGCGCAGTCCCACTCGATCTTCGAGGACACTCAGGGTGAGGGTCACCTCGACTCCTTCCGGACCCGCTGCCCAGAATCGGAATCCGAAGTCGTCGGCCGGTTCCGCTCGGTGCCCGTCGACGGTTGCGCCGTGGACAGTGGCCGTTGTGCTGTCGACCCACAGTCCGATGGCGTTCGCGCCCCTGGGAGACGACAGGCGAAGCCGAAGCTCACGGGCGCCGCCTGCAGCAGTGTCGTCGAGCACCTCCATCTCGGGTGCCTGAAGAGGTGCTACGGGCGCCGGACCGTGCGCCATCGGCTCGTCTCGCCAGGGGAATTCCGCGGGCAGGGGGCTCGCCGGGTCGACGAGCAGTTCCCGGCTCCATTCCGAGCGCGGGGAGTCCGGGGACGCCCAGATTGCGGAGTCTCGGTCGCTGTCGAGTGCGTACCACAGGTGTTCCTGTCGCGGATCGGTCGCGCCGTCGCGGTTGAGATAGCCCGCGACGAGTGCACACACGAGTACCGACGCGATGGCTGCGGTTCCGGCCATCTGCGTCACGGAGACGCGCCCGACCCGGGTCGCGGACGACGGGAGCACCGCTTCCCAGAGCACGAGGGTCAGGGAGAACAGCACCGCGACGAATATGCCTGCGAGCGGAGCTCCGAACATGAGTCCCGCATCGAACGACATCACCACGGCAGGGACGAGGAGCAGTGCGGCGGGGACGGCCCCGACCGCCACCGAAAGGGTCGGAAGCGGTGGACGATCAGTGAGGAAGCGAGCGATCCGCATTCCTGCGAGAGCGGGCAGTGCGGGCAGAACCAGCACCGATGCGACACCGACGTACGGCAATGCGATCACCGAGGTGAAGGCGATCAGGACGAACGCCCCCACAACGAAGGATGCGGCCGGAAGGCGCGTTCGGGCCCACAGGTAGGTCGTGACGAGCACGCCCGCCGCCGCGAAGACGGCGGCAAGCTGGTAGACACCCGGACGGAAGGGCTCGCTCGAGACAGGGGAGGCCATGCCGGGAGCGAGGCGCATCGCGACGAACCACGGAAGCCATGCGGCGAATGCCGCGATCCCCACCGTGACTGCCGAGACCCCGGTGGCGGCGGCGACATTCCAGTACGTGGCTTCACCGCGTCGAATCCGCGCAGCGACCAGCCATCCGACCGCGACGACGAGGAGTCCCGTCAGCGCGATCTCCACCCAGCGCGGATAGTGGATCAATCCCCAGGGCGCTGCGGTGACGACCTCCTGGCCCCTGGAGTCGAGCGCGGTGAGGTCGGACTCGACGAGTTCGCGCGCGACGGTGAGGGCGGTATCGCCCATCTGTTGCAGCGACTCGTGGCTCAGCCGGTCCGGGGTGTCGAGGGGGCTGTGGTAGTACGCCGATCCCCTCGCGATCGCGGTGTCGTACGCGTGGAACCCGGCAGCGGCGAAATGCTTGAAATCCGTGTCGTTGGGAAGCAGTTCGAACCCGAATTGGGTGAACGAATCGGCGTTGGCGCCGGGTGCATGGGCAAGCGTCTCGATGAGGGCGCCGTTGGGGTCCGTGATGCGGAAGGTGACGGGTATGCCTGCGTTGCCGCGTGCCTCGTGGTTGAGGACGACGGTGGGGCCGAGGGACGGTGAGCGCGTCTGCGTGAACATCTGAGAGCCGAGGAGGCCGTCTTCCTCGCCGTCGGTGAGCAGGACGATGACGTCGTTGCGCGGTGCGGGACCGGCCGTGATCGCGCGCGCGGATTCGAGGACGGTGCCGATACCGATACCGTCGTCGGCGGCGCCGGGTGAACCACGCACGGTGTCGTAGTGGGCGGCGAGCACCACCGTCCCGGTGGGGTCCGTTCCTGGGAAGAGCGCGACGATGTTGTGCACTCGGGCGCCGCGCTGCGTTGCTCCGTCGGTGGGTGAGTACCAGCCCACGCCGCTCTTGACGGAGGTGCGCCAGCCGAGCGCCTCGAGTTCCCCGACGAGGTACTCGCGGGCAGCGGTGTGTGCGGGCGAGCCGAGGACCCTGGGCTCGGCGGAGATCGCCTCGATGTGGGCGGCGGCGCGTCCGGCGCTGAACACGTCGGCGGGCGCGTCGGTGGCGCGCGGCGTCGGGGAGGGGGGTAGCAGCACCGCCGCGAGCCCGACGACGAGCAGTGCGAGTAGCGCGAGCACGCTCGACCGTCGGGGTAGTGCCCGAGCAGCCTCGGGCGAGGCGGTGTCCATGGATCGAGCGTAGCGGTCAAAACGGGCAGTGCCCCGGCCGACAAGCCGGAGCACTGCCCGTTGATCGATCAGCTGTCCTCAGGCTCCCGCGGGTGCCCAGCTGTCGGGGCCGAACACCTCATAGTGGATGTTCTCGGCAGGCACGTTGCGTTCGATGAGGGCCTCGCGCAGCGACAGCATGAACGGGAGCGGTCCACAAAGGTAGGCGTGGGTCTTCGGGTCGAGGGGGAGATCCGTGATGTCGGCCCGTCCCACACGGATCGTCTCGAGCGGTTGACGCGCACCGAGGTCCTCGTACCAGCGGTAGACATCGGCCGACGGGATCTTCTCGACGAGGGTCGAGAGTTCGTGCCGGTGTGCGTGGTTGGCTGCGGAGCGGTCGGCGTGGAGTACCGAGATCGGGCGCTGGTCGCCGACCTCTGCGAGGTGCGAGAGCATGCCGATCATGGGGGTGCAGCCGATGCCCGCGGAGGCGAGGAACAGGGGGGTGTCCTCATCGGTGAGCACGAGGTCGCCGAACGGCGTGGTCACCTGGAGTTCGTCGCCTTCGAAGCAGTTCTCGAACAGGAAGTTCGAGACCTCACCGGCCGGGATGGCGGTGCCGTCGGGTGCGGTGGATGCGGCCACGCGCTTGACAGTGATCCGCCAGTCGCCCCGGGACGGGGCGTTGGACAGGCTGTACTGCCGGATCTGGCGGGCGCCGTCGGGCAGCTCGACGCCGACCGAAAGATACTGTCCGGGACGGAACGCGGGCAGGGGAGCGCCGTCGAGGGATGTCAGAACGAACGAGACGGTGTCGGCGGACTGGTAGACGCGCTCGGCGACACGTACGGTGCGCCACACCTGCCCGACCTCGACGCCCGCGGCCTTGTAGAGGTCGGCCTCGAGTGCGATGAGGGTGTTCGCCATCAGCCAGTACAGCTCGTCCCACGCCTGCGCTACCTCGGGAGTGACTGCGGCGCCGAGGACTTCGACGATCGCTTCGAACAGATGCTTGTGCACGATCCAGTACTCGTCGGGCTTGATGCCGAGAGAGGCGTGCTTGTGCGCGATACGGGAAAGGATGGACTCGACGCGTGCGGGATCGGGATCGAGCTGGAGGGTGGCGAACGCTGCGATCGATCCGGCGAGTGCCTTCTGCTGCTCACCCTGTTTCTGGTTGCCCCGGTTGAACAGGTTGCGCTCGAGTTCGGGGTGCGCCGCGAACATCTTCTTGTAGAAGAGGGGCGTGATATCGCCGATGGCGGCACCGACGGCCGGCAACGTAGCGGCGATGACTTCCTTGGATTCGGGCGAGAGAGTCATGGTGAACTCCATTTCCTGTCAGGGGTGGGCTGAGTGAGGGTCAACAGGACCGGTTCGATCTTCGATGTCGCCAGGTCGGCGACGGTGACGTCGTCGAGCGTGGCGTAGAAGGCTTCCTGCGCGTCGCGCAGCGCCTTCCTGAGTTTGCAGCCGTGACGGAGGGGGCACGGGTTCGCTCCCTCGCAGTCGACCACTTCCTCGTCTCCTTCGAGTTGCCGCGCCAGCCATCCGATACTGGCGGTGCGACCGAGCTCGGTGATGGCCAGCCCTCCGCCACGTCCGCGGCGGGTGGTGACGACGCCGAGCTCATTCAGTCTGGCGACCACTTTCGTCGTATGTGCGTACGACAGATGTAGTTGTTCGGCAACGAGTTTCGTTCTCGGCACGCTGTCCGCGGAGGACGCGGCCAGGTGCATGACAACTCTCAGTCCGAGATCGGTGAACTGGGTGAGTTGCATGGCCTCACGCTAGTTAATTTGCATCCCGGATGACAATTTAGTGTGACGTAGATCGCGTAGGGAATCTCGTTGTCTCACTTACTTCTCCGGTTGCAGGGACGAAAGTCCATTCCACACCACATCCTTAGGGGCTAGTCTCGATCTTGTGAAACCTCACGGTGAAACACCTCGGGACCACAACAATGTGACTGTCGGTGTGGACGGATCACCCGCGTCCACTCGGGCGGTCCGCTGGGCCGCAGCCACCGCGGCGCAACGAGGACTGTCTCTGCACCTCGTTCATGCGGTCGATTTCGCCACCACCGGCTGGGCAGCAACCCCCTTCGTTCAGACCTCACGGGTCTTCGAGTGGGCGGAGGAGGACGCCAAGGCCGTCCTCGGCGAAGCCAAGAAGATCGCGAAGGAGAGCTCTCCCGGTCTCGAGGTCACCGCCGCGGTGGCCCTCACGGGCACCGCGAAATGGCTGGTCCGATTGTCGCGGGAGACCCGGATGCTCGTGCTCGGGCAATCCGGCAGCGGGCGCCTCGGCGAAATGTTCCTCGGTTCGACGCCCGTTGCGGTCGTCGGCCACGCCGCATGTCCTGTCGTTGTCGTGCGTGGTGAGGACGCGCCACCCGAACCCGACTATCGTCCCGTCGTGGTCGGAATCGACGGCAGTCCGTTGAGCGAGAATGCGCTCGTCGCCGCGTTCGAGGAGGCCTCGTTCCGGGACGTCGACCTGGTTGCGGTGCACATCTGGAGCGATCTGAAGGTCGGAACCCTCGAGACCATGCCACTCGAATTCGAGCCGGAGGCGCTAGAGGACGTCGAGCGTGTGCTCCTCGGTGAGCGCCTGGCAGGCTACGGCGAGCGTTATCCCGACGTCACCGTCGTCCGCAAGATCTACATCGACGGACCGCGCACCCATCTGCAGGCGTGGAGCGAGCATGCGCAACTCGTCGTGGTCGGCAGCCGAGGCCGCGGTGGATTCAAGGGGCTCGTTCTCGGTTCCACGAGCAATTCGCTCCTGCGTGAGGCCCACTGCCCGGTCATGGTCGTCCGTCCGGACGAAGACTGACGGCGGTAGTGTTCGGGGCACGGTCCACAGGCGTGCCCCGCACGCCGCAGAGTTGAGGTGTGCGCATGCGAATCGGAATGGGTTTGAACTACAGCGGCGGATTCGCCGAGACCGTCGCCGAGGTCGCCGACCTCGAGCGGGCCGGCCTCGACATCGTGTTCGTCCCGGAAGCCTATTCATTCGACGCAGTGAGCCAGATCGGTTACATCGCCGCGAAGACGTCGCGGGTCGAGCTCGCATCCGGCATCTTCCAGCTCTACACCCGTACGCCCACGCTGACCGCGATGACCGCCGCCGGCCTCG
This sequence comes from Rhodococcus sp. SJ-2, assembly GCF_053750035.1. Classification (NCBI taxonomy): domain Bacteria; kingdom Bacillati; phylum Actinomycetota; class Actinomycetes; order Mycobacteriales; family Nocardiaceae; genus Rhodococcus; species Rhodococcus sp. SJ-2. The sequence goes on from NZ_CM132340.1 coordinate 3,356,420, forward strand.
ACTACGTGTCCGACGGCCGCTTCGTGATGGGAATCGGGGCATCGGGTCCGCAGGTCATCGAAGGTTTCCACGGTGTGCCGTATCACGCGCCGCTCGGCCGTACCCGCGAGATCGTCGAGATCTGCCGGAAGGTATGGCGGCGCGAGAAAGTCGAGTACCAGGGCAAGTACTACCAGCTCCCGCTTCCCGAAGACAAGGGCACCGGACTCGGGAAACCACTCAAGATCATCAATAAGCCTGTGCGCGAACGAATCCCGGTTGTCATTGCATCGATCGGCCCGAAGAACGTCGAGCTGACCGCCGAGATTGCCGAGGGGTGGGAGCCCATCTTCTACTACCCGGAGAAGGTTGCCGAGGTGTGGGGCGACGCGCTGGCTGCGGGCAAAGCCAAGCGCGACCCCGCGCTGGGTGAACTGCAGACGTACGTCCAGGTCGCGCTCGCGATCGGCGACGACGTCGATCACATGATCGACTGGGTGCGGCCGATGCTCGCCCTCTACATCGGCGGTATGGGAGCGAAGGGCAAGAACTTCTACAACGATCTCGCCGTCCGCTACGGTTTCGAGAAGGAAGCCGCGCTCATTCAGAAGCTCTACCTCGACGGCAAGAAGGAGCAGGCGGCGGCGGCCGTGCCCGAGGATCTCGTGCGCGCCGTCTCGCTGATCGGTCCCGAAGGTTATGTGCGTGAGCGTGTCGCAGCGTTCGAAACAGCCGGCGCGACGACACTGAACGTCACTCCGCTCGCCGGCGACACCGCAGGGCGGGTCCGTCTGATCGAACAGATGCGGAGTATCTGCAGCTGACCCGTTCTCCGGGTCGGCGTCACCATCACGGAGAAAGGTTCCGGATATGAGCGAGATCAAGCCGATCGTAGTTGCGGTCGACGGGTCCGACGCGGCCTCGGGCGCGGTGATCTGGGCTGCCCGCGCGGCAAGTGCCCGATCGGTGCCACTGCGCATTGTCACAGTCGTCCACGTTCCGGCTTTTTACTACTCGGAGCCCTACCTTGCGCAAAGTTTCCACGAGGAGATGAAGACCACTGCCCGCGACCGCCTCGCCAATGCGGGGGTGCTCGCGCGGAAGGTCGTCGACGACAACAACGGCTCGGTGGAAATCAGCACCGAGCAGATCGAAGGCAAGGTCGCGCCCACACTGGTCGAACTATCGTCACACGCCGATCGGCTCGTCGTCGGATCACGTGGACTCGGCGAGGTCAAAGGTCTGCTCGCGGGCTCGGTGTCGACGTCCGTGGCCGCCCACTCCCTTGCTCCCGTGGTGATCGTGCGCGGCCGCACTCTCGATGGGGCGCCCCCGTTGGAGGGCCCGGTTGTGGTCGGTGTGGACGGGTCGGAGTCGTGCCGGGCCGCCGTCGAGTGTGCGTTCGAGGAGGCTGCCGCACGGCGCGCGACCCTCGTCGCGGTCAACGTGTGGAGCGATGTCAGTGTGCAGCCGTCGCTGGGCGCGGTGCCCGAGGATCCGCATTGGGCCCGTATCCAGACGGGCGAGGAAGTCGTGCTCGCCGAAGGCCTGGCCGGGTATCAGGAACGGTACCCCGACGTCGTTGTCGAGCGGGTGGTCGCGCGCGACCGGCCTGTGCGGGTGCTCAGTGAATATGCCGAGAGCGCACAGCTTCTCGTGGTGGGGTCGCGCGGGCGGGGAGGATTCAAGGGTCTGTTGCTGGGGTCCACCAGCAATGCCCTGATCCAGACCGCCGATTGCCCGGTGCTGGTGGCGAGGTCCGAGGTGGGCGGGGAGTAGAGATCTGACGGGCGCCCTGCGGGCGGCTGCGCCTGACCGTGCGGAGACCCTACGGGTCCCTGAGCTTGCCTTCGGCCCCTTCCCCAACGCTGCCCGGTCGCCATGCCCCGATAGACCGTCTCGGCCAGCACTTCTGGCCCCACGTCGGAGGTGACGTGTGGCTTGTACTGGACCCGGTCGGTTGTGTCGACCCGCGCGATCGGGTGCTCCACCGCCAGCTGCGGAGACGAAGGATACTGGCGCCCAGTCGGTTTCGTGCCGGGGAATGGCACCCCGGCACGCAGCGTCGATGCGCTGACGTCGGTACTGTGGGAGGCGAGCGACGATGCCTCTCGACGTGCCGTGGTTACCGAAACGGCCCTTGCGCACGCGGAAGCAGGCGAACACCTCGAGCCCCTCGATGCGCGCTGCCGAATCGGCAGGGATCGAGGGGCTCGAAGATCAGGACGTCAGTGGAGAACCTGGCGGGCGGGTGATGTGTCGGCCGGCGCGGAAGAATGCGCTCGCGGCTCGTTGCTGATTTACGCCTCTGAAGGGCGTGTGGATAGAATCCACCGTACGGTGCATGACAGCTCTTTCTGTCGTGTGCCCAGACCCCGGTTCGGTGTTAGCGCACCTGCCGGGGTCGACCTGTATTCAGGCCGGTGGAGCGATGATCTCACGTGGTGTGGTCGGGGTCAACTCGAACGATTGTTCGGTTCGCTAGGGAGTCTTGCCTGGTCACGGCATATGTCTATTGATCGGAGCTGTTGAGTACACCAGAGACGAGGAGCTGAACGAGGCGGTCGGCGTCGTAGTCGGGGTCGCCGGCTACTCCGATGCAGAGGTTTCCGATGCCCCTCATCAGGTTGTATGCGTCGACCGGCGCGACGTGTCCGGCGCCGCGATGTTCGAACGTGGCCTCGAGGAGTGAGGCGCAGACCGGTACGAGGCGATCGATGAAGTAGGCGTGCAGCGCATCGGATCCGGCGCTGTCTCCTTGCAGTGCGCCGGCGAGGCCGTGCTTGGTGACCAGGAATTCCACGAACAGTGCTACCCACGCGCGTAGGGCGGCTTCTGGGGTCGGGCTCTCCTCGAGCAGTCTTGGGCCGGCGTCGGCGCAAGCCTCGACCTGATGGCGGTACACCGCCACTACGAGTTCCGGGCGAGTCGGGAAGTGCCGGTAGATCGTTCCCATTCCGACCCCGGCTCTCGCTGCGATCTCACGAACCGGTGCGTCTACCCCGGACGTGACGAACACCGCCGCAGCCGCGTCGAGAAGCGCCTGTTCGTTCCGCCGCGCGTCGGCGCGCTTCGTGCGGCGTCCACTCTCATCGATCACAGAACACACTCTTTCATGCTGTCACGTGTTGCTATCCGGAACATCGCTCCGTATTATTCGGAACAGCGCTCCGTTTTCCATTTCATGGCAGGGAGCCGACCCTCGAAAGGATCCCGTTGTGACCTCTTCCGTCCTGACTACTCCACTTGTGTCCACCCTCGACGATCTCGTCGGCGACGGCACTCCCGTCGTGTCCGTTGCCCCCGTCGAACTGTCGGCCCGTGGTCGCGCACTGCCGCTCGACGTGCGGATCTCCGCGTCTGCCACCGGCTCCGACCTGCCGATCGTGCTGTTCTCACACGGCAACGGGTGGCACCACGACGGCTATGCGCCTCTGGCCGCGTTCTGGGCCTCCCGGGGCTTCGTCGTGGTCCAGCCCACCCACCTGGACTCCCGGCGCTACGGGATCGGATTCGACGACCCCCGCTTCCCGAGCATCTGGACCGAGCGGATCGCAGACCTCGGACGCATCCTCGACCAACTCGACGTCGTCGAAGCCGCTATCCCTGGACTGGGCGGACGGGTCGACCGCACCCGCATCGCCGTCGCCGGTCACTCCTGGGGCGCGCAGACCGCGCAGGCGCTTCTGGGCGCCCGGATCCTGGGCAAGGACGGGCAGGTCGGGGAGGACATGTCCGACAGTCGGGTCGCGGCGGGCCTCCTGCTGTCCGCGACCGGTGTCGGCGGCGAGGAGCTGCATCCCTTCGCGCAAGCCAACTTTCCATTCATGTATCCGTCGTTCGGGGAGCTCACCACGCCGACGCTCGTCGTGGCAGGCGACCGCGACCAGTCCCACATGTCGAGCCGCGGCCCCGACTGGTTCACCGACGCCTACACCCACAGTCCCGGCGCCACCGATCTCATCACCTTCTGCGATGCTGAGCACGCCCTGGGCGGGATTCCCGGGTACGAAGTCGCGGAGACCACCGACGAGAACCCGGAGCGTGTGGCCGTACTTCAGCGGATGAGCACCGTCTACCTCCGCACCGCGCTCGGCATCGACGACAAGTGGGCATCCGCCCGTGCGGCCCTCAACGACAGCGTCGACCCGATCGGTCACGTCCACAGCAAGTGAGCCGCTGTGCTTGCCGATCCGCTCGGAAACCATCCTCAGACCACCTCGCGGTGGTTCTGCATCGCCGAACGTGACTGGCACGCCTACCTCGCACACCGTCGAGCCGACTCGTCCCGGCACGAAAATGCGGTGCACCCGCGAGATGGCCGGAGCCCCTTTCGAATTTGCCGATGCAACCCCAGTCGGGGGGGGATACATGTGCTCGGCTGACCTCAGTTCAAGCCCGCGTACCCTTCCGCAGGCTTCGACCGGAGCCGACCGTCGGGTAGGTTCCGATCATGACGCCGACGTGGGAACAGGTCCGGGGCTCGAACTACGGCACGATGGGACGCACCGTTCGCGGAACTGTCCACCGTCCGGACGGATCGTGGAACCGCGTGTGGCACGCGCCCGAGAACACCTGGCGTTACGAGAACGAGTCAGGTGAGCCCACCTTCATCGAGAACGCCACCGACAGATGGTCCAGCGACGGGAGCGGCACGATGGTGCACACTGTCAAGTCTCCCAACACCGGCTACGCAACCAGCGGCTCCTCGCCCGCCCTTCTGCTCCGCGCCTATGACGTGTTTGCTCCCCGGGCAACTCGCGGGTTCGACGACCAACGATTCGCCGGGCCGAGCGCGCCCAGACCAGTTCGCGTACGTGGCCGCGACGGTTGGGAGGTGAGCGCCCTCGACCAGCACGCGAACGACACGGTCACCTACGTGTTCGACGCAGAACTCGGTATCGCGCTGCGGTGGCAGCGTGGTGACGACTGGATGGAACTCGAAAACCCCAGTCTCGACGACGTATTCGATCCTACATTGTTCGCGTGGACAGGGCCGTCACGCCCAGCTGAGGATGACTTCGCGAGATTGAAGCGGGAGCAGGAGGAACGTCAGCGCGCTCTGGCCGGGATCCCTCAGGCGCTTCCCGCGTGGCTGCCGCTGACGATAAACGCACAGTCCCAATCCGGCGATGCCCGCACCGGCGAGCTGAGTGTGTCGATCAGCGGGTATGCGCCGCAGTTCACGCTGCGCCGATGGGTGAGCGCGATCGGCGAACCAAAAACCGAATGGCCGAACGATTCGACGCCGGAACGCTACCGGCGGTCCATCGGCGACTGGACGTACGAGATCCGCAGCCACCAGGACATCGACCGCGACGATTGCGCTCGGATCGTGGACTCCGTCGTTCCGGTCGACCCGCCGGATCGCGACCCCTCCGAGATCACCGCCGAACTCGCCGCAGAGGAGCACGATCGCCGCGAAGCGGAGGTGCTCGCCACCCTCGGAACAGGACGAGTCCTCACCGACCATCTCGAAGGCGAGTCACTGCTCATCCGCACCGACTTCACCGACGACGCCGCCTGGCGAAGCATTGCCGTCGCGGCCATGGCTCCGGTACCGCAGGGAGACGGAACCGATTTCGCTGCTTACCTCACCTGCATCGACAATCCGGAGTACGACGGGCTGACTGTCGACGGGCTTCTCGAAGCAATCGGCGAATCCCTGATGTACTACGCGTTTCTCGTCGACGCCGAGACGGTGAGCAACCCGGAGATGCCCATCGTCGCCGCCTACACGGGGCCGGACGAACCGCACCGGCCTCGCGGACGGACATTCCGTGTCATTCCCTCGGAGATGTGGGGTGTGGAGAACAACCTGTCGATCTCGAACATGGACTTCGAGTCTTTCGCAGACAGCGCCGACGAGGACGGGGTATTTCGGGGTTTCCCGGAACCCGTGCGTCCCGTCGAGGAAGTGACCACCCGCGAGATCGCGCAGTGGATCGCAGACGATCTCGATACCGACGCGCTCCGGGAGTTCCATGCCCAGATCGCCGGGCGGAAGTACTGCTATCCGGTGTCGTTGTTCGAGGTCGACCTGGCGGAGGCGCATGCTCACACCCGCGACACCGAACACGGAACGCACGCAGATCTTCTCGGGTACGACGAGTTCTTGGACGCGACTTCGGCTGAGGGGCCGGCGCTGCGCGGTACTGTGCCGACGCACAACGGCTATTGGACCTTCGTCCTCGACCGCGTTTCCCATCGACCGATCGCGGCGTACCGCATCACTTACGCAGCCTACGTGCCTCCGGCACCTCAGGAAGGTGTGCGGCAACCGATGAGGTTCGAGGTGCCGTTCGTATGCACTGAACCGGTCTCGTTCTCGACGCTGACCGACGACGACGATCTGATCGACCGAGATGTCGTGCAGCGAGCTGTTCTGGCCGAAGCTGCCCGGCTGCATCCCGACGGCGAGATCACAGGTGGCGTTCCTACGCTCCAGCGGATTCCACGTCTCGTGGGTTTCAAGATCGGCTGCTATGTGCATATCGATGGCCGGCCGGTGTTCTATGTGGCTATCGTGACGGACGTCGACGACGAGTTCATCGTTCAGGAGGTGCCGCTGGAGGGGATGCGGGTGGTCGGCCCTGGCGAAGCCTGAAAGGTGACCGGGCTTCGACACTCGGCCGGTGAGCGACATGAGTTCCGAGTGCGAAGTGGACGTGGTTCAGCCGAACTCGTCGACGCCGGCCGCTCGCAGGCGACGCCACATGTCGGCCGGGTGAACACCCTCACGGATCGCGTTGTTCTCGATGAGAATTCCCAGCATTTCCGTGCACGTGTAGGCGAGGTCTTCGAGAGCGAGACCGCTGTAGCGCGCCGCCAACCACCCGGATGTGTTGCCGGACTTCGCTGCCTGCGCCATGTCCAGAACAGTTTGGAACAGCTCGGAACTCGACGGTTCCTCGAGCTCGATGGCGGTGAGTTCTTGTGTCACCTTCGACGATCCTTCCTCGCAGTCAGTAGCCGATCCGCATGATCAGCTGCGGCGGGGTGGCCATTCCCAGTCGTGCGCCGAGACGTTCGGCGGAGTCTTCGATTCGTAGTGGATGGGTGAGAACCGACGCGGACAGACGCGCGTCGACGGCCGCAAGCCACGCACGTTCGGTGGCTATTCCGATCCGCACGAGATCGATCGGGTCGGCGGAGTCGGCGTTGAACAGCAGTACGGTTTCGCGGTCGATCGCGGCGGCCAGGGCCGATGAGTCGGGCACATCGGTGGTGATCATGGCTTTGCCTGCGGCACCGTGCTCGTCCAGCGTGGCATCCCACCCTTCGACGACCTCAGCGTTGCCTTCCGGTTGCCAATGCGACGTCCACGAGAACATCTCGCGCTGATAGTGGAGATTGCGACGCTTGGCCTCGGCCGAATAGGTGAGCATGTCGGCGAGCGCCGGAGCCTCGTCGGACGCCAGTAGGCGGATGCCCACACTCGGCGCCCCGGCTCCCGCCGCAACGACGTCGCCGATGGTTTCGGCAGGCACCGGAATATCTGCGAACGACTCGCGGTGGCTCTTGCGGCGGGAGATTGCAGCGTACAAGCGCAGATCGGAACTGGTTGGAACAGAAGTCCCGAGTGTCTCGATCCGTGCGACCACGGACGGACGATCGGGGAAGGGGAACAGCTGTGTGCGGACCTGCCTGCCGAGGACACGCATCGCGAGTTCGAGATGGGCCACTGCGGTGCCGCACGAGATGAGCCGATCGGGGCGCAGGGGATCCGTCCCCGGCTCGGCGAATTCGAGACGTTCCTCCAGCTCCGCGGCGGAGCCGGGAAGCGTGAGATCCCACGGTTGGGTGTCGTGTACCGAGGGCGCTTCGATGACGGCTCGCGCAATGATGTCGGTATCACTAGGCGACCAGGTTTCGGAATCGACGGTCATCGCTACCCTCCTCATCCGGTCGTCACCGAGCGCCGACACATGTCCCGGTGTACTACGAGCGTCTCCCACGAGTGCGAGACGATGCACGGGGCGAAGGTCCCGAAAGTGACGTCGAACGGCCCTGGGAAGAACGCCGTCGTGGAAGGCTGCGACCATGGCACCATCGAGCTGAACGAAAGGTGCGTGCGATGCCCCGCATATTTCTCGTCGACGACCACGAGATCGTCAGACGCGGACTGGTGGATCTGCTCAGCAGCGTCCCCGATTTCACCGTCGTGGGTGAGGCCGCGTCCGTGGGCGAGGCGCTGGCCCGGATCCCGGGGAGCGGCGCCGACGTCGCAGTGCTGGACGTTCGGCTTCCCGACGGCAACGGTGTCGAACTGTGCAGGGAGTTGCGTACCCGGATGCCCGAACTGCGCGCATTGATGCTCACCTCGTACTCCGACGACGAGGCGCTGTTCGACGCGATCATGGCCGGTGCGTCCGGATTCGTGCTCAAGCAGATTCTCGGCACCGACCTCGTGTCGGCGGTCCGCACGGTGGGGGAGGGTGGCTCTCTGCTCGACAGTCGCGCCACCGCCGCGCTGATGAATCGGATCCGCGCGTCGCGGAACGCCGACCCCCTCGCGGAACTGTCCGATCAGGAGAAGGCCGTGTTCGAGCTGATCGGCGAGGGAATGACGAACCGTGAGATCGCCGAGCGGCTGTTCCTCGCCGAGAAGACGGTGAAGAACTACGTGTCGCGGTTGCTGGCGAAGCTCGGGATGCAGCGCCGCACGCAGGCCGCGGTCCTCGCGACCGAGCTGCGTAAAGGCAAGCAGCAGGGCCAATCCTGATCCTGCTCGGGTACAGGACTATTCAGAGCGGAGCCCGCCACAGCACCCTGGTCCCTCCGACGTCGCCGGGGCCGATGATGCACATGCCACCGCATTGCGCGGCCCGGCGTTCGAGGTTTGCCAGCCCGCTTCGCCGCGGTGCATCGGGGAGTCCGGTGCCGTCGTCGACGATCTCGATACGGAAGTCGTTGTCGGCGGTCACCGACACCGTGATGTTCTCCGACTGCGAGTGGCGCAGCGCATTGCTGAGGCCTTCGCGGAGAACGGCTTCGGCATGGGGGTGGATGCGGTCGGGAACCAAAGTGTCGATCGGACCGATGAATTGGACGTTCGGCGCGACCGTCGAGTGAATGCTGAGATCGCCCACGACGTCGAGCAGCCTCCGTCGGAGGCTGGTGCCCACCGCGGCCCCCGTGGTGTGCAGATCGAAGATGGTCGTGCGGATCTCGCGCACCGTCCGGTCGAGTTGCTCGACGGCGTGATGAATGACGTCGGTGACCCGGCCGGGGTCTGCGCCGGGGACCATGACGCTCTGCAGGCTCATTCCCGTTGCGAAGAGACGCTGAATCACGTTGTCGTGCAGGTCCTGTGCGATGCGGTCGCGATCGGCAAGGACATCGAGCAAGCGTTTCTTGCGTTGTTGTTCGGCGAATTCGAGTGCCACGGCGGCAAGATTCGACATCGACTCGAGCCGGGCGATCTCCTCGTCGTCCCAAGGATCGGATCCGGTCTCCCGGGTGACGATGAGCACGCCGGTGATGGTGGAGGTCGCCGACAGCGGCAGCACGATCGCGGTGCCTTCGTTGCCGTGCCCGGCCGACGGCAGCCCCGCCAAGGAGTCGGTGAGAACAGCCTGCCGGGTCTTGAGCGCATGCAGCACCGGCGTGTCGGTCAGGTCGATCCGCACGGTGTCGGCTGCCGGTGCGGTCGGTGATGCAGCGTGGAGCGTGCCGTGGGAACCGTCGACGAGGACGACGAAAACTCCAGCGCAGCGGGCAAGTTCGCGGACCTGGCCCGTGAGGAGGCCGAGTGTTTCGTCGACCGAGCCACCCACGAGAAGACGCGCGTTGATCGAGGCCATCGCCGCGAGCCACCGCTCGCGAGTCAGTGATCCTTCGAACAGGCGCGCATTGTCGACGGCCATCCCCGCGGACGTTGCCAGTACCTTCAGGATCACCGCATCTTCCTCGGTGAACTCCGGGTTGCCCAGCTTCTCGGTCAGATAGATGCTGCCGAACACTTTGCCGCGGATCATGATCGGAGTCCCCAGGAAGGACTTCATCGGCGGATGGTTGGGGGGAAACCCGATCGACGCCGGATGCTTCGACAGGTCGGCCAGTCGCACCGGCCGCGGATCGTTGATCAGCAGCCCGAGGATGCCGCGCCCTTCCGGCAGGTGCCCCATCTTGCTGCGTTGAGCAGTGCTGATGCCTTCGTAGACGAACTCCGACAGTCCTCCGTCGGCGGCGCGCACACCGAGCGCCCCGTACCGGGCATCGAGAAGTGACACCGCGGATTGGACGATGCGTTGCAACACGGAGTCGAGTTCGAGTCCCGACCCGACCACGAGCACCGCCTCGAGCAAGCTGCGCAGAGTCTCGGGTGCCGTGGCGGCGTCGTCGAGACGGTCACGCAGCTCGGTCAGGAGGGTGTCGATCGGCGCTTCGGTGACCGAATCGGGCATGTCGTTCACAGGGAGTCTCCCAGCAGTTCGAGTACCGCGGTGACCGTCTCGGCGGAGAGATCGGTCTTCGCTCGGCTCAGATCGTGACCGGCCGCAGGCACCTCGAGAAGGGCCGTGGGTCCGGTCACCAACGCTGCGGCGGCCGTGATCTCGTCGAGGGTGCCGAACGGGTCGCGGGCGCCGTGCACGAACACCGTCGGCACCGCGACGGCGGGCAGATGCTCGGTCCGGGCTTTTTCGGGCTTACCCGGCGGATGCAACGGGTACGACAGGAGGACCAGGGCGTCGGCGATCCCGGGTCGCTCGGATAGGAGCATGGATGTCTGTCGGCCGCCATAGGAAACACCGCCGACCATGATCGGTCCGGTGTGCCGTTCGCGCAGCGCGGCGATAGCCTCGGCCACTCCCGACCGATCCTCCGCGGCGCGGGCCGGTTGGGGCGGTCCCTTCGGTTTGCGACGCCGGAACGGCAGGTCGTAGCGGAGCGAGACGATGCCGTGTTCGGCGAAGCGCTCACACATCACCTGCAGGATCTTCGCGTCGCTGTTGCCGCCTGCGCCGTGGGTGAGCGCTATCGCGCCACGCGGCTTCCCGTCGGGGATATGCAGCCGGCCGTGCACGGTTCCGGTGTCAAGGAGTTCGACGCTCACCAGACCACCGTAACCGGGCTCATGGCGCATTCCGGTCGGAAGGAGCAGGTGCGGGTGTGCCGCGCGGGCGCACGAGAGTGGTCCACAGGTGGCGCAGCATGGCCGTGAACACGAGCAACCACGCCGCCATCGCGACCCACAGTTCGGCCGCACCGACGGCGCCGACGAGCGGCAATTCGTCGGCACGGCCGAGGTAGATCCCCGCGACGGCATACATGCCGAGGGGGAACACGATCGACCACAGCGACGAGTCATACGTCAGTGGGACCTTGTGGACACGGTGCCGCCACCAGCCCGCTGCAATCAGTGGCGGGAACAACCAGGTGGCGAAAGCCCAGATCACGACCGCGAGGCCCGCGATCAAGCCGCGGGTGGCATCGACCATCGGCGCGTCGGACATCTCGACGATCTGTGCTCCGGCCACGACAGTGATCGAGCATGCTCCCATCGCGACCCAGTACGGAGCAGTCAGGTCTGTGGGTCGCAGCGGATATTGCAGCATCCGCGCACCGACGAAGATCCCGGCCGCGGCATACAGGAACAGGCCAACGGCCCACGTGAACACCGCGACCGCGGCCAGCAACCGGTCCAGTTCCTGGTAGACGGGCTGCAGTGCCGCAGCAGCGATGGCGACGGATTCACTGGCCACCACCCAGATGAACCAGGTGCCGTTGGCCTTCGCGAGGACGGGACGCTTCGTCGTGCCGAGGACTGCGGTCCACGGGATCACATATCCGAGTACCAGCCAGGTCAGCGCCGCGAATAGCAGTAGCAGCGCCGCAGTGGAATGCCAGCCCTCCATCATCAGACGTACCCCGAGGACGTTGCTCCCTGCGATGAAGGTGAAGAAGCCGAACGCCCGCGACGAATCGGCCATGTCGTCGTACAGGTCGTGCCGGAACTTGATCGATCGCCAGAGCGAGAGCACGAGCAGAACCGCGTACGACACGGCTGTGACGATCAGCAGGATCACCGACGCGACGTCGAATCCTCGGAGATGGGCACCGATCGAGATGATGCCGCTCGACATGACGAGAGCGAAGTATCCGGGTGCGAGCGTCCGGACCGCCGCGCCGGAGCGGGACGAGAGATCCACTCGGCACACCCTACTTCAGCAGGCGGGACATCCTGCGATCAGCAAGGATCTTCCCGCCGGTCTGGCAGGTGGGGCAGTACTGGAAGGATCGTTCGGAATACGACACCTCGCGGACGGTATCGCCGCACACCGGGCACGGCAGCCCTGCCCGGGCATGCACTCGCAGTCCTGAGCGTTTCTCCCCTTTGAGCCGGGCGGCGTCCTGACCCACCGATCGGTCGACGGCGTCGACGAGGACCGAGCGCATCGCGCCGTAGAGAGTGGCGACCTGCTCACCTGTGAGACGCGACGCGGTGGCGAACGGAGACAACCGGGCGACATGCAGGATCTCGTCGGAGTAGGCATTGCCGATCCCGGCGAGCACCGACTGGTCGACGAGAAGCGTCTTCAGGCGCGCGCTACTGCCCTCCAGCAGCGCACCGAACTCGTCGGCGGTCACGTCGAGGGCGTCCGGTCCGAGCCGTGCGATACCCCGGACCTGGGCGGGGTCGCGGACGACCCACACTGCCAGACGTTTCTTGGTGCCTGCCTCGGTGAGATCGAACGCGGGGGTGGAGGCGTCGGGGCGGAACAGGTGCACGCGCAACGCCAGCGGCCCCTTGCCGAGCTTCGGCGGTGTCTGTGACGGCTCGTCGAGCCATCGCAGCCATCCGGCCCGCGACAGGTGCGTGATCAGCGACAGATCACCGCAGTCGACGACGAGGAACTTGCCGAAGCGACGGGCCCCGGTGATGTCGCGGCCTTGCAGCGTTGTGATCGGGGGATCGGCGGTCTGCAGCACGCTCAGGGCCGCGACGTCGATGCGACCCACCACGGACCCGACAGCGTGTTCACGTAAGAACACGGCGAGTGCTTCCACTTCGGGGAGCTCCGGCATGCCTCTCAGGCTACGACCCGTGCGCGGTCTTGGTAGCTCTGACGACCAGAAACGCGCACGGGTGGCGCAGCCGCCTAGACTGCCAACCGTGACTGTCCCGACTCCCTATGAAGATCTGCTGCGCCTCGTCCTGGACACCGGGACCCCGAAGTCCGACCGCACCGGCACCGGCACACGCAGCGTGTTCGGGCATCAGATGCGCTTCGACCTCGCGCAGGGCTTTCCGCTGATCACCACGAAGAAGGTCCACCTCAAGTCGATCGTCTACGAGTTGCTGTGGTTCCTGCGCGGCGACTCGAACGTGAAGTGGCTGCAGGAGCACGGGGTCACCATCTGGGATGAATGGGCGACCGACGAGGGAGAGCTCGGACCTGTCTACGGCGTCCAGTGGCGGTCGTGGCCGGCACCCGACGGCAGGCACATCGACCAGATCTCCGGTGTGATCGACACGATCCGGAACAACCCCGATTCGCGTCGCATGATCGTGTCGGCGTGGAACGTCGCGGATCTCGACGACATGGCGCTGATGCCGTGCCACGCGTTCTTCCAGTTCTACGTCGCCGACGGCAAGCTCAGCTGTCAGCTGTACCAGCGCAGCGCCGACATGTTCCTCGGCGTGCCGTTCAACATCGCCAGCTACGCACTGCTCACCCACATGGTGGCGCAGCAGACCGGACTCGACGTCGGCGAGTTCATCTGGACCGGCGGCGACTGCCACATCTACGACAACCACATCGAGCAGGTCACCGAACAACTCACCCGCGAGGCGTACGGGTACCCGACGCTGAGGCTGGCACCGCGCGATTCGATCTTCGACTACCGCTTCGAAGACGTCGAGATCGTCGACTACCGGCACCACCCCGCGATCAAGGCACCGGTGGCGGTGTGAGCGACCATGTCACGCTGATCTGGGCACAGACTCCCGGCGGTGTGATCGGCCGCGACGGCGCTATCCCGTGGCACGTCCCGGAGGACATGGCGTTCTTCAGGAAGGCGACGATGGGCAAGCCCGTCGTGATGGGCCGGCTCACCTGGGATTCGCTGCCGGAACGATTCCGGCCATTGCCCGGCCGCCGCAATGTGGTGGTCACGCGCAACCCCGAGTGGTCGGCCGACGGTGCCCTCACCGCGTCGAGTGTCGACGAGGCACTGGCGAGGGCCGGTGACGGCGAGATCGTCGTGATGGGCGGCGGTCAGATCTACGCGCAGGCGATGGATCACGCCACACAGCTGCTCGTCACCGAGGTCGATCTCGAGGTCGACGGCGATGCCCTTGCCCCGCCGGTCGGACCGGAGTGGATTACTGCCGACACCGGCGAGTGGACGACGTCCACCTCCGGAACCCGATTCCGATGGATCCGGTACATCCGAAGTTGAGTGGCGGATCTTCCGGTACGCCATACTGCGAACCATGGACAAGCTCTCGCTCACCGCGCTGGCCCGACAGCAACTGAAACTTGCCGCCACCTCGAGTAGCGGACGCAGCTCGCACACCGTGTTCGGTGGGCACGCCAAGAGCCTGCGGCAGACCGTCGTCGCGCTCCAGGCCGGACGGGAACTGCGCGAGCACGACAGCCCGGGCGAGGCGACCCTGCAAATCCTTACCGGTCAGTTGCAGTTGATCGCAGGAGACAATTCGTGGAAGGGCTCGCCCGGCGATCTGCTGATCATCCCGCCGGAGCGGCACAGCGTCGAAGCGCTCGAAGACGTTGCGTTCCTGCTCACCGTGTCCATGTGAGCCACGCTCGAGATGAGCGAAGTGCCTACAGCACAGGGGAATAGCCGCGATAGCCTTCCCATGCGAGTCTCCGCTCACTGCGAGGATCGTGCTCCACGCGGGTCGGCACGTCGAACACCACGGTCGCGCGGTCGGTCTCGTCGTAGCGAGGCCACGACGGCAACGGTTCGCCGTGTCGCGCGAACTGCAGCCACTGGCGTTGTACCGAGGCGGAGACCGTCCGCAGATCACGACGGCCACCCACCGAGGTGAGCAGCCTGCCCAGCAGTTCGTCGGCCTGTCCGAACACGGCCAGCAGTTCGACGGCGTGCGTGGCGTCGAAACCCGTCCATCGAAGCAGGCGGGGAGCGAAGTCGTAGCGGTAGGCGAACGTCGGTGCGTGGCGTGAGTGTGCTTGGGCGATCTGCACCGACGGATACCAGAAGGTGGTGTCGCCGCCGAGGTCGATGGCGGCACGTTCGGAGGGATACCCGGGATACGCTGCGGTGATGCGTTCGTGGGCGTCGGGGTCGGTGCCCGCGAACATCCGCTCGATCCGTTGCGGATCGGTGGGGAGTGCATCGAGGAACCGCGGGAAGAGCGCACCCTCGCGGTCGTTCGTTCCGATGATCAAGGGGACCGGGTGCGCGGTGCCCGCTTCGTACGCCTCGAGTGGTGCCACCGGCAGGTACTTCCCGTCGACGACCGGACCGAACGGGTGCAGCCCCGGCGTCGCACGCAGGACCGAGGCACCGAGGCGTGAGCCGGCACGACCCAGTTCTGCCGGGGATGCATCCGACAGCGCCTTCGCTGCGGTGGCGGCGTCGGCGCCGAGCAATTCGACGAAGCGCCGACCCCACTCGCGAGTGCGGTCGACGGTGTTGACCAGCCCCGGCGCGGGGCTCTGCGCGATCGCGCGCGCGAACAGTCCGTGCGCGGCAGGGGTCGCGAGCAAAGTGGTGATCGACGTGCCGCCCGCGGACTCACCGAAGATGGTCACGTTCTGCGGGTCTCCGCCGAACGCGGCGATGTTGCGTTGGACCCATTCGAGCGCTGCCACTTGGTCGCGGAGACCGAGATTGGAATCGAAGAGGCGAGAGGCGCCGGAGTACTCGGTGAAGTCGAGATAGCCGAGCGCGCCGAGACGATAGTTGAGCGAGACGTACACGATGTCGCCGTCGCGCACGAGGGATTCTCCGTTGTACACGGACAACGCGCTGGTGCCCATGGTGAAGGCACCACCGTGGATGAACACCATCACCGGCCGGGGCGTGTGGACGCGGCCGGACGGGGCGAGCACGTTGAGCGTCAGACAGTCTTCGCCGGCGGCGACCCGGGTGCCCGAGCCGGTGACCAGGCCGCGTGGATGCTGGCTCGCGGCGTTTCCGAAGCGAGTCGCGTCGAGGACACCCGACCACGGCTCGACGGGTTGCGGCGCACGCAACCGCAACGGGCCGACCGGCGGCGCGGCATAGGGGATACCCCGCCAGGCGACGAGGTCGCCATTGCGGATTCCGCGGACGGCGCCGTCCGGGGTGACGAGCATCTCGGACGTCATGGTGCGCACTGTACGTGACGTCCCGTCACACCAGTGTGAGCATCGTGCCTCTATGTCCGGTAATGCCCGGTTTTCCGGTGTCCGATACTGTCGCATCCGGTGCAGGAGAGGAGGTGCTGGTGACCGGAACCCAGACCACGCAGCCCGCGCAATCCGCTGCAGAGACGACTCGTTCCGAGGGTGTCGACGTAGATGTACTGGTCGAGGCGTCGGTGAAGGTGCTGCGCGCGTACGGGCGCAATGCCACGGCCGAGCTCGCCTTGGCCAAATCGAAAGCACCCGTGCAGCGCCGCACCGTGGTGGTGGTGGGGGAGGTGCAGCGTGGTAAGAGCGCGCTGGTCAACGCTCTCGTCGAGGAACTCGATGCGTCACCGTCCGCCGTCGAGACCACCACGTCCGCAGCGGTGCGGTTCGTGCCGCCCGACGATCGGCACCCGCCGGGATCCGTCGAACTTCTGTACGCAGATCGAAGTGTGCCGATCTCTCGCGCCGAACTGCCGGACTGGATCACCAGCAATGGTGCGCGCGTCTCCGACCCCACGATCGAAGACCTGCCGACCGGCGCGGTGGTCGCGACCGCGCGGCCCGTCCTTGGCGGAGCCGTCGTCGTGGACACCCCGGGCTCCGGTGGGCTCGTCGCCTCCCACACTGCGCTTGCAACACAGTCGGCACGGCAGGCTTCGGTGCTGGTGATGGTGTGCGACGCGTCCACCCCGCTGACCGAACCCGAGATGACCTTCCTGCGCGATGCGTCCGCGTCCGTCGAATCGGTGGTGGTCGTAGTCACCAAGACCGACAAGAACCTGCGACGCTGGCGCCCCATCGTGGGCGAGAACCGCGCCTTGATCGAGCGCCATCTGCAGCGGCAGATACCGGTGCTGGGCGTGTCGAGCCTGCGTGCGGCACTCGCTGCGCAGATGCCGCCCGGTCACGCACGGGACCGGGCCGAACGAGCGTCGGGCATCGTCGAACTGCGCGCGCAGATCAATGCCCTGCTCGACACGAGAGCAGAGCTTCCCCATGCCGATACGCTCCGTACTCTCCTCGAAGGACTTCGCCGCGTCGAGGAACGGGTCGCCTCGGATATCGCGGTGATCGACGACAACGCCACCGCAACCGCTGATCTCACCGCCGAACGCGACCGCCTGCAGGATTTGAAGAACCGGTCGCAACAGTGGGAGCAGTACCTTGCCCGTGATCTGACGCTCGCCCGCCAGGCCGCGCTCGCCCACCTCGACGAGGAACTCGACCGGATCCGACAGCAGTGGACGACCCGCGTCAACAAGTCGTCCCTGGAAGTGATGCGGCGCAGCGCGCAGAGTTTCACCGCCGACATGCAGACCGATCTGCTCGCGGCGATGGAATCGGCAGCGCAGGTGTTCCTCGAACGCATCGAAGTGATCGTCGCGGAACTGTTCGGCCCGAACTCACCGCAGTGGTCTCAGATCCGCGAACTCGTGTGGGCCGCGATGCAGACCGGCACCGTCAGCTCGGCCGAGGTCGGTTCGAAACGTCAGGGTCTGCTCGACCCGAGCGTGCTGACGATGGGCATGATCGGCACGTCGATGCTCGGCGCGGTCATCGGTGTGGGTGCCGTGGCCGGGGTGGTGTGGGTGGCCGTCAACCTCGGCTACAAGGCGATGCGGACAGGAAAGACCAACCTCCTGAACTGGTTGCGGGAGACGTTGGCCGCGACCCGCACAGGCACCTCGCGCATGCTCGAGTCGGCGTTGTCGGTGGGACGGCCGGAGATCGTGCTGCGCCACCGCGACGACCTGAAGAGTCGTATCGAGGATCTGCAGAGTCAATTGAAGGAAGCGCAGGAAACTGCCAGGCTCGATGCCGCGACACGTGAGAAGACCCTGGAGCGGTTGAAGAAGAACCGGAAGATCGTGCACAACCGGATCGAGGCGATCGAGAAACTGCTGGGATCCCAGACTTCGGGAGTGCAGAGTTGATGCCTCAGGGTGGGAGCCCCCAGCGAGCCGTCGATCCGGTACACGCTCGGATCGAGTCGGCACTGCACTCTCTGGCGAATTTGGGCGGTGATCTACCGTCGCACGCGTCGCGGATCGGCGCGATCCTCTTCTCGCCGCCGCGCATCGTCGTCGTCGGTCGCCTCAAAGCCGGTAAGTCGACACTGGTCAATGCACTGATCGGTGCCCCGCTGGCCGAGACCGCGGCTCTCGAGGCGACCAACGTCGTCACCGTCTACAGCAACGGCGCTCCGTCGCGAGCCGAGGTGGTCAAACTCGACGGCAGTGTCGTCCCGCAGCCGTTGAGTTTCGGGGGGACGGTCGAACCCGCTTTTCCGCCCACCGAAATCGCCTATGTGCAGCGGTTTCTCCCGTCCCAGTCGTTGTCGGACATCACGTTGATCGACACGCCGGGGCTCGCGACGCTGACGGTCGACAATGCCGCCACGACCCGGCGTGCGCTGATCGACGGATACGAGCAGACCCGCACGGCGTCGGTGGATGCAGACGCGGCGATCTTCCTTTTCGATTCCGCACCGCGCGCCGACGAGGTCGATTTCCTGCATCAGCTCGGGTTCACGCCGCTGACGACGCTCGGGGTACTCTCTCGCGCCGACGGTTTCGGGGAGGGGGCACTGGGCCGACGCGACCCGATCCCACACGCCGCGGACCACGCGGCCGTGCTGGCGGCGCAACTACCCGGACTGGTCGGCTCGGTGATTCCCGTTGCGGGTCTGCTCGCGGAGACCAGCCACACGGGCCGACTCACCGAGACCGATGCGCGGGCGTTGCGTTCGCTGGCGGGGCCGCCCGGCCGGGAACTGTTCGACATCATCGACGTGGGTGATCCGATGCCGGTGGACCCATCCACCGTTGAGCGACTGCTCGACCTGGTGGGCGAGTACGGGCTCGTGCACGGACGTCAGGTGGCGACGGGGGGTGCACATGCGTTGGGGACCTGGCTGTCCGAACGATCCGGCATCGGCCGCCTCCGCGAGGTGCTGCACACCTCTCTGCGTGAATACGCGGTGCTGCAACGTGCAGGCCGGATCCTGCGGGAGATCGATTCGCTCGCCTACGCTCATCCCGCACGCGATCACATCCGGTCGATCGCGTACGCCCTGGAGAACGATCCGGCGCTGACGCCGGTGTTGTTGTTGCGGGCGCTGCGGGCACTGTTGCGGGCAGATCCGTCCGCGGCGCTGGTTGCGGAACTGGTAGACCTGCTGCGCGGCCGGACGTTCGCCGAGCGGTTGCGTCTGCCACCCTCGGCGCCTGCGGGCGCCATCCGTGACGCAGCGGCGCAGCGGCTCGCAGCGGTCCAGCAGCGCACGTTGACCGCGTCCACCGCAGCCGAGGATGCAGCTCTGACGGTGCTCACGCGGGCCTATACCACCATCTGGCGGACCCATAGTTGATTTCGGAATCGGATAGGGCATGATGTCGGACGAAACGGTGTGCTCGTAGAGGGGGTTCGTTGTCCGGCTGGATGCTGTCGATCGACTTCGGTGCGTCGAATACGGTTGCTGCGCATACCAATCCGATACGCGGTACCGTCGAGTCGCTGATCGTCGATGATGCGGTCCGGCCCATCGAGGTGGTGTACGAGCGGACCCTCGCCGCACATCACGGACAACGTCCGAAGGTCGTGGTCCTCACGCATCCGGACGCCTGGTCGGAGCAGCAGATCCGGACGCTCGCCGACGCCGGGGCGCGGGCGGGCATCGATGCGCGCACGATCATGACGGTCTCCGAGGCTCGGGCCACCGTCGAGTACTGCACCCAGGGCCGGACTCTACGAGACGGGACGGTGTACGCGGTCTGCGACCTCGGCGGCACCTCGCTGGATACGGCCGTGGTTGTCGTGACCGAGACCGGGAGATTCGAGGTGGTAGCAGCCCGAGGCGACGACACTCTCGGCGGCCGCACCCTCGACGCGGCCGTGCGCAGGTGGGCGGAAGGCGTGTTCACCACGCGCGAACCGGGATTCGCTGCGCAACTGCAGCAGGCGCCGCTGGGTGTGCACCGGGAGTTCGACGAGCAGGCGCGACGCGCGAAAGAGGTACTGACGTACGAGCCGACGGCCACGATCGCTGTGACGCTCGACGGTACCGAATACGCCGCGACTCTGACTCGCGAGGAATTCGACGCTGCGATCACACCCCACATCGACCGTGTGGTCGAGACCATGTGGGGCACCTTGACCGATGCCCGGCTCGGGGTAGGGGATCTCGACGTTCTGTGCGCGACCGGAGGATCTGCGCGAATTCCCCTGTTACGTAACAGGCTGGCGCACCTCGGCCCTCTCGCGACCCCGAGCGATCCCGCGGTGGTGGCAGAGGGGGCGCTGATCTTGGCCGAGAACAGCAGGCGGAGCCTGCGCGCCCGCGCGATCGGCTGGATCCGACCCGTGGGGATCGTGGTGGCAAGTGCCCTGATCGTGGCGGGGGTCACCGTTGCCGCTGTGCGGGGGCTGCCGGAGAATTCCTCGGCTCGGGGGGACGGGACTGCCCCGGTGAGCACGGAGACGATGGTCGTCGACGACGGCTGGTCGTAGTCTTCGGTTCGGCCGATGTTCGTCGGCCGGGAACATTTGCGGTTGTCGCTGCATCTCATTGTCGTAAGCAGGTGAGCAGCGAGAATCGAGGACAAGATGGCAGAGAATCCTTACGGTGTCGGACCGGGATCCAGTTCGGAGCAGGGCCCGGTCCCGAACCCGGCACTCGGCGAGGGCGCGGTCGACCGTGACGGCGACGGAGTTGCCGACACCCTGTACGTCGACCTCGACGGTGACGGGCGTATCGATGGTGCACTGTTCGATCACAACGAGGACGGCGTGATCGACGAAGGTGACTTCGACATGGACGGCGACGGTATCGTCGACACCGTGATGGTCGACGTCGATGGCGATGGAGTGGCCGACGTCATGGGCGTCGACTACGACCAGGACGGATATGCCGACGAGGTCTACACACTCGAATCCGACACCGGATCGGCGGAGTCCACCGACTCGACCGGCCTGATGTGACCGACTCCGGGAAGGGGACGCGATGAGCGACTCGGATGTCTCCCTGTGGGAGGCCTTGGGACTGTCACCCGACAGTGCTCTCGAACCGGTGCCCGATGACGTGTGGGACGGTGCTGTGGGGGCAGCGGTGGATCCCGATGCAGTGATCGTCGCCTCCGGACTCGTGCCGGACGACGCATCTGCGGTCGCCGGCGACGACATCGTTCTCGACGATGACGAAATCGTTCTCGACGGTACCGATTCCGCCCTGGAAGACGAGACCTCCGATGCGTACAGCGATCCCGGAACCGACCTGGACGAGCCGGTCTCCGGTGGACTGGACGGGCTCGACCTGGGATGGTGATGCTCGGCCGAGGTCGGGGACGGTAATCTACCGCCACGACATGGGGGTATGAATGGACGACGACGAGCTGATCGCGCAGTGCCGAGCAGGCGACACCGCAGCGTTCGGTGAGCTGGTGGGTGCCTATCGAACCCGGACCTGGGCGGTGTGTCTCCAGATCACCGGCAACCGGCACGACGCCGAAGATGCGCTGCAGGACGCATTGACTGCGGCATGGCAGAACCTGGACAAGTTCCGGGGCACCGCCAAGTTCAGCACGTGGCTGCATCGCATCGCGGCGAACGCGGCTCTGGCGACCGTGCGTCGTCGCCGCGAGGTGATGGTCGACGAGATCGATCTGGGTGTGAGTTCCGAGTCGCCGGTAGCCGACCGCGTCGTCGACGTGGACGCGGTGCGCCGCGCGCTCGCAGACCTGCCGGACGAATATCGCACCGCGGTGGTGCTCCGTGAATACGCGCAGCTCAGCTATGCCGAGATCGCGGAGCATCAGGGGATCGGGGTGCAGACCGTCAAGAGCCGGATCAATCGTGCGCGCACCCGTCTGGTGGAGGCCCTCGCTCCCGCGGTGTGACCGTCGCCGGTGCGCGATGCTCCTTGACCCGAGGGCCTTGACTCAAGGGATGAACCGAAGTTCAATACTTGATGTGGCCTATCGGCGTACTCCCGCAGTGCAGCAACGACTCGACGCCCAACGCGACTCCATCGCGGCCGCGGCGGTCGCGTTGTTGACCGAACACGGGTACCAGGGGTTGTCCATCGCAGCCGTCGCCGAGCGAGCCGGGGTCGCCACCGGTACCGTCTACCGGCATTTCACGGACAAATCCGATCTCATGGTCCGTGTCTTCCGTGAACAGTGCGGTCGCGAGGTCGCCGCGGTCAGCGCCGTCGCCACCACCGGAACGGCCGCCGAACGTATCGCGCGTGTCATCGAGACGTTCGCCTCCCGCGCATTGCGGAAACCGACCCTGGCATACGCCCTGCTCGCGGAACCGGTCGACGCCGCCGTCGACGCCGAGCGACTCCAATTCCGTCGTGCGTTCGCCGCCTCGTTCGCCGATGCGATCCGACTCGGTGTCACCACCGGCGAACTACCCCCGCAGAACCCCGGGCTCGTAGCCGCAGCCCTCGTCGGGGCCGTCGGTGAAGTCCTCACCGGCCCCCTCAGCGTCGGTGAGGCGGCCGCCACCACCATTCCCGACCTTGTCACCCTCGGTCTGCGCGCGGCAGGATGCGACCCGGCCCTCGACCGGCACGAAGGAGTTCCGTCATGACATTCCCGGCCACCCACGAAGTGTTCAATCAGGTACCCGATCTCGTGCCCTATCAGGCGGCCGACGACCGAACGCTGCTCGAAGGGCTGCGCCGCGAGGGCGCATCCTGGGCCGAATACGAGGTCCGTGAACTCGGTGTGCGCGCCGGTGGTGTCGAGGCGCAGGAATGGGGCAGGCTCGCCAACGAGTACCCGCCCGTGTTGCACACCCACGACCGCTACGGAAACCGGGTGGACGAGGTCGAATTCCATCCGCACTGGCACGACCTGATGACCGTCGCCGTCGAACACGGCCTGCACGGCGCACCCTGGCGTGATCCTCGTCCGGGCGCGCACGTCGCCCGCGCCGCCAAGTTCTACGTGTGGGGACAGGCCGAAGCCGGGCACATGTGCCCCATCTCCATGACCTACGCCGCGATCCCCGCGCTCCGGCACAACCCGGAGCTCGCGGCGATCTACGAGCCGCTCCTCGCGGCACCCCACTACGACTTCGGCCTGCGCGAACCGTCGTCCAAGCGCGGCCTGATCGCAGGCATGTCGATGACCGAGAAGCAGGGCGGCTCCGACGTCCGTGCCAACACGACGACGGCGACACCCAACGCCGACGGCAGCTACACGATCGTCGGCCACAAGTGGTTCACCTCGGCTCCGATGTCCGACGTATTCCTGACCCTGGCCAATACGGAGACCGGCTCGTCGTGCTTCCTGCTGCCGCGGGTCCTGCCCGACGGCACCCGCAATCGCATCCATATCCAGCGTCTGAAGGACAAGCTCGGCAACAGATCGAACGCGTCGTCCGAGATCGAATACCAGGGTGCGATCGGATGGCTTGTGGGGCCGGAAGGGCGCGGCGTCAACACGATCATCGAGATGGTGAACATGACCAGGCTCGACTGCGTCATCGGCTCGTCGACCGGAATGCGGGCGGCCACGCTACGCGCCGTGCATCATGCGCGTCACCGTAAGGCGTTCGGTGCGTTGCTCATCGATCAGCCGCTCATGCGCAACGTCCTCGCCGATCTCGTCGTCGAATCCGAGGCGGCGACCACGATGATGATGAGGCTCGCCGGAGCGACCGACCGCGCGAGCGGTGACGAACAGGAAGCGGCGCTGCGCCGGATCGCACTCGCGGTCACCAAGTACTGGGTGTGCAAGCGCGCCCCCGCGCACAGTGCCGAAGCCCTCGAATGCCTCGGCGGCAACGGCTATGCCGAGGAATCGGGTATGCCGCGGCTCTACCGGGAAGCACCGCTCATGTCCATCTGGGAGGGCTCGGGCAACGTCGCAGCTCTCGACGCGCTTCGCGCGATGGTCAAGCAACCCGGCAGCGTCGACGCGTTCTTCTCCGAAGTACGACTGGCCGAAGGCGCCGACAGCCGGCTCGACGACGCGATCTCACGCCTCGGCAAGGAACTCGCCGACATCGAGAACATCGAATATCGAGCCCGGCGCATCGTCGAACTCATGGCACTGGTGCTGCAGGGAGCTCAACTGGTGCGGCACGGGCACCCCGCGGTGGCCGATGCGTTCTGCGCGAGCAGGCTCGATTCCGATTGGGGAATCGCACTGGGCACTCTGCCCACAGGGGTTGACACCGAAGGAATTCTGTCTCGAATCTGACCACGGCCGGGATCTGTTTCGGCACCTGACCGGCGCGAATATTCGAGGCATACTGGAGACCAACGTCCCAGAAACGATTGCGGGTGGTGCCCGTCATGATCAGCAGCACACAGTGGCGGGGGTGGGGGGAAGACGTCGCGGTGGCAGTCACAGAATGCGCAGCACTCGGTGAAGCCGAAGAACTCGTGCGGTCGGTTGTCGAGGAATCGGCGGCCGCATGCGACCTCCGACGCGGCGACGCGGAGATTCATACGGTGAACCTGGCGCAGGGCACACCGGTGCGGGTGAGCCCGAGACTGGCGGCACTCCTGCGGTCTGCACTGTGGGCTGCGCGGATGACGGACGGCGCGGTCGATCCCGTCGCGGGCGACGACGCGAGACTCGACGAGAAATCCGTGCCGCCGATCCATCCGATCCCGCGCTACCTCGACGTGCAGCTCGACGACGAGACAGTGCTCGCACCGTGGGGTGCGAGCCTCGACATCACCGCTACCGCGCACGCCGACGTCACCGACAGGGCGGCGACGCTGGTCGCGACCGTCCTCGAATGCGGGGTGCTGGTGCAGATGGGCGCCACGATTGCGACCGCGGGGCACTGCCCCGCGGGCGGGTGGCAGGTGTCGCTGCCCGACCACGGGATCGTCGAGCTGCCTGCTGGTGCCGCGATGAGTTCGCGGACGTCGGCCGCCGGCGAGCAACGATGGGGCACGATCACCGTCATCGCAGCGGACGCAGTGTGGGCCGATGCCGCCGCGGCGACGGCGCTGCATCGGGGTATCGGAGCGATATCGTGGCTCGAGCAGTACGAACTGGCGGGCCGCCTCATCGATTCGAGAGGCCGGGTCCACACGACGTCGACGTGGTCGGATCCACGTGCGGCCTGAGCTCTGTCAACTCTTGCGCATGCGGTGATACGTCCGGATCAGGGCGTCGGTGGAGGCGTCGCCCGCCGAGATCGTGTCCTCGCTGTCCAACGCAGGTTGTAGTGCCGTGGCCTGGACCTTTCCCAACTCGACACCCCACTGGTCGAACGAATCGATGCCCCACACCACCCCCTGTACGAACACCTGGTGCTCGTACAGCGCGATGAGCTGGCCGAGCGTGGACGGCGACAACTGCGGTGCGAGGATCGTCGTCGACGGCCGGTTTCCGGGCATAACCTTGTGCGCCACCAGCTCGTCCGCGGTGCCTTCGGCGCGGATCTGTTCCGCAGATTTCCCGAACGCCAGCACCTTCGATTGCGCAAGCATGTTCGCCATCAGCGTCGCCTGCATCGACCCTGTGCCGTCGCGGCCCGGGAGGTCCACCAGTGCCCGCGCGAACCCGATGAAGTCGGCGGGCACCAGGTGCGTGCCCTGGTGCAGTAGCTGATAGAACGCGTGCTGCCCGTTGGTGCCCGGTTCGCCCCAGAAGATCTCACCGGTCGGGTAGTCGACGGCAGACCCGTCGATCCGCACCGACTTGCCGTTCGACTCCATCGTCAGCTGCTGTAGGTATGCCGGAAACCGCACCAGGTCATTGGCATACGGCAGCACCGCCCGCGACTGGGCGCCGAGGAAACTCGTGTACCACACACCCAGCATCCCGAGCAGAATCGGAGCGTTCTGCGGTAGCGGCGCCGTGCGGAAATGAGTGTCCATCGTGTGGAAGCCGGCCAAAAATTCCGCGAACCGATCGCGGCCGATCGCGCACATCACGGACAGCCCGATCGCCGAATCCACCGAGTACCGGCCCCCGACCCAATCCCAGAACCCGAACATGTTCGCCGGATCTATCCCGAACTCGACGACCCGTTCACGGTGCGTCGAGACTGCCACGAAATGCGACGCCACCGCATCGCCTCCGAGCGCAGCAACCAGCCAGCGTCGCGCGGCCGTGGCGTTCGAGAGGGTTTCGAGTGTCGAGAAGGTCTTCGATGCCACCACGAACAGCGTGGACGCGGGATCGAGTCCGGTGAGCACTGCCGTCAGATCAGCCGGGTCCACATTCGACACGAACCGCACCTCGGGGCCGTCGGCGTAGTGGCGCATCGCGCGGGTGACCATCACCGGCCCCAGGTCGGAGCCGCCGATACCGATGTTGACGACCGTCGCGATCTTCTCTCCCGTAGCGCCACGCCACGCGCCCGAACGCACCCGATCGGTGAACTCACCCATCGCGCTCAGCACCTCGTGTACCTGTGCGGTCACGTCCTCACCGTCGACGACCAGCGACGAATCGCGGGGAAGCCGCAGTGCAGTGTGCAGGACGGAGCGGTCCTCGGTGACGTTGATGCGCTCCCCGGCGAACATTGCGTCCCGTCGGTCTTCGACCCGCGCTGCTCGCACGAGACCGAGCAACAACTCCAGGGTTCGCTCGGTGACCAGGTGCTTGCTGTAGTCGATCGACAGCTCGCCCGCGGATGTGCACATTCGCGTGGCACGCTGAGGGTCCTGCTCGAAGAGATCCCGCAGGTGTATCGACTCGACCTCCGCCCGATGCGCGGCGAGTTCCTGCCATTCGACAGTGGAGGTGATGTCGATCATGCGAGAAGACTATCTCTCACCTGCGGTTACTGCTGGGTTGATGACGAACCGTGTCCTACCGAGCACTATGAGGAAATGGACACCGCAGAGTTGATCCGTTCCGTTCCCACAGACCTGTTCCTCGGTGGCCGCTGGGTGCCCGCCGAAAACCACACCGTCTTTGCCGTCCACGACCCCGCCACCGGCGACGAACTGACCCGAGTGGCGGATGCCTCGCCCGGCGACGCCGCCACAGCCCTCGATGCGGCGGTGGCTGCAGGGCCCGACTGGGCGGCGACCCCTCCGCGGCAGCGCGGCGAGATCCTGCGGAGTGCCTTCGAGAAGGTCACTGCCCGCGCCGACGACTTCGCACACCTCATGTCGCTCGAGATGGGTAAAGCACTACCCGAGAGCCGATCCGAAGTCGCCTACGGCGCCGAGTTCCTGCGGTGGTTCTCCGAGGAAGCCGTCCGCATCCCCGGCCGCTACACCCAGGCGCCGGCCGGGACCGGACGTATTCTCGTCACCAAGCAGCCGGTGGGTCCGTGCCTCGCGATCACCCCGTGGAACTTCCCACTCGCGATGGGCACCCGCAAGATCGGTCCCGCCTTCGCTGCCGGCTGCACCATGCTCGTCAAACCCGCCTCCGAGACCCCGCTGACGTTGCTGCTGCTCGCAGAGATCTTCGCCGAAGCAGGACTGCCCGAGGGCGTGCTGTCCGTGCTCCCGACATCCCACGCGAGCGCTGTCACCGGGCCACTCCTCGAAGACCCACGGCTGAGGAAGCTCACCTTCACCGGATCGACCGGGGTGGGTCGCGCGCTCGCCGAAACCGCAGGCCGCTCACTGCTTCGCACATCACTCGAACTCGGCGGCAACGCGCCGTTCCTGGTGTTCGAGGACGCCGACCTCGACGACGCCGTCGATGGCGCAGTGGCCGCGAAACTGCGCAACGGCGGCGAAGCCTGCACGGCAGCGAACCGATTCCACGTCGCGAACTCCGTGAAGGAAGAATTCGTCACCAGGCTGGCCGAACGGATGTCGACATACCGCATGGGCCCAGGCACCCACTCGGACACGACACTCGGACCCCTGATCAACGAAGCCCAGCGAAACACCGTCGTCGAACTCGTCGACGACGCCATCTCGGCCGGTGCACGAGTGCGCCTCGGCGGACAGGTGCCGGACGGGCCGGGATGGTTCTATCCCGCGACGGTGATCGACGACGTACCGCAGCGGGCCCGCATCCTGCGCGAGGAAGTGTTCGGTCCGGTGGCCGCGATCAGCGGATTCGACACCGAGGACGAAGCGATCGCCGCAGCGAATGCCACCGAGTACGGATTGGCGGCTTACGCCTTCACCAAGGACCTCGACCGGGCGTTGCGCCTGTCGGATGCGATCGAGTCGGGCATCCTGGGCGTCAATCGGGGAGTGGTCTCCGACGTCGCGGCGCCGTTCGGTGGCGTCAAGGACTCAGGCCTCGGTCGGGAAGGCGGCAGTGAAGGGATCGAGGAGTACCTCGACACGAAGTACATCGCCTTGCAGTGACCGACGGCTCGGGGGCGCCTGCTAGTGGCCGAGGCGTCCCCGGCCGAGGCGCAGAAGCAGCATCGCCAGGGTGTGACCTTCCTGCCCGAGCTCGCTGAAGCGCTCGAGTACTTTCATCTCGCGGCTGTGGACGAGTCTGGTGCCACCGGAAGCCATGCGAGTGCGGCCGATCAGACGGGACACCTCGGCGCGACGCTTGACTGCGGCCAGAATCTCCGCGTCGAGGCGGTCGATCTCCTGGCGGAGCTTGTCGATCTCGGCCTCGGAGGTGGGCACGGGGTCGGCTGCGGCACCGTTCGGGGTGGCGGCACCGCCGGTCAGGGAAGCGTCGATGTTCGTACTCATGTCGTCTCCTCGAGTCAGCTCTGGAATCGTCCGGGAATCGGGGGCTGTTACCCGGATCGGGAAACGTCGGTGGTCGAGACGCGGAACCGACCGTGTGCGCGCAGCTCGGCCGAACGAAGGACACATGACATGGCGTCCAGTTTGCCACCCGTACACCGAGCGGCCAAGTCGGATTCGATGTCCGACCCGTCCGGTAGTTTTAGAGGACGATGAACACTCCTGCAGCGCTCGCCCATTCGCTCCCCGCTTCCGACGCCCTTCTCGAGGGCCTCAATCCGCAACAGCGGGAAGCGGTCACCCACGAGGGGGCTCCGCTGCTCATCGTCGCGGGAGCGGGTTCGGGCAAAACCGCTGTGCTCACCCGCCGTATCGCATATCTGCTGGCCGAGCGCGGTGTCACCCCCGGGCAGGTGCTCGCCATCACCTTCACCAACAAGGCCGCGGCCGAGATGCGCGAGCGTGTGGCGGGGCTCGTCGGGCCGCGTGCGCATTCGATGTGGGTTTCGACGTTCCATTCGAGCTGCGTGCGGATCCTGCGTGCGCAATCCGCGTTGCTGACCGGCATGAACTCCAATTTCACGATCTACGACTCCGACGATTCCCGTCGTCTGCTGACGATGATTGCCAAGGATCTCGAGCTCGACACCAAGAAGTACTCCGCCAGGCTGCTCGCCACCCAGATCTCGAACCTGAAGAACGAGCTGATAGGCCCTGAGGAAGCCGCCGCGACCGCAAGTTCCGATCCCGCTCCGCTCCCGAAGATCGTCGCGAGTGTGTACGCGCAGTATCAGAAGCGGTTGCGTGCGGCCAATGCATTCGACTTCGACGACCTCATCGGCGAGACGGTCGCACTTCTGCAGGCTCATCCGCAGGTCACCGAGTATTACCGCCGTCGCTTCCGTCACGTTCTCGTCGACGAATACCAGGACACCAACCACGCGCAATACGTGCTCGTGCGTACCCTCGTCGGCGACCCTGACGAACCGGGCGATGTCCCGCCGAGCGAGCTGTGCGTGGTGGGAGACGCCGACCAGTCGATCTACGCGTTCCGCGGCGCGACGATTCGCAACATAGAGGAGTTCGAGCGCGACTATCCCCAGGCGCGCACCATTCTGCTGGAGCAGAACTACCGTTCGACACAGAACATCCTGTCGGCCGCGAACGCCGTCATCTCCCGCAATACCGGCCGACGGGAGAAGCGACTGTGGACCGACGCGGGAACGGGTGAGGCGATCACCGGCTACGTGGCCGACAACGAGCACGACGAAGCCCGGTTCGTCGCCTCCGAAATCGACCGGCTGGTCGACACCGGCGAGGTCAAGTACTCCGATATCGCCGTGTTCTACCGCACCAACAATGCTTCCCGGCCTTTCGAAGACGTGTTCATCCGTCACGGTGTGCCCTACAAGGTGGTCGGGGGAGTGCGGTTCTACGAGCGTAAGGAAGTGCGCGACGCCGTCGCGTACCTCAAGGCTCTCGACAATCCCCACGACACGGTGAGCCTGCGCCGTATCCTCAATACCCCGCGCCGTGGCATCGGTGATCGTGCCGAGGCGTGTGTCGCCGTCCACGCAGAACGGTACGGCGTGAGTTTCGGGCAGGCGCTGCTCGATGCCGCTGAGGGCAATGTCGCGCTGTTGAACACGCGTGCGCAGAAGGCAATTGCGGGTTTTGTCGGCATGCTCGACGACTTGCGAACGATGTTGAGCGAGACCGACGCCGACGGAAATGACGCGGTCGACATCGGCGACGTGGTCGAGGCGATCATCGAACGCAGCGGTTACCGTGCCGAACTTGCCGCCAGCGACGACCCTCAGGACGGCACCCGCCTCGACAACTTGCACGAACTGGTCAGTGTGGCAAGAGAGTTCAGCTCGGATGCCCGCAACGCTGCCGGGGTGGTCGATCCTGAACTCGAGGAGGGCGAACCCGCGCCCGGCTCTCTGGCCGCATTCCTCGAGAAGGTGTCGCTGGTCGCGGATGCAGATCAGCTTCCCGACAACGACGACGGCGTCGTCACGCTCATGACACTGCACACCGCGAAGGGGCTGGAGTTCCCGGTGGTGTTCGTAACCGGTTGGGAAGACGGTCAGTTCCCGCACATGCGTGCGCTCGGCGACCCGGCCGAACTGTCCGAGGAGCGACGCCTCGCGTACGTGGGTATCACCCGCGCGCGTCGTCGTCTCTACCTGTCGCGCGCGATACTGCGCTCGGCGTGGGGGCAGCCGGTGACCAACCCGGAATCGCGTTTCTTGCAAGAGGTTCCGCAGGAGCTCGTCGATTGGCGTCGGGCCGATCCAGGTCCGGCGCGTGGGCAGTCCATCGGGTCGGGTACCGGATCTCGCTTCTCCGCCGGCGAATCACGTTCGGCGACTCCGAGTTTCGGAGCGCCGCGAGGGCGCAACAATCATCTGGTGCTTGCCGTGGGCGACCGCGTCACACACGACAAGTACGGTCTGGGGACGGTGCTCGAAACCAAGGGATCCGGGCCCACCGCGACGGTGGTCATCGACTTCGGAACTGCGGGTAAGGTGCGGCTGATGCTGGTCGGCGGTGTGCCGATGACCAAGCTTTGAGGAAAGTGGCGGCGCCGCGGCCAGCGGGGGAAATCACGCGGAGTAGCGACGCGGTGGCGTCTTCCGTAAGCGCCGGAGTGCTCTGCTCAGTCGGCGTTCTGGCCGAGGGAGATGCCTCGTGTGGCGAGCCACGGCAACGGGTCGATCTTGTCGACGCCGCCGAGGTGAACCTCGAAGTGCAGGTGCGGGCCGGTGGAGAATCCGCGGTTGCCCATGGTGGCGATCTGATCGCCCGCCATGACCTTCTGACCGACGGTGACGAGCGATTCGTTGATATGCCCGTACACGGTGACCGTGCCGTCTGCGTGGAGCAGGCGAACCCACATGCCGAATCCCTGGGCCGGACCGGAGTCGATGACCTCGCCGTCGGCGACCGCGAGGATTGGGGTGCCGATCGGGCCTGCGATGTCGACACCCGCGTGCAGGGTGCCCCACCGGGCTCCGAAATTCGAGGTGAACGCGCCGACGGCAGGCAGTACGAACAGGGGACGGCGGGCGGCTTCTTCGCGTGCTGCCCGCTCCTCGCTGAAACGCTGGCCCTTGGCGAGCAGGTTGGAGAACTGCGACAGATCGTTGGGATCTGCAATGTTGAGAACCTGGGGTGCCTGTGACGGCGCTGCGCCGTTGCTCGCAGAATCGGAGGCGAACTGGGCTGCCTGCGGCACGGCCGTCGCGGTGAGGGTGTTCGCGTTCGAGGTGTCGGCGGCGAGTGCGATCTCGGAGGTCTCGGGGCTCGAACCGGAAGTGCTGGTCGCGGCCTGTCCTGCGGCGACGACGGCACCGGCGGCGACCGCAAAGACGGCTGCGCGACCCTTGAGTGCGGTGGGGGGAGTGGGGATGCGGTGGGCACCCGTACGCGGCGCGGGGGAGTTGACGTTCTCGACCGGCTCGCTGCCGTAGTAGGTGGGTTGTGCCTTACCGGTGTTGCGGAAGTCGGTATCGCAGAAGTGCTGGGTATCGGACGAACTCCAGGGGTCCCAGGCGTCGTCGGGGGTGGTGGAGCGGCGAGCGGGGCTGCCGGTGATCTGGCTGCCTGGACGCATGCCGTCCTCCTTCGTCGTGACCTCATCGTTACTCGAGCTGGAGGTGACGGTAACGAAACGGTCGCGTAGGTGGCAAGCCGTATGTCCGAAGCGGGCGCTTATGTGACTGGCATCACAGGTTGGACCTGGGTGGATCCGGTCATTCCCCCCAGGTCACGAATTCAAACCTTCGATGAGTGCGGAGATTGCGAATGTGATCGTCGGGTGTCCTGCATGCCTGTGCGCGCGATCACCGGAACCCGCTCCGGGTGCCGGTCGCCATGCGGTCTCGGTCACCTGTCATCCTGGTTCAGGTGGTCCTCTCGGGTGTCGTACAGCTGCCTTCCCGGAGGTAACCCCCGTGAGGTAATACGAGGCCTGCGGAGCCCGTGATGTGTGCCACAGAGTGCGGGCGCAGTCGTTTCGTAGGTCGTCCGAGAAACTAGAGTCCGAAATCGGCCCGCTCAATACCCCCGAGCGGGCGAGAACGCAGACGAGACGGTGAGCAGATGGATCTCTTCGAATACCAGGCGAAGGAACTCTTCGCCAAGCATGACGTGCCGACATCGGCCGGCCGTGTGACCGACACCGTCGCCGGTGCCCGCGAGATCGCCGAGGAAATCGGCAAGCCCGTGATGGTCAAGGCGCAGGTCAAGGTCGGTGGCCGTGGTAAGGCCGGCGGCGTGAAGTACTCCGCGACCGCAGACGACGCGCAGACCCACGCCGAGAACATTCTCGGCCTCGACATCAAGGGTCATATCGTCAAGAAGCTGCTGGTTGCAGAGGCGAGCGAGATTGCGGAGGAGTACTACATCTCCTTCCTGCTCGACCGCACCAACCGCACCTACCTGGCGATGTGCTCGGTCGAGGGTGGCATGGAGATCGAAGAGGTCGCCGCCACGAAGCCCGACCGCCTGGCGAAGATCGCCGTCGACGCCGTCAAGGGCGTCGACCTCGCGTTCGCGCGCGAGATCGCAGAGAAGGGCCACCTGCCCGCCGAGGTTCTCGATGCCGCGGCTGTGACCATCCAGAAGCTGTGGGAGGTCTTCATCAAGGAGGACGCTCTCCTCGTCGAGGTCAACCCCCTCGTCCGTACGCCCGACGACCAGATCCTCGCCCTCGACGGCAAGGTCACCCTGGATGCGAACGCCGACTTCCGTCAGCCCGGCCACGCCGAGTTCGAGGACAAGGACGCGACGGATCCGCTCGAGCTCAAGGCCAAGGAGAACGACCTCAACTACGTCAAGCTCGACGGCGAGGTCGGAATCATCGGCAACGGCGCAGGTCTGGTCATGTCGACCCTGGACGTCGTCGCCTACGCAGGCGAGAAGCACGGCGGCGTCAAGCCGGCCAACTTCCTCGACATCGGCGGCGGCGCCTCCGCTGCAGTCATGGCTGCCGGACTCGACGTCATTCTGAACGACGCGCAGGTCAAGAGCGTGTTCGTGAACGTCTTCGGTGGCATCACCGCGTGTGACGCGGTCGCCAACGGCATCGTCGGTGCACTGAAGACCCTGGGCGACGAGGCCAACAAGCCGCTCGTCGTGCGCCTGGACGGCAACAACGTCGACGAGGGTCGGCGCATCCTCGCCGAGGCCGCTCACCCGCTGGTCACGGTCGTCGCAACCATGGACGAGGCTGCCGACAAGGCTGCCGAGCTCGCCTTCGCCGCGAAGTAAGGGACACACAGAACAATGGCAATCTTCCTGACCAAGGATTCCAAGGTCATCGTCCAGGGCATCACCGGCGGCGAGGGCACCAAGCACACCGCACTGATGCTCAAGGCAGGCACCCAGGTCGTCGGTGGCGTGAACGCCCGCAAGGCAGGCACCACGGTCTCGCACACGGACAAGGACGGCAACGCCGTCGAGCTGCCCGTCTTCGGCACCGTCGCGGAGGCCATGAAGGAGACCGGCGCGGACGTCTCGATCGCGTTCGTTCCCCCGGCCTTCTCCAAGGACGCCATCGTCGAGGCCATCGACGCCGAGATCCCGCTGCTCGTCGTCATCACCGAGGGCATCCCGGTGCAGGACTCCGCGTACGCGTGGGCCTACAACGTCGAAAAGGGCAACAAGACCCGGATCATCGGCCCCAACTGCCCCGGCATCATCACCCCCGGTGAGGCGCTCGTCGGCATCACCCCGGCGAACATCGCGGGCAAGGGCCCGGTCGGCCTGGTTTCGAAGTCCGGCACCCTGACCTACCAGATGATGTTCGAGCTCCGTGAGTACGGCTTCTCGACCGCCATCGGCATCGGCGGCGACCCGGTCATCGGCACCACCCACATCGACGCCATCGAGGCGTTCGAGAAGGATCCCCAGACCAAGGTCATCGTGATGATCGGCGAGATCGGTGGCGACGCCGAAGAGCGCGCAGCCGACTACATCAAGGCCAACGTCACGAAGCCGGTCGTCGGCTATGTTGCGGGCTTCACCGCTCCCGAAGGCAAGACGATGGGCCACGCAGGCGCCATCGTCTCCGGCTCGTCGGGCACGGCGCAGGCCAAGAAGGACGCTCTCGAAGCTGCAGGCGTCAAGGTCGGCAAGACGCCGTCCGAGACCGCTGCACTCGCGCGCGAGATCCTCGCATCGCTCTGAGCTGGTAGCGCCTGAGCAGATTCACCGCGGCGCCCACCCGGACCATACAGCCGGGGGGCGCCGCGTGCTCGTTCTCCGGTGAGTGCCGCTCCTACCGGTCGATCCACTCCGTGCCTGCCGGTTCGAGCTCGCCTGCACCCGAGGTCAGCGAAGCCACCAGGCCTTCGAGCTCGGCCGCATCGCCCGCCACCGTGAATTCCACCCGGTCGGTGTAGACGACGTCGAGCACTGCCACGCCCCGTCCGCGCAGTTCTGCTTCGAGTCGCCCGGCGTCGGCATGCCCGACATCGAAGGTGAACCGCTCACGTTTTTGTCGTTCGACGAGTGCGGCGGTGTCCAGCGCCGTCGACACCGCCCCGGAGTAAGCGCGCACCAGACCTCCCGCGCCGAGTTTGATACCGCCGAACCAGCGCGTGACCACCACGACAATGTTCACGAGGTCGCGGTGGTGCAGCACCTGCAGTATCGGGACGCCGGCTGTGCCGCCGGGCTCGCCGTCGTCGCTCGACCGTTCCGCCCGTTGCGCCTGGTCGTCGCCCACGACGAATGCCCAGCAATGGTGACGGGCATCCGGATACAGACGACGTTGTTCCTCCACGAAACCGGCGGCGTCGCCGGTCGAGTCGACCCGCCGCAGCGCGGCGAGGAAGCGCGAATGCTTCACCTCCGTTTCCACGACGACATCGGATCCGAGCGCGAGTGTGTGCGGCATGGCCACCATTCTGGCGTCGGGTGCATAGGGTGGTGATCAGCGACCGACTACTGCAGGAGGATCGATGTCATACCCCAGCGGCCCATCCGTCCAGAGCAAGGTTGTGCCGTTGCTGTTACCGATCGGCGTGGCGGTGCTCGGCGTCGTGAGTTTCATCGTCGGGCTCGCCCCGTACGTGAGGATCACGTTCGGCTCGTTCGTGTCGCTGTCGTCGTTCGACTTCGGGTTTGCGGTCGTGCCGCTGGCGTTTCTGCTTTTCGGCGGTGGTTGCGCGGCGCTGTCCTTGCTGCCCGGCCAGGATCTACGTGCTATAGCGGTCGTCGCGTCGGGGGTCGGATTCGTGACGTCGCTGTTCCAGCTGTTCCACCTGCCTCAGGACACCGGCATCGCCTGGGGCGGTGTGACGATTCTCGTCCTCGGTCTCCTGCAGACGGCGCTTGCGGTGTTCGCGCTGCTCTTCGGTATCGGCGTGCTGGTGCCGGGGCAGCGATCTGCCCCGCAGGGCGTGTACGGGCAGGGCTTCCAGCCGCAGTCCTTCCAGCAAGGTGCACCCCAGCAGGGCCAGCAATCTCCGGCGGGCCAGTTCGGCGCGCAATCTCCCGGGCAGGGATACGGCACCCAGGGATACGGCGCTCAGGGATACGGCAGTCAGGGGATTGGAGCTCAACAGTTCGGAGCTCAGCAGTTCGGGGCCCAGCAACAGCAGTTCGGTGCGCAACAGGGCGGTCAGACCCAGTACCCGGGGATGCAGCACTACCCGGGCCGGCAGGACACCTTTTCGGGGCAGACACCCGGGCAGGCTCCCTACAGCGAGTACCTGCAGCCCTACGTGGCGGCACAGCGCG
Organism: Rhodococcus sp. SJ-2; assembly: GCF_053750035.1. Classification (NCBI taxonomy): domain Bacteria; kingdom Bacillati; phylum Actinomycetota; class Actinomycetes; order Mycobacteriales; family Nocardiaceae; genus Rhodococcus; species Rhodococcus sp. SJ-2. The sequence goes on from NZ_CM132340.1 coordinate 3,393,092, forward strand.
AGGCAGGGCAGTCCCACGACCCGGGGCAGTCCCACGACCCGACCCGGTCGCAGGAGGCCGAGCCCGAACAGGCCCGCGAGACCGAGTCGAGTACGTCCCCTGCGGCCGAGAACCCTGTGGCCGAGAACACCCAGGATGCGCCGACTCAGGTGTTCCGCGCGCCCGACGACCAGCGGTGACCGGCGCGCCTGACGCAGTCGGCCGAACGACGGTGCAACCATCGAGGTGATGACTTCGACGCTAGGCCGGCCAGTTCGGCACACACCTTCCGATGACGAGCACATCGACTCGGAGCGCTTCCGGATCCTGATCGCAGCGGCGGCGCGTGTCCCCGCGGTGACGATCGCCTTCGTCGCGACCGTCGTGGTGATCACAATGGTCGTGGCGAACAGCGATCTGACAGGGATCTACGCGGCGATCGCCGGCACATGGCTGGCACTGCACCAGGTGACCCTGTCGATCGACGACACGTCGCTCGGCGTGCTCCCATTGCTGCCCACGGGGCTGATCGTGTGGCAGGCGGCGCGGGCGAGTGCCTCCGCCGTGGATTCGACCATCGACCACACCGAACAGAATCTGACGCTGCAGGATGCGGCGCGGATCGTTGTCGCAACCCTCGCGGGCCCGATGATCGTGACCGTGATCGCCCTGGTCGTGATGCAGGACGCCGCGGGAGTGCTCCCGGTGACGACCCCCAATGCTGCCGCTGCCCTCTCCTGGGTGAACGGCCTGTATCTCCTGGCCGCCGTGTTGGGGATCGGTTCCCGGACGTGGCGCGTGGTGTGCAGGAGGTACGAAGTCCCCGAGTGGCTCGTCCTGTCGGTGCGCCCGGCAGTGCGAGCGCTCCTGAGCATGTTCGCGATAGGCGGTGTCCTCACGCTGGTGGGCATGGCGTTGTCGTGGACCACCATGGGCGACCTGCTCGAGCGTGGCGAGGGAGTCGTCGGTGTCCTCGGTCTGACGGTGCTGTCGGTTCTCTATCTCCCCAACGTCTTCTTGGGTGCCTCGTCGATCCTTGCCGGTAGCACCGTGCAGTTCGGTGACGTCCGATTGAGCCTGTTCGAGGCGAGCGGCGGCGACTTGCCTGCGCTGCCCGTCCTCGCCGCGATTCCCGCCGGTCCTGCAGCTGCGTTCTGGCCGGTGATGCTTGCGGTTCCCGCGACCGTCGGGGCGCTCGCGGGCCGGTTCGTGGCGCACCGTGTCCTGCAGGCGCAGGCCGATGGCCTCCCGGTGCGCAGTTCCGACGCGTCGCTGACGCTTCTCGCGGCCGCCGCGCAGACCGGCGTCGCGATCGCGCTGCTGACCTGGGCTGCAGGTGGTCCGCTCGGGATCTTCGGGATCGTGGGGAGCAATTGGTGGCTCACGGGTGTTCTGGTGTTCGCGTGGGTCGGGCTGCTCGGGCTGATCACCGCGCAGTTGCTGATGTGGCGCGAAGGCAAGTTCGCGGCAGCGCAGGTGGCCGAGGACGAGTACGACGACTACGAAGACGAGTACGACGACCTCGATGGTGACGACGGGGACGACCAGGTCAAGGCGATCGAGGGCCCCGGTGCGGATACTGCGGATGACGGCGAGGAGGCCGCCGATCCCGAAGATGTCGAGGAGCCGGCCACCGAAGACGACGACACCGAAGACGCAGGCACCGAAGACGCAGGCACCGAAGACGAAGTCCTCGAAGCTCGGGATACCGACGGCGAAGCCGAGGACTCCGACGACCCGAACGTCACCGACCCGAATGTCATCGACGCAGAAGTCGTCGACCTCGAAGACGAGGAGTCGGACGCGCACGAGGAGGTCGAAGAAAAGCGTGGGAAGGAAGGCGACTAGTCTCTGAGGCGGCCGCCTTTCCGGCCTGCCCCCTCGAGTTCCAGGAGTACAGCGCTGACTGCCTCGCGTGACCAGCTGCCGCCCACCGCGCCCGCGCGGATCGTCGTCCTCGCTTCGGGCACGGGAAGTCTTCTGCGTTCGCTCATCGACGCGACTTTCACCGACGACTACCCTGCGCGGATCGTTGCCGTCGGAGTCGACCGCGAGTGCGCTGCGCAAGAGCATGCCGCTGCTGCCGATATCCCACACTTCAAAGCGAGCTTGCGCGACTACACCGACCGCGGCGAGTGGGATCGCGCCCTCACGGAGGCCGTCGCGAAACACGAACCCGACCTCATCGTCACCGCAGGGTTCATGAAGATCCTCGGCGCCGCTTTCCTCGGACGTTTCGGGGGGCGCATCATCAACACGCATCCCGCTCTGCTGCCGTCGTTCCCCGGTGCGCACGCTGTGCCCGACGCGCTGGCCTACGGCGTGAGGGTTTCGGGGTCGACCGTGCACCTCGTCGACGGTGGCGTCGACACCGGTCCGATTCTTGCGCAGGAAACCGTGCCGGTCCTCGACGGCGACGATGAGGCTGCCTTGCACGAACGCATCAAGATTGTGGAACGACGCTTGCTGGTCGACGTTGTCGCCGCCGTCGCGACCCGTGGAGTTGTATCCGATGGACGAAAGGCCGTGATCCCCAGTGACCGAACGTAAGACTGTGCGCCGCGCACTGGTCAGCGTCTACGACAAGAGCGGACTGGTCGAGCTGGCGAGTGGGCTGCACGACGCGGGCGTCGAACTGGTGTCCACCGGCTCCACCGCCGCGACGATCGCCGGTGCAGGCGTGCCCGTGACCCGGGTCGAGGAGCTCACCGGGTTCCCCGAATGTCTCGAAGGCCGCGTCAAGACGCTGCACCCGCGCGTACACGCAGGCATCCTCGCGGACACGCGCAAGCAGGACCACCTCGACCAGATCGCCGATCTCGGTATCGAGGCGTTCGAGCTGGTGATCGTCAACCTGTATCCGTTCACGCAGACCGTGGCCTCGGGCGCGACTCCCGACGAGTGCGTCGAGCAGATCGATATCGGTGGCCCGTCCATGGTGCGTGCTGCGGCGAAGAACCACCCGTCGGTCGCGGTGGTTGTCGACCCCGCCGGCTACGGTGACGTCCTCGAGTCCGTCAAGGGCGGCGGGTTCACGCTGGCCCAGCGCAAGCGTCTTGCGGCGCAGGCCTTCCAGCACACCGCTGCATACGACGTCGCGGTTGCGAGCTGGATGAACGCCGGCTACGCGAACGGGGCGAGCGAAGCGACGGGAAATGCCGCCGCGACCGATGAGGTCATCGCAGAGGGCGGCGACTCGCAGTTCCCTGCGTGGGCAGGTGCGACATGGGTCCGCGCGAATGTCCTGCGCTACGGCGAGAACCCGCATCAGGCCGCTGCGCTGTATGTGTCCGAGGACGGCGAGCCGGGTCTGGCGCAGGCCGAGCAGTTCCACGGCAAGGAAATGTCGTACAACAACTACCAGGACGCCGATGCTGCGTGGCGCGCTGCGCACGACCACAGCGAGCCGTGCGTCGCGATCATCAAGCATGCCAATCCGTGTGGCATCGCGATCGCCGACGATATCGCCGCCGCCCACCGCAATGCGCACGAGTGCGACCCGGTGTCGGCGTACGGTGGCGTGATCGCCGCGAACCGTGAGGTGAGCGTGAAGATGGCCGAGCAGGTCGCCGAGATCTTCACCGAGGTGATCATCGCCCCCGCGTACGCGGACGGTGCCGTCGAGGTGCTCTCCCGAAAGAAGAACATCCGCATCCTGCGCGCGGATTCGCCGAAGACCGCACAGATCGAGATGCGTCAGATCTCCGGCGGATTGCTTCTGCAGGAGCGCGACGCGCTCACCGCTGACGGAGATGCGCCCGCCAACTGGCAGCTCGCGTGCGGAGATCCGGCCGACGAGGCGACACTGCGCGATCTCGAGTTCGCGTGGCGCACGGTTCGTGCCGTCAAGTCCAACGCGATCCTGCTGGTGTCCGGCGGGGCGACCGTCGGTGTCGGTATGGGCCAGGTCAACCGGGTCGATTCGTCTCGCCTCGCGGTGGCCCGCGCCGGGGACCGTGTCGTCGGCTCCGTCGCAGCGTCCGACGCGTTCTTCCCGTTCGCGGACGGTCTGCAGGTGCTGACCGAGGCGGGCGTCAAGGCTGTGGTGCAGCCGGGCGGCTCAGTGCGCGACAGCGATGTCATCGAGGCTGCTCGCGAAGCAGGCATCACGCTGTACTTGACGGGTGCCCGCCACTTCGCGCACTGATGTTGCGTTGAGAGAGTATTTCTCGCAGGGCTACCGCCCACTCGCAGTTGCTGTTTCAGGCAGCGTGCGGGTGGGCGGTGTGCTGTGCGGGAGCATCTGCGTCGAGGACGCCGCGATCGTCGGCGATGACGAGGCGGGCGGCACCGCGATCGAGCAGCTTACGGATGAGATCGGCAGCTTCTGCGGCTTTTTCTGCATCGACGTGGCTGAGATCGATCGTGATGGCGTGGCCTGTCAGATCGTCGGGCAGGGTTTTCGGGATCTCGCCGGTAGGGGAGAGTCGGAATTTCATGGTGTTCTCCTGTTGGAAGGGAAAGAAAAAGGCACCCGGGGCGATGTGCCCGGGTGCCGAGAGCGGAGTCGTCGAGGACTCTATTCTCGGGGTTGCCGCGGGGCTACGTGGAAGTGGAAGTAGGCGAACGGTACGAAGCGGCGCTTGCAGAACTGATACTGACGTTGCATCGGACCGTACCTTTCTTGTGTGCTCCAGCGGGTTAACGGCAAACCATACACGATTTACACGTAAGCGACATCCAAAATTCCCCGCGCGGTCGCGGGCCTCTGGTCAGAGCGATTTGATCCACTTCTCGAAACCGCTGGTGAACTCCTCGGAGTACGGCAGATCGGCGACGTAGTCGGAGCCGGTGGACTGCTGCTCGCCGATGTCCTTGAGGACGTGGTTGGTGCGTTGCATGCGCAGCGACGTCAAGCGGGTGTGCACCAGCGCGGAATCGAGCGCGTCGACGTCCTCGATCCGGACCTGAATGTCTTTCGACGAGACGGTCGTGAGGACGGGAAGATTGCCGTCGATCTGCGCGGCGAGCATCCGGGGATCGAGTGCGTCCTCTTCTGCGAGGGCTTTCGCGTTGGCCGAGACGAGACCGGCGTTGCGGAGCGGTTCGGGCAGGTCGTCACTCAAGGTACCGTCGGCGCGGAGCGACTCGACCGCACCGGCGAGCGCGAGACGCAGTTGATCGGCGATCTGCACGGGCAGCTGCCGTGCAGACACCACCGCGTCGAGCTGGGCATCGATTTGGGCGGTGAGCAGATCGAGCAGGCGCACGGCCAGCGGCTCGAGGAGACCGAGGCCCTTGATGTCGATGTCGGTGCGAGCGTTGTTCTGCGCGAGCGACAGGGCGATCAGTGCTCCCTCGCTGTGCCCGATGACGTACATCCGCGAGGAATCCACGCCGCGTTGCTTTGCGAGAAAGGCCAGGGCGTCGGCGGCGGCTTCGATGAACGTCGAGAACCCGAGATCGGCGACGTCCTCGACGTCGTAGGGGCCGAGGCCCGTGGTGCCGCTGCCGAGCTTGTCGTAGCGCAAGCTTGCGAATCCGTTGTCTTCGAGGACGTCGGCGAGGTGCCGGAGAGTGCCGATCTTCCCCGGGAGCAGGGCGCTGTCGCCGTTGCGATCGGTGGGGCCGCTGCCCGCGAGCAACAGCACCGCCGGCACCGCTCCCTTGATCGAGACGGGAATGCGCATGCTGCCGTGCAGGGTCACATCGCCGCTGGAAAAGGTGATCTCGGTGTCCGACATGTCATTTGTCTATCAGAAGGGCACCCCTCGGTGGACACTCAGGCCGTTCCGGCAGACCGCGCGCGTCGCATCCGGCCGTACCCCTTGAATCCGAGCCAGCCGAACAAGATCAACAGAGGGATCACCAACAGCGGCAGGACCAGCGAGATCAGCGACGTCACGAACGACGCCACGCTGTCGATCACCGACAACACCGGATTGCCGAAGCCCGCGGTTGTGGCGGTACTCACGGCGCGCGTTCCGGTCTGCGCCGTGCTCACCGCGAGCGCGGTGGGCGCGCCGACGACGATCCCGGCGATCGCCGCCCACGCCGGATCGAGGTTGCTGAGCGCTGCCCATGCCACCAGCGCTCCCGCGACCGGGCGGGTGACCGTACCGGCCAGAGACAACGCATTGTCGACGAACGGGATCAGATCGGCGAGCACTTCTGTGACCGTCGCGATCGTGAGCGCGGTCAGAGCAGCGGTGGAACCGACCCACAACATCGAGTCACCCACGACGATGCCGAAGAGTTCGAAGTGCACCGCAGCGCTCAACATCAGCAGCGGGAGGAATGTGCGCAACCCGGTCGCGGCGGCCAGGCCGAGTCCGAGCAGCACCGCCAGGAACCAGGTGTCCATGAGCGGCAGTGTATGCGCGAGGCCCCGTGTTGCCGTCGTTTCGCTCGCTCGATTCGCGAGGGGGTGCCGAAACGACGCGACGGTCGTACCTTGGGTGGGGTGACCTCTCCCACATCCCGCCCGTCCACTCTCGGTGAGCTGCGCGCGTCCGGACACGTGCAGCGCTCCGTCAAGGACGAGATCAGACAGAATCTGCTCACTGCGCTGCGCGACGACACCGACCCGTGGCCCGGCATCGTCGGGTTCGACGAGACCGTGGTCCCGCAGCTCGAGCGGGCACTGCTCGCCGGCCACGATGTGGTGCTGCTCGGTGAACGAGGCCAGGGCAAGACCCGCCTGCTGCGCACCCTGCCGCTGCTCCTCGACGAATGGACACCCGTGATCGCCGGCTCGGAGCTGGGCGAGCACCCCTACGAGCCGATCACGCCCGCCTCCATCCGGCGCGCCGCCGAACTCGGTGACGACCTTCCCGTCGCGTGGCGGCACCGCAGCGAACGGTACGCAGAAAAGCTGGCGACCCCGGACACATCCGTGGCCGACCTCGTGGGCGATGTCGATCCTGTCAAGGTCGCCGAGGGGCGCAGCCTAGGTGATCCCGAGACCATCCATTTCGGTCTGGTACCGCGGTCGCACCGCGGCATCGTCGCCGTCAACGAGCTGCCCGATCTTGCCGAGCGCATCCAGGTGTCGCTGCTGAACGTGATGGAGGAACGCGACATCCAAGTGCGCGGATACACCATCAGGCTGCCGCTCGACGTACTGCTCGTCGCGAGCGCCAACCCGGAGGACTACACGAACCGCGGACGCATCATCACACCGCTCAAGGACCGCTTCGGCGCAGAGATCCGCACCCACTACCCGATGGAACTCGACGACGAGATCGCGGTCATCCGGCAGGAAGCCGAACTGCAGGCCCGTGTTCCCGGTTTCCTGCTCGAGATCCTGGCTCGCTTCACCCGGCTGCTGCGCGAGTCGACATCGGTCGACCAGAGGTCCGGAGTGTCGGCGCGGTTCGCGGTCGCGGGAGCGGAGACCGTTGCTGCCGCAGCCGTTCGTCGCGGTGCCGTCCTGGGCGAGGACGACCCGGTCGCGCGCCCGGTCGATCTCGGCACCGTCGTCGAGGTCCTGCGGGGCAAGGTCGAATTCGAGTCCGGCGAGGAGGGACGCGAATTCGAGGTGCTCGACCACCTGCTGCGCCGCGCGACCGCCGAGACTGCCCGCGCCCGCCTGGCCGGTATCGATCTCGCCCCGCTCGTCTCTGCCGTCGAACAGGGCGAGCCCGTCGTGACTGGGGAACGGATCACGGCGAAGGTGCTGCTCGACGAGCTGCCCGAACTGCCTGTGCTCGACGACATCGCCGACCGGCTCGCCGCGAACGACCCCGGAACCAGGGCGTCCGCACTCGAACTCGCACTCGAGGGGCTCTATCTTGCGCGCCGGATCGCGAAGGACACCGGCGACGACGGCGCGGCGGTGTACTCCTGATGAGTCGGGCGGCTCGCTACGGTCCGTACCACGGCGGTGATCCACTCGCCCCGCCCGTGGATCTGCGCGACGCGCTCGCCTCCATCGGCGACGATGTCCTCGCCGGCAGCTCGCCGCGACAGGCGCTGCGTGAATTGCTCCGCCGCGGGCAGGGCACTATGCGGGGCCTGGACAAACTTGCAGCGCAGGCGAACAGGCGTAGGCGTGAGCTGCTCGACCGCAACAATCTCGACGGAACTCTGCGGGAGGTGCGTGAGCTGCTGGACAAGGCTGTCCTCGAAGAGCGGAAGACGCTCGCGCGCGCCCTCGATGACGATGCGCGCTTCTCGGAGATGCGCATGGAGGAACTCCCGGGCTCCACCGCGCAGGCCGTACAGGAACTGGCCGACTACGACTGGCGGAGCGCTCAGGCGCGCGAGGACTACGAGAAGATCCGCGATCTGCTGGGCCGGGAGATGCTGGACCAGAGGTTCGCGGGCATGAAACAGGCGCTCGAAGGCGCGACCGACGAAGACCGGCAGCGCATCGCCGAGATGCTCTCGGATCTCAACGATCTGCTCGACAAGCACTCCCGTGGCGAGGACACCCCGGAGGACTTCGAGCAGTTCATGGCCGAGCACGGCGATTTCTTCCCGGAGAATCCGCAGAATGTCGAGGAACTGCTCGATTCGCTCGCGCAGCGTGCCGCCGCTGCGCAGCGACTGCGCAATTCGTTGACTCAGGAACAGCGCGACGAACTCGATGCGCTGGCTCAACAGGCGTTCGGCTCCCCGGATCTCATGCAGCAACTCGACCGTCTCGACGGTAATCTGCGTGCGGCCCGGCCCGGCGAGGACTGGACGGGTTCGCAGCGATTCCGCGGCGACGAGGGCATGGGTCTCGGGGAAGGCACCGGCGCGCTGCAGGAGATCTCGGAACTCGACCAGCTCGCCGAGCAGTTGTCGCAGCAGTATGCGGGTGCCTCGCTGGACGACATCGACCTCGATGCCCTCGAACGTCATCTCGGCCCGGAAGCTGCCGCCGATGTGCGGACGCTCGCCGAACTCGAGAAGGAACTGCAGAAGCAGGGGTACTTCGATCGCGGCGCGGATGGGCAGTGGCGTCTGTCGCCCAAGGCCATGCGCCAACTCGGGCAGCACGCGCTGCGCGATGTGATGAACCGTCTCTCGTCGCGGGGTGGACAACGAGAGACGCGGCGTGCCGGGGCGATGGGGGAACCGACCGGAGCAGCGCGGTCGTGGGAATTCGGCGACACCGAACCGTGGGATGTCGTGCGCACGTTGACCAATGCGACGTTGCGCGACCCCGGGGTGCCCGTTCGGATGACGGTCTCGGACGTCGAAGTCGTCGAGACGGAACAGCGCGCACAGGCTGCGGTTGCGCTTCTCGTCGACACCTCGTTCTCGATGGTCATGGACGGACGGTGGGTGCCGATGAAGCGCACCGCCCTCGCGCTGAATCATCTGGTGTCGACCCGTTTTCGCGGTGATGCACTGCAGCTCATCGCGTTCGGTCGGCACGCGCGGGTGGTCACGGCCCCCGAACTTGCAGGATTGGACGGCGTCTACGAGCAGGGCACCAATCTGCATCACGCGCTGTTGCTCGCCGGACGGCATCTGCGACGTCATCCGAACGCGCAGCCGGTGGTGCTCGTCGTCACCGACGGCGAACCGACCGCGCACCTGGAACCGGATGGGTATGCGGCGTTCGACTACCCGCCCAGCGCGCGGACCCTCGGGCTGACCGTGCGCGAGCTCGACCATCTCGCAAAGATCGATGCGCAGGTGACGATCTTCCGGCTCGGCGACGATCCCGGGCTCGCCCGGATCGTCGACAGGATGGCCCGTCGTGTGGCCGGCCGGGTGGTCGCTCCGGACCTCGACGGTCTCGGTGCGGCGGTGGTGGGCAATTACGTACGGATGCGTCGCAGGTAGGTGCGGGCCGTCAGCGCGTGACGCGGCTCGCTGACGGCAACGCGGCGGCGCACACCGCGGCCCATCCGGCCGCGACACCCATGACCTTGGCTTTCGCGGAGGGCGGACTGGCAATACCGAACGCGACGACGTCGCCGAGGTCGAACGCGACCCTCGCCGCAACGGCCGACCGGAGCGGTGCTCCCGGTGTGGCCAGCATCATCGAGAGTCCGGACAGCACGTCGCGGGCACCGAGGGCAATGCCGAGGGCGCGACCGGTGCGGGTTTCTCCGCTTCCTCGTGCCTCGAGTTCGGCGGCATGCACCAGCGACGCGGGGCGCAACGCGGTGTAGGCGCCGTACGCGGCGGTCAGTAGCCCGACGATGCGGGGATATGCGGGCGACAGGTTCATCTTCTGGTAGTACCCGGATTCCCCTCGTGTATTCGCGCGGAGACGAATCAGCGGCGCAGCGCCCGCCACGTGGAGGTGGCTGCTGCGGACAACAGCGCGGCCGTCACCCAGAACACCGACGCCACCCCCGCAACACCGGCGACCGCGCCCGCCGCGAGCGGCACCGCGACCTGCCCGAGCCGGTTGCCCGTCAACCGCACCGCCAGCGCCGAGGCCCGATCCGACGGTTCCACCAGCTCGACCACCCACGTCATCGTCAGTGGCTGACCCACGCCCCAGAAAACCCCGCATACCGCGAGCAGCAGACCGATCACCCACGGGTTCGGCACCACGGGAATCAGCGCGACCGGCACGATCGTGCCAGCGGTCGCCGACAACAGCAGTCGGCGTCGCGGGATCCGGCGCAACGCCCACGGCAGCAGCGCCCGGGACACGATCGATGCGACCGTCCGCGCGGTGAGCAGCACCGATACGAGCAGGACCCCGAAACCGAACTGCTCTCCGAGCAGCGGCAGGTACACGACGACGAGGTCGACGGAGGCCAGCACGATCAGGCTCGACAACATCGCCGGCTTCATCCCGGGTGTGGCGAGCATCGAGCGAACCGACTGCGGTGGGCCGTCGTCTGCAGTGCGCCCGGAGCCGAGCGGCTCCCGCAGACCGATGACGAACGGCAGGGCGAGCGCCGCCAGCACTGTCATCGCGATGAGCGCGCCGGTGGTCTCGACGGTGCCGTCGCTCGTGCTGTGGGTCGCGGCGATCGCACCCGCGACCGGAACTCCTACGGCCTGCCCGACCGACACACCGAGGGTGATGCCGGCGAACCCGCGATCGAGTTCGCCGGGCGACGACAGGATCGACACGAACGCCTGACCCGAGACGGTGACGAGCAGTTGACCGAGCCCGAGCACGATATTGCCGAGTCCGAGCACCAGCAGGCCGGAACTGAGCGCGATCGATCCGAGACCCACGGTGGACACGACGATCCCACCGCGCAGGATCACGGTCGCGTGGCCGCGGTCGACGGCGCGACCCATCCGTACTGCCGCGAGCAGCGGCACGATCGCATACAGGGCGGTGATCATGCCGATCGTCGCGGCGTCGCCGCCGAGAGCGAGGATCCGGTACGACACCAGCACACGCACCGACTGGAATGCTGCGTGCAGCAGCGCGGTGGAGATGCAGAGATAGAGCAGCCAGTGCCGGGGCGGGGAATGCATCGATCAGGAGGCGGTGACCACTCGATCCCCGAGGGGCGACTGCAACGGCACCTCGATGGTCCCGAACACCGCGACCATGATGCACATGCTGTCCTGCGCCTCCGGCAGGGTGCCGCCCTCGAGCGACACCGTCACGACGTCATCGGTCTCGGTCACGGCGGGGTCGACGCCGAAACACTCCGGGGTTCCGGTCTCGAAATGCAGAGACAGCCGGTCGTCGCCGATGCGTGAGAACGACGTGATGGTGAGCGGATGTGCTTCGACGATGTCCGGTCGGGCCGAGAACACCGTGGCGCCTGCCGGTTCGGGGCTCTCCGGTAGCGGGTCGACATCCGGGGGCGTCGAACCGCACGCAGCGGCGAGAAGGCAGCAGGCGAAGAGCACGACGAGACGCATGCGTTCCACCGTAGGCGTGCCACGTGGCAATGTGTGTACCCGCGCACCACAACGGAGGAACATGAAGCTGCCAGTCTTTTTCGACCCGCCACCCCGGGCGATGCCGACACCCGAGGTCGTCGTCGACGACACCCTGACACCCCGCCGCTTCACCGTGCGGACGATGCTGGCGGCGAAGAAGTGGACGACCCCGGCTGCGTTGCTCGTTGCGATCCATCAGGTGTGCGAGACGCTGGTGCCCGTCGTCATGGGGCATGCCATCGACCGGGCGGTCGCGACCAGGGATTTCGATGCCCTGTGGCGATGGCTGCTCGTCCTCGCCCTCGTATTCGCGGTCCTGACGGTTTCGGCACGCTTCGGTGGGCGCATCGGACAGGCGGGCATGCTTGCGGTCCAGCATCGGATGCGCACGCGTGTGACCGACCGGATCCTCGACGTGCGCGGCGTCGGCGGCCCGCAGCGCACCCCCGGCGACATGCTGAATATCGCAACCTCGGACGTCGAACAGCTTGCTCGCGGTATCGCCGTCATGGTGTACCCGATCGGGCATGTCGTCGCTGTGGTGTTCGGCGCCGTCGTGCTGCTGAGCGTGTCGTGGCCGCTCGGCCTGGCGATCCTCGTCGGAGCGCCCGTGATCCTGTGGTTGCTCGACAAGGGTTCCGGTCCGCTGCGGCGGCGCAGCTTCGAGGAGCAGAAGGTGGCGGGGGCTGCAGCAGGTACCGCCACCGACCTCGTCACCGGCATCCGCGTGGTCAAGGGCATCGGCGCCGACGCGGAGGCGTCGCGGCGATACGTCGGCGCGAGTCGTCGAGCGCTCGACGGTGTGCTCCGTTCGGCGCGCGCCGAAGGCGCCTACATTGCCTCCATGGAATTCGCGTCGGGCCTGCTCATCGTCGGTGTCGCGGTGGCCGCGGGCGCGATGGCCGTCTCCGGCTCGCTCACTGTCGGGCAGCTCATCACCGTCGTCGGCGTGACACAGGTGATCATGGGGCCGCTCGCCGCGCTCGGATCCAACATGGGCGCGGTGTGGGCGGCAGCGGTCGCCTCTGCCGAACGGGTCCTGAGTGTTCTGCAAGCACCCCCCGCAGTCGACACCGGCGATCGTGACGCCCCGGACGAGGGCACCCTCGAATTCGAGGCGTTCACGGCCGGGCGACTACGTGATCTGAATCTGACGATCGCAGCCGGCAAGTTCACCGTCGTCCATACCGACGCCGAGACCACCGCTGATCTGGTCGCTGTGCTCGCGCGGTCGCGTCACCCGGAACACGGACGAGTCCTGGTGGGCGGCGTCGACCTGTTCGATCTGGGGAACGACGCGGCGCGACGCAGCGTGCGGGTGGTGCCCCACGCGTCGCACCTGTTCGAGGGCACTGTCGTGGACAACATCGCTGCGGGTGTCCCGGACGACGCACCCGACGCCGATGCCCGCGTCACTCGCGCGGTGTTCGCCGCGGCGTGCGATGACGTCGCGCGGGTGCTTCCCGCTGGCCTCGACACACCGGTCGGCGAAGCGGGCAGGTTGCTCTCCGGTGGACAGCGTCAACGTGTCTCGCTTGCACGCGCTCTCGCGGCGCCCGCGGAAGTGCTGGTGCTGGTCGACCCCACGACGGCCGTCGATTCCGTTACCGAGGCCGCGATCGCCGAGCGCGTACCCGAACTCCGGCGCGGACGGACCACTGTGGTGTTCACGCGGTCGCCCGCGTTCACGGCGGCGGCCGACGATGTGCTCGAGCTGAGCGACCTTTCCTTCGCAGTTTCCGGAGATGATCGATGAGTACTACTGCTATTCGTGCGGGCGAGCGGTTCCGGACCGCGGATGCGCGCGGCACCGTGCGTGTTGCGCGGTCCGTGTTCGCAGGTAAGGGTCGTATGGCCTCCGGCGTATTCGTCGTGCTGGTGGTCGGTGCAGCGGCCGGTCTGGTGACGCCGTGGGCGATGGGGCGATCCGTCGACGTCGTGCTCGAAGGCGGCGATCTCACCGACATCGCGTGGCTTGCGGGAACAATGGTCGCCGGAGTCATCGTGTTCGCAGCATTGAGCGGTCTCGGGCTCATGCTCACCTCGCAGCTGTTCGAGACAGGCCTGGCGCGCTTGCGCGAACGTATGCTGGAGGCCGCGATGCGGCTGCCGCTGGCCAGGATCGAATCGGCGGGCAGCGGCGACCTCGTGTCGCGGGCGACCGACGATGTGGCCCAGGTCAGTTCCGCGATCCGCGAGGCCGCGCCGGCGATCTCCGGTGCACTGTTCACCGTCGTCCTCACGATGTTCGGTCTCGCGGTACTGGACTGGCGGTTCCTGATCGTGCTGATCGTGGTGTTGCCGGTCCACTATCTGGGTGCGCGTATGTACACGCGGGATGCGCCGCCGATCTACCAGCAGTCGCGGGTGGCAATGGGGGAGCGCGCTCACCACGTGCTCGGCGGGATCCGCGGCCTTCCGACGGTGCACGCGTTCGATCTCGGCCCGAGCCTGGCAGGCCCGATCGACGAGCATTCGTGGTGGGTTGCGCGCTGGGAGTTGCGGGCCCGCATCGTCGTCAACCGTCTGTTCGGGCGAGTCAATCTCGCCGAGTTCCTGGGAATGGCCTCGATCCTGTTCGTCGGCTTCCTGCTTGTGGACAACGACGCGATCACTGTCGGCGTCACGACTACCGCGATGCTGTTCTTCTTGCGCCTGTTCGGTCCGCTGGGTCAGTTGCTGATGGTGATGGACTCGCTGCAGAGCGGTCTTGCGTCCTTGTCGCGGATCGCGGGTCTGATCGAGGAATGCGAGGAATTCGAGGGCGCCGACCGTGAGCCTCGGGTTGCAACGCAGCCGGCGGGGCGTGAACTCGTTGCGCGCGACGTGCATTTCGGATACGACACCGGGCCGGAGATCGTCCACGGAGTGGACCTGACGATCGGCGACGGCGAACACGTCGCGCTCGTCGGTGCCTCCGGGGCAGGAAAGACGACGTTCGCCGCGGTGCTCGCGGGTGTGCACCCGGCGAGCGCCGGAACCGTCACTTTCGGCGGGGTCCCCATCGGCGAACTGGGCGACGAGCGTCGCACGCGCGAGATCGCTCTCGTCACCCAGGAAGTGCACGTGTTCTCCGGGTCGGTGCGCGACGATCTCCGGATGGCGGCGCCCCACGCAGAGGACGGCACGCTCGTCGAGGTGCTCGAGAGGGTCGGTGCACACGGCTGGGTGTCGCGGCTGCCCTCGGGGCTCGACACCGAGGTGGGCTCGGGTGGCCACGTACTCACTCCGATGCAGGAACAGCAGCTTGCGCTGGCACGTCTGATCCTGCTCGATCCGGCGTTGGTGATTCTCGACGAGGCGACCGCGGATGCGGGGTCGGCCGGTGCCGACGAACTCGAGGCGTCGGCCGAGGAGGCGTTGCGGGGGCGGAGCGCCCTGATCGTCGCGCATCGGCTGAGTCAGGCAGCGCGGGCCGACCGCATCGTCCTGATGGACGACGGGCGGATCGTCGAACAGGGCTCACACGACGACTTGGTCGCTCGGGGTGGCCGGTATGCGCGGTTGTGGGCGGCGTGGTCGGTGGGCCGGTCAGGCGAGTAGTGCCGCGACCACGCCGAGTCCGGGGATCGCCGCGAGCGTCGTGACGAGCGCGGCGTCGCGGGCCAGGACCATGCCGCGACCGTAGGCGCTCGCGTAGACGAACACGCTCTGGGCAGTCGGCAGCATCGCGACGACGACCACCGCGAACAGTTCGGTTCCGTCGAGACCGAGCAGGTAGCGACCCATCGCCCACGCGAGCAGTGGTTGGACGACGATCTTGAGTACCGATGCGAGCGCAACGTCGCGACGGGGACTGGTGCCCTTCTGGAGTACGCGCACACCCTGCAGCGACAACCCGAACGCGAGAAGCGCGCCGGGTACCGACGCGCCGCCGAGCAGCTGGATCGGCTGCAGCAGCGCGTCGGGCACATGCCACCCCGTTCCCGCGACGACGAGTCCCGCGGCACCGGCGACGACGATGGGGTTCTTGAACGGTGTGATGAGCGTTTCGAGTCGCGATGCTCCCGGTCGCGCGGTGGACAGATCGAGTGCGGTGAGAGCGATGGGGGAGAGCACGATGATCTGGAAGAGCATCAGCGGCGCGACGAACGACGCATCACCGAGAACGAACACCGCGATGGGGATCCCGAGGTTGGCGGAGTTGACGTATCCGGCGGAGAGCGCACCGACCGTCAACTCCGGTACCGCACGCTTCAGCCACAGTCGCGCGATCAGGAGATAGCCGATGGCAACGGCGAATGCGGTGGCCGCGCCGACGTAGAGGTGTTCGGAGAAGATCGTCGACAGGTCGGAGGTTGCGAGGGCGTCGAACAACAATGCGGGCGTCGCAACGACGAACACGATGCGGCTGAGCACGGTCTGCGCCTCGGCGCCGAGGGTGCCGCGCCGGCCCAGCACGAAGCCGATTGCGATGATCACGAAGATCACAGTGAACCCCGAGATCACACCAGACACGGTTGCTCAGTCTAACGACCTGTTCCGAGCCTCCGTCGAGTGTGCAGTTGTTGTCGTCGGTACTCGATATTCACGACAAGTACTGCTCGCTCAAACCGGGGCACCGGCTGCGCGAAGCCGGAGCCGGACCCTGTTCACGATGGATTTCGGACGTCGGCGCAGCTGCTCGGAATTCACCCGGATCATCGACCAGCCGAGTGACGCACATTCTTCGTACCGCTCGATGTCGCGCGTGCGTTGCCGCTCGTCCGTCCAATGGTGGGTGCCGTCGTACTCGACGGCCGTCCGCCACCGCCGCCACCCCATGTCGGCTCGCGCGATGACCCGGGCTCCGTCAACGATCGGCAGCTGGGTCTCGGGGACGGGAAGCCCGCCGCGGATGAGCAACAGCCGCACCCGGGACTCGGGAATCGACTCGGCCCCGGGGTCTACCTTCGCGAGAACGGTGCCCAGCTGTACGAGCCCACGTTCGTGGGGGTGACGACCGGCGAGCTCGAGGATGTCGCGGGGAATCAGGTGCGTGGCGCGGCACAATGCGTCGAGTTGGGCGATCGCGTCGTCTGGGTCGAGCCATCGGCCGATGTCGAAGCCGGTCCGTGCCGGTGTGGTGACGGCCATGGAGTCGACGTGGCACACCTCGTCGTCGAGGAGCGTGTCGCCGTGGACCACCAGGCCTGCCGATCCGCGGCGACTACCGCCTCGGATGAGTTCGGCAGGTGCGAGAGTGTCGATCCACCTGCACCCGTGCAGGGCCGCAGCCGATCGTCCGGCAAGTACACCCTTGCCGCCCGCCCACAGCCACGCTGCCTGCGCGCGCAGGATCGGTGTCACCGACACTGTCGGATCGATGTAGACACCCCGGTGTACCCGGCGGAAGCGCCGGAGCTGCCCCTTTGTCAACCGTCCCGCAGCGACCGCTTCGGTGCCGACGAACGGCTCGTCGAAGAAGAAATCCCCCATGTCCGCGACCTTGCCCGATGCGTTGACCTGGCGGAAGTACCGATTTGCGTCCTGTGGATAACTCGATCGAGTGTGCAGTTGTGGCCGCAATTTTCGAGGCGGTTTCAGGGAGCTAACGCAACACCCCTAACCAAGGGGTGTAGAGATGACGCGGAAGATCCCGTGGGAAATTCGAGCGACCGCCTATCGTGAGTTGGCCCGTGGCCGCTCTGCATTGGAACTGGGCGACACTTTGGGCGTGTCGAGGATGACGGTGAACCGATGGGCCGAACGGGCCGGTATGGAAGTACGCCTGGGATACATCGGCGGGGTGACGCCGGTGCCGATGGACGCCGATCCTCCCCAGACCCCGGGCCGGTCCTATCGCAGGCTGAGCCTGGCGGACCGTTCGTTCATCCAGGCGGCCCGGTCACTGCCCGAGCCGATGTCGCTCCGGGCGATCGCTGCAGAACTCGGGGTGTCTGCGTCGACGGTCTCGCGGGAGCTCACAGCGCACAGCGTTCTCGATTGGGGTGAGAGTCGCTACGACGCCGAGCTCGCGCACTACCTGGCGTTGGCGCGACGTCCTCGCCGACGAGACGGCAAGCTCGCCGACCCGGCTCTGCGGGACCGGGTCGTGGCACTGTTGAACCTGCGGTTCTCCCCGCAGCAGGTCGCGGCGGAACTTCAGACCCTGTTCCCCGATCAGCCGGAGATGCACGTGTCGCACGAGACGATCTACCAAGCCCTCTACGTACAGGGCAAAGGCGCGTTGCGGCACGAGTTGACCGTGGCCAAGGCCCTGCGTTCGGGACGCACGAGCCGGGTACCGCGCTCGAAGCTGCCGCGTCGCACCAATCGCCCGTGGCTCGACGGTGCCCGATTGTCGGATCGGCCGGCCGAGGTCAGCGACCGTGCGGTGCCCGGGCATTGGGAGGGCGATCTTGTGGTCGGGCCCGGCAACTCGGGGATCGTCACTCTGGTCGAGCGCTCCACCCGGTATGCGCTGCTCGGGAGGTTGCCGGGTACCCGCGAGAGCACCACGGTCGTGGACGTCCTCACCGGGATGATCGAGGGCCTGCCCGCCGAGTTGATCCGCACGATCACATGGGATCAGGGGCAGGAGATGGCCGCTCATGCTCGGTTCACCGTTGCCACCGGGTGTCAGGTGTTCTTCTGTGATCCGCATTCGCCGTGGCAGCGCGGCACCAACGAGAACACCAACGGGTTGATCCGGGATTTCTATCCCAAGGGCACGAATTTCAACGAGGTCAGTGATGCCGACCTCGCAGAAACTCAGCGTCTTCTCAACATCCGTCCCCGGCAGACTCTCGGGTGGCGCAAGCCGTGTGACAAGCTGGCCGAACTGATCGCGGGTGTTGCATTGGCTCCCTGAGACCAAGCGATATTCACGACAACAACTGCGCAACCAACGACGAAGGCGCCCTTCCCGACGAATCGGAAAGGGCGCCCTCGGTGCGGCTGCTACTTGCTGCTGACGTAGGGCAGCAGAGCCATCTCGCGCGCGTTCTTGACGGCGATGGCGACCTCACGCTGCTGCTGCGGGGTCAGGCCCGTGACGCGGCGGCTGCGGATCTTGCCGCGATCGGAGATGAAGGTGCGGAGCAGGTTCACATCCTTGTAGTCGACGTGGTCGATCTTCGCCGCGAAGAGGGGATTCTTCTTCGGCTTGCGGCCCTCGACGGCCCGCGACTTCTTCGACGGCCCTCGTTTGACTGCCATGTTCTCGCTCCTCACCAGCTCGACTTGTGGACGCCGGGCAACTCCCCGCGGTGGGCCATCTCGCGTACACGTACTCGCGAGAGCCCGAACTTACGCAGGTGGCCGCGTGGGCGACCGTCGGCAGCGTCTCGATTGCGCAATCGTACCGGACTGGCGTTGCGGGGCAGGCGCTGGAGGGCGGCCTGTGCTGAGGCGCGCTCCTCGGCGGTGCTCGTCGGTCTGCGGATCGTGTCCTTCAGTGCGGCGCGACGCTCGGCATAGTGCGCGACGACCTGCTTGCGCTGTTCGTTGCGGGCGATCTTGGACTTCTTGGCCACGGCTACTTCTCCTCTCGGAAGTCGACGTGCCTGCGAAGCGTCGGATCGTATTTGCGCAGGACCAGGCGGTCGGGATCGTTGCGACGGTTCTTGCGGGTGACATAGGTGTATCCGGTCCCGGCCGTCGACCGGAGTTTCACGATCGGCCGGATCTCGTTTCGTGCCATCAGAGCTTCTCTCCTCTCGCCCGCAGCCGGGCGATCACAGCGTCGATGCCGTCGCGGTCGATGGTCTTGATGCCCTTCGCGGAGAGGGTGAGCGTGATGCGTCGCCCCTCGGACGGGACGAAGTACGTCTTGCGCTGGATGTTGGGGTTCCAGCGCCTGTTGGTGCGGACGTGGGAGTGCGAGACGGATTTCCCGAACCCGGGAGAGCGTCCGGTCACCTGGCAGTGCGCCGACACGATGTTGTCCTTCCTGTCGGCCGCTCCGCAGAGCGTAACGACAATCATTTTCGACAAATGGCTGGGCCGACTGTACGCTGCCGAATGGCTAATGACAATCATTGTCGAAAGGAGAGAGGTGGATACCAGGACACCGCTGATACTCGTCGCGGGACGGGGCGGAACCGGCACCCGCGACGCCGGTGCTGGGCAGGTCGCCCACGGATTCCTGCGGGCGGGCACGATCGTCGTCCACCACGACCTCGCGCATGTCGGGGACGGCATCGTGCACCGCACCGTCACCACACCGGGCGATCGGCGACACGAAGCTCTCGAACTCGCGCACGCCTGCGTGTCCTGCACCCTGCGGGAAGATCTCCTGCCGCTGCTGCGCCGGCTGCACAGGCGTTCCGACGTCGATCGGATCGTGCTCCACCTCGATCCGCAACTCGAACCCGAGGCGCTGTGCTGGGCGATCGAGCACGTCATCATCGCCGACGTCGTCGGGCAGATCGACGGCCCCGCCTCTCGTGACGTACGCATCGAAGGAGTCGTCACGTGTGTGGACGCCGCCTCATGGATGACCGATGCCACCGGCGACGAGGACATTGCGACCACACCTGACGACGAACGCACCGTCGCCCAGGTGGTGGTGGGCCAGGTCGAGTTCGCAGACGCACTCGTCGTCCGGCCCGGAGCCGACGGCTGGGCACAGGCCCGGCTCCACGCCGTACTGGCCAGGCTCGCGCCCGACGCACCGATCGTGTGGAGCAACAGCCCCGACGTCGAGGCACTGCTGCGACGCATCCCGGCCGGCGCGCGGCGCGGAGAGATCTCCGATGCGCACTCACCGCTGCTGCGTGGCCAACCGCCGCTCGACGAGGACTGCGGAATCCGGCTGCTCGAATTCGGCGCGCAGCGACCCTTCCATCCCCAGCGACTCCACGAGGCGATCGACGTGCTGCTCGACGGAGTCGTGCGCACTCGTGGTCGCGCCTGGGTCGCGACCCAGCCCGACACCGCGCTGATCATCGAGTCGGCGGGCTGTGGCCTGCGAGTGGCACACGGGGGTCCGTGGCTGGCGTCGATGACACCCGAACAGCAGCAGCGCGTCCCCGATGCCCGCCGCGCGATGGCCGCCCTGCGCTGGAGCGACACGTACGGAGACCGCGACAGCTCTCTCGTCGTGCTCGTCCACGATGCCGATCCCGACACCGTGCTCGGTGCATTGCGGGACGCCCTCCTCACCGACGACGAATTCGTCCACCCCGAGCTGTGGCCGACGTGGGACGACCCGTTCGGCCACTACCACCAGGACCCGTGCACAGATCTGCCGACCGACGGGACTCGCGTCGAGCAGGCAGCCGAACGCACGGAATCAGGCTCCGAACAGAGAGGTCACGCATGAAATCCGGTCTCCACCCCGACTACCACCCGGTCGTGTTCCAGGACGCGAACACGGGGTCGACGTTCCTGACGCGCTCGACGATCACCTCCGACCGCACGGTCGAGTGGCCGGACGGCAACGTCTATCCGCTCGTCGTCGTCGATGTCACCAGCGAATCGCACCCCTTCTGGACGGGTACGGCTCGCGTCCTCGATGCCGCTGGGCGTGTCGAGAAGTTCGAACGCAAGTACGGCACCCGGCGTCCCCGCGGTTGATTCCGAATCAACAGAAACGAGACTTCACATGGCAGTTCCCAAGCGCCGCATGTCCCGCGCGAACACGCGCAGCCGCAGGTCCCGATGGCACGCGAAAACGCCGGATCTGGTGCCGGTGACCGTGGGCGGCGTGACCCACCGCGTGCCACGTCGGCTCGTCAAGGCCGTCCGGCTCGGAATGGTAGACCCCGACACACTCTGACCCGTTCTCAGGCACCTCTCAGCGGTCGGGGCCAAAATGGTGCGCATGCGCATCTTGGTGGTCGACGACGACCGGGCGGTGCGGGAATCCCTGCGCCGGTCACTCAGCTTCAACGGCTACACGGTCGAACTCGCGACGGATGGGCAGGACGCGCTGGAGAAGGTCGCCGCCGCCCGGCCCGACGCGATGGTGCTCGACGTGATGATGCCCCGCGTCGACGGACTCGAAGTGTGCCGTCGGCTGCGGAGCACGGGCGACGACCTGCCCATCCTCGTGCTCACCGCCCGCGACTCGGTCTCGGAGCGGGTATCCGGGCTCGATGCGGGTGCCGACGACTATCTGCCCAAACCGTTCGCACTCGAAGAGCTCCTCGCCCGGCTGCGGGCACTGCTGCGCCGAGCCGCCCCGGATCCGGACGGTGGACTCGAGGACACGATGCGCTTCGAGGACCTCACTCTCAACCCCGCGACACGCGAGGTCACCCGCGGCGAGCGGCAGATCAGCTTCACCCGCACCGAGTTCGCGCTCATGGAGATGCTCTTGGCGAACCCGCGGCGGGTGCTCACCCGTAGCCGGATCCTCGAGGAGGTGTGGGGCTACGACTTTCCGACGTCGGGCAATGCCCTCGAGGTGTACGTCGGATATCTTCGCCGCAAGACCGAGGCGGGCGGCGAACCACGGCTCATCCACACGGTGCGCGGCGTCGGTTACGTGCTGCGCGAGACCCCTCCGTGAGCGGTCAGATGAGACCCCCCATGCTGTTGACCCGGTCGGTGCCGCTGCGCACCCGGGTCACGTTGCTCGCTGCGGGAGCGGTTGCCCTCGCGGTCGCGGTGACCTCCATCGCCGCCTACATGGTGGTTTCGCGGGCTCTCTATTCCGACATCGACAAGCAACTGCAGGCTCGTGCTTCTGCGCTCGTCGAATCGAGCACGCTGATCACCTACGACCCCCGCTACATCGGCGGCGCTCAGCTCTACAGCTCCGACATCAGCGTCGCGCTCATCTATCCCGACCTCGGACGCTACGTGCCGCCCGGATCGTCGGTACCGATCGGCGCACCGGAACTCGCTGTCGCGGAAGGCGAGCAGACATCGTCGTTGCGGACCGTCGAACAGCAGCGGGTCCTGGCGCAACAGATCCCCGACGGCAGCACCATCGTCATCGCGCAACGCCTGCGGCCCACGGGTGAGGTGCTCAACCGCCTCGCAAGCGTGCTGTTCGTCGTCGGCGGATGCGGGGTCGTGCTCGCTGCGGCCGTCGGCGCGACGGTGGGCCGGACCGGTCTGCGGCCGGTGGCGCGGCTGACCGCCGCCGCCGAACGTGTCGCGAGGACCGACGACCTGCGACCGATCCGTGTGACGGGGCACGACGAGCTGGCGCGACTCACCGAGAGCTTCAACATGATGTTGCGGGCGCTGGCCGAATCGAGGGAGCGGCAGGCCCGGCTCGTGGCCGATGCCGGCCACGAATTGCGCACACCGCTGACCTCGCTGCGGACCAACATGGAACTGCTCATCGCCGCGAGTCGCCCCGGTGCGCCGAGCCTGCCCGACGATGACATGGCCGAACTCCGCGAGGACGTCGTGGGACAGATCGCGGAATTGTCGACACTGGTGGGCGACCTCGTCGATCTGGCCCGGGAGGAGGCACCGGAGACGGTGTTCGAGGCCGTCGACATCGCCGAGGTCGTCGATCGCAGTCTCGAACGAGCACGACGACGTCGTACCGAGATCGATTTCACCGCCGTCACCGAACCGTGGTTCGTGTTCGGCGACCACGCGACCCTGACCCGTGCGGTGGTCAACGTCCTCGACAACGCGGCGAAGTGGAGCCCGGCGGGTGAGGACGTGGTGGTGAAGATGCATCAGATCGGCACCGGACTGATGGAACTGACCGTCGACGACGCCGGGCCGGGTATCCCCGAGGAAGAACGGGAGCTGGTGTTCGAACGGTTCTATCGTGCGACCACCGCACGGTCGATGCCCGGTTCAGGGTTGGGGCTGGCGATCGTGCGACAGGTCGTGATGAAGCACGGCGGGACCATCGCGGTGGACCGATCGGAGCGCGGTGGTGCGCTCATCCGAATCGTGCTTCCGGGCACACCGCAGCTCGACGCCGACTGATTGCCAGGAAACTGTGAGCCGATTCTTCAGGAGCTTCTCAGCCGACAGGTCCATATTGGATGGAGTACGAACCCTCCACCCGGATCGACTCGAAGGACGAAGGCGACGAACGAGATGACCGACCCCACCCACGGTTCCGGACAACCTGCGCCTGGACAACCTGTGCCCGGACAACCCGGTCCCGCGCAGCCGCAGCAGCCCCACCAGTACGGAACCCCGCCGACGGCTCCCTACCAGCAGGCGCCTGCGCCCGCGCAGCCGCGCAAGTCCGGGCGTACCGCACTCGTCGTGGGTGCCATCGCGTTGGCGATCGTCAGTGGCGGTATCGGTGGCGCGGTGGGTGCATTGTCGGTCCGTGATTCCGGGTCGGGCGTCGGGGTGACCAATGCACTCGACTCTCCGCGGCCGGAGACCACCACGGTGGCGAACGCTCCCGAGGGCACCGTGCAGGCGGTCGCGCAGCGGGTCGTGCCCAGCGTCGTCCGTATCGAGGTGGTCGGGCGTTCGGGTGCGGGTGAAGGATCCGGTGTCGTCCTCTCGTCCGACGGCCTCATCCTCAGCAACAATCACGTCGTCGCGGGAGCCGGGCCGGGCGCCGAGCTCACCGTGGCCTTCGCCGACGGAACGTCCGCCAAGGCGAGCGTTGTCGGGACCGACCCGATCACGGACATCGCGGTGATTCGGGTAGAGGGTCGCAACGATCTCACCCCGATCGAGATGGGCAACTCCGAGAACCTTCAGGTGGGGCAGGCTGTCGTCGCGGTCGGTTCACCGCTCGGACTGGAGAGCACCGTGACCTCCGGGATCGTTTCCGCGCTCAACCGGCCCGTCTCCACCAGTGGTGAGACGGGTAATCAGAACACCGTGATCGACGCGATCCAGACCGATGCCGCCATCAATCCGGGCAACTCCGGTGGCGCGCTCGTCGACATGGAAGGCAACCTGGTCGGAATCAACACCGCGATCGCGACCTCGGGTCAGCAGTCCGGGTCGATCGGCCTCGGATTCGCGATCCCGGTCGATCAGGCCCGGCGCATTGCCGACGAACTCATCGACACGGGGACCGCAACACATGCGCTCATCGGTGTGCAGGTGCCCGCTCGCGCGGACGTGAACGGAGCCGCGGTCGTCGAGGTGGTTGCGGACGGGCCCGCCGCGCGTGCCGGAATCCCCGCCGGTTCGGTCATAACGAAGGTCGACGACCGGGTGGTAACCGATGGTGACTCCCTGATCGCGGCGATCCGCTCGCAAGCCCCGGGCACCACGGTGAGCGTCACCTACACCGACGCGCAGGGCAACAACCCGACGACTGTCGATGTGGAAACCGCCTCCGACGCGGATGGTGGCCGATGATTCAGGAGGCAGACATCATGGAGATTGTCGAACATACAGCGCGTCCGGACGACCTGCGAACTACCTTTGGATCCATGGAATTCGAAGCCCCCCGAACCGGTCGCGCACTCGTGGTGATCGTCGACGACCGCGTGTCGCATGGCGACAGCCCCGATTCGACCGGCCCGCTGGTGACGGAACTGCTCGTCGAAGCCGGCTACGTCGTCGACGGTGTGGTGTCGGTGTCGGCCGACGAGGTCGAGATCCGCAACGCGCTCAACACCGCGGTGATCGGGGGAGTGGACCTTGTGATCTCCGTCGGTGGCACCGGTGTGACCCCGCGCGACGTGACGCCGGACGCCACTGCTGACGTGCTCGACCATGAGATCAGGGGCATCGCCGAGGCTCTGCGCTCGTCCGGCCTCGCATCGGGTGCCGTCGATGCCGGTCTTTCTCGCGGCCTGGTGGGTGTGTCGGGTTCGACGCTCGTCGCGAACCTCGCTTCGTCTCGCGCGGCGATCCGGGACGGCATGGCGACCCTGTTGCCACTCGCTACCCACGTCATCGACGAGTTGTCGCGGGTGGAGGAGTAGCACCATCTCTGCAGACTCGGACAAGACGGACCATGAGAGCCGCGCCCGGATCGACCGGGCGCGGCTTGCTCGGATCTTCGGTGACGCACTTCCCGACACGACGAAGGACGAACGCGGGGTCGATGAAGACCGATCGGGCGACTCCGACGAATGGCTCAAACGTCAGGTTCCGCCTCATCACGGTTAACTGTGATATCAATCACTTTGCGTAGGGTAACTTAAGTCCCGAGCTCGGCTCGGTGTCGGCGTGTCGCAACCGGTTCGTAATGTCTCGTTTGCCTACGGGGTAGGGTTCGGCGGGCGTGACGAGTGTTCATGATCACAGGCATGCATCGTGTATGTGCACTTCAAGTGCACAAAATTCGAGCAATTACCTGCACGAACGTTCAGATCTTGGTGGCAAGAACCAATGCGCGAGGCTCGTTCCGGATCTTGGGGTGAATCCCGGTAGCGCATATCGGAGGTTTCCCACTTGTGTCCGACTGTGTTTCGTGAGCGTTCCGGTGGCCAGGTGTAGCCATTGCCTCGAGATAGGTCACGGTCTAATCTCCTGACAGGTTCGATCAGATCAAGGAAAGGTCGCAGGGGCCGCCTTCGATCACGAATCGGTAACGCAAACCGTGCGGACGTTGATCAACAACGAGCTCACCGGCGGCAACCACCGGCGGTGAGCTCTGTGTGGGATACGCCTCGCGGACGGCTAGGGCGACCAAGTTGTCGGACGCGGGCGCGCATACCGGCACGCAGAGAACGGATGAGACATTCATGAAGATTCAGACGCGACGCGGTTTCCGAACCGCCCGCAACGCCACGGTGGCGGCGGCCGCTGTGGCCGGTCTGGTTCTCGGATCGGCCGGGGCAGCAAGTGCCGAGGTCAATGATCAGAACCGGATCGTCTCCGACGGCCACGAAGTGATCGTCACCCAGGAAGACACCTTCATCAACGGTGTGCCTCCGATCGGTGGCAGCCCGCTGAGCCGTGAGTGGTTCCACAACGGTCGCGGTCTCGCCAACATCGTCGGACCCGACGCAGCGGACTTCGAGGGCACGACGTTCCAGTTCGGCTACCAGGTTGCCTGGTCGGCATCACTCGACGGTGCTATCGGCTTCAGCTGGACCAGTCCGGACCTCGAGGCCAAGTTCGAAACGGCTCAGGTGCAGGAGCCGATCCTCGACGCAGACGGCAATCCGGTATACCAGCATGACGAGGACGGCAACCCAATCCTCGACTCTGAGAACAATCCGGTTCCTGCATACGAGTTGGTAGAGACCGTCAAAACGACGCCTACCGTCAAAGGCCTACTTCCGCAGGTTACCGCTGGCGTCGAACTGACTCAGGCACCCGGCATTGCGGAGGTCGTCGTCGCTGAGAACGCCTTCGACGGCGACTTCAAGGAAGTGCAGATCGCCAACGTTCACGGTGCTGCCACCGGCGTCATCGGGCCTGTTTCTGTTCGCCCGTTCGTTCGCGCGATCACCGACAACGGCGACAACGTCACCACCTACGGCCAGGTCTGGACTCTTTAGAGTCCGGTCCGAGCAATCCCGCAGTAAATCCCCACCACCTAGTACGGAGTAATCATGGGAATCAAGTCGCGTGGCTTCAAGGCCGCTCGCAACAGCGTCCTGGCCGGTGCCGCCGTTCTCGGCATGGTCGTCGGTGCCTCGGGTGCCGCTTCGGCCGAGGTCAACGACCAGAACCGCATCGTCTCCGACGGCCTCGAGGTCGTCGTGACGCAGGAAGACACCTTCATCCAGGGTGTCCCGGCGCTCGGCGGCAGCCCGTTCAACCGCGAGTTCTTCCACAACGGCCGCGGCACCGTGAACCTCCTCGGTGAGGGTGCTGCTGACGAGTCCGGCACCACCATGCAGTTCGGCTACCAGTTCGCATGGGCAGGCAGCATCGACGGCGCCATCGGGGTCACCTACTCGACCCCGCAGCTGGAGCTCTCGCTGAAGCAGTCGGGCCCTGAGGCCAAGGTCACCGACATCCTCCCGCAGGCGTACGCCGAGCTCGAGCTGACCCCGGCTCCGGGCATCGAGGAGCTCGTCGTCGCCGAGGGCGAGTTCGACGGCGACTTCAAGACCGTTCAGTTCTCGAACGTCCACGGCACCGCCTCCGGCGTCCTCGGCGCTGTCCAGGTGCGTCCGTTCGTCCGCGCGATCACCGCGAACGGCGACAACGTCACCACCTACGGTCAGGCCTGGACCGTCTAAGACGGACCATCCGGCGTAAGCCGACGCTCCACAAGCTGGGCCCGCTCGCACTGCGAGCGGGCCCAGCTTCGTCTGCCTGTAGCGGCTACTCAGGCAGTGGCTTTGCGTGCGCTCCGCCCTCACCCGACTGCGCAGCCTGGGATTCGAGGATGTCGCGGATCTGGATCAGCAGGTCTTCGGCGCTGGCCTTCTCGTCGGATTTCTCGGTCGCGAAGCGCTTCTTCGCTGCGTTGGCCGGGACGATGAGCACGAAGTACACGACCGCCGCGATGATGATGAAGTTGATGGCCGCAGAAATCACCGCGCCGATGTTGATGAATGTTGCGGGGTTGTCGGCGATGATCTGGAATCCCCACCCCATCTCGTTGTCGCCGCCGAGGGCCGCGATGAGCGGGTCGATGATGTATTCGGTGAAGGCGGTGACGATCGCGGTGAACGCGGTGCCGACCACCACTGCGACGGCAAGATCGAGGACATTTCCTCTCAGGAGGAAGTCCTTGAATCCCTTCAACATGCTGCTCTCCCTTTCGGCTGGACCGCGCGAATGCGGAATCGACCCTGTGGCGACATGCGTGTTCTACGTCACATGCCGATATGGGGACGATAAACCGAGAAGAGCGATCGCGGGGGTCAGTGCAGCGTCACCGTCAGAGCGCTGGTGAGTGAGGCGGCCGCAACCGACACGGCCTGCTCGGGTTCGAGAGCCACCAGAATCACGCGTTCGCGCTGGTCGGTTGCCTCTTCATGTTGAGCGAGCACCACTACGGCTCCGTGCGCAAGGACGTGCGCATCGGGCATCGCCGAGTCGGACTCGCCCGTCACCGTCAGGACGTCCACCTTGTCGCCTTCGCGCAGCAACCGGCCGACCCCCGCATCGGCAAGCCGGATGGGCACGACGCGGGCATTATCGGCGCCGACGGCGGCAGCCGCGAGCCTGGGGCCGAGGATCCTGGTGTCGACGAGTGCCTCACCGGCAGGCACCGGACCGGCGAGTGTATGGCCCACGGCGTCGGCGATATCGGTGAGGGTGCCCGTCGCGAGAGCGGCGGTGTCGCGGTCGGCGAACTCGACGTCGTCGGCGGTGAGCGCGACTCCCGGCGCCAGATCGCGGGCCGCGACCACCACGGCGGTCCGTTCGGCAGAGGAATCGTCTCGGAACGCGAGGACCACAGCGAGGACGACGAGGAGTGCCGCTATCGCACGCCTGACGGCCACGGTGCGGGCCCAGCCGGGGCGCAGCAGGGCGCCGATGCGATCGGGGAGGCTCGGCTCGAGCGACGACGCGGGTCGCTGCGCACGGTCACGAAACTGCGCACGATCACGAAATTGCGGTCGATCTCGAAAGAACTGTAGATCTCGAGAAAACAAGGGTCCGGCGGGCATGCTCCGAACCTAGAGCTCGGATCGGCCCGCCGGACCTGAGGAACCGGGGGATTGCCGCGACCTGTGGATGAACAGGGCAGCTGTGGACAACTCCGGCGTGGAGCCGAAAATGTCAGCTGGCAGCTGCGGCCGTCGAGGTCGACGACGTGGACGCTGCAGCAGGCGCGGAGTCGGACTTCGTCTCGGCCTTCGCAGGAGCAGCAGACTCGCTCGCGGTACTGCCGCTACGCGAATCGGTGCGGTAGAAGCCGCTTCCCTTGAAGACGACGCCGACAGAGTTGAAGAGCTTGCGGAGCTTGCCGCTGCACTGCGGGCATACCGTCAGCGAGTTGTCGCTGAACGACTGCACGATGTCGAACTTGTTGTCGCACGCTGTGCAGGCATATGAATAAGTGGGCACCGGTGACTCCTCCGCGAATAAGATCGAACCGCAGCTTTAGCACTCTACAGTCGACAGTGCCAACAAATCTAGGGACTGTGTTGTTCCGCACCTTCGCCGGAGCCGAGACGGACCAGGCCCGATCCCGG
Organism: Rhodococcus sp. SJ-2; assembly: GCF_053750035.1. Classification (NCBI taxonomy): domain Bacteria; kingdom Bacillati; phylum Actinomycetota; class Actinomycetes; order Mycobacteriales; family Nocardiaceae; genus Rhodococcus; species Rhodococcus sp. SJ-2. Next base: position 3,422,704 of record NZ_CM132340.1, read on the forward strand.
TGTGAGCGCCCAGCCCATACGGATGTCGTGCGGATCTTCGGGCAGCTCATCGACCAATTCGTCGTCGCGCACCACCGCAATGATCCGTGCCTGCGGCGCGGCCAGGTGGAGAGTGCGGTCGTAGAACCCAGCGCCGCGTCCCAGTCGTACGCCGCGCCGGTCCACCGCGAGTGCCGGGACGAGAACGGTGTGCGCCCGCCCCACCGTCTCGGGCGGCAGTACCTCGCCGGTGGGTTCGTGAAGTCCGAAACCTGCCGCAGCCAGTGTGTCGGCCCCGAGAAAATGTGCCCAGTGCAGGGCTGTGTCCGGTCTGGTGACCGGTACGAGGACCTCGGCACCTGCCTCGGCCAGCGCGTCGAGCATCGAGATGCCGCCGGGCTCGGACCCGACAGGGACGTACGCGCACACGGTCGTGTCAGCGGGAACGAGCGTTGCGGCTAACGTGGCCAAAGCGGCATTCTCGCTACGGCGCTGTTCGGCGCTGAGAGTGCGCCGTCCGTCGAGGACCTTGGTGCGCCAATCGGCCTTGGTCGGGGGATGCATATTCGTCACCTTAGGATCACCGAGCCATCACTTCGCCGGCAAAAGTTAGGGTTGGAGCTTATGACGAACAATTCGACCGAGGTCGCGCGGCATTTCAAAACCGCGGTCGTGCCGGCAGCGGGCATGGGAACGCGCTTCCTTCCCGCCACCAAGACCGTTCCGAAGGAACTGCTTCCTGTGGTCGACACACCGGGAATCGAGCTGGTGGCGGGGGAGGCCGCCGAGTCGGGTGCCGAGCGACTGCTGATCGTCACCTCGCCCGGTAAGGACGGGGTGGTTGCGCACTTCGTCGAAGATCTCGTGCTGGAGTCCAAGCTCGAGGAGAAGGGCAAGTACGAGCTGCTCGCCAAGGTCCGCAAGTCGTCCGGAATCCTCGAGGTCGACTCGGTGATCCAGGCTCAGCCGCTCGGTCTGGGCCACGCCGTGGCGTGCGCCGAGGATGCGCTCGACGACGACGAGGATGCGATCGCGGTACTCCTGCCCGATGACCTCGTGCTGCCCGTGGGCGTGCTCGAGACCATGCAGAAGGTGCGCACCAAGCGCGGGGGATCGGTGCTGTGCGCGATCGACGTGCCGAAGGACCAGGTGAGTGCCTACGGCGTGTTCGACGTCGAGGTCGTGCCCGACGCCACCAACCCGGATGTGCTCAAGGTGCTCGGCATGGTCGAGAAGCCGGCCATCGAGGATGCGCCCTCGACCTTCGCCGCGGCAGGCCGCTACCTGCTCGACCGCGCGATCTTCGACGCGCTGCGTCGCATCGAGCCCGGGGCGGGCGGAGAGCTCCAGCTGACCGACGCGATCGCGCTGTTGATCTCCGAGGGACACCCCGTCCACGTCGTGGTCCACCGCGGCACCCGACACGACCTCGGAAATCCCGGTGGCTACCTGCGTGCTGCGGTTGACTCTGCGTTGAACACCGAGGAGTACGGTCCCTCGCTTCGTGAGTGGCTGGTCGAACGTCTCGAACGATGACGTCGACGGGTGATCTGTGAACGGTGACGCGCGGTAGTGCGGGCTGGAGGACGGTAGCGGTATGCGGTCGGTTGAGGATCAGCAGACCAGGGTGACGGCGGCAGCCGTTGCGCCCAGGCCTGTGCGGGTGGCGATCTCGGAGGCGCAGGGATTGCTCTGTGCAGAAGAGGTGGTCACCGAGCGTCCGTTACCGGGATTCGACCAGGCCGCGATCGACGGTTACGCGGTTCGCAGCGTCGATGTGCAGACGGTGGGTGCGCGCCCCGATCCGGAATCCGGTGAGGAACCCGCCGAGGTGACGCTCCCGGTGGTCGGCGAAGTGCGCGCGGGCTCGCGTCAGCCCATCCGGTTGCAGCCGCGGCAAGCCGTGCGGGTCGATACCGGTGCGCCGCTGCCCACGCTCGCCGATGCGGTGCTCCCGCTCGGGAGCACCGACGGGGGCGACGCCCGGATCAAGGTTTTCGAACCGGTCCGCTCGGGCGACTACGTGCGACGCACCGGCGACGACGTACAGCCCGGCGACGTGGCCGTGCGTGCGGGCGCGATCATCGGCGCCGCACAGGTGGGTCTGCTCGCCGCGGTCGGGCGCGACAAGGTGCTCGTGCATCCGCGACCGCGACTGTCGGTGATCTCGGTCGGCGGCGAACTCGTCGACATCGACCGTACGCCCGGCCCGGGGCAGGTCTACGACGTGAACTCCTACGCGCTGGCTGCGGCCGCGCGCGACGCAGGCGCCGACGTCAATCGGGTCGGGATCGCGAGCACCGAGCCGAAACGGCTGCGCGAGGTGGTCGAAGGACAGCTGATCCGCTCCGAGATCGTGGTGATCGCGGGTGCTGTCGGTGGTAGTGCGCTCGACGACGTCCGTGAGGCCCTGACCGATCTCGGCAAGCTCGAGGTCGAGCGGGTGGCGATGCATCCGGGTTCTGTTCAGGGATTCGGACAGCTCGGTCGCGACGAGGTGCCCACCTTCCTGCTTCCGTCGAATCCGGTCAGTTCCCTGGTGGTGTTCGAGGTGATGGTGCGTCCGTTGATCCGGATCGCGCTGGGGCGACGCCAACCGATGCGCCGCATCGTCACGGCCCGCACGATCGCCCCGATCACGTCGATTCCGGGGCGCAAAGGATTTCTGCGCGGGCAGCTCATGCGCGACGAAACGACAGGCGACTATCTGGTGCAGGCGCTCGGTGGCGCGGCGGGCGGGTCGTCGCACCTGCTCGCGACCCTTGCGGAAGCGAATTGCCTCGTGCTGGTTCCGCCGGAGGTGTCCGAGATCCGCACGGGCGACCCGGTGGATGTGTCGTTCCTCGGGCAACGTGGATGAGTCGTCACCCCGGGTGGCCGGCCGATTTGGGGCCGCTTCGTGTCGCGGGTGGGTCGGTGACGGTGCGGTCGGTGCGGCTCAGGGACGCCGCCGCGTGGAGCCGGTTGCGCACACGCGACCGTGAGCACCTCGAGCCGTGGGAGCCGACGGGGGAGTCACCGTGGGAGATGCGGCATCACATCTCCGTGTGGCCGGGCCTGTATCGGAGTCTGCGCGCGGAGGCCCGCAAGGGACTGATGGTGCCGATGGCGATCGAACTCGACGGTCGGTACTGCGGTCAGATCACGGTGGGCAACATCGTGCGCGGGGCGCTGAGATCCGCGTGGATCGGCTACTGGGTCGAGAAAGAGGTCAACGGACTCGGCGTCGCAACCGCAGCACTCGCGCTCGGGCTCGATCACTGCTTCGGCCCCATCGGCCTGCACCGTGTCGAGGCGACGGTGCGTCCGGAGAACCAGCCAAGCCGCGCCGTGCTGCGCAACGTCGGCTTCCGTGACGAAGGTCTGCTCCAGCGCTATCTCGACGTGCAGGGGCGGTTTCGTGATCATCTTCTCGTTGCGATGACGGCCGAGGAAGTACCCGGCTCGGTGGCCGATCGTTTGGTGCGCAGTGGGCGCGCGACCTGGGCCTGAGCGTCCGCCGCTGCCCGTCTCCGTGAGAACGGTGTGCTGCGTGTAATGCAAGTTACGTGCAACATGAGTAACAATCCCCACCGCAGAGATATACGTGTGTGACTAGAGTGAAGAGTGTGTCCCATGGTTTCGCGTGACTAGTGTGACGGCAGTAGCCGTCTGAGTCGGCGTTTCTGTAGAGATAAGAGTGATGATGCCGTTAACCTGGGAAAGGTCAGTGGCGTCGACGGACTGGTAGGCGACAACTGGGAGGAGGGCCGCCGGAATGCCGAACTCACTCCTGTGGATCGGGCTAGTTGCCGTGTGGTTGTTCGTCCTGGTTCCCATGCTGGTCACGAAGCGTCCTCGCATCCGTCAGACGACCGACGCCGCACTCGCAACACGGGTTCTGCATCGGGGCGACCAGAAGCCGAAGGCCCCCCGAGGCCCCGCGACAGGTCACCGCACCGATCCGAACTGGCGTCCGAGTCGTGATCACACGCACCGCCATGCGGAGGCTCGTATGAACACTCAGACCGACGACAGGCCCGACACCGAACCCGACTTCCACGACCTCGACGACGCTGCGGCGATCGACTCCGACGAGCACCGGTACGAGGCCCACGACCCCCCGGCGCGTCAGAGCGTTCCGCGCCGCCGCGGGCGAGGTGGATTCGATCCCCACGCCGATGCGGTGGCATCGGCCGAACGATACGAGTTCCGCCAGCGCGCGGTCTTGGGTCTGCTCATCGGCTCCATCATGACTGCGGCGCTGGGTTTGATCCTGTCGCCCGTGATGTGGTGGGTATGCGCCCTCGTGGTGGCAGCGTTCGTCGGTTACCTCTTCTATCTGCGCCGTCAGGTACGGCTCGAACAGGACATCCGCCGGCGCAGAATGGCCCGGCTGCAGAGGTCCGCAGCGACCGGAGTGCACGTGCGGGGCGACGGCGACTCCGGCGAGGTTCCGTCGCGACTGCGTCGCCCGGGGGCCGTGGTTCTCGAACTCGACGACGAAGACCCCGAATTCGAGCACCTCGACAGGTTCGACGACGAATACGCCGAGTACGTCGACCCGGGGTACCTCGACCCGGGTTACGACGAACCCGACGACTTCCCCGTCCGGCACGCCTCCGGTGCATGACGGACACTGGGAAACGACTTCGGAAAGCCCGCACCACAGGGTGCGGGCTTTCCTGCTTGTGAGGCCATGACCTGCGTCTATATCTTGATTTCGTGTTGAGGGTCTGCGTTTGCTAAGGTTTGCGAGTTGGTTCTGCGGAACCCTCGGGGCTGTGGCGCAGTTGGTAGCGCGCTTCGTTCGCATCGAAGAGGTCAGGGGTTCGATTCCCCTCAGCTCCACAATTTCAGACGTACTAGAACACCTGACATCGGTGGAAGCCGGGGGTTGGTGCGAGGGCGGCGAACGGCTCAGCGAGCTTGATCGTCGCCCTTTCGTATTCGCTGATCTCGATGCCGTCGGTGAGTGCTTGGTTCGTCAGCCGCCCCGTGGAGTGAGTGCGACGCGCCGCTGAACATCGCTCGATCAGTGGCCAGAGTCCTCTGGCACTGGCCATGAATTTGCTCGTTACTGTGCGTCTGGCCGCGACTCGCGATCACTACGACCCTTGTGGGTACGGGACGAGTCACTTCGCCACGTATTCGAGCAGGGCAGCGATCCCCGTAGTGAAGATGGCTTCGGTGTCGGCCCCATGTGCGACATGCAGGCGGGCGTAGGTGGGGGAGGTCTCGACGTCGATCGCCGTAGCGCGTTCGCTGTCTGCCATCGGAGCGGTCGTGGCGCTGCCAATGGCGAAGTTCGACAGTGCGTACGCCGCGCCGAGAGGATCTGGTGCTCCTGCCTGCTGGAGCAGGATCACCATGCGCTCGGAGAGTCGGAGGTAGTTTGGCCCTCGCGGTGCGCGCATCCCGATGACTTGGCAGGCCCAGCGATGGTCGGTCAGGTGCCGGTAGTAGGCGTGCATGAGTTCGAGCAGCGGTGCATCAGCGATGGCTTGGCTGATGGTCGGGTCGTTGCCGAGGGCTTCATCCAGAGCGAGGTCGAACAGGTCATCGACGGATTCGACTCGGGAATAGAGACTGGCGGGAGCCACGTCGAGTCGCGTCGCGACTGCGCGAGCGGTGAGCGCACGCAGCCCGCCGTCGTCCAGCAGGGTGACGGCGGCGCGGGCGATGTCCTGTACGTCGACAGCGCGTGCGCGGCGTACAGGCTTGGGGTGCTCCCAATAGCTCACCCTTCCAGGTTATCCGAACGATGTTCGCATTGTTATCCGCACTATGTTAGTTTTGGGGGTATGTTGGATGCCACGCGCCTCCCGCTTCGCAGCGAACACGCCGTGCTTAGAGCGATGCACACCGGCGACGCACGCCCATACGCCGAGGGAACTGCCGATGCCTCAGTGCGCCGGTACGCGCATCTGCCCGAACCGGAGTACACCGAGGCGTCCGTTACAGCACTCATCAACGGCGCAATCAGCGAGGGGCTGGAGCGCGGCGACCTCGCGGTGCTCGCCATCAGCGACCCCTCCACAGGTGAGTTCGCCGGGAGTCTCGTTCTGTTCGACGTCACCGACAAGTCGGTTGAGGTTGGCTTCTGGGTGCACCGCGACCATCGCGGCAAAGGACTCGCCGGTGCCGCACTCTCCCTCGCTGACACGCTCGCCCAGCGCAGCGGACTCACCCGTCTGACAGCGCGCACCGTGCCGGAGAACCTGGCTTCCCGGCGCGTACTCGAACAGGCAGGGTTCTCGTGCGGAGCCGAAGTCGACGACGTCGCCCCCTCCGGCGAAGCGGTCGTCCTGTTGCACTACTCGCGTGAACTTGTATCGAACCCGCTGATTCCGGTGGAGACCGAACGCCTCCGTCTCCGGCTCCACGAGTCTGGCGACATGGGTTGGTTGCACCGTTTGTACTCGAAATCCAGTGTCGCGCGGTATCTGTTGGATGAGCCGTGGAGCCGCGATGACGCCGCCAAGCGGGTCAGCGAGCGACTGGCCAAGACCGGCCTCGACAGCGACGCTCGAGCGCTGGCGCTCGTTATCGAACACGACGGAACGCCGATCGGAGATGTTCTCCTGTGGTTCGTCGACGCCGACCGCAGAGTCGCGGAGATCGGCTGGGTGCTCGACCCCGATCACGGCGGGAGAGGGTTCGCGCGCGAGGCGGTGAGCGCGGTGCTGCAGGTCGCGTTCGACCACTATCGAGTGCACCGTGTCTCCGCACAGATGGACGCGCGTAATACCGCCTCGGCCAAGCTCGCCACTGCCGTTGGAATGCATCACGAAGCGCATCTGCGCCGGGACTGGTGGAGCAAAGGTGAGTGGACGGACACCCTCATCTTCGGGATGCTTGCCAGCGACCGGTGAGCCGCACCACGCAAACGTCCCCTCAATCCTGTTGGGGCGGACCGTACGAGAGACGGTCGAAGATCAGCACACTCGCGCTGATCTTGCTGTCGCGCACCGTGAAGCATTCCGCGGCCGGGGCCGTGGCGGTTGCTGCGGTCTGCGGGTAGTAGAAGAGCGCGACGCGATCTCGGTCTGCGAAGTCGGCGATATCGGCCACACCGGTGAGTGCGGGTGCGAATCCGGCGATGAAGTCCTGGTACGCGGCTTTGCTGTTCAGATCGATGCCCGGTGCTCGGCAGATGATGTCGTCGGCAACGTGGGTCATGGCACGCGCGACATCCCCGCTCGTCCAGGCCCGGTGGTAGTTCTTCACGACGTCGTAGGCGGATTCCTGTGGCATGGGAGACTCCCTCGATTCTCGTTCGTGTAGTGATGTCTTTCGGGTCGGTTCACTCGCCGCGCGGCTGCCACTCGTCCGGTCCGGCGTCGCCGCCGGAGCCTGCTGTGGCCAGACGGGGGAGGAAATGGTCCCACCCGTGGGCGTGCCCGCGCAGTTCGGTATCGGGAAGGTCGGAGTGGACGAGGTCGACACGGGTGCCGCCGGCGACGGCGGTGAGCCGGAACTCGACCGTCGATGCTCCGATGGGCAGATCCGCATTCCCTGCAAATCCCCACGAGACGACCACGCGGGTCGGGTAGTCGACGTGAAGATACTCGCCACGCACCGGGTAGCCGGCGATGTCGACCGCGAAGAGGCCGCCGGGTCTCGGATCGAGTTCGGCGTACTGGCCCATCCACGCTGTCATCCCGGAGTTCGTGGTGAGGTACTCGAACACTGTCTCGGGCGCCGCGGCAATGTCGATCGAATCTCGGAACTCAGCCACGGTTCTCGCCCGCCCTCGCTTCGATCACGGTCTTGAGTGCAGACAACTTCCCCGGCCAGAAATCGTCGAGGTATGACCGCACTGCGGCAAGACCGTCGGTGTTCACTGTGAACAAGTGGCGTGTGCCCTCGCGTGTGCTGGTTGCGAGGCCCGCTTTCCGGAGGACTCCGAGGTGGTGCGACGTCGTCTGTTGGGACAATCCGACTTCCTCGGCGATAGAACCCACCGGGCGCGGAGCGGAGCGGATGACCCGTAGGATCGTCCGTCGATTCTCGTCGGCAAGCGCCCGTAACGCCCTGTCGAGGTCCGCTGCAGCCTCGGCACCCATTGTTCGCCTCCGCTCATCGAGTGCCATGAGGGTAGCACAAATGAATATTTGTACTCATGCATATGCGTGGACTCGAGTGCTCGGAATAGCTATCCCGCGCTCACAGCCGCCGCAGGACCACGACGGTGTCGTCGAGTACGACCTGGGTTCCGTCCGGGCCGATGGCGTCACGCGCGCGGGTCTCGGCGATCCGCACTTCCCAGCTGCCCGGTTCGAGGTCGAGTGCCTCGACCTCTTCCTGCGGGCTCGGGAACCGATGGTCGCCGTGCCCCTCGTGCGCATCCGCGCCCGCCCACGGTGGGAATGCGGCGTGCGAGACGATCACGAGGTGCCCGCGCGGCGCGACGAGTCCGGCGGCGTGGCGAAGCACGTCGGTGCGCGGAAACTCGACGGGCGAGTGAAGGAACGATGCGGCGACGAGGTCGTAGCTGCTGTCTTCGCGCCAGGTTGCCAGGTCTGCCGCGGCGAACCGGATGCGGTCGTCGGGAAGTCCGGCGGCGCGCGCAGCGTCGGTGGCGCGGCGGACGGCGGTGCGGGAGATGTCTACTCCGGTCGCGTCCCAGCCGCCGCGTGCCAGCCAGATCGTGTCGGCACCTTCGCCGCAGCCGAGGTCGAGAGCAGTGCCCGGTGCCAGGCCGGATACTGCGTCGACGAGGGACGCGTTCGCGTTGCCCGACCACAGACCGTCGCTGTCGGTGTATCGGTTCTCCCAGAATTGTGCCGGTGATGTGTCGGCGTGCATGAACTCTCCTCGTGTGCGGGCTTGCGTCACCGCCGATAATGCGACTTCATGTTGACATGAAGTCAAGTCTGAGGTGGACGATCGGTGAGGTGGCCGGGCGCTTCGGCCTCGCCACACATGTATTGCGGCATTGGGAGGATGTCGGGCTGATCGCGCCCGACCGCGACAGCGCAGGGCGCCGCCGCTACCGCGACGCCGACGTCACCAGGGTGGCGGTGATCATCAGGAGCAAGGCCGCCGGAATGAGTCTCGACCAGATCCATGTCCTGCTGGCAGGGCAGACGGACGAGCGGCGCGAGGTGCTCACCGCGCACCTCGACGACCTGGAGCGACGGATGGCGGAGATGGCCCGCTCCCGGGAGATGACACTGCATGCACTCGAATGCCGCGCTCACGACATCGCGACATGCCCCAATTTCGCGGCAGGCGTCGCCGATCTCCTCGAGAACCGCACCGACACACGTCCTGATTTCGGCTCGGGCCGCACCGTCACGGAAGAGGCATCTCGATGAGTTCTTCTCGGACCCGGCACAATTTCCGTGCGCTATCCGGCAACCGCACTCTGCCGAGGCGGTAGAGCCGGTACCTCCAGCCCCAGCGATTCGCGCAGGGTCCTACCCGGATACTCGGTGCGGAACAGACCGCGGCGCTGCAACTCCGGCACCACGAGGTCGACGAAGTCGACGAGAGAATCCGGGTAGGCAGGGCACATCAGATTGAAGCCGTCGCAGGCGCCGGCAGCGAACCATTCCTCGATACGGTCGGCGATCGATTCCGGTGTGCCGATCATGGTGGCGTGGCCGCCACCTGCAGCGAGAAATCCGAGCAGTTCCCGCAGCGTGGGACGTTGCGTCTCGATGATTCGCTGCACCGTCGCGTACCGCCCCTGCGGGCCGGTGAACTCCGATATGGGAGGCAGGTCCGAAACCGGAGCGTCGAGAGCATGACCGGTGTAGTCCCGGCCGGTGAACGACCCGAGCTGGGCGAGAGCACCCTCGACATCGAGAAGAGAGTCCAATGCGGCCTTCTTCGCGTGTGCTTCGTCGTCGGTGCGGCCGACGTAGGTGACGAGACCGGGCAGTATCGCGATAGACGCGGCATCACGCCCCGCGGCGGCGGTGCGGGCCCGCAGATCGGTAGCGAACTCGAGCGCTGCCGGAAGGTCCCAGGCGACCGAATACACGGCCTCGGCGTGGCGTGCTGCGAGGTCGCGTCCGGTGTCGGAGGCGCCGGCCTGGAACAACACGGGGCGTCCCTGCGGGCAGCGTGGCACCGTGAGCGGGCCGTCCACGCGGAAGTGTCTACCGTGGTGTTCGATCCGGTGGATCGCGTCGGCATCCAGGAAACGCCCGGCAGCGCGGTCCGCGATCACGGCGTGCTCTTCCCACGAATCCCACAGCGCGACAATCGCGTCGATGAACTCCTCCGCCCGTCCGTATCGTTCGGCGTGGGCCGGTAGCGACTCGAGTCCGTGGTTGCGGGCTTCGGCGTCGAACATCGAGGTCACGATGTTGGCACCGGCGCGTCCACCGCTGATGTGATCGAGCGAGGCGAGCATGCGGGCCGCGTGGAAGGGCGTGTAGAAGCTTGCGGACACCGTGGTGACCAAGCCGATCTTCTCGGTGGCCCGCGCCATCGCAGACAGCGCCGTGAGCGGTTCGAGAAACCACGTCGTGCCCGCCGTGTACGCGGTATTCACGCTGTGCCCGTCGGCGAAGAACACCGCATCGAAGCAGCCCCGTTCGGCGGTGCGCGCGAGTTCCTCGAAGTAGGCGATGTCGCCGATGCGCTCCGCGGCGGAGTCCGGGTGCCGCCACGCCGAAGAATGATGGCCGGCACCGTACAGAAATGCGCCCAGATGCAGGGTGCGTACCGCAGGCATCAGTCCATCACCAGCCCGCCGTCTACGACGAGGTTCTGCCCGGTCACTGCCCGCGACCAGTCGGACGCGAAGAACAGCACGGCGGCGGCGAAGTCCTCCGGCGTCGTGACCGCACGCAGCGGGGTGGACGCGGCGATCAGGTCGAAGACCTCAGGAGGTGTCGCGGACGATGCATCGGTGGTGCGCAGGAGTCCGCCCGACACCATGTTCACCCGGATGCCTTCGGGGCCCAGATCCGCAGCGAAGGTGCGGGTCGTCGACAGCAGGGCCGCTTTCGCCGCGGTGTAGTCGTGGTACGGCACGACCGGGTTCTGGAACAGGTTGGTCCCGATGTTGACGATGCTGCCGCCGCCGGCTTCGCGCATGCCCGGCAAGGCGGCCTGGATCGTGTTCACCGCGCCACCGACGACGCCTTCGAGTTGCGCTGCGAACGCACCGTAACCGATCTCGTCGGCCTTGTCTCGGGCGTCACCGTTGAAGGAGAAGTCGGGAAGGGCATTGTTCACCACGGTGGTCACCGGACGTCCGAAGTGTTCGCGCGCCCGGTCGAACGCAGCCTGTACCTGCGTGCGGTCGGTGACATCGGCCTGCACGGCGATCGCTCGTTCGGAGCCGATGCTCTCGGCGAGAGCCTGTGCTGCATCGCCGCTGCGTCGGTAGTTCACCACGACCGACGCGCCTTCGTCCGCGAAGGCCTGCGCGATGCTGCTGCCGAGCCCGCGGGCTGCGCCGGTGATCAGGACGATCTGATTCTGCAGTGACGTTGTGACGAGAGCCATTGTGGCGCCTTCCCTTCGGAGCGAGGGATACACAGGCGGCATCGGTCCACTGGCCTGTTGCCGACTCGGCATCCCTTCGCTCGCATGATCGAGATCAGGTTCTACGGGTGTGGTCTCAGCCGTTTCCGGCACCCCGTGTCGAGTTCCGAACGCCAGGTTAGCAGTGTGCACGGGCAACGCCGGAGCACGTCACGTTCCGGCATGGGCGAACAGCAACGCGAGCCACGCCCAGCCCACGGTGATCACCACCCGCTGCACGAGCCCGGCGAGCCGGGCGTCGTTTTCCCACGCCTGCCCGAATGCGACGAAGCCGATGCTCAGCGCGCCGGCGGTCAGGCCCGAAAACCATGTCCACGCGGCGCCGGACACCGTGAACGCGGCGATGATCGCGGCTGCAGGAAGCGAGGTGAACACGACTGCACCCGCGTGGTCGTGAATCTTGTGGCGGCGCGTGTACTCCGTCGGTGTGCGGTCCGGTGTGCCCGGCGGATATCCACGCATCGCATCCATCGGAAAGAGTCCCGAGAGTACGAGGGCGACGCCGAACACTCCGATCGTCACGCCGAGCAACACACTGCCGAATGCGTCGGCGACGCCGACGGATCCGAGGGCCACTCCTACGCCGCACGCGATGAAGTTGGTGGTCTGGATCCAGCCTCGGCGGCCGAGTGCGAGCGCACTGACGGGCTGGCGTACCGGGTGATAGCCGGGGCGGGTCCACCCCTCGACGAGGAAGACCACGACGAAGACCGTGAGCGCGACCGAACCGATGATCGTCACGCGGTCATTCCCACCGGAAGAGCGCCGCCGCAACGACGACACCGGTCACGATCGCCACGCCGAGCGCGACGAAATGGGCCGGATCGGCCGGACTTCCGGCCCATGCCGCGGACATGGCCTGCGACGAGGCGCCGAACGGTAGCCACTCTCCCACCGCGGCAACGGGCTCCGGGAGCGAATCGATGCTGCCGAACAAGCCGCCGGTCGCGCCGAGTGCGAAGAACGCGACGAGACCGATCGCCACCGCGGAGTTCGGGGTCGGGGAGATCGCCGCGACGATCATTCCCACCGCATACATCGCCGCCATCGAAAGCACGAAGACACCGAGAGCAGTGCCTGGGTGCACAGGTAGCCGGGCGTCGAAGAAGACGATCGCGACGATCAGCGCCGCACCGAGCCCGACCAGGGTCTGCAGCACGCTCACCACGACCTGCGCCACCAGGACCATCGCAGGCGACGCCGGCGTCACCGACAGCCGGCGCAGAATCCCCGTGCGACGGTAGTACGCGAGGAAGCTCGGCATATTGATGACGCCGATCGTGGCGATGATGATCGTGAACACCAGCGGCAGAACGTACACATCGAGCGCTGACCGTCCGTTGATCACAACCTCGCCGCTCGCAGACGACGCACTCATGACGAGGATCAACAGCGGGAGTCCGATCGGAACGACGAGACCCGCAGTGTCGCGTGCCACCATCTTCGCCTCGCACACGATCAGTGTCAGCCACGCCGCGAGACCGGGACGCCGGGTTTCGGTGACGGTGTTCATACGGTGTCCTCCAGTTCTTTTCCGGTGAGGGCGACGAATGCCTCGTCGAGGTTGTTCGCCGATGCTGCCGAAACGAGTCCGGACGGAGTGTCCAGAGCGACGAGCCTGCCTGCGTCGAGCAGGGCCACACGGTCGCAGAGACGTTCGACCTCTTCCATTGCGTGGCTGACCAGGAGGACCGCAACATCGTCGTCGCGCAATCTCTCGACCGTTTCCCACATCTGTCGCCTGGCCCGCGGGTCGAGGCCGGTGGTGAGTTCATCGAGGATGACCACTCGTGGCCGTCCGACGAGTGCCAGCGCGATCGACAACCGCTGCTGCTGACCACCCGAGAGCTTCTCGAATCGGATTCCTCGCTGCGCGGTGAGACCGACCATCTCCAAGAGTTCTGCGGCACCGGCGGGTGCCGGATAGAAGGTGCGATACAGGCCGACGAGTTCGGCGACGGTCAGCGCCCCGTGGAGGGTGGCCGCCTGCAACTGAACTCCGAGAATCTGTCGGGCGTGCGCACGGTCGCGGTGGGGATCGACGCCGAGAACACGCACACGTCCACCGTCGGGCGATCGCAAGCCCGCGACCATTTCGACGGTGGTGGTCTTTCCCGCCCCGTTCGTCCCGATGATCCCGAGGGTTTCGCCGACCCCGAGTGTGAAGCTGATGTCGTCGACCGCGACCTTGTCTCGGTACCTCTTGCACAGGTGCTCGGCGACGATCGCCGGGGTACTGCCCGGGGCGCTGATGTTCATGACGCCGACGGTATGAGCCGAGCGTGCGTGATCGCGTGTGCCGGATGTCAGGAATGCCGACCATGACTTTCGGCACCCGCTCAGCATGATGGTCGCGGCTTAGAGTGGTGTCGTGCATCGATGGTCACCTGAGGGATTGTCGGGCGTGGCGATGCTCGTCGTCTCGGTTGTGGTGGGCGGACCGATCCTGTTCGGCGGCGCTCACACCGAGATCCCGCGCGCCGCATGGATCGTGCTGTTCGGTGTCCTGCTCGTCGCGTTGTTCGGTGCCGCTGCGGCCCAACGACCGTCGGCAGGCAAGGTCTCGTTCGCGGTGGCCGTCGTCTCCGGCTGGGCGGTGGTGGCGACCGCGCCGGGGATGGGACCGCTGCCGATTCTGCTCGTCGTCGTCGCTGCCGTGAGTGTCTACGTCGTACCGGTTCGCGCGGGTCTGCTCGTGGTGGTTCTCAACACGCTCGTCATCGCCTTCGCGGCGGCGCAGCAGACCGGGGATACGGGTGCGACGATCCTGACCGCAGGCTTCTATCTCCTCATCCAGCTGGCCACGCTGTTCAGTTCGTTGTCGCTGCTGCGGGAACAGCGGATGCGGCGGGAGCTGGCCGAAGCACACGTCGAACTCCAGGCAGCGACCGTCCTGCTGTCGGAATCCGCGCGCACCGCGGAACGACTGCGGATCTCCCGCGACTTGCACGACCTCATCGGTCACCAGCTCACGGTGCTCGCTCTCGAGCTGGAGACCGCACGGCACCGCGACGGTGACCGGGCCCGTGAACACGTCGAGCGAGCAAACAGAGTTGCACGGGAATTGCTCGCCGACGTCCGGTCCACGGTAGGGGAGCTGCGAGTCGAGCCCTTGAATCTCGAGGTCGCCTTGAACCGTGTGGTGCGCGATCTGCCCGGGCTCGATGTGCAGATCGACGTCGCATCCGATGTGGAGGTCCGAGAAGAGCAGGCTGCGGCATTCGTGCGTGCGGTGCAGGAGATCGTGACGAACGCGCTTCGGCACGCCGATGCTCGTACAGTTCGCGTCGAGGTCTCGTCGGAGGCCGGAAGCGTGGTCCTGTCCGCGACCGACGACGGGGCAGGCACCCGGAAGTTGACCGTCGGCAATGGTCTGCGCGGCCTCGCTGAACGGTTCGAAGCTCTGGGCGGATACGCCACATTCGACGGCAACGGTGGGTTCCGAGTCACAGCGAGAGTGCCGATCTCATGATCCGCGTTGTGGTGGTGGACGACCAGACGCTTGTGCGTCAGGGAATCCGGAGTTTGCTGGAGGTCGCCGAGATCGACGTGGTCGGGGAGGCGGACGACGGTCGGGTGGCCCTCGACGTCATCGCCGAGGCCGGCCCCGACGTGGTCCTGCTGGATCTCAGGATGCCCGGGTACGACGGCATCTGGACGCTCGATCGCCTGCGTGAGCGGGAGGTCGCGGTCCCGGTCCTCGTGCTCACGACATTCGACGACGACGCCCTCGTGCTCGATGCTCTGCGCTCGGGAGCGCGCGGCTACCTGCTCAAGGACGTCACACTCGACCAGTTGACGCACGCGGTGCGGACCCTTGCCGACGGCGGAACGCTCATCGCCCCGTCGATCACCGACCGGCTTCTCCGCGCGATCCGGTCCGGCCCGTCGCCCGCGGGCGTCGATGCGCCGCCCGCGCAGCGCCTCACCGACCGCGAACTCGAAGTGCTTCGCCTGATGGCCGAGGGCTTCAGCAACCGCCGAATCTCCGAGGCACTGTTCCTCGCCGAGGGCACAGTGAAGAACCACGTGTCGTCGATTCTGCTCAAATTCGGTGCCCGCGACCGGACCAACGCGGTGTTGCGGGCACTCCACGACGGAGTTCTACGCTGAGTGGCCCGAGGACGACCCGGGCAGATCAGCGGCAGCAGTTCGGATCGAGTACCGTGCGCAGGGCGTCGAGGGCTTCACCGTGGACTCGGTGATAGACGTTCATGCCTCGTCGGGTCGAGTCGACCATTCCGGCTCTACGGAGTTGCCCGAGGTGATGGCTGACGGTTGATTCGGCCAGGCCCACCGCGCCGGCGAGGTCGCATGTGCACACCTCACCGGCGTCCGCTGTGAGCAGAATCGACATCAGCTGGATGCGAGTCGGGTCGGCGAGCGCTTTGAGCCGCAATGCCACCTCGAGAGCGGCGTCGGCGTTCATCGGAGCAGCCGAGACAGGGGCGCAGCAGATCGGGGCGGTGATGTCGACGACGGGCAGGGCCTTGGGCATGTTTCCATCCTCCCCACCTTCTTGACATATGTCAAAAAGGGGGGAGACTGAACCTTAATAATTCGATGTATGTCTCACAGGTGGAGGTTCTCATGTCCCGCGCTCAACTCGCCCTCAACGTCGACGACCTGCAACAGGCAGTGACGTTCTACTCGAAGCTGTTCGGTGTCGAGCCGAACAAGCTCAAGCCCGGCTACGCCAACTTCGCGATCACCGAGCCGCCGCTCAAGCTCGTGCTGCTCGAAAACCCCGGCCGGGGCGGCACCCTCAACCACCTCGGCGTGGAGGTCGACTCCAGCGAGAAGGTGCATGCCGAGATTGCCCGCCTGACCGACGCGGGGTTGTTCACCGACGAGGAGATCGGCACCACCTGCTGTTTCGCCACACAGGACAAGGTGTGGGTCACCGGCCCGGCAGGGGAGAAATGGGAGGTCTACACCGTGCTGGCGGACAGCGAGACCTTCGGCAGCAGCCCGAAACTGCTCGCCGGCGAGAGCGCCGACCGGGACGCGAACTCCGCTGACGCGGTGTGTTGCGGGTCGGCCGCCGCGGCCGCTACCACCGACGGCGCGAACGGCACGCAGACCGCGCAGACGAGCGCGTGTTGCTGACACCCGAGTGGCAGTGCCCTCCCGAATCCGGATTCGGGAGGGCACTCGCATTCATGGTGAGCACAGCGAACGCTGATCTCATCTATGGGGTAGCACCGGGAACCATTTCGGCAATCAGGGCTACGACCTTGGCTTTGATCTCGTCGCGGATCGGCCGGACCGCCTCGATGCCCTGGCCGGCCGGATCCTCGAGCACCCAATCGCGGTAGGACGTGCCAGGAAAGACCGGACAGGTGTCGCCGCATCCATCGTAATCACCACATCGGAGGCCTGCACCGCATCGACAGTGAGGATCTTCGGGTTCTCAGTGGAGATGTCGATACCGACCTCGGCCATGGCTGCGACTGCAGCCGGGTTGACGTGTTCGGCCGGAGCAGAGCCTGTGGATCGGACCTCGATCGTGTCGTCGCGTTGGCGGTGCTGCACGTGTTGGGACCTCAGAAACTCGGCGAGGCCACGGCTCCGTTGGCCGAAGCCGTGCGTGCCGCCGGGGCGGGCTGGCTGGTTCCCGTGGTCCAGGGTGGGGCTGCCGTCGTCGCTGCCCTTGGGCTCGCTGCCGGCGCTGATCCTCAGGGTCTCTCGCACCCCTTTGGCAATGGTCCGCGACCGGCACCTGCCTCACGCCCGGGTCCGCGGTGCACTCTCGATTCCATGTCCCGCATCGCGCCGAGATCGCGGTGGGGCTGGTGGTGGTCGTGCTGGTGGTGAGACACCCGAGTAGCCCGAGCGCCGGGACCACGCGTCTCGCCGCGGAACCAGAGCCAGAGGGCCCAGCAGAGCCACCTCGATATGCGGAGGCGATCGATGGATCGCGAGCCGGGCGACGCTGCTTGCCAGCGCGGGAATCTTTGAATTCGGCCGCGACAGGGCGGTCTTCGTAGGCACTCGGCAATGAGGCCTCAATGTCAGCCGGCGTGCGTTTTCAGAATGGACGTCAGCTCTTCCGCATACGTGACTTGGGTGCGCAGCCGGGCGCAGCTGTCCTCGGCGCGCTCGTAGAATCCGGCCAGTACCGTGCGGGCCCCGGCGACCGCATCCGGGGCGGCGTCGGCACCGGCGATCGTGTCGAGTGCAGCCAATAGCTCACGCATCTCCTCGAGCGAGAACCCCAGCGGCTTCATCCGCCGGATCACCAACAGACGCTGCACATCGTCCTCTGTGTAGAGCCGGAACCCGCCGCTGCTGCGGGCCGACGGGGTGACCAGGCCGACCTCATCGTAGTGGCGGATGGTCTTGAGCGAGAGTTCGGTGCGCGTAGCCACCTGCCCGATCTGCATATGGTCCCACTCGATCGTCACCTGTCTGCTCCCTTGTCGCCCTGGTCGAGTGTCCACCGTACTGGGACGGCGTCCCTCGATTCGAACTCTACCCTTACGTGAGGGTAGAGTTCGCCGCGTTCCGTGGACGCGACGACGCAGTCCCGTCCGCCGTGGGCCCCTGGCCCGCTCTCCCCGATTCATCCCCGGACAGAAAGACGCCTGTGACCACTCCTGCCGGAAAAGCGCCGACTGTCCACGAGGCAGACGACGATCCCGCTATCTCGGTGCGCGCCGCGCTGCGCTCCCCCCGACGCCTGAAAACCGAGGTTCTCGCCGGTCTCGTCGTTGCACTGGCGCTGATTCCGGAGGCGATCTCGTTCTCCATCATCGCGGGCGTCGACCCGCGGATCGGATTGTTTGCCTCGTTCACCATGGCCGTGACGATCTCTATCGTCGGCGGCCGGCCGGCAATGATCTCCGCCGCCACCGCTGCGATCGCGTTGGTCATCGCACCGGTCGCGCAGCAGCACGGCCTCGATTACTTCATCGCCACCGTCATCCTCGCCGGCCTGCTGCAGATCCTGCTCTCGATCCTCGGCGTGGCCAAGCTGATGCGATTCATCCCGCGCAGCGTGATGATCGGTTTCGTCAACGCGCTCGCAATCTTGATTTTCACCGCGCAGTTGCCGCACCTGATCGACGTGCCCGTCTTGGTGTATCCGATGGTCGCGGCCGGGTTGGCCGTGATGTTCTTCCTGCCCAAGATCACCACGCTCGTCCCCGCGCCGCTCGTTGCGATCGTCCTGCTCACCGCCACTGCCCTCATCTTCGGCTGGGGCATCCCGAACGTCGGCGACGAAGGTGAACTCCCCGAATCCCTGCCGGCCTTGTTCTTCCCGGACGTGCCGTGGACCATGGACACCTTGTCGATCATTGCCCCGTATGCGTTGGCCATGGCACTGGTAGGCCTGCTCGAATCGCTCATGACCGCAAAACTCGTCGACGACATCACCGACACCCACTCGAACAAGACCCGGGAAGGCTGGGGCCAGGGCGTGGCGAACATCGTCACCGGGTTCTTCGGGGGCATGGGTGGCTGCGCCATGATCGGCCAGACCATGATCAACGTCAAGGTCTCCGGCGCCCGCACCCGCATCTCCACCTTCCTGGCCGGGGTGTTCCTGCTGATCCTCGTCGTCGCCCTCGGCGACATCGTCGCCGTGATCCCGATGGCCGCCCTCGTCGCAGTGATGATCATGGTCTCCGTCGCCACCCTCGACTGGCACAGCATCCATCCGCGCACCCTGAAGTTGATGCCCCGCAGCGAAACCCTCGTCATGGCTGTGACCGTCGTCGCCACCGTGGTGACGCACAACCTCGCGATCGGGGTGATCCTCGGCGTGGTCACCGCGATGGTGCTGTTCGCGCGCCGAGTCGCGCACATGATCAGCATCGAGAAGGTGTCCGACGTCGATTCCGACCATGACGGCACCATCGATACCCGCGTCTACAAGGTGCACGGCGAGTTGTTCTTCGCCTCATCCAACGACCTGGTCTATCAGTTCGACTACGTCGACGACCCGACCAATGTCGTCATCGACCTCACCGGTGCCGACATCTGGGATGCCTCGACCGTGGCGACTTTCGATTCGATCAGGCGCAAATACGCGAGTAAAGGCAAAACCGTCGAGATCATCGGCCTCGACGGTGCGAGCCTCGAACGCCTGAATCGGCTCTCCGGCCGTCTCGGTGACGGCCACTGATCAGGTCGCTGGGCCGAGATGATCCACCGCTCTCTCCTCACCGAGGTCGAGCGTCAGGAAACACTTCGCGTCGGTGGATTTGCCAGCGCTGCATCACCTGCGGAAGTTCGGCGGACATGAACCTGTAGTACTCCAACGTCTCTCGGATACGACGTGCCCCAGGGCGGGCCTGATCCAGCAGTTCGACGCCCTCGGCCAGGAACACGACCCACCTCTCGATCACCTGTTGGCGCTGGCGAGTGATCGCAGACCAGACGTCGTCGTCGTAGACGCGGTAGCTGTCCTTCCGGGCGCCGGGTTCGCGCTCACGACCGAGCAGCCCGGTGTGGACGAGATAGTTCACCGCACCGGAGATTGCGGCCGGACTCACCCGCAGGCCGTCGGCAAGTTCCTTCGCGGTGTAGCGCTCGGCGTCGTCGGCGAGCACGAACGCGAAGACCCGCGCCGGCATGCGGGGCATGCCCCCGTCGGTGAGCAGCAGCGCGAACTGTTCGACGAACCTCAACACCGATTCTTGGTGCGGATCGGGCTGAGCACCAGACACCCTGACCTCCTCGAAACTTACGAAATTTATACAGTTCAGACCATTCACAAATTTGTGAAATGATCGTAGCGTGGCTCTCATGAGCAACGCCATCACCATTGCGGGGCTGTACAAATCGTTCGGCAACGTCCACGCGCTCGACGGTCTCGACCTCGAGGTCGCCCACGGCGAGGTACACGGCTTCCTCGGACCCAACGGGGCCGGCAAGACCACCACCATCCGGATTCTCCTCGGCCTGCTCAAGGCCGACCGGGGCACATGCACGATGCTCGGCGCAGACCCCTGGCGCGACGCCGTGTCCCTGCACCGACGCCTCGCCTACGTCCCCGGCGACGTCGAACTCTGGCCCACTCTCACCGGCGGCGAATCGATCGACCTGTTCGCGAGGCTGCGCGGCGGAGTCGACACGCGGCAGCGCGACGACCTGATCGAACGCTTCGACCTCGACCCCACCAAAAAGGGCCGCACCTACTCCAAGGGAAACCGGCAGAAGGTGGCGTTGATCGCCGCATTGGCATCCCACGTCGACCTGCTGCTCCTCGACGAACCGACCGCCGGTCTCGACCCGCTGATGGAAGTGGTCTTCCAGGACATCGTCCGCGAAGCCACTTCCGCCGGTGCCACGGTGCTGCTGTCCAGTCACATCCTGGCCCAAGTGGAGAAACTCGCCGACCGGGTCAGCATCATCCGACGCGGACGGATCATCGAATCCGGTTCCCTGGTGCAGCTACGACACCTGACGAGAACGGCCGTCGAGGCCGTGACCGTCGGGCGGGTCTCCGGGCTGGACCGTCTCGACGGCGTCCACGCCGTCGTCACCGACGGCGACCGCGTGCGATTCTCCGTGGACGGAGCGGCGATCGATACCGCCATCGGCGTGCTCAAGGGCGCCGGAATCCGTTCGCTGACCAGCCATCCACCCACCCTCGAAGAGCTCATGCTCCGCCACTACGGAGATGAGGTCGCCGACAGCAACGACCACGACACGGTGCCGCGATGACCACCAGTGCAGGTCCGCGCGTCGGTGCAGCTGCTCGCCGTACCGGCTTCGGGCCACGCGAGCCACTCGCCGGCACCGGCACCCTCATCCGGTTCATTCTGCGCCGCGACCGCATCAAACTGCCCGCATGGATCCTGGGTATCACCCTGGTGGTGCTGTATTACGGCGTTGCGCTGCAACAGCTCTACCAAAGTCCGGACGACCTACGCTCGGTCGGTCAGTTCGGCCGGGGTGTGATGGGTGCACTCGTCTCCGGACCCGGATTCGGTCTCGACGAGCCCACGCTGGAACGGATCATCGTCGGTGTGTACGGCCTGTATCTGATGCTGCTCGCCGCGCTGATGAACATCCTGCTCGTGTCCCGGCACACCCGAGTCGAGGAGCAGACCGGCCGCGCCGAACTGGTCCGCGCCGCTGTCGTCGGCAGGCACGCGCCCCTGTCGGCGACGCTGATCGTCGCTGCCTCGGCCAACCTCGCGCTCAGTGTGCTGCTGGCCGGGGCGGTCGCCGCCGCCGGCCTCGACACCGCCGACGGGTTGCTGTTCGGCGCGAGCGTCGGCGCCGTCGGCCTGGTGTTCGCGGGAATCACCGCGATCACAGTCCAGGTCACCGCATTTTCCCGCGCGGCAGCCGGAGCGGCCGGCGCAGTGCTGGGCCTGGCGTATGTGATCCGCGCCTCCGGCGACATGCTCCGCGACGGCGGCAGCCCGCTGTCCTGGTTCTCCCCGCTGGCGTGGTCGCAGCAGACCCGGCCATATGTGGACGGTCGCTGGTGGCCGCTGCTGTTGTCGGTGGGCTTGTTCGTGGCGGCCACCGCCGCGGCATATGCGTTGTCGGCGCGGCGAGACCTGGGCGCGGGCCTGGTCGCGCCGCGGCGCGGGAACCGCGAGGCGCCAACATGGCTGAATTCACCTGTTGCCCTGGCCTTTCGGTTACAGCGCTCGGCGCTGACCTGGTGGGCGATCGCCCTCGGTGTGGGAGGCGTTGTCTACGGCGTCATCACCCGGCCACTGGTCGATGCGTTTGCAGACATGCCCGAGTCGGTGGTGCAGGTCATGGGCGGCGACCCGACCCGCATGCTCGACGGCTACCTCGCCACGATGGCGTTGTTCGATGCGCTGATCGTGGTCGTTTTCGTCATTCTCGGCGTCCAGTCGTTGCGCGGCGAGGAAACTGCCGGACGGGCCGAACCGGTGTTGGCGACCGCAACCCGGCGCGTGGCGTGGATGGGCGGCTATCTGCTGGTCCTCGCCGCGGGTGTCGTCGCTCTGCTGGCCGTCGTAGGTCTGGCGTTGGGGGTGGCGAGCGCGGTCTCGGTCGGTGAGAGCGAGTACGTCGGGACCATCCTCGGTGCTCACCTGACCTACGTTCCGGCGGTGTGGACGGTGCTTGCCGTGGCGGCATGCCTGTACGGGATCCTGCCGCGGGCTGTCGGGGCGGTATGGGCCGTGTTCGGGTTCGCCATGATCATCGGCACGTTCGGGCCGCTGATGGATCTGCCTCGGTGGGTGCACGATCTGTCCCCGTTCGAGCACATCGCGCGCCTGCCGATGGACGCATTGTCCTGGGCCTCGCTGATCGTGCTCACGATCGTCGCGTTCGCGGTGTCCGTGATCGGCCTGGCGGGGTTCCGCCACCGCGACCTGGAGACCACCTGACCACCCTGGGCCGGACCGCTCAGCTCAGATCGGCGAAGCGTTCGGTGTCACGGACCTGGCCGGAGACGATGATGGTGTCCCCGGCCGAGAGAACGGTGTCGGCGGTGGCGTAGGTGAAGCCTTCGCCGGGGCGTTTGATCGCGACGACGGTGACCTTGTAGGTGGAGCGGATGGTGGTCTCGGCGAGCCGCTTGCCGAGCGCGAAGGCCGGCGGGGCGGTCTTGACCATGGCGAAGCCGTCGTCGAATTCGATGTAGTCGCTCATCCGTCCGCGGACCAGATGCGCGACACGTTTACCCATGTCGTGCTCGGGGCGGATCACGTGGTGCACGCCGATCTGGGTGAGGATCTTGGCGTGCGCGTTGCTGATCGCCTTCGCCCAGATGTTCGGTACTTCCAGGTTGATCAGCGCGGACGCGGTGAGCAGGCTCGCTTCGAGGTCGGAACCGATACCGACGACGGCGCGGGCGTACTCGGGTACCGAGAGTTGACGTAGCGAATGCTCATCGGTGGTGTCGGCCACCACCGCGTGGGTCAGTCGGTCGGCGACCTTCGTGATGACCGTCTCGCTGCTGTCGATGCCGAGGACCTCGGCGCCCTGCGCCATCAGCTCGAGTGCCAACGATTTACCGAAGCGGCCGAGGCCGAGCACAACCACGACATCGGAAGCGGGTTTCCTAGCCAATGAACGGCCTTTCCACAGGGTATTCGTAACGGCGGCCACGGTGTCGGGCAGCCAGGGCGCTGACGAGGGTGATCGATCCGATGCGGCCGAGATACATCAGCAGCACCAGAATCAGCTGCCCCCAGGCGGGGAGCTGGGCGGTGATGCCGGTGGACAGCCCGACGGTGGCGAATGCGGAGGTGACCTCGAACAAGAGGACGTTGAGATCGAAGTCGGTTTCGGCGAGCAGGACGATGGTCGGCACTATGACCAGCGCGACACCGACCAGTGCCACCGACAGTGCCTGTCGCTGGACGCGGGTGTCGATGCGGCGGTCGAAGATGGTCACCGACTTCTGGCCGCGGACCTCGGCGGCGATGACGAACAGCAGCAGCACGAAGGTGGTGACCTTGATGCCGCCTGCGGTGCCGCCGCTACCACCTCCGATGAACATCAGCACGTCGGTCACCAGCAGGGTGGCGTCGTCCATCTGGGCGTAGTCGACACTGTTGAACCCGGCGGTGCGAGGCATGACGCCTTGAAACGTGGCCACAAGCAGTTTGTCGGCGAACGCGTACTGCTGCAGCGTCCGGGACCATTCGAGTAGCAGCACCAGGGCCGGTCCCACCACCAGCAGCACCGCCGTGACCGTCACGGTCAACCGGGTGTGCAGGCTCCACCGACGAGAGCGGTCTTTGAGTGGGCGTCGAAGTCTGCGGCCGACTTCGAATAGCACCGGGAAGCCGATTCCGCCGAGAATCACGGCCACCATCAGCGGGATGCAGATCCACGGGTCGTCGGCGAATCCGATGATGTTGTCGCTGTAGAGGGCGAAGCCGGCGTTGTTGAATGCCGAAATCGCGTGGAACACGCCCAGCCAGAGCGCCCGCAACGGTGGTTCGTCGTATCCGAGTGCGAACCGGAGCGTCAGCGCCGCCGCGACAACGGCTTCGATGAGCACGCTGACGCGGACGACGCCGTAGACCACCGAGCGTACGCCTCCGAGCCCGGACGCCCGCGCCTCGGCAGCGGTGTTGAGCCTGGCCTTGAGTCCGATCCGGTTGGCGAGTACCAGTCCGACGAGCGAGGCCATCGTCATGATCCCGAATCCGCCGGCTTGGATCAGCGCGAGGATGACGCCTTGTCCGAACCCGGACCAGTGGACGGGGGTGTCGACGACGATCAGTCCGGTCAGGCACATGGCGGAGGTCGCGGTGAACAAGGACTCGATGACGGAGGTCTGCGCGCCGGACCTGGTCGCTGCCGGGATGAGCAGCAGGACCGAACCGATGATGATCGCCGCGGCGAAGCTCAACGCCACGACTCGGACCGGGGTGAGGGTGGCCTGCGCCGCCAGCCGGCGCCGCAGTGCAGTCCGTGTCGACGGTGCGGTGCGTTCGGTCACGCCGACGAACACTAGACCTGTCGACGCTGCTGAGACACCAGGCCTGCCGGGTGGCGCCGGAACAGGCGCATCCGGCCGTCGTTGACGCAGGACTTGTGACGGCATGCACCGAATCCCGACCCGCCTGGGGGCTCGGCAGAAGGCGAACCGCTCTTGCCAAGCTGAATGTTAGTGACTAACATTCAGCAGATGGGAAGGTCCGAACAGACTCGCAAGCGACTTCAGGCGACAGCGATCAGGCTGTTCGCCGAGGAAGGCTACGACGCCGTCACCATCGACCGCATCGCCGCCGCTGCCGGCGTCTCTCATATGACGTTCTTCCGGCATTTCCCTTCCAAGGACGCAGTGCTCCTGGACGATCCGTACGACCCGCTCATCGCAGAGGCCGTCGCCGCGCAACCGGCTGATCGCAGCCCCCTCGAACGGGCATGCAACGGAATCCTCAGCGCATGGACGCGCATCCCCGAGGAACATCTCGGCGACGTGCGACTCCGCCTGCAGATCGCGGTGTCACATCCGGCCCTTCGTGCACGGATGTGGGAGAACACCTTGGAGACCCAGGAGGCAATCGCGGGTGCGCTCCGATCTCGCGGAGTGCGTGCGCTCGAAGCCGACGTGGCAGCCGGGGCGTGCGTGGGGGCACTGATGGCGGCGTTGACCGATTGGGCACGGCACGGCGAGGAGCCGCTTGGCACCCGGATCGCGCAGGCGATGCAGCTGCTGCAGGTCGAGTCATGACCGGCGATGGAGTTGCGCTGCTCGAATGCCGCAACGTCCGCACCCGCTACGGCGATGCGGTCGTGCTCGACGATGTGACCACCGAGGTCAGACCCGGGGAAGTGCATGCCTTCGTCGGCCTCAACGGTGCCGGAAAGACAACACTGATGCGCCTGTGTCTCGGCATGCTCGAACCGGACGAGGGCACCGTCCGGGTCGACGGACGGGCACCGACGACGATGGCCGCGCGGTACTGGACCGGTGTCGGGCATCTGGTCGAGACACCGTTCGCCTACCCGGAATTGAGCGTCACCGAGAACCTGTGCATGACGGGACGACTGGCGGGCCTGTCCACCAGGGCCGCCCGCGCCGCTGCCGACCGCGGGATCGAGGAACTGGCACTGACACCGTGGGCGATGACCGGGGCGCGGAAGCTGTCGCTGGGCAATCGTCAGCGGCTGGGCCTGGCCGCGGCCTTGATTGCCGATCCGCGTCTGCTGATCCTGGACGAGCCGACCAACGCGCTCGATCCGGCAGGGGTCGTTCTGGTGCGCACGCAGTTGCAGCGGTGTCGCGAACGTGGTGCGGCCGTGATGGTGTCGAGTCACCATCTCGATGAGGTTGCCCGCGTCGCCGATCGCATCACGGTCGTGGGTGCCGGTCGCATCGTCGGGTCCCTCGATCCGGACGGCATCGACCTCGAGCGGCAGTTCTTCGAACTGGTGTATCGGGACGGCGAGACGAGACGATGACCGGCACCGACCAGCTCCGCGTCGCCCTGGCGGTGGAATGGGTGAAATTCCGGCGAGCGCGTCCGGTATGGACCGCGACCGCGTTGCTCACAGTCGGGGTGATCGCCTTGTCCGTGGCCACCCTCGCGTCCGTGGGCGGCGCCAATCCGGCTGTTGCGAGCAAGGCTCAGTACCTCGTCGACGGCGGCGGGCAGGACGGCCTGTTCGCCGCCGCCTCCACGATCGTCTCGGTCGGCGGCATGCTCGGTTTCGGCGTGATCGCGGGATGGGTCTTCGGCCGAGAATTCACCGAGGGCACGATCACCGGGCTGTGGGCCACCCCGGTCGCGCGGCCCGTCGTTGCCACCGCCAAATTGCTGCTCCTGTCGGCGTGGAGTGTGGTCACCACGGTGGTGCTGGCCATTGCGCTGACGGTGGCGGCCTTGTTCGCCGACCCCGGCACCCTCGGAGCCGACGTCGTCGCGCTCGTCGGTAAGTTCACCGCCATCGCCCTACTGACCGCCGGACTGGCGATGCCCTGCGCATGGGTCGCCACCGTCGGCCGGGGTTTCCTTCCGGCGATCGGAGCGATCATCGCTGTCGTGCTCGTTGCTCAGATGGCGGTCATGGCGGGACTCGGCGGCTGGTTCCCGTTCGCTGCCCCCGGGGTGTGGGCGGCGGGAACGCAGGCCGGCACGGTAACGGGAGCACAATTCGCCCTCACACTCATGGTTCCCGCCATTTTCGCGGCCTTGACGATCCGATCGTGGCGCCGACTCACCCTGACGCGCTAGGTGTAGTTCCCTCGAGAGACACACGCTCCGGTACGAAGCGTTCCGGACAGGTTAGGCACACGATAGGGTGATCGGCGGTGTGCCGGGAAGTCTGGTCGGCGAGCAGATGAGCGCTGGACCAACCAGGGAGGCACCGTTGAATGCAGACAGGGTCCTGAACCGGGTATTCGGGTGAACTCGGTCCGGACCGGACACACCGTGCAGCTGTCGTGATGGTCGCCAGGAAATGGCGTAGCCACTCGAAGGGGACGGACATACTCACCCAACGACCCTGGTTTGCGCTGGTGGGCGTGTTACAGGTGCCGCAGCCGCAGACCAGCCCCGGCCGGGCGATCGTCCGCCGGGTCGGGTACGCCCTGGCCGCCCTGACGCTGGTGGTGCTCGTGGTCTACCTCGACCGCGACGGCTACACCGATGCTCAGGACAACGAGCTGTCACTGCTGGACTGCATCTACTACGCGACGGTGTCCCTGTCGACCACCGGCTACGGCGACATCGCCCCAGTGACCGACCACGCGCGGATGGTCAACATTCTGATTATCACGCCCCTGCGGATCTTCTTCCTGATCGTGCTGGTCGGCACCACCTTGTCGGCCCTGACCGCGAGCTCCCGCGACGCCTGGCGCATCCAACGCTGGCGGCGGCGGGTGCGCGATCACACCGTGGTCGTCGGGTACGGCACCAAGGGACGCGCCGCGGTGGACGCGATGCTCGGCGACGGTCTGCCCCCGTCAGGGATCGTCGTCGTCGACACCGACCCGACCGTCCTCGAAACCGCCACCGGCCAGGGGCTGGTCACCGTGCAGGGCTCGGCCACGAAATCTGATGTACTGCGCCTCGCCGGGGTACCGCACTGCACCTCGATCGTCGTCGCCGCCGACCGCGACGACACCGCGACGCTGATCACCCTCTCCGCCCGCGAGCTCGCCCCTACCGCGAAGATTGCCGTGGCGATCCGCGAATCGGAGAACACCCACGTGGTGCGCCAGTCCGGAGCCGACACCGTGGTCATCACGTCCGAAACCGCCGGGCGCCTGCTCGGGGTCGCCACCGCCGCACCGAGTGTGGTGCAGACAATCGAAGACCTGCTCACCCCCGAAGCCGGATTCGCCATCGCCGAACGCCCTGTCGAGTCCGACGAGATCGGCAGTTCGCCGCGAGACCTACCGGACATCGTGCTCGGTGTCGTGCGCGACGGTCACCTGCTGCGCGTCGGAACCCCCGAGGTGGGCACCGTCGACGTCGGCGACAGGCTGCTCTACACCCGCCGCAACTCGGGCTGACACCGCCGAATCCAGGTGTGGGCCGTCAGGATCTGCGAGAAAGTACCCGGGCGCAATTCTCGCACCGGACCGCAGGTTTCCCGTCTTCAGCGAGAACGTCAGAGGGCATTTCGTGCTCCGTCGTAGAGGTTGGCGTAGCGCCGCCAGCCGTACAGCGTGAGCGCCATGATGGCAGCTACACCGAGGACGGTGGGAACCTTCCGACGGTGCCAGGCCGCGAGGACGGCTCCGCCGAGGGCGATGGCGCCTAGTGCGTTGAGCGCGCTCATCGTCCGGTCCAGGCCAGGTTGGGTCAGCCAGCGCTCCTCGCCGAGAATGGCTCGGGTGGCAAACGATCTCCGATCGGCCGGCTCGGGAGTCATGATCGGGTTGATCGCGAACCAGACGAGAATTCCAGCGACCACATCCGCCCGCCGGGTCCAGAACGGTGCGACAACCAGCGGTGTGGTCAGTAGCCGGCTCCAGGCACTGATCGGGTGGGCATGCCGGGCGAACATCCAGTGTCGCAGCTGCTGCACTCGGTTCATGATCGTTCCTCGCGTTTGGGGGCGGTTCATGGCCACCAGGTCCGGCGCACCCCGGCGCACCGAGGACCGGGCGTGGACGAGGAGTCTGTCGGCGTCGGGTCGGCCCGGGTTTCCCCGAGGACAACACCGTCCCGACGACTGTGGCCTACGCCCGGCGGTGGATCGGTTCTCGTGCGGTACGGTATGGGACGGTGCGCCGGGAAGTCTGGTCGGCAAGTAGGTGATCATACTGTCGACCCTGGAGGGCCCATGTTCTCGTATTATCCTGTCCACGCCAGCACTGGCGGCAGCGATGCGCGATCGGCGCAGTGACCGAATCCCGAACCAGGTATCCGTACCGCAGTCCCGGTGACCACACCGCGGTGCAGGCTGCATGCCGCCGTGCGCTGACCGCCTCAGGTCTGCGTTGCGAGGTGCAGCTCGTCGACACTGCGCAGGGAGCCACCGGTGTCCTGGTCGCCGGACATCCATCTGCATTGCCACCCGTCGTGCTTGTCCCCGGAGCGCAGGCCCCAGCCGTGACCATGACCCCGGCGATCGAGGCGATCGGACGGTCGCGGCAGGTCTTCGTTCCCGACCCGCCCGGGATGCCCGGTCTGAGTGCACCGAAACAACCGGAACGCGATTTCTGGGCCTTGTACGGGTCCTGGCTCGACACGGTGCTACCTGCGCTCACGCCCGATCCCGTGATGTTGGTGGGGCACGGACTCGGAGCCTGCATCGCCCTGGCCGCCTCGCGTGAACACCAGGTCACACAGCTCGTTCTGACCGGCCCACTCGGACTGTCCCCGGTTCGGCACCCGCTGCCGGTGCGATGGCGCCGGTGGCTATGGAGGGTCAACGCCGACCACCAGGCCACCGGCCGGCTCCTACAATCCCTGACCTCACCCGGCTTTCGGCCCGACCCCGCAGCACTCGCGGTGTTGTGCGTGATCGGCGCGCATTACCGGCCTCCGCACATTCCACACCGGTTTCCTGAGGAATCGGTTCGACGGTGGACTCAGCGCACGCCGCTCACCGCAGTCGTCGGCGACTGCGACCCCGTCCTGACCGGCCGGGCACTTCGCGCGCTGGCAGCGCGGCTTCCCGCCGCATCGGTCCGCGTGCTAGACGGCGTCGGGCACCTGTTGCCACTCGAAGCGCCGGACCGTTTCGCTGAGCTGCTCGACCATGTGACGACCGCACGGTCGGCTCCGCGCAACGACCACCACTGATGACCACCCGCACTCTCGAGGACCCCTCATGCCCAAAAGGTTTTCTGCTCTACCGTTCCTCTCCCGCGGCTCCTGGGACGACTCCCGTCGGGTGGCGGAGATTCTCCGTAAGGAAACCGTCGGCGGAATATTACTGCTGATCGGCGCGCTGGCCGCGTTGATCTGGGCCAACACCACTTGGTCCGACTCCTACCACGCGTTGCGTGATATCACCGTCGGCCCTGCTGCACTACACCTGGACCTGTCCCTGGGCACATGGGCAGCAGACGGGTTGCTCGCGGTGTTCTTCTTCGTCGTCGGTGTCGAACTCAAACGTGAATTCGTCGAAGGCAGTCTTCGCGATCCACGTCGGGCAGCGATGCCCGTTATCGCCGCACTCGGCGGAATGGTGGTCCCGGCGCTGATCTTCGTCGCGATCAATGTGCGTGGCGGGGCCGAGTCCTTGAGCGGATGGGCGGTTCCGACAGCCACCGACATTGCCTTCGCGGTGGCCATCCTCGCCGTGATCGGGACCCATCTGCCGTCGGCCTTGCGGACTTTCCTGCTTACCCTCGCCGTGGTCGACGACCTGCTCGCCGTGACCGTGATCGCGATTTTCTACACCGATGAGATGAACCTGTTCTATCTCGGAGCAGCACTGATCCCACTTCTCGCCTTCGGTTTCGCGCTCAAAAAGGGCGTGCACGCCTGGTGGGTGCTGGTGCCCTTGGCCGTCGTCGCGTGGGTGCTTGTGCACGAATCCGGGGTGCACGCCACCATCGCCGGCGTCCTGCTCGGTTTCCTCGTCCCCGTCTCCCGCGATGCGGATGGAAAGAAGGTGTCCGTCGCCGAGCACATCGAACACCGGATTCGACCGCTGTCGGCCGGCCTCGCGGTCCCCGTGTTCGCGTTCTTCGCCGCCGGCGTCACGGTCGGTGGCCTCACCGGCTTGACCGAGGCGCTCACCGACACCATCTCACTCGGGGTGATCGCCGGATTGGTGCTCGGCAAGGTCGTCGGCATCTTCGGTGTCAGCTATCTGGTGGCCCGATTCACCCGCGCACATCTGGACGACGAGTTGAGATGGGTCGACGTCCTCGGGGTCGCGTTGCTCGGAGGCATCGGGTTCACCGTGTCCTTGTTGATCGGTGATCTCGCATACGGTGCGGGCACAGTCGCGGCAGACCATGTCAAGGTCGCGGTCCTGGCCGGTTCGTTGCTCAGCGCCGCCCTCGCCTCGGTGGTGCTGACCATCCGCAACCGCGCTTACCGTCGGATCATCGCCCTCGAACAGGTCGACGACGACGGTGATGGGATTCCGGACGTCTACCAGGGACGGTGAACAGCCATGCCCTCCACCGAGTTCCGCAGATCGCCCTGGTGGACAGCGACCACTGTCGACTCGCCGGAGTCGCTGGTCAAGTGCATGCTGTGGCCGGTCGCGGTGATGCTCGTGATCCACCGCACGGTGATTCTCGCCGTCAACGGTGCCCGCACCGACGATTTCACCGGGGTGTACCGGGCTGCGGTCGCGTTCTGGAACCGCGAACCGGTCTACACCGCCGCCTACCAGCACGTTGACCCGCATTACCTCTATCCGCCGTCCGGATCCTTGCTGATCGCACCGTTCGCGGTCTTCGAGCCGGACAGTTCACGGTGGCTGTTCATCGGTGTCAACGCGGTCGCAGTGCTGATCGCGGTGTACCTGGTGGTCCGGATGTTCGGATTCACCGCACACTCCGCAGCGCTACCCGTGGTGATCGTGCTCGCCTTCGCATCGGAATCGGTGACCAACACTCTGGTGTTCACCAACATCAACGGGGTCATCCTGCTCGGCCAGATGGCGTTCTTGACGTTGCTGCTTGCCCGGCGAGATCTGTGGGCCGGTGTGGCGATCGGGCTGACATTCGCGATCAAACCGATCCTGGCACCGTTGTTGCTGCTTCCACTGTT
This sequence comes from Rhodococcus sp. SJ-2, assembly GCF_053750035.1. NCBI lineage: Bacteria > Bacillati > Actinomycetota > Actinomycetes > Mycobacteriales > Nocardiaceae > Rhodococcus > Rhodococcus sp. SJ-2. Next base: position 3,454,773 of record NZ_CM132340.1, read on the forward strand.
GCGGCGCCAGGGCAAGTTGTTTGTTACTGCCGCGGCGGTGCCGATTCTGCTCACCGCGCTGGCGTGGCCATGGGCCGCTGATCCGTGGCAGTTCGTCGAACGCACCGTGCCCTATCTGCTGCAGTCCCGGGATTACTTCAACAGTTCGATCACCGGTAACGGCAGCTACTACGGCCTGCCGGATCTGTTGATCCTGTTTCTGCGGGGTGGTTTCGCGCTGTTGGCCGCAGCCACGATGTATCTGCTCTACCGCTACCATCGCCGCGACGACGTGTTCTTCGTCGTCACCAGCGCGGGGGTGCTGATGACAGCCTCATTCCTGCTCGGGTCGCTCGGTCAGATGTACTACTCGATGCTGCTGTTCCCGTTGTTGATGAGTGTGGTGTTGCCGCAGTCGGTGATGCGTAACTGGCCGGCGTGGCTCGCGGTGTACGGGTTCCTCAGCGCCGACGAATGGTATTCGGGACGGTGGGTCGAGGCCGGACGGTATGCGGAGTACATGCGTCCGACGTGGGGCTGGTCGTTGGTGCTCATCGTGATCTTCGCGGTGCTGCTCGACCGTCGCCTCGACATCCGGCGCCGGGACTCGGTCTCCGCCGGCCGCGACGTAGACCCATGCGCCGACGCCGTGGTAATCGGAAAGTGAGGTCGCACGTCGATACCGTCGGCCTGTGAGGAGCGTATCGATCTCGCAATCGCACGTTCGGCTATGGCGCGGACCAGGGGGAACCGGCACACTGTGTGACATGGACCATAGAATGAGTGACGACGAATTGCGGCGTGCGATTCGGGTGCTGCGTGACCGAGCGGACCTTGCAAGAAATGAAGGTCGCCAGGATGACGCCGACATGCTGGAACGGACCATTCACGAATATCAGGAGGAGATGTCGCAGCGGCTCTGAGCAGGTTACGCACTCCAGATGTCCTGGCGGTTAGGGTGTCGCCATGGCGATCAAGGATCTGCGCGGCACTAGATTTCTCGTCACGGGCGCGGCCAGTGGAATCGGCCGGGCTCTCGCTTTCGCTGCGTCCGACGACGGCGCCGAACTCATTCTCACCGACCTTCATCCGGACGGTCTCGCCGATGTCGTGACGGCTGTCCGCAGCCGCGGAGGGACGGTACTGCATTCCGCAGCGTTCGACATCTCCGACTACGACGCCGTCACCGCCTTCGCACACGCCGTCCACGAGCGTTGCGAGTCGGTCGACATCGTTGCCAACGTCGCGGGAGTGTCGGTGTGGGGGACCGTCGACCGCCTGGAGCACAAGCACTGGAAGCTCATGGTCGACGTCAACCTCATGGGACCGATCCACGTCATCGAGAACTTCGTGCCGCCGATGATCGCGGCCGGTCGCGGAGGGCATCTGGTCAACGTCTCGTCGGCCGCTGGGCTTCTCGCATTGCCGTGGCATTCGGCGTACAGCGCCAGCAAGTTCGGGCTACGTGGCGTATCGGAGGTGCTGCGGTTCGACCTCAAACGGGACGGTATCGGTGTTTCGCTGGTGGTGCCCGGAGCTGTGGCCACCCCGCTGGTCGACACGGTGGACATCATCGGCGTCGATCGCGACGCGCCCGCGGTCCGGAAACTGACGGGGCGTTTCGTCAAGCACGCGGCGTCGCCCGAGAAGGTCGCCGAGTGCATTCTCGCCGGCATCAGGAAGAATCGCTTCATGGTGTACACGTCGTTCGACACCAGGTTCGGTTTCTGGTGGGCCCGCAAGTTCGCCCCGCCCTACAACCTCGTGATGCAGGGCGCCAACGACTACTTCCGCAAGGTTCTACGCTCGGGCTCCGCGAAGTAGCCGGACCTGCCCGCGAAACCGATCTATGCGTCGCGCCGGAGTGCGGCGTGCAAGTGGTGGGTGAGCGGGGTGTCGGCGTGGGCCATCCACAGGTCGTAGGTGAGCGTGTCGCCGTCGAGGACGTAGCGACGCTTCAGTTCGTGCACCGGTTTCGCATCGGGTGAGCGTTCGAGAACTACCGCGGTGAGGTCGAGCACGCCCTGGGTGAGGCGACCGCGCTGGATTTCGACGAAACCCGTCGGTTGCGACACGAGCAGTTCGATGTCCCCGCCGCTGTTGCGCAGGTACCCGTTCTCGGTGTGCAGCGGTCGCGCCTCGGTGCGGTGACGGGTCCGGCTCACGTACATCAGGAACGGTTTGCCGGGGATCGAGGCGAATTCGATCGTCTCGTCGTACGAGAAGTCGTCGATGGTGGGGTAGTGGCCTTCACCGCCTCCCACCCAGCGACCCGCGAACGCGATGAGCTCGCCGAGTGGATCGTTGTCGGCCGGATTGTCGGACATCGGTAACTCCTCGCGGGTGGGCTGCGCGTGTGCACCCGCCATCCTTCCGCAGAGAGTTACCGTTGTCGCATGAACCAGCAGTGGGGTGTCGATTCCGAGGTGGGTGCGCTCACGTCCGTGATGCTGCATCGGCCCGGCGCGGAACTCGAGCGGCTCACCCCTCGGAACAACGATCAACTGTTGTTCGATGCGTTGCCGTGGGTCGCGCGAGCTCAGGAGGAGCACGACGCGTTCGCCGAGGTGCTGCGGAGTCGGGGTGTGGAAGTGCTCCTTCTTTCGGATCTGCTGACCGAAACCCTCGAGGTCAGCGGGGCTGCGCGGGTGCAGAGCATTTCGTCGGCCGTCGATCCGCGTCGCCTCGGGCACTCGCTGGCCAAGGAACTCGCCGGTCATCTGCGCACCGTTGCCGCACCCGAACTGGCGCGAATCCTGATCGCAGGAATGACTTTCGACGAATTGCCCGCGGCCGGTATGGGTTCGCCACCGTCGCTGGTGCGGCTGATGCATCACGGCCCGGACTTCGTCATCGAGCCGCTCCCCAACCTGCTCTTCACCCGGGATTCGTCGTTCTGGGTGGGCTCGCGCGTGGCGATCTCGACGCTCGCGCTGCCGGCAAGGCGACGGGAAACCAACCTCACCGACCTCATCTATGCGTTTCACCCGAAGTTCCTCGGTGTACGACGGGCGTACGAGTCGCACACGGCTCCCGTCGAAGGTGGCGACGTGTTGCTCCTCGCACCGGGCGTGATCGCGGTGGGAGTCGGGGAGCGGACGAGTCCGGCAGGGGCAGAAGCATTGGCGCGCAGTGTCTTCGAAGACGGTCTTGCTCATACGGTACTTGCCGTGCCGATCGAGCAGCGGCGCGCATCGATGCATCTCGACACGGTGTGCACCATGGTCGACGTCGACGCCGTCGTGATGTATCCCGCCATCCGCGACACGTTGGAGGCGTTCACGATTCGACGCGAAGACGGCTCTGCGCGGATATCGGGACCGCAGCCGTTCCTCGAGGCAGCGGCCGACGCAATGGGCATCGAGAAGCTCCGGATGATCGACACGGGGCTCGATTCCGTTGTCGCGGAGAGGGAACAGTGGGACGACGGGAACAACACCCTTGCGGTCGCGCCGGGGGTGGTCGTCGCGTACGAGCGCAACGTCGAAACCAATACGCGACTCGAGGATTCCGGAATCGAAGTGCTGCGGATCGCCGGGTCGGAGCTGGGCTCCGGCCGCGGCGGTCCGCGGTGCATGTCGTGCCCGCTGGCGCGGGCGGCGCTGTAGTAGCGCGTCAGAGAATGTCGCGGACCTTGTCGACGGGGCGTGCGAGCACCGTTCCCTTGTCGGTGACGACGAGGGGGCGTTCGATGAGGATGGGATTGTCGGCCATCGCGACGAGCAGTTCTTCCTCGGATGCTTCGGCGAGATTCAGCTCTTTGTAGAGCGATTCCTTCTTCCGGATCGCTTCGCTGGGGCGCAGTCCCGCGTCGTCGAGGAGCTTGCGCAGGCCGTCGCGCGACGGCGGGGTATCGAGGTACTTCACGATCGTGGGTTCGAGACCTTCCTCGCGCAGGAGTGCGAGGGTGTTGCGAGACGTGCTGCAGCGAGGATTGTGGTAGATCGTTGCGGTGTGTGCCATGTCTCGATTGTGCCCTGCCGGTACGGCTGTCGGAAATGTCCCTGCCGGTGCGGCTGTCGGAAATGTCTCTGTTGAGCGTGGTTGCTCGGCCCCATTAACATTTCCGGGTCAATCTGTTCGCACCATGTGGCTCAATCGTGAAAGGCCCGGGGGAATGCTCAAAGGTTTCAAGGATTTTCTGCTGCGCGGAAACGTCATCGAACTCGCCGTCGCAGTCGTGGTGGGCGCGGCGTTCACCGCGATCGTCACCGCGTTCACCGACAACATCGTCAATCCGCTTGTCGCGGTGGTCGGCGGCAACAACGAGATGGGCTTCGGCTTCAAGATCCTTGCGTCGAACGAGGCGACCTTCATCAACCTCGGTGCTGTGATCTCCGCGGTGATCAACTTCGTCATCATCGCTGCGGTCGTCTACTTCGTGCTGATCGTGCCGGTCAACGCAGCCAAGGCCCGTTTCGCCCCGGACAAGGAACCGGAGGACGAGCCGCTCAGCGAGACGGACCTGCTCATCCAGATCCGCGACCTGCTCGAGAAGGGCAGCTACAACACCGTCGACGACGACACAGATGGCCGCCACAGCGGCAAGGTGCGCGTCTGACTTCGCGGTCGCCGGGCCGAACCGGCGATCCTGTATCCGGGGCCCGCGTTCTCTTCCGGTCGAAACCTCTCGAGGACGCTGCTAGCCTGCATTAATGCTCGATATCGCGATCGATTCGGACTCATCCGTCCCACCGTTCGAGCAACTCCGCCGGCGGATCGTGGAACTTGTCCGGGATGGAGAGTTGATCGCCGGCACGAAGCTGCCCACCGTGCGTGGAATGGCAGAGACCCTCGGGATCGCACCGAACACGGTGGCGAAGACATATCGCGAGCTAGAGCAACTCGGAGTACTCGAAACACGCGGACGGGCCGGTACATTCATCGCGGATTCGGGCGACCCGACGCGTTCGCTCGCACAACAGGCGACGATCGAATACGTCGCATCTGCGCGTGTACTGGGAATGTCCGACGAGGAGATCATCGAGTTCGTCGAGGCCGCGCTGCGCGCCTGACAGACGACTTCCGCGCGATAGCACAACGTCGCCCGCCGCCCCCACCCCGGTGCTTCGGCAAATTCCGTCGTGGAGATGAGATGATCGAAAACCATGGCACGGAACAACCACTACGAGGCGTTCCTGCGACAGGTCTCGACCTTGGCAGGCCCACGCTGGATGCGGCCACCTGATCAGGGGCTTTCGGGTACCTGCTGTCCCACGCGCACCGGCAACATATGGAACGAAGTGCACTTCGAATGATGTCGCCGCAGCGATAGATCAATCCTCGGTATTTCGCGAACCGCGCCGACCTTCCGAGCCCGCCGCGCCACCACACGCGCGTCAGCGGCGTCATCCACTACCGTCGCCACGCGCCGGGAGCGGTGGCCCGGACGGCGCAGGAAATACCGCACAGTGTGCCGCTCGAGTTCTGCGAAAGCGGCACAATTTCGAGTCAATGAAGGAAAGTTGGGACATATGACTGTGCCAGACGACCGGACTCACGACGCAGACGCCGCTGTCACCGCCGGACCACCGGATGCTCCATCGTCGGATCCACCGCGCAGCCGCACCGACCGCGTCGTGTTCGGAATCTCCGCCGCCATGGTTGTTGCCATCGTCGTGTGGGGTCTCGCGGCTCCGGACAACTTCGGCTCCGTGACCGGGTCCGTTCTCGACTGGATCGTCATCGAGATGGGCTGGCTGTTCGTCCTCTCGGCAACGGCCTTCGTCATCTTCGTGTTGTGGATCGCAGCAAGCAAATACGGGCAGATACCACTCGGCAAGGACGAGGAGGAACCCGAGTTCCGCACCGTCAGCTGGATCGCCATGATGTTCAGCGCGGGAATGGGCATCGGACTGATGTTCTTCGGCGTGTCCGAGCCGGTCTCGCACTACGTGACAGCGCCTCCCGGCACCGATGGCGGAACGGGAGTGGCGATGGCGACCACGATGTTCCACTGGAGCCTCCATCCGTGGGCGATCTACGCGGTGGTGGGCTTGGCCATCGCTTACGGGACCTTCCGAAAAGGCCGCAAGCAGCTGATGAGCGCCGCGTTCATTCCGCTTCTCGGACGCCGTACCGAAGGCCCCATCGGTAAGCTCATCGACATCCTTGCCCTCTACGCGACACTGTTCGGAACGGCTGCGTCGCTCGGCTTGGGCGCATTGCAGATCGGGTCGGGATTCGAGGTCACCGGATGGCTGGAGACCGCCGGGGTGGGGCTCCTCGTGGCGATCGTCGCGGTGCTCACTCTCGCGTTCGTGGCATCCGCGGTGTCGGGAGTCGCGAAAGGCATCCAATGGCTCTCGAACATCAACATGGTGCTCGCGGGTGTCCTCGCGCTGTTCGTGTTCGTGCTCGGCCCGACGATCTTCATCCTCAACCTCATTCCCACCACTCTCGGCGCCTACGCTGCCAACCTCGCCGAGATGTCGGCGCGCACCGCGGCATCCGGACCGGAAGCAGGCGAGTGGCTGTCCAGCTGGACGATCTTCTACTGGGCCTGGTGGATCTCATGGGCGCCGTTCGTCGGCATGTTCCTGGCGCGGATCAGCCGTGGGCGCACCATCCGTGAATTCGTCATCGGCGTGATGATCGTGCCGAGTGTCGTGAGCCTGCTGTGGTTCGCCGTCTTCGGTGGCGCCGGGATCAACCAGCAGGAACAAGGGTACGACGTCGCCGGTGCCGGAAGCGTCGAAGAGCAGCTGTTCGGCATGCTCGACCACCTACCGCTCGTGGGCATTTCCACCGTCGTCGTGATGGTGCTCGTGTCCATCTTCTTCGTCTCGGGCGCCGACGCCGCGTCGATGGTGATGGGCAGCCTCACCCAGCGGGGAACGCTCACACCGAGCCGCGGCGTCGTCGTGTTCTGGGGTGGTCTGACGGGCGGTGTCGCAGCGCTGCTGCTGTGGACGGGCGGCTCGGAAGCGCTCAATGCACTACAGACGATGACGATCATCGCCGCCGCACCGTTCGTCATCGTGATGATCGGTCTGTGTGTGTCGCTCTACCGCGATCTGAGACGAGATCCGATCGTCACCGGTGGCCGTCGACGGCGACTGCTCAGACGCGTCGAGTGACGCCCGGGCATGCGGCATTCGCGGTCGAGGTGACGGATCCGCAGCCCGGATGCAGTGTCCTCGTGATCGGGACGGCCACCGCCGCCGAGGAATTCGCGTCGCGCGTCGGGCCGGGCGGCGTGATTCGAACCAGCGTCACCCTGGCCGACGCGGCCGGCTTCTTCGATCTCGTCTGTGGATTAGGGGTGCCGGAGTTCCGTGGCAGCGACACGTCGCGGCTCACCGGTGTCGCGGAGTTGCTCGCACCCGCCGGGCAACTGTGGGTATTCGATTCACCGGCGCACGGCGAGTCCGCCGGGCCGCTGTCGATGCAGATCAGCACGACGCTCTCGCATGCGGGACTCGCGATCGTCGACATACTCGAAGGGCGGTGCGTGATCGGTGTCTGTGCCATGGTGAAAGGATGAGCGCCGCACGCGACCTCCTGACCACCTTCGAAGAGTTCCTGCGAGTGCAGATTCCAGTTCACGTCCGATGCTGGGACGGCTCCGAAGCGGGACCGCCCGACGCCGACGCCCGCGTCGAATTCCGCAACCGCCGGGCACTGCGCCGTGTGCTGTGGGCTCCCAACGAACTCGGGTTGAGCCGCGCCTACGTCAGCGGCGACCTCGTGGTCGATGGCGATCTCTACGCGGTCCTCGGGCTTCCTGACCTCGTCGACAGCCTCGGCAGCCGCACGCTGCGCGACACCTCGCCACGTGAGTTCGCGCGTCTGGCGCGAAAGTTCGCCGCACTCGGCATCGTCGGGCCCCCGCCGCGACCACCCTCGGTGGAGATCCCTCGCCGGCGCGGTGCCCTGCACAGCAAACGACGCGACGCCCAGGTGGTCTCGCATCACTACGACGTCGGAAACGACTTCTACAGGCTGTTTCTCGGCCCCTCGATGGTGTACTCGTGCGCCTATTGGAGCCGGCCCGAAACCGGCACACCCGGCCTCGAGGACGCACAGCACGACAAGCTCGACCTGGTCTGCCGCAAGCTCGGACTCGAACCGGGCATGAGGCTGCTCGACGTCGGCTGCGGGTGGGGATCGATGGCGCTGCATGCGGCGCAGCACTACGGCGTCGATGTCCTCGGCGTCACGCTCAGCGCCGAACAGCGCGACTTCGCGCAGGCGCGTATCGCCGAGGCAGGCATGTCGGATCGCATCGAGATCCGGCTGCAGGATTATCGCGACATCGACGAGACCCCGTTCGACGCGATCTCGAGCATCGGGATGTCCGAGCACGTCGGGGCGGCCAAACTCCCCGAGTACGCGCAGCACCTGCACGAACTGCTCGTCCCGGGTGGGCGGTTGCTCAACCACGCCATCGCGTCGGTGGTGCACCGGCCCGATCCCCGCAGTCGTCCCGCTACCTTCATCGACCGTTATGTGTTCCCCGACGGGGAGATACTGCCGCTGAGCCGGACCCTCGATGCATTCGAACGCGCGGGCCTCGAAGTCCGCGACGTCGAGGCGCTGCGCGAACACTATGCGCTGACATTGCGTGCGTGGGTCGCGAACCTGCAGGAATCGTGGGACGAGGCGAGCTCGCTCGTCGGAGCCGAACGAGCTCGAACCTGGTTGCTGTACCTCACCGCGAGCGCACTCGGCTTCGAGGAACCCGGACGTCTGTCGATCAACCAGGTTCTCGCGATACGTCCCACCGCTACCGGCGCGAGCAACATGCCGCGGACCCGTCACGAATGGCTCTCGAGCGGGTGATGTCCCGGTGTCGGACGGTGCGCCTGACGGGAGTTGTCGGCACCTCGCAGTAGCGTGACCGCAGCCCGCTGTTGCACTGCGAGAGGGGAGACACGGATGGCCCGCACAGACCGCTTCGACGGAATTCTGGAACGGGGCTGGGACCGTTTCCGCACTCGACTTGCGGGGCGGATCGCCGCGCTCGGAAAGGGCGAGCGGATCGACCTCGCCGCCGAGACCACAGGTGAACATCTCACCACCCTGGTGAAGATCGTCGCGCTCGATGCGAGGTGTATCGAGGTCGAGATGGCGGGAATCGGCCCCAGCATCAGCCCGGTGCGTCAGGCCGACGAGATCGCGCACCGCATCGTCTCTGCGCTGCGCGAGACGTACGGCGTGCTGCATCCCACCTTCCTGCGCAGCGAGGAGCCCGACGCTCCCCGCACACTGCGCTCGCGTGTCGGTGAGGCACTCCAGCTGCAGTTCGGGCGGCCGATCCCTCTCGACGCCGACGGAGACTATGTCGTCGTCGTCGATTCCCAGGCGGTGTTCGTCGTGGTCGACGACAGTGCCCGCACCATCCAGCTGTGGGCGCCGCTGCTGCACGGCATCACCGGGCGTGCGCGGGCGGCCGAGGAACTACTCGAACTCAACCGCGCATGGCCGCACATCAAACTGCTCCTCGTCGAAGATCGGCTCGTGGCGACGATCGACGTGATGGGCGACCCGTTCGTGCCCCGGCACCTCGCCGACCTCTTCGGTGCGTTGAGAGTGCTTCTCGGCACCATCGACACCGGATTCGCACAGCGCTTCGACGGGGAGCGGTACACCGGCGACACCGACGCAGAGCCCACATTGTTCGACGAACCGACGGTGTTCGACGAACCGAGCTGACCGAGCCGGACACGCACGGTCGGATCAGCAGAATCAACGCCAGCTGGGCAACCACAGTTCGCTGTGCCAGTGCGCCACCGTGATCGGCAACCCGGTCAGGATCGGCCACAACCACACGAAGTTCGCGACCACCAGACCCACGTAGAGGCACACCACGAGCAGACCGGTGGTCCGCCTTTCCGGCGACGCGTAACGCTGTCCCAGCACCTCACCGAGAACCAGCGTGATCGCCATGACGAGGAACGGCGCGAGCGGAACCGCGTAGAAGTAGTACATCTGCCGGTCGAGGCTCGCGAGCCACGGCAGAATGCCGGCCCCGTAGCCGGTGAGCACCGCAGCCCACCGCCAATCGCGGCGGACCAGCATGTGCCACAAACCCCACCCGAGGACGGGCACCGACACCCACCACAGGGCCGGAGTACCGATGAGCATCACGGCCTTGACGCATTCGTCGGCTCCACAACCGTCGATGTTCGACCCGTCCGCGAAGTAATACAGCATCGGGCGCAGCCCCATGGGCCACGTCCACGGCTTCGACTCCCACGGGTGGATGTTGCCCGCGGAATTGGTCAGACCCGAGTGGAACTGCAGGACACTCGCGCTGTAGTACCACAGCGACCGCAGCGCATCCGGCACGAACGAGAAGGCACTGTCGTGGCCGATCTGATTGCCCACGGCATGGCGGTAGACCCCGGTCTCGCTGGCGAACCATGCCCAGAACGTCGCCAGATAGACGCCGACGGGGATCACCACCAGTGCGTACAGCGCGGGACCGATATCGCGGAGCGCGGTGCCGATCCACGGTCGCTGCACACCGTAGGCCCGGCGTGCAGCGAGATCGAACGCCACCGACATCAGACCGAAGAACGCAATGAAGTACAGCCCGGACCATTTGGTGCCCACGGCCAGACCGAGCAGGACACCGGCCCCGAAACGCCACCACCGCACCCCGAAGCGAGGCCCCCACACCGAGTCGCCGAGGCGACCCTCGGCGTACACGCGGGCCATACGGCGGCGGATATCGTCGCGGTCGACGAGCAGGCATCCGAATGCGGCGACGACGAACACCGCCTGAAAGATGTCGAGCATGCCCATCCGCGACGAGACGAACGTGACCCCGTCCACGATGAGGAGCAATCCGGCAACGGCACCGAGCATCGTCGAATGCGTCATCCGGCGCACGATGCGCACAACCAACAGCACCAGCACGACGCCGGCGACGGCAGACGAGATCCGCCAACCCCAACCGTTGTAACCGAACAGTGCTTCCCCGACCGCGATGAGCTGCTTGCCTACCGGCGGGTGCACCACGAGCCCGTATCCCGGGTTGTCCTCGATCCACCCGCCGGTGAGGATCTGCCAGCCCTGCGGAACGTAGTGTTTCTCGTCGAATACCGGCGTCCTGGCGTCGGTCGGATAGTTCAGCATCGTGAAACGGGTGATGGCCGCGAGAACCGTCACGAACGCCGTGACGACCCAACCGCGTGTCCGATCGGCCGGAGCGGACTGCGGAGGTGGTACCAGCGGAGCGGGACTCGAGAGGCGGCGGTGCGGGGCCTCGGAAGGGCGCAGGTCCGTCGCGGTCACAATCCGATCGTAGGCTGAACCGCATGCAGGCAGAAAATCCGGGACAACAGGGGAATCCGGGACACCACGCGAATCCGGGGCGGGGTCGGCTCGTGCTGGCCGCGACACCGATGGGCGATATCGGCGACGCCTCCAAACGGCTCTGCGACGCGCTGGCCACCGCGGACGTCGTCGCGGCAGAGGACACCCGTCGCACCAGGTCTCTCGCCTCCGCGCTCGGCGTGACCATCACCGGCCGTGTCGTGAGCTTCTACGACCAGGTCGAAGTGTCGAGGGCGCCCGCGCTGATCGCCGATATCGAAAGCGGCCGCACGGTGCTGCTCGTCACCGATGCGGGCATGCCGTCGGTGAGCGATCCCGGTTACCGGCTGGTCTCCGCATGCGTCGAGGCGGGCCTGCCCGTGACGTGCCTGCCGGGCCCGTCCGCGGTGACCACCGCACTCGCGTTGTCTGGTCTGCCCGTCGAACGCTTCTGCTTCGACGGATTCCCGCCCCGTAAGCAGGGGCAGCGCCGCACCTGGCTGGCGACACTCGCGACCGAGCCACGGGCCGTGGTGTTCTTCGAAGCGCCGCACCGACTGGCCGCGTGTCTGGTCGATGCCGCCGAGGTCTTGGGCGGAGAACGCCGCGCCGCGGTGTGCCGCGAGCTGACGAAGACCTACGAGGAGGTCAAACGCGGAACCCTCGCCGAGCTCTCCGAGTGGGCAGCGGGCGGGGTTCGAGGTGAAATCACTGTCGTGCTCGAAGGCGCCGCCCCACGCAGCAGCGATCCCGCCGATCTCGTCGATGACGTCGAAGAGCTCGTCGCCGATGGTGTCCGGCTCAAGGACGCCTGTGCGCAGGTGGCGGGGACCTCCGTATCGAAGAAGGAACTGTACGACGCGGTGCTGGCCGCTCGGCGCGTCTGACCTCAACTCCGGTACACCGCGGGCATACACTTTCCGTCCATCGGATCACCCACCGGACGACGAGCAGGAGAAGTGTATGGACGCTGTCAACGATTTCCTCGTCGAGGTGGCGGGGGTGGTGTGGGGTCCGTATCTGCTGATTCCTCTGCTGCTCGGGACGGGTCTGCTCCTGACCATCCGGCTTCGTGGTGTGCAGTTCCGCAAGTTGGGCCCCGCCCTCAAATTGGGGCTGATCACCCGTAACGATCCCGGTGCCGCCGAAGGCGACATCTCTCAGTACCAGGCGTTGACGACCGCTCTGGCGGCCACGGTCGGCGTCGGCAACATCGCGGGTGTCGCGACGGCCATCTATCTCGGCGGTCCCGGAGCGCTCTTCTGGATGTGGGTGACCGGCCTGCTCGGCATGGCGAGCAAGTATTCGGAGGCTTTCCTCGGGGTCAAGTACCGCACCAGGGACGCCAAGGGTGAGCAGAGCGGTGGCCCGCAGTACTACCTGGCACGCGCGATCCCGAACAAGTTCGGGCTCGTCCTCAGTCTCGTCTTCGCCGTGTTTGCGGTGCTCGCGAGCTTCGGTATCGGCAACATGACGCAGGCCAATACCGTCGCGACGCAGATGGACGGCACGTTCGGGGTGCCGACGTGGGTCAGTGGGGCCGTCATGACGGTGCTCGCCGCCGCTGTGCTCCTGGGCGGAATCAAGTCGATCGGGCGGGTCACCGCCGGGTTCGTGCCCGCCATGATCGTCCTGTATGTCGGTGCGGGCATTCTCGTGCTCGCGGTGAATTTCGGCGATATTCCCGCAGCCCTCGGCCTCGTGTTCTCCGACGCCTTCACCGGAACGGCAGCGACCGGAGGCTTCATCGGCTCGGTGTTCATGGCCGCGATGCGCTACGGCGTCGCGCGCGGTATCTTCTCCAACGAGTCGGGCATGGGTAGTGCCGCGATCGCGGCCGCCGCAGCCCGGACGACGCACCCGGTCCGGCAGGGCCTGGTGTCGATGACGCAGACATTCATCGACACCATCATCGTGGTGACCTTCACCGGCATGGTCATCATCACCACCGGCGCCTGGCAGTCGGGCGAGGAGGGCGCCGCGATGACGTCCACGGCGTTCGCAGACGGCCTCGGCGGCGACTGGGGCCACTGGATCGTGGCGATCTCCGTCGTGTTCTTCGCCTTCTCGACGATCCTCGGATGGTCGTACTACGGCGAGCGATGCGTCGAACGTCTCGTCGGCCGCGGTGGTGTGGTGCCGTACCGCGCGATCTTCGTGGTCGTCGTGTTCATCGGCGCGACCACCGAACTCCAGGTGGTGTGGAACTTCTCCGACGTGATGAACGGTCTGATGGCGCTGCCGAACCTCATCGGCCTGATCCTGCTGTCCGGGATGATCGCGCGGGAGACGAAGGCGTATCTCGACCGCGACCCTTATCTGCTGGGGGAGCCACCTGCCCGGGAACCGGACAAGGCCTGACCGGAACGGAAGGTAGCGGAGATACGCAACGGCCGGACGATCATCGATCGTCCGGCCGTTGCTCTCCCGATTCAGGGCGCCCGCTGTACCGAATGGAACTACCCCTCGATCAGTTCCACTCGATGCAGAGCACTCGCCCTGGTGCAAGGTGACCTTGCGTGGTGACCAGTTTCGTACCCGATGGCAAAGCTCTCCAATCGCGCACCGTGGCGGAACGGGTATCATCCCAGGTCGGACATAGTGAGGAACTTTTCCGCAGCGGACTTTCCTCGGCGGATTCCCCTCGCGGAAACGGATCGGAAGGGCGCGGAAGGTGAGTGCGGACGACGGTACGACGCAGGACGCAGATCACCGGCGCTTCTTCGCCGACCAGCTCCGCATCCTGTTCGCCGCTGCAGGCCGCCCGGCGTTGAAGAAGGTGGTGTCGGGCGCGTCGACGATCTCTCGCGCGGTCGGAAACGACCGAACGGTATCGGTGCAGCGGGTCAGCGATTGGCGTAGCGGCAAGCGCGTGCCTGCGAGCTTCGAATCCGTCCACCCGGTGCTCGTCGTGTTGATCCGCTCCGCCCGCGAGCTCACCGCCGAACCCCCGGCCCCGGGCCTCTACTCGCTCAAGCAGTGGGAGCGATGGTGGAAAGCCGCGCGCGGCGAGAGCGGTGGAGCCCGGTCGGCCGACAGACCACCCGCGGTGATCGTGGACACGCGCCCCTACAAGGGGCTGTCCGCCTATCGAGCGGACGACGCGCGGATGTTCTTCGGCCGGACCACGAGTATGCGCATGCTGGCCGACACGGTCGTCGCGGCGCACGGTCAGGGGCTGGTCATCGTGACCGGTGCGTCCGGTGTCGGAAAGTCCTCACTCGTCCAGGCCGGTCTCATCCCGCTGATGTGTGGTGGTGGCGAGTGCGACCCGGTGGTCTTCACCCCCGGCTCCGACCCGGTCGGCCGGCTCGTGGAGGTACTGCCTGCCTTGGCCGGACTCGATGGCCCCTCCGGCAATCCTGTGGCCGATCGGGCAGCGGTGCACGAGGCCATGGCTGCGGAAGCGGAAAAGGCATCGGTGTCGACGCTGCTGGTCGTGGTCGACCAACTCGAGGATCTGTTCACCCAGTGCGATGATCCCGACAGCCGCGCGCACTTCTTGATGCTGCTCGAACACATGTCGACGGCCGGCGACTCCGATGCGCCCGCGCATGTCGTTGCGACGATGCGTTCGGACTTCTACGAGCAGGCCGTGGCGTATCCGGCGCTTGCTCGTGCACTCGAACGCCGAAGCAAGGCCGTGCAGCCGTTGGACCGGGACGATCTCGTCGAGGTCATCTCTGCGCCGGCCAAGCTCCTCGGTGTACGACTCGAACCGGGACTCGTCGACCTCATCCTGCACGACCTGGGTGTGCTGGCACCGGGGGACATCAGCGGCACCGAGCTGCCGCTGCTGTCCCATCTTCTCGACACCATGTGGGACAAACGCACCGGCGGCGCGCTCACCGTGGCCGGCTATCGCGCGACCGGTGGGGTGCGTGGTTCGATCGCCGCAGGAGCCGAGCGGGCCTGGGAAAGCCTCGACGAACGCGACCGCGAGATCGTGCGGACGGTGATGGTCCACCTCGTCTACGTGACGAACACCGGCACGGACGTGAAGATGGCCCGCCCGCTCTCCGTGCTTCTCGCAGTCGGAAGCGACGACCGCGCGGCCACCGCAAGAGTCGTGGACCATTTCGTGTCGGCGCGCGTGCTCGTCGTCCACGAGGGGCACGTCGAACTCATCCACGACGCGGTGATCGTGGCATGGCCGCGCCTGAAGGCGTGGGTCCACGAGGACAGGCAGTTCGCTGCGTCTCGCCAGCAGATCGAGGCCGACGCCGCGAACTGGATCGAGAGCGACCGCAACAAGGGCATGCTCTATCAGCGCGGGCGGATGGATCTGCTCTCCGAACAGGGCGCGCGGTTCGGCGGCAGCGCGCCAGGAGAACGGTCCGTTGCCGCGGTGAGTCCGGCCGCCCGCGAGTTTCTCCGGGCGTCCCGACGGCAGATCGATTGGCAGCGACGTCGTCGCGGGGGAGCACTGGCAGGACTGGTCCTGCTGACGATAGTCGCGCTCGTGATGGGCGGCCTGGCGTGGGTCGGCAAGAACAAAGCAGACGAGGAACGAGAGGCCGCGCAATTCCAGCAGGTCGTGGCGCTGTCGGATTCGAGCCGATCGGACGATCCGACGATGTCAGCGCATCTTGCGCTGGCCGCGACCTCGCTCGGCGACGGCAGCGAGGTGGCCTACTCGCGACTCATCGCCACGCAAGGGGTGCCCCTCGCACGCGTCCTGGTGGGGCATACCGGGCCGATCTACGGAACCGCTGTCTCGCCCGACGGCGCGACGTTGGCCTCGGCCAGTGACGACGGCACCGTGCGCTTGTGGTCGTTGACGGGTGACGTCTCGTCGATCGGCACCCCGCTGGTGTCGTCGTCGAACTACATGGCGTCGGTGTCGTTCAGTCCGGACGGGCGTTATCTCGCCGCAGGCGGCGGCGACGGGGGTGTGTGGATCTGGGACATCTCGGACCGCGGCGCACCCCGATCTGTGCTGGACCGTCGAGTTCTGGGAGCGGGCGCTGTGCACAATGTTCGGTACAGTCCGGACGGGCGGACGCTGGCGGTGCCCTACGACGACGGTTCCGTTGTCCTGCTCGACACCTCGGCGCCTGCAGCCGGCCGGTTCCCTGTGACGGAGATACGCGGACACGAGGGCGGTGTGCGGACGGTCTCGTTCCGCACCGATGGTTCGGTTCTGGCCACCGCGAGCGACGACCGCACGGTGCGACTGTGGGATCTGTCCGATCGTTCGGCGCCGATTCCGCTCGCCGACCCATTGACCGGGTTCGGTGACGTCGCCCATTCGGTCAGCTTCAATGCGGACGGCACCCTCTTGGCTGCGAGTAGCGACGACGGTGTGCTGTGGTTGTTCGACACCACCGACCCTCGGAACCCCCAGCAGATCGGCACTCCGGTGCAGGCCCATACCGGAGGGGTGTGGAGCGTGTCCTTTCTTCCGGACGGGCTCACCCTCGCCAGTGCGTCGTGGGACGGCACCGCGAAGTTGTGGTCGGTGGATCAGGACGCTCGGCGGATCGATGAGCTCACGCCCGCGCTCACAGGGCACGGCGGTGGTGTACCCGCGCTGACGGTCACCCCCACCGGAGACACGATCATCACCGGAGGCCAGGACGCGAATCTGCGAATCTGGACCATGCCGCATCGCCGCGTGTTCGTCTCGCAGGCGCCTTTGACATTGCCTGTCGCCGACCGCTCGGGCGATCTCGTCGCCACCGGAAGCTACGACTCGGTCGTCCGGCTGTGGCACGTCGACGACGGTGGATGGTCCCGCGTCGGCCAGGTGGAGCTCACGCGTCCACTCGGCGGCGGCTACGTGAGCGCACTGTCTCCGTCGGGTGAGGTGCTGGCGGCGGCGGCAACCTCCGGGGGAAGCATCGAACTGTGGAATGTCGCCGAACCTGCGGCGCCACGGCAGCTGGGTGAGCCGCTCGCGCTCGCAACCCGATTCACCTCGGCCCTTGCATTCGGGCCCGAGGGCACCACCCTGGTCACGGGCAACGACGACTTTTCGGTGCAGTTGTGGGATCTGTCCGATCCGGCAGCGCCGAAGCCGTGGGGTGAACCGCTCGGCGGGCCGACCAACCTGGTGCGACACACGGCGATCAGCCCCGATGGACGCAGTCTCGTGGTAACCAGCGCCGACGGCCGGATCTACGCCTGGGACATCACCGACCGGTCTGCCCCCCGCTCCGTGGCCGTCACCGAGGGGCATACCGCCGGAGCGAACGGACTGGCGTTCGCTCCCGACAGTTCGGTTCTCGTCACCGGTGGTGACGATCATCAGGTCGTGGTGTGGGACCGCGGCCCCGCAGGAGGTTTCGTCGCACGCGACACGCCGCTCCGCGGTCACACCGGCACGGTGTACTCGGTGTCGGTGTCGCCCGACGGCAAGCACGTCGTCAGTGGCAGCGACGATGGCACGGTCCGGTTGTGGGACGTGTCGGATCCCGAGGGCATGCGCGCGGTGGGGGGACCGATCACCGATACCGGTTCGGGGCGCTGGCAGGTGATGTTCCATCCGAACGGCACGGTGATCGCTGCGGGCGGCGACGGTGTGCTGCGCACCTGGAGTCTGAACCCCGACGTGGTCGTCGAGCGGATCTGCTCCGCGACGTCGGGGCAGTTCAGGGAACTCCTACCGCAGTTCGGACTGCCGTTTCTGCGTGACGAGGTGTGCTGAGAGCCAGGATGCTCGCTGCCTTGTCGAGACATTCCTGCCATTCGGCGTCGGGGTCGGAGTCGATGGTGATGCCTCCACCGACCCCGAGGGCGCAGGTCCCGTCGGCGTCGAACTCGACGGTCCGTATTGCGACGTTCGATTCGGTGCCCGCCAGCGGACTCGCCATTCCCACTGTGCCGCAATAGACACCGCGCGAGGATGGTTCCCACTGCTGCAGCAGTTCACGGGCGCGGCTCTTCGGGCACCCTGTGACCGAGGCGGGCGGGAAGGTGGCCTCGAGCAGATCACGGGCGGATACGCCGGGGCGGGCTGTCGCAGTGACGGTCGAGACCAGGTGCCACACGCCGGGCGCGGGCCGGACTGCGAGGAGTTCGGGCACGACGACGCTGCCTGGTTCGGCCACACGGCCGAGGTCGTTGCGAACCAGATCGACGATCATGATGTTCTCGGCGACATCCTTGACGGAGGCCCGCAGGTCGTCGGGGTGCCGGTCCAGCGGGAGCGTGCCTTTGATCGGGCTGGAGACAAGCCGCCGGCCGTGGCGGGCGACGAACAGTTCCGGTGACAGTGACGCCACCGCACCCCACG
This sequence comes from Rhodococcus sp. SJ-2, assembly GCF_053750035.1. NCBI lineage: Bacteria > Bacillati > Actinomycetota > Actinomycetes > Mycobacteriales > Nocardiaceae > Rhodococcus > Rhodococcus sp. SJ-2. The sequence continues at coordinate 3,473,254 of NZ_CM132340.1, forward strand.
ATCCTTCGAGGTAGGCGGCGCGGGCCGGGTTCGTGCGGGTGATCGCGTCGACGAAGAAGGCGAGAGGGTCGCCGGTGTAGTCGCCGGTGAACCGGGTGCACACGCATGCCTGGTACACCTCGCCGGCCCGGATGGCGTCGAGGCACTGCTCGACACCGTGCCGGTGGGTGTCACGCTCGGGCAGCGACCAGTCGATGTTCCACTGTGCTTCGAGCACCGCTGCAGTGTCGACGGCGTCCGTCCTGTCTGCAGGAACTGCGAGGGCCGCGCGGGCCAGTGCATCGGGACATTCTCTGTCGGTGAGTGTTTCGTACCACCAGCATCCGTCGTGGTCGAGACGCAGGACGGTGTCGGTCCAGCCACCTGCCGCGACGGGTAGTGCCGGGGGCCCGGAGGTGGCCGGGTCCGGGTAGGAGAGGTACCCCATCCATCCGCCGCCGATGTGTGGGCCGCCTGCCCGGAGCTGTGTGTCCGGGCAGGTGAATGCGTCGGTGGCCGAGACCGGCTGCACATCGAGCGACGGTGCGATCACCGCTGCGGCACCGAACCACGATCCGGTGAGCGCCGCGGGCGCGGGTGTACCGAGACGCCGGGCGTGCTCACCGAAAGTGGCGAGCACCTGAGCAGGTGTACCTCCGTGTCCGAGTCGTTCCATCCGCATCGGACCAGCCTGTCACGACGCGGGCGAGGCCCCGAAGCGGGTCAGTTTGTCGGGATTGCGCACCGCGTACACGCCGGTGATCAGGCCCTCTGCGATCTCGAAGAGGAAGACGAGGTCGATCACGCCGCGCGAGTACACGAGCACACCCGGTGCCGTGTTGACCGTCGCGGCGGAGACGGTCATGTCCGGTAGTCCCACACGTGCGAGTCCGGAGAACAGGCGCGCCACCTTCTGCGCACCGTGGACCGGCACCTTGGCCGCGGTGACCTTGCCTCCGCCATCCGCGATGTACATGGCATCGGGCGCGAGCAGCCGGAGCAGGCCGTCGAGATCGCCGGTCATTGCGGCCGTGAAGAACTCACCGACCACGCGGTCGGTCTCGTCGCTCGCGGGTGTGAACCGCCGTCGCCGCTCCTGCACGTGGTCGCGGGCCCGGTGAGCGATCTGCCGGACGGAAGCCGGGGTGCGGTCGACGGCGTCGGCGATGTGCGTGTAGTCGAATCCGAAGACCTCGCGCATCACGAACACCGCTCGTTCGAGGGGGCTCAACGTCTCGAGAACCAGGAGCATCGCCATCGACACCGATTCGGCGAGTTCGACCTCCGCCGACGGATCGGTATGGCGCTCGTCCGTCGCGGTGAGGAGCGGTTCGGGCAGCCACGGCCCGACGTACTCCTCACGCCGCCGTTGCGCAGCTCGCAACGAATTGAGTGCCTGCCGCGTGACGACCTGCGCTGCGTAGGCGCGTGGTTCCGCGATTGTGCTCGGGTCGACCTTCGCGAACCGCAGGTAGCTGTCCTGGAGGACATCTTCGCTGTCCGCGACGCTACCGGTGATCTCGTAGGCGATCGAGAACAACAGGCCGCGGTGTTCGGTGAAGACCCGCGACGGCGAGGTGTCGCCGGAGGTCACCGTACGCCGGCCGTGTCGAGGGCGGGGCCTGCCGGGACGAACGGTGCGTGGCCGCGGGCTTGGCGTCGCATGAACCAGATGGTGCCACGCAGGATGCCCTCCTTGGCGACTGTCGCCGGCCTCCCCCGTACCGCCGTCGCGCGAGGTGTGTCGGCGGATGTGGTGAACTGCAACGCGGCCCGGCCACGACCCAGCGAGATGCACTGCGCGACGAACCCGAGCGACAACGGTTCGGGTTCGCGACCCTGTAACACGTCCCACACCGTTCCCGCACCGTGTACACCGAGCGGAATCGCGGCCTGGCAGCTCATCCGGACGTAGGGCCGCTGCGCGATCGTGATGGCGTCGCCCACGCCGATCACGTCGGCACGGTTCGTCGACCGCAGAGCAGCATCGACGCGCAGGCGACCGAAATCGTCGACGTCGAGTCCGCTGCGGCGAGCGAGATCGGGTACCGAGAATCCTCCCGCCCACACCGTCAGGTGGGAGGGCACCTCGGTGCCGTCGTCGAATCGCACACCGGCATCGTCGATCTCGGTGACGGTGACGCCGGTGAGAATGTCGATGCCGAATCCGGTCAGGGTGCGTCGCAGGTACCGGCGGGTGCGGTCGGGCAGGCCCGGGCCGGGATCACCGACGAGTGTGTAGCGATTGCCGGGGTGCGCCGTGGCGAGTTCGGTCACGGTCTCGATGCCGGTGAATCCGCCGCCGACGACCGTGACCGCAGCACCGGCGGGCAATGCTTCGATCGCGGTGTGCAACGCCGACGCGGATTCGAGGTCGGATACCGAATGCGCCCGCTCGCCGCCCGGGACGTCGATCCGGGCCGGTCCGCTACCGACCGCGTACACCACGGCGTCGCAGGTCAGTACCGAACCGTCGGTGAGGAGTACTGCACCGTCGTCGATCCGTTCGGCGGTGCCCACTCGCAGTTCGGCACGGGGATGAAGCAGGTCGGTGAGTTCGTGTGTCGCCGACCCGGTCGCGGCCGCATGCTGGTGCAGCCGGGTCCGTTCGACGAACACCGATCGAGGATTCACCACGGTCACTGCGACGTCGGGGTGTTCGGAGAGGAGTCGGTTCGTGGCCATCACGCCCGCATATCCGGCGCCGACGACCACCACATGAATGTGTGTGTTGCTCATGGTTCTCGCCTCGATCCATTCGTTCGGATGTGTCGGTCATTGGACACCGCGCGGGCCGGGAACGTGACATCTCGGTGGGAAATGTGGTCAGCGTCGCAGCGGAGACTGCCCCGGTGCCAGGGATGCGTTCTCGGCGGCGTCGCGTCCGGCATGGAAACCGTCGGCGTCGACACCGCGACCACCGGAGGAGCGGGTGGTGGGGAACAGACGCCGGAACTCCGCATCCACCGCTTCGGAGCGGCGCGCGAGGATGGGGGCGAGATCGGTCATCGGTACGCGCGCATCGGCGGCGGCTTCCGCAGTGGCGTGAGCTTGGGCCTCGCGGAGTCGCTCGCCGATGCGGTTCGCGAAACCGGTGAGGAAGGCGCGTCGGAACGACGTGGCCCCGCCACCCCGCCTGCCTGCAGTCCCGGCCGTGTTCATGGCGCGCGTGCTCTGGACGAGCAGAGATGTGAAGAGCATCTCGACCTGCTCGAGATCGACCACGGTGCCGACGATGGTCGCGATCTGCACCCGGGTGAACCACACCGTGCGGACCCGGTTCGCATCGCCGATCGCGGTGAGCAGCAGTACTTTCTCCTTCGCGTAAGGACGCTCGAGGTGGAGGCGCCGGCCCCTGACCGGATCGGTGGAAGGCCGGGCACCACCGAGTACAGCCGCTCCTACCGCGTACCGAGTCATGAGCTCCTGTGCCTTGGCGGTGAATGCCTCTGCCTCGCCGGGGAATTCGGTGGACTCGGCTTTCGAGAGTAATCCGCGGATGCGTTCGAGCACCCGCGGATCCGGGGCAGGGGGAGCGGTGCCGTCCGGTGTGGTGCGCGTCTGAGGCCATTGGGACGGCGGCGTGGTCAGCTGGGTGAACCGCGGAAGGTATTTCCACGTGTAGGCGAGTCCGTCGACCTGGAACCGCGACACGTGCGGCAGTACGCGCAACAGGCTCGTCTCGAACGGGTGGCCGGCTTCGGCGATGCGGGCGATCGCGGGGTGGCGATCGCCGATCGTGCGGACCTGGTGCAGCCATTCGGTGGGCGCGCGGTGGGACGCGCGGGTGCGATGGGCGTCGAACAGCACGGACGCGGCAGCGAGCGGCGTATCGGTGGGATCTCCAGAGTGTGCGGCCATGTGGAGTACGTCGGCGGGCTGCCAGCCGCGCTCGTAGGCGCCGTTCAGCTCGACGAGCAGGACCTCGGCGCGCACTTCGTCGGTTCGAATGTATGTTCCATTGCTGGGCATGGGGGAGAGTGTGGCGGAAGCCACCGACAAGTTCCGGTTCGGTGTGGCTGCTCCCCGAAACGCCGGAGTCCGGGCCGCGTCACGCTGCGGCCCGGACTCCGGCGATGCGATCCTCGCTCGGCGACGTTCGACTACTCCTCGTCGACGAAACGCGGGAATACCGGTGATGGCGCAGGCAGCGCGGTGCCCGGCACGAGACGCGTCGCGATGTCGGAGAACTGCCGAGCCTGAGGACCCTGGCCGAGCAGATCGAGGATCTTCGAACCCGCGTCCGGCATCACCGGTTGAACCAGGATGCCCACGACACGTACGACTTCGAGAGTCACGTACAGCACCGTGGCCATCCGCGCCGGATCCGTCTTGCGGAGCACCCACGGCTCCTGCGCCGAGAAGTACCGGTTGGTCTCCCCGAGCACATGCCAGATCGCTTCCAGCCCGAGATGGATCTGCTGTGCGTCGAACTCGGCGCGAACCTGCTCGAGCAACGCGTGTGCCTGCGCGAGCATCGCGTCGTCCTCGGCGGTGAACTCGCCCGGGGTCGGAACCTGCCCATCGAGGTTCTTCGCGACCATCGTCAGCGACCGTTGCGCAAGGTTGCCCAGGTCGTTCGCGAGATCGGCATTGATCCGGGTGACGATCGCCTCGTGACTGTAGCTGCCGTCCTGTCCGTACGAGATCTCGCGGAGCAGGAAGAAACGCAGCGGATCGAGGCCGTACTTCTCGACCATCTCGATCGGGTCGACGACGTTGCCGACCGACTTCGACATCTTCTCGCCCTTGTTGAACAGGAAGCCGTGCACGAACACCCGCTTGGGCAGTTCGAGACCGGCCGAGATGAGGAACGCAGGCCAGTACACGGTGTGGAAGCGGGTGATGTCCTTGCCGATGATGTGCAGATCGGCCGGCCAGTACCGCTTGTACGACTCCGACTCGGTGTCGGGGAACCCCGCGCCGGTGAGGTAGTTCGTCAGGGCGTCGACCCACACGTACATGACGTGATCGGGGTGGCCCGGGACGGGCACGCCCCAGTCGAAGGTGGTGCGGGAGATCGACAGGTCCTTGAGCCCGCCCGAGACGAAGCTGACGATCTCGTTGCGCCGCGTCGCGGGAGCGATGAACTCGGGGTGTTCGTCGTAGAGCTTCAGGAGCTTGTCCTGGTACGCCGACAGGCGGAAGAAATACGTCGACTCCTCGGTCCACTCCACGGGCGTGCCCGTGTCGGTGGACAGGCGCGACCCGTCGTCCTGCAGGGTCGTCTCGGCCTCGGTGTAGAACGCTTCGTCGCGCACCGAGTACCAACCCGCATAGGTGTCGAGGTAGATGTCGCCGTTGTCGACCATGCGCTGCCAGATCTCCTTGCTGGCCTCGAGGTGATCGTCGTCGGTGGTGCGGATGAACCGGTCGTACGAGACGTTGAGGGACTTGTCCAGGGCCTCGAACACGTCGGAGTTGCGTCGCGCCAGCTCGGTGACGGAGATGCCCTCCTTGGCGGCTGTCTGCTGCATCTTCAAGCCGTGTTCGTCGGTGCCGGTGAGGAACCGGACGTCGAAGCCGTCGAGGCGCTTGAACCGTGCGAGGGCGTCGGTGGAGATGTACTCGTACGCGTGCCCGATGTGCGGGACGCCGTTCGGGTACGCGATCGCGGTGGTCACGTAGAACGGCGGGCGAGCGGACTCGGCGAACGGCGGGCGGGTGGGAGCGGCGGCAGTCATGGTGGCAACTACTTTATAGGGCGTGAGCAAAAGCCGTCCTGCCCCCGAAGCTCCGGAACCGCTGGCGCCGCTCGTCGACGCCCATACCCATCTCGATGCGTGCGGAGCGACCGATGCTGCGACGACCGCCACGATCGTGGACCGGGCCGCCGCGGTGGGCGTCGGCCGGGTGGTCACGGTGGCCGACGACCTCGATGCCGCGCAGTTCGCGGTGCGGGCCGCGCACTGGGATCCGCGGGTGTTCGCGGCCGTGGCGATCCATCCGACGCGCGCGAACAGCCTCGACGACACGACACGCACCGAGATCGAGCGGCTCGCAGCCGACCCGCGGTGCGTCGCAGTGGGGGAGACCGGCCTCGACCTCTACTGGCCGGGGAAGCTCGACGGCTGCGCCGAGCCGGCCGAACAGGAAGAGGGCTTCCGCTGGCACATCGATCTCGCGAAGAGGCTCGACAAGCCGCTGATGATCCACAACCGCGAGGCCGACGACGATCTGCTGCGGGTGCTGCACAGCGAGGGCGCACCCGAGACCGTCATCTTCCACTGTTTCTCCTCCGGCCCCGAGATGGCGCGGGCCTGCGTCGACGCCGGCTACCACCTGAGCTTCTCGGGCACCGTCAGTTTCAGAAACGCCAAGGCGTTGCGCGAGGCGGCGCCTCTCGTGCCGCGCACGCAGGTCCTCGTCGAGACCGACGCGCCGTTTCTCACACCGCACCCGTTCCGGGGCGCACCCAACGAGCCCTACTGCCTGCCCTACACGGTGCGCGCTCTCGCCGACGTGCGCGGCGAGAGCGCGCCTGAGCTGGCCGCAGCAACCACCGCGAATGCCGAGCGGGTGTACGGACTTTCGTGAGTGACGCCCGCATCGGCGCCCCGGACGTGAGACCGTGGGCGCATGCACAACTTCGTCTATACGGCACAACCGGCCCGGGTGATCTTCGGTACGGGCACCGCGTCGACTGTCGGCGACGAGGTGCGCCGGCTCGGTAGATCGCGTGTGTTGCTGCTCGGCGGCGAGCATGTGAGTCCGCAGACGGATCTCGTCGAGCGCGCACTCGGATCGTTACAGGTGGCGCGGTTCGACGGTGCGGTGATGCACACTCCGGTCGCCGTGACCGAGCGTGTTCTGAAGTACGTGACCGACCATCGGGCGGATGCGGTCGTCGCCGTCGGTGGTGGATCGACCACGGGCCTGGCGAAGGCATTGGCGGTGCGAACCGGGATCGATCAGGTGATCCTGCCGACCACCTACGCGGGTTCGGAGGTCACGCCCACCCTCGGGGAGACGGCCCACGGGGTGAAGACGACGAGGTCGTCGCCGGACATCCTGCCGGAGACGGTGATCTACGACGTGGAGTTCAGCGCCGGGTTGCCGGTGCCGATGGCCGTGACCAGCGCCGTCAATGCGCTGGCGCACGCGGTCGAGGCGTTGTATGCACAGCACGCCAATCCGATTGTCGATGCTCTCGGGTTGCAGGCGATCGTGTCGATCGGGCGCGGTCTGCCTGCGCTCGGTGTCGACGGTGCCGACCTGGAAGGCCGCTCCGATCTGCTGCTTGCCGCGTGGTTGTCGGGGGTGTGTCTCGGATCGGTGGGGATGGCTCTGCATCACAAGTTGTGTCACGTTCTCGGTGGGTCGTTCGATCTGCCGCATGCTGCGACGCACACCGTGATGCTGCCGCACGTCATGGCGTACAACGCGCCGTCGGTTCCGGACGTGATGGCCCGGATCGCCGAGGCGCTCGAGGTGGATTCGGCTCCCGCGGGCGTGTACGACCTCATCGTTTCTGCAGGCGGGCCGACGAGTCTGGCGGAGCTCGGCCTGCGGGAGGGCGATCTCGACGATGCCGCACGACGAGCGACCGAGAAGACGTATCCGAACCCGAGAGAGGTCACCAACGTGGGGGTGCGGCGGTTGCTCGGCGAGGCGTTTACAGGGAGACGTCCGGCGTGACGTCGATTACACCGGTCGCGCTAGGTTGAACCTACAACCTCGCGCTGCTACTTTTGGTTGCGTTGTCAACTAGAAGGGGCCTTCGGCCTCGCAACCGAAAGGTCATTTCGTGAACAATCCCCTCGTTCGAGACATCGGCATTCTCATCGCGCGGCTGGGCCTCGGAATCATCCTGTTGACCCACGGCCTGCAGAAGCTCACGGTGTGGGGCCAGTCCGGTACTTCCGCCGCGTTCGAGGGTATGGGTGTGCCCGCGGCCTCGGTGAGTGCGTTCGTTGCGACGTGGGTCGAGATCCTCGGCGGCATCGCACTGATTCTCGGTCTGCTGGTGCCTGTCTTCGGCGCGCTGCTGTTCCTCGTTATGGCGGGTGCGTTCGTCATCGTTCACGTCGGAAACGGCGTCTATGTGGCCGACGGCGGCTTCGAGCTCGTCGCTGCGCTCGGCCTCGGGGCGCTGCTCCTTGCTGTCGTGGGTGCGGGTCGTTTCAGCATCGACCACATTCTCGGGCCCAAGCTTCCGTTCCTCGCGCAGTCGGCGCAGGCGGAGCGGGCGCCGGCTCGCAGCGCCGTGTAGTCGATCCCGTCGATCGGGCGGCGACTGTCGATCGCAGCCGGAGGGCGCATTGTGGGTGATTCTTCACCCGCGATGCGCCCTTCTCTCGTTTCCACCCTGCATCCGCGGTGTCGCCCGAGGCAGGAAGATCAACGGCATTCCGGGACGATCGTAGGAAATTCATCGAAATCGAGAACAATGTAACTCCGGCCACAATATCCGCGAATCCTGGCGGCCGATGAGCTTTGTATCAGCACGAGTTGTGATTGAAAATATCGGTTTATCACCGAATGGTTACGCTCATATACCCAGGTGAAGTGGGTGTAGTTGCCATATCAATTCACGTTCGTTACCGTGCCGTGATCACAGTCGTCGTCTGTCTGGAATTGTTGTGTCACCCTTCACCAAGATCAACCGAATCAAATCGCCGGTGTTCTTCGCGCTCGTTGCGGCATTGTTCGTAACCATTGCGGCCGGCGGGATCACCGCGCTCGTCAAGCACAAGGACGTCACGCTCGACATCGACGGAGAGCAACGAGCCTTCGGCACGATGAGCTCGAACGTCGGCGACATCCTTGCCGCTGCCGGATACCAGGTGGAGGAGCACGACGTCGTCGCCCCGGCCGTCGATTCCGCCGTGTCCGACGGGGGCACCATCGTGTTGCGCCAGGCCCGCGAGGTCACGCTCACCGTCGACGGTGCGGAGCGCACCGTGTGGACCACTGCGCTCACCGTCGACGAAGCTCTCGCGCAGTTCGAGCTGAACGACGACGTGTACGTGTCGGCTTCCCGTTCGCACCGTCTGCCGCTCGACGGCACCGAACTCGAGGTCGTCAATCCCAAGACCGTGCAGTTCGCCGACAACGGCGCGCCCGCCGCGCCCGTGCGCCTCGCGGCACCCACCGTGGGTGAGTTCTTGACCGCGCACAATGTTGCCCTCGAGCAGGCCGACAGCGTGAACGTCCCGGCCGATGCCGCGCTCGAAGAGGGCATGGAGATCGTCGTGACCCGCGACCGTGTCGAGAGCCGCATCGAGACCCTGCCGATCGAGGCCCCGCAGAACCGGGTCGACGATCCGAACATGACCGAGGGCGAGACCGCGCTCGACAACCCGGGTGTTCCGGGTGAGCGTTCCGTCACCTTCGACGTCCACACCGTCAACGGTGTCGAGGTCGGCCGTACCGAGACCGCGTCGACGGTTCTCTCCGAACCTCAGCCCGCGATCCTTCGGGTCGGCACCATGCCCAAGCCTGCAGTTCCCGCATCCGGCCGGGCATCCACGTGGGACGCCCTTGCGCAGTGTGAGGCCACCGGAAACTGGGCCATCAACACCGGAAACGGCTTCTACGGAGGCCTGCAGTTCACGCAGCAGACCTGGGCCGGGTTCGGCGGAACCGAGTACGCTCCGCGCGCCGATATGGCCACCCGCGAACAGCAGATCGCCGTCGCCGAGAAGGTTCAGGCAGCACAGGGCTGGGGTGCATGGCCGTCATGCACCAGCAAGCTCGGCCTGCGCTGAGGCGACATGCCGCCGACTCCGGTGCGCTAGGTTCGCCTCGTGCAAGCAGACGATTCAGACGCCACCCCGGCTTCTCCGCGCGGCCTCGCCGCGTTGCTCGGCCCCGCAGAGGTCCGGACTCTCGCGGAGGAGTTCGGGGTGCGTCCGACCAAGCAGCTGGGCCAGAACTTCGTGCATGATGCCAACACGGTGCGGCGCATCGTGTCGGCCGCGGGAGTCGGCCCCGACGACGTGGTGCTCGAGGTCGGGCCGGGGCTGGGGTCACTGACCCTGGCCCTGCTGGACGTCGTCGACCGCGTGGTCGCGGTGGAGATCGATCCCAGGCTGGCCGAGCGCCTGCCTGCGACGGTCGCTGCGCGTGCCCCGCAACTCGCCGGTCGCCTCGATGTCGTGCCGATGGATGCGATGAAGGTTTCGGTGGACGATCTCCCGTCGCAACCGACCGCGCTCGTCGCGAATCTCCCCTACAACGTGGCTGTGCCGGTGCTGTTGCACCTGTTCGCCGAAATTCCGTCATTGCGCACTGCCCTGGTGATGGTGCAGCTCGAAGTGGCCGATCGTCTTGCGGCGCAACCGGGTAGCAAGGTCTACGGCGTGCCGAGCGTGAAGGCCCGATACTTCGGCGATGTTCGGCGCGCGGGTTCGGTCGGGCGTTCGGTGTTCTGGCCTGTGCCGCAGGTCGAGTCGGGCCTCGTGCGCATCGACCGTTACGAAACCCCGCCGTGGCCCACTGATCCGGCGCACCGCAAGGCGGTCTTCGCGGTGGTGGACGCGGCATTCGCTCAGCGGCGAAAGACGTTGCGCGCAGCGTTGAGTGGTTGGGCCGGCTCGCCCGCAGACGCCGAACGGCGCCTGGTCGCAGCGGGTATCGAGCCGTCGACGCGGGGGGAGAGGCTCGATGCAGCCGCCTTCGTCCGGCTGACGTCGATCGCAACTGAGGGTTGAGTCACCTTGCGGTGGCATCGAGACCCGATGTGTGCTCTACTTGAACCTGGTCGTTAGGTAGTGTGTTTGTGGTTAACCCTCGCACATTTCTAGTTGCGAGCGGATGCGATACCACCACGGAATCGGTTCAGCCGTCGAGTGACAGACCCGGAAGCCGAGACCGGCTTCCGACGAGACAGGGCGGCAACTGTGCGTCCTGCCTGTAAGTGAAGGAACAGCAATGGCTGAAGGTACTGTGAAGTGGTTCAACGGCGAAAAGGGCTTCGGCTTCATCGCTCCGTCCGACGGTTCGGCTGACGTCTTCGTGCACTTCTCCGAGATCCAGGGCCGCGGCTTCCGCACCCTCGAGGAGAACCAGCGCGTGAGCTTCGAGATCGGCCAGGGCCAGAAGGGCCCGCAGGCCACCGGCGTCAACGTCATCGGCTGATACCAGGCTTCTCATCATCAGGGCCGGCACCCGTTTCGGGTGCCGGCCCTGATGTGTTGTTGCCGAGAACCGAAGTGCGTCAGCCGATGACGGCGCCGTGCCCGACGATGCCGACGTTCGACGAACCGGTCGACGACCCTGCTCCGTCGGCCGAACCGGTGGCGATCCCAGCGGATCCCGTCGGGGGGTTCACGCAGTCGACCATGTTCAACGACCGCAGAACGAGATCGCCCAGGGAGCACACGCGAGGTGCAGGTGCGGGCTCCGCCGACGCAGGGCCTGCTGTGCCCAGAGCAGCTGCCAGTGCGAGCGCTCCGACCGCGACGGTGCTTCGCAGAACTCGTCTCATGTATTTCCTCCAGATCCGGCGCCGTGACGTGATGACGGCGATCGCCCGAGCATAGATGCGCCCGATGTTCACGCGCGCGTGTACCTCTCCGCGAGAAACCGGAGCCGCTCGCTCTGCGCCCGGCACGCATCGCGGAGGCCGGCGGGTTCGAGCACCGTGAAGTCCACGTCGAAGGCGACGAGCCACTCGGCGATTCTCTCCAGGGACTGTCCGCCGAGCACGAGTGCGCATGTTCGTGCGTCGACCTGCTCGAGGGTCCCCCATCTGTCGTCGACCATCGGGGTGATCGTCTCGAACGGTGCGTGCAGCAGCACCCTCGCGGTTACCGGTGCTGCGCCACGCGTGATGCCCCGCGAGACGAACTCGGCAGCACCTCCAGGCGGGAGCTCGCGCGGAACGAACCGCGGGCCGGTGGGGATCTTCGGTTCCATGCGGTCCACGCGGAACGAGCGCCAATCCTCGCGTGCGAGGTCCCACGCGACGAGATACCAGCGCAGTCCCGCACGCACCACCCGGTACGGCTCCACCTCCCGGCGCGAGGCCGTGTCGTCGTGGGAGTGGTAATCGAAGCGCAAGCGCTCGTGGCGGTGACAGACGGCCGTCACGGTCGCGAGCAGCTCGGCGTCGACCGCGGATGCCACCGGGCCACGATCGACGACGTCGATGTGCAAGGATTCGAGCCGGTGCTGCAACCGTGACGGCATGACCTGCCTCAGTTTGGTGAGTGCACGTGCTTCGGCGTCCCCGAGGCCGGTGACCGCGTCGTTGGTGCCGGAACGCAACGCGAGTGCGACGGCCACGACCTCGTCGTCGTCGAGCAGCAGCGGCGGCATCTCGGCGCCCGCGCCGAGCCGGTAGCCGCCGCCGACGCCGACATTCGCATCGACGGGGTAGCCGAGGTAGCGGAGCTTCTCGACGTCGCGTCGGACCGTGCGGGTGGTGATCTGCAGACGCTCGGCGAGTTCGGTGCCGGACCATTCCCGTCGCATCTGCAGGAGCGACAGCAGACGCAACAGGCGGGCGGAGGTTTCGCGCATGATCAGACTGTGTCACGAATAACGGACGACTTCCGTCCTCGATTGTGGTCGTTGCCGGTCCCGCAGCGCGGGTAAGCTGTGTATTCGTGCTTTCCGTCGTCCCCGCCTCCGTCAGCGTGAGGGCTCCGTCCAAGGTCAACCTGCACCTCGCGGTCGGGGACCTCCGCCCCGACGGCTATCACGACCTGCGCACAGTGTTCCAAGCGCTGTCGCTGCACGACGAGGTGACCGTCGCCCCCGCAGGAACTCTCCGCGTCGAGGTCCGTGGACCCGACGCGGGTTCGGTGCCCACCGATTCGTCGAACCTCGTCTGGCGTGCCGCGGAGATGCTCGCCGAACGCGCCGGACGCACACCCGACGTCGAGATCACCATCGACAAGGGGATCCCCGTTGCCGGAGGCATGGCGGGCGGAAGCGCCGACGCGGCCGCGACGCTCGTCGCCCTCGACGCGCTGTGGAGGACCGGAGCAAGCCGCGACGATCTCGACGAGATCGCCGCACTGCTCGGCAGCGACGTGAACTTCTGCCTGCACGGTAATACCGCACTCGGAACCGGACGCGGTGAACAACTCGTGCCCGTCCTGTCGCGCGGCACCTTCCACTGGGTGCTCGCGATCGCGAAAGAAGGCCTGTCCACGCCCGTCGTCTTCCGCGAACTCGACCGGCTGCGCGCCAGCGGTGACCCGCAGCGCGTGGGCGACACCGACGATCTGCTGCATGCGCTCGGCGCCGGTGACGCTCGCGCGCTCGCTCCGTTGCTCGGCAACGACCTGCAATCGGCCGCGTTGTCGTTGAACCCCGGTCTGCGTCGCACCCTGCGCGCAGGGGTCGAAGCGGGAGCTCTCGCCGGCATCGTGTCCGGCTCCGGGCCCACCTGCGCATTCCTCGTAGACGATCAACGCGCCGCGGTCGAGGTGAGCGCCGAGCTCGCGGGCGCCGGGGTGTGCCGAACCGTGCGGATCGCGTCCGGCCCGGTGCCGGGCGCGCGCATCGTCGATCACGATCGGTCCTGACACCCCATTCCCGATACACCGATTCACAACTCCGGAAGGCTCTGCACCACGTGGCGAATCTGATCAACCTCGAACAGGTCTCGAAATCCTTCGGTATCAAGCCGTTGCTCGACTCCGTGTCGCTCGGGGTCGAAGAGGGCGAGCGCATCGGCGTGGTCGGCCTCAACGGCGGCGGCAAGACCACGATGCTCGAGGTGCTCGCCGGCCTCGAGGAGCCGGACTCCGGTCGTGTCAGCCGGGTTGGTGGCCTGCGCATGGCGGTGGTCACCCAGCGCGGCGTGCTTCCCGAAGGCTCGACCGTCGGTGACGTCGTGCTCGGTCCCCTCGACGTAGCCGAACACGAGTGGGCGGGTGACGCGCGCATCCGCTCGGTGCTCGCCGGGATCGGCATCGACAAGCTCGGTCTCGACGCCGTCGTCGACGGACTGTCCGGCGGTGAACGGCGACGGGTCGCGCTCGCTGCCGCGCTCGTGCAAGAACTCGATCTGCTCGTGCTCGACGAGCCCACCAACCACCTCGATGTCGAGGGAGTGCAGTGGCTTGCCGAGCATTTGCTGTCGCGACGCAGTGCGCTCGTCGTCGTGACCCACGACCGGTGGTTCCTCGACACCGTTGCGAACCGTACGTGGGAAGTGGTCGGCGGCAAGGTCGAGGCATACGAAGGCGGCTACAACGACTGGATCTTCGCGCGGGCCGAGCGCGCCCGTCAGGCCGACGCCATGGAGGAGCGGCGTCAGAACCTGGCGCGCAAGGAGTTGGCGTGGCTGCGTCGCGGCGCTCCCGCACGCACGTCCAAGCCCAAATATCGCATCGAGGCTGCAGAAGCGCTCATCGCCAACGTGCCGCCGCCGCGTGATTCGGTGGCCCTCGCGTCGTTCGCGAAGCGCAGGCTGGGGCGTGTCGTGATCGAGCTGGAGGACGCCACCTTGGCCACTCCGGACGGCCGTGAACTCGTCCACGATCTGACGTGGCGGCTCGGCCCGGGGGAGCGGATCGGTCTCGTCGGCGTCAACGGATCCGGGAAGACGACGTTGCTGCGCACACTCGCCGGCGAGCGCGAGCCCGCATCCGGCAAGCGGATCGAGGGGCAGACGGTCGAGATCGGCTGGCTACGGCAGGAACTCGACGATCTGCCCACCGACATGCGGGTGCTCGACGCGGTCAAAGACGTGGCCGAACGAATCATGCTGGGCGACAAGGAGGTATCGGCGGGTCAGCTGGCGGAGAGGCTCGGGTTCACCCCTGCCCGCCAGCGCACTCCCGTCGGCGACCTCTCCGGTGGTGAACGACGTCGCCTGCAACTGACGCGCGTACTCATGGCAGAGCCCAATGTGCTGCTGCTCGACGAGCCAACCAACGATCTCGACATCGACACCCTCCAGCAACTCGAAGACCTGCTCGACAACTTCGCAGGGACCCTCGTGGTCATCAGTCACGACCGGTACCTGATCGAGCGGATCTGCGACTCGACATGGGCGCTGTTCGGCGACGGCAAGCTCACCAACTTGCCGGGCGGTATCGAGGAGTATCTGCGTCGACGCGCGGCGATGGGTGACGGTGGGGTGCTGTCGGTGGCGTCCCAGGTGTCGAAGGGGGCAGAAGCGTCGGCGCCGAAGCGGGACGGCGCCGCGGAGCGTGCTGCGCGTAAGGAACTCTCACGACTCGAGCGGGCGATCGCCAAGCTCGACGAGCGCGAATCGAAGCTGCACGTGCAACTGGCCGACGCGGCAACCGATCCCGACCGCTTGCAGAAGCTCGACGCCGAGCTGCGTCAGGTGGTCGCGGACAAGGAAGCGGCCGAGGAGCAGTGGATGGAGCTCGCCGACACGCTGGACTGACGCGGCGAACGGTTTCCACCCCCCACAGGGCAAGGAAAGTCTTCCGGGTCCATGTTTTCCCCTTGACCTCGAGTCTGCTCGAGGTTGCAGGCTGGGCGCAGTCAGTTGAACACGCCCATCAGGAGAGAAACATGTCTGTCACCCGAACATCGTCTGTTTCATCGACATCCGTGTGGTCGCGCGAATACGGGCGGCCCACGGTCGTCGTCGCCTCGGTCCTCGCTGCGTTGATCGCCAACCTCGTGCTCTGGCTGGTCGGCCTGCTGGCCGGTGGATCGTTCGAGCACACCGACGCCGGGACGGTCGCGAGCGCGGCGCCGGGCGGCGTGGTGCTCATGACCGTCGTTCCGCTCACCGTCGGGCTCACCGTCGCCGCTCTGCTGAGTCTGTGGTGGAATCCGATCGTGCGGATCGCCCAGGTGGTCGGGGCGCTGCTGCCGCTCGCAACGATCCAGGGGACGCTCAGCGCGGACTTCGACCCGGCGAGCACCGTCACCCTCGTGCTGATGCACGTCGTCATCGCTGTGGTGGCCGTGCTCGGGCTGGAGAAGATGCGCGTCCGTGTCTAGTGTCGGACCCCGAGAGACCGTGGCCTGGCTCGGGTGAGGCAGGTACACCACAATTGGGCAGGTACACACAGAACGACGGTGTGTATCTGTCCAATTCGCCCGCGGTTGCGTGTCTACGAAGTCGTCGGTGTGACAGTCAGACTGCCGCCGCGGTCGACGATGTGCACGCTGGTGCCGATGATGTCGGCGCCCGCAGCGAGTACTCGGGCCCCCGCCGCGTCGGTATGACCTGCGACGCGACGCCCATCCGGGGTCGCGCCGATGAGGAAGCCGATCGAAGGGTTGCCATCACGGCCGAATTCTGCTGTGGCTGTGATTATCTCGACCTCACCTGAATAGTCGACCGCGACCTCCGTCGCCGACGCGGGCATCAGTACAGGTGCCGGATCGCCGATGTACCCGTCGGTGTGCGGTGCGCATCCGAGCGCCACGACGTGCTGGTAGGTGAGATACCCGCCGTTGCCGTGGACGAGGGCGAGTTCACCGTCGACACGCAGCCGACGCGCGATCGCGACGATCGAATGCAGTGTGTAGCTGTTCAGTGGCCCACCGAAGAACGAATGGCCTCCGGTGACGGTCGGGACGGTGTCGCGGGGCAGACCCAGGTGCTCGACGAGCAATTTGGGGACCACCGGAAAACAACTGTATGCATCGATGATGTCGAAGTCGCTTGCGCGGAGGTCTGCGCGGTCGAGGAGGCGACGGAGGGCGTCGGCGAGTGCGGCGGACCGGTCGAGATCGGCGCGGGAGAGCACGTCCGCCGGTTCGGTCGCGCCTGCACCACCCCAGACGTAGAGAATGCGTTCGTCGGCCACCCCGAGTTCACGTGCCGTCGCCAGCGAGGTGACGACGACGGCTGCGGCCTGGTCGACGAACGGCATCGCATTCATCAGCAGGGGATACGGGTCGGTCACCGCGCGGTTCTTCGGTCCGACCGTGCGGATGTCCTCGGAGGTGCGTGCGTCCGGATTCCACGAGGCCGGATTGTCCGCGGCGATCGCGGAGAACTTACCGTAGAGCTCAGCGGACCATTCGATCGACTTTTCGCGGGAGTGCCCGAGGCGGCTGCTGAACCGGTTCTCGAACAGCGGATACACGCGTGTGGGGGCCACCATCCCGGCGCGCTGCATTGCCGCACTGCCCAGGTCGTCGGGATCGAACACCGGTGGTCCGCCAGGCGCGGTGACCCAGCCGAGTGCGCTCGGGTCGGTCCCGGCCTTGAGGGCATTGGTGACCGAGGCTTGTGCCTCGCCGCCGACGAGCAGCGCGACGGAGCTGGTGCCTGCCGCAATATCGTGTGCGATCCGGTCGAGCAGCGCTGCGGGCCAGTGACCCCCTATCGGGCTCGTCGACGTGTGCTCGGGGGTGGCGCCGATGCGTTCGGCGAGCAGGCCGGGGAGATCGTCGTACGACCAGCTTGCGGTCTTCACGGCGCGGACGGTGTCGATGCGGGAGGCGAGGTCGGCGGCGCCGGTGTCGGCCAGCGCGGCGCGCGTCGCTTCGAGAATGAGGTCGAGTGGCTCTCGTTGGTCGGCGGGCAACCCGGCGCGTCCGGATCGCAGGTCGCCGACACCGATGACGACGGGTGTGTGTGCCGGATCTCTCATCGCTGCTGCCTCTTGGTGGTCGGGTAATGGCACCCGGAGCGTAATACGGACTGATCGAGTCTGTATATCGGGGGCGGTCTGGCACACTCATGGCGTGACCGACCTCCCCGCTCCCCGCCGACGCGGCAGGCCCCGCGACGCCGACCTCGAGGACCGGGTCTTCGACGCCGTGCTCGAGGTCTACGCCGAGACGAGTTGGCGCGGCTTCACTCTCGATGCGGTCGGGCGCAGAGCGCGTGTCGGCCGCGCGGCGCTGTATCGCAGGTGGGACACCAAGGACGACCTCCTGGTCCACGCACTCGAAGCCCGCAGTCCGCTTCCCGAACCGATCGACACCGGTGCGTTGCGCTCCGACCTCATCGAATTGGCGCGACAACTCCTGCGCGGATATCGCACCCCGTCAGGGCTGGTCAGTCTGCGGGTAGCGCTCGATTCGCGAGTGAACCCGGAGCTGCTCGCCCGCTTGACCGCGACGCTCAATCGCAGTCGGGTTCTCGCGGCCCGCACCATCGTGCACCGAGCGGTCGACCGCGGCGAACTCGATTCCGGGACTTCCGTGACCTTACTGCTCGAGATGGTGACCGGCGCGGTGCTCAGTCACGCCCTGTTCGGGCTGTCCGAACCCGCGCCCGGCGACGACGACGCCTACGCGGTGCTCATCGTCGATGTGGTCCTGCGGTCGCTGGAAATACCGGCAAGGTCTCCGGGCCCGAGCATCGGTACCGGTCTGTGACCGAAATGCAATCGAGCTGGCCGGCGGGTCTTCGAATCGGACTCCGCGAGATGGTGATCCGGGCTAGCCTGACAACAGACAGCCGGTGATGGGAGATCAGCGATGGATCTGGAGGCCACGGAACAGATCGCGCAGGTCAAGTATCGCTACGCGCGAACTCTCGATACCAAGAACTGGGAGGAGCTCGCCGACACTCTCGTACCCGAGGCCACCGCGGTATACGGCGAACATCTCAGTTTCGAATCTCGCGAGGTCTTCATCAACTTTCTCGAGAACACGCTCGGCCTCCACATGGTCACGGAACACCACTGCAGCCACCCCGAGATCCGGATCGACGAGAGCGGCCGAACAGCAACGGGGACCTGGCTGCTCGCTGATACCGTCATCGTTCCGGAAGACGGCATGATTCTGCGCGGGTCGGCGTACTACCACGATCGGTACGTCCGTTGTGACGACGGCGCCTGGCGGATCGTGCACACAGGATACGAACGTAATTGGGAGACGGTCGTTTCTCTCGCGGACATGCCCTCGTTCCGGCTCAGCAGCAACAAATGGGCACTGCTCCAGCAGCCTCCGCGCGCGTCCTGAATCGCCCGAGGCGGTGAGACGTTCGAAAGGAAAGATGTCCATGGCAACCCCGGACGGCACGCTGTTTCCCCCGGCAGGCGCGATCCCGTATCTCACGGTGGGGCGCGGCCGTGACGCAATCGACTGGTATGTAAGCGCGTTCGGCGCAACGCTGCATGGCGAGCCGATCTTCATGGACGACGGCAGGCTCGGCCACGCCGAACTCGGGTTCCCGACCGGGATGGTCTATCTTGCCGAGGAGTTCCCGGAAATGGGCCTGACCGCACCGGCCGGGGGAGCCACCTCGGTGAGCTTGATGCTTCCGGTCGTCGATACCGACACCGTTCTCGAGCGCGCCCGTGCAGCCGGAGGCAGGGTCGAGCGCTGGATCTCGGAAAACCACGGTCACCGTAACGCCACATTGATCGACCCGTTCGGGCATCGGTGGATGCTCGTCGGTCCGCTGACCGGAGACCCGATAGGTGAACCCTGACCTCGGCGGTGCCGTACCTCACGTCTGTGTCGCATGCGCCCGGTAGGCTCCCGCCCGTGAAAGAGTCGTTCATCCGCACCCGAGTCGCCGACGGTGTCGCCGAGGTGCAACTCGACCGGCCCGAAGCGCTCAACGCGCTGAACCCGTCGATGATCCGGGACATGCATGCTGCGCTGCTGCAGTGGCGCACCGACCCGTCCGTCACGGCGGTGCTCGTCACGAGCCGGTCCGATCGGGCCTTCTGTGCGGGCGGCGACATCAAACCTGCTCGCAATGCGGTGCTGGCGGGGGACTTCGACGCAGTGCGGAAATCCTTCGCCGCCGAGTATCGGCTCGACGAACTCGTAGCCACCTACCCGAAGCCGTATCTCTCGGTTCTGGACGGTGTCACCCTGGGCGGCGGGCTCGGGATCTCGGTGCACGGCGCGGTGCGGGTGGTGACGGAGAGGGCGTCGTTCGCGATGCCCGAGACGGCGCTCGGCTTCATCCCGGATGTCGGGTCGAGCCATTTCCTTCCCCGATTGAGGGGCACCGCCGTACGTTGCGACGCCGTCGGAATGTACCTCGGCGTGACGGGGACCCGCATCGGTGCCGGCGACGCGCTCGCGGTGGGTCTGGCCACCCATTTCGTACCACGCGACCGCGTCGATGATCTTGTCGACCGTATCCGCGCGGGAGACTGGCGGGCAGCACTCGACGAATTCGTCGCTCCCGCACCCGAATCCGAACTGGAGAAACGCTTCGCTGATATCGAGACGGTGTTCGGTGACGGAACGATCGACGACATCCTGAGCCGGCTCGCGGCGAGCGACGCGGACATCGACCCAGAGTGGGCCGAGCGGACGCATGCGGCCCTTCGCGCCGCGTCGCCGACCAGCGTGCGTGCCACCGTGGAACTGTTGCGCCGTGGCGCCGAGAGCACTCTCGAAGAGTGCCTGGCACGCGAGCTCGAGGTGGCTGTGCGGATCAGCGCGGTACCCGATTTCGTCGAAGGCGTGCGCGCTGTGCTCATCGACAAGGACCGCTCACCGCGATGGTCGCCCCCTCGGATCGAGGAGGTCGATCCGGCGACCATCGCCGCATTGTTCAGCTGAGCGGTACAGCGGTCGCGAGTGGTTCAGCGCGTGAAGCGGTTCGGAGATTGTAGGTCGACCACGATCGGCTGACCACCGAGCATCGCGTGGATCTCGGGCTTCTCGAGCCCGCCCGCCACGAGGTATTCACCGAGCAGTTGCAGCAGTTCGTCATTGTCGATCGTCGGGTCGGTGCCGTGGGACGAGCGTGAACCGAGCTCGCCGTGGGCCAGACGGGCCGCGATCCGCACCGACGCGACACCCATCGAATTGCGGCGGGCGGGCACGCTGGACTTCGAAGCAGTGCCGAGTGTGCTCGACGCGGCGGAGGTATCGGCGGTCGAGCCGTTGGTGCCGGTCGTGCTGCCGTTGGTGCTGGTGCTCGTCACCGAGGACGTCCCTTCGTTCGTGGTTCCGGCGCCCACCCCGCCGGCCGGGTTGCGGTCGATCGCGTGCACACCTGGGGTATCACCCGGGGTGAGCACCGTCATCGGTGTACTGCTCGGGAGCGGCGTGCTCGGCAGCGGGTAGACGAAGGTGCCCGACCGCTTCGGGCCCTTCGACCGCTCACCCGAGCGGGAATGACCGGCCTCGGCGGTGCTGGACTCGGTCGTGCCGCTGTTGGGCTGTTCACCCGATGGCACGGACGATGCATCGTCGTTCATGACAAGCTCCTGAAATCACCCGAGCGTGCGTGCTCGACGGCAGCAAATTACCAGCCGGAGGGTGTCCGCGTCACCCCGTATGTCCGGTATCTGCTGTTCCGGGGTCAGTCGGTAGCAGCGACCAAGGGCTCGAGGGTGAGTTCGGGAAGCTCCTTCTGGATGTACTGCAGCCGCCATTTGTCGCTGACGAGTGCGAGCAACACGCCGTCGGACCGCTCGAACACCTCGACACCGCGCTGACGGTTGAGTTCGATGGTCGACTCCGCATCCGTGCGGCGGGCCAGCGCGTATCCGAGCGGCTCGATCTTCGGGTCGACGTTGTACTCGGCCTTCATCCGCGCCGCGACCACCTCGAACTGCATGGGGCCGACGGCCGCCATCACCGGCGACGCATCGCCTCGGATGTCGTTGCGGAGGATCTGCACGACGCCTTCGGAATCGAGCTGATCGACGGCCTTGCGGAACTGCTTGTACTTCGAGGCGCTCTCGGCCCGCAGGATCGCGAAGTGCTCGGGTGCGAACGACGGGATGGGCGGGAACTCGACCTTCTTGTCGACGAACAGGGTGTGGCCGGGCGCGAGGGCCGTGGCGTTGACCAGGCCCACCACGTCGCCCGGATAGGCGTTCTCGACGGTAGTGCGTTCGCGCCCGAACACGGTCAGTGCGTACTTCGTCGCGAACGGCTTGCCGGTCTGGGCGTGCGTGACGACCATCCCGCGCTCGAAGACACCCGAGACGACGCGCATGAACGCGAGACGGTCGCGGTGGGCGGTGTCCATTCCGGCCTGCACTTTGAACACCACGGCGCTGAACGGGTCGTCGACGTCGCGGGGAGTGTCGTCGATCGCCAGGCGGGCCCGCGGCGGCGGGGCCAGCGCGACGAGCGTGTCGAGGATCTGACGGACACCGAAGTTGAGCATGGCGGAGGCGAAGATCACCGGCGACGTCTGGCCTCCCAGGAACAGTTCCTGGTCGTGATCCTGCCCGCTCGCCGACAGCAGTTCGGATTCCTCGGCGGCCTCGGCCCAGGTGTCGCCTTCGCGCTCGAGCGCGACCTCGGGGGTCAGGTGTTCCTCGGGTGCGATCTTCGCGCCACCTGCGGTGCGCGTGAACTTGATGTATTCGACGGCTTCGCCTGCGTGCTCGTCGAGACCGCGACGCAAGAGTCCGCGGAAGTCACCCGCGATGCCGACCGGCCAGAACAACGGGGTCGGGGTGAGTCCGATTCGTTCGCTGATCTCGTCGAGCAATTCGAGTGGCGTCTGACCGGGGCGGTCCCACTTGTTGATCACCGTGATCACCGGAATGCCGCGGTGGCGGCACACCTGGAACAGCTTCAACGTCTGCGGCTCGAGGCCTTTCGCGGCGTCGATGAGCATCACGGCCGCGTCGACCGCGGTGAGCACGCGGTAGGTGTCCTCGGAGAAGTCGGAGTGGCCGGGGGTGTCGACGAGGTTGATGACGTTGACGGTGTCGACACCGTCCGCCGACTCCGGGGCCTCGGACGACGAATAGTTGAACTGCAGCGCGGTGGAGCTGACGGAGATGCCTCTGGCCTTCTCCATCTCCATCCAGTCGGAGACGGTGGACTTGCGACCGGCCTTGCCGTGTACGGCGCCGGCCTCCGAGATGACCTTCGCGTGCAGTGCGAGGGCCTCGGTGAGAGTGGACTTACCGGCGTCCGGATGGGAGATGACGGCGAATGTGCGCCGACGCAGCGCTTCGGAACGGACTTCGTTCGACGAAGGGGGCTTCGCGGCGTTGGTGGATTCGCTGGCGGAGGCGGGCGGGGTACTCAACGCGGAAACCTCTCGAAACTTTTTGGTCGGTGTTCTATCGCAGGCAACTCCTCCATGTTACTAGGCGATTCGGTGTCGTTTTCCCGCAGATTCGATCACGTTTCCCAGGGGACGCTTCCGATCGCTCATTTTCGGGCCACCCTGATTCGTAAGGCCGGGATTTCGGCACGGGAAGGCCCGTGCGCATCGGAACGAGGAGTGTTCGTGAGCAGGTTCACTGATGAGATGTATGCGACGGGGCGCGAGAGCACACGGGGTCTGGTCACCGGCGAGCCGGACTCGCCGCGGCGACAGACCTGGATGCAGATCCACGAGCAGGCACGGTGCATGGCGGGGTGTCTGGCTGCGAACGGGGTCGCACCGGGCGATGCGGTCGCGATCCTGGCCGGGTTCCCGGTCGACATCGCCCCGATCAGCCAGGGCGTGTGGATGCGCGGCGCGAGCATCACGATGCTGCACCAGCCCACCCCGCGCACCGATCTCGATGGGTGGACGCGAGACACCGAGACCGTATTGCGCATGATCGGCGCGAGGGTCGTGGTGCTCGGCGCACCGTTCGACATCGCCGAACCGCTGCTGCGTGAGCGGGGCATCGACGTCGTTACCACCTCGGAACTGCGCGCAGGCACAGCGATCGACCCCGTCGACACCGCAGAATCCGACATCGTGCTGCAGCAACTGACCTCCGGCTCCACCGGGTCACCGAAAGCCGTGCAGATCACGCACGAGAACTTCTACGTCAACGCGTATGCGATGTTCGAACGCATCAAGTTCTCGCTCGACGACGACGTCATGATCAGTTGGTTGCCGCTGTTCCACGACATGGGCATGGTCGGATTTCTCAGCGTCCCGATGCAGATGGGCGGCGAGGTGGTGTCGGTGACTCCGCTCGACTTCCTGCGGACACCGATGCTGTGGGCGGATCTCATCACCAAATATCGTGGAACCGTGACGGCTGCACCGAATTTCGCGTATTCGTTGCTGGCCCGCAAACTGGCGCAGGCCGAGGACGGTGCGGTGGATCTGTCGTCGGTCAAGTGGATGTGGAACGGGGCCGAACCCGTGGACCCCGACACCATGGACGCTCTCGCCGAGGCAGGTGCCCGGTTCGGGCTCGACCCGATGGCACTTGCCCCGGTCTACGGGATGGCGGAGACGACGCTGGCGGTATCGGTACCCGACCCCGGCCACGGCCAGGTGCTCGATGCCGTCGACCCGGATCTGCTCGAGTCGGGTGGGATGGCCGTGCCGTCCGTCCACTCGAATGCCCGCAGGTTGCCGACGCTCGGGCACCTCGTTTCCGGTCTCGAAGGCAGAATCGTCGGTAACGACGGGCAGGAACTTCCTACCCGAGGGGTCGGGGTCATCCAGTTGCGGGGCACAGCCGTCACACACGGATACGTCACGGTCGACGGTCCTGTATCCGCGCAGGACAGCGACGGTTGGCTCGATACCGGTGACGTCGGCTACTTCACCGAAGAAGGTCTCGTTGTCGTGTGCGGCCGGGTCAAGGACGTCATCATCATGGGCGGACGCAACATCTATCCCACCGATATCGAGCGCGCCGCGTGCGGCGTGGCCGGGGTACGACCGGGTAACGCGGTCGCGATCCGGCTGGATGCCGGCGACAAGCGGGAATCCTTCGCGGTGGCGGTCGAGACCAACCTCATCGACGACCTCGACGAAGTGCGCCGTATCGAGCACGAAGTGGTCCATGCGGTGTGTGCGGAAGTGGGAGCGCGCCCCCGCACGGTTGCAGTGGTCGGCCCCGGCAACATCCCGAAGACATCGTCGGGCAAGCTCCGCCGCGGGACGTCGGCATCATTGCTCCGGCGCTGACGTGGCACGACGCCCGGCCCGCCCGGAGGTTCCGACGACGAGGACGGTGAGTGCGGTGAGGACACCACCGATCCATAGAATGCTCGTCGGCGACAGCGCATCGACGGCAAGCCCACCGATCAGAGCACCCGCTGCGATCGAGAGGTTGAACGCCGAGACGAACAGTGAACTCGCGGCCTCCACGGCGTCCGGAGCCGACCTGAACATCCAGGTCTGGAGGGTGACAGGCACTGCGCCATAGCCCAATCCCCAGAGGGCGAGCATGCCTGCCGCGGAGAAGGCTGTGGCGTCGCTGACCGCGACCGCGACCATGGCGACGGTGAGGACGAGCGAGATTCCCAGTGCGGTCTGTGGCAACCATCTGTCGACCAGGGCTCCCGCAATGAAATTGCCGCAGAGACCGGCGACACCGAACACGAGAAGCAGCATGCCGATCGATCCGCCGTCCACGCCGCTGCCCTGGAGGACGGGGCGCAGAAATGTGTACGCCGTGAAGTGGCCGGTGATGAGCAGGACCGTCATCGTGATTCCCACACGCACGCCTGCGTTGCTCCGGAACACCCCGGGCAGGTCGGTGAGGCCGAGGGTGCGCTGCGGTGGCAGCCGAGGTATCAGGAAAAGCATGGCCGTCAGCGCGACAAGGCCGAGGACGCCGACCGCGCCGAACGCTGTGCGCCAGCCGCTGAGGTCGCCGAGGAACGTGCCGGCAGGCACCCCGAGAACGGACGCGGCTTCGACACCGCTGAAGATCACGGCGGTGGCACGCACGACGTGCCGCTGCGGCACCAGTCGGAGGGCGATGCCCCCGGCCAGCGCCCAGAAACCTCCGACGCTGATGCCGATGAGGAACCGGGCGACCAGGAGGACCGCGAAATCTGTTGCGAAGGCCGATGCGAGATTGGCGGCCCCCATCATGCCGATCAGCAGAGCCAGGACCAGCCTGCGGTCCATCCGCCCGGCGGCCACTGTGATCAGGGGCGCGGAGAGGGCGGCGACGATACCGGGAATTGTCACCATCAGCCCGGCGCGACCTTCGGACACGTCGAGGGCATCGCCCACGGGAGTGAGCAGTCCGACGGGGAGCAGTTCGGATGTCATGAGGGAGAAGATGCCCAGCGTCACCGCCAGGACGGCGAGCCAGCCCTTCAGTGGTGAGGGGCCGGCTGCCGTCCTACTCGGTGCCGCGGGGTCGGCTGACGCCGAGGGTGGCGGACATGATTCCGCCTCCGCGGTCACAGCGCCCCGGGCGTCTTGCGGGTCGTCACGTTCATCCGGTTCCAGGTGTTCACCGTGAAGATCAACGCGATGAGCTGGGCGAGTTCTGTCTCGTCGAACTCATCGGCGACCTCGTCCCAGACCTCGTCGGAGACGCCGCCTGCCAATTGTGTCATCGCCTCGGTGAGGGCCAGTGCCGCACGTTCTTTCGTGGTGAAGACGCTGGATTCCTCCCATGCGCTGAGCTGGTGGATCCGTTCCTCCCGCTCACCCGCCCGGCGCGCGTCGGATGTGTGGTAGTCGATGCAGTATGCGCAGCGGTTGATCTGCGATGCACGGATCTGGACCAGTTCGAGCAGTACCGGGTCGAGACCGACGCGAGCGGCGGCGTCGAGGGCGAGGACGGCTTTGAAGATTCTCGGCGCGACCTGGGCGAAATCCATGCGCTGGGCTACGTGAAAAGTTGTCATGTCATAAAGCTAAGTCCGGTATTGACCATTGGTATGGTTCATTTCGATGACGAATTCTGGGGTCAATTCACCGACGGGCAGTGATCTGCATCTGGAGCTGTCCGGCTCCGGAAGCCTGCGCTCCCAGCTTCTGCACGCCCTGCGGGAGGCAGTCCGCTCGGGTCGCCTCCCACCGGATACCCGGCTACCGTCCTATCGGGCACTCTCCGCCGATCTCGGCATAGCCCGGAACACCGCGGCCGAGGTCTACTCCGAGTTGGTGGAAGAAGGATGGTTGACGGCGCGGCAGGGTTCGGGGACCCGGGTGGCCCGGCGAGTTGCTCCACCGGCACCTGTCCGGCGGCGACCTCGGCCGTCGTCTCGCCGCCCGATCCACGACCTGGCGCCGAGTTCCCCCGACGCGTCGGCTTTTCCGCGGGCCGCCTGGTCGACGTCGGCCCGCCGGGCGATCAACGCGGCACCCAGTGAAGCATTCGGGGTAGGAGATCCACGAGGTCGCCCGGAACTGCGCGATGCTCTCGCCGACTATCTGGCGCGGGCCCGGGGAGTACGCGTCGATGCCGAACTCATCGTGATCTGTGCCGGCTTCGCCCACGCGCTGCAGTTGCTCGGGCCGCTGTTGCCCGGCACCGTTGCGGTGGAATCCTACGGGCTGGCATTTCACCGAGATCTCATCGCGGGCGCGGGGATACGAACCGTACCGCTGTCCATCGACGAGCACGGCGCCCGCGTAGGCGACCTGTCCGAGACATCGGCGGGTGCGGTTCTGCTCACCCCCGCACACCAATACCCGACCGGTGGCCCATTGCATGCCGTGCGCCGCGCCGCGGTCGTGGATTGGGCGCGCACGGTGGACGGCCTGATTCTGGAAGACGACTACGACGGAGAGTTTCGCTACGACAGAGAACCGATCGGTGCGGTACAGGGACTGGACCCGGACCGTGTGATCTACCTCGGGTCGATCAGCAAGAGTCTGTCGCCGTCCCTGCGCCTGGGGTGGATGGTATTGCCGGACCGAATGATCGACGACGTTCTCGCCGTGAAAGGGAGACGTGAACTCTGGTCGAGCGCGTGGGATCAGCTCACCTTGGCCGACTTCATCACGTGCGGTGCCTACGAGCGACACCTGCGCCGCATGCGCGGTGTCTACCGGCGACGCCGGGACCACCTGGCGGCCGCGCTCACCGTGCACGCCCCGCACCTGCGGGTCAGCGGAATCGCGGCCGGTCTGCATGCCGTGCTCGAACTGCCGGAAGGTACGGAACACGCCACTCTCACGGCCGCTCGCAGACAGGGTGTGGCCGTCGACGGATTGTCCGCCTACCGGCACCCCGACAGCACGATGCCGCACCTCGACGGGCTTGTCGTCGGCTACGGCACACCGGCCGAACACGCCTTCTCGTCGGCATTGGAAGCCCTGTGCCTGGCACTGCCTCCGGCGCCGTAGGAGTCAGTGGATGCGGTTCTGTGCGCCCTCGAGGCCGAGTTTCAGGAGCAGTTCGACGGCGTCGGCGCCCTCCTCGCACAGCACACCGAGATCTTTGCGCTCGGCGGAGGAGAACGGCTTGAGTACGAAGTCCGCCGGATCCTGACGGCCCGGCGGCCGGCCGATCCCCATGCGCACTCGCAGGTAGTCCTTCGTGCCGAGCGCCGACGACGTGGACCGCAGGCCGTTGTGCCCGTTCTCACCGCCGCCCTGCTTGAGCCGGATCGTGCCGTAATCGAGATCGAGTTCGTCGTGGATCACGATGATGTTTCCCGGCGAGACCGAGAAGAACTTCGCGAGACCTGCGACCGGACCACCCGACACGTTCATGTACGTGCGGGGCTTCGCGATGATGACCTGTCGCCCGTCGAGGCGTGCCTGCACGATCTCGGCGTTGCTCTTCCTGTGTGCGCTGAACTTCCCGCCGACCCGATCGGCCAGCACATCGGCAACCATGAAACCGATGTTGTGCCGGGTGGTCTCGTACTTGGGGCCGGGATTTCCCAGCCCTACGACGAGCGCGGTGTCCTCGCTCACGTGCGGGTCCTTCCTCGAATCATGTGTGGCGGTGTTCCGCTCGGTAGAACGCGCGTGCGGCGCGCCATCCCGAAGGATGACGCGCCGCACGAAAGACTTCACTGAGCCCGAAAGGTTCACGCAGTCGAGGCTCAGGCCTCTTCTGCTGCACCCTCGGTCTCGTCGGTTGCCTCTTCGGCGCTCGCCTGAGCAGCGGCCTCGACGATGTTCACGAGCAGCAGCTCGGGATCGTCCTGCAGGGTCGCGCCCGCGGGAAGCTCGACGCCACCGGCGAGGATCTGGGTGCCGATGGGAGCGCTCTCGACCGACACCGAGATCTCCTCGGGGATGTTGAGGGCGTCGGCCTCGAGCTTGATGGTGCTGACCTCGTGGACGACCAGCGCGCCGGGGCCTGCAATACCGGTGAGGACGACGGGAACCTCGACGGTGACCTTCTCGCCCTTCTTCACGACGAGCAGGTCGGCGTGCTCGATGTTGCGGCGGATCGGATGCGTGGTGACGGACTTGGTGAGGGCGAGCTGCTCGGTGCCGTCGACCTCGAGGGTCAGGACGGCGTTGGTGCCGTGGTTACGCAGGACAGCGGCGAACTCGAGGCCGGGAAGCGACAGGTGCTTGGGATCGGTGCCGTGGCCGTAGAGGACGGCGGGGATCTGGCCTGCACGGCGGGTGCGACGGGCTGCGCCCTTGCCGAACTCGGTGCGGACAGCGGCTACGAGACGGTTCTCGTTGGACATGGTGCAACGGCTCCTACGCTAGTGAACTCTCACGGGGTCGGTCTTCTCGGCGAATGCGGGACCGGACACGCGCGGCAGTAGGAGCGCTTCTACGCTCTGACGGAGCCGCAGCCGCGTCGATCACGGTGAGCCAGCGATAACGCGGTTCACCCTCGCCGAGACAACTCGACATACTTTACCGGATCCGATTGCGCAATGCGAACGGGCCTCATCATGCGAGGGAGCGAACGGCGGCGAGGAAACGATCGACGTCGGCGGGGGAGACGAAATAGTGCGGCGACGCGCGCACCACGGCATCGAGTTTCCGCTGTGACATGTCGAGCAGAGTGGAGCTGCGTGAGCTGACGGTGACGGTGATCGACTGCTCGGCCAGCGCGTCGCGTACCGCGCTCGGTTCGATCCCGTCGACGGTGAACGAGACGATCCCGTTGAGCGGTGCGCCGCGATCGTGCACGGTGACGCCCGGGATCCGCTCGAGCCCGTCTCGGGTGTGCTCGGCGCGATAGCCGATGGCCTCCGCCACGGCATCGATTCCGAGATCGAGCAGGTAGTCGATCGCGACGCCGAGTCCCAGCCGGGCCGCGACGTCGGCCTCCCACATCTCGAAGCGCGACGCGTCGGACGCGAGTTCGTAGGTGTCGGGCGACGTCCACGTCGCACTGTGCAGATCGATCGGCGCCGGCTCGAGGTCGGCGATCAGTCGCGGCCGCACGTAGAGGAACCCGGTGCCCCGAGGGCCGCGCACCCATTTGCGGCCGGTCCCCGAGAGCGCATCGACGTCCAGTTCGGGCACGCTCACGGGAAGCTGCCCCACCGATTGGCACGCGTCGAGCAGCACCAGTGCGCCCACGGCGTGGGCGGCGTCGGCGACCTCGCGGACCGGGTTGACCAAACCGCCGTTGGTCGGTGCGTGCACGACCGAGACGATCTTGACGCGCTCGTCGAGCAGTCCGCCCAGTGCCTGGGTGTCGATGCGGCCGTCGCTGTCGGAAGGAACCACCTCGACGCTCGCGCCGGTGGCGCGGGCGCGTTGCAGCGCTGCGACTGCGTTGGCGGCGTACTCGGCCTGTGACAGCAGGATGCGGTCGCCCGGCTCCAGCGGCACCGCGTAGAAGAACGACGTCCATGCCCGCGACGCGCTGTCGGACAACGCTATGGAGGCGCCATCGACCCCGAACAGGCGTCCGAGGGAGGTCTTCACCCCGGCCAGGTCGTCGAGGCGCTCGTTGGCGGCTGCGTATCCGCCGATCTCGGCCTCGCGTCGCAGATGGGCGACGACGGTGTCGACCACCGGAGTCGGTGGGAGCGACGAGCCCGCGCTGTCGAGAAACACCCGGTCGAAACAACCGGGGGTATCGCGCCGGGCCTGCTGCACGTCGAGCATGAAGGTGGCCTCCATTTCCTGTCGGCAAGATCCTTCGACCGAATCTAGTGTGGTCAGTGCGCCGCCGGAGCGTTCTACGGGCGTTGCGGCGATGCGCGCGTTAGGCTCGCTCAGTGACCTGGCCCACCGACAAAGGAGGGTGGATCGAGTGGTGATGGCGATGGACGCGGCGATGCCGCGCGCCGACAGGGAGCTCGGTCCGCGCGCCTCCGCCGAAGCGTACGTACGTCGGGTGAGCTTCCGGTTCGGTCCACCGCGGCTGATCGGCGCGGAACTCGAATGGCTGACTGCGCGTGCGGACGGAACGGCGTCACGGCCGGAACTCACGTCGATCGTCGAGGCGCTCGGGCCTCACGCCCCGAAAACCATCGCTCCGTCGTCGTCGGCCCGTCCGCTGCCGTCGGGGAGCGCGGTGAGTCTGGAACCGGGCGGGCAGGTGGAGTTGGCCAGTGTGCCGTGCACGTCGGCCAGGCAAACGGTCGATCGTCTCGTCGCCGACGCGAAGATGTTGCGATCGTTGCTCGCCCGCCGCGCGGTGTCGATGCTCGACAGCGCGACCGATGAGATTCGGCCGCCCCATCGTCTTCTCCGCACACCGCGGTACTCCGCAATGGAATTGCGTTTCGACCGGATCGGTCCCCTCGGGCGGCTGATGATGAACAGCACGGCCGCGGTACAGGTCAGCGTCGATGCGGGAGCCGACGACGCCGAACTCGCCCGACGCTGGGAGTTGCTCCACGCGATCGGTCCGGCGTTGATCGCCGCGTTCGGGCGTTCGGCCACGCTGCAGGGCGCTCCGGAAGGCGAGTGGGTCTCGCAGCGGATGCGCACGTGGTTGTCGCTCGACCCGGACCGCACCGCGACCGTGGCCGACCCGCAGAAGTACCCGGCCTGGGCGCTCGACGCCCCCTTGCTGTGTGTCCGGTCGGCAGGCCCGGAATGGCATGCACCACCCGGGGCGTCGTTCGCCGATTGGCTCAGTGGCGGTCTCGACGGCGAGATCGGTCGTCGGCCGACATTCGCCGACCTCGACTATCACCTGACCACGCTGTTTCCGCCGGTGCGCCCGTGTGGACATCTCGAGGTCCGGTACCTGGATGCTCAGCCCGACAACCTGTGGCAGGTGCCGATCGCGACGATCGAAGCTCTGATGAGGAGTCCGGAGGTCATGACCGAGGCATCGGCGATCGCCGAGCCGGTTCGGCAGCTTTGGGTGGAGGCCGCGCAGCAAGGGCTCGCTGCTGTCGAATTACGTGCTGCAGCAGTGGGATTGCTGTCTCTGGCTGCGGAGTCGTCACCCGACATGAGGTTCACCACTGCGCTCGACGCGGCCGCGGCACGTTGCATGCGCGGGCAGTCGCCGGGGGTGGCCGACCGGTGAGGATGCTGCGCGACCGTCTCGAACGCGACCTCGAACGCGCTCGCGCACGGACATGTTCGCTCACGGATATCGACGATGACGAACTGGTGCAGCAACATTCGACCTTGATGAGTCCCCTCGTGTGGGACCTCGCGCATATCGCGAATCAGGAGGAGCGCTGGCTGCTGCGTGAAGTCGCGGGCCGAGAGCCGGTGCGTCAGGGGATCGACGAACTCTACGATGCATTCCTGCACCCCCGGGCCAGCCGGACCACGCTGCCGTTGCTCGGCCCAGGCGAGGCGCGCCGCTACGCAGCCCAGGTGCGTGACCTGGCGCAGAAAGTACTGCAAAGCAACAACTTCGATGAAGAACTCACTCGCGACGGTTTCGTCTTCTCGATGATCGCGCAACACGAACAACAACACGACGAGACGATGCTCGTGACCCACCAGTTGCGCGCCGGACCCCCCTTGCTCGATGCCCCGGAGGCGCCCCGCGAGGCGGCGTCTCCGGTGTGCGAGCGGGTGGTGATCCCCGCGGGGGAGTTCGAGATGGGCACCTCGGCCGACCGGTCGGCGCTCGACAACGAGAAGCCGGCGCACCGGGTTCATGTGCCCGCCTTTGCGCTCGACACCCTGCCGGTGACCAACCGGTTGTTCACTCGATTCATCGAGGACGGCGGCTACCGGCGCCGAGACCTGTGGAGCGACGAGGGGTGGGCGCACCGCTGCGACGCGGGGCTCGAAGCGCCGCAATTCTGGCACCGCGAATCCGACGGGCGTTGGTGGCGCTGCAGTTTCGGGCGAGAAGCACCCGTGCACCCGGACGAACCCGTCGTGCATGTGTGTTTCTACGAGGCGGATGCCTTCGCGCGCTGGGCCGGAGCGCGTCTTCCCACAGAGGCGGAATGGGAGAAGGCCGCGCGGTGGGATCCCGAGACCGGCCGCAGCCGGCGGTATCCGTGGGGAGACGACGATCCCGGCCCGGCGCACGCGAATCTCGGCCAGCGACATCTCGGTCCCGCGGTGGTGGGTGCGTACCCGGCGGGTGTGTCGCCGCTCGGTGTGCATCAGCTGATCGGTGATGTGTGGGAGTGGACGTCGTCGGGCTTCGAACCGTACCCGGGCTTTAGTGCGTTTCCGTACCGGGAGTACTCGGAGGTGTTCTTCGGCGGAGACTTCCGCGTTCTCCGCGGTGGTTCCTTCGGCACCGATCACGTTGCGTGCCGCGGAACCTTCCGGAACTGGGATCACCCGGTCCGCCGCCAGATCTTCGCCGGGTTCCGCCTTGCGCACGATGTGGAGAAGGCTCCGGATGTGTAGACACCTGGGGTACCTCGGCCCGGTCGAATCGGTTGCCTCACTGCTCACCGACGGCCCCAATTCGCTCATGCGGCAATCGTGGGCGCCGACCGACATGCGTGGTGGCGGCACCATCAACGCCGACGGGTTCGGCGTCGCCTGGTGGTCGGACGTCGGTGTTCTCGGCCGCTACCGCTCGTCCCTGCCGGTGTGGTCCGATCCGTTCGTCACCGAAGGGCTGCCCACCATCCGGTCCGGGGCCGTGATGATCGCGCTCCGATCCGCAACGGAGGGGATGCCGGTCGAACGAAGCGCCAGTGCGCCGTTCTCGGACGGACACTGGGCCTTCAGTCTCAACGGTGTGGTGCGCGGCTGGCCCGGATCGCTGGTGGACCTCGCGAAGAACCTCCCGGTGTCGGAGCTGCTCGAACTGGACGCACCCACCGATTCTGCTGCGCTGTGGGCGATGTTGCGGTCGCGGCTCCGATCGGCAGAACCGGAGCCCGCGCTGATCTCCCTCGTCCACGACGTCCTGGCGCGGGCACCGGAATCCCGCTTGAACATGCTGCTGTGCGACGGAAACGGTATGTGGGCGACCGCGTGGTATCACTCGTTGTGGACCCTCGTGGACGAGAACGTCGCGATCGTGAGCTCCGAACGTTTCGACGACGACCCGCGTTGGCAGGAAGTCGCCGACAAGCATCTCGTCCATGCAATACCCGGCAAGCTCGTCGTCACTCCCCTGGAGGTGTCCGCTACGTGACCATCGACGTGTTCATCACGCCCGAACAATTGGACGAGACACTGCGCGGTGATGCGCGCAGTGGTCTCACCTCGACCCCCAAGCGCCTGTCGCCGACATGGCTGTACGACGAGCGGGGAAGCGAGTTGTTCGATCAGATCACGTCGCTGCCCGAGTACTACCCCACCCGTACCGAATTCGCGCTGCTGCAGCGCCACGCGGCGGACATCGCGGAGGCAGCGAGACCCGAGATGCTGGTGGAGCTCGGATCGGGATCGTCGGAGAAGACGAGAGTGCTGCTCGACGCACTGAAACCGTACATCCATACGTATGTACCGCAGGACGTGTCCGAGCCGGCATTGAGCGCGGCGGTACGGCGCCTGTCCGTCGACTATCCGGACCTCACGGTGCGCGGCGTCGTCAGCGATTTCACCGGTTCTCTCGAACATCTACCCGTCGGCGGGCACCGCATGGTCGCATTCCTCGGCGGTACGATCGGCAACTTCGCACCCACCGAACGCATCGAGTTCCTGACCCACCTCGGGACGATCCTGGAAACCGATGAATGGCTGCTGCTCGGTGCCGGACTCGTCGTCGACCCCGACATCCTCATTCCGGCCTACGACGATGCCGCCGGTGTGACGGCCGAGTTCGACCGCAACGTGCTGCGGGTGGTCAACCGGCGGCTCGACGCCGATTTCGATCCCGACAAGTTCGTGCACCGCGCCGTGTGGGACGCAGAGAACGAGTGGATCGAAATGAGACTCGAAGCGACCGAGGCGATGACGGTGAAGGTCCGCGATCTCGATCTCGATCTGACCTTCGCCGCGGGTGAGCAGATGTGTACAGAGATTTCGGCAAAATTCCGGCTCGACGGAATCGGCAGAGAACTCGACGACGCAGGATTCACCGTCCGGCACGAATGGGTGGATCCTGACGGGAGATTCGTGCTGTTCGCCGCGTCGCGTCGATGACTTTCCAGGTCTTCTTCCTCTCTAGAGCCCCTGCGCAACCACGGCCCGGGTGACCCGATCGTCGATGGACGACACCGGAGTTTCGCGTCCCACCCACCCTTCGCCACCGAAGTACGTCTCGATGATCTTCTCGGCAGTGCGGGTCGCGAGGGCCTGTGTCGTCAGAGTTGGATTGGGGCCGCCGAGGCTGTTGGGGAGCGCCGAATTGTCGGCGATGTAGAGCTGCTTGACCCAGCGTGCCTGCGCGGAGGAGTCGAGGATCGAATCCTTCTCGTTGCGGCCCATTCTCATGCTCGACTGTGCGTGCAGGATCAGCGGCGGCCAGTCGCAGCGATGCACAGATTTCGCACCCGCCGCGCGCATCAGCTCGACAGCCTTGCGGGTGCAGTACTCCCGGTTGCGTCGGGTGCGTTCGGACCTCTTACGGTGCTGCATCGTCACCCGAGGAACGACACCGTGCTCGTCGGCGGGCAGCAGGCCGGGTACGCTCACACGGTTGCCGGATTCGACGTCGTCGTCGGTGATCACCAGTGCGCCGAGCACACGGTCGGCATCGGAGAGCGTGGTCAGCAGATCGCGGCCGACCAGCCGGCCGAGGCTGTCGGCACCCGCGTTGTCGACCACGCCGCCCGCGCGACCATAGCCGTGGATACCGGAGTCGCTGTAGCCCAGCGAGTACGCCAGCAGTGCCGGCGGCATACCCACCTGCTCGATTGCGCCGTATCCCGGAAGGTCCACGCGCGCATTGGAACCGGCGCCGCGCGTCTCGCCCGTGTACTCGTCGAAGACGCCGAACACCGCGTCCATGTAGTGGTCGGTCAACCCGCGACCCACCCATTCGTCCGGGTCGGGAAGCTCCGAGTTGAGCCACAGACGCGGCGACTCGATGGCGCCCGCGGCGAGCACCACGACCTTCGCTTCCGCCTCGTGTTCCTCGCCGTCGGCCGTCCGGAACCGCACGCCGTGCGCGACCGTCTCGCCGCCTTTCTCGTGGACGAGGATCTTGGTGACACCGGCACCGGTCATGAGGGTCGCGGACCTGCCGTGCGGTGACCAAGCATCGGCGGTGAGCATCATCGGCACGTACGAGTTGTCGGTGGAGCGGCGGGCCTTCAGATTCCGCGGCGCACCCAACGGCAGGTAACAGCCCTGGTAGCAGTGGCCGCACATAGTGCATCCGCTGGCGTGAGGGTGACGGAGCAGCGCGGGGTCGCGGGTGCGCCCGGCCGTGCCGCCGGGCTGCAGGATCGCGTTCTGCTGCGCGCGATGCGCAGGCCCGGCGGTGTCGGGCGAGATCTGGTGGGGGAGACCCATTGCCGCGGCACCCCGCAGGAACACCTGTTCTTTCGTCCCCATCGGTGCTGTCTGCACGGGCAGCGTCGCCTCGACCCATTCGTAGTAGCGGCGTAGTTCCTCGTAGCCGAAGGGGAACAGGTGCTCGTTGTCGTACATGTCGCGGTCGGCGCCGTCGTATCCTTCGAACACACCGGGGTACGCCCGGGGCGAATTACCGAAATAGTGGAGTGTCGCGCCGCCCACACCGGAGACCTGCCATACGAACGAGTTCTGCGGAAGATCGCGCAGCCACGGACCCTCGGATCGGTCGCCCGGCCCTTCGCGGAGGAACCCGGTGATCGGGTTGTTCGCGTCGTTCTCGAAGTGGGTCCACTGATTCTCGGGGTCCTCGAAGCGTGGCCCGGATTCGAGTACCAGTACGTCGAGTCCACGTGCGGCGAGTTCCTTCGCGACGACCGGCCCGCCACCGCCTGCGCCGATCACGATCACATCGGTCAACGTCATTCCTCCACTCGTTCGACGCCACCGTAGTAACCCTGGAACTCGTCCCACCCGTCGCTGACGCCCTGGTATGCGGTCAGCTCCCAGCCCACCGGGCGGCCGGTGAGCTCGCGGCGTGCTCCGTCGAACGTCGAGACCTCCGAGTAGGCGACGAACGCGGCGAGTGTCGGAATGGCATTGACCGCGTATTCGATGGGGCGGCCGGGGAACTGCGGCTCGGTGTCGAGGAGTTCGAACACGCGCGCTTTGGCGGCGTACGAGAGGTTCGCGAACGGTGATGCGAACGGTCCCGCAACGGCATTCGGGGCGGCGGTGACCGCGAAAAGGTTCACCAGTGCCGCGATCGCCGCGGAGCCGGTGACGTCGATTCCGAGCACGTCGATCAGGGGGATCGGCACGGCCAGATCGAAGGTGCGCTCCAGGGTCTCGGCGGCGCCCTGTGTGACGCCCCCGGGCGCCTCGGTCGACACGCCCTGGTGTTGCGAGTACGGATCGTTTCCGGGGACGACGAACGCGAGGATCCCGTTGATCGTGTCGCGGACGGAGGGGTTCGGCGACGTCGGCCGCGCTGCGGCCTCACCGGTGAACGACCAGGCCACGCTGGTCAGTGCCACGCTGGTCGCGGCGACACCTCCCAAGAATCGTCGTCGACTCCACTGTGTATGCGTCTCCACGCCGCTCCCTCCCGTCCCGGCGAAGCCTACGGCAGTCTCGAAGTCCTGCTCGACGGGTGCGCAGCCGCGTTGTCGTCGACCGACCTGCGGCTCAGCCGTCACGAGCAGCCACCCACGTCGCGATGCGCGTCCGGGACGTGACGCCGAGTTTGGCGAGGATCCGTTCGACGTGGCCGTCGACCGTGCGGCGCGAGATGACGAGTTTGTCGGCGACGGCACGGTTGCTCATTCCGTCGGCCACGAGGCGGGCGATCTCGAACTCGCGTTTGGTCAGTGGCGAGGTGTCCCGGACGGAGCGATTCGGTGGGACGGTGTGCTCACCGAGCGCGAACAGGACGGCCTGATCGATCGTCATGTCGGCCGGGGGAGCCGAAAGCCTGTCGAATGCGTTGTGGCCGAGTTTCGTACGGGCCGCTTCGCGGGCGGCACGCGAATCGTCGGCGGTGTGTGGGCCGAACGCGGCCACAGTAGTGCCCAGCCGCGTCCACACGACTGCGGTGACTCCGAACAGGCGCGCCGACCGTTCGGCATCGGCATCGGCGACCGCAGCCCACGCGAGGACTTCGATGGACAGCGCGGTGCAGATCTTGTCCTTGTAGTGCTGCTGTATCCGTAAGGCCAGTTGCGCGGCAGACACAGCTTTCGCGGTGTCGCCGCGGTGTACGTGCACGAGCGCGGACACCCACAACGCGTACGCGCGGTTCCACCTCTCCCCGTATCGATTCGCCAGTTCGAGGACGCGGTTGCACGTCTCCAATGCCTCGTCGTAGAGACCTTCGTAGCATTCGGCCATCGCGAGCTGGAACTCGGCCATGAGCGTCGACGCGGGATCGTCGTTGTCGCGGTGCACCCTGATCGCTGAGCGGTAGAGCGCGATCGAATGCGCGGTGTCACCACTGAACAGCTCGTGCAGACCCAGCCAGTGATCGGCATGCGCATGCAGCGCACCATCGTCGAGCGCGACGGCGAGAGAAGTGCATTCGTCCAGATGCCGACGTGCGGCGTCGCGGTCGCCCTGGATCAATGCAATCCACGCGGCCACCCACAGTGCGTCTCCGCGTTCACGCACCGGATCGGTCAGATGGTCCAGCACCTGCTCGACCCGGCGCCGACCGTACGACAGATTGCCGCCTGCGATCCAGTGGTAACGCAATGCCACGATGAACTCGGCTGCGATCGCCACCTCTCCGGGCGTGCGCAGCGACCAATCGAGGGCGGCCATGAGGTTCGCGTGGTCGCGCCGCAGTTGCGCAAGAAGCTCGGATTGGTCCGGACCGCACCAGTATCGGGCAGACCGCGACGCGAGTGCTGCGAAGTGATCCCGGTGTCTGCGACCGACGGCCTCGGTGTCGGCCACAGCGTCGAGCAGTTCGCTTCCGTACTCGCGCACCGTCATGAGCTGGTTGTAGCGGACCGACCCGGGCGACCGCTCCACGACGACGAGGGACTTGGCAACGAGCCGGTCCAGCAGATCCACGACGTCCTCGACCGGGATATCGCCGAACCCGCACACCGACTCCACGGCATCGAGATCGAAACCGCCTGCGAAGACCGATAATCGCGCCCACAGCGAACGTTCGGGGGCGGAGCACAATTCGTAGCTCCAGTCGACCAGCGCCCGGAGTGTCTGCTGGCGGGGGAGTGCGTTCCGATCACCACCTGTGAGCAGGGCGAAGCGGCGGTCGAGTCGTTCGACGAGCTGAGCCGGGGAGAGCGAGCGCAGTTTCGCGGCGGCGAGCTCGAGGGCCAGCGGAATACCGTCGAGTCTGCGACAGAGCTGAACCACTGCAACGACATTGGTTTCGGTGAGCTCGAAAGCGTCGATGACGTTCTGTGCACGTTCGACGAGCAGCGAGACGGCCTCGTAGTGAGCGGCCTCCGCGGCGCGGTAATGGTCCGAGGGCTCCGGGAGAGCGAGAGGAGGCAGGTCGTAGATCTTCTCGCCGGCGACGCGCAACGGCTCACGGGTCGTCGTGACGATCCGGCATTCGGGAGCCGCCGCGAGGAGGAGCGAAACCAGTTCGACGGCAGGTGTCAGCAGGTGTTCGCAATTGTCGATGACGATCAGCAGGTGCCGGTCGCGGACGCGGTCGGTGATCTTGCCGACCACCGGCTTGCTCGACTGGTCGGTGACCCCGAGTGCCGCGGCGGCCGCGGACGGCACCGCATCCGGTTCGCGGACCGGGGCCAGATCGATCCATGCCGACCCGTCGCGGAACACCCGCGCGGTGCGGTCGACGAGTTCCTCGGCCACCCGGGTCTTACCCACACCTCCGGGACCGACCAGCGATACCAGCCGCGACTGCTCCAGGCACACGCGAGCCGCGTCGAGTTCGTGCCTGCGCCCGACGAAGCTGGTCATGGATCTGCGATGCAGTGTGTTCGAAGGCAGTGTGTTCGAAGGCAGGGCGGGCTCCTGTGTTTTCCGGTTGCCGCCCGAACTTACTCCACCGGGTGTGTCGTGCAACACAGGTAGTGAAGGGGGTGATTCACCCCGTGCCGGGGGTGTGTGACGTGCGTCATGGTTGCTATCGGCCCGAGCGGCCCACCTGGTCGCCGGCCTCGCGACCTGCATCACCGCACTTCACAAGGAGCGAAGCTATGTCCACATTCCGTCCCGCGACTCCCGATATCGACGTCCTCGTAGTGGGGGCCGGCTTCACCGGGCTGTATGCACTACACAAGTTCCGCGACCGGCTGGGTCTGTCGACTCGGGTCTTCGATGCCGCGGGTGACGTGGGAGGTACCTGGTATTGGAATCGTTATCCGGGTGCCCGAGTCGACATCGAGTCGGTGCACTACTCGTATTCCTTCTCCGACGAGCTCCAGCAGGAGTGGACCTGGAGTGAGAAGTTCGCCGCGCAACCCGAAATTCTGCGATATCTCGAACACGTGGCCGACCGTTTCGAACTCCGGAAGGACATCACGTTCGACACGCGTATCGAGTCGGTGGTGTGGGACGACGAAGCCCGCCTCTGGACCGTGACCACCGACACCGGTGAGGTCGTGACCAGTAGGTACATCATTTCAGGCGCCGGAAACCTGTCGGTGCCGAAGACCCCCGAGTTCCCGGGCATCGACACGTTCGCAGGCGAGGTCTACATGACGGGCAACTGGCCGCACGGCGGAGTCGATTTTGCAGGCAAGCGGGTCGGTGTCATCGGAACCGGGTCGAGCGGAATCCAGGCGATCAGTGAGATCGCGAAGCAGGCCGGTCACCTCACGGTCTTCCAGCGCACCCCGAACTATGCGACGCCGATCGGCAACGCACCCGCGAACGAAGCAGAAACCGCGCATGCGAAGGCGAACTACAGACAATTGCGAGATGCAGCGCGCAATCACTTTCTCGGTGTGCCGTACCACCAAGTTCAGGATTCCGCACTCGCGGTGTCTGCGGAGGAGCGGCGCAAGGTATTCGACGAGAGGTGGGACGCCGGTGGATTCCGTCTTTTCATCGACAGCTTCCGCGACATCCTGTTCGACAAGGAGGCCAACGACACCGTATCCGAGTACATCCGCGAGCGTATCCACGAGCGGGTGAACGACCCCGAGGTCGCAAAGCTCCTCGCACCGAGCACCTACCCGTACGCCACGAAGCGGCCCCCGCTCGAGACGGACTACTACGAGGCCTACAACCGCGACAACGTCACCCTCGTCGATGTGAAGAACGCGCCGATCGACGCGATCACCCCAGCGGGTGTGCGCACCGGCGGCGTCGAACACGAACTCGATGTCCTCGTCCTCGCCACCGGATTCGACGCGATGACCGGTCCGCTCCTTGCGATGGGGATCGTCGGGCGCGACGGACACCGCCTCGAGGACAAGTTCGAGAACGGCCCCCGCACCTACCTGGGCCTGATGATGCACGACTTCCCGAACCTCTTCCTGATCACCGGCCCGCAGTCGCCGTCCGTGCTCTACAACATGCCGTTGGCCATCGAGGACCATGTGGATTTCGCGGCCGAAGCCATCGCAGACCTGCGTGCCGACGGTCTCGACACCATCGAACCGCTCGCAGACGCCGAGACACTGTGGGTCGAGCACTGCGCCGAGCTCGCGAACGCGACGCTGATGCCGGGTACGGACTCCTGGTACATGGGCGCGAACATCCACGGCAAGCCGCGGGCGTGCCTCGTGTACCTCGGTGGCGCCCCGACCTACCGGGCCAAGTGCGCGGAGGTGGTCGAGCGCGGGTACGAGGGCTTTGCCCTCACCGGTGCGGATACCCACCAAGTGTCGATGGCCTCCTGAGCTCACCCTTGTCCACCACCGACAACGAAGGATTCCCCATGGCTCTGGACGAACACGTATCTCAGCTCATCGATTCCCTGAATTCGCAGGGGGTGCCCTCGTTCGAACAACTCTCCGTCGACCAGGCGCGCGCAGTCGTCGACACATTCACCGGGCTTCAGGCGCCCGCGCAGGAAGTCTCGCGAATCGAGAACCTCACCTACCCGGGAGGAAACGGGGACCTTCCGCTGCGGCTATATGTTCCCGAACATGTTCACGAACGGCCAGGACCGCGGCCCGTCGTGCTCTACCTGCACGGTGGGGGCTTCATCGGAGGCAGCATCGACGTCGCCGACGAGCCCTGCCGGGCGATGGCGAATGGGACGGGAGCCATCGTGGTGTCCGCCGGGTACCGACTGGCGCCCGAACACAAGTTCCCCGCCGCGCCCGACGACGCCATGGCCGCGCTGAGATGGGTTGCCGCTCACATCGCGGACTTCGGCGGCGATCCGGACTGCATCGTGATCGCAGGCGACAGCGCGGGCGGCAACCTCGCAGCCGTGACCGCGCTGCGCACCCGGGACGAAGGTGGGCCGCGATTGCGCGGGCAGGTGCTGATCTATCCGGTGATCGACCCGAACGCGGATTTCCCGTCGGCCCGCGAATATGCGGAGGGCTACATCATCACGAAGCCGGCTCTGGACTGGTTCTGGTCTCACTATCTGCCCGGACCCGGCGACGCGGGCAACCCGTACGCCGTGCCGTCCCGCGCCGACGATCTGAGCGGGCTGCCACCCGCACTCGTGCTCACCAACGAGTACGAGGTCGGCCGCGACGAAGCAGAGGACTACGCGGCGAAGCTGAAGGCAGCCGGGGTCGACACCGCGGTGCGTCGATTCGGCGGGCTCGTTCACGGTGTGTTCTGGATGTCGGGAGCGGTGCCTCGGAGCAGTGAAGTCCTCGCCGCAGTGTGCGACTATCTGGGATCCATCACGGAGCCCAGCGGGGTGTGATGACCCGAGCACCATGAAGCGCGCCTCGCTCAGCACGCGCTACGCCGCGCGCTGAGCGAGGCCGATCTGCGGACAATGGCGTAGGTTGGTGCCCGTCGACCTTGACGATCGGTTGACGAATACTTGGGAAGTCGGTGGTCCCTGTGTGGGGAGAGGCGCGTTCGACGGCAGCTGCTGTCCTCGCGTGCATCCTCGTGCCCTCGGTCCTGACCGGATGCGCAACGGTCATGGCGGGAACCCCGGTCGAGACACCACCGGCCCCCGTCGACTACCTCGCCCCCAACACCCACAGTCGCTCGATCGGCCCGTCCGACAAAATGCTCCTCGAGGTCGCGGAAAGACTACGACGACTCGATCCGTGCGGGCTGCTCCCGGAACCGGTGGTTGCCCGGTACGGCGAAATACGTCAGTTCGGACCGCAACGAGCGCTCGACACGTGCACCGCCGTCGCACATCCATCCGGGGGAGCGAAATACGATGAGCTGGACGTCACCATCGACCTCTCGCCTGTGCCGTCCACCGACGGCCAGCGCGACCGGTCTTTCGGCGACACCGAGGTGTATCGGACCACGAGCGTCCACGAGAACTCCCTCGACTGCACGCTGACATTCGCGCTCGACATCCCCGTCACCGTGACAGCCGATGCGGTACCACCCTCACGGTTCGCGACGATCGCGGTCACGCAGTACCGCTCCGCGGAGTCGAGCGGGGAAAGCGTTCCGGTATGTGCGGTCGCGGCAGATGTTCTGTCGGAGACGCTGGCACTCGTGCCCTCGCTGCCCGGGCGGCCGACCAGCGGTCCGGGCCGAATCCGGCTGGCAGCGGCAGACCCGTGCGAGATAGTCGGCAGCTTCGCACCCGAAGAACTGGTCGGATGGCAGATCGACAGCGACCCGTATCGGTGTGTCCTCACTCCCCACCAGGACGGCGTCGCGCCGGAGTCATGGAGCATCTACTACGGACTCGAACCCGAGTTCGCGCCGCCGGATCGCGACGACGTCAGAGAAGTGACGTTCGAAGGCCTCACCTTGCAGGTCCGCGAGACAGGGGATTCCTGCCGGATCTCGGCGCCCATCGAATCGGTGATCGACACCAATCGACCCGGCGCCGAGCGCTACAACAGGTCGCGCGGCCGTAACGTCCCGGCGGTGATCCTGATGAGCGACACCCCGAACTGCGACGACCTGGTCCCGCTGACAGTCGACATTGCCGACGGTGCGCTCACCTGACGGCTCGCCGTCGTGCGCTCACCTGACGGCTCGCCGTCGTGCGCTCACCTGACGGCTCGCCGTCGCGATCTCGGGCACGTGATCGAAGCACCCGAGACCCGAAACGGCGGAGTGTCTACTTCGCGGCGCTGAGCCGAGCCTTCTCCAATGCGGCGAGAGTGCGCAGCACCGTCGCCTTCTGCTTCTCCAGATCGCTGCGACGAGCACGGGCCGCGAGACCGGACTGTTCGGCGACCAACGCGAGCTGTGCATCGATCGTGGAGAGCTGATCGAGCAACACGAGTGCGCGGCTCTGGATCTCGTCCAGGTCGACGCTCTTGGTCGCTGCGGCGGCAGCGGGGGTGCGGCGCGGGGCCGACGACGCCGAACCCGACGAACCCGATGCGGAACTCGACTTCGTCGCGGCGGGCTTGTCGGCGACGATGGCTGCGGCGCGCGGACGCAGCGCCTTACGGACGAGCGCGGGGTCGGGCTGCTCGGCCAGCCGAATGTCGTTGAGCGCGCGGCGTGCATCGCGTGCGGCGACCCGGTGCTCGTACTCCTCCTCGTCGTCCGACTGCAGGGTTCCGCCGATGGGGCGCAGACCGTACGTGCCCATGAACCGCCGGGCCTCGTCGATCACGGATTCGTGGCGGAGGCAAGTGGCGCAACGGGGTTCGTTTCGGAACTCTTCGACCGAGTCGGTGTCGCCGCACCACACGCATGCGCCGGGCGACCACCTTCGCGCAATCCGATTTGTCGGGGTTTCCATGGGGGCCTCGAGAGTCTGCGCGTCGATCACGAGGAGCCACCTTAGGTCAAACCCCCGGGGCTCCGTCGGCCGGGGTC
This sequence comes from Rhodococcus sp. SJ-2, assembly GCF_053750035.1. Classification (NCBI taxonomy): domain Bacteria; kingdom Bacillati; phylum Actinomycetota; class Actinomycetes; order Mycobacteriales; family Nocardiaceae; genus Rhodococcus; species Rhodococcus sp. SJ-2. Next base: position 3,517,871 of record NZ_CM132340.1, read on the forward strand.
CGATCCGACCTGCACTGTTTCGCGGCGGCGTGACGAAGATCATCCGTGTACGTGCGGCGACGGCCGGAGGACGTGAGGATGACGACAAAGCATTGCGCCGCACGGTATTTGCATACCGACCGGTTTGCTCGGTGGTCAGGTCGCAGTTGCAGCGGTGAGCCACTGCACGAGTGGGCGGAAAGAACGCCACGCGCCGCGAACCTCGTCGAGAGTGCGGGCGCTGTCGAGCCACGGGGGCGACACATCGGTGCGGCCGGCGTGCAGCGCCCTGTGCCGAAGCAGTTCGATGCGCGGATGATCCGCGGAGAAGCCGCGGGGCCGGGTCTTCAGCCGGTCACCACCGATCTCGTAACCGGTGCGCGTCAGACGGCGCACGAGAGTCTCGAGTTCGGTACCGCGGCGCTCGTCGTCGATCGCGGAGCGGAAGGTCGCGAGCTGAACAGAACTGCCGTGATAGAACCCTCCGGCGATCCGCAATCCCGCAGCATTGATCTCGACGTAGAACCCGACCCCCGGCCCCGTCGCGACGTAGCCGCCCTGGTGGGTTTTGTACGGGGTCTTTTCTTTGCTGAACCGGACATCCCGGTACGGACGGAACACCTTGCCCGGGCCGAACTCGTCTTCGAGTTCGCCGAGCAGCGCAAGCATCGGGCCGCGCACGCAGTCGTCGTAGACGGCCTTGTGCGCGGCCCAGAATGCCTTGCTGTTGTCGGCCTCGAGATCTTCGTAGAAGTCCAGCGCCGAGACGGGAAATCCTGAGAACATCCCGCCAGTGTGCCGTGCGGTGACGCCGGGTGTCAGGCGACGCCGTTGAAGAGCGACGTGACGGAGCCGTTCTCGAACACCTCGCGGATCGTCTGCGCAAGCAGCGGCGCGATCGAGAGCACCGTGAGCGAATCGAACTGCTTCTCCGGCGGGATCGGCAGCGTGTTGGTGACGATGACCTCCTGAGCGCCGCACGCGGCGAGGCGCTCGGCGGCCGGGTCGGAGAGCACGCCGTGTGTTGCGGCGATGATGACGTCGCCCGCACCGGCCTCACGCAGGATCTTGACGGCGCCCGCGATGGTGCCGCCGGTGTCGATCATGTCGTCGATGAGGATGCAGGTGCGTCCTTCGACCTCACCGACCACGCGGTTCGACTTCACCTGGTTCGGCACCAGCGGGTCGCGGGTCTTGTGGATGAAGGCCAGGGGAGCGCCACCGAGGGTGTCGGCCCACTTCTCGGCGACACGCACGCGCCCGGAGTCGGGGGAGACCACGGCGATGTTGTCGACGCCGTACTTGCCACGGATGTACTCGGCGAGCTGGCCCTGCGCGTGCATGTGGTCGACCGGGCCGTCGAAGAAGCCCTGGATCTGGTCGGTGTGCAGGTCGACCGTGATGATGCGGTCGGCGCCTGCGGTCTTGAGCAGGTCGGCGATGAGACGGGCAGAGATGGGCTCGCGACCGCGGTGCTTCTTGTCCTGGCGCGCGTACGGGTAGAACGGCAGGATCGCGGTGATGCGCTTGGCCGAACCACGCTTGAGCGCGTCGATCATGATGAGCTGCTCCATGACCCACTCGTTGAGCGGGAACGGGTGGCTCTGCAGTACGAATGCGTCGGAGCCGCGGACGGACTCCTCGAAACGGACGAAGGTCTCGCCGTTCGCGAAGTCGCGGGCGGTCTGCGGGGTCAGGGGGACACCGAGTTCCTTAGCGACCTGCTCTGCCAGCTCGGGGTGTGCCCGGCCGGAGAAGAGCATCAGGTTCTTCTGGTTGTCGATCCAATTGGTCACTGGTCCTGGCCGTCCTTCTGACGCTCGTTTTCGTGCTCTGCTTGCTGTGCTTGCGATGCTGCCTCGGCAGCCGCGGTCCCAGCGCGGTTTCGCTGGACCCACCCCTCAATATTGCGCTGTGGCGCACCCGACACCGCGAGTGCCCCCGGCGGAACGTCGCGACGCAGCACCGTCCCGGCACCCGTGTAGGCCCCGTCACCGACGTTCAACGGCGCTACGAACATCGTGTCGGACCCGGTGCGGACGTGTGATCCCACCACGGTGCGGTACTTCTCCACCCCGTCGTAGTTCACGAACACGCTCGACGCGCCGATGTTGGAATGTTCGCCGATCTCGGCGTCGCCGACGTAGGTGAGGTGGGGGACCTTCGAGTGGGCACCGATCTGCGCGTTCTTGGTCTCGACGAATCCGCCGAGCTTACCGTGCGCGCCCAGTTCGGTGCCGGGGCGCAGGTAGGTGAACGGGCCGACGGTTGCGTGCGCACCGATGACCGCTTCGGAGCCGTGGGTGCGGATCACGGATGCCCCCGAACCCACCTGCACATCGGTGAGTGTGGTGTCGGGGCCGATCCGGGCGTCCTCCGCGATCACGGTGCGTCCGCAGAGCTGGACGCCGGGATGCAGGGTCACGTCGGGGGCGAGAACGACCTCGACATCCACCCACGTCGTCGACGGGTCGAGGACGGTCACTCCGTCGCGCATCCAGCGCTCGAGGATGCGCCGGTTGAGTTCTGATGTCAGTGCGGCGAGCTGGACGCGGTCGTTGACACCGGCTACACGCAGCGCATCGTCGGTGTGTACCGCGCGGACGATGTCGCCGTGGCGGCGCGCGATGCCGATCACGTCGGTCAGGTAGAGCTCACCTTGTGCGTTGTCGGTGCCCAGCTCGCCGAGCGCGGTCCGTAGCCGGGCGGCATCGAATGCGTACACCCCGGAGTTGACCTCGGTGATGGCGCGCTCGGCAGCGGTGGCGTCCTTCTCCTCGACGATCGAGGCGACGTCGCCGTCGGTGGTGCGGATGATGCGTCCGTAGCCGGTGGGTTCGGTCACCGTCGTGGTCAGGACGGTGACTGCGGCGGGCTCGGGATCGGCGTGTACCTGGAGCAGCTCACCGATGGTGTCGGCGTCGAGCAGTGGCACGTCGGCCGCGGTGACGACGACGGTCCCGGTGAAGTCCTTGGGGAGTTGCGTCAGACCGCATCGGACGGCGTGCCCGGTTCCGTTCTGGGCGTCCTGGACCGCGAGGGTGATGGTGCGGCCGAGTTCGTTCGCGATGTCGGAGACGGCAGCCTCGACGCGTTCCCGTTCGTGCCCGACCACCACGACGAGGTGGCTCGGGTCGGCCGCGGAGGCGGCATGCAGAGAATGTGAGAGCATCGAGCGGCCGCCGAGTGCGTGCAGGACCTTCGGCGTCTTGGATCGCATTCGCGTTCCCGCTCCGGCGGCCAGGACGATCATCGCGGTCTGCACTTGCATGTAGCTCCCTCGGCGCGGCGTGCGTGCACACGCCCCGACGACGTGCGCACTGGAGCTCGTGGCTCCGGCAAATGTCCCCGCTCCGCCGCCAGGACTCGAACCTGAACTATCTGAACCAAAATCAGAGGTGCTGCCGATTACACCACGGCGGACTGCGACACCCTCGGAGCCCGAGCTCCGAAGTATGCGTCCCCGATCTTCGCATGCGACCGCACGGACGTCGAATGTGGGGGCCCGCTCCGCGGGTATCGCTAGGGTGACACGGAGCAACCGAACGACGGTCCCGGTGTGGTGCCGTGGGGAGAAGGAGTCAGGTGTCGCGATCATCGCAACCCCCGGTCGAACGGAATCCGCGCACCCGCATGACCGGTACCCAGCGGCGGGAGCAACTCATCGAGATCGGCCGTGCCCTGTTCGCCGAGCGGGGATACGAGGGTGCGTCCATCGAGGAGATCGCGCAGCGGGCGCAAGTGTCCAAGCCTGTCGTGTACGAGCATTTCGGAGGTAAGGAAGGCCTCTACGCGGTGGTCGTGGATCGGGAGATGACGATCCTGATGTCGATGGTCACCGAATCCCTGACGCGCAACCGGTCGCGCGTCCGCGTCGAGCGGGCCGCACTCGCCCTGCTCACCTACATCGAGGAACGCACCGAGGGCTTCCGCATTCTGGTGCGTGACTCGCCGATGGCGGCCGAGGAAGGCACCTACTCGAGTTTGCTCAACGAGGCCATGCGTCAGGTCGGCCAGTTGCTCACCGGGGACTTCTCGCGGCGGGGACTGAATCCCGAACTCGCGCCGTTGTACGCGCAGGCGCTGGTGGGCATGGTTGCAACGACCGCCACGTGGTGGCTCGACGAGCGGACTCCTTCGAAGGAAGTGGTGGCCGCGCATCTGGTCAACCTGTGCTGGAACGGATTGACCCGGCTCGAGGCCGATCCGACGCTCGGAACCGACTGAACCACTGGACGAATGTCCATTGGAGTGAGCCGGTTTTGCGCCCTATGTGGCATGTATGCGGTCTGTCCTGGGGTGTTACGGTATGCAAGACGTCGTCTATGAGGGGCGACATCGAGGTGCATGTGAGGCATACTTGCTGATTTCGTACCTGCCGTCGGCTTCGCTGGCTCAGCCGACACGGTCATCGAGCGAGGAGGCGGTGGAATGGGGCGCCAGGTTCGGGCGGAAGTAACGCGCGAAGCGGTACTCGGTGGCGCAGCGGAAGTCTTCGTGCGGCTCGGGTACGCCAATGCGAGCCTCAACGAGATCATCGATGAAGCAGGCGTCACCAAGGGCGCGTTGTACTTCCACTTCGGTTCCAAGGAGGAGCTCGCCCGCGGTGTGATCGATGCAGGCTGCGAACGATTCGCCGCCGCTGCGCGCAGCAAGATGGAACAGCGTGCGCCCGCACTCGAAACCGCCATCGAAGTGTCCGTCCTCAACGCCAGCCTGTCCGAATCCGACCGGATCGTGCGGGCGATGTTCCGGCTGATCGTGGAGATCGGTGACTACCACGGCAACGAGGTAGCCCCGTTCGGCTCATGGTTCACGTCCATGCTCGAGCTCATGCAGCGCGCCCACGACGAAGGCGACCTGGAGCCCTCGATCGACGTCGATGCTCTGGCGTATCTGCTCCTGCAGTCCCTTATCGGTGCGCGCACCGTGGCCGCCGCACTCAGCAGGAACGAGCAACTGACCGAGCAGATCGAATCGATGTGGTCGATCATGCTGCCCGCGCTCGTCCCCGCAGACAAACTCGGCTATTTCCTCCAGTTCGTGTCGCGGCGGTTGCGCGTCTCGTAGGGTCGCGCTGTGAACTTCGGACCCTTCGACGCGAAGCAGGCCCCGAGCGCACTCGCGCGCGCCATCGACGACCTCGGCCCCGACGCCGCGATCACCTTCTCGGCGGTGCCCGCACTGTTGACCGTCGGGCAAGCAGCGGAGGTCCTCGGCAGTTCACGGCATCATGTCGCACGACTGATCGACTCCGGTGCCTTACCCGCAGAGTTCCACGGCCTGCACCGCAGGGTGTCGCGTGCCGATGTGCTGGCCCTCGCCGAGCGGCAGAGCCGGATCCGCACCCAGGTGCTCGACAGCCTCGCCGAACTGTCTCGGCGAGAAGGCCTGTACGACGAGTTCTGACGATCTACGAAAAAGGGGGACAGCCGTGCCGGTCCGGGTGGTACTGGGGGCGACTGCGCTGGTCCGGCCACGAGTTCGTGACATCGCGTTGGCCTTCGCCGAAGACGGCCACTGCCAACCCTTCTGGAGTGACGGCATCATTGCGGAGGTCGACCGCCGGCTTCCTGCGGATCTGTCCCGCGCGACACGGGACTACCTGTTCGCCGAGCTCGAGCGCGCGTTCCCCGAGGCGAGGGTGACGTGGCCGGCGACCGTGCTGCGGGAGGTGCCGTATGTCGTCGACCCCGCGGAGACACACATGATGTCGGTGGCGCTGCTCTCCCACGCCGACGCCGTCGTCACCCAGACCCCCGCCCTGGCCGACGCACTCGAACGGGTCGACGTCGAACCGTGGACCGCCGACGCATTCGTCACCTTCGTTCTCGACGCGGCTCCCGAGGCCGCGCAGCGCACCCTCCTTTCTCTGGTGCGGCGCCGTTGGCTGCCACCGCAGCCCGACCCGTCGCGGGCTCCCGAGGCCGTCGAGGCCGATGCTCCCACCGACGCCGAACTGCTCGGCCGGCTCTCGGCGTGGGCGGGGCGGGAACTCGGCCCCAGCTGCGCCGGGCTCCTCGCCGCCTATGCGGACGAGGCGCGGTTCCGGTAGCGCCGGGGCCCTGGCCGTCCACACATGTCGGCCCCACCGCATAGACTTGTCACGGTCTTCGTCTCACACTCAGGAGCGCTTTCCTTGTCCGCTGTGTCCCCGGCCGCCACCCCTCTGTCCGGATTGGCGCGGATCGCGCTCGCCGACGATCAGTTCCGGAAGGTCTCCGAACTCGCCGGATCCGCCGAGCAAGCACTGGTCGCGCCGCCTGCCGTGCGTCCGTTCGTCGCCGCAGCCCTTGCCGAGAAGGCCCCGCTGCTCGTCGTCACTGCCACAGGCCGCGAAGCCGATGATCTCACCGCCGAACTCGCGGAGATGCTCGGTGAGTCCGTCGCGCAGTTCCCGTCGTGGGAGACCTTGCCGCACGAGCGCCTGTCGCCGAGCGCCGACACCGTGGGTAAGCGACTGCAGGTGTTGCGCCGGCTGGCACGACCCGACGACCGCGACCTCGGCTCCGAACTGCGCGTCATCGTCGCGACCGTGCGTTCTCTCGTGCAGCCCATGGCGCCCGGCCTCGGTGAAATCGAACCCGTGACCCTGCGGGTCGGCTCCGAGCACGACTTCGACACCCTCGTCGAGCGGCTCGTCGAACTCGCCTATGCGCGCGTCGACATGGTCGGAAAACGCGGTGAGTTCGCTGTCCGCGGCGGCATCCTCGATGTCTTCCCGCCCACGGCCGACCACCCTGTCCGCGTCGAATTCTGGGGCGACGAGGTCACTGAGCTGCGTCCGTTCTCCGTCGCCGATCAGCGATCGATCGCCGATGTCGAGGTGCCCACGGTCATCGCCACCCCCTGCCGCGAACTTCTGCTCACCGAGACCGTCAAGGAACGCGCGGCGCAGCTCGCGAAGGACAACCCCGCCGACGCTTCGCTGGTCGAGATGCTCGACAAGATGGCAGGTGGCATTCCTGTCGAGGGCATGGAGGCGCTCCTGCCCGTCCTGCAGACCGGCGAACTGCAGCTGCTCACCGACGTACTGCCCCCCGGTACGCACGTGTTGCTGTGCGATCCGGAGAAGGTCCGGACCCGCGCGACCGACCTGATGCGCACCGGCCAGGAGTTCCTGGAGGCGTCGTGGACGGCCGCATCGATAGGCGGTGCTGCACCCCTGGACGCGGGCAACCTCAAGGGCGTCGACGGCAAGCCGATGGATCTCGCGGCGTCGTCGTACCGGTCGCTGCGGCAGGTCCGCGAGGCCGCGCAGGCGAACGGCACCCCGTGGTGGACGCTGTCGCCGCTCGCGTCGGGAGCCGACACCGAAACGGTGCTCGAAGTGCAATCGGCACCCGAGGTGCGCGGGTCCGAGGAACTGCTGTCGATGCTGTTCGTCAATCTGCGTGCGCACGTCACCACCGGTGGTCGTGCCGCGATCGTCGTTGCAGGCACCGGCACCGGGCTGCGTATTCTCGAGCGGCTGAAGGAGAACGAGGTCCCTGCGGCCAAGCTCGAACCCGGAGCCGAACCCGTCCGCGGGCAGGTCGGGGTCATCAAGGGCGCGCTGCACGAGGGGATCGTCCTCGCAGGCAACGGCGACAATCAGGTGCCGGGACTCGTGCTGGTGACCGAAGCGGACCTCACGGGCAACCGTGTCACCGCGGTGGAAGGCCGCAAGTCCCCGGTCAAGCGTCGCAACCAGGTCGACCCGCTCGCGCTCACCGCCGGTGACTACGTGGTCCACGACCAGCACGGTATCGGTCGTTTCGTCGAGATGGTCGAACGCACTGTCGGCGGCGCCCGCCGCGAATACCTTGTGATCGAGTACGCCGCGAGCAAGCGTGGCCAGCCGGGCGACCGTTTGTTCGTCCCGATGGAATCACTCGATCAGCTCTCCCGCTACGTCGGCGGTGAACTGCCCGCGATCAGCAAGCTGGGCGGTTCCGACTGGGCCAACACGAAACGGAAGGCCCGCAAGGCGGTTCGAGAGATCGCAGGCGAGCTGGTCCGACTGTATGCGGCGCGTCAGGCGTCGCCCGGTCACCAGTTCGGCCCCGACACTCCGTGGCAGAAGGAGATGGAGGACGCCTTCCCCTTCACCGAGACACAGGACCAGCTCACGGTCATCTCGGAGGTCAAGACCGACATGGAGAAGCCGGTGCCGATGGACCGCGTGGTGATCGGCGACGTCGGATACGGCAAGACCGAGATCGCGGTTCGCGCGGCATTCAAGGCAGTGCAGGACGGCAAACAGGTTGCGGTGCTGGTGCCCACGACACTGCTCGCGCAGCAGCATCTCCAGACTTTCACCGAACGGATGGCGGCGTTCCCGGTGACGGTCAAGGGCTTGAGCAGATTCACCGACCCCGGCGATTCCAAGGAAATTCTCGCGGGCATGGCCGACGGTGAGGTCGATATCGTCGTCGGTACCCACCGTCTCCTGCAGACCGGGGTGCGCTGGAAGGATCTGGGCCTCGTCATCGTCGACGAGGAGCAGCGGTTCGGCGTCGAACACAAGGAACACATCAAGGCGCTACGCACCCACGTCGACGTGCTCACGATGTCCGCGACACCGATTCCCCGCACGCTCGAGATGAGCATGGCGGGGATCCGCGAGATGTCGACGATTCTCACCCCGCCCGAGGAACGGCACCCGATTCTCACGTACGTGGGCGGGTACGCCGACAAGCAGGTGGCGGCGGCCATCCGTCGCGAGCTGCTGCGCGACGGTCAGGTTTTCTACGTCCACAACCGGGTCAGTTCGATCGAGAAGGCCGCCAAGAAGATTCGCGAGCTCGTCCCCGAGGCGCGGGTCGTGGTGGCGCACGGGCAGATGAACGAGGACACCCTCGAGAAGACCGTGCAGGGGTTCTGGGAACGCGAATTCGACGTGCTGGTGTGTACGACGATCGTCGAGACCGGTCTCGACATCTCCAACGCCAACACCCTCATCGTCGAGCGTGCCGACGCGCTCGGCCTGTCGCAACTGCATCAGTTGCGCGGGCGCGTGGGGCGTTCCCGCGAGCGCGGCTACGCGTACTTCCTCTATCCGCCCGAGAAGCCGCTCACCGAGACGGCATACGACCGGCTCGCGACGATCTCGCAGAACTCCGATCTCGGTGCCGGTATGGCGGTCGCGATGAAGGACCTCGAGATCCGCGGCGCCGGAAACGTGCTGGGTGCAGAGCAGTCCGGCCACGTCGCGGGTGTCGGCTTCGATCTGTATGTTCGGCTCGTCGGCGAGGCAGTCGAGGCGTTCCGCGCCGCCGCCGATGGCACGCCGATCACGACGGACGAGGCACCGAAGGAGGTGCGGGTCGATCTTCCTGTCGATGCGCACATCCCCGCCGACTACGTCACCTCCGACCGCCTGCGGCTCGAGGCGTATCGGAAGCTCGCCGCTGCCACGGACGACGCAGCCATCAGTGCGGTCATCGACGAACTGGTCGACCGTTACGGTCCGCTACCCGAGGAGGTGCGCCGACTCGTCTCGGTAGCGAAGCTGCGGTTGCTCGCGCGTGAGTACGGGCTCGAGGAACTGGCGGTCACCGGCACGCAATTGAAGATCTCGCCGATGGAGCTTCCCGACTCGAAGCAGATGCGGCTCAAGCGCCTCTACCCGACGGCGCAGTACCGTGCCACGAGCGGCATCGTGCAGCTGCCGTTGCCGCGAACCGGCGGGATCGCATCCGATCGCGTGCGCGATGTCGAACTGCTCCAGTTCATCGCCGATTTCCTGCTTGCGATGGACGGTAAGCCGCAGGGGTCGGTGGATGTGCGAGTCGAGTCCGCGGCGCAGGTCTGAGCCGGCGATGACGGACACCGGGGACGCTCTGGGCAGAGCCGCCGAGGTGATGGACAGGCTCTGGTCCTTCGGTGGGTGGGAGGTCACTCAGACGCACGAGAGCCTGCGGCGGTATCTGGTCGAGGAGACCTACGAGGTTCTCGACGCCATCGATTCCGGTGATCCCGACTCTCTGCGTGAAGAACTCGGAGACCTGTTGCTGCAGGTGCTGTTCCACTCGCGGATCGCGGAGGCCGCGGGGGAGTTCACCGTCGACGACGTGGCCGCGACACTCGTCGCGAAGCTGGCTGCCCGTAGCCCGCACCTGACCAACGGGCACACCGGTCCGCTCGACGTCGCCGAACAGGAAGCGGCGTGGGAGGCGGCGAAGGCGGCCGAGAAGGCGCGACCGTCGTGTCTCGACGGTATCGCGATGGCGCAACCGGCGCTGGCACTGGCCGACAAGGTGCTCGAGCGGGCGCGACGGGCGGGGTTGCCCGACGATCTCGTGCCGGATGGTCTCAGGTGTGTGCGTGTCCGCGACTCCGGCGATACGGAGTCGGTGTTTCGCGCAATCGTCCTGGAATTCGTCGCGGACATTCGTGGGGCCGAGGTCTCCGCAGCGGGCGGCGGTGGTCAGGCCGGTCCACCACACGATGCTGAGGCGTGGCGTCGCCACTGGCGGCGCTGAGCTCGATCTGCCGATCCCGCGTTCTTCTAAGCACAGAAGACGTAAAGATTATTTCTCGCTTTAAAACAAACTCAAATACTGTTTTGTAGCTTACTATGGTATCTACGACATGTTAATCACCGGGAAAGGCAATCTCCGGTCTCCGAGTGTCGGGTTCGGACAAGCGGAATTTGCCACACGCGCCCGAGAGCGCCGTGCCCAGAGCGGATCGGAGTCCAGCATGACCCAGGTACGCCCACCCAACGGGCTCGTGACCGAAGCGTCATCGACGCGGATGGTCGACCCAACCGAACATTTCCGGCCGGGAAGCCCCGCTCGATCGTCCAACGGCGTCACCGGTACTGCACGTCACGATCGCGTCGACGCAGCTCCCCCCGCGCAGAGATCCACCGTCAGCCTGATCATCCCGGTCAGAAACGAAGGACGGAACATCGCCTGGGTGCTCGAGCAGATCACCGACGACATCGGCGAGATCATCCTGGTCGACGGGAACTCGACCGACTCGACCCTCATCACCGCCAGTAGCTGCCGGTCGGACATCAAGGTTGTGCCTCAGGAAGGCACCGGCAAGGGCAGCGCGCTCAGGACGGGATTCCTTGCGGCAACCGGCGACATCATCGTGATGATGGATGCAGACGGAAGCATGGCACCCCAGGAGATCCGCCACTACCTGTACTTCCTCAACAACGGATTCGACTTCGTCAAGGGCTCGCGGTTCATCGTGGGTGGCGGTTCGCTCGACATCACCCCCTTCCGCCGGCTCGGCAACCGCTTCCTGCTCACCGTCTTCAACACTCTCTACGACGCCGAACTCACCGACCTGTGCTACGGCTTCTGCGCATTCCACCGCCGCTACCTCGAGCTCCTGTCGCTTTCCGCGTCGGGATTCGAGATCGAGGCCGAAATGGTGGTGCACGCGATGCAGGGCGGTCTGCGCGTGGTCGAGGTTCCGAGCTTGGAAATGCCCCGCCGGTCGGGCAAATCGAACCTCCACGCTGTCCGTGACGGGATCAGGGTGTTGCGCACCGTCCTCCGCGGACACAACTCCGGGATGTCCGGCTATGTCGCCCAAGCCCTGTCCCGTGGCGGCGCCCCCGAGCTCGCGAAGGAATGAACCGTGCGGACACTGGTCACCGGTGCCGCGGGGTTCATCGGGTCTGCTCTGGTCGATCGACTCCTCACCGAAGGACACCACGTGGTCGGAGTCGACGATCTCAGCTCCGGCACCACCGCGAATCTCGAACGTGTCATGCTCCGAAGAAAACTCGGAGCGGGTCGATTCGTTCTGCTGCAGCGCGATATTCAGTGTCCCGAGCTGGCAGGCATCGTGGCCGGAGCGAATCCGGAAGTGATATTCCACCTCGCCGCACAGGTGGATCCCGCAGTATCGGTGGCCGATCCGCAGTTCGATGCCCGCATCAACGTCCTCGGCACGATCAATGTCTGCGAAGCCGGTCGGCGGGCCGGCGTACGCAGAGTCGTGTACGCGACATCGGGTAGTCCCCGGTACGACGACGCGAGACCGATTCCCCCGGTACGGAGTTCGTCTCCTGCTCCGACCACACCGTGCGAGGCAGCGAAACTGGCCGGTGAACTCTATCTGAATGCGTATGCCCGCATGTACGGGCTGGCGCCGATCTGCCTGGCGCTCGCTGACGTCTACGATCCGCGCGAGGAGAACAGCGGGCGCGCGGACACCACCGAAGACCGCGTCTGCGTCGACGACGCTGTCGAGGCATTCGTGCGCGCAGGCCGGGCCCCCCTGTCGGTCACCGGCACGTTCTGCATCCGAACCGGTGAGACCTGGGAGATACCCGCGAATTCAGGATCCGAGCTCGGCTGCACTGCTTCGGTCGGCCTGCACCCGGAGAGCGAGGAGGTCCGTCGTGCGTCGTGACACCACCGGCCGGCTTCTCACGGCCCTCAGGGCGCCGCGAGGAGGCACACGACTCGGGCACCGCCTTGTCGCCGCCGCAGTGACGGCGCTCGGAGGAGTGGCGATCGCCGTGAACAGTCCTCATCTTCCGGGGCTCCCGGATCGGCTGATAGTGGTGATGTTCGTCGTCGCAGCCCCGCTGATCGCACTCGTCCGGCTGCTACCGGGCATCAACGTCCTACTCGCTCTGATCGTCGGGGCCGCAGGTTCTCTCGTCATCAACATTCTGATCGCACAGACGATGTTGACGGCCGAAGCCTGGTCGCCCCCAGCAGGTGTGGTCGCGGTAGGCCTCACCGCGTCAGTGCTGTGGCTGGTGCCGAACGATCACAACTCGCTTCCACATACGAAGGAAGATGTTCCATGACCGCCGCAATACCTCCGAGCAGTATGACCATGGATGTGGTGATCTGCGCCTACACGCTCGAGCGCTGGGACGACACCCTCGCTGCGATCGAATCGGTGCGGAATCAAACGACGCCGCCCCAGGAGATCGTCCTCGTCGTCGACCACAATCCCGATCTCTACGAACTCTTCAGCGCGGCCCTACCCGACGTGACCGTGGTGGAGAACCGGAAGCAACGTGGATTGTCCGGTGGCAAGGACACCGGTGTCGAGGTGGCCACCAGTGATGTGGTGGCTTTCCTGGACGACGATGCAGTGGCTCATCCCGACTGGCTCAGGCATTTCCGCGACGCCTACGTGGACGAGACCATCGTCGGCGTAGGAGGCACCACCCTTCCCTCCTGGGAATCCGGGCGGCCCCGATGGTTTCCGGAAGAGTTCGATTGGGTCCTTGGATGCACGTTCACCGGGCGAGAGCCGGGACCGGTGCGGAACCTGTTGGGCGGCAATGCGTCATTCCGCCGCGATGTCTTCTCGGTCGCGGGGGGGTTCCCGAGTCACATCGGCCGGACTTCGGAGCAGAGCCGACCCCTCGGGTGTGAGGAGACGGAGTTCTGCATCCGGGTGCGCCAGCATCGACCGGACTGGACCTTCGTCTTCGAACCGCAGTCCGTGATCTGGCACCGCGTACCTGCTGCGCGAGAGACTTTTTCCTACTTCCGCTCCCGCTGCTTCGCCGAGGGTCTGTCCAAAGCGGCCGTCACGCGCAGTGTGGGTGTCGCAGATGGACTCTCGGCGGAACGTAGCTACACCGCACGCACCCTGACCCGAGGCGTGGCGCGGGGGCTGGGGGAGGCGCTCCGTGGAGAACGAGCAGGTATCGAGCGTTCGTACGCGATCTCGGTCGGTCTTCTCTCTGCGGCAGCCGGTTACGCGCGCGGGGGCGTGCCGCTCCGCAGACGACCTGCAATGTCGGCGACGTCATGAACGAGTCGATTCCGGTCCTCATGTACCACTCGGTTTCGGAAGCCCCCACCGCCGCGACCCGTCGTCTCTCCGTCGATCCCGATGCCTTCGACCGGCAGATCACCTTTCTCGCAGAGAACGGCTACACCGGGATGACCTTCTCCCACCTCGCCGATGCACTGGCGAAGAACGGGCCCGTGTCGGAGAAAACGGTGGTGCTCACATTCGACGACGGCTACGCGGACTTCGCGCGGGTTGCCTGGCCGATCCTTCGGCGGCACGAATTCCCGGCGACGGTGTTCGTCACGAGCGGCTGGATCGACGACGCAGGCTCCAATGCAGCCGGACATCCGCTGGGACCGATGCTGAACTGGGCGCAGGTCAGGGAGCTTGCAAGCGAGGGTGTCGAAATCGGAGCGCACAGCCACAGCCACGCTCAACTCGACCAGTGTGGGGATGCGGCACTGTGCGAGGAGCTTCGCATCGGACGGATCCTGCTCGAGGAGTGCGTCGGCGCTCCCGTCCACTCGCTCGCCTACCCCTTCGGTTACTCGACCCCGCGGGTGCGGGTCGCCGCCAGAGCAGCCGGCTACCGGTGCGCGGCGGCCGTGCGAAATATTCGCGCCACTGCATCCGGTGACCCGTTCATGATCCCGCGGCTGACCATCCGCCGAAGTACCGACGACAACGACTTCGCGTCGATCATGCGCGGCGACAAGCAGTTCTACCTGCGAGACCGCGTGCTGACCGCAGGGTATGCGACCGTACGCGGAGCCCGTCGCGTGGGTAAACGGGTCGCGCGACATGGCTGAGAGCGTGCTCGCGATCCATCCCGGTGGCGGCCCCACCGACGATCATGTTGCGGCCGGAAGGCCGGTCAGCGAGCGGGGCAGCGGTTCGCTCTTCCTGCGGAACACCTATGCGCTCGTCCTCAACACGGGAATCACCGGCGCACTCGGCCTGGGGTACTGGATTCTCGCCGCGCACTACTACGACGATTCGGATGTCGGTCGCGGATCAGCCGCGATCTCTGCGTTGATGTTGTTGACCGGGCTGGTGTCGGCCAATTTCGCGGGCACGCTGAACCGCTTCATACCCAAGACCGGCAAGCGCACCGTCCGGGTCGTCGTGTTCGTATACCTGCTCACCTCCGGAGTGGTCGCCGCGCTGGCCGTCGCCCTGACCTTCGCGCTCGACATGCTGGGCGGCCCGGCGTACGACATCCTGCGCGAGCCGAACATGCGACTGTGGTTCATCTGCGCGGCGGTGGTTGCGAGTGTGATCACGGTGCAGGACAGTGTCCTGACCGGGTTGCGTGTCGCCGTCTGGGTGCCCGTGTGGAACGCGGCATTCGCGGTCGCCAAGCTCGGCTTACTCGTACTGCTCGCCGAGTCGATGCCCCGCACGGGAGTCTTCTTCTCCTGGATCATCTCCATGTTCATCGTCGTGTTCCCGGTGAACCTGTTGATCTTCGGCAAGCTACTACCGCGGCACGTGCGCACGTCGACCCACGATGTCGCGGTGCGAGCCGCACAGGTCGGCCGGTTCTTCGCCGCCGACTACTTCGGAGGGCTACTGCAGTACGGCACAATCTTCCTCGTCCCTGTCCTGGTGGCGTTGCGGGTTGCTCCGCATACCTACGCGTACTTCTTCCTGGCCTGGTCCGTCGCCAACATGATGAACCTCGTGGCGATCAACACCGGTGTATCGCTTGCTGTGGAAGGAGTGTGTGCCCCTTCGCGTCTGGCCGACTACTGCCGCGCCGCGCTCATCAGGACCCTGGGGCTGCTCGTCACAGGTTTCGTCGCGGTCGGCCTCGCGGCTCCATACGCCATGGGACTACTCGGCGACGGCTACCTCGACGCCGTGCCACTGCTCCAACTGCTGGCCCTCGCCAGCCTGGCCAGCGCAGTAGTGGACATCTACCTCGGCACGCTGCGGGCGCGCACCCGAAGCAGGCGGATCATCATCGTCCAATCATCGCGAGCGACGGCAGTACTGGGGTTGGTGGTGCTCCTGCAGCAATACGACCAGGTATTCGCCCAGTTCGGCGATCCGAGACTCACCGCAGTGGGAGTCGCGGTGCTGCTCGGTCAACTCGTCACCATGCTGACGGTGCTTCCGGATCTCGGCAGGCTTCTGAGGCGGCGCCCGCAGCCCGACCCCCCGATCGAGACATACGAGGAGAGCGTATGTCCCTGATCGACGCGGACAAGCGCCGGTCCGATCCGGCCGATTTCGCTGCACAGTGCACCGACGCCGACGCGCAGCCACCGTTGCCTCCGCAAGTCCGCAGGCAACGGCTGCCCGTGGCGATTCTCTGCGTTGCGCTCGTCGTGGCTGTCGCGTTGTACCTCGCTGGACTGCGCAATGTCGATCTGCAAGCCATGACCGGGCTCGGGCTGATATCGGTTCTGACGATATCGACCATGCTCGGGCCGGGTCTGATCGTGCTCGGTTTCATCGGGACGTTGTCGCTGAGCCGCCGCCGCACCTGGCTACTCGGCATCCACCTCGTCCTGCTCGTGCTCATGCTGCACGGCATCACACTGCTGCTCGAATCGGAGCCGCGGTTCCCGATCAGCTGGGTCCACATCGGATTCGTCGAGTTCATCGCCCGAACCGGAACCACCGCACCGGACCTCGATGCCCGATGGTCCTGGCCCGGGTTCTTTGCGCTGGCCGCGTTCTGGGGTGGTTCGGGAGACCTGTCTGCGCTGCACACCGCGGTGTCCGTGGCCTCGGTGGGCACCAACCTGCTGTATCTCGTTGCACTCGGGCTGCTGATGAGCCCACTCCGGATGTCCTGGCAGGCGAAATGGCTCGCGGCCATGTTCTTCTGTCTCCTCAACTGGATCGGGCAGGACTACTTCTCGCCGCAGGGCTTCGCGCTGGTGCTCTACCTGCTCTTCGTGGGCTTCCTCGTCGTCTGGTTCCGTACACCTCATTCACCGTCGGGGGATGCCCCCTGGCCCTTGCGTCCGGGAAACAGGCTGTGGCGATGGGTCTGGGGTGAAGCATCGCGCGGGGAGCTGCCGCAGAGGAAGGCAGATCCGTCGGAGCGAGTGGTGATCCTCGCCGTCGTGGTGGGTCTGTTCGCTGCCGCGACCGTCTGTCACCAGCTGACTCCCTTCGCCATGATCCTGAGCGCCGCCGGGTTGGTCGTCGCGCGCCGATGCGTACTCCGGGGACTTCCCGTACTGCTCGTCGTGATCGTCGTCGCCTGGGTCAGTTATATGACCCAGGCGTACTGGGGAGGTCACTTCGGGGAGGTGATGAGCGGTGTCGGGAACGTCGGATCGACGGTGTCTGCGAACATCTCCGATCGGGCAGAACTCGGAAACTCCGAGCACCAATGGGTGGTGCGCGCCCGGATGCTCACGACGGTACTGGTCTTCGTGATCGCAGGTGTAGGGCTACTCCGGCGCCGGCGGCGAGGAATCGAGGACCGTGTACTTCTCGTCCTGATCACCGCTCCGATCGGCTTGGCCTTCATGCAGAGCTACGGCGGCGAGATGGCGCTGCGTGTCTACTTGTTCGCACTCGCCCCGGCCTCGGTGCTCGTCGCGCTCGCCCTGTTTCCCCGCCCGGTGTCGCGGCCCTCTCTTCTGGCGCGCTGCGCTGCATGCGTGCTCGGGCTGGTGATGCTGTTGTCCTTCTTCGTCACCCGATACGGCAACGAGCCGTTCGAGCGGATCGACAGTGGTGCGGTGAGTGCAGTGGGATCGGTGTACGACCAGACCACCGACGACGTGCGGTTCCTCTACGTCACCGCGGTCCCCGAGCTCAACTCCACGCCATTCATGCCGCTCGGCTACCGCGACGTGGAACGCGTCCACTGGTCGAACACGATGGCCCCCCTCGATCCGTCGGATGTGACAGGCGTGCTGCAGGCGCTCCGCGAAAAGGGGCCGGACACCTACCTGATCACCACGCGAAGTCAGGAAGCGTTCGTCGAGCTCGGCCAGGGATACCCGCTGGGCTGGGGCGACGAGTTCCGCGCCTCGCTGGCCGATGCGCCCGGACTGAGAACGGTCGTGGAGAACCAGGACGCCACGGTCTATTCCCTCGACTGGCCTCCGGATGCCGAAGCCGAACACAAGGCGCTGATGTCCACCGGAGTACAGGTGTGGCTCACGCCGTGGACCGGTGTCGGCGTGGCTTTTCTGATCCTGCTCGTGGGCACCCTGGGTGTGCGTGAGGCATGGCGCCTGCGGCTCACGCCCGACCGATACAAACGTCTGCGCCCACTCACCTTCGCTGCGATACCACTGCTCATCGGATTCGTGCTCGTCGTTCTCGAGCGCTTCGCGATGTTGACGTCATGACGAAGAAGGAGCGAATCGCACCGCAACCGAAATCTCTCGACAGCGAGGAATTCATGTCTCACAACACTCTTTCCGGACCCGATATCGCTCCGGTCGCCATCGATCACACCGGTGACGTGGTGACGGATTTCGTCGCCGCGGCGCACGACCTGCCCGGCCACGCGGCTCTCGTGTACAACGGGTCCGTCATCACCTATGGGGACCTCGCCGAAAGGGTCCGTTCCACGGCATCGAGGTACCGCTCGACCCGGCCGGACGCGGGCGGGGGATCGGGCCGGATCGGCGCGGTCGTGTCGCACACACCCGCCGTGGTGGAACATCTGCTCGGAATCCTGCAGGCCGGCGTCACCTACTGTCCGATCGACTCGGCGCTTCCCGGTGCCCGCAAGCATTCTCTCGCCGCGGCCCTCGGAGTCGATCGGGTGGTCATCACCGATCTCGATGGCGGCGAATCGGACAACCATCGGATCGAGGTGCCCGACAACCCGGCAGTGGTGGACGGCGACCCGTCGAGCCGTATGTGGTTCCCGGACGATCCGGCATATGTGCTGTGTACCTCGGGTTCCACAGGAACTCCCAAGCCGGTTGCGATCTCGCGGCGTGCGCTGACCGTGACGGCACGCGCGTTGCGCGACCTCTTCGAACTCACACCCGACGACCGTGTTCTCCAGTTCGCCTCTCTCGGCTGGGACACGTGTCTCGAAGAGATGGTGCCCGCATTGATCACCGGCGCAACAGTGGTGTTCGATGATGCGGCCCGCATCGGATCGTTCCGGCCCTTCGTGCGCATGCTGACCGAGCAGGAGATCACCATGATCGACCTGCCGACGGCGTACTGGCACGAACTCGTGCTCTACCTGCACGAAGAGCAGATCGGCCTGCCGGACAGTCTCAGGCTGGTGGTGATCGGGGGCGAACGGGTCGATCCGACCCGGTTGCGGCAGTGGCGAGAACTCCCCGTCGGGAACGTCGTGTTGCTCAACACCTACGGGTGCACCGAGACGACGATGGTGACCCACGCCGTGAGACTGAGCGGACCGGGCACCGAACCCGAGGTCATGGCACTCGTCTCCGACGCACCGCTCGGGCGCCCGCTGCCCCACGTGCGCGATCACATCACCGACGACGGTGAACTCCTGATATCCGGCCCATCGTTGGCAACCGGGTATCTGGGCATGCCGGAGCACACGGCGTCCGGGTTTCCCGTCGCCGACCACGGAACGGGACCGGCCCGCTGGTTTCGCACAGGTGATCTCGCCACTCGCAGCGGGACGGGGCCGGTGTTCTCACGGGGCCGCGCTGACGACCAGCTGAAGGTGCTCGGCGTTCGGGTGCATCCGGCGGAAGTCGAGGCGCAGTTGAATACGCATCCCGCCGTCGCGGGTGCAGTGGTGGTCGGGGAACTGCTACTGGGACGAATGTCGCTGACGGCGTATGTGGTCCCGGCCGCAGGAATGCTCCCGACGCCGCTCGAGCTGAAGCGCTTCCTGCGTGAGCGGCTACCCAGCCAATTCGTCCCTGCCCGGGTGTATTTCGTTGCAGGACTGGAGTACACCGCCAGCGGAAAAATCGATCGATCGGCGACACAGCGTGCCGCACTGAACGGTGACCTCGAAGGAGCAGAACGATGAACTCTGACCATATTGTCCAGATCTTCCGCCGGGTCCTCGAGACCCCCGACGTCGATGCCGGTTCCGACTTCTTCGAACTCGGTGGTGATTCGCTTCTGGCAACGCGGGTGCTCAGTGCCATTGCCCGTGATTTCGGAATCGAACTGCCGTACGACGACTTCCTCGATGGGCCCTCCGCGGAGCAGTTGTTCGCCAAAGTGACGGCGGTCGCGTCGTGAACGGGACGCGCATGCGGGTCGTCGTGGTCGGTGCGGGACTCGCGGGGTTGACCGCTGCGGTCGATCTGGTGAACGCGGGCGCGGACGTCACTGTCCTGGAGGCGCGCGATCGTGTCGGCGGCCGGATGCACGGTATCCCCGTGTCCTCGGGTATCTCAGCGGACGGAGGGGCTGCCTATCTGGGCGTGCGGCACACCGAGCTTCTCGCGCAGTTGCGCGAGTACGGACTCGATCTGGCCTCCACCGAGATGACCGGGGACAGCACCTTTCTGATGGCGGGGCAGCGGACGACAACGCCGGGCAGGGTGCCCCCTCTGGGGGCCGTCGCACTCGGTGATCTGTTCGACCGGCTCGACGAGATCGTGGCGTCGGTGCGCACCGACGCTCCCTGGCTGAGTCCGGATGCCGAACGCCTCGACCGGATCTCGGTTGCACAATGGGCAGCCGACGTGATCGATCATCCGGATGCGCAGACCTTTCTCCCGCTGTTCCTCGGCGAGATGATGGCGGCGGACCCCGCGTCGATCTCCGTGCTCCACATGGCTTTCTACCTGTCGTCCGGCGGTGGCATCCGCTACCTCAATGCGTTCGAGGGCGGTGCGCAGCAATGGCGAATCGATGGGGGTTCGCACCTGCTGTGCGAGGCGCTCGCCGACCGGCTCGGCGACCGAGTGCGGTCGGATCGTCCGGTTCGCGCGATCGAGCAGGACGGGGACGGAGTAGTGGTGGCCTGTGGTTCGGACAGCGAGGGGGTATCGACCACGTACCGGGCCGATCGCGTCGTGGTCGCCATTCCGCCGCTGTTGGCGCAGCAGATCGAGTTCCGGCCAGGGCTGCCCGAGCCGCGTGCGACAACCGCGACCGGCCGTGGATGCGCGGTGAAGGTGCACCTGAGCTACCCTTCGCCGATCTGGCGGGAAAGCGGACTGTCCGGGTGGTCGGTGAGTGCGCAGGGGCCGTTGCTGTCCACTGTCGACGATTCGCCTCCGGATGGGTCCGTCGGCATTCTCACCGGATTCGTCACGGGTGCTGCGGCATCCGCCTTCTCCGCGATGTCGGAGTCGCAACAGCGAGAGGCAGCGCTGGCCCACACCCGTCGGCTCTTCCCTGAGCTGCCGTCGCCGTCGCAGTGCACGGTGACCGATTGGCTGTCCGAGACGTACAGCAAGGGCTGTTATGCCGCCTTGTTCGGCCCTGGCGATTGGTTGCGGCTCGGACCGAGCTTGATCGAACCCCACGGCCGGGTGCACTGGGCCGGAACCGAAACGAGCCTGGAGTTCTTCGGGCTCATGGAGGGCGCGATCAGGTCCGGTCGTCGCGTCGCCACCGAAATGATCGCGGCCGGAATTTCGCAGACCGACTCTCGGAAGGTTGCATCACGATGACCACATACATCGAACGCGAGAAGACCGGGTTCGCCTACGCCACCGATCAGCCGTACACGTATGTGCGCAGGCAATTGATCGAGCCGGACTGGCGACGATATCCGGGATGGACGGCCGTCACCGAAGCCGAGTGGCGTGATGCACAATGGCAGCGCGCACACTCCGTGAAGAACATCGCGCAATTGCGCGCGGTGATGGGTGATCTGCTGGACGAGAATTTCTATGCCGATCTGGCTGCCGATCAGCAGGAACGTGCGACGATGTCGATGCTTCTGCCGCCGCAGATGCTGAACACCATGACGCCGTCGGGCGCGACACGCCGCGGCTTCACCGAGGCATTCTATGCGGATCCGATCCGCCGCTACATGTTGCCCGTGCTCAGCGATCGCGATCCGCAGTGGGTCTCGCATCCGTACGCCGAGCGGGATTCTCTGCACGAGAGCGAAATGTGGGCGACGGAGGGGCTGACCCACCGGTACCCCACCAAGGTTCTTGCCGAGCTGTTGTCGACCTGTCCGCAATATTGCGGACACTGCACACGGATGGATCTCGTCGGCAATTCGACACCGACGATCGGCAAGGCGAAGTTGGAGCTGCGGCCGGTCGACCGGCAGGAACGAATGCTGGAGTACCTGCGCGCCACGCCATCCGTGCGCGACGTGGTGGTCTCCGGTGGCGACGTGGCGAACCTTCCCTGGCCGCGGCTGGAAGCCTTCGTCGCGGAGTTGCTCGAGATCGACACCGTTCGCGATATCCGCTTGGCGTCGAAGGCCCTGGCGGGGTTGCCGCAGCACTGGCTGCAGGACAAGGTGGTCGACGGGGTTGCCCGCGTGGCGCGCACCGCCGCGGATCGAGGCGTCAATCTGGCTTTGCATACCCACATCAACCATGTGCAGTCGGTGACTCCGCTGGTTGCGGAGGCCACGCGGGCACTGCTCGACGCAGGTCTGCGGGATGTGCGGAACCAAGGGGTGTTGCTGCGCGGGGTGAACGCCACCACCACCGACCTGCTCGATTTGTGTTTCGCACTGCAGGGTGAAGCGAACATCCTGCCGTACTACTTCTACATGTGCGACATGATTCCCCACGCCGAGCACTGGCGGGTCGCGCTGTGGGAGGCGCAGCAACTGCAGCAGGAGATCATGGGTTACCTACCCGGATTCGCGACCCCGCGGATTGTGTGCGACGTCCCGTTCGTCGGCAAGCGCTGGGTTCACCAGGTTGTCTACTACGACCGGATCCGCGGTATCTCGCACTGGAGCAAGAACTATCGCACTGGTTTGGACGGCGTGGACGTCGATGCGTTGAACCGGGTCTATCCGTATTACGACCCGATCGACACACTCCCGCCCTCCGGGCAGACGTGGTGGCGGAACTCGTGCACCGTCCCGTGTGATGCCTCCGGAACGGTCTCTGCGCCATGACCGTCGAGCTTGCCCCGATCACCGACGCCGACCTCGGGGAGGTCGCGGACTTCCTGAGCGTCAATCACAACGACCGTGTTCCGTGGGAGTCGGCATGCTCGACGGTGCCGTGGAAGGTGGACGCTCCGAATCACGGATTCATGTTGCGCGACGGGCCGAATGTGGTCGGCACATTGCTGGCTCTCTACTCCCAGCGCCGGGTCGCGGGGCAAGTGGAGCGGTTCTGCAACATGGGATCGTGGTGCGTGTTGTCCGAGTATCGGGCGCGCAGTATGTCTTTGCTCGACGCCTTGCTGGCGCAGGACGGATATCACTTCACCGTGCTCTCGCCCGACGACGGACCGCGGGAGATTCTGTCCTGGAGGAAGTTCCGATTCCTCGATACGTCTGCGGCGCTCATCCCCAATCTCCCGTGGCCGACTGTTTCCCCGCGAACGAGGGTCAGTTCCGACCCGAGGGTCATCGCGCGCACACTCACCGGTGCAGAGCTCGACATCTACCGCGACCATGTGCGCGCGCTGGCTGCGTGTCATCTCGTGGTGGTCCAGGGACAGCAGTCCTGCTACGTCATGTACCGCAAATGCCGGTACAAGGGTGTACCCGTTTTCGCCGTCGCGCTGCATGTGAGCAATCCGGATCTGTTTCATCGTGCCTGGATGCCGCTGACACGCCACCTGCTGGTGCGGCACGGGCTTATGGCGACACTTGCCGAGTTGCGGGTGATCGGGCGCCGTCCACCGCTGGCATTCGAGCTGGACAACTGGCCCAAGATGTACCGCAGTGCAACGCTCGATCCAGGGCAGGTCGACGACCTCTACAGCGAACTCGTATGCGTGCCTTGGTAGTCGGGGTCGCCAATCCGACATCGAAGAATCCGACCCTGAAGAATCCGGAAATGAAAGGGAGCGATGCAGCATGATCGAGATGGCGACAAACGCAGTGGTGATATTCGTCCTTGCGATCGCGGCCTTGTTCGTTCTGCTCATTGCGGCCGATATCGTGCTCCTCCTCGGGCTCCGAGCGCGTATTCCGCAGGGCGGCTCGGCAACGTCCGAGCAGGGGACGACACATGCCTGACACCGAGGGGGTGGAGCCATGACGCCCCACCTCGGGATATGGCCGGTCGTACGAAGCACGATCCGGCGGTGGGGCACGGTCGGATTGCCGGTCATGGTAGCGGTGGCCGCATTGCTTGCCGCCGTGCATCTGAGCTCCCCTGGTCTTCCTCCTTCGGGAGGAGCCGGGAGTATCAGTACTGCCGGATGGGGTTTCACCCATACGCAATTCAGTGCCGACACCGGCAGACCTCTGGCAGTTGCGGCTGCCGAGAGGGCAGTCGGATCGGTGCCGATGGTGCAGGCACAGGCCATCATGGGGTGGGGAGTGGACAACCCGGAGCCATCGCCGGGCCGTTACGATTTCGAAAGTCTCGATCGTCGAATGGACTTCATCTTTCGCAGTGGCGGTACGCCGGTGATCGTGCTGTGCTGCGCACCGGACTGGATGAAGGGAGGAGAGCCCGGAGAGACCGATTGGGACCGACTGGAGGTCGCTCCGCGTCCGGAACACTACGCTGATTTCGCGGAACTGAGTGCCGAAGTGGCACGGCGTTATCCGAATGTCCGGCACTTTCTCGTCTGGAACGAGTTCAAAGGATTCTTCGACGACGACACCGATCGCTGGGACGCGCAGGGATACACGACCTTGTACAACATGGTGTACGACGCGGTGAAAGCGGTGGATCAGGCGAATCAGGTCGGTGGGCCCTACCTCGAATTCGCGAGTAAGCCGGTGGGTTCACTGGGCACCTCGCCACAGCTGGAGGGTCCGTGGGGAGCAGTGGATCAACGGTACCTGGATGCATTCGTCTTCTGGAACATGCATCGGAAGGGGGCCGACTTCGTTGCTGTCGATGCCCATGCGACAACGGCTCAGGGCGCTCCGGACGAGTTCACAGCAGTGCAGAAGTTCGCGGCGGTCAACGAATGGCTCCACTGGCAGGTCGGTCTGCCCATCTGGTGGGCCGAGTGGTACGTCGAGCCACCGGGTCCGGGCTGGTCGCCGGAGCATCGGATGGCATTGCGTGTCGCCGCGATGATCGAGCTCGCCGGTAGTGGAGCAGATACGGTCTTGTACTGGAACCCACGACCGCAGGACGCGGCATGTGCAGAGTGTCTCTGGACGGATACCTGGGACGCCGACGGGGGCCGGCCGTTACCGTTCCTCGATGTTCTCCAAGTTTTCGCGCGGTGGTTTCCCCCAACCGTCGATCGGCGGACGGTGCGGTCGGCGGACGGATTGCTCGCGCTCGAGACCGACCTCGCTCGCGTGATCGTCAATACCAGGGACACGACGACGAGTGCTTCCGTCGACGGCAGGCAGTTCGAGTGGTCGGCTTACGAGGTCAGATGGTTCACGGCGGCGGACTCGTGGGGTGGCACTGCGGGCTAGATCCCGCACTCTCGTCCGCATCTGATAGTAAAAAACTCATAAACTCAATAGCCGACTGGAAACATACTTCAGGTTGATTTCCAGGAACGTTTGAAACCGGGCGCTTTTGGACCTAATCTCGAATCGTCCCGGTATTGCGTGCGAAGGGTCGGGCAGCGCGCGTAGGGGAAGTTCGTGCTGCATGGAGGTACACCCGATGCCGTTCCGATTGATCGATCGTAAAGAAACCCTTGTCGCAGGCCTGCCCGTGAGGAGTCCACGCCGGGCGCTCGGCAAGGTGCGCGACCCGCATCTGGAGAAAGCGTGGTTCGCGGTCCTGAACGGAGAGACCACGGGTCCGCTCGCGTCGACCTACACCGATCACGCCGAGGAGGTCGGTTCCTATTACATTCAGACGGTCGGGTACTGCTGCGAGTCGCTCGACGATGTGCCCACCGGATACATGGTCTCTCGTCTGCCTGCGGGTACGTACGCCAAGTTCTCGGTAACGGGCGACGATTTCACCGAGATTTTCCCCCGATTGTGGGAGGAGGTCTGGGAAGCGGAGCGTCGCGGCGAGATCGAGCGGACCTTCACCGGGGACTTCGAATATTATCCGCATGCCTTCGGGGTCGACCTGTACGTGGCCGTTCGGCCTGCGAAGTACGGGGAACCGCAATGACATTCACCATTGTCAAAGTCGGTCCGTATCAGGTGGGAGGGCTCGTGGTGCCGGGTGCCGCGCCCGGGGTCCTCGGCCCTGCCGCAGACCTGATGAACTTCACCCTGGAGCGGCTCTGCGAACGCGGTGTCCGGGACATCACGGTGGTCTACGTCAGGCACCTCGAAGCGGGATGGTCCGCCGTCGCAGGATATCGCTGCGACAACATCGACGAGTTGACGATCGGAGACTCGCTGGTCAGAGTCTCCGAGAACTACGCAGCGCGGTTCGTGCCCGAGGGTGGATCATCCGATCGATGCGAGGATCTGTGGGATCAGGTCGAGGCTGCCGACAAGAGGGGCGAGATCACGCGAGCATTCACGGAGGAGATTCTCGTTCTTCCGGAGCGCGGTGAAGCCGAATTGTATGTGTCCCTGAGATGATTATTCTGCCTCGGAATTCCGGTAACGGTGACGAGTGGTGCCGGAATGGGTGACCATATCGGTGTAACCATGCCACCGGTCGTGGGCGAGCGCGAACGGCGGTTCGTCGAGGTCGTCGACGTGCGGGCGTCCGATGTGTGGTTGTCCGATGCGAAGCACGGCCGCCGAACGGAGGCCGATGTGGACCGCAGAGCCGAAGAGCTGTCTCCGCTGTTCGTGGGGCGAACACTCGAATTCCATGACGAGAATTCGGGATACCGTTTCGTCGCAGCGTCCCCGGCTGCGGAACCGGCTCTGTGGACGGAGTTCGTTGCCGGCGCGCTCACCGCGTACCGGAAGTACGGTGTCGAAACGGCTGTGGAATACGACAAGATCATCGACGGAATCTCGACGACGTATTTCTTCGCCGCCCTCGACGCGGAGGGCGCGGTGGTGGGAGGGTCTCGGGCGTTGGGGCCGTATCGAAGTGTCGACGACGCGCATCCGATGGTCGAGTGGACCGATCCGGTGCACCGGGCCGTGCTCCGCCGGGTGCTCGGCGAATGTCTCACCCACGGGCTGGTCGAATCCAAGATGGGGTGGGTAGCAGCCGGGGTTCCGAGACGACGACAACTGAGCACCTCGGTCGCGCGAACCACGACCTATTGCATGGAGCTCCTCGGTGCCAGATATCTCGTGGGCACTGCAGCCGACAACGCCTTGGAGATGTGGACGCAGTCCGGTGCTCGTATCGTCGAGAGCGTCCCGCCGTGTCCGTATCCGGATTCGCGGTACCGGACACGTCTGCTCCTCTGGGACGTCCTGGAGGGCAGATCATGCGAGCGGACTCGCGAGCTCGAGAAGCTCCTGACATCGGATGTCGGATGAGCGCGGGCCCCATTCCCGGCGGGAGGATCGCAGACGCAGAGCGCGGCGAGGACGAGATGCACACGGCGGTGCTCTTGTCCGAGGAACATTCGGACCATACGGTCGAACTCGAGCGACTGCGCGACGAGCTGGGGGTCGCGCTGGTCGATCGGTTGACGCAGCAGCGTGACGGACTGCGTCGTCTCGGTGGCCTCGCCGTTCCTGAGGAGGCGCCACGGTGGGCGTACTACCCGTGGCGGCGTACCGCGGTCCGGGTACTCGGACCGGTGTCGTTCCGGCGGCTGCGTCTCGATCGCAACCGAAACAAGATCACCACTGCCGAACAGGAGCGGCTGCAGGCCGTGACCGTCGGTGTCGTCGGTCTCAGTGTCGGGCATGCCGTGGCCCACACGCTCGCCCTCGAGGGTGTCTGCGGTGAGATCCGGCTGGCCGATTTCGACGGTGTGGAGTTGTCCAACCTGAACCGGGTGCCTGCCACTTTGCTCGATCTGGGACTCAACAAGGCGGTGGTCGCCGCGCGTCGTATCGCAGAGGTGGATCCGTACCTGCACATCGGGGTGTGGCCGGACGGCGTCGCGCCCCATACCGTGGGCGACTTCCTCGACGGTCTCGACGTCTTGGTGGACGAATGCGATTCGCTGGATGTGAAGGTGCTGTTGAGGGTGGAGGCAGCGCGAAGGCGGATGCCTGTCGTGATGCATACCAGCGACCGGGGTCTGGTCGATGTCGAGCGGTTCGACCTCGTGCCGGAGCGCCGACCGTTCCACGGGTTGCTCGGTGACATCGATGTCGAGGCACTTACGGGGTTGTCCAGCCGAGACAAGGTGCCGCACGTACTGCGAATCCTCGGTGCCGGCGAACTGTCGACGCGATTGGCCGCATCCATGCTGGAAATCGACGAAACGCTCGAAGCGTGGCCGCAACTCGCAAGCGACGTGGCACTCGGTGGCGCGACGGTCACCGAAGTGATCCGACGAATTGCGCTCGGGTACAACGTGGATTCCGGGCGCGGGCGGATCGACCTCGAGGAATCTCTCGGGCAGCTGGAACCACCGGATGCGGAAGCGGCCGAACCATCGGCGCAACCGACCGATCAGCCGGTGCCGACGGGGCCGGTCGACGCGCTGCTGCACGCGGCGGTTCGGGCGCCGTCCGGGGGTAACAGCCAGCCCTGGTCGATCACCGTCGAGCAGCGACGGCTCGTCTTCTCGATCGCTCCGGAGCCTGCTGCGGTACTGATGGACTTGCATCATCGAGGGAGCTGCATCGCGGTCGGGGCAGCTCTGTTCAACGCGAAAGTAGCCGCAGCGGCTCACGGAATCCTCGGTACGGTGAGACTGCCTACCGCCGACAGAATCGATTCGACTCGCCCCGTCGCGATGCTGGAATTCGGCGACGGTGCCGATCCGTACCTCTCGGAGCTGTACGGCCCGATGCTTGCGCGAGAGACGAACCGGCATCCCAGCGATGACTGCGATCTCACGGGCGGGGAGATCGCGGCGTTGCATGCAGCGGCGGCCTTGGAAGGCGGTCGGATCCAAGTCGTGACCGATCCGGCAGCGCTCGACGAGAGCGCCGAGATTCTGGCCGAGTCGGATCGGATCCGTTACCTGACCGGAGAACTCAGACGAGACATGCTGGGGGAGTTGCGTCGGCCCGGAAGCGAGAATGCCGACAGCGGTATCGAGGTGACCTCACTCGGGCTCGATGCAGCGGAGAGCGCCATGCTCGACGTCGTCCTGCGCGACGACGTCCTCGACCAACTCGACCACTGGGGGCTCGGCGGCGGACTCGGACGCATCACCAGAGACCGGGTACGAGGAAGCGCCGCCCTGGTGACGATCGTGACCGAAGGAGGCGCTGCACGCGACTACATCCGTGCAGGCACCGTGGTCGAAAGCGTGTGGGTGCGTGCGCATGCCCTCGGGCTTGCGGTCCAGCCGGTCTCACCGGTCTTCCTGTACGCCGACACGTTCGCCGACCTGGAGCGGCTGTCGCGCAGGCACGCCAGTGCCCTCGATGCGTTGCGCGAAAAGCTCAGCGTGTCGCTGGGAGTGGCGGACGACGACCGAATTGCGCTCGTCCTGCGGGTCGGGAGAACTCGGCACGCCGCAGAACGCAGCCGCCGCCGTGCGGATCGAGTCCGGTACAGGCACCGGAGTGGACAGAGCTGAAGGAGGACAGCGATGCCCGGTACGGAACATACGCTGGATGCGCTGGTCACCCGCATCGCCGCGCACCTGATGCCTGCCGATGCCGCCACTCAGGTGGTCGCGGCGCGGGAAGTGCTCCGCGAGCTTGTCGAACACTTCGGAGTCGACACCGCGTTCCTCCGGTACAACGACCATGACGCCGGTGCCACGCGTCTGGTCGCCGAATGGCCGCAGAGGCCGGTGATCCCGGATCCCGACCCGCTCGGGGTGATCTACTTCCACAATGCGGACCTGATCTTCGCGGCTTCCGCCACGATGAAGGAGCCGTTGCTGAGTCGCCCGCGCACGCAGGCGGCCTCCGACCCCGACTGGGAGGGGTACGAGCACCGGGTCTTCGAGGGGTCGGGGATGCCTAATGTGTCGGTGGCGGCCGTGCCCCTCGTTTCCGGACCGATCACGACCGGCGCATTGGGGCTGATCAAAGAAGGCGATCGGGCCTGGAACGACAACGAGGTCACCACGCTGAAATTGATCGCCGCATTGCTGACCCAGGTGCAGGCACGGATTCGTGCGGAGGAGGATCTGAGGTACGCGGCCTATCATGATGCGTTGACGGGACTTGCGAGCAGGCGCGCTCTGTTCGAGTATCTCGACGACCGATTGTGCGCAGGTAAGCCCGGTCCTGTCGGAGTGCTGTTCCTCGATCTCGATCGGTTGAAGGCGCTGAATGATTTTCTCGGCCATCGCGCAGCCGACACCTACCTGTGCCGGATCGCTCAACGTTTGTCGGACGGAAACGGACGTGACGACATGGTCGCGCGGCTGGGCGGCGATGAATTCGTGGTGGTGCTCGACGGTCCCGCGACACTGGACGAGGTGACCGGTCGGGCAGAAGCGATGCTGCAACATGTCGGAGAGTCCGTCGCTCTGGATGGCCAGACGGTCGGGCGCGGTGTGAGTGTGGGGGTCGCGCTCGGAGTACCCGGCGAGGTCTTGGCGGTCACTCTGCTCAGCCGGGCCGACCAGGCAATGATGTCTGCGAAGGCGCAGGGCGGCAACAGTGTCGGTGTGTTCACCGAAGACATGAACGATATGGGCGAGCGACGAACGATCATCGAGATGAACCTGCGCACGTCGATCGACGACGACCACCTGATGCTCGAATACCAACCCGAGGTCGATCTGCGCACCGGCAGGATACTGGGGCTCGAAGCGCTGGTGCGATGGAACCACCCGGTGCTGGGAAAACTGCAACCGCTGGAGTTCATCGAGGTCGCCGAATCCACCAACCTGGCAGGTGAACTCGGTGCCTGGGTGATCGATACTGCATGCGCACAGCTGGGACAGTGGAAGCGTGATTTCCGAGAACTCGACCTGATCATGAGCGTCAATGTGTCGCCGGTTCAGTTGGTTTCCATGGATTTCGACATCTATGTGAAGCAGGTTCTCGAGCAGTACGGTCTCCTCGGCTCGGAATTGTGCCTCGAGATCACCGAGAATGTGGTTGTCGGTGACCTGCGACGTACGCGGTCCACGCTCTCGAAACTCGAGCGGCTGGGAGTGCGGATCGCAATCGACGACTTCGGAACCGGATACAGTTCTCTCGGTCATCTCAAGTCCCTTCCTGTCGACACCCTCAAGATCGACAAGGTGTTCGTGCAGAATCTCGATCGAAGCGAAGGCGACAGGGTCATCATCGATTCGATCGTCGGGCTGGCCGCGTCCTTCGGGCTCGATGTGGTGGCCGAGGGTGTCGAATCCGTGGGGGCGGTGAGCTACCTTCTCGACGTGGGTTGTGTTCGTGCGCAAGGTTTTGTGATGAGCAAGCCGAAGGGGCCGGAGGAGATCGAGCGATTGCTGGAGGTTGGTGCGCTCGCGTTGCCGTGGAACGTCGATGGGGCCATTTCCCACAGGACTTTTCTCGGGGATGTTGCACGCTGAGTCGGACTTACGGTTTGTTATTGCGAATAAAACAGTCTCAAGGTACGGTTTGAGTGTCGGGGGTCCGACGGCTCCGAACAGGGGTGACCTTGATGTACAAGCGTATCGGCGGGTATGCCGCAGTCGCTGCCCCAGTACGAAACTCGACTGCTCCGGTTCGTGCGTTCGCGGCGCCCGGAATCGTCGTGCCCGACGGCATCGTGCGTCCCGCGCGATGGGAGCGTCGCTACGAAGTCTCGGTGCTGTCCTGCGACCTGCTCTGCCTCGCCCTGGCAATCCTCATCGTCGCCGTCGGATACCACCCGAACGACGCACTCACCGATGGGCAGGGGGTCGCCGTGCTCGCGATCTGCACCGTCGTCACGGTGCTGTCGGTTGCGTTTCAGAAATGCTGGGACAGAAGAATTCTGGGATCGGGCTCGGAAGAGTACCGCAGAATCGTCCGTGCCTATCTCTATGCGATTGCAGCATCGGCGATCCTTGCATACATGCTGGGTGCGGCTCAGGCCGGGATGTACATTTTCGGTGCGCTTCCGCTTGCGCTGGTGCTGACGCTCGCAACTCGAAAGATGATGCGGATCATAGTGTTGCGTCTCCGGAGTCGAGGAAGATGGCTGCGCTCCGTCCTCGTCGTCGGGAATGCGGAAGAGGTCCATGAACTCGTCGGTCGCACGAACGGACCGGAGAAATCCGGTTGGAAGGTGGAGGGCGTCTGCCTTGCTGTCGACGCGGAGGGAGACGCTCCACCCGCACCGCCGGTGGCGATAGACGACGTTCCGGTACTGGGAACCGACGCCGACATCCTCAGGATCGCCGAGATCCACAAGTTCGACGCGGTCGCACTGCTCCCGTCCGACAGGTGTTCGTGTGCGCGAATGCGGACGCTCGACCGCGACCTCGAGAGTGTCGGGGTGGATCTCATCATCGCCCCGATCCTCATCGACGTCGTCGGTCCACGCCTGCACATCTCGCCCCTTGCCGGTCTTCCTCTGCTGCAGGTGAGTGCGCCTCGGTACAGTGGCCCGACATGGGTCGCGAAGAACGTCGCCGACCGGGTGTTCGCATTGCTGCTTCTCATCGTCCTTGCGCCCGTGCTCGCACTCGTTGCTGCGACCATCCGATTCGACGGTTCGGGCCCTGTGCTCCTCGAGCGGGACCGGGTGGGGCGGGACGGTCGCGCATTCGCCGTGTATGCGTTTCGAGACGATCTCCGGACGGGCAGGGTCGGCAGGTTCCTTCGCAGGCACTCCATCGACGAACTACCCGAACTGTTCAACGTGGTGGGAGGCACCTTGGCGCTCGTCGGACCTCGGGTGCCACTCGAGTGCCGGTCCTGGTACGGCGGCCGAAGCGGGGCACACCGACTGGTCGTCAAACCGGGTTTCACCGGATTGTGGCGGATCGGCGGAGCCTGCAATCCCTCGTCGGAGGAAGCGGACCGGGCCGATCTCCGATATGTCGAGAACCGGTCGTTCGTGATGGATCTGTCGATCCTGTGCAGGACCTTCGGAGCTGTCCTCCATGGCAACCGAACATCCTGACCCGCCCGAATCGAACCGAGCAGTACAAGTTTTCGAGTACGTGCAACTCTCCTGGTATGAAGGGTGGTAGCCATGTTGTTGGTGACCGGAGGCGCGGGATACATCGGCACCCATGTCGTGCGCGCACTGCGATCGGGCGGCCGCGAAGTGGTGGTGGTGGACGACCTGTCGGCCGGACATCCGGAACTGCTTCCCGCCGGTGTGCCCGTCGAAGTGGGGAGCGTCCTCGACACGGATTTCCTGATGGACGTGATCGACATGTACGACGTCGATCAGGTGGTGCACCTCGCCGGCCGGAAAGCCGTGGACGAGTCCATCACCCGTCCCTCCTACTACTACCGGCAGAACGTGTACGGCATGCAGAGTGTCCTTGCGGCGATGGTCCGGATGGACGTACGGAGGATCGTGTTCTCGTCCAGCGCCGCGGTCTACGGCACCGTGGGCGACGCGACCGTCACCGAAGAAGCCGTGACCCTTCCTCAATCACCCTACGGGAGAAGTAAACTCATGTGCGAGTGGTTGCTTCGTGATATCGCTGCCGCCGATGGGCTGAGCTGGGCCGCGCTCCGCTACTTCAACGTGGCCGGCGCCGGAGGGAAAGAACTTGCGGACCGAGGCGTCCACAACCTCGTTCCCCGCGTGTTCCAGGCGATCGACCGTGGCGAGGCGCCCGCGGTGTTCGGCGACACCTACGACACACCAGACGGCACCTGTATCCGCGACTACATCCACGTCACCGATCTCGCCGACGCGCACGCCACCGTCGTCGACGCCATGGACGCCGAGGCCATGGGAACCGTCTACAACGTGGGCTGTGGGTGTGGTGCCAGCGTGCTCGACGTGATGCGCGCGGCACGCGAGGCGAGCGGTGTGCCGTTCGACTGGCGGATCGACGATCCCCGTCCCGGCGACCCGGCCCGAGTAGTTGCCGACGCCGGCCGAATCTACGCGGATCTCGGCTGGACGGCGCAGCACGACCTCGACGACATCGTCGGCAGCGCGTGGGAAGCCTGGACGGCGTCGAGGGCGGCCATCGAGACTGCGTCGGAACAGGACGCTGCACTCGCGGTGGGAGCTCGATGACCCCTCGGAGCCCCCACCGTCCGAGTCTGCGCGGGTGATCTTCGCGATCACCCGCGTAGGCGCGTTCACCTGCGGTTCTTCGGGAATGTGGAAGATGGAGATGTGTATCCCGCTCCACGACGTCGTCGCTCGGCCTGGCCGTTGCTCGTATTCAGCGCGTTGGTAGTGGTGGTGATCATCGCGGTGGGTTCCAACCTTCGTTCGCCCCAGCTGCCACGAATAGAGGTTCCCGACGGAGTTCCGCCGGGTCCCGGTGTGCCCGTGCCGCCCGTCGATTTCGAAGGTCCGGGCCGGACCTCTGCCCTCCTGCGCGACTGGGCAGAACCTCAGGCCGAGACACTGGGAATCCCGGTCGTCGCGCTGGAGGCATACGGGCACGCCGCGGCAGTTCTCGCCTCGACGAACAGCGAATGCGGACTGGCGTGGACCACCCTTGCGGGGATCGGCAGCGTCGAGAGCAACCACGGCAGACACGGGGGTGCACGTCTCGACGAGAACGGGACCGCGATACCCGAGATTCGTGGGATTCCGCTCGACGGCGGGCCCGGCCTCGCCGAGATCCGCGACACCGACGGCGGCGAGCTCGACGGCGATCCCGTCCTCGACCGGGCGATGGGGCCGCTGCAGTTCATCCCCGAGACATGGAAGAGCTGGGGTGTCGACGCGAACGGTGACGGTGTCGCCGAACCGGACAACATCGACGACGCAGCTCTCTCAGCGGGACGCTACCTGTGTGATCGAGGCGGGGATCTCACCACTCCGGAAGGCTGGACGAGGGCGTTGATGGCCTACAACTACTCGGGCGACTATCTCGCCCTGGTCCGCGACCGCGCTGCCGCATACAGCGTGGGTGTGCGGCCGTGAGGACAGACCCATCTGCCGAGTCGACGCTCCAGTCCTGCTCCGAGCGGCGCGCCCGTGCATCACTGCCTGGTAGTGACGGTTACGCTGTCCCCAGCGTGCAGACCCCGCAGCGTGAAGTCCATCGAAGGAGAATCAGCCAGTGGCCATCATTGAGCAGGTAGGAGCCCGCGAGATCCTCGACTCCCGTGGCAACCCCACAGTCGAGGTCGAGGTGCTGCTCGAGGACGGAAGTTTCGCCCGCGCTGCCGTGCCGTCCGGTGCCTCCACCGGTGAGCACGAGGCCGTCGAGCTGCGTGACGGCGGCGACCGCTACAACGGCAAGGGTGTCGAGAAGGCCGTCGAAGCCGTTCTCGACGAGATCGCCCCGGCCATCATCGGTCTGGATGCCACCGAACAGCGCACCGTCGACCAGGCGCTGCTCGACGCCGACGGCACCCCCGACAAGGGCCGCCTCGGCGCAAACGCCCTGCTCGGTGCGTCGCTGGCCGTCGCCAAGGCCGGCGCAGAGACCTCCGGCCTCGAGCTGTACCGCTACCTGGGTGGCCCGAACGCTCACATTCTTCCGGTGCCGATGATGAACATCCTCAACGGTGGCGCTCACGCCGATACCGGCGTCGACGTCCAGGAATTCATGGTCGCCCCCATCGGCGCGGCCACCTTCAAGGAGTCCCTGCGCTGGGGCACCGAGGTGTACCACTCGCTCAAGTCGGTACTCAAGGCGAAGGGCCTGGCCACCGGACTCGGCGACGAGGGCGGCTTCGCGCCGGACGTTGCGGGCACCAAGGAAGCACTCGATCTGATCAGCGAGGCCATCGCGAAGACCGGCCTGAAGCTCGGCAGCGATGTGGCACTCGCGCTGGACGTTGCCGCCACCGAGTTCTACACCGAGGGCACCGGCTACGCGTTCGAGGGCAAGAACCGCACCGCCGACGAACTCGCGGACTTCTACGACGAGCTGCTCTCGGCGTACCCGCTGGTCTCGATCGAGGACCCGCTGTCGGAGGACGACTGGGAGGGCTGGGTCGCGCTGACCGACAAGATCGGCAACAAGATCCAGCTCGTCGGCGACGACCTGTTCGTCACCAACCCGGAGCGTCTCGAAGACGGCATCCTCAAGGGTGCGGCAAACGCGCTGCTCGTGAAGGTCAACCAGATCGGCACGCTCACCGAGACCCTCGACGCCGTCGACCTCGCGCACCGCAACGGCTACAAGACGATGATGAGCCATCGCTCCGGTGAGACCGAGGACACCACCATCGCCGATCTCGCGGTCGCCGTGGGCAGTGGCCAGATCAAGACCGGTGCCCCCGCACGCAGCGAGCGTGTCGCCAAGTACAACCAGCTCCTGCGCATCGAGGAGTCGCTCGGCGACGCTGCCCGCTACGCCGGCGAGCTGGCGTTCCCGCGCTTCAACCTCGAGGGCTGAAGTCAGGTATGAGCCAGCGCGGTAGATCCCGGCCCGGCGCCCGCCGCAGCCGAACCGACGGTGCGGCCGGGACCCGCCGTCCCAGTCGGACCCGCCCGTCGGGATCTACCGCACCGGCCGACCTCGGTCCCGAGACCGCGGGCGCACGACCCGCAGGTCGAGAGGATCCTGTTCATTCGTCCCGTCGCGGACGAGGCAGTACGGGCCGTGCCCGGCCCACCCGCGTCGGAGCACCCCGCGACGGTCGTCGTCCCCGCACCGAACGCACCATCCTCGGATTGTCCACCGGACGCGCGGTGATCCTCGCCCTCGTCGTGTGCGGACTCGCACTGACGCTTGCGGTGCCGCTGCGCACCTACGTCAGCCAACGGTCGGAGGCGGAGCAGATCGCGCAGGAACGCGAGCAGCTCGAAGGCGAAATCGCGGCCCTCGAAGCCCAGAAGGCCCACATCGACGACCCCGCCTGGGTCAGGGCGGAGGCACGCAACCGTCTGGGTTTCGTGATGCCGGGCGACATCCCATACCAGGTGCAGCTGCCCGGCGACGTGGCCCTCGTCGACGAGGAGAAGGAGCCGGAAACACCGTCCACCGGCGCCTGGTACAGCGACCTGTGGCTTTCGGTGGTCGAACCGCCACCCGAACCCGAGACCGACCCGGTGCCGCAGCACATGCCCGTGGCACCCCCAGAACCAGGAGATATCCCCGGGTGACCGCTCCCGTTCCACAGGAAGACCTCGACGCCGTCGCCGCCCAGCTCGGGCGCGAGCCCCGCGGCGTCCTCGCCATCGCCTACCGCAGTCCCGACGGAGCTCCCGGCGTGGTCAAGACCGCACCGAAGCTGCCCGACGGCACACCGTTCCCCACGCTCTACTACCTGACCGACCCCCGGCTCACGGCCGAGGCGAGCCGCCAGGAATCGGCAGGCGTGATGCGGGAGATGACGGAGCGACTCAGCACCGACACCGATCTTGCCGCCGCGTACCGACGCGCACACGAGTCGTACCTCGACGAGCGCAACGCCATCGAATCCCTCGGCACCGACTTCACCGGTGGCGGTATGCCCGACCGCGTCAAATGCCTGCACGTGCTCATCGCTCATTCGCTCGCCAAGGGACCTGGCCTCAACCCGCTCGGTGACGAATCGGTCGCGCTCGCTGCCGACGCAGGCCTGCGCGGCACCGCGATCCCCGCCGACTGGCCCACCTACGCCGAACTGCGCGGAGAATCCCAGTGAGCGCTGTTCGTGTTGCAGGCATCGACTGCGGTACCAACTCGATCCGCTTGCTGATCGCCGACATCGCCGAAGACGGAACCCTCACCGACGTCACACGCCTGATGAAGGTCGTGCGACTCGGGCAGGGCGTCGACGCCACCGGCCGCCTCGCCCCCGAAGCAATAGAACGTACCCGCGTCGCGCTCGTCGAGTACGCGGATCTCATCCGCAAGACCGGCGCCACGGCCGTGCGGATGGTCGCGACGTCGGCGACCCGCGACGCACAGAACCGCGAGGACTTCTTCGCGATGACCCGCGACGTGCTCGGTGCCGTGATCCCCGGTGCCGAAGCCGAGGTGATCACCGGCGACGAAGAGGCCCGACTGTCGTTCACCGGTGCCGTGGGCGAACTCGACCCGGCGCGTGGGCCGTTCGTCGTCGTCGACCTCGGCGGGGGCTCGACCGAAGTGGTGCTGGGTGACGAAAATGGTGTGCACGCCGCCTATTCCACCGACATCGGGTGTGTGCGTCTGACCGAGCGGTGCCTGCACGACGACCCGCCCACCGCCGACCAGGTCGCGGCTGCGCGCGTGGTCGCGGGGGAGAAGATCGCCGAAGCGCTCGAACGCGTTCCCGTCGAGGAAGCACGCACCTGGGTGGGTGTCGCGGGAACGATGACCACATTGGCCGCGCTGGCCCACGACCTCGACGTGTACGACCCGGCGAAGATTCACCTGTCGTCGGTCCCGTTCGACCGGTTGAAGGAAGTGTGCGACGGACTCGTCGGCGCGACCCGCGCCGAACGTGCGGCACTCGGGCCCATGCATGAAGGTCGCGTCGACGTCATCGGTGGTGGTTCGATCGTGACCACTGTGCTCGCCGAGGAACTCGGCCGACGTGCCGGAATCACCGAACTTGTTGTGAGCGAGCACGACATCCTCGACGGAATTGCCCTCTCCCTCGTGCGGTAGACCGAAATCCCATTGCCTTCCCACAATGCCGTAATCAAGCGGTAACGAACGACCGGGGCGTGAGTATAGAGCGGTTGGCCGCTGATGATGCGGAAAACCGGGAAGGGTACTCATGCGACAAAGGCTCGGCACGGTGGTGGCAACGGTCCTCGGGGCCGTTCTTGTGGGAATGGGTATGCCGCTCGTCGCGGCTGCCGATCCGATGTACCCGGTTCCCGATCCGGATCCGTTCTACTCCGCACCCGCCGATCTTGCCGCGAAGCAGCCCGGTGACGTCGTCCGCACACGCCGTATCGACACCTGGATGTATCCGAACTCGGACGGTTGGCAGGTTGCGTTCCGGTCGACCAACTCGCTGGGCAACCCGATCCTCGGAGTGACCACGGTGCTGTTGCCCCGCGGTGTCGAGAACCCGCCGTTGGTGTCGTACCAGGCGATCATCAACTCGCTGGGAACCAAGTGTGCTCCCTCGCGCTCGCTGTTCAACATGGAGCTGCAGGAATCGCCCGGAATGATGTTGGGTCTCGAACGTGGCTGGGCAGTGTCCGTCCCCGACCATCTCGGCCCCACCGGAGCGTATGGCGCTGCGAAGCTGGGCGGGATGATCACGCTGGACAGCGTGCGCGCGGTGCAACGTGTCGCCGAGCTCGGTCTGGACGAAAGCCCGGTCGCATTGGCCGGATATTCGGGAGGCGGAATGGCGAGCGCGTGGGCCGCGGCACTGGCCCCCACCTACGCGCCGGAACTGGATCTGACCGCGGTGGTGGCGGGCGGGATACCCGCCGACCTCGAGCAGATGGCCGACGGCCTCGGCCTCAACCCGCACCCGGGATTCGGTCTGGCCTTCGCCGCTGCGATCGGCCTCGAACGCGAATATCCGGAACGCCTGCCCATTTCGGAGCAGCTCAACGACACCGGCATGTGGTTGCGCGACTGGACGGGCAACGAATGCCGACGTTTCCTTCTCTTCCACGGTGCCTTCCGCAGCGCGGGTGAGGTGGCGACGAGCACGAGCCTGCTGGCCAGCCCCGAGGTGCGGGAGATCTTGCGGGAGAACAGCCTGCGTTATTTCGAGGGCGTGCCCACCGCGCCCCTGTACGTGTGGCAGGGAACGATGGACGGCCTCACACCCTTCGACTCGGTCGAGGAGGTGGCCCGGCGCTACTGCGCGGAGGGCGCACCGCTGACCTTCGTGCCGTACGAGATCGCCGAACACATGACGACCGCAGTCGCCGGATTCCCGGACGCCTACGACTACATCGACGCACGGTTCCGCGGTGAGCCTGCGCCGACGAGCTGCTGACGCGACACGGGCGAGGCTGCGGATCCGCGGCCTCGCTCGAAGCGGACGCCTACCACCCGCTAGGGTGATCCGGGCGGCCCCCATAGCCCAATTGGCAGAGGCAGCGGACTTAAAATCCGCCAAGTGTCGGTTCGAGTCCGACTGGGGGCACTGTCAATTCGGCTCTGACCTGCATCGACAGGATCGGTCTCACGGACGGACGTCGGCGGATTCGGGGGAGTGGTCACGGAGTGGTCACCGGGGGATTCGTGGTCACTCGAGGTGTCCTCGCCACGACCGGCGCGGGGGACCAGCGCAGCAGCAGCCGACGCGGCCTGTGCCCCGACACCCTCGAGCATGTGGCTGTAGGTGTCCGACGTGATCGTGATCGTCGAGTGCCCGAGCCGCTTCGACACCACCGCGATGGGGACGCCGGCCGCGAGCATCAGCGACGCTTGCCCGTGCCGGAGGTCATGCAGCCGCACCGGCCGCAGACCCGCCGCCTTCGCTAGCGCCTTGAACGTGTCCGAGACATGCTGCGGTGACAGCGGTGTCCCGTCCTCCCGCGCGAACACCAGACCATGATCTTGGTACGCCTTACCCCACGCCGATCGTTCGGTGCCTTGCGCGAGCTGCTGCGCGAGCAGAACACCCGCGGTCGTCTCGTCGAGGTCGACCACACGATTCTCACCGGACGCTGTCTTGGGAGCACCGAACCCGATACGGCCGTGGCTCTCCTCGCAGTATGGGCACGCGATGCCCTTCACCCCGTCGACGATCTGCTGACGCACAGTGATCCGCCGCCGCTCGAAATCGACGTCATCCCACCGCAGGCCGCACGCCTCACCGCGTCGTAGCCCCGTCATGGCCATCACCTCGTACAGCGATCCGAGCCGATCGGCCGCAGCGTGGTCGAGGAATGCACCGAGTTCGGCGGCCTCCCACGGGCGGACCTGCGGACGTGGAGCGCGGGGGAGCTCGAGGTTCTCCGCTGCGTTGTGGCCCACCAGGTGCTTCCGCTTGGCTGAGGTGAGCGCCGATCGGAGGGTGGCGTGGACACGGCGCACGGTCGCGGGGGACAGGACGGTCTTGTCCTTCCGTGGTGCTGCGATGTCCCGCAGCATCTTCTCCACGTGCGTGGCTCGGAGGTCACCGAGGCGTAGCCGACCGAGGTTCGGGACCAGGTAGCTGTCGATGTGCTGCCGGTAGGAGCGGACAGTGGTCGGGCGGATGCCAGCGGCCGACTTGGTTGCGATCCACTGGTTGAGGTATTCGCCGACGGTGATCCGCTCGTCGTGCGCAACCTGCCCCGTGGCGACGGCGTTCAGGTGCTTGGTCAGTTCCTCGTGCGCGTCGTCGGAGGTGCGGAATCCGGACTTGCGGATCTGCCGGCGCTTCCCGGTCGCGGGGTCGATGCCGAGGTCGGCGACGAATACCCAGCTGCCGTGAGCTTTCTTGCAGGCTTTCCGCCGGCCCTTGCTGTCCTTCTCGACGGGGCACTTGCACCGCTTGTAGACCGAGCCCTTCATGCTTGCTCCCCTATTGTCGGATCGACTTGGAATCCCTTGGCCTCGAGTGCTTCTCGACTGAGCGCCTCGACTTGGTGATACTCGTCGAGCCACGCTTGGATCTCGGCTGTGCTGGCCCTCAGTCGCGAGAGTTTCGCCTCCCCTTCCCGACGTGTCTCGTCGTCCAGGTCCGGGTCTGCGAGACGTG
Source organism: Rhodococcus sp. SJ-2 (assembly GCF_053750035.1). NCBI lineage: Bacteria > Bacillati > Actinomycetota > Actinomycetes > Mycobacteriales > Nocardiaceae > Rhodococcus > Rhodococcus sp. SJ-2. Next base: position 3,559,140 of record NZ_CM132340.1, read on the forward strand.
CGTGGGTCACGTCGAGGAGGGCGGATAGTTCGCGGAGGTCGCCGACTGTCTTGGTGTATTGGTCCGTACGTCGGGCGAGGTCGCGTATCAGCCAGAGTGAGTACTCGCGGTCTGCGGGACGGGGGCGAGTCTTGTCGGGGACTTCGCCGGTGAAGCGTCGGAGCGCACGCCACGCGGGGGCCGTTCTGCCGGGCAGGTATTCGACCTCGCCGTTGACCAGTGCTGCGCCGAACAGCAGCTCTACGGGCGGCATATCCAGGGCCTCAGCCAAGACGGCCAACTCTGCGATGCTGACCTCGCTGCGTCGACCGTTCTCCAGGTTCGAGATCGAGTTGCGCGCGATCGGGTGACCGAGCTCGGTGCACGCGTCTGCGAGCTTCTGGGCGCTGATGTTCAGCTCGTCCCGGCGTCGTCGGACCATCGCGCCGATCGAGTCGGCCATCGACTTCGACCATGCGCTGGGCGCGGGCCGAGGGTTTCTACGTGACTGCTCTTGCTCCATGGGAAAGCAACTTACGTGCCTATTGCACTCCCGTCAATGGACGTGGTAGGACTTGATAGCACCTGGTCTACCGGAACAACACTAGGAAGGAATTGCCTTATGGCAAAGCAGTGGAGTCCTAAGTCGGTCGCAGACCTCGGTGTCCGCACGGACATGGAGACATCGAACGAGATTCTCGGCATGAGCCGCGCGTACGGCTACCAACTGGCCAAGGAGGGCAAGTACCCGGTGCCGGTCCTAAAGCTGGGCCGCAAATACGTTGTGCCGGTTGCTGGCCTGCTGAAGGTCTTGGGCATCGAGGACGACACCAAGGCGACCGCGTGATCGAACACCGGTCGTCGGAAAAGAGAACACCGGCGGAGGCAACCGCCGGCGTTCGTGAAACCAACCCACTCCAGGAGATTTCAATGACTAACGATACCCAGCACACCCCCGGCAAGGCCACCGACGCGTGGGACGGTCGATGTGACCGACTGATCGGTGACATGCACATCAACGCCGGTACCGGCGTCGACGAGATCCTCGGCATCCCCCGCCCGAGCTGGGCGCACACGGACGCTGACCGCGTATCGATCGCACCCGAACGGTCCGTCTTCGTCGGTGACGCAGCGCTCGTCCCGCTGACCCGACACCCGGGGGAGCGTCTGCCGGACAGGTCCGTCGTGGTCGCACGGCTGGCCGTGGAACCCCGCCTCGGCGCTGGCGGAGGGTACGTGTGGTTCGAGCGTCACGACGCGACGGCCAGCGGCGACATCGCGTTGGTTCGAGGATCAGGAACCGCGCTCACGGTCACCGAAGCGACCGAGCTCGCCCACACGCTGCTCGCGGCCGTCGACGTCCTGACCGAGACCGAACCGGACCCGGATGTGCCGATCGATCTCGTCATCACCGACCTCGACGGGGAGATCTGACCATGGCCGGACTGCACATCACCACCGAGGTAGGCCTCCGGGCCCGCGCGGCAAAGTCCATCGACCAGGTGGCCGTCGCGCTCGGGACCATCGGCTCGGTCTTCCTCGACGTCGACGAGGCCCACACGCTCATTGACGACCTCCAGGCCGCTCTCCGTGACCTCGCGGCACACCAGCAGGCAACTCGCCCCCTCCAGCGTGACGAGGAAAACATCCGTACGGCAGCCGAGATTCGGGAGGGCCTGTGAACGACCACGACAACGAGCTCCTCGAGGCGGTGCTCGGCGCTGACCCGGGACTAACTCGACCGATCCCCAACTCGACGATCCTCGCCGACTTCGTCATGCCCCACATCCTGAGGATCCGTGACGATGGGCAGGGCAACCTCCGACAGCTCCCCATCCTCGGCACCACGCCGTGGGAGAGCGCAGGGGCCGGCACCCGCTGGGCCGTCGTCGGCACCCTCGCCCTCCAGGGGGTGTGGGCAGCGGAGCGGGGCCCGGACGAACGTGTCGCATACGCGGAGGGTGCCGACCGGATCGACGCCCTCGTCGACTGGGGAGCAGAGGCGTACCGGCAGGGATTCGAGGCCGGTCGTCGCGCTGGGAAACGCCCGCACGCCCGCACACTCCGAACCACCTCGCGCACCGCATAGAAGGACAGGACGACGCACATGACACCCCCCGACCGTGACGTGGACCCTGACGAGGGGTTCTGGACACAGCGTCCGGAACTTGAGCACCTTCGAGCGTTCGCCCGCTCTCGGCGCGCGGCACCGTACGCCACCCTGGCGTGCGTTCTCCGTCGCGCTACCTCGTGCATCGAACCCAACGTTGTGTTGCCACCCACGGTCGGGGGCATCGTGTCCGTGAACCTGTTCACGGCATCGGCCGGCCGATCGGGTCAAGGTAAGGGTGCAGCCGATGCAGCGGGGTTCGACTGCATCAACCTGTGTGACCACAATTCCGACAGTCTCGACGCGCACCGGCCGAACGCGGGATCGGGCGAAGGACTGGCGCGGCTGTTCAAGGGCAGGGGAAAGGACGAACCGGGTATCACTCGCGCGCACCTGATCGTGCCGGAGGTCGGCACCCTCGCTGCCCTCGCAGGGCGTCAGGGTGGTACGTTGCCGAGCGAGCTGCTGAAGGCGTACATGGGTGAGCCGCTCGGGTTCACGAACTCGAGCCGTGAGACCACCACCGCCATCGAGGCACACGCCTACCGTCTGTGCCTCGGTGTCGGTGTCCAGCCGGAGAATGCGGGATTCTTCCTCGAGCGCGAGAAGGACGGGTTTCCGCAGCGGTTCCAGTGGGTGTCCACGATCGACCCGTATGCACCGGAGGAACGACCGGACCCGGTCGACCCCATCGACATCAAGGTCCCGGACTTCGGTCGTGACCGCTATGTGGTGCCGATCCCGGACGAGGCTAGGCAGGAGATCGACGAGCACCGGAGGTTGGTGCTGATCGGTTCGCAGGACGTCGACCCCCTCGACGGTCACCTCATGCTCACGCGGTTGAAGATCGCGTTCGCGTTGGCTGTCCTGTCCCAGCGCAAGGAAATTGACGAGTCGGACTGGAAATTGGCCGGCGAGCTGACCGACATGTCCCAGCGGGTGCGGTCCGACATCAAACTTCTGCTGGCCGAGAAGCATCGCCGGGAGAACGCAGCGAAGGCACACGATCAGGCCGACCGAGAGGAAATCGTCCGCGAGCGTCTGACCGAGAAGACCCACGCGCGCGTACTGAACGCGATTGAGAACAAGCTCCGACGGGTCGAGATCGCGACACGAGGTGACCTCGAGAGGGCGTGCCGCAAGGACATCCGCGACGAGTTCGATTACGTATTCGAGACCCTTCTCGAGGCGGGGTTCATTGTCGAATCGGAGCGGGGCGAGGGACGGGCAGAGCGTTTCGAGTTCGGCCCAGATCTTCGGGAGTAAGTGTGTACGTACACAGTTGTGTACACACCCCATATATAGCCACTGAACTGCACAAATACTGTGTGTACACAACTGTGGACGGTACACACCACACCCCGAAAAACACCACATTCTCACAGGAGGACAAGTGATCCCCAACCCTGAATGGAACCACTGCTACATGAGCAACACCTTGGCGGACGTCGTCGCATGGAACGACGACGGTGAGCCACTCGTGATGAACCACAAGGCCGGCGATCTTCAGGTAGGCATGGGCCCCATCCATCAGTCGCCCGGTGACCGAGTCCGTCAGATCATGCCCGGCACCGGATACACCGTGATCTACCAACCCGGCCAGCCGAGCCAGCTCACGGCACCGCTCCTCGCATGGGGTGTCACCTACGAAGGCAGCGTCATCCCACTCGACACCGACAGTGGCGGCCTCGTCGAGAAGCTGCCAGACGGCGCCCTCGTAATGCCCGACGTCGATGCCCGACGCTGGCTCGCCAGCAACCCCACACCACCGATCGACAAGGACACCGGAGCTGCGACCCCCTGACCAACCGTTGCCTTGAAGGCAACAACTGACCGACGACCCCCTCCGCACCCCAGCGGAGGGGGTCCCTTCTTGTCCAGGCATCTTTTCCTGCGATCCCCAGGAAAAACCTCCGTGACCACCGTGTGACCACACCACCACTGACCAGCACATATGCAGCGACCATCGGATATCAAATCCGCACGGATCGGGGGTCCGGACTGGGTGCGGACCCCGTGCCCTCGGCGCAGGGGTCGACCTGTGCGTACGCACCGGCTGCTGCACCCCAGGCGCATACCGTGCGCGACCATGAACCCGAACGAGATGTCCCCAAAATCCTGGGCCTCGCGCCTCGCTGCCTTCAAGAGCCGGCAGGTCCCCGACGACGATGAGCGCGTGATCGAATGCCGCGCAGCATTGGCACACTTCCGAGCTCTCGGCGCTCTAGGCCCTGAGGTGGTCGAAGCCCTCACCGACGTCAGCAAAGAGATGCTCGTCTCGATCCTCCGCGGCGAAACCGAGGTGACAGCATGACCACCCCGACCTCACCACTCCCTGTCGTCTACTACGCGCCACCAGCTAATCCAGATGGGCACGGTCTATATCAGTCGGCCGCGCTCATCGACCTACCCGAAGGGCAACCCGTCCGCATCATCGGCACCGGGGTCGACCTCGTCCCGTACAACACCGACAGCGGATGGGGCACCTGGCCATCCGACCCCTGCCACAACCCCGACGACGAGGACAACCTCCTCAAGACCGGCGTACGCACCCAGGCAGGCGAACCCTTCGAGCCTCTGACTGTTTGGGGATTCGACTCCTGCGATCCCCTGGAAGGCGAAACGGAGATCACCACCCGAGCCGCACACACGTTGCGGCTGCACGAGCAAGGCATGGCAGAAGCGCACTTCGGTGCCCGACTCCTCACCGACGCCGGCACCCCCACCGCCGTCACGGACGTCCTCGCAGCCATCGGAGAGCTGGAAGTCGAGATCGGCGAAGGCGCAGTCCCCGGCACCATCCACCTATCCAGGCGCTGGCTGCCGTACCTGGAGAACGCGAACATCATCGTCGGCAACGGCTCCCCAATTCCACGCACGCGCCTCGGCACAGCGTTTGCCTTCGGCGCCGCGTACGACGGAGTACTCGGGAACACGATGGTCGCGACGACCGGTGTCACCGTGTGGCGCTCCCCGGTCTTCACCCAGGCCGCACTCGACGCCCCGAACAACACCCTCGCAGCGATCAGTGAGCGCACACTCGTCATCGCATATGAGGCCATCCTCGGCGCTGTGACGGTGACCCCATGACCCGCAGCCGAGACACCCACGGTGTGGGAGCTGCACGCCGCCGGCGGGACACCATGATCGACCGCCTCCTGCGCCGCCAGGCCGACATGCCCGCACCGGTCATTACCCAGACCCAGCAGCGCGAGCGACGACGCCAGCACTTGCCAGTCCACTACACCGGGGCGTTCGACCTCGAGGAAGAGCTCCGCGAGATCCTCGCCCCGCTAGCGCAACGCAACGTCGCCAGATACCCCGGCATCCTGCAGGCGCTCGCCGACGCAGTCCACGACGCACGGCTCGACCTAGAACGGCTCATCGTGCTGCGTGACGCTCGCCGCCGAGTATCCGATCTGCCTTACGACCGAAGAGCTCGGGCTCGTGACCTGATCCTCGCCACATGGAACAAACCCGCCCCGCCGACCATCGACCACAGCAGAGACTGGGCCAACCACCTCGTCGATCACCTCACCCCACTGGCCGCACCTATCGCCGATTACCTGGGTCGCGCAACCCCGCCCGGCCAGACCGGCTCCCAACCATCGATCTCCGAACAGGTCGAGGGTGTCTGCCGCCAGCTGGACAGGGCCGTGGCGTCCGCAATCAAAACCCTCAGCCGCGCTGATGTGAGTCTCACGACGGGACTCACACCACAGCAGCGGGCCGCAGCAGAACTCCGCGCCCTCGGCATCACGACCACCTGACTGCGTTTCTGTTATCCCCTCGGTGCCGGCGGACCGGTCGTGCGCCGCGCCGGCACCGAGGGGAGGTCACCACCACTCGATCGGAGATCACACCATGAAGACACCGCTCGCCGACCGGCTCGCCGAAGCACGCCGCGCGCAGCTCCGCCCCAACACCCTCGCCAATCTCCCCGCAGACGAATACGCCTACGCCTGGACCGCGACCGCGTTCCACGAGGCAGGGCACGCCGTGATCGCAGCCCTCCATGGCCCCCAGATCCAACACGTCGCCGTCACCCCCAACGACCCCGACAACTGGGGCCGCTGCGACTACATCGGTACGCTCACCGCCTCATCTCAGGCCGCCATCTCCCTCGCCGGCCCCGCAGCCGAAGCACGATTCCTGTACGGCGGATCCCCCACGGTCCACGAGATCCGCTCCGTCCTCGATGGGCAATGCGCGGAGGACGGATCGGGGGACCTCGACCATCTCATCGCCTCCGGCGGGCCGCTCCCTATGGACACCGTCAACCTCATCAACAGATGCTGGGAATCACTCAAAACCATTGTCCTGCACATGAATCAACACGGAAGCGCTGACCACGCCGTCGTATGCGCAGCCCTCGGAATCCCGACCGTGAACGGACACCAGTCTGCGCAAGCAGCGTCGATCCGTGCCGGTATCCCACCGACACCCCGCAAACTCCCGACCGGCCGGAACCCATAGCCCGGCCGTCGGTCGAGCCCGGCCCGCGACTCGCGTTGGATGCCCGAGTCGCGGGCCGAGGACCACACAACCCATTCCCCACAGGGCCCTCCCCACGGGCCCACGAAAGGTGCCCCCATGAACATGAACAACACCCCGCAGCCCGACGAACGTGTACGAGCGCAGAAATGCCTCGAACGTCGACTCCGCGGCGACACATACCAGCAGATCGCCGACGAACTCGGCTACGCGGACCGCTCGGGTGCGCGCAAGGCCATCGAAGCTCTGCTCGCACGCCAGGAGTACGAGGCCGTCGCCGAGTACAGAACTGTGCAAGTGTTCCGGCTGGAAGAGGAGCACCGCATCCAGTTCAAGGCGTTGCAGGATCTGGTGACCCTCGGGAAGTTGGAGGCGATCCCGCCGGCCATCTCGTCGCTCGTGAAGATCTCCGATCGCCTGTCGAAGCTGTTGGGTCTGGATGCTCCGCAGAAGCTGGCTGTGGCTCCGGTGCCGGCCGACAGTGAAGACTTCGCGGTCACAGCTGCCCGGCTCATCGCCGAGATCCAGGAGGCCGAGGCGCAGCCGCTTCCCGACTTCCTGACGTCGGGTTCGGAAGCTGAGTCCGAACCCTGGGTCAATACCTGACCTGGATTCTCCCCGGCCGGGTTGTGCAGCTTCATCAGATGAAGCTGCATGGGCATTACGTCCATTCAGGTGCCCTCGGTGTCCCGCAGCGTTTCCACGGCCCGAACCAACTTCCGCATGGCCCGACGCTCGTCTCGCTCATCGTCGGTCAGCGGTCGTCGGGCCGCGATGTTGTCGAGGGCCTGGAGGTCAGCGGAAGCCCAGGCGAGGGTGTCGGTGAAGTTCATACACACCACTGTCCTCGATCGGGTCGACACCAGCTTGTCGACGTCGGCAACGTGGCTGGTCAGGATCTATTTGTCGGCGCCGACAAAAACGCTGGTCAAGTAATTCTCGGGGATCCCGGAAGTTGTGGACGGCCTGTCCACCACTTGCACCGATCCCCGAAAGTGGTCCCCGGCATTCTGGAGAGTTTCCCGATCAAACTCTCCTGGAGGGTGTGCACACTCTGTACCCCCTTTGAGCGTGACGTCCTGTCACTCTCAACCGCCTTGCTCATCGCGGTGGTTGCGCGGTCATTCGGTGACCTCTCAACATCAGTCGGTCTGAAGGTCACGGTCACGATGACCGTGACTCCGATCGGAGTCGGTGACGCGCTGTCACTCACTCCGGGGGGTGTTGCTCATCGACACGACTGCCGACGCGAGGGGAGTTACTCGGAGTAACCCCCTTGCTCTCCTCCCCAGCGTCTTTGCCCCCGACCCTCACCGCGGTCACCGAGTGGTCACAGACGATGTGTGTGACCACATGACGGGGCATCACTCGGTGGCACTCGCACCCCGTTTCACCTGCATGAACCATCCATCAGCATCACACCGAATCACCAGGCGGGACAGGCGGGTTCTGACTTAAAATCCGCCAAGTGTCGGTTCGAGTCCGACTGGGGGCACCGTCACACTGCCGACCTCCGGTCGGAGTGCGCCCACTGAGTTCGAGTAACAGCCCGGCGGTCGCACAGAGCACGCATGCCACCGCTCGTGATGGATCAGCCCTCTGCTCAGCCGGCCCGGTGTATCTCGTCGTCGCCGCCGTCCTCGATCGCCGGTGGAATCTCTTGTTGATCGCGGGCACGGATGACTCGCCCCGCGATCAACGCGACCGCCACGGAGACGACGAGCCAGGCGAGTAGCGCCCACAAAATCCAGTTCACAATTTGAACAACGGACCAACTCGGTCGTATGTTACCGAGAAGTAGGTAATTCACCCTCGGGTTCACCCCGGAAAATCCTGCTGTAAACTCGTCGGGTTGATTCTGGGTCAGGCACGGCGGGAGGCAGGGACGCCGTGCGCGTCTTTCTGCACGCAGAAAGTTCCTGAAAAGGTACTGATGGCCCACAACTCCAACCCCTCTCATTTTCGCGCCATGCACGATCTCGTCGGATCGGCGTACTTTCCGGTATCGGCGTTGGCTCGTCTGACGCTGTCCATGCTCGTCATGGGTGTGTTGACCTACGTCGTCGCATCCTCATCCGACTTCGCTTCCGCAGGCATCGCGGCCGCGGTCACGGGAGTAGGGGTCGCTGTCGGCGCCCCGCTGTCCGGAATCGCATCCGACCGCTGGGGTCAGCGGTGGGCGCTCCTCGTCTCCACCGCGGTCTACGTGCTTGCGGTGCTGGCAGTCCTTGCTGCGGGCGACCCGGGCGGCGACGCCCCGGCGTTGTCGCCGGGCCTGCTCGCGGCGGCATTCGTCGCAGGAATCGTGGTGCCGCAGTGTGGCCCGATGACCCGCGTGCGGTGGATTCGTGGGCTGTCGAGCCGCGGCTCAGAGCACGCCGTCGGGGAAGCCCAAGGATACGAGGGCACGATGGACGAACTCGGATTCGTTCTCGGCCCGGCGGCCGTGGGCATCGTTGCTGCGCTTTTCGGTGCTGCGGCGCCGCTGTACGTCCTCATCGCGCTCACGGTGATCGTGGTGCCATGGTTCGCGTTGCATCCCAGCGCACAGTTCGCAGCACCTGCCGACGGCGTCGACCCTTTGGGCGAGGGGGAGTTCTCCTCCGCGAAAGTGTCGTGGGCTCCGGTATCGGTCCTCTTCCTCGGGATGCTCGGCATCGGAACCATTTTCGGCTCGCTGGCCACCACCACCGCGGTCTTCGCCGATGAGACCGGCCACCCGGGAAGTGGGGGCCTGATCTACGCCGCACTCGGCTTGACCTCGGGCGCAGCCGCATTGAGTGTGTCACGGTGGAGTGGACGTCTGAGCGCGTCGGTGAGGTGGACTGCATGTGCGCTCGTGCTGATTCCTGCTCTGGCATTGATGTGGTTGCCGAGCGTTCCGTGGCAGATGGCGGTCGTCCTGCTGTTCGTCGGCGCACCGATCGGCCCGATCCTCGTGACGATCTTCAAGGTCGCAGGCGATCACACCCCTGCGCGACGTCTCGGATTCATCATGACCCTGCTCAGTGCCGGAATCACCCTGGGCACCTCGATCGGGAACTGGGTCGCTGGTGAGGTTGCGAACGCGGGCGGTCACTCGGCCTCCACCTGGGTGGCCTTCGGCGCGGGAATGGCACTGCTCGCGTGCGGCGTGTTGTTCACCGTTGTTCGATTTGCACCCGCGAATGCGGCAACTCCACGGCCGCCTGCACAGGACGTACTCGAACCACTCGGCTGACCACACCGGTATCGATGAGAAACACGATCACGCGGACGGCGTCGACCTGATCATGGTGCACTGGGTGGACAATCCGTCCACGAGAAAGGTGCATGTATGTCTTTACGAGCCCTCCGCCGCGTCGGCGCCGCCACATTTGTCGCCGCAGGCATGCTCACGGGACTCGCAGTAGGAACCGGGACGGCCGCGGCCGACACGGTCGAGGTGCCGATGGATCGGTGCTGGGGCGTGAGCCCGTACATCCTCGATCAGCCCTACGCCCCGGCCCGCCTGTTCGGTTACCAAACCGAATCGGGCAGCATCCAGCTCCAGATGCCCGACGTGTCGAGCCTGTGGTTCTTCGCCGGTGGATATCAGACCGACGTGAAGTTCGACTGGCACAACATCGCCACCGACGAGCGCGGCACCCTCACCGACACCGCGACCGTCGCGTACCCGGGCGGTGACGTGGTGACGTTCGATCTGAACTCGGGTCCCGGACCCGTCGAGTTCACGGTGAGCGCGGTCAACAGCATTCCGCTGTGGAGCATCCCGACCACATCGTGCGGTGGCGTCGTCGACGTGTGGTGAGCGAGCTACGCAGCAACCGGCACGCGGCAACCACACCGGACGGCACGTCGGTGTTCGTCGTCGTCGAGCCGGCCGTACTCGTCGCACTGCCCGCACTTGGGTGCCAACGGCATCCGGGGCGCGGGCAGTGCGCGCCACAGGCGCAGCCAGCCGTGCACGTGCATCGTCGGATTCGAAGGCCGGTGCGCGGTTTTCGCAGCAGACGCGAGGACGTCGACGCCGTGTAGCGCGGCCTTCTCCGGCTCACATGTGGTCTATCCGCTCGTAGTGCTCGAGGGTCGGGAAGGGTTCGTAGAAGTCGTGCAGCAGTGAACGCCGCTGCTGGTACTCGGGTGATTCACGGAATCCCTGGGTGTGGTCCTCGAGCGTGTCCCACTCGACAAGACCGACCTCGGCGGCTGTGCCGCACGGCCACAACGCCAGCGGACAGAAGCGGCCTGCCTGAACTGTTGTATCTGTCTGCAGACCATGTTCGTGTAGCCGACCCCGGCGCCCTTCCCGCTGAAGTAGCCGAATTTCCCGTCGAAGCCTGGGCGTGTCCTTATTGTGTACGCATCACTGATGATGGGGGCAGCGATGGGCAGCAGTGCAATCCGGGTGGTTCTCGCGACAGCAACGGCATTCGCTGTCGGTATCGTCGTCGCGCCGTACGCCTCTGCTCAGGACGGCAGGATCGAGGTGCCGTACACGTCGACCGCGCCGCTCGCCGACATGGTGATCGGTTCGGTCGTGTCCATTCCGGCTCCGCTGCCCGAGAGCGCCGGCGCGCGACCGGCCCAGTGCGATCGCTTGTCCTACCTTCGGTGGCGGTCGGTCGACGGCCCGGCAGATTCGACGCGCGCCGACCGCATCTTCGTCGCCCAACCGGGAATCTTCGAGGGCGCAGGGGCATTCGAAAGCGTTGCGCGCAACACCGTCGTTGCGGCCGCTCGACGAGGTGCACACGTCGAATTCTGGGCGCTGGACAGGCGATCGAACTGCCTCGAAGACCACACCGGAGTGCAGACAGCTCTCGCGACCGGCAGCCTCGACACCGCCACCGACTACTACTTCCACGACGCCGAGATCGATGGGTCGCGCTTCGCGGGCTACGCCTCGGGCGACGACACCGCGTGGCTCGTACACGTCGGACTCGAACAGACGCTCCGGGACCAGTACGACCTTCTACGACACGAACTTCCCGACCCGGGGCTCCGCAAGGACAAGGTTCTGTGCGGCGGACACTCTTTGGGCGGCTTCATCACGGGGTTCTTCGCTGAATGGGACTTCGACGGAAACCCGCAGACCCTCGGCGACGCCGGATTCAACCAGTGCTCGGGGTATTTCGCGCTCGATACCGTGATCGCAGCGAAATCTCCCGCACCGGTGGGCGGATCCTTCCCAGGGATCCCCGACATCGTGAAGACTTCGCTCGATGCAGCGACGGGAGCTGTCGTCGGCGACATGCCGGTTCTGGCGCTGCCTGCGGTGATCAATCCGGAGACCACGAATCTGCTCGCATTGGCCGGTCTCGCCGCGCGCCTCGCCCCGGAGGGCGTCAACGACCTCGTCGAACGGCTGCCCGACAACCCCAACGTCGACTGGACGCTCCGATCCCTGCTGGCGAAGGACGCCGCGATGTTCGCGACGGGGACACCGGATGTGCGCATCCTCAATGCCACCAACGAGGCCGTACTCGGCGCGATACTCGACGACAATTCGCAGCCGTTCGGCTTCTTGCAGGTCAGCGTCGGATTCATTGCCGGAGCTCCTGTGCAGGACAAGCTGTTTCCGGTGCCGAGCACAACCGAGGTGTTGTCGACGGGAATGTTCGGCGACGCACCGAAAGCGTCGCCCGCAGTGTACGGCGCGGATGTGCTCTACAGATGGCTCGACTACGACGAGGTCGCGGCAGCAGACTCGCTTTCGAACGAGGCGCGCTACACGAACCCGGCGAGCGAGGTCACCTCGATCGCCGAACTGGCGCGTAATCTGTCGGAACCCCCGTTGGACTTCACGGAGTGGTACTTCCCGACTCGGCTGCCATCGGATCTTGCGCTGTCGTCGGCTCCGTCGTTCGCGACACACCACATCCACAGGGACGGGGTCGCGCGGAATCCGATACTCACATTGGTGGGAAGCGGCGGAATCTCGCTACCGGATTCGGATCACCCGGACGACGTGCCCATTGTTCTTCCGGGCTACAACCACATCGACGTGCTCACCGCTGCGGGCGCGACCCACGACGGCCGCACCGAACCGGTATCGGCGGCGCTGGCCGACTTTGCGAGGAGATAGTGAGTCAGGCTCCGCGCGAAGAGAAGATCGACGTGTAGTCGAATGGCTCGGTCGACGTCTGGTGCTCGGCCTCCACAACCGCCGGTTCGGTGTTGTTCGGGTCCACCGGCTGCAGGAACAGCGGGTTGTTGTCTTCGGTGTGCTGGCTCATGTGAGTCCTTTCAGGTACTGCTTCGAACACTTCAGGTGTTGGCGAGGAACACGCGGGCGCGGGGTACGCGAAACCAGGAGCGTGCAGCTCGGGGGAGGATCATCGAGGTTCGTATCGGGAAGATGTCCGGAGGTATCGAACCGGTCGATGGTCCAACACTACACCCGGCACCGCTGCGAGGCGCGACGCCACGACGGGCGCGCCTAGACTTCAGCGGTGAATACCGTTCGTTCGACCCTCCGATCGCCTCGGAGATTGACAACTGAGATCCTCGCGGGGCTGGTCACCTCCCTGGCCCTGATTCCCGAGGTCGTCTCGTTCGCGGTCATCGCGGGAGTCGACCCGAAAGTCGCGTTGTACACGTCCTGTGTCATGGCCATCACCATCGCGTTCGTGGGTGGGCGGCCTGCGATGGTGTCGGCCGCAGCCGGCGCGACAGCCCTGGTCATCGCGCCGCTGGTGTCGTCGCACGGGCTCGACTACTTGATTGCCGCGGTCTGGCTGGCAGGAGCGTTGCAGATCGTACTGGCGCTGGCAGGCGTCGCACGTCTGATGCGCTTCATCCCCCGTTCGGTGATGATCGGATTCGTCAATGCGTTGGCCATCCTCATCTTCAGCGCCCAGCTGGGGCACCTGTTCGACGTGCCGTGGCTCGTCTACCCGCTGGTCGCGTTCGGCATTGCGATGGTGGTGTTCATTCCGAAGCTCACCACCGCGGTGCCCGCCGCGTTGATCGCGATCATCGTGCTGACCGGTATCGTCGTGCTGTTCGGCGTGGATGTCCCCGACGTCGCCGACCAGGGTGAGCTTCCCGGAGGCTTCCCGAGCTGGATGATCCCGGACGTACCGCTCACACTCGAAACCCTCCGGATCATCGCCCCGTATGCGGTGGGCCTGGCGCTGGTGGGATTGATGGAGTCGTTGATGACAGCGAAGCTGGTCGACGACATCACCGACAGTCACTCGGACAAGACCCGCGAGGCTTGGGGCCAGGGCGTCGCGAACGGCGTTGCCGCGCTGTTCGGCGGCATGGGTGGGTGCGCGATGATCGGCCAGACCATGATCAACGTCAAGGAAGGTCGCGCGAGGACCCGGATCTCGACGTTCTGCGCGGGGATGTTCCTTCTTCTCCTGTGCGTCACCGTGGGAGATGTGGTCGGAGCGATCCCGATGGCCGCATTGGTCGCGGTGATGATCGTGATCGCGGTGACCACGTTCGACTGGCACAGCATCGCCCCCCGGACCCTGAAACTCATGCCGGTCAGCGAAACACTCGTCATGCTCGTGACGGTGATCGGAACGCTGGCCACCGACAATCTTGCGGTCGGTGTGGTCGCGGGTGTACTCACCGCCATGGTCGCGTTCGCGCGGCGGGTCGCGCACATGACGCGCGTCCGCGCCCTCGACGTGGACGGCGTGCGCACCTACAAGGTATCGGGCGAGTTGTTCTGGGCATCGAGCAATGATCTGGTGTACCAATTCGATTACGTCGACGACCCCGAGCGTGTCGTCATCGACCTCACCGACGCCGAGGTGTGGGATGCGTCGACCGTGGCGACATTCGATTCGGTGCTTCACAAGTACTCCGAGAAGGGGAAGTCCGCGACAATCGTGGGTCTGGAGGGCGCCAGCCTGCGCCGGGTCGAGATGCTGTCCGGAAACCTCGGCGACAGCTGATCGGGGTCGGCGACGTTTGGCTGCCGTTCCTCCCGGGAAGCCCATCCCCATGGCAACCTACAGAGTGATCGACCCCAACGGGGATGTAGTGGACACCAAGGACATCGACAGCGCCGACGACGCCCACGCGTGGTTCGTCGATACTCGCGCCGACAACACCGAGCTCGGCTGGCGCATGGAAGCGCAGCACGAGAACGATGGCACGTGGCACTTCTTCGACAGCACCGAAGGGACCTCGGAGTAACGGAGTAACACTCCACAGAGAGGGCCGGTGTACGGAAACTTCCGTACACCGGCCCTCTTTCGGATCTGTGTGCTGCCGGCACCTACTTGTTCTTGAACGCGTCCTTCACGTCCTCCACAGCGTCGGAGACCTTGTCGCCGGCCTGCTTCATGCCGCTCGAGGCGCGGTCGCCCTTGCCTTCGGCTTCGAGATCGCGGTCGTCTGTGGCCTTGCCGGTCTGTTCCTTGACCTTGCCGGTGGCTTCTTCCACCTTGTGCTTGGCCTTGTCGATGAAGTCTGCCATCGATCCTCCTCATGCTTGCCGATGGATCTTCGTGCCATGAAGAGATACCCGCGGGATCGGGAGGCAAACGTCCACACCTCCGGGGACTTCGCGTGCAAGACTTCCTGGGTACGCAGTCGTTGATCACACCGCAGTCCCTGATCGCACAGCAGTCCCTGATCACACGAGGACCCGGGAGGTGTCATGTCTCGAGCGAACGACGAAGACCCCATCGGTGATGCGCCGGACGCCGACCCGGAGCTGGTGCGCAGCGGCGCGGGCAGGCGTCGTGCGTCCGTGGCGTCGGTGATCGCAGCAGTCATCGTCGTAGTACTGATCATCGTCTTGATCCTCGTACTCATCTGAGTGCGCCGCTCGGATCGGAAGATGCAGTGATCAGAGCCAGTCGCGCCGCTTGAACAGCAGATACAGCAGTCCGGCCGATCCTGCGATGACGCAGGCGCTGACGAGTACACCCCACCCGTGACCGAAGCCCGGGTAGGGCACGTTCATGCCGTACCAGCCCGTGACTGCCGTTGGCACGGCGATGATCGCGGCCCACCCGGTGAGTTTCTTCATGACCGTGTTCAAGCGCGCATCCTGCAACGACAGGTTCGTTTCGAACAACGTGGTCACCATGTCGCGCAGCGATTCGGTCCATTCCGTCGCCCGGATCACGTGGTCGTAGAGATCGGTGTACCAACCGTCGAGTTCTGCATGGTTGCCGGTCTCGGCGCGGTGGCGCATCACCGCGGTCACGACCTCGCGCATCGGAAGTACGATGCGTCTGAGCTGGACCAGTTCCTTGCGCAGGCGGTAGATGCGGTGCTGGGTCTCGCGAGTCATCGGCGTGTCGCCGAAGAGTCCGTCCTCGATGCCTTCGATCGCGTCGTCGAGGGCCTGGATGGTGTCGAACTGGCCGTCGACGATCACGTCGAGCAGACCGTGGAGCAGGGCGCCGGTGCCGAACTGCAGGAGGTCGGAATGCTCGTCCCACCGGCGGACGACCTCGTCGATGTCGAACTGTCCACCGCGACGCACCGTCACGATCCCGCGCGGCAACACGAACGCCGAAACGCGGGTGGTGTGTAGCCGTGATTCGACTGTGCTGAGCGCATCGGAGTCCCGTTCGAGCTCGGTCGCGTACACCGTGAGGAAGGTGTGCGTGGGGTAGTGGGTGGTCTTGGTACGTTCGCCGCGCGCAATCGCGTCCTCGACCGCATGAGCGTCCAGTGTCAACTCGGTGGCGAGCGCGCTCAGCTGATCGTGCCCGGGGTCGTGCAGGTCCACCCACACGAGCGCTCTGTCGTCCGCGAGATGCTCGGACACCTCGTCGAGCGAAAAATCGTCCGCGACGAGCACACCATCGCGCCACAAGCGGGTACGTACCTCTCCGGGGAGATCGTCCATGCTCGAAGTGTGCCGTATTCAGAGCTCGGTGCTGGTTTCTCCGGTTTCGGTGAGTCGCAGCATCTCGTCGACGAACGCCGCATCGACGACCGGCCAGCCCGTAGGCCATCGATCCTCGTGCAATCTGCCGCGGAGGGAGACGAGTACGTCGACGACGTGCGCCCCACCGTCGACGAGGTACCGGAGCATGCCGCGGTCGCCGCAGATCTCGATGGCCGGTGCGAGGATCTCTTCTGCCTCCTCGAGGCGTCCCGCTGCGTGCAGACATGCGGTGAGTAGCCGTGTGGCCTGCAGATGTGCACGTCGTCGTCCGTTGTAGTCGGTGCGCTGCTGCCACAGTCGAGCCCACTCGACAGCCCGCGCAACCGAATCAGGGTCTCCGGTGCGATACAACAGGCGGATCGCGGTGGCATCCTCGATCTGTTCCGTGACTTCGACGATCCCGTCCGGGTCGGGTTCGAGGGACTCCGGCATCGAACGTGCGGCTTGCGGGGCAACGGGCAGACCGAGCCGGGCGCGTTCGTTCTCCACACGGGCTCGGAGCCGGGGCAGGCCGAATTCGGTGGCTGCGCGCACGCCGTCGTTCAGCAGCGCCGCCGCGTCGTCATGCCTTCCGCGCAGAATCTTCAGTCGTGCGCCGATGACGAATCTCGCGATCATGAAATCGGGCACCCCGCCCTGGATCCCGAGTTTCTGGCTCTCGTCGAGCAGGGTTTCGGCTTCGGCGATCCGGCCGGATTCGTACAACAATTCCCCGAGCATCGCTGCTGCGAGGCGAGCTGCGTGCGAGTGGATCCCACCGTTGCGCCGAGCCAGCTCGAGACCCTTGCGGAAATGGGCTTCAGCGTCCTGGATGTCGAGCAGTTCACTTGCGGCGATACCGGCCAGGCATTGGCCGTAAACGGCGGTGAACGCGCCGCGGGTGCGGGTGTGGAACTGCTCGGCCCATTGCTGGCGCCTTCGTGCATCATCGAATTCGAACCGGTAGATCTCGACGAAGGTGGCGACGTTCGCCGCGGCGGAAACGATCCACGGCGAGAGGGTGTCGGCGGCGTCGAGGGCGGGTGCGACGAGTTTCTGGACACCGACGATACGGTCGGAGTAGATCGCCATGGCCCCGTCGACGACGTCGGCCTCGATGAGCATGGCCTCGGCCTCGGTTTCTCCGGGGGCGTTGTGCCCGAGGAGGTTTCGTGCGGTGTCGAGGGCTGTCTGGGCCTCGGCCTGCCTATTGAGTGCAACCAGCGCCCATGCCGACACCAGTTGCAGCCGGGCGTTCGCCGCAACCGCGCGCGGCGGCAGCTTTCCCATCAGCACGAGGAGCGTCGACATGCGTGAATGTTCCATCAGAAACATGCCGTCGGTGGCGACGAGGTCCACTGCGCGTTGCTCGTCGCCTGCCGTGAGGGCATGGTCGACGGCTTCGCTGAGCATGTGGTGACGTTCGAACCACGCTGCTGCTTTCCGGTGCAGTTCCGGGATCGTGTCGGGCCGATCGCGTTCGAGGCGGCGGCGGAGGAAATCGAGGAACAGGTGGTGATACCGGAACCAGATGCGTTCGTCGTCGATGTGTCGGAGGAACAGGTCACGCTGTTCGATCTCCTCGAGCACAGCCTGCGCTCGTGGATGCCCGGTGAGTGCCGAGGCGAGGCTGCCGCTGATGGATTCGGTGATCGAGGTGTCCAGCAGGAACTCGTAGGTCTCGGGTTCGAGCGTGGACAGGACGTTGTCGGCGAGGAACTCGCCGATCGCATGGTGTCGTCCGGTGATGCTTTCGATCATCCCCGTCGGATCATCGCTGTCGCGCAACGACAGCGAGGCGAGCTGCAACGCCGCGGCCCATCCTTCGGTGGACTTGTTGAGGTCCTGCACGTCCTCGCGGTCCAGGTGAAGGCCGCTGACTTCGCGTAGGAACGAATCGGATTCGTCCGTGTCGAAACGCAGGACACTCGAATCGAGTTCGACGAGTTCGTCCCGCATCCGCATGCGACTCAAGGGCAGCCCGGCCTGAGACCGGCTGGTCACCACGATCTGCAGGTGGTGGCAACCTCGTTCGAGGAGGAAGTCCAGCGCGGCGATCGTTTCGGGTGAGGTGACCCGGTGCCAGTCGTCGATCATCAGGGTCATGTGCACGTCGGCGCGGTGCAGATCGTCGATCATGGTGCTCAGGACGTAGCGTTCGGCGTTGTCGCCGTGTGACTCCAGGATCTGCGCGAGTTGCCTGCCGAGCGGTGCTCGTACCTGTTTGACCGCTTCGATCAGATGGGTCAGGAACCACAGGACGTTGTTGTCGTCGCTGTCGACGGCGAGCCACGCGACCTGGATACCGTCGCTCGTGAGCACGTCGCGCCACTGTGCCGCGAGGGTCGACTTACCGAAACCGGTGGGCGCGTGGATCGCGGTGAGTCTGCGCCGCCGGCCCGCTCGCAGCAGATCGATCAGCCGGGTGCGGTCGATCAGTGGCCTGTTGGCGGCCGGTGGACGGAAGCGAGTCGCAGGTGAGGTCGACGGCGATGTGAACGACGTCGACGGGAGGCGTCCCGAATCGCTTGTCGAGGAGGTCGACGGTAGCGCTGCGGGAAGGGAGTGCCCGGGAGCGTCCTCGGGTAATGCCATGTCGTCGACGGGCAGACCGAAGCTGCGTTCGAGTTGCTGAAGCTCCTCCCCGAAGTCCATGGCGGTCTGTGGACGCCCTGCGGGGTCGGTCGACATTCCGCGTTCGAGTACTTCGCAGAGCGAGTCGGGGAGCCCGCCGCCCCGGAGATCCGGGATGGGCTCCGACGTGATCCGAAGGAATTGCGCAACGACCTTCTCACCTTCCCGGCGCTCGTATGCGGCATGGCCGGTGATCGCGCAGAACAGGGTCGCCGCGAGCCCGTAAACATCGGCCGCGGCGGCGGGAGTGTCGCCGCGCAGAATCTCGGGAGCTGTGAACGCGGGCGATCCGGTGATTGCTCCGGATGAGGTGCGAAAACCCCCGCCGACTCGTGCGATGCCGAAATCGGTGAGTTGAGGTTCGCCGTATTCGGTGATGAGGATGTTGCCCGGTTTCACGTCGCGGTGCAGTACGTCGTTCCGGTGGGCGGTTTCGAGCGCTCCCGCGACCTTGATTCCCAAGCGCACGGCTTCCGGCCACTCGAGTGGGCCGTGTCTGCGGATCCGTGCCTCGAGGGAGTCGTGCGGGTGGTAGTGCATCACGAGGTACGGCAGCCCGGTGTCGCCGGTGCCTGCTTGGAGCACGGTGACGATGTGCGGATGGCCGGACAACCGGCCCATCGCGCGTTGCTCCCGCAGAAACCGGTCCATGTTGTCGGGATCAAGGGTGGTGCTGAGAATTTTCACCGCCACTGTCCGGTCGAGCGATTCCTGACGGCATCGGTAGACCACACCGAAACCGCCTCGACCGATCTCTTCCGGATCGGTGAATCCGGCAGCGGCCAGTGCCCGAACGGTGTCGGCCTCGTTCGCGGTCAGGACCGGCGCGGCTCGGGTGGCGAGCGGGTCGTTTTCGGTCATCAGGGTGCCTCGTTCAGGGGTTTCTCCAGGATAGTCCCGCTGGGTGCACGCCCGGCGCTTATCTCTTCACCGGCCTCGATTACCTTTGTGCCGCCGGGGCGCGTCGACGAAGCCGACGACCCGGACGAAAACGACACTGCGACGAGAAGTGGACACACACATGAAGAAGACTCTCGCGGCGCTGCTCGGTGCGGGCGTGGTCCTGCTGGCGGCGGCGTGCGGATCCTCGGACGAGGCATCCGACTCGGCCGAGGACACCACCACCACGACCACCTCTGCATCGGCCGAGTCCGGTACTCCGAGCAGCCCCGCGGTGAACCTCGGCGACAGCTACGAGGACAACTGCGCGGCCATGCTCCCGTACCTCGACGAGCTAGAGGAATGGGGTCAGGATCGCGCTGCGGCTGCGGCCGCGGTCGCGGAAGCTCAGCAGCAGCTCCCGGAATGGGAGAACCTGAGCGAGGAAGAACAGGCCGATACCCTCAAGGCCATCGAGGACGCCGGTAAGGGGCAGTGCTCATAAACAGCGAGTTGTTCGACAGGTTGCGGCGCTTCCCCGACGTGGAAGCGCCCAATCTGCTTGCTGTCGACGCGGCGGACCGCCTGATTCTCGACGAGGCGGACGCCGCGCTCGTGGCCGCGCCCGACGGATCCGTCGTCGTGATCGACGACCACTTCGGTGCGCTCACACTCGGCACCGCTGCCCGGCACGATGCGTCCGGATTGCGCGTTCACCAGGATTCGATCGTCGCCGAACGCGCATTGGCCGCGAACGCCGACCGTGAAGGCATGCTGGACCGCTTCACCTCCGGCGGCCTGAGCGAGGAGCTCCTGACCGGCGCGCAGGTGGTTCTTCTGCAGCTGCCTCGATCGCTCAGCGCTCTCACCGAGATCGCGGAAGCCGTCGCCCGGTATGCAGCACCGGAGGTCACTCTGTTCGCGGGTGGACGGGACAAACACATCACAGTCGCCATGAACGATGTCCTCGGCCAGTCGTTCGGCGAGGTCCAGGCATCGCGGGGAAGGCAGAAGTCGAGGGTCCTCAGAGCCCGGAAGCCGATTCCCGGCGCGCCGACCTATCCGGTCGCCGAGACACTGACCGACCTCGATCTGACCGTTGTCGCGCACGGTGCGGTCTTCGCAGGCCCGCGCCTCGACATCGGGACCCGCTACCTCCTCGACTTCCTGCGTCAGACCCCGCGGGACATCGGCGTGGCGGTGGACCTCGGGTGTGGCACCGGAATCCTCGCCGCGGAGCTGGCCAGGCTTCGGCCTTCGGCGCGAATCATCGCGACCGACCAGTCCGCCTCGGCAGTGGCCTCCGCCGCGGCGACCGCCGCTGCGAACGGTCTGGCCGACCGCATCGAGACTCTTCGCGACGACGTCGCATCCTCGCTACCCGATGCGTCCGTCGACGTCGTGGTGTGCAACCCGCCGTTCCACATCGGTGCTGCGGTGCACACCGGTGTCGCGGTCAAGATGTTCGAATCGGCCGCCCGCATCCTGCGTGACGGCGGCGAATTGTGGACCGTGCACAACTCCAACCTCGGCTACCACCGCAACCTGCAAGAACTGGTCGGCCGAACAACCGTTGCGGGTCGTAACCGCAAGTTCACCGTGACCCGATCGGTCCGCACCCGGTAGAGTCCGGTTTGTCCGGGGCCGCTTCGCGGCATCGAAGACGGTCCGCTCCGCGGTGGGGAACTTTCGTCGCGGCTGCCTCGTTCAATGGACAACCAGGTTCAACGGACAGAAGCGAACCATCAGAAGGGAAGTGCACGGTGCGCACCACCAGCAATCCGGTGTTCCGCAACCTGCCCAAGCAAGAGGGCGGCGGATACGCCTCATTCGGCTCTGCGACAGCGGGCGCCGCTCAGGTAACCCAGCAATTCGGACAGCCGCAATATGCGCCTGCAGATCCGTGGGCGCGTCCCACCGATCAGCGGTCCATGACGATCGACGACGTCGTCACCAAGACCGGCATCACGCTCGGCGTGCTCGCCGTCACGGCGCTGATCTCGTACGTACTGGTCAACTCCAATACCGGTCTGGCTGTGCCCTTCGTGGTCGGCGGCGGACTGATCGGTCTCGTCCTCGTCCTCGTCGCCACGTTCGGCCGGAAGATGGACAACCCGGCCATCGTCCTGGCCTACGCGGTCGCAGAAGGCTTCTTCCTCGGCGCGCTGTCGTTCATGTTCACCGACATCACCTTCGGGGGCGCCGGCGGCTCGACGCTGATCGCTCAGGCGGTCCTCGGCACCTTCGGCGTGTTCTTCGGCATGCTCGTCGTCTACCGCACAGGCGCGATCCGCGTCACCCCGCGGCTGACCCGCATGATCGTCGGCGCCCTGGTCGGTGTCCTGGTTCTCGCACTCGGCAACCTGGTCGCGAGCTTCTTCATCGACGGCGGACTCGGCCTGCGCGACGGCGGCGCTCTCGCCATCATCTTCAGCCTCGTGTGCATCGGCATTGCCGCATTCAGCTTCCTGCTGGACTTCGACGCCGCTGACCAGCTGATCCGCGCCCAGGCGCCGGAGAAGGCTGCGTGGGGCGTGGCCTTCGGTCTCACCGTCACCCTGGTCTGGCTGTACGTCGAGATCCTGCGACTGCTCAGCTACTTCCAGAACGACTAGTCTTCAGCCGCACAGCGGCCGGACCACCTAGTAGGTGGTCCGGCCGCTGTCGTATGGCCGAGAGGCCCTCGACAACCGATGTCTGAGAACATGGTGGTATGCGCATCGCGGATTCTGTTGTCGACCTCATCGGAAATACCCCCCTGGTCAAACTCAACTCGGTGGTCAAACCCGGATCGGCGCTGGTGGCAGCGAAGATCGAGTACCTCAACCCCGGCGGTAGCTCGAAAGACCGCATCGCCGTCAAGATGATCGACGCCGCCGAGGCCTCGGGCGAACTGAAGCCCGGCGGCACGATCGTCGAACCGACCTCCGGAAACACCGGGATCGGTCTGGCTCTCGTCGCCCAGCAGCGCGGATACAAGTGCGTGTTCGTCTGCCCCGACAAGGTCAGCGAAGACAAGCGCAACGTGCTCAGGGCCTACGGCGCCGAAGTTGTGGTGTGCCCGACCGCGGTGCCGCCGGAGCATCCCGACAGTTACTACAACGTCTCCGACCGGCTCGCCCGCGAGATCCCCGGTGGCTGGAAGCCGAACCAGTACTCGAACCCGGGCGGTCCCGAGAGTCACTACGAGACCACCGGCCCCGAGATCTGGAACGACACCGACGGCAAGATCACACACTTCGTCGCAGGTGTCGGCACCGGCGGCACCATCAGCGGCACCGGCCGCTATCTCAAGGAGGTGTCGGGCGGCAAGGTCAAGGTCGTCGGCGCCGACCCGGAAGGCTCCGTGTACTCCGGCGGCACCGGCCGCCCGTACCTCGTCGAAGGCGTCGGCGAGGACTTCTGGCCCGCCGCATACGACCCGGCCATCCCCGACGAGATCATCGCCGTTTCCGACGCCGACTCGTTCGAGATGACCCGCCGCCTCGCCCGCGAGGAAGGCATGCTCGTCGGCGGCTCGTGCGGGATGGCGATGGTCGCGGCCCTCGAAGTCGCCGAGCGAGAAGGTCCCGAGGCCGTCGTCGTGGTGCTGCTGCCCGACGGTGGTCGCGGATACCTGTCGAAGATCTTCAACGACAAGTGGATGGCGTCGTACGGCTTCCTCCGCGCCCCGCTCGACGGCAAGCCCGACGACTCCACAGTCGGCGACGTGCTGCGCGGCAAATCCGGCGACCTGCCCGCACTCGTGCACACCCACCCCTCCGAAACTGTGCGCGACGCAATCGAGATCCTCCGCGAATACGGCGTCTCGCAGATGCCCGTCGTCGGTGCCGAACCACCCGTCACCGCGGGCGAGGTCGCCGGTTCGGTCAGCGAACGCGAACTGCTCAGCGCCGTCTTCGAAGGACGCGCGAATCTCGCCGACTCCGTCGAGAAGCACATGAGCCCGCCGCTGCCCAACATCGGTGTCGGCGAGTCGATCGCTTCCGCGACAAAGGCGTTCGGCGACACCGACGCGCTCATGGTGATCGACGACGGCAAACCCGTCGGCGTCATCACCCGCCACGATCTGCTTGGTTTCATCTCCGAAGGCCGATAGGACACCGATTTCACAATGACGGACAACACACAGCACGGCTTCGCCACACGCGCCATCCATGCAGGCTTCGAGCCCGACCCGCAGACCGGCGCGGTCAACGTGCCGATCTATGCGTCGTCGACGTTCGCTCAGGACGGCGTCGGTGAAATGCGCAACGGCTTCGAATACGCGCGCACCGGCAACCCCACTCGTCGCCCACTCGAAGCGAATCTCGCAGCGCTCGAAGGCGGCGCCTACGGTCGCGCGTTCGGTTCGGGTATGGCGGCCACCGACTGCCTGCTGCGTTCGACGCTGCGGCCCGGCGACCACCTCGTCATCCCCAACGATGCCTACGGCGGCACGTTCCGGCTCATCGACAAGGTATTCACGCAGTGGGGTATCGAGTACACACCCGCCGCGGTCAACGATCTCGACGAGGTGCGCGCGGCCCTGCGGCCGAATACCAAGCTCGTGTGGGTCGAGACCCCCACCAACCCGCTTCTCAACATCGGTGACATCGCCGCGCTCGCGGACATCGCACATACCGGCGGCGCGAAGCTCGTCGTCGACAACACGTTCGCGTCGCCGTACCTGCAGCAGCCGCTGTCACTCGGCGCCGACATCGTGCTGCACTCGACCACCAAATACATCGGTGGTCACTCCGACGTCGTCGGGGGAGCGCTGGTGGCGAACGACGAGGAACTCGACACGGCGTTCGCGTTCCTCCAGAACGGCGCAGGTGCGGTGCCCGGGCCGTTCGACGCCTTCCTCACGTTGCGGGGCATCAAGACCCTCGCGGTGCGGATGGAGCGGCACAGCGACAATGCCGAGAAGATCGTCGACGCGCTCTCCGGGCACAAGGCGGTCACGTCGGTGCTCTATCCCGGTCTCGAGTCGCATCCCGGTCATGAGGCCGCTGCCAAGCAGATGCGTCGTTTCGGCGGCATGATCTCGGTGCGTCTGGCAGGCGGGCGGGAGGCTGCGCTCGACTTCTGCAAGCGCACGCAGATCTTCACCCTCGCCGAGTCGCTCGGCGGCGTCGAGTCGCTGATCGAGCACCCGGGTGCCATGACGCACGCGTCGACGGCGGGCTCGGCGCTCGAAGTGCCGGACGATCTCGTGCGGCTGTCCGTCGGCATCGAGGATGTTGCGGATCTGCTGGCCGACATCGAGCAGGCTCTGGGATAAGTCCCGGCGACACGCGAGGAGGCGCCCGCCTGGGCGCCTCCTCGCGCGTTCGAGTCCCCTACGCTGAGGCGATGGGTGCATTCGATCAGGCGCGGATAGGAGAACCGGAGATCCGTGCGGCAGCGGAAGTGCTTGCGCCCGTCATGCGGAGAACACCGGTGTTGCCGTCGCGTGTGCTCTCCGAACGTACCGGCGTCCCCGTGTGGTTCAAATGCGAGAACCTCCAGCACACCGGCTCGTTCAAACCGCGGGGTGCGTACAACCGGATCGCGAGGCTCGCAGCGGACGAGCGGGCGCGCGGTGTCGTTGCGGCGAGCGCGGGCAATCATGCGCAGGGAGTCGCGTGGGCGGCGACCGGGCTCGGCATCGCCTCGACGGTGTTCATGCCGGTCGGTGCGGCCCTGCCGAAGGTCGCCGCGACCCGTGCCTACGGCGCCGACGTCCACTTCGCCGGCCACACGATCGATGACGCGCTCGTAGCGGCGCAGGACTTCGCGGCGGAGACGGGCGCGGTGTTCATCCACCCGTACGACCACGAGGATGTCGTGGCCGGACAAGGCACCGTCGGACTCGAGATCGCTGCGCAGCTCCCCGATGTGAGCGCTGTGGTTGTTCCGACCGGTGGCGGCGGTCTGCTGGCAGGAGTCGCAGTGGCACTCGCTGCTGTCCGGCCGGGGGTTCGGGTGATCGGTGTGCAGGCCGAGGGCGCGGCCGCATGGCCGGGTTCGTTGCAAGCGGGGCACCCCGAACGGGCCGAGGCGATGTCGACCGTCGCTGACGGTATTGCCGTGGGAATGCCTGGGTCCGTACCGTTTCCGCTCGTGCAGGGCCACGTCGAGGGCGTCGTCACTGTCAGCGACGACGCCCTCGCCAGAGCGTTGGTGCTGTGCATGGAGCGGTCCAAGCTCATCGTCGAGCCCGCGGGAGCTGCTGCGGTCGCTGCGCTGTCCACCGCGGGACTGGAGCTCGACGGCCCGGTGGCCGCGATCCTTACCGGCGGCAACATCGATCCGCTCGTTCTGACTCATGTGATCGGACATGGCCTGCGAGCAGACGGTCGGTATCTTGCTGTGCGCGTGTCGATCCCGGATCGGCCCGGTGCTCTGGTCGGATTGCTGAGCGTTGTCGGAGATTCCGATGCCAGCGTCGTCGACGTCGTACATTCGCGTACGGCGGGGCAACTCGCGCTCGACGAGGTGCAGGTCGCACTGACGATGGAAACCCGTGGTGCGCAACACCGCAGTGAGGTACTCGATGCGCTGCGCGACGCCGGTTACGTGCTGCAGATCGAATAGGCCGGTGGTCTGGCCGTCTCGGAGGACGACCAGGCCGATCGGTCGACGCCGTTGCGGTGGTGTGTTCGGTGCCAGCTCAGCCCTGCTGGGACTCGAGTGTCGTGAGTGCTTGTTCGAACAGGTCGAGGTTGTAGTTCGCGTCCTCGAATCCGCCCACGGTGTCCTTGCCGCCGGGGAACACGGTGTCGTTGACGACCGCCGGTACCGCCTCGAAGAGTGGTTCGGCCATGACAGCCTCGAGCTCTGCGTTCGGCTCGCCGCGAAGGTTCGTCACGTGGAGCAGCACTGTGCCGTCGAGCACGACCGGAAGCTGCTCGACGCTCAGTTCGGCTTCACCGGCCGACTCTGCGCCTGCGACTGCTTGCTCGGCGGGCGCGATGCGCGCGCCGGCCTTCGTGAACACACTTCCCCAGATGCTCTCGCCGCTGTAGGTGTTGAACGTGCCCGCATTCCAGGAGCCGAGCAGCGCCGCGAAGGTCTCGGTGTCGAGGGCGACGCGGTGTGTTTCAGCGATACGTGCGGTGCGCTCGTCGAAGTCGGTGACCAGCTGCTCGTAGGTGTCTTCCTTGCCGAGTGCCTGCGCGACAAGCTCGACGCGTCCTTGCCAGTCGGCGCGACCGGGTCCGGCGATGTCGAGCACCAGCACGGGTGCGATCTCGCGCAGTGGGGCCAGGTCACTGTCCTCGATGCGGTTGTGGGCGATGATCAGGTCCGGCTCGAGAGTGGCGATCTGCTCGATATCGGGTTCCGATCCGTTGGATACCACCGGGACGTCCTCGATCTGTTCCCAGGTTTCCGGTGTGACGGACGTTTCATCCACGGCGCCGCGCCCGACGGGGACGACACCGAGATTGATCAGAGGCTGCGTCGCGATGTGATGGATGGTGACGATGCGCTCGACGTCGACGGGGATTTCCACCTCGCCGGAGCCGTCGGTCACCGTGCGGACGGCAGCCTCCGTCGGTGCGGTCTCGGCGGGTTCGGGTGAGCTGCATCCCGTCAGGATCATGGCCAGGCTTGCTGCGGCGACCAGTGCACCGACTCCGAATCTGCGGCGTGAACGTGTGGCGAACATGGGACCTCTCGTGGGGACAGGACAACGCGGCACCGTATGGACGCGCGTAATTGCGAAAACGTTTCGCAATTGGCTAAGGTTAACCTAATCAATGTCGTTCGGGAAAGGTGCATGCAACCTATGGCTACGGGATCAGGCATTCGGAGCCTGCTGTATCCGGTACGCGTTCGCCTCCTGATTTCCGGTGCGCTGCAGGTGTTCTGTGCGATCGGAACGGTGCTTCCGTTCATTGCGATAACCGAGGTGACGCGGGAATTGCTCGGCGGCGGAGTTGTCCCCTGGGGTTGGGTGTGGGCCGCGGTGGTAGCCCTGGTGGTGACGCCGCTCGTTCACAGTTGCTCGTTCTCGCTCAGCTTCGGGGCGAGCCGCGACACCCAGTACCGGACACGGCGGAACCTGGTCGGTCATCTCGCGCGGGTGCCGCTCGGTTGGTTCGGTGGCGTCACCGGGGGTGGACTACGCAAGCTAGTGAGCAGCGACGTGGCCGCTCTGACCGGGCTGATCGGTGAAGCGATTCCGCTCGCACCCCGGTTTGCCGCTGTCTCGGTCCTCGCGATCGCCTACCTCGCCTGGATCGACCCGCTTTTCGCGATCGTGATCGCCCTGCCGGTGGTCATCGCTTCTGTACTCCTGGTCCGCCGCCCGCCGATAGCTCCCGACCTCGAACGGGAGTACCGTCGCGCCGCTCGGGGGTTGAGCGAGCGCGCGACCGAACTCGGCCAGGGTATGGCCGTCTGGAAGGTGTTCTCGGGCACTCGCATCGCCGACGACAGATTCGTCGATGCCATCGACCAGCGCACCCGCTCCTACCTCGCGACCGAACGCGCCCGGGACAGGCGGGGGCGCCTTCCGCTGACTCTCTCGTCATGGTCGTTCATCCTGGTGTGGACGACCGTGTGGGGCGTGGTCTTCGTCGCGACCGACCTGCTGGTGCCGGCGGATCTCATCCCCTTCCTGCTGATGTGCTGGATCGTGTCGCGCGCTGTGTGGCTTGTGCCGACGTTGCGGACGCTGGTGAGTCGCAGCCGTGCCCTTGCCGAGTCGCTGGACCGCGCGTTCGCGACCCCGGAACTCCCGACGGGAGACCGGACTCTTGCCGCACGCCGCAACATCACCATCCGTTTCGCCGACGTCACATTCGAATATGACAGAGGCAGAACGGTTATCGAAGATTTCGATCTCGAGCTGACCCCCGGTACGGTGACCGCCGTGGTAGGCGCGTCCGGGTCGGGGAAATCGACGTTGACCCGCCTGCTGCCACGATTCTGGGACGTCACCGGAGGCGCGATCACGGTCGACGGGGTCGACATACGCCGGTTGGATCCTGCCGAGCTCTACCGGCTGATCGGATTCGTCTTCCAGGATGTGCGGATGCTGCGACGAACCGTGGCCGACAACATCCGCCTCGCGGATCCCACGGCGAGCGACGAGCGGGTCCGAGCTGCGGCGCGCGCGGCGCGTATCCACGACCGGATCCTGGAAGAGCCGCTCGGATACGACGCAGTCATAGGAGAGCACGTCTCGTTCTCCGGGGGCGAGGCCCAGCGCATCTCGATCGCGCGGGCGATCCTCGCCGATCCGCCGGTTCTCGTTCTTGACGAGGCGACGTCGGCGGCGGATCCCGAATCCGAATCCCTCGTCCAGGACGCGATCGCAGCACTGAGCCGAGACAAGACCGTGCTGATGGTGGCCCATCGATTGGAGACCGTCGTGAATTCCGACGTGATCGTGGTGATGGAGTCCGGCCGCATCGCCGAGCGCGGCACTCACACCGAGCTGATGAACCGAGGCGGACGATACGCAAACATGTGGCGATCGGGCTTCGCGACGACGGGGGCTGCAGGGTGATGCTCACCGCTCTCGGTCGGGCCATCGGCCCCGCAGCAGTCGTGCGATTGCGCCGCACGTTCGTGGCGACCGGCGCTATCGCGGTACTGGAGGCAGTCGGGCTCGCGATGCTGGTGCCGTTGCTCACCGACCTGTTCGCCGACAACTTTCCCCGCGTGTGGTTGTGGACCGCGCTGCTGGTGGTGATCGTCGCTACGGCAATGGTGGCACAAGACGTGGTGACCACCCGGCGGCGTCGCGACACCTCGGAGTCCGTGGCCGCGCTGCAGAGGCGTATCGCCGACCACGCCACCACATTGCCGCTGGGGTGGTTCGGTGCCGCGAACCAGGACCGCCTGACGCGCATCGTCACCGATGCGGGTGAGGCACTGACACTGACGGTCAACGGTATCATGGCAATCAACCTGCGCGCATTGGTTCTCGGCGCATCGCTGTGGTTCGTGCTCGTGTGGATCGACTGGCCTACTGCGGCCGTCGGTGCGGCCGGACTCGTGCTGCTCGTGGTTCTGTACAGGGTCGCCATCCGGTTGCTGCGCGGTGCCACAGCCGCGCAGGAGCGCGCGGCCGAGGACATCAACGGCAAGATCGTCGAGTTCGCGCAGAACCAGCCTGTACTACGCGGATACGGGCGAGTGGGCGACGCCGACACGGAGCTGTTGTCTGCGATCGACGAGATGCGTCGCGGTGCGGCGAAGTATTTTCGCGGTGCGATCGTCGGTGCCGTGCTGTTCGCGATCGGCACCGGTGTGTTCTTCTCCGGTGTTCTGGTGGTGGCTCTCCAGCGGGCCGACGGCGGGAGTCTCGCCGTGGCCTCTGCCGTGTGCGCAGTTCTGTTCGCGGCGCTGCTGGTCGATGCTGTCGCGGCGCTCGGACGGACCGGAAGTGTCATCCGTGAAGCAGAGGGGATCCTCGCTGAGGCGGGCGACCTGCTCCGGGTGCCGGCGCTGCCCGAACCCGCCGTGCCCGTCCCGTCCGGGCACGACAACTCCCTCGCATTCGATGACGTTTCCTTCTCGTACATGTCGGGACGTGCGGTACTGCGCGGGGTCGGGTTCGACGTTCCTGCCGGCACCACGTGCGCCGTGGTGGGGCCCTCGGGATCGGGGAAAACCACGCTGGCACGATTGGTCGCGCGATACTGGGACGTCGAAGCGGGCTCTGTGCGCATCGGGGGAGTCGACGTCCGTGACATGGCGACGGCAGACCTGATGGCGCGCGTGTCGCTCGTATTCCAGGATGTATACCTGTTCGACGGCGCCATTCGGGAGAATATCGGCATTGCCGATCCCGGTGCATCGGATGCCGATTTCGAGCGTGCGGCCCGGTTGGCGCGGGTCGACGATATCGTCGAACGGCTGCCCGACGGGTGGAACACCCGGGTCGGTGATCACGGATCGTCCCTGTCCGGTGGTGAGCGACAACGTGTCTCGATCGCGCGCGCGTTCCTGCGCGATGCCCCCATCGTCGTCCTGGACGAGCCGACGTCCGCGCTCGATCGCGAGAACGAGACGGCGATTCTTGCTGCTCTCGGCGAATTATGCCGCGACCGCACGGTTCTCGTCATCGCCCATCGTCTGCATACCGTCGTGAATGCCGACCGCATCGTCTTCCTCGAGCACGGTGAGGTGACAGAGACCGGGAGTCACGACGAGCTGATGGCGGCCGGCGGACGCTACGCTGATTTCGAGGCGACTCTTGCGCGTAGGCACCGGCCGATCGTCACCGCGGGGTCCCCGGAATGACGGTGTCGACGCGATGATGTTTCCATACCGCAAACCTGGGCCGAAGGCCCGATTGTCGCGAGAGGTGATCCTGCGTGCTGCGCTGGCGACCTCGAGAGAGATCACCATCACCGGGATCGCCGAGCAGCTGGGGTGCTCTGCAGCGGCGCTCTACCGGCATGTCGAGAGCAAGGACGACATCGTCATCGGGGCTCTCGAACTGCTCATCGCCGAGACGCCACGACCGGATCCTGCCCGAGGCTGGCGCGGTCTCCTCGAGCAGGAGTGCGACGTTCGCTGGCGGCTGTACGAGGGACATCCCGAACTGTTCGCAGCCTGGCCCAGAACAGGGCGACCTGTCATTGCATCGGTACGCCGCAACGAGTGGGTGGCGCTCCGTGTCGCCGACGCCGGCTTCGACCTCGCAGACGCCCGCGGAGTCGTCGCAGCCATCGCCGCAGCCGCCGCGGATTACGGCCTGCTGCTTGCATTCCAGCAGCGGCCGGGCGCGGTGCAGGCCCTGGATGCGCGCCTGGGAGTTCTCGGCCCCGAGATGCGCGCCGTCGAACAGGACAGGTTGTCGCGACCCCGACATCATTTCGACAGGCAGCTGCGGATCCTGCTGGACGGATTCGCAGTCCATTACGAAAGGGCAATAGATGAGTGCTGATTCTGGACCGGCCGTGACCGAAGAACGTCGTGAGATCGAACTGATCATGCATGATCTGACTCCGCGGGTACTGAAGGTTGTCCGTGTGGAGAATCTCTCGCGGACGATGCGTCGCGTCGTAGTCGGGGGTGCTGCGCTGCAGGGGTTTCCGTACGTGACGATGGCTCCCGATGACCACGTGAAGCTGTTCTTTCCGGATGCCACGACCGGACGAATTGCGATGCCCGAGATCGGCCCGGACGGGATGCGCATCCCGGCTCAGGGACCTCGGCCCGAGGCCCGTGACTACACCGTCCGTGCATTCGATCGTGAATCGCTGGAATTGACAATGGACTTCGTACTCCACTCCCACGGCATTGCGGGCACGTGGGCGTCGAAGGCTACGCCGGGTGACGAGGTCGGTGTGCTCGGACCGCGTGGTTCGCACGTCTATCCGACGGGGTACGACTGGTATCTGCTCGTGGCCGACGAGACCGCGCTTCCTGCGCTCTGCAGGTGGATCGAAGAACTGCCCTCGGACACGAGAGTGGTGGCCTTCGCCGAAGTCGCCGACGAGCACTCCGAACTGATTGCATCGGGACGAGACGGTGTCGAGCTCACCTACCTGCATCGGCACTCGGCGGAACCGGGTACGACGACACTGCTCGCGGACGCGGTCCGCGCGTGCGAGTTCCCGGACGGCGAAATGTTCGCGTGGGTGGCGGGTGAGGCGGGATCGATCAAGCCGATCCGTTCGTATCTCACCCGCGAACTGGGGCTGGCACGGGGCCGGGCGAAGGTCGACGGGTACTGGCGTCTGGGCAAGGCGGACCACGATCATCATGAGGTGATCGAGGAGGACGACTGACCGGGCGTCCGGACCGTACGATCGCACCCGTGACCGACTTCGACTACGACCTCGCCGCCGATGACGCACTGATCGCCGCCGTGCTGACTCTGCTTCGGGAGCACGGCCCGCTCACACTCGACGAGATAGGGGAGCGACTCGCGTCGGGCCACGATGCCGACGACCTGGACTTGCCCGTCGATGAACTCCCCGAGCATCCGATGCTGGCCTACCTGAGCGACGGCCGATACGCGGCATTCGACGCGCTTCTCGGCGGACGTGTCCTGACGCATCGGCTCACCGAAGCCGAGGTGGCGTCGGCGGTGCTTCCCATCGACGAGATCTACCCTCTGCTCGTGTTCGTGACCGGCGACGAGGGATACGACCTCGTCGAGATCGATCACGAACCCGACCGGCTCGACGATCGCGGCATCACCGATCTCGCACCATTCGGCAGTGAGGTGCTCGTGTTCCCCCGGGGTGCATTCGCCGAGTTGTCCGCCGGGGACCTCGTGGCCGCGACCGTGACGGAAACGGGATTGATGGTCGCGCCGGCGACCGCCGAGGTCGATGTCGTTCCCGAATTGACCGCGGTGCTGGGGGAGGCGCTCGCGTCCGGCGACCCGGCGTATCTCGAATCGTCGGTGTACGCCGTGATGGTGGAGGCACCCACGTCGTTCACCGTTCCGACCCTTCCGTTGTCGGAACAGATCGAGGCGGCGGGGCTCGAGGTGTCGGGCGGCCTCGTGGCGCCGCCCGGGTTCGATTTCGCAGGGTATCTTGCGCAGAGTGCAGTCGATTCCTACGCCGAGCAGGTCGGAGTACCGGTCGAGGCGGTGCCGGGGGTCGTGTTGTTCGCGTCGCTGGTCGATGCGATCGATTCCGGGGACGACCACGATCTCGAATCGCGGTTCTCGGAGGGCAAATCCGGGTTGTTCGCAGTGTTGGCCGACCCCGATGTCGCGTCGACGGTTCTCGACGAACTCCTCGAGCAGGCGATCGATCCGAAGGCGATCGAACGGGCGGCGTTGTGGATGAAAGACCACGGACCGCGGAAGGTCGACGCGGCGGCGTTCTGGATGGCGGGCAAGGCCGCAGAAACCGATGCGCGCGTCGACGAGGCGGCTCGCCACTTCGAGCGTTCGACGGACCTGGATTCGGAGTTCGATCCGGCGCTAGAGGACCTCGCCCGGTACGTCTCCGACAGCGGGGACGCGGTCCGGGCGCTGTCGTTGCTGGGCCGGTCTCTCGACGGTCCGGATCATCCGCTGTATGCGGTGTTGGAGGCTTTCCAGCCTGTCGAGCGCCCCGATCTGGGTCGCAACGATCGGTGCTGGTGTGGTTCGGGGCGCAAGTACAAGGCGTGCCATCTCGGCAAGGCCGAGTATCCGCTGGAGGCCCGCGCGCCCTGGCTGTACTTCAAAGCCTGCATGCAGACGACGCAGGTCTCGTGGCGGGACCATCGCTTCGCCCTTGCGGAGGCACGCAGCGGCTACAGCGACAACGACGACGACCTGTTCGAGGCTCTGTCCGATCCGTTGCTCGACGACGTCATGCTCGGTGAAGGCGGAGGGTTGGTCGAGTTCGCTCAGGTGCGTGGGCATCTGCTGCCCGACGACGAACGCGAACTTCTCGCGCAGTGGCTGCCGGTGGAGCGGTCGGTGCACGAGGTCGAGGCTGTCCGGCCGGGGGAGGGGCTGACGCTGCGCGATCTGCGTTCGGGTGAGCGGCGCGACCTGACCGCGCCGGAGGTGGGCGAGGACGTTCCCGTCGGCGGGCTGTTGTGCGCGCGAGTCGTACCGGTCGCCGGCACCTGGAGGATTCTGGGGGCTGCCACACCGGTGACTCAGGAGCAGGGCGACGCGATTCTCGGGCTGGTCGATGACGACGGCGAGCGGGCCGACGAGTACGCAGGCGTCGTCATCGTGGAGTTACTGACCGATCCCTCCCTCTCCACGCAGGCAACAGACGGATAACGGCGAGTACCTCCAGTCACACTAATCCCACCCGCCACTCAACTAGAACGTGTTCCTAAATATATGTGATATCAAGTAGCGGAAGCCGTGCTCGTGACCGGCATCACAAGTACGGTTGGGGTCGTTCAGGATGGATGGGGGTTGCGGATGTCGGTAGACCCGTCTGCGGTCATCGTGGCAGTGGCCACGGCAGCGAGTGCGCTCGTGCAGGGAGCGGACGTACCAGCAGAAATAAAAGATCAAGTGACACAAGCGATCGAGTCGTTCGAGGCGGGGGCACCGGACACCGACAAGCAGGTCGAGGACTTCGTCGCGTCGCTACCCGAGCAGGTACAGGGACAGGCCCAGCAGGTGGTCGCCGACACCACCGACTCGGTCGCGGCGGCCATCGAGCCGCACTTGCCGGAGGAGGCGATCGAGGCGCTCCGACCGCAGGAGCCCGCACCGGAATCTCCGATCGCACCGGCGGCCCCGGCCCCGCGACCGAGCGCGTTCGGAATCGCGCCGGTGCCCCAGGCGCCGGTACCCGGCCCGCAACCGACCGCCACGATCGGTGGCGTCACCCTCCCTTCGATCCCGGCGATCCTGCCCGGTACAGGTCTTGCGCCCATCGGTGCGATCGCGGTGTTCGCCCCGTGGTTGCGCAAAGCCGGGGAAATCTGCGACGGCATCACCGCACCGGTCCTCGCAGCTCTGTACTCGGCAGAGAACGGCTTCCGGTTCGGAGCCACCGCGCCCGTGTCGCCCGTGGGTGCGAAGGGGCCGGGACAGTTCATGCCCGGTACATGGCGCGAGTACGGCAAGGACGCCGACGGGGACGGCAAGATCGACATCCTCGGTATCGCCGACCCCGTCATGGCCTCCGGCAACCTGCTGTGCGACAACTACAAGCAGATCGACGACTGGAAGAAGCGCGGGCTCGTCGAGGGCAACACGTTGGATCTCACGCTCGCGGCCTACAACGCGGGTGCGGGTGCCGTCCGTCGGTCGGGCGGCATGCCATCCGGGTCGCCCGACTACGAGAACCAGACCAAGCCGTACGTCGCGAAGATCCGGGCCACCGAGGCGGCGTTCTCCCGACTGCTGTCGCCGTTCTTCGGCCTCGGTCTGGGAGGTACGAGCGACGTCGGCAACCGTGTCGTCGATCTCGCCTTCAAGTTCTTGGGCCTGCCGTACGTCTGGGGTGGAGGCAACATCAACGGCCCCTCCGGAGGCGGCTTCGACTGTTCGGGCCTGACGTCGTACGCGGTGCACGCCGCGACCGGCATCACCCTGCCCCGCACCTCGGAAACCCAGTGGCACGTGGGCACCGAGATTCCGCTCGAGCTCGCCCGCCCGGGCGACCTCCTGTTCGGCAACTGGCAGGCCGGCGGCCCGGGCCACGTCGCGATCTACATCGGCGGCGGCCAGATGGTGCACGCCCCGACCACCGGTGACGTGGTGCGCGTCGGCACGGTGTTCCCCGACATGAAGGCGCGTCGGATCATCTGACGCGGTGAGAACGCAGCGATGCCCGGCCGGAAACACCGGCCGGGCATCGCTGCGTGTACGTCGGAATCAGCCGTGGTACGGCTCTGCGGAAACCAGCGTCACCTTCATCGTTTTGCCGTTGGGCAGCGCGTACTCGCGTGTCTCGCCGACCTTCGCCTCGATGAGGGCCTTGCCGAGCGGGGAGCTGGGCGAGTAGGTCTCGAGCTCGCTGTTGCGCGCGCCTTCTTCGCGGGTCGCGATGAGGAACGTTTCCTTGTCGGATTCGTCGCCGTCGTAGTACACCGTGACGACCGAGCCGGGCAGCGCGACACCGGACTGCGTAGGTGCGACGCCGACCTTCGCGGCGCTCAGCAGCTCCTGCAGCTGACGGATGCGTGCTTCCTGCTGACCCTGTTCTTCGCGGGCGGCGTGGTAACCACCGTTTTCCTTGAGGTCACCTTCTTCACGCCGCTCGTTGATCTCGGCCGCGATGACGGGACGATTGGCGATGAGCTGGTCCAGTTCCGCCTTGAGGCGGTCGTGGGACTCCTGTGTCAGCCAGGTCACCTGGGTCTCGGTCATCATCGATCACTTCCTTCGGGTTGGAGCCCCCGGCTCCGTGGACAAGTCGTGCATACGCAACGACCGCAACAGCACGACCCGCGTCGTTCCCCCCTGGAATGTGGCGAACGGGGTCGTACTGTCTCTAATGCAGCAATACACGGCCCCAATGGGTGGAACCGTGTATTGGCATATTCTAGCACCAGATCTGGATTACGCGCGGAAAGCGCAGCGTAACGGCATCAGATCAGGGTGCGCGCAGGTATTCCGGAACGTTGAAACTGCAGCCGTAGCCGTCGCCCATACCGGGGCGCTGTGACGTCTTGACCGTCGAATCCAGAACCACCGTCGATGAGTCCGACGCCGGGATGAGGACTTCACGCCGCCCGGTTTCGCTGCCGTCCCGCGACCGCGCACGGACGATGCACACCGCCTCCTGCGACGGGTCCTGCCGCGTGACCGACAGCTTGATATCGAGGGTGTCGTCGTCGACGACGTTGAACGCCACCACTTCGTATTCGATCTCGGCGGGTCCGAACTGCTGGTACATCACGAATCCGAGCCCGATTCCAGCGAGGACGCCGAGGGCGGTGAAGCCCCACTTCTTGCCGCGCGTCGTCCGTGCCTTCGACGGGTATCTCGCGCTGCGTCGGGGTTGTTCTGCAGTATCGGTCATCATTTTCTTTCAGGCCCGGGCCGAAGTTCGGGTGCTCCCGTGGGGCCACGGCTGACGGAGGAGCGCTCAGGTGGAACTATAGGGGAGGGATCCGGACGGCCCGCACCGGCGGTCGCCGCCCTGTCCCGAGATGTACACGACGGTGAGGTGGAGGAAACACGTGAGCGGACTACGGCTCATGGCCGTGCATGCCCATCCCGATGACGAGTCGAGCAAGGGTGCCGCCACTACGGCCCGCTACGCGGCAGAGGGGAACGACGTGCTCGTCGTGACCCTCACGGGTGGCGAACGAGGAGACATCCTCAATCCTGCGATGGACGTGCCCGGTATCCGGGATCGTATGCCCGAGGTTCGGCGCGAGGAGATGGCGACGGCAGCGCGTCATCTCGGCGTGCAGCATCGCTGGCTCGGTTTCATCGACTCCGGTCTTCCGGAGGGCG
Source organism: Rhodococcus sp. SJ-2 (assembly GCF_053750035.1). Lineage (NCBI taxonomy): Bacteria > Bacillati > Actinomycetota > Actinomycetes > Mycobacteriales > Nocardiaceae > Rhodococcus > Rhodococcus sp. SJ-2. Next base: position 3,596,892 of record NZ_CM132340.1, read on the forward strand.
ATCCCAAGCCGCCGCTGCCCGACGGGTGCTTCGCGGTGGTGCCACTCGACGAGCCCACACGCAAACTCGTCGAGGTCATCCGAGAGTTCCGCCCGCACGTCATGACCACGTACGACGAGAACGGCGGCTACCCGCACCCCGATCACATCCGTTGCCATGAGGTGTCGATGGCGGCGTACGAGGCGGCAGCAGATCCGAACTACCATCCCGAGCTCGGCGAGCCGTGGGAAGTGAAGAAGGTCTACTACTCGCACGGCTTCATCCGCAAGCGCATCGAACTGTTCCGCGACGAGTACGAACGCCGAGGCGAACCGTTCCCGATGGAGGAGTGGCTCAGCCGGTGGCGCACTGAGCAGGGCGATCTCATGGCACGGGTGACCACCCAGATAACCTGTGGTGACTACTTCCCGAACCGCGACGACGCGCTTCGGGCACACGCCACCCAGATCGATCCGAACGGGTCGTTCTTCGCGGTGCCGCTGGACATCCAGCAGAAGGTGTGGCCGACCGAAGAGTTCGAGTTGGCAAAGACCCGCGTCACCACGACGATCCCCGAGTCGGATCTTTTCGCGGGTATCGAGGACGGACAGGTGAGATGACGTTAGGCACGCTGGCAATCGAGGTTCTTGCACAGGAACCCACCGGCCCCGAGTTCGGTAAGGCGTCGCCGGTCGGGTTGGCACTTGTGCTGGTACTGCTCGTGGCCATCGCCCTGCTCATCTGGAATATGAACAAGCGGCTGAGCAACCTTCCCGAAAGTTTCGATACGGACAGTCCCGAGGCAGACCAGGCCGCAGACGAAGGCACCGACCGCGGCGCCGCCGCTGTGAACATCACGAAGACGGACGAGGCTTCTGCAGAGACGGACAAGGCGAACAAGACGGGACACAGCACCCCCGAGACGAGCTGATCGCACGTAGCGTGAGGGGATGGCGAACAGGCTTGCCGAGTCCCTCAGCCCGTACCTCCGTCAGCACGCGGGCAATCCCGTGCACTGGCAGGAATGGGGCGGCGACGCGCTCGCCGAGGCTCGCGACCGGGATGTGCCGATCCTTCTGTCCGTCGGCTACGCCGCGTGTCACTGGTGTCACGTCATGGCGCACGAGTCGTTCGAGGACGACCACACCGCTGCGCTGATGAACGAGCATTTCGTGTGCATCAAGGTCGACCGGGAGGAACGTCCCGACATCGACGCGGTGTACATGAACGCAACAGTTGCGATGACAGGGCAGGGCGGGTGGCCCATGACCTGCTTCCTCACACCGGGCGGGGAGCCGTTCTACTGCGGCACCTATTACCCGAAGGCGCCGCGCGGTGGGATGCCGTCGTTCACTCAGTTGCTCGGTGCGATCGCGGATACGTGGCGCAACCGCCGCGACGACGTCGCGAAGGCTGCCGCGGCGATCGTTGCCGAACTTCAGCGCAGCAGTGGCGGACTGCCACCGGGCACCAGGATGATCGGCCCGGAGCTTCTCGACGCGGCTGCGGCGTCGGTCGCGGGGGACGAGGACAAGATCCACGGTGGCTTCGGTGGCGCACCGAAGTTCCCGCCGTCGAACCTGCTGGAGGGCTTGCTCCGCGGATACGAACGCACGGGGGATGCGGAGACGCTGGGGCTCGTCGAACGCACCGCCGAGGCCATGGCGCGCGGAGGCATCCACGACCAGCTCGGCGGCGGATTCGCCCGCTACAGCGTCGATTCCGGTTGGGTCGTGCCGCATTTCGAGAAGATGCTCTACGACAACGCGTTGCTTCTGCGCGTGTATGCGCACCTGGCTCGGATCACCGATTCGACCCTGCCGCGCCGTGTCACGGAGGGAATCGCCGGCTTCCTGCTCCGCGATCTCCGTACCGGAGAGGGGTGTTTCGCGTCGGCACTCGACGCCGATACGGACGGCGTCGAAGGCCTGACCTACGTGTGGACGCCGCAGCAACTTGTCGACGTTCTCGGCGACGAGGACGGAGCGTGGGCAGCGGGAGTGTTCGCGGTCACCGACACCGGGACGTTCGAAGCCGGTGCGTCCGTCCTGCAGTTACCTGCCGATCCGGACGATCAGGCACGTACCGATTCGGTTCGTGTGCGGCTGTTCAGGGCGCGGTCGACCAGGCCGCAGCCGGGTCGCGACGACAAGGTGGTCACCGCATGGAACGCCTTGGCGATCACCGGTCTCGTCGAGGCCGGCCTTGCGTTGGGAAGACCGGGCTGGGTGGACGCCGCCGCAGCCTGCGCACGTGCACTACTGAGCCTGCACCTGGTCGACGGCCGCCTCCGGCGCGCATCGCTCGGCGGATCGGTGGGAGCGCCCGCCGGTGTGCTCGAAGACCACGGCGCCTTGATCACCGCTCTGCTCGCGCTGTATCAGGCCACCGGTGAGGTGCGGTGGCTCGACCCTGCCCGGCAGTTGGCCGACACCGCGCTGACACACTTCGCCGATCCGGACAGGCCGGGAAGCTGGTTCGATACCGCGCACGATGCCCAACAGCTCGTGGCGCGGCCGCGCGATCCTGTCGACGGCGCGATGCCGTCCGGTGCAGCTCTGATCGCCGAGGCCTTGCTCACGTTGGCGGGGGCGGTCGACGACGGGGACAGGTACGCGGAGGCGGCCGACGCATCGTTGGGCGCCGCGTCGGTCCTGCTCGACCGCGCTCCGCGCTCCGCCGGACATTGGCTCACCGTCGCCGAGGCGGCGGTGCGTGGTCCGATCCAGGTGGCGGTCGTCGGGGAGGGCGAGTTGCTCCGGGCCGCGCGACGTGAGGCACCGGGCGGATCGCTCGTGGTCGGCGGCGAGCCGGACTCGTCTCCACTTCTGCGGGGTCGGCCCCTCGTCGACGGAGCGCCCGCCGCCTATGTCTGCCGAGGGTTCGTGTGTGATCGGCCGGTCGGTTCGGTGTCCGCGTTACGCGAAGCGCTGGCCCAGTGACCGGGCACGCGGCAGCACCAGAGGCTGGGCCGCACCAAAGGCTAGGGCCACACCAGGGAGCTGCGTGCTCCGAGGAAATCGCCTTCACTGGTCACCGGTGCCTCGAGTAGCCCCGCGCACGCGTCGATGAGGAAATTGGCGAAGCCTGTCCAGTTGGGCGGGGCCTTCTCGGACTCGAGGCGCGCCTCGTAGTCGGCGCAGAGATCGGTGACGATGCGACCGAGGATCCAGGATCGGCCGGTGAGGACCGACGGTGGGATCTCGGTGAGTAGCGCACGCACGCGCTGGATGAGATCGTCCACGACCGGATCGGCCGTGATAGCACCTGCCACGGTTTCGGTGACCGACGGAACGCTTCGCATCTGGCGGAGGAATCTTGCACGCCAACCCGGGACAGGCATCGATGCGAGCTGGTCGGTGAACGGAACGATCAGGCAGCTCAAGAGATCCCGTAGGCCGGATTCCGGGGCGAGCATCGCGACCAGCTCCCGTCGTCGGGCGTGGGTGTCTTCGGAGAACCGATGCAGCAGGGCGCGGATGAGTTCGTCGCGTCCGCCGAAGTGGTAGTTGACCGCGGAGTGGTTGGAGTTGCCTGCGTGTTCCGCGATGCGCCGGTTCGACACTGCGTCGATGCCGTGTTCGGCGAAGAGTTCTTCAGCGGAGTCGAGCAGGGTCTGCCGAACTCGATCGCCGTAGCTGCCCATGTCCGCTTCCGTCGCTTCCTGTGTCGATCGATGTCCCCGCGGCATGTGGGACGAACGTCACCAGTCTTGCAGCTTGGAGGATTTAAGACACCTAGCGTAGCATTTTTAAGTCACGCAACGTAATTATTCGAGGAGTATCGCAGATGTCCACAACCACCCTCGAGCAATCCGCCAGCGGTCCGCCGGGCGATGGCGAGACCACAGAAGCCGACCTTGCTCGTGCACGTAAAGAACAGATCGGACGTGTAGTCGCGATCTTCGTCATGCCCTTCCTGATGGTCGGGATGATGATCACCGGGTATCTCTTCGCGATGCACGCCCCGGCGCCCCACAACATGCCCATCGCCGTTGCCGGTACGAGCCAGCAGGTGGAACAGTTCGCTCGGTCGCTCGAGGATGCCGACCCCGACGCCGTCGACGTGCGCATCGTTGCGACCGACGAACAGGCCCGCGATCTCGTTTTCGACCGTGAAGTTGCAGGGGCGGTCTCGCTGTCGGACACCGGCTCCGCCACGCTGTACACAGCGGGCGCGGCAGGCGCATCCCAGTCGTCCACGGTCACCGGCCTCGTGGCGCCGCACGTGATCGGCCAGGGGCTCGACCTCGTCACCGAGGATCTGGCTCCGCTGCCCGGCCACGACACCGCCGGTCTGGCGGCGATGTTCATGGCGACCGGTCTGATGCTCGCCGGGTACATGCCGTGGAGTATCACGCTGTCGAACTCGCCCGAGCTGCTCCGTAAGCGCCGCGCGATTCCTCTGCTGGCCGGCTGGTCCGCGCTGATCGCCGCCCTCGTGTGGTTCGTTGCCGATCCGGTGCTCGGCGCCGTCGAGGGGCATACCGCAGCGGTTCTCGGAATCTCCTGGCTTGCAGTGTTCGCGGTGGGGTCGGTGCAGTTCTTCCTCACCCGGATCTTCGGTCCGATGGCGGTGCTCGTCGGCATGCTGTTCGTCATGGTGCTCGGCGTGCCCGCATCCAACATGGGTATGTCGATCTACACGCTGCCCTCGATGTACGTGAAGTTGCACTCGTTCCTGCCCACCGCGGCAACCGGTGAAGCGCTCCGCTCCGTCCTGTACTTCGACGGCGTCGGGCTCGGTTCCCACATTCTCGTGATGGTGATCGGTGCCGTTCTTGCGCTCGCTGCGGTATTCGGGATCGACGCGATCAAACGCAAGCGGAACCCGGATGCCCGCGACCCCGAGATCACGGTCGCCTCACTCACCGCAGGACCGCGTCCGCAACGCAATTGGGTTCGTTACGTGACGCTCGCGGCCTTCCCGCTCGCCATGGTCGTCATGATGTTCTCGATCATGCTCGGTGCGATGTACCAGCCGGCGCCCCGTGAGATGCCCGTGACAGTGGTGGCCGCTACCGAGGATGTGGCAGAACAAGCGGTCGCAGGCCTCGAACAGAACATGGACGGACTGTTCGACTTCACCGCGTCGGCATCCGTCGACGAGGCGCGTGCCGCGGTGCAGGATCGCAGCGTCGTCGCAGCATACGTGCTGCCGTCGGCCGATTCGCCCACCGCCACGTTGATCGCGAACCAGTCGGCGGGTATGAGCCAGCAGCAGGTCGTGTCGATGACGTTCCAGCAGGTGGCCGCAGGCCAGCAGGTCCCGCTGACGATCGAGGACATCGCCCCGCTGCCGGGGTCCGACACCATGGGCACGGTCGCGATGTACGTCGCGATGGGCTGGATCATGTCGGGCTTCATGCTCGCCGTCGTGGGCAACAGTGCCGCTCCCGCAGCCATGCGACTGAAGTCGCTGCTGCCGATCGCCGCCGGGTTCTCGGTGTTCATGTCGCTGGTCGTGTGGGTGATCGCTTCTCCGCTCACCGGCGCCGTCGACGGGCACTTTCTGCAACTGTTCGGTACCGGAGTGCTGGCGATCTTCACGACGTCGATGTTCGCCACGTTCCTCACCCGGTTGTTCGGCATGCTCGCCGTGGTCCCGGCAGTCGCAGTCCTGATGTTCCTGGGTGTGCCCGCGTCGAACGGTGCAATGTCGATCTTCATGAGCCCGGAGATCTTCCGGGTGCTGCACGACATCCTGCCGATGCCCGCGGCGGTGGAGTCGGTCCGGTCGATCATGTACTTCGGCGCGGACAACGTCGGTGGCCACCTGGTGACGTTCGTGATCTGGGGTGTCGTCTCACTCGCACTCGTGGCCGCGGTCGACCTGATTCGCTCCCGCAAGTCTGCGCAGGAAGCCGAGGTCTAGCGTCGCGCGCCCGTCGATTCGTTGCACTGGTCCGGTCGGCCGGTTTCAGCTCTTACCGGGCTACCTCGCGACGGTCGTCGGCGAGCCGCCGCGTGCGGCCGGCTCGGTCGAGCTGATCGAGCAACGGCAGCACCACCCGTCGGGTCGTCCCCAGCCGCTCCCGCGCGGCGCTGGTGGTGAACGGCTGCTCCAGCTCCCGAAGCCGTGCCACGGCGGCGTCGGCGGCGTCGGGAAGCAGGACGATCCCCGGGCCGACCCGCCACAGCTGCCCGCTGCGGTCGGCCGCTCCCAGAGCCCGGTCGTCCAGGCCGAGCTCGCGGAGCCGGTCGGCCGTCGGCGCGACGAACGGCGCCGCGAGGAGATCGCGGCGCACCACGTCGACTGCCGTCCGGACCTTGCTCGGCAGTACCTCGGTTGCTGGTCCGGAGACCCGGCCCCCGACCACGCGGAGGGGCAGGCGTACCAGCTCCCGGACCAGGTCGGGAGTGGGCAGTCGCAGCTGCGACGCCAGAACGGTCAGCGGGACGGCCGGATCCAGCGGATGCGCGCGAGCATGCTGCTGGACGAGTGCGGGCAGCCGATCGGCGACCGCTCTTGCGAGAGCGGGTGCGACGAGCCACGGCCCTACGGCCAGGTGGTCGCCGGCCTCCTCGGGGATACCCAATCGACGCAGCTGCTCTCGGTGCAGGAGCCCGCGGCGGCCGAGTTCGTCCGTCAGCCTCGCAGTGCCGTCGGCGCCCGCGAGTTGCCGGGACCGGCGTGTCGCAGCACCGCGTCGCCGGAGACGTGGCGGGTCGGGATCGAGCACGTCGGCACGCCAGATCATCCGGCGTCCGGGGTCGCGAAGCAGGGCGCGGTCGCCGATGCGGAGAGGCAGCGCCCGGTCGAGGGTGAGTCTGACGAGATCGTCTCCGAGCGGGCGACACCGGACTGCGACATCCACCGCCCCGATATGCAGCACTGGAGCGAGCGGAGGCCGGTCCGTTCCTGTGATGCGCACGTCCACGACGGAGGTGTGGTGCCATGCGCCGGGTGTCACGAGCACACTGCCCCGCACCACGTCGTCGACTCGGCCGCTCAGATTGAGCGCGACCCTGGCCACGCCGCTCACTGCTGTCTCGTCGCTACCGAGCGCTTGAATACCGCGTACCCGCACGGGTGTGTCGTCGACGGCGAGTGTGTTTCTGACGACGAGGGTGTCTCCGACGCGGACCGTCCCGGCGGGCAGCGTCCCGGTGACGACGGTCCCCGCTCCTCGCACGGTGAACCGGCGGTCGACCCAGAGCCGGACGTCGGCGTCCGGATCCGGATCGGGTAGCTCGGCGACCATCGTCACCAAAGCTGAGCGAAGGTCGTCGAGCCCCATCCCGGTGTGGCCGCTCACGGCGACGACGTGAGCCCCCGCCAAACCGGTGCGGGCAATCTCCGCGGTGGCCTGCGCGGCAGCGGGACCCGGATCAGCGAGGTCGGCGCGGGTTACCGCGATGACGGCGTGCCGCACTCCGAGAGCGTCGAGCGCGGTGAGGTGTTCGGCCGCTTGCGGCATCCACGGGTCGTCGGCGGCCACCACGAACAACACCGCCGGGACCGGTCCCACTCCGGCGAGCATCGTCGTCAGGAAGCGCTCGTGTCCGGGGACGTCGACGAAGGCGACCTCCCCTACATCCGGCCAGGACGTCCAGCAGTAGCCGAGCTCGATGGTCAGCCCTCGCCGCCGTTCCTCGGCGAGCCGATCGGGGTCGGCGCCGGTGAGCGCTTCGACCAGCGTGGACTTTCCGTGATCGACGTGGCCGGCGGTCGCGATGACGTGCATCAGCGTTCTTCGTGACCGGCCGCGCACCTGACGGCGTCGATCAGGTCGTCGTCCTCGTCGGGAGCGACCGTCAGCAGGTCGAGCAACAGCCGGGCGCGCTCGACTCGTCCGACGACAGGTTTCGCGCCGAGTCGCAATGGGCCGGCGAGGCGTTCGGGCAGGGCGATCGCGACGCTGGGCAGGATGACGTCCGGGGCACCGCCGCCTCCCACAACACCGTCGGAGTCGAACACCTCCGGATTCAACTCGCCCGGGAGCGCGGCGCAGATCGTCCGCGCCCGGGCACGGAGATCGTCCGGCCGAGCGGCCAGCGCGGCTGGCACCGGAGGGGTCGGCCCCGTCAGGGTCGCCTCCAGCGCAGCCAGGGTGAGTTTGTCGACGCGAAGTGCACGAGCGAACGGGTCGCGTCGAAGCCGCTCCACCAGCCCCGACTCGCCGAGCAGCAGTCCGGCCTGCGGACCTCCGAGCAACTTGTCGCCCGAGGCGGTCACGAGATCCGCTCCGGCGCGCAGCGCACTGGCGGCGTCCGGCTCGTTCGGCAGACGCGGATGCGGGGCCAGCAGCCCCGACCCGATGTCGACCACCACCGGCAGGCCCAACCCCGCCAGCTCCCGGACCGGCACCGACGACGTGAAGCCGCTGACCGTGAAGTTCGACGGATGCACCTTGAGAACGAAGGCGGTGTCGTCGTCGACCGCCGCGGCATAGTCGCTCAGACGCACCCGGTTGGTGGTACCGACCTCCCGCAACCTGGCGCCCACGGACTCCAGCAATTCCGGGATCCGGAAGCCGTCGCCGATCTCGACCAGCTCGCCCCGCGCGATCACGATCGAGCGGCCACCGCGCGCGAGCACCCGGGCGACCAGTGCGAGCGCGGCGGCGCCGTTGTTGACCACGTGGACGCCTCCGGCGTCGGGCACCTGCTCTGCGAGGGCCTGGAGGGCGCCACGCCCGCGCCGGCCGCGCCGACCCGTGGCCAGGTCCAGTTCGACGTCGGTCGCGCCTGCCGCCGCGGTCACGGCGTCCACCGCCGCGCGGGAGAGCGGGGCGCGGCCGAGATTGGTGTGCACCACCACCCCGGTCGCGTTGACGACGCGGCGCAGGGTGGTCGCCCCGTCGGGCAACGATGCGACCGCTTCGTCGGCGACGGCGGCCGGTTCGATCTCGCCGGCGCGGCACCGCTGCTGGGCCGCGGTCACCGTCTGCTTGACCAGGCGGGTGCCGAGCCGGTCGACGGCCTCACGCAATCGCGGGTCCGCGAGGACCTGGTCGGTGCGGGGCGTGCCCCGTCTCGGGTCCGGCACGCCCCTCCTCATCCCACGGCTGACCTGAAATCCGGCGGAGGCGGACGGGAATCGAACCCGCCTGACCCAGATGCTGGGCCACAACGGTTTTGAAGACCGCGTCCATCACCAGACGAGAACCGCCTCCGCGCTCACCCTAACCGAAGTCGAGCCCCGTGTTACGGCTCGCCCGTATGTTGGGCCCATGACCACACACGTCCACCTTCCCGAGGGCATCAGACTCACCCAGTACGCAGCCGGCGGTGGCTGCGCTTGCAAGGTTCCGCCGGGTGAGCTCGAGCGGGTGCTCGGTGGTCTGCAGGGCGGCCGTGCCGGAGGCGACCTGCTGGTCGGTGTCGAAAACGGAGACGACGGGGCGGCGGTCCGTATCGACGCGGCACCCGACGGGAGCGGCCGAGCGCTGATCGTGACCGCCGACTTCTTCACCCCGGTCGTCGACGACCCCTACGACTGGGGACGAATCGCCGCCACCAACGCCATGTCCGACGTCTATGCGATGGGAGGCACGCCGATCGTCGCGGTGAACCTGCTCGGCTGGCCGCGGGAACTCATCCCCTTCGAGCTGGCCGCCGAGGTGATGCGGGGCGGTGCCGACGCGTGTGCCGAGGCCGGTGCTCATCTCGCCGGCGGGCACAGCATCGACGATCGGGAGCCGAAGTACGGGCTCGCGGTCACCGGGCTGGGCGACCCGGACCGCCTGCTGCGCAACGATGCTGCCGCGCCGGGCCTGCCGCTCACCCTGACCAAACCGCTCGGACTCGGCATCCTCAACAACCGCCACAAGGCCACCGGCGAGCGGTTCGAGGAAGCGGTCGCGGTGATGACGACTCTCAACCGCGACGCGGCGCAACTCGCCCACGCCGCAGGTGTCCGTGCCGCCACCGACGTCACGGGTTTCGGTCTGCTCGGCCACCTGATGAAGATGATGCGGGCCAGTGGCACAACCGCAGTGATCGATGCCGCGGCCGTGCCGTACGTCGCCGGAGCGCGCGAATCGCTCGCTGCGGGATTCGTGCCCGGCGGGAGCCGTCGCAATCTCGACTGGGTCCGTGACGAGGTCGACTCCGAAGTGGACGACGACGAGCTGCTGTTGCTCGCCGATGCCCAGACCTCGGGCGGTCTCCTGGTCGTCGGGGAGCTCCCCGGCCATCCGGTCATCGGCGAGGTGGTCCCCGCGGGCGAGCACGCGATCCGGGTGCGCTGACCTCGACGACCGCCGGACATGCCGACACACCTGCACGGGATCCCGAATACCGGGCACGAAGCGTGGGTAGACGGTAACTTCGGAAACGACAGCGCGGAGAGGAGACCGATGGCGGAGAAGGACACGTCCCTCCCCTGGCCCGTCCTGCGACAGTTCCTCGGTAAGGACCTGCTCGGGCGTGGCAAGGCCGCCCGTTCCCGTCGCACCGACGAGGTCGAACCACGCACCTCTACCGCCGATCGGGTGGCGCACAGCGTGTGCCCTTACTGCGCTGTCGGTTGCGGACAGAAGATCTTCGTCAAGGACGAACGGATCGTCCAGATCGAAGGCGACCCCGACAGCCCGGTGAATCGCGGGCGCCTCTGCCCCAAGGGTTCGGCCAGCAAGAACCTCGTCACCAGCGAGTTGCGTGAGACCAAGATTCGCTATCGTCGGCCCTACGGCACCGAATGGGAAGACCTCGACCTCGGCACGGCCATGGAGATGGTCGTCGATCGCGTGCTGAAGACCCGCCGCGAGACGTGGCAGGAGTTCGACGAGAAGGGTCGCCGCGTCCGACGCACGATGGGCATCGCAAGCCTCGGCGGTGCGACGCTGGACAACGAGGAGAACTACCTCATCAAGAAGCTGTTCACGGCGATGGGGGCGATCCAGGTCGAGAATCAGGCCCGCATATGACACTCCGCCACCGTCCCCGGTCTGGGGACCAGCTTCGGGCGCGGCGGCGCCACCGGCTACACAGCCGACCTGGCCAACGCTGACTGCATCGTCATCCAGGGCTCCAACATGGCCGAGGCCCACCCCGTGGGCTTCCAGTGGGTCGTGGAGGCTCAGAAGCGCGGTGCCCGCGTCATCCACGTCGATCCGCGCTTCACACGCACCAGCGCGGTGGCGGACAAGCATGTGCCCATCCGGGTCGGCAGCGACATCGCCTTCCTCGGTGGCGTCATCAACTATGTCTTGAGCAACGAGCTGGACTTCCGCGAGTACGTCGTCAATTACACCAACGCGGCGATGCTCGTCAGCGACAAGTTCGAGGACACCGACGACCTCGACGGGCTCTTCTCCGGCTTCGATCCGGAGAAGCGGACCTACGACCCGACGAGCTGGCAGTACGACGTGGAGGACGAACCCGGCGACCTGCACAAGTCTCAGGCCGACGATTCCGGCGAACATGCCGAGCACCGAGCGACCGCTGCCGGACTGCAGAACGAGGCGCACGGCATCCAGACGGCGGGCCACCCGAGGCGCGACGAGACCCTGCAGCACCCGCGCTGCGTCTACCAAGTGCTCAAGCGGCACTTCGCCCGCTACACGCCCGAGGTCGTCGAGCAGGTGTGCGGCGTCTCGCAGGAGGACTTCCTCGACGTCTGCCGCGCATGGACGGCGAACTCCGGTCGGGAGCGGACGACCGCGCTCGTCTACAGCGTGGGCTGGACCCAGCACAGTGTGGGCGTGCAGTACATCCGCACCGGCGCGATCCTGCAGCTGCTGCTCGGCAACATGGGCCGCCCCGGCGGGGGGATCATGGCGCTGCGCGGTCACGCCAGCATCCAGGGCTCGACCGACATTCCGACGTTGTTCAACCTCCTGCCCGGCTACCTGCCGATGCCCGATGCGAACAAGCACGAGTCGATGACGGACTGGGTGGACAGTGTCCGCAACCCGGGCAGCAAGGGCTTCTGGTCGAAGGCCGACGCCTATGCCGTGAACCTGCTCAAGGCCTACTGGGGCGATGCGGCGACCGCCGACAACGACTACTGCTTCGACTACCTGCCCAAGATCACCGGCGATCACGGTACCTACCGCACGGTGCTCGACATGATCGACGGCACGGTCAAGGGCTACTTCCTTCTCGGCCAGAACCCCGCGGTCGGGTCTGCCCACGGCCGCGCGCAGCGTCTCGGGATGGCGAACCTCGACTGGCTCGTGGTCCGCGATCTGTTCGAGATCGAGAGTGCGAGTTTCTGGAAGGACTCGCCGGAGGTCGAGACCGGCGAGATCGTCCCCGAGGAATGCGGCACCGAAGTGTTCCTGTTCCCCGCAGCCTCCTACGCGGAGAAGGAGGGCACCTTCACGCAGACCCAGCGGATGCTGCAGTGGCGTGAGAAGGCGGTGGAGCCGCCGGAGGACTGCCGCTCGGAGCTGTGGTTCTTCTACCACCTCGGACGGATGATGCGGGAACGGCTGGCCGGGTCGACGGACGAACGCGACCGCCCGCTGCTCGACCTGGCATGGGATTATCCCGAGCACGGCGAGCACGACGAGCCCAGCGCCGAAGCCGTGCTGATGGAGATCAACGGCTACGACGTGGCGACGCGCCGGCCGCTGTCGTCGTTCACCGAGATGAAGGACGACGGCTCCACCCTGGGTGGCTGCTGGATCTACACCGGTGTCTATGCCGACGGCGTCAACCAGGCCAACCGTCGCAAGTCCCGTCACGAGCAGTCGTTCGTGGCTCCGGAGTGGGGTTGGGCGTGGCCGATGAACCGTCGCATCCTCTACAACCGGGCGTCCGCCGATCCCGAGGGCAGACCGTGGAGCGAACGCAAGGCCTATGTGTGGTGGGACGCCGACGCGCAACAGTGGACCGGCGAAGACGTGCCCGACTTCGAGAAGACCAAGCCGCCGAGCTACCGCGCGCCGGCGGGTTCCGACGGTGTCGAGGCGATCGAGGGAATCGATCCGTTCATCATGCAGGGCGACGGCAAGGGCGCCCTCTACGCGCCGCAGGGACTCGTCGACGGCCCGATGCCGACCCACTACGAACCTGTGGAGTCGCCGTTCCGGAACCAGCTCTACGGGCAGCAGGCCAACCCGACGCGCGTCGAGTACCGCCGCGACGACAACCCGATGAACCCCGCCCCGCCCGAGGAGCACGTCGACGTCTTCCCGTTCGTGTTCACGACCAGCCGGCTCACCGAGCACCACACCGCGGGCGGGATGAGCCGTTACCTCGAACATCTCGCCGAGCTTCAACCGGAGATGTTCGTGGAGGTCTCGCCCGCACTGGCAGCCGAGCGCGGCCTCGAGCACATGGGGTGGTGCCACGTCGTCACCGCACGTTCGGTGGTCGAGGGCCGGGTACTGGTGACGGAGCGACTGCGGCCGCTGAAGGTCGAAGGACGCACCGTCCACCAGGTCTGGATGCCCTACCACTGGGGCAGCGGCGGTCTGGTCACGGGTGATTCCGCCAACGACCTGTTCGGCATCACGCTCGACCCCAACGTGCTCATTCAAGAAACCAAGGTCGGTACGTGCGATGTCCAGCCAGGACGGCGCCCGACCGGAGCGGCGATGCGACAGTACGTCGAGGAGTACACGAGCAGGGCCGGGGTAACCGACACCGAGTATCCACCCATCGTCACCGTCTCGGACGACATTGTCGCCGCCTCGGAAGACGCAGGTACCCAAGAGGAGGAGGACGACGAGTGATCGGCCGCAACAGTCTCTTCGGACCGCTCGACCCGGCATCCGATGCCGGGTACGAGGATTCGCCGGCACGGAAGGGCTTCTTCACCGACACGAGCGTGTGCATCGGATGCAAGGCCTGCGAGGTCGCATGCAAGGAGTGGAACGACGTCCCCGAGAACCTGTTTCAGATGCTCGGCACCTCCTACGACAACAGCCACTCGCTCAACGCCAATCAATGGCGGCACGTCGCCTTCATCGAACGCCCGGCAGAGAAGCCGGCCGCGGTGGCGTTGGGAATGCCCTCCGTCGGTGCGGCACCGAGTGATCGGCCGGATGAGGAGAAACCCGACTTCCAGTGGCTGATGTCCTCGGACGTGTGCAAGCACTGCACCCACGCGGCCTGTCTCGATGTCTGCCCCACCGGTTCCCTGTTCCGAAGCGAGTTCGGCACGGTGGTCGTGCAGGACGAGATCTGCAACGGCTGCGGCTACTGTGTGGCCGCCTGTCCGTACGGTGTCATCGACCGTCGCAAGGGACCGGAGGACGACCCGAAGGTCGGAATCGCCCAGAAGTGCACGCTCTGCTACGACCGGCTCACCGACGGCCAGACGCCCTCGTGTGCGCAGGCATGCCCCACCGAGTCGATCCAGTTCGGCGACGTCGAGGAGTTGCGTGCGCGGGCCGACGAGCGACTGGCGTTGTTGCACGAGCGAGGGGTGTCGGAGGCACGTCTCTACGGCAACGATCCGGAGGACGGGGTCGGCGGAACCGGCGCCTTCTTCTTGCTGCTCGACGAGCCGGAGGTCTACGGACTGCCTCCGGACCCGGTGGTGACCACCAAGGACCTACCGGAGATGTGGAGTCGGGCCGCCGTCGCGGCGGTCGCGATGCTGGCGGGTGCTGCCGTGTCGTTCCTGAGGAGGCGCGGATGACCCAGGTGCAGCACGGCGGCAGTCCGGGCAATCCCCATCGGTCGGGCGGCGCTCGTGGCGGTGACCGGGTGATGGTGCCGGAAGCCGACTTCGAGTCCTATTACGGGCGCCCCATCGTGAAGCCCGCGCCGTGGGAGCACGACATCGCCGTCTACCTGTTCACCGGTGGCGTGGCGGCCGGATCTTCTCTGCTCGCCGCGGGCGCGGACCTGACCGGTCGCCCTGCACTGCGTCGGGTCGCCCGGTTCGGGTCGCTCGTGTCCCTGCTCGTCAGTGTCGGTGCCCTCGTCCGCGACCTGGGCAAGCCGAGCCGTTTCCTCAACATGCTGCGGGTCGTGAAGCCGACGTCGCCGATGTCGGTCGGTACCTGGATCCTGTCCCTGCACGGCCCGTTCGCGGGTATCGCCGCGGCGGCGGAAGTGGCCGGAATGCTGCCCGACGGCGTGAAGCGGGGGCCGGTTCGGCTACTGCTCGCCCTCGGTCGGCCCGCCGGGATCGTGGGGGCCCTGACCGCAGCGCCTGTGGCCTCCTACACGGGAGTGCTGCTCTCGGACACCGCCACCCCGGCCTGGCACTCGGCCTACAAAGAGCTTCCCTTCGTGTTCTGTGGGTCGGCTGCCGCCGCGTCCGGCGGTCTCGGTCTCCTGGGCGCGCCGGTCGCCGAGGCCGGTCCTGCGCGCGCGTTCGCAGTCGGCGGCGCGTTCGTCGAACTCGCGACAGAACATCGGATGGAACAGTCGATGGGTCTGGCCGCCGAGACTCTTCACCAGGGCAGGGCCGGACAGTTCATGAGGGTCAGCAAGGCCCTGACGGCGCTGGGTGCCGTCGGAGCACTCGCCGGGCGTCGCAGCCGGGTGCTGTCGATGGCGTCCGGTGCCGCACTCATGGCGGGCTCGCTGTGCACTCGCCTCGGCGTCTACGAGGCGGGTATCGCCTCGGCGAAAGACCCGAAGTACACCGTCGTTCCACAGCGTGAACGAGTCGATCGCGGGGAGCCGGTGCGCTACCGGGGCTGAGGTTCGGCTCCCGGGCAGAACGAAGGAGAACGGCATGGACTCCGAGAAGGCCACCGACGAGCAACTCGGCACCGGTGCACGGGAGGGGCAGCGTCCGGGGAGCTTCCGCTGGGTGTTGGTGGCAGGCGGATTGCTGCTGCAGTTCTCGATCGGGGCGGTCTATGCGTGGTCGGTCTTCGGCGGGGCGCTAGAGAGCGCAGAGTCCTGGCAGCTCAGCACGGTCCGGGCTTCACTTCCGTTCACCGTCACGATCGGCATGATCTTCATCGGCACTTACGCCGGGGGCAGACTGCAGGATCTCAGGGGCCCGCGCATCGTCGCGTTGATCGGCGGTGTCATCTATGCCGTCGGCATTCTGCTCGCCTCGCTGACCAACGGTGCCGAGGACTACTGGTTGCTCATTCTCGGATACGGCATCATCAGCGGCTTCGGGTTGGGTTTCGCCTACATCGTCCCGATCGCCATGCTGCAGAAGTGGTTCCCCGACAAGACCGGTCTCATCACCGGTCTGGCCGTTGGCGGTTTCGGATTCGGCGCGGTGCTCACCTCGCCGGCCGCGCAGTGGCTCATCAACCGGAACCCGGAGGACCCCACGAGCGCATTTCTTCCGTTGGGCATCGTCTACCTCGTGATGTCACTGGCGGGCGCAGCGCTGTTCCGCAACCCGCCCGAGGGCTACACCGTGCCGGGCTTCGAACCTGTCCATCGAGGCGACGACCATGCAGCCGCCGGTAAGGAATACACCCAGGGCGAGGCGTTGCACACGCCGCAGTGGTACCTACTCACCGCGATTCTCACCCTCAGTGTGGCAGCCGGCATCTCCTTGATCTCGCAGGCCAAACCGAGCGCCACCGACATCGCCGGGTTCAGCGTCACCGGTGCGGCGACGTTGGTGGGTGTGCTGGCGATCTTCAACGGTGCCGGCCGGATCGTGTGGGCGGCGATCTCCGACTACACCGGTCGGATGAAGACGTTCACTGCCATCCTCGTGCTGCAAGGCGTGTGCCTGATCGTGCTGCCGCACGCCGACAACGCCGTGGTGTTCTCGATCCTGGCTGCGATCGTCTACCTGTGCTACGGCGGCGCATTCGGTACGATGCCTGCCACCGCAGGCGATTTCTTCGGAGTCCGCAACGCCGGCGCCATCTACGGGCTGATGCTCATCGGCTGGAGCCTCGGGGGCATCATCGGCCCGATCGTCGCCTCCACGCTGATCGGCGAGGAGAAGGCCTACACCCTCGCCTACACCACCATCGGCATCATCGCCCTGGTCTCGGTGCTGCTGACGGTCGTCACCAAGGTGCCCGCAGCCCGGCGGTCGGATGATGCCGATGTATAGGCGAGTCGGCCCCGGCTACGTCGCGACCGGCGCGAGCATCAGCGACGGCGACTCGATTCCGTTCGAATCGAACGACTCGAGTACCGCGCCGGTCAGGGCGCGGCGGACCGCCCACTGCTTGCCGGCTCGCACCCGCACGGTCATGCGGAGGGTGACCGCGCCCGCGGTGACCGAGTTCACGCCGAGCAGTTCAGGTTTCTCCAGAACGTAGGGTGCGATGTCGTCGCGGTCGGCCGTTTCGATCACCGCACGGAACGCGACCTGTTGCGCGCGGTCGACGTTCGCCGTGGGGGCGATCGGCACATCGACGACCGCGACCGCGTGACCCTGGCTCATGTTGCCGACCCGCAGAATCTCCCCGTTGCGGCAGTACCACAGTGTCCCGTCGATGTCGCGGATCGTCGTCACGCGGAGCCCGACGGATTCGACCGTGCCGATGGCATCTCCCACATCGACCACATCACCCACGCCGTATTGGTCCTCGAGCAGCATGAACATGCCGGAGATGAAATCCCGGACCAGGTTCTGGGCGCCGAAACCGAGCGCGACACCGGCGATACCGGCCGAGGCGATGAACGGTGCGACGTTGAAGCCGAGCTTGTCGAGGGTCTGCAACACCACCCAGGCCAGCACGATGATGGACACGCCGGATTTGAAAACGGACCCGATGGTCTGGGCGCGCTGAGCGCGTCGCTCGCGTGCGGCCGGATCGCCTAGGGTCTTGCCCGTGCGACCCTGCAGGGGACGCAGGATCGACCGCTTGGGCGGCCGGTCGGGATCGCGGGGCAGCGTCATGCGGTCGATCAGTTTGTGCAGCACATATCTGAGCACCACTGCCACGACGAGGTAGCTGACGATCGCGAGCGGCTTGTGGATCAGCCACTCGCGATTCGTTTCGGTCAATTCGAAGGCGAGAAGCGAGATAGACATTGCCCGCGAGGTTACCGAACCGTGACCATTGGTGCGGCAGGTGTGACGAGTCCGATCGAACGATTCAGGCGAACACGACGAGCCAGACCGCAACTGCGTGACACACCGCCGCGATGACGGTGGCAGCGTGGAAGAACTCATGGTGCCCGAACGTCGAGGGCCACGGGTCGGGCCATTTCGTCGCGTACAGAATCGCTCCGCCGCTGTAGAACAGTCCGCCCACGACGAGCAGGACCATCGGGGCGACGCCCGCTTCGGATACGAGGTCGCCGGCGACGGGAACGATCGCCCATCCGAGCAGCAGGTAGAGGGGCACGCCCACCCATCGCGGTGCGGTCGGCCACAGCATCTTCAGTGCGACGCCACCGGCTGCCCCCGCCCATACGATCGCCAAAAGTGTCCGTCCGGTCTCGGGTGGCAATGCGAGCGTCGCGAACGGGGTGTAGCTGCCTGCGATGAAGATGAAGATCATCGAATGATCGGCTCGCTTCATCCACATTCTGTGCCGGAGGTTGCTCCAGTGCACGCGGTGATAGAGGGCACTGATTCCGAAGAGGCCGCACACCGTGATGCTGTAGATGACGGTCGGCCACGTCGCGGCGGGGTGCGTCATCGCGGCGGCGCTCACCAGGATGATGCCCGCGATCACCGCGGTCCCGAATGCCCACAGGTGAATCCACCCGCGCATGCGAGGTTTGACGGGCAGCTCGTCGATCCCGAAGACCGTCATCTGAGTGGATCCTTCCCGACCGATCAGTAACCTACGGTTGCGTAGGTTCGGTGGATGTCACGCTACCGGGGCGGGGGCGGAGTGCGCGAGTGTCGTTGCCCACCGTCGCAACCGCGACAACTCGTGGGCGTAATGTGACTCACGTGGTGATGACGCGGTGAGGCTCAGCGGCGTGCTGTACGGGCTCTACGAACGGCGATTGCTCAGGGAGCTCGAAGGGGCTCGCCAACCGCGACACGTTGCGGTGATGTGCGACGGGAACCGCCGATGGGCACGAGAGAACGGGTTCACGGACGTCGCGCACGGTCACCGCATGGGCGCCCGCAAGATCGCCGAATTGCTGAGCTGGTGCGACGCCGCGGGTATCGAGACCGCAACGATCTATCTGCTGTCCACCGAGAATCTCGGCCGTGACCCCGAGGAACTCGACGCACTCCTCGAGATCATCGCCGACGTCGTCGAGGAGATCTCGGCGCCGGATCAGAACTGGAGCGTCAAGATCGTCGGCACTCCCGAACTGCTTCCGGACGATCACGCGACTCGGTTGCGTGAAGCCGCGGCCGGGACCGCGGGTCGTACCGGCACGCACGTCAACGTTGCCGTCGGATACGGCGGTCGGCAGGAGATCGTCGACGCGGTGCAGGCGCTGTTGCGCAAGAAGCAGGCCGAGGGGCTCTCGGGCGACGAGTTGATCGACGCGATCACCGTCGAAGGCGTCGACAGCCACCTCTACACCTCCGGGCAGCCCGATCCGGATCTCGTGATCCGCACCTCCGGTGAGCAGCGCCTCTCGGGTTTCCTGCTGTGGCAGAGCGCGTACTCGGAGATCTGGTTCACCGAGGCGTACTGGCCCGAGTTCCGGCGAGTCGACTTCCTTCGTGCCCTCCGCGACTTCGCGGCCCGGCATCGCCGTTTCGGAGTCTGAAGAGGTCGGTCGGATTGTGCACGACCGGGTCGGTCAGATCTTGCACGACCGGGTCGGTCAGATCTTACGCAGCCGCAGCCTGTTGATGGAGTGGTTGGCGTCCTTGCGGAGTACGAGCGTCGCGCGCGGCCGGGTCGGCAGGATGTTCTCCACCAGGTTCGGCAGGTTGATCGAGTGCCAGAGCTCTTTCGCGGCGCTCATCGCATCACGATCGGACAGTCCCGCGTAGTGGTGGAAATGCGCGTCGGGGTTCGAGAACGACGTCTTTCGCAGGGCGAGAAACCTGTCTACGTACCACTTCTCGATGTCCTCGATGCGAGCGTCGACGTAGATGGAGAAATCGAACAGGTCGGACACCATGAGGCGGGGTCCGGTCTGCAGGACGTTGAGGCCCTCGATGATGAGGATGTCCGGCTGCCGGACCACATGGTACTGGCCGGGGACGACGTCGTACGAGATGTGCGAATAGAGCGGGGCTGCAACCTCTTCGGCACCCGATTTGACCTCGGTGACGAAGCGCAGAAGCTTGCGCCGGTCGTAGCTTTCCGGGAAGCCCTTCCGATGCATGATGTTCCGGCGGATCAGTTCCTTCGACGGATACAGGAAACCGTCGGTGGTCACCAGGTCGACGCGGGGATGATGCTCCCATCGCGCCAGTAGTGCTTGAAGCACGCGCGCGGTGGTGGATTTGCCCACGGCAACCGAGCCCGCGACACCGATCACGAACGGCACCTGGCGGTCGGGATGCTTCTCCCCGAGGAAGGTTGCGGTAGCTGCGAACAGACGTTGTCGCGCTGCGACCTGGAGATGGATCAGGCGAGCGAGAGGCAGGTACACCTCGGCCACCTCGGCGAGGTCGATCTGCTCACCGAGTCCGCGTAGCCCTACGAGTTCGTCCTCGGTGAGCACGAGCGGTGTGGACTTACGCAGCGTTCGCCACTGCTTGCGGTCGAACTCGACGTACGGGCTGGGTTCGCTCAAACGCGCCATCGGTACGTCCCTCCGATGACGCACATCCGGTTGATGCGGCCCCTGCGTGGGTCGTGGCGCTGCGTGTCCATGCAGGGGATTGTGCTCGCTGACACAGGATGATGCGTCGCCGGGGTCCCCGCACGTGGCGGAACCGCGCGTCGTCCCGTCGGGGGAGCGACTAGTGTTGCCGGGTATGGGATCGGACGCATTCGTACGGGAATACCTGCTGCTGGGGCTGGCTTTCGACCGTCTCGAAGAGGGGTTCGTCGACGCCTACACCGGCGACCCGGAGTTGCGGCACCGAACGGAGAACGCGCCCCCGGCGGCGCCTCGTGATCTATCACACATCGCGCAACGGCTCCGCCGCGAGCTTCCGGCTGCGGGACTCTCGGACGAGCGGACCCGGTTTCTCGACGCCCACCTGCGGGCACTGGACTGCTCCGCCCGCAAGTTCGCAGGCGACGACATCGGATTCGTCGACGAGGTCGCAGCCTATTTCGACGTGTACATCGAGCCCGGAAACGAAGACGACTACCGCGACGCGCATCGACGCCTCGACGCGCTGCTGCCCATTCGGAGTAGTGGGGCGTCGCTGGCCGAACGGCTGCAGGCTCATCGCAAGACCGAGGTGATTCCCGCCGACCGGCTGGCCGAATGCGTCGAGGCATTTTCGAGTGCGCTGCGCGACAGAGTCCGCGCGGTCTACCCGCTGCCCGAGACCGAGCACGTCGAATACGAGGTGGTCGGCGACAAGCCGTGGTCCGGGTTCAACTACTACCTCGGCGACTATCGGTCGCGGGTCGCGATCAACTCCGACCTCGAGCAGCAGATGTCGAATCTGCCGCGGCTGATCGCGCACGAGGCCTATCCCGGCCATCACACCGAACACTGCAGGAAGGAAGCGGGCCTCGTCGCGGGCGGGCAAGGTGAACAGACGTTGTTCCTCGTCAATACCCCGCAGTGCCTCATGGCCGAGGGGCTCGCCGACCTCGCGCTGGAGGCGATCGTCGGGCCGGGTTGGGGGCTCTGGGCGCAGGAGATCTACGCGGATCTCGGACTCCGATTCGACGGGGAACTCGCAGAGCAGCTGGGGCAGGCGTCCGCCGGGTTGCTTTCGGTGCGTCAGGATGCCGCGCTGTTGCTGCACGACCGCGGGCGCAGTCACGACGATGTCGCCGAGTTCCTGCAGCGCTGGTCGCTGTCGAGTCAGGAACGCGCGCGGCAATCCCTGCGGTTCCTGTCGTCGCCGCTGTGGCGCGCCTACATCAGTACCTACGTAGAGGGCTACCGACTGCTCGGCGGCTGGCTCGCTCAGGTTCCGGTCGGCGACGCGCGTTCCGAACGCTTCCTGCGCCTGCTCGACGAGCCGCTCGTGCCGAGTTCGCTGCGGTGACCTCGGTCACCTACGGGGACCGGGTTCCTCGAATGGAGGCGCGGTTCGTAGACTGGACGCCGTATCCTGCCGTCCTCAGCTTGGAGAATCCTCGATGACAACTGTGCCCGGCACTGACGTCAACACCGCTTCGCTCGCCGATCTCGACCCGGAGGTCGCGCAGGCGATGGCCGGTGAGTTGTCTCGTCAGCGCGACACCCTCGAGATGATCGCGTCGGAGAACTTCGTGCCGCGTGCGGTCCTGCAGGCCCAGGGCAGCGTCCTGACCAACAAGTACGCCGAGGGCTACCCCGGTCGCCGCTACTACGGTGGCTGCGAGCACGTCGATGTCATCGAGGACCTCGCCCGCAACCGCGCGAAGGAACTGTTCGGCGCCGAGTTCGCAAACGTTCAGCCGCACTCGGGCGCGCAGGCCAACGCGGCTGTGCTGATGGCGCTCATGACGCCGGGGGAGAAGCTCCTCGGTCTCGATCTCGCGCACGGCGGTCATCTCACGCACGGCATGAAGCTCAACTTCTCCGGCAAGTTGTACGACGTGGCGTCCTACGGGGTCAGCAAGGACGATCACCGCATCGACATGGACGAGGTCCGCGACATCGCGCTTCGGGAGAAGCCGAAGGTCATCGTCGCGGGCTGGTCGGCGTACCCGCGGCACGAGGATTTCGCGGCGTTCCGCGCGATCGCCGATGAGGTCGGGGCCTACCTGTGGGTCGACATGGCTCACTTCGCAGGTCTGGTTGCTGCGGGTCTGCACCCGTCGCCCGTGCCGTATGCCGACGTCGTGTCGACCACGGTGCACAAGACCCTGGGTGGCCCCCGTTCCGGTCTGATCCTGGCCAAGAAGGAGTGGGCCAAGAAGCTCAACTCGGCGGTCTTCCCCGGCCAGCAGGGCGGTCCGCTCATGCACGCGATCGCCGCGAAGGCCGTCGCGCTGAAGATCGCCGCGGGCGAGGAGTTCAAGGACCGCCAGCAGCGCACGCTGTCGGGTGCCCGCATCCTCGCCGAGCGGCTGTCGCAGGCCGATGTGGCCGACAAGGGCATCTCGGTCCTGACCGGCGGCACCGACGTCCACCTGGTTCTCGTCGACCTGCGCAACTCGCAGCTCGACGGACAGCAGGGTGAGGACGCGCTGCACGAGGTCGGCATCACCGTCAACCGCAATGCGGTGCCGTTCGATCCGCGCCCGCCGATGACCACCTCCGGCCTGCGCATCGGTACCCCGGCGCTCGCAACCCGCGGCTTCGGCGACGAGCAGTTCACCGAGGTCGCCGACATCATCGCGCAGACGCTCATCGGTGGCGCCGATCTCGACGCGCTGCGCGCCCGGGTGAGCAAGCTGGCGCAGGACATCCCGCTCTACCAGGGACTGGAGGACTGGCCCCTGATCTGAGTCGTCCAGGCCGGGGTTCCGGTCTCGACCTGTGCTTGTCGTGAGCCCGGTCCGCACCTGTATGGGTGCGGACCGGGCTCACGTCGTATGTCGTTCGGCTCGTGCGTGTCCGACACCCATCTCGGAGCGGTCATTAGGGTAGCCTATGCTCCGTTGGGGCCGTGTTCATGGCCGCAATGTTCGCGACAACTTTTGTGCCCTGAGACCAGAAGGACTATGCCGCATGGCCATTCCCGCCATTTCCCCGTACTCGATGCCCACCCGCGACGAGCTCCCGGACGCCAGAGTGGAGTGGGCGCTCGACGCCTCGCGTTCCGTCCTGCTGATCCACGACATGCAGAAGTACTTCATCGACGCCTACCGGCCGGACGCCGAGCCGCTGTCCGTCGTGGTTCCCAACATCGTTCGTATCCGCGAGGCCTGCAAGGCTGCGGGAGTGCCCGTGGTCTACACGATGCAGCCGGGCGATCAGCACCCGTCCCGCCGAGGCATCCTCGCCGACTTCTGGGGCACCGGCCTGACCGCAGGCCGCGACACCGAGGTGATCGATGAGCTGACCCCGGACACCTCCGACATCCAGGTCACCAAGTGGCGGTACTCCGCTTTCCAGCGCACCGATTTTCGGCAGCTGCTCGCGCACTACGGCCGTGACCAGCTGATCGTCACCGGGGTCTACGCGCACATGGGTTGCATGCTCAGTGCCGCCGATGCCTTCATGAGCGACGTTGCTCCGTTCATGGTGGTCGACGGCACCGCCGACTTCTCGCGCGACGAGCACGTGATGGCTCTCGAATACGTTGCCAAGCGGGTCGGCAGGGTCGAAACGACCGACGCGATCATCGGCGCGCTCGAAGCGACGGCCCACCGCAACGTGCCTCACGACGGGCAGTTGGCCGCGACGCTCTCGTGATGCCGCGCAGACGGACAACTGCGGTTCATCCGAACTTCACCGACACGCCTTGCCGGTACCCAGCGAACCGGTCGTATCGGGGTTAGCGTCGAGGGTGTAGGCGGCGCAGTGCCGGCTACGCGGGAGGTCCCTGATCGTGCGGCAGAACAGTCCGAGCGAGGGGCCGGCACCCGGCCCTCGTGTCCGTGAGGACCACCAGGGAACGACCGGCCACCGAACAATCTGCGCGGTGCCGCGCAGGTCGAGGAGCCTCACGTGAACGCAACACGCTCCGTTCCAGCCGTACGCACCTACGTGCTGGATACTTCCGTCCTGCTCTCCGATCCGTGGGCGGTCACGAGATTCGCCGAACACGAGGTCGTACTGCCCCTGGTGGTGATCGGCGAGCTCGAAGGCAAGCGCCACCACCACGAACTCGGGTGGTTTGCGCGGGAGTCACTGCGGTTGCTCGACGACCTGCGGCAGCGCCACGGTCGCCTCGACCGCCCCATCCCGGTCGGCGAGTCCGGTGGAATGCTGCACGTGGAGCTCAACCACACCGATCAGATGGTCCTGCCCTCCGGTTTCCGCACCGATTCGAACGACTCGAGAATTCTCGCGTGCGCAATGAATCTGGCGGCGGAGGGTCGCGATGTGGTGCTCGTCAGCAAGGACACACCGCTGCGGGTCAAGGCGGGTGCGGTCGGCCTGACCGCGGACGAATACCACGCACAGGACGTGGTCACCTCCGGCTGGAGCGGCATGTCCGAACTCGAAGTGGACAAGGCGCTGATCGACGAGTTGTTCGCGGCGGGCGTCGTCGATCTCGAAGCGGCCCGGGATCTTCCGTGTCACACCGGTATCCGTCTTCTCGGCGGATCCTCGAGCGCACTCGGCCGCGTCACCGCGGACAAGCAGGTGCAGCTGGTCCGCGGTGACCGCGAGGCATTCGGTCTGCACGGCCGCTCGGCCGAGCAGCGCGTCGCACTCGATCTGCTGCTCGACGAATCCGTCGGCATCGTGTCACTCGGGGGTAAGGCGGGAACCGGCAAGTCGGCACTTGCGCTGACAGCGGGCCTCGAGGCGGTGCTCGAGAAGCGGTCCCACCGCAAGGTCGTCGTGTTCCGGCCTCTCTACGCCGTCGGCGGTCAGGAACTGGGCTATCTCCCCGGGACCGAGGCCGAGAAGATGAACCCCTGGGGACAGGCAGTGTTCGACACCCTCGAGGGGCTCGCGAGCCCGCAGGTGATGGAGGAGGTCATCGCGAGAGGGATGCTGGAAGTGTTGCCGCTCACCCATATTCGCGGGCGGTCGCTGCACGACTCGTTCGTGATCGTCGACGAGGCGCAGTCTCTCGAACGCAATGTGCTGCTGACGGTGCTGTCGCGGCTCGGTACCGGGTCGCGGGTGGTGCTCACCCACGATGTCGCGCAGCGCGACAACCTCCGTGTCGGGCGGTACGACGGTGTGGCAGCGGTGATCGAGAAGCTCAAGGGTCACCCACTGTTCGCGCACATCACGCTGACGCGCAGCGAGCGTTCGCCGATCGCGGCGCTCGTGACCGAGATGCTCGAGGAGTTCGCGCCGGGCGCTTGATGTGTCGGCCGAACGTCACCTTCAGTACGCTGAGATAGCCGAAGGTGACGTTCGGCCATGTGCGAGTGCGCTATTCGGAGTCGGGGAGGGCGCCGAGTTCGGTCTCGAGTACTTCCTGAACGACACGCATCGCGGCGAGTGCCGCGGGGGCGCCACAGTAGGCGCTGCAATGGATCACGGATTCGACGATCTCGGTGCGGGTCAAGCCGTTGCGCAGTGCGCCTCGTACGTGACCGCGCAGCTCGTTCTCGGCGCGCAGCGCGATGAGCATGCCGAGATTGAGCAGGCTTCGGCTACGGCGGTCGAGGCCGGGCCTCGACCACACTGCACCCCAGGCATGTTCGGTGACGAACTCCTGGATTTCCTCGGAATCGGTGCCTCGCGCGCGGTCGAAGGCTCGCTCGACGAAGTCGTCTCCCATGACTTCGCGCCGGATCTCGAGTCCCGCTTCGAACCCAGGACTGTACTCGGCGTCGGACATGTCAATGCTCCCTGTTCGATGGCCACCGAACCGTTCGGTCGCCGCAGAGAGTTTACGGCCGGCGGACCGCGGCCCGGACGAGACCGAGCGCGGTCGCACCGAGGAATCCGAGAACATCGAAATGGTCGCGCCAGACAACGATGCGTCCGTCGCGTAGTTCGAACGTGCCGCACACCGGGAAGACGATCTCGATGCGGCCGAAGCGGAGCACGTCGGTGCGTTCGGTGAGCACGACCTCGGCGCTTTCGGCGGCGATATGGTGTACCACCACATCGAAACCGAGCGATTGCTTCTCGAGGCCCGCCAGCACGGAGCCGATCCTCCGAGCGCCACGCAGGGTGGGCAGCGAGGTGTTGTGCCACGACATGTCGTCATCCATGTGGCGGGTGGCGTCGCGTGGCCGGCTTTCGGAAAGGGCCTCGAGGAACTCCCTGACCACCGTGATGGCGGTGTCGGGTGTGGTCGGTGTCGTGGCGATGGCATTCATGTGCTCCCCCTTTTGTCGATTGCGGGGATGGTACGGCGTCGTTCCCGGCGTGTCGACGAGAACGACCTTCTCGGAATCGAATCGATCTGCAGGGACGCCATGAATCGGTTCACTTCGAAGAAAGTGGACTTATCCAGGTCGAATGGCTACGAACACCGGTTCCGCGCGGTTACGTTCGGGGCGTCCGCTTGTCCTATCCCGTGCGTGACCACCGGTGCGGGAAGTCCGACAGGAGAAGATCCATGAACCGAATCAACCGTCGAATGGCAACTACAGTGGCTGCGCTCGCTGCCGTCGGCCTGGTCGCCTCGGCCTGCGGCGACGACACCAGTGCAGAAGATGTTGTCGGTAGCGCTACGAGCGCCGTCGAGTCCGCAGCCGAAAGTGTGGCGTCCGAGGTGCAGGGCTCTGATGAAACCACCGGCGCTGAGGAGACCACCGGCGACGAAGGAACCGAGGGTGCGGAAGAGACCGGCACCGAGCCTGCTGACGAGCAGACCAGCGCGGTACCCGGACCGGACGGCGAATCGGTCGAGCTGAGCGGTCAGATCCTCGCCAAATACAACGAGGTCGGCGGTGAGTCCAGTCCGCTCGGCATGGCAACCGGAAACCAGGAGGACGTCGGCGACGGCAACATCGCCGAATTCGACGGAGGCATCATCGCGTGGAGCCCGGACACCGACGCCCACATCGTGTGGGGCGAGATCCGCGTGGCGTGGGAGGCGGAAGACGGGGCAGGCGGCGAACTAGGTTTCCCGGTCAGCGATGAGCATCCTATCGACGGGGGTCTGCAGAGCGACTTCGAGAACGGCCATATCACCTACATCGACGGCCAGACCGAGGTGGTGATGGACTGACGCCATCCCCGGCCCCGGAGCATGGGGCCGGGGTCGGGGTCGGGCATCACCGTTCGGGTTCGACCTTCGCCATCGCGAGAACATCGAGGCGACGGTCGAGCTCGTCCTCACTGAGTTGCTCGCCGATGAGTCCGCGGTCGATCACCGTCTGCCGGATGGTCTTGCGCTCCTTCAAGGCTTCCTTGGCGACTGCGGCAGCCTCCTCGTAGCCGATCGCCGAGTTCAACGGGGTCACGATCGACGGCGACGACTCGGCGAGGGTGCGCAGATGCTCGACATTCGCGACCAGGCCCGCGATGCACCGGTCCGAGAAAAGCCGCGAGACGTTGGCGAGCAGCCGAATCGACTCCAGCACGTTCCGCGCCATCATCGGGATGTAGACGTTGAGTTCGAATGCACCCGCTGCGCCTCCCCATGCGACCGCGGCGTCGTTACCGACGACCTGTGCCGCGACCTGCGTAACCGCTTCGGGCAGAACAGGGTTGACCTTCCCCGGCATGATGGAGCTTCCGGGCTGCAGATCGGGTAGCTGGATCTCGGCAAGCCCCGTCAACGGACCCGACCCCATCCAGCGAACATCGTTCGCGATCTTGGTCAGCGACACCGCGATCGTGCGCAACGCTCCGGATACCTCGACGAGACCATCCCGCGCGGCCTGCGCTTCGAACCGGTTCCGGGCGGGTGTCAGCGCATCGACACCGGTGGCCTCGACGAGTTCGGCGACCACCCGCGGCCCGAAGTCGTCCGGGGCGTTGAGTCCGGTACCGACGGCGGTCCCGCCGATGGGCAGTTCGCCGAGGCGCGGCAATGTGGCCTGCACCCGCTCGATCCCCGCTTCGATCTGGCGTGCGTATCCACCGAATTCCTGACCGAGAGTGACGGGTACGGCGTCCATCAGGTGCGTACGGCCGGATTTGACGACAGTGCGCCACTCGGTGGCCTTGTCGCTGAGCGCGCTCTGCAATTGCCCCAGTGCCGGAACGAGATCGGCGACGGCCGCTTCGGAGGCGGCGACATGTGTTGCGGTGGGGAATGTGTCGTTCGACGACTGCGACATGTTGACGTGGTCGTTCGGGTGAACGGTGACGCCGGCCTGCGCGGCGATCGACGCAATGACTTCATTGGTGTTCATGTTCGAGCTTGTGCCCGAACCGGTTTGGAACACGTCGATCGGAAACTGGTCGTCGTGCTTGCCGTCGGCGATCTCGCGGGCAGCGGCGATGATCGCATCCGCCTTCTCGGCGTCGAGAAGGCCGAGATCCTTGTTGACCTGTGCACATGCGGCTTTGAGAAGTCCGAGAGCGCGGATCTGCGCGCGGTCGAGGCCGCGTCCGGAGATCGGGAAATTCTCTACGGCGCGCTGGGTCTGTGCGCGCCAGAGGGCGTCGACCGGGACCCGGACCTCGCCCATGGTGTCGTGCTCGATGCGGTACTGAGGGGAAGACTGCTCGGAAGTGTCGGTCATGCCGTCCACGGTAGGCCCGCCGAGCACATCTGTGGGGTGCAAGAAAACGTTCCTGCACCCCACAGAGGCCTGTCAGGTCACGGCAGCGGCGGCGCGGCGCCGTCGACGCCCTGGAAATCGATCGACGAGAACTCGCCGAGCTTCTTGAGGCGGTGATAGGCCTCGACCATGCGGACGGTGCCGGACTTGCTGCGCATCACGATCGACTGCGTTTCGGCTCCACCCGGGGTGTACCGGACACCGCGCAGCAATTCGCCGTCGGTGACACCGGTCGCGCAGAAGAAGATGTTCTCGCCGGTCACCAGGTCGGTCGTGGTCAGCACGCGGTCGAGGTCGTGTCCTGCGTCGATGGCCTTCTGGCGCTCGTCGTCGTCCTTCGGGGCGAGCCGGCCCTGCAG
The DNA here is from genome assembly GCF_053750035.1 of Rhodococcus sp. SJ-2. NCBI lineage: Bacteria > Bacillati > Actinomycetota > Actinomycetes > Mycobacteriales > Nocardiaceae > Rhodococcus > Rhodococcus sp. SJ-2. The sequence goes on from NZ_CM132340.1 coordinate 3,626,280, forward strand.
CGCGCCACCCATGCACCGCATGGCGGCCGCAGCGATGATGCCCTCGGGGGTGCCACCGATACCGAGCAGCATGTCGACACCCGAGCCGGGCCGTGCCGCGGCGATGGCGCCGGCAACGTCGCCGTCGGAGATCAATCGGATGCGGGCCCCCGCCTCGCGCACCTCGCCGATGATGCCTGCGTGACGCTCGCGATCGAGGATCGTGACCGTCAGGTCCGGGATCGCAATGCTCTTGGCCTTCGCCACGCGGCGGATGTTCTCCGCGACGGGGACGGTGATATCGATGACATCCGCTGCCTCGGGACCGACCGCGATCTTCTCCATGTAGAACACGGCCGACGGGTCGAACATGGCGCCGCGTTCAGCGACTGCGAGGACTGCGATCGCGCCGGGCGCGCCCTTCGACATGAGCGTGGTGCCGTCGATCGGATCCACAGCGACATCGCACAGCGGTCCGTCGCCGTTGCCGACTTCCTCGCCGTTGTAGAGCATGGGCGCTTCATCCTTCTCGCCCTCACCGATCACGACGACGCCCTGCATCGACACCGAACTCACCATGTGGCGCATGGCATCGACGGCGGCTCCATCGCCGCCCTCCTTGTCGCCGCGTCCGACCCAGCGGCCTGCTGCCATCGCTGCGGCCTCGGTGACGCGCACCAGTTCGAGCGCGAGGTTGCGGTCGGGAGCTTCGCGGCGCTGTGGGGTGCTGGCCGTCATGGGCTACTGCCTCCTGATGAAAGTCGGTCGACGCTCGAGTGGCGCCGGCGCAGATGTGGCCGCCGGGATCGGGGCCGCACGAGCGGATGGGTGTATCGCGTGGTCATTGTCTCATCACCCGGGCCTTGATGACGTGTCGGACCCAGGGCGGGCGCACCGCACCTCGGCGTGGGCTGTCAGACTGGTTACGTGGCTCCCAAGAAACCTCGCATCCTGAACGACACCCGCGATATGGCCTGGTCGCTGATTCCGCTGGTTGTCGCAATGCTGGTCATTGCCGGAGTCGCGAGCCAGTGCTCCTTCAGCCCCGGGGGGCCGACTGCGGGTCCGGTACCGACCTTCGATCTCGATGCAGGCCTGAAGTACGACGCGAAGGAACTCGGCTTCCCGATCCGGCACCCCGAAGTTCCGGAGGGCTGGCAGTCCAACTCGGGGAGTCGCAGCATCATCTCCGGAAGCGAAGGCGGCGATTCGAGCACCGTGGGGTTCGTCACCGCCGGAGGACGCTACGTGCGCTTCACGCAGTCCGACGCGGGCGAGGACGAACTCGTCCGGTTCGTGGCAGGCGAATCGCGTCGCGTCACCGGCGCGCAGCAGATCGGTACCCGGGACTGGACCGTCTACGGGGGCGAAGGCGTCGAAGCGCTGTGGGTATCGGACTTCGGCGACGTCCGCATCCTGGTCGGTGGTTCGGGCACCGACGAAGAGTTCACCGAACTCGCCACCGCGGTCGGAGTTGCCGAGCCGCTGGAGCCCTGACCGGTTAGTCTTCGTCGCTGTCGTCGTACTCGTCGTCGGCGTGCGCGAGGGCGTTCTCGACCCGCTGACGTGCGCCGGCAAGATGTTGCTCGCACCGCTTGGCCAGTGCCTCACCCCGCTCCCACAATGCGAGTGAATCGTCCAGATCCAGCCCGCCCTGCTCGAGCATCTTGACGACGTTCGCGAGCTCATCGCGCGCGCGTTCGTAGCCGAGTTCGGCAACGTCGGAATTCGTGTCGCTCACAGCGTGATCCTTCACTTCTCTCGTCCCATGACGACGGCTCGCACCGCACCGTCACCCACTCGCACTCGCAGCTGTGTGCCCGGCGGGGCATCGTCCACCGACCGCACCACCTCGGGATCGCCGTCGGCCACGACCCGCTGAACCACGGCGTAGCCGCGAGCGAGTGTTGCCGCAGGTCCGAGTGTGGACAGGCGTGCACGCAGATGCTCGACGGTCGTTGCCTCGGCCGCGATCGTCCGCGAAATGTCGCGGCGCGCGGCCACCCGGAGTCGTTCGATCTCGTCGGTACGCCGATCGAGTGCGGCGGCCGGATCGGCCAACACGGGCCGGTCGCGCAGCTGTGCGATCACGTGTTCTTCCCGTCGCACCCAGTTCCTCAGGGCACCGGCAGCTCGTGACCGGAGTTCGTCGACGAGATCCTGTTCGGCGACGGCGTCCGGCACGACACACTTCGCAGCGTCGGTGGGTGTCGCGGCCCGGAGGTCCGCGACGTAATCGGACAGTGGGGTGTCCGGTTCGTGCCCGATCGCACTGACGACGGGCGTCGTGCACGCGACGATTGCGCGGCACAGAGCTTCGTCGGAGAACGGCAGCAGATCTTCGGGGCTACCACCGCCGCGCGCGAGGATGATCACATCCACGTCGGGATCCTTGTCCAGCGCGGCGAGCGCTTCGAGGATCTGCGGCACCGCGGTCGGCCCCTGCACCGGGGTGTTGCGCACGTCGAACTGCACGGCGGGCCACCGTCGCTCCGCGACCGACAACACGTCGCGTTCGGCGGCGCTGGCCCGGCCGGTGATCAGTCCGACGCGCCGGGGCAGGAACGGCAACGGGCGCTTGAGCCGCTGATCGAAAAGACCTTCCGCGGCGAGAAGTTTGCGTAGTCGCTCGAGGCGTGCGAGAAGTTCGCCGATTCCGACGGGGCGGATCTCGGTGATCCGCAACGCCAGGCTGCCGCGACCCGGCCAGAACGTGATCTTGCCGAACACCACGACGCTGGCGCCCTCGGTGAGCGGCACCTCGGATGCGCGAAGCAGCTGCGGGTCGCAGGTGAGCTGCAACGACATGTCCACCGACGGGTCGCGCAGGGTCAAGAACGCAGTCCGGGTCCCCGGCCGGGCGTTGATCTGGGTGAGCTGCCCCTCCACCCATACGGTGCCGAGTTTGTCGATCCAACCGGAGATCTTCTGTGACACGGTGCGCACCGGCCACGGGTTCTCCGCCGAGTTGGTGCGACCACCGGTCTGACCTGTGCTCACTTGCGTTCGGCGCTGGAGATCCGGTTGGACAGCATCGTGACGAACGGAGCGCGCCCGGCGTTCGCGTTCTCGTAGGCGAGGAGCGCGGTGAGGTCCTCGACCGACAACGTGCGGAGACGAGCACGCAGCTGCGCGAGGGTCAACGTGCCGTAGTCGAGGTACTCGGCGATCTCGGCCGGCTGCGTCGGCTTGGCCGCCGAGGCGGGTGCCGACTTCGACGCGGACTTCGCGGCCGCCGACTTCTTCGCCGGTGAGGTTTTCGTCACAGCCGCCTTCGCGGCGGAGGGGCGCGGGGCCGAGGCCTTCTTCGCAGGGGCCTTCTTGGCGGCCGCCTTCTTCGCAGGCGCTTTCTTCGCCCCGGCAGCAGCGGGAGCCTTCGACTCGGCGGTGGACGAAGCGGATGGTGCGGGGGTGGTGGCGGGCGCCTCCGTCGAGGCGGGGGCCGCGGCAGGCCTGCCCGCAGCCTCACCCGGCGGCACCGAGTACAGCGCGAAGCGGCCGGACGCCGACGCCCCCGGTGCGGCCGGGGCCGCGGTATCGACCGGCCTTGCGGGCTCCTCTGTGCTGGTGAGAGGCTCTTTGTCCTCGTCGAACACTGCCCACTCGGGTTCCTCGGAAGGCGACGACGCGAACACCTCGAAAAGCTGATCGCCCTTGATCGCCAGGCCGGTCATCACTTGCTGCATCCGCATCGCGGTCTGCAGGATCTGACTTACCGTGGTCATCGGGAGCGCAACTGCAGTACTCGGAAGTCGGAGAGTTTCTTCGTACGCGGTGACGGCCACGCCGGCGGCCACCCGTGCCATGAACGGTGGACGGATCATTCCCTCACCCTGCCTCACGATCGGTGTCTTTGGTAGCCGAGCGGGTCGGTGTGACCGCTCGGCCCGTACTCTGGAGACATGTCTGCGCCTGTCCCGCTCGAAGTAGGAATCACACGGTCACCCGGCACATCGGCGCCGGGGAAGCGCGTCCTTCTCGCCGAGCCGAGAGGATACTGCGCCGGTGTGGACCGTGCAGTGGAGACCGTCGAGAAGTCTCTCGAGAAGCACGGTGCTCCGATCTACGTCCGTAAAGAGATTGTGCACAATCGGCACGTCGTGGAGACCCTTGCCGAGCAAGGTGTCGTGTTCGTCGACGAGACCGACGAGGTCCCTGAGGGGTCGGTCCTCGTGTTCTCGGCGCACGGCGTCTCGCCCGCGGTGCACGAGGCCGCGGCCGTCCGCAACCTCCACACGATCGACGCGACCTGCCCGCTGGTGACGAAGGTGCACCAGGAAGCGAAGCGTTTCGCCCGCGACGATTTCGACATCCTGCTCATCGGCCACGAAGGCCACGAGGAGGTCGAAGGTACTGCAGGAGAGGCCCCCGACCACGTTCAGCTCGTCGACGGCCCCGACGCGGTCGATGCCGTGACGGTACGAGACCCGTCGAAGGTGATCTGGCTTTCGCAGACCACCCTGAGTGTCGACGAGACGATGACCACCGTGCAGCGGTTGCGCGAGAAGTTCCCGCAGTTGCAGGATCCGCCGAGCGACGACATCTGCTATGCCACGCAGAATCGTCAGGTCGCGGTCAAGGCAATGGCACCCGAATGCGACCTGGTGATAGTGGTCGGCTCTCGGAACTCCTCGAACTCGGTCCGCCTGGTGGAGGTCGCGCTCGGTGCGGGCGCGAAGGCCGCGCACCTGGTGGACTACGCCCGCGAGGTCGACCCCGCATGGCTCGACGGCGTCGAGACGATCGGTATCACCTCGGGTGCATCCGTGCCGGAGATCCTCGTGCGTGGCGTGATCGATCTACTGGACGAGCACGGATTCCACAGTGTGCAGTCGGTGACCACCGCCAACGAGACCCTCGTGTTCGCGCTGCCGCGCGAGCTGCGGGACGCCCGCCGCTGAGCGGACATCGCGCAACTCAGTCGTCGACGCGATCCCGGTAGCGCACCACCGGTGGCCGGTACCCGGGGACCTGCCTCGGAGCACCGGCCATGGGTGTGGGCTGTGGTGTGCGGAGGGAGGCTTCCTCAGGTCGGGGTCGTCGCCGTTGAGGGGCGTCGCGCCTCGGATCGATATCGCCACGGCGCGGCGCAGGTGTTGCGCGCGCCACCGGGTCGCTGGCCGGGGGCGGGGTGCTTCGCCGTCGCGGTGCTGCCGCACGGCTGCGTGAATCGGCGACGTCGCGGACCGAGGCCTTCGCCCTCGGCGGTTCTGCCTGCTCCGCGCGTGCCGAGGGGCCGCGCACTGCGGAGGTGCGCGGCGAGGAAGCCTTGCGAGGAGCCTCGGCCGGATTCGGTTCCTCCGGTACGGGACGCTTCGCGGTACTGCGTCGGCGTGCGGTTGCGGCACTGCGCGCAGGCGCCGCTCGACGGGACCGCGGGGCGCGCGCGCGAACACCGACGTTCTGCTTGGCGAGGAAGATCCGTGCAGCACCGATCACCAACACCGCCACGGTCGCCAGCAACATAGCCGGGAACCGATTGACCAGTGGATATGCGACATTCAAGGCCAATTCCTTGAGTCCGCTCGTGCTGCCCGAAGCCAGGATTTCCTGACCGATCGGCACAGCCAGCAGCAGCAACAACGGCGGCTGGGCCATCGCGGTGAACAATCCGCGATAGCGGACCGCGGCAACGGCCGCGATGCATCCGAGGACATAGAAGACAGTGAATGTGGACGTCAGCTGGTCGCCGCCGGTCGCATCGATCAGCAGCCCGACAAGGGTGACACCGACAGCGATGAGTGGTGCACCCCACCAGGGGACACCGGGAAGCGACGGGACCAACGACCGCATATCGAGCGGCACTGCCGAGCGAGCGCGTTGGGATGCAGACACAAGGTAAACAGTAACCCGACAGAATCAGCTTGCTTCGTCGACAGGACCGTCGGATTCCGCAGTTTCTGTGAGTGTGCTGCGTCGCGGCCACGAGTCGACGCGCCGGATCTCGGGAACGTCGCCATCGAAAAGTTCCAGCTCATTGAGCTTTCGGGCGGTGACTCCCACCCGTGCCTCCATCGACGACACCGTGAGGTTGAACGAATCGACTGCTTTGCCCAATTGCCCGCCGAGCCGATCGAGGTGATCGCCCACCGTGCCGAGGCGCTGATACAGCTCTCTACCCAGCCTGTGGATGGTCGCGGCGTCCCGCGACAGGGCCTCTTGTCGCCATGTGAAGGCGATCGTGCGCAGCAGAGCGACGAGCGTGGTCGGGGTGGCGAGGATCACGTTTCGCGCGAACGCGTACTCGAGCAGATCCGAGTCGGCGCCGAGGGCTGCATCGAGGAACGGGTCGCCCGGTACGAACAGCACCACGAACTCCGGCGTCGGATCGAACGACTCCCAGTACGACTTCGCGGAAAGCTGGTCGATGTGGGTGCGTAACTGGCGTGCGTGCCGGGTCAGATGTCGTTCGCGCTGTGCCGGGTCCTCCTCCTGCGCCGCGTCGAGATAGGCAGCGAACGGTACCTTGGCGTCCACCACGATCTGTTTGCCGCCTGCGAGGTAGACCAACAGGTCGGGGCGTACGCCCTCCTTCGATACCTGCGTGTCGAAGTCGCAGTGCCGCACCATCCCGGCCAGCTCGACGACCCGCTCCAGCTGGATCTCGCCCCACCTGCCGCGTACCTGCGGCGCTCGCAGTGCAGTGACGAGTTGCTGGGTCTGCGTCGACAGCGACTGGGAGGCACGGTGCATCCCTTCCACTTGCTCGGTCAGGCCCGCATACGCGTGGATCCGGCTCCGCTCGACGTTCTCGACCTGTTTGGACAGCGCCCCGACTGCCTCGTGCAGGGGCCCGACCAGCCGCGATACCTGTTCACCGACGGCCCCGGAATGCCGCCGCGCGGCATCCTCGTTCACCGCGCTCAACGATTGCCGCAACTGTGATTCGTTGGCCTCGAGGGCAGCGAGTTTCGCCTCGGCACGCGCTGCGCGGTCGCCGCTGCGCGATGCGTGCAGCAGCCAGCCGAGCACCACCCCGAGGGCGAGTGCGACGACGAGACCCAGAGCTGTGAGAGCTGACATGAGCCGCATGATGCCGCACCGCCGTGACAGTTACCCGGAACCCGAGCGTGTCGGTGTCTTCCTCTACCGTCTGACGACATGCGGATCCTGCACACCTCCGACTGGCACCTCGGTCGCACCTTCCACGGTGTCGACCTGCTCGCCGACCAGGCCGCCGCGCTCACCGCCGTCGCAGAACTCGTCGCGGAGCGTGGGGTGGACGTGGTGGTGGTGCCGGGCGACATCTACGACCGCTCCATCCCCAGTGCCGACGCCGTCGCAGTGTGCAATGCCGGGCTCGAGGCCATTCGTGCCGCCGGTGCAGTGATCGTCGCTACCTCCGGCAACCACGACTCGCCCGTGCGTCTCGGCGCGGGTGCCGCGTTTGCTGCGCACGGAGGACTGCACCTGATCACGCGGGTCTCGCAGGTCGACCGGCCCTTGGTGCTGAACGACGAGCACGGGCCGGTGGCGTTCTACGGCATCCCGTATCTGGAGCCGGAGATCACCCGTGCCGAGCTCGGCGTCCCCGGTGCGCGGTCGCATCAGGAGATCCTCGACGCCGCCATGGCCCGGGTACAGACCGACGCCGCCGAGCGCGGCGTCCGCACCGTGGTGCTGGCGCACGCATTCGTCGTGGGCGGGGAGCCGACGGAGTCGGAGCGGTCGATTTCGGTCGGTGGTGTCGAGACCGTGTCCGCGGTCACTTTCGACGGCGCCGACTATGTTGCGCTCGGGCACCTGCATTCGCCGCAGACGGTGTCCGAACACGTCCGGTATTCGGGGTCGCTGCTGCCCTATTCGTTCGGTGAGCGCTCTCATCGCAAGGCGGTGTGGCTCGTCGACCTCGACGAGAACGGCCTCATCTCCGCCGACCGCGTCGACCTGCCCGTGGTGCGCGAGCTGACCCAGCTCACCGGCGATCTCGACGATCTGCTCGCGGATTCGGCTCACGAGGCCGCGGAGGACCACTATGTCGCTGCTGTCCTGACCGACCGGGCCCGTCCCGTCGACGCGATGCGACGGCTGCAGGAGCGATTCCCGCATGCTGTGCACGTTCAGTGGGAACGCCCCGCGTCGGGATCCGACGGCAGCTACCGGGAGAAGGTCCGAGGCCGCACCGACCTCGAGATCGCCTCGTCGTTCCTCACCGACGTCCGCTCCGAGCCGTCCCCCCGCGAAACGGAATGGTTCGAACAGGCCCTCCGCGACGATGATCGCCGCCGCGGCATCGGCAACGAGTCGCGGGGCGACGACTCCGGTCGCGACCAGCGGGTGGACGTACCGGCATGAGATTGCACTCGATCGAGATCACCGCCTTCGGGCCGTTCGCCGACACCGTCGCCGTCGACTTCGACGATCTCGGCGCCGACGGCTTGTTCCTCCTGCACGGACAGACCGGTGCGGGGAAGACGTCGATCCTCGATGCCGTCGCGTTCGCGCTCTACGGCACGGTGCCCGGCGCCCGCGCCGACGGGCGTAGGTTGCTGTCCGACCACGCGCCCGCGGGTGCCGCACCGAAAGTCTGCCTCGAGGCGACGATCGGCGGTCGGCGACTACGCATCGAGCGCAGTCCCGAATTCGAGCGCCCGAAGAAGCGCGGGGTCGGCACCGTCAAGCAGCAGGCGAAAGCCACCCTGTTGTGGCTCGACGGCACTGGGGAGAACCTGTCGCGCATCCCCGAGATCGGCGACGTGGTCAAGGGGCTGCTCGGGATGAGCGCCGAACAGTTCTTCCAGGTCGTGTTGCTGCCGCAGGGTGAATTCGCGAAATTTCTGCGGGCGCCCAGCGATGAGCGCGGCAAACTTCTCGAGCGACTGTTCGACACCACCAGATTCGGTGACGTCGAGCAATGGTTCCGCGAGCGCCGCGGGTCCGGCGCGAAAGCGCTCGCCGAACAGCAGAAGGCCGTCGACGTACTCGCAGCGAAGGTGGCCGCAGCCGCCGGGATCGAGGCCGGAGCCGACGCCGAACCGGTTGAATGGGCCCGCAGGTTGCTCGCCGATGCAGCCGACGTCCGGGATTCGGCCGAGGTGGTGCACGCCGATGCCCGCGACACCGATCGTGTCAACCGCGCCGCACTCGACCACGCGGTCGCGCTGGCAGACCGAATCCGGCGACGCGGCGAAGCACTCGCGGACCGAGCCCGGCTCGACGTCACCGAGCCGGAGCGCACCGCGATTCTCGCCGAACGTGACGCAGCGCGTCGTGCGCAACTGGTGGCGGTCCTCGATCGTGAAGCCGCGGGCGCTGCCGCTGAATCGGCAGCTGCCCAGGCCGAACTCGACTCCACTGCATCGGTTCTCGCAAGGTCGGTCGAGGGACGCGGCCTACTCGGCGAGGTGCCCGGGCCGCCCGACGAATCAGACCGCGCGCTGATCCGTCCCCGCTGCGAGCAGTGGTCGAGTGAGGTGACCGGACTCGACGCCCTGATCGATCAGCAGCGGCGTCTTTCCGAGATCGTCTCGCGCCGTGAGACTTTGGAGGGAAGACGGCAGACCGCCGCTGCAGAACTCGAAGGGGTTGTTGCGGAACGTGCTGCGCTGCCCATTATGGTGACGGAGGCAGCGGCCGCGGTCGCCGAATCGGAGAAGGCTGCAGCGTCGCTCCCGGGGTTGCGCGATGCCCGCGACCGCGCCGCCGACGCGCTTGCTGCTGCTCGTGAATTGCGCTCGCGCAGCGCAGAACTTCACCAACTCGAGAAGACGGCTGCGCAGCGCCATACGGATCACAATCTGGCGCACGAGGCCCTGCTCGATGTTCGCGCTCGCCGAATCGCCGGTATGGCGGCGGAACTGGCTGCCAGGCTGGTCGACGGCGATCCCTGCGAGGTGTGCGGAGCGGTCGCACATCCGTCGCCGGCACGGCCCGAACCCGACGCCGCGACCGAGGACGACGAAGAGAACGCCCATGCCGCAGAGCGGCGAGCAGCGAAGGCGCTCACCGAGGTGCGTGCGGCGGTCGGAGATGCCGCCAGCGCGGTGGCGATCCTGCGGCAACGCAGCGGCGACTCTTGTGAAGACGAGTCGGCCGCGGCGCACGCCGACGCCGTACGGGCGCACGACACGGCTGAGTCTGCGGCAACGCAGCTGGAGGGTCGTCGCCGCGCGGTGGCCGATCTTCACGAACGCGACCTTGCTCTGCAGGCCCGAGAGCGGGAGGCGGAGACCGTACTGGCAACCATCGCCCGCGACGATGCGGTACTCGCATCGGAGGCCGAGGAGATCGGCTGTCGTATCGCTGCGGCAGTCGACGGCAGTGAATCGTTGTCGGTCAAGCGGGAGCACCTCGCCGCTCTGGTGCGCGCTGCCACCGCGTGGCTCGATGCCAGGCTCAGGGTGGTTCAGGTGCGTTCGGTTGCGCAGCAACGCGCTCGTGAAGCGGAGGCCGCCGCAACCGACGGCGGATTCGCCGACCTGGCGCACGCGCGTGCCGCGCTGCGTCCCGCGTCGAGAATCGCGGAGATCGATTACGAGATCCGCGATGCCGAGAACCGCAAGGCGATCGTCGCCGCCGTGCTCGCCGAACCGGAGATCGATGCTCTCACCGGCAACGAGGTCGCCGATGTCGAGGCAGCGCGCGGGGTGGTCGACTCCGGTGCTGCGGCACTCGAATCCGCGCTCGCTGCCGCGACCGAGGCGCACCGTCGTCACGCCGACATCGCGTCCTACGCGAGCCGTCTAGAGCGGGCCTACGAGGCGCTGGTGCCGCTGCGCGACGAGCAGGCCGAACTCACGGCACTTGCCGACGTCGTCGCCGGTGGAGGGGCGAACACCCGCAGAATGTCGTTGCGTTCCTATGTGCTCGCTGCACGCCTCGAAGAGGTGGCGGAGGCGGCGTCCGAGCGGCTGCGCAGGATGTCCGGTGGCCGCTACGAATTCGTGCACAGTGACGCTGCAGGTAGCCACGGCAAGCGAGGCGGGCTCGGCCTCGACATCCACGACGAATACACGGGTTCGGTGCGGTCCACCAAGACGCTGTCGGGTGGCGAATCGTTCCAGGCATCCCTGGCGCTGGCACTGGGGCTCGCGGATGTCGTCGCAGCCGAGGCCGGCGGAGTGGTGATCGACACCATGTTCATCGACGAGGGTTTCGGCACTCTCGACGCCGACGCACTCGATGCGGTGATGGGGGTCCTCGACGAGCTGCGTGCCGGTGGGCGGGTAGTGGGTGTGGTCAGCCACGTCGACGAACTGCGGCAACGAATTCCGAGCCGCCTGCACGTGTTGCGTGGTCGCACCGGCTCCACCGTGCAGGTGGCGGGTTGAGCGGTACTTACGGGTTGGGGGACGACGAGTTCGGGTCGGGCGCGGAAGTGTCTCCCGGCGCAGGCAAGGCCTTCCTGTCCTCCTCGTCCTCGTCCTCGCTCTCGCTGTCTTCGTGCTCCACCGATCGTGCGTCGATCTGTTCGCCGATGTAGCGGATGACCACCGCGCCGACTGCCGCGACCGGGACGGCCAGGAAGGCACCGATGATCCCGAACAATGACGAGCCGGCCGTCACGGCGAGCAGCACAACGACGGCGTGCAATTTCATGCTCTTGGACTGCAGCACCGGTTGCAGTACGTTGCCCTCGATCTGCTGCACCGCGATGATCAGGATCAACACGATCACTGCTGTGGTGAACCCGTTTGCGACCAGGGCGACCAATACCGCGAGTGCGCCCGCGACGAACGCACCGACGATCGGAATGAACCCACCGATGAACGTCAGGATCGCGAGTACCGGGGCGAGCGGGACCCCCAGGATGACGAGGCCGATGCCGATGAACAATGCATCGATGAAGCTCACCAACGCCTGGGTGCGGATGAATCCGCCGAGGGTGGCCCACATCCGCTCGAGTACTTCTTCGAGGTGACGGCCTGCCCTGCGACCACTGACCGAGTGCAGCCACGGCAAGAACCGCGGCCCGTCCTTGATGAAGAAGAACGTCAGCACAAGTACCAGAGCCAGAGTCACCAGCAGTGATCCTGCCGTGCTCACCCCGGAGAACACGCCGCCGGCAATCGAGGCGGCACTGCCCTGTAGACGTTCGACGACGACGTGCACTGCGTTGTCGAGCTGTTCGTCCTGCAGGTTGATCGGCGGGCCCTGTACCCAGTCCTGCACGGTGTTGATGCCCTCGGTGGCCTTGTTCGCAAGGTCGGGAACCTGTGCCACCACGGAGGGGACGATGCCGGCGATGATCCCGGCGACGATCGCGAAGAACAGCACGAGAGTCAGCCCGGCTGCTGCGGCGGGCGGAACCCCACGTCTGGTCATCCCGCGGGTCGGCGGCCACAGGATCGTCGAGACGACGATTGCCAGGGCCACCGGCAGGATGATCACCCACATCTTCTCGATGACCCAGCCGAGCACTACAGCCGCGGCGGCGATGAGAACGAGGCAGCCCGACCACTTCGCCAACCAGATTCCACCGACGCCCAGTAGGGTCCCGCGATCCGGCTTCGCAGCTTTGTCGCCTGCCTTGTGGTCGGAGGTGTTCTTCGCCTCGCTCAACGGTGGTCCTTCCGCGCGCATGTGTTGATCGCCTCGATCGATATTCGCCAATCTACGGCCACCGTGCCGGATCTGCCGTGGATGCAGGTTTGTCGGATACGCCCGTGTCCAGCACGAACGCGTGGCATTCTCGACATATGTCCTTGCGCATCGACACATCCCGTCCCCGCAGAGTGATGTATGTGGTCATGGCCCTCTCATGTGCCGCAGCCCTCAGCGCTTGTGGCGAGGACGACTCGGCCACTTCCGAGGGTGTGCGCTCCTCGGTGGACGTCGCTGTCACATCCGCTCAGGAGCGTGTGGAGGGGGCGGCCTCGTCCGTGCAGAGCGCCGCGTCCAGCGCGGCAGAGCGTGCCGGAGGCTGGTTCGACGACGCCAAACTCGGTGCATTCGTCACTGCATTCCGTGCCGCATATCCGAACCTGTCGGCCGACCGCGAGACCCAGTCGATCGAAACGATCGTCACCGAAACCTGCCCGCTGATCGAAGACGGCGCCGACGATGCCGAGGTGAACGCGAAAGTTGGAGAACTCGCGACCAACGGCTCGGCGGTCCCCACCGAAGATCAGGCGGCCCGCATCGCGCAACTGGTGCGTGTGGCGTGCGGATGAATGGTCACCGCGACGACCACGTAGACTCTTGATCCTGTGAGCCTTACCCTCGGAATCGTCGGACTTCCCAACGTCGGCAAGTCGACGCTCTTCAACGCGCTGACCAAGAACGATGTGCTCGCCGCGAACTACCCGTTCGCGACGATCGAGCCGAACGTCGGTGTCGTCGAACTGCCTGATCCGCGGCTCAATCGGCTCGCCGAGATCTTCAGTTCGCAGCGAATCCTTCCCGCCACCGTGTCGTTCGTAGATATCGCGGGCATCGTCAAGGGCGCGTCCGAAGGCGCGGGGCTCGGCAACAAGTTCCTCGCCAACATTCGCGAAGCCGACGCAATCTGCCAGGTCGTGCGCGTGTTCGCCGACGACGACGTCGTCCACGTCGACGGTCGCGTCGACCCGCTCGGCGATATCGAGATCATCGAGACCGAACTCATCCTCGCCGATATTCAGACCCTCGAGAAGGCTGTGCCACGCCTCGAGAAGGAAGCGAAGAAGAACAAGGAACTCAAGCCGCAGCATGAGGAAGCGCTCAAAGCGCAGGCCGTGCTCGACGAGGGTGCCACTCTGTTCTCGAAGAAGGACACCCTCGATTTCGGCTTGCTGCGTGAGCTCAACCTCATGACGACCAAGCCGTTCCTCTACGTGTTCAACGCCGACGAGTCGGTACTCACCGATGACGCGAAGAAGCAGGAACTGCGCGCGGCCGTGGCGCCCGCCGACTGCGTGTTCCTCGACGCGAAGGTCGAGTCGGAGCTCATCGAACTCGAACCCGACGAAGCGCAGGAACTGCTCGACTCGATCGGCCAGGACGAAGCCGGACTCGATTCGCTCGCGCGCGTCGGCTTCCACACCCTCGGTCTGCAGACCTACCTCACTGCGGGACCCAAGGAAGCGCGCGCCTGGACCATCCCGCAGGGCGCGACCGCGCCGCAGGCGGCGGGTGTCATCCACTCCGACTTCGAGCGGGGCTTCATCAAGGCCGAGATCGTATCGTTTGCGGATCTCGACGCGGCCGGATCGATGGCCGAGGCGAAGGCCAAGGGCAAGGTCCGCATGGAGGGCAAGGACTACGTGATGGCCGACGGCGACGTGGTGGAGTTCCGGTTCAACGTCTAGCGTCATTGACGTACCGCACCCGTTGCGACGAGGGGGAGGTCATGTGCGAGTCCGATGGCAAACACGCACACAACCACCCCCTCGTGCGAACTAGTCGCGGTACGCGTGCACTTTCTCCGCGCGCACGTCGTCGGTCTCCTGCCGACCGGCAGTCCACGCGGACCACAATCCGTGATAGATCCCGCCACGAGCGAGCAACTGGCCATGGGTGCCCTGCTCCACAACCTGACCCGAGTCCATGACGAGGATGTTGTCGGCACGTGAGGCCTGGTCCAAGCGGTGCGCCACCACCAGGGCGGAACGACCACGGGTCACTTCGTCGGCGGCATCTTCCAACGCCCCCGCCCCGGCAGAGCCGGCCTCGGCGGTTGCCTCGTCCATGATGACGACGGCCGGGTCGAGAAGCAGGACGCGAGCCAGTGCGAGCTGTTGCGCGGCCACCGGATCGAGCTGGATGCCCCGTGCACCGACCACCGTGTCGAGACCTTCGGGGAGCCGGTCGAACCACGGGCGCGCATGAACCAGATCGAGTGCCGCAAGGAGCTCTGCGTCGGTGGCATCGGGCTTGGCGAGAGTCATGTCCTGGCGCAGGGTTCCGGAGAAGACGTGCACTTCCTGGCTGACCATGGCGAGACGGGCGATGCGCTCACGGTCGGACAGCGACGACACGGGGCGGTCGTCGACGAGCACCACACCGGCATCGGGTACTCGCAGTCCCGCCACAAGCGCTGCCACCGTGGTCTTTCCGGCTCCGGATGCGCCGACAACGGCGACCGTCTCGCCCGGGCCGATGGTGACGTCGATATTGCGTACCGCCCAGGAATCGCCGTAGCCGAAGCTGACGTCGCGCAGCTCGACGCGACCCTGCGGAGCATCGACACCGCTGTCGGGTACCGGCACCGGTGGGTCCGTCACCACTCCCACGACACGCGCCAGTGAGGCATACCCGGACTGTACGACGTCGAGCACACGCATGAACGTGTTCAAGGGACCGCGCAGCCGGATGATCATGAGGACCGCACCGGTCACGGCACCTACGGTGAGGACGCCCGTGGACACCAGGTGATATCCCATCGACAGCGCGATCGTCAACATGAGGAACTCGGCACCGAGCATCCAGGCGTTGAGGCCGAGCATGGTGGTGCGTGCCCTGATCCCTTTGCGGACCACGCTCCACGAGGCGTTCCCGATCTCGGTGTGCATGCGGTCTTCCATCGAGAACGCACGCACTGTCGCTCGGCCCCGGATGGCCTCCAGAACGCGGCGGGCGCGCTCGGCCATTGCCGCGCGTTCGTCGGCGTAGCGTGCGGGAGCCTTGCTGAGGTAGAGGCGCGCGGCAATGTAGTACACCGGCGCGACGATGACCGGGATGATCAGGAACTGCCAGTCCAGCGTGAACAGGGCGATGACGGTGGCAATGACCGTGAACAACGAGGTGGAGAGCGTCGGTACGGTCTCGGTGACGGCAGCCGACAATTCGGCGACGTCATCGGTGGAACGACTGACGAGGTCACCTGTGCCTGCATCCTCGACTCGGTGAGTGGGCAGCCCGAGGGCGGTGCCGACCATGTCCTGGCGGAGGTTCGCGATCACGCGCTCCGACAGCCGGGCCACCAGATAGAAACCGCAGGCGCTCATGACCGCGCCGGCGATCGCCGCCGACATCAGGCCTGCGCCGATCGGCCACAGCGATTGCTGGATATCGCCCATCACAACGTCCACGATCCGGCCCATCAGCTGCGGCACCAGCACTCCGGCGTAGGCGCCGAGGCCGAGCAGCACGAGTGCGAGCAGGAACAACGGCTTCGCGTGGCGGACCCGCCCCAACTGATGCGCTACCTCGCGCCGTACCTGACTCAGGGTGGCCAGGGGGAATCGAAGGGTGGTGTCGGCCTTGACGGGTGGGGTCGGGCTTGTCGGCGACCTCATGCGGTGGCCCCTGCCAGTAGTTCCTCGGTTGTGGCCTTCAGATCCTCCGCACTCAGGTGGTTGGCGGCGACAGCGTTCCATGCAGGTGCCTCGCTGAAGACAAGGGTGATCTTGCCCGCCCGGTGACGGGACGCTCGCTCGGCAATGTTCTGCTCCGTCACCGAGTCGACGGCGGTGGTCGGATCCTGCAATACGAGGACCTCGGGATCGAAGGCGAGGGCGCGCGCCAGAGCCACGCGCTGGCGCTGACCGCCGGAGAGCATGCGTCCGTTCTCTCCGACGCGTTTGTCGGGGCCCTCCGGGATGTCGTCGCAACAGGCGGCGCGGAGTGCTTCTTCCGCGATGGCTCGGTCGGAGTAGACGTTGTCGGCGACGCTGCCGTCGAACAGGTCGGCCGCATGCGGGACGACGATCACTCTGCTGCGGGGCATCGACTCGAGTTGGGCGATCACATCGTGATCGGTGCCGCGTACCGAGGTGAGACCGATAGGCAGGGACTCGATGAATCGGGTGGCCCTGGCGGCGTCGACCTCGGTGGTGCGTTCGAAATCCGCCCCGAGAACCTCTCGGATCCGCCGTCCGGATGCCTCGGCCGACGCCCAACGCGAGGCGAGGTTTCTTCCGAACATCGTCATCGGAGTGATGAGGAATTGGGTCAGGCCGACGACCGTGATGAGTTCACCGACGGTCACATGCCCGTTGAGCGCGAGCGCACCGGTGGCGATGCCGAGGGCGGAGACGAAGATCGCCCCCGCTGCCTCGGTGGCACCATTGAGGCTCGCCTCGGCCCCGTTGGCGCGAACGGTCTTGCGATAGGCGATGTCCGAGACCTCGTCATAGCGATTCCGGACAGTGACGATCGCGCCCAGCCCCTTGAGGATGCGCAGCCCTTGGACCACATCTGTGGCGGTTGCCGCGGCCTGCGCGATTGCGTGTTGACGTGCCACCGAACGGCTCTGCAACGGCCGGGCCACTGCGAGCGCAACGACCACGAGGAGGGGCCCGCCGATGAGGGTTGCCAGGCTCAGCCAGGGATTGATGGTGAACATCATGATGGCGCCGTAGGTGATGGCTGCAGCCTCGGCCACCGGCATGACCGTCATCATGACGATGTCACCGACCCGGTTGGTGTCGGACGATGCGATCGACAGCAAGCCGCCGGCGGTGCGCTCGCGACCGGCGAACCCACGCGGATCCTGGATGCGGTCGGTGACCATGGTGCGCAGGTCATGACTGACCAGTTGCTGACTTCGGATCAGCATGAAACGCGCAACCCAGTTCACGCCGATGGCGACCACGAAGAGGCAGCCCAGCATCAGGATCCAGAAACCCAGCCGGTGGAGTGACGAGGTGGCGATGGCTTCGTCCACGGCCTTGCCCACCACGACCGGCGTCAGACCGTTGCAGACGAACGAGGCTGCCATGCCTGCCGACGCCACGAAGCTCCACGGGCGCTGGGAGAGCGCCACCTTCAGCGTCCACGCCCGCGCATCGAGAGCGGGCATCTTGGATCTGCTTCCGCCCGGCCCGGGAAGCGCCGAATAGTCGACGGCACTCTCCTGTCCAGGAGAGCGAGGGATGTCAGGCATAAGGGACGATATTACTTTGTAGGCAAAGTAAAGGCTGTGGTCGCATGCCTCGGCCGGCGTGGGCGGCGACGGCGACGGAGTGGTTCCGTCCGACCGTGGTGGTTGCGCCGGACCCGTCGATCGTCGCCGCTCTCGAATGTGCAGCGGATTTCGGTGCACCGTTACCTGTGAGCCGGGGCTGCCAGTCGAATGCGCCTGAACTGAGGGAGTTCCGGAACGCTCACGAGGTCAGGGGAGCGCCGCGAATGCCTTCTTGGTGTCCTTGTACCAGCCCATCGCCTTGATCGGGTGCTTCCACCGCTTCCTCATCTCCTCGAGTGCCGGAACATGATCGGTGTCACCGCTGTCCACGGACTCCCGTAGGTGTCGGTCCTGCGCCTTGATGATCTCGTCGGCTGTTTCTCCGCGGAGGTCTGCGTCGCAGGGCCCTCCGAGCTCTCGACAGGTCATGGATTTCATCGGATCTCCTTCGAATGAGGTGGGGTGTGGGTGAAGTTCAGCTGACGGCGCGTTGCACGAGTGCGATGATCTGCATCTCGACGTCGTCGGTCACCTCGGTGATGGCGTAGTTCGTAGGCCACATGGCGCCGTTGTCGAGTTGCGCTTCGTCGCTGAATCCGAGAGTTGCGTAGCGAGCCTTGAATTTCGCGGCGTTCTGGAAGAAGCAGACGATCTTCCCGTCGAGCGCGTAGGCAGGCATGCCGTACCAGGTTCTCGGTGCGAGCTGCGGTGCGCTCCTCGTGACGAGTGAGTGGATCTTCTCGGCGATCTCACGATCGCGACCCTGCATCTCGTCGATCTTGGCGAGCACGGCCTGTTCGTCCTCGGCGGCCTTCCGGTCGGCGGACACGCGTTTTGTCGACGCGCGTGCCTCGCGCGCACGCTCTTTCATGGCCGCTCGCTCTTCGGCGGTGAATGTCTGCTGTTCGTCGGTAGTCGTGTGTCTTGTGTCGGTGCTCATCGTCGTTCCTCCCGTGTTGTTCCGCTTCCGGCTCATAACGGCACGGCTAGTGCCGTTATGGGTCAGTGTGCACTCGGGGATCGGGTGCTGTCAACGGCACGATGCGTGCCGATATAATGGGGGAATGGATGAGCGAGAGCACTCGTCAACGGAATCTCGGGCACCGCGGCGACGCGGGGAGGCGCTGACCCGTCAGTTGTTGGATGTCACGCTCGAGCTTGCGACGGAGGCGGGCTACCGTGGCCTGACAATCGAAGCGGTCGCGCAGCGCGCAGGAGTAGGGAAGCACACCATCTACCGCCGCTGGTCGTCGATGCCCGAGTTGCTGCTGGACGCACTGAACCACGTGTGGATCACCGAGCTCGACTACCACACGACGCGAGGCATCCGCGCGGATCTACGCGAACAGTTCCGACGGTCCGTTCGCGCCCTCTCCACACCTCCGATCGGCCCCGTTTACCGAGCGGTCATCGCCGAGGCCCAGGCCGATCCGGAACTGCGGAAGACGTTGCACGAGCGGTTCCTTGCGACAGTCGAGCAGAGGACGTTCGATCGCATCAGGCTCGCACAGCAACATGGAGAGCTCGAGTCCGGCGTAGACCTGACGATCCCCGCCGAGGTGCTCGCCGGCGCGCTCTACTACCGGTTGCTCCTGACGCCGCGACCGGTCGACGAACAGGTCATCGACGGACTCATCGACATGTTCCTCGCTGCCTACGGCGTCACCGGAGAATAGCTACGACGGTGCGGCAGCGTCTCGATGCTCCGGAAGCGGGATCTCGCTCAGCGTCAGTCCGGTGACGAATCGTCGGAGCTCTCCTGACAGCGGATCGGTGAATTCCAGTTCCCGCGCGAGTAATTGGAGCGGAAGGGAATGGTCGTCCGGAGACTCGGGAAGGAGATCGGGATACCAACTGTCGCCCAGGATTCCGATACCGAGCGCGGCCAGATGCACCCGCAACTGGTGCATCCGGCCAGTGTGCGGACGCAGGATCGTGTGGAGTACAGCGCGTCCGGATGCACTCACACCGGAACCGAGCACCCCGACCACGGTCTCGGAGTTGGGTTCCCGGCTGTCGTCGACGACCACCCGCAGCTCGCCCTTACGAGCCTCGATGTGGTTCCGGTAGGTGACGGGAAACACGTGCCCTGCGAGCGTCGGCGAGCCGGGGGCCCAGCCTGGCGGTAGTACCGAGACCGCCTCGTAGACTTTCGTGACCTGCCGCTTCTCGAACAGTGATTGGTAGGCGCCGCGTGTGGCAGGGCGGGTCGAGAACATCACCAGACCGGCCGTCGCGCGGTCCAGTCGATGAATCGGCGTCAGGTCGGGGTTGTCCAGGCGGATCCGCAGGCGGACGAGTGCCGACTCGCGTAGGTAGCGCCCACCCGGAGTGGTCGGGAGGAAGTGCGGTTTGTCGATGACGACGAGGTCGTCGTCGATATGAAGAATCTCTTCGCGGAACGGCACCGGATCTTCCAAGGGCAGTTCGCGGTAGTACCAGATGAATCTGTGTGTGCCCAATGCGGCGCCGCGATCGATCGGAGTGCCGTCGGCACC
This sequence comes from Rhodococcus sp. SJ-2, assembly GCF_053750035.1. NCBI lineage: Bacteria > Bacillati > Actinomycetota > Actinomycetes > Mycobacteriales > Nocardiaceae > Rhodococcus > Rhodococcus sp. SJ-2. The sequence goes on from NZ_CM132340.1 coordinate 3,646,524, forward strand.
CACGATCTCGCCGTCGTCGAACCGCCGATACAGGGTGCCCGCGTCCATGTGATCGAATCTCGCAACCACGTACTCGGCGATCGTCGACCACGGACCGGTCGTCGGAACACTCAGCCGGGTCGGTCCGATTCCGTTCTTGACGGGTAGTGGTGAGGGCATCGGCACGGCGTCGATTCTCTCACTGCTGGTCGCGTGGATGACCGACGGGAGCGATCGCGGCGGAATGGCCGTGACGAATTCTGTCGACGTGGCGCGCGGAACAGGCCGGTCGGTTACGGTTTCGGCAGCAGATCGATTCGAAAGGTCGATACCCATGCCGCTGTACGACTTCCGGTGCGTCGAGTGCGGTCTGTTCGATGCATCGATACCGATGGGGGACGTCGGCCCGTCCACTGCGTGCCCTTCGTGTGGAAAGCAGGCATCGCGCGCGATCACGGCCCCGCGTCTCGGTCGGGGCGCATCTGCCGCGATGCGCCTGCACGACGCGACAGCGCGCACGGCATCCGATCCGCACGTCGTGTCGGGTGCGCTCCCAGGTGGCGCGCGGCAATCCCGTCCCGTCTCGACCGACCCGAGACACCGGCTACTCCCTCGCCCTTGAACGAGTTCGTCCGACCCAGGAGGACCAGTGCCCGACGTCGTCTTTCCGCTCGATTCGACACGCCGCTTCACCGACCAGGACAAGATCGGTCACAACCGCTGGCATCCCGACATCCCATCGGTGGCTACGGTGAAACCGGGGGAGTCGTTCCGGGTGCACTGCCGGGAGTGGTTCGACGGGGAAATCCACAACGACGACTCCGCCGACGACATCCGCAATGCGCCGCTGCACACGGTCCACGCGCTGTCCGGGCCCTTCGCGATCGAGGGTGCCAAGCCGGGTGATCTCCTGGTCGTCGACATTCTCGATCTCGGCCCGATCCCACAGGAGGATTCCGGTCCGCTCGCGGGACAGGGCTGGGGTTACACAGGGATTTTCGCCAAACCCAACGGGGGCGGCTTCCTCACCGAGCAGTTCCCCGACGCCTACAAGGCGGTCTGGGATTTCTCGGGTCAGAGGACAACGAGCCGCCACATTCCTCACGTCTCGTTCACCGGTATCGTTCACCCAGGACTGATGGGAACGGCGCCGTCGCATGATCTGTTGTCCACGTGGAACACTCGTGAAGCCGCGCTGATCGCGACCGACCCCGAACGGGTGCCCCCTCTCGCGCTACCACCGGAACCGAACGGTGCGATCCTGGGCAGCCTCACGGGGGCAGACTTCGACCGTGTCGCGGGGGAAGGCGCGCGCACGGCCCCTCCCCGCGAAAACGGCGGCAACCAGGACATCAAGAATCTGACCAAAGGCAGCCGGATCTTCTATCCGGTATTCGTCGATGGCGCGAATCTGTCGGTCGGCGATCTGCACTTCTCGCAGGGCGACGGCGAGATCACCTTCTGCGGTGCCATCGAGATGGGTGGTTTCATCGATCTGCGTGTCGATCTCATCCCGGGTGGAATGGATACCTACGGGGTGAGTGAGAACGCGATCTTCATGCCGGGGAACACCGACCCCCAGTTCTCCGAATGGCTCGCTTTCTCGGGCACCTCGGTGACGCTCGACGGTGAACAGCGCTATCTCGATTCGCAATTGGCGTACCAACGGGCGTGTCTGCACGCTATCGAGTACTTGACGAAGTTCGGGTACAGCCCGGAGCAGGCGTACCTTCTCCTCGGTGCCGCACCGATCGAGGGGCGGCTGTCCGGAGTCGTGGACATCCCCAATTCCTGTGCCACCGTCTATCTTCCGACCGCGATCTTCGACTTCCCGCTGTCGCCCACAGTGGACGGGCCGGTACGGATCGATCCGGGCATCGGGGCGCCGCGTTCTCCTGCGTGAGTCGCGCGACTTCGATCGCGGCAGGATCCGTAGGCGTATGGAGCGGCGACACATCCGTGGGCTCTACGGCTCACCTCGCGTCCTGGCTATGTACGTTATGCAGTACGTTTGTGGTATCTTCTTGGGTGTTGAGTTGTCAACCGTGGACACCTCGTCATTGGGAGGCTCCGAAGCCATGTCCGCAATTACTGCTACCGAAGCCAGGAAGAACCTGTTCGGCCTGGTAGCCCAGGTCAACGAGGATCACACAAGCATCGAAATCGTTTCGAAGAACGGCAACGCTGTGTTGCTGTCCAAGGACGACTACGACTCGATAATGGAGACCGCTTACCTTCTCTCGTCACCGGCAAACGCGCGCCGGTTACTCCGGAGCTTGGAGGCGACCAAGCGCGGTGAATACACCGAGAGGGAACTGATCGAGTGAAGGTCGCCTTTACCGACGATGCTTGGGACGACTACACCCACTGGCTGACCGCCGACCGAAAAGTCCTGACCAAGGTCAACGACCTGATAAAGGACATCAAGCGACACCCCTATGAGGGCATCGGGAAGCCGGAACGTCTCCGTCACATGGAAGGCAACGTCTGGTCCCGCCGGATCACCCACGAACACCGTCTGGTGTATGTCGTCGACGCCGACACCGTCATCATCCAACAGGCCCGCTACCACTACTGACGATCGCCTACGACGTGTGTCATCGCGGGGTCACGCATAGCGTCGACTCGGTCACGGTGTCGTCACCGCCGATACGTGCGTCGAAGATGGTTCGCGGCGTCTCACCCCCAGACCGAGCTGAACATACTCCCTGATGCAGGCCACGCGGTGCTGGTGGATGAGCCGCAGGCGGTCATCGATCGGGTTCGTGAATACGTCGCTCGTCATGATCGGTAGGGCGATTGCGGATGAGGTCGACACCTGGGTAGCCGGATGCCGTGCCATTCATCGACATCGCACCGACCATCTCTCGGATCTCCCGCCGCAACGACTGTGCCGTCGGCGCAGAGACCGAGCGTGTGGTTCGAGCCTGCCGCGACCGCCACGATGCCGTGCCATTCGTGGACGTCGCACTGCCCGTGACTGTTGTCTCCGGCCGCGCTAACCCTGCCGCTCGCGAGCACCCCGACGGTGTGATGACTGCCCGCGGCCACCGACGTCACGTCGGTCCACTCGTCGGTGTCGCACGCGCCCGACTTACGTTGCCCGACAGCGAGAACGGTTCCCTCGCGTCTCAGGCCGACGGTATGGAGGTATCCCGCGGTGATCGCCGTGAGATTCCGCCAGTCGTCGACCCGGCACTGCCCGAATCGATTGTTGCCTGTGGCGACGGCTGTACCGTCTTCCCGGACACCGACGGAATGCCAGTCACCCACCGCGACGCCCACGATCTCGTTCCAGGAGTCGACGTCGCACTGCTGGTCGGTGTTGCGGCCGGCGGCGACGACAGTGCCGTCCGACTGCACGCCGAGGGTGAGGCGCCAACCCGCAGCGATCGCCACGACGTCGTGCCACGTACCCACGTCGCACTGACCGTCGCCGTTCCACCCCGTGGCCACGACCGTCCCGTCGGATCGCAGGCCGACGGTGTGAGACCTTCCGGTGTTCCGGGCGGTGTGCACATTTCCGGCGGCCACTGCGACGATGTTGCGCCATCCGAGGACGTCGCACTCACCGGCGGAGTCGTTTCCTGCCACGACGACGGTTCCGTCGGTGCGGAGGCCCACCGAATGGCGTCTGCCGGCGGCAAGTGCGGTCATGGGATTCATACTGCCAAGTAGGAAAGCTCCACCTCGATGGTCCGGAATCGGGTGGTGTACGACACAATGGTCGCGAACCGATCGAAGAGGAGCGATTCATGTTGAGCACCATGCAAGACGCACCCTTGTCCATTGCGCAGATTCTGCGTCACGGCAGCTCCGTTCACAGTGGGGCGGAGGTGGTGACCTGGACCGATTCCGGCGCGCGTCGGCGTAGCTACGCCGAGGTCGGCGAACGCTGCGCGCAACTCGCGCATGCTCTGCGCGGGCTCGGCGTCGATGGTGACGAGCGTGTCGCGACGTTCATGTGGAACAACGCCGAGCACCTCGAGGCCTACCTCGCGATACCGGCGATGGGCGCGGTCCTGCACACCCTCAACATCCGCCTGTTCCCGGAACAGCTGATTCACGTGGCCAACCACGCCGAGGACCACGTGATCATCGTCGATCCGACTCTCGTGCCTTTGCTCGCGCCTCAGCTGCCGCAGTTGACGACCGTCAAGCATGTGGTCGTCACCGGAGACTCGACCGCCGGTCTCGAGGTCCCCGACGGTGTGCAGCTGCACACCTACGAAGGGCTCATCGCCGACCAGCCGACAGTCTTCGATTGGCCCGAAGTGGACGAGCGTTCTGCAGCCGCGATGTGCTACACCTCCGGAACCACCGGCGACCCGAAGGGCGTCGCATACTCGCACCGTTCGATCTACTTGCATTCGATGCAGGTGTGCATGACCGACGGGCCTTCGCTTCGTCAGGGCGACCGTGCGCTGGCCGTCGTTCCGCAATTCCACGCCATGTCCTGGGGTCTGCCGTATGCGGCCTTCATGATCGGGGCGTCGCTGATCATGCCCGACCGCTTCCTGCAGCCCGAACCTCTCGCCGCGCTCATTGCCGCCGAACGCCCGACCTTCGCCGCCGCTGTCCCGACGATCTGGCTCGGACTGCACCAGTACCTCGAGGAGCACCCGCAGGACATCTCCTGCATGAAGGAGGTGCTCATCGGCGGGTCGGCAGTGCCGCCATCGCTGATGCACGCGTTCGAGACCGACCACGATGTGCAGGTCCTGCATGCATGGGGGATGACGGAGACGTCGCCGCTGGGGTCGGTAGCGCGACCACCAGTAGGCGTCGAGGGCGAGGAGCGGTGGCGCTACCGGTACACGCAGGGACGTTTCCCGGCGTCGGTACAGGCCCGGCTGGTCGGTGACGACGACGAGGTGGTTCCCAACGACGGCGTCAGCATCGGTGAACTCGAGGTTCGAGGTCCGTGGATCGCAGCCTCGTACTACGGTGTCGAGGCACCCGAGAAGTTCCACGACGGATGGCTGCGTACGGGCGATGTCGGAACGATCACCCCGGACGGCTACCTCACGTTGACGGATCGCACGAAGGACATCATCAAGTCCGGCGGCGAATGGATTTCCTCGGTCGACCTGGAGAATGCTGTCATGGGGCACCCGGATGTTCTCGAAGCAGCGGTGATCGGTGTGCCCGACGACAAGTGGGACGAACGTCCGCTGGTTGCCGTCGTCCTTCGCGCCGGGTCCACCGCGACCGTCGAGACGCTGCGCGAGTTCCTGTCGGACAAGGTCGCCAAGTGGCAGCTTCCGGAGAATTGGACCGTCGTGAGTGAGGTTCCCAAGACCAGCGTCGGCAAGTTCGACAAGAAGCGCTTGCGGTCGCAGTTCCACGACGGCGGGCTGGACATCACCCGGATCTGACGCGGACCCGAAGGGCCTGCCGCACCGTCAGCGGTGTGGCAGGCCCGGTGCCGTCAGCTCACAGACGAACCCGAGCGCCCCTTCCACCAGAACCACGCCGCAGTGACGATGACCGCGCCGGCGATGGAGCCGATGATGCCGCTGGGACGGAAATGGAGGCCGTCCCTTGCGAGCAGACTGATGAGCAGGCCGCCGACGAACGAACCGCCGACTCCCGCAGCAAACGCCAGTGTCCAATCGATTCCGGACGCGGACCTGCCCAGAATGAGTTGTGCACCTGCGCCGACGAGAATTCCGAACAGGATGATCCCGATGATCAGCATTGCCGGAGTATATGCAGGGGATTCATTCCGACGTGGCGATTCTCGACGGGACGCCGACTACGGCACCTGGAATGTGGCGATGCCGGGGGTGATCGGTCCGGCTGCCGTCGAGGTCAAGAGGACGGCGACCTGGCCCGCGCCGGTGTCGATGGCGGCGAATGCCGGAATACCGTTCAGACCGTCCGACAGACGGGCAGAGCCGGATTCCCCGGTCGACAGGTTCACCCATTGCACATCCGCGGAGAGGAGACAGCCCCAGCCGTCTTCCTTCCCACCGGTGATCGTCACGACGCCCGGCTCGTCGCCGACTACCGCGACGCAGCGGACCGACGGAGCGTCGAAACTTCCGTTCGGATTCCCGTAGGGCGCCGGATCGATCTGGAACGGAATGGTCGCGGAGGCCGAAGCCACCCCTGCCGTGAACAGTGCAGATGCGGCGATAGTGGTGGCGAAGACTCCGGCGGCGCGCATCGGGCGCATATACGACCTCACTTGTCGGTTTTCCGGTTCACCATTTCGGTGATCCAGATGGGTGCGAACGGCGACGTACAACCCGGGGAAGCCGGATAGTCCTCGAGGACTTTCAAGCGGTTGCCGATATCGAGGGCCCGCACGCGATACTCGGCGTGCTCGATCCCGATCTGGGCCAGGCAGGTGTTCATGGCCCACTGCAAGCGTTCCGGGGCATCCTTCATCTGCCCTTCGATGGTGTCCAGCAGGCCGGCGAGATCGACACTCTCGGGTTTCTTCACCACACGTTCGGCAGTCAGGGCCCAACCCGCACTCGCCACGACCGGATCCGGATCGTCGAACCACAGCACGCGCAACTCGTCGGCGTGCGGGCTCTTCTTCACGATGTAGTTGACCAGCCAATCCTGGACTTTGGGTACGCGTGCTTCCCGCAACATCGTGTCCAGGGCGTCGCGCGTGAACGCTTTCGGCCGACCGATGAGGATTGCGAGCAGTCTCGCCGCGCTGTCGCCGGTCTCCCAGAGTTCCTCGGCGAGCTCCTGCTGGACCTTCAGCCTCTTGGCGATCGCGCGCAGCTGGGTGAGATTGACGCCGTGGTCGTCGCCGTGCTTGACGTTCACCTCGCGGATCTTCGGGTTCTCGAGTTCGGCCAGTTCGGCCATCAACTCGGCCACTGTCGGCGGTTCCGTCGTTGTTCCGGCCACCGTTGACTCCGTTCTCTCGATGCTTCGGGAATCACACTACGTGCGTCGCTCGCGGCTTCATCGCGTTACGCTGCCACCGAACGCAATTCGGGGACTATGGGGGCGTACGGTGAATCGGGACGAACTTGCCCGGGTAGTGCTCGGGCTCGACAGCGTCGGGTGCGCGCTCGCCGCGGTGGCCGTGTCGGTCGACGAGCGGATGGCAGGATCGGTCGATCCGTCGCGCCGTGGACGTGTAGCTGTTGCTGTTGCTCTGGGTGCGACCAGCGTCGTCCTGGGTCGCGCAGCTGTTCGTCGTCCGGTTCGAGACCGCGACCTCGAGATCGCCGGGGCGGTCAACCTGGGCTGGGTGGCAGCATGCTGCGTCGGATTGTCGCGAGCACCGTCGAGACTGGGGCGGACGCTTCTCCTCACTACCGCGCTCTCCGATGGGTTCGCGGCGATTGCTCAGTGGGCTCTACGAGCGGGCGCCCGCTGACCTCTCGTTGCCGTGCAGGTGTGCGCGTTCCCCGTTGTGATCGAGGATCGTGAGGATTTCGACGACGCCCTCGTGGGCACTGATCGCGTGCGGGGTCATCGTCGAGAACTCCGCGGCATTGCCTTCCTGGATGAGGATGGTGCGCTCGCCGAGTTGGAGGCGAGCTGTGCCGCTGAGGACCGTGAACCATTCGTGCCCGGGGTGGACCGGTAACGTGTCGGTGGGGCGGGGGTGTTCGTTGGTGATGCGCATCTTCGCGATGGTCACCCCGTTGAGGGAACGTTCGCGGGAGAGCAGCCACGTGGTGAAGCCGGGGGTGTCGCACGGTTGCGGTCTGATCACCACATCCTGGTCGTCGTCGGATTCGACGAGATGATCGATCGTGGTGTCGAGTGCGCGGGCGATAGGAACCAGCTGGTCCAATGCGATTCTGCGACGGCCTGTTTCGATGCGACTGAGGTTCGAGGGGCTGATGTGGCAGCGGGTGGCCAGTGCATCGAGTGTCCATCCGCGCGCCAGGCGGAGGCTGCGGATCCGTTGCCGAACAATCTGGTCCAGATCGACATTTTCTTGCTCCATAGGCAATATGGTATGCCGAAACTGCATTTATGGCTATAGCGTGAAGGCATGCATCAACACAGTCATCATCAACCGCACCGGCACAGCGACTCCCCGGCAGATCTGCTGGATCTCGATGCGGAGGTCCATAGCGAATATCTGAAGGACCTGGTCGACTGGGTCGCCGATCGAGTCGATCCCCGTGTGATCGTCGATGTGGGCGCCGGAACAGGGACCGGTACGCGCGTTCTCGCCGCACGATTCCCGGAAGCAGAGGTCATCGCCGTCGATCGGTCGCCGGAGATGCTGGCTCGCATCCGCGACACCGCCGACCGTCACGACGTGCGCGGGCGGGTGACGACCGTCGAGGCGGACCTCGACGCAGGCTGGCCGGCCGTCGACTCGCCCCATCTCGTGTGGGCGGCGTTGTCATTGCATCACGTCCAGGAGCCCGACACCTTCCTGAGGGAGCTCCACGATTCGCTCGATCCCGGCGCTCTTGTGGTGGTCATCGAAATGGAATCCCAACCGCGGTTCCTTCCCGACGACATCGGGATCGGTACGCCGGGGCTCGAAGCACGTGCTCACGCGCTGGCCGGTGAACGCGGATGGAACAACCACCCGGATTGGACCGGCGACCTCGAACGTGCCGGCTTCGACGTCGAGGCCGTGCGTCGCACCGAAATCGACCTCGATGGCACTACACCGACGGCACGTACCTACGCCCGAACGGTGTTGGGTAAGCTTCGGCACGGACTTGAAAACGGCTTGTCCGCAGACGATCTCGAAGTTCTGGCACAGCTGAGTTCGAACCACGGACCCCACTCGGTGCTCAGCAGGAACGACCTGAGAGTCCGTGGGCACCGCACCGCATGGGCAGCAAGAAAACTCGACCTGGGAGTGAACCGATGAACTCGAAAACGGAACCGACCGCTCCTGCTCACTACGACGTCGTCGTGATCGGAGGTGGCGCAGCGGGATTGAGCGCCGCAACGGCGCTTGCCCGTTCACGGCGCTCGGTGCTCGTCGTCGATGCCGGGCAACCGCGCAACGCTCCGGCCGAGGGTGCGCACAACGTCCTCGGCCAGGATGGCGTTCCACCGCTCGACCTGCTCGCGGCCGGGCGTAAGGAGGCGAGCGGATACGGGGCGGAAATACGCGTCGACACCGCAGTATCGGCGCGGCACACCGGCGGTGCACTCGAGGTGGACCTCGAAGAAAGTGGACCCGTTCGCGCGCGACGCCTCATCCTGGCATCAGGGCTCGTCGACGAGCTTCCCGACCTGCCCGGCGTGCAGGAGATGTGGGGGAGGAAGGTGCTCCACTGCCCCTACTGCCACGGATGGGAAGTGCGCGATCAGCGCGTCGGCGTGATCGGGACGAGCCCGATGAGTGTCCACCAGGCGCTGCTGTTCCGGCAGCTCACCGCCGACGTCACGCTGTTCACCCACGCGATGCCGGAGCTCGACACCGACGCGACCGAACAGCTTGCGGCACGGCAGATCCGCGTCGTCGCTGCGACCGTTTCGGGACTCCGGGAAGAGGGCGATACCGGTGTCACCGTCGTACTCGACGGCGCTCCGGAGGCCGAGTTGGACGCGGTGGTGGTTGCCCCACGATTCCACGCCCGGGCAGACCTGTACGAACAGCTCGGTGGAACCATGACCGACCACCCGCTCGGGGCCTTCATCGATTCTGATCCGATGGGCAAGACCGAGGTCCCCGGAGTTTGGGCTGCAGGCAATGCGAGTGACCTGTCGGCGATGGTGATGGTGGCATCGGGGGCAGGTGTGATGGCCGGTGCTGCGGTGAATGCAGACCTCGTCATGGAAGACGTCGCTGCCGCGGTCGACGCACGGGCCGGACGGTGACGACACATCGCCGGACGTGCGTCAACGCGAATCCGACGCTTCGACCGTCTCGGAAACGCCCACGACCACACCTGCTTCGTCGAGCGCCTCAACGGTGACGAATACCGGGGACGCGGTATCGGTGTAGCCCGAGTCATCAGAGATGGTGGCAACGGTCTCGAAACCTGTTGCGTCCGCGTCGGTGACACGGGTAGGGCCGTCCGCTTCGGGTCCGGAGCTGATGCGCCACGCGGCGACCTCGGTGGCACCGTTCCAGCTCATCGCGACCTCGATCGGTCCGGATTCCACGGAGTCGTCCCGGTGGGCAACGACCGACGGCGGCTCGGCCGGCGTTCCGGTCCAATCGAACAGGTGCGCGCGGTACGAATACATGCCTTCGGGTAGGGATGCGTGCCACAGGACCGCCCCGTCCGCGCCGAATTCGGTGGCTGTCGGAACCGAACCCCAGCCCACGAAGCTGTGGCCGTTGGGCAGCACCTGGTGGTTCGCCTGCGTGGCGCTGGTGACCGGGTCGGGGTTCTCGAATGCTCGGATGGTCCGAGCCGAGCGGTTCTGTTCGTCGAGTTCGAGGATGAGCGCTCGGGAGGGCCTTCCGGCATTCTCGTCGTCCGACACATTGTCGAGCAGACTGATCCGCCCGTCCGGGAGCCAGCGGGCATCGTGCTGCCACGCGAATCGGGCATCGTCGTCGAGTGCGAAATCACTGTGTGGGCCGCCAAGGCGCCACAGGACGTCACCCGAATCTCGGTCGATCTTGTACAGCGCGTGGGTGTGTCGAGCGGACAGCAGCAGGTTTCCGTCGCTGTCCTCGTCGACGGAGTTGATGTGGAAGTAGTCATAGTGCTCTTCCGGGTCGTCCGGCTCGGACACCATCGATTCGGACGGATCGATATGGTCGAGACTGTTCCACTCGAAAAGTACTGCACCAGTGCTGATATCGATCTCCTGGACGATCGCCGACAGGAACGGACGCCCGCGGCGTTCTCGGGCGTACGAGGTGAGCAGCGCGGTGTCGCGCGGTGTGATCACCAGATCGTGGAAATCGGCCGCGTGTCCGTTTCCTGCACCGACAGATGCGATGTGCCGGTACGCCGAGTCGAGGATCCAATAAGTGCCTTCACCCCAGCCGATGCCGGGCGACGTGCCCTCCCAGAAGGTGAGCACCGACTCTCCACGGTAGGTCTGCACGTCGATATCGTTGACGTACGTGTCGCCACTGGGATCCTCGTGAGGCATCACCCACAGCGGGTTGCCCGCGCGATCCACGATCAGCAGCCCGGTGTCCGGACCATCCTCGCCCTGATCGTGGATCCGCGGGGTCAGGAACACGAGCCCGTCCCGGTCCGTCGGTGTCGTCAGTACGTCGACGACCGGTGGGGTCAGATCGGGGCGCGACATATATTGGGACGCCTGGTGCTGAGGGCGGTCTTCGACCGGGCTGGGAGGAGAACCGTTGTCCGCGGTGCAGCTTGCCAGGATCAGGCAGGTGGATACGGGGATTGCCCAGCGCACTGCTCTGCGCACCGTGGATCACCGTCCTCTGGTGGGTAGGACTGTGGTAAGTGCTGACCGTGAGTTTACGTATCGGATCGTGGCTCGGCCACCGTCGGCAGTGTGGCGAGTCGGCCGAGTCGGCTCATGATTCGCTCGATGTCGTGGGGGAGGAGCGCGCCGTCGATGAACGCGCCCAGTGGGACCGTCGAGATGAACGTAGTGGCGATGTCGCGGTCGTAGAGAACGTCGACGACGTTCGCGAAACGTTGAGCCGGTTCCCGACCTGCGGCGCGTAGGTCGGGGATCTCGCTGATGACCCAATGTCCGAACTGCTCGGCCAGGGCGAGATAGTCCGACGGCGCGGTGGTGTCGACACACAGGTCGGAGAAGCCGATCCAGAGTGCCGCGCCGGCACCGCGCCGGAGACGGATGGGGTGGCCGGTCGGTGCGACTGTCACTGCTTCGTCCGGCCGGGGGTGCGGAGGTGCGGAGTCCGGTGCGGACCACGAGCCGGCAGCAAACCCGGTGTCGTGACTCGGCACCGTGCGGTAGTCGACGGGACCGTCGACCGCCACGACTGTCAGATGCTGTTCGATCAACTCGATGGTCGGCACGAAATCGTCATGGAACAACGGATTCGGCATGAGGGACCGCGGTGGATAGTTCGACGTCAGGACGACTGTGACGCCATGATTCAGGAGTGCGGGAAGCAGGCGCGAGAGGAACTTGCCGTCGGCAGGATCGTGGACGTGGAATTCGTCGAAGCACACCACATCCACTCCGTCGAGCAGCTCGTCCAGAGCGGCGGCGAGGTTGTTTCGGTGGCGTCGGATGGCGCGGTGCAGGTTGCGGAAGAAGTCGTGGAAATGGACCCGACGCTTGCGGTGGGTGGGCAGTGCATCGAAGTACATCGACATCAGCCGGCTCTTGCCGCGTCCGACCGGCCCCCACAGGTACACGCCGCCTTCGGCGGACGAGAGTTCGAGTGCGGCCTGTCGCTGCGCTGCATCCAGGGTGATCCCGAGTTTCTGTGCGGCGGAGTCGAATACCTCAGGATCCACCCGGTGAGGTCGGACTGTTCGAGCTGTCCGGCGAAGCCATCCCATGACCGATACTCTACTATCGTAGAGCGTGGAAGGATGGAGACATGCCTCACCGATCCTCGCGTCGCGACCTCATCTGTGACGCTGCCCTGGATCTCGTTGCAGAGGGTGGAAATCACGCGCTCACACACCGAGGTATCGACACCCGGCTCGGACTCGCGCCCGGTTCCACTTCGTACTACTACCGAACCCGCCAGTCGTTGGTCGCCGCCGCGATCGCCCACCTGGCACGGCGTTCGCGCGAATCCTTCCGTGCTGCGTTGCCCGAAGCGCCGCCCCGGTCGGTCGAGGAGGCCAGTGCACTGATCACCGACCAACTCGACACGCTGATCGTGGACCGGCGCCGAGACGTTCTCGCCAGGTACTCGTTGGCGGTCGACGCATCCGGGAACGACGAATTGCGTGCAGCGCTGGCTGCGTGTCTCTTTTCACGTCCCGCCGCAACCGTTTTGATGGATTCACTGGGAGCCGGAGATCCGGACGGTGCAGCGCGCGACCTGATCACTCTGCTCGAAGGAGTGGTATTCGATCTCACGTACGGGTCGCGGGCGCTCGCCGCCGACGCTCGGTTCGCCGAACATCGGCAATCGGTGCAGCGGGCCATCGCGCTCTGGATCGGCGCGCTCTGTCACCAATAGCCCTAGCATCGGAGGATGACCACAGCGCGACAGGTGCGAAAGGCAGCGCTCTACCTCCGCGAGGTGGAGGAAGGGACACGGTCTGAAACGATCACCTTTTCGGTCCGGGGCAAGGTCTTCGTTTCGATCACCGACGGCGGTGTCGTCCAATTCCGGCTCCCCGAGGAGATGATTGTCGATGCGCTGGAACGTCATCCGTCCGGTGAGCGGCTCGTGCAGCGGGGCGCCGTGATCGGATTTCGGATGCCGCTCGCCGAGATCGATGGGCAGGATCTCAACGGGTTGGTGCGTCAGGCGTGGATTTTCCGGGCCCCGAAACGGCTGGCCGCCGCATCGGTCGAAGCCGACACTGGAACATTGCCGTCCCACAGCGACCTGCCCACATCCATCGGGAAGCCCGCGACACGGGCCCTGCTCGGCGCTGGGGTGGTGACGCTCGACGATGTCGCAGCCCGTTCGAAGGCCGAGCTCGCAGCGCTCCACGGTGTGGGTCCGAAAGCGCTGCGGATCCTTGCGGAAGTGCTTCAGGAGCGAGGTCGGGGTTTCGTGTCCTGAATGCGTCTACCGGCATTCGGACGAATCTCCTGTCATGATCGAGTGGCGTGGGTTACGAACCCCCACAAGGTCGGACTCACGACAGGGAGACTGCGATGACAGCCGAGCGAAGTGCGGCTCGACGTCCGCGACGGCACATTCTGAGGTGGATCGTGGTTGTTCTCGCGTTGGTGGTGGTGATCGCGGTGGCCGCGTTCGTGCTGAGTCCGACCCCCGGTGCTCTCGTCGTCAGGGCCGTATTCCATCGAGATGCCGACAGGCTGACGACGAACCTCGCGGAGGGTGCGCCAGAAACCGATCTCGTCGCCGACGTCGCGTACCGGAGCAACGACCCCGACGCGTATCTCGCCGTCTATACGCCGACAGGGACGACGGAGGCGCTTCCCACGATCGTCTGGACCCACGGAGGCGCGTGGATCTCCGGGAACCGCAAGAACTACGCCGGGTACTACCAGCGGCTGGCCGATGCCGGGTTCACGGTGGTGTCCGTCGGATACTCGCTCGCGCCGGAGCACCGCTACCCGATCGCGGTCCACCAGCTCAACGACGCGCATGCGTACCTGCTTGCCCACGCCGAGGATCTCCATATCGACCCGGACCGGATCGTGCTCGCAGGTGACTCCGCGGGTGCTCAGCTCTCGGCGCAACTCGCCGCAGCGATCACGACGCCCGCCTATGCGCAGGAGCTCGCGCTGGAACCGGCACTGCCTGCGACTGCACTACGTGGTGTGGTGCTCAATTGCGGCATCTACAACGTTCCTGCGATGGACGGTGCGGGTGGACTGATCGGGTGGGGGGTGCAGCAGGCGTTGTGGGCGTATACCGGCGACCGTGACTTCGCGGCGTCCGAAGCAGCGCGGCAGATGTCCAGCCTGTTCGTCGTCACGGAGGACTTCCCGGCGGCATTCATCAACGGCGGCAACGCCGATCCGCTCACCGTCAGGCAGTCGAAACCGCTGGCCGCCAAGTTGTCCGATCTCGGCGTCACGGTCGACGAGGTGTTCTACCCGGACGACCACATCCCTGAACTGGGGCACGAGTACCAGTTCGACCTTTCGCTTCAGGACGCCCGCGACGTCCTCGACCGCACGATCACCTTCGTCCGCAAGGTGACGGCATAACCGTCACGCGGCGGGGAGCGTCAGGATCTGCGCGGCGTCCTCGGTGATCGCGATGGTGTGTTCGCTGTGCGCGGTGCGTGATCCGTCCGCCGACCTGATGGTCCAGCCGTCCGGGTCGTACACGATCTTGTCGGTTCCCGCTGCGAACCACGGTTCGAGCGCGAGGGTCAGACCAGGTCGGAGAATCAGGCCCCGTCCTGCCCTGCCCGTGTTGGAGACGTGTGGATCCTCATGCATGGTGCGTCCGAGGCCGTGCCCACCGAATTCGGTGTTGACCGGGTACCCGTATTCGGCCGCGACCGCGCCGATGGCAGCGGAGATGTCACCCAGTCTGTTGCCACGCCGTGCGGCGGCAATGCCTGCGTCGAGCGCTTGCTGCGTTGCGTCGATCAACCGGAGGTCTTCGTCCCTCGGAGTTCCGACGACGATGCTGCGCGCCGAATCGGCGACCCAGCCGTCGATGGAGACCGCGATGTCCATACTGAGAAGATCGCCGTCGCGCAACGTGTAGTCGTGGGGGAGTCCATGCAGCACGGCGTCGTTGACGGACAGGCAGATGACGTTCCGGAACGGGCCTCGCCCGAACGAGGGAGAGTAGTCCCAGTAGCAGGACACCGCGCCACGCTTCGCGATGAGCTCGCGGGCTCGGTCTTCGAGATCGAGGAGGTTCACACCGGGTAAGGCCCGGTTCGAGAGGTCGGTGAGCAAGTCGGCGATGAATGCGCCCGTAACGCGCATTGCGGCAACTTCTCCCGGGGTCTTGAGCTCGAGCATCAGTAGTCCTTCTTCTGGATGACACCTAACCTTACCGGTATTTTAATACCAGACGGTGTAGAGTCATGCGTATGGTTCGTCTCCCGCTCACCCCGGAGCAGCTCGCCGCAGGACGACGCCTCGGTGGCCGTCTGCGCGCCGCGCGTGGCGCGCGCACTCTCGCTGAAGTCGCCAGTGAGGCGGGAATCTCTCCCGAAACTCTCCGTAAGATCGAAGCGGGCCGGATGGCAACCCCCGCTTTTGCGACCGTTGCTGCATTGGCGCAGGTCCTCGCGGTGTCCCTCGACGAACTCGCGGTACTCGCGCTCACTGTTCCAGGCGAGGAATCGGTCCGGCCGGCCGGGTAGAACCCGGCTATTCGCGTTTGAACAGTGCTGAGCCGGGGAACACACTGCCTCGAACCCTAGGTCGTATGAGTCGGAAATGGGGACGAAACGATGGTCACGGCAACACCCGTACGGATCGACACCGCGAGTCGAGAGCAGGCTCTGACGGAGAGCAAGGCGGCGGGAGTGGTTCTCCTGGTGATCATGGTCGTACTCGGTGGTCTCGCGGTGGCCTTCGTCGCGGGCTCTCCGCTCCTCGGGGCAGCAGCAGCCGCTGCAATGGGTGTCGGTGCGCCTGTCCTCGCCGCGCTGTTGTGATCTCTTTCGAGTACGGTGAGCGGGTGGCGCGCGGGCGGTGATCCCGTGGCGGAGCTGTGATGCCGGCGGGCTATTGTTCCCGCCATGTCGAAAGCATTCACCTTCACCACCGAATTCGAGCACGGCGTCGACGCGATGCACGCCGCGCTGACCAGCGAGGACTTTTGGAAGAGCCGCGGCGGAGCAGACGCCGAAGGCAGCTCGATCGCAGTGACCACCCCCGGCGGACCCGGAACGATTCGTGTCGAGATCACCGGCCGGATGGATCCTGCAGGGCTACCTGCCGTCGTTCGCGGGGTTCTTCGCGGCCCGCTGGAAATGACCCGGACGGACGAGTGGAGTGCGCTGGACGGTGGTAGCGCGCAGGGTGCGATGGCCGGAGGGTCCTCCAGCCTTCCCGTCACCATTTCAGGGCGCTCCGAACTGCGTCCCTCGGCGTCGGGCGGATCGGTCGTCGAGGTCACCGGTGAAGTCGGGGTCAAGATTCCGGTCGTCGGCGGTCAGGTCGAAGGTCTCGTCGTCCAGATGGTGGAAAGCATCGTCAAGGCCGATGAGAAGGATCTGAACGACTGGCTCGCCGCGCACTGACGCGCCGAGGGGGTCGCTCAGGCGGCCCCATCCTGTCGGGTCTCGTTGTCTGCCGGCCGGGCCCGTACGGAATTGTGATCTGCGACACGCCGTGATCGGTCGTTGCGGGTGTGGCGTAGTGCGAGCAGTATGCGGGCCATGTCGGCACCGTGGGATGACGATGGCGGCTTCGCTTGGGAACAACGCGAAGCCGGGCACACCTGGGATCAGATCGGCGCCGAGCTCGGATGCCCCGCTCACGTGGCGCGCGAGCTCGGAGAGCGGCACCACGCGGAATTCACAGCGTCGGCACTGCGCGATCAGCTCCCGTTGTTCGACCTCTCCGGTGGAGGTGGTCCCGAATGACGTGACCCGGGGGCGGAAATGGGTATTGTCCCGGATGTCTCCCGGGCGTACGTCGCGCACAATCGACATCGAGAATCTCCGGCAGCTGAAGGAGTTCGCAATGTCGAAACTGCGAAATGCGTTGTCTGTATGCATAATCGGAGCATCCGTGCTCCTCGCCGGTGTCGCAACCGCAGGCGCCGCGCCACCGTCGGCGGCGCAGGAACTCGCCTCCGACCTCCAGGCGATCGAAGACCTGCGGGTGCGTCAGCACGACGCGTGGAAGAACGGTGACGGCGCGGCATACGCTGCGATCCACACGCACGACGCCGATGTGGTGACCTTCAGCGGCGACCTGTTGCACGGCCATGATGAGATCGCGTCGGGTATGCAGTACTTCTTCGACACCTATGTCGGCGGTACCGAACTGAATCAGGTCTCCGAGACCATCGCCTTCCCCCGACCCGACATGGCGATCATCATCCGCACCGGATGCGTGCTCTGGAACGGTGAGACGGAGTGCACCGACGAGGCGTTGTCCCGTAATACGAGCGTCGCGTTGAAGTCCGACGGGCAGTGGCTGATCCGCTCGTTCCAGAACACCCGTCTCGATCCGCTCTTGTAGTGGTCAGTGCAGTTCGTTGCGAGTTCATCTGAACATCACCGGGCGGTGACCGTGTTGATGCATTGCACGGCGACCATCGATCACATGCAGGCACTCGTGCCCGACTCGCTGTTCGGCTTCCTCCAGGAAAGTGGTTTGGCCACCTCCGGAGGGGAAGCCGCGGCCCTTCTCATGGAAGGCGCTGTGTGCGTCAACCACAGTCCGGTACGGAGTCCGCGAAGGCGGCTGCAAGCGGGCGATGTGGTGTCGGTGTCGGGTAGCCGCATGGTCGCGGTGTACGGCGCAAAGTCTCTCTTCTGACACTTTTTCAAAGCGGTATGCGACTCTCCACCCTCGGGAAACGCGCAGGTGGTCGATCGTTGTCGGCTCGGTGTGGTAAGCCGTAGCCGACGGATCGAACAACCCACGAGGGGGCCCACGCGTGCTCAGACTGCATCGTGCCGAGCGCACCGACACCCTGGCCGATGCACTCGCCGAACTTCTGTCCGTCCCGCCTGCCGACCCGTTCGCCCGCGAGATCGTCGCCGTACCGGCTCGAGGTGTCGAGCGGTGGCTCACGCAGCGGTTGTCGACGGTGCTCGGGGCCGTCGCCGGCGATGGGGTCGCTGCGAACATCGACTTTCCATCCCCGTCCCGTCTCGTCGACGAGGTGCTCTCGTCTGCCGCGGACACCACCGCAGACGATGACCCATGGCATCCGTCGCGCGTGTTGTGGGCGTTGCTCGACGTCATCGACGAGAACCTCGGCCGACCGTGGTGTGCAGCGCTCACGCGACACCTCGGCCACGGCACCGACGATCACCGGGCCGGGCGTCGCTACGCCACCGCCGAACACTTCCGCGACCTGCTGCGCAGCTACGGGCAGCATCGGCCACGAATGCTCACCGATTGGGCTGCGGGACACGACACCGACGGCACCGGGGCCATGCTCGACGAGCACCTGCGTTGGCAGGCCGAACTGTGGCGCCGCCTGCGCGACCGCATCGGTGTCGACAGTCCCGCGCAGCGGCTCGACGAGGTGTGCGAACGGCTGCGCGCAGAGCCCGGAATCGTCGACCTGCCGGATCGGCTGTCGCTGTTCGGGCCCACCCGTATCGACCGGGTGCAGCTCGAAGTACTGGCGGCGCTGGGTGCCCGCCGAGACGTGCACCTGTGGCTGCCGCACGCGAGTCCTCGGATGTGGGCGAATCTCTCCGGCCGAGAGCAGATTTCGCGGCGCGC
The DNA here is from genome assembly GCF_053750035.1 of Rhodococcus sp. SJ-2. NCBI lineage: Bacteria > Bacillati > Actinomycetota > Actinomycetes > Mycobacteriales > Nocardiaceae > Rhodococcus > Rhodococcus sp. SJ-2. Next base: position 3,665,373 of record NZ_CM132340.1, read on the forward strand.
GGACGATCGCAGCGTAGATCTCGTCGGCCACCCCCTTCTGGCCGCGCTTGCCCGGGACGTCCGCGAACTTCAGAGCAGGTTGTCCGAGCTCGGTGCGGTCGAGCAACAACACGATGTGCCTGCGCCCCCTGCCACGCTGCTCGGCAGGATCCAGGCGGACATCCGGGCCGACCGCGCTCCGGAGGTGGCCTGCGCCGAGGCCGACGGCACTGTGCAGATTCACGCGTGCCACGGCCCGACCCGTCAGGTCGAGGTGCTCCGCGAATGCCTCCTGCACCTGTTCGAGAATGATCCGACCCTCGAACCTCGCGAGGTCATCGTCATGTGCCCGGACGTCGAGACCTACGCTCCGCTCGTCGCTGCGTCGTTCGGTCAGGACATCGGCGGGCATCCCGGGCACGAGCTGAGGGTCCGGCTGGCCGACCGCGGGCTGCGTCGTACCAATCCCGTGCTGTCCGTCGTTTCGGCACTGCTCGATCTCGCGGATGCGCGCGTCACTGCGGGCGATGCGCTCGACCTCGCTGCGGCGGCACCGGTGCGGCGCATGTTCTCGTTCGACGACGACGATCTGGAGCGGTTGCAGGAATGGACTGCCGAGTCGGGCGCCCGCTGGGGGCTGGGCAAACGGCAACGCAGCGCGTTCGGACTCGCGGACTTCCCGCAGAACACTTTCGGCACCGCGCTGGACCGAGTACTCCTCGGAGTCGCCGCGGACGGTTCCGACAGCGAATGGCTGGCGCTTGCAATGCCACTCGATGACGTCGAGAGCAACGACATCGATCTCGCGGGGCGGTTCGCCGAATACGTCGATCGGCTCGACAAAGCGTTGTGGGTTCTGCGTCGACCCCAGGACGCAGCGCGGTGGGCGCACGCGCTCACGCACGCGCTCGATCTACTGGTGGATGTTCCGGCCGCCGACGCATGGCAGCGCGCGCAGGCGCATCGCGAAATCGGCGCCGCTGTCGAACACAGCGGAGCCGCCGAGCTGCGACTGGCCGATGTGCGTGCGATGCTCGCCGGCCGGTTGGCGGGCCGTCCCACTCGCGCGAACTTCCGCACCGGCGAGCTCACGGTGTGCACCATGGTGCCGATGCGTTCGGTGCCGCATCGGGTGGTGGTGTTGCTGGGCCTCGACGACGACGTCTTCCCCCGCACCGCCCACATCGACGGCGACGATGTGCTCACCCAGAATCCCCGCGTCGGCGAACGTGACCCTCGAAGCGAGGACCGGCAGTTGTTGCTCGACGCGATCATGTCGGCGGGAGAGAAGGTGCTGCTGTTCTACACCGGAGCCGATCCGGTCACCGGTGCGGCACGGCCACCCGCGATTCCGCTCACCGAGGTGCGCGATGTCGTCGCCACGATGATCGGCGACGCGGCGCAGGTGGTCCGCCGTCACCCGCTGCAGCCGTTCGACACCCGGAACTTCCTGCCCGATGCGCCGTTCAGTTTCGACGAGACGGCGCTCGCCGGTGCCCAGGCGGCACAGAGCCCGAGCACGGGGAACGCGGCCCCCGCCCTCGCGCAGGTCCTCCTCGCTCCGCCCGAACAGCGGGCCGACATCGACCTCGCCGACCTCGTCTCGTATCTCGTGCATCCTGCCCAGGGGTTTCTGCGGCAACGCCTCGGTATCAGGATTCCCGAACCGGACGAAGGCACGACCGACGCGCTCGACGTCGATCTCGATCCGCTGGCCCGCTGGAACCTCGGCGACCGGATGCTCGAATCCCGCCTCGGCGGTGTCTCTGCAGCCGACTTCCGGGCCGCGGAGTGGCGCCGCGGGACGCTCCCGCCGTACGCGCTGGGCGAGAGGGCGCTCGACGACGTCACCCATGCGGTGGAAAGCCTCGTCTCTGCGTGCGCACCGGTACACAGCGGAAGACCCACGACCATCGACGTGATGGTCGATCTCGGCAACGGCCGACGGCTCACCGGGACGATCGGTGGAGTCCACGGCAACGTGGTCGGCCGCAGCATCTTCTCGAAGTTGTCTGCCAAACATCGGATCACGGCCTGGATCCAGCTCTTGGCCGTCGCTGCGTCCGGTCATGACGAGAGGTGGCAGGCCGTGACCACCGGCCGCGGCCGCGGACGCATGCCTGCATGGCGTTCGACGATGATCGCGCCCGGCAACGCCCACGAACTGCTCCTTCAACTCGTCGACCTCCGCGACCGCGGCCTGGGCGCAGTGCTGCCGCTGACAACTGGGGCAGCCGCCGCGTATGCGGAGCAACGTGCGCGTGGTGGCTCCGTCGACATGGCACTCGAATCCGCCGGAAACGAATTCGGAGGAAAGTTCGGTGACGGGAAGGACCGGCACGTGCAGTACCTGTACGGCAGCGGTGTCGGGTTCGGTGAGCTCACCGCAGCAGAACCGCTCGCCGACGAACACGTCTGGTTCGACGACCCGACCCGGTTCGGGGTGTTGTCCCGCCGGTTGTGGGAACCGCTGCTGGCAGCGGAGAAACAGGGGCGTCCGTGATGGGAAGTGGCATCGTGACCGAAGGCGTAGTGCCCGGTACTGCAACAGGATTCGACCTTCTGGGAGAGCTTCCGGCGGGGACGACGGTCCTCGAGGCGTCGGCGGGGACGGGGAAGACCTACGCAATCGTGGGTCTCGCGACCCGATACGTCGCGGAAGGCATCGTCGACCTGTCCGAACTCCTGCTCGTCACGTTCAGCCGTGCAGCAACGCAAGAACTCCGGGAACGGACCCGCGCCCGGTTCGCCGAGGTCGTGGACGCTCTCGCCGATGCGGAGGCTGCCGCAACAGGCAGCGACGAGCTGATCCGGTACCTGGCCGCTCACGACATCGCCGGTCGTCGCACCCGCCTCCGGCAGGCCCTGTCGGATTTCGACGCCGCGACCATCGCCACGACGCACGGGTTCTGTCAGCGGATGCTCGACGAACTCGGCATCGCCGGCGAGCGTGAACCCGATGTCACCGTGGTGGAGGATGTCGACGACCTCACGATCGAGGTCATCGCCGACCTCTACCTGCAGCGGTACGGCCGATGTGAGCCACCCATCTCCCATGCAGAGGCCACGATCGCCGCCCGCGCGGCGATCTTCGACCAGCAGGCGGCGCTCGCTCCCCAGAGCGCCGACGGGACACCTGCGGGAGAGCGCGTCGAATTCGCGCGGGAGGTGCGTGCCGAGGTCGAACGACGGAAGCGAATGACGGGTTTGCGTGATTTCGACGACCAGCTCGCACTGCTGCACCGTGTGCTGAGCGACCCGGAGCACGGCGCGGCTGCATGCCTCCGGATCCGCGCGCGGTTCGGTGTCGTCCTCGTCGACGAATTCCAGGACACGGACCCCAAGCAGTGGGAGATCCTTCATCGGGTGTTCCACGGCCACACCACTCTGGTGCTGGTGGGCGATCCGAAACAGGCAATCTACGCCTTCCGAGGCGCCGAAGTGTTGAGCTACCTCGATGCGGTGAACACGTCCGATGCACATCGTGAGCTCACAACCAACTGGCGTAGCGACGCCGCTCTGATCTCCGCACTCGACCACGTGTACGGCGGTGCAGCACTGGGTGATCCGAGGATCGCCGTGCACCGTGTCGACGCCGCCCGCCCCGGGACACGCCTTGCAGGGGCGGCCCCGCTGCGTCTGCGTTACCTGCCGCGCACCGGAGCCGGACCACTGGGCAAATCGGGATACCCGACGGTCGGGCCGCTGCGGGCCAACGTCGCGCGCGACGTCGCCGCCGATGTGGTCGCGCTGCTCGACAGCGATGCGACCATCGAACGGACCGGGCGCCCGGAGCCGGTGCAACCAGGCCACATCGCGATCCTCGTGCGGACACACGCACAGGTCTCCCTCGTGTACGACGAACTGCAACGGACGGGTGTGCCGTGCGTCCTCGCAGGCGGAACGAGCGTGTTCACGACCCCCGCGGCCCAGCAGTGGCTGTGGACCCTGCAGGCGCTCGAACAGCCGCACCGCGCGGATCGGGTGCGCCTCGCAGCGTTGACACCGCTGCTCGGGTATTCCGCGCAGGACCTCGTGGCGCGCGGCGACGAACTGGTCGCGCAGGTCGGGGGCGCGCTCCGCGATCTTGCGATGGTGTTCGCACAGTCCGGATTCGCGGCGCTGTTCGAACGCCTTGCCACGATCAGCGAACTCGAAGCGCGCCTGCTCCGAACGGTATCGGGAGAGCGGCACCTGACCGACCTGCGACACCTCGCGGAGCTGCTCGACGATGCGGCCGCATCCGACTCGTTCGGTATTGCGGCGCTGACGCGATGGTTCGAAGACCGGATGAACGATCCGGGACGCGGCAGCGCCGATCGTAGTCGTCGCCTCGACAGCGACGCAGCAGCCGTGCAGATCCTCACGGTACACGGCAGCAAAGGGCTCGAATTCCCGGTCGTCTACGTGCCGTACGCATGGGATGCCGCCAAGAACCCGAACCCCGATACCCTGCTGCTACACGAGAACGGCCGCCGCATCCTCGACGTCGGGGGCGAGGGCAGCCCGGGCTACGGCGAGCGTCGCCGCACCCACGAGGCGGAGGAAGCGGGTGAGGAACTGCGATTGCTGTATGTGGCGTTGACCCGAGCCTGTTGTCAGCTCACGCTGTGGTGGGCGCCGTCCTACGGGACCGCCCGCTCACCGCTGCACCGAGTGTTGTTCGCCCGCACTCCGGGCAGCTCCGAAGTTGCGCCCGCAGCGGGCATTCCGGCCGATTCGGTGATGGCCGAACAGTTCGCGTCGTGGGCGAAGGCCTCCGGCGGTCTGATCTCCGTTGAGGCCACGGGCATCGTCGGAAAGGGAGAGATCAGCTGGGTGAAGCCGCAGCAGGACGAAACGTCCCTGGTTGCTGCACGGTTCACCCGTGTGCTCGACGGCACGTGGCGGCGCACCTCGTATTCGGCGCTCACTGCGTCGGCACACGACGGTGCCGGCGTCGGCAGCGAGATCGAAGTGCCGGAGAAGGACGACGAGCCGGAAGAGCCCCCGCTGGCAACCCCTGACCCCGTGGTCGAGGGGATCCCCTCGACCATGAACGACTTGCCCGGCGGCACGATCTTCGGCACGCTCGTGCACTCCGTGTTCGAAATCGTGGACACCTCCGCCGCCGACCTCGCCGGCGAACTCACCGCGTGTTGTCGCGACGTGGTGGCGCAGCGACTGTCCGACGTCGACCCCGAGGAGCTTGCGCAGGCGCTGCTGCCCGTGTTGCACACCCGGCTCGGCCCGCTCGCACGCACGCTGGCCGACTTCTCGCCGAAGGACAGGCTCGCCGAGCTCGACTTCGAGTTGCCGCTTGCTGGCGGCGACGATCCCGCTGCCGTGACCGTCACCCTGGCTCAGGTCGCCGATCTGCTGCGACGCCATCTCACACCGGATGATTCGTTGTTCGAGTACGCCGATCATGTGCGCGACCTCGAGCCGGTGCCGTTGCGCGGATACCTCACGGGCAGCATCGATGCGGTCCTGCGCGTCGACGGGCCGCAGTTCGTCGTGGTCGACTACAAGACCAACCGGCTTGCGCCCGGTGAGCTGACAACGGCCCACTACACCCGCGACGCGATGGCAGCGGAGATGATCCGTGCCCACTACCCGATGCAGGCCCTGTTGTATTCGGTTGCGCTGCATCGGTACTTGCGGTGGCGCCTGCCCGGGTACCACCCGGAGACGCATCTCGGTGGTTCGCAATATCTGTTCGTTCGCGGCATGGCCGGACCGGACAGTCCTCCCGGAAGCGGTGTGTTCGACTGGACACCGCCCGCATCGCTCGTCACCGACCTGTCGGATCTGCTCGCGGGAAGGGCCGTACCGTGATCGAAGCCAGAATTGCGCAGCGGGGTAAAGGAGCACTGCGCGAATTCAACGAAGCCGGCGTGCTGGCCGCTGCCGACGTCCACGTCGCACTGAGACTCGCGAACCTCGGCGGCGAACCGAACACCGACGTTCACCTCGCCACTGCCCTCGCCGTGAGGGCCGTACGTTCCGGTTCGGTATGCCTCGACCTGACGCGACTGCGCGACGTCACCGTCGAAGAGGACGAGGACGGCAACCCGGTGGTCGACCTCGAGTCGTTGCCGTGGCCACACGACGGTGACGTCCTCGGTGCGCTGCAGCGCAGTCCACTTGTGATCGGCGGCGACCACGGGTCGCTGCGCCCACTGCGCCTGGTCGACACCGACGAGGGGCCACTGCTGTACCTCGATCGGTACTTCCGTCAGGAACAGATGATCAGGGAGGTCCTCGCTGCCCGCAGCGACGGCTTCCCCGCAGCCGACGACGACCGGCTCTCCGCCGCACTCGACGAACTGTTTCGCGACCAGTCCGACCGGACGAAGTCGTCTCCTGCGCCGGATCGTCAACGCGTGGCGGCGGCGCTCGCCGCCACGCACCACACCACCGTCATCGCAGGCGGACCGGGAACCGGAAAGACCCACACCATCGCGCGGATTCTCGCGCTGCTCGAGATGATCGAAGGCCCCGGTCTTCGCATCGGGCTCGCGGCACCCACCGGTAAGGCTGCGGCGCGTCTGCAGGAATCCGTGCGCGAGCAGGAGTCGGTGCTGCCGCTGCCGCCGGGGCTCAGCGCCATGACTCTGCATCGCCTGCTGGGCTGGCAGCGTGGACGCACGCGATTCCGTTATCACGCCGACAACCATCTTCCGTACGACGTCATCGTCGTCGACGAGACCTCGATGGTGTCGCTGACGATGATGTGCCGGCTCCTCGAAGCAGTCCGGCCCGATACACGTCTCGTCCTGGTCGGCGACCCCGACCAGCTCGCCTCCGTCGACGCCGGTGCCGTGCTCGCCGACCTGATCGCGCGCCCGGTCTCCGGGGAGGTGAATCCGGTGTTCGTGCGGGCCGCAGCGCGCGACCTCGAAGCCTCCGGCGATCCGGACGAGGCCGCCTTCAAACCCCTCGAACACGAGCGGTTGCGTGGCGGGATCGTGCGGTTGAGCCGGGGTCGCCGTTTCGGGGGTGAGATCGCGCGCCTGGCAGTTGCGGTGCGCGACGGCGACGGCGACAAAGTCATGGAGATCCTGAACAGCGGAGCGCCCGAGATCGCGTTCCAGCGGCCCGACGACATCGAGTCGCTGCGGCGCGACGTGGTGGGCTCGGCGCAGGAGGTCACCGCAGCGGCACTGGCCGGCGACATCCACGCAGTTCTCGAACGATTCGAGACCCACCGGTTGCTGTGCGCGCACCGCGACGGACCGTACGGGGTGCAGCGGTGGGCGCGCCAGGCCATGGAATGGATCAGTGCATCCACGGGCCGACGCCTCGACCCGGAGCGCTGGTATCCGGGGCAGCCGCTGCTGGTCACCGCCAACGACCACGAGGCCCGCGTCTACAACGGAGACACCGGTGTTGTCGTGCGCCGCGGCGACGGCGATCTTGTTGCCGCCTTCGCGCGCGGCGAGCAGCCGTTCGTGCTCCATCCGAGCCAACTGTCGGGGGTGCAGACCGTGTACGCGATGACGATCCACCGCAGCCAGGGCAGCCAGTACGGCACCGTGTCGGTGATCCTGCCCGACGAACGGTCGTCGCTGCTCACCCGCGAGCTGCTGTATACGGCGATTACGCGTGCGCGCTCCAAGGTGCGGGTCGTCGGGACGGAAGCGGCGGTGCGAGCAGGCGTGGAGCGTCGGGTGCTGCGAGCCAGTGGACTGCGCCGCACGATCCGAACCTGAGTCCGGCGTCCGAACGTCATCAGTCCGTCCGGCGTGCAATCCTGGGAGTGGGGCTGTGCTCGGCCCGCGCCGGGGCCGACGGGAAGTCACGACGGTGCACTGGTTGGATGCTGACGACTACGTGATCGGGCGGCTGCTGCTCGCCCGTGGTCTTGCCGCGCTGTACCTCGTCGCTTTCCTCGCGGCCTTGCTGCAGTTCCGGGCGCTGATCGGCGAGCGAGGAATACTCCCCGTCCCGGACTTCGTGCGGGAACACCCGTTCCGTTCCGCTCCGAGCCTGTTCCACTTGCGGTTCACCGACCGCACCTTCGCCACAGTGGCGACGATCGGTGCGGTCCTGGCGTTGCTGACCCTCGTGGGTGTCACCGAGCGCCTACCGTTGATCGCCTGCATGCTCGTGTGGTTCGCGCTGTGGATGCTCTATCTGTCGATCGTCAACGTCGGCCAGGTCTGGTATTCGTTCGGTTGGGAATCGTTGCTGCTCGAAGCCGGAGTGCTCGCGATCTTCCTGGGCAACGCGGAGACCGCACCTCCGTTCCTGGTACTGCTCCTGATCCGCTGGTTGCTGTTCCGCGTCGAGTTCGGAGCGGGCATGATCAAATGGCGTGGCGACCGCTGTTGGCGCGACCTGACGTGCCTGTACTACCACCACGAGACGCAGCCGATGCCGGGCCCGCTCAGCCGATGGTTCCATCACTTGCCGCGCCCGCTGCATCGGCTGGAGGTGGCCGGGAACCATATGACACAGCTCGTGGTGCCTTTCGCTTTGTTCACGCCGCAGCCCGTCGCGGGAATCGCCGCCGGGGTCATGATCGCGACACAGCTGTGGCTGGTGGCGAGCGGCAATTTCGCGTGGCTGAACTGGGTGACGATCGTGCTGGCGCTTTCGGTGTTGCCCGACGGCTTCTATGCCGCCCTCGTCACTCCGAACCCTGACTTCGCGCCCACCCCCGCGCCGTTCACCGGGGCGGTACTCGCTTTGAGCGCCGTGGTCGCGGTTCTGAGCTATCGGCCGGTGCGGAACCTGATATCGAAGCGGCAGGCGATGAATGCGTCGTACAACCCGTGGCATTTCGTCAACACCTACGGTGCGTTCGGCAGCATCACCCGTACCCGCAGGGAAGTGATCGTCGAAGGCACCACCGATGCGGTTGTCACCCCGGCTACCGAGTGGCTCGAGTACGAATTCAAAGGCAAGCCCGGCGATGTGTTCCGCAGACCCCGCCAATGTGCGCCCTACCATCGCCGGCTCGATTGGCTGATGTGGTTCGCCGCTATCTCGCGTGACTACGCGGTCGGCTGGTTCCCTCGATTCGTAGCGCGGCTCCTCGACAACGACCCCGAGACCCTGCGGTTACTGCGTCACAACCCGTTTCCCGATGCGCCGCCCGCTCTGGTCCGTGCACGGGTGTTCCGCTATCGGTACACCACCTCGGCCGAGCATCGCGCGACCGGAGCCTGGTGGGTGCGTTCACCGGCGGGCGATTTCATGATGCCGGTATCGCGAGTGGACCTCGCGGGCCTGTGAACGCAACCTCCCCGACTCAGGCGTCACCACAACTCGTAGTCGTCGGCCGACACCGTGAATCCGTGCGCGTCCGACTCGCAAGTGACGCCCGTGCTTTCGTCGATCGTGCAGGTGAACACGCTGACCTTCAACTCTGCCCCGTACGGGAGGACCTGTGCTGTCCGATTGGGATCCATGAAGGCGATGTCGCCGATGTTGCTGAACTGGCCCTCGCCGGACGATTCCACGATCACGACGTTCGCGGGCACCGTGACGTCCGACGCTCCGCTCCCCGGGACGCGGGGCGCGCTCGACGGCATGGTGCCCTGGCAACCCGCAACAGGGTCGGTGTGGGTGAGGATCGCGCACTCGAACTTCCCGCTCTCGGAGAGGAAGTAGTACACGCCGGGCTGCGAGCCCGCGTAGTCCGCAGCGTTCGCCTGTACCGGCGCCTTCGTCGTGGTCGTCGTCGTGGTAGCCGGTGCAGACGATGTCGTCGGTGCTGCAGAGGTGGTCGGGTCGGCGGCGGTGGCCTCGCCGGAAACCGTGTCGCTGCAGGCTGTGACGGTGACGAGCGCTGCGGCGAGCGCGATGAACGATGCGGTGCTGCCCCGGCTGATCATGCCGGGAGCATAGCGGCCTCCTGATGGCGGTGCTCCACCAGATGCTCTACGACGTACCGAGCATCGGGGCCGAGATCTCCGGATGCGTTCGGCATGGGCGAGTCATCCGGCGACACGAGTCGTGGGACGGTCAGTCGCCCACCCGCTCCCCGGTCTCGGGATGGAACAGGTGCACGGAGCCTTCGCGCTTGCGAAGGTGGATGGTGTCCGCGAGGCGGGCGGGGGTACGGGTCAGTGAGCGCGCGACGATCTGATTTCCGCTCCCGGGCACCCGTGTGTGGACGTACGATTCGCTGCCCAGCTCTTCCACGAGTTCGACGACGGCCTCCACACCCTCACCCTCGGTGATCTCGAACTGTTCGGGACGGATCCCCGCCGTGACAGATGTGATCCCGGCCGCGTGCAGGCTGGTGATCCGGTCACGTTCGACCGGGATCACCGTATTGCCCACGAGGACTCCGTCGTCGGTGACGGTGGCGGGGAGAAGATTCATTGCCGGAGAGCCGATGAACCCGGCGACGAAGGCGTTCGCCGGGCGGTCGTACAGTTCGGTCGGCGACGAGAACTGCTGCAATTGCCCTCTCTTCAGGACGGCAACACGATCGCCCATCGTCATTGCTTCGACCTGGTCGTGGGTGACGTACACCGTGGTGGTGCCCAGCCGGCGTTGGAGGGCGGCGATCTGCGTGCGCGTCTGAACGCGCAACTTGGCGTCGAGGTTGGACAGTGGCTCGTCCATGCAGAACACCTGTGGTTCGCGGACGATCGCACGTCCCATCGCGACACGCTGCCGCTGACCACCCGACAACTTCGCAGGCTTGCGGTCGAGGTATTCGGTGAGGTCGAGGACCTTGGCTGCCTCCTCGACCTTCCGTCGCCGTTCCTCGGCGCTGACCCCACGCATCTTGAGGGCGAATCCCATGTTCTCGGCGACGGTCTTGTTCGGGTACAGCGCGTAGTTCTGGAAGACCATGGCGATGTCGCGATCCTTGGACGGCACACCCGTCATGTCGACGCCGCCGATGGAGATCGAGCCCTCGTCGATGTCTTCGAGACCCGCGAGCATGCGCAGTGCCGTGCTCTTGCCAGACCCGGACGGCCCGACGAGGACAACGAACTCACCGTCCTCGATGTCGAGGTCGAGCGAGTCGACGGCGAGTGAATCGGAGTTCTCGTAGATGCAGGAGGCGTTCCGATAGGTGATCTCGGCCATGATGGAAACCCTTCGTTTCGAGAGGAAGTCGAGAATCGGTGGCTTACTTGATGGCGCCGAACGACAGGCCGCGTACGAGCTTGTTCTGCGCGATCCATCCGGCGAGCACGACGGGGAGGGCAGCCATCGTCGCCGCAGCGGACAGCTGTGCCCAGTACAAGCCCTCGCCGGTGATGAACCCGACCAGGAAAACCGGAATCGTCTGGGCCTGAACGGCAGTGAGGTTGACAGCGAAGAAGAACTCGTTCCACGAGAAGATCACGCAGATGAGGGCGGTCGCGGCGATACCGGGGGAGACGAGCGGGAGGATCACCTCGCGCACCGATGTCCACAGACTCGCCCCGTCCATGCTCGCTGCCTCGAGCAGTTCGCCAGGAACCTCGAGGAAGAACGACCGCATCATCCACACAGCGATGGGCAGGTTCATGGCGGTGTACAGGACGATCAGTGCCCAGATGTTGTCGAGTAGACCGATATTCGCCACGATCACGTACAACGGAATGATCGCCGCAACGATCGGCAGCATCTTGGTGCTGATGAAGAAGAACAGTGCGTCCTGGGTTTTGCGGACCGGGCGAAGCGACAACGCGAACGCCGCGGGCACGCCGAGCAGGAGTACGAACACGGTCGAGACGATGGTCGCGAACGCAGAGTTGAGCAGGGCCGTGCTCGCACCGGTTTCGAAGACGGAACGGAACTGTTCCAAAGTCGGTGTGAAGATGAATTTCGGTGGATCGGAGTATGCGTCCGATTCCTGCTTGAAGGCGGTGAGCACCATCCAGAACACCGGGAAGAAGAACCCGATGGCGGCGATCCAGGCCACGATGCCCCAAGGGTTCATCTTGCGGTGCTTGCGTTTACGGACCGTCCGCGTAGCCTTCCCGGTCGGCAGCGTGGTGTCCGATGTCTGCGGACCCGCAGCTGTGGTGCTCATGCCGCTTCCTCCTTACCGGTGAACGACTTGAAGATCAGGCGTAGCGCGAAGGTCGCGATGACGATCGTGGCGATCACGACGACCACACCCATCGCCGCGGCCTGGCCGATGTCGAAGCCGAGGAACGCGCGCTGGTAGATGTAGAACGGCAGGTTGGCGCTCGCTGTGCCCGGCCCGCCCTGCGTCATCATGTAGATAGCGTCGAAGGTGTTGATGAGATAGATGGCGCCGAGCACCGTGCCGAGTTCGATGAATCGACGCAGGTGCGGCAGTGTGAGCTCGCGGAACAACGAGAATCCGCTCGCTCCGTCGACTCGACCTGCCTCGAGGATGTCGCGGGGCATCGACTGCAGCCCGGCGAGGATCAACAGCATCATGAACGGTGTCCATTGCCAGATCAGCGCGACCATCACCGTGGGCAGGGGGTATCGGCTGATCCAGTCGACCTCGCCGACCCCGAACGGGGACAGTACCCAGTTCACGATGCCGAAGATGGGATCGAACATCGAGGTCTTCCACACCAGTGCCGCGGCGACGGGGGTGACCAGGAACGGTGTGATCAGCATGGTGCGGACGATGCCCCTGCCGAGGAACACGCGGTCGAGCAGTAGTGCGAGCAGTAGGCCGAGAACCACCGAGATCAGTACGGTACCGACGATGAGGATGACGGTGTTGAGTGCCACCTGCCAGAACTGACTGTCCTGGAACACATCCACGTAGTTCTGTAGCCCGACGAAGCGCCGGGAGCCGGGGCTGACGAGGTTCCAGGACTGCGTGGAGTAGAAGAGGGTGAACAGGAACGGTATCTGTGTCACCACGATCATGAATATCAGTGCGGGCAGCAGGGGGCCACGCAGCCGCCAGCCTTCGGCGCGGGAGACCTTCTCGTTCTTCGCTGCTCTGACACGGCGGATGCGTTCGGCTGCATCCGGTGTCGGTTGAGGCACCTCGAGGGCAGTCACTGCGATTCCTCCCGATAGGTTGCGCCGACTGCTTCGGCGTACTTCTGGGCTTGATCGAGCGCTTCGGCGACCGTCTGACGGCCTGCGATGGCGGCGCTGATCTGCTGGCTCACCCGGGTGCCGAGATCCTGGAATTCGGGTATCGCCAAGAATTGGATGCCGGTGTAGGGGACCGGCCGGACCGTGGGATTCGATTGATCGGCGCCCTCGATGGATTCGAGTGTGATGGGGCCGTATGCCCGGGCTGCCTCCGCGTACTCGGGGATCTCGTATGTCGACAGCCGGCTGCCCGGCGGAACACGCTCCCACCCGAGTTCTTCACCGACGAGGCGCATGTAGCTCCTGTCGGTCATCCACGAGATGAATTTCCACGCGTCGTCGGCGTTCTCGCTGCTCTTCGGGATCCCGAGCGACCAGGTGTACAGCCACCCGGAGGGGTCCTTCTCCATGACCGGTGCGGCCGCGTAACCGATCTTGCCGACGACGTTGCTGGAGGACGGATCCTCCAACGTGGAGACCGCGGAGGTCGAGTCGTACCACATCGCGACCCGACCCTGCGCGAGTTGCGTCGCACACTCGGTGAATCCGCTGGTCGCGGCGCCCGGTTGACCGTAGGAGCGCACGAGGTCGACGTAGAATTCGACGGCGCGCTGCACCTCGGGGGAGTTGAGCTGAGCGTTCCACTCCTCGTCGAACCAACGGCCGCCGAACGTGTTGATCACGGTGTCGAGCGGTGCCAGCAATTCGCCCCACCCCGGTTTACCCCGCAGGCAGATCCCGTTGATCTCCGGACTGTCGAGTTGCGCGGCGGCGTCGGCGACCTCGGTCCACGTCGGTGGATCGGACAGCGTGATGCCTGCCTCGTCGAACAGGTCCTGTCGGTACATCAGGAACGACGATTCGCCGTAGAACGGCACCGAGTACATGTCGCCCTCGTACGAGAGTGCCTCGCGCAGAGAGGGAATGAAGTCGTCCTGGTCGTACCCTTCGGTGCTTTCGATGAAGGGTCCGAGGTTGGTCAGCCACCCGTACTCGGCCCATTGCGGCGTTTCGTAGTTGCTGATCATCACCACGTCGAATTCTCCACCGCCCATCGCGGTGGATGCGGTGATCTTCGCGCGGGCTTCGTTCTCCGACAGGGTGACGAAGCGCAGGTCGATGTCCGGATTCTCGGCCTCGAATTGTGATGAGAGCGAGCGTGCATCTGTCATCTGGGAATTCGACACCATGGCAATGGTGACGGTCCGGTCGGATGCGCCGAGCGCCCCGGCTCCGGCGCAGCCGGTCAGTGCCAGACACAGCACTCCGGCTCCGGCGACCAGTCTTCCGGCGAAACCGATTGTACGGGTGTTGCTTCCGGGCGGTTGCACGGCCATCTACCTCATTTCGGTGGGGTCCTGTCCGAGTCGTGCGGGTGGGTGTGGGGGCGGTCGAGAAGCCATTCGGCGCAGGCGATATCGCAGACCAGCATCGTTGCGTAGCCACCGCGCAGAGCGCCGTGGACCGCGTGATGCTTCGATGCTCCACCGGTGACGAGGATCGTCGAGGCGCACGCGGCGATGTCGTCCAGCGGTGTGGACATCGTGCGGGTTTCGAGTTCGGGGTGGGCCGGTGTTCCGTCCTCCCTGAAGAAGCGTCCGCCGATCTCGCCGACTGCCCCCAGCTCATCGAGGGTGTCGAGCATGGCGGTGTCGAGGAAGCTGCCCTCGAACAGGGTGGTGGAGGCGGACACGGCTCCGATTCCGAACATCATCATCTCGGCCCCCGAGCCCAGCTCGAGGGTGCGGGAGATCACCGAGTCCGTGCGCATCGAGGCGACGGTCGCGACGTCGGCGTACAGGGGGGTGGGCAGCCGAACCGGCTGGGCCTGAAGCTGTTCGGCGCAGCGGCCGAGGACGTACTCGGTGCCCGTCTGGTAGGTGCTGGTCGTGACGGACCCGTCGAGTTGCACGATCGTCTTGCAAGTTGCGACACCGGAGGGGATCGCCTGGGCGACAGCGATGGTTTCGGGGCCCCACGTGAACCCGAGGGTATCGGCCGGCCGGAGGCGGCGGGTCAGGAGTGAGGCGGCGGCGCGCCCGAGTGCCGCGAAGCTCGCGGAGTTGTCCACCGGCCCGCGGTCGTCGACCCGGACGCCGACGACCACCGCTTCGGTGAGCCCGAATCGTTCCTCGAGTGCGCGTTCGGCGTCGGCATGCAGGTCGTCGCGCAGATCGGGAGGCGTTGTGACCTCGATACGCACCAGCCCGTGCGAGCGGGCTCTCGCCACGAGGCGGCCTGCTGTGGCGCGGGAGACTCCGAGTCGGTCGGCGACCTGGGCCTGGGTCAGTCCGTCGAGGTAATAGAGGGTGGCTGCGCGTAAGGCGAGGCGAAGATCCTCGGGCGCGGTCGTGGTATCGCCGTCGTGTGCGGTCGGTGCAGCACTGGGATGGGTCACGGGGGCTCCTCTATGCCCGGAAGCACTCGACCCGTGAGCAGATGCTCAGGGGTGCGTTCATGTGCTCAGTACGTTAGCATTGCAGTGTGATCTACACAACAGATTCGCGCGAGCTTCCTGCGACGATGCGTGCGGCGGTTCTGGTCGAACCGGGGCGGATCGAAATCGAGGAGCGGCCTGTCCCCGAGCCCCGCCCGGGCGATGTGCTCGTCCGTGTCGCCGCCGTGGGGGTGTGCGGATCCGACGCGCATTACTACCGTGAAGGCCGCATCGGGGAATTCGTGGTCGAGGCTCCCCTCGTCCTCGGGCACGAGGCATCCGGCACCATCGTCGCGGTGGGCGCAGGCGTGCCCGCGGCGCGCATCGGGCAGCGCGTCTCGATCGAACCGCAGCGCCCCGATCCAGGGAGTGACGAGACCCGGCGCGGCGACTACAACCTGTGCCCCCACATGCAGTTCTATGCCACACCTCCTATCGACGGGGCGCTGTGTGACTACGTGACGATCGGGGCGCACTTCGCACATCCGGTCCCGGAGAGTGTCTCCGACGACGCCGCCGCGCTGTGCGAACCACTCTCGGTGGGTATCGCCGCCGTCCGCAAAGCGCAGTTGACGGCCGGGTCGAGCGTGCTCGTGACGGGCGCAGGCCCGGTCGGCATCGTCACGATCCAGGTCGCGCGGGCATTCGGCGCGGTGGAGATCGTGGTCACCGACCTCGACGAACGACGCCGCGAACTCGCTCGATCGTTCGGAGCCACCGCCACCGGCGATCCACGGTCGTTCGACATGTCCGCCGTACGGGCGGACAGCTTCATCGATGCGTCCGGCGCGCCGGCCGCAGTGGACTCCGGTATCCGGGCCGTCCGTCCCGGCGGCACCATCGTGCTGGTGGGCTCCGGTTCCGAGTCGATGCACCTGCCCGTCCAGGTGATCCAGAACCGAGAGTTGGTGCTCACCGGGGTTTTCCGGTACGCGAACACATGGCCGACCGCTTTGGGTCTTCTCACCTCCGGAAGGGTCGATCTCGATAGCATGATCACGGCGCGCTTCCCGCTCGAGAAGGTCGCCGATGCCCTCGAATCCGACCGCGTCCCCGGCTCGCTGAAAGCCGTTGTGCAGGTAGCACCCCTCGTGGAGGAGCAGGATCATGGAACCCGGTGAGAAGACACTCTCGGAACTCGCGATACCCTCGCCCACGTACTCCAGGGACGACGTGTCCGTCGGAATCGTGCATTTCGGTGTCGGTGGCTTCCACCGTGCTCATCAGGCCATGTACATCGACCGTCTCTTGGAGCAAGGACTTGCGAAGGAGTGGGGAATCTGCGGCGTCGGTGTGATGCCGCAGGACCGGCGCATGCACGAGGCCCTCGTCGCGCAGGACCACCTGTACACCCTCGTCCTCACCCACCCCGACGGCACGTGGGAACCGCGCGTGATCGGGTCGATAGTCGACTATCGGTACGCGCCGGACGAGCCGGAGTCCGTCATCGAGCTGCTCGCAGCACCCACCACGAGGATCATCTCGTTCACCGTGACCGAAGGCGGATACAACATCCGTCATGACACCGGCGAATTCGACACCGAGAATCCGGCGGTTCGGCAGGACCTGAGCTCCGACGGTCTGCCCAGCACCGTGTTCGGCCTGGTCGTCGAAGCATTGGCACGCCGACGCGCGCGGGGCGTTCCGTCGCCGACTCTCATGTCATGCGACAACATCGAGGGCAACGGTGTCGTCGCCCGCCGCGTTTTCACCTCTTACGCGCGTCTGGTCGATCCGGGTCTCGCAGACTGGATCACCGAGAACACCCGGTTTCCGAACTCGATGGTCGATCGGATCACGCCCGTGACCACGCAACAGGTGATCGACGAGTTGTCCTCGCGCTTCGATGTCCAGGACCGTTGGCCGGTAGTAGCCGAACCGTTCACCACCTGGGTTCTCGAGGACGACTTCGCCGACGGCCGACCGCCGTTCGAGGAAGCTGGCGTGCATGTGGTCGACGACGTCGCCCCGTACGAGCTGATGAAGTTGCGTCTGTTGAACGCGAGTCACCAGGGGCTCTGCTACTTCGGGTACCTGATGGGCTACCGGTATGTGCACGACGCGGCACAGGATCCGTTGATCGCACGGTTCCTCCTCGACTACATGGGTAACGAGGCAATACCTACCTTGAAGCCGGTACCGGGAATCGACCTCGACGACTACACCCGCACCCTCATCGAGCGGTTCGCCAATCCCGAGATCCGCGACACCATCGCACGGCTGTGCGCGGAATCGTCCGATCGCATCCCCAAATGGCTGCTACCGGTGATCCGGGAGAACCTCGACAACGGCGGCCACGTCGTCCGTTCGGCTGCGATCGTCGCGTCCTGGGCACGCTACGCCGAAGGCGTGGACGAGCAAGGGTCCCCCATCGAGGTGGTGGATCGGCTCGCCCAGGAGCTGGTGCCGATCGCGCGGAGACAACTCGTCCACCCGACAGTGTTCATCGAGAACGCCGCGGTGTTCGGCGACCTCGCGCACAACACTCGCTTCGTGGACGCCTACGCGTGGGCGTTGAACTCCTTGCACAATGAAGGCGCGAGACGCACCCTCGAACTGCTGCCTGTGGAGCCCGAATGAACGACCGGGCGCTGATCGTCGGTGAAGCCCTCGTCGACATCGTCCGACGCGGGGACGACGCTCCCGTCGAACATGTCGGAGGGAGTCCGTTGAACGTCGCTGTCGGCTTGGGCCGCCTCGACCGAGATGTCCGGCTCGCCACGAGTCTGGGGACCGATGAGCGTGGCACGCGCATCGCCCGGCATCTCGACTCGTCCGGTGTCGCACTCACGCCCGGCAGCGTGACGGCGGAACGCACCGCGACTGCTTCGGCGACGATCGGTCGCGACAACGCCGCCACCTACGAATTCGACATCGCCTGGGATCCCGAACTTCCGGTTCCGTCCCCCGACGCGGTGCTCGTTCACACCGGATCGATTGCGACAGTGCTCGAACCGGGATGCGACGCTGTCGCCGAGCTCATCGAACAGCAGTCCCGGATATCGACGGTGAGCTTCGATCCCAATGTCCGGCCCGCGCTGATCGCCGACGAAACACGGGGGCGGAGGCGGATCGCGCGTCTGGTGGCGCTCTCGGATGTCGTCAAGGTCAGCGACGAGGACCTCATGTGGATCGAACCGGGACGCGAGCCGCTCGATATCGCCCGCGATTGGTTGTCGCTGGGGCCTGCCCTCGTTGCGGTCACGCGCGGGGCATCCGGAGCAGTCGCCGTGTGTCGCGCAGGAGTGGTCGAGGTGCCTGCAAAGAAAGTCGAGGTGGTCGACACCGTGGGTGCGGGCGACGCCTTCACCGTCGGGCTCCTCGACGCTCTGTGGACGCTCGGACTGCTGGGAGCTCATCGACGCGAGGCGCTGCGCATGATCGGGGTCGACGACCTTGACTTCGTATTACGCACGGCTGCAGTGTCATCGGCGCTCACAGTCGCTCGACCCGGAGCGGATCTGCCGACCAAGGCACAGCGCGACGCGGAGGTGGCCCCATGACGCTCGTGGCCGGTGTGGATTCGTCGACGCAGTCCTGCAAGGTGATGGTGTGCGACGCCGAGACCGGCTCGGTGGTCAGGGAAGGCCGAGCGGCCCACCCGGACGGAACGGAGGTGGATCCGCGAGCCTGGTCGTCTGCGCTCGACGAGGCGATCGCAGCGGCCGGGGGGCTCGACGACGTCGCCGCGGTATCGGTCGGCGCGCAGCAGCACGGCATGGTGTGCCTGGGCGACACGGGAGAGCCCGTCCGGGATGCCCTGCTGTGGAATAACACCCGATCGGCGGTGGCGGCGGAAGACCTGGTCCGAGAGTTCGGAGGGCCGGATGCCTGGGCCGACGCAGTCGGCGTGGTGCCGCTTGCCGCGATCACCGTGGCGAAGGCTCGCTGGCTCGCCGACACCGAACCCGAACACGCAGCGCGGACGGCAGCCATGTGTCTGCCGCACGACTGGTTGACCTGGCGCATCACCGGTAGCGGTGACATCGGGGATCTGATCACCGATCGCAGCGACGCGAGCGGCACCGGTTACTTCGATGCCACGAGCGGCGAGTATCGCCGGGATCTGCTCGAGCTCGCGTTGCGCCGTCCGAGTCCGTCGTTGCCGTCGGTCGCGGGCCCCGCAGAATCCGTCGGGGAAGCCCCGTGGGGGGCGCTCGTCGGACCCGGCGCCGGCGACAATGCTGCTGCGGCATTGGCATTGGATGCGCGGGAAGGCGATGTCGTCGTATCGATCGGCACATCCGGAGTGGTGTGCGCGGTATCGGCGACCGCCCCGCGCGACCCGGACGGATACGTCGCCGGATTCGCCGACGCGACCGGGCGGCACCTGCCGCTCGTGTGCACGCTCAACGGGGCCCGGGTGCTCGACGCGACCGCAGCGATGCTCGGTGTCGAACGTGCAGAACTGGCCAAGCTCGCGCTGTCTGCCCCCACGGGCAGCGACGGCCTCGTACTCGTGCCGTACCTCGAGGGCGAGCGGACTCCCAACCGTCCCGGCGCGACGGGCGCGATTCACGGTATGCGACTCACGAATTCGACACCCGCGCACCTGGCCCGCGCCGCTGTCGAGGGGTTGCTCTGTTCGCTGGCCGACGGCATCGACCACATCATCGATCAGGGCACACCGGTCCGACGGGTGCTGATGGTCGGGGGCGGGGCGAGGTCCAAGGCCCTGTGTGAGCTCGCACCTGCGATCTTCGGTCTGCCGGTGGACGTGCCCGAACCGGGTGAATACGTCGCCCGCGGCGCGGCGCGGCAGGCCGCGTGGGTCCTTCGCGGTGGCCACGAACCCCCGAAGTGGGAGGAGGGCTCGATTCGACGTTACGAAGCCGACCCGGCCCCGCACGTCCGTCGGCGGTACGCCGAAGTGCGCGACCTGACCGACGGTGTCGGCCACTGAGATATCGAGGAGAGCAGAGCAAACATGGACCTTGCAGGCAAGGTTGCCGACCACACGAGTTGCGAGGTCTGCATCGGTCCTGCGGGCTTCTCGGCGATGACTCTTCGTCGTCGCCGTGGTCTGTCCACATGACAGCTGAATCGTCGATGAAGGAGACCGTGATGCCCGCCCTGACCCCGTGCCTGTGGTTCGACATGAATGCCCAGGAAGCCGTCGAGTTCTATACGACCGTGTTTCCCCATTCGAAGGTGCTGAGCACTTCGTATTATCCGGAGGGCACACCACTGCCCGCCGGGACCGTGCTGACGATCGAGTTCGAACTCGACGGTTCGCGCTTCACAGCTCTCAACGGCGGGCCGCAGTTCACCTTCAGTGAGGCGGTGTCCTTCCAGATCGACTGCAGCGACCAGGACGAAGTCGATCACTACTGGAATTCGCTCCTTGCCGACGGCGGCGAGGAATCGCAGTGCGGATGGCTCAGAGATCGGTTCGGGCTGTCGTGGCAGGTGGTGCCTCGACGTGTCGTGGAACTGCTCGCCGACCCCGATCCGTCGGTCGCGCAGCGGGTCAGCGACGCGTTCATGAAGATGCAGAAAATCGACATAGCCATCCTCGAGGAAGCCGCGCGCGGGTGAGCACCGTCAACGGAGGCACCGTGTAACTTCCGATCCATGACCACGCGCACCCAGCGGCTCGACGAACTGCCGTTCACCGCCAAGCACCGTCGCTTGCTGGCAGGGTCCGGTGTGGGCTGGGCACTCGACGCGATGGACGTCGGCCTGATCTCGTTCGTCATGGCGGCGCTGGCAGTGCAGTGGGATCTGTCGTCCACTCAACTGTCGTGGATCGGGTCCATCGGCTTTCTCGGCATGGCGATCGGCGCGTCGGTCGGTGGCCTGCTCGCCGACCGCATCGGCCGCAGACAGGTATTCGCCGCGACGCTCCTGCTCTACGGACTGGCGACGGGCGCGGCCGCGTTGTCGACGTCGGTCGCGATGCTCATCGCTCTTCGTTTCATCGTGGGCCTCGGGCTCGGCGCGGAACTCCCGGTCGCCTCGACGTTGGTCAGCGAGTTCGCGCCGCGCAAGATCCGTGGTCGCGTCGTGGTGGCGCTCGAAGCCTTCTGGGCTGCGGGGTGGCTTCTTGCGGCGTTGATCGGGTACTTCGTCGTACCGCTGAACGACGACGGGTGGCGATGGGCTCTCGCGATCGGTCTTGTTCCGGCCGCGTACGCGCTCGTCGTGCGTCTGGGATTGCCGGAATCGGTGCGGTTTCTCGAGAGCAAAGGTCGTGACGAGGAGGCCGAAGCGATCGTCCGCGACTACGAACGCTCCGCCGGCGTCGTGCCTCGGGGAGACGTGGCGGACGATGCGCCGTCCGAGACAACGCAGGCCGAAGTTGCGCGGCGGTCGATCTGGGGCGAAGGGTTACGCGCCCGCACCGCAGCGCTGTGGATCGTGTGGTTCGGCATCAACTTCTCGTACTACGGTGCATTCATCTGGTTGCCGAGCCTGCTCGTTGCGCAGGGCTTCGACCTGGTCACCTCATTCGGTTACACCCTGATCATCACCCTCGCGCAGCTTCCCGGTTACGCCGTCGCCGCGTGGCTTATCGAATTGTGGGGCAGGCGCACCACACTTGCGGTGTTCCTGGCGGGGTCGGCGGTCTCGGCGGCGTTGTTCGGTCTCGCAGACACTCCCGGCACGATCATCGCCGCAGGAATGGCGCTCTCCTTCTTCAACCTCGGCGCGTGGGGCGCACTGTATGCAATCGGACCGGAGTTGTATCCGACGCTGGTGCGTGGATCTGGAACCGGCGCTGCCGCCGCGTTCGGGCGCCTCGCATCCATCATCGCTCCGCTACTCGTCCCACTGCTTCTCGACGGTGGTGGAAACGGTCTGGTGTTCTCGATGTTCGCAGTGTCGTTCGTGATCGCTGCGGTTGCGGCCATCACCCTCCCGGAGCGGGCGCAGGTCGCCCTCGAGGACTAGGTGGCCGTCATGACCACGAGCGAAGAGGTCCTCGACCTGATCTTCGAATCGCTGCAGGACGCGACCGCGCGGCGCACGCCGTTCACCCTCGGGTATCTGGGAACGGTGGGCATCGACGGTGGGCCGCGGGTTCGTGCGGTGATCCTTCGCCGCTTCGACCCGGTACGGAGCCGGATCATGTTCGCAACCGACTCACGGTCGGAGAAGGTGCCCGAGATCCGGCGCAGCCCACGTGTCGCGCTGACGATGAGCGACGATCAGCGCGCAGTGCAACTACGAGTCGAAGGCCACGCCACCCTCGTCGACGACACCGACGAGCGGGTATCGGTGTGGGAGACGCTCGGACGCCACAGTCGGGAGCTGTACAGCTCGCCGGCGGTCCCCGGCACACCGGTGCGAGAGCGACCGGAGGTGTTCGACGACGATGCGACCGCTTTCGACCGCTTCGCCTGGGTGGGGGTGGAACTCGAGCGGCTCGACTGGCTCGACCTGTCCGCACCCCGCCACGCGCGTTGGAGGTTCGTGCGGCGAGACGGTGGGTGGAGCGGTCAGAGTGTAGTTCCGTGACCGGCCACGGCGGCGACGACCCGTTCGGCCAGCGGCCGCGACGACGCGGGGTTCTGGCCGGTGTACAGACCGCGGTCGACCACGACGTGAGGTTGCCACGGATCTGCGGACGAGAAGACCGCGCCCGCTTCCTGGAGCCGATCCTGCAGCAACCAGGGGGCCATGTCTGCGAGTCCTGCCTGCGCTTCCTCGAGGTTGGTGAAGGAGGTCAATCGGTAGCCCTCGAACAACCAGCGCCCGCCCGACGCGAAGGCGGGAAGAAGCGCTGCAGGGGCATGGCACACCATCGCGACGATCTTGTCCGAGTCGACGAAATGCCGCACCAGCTCACCGAATCTTTCGTCGACGGCAAGGTCTTCCATCGGCGCGTGGCCACCGGGCACGAACATCAGATCGAAATCATCGGCGCGTTGGCTTTCGAGTGGTACGGCATCCTCGAGCACGGGATGCAAATTGTCCAGCGACGCTTCGAGAGCCGCGGCGCGGTCCGCTCCTCCGGCAGCGTCGGGTTCGAGGCTGGCAGGGTCCACGACCGGAGTGCGCCCGCCCGGAGTCGCGACGGTGAGGGTGTAGCCGGCCTCGTCGAAGGCGGTGTAGGGCTCCACGAGTTCTTCCGCCCAGAAACCGGTGGGATGGCGGGTGCCGTCCTGAAGAGTCCAGTGATCGGCAGCGCTGACGACGAACAGGACTTCGGTCATGAGGTGGCTCCTTTCGAAGGTGTGTAGCTCGTGTACCCGCTGGCGGCTCGGAGAACACGGAGAAGCCGCCGCCGATCGCCGGGTGCGAAATCACGACCCGGCGATCGGCGACGGCGCTTCGAACTCGGCGTCGGTTGATCAGACGCCGACCACGTCCTGCGCGATGTCGGCCAGGCGGGTCTGCGCGGCAGACACCACGCCGTGCCGTGCTTTGTGGGCTTCTTCGTACGCCACGACAGCGCGGATGTCCGCGGGCTCGGTCAGCTCCTTGACCGCGTGCACAGCCTTGGGGACGGTGAGTTCGTCGTAGTCACGGATCGGTAGTTCTTCCGCGGTGAGGACCCCGGATGCACTGCGTGCCCTGTGCAGGGCGTCGGCAGCGCCGTCTGCGCCTTCGTTTCGGCTCACGCGCTCGGCGGTCTCGAGGGCAGCGTCGCGCGACGCACCGATGGTCTTTGCGGCGATGTCACCGGCGTGCGCACCCCGGGAGAGGAGCGTCTCGATGCGGGGCCGTGTGGAACGGGCCACGTCGATCGCGCGGTCGAGTCCCCGTGCCGACCACGTGACCGGCGTGTTGACGAGCCGCACAGCTGCACCGGCCGCGGCCTGCAGCGGAGTCCGGCGCAGAGCGGCGGGACCTCCGAGAGCTTCCTCTGCGATGACGGTGGTCAGCCATTCCACGGTGGCCGTATGGGCGGTGATCAGACGGTCTGCCAACGCGACGATCGGCTTGTGGCCACCCGCGGTGGCGAGTGCCTTCACGTAGCGGGCGCGGTCGAGCAATTGGTGTTCGAGGGCGAGATCCGACAGCAGTGCCTCGTCGAACGGTTGTGCCTGTTCGGTGAGGGTCTTCACCAGGACGGCGGCGCGGCCGAGGAAGGGCCCCACCACATCGGGGAACCCGCCCAGGTCGCGAATGGTTTCCTCCAGGGCAATCGCCCGGATCCGGCAGTGCTCTGCGTTCTCGGACAGTTCCTTGCGCACAGCGTCGGTACGAGCCTGCGCGACACGGGTCTCGGCAACTTGGATTTCGGCATGGGTCAGTTCGTGGAGTGTGCGCAACTGCGTGAGCAACGCGGGGGTACGGTTCTCGGTCATGTGCGTTCGCCTCCTTCGCACTGGAAGAGTCGGTGATCTACCGACAGATCACATCGATCGGGAACACGATGTGACCACTCTCGACTACCCGGATCGCGCCCTGCCAATGCGTGTGTGACCGATGGCACACGTTCCGGGGTTGGTTGCCACCGCAAGGTGCACTGTCTGCCCTGGGCAGACAAACGGGCCGATTCGGGCCGGAACCCGCAAGGGTGAGGCGCATGGCAACGAACGGAACCTCCACTTATCGCGACACCCTTGTCGAAAGGCTCTTTCGGCACCGCACCCTCCTCCTCACCGGCGAGGTGGACGACGAGATGGCCGAACGTGTCTGCTCGGAACTGGTGTTGCTCGCCAGCGAGGACGATCGGCGCGACATAGTTCTCCACATCAACTCGCCGGGCGGATCGGTTCTCGCGGGGCTGGCGATCTACGACACGATGCGCCTCGTCCCCAACGACGTGGTCACTGTCGCTGTCGGCTTCGCCGCGAGCATGGGTCAGGTGCTCCTCGCGTCGGGCACGAAAGGCAAACGGCTGAGCTTGCCGCACAGTCGCATCATGATGCACCAGCCGTCCGCAGGGTTCTCCGGTACGGCCGTCGACATCGCGATTGCGGCCGAGCACCTCGAGTACATGAAGCAGCAATCGCAGCAGATTCTCGCCGAGGCCACCGGGCGTTCGGTGGAGGAGATCGCCCGCGACAGTGACCGCGACCGGTGGTTCACCGCCGACCAAGCTCGCGAGTACGGGATCGTCGACGCCGTCGTCGGGTCACTGCAGGAGGTCGCTCCGTTTGCCGCAGCGCGTCGGCTCGGATTGTCCGCCGACCGGCAGGAGGACGTCCGATGAGCTCGTACACGATCCCCAACGTCATCGAACGCACACCGGGAGGGGAGCGGTCGTTCGATGTCTTCAGCAGGCTGCTCAACGAGCGGATCATCTTCCTGGGCAACGAGATCGACGACGGCGTCGCCAACGTCGTGATGGCCCAGATGCTGCACCTCGAAGCGGAATCGCCCGACCGGGAGATCGGGCTGTACATCAACTCGCCGGGCGGCTCGACCACGGCGATGCTCGCGATCTACGACACCATGCAGTTCCTGCGTCCGGCCGTGGCCACCTACTGCATGGGTCAGGCGGCATCCGCAGCAGCTGTGCTCCTTGCGGCGGGCGCGGAAGGACGACGGCATGTACTCGCGCACTCGAAAGTTCTGCTGCACCAGCCGTCGGCGCAGGGGCAGGGCACCATCTCCGACCTCACGTTGCAGGCTGCCGAAGTGATGCGGGTGCGGGGCACAGACCGAGGAGATCCTCGCCGCGCACACCGGTCGCGACGTCGGGCAGCTTCGCCGTGACACCGATCGTGATCGGGTCTTCGTCCCAGAGGAAGCCGTTGCATACGGGCTCGCCGACCACATCATCGTGAGCCGTGACGACATCTAGGTCGTGAACCGATCACCCTTACGCTGCTCGAAGTTCCACGGTTGTATGCCGTGTGGTCCCGATCGCGCGGTGTGCCGACATACGGCGGATTCCACGCTCGAGGAGTTGTTCCACCGGCATGCCCAGTGCCGTGCAGACGGAGCCGAGTATCTCCGACGACGGGTCCTTGCGTCCGCGTTCGATCTCGGACAGATACTGTTTCGACATCCCCACGGTGCGGGCGACTTCGTCGAGGCTGCGGTCCTGGTCGAGCCGCTCGCTACGGAGAACTTCGCCGTAAACCTGACGAAGCAACCGCGGTTCGCGGGTCGCGCGCGCGGCTCCGAGATCGACGACGTTCCGTGGCTCCGTTTGCATGTCGTCCATTGTTCCGCCGGAATACGTGGAGTGGACTCGGTTCCGCTGTGGACGAACACGCGCGTCCGTCAAGACCGGGCGTCGACGTGACACATACCTCGGGCGTGGTGATTGCGAAGTACGCCGTTTTCTGGAATAGTTCCAGTTATTGGACTCATTCCAGAAAATTCCCGGCCGGAGTACGATGGCCGGGAGAAGCGCAAGGAGATTCGCATGTTCACCGCCGACCGTTTTCGCACTGTGACGCTTCCGCCGCTGGTGCTCGGCGGACTGCGTCCCCTTCATCGTCAAATGATCCGAAGCAACGTAGCGTCCGCGTCGTTCGAACACGACGCTGGCGGTGCTGTATTCGAAATCTGCTTGACCGAGGGTCAACACGGTCCCGAGTTGCTGGTGCGCTCCCGCAGTCACGGAATCGCGTTCACGTTGGCGATGACCACGCACTTTCGCGTGGCACCGGTGCTGAGCGACGACACCTACCGTCGACTGTGCGAGATCCTCGCCCCCGGTGAAGAACCCGCGCCGGATGTCGTCGCGAGCTTCCTGCAGAGTGTGGTCGCTCAGTCCCCGGCAGTTCTGTCCCGTACGCATTCCTGCGCTGCCTGACGGTGAACCCGGGGAGATCCGCTCCCGCGACCGGCCCAGCTTTCCACATCGGCAATTGCCGTAGGGGAAGCGAATTCGATCGCGGGAGCGGATTCTCCTTAGGTAGACCGAAGTCTAGAGACCGGGTCGCTTCCCGACGGTCAGCGTGACCTCGCCCGTGTGGGCGAAGAAGTCGTTGCCCTTGTCGTCGACGACGATGAAGGCGGGGAAGTCCTCGACGTCGATCTTCCAGACCGCTTCCATACCGAGCTCTTCGTATTCGACGACCTCGACGTTCTTGATGCAGTCGAGCGCCAGACGCGCGGCCGGGCCGCCGATCGAGCCGAGGTAGAAACCGCCGTGCGCGTTGCACGCGTCGGTGACCTGCTTCGACCGGTTGCCCTTCGCCAGCATCACCATCGAACCGCCCGCCGCCTGGAACTGCTCGACATAGGAGTCCATGCGGCCGGCCGTCGTCGGACCGAACGATCCGGACGCGAGCCCTTCTGGCGTCTTGGCCGGGCCGGCGTAGTACACCGGGTGATCCTTGAGGTACTGCGGCATCTCCTCGCCCGCGTCGAGCCGCTCCTTGATCTTGGCGTGCGCGATGTCGCGGGCCACGACGAGCGGGCCCGTCAGTGACAGCCGTGTCTTGACCGGGTGCTTGGACAGCTCGGCGAGGATCTCCGGCATCGGCTTGGTCAGGTCGATTCTGACCGCTGCACCCTTGCCGGTGCCCGAGACACCGGAGGTCTCGGCGTCGAGCTGACTGTCGGTGACCTCGGGCAGGAACTGGCCGGGGTTGAACTCGAGCTGCTCGAGGAACACGCCCTCCGGCGTGATCTTCGCCTTGGCCTGACGGTCGGCCGAGCACGAGACCGCAATGGCGACCGGCAGCGACGCACCGTGGCGCGGAAGACGGACGACGCGGACGTCGTGGCAGAAGTACTTACCGCCGAACTGCGCACCGATGCCGATCTTCTGGGTGAGCTCGAAGACCTTCTTTTCCAGCTCGTGGTCGCGGAAGCCGCGGCCGGTGATCGCCCCCTCGGTGGGGAGCTCGTCGAGGTAGTGCGCCGACGCATACTTCGCCGTCTTGAGGGCGAACTCGGCAGACGTGCCGCCGACGACGATCGCGAGGTGGTAGGGCGGGCACGCGGCGGTGCCGAGCGAACGAATCTTGGCCTCGAGGAACTGCATCATCGAGTCCGGATTCAGGATCGCCTTGGTCTCCTGGTACAGGTACGACTTGTTGGCCGATCCGCCGCCCTTGGCCATGAACAGGAACTTGTACGAGTTCTCATGACCCTTCGCGGTGTCGGCGTACAGCTCGATCTGCGCGGGAAGGTTGTTGCCCGTGTTCTTCTCCTCCCACATGGTGAGGGGAGCGTTCTGCGAGTAGCGCAGGTTCAGCCGTGTGTATGCGTCGTAGATTCCGCGCGCGATCGCTTCTTCGTCGTCGCCGGGGGTGAGCACCTGCTGGCCCCGCTTACCCATGACGATCGCGGTGCCGGTGTCCTGGCACATCGGCAGCACGCCGGCCGCCGCGATGTTCGCGTTCTTCAGGAGATCGAGAGCGACGAACTTGTCGTTGTTCGATGCCTCGGGATCGTCGAGGATGCTCGCGAGCTGCTTCAGATGATCGGTGCGCAGGTAATGCGAGATGTCGTGAAGCGCGGTCTCGGTGAGCAGCCGCATCGCCTCGGGTTCGACCTTCAGGAAAGTGCGTCCGTCAGGTCCTTCGACGGTGGACACCCCCTCGCTGGTCAGCAGCCGATATTCGGTGGGGTCTTCCCCGATCGGCAGCAGGTCCTCGTAGAGGAAGTCGGCCATTGTTTCTCCTGAAAAGAGGCTGAGGTTCGCAAACAGATTAGTCGCGCCGACGCAAGGCCTTGACAACGGGGCGCGTGACGCATCCCTCGAGTGCGCAGATCGTGATGTGCGTCACGGGAATGGGCTGGTTCGGTCCGTATACTGGGGGAGATGTTCCCCAGCAACCCGCGCGTCACCTCCCGTTTCCCTGCATCACACCTGGTCGAGAGGGTTCGCGCGTGACTGTCGAAGCCGAACGGATCGTCCCGATCGTCCGACGGGTCCCACAGTTCCACGCGTGGGTCGACGTCTGCGTCGTCGTTGTAGTACTCGTCGCCACGAATCTCGTCGCGCACTTCACCACCGTGTGGGCATCGATCGCCACGGTCCCCATCGCTGCAGCTGTGCTCGTGGCGATCATGCGGCAACGTGGCATGCACTGGAACGAACTCGGATTGTCGCCGCGGCACTGGAAGCGCGGCACGCTCTACTCGGTGGGTGCGATCGGCTTGGTTCTCGCCGTGGTCGCCATCGGAATCGCGCTACCGTTCACGAGGCAGTTCTTCCTGTCCGAACGGTACGCGACCGTGTCCGGCGCACTTGTCGCGTCGATGATCATCATCCCGCTGCAGACCGTCATTCCCGAAGAACTCGCCTTCCGCGGTGTCCTGCACGGCACCCTCGAGCGCGTGTGGGGAGCCCGCGGTGTGTTCGCGGCCGGATCCCTGTTGTTCGGTCTGTGGCACATCGCGTCGTCGTTCGGGCTGACGGCGGGCAACGCGGGACTGAGCGCATTCCTCGGCGCCGGAATCTGGGCGCAGCTCGCAGGGATCGCCGGCGCGGTGGTCGCCACTGCGGCGGCGGGGTTCGTGTTCACGTGGCTTCGCCGACGCAGCGGCAGCATTCTCGCCCCGATCGCGTTGCACTGGTCGCTCAACGGCGCCGGTGCGCTCGCGGCAGCGCTTGTGTGGCACGCGACCGTGGCCTGACGGAGCCATGCGGCATCGCGAACGTCTCGGCTGATGGCACTCGCCGTCTGCTTGCTCTTCGA
Source organism: Rhodococcus sp. SJ-2 (assembly GCF_053750035.1). Classification (NCBI taxonomy): domain Bacteria; kingdom Bacillati; phylum Actinomycetota; class Actinomycetes; order Mycobacteriales; family Nocardiaceae; genus Rhodococcus; species Rhodococcus sp. SJ-2. Next base: position 3,695,268 of record NZ_CM132340.1, read on the forward strand.
CGCCGACACCGACCGTGCGGTGCGGCGACTGTGGGGACGTCTAGAGGACGACGGCATCTCGACGCTCCTCACCCACACACATCGCAGGCACGTACCGCACCTGTCGTATGCGGTGCTGCGGACCTACGACACGGGTCGTATCCTCGCGGCGCTCGACGCGCTGCCCGCGGCCGACCCGATCCCACTTCGGCTCGACGCTGTGGGCCTGTTCCGCAGGGGCCGCGCATGCTTGATCCCCGCGCCGACCGCCGAACTGCTCGTCCGGCAGGAACGTGTGGTGCGCGCAGTCGCGGGCGCCGGAGCCGAACTGCACCGCCACTACAGGCCGAAGTCGTGGACACCTCACTGTTCGCTGAGTCCGAGAGCGCGGCGCGAAGAACTCCCACGGTTGACCGCCGCCGTCTACGACGTGCTGCCCATGGAAGCCACGGTGATGCGGGCGGAGCTCATCGACACCGTGACCGGCGAGCGGCAGCGGCTGCAGAATCTGCCCTGACGCGAGATCAGTCGTCGGGATTCTCGACCCAGTGCCCGTAGGGTGGCGGTCCCTCGCTCTGGATCTGGATGCCGAACACCGGCGAGTGCTTCCACACATACCCGTGAAGCACGTGTTCTTCGGACGAGGACTTGTTCGTGACCACGATGTCCCCGGTAGAACGTTCTTCGACGGCGAATCCGTCTTTCCGCCCGTCGATCACCCACCACTTCGCAGTGCTCATGATCGGTCGCCTCCGGATCAGTTCGAACAGCTTCCACTCGAACCGTACGCCGGTGACGTCCGGTGGGAACAGGGTTCGCGCGACCCGCTCAGCCGTGCAGGGCAGCGGCGGTCGCGTCGTCGGCCGGATAGAACGCCTCGATCGCGAGTTCGGACACCGTGACGTCGAGCGGCGTCCCGAACAACGTGGTGGTACTCAAGAACGACAGTTCACTGTCGGCGGTGCGTATCCGCAGGGGAACCACGAGTGAATTCGACTCCGCATGCTCGTCCGGGTCGTCACACGGATAGCCGGACAGTTCGTCGTACAAGCGCAGGAGAACGGGGTCGGCGGTGGCGCCGATCTGATGACGGAGCCGGGCCAGCAGGTGCGAGCGCCACTGCCCCAGATTCGCGATTCGTGGGGCCAGGCCGTTCGGATGCAACGACAGGCGCAGCACATTGACCGGTGGTTCGAGTAAATCCGGTGAGCAGCCTGCAACGAGCGCGCCGATGGCCTCGTTGGCGTCGATCATCGTCCAGTGCCGATCCACGACGAGCGCGGGAAACGGCCGGTGCGAACGCAGGATTCGCGTGATTGCATCGGACACCGCGGACATGGGCACGTCGCCGAGTCGATGCTCGGGATAGGCGGGTGCCAGACCCGCGGCCATCAGGATCGAATTCTGCTCGCGCAGAGGTATTTCCAGCTCCTCGCAAATCTTCAACAGCATCTCGCGGGACGGACGCGACCGCCCGGTCTCGACGAAACTCACGTGTCGCGCGGAGACGCCGGCGCGGTTAGCGAGCGTGAGCTGGCTGAGTCCTCGACGTTCTCTCCAGTGTCGCAGCATCGCGCCGGCCGGTTCCGACTGCATCGTCGTCATGCGTCGACTCTATGGGCGGCGAGGGAACCGTTGCCATTACCTCACAGGTAATCGATCTGTCGCGCCCGATCTTGCAGAGTCGTCGGCATGACCGCATACGCAATCGCCCACCTCCGTTCCGTCGACTTCGGAGCGGACATCATCCGATACCTCGAGACGATCGATGACACGTTCGTGCCGTACGGAGGACGTTTCCTAGTTCACGGGGTCGACCCGGAGGTGCTGGAAGGACCGTTCCCCGGGTATGTGATCGTCGTCGAATTCCCAGACATCGAGCGAGCCCGCGGGTGGTACGACTCACCCGGGTATCAGGCGATCCTCCCGCTCCGCACGGAGAACTCCGACGGGGTCACCGTCCTCGTCGAGGGAACGGCGGACGGTTACCGCGCGACCGACTACGTCGCGAAGGTGACCGGGCGCGCCTGATCACCGCGCGAGGATGCCTGCCGCCCGAGCGGGCGCTGCGTACGCCTCGGCCAGGGAGTCGACGGTGTCGTGGGCATTGAGGCCGCTCGGATTGGGGACCACCCACAGCGGAACGCCGGCGATCGTCTCCTCCTGCATGCCGGAGACGGCTTTGCGTCGCCCGAAGGCTGCGCGGTACGCGGTGATTCCCGCAACCGCGACGACGCGGGGTTGCCAGCGCGTGACCACCTCTGCCAATCGCTCAGGGCCGGCGCGCAATTCGTCGGTGGTGAGTTCGTCCGCGCGCGCCGTGGCGCGGGGTGCCAGATTCGTGATGCCGATGCCGCGCTCGAGCAGGTGCGCGGTATCGGCTTCGCTCAGGCCGGATGTGGGGTCGACGGCGCGGGTGAGGATGCCCGCCCGCAGCAAGGCGGGGTAGAAGCGGTTGCCCGGTCGCGCGAAATGGGCTCCGGTCGCGGCCGTCCACAGTCCGGGATTGATGCCGACGAACAGCAGACGGCAGCCGTCCCCGATCAGATCGGGGACGACGGCATCGCGGAAGGACTCGAGCTCGGCGCGTGTGAAACCCACCCGCTCACACTAGGAGATCTCGGGTAGCCACGCTCCGTGCAGCCCCGAGGGCACCCGGATCGGCATCTGTACCTGCGCCACCGGCCCGGTTGTGGGATCCTCGGCCGGGAAGATCAGGAAACGACTGGTCATATCGGTGCGGTCGGTGGCGATCGTGCCCCAGTAACCCGGCCCGCCGGACGAGCTCGACAGGTACACGGGTTCGCCGACGGAGTAGTCGCCCGCGTCCCACGTCGTATCGGTGCCGGCGACCACGTCGAACCAGCACAGGGCGTCCGCGTCGCCGGGCGGAATACGGCGCTCTCCGGTCTTGCCGACCGTCGCCACCGTCCGGTGCTCGCCGGTCAGGAGGCGGTCGTCGACGCGGGGGAACTCGATGGTGCGCTCGACGAACGGTGTCCGGGTGACTCCGGAGTCGGAGATCAGCGCGCGTGTGAGTGAACCGGGATTCGGCTCGTTCGACTCGATGATCCCGCCCGGATACCGCCATTCGACGTAGTCGAGTGTGACATCGCCGTTCGGCATGTCGAAGGCGTTGGCCGTGTGCCAGACCCAGAACGTGTCGGTGGTGTGCCAGCGCACCGGGCTGCCGTCGCGGGGGATCAGCGCGATTCGGGTGCCGAGGTCCGGCAGCCAGGTCAGCGGCGACGCACCGGAGAAGATCCGCTCCATCTGGAACACGCACGGGGAGAGGATGAGCACGATGTAGCGCGACGTCAGTGCCATATCGTGGATCATCAGCGGGCGGTCCGCCCCGGCGACGGGCGTCGGTGGGCGGATGACCGTGCCCGCGGCATCGATCACCGACCAGGTGAGATACGGGGCTTCGAGCATGTAGCAGAACGCCACCATCTCGCCGGTGTGCGGGTCGACCTTCGGGTGGGCGGTGAGGCCGACGGGAAGGCCCCCGTCGAACGTGTCGCGAGCGAGTGTCTCCAGCTCGGATCCGAGTGTGTACGGCGGCGCGCCCTCTGCGAGTGCGAACAATTTGCCACCGTGCCGGACCACGTTGATGTCGGGGAGTTCGCGCATGGTGTTCGCGAGGTCCGGGCCCACCTCGGCTGCGGGCGGGAAGTACGGGTCGGTGATCCCCGCCCACAGCGCACGCCCGGCCTTCTCCTCCGCGACCACGTTGGGAGTGCGGACGAACCTGTTGGTGTACCGCACTGTGCCGTCGCCGATTTCGACGCGGTGCACCATTGCGTCGCCGTCCAGCGGATAGACGTAGGTGCCGATCGGATCGAACCTCGGGTTCGGTCCGTTCCGCAGATAACTACCGTGTAGATCCGGTGGCAGCTCACCGGATACCGGGAGGTTCGCCACGTCCACTTCGTCGCGTTGCGGGGCGAACACCCCACTCAGGTAGGGGTTACGGGCCATATCGACTGGTGCGGGGCGATTCACGGCCGGCCCGCAGACCTCGTGGGGAGCACGGATTTCATCGTAGGGCGCACGTCAGGTGCCCGCGCCGAAAACGGGCACCGCCGATCCGATAGGGTGTTTCCCGACCTGTAGGAGCGACCGGCGGTACTGGGCAAGACCGCAACGATTGGGGAAGGTGTGCAGCGCCGAAACGTTGTCGGAAACCCCCTCGCAAGCACGGCAGGTGCGGTAAGTGCAGCCGATGACGAGAGCGCGCTCCCGCCCTATACCGATTTGCTGTGGCCGACCCTGCAGGCGGTCATCGGACTCGGTGGATCCGGTGCGATCGACGAGATCGACACCGCAGTATCGGAACGTGTCGGATTGTCGGCGGCAGCGCGTGCCGTGCTGCACGGGGACGGCCCGGGGACCGAAATCGAATACCGCGTGGCCTGGGCGCGCACCTACCTCAAGGGCATGGGGCTGCTGGCCAACGCCCGTCGCGGCGTGTGGAGCGTCACCGATCGGGGGCGTGCGGTGCGGGAATCCGAGATCAGGCCCATGCAGATCGCCTACACCGCCGAGAAGCGGCGCAAGCGGATGGTGCGCAGCTCGTCGGGTGCTCAGGTCGTTCCTCTTGTCGCAGCCCCCGAGGATCCGGAATTGTGGCGCGAACCGGTTCTGGGTGCCGTCACGGATCTGTCCGACGACGGCTTCGAGCGGTTGGTCACGGCCGTTCTTCGTGCGGCCGGGTTCACGACGCTGATTACCCTCGACCCGGACGAGAGTACCGACGCCGACGTCGTCGAAGGCACCGGTGTGTTGCGGGTGTCGCTGCTCAGCTTCTCGGTGTTCTTCCGTTTCGTCCGCGGTCGCGAGCGGGTGGCCGCCGATGTCGTGCGTGAGTTCCGCGCTGCGATGGTCGGCCGCGGTGAGAAGGGGTTGCTCGTATCCACCGGTGAGTTCACCGACGATGCCCGGGCTGAGGCCCATCGGCACGGAGCTCCGCCGATCGATCTGGTCGACGGCGATGGCCTGTGCGATCTGCTCAAGGAACACCGGCTGGGGGTACGCACCACGGTGCGGACCGTCGAGGACGTCGCACTGGTGCCCGCGTTCTTCGCAGATCTTGCCGGTTACTGATTTCCTTCGTAGTACCGGGCAAATCGGGCGCCTTCGGCGATGTGACAGGTGTGTCCGGTGGTGCTGTGGTGCAATACCGGATGGTATCTGTCCCACCAGTGAAGCGAGCGCGCATGACACTCACCCGTCGGGAACTGCTGCGGTATACGGCGATCGGATCGGGAGCCGTGGTTGCATCCGCACTCGTGGCGCCCGGGATCGCTCAAGGACGCGAGGTGCTCGGCACCATCGTGGACTACTCCGCAGGGGTACCGTCGCCGTCCTCGATCCGCTCCGCGGGGCACATCGGTGCAATCCGGTACGTGTCCGATCGTCGGCCGGGTGCCGACTGGATGCTGGGAAAGCCTCTCACCGAAAGTGAGGCCGACGCGCTCGTCGACAGCGGCCTCGAAGTGGTGTCCTGCTACCAATTCGGCAAAGGGGAAACCTCCGACTGGCTCGGTGGCTACGAGGCCGGGTTGACACACGCGCGACGTGGCCTCGAACTGCATCGCGCGGCGGGGGGACCCGACGATCGGCCGATCTACGCCTCGATCGACGACAATCCGACCTTCGTGCAGTTCACCACTCAGATCGTCCCGTACCTGCTTGCATGGCAAGAAGTGGTCGGACCTTCGAACACCGGGGTGTACGCGAATTCACCGACCATCGGGTGGGCGTCCGCCGTCGGGCTGGGGGCTTTCTACTGGCAGCACAACTGGGGAACGCCCAAGGGGTTCGTCCACGGATCCGCACACCTGCACCAGGTGTCCGGGGGCGAGATCGACGGTATCGGTATCGACGTGAACAACATCCTTGCCTCCGACTACGGACAGTGGTCGCTGTCGAAACTCTGAATTCGGTGACGGGGCTCAGTTGTCGGCGCGCCGCGCGGTCGGGGACGGTCGGGGGATCAGCGCGGTGATCGCCAACGAGACGATCGCTGCGACGACCGCAATCAGGAACGTGATCCGGAATCCGTCGAGGGACGGGACCACGGCATCGCCGATCCGGGTGGTCATGGCGGCGAGCACGACTCCGATGACCGCTGCCGCCGTCGACGTACCGATCGATCTCATCAGAGTGTTGAGACTGTTGGCTGCGGCGGATTCACTCAAGGGCACCGCTGCCATGATCAGAGCGGGCATCGCCGCGTAGGCGAGGCCGACCCCGGCCCCGATGATCATCGCCGCGACGAGGATGTGCCATACCTCGGTGTACAGCAGGTACGCCACAAGATATCCGAGTCCGACGGTGGCTGCCCCGCACGCGAGCGTTGCACGCGCGCCGAATCGCCGCGTGATCCCGGCCGATACAGGGGACAGGGCCATCATCACAAGTCCGCTCGGGGCGAGCACGAGCCCCGCCATCACCATCGACTGCCCGAAACCGTAACCCGTTTCGGAGGGCGCCATGAGCAGCTGCGGGAAGGCGAGAACGTTGGAATACATCGCGAACCCCAGCGCGATCGAGGCGAAGTTCGTCATGAGAACCGGGCGTCGCCCGGAGATCCGGAGATCGACGAGCGGGCGTGGCAGCCGTAGTTCGTACATGCCCCACCCGACGAATACCGCAATCGCACCGGCGAACATCCCCAGCGTGATCGGGCTCGACCACCCCCACGTATTGCCCTTGCTGACGGGAAGCAGTAGCAGCACCAACGCGATGGAGAGCAGAACGGCGCCGAGGTAATCGAAGCGGCCCGGATTGCGCTGGGGCGACTCGGGGACGAAATACAGCACTGCGGCGATGCCGATGACCCCGATGATCCCGGAGACCACGAACAGCATGTGCCAGCTGGTCAATTGCGCGACGAACGCCGCGAACGGCAGACCTATCGCGCCACCGACACCGAGAGTGGCGCTGAGCGTCGCCATAGCGCCCGGGATCTTCCTGGGGGGAAGTTCGTCGCGCAGAATCGCGATGCCGAGTGGAATCGCGCCGACGGCTGCGCCCTGGAGGGTGCGGCCGACCACAAGGGGAACCAGGGTGGTCGACAGAGCACACACGGCGGAGCCGAGGACCATCATGCCGAGGCTGACGATCAACATCCGGCGTTTGCCGAACATGTCGCCGAGGCGGCCCGAGATCGGGGTGATGACGGCCCCGGCGAGAAGTGTCGCGGTGACGGCCCATGAGGTGTTCTCGGGCGTCGCGTCGACCAGCACCGGCAACTGCGGCAGAAGAGGAACGATGAGGGTCTGCATGAGCGCCACGCCGATGCCACACAGCGCCAGAACCGGAACGATCGCGCGCGGTGCGGGCCGCTCCCGTGTGGGAATCGGGCTGTCGACGGCCATGGGGTCCTCGTCCGAGCCACGCTCGAACGCGGCCTCAACTTTGATGTGTGCGAAAACAACTATGTCGCAACTTGTCTAACATGCCGACAGTTCGGAAGCCCAGCGGACCCACCGCATACGTGTCAGGACTGGCAGTGACCGGCTGGATCGGTTTCGTCGGCCGTGACCACGAGGCGTGGATGCTCGTCCGGCGCCGAATGCACCCCGCGCCACGCCATCAGCGACCAGCGCGAGAGCGCCGACATGCACGAGCCCACGCTTCCGAACGACAACGACGACAGTGCCGAGACTGCGGATCCGGCGGATCCGATCGACAGGATCGAGCCGATGCTGCCGATCGACAGGATCGAATAGGCGGACCCGATGGAGAGGATCGATCCCTCCGAGGCGATCGACAGGATCGAGCGGTGCGAGCGCAACGACCGGTGCCGTTGTGTTCGTGGGTGGTGGGGCATGCGGGCCATGCTTCGGTTTACCACGTGCAGCGGCCGGTGAGAAGGGAGCGAGGAATTCGGCTGCATACGCGACGAGGCCACCGGAACGCCTCCGGTGGCCTCGTGCTGAATGTGCCTGTCAGGGAACTGCGACGAGCCCCAGTGTCGGCAGGAAGGTGCACGAGCGCGCGTCCGCGCCCTCCTCCTGCGTGGTGATGCCCCCCGAGATCACGGCGACGACCTGGCCGGGTCCGGTGTCGGCGATCGCGGTCAGCGTGGTCGGGCCGTCAGGGTTGACATTGGCCTCGTTGGTCAACGGCTGCGCCCCCGTGCGTCCGTTGGAGATGTTGATCCAGGTCAGGGTGAGCGGCTCGGCCTGCTCAGCGGCCGCCGGTGCGGTGCCGAGTGCAGTGAACACGAAACCGGCCTGGCCGGCGCCCGGTCCCGGAGGCGGCAACAGTGCCGGGCCCGCGACTGCGAGTGCAGTGCCGACCGAGTCGGCGCCGTCGCCGATGCAGTCCTGGCCGAGTGTCGGGTACAGGAACTGGGAGATCACGACTTCACCCGGAGCCGGGAGGTCGGGCCCGCCGCCGCCACTGCCGTCGAGGAAGGTGATGACCCTTTCGAGGGTGCTCTTCACCGAATCCGGAAGCTCGGAGTTCGCGAGCAGTTCCTTGGCCTGAGCGAGGATGTCGTTCTTGCCGTCGTCCGCGATGTCGGAGGGACCGGCAGCAGCCCCCACGATCGCGGGAGCGAGAGACGCGAGCGCTTCCGTCTGCTGGAGGTCGACCTCGGCCCGGGGGAGGAACTGTGTCAGCGACTCGATGGACAGGTCGGCCGGCACAGCGAACTGGGGGAGCGTTACGAGCTCGGCCAGATCCGGTAGCGCAGGCGGTGCAGGTTGCGCGACTGCGTGCGTCGGCACGGCAAGTCCCGCGGTGGCGGCGAGTGCGCACACCGTGAGCGCCCTCCGCATTCCTCGAGTACGAAGCACTGTTCCCCATCCTTGTCGTTGAAGTATCCGGTGTCCTGGACGGGCAACCAGATACTGACGGCTCGAGGAGACACTCTATGTAGCCCCCCCGTCCGGTACAAGCGGCAGCGCCCGTTTGCAGAGGACGCGGGCCGATACCTGCGGGGAGTGTAGCGACAGGGTGTTCCGTATGGCGGTTCGTGTTCGACGGTAACTCGATACTGATGTGGAAAGTGTGACGAGAGATAAAATTGTTACGTGAGAGGTTGGTGCTTTTCTCTCTGATGCGTCGCACCGGTAACCTCTGACGCCGGGTCGGAGCACCCGGACGACGACGACGGGAGGCGCACCGCAGTGCCAGAACGTGCTCGGTCGTACCGTCTGTGGTGCGTGTTGCTTCTGCTGATGTCTGTGGTGGCCAGGCTTGCATGGGGTCTGCTGACTCCCAACGGCATGAACCTCGTCGACCTGCATGTCTATGTCGACGGTTCCGCCGCGCTCCTCAGCGGCGGGCTCTACGACTTCACCTATTCGCGCGACACCCCGGATTTCCCGCTGCCGTTCACTTATCCGCCGTTCGCGGCTCTCGTGTTCCTGCCGCTGCACTATCTGCCATTCGGATTGCTCGGCATCATGTGGTTGCTGCTGACCATCGCGGCGCTGTTCTGCGTCATCAGGATCGCACTCGAACTGCTCATCGGTCCGGCGGCGCACGAGGATCACTGGACGTCGGTGGCGTTGGTCTGGACGGCGATCGCGGTGTGGATCGAACCGGTACGCACAACCCTCGACTACGGGCAGATCAACGTCTTCCTCGTGCTTGCCGTGATGGTGGCGGTCCGTAGCAGCCGGTGGTGGCTCTCCGGTGGGCTCGTCGGCGTGACGGCCGGGATCAAGCTCACTCCGGCGATCACAGGCGTGTATTTTCTGGCCAGACGACGTTGGCGCGAGGCATTCTTCTCGGCGGTCGCGTTCGGTGCCACCATCGTCGTCAGCGCCGTGCTGCTCGGTGAGCAGGCTCGCACCTACTTCACCTCCCTCTTCGGTGACGCCGATCGGATCGGGCCGGTGGGATCGGTCTGGAACCAGTCCCTGCGGGGCGCGCTCAGCCGGCTTCTCGGCCGTGATGTCGACACCGGTGCGGTGTGGATCGTCGCCGTCGCTGTCTGTGCGCTCCTCGCGGTCGCGGCGTGGCGGTCCCTCGGCCCTGACGACAGGCTCGGCACACTCGTCATAGTTCAGCTGTTCGGGCTGCTGATTTCGCCGATCTCATGGGTGCACCACTGGGTGTGGGTCGTGCCGATGTTGCTGTGGCTCGTCTACGGGCCCCTCGCGGGTCGTCTCGGCACGCGGGTCGTGGCGGTCTGCTGGGCGGCGGTGACGTTGGTCGGCGTGCCGTGGGTGCTGAGTACTTTCCAGGCTTCGATGTGGGATATCGACCGGCCCGCCCCGCTCGCATGGCTCGGAGCGGTGAACGTCGTCGGCGTTCTCGTTGTCTATCTGTGGATGATCGTCGCACCGCGGTGGGGCGGCAGTGATGCTGCTACGGGCCGGCCAGCGCATCGATCTTGTGAGCCAGAGCCGGATCGGCCTCGGTGATTCCGCCTGCGGAGTGCGTGCTGAGCGAGTAGGTCACCTTGCGCCATCGGATATCGATATCGGGATGGTGGTTTGCTTCCTCCGCGACTTCGGCGACCCTGCCGACCAGGGTGATCGCTTCGGGAAACGTCGGTGATTCGATCGTGCGCACCAAGGCGTCTCCTGCGCGGTGCCAATGCGGAAGGTCGGACAGTGCGGCGTCGATCTCGCCGTCGGTGAGCAGCTGGGCCATGACCCATTGTGTCGTCTCCGCGGTCGCACCCGCAATGACCCGCGCAATGAACCCGTTGGTGCGAGTCAGGCGGCGCGGACCTTCTCCAGGTGTTTGCGCAGCTGCTTCTCGCTCATCCCCTCGTCCTGGACCTTCTTCATGCGCATGATCACGACAGGGCATTTGACGCAGCGGGTCTTCTTGCGGCAGCACTTCTTCTTCGGTTTCAGGCTCGCGACAGTGCTCGCCTTGAATTTCTTCTTGCCCATCGTCGTCCTGCTCCCGTCCGTGCGCGTGAAAGTCAGGTTAGCGTTCCCTCAGTTGAACACCAAGGGTCACTTTGGAGGGGCTGAGCATCGCGAAGCACGGTTCTCCTACGTGTCGAACGTCACTTCGAGGTACCCTGAGCTGGGCCGATAGGGGCGCGATGCCGCGTGCACACCCATGCGGGCTGTAGGGTATTCGTGGCCGCACTGCCCGCATGGACCTTCGGAGAGTTGATCTCGAAGACCACGCCGGGTGTTTCGCATTCGCGTCGCGGCCCAGAACGAAATTGCGCCGTACGGGCGAGGTGCCAACCGGGTCCAGTGCCGTGTGGCCGGACTACAGCCAGGAGAGCCATCGCGTGAGCACCGCCGATTTTCGAAACGTCGCCATCGTGGCGCACGTCGACCATGGAAAGACCACCCTCGTCGACGCAATGCTGCGCCAGTCGGGTGCGTTCGCCGAACGCGCCGAACTCGTTGACCGAGTCATGGACTCCGGCGACCTCGAACGCGAGAAGGGCATCACCATTCTCGCCAAGAACACCGCGGTGCACCGCCACCACCCCGACGGCAGCGTGACGGTGATCAACGTCATCGACACCCCCGGCCACGCCGACTTCGGCGGCGAGGTCGAGCGGGGCCTGTCGATGGTCGACGGCGTCGTCCTGCTCATCGACTCCTCCGAGGGCCCGCTTCCGCAGACCCGCTTCGTGCTGCGCAAGGCGCTCGCCGCGTCGCTGCCGGTGATCCTGGTGGTGAACAAGACCGACCGCCCCGATGCCCGCATCGCAGAGGTCGTCGAGGAGAGCCAGACCCTGCTTCTCGATCTCGCGTCCGATCTCGACGACGAAGCAGCGGAAGCCGCCGAGCTCGCCCTGGAACTACCCGTGCTCTATGCCTCGGGTCGCGAAGGTAAGGCCAGCCGCAAGCAGCCCGAGAACGGTCAGGTCCCCGACGCAGAGAACCTCGATGAACTCTTCGAGGTTCTGTTCGAGTGCATCCCCGCGCCGAAGGGCAACCCGGAGGCCCCGCTGCAGGCGCACGTCACCAACCTCGACGCGTCCGAGTTCCTCGGACGCCTGGCACTGCTTCGCGTCCACAACGGCAAGCTCCGCAAGGGCGACACCGTTGCATGGATGCACTCGGACGGCGTGAAGAACGTCAAGATCACCGAGCTGCTCAAGACGGTCGGTGTCGAGCGTCAGCCCGGTGAAGAAGCCGTCGCGGGCGACATCGTCGCAGTCGCGGGTATTCCCGACATCATGATCGGCGACACGCTCGCCGACATCGAGAACCAGGTCGCGCTGCCCACCATCACCGTCGACGAGCCCGCGATCTCCATGGTGATCGGCACCAACACATCGCCGCTCGTCGGTCGTGTCCAGGGACACAAGCTCACTGCGCGCATGGTCAAGACCCGTCTCGATTCCGAGCTCATCGGCAACGTGTCGCTCAAGGTGCTCGACATCGGCCGCCCGGATGCGTGGGAGGTGCAGGGTCGTGGTGAGCTCGCCCTCGCGATCCTGGTCGAGCAGATGCGCCGTGAAGGCTTCGAGCTCACGGTCGGCAAGCCGCAGGTGGTCACCAAGACCGTCGACGGCAAGCTGCACGAGCCGTACGAAGAGCTGACGATCGACAGCCCGGAGGAGTACCTCGGCTCGATCACTCAGTTGCTCGCTGCCCGTAAGGGCAAGATGGTGCAGATGACCAACCACGGTACGGGTTGGGTCCGGATGGAGTTCATCATCCCGTCCCGAGGTCTCATCGGCTTCCGCACCGACTTCCTCACCGAAACACGCGGCACGGGTATCTCCAACGCGATCTTCCACGGCTACGCACCGTGGGCCGGTGAGATCCGCGCGCGCCACACCGGCTCGCTCGTCTCCGACCGCGCAGGGTCGGTGACCCCGTTCGCGATGATCCAGCTGGCCGACCGCGGCACCTTCTTCGTCGACCCCGGTGCCGACACCTACGAGGGCATGGTCGTGGGTATCAACCCCCGCGCCGAGGACCTCGATATCAACGTCACGCGCGAGAAGAAGCTCACCAACATGCGCTCGTCGACGGCCGACGTCATGGAGACGCTCTCGAAGCCGATCGAACTCACCCTCGAAGCTGCGCTCGAATTCTGTGCGGTCGACGAATGCGTCGAGGTGACGCCCGAGGTGATTCGCGTGCGGAAGGTGCATCTGTCGAGCACCGATCGAGCGCGCGCACGTTCGCGTGAGAAGGCCCGCAACAAGTAGAAATAGTGTGAAGCGGCCCCGGTAGCCCTGGCTCCCGGGGCCGCGACATACCCGGTGGACACAAGTCGACGAGAGGAAGCCCGAGTGTTGCGTTCGCGCACCTGGTATCGGCGATGGGTCGTTCCGGTGGCCGTCGCGACAGTCGTACTGACGTCGGCGGCGTGTACCGCAGATCCGCCTCCGCCGATCGAACAGACGGAGCCGACGGCAGCGCCCGCACCTGCCCAGAAGCGCAACACCGTGGTCGTCGCGATCGACGGCGTGGAGACCGGTTTCAACCCTCATCTGCTGGCAGATCAGTCACCGGTCGGTGACGCGATCGCGCAACTGGTCCTGCCCAGCGCCTTCCGTCCCGTGCCGAGCGTGGAGGAGCCCGGTGTCACCGAATGGGTGCTCGACGACTCGGTGCTGGTGTCGGCGGAGGTGGTCTCGCAGACACCGTTCACCATCGAGTACGAGGTTCGGACCGATGCCCAGTGGTCCGACAGCGCACCCATCGCGGCGGAGGACTTCCATTATCTTTGGCAGCAGATGATCACGCAGCCGGGAGTGGTCGACGCCGCCGGTTACCGGTTGATCGACGATGTCCAGTCCTCGGGCGGGGGTAAGACGGTCACTGTCACACTGCGTGAGCCGTACCCCGCGTGGCGAGAGTTGTTCGCCGACATGCTGCCCGCACATCTCGTCAAGGACACCCCGGGTGGTTTCGACACCGGCCTGTCGGAAACGATCCCGGTGTCGGGTGGGCCGTTCAAGGTGGAATCCGTCGACCGTGGTCGCGGCGAGGTGCTGCTCGAGCGTAACGACCGGTTCTGGGGCGAGCCCGCGCTCCCGGACGAGATCCTCATGCGACGCGGTGGCAGCGACGCCCAGCTCACCGAATCCATGCGCACCGGCGACACTCAGATCGCGCAGGTCTCGGGCGGATCGGCATTGCTCGCCCAGCTCGGTGCGGTATCCGGCCTGCGAACGCACGTGCAGCTCGAGCCCCGCACGCTCGAATTGACGCTCAACACCCGCACTGCCGTTCTCGCCGACCCGCGGGTACGCCGCGCTGTGCTCGGTCTTCTCGACCCGGAGATGCTTGCCCTCGTCGCAGCGGGTTCCGCTGCCGAGGTCGTCCCCGACCGGGCACAGATCCTCGCTCCGTCCGATCCCGGCTACGCGCCGACGATGCCGCCGCGACCGAGTCGTGAGGACGTGCTCGCCCTGTTCGCGGACGCCGGCTACCTGCCCAACCTCCCCGCTGTGCCCGCCCCCGAGCCGGCCGAGGATCCGGCGTCCTCGGCCGAAACGACGACGCCGGAGACCACCGCGGCGGAAGGGGCTTCCCCGGAAGCGGATTCGCCGGAGCGGGCGCCCTCGGGACGTGCAGAGCCGATCGCGGACGGCGCGCTCGTCCGGGACGGGGCGCCGCTCGTGCTCGTGCTGGGTGTCGCCGAAGGGTCCGAAACAGCGCGTACTGTCGCGCGGACGGTGGCGGATGTGTTGTCCGGCGCAGGAATTGCGGCCTCGGTGAGTGAACTACCGCCGGACGAACTCTACGGAGACGCCCTCGTCACCGGGGAGGTGCACGCGATCGTCGGCTGGATGGAGGCGGGGTCCGACCCCGCAACGGCGGCGATCTCCCGCTTCGGGTGCCTCCCCGCGCTCCCGGCTCCCGCAGCCTCGGAGACCGCAGATATGTCGGAGACAACGGAGGCGGTGCCCACGTCGACGAGTGGCCCCGCGACCACTACGGCAGCCGATGCCCCCGACTCGGACGCTGGGAACGACGGGTCCGGCGACGCCAACTCGACGGATGACGAAGAGGATGCGGCCGCGGCCCAGCTCGAAGCACCGAGCAACCTTTCCGGTGCTTGTGATCCCACAGTGCAGGCCCAGCTCGTCGATGCCCTGCACGGGGTGGGCGACGTCCCTGCAACACTGGCTGCAGTGGAGCCGAGCCTGTGGGATCTCGCAGTGAACCTTCCGATCATCCAGGGCAGGTCCGTCGCTGCCGCCGGCCCCGGCGTGGACGGAGTGGCCCTGTCAGGCCCGGTGCAGGCAGGCATCGTCGGCGACGCTCGATTCTGGGGGAGGAACACACCGTGACCGCTGACGAACCGCGCAGACTGCTGCTCGTCCACGCACATCCGGACGACGAAACCCTCACCACGGGCGGCACTGTTGCCCGGTACGTCGACGAAGGAGCCGAGGTCACCGTGGTGACCTGCACCCTCGGCGAAGAAGGCGAAGTCATCGGCGACGAGTGGGCGCAGCTGACTGCCGACCGGGCAGACCAACTGGGTGGTTACCGCGTGCTGGAACTGACCCGGGCCCTGAATGCCCTCGGGGTCGCCGCGCCCTGCTTCCTGGGTGGGGCCGGCCATTGGCGAGACTCCGGGATGGCAGGCACTCCGGCAGCGTCGAATCCCCGCGCGTGGGTCAACGCCGATCCCGATGAAGCCGTGGGGGAGCTCGTTGCCGTCATCCGGCGCACTCGGCCTCACGTCGTCGTCACCTACGACCCGGTCGGTGGGTACGGGCACCCGGACCACATCGCAGTGCACGAACGCGTCACCGCCGCCGTCGAGCTCGCCGGAACGGAGGACTACCCCGGTGCGGGTGCGCCGTGGACACCGGCGAAGGTGTACTGGACGGTCACCGAGAGGACGGCGCTCGAAGCGGGCATCGCCGAGATCGGCGAGCTCCCCGAGGGTTGGCGCGTGCCCGAGCCGGGCGAGCTCCCGAGCGTGCCCGACGATCAGGTCAGCGCCGTCGTCGACGTCCGCGAAGTGCTCGACGCGAAACGTGCCGCGATGGCAGCCCACGCGACCCAGGTCACCGTGGCACCGGGAGGAGCGCAGTTCACACTGTCGAACTTGGTCGCCCAACCGATCCTCCGCGAGGAGCATTTCCGCTTGGTGCGCGGAGAACCGGGCGAACGGGACGATTCCGGGCGGGAGCGTGACCTCTTCTCCGGCATCGGATAATGTGACCGCCGTCACCGATGGAGGGAGGGGCGGCGATGTACAACTGGTCCGTTCAGAATCAGATCATCGCGTTCGTCGACTCGTTGCGGCCGCACGCCGACGAGATTCGCGCCGGCTATTTCGATGCGCTCTACGGGTTCGTCGACATGCAATCGCACCTGCTGACAATGCTCGGTTACCCGCCTGTACCGTGACCTGCCCCCGACCCCGGGTAGCTCGGCCGACGCGCCGTCGCGCACTATGGAACGATGACCGTCGACCCTGCAACCGAACTGCCGGACGTACCCGCGCTACCGCCGGAGCCGCGCAGAGGCATCGTTGCGTTGCTCGTCTTCGACGGTGTCCTCTGCGCGATCCTGTCGGTGCTGTTCCTCGGCCTCTACATCGGCCCGGTTCCGTTTCCGATCACGATTCTGCTCGCAGCCGTGATCAATCTGCTGCTGGTGATGGCCGTGTACAGCGAAACCGGGGCGCTGCGAACCGCGATGCTGCCGCTCGCGGCCTGGTTGCTCGGATTCGCCGTGTGCCTGGCCGTCGGACCGGGTGGCGATCAACTCGCCATGGCGGACTGGCGGATCCTGATGCTTCCCGTCGCGGCGCTCCTGCCCGCAGGCGGTTACCTCTTCTCGGCGCGGATCAAAGCGATCATCAGGACAGCCCGGCCGCCTGCGCAGCAGATCTGAGCACAGCCGCGGTCATCTCCTGGGTGAGACGGCCGGTGAAGGTGTTCTGCTGACTCACGTGATAGCACCCGAACAGGTGCAGCGGGGCCTTTCCCTCGGTCGCCGGGGCGAGGGTGACACTTGCGCCGTGCCCGAACTTCGGACGCGGCGACGGCACGACCCATCCCGCCGCGGTAAGCACCGGGAGCAACGCTTGCCATCCGAAACCACCGAGCACCACGACGGCCCGCAGCGTCGGCGAGAGCAACGCGAGTTCCTGCTCGAGCCAGCCCCGGCACGTGTCCCGCTCGGTCACGGTCGGCTTGTTGGCGGGGGGCGCGCAGTGCACCGGTGAGGTGATCCGCGTGCCGAACAGTTCGAGTCCGTCACCGATGTGGGTCGCGATCGGTTGCGACGCGAGTCCGGCTTCGTACATGGCGGCGTAGAGGAAGTCTCCGGAGCGATCGCCGGTGAACATCCGTCCCGTCCG
Organism: Rhodococcus sp. SJ-2; assembly: GCF_053750035.1. Lineage (NCBI taxonomy): Bacteria > Bacillati > Actinomycetota > Actinomycetes > Mycobacteriales > Nocardiaceae > Rhodococcus > Rhodococcus sp. SJ-2. The sequence goes on from NZ_CM132340.1 coordinate 3,712,488, forward strand.
GTTCGCGCCGTGCGCGGCGGGCGCCAATCCCACGATGAGCAGCGCCGCATCGGCGGGGCCGAAACCGGGGACCGGCCTGCCCCAGTACTCCTCGTCGCGGAAAGCGGCCCGTTTCTCCCGTGCGACGCGTTCACGCCACTCGACCAGCCTCGGGCACGCGCGGCAGTCCACGAGCAACTCGTCCATCACCGCGAGGGTGCTTGCTCCGGGTCTGCGCCAAGGATCGATCACGAGGACTGACCTCCGCGTGTCCAGATATCGCCCGCGCCGGGTGTCACGGATTCGATCAACGCCCATGCGTCGCTCTCGGGGACGTCCACGACCTCGTAGTGGCCCGCGCCCGCAGGAGTCGCAGCGATCACCGTCGCCACTCCCGCCCGCCGCTGGAAGAACGTCTGCCGCACGGTCCATCCGATGATCCCGTCCGACTCGAGGCAGACCCGATGGCGATCGAGGGAACCCGAGCGGGTGACGAGGTACCCGGCCGGCGAGGCATGTCCGAGCCCCCGATAGCGATCCCACCCGAGTGCTGCCGCGGCAACGACGAGCACCACCGTTCCCGCTGTGGTTGCGGGCAACGGCAGCGGCCGGTCGAGGATCGTGGTGACTGCAATACCCGCCGCGACCAGGCACACCACCGGCACGATCGCCCTGGTGAATCGGCGGCGGCGTGCTGCAGCGCCGTGGGGGACCAGAGGCACCGTCAACGGTGAGTCGGTGGTGAGCACTGCGCCTGCGACCCGGCGCACCTCACCGTCGGGCGCCGACGGCAGCACGAGCGACGACTCGCCGCGTTCGGCCGATACACCGGTCATGATCGCGTCGAGTCGTGCAGCTCCCACGAGTCTCAGTGCAACGGGCTCGTGGACGTCGACGCCGCGAAGGCGCGCGCGGTCGAGCGTCGTGTGCCGCACCCGCAGCAGGCCTCGCCCGACCCGCAGCATCCGTCCGTCGTCGGTGACCAGTAGGTTCCCGTACAGCAGTAGGTACCGGATGCACGCGGCGATGCTCGCGACGACGAGCATCACGACCACTGCGACGCCGACGACGACCGCAATGCCGGCTGCCGCGAGCGCATCGACCCCGCGCGCGACGGTGTCCGATTCGGTGAGTTGTTCACCGATCCCGTATTGGAACGCCAGCCCGACCACGGCGGCGATACCGATCAGGCCGGTGGCCGAGAACGGCGCGTACCGCACCCACCCGGATCGGAATCGGGCCAGTTCGCGTTCGCTCGGTGCAGTGCCCATCGGGGCGCGCACGGAATCCACCGAGGCGCGCACGGCCATGCCTTCCGGTGCTGCGGCATCGAGGCCGCCTTCGAGGAGTCCGGTTCGCAGAGCGGGAACGTCCTCGATGGCGATGCCGTTGAGCTCGAACCTGTTGTGATCGGTGGCGCTGCCGCCCGATTGTCCGGTGCCGATCTTCACCACTGCGAGGCCGAGCAGTCGATGCAGTACCCGCCGATCGACGTCGACCGACCGGATACGGCTCCGCGGGACCGAGAGCTCGCGGCGTCGGAGCAGACCGCGGCGCAGCTCGACGTGCACGGGCCCGATCCGATAGCTCGTGGTGAACCAGCGAGCCAGTCCGACAAGGACCAGCAGCCCCGCGACACCGAGTCCCCAGTACGGGTTGCCGCTGCTGCTGCCCAGCAACACCGAACCGATCAGGACGGGGAACAGCTTCAGGATCTCCTCGACCGGATGGATCAGCAGCATCCGGCGGTCGAGTCGCTGCCAGCCGACGATGTCGTCGTCGACGGCGCCTGCCGGATGAGTCGTGTCGGGTGGGGGAGTTCCGGGTTCGAAGGTCACGTCGCATCGGCTCCGTCGCCACCCGCGATCGCGGTGAGTCGTGCGACCGTCTCGTCGGCCACTGCCGTGTCGAGCGCGGTGATTTCCACGGCGCCGGCGGACGACGCGGTGGTGACGGTCACGGTCGCGAGCCCGAGCCACCGGTCGATCGGGCCGCGTTCGGTGTCGACGGTCTGGATCCGGGAGATCGGCGCGATGCGGCGTTCCTGCGTGAACCACCCCGAGCGGGTGTGGACGGCAGCGTCGCTGATCTCCCATCGGTGCACCCGGTACCGCCACAGCGGCACCACCGAGATGTGAAGGCCCGCGACGACGACGGTCGCGACGGCCGCGGCGATGTGCCACCCGGCCCGGCCGGAGTCGAGCACACCCCACACGACCTGCGCAATGACGATCGGTACCCACATCAACGCAGCGTTGATCGCCCACAACGCCCGAGCCTTCGGACTCGGCCTCCATGCGGGTTCGGCTATCACCGTCCCGGTGCTGCTCTCCACATTCACACTCCCGACTCGGTTCAGGGTTCCACGTTAGGCTTGGTTGGACACCCGATCGGGGCAGCCCCGAGTATTCCCACACCGCCGGGCGTTTCAGGCACGAGGAGGATCGACATGAGCGAAGCGGACATGACCGACACTTCCGATGTTCTCGGGTTCAGCAGCCTTTCGGCGGAAGATTCCGAAGGCGATCGGGTCGAACAGTCGACGCCGGCCTACGACGAGCCTCGCGATACGTTCCCGACAGACCTGCCACTCGAGGTCGATCCCGCCGACGCGGTCGAGCAGAATCGCGAGGTGGCCGTGGACGACGACTATCCCCACGAGTGACAGCCGGGTGCACCCCGAAGTGGCATGCGACACGGCGGGGGCGCATGATCGGCCCATGACCGATTCCGCTGACGACACCCAGCACTCCGCGATGCTTCCGTCGCCGTCGCTGCGCCCCGGTGCCGCTCCCCGGCCGTCCCCGTCTGCGATGCGCCGAGTGCTGCGTCGCGCCCGCGACGGGGTGAGTCTCAACGTCGACGAAGCCGCAGTGCTGCTGCAAGCGCGCGGCGCCGACCTCGATGATCTGTGTGCGTCGGCGGCTCGCGTACGCGATGCGGGTCTGCTCGAGCAGGAGCGGCCGGGTACGGTCACCTACTCGCGAAAGGTGTTCGTCCCGATCACCCGGCTGTGCCGCGACCGTTGCCACTACTGCACGTTCGTCACGGTCCCGGGCAAGCTTCGGGCCGAAGGCCGGGGGATGTACCTCGAGCCCGACGAGATCCTCGAAATCGCACGGCAGGGCGCCGAGCTCGGCTGCAAGGAGGCGCTGTTCACTCTCGGTGACCGGCCCGAGGACCGGTGGCCAGAGGCACGGCAGTGGCTCGACGAACGCGGGTACGATTCGACGCTCGACTATGTGCGTGCGATGTCGATCCGGGTGCTCGAGGAGACCGGATTGCTGCCGCACTTGAACCCGGGCGTGATGAGCTGGGCCGAGATCTCGCGACTCAAGCCGGTGGCGCCGTCGATGGGCATGATGCTCGAGACGACCTCGGAGCGGTTGTTCACCGAGAAGGGCCAGTGCCATTACGGCAGTCCCGACAAGGAACCGTCCGTGCGGCTGCGGGTGCTCACCGATGCGGGCCGCTTGTCGGTGCCGTTCACCACGGGCATCCTCGTCGGAATCGGCGAGTCGTTCGTCGAGCGTGCCGAGTCGATCCTGGCGATCCGCAAGACGCACAAGGCGTTCGGTCACATCCAAGAAGTCATCGTGCAGAACTTCCGGGCCAAGGACGACACGGCGATGCGTGATGTCGACGATGCCGCGCTCGACGAATTCCTGGCCGCGATCGCGGTCACCCGTCTGATCCTCGGCCCGGGTATGCGAATCCAGGCTCCGCCCAACTTGGTGTCGCTCGACGAGTGCCGCGCGTTGCTCGGGGCGGGGGTCGACGACTGGGGTGGAGTCTCGCCGCTGACCCCGGATCACGTCAATCCGGAGCGGCCGTGGCCGAACCTCGACACGCTTGCCCGGCTGAGTGCCGAGGCGGGCTTCCGGCTCACCGAGCGGATCGCAGCGCAGCCGCAGTACGTGCTGGCGGGTCAGCCGTGGATCGATCCGAGGATCACCGCCCACGTGCGCGCGCTGTCCGACCCGGAGACCGGTCTCGCGCAGCAGGTCATCCCGTCGGGTCTGCCGTGGCAGGAGCCCGACGTGGACTGGGAGTCGTCGGGGCGTATCGACCTCAACTCCGAGATCGACGTGACCGGGCGCAACACCGATCACCGCTCCGACCTGGGCAGTGCTTTCGGTGATTGGGACACTGTGCGCGAGCAGGTGCTGGCACTGGGTGAGTCCGCCCCGGTTCGCCTCGAGCGCGACGTACTGTCGGCGTTGCGTTCTGCGGAGCGCAATCCGGGAGGGTGCTCGGATGCTGAGTACACCGCGCTCGCGAATGCCGACGGTGCGGGCCTGGAGGCAATGGTCGCGCTGGCAGATCAGCTGCGTCGCGACACGGTCGGCGACGACGTCACCTATGTCGTCAACAGGAACATCAATTTCACCAACATTTGTTACACGGGCTGTCGCTTCTGTGCGTTCGCGCAGCGCAAGGGCGACGCCGATGCCTTCACGCTCTCTGCCGAGGAAGTCGCCGACCGGGCGTGGGAAGCGCACGTCGCAGGCGCCACCGAGGTGTGCATGCAAGGCGGTATCGACCCCGAACTACCCGTCACCGGTTATGCCGATCTGGTGCGCGCGGTCAAGGCACGGGTGCCGTCGATGCACGTGCACGCGTTCTCGCCCATGGAGATCGTCAACGGTGTCGCGCGCAGCGGTACCTCCATCCGTGAATGGTTGACCGAGCTGCGCGAAGCCGGCCTCGACACCATCCCGGGCACGGCCGCGGAGATCCTCGACGACGAGGTGCGCTGGGTGCTCACGAAGGGCAAGCTGCCCACCGCGGAGTGGATCGAAGTGGTCACCACCGCCCACGAGGTGGGGCTACGGTCCAGTTCGACGATGATGTACGGGCACGTCGACCAGCCGCACCATTGGGTGGGGCACCTGAACGTGCTGCGCGGAATCCAGGACCGGACGGGTGGCTTCACCGAGTTCGTGTTGCTGCCGTTCGTGCATCAGTCGTCGCCGCTCTATCTGGCGGGTGCGTCCCGTCCGGGGCCCACGATGCGAGACAACCGCGCGGCGCACGCGCTGGCCCGCATCATGCTGCACGGGCGGATCGCGAACATCCAGACCAGCTGGGTCAAGCTCGGCGTGGCGGGGACACAGGCGATGCTCGAGGGCGGGGCCAACGATCTCGGTGGCACGTTGATGGAGGAGACGATCTCCCGGATGGCGGGGTCGCAGCACGGCTCGGAGAAGTCCGTTGCCGAGCTGGTGGCGATCGCCGAGGGCATCGGTCGTCCCGCCCGGGAACGCACCACCGCGTACGCCCGTCGTGAGATCGGCGTCACTGTCCGATAGGCCCGACTCGTGGTCCCCGGTCAGGTCAGGGCACCCTAAGGGGGAGGGTGCCACCGGCGACGGTGGATACTGTTCGGTTGTGGGCGCCAGTGCGCCGATGCGCTGGGACCGTACCGGGTCGGCGGGCATCGAAGAGAGGCAGGGAGAACAGCAGTGACGTACACGATTGCGGAGCCGTGCGTGGACGTGTTGGACAAGGCATGCATCGAAGAGTGCCCGGTCGACTGCATCTACGAGGGTGGTCGCATGCTGTACATCCACCCGGACGAATGTGTGGACTGTGGTGCTTGCGAGCCCGTGTGCCCCGTCGAGGCGATCTTCTACGAAGACGACGTGCCGGACGAGTGGTCCGAGTACGTGCAGACCAACATCGACTTCTTCAAGGATCTCGGATCGCCGGGCGGCGCAGCGAAGCTCGGCAAGGTCGACTACGACACGCCGTTCGTCAAGAACCTGCCTCCCATGGGTGAGGACTAGGCACCTGTGGCGACACGCACACGCCGGTCGGTCGCGCAGAGCCTTCCGGATTTTCCCTGGGATTCACTGACCGACGCGAAGGCGAAGGCTGCCGCGCACCCGGACGGCATCGTCAACCTCTCGGTGGGGACGCCTGTCGATCCGGTCGCCCCGGTGATCCGGGAAGCGCTCGTCTCGATTGCGAAAGAACCGGGCTACCCCACGACCCACGGAACGCCCGAACTGAGGCAGGCCGCGGTGGGTGCGCTCGCGCGTCGCTACGGGATCACCGGTATCGACGAGGCATCGGTTCTGCCTGCCATCGGCACCAAGGAGATGATCGCGTGGCTGCCGACCCTGCTGGGTGTCGGCGCCGCCGATCTCGTCGTCATCCCTGAGCTCGCATACCCGACCTACGAGGTCGGCGGGCTGCTCGCGGGCGCACGGTTGATCCGAGCCGACGGACTCACCCGGCTCGGACCGGAGGGCGCGTCCCTGGTGTTCGTGAATTCGCCGTCGAACCCGACCGGCAAGGTGCTCGGTCTCGACCACCTGCGCAAGGTCGTCGACTGGGCGCGCAGCCGGAACGCGATCGTCGTGTCGGACGAGTGCTATCTCGGACTCACGTGGGAGGGCGAGGCACTGTCGATCCTGCATCCGAGCGTGAGCGACGGTGACCACACCAATCTGCTTGCGGTGCATTCGCTGTCGAAGACGTCGAACCTCGCGAGTTACCGCGCGGGATTCGTCACCGGCGACCCCGTACTCGTGGCCGATCTGCTCGAGGTGCGCAAGCACTCCGGCATGATGGTGCCGCTGCCGATCCAGGCCGCGATGACTGCGGCACTGAACGATGACGAGCACGAGAACATTCAGCGTGAGCGGTACCGGGTGCGTCGCGAGACGCTGCTCGCGGCCGTGCGCGGCGCCGGTTTCACCGTCGACCACTCCGAGGCGGGTCTGTACCTGTGGGCCACCCGCGATGAAGCGTGTCGCACCACTGTCGACTGGTTCGCCGAACGCGGCATTCTCGTTGCACCCGGCGAGTTCTACGGTCCGGGTGGTGTGCAGCACGTGCGGATCGCGTTGACGGCCACCGACGAGCGGATCGAGGCTGCGGCACAGCGACTGGCCTGATCGATCGGAACCTCCCGCTCGATCGTTCACCCGGCGCTACCCTGGGCCCAGGAGGCACCATGGACGCCGTCACAGTTGTTCCTGAGCCGAGGAACGAGCCGGTTCACGGATATGCCCAGGGCAGTCCCGAGCGAACGCGCCTGCTCGGCAAACTCGCGGAACTCACCGCAGAGCCGGTCGATGTCAGCCATGTGATCGGAGGAGTTCACCTCCACGGCGAGGGCGATCGCGTCGATATCCTGCAACCGCACAACCACGCGGCCGTGCTCGGAACCCTCCGCAATGCCACAGCAGCGGATGCGGCGGCAGCGGTCGACGCCGCCACTGCCGCTGCGCCTGCGTGGCGCGACATGCCGTTCGATGCGCGCGCTGCGATCCTGCTGCGGGCCGCCGACCTGATGTCGGGGCCGTGGCGCGAGACCATCGCGGCCGCCACGATGCTCGGTCAGTCGAAGTCGGTGCAGCAGGCCGAGATCGACGCGCCGTGCGAACTCGTGGACTTCTGGCGGTTCAATGTGCATTTCGCACGAGGTCTCCTGGCCGAACAACCGATGTCCTCGCCCGGAGTGTGGAACCGCATGGATCACCGTCCGCTCGAGGGGTTCGTGTACGCGGTGACGCCCTTCAACTTCACTGCGATCGCCGGAAACCTGCCGACCGCGCCCGCTCTCATGGGCAATACCGTCATCTGGAAGCCCTCGGAGACCCAGTCCCTCGCGGCCCACTGGACGATGCGCGTGCTCGAGGCGGCAGGTTTGCCGCCAGGCGTGATCAATCTGCTCACCGGCGACGGCAGAGCCGTGTCCGACGTGGTCCTGAGCGACCCTCGTTTCGCAGGTCTTCATTTCACCGGATCGGTCGCGACGTTCCGGCACCTGTGGAAGGAGATCGGCGGCAACCTCGACGCCTATCGGACCTATCCGCGGATCGTGGGGGAGACCGGCGGGAAGGACTTCGTCGTCGCGCATCCTTCTGCTGATCCCGCTGTGCTGGCCACCGCGCTGATCCGCGGCGCGTTCGAGTACCAGGGCCAGAAGTGCTCCGCGGCGTCGCGCGCGTTCGTGCCGCGCTCGGTGTGGTCGCGGATGCGGGAGGATTTCCTCGCGGAGGTCGATGCGCTCAGCTACGGCGACGTGACCGATCTGTCCAATTTCGGTGGCGCGTTGATCGATCGCCGTGCATACGAGAGGGTCGTCGGTGCCCTCGAGCGCGCTCGCGACCGCACCTCCGTGGAATTCGCCGTCGGTGGCGGGTACGACCAGTGGGTCGGGTGGTTCGTACGGCCCACGGTGTTGCTCGTCGACGATCCCGGCGACGAAGCTCTCACCACCGAATACTTCGGTCCGATTCTCGCCGTGTACGTCTACGACGACAGCGTGGCCGGTGCGTGGGAGAACGTGCTCGAGATGATCGACACGGCAACCCCGTATGCACTGACCGGGGCGGTGATAGCGGAGGATCGCGCCGCTATCGAGCATGCCGCCGCCGCATTGAGGTTCACGGCGGGCAATTTCTACGTCAACGACAAGCCCACCGGCGCGGTCGTCGGGCAGCAGCCGTTCGGAGGTGGTCGTCTCTCGGGCACCGACGACAAGGCGGGCTCAGCGCTGAACCTGCTGCGCTGGGTGTCGCCGCGGGCACTCAAGGAGACGTTCGTCCCGCCCACCGGCCACCGCTACCCGCACATGGAGCCCGACCCGGGGACGGGACGATGACCAGCCTGGGCGACGCGCTGTCGAACCCACTGCGTCCGGTCATCCTCACGGCCGCGAAATCGAACGCGGTGCGCCGCGTGGTGACCGCGGCACCACCCACTCGACGCATCGTCGACCGGTTCGTTGCCGGCAACACTCGCGCGGACGCGGTGACCGTTGCCACGCAGCTGTTGGGTTCGGGCCGGGGCGTGAGTATCGACCATCTCGGTGAGAACACCCTCGACGTCGGGCAGGCCCGCGTGATCGTCGAAGAATACCGTGGCCTGCTCACCGATCTCGGAAAGCTCGAAGAACTCACGCCCGAGACGTTCACGGGTGCGCCCGCGGTGGAAGTGTCGGTCAAGCTCACGGCTCTCGGGCTGTTGCTCGGGCCGGACGGTAGCAAGATCGCGCTCGATCACGCCCGGGAGATCTGCGCCGCCGCACAGAACGTGGGTGCGTGGGTGAGCATCGACGCCGAAGACCACACCGTCACCGGCGACACGCTCGCGATCGTCCGCGAGCTGCGCGTCGATTTCCCCGATGTGGGGGCGGTCGTACAGGCGTATCTGCGCCGCACCGAGGGCGATTGCCGAGAACTGTCGGGGCCGCGGTCGCGGGTGCGGTTGTGCAAAGGCGCCTACGACGAGCCCGAGTCGGTGGCGTACCGGGACCGCGGCGAAGTCGATGCGTCGTATCTACGGTGCCTGCAGATCCTGATGGCGGGAGACGGGTACCCGATGGTCGCCTCGCACGATCCCGCCTTGGTGACGGCGGTCGATCCGCTTGCCGCAGTGGCAGGACGTGGTCGAGGCGACTTCGAGCACCAGATGTTGTTCGGAATTCGCGACGGCGAACAAGTCCGCTTGGCCGGTGCAGGCCGGCGGGTGAGGGTCTACGTACCGTACGGATCGCAGTGGTACGGGTATCTCATGCGACGCCTCGCCGAGCGCCCCTCCAACCTGCGATTCTTTCTGCATTCACTCCTGAGCCGCGACTGAGCGGACCCCCTCGCCGGTAGATTGGCGCCCGTGAGTACCTCAGGCGACGACCCCCGTTCGTGGGTGCTCTACGTCGTCGTGGTGGCTCTGACCGCCCTGATGGCGGCCCCGCGTCACGGCAGGCACGCCGCGAAGGGCTGGTGGTGGCCGCCTCCGGTCGCTGCAATCGCGTTGTGGGTGCTGGTCGCCGTGCCGTCGGTGATCCGATTGATCGAACCCTCGATGATCCTGGTGTTCCGTCGGGATCCGATCCGCACTCGCGATGGTGAATGGTGGCGGGTCTTCACGTCTGCGCTGACTCAAGACGGTGTTGCCGGAACTGTGGGCAATCTGGTGATGTTCGCGATCGTCGCGATCGCGGTGGTGCGAGTCTGGGGGTGGCAGCGCGCGGTCGCGTTGTGTGTGGTCGGCCAGCTGTTGTGGGGCCTGTTCACCTCGTTCGTCTCACCATCGGTGGGGTCGGGAGTGTCAGGAGCGACGTTCGTGATGGCAGCGTCGCTCGCGGGCCTGTGGCCGGTGGTGGCGGCCCGGCACACCTTGCTCCTGGCATCGGCGGGCACGTTCGTCGCCGGGGTGCTGCTGGTTCTCTTCGACGACGCCCACGGTGTCGCGGTCCTGATCGGCATGCTGCTTGGGGCAGTACTCGGAATCGTGCTTCCGCCGGCGCGGCAGATCACCGCGTCCGACCCCGGAGCGCACGGGCATCTCCGTTCCTGAACGTGCACAAGCGATACGTGCGATCGAAGATCGTCAAAGTATCGTGACAGGGGTGTCTGCACTACTGCGTTCGTTGAACCCGCTTGCCGTCGCCCGCGGTGATGATGTCCCCGATGCCGTCCGGATCGACGGCCACACCTTGTCGCGCAGCGACATTCTCGGTGCGGCGACTGCGGTGGCCGCCCGTGTGTCGCGAGCCGAGCGGGTCGCGGTGCTCGCGACCCCCACCGCGACGACGGTCGTGGCGGTCGTCGGCTGCCTGCTCGCGGGCGTCACCGTGGTGCCGGTGCCGCCGGACTCGGGTCCGGCGGAGCTCGCCCACATTCTGAAGGATTCGGGTGCGCAGGCGTGGCTCGGGTCCGCTCCCGAGACGGGCGGTGCCGGCGCGGGTGTGCAGGTGCCGGAACTTCCGGTGCTGCCGGTGCGACTGCACGCGCGCGACTGGCATCACGTGCCCGAACCGAGCACGGCGAAGGTCGCGTTCGTGCTCTACACGTCCGGCACCACGGGCTCGCCCAAGGGGGTGTTGCTCAGCCGCCAGGCGATTGCGGCCGGCCTCGACGCGATCGTACGGGCGTGGGACTGGACGGAGCGCGACACGCTTGTGCACGGACTGCCGCTGTTCCACGTGCACGGACTGATCCTCGGTGTCCTCGGTCCACTTCGGGTGGGTAGCAGGCTCATCCACACGGGTAGGCCGACACCGCAGGCCTACGCGGAGGCTGCGGGCACCCTCTATTTCGGTGTGCCCACGGTGTGGTCGCGGGTGGCCGAGGACGAAGAGTCCGCGCGCGCTCTCGGTAGCGCGCGCCTGCTCGTCTCGGGTAGCGCCCCGCTCCCGGTGCCGGTGTTCGAGAAGTTACGCGAGCTCACCGGGCACGCCCCGATCGAGCGGTACGGCATGAGCGAAACGATGCTCACCGTGAGTACACGTGCCGACGGGGAGCGTCGCCCCGGCTGGGTCGGGACACCGGTTGCAGGGGTGCAGACGCGGCTGCGCGACGAACACGGCGCCGATGTGCCCCACGACGGGGAGAGCATCGGTGTGCTTCAGGTGCGCGGGCCGATGTTGTTCGACGGCTATCTGGGTCGTCCCGAGGCGACGGCCGCCTCGTGGACCGAGGACGGGTGGTTCGTCACCGGTGATGTCGCGGTGATCGACGCCGGCGGTTTCCACCGGATCGTCGGCCGGGAATCGACCGATCTGATCAAGTCCGGTGGGTTTCGGGTGGGCGCCGGAGAGATCGAGACCGTGCTGCTCGGACACCCAGCGGTAAGGGAGGTTGCGGTTGCGGGCTTGGAAGACGATGATCTCGGCCAACGTATCGTCGCGTTCGTGGTTCCTCACGTCGATGGTCCGGAAGTGGTCGAGGAAGAGTTGATCACGCTTGTTGCTCAGCAGCTTTCGACCCACAAGCGCCCGCGCGAGGTGCGAGTGGTCGATTCCTTGCCACGCAACGCGATGGGAAAGGTACAGAAGAAACTGTTGCAGTAGTGATGCTGACGGAACATTCTCCGGCGGAGTCCCGGTGTCGACGGAAACTCGACAAACAGTCGGTTCGAGGGTTGCGTGTGCCACACTCCAGGGCGGATTGTCTACTGCAGAGTAAGTAGGTCTACTCACTTCGATGGGGGTTCGAGGTATGTCTTTGACGGATCAGGTTCGCGACACCGAGCAAGCGCTTCGTTCGGAACGCTCCAGCGGCGCGAGCCCGGCCTTCATGGTCGACGGCAAGCCCGCGTCGGTCCCGCTTCGCGACCTGCCTGCGGTGGCGCGCAAGCTGGTCGCACACTTCGCCGACAACGTCGCACCGTGCTCGTTGCGCCCGGGAGAGTCGTTGCGCGGCGACGTCACCGAGGTCACCGTGCGGTGCCTGCGCATCGCGATCCACCTGCTCGACTCCGGCGAGCTGCCGTCGGATGCCGATCTCGCAGATCTGCGCAGCAGCGCAGCGCAGTGGGCACGGGCAGGCTTCCGCCTCGAATACATGCTGCGCATCTACCACGAGGGCATTCGCCTCGGCTGGGAGCTCGTCAGTGACCGGGCCCGCGAAGGCGACGTCATGTCGGTCGCCGACGCCTCGCGACTGTGGATGGCACTGCTCGAACGCGTCACCGTCACCGCCACGACCGGTTTCGTCTCGGAGCTCGAGGTGATTCGCCGCGAGCGCGACGTTGCCGCACAGGAACTCATCGCTGCACTGCTCAGCGGGCAGGATGCCGCGTCGGTCGCGCGCCGTTCGGGGCTCGAACTCGCCGACGGATACACGGTGCTCGCCGTGTCGCTGGCGCGGCACCCCGACGAGCGGAATCCGCACGTGCGCCCGGAAGTCGTCGCCCGTCGAACCCTGCGTCGCGTCGAGGTCGAGCTGGAAGCCATCTGCGACGGCAAGCATCTGGCGTTGCTCGGGCCCGAAGGGGGGACGGTCCTGCTCGCGGGGACGTCGACTTCTCCGTCGGTCGACGAGCTGCGCCACCGGATCGAGGCGGTGGCCGGTGTCTCGGTGACGGTGGCGCTGGTGCACGCGTCCGTGCCGGAAGTGCCTGCAGCGGCGAAGCAGGCCCACGAACTGCTGGACCTCGTCAGATTGCTGGGACGCCCGGTCGGCACGTACGGGATGCACGATCTGGCTCTCGAATATCAGCTGACCCGTCCTGGCCCGGCACGGCAGTATCTCGCGCGTGTCCTCGATCCACTCGACGATTCACCCGAGCTCGTCGAGACTCTCGAGACCCACATCTCGCACGATCTGAGCAGGCAGCTGACCGCACGCTCACTGCACGTGCATGCCAACACCGTCGACTACCGGCTCAAGCGGGTTTCTCAGCTGACCGGTTTCGATCCCACGCGCCCCTCGGGTCTGCGACAGTTGCAGGCTGCGCTGATAGCCCGGAGACTCGAAGGTCTCGGCGCGGACAGGGAATTCCTCGCCGCCCAGTAGTTTCTCGCCCCATGCAGTCGGGGAATCGGGCCCAGCGTTCGGCCGGGCCCGACACCGACACTCTCTCAGGACGTGGGAAGATTCTCGGAGTCTGCGGGATGGAACCGGCGCCAGACGATGCCGATCACGGTAATGATCACGAACAGCACGGCGGTAGCGGTGAGCTGCGCGCGGGCGTCGGAATCGGAGAGCATCAGGATGATGAACGCGACGAGCATGGCGAGCGTGAACCAGCTCAGGTAGGGGAACGCCCACATCTTCAGCTTCAGCGTGCCCTCCTGCTCGAACCGCCGCCGTAGCCGCAGGTGCGCGACCACGATGAAGAGCCAGATCGCGATCAGTGCCGAGCCGACGGCGTTGAGCAGGATGCCCAGGATCTCGTCGGGAAGCAGCCAGTTCAGCCACACGCTGACGAAACCGAAGAACACCGACACCAGCACGGCGTTGCGGGGCACCCCGTTGTGCGAGAGCTTGCCGAGCCACGCCGGTCCGTCCCCACCACGCGCGAGGGAGTACGCCATCCGCGAGGTTCCGTACACGTTCGCGTTGAACGCCGACAGCAGCGCGATCACGACGACGAGTTCCATGAACCCGGAAACGTAGGGGATTCCGGCGATATCGAGGACGGACACGAACGGCGAGGTGTCGCCGCTCGCGGTGGTCCAGGGCAACACGAGCACCATGATCGCGATCGAACCCAGGTAGAAGAGGCTGATGCGCCAGACGACCGAGCGCACGGCGGTGGCGATGGACCGTTCCGGATCTTTCGATTCGGCGGCGGCGATCGTGACGATCTCGATCCCGCCGAACGCGAATGCGACCGCGAGCAGGCCCGCAGCGATGCCGGCGAGGCCGTTCGGCGCGAACCCGTCGCCGTCGCCGAGCAGGTGCACGGTGCCGACCGGATCGGTATCGGGTAGCAGTCCGAACACCAACAGCACACCCAGCACGAGGAAGCCGATGATGACGGCGACCTTCAACGCGGCGAACCAGAACTCGAACTCACCGAAATTGGCGACACGCGCGAGGTTGATCACGGCGAAGAAGGTGACGAATACGAGTGCCACAACCCATTGGGGCACACCGGGAAGCCACGACTGCACGATGGCCGATGCACCGGTGATCTCGACGCCGAGGACCATGATGAGCATGAACCAGTACAGCCATCCCATCGTGAATCCGGCCCAGCGGCCGATCCCGATGCGGGCGTAATGCGAGAACGAACCGGAGACCGGAAGGGCCGCGCCCATCTCGCCGAGCATGCGCATCACGAAGATGATCATGATGCCCGCGAGGACGTACGAGATGAGGACGGCGGGACCCGCCGCGGCGATACCGACGCCGGAACCGAGGAACAGGCCGGCGCCGATCGCGGAGCCGAGCCCCATCATGGTCAGATGTCGGACTTTGAGCCCGCTTCCGAGGTGCTGCGGCTCGCTTGCGGGCGACTCGGCTGTGCTCAAGGGACCCTACTCAGTCGTTGGCGTGGAGGGCTGCGTTCAATTCGACGCCGGTGCCCTTGTTGGGGACCACTTCGACAGCACCGCTGACCGAGTTGCGGCGCAGCATGAGATTGGACTTGCCGTTGAGATCCTTGGCCTTGATGACGGTACCGTCGGGGCCGGTGACCTTGGTTCCGGCGGTGACGTACAGGCCTGCCTCGACGATGCAGTCGTCGCCGAGCGAGATGCCGACGCCGGCGTTCGCTCCGAGGAGGCAGCGCTTCCCGATGGAGATGACTTCCTTGCCGCCGCCCGACAGAGTGCCCATGATCGACGCGCCGCCACCCACGTCGGAGCCGTCGTCGACGACGACGCCCGCGGAGATTCGGCCTTCGACCATCGAGTTCCCGAGGGTGCCCGCGTTGAAGTTCACGAAGCCCTCGTGCATCACGGTGGTGCCGGAGGCGAGGTGCGCACCGAGACGGACGCGATCGGCATCGGCGATGCGGACACCGGACGGCACGACGTAGTCGACCATGCGCGGGAACTTGTCGACGCCGTAGACGGTGACGGGTCCGCGGATGCGAAGACGCGAACGGACGAGTTCGAATCCTTCGACGGCGCAGGGACCGTAGTTGGTCCACACCACGTTGGCGAGCAGACCGAACAGGCCGTCGAGGTTGATGCCGTGCGGTTGGACGAGACGATGGGAAAGCAGGTGCAGACGCAGATAGGCGTCGTGTGCGTCGGCGGGCGCCTGCGACAGATCGGCGATGGTGGTGCGGACCGCGACCTGGTTGACGTCGCGCGCCTCGTCGGTCCCCGCGAGCAACGCGAGGTCGGACGGGATGTCCTTGCCTTCGAGCCGCGTCGTCCCGGTTTCGGTGTGTTCGCCCAGCGTGGGGGCCGGGAACCAGGTGTCGAGGACGGTGCCGTCCGTCGCGATGTTCGCGATGCCTACTGCTGATGCTCCGTGTGCACTCACGGTCGAGAAGCGTACGCGAGGCGCGCGTGCTCCTGTGTAGGCCCTGTGAAAAACCGATGCCGAACCTGTGAAAAACGGTGATTCCGTATTGTGCGGCTATGACCGCTCCACACCTCGACCTGCATGCCGATCCGATCGACCTCACCGCTGCCCTGGTGGACATTCCCAGCGTGTCGCAGGACGAATCGGTCATCGCCGACGCCGTGGAGAAGGCGCTGCGCGAACAGACGTCGGGGTTCGAGGTGATTCGCAGTGGCAACGCTGTTCTGGCGCGCACGAATCGAGGTCTCGGAAGCCGGGTGATGCTCGCCGGTCACCTCGACACGGTGCCGATCGCCGACAACGTGCCGTCGCGGCGCGAGGGCGATCTGATGTACGGGTGCGGGACCTCCGATATGAAGTCGGGCGACGCGGTCTTCCTGCATCTCGCGGCGACGGTCGCCGAACCCGCGCACGACCTGACGCTCGTGTTCTACGACTGTGAGGAGATCGCCGCCTCCTTCAACGGACTCGGCCGAATCGAGTCCGATCTGCGTGAATGGCTCGATGCCGATGTCGCAATCCTCGGCGAGCCCACCGGCGGGCTGATCGAAGCGGGCTGTCAGGGGACGCTGCGGGTGAGGATCACCACGGGCGGTGTGCGAGCACATTCGGCCAGGTCCTGGCTCGGCGACAATGCGATCCACAAGCTCGCGCCCGTACTCGAACGATTGTCGCGGTACGAAGCGCGATCGGTCGACATCGACGGCTGTGTGTACCGCGAGGGACTGTCCGCCGTGCGCCTCGGCGGGGGAGTGGCAGGCAATGTCGTGCCCGACGCTGCTGAGGTCGACGTCAACTTCCGGTTCGCACCGGACCGCAGCCCCGACACCGCCCTCGCCCACGTGAAGGAGGTTTTCGCCGGCCTCGACATCGAGATGGAGCTGACCGACATGTCGCCGGGTGCCCTGCCCGGGCTGGCGAATCCCGCAGCGGCAGCGCTGGTCGCGGCAGCCGACGGGCGCTTCCGCGCCAAATACGGATGGACCGACGTGTCGCGGTTCGCCGCCTTGGGAATCCCCGCCGTCAACTACGGCCCGGGCGACCCGAACCTCGCGCACAAGCGGGACGAGAACGTCGACGTGCGTCACATCACCGAGGTGACCGCGGTGCTCCGCGGGTACCTCACCCGATAACGTGACCGACATGCCAGGCGACGAACCCCCCGCGAACTCGGACAGTCGACGCGACCGCGACGAGGTCGTGCATCGCGGGCCCGTGCAGTTGCGCGGCGATCGTGCGTTCGAGTCCACCATGATGGATCAGCGTCTGCTCGACCGGCGAGGGCCTGCCGACTGGGTGCACACAGACCCGTGGCGGGTGCTGCGAATTCAGAGTGAATTCGTCGAGGGGTTCGGCGCCCTCGCCGAGGTGCCACGCGCCGTCGCGGTGTTCGGGTCGGCGCGGACGCCGACGGACCACGCGGACTACGAGATCGGTCGCCGTCTCGGTGCTGCACTCGTCGAAGCCGGATACGCCGTGATCACCGGTGGTGGCCCCGGAGCGATGGAAGCCGCGAACCGGGGCGCGAGCGAGTCGGGGGGATTCTCGATCGGGCTGGGTATCGAATTGCCATTCGAGCAGTCACTCAATGATTGGGTGGATCTGGGCCTGAACTTCCGGTACTTCTTCGCGCGCAAGACGATGTTCGTGAAGTACTCACAGGCGTTCGTTTGCCTGCCCGGCGGATTCGGAACGCTCGACGAACTGTTCGAAGCGGTCACGCTGGTTCAGACCCACAAGATCACCCAGTTCCCGATCGTGTTGTTCGGCACCGAGTACTGGTCGGGCCTACTCGACTGGATCCGCGCGACGATGCTGCGCGAGGGCAAGATCTCGGCGGAGGACTTCGATTTGATCTCGGTTACCGACAGCATCGACGAAGCGGTGCAGATCATCGTCGCCGCGCACCGCGGTGAGGACGAACACGAGCTCTACGGTGAGGAGGCCTCATGGTGAGCGAGTCCGGTCTGGCGGTGTGCGTCTACTGCGCGTCCGGTCCGGTGCACGAGTCGTACCTCGGGTTCGCGACCGCGGTCGGCACGGCGCTGGGACGTCGCGGATGGCGGCTGGTCTCCGGCGGGGGCAACGTGTCGATGATGGGTGCGATCGCCGAGGCCGTCCGCGCTGCGGGCGGGCACACGCTCGGAGTCATCCCGAAGGCGCTCGTGCACCGTGAGGTCGCCGATGTCGACGCGGACGAACTCGTCGTCACCGATACGATGCGCCAGCGCAAGGAGATCATGGAGAACCGCGCCGACGCGTTCATCACCCTGCCCGGTGGTATCGGCACCCTCGAGGAGCTCTTCGAAACCTGGACCGCGGGATACTTGGGAATGCACGACAAACCCATGGTGCTGCTCGATCCGGTCGGGCACTACACCGGATTGCTCACGTGGCTGGAGTCTATGGTCGACACCGGGTTCGTGGCTCGGCGGGCGCTCGATTCCCTGCAGGTCACCGCGGATATCGAGGATGCGCTCGACCGGTGTGGCGCGGCCGCTCGGATGTAGAGGGGGTTTCGTTCGGCCGATCGATTATCTACTCTTCGGTAAGTTCGGGGGAGCTGCGACTTCTTTCGAGCCTGCTGCCCAGCCGACCGCCGTGAGGAACGAAGTTGACCAAGTCCGTGTCCACCGAGCGTGATTCGACCGTCTCCCCGCTCGACCTGCTTGCCCAACTACCGGCCATGCTGCCGGATGCACCGAGCCTGCTGCGCGGAGCACTCGGCATGACCCGCACTCCGAAGGCCCGCGAGACGATCGGTTCGGTCTTCCAGAAACTCGCCGAGCGTCGGCCCGACCGGCCGTTCCTGCGTTTCGACGGCGACACACTGAGGTACGGCGATGCGAACGCACAGGTCAACCGGTACGCGGCGGTGCTGACGGCGCGGGGCGTGCGGGTCGGCGACGTCGTCGGCATCCTCATGACGAACAGGCCCGAAGCACTCCTCATCACGCTCGCAGCGGTCAAACTCGGTGCCGCGGCAGGCATGCTCAACAATCACCAACGTGGCGAGGTCCTTGCCCACAGCCTCGGTCTACTCGACAGCCGGGTCCTCGTGATCGGTGAAGAGTGCGAGGACGCGATCGAGTCCCTCGACGGACCACCGCAGGCGGAGGCGGTGCTGCGCGTCGACGAGCTCGACTCACTCGCCGCCGAGGCAGATTCCGCGAACCCCGCGGTCACCGAACGTCTACAGGCCTCCGAGACCGCGTACTACATCTTCACCTCGGGGACGACAGGTCTGCCCAAAGCCAGCAAGATGTCGCACTTCCGCTGGCTCAAGTCGATGTCGGGGCTCGGCGGACTGGGTGTCCGATTGCGCCGCGACGACACTCTGTACTGCTGCCTGCCGCTCTATCACAACAACGCACTGACGGTCGCGCTCTCGTCGGTGCTCGGTTCCGGCGCGACCCTCGCGCTGGGCCGCAAGTTCTCGGCGTCGGGATTCTGGTCGGATGCCCGACGCAACGGAGCCACCGCGTTCATCTACATCGGTGAGATCTGCCGCTACCTGCTCAACCAGCCGGCGCGTCCCGACGACCGTGACAACGGCATCCGGCTGATGGTGGGCAACGGCCTGCGACCCGAGATCTGGACCGAATTCACCGACCGCTTCGGAATCGACCGTGTCGCAGAGTTCTACGGCGCAAGCGAATGCAACATCGCATTCATCAACGCGCTCAACCAGACTCGCACCGCGGGAATCTGCCCGCTCCCGCACGCAGTGGTGGAATACGACCCCGATACGGGCAAAGCGCGACGCGCTGCCGACGGGCACCTGAAGAGCGTCCGGCGAGGTGAGGTCGGTCTGCTCCTCGCGAAGGTCACGTCCCGCGCCCCCTTCGACGGCTACACCGATCCCGAGGCAACCGAAGCCAAACTCGTCCGCGACGGGTTCGACGACGGCGACGTCTGGTTCGACACCGGCGACCTCGTCCGCAAACAGGGATTCATGCACGTCGCGTTCGTCGACCGACTCGGCGACACCTTCCGGTGGAAAGGCGAGAACGTCGCAACCACCCAGGTCGAAGGGGCGGTATCGTCGCACGAGTCGATCGCCGAAGCCGTCGTCTACGGGGTCGAGGTGCCCGGCGTAGAAGGCCGCGCAGGCATGGTCGCGGTGACGTTGAATCCGGACTCGGAATTCGACGGCGCGGCACTCTCCTCAGCCCTGCACCACGCGCTCCCGGACTACGCGGTACCGCTGTTCGTGCGGATCGTCGACGAGCTCGAACACACGACGACCTTCAAGAGCCGCAAGGTGGATCTGCGCAACCAGGGCTTCACCGACACCGGGTCCGACGCGGTGTTCGTTCTCGCAGACCGCTCCGACGGATATCGCCCCCACTACGACGGATACGTCGAGGCAGTCACTCGGGGTGAAATCCCCCGACGCTGATCATGTCAGGATGGGAGCCATGACCGGTTCCGCCGCAGAGGTTCCCGAGCTGCCCGCACAGCGCGACGTGCGCCCACCCGGGCATGCATCCCCGACGCTGGGTGGACGACCGTCTCCGACGCTGGGTGGACGACCGTCTCCGACGCTGTGCGGCCGGCCGGTCGCGACCGACCGAGCCCTCGTGATGGCGATCGTCAATCGCACCCCGGACTCCTTCTACGACCGGGGCGCGACGTTCACCGACGATGCAGCCCTGGCCGCAGTCGACCGCGCCGTTGCCGAGGGAGCCGATCTCGTGGACATCGGCGGTGTCAAGGCAGGACCGGGCGACCTCGTCGACACTGCTGAGGAGATCAGACGGGTCGTACCCTTCGTCGCAGCGATCCGTGAGCGATACCCGGACGTGCTCATCAGCGTCGATACGTGGCGCAGCGAGGTGGCGCGGCGCGCGGTCGCCGAAGGCGCCGATCTGATCAACGACACGTGGGCGGGCGCCGACCCCGAACTCGTCGACGTCGCGGCAGAGCTCGGCGTGGGCATCGTGTGCTCCCACACCGGCGGCGCGACCCCTCGGACCCGCCCTCACCGGGTGCGGTACGCCGACATCGTTGCCGAGGTCGCGGCCGAGGTCGTCGGCGCTGCCGAGGACGCAGCGCGGCGAGGCGTCGCGCCCGACTCGATCCTCATCGATCCCACCCACGATTTCGGGAAGAACACCTATCACGGGCTCGAATTGTTGCGGCACGTGGACGTTCTCGTAAATAGCGGGTGGCCTGTGCTCATGGCGCTCAGCAACAAGGACTTCGTAGGCGAGACTCTGGGAGTCGAACTCGCCGAGCGGTTGGAGGGCACATTGGCAGCGACAGCATTGTCCGCGGCAGCAGGAGCGAGGGTGTTCCGGGTGCACGAGGTCGCAGCGACCCGCCGCGTGGTCGACATGACGGCCGCGATCGTCGGCACCCGCCCGCCCGCCCGCACGGTCAGGGGTCTGGCATGAGTGCTCCCACACGCACCTGGAGTGAAGCGAACAGCTGGGACCGTCCCACGTGGACGGTCGCCGAACTCGAGCGCGCCAAGGCAGGGCGCACAGTGACCGTGGTGTTGCCCGCCCTCGACGAGGAGGACACCGTCGGAAGGGTCGTCGACACGATCCACCCTCTCCTGGGTGGTCTCGTCGACGAGCTGGTGGTGCTCGACTCGGGTTCCACGGACGACACCGTGGCCCGCGCGCGTGCCGCCGGTGCACGCACGATCTCCCGCGAGGAAGCAGTGCCCGGTGTGCCACCGGTCCCAGGCAAGGGCGAGGTCCTGTGGCGGTCGATCGCGGCGACGTCCGGCGACCTGATCGCGTTCGTCGATTCCGATCTCATCAACCCGGATCCGGCGTTCGTGCCGAAGCTCCTCGGCCCGCTGCTGCTCGGAGACGGAATCCACCTCGTCAAGGGCTTCTACCGGCGTCCCCTTCGGGTCAGTGGAGCCGAGGACGCCTCCGGAGGTGGCAGGGTCACCGAACTGGTCGCCCGGCCGCTGCTCGCCGCTCTGCGGCCGGAACTGACGTGTGTCCTCCAACCTCTCGGAGGCGAATACGCGGGTACCCGCGAGCTGTTGCAGTCGGTGCCGTTCGCACCGGGTTACGGCGTCGAGATCGGACTACTGCTCGACACGTACGACCGGCTCGGTCTCGATGCGATTGCCCAGGTCAACCTCGGCGTGCGCAAGCATCGGAACCGGCCCCTGTCCGAGCTCGGCGCGATGAGCAGGCAGATCGTCGGGACGATGCTGGGTCGCTGCGGAATCGCGGATTCGGGTGCGCCCCTGACCCAGTTCCTCGTCGACGGCGACTCGTTCAGCCCGGTCGAGACGCGCGTGAGCCTCGAGGACCGTCCACCCATGGCGACCATCACCGGCTGACCCGGTTGTCGGTGCGGCGTGTCAAGATCGAGGGATGCTGACGGTTCTGCTGTACGTGCTCGTCATCGTCGTCGTCGGCGCCGCGCTGTTCTTCGTCGCGAGTGTGGTGTTCGGGCGTGGTGAAGCGCTCGCACCCATCCCGCCCGGCACCACAGCCACTGTTCTGCCCGCGTCCGACGTGACGGGCACCGACGTGCGAGATCTACGCTTCCAGCAGACTCTGCGCGGATACAAGATGGGCGAGGTCGATTGGGCACTCGATCGGCTCGCTCGCGAGATCGACGAACTCAAGGCGCGGATCGAGGAGTACGAGGTGTCCGCCGAGACGCCGGGCGACGACGTGCCCGTGCCCCACGATCGAGTCGTCGAGAAACCGGACGACGAGCACGACGATCCCGGGTCTCGCGAATCCACGCGACCGGCGGAGTCCGAGGCCGAGAGGGAGAAGCAGGACGCCGACGAAGGAGCGACGTCATGACCGAGGACCAACGGGCGCGCTGTCCCTGGGCGGTCGATCGCGCCGGCGAGACGCTCTACCGCGACTACCACGACACCGAGTGGGGACGTGAACTGCACGGCCGCGACGAACTGTTCGAACGGCTCGCCCTCGAGGCGTTCCAGTCGGGGCTTTCGTGGTTGACGATCCTGCGTAAACGCGAGAGATTTCGCGCGGCGTTCGACGGTTTCGATGTCGACATCGTGGCTCGCTACGACGAGGAGAAAATCGCGGCGCTTATGGCCGATGCCGGCATCGTCCGCAATCGGCTCAAGATCGAGGCAGTGGTGTCGAACGCGCGAGCGGTACTCGATCTCACCGACTACGACCTCGACACGTTGCTGTGGTCGTTCGCGCCGCCGCGGCGCGCCGAGCGGTTCGACTCCGCGGAGCGGATTCCCGCGGTGACCGAGGAATCGAGGGCGATGGCGCGCGAACTCAAGCGCAGGGGATTCCGTTTTGTGGGCCCCACCACTGCGTATGCCCTCATGCAGGCCACCGGGATGGTCGACGACCACGTTGCGGAGTGCTGGGTTCGAACGGACGCTTGACCTACTGCGCGCGGGCACCCGCGGGAGTCCGCTGTCCAGCGAGGACCGCGATAGGGAACAATGGTGGAGCGCGCATCGTCGACCGCGACGAGGCAACCACACGGTAACCCACGCGCCCGGAGGTCGGGTGCAGATTTGGAGGGAGCAGAGGATGGCGGCCATGAAGCCCCGGACCGGGGACGGTCCCCTCGAAGCAACCAAAGAGGGACGAGGAATCGTCATGAGGGTTCCACTCGAGGGCGGCGGACGTTTGGTCGTCGAGCTCACGCCGGACGAGGCTGCGGCCCTCGGCGACGAACTCAAGAGTGTCACCAGCTGATCAGCGCCTCTTTCGACGTTTCCGGGTCTCGCGCTGCTGTCTGTGCGCGAGGCCCGGATTCGTATCGGCGAGACCTGCCGTGCGCGTCGTGGATGAAGGGAAACCATGCTCGACTCGGTGATCGACCTCCTCGCGTGCCCGCATTGTGAATCCGCGATGGATCTCGACGACACGGCGGTGTTGTGCGAACGCGGCCACAGCTTCGACATCGCACGCCAGGGCTACGTTTCTCTCTTGAGCGGTGCGGCGACCCGATTCACCGGCGACACGGCAGAGATGATCGCCGACCGCGCCGCGTTCCTCGATGGAGGCCACTACGACCCGATCCGCGAGGCAGTGAGGGCTGCGTGCGCGTCCGTCCCGTCCGATTCGGGTGTGCTCGAGGTGGGCGCGGGCACCGGGGGCTACCTTGCCTCGGTACTCGACGGGTTGCCGGGTTCCCGAGGTATCGGTCTCGACGTGTCGAAGCCGGCGGCGCGCCGAATCGCTCGCAGTCATCCCCGTACCGGCGCCGTCCTCGCGGATGTGTGGGCGCAGATCCCGGTGCGATCCGGGACGCTCGGGCACGTCCTGTCGGTGTTCGCCCCGCGCAACGCGTCCGAGGCGCACCGGGTCCTCGAGCCCGGCGGTGTGCTCGTGGTGGCCACTCCGGCACCGGAACACCTGCGTGAACTCGTGTCGCTGCCCGGGATGGTCAGCGTCGACGAACACAAGACCGAACGTCTGTCGTCGGCGCTGTCCGGGCGATTCGAGCGACACGCTCGCACCGAGGTGCGTTTCGCGATGCAACTGACCCGCACGGCGCTCGTCGCTCTCGTGGGAATGGGCCCGTCCGCCTTCCATCTCACCGCGGCGCAGCGCGCCGAGATGGTGGAGGCACTGCCCGACGATTTCGAGGTGACCGCATCGGTGACGGTGTCGACGTGGAGCCGGAAGCCCGGTGACGGCGCTCGGCGAGACGGGGAGGTCAGCGGCGGCTGATCGCGTCCTGATAGACCACCAGGGTGGCCCGCGCGATCTGCGCCCATGAGAACTCGCTGATCGCCCGCGCTCGCCCGGCACGTCCGAATTCGGCCGCGCGCGCGGGGTCGGAGGCGAGATCGTTGACGGCGTCCGCGAGAGCGTGTTCGTAGACTGCGGGTTCGTACGAGTTGTAGTGCACAAGCGTGCCGGTGACGCCGTCCTGCACGACCTCGGGGATCCCACCCACATCCGATGCCACTACGGCGGTCTCGCACGCCATCGCTTCCAGGTTGACGATACCGAGTGGCTCGTACACCGAAGGGCATACGAAAACCTGAGCGGCAGCGAGCAGCTCGCGGACCGATTCTCGCGGGAGCATCTCCTGAACCCAGATGACGTTGCCCCGCGAACTCTGCAATTCGGCGACAGCTCGTTCGGTGTCCGCTGCGAGCTCCGGGGTGTCGGGAGCACCTGCACACAACACGAGTTGGATCTCGGGCGCGATGCGGTGTGCGGCGGCGATCAGATGACCGAGGCCCTTCTGACGGGTGATGCGGCCGACGAACACGGCAATCGGCGCGGTGGGATCGACACCGATCGTCGGAAGCACCGATTCGGAATCGGGCGGGAGGGGGCCCGGATGCCACACCGAGGTGTCGATCCCGTTTCGCACCACGTGGACGCGCGCGGGGTCGACGAACGGATAGGCGTCGAGAACGTCGAGCCGCATACCGTCGCTGACGGCGATGACCGCGTCCGCGTACTGCACGGCGTTGCGTTCGGACCACGACGAAATCCGGTAACCACCACCGAGCTGTTCGGCTTTCCACGGGCGCCGGGGCTCGAGCGAGTGAGCGGTGAGGACGTGGGGGACGTCGTACAGGTCTGCGGCGAGATGACCGGCGAGACCCGAGTACCACGTGTGTGAGTGGACGATGTCCGCCCCGGCCGCCCCGTGGGCCATACGCAATTCCGCTGACAGGGTGGTCAATGCAGCGTTGGCGCCGGAGAGTGCCGGGTCGGGGGAATGCACGATCGCGGTCTCGCGGGGCCC
Source organism: Rhodococcus sp. SJ-2 (assembly GCF_053750035.1). Classification (NCBI taxonomy): domain Bacteria; kingdom Bacillati; phylum Actinomycetota; class Actinomycetes; order Mycobacteriales; family Nocardiaceae; genus Rhodococcus; species Rhodococcus sp. SJ-2. Next base: position 3,737,891 of record NZ_CM132340.1, read on the forward strand.
TCCCATGCAATGCACGTCGACCTCGCACAGGCGCCGTAGTTGCGACACCAGCTCGGTCACGTGAACGCCTGCGCCGCCGTACACCTCGGGCGGATACTCCCGTGTCATCATTGCCACCCGCACCGCATCAAACTATCCGGCCGCAGAAGTTCCGGCCACTCGATCTCCGAACGCCGGGACGAGGGGACATCACAGGCCGCCGCACCCCGACGGGGTCGCCGACTTCTCCGAGTTCTCACTTGGCTGGCGGCATCGTAGGCAGTGCGGATAGGTTGAGCGTGTGAGGAGCCAGCCACATGTGCTTGGAATCGTGCTCGCCGGCGGCGAGGGTAAGCGGCTGTATCCGTTGACCGCGGACCGCGCGAAGCCCGCGGTGCCGTTCGGAGGTGCCTACCGTCTGATCGATTTCGTGCTGAGCAACCTCGTCAACGCGGGCTATCTGCGTATCTGCGTGCTGACGCAGTACAAGTCGCACTCGCTCGATCGGCACATCTCCCAGACCTGGCGGCTGTCCGGTTTCACGGGGGAATACATCACCCCGGTGCCCGCGCAGCAGCGTCTGGGGCCACGCTGGTACACAGGGAGTGCCGATGCGATCCTGCAGTCGTTGAACCTCGTGTACGACGAGGATCCCGAGTACATCGTGGTGTTCGGCGCCGACCACGTCTACCGCATGGATCCCGAGCAGATGGTGCGTCAGCACATCGAATCCGGAGCCGGCGTGACCGTTGCGGGCATCCGGGTCCCGCGCAGCGAAGCGTTCGCCTTCGGATGCATCGACAGCGACGAGTCCGGCCGCATCACCCAGTTCCTCGAAAAGCCTGCCCACCCGCCCGGCACTCCCGACGACCCCAACGTGACCTTTGCCTCCATGGGCAACTACGTCTTCACCACGAAGGTGCTTGTCGAGGCGTTGCGAGCGGATTCCGAGAATTCCGACTCGGACCACGACATGGGCGGCGACATCATCCCCGCTCTCGTCGCGCAGGGTGCAGCGCACGTCTACGACTTCAACAACAACGTGGTGCCGGGTGCCACCGAACGCGACCGCGCCTATTGGCGCGACGTCGGCACGCTCGACGCGTTCTACGACGCACACATGGATCTGGTGTCCGTTCACCCCATCTTCAATCTGTACAACAGGCGCTGGCCGATCCGCGGTGCGGCCGAGAACCTCCCGCCCGCGAAGTTCGTACAGGGCGGCCTCGCGCAGGAGTCGATCGTGGGGGCAGGGAGCATCCTGTCGGCCGCGACCGTCCGTAACTCGGTACTCAGCTCCAATGTCATGGTCGAGGACGGCGCCACCGTCGAGGGCAGTGTGCTGATGCCCGGGGTGCGCATCGGTAAGGGCGCGGTCGTGCGTCACGCAATTCTCGACAAGAATGTCGTCGTCGGAGACGGCGAGATCATCGGAGTCGATCTCGAACGCGACCGTCAGCGCTTCGCGGTGAGCAACGGAGGGGTCGTCGCCATCGGCAAGGGCGTGTGGATCTAGCTCACCCTGGTGCGCGCGGTGCCCAGCTCATACGCACGGCTGTGCGCGGCGCTCAGCTCATACGCACAGCGCACAGCAGTCCGTCACCGAGAGGCAGGACCACAGGAGCAAGCCGGTCGTCCTGAGAGATGGCACGGGCCGCCTCACGAACAGCGAGCACCGTCGAGTCTCGCGCTGCCGGGTCTGCGACACGCCCGTCGAGCAGTGCATTGTGCAGCACGATGACCCCGCCGGGCCTGAGCAGCCGTACGCCTTCCCGGACGAAGTGCGGATGGTCGGCGGGGGTGGCGTCGACGAAGACGAGGTCGTATCCGGAATCCGCGAGGCGAGGCAGCACGTCGAGTGCCCGGCCGTTGATCAGCCGGGTTCGGGAGGCGACCATCCCGCCGTCACGGAACGCGATCTTGGCGGCCCGCTGGTGCTCGGGTTCGCTGTCGATGGTGGTGAGGACGCCGTCCTCGCGGAGTCCGTGGAGCAACCACAGGCCGCTGACACCGGCGCCGGTGCCGATCTCGACGACGGTGCGCGCATCGAGCATGCGCGCGAACAGCGACAACGCTGCGCCCACGGACGGAGATACGGGTTCGGCGCCGAGATCGAGGGCGCGTTCGCGCGCGTTGACGAGGGCATCGTCCTCGACGACGACATTCTCCGCGTGGGCCAGGATCCGGTCGGCATTGGTCTGCACCCTGATGAGGCTATCGTCGCGACCGCATCAGTGCAGGCAGGCGCGCCCCAGAATCCCGCGTTCGTGGTTTCTCAGCTGACTTTCAGGGTACTCATACGGCGTCCACATCGCTGTGGTGAAAAGTAATGGTCGGATACGCAACAGACCGCCGGTTCGACGATTGCGCAAGACCTGTCGGAAAGGTCGACGAAGGGGCACCAGCGGAAATAGATTCCCGCGTCCGAGCGTTGACCACCGGAAGAATGTCGTTTTTTTCGATCAGCGGTCCCGAAGAGGAGGATCCACCGATCCACATGCAAAGATCCGATACCGTCCCCACCTCCGACGTGTGCACGTCTGCCGACACCGATATGAGTGGAACAGCAGTGTTCGATGCCACCGGTGATCGTGCTTCCATGCCGTCATGGGACGAGCTGGTCCGTCAGCACGGCGACCGCGTGTACCGGCTTGCCTACCGACTTTCCGGCAACGCACAGGACGCCGAAGATATCACCCAGGACACATTCATCAGGGTGTTCCGTTCACTGCAGGACTACCAGCCGGGCACTTTCGAGGGCTGGCTGCATCGAATCACCACGAACCTCTTCCTGGACATGGTGCGCCGCCGGAATCGCATCCGGATGGAAGCGCTGCCGGAGGACTACGATCGGGTACCGGCCCACGGGCCGAACCCCGAGGAGATCTACCACGACGCTCGCCTCGGTGCCGATCTGCAGTCCGCACTGGACTCGCTGGCACCGGAGTACCGTGCCGCGGTGGTGCTCTGTGACATCGAGGGACTCTCGTACGAAGAGATCGGTGCCACACTGGGGGTGAAGCTCGGTACGGTGCGTAGTCGTATCCACCGGGGTCGCCAGGCGCTGCGCGAGCACCTGCGCGAGCATGGGAAGGTCGAAGTCGGTCGCGTCGATGCGGGGTAGCCGCCAGGAGGATTTGATGACGATGGTGCAACCACCTCGCAGGTTCGGTTCTACGGAGCACCTGGCCAGCGAAGCCGTTGCCGCATTCGTCGACGGAGAGCTCCGGATGTCGGCGTACCTCCGCGCCGCACAGCATCTGTCCATCTGTGGCGAATGCGCGACCGAGGTCGAAGCGCAGGAACAGGCCCGTCGCGCATTGCGGTCGGCGGCCCGTCAGGCCCCGGCGATGCCGTCCTCGCTGCTCGGGGCGCTGAGCAACATTCCCAGCCATCTCTGTGACAAGCCGGGCCCCGACCCTACTCGTCTGTCGGGTCCGGGAGGTCCGTTCGACGCCGCCGCCCAGGATCCGTGGAGCGCCACACGCCGGTGGTCGATCCGCCGTCGTCGGTGACAGCGAGCAGGCGGTAGCAGCAGAGACAGTGCCATCGGTGATACTGGGCTGCGTGACGGACCTACACGGGGGAGACGGACACGCGTGAGCGGCGATTCTGTGCAACGGACGGGTGTGCAACGTAACGGGCGAGGCGACGCCGGGACCGGCGACAACAGGGTCGGCGACAACGACACTGCGCCCGCCGACGGTATGCCCGATGCCGCTTCGGGTCGGTCCGGGGAGATTGCAAGACCCGTCGATGCGCCGCGCCTCGAACCAAGGCCCGTGTATCGGCCTATCGTCGACCCGTCCGCTGCGCAGGTCTTCGGTCGGCCTGCCGGTGCCGTCGGTTCCTTCGGCGGGAGCTCCCGAGACCGGACACCCGACCCGCGGATCCAGCATGCGCCTCCGGCCGATCCGATCTTCGCGGAAGCGTACGGACGTCCCGACGAGAGTGTCGATACTCTTCAGCGCCCGCCAGGGGACCCCGACGAAGGCCCTGCCGAGACGACGCCGCCCGACCCGTGGCGCAACCCGGATTCGGCCGTGCGACTCGGTCCTCCCATTGCGGACACGGCGCCGGACGAACTGCCGCCCGCACGCAAATTGGCTCTTCGGGAAGTGCTCTTCGACCGTCGCGTCGAGCCACGTGCCCTCGCCACTCTCGCCGCCGTAGCCGTCGTCATCGGAATGGTCGGCGGGCTCGTCGTCGCTCTGATGCTGTCCGAGAACGGATCGCTGACAAGTCGCGGCGTATCGCTGACGCAGGTTGCGGCAGGCGAGGATGTCCCGACCGGCACTGTCGCCCAGGTTGCCGACGCCGTCCTGCCCGCGGTCGTATCGATCCAGGTCACGCTCGGCCAGGACGCCGGAACCGGATCGGGTGTCGTGATCGACGGGGAAGGCTACATTGCTACCAACAACCACGTGGTGTCGATGGCCGCGAACAATCCCGAAGCCAACGTGCAGGTGTCGTTCAACGACGGTACGAAGGTGCCTGCGTCGATCGTGGGGCGAGACATCAAGACCGATCTGGCGATCCTGAAGGTCGATGATGTCGACAATCTCGTCGTCGCCGAACTCGGCCGGTCCGAGGACGTCCAGGTCGGCGAGGACGTCGTCGCGGTCGGTTCGCCCCTCGGCCTGAACAAGACCGTCACGCGTGGCATCGTCAGTGCGCTGCATCGGCCCATGCGGTTGAACGGACAGGGCACCGACACCGACGCGGTCATCGATGCCGTGCAGACCGACGCGGCCATCAACCCGGGTAATTCGGGGGGACCGCTCATCGACTCGGAAGGCCGGGTCATCGGCATCAACTCGGCGATCAAGTCGGAGACCGGCGGATCGGTCGGTCTGGGCTTCGCGATCCCGATCGATACCGTCACCGAGGTTTCGCAGGCGCTCATCACCGACGGTGTGATGCATCATCCTGAGATCGGTGTGAATGCTCGGACCGTTGTCAACGATGTTGCCAGTGGCGCCGAGGTGGCCAATGTGCAGCAGGGGAGCCCGGCTCAGCAGGCAGGCATCGTCGAAGGCGACGTGATCGTCAAGGTCGGCGACCGAGAGGTCACGAGCGCGGACGAACTCGTCGTCGCAGTTCATCTGCAGGCGATGGATCAGCCGGTCACCGTGCAGTTGGTGCGTGAGGGCCGCCTGGTCGACATCGAGGTCACACCGGTATCGGATTGATCATGAGGGATTGTGACATCTGCTGTGGGTGCTGCAATCCTGCGTGGACCACGTAGTCTGGTGCCGTGTTCGGCAACATCGGTTGGGGCGAGTTCATGGTCCTCCTCATCGCGGCCCTCGTGGTCCTCGGTCCGGAGCGACTTCCGGGTGCGGTGTCGTGGGTGACCAAGTCACTTCGGCAGGTGCGTGAGTATGCGTCGGGTGCCCGTCAGCAGCTCAAGGACGAACTCGGGCCCGAATTCGACGATCTTCAGAAGCCGCTGTCCGATCTCAACCAGCTGCGGGGCATGACGCCGAAGGCCGTCATCACCAAGCATCTTCTCGACGGCGACGACTCGATCCTCACGGGCAACTTCGATTCCCCGACGGCCAATGGGCCCGGTGGGGGCCCTCGCAGTTCGGCGCCTTCGCGGCCGGACATGTCGAAGCCCCTCGCTCCGGGCGAGATTCCGCCGATCGATCCCGACGCGACGTAGTGTCCTCGCCCCGAGGAGGGGCTCTGCGTCCCTGAGGGGCGGTGCTGCTTCTCTGCGGCTCAGAGATGCCGGGTGGTGTCGATCCCCAGTGACATGCCTGCCAGACCACGACGACGCACGGCGAGTTTCTCGGCGATCTCCCGCATCGCGATGCCCGGTGCGGAATCCGGTGCGCTGAGGACGATCGGGGTGCCCGCGTCGCCCGCCTCACGGATCGCAGGGTCGAGGGGGATCTGGCCCAGCAGTGGCACCTCGGCTCCGACTGCGCGTGAAAGCCGCTCTGCGACTGCCTGGCCGCCGCCGGTACCGAAGACATCCATCTTGGTGCCGTCGGGTAGTTCGAGCCACGACATGTTCTCGACAACGCCCGCGATGCGCTGACGGGTCTGCAAGGCAATCGAGCCGGCACGCTCGGCGACCTCCGCTGCTGCCTGCTGCGGGGTGGTCACCACGAGGATCTCCGCGTTGGGGATCAGCTGCGCAACCGAGATCGCGACGTCGCCCGTACCGGGCGGGAGGTCCAGCAGCAGCACGTCGAGATCGCCCCAGAAGACATCGGCGAGGAACTGCTGCAGTGCCCGGTGGAGCATGGGGCCGCGCCATACCACCGGGGTGTTCCCCTCGGTGAACTGGGCGATCGAAATCATCTTCACTTCGTGCGCGATGGGCGGCACGATCATCCGTTCCACCTGGGTGGGCTTCGCGGACGTGCCGAGCATGCGGGGGATCGAGTGGCCGTAGATGTCGGCATCGAGCACACCTACGGACAGTCCACGATCGGCCATCGCAGCTGCGAGGTTGACGGTGACCGACGATTTGCCGACGCCGCCCTTCCCGGAGGCCACCGCGTAGACGCGAGTGAGCGAACCGGGCTGCGCGAACGGGATGACGGGTTCGGTGGAGTCACCGCGAAGGGACTTGCGAAGGGCCGTGCGCTGCTCGTCGTTCATCACGTCGAGGGTCACTCGGATCTCGCCCACGCCCGCCACGTCGGCTACGGCCTTGGTGACCCGATCGGTGATCTCGGTACGCATCGGGCACGCGGCCGTCGTGAGATACACCTCGATGTCGACACTGCTGTCGTCGCGGATTTCGACGCTCTTGACCATTCCGAGGTCCGTGATGGGCTTGCGGATCTCCGGATCCTGGACCCGTGCGAGCGCGCTTCGGATGTCGGACTCAAGGACTGCCATGGTGACCATGGTAGGTGGCGGTGGTTCAGTGGATCCGCGGCAGGTCGGCAGCGCTGGGTGTGATGCCGGTCGAGTAGGCGGCAGACCAGGCGAGGACGTTCGCGACGTACGCCATCGAGTTGTTGTAGCGGTGGATGGCTTTCGTCGAGTGCGCGAGGTTGCGCATGTCGAGGCCACCGTCGCACAGGTAGCGCGCGGTGGTCAGGGTGGAGTCGTAGAGGTTCTGGGGATCGGACTTGCCGTCACCGTTGCCGTCGCCCGCGTACTGGGTCCACGTGGTGGGGATGAACTGCATCGGCCCCACGGCCCGGTCGTATACGGAATCGCCGTCGAGGACGCCGCCGTCCGTGTCGTGGATCACGGCCTGGCCGGGGAGGCTGCCGTTGAGCGGAAGGCCGATCACGGGCTCGTTGAGGTTTCCGAGATCGTCGGCCTGGCCTCCGTTGGCATGCCCGGATTCGACGCGGCCGATTCCCGCGAGCAACGTCCAGTACATGCCACAGCCGGGATTTTCCTCGTTGAGGATCCGTTCGGCGTTGAGGTAGGCGTCGAAGTTGATGCCGGGAATTCCGAGGGGGCCTTCGTGCAGGACCTTGGGCTCGGGTTCCGGCGCGGGAGCGGCCTTCGGTGTGGGCGCGGCAGCGGGCTCCGGAGCGAGCATGACATTCTGGGCGACCGCGGTGACCTGCGGGATATCGATCGAGTTCACGGCCGCGGCGATGTCGTCGATCGGCGTCGCAGCAGTTGCAGGCTCGGTTTCGTGCTGGTGGATCCCGAGCAGGGTGCGGGGCGATGCGCCCGCGGTGGTGGCGGCTGCGGCAACCAAGCCCACCGGCACCAACCCCGTCATGGCAATGACGGAATTGCGACGGAGTTTCGAATCCAATGGCTTAGCGTGCCGGCCCACTACTACCTCCCTCGGGCATCTCGTCGAGATGCCTCCGTTATATGGCCGGGCCGACACTACAGGATTCGATGCGCTTCCGTTACTCAACCGTGATGTAACGCAGGTTTACGGATACTCGGGGCCGGCGTCATCGCCGGTGGCGACGGAAATCGAAAACCCGCGGTCGAGGCGCCTGCGAGGGGATCGAGCGGCCGCGGAGGGGAGGATGCGTCCGTTATGTGTATGTGATTTTAGTAACAGGTCGACGGGTGGGAATGTCCGACTTCAGGTGGGAGCGTCCGGGGAATGTCACTGCTTGAATGTCCCGCTCTTGAATGTCACGGCTCGCAGAGGGTGGGGACGAGGCAGGGTATTTCCGGCAGTTCCGGAATCGTCATCATGGGCAGGCCCGGCGAGGCAGGAGTGGTCTCCTCGGTGGCCTGCTCATCGTTCGTGTCCGGTGTGGCAGGAGCGGCAGCGTCGGTGGTGGGCATCGGCACGACCGGAGGGGTGGGGGCAGCGGTCGGTGGTACCGCAGGGACTGCCGGGGCCACCTCTGCGCCCTTCTTGTAGGCGGCAGACCATTTCTGCACATTCGCCAGGTACTCGGGGGAGGGGTCGAACATTGCGGCGACCCGCGCTTCGCCTGCCTCGTCTCGCGCGGGCGCGCCGTCCGCGCAGGCCCACGCCCCCGCTGCGAGTGTCGCATCGAACACGTTCTGCGGGTCCGTCACTCCGTCGGCGTTTCCGTCCGAGGGGAAGCGCTCCCACGCGCCGGCCGGAAGCTGCATCGGGCCGACGCGGCCGTCGGGTGTCGTCCGTGCTGCGGCGAGAGTGCCGAGGACGTCCGTTCGCCCGTTGTCGGCATGATTCGATTCGAGGCGCCCGATCGCTGCCAGCAGATGCCACGACAGTCCGCACTCCGGCGAATTGATCGCGAGCTGCATCTCGGCGGCGCGGTATGCGTAGAACACGAGTTCAGGGATTGCGAGGGGGCCGTCGCCGAGTATGGCGAACCCGTCACCGGGCATCGCAGGGGGCGTCTGTGACAGCGGATCCGTCGGGTCGCCGGTGGCTGCGGACGGATTGCGCATCGCCTGCGGGGTCGCCGGCTCGGCGGGCAGAACGCCCACATTCCGTACGGCGGCGGTGTGCGCGGGTTCGAGATCGGCCGCGGCGCCGCTCGGTGCGGGCGCCGAGGCTGTCGCGGCGAAACCTGCTGCAGCGAGCAACGGAACAACAATCAGAGTCGTTTGCCAGCGCACCTGGACACCCCACCTTCGACCGAACCTACGTCACCACTGTTGTGACGCACATTACAGAACGGGTTCGGGTTATGTGCAACCGGACGTTGCGGTATCGGATGTCCTCAGCGTCGCGGTGGCCTCACCGGACCGGGACCGACCTCGTCGCCCTTGTCGGCATCGATGATCAGAGTCTTCAGGTCTTCCAGTTCTCGTCGCAGATAGTCGCGTGTCGCGACCTCGCCGACGGCAAGTCGCAACGCCGCAAGCTCACGTGCGAGGAACTCGGTGTCGGCCTTCGTTTGCTCGGCCCGTGTCCGGTCTTCCTCGAGCGACACCCGGTCGCGGTTCTCCTGCCTGTTCTGGGCGAGCAGGATCAGCGGCGCCGCATACGCGGCCTGCGTCGAGAACGCGAGATTGAGCAGGATGAACGGATACGGATCCCACTGCAGGCTCACCGCGAAGACATTGAGCACAATCCAGACGATCACCACGATCGTCTGGATCGCCAGGTAGCGGCCGGTGCCGAGGAATCGTGCGATCGACTCGCTGACGCGGCCGACGGCCTCCACATCGAAGTTCACCCGGAACCGGGAGGTACGGGGAGTCTCGAGCCGCTGTGTGCCCAACGGGTTGCGGTCACTCATCCTCTTCCTCCTCTTCACGCCAGTCCTCGGGCAACAGATGGTCGAGCACGTCGTCGACACTCACCGCACCGAGCAGGTGCTGCTCGTCGTCCACGACCGGAGCGCACACCAGGTTGTACGTCGCGAAGTAACGCGTTACCGAAGCCAGAGAATCCTCGGGATCGAGTCGCGGGAGATCGTTGTCGATGACACCGCCGACGAGGCTTGCCGGCGGTTCTCGAAGCAATCGTTGCAGATGAACGCAACCCAGATAGCGGCCGGTCGGTGTCGCGGTCGGGGGGCGGACCACGAACACCATCGACGCCAGTGCGGGGGTCAGATCCGGATTGCGTGCCCGAGCGAGTGCCTCGGCGACCGTGGTCGCCGGAGTCAGAACGACCGGCTCCGGAGTCATCAGGCCGCCCGCGGTGTCGGGAGAGTGTTCGAGCAGGCGGCGCACCGGCTCGGAATCTTCCGGGTTCATGCGCTGAAGGAACCATTCGGCGTCGGTCTCCGGCAGCTCGCCCATCAGATCGGCGACGTCGTCCGGGTCCATGGCCTCGAGAACGTCGACGGCACGGTCGACCTCGAGGTGTTTGAGGAGATCCGTCTGGTCGTCTGCCGGTAGCTCTTGGACGATGTCGGCGAGTCGTTCGTCGTCGAGTGCGGCGGCTACTTCGTTGCGGCGTTTGATCGGGAGATCGCGCAACACGTTGGCGACGTCGGCGGGACGCATGTCCTCGAACTGGAGCAGCAACTGTGAGACACCCTGCCCGGGTAGAGCGAGGGCCTGCTGAGTCAGGCCGTGCACGTGCTGCCACTCCACGACGTGCACGGGCGCGCGACGCGCCAGCCGTCCCCGATGCCGTCGCACCGCGACACGCGAGACCAGCCAATCCCGGCTGCGGGTGAGATCGATCCCGAGATCGACGACGGTGACGTCCGCTCCCTGGAGGTCGGAGAGCTCCGGGTCGTCGACGCGCACGCGGGAGTCGAGCACCTGCGCGAGGGCGAGCACCTCGGAGGGACGCTGAGTGAACCTGCGAAGGCTCACGTTGCCGGTGACGAGCGTGACCGAACCCGGCGCGATCGCCGTCACCCGCAGCATCGGAACGAAGATCCGTTTCCTGGTGGGAAGCTCGACGACCAGGCCGAGCACGCGCGGAGGCTGACGGCCTATTCGTATGGTGAGCACGACGTCGCGGACACGACCGATCGATTCGCCGTCGGGGCCGAGCACGACCAGGCCCGCCAGCCTCGCTGCGAATACCTTGCTCACTGCTGCCATGATTGCCAGGCTAGAGGCTAGGTATGTCGATCACGGAACACGGAGGCTCGGTCACCCCATGTCGTTCTCATTCAGGCCCCGACGGTCAGTACTTGCGGTTCCGGGCAGCAGCCGGAAGATGATCGACAAGGCCAAGGGGTTGCCTGCCGACGCGCTCTTCCTCGATCTCGAGGACGCCGTATCGCCGCTCGCCAAGGAACAGGCGCGCACGACCATTGTCGAAGCGCTGAACGAAGACGGTTGGGGTGACCAGCTCAAAGTCGTACGTGTCAACGACTGGACGACCGACGCCACCTACCTCGATGTGTCCACCGTCGTCGGTGGCGCGGGCGCGCATCTCGACGCGATCCTGCTGCCCAAGGTGCCGGACGCGAGCCACGTGAAGGCGCTCGATCTGCTGCTCACCCAGGTGGAGAAGGCACACGGACTCGAGGTCGGGCGGATCGGGATCGAACCGCAGATCGAGGATGCGCTGGGGCTGACGAACATCAACGAGATCGCGACGGCCAGTCCTCGCGTGCAGACCCTCGTGTTCGGCCCCGCCGACTTCATGGCGAGCATCAACATGCGCACTCTCGTCGTGGGCGAACAGCCCGAGGGCTACGACCGCGGTGACGCTTACCACCACATCCTCATGACGATCCTGATGGCCGCGCGGGCACACGGACTTCAGGCTATCGACGGACCGTACCTGCAGATTCGCGACGTCGAGGCGTTCCGCCGATCGGCGCAGCGCTCGGCAGCGCTCGGATTCGACGGCAAGTGGGTGCTGCACCCCAGCCAGATCGATGCTGCCAACGAGGTGTTCAGCCCGCGGCAGGAGGACTACGACAAGGCGGAGATGATTCTCGACGCCTACGAGTGGCACACCTCCGCAGCGGGCGGCGCGCGCGGCGCCGCGATGCTCGGTGACGAGATGATCGACGAAGCGAGCCGGAAGATGGCCCTCGTCATCTCGGCGAAGGGCCGTGCCGCGGGGATGACCCGGACCACCTCGTTCGAGCCGCCGAAGTAGGCGGATCCCGGCAGAATGGACACGGACTGCAACGAGAAGGAGCCAGAATGACGAATCCCATGGGGCCCGGACGTCAGGCGCCGGGACTGCCGGAACCGCCGAGCGGATGGCCTGTCGGTTCGTACTCGACATACGCAGAAGCGCAGCGCGCCGTCGACCACCTGTCCGATCAGAACTTCTCGGTCGAGGACGTCACGATCGTCGGCGTCGACCTGATGCAGGTCGAGCGCGTCACGGGTCGGCTGACGTGGGCCAAGGTGATCGGCGGCGGCATCGTCTCCGGTGCGTGGCTCGGCCTGTTCTTCGGTCTGCTGCTCGGGATCTTCTCCACCGACTTCCTGGGGCCGCTGCTCGTGGGTCTCGTCGGCGGCATCATCTTCGGGTTGATCTCGGCGACGATCCCGTACGCAGCAACGCGAGGGCAGCGCGACTTCTCGTCGACGATGCAGCTGGTCGCGGGACGCTACGACGTGCTGTGCGAGCCGCGTAGTGCAGAGACGGCACGCGACCTGCTCGCGAAGCTGGCCTTGTAGGCGCGCCCGCACACTTCAGCCGGGCCTGCCGGTCGCTTCGAGATGCCGGAGCACGGCGACGACTCGCCGGTCGGAGTCGTCGCCGGCATACAGGCCGAGTTTGGCGAAGATGTTCCGAATGTGCTTGTGGACAGCATTTTCCGTGATGAACAGCCGTGTCGCTATCGCACCGTTGCCCAGTCCTTCGGCCATCACGGCCAGTACTTCCCGTTCTCGCGTGGTCAGGTCGGAGAGTCGGTCGGCCGCGCGTTGCCGCGCAAAGAGCTGCGCCACTACTTCGGGATCGATCGCAGTGCCACCGCGGGCAACTCGGTGCAGCGCCTCCATGAACGTGCCGACCCGCCCGACGCGTTCTTTGAGCAGGTATCCGGTGCGGTCGGCTCCGCCCGCAAGCAGTTCGGTGGCGAAACTCTGCTCCACGTAGGCCGAAAGCACCAGAACCGCGAGATCGGGATGGGCCGCCCGGGCCGCGACGGCTGCCCGGATCCCCTCATCGGTGTGGGTCGGCGGCATCCGGACGTCGACGATCGCGACGTCCGGGCGGTGCTCTTCGACGGCGTAGAGGAGTGCCTCGGGATCGCCCACCGCCGTAACGACGTCCAGCCCCTCGCCGCGCAGCAACAGCACGAGCCCTTCCCTCAGCAACGCGTCGTCTTCGGCAACCACTATCCGCACGGGATCACCGCTTCCACGATCGTCGGCCCGCCGGCCGGACTGTGCACCCGCATCGCCCCGTCGTGGGCCTCGATGCGTCCCCGGATTCCGGCCAGCCCGGATCCGTGCCCGATGACAGCACCGCCGGAACCGTCGTCTTCCACCTCGATCACGAGTTCGTCGCCTCGCTGCCGCACTCGCACCTCCGCTCGCCGTGCCCCACTGTGGCGGGTGACATTGGTGAGCGCCTCGGCCACTGTGTAATAGGCGATGGCTTCGAGGGCCACAGGACATCGCGATATCACGCGTGCGTCGACCCGGGTCTCCACCGGGCACTGCGCTGCCAGCGCCGACAAGGCTCCCGACAGGCCATCGGATTCGAGGACCGGCGGCAGGATGCTGCGCACCACCGAGCGCAGCTCCGCCAAGGCCGCCTCGACGCTCTGTTGAGCGCGCTCGAGCAGAGGGTCTGCGGTGGACGGGTCGCGGGCCAGCGCCTGGCGGGCTGCGCCGGTGAGTACGGCGACGGTCACGAGCCGATTCTGAGCGCCGTCGTGCAGCGCCCGCTCGATCCGGCGCAACTCCACGGCATGCGCGTCGAGGGCAGCCGCTCGTGTTGCGGTGAGCGCCGCGACGCGTGCGGACAGGTCGACGTCCGGGTGCGGGGCCAGCAACCGGATGCCGGGGGCAACCTGTGCCCGGAGAAGCAGCGGAGGCAACGCGAACCACAGGATCGCCCAGCAGAGACCGGTGACGAGTGCCCAGCGCGCACCGGCCCACGAGTCGACGGTGACGAAGCCACCGAGGATGGTCGCGCCGCCTGACGGCACCGAACTCCACCACAGCGGAGCACTGAGCTCCTCCACCGCATTCGAGAGCAGTTCCAACGGCAGCAGGCCGACGACGAGTCCGAACGTCGCGTGGATGCACATCCATGCGATGTCTCGTCGAGGTCCGGGATCGGAGCGCAGGAACCGCCAGGCCTCTCGCGATTCTGTGGGAATGTGGGAGTACGGCGAACGCATGGGATGGCCGAGCGCACTCAGTCGTCGCCGTTCCAGATCCGCGATCGACCGGACGACGGTCAGCACCGGTCCGAGCAGAACCACTCCGATACCCACCAGGCAGAGCAGCCCCACCACGATCAGCGCACTCACCCCGAAGAGTGCCAGCACAGCAGTGCCGGCCCCGAGTACCAGCCATTTGGTCGCGTGGGCTGCATTCCTCACCGCTGCAACCGCTTTCTCGCGCGGCGCGGTTCGTCGAACGGCATCACCGACGGGCACAGGTTCTCCTCGGACTCTCCAGCAGCGGAGGTTGTGGTTGTGCGACGACACTATGTCGCCTCCGCGTGCGAGGTCCATGCGTGTGCACTGTCGGCGGAAAAGGTACAGCCTGCCGTACCGGAAGCCGGTAGGCGCCGGGATGTCGGGACGTCGCGACCGCTCATAGCGTCGAGCCCAGTGGAACGACGGCCTCGAAACAGCGGCCTCGAAACAGCGGCGTGAAGGAGACATCGTGGACGATCCCTACCGAATCCGACCGAACCGTGGAGAACCGGACACGACAGGTGGTGCGTTGCCCCGCGGGGAGCATCCCGACCGGGTGGTCGGGATGCTGTGGGCCATGCTCGCGGTCTTCGTCGGGCTGAACGCGGTGGTCTCGATCACCGAGCCGGACAATGTCCTGCTCTCGCTGATGTTCGGTGTTCCCGGCGTCGTCTGCCTGGTTCTGCTGGTGATGCGCTACATGGGGCGGCGGCGCTCGTGAACACGGCTGCAGCACCTGCAGCCGCGGCGCACGAGCACGATGCGTCGCCGGTGACGGCTGCAGTGCGGTTCGAGGGCGTCACCAAGATGTACCGTCGCGTGGGCGGAGCGCCCGCCCTCGACGACGTGACACTGACCGTTCCGCGCGGCGCGTTCCTCGCGGTCGTAGGCCGGTCCGGATCAGGCAAGAGCACGTTGCTGCACTGCGCCGCAGGGCTGGACACCCCGACACGAGGGCGCGTGTGGATCGGCGACACGTTGGTCAGCACGTTGCGCGAGACCGCCCGCACCCGGATCAGGCGGGAACGAGTGGGATTCGTCTTCCAGGCCTACAACTTGATCCCGTCCCTCACCGTCGAAGAGAACATCACCCTGCCGCTGCGTCTGGCCCAGACACCCGGCGACGGAACGTGGCTGGGGGAGGTGGTCGACCGGGTGGGCCTGGGCGACGTCCTCTCTCGCAAGCCCGGCGAACTGTCCGGTGGGCAGCAACAGCGTGTCGCGGTGGCCCGTGCACTCGCGACCCGTCCCGACGTGATCTTCGCCGACGAACCGACCGGGGCGCTCGACCCTGCCACCGGCGACCGAATCCTGTCTCTCCTCACCGATCTCGTGCGGGACCTGGGACAGACCGTCGTCATGGTCACGCACGACCCCGCGGCCGCGGCCAGAGCTCACGACGCGGTGGTGATGGAAGACGGCCGCATCGAGCAGGTACTGAGTGCACCCGACGCCGCCGAGTTGACCCGCGTACTGGGCGGGAGGATCGGGTGACGGTGCGATTGCCAGGCAGGGCCGGCGAAGCGATCGCGGTGACTTGTGCGGTGACGGTCGGCGCGGCCTTGGTGACCCTCTGCTCGGTACTGGCCGAGACCGGTCTGCGCTCACCCGTACCTGCGCAACGGTTCGCCGGAGTGGATGTGGTGATCGGCGGGGACCAGATCGTCACGCGGGACGAGGACTTCGACCTTGCACTGCCCGACCCCGTCGGAGTTCCGATGGAGCTGGTCCGTACGGTCTCGGAGATCGCGGGTGTGCGCGCTGCTGCGGCCGACTTCACCTTCCCCGCCGCACTGCCGGATGGCGAGGGCGGGGTGGTGCCCGGCGGGTCGGTACGGCACAACGGGCACGGGTGGGGCTCCTTATTGGGGTCGGTCGACGTGACCGGCGCACCACCGGCCGGTCCCGACGACGTCGTCCTCGCCACCGACCTGGCAGCCTTGGCCGGTGTCTCCGTAGGGGATCCAGTGCAGCTCATACTGCGCGGGCAACCGCGGGACATGCTGGTGACGGGAATCGCGGATCTCGACGGTGGCGGGATCTTCGTCGGTGACACCCTGGCCCGCGACCTTTCGCACCGGTCCCGAGACACCGTCGACCTGCTCTCCGTCGAGTTCGACGCCGACGTCGACAGTTCGGCCGTCCGCGAGCGGATCGAAAAGACGGTCGCGGACCGGAATCTCGTGGTCGCGACCGGGGACGGTATCGGCCGGCTCGAACGCCCCGCTGCAGCGGCCGCCTCCGCTACATTGCTGGCCGCGTCCACGTCCGTCGCCGGAGTTCTGGTGACCCTGGTCGGATTCATCACTGCCGGTGCGGTTTCGGTCGGGGTCGCCAACCGCGCCCGTGAACTGGCGCTGTTACGCGCTGTGGGCGCCACTCCGAAACAGATCCGGTCGATGACGGCACGACGGACCACCCGCGGTGCGCTCGGCGGTGTACTCGTGGGCATCACGGCGGGCAGCCTGCTCTCCGCAGCGGCCACCGGACCACTCGTGGCCATGGGATTGCTCGTTCCAGGTCAGTCGCTCAGCTGGAGTCCGGTCCCCGCGCTGGGAACCGGGCTTTTGACGCTCGGTCTCGTCCAGGTGGCGGCGTGCGCCGGGTCGTTTCGGATCTCCCGTATGTCTGGTGTCGACGCGATCACCGCGACCGAGACCGAACCGGCCAGCGCGAGTCCGATCCGGACCGGGGTGGGGTTCGTCGTCATCGCACTGTCGGCCACCTCCACCGTCATCCCTCTCGTGACCCGCGGCGAGGCCGCTCTGATCGGTGCGGCATCGGGAACACTCCTGGCGATCATCGGCGTGTCGCTGGTCGCTCCTGCCGCGGTCACCCGCAGCTGTGAGTGGCTTGCCTCTCGGGCGAGTCCGCCGAGTTCCTGGCTGGCTGTGCGTAATTCGGGAAGTCGCGCTGTGCGGACCGGGGGTGCCATCAGCGTTCTCGCGCTCGCCATCGGGTTGTCGACCACGCAGCTCTTTGCGGAGTCGACCATGAGCGCGACGATCGATCATGAGGTCGAGGAAGGCACCTTTGCGGATCTGCTGGTATCCGCGCCCGAGGTCGGGGGTGTGTCCGCGGAGGCGCTCGACACAATCGAGGCGGCACCCTCCGTCACGGCGGCTGTTCCCGTGATCCGCTCAACCGTGACACGACGCTTCCAGAGCGATGACCGGACACGCGCCGAGTCCTACCCTGTGTCCGCCGTCGGTTCCGGCTTCGACGGTGTGCTCGATCTCGGGATCGTCGACGGCGACCTGTCCCGGCTCAATGGAGCCTCTGTTGCGGTGGATTCCGCGACCTCCCGGATGGCGGGGATCGACGTCGGCGACACACTGCCGCTGATCCTCTCGGATGGGGCCGCTGTGGAACCGACAGTGGTCGCGACCTATTCCCGCGGCGTCGGTTTCGGCACCGTCGTGATGCCACTGGACCTGCTCCCACAGGCGGCGACAGGCCCATACGACGCCGTGTTCGTCAACGGTGACGAAGCAAGCGTCGCAACCGAGCTCGCGGATCTGGTCGCGGGATCACCCGGACTGCGGATCGAGGAGACCCGTACGACTGCCGCGGGGGCGGTGTCCCAGGATCCCACGCGGCCGCTGAGCGTCGCGCTTTCCGTCGTCCTGATGGGCTACGTACTCATCGACGTAGCCAACCGCCTCGTCGTGACCACCCTGCGACGACGCCGGGAATGGCAGCTGCTGCGGGCCGTCGGTGCAACCCCTCGCCAGCTCCTGGCAATGGCGGGGACGGAAGGTCTGTTCGTCTGTCTCGGTGCCGTCGTCACCGGACTGGTGATCTCGCTGGTTCCGATGACGGTGGTGGCCATCGGTTTCGTCGGCCGACCCTGGCCGCAGGGGCCGCTGTGGCCCGTGCTCGCGACGGTCTCGGTCGTGTGTGTGGTCGCCCTTTTGACGATGATGCTGCCCGCGCATCATCTGCTTCGAGGATCGGGTGTCCCTGTGCCTGAGGGGTGATCGGCCACTACTCTCGGTCACATGCCTACGCTAGACTCGGCAGCGGACTCCCTGTACGGACTCGATCCCAGGGAGTTCATCGCGGCGCGCACCGAGTATGTCGCGCAGGCACGGGAGTCGGGTGATCGCGAGCTCACCGCAGCGATAGGCCGGCTCCGCAAACCGACTGTTGCGGCGTGGCTCGTGAACCTGCTGGCACGCGAGCGGGCCGACGAACTCGATGTCCTCCTCGACCTCGGCGACGCCTTGCGTACCGCGCAGCGAACACTGTCCGGCCAGGATCTGCGCAGGCTGTCGGCGCAGCGACGGCAGGTCATCTCCGCGCTCGAACGGGACGTCGCCGAACTCGCCTCCGAACGGGGGAGGAAGGCCGGCGAGAACACACTGAGGGAGGTGACGCAGACCCTCAATGCCGCGCTTGCAGACCCGGCGATCGCCGACCGTGTGCGGGCAGGGCGGCTCGACGCGATCATCGAGCCGAGTGGCCTCGGTGAGCTGGGTGGCTTCGAAAACCTGTCGCCGGCGCAGCTGAGTGTGGTTCCCGAGCACACCACCACACGAGTCGAGCGCACCGCAGAGCGAGCCGAACTGGACGAGGCCACCACCGCGGCCGAGGACGCCCGCCGCGCGGCCCGGCGAGCGCGCGCTGCTGCGACAGAGGCGGAGCAGGAGCTCGCCCGCCATGAGGCGGAGGTCGACGCACTGCAAGAGCAGCTGATCCGCGCCGAAGAACAGCGCAAGTTCGCGCGTCGCGCGGTCGCGGCGGCCAAAAAGGAAGTCACGACTGCCGAGCGTGAGGCATCTGCAGCCGAAGCCGAAGTGGTCCGTGTGAAGCGACGCCGCTCATCCCAGTGAACGGAACCGAGTGACGAACCGGCGCTGCCACGGGGTTTCGACCGCGCGAGGGTGATAGTGGCGCCGGACGAAGGCGACTGCGTCCCTCGCTCGGATACCGTCGAGTATCGCGAGGCAGGCGAGCGCGGTGCCGGTGCGTCCGCGCCCACCGGTGCAGGCCACCTCCACCCGCTGCCGTCCTGCGCGCACCCACGTCTCGTACAAAGCGTCGTACGCGTCCTGCGGGTCGGACGGCACTCGGAAGTCGGACCAGCGAACCCAACGGGAATCCCAATCGAGGGCGACCAGCGGACGCCCCTGGAGGTACACACCGAACTCCGGTAGCGGGCCGTCGGGCAGCGGACCGCGCAGAGCGCGCCCGCGTACGCGCCTCCCTGACGGTAGCTGCAGTACGCCGGGAGCTTCGATGTCCCATTCCGCTTGCACGAAGGAAACCTACCTGTGTCTATCCTGTCCACCCCCGACACACCGGCTCGTGTCGGTCGGGTGTGTCAAGCTGCACTGTGACCACCGGCATCCTGACCGATCGTGCGCTGGGCCGTGCGACGCTTGCCCGGCAGCATCTGCTGCGCCGCAGCGACATGGATCCGCGGACCATGATCGAACACCTGCTTGGCCTGCAGGCACAGGCACCGATGCCGCCCTACTACGCACTCTGGACCCGGCTGCGCGGTTTCCGTCCCGAGTCGCTGTCGGCCCTCCTCGAGTCCCGAGCGGTGGTGCGGATCGTGCTGATGCGGGGCACCGTGTTCGCGGTCTCCGCGGCCGACGCCCATGCACTGCGTCGGTGGGTGCAACCGCTGCTCGACAAGGACCTCGACACCAACACGCTCCACCGCGCAGGCCTGCACGGTGTCGATCGGAGGGCGCTCGCGTCTGTCGGCCGGGATCTCCTGTCCGACACTCCGCGGACTCAGGCCGAGCTGCGGCCCCTGCTCGCCGAACACTTCCCCGATCAGGACCCCGCGGCGCTCGCACACGGTGTGCGGGGCCTGCTTCCGCTGGTACAGGTCACGCCTCGCGGGCTGTGGGGGCGTTCGGGCCCGCCTCGACTCGCACCCCTCGACGTGTGGGCAGGCCCGCCGGAATCGGACCTTCCGGGCCCCGATCGGCTCATCCTGCGTTACCTCGCGGCGTTCGGTCCCGCGAGTGTCCGCGATGTGCAGGCATGGTGTGGCCTGACCCGGCTGTCGGAGGTCGTCGAGCGGCTGCGCCCACAACTCGCGACATTCCGCGATGAGCGTGGAGTAGAACTGTTCGACCTGCCCGACGCCCCTCGCCCTGCCTCGTCGACTCCCGCGCCGGTGCGGATCCTCGCTCCTTTCGACAACGCGCTGCTCTCGCACGCCGATCGCCGGCGGTTCATCTCGGACGACGATCGTCGGCGCACGATGACGAAGAACGGGATGATCGCGCCGTTGGTACTCGTCGGTGGCCGGGTCGCCGGAATTGCGAGCCTGACCACGGGCAGCGGGTCCTCGGTAGTGGAAGTGACGCCCTGGCGTTCGCTGACGGCATCGAACCGGTCGGCAATCGAGACCGAAGGAATGAAGCTGGTGAAGTTCGCTGCCCCGGACGCAGACCATTACGACGTGCGGTTCACTGCAGACTCCGCGTAGAGACAAGTGTGGAAGCTCTCTCTAGTCTCGGGCGTATGAGCGAACACCGTGACGCCGAGATCCGAGCCCTCGAATCCGAGGAGGAGTTGAGGCACGCGATGGCACTGTTCCGTACGGCCATGGTCGGGCTTCCTTCCGGGCCGGACTATCCAGAGGGTCGCATGGGCGACTACCTCGAGGTGGGCCGCACGTTCGGCGCATTCATCGATGGAGCGCTCGTCGGTACCGTCGATGCGACGTCCGGGTCTCTGGTGCTGCCGGGCGGCGAACGCGTGCCCCACGCGGGGGTCACCCACATCGGGGTGCTCCCCACCCACACTCGCCGCGGCGTCGTCACCTCCCTGGTGCGCAGGCAGCTGCGCGACGCGCACGATCGCGGCGACGTCGTTGCGAGCTTGCGAGCCTCCGAGGCCACGATCTACGGGAGATTCGGTTACGGCATCGCGTCGACGTCGACGACTCTCGAGGTGGAGAGCTGCCGTGGGGTGCTGCACCCGGGCGTGCCAGCCGGTGGCCCTGTCAGGTTCGCTGAGCTTCCCGATTCATGGGACCTGTTGGAGCGCATCTATTCCGAGCACGCGACAGACCGCCCCGGACGCATCGAACGCACCTCGTTCTGGTGGGCTTCTCAGCGCTTCCGCTCATTGTCGGGGAACGGGCCCACGTATGTCGCAGTGCACGGCAGCCCGGGTGCCGAGGACGGTTTCATCCGGTACCGCCCTGAGAACACCGGGGCGTGGTTCGGCGGGCGCGACCGCACCATCGTCGTGAGCGACTTCTTCGCCCCCACCGCCGAATCCCACGCGGGACTCGTCCGGTTCCTGCTGAGCCTGGACCTCGTCGACCGGATCGTGTTCGACGCGGTGCCGGCAGACGATCCACTGCCGTGGATGCTGACGGACCATCGTGGGGCACATGTTCGTTCGGTGTCGGATGAAACCTGGTTGCGGATCCTCGATGTGTCGCGGGCACTCGGCGCACGATCGTTCGCAGGAGCGGGCAACGTCCGGATCGCGGTGACCGACCCCGTCTTCGCGGAGAACAACGGCGTGTTCGAGATCTCCGCAGACGGCGTGGCGACCTCGGACGGGCATGCACAGCTCGAGGTCGGTGTCGCCGAACTCGGATCGTTGTTGCTCGGCGGCGTGGGCTGCCACGAACTGGCCGCTGCGGGACGGATCCGGGTGCACGACCGGGAATCGCTCCGGGTCGCCGCGGCACTGTTCGCGTGGCCGCTGGCACCGTTCGCGGGGACCATGTTCTGATGCCGGTTCGATGGAAGTTTTTCTGATCGGTGTGACTGCGATCGTGGTGCTCGTCGGAGTCGATCAAGCAGCACTGTGGGCGGAGAGAAGGGGATGGGTGTTCTGGCGCAAGAGCAAGCCTCGCACCGCCGACGCGGGGGCGGCATGTTGGGGATGATGGACGAACTCTTCTCGCCCGCGAAGCGGCATGTCACTGAAGAAATTGTCGGCAAGAGGAACGGCCGAATCGACATCGCCGTGGGAGACGACGGATGGATCGATCTCGATAGTGGTCGGGTGCGGCTGTCGACGATCGACCACCCGTAGCCACCTGTGCAGCGGCCTCTGAGGTATGACCGGACACGATTTCAGCGGTCCGTCGACGTCACCCGGTTCCACGACATCACCCTCGAGTCATTCGAAGGAAAGGCGCACGAAGCAATACCGAACTCGGGCGTCCGTGGCCTCACGGTGCGTGAGACTACGAAGAAGGCAAGGGGCGTCTACACAGCATCCCTCGCGGGCCGCACCGCTCACGACATGCGGTATCGCCGGCGCGTTAGATTGCAGAGGTGACCGAAGCCGTTCTCACCGCAGTCCGTGCCCACCTCGCCGCGAACCTCTCCGACGCGACCGGGCCGGCGCCCGAATCGGCGTCGGTGACCTTTCTCGGCCTCGAACCGATCGAGATTCTCCGGCTCCACGCACACGACGACCTCACCCGATTTGCGACACTGGGTTGTTCGCGTCACCCGATGGGCGATCCCACCGCAACCATCGCCGACCCGAACCGCGGTCCGCGCGCCGAACTCGTTTTGAGTCTGCGCAGGGCGGACGGTCTCACGGCCGGTGTGCACCGCAGCCTGGCGGTGCTGGCGGCGCTTCCAGCCGTGGAGGGGGTGGTACTCACCGCCGACGCGCTCCTCGATCTCGGTGAGCCACTCTGGGAGGGTGCGCCGTTCACCGCGGTGCTCCTCGAATCGAGCGACGTGCCCGATCTGGAGTTGCCCGAGCCTGCCGATCCGGTGCGGTTCTTCGATGCGGTTCCGATCACGGCGAACGAAGCTGCGTGGAAGCGACTGCGCGGCGCCGACGCTCTGCGCGAGGCATGGGCGGAGGCAGGCATCGACGTCCGTGACCCCGAACGTGGCGCCGCGCGCATGTGATGGGTCAGCTCGGGACCACCACGCCCATCGATCCGCCGCCGATGCATACGTTCAGTCCCGGTGTCGCCGACTCGACCTGCAGCGCAGCGCCGCCACCCGACAGCCGCACGTACACCGAGCCCAGCCCCTCGGTGACGGGCACGGTGACGCGGGGGCGACCGGGGAATCCGAGGTCGATCGCGCCGTCGTCGGCGGCCATGTAGTGCAGCTCGACGGTCCACTCCCAGTCGCCGGCAGGCTCGTTCAAGCGGAGCGTCGTCACGACGTCGTCGGCCACCCGGTGTCCGCACTCGGGCACGTGCCCGGGGAGGACGCCGCGCAGCGGCATGAGTTCGGCGGGTACCAGCGCGCCACGATCGTCGAGGACGCTGAGCGAGGTGGTGTGGTCGCTGATGGGGGAACGTCCGGGTAACGACGAGAACACCGATCCGACGAGATTGTGCGGGTACGTGACGGGCAACAGGACCCACACCGATACCGGGTGGTCGAGGACCGGATCCTGCGGGTGTTCGGTGAGTGCAGCCTTCGCGGCCGCGAGGTATTCGCCGGTGGGGTTGTCGGTCCAGCTGCGGGCGAATGTCACGGTCGACCATGCCGAGCTCACGAGGAACACGACCGCGCAGACGAGGGCGACCGCACGCGACCACGCCGCCGTCGGTCTGCGCTGCGGGGCGCGCAGGATGAGCGCGGCCGCCACCGCGACGATCACGGACGAATCGGCGAAGTAGCGCAGGGTCTGCGCCAGCTCGTATGTCGTCTCGGGACCGAACCGCGTGCTGATCATGGCCACGAGAGAGGCGCACACGTACGCGGTTGTCGCGGTCCACACCCAGCCGGTCCGGGCCCGGCAGCGCAGGCTCCACACCAGCGCACCCGCTACAGCGACCCACGCGGCGACCACGAGGACCAGCGGTGGGTCGGCCCACGGCGGACTCGGATTCCACCGGTCCCACTGCCACGGCCCACCGAGCAGCGACGGCGCCAGACCGTACGACAGGCCGTGGTGGGTCAGTCCTGCCACCATCGACCCGGGCGGCACACCGAACCGCGATGCGACGACGGTGGTGTACCACGCGGCCCAGATCACCAGTACCGCGCCGGATCCGACCCATAGGGGGCGTGCTCGCTGCCACGCGACACGGACGGGCTGCCGAACACCGTCCACGCGATACAGCAGCGCGACTGTCACGAACGCGACGAAGGGTACGAGGACCGACTTCTCGAAGAACACCAAGGCACAGAGGGTGACGACGACACCGGACACGGCATGACGTCGTCTGCCTGTCCGCGCGAGTTGCAGGGCGTCCCCTGCCACCCAGGCGAGAGCAGCCTGCATGGGGAGTGAGTTGAGTCCGGCCGCCCACCATGCGAACGCGGGCAGCGTCAACGGCGAGAACAGGTAGAACAGCAAGGGGCCACACAACACTCGACGCGGTCCGAGAATCAGCCACAACAGACGTAACACCGCGAGTGACGCCAACAGCTGGGCCACGACGAGAGTCAGTGCGGCAGGCCACCATTGCATCGGAGCGAGCCAGGTGACCAGCGACGCGACGGCGAACGCCCCGGGCATCAGATGCCCGTCGTGGTCGTAACTCAGCATTTCCGGCGACAGCGGCGGGTAGGTGCCTGCACGGCCGATCAGAATCAGGTCGTCCCAATAGAATTCGCCGTGGAACGCGAGAACTCCGCGGACTACCAGCTGTATTGCGATGAGCGCGAGTGCCACGGTAGGCACCGTGCGCCGGCCGAGGCGCGCACCGGACGAGACGGATACGCGCTCGAGTAGGGCAGCGCTCACAGCCACTTGTTGCGTCGGAACAGGACGAACAACACGGTCACGATCAGGGCGATGACACCGACGACCACATAGTAGGAGTACTCCCAGTGCAACTCCGGCATGTGATCGAAGTTCATGCCGTAGACGCCCGCGATCATCGTGGGTACCGCAGCGATGGCAACCCACGCCGAGATGCGGCGCATATCGGTGTTCTGCTGGACCGTGACCTTGGCGATTGCCGCGTCGAGGAGGGTGCTCAGCGTTTCGTCGAAAGTCGCAATGCGATCGGACACCGTGGTGTGATGATCAGCGACGTCGCGGAAGTAGCGGCGAATGTCCTTGGGGATCGGATTGCCGGGTGAGCGGATGAGTTGCTGCAACGGCTCCGCGAGGGGCACCACGGCGCGACGCAATTGAAGGATCTCGCGCTTGAGGAGATAGATCTGCTCGACCGCGATCCTGGTGTCGGGGGTGAAGACGAATTCCTCGAGATCGTCGACGTCCGGTTGCACCGCGGTGGTGACCGCGAGGTAGGTGTCGACGACGTGATCTGCGATCGCGTGCAGGACCACGGCCGGCCCGAGACCGAGGTGCTCTGGGTCGGCTTCGAGGCGGGCACGCACTGCGGACAGCTCCGAGTGATCGCCATGACGCACGCTGACGATGAAGTCGGGGCCGGTGAACAGCATGATCTCACCGGTCTCGACGATGTCGTTGGTGGTCGTCACCGATTCGTGCTCGACGTAGGTCACGGTGCGAAGCACAAGGAACAGCAGATCGTCGTAGCGCTCGAGTTTCGGACGCTGATGTGCGTGCACTGCGTCCTCGACCATCAGTTCGTGCAGATCGAACGTCCGGGCCACGCTCGTCATCTGATGTTCGTCCGGATGATGGAGGCCGAGCCAGACGAACCCCTCGCCGCGTCGGCGGACTTCCGCGAGGGCTGCGGCGTGCGTGTACCGGCCGGGGAGACGCTTGCCGTCGATGTAGATCGCGCAGTCGACCACCGCACGTTCGGCGGGGACGTGGATCGTCGGTACGTCCTTGCTCATGCGGCGTCCCGGACACGTGGCATCGCGCGAGCACTCCCGCTCACTTGGTAGGAACGGTTCGGCAACGGGTTCCTTTCCGTCCGTGTCGAGGTGCCTTCGGCACGTGTCCAGGCGCTGTCCGGTCGCTCGATCATCGTAGTCGCTGCACCTGACACACTTGTGTGGTGCGCATCGATCTTCACTCCCATTCGGCCGCCTCCGACGGTACGGACACCCCCACCGGTCTCGTCCGGAATGCGGCGGCAGCGGGCCTGGACGTGGTGGCCCTGACAGACCACGACACCACAGCGGGATGGGACGAGGCCGTCGGTGCTCTGCCTTCCGGCCTGCGGTTGGTCCGGGGCATGGAGATGTCGTGCACCGGTCGCGGCGAGGACGGCGCTCCTGTCGCAGTGCACCTGCTGGCGTATCTGTTCGATCCCACTGATCGTGTGTTCGACGACGAACTCGAGCGATTGCGTGGCGAGCGCGTGTCACGGTTGCGTGTGATGGCGGAGCGCATGGCAGAAGACGGATTGCCCATCGACGCGGACCGTGTCCTGGAACAGGCCGGACCGGCGGCCGGTCGCCCGCATCTGGCGCGGGCGCTCGTCGAAGCCGGGGTCGTGCCGACGATCGGAGACGCATTCACCGAATTGCTGGCGCCGCGGGGTCGTTACTACATCGACAAGAACGACACGCCGCTGGCCGAAGCGGTGAAGATGGTGGCGGCAGCCGGCGGCGTCTCGGTTGTCGCCCATGCCCGGGCTCGATCTCGCGGACGGTTGCTTGCGCTGGACCAGATCGAGGAGCTCGCCGAGGTCGGTCTCGGTGGGGTCGAGGCCGATCATCCCGACCACAGCGACGCGGATGCTCGATTGATGAGGGACATGGCCTCGAACCTCGGGTTGTTCGTCACCGGTTCGTCCGACTATCACGGCGACAACAAATCGGTCGGACTCGGCCGGTTCACGACGGATGGTGACGCGTTCGAGGACATGCTCGATCGTGTGCACGGCGTCGAGGTGGTCGAGGGATGAGGTCGTGGGGGCCGCGTCGCGACGACGCAGATCAGAATGAAATCTACCGGGACAGCAACTATTACGAAGACGAGTATTACGTGGACGAGTACTACTCCGGCGAGTACTACGACGACCGTGCTCGTTACGGAGCCGCTTCCGGACGTGCGGGTTTCGTGGTGAGGGCGGCACGCGTCGTCTCGGGAATCGTGACGGGTGCCGTCCTGGTCCTCATGGCGGTGGTGTGTGGCGCCCACTATCTCGGAGGGGATGGCGATTTCCCGGGCCCGGGGACCGAATCCGTGGTGGCGCACGTCGTCGCCGCAGTCGTCGCGGTGGTGGCGCAGGTGTTCGCGGATCGTCGGCGGGGGCCGATTTCGGTGCTTGCCGCAATTGTGGTGGTTTTCACTGCATCGATTCTGTTGGTCACCCAGTGGTGGGGTTGAGGGCGGAAAACCTGCGCGCTACTCGCCGGTAGCTCGGACGTAACCCCAGGAACCGCTGAGGAATCACTGGAAAATCGACCGCCAGGCTTGCAAACTCACAGGTAGGGCACGCAAATCGGTGAGAACCTTCGCAACCAACACCGATTTGATGTTTGGTCTGTGAAGGTGGCAAACTTCTGGGTGGTTCGAGGTGGTGCTACCGCCCCGCTTCGGGCAGAAGATGGCAGGTCCTGTTCGAGCTCGTTGGAATACTCAGGGCCGCCGCCAGGGCCACCCTCCTCGGCGCCATCACGCTCCGGAAGTCGTACAGCGTTGTACAGCGGCAATCGTGATCGCGCCCGGAAGCTTCACCGAACCCGTCCTTGGCGAAGCTGCTGCAACTACACACGGTCGATGCATGCGGTGCATACCAATGATGTTCTGTTGCAGTTACTTCGCAGTAACCGGGACCCGACTGGTCTCGGAACATGCAGGAGTGTCATCGTGTCAATTGTGTCCGACGCAAAAACCCCTCAGAAGCTCGCGTTGACGGACGACGAGATCTTCGGAAGCCACGTCGACGGCAAGCTCTCTGTCGAGCTCACCTCGCCGCTGGACACCCAGCGCGACCTGTCCATTGCGTACACTCCGGGCGTTGCCCAGGTCAGTCGTGCGATTGCGGCCGACGCGACGCTGGCCGAGCGGTACACCTGGACCAACCGTCTCGTGGTTGTCGTTTCCGACGGCACCGCCGTTCTCGGACTCGGCGACATCGGCCCGCGCGCCTCCCTTCCGGTGATGGAGGGCAAGGCTGCGCTGTTCAAGAAGTTCGCCGGGCTCAACTCGATACCGCTGGTTCTCGATACCAAGGATTCCGACGAAATCGTCGAAACCATCGTCCGGTTGCGCCCGAGCTTCGGGGCCGTCAACCTCGAGGACGTCTCTGCCCCGCGTTGCTTCGAGATCGAGAAGCGTCTGATCGAGGCGCTCGACTGCCCCGTCATGCACGACGATCAGCACGGCACGGCCATCGTCCTCCTCGCCGCCCTCAAGGGCGCAGTGAAGGTGCAGGACCGCGACATCACCAAGCTGAGGGTCGTCATCTCCGGCGCCGGTGCAGCTGGTGTCGCGTGCGCCAACATCCTGCTCGCTGCAGGAATCGACGACGTCACGGTGCTCGATTCGAAGGGCATCATCTCGCGCGAGCGCACCGATCTGTCGGGCGTGAAGACCGATCTGGCCGAACGCACCAATCCGGCGGGCCGGCACGGCGGAATCGTCGAAGCACTCGACGGTGCCGATGTGTTCGTCGGCGTCTCTGCGGGCACCGTCCCGGAAGAGATCGTGGCGACCATGGCCGACGACGCGATCGTCTTCGCTCTGTCGAACCCCGACCCGGAGATCCACCCTGACGTCGCCTCCAAGCACGTGGCGATCGTCGCGACCGGGCGTAGCGACTTCCCGAACCAGATCAACAACGTGCTCGCCTTCCCCGGTGTGTTCAAGGGGGCGCTCGACGCGGGCGCCCGCCGTATCACCGAGGGCATGAAGCTCGCCGCCGCCGAGGCCATCCTCTCGGTCGTCGGTGATGAATTGGCTGTGGACAAGATCGTTCCGAGCCCGCTCGATCCGCGTGTCGCGCCCGCCGTCGCAGAAGCCGTTGCGGCCGCTGCGAGGGCAGAGGGTGTCACCGACTGACGTGATCGCTCCGTGCGCCCCGGCTCGAACCCGCACCAAGGTTCGGACCGGGGCGTTCGGCGTCTGCCGAGGATGCGCGACAATGGCCGCCGTGAAGATCAAGAGGATGCGGCACCGCTCGCTGATCGCGGCTGTCGTGGCCGCGATGTCACTCTCGGCCGGGTGCGCATCGCCGGTTCTCGACTCTGCGGAGGTGTCCGGTCCCGTCGTGGTCGCGGCACGGGACGGTGCGGACGGCGCATTGCTTGCGCACCTCTACGCCGGGGTGCTGCGCACGACCGGTATCGAGGTGCAGGTCCGCGACGGTCTCGCCGACCGTAACGCAGCGCTCGCCGCACTCGACACCGATGACGCGACGGTGGTCCCCGACTACACGGGGCTGCTGCTCCGGCACTACGACCCCGGCGTCGCCGCCACGGACGCGGAAGACGTATTCGAGGCGCTGGCACGTGCGCTCCCGGACGAGCTGACGATCGCCGACTATGCGTCGGCTCAGAATCGCGCGGTGCTTGCCGCCGGCGCAGACCTCATCGCGACACGGGACATCTCGCGGATCTCCGACCTCGCCGGTCACTGCACCGACCTCACCTTCGTTCTCACCCCGGAGTTCGAGGCCGCCGGCGGACTCGAGGCCCTCACCGAACTCGGGTGCGAACCACGATCGGTCGAGCGAGCGCCGACAGCTGCTGCGTTCGGCGCGACGTCGGACGTCGACACCGTCGCGGGACTGACCTCCCTTGCGCCCGTGCTCGCAGAGAGCAGCGGAAGCGGTGTGGTTACGGTGCCCGACGCCCCGGACCGAGCGCCGATGGAGGAAGCGTCCTCCGACATGGAGAGTCCGGTGTTCGTCGCACAGAATGTGGTCCCTGTGTTCCGAAAGGCAGTCTTCGGCGAGCTTCAGCTCGACGCCCTCCGCGTCATCGCAGGTGAGCTCACCACGTCGGATCTGACCGACATGATCACCCGCGTCGCTACCGGCGAGGACGCAGCTGCGGTGGCCGACGACTGGCTGGCGGAGCACACCTGATCGCTGCGCCGGATCACAGGTTCACCCGGTCTGCTTCATGTGGGAGCGCAAGAACTCGCCGAAATCTGCCACCGCATCCGCGGCCTCTTTCACGAGCGAGGCCTGTAGTCCCGCTACGTGCCACAGTTCAGGCTGCTCGACCAGCGTCAGATCCACCCCCGCGGCGCGCAGTCTGCCCGCGAACTCGACGATCTGCGGGTAGAGCACTTCTGTGGTGCCGACCTGGATCAGCGTTGGCGGCAGGCCGGTCGGATCCGCGTGCATCGGTGCGTAACCCAGGTCGGTGGGGTCTCCGTCGCCGAGGTAAGCCTTCGCCGAGGAGTACACCCATCGCGTGTTGACGACGACATCGCGATCGAACGGTGCCGAGCGAGACCCCGGATCCACCCAGGGCGAGAACAGGCCGATGGCGGCTGGGGTGACGCCGTGGTCGGTGCGGAGCCTGTTCGTGGTGGCGACCGTGAGACCGCCGCCGGCCGAATCCCCGGCAATCGACACGGTTTCCGGGAGCATCCCCGGCTCGGTGAGAAGCTGGAGGTAGGCCTGGACGGCGTCGTCCAGTGCGGCAGGGTACGGATGCTCCGGCGCGAGACGATAGTCCAGCGCATAGACCACCGCACCGCTGGCCGCTGCCAGATGTGCGACCAGGGATCGGTGTGTGGCAGGCGACGCGCAGGTGTAGGCGCCGCCGTGCAGATACAGCACCGCGGTGGGACGTTCGGTGGCGCCCACCGTCACCCGTTCTGCCGGCCTGCCCGCCAACGTCGTCGGCCGGACCACTGTGCCCGATGGCAACGTTTGGATCGGCGCGGCGGCCTCGAGCAGGCGTCGTTGCACGGGATAGGGGAGTCGCGCGTTGAGCGTGAGCGCGTACAGGGGCCGGAGTGCGGCGCGGACGAGTGGCAGCGGCAGGTGGGGCATGACGAACGCTAACCCTTCGGCAGGACGCGCGCCGTCACGAAAGCGACGACACGCTGGTACGACGGACCGACGAGACGCACCCAACCGTCGAGCAGTTTTGCATCGGCGCCGATCAGCACGCGGCCCTTGTTCTTCCGGACGCCGCGCACGATGGTCGCGGCCGCATCCTCGGGGGTGGTGCGGGCCAGTTTACTGTCGAAGAACTGAGCGAAACTCACCTGATCGTCGCCGTCGGGTACGGCCGCGTTGCGCGCGATCGCCGTCTTGATCCCGCCGGGGTGCACACACGTCACCCGCACAGGATGCTTCGCGATGAGCATCTCCTGCCGCAGCGACTCGGTGAACCCGCGCACCGCGAATTTAGCCGCGTTGTAAGCGCTCTGGCCCGGAATGGACAGCAGCCCGAACAAGGACGACACATTGATCAGGTGCCCGTCACCCGATGCGATCAGGTGCGGAAGAAATGCCTTGGTACCGTTGACGACTCCCCAGAAGTCGACGTCCACGACGCGCTCGAAGTCCTTGAACTCCGTGCGCTCGAACTCGCCGTGGTATGCGACACCGGCGTTGTTGTAGACCTGATTGACCACACCGAAGCGTTCGACGACCTTGTCTGCGTAGTCCATTACCTTTTCGCGCTGCGTGACGTCCAGGTGATCCGCAAGGACCTCGGCCCCGAGATCGCGCGCGCGACGCGCAGTTTCTTCCAGCCCTACGGTGTCGACATCGGACACGGCCAGCCGGGCGCCCTTCGCCGCGAGATTCAGCGCGAGGGCACGTCCGATTCCGGAGCCGGCGCCGGTGATGACGACGACCCTGCCGGTGAATTCACTCATTTTGCTGCGACCTCTCGGGTGGTGTCGGCTTCTGCGGTCTGTGCGGGGGTGAGTGCCGGGAGATCGGCAGTGGCGACGCTGCGGTACGCCTCGAGATCGAATTTCTTCGTCATGCTGCGGAATTCGAAGGTGAATCCCGGCCATACCGTGGTGTTGTTGCCGTGCTTGTCGAGATACCAGCTCGCGCAGCCGCCGGTGTTCCACACGCTCGATGCGAGAGCGTGCTGGAGGGTGCGGTTGTAGTCGGCCTGCGCGTCGTCGCGCACCTCGACGGTGCCGATACGGTGCTGGTCGATGGTGCGGATGGCGTCGACGAGGTAGTTGAGCTGCGATTCGATCATGTACACCATCGAAGTGTGACCGAGGCCGGTATTGGGACCGACGAGGAAGAACATGTTGGGGAATCCGGCGACGGTCGTGCCCTTGTATCCCTGCATGCCGCTGTCGTCGAACACCTCGGCGAGCGAACGGCCGTCCTTGCCGTGGATACCGGCGAACGTGGGGGAATCGGTGACGTGGAAACCGGTCGCGACGACAATCGCATCCACCTTGCGGGTGGTGCCGTCGTCGGTGACGACGCCGTCTGCCGTCACCTCGCTGATTCCAGCGGTGACAAGGTCGACGTTCGGCCGAGCGAGCGCCGGGTAATAGGCGTTGGAGATGAGCATGCGCTTGCAGCCGATCTTGAAGGTCGGGGTGACCTTGCGGCGCAGCACCGGGTCCGAGATCTGCCGGCGGATCTGGGCGCGTGCCGCGACTTCGAGGGGTTTCATGAACATCGGCGCCTTGGCGAGACCGACGACCTGTGTCTCGCGCGTCAGGTATTGGACGGCGCGGGAGAGGCGCTGGAAGCCCGGCACGTAGCGGAATGCGAATCGCTCGGCCTTGGTGTATTCGCGATCGGCGCGGGGGAGGATCCACGGTGCGGTGCGCTGGTAGACGTCGAGATGCGAGACCTTCCCGGCTATCGCGGGAATGATCTGGATGGCGGATGCTCCGGTACCGATCACGGCCACTCGCTTGCCCGCGAGGTCGGCGTCGTGGTTCCAGCGCGCCGAGTGGAAGATCTCTCCCTCGAAGCTGTCGATGCCTTTGATGTCGGGCAGTGACGGCTCGCACAGCGCGCCGACCGCAGAAACGAGGATCTTCGCGCTGAATGCGCCCTTGGTGGTCTCGACATCCCACCGAAAGGTCGTGGTGTTCCAGGTGGCGGACTGCACGTCGCAGCCGAAGACCGTGCGGCGGCGCACGTCGTATTTGTCGGCGACGGAGGCGATGTACGCCTGGATCTCGGGCTGGGGGGAGAACGAGCGGGTCCAGCCGGGATTGAGGGCGAAGGAGTACGAGTACAGGTTCGAGGGCACGTCGCATGCGGCGCCGGGGTAGGTGTTGTCGCGCCAGGTGCCGCCCACCTCGTTTCCGCGTTCGAGGACGAGGAAATCCTTGTCGGCGCGGGTCAGCTTGATGGCGGCGCCGAGTCCGGCGAATCCGCTGCCGATGATCAGTGTGTCGACCAGGCGAGGGTTCGGGTCGGCGGCGGTATTGTCTGTAACCGGAAGACTCATGTAACTCAGCGTAGGCACTTGTTGAGCGCGGGTCAATAGTCTTGTTGACTCTAATTCAGTAGAACTGATTGCATGGAAGCCGTGAAAGGCACCGACACCAAACGAAGAAGGCTCGGACCGGCAGAACGCCGCGCCCAGCTGATCGACCTCGGGATGCGGATGCTTGCGCAGCGTCCGCTCGACCAGATCTCCGTCGAGGACATCGCCGACGAAGCAGGAGTGTCGCGCGGGCTGCTCTTCCACTACTTTTCGTCCAAGCACGAGTTCCACGTCGAACTCGTCCGACACATCAGCCGCGACATGCTCGAATGCACTGCGCCCGACGAGACCCTCGAGCCCTTCGACATGCTGCGCGGCACCATCGTCGCCTACGCCGACTACGTGACCGAGCGGCGCGACACCTACGTGTCGATGCTGCGCGGAACCGCGAGCGGAGACCCGGACATGCGCGAGGTCTTCGAACAGACGCGCACCGCCATGGTCGAGCGAACACTTCGATATCTGCCGGCCATCGGGATCGAGGCCGGTCCCGCGGTCCGCCTCGCCGTACGCGGCTGGGTCGCCTTCGTCGAAGACATCACCATCGCGTGGCTCCGGGAGCCCGCCATCGACCGCGACCAGTTCATCGAACTTGCGGTCGGCGCACTTCCCGCCGTCACCTACGCGGCGGTCACGCTCGGTGGAACGGCGCGAGCCGGGTCGCTCGTCCCGAAGGACGAACCGACCCGGCTCGCATGAGAACCGTCATGCCCTGATCGAGCACGAACGGGGCTTGATCACAGTTCGAACGGCTACCTTCCCGTCGCTTCGCGCGCCCCTGTCAGCGCTCGAAAGCCTTGTCGAGGATTTCCTGCTGCTCGACCGCGTGCACCTTGCTCGAACCCGACGACGGCGCCGACATCGCGCGACGCGACACCCGCTTCACACCGGAAAGATGATCGGGAAGAAGCTCGGGCAGAGCGAGACCCAGGAACGGCCATGCACCCTGGTTGGCCGGCTCCTCCTGGACCCAGAAGAACTCGGACGCATTCGGGTACTTGTCGAGAGTTTCGGCGATCCGGCGACGCGGCACCGGGTACAGCTGCTCGACGCGGACGATCGCGATGTCGTCGCGGCCTTCCTTCTGCTTCTTCGCGAGCAGTTCCCAGTAGATCTTGCCCGAGGTCAGCAGCACGCGTGTGACCGTGGACCGATCCGCCGTCTCGTTCTCGTAGGGGATCTCTTCGAGGATCGAGCGGAACTTGCCCTGCGTGAAGTCCTCGACGTTGCTGACCGCAGCTTTGTTGCGCAGCATCGACTTCGGTGTGAAGACCACCAGCGGGCGGCGGATGCCGTCGAGGTGATGGCGACGCAGCAGGTGGAAGTAGCTCGCCGGGGTGGACGGGACTGCCACCGTCATCGAGCCCTCGGCGCACAGCTGCAGCCAGCGCTCGATACGACCGGAGGTGTGGTCGGGGCCCTGACCCTCATGGCCGTGCGGCAGGAGCATGACGACGTCGGAGAGCTGACCCCACTTGGCCTCACCGGACGAGATGAACTCGTCGATGATCGACTGTGCGCCGTTGACGAAGTCGCCGAACTGCGCCTCCCACAGCACCAGAGCCTCGGGGTTGCCCACCGAGTAGCCGTACTCGAAGCCCACGCCCGCGAACTCGGTCAGCGCCGAGTCGTACACCATGAAGCGGCCACCGTTACCGGAATTCGCAGCGAGCTCCGCGAGCGGGTTGTACTCCTCGCCGGTCTTGCGGTCGATGAGCACCGAGTGGCGCTGCGTGAACGTGCCGCGCCGTGAGTCCTGTCCGGCCAGGCGCACGAGTGCACCCTGCTCGGCGAGCGACCCGAATGCGAGGAGCTCGGCGTATGCCCAGTCGATGTGGCCCTCGCGGGACATCTCGCGACGCTTCTCGATCACCGGCTTGACACGCGGGTGCACGCTGAAGCCCTCGGGAACATTGACGAACGCATCGCCGATGCGGTCGAGGACCCCCTGGTCGACGGCCGTAGTCAGACGCGGTGCGGGCGTCTGGTCGAGCTCGACGGACTCGGACGGTTCCGGCTGGAACTTCTCGAGTTCGCGGACTTCGTTGAACACCCGCTCCAACTGACCCTGGTAGTCGCGCAGTGCGTCTTCGGCTTCCTTGAGCGAGATGTCGCCGCGGCCGATGAGGGCCTCGGTGTAGCTCTTACGGACGCTGCGCTTGGTATCGATCACGTCGTACATGGCCGGCTGAGTCATCGACGGGTCGTCGCCCTCGTTGTGGCCGCGACGGCGGTAGCAGATCATGTCGATCACGACGTCCTTGTGGAACGTCTCGCGGAAGTCCACGGCGAGCTGCGCAACCCACACGCAGGCCTCGGGATCGTCACCGTTGACGTGGAAGATCGGTGCGCCGATCATCTTGGCGACGTCGGTGCAGTACTCGGACGAACGCGAGTGCTCCGGCGCGGTGGTGAAGCCGACCTGGTTGTTGACCACGATGTGCACGGTGCCGCCGGTGCGGTACCCGCGCAGCAGCGCGAGGTTCAGCGTCTCGGCGACCACGCCCTGGCCTGCGAACGCGGCGTCGCCGTGCAGCAGCAGAGGCAGGACCGTGAAGCCGCTCTCACCCTTGTCGAGGATGTCCTGCTTCGCGCGGACGAGTCCCTCGAGAACCGGGTTGACCGCTTCGAGGTGCGACGGGTTGGCGGTGAGCGAGACCTTGATGTCGTTCTCGCCGAACATCTGGATGTAGGTGCCTTCGGCGCCGAGGTGGTACTTGACGTCGCCGGAGCCGTGGGCGGCCGACGGGTTCAGGTTGCCCTCGAACTCCGTGAAGATCTTCGAGTAGGGCTTACCGACGATGTTGGCGAGCACATTCAGGCGACCACGGTGCGGCATCGCGATGGCGACCTCGTCGAGCTGGTGCTCGGCGGCCTGATCGATGATGCTATCCATCATCGGGATGACCGACTCGGCGCCCTCGAGCGAGAACCGCTTCTGACCGACGTATTTGGTCTGAAGGAACGTCTCGAACGCCTCGGCGGCGTTGAGACGACTCAGGATGTACTTCTGCTGCGCGACCGTCGGCTTGACGTGGTGCGCCTCCACCCGCTCTTGCAGCCACTGCTGCTGTTCGGGCTCGAGGATGTGCGTGTACTCGATGCCGATGTGGCGGCAGTACGCGTCGCGCAGCACCGACAGCACGTCGCGCAGCTTCATCCGCTGCTGGCCGTGGAAACCGCCGACGTTGAACTCACGGTCGAGATCCCACAGGGTCAGGTCGTGAGTGGTGACGTCGAGGTCGGGGTGCGAACGGAACTTGTCGCGGACGAACTGCAGTGGATCGGTGTCGGCCATCAGGTGACCGCGGTTGCGGTACGCCGCGATCAGCTCGAGCACGCGGGTGTGCTTGTCGACGAGACCTTCCGGCACGTCCTTGCGCCAGCGAACCGGCTCGTAAGGAATGTGCAGCGTGTGGAAGATCTCGTCGTAGAACTCGTCGGAGATCAGCAGCTGATGGATCTGGCGGAGGAATTCGCCCGACTCGGCGCCCTGGATGACGCGGTGGTCGTACGTCGAGGTCAGGGTCAGCAGCTTGCCGATGCCCATTTCTGCGATGCGCTCATCGGACGCGCCCTGGAACTCGGCGGGGTACTCCATCGCACCGGCACCGATGATCGCGCCCTGGCCGTTCATCAGGCGCGGAACCGAGTGCACGGTACCGATGCCGCCCGGGTTGGTCAGCGAGATAGTGACACCGGAGAAGTCCTCACCGGTGAGCTTGCCGTCGCGGGCACGCCGGACGATGTCCTCGTATGCCGAGTAGAACTGCGCGAAGTTCATCGTCTCGCAGTTGCGGATAGCAGCGACGACGAGTGAACGCTGCCCGTTCTTGCCGGGCAGGTCGATGGCGAGGCCGAGGTTTGTGTGCGCAGGCGTGACGAGGTTCGGTTTGCCGTCGATCTCGGCGTAGTGGTTGTTCATGTTCGGGTACGCCTGGATCGCCTGGACGATGGCGTAGCCGAGCAGATGGGTGAACGACACCTTGCCGCCGCGCGTACGCGCGAGGTGGTTGTTGATGACGATCCGGTTGTCGAACATCAGCTTCGCCGGGACGGCGCGGACGCTGGTGGCGGTGGGGATCGACAGCGAGGCGTTCATGTTCTTCGCGACCGCACCGGCAGCACCGCGGAGAACCTTCTTCTCCTCGGTCGCGGGAGCAGTGGAAGGTGCGGCAGCAGCCTTGGGTGCCGGCTTTGCTGCGGCAGGCTTGGCAGCCGGGGCTGCAGGCGCAGCCTTGGCCGGTGCGGCCTTGGGCGCTGCGGTCTTGGGAGCGGAGCCGGCCGAAGCAGTCGTGGCGGGTGCGGACTTCACCGGAGCGGGCTTCTCGGGTGCCGTGGTGTCGGATCCGTTAACACCTCCTGCAACCG
This sequence comes from Rhodococcus sp. SJ-2, assembly GCF_053750035.1. Classification (NCBI taxonomy): domain Bacteria; kingdom Bacillati; phylum Actinomycetota; class Actinomycetes; order Mycobacteriales; family Nocardiaceae; genus Rhodococcus; species Rhodococcus sp. SJ-2. Next base: position 3,775,602 of record NZ_CM132340.1, read on the forward strand.
CTGCCTCCGGCGAGTAATCGGTCAGGAACTCGTGCCAGCTCGCATCCACGGACGACGGATCGTCCTGGAAACGCTGGTACATCTCGTCAACCAACCACTGGTTCTGTCCGAACTGTGATGTAGAGCTGCTGCTCACGGCAGTTGTTCGCCTCGTTTCTTTCTTCGGTACCCGATCGGAGCGCCTGTGGTTATGAGGCTAGCGCTTGGCATGTGACGATTCGAACCGATCGTTCATGCGCGAGAGCCACCTCACAATCTCGAGTCGACGGGGTCTCCATCGATGACGGTTCTCGCCCGCCGATTATTCCCTGTTACGTGCATCGCCGCAGCACTGACCCCGTTACAAATGCGAGCTGTGAGGGCTCGCAACCGGTTCGACCTTCTGCTCGGGCGTGTCGGTTGCAGCGTCAGGGACATCGGGGACGAGCGCTCCTGTCGCGAGCCGCCACAATGTGGTGTACAGACCACCCGCGCGATGCAGCGTCTCGTGCGGGCCGCTCTCGACCACTGCGCCACCGTCGATCACCACCACCAGATCGGCGCGAGCCGCGGTCGCCAGTCGGTGCGCGACGATCACCGCCGTCCGCGACCGGGCAAGCGAAGCACCGGCGTCGAGCACGGCCTGCTCGGTAGCCGGATCCAACGTGGCGGTCGCTTCGTCGAGCAACAGCAGATCGGGGTCGACGAGTTCGGCCCGGGCCAACGCGATCAATTGACGCTGACCGGCCGACAGGCCCTGCCCACGCTCACCGACGGGGTGCAGCATCCCTTGGTCGAGACCGGCGATCATGTCGAGGGCGCCCACCGCGCGTGCTGCGGATTCGATGGCGGAGCGGTCGGCGTCGGGTCGGCCGTACGCGATGTTGCTCGCCACCGTCCCGGTGAACAGATGTGCCTCCTGCGGCACGACGCCGAGCCGGCCCCGATACTCGGGTAGCCGGTATTCGCGCAGATCCGTCCCGTCGACCCGCACCGTGCCGGTCGTGGGGTCGTAGAAGCGGGCGAGCAGTTTGACGATCGTCGACTTCCCGGCGCCGGTGCGTCCGACCAAGGCGACCGTCGATCCCGGTGGGAATCTCAGGTCGACGTCGGCGAGCGCGTCGGTGTCGGCACCGCTGTAACGGAACCCCACACCGTCGAGACGAACGTCGCCGCGCAGATGCCCGGATACCTCGACGGTGCCCGCCGGGCCGGACTCGAGGGAGCTCTCGGTGGCCAGCAGATCGCCGATCCGTCGCAACCCGACGCGTGCCTGCTGGTAACCGTCGAACACCTGCGACAACTGCTGGATGGGTCCGAACAGCAGGTTGAGGTACAGGACGAACGCGATCAGGACGCCCGCGGTCGTGGCGCCGGACGAGACCTCGCGGGCACCCACGAACACGACGGCAGCCAACGCCAGATCCGACAGGAACGTGATGAACGGGAAGAACAGGGAGATCGCTCGCTGCGAACGCATGCGGCTGCGGCGGTACGCGTCGGCGCGCTGAGCGAACCGGCGTGCGGAGGTCTCCTCGCGACGGTACGCCTGCGCTGCACGGAGGCCCGTGATGTTCTCCTGGAAATCCGCGTTGACCAGGGATATTCGTTCCCGCGATATCGCGTAGGCCGCGCCCGAGATCTTTCGGAACCACAGTGTGGCCGCCACCAGCACCGGGATGACGCCGAGCACCACCAGCGCGAGCGTGACGTCGGTGATCAGCAAGGCCACCGAGATGCCCAGCAGTGTCAGCATGCTCACCACCGCGGTCGAGAGACCGGTCTGGATGAACTGCGACAGCGCGTCGACGTCGGTCGTCATCCGGGTCATGATCCGGCCCGACAGTTCGCGCTCGTAGTAGTCGAGGCCCAGTCGCTGCAGGTGTGCGTAGCTGCGTACCCGCAACCCGAACAGCACGCGTTCCCCGGCGCGGGCGGTGAGCACCGTCAGAACGGCAACCGTGGCCCATCCGAGCAGTGCGAGTCCCACACCCACCGCTGCCGCGAACCACAGCATGCCGGGATCGCCCGGCGTGACGCCGCGGTCGACGGCGAACCGCACGATCGACGGAAACGCGATGTTGATCGCGGACTCCACGGCAAGGCACACGATCACCGCCGCGAGCAGCCAGCGTACGGGGCGCAGCGTCCGTAGCAGCCGGAACTGCGGGTCGGGTCTGCGCAACGCACGTGACTGCAGGTCGGGGTCTGCGCCGGGTTGCTCGGTGGCCGGTGGCAATGCCGCCACAGCTGCGCGGAGTTCGGGGGTGGGCGCGACCGCGCCGAGCGCGCCGCTCATGGGGCCGCCCCCGCCGCGGCCACCACCGGGGCCGCGGCTTGCCGGGGTGACCGCAGCCTGCCTGCTCGGCGAATCGTCGTCGGACGAGGTCTGTGTCTCGGGCCACAGTGCGCGCACGCATGGGGAAACCCTCTGCTCGGGCGACGGGGCTCGTTCGGGGTCGACATCCGGTGCCGCACCCGTCAGCAAGCGGCGGAACACCGGGCTGCGCCGATCGAGTTCGTCGACGGTCCCGATATCGACGATCCTGCCGCCGTCGAGCACCGCGACACGGTCGGCGAGCGTCAGTGTCGAGCGGCGGTGCGCGAGCACCAGGGTGGTGCGGTCGGGTTGCTCGCGGAGCGCGGCGTAGATTGCGGCCTCGGTCTCGGCATCCACCGCGGATGTCGCATCGTCGAGGATCAGCACCCGGGGAGCCAGCAGCAGCGCCCTGGCCAGCGCGACACGCTGCCGTTGCCCACCCGAGAGCGTGAGACCGCGTTCGCCGACCACGGTGTCGTACCCGTCCGGCAGGGAGTCGATGAACTCGTCGGCGCGTGCCGCGACCGCCGCAGCGCGGATCTCCTCGTCGGTGGCATCGGGCCTGCCCAGCGCGATATTCGTCGCGATGGTGTCCGAGAACAGGAACGGCTCGTCGAACACGAGGCTCACCGCTTCACGTAGCCGGTCGGCGCGTAGGGCGGCCACATCGATGTCGCTGCCGTCCGACGTCAGGCATACCGTGCCTGCCGAAGGCGCATAGAAGCGCGGTGCGAGCAGCGACAGCGCGGTCTTGCCCGACCCGGCGGGACCGACGATCGCGACGGTCTCGCCGGGTAGCACCTCGAGGTCCATCCCACCCAGAACATCTCGACCCTCGCCGAAACCGAAGGTGACGCCGCGGAACGCGAGTCCGAGAGGTCCGTCGGGCAGCGGTACGGGATGCGGGGGATCAGCCACACCGGGCTCGGTGTCGATCACCTCGTACACCCTCTCGACCGCGGCACGCGAGAGCTGCGCCATGATCACGACCTGAGCCAAAGTACGGGTCGTTGCGCTCATCGTGGCGACATACGCGGTGAACGCGACGAAAGTGCCGACGGTGATCGTGCCCTGCAACGTGAGCCAGCCGCCGAGCGCGATCGTCGCGACCAGACCGAGTTGCGGGATCGCTCCCATCGGCGCGGCGAACCGCGCGTTGATCCGTGCCGCCCGCATACGCTCGGAGTACAGGATCCGGCCGTGGTCCTCGAGCTGGTCGACGGCGCGGTCCTCCTGGCCGAAGCCCTTGACCACCCGGACGCCGGTGACGGTTTCCTCGACGTGCTGCGCGAGGTCGGCGGCACGTTGCTGCGCTGACCATGTCGCGGCGAACACCTTCGGGCGGACCACGCGCACGATGGTCACGATGACGGGCACGGTGGCGACGGCGATCAGTGTGAGCAGCGGCGAGAGTGACGTCATGATCACCAGGGCCAGCACGAGCTGCAGCAATGCACCCGCCGACATCGGGACCATGGCAAGCAGACCTTGAATGAGCTGAAGGTCGGTGATCGAGCGCGACACCACCTGCCCGGTGCGGATTCGGTCCTGGCCGTGGCCGTCGAGCCGTTGCAGTGATCCGAGCAGGCGTAGCCGCAGGTCGTGTTGGACGTCCAGGGAGAGCCTGCCCGCCAGCATCCGCCGCCCGTACTGGCATCCGAATCGGACTGCCGCACCAAGCGCGATTGCGGCGGCCGCGAGCCCGATCAGGTTCGGGACCGACGTGAATTCGGTGGCCTCACCGGTGGCACTGTCGAGTGCGAGCTTGGTGAGCAATGGAAAGGCGATATCGATCAGGGCGGCGATCGCCGTGAGCGCGAGTGCTCCGATCGCCGTTCGCCGGTGGCGCATGCACTCTGCGCCGAGGCGACGGACCCAACCCTGATCGTGTGTGTCGTGTGGCATTTCTCCCGACACTAGCGCCGGCGTACGACAGCGACGCTCAGGTGAGATCGCGACTACGGGTGCGCCACCAGCCGAGCCCGCAGATCAACGCGGACCAGAAGATCAGAACGAGCGGGGCCAGCGGCCACGCCACCGGCATCTCGGTTTCGCCGGACAGGTCCACGACACCGAAGAGGGTGTACCAGGTGATCTGGGCCGGAAGGAATTGCGCGACGCCGCCGAGACCCATGCCGTGGAGCACGAGGGAGACGGTCAGCTCACCGAACGGGACCCACGCACAGACCGCGAGGACACTGCCCACCATCGAGCCGGTGAGCAATCCCAGACCTGAACCGATGAGCGCCCACAACACCGCGCAGAGCAACCCGGAGCCGAGGACACTCGCGATGCTGCCCAGGTCGGTGCCCGAGAAGCCGCCGCCGAACATGAGGATTGTCAGGGCCGACACGACCTCGGCGATCACGCAGTACAGGAGACCGAACAATGCTGCGGTCGTGTACTTCGAGGCGATCACCAGGTCGCGCCCGCGGGTGGTGAGGAAGGTGGTGATCACGGTGCGGTGCTGGTATTCACCACCGGAGTTGACGACCCCGAACAGCGCGGCGAACAGGAACACCAGGGCGAGGGCGAACGAGATCCCCACCGCCGCTGCGGCGGCCTCGGCGAACCCGGGCCCGAGGATGTCCTCGACCTGACGCATCACCGGGAGCGTGAGTGCACCGCAGAACACTCCCACCACCAGCGGTGCGATACCCAGAATCCACCAGTACCGCAGGCCGAGCACCTTGCGGAACTCGGCTGTCAACAATGCGGTCACGAGTGCCCTCCGGGTCCGGTCGGTGGATGCTGTACGTGCGGTCGGCCTTGGAAGTTCTGGCCGTCGGGTGGCGCGGCCATGTACTGACCGGACGTCATGGCGAGGAAGACCTGTTCGAGGTCGACATGCTCGACGCTCGTGCCGAACAGCGTGACGCCGTGTCCACTCGCCAGAGCGGCGATGCGTTCGGGTTCGACCCCCACGACGGCCAGCCGGCCGTCGGGCTGGATCTGCGCATCGGTGAAACCGGCCGCCGCGAGTGCCGTCGCCAGCTTCACGGGATCGGAGACCGCGACGAGCACGCGCGACCGGTAGGCGTTGCGAAGCTCCGCCATACTGCTCTGCATCACGAGTGACCCGCGGCTGATGATCACGAGGTGGTCGGCCATCTGCTCGACCTCCCGCAGAATGTGGCTCGAGATCAGGACGGTGCCGCCCTTCCTCGCGAACGTCACGAGAAAATCGCGAAGCCACGCCATTCCTTCGGGGTCGAGACCGTTGGCAGGTTCGTCGAGAACCAGGTAGCGCGGCTGGCCGAGGAGCGCGGTCGCCAATGCGAGCCTCTGGCGCATCCCGAGCGAGAACTCACCGACCCGCTGTCGCGCTGCGGAGGTCAACCCGACGAGGTCGAGCATCCGGGCTGCCCGTTCGTCGGGGACACCCATTGCCGCGCAGTATGCCTTCAGATGTGTCATTGCGGTGTGCTTCGGATGCGCACTGCGCGCATCGAGCACCGCACCTACGATCTGAGCGGGCTGTTCGAGCCGGTCGAACGGCACACCGTCGATGTATGCTGCGCCGGCGGTGGGCTTCACCAGCCCCGTCAGCATGCTGAGGGTCGTTGTCTTGCCCGAGCCGTTCGGGCCGAGAAATCCGGTGATGGACCCTCGGGGGACAGTGAAGCTCAGGTTCGACACGGCAGTGACATTGCGGAAGGTCTTGGTCAGGCCGTCCACCACGATCCCGGGAGGGGGCCCGCTTGCCTGTGCCGTGAAATGAGGCTGCCGGTGCGGCGTGTTCGCCGACGATGCTGTCACAGAAATGTTCCCCCGGTTACCTCTCGCGGTTGTGTCGTCGCGAGCATACGTGCAGGGAGTTTCGTCGCGAGTACCTCAGGTTTCCAACTGCGGTGCCGGGTGAGGCGGTAGCACGCTCTGCTCGGCAGGCCACGTCGCGGGAGGTGCTCCGAAGGCCTCACGGGCGTTGATGATCGTGCGCTTGCCGATCGTCCGGTTGCCTGCACCACCGATTGCAGCCCCGATACCGGCGGGCACGAGCTTGCCGAGGAGAAGCGCTCCCCGCTTGGCCGCGTACTTCCGGACGAATTTCTTCACGAGAGTGTTGTTCATCAGCTTGAGTTGTTTGCTGCCGACCTGGCCTGTCAGCGCCTTCGGCCAGTTCTTCAGCGACGTTCCGGTGGCCGCCGCGACGATCTCCTTGCCGGAATCACCGAGGGCGACCGCGAGCACCAGCGCGCGGCGCTGGTTGTGGTCATGGGGTTCGATTCCGTGCACCGCCGCGACAGCAAGGGTGAGCAGCGCTGAGGCTTCGAGGAAGAACACCGACTCCGCGCCGATCGCGCCGATGGCGGCGATGGTGCCGATACCGGGGAAAGCGGCGGTTGCGCCCGCTGCGGCACCACTCCCGGTGATGGTGGTGAGGAACTGCTTTTCGAGCCGCGCAATGATCTGCGCGGGCGACTCGTCGGGATGCGCGCGACGCAGCAACCCGACGTACTTCGCCACTGCGGGGCCTTGCAGCCGGCTGCCGTTGTCGAGCAGTGTGATGAGTGCACGTTCGATCGTGCCCCCCTCCAGGGGCTCACCGTTCTTGTCGACGGCGCCGCGCTTTCCACTCATTTCGATCCTTGTCGTGTGTCCGTCGGTGGCTACTCTGGAGATCGTGGCCCGGTCGTCAACTGTTGTCGGCATTTCCGAGGGCGCCAGGCGGCGGCCTGCTCCGTTGCTGCAACCCTACGTGCGTTGGTACGAAGGATATCGGCTGACGGGATTTCCGCCTGCGCATCATCTGGGCTTGTCGTCGCCGGATCTCACCGTCGTCCTCAGCCTCGACCGTCCCGTCGACATCACCAGGGCAGCCGCGCCGGGCCAGCCACCGGGCCGGTTCACCGCATTGGCGAGCGGTCTGGCCACCTCGGCGGTGACGATCGCGCATGACGGCAATCAGCACGGAATCCAGCTCGCGCTGACGCCCGCAGGAGCCCGCGCCCTGCTCGGCGTTCCGACATCCGCACTCGGTGCGTGGGTGGTCGACCTCGAGGATCTGTTGGGTCCCGACGCGCGGGAACTGCACGAGCGGATCGCAGCGACACCCCGGTGGCCGGAACGCTTCGCGATCCTCGACCGCATTCTCACCCGACGACTGGCAGGTGCCTACGATGCCGCGAAGATGGATGCGCGTGTGGCGCACGCCTGGGAGCAACTCGTGACCCACCCCGGCGCCGCGGTACGAGAGGTGGCCGACGAAGTCGGATGGAGCCGCCGCTATCTCACTGCGCGCTTCACCGCGGAATTGGGTGTCACGCCGAAAGAATCCGCGCGTATCGCCAGATTCGACCGATCGAAGGCGATGTTGCGCAGGCCCGAAGTACGTCTGCCGGATGTAGCAGTTCGCTGCGGGTTCTACGATCAGGCCCATCTCGCCCGCGAATGGCGTGAGTTCGCGGGTGTTCCGCCGTCGCGCTGGAGACAGGACGAGGTGTTCCCATTCGTCCAAGACTCCGACGCCCCTCCCGAAGAAGACTCTGTCCCATGACCAATACAGCAGCAGACCCGCATCGCACCGATACCGGCACCCACGCCCCGAACGTATGGCCGTGTCTGGCGTACACCGACGCGAGGGCCGCGATCGGCTTCCTCGTCGACATCCTCGGCTTCACCGAATCCGCATGCTACGGGGAAGGCAGCACCGTGGACCACGCAGAGTTGACGTGGCCGTACGGCGGCGGAATCATGCTCGGCTCCGCCGGCCGCGACACTCCCCTCGACCAACACGCCGACGCGGGATCGGTGTATCTCGTCGTGCCCGACCACGCCGTCGCCGATGCTCTCTACGACAAGGTCCGCACCTCGGCCGCGACCATCACCGTGGAGTTGCGCGACGAGGACTACGGTTCGCACGGTTTCTCGTGCCGCGACCCGCAGGGCGTGAACTGGAGCATCGGTACCTATGCGGGGCACGGATTCGGCGACTGACGATCACAGGCGACTGATAGTCACAGTGGAGTGTGATCCGACGGCACGGTCTCCTCTGCACGCGGCGGAGGAGGCGGTGTGCCGTCACCGAACGGCCGGCCGCCGAGCGCTTCCCGGCCGTGCGGCGTCAGCCAGCCCGACAGGTCGGGACCCTTCGGCACGATCTGTGTGGGATTCACATCGGTGTGCACGATGTAATAGTGCTGCTTGATCTGCACGAAATCTGTCGTGTCGCCGAACCCTGGCGTCTGGAACAGGTCGCGCGCGTAGCCCCACAGTGAAGGGAACGCGGTGAGTGGATTCCGGTTGCACTTGAAATGGCCGTGATAGACGGGATCGAACCGCGCGAGAGTCGTGAACAACCGGACGTCGGCCTCGGTGATCGTGTCGCCCACCAGATAGCGCTGGTCGGTGAGCCGCTCCTCCAGCCAATCGAGCCGGGCGAACAACCGGTCGAACGCGGCGTCGTACTTGTCCTGTGAACCGGCGAACCCGCACCGGTAGACGCCGTTGTTGACATCGCGGTACACAAGTTCGGCGACCTCGTCGATCTCGCTTCGCAGCGATTCCGGGTACAGGTCCGGTGCACCGTCGCGGTGGAACGCGGTCCACTCGGTCGAGAAGTCCAGTGTGATCTGTGCGTAGTCGTTCGTCACGACCTTGCCGGTCGGTACGTCGACGATGGCGGGCACTGTGATGCCCCTGGGGTAGTCGGGCTGTCGCGCGAAGTACGCCTCTTGGAGGCGTTCGATGCCCAGTACCGGGTCGACACCGCCGGGATCGAGGTCGAAGGTCCAGCTGCGCTGGTCGTGGGTCGGGCCGCACAACCCCAGCGACAGCGCGTCCTCCAGACCGAGCAGTCGTCGCACGATCAATGTGCGGTTGGCCCACGGACAGGCACGTGCCGCGACAAGACGGTAGCGGTCCGCTTCGACGGGGTATCCGTCGCGGCCGTCGGCGGTGATCCGCGTCGAGATGTAGTTGGTGTCGCGGGTGAACTCGGCACCCGGCGCGACGTAGCCGGCCTGCGTCGAGGATGTGTTGTCTGTGGCCTTGCTGGTCATGACACTCCCTGGAATCGAATTGGTCGCCGGGTCCGAACCGGTTACCGCGCCGACAGATGCACTGTGATGAGAGTGCCCCATTCGACGTACCCCGACACTGCCGCGAGCCCACGCGCCGAAAAATTGTCGCGGCGAGCTCGCCACAGAGGGATGAGGCCTGCATCGAGTGCGTCGTGCGTACACAGCGTCGCGACGGTGGCGCCGAGTCCCAGACGTCGATTCTCCGGTGTCGTGAGAACCCGCACATCAGCAAGAAGAGACTGAAGTTCGCGGTAGCTCGCGGCGGCGAGCGGCTGGTGGTCGTCGTCGAGCAGGACGAATGCACGATCGGGTACTGCGCCGCCGAGTTCGGTGCTGTCGTCGGGCGGACAGCGTCGAACCAGCTCGGCGAGGTCCGCCGGGGCGTGCGAGATCAAGGGGTCCTCGACGCGTATCGCATCCGCCCACTCCGGACACAGACCGAGCACTTCGGTGCGGGCCGCGTAACCCCGGGCTGCGACGCGCACGGTGCGCTCTTCTGCGGGCAGAGGGAGGGCGGTGACGGCGGACAGGGCGGGTTCGGGGCCCACCACCGCGACAGTGTTGCCGATGCTGAGCACTCGGACCGTAGTGGCCGTATCGTCCACTTTCGCCACGAGGACACCGGGCGAGAGGGCGTCGTCGGCGAGTCCGAGTTCGCGGCACCACGCGAGGGCCGCGATGCTCGAGAGATGGGGGTCCACGCGGATACCGTATCCCCAGACCGGGGAGAGGATGTGTTGTGAGATCAGGGGACGAGCCCGCCGTACCCGACGCTCACTGGGCGGCGCTCACCGCATTGTGCCTGGGCTTCTTCATGATTCTGGTCGACAGCACGATCGTGTCGGTGGCGAATCCGGCGATCATGCGGGCCCTGGACGCCGATCTCGAGAGCGTTGTCTGGGTCACCAGCGCCTATCTGCTCGCGTTTGCGGTGCCGCTGATGATCACCGGCCGTCTCGGCGATCGATTCGGGCAGCGCCGAATCTACTTGTCGGGTCTGGTGGTGTTCACCTTTGCGTCGCTGTGGTGCGGGATGTCGTCTTCGATCGAGGCGCTGATCACGGCGCGTGTGCTGCAGGGGTTCGGGGCCGCGCTGATGTCTCCGCAGACCATGGCGGTGATCACCCGTGTTTTTCCGTCGGACCGTCGCGGCATGGCGATGGGGATCTGGGGTGCGATCGGTGGAGTCGCAACTCTCGTCGGGCCGCTCGCGGGTGGAGTGCTCGTCGACGGGTTCGGCTGGGAATGGATCTTCTTCGTCAACATTCCGATCGGACTGGCAGGTTTCGTGCTGGCTCTCCGATTCGTGCCCGCCCTCCCGACTCAGGCCCACCGATTCGATGTGCCGGGGGTGGTGCTCAGCGGAGTCGGGATGTTCTTCCTGGTGTTCGGACTTCAGGGGGCTGGTGGGGAGCACCCGTGGTCGTCGAATGTGTGGACGAGTGTCGGCATCGGCGTCGTATTCCTGGTGATCTTCGTGTGGCATCAGTCGCTGGGGCGGGACGAACCGCTCGTGCCGCTGACGCTGTTCCGCGATCGGAATTTTGCACTTGCCAACATCGGGATTGCGTCGATCGGCTTCGCGATCACCGCCTTCATGCTTCCGCTGATGTTCTATGCGCAGGATGTCCGGGGGCTCGATCCCACCGAGTCGGCGTTGCTCATGGTTCCGATGGCAGTGTTGAGCGGTGCGTTCGCACCGTTCGTCGGACGCCTCGTCGATCGGGTGCACCCGCGGTATGTCGCGGGTCCCGGTTTCGCGCTGCTGGCCGTTGCGTTCTTGTGGCTCTCGCTGGCAATGACTCCGGACGCACACCTGTGGCAGTTGCTGATGCCGATCGGGCTGACCGGTTTCGCATCGGCGGGCATCTGGTCGACGCTGTCGACGACCGCCACCCGCAACCTCGATCCCCGGCTGGCGGGCGCAGGTTCCGGCGTCTACAACGCCACCCGGCAGTTGGGCGCGGTCCTCGGCAGCGCGGCGATGGCAGCAGTGATGGCTGCGTCGTTGTCTGGACGCGGTCTGGGAAACGGGTTGTCGCAGTTACACAGCATCGGTGAACTGCCCGGCTCGTTACGCGAGGCATATGCGGTGTCGATGGCGCACTCGATATGGCTTCCTGCGGCGGCATTGACGCTGGGTTTCCTCGCTTCGGCGTGCTTCGCACGTCCCCCGCGGACGGAGATCCGGAGTACATCGGAACGCAGTTCTCCGGCCAGAATGTGACCCACGCCATATAGTGCAGACACGGACGGTGTTGGGAGGTGGCAATGTCGCTGGCAGTCGTCGGGATATCCACAGGAGCGGATTGGCTGCGAAGTGAGCGCGCGATGCACCGTTCCGGAGGGATTCTGCACTACGACGATCTCGAACCGTGCCTTGCCGAAATGCTCGATCGCAGTGCGTTGCGGTATTCGCAACGTGTCGCTGCGGTGGACGGGGACGGACGCGCGATCACCTACCGCGACTTGTGGACCGAAGCGGCGAAGGTGGCGGGAGGGCTCCTCGATCAGGGCGTCGGTCCCGCCGACCGAGTCCTGGTGCATCATCGGAACGGCTTCGAGTGGCTCCGCGCATTCCTCGGGGTCGTACTCGCCGGTGGTGTGCCGGTCCTACCGGATCCCACGTGCAGCGACACCGAGATCGACTGGATGGCATTCGACAGCGGAGCGCTGCTCATCCTGGATGGTCCCCTCCCCGAAGGAGTTCCGTTCCTCGACGGCGGTGCCTCTCCCGACGAGCTCGCGCTGCTCTACTACGTCCGAGGCTGTGGCGGTGACCTGCGCGGCGTGGAACTGACCAACAGGAACGTTCTTTCGACGATCGAGGCCGTCGGACACGCCATGGACCTGGTGGACGAGCCCGGGCGTACGGTGATCACCGCGCCGCTGTCCACGGCGGTGGGATGCAGCGTGCAGTTACTCCCGACCCTCGCGTTCGGAGGGACCGTCGTCGCGGCTGGCGCGCGGGGGACCCGCGTGCCGTGGCGGCACCTTCGTGCGTCGTTCCCCGCTTCACGTTGTATCCGTGGGTGGGGCGTCGCGGAGACCGGTGGGATCGGTCTGCTACTTCCGTCGGAACATCGCCGCGGCCATCCGCGCAGTGTCGGTGTGCCTTTCGGTGGAATCGAGGTCGCGTTGCTCGGTCCCGAGGCCGAGAAGGGGAGGGGAGAACTGTTGTGTCGCGGACCGAGCGTCGCCCGCGGCTACTGGAACAACCCGGCAGCAACTGCCGAGATGTTCGACGACGGCTGGTTTCGCACCGGCGACCAGGTGTCCATCGACGCTGCAGGCTTCGTCAACCCTGTCGCAGTACGGGTGTCGTGACGTACGACCTCAGGTCGCAGTTCTTGTGATCTGGAGCGCTTCCGCAGGTCAGGTATCATTTCTCGGAGCCGTATGAGGGTGCATTGCCTTCACGGAGAGGCACACACCCGCTTGGAAAGGCAATGGGGCAATGGTCGAGGAAGGCGCGGTGCTGCACGAGCACGGCTTGGCGGAACTGCACGTGCACATCGAGGGAACCCTCGAGCCCGAGTTGATCTTCGCTCTCGCGGAACGCAATCGGATCGAGCTTCCGTACCGGGACCTCGATGATCTGCGCGGGCGATACGAGTTCGGCGACCTCGTGTCGTTCCTCGACCTCTACTACGCCAACATGGAAGTCCTGCGCACCGCCGAAGATTTCGCCGACCTCGCGCGCGCTTACTTCGCGCGGGCGGCGCGGGCGGGTGTCACGCGGGCCGAGTTCTTCTTCGATCCGCAGGCCCACACAGCCCGGGGAGTGGAGTTGCGCGAGGTCGTCGACGGTCTTGCCGACGCCGCTGCCGGTGCGCAGCGCGAGTTCGGGATCGACGCCGCGATGATCGCGTCGATCGTGCGCGATCGCCCGGTGGCCGAGGCGAACGACACCTTCACAGACCTGATGAAGATGCAGGCCCCGATCATCGCCCTCGGACTCGACTCGGCGGAGGTCGGTTACCCACCGTCACTGTTCGAGGACGTGTTCGCCCGTGCCCGCGCGGAAGGGCTGCGCATCACCGCGCATGCCGGCGAGGAGGGGCCGCCGGAGTACGTCCGGCAGGCACTGGATCTACTCGGCGCCGAGCGCATCGACCACGGCATCCGGTCACTCGAGGATCCCGATCTCGTCACACGTCTGGTGGAAGAGCAGATTCCGTTGACGGTGTGCCCGTTGTCGAACGTCCGGTTGCGAGTGGTCGATACGCTTGCCGATCATCCGCTGCGCCGCATGCTCGAAGCGGGATTGTCGGTGAGTGTGAACTCCGACGATCCGGCCTACTTCGGCGGGTATGTGGACGACGCATTCGCCGCTCTGCGAGAGCACCTGGGTTTGACGGACGACGAACGAACGGTCCTGGCGCGTAACTCGATGCGCGCAGCGTTCTTCTGATTCCGATCCGGTCCTACGCACCGAGTACGCGTCGTAGGCAGTCGTTGTCGAACATGCGCTGCGGATCGACGCGGTCGCGCACTGCGAGGACGTCGTCGAATCGGGGATATGCCTCGCTCAGTTCGGCGGCGGTGAGGCTGTGCAGCTTGCCCCAGTGAGGGCGTCCGCCGACGGATCGTGCGATGGCCTCGACTGCCGAGAAGTACTCGCGATGCTCGCCTCGATGGAACTGGTGCACCGCGACATAGGCGGTGGCGCGCCGATGGGCGGTGGACAACCAGACGTCGTCCGCGGCCGCGAATCGCACTTCGATCGGAAACCCGATACGCAGATCGGTGCGGCTCAGCCAGGTGGCGATCTCCTCCAAGACCGCGGGCAGCGCCTCGACCGGTATCGCGTACTCCATCTCCTTGAACCGCACACGCCGCTTCGACGCGAACACCCGGTGGCTCTGATCGGTGTAGGTGCGCTCCGACAGCGCGCGCGCCGACACGGAATTGAGTCCGGGGATCAACGAGGGTGCCCGGGTGCCCAGGTGCTGGAAGGCGTTGAACACACCGTTGGAGAGGATCTCGTCGTCGACGAATCCTCGAATCCGGCCGACGGGGTCGACGGGCGTGGCTCCGGGCAGCCGCGTGTTGGTCTTGGTGAGCACGCCGTCGGTGTGAGGGAACCAGTAGAACTCGAAATGGTCGGCGCGAAGCCTGTCGTCGAGGCTGTCCAGCGTCTCGCTCAGTGAGGACGGCGTCTCGTGGGCACGCAGGCGGAACGCGGAGACGCACTCGAATGTCACGCTGGAGAGAATGCCGAAAGCCCCGATCCCGAGCCGGGATACCTCGAACAGGTCGGGGTTGTGCTCGGGCGAACACTCGACGATCGATCCATCGGCGAGGACCGTGGTCACCGCACGAACCTGCGCTGAGAGGCCGGTGAAATCCGTGCCCGTTCCATGCGTTCCGGTGGAGATCGCTCCCGCGACGGATTGGACGTCGATGTCGCCGAGGTTGGACAACGCAAGACCGAGTGCCCACAGTTCTTCACTCAGCTCGTGCAGGCGCGTCCCCGCCCGTACGCTCACGAGCGCGCCGGTGGCAGTGGGTGAGACCGCCTCGACCCCGGTCATCCGGTCGAGTGAGATCAGAGTGCCGTCGGTGACCGCGACCCCGGTGAACGAATGGCCTGCGCCGACGGCTTTGACCCGCCGGCCGTGTTCGGCGGCGCGCACGATCACTGCTGCGAGTTCGGGCGTGCTGCCCGGTGTGTCGAATCGTTGAGGGCTGGCGTGCTCGTTTCGTGCCCAGTTGTGCCAGGTCGCCATGTCCCCATGATCGACCTGGACACGCGTTCAGGTCAATAACCCGCTCGGGCGCGTGTCCCGAACTACCATCGGGACATGTCGAACCGGTTGCCTGCGGACGAGCGTCGAACCCAACTCGTCGAATCTGCACTGGAACTCGCCGAAGGGGGTGGCGTCGGCGCGGTCACCGTCAGGGCAGTTGCGGAAAATGCCGGGGTGTCGCTGGGCGTGGTGCACTACTGTTTCGACAGCAAGGAAGCCCTCGTCGTCGCGATGGCCGAGAGGCTGATTCAGCAACTTGCCGACACCATGCGCACCGCGTTCGACATCCCCAACGACGAACCGGCGCCGCAGGGCGTTCGCGGTCTGCGGGAACTGCTGTTCAAAGGGCTCAGTGCTGCGTGGCCGTCGATCGAGGCGACTGCAGGCCGTCAACTCCTCACCTACGAGATCACCACCTACTCGCTTCGTCACCGCAATGCGGGCGCGCTCGGTGGCGACATCGCCATGCAGCAGTACCGCATCATGGACGAGCAGGCGCACGCGTTCCTCGCAGCGTGTGCCGAGCAGACCGCGACGATGTGGACGGAGCCGATCGAATCCGTGGCGCGTACCGCGCTCGCACTCATCGACGGCTTCACGCTGCGCTGGCTCGTCGACCGGGAAAGCGATTCGATCGTCAGCGAACTCGACGACATGGCGGCGATCATCGCGGCCCGCGCCGTCGACAGGTCATGACACCCACCTCCACACCGATGGGACAACCATTGAGCACCGCTGTACCCGACAGGACTGTCGTACCCGGCAACACCACTGTTCTCGACCGTCTCGATGCGGCGACGCCGGATCTGGATCCACCCTTCGCAGCACTGGACCTGACGACATTGCGACACAATGCGGACGATCTCGTCCGTCGCGCGTCAGGCACTCCTGTACGGGTCGCGAGTAAGTCGGTGCGTTGCCGGGCTGTGCTCGAGGAGGTCCTCGGTACAGGCCTCACCGCGCAGGGTGGATTCCGCGGGATCATGGCGTACTCGTTGCGGGAAGCGCTGTGGCTCGTCGAACGTGGTGCCCGCGACA
The DNA here is from genome assembly GCF_053750035.1 of Rhodococcus sp. SJ-2. Classification (NCBI taxonomy): domain Bacteria; kingdom Bacillati; phylum Actinomycetota; class Actinomycetes; order Mycobacteriales; family Nocardiaceae; genus Rhodococcus; species Rhodococcus sp. SJ-2. Next base: position 3,791,714 of record NZ_CM132340.1, read on the forward strand.
TCCTGCTCGGATATCCGACCGTCGACCGGGCGGCGCTCGCGGAACTCGCGGCGAACCCCGTCGCGCTCGGATCCGTGGTCCTCATGATCGATGCTCCCGCCCAGTTGGATCTGATCCGAAATTCCATGGGTACCGGAGCTGTCCGGCCGCGGGTGTGTCTCGATGTGGATGCATCGCTGCGTGTCGGCCCGGTACACCTCGGGGTGCGGCGGTCGCCGTTGCGCACCCCCGATCAGGCGGCGGAACTCGCACGGATTGCTACGGCAGGCAATTTCGACGTCGTCGGAGTCATGTTCTACGAGGCGCAGATCGCAGGACTGCCCGATTCGTCGCTGCCCGTCCGGGTGGTCAAGAGAATGTCGGCGAAGGAACTCGCCACACGGCGCGGCGCTGTGGTCGAAGCGGTCCGTGCCGTCTCCGGGGATCTCGAGATCGTCAACAGCGGCGGCACCGGCTCGCTCGAGGTGAGCTCGGCCGACCCAGTGGTCACCGAGGTCACCGCCGGGTCGGGCCTGTACGTACCGACGCTGTTCGACACCTACGACGCCTTCACACCGAATCCTTCCTTGTTCTTCGCACTGTCCGCCGTCCGCAAGCCTGCGCCGTCGATCACCACTCTGTTCGGTGGCGGGTACATCGCGTCGGGACCACCGGGCTCGAGCCGTGTTCCCCGGCCGATCCGGCCCGCAGGCCTGAAGCTTCTACGCAACGAGGGTGCAGGCGAGGTGCAAACGCCGGTGCACGGCCGCTCCGCATCGGATGTCCCGATCGGAGGGCGGGTGTGGTTCAGACATGCGAAGGCGGGAGAGTTGTGCGAGAGATTCGCACATATCCAGGTCGTCGAGGCCGGAGTATGCACTACCGTTCCCACCTACCGCGGTGAGGGGCGGTGCTGGTGAAGGGATGACGGTGGTGAGCGAATAATGCACCCATGCCGTTCTTCGACGGGGCCGCCGGCCGCATCCACTACCGCACCTGGAATATCGACGATGCGTCGGTGGGTGTCGTCTTCGCACACGGATTCAGGCAGCACACCGCCGATTACCACCGGTTCGCGGCGGGGCTCGGTGCCCGCGGTATCGCACTGTGGGGCATCGATTTGGCCGGGCACGGATTGTCCGAGGGTGAACCCGGGGTCCCGGGATCCGTCGAAGCGCACGCAACCGATCTGTTCGAGTTGACGGTGATCGCGGAGGACGCCGGGATACCGCTGGTGCTGATGGGGCATTCGCTCGGCGCTGCCTCGGCGCTCACGCTGCTGCGCACCGAGGCCGACCGATTCCGGGCCGCGGTCCTGTGTGGGCTCCCGCGCTCGGCGACGCGGCCCGAGTTCGCCCGGGCGCTTGCCCGATCCCGTCTGCCCGTCCTCGCCGTACACGGCCTCGACGACCGGCTCGCCCCCGTCGAACCGGTGCGGGCATGGGCCATGGAGGTACCGAATCTGCAGTTCGACGAGTATCCCGATGCGGGGCACGATCTGCTTCATGAACCGGTCCGTCGTGCCGTCACCCGTGATATCGCAGAGTTCGTCCTCGACGTCACCGCGCGGCCCTGAACGCTTCCTTCGGACGAACGAGGGTGCCGTCCATCTCGGCCAGGCGAGTGGACGGCACCCTCGTTCGTGAAGTGCCCTGGATCAGGACGGCAGATCAGGCGTAGATCGCCTCGATAGCCGCGCCGTGCTTGTCGTGGATGATGTTGCGCTTGAGCTTGAGCGTCGGGGTCAGCTCGCCGGTCTCGATCGAGAAGTCGGTCTCGAGGATGCGGTACTTCTTGATCGCCTCGGCCTTCGACACCTTGGCGTTCGTGGCCGCCACGGCCGAGTCGATCTCGGCGATCAGGTCGGGGTTCTTGATCAGGTCTGCGATCGCGGTATCCGCAGGCAGGTTGTGGCGTTCGAGCCAGCCCGGGAGGGTCTCCGAGTCGATGGTGATGAGTGCACCGATGAACGGCTTCGAATCACCGACGACGAGGACCTGGCTGATCAGCGGATGCGCACGCAGGGAATCCTCGAGGATCGCGGGTGCGACGTTCTTGCCGCCTGCCGTGACGAGCAGTTCCTTCTTGCGTCCGGTGATCGAGATGAACCCCTCGGCATCGATCGTGCCGATATCGCCGGTGTGGAACCAGCCGTCGCGGATCGAATCGGCAGTGGCCGCGTCGTTCTGCCAGTAGCCGTCGAAGACCACGGGTCCCTTGAGGAGCAGTTCGCCGTCCTCGGCGATCTTCGCGGAATGCCCGTTGAGGGGCCGCCCCACCGTGCCGACCTTCTGATGTTCCGGGGTGTTCATGACGATGCCGCCCGTGGTCTCGGTCAGACCGTAGCCTTCGAACACCGTGACGCCGATACCGCGGAAGAAGTGACCGAGACGCGCACCGAGAGCGGCGCCGCCCGACACTGCGCGGGTCGCGTTGCCACCGAGTGCATCGCGCAACTTGCCGTAGACGAGCTTGTCGAACACCGCGTGCTTGGCCTTGAGCACGAGGCCGGGGCCACCCGATTCGAGTGCCGTGCTGTACTCGATCGCGGTCTCGGCAGCCTTGTCGAAGATCTTTCCCTTGCCGCCGTCGTACGCCTTCTGCTTCGCGGAGTTGTAGACCTTCTCGAACACGCGCGGAACGGAGAGGATGAAGTTCGGCTTGAAGGCGGCGAACTGGTCGAGCAGTGTCGTCAGATCCGATGTGTGGCCCACCGTGACCTTGTGGTCGAACGACGCGAAGGAGATCAACCTGGCGAATACGTGGGCGAGGGGCAGGAACAGCAGCGTGCGCTGTCCGGGCTCCATCGAATCGGGCAGCCCGAGGTGGGCGGCGGTCGACTCGGCGAAGAAGTGACGATGCTTGAGCTGCACGCCCTTGGGCTTGCCGGTCGTGCCCGAGGTGTAGATGAGGGTGGCAGCGGATTCCGCGTTCACCTGCTTGCGGCGTTCGTCGACCTGCTCGTCGGTGAGTGCAGCGCCGCGCGCGGTGAGTTCCTCGATTGCGCCCTTCGAACCCGAGGCCGGATCGATCTGCAGGAGCTCGCGCACGGTCGGCGCAGCCTCGGCGACCTCGCGAACGACATCGGCCTGCTCGGTGTTCTCGACGACGAGCAGGGATGTTCCCGAGTCTTCGAGGATCCACTTCGACTGGTCGGCTGCGGAGGTCTCGTAGATCGCGACAGTGGCACCGCCCGCGGTCCAGATCGCGTAGTCCAGCAGAACCCATTCGTAGCGGGTGCTCGAGAGGATCGCGACACGGTCGCCCAGCTCGACTCCGGACGCCATCAGGCCTTTCGCAACGGCGCGGACCTCGGCGGCGAACTGGACTGCCGTGACCGGAACCCACTTGCCGTCGATGAGGCGCTCGAACGGCACGAAGTCGGGTGACTCCTTCTCGTGCCGGAACACCGAATCTGCCATCGACACGTCGTCCGGAATCGCGAACGACTGCGGAACGGCAATCTCACCCATCTGTGACCCCTCCATCTTTTTGAACTTGCGGTGTGCATTGCATCACAAAATGTCCGCTTCCGCACCACCCGTGCTGCCGGTTTTGAGAAGTTTCAGAGTTCATTGTGCGTGATCTGCGACACGAAAGCTACCCGCAGGTAGCTTGACGCTCACCTCAGGTTCGGGTCGTTCACGTGTTGTCGCGCAGGACTCCGGCGGCTTCGTCGTCGCTCAACTGATGGAAGTCGGAATAGGCCGCACCCACGGAGTCGTGGTCCTTCGGGACCCATGGGCAGATCACCTCGTCCGCGTCCCGGCCTACCCGGCGCACGGCTTCCGGTGAGGCAATCGGAACGGCGAGCACCACCCGCACGGCACCGGCGGCGCGTGCGGCAATGCATGCGACCGCCGCGGTTGCTCCGGTTGCCATGCCGTCGTCGACGATGACGGCGGTGCGTCCGTCCAGCGCGACACGCTCGCGACCGGAACGCAGCAGTGCACCACGACGTTCCAATTCGATCTGCTCGCGCTCCTGCACGGCTTCGATGGACTCGGTACCGATCCGGGTGAGCCGAACAATCTCATCGTTGAGGACCCGGATGCCACCCTCGGCGATTGCCCCCATGGCAAGTTCGGGTTGCCAGGGCACCCCGAGCTTGCGGACGACGAGGACGTCGAGGGGAGCGCCGAGAGTGCGGGCGACTTCACGGGCCACGGGCAGACCGCCGCGGGGGAGCGCGAGAACGACGGTGTCCGCTCCACGCAGATGCTCGACCGAGCGGGCGAGCCGCCGGCCTGCTTCCACGCGTGAGGAGTACCGCCGCACCACCCCAGTATGAACCCGGCCCGGTGTCGACTCTCCCGTTCGGTCCGGTGCCGACTCTCCCGGTGGGAACGGTGAGCATGCTCCGCCGCTCTACCAGCGGGTAGAGTCCGGGATCGAGGGTCCTCATGAGTGCCGACACACGCCTGCTCGGGGCGTGTTTCGGCACACTCTTGCGTGGGTGTGGCACGGAAACGGCGTGCCATCCGATAAACTGCTGGTCAAATGAGTGAAATCGAAAACGCCCCCGACCAGGAGACCGCATCCCTCACGTTTGCCGATCTCGACATCGACGACCGTGTGCTGAAGGCCCTTTCGGACGTGGGTTATGAGTCCCCGTCGCCGATTCAGGCGGCAACCATCCCACCACTGCTGGAGGGTCGGGACGTCGTCGGTCTCGCTCAGACCGGCACCGGTAAGACCGCCGCGTTCGCAGTGCCCATCCTCTCCCGGATCGACACGTCGAAGAAGCGGCCCCAGGCGCTCGTGCTCGCGCCGACCCGTGAACTCGCGCTGCAGGTCGCAGAGGCTTTCGGGAAGTATTCGTCCCATATCCCGGGGTTGCACGTGCTGCCCATCTACGGCGGCCAGGCCTACGGTGTCCAGCTCTCCGGGCTGCGTCGCGGTGCGCAGGTCATCGTCGGCACCCCCGGTCGTGTGATCGATCACCTCAGTAAGGGCACCCTCGACATCTCGGAGCTCGAGTTCCTCGTTCTCGACGAGGCCGACGAGATGCTCACGATGGGCTTCCAGGAGGACGTCGAGCGGATTCTCGCCGACACCCCCGAGACGAAGCAGGTCGCGTTGTTCTCGGCGACGATGCCAGGTGCGATCCGCCGGCTGTCGAAGCAATACCTGAACGATCCGCAGGAGATCACGGTCAAGTCGAAGACCACGACCTCCTCGAACACCACCCAGCGCTGGGTGCTCGTGTCGCACCAGCGCAAGCTCGATGCGTTGACCCGGATCCTCGAGGTCGAGTCGTTCGAGGCCATGATCATCTTCGTCCGGACGAAGCAGGCCACCGAAGATCTCGCCGAGCGACTCCGCGCCCGGGGCTTCTCCGCCGCGGCCATCAACGGCGACATCGTGCAGGCGCAGCGTGAGCGGACCATCGGTCAGCTCAAGAGCGGTGCGCTCGACATCCTGGTCGCGACCGACGTCGCGGCCCGTGGTCTCGACGTCGAACGCATCAGTCACGTCGTCAACTACGACATTCCTCACGACACCGAGTCGTACGTTCACCGAATCGGACGCACCGGTCGTGCAGGACGCAGCGGCGACGCGTTGCTGTTCGTGGCGCCGCGTGAACGGCACCTGCTCAAGTCGATCGAGCGGGCCACCCGCCAGCCGGTCACCGAGATTCAGCTGCCCAGCGTCGACGACGTCAATGCACAGCGTGTGGCCAAGTTCAACGACTCGATCACCGAGGCGTTGACGTCCGAGCACCTCCAGCTGTTCCGCACGTTCATCGAGGATTACGAGCGCGAACACGATGTTCCGCTGGCCGACATCGCGGCTGCGCTGGCTGTGTTGTCCCGCGACGGCGATTCGTTCCTCATGGAAGAACAACCGGAGCCCATCGCCCCGGCTCGTCGTGAGCGTGAGCCGCGTGAGCGTCCGCCCCGTCGTTTCGACGACGGCCCCAAGGTCGGTCGCGACGGTCAGGAGATGGCGACCTACCGCATCGCAGTGGGTAAGCGGCACCGGGTGCAGCCGGGCGCGATCGTCGGTGCGATCGCCAACGAAGGCGGCCTGCGCCGCGGCGACTTCGGGCATATCAGCATCCGTGCCGATCACAGCCTCGTCGAGCTCCCCAAGGACCTCCCGCAGCAGGCCCTCGAGGCGCTGCGCGCCACCCGGATCTCCGGTGTGCTGATCCAGCTTCAGCGCGACACCGGAGCGCCGGGCGGGCGACCCGCGGCGTATCGCGGTGGTGATCGTCGCGGCGGAGACCGACATGGAAGCGACCGCGGAGACCGCGGGGGCGATCGTCGCGGTGGCCGTAAGGACTACGGCAGCGGCGACTTCACCCACCGCAGCGATCGCGGTGGCCGGGGAGGCTACCGCGACTGAAAGTCGCTCACAGAGAATCGATCACGGCGCCTCCGCCAGCGTATCGGCGGTGGCGCCGTCGATCGATTCCCGGATGATGTCGGCATGACCTGCATGCCGGGCCCACTCTTCGATCTGATGTAGCACCAGGAACCGCACGGTGAACGGCACGCCCTGATCGAGCCAGACCGCAGCCCCCGCGGGAATCGTGACGATGCGGTCGAGGTCGGATTCCGCGCGCAGCTTTTCGGCGAAACGGTCGGCGGTGGCGTCGAGGCGTGCCACCTGGTCGGCGACGGATTCGTCGTCGTCGACCTTCCATCCGGCCATCCACGCTTCGACCGGATCGGTGGTGCGGCTCTGCTCACCGGAGATCCGGTCGATGGTGGCCTCGAGTCCATCGATCAGATGATTCAGCAACGATGCCAGGCTCATCTTCGATGCACTCGGGATGTCGCGTGCCTGTTCTGCGGTCAGCCCGGACAACGATCCACGAAGTCCGGCGAACTGGTTTCCGAGGATTGTCAGCAGCAGTTCGGCTTCTCGTTCGGTTTGTATCGTCATGGGTGAAGTATCGGCGCATTCGCGGACACCTTCGGTCCGGAATCTGCGAACTGGGTTCGATACAGTTCGGCGTAGCGTCCCCCGGCAGCGAGCAACTCCTGGTGCCTGCCGCGTTCGACGATGCGGCCCGCCTCGACCACGAGAATCTCATCGGCCGCCCGGATCGTCGACAAGCGGTGAGCGATCACGACCGAGGTGCGACCCGCGAGTGCCTCCGTGAGTGCTTCCTGCACAGCGGCTTCGGACGTCGAATCCAGATGCGCGGTCGCTTCGTCGAGTATCACCACACGTGGCCTTGCCAGAAGCAGACGCGCAATGGTCAATCGCTGACGTTCACCACCGGAGAGGCGGTAGCCGCGTTCCCCGACGACCGTGTCGAGACCACTCGGCAGACTTCGGATCAGTTCGTCGAGCCGCGCGCGGCGCAAAGCGTCCCACACCTGCTCTTCGGTGGCGTCGGGCCGGGCCAGAAGCAGATTCCCGCGTACCGTGTCGTGGAACAGGTGGCCGTCCTGCGTGACGAGGCCTACCGTGTCCCGGAGAGAATCCGCCGTCAACGTGCGCACGTCCGTGTCGCTGAGCAGCACAGCTCCCGCATCGACGTCGTACAACCGCGGAATCAATTGCGCGATCGTGGATTTCCCCGCCCCGGAGGATCCGACGAGCGCGACCATCTCGCCTGGCTCGACGCGGAACGACACGTCGTGCAGTACCGTCTCACCGCCGCGCGAGTCGAGCACCGCAACTTCTTCGAGCGACGCGAGTGACACCTTGTCGGCCGAGGGATATGCGAACCCCACGTCGCGCAACTCCACTGAGACGGGGCCGTCCGGAACGGGCTTCGCGCCGGGGATCTCGCGGATCAGTGGGGTCAGGTCCAGGATTTCGAAGACACGCTCGAAGCTCACCAGCGCGCTCATCACGTCCATTCGCGCGCTCGCCAGCGCGGTCAGCGGGGCATACAGGCGAGTGAGCAACATGGCCATTGCCACGACCGAACCCGGATCGAGCTGCCCGCGTAGCGCGTAGAAGCCGCCGAGTCCGTAGACCAGAGCCAGCGCGAGAGCGGAGACGAGCGTCAGGGCGGTCACGAACACGGTCTGGAGCATCGCGGTGCGAACCCCGATGTTGCGGACCCGTCGGGCGCGCACCGCGAACTCGGATGATTCGTGGGCGGGACGTCCGAACAGCTTGACCAGCGTGGCGCCCGGTGCCGAGAACCGCTCGGTCATCTGTGTGTTCATCACCGAGTTGTGGTTGGCCGCTTCGCGGCTCAGTTGCGCGAGCCTCGCCCCCATCGTGCGTGCGGGAATGATGAAGATCGGCAACAGCAACAGTGCCAGCAGGGTGATCTGCCACGAGATACCGAACATGACGACAAGGGTGATCACCAGTGTGACGATGTTGCCTGCGACACCGGACAGTGTGTCGCTGAACGCGCGCTGCGCGCCGATTACATCGTTGTTCAGTCGCGACACGAGTGCGCCGGTGCGGGTGCGGGTGAAGAACGCGATCGGCATGCGCTGCACATGGTCGAAAACGGTCGTACGCAGATCGAGAATGAGATCCTCACCGATGCTGGACGACAGCCACCGGTTCACGATGCCCAATCCGGCCTCGACCAGCGCGATCGCCGCGATGACGATCGCCAGCCATACGATCACCGACAATGCGGCATTGTCGACGATCGCGTCGACCACACGTCCCGCGAGAACCGGTGTCGCGACACCCAGTGCCGCGATGAGCACACTCAGAATCAGGTACGCAGAGATGTTGCGTCGGTGTGGTCGCGCGAACGCGCCGATTCTGCGCATCGTTGCGCGCGAGAACGGGCGCCGATCGCTCTCGGCGTGCATCGCGTTGTACATCGCGTTCCACGCCGTGACTTCCATGCTCATGAGTGAATCCTCCTCGGGTCGCGCTCGACGTTAGAACCTCGAGCGCGCTCGAGGTCAAGCGTATGCGCACGTCCTGACGAGCATCCTGCACAGAATCGCGGAAGAGCAGAACAACGTCGTCCGCTGGACCGAATTCGACCGCGGTGGTCATTTCGCGACGATGGACCTGAGCTCCTCGTCGGGGACCTCCGTGAAGCTCAGTTCGCTACGTCGATCACCAGGCGGGTGGGTTCGGTGAGGGCAGTGACCGAGAACGGGGTGTCTGCGGCGGCCACCCCGATGAACGACTGCGTCACGCCCTCGAAGACACCCGATCCGTTGACCTCGACGACGGATCCTCCCGACGGTCCGAGCACCGGATTGGGACCCGAATACGGTTCGACACCGCTGTCGAACGGATACGCCGAACCGTCGATGAGAACCTGAATCACGGCGCTGCCCGCGAGGGGGATCTCGTTACCGCTGCCGTCCTGCACCGCCTGGTCGACGTAGCCGACACGCCAGCCCGGAGTGCCCTGCCCACCCATTTCGTACACGACACGGTCGAAGCCTTCATGCCGGCCGGTGCGGATATCGGTGACGGTGAGTTTCGCGCCGTCGCCTGCGGGGGAGATCTTGTCTGCCGTGTCGGTGGGGATCGTCGACGGAGCATCCGGTGCGTCGACCTCGGTCTCGATGGACACGGCAGGTTCGGGCGCGGGGTCTCCGTTGGCAGTGCACCCCGCGAGAACCAACGCGGCGGCGGTGACGGCGAGGGCGTGACGGGTGCGAAGCATGCGACTCATGATACGGCGTGACATCGCCGGATCGGGGGAGGCGCGGTCAGGCCTTGACGCGGCCGGATGTGAGTCGCACACTTCGACACACGATGATTTCAACACTCGGTGAATTGAGTGGACCATGAACGACACTTCCCCCTCCCTCGCCATCGACATCCATGACCTGCACGTCCGGCGCGGCACCCACCGGGCACTCGAAGACGTGAATGTGAAGATCGCGCGCGGCTCGATCACCGGGTTGCTCGGACCGTCCGGTTGCGGAAAGACGACCCTGATGCGTTCGATAGTCGGCACTCAGATCGTCGAATCCGGCAGTGTCACGGTGCTCGGGCGGCCTGCGGGGTCCGCGGCCCTACGCCGACGTGTCGGGTATGTCACCCAGGCGCCGAGCGTGTATCTCGATCTGTCGGTCACCGAGAATGTCTCCTACTTCGCTGCGCTCTACGGCCGGAGAGGCTCCGCCGTGGCCGACACGATCGCCGCAGTCGGTCTCACCGACCACGCACGCAATGCTGCGAGCGCTCTGTCGGGCGGTCAGCTCGGACGCCTGTCGCTCGCGTGTTCGCTCGTCGGAGCCCCCGAGCTTCTCGTACTCGACGAGCCCACCGTCGGGCTCGATCCGGTCTTGCGTGCTGAACTGTGGGAGCACTTCCGAACCCTGGCGGCGAGTGGCACCACGCTCCTTGTCTCGAGCCACGTCATGGACGAAGCCGACCACTGCGACGAACTCGTCCTGCTCCGGGAGGGCCGGTTGATCGCGCAGCTCACCCCCGGAGAATTGCGTGATCGGACGGGGGAGTCGGGCCTCGAGAACGCCTTCCTCCACCTGATCCGAACCTCGTCGGGAGCATGATCATGAGCGCCGTCATCTACGCCGCCACCACCACCCGCATTCTTCGGCAACTCCGATCCGACCATCGCACGGTGGCCATGATCGTGTTCGTGCCGAGTCTGCTGATGATCCTGCTGTACTTCATGTACCAGAACGCACCCGTCGGGCCGGGCGGCTTCTCGCTGTTCGATCAGATCGCCGTGACCATGCTCGGGATCCTCCCATTCGTCGTGATGTTCCTGGTCACGTCCATTGCGATGCAACGAGAACGAAGTTCGGGCACACTCGAGCGGCTTCTGACCACACCGCTGACGAAACTCGATCTGCTCGCCGGATACGGTAGCGCGTTCTCACTCGCCGCTGCGCTCCAGGCCGGATTGGCGTGCGCCGTGGCGTTCTGGCTGCTCGGTGTCACCAGCGCCGGATCGGTGGCGTGGGTGCTCGTGACAGCCGTACTCGTCGCAGTACTCGGTGTGTCGCTGGGGTTGTTGTGTAGTGCCTTCGCGCGCACCGAATTTCAAGCGGTGCAGTTCATGCCCGTGCTCGTGATCCCGCAGTTCCTGCTGTGCGGTCTGCTCGTCCCGCGCGATCAGCTTCCGGACTGGCTGCGCTGGATCAGCAATGTGCTCCCGCTCAGCTATGCAGTGGAAGCGCTGCAGGAGATCACCAGGAACCCGGGAACGACCGCCGTCATGGTGCGTGACCTCATCGTGGTCGCGGTCTTTGCCGCGGCAGCGCTCGCTCTCGGCGCCGCGACACTGCGCCGCCGGACGCCGTGACCACCGAGTCGCGGGGCACACGGCGTCCGGGACGGCGTCCCGGCACATCCGGTGCCCGCGACCAGATCCTCGGTGCCGCGCGAGAACTGTTTGCCGCCAACGGCTTCGACAAGACCACCGTGCGCGCTGTTGCTGCACGCGCGCGCGTGGATCCTGCACTCGTCCATCACTATTTCGGTACGAAGATCGAGCTGTTCACTGCGGCCATCGAGCTGCCCGTCGATCCCCGCGAAGTCCTCGCGCCGGTGTACGAGACACCGATCGAGGAGCTCGGTCACGCACTTGCCTCAGCTCTGATCGGAGTGTGGGAGTCCCCGTATCGCGACGCGGCGGTGGCGATGTTCCGCGCACAGATCGCAGGTGGCGACACCGGGCTGATCCGGACGTTCCTGCTCGAGGTCGCGCTCGAACCGCTCCTCGGCAGGATCGACATGCCCGAAGGTACCGGCCGGTTGCGGGCCGAATTGGTGGCTACCCAGATGACGGGGGTGATGTTGGTGCGCTACGTCCTCGGGTTCGAGCCGTTGGCTTCGTTGCCGTCCGAGCAACTCATCGAGATCATCGCGCCGACAGTTCAAGGCTATCTCACGGGCGAGCTACCCGACGGCGCCGGATCGGATCACCAGGCCACGGCTCCGTGACGGTCGATGAACATCCCCGCCGGGGACTCGGCGGTACACGCCTCGATGATCGCGTCGGTACCCTCCTCGACCGATTGTGGGCCGGAGAAGCCGTTGAACGCAGTCGCCGTGTAGCCAGGGTCGACGGCCACGACACCCACATGGGGCAGTGCTTTCGCATACATGGTGGTCACCATGTTCAGGGCGGCCTTCGACGACTGATACACGAGGCCGTGGAAGGTCGATTCGATCCGTGCGGGATCATTCGTGACGGCAAACGAACCCATCCCGCTCGACACCATCACCAACCGCGGCGACGGGGACTGTCCGAGCAGCGGCAGGAATGCATGGGTCACGCGGACCGGCCCGAGCAGGTTCACCCCGAACACCGGAAGGAAATCGGTGGGGACGGTGTCGGCGGGTGTAGTGAATCGGCCCGCGATACCGGCGTTGTTGAGCAGAACATCGAGACCGGTGTCGGACTCGGACACCGTCCGGTATGCGGCGGCGACCGAGTCGTCGCTCGTGACATCGAGTTCGACGACGCGGACATCGGCGTCGGGGCTGTCGACTCTGATTTTCCCCGCAACGTCGTAGCCGGCTTCGAGAGTGCGCACGCCCATCCAGACGGTGTGTCCGGCGGTGGCAAGACGACGGCAGGTTTCGGCGCCGAGGCCTCCGTTGGCGCCGGTGACGAGGACTGTGGATGCATGGTGAGTGGTCATGTCATCACGGTCGCCCGATGGTTCGCGTTGTACCAGGGCCGGACGATCGTGGGATCGGCTGTACTACCCATATGCCACGACAAGACGTCATGCTGGATTCCATGGCGATCAACCGCACCGAACTGGCGGCAGTGCTGCGCCATGCTCGCGAACTGATCACGCCGGGCGAGGTCGGTCTGCCGTCAGGTGTGCACCGTCGCACCCCCGGGTTGCGCCGCGAAGAGGTGGCGATGCTCGCGGGGATCAGTGTCGACTACGTCGTCCGACTCGAACAGGGGCGCGGATCGGTTCCGTCAGCGCAGGTGCTCGGAGCACTGGCCAGGGCGCTACGACTCGATCTCGACGGACGCAACCAGTTGTTCCATCTGGCAGGTGTTGCGCCTCCCGGCCCGGGCGCGATCGACATGCATGTGCGGCCCAGTGTGCTGCGCCTGATCGACCGGTTCGCAGACCTGCCTGTCGTGGTGATGAGCGCGAAGGGTGATGTCCTCGCGTGGAACGCGATGGCTTCTGCGCTGCAGGGTGATTGGTCGGCGCTGCCACCGCATCGCCGGAATATCAACAGACTGCGGTTTCTCCCTGATCCAGCGGATCCTCGGATGAGCACGGTCGGCGCAACCGAGGAGGAATTCGAGGCGACGGCGGAGCAATCGGTCGGGAGTCTTCGGTCTGCGGCTGCCCGCTACCCCGACGACACGGGCTTGACCGCGCTCGTGCATGAATTACGGAGCAGGTCGGAGCACTTCGCCGAGTTGTGGGGCAAGGGCACCGTGGGTGGGTGGCGGAATCACACGAAGACGGTGAATCATCCGGCGTTGGGCCCGATCGTTCTCGACTGCGACGCCCTGCACATCCCGGATGTCGACCAATCGGTCATCGTGTATTCGGCTGCACCCGGTACACACGCCGCGGAGTCGCTCGCGTTGCTACGGGTTCTGGGTGTTCACGAATTGTCCTCCAGGTAGACCAGGCCGTTGCCGTCGGGGTCGGCGAAGGAGAACATCGCCGGTACGCCCTCCATCCGGATCAGATCGTCATTGTGCAGGGTGGTCCCGGATGCACGGATCGCGTCGTGTGCGGTTCGAGCGTCGGAAGTACCCAAGCGGATCGCGACCGGGATCTCGCTGTCTCGCGGGAGGAGCAGCAACGAGACGGCCGAACCGGGCGGGGCGACCTCGACCAGCCGTGCTCCAGGCCAGATCTCGATGTCGGTGCGGAGTTCGCACCCCAGTACTTCGGTGTAGAACTTCAGCGCGGCGTCCTGGTCGGCCACCGGAACCGACACGCTCAGCACTTTCGTGGTCATCGTCATGTTCGGGTAGACCGCACGGGAGACCGGAATTCATCACGGCGACAGTCGCCGGATCGGGAACCACCGCTCAGGATGTCTGCTCGCGCACGTAGGCGATGTCGTCGGCGAGTCCGGCCGCGGGTGTCTCGAGGATCACCGGCGCATTCGCCTTCAACGCGACCTCGGTGAGCAACTGCGGGTCGATGGTGCCGTCGGCGAGATTCGCGTGGCGGTCGCGGGCGGAATCGAACTCGTCGCGAGAGTTGTTCAGATGTACGAGATCGATGCGACCGATCAGCGCCCGTACCCGTTCGACGGCGTCGACGAGATCCTCACCTGCCGCCCACGCGTGGCATGTGTCGAGGCAGAACCCGACGTCGTAGTCGCCGATCACATCCCACAGCCGGCCGATCGCGTCGATGTAGCGGGCCATCGCGAAATCCCCGCCGGCGGTGTTCTCGACGAGGATCGGCACCGCGAACCCGCCTTTGTCTTCCTGCCTCTCGAACAGTTTGCGCCAGTTCTGCACACCGGAGGCCACGCTCTCGCCGTCGCGGACGTGCCCGCCGTGCACCACGAGGCCGAACGCGCCGATCTTCGCTGCGGCGTCGGCGTGCTCCGCGACGGCTTTCCGCGACGGCATACGAAGCCTGTTGTTCAGGCTCGCCACGTTGATGACGTACGGCGAGTGCACCACGACGTCGATCTCGGACGCCAGGATCTGCTCTGCACGAGGGTGCTCACCCGGCGTATGCCATTTCTGCGGGTCCGACAGAAACATCTGCACCAGATCCGCGCCGAGCCGTTCGCCCTGGCCGATGGGATCGTCGTCCTGTCGGACATGAGCACCTATCCGCATGCTTTCCAGGCTAGCGCCGAACCGCAGTGCCCCGGGTGATTACGCTTCGGGACGTCCGACCGGGATATCCGCACCCAGGTCGCCGGCCTCGTCGTCGCCGTGACCGCACGTGCAGCCGTCACCGCAGCCGCCGCCACCGCACGGCCCGGCATACGAGATGTCGTCGGCGTCGCAGTCGAGGACACCACCGAATCGCGCTGCGAAATCGTCGTCGAGTTCGTGTGTGAGGTCGTGGATCTCGTCGATCAGGTTGATCAGGTGCTGCGGCGCGAACGGATCGGCGTCGAGGATCGTGGAGACGAGTAGGTGCCCGTCCTGGATGGTGAAACGCAGCCGCGCCCACTCACCCGACAGGTCGGCCAGCTGATCGGCGGCCTTGGAACGGTCGGCGAGCTCACCGAGCAGCGACGACCAGATGTGCAGCTGTGGGCCGTCCTCCGCGACCGTCACATACACACCGAATCCGTGGACAGGAATTGCGATGTCGCCGTCCTCATCGGTTTCCGGCGCGCTGCCGAGCAGCTCGGTGAGCGCACGGATGGCCAAGTCGCGAAGTTGCGTGTACTCCTCGGTCGCGATGGCAAGCGCGCCGTCGATACGGAGCGGCTCGGCGGCGATGGTGCCCTGGCCGTGATCGTGGCCGTCGTGGTTGTGCTCGCTCATGCTGTCCTCGCTCGTGGTGCTCGCGGACCGGCTCGGTCCAGGTGTCGGGTAGAGCGTAGGCGATTGTCGCTGTCGGTGTTCCGGTGAGCAGGACCGGCGGACGCCCGAAAGTTGTGAGGTCTGCTTCCATGCGGGTTCCGAGACAGGGAGGTCGCCGCATGGGCACATTGGCCGGCAAGGTCGCGTTCATCACCGGAGCAGGACAGGGCGTAGGGCAGGGCGTCGCGTTCGCATTGGCGCGGGAAGGAGTCGCCATCGCGGTGACCGGCCGAACGGAGTCGAAACTCGTCGACACGGTCGAGAGCATCCGTGGGTTCGGGGGCGTCGCCGAACCGATCGTGTGCGACATCTCCGATACCGAGCAGATCGGCGCTGCGGTGGAGCAGACCGTGGACAAGCTCGGGGGAGTGGACATCCTTGTCAACAACGCGAGCCTGAACCCGCTCGGACCGGTCCTCGACCTGACGCCCGAACTGATGACGAAGGCCTACGCATCCGGGCCCATTGCATCACTCCACGCGATGCAGGCAGTGCATCCGATCATGAAGCAGCGTGGCGGCGGATCGATCGTCAACATGGTGTCCTCGGCCGCAGTGCGGTGGGACATGAGCGGCTACGGGGGATATGCCTCCGTCAAGGAAGCACTGCGCAGCCTCACGCGGGCCGCCGCCGCCGAATGGGGTGTCGACGGCATCCGGGTCAACGCGGTCGCACCGCACGCCATGTCGCCGGGATTGCAGTGGTGGACCGAGAACCGGCCAGAGGAAGCTGCAGAGTTCATCAAGAGCATCCCGCTGCGTCGTATCGGTGATTGCGAGGAAGACATCGGACGAGCCGTGGTATGGATCGTCGGCGACGACGCCCGCTATCTCACGGGCGCCACCATCCCCCTCGACGGTGGCCAGGCGCGCTGGAGCTGACCTCCCTGATGGGCGCGATCGCAAAATCAGGGGAGTCCCCGATGGTGCGTCGAAGCATGACGGGGAAGGATGGTGCGCATGCCATCGCATTCGGCCCCCGCTGCCCGAGCCCAGAACCTGAAGAAGATCTACGGAACAGGTGAAACCGCTGTTCACGCCCTCGACGGTGTGACCGAGGATTTCGCTGCCGGTGAGTTCACCGCGATCATGGGCCCGTCCGGATCCGGCAAGTCCACCCTGATGCACTGCCTTGCCGGACTCGACAGTGCGACGTCCGGCGCGGTGCTCATCGGCGACACCGACCTCACGACGCTCTCCGACAAAGCCATGACGCAGCTGCGTCGCGACCGCATCGGCTTCGTCTTCCAGGCGTTCAACCTCGTGCCCACACTGACGGCGCTCGAGAACATCACGCTGCCGCTCGACATCGCAGGCCGCAAGGTGGACCGCGAATGGCTCGACACCGTCGTCGGCAGGCTCGGGCTCGGGGACCGTCTCGACCACAAGCCCGGCGAACTGTCCGGGGGCCAGCAACAGCGTGTCGCGTGTGCGCGTGCGCTGGCAGGCAGGCCGGAGATCATCTTCGGCGACGAGCCCACCGGCAACCTCGACTCGCACTCGTCCGGCGAAGTGTTGTCGATCCTGCGTGCCGCGGTCGACGAGTTCGAGCAGACCGTCGTGATCGTCACCCACGATCCGCGGGCAGCCGGATACGCCGACCGCGTCGTATTCCTTTCCGACGGCCGCATCGTCGACGAGATGCGCGACCCGACCGCCGAATCGGTACTCGACCGCATGAAGCAATTCGATACCGCCGCCACCGCCCGCGCAGCGAAGTAGGAGCCGGCGACCATGAGTGGGAATCCCATCCGCAAGGTTGCGCTGCGCAACCTCGCCGCACACAAGGTGCGGCTCGCTCTGACGGTGCTGTCGGTGGTACTCGGCACCGCCTTCATCACCGGGTCGTTCGTGTTCACCGACACCCTCCAACGCACATTCGACGACATCTTCGGTGATGTCGCCAAGGGCGTCGACGTCCGTGTCAGCAGCGAAGAATTCGGCTCGAGCGGTGTCCCCGTCGACGACATCGGCCGGGTGGACGCCCTCGGCGGCGTCGAACGCACGGCGCCGACGATCAGCGGCGGGCTCATCGTGCTCGGCTCCGACGGCGCCGCGATCCAGACCGGTGGCGCACCGGCAGAAGGCTCCGCGTGGTTCCCGCCCGAGGAAACGGTCGGCGAACCCTTGCAGTTCACCGAAGGCACACCGCCTGCTGAAGTCGGGCAGATCGCGCTCAACACGAGCGCGGCCGAACGCGGCGACCTGGCGATCGGCGACGCGACGAAGGTCCTGACCATGTCTCAGGGCATGGTTCCCGTCACGGTGAGCGGAATCTACGACCTCGACACCGACACCGGTGGATACATCGGTGCGCTGTTCACCGAGCAGCAGGCGAGCCAGTTGTTCACCGACGGCAAGCACGTCCAGTTCCTCGACGTCGTCGGCGACGGTTCGATGAGTCCGGAAGCGCTGCGTGACGAGGTCGCTGCCGCGTTGCCCGACATGAAGGTGCAGACCGGCGCCGAAGTCACCGAGGAAACCCAGGATCAGGTGTCCGAAGCATTGAGCTTCCTCAACTACTTCCTGCTCGCCTTCGGCGCCATCGCATTGCTCGTCGGCACGTTCATCATCTACAACACGTTCTCCATGATCGTGGCCCAGCGACTACGCGAACTCGCTTTGCTGCGTGCCATCGGCGCGAGCCGTAAGCAGGTCGGGCGGTCGGTCACTCTCGAAGCGCTCGTCGTCGGTGTCATCGGCAGCGCGATCGGGATCGCAGCCGGTGTTGCGCTCGCGTACGGACTCCGCGCAGCGCTCAATGCCGCGGATCTCGGGCTCCCGTCCGGTCCGCTGCAATTGTCGCCGCGCACCGTGATCGTCGCGCTGCTCGTGGGTGTCATCGTCACCGTCGTCAGTGCCTACGCGCCGGCGCGGCGCGCCATGCACGTGCCGCCGGTTGCCGCGATGCGCGAGGAATCCACCGCATCCGTGGAGTCTCTGAAGATCCGCACGATCGCCGGGGTGGTCGCCGCGGTTGCAGGTGCCGTGCTCGTCGCGGTCGGCGCGCAACGCGCCGGAGGCGGCGCCGCCGCAACTGTCGGTCTGGGCGCGTTCGCGCTCATCCTCGCCGTACTGTTCGCGGCACCTGCCTTGTCGCGACCCGTCGTGAAGGTTCTCGGTGCGGTGTTCGCGCGGCCCTTCGGCGCGGTCGGGCGCTTGGCCCGTACCAACGCGACCCGTAACCCGCGTCGCACCGCTGCGACTGCCTTCGCCCTGACACTCGGCCTGATGCTCGTGTCCGTCATCGGTGTGTTCGGCTCGTCCGCGAAAGCAAGCGTCGACGCGCTCGTCGACACCGGCGTGAAATCCGAGTTCGTGCTCACCGGGCCACCGATGTTCGGACTGCCGATCGCGGCCGAGGACGCCGCACGCGGTGTCGACGGGGTCGTGGAAGTGGTGTCCTCGCACGGCGTGCAAGCGACGATCGACGATGAGCCCGCGTACGGGACAGCGGTGACGGGTGGTTCCATCCAGGACGTCCTCACACTGGAGATGAAGGAGGGCACCGACGCCGTCACGGGCAACCAGATGGTCGTGTCGGAGAGCGCCGCGTCGGACAACGGCTGGCAGCTCGGCACCACGGTGCCGCTCACGAGCAAGGACGGCGAGACGGTCGATACCAGCGTCGTCGGGATCTATGCGGACAATCAACTCATCGGTCCGTGGATCGTCTCGACGGAACTGTACGAACAGTTCACCCCGGTGGCGTCGCGATCGGCGCAGGTCGTGCTCGTCAACACCGCAGCCGGAGCCGATCCGGAGTCCATCCGGACGGGACTCGAGGACGCCACCAAGGACCTCGTCATCGTCCAGGTGATGGACCGCGAGCAGTTCAAGGGGCAACAGGCCCAGCAGATCGACATGCTCCTCGCGATCCTCTACGGACTGCTCGCACTCGCTGTCGTCATCGCGATCCTCGGCATCGTCAACACACTCGCATTGTCGGTCGTCGAGAGGCGACGCGAGATCGGCATGCTGCGCGCTGTCGGAATGCAACGTGCACAGGTCAGACGCACCATTTACATCGAGTCGTTGCTCATTGCGGTGTTCGGCGCCGTCGTCGGTCTCGTGCTGGGGCTGGTATTCGGCTGGGCATTCGTGAGCACCCTCGCCGATCAGGGACTCGACCGGATCTCGGTGCCCTGGGGCCAGGTCGTGGGCATGCTCATCGGTTCCGGCGTGGTGGGCGTGCTGGCCGCGCTGTGGCCGGGACACCGAGCCGCGAAGACCCCGCCGCTGGAGGCCATCGCCGATGTATAGCGAAAGGTTGTCCACAGGCAACTGATTCATCCACAGATACCGGCCCGGGGACCCCTCCCCGGGCCGGTAGTCGTATGTGCCCCCTATGCTTTCGCAACAGGGGGTGGAAACGACATGAATCTGCGCGATCTGGCAGGGTGGGATCCGGACGCATTGGAAAGTCTCGGAACCCACCTCGGCGAGAGTGCCGAGGAACTGGACCGCATCGCCGGTGATATCCGCCGAGTTGTCACGCTCGGGGGTGCCTGGACCGGTGACGCCGCGGACGCCGCGGTGATCTCATCGCAGTCGTTCATCGATGCGGTTGGCGTTCAGTCTGATTCGTACCGCAGAGTGATTGCGTGCGCAGCCTGGGTGGTTCCGCAACTGCGCGCTCTGCATGCCGAACTCGTGGCGGCATACGCCTGGGCGGACGAACGCGGCCTCGTCATCGGATTGGACGGTGCACTCACCGAGGTGCCAGGTCGTGCCGGAGTTGCACCCGACGCAGACCGCAATATACTGCGGGCGAAACTCGACGCCCTGCTTCTTCGCGCACAAAAACTCGCCGATGAAGCGGCATCTATGCTCTCGCGGGTCTTTCCGGAGGAAGGCTCGGTATCCGCAACGGAATTCGTCCATGTCTCGACAAGATTCCCCGAGATCGGGCCAGTGCCCGGTCCCGGAGCCGATCCGGAACAGGTCGCCGCCTGGTGGAACGGCCTCACTCCCTCCGACCGCGCCGTGCTGCTCACCGAATACCCGGAACGGATCGGCGGTCTCGACGGAGTACCCGCCGAAGTCCGCGACCTCGCGAACCGAGCCCTGCTCGGAATCGAACGTGAACGATTGACGGGCGTTGCCCTGAAACTTCAAGACGAGCTGGCGGGCAATCTGTTCGGTGGTTTACTCTCCAATGCCGATGCGGGGCTCGAGCAGACCCTGAACAAACTCGACGCACTCGATGCGATAGACCGCACACTCGCACTGGACGATCGTCGGCTGCTTGCGCTCGACATGTCCGGTCGCGAGGCGATGGCCGCGGTTGCGGTCGGCGACATCGATACCGCCGACCACATCGCAGTTTTCACCCCGGGCGCAGGATCGACCGTGCAAGGCAATCTCCACGGCTACGACCAGCAGGTGTCCGGTCTGCGCGACGAAGCGCAACGAGAACTCGGGCGTGTCGACCGAGGGTCCGAGTCCGTCGCAGCGGTCACCTGGATGAACTACCAGGCACCGCATTTCGGTTGGGGCCTCGCATTCACCGAACGCAGTCCTGTCTCGGATCTGTCTGCGACGCTGGCCGCACCGCGCTTGGCGACCTTCCTCGACGGACTCGACGCATCTCGCCCCGACTCGCCACCGAACGTGACTACGATCGGTCATTCGTACGGAGCGCTCGTGACGAGTCTTGCGTTGCAGCAGGGCGCGGAGGCCGGCAGGGCGGTCTTCGTCGGCGCTGCCGGACTCGGCACCTCCGACCTCGACACACTCGGCATGGCTCCGGGGTCGATGTACTTGATCGAAGCGGACGAGGACCTCATCGCCGATACCGGAATCTTCGGTGGGGATCCCAGTCGAATCCCGGGTTTGACCCGTCTGTCCAGCGATGCGGGAGAAGACCTTTCGGGAGACCCGCGTACCGCCTCTGTAGGGCACAGCTCCTATCTGACGCCCGGTTCCATGAGTACCTACAACATCGCGGTCGTCATCGCAGGCACCGCCGACGAACGGGGTGTCCGATGAGCGAGATTTCTGTTCTCCACGTATGCATTGCTGCAGCGGCGCTGCTGACAACGACCGGATGCGCGACAGCGAGCCCCCGCGCTGTCCCCGAGCCGGTCGCCGATGACAGCGGCGCCGCGGTCGAGTACTACCTCCAAGTCCAGCACGACGTCATGGATGCACTTTCCGAGGAGTTCCCCGACCTCGAATTCTCCGAGAAGTACGCGCGCACGAACGCGGGGTGCACCCTCGCCGACGGCACACACGGGATGTCGGTGCATCTGCCTATTCAGGGGAGCTCGCAGCCCGTGCCCGTCGCCGATCTGCAGCGCGCCGCGGACCTGTTCGAACGCACCGCCGCCCGCGCGGGCTTCCACGGACGCCACGTCCTTCCACCCGACACAGGCTTCTCGATGCGGATGTTCGCAGCCGACGGCTCCTACATCACCTTCGGCAGCTATGTGGCAGCGATCGTCGGACTGACCGTCGGGTGTTACCGGATCTGAGGGTCGAGTTCGGCTAGGCTCGTGCAGTCCGTGTCGATCTTGGCGAAGAGGCGGTGACGATGCGCCCTGTGCTCGGCGTAGCCGTCGATGACGGTGAAGTCTCCGCGGTTCTTGTCGACGCCGACGTTCCGCAGCTCGGCCCCTTCGATTCGCAGCGCTGGGCAGCCGAACCGGAGGGATCGGCGGCCGACGCCGTCGCGCGGGCCGTGACCTCGATGGCGCAGCGGGCCGAGAACGCATCGCTGACTGTCGGCATGATCGGTCTCGTCGAGTTGCCGGACGCTGCCGCCGACACCGATTCGGTCGCGAATGCTGTCCGCGCGGTGAGCGAGGCACCCGTCGAAGTGGTCCCACTCGACGTCGCACGCCTCGCATACTTGGCGGGCGCACCCGAACTCACCGGCACACCTGTCCTGGCACTCCACACCCGTACCGGCGGTGTCGAGTCCGTGTCGATCGTCGACACCCGACCCCGGACGGTGCTCTCGTCGGTCGTGCGCGGCGACGACCTCACCGGCGCACCCGACGCCCTGCCCGACACCGTGGATGAAGCACTTGCCAGGGCCGGCGTCTCCCCGGCAGCGCTGGTATTCCTCGACCTGCGCCCCGGCGACGCGGTGCCGGCCCGGGAACTCTCCACGATCCTCGGTGTTCCGTTCGTGACTCCGCACGGTGTGCCGTGGCACCGCGCGACGGGAGCCGCCCTTGTCGCCGCGCGTCGTAGCCGAGTGCAGCCCGCTGCTGCTGCTGCGGCAGGTACGGCGTCGATCCATCGAAACCTCGTCCTCCTGTTCGTCGTCGTCGCTCTCGTCGCGATGCTCGGTGGGGGGCTGGCCCTCGCCATGGGCGGGTTCGAAGATCGGAGCGGTTCCGAAGGGCCGGGCGGGTCCGCGGAACGAAGCGAGGTGCTCGGCACCACCGACTCCACGCCTGGAACGGACACCCCGCAACTGTGGGATCGGGACGCACCGCACTCCGATCCCCGCAACGCGGGCAGTCCGGACGATGCCGGCGCAACTCGGACCCCGGCATCACCGGGCAGCGATCCGTGCGGCGCGGCGCAGCCGGCGTCGTGGCCCGCACGCGGCTCCGATCCCGCCCCGAGCCCGGCCCCGGAACCTACTGCGGAGCCGACGCCGCCCTGCGACCCACCGGACGATCCGGCGCCCTGACCACGGCCGATCGGTCGCCCGGGATGATCGCTGCACGGCGGGGCGTTGATATCCCACATGGATGTTGCGCTGTCGCTGCTGGACCGCTCCCGCACACGGGAGGGGCAGGACGACGCGTCCGCACTACGCCAGACTCTGTACCGCGCGGAACTCGCTGAAGCGGCCGGATACCAACGGTTCTGGGTCGCGGAACATCATGCGGTGCCGGGAGTGGCCTCCGGCGCCCCGGCCCTGCTGATCCAGGCCATCGCCGATCGGACGCGCCACATCCGGGTCGGGTCGGCCGGTGTGATGCTGCCCAACCATCAGCCGATCGTCGTCGCGGAACAATTCGCCGTGCTCGAGGCGCTGCACCCGGGGCGGATCGATCTGGGTGTCGGGCGGTCCCTCGGCTTCACCACGCCCATTCGCGAAGCCTTGCGCACCACCCGCGCCGAGCCGGACGATTTCGCCGCTGATATCGACGAACTGCGCGCCTATCTCGACGACACGGCGCCGGTGTCGATCAGGCCCCGGGTGGCGCAACCACCGCCGCTGTTCGTGCTGGGGACCGGCGCCGGCCTCCAGGTGGCAGCGCGTCTGGGGCTACCGGCGGTCGTCGCGGGCCCGATCCTGACGCAGGGGCCCGCACCGTTCGAACGTTATCGCGCCGACTATCGACCCAGCGAAGCAAATCCCGAGCCGTACCTGGTGATCGGCGCCGACATTCTCATAGCCGACACCGAAGCGGATGCCGCCGATCTGTTGCTGCCGGAAGGGTGGGCGATGGCACTCTCCCGCGAGCGCGGCTACTTCCCGCCGCTGATGCAGCTCGAGTCACTGCGCGACCTCCCCGTCACGGTGCGCCGACAGCGGATCCTCGACGACACCGCTGCCTCGGCGATCGTCGGCACCGAGGACCAGGTCGCCGAACAGATCGAGAAACTCGTCGAGGAGACAGGCGCGGACGAGGTGCTGAGTTCGGCATCCACCTTCGACCTCGATGCGCTCTATGCGTCCGATGCGCGGCTAGCGCGACTCTTCGGCGTGGGCGGGCAGAGTGCGGCCCCCGCAGCTCGCATCGCCTCCGCGTCGGAGGCCACCATCACCGCCGCGAACCGCGTCCGGTAATCGCCGAGATCGTCACCGACCGACCCCACTACCGCGACGACGGGCACCGAACCGCTGCGCGCCAGGACGGCCGAGATGATCTTTCCTGCGCGGGATTGTCCGTCGAGTCGTCCCTCGCCGACCACCACGAGGTCGGCGGTTGCGAGCGACTCGTCGAATCTCACGACGTCGAGCACATAGTCGGCACCGGGGCGCAGTGTTGCGCCGACACCCGCCCACATGCCTCCCGAAAACCCGCCGGCAGCACCTGTCCCATCCACTCTTCGTGGATCGCGCGGCAATGCCTCGGCAGCCTCGTGCAGTCGTCTCGTCAGCAGCTCGACGGTTGCGGGATCGGCGCCCTTCTGCGGGCCGAAGACCCGCGCGGCGTCGGTGTATCGGGTGGTGACATCCGTGAGTACGGCGACGGAGGCGGAGCCGAGTCCACCGGCGTCGTCGATCGCGGCGAGCGCTCCCAGGCCACCGTCGGTGGTGGCCGATCCGCCCGCGGCCACGACGATCTGTCGCGCACCGCGCTTCGCCGCCGCGGCCATGATCATCCCGGTGCCGTACGTGTCTGCCGTAACGGCATCGCGAACACCGTTGTGCGTGGTGGTGATTCCACTGACCGTGGCGAGTTCGACGATGGCGGTGCCGTCGGGGGACAGGCCGAAGAATCCGTGGCACGGCACCCGCCACGGGTTGACGGCGTCGACGTCGACACGTTCGAGACCGAGCGGGACCGTGAGGACGTCGAGGGTGCCCTCACCGCCGTCGGCGAGGGGCATGCAGACCGTCTCGTGACCCGCGGATACCGCTCCCGCGGCGATCGAGTCGGCCACCTCGGCGGCGGTGTAGGTGCCCTTGAAGCTGTCGGGTGCGATCAGGATCTTCACGCGCGGACGACCCACTCGAACGCCTCGGCCTCCGACCGCGCTCCCTGCCGGGCCCGGGACCGATTGGGTTCGTCCAGTTCGGCGACGATGTTCTCGCCGAGCCGGACGATATCTGCGAACACCTCCGGTGAGAGCCACGACGGGCGGGTCGCGAAGAGCAGATCCTCACTCGCGGTGTTGCCGCTTGCTCCGGGCGCGAACGGGCACCCTCCGAGCCCTCCGAGCGCCCCGTCGACGACGTTCGCACCCGCTTCGGCAGCGGCGAGGCTGTTCGCGACGCCCAGGCCCCACGTGTCGTGGCCGTGGTAGACGATCCGACGGTCCGGCGACTCCGCGCGGACGCGCGAGACGAGCGCGCTGACCTGCTGCGGGACGGCTTGGCCGAGAGTGTCCGCGACCACGATGTCGGCCGATCCGTCGGCCCGCGGGTCGCACGCGATCTCGAGGACGCGGTCGGGGTCGATCGGCCCGTCGAAGGGACAGGTGAACGAGGTCGCCAGACAAAGCTGGATGCTGCCGCCCGCGTTGTGGGCCAGTTCCACGGCGGCGGGCATCGCTGCGAGGCTGTCTTCGGTGTCGCGGCCGATGTTCGCGCGGTTGTGCGAATCGGACACCGAGAAGCAGTACTGGAACCGCCGAGCTCCTGCAGCGAGTGCCTTCTCCACGTGTCGCGGGGTGGCCACCCAGATCCAGCAGCGGTCCAGTTCTTCCTCGGTGAGCGCCGACACCAGCTCGAGACTGTTCGCCATCGTCGGCACCAGATCGGCGCGTGCGAGCGACCCGATCTCGAGCTCGGGTATCCCCGCGGCGAGGAGAGCGCGCACGATCTCGACCTTGCGCTGTGTCGGGAGCAGTTTGCCGGTGAGCTGCAGTCCGTCGCGCAGCGTCACATCCCGCAGGATCACCTCGTGCCCGCTCGGGGGTGTATCCACGTCGTGCCTCTCATTCCTCGCCTGTCGTGCCGAGTATCCTCGCGCCGCGATTCGTACACCAGTTGGGGACACACCGCCCGGGTGTTGCCGATTTTGTGACAGGTGACACTATCGTTGCGACCTGGATGGGGACTTGCCGGAAGGTATTTGAGAAATGGGAGCGTTCTTCGGGAAAGCGTTGCTGTGGTGTGCGCTGCTGGCTGGGCTGATCGGATCCGGGATCGCCGTATATGCCTTGCATGTGAACGGGGCGGTGGGCTCGCTCATCGTTGCCTCGGTCGCGGGGCTCGTGCTGTTACGTCTGCGTGCGGACGTGGTGGAAGGGGAGCCCGGCGACGAAGCCCCCCGCGACGCGGCGGTGACCTGACGTCGACCCGACGTCGCGGGGCTGCACCGCACCGGGCTCGATCGCTGCTGCGCGCCCGTGCGCTTGTCTGCGAGAGTGCGGTTTCGATCGGTATGCTGAGCGGTCGGGCGTCCTCACGGACGTCCCGCACGGAGGGACCCGCGACGGTTCCCGCAGGACGTCGAAGAGGAGCATCGGTTCGTGTCGCTGTGGTCACGTGCGCTTTCGGTCGATGAACTCGACGACCGAACCTGGCTCGAGCTCATGCCCTGGCTCGATCGCTACGGCTCTGCGCGCACCGCAGCGTTGACTGCGCTCGCGCCGACACCGGCTTGGTGGGAATCGCAGTCACCGGCGCAGACCGCCGCCGAAACCGAGATCCCGGAGCTGTGTGCGGAGCTGTCCCGGATCTACGTCACCGACCACCCCGAACTGCGGTTCGCGGACGGCCTGATCCGCACCGTCGAAGTAACCGTGGACGCCCTCGATCTCGGGATGTCGGCCGCGACGATCATTGGGCGTCTGCCGCACGCCCCCACCACCGCGGAGCTGTTCAGCCGCAGCCCCGCCGATCTGTTCGACGTACGGGGCGCAGACAGCCACGCAGTCTATGAAATCGTCTGCGCGGCTCTCGTACTCACGGTGCTTCGCGACCCTGCAACCCTCGTTCCCGAAGAATCGGCAGCACCTGTTCCTGCGCTTGCACTTCTCGTCGACGACCTCGCTGCCGTTGCCCGGTGGCAGACGCTGTGCGGACAGCGGGATCGACCGTTGCTCAGCATCGGCCTCGACGCGGGTGCTCCGGAGGAGATCCAGGAAGCGGTCGCACGCCTCGGGGCGGTCGCCGCCCGAGATCTCCCTGTGGGGGCGCCTGCCGACCCGGTGGCCGAACTCGCCGACTATGTTGGCTCGTTGCCCGCCGCCGAACGCGAGACCTTGCGGCGTCGCATCCACAATGAGGACGACGTCGATGCGTCCCAGCCGTCGACGTTCCCGTTCGGCACCGCGGTGGGTGACTTCCTGGCGGCGTTGCGCACCGACGTCCGACCGGTCGCCTCGTTCCACCGCATCGTGCGCGATCGCCCCGTGCTTGCGCAGGTGGTCCCAGGGCTCGACGCGCCGCTGTGGAAGGTCCTCGACCGGCTCGACGACCGCTGCACCGTCGCCGACGGATGGATCGCCGTGCCCGACCTCGCCGAGGCGGAGAAGCAGACCCGGGCGTTGCTCGGCGAATTCGAATCCGCCAACGCAGTGGTGCAACCCGCAGAGGTCGCAGCGATCTGGCACTTGCCCGCCGACGAGTTCGAATCGTGGCTCACGCACTGCGGAACCACCATGTTCGACGGCCGGATCCTCACACCCCAGGACACCGTCGCAGGGCGCGCTGCGCAGATCCTCGAGGTGGTCGGCGACCCGCTCTCCGTCGAAACGCTCGTCGCCCGCATGGACGCGAACATCGATATTCACAGCGTTGTCGAAGAACTCTCCGACGACGACCGGTTCACCGTCACCGAAGACGACGGACTGTGGGGCCTACTCGAATGGGAGACCGATCCCGTCACCGCGATCGGGAGGCGCATCGCGCGACTCGTCGACGGAGCGGCCGGCTCGATCGAGCTCGACAAGGTGGCCGAAGCGCTGGTCCAGCGGTTTTCGATCTCCGATGCGTCCGCGCGGATATTCGCGGCGAGCGGGGATTTCGAGGTCGTCACCGAGTGTGTGCGCCGTCGACGCCGCACCCATGTGCCCGCACTGCCTCCTGAGCGCACCAAACGCCTGTACCGCCTCGACGAACACTGGCGACTGCGGATTCCCGTCACCCGCGACCACATCCGCGGCGCCGAGGTACCGCTTCCGTCTGCCGTCGCGGGTATCGTCGGCTGCGATCCCGGTGCCGAGACCGTGTTGAAGTCGAGGCTCGGCCCCCAGGTCCTGCGGTGGACCGGCCCGATTCCGCAACTTGCGTCGGTGCGTCGGTTCCTGGACGAGATCGGTATCGACGAGTACGGCGAGCTGTTCTTCGAATTCCGCTCGGACGGCCGGTTCGACGTTCTGCCGTTGCGCACGTTCGCCTCGAATGCAGATCCGCTCCGTAAAGCGCTTGCACTCATCGGTTACACAACGCCGGAGGTCGTGCCCGAGGCGGGCATCGCAGCGGCGTTCGCGACGGCAATCGGGCTCGACGGTGAGACGCGCCCACGCCGTATCCTCAGCGCCTACCGTGCACGTCACGAAGCCGAGGTGGTCTCGTTGCTCGAGAGCGCATGGGTACGGGTACCCAGCGGTCAGGATCGTCCCCGGTCGTGAGGTGTGAGGCCGGCTGGTGCATCGGGGGTGCCTCGTAGGACGATGGTGCACATGAACGACCTGCCGAATCCCGACTCTTCCGGCGTGATCCCTGCGGATGCGATCGTGCGTGCGCTGGCGGGTGCCGTCGGATCGGTCGAAGCCGCGATCGTCCGGCTCAGAGGCGAGGACGCCGACCCCGACATGGTGGAGAAGGTCTTGGCGGCCGCCGGCGCTCCCGATCTCGGTGACGTCGTCGTCCACCACAATGCGCTGACACGTGCGATCGCGATCGCCGATCATCGTGGATCGCTTCCCGAGGAGGAATGGGCCGCGATCGCGGAACTCGGTCCGCTGCTGTCCGTCGCGGTCCAGCGGCTCCGCGCATACGCCGTCGCGCACCTCGACCGGGTCGAGCCCGAGATCCCCGTCTCGGCGCACGTCGCGTTATTGCTCGCCCTTGCCGACGAAGGTCGATTCGGGGAAGCGTTGCAACTGCTCGTGCTGGTCGAGGACGCCGAGACGATGTGGCAGCGCCTGAGCATCGAACGCGCCTGTACCGCTGAACCGGACCGACTGAGCGAAGTGCTCAGTGCTGCACGCACCCTTCTCGCCGAGCACTTCGAGCAGGACGGAGAGCTACTCCGCCGGGGTCGCCGCGCACTCGCCCGCCTCGCCGAGGGCACTCCGCTCGAAGTCGTCAGGCGTTTGTCCTCGCCCCGAACCACGCGCACACTTGCAGGATTGCGAGACGACCTCGAAGATTTCCGTTCGGCATGCCGTGCCGATACGGCAGGATGGCTCGTCGACGAGGACCCTGAGATCGCCGACGCACTCGATTCGATCGACAGCCCGCTCAAGTCGGTGGGCGGCGTCCTGGGCCGAAGCCTTGCGAAGGTGTCCGACGCGCGCAACCGCGGAGGCGAGAGCGATGACGAGGGCGAAGCCGAGGAGTCCGTTTCCGAACGAAACTAGTCAGCCGAAGTTGGCGTTCAGAGCACTCGGCGGAGCAGGAACTCGAGCGCGACGCGCTCGAACGCCTCCTTGGCTTCAACCATCACCCAGTGGCCGCAGTTCGGGAAAATATGAAGCTCGGCATTGGGTGCCAATCGAAGCGGCACGAGTGGCATGTCGGGCGGGCACTGCCGGTCATCGAGCCCCCAGGTGAACAGGGTCGGGCACTGAACCTTCCGCATCATCGACCAATACGGCGGTGCATCGGAAGCCTCGAGCGCGCGCTGCTGCGCGGCAGCTGCTTGGGATCCGTACATCGCGGCAAGTGTCTTATGGGAAGCTGGGTCCTTCGCTGTCTCCCACCGCTCTTCGATACGTTCCTCCGTGACCACGGCAGGGTCGTAGACCATGCAGTTGAGCCATCTCACCAGCTTCTCGCGACTGGGTTCGTCAGCGAAGTCCCGCAGCAGCCGAGTGCCTTCACTCGGAGCCTGGCTGAAAATGTTCGGACCGACACCGCCAATAGATATGAGCTTTGTGACTCGGTCGGGATGCTGCATCGCGACCTGGACGCCAACGACCCCGCCCATCGAATTACCGATGATCGCAGCAGATTCGATACCGACCGCATCCATGAACCGAGTCACCGACGCAGCGGCCGTGACGACTGGGAGGCCGTCCACCGGATCACTCACACCGAACCCCGGAAACTCCAACACGTAGCAATGGAACTGCTGCGCGAGCGCGGTGAGGTTTTCGCGGAAGTTACGCCATCCACTGACTCCGATCCCCGAGCCATGCAACAGCAGCAGAGGCGGACCGTCGCCGGCCTCGTGATACCGCAGCACCCCTTCGTTGGTGACGACCTCCCGCTTGCTCTCCTCGTAGCCAATTTCCTCTGCTTGGTATTCGATCGTCATGGGCATGCAGCTCCTCCCTCAGTAGCGACGGGCGAGTCGTCGTGGTGCGCCCACGCCTCGTGGCGGGGGCATCTTTGGCTTCGTCTTCCGTCGAGTGGCAGAGAGAAGGGTAGCAACTAGTTGTTATATAACAAGAGTTTTCTATGAAATGTCATATTGATACGGTTTCGGTTACGGCGCTGCATCTCCGAGAGTTCAGGCTTCGGACCAGCCGGATTGGGACCGTCGAGGGCGGCGCGTGGAAACGTGCTGTCGGCGCGGTAAGCGAACTGGCGCATGCCCGGAGGAGACAATAACCTGATCCATCGAAGTATGCGCAGATAGAGGAGAAGCATTCGTGACGAATGAGGCCGGCAACAACTCGCTATCCGAGGTGCTCGACGACCGCCTCGGAACCCACATTCGGCGAATCGCACGGCTGATCATCGACGCGAAGGCTTCTGCGCTGCGTCCGCTCGATCTCACCGTGCCGCAGTACGCGACCCTCCTGTCGATCAGGCACCTCGAGCCAACCTCTGCGGCGCAGCTCGCACGAACTGGGATGGGCACCCCGCAGGCAACCGGCACGATGTTGTCCACTCTCGAGAGTAAGGGCCTCATCAGCCGTCGACCGTCCCCGATGCATCAGAAGCTTGTAGAGGTACGGCTGACCACGCTGGGAGCGAAGGCCATCGAGGAGGCCGATGACCTCGCTGCGGGTATCGAGGCCAAGCTGCGCGCCGGCATCGGCGAAGATCTGTTCGAGGGTGTCCTCAGAATTGAACGGATCGCGAAGGATCTACTGCAATAGCTCCTCGCTGTAGGCCCCCCGGCGCACGTGCCAACGGAAAGGATATTGCGCCGATGCAACACGTCACCGAAGCAAGTGCCAACTCCCCGCTGGGATGGCGAGTTCCGAACGCTGCGGTGCCTTCGCCCACAATCACGCTGGTGCAGAGAGCTCATCGCTGACTATCGCAGCGCATTGCAGGTCGACCCGACGTGGGGAGGATCGACGCCCACACCCTGACTCGTTACCAGCGGCACGGTATAGGTGGCGAAGGCCGACACCTAGGGTGCGTATCTGCGAGGTCGTGCACGCGGGACAGTAGTGGAGCCGATATCTCGGCCGTCCGGAACGAATGGACGCCGCCTTCGCCGCTACCCTGGGTGTGATTTCATGGCTATCGCCACTGCTGTTGTCCACGAACCATTTCCGCTCTCGCCCGCGCAGCGCGGGCTGTGGTTCGCCCAACAGCTCGCGCCCCATGTACCGATTTGCATCGCACAGTACGTCGACATCCGTGGACCGCTCGACGTCGACGTGTTCCGCCGCGTCTCGCTCGTCGCCGCGCACGAGTTCCAATCGGTGTTCCTCCGCGTCATCGAGATCGGCGGCGAACCCCATCAGGTGGTCGCGCCGCCTCCCGATGCCGAATCGGACGTGCACGATTTTCGTGCGGCACCCGACCCGGCAGCGGCCGCACGCAAGTGGATGGATCAGAACCACACTGCCGGAATCGATCTGAACGAAGGCCCGCTCGCCGAAGCCGCTCTGCTTCAGGTCGCGGACGACCGGTACTTCTGGTACACGCGCATCCACCACATCGCGCTCGACGGGCATGGTGCCGCGACGATGGTCGATCGGGTCGCCGAGTTGTACACCGCTGCGGTCGAAAACCGCGAAGCCCCGATGAATCGCGCCGCAGACCTGCGCACCCTGCAACAGATCGACGATGAGTACCACGCCTCCCGCCGGCACCAGCAGGACCGTAACCACTGGGCGGAGCGCCTCCACATGCGGTCGGCCGCAGTCACGCTCACCGACAAGGTTGCAGCGCCCTCGGTACGCAGCAGGGTCGTCCGTGCAGCGCTCACCGAGGACACGGCCGACCGGCTGGGGGCGTCCGGAGCCGACGCTGCCGCGCGGATCGTCGCGGCATTTGCGTGCCACCTCGCGCGCACCACCGGGCGAAAGGAAGTACTGGTCGACATCCCCGTGTCCGCGCGCACCACCGCGGTGCTGCGACAGTCCGGAGGCATGCTCGCCAACGTCGTCCCCGTGCTTGCGTCGGTTCGCACGGATGACACCGTGGGCACTCTCGTCGGCCGGATCCGGCTCGAACTCACCGGCGCGCTGCGGCACCAGCGAGGAAACGTCGAGGACATCCTTCGAGAGCTGGGCGCGGACGCCGCTGCCCGCAGGATCTCGTCGCCCGTCGTCAATGTGATGCTCTTCGACCGGGAATGGCGATTCGGGCCCTGCACGGCCGACTTCCACATCCTCACCGCGGGGCCGGTGCCGGACATCATGGTCAATATCTACCGCTCCGGCCATCCGCCGCAGACGATCGTCGAGGTCCGCGCCAACCCCGGCCGCTACACCGACGACGAAGCGGAAGCGCACCATGCGCGGCTCGTCGATCTCATCGGTGCGTTCGTGTCCGCGTCGTCGGATGCGCCGCTGACCGGCATCGGGGCGATCGACGTGCCCGGTGCTGTCCGCGGCGCAGCGGGGGAGCCCGGCATGACGATGCCCGAGGTCCTCTCGGCCGCCGTCGCCGCGAATCCGCAGGGTGTCGCGGTGCAGTGCGAGGACCGCACCGTCACCTACGCCGAACTCGACGCTGCCTCGGACCGGATCGCCCACGCCCTTCGCGTTTCGGGGGCCGGGCCGGAGACAGTCGTGGCCGTCGCGATCGCTCGGTCGATCGAATCGGTGGTGGCGGTGTGGTCGGTGGTCAAGAGCGGCGCAGCGTTCGTGCCTGTCGACCCCTCGTACCCCACCGAACGGATCGAACACATGCTCACCGATTCGGCTGTGGCGGTGGGCCTGACGACACCGGAGTTCCGCGCGGCGCTGCCGGACGGGGTTCGATGGCTCGAACTCAGGGACGGCCTACCCACCACGGAACTCACTGCGTCCGCACCTGCGGCTGTGCACTCCGACGGAGCGGCGTACCTGATCTACACATCCGGCTCGACCGGGATTCCCAAGGGCGTCACCGTCACCCATCGCGGCATCGCCGACCTGGTCGCCGAGCAGCGCGACCGCTTCGGTGGGCGCCTCGACGCCCGTGTGCTGCACTGCGCCTCTCCGAGCTTCGATGCGTCCGTGTTCGAAATTCTTTGGGCGACCGGAAGTGCGGCGCGTCTGGTCGTGGTGCCGCCCACCGTGATGGGCGGCGACGAACTCGGAGAGATTCTGCATCGACACGATGTCACGCACGCCGTGCTCACGCCTACGGTGTTGTCGACGGTGCCGCGACTCCCGAGGTCCCTGCACACGCTGGCCGTGGCGGGCGAAGCCTGCCCGGACGAACTCGTCGAACGCCTGGCCCCCGGCCGCACTCTGATCAACGGCTACGGGCCCACGGAATCGACCGTCATGTCGAACGCTGCGACACTCGTTGCCGATGCGCCCGTGACGATCGGCGGGCCGGTCCGCGGATTCACCGAAACCGTCCTCGACGACCACTTGCGTCCCGTCCCCGTCGGTGTGGCCGGGGAACTGTACGTCTCCGGCCCGGCGCTCGCGCGCGGCTACCGCAACCGCGGGGCGCTCACCGCGACACGGTTCGTTGCAGCGCCCCACGGCGTACGCATGTACCGGACCGGCGACGTGGTGCGCTGGAGGCGACTGCCCGACGACACCCTCGTGCTCGATTACGTGGGCCGCTCCGACTTCCAGATCAAGATCCGGGGGATCCGGGTCGAACTCGGTGAGATCGACGCAGCGCTGCTCCGGCATCCCGGCGTTGCCGCGGCCGTGACGGTCGGGCGCCCCGATCCTTCCGGTGTTGTCGTTCCGGTCTCGTACGTCATTCCGGGCTCGGGCGAACCCGACGCTCGTGAGCTCACCGCATACCTGCGCGGCTGCGTGCCGGCTCATCTGGTGCCCGCCGTGATCGCGCCGCTCGACGCGCTTCCGGTCACCCCCGTCGGGAAACTCGACCGCGACGCTCTCCCGGAGCCGGTGTTCGGTACCGGGACCACCGAGTTCGTCGCACCGGAGGGAAGCGCCGAACGCGCGGTCGCGGAGGTGTTCGCCGAGGTCCTCGGTCTGGTGCGGGTGGGTCGTCACGACCATTTCTTCGACCTCGGGGGTAATTCGCTGAGCGCGACCCGCGCGGTCGCCCGTGTCAATGCCGCGCTCGGTGTCCGGTTCGGGGTCCGCGACCTGTTCGACGCACCGGTTGTCGCAGAACTCGCAGCCCGCGCAGACACCGTTGTGCCTGACGCCGAGGCCCTCGCGGCCGTGCCCCGCCCCGAGCGAATCCCGCTCGCACCCGCTCAGCAGCGAATGTGGATCGTCAACCAGGTCGACACCGCGTCGCCCGTGTACAACGTTCCCATCGCGTTGCGCGTGATCGGTGAGCTCGATCTCGATGCGCTGAACGCGGCTTTCGCGGACGTCGTCGCGCGACACGAACCGCTGCGCACCCGCTACCCGGTGTCGGATTCCGGGCCCTACCAGGAAGTTCTCGACCACGCGGCGTTCGATTTCACACCCGTGCCCGTACCCGGTGAAGACGGCATGCTCGAGGCGCTTCGCGAACTCGCGTCCGAGGGGTTCGACGTGAGTCGCGATATTCCGGTGCGCACCGCGCTGCTGCAGGTCGGGGCGGTCGAGCACGTGGTGGTGCTGGTCGTGCACCACATCGCGGCCGACGGCGCATCGACACTGCCCCTCGCTCGCGACACGATGCTTGCCTACACTTCCCGGGCGCGCGGGCACGGCCCCGAGTGGGCCCCGCTGCCTACGCGCTACACCGACCACGCGCTGCGGCACCTCGAACGACTCGGCGACGCGACCGATCCGCAATCCTCGGTGTCGCGGCAACTCGACTTCTGGCGGGGGACATTCGAAGGCGTCCCCGAACTCCTCGACCTTCCCGTCGACAGGCCCCGCCCCGCGCGACGCACCCACCATGGCCGTACAGTGCCGTTCGAGATTCCCGCTGCACTGGCCTCGGGTGCTGCCGCCCTGGCCCGCGCGCACGACGCGACCGTGTTCATGGTGATGCACGCGGCATTCGCGGTCCTGCTCGAACGCCTCACCGGGGCGACAACATCGGCAGTCGGCACTCCCGTGGCGGGTCGGGGCGCGGCCGAACTCGATGTCATGGTCGGGATGTTCGTCAACACGGTCGTGCTCCGCTCCGACATCGATGCGTCTGCGTCGTTCCACGAACTCCTCGACCGCACCCGCGCCCGAGACCTCGATGCCTTCGACCACGCGGACGTGCCGTTCGACCAGGTCGTGAAGGCCGTCGATCCCGCACGATCGACCTCGCACACCCCGCTGTTCCAGGCACTACTCGAGTTCCGAAATATCTCACCCACACGCGTCGAACTGCCCGGCCTCCTGATCGACACCGTCGACGCGGCTCCGCCGGTTGCCAAATGCGATCTCTACCTCGCAGTGGAGGAACCGCGGGATGGAGGTGCGATGACAGCCGAGTTCGGTTACGCCACCGACATTTTCGACGAGTCGACAGTGCAGCGATTCGCCGCGGCGTTTACGCGAGTCCTGGACGCGGTCGTCACCCGGCCCGGCCGGGAGATCGGCGCGATCGACATCCTGGACTCGGCCGAACGCGCGGAGCTCGTGCCGGTCTCGGGCGGGCCGATGGAGCCCGCGCTCACCCTCCCTCGGTTGCTGGAGCGTGGTGCGACGATCGGGGGCGACTCTGTCGGGGTGGTATGCGGCGACGACCACCTCACCTATCTCGACCTCGACTCGCGTTCGAATCGTCTGGCGCGCAGACTGATCGAACTCGGAGCCGGTCCCGAAACCGTAGTTGCCGTGGCGTTGACACGCTCGGTCGAGTCGGTGATGGCGCTGTGGGCGGTCGCGAAGACCGGTGCTGCCTACGTGGCGGTCGATCCGAAGTACCCGGCCGCGCGGATCGCGCACATGATCGAGGATTCCGACGTGGCCGTCGGAATCACCAGCGGGGGACTGCAGGCAGACCTGCCGCACCGGCGATGGCTGGTCCTCGACGACCCAGCCGAGGCCGCACACATCGCAACTCACCACGACCGCGCGGTGACCGACGCCGACCGCAGTTCACCGCTGCGCCCCGACCACGCGGCCTACATCGTGTACACGTCCGGATCGACCGGAACCCCCAAGGGAGTGGTGGTCACCCACAGCGGTCTGTCGAACTTCGTCGAGGAACAACGCACCAGGTTCGCGCTCGGGTCGCGGTCGCGGGTACTGCACTTCGCGTCACCGAGTTTCGA
The DNA here is from genome assembly GCF_053750035.1 of Rhodococcus sp. SJ-2. Taxonomy (NCBI): domain Bacteria; kingdom Bacillati; phylum Actinomycetota; class Actinomycetes; order Mycobacteriales; family Nocardiaceae; genus Rhodococcus; species Rhodococcus sp. SJ-2. The sequence continues at coordinate 3,828,370 of NZ_CM132340.1, forward strand.
TGCGGCGATCCTCGAGCAGTTGTGGGCCTTCGGGTCGGGTGGCCGTCTCGTGGTGGCGCCGCCCACCGTCTACGGCGGTACCGAGCTCACCGATCTACTTACCCGAGAACGGGTCACGCACGTCGCTTTGACACCGTCGGTGCTCGCGACCGTCACCCCCACCGGACTCGAGGATCTGGGCACGGTCGTCGTCGGGGGAGAAGTGTGCCCGCCCGAACTCGTGGCCCAGTGGGCACCGGGCCGCGACATGATCAACACCTACGGTCCGGCCGAGAACACGATCCAGACCAACGCGGGCTCACCCCTCGTCGTGGATGGTCTCGTCGAACTGGGTGGCCCGATCCGCGGAATCACCGAACTCGTCCTCGACCATCGGCTTCGCCCCGTCCCCACCGGCGTGGTGGGGGAGCTGTACGTGAGCGGCCCCGCCGTGGCGCGCGGTTACCGCAACCGACGCGCAGGAACGGCGTCCCGGTTCGTTGCCGATCCCTCCGGTAAACCGGGGGAGCGGATGTACCGCACAGGCGACCTCGTGCGGTGGCGCCGTTCGGCCGACGGCGCACTCACCCTCGACTATGTCGGCCGCAGTGACCTGCAAGTCAAGGTCCGCGGATTCCGGATCGAACCCGGTGAGATCGAATCGGTGCTGAACGATGCCCCCGGGGTGGCCCGGGCAGTGGTCTCCGTTCGCCGCGACCGACTCGATGGATATGTCGTCGCAGTTCCCGGCGGGCGTCTCGTCGCCGATGACGTTCGCGTCTACGCCCAAGCGCGCCTCGCCCCTCACATGGTGCCCGCGACGCTCACCGTGCTCGACACGCTCCCCGTCACTCCCAACGGCAAACTGGACCGGGCGGCACTGCCGACTCCCGACTCGAACGCGGGTCGCCGCGCGTATCGGGCGCCCCGCGATGCCACGGAGAACATCGTGGTCACCGCTTTCTCAGCCGGCCTCGGCACCCCGCGAGTCGGGATCGACGACGACTATTTCGCCCTCGGCGGCACTTCGCTCGGTGCGACGGCCGTGGTGGCGTCACTGTCGGAGTCGTTCGGCCGCCCCGTGCCGGTGCAGTGGCTCTTCACGCATCCCACCGCGGGTTCCCTGGCACGGCGCGTCGCCGACTCGCAGACGGATGACGACTCGTTCGACGCAGTGCTGCCGTTGCGTGCGAGCGGGGCGGGCGAGCCGCTGTTCTGTGTCCATCCTGCTGTGGGCACCGCCTGGTGCTTCGCGGGACTCGCACGACGCATCGACGACCGGCCCGTGTACGGGCTGCAGTCGCCGCTGCTGACCGATCCGCAGTGCGTCACCGACACGCTCGAGGATCTCGCGGCCGTCCACGTCGAGAGCATCCGATCGGTGCAACCGTACGGTCCGTACCACCTGCTCGGCTACTCGGCAGGCGGACAGATCGCCCACGAGATCGCGGCGCAGCTCACGGCAGGCGGAGATCTCGTTGCGACGCTCACGATGCTCGACACCCACCTTCCGGACGAGGCGTCCCCCGCGCCCACCGCCGAGATCGTCGACTCCGAAGTCGAGGCAGTGGTTCCCGCCGGGACTGTGGACGCGGCCCGGCGCGAGGCCCTGCGTCGTGGGTTCACGCACACGGTGGCCCTCGCAACCGCGCACCGGCCGGCAGTCCGGCTCGTCACCGACGTCGTGTTCTTCGAATCCGCCGACGCCCTTGCCGTTCGGATGCCCGACCCCGTCGCGGTCTGGCAACCGCACATCGACGGGGTCATCGAGACACACCACCTCGACGTCACACACCGGGACATGACCGGTACGCGGGCGCTCGATCAGATCACCCCGGTCCTGGTGGACCACCTCAGGAAAGGCCAGCGATGACCGACCAGACCAGAGTTCTCCGTGGCCGCCGATCCGGCATCGAGCCGGTGAGCGTGTTCGACGACGTTCGGGACGACGAACATCCCCGTACCGGGGAGTTACGTCGCTGGGCAGTCGATTTTCTGTGCAGTCCGCACGACGATCTGGGGCGGAGCGGGCCGGTCTGCCCGTTTGCCGCGCCGTCGATCGGCCGGGGGCTGTTCTACGCGGTCTTCGTCCCGGGTGCCGTCGACGCGCAGCGCATGCGGGATGTCGCCGACGACCTCGCCGAGCTCTTTCCGCACTTCTCGCCTGTCTCCGGACCGGACGCCGCGCTCAGGTCGGTCGTTGCGGTATTTCCCGACGTCACCGACTACGAGGTGATCGAGCTCGTGCAGAACGAGCGAAAGTCGGATTTCGTGCTGGCAGGGTTGATGCTCGGCCAGTTCTACCCGGGTTGCACGGTCTCCGGGCTGCGGAACAGCGCGTTCCGGGCACTCGACGCCCCACTGCCGATGCTCGCCGTCCGGCACATGGTGGGCTCGGACTTTCCGTTCCTGGCCTCGCAGCGTGAATGGATCCTCGCGTATCTGAAGAAGTTCGCCGCGAGCGTGCCGTCGATGGTGCGATCCGATATCGCCGATCGGGTCGTGACGTAGTCGATCTAACGTGGGGCGTATGGCCCGTTCCGAGGATGTGCCCGCCTACACGATCCGCCAGCTGGCGGCGTTCGTTGCCGTCGCCGATTGGGGGACCATCACCGCAGCTGCGGACGCGCTCCGCATGTCGCATTCGGCGGTGTCCGCCGCCGTCAACGATCTCGAACGAGCACTCGACGTCAAGTTGCTCGTACGTCAGCGAGCGCGCGGAGTGCGTCTCACTCCGACCGGGCACGCAGTTCTCGAGCGAGCCAAGATGGTGTTGCATTTCGCCGCGGAACTCGAGAACGACGCCCATTCCGAGGCGGGTTCCGTAGCGGGACCGGTCGCGGTCGGCTGCTATCCGTCACTCGGGCCTACGCTGCTGCCGTCGTTGATCACCGGATTCACCGAGGCTCACCCGAGAGCGCGTGTCGACTTCCGGGAAGACACACAGAACCGGCTGCGGGCGCAGCTCGACTCGCGTGACCTCGACGTGGCCTTCATGTACGACCTCGACCTCGAGCCCGGGCTGGAGTCCGTCGTCCTCGACTCCAGGGAGCCGATGTTGCTGCTGCCCGCCGACCACCCGGCGGCGCTGTCGGGATCTCCGGTGCGGCTGACGGATCTCGCTCACGAACCGATGGTGATGCTCGACGCGCCGCCGAGTTCGGGGCACGCGGTGAGTGTGTGCGCTGAGGCAGGTTTCTCGCCGGTGGTCGCCTACCGGACTCAGAACTACGAGACGTGCCGCGCCTTCGTGGGCCGGGGACTGGGGTGGTCGCTGTTGCTTCAGCGTCCCTCCTTGGACGTGACCTACGAGGGCCTTCCGATCGCGGTGCGGCCGTTCGCGGAGCCCAAGCCGGCGAGCGTCGACGTCGTCCTCACGTGGCGAAAAGATGCGCTGCCCAGTCGTGTGGCGCAAACTTTTGTTCACTTCGTGGTCACTGCCCGTCAGGGAGGCAACCGCCATGAACTGGGAAAATCTCTCTAATGACGGTTTTTCGGGGATAGATCCCCGACTTTATCCGCTTTTCAAATGAATGTGACCGCCCTCATGATGGCTGTACCGCGTCCGAACGCTCGTTAATCGGATCCGTTCCAGTTCACCTCGCCGAAGGGCACCCGTACTCATGACCGTTCTTGACTCGACGCCTCAGACGTCGGCAAAAGCGGCGCGCAAAGCCGCGCTCGGCAGCTTCGTCGGCACCGCCATCGAGTGGTACGACTTCTTCATCTACGGCACCGCAGCGGCGCTCGTGCTCGGACATCAGTTCTTCCCGGGTTCCTCGGACGTCGCAGGCACACTCGCAGCCTTCGCGACGCTCGCCGTCGGCTTCATCGCGCGCCCGATCGGCGGCGTGGTGATGGGACACTTCGGCGACAAGATCGGTCGCAAGTCGATGCTCGTCACGTCGCTACTCCTCATGGGCTTCGCGACAGTCGCCATCGGCCTGCTGCCGAACTACGACGCCATCGGGGTTGCCGCCCCCATCCTTCTCGTGACCCTGCGGTTCATCCAGGGGCTCGGGGTGGGCGGCGAGTGGGGTGGCGCCGTCCTCGTCGCGACAGAGAACGCGCCCGCAGGCAAGCGTGGACTGTACGGTGCGGCACCTCAGCTGGGGGTGCCCGCGGGTGTGCTGATCGCGAACCTCGTCTACCTGCCGCTCACCATGTTCCTGAGCGAAGACGCCTTCAACTCGTGGGGCTGGCGCGTGCCGTTCCTCATGTCGGCCGTCCTCGTCATCGTCGCCATGTGGATCCGTCTCGGGCTCGAGGAGAGCGCAGAGTTCAAAGCGACCAAAGAAGCGCCCGCCGAAGTCGACGAGAAGATGCCGATCCTCGAGGTGCTCACCAAGCACTGGAAGACGGTGCTGCTGGCCGGTGGCACATTCATCGCCACGAACGGCATCGCGTACGCCTACATGGTCTATGTCCTCAAGTACGGAGAAACCGAACTCGGATACAGCAAGACCGCGATGCTGGCACTGCTCATCGCCTCGTGCCCGTTCTGGATGGCAGGCATGGCCTACAGCGCCTGGCGTTCCGACCTCGTCGGCCGCCGCACGATCTACATCAAGGCATCGGCCGCGCTCGTCGTCGCAGCAGCCCTGTTCTTCCCGCTGATGGACACCGCGATCCTGCCGGTGATGTTGCTGTCCATGATCGCACTGGGTTTCACCCTCGGCTGCTGCGCCGGACCCCAGTCAGCGCTGTTCGCGGAACTGTTCCCCGCCAAGATCCGCTACAGCGGTGCGTCCCTCGGCTACCAGGTCGGTGCCATCCTCGGCGGCGGTCTCGCCCCCATGATCGCAACCTCGCTGTTCGCAGCGACCGGTACCTCGATCTCCATCACCGGCTACTTCGTGCTGATCGCCCTGGTCAGCCTCATGAGCATCCTGCTCCTGCGTGTGCCTTCAGCAGGCACGAGCACCGAGCAGTCACAGTCCCCCTCGCAGGAAGGTGTCTGAACCGTGTCGACCTACTACCAGCCTCCCAAGTACCCCGCGTCGACGTTCGAGTCGATGACTCCGTCCGACGAGACGCTCCCCGTCGTCGTCGTGGGTGCCGGACCGGTCGGCATGGCCACCGCTCTGGGGCTCGCGCAGCGCGGCATCCCGGTCACCGTCATCGAGGCCGCCGACCAGGTGTCGTTCGGTAGCCGCGCGATCTGCATCTCCCGTCACAGCCTCGAAGCCGCTGCGCGTCTCGGCTTCGGTGCCGAACTCGACAAGATCGTGCTCCCGTGGGCCGGCGGCCGTAGCTTCTACCGCGACCAGCAGGTCCTGCACTTCCAGATGCCGCAGCGCGACTTCGACGTGCGTCCGCCCATGATCAACGTCTCCCAGTCGGAGTTCGAACAGATCATGGTCGACACCATCGAGCAGAATCCGCTCATCACCCTGTACTGGCAGGCATCGATTGCGGGCATTCTTCGCGGTGATGACGAAGTCACCCTCGAAGTCGACACCGCCGACGGCAAGCGCCACCTGCGCGCCCAGTACGTCGTCGCGGCCGACGGCGGTCGCAGCCGCATGCGTGAACTCGCAGGCCTGCGCCTGCAGGGCACCAGCTACGAAGGCCGCTACGTCATCGCCGACATCCACTGGGAGTCGGCTCTGCCCGCCGAGCGCATGGTGTGGTTCGACCCGCCGAGCAACCCGGGTTCGACGATCATCATGCACAAGCAACCCGGCGACATCTGGCGCATCGACTACCAGCTCGACCCGTCCGAGGACGCCGAGATCGAGACCCAGGAAGACGCCATCCGGGCTCGCATCGCCAAGCACCTCGACTGGCTGCAGAACGACCTGCCGTGGACCCTCGAGTGGAAGGGCTTCTACAGTGCCCGCGCGCTCGCCCTCGACGAGTTCGCCCACGACCGGATCCTGTTCGCCGGGGACGCAGCGCATCTCGTTCCGATCTTCGGTGTGCGTGGCCTGAACTCCGGCATGGAGGACGCCGAGACCCTCGCATGGCAGCTCGCGGCCGTGATCCACGGCAATGCCGACGCCGCTTTGCTTCAGGCGTACTCGTCCGAGCGCCACAACGCGTGGGAGCAGAATGTTGCCAACGCAGGCAAGTCCACCCTCATCATGAGCCCGGGCAGCCACGGATACCGCACCACGCGCGACGCAGTCCTCGCGCTTGCAGTCGGTCGCCCCGAGTTCGGTCACCTGATCAATCCGCGTCAGTCCAGTGCCACCCACGCGCGACTGTCGCCGCTGACGTGGTCGGTGGCTCCGGGGACCGAAGGTGTGCTGCCGGGTGATCCGGTCGAAGACCGCCGAGTGCGCATCGGCGGGGCCGACACCTCACTCAACGTCGCTCGCGGCACCGGTTTCGCGGTGCTCGGCTTCGGGCTCGACGAGGCGGGCAGCGCCGCGCTCGCCGCGGCCACGGCCGAGCTCGCAACAGCGCTGTCGCCCGAGAGCGTCCGCGCACTCGCAGTCGGCAGTGCCGAGGTGGACGGTGTGACCGTACTCGACGCCGCCGACCTCGCCGACGCGCTCGGCGCGAAGGCCGGCGACACTTTCGTGATCCGTCCCGACGGTCTTCTGCTGTGCCGCGTGCCTGTTGCAGGGCTGTCGGGTATCGCAGACGCGTTGCGCTCCGGTGCCGCTCCATCCGGCGACGCGTTGCCTGCCCGTCCGGCCGAGCAGGTCACCGAAGACGAGCAGCGTCGTGAGAACGTGTGGCTGGGGCTGTCGACTGCGCTCGACCAGGTCGACGAGAGCGATCGTGAAGGTTTCCTCACGCGTCTCGCCCTGATGCTCGGTTCGCAGGTCGACCACCGGCAGTTCGAGGAGGCCATTGCGGCTGCCTCGGACACCTCCCCGGTGCGGGTCGAGGAGCTTGTTCAGCAGGCCTGACGCCCGCTGCGATATGGCCGAACGTCACCTTCGTTCAGTTGGATTGGATGAAGGTGACGTTCGGCCGTTCCGGGCTCTTACCGGTCCGCTCGCCGAGCACGCTCGACGAGTCGTTCGAGCCGGACGTCGGGGTGCTGACGAGGACATGTCGAGCACTTCACTCCGTGCGGGCCGTTGTACAGCAGACAACACGACACCCTGTGCACGAAGGTGTGCGGTGAGGACGAGGCATCCGCCACGACGGTCTGAAACCGTGGGTCCGGCAATCGAGGCCCCGGGAGCTGATCCGAGATCCTCTGCACCATGGCGCGCGCGGCGTCCATCGCGTCGTTCGCACGTCCCGTGGCCGAGCCTGCCCACAGGAACCGGGTCGCGAGGGAGTCGACTGCAACAGCCCAGAGTCGCCGCTCGCCTTTACCGCAGCGGCTCGCCATGAATTCGATTCCGGCGCCCAATGACTCGATCAGGGCGGCTTCCGGAGAAGTGGTGAGGACGCGAGTCGACCGCGCGCCCACCAGTCGTCCGTACATCTTCCGATTCGGTGAGAACGTGTCGTCCGATGTCGAGATCCCGCCTACCGCGACGAAGTCGGCGTCGCGGCCGGTCAGGGCCCGGCGGTGCAGGACCACATCCTGCATCGCCGGACTCAGGGCCGTGCCGGTCACGAACAGACTCGCGATCGTCGGGAGAACCAGTGAATTGCTGATCGCACGCCACAGCACCGTCCCCACGATCAACGGATCGTCGACCTGCCAGCGGTCGGCACGCAACTGCATCTCGTCCCCGATCCATTCCGGGTCGAGGACCGCCGACGCAGGGATCTCCTGAGACCCGGCATCCAGCATCAGGGGAGAATGCGCGCTCGCCGGGAGTGCGCTGATCAGCTCGGCCAGTACCGAGTCCGCGTTCACGTGTGGACCTTTCATCGTTCGCCGCCGGTCACTTCAACGCGCTGAGGTCCATGCGCGGCTCGATTCCACTCCGAGGCAGTAGGTTTGCCTCTTCCAATGCGATCCGCAGTTGCTCCGCGGTATCCATCATCAGTGCACCGCTGCGACCCATGTCGGTCGGCAGATTCAGAATGCGTCCCTGTGTCACCGCGTCCAACGAACGGGTTGCGGGATTCTCGGTGAGCAGAGCCAGTTTCGCTTCGAAAGCTCCGCTACCGTCGCCGGTGTCAGTGAGAACGATGAAGTCCGGGTCCGCGGCAGTCACGGACTCCCAGGACACCTTCGGACTCTTCTCGTCGACGTGGTCGAACGCATTACGAGCACCCGTCACGTCGATGATCGAGGTGAAGAGGTGCGGATTACCGGCGCTCGACACCCCTTCGTTCGATACCGAGGTGACGTACATGACGGTCGGAGCACCGTCCGCTCGTGGCGCCGACTCCATCTCCTCGCGGCGCTGCTGCAACTCGTCGATCTTCACGGCGGCGATATCGTCGTGGCCGACGATGCTCCCGATGTTCGACAGATCGGCGTACGCCTCGTCCCACGGCGACAGCGCGTCGAGCGAACCGGGCAGGCAGGTCGGGGTGACGGTGTACGCGGGAATGCCGAAATCGTCGTTCAGGCGTTCGGGCGTGATGTTCTTCTCCACGCTGAAACCCCATCCGTGGCCGGCCATCACCACGTCCGGTTTCTGGGCCTGGATGGTTTCGAGGTTGAAGGATTCTTCCGAGACGACCGGCAAGGCGTCGATACGCGCTGTGCCGTACATACCGCGAAGTTGGTCGAGCCGTGTGTTACGGATACCGCTGATCGCGGTGATCCGGTCGTCGGCCTCGAGGGCAAGCAGATTCAGGAGGATCTGACTGTCGTTGGCGTAGATCGCCTGTGCCGGCGAGGGGAAGGTGATCTGCTCTCCGCAGTTCTCGACGGTGACGTGACCGTCCGACGCAACCTCCTGCTGTTCGTCTGCGCTGCTGCAGCCGGCCAGCGTCATGGCTGCGGTGAGGAGGCCGACGGCCAGCGAGACCGGAGTCCTCGAACGAGGCAGGGTCTTCGAACGGGATGGGACGTACTCAGGCATGGTTCTCCGTGTGTGATCGGATCCGGGGCGAGTCGGTACCGAGCACCAGGTGCTGCCGTCCGGTCGCAGGATCGGTGAGTTGTGTTGCAGGAACGCCGAAGGCACGAGTGATCGTTGCTGGGGACAAGGCCTCGGATGCGTCGCCGTAGGTCGCGAGAGCGCCGTCGTGGAGGACGGCGACCCGATCGAAGTACGCCGCCGCGAGCGCGAGGTCGTGCATTGCGGCCACCACCGTGCAGCCGAGGCCGCGCAGTGTGTCGAGGAGGTGTATCTGATGGCGGATATCGAGATGGTTGGTCGGTTCGTCCAGGATCAGCAGGGACGATTCCTGAGCCAATCCACGAGCCAGCATGGCGCGGCGCCGTTCACCGCCCGAGAGTTGATCGCACCGGCGATCGACTGCGTGTGCCAATTCGACGGTGGTCAGTGCGCGCAGTGTGACCTCCCGATCGGATTCTTCTCCCAGGGACCAGGGTGGCCGATGGGGGATGCGGCCCATGGCGACCATCTCACCGAGCAAGAGGTCCTGAGGGGGTGTTTCCTCCTGACCGACATAGGCAATCGCTCGTGCCCGAGCACGTGGCGGAAGCGAATAGAGATCTCGGCCGTCGAGGGTGACGGTTCCCTCCGCGGGGGCGCGCAGGCCTGCGAGGGTTCGAAGCAATGTCGATTTACCGCTCCCGTTGATTCCCACCAGCGCCACCATGGAGCCGGCGGGGAAGTCGAGATCGATGCCGGACAGAATGTCCGATCCGGCGATCCGGCAGCGAACATTGCGCATCCGAATATGCATCAGTCACCGTCCGAAAAACTGTAGTGGCGGCGCCCCAGCAGGAAGAGGAACACCGGTGCCCCCACGAGACCGGTCATCACACCCAGGGGGAGTTCCTCCGGACTGAGCAGGACCCGAGCAGCGATGTCGATCCAGAGCAGGAACAGTGCGCCACCGAGTGCGGCCACAGGAAGCACCACCCGATGGCGTGCGCCCACCACGATCCTGGCGAGGTGCGGCATGATCAGGCCGACGAATCCGATTCCTCCGGACACCGAGACCAGCACGCCGACAAGAATCGACGACAAAGCGAAGAGTCCCAGTCGGAGCCCCCGCACCGGCACACCGAGTGCTCTGGCCACGTCCGGTCCGCTTGCCAGCGCGTCGAGCCATGAATGGAGTGCGAACAGGATCGCGGCAGACGCAACCACGACGAGCAGGGCAGGGAGAATCTGCACCCACATCGCACCCGCCACGCTTCCGAGGGTCCAGTGCAGGACCGACCGAACGGCATCGCGGTCATCACTGAGGAAGACCAGGAAGCTGGAGACGGACGAGAACGCCGAGGCCATGACCACGCCGGTGAGAATGAGACGGAGTGGGGTCAGGCCCCCCTGTGCAATGGAGATGCCGAAGACCGCGGCTCCGGCGACCATGGCGCCGATCAGGGCGCCCAACGACAATGCCCACACACCGATAGTGGTCAGGACACCGAACATGATGACGAGAGTGGCCCCGACGCCGGCACCGGCGGAGATACCCAGAAGATAGGGATCGGCCAGCGGATTTCGCACCAGGGTCTGCATTGCGGCCCCGGCCATGGCCAGGCCTGCACCGACGATGAGCGCCATCAGGATGCGGGGAGCACGAAGTTCCCAGATGATCGTGTCGTACACCGGGTCGGGGCCGACCCCACCGGTGAAATGTGCTCGCACCACGTCCCATGTGGCGGACAGCGGCACCGGCTCGGACCCGAAGGTCAGCGACATGAATCCGCTGAGGACGACCGCGAGGGCGAGGACGACCAGGAGCGGGATCGCCGGAATTCGTGTGTGCTGCGGTGGCGTGGTGCGCTGAGGTGACTTCGCGACCTCGAGCAACTCAGCACCCCGACGGTGCGGACTCCGTGACCTGTCGTGGGGTCGGTAGGTCGCTTCGTGCGGAGGCGTGAACACGAATGGGGAGGGCGGTGCCATCGGTCTGGGCGCGCATCGATCGTTCTCTCGTATCAGGGGCCCAATCGCGAGGCCCACGTGTGTGATTCGGTGAGCCAGCAGGTCTTCGGACTCAGGGTCGTTCCGACAGGGCGCCTTCCCGGACCGATTCCGGTCCAGTGGCACGTGCCCTGTCGGTCGCCTTCACCGCTGCGCGACAGTTCCGGAGTTGCACCGGATTCCCTTGCATTTCTGATGCACGTACTGCATCAGGGCTGCTTCTGACTCGTGGAGAACGTAACACAGGCGTAACAATGGCCGTGGGTCCGGACCCGCTGTGCGAGATCCGGGGTCCACGGCGTCGATCTACCGGTGACGACCGTCAGCGGAGTGCGTCGAGCGCCTCCGCGATCGGTGTGTCGCCGTTGTTGAACTCGATCATGCGACCGGCGGTCTCGGGACGCTCGAGCACTGCAGCGATCACGGCGGCGACATCGGCGCGCGAGACCTGCCCCTTGTCTCTCGCACCCTGACCCTCGATCTCGATCCGTCCGGTCGGGGGATCCAGGGTGAGGGCGCTCGGCCCGAGAATGGTCCACTCGAGATCGGTGCCGCGCAGGTGTGTATCGGCGGCGGCCTTCGCCTCTGCGTACGGATGGAAACTGTTGTCCTCGGGCACACCGTGGTCGGGTCTCGCCCCGAAGTACGACACCATCACGTACCGCCGCACGCCTGCCTCCTGCGCGGCTGTCATCGATGCGATCGCGGCATCACGGTCCACGGCGTACGTGCGGGCGGGGTTGCCGCCGCCCGCACCCGCCGACCACACCACCGCATCGTGGCCCTGCAGCAGGTCGGACAGCGCCGCGATGTCGAGTTGCTCGACGTCGGCCACCACCGGCGTGCCTCCTGCGGCGCGTACGTCGTCGGCGTGGTCGGGGTTGCGAATGAACGCACTGGTCTCGTGGCCGGAGTCGGCGAGTAACCGCTCGAGGTGCAGCGCGACCTTGCCGTGTCCGCCGAAGAGTGCGATGCGTGCCATGTCGAGTGCTCCTTGTGTCCGGGGATCGGGTGCGTCTCCCAGCATGCCTTCCTTCCGATATCCGCGCGCGAAGAAGGCACGCACACTCGGTCGACGCCTGGGGCCTGCCTCTTCTGTTCGCGCGCGGAGTTGCCGGAGTGGCCGGACACGGCAGGCGATCGCTACCTGGACGGCGTGTGCGCAGACAGTGACCCGGCGGCACTCGACTTCGGCATACGCGGATTGTGTTCGGAGGATGCAGGCTGTTCGGGCGTGGAGCCGAGCAGTACCGACATCATCACCGCATGGATCCGTGGCGCCTGTTGCCGCACGGCGTTGGGACCGAGGAACACACCCAGATCGGGAACGAGGTTGAGCGCTGCGTACAGAAGGAAGCGTGATTCGACGCTCGAGAGTTCGGGGCGTACCTCGTTGAGGAGGGTGGCCCATTGTTCGACGTCGAGTCGCTGGCGCATACGTAGATCTGCCCGCGGTCCGGGAGGCACATTGATCAGCTCCGCAAAGTACACGGACATCAACTCCCGCTGCGAGATGCAGAGCTCGATATACACCGTGGCAAGTGCTTCGAGGCCGTCTCGTGGGCTCGAGGTCCGCTGAAGTGCCGACTCGATCGAGGTCTCGAGCCGGTCGATCGCACGGTAGAAAGCGGCTGCGAGGATATCGGCCTTCGATGGGAAGTATCGGTAGACGCCCGACGCGGGCAGGCCTACGGTCGAGGCGATCTCCTCCACTCCGATTTCCGCGTACCCCTCCCGATGGAAGAGTTCGATCGCCGATTGCAGAAGATCCTCGCGCATGTTGTTCACCGACGACGGGTGGCGCGCAGCGGTGGGTATCGACGAAATGGGTTCTTCCGAAGAGAGATCCGACCGGGACAGTGCCACACATGCATCGACGAGGATGTGCTCGATGCGGCGCGGAGCCAGGGTGAGGCTGTGCGCAGTGATACTGCCGATTGCGCTGAGCATCGCGGCAACGAGCACGAACGTGTCCGTGCTGGAAATATCCGGGCGGATGAGGCTCACACATTCCCCGATCCTGCGGTTGACCTCCCATGCGCGCCGACGGATGGGAGAGCGATCCTCCGGTCGTAGGTACCGGCGTTCCCAGCGGTAGATACCTGCGGTGCGCCGGTTGGCGATCGTGGTGCCGATGATGGCGCAGAGATGCGCGCGGAGCTCGTCCGTAGCCGATTCGGCGTGGCCCGTCGGTGAGCTCTCGAGAGCGGACTCCAGGGCGTCCAGGAGTATGAGAGCAGAGTTGAGGAAGAGTGCGTACTTCCCCGGAAAGTGGCGGTACAGAGCGGATTTGGTGATTCCGACCTCGTCGGCGATGTCTTCGACACTCACGCCGTGGTAGCCACGTTCGCTGAAGGCGATCGCGGCCGCAGTGGCGATCTGGTCTCGCCGGTTCTTCGGCCGCGATCTGCGCTCGGCCTGAGGGGAGGGAGTCTTGCCGACCACGCGCACCTACTTCTGTTGCTCGGGCTGCCCTGGCTGCGATGCGGCGGGCATCTCTCTTCGGGCGAGCATACGCTGCTTGCAGCGGCGAACCATCATGCACATGTGAACCGTTGTTTGCTGTCATATGTGTGCAGAAACGCGAGAAGGGCAGCATAATCCTAGTTCAGGGCGGGGTTGTGGTTCTCGTGTCCGATGGATAACTCTTCGGAATGACCGTTCACAAAACTCTATCGTTTCGAATGCGGCGGTGATACCGTCCCCGGCGAGCACCCTGCGTCGAGGTGCTTTCCGCGATCCGGATCCGTTGTCCCTACTGATTGCTGGAGGCCCGTCCGGTGTTCGACACTGCACGCAGGGTTCTGTCCTACGAGATGTCCGTGGCCGAATTCATCGGTCTGGTCGTTCTGATCGCCATTCCGTACGGATTGGTCGGGGTGATCTGGACTCTCACCCACACCTCGCACCTTGCGGACATGGAAGGTGTCGATCTGGTGATCTCGTTCCTGGGCTCGATCGTGTGCTGGCCTGTTCTGACGTTCTCCGACGTATGCATGACGTGAACGGCGAACTCGCCGCACGCTGAAGGGTATGGCGGCTCGTGTTCTGTACGACTGTTCTCCTGTGGCATCCGATCGCCTCTCGCGATCGTTGTGGCATGTGCGAGTGATGGGCGGCGGGCAATAGTAGAATAGACTGGCACCAAGCATGTTTCGTCGGCCCGTCCCCACGGGGCATGCCGAGACGCAGGGCGTGGAAGGCGCGCTCTATAACCTAGAATGAGTGTTCACTTGAGCCTTGTCGGTCGGAGACTTGTGTGCCACACTTCACTGCAAATCGAAGACTGTTTCCGGTGGTGTTGCCGATGTGCTCGGTTACCGGATGGGGGTGATCCGCGTGTGCGGAGAACGGTTGTGGGGTGCGAAATGAAGGGATTCAGTAGATGACCTACGAGCTGCCGGCATCGCGCGGTCCGGTTCGCGACGTCGCGACCGAGGGTGGTTTCCTGATCGGGTTCGCCGTGCAGTCGCTGGTAGTCCTGATGGTTGCCATCATCCGACGACGACTGTCGCTGCACGAAACCGTCACGCAGACCCTGTTCATCGGACGGGTGTGCACCGGACCGTCTCTGCTGCTGATGATTCCGGTCGGCGTATTCATCGCCGTGTCGGTCGGCGAACTCGCCGGACGGATCGGGGCCGGTGGTTACTCGGGCGCGGTCGTCGCTTTCATCATCGTCGGCCAGGCATCGGCGCTCGTGTGTGCACTCATGCTTGCGGGTGTCGCCGGATCGGCGATCTGCACAGATCTCGGGTCACGCAAGATCCGCGAAGAGATCGACGCGATGGAAGTAATGGGACTCGACGTCCTCGAACGTCTTGTGGCGCCGCGACTCGTCGGTGCCGTCGTAGTGTCTCTCGCGCTGTGTTCGATGGTCACTCTCGGTGGTGTCGCCGCATGCTGGCTGTATCACATCTATGTGCAGCACCTACCCGCCGGAACATTCATGGCGACATTCTCGGAATACGGACGACCAGCTGATTTCGTTATGGCACTGGTGAAATCAGCGGTCTTCGGTTTGCTCTCCGCCCTCGTGGCGACGTTCAAGGGACTGCACACGAAAGGCGGCCCGCGCGGCGTCGCTGACGCGGTGAACGAGGCGGTCGTGATCGCGTTCGCACTCGTGTTCATCGTCAACACCGCGCTGTCTGCCCTGTACACGGTCATCGTTCCAGCTGTCGGTGAGTTCGCATGACACTTGCAACACGTGAACCGATCGCGGGTGCGACACGGGCGGTGGGGCGTGTCGGCGACAACCTCGCGACACTCGGAATGCATGTCTCGTTCTACTTCCGTACCATCGCTTCGATTCCATATGCTCTCAGCAAGTTTCGGAAGCATGTTTTTGCTCAGATCAGTGAGGTGAGCTTCGGAACCCAGTCGTTGCTGTCGGGCGGCGGAACGATCGGCATCGTCTTCGCCATGTCGCTCGCCGCGGCGATGATGCTGGGGGTGGAGACCCAACGCGGTCTCGAGCTCGTCGGGATGACCACGATGTCCGGGATGCTCTCGGCCGTCGCGAACACTCGCGAGCTCGCCCCCGTAGTCGTCGCGATCGCACTGTCGGCGAAGGTCGGTGTCGGTTTCACCGCACAGATCGGCGCCATGCGCATCTCCGACGAGATCGACGCGCTGGATTCCATGGCCATCCGGTCGATTCCGTTCCTCGCCGCGACCCGCGTGCTTGCCGCGATGGTGTGCGTCATCCCGATCTACATGATCGGCCTTCTCGCCAGTTACCTGTCCACCCGCCTCGTCGTGGTGTATTTCAACGGGGCCTCGGCAGGGACCTACGACTACTTCTTCCACCTGGTTCTCACGCCGCAGGATCTCCTGTACTCGGGTATCAAGGCGATGGTGTTCGCTGTGGTCGTCAGCCTCGTGCACTGCGCCTACGGGTACTACGCGTCCGGAGGGCCCGCAGGTGTGGGCGCAGCGGCAGGCCGTGCGCTGCGCACCGCGATCCTGTCGATCGGCGTGCTCGACGTGCTGCTCACGTTCGCGCTGTGGGGTCTGGTTCCCGAAGTTCCCGGAATGGGGGTGTGACATGGATCGGCCCACCTCACGTCAGAGAACGAGATACATTGCCTACGGCGCGCTGAGTCTCTGCCTTGCGATGGGTGTCGCGGCAGGCATGGTGCTCCGCGGCACAGGAACCTTCGAGAGCACCGACGACGTCTTCGTCGAGGTCCCCGCCGCTGCCGGGCTCGTCAACGGGGGAGCGCCCGTGCGGTATCACGGCGTCGAAGTCGGACGGATCGCCTCCGTGGAGGCCGGCTCGACCGAGTCCCAGGTGCGCCTGGCCATCGACTCGGCTGCTGCGAAGCTCGTGCCGTCGGCGGTTCTCGCCCGCGTCGTGCCCCGCACCTTCTTCGGCGACATCTACGTCGAACTCGTCGACCCGGAAGGCGACGCGACCATCACCGCAGGCGGCACGCTCGGGGAGGTCGATACCATCGTCGTCGACTCCGGACCGGAAGCCGTCGCAATGTACGACGTGTTCACGAAGATGGCCGGTGTCCTCGACGACATGCGTCCGGATCAGCTCTCGGTCGCACTGAGTGCGTTGAGCAGCGCGCTCGACGGACACGGTGAAACCATCGGGCGCACGATCGACAGATTTTCCGCCGTCAGCGACACGATGGCTCCTGCTGCCGCCGACTTCCTCGATGCGACACCACAGTTCGTCGAGGTCATGCGGTCGTTGTCGGTCGCCACCCCGGACATCGTCGGAATGGTCGCATCGGCTGCCGAGGTGTCCGGCGCCATCGTCGAGAGCCGCGATCGGCTGGCCGACACCTTCGATGCCGCGACCCTGCTCGCAGCGTCGGTCGACGGATTCACCGGCGAGCGCCGTGATTCGATGATCACGGTCACCAACTCGGTCGGCACGATCCTCGCCACGACGGCAGCCAACCCGAGCGGCCTGTACAGCACGCTGGAGAACGCCGAATTGTTCGGCAACGCCGGAGCGCGGGTTTTCTCGACCGGACGATTCAACATCACCGCCGTACCGTCGTTCGCCGACCCACTGCCGTACACGTCGGCGGATTGCCCGAGTTACGGGTCCATGACCGGACGCGAATGCAACAGTCCCGGCAACAGCACCTACAGTGCGCCCACGCGGATCGTCGGCACTGAATCGACGAAGATCGTCGGCGGCCCAGGCGAAGCCGAGGCATTGAAGCTTCTCGAGGATGCATTGGGTACTGCCGGAGTGGCCCTGCCCGACCCCCTCGGCGAGGTCGCCGAAGCCCTGAATCCCGCGACCTCGTTCATTCTCGGACCGCTCGTCCGTGGCAACGAGGTGCAGATCCCGTGAAACTCACTCGTTCCCAAGTGCTGTCGCTCGCAGGCTACTGTGTGGTCGGTGCGGTCTGCGGAACACTGGTGTTCAACACGCTGGCCGAGCCGGTCCGCGGATCTTCCGATCACTACATTCTCGAGTTCACCGACGTGGAAGGCCTAGGCGTCGGCAATCCTGTCACGCTGTCCGGCGTGCGGGTCGGCCGGGTCGATGCGATCGACGTCGCCGACGCCGACGGCGGCGGTGCGATGGCACGCGTGACCGTCGAGATCGAAGGCGATCAGATACTCACCAGCGGCGTTCGCGCGACAGTGCGCTACGGCGACATGCTCGGCGCCCGGTACGTGGCCATCACGATGCCCGAACCGTACGTCGACGCACCCGCAGTGTCCGACGTGCTCGCCCCTGGCGCGGTGGTTCCGGTTTCGCAGACCACGCCACCGGTCGACCTGACCGCGTTGATGAACGGGTTCCGGCCGCTGTTCGACTCCCTGCCGCCCGACGAGGTCAACGTCCTCGCACGCAACCTCACCGACACGTTCAACGGACGCAGCGACGCCGTCGCGCAGTTCCTCGACCGGGTGGCGGTCCTCACCGGAAGTCTCGGAGATCGCGAAGACATCCTCGGTGAGGTCGTCGTGAACATGACACGGCTGCTCGGAACGCTCGACAACCGCTCCGGTGAGCTGAGCTCGCTCGTCGACGGACTGTCCGTGCTCGGTGATTCCGTCGTCGGTGACGGCGCCCGGCTCGCCGAGTTCCTCGACAGCGGCAGCGCCACAGTCGACGAGCTCGCCGACATCATGGTGCAGTCCGATGGTGCGTTCACCCGATCCCTCGCGAGCCTCGGTGCTGTCACCGACACCTGGATCGCGAACACACCCGAGTTCGAGCGCATGCTGACGAACCTCCCGAACTTCGCGCACCAGATCAACCGCACCGGGCAGTACGGCAGCTTCGTGAGCCTCTACCTGTGCAACTTCACTCTGAAAGCAGGCGACGCAGAAGTGAACATCTTCGGTCCGACCCATTCGCCGGTGTGCCGATGATCCCTCTGACACGACTCATCGACCTCGTCGTCCGCGGTACCCGATCGCTCGGCGGTCACAACGGACGGATCATGCAGAGCATCGCCTTGGTGTTCGTCGTCGTCGTGCTCGGCGCCGGTATCGGCATCGTCGCGATCGGCGTCGCGCACATCGACGACCTCGTGAACGTCCTCGTGGCGAACTCCGAGGAGACGGCCGCGGGGGAGGTGCGCTGAAGCGATGTTCCTCGTCAAACTCATCGACATTTTCGTCGGCGCGCTCGAATTCCTCTTCGGATTCGGTCGAAGGCAGAACACCACGCACATGCCGCTCGTACTCGGCACGATCGGCATCGTCGTGCTCATCGTCGGCCTCACCGCGGCGATCAGCATCCCTCGCTTCTGGTATCAGGCCCGAACCGAGCCTTTCACAGCGGAATTCGCGAACGCAGCAGGGCTTGCTGCCGGTGATCCCGTCTATGTCGCAGGCGTCCCCGCCGGGCGGGTCGAGAACATCGTCCTCACCGGTCGTCACGTCGACGTCGAGTTCAGGCTCGACGACAACCGCACGGTCGGCAACACATCGACTGCGTCGGTCCGGCTCGAAACCGTGCTCGGCAAGCGGTACCTCGATGTCCGGCCCAGCGGTGTCGACGACGGCGGCAACACGATCCCGATCGATCGAACCACCGTCCCCTACTCGCTCGACGAAGTCGGAGCGGGTGCGCAGCGAGTCTCCCAAGAACTCGACCTCGACGCGATGGAACAGATGATGACCACGTTGTCGCAGGTCATGCCGTCCGACAGCGGCGAGATCGAACGAACCCTCACGGGCATCAGTGCCGCGTCGTCAGCGTTCGGACGGCACAGCGGCCAGTTCGATCAACTGCTCGAGATGTCACGTCGGCTATCGGAGATGGCAGTCGCTCAACAGGATTCGGTAGTCGAAACCGCAGTGGACGCACGCACACTCGTGCAGACCATGGCGGTCCGTAAGGAGGCGCTCACCGGGCTCGCGAACAACCTGCGTGCTGTCATCACGACGCTGTCGCAGACGTTCACGGAGAACCGGGAAGAAGCCGATCGTCTCGTCGCCAACCTGACGGCCGTCACCGCCACCTTGCAGCGCAACTCCGAGAACATCGCCTCTCTCATGACACAGTTGCCACCGGCGTTGCGCACCGTCACAGATGCCACCGGCAACGGCACGTGGGCCGACGTCACCACCCCCGCAGCGGTCCTGCCCGACAATCTTCTGTGCGCGATCGGAGTGATGCAGGAATGCCGGTGATACAGGAAATGCCGGGGAGCGAGCAGCCCGGCACGACAAGGCCGTCGGGTAGAAAGAAGATCATCTCGCTCGTGGTGGTTGCGCTTCTGCTGATCGCTGCACCCATCTGGTACATCTTCGGCCGTACCGACCGGGTCACCACGGTGCACGCCGATTTCGAGTACGTCAACGGCATCTACGCCGGCAGCAAGGTTGCAGTGCTCGGTGTCGCCGTCGGAACCGTCACCGGCATCGAACCGCAGGGTACGTCGGTGCGGGTGACGATGACCGTCCCCGAAGAGGTGACACTGCCTGCCGACGTCTCCGCATACGTGATGAGCCCCGCGATCATCAGTGAGCGCTATATCGAACTCGGGCCTGCGTTCTCCGATGGACCGGAACTGCCCGACGGATCGACCATCCCGGTCGAGCGCACCCATTCGCCCATCGACATCGATGGGATGCTCGGCAGTCTCTCGACCCTCGTCGACTTCATGGGACCGGACGGCGGCGACGTCGGCTCGGTGCTCGCGAGCAGCGCCGAGACGTGGGGCGGCCAGGGGGAGGCGTTCAACAATGCCATCCGCGACCTCAGCGCAGCCACCGGAGTCATCGGCGGAACCTCCGAGGGCTTCTCGGTACTCGTCGACAACCTCTCGACGCTCATCGAGGCGATGGATGCGCGTCAGGTATCGCTCGATTCCATGGTCGACGACATGTCCGCTCTCTCCACCGTATGGCAGGATGCGGATCTCGACATCACCGTGCCGCTCGAACAACTGCAGACCGTGTTCGCCGAACTCGACAGTTTCGTGATACAGCACCAGGAGAGCTTCGGAGCGATCTCGACGAACCTCGAAGGACTCGGCTACGCCCTGACCGACAACAAAGCAGGACTCGCGGAGTTCATGGACCTCGTCCCGCTGATGATGCAGAACCTGGAGAACACCGTCGGCCCCGACGGGCGCAGCCGCATCCGGTTGAACGTGTCGACGAACCTGACATCCTTCGAGACCGCCGGTCCGCTGTGTGCGCAACACCCGCTGCCGCTGTGCACGGGCGCCGGGTTCACCAACCCCATCTCATTTCCCATCAGCGCGTCCGATCCGCTCGGGATCGTTACGGCCATCACCGGAGGGAACCCGTGACCCCGACGTCTCTCGTCCCCTCCAAGCAGCGCATGAGTCTCGTCGCGCTCGCTGTGGCTGTCGCAAGCACGGCTGTTGTGTCCGGCTGCGGCTACGGCATCCAGGATCTCCCGGTCGGGCGGTCCGCCGGTGCCGGCGCATTCGACGTGGACGTGCACCTGTCGAGCGCCGACGGCATCGTCCTCGGCGCGGACGTCCGATACGGCCAGCAGATCGTCGGCCGGGTGGCAGCCCTGAACACTGCGACAACCGGCGCGACCCTTCAGGTCTCGCTGCAACGCGAACTCGAGGTACCGAGCAATGTTCTGGTCTCGGTGGAGATTCCGTCGGCTCTCGGCAGCCCGTACCTGAGGCTCGTCACACCTGCTGATGCCGCGACGGACCGATTGTCCGACGGCGATGTGATCACCGTCGACAACACCGATCTGGGTCCGCGTGTGGAGACGATGCTCGCGTCGCTCGGCAATGTTGTCAGCGGCAGCGGAATGGACCAACTTGCGACGGTCGTCGACGAACTGAACATCGCATTCACGGGGCGATCCGATCAGGTGCAGTCGCTCGCCGACACCGCCACCGACCTCATGACCCGCGCGATCGACAAACAGACAGCGTTCGACGAGGCGATGGTCCTGGCCGCCGACGTCACCCGGACCATGGCGGACGAGGAGCAGACGATGGACACCTACCTCGCGAATACCGCGGGCGCGGTGGAGGTGCTCGTCTCACAACGCGATTCGATCTCCGCGCTCCTCGAATCGACGACGCGTCTGGCCGGCAACATGCAGGCACTGACCGATGCCGTACCGCAGGGCACCGCCGGATTCCTGACCGACGCAGAGACGGTTGCGTCCACCCTTGCCGCGTTCAACGACCGGATGGGCGGCACTCTCACCGCCATGAACGCGTTCATGGACACGTTCGGTAAGTCGGTGCGCGGTGACTACCTCGTGTTCGACGGAGCTCTCGAGATCCCGGAGAGTATCGATACGGTTCTGACCGGCGGGACCTTCACCGGTACGCCGCCCGGCCCGTCACCGACGTCGTTGCAGGATCTCCTCGGAGGAGGACACCGATGAAGAAGATCGTCCTCGTCCAGCTCGTCCTGTTCGCGTTGGCTGCGGTCATCGTCGTCCCGTACGGCGTCTACTACATCGTCGGCCCCCGCGGTATCGGCGATCCGATGACCCTGTCCGCCGACGTGGACGATGCGCTCGGTGTGTCGGAAGGCACCGTCGTTACTTACCGCGGTGTACAGGTGGGTGCAGTGTCGGCAGTGAACGTCGAACCGCAGAGCGGGGGTGCCAGGCTCGAGTTCGAACTCGAATCCGGCACCGAGATCCCGGTCGACTCGATCGCGAAGATCACCCAAGGGACGCTCGCAGGCATGCTCAACGTCGATATCTTCCCGCGCGTCGACCGTGGCCCGTATCTCGTGGACGGTGACTCGATCGAGATGCCTGCGGAGGAGCAGCCCGTGCAGATCGCTGAAACCCTCGCGAGCACGGCGTCGCTACTCGATACCTTCGAGCCAGGCACCGTTTCGACGATCGGAACCGAGCTCGGTGCGGCCTTCCAAGGGCTCGGCCCGGATCTGGCACGGCTGATCACTGACGCCGACGATCTGTCGGGTCGGCTCGAAAGCCAGGCTGCCGACCTGACCGAACTGCTCAGTCGCACAGCTGGTCTGACGACCGCCATGGCGGGAAATTCGGATCGATTCGTCGACGGTGTAGCGGCGGCCCGCACAATCGCCGACACCTTGTACAACAACGAGGATCGGATCACCGAAATGATGACGACCACTCCGGATGCCATGCGGCGAGCCGACGGTGTGCTTGCCGCCAACGAGATGTCCTTCGCGGCAGTGCTTTCGAACCTCGTCGACGTGGCACCGGTCATCTCCGAAAGATCAGCGGCGTTACAGACCGGCCTCGTCTCGATTCCCGCAGGACTGGCCGCACTCGAATCCATCGTGCACGGCGATCGAGCGGACTTCGCGCTCATCGCAACTCAGGGTCCGGTGTGTGCCTATGACACCCCTCGCCGACACCTCGGCGACGAATCGCCGGTGACCCCCGACCTCACGCACTACTGCCCGCCGGGTCAGGACCACGGCCAGCGCGGCGCGCAGAACGCGCCGCGACCGAATGATCTCGGCGTGGCGAACCGGACATCTCCCGGCACGCTCATCGGTCCTCCGGTCGTCGCCGATCCGATTCTCATTCCGGCAGGAGAAGAGCTGGCGACCTTCTGGCGGATGCTGCTTCAGGGGATTGGCAGTGGAGGGAACTGACCAGTAGGAACGCCGCCCGGCGCTACCGTACGACAGAACGACCAGGAGGGTCACATGCCCGCGCATTACCTCGACGACACCGTGGAATCCGAACCCGTGCTCACCTCGGCTCGTACCCGAATCAAGATCACCAGCGGTCCGAATCGATGGAGCCGCAAGAAGCACGTCCTGTCCGACGCCATCGACTTCTGGTCATTCGCCGGTGCAGCCGCAAACGTCATCATGCAGCTGGGCTGGCCCGAAGTCGCTTACGGCGTGATGGAGAGCAAAGTGCCGAGCGGCGCCCTCGTGCATCATCCGTGGAAGCGTGCGCGCACCACGACGCAATATCTGGCGGTCGCCATCCTCGGAACCGATGAGGAGCGCATGGCGTTCCGGGAAGCCGTCAACGGAGCCCACCGACAGGTGCGTTCCGACGAGAACAGCCCCGTGAAATACAACGCGTTCAACCGCGAACTCCAGATGTGGGTCGCGGCCTGCCTCTACGTCGGCATCGAAGACAGCTACCAGCTGCTGCACGGAACCTTGGACGAGATCCAGATCGAGGACTTCTATGCGACCGCGTCGAAGCTCGGCACCACACTGCAGGTCACCGAAGAGATGTGGCCGACGACTCGGGCCGACTTCGAGGTGTACTGGAATCGAGGGTGTGAACGCGTGGTTTTCGACGAAGCCTCCAAGAAGTTCATCGATGACCTCGTCGGCCTGAAGATGATCAACCTGCCGATGCGGTTGATGTTCAGGAATCTGTTGAAGTTCCTGACGATCGGAACTCTGCCGCCGTACTTCCGCGACCAGCTCGGCTACGAATGGAGCGAGGCGGACCGTCGTCGATTCGAGCACCTGTTTGTATTCGTCTCGTTCGTCAACCGCTTCATTCCGAAGTTCATCCGGCACGGTGGCAGCCACGCGCTGATGATGGATCTGCGTCGCCGCCTGAAAACCGGCAGGAACATCATCTAGCGCACGATCACCGAAAGTCGAAGTGGTCACAGGGATGAGCGATATCGACAGGAGCGGGTTACTGCACCGCTATCTCGCCGACAAGCGGTTCCTGCTCGCGTTGCCGCGAGCAGTGGGACTGCAGATGCTGCACCCGGCACTCGCGGCGGGCATGGAGCATTCACGCACTCCGCGACGGTTGTGGTTGCACAAGCGACACACAGTTCCGATCTTCATCCGGATGGCCTACGACGACACCGATATGTCGCTGATCATCAAGCGTGGACACGAGCGCATCAAAGGTGTCGACGGTCTGGGTCATCGATATCACAGTCTGAATCCGGACTTGTTCCAGTTCCAGCACGCGACGTACGTCGAGACGCTCGTGACGATGATCGACACGTTCGTGCGGCCGTTGACGGACGAGGACCGAGAGAACGTGTACCGGGATTGTTGCGGGTGGTTCCGCCGATATGGGATCAGTGACACGGGTCTGCCTGGTACGTGGGCCGAGTTCACCGGATGGTTCGACGACACCTGCAGTGCGCAGCTGCGCCGTACCGACGCCGGTGACTTCTTCCATGATCAAGTGGTGCGCCCGAGCGATTGGGTGCAACGACGGGTGCCGACGTGTGTGGTGCGCGCGTTGATGCACCCCATTGCGCAGGAGATGTGGGGTGTGGAGGTCCGTGCGTCCGATCGACGGGCGCTAGTACGTTATGTACTGCGCCGCAAGGCGATTGCTATGTTTTCATCCCCGCCGGATCCGCTGCGGGTCTGACGGGGACGACCCGGGCGGTCAGCGTGCGCGGTCGGAGCTGTAGCCCCACAGCCAATCGGTGTACTTGTAGCTCGACGTGTCGCGGATGCGGAACAGCTCGTTGCGTGCTTCACGGCCCGCGCCGTCGAGATGCCAGAGATCGCCCCACATACGGCCGACGGTGAGGATGCGGTTGCACCGCGGAGCGCGTTCGGCGTTGACGTCGCGCAGAATCTGGGGCCAGTTCTTCGTGTCGCCGCGAAGATCCTCGGCGGCGTAGTCGGCCAGGCACCGGGCGTCCTCGAGGGCCATGACGGCTCCGGAAGCGAGGTACTGCAGCGGCGGGTGGGCGGCGTCGCCGAGCAGGAGCATGCGGCCGTCGACCCAGTTGTCGACCGGGTCGCGGTCGAACATCGGCCACCAGCGGTCGGTCCACAGGTACTTCAGGGCTTCCTGCACCGATTCGTGGCAATGGTCGTAGGCGTGTGCCAACTCTTCCGGGCTGCCCCACTTCTCCTCACCGCGCAGGAACGCGGGGGACTGGAAGACAGCCACCTGGTTGAGCATCTCGCCGCCTCGCAGTGGGTACTGGATGAAGTGGCAGCGCGGACCGATGTAGCCGACGACGTCCTCGATCTCCTCCTCGAGCGGAACCGCGTTCATCGGAAAGGTGCCGCGGAACGCGACGTAGCCGGATCCGACGGGCTTGTCGTCGTGCAGTTTCGGTCGCAGGCGTGAGTGCAGTCCGTCCATGCCGAGCGCGACGTCGCCGACGTGCTCGGAGCCGTCCTCGAGGATGACGCGCACGGTGTCGCCTTCGGTGATGACGTCTTGCACGGCCGAACTGACGCGAAGATCGGCGCCGGCCTTGCGGGCCGCCTCGACGAGCACCGAATGCAGGTCGGAGCGGTGAACAACGAAGTACACGCCACCGTAGTGCTGCTGGTAGTCGTGCCCGAGGTTGACCTTGGTGAGGATCTCGGAGGTGACGGCGTCACGGAAGACCAGGTTCTTGGGCAGTACACCCTTGGAGATCACTTCGTCGTAGACGCCGAGTGATTGGAGGATGCGGCTGCCATGCGGACCGATCTGAAGGCCTGCGCCGACCTCGCCGAATTCTGGTGCGCGCTCGAACAGCGTGACCTGAGCGCCCTTCTGGGCGAGTGCCAGGGCATTGGCGACACCGCCGATGCCGCCGCCGGCGATGAGTACCCGTGCATCCTTCAGATCTGACATGAGGCGAGGCTCCTTAGGTGTTCGAGAGTAGGTCGGGTCAGTGGGCCATGATCGGACCGCGAGGCGCGTCATGACTGGTGGGGAACTTCCTCCAGATGACCGCCAGCAGGAGCGACGAGATCAGTGCGCTGATACCGAACAGGACGAAGTTCGAGTGGGCGCCGAGTCCGGCAGCCAGTAGCCAGCCGCCTACCTGCGGCGCCGCGACCGCGCCGATTCGCCCGACACCGAGCGCCCAGCCGAGAGCGGTGCCGCGGAGATGGTCCGGGTAGTACGACGCCACTGCAGCGATGATGAGTGCCTGGGTGCCGTGTGTGCCGACGCCGGCAAGAACGAAGATCAGGTAGACCACGGCGACAGGCGGGTCGAGCAACAGGGCAAGCAAGGACACGCCGGCGATGGCCGCGGCGATGACGCTGGTCGGCACCGATCCGTATCGCACGCCACCCCAGGCGGTGATGAACGAGCCGGCGACCGCACCCAGATTCAAGGCGAGTGCGAAGGTCAGGGCGCTGCCGAGGTCGGTGCCCTCGCCCTGCATGAGCTTCGGCAGCCAGGTGCCGAGTCCGTACCAGGCGAGGAGGGTGACGATCGTGACGGCAGCGAACATGATGCTGATGAGGCGGAACTGTGGGCCGAGTAGCGCCTTGAATCCGCTGGCTCCGGCCTTCGTGTCGACCTTCATCGTGGTGCTCGGGAGGGTCTTGAGGGCAAGCGGCACAAGCACGACGAGCGGGATGAGAGCGAACAGGAACATCGGTCGCCAACCCCAGTTCGGGATGACGGGAATGCCGACGAGGGCGGCGATACTGCCTCCGATGGGTACGCCCGACATCATCATGGTCGCGACGGCTGCACGCCACTTGTTCGGGACGAGTTCGGCTGCAAGCGCATTGGATGTCGGGACGAGTCCGCCGAGGCCGATTCCTGCGATCAGGCGGAAGATGCCGAAGACGGCAGGACCGGGCGCGACCGCGCACAGTGCGGTGAAGACCGACAGCACGACGACGCATCCGATGACCGCTTGCTTGCGTCCGATCGCGTCGGACAGCCGTCCGGCGAGGACCGCGCCGATCATCATGCCGACGAACGCGAGGCTCCCGAGGGTGCCCGCAGTCGAGGAGCTGATGCCCCACTCGTCCTGCAGGCTCGAAATGACGTTGCCGTAGACGATGAGGTCGTATCCGTCGAAGACGACGAACAGCCAGCACACGATCACGGCGATGACGTTGCCGCGGGGGAGGACTATGCGGCCGTCGCCGGTCGAGGAGACGACGTCGTTGGGCTGGTGCATTTTTCCACCTTGGGAGTGCGTTGCGCCGCCATGCAATAGAGTTCTGCTATGCAGAAAAAGCCGGGCAGGATCGAGCGGCCTACATATGCCTTGGAGTCGGTCGACAATGCGCTTCGCCTACTCCAGATGCTGCGTGATGTGGGTGCTCTGCGATTGAAGGAAGCCGCTGAGGAACTCGGGACGGCACCGTCGACCGCGCATCGACTACTCGCCATGCTGGTATACCGCGGGTTCGCAGTGCAGGACGAGAAGCGGGTCTACCACCCCGGACCGGCGATGGGCGTGGGGCCGGCGCGGCAGGGCTGGACCCGCGAACTCACCGAACTGTCCCGGCCGCACATGGAGGCGCTGGCGTCGCTGGCGGGGGAGACGATCAACCTCGTCATCAGGATCGGGTCGCAGGCGCGGTTCCTGTGGACCGCGGAGACCGAATCGATCCTGCGGGTGGGTGATCGGCAAGGCCAGGTCCTTCCGGCCGAGCTCACAGCGGGTGGACGCATACTCCTGGCCGAGCAGCCACGCGCGGTTCTGGAGCAGTTGTACCTGCGGCCGGCCGACGAGCCCCGGATCGATCAGGGACCTTCGCCGGACGCCACCGATCGGAGGATGGCGGTCGGGGAGTTCGAGGTATTCGTCCACGAGCTCGAGGCTGCGCGGAAAGTGGGGTTCGCGGTGAACGTTGAACACACAGAGGAAGGGGTCGCTGCACTCGGTGTGGCGATCCGCAACGGCAGGGGTAACGCGATTGCGGCGCTCACTGCCGCAGTGCCCGTCACCCGCTACCGGGCGCATCTGCGCGGGCAGCTGGTCAACCAGATGCACGCTGCCGTCCGCGGCGTCCAGGTGGACGTCGCGAGTATCGAACCGACCGACGCAGGGAGTTCTGCACAGAAGAAATCAGTTCCGTTCGACGAGTGACCGGACATACGTTGGACGGCAAGCCGGGCATGTGCTGCACGTTTGACGAGGAGACCGATGACCGCCACCGAACCCATGGACCCCGAACTCACAAAGCTCTACGACGACTTCGCCACCGAGAACCTGAACCCTCTGTGGACGCAGCTCGGCGACCTCATGCCGATGGTGCCGACGTCCAAGGCGGTGCCGTTCGTGTGGAAGTGGTCGACGCTGTACCCGCTCGCGCAGCGCGCAGGTGATCTCGTGCCGGTCGGTCGTGGTGGCGAGCGCCGCGCAATCGCGCTGGCCAACCCCGGCCTCGGTGGCGTCCCGTACGTCACCCCTACCCTGTGGGCGGCGATCCAGTACCTCGGCCCGAAGGAGACGGCTCCCGAACACCGGCACTCCCAGAACGCCTTCCGCTTCGTAGTGGAGGGCGAGGGCGTGTGGACCGTCGTCAACGGCGATCCGGTCGCGATGCGCCGCGGCGACTTCCTGCTCACACCGGGCTGGAACTTCCACGGCCACCACAACGAGACCGACCAGCCGATGGCATGGATCGACGGTTTGGACATCCCGTTCGTTCATTACACGGATACCGGGTTCTTCGAATTCGGTT
The DNA here is from genome assembly GCF_053750035.1 of Rhodococcus sp. SJ-2. Taxonomy (NCBI): domain Bacteria; kingdom Bacillati; phylum Actinomycetota; class Actinomycetes; order Mycobacteriales; family Nocardiaceae; genus Rhodococcus; species Rhodococcus sp. SJ-2. Next base: position 3,857,028 of record NZ_CM132340.1, read on the forward strand.
CGGACGGGGTGACCGACGAGGGCACCCCGGATATTTCCCGGTCCGAGCGCCTCTGGGTGCATCCGGGGCTGCGTCCCCTCGTGGGCCTGGACAAGAAGACCAGCTCACCGATCGCGTGCTACCGATGGGTCCATACCGACCGCGCGCTGAACGAGCAGCTCGCGCTCGAGGATGAGGGCTACGCCGCGACGCCGGAGCCGGGACACGCAGCGATTCGCTATACCAACCCCACCACCGGCGGCGACGTCATGCCGACGATCCGAGCCGAGTTCCATCGTCTCCGGGCCGGAGCACACACCCGTCAGCGTCGCGATGTCGGCTCGGTCGTGTTCCAGGTCTTCGAAGGACAGGGCCGTTTCCATCTCGGCGATACCGACCACGACGTTGCCAAGGGCGACATGATCGTGGTGCCGTCCTGGACGGAATGGTCTCTCGAGACCGACGACGGCGTCGACCTGTTCGCGTTCTCGGACGCACCTATCGTGGAACGACTTCATTTCAACCGAACCATCATCTCCGAAGGAGCCTGAAAACTCATGCGACTCGCCACTCTCCGCCTGGATGGCACGACCGCAGCAGTGAGGGTCGACAGCGACTCCGCCGCAACCGTGATCGACGGCTACGCCGATCTGTCCGCGCTGCTCGACAACGCTGACTGGAAGTCCGTCGCCGAGCAGGCTTCGGGCAAGGTCGTCGATCTCGCGAACGCCGACTACGCCCCCGTGGTGCCGAAGCCCGGCAAGATCGTGTGTGTCGGCTTGAACTACGCGACGCACATCAAGGAGATGGGCCGCGATCTGCCCGAGTTCCCGACTCTGTTCTCGAAGTTCAAGGAAGCCCTCACCGGCCCGTACGACGACGTGATCGTGCCCGATTATGCGGGTGCGCAGCTCGACTGGGAAGCGGAGCTGGCCGTCGTCATCGGCAAGCAGGCCTACCAGGTCGGTGAGGGCGACGCTGCCGGGTACATCGCCGGCTACTCGGTGATCAACGACTACACGATGCGCGACTACCAGTACCGCACGCTGCAGTGGGACCAGGGCAAGACGTTCGAGAAGACCAGCGGCTTCGGCCCGTTCCTCGACACCGACTATCAGCTCGGAACCAAGATCGAGACCAAGCTCGAGGGCGAGGTAATGCAGTCGTCGAACACCCACGACCTGGTGTTCACCCCAGCCAAACTCGTCGACTACATTTCGCACATCGTCACGCTGCAGCCCGGAGATGTCATCATCACGGGCACCACCGGCGGCGTCGGCCACGCCCGCAAGCCCGCGCGCTACGTGCAGAACGGCGAAACCGTCGAGGTCACGATCGAAGGCCTCGGCACCGTCAAGAACAAGACGATCATCAAGTAGGAGAACCCGGACGTGGGATTCAACGATCTCGAACTCTCCGAGCGGCTGTTGATCGCCCGACGAGGTACGTCGTACCTGTCGCAGCGGCTCGCGGATCTGACCGACGACGAACTCGACGGCCCCACCCTGCTCGAAGGGTGGACACGCCGGCACCTCGTGGCGCACATCGGCTACAACGCCGCAGCTCTGTGCCGGCTCATGGATTGGGCTGCAACAGGCATCGAGACGCCGATGTACTCGTCGACGGAACAGCGGGGGCAGGAGATCGACGAAGGGGCCACGCTGAGTCCCGCAGCACTTCGTAACTTGTTCTCGCACACGGTCGCACGGCTGGACGAGAAGTGGCGTCACCTACCGGATTCTGCGTGGCAGGCGCAGGTGCGCACCGCGCAAGGGCGGCTCGTGCCTGCGGAGGAAACCGCGTGGATGCGCACCCGCGAGGTATGGATCCACGCCGTCGACCTCGACAACGGTGGTCGTTTCGGTGACTTCCCCCCGATCGTCCTCGAGTCTCTGCTCGACGACATCGTCGGGATGTGGCGCAAGAAGGATCTCGGCACGGGTATCGCGATCGAGGTCGTGGGCAGCACCCCTGTCGTGGTGAAGGAGGGAGCCGAGATCACGCACGAGGTGCAGGGTTCCCTTCCGTCCGTGGTGCGCTGGGCTGCCGGCCGCGGTGCGATAGGAGTTACAGGGGGCGAATTGACGCCTCCCCGCTGGCTGTGACGACGCAGAACGACGACGAGAGGCCCTCCATCGAAGGGCCTCTCGTCGTGTTCGGATGCTAGCGCGGATCCCGCTCGCAGCCGATGCCGTCGTTGTCACGGTCCAGGCGCGGTGCGTAACCCGGATCATCGCGGTAGACGGGAGCCGCCCCGGCGTTCCACGCCTCGGTGCAGTTCTTGAATCCGCCACTCGGAGCCGAACGCGGTGCGGGCGCCGGTGCCGACTGCTGCGGTGCCGGCTGCGGGGGAGCGGGCGGGGTTTGTGGCTCCGGGGGAGCAGGAGGAGCCAGCGGTGCCGGAGGTGCGAACGGGTTCCATGATCCGCTGGGGATCAGGTCGGCTACGCCGGTGGGGAGTAGATCGACCAGGGTGAACGCATTCGCGGTCGCTGGAGCAGCGACCGTCAGCGCCAGGCAGCTCAGTGCTGCGGCAGTAAGACGCCGGATCTTCATTGGTTGTGCCTTTCGAAATCACTCGGGGCCATCCATGGATGTGGCCTCGAATGGGTATCGTCCCGTCCGCAAGAAACGTTGCGAACGGGACGATCGGCACAAAATGGATCTTCTAGTTGAATGCCAGTTCGACGTCGGATGGCGACGGTTTCCCCTGAGTGGGGTCGATCGCCGCGTGCTCTTCCGCTGAACGGAACGGAGCGACCACCTTCGGGTCGATGCGCATCACGGTGTATCCGGCAACAGCACCGGCACCGAACCCGGGTGCGAAGATGCGCACCGGCTTGTCGATGACGCCGTCGCGGACGGCGTCGTGGATCGCGAGCGGGATGCTCGCCGACGACGCGTTACCGACCTGCTCGATGTTGAAGTACAGACGATCCGCCGACAATCCCGCGTTCGCAGCAAGCTCGATGATCATCGTCTTGTTCGCCTGGTGCGGCACGATCAGGTCGATATTGTCGAGGAGCGACCCCTTCTCACCGGCCGGTGCGGGCAGTTCGTTGATCTCGTCGAGCATCTGCGCCAGGTAGCGGCCGGCGAGCGACTTGACCTCGGGACCGTAGACGGTGATGAAGTTGTCGAAGTCCGGGTTGGGCCAGATGATCGAATTGACTTCGCTCGTCGGTCCACTCGCATAGCTGTTGAAGTACTCGATATCGCCCTCGGCGCCTTCGTCGGCGGGCGACACGACGATCGCCGCGGCACCGTCACCGAAGATCATGCGCGACGGGCGCACGTTGCCGATCTTGTCGGAGAACTTCTCGACGCACACCACCAGTACGGGCCGCTTGACCTGCTGCAGGATGCGGGTTGCCTCGGCAAGACCGTAAGGCATGCCCGCGCAGGCCGCGATGAGATCGAACGACGCGTGGGTCTGTGCGATGCCGAGCTCGCCCGAGATCCACGTCGCGAGCGACGGAATCAACCGTCCGCTCGTGCAGGTGCACACGATCACCGCGCCGATATCCTCCGGACCTACGCTCGCGTGCTCGACGGCTTGCTTGGCTGCCGACAGAGCGAGGTCTTCGAACGTGCCGGAGGTATAGCGGCGCTGCTCGATTCCGGTCTTCTGTGCGATGGAACCGGCCGTCATCGGCGACCAGTTGTAGGCGGTGTTGCGGATCAGGTCGTCGTTCGTGCAGACGATGTCTCCGTGCGCGACCGCGAGGGAGTCGATGCGAGGACGGATGGTGAACTCCGCGTTCACGTCCACTGCCGGATAGGGCTTCGACGGGGCGATGGGAGCGGGGCTCGTGTAGCTCACGCCCTTGCGGGTCTTGCCGGATGTCGCTCGGGTGATGAAGCGCTGGACTTCACGATCACGGGGCGTGAAGACCACAACGTAGTCGTCGTCTCTCAGATCCTTGACCTTCACGACCTCGAGTTCGTTGCGGTTGTATGGGTGCTGGTTGTGCAGCACCATCGACCACCGGCCGAGGGCCTCGAGTTCGGCGACATCTTCGCTGCTGTCGAGGATCTCGTCGTACGTGTAGATCGGGTAGTTCGGATCGTGGTTGCCGATCCGGAGCGTCATGTTGTCCGGGTCGGCGAGAAGCTGTTCGACCGTCGGCTTGACGGTGGGCAGTGATCCGGCAATGTGCCGCCGCGAGCCGAAGACGTTGAACAGGCGAGCGAAGATCAGGTCCTCGGCCGATTCGTTCCACGCAGCTGGCAGTTCGCGGTAGGCGGACTGGACGGCAGCCATACGCTCTGCGGCATCGGGCCACGGTGTGAGCGTGGGCATGTAGATGCCGTCGCGGTTGCGCGGGACATCGGACCAGCGCGTCGGTTTCTTGTCGAACATGGTGAGCGCGAACCGATTCGCCCAGAATCCGCTCAGTGCCATGTCTCGCATGAGTTCGAACTTGGTTTTGTAGACGCCTTGAGCGCTGCGCGAGAGGATTTCGGAGACCGAGGGGGCCTTCGTGTCGAAATCACGACGGATCACCGAGTCGAGGTGTTCGATACTGGTGAATGCCGAGAAGTCGAGATCGGGAAAGAAATTGGATGGGAAGACGATCTTGCCATGCCGGTTGAGCTCGAAAGACTGCATCTGAAATGAGACCGTTCAGTGGTATGTGGGCTGGATGTGGAGCGAGCGGTCACATGTCGAGTCCGCCGTTGACACCCCACACCTGACCGGTGATGTAGGAGGAGTCATCGGCGGCGAGGAAATGGACGACGCGGGCGACCTCGTGGGGATTCGCGAGACGCTTCACCGGGATGCTGTCGGTGATACGACCGAGGACCTTCTCCGGGATGGATTCGACCATTTCGGTGGCGACGAAGCCCGGGGTGACAGTGTTGACGGTGACGCCGATGCTGTCGGGGGTCAGTAGGCCCGCTTTGCCCAGGTGGAAGGTGGCTTCCTTGGCGAGTGTCTTGGTGAGGCCGAAGAGGCCGGCCTTGGAGGCTGCATAGTTGGCCTGGCCGATGTTGCCCGTTTCACCGATGACCGAAGAGACGTTGACGATACGGCCGGTGCCGCGCTCGAGCATGTGGCGAAGCGCGGCCTGGGCCAGGTAGAACGCACCGGAGAGGTTGACGGAGATGACCTTGTCCCAGTCCTCGTCTTCCATCTTGAGCACCGTGCGATCGATCGTGATGCCGGCATTGTTGATCAGGATGTCGAGACGGCCGTGCTCGGCAATGACCTCGTCGATCGTCCGACGGCAATCGTCGGCGCTGGCGACATCGCCCTTGTGCACGGAGTGCGTCACGTCGTCGCGAGCATTGGTCTTCATCTCCGCGAGGAACTGGTCGGCCTGCGAGGTGTTGCGTCCGTATCCCGCTGCGACTGTCGCTCCCTGAGCGGCGAGGCTACGGCTGATAGCGGCACCGATGCCCCGGGTTCCACCGGTGACGAACGCGACGCGTCCGCGGAGCTTGTTGCCCTGGACGAGTTTCGTGGTGGGTTCGGCGGTGCTGGTCATTGTCGTCTCCTCTGACTGGCGGCGGTCGCGTCAGGCACGGCGACGTGCCCTTCGGGGCTGCGTATGCCCGATGGTCTTGTGGTGGTGCGCGATTGCGAGATTCCCCTGCTTCGCGTTGCGTTTCGAGCGCCCCTGCTCGTTAACTCCCTGCGCATTCAATGATGCAGCACTTCCCGGGGATTGTCATGTGGAATGTATCGCTGCCGTTCGGTGCGCCTGATCGTCATATGTACCGGAATCAATTGGGGTGCAACGTATTATGCTTGAAAGCTGGTACTTACTCCGGAGTACGAACAGACTGTTTGTCCGTAGCCCTTCCGTTCGGTGCTGATGCGAGCGGATTCGGAAAATACTGTGGCGCACAGTCTTACTCCGTAGTCAGGTCCGATCGGGAATAAATCGAGACGATCTTGATCGTGTTGGCCTCTGTGGTGAAATGCATTGGCATAAAACGAAATAGAGGTCCAATCAGTGTGGTGCGCCAGAATGGCATGCAGTGCACAATTTGATTGCACTCAGTGTCAGGGAACCGATTTCAGCACTCGTGATGAAAGGGCCTCGAATAGGGCGGAGCTCCACTGTCGCCCCGGTGTGATGTTGGGCACAGGCAGGTTTACGGTGTGGCGAAGAACTATATCTTGCTGCCGTCCCGGGTAGGCCGACTGAGATGATGTCCGCGTGACGCAGACTCAGATGATTCGTACAGGCCGAACAGAACTCGAAGTGCTGGTGAACGGCGCGGGTCCGGCAGTGGTCTTGTTGCCTTCCCTCGGCCGGGACTCCTATGAATTCGATCCGATCGCGCAAGACCTGTCGGACGCAGGGTATTGCGCCGTGCGTCCTCAGCCTCGGGGCGTCGGCGCGAGTGGCGGACCTCTGGACGACTTGGATCTGCACGACCTCGCCCGTGATGTGGCGGATGTGCTCACGATGCTCGACACGGGGCCCGCGGTCCTTGCCGGGCACGCGTTCGGCCACTACGTAGCACGGGTGCTGGCAGTGGATCGCCCTGAACTGGTCAGAGGAGTCGCCGTGCTGGCTGCAGGCGCACGCCGGTTCCCCGCGTCGCTGACCGAGCGAGTGGCGAAGTGTTCCGACTCGGCGTTGCCCGACGCCGAACGCCTCGTCCACCTGGGTGAGGTGTTCTTCGCGGAGGGACACGACCCGTCGGTGTGGCTCGATGGCTGGTGGCCCGACGCGATCGTTGCCCAGCGTGCCGCCATGGCGGCGACCGAGAAGGAAACGTGGTGGCCGATAGCCTCGTCCCCGTTGCTGGACGTGCAGGCGGAAGGCGATGTGTTCCGCCCGGCCGGGACCCGTTCGGAGCTGATCGACGAGTTCGGTGCAGACCTGGTTGCAACCGTCCTCATCCCCGGCAGCGGTCACGCGCTGATCCCCGAGGTCCCGCACGAAGTCGCACGCGCTCTCATCGAATGGATCCGCACCCTCGACTGAGATGAAGAAATCGTCATCTTCGCCTCATGGACGTCTCATCGTGGGTCTCCAGAGTAAGGGTGCACCGAACGGAACACCCCTTGCGAAGGAGAAGACCATGGCCCTGAGCCGCACCTGGTGGGCAGCCGCAGCACTGACGACCGCGGCCGCAGCCGGAACAGCCGGTTTCGTGCTTTCGAACTCGAACGAGGCCGCGCCTTCCGCATCGACCTCGACCTACACGATCTCGACCGTCGCCGATCCCTCCTCGACCGGACCGGCCCCGTCGACGACATCGAGCACCGCGATCGCGACTGTGCACGGAACAACAGGCTCCGCAGACCTGGCGAGCGCTCTACCGCCCGGAATCCCGTTCATCGATACCAGCACCTGTCACGCGTGGTTCGACGATTGGGACGACACGGTCCCCGATTACGTCGAGGACTTCTACGACGAGTGGGACGACCGGTGCGACGACCTCGCCGACGACGATCACGACGACCGGGATGACGATCACGACGACCGGGACGACGACTGGGACGACTAGGAACTACGACGAAGCCCCGCACCTGAAATCCGGTGCGGGGCTTCGAACGTTCTACGGGTGGTTACGCGAGGGTCCGCGCAATACCCCGCTCCAGCGCCGCGATGATCTGCGGACGCAACTCGGCGGCAGGCACGATCGCATCCACCGAGCCGACACGCTGGGCGCGCTGGATATTGTGGATCGCTTCGAACTCTGCGGCGACCTCACCGAGCTTCTCGGAGCGGACGGATGTCCGCAGCGACGCGAGTTCGACTCCGAGGCGTGCCTTCTCGCCGTCCTCTGCCGCCGCCATCTGGGCTTCGAGCTCGACGATGCGCGAGTCGTTCGCCGTGCGCTTGTTCACGTCGCGGGTGAACACCACGGCCGCGGCGGGAGCACCACCGAGTACCGAAGCGAACGAGCCCTCGACCGCGAGCACTTCCATGTTCTCGTTGAGTGCTCCGGAGAACACGACGAACGCGCCGCCGTGGTAGCGGGAGACGACGACGAACACGATGGGGCCGTCGAAGTTGACGATCGCCCGTCCGATCTCGGCGCCGTTCTCGAGCTGCACATTGCGCAGCGACTCCGGCGAGCCGTCGAAGCCCGACAGATTCGCGAGCACCACGAGCGGACGGTTACCGCTCGCTGCGTTGATCGCGCGCGCAGTCTTCTTCGACGACTTCGGGAACAGTGTGCCCGAGGTCCACTGGTCCGGACCATCCGTCGGGAACCAGCCCTTACGGGCGATTGCCCGTGACTCGATGCCGATGACGGAGACCGCATGGCCGCCGAGGTGGGCATCGAACACGACCGAGGTGTCGGCGTCCGCCATATCGGCCCAGCGCTCGAGTACGGCGTGGTCCTGGTCGACGACGGCACGCATCACCGTGCGGATGTCGAACGGCTTCTTCCGATCCGGGTTGGTCTCCGACGAGAAGATGTCGCCGACGGTGGTGAAGTCGCTCGACGGGTGGACGTGCGGGTATACGCGCACGTCGCGGTCGACCGGATCGGTCGACTCCGCCTTACGGGGAAACCGCTCGCCCGGCGCGATGTACGCGTGAGCGTAGTGCCCGAAGAGCACCTCGATCGCGGCGGAAAGGTTCGGGGCCCAGTACTGCGCCTGGCCGTTGGGGCCCATGACGCGGTCGTAGCCACCGATACCGAAGTTGTCCTCGGCAGACACGCCACCGGAGTAGTCCAGCGACTGCTTACCGGTGAGCACCATCGCACTGTCGGGTGTCATCACGAGGATGCCCTTGGTGTGCATGAGCATGGTCGCCTCGGCGTTCCAGTACGGCTGCGCACCGACGTTGATGCCCGTGACCACAACGTTGATCTCGCCGCCGTCCTGCGTGAACGTGATGATGCGGCGCAGTGCCCGCGAGACCCAGTCCATATTCTCGGTACCGGAGTCCATGGAAATCGTCGCACCGGACGACAGCGCGAACCACTCGACGGGGGCACCGAGCTTCTCGGCGAGGTCGACGGCGGCGACCACGCGTGAGCATTCTGCCTCCGCGACGGTACCGAGCGCCTTGGTCGGGTCGCCGAACATCGCGACACGAGTCATACCCTCCGGGTACAGCTCGGTTGCGGTGGTCACGACACCGACGATCAGTCCTGCCTTGTTGCGACCGTACGGGCGATCCACCGCAACGAACCGGCCGGACTCGTCGAAGTCGTACTCGACGAAGCTGCCGCCCTTACCGGTGAGCAGCGGAATCAGTTCGTACGGGTACACGGTGTTGCGGGCGCGGGAGCGTTGCACCTTCTGGGTGTACTCGTCGAGGGGCTTGAGCGGCTCCTTCGGCGGATCGGTGAGGCCCACGACCACACCGGCACCCGAGCGGTACGAGAATCGCAGCGCCACCTCACGCGCGGGCTGCTCCGGGTTCTCGCGCAGCCAACCGATGACGGTGATCTCCTCGAGTCCGGCACCGACGGTGAGCGGGGCGGCGTTCTGCGCGGTCCGGCGCAGTTCGTCGAATGTCAGGTCCACGACGGGCCAGACGAACAGCACGACACGATTGGCGTCGAGACGACGACCACCGCGGGCGGCCTGCGCGCGCCGCATGCCGTCGAGCGAACTCGCGAGTGCCCGCTCGAATGCGGGCAGGCCCGCGATCGCGCCGGACTCGTCGCGCTGCGGTGTCAGATCCCGCACCTCGGCAAGGGCGATGAACCGCTCGTCGGACGGGTTGTCCTGCGAAACAATGTGATACAGGTACGTATCCGGGTTCGCGGGGAGTCTCTTGCCGTCGAAGTTCTTCAGGCGCCACAGGTCGAGGCGCTGACCGGTGAGCGGATGGATGTCGCGGATGTTGGTCTCCTCCGCGTAACCCGTCTCGTAGGGCCTGAACGTGAAGACGTGCTCCTCGGCATTGTCGGTGTGGCACACCGTGACCGTCACACGACGCGCGGTCGCGACGACCGGCCTTGCGGCCAGCACGGCGTGCAGTGCCTGTGCCTGCGCATCGGCATCGCTTGGAGCGTCGTGCCATGCCAGGTAGAGATCGATGACGAGGTTCTCGGTGCTCGGCAGTGGCTTCGCGGCCGCCTCGACGGAATCGAGCAGCGCGGCGAGATCGGAATGCTCGGCCTCGGCCGAGATCAGGTACAGCCGGGTACCGCGCAGGTCGAAGTTGCCGGTGACGAACTGGCGTCCGTCGCGAACATTCGACTCCACGTCTTCGAGGGTGCGGATCTTGTACGCGCGCCGCGTGATCACCTCGAGCAGCGGGCCGGGAACCGACTCGGGGCGCGAAATCTGTTGCGCGAGCAGATCGATGAGGGGCTCCGGCGTTGCCACCAGTGCCTCGATCCGCTCCGCGTAGTCGGCAGAGTTCTCGTGCTCGGAGAGATACGCGAGCGAACCGCGCACCCCGTCGTACACCTGCTCGCGAGCCTTGCGGATCACAGGCTCTTCGAAGAAGCGGTAGCGCAAGTTGCGGGCGGTGTCACCGATGACGGGGAAGCGGACCTGAGTGGCAACGATGAGACGGTCGAGAACTTCGTTGAGTTCGCTCGACACACCGGACTCACCGGTGCCGTGCTCGAGCCAGCGGTCGAGGAGCGCCGATACCACAGGGATCTGCGCTTCGATGCGTTCTTGCGCGCAGAACAGCCGGTAGACGGCCTCTTCGAGTTCGGGGGTGCGCTCGAGTTCGGTGACGTCGTAGTGACGCAGTGCCCGCGAAAGACGTCCGCGGAAGCTTTCCGGCAACCCGCCGACCTCGACATCGAGCGACTGCAGGTACCCGTGGAAGAACTCGCGAGGACTGTGGACCTTGTCGTCGCTGTTCTCCTCGTCCTGCGTCGGACGGTTGCGCGACAGTTCGCAGACGTCGGCGAAGGTGGTGAGCAGTGCGAGTTCGGCACGCACCAGGTCGCACGACGCGGCCTTCGCAGTGAGCTGCTCATACTCGCCGAGCAGTGTTGCGGTGCGCTCGGCCGATACGTCGTAGCCGGTGATCAGAGCTTCGAGTCGATCGAGGCGAGCGTGGGCGTCGGCCACGGCGTCGTCGGTCAACGCGGGCGCGGCGGTGGGGAACTCCACCCGCTCGGCCACCGCGGTCGTGGCCTCCTCGGCAATCTGATCGACGCGCAGCAGCGGAGCGCCGGCATCGACCTGGCCGTTGACGACCGCGAGGATCTCGCGGACCTTACCCGCAAACGGTGCACGGACCGCGGTCTCCATCTTCATGGATTCGAGGACAACGAGGGTCTGACCGGCCTCGACCTCGTCGCCCACGGCAACGGGCACAGCGACCACGACGGCCGGAGCGGGCGTGCGCACGACACCGGCTTCGTCCTGACTGATCTGGTGGCTGATGCCGTCGACCTCGACGAGGAAGTGTGCGGGCCCCGCGATCGAGACGACGTTGTGGCGCTTTCCGTCGAGTGTGAGGCGTGTTTCGTACTCGCCGAGTCGCTCGATGTCGACCTCGAGTTCGGAGTCGCCAGCACCGATCCGGTACCGGTGCGGACCGATCTGCCCGACGAGCAGCTCGTAGCCTTGTCCCTGGTAGCTCAGTTCGATCTTGCGGGTTCCGGTCTGGCCGGCGCGGGGGCGGCCACCGCGTGCCGAAGCGAGGAAGCCGGCGCGGGCGCGGGCCTCGTCGGCGTCGTACACGTCGACTGCGGTCGCGAGAAGCGCGATGTCGGCGACCTTCGTCGGCCCGGTGGCGGTGCCTGCGCCGGTGCGGTCGAGCCAGCCGGTATCGGCACTGGCCTCGATGACCTCTTCGCGGCCCAGCAGGTCGAGGAGGAACGATTTGGTGGTGGTCCCGCCGTCGAGGACGACGGTGGTCTCGCGGAGCGCCGTACGGAGACGGGCGAGGGCTTCGTCGCGGTCGCGGCCCCACGCGATGATCTTGGCGACCATCGAGTCGTAGTCGGGCGGGATCACGTCGCCCTGGGCGATTCCGGTGTCGACTCGCAGACCTGAACCGAGCGGGAACTTGAGCAGTTGCACGGTGCCGGGCGCGGGAGCGAAGCCGTTGTCGGCGTCCTCGGCGTTCAGGCGGGCCTCGACCGCGTGGCCGAACTCGGGCGGGCAGTCGCCGGGGAGCTTCTCGCCGGAGGCGACCAAGATCTGCAGCTTGACCAGGTCGATTCCGGTGGTCGCCTCGGTGATCGGGTGCTCGACCTGCAGACGGGTGTTGACCTCGAGGAAGGTGAAGATCTTCAGGTCGGGCTGGTACAGGTACTCGACTGTGCCGGCGCCGCTGTAGGCCGCGGCGCGGACCAGGTCGGCCGAGACCTTCCGCAGCTCGTCGGCCTGCTCCTTGGTGAGCAACGGGGAGGCGGACTCCTCGATGACTTTCTGGTTCTTGCGCTGGATCGAGCAGTCGCGCACGCCGGGCGCCCAGACGTTGCCGTGGTTGTCGGCGATGACTTGGACCTCGACGTGGCGGGCATCGGTGACGAGACGCTCGATGAACACGACCGGGTCACCGAACGAGCGCTCGGCTTCACCCTGGGTGCGCTCGAGAGCGAGTTCGAGTTCGTCCTCGGAGTAGACCTTGCGGATGCCGCGTCCGCCGCCACCGGAACGGGCCTTGATGATCAGCGGGTAGCCGATGGCCTGGGCGTGACGGCGCGCATCGGCGCGGTTCTCGACGGGGCCGCCCGACCACGGAGCGACGGGAACGCCGACCTTCTCTGCGAGCAGTTTTGCCTCGACCTTGTCGCCGAGCAGACGCATCGCGTCGGAAGACGGGCCGATGAAAGTGATGTTCAGCCGGGCGCACACGTCGGCGAAGGTGGGGTCCTCGGCGACGAAGCCCCAGCCGACCCACACTGCGTCGGCCTTCGCTTCGGTCAGCGCGCGCTCGAGCTCGACGTAGTCGAGGTAGGGCGTTGCGGCCGTCGTGGACGGCCGGAGGGTGACACCTTCGTCGGCTTGACGGACGAACATGGCGCGCCGCTCGGCCTCGGTGTGCAGCGCGATCGTTGTGATGTCGTAGTTGTGCTCGGAGTTCAGCTCCCGGACTGCCCGGATGAGGCGGACGGCCGCCTCACCCCGATTGACCACTGCGATCCGTTTGAACATACTCGTTGCCACCGTTCTCCATGGTTGTGCGCATACCGCGCTCGTCGAAGCTCAACCCCGTTCGAGGAAGCGGTGTCGACCGAATGCTCGTCCCGCGTCACGGGTTGATAACGCGGCTGGTGAACATGTATCGGTCGGCTCCTCGTGGTTGGCGTGGGCATGCGTGTCGGTCCCGGCCCCGTGGTCCCTGCCCCAGGGCGCCGTTGGGCGGTTCGGACGGATCGTGCGTGAAGCCCGCGGTTGTCGCTGTGACAACGCCCCCTGCTTCGGGTGATCCGTCCGGATAACAGCATGGAGGAAACATGAGGGTTTGTCACGTTTTGATGTTCGGTGACCGGGAGCGGTTGCCTGCGCTCACGGTACCGATGGGAGGCGTTGCGGGGCACGGGTTCCCGGGGTAGGCGAGGCGTCCCGGTGCCGTCCGAAAGGGGGTGTCGCGAGCTGTACCGTGGGGTAACACCGGCGGGTAACTTCGAAGCGGGTCGAAATGCCGGCCAGCGAGGATGGGAAATAGCCTTGTGGGACAACGTATTTCGGATACGTGGGGTGTCCGGCGCGGCTCCGGGGGAGGGAAAGTACCCGCCTTTCGGAGATTTCTCGTGTGACATCGATCACCGCAGATCATCGGGGTCATCTGTCGGCCGCCGCGGACACATGCGCTGCCCCTCCGAGTCCCGCGGAGACCCTGGGTCGAGTCTGGGGATACCGCTGTGCCGGACGGCGTCGGTGAATTCTGGAACAGTGGAGGTCGACGATCTCCGAGGAGGGGCACCATGACCGAGCCCGACCACTCGAACATTCCCGGGGAGTTCGAGTCCCAGCCTGAACGCCGCGAGCGCATCGCCGCCCAGGTTCGACGGTGGTGCGAACAGTGCCGCATCGAAGGCCATCACGACCCCTTGTCCGACGACGCCGCTGTCGCGATCGCATCCGGTTACCTCGATGAGTCCGCAAGGTCGGTCCTCGCCGTTCGTCGGAGTCTCGCGCGCCGGATTCCGGACATCGGTGGGTTCGGAGAGCTTCGCCTCCTCACCGAAGAGCGGGAGAGGGCCGCCGCTCGTGCTGCAGTGCAGCGTCCCGGTCTGTCCAGGATGGTGTTCGAGTATCGCGCGAGTGAGATCGACAAGCGTATCCGCGCCGCGCGGCAGTCCATCGTGCATTCGTCGGCTCACTACGCGCAGGGGGTGCGCGCCGTGCGTCGTGAACGTCGCGACGGTATTCATCTCGAGCTCGACCAGCGTGAGGCGTTGTTCCGGGCGTTGCAGCGCACGCCGGCCCCGATCCCGGCGACCGGGGTGGATCGGGCCCGCGACGCGGTGCTCACTGTCGCAAGCGACCGGGTGAGCCGGTGGTCCGAGCGCACGATCGCGGCGGATGCAGGGCGTCGCGCGGCCGAGGTGCTCGCCAGGCAGATGCCCGACGAGGCCGATCGCTTCGTCGACCGCTACGACACCCTTCTGTTTCTCGCGGGGGCACTGTACGACCGGATCGAGTCGTCGCCGGCGTGGCATTCGGAACACCTCGCCGTGCAGCGATCACAGCTGAACCTCACCGACGAGCTCACCCAGATCGCCACCGATGTAATCGCACTGCGGGGCCTGCTCACCGAATTGGACGACGCGATCAGTGCTGCGCCCGCAGCGCGGTCGGGCCTCGAGTCGCGGATCGCGGCGCTGGACACCGTCTGGGAACAGCTTCTCGACCGAGTTGCGGCGCTCGCTCGGATCGGGGATCTCCTCGGGTTCGCCGACGGTCGAATGGCCATGGTCGAAGTTGCGCAGCGAGCAGCAAGCCTCGACGACCGGATCGACGACCTCATCGGACGCTCCGGGGCACGCGAACTCTCGACCGACAATACGAACTTCGTCGGCGATCAATTCGGAGGTGCCGCAGAGTCGATCGGTGTGCTGCAATCCGCGCTCCTCGGCGACATTGCGGAGCTGACGGCAAAGGATTGACGCGAGGGCTTGTGAATGACCACAACGTCGAATTACGTGTCGTATATAGGTCGGATCCGCCTTCGATAATAGTGAGCTGCACCACTGATCAACTGCTTGTTTCGGTGTTAGCGTCCGTCGCGTTCCGATGGGGGGACAAAAGTGACGCGAGGGGCAAAAGTGACATTTCTCAGGGGTTGGAAATCGGTCGCACTCGGCGGTGTGGCAGCGGCGATGTTGGTCGGTTGCGGCTCCGGAGGCACCGTGACCGTGGTCGATGATCCGAAAATGGAGTCGGAGTTCGACTCGGTTCTCACCTCGGGACAGCAGCGGAGCCTCGGTGAGGTGGTGGAGGCGGGTGGGCTCGACAGCGACTCGTGGGACCGGATGTACTACTTCAGTGCGCCACTGCTGATGAGTGAGATCAATCGCGCGCTCGGCACCGAGGGCGTGGTGTGGGAAGAACTCCCCGGCGACGAAGCCAAGGGGATTATCGTGTTCACCTCGGGTGGTGAGGTCGTAAGCGCCGTGATCGACCACAAGCCGGCGGTATCGCTGTCGGGATATGCGACTGCAGACTCGATGGTGGGCCGCGACCAGGCGATTGCGGATTACGAGCGCGTCGCGGTGGAGTCGCAGGGGCACTGAGCGGACTCCGCGTCGCCTTTGTCCGCCTTCCGGTGTAGTTTGCTGCAGCGACGTGTAGCAATTCGTTCCGGAGGAGTGCGCTGGTGGCGCGGGTTATTGCGACAATCAACCTGAAGGGCGGCGTCGGCAAGACCACGACGACGGCCGCACTGGGTGAGTTCATGGCGGCCGAGTTCGGGCAGAAGGTTCTGCTCGTGGATCTCGATCCACAGACCAACCTCACGACGATGATGGTCGGGGAGGAGAGGTGGCGGGAACTCAACGAACTCGGCCGTACCCTTGCCGCGCTCTTCCGGCGTGCGGTGGAGCCGGAGGCCGACGCATTCGATCTCGAGAAGTCGCTTCAGAAAGATGTGTCGTCCGTGAAAGCGGTACGCGGCGTCGACCTGCTCTCGTCCTCACTGGACCTCATGGAGATCCAGGAAGGCCTGAGCTTTCAGCAATACGCCGATCCCCGATCCCATCGGCCCATCGAGGTCCTGCGCGACGCACTCGACCCGATCGCCGACGATTACGACTACATCCTCGTCGACTGCCCGCCCAACCTCGGGATGCTCACCCTCAACGGACTCCGCGTCGCTGACGGCTACATCGTCCCCACGATTCCGGACATCCTGTCCACGTACGGGATCCCGCAGTTGCAGAAGCGGGTGGCGAGATTCTCGGACCGTACCGGTCATTCGATCCGTGAGCTGGGCCTGGTCATCACCAAGTACCGCAGCGCATCGAGCCTGCATCGCACCATCATCGAGCAGCTTCAACGCGACGACACGATCGCCAGCGTCGTTCCCGCATGGATTCCCGAAGCGAACCAGATCGCCGCGTCCGCGGAGTTCGTTCCCTACGGCACCCTCAAGCGCAAATACGGTGGTGCAGGACAGTTCGATGCCCTACGCATGCTCACCGAGACGATACTGATGAATGCGCAGGTGTACTTGTGAGCCCACGTGGTCGCGAAGGCGACCGTGGTGCGCGTGACGACGTGTCCGACGCCCGGTTGCGGGTTCAGATCGGTGAGGCGAGCGCCGCGCTGCTGCGCCTCAACGGTGCCGCGCCGACCGCGGCGGAATCCCTCGTCGCCCTCGTTCGGGTGATCGCAGACGAAGCCGCACGTAACCAACGATTCGCCGACGCCATCGCAGGTGTGCTCAGGCCTGTCACCGCAGAAGTGGCCGCGGCTCCGGCGCGTAGGCAAGCCCCGGTCCGGAAAGCCTCGGCCGGACGAGCCAAGCGTGCGCCCGGTCTGTTCGACCCTTTCGAAGCGTTCCGTGATGGGGGAGAAGCGGGCCTGCGCGACCGGCTCGCTCCGCTCGATGCCGACCGGTTGAAGGACATCATCGCCGAGCACGCGATGGACTACGACAAGCTCGCGATGCGGTGGCGTACTCCGTCCAAGCTGCAAGAACGGATCGTCGACCGCGTCAAGGCGTTGTCGACCAAAGGTGATGCCTTTCGGTGACCGGTATGGGGGCTTTCCGACATCCGGTACGTAACCGTATGGTTGGTCCATGGAAGAGTCAGCCGACAGGGGCGTCCGGGCGTTCGTCGCCGATGTCGTTCAGCGAGGCGGAAGTGCCACACAGCTGAAGGGCTCTCGTGCGGTGCGGGTGAAGGGGGTGGACGGGCGCAGCTGCGTCGTCCGGGTGCGGTCGACCAGCAGGGGGCAGTGGATGGCACGCAGGCAGGACGGCACACCGGGGAGCGACCCCACGGGTTCGTCGTACTGGGTGTTCGTCGACCTCGCGACAGACTCTCCGCAGTTCTACATGGTCGAATCCGACGAGGTGGAATCCGGGATCGCGGCCGACGTCGAACTGTGGCTCGCCGAGCGTCCCGGCCGAGTTCCCACCGGCAGTCACCCCATCCCGATGAGCAGCGTCGCGCACGGGCACGACCGATGGGATCTGCTCAATCTCAACCGGGTTCGCGATTCTCAACATCGTAAAGAGGTGTTGCGGCCGCGAGCCAAGCCCGCGAAGACCACCAAGCCCGTGGCGGAACCCGAGTTCGTCGACCCCAGAACCGCGATCGTGTCGGACTTCGGCGGATATCGGATCCACGCGCGTTTCGACTCGGACAACAGCAACGTCGAGATCACCCGCGGCCCCATGGAAGGCCGCCGATTCGGGCACCCGACCACAGCTGCGAACGCAGTCACGAAGTTCGTCAGCGACGACGACGCCGAATATGACGGCTGGACCTTCTGGCGTCTCGACGATCAGTCGGGTGCGTCCCTCGGAAATTATCTGTCGCGCAGCGGGTAGCGCACTCAGTTCCTGTTCTGCGTGCCCCACTCGATGGCAGGGCAGGTGTCCATGACCATCGCGACACCGGCGTCGGTCGTCCGCGCGAAGGCGTCCTCGTCGATCACCCCGAGCTGGAACCACACCCCTTTCGCGCCGATCGAGACGGCCTGATCGGCGAATTCGCCCGCGGCGTCGGACCTGCGGAACACATCGACGACGTCGATGGGGAACGGTACGTCGGCGAGGGTCGGGTAACCCTGCTCGCCGAAGACCTTCGGAGCGGTCGGGTGGATGGGCACAACGCGCTTCCCGCGCTCGCGCAGAAGCTTCGCGATGCGATACGCGGTCCGGTTGGGGTCGCCCGACAGGCCGACCACTGCCCACGTCGCGCAGTCGTCGAGCATGAGCGAGACGGAGTCAGGATTCTGCCATGTGGTGCTCATATGCTCCACCGTACGTACGGGCGGCGGAGTAGGCGTCACACTCCGCAGAATGCGGCGGTGTGCTGCGGGGGCACCGTGTCGAGCAGCGCTTGCGCGGGCGCACCCAGGGTCGGGTCGCCTGCGAGCCACGCGACGGCGGGGCAGTCCGCGAGTGGAGTTCCGTGTTCGGCGGGGGAGGCTTCGCCCTCGGTGAACGCGCCGAGGACGTTCTCCGTCAACTGGTGGGCCGACCCGTATACCGAGGCGGCGACGGAGAAATCGGGTCCGAAGGACGCGGACGCGTGGAATGCGCGGTCGTCGCTCCAGCCCCACTTGGTGCCGATCACTCCTGCGAGCAGCGCGGTACCGAAGTTCTGTGGGTAGCCGTCGGCTGCAGTCTCATGGGCAGAGGCCATCGCGGCGAGGACGGGCGAGCCGGGATCGGTGCGCTTCTTCGTCTCGAGGTAGGTCACCATGTCGTGTGTGGAGGTCGTTCCGAATCCCCAGTAGCCGGGCACGTGGGTATCGGCGAGACCGAACTCGGCGACCGTTGTGGAGATCGACTGGGGATACTTCGCGTACAGGCGGTCTGCGATGGCATCGTCCGACGCGCGGATCATTTCGACGGCGTCCGTCTGGTCGTCCGGATCTCCTTGTCGGACAACGTATTCGGCAATGTACAACTTGACAATGGAGGCCCCGGCGCGGGATTCGTGCTCGTTCGTAGTTCCTGCGCGTGCACCCGACGGGGTGTGTGCGAAAGAGATCGCCGTCGAACTCGGAGCGACGATGGCCCCGTTGCCGTCGACGATCGGTGCGGGCGCCGCCGCTGCGGTTGCCGCTGGTGCCAGGATGATCGCGGTGGTTGCGAGGAGGACACTCACCGAGGTTCGCATGGGAAATGATGCTACCGGGTGCCGACGGTGGGGTTCGGATCCGAATGAGCGAAACCGTCGACTTGTCGCAGTCGCGTTGGAAGCCTTTGCGCAGACATTCGACTACGACCCAGGAGCCCCACATGACCCTCAGTGAACTCGAACGCCGGACAGCCACACCGGACGACATCTATCGCGCAGGCGGCATCGTGGTCACCAAGCTCGGAGAGCACATCGGCGCCCGGATCGATGGCGTGAAACTATCCGGCGCCCTGTCGCCGGAGACGGTCGAGGCCATCCGGTACGCACTGGCCGCGAACAAAACGATCGTCTTCCAGGAGCAGCAACATCTCGACGACGAGTCCCAGTGGGCATTCGCGGGACTCCTCGGCACACAGACGCAGTCGCACCCTACAGTCCATTCGAAGGGGACACGCCTGCTCCCCATCGAAGGCGCCGCGAACAGTTGGCATACCGACGTCAGCTTCGTCGATCGCATTCCGAAGGCCTCGATCCTGAGGGCTGTCACCATCCCGCCGTATGGAGGCGCAACGACGTGGGCGTCGACGACTGCCGCCTACGAACAGCTTCCCGATGCGCTCAGGTCGTTGGTCGACAATCTGTGGGCACTGCACACGAACCTGTACGACTATGCGGAGAAATTCGACGCCGGAAGTTCGACGCTTGTCGATGAGCGCAACCAGTATCAGGAGGAGTTCCGGCGCAACACCTACGAGACGATCCATCCCGTCGTCCGTGTCCACCCGCAGACGGGGGAACGCTCGTTGCTCCTCGGACACTTCGTCAAGGAGTTCGTGGGGTTGAAGTCATCCGAGACGGCCGCGCTCCTGCAGCTCTTGCAAGCACGAGTTACGAAGCTCGAGAACACCTTCCGCTGGGCCTGGTCTCCGGGTGATGTCGCGATCTGGGACAACCGTGCCACTCAGCACTACGGCATCGCCGACTTCGGCGGTCACACCCGTCGCCTGCACCGCATCACGCTCGCGGGTGACTTGCCGGTGGGGGTCGACGGAACCGAAAGTCGCGTCGTGCAGGGGGACGCGTCGGAATACTCGGTGGTCGAGACGCCGTCGCGCCTCCCGGGATTCGAGCACGCCTGACGTCGGTGCCCGAGATGATGGTTGGTGTATCGAAATGTCGACCACCGACCATCATTCCGACCCCAGTTCCGGCAGCGAGGTCTACGCTCGTGGCTACCGGCCTGTCCCGGAGAGTCAGGCGTGCCGAGGGCGGGTACCGGGGGAATGCCGCACGTCGGCGCCGCGGTCGTCTTGGAGGTTCGTCCATGAATCCGGTGGTGGTGGAGGCTCGAGCAGTAAGGCCGTATCCCGAGCGCCGCGCCCGTAAGGGGGCAGTACTCTACAACCTGATCACGACGACCGACCCGAAAACGCTCGGGATCATGTACATCGTCACCGCTTTCGCTTTTTTCCTTGCGGGTGGGCTCATGGCGATGCTGATGCGCACCGAACTCGCCGTGCCGGGACTGCAATTCCTGTCGAACGAGCAGTACAACCAGTTGTTCACCATGCACGGCGGCATCATGCTGCTGCTCTATGCGACACCCATCGTGTTCGGCTTCGCCAACTACATCCTCCCGCTGCAGATCGGCGCACCCGACGTCGCGTTCCCACGACTGAACGCGTTCAGCTACTGGCTGTTCCTCTTCGGGGCGTTGGTCGTCCTGTTCAGTCTGATCACCCCCGGTGGCGGTCCTGATTTCGGTTGGACCTCCTACATGCCGCTCGCCAACGCGATCCACGCACCGGGGGTGGGTGCCAATCTGTGGTTCGCCGGCCTCGCGGTCACCGGCCTCGGCACGATTCTCGGTGGCGTCAACATGATCACCACCGTGGTGTGCATGCGGGCACCGGGTATGACCATGTTCCGGATGCCGATCTTCACGTGGAACATCTTCATCACGATGATCCTGATCCTGCTGGTGTTTCCCCTGCTGACCGCGGCGTTCATGGGAGGACTGGCCGACCGGCTCCTCGGTGCCCACATCTACGATCCCGCGACCGGTGGTGTGCTGCTCTATCAGCACCTGTTCTGGTTCTTCGGGCATCCCGAGGTGTATGTCGTGGCGTTGCCGTTCTTCGGGATCGTCACCGAGGTCTTCCCGGTCTTCAGCCGCAAACCTGTCTTCGGATACTCGGGGCTGGTCTACGCGACCATCGCGATCGCCGCTCTGTCGGTCGCGGTGTGGGCGCACCACATGTATGCGACCGGGGCGGTGTTGCTGCCGTACTTCTCGTTCATGACCTTCCTCATCGCGGTGCCGACCGGGGTGAAGTTCTTCAACTGGATCGGCACGTTGTGGAAAGGGCAGATCACGTTCGAGACGCCGATGCTGTTCGCCCTCGGCTTTCTCATCACGTTCCTGTTCGGTGGTCTGACCGGTATCATTCTGGCCTCTCCGCCCCTGGACTTCCACGTGCACGACACCTACTTCGTGGTAGCGCACTTCCACTACGTGCTGTTCGGCACGATCGTCTTCGCGACGTACTCCGGCATCTACTTCTGGTTCCCGAAGATGACAGGACGCATGCTGGACGAACGCCTCGGCAAGTGGCATTTCTGGTTGACATTCATCGGCTTTCACACCACCTTCCTCGTGCAGCACTGGCTCGGTAACGAGGGCATGCCCCGCCGGTACGCCGACTACCTGCCCTCCGACGGCTTCACGACGCTCAACACGGTCTCCACAATCGGCGCATTCGTCCTCGGTGCGTCCACGCTGCCGTTCGTGTGGAACGTGTTCAAGAGCTACCGCTACGGGCAGGTCGTCACCGTCGACGACCCGTGGGGTTACGGCAATTCACTCGAATGGGCCACCACGTGCCCGCCGCCGCGCCACAACTTCACGGAACTGCCGCGTATCCGGTCGGAACGCCCGGCGTTCGAGCTGCACTACCCGCACATGTCGGATCGCATGCGGGCGGAGTCCCATGTCGGTCCGGGTTCGCAGAAACACAACGTGACGGTGCTCGAGGGCGCCGATCGCACACCGCCCGACACCTCGTCCAACCGGCAGTGAGCTATTCCCGGAGACTCCACGTGCCGAACGAGTCGGCAGCGACACCGATCATGAGCGCCCACGCCTGATCCACCACGTCCTCGGGGCGCTGCCCGAGCACGGTCAGCGCCGCGATCGCCAGAGTTTCGGGAAGCTGAGCGTCGATCGCCGTGTCCATCTGCCGGTCGGCGCGGATGTCGATGACCGACTCCACGAGCCGGAACGGTAGCTCGGCGCGTGGATCGCAGGCAACGTCAGCTCCTCCGCCCAGCACCTCGACGGCGAGGTCGCGATAGCGACGTGCAAGTCGTAGACGGCTCTGCCGGAAGGTCTCGAACGCTTCGCTGCGGACCTCCGGAAGCATGTACAGCGCGCCGAGATTCCACCGTCCAGCGCACAGCTGCGCGGCGTCGAACCATGCGAGTGCGCACAACAGCACTGCGGCCGGCGTGGAGTCGTCGAGGCTCTCGTCGAACTCGACGGTCGGAGCAATCGTGGCATCGAGGAGCGTGGCGAGGATGTCGTTCTTCGTCGCGAAATGGTTGTAGAGCGAGGCCTGTCTCATTCCGACGGCATCGGCGATCTGTCGCGTCGTGGTGGTTGCGAAACCTCGCGTACTGAACAACTCTGCGGCGGCGTCGAGGATCTCTGCGCGGGCGGTGGTGCCCGGGCGCCGAGGGCTTGTCAGCCGGGGACGGCCTGGTCCTGCTCTGGTCACCTCACCACCTTGGCACACCGAGTTGTGTTGCTACCCAATCGCATCGATGTGTGAGCGTTACGTCATCAGTTGGAAACATCGGCCACACACTCGTTACGCCGGGGACATCCTCCGAAGACGCGCGCTCTGAAAACTGTCACTCGACAGTTACCCCGTCCGCCACGAATCGGAGCACCATGACCGAGACACTCGCGACAGCCACGACCCACGCCGCCAGAGAACACGCACGCGCCCAGGCCGGAACCGTCACCGACGGCATGCCGATCGTGCCGGCGTCGGCGTGGCCCACACCGCCCAACGGCCGGTGTGTGTCGATGACCTGGGCCGAGACCGTGCCGGGCGGCCGCTACACCAGTAAGGTCCTCGCTCGCGGCACCCGCTTGCGTCTGCGCGACCTCGACGGCGCCGCGTGCGCACACCTTCTCCTGTTCCGGGCCGATGCGACACACGAGCGGCTCAACGTCGCCGACACCGTCAAGGTTCCGTGGCAGGCCTACCTCGGCGTCGGGCACCCTCTCCTCTCGGATCAGGGACGTGTACTCGCGACTGTTGTCGCCGACACCTCGCACCACCACGACGCTATGTGCGGCACGAGCCACGCGGCAGGAAACACCGCGCGATACGGCGCCGGTGCGCTGCATTCGCCGTCCCCTGCGGGACGCGAACTTTTCAAAGTCGCCGCAGCCAAGCACGACCTGCAGCCCCGAGATCTTCCACCGTCGCTGTCGTTCTTCCACGGCATCCGTGTCGAGGACGACGGTGGGCTCACCAGCACCGGAACCGCCGGCGCCGGTGCGTATGTCGACCTGCTCGTCCACCTCCCGGTTGTCGTGCTCATCGCCAACACCGCACACCCGCTCGACCCGAACCCCGAGTTCGTCACGACCCCACTCGAAGTGACCGCATGGCGCGCCGCCGGCGAACTCGACTCGATCGACACCACCGAACCCGAGTACCACCGCGCGGTGCTCAACACCGAAGACGCCTGGGCTGCGGCTCATTCCGAAATGGAGAACTGACCCATGACCACCACCGACGATACTGCTGCGCTCATCCCCGGAAGCGTTGTGCTCGACGAGACCGTCGCGCTCCGTGGCCCATGGTCGACGGTTGTTGCCGCAGGTGACGTGCTGACCATCGTCGATCTCCTCGGCAACCAGGCCGTCGACACCCTCATCTACGACGCTCACGACACCGCCTCGCGGTACAGCGCCGCCGCAACCGTTGCGGGGCAGGGCAACCTGTTCCTCACCACCGGATCGGTACTCCGTGACGCCGAGGGCGAACCGCTCATGACTCTCGTCGGCGACGAGGTCGGCAACCACGACACCGTCGGCGGTGCCTGCTCGCAGGAATCCAACACACTCCGCTACGGGCACCACACCAAGCATCAGCACGCGTGTGTCGAGAACTTCCTGATCGAAGGCGCCGAGTGGGGCCTCGGCAAGCGAGATCTGGTCTCCAACATCAACTTCTTCATGAATGTTCCGGTGGAAGCAGATGGCACGCTCGGCATCGTCGACGGCCTGTCCGCCCCCGGCAAGCGTCTCGCCATCAGGGCCGACCGCGACGTGCTGGTGCTCGTCTCCAACTGCCCGCAGATCAACAACCCGTGCAACGGTTTCGATCCCACACCCGTCCGGATGATCGTCACGCGACCACAGGGGGTGTGAGCCATGACCACGAAGATCACTGTCGAACGACCCGGAATGCTCACCACCGTCCAGGACTACCCGGGTCGCGCCGGCTACTGGCAGATTGGTGTGCCGCCCTCCGGACCGATGGACGACCTGTCGTTCCGCCTCGGCAACACCGCTCTCGGAAACGACGAGGGCACATCCGGCCTCGAATCCGCAATGGCCGGTCCGGCCCTGCGCTTCACCGAGGACACCGTGGTGTGCGTGACAGGCGCTCCGGTCACGGTGCGCATCGACGGTGAGATCGTGCCACAGTGGCGGCCCGTCACGGTTCCGGCGGGCGGATTGCTCGACGTCGGAACGATCGAGGGGCCGGGCCTGCGTGTCTACGTACTCGTGGCCGGCGGCCTCGATGTCCCCGAGTTCCTCGGCAGCACAGCTACCTTCACCCTCGGGACCTTCGGTGGTCACGAGGGTCGCGCACTCCGCGACGGAGACGTGCTGGTCGTCGGTGACATCCCGTCGGCCCAGAGCGCCGCAGTGCCCTCCGAGCAC
This sequence comes from Rhodococcus sp. SJ-2, assembly GCF_053750035.1. NCBI lineage: Bacteria > Bacillati > Actinomycetota > Actinomycetes > Mycobacteriales > Nocardiaceae > Rhodococcus > Rhodococcus sp. SJ-2. The sequence goes on from NZ_CM132340.1 coordinate 3,882,097, forward strand.
ATCCCGGCCCTCGCGACGCGCTGGCGGATCGCTGTCACCGAGGGCCCGCACGGCGCACCCGAGTTCTTCACCCGCGCCGACATCGACACCCTCTACGCCACCGACTATGAGGTGCACTTCAACTCCGACCGCACCGGCGTCCGGCTCGTCGGCCCGGTACCGGAATGGGCCCGCACCGACGGCGGTGAGGCCGGATTGCACCCCTCGAACATCCACGACAACGCCTACTCCGTCGGTGCACTGGATTTCACCGGTGACACCCCGATCCTCCTCGGACCCGACGGCCCGAGCCTCGGCGGCTTCGTGTGCCCGGTGACCGTGGCGTCCGCCGACCGTTGGAAGCTCGGTCAGCTCGCCCCCGGCAACACGATCCGGTTCGTGCCGGTGCGGGCGGAGCGCGTCGCATCGCGCCGCGCACTCGGAACCGCGCGTCGCGCAGGGTTGTCGCTGGTCACCTCCAGTGGCGGAGATGGCGACGACGGCGTGCTCGCCCGCCGCGACGGCCACACCGCCGTCACCTACCGGCGCAGCGGCGACGACAACGTGCTCGTCGAATACGGCGACATGGCCCTCGACCTGGGGTTGCGCGCCCGCATCCATGCGCTGCACCAGCGGCTCGACGCCGACCGCCCCCGCGGCCTGCTCGAACTCACCCCGGGCATCCGATCGCTGCAGGTCAAGGTCGACCCTGATGTGCTGCCCGTGAAGGCCTTGCTCCGGCACCTCGCGGACGTCGAGGACACCCTCGGCGACAGCGATGAACTCGAGGTACCCAGCAGGCACGTGCGGCTGCCGCTCTCGTGGGACGATCCTGCGACGCGCGAAGCCATCCAGCGCTACATGCACGGGGTGCGTTCCGATGCGCCGTGGTGCCCGTGGAACATCGAGTTCATCCGCCGCATGAACGGCCTCGATGGTGTTGCCGACGTGTTCGACACCGTCTTCGCCGCCGAGTACATGGTGCTCGGGCTCGGCGACGTCTACCTCGGTGCGCCGGTCGCGACCCCGCTCGACCCGCGGCACCGACTTGTCACCACGAAGTACAACCCCGCACGCACCTGGACTCCGGAAAATGCGGTCGGGATCGGTGGTGCATATCTGTGCATCTACGGAATGGAAGGCCCGGGCGGCTACCAATTCGTCGGACGCACCACACAGGTGTGGAACCACCGGCATCCACAACATGCCGGTCCGTTCGAGGACGGCACACCGTGGCTTCTGCGCTTCTTCGACCGGATCTCTTGGTACCCCGTCGATCCCGAGGAGCTGCTCGACCTGCGCGCCGACCTCGCCGCGGGTCGCGGTGGGGGAGTGGAGATCACCGACGGCACTTTCTCTCTCGCCGAACACCGGAAGTTCCTGGTGGACAACACCGAGTCGATCGACGCCTTCCAGCGCATCCAGTCCGTGGCGTTCGCGCAGGAGCGTGCACGGTGGAAGGAAGGCGGCGCGTGACCGTCGCTACGTCGCTGCTGGGAACCCGTTTCGAGCGCACCCTCCTGAGGAGACCGGAGCATTCCGACGATACGACGACTCGTGTCACCTGGCTACAAGGACGCGCACTGTACTGCGATCTTCGACAGCCCGCTGCGCTACCGAAGATCGAGGCACCCGCGCTTCGCGCCCTGGGTATCGAAGACCTCCTCGTGCTGGCCGAGCAGGACGGATTCGCCGGCCCACTGTTCGACAACGGCGACCACGTCGAATGGGGCCGCACGGTCGCGCTGCACCCGGCAGGAGCGACACCGGACGCCGGTGCTCTGAATGCGCTCGATCACGTCACCCTCGTCGAGCAAGGCATGTTCGAGGACTACATCGAACACTGGCGGATCGTGGCCACCTCACAGGACATCGACGAGTACCTGCTCGAGGACCTCGACACCGGTGCACCCGGAGTCCTCGTGCGCGTGGGCGGTGACTTCGCATTCGCCCGGGGCCGTACCCATGTGCTCGACGGTCCCTTGCTCGAACAGATCCGCGGCGCCGCCGGCCTGCGCGCGGCACAAGACCTCTTCGACTGTGAGATCGCGCTCGGAGTTGTGCGCGGCGAGCAGTGGATCATCACCGCCTCCAGTCTCCCGTATCGGTCAGGTGCACAACTCGATCCGGTGTTCGGCGACCTGATCGTCACTTGCGACCACGACGTCGACGGGAATCCGGTCGTACGGAACTGGCAGCGACTCGACCCCGACTCCAGGAGAATCACGTGACCTTCACCAGTATCCCGGTCATCGACGTCACCGCTCTCATCGTCGGCGCGGACGGACGCGAGGCCGTGGTCGACGAACTCGGCCGAGCAGCACGCGAGGTGGGCTTCGCTCAGATCATCGGTCACGGAATCGATCGCACCCTGATCGACGAACTGAAGGACGCAGCCGAGCGCTTCTTCGCGGAATCGGACGGCACGAAAATGTCCGTGTACATCGGTAATTCCACCAACCACCGCGGATATGTCCCGGCAGGGGAGGAAGTGTTCGCGGGAGCCACCCCCGACCACAAAGAGGCCTACGACCTTTCGATCGATCTCCCGGCCGACGACCCGGACTATCTCGCGGGCAATCCGTTGCTCGGACCCAATCAGTGGCCCGCGCTCGACAACTTCGCCGGCCCCGTCACCGCCTACTACAACGCGATCTTCGGTCTCGGCCGAGTCGTCCTGCGCGCCTTCGCCGAAACCTTGGGTGAGCCGCCGGATCTCTTCGATCGATATGTCACCACCCCGCCCGCACAGCTGCGGATGATCCACTATCCGCACGACCCGAGCGCCGACGACCGGCCGGGTATCGGTGCCCACACCGACTACGAGGTGTTCACGCTCCTGCTGCCCACGGCGCCGGGGCTCCAGGTCGTCAACGCCGAGGGCACCTGGATCGACGTTCCGTACCGCGACGACGCGTTCGTGCTGAACATCGGTGATCTACTGGAGATTTGGACCAACGGAATCTTTACAGCGACGTCACATCGGGTGCGTAAGGTAGCCGAAGAGCGGTACTCGTTTCCGCTTTTCTTCAATATCGACTACGACACGTGGGTCGAACCCCTGGATCGATTCGTCGGTGAAGACGGTCCGCGGTACGACGGTGTGCGAGCGGGCGAGCACTTGTTCGCACAGACCGCCCAGAGTTTCGTCTATCTCCGTCGCCGTCTCGCCGATGGCGAGATCGCTCTTCCCGGCAATGCACGCCCTCTCTACTCGCTCGGACGCGAAGCCCAACGCAGCGCTCCTGCCGTCTGACCCTCTCGATGGAGCTGTCATGATCATCACCGGTGTTGCCGTGTGCCTCGTAGTTCTGCTCGGGGCCGGATTCTATTCCACTCGTAAAGTTCGCGGAGATACCGGGAACTTCCTCCTGGCCGGCCGCTCACTCGGCGCGCCCGTCATCGCGGTCCTGCTGATGTCGCAGGTCATCGACTCCAACGCAACCCTCGGCAGTGCAGACCTGTCCGCCGCATTCGGATTCTGGGCCGGTGCCGCGATGCCCCTTGGTATTGCAGTGAGCGTGCTCCTCGTGGGCCTGTTCTTCGCGAAGAAGCTACGCGCCACCGGGGTGGTGACCCTTCCCGAATACTTCGGTCAGCGGTTCGGGCGCAGCACCGAGATCACCGCGTCGGTCCTGACGGTCGTGAGCTTCGGGATCCTGCTCGCGGGCAACCTGGTCGCGCTGGGCTACCTGCTCGAATACTTCCTGGGCCTGAACTACACGATCGCAGTGCTGGTGATCATCCCATTCGTGCTCGCCTACACCATGGCAGGCGGAATGTTCGCCAGCGTCTACACCGGCATGGTGCAGTTCGGCGTCATGGTCGTGGGAATCATCTCGCTCCTGGTATGGGTCGTGGCCGGACCCGGGTTCTCCAGCCCCGAGGGGCTCGGTATCGGAAATCTGGGTCAGCTCACCGATCCCGGGCAGGGCGCGGCGATCAACTGGGCGACGATCGTCGCGCTCGGCCTCGGCAACCTCGTCGCGATCGATCTGATGCAGCGCGTGTTCTCCGCCAAGTCGCCGCATGCCGCACAGCGCGCCTGCTTCTCCGCAGCGACAGGAATCCTGCTGCTGTGCGTGCCGCTGTCGTTCGTCGCACTCGCCGCGGTCTCCATCGTGGGGGACAGTGCAGCCGATGCCCCGATCCTGTACGTGCTACTCGGCGAGTACACGCCGAAGTGGCTGTCGATCCTCGTCCTGTCGGGTCTGGTCACCGCTTCGCTGACCACGATCAGCGGAATCCTGCTGTCCACCGCAACTGTGCTGGTGCGCAACATTTTCCGGGTAGGTGGCGAGCACGCTGCACTGTCGTCGGACGTCATGAAGGCGACTCGCTGGGCGATGCTCCCGATGGCGGCGCTCGGGGCGATCGTGGCACTGCGAGTCCCGCAGACCGGCATTCTGCTCACTCTCACGTTCGACCTGCTGCTCGCGTCGCTGGTGGTGCCGTTCATCCTCGGCCTGTTCTGGGCGCGCGGTGACGGAGTGGCCGTCGCTGCGGCTGCGATCGTCGGTATCGGGGTGCGCGTCGGTTTCTTCGTCCTCACGCCCAGCATTTACGGCGTCGACAACACCTTGCTGTACATCCCCAACGACCTGGTGTCCGTGGACGTCGACGGGTGGACGACGTTTCTCGCAGCGATCATGTCACTCGTGGTGTACGTCAGTGTTGCGATGGTGCGCCGACCGATGCCACAACCGGCTCCGGACGCCACCGTTCCTGTGACCGACTCGGTGAAGGTCCCGCTGTCGGTCTAGGCCGCAGACGACTCGTGCGCGGTTCCGGTAGTAAGGATCACCGGAACCGCGCACGGATGCCTGGAGTGTCAGGCGCTGGCGGCCTCGCGCTCGGCGACGAGGTTGAGCGCGATGTCGACGATCATGTCTTCCTGACCACCGACCAGCTTGCGCTTGCCTGCCTCGAGGAGCAGGGTGCGCACATCGATGTCGTAGCGTGCCGACGCCGCCTCCGCATGACGCAGGAAGCTCGAGTACACACCGGCGTAGCCGAGGGTGAGGGTTTCACGGTCGACGCGCACCGGGCGGTCCTGCAGCGGGCGGACGATGTCGTCGGCTGCGTCCTGCAGCTTGAACACATCGCAGCCGTGCTTCCACTCGTACAGGTCTGCGACCGCGATGAACGCCTCGATCGGGCAGTTGCCCGCACCGGCGCCGTGCCCGGCGAGCGAGGCGTCCACGCGGTAGACGCCCTCCTCCACGGCGATGACACTGTTCGCCACCGACAGTGACAGATTCTCGTGTGCGTGGATACCGATCTCGGTGCCGTCGTTCAGGATCTCGCGGTAGGCGCGGACGCGGTCGCGCACACCACCGAGGGTGAGGCGTCCGCCGGAATCGGTGACGTAGACGCAGTGGGCGCCATACGATTCCATCATCTTGGCCTGCTTGGCGAGCTCCTCGGCCGGGGCCATATGGCTCATCATCAGGAAGCCCGAGACATCCATGCCGATTTCGCGGGCGGTCGCGATGTGCTGCGCGGAGACGTCGGCTTCGGTGCAGTGCGTCGCGATGCGCACCGAGCGCACACCGAGATCCCAGGCGCGCTGCAGATCGTGGACGGTACCGACACCGGGCAGCAGCAGTGTGGTCAGGCGGGCGTTCTGCAGCACCTCGGCTGCGGCCTCGATCCACTCCCAGTCGGTGTTCGAGCCGGGGCCGTAGTTCACGGAACCGCCGGCGAGGCCGTCGCCGTGGGCGACCTCGATAGCGTCGACGCCCGCGTCCTCCAGTGCGGAAACGATGCGCTTGACGTCGGCGGGGGTGATCCGGTGACGCACCGCGTGCATGCCGTCGCGGAGGGTGACGTCCTGAACGAAGACGGTGGTGTTGCTCATCAGGCGTTGTCCTTCTTCTGTGCGATCCGCTCAGCGATCTGGAGTCCGGCGGAGGTCATGATGTCGAGGTTGCCTGCGTAGGCGGGCAGGTAATGGGCAGCGCCCTCCACCTCGAGGAAGATCGAGACCTGGTGGGTCGGGCGGTTGCCGTCGACGAGCAGTGTTTCGACCGGCTGATCCTCGGGGATCTCGGTGATCTGCACCTGCTGCTTGAGGCGGTAGCCCGGCACATACGCCGCGACGTCGCCGACCATCTTCTCGATCGACTGACGGATCTCGTCGTGGGTGGCCGGATCCGGCGCATCCACGAGGCAGAACACCGTGTCGCGCATGATCAGGGGCGGCTCGGCCGGGTTCAGGATGATGATGGCCTTGCCGCGACGAGCGCCACCGACCGTCTCGATCGCCGACGACGTGGTCTCGGTGAACTCGTCGATGTTCGCGCGAGTGCCGGGACCGGCCGACTTCGACGCGATCGATGCCACGATCTCGGCGTACGCGACGGGCACGACGCGGGACACGGCGGCAACCATCGGGATGGTGGCCTGGCCGCCGCACGTCACCATGTTCACGTTCTGCGCATCGAGGTGCTCGTCGCCGTTGACGGCGGGAACCACGAACGGTCCGATTGCGGCGGGGGTGAGATCGATCAGTCGCTTGCCCAGCGGAGCGAGACGCTCGTTGTTCGCGACGTGCGCCTTCGCGGAGGTCGCGTCGAACACGATCTCGATCTCGTCGAAGTTCGGCAGGTTCACGAGGCCTTCGACGCCTTCTGCGGTGGTGGGCACCTTCAGGCGCGCTGCCCGGGCGAGGCCGTCCGACTCGGGGTCGATACCGACCATGGCACCCATCTCGAGAACCTCGGAGGTGCGCAGAACCTTGATCATGAGATCGGTGCCGATATTGCCCGATCCGATGATCGCAACCTTGGTCTTGCTCATGCTTGCTTTCCTTCCACGAAACGGGCTGTCACGGTGCCCAGGCCGGACACGGTGACGGAGACGGTGCTGCCTGCGGAGACGGACGCCATCGGGCCGAGAGCGCCCGAGAGGATGACCTGGCCGGCCTTCAGCGGCTGGCCGAGTTCGCGGGCGGTCTGTGCGAGCCAGACGACGGCTTGGATCGGGTCGCCGAGGCAGGCGGCGCCGTTGCCGGTGGAGACCACGGTGCCGTCGATTTCCATCGACATGGTGACCTCGACGGGTTCGACCTCGTCGAGGGTGCGGCGCTCGGTGCCGAGGACGTACACGCCGGAGGAGGCGTTGTCGGCGACGGTGTCGCCGAACTTGATGTCCCAGTTGGCGATCCGGCTGTCGCAAATTTCGAGAGCGGCGACAGCGTACTCGATGGCGTCGCGCACCTGGGCGGTGTCGAGCGGGCCGTCGATCAGGTCGGCGCCGAGCACGAACCCGACCTCCCCCTCGACCTTCGGCTGGATGAGCAGGTCCATCGGGATGTCGGCACCGTTGTCGAACGCCATGCTGTCGAACAGGACCCCGAGGTCGGGCTGGCCGACGCCGAGCTGTTCCTGCACGGCCTTGGACGTCAGGCCGATCTTGCGGCCCACGACGACGGCGCCGGCCTGCGTGCGGCCGTCGTTGAAGCGCTGCTGTACCGCGTAGGCCGCGACGAGATCGCTCTCGCCGATCAGGTCGCGGATCGGGGCGGTCGGGGCGCCGCTCGCGGCAGCGGACACGAGGCGGTCTGCTGCGGCGGCGATATCCGCGTCGCTGACCGCGGTGGTGTTCGTGGGGTTGCTCATGACCTCTACTGTCCTGCGTCGAGGCCTCGGGCAACAATGGTTCGTCTCACTGAGCGATACGCTGTTTCTCGTGACGCCGAATCTGGACACCGTGCTCGGCAAGGCGGTGACGATCCTTCGTGCCTTCCGCCCCGACGACAATGTGCTCGCGCTGGCCGAGATCGTCCGGCGCACTCACCTCCACAAGGCGACCGTGCACCGCCTCGCCGGGGAACTGGTCGCGAACCGATTGCTCGATCGGGTCGACGGCGGATATCGCCTCAGCGGGGGATTGTTCGAACTGGGGATGCGGGCCTCCGTCGAGCGCAGCCTGCTCGAGATGGCGATGCCGTTCCTGCAGGATCTCTACGAACGCACTCACGAAACTGTGCATCTGGGGGTGCGCGACGGACTCGACGTCGTCTACGTGGTGAAGCTGGGCGGCCACCGCCAGGCGAAGTCGCCGTCACGGACCGGTGGTCGAAATCCGTGGTACTGCACCGCAATCGGCAAAGCGCTGCTGGCGCACGCGGACGCCGAACTCGTCCACGAGGCACTGGCGATGCCCAAGGTCCGGCGCACACCGCACACGATCGTCGCCCCAGGCATTCTGCGCATGCAACTCGAACGGGTCGTCGAAACCGGTGTCGCATTCGAGCGGGAGGAATCGGCGCTGGGCATCACGTGTGTGGCGGCGCCGGTGTTCGGGATCGACGACGAAGTCGTTGCGGCGATCAGTGTCACCGGCCCGACCGGCCGATTCACTCCGGAGGCTCACGTCGCCGCTGTGCGCGCAGCGGCCGAAGGGCTCCGTAGCACCGTCGGACGTCGCGAACGCTTGCGCTGAACCGAGCCTGCATACCTTGCGGAGCTATGTACCTAGATCTGCTAGGGTCATGTGCGACGCCTAGAAGTGCTAGGTATAGGAGGGTCATGTTCATCGACAAGGACCTCGTGGCCGCATCGGCCACGCCCTTGGTTCTCGGGATTCTCGCCGAGGGCGAGTCGTACGGCTACGCGATCATCAAACGTGTCAACGAACTGTCGGACGGTCGCATGCAATGGACCGACGGAATGCTGTATCCGCTGCTGCATCGGCTCGAGCGCGCCGGCTGCGTCTCGGCGTCCTGGTCCACTGGCGAGAACGGGCGTCGACGGAAGCATTACACGATCACCGACACAGGCAGGAAGATGCTCGCCGAGCGCGCCGCCCAGTGGTCGGTCGTCGCCGATGCCCTGCACCGTGTGTGGGAATCCGCCGTGCTGCCACCGGCTGCCCAGGGGTGGGCGTGATGGACATCGACGCACAGCTCGAATCTCAGATCGCGCAGTGGCGAGGGTATGTCTCGGGGCATCGGGTGATCTCACCGGCCGATATCGACGAACTGGAAGAGCACCTGCGCGAACAGGTTTCGGATCTGTCCACCGCGGGACTCACGTCGAGTGAAGCATTCCTCGTCGCGGTGGGGCGGATGGGCAGCGTCGACGACATCTCCCGCGAATTCGCGCGAGAACACTCCGACCGACTGTGGAAGCAACTCGTCCTGGTCTCCGCCGATCCCCTCGGTGGTGTCAGGCGCAGGCCCCGTGAACTCGGTGCGGTTCTCGCTCTCGCCGTTGCCGCAGGGCTGGTCGTCAAGGCGGGCGCCGAATGGCTACCCGAACAGGTCCTCGTGCGCAGCCTGAGCATTCTGGTGCTGCCGTTCCTCGTTGCGTACTTCGCGTGGAAGCGAAGCATGACCCTTCCGGGCATCGCGGCCCTCGCAGTTCCGTTCGTGGCAGCTGCCCTCGTGCTCAATGTCTACCCCTTCGGCGATGGGGGAGACACCGAGATCATCGCGGCGATCCACGTCCCGATCGTGTTGTGGCTCGTGGTCGGTGCTGCATACGTCGGTGGTGATTGGCGCTCGGACCGCCGACGCATGGACTTCGTACGCTTCACCGGCGAATGGATCGTCTACATGGTGCTGCTCGCGCTCGGTGGGGGAGCGCTCATGGGTCTCACGGCGGGAACGTTCGCGGCGCTGAACGTCGACATCGAATGGTTCTTCGAAGCATGGGTCCTCCCGTTCGCGCCGGTGGGAGCGATGGTGGTGGCAGCGTGGCTCGTCGAGGCGAAGCAAGCGGTGATCGAGAACATCGCGCCCGTGCTCACCCGGGTCTTCACGCCGCTGACGATCCTCATGCTGCTCGCGTTGTTCGCAGCATTCGTCGTCGCGTTCGTCTCGTCTCGGAGCGTTCTCGACGTCGACCGGGACCTGCTCATCCTCATGGACCTGATCCTGGTTCTCGTTCTGGGACTACTGCTGTATGCCATCTCCGCTCGCGATCCCCACGCGGCGCCCGATGTGTTCGACGTGGCTCAGATGGTCCTCGTGGTGGCAGCGCTGGCCGTCAACGTCCTGATGCTCGTCGCCATGCTCACGCGCATCGTGGAGTTCGGTTTCACGGCGAACAAGATCACTGCGCTCGGGTTGAATCTGGTCCTGCTGGTCAACCTGTGTGGCGCCGCGTGGCTCGGTATCCGGTTCGTCCGTGGGCGGTGCGGATTCGGCCCCGTCGAACGATGGCAGATGCAATATCTGCCCGTATACGGAGCCTGGGCCGCGCTGGTGGTCGTCGCGGTTCCACCGATGTTCGACTTCGCATGACCCGGAGCGCATAGGCCGGGACGGTCGCACTACAACGCTCGATCGAGTGCCCGCATCCGGACCCGGGCCACGGCACGTTCGAACCGTCGCGCAACCACCTCGAAGGTCTCCAGCTCCTCCGCATCCCAGCGGACAACCTCGAGACCCAGGTCGCGCAGCCCGTCCTCCCAGAGCCTTTCCTCGATGAGGTCTTGTGGCTCGGTGAACTTCTCGTTGCCGTCGAACTCTCCGACAACCCCCAGGTCTTCCCAGTAGAAATCGACGCGAACACGTCGTCCGTCGAAAGTGACGAGTTCGCGTCGGAGGTCGGGGGCGGGCAGGCCGTACTCGTGTATCCGGATCCTCGACAGCGACTCGCCGATGCTCTCGCTACGGCCGTCCAGGAACTGCAATACCGACGACGCCGACACCAGCCCGTAGCGACAGCGCGATGCCTCGAGCACGCGGGGTATCTGCGTTGCTGCGCTCGGGTCGAAACGTAATGCCGCATCTCCGACGACGATGGCCTGGTCGCGGGGGAGAGTACGGGCGAGGTCGACGACGGTGCGCGCCACCGACGTCACCGGAACCCCGAGAACGTGTGTGATCTCGCCGTCGTCCCAGTTCGTGGTGTGTGCGTGCAAGCCCGACGTCACCCGCCCGCTGCGGTGGGGAGGGCGCGAGACGTGGACGCGACGTAGCGGAACGTCCCAGACGTCGATGCCGTGGAGTGCCGCGGCCGAGATATGGCTGATGGCCTCGCCGGTGACCAGGCCGGAAGCGACATGGCGTGCATGCACGCGGTGGCGTCCCACCGGCCCGATCGCATCGAAGTCCTTGCGCCACAGATACAGTCCGTGAGCGATGGTGACAAGCTCGCCCGACCGCAACGCCTTACCGATATGGTGTTCGGACATACCCGACGCGGCGAGTGTTTTCCTGGTGAGTCCCCGTGGTTCGTACATGAGCGGATACTCCCGCTCGACGAGCCGTGTGTGGCGGTGAAAGTCGCGATACTGCCGAATCTGTGGATGAAATGCGCCCCTGTGGACAACCTCAGAACAGGCGCGGGGTCGCGTGTGAGCCGTCACGCACCTCGGTCATACGGGCATCCCAGCGTTCGACGAGCCACATCTCCACCAGCTCCGGCCTGGTCTGGATCTTCTCGGCCCACCCGCGCAGGAGTCCCACGTAGCGGAGGTACCGGCGCAACGTGAAATCGGCGACCGACGGATCCTCCAGCCAGCCCTCGTGCACGAGAGTCGAGACACCGTGCTGATCGAGCAGCTGCGCGGGACCGGTGTCGGTGTGGACGCCGACGGCCCACAGATACGTCGCGAACAACGGAACTCCCACGCCGGGAGTATCGGGCCATCCCAACCAGGTGAGTCGGGCATTGTCGGGCAGTTTCTTCGTCTTCGCGCAGTAGTCGAGGACGCCCTTGATCTTGGCGAGCGGGTCGCGTCCGGACGGGGCATGGGCGTCGAAGACGTTCGGGAGTCGGCGCGCCGAGCGCCGGCGCGGGTGCGCGCTGCGCCAGGCCGCGCACAGGAACAACAGCCCCAGACCGTCGTGATCGCTCTGGACGAGCTCACTGCCCAGACGCAGATCGTTGCGGGGGACGACGGCCTTGCCGCTGGTGACGACGCGCCCGTCGAGATTGCGTCCACGCAGCCGAATGTCGTGTCCGGCGTCCCTGAGATGGTCGTTCCACCACTTCAGATCGACAGTCACGCCGTCGTCGAGTACCTGCAGGTCGTACATGCGAAGGCGGCACCAGTCGGCACAGGCTGTCGGGGGCTCGAACCCTTCGTCGTACGCATGCATACAGATGAGCCTGCCATGAGAATGTCGTTGTCCTCGGTGATGACACGCGAGGCGTGATCGACCCGATGCCACTCGGTCAGAGCGCCCGCGTCGAGCAGGTTCCAGAGGCCCGCAACGCAAAGGTGAGGCTCGCAACGCCAATGGTGAACCACCAGCGGTGCGAGCGTCACCTCAGCGTTGCGTCCCCGGGGTGTTGTCCAAGGCCGCAAGGTCGTAGTCGACGACGACGGGCGCGTGGTCGCTGATCCGGCGATCGGGAGCCGGATCGCGATCGGTCGCCGCCGACACCGCCGAACGCGCCAGCGCGGGAGTGGCGAGGTGGTAATCGATACGCCATCCCACATCGTTCGCAAACGACCGGCCGAGCCACGACCACCACGAATACGGGCCGTCGACGTCCGGATGATGCCTGCGCACCACGTCGACGAGGGTGCGCGGCGAGAGGATCGAATCGAACCACTCGCGTTCCTCTGGGAGAAAGCCCTCGGCCTGATTGCTGCGCCGCCAGTTCCGGACGTCGTACCGGGTGTGCGCGATGTTGAGGTCGCCCATCAACAGCAACTCGCGACCCGCGGCGAGGGCTGTGCGCCGTGATCTGGTGAGCTGACGGGCGAAGGCGTCGAGGAAGCGCATCTTGCGGTCGTAGCGTGCACCACCGTCCGGTGCCTCCCGCATCCGTCCGGGTTTCTGCAGGTGGGCGGGCAGGCCACCTTTCGGCAGATACAGCGACGCCACCGTGATCGGCGCGTCCGCGAGGTCGACTTCGACATACCGTCCTTCGACAGCGAATTCGCGCAGGCCCCGGGCAAGGGGTGTGGGTTCGGCGGCCACCGTCTCGATGTGGTCGTCGCCCGGATGGCGCAACAGCGCCGTGCCGCTCCACGTGCGCACCGCGGTGGGCTCCTTGCGGGTCAGGACGGCGACGCCGTTGCGTCCCGGCAGCGTCCCCTCTTCGTAGGTGACGTGGTGATCACCGAACACGCCGTCCGGAATCGCCGATGCGGGGGCACGAACCTCCTGCAACGCGACCACGTCGGGTTCCCGTTCGCGGAGCCAATCCTCGAATCCGCGGCGCTGGGCCGCACGAATTCCGTTGATGTTGAATGTTGCGATGCGCATGGTCATTTCGACCGTCCGTTCACGGCATCCAGCTGCTGCTGGATCTCCTCGACGCCGATCCCGAAGTTCCCGAAGCTCAGCACTCTCCCGAGCGGCATCGACGCCGCCATCTCGAGGACCGCCGGGTCGAGGGCAGGAGCCTGGCCGTCGGATGCGGCAAAGATCTTCGAAAGAACTTCTGCTGCCTCAGGGTTGGAGAGAATCTCGCCTATCGACGACTCCAGGGTCAACGGGACGGAAACGTCGTCGCCGTCGACGCCGACGGTGCACGTGGCTCGGATGTCGCGACTCGAAGCACCGACGTCGACGCGGTAGGTGCCACCTTCGACCACCCACTGATCGACGCGGGTATCCCAGTACGCGAGGTCTGTGCGGCGAACTGCTACCTCGACCTTTCGTGATTCTCCGGCATCGAGGCGCACCTTCGCGAATCCCTTCAACTCACGGGGCGCGCGGGCTACGGCGGAGTCGGGCAACCCGATGTACACCTGTACCACGTCGGAACCCGGCCGTTCACCGGTGTTGGTGACGGTCACCGCCACGGCCAGGTCGTCACCGACGGTCACAGATGCGCCTGAGTACTCGAATGTCGTATACGACAGGCCGTGTCCGAAGGGAAACGACACGTCGGTTTCTCTGGCATCGAAACCGCGGTATCCGACGAACAGGCCTTCGCCGTAGCGGACATGTCCGTGCTCGCCCGGAAAATCGGTGTACGACGGTGTGTCCTCCAGGCGCACAGGGATGCTCTCTGCGAGCCGGCCCGCAGGATCGGCCAGTCCGTACAGCACGTCGGCGACCGCACCTCCACCTGCTTGCCCGAGGAGCCAGCCCTCGATCAGCGCAGGCACACGATCGGCGAAACCGGACACACGCACGACCCCGCCGTTCGACAGCACGACCACGGTGGCCGGATTCGCCGCGACCACCGCGTCGAGCAACTCCAACTGAGAGCCGGGCAGTTCCATATCCGCACGATCGAAGCCTTCGGACTCGAGCGCAGCGGGTACCCCGAGGAAGACCACCGCGACCTCGGCGGACCGTGCCGCGCCGACGGCCGCGGCACACAGCTCCTCGGTGATGGTGCCGTCTTCGAGGTAGCCCGGAGCGAATGCGACATCCCCCGCGGCCAAGGTCCGGATCTCGTCGAGGGCGTTGTCGAGACGCGTCGGGTTGATCCGTGACGACCCGGCACCCTGATACCGCGGGGTGCGGGCCAGCTCACCGATCACGGCAACCCTCGCCTCGCTGGCAAGCGGCAGGACCTCGTCGTTCTTCAACAGCACCACGCACTCCGCGGCGACCCGGCGGGCAAGCGCGTGGTGTTCATCGGCATCGAATACGGCGTCGGGGTCGATCGCCGCCTTGCCGACGAGATCGGTCACCCGCCCCGCGGCGATATCGACCACGGACTCGTCGAGTTTTCCCGCCCGCACCGCGTCGACGATTTCCTGATCGGTCCGTCCACCCGTGGACGGCATCTCCAGGTCGAGGCCTGCCTCCAGCGCTGCGACGCGGTCGGACACAGCACCCCAGTCGCTGACGACCACTCCGTCGTACCCCCACTCGCTTCTCAGGACGTCGGTGAGCAGCCAACGATTCTGCGACGCGTACACGCCGTTGATCCGGTTGTACGAGCACATCAGCGTCCACGGCCGAGCGTCCTCGACCACTCGCTGGAACCCGCGCAGGTAGATCTCCCGTAGCGGACGCGGGTCGATGTCCGCGGAGACCCGCATCCGGTCGGTTTCCTGGTTGTTGGCGGCGAAATGCTTCAGGGACGCGCCGACGCCCTGTGACTGGACCCCGCGGACGAGCGCAGCCCCGAGGACACCCGACACCAACGGATCCTCGGAGAGATACTCGAAATTGCGTCCACACAGCGGCGACCGCTTGATGTTGATTCCGGGGCCGAGCAGCACACTCACCTGCGACGCACGGGCCTCGACACCGAGCGCGGCACCGACCCGTTCGAGCAGTTCGGGGTCGAACGAGCATCCCATCGCAACGGCAGGCGGAAAGCAGGTGGCGGGCACCGAGTCGGCGAGACCGAGGTGATCGCCACCCTCGACCTGTTTGCGGATACCGTGGGGGCCATCGGTCAGCATTATCGATGGAATACCCACCCGCGAAACGGGTTTCGTGAACCAGAAGTTCAACCCGCTGGTCAGGCCTGCTTTCTCCTCGAGCGTCAACTCGGACAGTGTGCGGGCGAGATCTGTCATGCTGCTCCTCCGAAATCGGCGTCGGCAGCAGACTATCGCTCCGAGCGGTCTACTCGGGGACTACCGCGATCGCGTCGATCTCGACCAGCGCACCCGGCCGGGCGTGCCCGGCGGTGGTCACGACGGTGATGGCCGTGCGGCGATCGCCCCAGACCGACCGCGACGCCGCGTACCCGACCTGTGCATCGACCCCGTCGACCATGTAGATGTTGAGTTTGACGACGAGATCCGGGCTCGACCCGGCAGCCGCCAGCACAGCGAAAACGTTCTTCATGGCCCGCACGGTTTGCGCTTCGATGCCCTCGAGCATGGCGCCGGAGCTGTCGGTGCCGAGCTGACCGCCGACGTAGACCATCTTGCCTGCGGGCGCGATCACCCCCTGGGCGAATGCGGGACTGTAGGCGAGCTCGTCGGGATCGATGAGGGTGATCATGATTCTCCCCGGGTGTGTGCGTACAGGTCACGCAGAAGCGAGACCTCGGACAGGTGGTGGATCAGTTCACGGTGTATGTGCAGCACGAGGTCGGCCATTGCAAGCTCGGGGTAGGGCTCTTTGTCGCCGACCGCAGTGATCAGCTCTGTGTGGCTCAGGCCCCGGACACCCTCGACCCACACGTCGAGCTGGGTTTCGAGCTGGTCGAGCGCTTCTCGTGCGGTGCCCGCATACTCCCAGGATTCGTACGACGCCGGAGACGCGCCGAAGTGCGCTGCGTTGCGCGCGGCCAGTACGCCGACGATCACGTGCCCGAGCCGCCACGCGATCGTCGTGAACGGCGCGGGCTCCGGCTGTGGGAAAGCGAATTCGATGGTGAAATCGCCTGTGCCGGCCTGCATGGGGGCGGTCGACGTACCGCGTGGCCGTACACTCCACGGGTTCGGCACGGGTGAGAAGAAGTACTCGTCGTCGGTCATGCCTTGGAGTCGGCTCCGGATCTGATTGTTCCAGTGCCATTCCCACTGCTCCAGCAGCGAGTGGTTCAAGTCGAATTCTGTGGACATGGACCTACTGTGGCACCACAAGAGGACAGGATCTGTCCGCTGTGTGCGGCATGCTGAAACTTGTGGACGACACGACGGAACGAGTCCTGACCCTGCTCGGCCTCCTGCAGCAGCGGCAGGTCTGGTCAGGCCCCGAACTCGCCGAGCGGCTCGGCGTCACACCCCGCACCGTCCGGCGCGACGTCGAGCGGCTGCGCAACCTCGGATATCCGGTGCGTGCCGGTAGGGGCCTCGGTGGCGGCTACCAACTCGGATCCGGCCAGGATCTGCCGCCGTTGCTGTTCGACGACGAAGAAGCCATCGTCACCGCGGTCGCTCTGCTCGCCGGCGCGGGAGGCGCGCTCGCGAGCGGCGGCGACGCGGCGCTCCGGGCCCTGACCAAGCTCGACCAGGTGCTTCCCGCGCGGTTACGACACGAGGTGCGCGCCTTGTCGGGTTCGGTGGAGTCATTCGGTGGAGGCCGCGACCCCGTCGACTCCGAGGTGCTCATGATGCTCGCGCGCGCATGCCGGGATGAGGTGGAGATCGGATTCGAGTATCGCTCGGCTTCGCGACGGATCGAGCCCTACCGCCTCGTCGCCTCGGATCGCCGCTGGTACCTGCTGGCGTACGACCTCGCGCGCGACGACTGGCGCAGTTTCCGCGTCGACCGGATGTCTGCGGTGACGGCACGGACGTGGCGATTCCGTCCGCGACCGGCACCCGATGCTGCAGCGTACGTGCAAGAGGGAGTCGCGAGCAGGGCATATCGGAAGCAGGCGCGCTTTCTCATCCGTGCACCCGCCGATGTCGTACGCAGGCAGATCTCGTCGTCGGCTGCGATGGTGAAGCCCCGCGACCATCATTCATGCGAAGTGGTCAGTGGGGCAGATGATCTCGACATCGTCCTGTGGTACGTGCTCATGCTGGGGCACGAGTTCGACGTCCTCGAGCCTCCGGAACTCGCAGCCCGCTGCGTCGAGCTGGGAGAAAGGCTCATCGGTGTGGGAGCCTCAGGCGCAGGCCCGGACGGAAGGCTCTCGGAGCGGTGAGCGGGTTGCTGCTCTGTTCCGTGTCAGAGATTTCTGGGCTCATGGCCGGATGGGCCGGTGGGGTGATGGAATGCGGCCTGCATGACACCGACGGAGCTGAGTCCGACCAGGAGAACGAGCAGCAACAGGGCGACGTTGAGAGTCATCGGATCGTCCTTTCGTAGCGCAGACCGCGTGCTGTCAGTTGTGATGCACATCACCGGTAGTGAGTTCTTTCTACAGCACCACGTTGGTCTGTGCGACTCGGATGGCTGCGGTGCCGGCATTGTTCACCAGCACGCCGAGCCCACCGAGCTGTCGTGCGAGGGTGTCGATTGCCTCGGCGGCGTCCGGTGTCGCCAGGTCCTGGCGAGCGACGAAGCAACGTTGTCCGCGTTGCTCGACTGCAGCCCGGGTGTCGTCGGCGCCTTCTGAATCGGTATGGAATGTGATGCCCACGTCGTATCCGTCGGAGGCGAGCAGTTCGGCGGCGGCCTTGCCCATACCGGAGTCTGCGCCCGTGACGATGGCGAGTCTGTCGTGTGCTGGAAGGGTCATGTTCCGGGTGTACCCCATGGCGGGAGCGGCACACCGGAAACCTGCGGTTGCCAATGCCGTCCTACGCTCACGTTGCTGCGTGTGCGCGCCGCCTGCCGATATCGGCGTGTGGAACGGACGTCGACGTGAGTGCTTCTGTCCGACAGGTGTGTTCATCGCGTAGCGAGTAGGACCTGATCTCGACGGGGCGCTCCGGGTCGCCCGGGCAAGCGGCACCATACATGGTCGCGGTATGGCACCGAGCCCTCCTCCCCGGCGTCTGTCGAAGACGACCACGTGGGTAAGATCAACGCGAGTATTGCGGTGGAGAACCCTGCCCCCTTCGCGGCAGGTGAGGTGTGCCTGCGCGCACCCTCGAGAAAGAGCCCGCCGATGCCCAACAACCCCTCGCTTGACGATCTCGATGTGATCGCCAGAGTCGACGCCGTTGCGGGGGCGCTGGACCAGTTGCGAGGGCGTTTCGGCGCAGGACAACCCAGCACCATTGCGTTTCTCGAGCAGTTGTGCGGGTGGACTGTCGACACCATCCCGGGTGCCCACATGGCCGGCATCACACTCGTCGATCCGGATGGAACGGCGACCACCCCTGCCTACACCGACCCGCGGGTGGCGGAGATCGGCGTCGACCAATATCGGACCGGACAGGGGCCCTGCCTCGAGGCTGCCTCCGCCCACACGGTAGTCCGGGTTCTACTCGATGAGTTTCCCGATCGCTGGCCCGGCTTCACCGCGGCACTCCGTCGTCTCGGCGTGCACAGCTATCTCTGCGCCCCCCTTCGTCTGGCCGGCGACCACGTCGGATCTCTCAACCTCTACAGCGTTGACGGCGACGGTTTCAGCGACCTCGACGCGGCGCTGCTCAAGATCTATACCACAGTCGGGGAAACCATCATCGATCTGTCCCGTGACCTGGACCAGGCCCGTCGCGACGTTGCCGGACTCCGGACGGCCATGGAAAGCCGTGCCGTCATCGAACAGGCCAAAGGTGCCCTGATGTTCTCGCGAGGGATCGACGAGGACGCGGCTTTCCAGACCCTGGTCGAGGCGTCCCAACGCGAAAACGTCAAACTCGCTGCGGTTGCCCAGCGGGTGGTGGCCCTGCTGGGGAAGAAATCCTGAAACTGTTCCCCGACAACGCATTCGGATTCGAGTGTGCAGTCTGCGACAACGAAGCATCACGAAAGTCCCCGGACGGAGGGGGTGCCGGACCCCGCATCCGCGGCTCGGTCTACCCGGTCGGCAAGTGCCTACACGGAGCTGTCCTCGACTTCCGGAATTCCGAGTGTGCGGGTCCACGGGCTCCCTTCGAAGACTCGCACGAAGTCTTCGGCGAACTCCGCCAGATCTTTGTGGCCCAGGGTGATCCCAAGTGTCGATTCGTTGGCGAGCGTTGCCCCGAGGCTCGAGATCATCACCGACATCAATGTCGGGGGCAGTGCGTCGAGGTCGACACCCCGGCTGCGGAGGATCACGGTCAGGGCGGCGACCTGACTCTCGCGGTACCGCTCCGCGTACGACGACATTTCGGCGCGGATCTCTTTGCGATGATTCGCCAGGGCCATGAATTCCATCAGTAGGGCGGCCCCGCGTGGCTCGGTGGCCACCTCCCACAGTGCGCGTAGGGGTGTCTCGGAGGTGAGCGCTTTGCGTTGCCTCTCGAGATTCGCCTCGGCACCCCTGCGGAGGACGGCGACGAACAGCTCGTCCATGGTGGGGAAGTAGTAGTACACGAGGGCAGGATTGACGCCTGCTTTTGCTGCGACGCGCCTCGAGGTCGCGGCAGCGTAACCCTCTTCGAGCATGATGTCGCCGGTGGCTTCGATCAAGAGGTCGCGCGTCTCGTTGCTGCCCTCGCGGCGACGCTTGCGGGGAGCGCTCATGTCGTATCCCCGGCGCGTCCGAACCTTGACGCACTGATCATTCCGGTGCTATCCATGTGACGCAGCTTATCATTAGGCGATCGCTCAACAAGCTGCCGGATGCGGTGCCCTGATCGACCCTGCTCTCTCGTCGGCGCACCGATCTCGATGCATGAACGTGCCCGTAGATCTCGACGTAACCCTCAGTAGCGCTGGCCTATTCGTACCGACACGTACTCAGTGTGCTCTCCCGGCCTCGTATGCGCATCGCTCTCCCCATTCGAACCACGAAGGAGTAGATGAATGTCCTCTGTTGAACAAGAAGTCCCCGAAGGTGCAGTGATCGACCAGCAACTGCTGATCGGCGGCGAACTGCTCGACGCCGCTAGCGCGTACCCGTCCGTCAACCCGGCGACCGGCGAAGTGTTCGGATACGCGCCCGATGCCTCCCTCGAAGACGCTGACGCGGCCATCGCCGCAGCTCGCCGCGCGTTCGAAACCACTGCCTGGGCCACCGACGTCGCGCTGCGGCAGAGGTGCCTCGACCAGCTCCACCGAGCATTGCTCGACCACCTCGAGGAACTGCGAGAACTGACGATCACGGAGGTCGGCGCCACCGTCGCGCTCACGAAGGAAGCGCAGCTCGAGGGACCGCTCGACATCGTCCGCTACTACGCCGATCTGCTGAAGACCTACGACTTCAGTGAAGAACTCGGCTCTGTCGAATACCTCGGCCAACAGCATCGTCGTTGGGTGGAGAAGGAGGCCGCAGGGGTTGTCTCGGCCATCGTCGCCTACAACTTCCCCAATCAGCTGGCCCTCGCCAAGCTGGCTCCGGCCTTGGCCGCGGGCTGCACGGTGGTGCTCAAGGCAGCGCCGGAAGCTCCGCTGGTCACCCTGTTCATCGCAGAGCTGATCGCCCGGCACACCGACATTCCGGCAGGCGTCGTCAACGTCCTGTCGTCGACCGACGTTGCCGTGGGTGAGTTGATGACGACCCATCCCGACGTCGATGTCGTCACCTTCACCGGTTCCAGCGTGGTCGGGCGCAAGATCATGAAGGCAGCGGGCGACACGTTGAAGCGAGTGTTCCTCGAGCTCGGTGGCAAGTCGGCGGCGATCGTGCTCGACGACGCCGACTACGCAAAGATTGCGCCGTTCGCAGCATTCGGTATCACGATGCATGCAGGTCAGGCGTGTGCCCTCAACTCACGGCTCCTGGTGCCGCGGAAAGACCACGACAGCATCGTCGAGGCTGTCGCGGCCATGATGGCGCGGGTTCGCTACGGAGATCCTCGCGAGAAGAAGACCTATATGGGTCCGCTGATCAGCGAGAAGCAGCGCGACAAGGTGCACGGCATGGTCGAGCGGGCCGTTGCTGCCGGTGCCACGCTCGTGACAGGTGGCGAGAAGGTCGATCCGGGCTTCTTCTACGCACCGACGCTGCTGGCCGGTGTGGATCCCGACAGTGAGATCGCTCAAGAGGAGGTTTTCGGCCCGGTCCTCGCGGTGATTCCGTACGACGACGAGGACGACGCCGTACGTATCGCCAACAACTCTGCGTACGGATTGTCGGGTGCGGTGTTCAGCGGCGATGAGCAGCGGGCGTTGAACGTCGCGCGCAGGATCCGCACGGGCACGCTGGGTATCAACGGTGGCAACTACTTTCAGCCGGACGTCCCGTTCGGTGGCTACAAGCAGTCCGGTATCGGTCGAGAAATGGGTGAGGCCGGCCTGGCGGAGTTCCTCGAGCTCAAGTCGCTGGCCACGGTCCTCCCCTGAGTTGATCGATCGCCTAATTAAGAGTCATGGGATGCTGAGGCAATGGAGGATTTTTCGAGTATTTGCAGGTAAAACCAGTATCGATACTCGCATTCCTCGGCATCCCTTGACCTTGATCGAAATCGAGTGTTAAACATATGACTAATACGTGAACTGCCCGAGGGTCGATCGATCGCCACAGCCCCGGCGAATCCCCGACGATCCCGGGAAGCTGAAATATTGCTGTGCACCAACGCTATTCATCTGCACTCACACTTGAACGGAGATGCGAAGTGACACGGGCACGACGCTCCGAGCTGGCAACGCCGGCAAGCAACGAATCGATGTGCGCGGCCGCGGCCCGCTCCGACGCCGACCTGGTCTTCCTCGACCTCGAGGACGCCTGTGCGCCGTCGATGAAAGAGTCCGCGCGCGGCATCGCGGTGAAGGCATTCACCGAACTGGAGTGGGGTCGCACCACCCGCGCGGTCCGGATCAACGGCCTGGACACACCCTGGTGCCACGACGACCTGATCGAGGTCGTCACCGGTGCCCGCGACACGCTCGACGTGATCATCGTGCCCAAAGCCCGCACCGCACAAGATGTGTGGTGGGTCGACGTCATGCTCACCCAGCTCGAGTCGAAGCTCGGTCTCGCGAAGCCGATCGGCCTCGAGGTACTGATCGAAGAAGCAGAAGGCCTGCTCAACGCCCAGGAGATCGCGAAGGCAAGCCCCCGGGTCGAGGCAATCATCTTCGGCGTGGGCGATCTCTCGGCCTCACTGCACGCCCGCGTGGGCGGCAACTTCCGGCCCGAGGCGGGGACCTACCCCGGAGATTTCTGGCATTACGCACGGGCACAGGTCCTCGCCGCAGCCCGCGCAGCGGGTGTCGACGCGATCGATTCCCCCTACCCCGACTATGCCGACGCGGACGGGTATCGCACCGACGCCCAGCACGCCGCGATGCTCGGATTCGACGGCAAATGGGCGATCCATCCCAGCCAGGTGCCGATCGCCAACGAGGTCTTCACACCCACACCTGAGGAGATCGCGCACGCCCGAGACCTGGTCGACGGCTACCGCGCGGCCCAGACCGGTGGCGTCGGCGCTATCGGCCAGGGCGGCCAGCTCGTCGACGCCGGGCACCTTCGTCTCGCTGAGAATGTCCTGGCAAAAGCAGAACTCGCACTCGCCGACAGCGGGGCCGCCTGATGACGGGGCGTCTCGACGGCAAGGTTGCCATCATCACCGGCGCCGGCTCCGGCATCGGACGAGCCAGCGCCAATCTGTTCGCGCGCGAAGGTGCCAAGGTGGTGTGCGCCGACATCAGCGGTCAGGAGAAGGAGACCGCCGACGAGATCGGCAATGCCGCGGTCGCGGTGCGGGTCGACGTCGTACAGTCCTCGGACGTCGAGAACATGGTGGCCACCGCGCTCGATACCTTCGGTCGCCTCGACGTTCTGTTCAACAATGCCGGCCTCAGTGGCCCTCGCGGACCCATCGCCGAACTCGACGAGGACGCATTCGACATGGTCGTCGCCATCAACCTCAAGGGCGCCTTCCTCGGTATGAAGTACGCGATCCCAGCCATGATCGAGACGGGCGGCGGTTCGGTGATCAGCACGGCGTCGGCGTCGGCGCTGGTCGGCTGGAAGGACATCGCAGCGTATTCCGCGGCGAAAGGGGGCCTCGTCCAGCTCACGAAGTCGGCGGCCCTCGACTACGCAACCAGCGGTGTCCGCGTCAACGCGATCTGCCCGGGAATGACCTGGACCGGACTTGCCGGTGCCGCTGCCGACGGACACGTTTCCCCGCCCACCGGAGAAGGCAAGGTGCCACCCCAGCCCATGAAGCGGTGGGGAGTTCCCCTGGAATTGGCCAACGCTGCATTGTTCCTCGCCAGCGACGAATCGTCGTTCGTCACCGGGACCGCGATCCCGGTGGACGGCGGCTACGTCGCACGCTGACCTGCCCGACTCGAATGATGAACGGACAGCAATGACACGACCATTTCGCTTCGCCGTCCAGGCGACGAGCGCCACCACCGCCACCGAATGGCGCGACACCGCCCGCCGTATCGAGGATCTCGGCTACTCCACGCTCTTCCTGTCCGACCACTACCTGGGGGCAGGCCCCGCACAGCAGAAGTCGGGTTGGCCACCGCAGTATCTCGCACCGATCGCGGCGATGTCCGTTGCGGCGGCCGTCACCACCACTCTGCGCGTGGGATGCCGGGTGTTCTGCACCGACTATCACGTGCCCGGTGTGCTCATCAAGGAAGCTGCGACACTCGACATGCTCTCCGACGGACGATTCGAATTCGGAATCGGCTGCGGCTGGAGCGAAGCCGAGTACGACGCCATGGGTATCCCGTTTGCACCTGCCCCCGAACGCGTGTCCAAACTCGAAGAGGTCGTCGCGCTGTACAAGGCGCACTGCACGGGTGAGCCACTCGATCTGGACGGCGGCCACGTCACCGCCCGCGACTACGCGGGTCTGCCCCTGCCGGTGCAGAAGCCGCATCCCCCCATCATCATCGGTGGAAGCCGCAAGCGGGTGCTGTCGCTCGCCGGACGCGAAGCCGACATCGCCAGCATCAGCACCGTGTCGTTCGAGCAGGTCAACGCGCAGGGACGCACCGCGCAGCAGGAGGCGATCAAGCGGCTGCAGTTCGTGCGCGACGCGGCGGGCGATCGCTTCCCGGACCTCGACATCGAAAGCTCCCCGTTCTTCGTCAAGATCACCGACGACCCGCACACGGCGCTGTCCAAGATCGCGTCGCGTCTGCGGATCAGTGCAGATGGGCTCGCAGACCACCCGAACGTGCTGGTCGGCAATGTCGACGAAGTCGCCGACCAGCTGCTGAAACGTCGTGAGACCTTCGGCGCCAACTACATCTCCGTCCAGCAGAACAATTTCGAGGGGTTCGCGCCCGTCGCGCAACGACTCGCCGGGCTCTAGAAGTAAGGAACGATATGACCAAGAGATCACGCTTCAGTGAATACAAGGATCGGTACGCGAACTACAAGTTCGAGCTCACCGAAGACGGCATTCTGTTCATGCAATGCCACACCAACGGCGGGTCGCTCGTGTGGGACTGGAAATCGCACGACGACATGGCAGATGCCTTCGCCGACGTCGCGGGCGACCGCGAGATCAAGTGCCTGATCCATACCGGCACCGGCGAGAACTACAACGCCGACTGGGGCTACATGCCCGACGGCTCACCTATCGACACACCGATCTACCAGGCGATGCCCGGCGACCGGGGATTGTGGAAGCTCGATGAGAAGGCCTGGTACAACCGAAATCTCATGTTCAACGTCCTCGACGTGGACGTCCCGATGATCAGTGCTGTCAATGGACCGTGCAACATCCACTCCGAAGTGCCCCTGATGGGAGACATCGTCCTGGCCTCGGATACCGCCTGGTTCCAGGACGTCTCGCACTTCCCGCGCGGACAGGTCCCGGGCGACGGCCAGCACGTGATCTGGAACTTCCTGGCCGGTCACAATCGCGGCCGCTACCTGCTGCTCACCGGCAAGAAGCTGTCGGCGGAAGAAGCCAAGGAATGGGGTGTGGTCGCCGAGGTCCTGCCGAAGGACAAGCTACTCGACCGCGCCTGGGATCTGGCCCACGAACTCGTCCGGAAGCCACCGCTGACCCTCCGTTACACCCGCCAGCTCTTCACCCACCAGCTCAAGCGCGCCTTCCTCGATCAGATGAACCAGGGCATCGGCTACGAGACCTACGCTCAGCGCGCGTTCTTCCCGGTCGGCGGCTACATGCAGCCGCTGGATCGTGCCTGGGACGACAAGCCCTGGACGAACCGGGACGACAGCGCCGACGGTCCCGCGGAGAACTGAGACATGCACGCGCTCGAAGGACTCAAGGTCCTCGATCTGGGCACCTTCATCGCCGGCCCGTTCTGCGCGACGGTGCTCGGCGAGTTCGGGGCGGAGATCATCAAGATCGAGCGCCCCGGCGTGGGCGACCACCTGCGCCGATTCGGCACCGAGACCGACTGCGGGGACACCCTCGTGTGGCTCAGCGAAGCCCGCAACAAACGGTCGGTGACACTGGACCTGACAGACCCCCGGGGGCAACAGATTCTGCGGGAGTTGATCGCCGAGGCCGATATCGTCATCGAGAACTTCCGACCCGGCGTGATGGAGCGCTTCGGGTTCGGATTCGACGAGATCCACGCTCTCAACCCGCGCACCATCATGCTGCGGGTGTCTGCATACGGTCAGAGCGGCCCCAACCGCGATCTGCCCGGCTTTGCTCGGGTGGCCCACGCCTTCTCCGGCCTGGCATTGCTCGCAGGCGAACCGGACGGGCCACCCGTCACGCCGGGATCGACGTCCCTCGCCGACTACATGACCGGCCTGTACGGAGTGATAGGGGTGCTCACTGCGTTGCAGGCGCGCGAACGCACAGGGCGCGGGCAGGTCGTCGACCTGGCGCTGTACGAAACCATCTTTCGTGCTCTCGACGAGCTGGCCCCGGCGTTCCAGCAGTTCGGATTCGTGCGCGAGCGGATGGGCGCCGACACCGTCAACGTCACGCCGCACAGCCACTATGAAGCCTCCGACGGCGGGTGGGTCGCGATCGCCTGCTCTCACGACGACATGTTCGCCAGGCTTGCAAAGGCCATGGGCGATCCCGATCTGGCAAGTCCCGACCGCTTCGGCACGAAAGCTTCGCGCCTGGCGGCACGCGACGAAGTGAACGCCCTGGTCTCGGAGTGGGTCCGGTCGCTCACCCGTGATGAGGTGATCGAACGATGCGTCGCTGCGGATGTGCCTGCGGGACCGTTGTACTCGATCGCCGACATCGTCGAAGACCCGCAGTATCGACACCGGGGCACCATCGCGACAACCGAGTCGCGAATCGGTCCGCTCGCCGTCCCCAACGTCATTCCGCTCCTATCCGACACTCCAGGTGAGATCCGCTGGCTGGGAAAGGAACTCGGTGCGGATACGGACTCCGTTCTGCACGATCTTCTGGCTCGAACCTCGGACGACATCGCGGCACTGCGCGCAGATGGCGTCATCTGACTCACTCAACCTGTAAGAAGAAAGGCGCCACACCATGGCAATCCAAGAGAAGTTGGCCACCGGGCAGGGGAAGTTCACCCCGAGATATCCGGAACTGGGAACAGGGCCTGTCAGCTACGACGACGCTGTCTCCGAAGAGTTCTTCCTCGCCGAGCGCGAAGCGGTGTTCAAGCGGTCGTGGCTCAAGGTCGGGCGCGTCGACCAGTTGCCGCGCGTGGGCAGCTATTTCACCCGTGAACTCGTCGGTCTCGGTTCGATCGTTGTCGTCAAGCAGGCCGACGGCACCGTCAAGGCGTTGCACAACGTGTGTGCCCACCGCGGCAACAAAGTGGTCTGGCAGGAGCATCCCGCCGAGGAGACCAAGGGCTCCTGCAAGGCATTCACCTGCAAGTATCACGGCTGGCGCTACGGACTCGACGGCAAGGTCGACCACGTCACCAACGAGGAACAGTTCTTCGACCTCGACAAGGGCAGCCTCGGCATGCCGGAGCTGCACTGCGACACGTGGGCCGGCTTCATCTTCGTCAACTTCGACGAGCACGCTCAGCCGTTGCGTTCGTTCATCGGGGAGAAATTCACCGCGGTCGAGAGTTACCCGTTCGAGAAGATGACGGAGCACTACGGCTACAAGACCAGGGTCAAGGGCAACTGGAAGCTCTCGATCGACACCATCCTCGAGTGGTACCACCCGCCGTACGTGCACGGCCGGTTCATCGATCGTGACGTGTCGAAGGCCGAGAAGCTGGTGCCGCCGCCGGACTCCTACTACTACGACCTGTTCACCTCACACATGCTCAATTCGGTGCCCGGACCGCCGCAGCTGCCGCCGCGCAAGCCCGGTGAACTCGGCCCTGCCCAGCGCAATCAGCGTTGGATCTACAAGTTGCTGCGCGCCGGCCTGTTCGGGCCCGACGACGTGCAGGACATCGGCCCGTTGCCCGACGTGCTCAACCCGGGCAACATCAAGTCCTGGGGTAACGACGCCTACTGGCTGTTCCCGAACTTCTCGGTGCAGATCTGGGCCCGCAACTTCTACATCACCTACCAGTACTGGCCCGAAGCGGTCGACGAGCACAGCTACGAGCTCGACATCTACTTCCCGCCGCCGCGCAATGCTGCCGAGCGTCTCGCACAGGAGATGACCGCGCAGACGACAATCGAGTTCGCGATGCAGGACTCGAACACCGTCGAAGCGACACATTCGGCCCTGGCGACGGGGGCCAACCGGGAGTTCCACCTGTCGGATCAGGAACTGATGATCCGCAACTTCCACAAGGTGGTCCGGGACACGGTCACCACCCACCAGAACCTCAGCTCCAAGTAAGGACGGATCCCATGACGACTTCGACTCTGCCGGAAGCATTCCGGGACCTCGAACCCTTTGTCGACGAGTGGGCGCTGGCTACCCGCGCGGAGCGCTACGACACCCGTATGGCCCGGACGATCGATCAACTCGACGCCTTCTACGACGCGATCGCGCCGCGGGCAGAAGAGGCGATCGACTACCTCAACGGGTTCGACCTCGAGGATCTGCCCGAGGCCGAGACCACACTGTTGCACCTGATGTATTCGCTGGTCATGGTCTCGTACCCGGTCAACGTTTTCCGTCAGCCGAAGATCCCCGATTCCGGTGCTGCGTTCTTCGACACCGTCGTCGAACCCGAGGTCTGACGCCATGGCCTACACCGTCACCGATATCGGACCCACAACGGGTGTCGAGATCAGCGGCTTGTCCGGAGCCCAACTCGTGGATCAAGGTGTCGCCGACGTCGCCTTGGATGCACTGAACCGACGCGGTGTAGTGGTGTTCCGTGAGGCGAATCTGAGTGATGACGACCTCGTCGCGTTCAGCCGGCTGCTCGGGAAGGTGGCGGAGCTCCCGATGGGCGGCGACTCGGAGCATCCGGAGATCCAGAAGGTCACCCGCGACGCGTCGAAGAGCAAACTCGCCGCCTACCGGGAAGGCACGTTCTTCTGGCACATCGACGGCACCACCGCCGAGATTCCTGACAAAGCGACGGTTCTGATGGCACGGCAGGTGTCCGACGACGACACCGGCGACACCGAATTCGCAAACACCTACGCCGCATACGAGGAACTGCCGAGCGACGACAAGGCGAAGCTCGAGGGTGTGCGCGTCGTGCACAGCTTCGCGGCATCTCAGCTGCTCGTGTACCCCGATCCCGATCCGAAGGAACGCGCGGCGTGGGACCGCAATCCCTCGCGCGAGCATCCGCTGGTCTGGACTCGAGGGTCCGGGAAGAAATCAATGGTGCTCGGGTCCACCGCCGAGCGGGTCGTCGGCAGATCGGAGGACGAAAGCAAAGAGCTGTTGACGCGGCTATTGGAGTGGTCGACGCAGGATCGCTTCACTCTCCGGCACAAGTGGCGGGTGGGCGACGTCGTCATCTGGGACAACACGGGCATGCTGCATCGCGCGTGCCCGTACGGCGAGCAGTCGGCGCGGCTGATGCTCCGTACATCACTTGTCGGTGAGGAGGTTGTGCAATGACCACCGAGGTTGCACTCGTGACGGGCGGTGGCTCGGGAATCGGCCGAGCCATCTCCCACCGGCTCGCCGCGGATGGCTTTTCGGTGGCTGTCCTCGATCTGAATGCCGCATCTGCAAAGACGGTTGTGGAGGAGATCCTCGAGAAGGGCCACACTGCAGCAGCGTTCGGTGATGTAGATGTGTCGGTTCGCTCGCAGGTGAATGCTGCGGTCGAGGCTGTTCGGGAGACGTTCGGCCCACCGTCCGTTCTCGTCAACAACGCGGGCATCACCGGCTTCAAGAAGTTCGGCCACATCACCGACGAGGTGTGGGAACGCACCCTCGCGATCAACCTGTCCGGCCCGTTCTACGCGTGCCAGGCCGTGGTGCCCGACATGGCGAAGGCGGGGTGGGGGAGGATCGTCAACATCTCGTCCTCCAGCGCCCAGGGCGGCCAGCAGTTCATGACGCATTATGTGGCGTCGAAGGCCGGGCTCGTCGGGTTCACGAAGTCGCTGGCTTTGGAACTCGGCCCGGAGGGCATCACCGTCAACACCATCCCACCGGGATTCGTGGACACCCCGATGCTGCGGGGCTCTGAACGTGACGGCCTGCTCGGCGGCAGCGTCGACGAACACGCCGACCGGACCCCGGTCCGGCGGCCCGGCAAGCCCGAAGACATCGCCGCAGCGTGCTCGTTCCTCTGCTCGGAGGAGGCGGGATACATCACCGGTCAGATCATCGGCGTGAACGGTGGTCGCAACACCTGACCTTCCGCACAACTACCAGCACAACATGATTCCCGCGAGGGTGTCGGTTTCCCACAGCAGCAATTGCTGCTGTGGGAAACCGGCGTTGCGCGGGAAGGGCGGGCCGGTTACGTGTCGACGTCGATCGCCTGAAGCTGCCGTACCCAGTCGAACTCGGCTTCGAGGAAAGCTTCGCCGCCGGAAGCGAATGCGTCGCGGAGTTGGGTGAGAGCGTCGATGAACTGCTCGACGCGCTCGCGGGCGGACTCGGGTGTGCCTGCGCCTTTGCGTGCGAAGCCGGCGGCGAGTTGTTTGGCGGACTCGAAGTCGCCGAAGCCCTCGGCGAGCTGGAGTTTGTCGGCAGTCTTCAACGCTCGGGTGAGTTCGGCGAGTGTGGTGTTGCAAATTGCCACGATCTCATCGATGACGTGCGGGTCGAGTCTTATGAAGTCCGACATGCCTACCTCCGTGGCCGAGTTCAAGTCAGTTGTTGATGAACGGCTCGACCGAGGACACAAAGTCTTCAAACCCGGCACACCACTCGCTTTGCGCGGAGGGCCCGGGATGGTCCTTGTAGTGAAGCCTGCTGAATATGACAATGCCGAAGTCGGTTTCAAGTACGTAGCGACAAGTGTCTGAAGTGTTTGGATCGACTTCGAGTAGAGAAGGTCTGTTGTTGATCGCGGTGGGAGTCGCTGCAGCGCCGTTCTTCTGAAGTTCTTCGTCGAGAGTGACGTTTCCGGACAGTACGTTGAGCCCATAGCCGCGTCTGATACCTGGGACGAGGTCGGTCTTGGTATACGTGCATCCCAGGAACGTGTACGTCCCCATCGGCATGTCCGCAAACTCTTTGCGCGCCGCGTCGTAGCCGGCTGCCGTCATCACGTCGTCGGGCAGGTCGAGGCAGGGGTCGAAGGTGACGTCGGGACGACCCGAGTCGTCGACGATGCGTGGTGTGCGCGTTGTTGTTGTCGCGGCCACGGTGGGGTCGTCGTCGACCTCTGTTGCCGGCGCTGGTCCGCAGGCCGATACACCCGCGATCACCGCAGCACCCAGCACTGCACGTCCCCACCCGCCCACGCGACCCCCCGATCCGCTGATAAATCGGGTCGACGCTAGCACAGCGCGGTCCACCACGACTCTCGCGACGGTCCCAGCTGTCCGCGACGGCTGGCGCGTACGCGGACCACTGGGAGGGGCAGCGCCCCTGGTCAGCGGGTGAGGCGTCTTCCGGTGGCGGCGGTTCTCACCGGCCGCTCAGGATGCGAGTGTGAGGAACTGCAGCGGGTGGCTTTCCTCGAAGCGGTCGGACACACTGCCGGCAAGACCGCCTTCGAGGGCTGTGTCACCGAGTAGATCCAGCTTGCGAGCTGGTGCGCCTTCGCCGAAGTTCAGATCGTCGAGGTCGACCCACACGATGTTGGGTCGGGTGGTCGACTCGAACACGTACCGCTTGTTGGTCAGATCGGCAACGATTTGCCATATCGTCTGCGAGGCATACGGTTTGCCAGGAGCTGGAGTTCGGAAGGGTTGCGCGGTGTTGCGGATGACGCTGAACATTCCGGCGACGGCATCGACAGGGTTCCCCGGCTCCGGCAGGCGACCGACGTAATGTGCAGCGCGGGCGAACCTGTCTGATGCAGAGTCGGTGCCGGGGATCGGCTTGTCGCCCCCGAAGCCCTCGATCTGCTTCAGTAGCTCGATCTGTTTGTCGTAGGTGGGGGAGTTGGTCATGACGACGTGGTCGCGGCTGTGCCAGACGATGGCCTTGCCGTCGAGGTATTCGATGACCGCAGAGTCTCCGGTTGCGTCGTCCAGCGCCAAGTGCACGGCAGGGACCTCACCGGTGGCGGGATCACCCAGGGGCACTACTTGCACGCCCGTGCGATCGATCCACGCCACGGCTTCGTCGACGGTCGCGAAGTTGTCGAGGAAGTACTGCATCCAGACGGCCATGCTGAGCGCGGGTTTGCTCTTGTCGTATGTGCCGTAGGTGGATTCGGTGAGCCACAGGATGTGTCCTGCCAATCCTGCCTCATTCATTCCGTCGACGGTCATCATGTCGTAGGCTCCTGCCACGACACTGCCGTACTTCGCGGTCCAGGTCAGGTTTCCACCGACCCCGTCGCTGCGTTCGATGCCCCGCGGCAACGACCACAGATTCGTTCCGGTATCGCGGTGATAGTCCATATTGCGGCCGACGAGCACGCTACCTGAGGGTTCGTTCCAGACGACTCGAGTGCACATTTATCAGCCTTTCCAGGGCAGGTCGATTTCCGCAACTGCTGCATATCGACGAGGTCCGGCGCGTTATTTCGTCGATGGCATTTCCGTATGTGATAGGGAAACGGTTGGCTTGGGACTTTCGTCCCATATCGGTTGGAAATTCCTCCTCGAACGTCTTCCAAATGTCTATCACTCTTTGTCGGCGGATAGATCCTCTCGGTGGCGGAGGGGGGTTAAAACGATGGGTGAAATTCTGCGTCTCACGGGACTCGGATGACGTCGTCAGCGCGACATCGGTTGACGACGGCGCGGGTGTGTCAGCGGTTCAGGTGGACGTCGAGGGGTCGGGAAGTGAGAAGCATCATCGGGTGTGCAGTTGTTGTCGGCTGTACTCGACATTCGCGACAACAACTGCGCACTCGACCATCTTTGTCACCGACCGGTTGTCGACGGTGAGCGACTGCCATTCCGGCGTGTGGCTGTGGAAGACCCTGGTTATCGGCAGTGCTGGCAGCGGTGTTACACACCTCGATTCGGTTCGGACCTGCATACCGACATGTCGGTGACGTGCGGTAAGAATGTCGGGGTTGTCCTGGTCGGCGGTACAGCGGGAGGTTGGCGTGATCGATACACGCGTGCACACGAGCGGGCCAAGGGCACTGCCCGGAGGCCACCGCTGGGTGGTGGTCGACGTCGAGACTTCAGGGCTGCGTCCGAATGCGCACCGCGTGCTCAGTGTCGCTGCGTTGGTGTTGCGTGAAGACGGCTCCGTCGAACGCGAATTCTCCACGCTCGTCAATGCCGACTGCGATCCAGGGCCCGTGCATATCCACAACCTCACACGCGATCGCCTCGCCGACGCACCCCGATTCACGGATATCGCCGGCGAGCTTGCCGACATCCTCGACGGCGGAACCCTCGTTGCACACAACGCGTCATTCGACTACGGGTTCCTCGACGCCGAGTTCCGGCGTGCAGGCAGGCCCATCCCCGCCCAGCAGAGGCTCTGCACTCTGGCGTTGTCGCGGCGCCTGGAACTCGATGTACCCAACTACCAGCTGTCCACCCTCGCCCAGCACTGGCAGGTTCAGCAGCTGAGAGCGCACGACGCGTACGACGACGCACGCGTGCTCTCCGAGGTGTTCGTGCGCAGTGCCACCATGGCAGAAAGCCTGCAGCTGCCCTTGCCCGTGGTGAACTGCCTCAGCCGGAAGTCCGTGTACCCAGACTCGGTGCAGCGGGTGCCGTGCCAGTGGAAGAATCCCGGCCGTCTCACCGAGGCGGGGCTGGTACAGGGCATGAAGGTCGTGATCAGTGGTGCCACCACTACGCCGCGACCGACCTTGGCCCGGCGCATGACGGACGCCGGACTCGACGTACTCAACAGCGCAAGTCGCCAGACCAGCGTTGTCGTCTGCAACGACCCAGGTGTGCAGACTGCCAAGGTGCGCAAAGCCATGGCCGAGGGCATCCCCGTGATCACCGAACAGCAGCTCGAAGCACTCCTGGTGCGGGTGGCTCCGGGGGAGTCCAAAGCGGCAACAGTGATCGATGTCGTTCCGCAGCAGGAAACCCGGGTGACGGCAGCATCTACGCCGGAGCCGCAGAACTGGGCGCTCCAAGGAATGAAGCCCAAGTTGTGGTCGGGGCGTCGTGTCCTCCTGCTGGGCGGCACGCACCTCGAAGCGGTCATGATGCGCTCGCGCATAGCGCAGCTCGGTGCCCGGCCTTCCCTCAACTTCACGGCCGCAGTCACCGACGCCCTGCTTCTGGAAGGCGCCGATGCCGACAAGCGATTGTCGCGCGTCAGAGGCCGTCGACTACCGGTGCTGACCCCGGACGACGTGAATGCCGCGATAGAGAAGGGTGTTGTCCCCGCGCACATGCGCACCGAATCCCGCCTGAGCGCGCCGGTGCTCTCGCAGGGGGAAGTGATCGATCTACCCGCAAAGACCACGCGGTGGTCGGTCAATGTTGCGTGGAAGGCCGAAGCGACCGGAGACGAGTTCGACGTCGATGTCGTCGCATTCCTACTCGACGGTAATGAAAGAGTCGACACCGACGTCGATTTCGTCTTCTACAACAACCCTGCATACGACGATGGTGTTGTCGAGCTGACCATGGACGGCAGCAGTGAGCAGTCCGTCCGCGTCGACCTGGCATCCATTCCGGCTGAGTGCGAGCGCATCGCGATTGCGGCGGCGATCGACGGGGACCGCACGTTCGGCGACCTCGGCGCGATTTCCATCAGCGTGGACAGCGAATCGGGCACCGCCGCCACCGCGGTCCTCGACGCAGGTACAACCGAGCGCACGATGGTGCTGGCCGAGATCTACCGGCGGTCCGGAAAATGGCGGTTGAGGGCTGTGGGGCAGGGATACGACGACGATCTTGCAGCGCTCGCGGTGCGATACGGGGTGGAAGTGGAAGGGAGTGACTGACCGGTCCGGCTGTGGTGCGCATTCGCGCTGACTACTATTGGTTGTCATGGATCCCACCGAAACCGCACCTGGGAAGGTCTCGATCGGGCGCACTTGGAAGCACACACTCTCGGCCTGCCCGGTTCCGTCCGAGAATCGGCGCACGTCATGCTGGTGTCGTCCATTGTGACCCACAATCCGCTTGCGGTTGATGCTCGACGGGGTTCGGATCGGCGAGGGGACGGAGTGACGTGACCACCGTTGCCGAGCGCCCCAGATTCGGTCAACTCACCTACACGTTCTTCGGTCGCCCCGGCAACGCCGGCGGCGATGATTGGCAGATCAAGCAGACGACCGGCGATGTCGATGCGGAAGAAGAGGAACGGTTACTCGCGGGCGTCGTGACGCAGTTCGAATCGGTCCGGCCGTTTCCCCGATTCGTCACAGCCGAGGAAGTGGAGAATCGTCCCCGCCGGCTGGTGTACGCACCCGGGCCAGCAAACTCAGGCCTGTACTGGCACACGGTTCAGGCCGGTATGGACGCTTCCGGTCGGACCGAGAACGTTTTCGCTCACACACTTCTCGACCGGCGCACCGATGAGGCAGGAACCCTGCGGCCGATCGAACGATGGTACTCGGCCGAGTGGCTCACGCCGTACGGGCCCAGCGACGTCGCTGCCGCAATCCTCTCGTCCCCGGAACCCAGTCCCAGTGGTGTCGCGTCACGTGCCGCAGCGGTGGACTTTCTCCTCGACCCGGATACGTCGCGCATCGGTATCTTCAGCGTCCTGCTCGACGCGGTTGCGCAGGCCTTCCGCGGCGGGTCACCCGTTGTCCTCGGCTGCGCGGATTCGGACAGTGCAGCGGGATGGATCGCCGCAGTTTCCCACTTCATGTCGCCGGGAACGAGCAGGCGCTTCGGATGGTCGACCTTCGACAGGTTGCACACAGTAGACGACACCGTTGCGCGCGGCGCGCATCTGGTGGCGGTACCCCTCGAAGATCTTCCGGGTGACACACCGGGGTGCGTGGTGTTCGGTGAGAACGAATCGCCGATCCTCGGCGCACTCGATGGAGAACCACATTGCGTCGACAACGGCGACATGGTGCCGGTAACTCCCTGGTCACGGTTGGCGCAGATCGTCCTCGTCGACGAATCGGTTGCCGCCCGTACGCTCGAGCATCAGGACGAGATCGCGAGGAAAGCGGGCGACGAGCACCTGTCCCCGATGTGGCCGTTGGCGATGGCGGTGGTGGCGGACAGCGACCTGCACGACTCGTTGGCCGAGGCGACGACCGTCCTGCTGGAACAAAGCCCCGACACGGTGATGGAGTCGGAGTTCGCGTCGTTGATCGTGGACGTGGTGGACAGCAGTTTCGGGGATACGGCATCGCAGGCTGCCCGCGTCTTCAGTGCGTGGCACGCAGCCGGCCGGTTGGCGCCCGTGGTGTGCACCCTTGCAGCTCGAGTATTCGCGTTCCGGGTGTTCTACGATCGCGCGTGGTTCCGGAACGCGGACCCAGCACATCGTGCACTACTCGAATACTGCGATCGGACACCTGAACTGGTGACGGAAGCCGATCGTCTTCTCCGCTCGCTGCGCAGCCGGCTGTATACGGCTTACGAGATCGAAGAGGTGGCGGTCTCGGCGCTCCAGGCGATCGATGCGATCGTCCGTGCCGATCTCATGAGCGATCTCGGCGACGAGCTCGTCCGCGAGATCCTCGAACTGGCGGTGGTCCCGGTGCTGTGTGACGACGCTCGGGGTCCGCAGCTCGTCGCGGAGGTAGGCCCGGTCGGACGATCGACGTGCATGGACTATCTGCAGCCAGCCGTGATCGGCCACTTCGACTTCGTCGGCCGCCCGCTCGGATCCCGGCTCGAACCGTCCGTCTTGGCCTTCATCGCCAGCAACGTGGCCGACGTGCCGACCTTCGACGACTTCGCTTCAGACCCGTCCTTGGTGAACACCACGCTGAGCGTGATCATCGCCGAAGGTGTCTTCGCCCTCGCCGAGCGGGGAGAAGGTGCGCGGGTCCGAAGTGGGCTGGCAGTCGTCGCTCTGTGGCGCGCCTTCTACGAACTCAGCGAAGGCTCGGGCGTGATTCCTGGGTTGGATGATGTCGTCGCCGCACAGCGATGGACTGCAGCGCAGTGGCGTCGGATGGTCCAAGCATATCCGAGTGTGGTTGCGCCGCGTTTCCTCCAGGATGCGGTGGTGTGCGAACCCTGGTGTGCCGACGTCGAATTGCTTGCCCGGCATATCCTGAACCTGCTGGATCACGCCGTTGTCGCTCCCTGGCAGGAAGATCCACATCACGACGCACTTGCCGGGGCATGGGCGTTGATTCGGTTGAGGAACAGTTGGGACGGGATCACCGAGCAGGAACTGGATGCGGATCTCGGCCGATACGGTCTGCCGACGATCACCGACTATGCCCGACACTACGAAGCAGATCTGCCGGATGACGTGCTAGCGGGTCTGGCGGTGTGCATCGTGGCTGCGAAAGCGCGTTGCGCAGTGCTCCCCACACTTCCGGCGAGGCATGTTGCGGCGCTGGCCGATGCGGTCGAAGTCAACGCGAGATTCGTCGTCGACTCGATCGTCGAACTCGCGCAGTCCGGTGCGCTGGACGAGAGTTGGCTGATCGCATACGCGGTGTTGAGTTCGCCGCACTCTCCTGACGTGGTGCTGGTGTCGGAAAGTGTCGGTGTGCTAGCTCATTTCGTAGTCGGCGACGGTGCTGATCGGCGCGGGATTCTCGACGAGGTCGCCGCGGAGATCCTGCCGGAGCCATGGAATCTCGGGCCGCGAGACCTCCGCGGGGTTCAGGCGGCGGTGAGTGCCGAACTCATGGAGTTTCGCGACCGCACCGTCGACCTGGCCCGTGAAGCATATGCGGCATTTGTCGAGGGGTGGTACGAGCGGCGGGTGGCGGACGCGGCGCGGGCGACACCCAGGCTGCGAGGACCGTTCTGAGATCCTTTGCTGTCGTGCGTCCACCACACGACCTGACTCAACGGCGCATGACGGGGCGGAACGTATCGGGATTCGCTGCCGCCCAGTCGCCTGCCCAGTTTTGCGGAGGGTCGGCCAGGAGTTCGCCGGGCGCCAACCACTCGTAGAGATCGGCGTACGACCGGATCTCCGTGGGACCCAGCTTCTTGTGGAGCATATGCGGTGTCAATCCACTGGGATCGGATACACCCAGCGAGGCCATGATCTGCACGGCCTGGCGTACGGTGGCGTCCTGATAGCGATACGCGCGCACACTCTTGTCTTCGACGTCGAGGGCGCGAGCACGTTTGGGATCCTGCGTCGTGACCCCGACCGGGCAGGTATTGGTATGGCACCGCTGGGCCTGGATGCAGCCCACCGCCATCATCATTGCGCGGGCGGCGTTGGTGTAGTCGGCTCCCTGGATGAGGCGTTTGACGATGTCGTTTCCGAGCGCGACCTTACCGCTGGCGCCGATTTTGACCTTATCGCGCAGACCGGTTCCGACGAGCGCATTGTGGACGGTGATCAACCCGCTGGTCAACGGAAGCCCGACGTGATCCTCGTATTCCAAAGGTGCTGCCGCGGTGCCGCCTTCGGCTCCGTCGACGATGATGAAATCGGGCGCGGTGCCTTGATCGAGCATCGCCTTGCACAGCGCGAGGACCTCCACCCGCGACCCGACGCACAGTTTGAACCCGATCGGCTTCCCGCCGGACAGCTCACGCATCGTCGAGATGAACTGAATCAGTTCTCGGGGAGTATGGAACGCGGAATGCGCCGCGGGGCTGACGCATTTCTCGTGAGCAGGCACGCCGCGATACCGGGCGATCTCTTCGCTCACCTTCGCGGCAGGCAGGACACCCCCGACCCCCGGTTTGGCGCCCTGGCTGAGCTTGAGTGAGATGGCCTTGACCTGGTGGTGGGCTGCCTGATCGGCGAACTGGTCGGGATCGAACCGGCCCTCCTTCGTCCGGGTGCCGAAGTATCCCGATCCGACCTCCCACACCAGATCGCCGCCACCGTCGAGGTGGTACGGGGTGAGCCCGCCTTCGCCGGTGTCGTGAGCGAACCCGCCCATGGCCGCTCCCTTGTTGAGCGCCCGCAGCGCATTACCGGAGAGAGCACCGAAGCTCATCGACGACACATTGAGCAACGACATCGAGTACGGCTGTGAGCACTCGGGCCCACCGATCATCACCCGTGGCGGCTCGTCCGGCTCGGGGACGGGAGCGGTGGAATGGACCAGATACTCGTAGCCGACTTCCTCGATGTCGCGTTCGGTGCCGAAGGACAGTTCACCGTGGATGCCCTTGGCACGTTCGTAGATGATGGTGCGCACGTCGCGGTCGTACGGCCGCCCGTCGAAATTGCGCTCGATGAAGTACTGCTGCAATTCCGGACGCAGGCTTTCCAGCAGATACCGGAGGTGGCCGAGGATGGGGTAGTTACGTAGCACCGAGTGTCGGCGTTGCACCAGGTCGTAGACGCCGACGAGGAGCAGGCAGGCAAGCAGGACCAGTACCAGAATCCATGCCCACCCTCCGACAACCGCGGCGAGACCGGTGACGATGACCGCCGCGGCGAGTGCCCCCACCGACAAGAACCGAAGCATCGGTACCTCCTCTGCCCGTGTGCGTCCTCTTCAGCCTGCTTACACGGACCGCCGCGGTCTTCGCAGGCGGTTGGGGGAAGGTCGTATCAGTGGTCGGTGGTGTTGCCACGGACCTGGGTGGCCAGAATCTGAGCCGCATGCAGCGGCCTCGCCCCGGGTTCGAGGTCACGAATCTGTGTGCGGCAGCTGAATCCGTCGGCCAGCACAACGGTGTCGTCGGCTTTCTCCCGGAGGGCGGGCAGCAGTTTGTCTTCAGCGCACGCGACGGAGACGTCGTAGTGCCCGCGCTCGAACCCGAAGTTCCCGGCCAGCCCGCAACAGCCTGCGTCGAGGACGTTCGCATCCACCCCCGTCTTGTCGAGTACTTCGTGGTCGGCCTTGTACTTCAGGACGGCGTGGTGGTGGCAGTGCGGCTGAACGACGGCGTTCACGGTGCCCTCGTGCGGGGGATGCCAGTCGGATGCCTCCTTCTGCAGTAGCTCTCCGAGGGTGTAGGTCTGGCCGGCGAGGCGGTGTGCATCTTCGTTGCCGTGCATGAGCTCGGGAAGATCCGCGCGGAAGACCGCAGCGCAGCTCGGTTCGAGGACCACGATCGGGGTGCCTGCACGCAGAGCGGGTTGCAGGGCGTGCAGGGTGCGGCGCAGTACGCACCGGGCGACGTTCAGCTGACCGGTGGAGATCCAGGTGAGCCCGCAGCACAGCGTGCCGTCCGGGACTTGCACGGTGAATCCGGCGGCTTCGAGGACGGCGACGGCGTCGCACGCGATGCCGGGTTCGAAGTTGTTGGTGAAGGTGTCGGGCCAGAGCAGCACGGTGCCGCGATGCGCGGCCTGCTGCCGGCGGGGAGGTTGCCGACGCCACCCATCGGTGAATCGTTGCTCGGCGAAGCGCGGGAAAGGCCGCCGCCGGTCGACGCCCCCGGCCGTCTTGATCATGCCCGACAGACCGGGAATGTGGGTGAGGGCATTGATCACGGTGGGGGCGGTGGAAGCCATACGTGCCCAGAGCGGGAGCCAGCCCATCGAGTAATGCGACGGCGGCCGGAGCCGGTGACGGTAGTGGTGCGAGAGGAATTCGGCCTTGTACGTGGCCATGTCGACGTTCACCGGGCAATCGGATCGGCACCCCTTGCAGGCCAGGCACAGATCGAGGGCGTCGCGCACAGCGGTGGATTTCCAGCCGTCGGTGATGACATCGCCATCGAGCATCTCGAACAGCAGGCGAGCGCGGCCACGGGTCGAATGTTCCTCCTCACCGGTGGCGCGGTAGGACGGGCACATCACGCCCGATTCGTGGCCGCGGCATTTGCCGACCCCGACGCAGCGGGCCGCAGCCCGGCTGAACCGATGGTCGTCGTCGGCATAGGCGAAGTGGACGGCCGGCTCGATCGGAAGATAGTGGGTTCCCTGGCGCAGATTCTCGTCCAGGCGGTACGGATGGACGATCTTCCCCGGATTCATCCGATCCGCCGGGTCGAAGATCGCCTTGAGTGACCCGAACGCGGTAATGATCTTCTCGCCGAACATGATCGGCAACAACTCGGCCTTGGACTGTCCGTCGCCGTGCTCACCGGACAGCGACCCGCCGTACGACACGACCAGACGAGCGGCTTCCTGCGCGAATGAGCGATAGCGGGCGATCCCCTCGGCGGTGCGTAGGTCGAAGGGGATGCGGGTGTGGACGCAGCCGTGTCCGAAGTGCCCGTACAGCGACGCTGTCCCGTAGTCGTACTTGTCCAGCAACCTGCGGAAGTCCCGTAGATAGTCGCCGAGACGAGACGGGGGGACGGCGGCGTCTTCCCAACCCTCATGGGTTTCGGGTTCGTTGGGCGGATAGGCGGTTGCTCCGAGACCGGCCTCCCGGGCGGCCCACACCTGCTTCTCGTGATCGGGGTCATCGAGGATCCGCGCGTGCGGTGTCACCGCGTGGAGGTCGTCGATCATCGCGGCTGCTTTACGGTCGGCCTCGTCTTCGGTGTCGCCGTTGAACTGCACCATCAGCCATGCGGTGCCGTCGGGTAGTTCCTTCAGTGCTGCGGCGGCAAGATGCTGACTGTGTTCGAGCTGCACCAGCCGGTGGTCGATGCCTTCCAATGCGGCAGGTTTGTGTTCCAACGCCTGGGGGACGGCGTCGGCGGCAGCACAGATGTCGTCGAACCCGAGCAGGGCCAACGACTTTGCCGCCGGGACGCGCACCAGCGACACTTCCGCACGCAGCACTGTCACCAGTGTGCTTTCCGAACCGACGAGCAGCCGGGCGATGTTGAAGTCGTTCTCGGGCAGTAGTTGGTCGAGGTTGTACCCGGACACTCGCCGCGGAATGTTCGGGTAGTGGTCGCGGATCTCGTCGGCATAGTCGTCCCGCAATTGCCGCAGTGCC
Organism: Rhodococcus sp. SJ-2; assembly: GCF_053750035.1. Classification (NCBI taxonomy): domain Bacteria; kingdom Bacillati; phylum Actinomycetota; class Actinomycetes; order Mycobacteriales; family Nocardiaceae; genus Rhodococcus; species Rhodococcus sp. SJ-2. The sequence goes on from NZ_CM132340.1 coordinate 3,923,606, forward strand.
CGGTAGATGTCGGCGCGCCACCCGCCCGCGGCGATGATCTGCTCGAACTCTTCGTCGGTGGTGTCCTGCACCCACATGCGGTGTCCGTCGTAGGTGAGCACTTCGAGCCGGCGGACGCAGTCGGCCATCTTTCCGTAGGCCTGTGCGGTGGAGCCGCACGAGTTGTTGCCGATCATCCCGCCGATCGTGCAGCTGACGTGTGTCGACGGTTTCGGTCCCACCATCCAGCCCGTCGATTCGAGCTGATCGTTGAGCTGATCGAGGGCGATGCCCGGCTGCACGATCACCGTGCCCGCGTCGGCATCGAGGCTTTCGACCCGGGTGCAGTACTTGCTCCAGTCCAGTACCACCGCCGCGTTGCAGCATTGCCCGGCAAGGCTGGTGCCGCCGCCGCGGGAGAGGACGGGCACATCGTTCTCGTGGCACACGGTCACCGCCTCGATCGCTGCCTCCGGGGTTCTGGGTACGACGACACCGATAGGGATCTGGCGGTAGTTGGAGGCGTCGGTGGAGTAGGCGGCGCGTGAACCGGCGTCGAACCGGACTTCTCCGTCGACACGGTCGCGCAGCGAGTGGGCGAGCGTCTCGAACAACATTGCAGGGCGAGGTCCTGCTGTGGGCGACTCGGTCACGACGTTTCCTCCTGAAGTGCTCACTGCACGCGAAAGCGTTCGACGTCGGCGTGGCGGAAGGTCAAGCCGTGGCCGGGTGCGTCGGGGTCGGGGCGGACGGATCCGCCGGTGGCGTCGAGGGTGCCGTCGAAGCACATCCCTTCGATCCGGACGTGGTCGTGGAACCATTCCAGGTGACGCACGTTGGCGGTCGCTGCCGCGACATGGGCGTGCAAATGCGGTGCGCAGTGCCCGGACACCTGCAGATTGTGTGCGGCAGCGACGGCGACCACCTGAGTGAAGGCGGTGATACCGCCGCAGCGGGAGACGTCGGCTTGAAGGCAGTCGACTGCGCCTGCCGCGCACATGCGCTCGAAATAGTTCAGGGCATAACCGTATTCGCCGGCAGTGACGTCCGGACGCACGGCGTCACGGACCTGCCGCAGGCCGTCGAGGTCGTCGGACGAGACAGGTTCTTCGAACCATCGGACGTCGAATGATGCTGCCCGCTCGATGATCCGGATGGCCTGCTTGCGTTGATAGGCGCCGTTGGCGTCGACGTAGAGTTCGGTGTGGTCACCGATCACCGTGCGAGTCTGCTCCATCCGGGCGAGATCCCGATGCTCGTCGGCACCGAAGGACTCTCCGATTTTGATCTTCACCCGCGGAATCGACTGCTCGTGCACCCAGTGTTCGAGTTGTGCGGTGAGCTGATCGGCGTCGTAGGTGGTGAATCCGCCCGAGCCGTAGACCGGCACCTGCTCGTGCACGGCGCCGAGGAGTCGGTGCAGCGGCAGGTCGAGGATGCGTGCTTTCAGATCCCACAACGCCACGTCGACCGCGGAGATCGCGCACGCAGCGATGCCCGGCCGTCCGGCGTTGCGGACCGCCTTGCCCATGCGATCGTAGGTGCCGGCGATATCCAGCGCGCTGCGTCCACGTACCCGGTCGGCGAGGACGGACTCGACGACAGCGGCGGAGGCCGCAGGCGCGTAGGTCCAGCCGGTACCCACCCGGTCGGCTGCGCGGATCTGAACGAGGACGAGGATCGTCGAATCCCAATCGAGGGTGCCGTCGGCCTCGGGCAGATCGGTGGGGATGGTGTAGGCGGCGGTGGATACCTCCCGTATCGGTGCGTCGAGCATCCGGTCAGCCGTTTCTGTGCGGCAGGAACTCCTGTGCCTTGGTCTTGATACCCGCCATGGTGAATCCCCAGCTGTCCTCGTCACCGGAGAGAACCGCCGTAGCGACGGACTTGAACTGCTCCCAGGTCGCGTGCGGCGGGATGGGCGGCATGTTCGGATCGGTGTGAACATCGAGGACGGTCGGACGATCGGCAGACAACGCCTTGTCCCACGCGCCGGCAAGCTGACCTGGATCGGTGATGGTCTCGGCGTGCAGTCCGAGGCTCGCGGCGAATCCTGCATAGTCGACATCCGGAAGCATTTGGGATTCCACGAATTTCGGAGCCCCCGACATCGCCCGCATCTCCCAGGTCACTTGGTTGAGATCGTTGTTGTGCAGAATTGCGATGATCAGCCGCGGGTCGTCCCACTCCTGCCAGTACCGTTTGACCGTGATCAGCTCGGCGAGCCCGTTCATCTGCATGGCCCCGTCTCCGGCGAACACGATCACCGGACGCGAAGGATGAGCGAATTTCGCGCCGATCCCGTACGGCACACCCGGTCCCATCGTGGCCAACGTTCCCGAGAGGGAACCGCGCATGCCCGGCCGGAACTTCAGTTGACGGGCATACCAATTGGCGGCCGACCCGGAGTCGGCGGTGACGATGACGTTCTCGGGCAACCGGGGTGAGAGCTCAGCGAACAAACGCAGTGGGTTGACGGGGTCGGCGGCGACTTCCGCCTCCTTCGCCATCGTCTCCCACCACCGCGACACGTTCGATTCGATCTCCTCCTGCCACGCACGGTCCGTCTTGCGTTCCAACAACGGAATCAACGCTCGAAGCGCGCTTTTCGCGTCGGCGACCAGGTTGACCTCATTGGGGTAGCGCATGCCGATGAACCGGCCGTCGATGTCGATCTGCACGCCACGGGCCTGGTCGTACTCGGGCAGGAACTGCGTGTACGGGAACGACGAGCCGATCGTGAGGAGAGTGTCGCAGCCCATCATCAGCTCGTAGCTCGGCCGCGTGCCGAGCAGGCCGATCGAACCGGTGACCCAGGGCAATTCGTCCGAGAGCACGTCCTTGCCGAGAAGTGCCTTCGCGGCACCCGCCCCGAGGAGATCCGCGACCTGAGCGATCTCCTCGTCGGCGCCGCGCGCTCCCTGCCCCACCAGCAGGGCCACCTTCTTCCCGGCATTGAGGACCTGGGCGGCCCGTGCGACCGCGGCATCGTCGGGTGTGGTGGTCGGCCAGTCGATACCGATGCTCGACGGCACCATCTTGAACTCGTGGGTGGGGGCGGCGTACTCCAGTTCCTGGACATCGGCGGGGATGATCAGCGCGGTCGGCGCCCGCTGGCTCAGTGCCACTCGAATCGCCCGGTCGAGAACGTTCGGCAGTTGCTCGGGCACGGTCACCATCTGCACGTAGTCGCTGGCCACGTCCTTGTAGAGGCTGAGCAGATCGACTTCTTGCTGGTAGGAGCCGCCCATCGCGGTGCGGTTCGTCTGCCCCACGATCGCGACGACCGGGACGTGGTCGAGTTTGGCGTCGTAGAGGCCGTTGAGGAGATGGATCGCGCCGGGGCCGGAGGTAGCGATGCACACTCCGACGCGGCCGGTGAACTTCGCGTAGCCCACTGCCTCGAACGCGCTCATCTCCTCGTGCCGTGACTGGATGAACCGCGGTTGATTGTCGGCTCGGCCCCAGGCGGCCATGATTCCGTTGATGCCATCTCCTGCGTAGCCGAAGACGTGTTCGACTTCCCAGGCGCGTAACCGTTCCAGCAGGTAGTCGGCAACGTTCTGACTGGCCATCGGATTGTGTCCTTCCCTCGGCTCACGGGCATTGTCCGATCACCGGACGATGCCATCGACGTGACGGAGCAGGGTGCGTGTTCGACGCGCAGCAGAGGCGAGACGTCTTTCTTCCATCATTACGCGCAAACGTTGCGGTAGCGCAAGGTCCCCGCGGCGTCGATTCGGTGACTGTCCGTCTTTGCCCGAATGCCCATCCCGACGCCGTTCAACCGTGAATTCTCATTTCGAATCTCGATGTTTGAACCATCTTCGTGCGGGAACACTGCCCACCACCCATGTAGTTGCGACCCCGCAATCATTGCGAATACGGGCATAAGATGACCACCTCGTCCGAGGGAGGCAAAATTCATGGCGTCCCACGAGTCCGGCCTCGGCGCCTCCTGGCCACCACACGTGCTTCGCGAGTACGCCCTGATCGCAGACGGGGAGCGGGGCGCCCTGATCGGCCCGCGCGGAGACTTCGCGTGGATGTGCGCACCGCGGTGGGATTCGGGCGCGGTGTTCAGCTCATTGCTCGGCGGCCCCGGCGGATATCTCGTGTGCCCCGCGACCACGCGCTTCACCTGGGGCGGACACTACGAGGAAGGGACGCTGATCTGGCGCAGCCGGTGGGTCACCACCACCGGCATCATCGAGTGCCGTGAAGCACTCGCGTTTCCGGGCGACCCGCACACGGCAGTGGTGCTACGTCGGATCCTGGCGGTGGACGGCGAGGCGCGGGTTCAGGTCTCGTTGTCTGCCGACGCAGACTTCGGTGCCCACCCGATGCATCAGGTCGCGCACCGCGAAGACGTCAGGATGCTGCGCACCGGACCGCTCCACCTGCGGTGGACCGGCGGCCGCGGCGCTCATCTCCGGAACGGGCAACTGGAGACGGCTCTCGAGCTCCGGGAGGGCGAGCACCATGACCTCGTCCTCGAACTCAGCGACCGGCCGCTACCCGAACACCTCCCGGGCCCGGACCGACTGTGGCGGCAGACCGAACACGAATGGCACCGACGTGTTCCGCACATGGACGGGACGCTCGCCGACCGCGACGCCCGGCACGCCTGCGCGGTCCTGACGGGGATGACCAGCAGCTCGGGCGGGATGGTTGCCGCCGCGACCACCGCTCTGCCCGAACGCGCCGAACAGGGCCGCAACTACGACTACCGCTACTGCTGGATCCGCGACCAGTGCTACGCCGGTCACGCGGCTGCCGCAGCGGGCGCCGACTCGCTTCTGGACGCCTCCGTCGCCTTCATCGCCGAACGCCTACTCGACGACGGTCCGCAACTGAAACCCGCCTATACCATCGGTGGCGGGCGAGTGCCCGACGAATCCACCCTCGACCTTCCCGGATATCCCGGCGCAGACGCGCGCCTGGGGAACTGGGTCAACAAGCAATTCCAACTCGACTCGTTCGGCGAAGCTCTGCTTCTCTTCGCCGCCGCCGACCGCGTCGACCACCTCGGCAGTGAGCACTGGAAGGCCGTCGAGATCGCGACCGAAACCATCGAACAACGCTGGAACGAACCCGACGCCGGCATCTGGGAGCTCGACAACGCGGAGTGGGCGCATTCGCGTTTGACCTGCGCCGCCGGTCTGCGCGCCATCAGTGCGGCCGCTCCGGCCGCGCACTCTGTTCGCTGGGATGCCCTCGCCGACGCTCTCGTCGCCGACACCGATGCCCGGTCGCTGCACCCGAGCGGGCGCTGGCAGCGCGCTCCCGGCGACGACCGCGTGGACGCAGCGCTGCTTCTACCTGCGATCCGCGGTGGTGTTGCAGCCGACGACCCCCGCACCCGGCTCACGTTGGATGCCGTGCGCGCCGATCTCGGCCGCGAAGGATACGTATACCGGTTCCAGCATCAGGGCAAGCCCCTCGCCGACGCCGAGGGCGCGTTCCTGCTGTGCGGTTTCGTCATGGCGCTGGCCGAACATCAGCAGGGCCACCATGTCGCGGCAGCGCGCTGGTTCGAACGCAACCGCGCCGCGTGCGGTTCGCCGGCCCTGTTCACCGAAGAGTTCGACATCGTCGAACGGCAGTTGCGCGGCAATCTACCGCAAGCGTTCGTTCATGCACTCTTGCTCGAATCGGCCCACCGCCTCGCCATAGCGTGATCGCTCACGTTCTACGCCAAAGCAACTCACAGTCCCAACTTCGCTCGTGACAAGGAGGCCGAGATGAATGCACCGCATTCGGAACAGGTTGTCGTGGTCACCGGCGCGTCGGGCGGGATCGGCCGCGCCGTCGCCCGCGCTTACGGCGCTCGCCGGGCCAAGGTGGCGCTGCTCGCCCGCGGGGAAGCGGGGCTCGCGGGCGCGGTCCACGACGTCGAGGCTGTTGGAGGCCGTGCTCTCGCGATCCCCACCGACGTTGCCGACCCCGACCAGGTGGAGGTCGCTGCCGCAGAAGCCGAGCAGACGCTGGGACCCATCGACATCTGGGTGAACGTGGCTTTCACCTCAGTCTTCGCTCCCGTCAGCGAGATAAGCCCCGCCGAGTTCCGGCGCGTAACCGAGGTGAGCTACCTCGGCTACGTCTACGCCACCCTGTCGGCACTGCGGCGGATGAAATCCCGCAATCGCGGTGTGATCGTGCAGGTCGGCTCGGCGCTGGCCTATCGCGGTATCCCGCTGCAGAGCGCGTACTGCGGTTCCAAACACGCCATTCAGGGGTTCAACGAAGCACTACGCTGCGAACTGCTGCACGAGCGCAGCGGTGTCCGGGTGACGATGGTGCAGATGCCCGCGGTCAACACCCCGCAGTTCTCCTGGGTGCGGTCGCGGTTGCCGCACCACGCACAGCCTGTGCCGCCGATCTTCCAACCCGAGGTCGCGGCGCGCGCAGTTCTCTACGCCGCTGATCATCCGCGTCGCCGCGAGTACTGGGTGGGTGCCAGTACTGCGGGCACCCTCGCTGCCAATGCGATTGCGCCCGGTGTGTTGGACAGGTATCTCGCTCGCACGGGGTACGCCTCTCAGCAGACCGACACCCCACGCGATCCTGATCAGCCGGAGAATCTCTTCACGCCTGCCGACGGTGCGGGCGGCCGCGACTTCGGTGCGCACGGCATCTTCGATGATCGATCTCGTGACCGCAGCGCACAACTGTGGGCGTCGCAGCATCACGGCGCCCTCGGTGTCGCGGCGAGTCTGGCCGCTGCGGCAGGCGCCGTCGCCGTGTTCGCCGGACGAAACCGGCGGTGATCCTGCACCCGAACAGAGGAGACGCGAGATCAGCGGTTCGGTGGCCACAGCAGAGTGAGCACGTCTCCGTCGAGCGGCTCACCCGCAGCGGCTGCGAAGCGGCGTAGCGCGACGGTGAGGGAGTCGCGGTCTTCGGGGGTCATCCGCTCCAGAACCGCTGAGATCGAGTCGCGTCGATGCGCGCTGACCTTCTCGACCAATGCTTTTCCCTCAGCGGTCAATGTCAGGTTCAGGTTGCGCCGATCCTCCGGTGCATCTCGCCTATCCATCAAGCCTGCCTTGATGAGCCGGTCGACCGCGCGACTGGCATTTGACGGATTGACTTCCAGCGCCTGCGCGACCGCCGCCAGATTCAGCGGTCCCCAAGTGTCGACCATCACCAGAATCCGCAAGTGCGGCACCGACACCACGTCTTCCACCTCGGCCACCGATGCCGCCGCGATCCCCACCAGCGCACGCGACGCCCACAGCACCGCATCCACCTGCGCCGGGAAATCTTTTCCTCGGCCGGATCGTGGACGCTGCGTGGCGTTCATATCCCGCATCTTTCCGCAGTCGATTGCGGTCTCGCAACCATTGCGTCCGTGGGAGAAATGAGTCGGTCACTACTTCTGTGGCGGTAGGGCTCCACCGGCGGGGGCAGCACCGAACGCCTCGCGTCCGGTGCGTGCGCGAAACGGCTCGAGCACAGTGCGTTGGCGCTCGGCGCGGGCGATCAGCTCGTCGAAGTCGATCTCCGGCAGACGGGAATCGAGTTCTGCGAGATCACGCAATGTGGTCCACAGCTGTTTCTTGCCCTCGATACCCATCACCAGGAACTCGAGCTCCACGAACCGGCTCAGCGGCGAATAGCCGCGAAGCCGACCGTTGAGTTTCAACCGTCCCACGCGCTCGCCGACAATCACCAGGCCGCTCTTGACCGGATTCTCCCGAGCGCCCACACGCCTCATCACCGTACGGAAAGTGTCGACATCCTCGGCAATTGCTGTCGAGACGTCGGCCAGCGACTCGCCGAGATCGGTGCCACGGTTACTGCGCTGCGCCCGCCTGGCGAGCTCTCGCCAAGTCAGACCCAGGGCAAGTTGATCATTGAGATAGATACGAAGGAACTTGTTCACCATGATGAAATACCCTCTCGAACCTGCTGCAACCCGAGTGGTCAATCGGTGACGAGGGCCTGTGCCGAGATTTCCTTGAGCTTGGCGTTGGCCCAATGCAGTTGCCGCAGTGTCTGTGGATGACAGCGCTTCGCGGTAGAGAGCAGTTCGCGGTCGGCCATGGCCTGCGCGGTCTGAGCCAGGATTTCCCAGTCCAGAGAGACACCGGCCGCCATGCGGTGGACCTCGCGTAGGTCTCGCAGAAGCAACAGCGACGGAGCATGATGCCGCCCCATGAGTTCGCTTCCTTTCTGCCGCAGAGTGGCAACTATCCGGTGATCATGCTTGCCGTCGGCGTCGAGGTCGAGACCGTAATCCTTCCCGACCCGAGCAAGCTCATCGACGTGCTGCGCAGACCAGCGGGCGATGTCGCGGGCGACGTAGAAGATCTCGTGGTCCACCTTGTGGCGATCCGAGATCTGCATCAGCTGGTCGGCGAGATCGCTTTCGGAGCGATGCAATTCCCGGATAGCCAGCCCGACCTTGTTCATGATGTGCCTTCCCGCGCGTCGACGAACGTCTCCGACGACGCTGCGTCCGCGCCACCGCTGGTGGCCGGAACCCCGACGGTCGTCGGCTTCGATGCGGTGGTGGTGGGGGCTGAGGACGCCGAGCCGTCTCCACTGCGGATCCGTTCGACCTTGGCGGCGCCGGTCTTGAACAACGGTTGCTTCGAGGCGGGATCCCAGTCGGTGACGGTCAATTCGTTCGCCGCCCTACCGCCGGAATCCGGAGGCTCGTGCCCGGACGGGGTGTCCCAATAGCCGTAGTGGAAGGGGAGGAACAACACCCCGGGACGAATGTTGCAGACTCGCAGCTTCGCTTCGACGTGCCCGCGGGCGGTGGTGACACGCAGCAGGTCTCCTTCGGACCAGCCGTGCCTGCCCGCATCCGAATCCGACATCTCCACCCACACTTCCGGAGCGGCATTCTGCAACTGGGGCGCCCGCCCGGTCTTGGTGCGCGTGTGGAAGTGATAGAGAGTGCGTCCGGTGGTGAGGAAATACGGGAAGTCGTCAGAGACGGGCTCGTGTGACGGCAGATACTCGCCGGCCTTGATGATCGCCTTCCCGAACGGATTCATCGCCTTGTACTCGGTCGGCTCGAGCGGCGCACCCGTCACCATGTCGCGGCCATAACTCTCGCAGTATTCGGGCGAACTCCAGAACGCGCCGTCGGCGTAGAGGCGTTCGGTGCCGTCGGGATGCTCGTCGTTGCACGGCCACTGGATACCGCTGCCGCCGCGCAGCCTGTCGTAGGTGATACCGGTGTAGTCGCAGGGACGTCCGGCAGAGCACTGCTTCCACCCCTCGAAGGCGCCTTCGGGTGTGGACCATTTGATCAGCGGTTCACCGTCCTTGTCGCGGAGATCCAGCCGGCGGGCGTAGTCGAGGAAGATCTCCAGATCCGGGCGGGCCTGCCCCGGCGGCTCCACCGCCTTCTCCGACAGATGCACGGTGCGATCGGTGTTGGTGAACGTGCCGGTCTTCTCCCCCCAGGTGGCGGCAGGGAGCACCACGTCGGCGAGTTGGGCCGTCTCGGACATGAAGATGTCCTGCACCACCAGAAACAACCGATTCTGGGTGAGCAGGCTCCGGATTCGGGTCAGCTCCGGGAGTGAGACGGCCGGGTTGGTGCCGTTGACGTAGAGGAAGCGGATGGAGCCGTCCTCGACGTAGCGCATCATCTGCATCAGATGGGTCGGCGCTGTGTAGTGCGGTATCCGCATCGGATCGATGTTCCACACCCGTGCCAGTTCTTCCACGTGCGCATCGTTGGACCAGTTCCGGAACGCGGGCAGATCCCCGTCGGCACCGCACTCACGGGTGTTCTCGGCGGTGGGCTGCCCGTTCATCTGCAACACGCCGCACCCCGGCTTCCCCAGCATTCCGCGCAGCAGGTGAATGTTGTTGACCTGAACCGACGCCGCAGTTGCCTGATGCGACTGGTAGAAACCCTGCAATACCGTCGACATCAACCGCTCGGACGTGCCGATCAGGCGCGCAGCGGCGCGAAGATCCTCGACCGGCACATCGCACACCTGCGCGGCTTCTTCGACCGGATAGTTCTCGAGCTGTTTCTTCAGCTCATCGAAGCCGACGGTGTGCTGGTCGAGGTAGTCGCGGTCGATCCAGTCGTTGCGGACGATCTCGTGCAGCAGACCGTTCATCAACATGACGTTGGTGCCCGGGCGTGGCGCCAGATGTACTGTCGCGGCACGCGCGACCGGAGTTTCCCGCGGGTCGACGCAGATGATCGCAGGCGGATTCGGTCCGGCCAGCCGATCGAGGATGCGCATCCAGAGCACCGTCTGGGTTTCGGCCATGTTGTGCCCATATAGGGCGATGACATCCGCGTGGTCGATATCGGTGTAGGAACCGGGCTGGCCGTCGCACCCGAACGACTCCTTCAGCGCAGCCGCGGCAGTCGCAGTGCACAGGCGGGTGTTGCCATCCATGTGGTTGGTGCCGATGCCGCCGTGCCCGATCAGCGCGAGCGTGTAGTACTCCTCGAGAAACAACTGTCCCGTCGTGTAGAAACCGACCGAGCTCGGCCCACGTTCGGCGAGCAACTCTTTCGTACGGCCGGCGACGGCCTCCATCGCCGTGTCCCAGTCGGTTTCCACCAGCTCGCCATTGCGCCGGATCAACGGGGCCGTCAGTCGGTCGGGCGAGTGGTTCGCCTGCCATCCGTAGAGATCCTTCGGGTCGACGCGGCCGTGGTTGACGCGATCCACAGCGCGGCCGCGCACTCCGACGATGCGGCCGTCCTTGACGGCGAGATCCAGCCCGTCGCCGTTCGAATGCAGGATCGTCGCGGTCTGGGCCCACGTATCGACCTCGTCTTCGCTCACTCCCTCTGCGAGGTGCATATCGACGCGGGTGGGCCAGCGCTCGCCGGGACCGTACGGGGTACGGGTACCCCAGGGTTGCCCGATTCTGTCCGTTGCCATGACCACGCGGTACCCGAAGGGTAGGGGTCCAAACAGGCGTCGCGGTGAGCGATCCGCGGGGCGCCTGCTGTCGCGAAGCGGGGGTGGGCATGAACATGTCGGGGAGAGTTCTTAAGGTTGGTCGTGCCCGCGCCGCCGACGGGCGGAAGTGGTGTCCGCAGAGTGAGGGGAGTGGGTGTGGAGTCGAGGGACAACGATCCTGAACTGAGGGATCGAGTACAACGCCTGCTCACCTTCCTGTCCGAGCTCGTCAAAGCGCGCAGCACTCCCGTCCGAGTGCTCGGCAAACACCGCGCCGTGATGTCCCTCGAGGAAGGCAACCTCGACATCGGACTGAGTGCCGCTGCCGCAGCAGGCGACGTCGTCCTCCGCGCACGACGTGTTCAGCTCGAAGACCCGCCGCAACCTCCCGCGTCGGTCGCGAGGTATGTGCAGGGAGCCATCGACGACTCCGCCGTCGAACCCACTCTCGACCCGACCGCCACCGACGCCGTCGAACGTTTCGACAGCTGGCTCACCGAATGGCGAGTGTGGGCGGCCGTCGACCGTGAGCGTCGCCCCGCCTCGCACCTCTACACCTTCCTCCAGCGCGCGATGCTTGACCTCGAATCTCAACCCGAATCGCTCGAGCTCGTCCTCGCGTCGGGGCTGCTGCATCTGTCGGCCGAGGTCGCGGGGGAGCAGGTGCGCACGCACCTGATCACGCAGTCCACCTTCGTCGAACGTCACTCGGCAACCGGCGACCTGCTGGTGCGGTTGAATCCCGACCTCGGCCCGTCGCTCGAAGACACTCAGCTCCTCACCGGGCTGGAGGTGTTCGACCCGTCCGGCACCCGCGACCTCCACGAATCCCTTGCAACCCAGGTTGCGTCGCCCGTGGATCCCGCGGCTCGCGGTTTTCTCAAAGGCTGGGCCGACCGCGCGCTCGTCGTGCCCGTCGACGTCGTAGACCATGCCGAGGACGCTTCGTCGCCCGACATATTTCTCACACCGTCACCCTCGCTGGTGCTGCGCAAGCACGGCGCCTCAGCGCTCATCGAGTACTACAACCGTATGGCCGAGGCCGTCGCCGATGAGTCGAAGCCGGTGCCGCTCGGTCTGGCGCAACTCGTCGAGGCGATCGAACCGGAAGAGCGTGTGGCCTGGCTCGACCACATCGGCAGGCCACCGGCGCTGTTCACCGGCGACCCGATGTTCCCGCTGCCCGCGAACGAAGAGCAGCGCGACATCGTCGATCGCCTCACCGGCGACAGTGGCGTCGTGGTCGAAGGGCCGCCGGGTACCGGCAAGACCCACACCATCGCCAATATCGTCTCCGCGCTGCTCGCTCGCGGCCAGCGGGTGCTGGTCACCAGTGAGAAGGCCCAGGCGCTGCGCGTGCTCCGCGACAAGCTTCCGCCCGAACTGCAGGAGCTGTGCGTATCGGTGACCGACCCGGTGCAGGGCGGTTCTGCGGAGCTCACCCGCAGCGTCAGTGAGATCGCCACGCGCAAAGCGCAATTCAACGCGCGGCGTGCACAAGAACGCATCGATGAACTGACGGCGCAACGCGATGAGGCGCTGAGCCGCCGGGCGATGTTGATGGAACAGGTGCGGCAGGTCAGAGCGGAGGAGACGGTCGTGCAACCCGCCGTCGCCGCCGGCTACGAGGGCACAGCCGCGTCGATCGTCCGTCGGGTCCGCGCGCAGGAATCGAAATACGAGTGGCTGCCCGCGCCTCTTCTCGCCGACGCTCCACCGCTGACCGTCGAGGAGGTCGTCACCCTTCACGGACTTCACCAGCGGTCGAGTGTCGAGCGTGCACGGCGCAGGCACCAGCTCTTCCCCGACCTGGCCCTCCCCACCCAGAGGGAGGTGCAGTACGCGTGCGCTGCAGTCGCGCAAGCGCCGAAGGACATCGGGAGCAATTCACTGCAGGAGGTGCTGCGAATACTCGAGGGTGCGCCCCTCGACGCACTCGCTCGCATCCGAGACCTGTGCGAACAACTACAGGGCGCCCTGGAAGACGCAGATCGGCTCGATGCGCGAATTCAACGCGTGACCGACGACGTCCTGTCCGGGAAGGCACAGCACCTGTGGGGAAAGACCGCTGAACTCGCAGAGCTCGTGCAGTCCGCGCAGGCCGCCGACCGCGCCGTCGGCGCCAGCTCGGTCGAGACGCCGGTGACAGGACCGCTCGCGCTGGAGGCGTATGACGCGCTGGCCCGCAAGCTCGAAGCCGGTGACACATGGCGTAGCGGCTTCACGCGCTTCCGCAGGAGCGACGAGCAATCCGCCGTCGAGGCGCTCGGTGAGGTCGCCACCGTCGACGGTGTCGCGGCCACCACCGCACACACGGCACGCATCGTTGCGGAACACTTGCGCGCGCTCGAAGCGATTCGGGTGGCGGGGATCGTCCTCCGCGATCTCGGTATCGATGTTGCGCTCGACGAGTCGCGCAGCCGCGCTGTCGGCACCTTGGCGTTCATCGACCGCGACCGCGGCATCGTCGACAACCTCGTCTCCCGCGTCGGGGCCGTCGAAACGGAAATGCGCCAGATCCACCCCGGTGCGCCGCGGATCACGAGTATCGAACAAGCCCGGTCGGTTGCGGAGTCTGCGCGAGTGATCGCTGCAGCAGGCACTGCGGAAGCAAGCAAGACCTGGCTCGAATCCATCGGCATGGACGTGCGGGGCAAGACCGCAGGGGGAGCCTCACCAGAAGGACGCGCACTGGCACGGGCCTTCCACGACGCAGACTTCGAAGGCATCAATGCGGCGTTGGACGCATGGGATCGCGCAGTCGGTGAACAGCGCGAAGAGCTCGAGCTCGTCTCGCTGCATGCGAAGCTGACCACCGCCGCACCGGCGCTCGCGCAGGCCATCGCTGAGAATCCGTTGAGTCTGGGCTGGCCTGTCCGTCTCGCGGACATCGAGGATGCGTGGGCGTGGCGTCGTGCAGATCAGTGGGCAAAAAAGTTCCACGAGCACAGCGACGACGGGCAATTCGAACGCGACCTCGACGCAGCCGAGCAAGACATCGCGCGTGCGACGACGCAGCTCCTCGCGGTGAAGGCGTGGAGCGCGTGTCTCGATCGCACCACCGCCGAGCAGGTCCAGGCCCTCCACTCGTACCGCGACCATGTCGCGAGCATCGGTAAGGGCACCGGCAGATACGCCGAGCGCTACCGGGCTGCGGCGAGAGAAGCCATGCAGGTCGCGCAAGGTGCGGTGCCCGCATGGGTGATGCCGTTGCAGCAGGTGTTGTCTTCGGTTCCGCCCGAACAGAATTCGTTCGACGTCGTCATCGTCGACGAAGCGAGCCAGGCCGACATCAGCAGCCTGTTCTTGCTGTGGCTGGCTCCGCGTGTGATCGTCGTCGGCGACGACAAACAGTGCGCGCCCAGCGGGGTGTCGCTGGGTGCGCTCGACGGGGTGTTCAGTCGTCTCGATTCGTACCTGCCCGACATCCCGAAGTATCTGCGCGACAGTTTCACTCCGCGATCGAGCATGTTTTCGTTGCTGCGGTCGCGGTTCGGGAGCATCGTCCGATTGCGGGAGCATTTCCGGTCGATGCCGGAGATCATCGCGTGGTCGAGCGAACAGTTCTACGCGGACGACCCGTTGGTTCCGTTGCGGCAGTACGGGGCCGACAGACTGCCGCCGCTGTGCACCACTCTCGTTGAGAATGGTGCTGTCGCAGGGCAGAATTCGTCGTTGACGAACCGCGCCGAAGCCTACGCGCTCGTCGACACACTCGTGCAATGCCTCAACGACCAGGCCTACGACGGGAAGACCTTCGGCGTGGTGGTGCTGCAGGGGCAGTCACAGGTCGACGTCATCCAGAACGAACTGCTGGAGCGGCTCACCCCGGAGCAGTGGGAGCAGCGCAGGCTCCGCGTGGGCACACCGCCGGATTTCCAGGGCGACGAACGGCACGTGATGTTCCTGTCGATGGTCGTCGCGCCCGAGCAGAACATTGCGGCGATGACCAGGACGGAATACCAGCGACGGTTCAATGTTGCTGCGTCGCGGGCGCAGGATCAATTGTGGTTGTTCCATTCGCGCACGGCCGACACACTGCGGCCGACGGACCTGCGACACTCCCTGCTCACATACATGCAGTCGGTGTCGCCGGCACCTGCCGAGCCGATGCCGACGGGCGTGACTCGAAGCGAGCGGCACGAGGCGTTCGGCAGTCTCTTCGAGCAGGGCGTGTTCCTCGACATCGTCTCGCGCGGGTACCACGTGAATCCGAGAGTCGACGTGAACGGTTATTTCATCGACCTCGTGGTGACAGGTGCAGGAGGCAAGCTGGCGGTCGCGTGCGATGGCGATCAGTGGCACACGAGTCCGGACCGGCAGCGCGCCGATATCGAACGCGAACGCGAACTACAGCGGAGCGGGTGGAGATTCTGGCGGGTGCGGGAATCGGAGTACTACCTCGACTCCGTGGCGGCGATGGCGGAACTGTGGGACGAGCTCCAGCTGCGCGGCATTACGCCCAACAGCGAGGATGCCGGAGCTGCGGTCGCTGAGGGTTAGGTTTCTGCGGAGTTGGTGGACGACGAGCCGCTGACGGTCGATGGTATTGCTTATGTGGAAGAGCCGGCGGACGCCGCGTCGGTTGAGTCAGTGCCCGAGGTGGTATCGGTGCCGACTCCTGAATCTGCGATCACCGTGGCGATTCCGGTGGTCAAGGTGCCGGCTGTTGAGCCTGCTGAATCCGCCGACTCGCCCGTGGCTATATCGGAGCCGCGCCTCGAAAACGTGATCATTGAGGCGCTCGGTTCTGAGCCTGCTCCGGATGATGAGGACTCGCCCGAGGAGGAGTCCGAACGCAGCCGTCGCCGACTCTACGAGCCGTAGATCGACGAGTTACGGGCACTCGGTCTGAAAGTGTCTGTAAATCAGCAGGATTCGTTGACAGCAAAGCGATTGCGCGTCTGATTCAACAGCCGCCACTCCGCGGACTCGTCTTCCATTGCCACTCCGCGATGAGTGTTCCTTGACGAGGTTTCTCGTAGGGAGGATTCTGGACGTCAATGTCACGAAGGAGCTGGTAATGATTCCGACACTCGCTGGCGTTCACCACCTGAAGTTGCCCGTCTCGGATCTTTCGCGAACGGTCGAGTGGTATCGGACGCGGCTTGGCTACGAGGTGGCGGTCGAGTTCCATGAGGAGGATCGACTCGTCGGAGTTGGGATGCGGCATCCGGTGGGCGGACCGATGATGGCGTTTCGTCTTGATCCAGAGAAAGCAGCGGCAGCAGCGGGATTCGACTACTTCTCAATTGGGGTGCCCGACCGCGAGGCACTCGAAGCGCTGGCAGAACATCTCGATCAACTCGGTGACCAACACGGTGGGGTGCATTTCGCCTCCATCGGCTGGATACTTCCTCTCCTCCACGATCCTGATGGGCATGAAGTGCGGTTCTACACGGTCGAATCCCACACCGAAACCCCGGAGTCGGAAGTGCGCACGATTGTGAACCCTGTGGAGTCGGCGGTCGAGGAAGAAAAACGCCGTAGCTCTCGCTGACCAGTTCTGCGGACCTCGACGAACCGGGATGCCCAGGTTCGACTCGAACAGGATCTTGTCGCCACGTTGTGGCTGTGCGCTGACCGCGTCGCGCGATAAGAACTAGCGGGCCTCGGTTGTCCAGTTACACGATTTCCGGTGGCGGGCAAGAGCATCTGGATCCGGGGGGTGCATCGGATTCTTGGGTAGTTCGAGCGAGGCTCCATCGTATCTGCCATACTCGCTGGCTTTCAGCCAGGGCGCCACCTTGACGGTCAGTTCGTCACTGACAGTCCACATCTGGAGGTCGAACAGTGTGTGGAGGTCAGCGCGCAGAAGGAGGCCGTTGGTGACGTGATTGCTGTGATCGCCGAAGTATCGGTCGATATGCGCTGCTTCGAGAACAAAGTAGACAGAAGATCCAGTAACCGCGCAGCGGTTTCTGTAGGCGGCGAAGAGCGCTTTGCGGAACTTCTTCTGGCCTCGGCGCACGGTGATTTCTCGATGCGCGCGTGTACGTAAGTCTTCACCCTTCTCGTAGTTTGTGGGGGCATTGTGTTCCCCTTCCTCGAAGTTGGAGAGGTCGTCGAATGCAGAGTCGCTTTGAACGGAGAACAACGATCGAAGCTGGGCCTCGGCCTCGGAATCGGCGATCTCATTGGCAGGCGCCTGCGCTGCGTAATTTCGCCCGTGTCGTTGTTGGATCTCTTTCCAGGTCGTTGGCTTGACGAGGCTCTCACTGATCGTTTCGAACTCGAATCGACGAGTATATTCACCGTCATGTGCATCGACCCAGTGGGCAAGTGCTGAGGTCGGGTCCAACGCGTAGAGACTTGTCGTTGAGCGTACTCGTGAAAGCAATCCCGTCTTGGCGAGCCAGAAGTAGATTTCGTCTCCTGGCTCGATACGGCTGAAGAATCCGGGATGTCGCACATCCCAGAATCCGTCATCTCTCGCAAGATCCCAATGCTGTGGAGTTGCCTGACCGATTTTGACGATCCAACTGGTCAATTCCCATGCGCCTGTTCAGGGTTCGCATCGGGTAGGGGCATGTCCTGGATCGGAAGCCCGTCGGGCCGTGCTCGAAGCTTGTTTGTGGTAGTGGCTTACTCGGCGATCAGTTCACGCAATGCCTCCCGCGTCTCTGCGTCTGTGGAGTAGATGACCGTGCCGATCATTCCGCGGGTCAGTAGCACTTTGTAGACGTTGCGGACCAGCCGGTCGAAGCGGACATCGCCGATCTTCTTGGTGTTCCTGAAGTCTGGGTCGCGATTGGCACTACGCACCGTCACGAAACCGCCATCTCGCCACAGCAGATCGGGTCCGATGATCACACCGTTCCAGTCGTATTCGAATCCCTGCGCGGTGTATACGCAGCCGACTTGGCCGAACCCTCCGTCCTCGGTTGCCCACAGTGCTGTCGGAGGTGCATCACCGGTGCGGCGATCACTCTTGCTGTTCCATGGTCGTGCCCACCCGTCAATCTGAACGTCCGGGACGAGACGACCATCCTTGTCGGGATTGCTCCACGGCCAGCAGTACCCAGCGGTCATGCGGGCCGAGTATCCGCGTTCACGCTGCTGGTCGAGCAGGAACTCGAGTTCCTCAGGAGAATCTGCGACGCGGACAGTGAACTGCGGGTCGCCGGCCCATCGCACGGGGCCGCCCTCAACAAGCCCGAGGAGACGTTTGGTCCACATCACGTACTCCTCGCTACCTCCACAGCGGAACTGCTCCCCGAGGTGCACGTGATGGGTTTCCAGGCCAAGTGTCGCGGCGTACCGCTCGATCTGTTCGAGCGATCCCAGTTCGCCTGGTCGCACTACCTGATGTTCATCGAGCAAGAAGACCGGGACTCGTGCAGCTGCGATGAGTTCGTCGATCTGCGGCCGTTCCGTCCGGAGTTCGGCGCGGGTGTACCGATCGACGGATGTTTCACGGATGCGGTGTGCCTCGTCGAGGATGAGCACGTCGAGACCGTTCCGTTCGGCCGACATGAACTGATTGAAGCACTTGAACATCTTCTGCACGCGCGGTGCCCGCGCACCAGCGACCTTGCGCAGGGTCTGCGTGAAGGAACGTGAGCCTGTCGCATGCAGCACGGTGCGTCCGCGGCGAGCCAGTTCGCCGAGTAGCGACAGTGCGATCACACTCTTACCGCTACCCGGACCACCAGTGATGATGCCGACACGTTTCCGATCCGCCGCGCGCGACGTCTCGACTTCGTGCAGAACCAGGTCGACCGCCAATTGCTGATCGCCGAGCAGGTGGAATTGCGGCCGGTCCCGAACTTCGGCGGCGGCGACCTTCAGTAGCTGCTGTGACGGCGCCACCGCTGTCTTCATGAGCGTGTCGCCAGCGGTATGTCCGGTGCTTGGAGCAAGTCGTGTTCGGAGGAAGTCGACCATGTCGCCACGGTCGGTGGCAGTGAACAGACGACCGGTCATTCCTGTCGGGTAGTTCCGCAGGTCAGCCACGGCCGACGGGTCTGTGGCGTTGTGCAGGTACGCGATGCCAGCCAGTGCATCGGGCTGATCCGCGACTGCTCGGGCGAAATCACCCAGATAGTCGCAGTACCCCTTCACCTGAGCGACGGGATGGAGTTTCGGGCCGCCCGGCATTCCCGGCACCTCGACGAGTTCCGGGTTGTCCTCGAAACGCCGCGCGGCGGACCACTGCTTCAGTTCCACGACAACGTACGAGACAGCGCCGGTCGCAGGATGCATGCCAGCAAGTACGACGTCGGCACGCTGGGAGGTTAGCGGTAGGTGGTACTCGAGCAGCATCTCGACCTCGCCGAGGCCTGCATCGACAAGATCCTGTGCGAGGATCGGGAGGCTTCGGCTCCAGGATTTCTGCTCGGCCTCGCTCGGGCGTCGGCCGGTATGAAATATCATCTGCTCCAACAACTGCTCTGCCAGAGAATCTGGGCGTTCGAGATCGACAATCCGGCGAGCAGAAGTACGAAGCAGTGTCACAGTCAGGTCCCCAAGGCAGCACGAATCCAGTCGTGCGGGTGGGGGCATGTCCGTGGCTGCTCATCGCAGCGGAAGTCCGTCGGGCCGCAGCAGTGAGATTATCGGAAGGGGCTCACAGGGAGGGAACCGCCAGGCCGGTAGATCCTGACTAGGAATCACTCCATGGATGCATCCTCTGATGCGCAATCCTCGGGACGCTCCTGCGACGCAGGACCCAGTGGTGCGGTCTGCCCGAGCCACGCACATTTACGCACCGAATGTCGAGCCGATCAACCGGGTGGTGGAGCAAATCGGGAAAAACCGGCGCTGAGCGAATTGCCCGCAGATGTCGCAGAGAATGCCTACTGTGCCCTACGTGACCAGAGAAGGGGTGATGCGCCGATGTCGCTTACGTTCGGTCCGATCATGCACAGCGCCGGCATCGATCCGGCTGAGGCTCATGTCCTCCGCCACGCTTACGTGCGCGAGCACATCGACAGCGGTCTGCAGGGCATCCACGCGGATTCCACCGACACGGAGATCTTGAAGTACACGAGCCAGCAGTCCGCGAAACCTCGCGTGTTCCCGATCGTTCCGCCGCGGATCTGGCTCATCTTCATCAAGGAAGGCGGCGACAGGGCCAGGCTGTGGTCGGTGCTGGAGAACAACGGCGAGACGTCGAACGACGGAAAGCTGCGCACCTTCGACCTCGCTCCTTCCGGACAGCTTGCCGACCTCAGAAACCGATTGGTGATCGGGTGGAGGTCACCGCGTGCTTGGCGGATCAACGCCACAACGGCAGCCGCCTATCCGGTCGTGGAGATCGCCGACGCTGAGCCGATTCCGTTCCCCGGATTTGACCAGCTCGTCTTGGACTATGCCCGGCTTCAGGCCGTGATGCGCGAGCATCGCTATGCCTCGTGGCGCACCGCGCTGGCATCGGTGGCCGGCGTCTACCTGATCACCGACACCCGCGATGGACGCCAGTATGTGGGCAAGGCCGACGGCGCGGAGAGCATCCGTCAGCGCTGGAACGCCTACGCGACCAACGGCCACGGCGGCAACGTCGAACTTCGCAACGTCAGCCCAGCGAGCTTCAGATTCTCCTTGCTGCGCGTGTTCGACCCTGCGACTCCCACCCGCGAGATCGACGCAGCAGAGCGCCACTTCAAGATCGCCCTCGACACACGCAGGCACGGTCTGAACGGCAATTGATTTGCCCCGCGAGTGGGACGGGTGGGCGTGGAGTCGAGGGAGAACGATCCTGAACTGAGGGATCGCGTGCAACCCCTGCTCACCCTTCTCGAACCTACACTCGACCCGCAGGCTCCTGAAGGTGCTTGGACGGCTTCGACACCTGGTTCGGAGAATGGCGGGTGTGGGCGGCCGTCGACCGCGAACGACGACCCGCGTCACAGCTCTATACGTACTTGCAGCGCGCGATGCTTGAGCTCGAAGCCCAGCCGGAATCGCTTGAGCTGTCCTCGCGTCGGGACTGCTGCACCTCTCCAAAAATGTGGCGGGGGAGAAGGTGCACACGCACCTGATCACGCAGTTCACTCTCATCGAGCGCGACAGGCAGTCCGGCTACCTGCTGGTCCGGTTGGATCCCGAGGCCCGTCCGTCGCTCGAACACAGCCAGATCCTCACCGGGCTGAAGGTGTTCGACCACTCCAGCACCCGCGCTCTGCGCGAATCCCTCGTCACTCAGGTCGCTACGCCCGTCGGCCCCGCAGCCCGGGGGATTCCTCAAGGAATGGGCCGACCGCGCCCTCACCGTGCGCGTCGACGTCGTCGGCCACAAGGGCGAAGCATCGTCGCCGCACGCGTTCCTGACGCCGCCGCCGACTCTGGTGCTCCGTAAACGCGGCGCCTATGCCCTCGTCGAGTACTACAACCGAATGATCGACGCTGTCGCAGACGAGTCGAAGCCGGTGCCGCTCGGGCTGGCCCAGCTCGTCGACGCGATCGAACCGGCCGCCCGCGTCGCATGGCTCGACCACATCGGCACGCCGTCAGCTCTGATTACCGACGATCCGCTGTTCCCGCTGCCCGTGAACGGGGAGCAGCGCGACATCATCGACCGGCTCACCGGCGACAGCGGCGTCGTGGTCGAAGGCCCGCCGGGTACCGGCAAGACCCACACCATCGCCAACCTCGTGTCTGCCCTGCTTGCGCGTGGCCAGCGCGTCTTGGTCACGAGTGAGAAGGCGCAGGCGCTGCGTGTCCTCCGCGACAAGCTTCCGCCCGAACTACAGGACTTGTGCGTGTCGGTGACCGACGTGGCGCGCGGAGGGTCCGCGGAACTCACCCGCAGCGTCGACGAGATCGCCACCCGCAAAGCACAATTCAATGAACGGCGTGCAGCCGAGTGCATTGACGACCTCGTAGCGCAACGAAACGACGCGCTGAACCGCCGGGCGACGCTGATGGAACAGATCCGGCAAACCCGCGCGGAGGAGGCGGCTGTCCACCCCGAGGTCGTCACCGGTTATGAGGGGACGGCAGCGTCGATCGTCCGGCAGGTCCGTGCACAGGAAACCCGACACGAGTGGTTGCCCGCGCCGCTCCTCACCGCCACGCCCCCGCTGACCGTCGAGGAACTCGTCACCCTCCATTCGCTTCACCAGCGGTCGAGCGTCGAGCGCGCGCGGCGCCGACACCAGGTCTTCCCCGAACTGTCTCTTCCTTCCCAGCGGGAGGTGCAGTACGCGTGCAACGCGGTCGCGCAGGCACCTCCAGAGGCGTCGAGCAGCGAGACTCAGGGATTGCTGGCGATACTCGAGGGCGCGTCACTCGAGACGCTCGCCCGGGTCCGCGACCTCTGCGAACAACTGCAGGGCGCCCTGCACGACGCGGAACGACTCGACCCGCGATTCCAACGCGTGGCCGACGACGTTCTGTCGGGGCGATCCCACCACCTCTGGGGAAAGACCGCTGAATTCGCAAACCTCGTTCAAGCAGCGCAAGACGCAGATCGCGTCGTCGGTGTCAGTGTGGTGGAAACACCGGTGGCAGACCGGAGCGCGTTCGAGGCGTACGACGCACTGGCCCGCAAGCTGGATGCGGGGGATACCTGGCGCAGTGGCTTCTCCCGGTTCCGCAGGAGCGACGGGCAATCGGCGGTCGAGGCGCTCGGCGAGCCCGCAACCGTCGACGGTGTCGCGGCAACCACCGCCCACACGGCGCGCATCGTGGCCGAGCACCTCCGTGCCCTCGACGCGGTTCGGGTGGTGGGGATCGTCCTCCGCGATCTCGGCATCGACATCGCACTCGACGAATCGAGAAGCCGTGCCGTCGGCACCCTGGCGTTCATCAACCGCGACTGCGGCATCGTCGACAGTCTCATCGCTCGGGTGCGAGACGTCGAGTCGGCGTTACGCGAGGTCAACCCGGGTGCGCCGCGGATCGCGAACGTCGACCAAGCGCGCTCCGTGGCGAAATCGGCGCGGGTCATCGCCGCGACCGGCACTGCGGATGCAAGCAAGACCTGGCTCGAATCCGTCGGCATGTATGTGCGGGGCGAGATCGCCGGGGGAGCGTCGCCCGAAGGACGCGCGCTGGCACGGGCCTTCCACGACGCCGACTTCGCCGGCATCAACGCAGCGTTGGACGCGTGGGACCGTGCTGCAGGCGAACAGCGTGAAGAGTTGGACCTCGTCTCCCTGCACGCGCGATTGACCGACGCCGCACCGGCGCTCGCTCAGGCCATCGCAGAGGATCCGTCGAGAGCGGAATGGCCGGCCCGCCTCGCCCGTATCGAGAGCGCGTGGGCGTGGCGTCGTGCAGATGAGTGGGTGCGGCGCTACCACGAGCACCGCGACGACGGACAGTTCGCACGCGATCTCGACGCCGCCGAGAAGGACATCGCGCGGCTCACCACGCAGCTCGCTGCGGAGAAGGCGTGGAGCGCGTGTCTCGACCGCGCGACCGCCGAGCAGGTTCAGGCCCTCCATTCCTACCGCGACCATGTCGCGAGTATCGGCAAGGGCACCGGCAGGTATGCGGAGCGTTATCGTGCTGCGGCCCGCGAGGCCATGCAGGTCGCGCAGGGTGCGGTGCCGGCGTGGGTGATGCCGCTGCAGCAGGTGTTGGCTTCGATTCCGCCCGAGCAGAATTCGTTCGACGTCGTCATCATCGACGAAGCGAGCCAGGCCGACATCAGCAGCTTGTTCCTGTTGTGGCTCGCTCCGCGGGTGATCGTGGTGGGCGACGACAACCAGTGCGCGCCGAGTGCAGTGTCTCTCGGTGCACTCGAAGGAGTGTTCAGTCGCCTCGACTCGTACCTGCCCGACATCCCGAAGTATATGCGCGACAGTCTTACTCCGCGGTCGAGTCTGTTCTCGTTGCTGCGGTCGCGGTTCGGGAGCGTCATCCGGTTGCGGGAGCATTTCCGGTCGATGCCGGAGATCATCGAGTGGTCCAGTAACCAGTTCTATGCGGATGCGCCGCTGGTTCCGGTGCGGCAGTTCGGTTCCGACAGGTTGCCGCCGCTGCGCACCACCTTTGTCGAAGATGGTGCCGTCACCGGACAGAACTCCTCGCTGACGAATCACGTCGAGGCACGTGCCCTCGCCGACACTCTCGTCCAGTGTCTCGCCGACGAGGCGTATGCCGGGAAGACGTTCGGTGTGGTGGTTCTGCAGGGGCAGTCGCAGGTCGACGCGATCCAGAACGAACTACTCGACAGGGTGACTCCGGAGCAGTGGGAGGAGCGCAGGCTCCGCGTCGGCACGCCCCCGGATTTTCAGGGCGACGAGCGGCACGTGGTCTTCCTGTCGATGGTGGTCGCGCCCGAACAGAACATTGCGGCGATGACGAGGACCGAATACCAGCGACGGTTCAATGTTGCTGCGTCGCGGGCGCAGGACCAGTTGTGGTTGTTTCATTCGCGGACGGCCGACACGTTGCGCCCGACGGACCTGCGGCATTCTCTGCTCACATACATGCAGTCGACGTCCCAAGCGCCTGCCGCGCCGATGCCGGACGGTGTCACCCGCAACGAGCGGCACGAGGAGTTCGGCAGTCTCTTCGCGCAGGAGGTGTTCCTCGACATCGCTGCTCGCGGGTATCACGTGAACCCGCAGGTGGAGGTGAACGGTCACTTCATCGACCTGGTCGTCACCGGTGTGGCGGGGAAGCTGGCTGTCGCGTGCGATGGCGATCAGTGGTACTCGAGTTCTGATCAGCAGCGTGCCGATCTCGACCGCGAGCGTGAGCTGCAGAGATCCGGATGGAGGTTCTGGAGGGTTCGTGAATCGGAGTACTACTTCGATCCGCTTGCGGCGATGGCGGGGCTGTGGGGTGAGCTGGAGCGGCGTGGCATCACTCCCAGTGTTGCTGTGTCCGGTGGTGTTTCGGGGAACTACGTCGAATCTGCGATCGCCGAGCGCATATCGGTGTTCCAATTGCCGGTTGAGAAGTCCGGATCCACTGAAGCATCGGTGCCCTCGCACCTTGCGGATGCGATCGTGGATGCACTCGGAAACGAGTCGCATCCGGTGGTTGAGATCGCCGGCCGGTTGGGCATGGACTGGACGGTCGTGCTCCCTGCGCTGGAACGGCTCGTCGCAGCAGGGATCGTCGACGGGATCGCTGCGCCGGGGGAGCGGACGGAGTATCGCGTTGCGGGTGCTGTGGAGTCGTCCGTCGATGCTGCTCGATAACAGAGCCGCCGCTGGAGAGCTTGTAGTGGAGAGGCGCCATCTCACCTCCTGAGGAAGGTTCGGTGTCGTCTGCCATGAACGTTGCGCGGTCCGCCGGCGAGGGGTGTACTGGCAACGAGACGTATTGCAGTGAGACGAGTTGCCGTTGAGATCTGCTCCTGATCCGCGGTGGTTCGGACGGGTGTCAGGGCGAACCGATGGTCAGGTCGATTGTGCATCGTCGATAGCTGCGATGTATTCGGCGTAGCCGGCCGACGAGGCAGCAGCGTGCCGTTCGATCGTGGCCGGGTGATAGCCCAGGGTCTCGGCGATGATCGCCACGGGTGCGAGTCTGCTGAGTTGCTCGAGGGTACCGAGCCGGGCAGCACGCGCACTGAAGGTTCTTCTGAGTCGGTCTCGTGCAGTCGCGGAATCGAGGTGCCGACCGGGAGTGTAACCGCGAAATACCCAGTTGCTGTGGGGATGTGCGGCCGTCTGGTCGTGACGGGGATTGACGGTGAGATCACGCCACGGTTGGTCGAGCGGTGTGGGCAACGCAATCTCGAGGTCGGCGAGTCGAATGGTGACCTGCTCCTCGGTGATGGTGACATCGTCCCAGCGGAGCTGGACGATGTTCTCGATCTGTTGGGCGAAGACGAGGACCAGGATGGCCAGAGCACGATCGCGGGACGACAGTTCGTCGGTGTGGACCGCCACCTGTAGTGCATGATCCTGTTCGGCGGCGCTGAGACGTCGGCTGGTGCCGCGGCGATGCTTGGGCACGGTCAACTCCGGTGTGGCCAGTCGGCTCGCGATGGCCCAACCGAGAAAACGGTCGACGATCAGCCGGGTCGTGGAGCCGGTAGCGATCCAGTGATCGAGATGGCCTTGCCGCAGGTCGCCAAGTCCGAGGCCTTCGTTACTGAGCCAGTTGACGAAGTCGATCGCGACGGTCACGGTCTGCTTACTGCGCAAGAAGGCACCGTGTGAGACCGTCTCGCTCTGGTTCATGCGGCGCAGCACATGCCACCGGACATAACGGTCGATGATCTCGCGCATCGCCGGCTGGTGGACGCGGTTGAGAGCTTCGGTCGTCCACTGTCGGTATCGGATCCGGATCTCGTCACGCGGGGGCAGGACACCGTACTCGACGAGCAGTGCCCGAACGTAGTCACGTGTGCGTGAGGCAGGCAGCGCATCGAGGCTGCCGTGGGTGATCGTCGGTGCGGTCGACAGACCCTCGAGGAACGCGGTGACGTGGCGTTGCCGGATCCAGGTGATCCCACTGTTGGGTCGCGCCATGGCCTTCAACGCCACTGCGACCGGTGCCAGCTCCGCGACGATCGTTCCGGATTGCGGGTCGGTGAGCAGGTCATCGACCAGGCTGGCGAGTTCGCAGCGTTGGCAGCGGCCGCCGCGGTAGAGTTCGTCCTCGACGCCACAAACCCGGCAATCGAGGTTCAGAGCGATCCCGGAGCACCGGCGACACACCGGATGGCCGTCGAGAACCCCGGGGAGCACCCCGGTGTGGCCGCAGCCGCAGGTGCCGCGGGTGCGTTTGGCCTGCTGGTAGCAGTAGTTGCAGATCGGGCCGTCGGGCCAGTTCGCGGCGATCGGGTAATGCCCGCGACACCGGGTGCACGGGATCGGCCACGCGTCGGGGTCGCTGGGTTTGCGTGGTCTAACCATCGTCGTCCGGGGCGATCACGCGGATGCGCCGGGCGATCCGCGGCTCCGTTGTGACACCGAAGTTTTCGGGCCTCCGGGGTGCGTCGGCGGTCTTCGCGGCCCGCATTTCGACGAACGGTTCGAACAGATCGTTCGGTGTGCAGTCGAGAATGTCGCACAAGGCGGCGAAGGTGCGGGCCGGGATCCGTTCCGGGGTCGCGGTCACCAACCGGTGGACCTGTGCGTTGGATAGGTTGATACCCCGCGATTTGAGCAGGGGGATCAGCTCGGTGGTCTTCCACAAATTGCGTTGGGCCATGAGCTGACGCAGATTCCACCTGTAGCCGATTCGGCGCTGCTCACTCATGAGCCGGTCCCATCCTCTGTTCCGATGCCACGGAGTCGAGTGGCGATAATCCGCTGCACGGTCTTCTGCTTGAAGTCCGTGGACACCGAGGTATACAGCGCGGTGGTCGACGAATACCCGTGGCCGACCTGCTGCTGGACGAACAACGGGTCATAGCCGGCCTCGATCAGATGCGTGACGTAGGAATGGCGCAGCGCGTGCAAGGTGAGCTCGCCGGGCAGGCCGGCACGGTCGCGGGCGTGGCGGAACGCCCGATCGAAGTTGCGCACCCCCGACCCGTCGGCGCGTTCGGACGGCCACAGCAGCCTGGAGCGATCCGCGGTGGGGAACCGCTCCCGGCCCTGCGGCGACAACCAGAATTCGAGCAACGGCACCACCCACTCGAACTCGGGCACCGTCAGCACGGTGCGCCGACGCGGGCCGGAACCACTCGTACCCTTGGCCCACCGCACCTGCACGGCGCCGAACCTGCGGTAGTGCGCTACATGCGGGTTGGGACCGAAATCGACGTACTCGAGCATCGCCAACTCACGTCGTCGGAGCCCGTAGGCGTAGGCCACCTTGAACGCAATCGAGTCCCGCAGTGCTGGCAGCCACCGTTTCGATCGCTTGGCGAACTCATCGTCGACGAAGTCGTCCACCACATCGAAAAACCGCTGCAGCTCCGTTCGGGTGAGGCTGCGACGGCCGGGTGTGACCGCGTCGTCGGTCGCGTGACGGGGCGCATTCCATTCGAAGACAACCTGCGCCGGAATCTGACCGAATACCTTCTCGCAGAACGGTATCCATCCGTATCGAGGTTCGGTCACATAGCAACAGAACGTCCGGATCGACCCGGCGTTCGACCGCAATGTCGACAGCGCCAGTCGACGTTGTCCACTGCGCCGGTCGGCCATGAACTCGTCGAAGTGGTGGGGGGACCACGTCCAGGGATATTCGTTCGTATGCTGCTGGAAACGCCCGACCAGCCGACATGACGCCTCGATGTGCGCCACTGTCAACCCGCGGGCCAGCTGTTGCGCTCGCCAGCCGTCCAGCATCGCCTCGAAGGCACGATCCTCGGCGCGCAGCAAGCCGACGGTCTGATCACTCAAGAAGGCGGGAATTCTCCCCGGGACCACGTCCACACCCTGGGACCCTACGCGAGAATCTCTCATCAAATGAGAGAAACGGCCTCGGACCTGCACACCAACCACCCGGCCGCCATCCCGACACGTCAAGCACGCCTCAGCGGAACCCCGTCATCACTTGCAGGAACGGTTGTCATGGCATGGTGGGATGAGTAGTTGCATCTGTTTGAACTCGTCCTGGTTGGATGCCGATAAGCACTCTTATGTCAGGTGATGTCTGCATACTGCGTCGGGTATGTGAGTCGCTGTTACTGCCCCAGCGCGCCGACTTTATGCCGTCGACAGCCCGCCAAGTAGCTCCGAGTCCTGGCGCACCGCCGACTGGCGCCAGGCCTGAAGGGCAGCTATAACCATGGATCGCCGCCAACTGACCGGCACATAGAGTGAGTTGACTCGGGAAGGGAAAGCTGGAACCGGCACGATCAACGTTGGAACTTGTAACAACAGAGCGGGACCAGCCGATGATTGCGAACAAGGAGGATCGTTGACAGAGTTGGTTACCATCGGCAGTCCACAATTACCAGAACATGGCCAAGTCGTCGAGGTGCGCGGTTCGACGTGGGCGGTCGCCAACGTTCATGCGCAGGGCCTTCCGCGAAGCCCAGCAGACGACGCGACCGCCCAGCTCAATCACGTTGTGGATCTCCAATCGCTCGACGAAGACCGACTCGGCGAGCAACTGAGCGTGGTGTGGGAGCTGGAGGTCGGTCACACCGTCACGCCCGCGCAGGGGCTACCGGACCGCATCTACGCTGAGTCATTCGACGATCCGACCACCCTCGCGGGGTTTGTCGATGCCATGCGTTGGGGTGCGGTGACCTCCGCGGATCCGAACCGCTATCAGGCGCCGTTCTGGTCGGGGGTCAACGTCGAGGCGTACCAGCTTGAACCGCTGCGGCGCGCACTCGGCGCGCCCCGCACGAATCTCTTGCTTGCCGACGACGTGGGCTTGGGCAAGACGATTGAGGCTGGTCTGGTCATTCAGGAGCTGCTCCTGCGCCACCGGGCACGAACGGCGGTGATCGTGTGCCCACCGAGCCTGTCGTTGAAATGGCAGGACGAGATGCGTGACAAATTTGGCCTGGACTTCACGATCGTCAACAGCGATCTGATGGCTCAGGTCCGCCGTACTCACGGGTTGCACGCCAACCCGTTCCTGATGTTCCCGCGGGTGATCGTGAGCATGGCCTGGCTGCCCCAGGTCCGTGCGCAGCGCCTACTTCGTGATGTCTACGCACAGGCCGGCAACCCGAAGTCGGGCATACGTTTCGCTTTCGACCTCCTCGTGGTGGACGAAGCGCATCACGTTGCCCCGTCGGGCCCCCTAGCAATCGCAGGCGGCCGCGGGTATGCCGTGGACACCCAGCGGACCGTTGCGGTGCGTCAGCTGGCCGACAAATGTGAGCACCGACTTTTCCTCAGCGCCACCCCGCACAACGGGCACCCGGAGTCCTTCACAGCCTTGTTGGAAATGATCGACCCGCGGCGGTTCTCTCGCGGAGCGCTGCTGGATTCGAAAGCGCTCGCGGACGTCACCGTTCGTCGACTCAAGCGCGACCTGGTGGGTAAGGGCTTCAAGAACCGCAAGGTTCGCACCTTGCCCTTCACACCGTCCGCCTCCGAACAGGAGATGTTCGCCCTGCTCGACCAGATCGTCACCAAGAGTGCAAAGCTCAACGGAACCAGGCCCAGTGGTGACATCGTCACGATGCTGCTGAAGAAGCGGTTCCTGTCCAGCCCCTTCGCGTTCGGCATGACGTTGAGCAACTACCTCAGTTCCGACGCCGGTCGCGGTCTGTCCGACGACGCCTACGACGACGTCTTCGGCGAGGGCCAGTCCGACGAAGAAGAGGGCCTATGGGAGCAGGACGAGGCCGAACGGCTACGCGAGTCGAAGGGCTCCGATCCACTGTGCGCCGCCGAGCCCGGTCAACTGGAGCTCCTGGTGGACTGGGGTCTGGGTTATGAGAGCCGCGCCGACTCCCGCCTCGACGAGCTACTCACATTCCTTGATGCAGTGTGCCGCCCGGACGGCAAGTCCTGGACGAACGAGCGCGTTGTCATCTTCACCGAGTATGCCCACACCGTCGATTGGCTCACTCGGGTGTTGACGCAGCGCGGTTACGCTGACGTGCTCGCTGTTATCCAGGGCGCCACCGATCCTGAAGAGCGTGAGTACATCCGCTCCCAGTTCACCGAGGACCCCTCGAAGGAACCGGTGCGCGTGCTACTTGCGACGGATGCAGCGGGCGAGGGCATCGACCTCCAGACGCATTGCCACCGGCTGGTGAACTTCGACATCCCGTTCAACCCCTCCCGTCTGGAACAGCGGATCGGTCGCATCGACCGATATGGGCAGATCGAGGAGCCGCAGGTATTCCACTTCCTACCCGATACTGAATCGTCGACCTACGCCGCCGACGCGGGCTTTATGGCGCGCATCGCGAAGAAGGTGGCGAACGTCGAGCAGGACTTGGGCTCGGTCAACCAGGTAATCGGCGGGGAGATCCAGAACCACTTCACCCGCCGAGCGCCGGCGCGAGCGAAGGCCAAGGGTGTCGACCCGAACGTAGTCATCAACACCGCACTTGCCGGCGGCATGGAACTCAACGCTCGGTTGACCCAACTGGAGCAGGGCTACGACGCTTCGCGCACCGAGATGCACCTGGACCCGGCGAACCTGCGCCGCGTGGTCGACACCGCACTGCGGATCAACCACCAGTCGCCACTCGTTCCCAACCATGTCTTCGCCGAGGACACCGATGCCGAGGTGTTCGAGGTGCCCACGCTCTCACCGGGCTGGCACGGCACCTTGAGGGGACTCGACACCCGATTGAACCCAGGTGTGTTGCGTCCCATCACGTTCGACCCCGAGGCCGCCAAGGGGCGCAACGACCTGGTGTACGTCCACCTCGGTCACCCGATCGTGCAGAAGGCCCAACGTCTCCTCCGCCGGTCATTGTGGAGCGTCGACTCACCGTTGAACCGCGTCACCGCGGTGGTGGTCGACGATCTGCCCGAGTCGTTCGTCGCGGCGGTCACCCGCATGGTCCTCGTCGGTCGGGGCGGCCTGCGCCTGCATGAGGAGGTCTTCCTCGCGGGCGTGCGGTTGAAAGGGCGCCGCGCGATGGCCGAGGAGAAGGCCGAGGCGGCACTCGACAAGGCGCTCGACGGTGAAAACCTCATTCTCGCGGACGCACGGGTACGCGACCAGCTGTGCGACATCTGGAACGTCCCGGACGCGCCGCTGCGCGTGCGCCTGGAGGAATCGATGCGAGCCCGCGCCGGTCGTCGCCACGAACTCGTGATGGAGCAGCTTGCCAAGCGGCAGGAGACGGATGTGCAGCGCGCCAAAGAGATCTTCGCGGCCTTCCGCACCAATCTGCGCGACTCACTCAAGGTACTCAGGGCTGCCCAGGAAGAGTCGCAAATGATGCTCTTGCCCGATGACCAGCAGCGCCAACGCCGCCGCGACATCGAGGCGATGAGCCGCCGCCTCGAGGAACTGGACGACGAGGAGACGCGCGAGATCGCCGCGATCACCGATCGCTACGCCGGCGTCAAGCCCCACACCACCGCTGCCGCCGTGGTGTTCGCGTTGACCCGCTCCGACGCCGAAGGATGGGTGAACTGATGGCACGCCCGGCACGGCGCCGCACGCCGCCGACCAACGCCGCCGAGCTACATCGCGGATGGCTAGAACTAGTCGACATCGAGGGACCCTTCCTCGCCATCCCGCCGCTCAAGCGGGTCTGGCCGAACGGAATCCCAGACTTCAGAAAGACGCACCCGGATCGCTTCGACGTGCTCGTCGACGCCCGCAAGGACTTCGAGTCGGCCTGGGAGGCACTCGACCGCAACACCGACAGCGAGACCACGCTCGACGCCTACCGGGCCGCCCGCGACGTGTGGGTCAAGTCCGTCCTGCGTGATGTCGCCGGGTGGACCGAGTCCCTGTCGTGGGGTGAGGTTCCCGGCGTGCAGGCACAGTCACCGAACCGCGTTGTCACCGTTACCGCGCAGGCGGCGCTCCAGGGTGCGCAGGGCATCGGCGCTCTGGTACACGTGGTGGACCCGGTCGACTCCTTGCGGCAGACACCGAGCGATCTGTGGGCCGCGACCCCCGTGGACCGGCTCGAGGCGCTGCTGCGGGAGAACAAGGTAGAGATCGGTATCGTCACCGATGGACGCTGGTGGGCCCTGGTCTGCGCTCGTGAGGGCAGCATGGCCGCGTCGGGTATCGTCGATGCCCTCACCTGGATCGAGGAGCCGCGCACCCGTGACGCGTTCCTGACCCTGATCGGCCGGCAGCACATAATTGGTGGCGACCCTGCTGAACGCCTTCCGGTGCTGTTCGAAGAATCCGTGGCGGCGGCCGAGGAGATCACCGAGGCGCTCGGCGCGCAGGTACGCCGTGCGGTCGAGTTGCTCATCCAGTCGTTCTCGGAGTCCGCTGCCGACGCTCACCGGCGTGGCTTACCTGATCCGCTCCCGGCCCGCACCCACGACACGTACGAGGCCGCCGTCACCGTGATGATGCGCGTCGTGTTCCTGCTGTTCGCGGAGGAGCGCGGCCTGCTCCCGACTGGCGAGTTATTCGAGCAGGGTTACGGAATCTCCCGCGAGCTGGCCCGCCTCGTCACCCGCGAGAGTGAGGAGAGCGAAGAGGCGCTCGACGCCACTTCTCTGACGTGGCACCGCCTGCTCGCAACCAGCCAGGCCCTGTATAGCGGCGCGTCCTTCGAGGGCCTGCGCATGCCTGCATACGGCGGCTCGCTCTTCGATCCGACCAGGTTTTCGTTCCTGACTGCCACCAATGAACACGGGACCCTCGCAGTCACCGTGTCCGACCGCGTCATGCTCCACGTTCTGCGGTCGGTGCAACTCGCCATCCTCAAAAACGGCGAGGCCCGTCAAATCTCCTTCAGAGACATCGACGTCGAGCAAATCGGCTACATCTACGAGGGTCTCCTCGGATACACGTGCGTGACTGTCGACGAGCCCTACCTCGGCCTCCTCGGTAAAACTGGCGAGGAGCCAGAGATTCCGTTGTCGACGCTCGAGGACTTGGCTACCGCCAACCCTGAGGCGAAGAAACTGGCGGCCGTGATCCGTGTTTGGATCGAGGATGACCAGCCTTCAGCGACGCCGCCCTCCGCGTCCGCCATCGTCAAGGCGATCAACGCGGACGTCGACCCGAGCGTGGTCAGCTCTCTGACCCAGGCAGTCGGCGACGACAACGAACTGCGGGAGCGCGTCCGCCCCTGGCTGGGGATCGTCCGCCAGGATCTGCGGACGCACCCGTTCGTCGTGCTCGACGGTGGTCTGCTCGTGAAGGAGACGCCGTCGCGGAAGAATGCCGGGGCTCACTACACTCCCAAGTCGCTCGCCGAAGAGGTCGTTCTTCACGCGCTCCAGCCGCTGTGTTACTCGCCCGGGCCGCATCAGACAACGGCAGAGTCCGCCTGGAAACTCAAGTCCTCCGATGAACTCCTTGACCTCAAGGTAGCCGATATCGCCTGCGGCTCGGGCGCGTTCCTCGTTGCCGCCGCCCGTTATCTGGCCGACCGCCTCGTTGAGGCGTGGATCAGCGAGGACCCTTCGAACGAGCTTCGCAAGGATCTGTACCGGCGCGCGATCCGTCAGGTCGTCGCGAATTGTCTGTACGGTGCGGACATCAACGAGATGGCCGTGGAGATGTGCAAGCTCTCGTTGTGGCTGGTCTCGCTTGACCGTGACCTGCCGTTCTCCTTCGTGGATGACAAGGTCTTCGTGGGCAACTCACTGCTCGGTCTCACTAGCCTCGACCAGCTCCGTAAGTTGCATATCGATCCGTCTCGCGTCTCAAAGCAGCACGTGTTTGACATCTTCGACGTGGACATCGACGCTATCATCCGCAAGGCCGTTGACCTCCGCCAACGCCTCGCAACAGAGATCGCCGAAGACGATCCTGCCCGGACGAGCGCGGCCAAGCGGCGGCAGCTCGCACAATTGCACGACGTCACCGCGTCGCTGCGGCAGATCGCTGACGGTGTGATCGGCGCTGGTCTGCCCCTCGGCGGCAAGCCCGGCAAGGCGCTCGATGAGGCGTATGTGAATCTGCGAGAGGCGGTGAAGGAAGCTCACCCGGGGCCGAAGGGTAGGGCCGCCGACAGCACCTGGCTCGACAAGATCGTTAACCACGGGCTGACGCCCACTGCGAAGACTGACTATGAGCGCTGGCAGCCGCTGCACTGGGTGATCGAGACGCCGGACGTGGTTTTAGAGCGCGGTGGATTCGATGCCGTAATCGGCAATCCTCCGTTTCTCGGCGGATCGAAGATTTCAGGATCGTCCGGGACAGATATTCGCGAATGGCTGGTGCACCAAATCGCGCGAGGAATCAAAGGAAATGCAGATCTTGTTGGCTACTTTTTCTTGAGAGCTGCGCTGTTACTTGCGAATCGCGGAAATTTGGGACTAATCGCAACTAGTACGATTGCTCAAGGCGATACTCGTTCGGTGAGTCTTGATCAGATGGCGGAGCATGGATTTACAATTACAAATTCTATTCAGAGCCGGAGATGGCCGTCGGTAAGCGCAAATCTTGAGTATGCTGCGGTCTGGGGAACTCTGCGAGAGTTGAAAGTTGGCGCACTTCGCACCTGCGATGGCATTCCAGTCGATCGAATTTCTACTTTGCTTGAACCGGAAGGTCGGATTGTTGGCGCTCCGAATCCACTCGGCGAAAATTCGGGAATTGCTTTTGTGGGATGCTACGTTCACGGAGATGGGTTCGTAGTTGAACCAGGTGTGGCGCGAGAGTGGATCGAAGCTGATCCTAGTAATGCGCAGGTCGTGCTTCCCTATCTCGTCGGTGACGACGTTAACAATTCGCCCAATTTCTCCGCCTCCAGATGGGTCATCGACTTTACGGGGCTCTCCGAGTTGGAAGCGTCTCGCTACAAACTCCCCTACGATCACGCGCATGAGAGAGTGCGTCCATTCAGAATGAAGGCAACCGGGGCCCTTCGCGAGAAATGGTGGCTCTATAAGCGATCCGCTCCAGCCATGCGGTCGGCGATCGCTCTCCTGCCGCGTGCCCTTGTTGTGTCCCAGGTTGGCAAGCATATTATGCCCGCCCGAGTTGACACCAAACAAATTTTCGACCAGCGTCTCATTGTTTTCGCTTCGGGCGAGTTAGCCATGCTTGGCTTGCTCAGTTCGTCAATCCATTTCATCTGGGGAGTTAAGTATTCTTCAACACTAGGTACGAATATCACGTACACACCATCTGGTGCCTGGGCGACGTTGCCGCTCCCCGAATTTACCCGAGAGCTCCAAGATATTTCACGTGTTCTTGATGATGAGCGGTCTGCAATGATGTCTGAGCGAAATCTCGGCCTTACTAAGACGTACAACCTTGTTGATGACCGGACCTTAGAATTTGGAATCGACGAGAACATCGATAGGTTGCGAGCCATACATGTTGAAATCGACAAAGCTGTCATGGACGCCTACGGCTGGTCCGATATCCCACTGAACCATGGCTTCCATACTTATCGCCAGATGGAGCGCTGGACGGTGAACCCTGCTGCGCGGGTGGAGATTCTCGATCGCCTGCTGGAAGAGAACCACCGTCGTGCCAAGGCTGAGGCGGCCAGCGGCAACAAGACCAGCGCAAAGAGCCGCAGGTCCAAGCGCGTGTCAGAGGGGCAAGAGGGACTGTTCGCATGAGTGACGTGACAACCCGCCCTGGACCGGAAGCGTCCTACGAGCTAAATCATGAGCCTGACGGGACATCTTTCACAGTGCGGGAGAACCTCGTCGACATCCTGGAGCGCGAGCTACTCGGACCGATCCACGGCCCGGAGGAAGAGTTGCCATTCAGCCCTCGGTCGCAGTATCTCCTGGGGCACATTGCGCCGGTCAAGCTGAACGGTGCCTCGCTCAAAAACGATGATTCCGACGGCGCGGCCGAACGGGGTCATCTGGTCGAGGCGCGGATGGACGACGACGCCGCTCGTGAGCAGCGTGGAGTCCCTGCCCACTCAGCCGATGGGACCGAGGCCGACGCCGAGGACGACGATGTCGAGGACCGTACGCCCAAGCAGGGGTTGATGATCCCCGCATCGATGGGGTTGCGGTTCCAGGTGCCCGCTGAGCTGGAATCTTTCACCGTCACCGCGTCCTGGGGTACCTACGAGACAGTCGAAACCGACCAGATGACCAAGACAGGACGGCCGGTGCGTCATTACCAACGCACGCCAGTCCAGGAGCCGCGCACGATTCGGCTCGCCGACCTCAGGTCCGGCCAAACCGCCACAATCCCACTGCGCGAATCGATCTGTCTGCGCGTGGACCGCTACGACGACCCTGCATTCGGGCGTGTGCTGGTCGAGATCGCACTGTGCAACGACCGGGAGACTCCCATGCCGATCCCGGTGAGTATGTGGATGTTTCAGACCAAGCTGCGGATCGACGCGGGCGGAGCCGAAGTGTTCCTACCCGTTCGCGACGTTCTGGAACAAGACTGGCCGGAGCACGACGAGGAGGTTCGTCGGCTCAACCTCCAGTACCTCAACCGCCTGGAGTTCGCGATCGGTCGCACCTGCTCGGTCGACTGGATTGTCAAGAAGGACGCCCGGCGAGCGACCGAGGTATCCACCACGTGGCTGCCCGTCGCGGAGACACCGCAGACGCGAGCACGGTCGGTGAAGGACGCACTCCTGTCGATGGACGCGCTGTCGACTGTCACCCCAGACGAGCTGCGCGCGGGGCTCGACCCCCTGGTCACGGGTTATGGCACTTGGATCGACCAGCAGGAGGTAACCGCAAAAGAGCTGCCCCCGCACCTGCAGGACATAGCCGAGATGGTGTTGTGGGAAGCCCGGCAGGCGCACGGCCGGTTGGTGACGGGCCTGGAGCACGTGGCGACCGACCCTGAGGCGCTGCGGTGCTTCCAGTTCATGAACCGGGTAATGCGTGATCAACGGGTGGCCTCGCAGGTCGCGGCAGCGCGCGCGTCCGATGCCGCGATGACGATCGAGCAGGCGCAGGCGGACGTTGCGGCTAGAGGTGAGGGTGCGGCGTCGTGGCGACCGTTCCAGCTGGCGTTCATCTTGATGCAGCTGGGGGCGCTGACCGATCCGACCGAGCCACTACGCAGTGCCCAGCATTTGGCGCGGGTCGAACTACTGTTCTTCCCCACCGGTGGTGGCAAGACCGAGGCCTACCTCGGCCTGGCGGCGTACACGTTCGCGATCCGCCGCCGGCAAGGCATCGTCGACTCCGCTGATGGGCCCCTCGACGGTCGCGACGGCGTCGCAGTCTTGATGCGATACACACTTCGGCTCCTGACCGCTCAGCAGTTCCAGCGCGCGACCACGTTGATGTGCGCGGCAGAGGTCGCCCGTCGGGAAGATGAGACGACGTGGGGCGTCGAGCCGTTCCGAATCGGTCTGTGGGTCGGAACCGATGTGAGCCCCAAGCGGTTCGAGGAAGCCGACGAGCAGCTCACCAAGGCCAACGAGTACGGCTCGCATCGGCTCACGGTGCTGCAGATTCAGCGGTGCCCGTGGTGCGGCACGCCGATCACGGCCGCGCAGGTGAAGGCGGATGCCACCGTGCGGCGGGTGTTCGTGTACTGCGGGGACGAGCTGGCGCGGTGCCCATTCGCCAAGGGTGGCACGGTCTCCGAGGGCCTACCGGTGCTCACGGTAGACGAAGAGATCTATCGGCTGACCCCGGCGTTCGTTATCGCCACCGTCGACAAGTTCGCCCGGCTCGCC
This sequence comes from Rhodococcus sp. SJ-2, assembly GCF_053750035.1. Taxonomy (NCBI): domain Bacteria; kingdom Bacillati; phylum Actinomycetota; class Actinomycetes; order Mycobacteriales; family Nocardiaceae; genus Rhodococcus; species Rhodococcus sp. SJ-2. The sequence goes on from NZ_CM132340.1 coordinate 3,961,502, forward strand.
CGCGAGGGCGAAGCCGCAGCGCTGTTCGGATATGTCAGCCGCCGGTGCGGCCGGCACGGCTACGTGCATTCTGACTACGCCAAGTGCGACATCACCACCACGCACCCGGCCAGCAAGGGCGGGCACCCCGCCGCGACCGTGCGGCCGGTCGGGCGGCTCCGCCCACCGGATCTCATCATCCAGGACGAGCTGCACCTGATCACCGGTGCGTTGGGAACATCGGTCGGCCTGTTCGAGGTCGTGGTCGAGACCCTCTCGTCGTGGGAGGCCACCGACGGTAAACCGGTCAAGCCGCTGATCGTGGCGTCGACCGCGACCGTGCGCAACGCCCAGGAACAAGTGCGCGGGCTGTACGGCCGGCAGGTCGAGATCTTCCCACCGCAGGTGCTCGACGTGGCAGACACGTACTTCTCTCAAGAGGTCCCGATCGACCGAGACAACCCCGGACGCCGCTACGTCGGGGTGAGCGCCCAGGGGGTGCGCCTGTCGAGTGCCGAGATCCGCGTCGCCGAGGTCCTGCTGTCCTCGGGACAGTTGCTGTTCGACCGCGCAGGCACCGCAGCGGACCCGTACATGACCCTCGTCGGCTACTTCAACGCCACTCGCGAGCTGGCGGGCATGGCCAGATATACGGCCGATGACGTGCAGAACCGGGTCAAACGCCCCCGCAAGGACTCCGGGTTCCCGTCCCGGCTCGGGGCATCATTCGGGTTGCTCAACGTGGGCGAGCTGACCTCGCGTATCGCGTCGGCCGAGATCGGCCGCACCCTCGACCGGCTCGGCCTTGAGTTCGACCCGGGTTATGACACCACCGACGCCTTCCGGGCGCGACTCGCCGCGCAGGACGCGGGCAAAAAGATGCCGGCACGTACCGAGATGCCCTTCGACGTCGTGCTCGCGACTTCCATGCTCCAGGTCGGTGTCGACGTCCAAAGACTCGGTCTGATGCTCGTGGTCGGGCAGCCGAAGAACACCGCGGAATACATCCAGGCATCCTCTCGCGTCGGCCGTGACCCCTCGGATCGGCCCGGACTTGTCGTCTCGCTCGGCAACTGGGCCAGACCGCGCGACCTGGCGCACTTCGAACAGTTCAGGCACTATCACGAAACCTTTTACGCTCAGGTCGAGGCACTGTCGGTCACGCCCTACTCACCGACCTCGCTCGCCCGCGGGATCGACGGTCTGCTGGTGAGCGTCGCCCGCGTCGTCCAGGCCGCCCACGCGGACGGGCTCTCGCCCGAGCGTGATGCGTGGCGGATCAAGGACCAGCGTGCCGCCGTCGAGACAGTGGTAGAACGGCTCAAGGTGCGCATCACTGCTGCTGCTCAGAGTGATGACGCGACCAAGCGGGCCAGCGATCTCCTGGTCAACCGCATCGACCGGTGGGCCGAGCGAGCCAAGCGCGCGGCCGAGATGGGCAAGACTCTCGTGTACGAGCGCACCGGTGAGGGCGATAAGTACCTGCCGCTCATTATTAGCCCGGAGAACGCGAAGGCATCCGTGGGCGGATCCATGGAGGCGCCGTTCGTGATCGCGAACTCGATGCGTGAGGTGCAGCCGGAGATCAATGTGTTGGTTAGCCCGATTGCGGAGCGCCTGTTCGCGCGGGCACCCGAGGATGCACCGGCATGGTCTTTGCCGTCGGGGGAGGATGACTGATGACCGATATTGATTCTGCACAGGCGGAGTTTCCTGCCGAGATGCTCCACGATGCGTCGGACACGCTCGATCCGCTCGCCGATGCTGAGGAGGGGGTGGTCAAGAACCGCGCCAAGGTCGGTTCGGCGCGTCCCTCGTCGCTGCTCTACACCTACGGCCCCGGCGCGATCATGGACCTGCCCGGCTTCGCTGTCATGCCCGCGGGGCTCGACGACTGGGCGCCCATCTGGAAGCGGCGCGAGCATATTCCGAGCATCCTCGAACCGCGGCTGCTCAATGTGGTCCGGCTCCACCTCGGTCCTCAGGTGGATGCGCTGCGGCCGTACCCGTGGCAGCCGAAGCTGGGGGCAAGGTCGAAGGAGGGTGCCGATCTCGGTATTCCGGCTCGGGTGTTTCCGCAGTGGTTCCGCTGCACCGGGTGCGACTATCTCGGTCCGCTGCCGCGATTCAGCTATACCAATACCCACCCATTCCGGCCTGACCTCGCACAGTTCACGCACAAGGGTTGTCCGGGCCGCGGACGGCAGCGTCCCGGTACGGCCAGCCGCAAGCGTGAGAGTCCCGCGGTCCCAGCGCAGCACCTGTTGACATGTACGAACGGGCATTTGGATGAGTTCCCCTACACCCTGTGGGTGCATCGGGGTGGCAGATGCCCGAAGGCGGAATTGCCCGACCTGAAGATGCGCGACGCCAACGTCGGCAAGAGCGTCGGCTCGACCATCCTCTGCGCCACCTGCGGCGCCACCCGCGGCATGGCCGAGGCCCAGGGAGCTGTGGGGCGCGACAAGCTTCCCCAGAAGTGCCGCGGACGCCACCCGCACCTCGGCGCCTTCGACAGCGAATGCGGTGCGCGCCCCACGCTCATCATGATGGGCGCCTCCAATCTGTGGTTCGCGTCCACGCAGTCGATCATCGTCATGCCCCGCACCGACGCCGAGGAGAAGGAAGCTCTCGCCGCCCGATTCCGCGTTGAACTCGGCGTTGACCAGGTCAAGCAGTTCGGGAACCAGGTCGAGGTGATCCGCGCCTTGGCCACGGCCAAGAACATCGACATGTCCGGCGTCACCGACGACGACCTCATCACGGCCATCGCCGACGTGCTGGTACCCGCGGACTCCGAGGAAGTACGCCAGGAGAAGCTGGCGGCGTGGGATCCGGTCGAGCTGCTCGTGCCGGAATGGCGGTATCTGCAAAAGCCTGCGCTGTTCCCGCAGCAACAGAATTCCAGTGGCCTCATGGTCACTGAAATGCAGCGGGGTTCAGAGTTGCACCCCAACGTCAGTCGGGTCGTCGCGGTCAACCAGATGAAGAAGGTCAACGCTGTCCTCGGCTTCACCCGGCTCGACGAAATGGACCGGGTCAACGACCTGACGAGCCGCCTGGTCAAGCTCACTCGCAACGGCAAACCCTCCTGGGTTCCGGCCACCGAAGACCGTGGCGAGGGGGTGTTCCTTCAGCTCGACCTCGATGCGGTCGCCACATGGGAAAACACCATCCTCGGCACGAGCCTGTGGGAAGCCCACCGGGCCGCGCATCGGAACAACTTCCGGCGCCGATTCTCCGAGACCGCCAAACAGGTCGACCCTGACACGCGGCTGCCCGCCCCGCGCTATTGGCTGCTCCACACCTTCTCGCACATTCTCATCCGCGAGATGGCGATGTCGTGTGGCTACGGCGCGGCAAGTCTCAGCGAGCGGATCTACGGATGGACCTCGACCCTGCAGCGTGAGGCAGCGGCGGGATTGCTCATCTGTACGACCGCCTCCGACAGCGAAGGAACGCTTGGCGGCCTGGTCGCGCTCTCCGAGCCGGCGCGGCTTCAGGGTTTGGTCGTGTCAGCCTTACGCCGAGCCGCGCGCTGCTCGTCAGACCCGGTGTGCGCCATGCGAACACCAAGCGATCCCGAGGACTTCCTGCACGGCGCCGCATGTCACTGTTGCTCGTTCGCATCCGAGACCTCATGTGAGAAGGCCAACCGCTTCCTCGATCGACGTTTCCTGCTGGACCTCCCGACGGTCACGGGCGATTCCGTGCCCGGGTTCTTCGGGAATGTCGATGCCCTCTGACCCGTTTGGCGCGCTCGGTGAGTACCTCACCGCCAACGAAGCCGTGGGGCTCGCAGTGCTACTGGAGTCCGGTGAGCACACCGCGCACGCACTGCGATCCATCAACGCCGCACGACGTGAGCGTGTCGCAAGCCTGCTGTCAGGAGCCGGGCTCGGCCACGCGGAACCCGCACTATCCGCCGCGGTGCTGCGAGCGGTCGCGGGAGCCAAAGCGGTCCACCGCCAACTCGTCCCGGTGTGGACGATGCCCGGTAACGAAGCCACTGACGGGCACCTCACCGGCGAATTTCATCGTCTCGTAACCGGAGCGCGGCTCTCCGTGACGTGCGCGACGTACAACTTCACGAGGAACTCCAACATGTGGCACGCGCTTAGGCTCGCCTCCGAGCAACCAGGTGTCACCGTCTGCGTGTACGTCGACTCTGAAAAGGGCGATGCGGACAAAGTGAAAGCCCGACTGCCCCTGGCTACGGTCTATAGATCGTCGCAGCTCAGTGACGGACGTTCGATCGTAAGTCACGCCAAGTTCGTTGTCATAGACCACGAGATCGTCTTGCTGACCAGCGCAAACTTTTCTTATAACGCAGAAAACCGCAACGTCGAATTCGGGCTCCTCATACAAGACAACCGGCTCGCCGCCTCGATCGAATCCACAATGTCCAGCAAGCGTGGCTCGTTGTACATGCTCGTCGATAGCTGAGAAGTCGATCTACGGTTCTGGTCAGCTTCAAAACGATAACTCACCCGGCTCCCGAACCCACCCTTCCGCTTGGGCGCACCTCCAACGCCAGGACACGTGTATGGTTAGTTTCGCAGGAATAGTATTCGTAGCGCGACCACGGTCAATGTTTATCCATTCGTGGACGTATCTTAGTCGGATATTTGGGAATGGAGTATTTCTCTGAACTTGACTACAAACGCCGCTGCGCTGCGATACTGAGTCAGCAGATCAAGTGCTGATTTATCCAAAATGAAAGAGCCATAATCGCCGTGCACCAGTTGATTTCGTAGGAAGCCAACTTCCAGGAAGTCCCGAATCGATTGATTGAAAACCAAATCAGTCTTAAGTTCTTCCTTCATGACATCCTTGAAATTTTCCCCAAAAAGGCCGAAGAAGCTATTTGCGTTGATGCCGTCCCAATTGAAGTAGCTGTGATATTGGCGCTTTATTGCCTTGTTCCTAACGAAGCTGACAGCGACCTCTGTATTTCGGGTGACTTCACCGTAAAAGCTATCGAGAATTTCTTGAATTTTATGCTCTAGGTTGCTAGCGGCCGCAAGGAGCATGACCTTTGGAAAAGTACGTTCCAGGGTTGCAAGATGTGAGATCTCTCCCAAATCTCGTAAATACTCAACAACTTCGAGATGGTCCTTGTAGACAATCTCGACGAGATCTGTACCAAGGTCCGTCATGATATTTGCACCAGACTATACGCCGCATCGAATCTTCCTTTCACGTTGTCGGTATCTGTCGTCCGCTCCTGGGCGTGGCGTTGATAGTCGTGAGATTCTTTAACTGCAGAGACACCCTCTGTCGTCAGGGTAAATTTCGGATCTTGACCATGGAGTTTAGCAGCCGCGGCGAAGACGCTCTCGAATAGGTTCACGCTGAACTTTGATTGCCGCGTAAGCCAAACATGACGGTCTATATCGGCAGCTTGTTCAAGGAACCAATCAAGTAAACTGTGCAATTCTTGAATGTCAGACGAATTATATTTTCGGGTCTCCTGCGAAAACTTGTTCAAGAACTTCACCATGGACGGTGCATAGTCTCCAATGTTTTTTGCCATCGCAAAAGCGCGAAGCATGATTTCTATATCACGCATATGTAAGTCTGACTCTACACGACCTAGCAGAGCCCGCCACCTCGGATCCATGTTCCATTTAAAAAGTTCATCGTAGAACTTGGAATGAAATAGGCTTGACCTGATTTCTTGCGGAGTCAGCAAGACGCCGCCGGTGTTGAGCCTGTTGAACATTTCGTAAATGGACGAGGTATCGCTTGAAGGCCGGACCTGTTTAACGATCATGTTTCGGATAGTGCGTAGGTCAAACTGCATGCGGTAGTCACCGAGGGTTTTGTAGTTCATTCTATTGAACTTATTCTTGACCCCTGGTCGAACCTCGGGGAGTCGTAACGAGAACGCGTCGAAGTAGTCATCATCGTGCAGTATCTCATCAGGTATGTGCCCGTGTTCATCGAATATATTTCGTATTTCAGAGCGACGTTCACGACGTGGGAATTTTCCAAGGACGAAATAGTAAACCGTCATAAGCCGCTGTTGGCCATCTATTACCAGGAACCTATTGCGGTCTTCTTCGTACAAGAAGACCTGCGGAACAGGGAGCCCAATAATTAAAGACTCGATCAGACGAGATGCTCGCTTAATGTCCCATACGTAGTTTCTTTGGAATCCAGGTATCCGAACAGAACCGGATTCGATGAAGTTGAATATGGTAGAAATATTGAAATCATTTGGCGAAGTGGTTAAGTCATACTCTTCAACCTGGATGCTTTCCGGGTCCTCGATATCCCCACGCCACTCCGTGGAGTCCGACGCCCCGTCCATGTCATCGATGTTTTCGTCGCTATCGAGCATTTCGACTCCTTAAATGGGAATTGTCTCTCAAGACTACGCGGTTGGCCGGGCGCTCAAGGGGTTGGCCTGTCCCCCGGTAATTCGGTCCAGATGGTATTAGAATCCTGATTGCCCAGGTAGAGGCCAAGGAAGGACGGTAGAACCGAACCATGGGGAGGACGCAAACGGCACTCTGCGGAGGACATCATGCGCAGCCTGCGACGGGCAGATGAGCTCGCCGCAGCCGGCAAGAACGGCGAGGAGATCGCACGCCGAACTCGTGTCGCCGACCACGCCGTACAACTGGCGGCGTCAGTACGGCGGGATGAACACCGACACGGCGAAGGAACTCAAGGAGCTGCGCGAGCAGAACAACCGCCTCAAGCGATTGCTCGCCGAAGTCGAACTCGAGAAGGACGCAATGCGGGAGGTCGCGAAGGGCGCTCCTATAGATGTCAAGTGCTCAGAGCTCGGTAGTCCGCCCGTAGCGCGGTGAACACTTCGCGGGCGAGATAGCGCTTCTGGCATCTGATGATCTCAGGCATCGATTTACTCCCTGACGTGCGGCGTTCCGCGTAGCTGCGGGCACGGTCGCTGTACCGGAGGCGGACGACGACAGCGGTGTGCAGGGCCTGGTTGGCGCGACGATCACCACCGCGGTGCAGTCGATGCCGATTCGTCTTCCCCGATGATGCCGGGATGGGAGCGACGCCGCAAAGGTGAGCGAAGGACGACTCCGACCGTAGCCGCTGTGGGTTGTCGCCGACGGTGATGAGCAGTGCCGCCGCGGTGTCCGGGCCGAGCCCGAACACGCTCGCGGTTCGTGGGGCAACTTCCTTGACAAGTGCGGCCAGGTTCTTCTTGAGTTCTTTTGCTTCCCTGTGTAGTTCGTGTGTTCGTTTCGCGAGTAACCGCAGCGCGACGATCGTGGCGTTGACGGGATCGGTCATGGCGGCGGTGTCGGATTCGAGTGCGATGCACGCGTCGAGCGGTGCCGTGGTGCTGCGCCCGCGTAGCTGTGTGCGCAGTACTTTGGGAGCGGTGACGAGCATCGAGCGGATCGTGTTCATCGAGGCGGTTGCGGCCTTCACGGCGCCGGCTCGAGCGACCCGTAGCGCCCGGATCGCTTCGATGGGTCCGTCGCCGTGTTTGGGCTCGGAAAGTTGGTGGCGGGCCAGGACGGCGCGGGCCGCGGCTTCGGCGTCGATGGGGTCGCTCTTGCCTTCGCTTCTGCGGAGCTTGCGGTTGGGGCGGGGCACTTCCCGCTACCGCAATGTGGTGTTGTCGTAGGTGCCGAGCGATGCCGGCGCCGTAGGAGCTCGTGCCTTCGATGCCGCCGGTGATCGGGTCACCGTGATGATGGATCCATTCGACCAGGGCGTCATATCCTGCTGTGGTGGTGTTGAATTGATGGTGCGCGAGCAGGATTCCGGTGTCGGTGATGACCGCTGCGTGATGGGTGTCGGCGTGGGTGTCTATGCCGCAGTAGATGTGCTGTGGGGCTCGGACCGGCGTCACGTGATGGCCTTCCTCTGATGTGGGGACGTGAGGTTCGGATGGGCCAGTGACGGGCCGAGTGGGGCGGCAGGCTCTTATCAGGTCACGAACATCGCGTGCTCCCACGTTTCTGTTGTGGTGGCACGCTGGCAATCGGGTCGACGGGTCCTGCGAAAGGCACTTCGGTGGCCAGGAAAATTCCGGGTCAGGCCGTCTCGCCAGCGGGTTGTTCTCATTACCCACTGGAAAATGCTGAACCCAACATCCAAAACGGAACGCCATCGACATGCTCAAAGACCACCTGAAGATCTCGGAGCGATTGGCACGCAGGGTAGTTGAGCTCTCCCGATCGACGTACCGACGGCTCCCGCAGGCACAGACTCCCACCGACCCGGACGCCACACTGCGTGAGCAGTTGCGGACCTACGCACGTGAGCATCCCCGTTATGGGTTCCGCCGGGCATGGGCGCACCTACGGTTCGACGAGGCCATGGAGATCAACAAGAAGAAGGTGCATCGATTGTGGAAGGAAGAAGGACTGCAGGTCCGCACACATCCCCGTCGTAATCGCGCTGGTTTGTCGTCGACTTCGATCATCGAGGCCGATGCACCGAATATCGTGTGGACATTGGATTTCCAGTTCGACTCGACCGTCGATGGACAGGCCGTCAAGATCGCGTCGATGGTCGACGAACACACTCGCATGTCGCTGCTGAACATCGTCGACCGCTCCATCGATTCCGACCGGTTGATAGAGGAGCTCGGCAGGCGTTCGCTCTCTGGGGTGGGCCGCCGATGGTGCTGCGGATGGACAACGGACCGGAGTTCATCTCCGAGGCGCTCCGTGGGTTCTGCAAAGACCTGGTCGGTATCAGCTACATTCCGCCCGGCGCACCCTGGAACAATGGGTTCATTGAGTCGTTCAACAACCGATTGCGCGACGAGTGCCTGAACCGCAACTGCTTGACGTCGTTGATCGAGGCATGGGTGGTCATCGAAGATTTCAAAGACGACCACAATCATCGGCATCGGCATTCGTCGCTGGGGTAGCGGACGCCGGTCGAGTACGCTGCTGAATGCACCCAGACTCACCACCCGATCGGGTGCGAGATCGACTGACAGACGGTCGGGAAGACTGTAGGTTCTGGCTCTAACATCGCCTGGACCGACTATCGGGGACCTGCCACTTGGGGTCGGTCGAACCGTTACGCTGCGACAGTTGCGCGACAACTGCATCGGACAGCGCGCCCGTACTCGTCGTCGGGAAGCCACCCATACTCGTCGCACCTCCCGCACTTGTCCGGCACCATCCGCGGCACCGCCAACCCCTGCCAGAGCGGTACCCACGCCTGCGCGAACCTCATGGGATTGCCGGGGCGATGTACCGATTTTGCCGCCGCAACCAAGCTTGACACCCCATGCACCTCGATGAGCTCGTCGATCGCCGCAGCTGCTTCGGGTTTGAGATATGCGAACGTCGCGCTCAATCCTGCATGCCGACACGCTGCAGCCAGACCGGCGATGTCGGGACTGAGCGGGACGTTCAAAGCCCGTGACGGGCGGTTGGTTTCAGTCCTTGGTGAATCAGTACTGATAAGAGCGCCTGGCTCTCCGTCGTCCGCGTCGCCGCCGGTCGGTTTTTCAGGCCCCGGGATGATGGCAGGCTCTTCGTAGATGGTCTGGACGGTGCACCACTGGCCGAGCTCGTTCTGAAACTTCTCGCGCACGAGGTAGCCGAGTTCGGCGAGCTCGCGAAGCGCTGAGCGGATGGCGTCGCGGCCCTCCGTCGGCGACTGCGCGGCGATCGAGTCTGATCGGGTGCGCCAATCGTCTGGCTTCGACAGGAGCCAGATCAATACGCCGCGAGCGCGGAAGGAGAGGCGGTCGTCGTTGAGGACAGCGTTACTGAGGATGGTGAAGTTGCTGGCCAGGCGCGGTCCGCGACGCACCCCACCAGCCAAGGTATTCTTGGCCACGTTCGACTCCCAATTAGTCGGACATCCGGCCCGTCGGGAGCTGCAACTCCTGGCGGGCCTTCTTCACTTGTGACGCCGCTCGGATTGTCGGCGATCTTGGAATCTTGGCACCGTTCGTACAGTGAACGCAAGGGCTTAGGCGAAATCGCTAGGATGCAGGTGATTACGGGAGCCATTCGAGTATTCATGGTTGACAGTGGCAGCTCTCGCTGAACGCGGCTTGAGGACTAACTCGAGACGATGGTGTTCTGCCGCCTCCAGACGAGCCAGCGACCGTCCCGCTTCACGAAGACATACAGCGCGTTCATCTCCGGAGGATTACCGTCGTCGGCGTCCTGCTTCGTCGACCAGGCGTCCTTCCGAGCGACGATGACGTCGGGGGAGGGGGCGGCGACGTCGCTCAGTTCGTAATGGGCCGTCGACTCGTTCAAGTAGCCGACGGCGAGCGCGTCCTCCGACACCTTCTGGATTGCTGCGCGTCCGGCGAGAACCGCACCTCGTGCATTCACGACGACCGCATCGTCGGCGAGATGAGAGTTCATCAGTGATGCGTCGTTGGTGTTGAAGCCCTCCTGCACGTCGCGAACGATCGCTTGGATCTGCTCGAGGTCATGGGGGTCTGGAGTAGTTGTCATGTAGGCGACAGTAGAACCTCGAGTGAAGTCGAGGTCAAGGGTTGGGTGGGAATCCGTGGGTGCGCCGGATCTTCGTCTGCGCACCCCACGGCACCGTCAACACCAGCCAGCACGCGACGGCCGGGCCTCAACCCGCAACGAACGCTGGATCGCGAAGGCCGATGCCGCACTCTTGTGCCCTTGCCGAGTGGCTGTTCGGTGAGGTTCGAGGACTGCACCGCCCGCGGTCAGCTGAGATTTATTCAGGTCGGAATACGTGACGGACCTTCACTTTAACCCGGGGCGCTTCCTTCAGTACTCGCTGACAGGCCGTATTAATAATCTTGGAATGTGAACTGTCTTCTAACCTCGATCTTTCGTGCGGTTCGCGTGCCGGCCTAGCGGTTTCGGATTGGTCGTGGTGACCGTGGATCCGGTGTGCGTCCACGGGCGACTGCCCGACACGGTCGGGTGACGCCGGGGTCCACGGCCCCGAAGATCGTTCCTCTCGTCTCGATCGGGCAGATACGTGCAGGTCACACAGGCGCAGGAAGTGCTGCGAGTCGGTTCAGGCCCGCGACGAGCACATCGACGTCGGGAGCCGAGGCGGCCAGACGCAGCCGAACACGGCGGGCATGCCGGGCGCTCCGCCCGGCGATCGACAACAGTCGCAGCCGCAGCCGTTTCGGTTCCCACCGCCGGGCCTGGGTATCGGTCAGCGCGAGCATCTGCATCCACGCCACCAGCTCACACGCGAGCTGCACAAGCGCCAACCAGATCCGATTCTGATCGAAACCGTGCAGCGGAAGATTCTGTAAACCGGTAACTTTCGCCGTTCGGATCCGGTCCTCGCACCGAGCCCGACGCCGGTGCCGTAACTCCAGATCGGGCAGTTGACCACGGCGGGTGTTGGTGACGAACGCGGTCAACCGCAGGCCGTCGCGGTCGGTGAACCGCAACTGTGCCCCGGGGTGCGGGCGCTCCTTCCTGATGATCACCCGCATTCCTTTCGGCCAACTCGACAGATCCAGCAGGTCGGTGATCTCGGTGACCCACGCACCGTCGCGGACCTGCCCGTCGGCGTCGTAGGCCGGGGTCCACGCCTGCTCCGGGACCAGATCGATCGCCTCGGCATGGGCGTCGGTCAAGGAGAACCCGACCGAGTACGACAGGCGTCGCTTGGTCAGATACTCGATCAACGCGTGGGTGCCGCCGGCACCGTCGATCCGCACCAGCACCTTCTTCCCGACCCGATAACCCGGGTCGAACGGCAACTGCGCGAGTGCGTCCTGCACGACCGCGACGTGGTCGGCGGCGGTATTCGATCCCGAGTTGCCCGGGCGTAGCAGCATCGCGACGGGTTCACCGGTGCCGCCGGTGCCGTGGTCGACGAACGCGCACAGCGGATGGAATCCGAAGCCTCGCTTGAATGTCGGAGCAGCGGATTCCTTCTCCGAGTGCGCGGTGACCAGGGTGGCATCGACGTCGATCACCAACGGATGCTGCTCGTCGATGGCATGGTCCGGTGCCGACTCGCCGGCGGCAGTCCAGGCACGGGAGCGGGCGGTGGCGCGGACACGTCCGATCGCAGTCAGCGCGGTGTCGGCATCGGCGGCCAACACGCTGATCAGGCGGGAGACAGTTGGGTCGGATGCCACCGCGCCGAAGATCTCCGGGTGGGCTCGTAGTTGTGCGATGTCGGCGAGGCAGTCCCCGCCGATCGTCAGAGACACGGCGAGGTCGAGGAGAATCTTGCCGGGATCGTGTCGGGCCAGTGGTTTTCGATACGGTGCGAGCTCGGTCGTCAACGCCGAAGCGAGGCCGGTCTTCTCCGCGGTGCGCAGCAGCAGGACCGCGCCGGCATGCGACACGACACCGGTTCCGGTGGCTGATGCGGACACGGATGGGTAGGGGGACGTAGACTTGCTCACCTGAATGGTGCTCCTCGAACTGGTTGAAACTCGACCCTCAGCAAGTCGAATTATCCCAGTTCAGGGCACCATTCTTCGTTCTCGACACGGGTGTCCGCTCGATCAGCGCGAAAGCGCGAGGCTAATGTCTGGTGGGCGGTGAGTGGAGTGAATCACTGAACCCGCGTGAGACTGTCGACGATCGCATCGGCCAAGGATTCGATCTCGTCGTCAACTTCTTGGGCGGGCCCTGTCAGGTCTATGGATCGAAGTACCAACCTCTTACCGGAATTCTTCACCGTCACGGGCCGGTGGCCTGGCTCTCCGTGGCGTCGGCAGTAGACCAGTACTCCTTCGGGTAGGTCCATCGCGGTCGTATACGCCAAGAGCTGGTAATAGTCGCTACTGCGCCCCCGTGCATCGAGGGCGAGCTTGTATTTGATGTCACCGACGTAGCGTGCGCTACCGTCGAGATTGCGGAACACCAGGTCGGGCCGCATGGAGACCTGCCGATCGAGCCCGAGGTGCACGGTCGGCTCAGCGACGACCTCGAGGCGACCCTGCAGAGCCCGGCGGAGCCGTTCGGTGACGAACCGCTGGAAAAGATCGTTCATGTCGACCATGAACGAGGGTGCAGACGTCGCCCCGTGAGCATCAGTGAGCGTGAGGTTGGCGAGAATGAGACGGGCCAGCCCCAGCGCCGGAGCATAATGCCGATTCAGCCGTGTGAGGTGGATGGCATCGATCGACTCGGTGCTTACGGAAACGTCGGCAACAGATTCGAGGGCGACGAGTTGGCGCATAAGACGTTGTCGGTCGTCGGGCGCAACCCTCGGGACGCGAAGAGCTAATCGGATGGCTGCTCGGAGCGCTCTGTTCTCAACGACGTCTTCGGAGAACTCGTCATAGGTGCAGGCCAGAGGTGTGAGTACACCGGCTTGTCTGAACTGTCCGGCCACGTCCAGCCGTCCGCGGAGCGCGACTAATTGTTCGGCACGAGCCTCATACGAGCGTAGGACGCCTCGCCCAAGCGCGGTCTCCACCGTTCTGGCGAAGAATCCGATCACGGAAGAGATCAGGGATGTGGAACTGTCGTAATCGAAGTTCTCGGGAAGCCAAGAGTTCGCCGGTAGGCCAGGTTCGAGCAGCAAGAACAGGTTCTCGGGATTGATCTTCGGACGGATCAACAGCTCGATCCCCTCGACCGCGAGTGACCCCACGTACGAGGACGCCGTCACCAGCCACCGATCGTCGGTGACCGGCGAGACGGTGACGAACCCCGTCCGCTGCAAAGCAGCGGCTTGGTTTCGAGTCAGGTCGAGCTCGTACGTTTCGTACTCGAGCATGGTCGGCACAGCCGTTAGGACGCTGACTCGTCGTCGGCGTCCGCGGCCTCGATCGATTCGCCAGCCAGATCGCTGAAACGGCTCCACACTTGCCCGAACCGGAAGTAGTCGATCCTTGCACTGTCGCCGAAGAATTGATCTTCGATGAAGGGCTCGATGTCGTATTCCCAGATGCGGCGGAGAGATTCACGATCCAGTCCGGGTTTCATGAAATGGCTGGCTCCGAGTTGCAGGTGCGGGCCTCCGAGTGCATCGGTGAGCTCGTCGTTTACCTGGGCGACCAGCTCGCCGACCCAAGCAGGTTCCCCTTCGCGTGCTAGCCACCGATCCAACAGGTTCTTCATCGGGCCGTGGTTCGGGAAAAACGGGATGAAGTGGAACCGTCGGCGCAACGCGGCGTCTATCAGCGCGATGGAACGGTCGGCGGTGTTCATCGTGCCGATGAACCAGATGTTCTTCGGTAGCTCGAACGGATCGTCCGGTCGGTAGAGGGTCCGGATCGGGGTATCGCGGTATTCGAAGAGGAACAGCAACTCTCCGAGTACCTTCGGCAGGTTCGCCCGGTTGATCTCGTCGATGATCATCACGTGGCGACGCCCCGGTGCCTCACCGGCGCGAGCCGACAATTGTGCAAGTGGCCCTTTCTGCAGGCGATAGGTCATGGTACCGTCGGCATCGGTTTCCGGCCGGTACCCTTCGAAGAAGTCCTCGTAGGACGTCGATGGATGGAACTGCACGATGGGGCGCCGCTCCGCTCCGGGCGCCAGTGCCTCCGCCAACTTCCGAGCAAAGAAGGTCTTTCCCGTGCCAGGTGGTCCGTAGAAAATCACCTGTCGCTTCTGTTCGAGCAGTTCCGTGATGTCGTCGATAAAGGAGCGGTCGACTAGTAAATCGTCGGCAAGCTCGTCGAGGGGATCGGATACCTGGTTCTCTTCCGGTTCCGCATCTCGCTCGGCATACCAGTAGAGAAATGATCCCATTCCGAGTGGGTCGCCTGGGAAATGGTGATCCAGACGTCGACGAAGAGCATCGTTCGATGTGACCTGCGCCTTGCCGCGGGACCCGCCGGCCGGCGAGTCGATTTCGAGGAGTTTGAGCATCCGCAGCTTCCCCTTGGGGCCCGTGTACGGATACACGGTGATAAACCGGTCGGGATGGCAGATTGCCAGCATCTTCATCATCGCCGACTCCCCAAATCCCTTGACTCGGAGGGCGGGGTCCTCCAAGGCTTGGTCGATCCGAGTCTCAGGGGGATCCTCACCCCAACACAGGTAAGAAAATGTATCGAGAATCCGTTGGTACTCAGCCTCGTTCGCGTCGCGGACACTGGTATTGAGCGCCGACATCGGGCCGGTGCTGCCGTAACGGCCGGTGTTCCAGATCCGGCGCAGGTCGACCGTATCCGCGATGGGGAGGTTCTCTGGATCGAGGAGCTTCACGAAGTCGCGGCGATCGGCTTTGTCCTGATCATGTCTCGGGGTGGGGTACCCGGTTTCGGTTTTGAATTCTGCTACGAGCGCCCTTAGATCATCATCGTCATGGGCGGCGGGCTCTTCGCCGAGCAGTCCGGCGATGGAGCCGGACAACTCGGCAGCGGTGTTGAGCACTTCAGCCTTCAGATCCAGTGACGAGAACGATTCGCGACCGAACCACCGCCCGTAGATCACCTCTCCGGTGCCGCCACCGACGAAGCCGACGTCCTCGCCGGTACGTGACCTGCGGCCCGAGAGCACCCTGTACCCGGAGACCGGGTGTTCATCGAGGTATGCGATCGCTTTCTCAGTGGCACCGGTATCTGCGTCCGGGTACGGACGCAGTCCGATCGCCAGTCCGTGGCTGTTGAGCCACACCCGAACGGCCAGGCCGTAGGTGTGGGGGACCCGCCAGTCGACCCAGAGGTCGCCGCGTGGTCGGTCCCGGTTCCAGAACACGTTCGGCTTACGCTCCTTGAGCGTGCGGCCGGCGGCCTCGGACACTTCGTCGTTGAGGGCGGTGCCAATATGCTGTGCGACGGCGACCAGTGCCCGAGCGTTGGGCAGATACTTCTCAGCGTCTGCGTCAGGGTCCGGCGCTTGCTCCCGGTACGCAGCCCGGTCGCAAAGGATCTCGTCGATGACCACCGGCTGTTTGTCGGCCCACCAGGCGGCAACCCGCTCGAACCGGAGCGGGTCGCTGTCAATTTCCATTCCGAAACGATAGAGCTCGGTGTATCGGTCGCCTTCGTCATCGTATTCTGTTGCACCGGTGCAGTACTCGACGTATCTAACAGATTTGGGCCAGGCTACTGGCCACGCCCGGGGGTCTTCCAGCCCCCAGTAGTAGGAGGCCACGAATGGTGCGCGTTTGGGGCTGGGATGTGCTCCGACCCGGATTTCCTGAAGGTGGTTCGCCAGCAACCGGATCTTTCGGACAGCATCGTCAAGGTCCGTCGGTACCGCCAATGCGTCGAGCAGGACGGTGACGGCGGTGTCCGGATCGGGTGACCTCTTATTGATCTGGTTGATGATCATCTGCCCGCCGGTGCCGCTGAACCCCGAATCGAAGTTGCGTACCCAACGGTCAGTAGCGGACTGGAAAGTGGCTAGATCGCGGGTCCGCCGCAGTGTCTCCAGGAAGGGGTGTGCTTCGTGCGCATGAGGAGTGATATTCCGCTCGCGCCAGTTCTGTGCGTCGTCCTCGCTGCCGGTCTCGAACCGTTCTATGTGGGCTCGGTGCCAGCGCTGGCGGAAATCTCGTTCACGAACATCACTATCCTCGACACCGGGCACTTACGACCTCCTCGTCATTTCGGCCATCTTAACTTTGGAGTAGCACAGGCGTTTGAGGGCGGTGTCCAGGCCAAGGGAATATGGGCGGCGAACGTCGTCCCCTGGCGGCTCGCTACAGGGCCTGCGCGGACGATCTGGTCGGCGATGCCGGACGAAGCGTCGCCGGTGGAACAAATTCGATCCGTCGCGTTCCCGCTACATTTCCATTCATACGCGCGGGTTACAGCCGGTGTGTATGCCTGAGAATGTAGCGGGAGCAGCCGGGCAGCAGTCTCTTTCGTTGCGGCTTACGTTCGGCCGGTGCTATGTGTCAGCTGTGGGCTAGTGCGGGTTCGCGGATGTCGATCCCGCGTTCCTGCGCGTTGCCGAGTCGCTGTTCGGTGAGGTTCGAGTACACGTGAACATGGCTGCGTTCGCACCATGCGGTCAAATGCTCACCGATCGCGGGCACGTTCTCACTACCCACCAGGATGGCGAAGGACTCGACCGAGTCTCCGCACTGCACGTGCACGATGCGTTCGCGGCCGGTCGGCTCGATCAGGACGACCCTGCCGTCCACCCGCCAGATCTCCGACGAGTGCAGAGCACCTTCGCCCAGGTGGAACCGTTCGGGCCGCACACCCAGCGTGATGGCGTCGTCGCCACCGAGAAGAGGACCGAAGCGCGACACGCGGGTTTCGGGGTCGACGCGGAAGAGATTCATCGGGGGAGTTCCCACGAAACCTGCGACGAACAACGTCTGCGGCTGTCGGTACAGCTCATCGGGGGTGCCGAGCTGTTCGATGCGCCCCTTGTTGATGACGGCGATACGGGACGCCATTGCCATCGCGTCGGCTTGGTCGTGGGTGACGTTGATGCCAGTGGCGCCCACCGACTGCAGCAGTCCCGCGATCTCCACGCGGAGTGCTGCGTGGAGCTGAGCGTCGAGTCCGGAGAGCGGTTCGTCGAGCAGCACGATGTTGCTGCGCCGAGCGAGCGCCCTGGCCAGCGCGATGCGCTGACGCTGCCCACCCGACATCTGCCGAGGCTTGCGATCGAGGAGGTGCTCGACCTGCATCCGGGTTGCGATGTCGGTGGCGCGGGCGTCGGCGTCGGTGCGGCTGAGCTTCTTTCCGTGCCGTAGGCCCAAGGTGATGTTCTCGCGACTGCTCAGGTGCGGATAGAGAGCGTAGCTCTGGAAAACGATTGCCACATCGCGCTTCTCGGGCGGGATCCCGTTCTGCGACACACCTCCGAACCGGATCTCGCCTGTGTCGACAGCCTCGAGGCCCGCGATGATCCGCAAGAGGGTGGATTTGCCGGAACCGGACGGTCCGAGGATGGCGATGTTCTCACCGGACTCGACGTCGAAATCGATATCTGCGAGGGCCGTGACGTCGCCGAAGGTCTTGGTGACACCGGAGATCTGGACGGCGGTCACGATACGGCTCCTACGATTGCGTTGATGGACTCGACTGCGCTCTGCACGGTGCTTTCAGCGTCGGCGCCGGTCTGGAGCTGCTGGTTCATCACTTCGATGATGTCGTAGATCTCGGCGGTGTGCGCGCCCGGGAACCCACCCCACTGGGTGAGTTCGTTGTCGAAGGTCCACGCGAACGTCATCTGAGGGGTTGCCTGATCGGATGCCAGCAACTCGTCGCGAGCAGTGGTGTCCACGGGGATGTAGCTGCGCTGAGTGCCCGACGCCTGCAGCACGCTCTCCGGGGTCAGGATCTGCCCAATGAGCTCATTGGCGAATGCTGCGCGGCAGGGATCTTCCGAGAGGACCATGTAGCCGTTGCCGCCTGCGGGCAACGCGCGATCCTGGTTGCCGTCGACGGTCGGCAGTTTGATGGGCATCCAGTCGAACTTGTCGCCGACACCCTGGCTGATCGCCGCGATGTTGGAGGTGGTGACCATCGAGATGGGCAGGGTGCCCGAGGTGAAGATGTCCATGGCCTGGGTGGCGTCGGGAATGTCGGCCTCCCACCCGTTGCTGCCGAGGTCGGACGAGATGCGCAGTGCGTCGACACCGGCCACGTCACCGAATGCGGCGGCGCCGTCGGAATCGACGAGGGTTCCGCCGGAAGCCTGGATGAGTCCTTGCGCAAACCACTCGGGTAGGCCCGTAGGAGCGATGGAGACGGAGGGTGTCCCGGTGTGGGCGGTGACCTTCTCCGCGACGCGCAGAAGATCGTCGTAGGTCTTGATGTCTTCGGCGGTCCCCGCGTCGGCTTCGTTGAGCAGGTCCTGGTTGACGACCATGACCGGAGCCGAGATCTGCGCGGGCGCCACGTAGGTGACACCGTCGCGAGCGGTGCCGGCGCCGAAGAACTGCTTCTGGTAGGTGTCGGCCAGAACCGAGGAGTCGAAGGGGACGGGGTCGTAGGCGTCGACCCAGAACTGCATCTGTCCGAGTCCGGTCATGATGAGGTCGGGGCGGTTGCCCACGGCGATGTCGGCGACGATTTGCTGGGTGAGATCGTCGTAGGACGTCGACGGCGCAGCCTGGGCGTCGAATTTCAGTCCGGGGTAGCGCTTTTCCATTGCTTCGACTGCGGCTGCCATGGATTCGGTTGCCACCGAGTTGAAGGCGACGTCGATGACGGTTCCTTCGGCGGTGCACTGGTCGACGTCGACGGCAGCGGCCACCGACGCTCCGTCTGCAGGCTGATCTGTCGTGGTGGTGCCGGCGCCACCGCACGCGGCGAGACCGAAGGTGAGGGCTGTTGCGGTGGTGCCGACGAGGACACGTGTACGGGAACGCATGAGTCTGTTGCTCCTGTTGTGGGGTGTGGAGGTTGTTATCCGGTGATTTCGGTACCGCTCATGCCCCGCACGAAATGCTTCTGGGCGACGAGGAAGATGACGACGATCGGCACAGTGACGATCGCGGCACCGGCGGCAAGTGCGGGATAGTCGAATCCGGTGCTGGCGTCCTGGAAGATGGACAATGCCAGTGGGGGAGTCTGGATCTCGGGGCTGCGTGCCACGAGAAGGGGCCACATGTAGTCGTTCCAGTGAACGAAGATCGAGTACACGCTGAAGGCGGCGATACCGGGCATCGCGATGGGCGTGACGATGCTGATCATCGTGCGGATCGGCCCCAGTCCATCCATCTCGCATGCCTCGAACAGCGCCGCGGGGATGGATATCATCTGGTTGCGGATCATGAAGGTACCGAGCACCGATGTGGCGAACGGCAGGATCAGCGCGGCCAAGGTGTCGCCGAGCCCGACCTGGTTGAGGCCGATGAACAACGGGATCATCGTGACCTGCGCCGGTATGAGCAGGCAGAGCATGACGAACCCGAACACTTTGCCGGTCCACCGCGCGCGGTGGACTGTCAGCACGTACGCGGCAGGGATGCAGGTCAACAGCTGGAGGGCCAGGATTCCGAAGGTGACGAGCAACCCCACCACCATGGCGTTGCCCAGCGACGCATCGTTCCACGCGCGGGCGTAGCCGTCGAAGGTGATGCCGTCCGGCAGCAGGGAGAATCCGGTGCCGAATACCTGGTCGTGGTCTGCAACCGAGGTGCGAAGCATCCAATAGAAGGGGAACAGCGAGATCAGGAGTGCGACGGTGAGGAGTACCCACCTGCCGGTCTTTCGAGCAGTGTTCATCGGTCGGCCTTTCCGGAGAGCATGCGTCGCTGCCAGATGCCGACTGCGAGCAGCGCCACGACCATCAAGAAGGACAACGCCGACGCCGCGCCCAAATCGAAGTACTGGAAGCCCATCCGCCATGCCATGGTCAGGATCAGTTCGGACGAATGCTGTGGTCCGCCGTCCGTCATCACCCGAACCGTGTCGAATGCCTGCACGGATTGGAGGACGGCCATGACCACGGCGAACACCACGGACGGCTTCATGACGGGCAGCGTGATCTTCATCAACCGGGTCCACCCGTTGATGCCTTCCATGCGCGCGGCCTCGTGCATGGTGTCCGGGATGGTCGACAGGCCGGCAAAGAAGATCATCATGGTGAACGACGCGGTCCGCCAGATTCCGACGAGTGCGACGGTGAGCAGCGAGTAATCGGTGCTGCCGAGCCAGTTGATCGGTGCGATGCCGATCATGCCCAGCAGGGAATTCGCGACGCCGCTACGGAAGTCGAGCATGAACGTGAAGACCACAGCCATGGCGACCAGGTTTGCGGTCATGGGCAGGAAAAGCAGCGTGCGAACCAGTGCTCTTCCGCGAGTGAGGGAATCGGCGAGCAGCGCAAGCAACAAGCCGATCGCCAGGCTCGGGATGATCGTGCCCAGCGAGTACAGGACGGTATTGGTGATCGCCTGCCATACCCGAGAATCGCCGAAGATCTTCTGGTAGTTGGCGAATCCGACGAAGCCCCATTCACCGCCGGCCAGCGGAATGGAGAACCAGCTCCCGATGAACGTGAGAACCGCGGGGAGGAAGATGAACAGCGACGCCAGGATCGCCATCGGCGACACCATGACCACGGGAGCCCACCGCCGCCACGTTGACGGGCGGAACTGCGAGTCGGGCGCGCTCGAGGGCGACTGCTTCTCGTCGGCGCGGGAGGGAAGGGTGGCGGTCACAGCAGCGCCGCCCTGTCCAGCGCGAAGACCCCGCCGTCCACCCCGACTCCCACGACGACATCTCCTGAGTTCACCAGCGGCGCTGCCACCGGCACACCGACGGACACCGCAGTGACGAGCTCACCGTCGAGCGAGTACGTCCGGATCACACCGTCGACGCACGGCAGGACCACACGATCGTCGAGCACCAGCGGGGGCGCGACGACGGCGCCGCTCTGCTTCGAATACGGCTGCATCGGGAACGGGGCTTCCGGCTCGACCCGCACGTCCCAGAGCCGGCTCCCGTCGTTTCTGTCGAGCATCGTGATGCCGGAGCCGACGACAGTTACGAGGATTCCTCGATCGGTGACCACCGGTGAGGTGGCGCTGTAGTTGCCTGTGTGCTCGGCGGTCCACTTCAGTACCCCGGTCGACGCATCGACGGCGACGGTCGTCGAGTAGCAGGGGAACACCACCGAGTGGGTCTGCTCGTCGTATGCGGCGGCGCCCATGACCAGCAGACGTTTGGTCTCGCGGAAATCCGCGGACGAGTCCACAGCGGCCTTCGTCCACGCGTTCGCGCCGGTGTCGAGATTCAATCCGATGGGATGGTCGGGACTGGGCCAGAATCCCGCGATCACCAGATCGCCGACGATCAGCGGAGCCGTGTGGCTCACCAGGTTGTGGTGCGGGGCCAGATCGGTGCGACGCCAGAGCACCCGCCCGTCGGTGGTGTCGATGCGTCGCAAGTCGGCCTGGTCGCCGACGACGACACTGCCTGCAGCCGCCGACGGCGCACCCCAAGCAAAGCGGCGCAGCGGATCCGGTGACGGGCACGTCCACAACAACGTCCCGTCGGCCCGGTCGTATCCGGACACGTCGCCGGTGACCTCGACGGCCACGACGACGTCGCCGACCACGGCAGGCGCGACCTTCACCGACGACGCGGTGCGCGCAGTCCACAGGACTCGGCCCGTGTCGAGGTCGAGTGCTTCCACCGCGCCGCCGGGTGCGTCCTCGAACTGGGATCCGACGAAGACGCGGTCGCCGCTGATCGACACACCCTGCCGATGACCGGCGCCCGCGAGGAAGGTCCGCCACCGCGCACCCGCGGAATCCTCGTCGTGCGACACAGGCGCGATGGTGGATTTGCTCAGCACCGGTGCGAGCGCGAGGTTGTCGGACGAGTGGAGGGCGGCGGTGTCGAGGGTGAAACCCTCACCGTCCCACGTCACCTTCCGCAGCGACGGCGGGCTGTAGTCGAGACCGGCGAAGAATGTCGGTGCGGTGTTGACATGCAGGGTTCCGTCGACCTTCACCACACGCGAGGTGTGCCAGTGTCCGGAGAACGTCGCGATGGGTAGACGCGGAACGTTCGCCAGCAGCGACTCGTTCGGCTGGTCGTGGAACAGCAATGCCCACGGCACTTCCGGTGAGACGAGGGCGAGGTCGTTGCGGAGCCACTCCTCCTGCACCTCGTTGTCCAGACCCAGCTCGTGTGTGTGCCAATCCATCGCGACGACATGCAGACCGGGCACGTCGAAGCTGTACCAGCGGGGACCCATGAAGTGCTCGTAGGCAGTCGAATCCGCAGAATTCGTGAGGTAGTTGTTCGGCGACACGACGGAGGTGCTGTTGCCGTTCATGTGATCGTGATTGCCAGGGATCGCGTGAATCGGCACCGGGCTCGTGGCGAGCGCGCCGACGAGGGCTTCGTACTCGTCGGCGATGCCGTTGTCGACGAGGTCGCCGGTGAGGAAGATCGCCTGTGCGTCGGGGGCGGTCGTGGGAAGTGCGCTCAGCAACGACGTGAACTGTTCGGCACGGCCGCCCTCCGGGTACATGGCGTGCTTGTTGCGTTCGATGTCCGTGACCATTCCGCCGGGCACACTCAGGTGCGTATCGGTCAGGTGGACGAACTCGAAGGGGAGGGTCTGGGGCTGTTCGACGAGATCGAAATCGATCGGACCCGGCGCCACAGCGGCCCACCAGCGATTCGCCGAGAAGTTCTCGGTCCGCGAGACGAAGACGAATCGTCCCCGGTCGGGAAGTGTGTACGCGCCGTCGTCGTCGGTTCTCACGGTGTCGTGGCCGTTGGAGACGACGATGCCGGCAAGACCTGTTCGGTCGGGAGCGCGGACTGTTCCATACATGTTCGTTCAACCTTGCATTGAGGGGGGATGCGTCAGAAGCGGTGTTCGGCGAGAACGTCGGCAGTGGCCTGCAGATACTTCGCAGCGTCGGGAACTTGTCGCTTGAGTAGGACGTGGAGCGCGTCGAGGACCGCGAGATGCACCAATCTGCTGGTGACGGCCTCGACGCGGATCCGGGTTTCGGCGCTTCCCGCGATGATCGTGTGATCGCACAGCTCTGTCAGGGGAGAGCGGGTGAAGCTTGTCAGTGCCGCCACGGTGGCGCCCGCAGCCTTGGCGGCGCGTGCCGCGGCCAGCGTCTCGAACGTCGAGCCCGTGTGGCTGATCGCGAACAGTAGATCGTTCTCGTCGAGCATCCGCGCCTGGATGTGTTGTGCGTGGACGTCGGCGACGTAGATGGCGTGGAGCCCGAGTGTGCTGAGTCGGTAGGCGCAGTCCATCGCGAGCACCGCAGACGTTCCTACCGCGGCCAGCTGGATCCGTTGGGCACCCAGTAGCGCTAAGCCTCAATGCACCGATTGGCTGATGCTTTCGTCGTGACTTCCATTGCGCCGCTTGGAACCAGGTGTGGACATGGATGATCGTCGGACCACTCGTGTCGGGTTGTTCCACTGCATCTTTCGTGTGGTGAGCGGTCAGGTGAGCCGCTGTTAGCCGATGACCGGCTTGTTCTGTCCGAACACGGTGTCGAACAGGGTGTTCCACGCCTCTTCCCACGGTCATCGCTGCGGTAGGTGCATTGTCAACCGGCGAGCCGACGACGCGATCCGGGCGGGAACCGACACCATGGTCCGCCGGACGGTGCCGGTAGTCGCCTTGACCAGCTTCAGGTCGCGGGTGAGGGTAGCGGCGGCGAGGGTGAGATTGAAGGCCATCACCGCGCAGACCAGGCAGTGGGAAAATCAGCGAGTCCACCGAGGATCGGGTCGCCGCAGACGACGGTGGTGCACAATGTTGGGGCGGGCATGGCGTTCCTTGCAGGTGTGAGCGTCAGAACTTCCATATTCACGGGCGTGCCATGCCCGCACCCACATCGATGTTCGTCGGCGTGTCCCGCTGCGAAACTCGAGCTCATTCACATGCTGGATGACTTTGACGGAACCCTGGTCTTGAGACCGCCTTCCTGTCTCGTTGCGTTTCATGATGGCTTCTATTCGATTGCATCGAGGCTGTGAGGTTTCGGTGGTTTGTGTAACGTCTGCGGGTCTTGAACGAGTGTGGATATTGTGACGATGAGTGGTGTGTAGTGGTCTCGAGGCGACGAAAGGTGCACCGATGGGAAGTCAGTTCGACGAACTTGGGAATCTGTATGAGGGTATGGCTGAATGGCCATTTCGTCAGTTTCTGGAAGTACCCAATGTGCTTGGCATACTTGGTGATCTGTCCGGTCGGAAGGTGCTTGATTTCGGTTGCGGTAATGGGATGTACTCCCGCTGGATGAAGGAGCAAGGGGCAGAGCAAGTGATCGGATACGACGTATCGGACGGCATGCTCGAATATGCCCGAGCGTGGGAAGCGAAGTCCGGTCGCGGAATTACCTTCACGTCGGATCTGTCATCCGACCTGGATGGGCAGTTCGATATCGTCCTAGCGGTGTATGTGCTGCCTTACGCGACGACACGAGACGAACTGTTGAGGATGTGTGCGGAAATGGCCCGCCCACTGCGTTCCGGTGGACGCCTGGTCACGCTTCCGATACATCCGGACTATGTGCGGGATCCGTCGTACTACGAGCGCTACGGTTTCCGTCTTACGCCGCTCGGCGCGGATATCGACGGTGGACAAGTGCAGTTGGACCTTTTCGATCCGGCAGATCCGGATGAGGAAGATACTGTCACGGCATATGTATGGAGCCGCGAAAGTATTGATGCAGCAATGCATGCCGGAGGATTTTCTTTGTCTCAGTGGGTTGGGTACGGTCAGGTGCGCTCGCCTGAGTCGGACGTGTATGCCAAGCATCTCCACGATTATTGGACGCGGCCTCACGCGGCGATCCTCAACTGTCGGCGAGCGTAGTCGAACGACTCAACGATGTGATGTCGCGCTGGACGATCCACACCGCCGGCGAGATCGAGCACGGCCCGTTGATCGACCACGTCGCGTCGGACCTGGAGTGCGTTGCGGTGCGCACATGGCTAGGTAGCGACGAGGCCGGACGGCTGAGTGATCATTCAGGAGCGGTGTGCACCTTGCGTGCCGTCGGTGTGCCCTGAAGTTCAGGCGATGTCGCTAAGGCCTTCGACGACCGACTGTCCGTCAGGATCTGGCCTGCGCAGTTCGGGGTACGCCATCTGGACGAGTTGGGGGCAGTGATTACGCGTGTAGATGCAGAAGTGCTTTCGCATCACGTCGAGGACAAGCTGTGCTGCAGCGGTGGTTACCTCTACATAGGCCAACAACTGCTCGAGAGACGGTAGATCGGTTGCAACCAAGCTGATGAGATCGTCGCCGGCGTCGACGTACTCACGCGTGCACAGACGTACTCGCGGATGGCGACGTGTGAAACGTCGCTGTGCTCGGCGGTCGGGGAGGAGCTGCCGGCGTCGCACATTGATGAACCCGCGGACAGCGTCCGGTGAGGACTTTGCACCGTGCACGACGAACACTTCCATTCGCCCGACGCTGACGCAGAAATGGCGAGGGAACTGGCTGTGCCGGTAGGTGCCGGCGCTCACCGACCAGTACTGGAACTCGGTCGCGCGCGGAGCGGGTACGCAACGATCCAAGAAGTGCCGGAGCAGCGAGGTGATCTGTGGCTCGGATGGATGCTCACGGTACCGACGAGCAGCGGTCGAATAGCGCACCTCTTGCTCGGCGAGGTACTTGAGAGGAGTGTTGTCCAGTGAGTTGAAGCGGTGAGGATCGACGATCCATTTCTGCTGGTTTTCGCTGCTCAGCAGCTCCTCCAGCGCGTCGCGTCCTACAGTGATGTTCGCGTGAGTCACGTTGCGCACGTAGGCGGAGTGCTGTCCCAGCTCCCTGATCAGCTTCCGCTCGAACCCCTGGAGTTTCTGCTTGGACGCGGCCTTCGGTAGCAGTCGAACCGAGCTGATCTCGGTGCCCCACCTCACGGCATGTCCGCCCATCCGAGCGCGAAGATCCACAGACTCGCCGATGTAGAAGGAGTCATCCGTGAAATGCAGCAGGTACCAACCGCTCTGCCTGGGTCCGTGTGCAGGCAGTGAAGTCCGACGGACCTCAGCGAACTCTACCGGGGCCCGAAATCGATGACTGTCCGCCCAGGAGTGGACCTCACTGCTGCTCACCCGCGTTCGGACCTTTCGTAGGTGGGGAGACAAGACTCAAGCAAAGAATCCGGAGACTCCGTCGATCGTGAATTGGTCGCGCAGTTTGCATGCAGAGTTCTGGTTGGCGAACAACCCCGGGATGCGCAGCGCCTGGGGACGATCAACGGTGCTTGTCCACGTGACCGGCAGAATCCACTCTCGGTAGTCCTCGTCCGGATCCGGATCGGATACTTCGCGTCCGTACGGGCCGACGAGATCGAGGCTGCGAAACGCCACGGAATGTCCGTCGATAACCAGGCGGGCATGGTCCGCGGGCGTAGCAGGCGCAGTCACCGTGCCGATGCCGACGTAGCCGACCTTGGGGATGTAGGCGAAGACTTGACCTCCGACGGGAACCTTCTGCAGGCTGTCGGAGTACCATTTCCGACCACCGGCGGAGACGAAGCCGTAACGTCGGGCATCATCCCAACTTCGCGATCCGTTCGCTTCCCCGAAGCTGACGTACCAGTCTCTGCCGTTCCACACCGGTTGCTCGGATGCCGCGTCCGTTGTCATTCCTACTGATCCCTATCTCGCTCGAGCGCTCGCGGCCGTAGCTCCAGGAACTGGCCGCACCTTTGGGAACTTATCGACCAAAGTGGACGGATGTTACAAACCACACAGCCCACGCCCCGGGCTCGGACGGTCAGGTGTTCCCGCTACGTTCCCATTCATACGCGCGTGCAGTAGCCGGTGTGGATAGCTGAGAATGTAGCGGGAACTGCAGGGGCGGCGACGTCAATGAGACTGACCTACGCTTTCGCCTTCTGGGCGCGTGCCGAGCGGAAGCGTTCGCGCAGGGGAGTAGGTCTCAGGAGTTCGGTTGCACTCGGTTCGCTGATGAGCTTTCGGTCGTGCGGGTTTTCGTGAAGACGTTTCAACAAGGCGAAGAGTGTGTTCGGCTCCGAGACCAACGTGTGAGCCATGATCGCGACCGAGTAATCGGTGTCATGGTGAGTCCTGAAAGCTTGAGGTACAAGTGATGTGGTGGTTAGAGCGATAACCGGGTGAGGCGCGGATCCGACGCGTACGCCTAAGTCTCCCGGTGAGATTTGCGCGATTTCGTCCCAGCGGAGGAACAGATCGGATTCACGGATTGAAAACACAATTCTTCGCCGCGCGTACCGCCTGATGCCATTCGGGTAGATGTGCAGGACCGTAGTGAATCGGACCGAAGCCAATAGTAAGGCGCCGGCGCCGGTCACGGCGGCGCCAGTTGCGGAGATGATCGCGACTTCTTGTGTGGCACGCCCGAATGGCACGAGGCTTTCGCTGACGCCGGCCACCCACCCGATCGAAATAGTGAGGCCGTAGGCGGTGATACCCAGGAGGATTGCGGTCATCACCGGAATCAACGATCTGCTCGTGGGCACCGTCACACCTGGCCCGTGTTCACCATTGGTGTGGCGCGAGATTCGTCGGGGTAGCGCAATATGTCGGAAGCCGGATTCCCGCAAGAGGCCAATGCTGATGAGCAGTGCAGCCAGGCTTACTCCGGTGAATCCGAGGGCAGTGAGCGATTCACCGCTGCGTGCCCCGTTCCAGGCAGTGGCAGCGCTGAGTGCAGCGGAAAGCGCTACTGCCACCGATGCGGCGAGCTGGCTGGGGCGGAGGGCTTGCGGCCAAGGTTGAAAACTGGACGGAGAACTGGCATCTGCGGCGTGTTCGGCGGCCATCTTGCGGTTCGATTTGTACAAGTTCGATTCCTGGTGGGTGCTGAGGCGTCGGGGTGTGAGGGCGTTAGTTCCAAGCAGCTTGAGATCCTTTGGAAACGCCCCATGTGAAAAAGCCGCCAACGGCAGCACCTATGAGTAGCCCCGCCGCCGTTCCGACACCGGGGGCAACGGCAGTGCCGATGAGCCCGCCCAGCTTGGTCCCCGCGTAGGTTCCCGCCGCGAAACCTACGGCAGCACCGGCGCTTTCCGTGACCACTGCCTTGGTGGGGTCCATTCCACCCTCGATATCGTTGTTGATGGCCGGTACGGTCCCGAGGATCGCAGCGTACGGGCCGAGTCCTCTGGCGATACCGCGTCCGAGATCGTCACCCGTCGACAGAGCTGCGCTTTTCAAGCCTTCCTTGGTTGCGTCGGACATGAGCCCGATCGTGGACGCGGCAACCGTGGCGGGCACGTCCGGAACCCAGGAGAATTTTCCGTTCGCGGATTTGATGACCTTTCCTGGCGTCGCCGCTTCGGCGGCGTCCTCTAGCGCGACGATCGCAGCGTGGGTACGGGCTGTCGCGTCGTCGGCAGCTGCCGCCGCCTGCTGGAGAGAGTCGACGAGCGCGACGCTCAGTTCGGCAGCCTGGCGTTCGAGTTGGAGGGACGCGGTGTCGTAGGTTGCGCCGGGCGGTAGTAGAGCACGCAGAAGTGAGATCTGGTCCGCGGCGTCGACGATTCCGTTGTCGTGCACAGTGAACGATTGATGCTCAGCAGCCCGGACCAGTGTGAGAACGTGCATTTGTGCGCCTTCGACGACCCCTGCGGTTGTGCGATAGGCGTCGGCAATCTGCAGGAGTGCGCCGGCGATGGCGCTTCCGAGCGAGCGTTCCTGGACGACGCGGAGAGCGGCGGCGTTTGCGGCGTCGCCTTTCCATCGCTCCGCAAGGGCGTCTTGATCGTTGAGCAGTCCTTTCATGCGGTCATCGAGTCTGTCGACGAGGTCGTCGAGTTCGACGGCGGTCGCCCGCAATGCGTGGGGGTTCCATGCGGTGACGGACGTGACATTCGGGCTCACCCGAGCAGGCCCATGGTCGTCAGGATCGCGGCGAACGCGCGATGCGTGCGCGGCTCTACATGCAACGTCACTACTGTCCCCCCGACAGAATCCCCCGATATGTCTTGCCGAGACGATAACAGAGCGACTACGGGGCTCTGCTGTGACAGCGACTCAGGGATTACCCGAGACGATGGTGTTCTGCCGCCTCCAGATGAGCCAGCGACGTCGCTCAGTTCGTAATGGGCCGTCGACTCGTCCAGGTAGCCGGCGGCGAGCGCGTCTCCGGCATCTTCTGGATTGCTGCACGTCCGGAGCGGGCAGCACCTCGTGCATTCATGACGATCGCGTCGTCGGCGAGGTGAGCGTTCATCAGGGATGTGTCGATGGTGTTGGAGCATCCTGGACGTCGCGGACGATCGCCTGGATCTGCTTGAGGTTGTGGGGGTCTTTCGAACGGCTACGCCGTGCCGGGTACGCGGGAGCCGCACCTCGCAGCTCGTCCGTGCTCGTCGTCAGGCAACCACCCGTGGTCGTCGCACTGCCGCTGCACCCGATCGGCCGTCTGGGGAGTCTCGGCGCCGTCACTGTGCATGGTCTTCCGACCCTTCAGCCGGGGGGTTCCCTGTAAGTCCACGGTTCTCGTCAAATCGTTCCACGGTTGTACTGGCGCGATCGCGACTTCCGTCTCTACGGCGGGGCGCAACCGTCCAGGTTCATCGAGCAGCTGCTCGCGGAGATCGACCGGAATCCGACGGTGATCTTCGGGGTTGACGTACTTGCCGGTGGTGGAGTCTGTAGATCTGTAACACTCTGTGTATCAGCGTCGATACGGGACTCGAACGGTTCATCGAGACGAGGAGGACACGTACGTGATTCGCAAGTTGTTAGTGGTGGCCGCTGCAACCACAGCGATCGGATTCGCCGGCCCGGCGACCGCAATTGCCGCGCCGCTCGAAGGACCGTGGCCGATCGCCCCTTGTTCGGCCAACCCCTTCACGTTGGACTGCCTGGCTGGGGCGCTTTCTGATTTTCTGAGGGTAGGATCATCCGATTCCGGTTCGGCTGGTTCGATTTCGGCCGACTGACTTCGATTTCGTGAAGAAGGGCGCCCGACCTCGTGCTGAGGCGGGCGCCTTGGTCTCCGTATGGAACATGCCGTCCTCCGCGTCGCGACGCATCCGACCCGCCGCGTCCTCGGCGGAGGCGAGTCAGCGCTGTTTGCCGGCCTCGGCGGCCAGGTTCGCGACGTTGCGTGAATGACCCAGCAGGAAAGGGTATTTGAAGTCGACGAAATCGGCCATAGCCCGCAGCAGGTCGTCGAGGTTGGTCGGGGCTCAGGGTGCGGTCGCGATCCGGCGTTTGTGCGAGAGCGGCCGACCACGCGTCCTCGTCGAGAACGCCGTCGGTGATCTCCGTGCAGTTGTCGTCGAATGTCTGCACCACCATCGGGCACAACTGGGTGCCGCTGCGCGTGCGCGCCACCGCCACGGTGTGTTCGAGTCCGCCGGAGCGCAGGTGCACGTCGGCGACGTCGGCCAGGTGCACGGGTCGCATCTCCACGGGAATCTCGTTATCGCGCGCACCCGTCGGCAACCCTACGCAGTCCCATCGCTCGAACGTGAACGCCAGCATCTCGCCGACCCGGGGGTCCAGGCCGAGGAGGTCGGCAAGGATACCTGCGGACCCGCAGTGCAACCGGATGAGTTCTGTCATGTCAACGGAGTAGGTGTCGGCGCGGAAGACGATGTCGTCGCCGAACAGATCGGCCAGCTCGTGCGAATCCGTGTGGTACCCGATCCAGACGACCAGGTTCGAGTAGTAGACGACGGCACGCTGCTCGTCGTTCAGGCCCATCCTGTCCACGATGCGTGTCGCGATCAGCGCCGACCGCAGGATGTGGTCCATCGGCTGACCCAGACCGAGATCGATTGCCAGGGAAAACGCGGCCACCACTTCGGCTCGCCGCGGAAAGGCACCCGCGAGAACTGGCGGCGCCGTCGCGGGGATGATGTGCGGGCCCATCGCCGTCGCGATGGTCAGCAAGACGACGGGGCCGCTCGAGCCGAGCCAGATCATCACGATCATCATCACGGGCTGCCGTGTTGGTCCGATATCGACTGGCTGCAGGTTCCTACGGATCCAGCCGTGTGGTGCTCCGTCGATACTTGCGGGCTCTCGACGAGTAGCGTCTCGGGCCTGACTCGAGACGATGGTGTTCTGCCAGGCGTCGCTTGGCCTCGACGCTGCGCCACGCGCGAAGGTTCGATGGGTACGAAATTCTGCCTTCGAATCGTGAGAGTTGATTACTTCTCCCGCTGGTGGCCCACGCGACTCGGCGACTGGACTTGGAGGCCAACCCGTACGGTGCGGCGAGCTGGTGGCTGATTCCGGTGGACATTCTCAATGGCCGCAGCCCAGCAGGGTTTCGCTGAAACCCGAGTCAACTCGTGGGCAAATAGCACACAATAGATTCTGTAAACGAAACATCAAGGGGGAAAGGTAGTTCAAGGTCAAATACTCTCCCGCTCCGGTCTGGTTTGCGGGAACGTCGGCATTTGCGGGATGCGTGATGATCGAAGCAGTCTTGGGAGTTCATACGACGGACTACAAGAACAACGAGGCTCGATCCGGACCGCCCGTATGTATCGACGGCGACACGGGTGGTGTGGCGCTCGGAAGGCTGCTTGCAATTGCGACATTGACCCCCGCGCAGGCCGCATTGCTCGTCACCGATGTGGTCGATCAACTCGAACTCGCGAATGGCCGGGGCTGTCCCCCGATCCGATTCCGAGACGGCGACGTGATGGTGTCCGACGCCGGACAGCTCGTGATCCGGTCCACCGGCGATGCCGGGTCCTGGGACGAGGTGCGCGATGTGGCGGCGCGTCTGCTTCACCGGATCGTGACGAACTGCCGCAGTGAGGCACTTGCAGACCGTGTGGAGATAGCGCTCGCGGAATCGTCGGATCTCGTCGGTTTGGCGAGGCGGGTTCGTTACGCTGCCGCAACCGAATTCGACGACGTCGAGATCGGAAGGAAACGGTCACAGCTCGCCGCACTCGTCACGGCTGTGAAGGGGCGCGCTCAGACGGGGGACGCTGCGGCCGAACGGACGGATGTGCCGATCCCGGCGACCGGCCGGAACCGTCGGCACCCGTTCGCGAGGAAGGTATGGCATCGCAAGAGGAGGCGGCTGTCGAGGCGCCGGGGGATATTCGCGTTGCTCGCCGTCCTGATACTCGTCGGGATGGTGTGGGCGGCGCCTGCTGCGTGGTCGGAGCTGAACCGGTCCTGGCACACACTCCTCGACCCGGTGGAGTCGTCGATGGACGATCGGATCAGCCCGGTCTCGCCGCCGGCCGAGCCGGAAACCGGACCCGGGCCCGTCGATACCGCTCTTCCGGCCGCCGCCGGCCCGATCACTCAGGTGGCCGCGACCTTCGCGAACGGCCCGTGCGAGGCAGGACGGTCGTGCACCGTGCGGGTCGATGTGGGACTCGACCCCGCAACGAGCGTCGGCGCGGTGACCTGGAATCCGACCGTCTACGACCGATGTACGGGCGCGACGCTGCCCGGCGGGGAGGTCACGATTCCGGTGCCACCGGGCGCGCGGGAGGCATACGGCATCGGCAGCGTCGACCTGCCGCAGGGGTCGGCGCTTGCCGTCGCCGCGGTCACCACCGTCCCCGCCGCGACCGCGTCCGAACCGATGTACGTTCCCAGCGAGAACGCAACCTGCTCGCCCGGGAGCCCCAGTGACGGCGGGTAGGCGACCCTCCGATCCGTGGCTCGTCACGGCGGCCGTCGCGCTGGTCGTCCTCGGCATGCTCAACATGATCTCGACGGGCATGTCGTCGCTCGCCGTGCGTCACGCGGTACTCGCCGCCGTGGGGCTCGGCGCGATGTGGGTGGCCTCGCGCACGCGGATCGCTGCCCTGAGTCGTTTCGGGTGGGTGTCGTTCGCCGCTGCGGTGGTGCTGCTCGTGGCGGTGCCGTTGATCGGGATCGCGACGAAGGGCGCTCAGCGTTGGCTGAACCTCGGCGTGTTCACCCTCCAGCCCTCCGAGATCGCCAAGCTCGCGCTCGTTCTGGTGCCCGCTTCGATCCTGGCGGTCGGGTACACGTTCGGCAGGTTAGTCCAGGTCCTGGCTGTGTCGTCGGTGCCGATCGTGTTGGTTGCGGTGCAGCCCGACCTGTCGACCGCCGTGGTGCTCGTGGCCACCGTGCTGCTCATGCTGATTCTGGCGCGGGTGCCGCTGCGGACGCTGGGCCCACTGTTCGCGCTCGGGCTTGTCTCCCTGCCGCTGGCTGTGGTGTTCCTGCGTCCGTATCAGCTCGAGCGGATCCACGTGTTCCTGTCGAACGACGCCGACCCGCAGGGGTCGGGGTGGGCGGCGTGGCAGGCGGACATCGCGATCGGCAGCGCGGGATGGTGGGGGCTCGGACGGGAACCGGACTACGACCTGCGAGCCCAGTACCTGCCCGAATCGGAACACGACCTGGCCTTCGCGAGCCTGGTGTACGGGTGGGGCCTCGTTGCCGGCATGGCCGTCGTGGTCGCCGTAGTGATCATCGTGTGGCGTTCTGTGATCGCCGCCCGGCTCGCACGGACCCGGGAGGGGGCACTCGTCGCGGCCGGTGTCGGCGGGGTGTTCGGTCTGCATACGGCGGTCTCAGTTGCCCAAAGCCTGTCGCTGCTGCCGCACACCGGCATGCCGATTCCGGTGTTCAGCTACGGCGGCACCGCCTCGATCATCGGGTTCGTGTCCATCGGACTCGTGCTCGCGGTACGCCGTGACGGTGTGACGCGACCCCTGTGGGTGACCGAGCCCCACCGGAGGCGGCTGCCGCGTGCCGTGCCGGCGGGCGCGGTGACGTTGACGGCGTCGCTGGTTGCGATGTCGGTGTTCGCGTGGCAGTTGCAGACCGACCACGGCACGGAACTGCGGGCGACGAGCGACACGCAGATGCTGCGCTGCATCCGTCTGCCCGCCGAGCGCGGCCACATCGTCGATCGGGCCGGTGTTCCGGTCGCGGCCAATGCCGACGAGTACACCGTCGCGGTGGTCGCGCGGATGTTCGAAGAGGGAGACCCGGCGGTGCGTGACGAGCTCGCGGCTCTGCTCGGTATCACCCCGGCACAGCTGGGGGAGGAGCTCCGGGGCAGCGACGGAGAGCTGCAGGTCACGCTCGGACGGGTCGGACCCGAGCAGGCCCGGGCCATCGTGGACGCCCAACTGCCTTGGGTGCTCGTCTACCCGACGGGCCGCAGACACTACCCGCACGGGGAGGTGCTGGCGTCGGTCCTCGGGTACGTCGGGATCGCGGATTCGCAGGACATGCAGGTCTGGCCGAATCTCGCCCTCGGATCACGGGTGGGGAAGGCCGGGCTGGAGAGGCAGTACGACGCGCTATTGCGCGGCGTCGACGGCCGGCAGTGCATGTACGTCGATCCATCCGGGCGTCCCGTCGGCACCGGGGAGCGGGTGGATCCGATCCGGGGCCACGACCTGCGGCTTCACCTCGATCTCGGCATGCAACAAGCCGCGACCGATGCGCTCACCCAGGCCGTGCGCGGCAGCGGAGGAGACCTCGGCGCAGCAGTCGTGATGGACGCCCGCACGGGGGCCGTGCTGGCACTGGCCAGCGTGCCCGGCTACGACAACAACGTCTACGGGCCACCGGTCGATCCGGTCGCGCTCGCGGCACAGACGGACGGTGACGGACCGGGCCGCATGCTCAATCACGCCGTCCAGACGGCCGTACCTCCCGGCTCGACCTTCAAGATCGTGACCGCCTCGGCGAACGCGGCGTTCCAGGTGCTGTCGCCGGACGCAGCCCTCGCCGGCGGGGCAGCCTATACCTACGGAGGGCACACGTTCGCGAACTGGCAACCGATGGGACCGAACAGCCTGATCGGGGCGATCCAGTGGTCGGACAACGTGTACTTCTACCAGCTCGCCGACCTCCTCGGACCCGAGCGCATCGCGACCACCGCCACCGAACTCGGGGTGGGCTCACGCTCGGGAATCGATCTGCCCAGCGAATCCGAGGGTTTCCTCGGCACACCCGAGAACGTCGGGACTATCGGCGGAACCTGGTATCCGGGCTCGACGCTGTTGATGGGAATCGGTCAGGGGACCGTCACTGCCACCCCGCTGCAGGTGGCGCGCTGGACGTCGGGCATCGCCTCGGGCGCGACGGTGACCCCGCAGCTCGCGGCAGCATACGGACCCGCGGGCACTGTGCCTATCCCCACCGCTGAACCGCGTCGGTTGTCCTTCGCGGACGAACTCGAACCTGTGCGAGCGGGGATGCGGGCGTCGGCGTCGGCCGGTACTGCCGGCCAACTCGCGAGCCTGCCGGTGCCGGCCGCCGCCAAGACCGGCACGGCGGAGGATCCGTCGGCGCCCGGAAAAGGCCTCAATGCCTGGTTCTCGGCGGTGGTACCTGCCGACGCACCGGAGGTCGTGGTGACGGCGCTGGTGCGGGGTGGCGGATTCGGGTCGGCGACGGCCGGGCCGGTCGTCAAGGGGCTGCTCGAGCATTACCTCGCGCAGATCCGTACACCGAACCCCTGAGTGGTCAGGCGGCGTACGCGGCAATCACCTCTCGCTGCGCCATGCACGCGGTTGCGCCTTCGGCAACGCAGGTGAGTGGTCGCTCGGCCGTCTTCACCGGCAGGCCGAAAGCCTCTTCGAGCAGTTGCGGCACGCCGCGCAACATCGACCCTCCGCCGATCGCCAGAATGCCTTCGGACATGACGTCGCTGATTGCGCGCGGTGGCAGGTCGTCCAGGCAGGTCGACAGCGTCTGCACGATGCTCGTCGTGGTGGGCCGGATGGCGTCCATGACCTCTTCGGTCTCCAACGTGACGAGACGCGCTCGTCCGGTCGCGGCGTCGCGGCCCTCCACGACCAGCGACCGTTCGTCGGCGGTGTCGGGCGCGCCCAGCTTGGCGCGCTCGGCGGTGAGTTCGCCGACGACGATCTTGTGTTCCGCGCGCAGGTACCGGAGTATCGCGCTGGTCAGATCATCTCCGGCGATCCGACAACTGCGGTGGGAGAGGATGCCGCCGTAGCAGAGGGCGGTGACTTCCGAAGTGCCACCGCCGATGTCGACGACCAGGTGCGCTCGCGGTTCGAGCGGGTCGATCCCGCAGCCGAGGGCACCCGCAACCGGTCCGGGTATCAACCCGACCTTCCGGAGACCGGCCTCATGTCCGACCTCGAGCAGTGCCTGACGCTCGAGTGGCGTGGCGCTCACAGGAGCCGCGATGACGGCCGTCGGACGAATGCCGTAGCGGTGGCGCGGGGCGACCTGGGCGAGGACGGCCGTGACGAATGTCCGTGCAGTCTCCAGGTCGACGATCACCCCGTCGCATATCGGACGGACCGGCTCGATCCCGGGCGGCGTGCGGTCGAGGAGGTTGCTCGCGTCCCGCCCGATCGCGAGCGCTCGGCGTCGTTCCTTCGCCCGGACCATCATCAGCGACGGCTCGTTCAGGACAATGCCTTCGTCGGGGATTCCGACGACGGTGTTGGCTGTTCCGAGATCGATACCGAATCCACGCACGTCGGGCCTCCGGGGAAGATTCCAGCAGGGGTGTTTCAGATGATGTGTACAGAGGCGTTGGGGAATTGTGGTGTAACAAAGCTACCGCTGTCGATTGGCTTCAGAGCGATGTTTGCCGGAATGATATTCACGTTGCTCTCCGAGTGCTCGGAAGGTGACCGGGTCGTGACCTTCGCTCACGGCCCGGGGGACGGCGAATTGTCGTCTCAGGCATGAATTGTATTGCCCTGCAATGCGAACAAACAATGTTCGATCATATCGACGCGGCGCTTCGGCGTGGGTGTAATGATCCTCGCGTTCCGACCGACAGAACAATCAGCGCGAATGCGCTTCTCGCAGTTTCGATCTTGAAGTAGGACGGCGGCGCATCACGGCCGAGAGCATCACACCTTCAGAAGTCAAGGCCATCGCGGAACGACATCTGAAGTCGCTCGGCTTCGTCCTCACCCCCGGCTCGGGGCCGGGTCGCATGCTTATCCGGGCGCCCGGAGTCGTCGCGAAGGTGACTCTCCGCGCCGCTCCCGTCAGCCGGTCGGAGCTGGTGAAGTTCTACGGCGATCCAAGTTCGAGCCGGTCCGGCACGCGGATCTATTACGCCATCAACGGCTATGGTCCGACGGCCATCGACTATGCGAACGCTCACCGAATCCAGTTGGTCGATATCGATCCTGCCGGACGAGTCAATCTGCGCAACGACGTCGGGCTCCGAGCTTCCGGATCCACAGTGCCGGTTCAGCCACCGGCGTTCGAGAAGAGCGCCGATACGAAGACCGAATGGTCGTCGGACCCGGTCGGTAAGGCAACGGAGATCTGGAAGAGTCCACAGGCCGTGGAGACGCGGAAGCTTCTCCGGGCGGCGGGCAGGTCGTTGCGCTCCCGATTTTCCTCGACAGGGACAGGGGCCGCTGACGTCGTAGCCGAACGTAAATTGCCGTCAACGCCTGCGAACCGGCGCGCAAACCGAGGACTAGTGCTTGCCGGCGTTGCGATGGCCGCTGTCGTCGGTGGTGGTGTAGTGGTCTCGGCGCTCGGTTCGGATCATGAACC
This sequence comes from Rhodococcus sp. SJ-2, assembly GCF_053750035.1. Taxonomy (NCBI): domain Bacteria; kingdom Bacillati; phylum Actinomycetota; class Actinomycetes; order Mycobacteriales; family Nocardiaceae; genus Rhodococcus; species Rhodococcus sp. SJ-2. The sequence goes on from NZ_CM132340.1 coordinate 3,999,219, forward strand.
TGGGGTCGCGCCGGTGACCGTGGTCTCCACGACACCAGCACATACAGTGTCGAGGGCAACGAGTGAGAATCCGACAACTCGTGAGATTGTGCAACCTCCGTCGGAGACCAGTTCGTCGAGCGTCCCGACAACCACGGAGTAGACGCCACCGCCTCCCGTATACACCCCACCGCCTCCCGTATACACCCCACCGCCGCCAGAGACGACGTACGAACCGCCGCCGCCCGTGTACACCACTGAGTACACCCCGCCACCTGCACCTCAGGAGCGGCCGAGCGCCTACTACAAGAACTGTGAGGCGGCGCGCGCTGCCGGCGCGGCGCCGCTCAATCGAGAATCGCCGGGATATCGATCCGAATTGGATCGCGACGACGACGGCATCGCATGCGAGTGGAGCTGATGGCCGCTGCTGGGAACTGCGGTGTGACCGCTCTGGACGCGGTCGTCCGGTGATCTACTGGTCGGCATGACGGCAGACGCACTGTTGACAGGCCCTCGCGGCCGTAGGTTGTTCTTGGAATTTGCGCGGGAAGCCGACCGTGCCGCGCAGCAGAATTACGACCGGAGTTCTTTCAACTCCGCAGTCTTCTACGCCGCACATAACCTCGACCCCAACCCGGGAACCATCTTCGGGCCCGGCGCGGACGAACCGCTACCCGATGTCTCGCCGGAGGAGGTTGCCCACCGGCTCGCGACAGTGCGTCTGCCTGACGTGACCGCAGCTGCCTTGCGGTCGGCGCTCGGGATGGCGGTGGACCACGCCCGCTACTGGCAGGAACCCGACGGGGAGGACGTCCTCGCCGCTGCAGCTCCCATGCGACGAGAACTGCGACGCGTCGCCGACCACATTGTGCAGTCGCGTTACGTCGACTGGTGGCCGGACGAGGTCGCTCGCAACGACCAGTGGTCGGTGGGCTGGGCCGACACTGCTGAATCGACGCCGCAGGAGCCCCGCGAACAAGCGCCGCTTACCGAGCGCCTGGCGAAGTGCCGCGACCGCGTCGTCGAGCAGGAAGCGAAAGCGGAGCGTGATCGCCCGCGAGACCCGAAGGCGAACTTCTCGGGTGAGTGGTGGTCTTTTCCATGGGAGGCGCGGTGTTCGGCGCGGTCGCTCGACGATGGGCTGCCGGCAGGCATCCTGTTCGTCGAAGACAGCATGGGATGGAAGCAGGCTTTCGCTCGACGCATGCGAGTGTCCGCGGGCATAGAGGTGCTCGAAATCGACGGCGCCGATGCGTGGGCCGATCTGTGCCGTCGATACCCCTTGGAGGTGACGGCGCAGAAACGTCACGACTGGTATCGGACCACCGGGCGCGACGGACGTTGGGTGATGCCCGATTGGAGTCGCGTCGCCGAGGCGTACGGGGGAGTGCACCTCACGGTGAGAGGATATCTCGCCGCGGCGGGAACAGCGATCTGCGTCGACGACGACACCGCGAGCGTGATCGCCGGGTGGGCACCCGACGAGACCCACTGGCTCACCGATTCCGTTCGCCCCGACGACGACGTGGTCGAGTGGGTGCTCGCCGACGACCGCGAGCACTGGCGGCGAAAGACCACTCGTGCAGGGGATGCCGGACCGTAGTGGAGAACTGGCTCATGGGACGGGGTGACTTCCCCTCGGGGGCGGGACGCCACGGGCGTACCACCCGATTTCCGTTGGGTACTACCGCAACGTTCGGTGGGTACAAAGATCTCAATACTTCCGCTGAAGGGCCCATCTGCCGACGTCGGAGAGTCAGCGGTGCCCGAGCGCTGTGAGTTGTCTGCTTACTGCTGGTAACCCCGCGAAATGCGCAGAAACCCCCGTCACCAGGGGCGGAACAGCCGACCATGCCCTGTCGACGCGATCGTCGACAATGTGTACGAACGTGCCGAAATTGCCTCTCACCAGCACAAACCTGGCGTTCTGCCTGGGTGGACCCGGTCGCGTGTGTGATGTAGAACTAGCTCGTGGGTAAACGGTTGTGATACTTCGCAATAAAAACCGTTGGCGATAGACATACCGCCGCACCTCACACCCACAGCTCCCAGGAGGAGCCGGACAACCACCGATCCGGCTGGAGTTTCGAAAGGGCCGAGGAACATGCCGCTGCCGATGTCGCCGACCGACTCGATGTATCCGCATGGGGAACCGCGGCGCCTCGGCAAAGGGGCTCAAAGTCCTGTGATGCCCGAGTCTCGGATGGATTCCCGCACGAACGACTCCGAGCTGTCGGAGTCCCGATTCCGGTCGCACACGGCCATCGCGCTCGGTTCCGGGGTGCCTGCCGGCGCACCTGTGCTGGCGCTGACCGGCTCCCTTGCCTTGGGTGCGTTGGTCGCTGTGCTCGCCGTTGTCTGTGTCGGTGTCGCCGCCCTCGTCATCTGAGCGGCGCGCGCAAGGATACTCCTTCGCGGCGCCGTGAAGACCTGCCCGCACGCTTGCCGTGCTGGCCACCGGACTCGCCGGGACCGTAGCGCTGCAGGGGGCGCCACGGTCCCGGCGTCATTACCTGCGCCGCAGCCACTTTCGTATGAGGCGGGAGGCGAGGGCGTTCTCCGATATCGAGGTCTCCTGAGCTGTGCCTGACCGGCGGATATTCTGACCGCGTGGACACAGGCGATTACGAGGCCGCGGTGCGGCGGATTCTCACGACGGCCTCGAGCGAGGTTGCCGACCGGCTCATCGGGTTCCTCGCCGCGGCGCGCGCAGACGGTGCCGACATCGAGGGCATCACCATCGAGGTTTTTGTCGACCAGGACGGCGAGGGGCCGTTCGACGTCTGGGCCCGCTTCGACGGGCGTGATGCCTTCCTGCTCGATCGCCGCTTCGACGAGGAGCGTCGGCTCTTCGGTGTGGAATGGGGCGAGCTCGGGTGGGAGCCTGCGGTGCCGTCGCGGCCATTCGGTTGGACGCGCGACGATCTCGAGGCCGTGGTCGTGGAGGTCGTGACGCGGTGGATCGAACCGCTGATTCCCGCCGAATCGCCCGACGGGTTCTGGTCGGTCGGGTCTCCCGAGGGGGCCTGTGGGTGAACGTGCCGCGGTCAGAGGGCCTGCCCGCATGATGCAGCCTGAGTTCGTGATCTACGACGGGCTCCCTGTTGCCTCGGGAGGTGCGCACGCATTGCCTAGCGCGTCGTACCCCGTGGCGAATCTGTCCGGGCTCGAACTGAAGTCTGTCCCGGTCACCCCGGGGGCGAGCTCCGTGGCCGTCATGGGCGTACCGCTCAATTCAGGGATGCCCGACGGGTCAGACATGGATGCAATGCTCCAGGTATGGCAGAGCTCGAACCCACGGACTACGCCGCGACGCTCGAGGAACTCAAGCGCCGCATACACCAGGCGCGGTACCAGGCACAGCGGAAGGTCAATACCGAACTGATCCGCCTCTACTGGCAGATCGGCCACACGATCTTGGAACGCCAGCAGACCGAGCGTTGGGGAACCAAGGTGCTGTCCCGGCTCGCCGCGGACCTACGCGCAGAGTTCCCCACCATGAAGGGCTTCTCGCGAGCGAACCTGTTCTACATGCGGCGTTTTGCCGAGGCATGGCCCGACGAAGACGCAATTGTCCAACGACCCGTTGGACAATTGCCGTGGGGTCACATCGCCGAACTTCTCGACAAGCTCGACGACCAGGATCTGCGTGAGTGGTACGCCGCTCAGGACGCCGATCACGGGTGGTCGCGTTCCGTGCTCGCTCATCAGATCACCACGCGTCTCCACGGCCGGCAGGGTGCTGCACCTTCGAACTTCGGTGCCGCGCTCGAGCAGCGGGACTCCGAGCTGGCGCAGCAGCTCACCAAGGATCCGTTCACGCTGGAATTCCTTGCGATCGACAGCGATGCGAGCGAGCGGGAGCTCGAGGACCGTCTGGTTGTGCGGATCATCGACACGCTGCGCGATACGATCTGACGGCATCCGCCCAAGCTGCTCTCCCAGCAGAAGAAGCCCTTACCCGTGTCGCTCTCGAAGTCGCCTCCCGGCCTCGCCAATGAGGTTGCCAAGGGCAGGGTGCCGCACGCCGAGCCGATCAGGATCCCGTCTCCACTGACCGGTGCGGCCGAGCACCGACGGCGTCCCGGTACTGTGCACCTATGCCGGAAGCTCGCCCACACTGGTCCGATGACGTCGTGGACTTGTCTACGGGGCACATAGATTTCGCCGCGTTCGAATCGTTTCTGTTCGCCGACGGCGGGGGATACCCGCCGTCCTATCGAGACTTCATCCGGCGGTACGGCTGGGCGCGGACCTTCGGTCTCTGGCTGATCTATCCGCCGGTGTTTCCGGGCTACGCGGACGGACGTGGGCGCGCAGAGGTACTCACCGAGCGGTTTCGTGACAGTTACAGGGTCGGTCGCGTCGAGGAGTTCGACTGGATGATCGAACCGGACGGCGACTGGGCACTTATCGAGGCGCTGCATGTATTCGGATGGAGCGAGAACGGCGACGCACTGCTCTGGGACACGTCAGCTCGTCGCGCGGACGGCGAGTTCCCAGTGTGGGAATCGCGCGGGTTAAATTCGCTGCACCTGCTCGGGCCGACTCTTTCGGACGCGCTGTCGGCGATCCGGGATACGCGATTCGGCTCAGAGTCGCGAGCCGACATCGAACCACTGCCTCCGGTGCGTTTGTAAGCGAATCCCGCGGTCGCCGCGGCCTCTGCCAGGATGGGTCGTATGGGCGTCATCAACACGTACTTCACCGCACCGGACGACGAGACTGCGGCTGCCACTGTCGACGACGGGCCCGCCCTGTCGCACGCGCCCGTACTCGATGCGGTCGAGGCGACTGTTCAGGCAGGCACGTTGATGGCTCTGCTCTCCGGTGAACCCTCCGACCGGATCATTGGGGATCGGACCTGGGCCCGGCTGATCAGCGATCCGGATCATGAAGCGGCGTGGATTGTTTCGATGCCGGACGCTTTCACCATCGCGCTTGCGGCGGCGACCGATGAGCGCCTCGCGGAGGTTGTCGGACCGTGGTCGGAGACCGAGGAGTTCTGGGGCGCGGGGGATCCCGCTCAGTTGCTGCCGATGCTCCGCGACTGGCGCGCGCTCGCGCAGACTGCGCGTCAGCGGGGTGAGGGCATGTACTGCTGGATGGCCCTTTGACCACTACGCCGACTCGTGGGTCTGCAACGGGTCGTCGTGCGCATTGTCCCGGCCTTCCAGATGGAAGAGCCGTAGTCTCCGAAACCATGGCGTGGTTGGTGCTGTGCGTTCTTGGAGCTGTGGGTTTGACGGCGGGCATCGTCGTGCCGCGGCGAGCTCAGCTGGGGCCCGCTTCAGGGGTTCCCTGGTTCTGGGTGGCATTTCCCGCGACGTGCATTCTCGTCGCGGCCGCGATAGCCGTCTTCGCATGGCCTCAGGTGCTGACCGGCTCGGGGAGTTACTGGTGGGAACCTCCCACTGTGAATCGGCCGGGCTTGCAGTTCTTGTCGAGCGAGCAGTACCAGCGATTCGTGATGCTGAGCCGGTGGAGATGGGTCCTATCGGTGGCGTCACTCGCGGGAATCGGTTTGTGTGTATGGGCGTGGCGTCGGCGTCGTGTCTGACCGCACTATCTTCGGCGCAAGCCCGTTCGTTCACGGCCGGGACAGCCGATCTGTCGAGCGGTGTGTGTCGGTGGTCGCTTGTATGGTGCGGGCGTGCAACTCCGATACCGCTATCGCGTGTATCCGACGCCCGGCCAGCAGACCATGCTGGCCCGGTCGTTCGGATGCGCACGGGTGGTGTTCAACGATGCGTTGCGCGCCCGGCAGGACGCGCACGCGGCCGGGGTGAAGATCTCTGACACCGCTGTACAGAAACGGGTCATCACCGAAGCGAAGAAGACTCCGCAGCGGGTGTGGCTTTCCGAGGTGTCGTCGGTGGTGTTGGTCCAGGCCTGTCAGGACGCGGCGGGCCGATACTTCGCCTCGTTCGTAGTCGAGACCACCGACGAGCCACTGCCGGAACTCGACACCGAGATCGGCATCGACCTGGGACTCGACACGTTCGCGGTCGCCTCGGACGGCACGGTCATCGCTTCCCCGAAATTCTTCCGCCGCGCCGAACGACGCCTCCGCAAAGCGCAGCAGAACCTGTCCCGCACACAGAAAGGCGGCAACAACCGGGCCAAGGCCCGCATCAAGGTCGCCAAGGCACACGCGAAAGTCGCCGACACCCGCAAAGACTGGGTACACAAACACTCCACGACGCTGATCCGCGAGAACCAAGCGATCTACGTCGAGGACCTGTGTATCACCGGGCTGGCGCGGACCCGGCTGGCGAAATCGGTGCACGACGCCGGGTGGGGCATGTTCACCCGGATGCTCGAAGAGAAAGCCGCCCGGTACGGGCGCACCTTCCACAAGATCGACCGATGGTTCCCCTCGAGCCAGATGTGCTCGACGTGTGGACGGGTCGACGGGAAGAAACTGTTGTCGGTGCGGGAATGGACTTGCCCCTGTGGGGCTGTCCTCAACCGCGACCTCAACGCCGCCGTCAACATCCTCGCCGCCGGACGGGTGGAGAGGCAAAACGCCTGCGGAGAGACGGTAAGCCTCCCCGCCTAGAGGGGAGCACGACTCGATGAAACAGGAACCCACCGGAGCGGTACACCGTGCCGCAGGAGGAATTCTGGTCGTTCACGGCCGGGAGGACTTCAACCTGCCATCGTTGTCGGAGCTGGATAGGCTCCCAGAGAGCGTGCGAAACGGAGGCGCGATGTCCACGGACCGCTGGCCAGGTGTGCGGGTAGCGGCGACCTTGATCGTCGCGGTCGCGTTGACCGGAGGTTGTGCGAGCGACTCGTCACCACCGTACTCGCAGCAGGAACGAGCAGCCGACGGCAGCGTCTTCTACTACGAAGACGAGGGGACACCCGCCGGGTCCGGCTACACCTACGCTCAGACCCACGGTGTGTACACCTATCACGTCAAGCTCGACTGGGACCGCGAGGTCGACTTCGTGCACATGTTCGATTCACGGGTCGAAACCTGGATTCCCGATCGCTATTCCGATCAGTGGCTTCATCGCAACACCGTCAGCGGCCCCACCGAGTGGATCCTGGGTACGCCCGAACAGATGGCAGCACAGGGCATCGAGCCGCAATCTGCAGACTTCCGCGAGCTACGTGCTCGATGTGGCGACATGGCCGCAGAAACGGATCGGCGAGAGCAATGCACCGCGCCACCTGATTGGGTCCGTCCTTCGCGCTTGTTCCTCGCCTCTCTGCCCACTGATCCACACTCGCTGCACGAGCGTCTCGTCGCCGACAGCAGCTACGCCCCGAACCGGGCCAGTGACATCCTCGCGCAGGTGGCAGCCGTGTTGAGAACCGGTGTAGTGCCCGACGAGGTGCGCGCCAATCTGCTCGCTGCTCTACAGGTCGATCCCGGGATCACCGTCACCGATGGGGTGCCGAACTTCGATGGTGTTCCAGGTCGCGCGTACACCGCGACCGACGACTACGGGTATGTCAATGATCTGATAACCGATCCCGTTACCAGCGAACTTATCGGGGAGCGCGGCACCATCACGACGGGAATGCGACGACCCGACGGTGTGGTCAACATGCTCGCGCCGGGCACTCTGCTCAGTCACACGGCGACGAGCTACGGATGGGCTGAGCATCTCGGGGACGTGCCTGCGTGATCAGAACCGGACGTGAGAACCGTCTTGGATGATGCTCAGGTCCTCGACCGGGCGATGTCATCTCGGCGAGGATGGGGTCGTTGCTACCCAATGGTGAGTGACGAGGCGTGCACACATCATTCGGAATGTTGTGCGCAAGTCAGTCCAATGGCCCCACAGTGCAACGAGTTGCCGTCAGAGACAACGAAGGTGTCCTGAGTCGTACGGTTCGAGCACTTGGAACAGCTGAACAGTCGAACGCGCGCCCCGGAGCGTCTCGCTCATGCGTCGATACTGCCCCCACTCTGGCGGGCAGCAAGAACCCAACTGAGTTCGACGACGGTATCAGTCGAGTCGAGAGAACATGAGGTCAGCTCTTCGAAGCGAGCGAGCCGGTGACGCAGTGTGTTCTGGTGGATGACGAGTGCCTCGGCCGTCGCGCGCACGACTCGGTCGTGTTCGAGGTGGGCCTGCACGGTGTCGAGCAGGATCGCGCCGAAATCACCCTCTCCTGCAAGAGGTTCGACGTAGCGCTGTCGGAGCAACTGCGTGGCCAGCGGAGCTCCGGGGATGCCCAGTCGCCACGACATCGTGCTGGGGTCGTGCAGGCCCGGTATTCCACCGGGTACGAGCGTGAGGATCTGTTCTGCCACGGCGGCGGATGCACCGACCTCATGCAGTGGGGCAGAGGGTCCCACGGCAAGCACCCCGCGGTCCGCGATCTCGCGTGGCACGCGGGTGACCAAGGCGGCGGTGCGTCCGGATACCTCCGCCACCAGGGCTGCGCCGCCGGGTGTCGATCCGTACCTGCTCATGTCTGCGGTCCACCGCTCCCGGCTGCTCGATGTCGGGTGCCCGAAGACGACGTAGTGCTCGCGGCTGGGATCCATGCCGAGGGCGCGTACCCGGGGGAGCAGAGCAGGGTCGAGGGTTGATCCGGACAAGAGGGACCGGAGCACGTCGGCTTCTTCCACAGATCGACGGACCGCTTCCGAGACGGCGTGCGCCCGGTATTCCTTGACGGCGTCGGCGACGAACCAGTCGCCGACGTCCCACAGGAGCGTCGAGCCGCGCAGTGTCGACTCGGCCGTCAACGAGAGTTCCCGTGCGACTTCGATGAAGCGGTTGTGGATGGCGTTGAGGCTGAGTCGATATGCCCGGATGATGTCTTCGATGGTCATGCCCTGGCTGATCCGCCGACGGGTCGTGTGCCGTGCTTCGCCATCGGGGATATCGCGCGGTGCTCGCCCTTCTTCGAGAGTGAGCATGCCGCGCGCCACATTCAGCCGGGCCGAAGCGATGAGCTCGTTGCGGTCGATGCTCAGGTAGTCGGGGAGTTCGCGGTGGATGTCGTCGGCCGCTTTCTGCGCGATCTGTTCGGCTTCGGCGCGGAGCATCGCGGCGACCGACTCGAGTGTCACCGTCATCGTCGGGTCTCCTTATCTATCCACCGAGGGGCCCTGATTGGAGTTTTCTCCAATCACCTTACAGTCGGGTTGGCCTGTGGACCGTAGCAAAATGTCGGTTCACCACTGAATATGTAGAGCATGACGTGGATCACAAGCGCTGGATCGGCAGCGGCGGTAGTAGTCCGGGATGACGATGCGGGCACACCACTCGGTGGATTGCCGGGTACTTTCGATTCGTTGTGGGCGGCTGCGGTTCGCGGGCACGGCGCCGGAACGTTCCTCGTGTTCCAGGACGAGGACGGCACCGTCACACGCTGGACGTATACCGAGTTCGACGACGTCGTCGCGCGCACTGCGGCTGGTCTGCGTCGTCGTGGCGTCGTCGCCGGCGACGGCATTCACCTGTGCCTTCGTAACTGCCCGGCTTTCGTGGCGCTGTGGCTTGCAGCTGCGCGGGTGGGCGCATGGATCGTTCCGGCCGACCCGAGCGCCTCCGCTAGAGACCTGGACCAGCAGATCGGCCGGACGTCGCCGAAGCTGGGACTCCACTCGTCGGCACGCCGCGACGCCTACCTCGAAGGCGCCGCTGTTCACGGGCTGCCCACGGCGGAGTTGACCGAGACGGCCCGCGACGTCCTGGACTCGGCCGTGGGACTCGTCGACGACGAGGTCGCCACGGGGGAGTGGACTGCACCCGGACCTGCCGACCGACTCGCCATCATGTTCACCTCCGGCACGACATCCCAGCCCAAGGGAGTGGTGTTGACCCAGGCCAACTACTTCCGGGTGGCGACGGCAATGGCCGCCGCGGCCGACCTGCGGGCCGGTGACCGCTGGCTGGTGACTCTGCCGCTCTTCCACGGCAACGCCCAGTACTACTGCTTCGCGTCGGCGATCGCGGTCGGCGCCGGGGTCGGGTTGACTGCCACCTTCTCGGCGAGCGGATGGGTGCGCGACGCGATTGCGCTCGGCGCGACACACGCGAGCCTGTTCGCCGCTCCGATGCGCATGGTCCTGGCCCGTACCCCGGCCGACCAGCTGCCCGCACAACTGCGGCATGTGTGGTTCGCGCAGAGCCTCGGCGCCGAACACCATGAGGAATTCGGCCGACTCGCCGGATGCCTGCCCCGTCAGCTCTACGGCATGACGGAGACGGTGCCGGTAGTGACCTACGACCGCAGCATCCCGCCGGTGTCCGACCTGATCGGCACGCCGCTCGACGGACGAGTCGCCCAGTTGGTGACGCCCGGAACCCTCGATCCGGTTGCAGTCGGTGAGGTCGGGATGATCGCGGTCGCCGGGGTCCGAGGCGACACGCTCTTCGAGGAGTATCTCGACGACCCGGCAACGACGGAACGGACGTTCCGCACCGATGAGAACGGTACGGATTGGATGCTGACCGGCGACCTCGCCGTCGAGACCCCGAACGGCTGGCGTTTCGTCGGACGAGCCGACGACGTCATCAAGGTTGCCGGCGAGAACGTCTCCTTGACCGAGGTCGAGGCGACCGTGGCGCAGGCGCCCGGTGTCCTCGAAGCTGCGGTGCTGGCTCGCCCGGACGAGATCCGGGACCAGGTGCCGGTGGCCTACGTGGTCGCCCGCGACGCGCAGGATCCTCCGAGCGCCGATGAGCTTTCAGCGTGGGCTGCACTCAATCTCACCAGAGCTGCCCGTCCACACGAGTGGACCGTTGTACCCGAACTGCCGCGCACCAGCGTGGGCAAGATCCGCCGCTTCAAGCTGGCCGACACCGAAGGAGCTGTCACACGATGACAACCGCGACTCCCGTCTCAGCGACTCGACGGCGACGTGCCTTCGTCGGCGCCGTCTCCGGTCACCTCATCGAATGGTTCGACTACGGTGTCTACGGATTCCTTGCCGTGACCATGGGGCAACTGTTCTTCGCTTCGCAATCTCCGGCGGTCGCTCTGCTCAGCAGCTTCGCGGTATTCGCCTTGAGCTTCTTCATCCGGCCGCTGGGTGGGATCTTCTTCGGGCCGATGGCCGACCGGATCGGGCGGAAGCAGACACTCATGATCGTCATGGTCCTGATGTCGGGATCGACGTGCCTGATCGGTGTGCTGCCCACATACGCATCGATCGGTATCGCCGCACCGATCCTGTTGATCCTGTTGCGCTGCGTCCAGGGCTTCTCGGCAGGCGGTGAGATTGGCACCGTGACCAGCTTCGTCGCTGAGTACGCCGGTCCGGGACGTCGGGGTTTCTCGACGAGCTGGCTCATGGTGACCGCCGTGCTCGGCCTGATGCTGGGCAGCCTCGTCGCGAACGGTCTGACGGCACTGCTCGGCGAGGACGGCATGGCGGCGTGGGGATGGCGCATCCCGTTCCTCATCGCCGGCCCGCTGGGCCTGATCGCCGCCTACATCCGCCTCAAGCTGGAGGACAGCCCGGAGTTCATGGCACTGCAGGCCGCAGGGGAGCACGAGAAGGCTCCGCTGCGTGAATCGATGCGGTGGAAGCGTTCCCTCGCACTCGTGTTCTGCATCATCGTGTTGCACTCGTCGATCTTCTACCTGGTGCTCACGTTCGCCTCGACCTTCATGACCAACACTCTCGGCTTCAGCAACTCGACCCGATTCTGGTACGTCCTGCTGGCCTGTGCGCTGGCCGCGGCGGTCATGCCGATCGGTGGTGCGTTCACGGATCGCTACGGCCGCAAGCCGTTCCTGCTCGTGGTCGGTGTGCTCGGTACCGCGTCGATGTTCTGGTTCTTCCAGGCTGCACCCGGAGCGACACCCGAATCGTTCCTCCTTCCGCTGCTCGCCACCGCCGTGACGTTCGGTCTGTACGTGTCGTCGACCTACGCGACCATGACCGAGCTGATCCCCACGCGGATCCGGTCCACCGGCATCTCGATCGCCTACAACGTTCCCGTTGCGGTCTTCGGTGGGTGCGCCCCCTTCGTGGCCGCCTGGCTCATCACGAAGACCGACGACATCACCGCGCCGTGGTACTTCTTCGTCGCAACCGGACTGGTGTCGATCGTGGCGCTGCTCGTGCTGCAGCCCAGTGATTTTCGACGCGCTGAAGCCGCCTCGGTCCCCACCGGGCCGGCCTCTGCGGCGAGCGAATCGCAGTCGGTCTCCGCAGTGGAGGTGGCGTCATGATGTCGAGTCGGCTCGGAGCTCGTGAGCAGGAGGTCGTGCTGGCCGGATGGGCACACACGCCGTTCGGCAAACAGGACGCCACGCTCGAACAACTCATCACCACCGTTGCGAACGATGCGATCGCGAGCGCCGGAATCACCGCGGCCGACGTCGACGAGATCGTGCTGGGCACCTTCAATGCGGGCATGCAGCCCCTGGCCTTCGCCTCGTCGCTGGCGCTACAAGCCGACGACAGACTGTGGGGAAAGCCCGTGACGCGCGTCGAGAATGCGTGTGCGTCGGGTGCTGCGGCTGTCCGGACCGGAGTTCACTCGATTCTCGCCGGCGAGGCACGCACCGTGCTGGTCATCGGCGCGGAGAAGATGACCGACGCAGGCGCCGACGTGGTCGGGCGTGCGCTCGTGGGCGCCGACTACGACAGTGCCGGCCAGCCATCGAGCGTCGGCTTCGCGGGATTGTTCGCCGAAGTGGCGCGGGCTTATGGCACGCGGTACGGAGATCCCAGTGATGCGATGGCGCGCATCGCGGCGAAGAACCACGCAAACGGGCTCGCGAACCCGTGGGCGCATCTGCACCGCGACTTCTCGTACGATTTCTGCCGGACCGTGGGGCCCGACAACCCGATGGTCGCGGACCCGCTGCGTCGCACAGACTGTTCACCGGTGTCCGACGGGGCGGCTGCCGTGGTCGTCACCACCGCGGATCGAACGTCGTCGTCCGCCGATACTGCAGGGGTTCGGCTGGCGGGGATGGGACAGGCCAACGACTTTCACCCCGCGAGTAGACGCGACCCCTTGTCCATGCGCGGCTCACACGTCGCATGGCGGACCGCGTTGGAGAGGGCAGGTGTGGCTGCGTCGGACCTGTCCTTCGTAGAACTGCACGACTGCTTCACCATCGCCGAACTCGTCCTCTACGAGGTGCTCGGACTGTCCGAGCCCGGTAAGGGCGGGTGGCAGCTGGCGGAAGGAGCATTCGATCGAGACGGGGCTCTGCCCGTCAACGTGTCGGGTGGCCTGAAGTCCAAGGGTCACCCGGTGGGTGCGACGGGGGTGTCCCAGCTGGTCCTCAGTGCGATGCAACTGACCGGCACGGCAGGAGCCATGCAGCTCCCGGTGGCAGATGTTGCCGCAGTGCACAACATGGGTGGGCTTGCCGTCGCCAACTACGTCCACGTTCTCCGAGCGCGCGACTGACTGAGTTCATTCTGCTCACTCGCTCTACGCGGCGGGAGAGCGACGAGTGCGGCAATGACGGTTGGCCGGAGGTCGTGCGGTGTATGCGTGACATAAGCGTCGACCTGCATGTGTTCCCCCGCTCCGCTCCCGCTACGTTTCCATTCATCCGCGCGCGTCACAGTCGGTGTGTATGGCTGGAAGTTCAGCGGGAACAGCCGGGCAGCGACGTACTCGTCAAAGGACGGTACGTGATCGCTGCCCGGCAGCATCGAGAACAGTTCCGACGCGGCTGAGACTCTTTTCGTACCCCGGTCCGAGCGTGATCTTCTTGCCGGAAGCGGTGTCGAGTTCGACGCCGGAGACAGCGGAGACATAGCCGAATGTCTTCCACGCCGGCTACGAGACGCACGCGTTGCACGAAAATCCGGTGCCACAGTCACAGCGCAACTTGACATGCCTTGGTGCGCAGACCGCGTGTCGTGGTGGGCAGCTGCCATGTCCTCACGCCTCGGTCTGGCCGATGTCGCGTGGGCGACCACCGGCCGTCCCAGCAAAGCTGTTGATCGCTTCGATGAACTCGCTGGTGAAACTGCCGCCGCCATGACCGGCATCGTCGACGACTACGAGACGGCTGCCTTTCCATCGGCGCGACAGTTCCCACGCGGTGTCGAGGGGACCGGAGACGTCATATCGACCGTGGACGAGAGTCGCCGGTATCCCCTCGAGTCGGCCCATGCCGTCCAGAAGTTGGTTCTCGGCGAGGAAGTGGTCATTGCACCAATAGTGAGTGACCAGGCGCACAAACATCATTCGGAAGGTGGGGTCCTGGTAGCGAGGGGAGGGCGTCCACCCGGGAACGAGTGAAGTATGGGTGTCCTCCCACTGGCACCAGCGCAACGCGGCATTCTCACGAACATCGGCATCGGGGTGGGCGAGTAGTTGTGCGTAGGCAGCCGCGAGATTGCCGTCGCGATCGGCCTCCGGAACCGGCTCGACGAACCGTTCCCACTCACGAGGGAAAATGCGCCGCATATCGCGGGTGATCCACTCGACTTCCTTGCGGCTACCGGAGGTGATCGCGCCCAATGCCATCCCGATCACTCGCGCGGGGTGTGTCTGCGCGTATGCCAGTCCGAGGCAGACGCCCCACGATGCCCCGGCCACGACCCATCTCTCGATTCCGAGGTGTTCACGGAGTTTCTCGAGGTCGGCGACGAGGTGGGCGGTGGTGTTCGTGGAGAGATCCGTGTCGGGATCGTCGGCACGGGGCGTGCTGCGCCCGCAGCCACGTTGATCGAGCAGCACCGCGCGGAACACGTCCGGGTCGAAGAATCTACGCATGCCCAGAGTACAGCCGGATCCAGGGCCTCCGTGAAGATAGACGACGGGGACGCCCGACGGAACGCCGATGGTCTCCCAGTACAACGAGTTGCCATCAGAGACAACGAGGTGTCCCGAGTCGTACGGTTCGATCATCGGGAACAGCTCCACATCGGCGAGTCTGTCACGGTCCGGTGTATCCCGAGAACCGGATCGCGCAGCTACCTGTGTTCGGCAGCTTTTGCGGCGGCGAGGGTCTGCTCGAGGAGAACCGCGATCGTCATCGGACCCACCCCGCCGGGTACCGGCGTGATGAGCCGCGCCCGCTCGGCTGCGCCGGCGTAGTCGACGTCGCCGATGTTGCCCGGGTTGTAGCCCGCGTCGATGACCACGGCGCCGTCCTTGATCCAGTCGCCGCGGATCAGTTCAGGGTGGCCTACGGCGGCGACGACGATATCGGCACGCCGTACCTGATCAGCCAGGTCCCGGGTTCGGGAATGGCAATAGGTGACGGTCGCGTCCCGGGCGAGGAGCAGCATCCCGACGGGTTTTCCGAGGATCGGGCTGCGGCCGATCACCACTGCGTGCCTGCCGGCCAGCGGGACGTCGTAGGCGTCGAGTAGGCGAAGGATCCCGCCAGGGGTGCAGGAGTGGAAGCCATTCTCGTCGAAGGCCATTGCAGCGAAACTGTGCATGGTGACGCCGTCGACGTCCTTGTCAGGGGCGATCGCCTCGAACGCTGCGCGTTCGTCGATGTGGTCGGGAACCGGGTGCTGCAGCAGGATTCCGTCGACGGTCGGATCCGCGGATAGGGCAGTGATCTCTTCGATGAGGGTGGTTGTGGTGGTGTCGATCGGGAGTTCCACGTAGCGCGACTCGATGCCCACTGACCCACACCGGTTGCGCTTCATACGGACATAGGTGTGGGAGGCAGGATCGTCGCCGACAATCACAGTCGCCAGGCATGGGCGGCGGCCGTGCTGGTGGACGAACTGGGCCGTCTCGTGGGTAACGGTGTCGAGGAGTTCTGCCGCTACGGTGCGGCCATCGACGATCTGGGCTGTCACGATTGGTCCTCTCGATCGAAATCGAGAGACACCCAGGCGGTCGATGTCGGCTCTACGTGCACTCCCCGGTGGTTGCCCACCCTCGCCAGTCGTGCGGTCTCAGCATAACTACTGTGCGCTGAGCTGGGAGAGGTGACGTCGTCCGTGAGTTTCCTGTTGTGGCCTGACCTCTACTGTTGTCCTGATACATCGAATTTCAGTTGGGGATTAGTGCCATGTGGACGAAGGTAGAGAAAGCCTCACTGTCGACGACCGGCCCCGCCGCGACCGCTCCCGCACAGACGCATCGCGTCTGTTTCGACAACGATTCCCGTCATACGCGTGGCCTGTAGCCCTTGCGTATGACGGGAATCGTGGCGGAAGTCGTTGTGGATCAGTGGTCTTTCGCGGTCGCGAGGTCGACGTTCTTCGTCTCGGGGCCTACCAGTGCACCGATCAGGACGAGCAGCGCACCGCCGGCGAGGAGAACGGCTCCGGTGTCGTTGAACGCCATGAAGTTACCGAGTCCGGCCTGATAGAACGCGTAGAACGAGGGGAGTACCACGGCGAGGCTGTAGGCGAGCCCGTAACCCGAAGCGCGCACCGATGTCGGGAACCGCTCGTTGATGTAGGCGGGGAGCACCGCCCAGGGGCAGATCACGATCACGACGAGCAGGATGGTCGCGGTGACGACCCACACGATGTTGTCGGATCCGGTCCGTACCAGCGACAGGAACAATGCTGTGCCGACCACCGCCATGACGAGGGCCGATCCGATCAGGAACCGCCGCCGCCCGATTCGTTGGCTGAACACAGCGGCGCCGACGTCGACGGCCGCGAGGATCACGTACGCGACGACGAGTGTGAGGGTGACACTTCGGCTGGTCATTCCCACGCCCTGCGCTCCGAGGAGCGCCGGGAGTAGAGCCGCGACCGGCTGCAGCGACAACCAGAAGCCGTTCATCAGGATGAACACCTGGAGGAAGCGTTTGAAGTTGTCGCGCTCCAGCAGTTGGCGTAGCGGGGATCCCTTTTGCTCGGACTTGGTGAACACCTCGGATTCGCTGACCGAGCGGTGGAAGTAGTACACGGAACCGAACGACAGGAGAGCGCCGATGATGAACGGAACGCGCCAACCCCATTGGGCGTAGGCGGAATCGGGTCCGTTGGAGGGCAATGCCAGGAGCAACAT
Organism: Rhodococcus sp. SJ-2; assembly: GCF_053750035.1. NCBI lineage: Bacteria > Bacillati > Actinomycetota > Actinomycetes > Mycobacteriales > Nocardiaceae > Rhodococcus > Rhodococcus sp. SJ-2. The sequence continues at coordinate 4,016,096 of NZ_CM132340.1, forward strand.
CAGCGTGATGAGGGAGACCGCGGCGTACGCGAGGGGGAAGCCGGTGTTGATGATGCCGCTGTAGAGTCCGCGCTTGTGTGGGGGAGCGGCCTCCATCGCAAGTGGGTTCGCGCCGGTGTACTCGCCGCCGAGGAATACCCCGGCGAGAAGGCGTAGGAAGACGAACAGAACGACGCTGGCCATGCCGATCTGCTGGTAACCGGGCAGTAGGGCGATCAGGAAGGTCACCGTGCCCGCACCGGTCATCGCGATCATGGTCGTGCGTTTGCGTCCGACGGTGTCGGCGATCCATCCGAAGATGGCCGCACCCACGGGGCGGCCGATGAGGGTGGCGGCGAACATTGCGCCGCTGACGATCGCGATGTTGGCGGTTCCGAGATCTTGAGACACGAAGTAGGCCATGGCCGGAGCCAGGACGACGATCGGCAGATAGATGTCGAACAGGTCGACGAAGAAGCCCAGCCACGCTCCGATGAGGGCTTTGCGTGCTTTCTTCGGGTCGTGCTGGTCGGCCGGCGGTGTAGTCGGGTCCGGCGGGGCCGATTCAGGCTGGGCCGTGGCTACGGTGTGGTACTCGGGAGTTGGCATGTGCGGAACCCTCGTTGTCGTAGGCGGGGAAATTCTGCAGCGGAATGTTCAGGGTGGCAGGCTCGCGATCGTCGGTTGCGACGGTGTCGTCGAATGGTCCATGTCGTCGTGGGGACCGCGGTGCCGCGCCTGTACTCATCGTGTGACCTACCCCACTCAATGTCAAGAGAGTGACGTCGCTTTTTCTCTGCAATCCGCCGCTGACCTCGGTCGGGTGTATGAAAAGACCCCGCGACCGGTCCTGATCGCGGGGCCGCAGGCAGTGTGGCGGGTCAATCGACGGGCAGGGGAGTGGCGCGATCTGGAGCGGGGAACGCGGCGGCGTACCACGTGCGCGCGACAGTGCGAGCGGCGTCGTCGAGGTCCACCTCGTTGTCGCGCATCCGGTGCTCGGCGAACCATACGTACGCGGATTGTTCGACCATGCATGCCATCGACTCGGCCACGATCCGCGCGTCGACACCGTCGATCCGGGTGATGCCGTGTACGCGCTCGAGGGCGGATGTGAAGCGATCGATGTGCCGGTTGCGCATCTGCCACCAGAAATCGGAGAAACGCTTCTCGACGTGGGCGGCCTGGATGAACGCGCGCATGACGTCGCGGTTGTCGCTGTACAGCTGCAGGTAGCCGCGGTTCGATTCGACCAGTGCGGCATACGGATCGGTGCGGAAGTCGTGGTCGTGTGAGGTGCTTGCCTCGTAGAGCTGTTCGTGGAGGTCGGCGATGACCTGGGCGAAGAGGTCTTCCTTGTTCTTGAAGTAGCGGTACAGGCCGCCCATGGAGATCTCGGCGACGGTGGCGACGTCGCTCATTCGGGCGTTGACGTATCCGTCACGGGCGAAGACCGTCCGGCCGGCATTCAGCAGGTGATCGCGTGTGCGACGTCCCTTGATCGTGGTCGGCTCCGCTGACACAGGGTTTGTCCTTTGCTCCCGGGGTGGATCGTTGTTGCACGTCAGCGGGCATGTGACGTGCGTCTCGGCGATCATATTACCGAGTTCGCGAAACTGTAACGAAAAAAAGCGACGTCACCTTCTTGACTGGGTCGGTCGCAACGCGCACACTCGGGGTGTGACCAACGCAACTCCCATCGAAATGTGTGACAGCACGACGGGCGATCCTGCGCGCGTCGCCGAGTACCGTCGCCGGGGCTGGTGGACGGGCGAACGACTGACCGACAGATTTCGGCGTTTCGTCGAGGAGGACCCCAAGCGCCTCTCCGTCGTCGACGACAACGGAACGGCGCTCAGTAGATCCGAGTTATGGAGCCGGGCAACAGAAACCGCGGATCTTCTCGCTGCGCGAGGAGTCGGTGCCGGCGAAGTGGTCCTCGTCTACATGCCGAACTCCGTCGACTGGCAGGTTGTGTTCCTTGCGATCCTTCAGCTCGGAGCAATACCCGCGACGATCCCGGTCTCGACCGACAGCGAGACACTGACGAATGTCTACCACCGCATCGGTGCTCGCGCGATCGTCGCGGCCGATGCCTACCGCGGTCACCCGACGGGGGAGTGGGCGCTCCGCGCGGCCGCAACGTCCGGCAACGCCGGTGTGTTGGTGGTCTACGGCGCCGGCGGCACGGTGACGTACACCGAGATCGTGGGAGAGGCCGCGGGGCCTATCGTTCCCGCAGGTATCGACCACCTGATGTTCACGTCGAGCACCACGGGTATGCCCAAGGCGGTGATGCACACCTCCGATACTCTCGCCGCCGTCAACATCGACTTCGCCGAACGTTTCGGGATCGACGAAGACACCCCGATCTTCATGCCCTCCCCGATGGGTCACAGCGTCGGAGCGTGGCACGGTGCCCGATTCTCCCTGTTCACCGGTGCCCCGCTGGTCGTGCAGAATACGTGGGATCCGGTGCGAGCCTTGGAGCTCGTCGACGAACACCACTGTGTCTTCACCGCGGCGGCCACCCCTTTCCTCAAGGACCTCGTCGATGCTCCGTGGCCGGACGGCCGGACGAAGCTCGCATCGATGCGCAGCTTCTTGTGTGGTGGTGCGCCCGTGCCACCGAGCCTGCTCGAAGCGGCACAGGACCAGGCCCCCGACACCTTTGTCACCGTCCTGTGGGGGATGACCGAGGGAACCGGCACCACCTGCGTTCCCGACAGCACCGACGAGCAGTTGACCGGCACGGCAGGTAAGCCGGTACCGAATCTGGAACTCGATATTGTCGACACCGACTCCTCCGGGGTGGGCGAACTGGTGATGCGGGGAGCCGGCGCGTTCGTCGGCTATCTCGGCCAGGAGGACCTCTACCGGAGCCTGCTCATCGAAGGTGGCTGGTTCCGCACCGGCGACCTCGCCCGCATCGACGACGAGGGATATCTCCATCTCACCGGGCGGCTCAAAGACCTCATCATCCGCGGCGGAGTGAACATCTCGCCGCTGCCCATCGAGGATCTGATCGCCGCACACCCCGCTGTGCGTCGTGTCGCGGTCATCGGCCGCACCGACGACCGCCTCGGGGAACGGATCTGTGCGGTCATCGTGCCGGCCGGGGCTCCACCGACGCTCGACGAGCTGTCGGAATGGCTGAAAATCCAAGGGCTTTCGGCGAGGCAACTTCCCGAATCCCTGGAGGTGGTCGATGAGATGCCGGTCACCGCCGCAGGCAAGATCCGCAAGGTCGAACTACGACGACTCATCGAGGAGACCGCATGAGCACCGTGCAGATCGGCGACATCACAGTCGCCTACCGAGAATCCGGTAGCGGCGGTACCCCGGTGGTACTCGTCCACGGCCTCGCCGAGGACAAGACCAGTTGGGCGCCCACCCAATCCGACCTGACCGACCTCCATACATTCGCCTACGACCTCCGCGGACACGGCGACACCACGCTCGGCGACGCCGACGCAAGCCTGCCCCAGCTCGGCGGCGACCTGATCGGCTTCCTCGAGACGATTACCGGACCGGCCGTGGTCGTGGGATTCTCCCTCGGCGGCACCATCGCACTGTGGGCGGCAGCGGAGCGACCGGATCTCGTCACACACCTCGTCGTACTCGGCACCTCGTCGGTCGTCGGGCGCGGCGCCGCACAGTTCTACGCACACCGTATCGAGCAGGCCGCCGACACCTCGACCGCTGAGTTCCGGGCGGCGCTGCGCGACGACACCGCCGCTGCGATCACCACGGCACACGACCGCGTCGACGAGATCACCGCCGCACGACTCACCGCCATCGGCGACGGTGGCGGATATGCCAATGCTGCTCGCGCCATGGCAGCACTGAACGGCGCACCCCTGACCCCCCGCCTCGCGGATGTGAAGGCCCACGTGGACGTCGTCGGAGCCGACGGTGACACGTTCTGCCCGGCGAAGGCCGCGTCGATTGTTGTCGATGCGCTCGCCGACGTGACGTATCGGGAGGTCCCGAACGCCGGACACCTCATGAACGTCGACAATCCGGACGCCGTCTCGGCCGTCCTGCGCGATTCCATCATCGGAAGGAAATGACATGGACCGTTGGGGACTCTCGATGGGCGTAAGCCCGCGCGAACCGCTCACGAACGTCACCGAGCTCGCGAAGACCGCTGAGGCCAAGGGGTTCGAGGCGATGTGGTTCATCGATTTCCAGCTCGGCATGAAAGATGTGTACGCGGCCATGAACATCGCCGCACTCGCCACGGAGAACATGTACATCGGGTCCGCCGTCACGAACCTGCTCACCCGTCACCCCACGGTCACGGCCAACGCGACCGCGGCGCTCGACGAACTGAGCAACGGGCACGCCATGCTCGGTCTCGGGGCCGGATGGTCCGCCGTTTATGGCGCGGGCGGTGTCCCGTCGAAAGTCGGCGACCTCTCCGCCGGCATCGACGAGTTCCGCAGACTGTTCACCGGCGAGGAACAGGAGCTCTACGGAACCAAGGTGCGTCTCGCGACGGCAGAGCGCCAGATCCCGATCTACATGGCCGTCTCGCAGCCTCGTCTCCTGCAGTTGTCGGGCGAGAAATGCGACGGCGCGATCCTCATGGGCGGCGCCGACCCCGACTTCGTCAACTGGCAGCTCGAGTACATCTACAAGGGGCTCGAGAAATCGGGGCGCGACCGCTCCGATCTCCTGATCGACCTCGTCGTCACCATGAGCGCCGATGACGACGAAGAGAAGGCACTCTCCGACGTCCGCGCGTGGGCCACCAGCCAGGCGGCGACCTTCGACGTGTGGAAGAAGATGCCTCCGGCGTGGGAGCGGTTCCGTCCGGAGTTCGCTGCCGCCAACTCCGGGTACCATCTCGTCGATCATCTCTCGCGGCACGCGGACCACAAGCAGGTGGTCAGTGACGAATTCGTCAAATCCGTTGCACTCGCAGGCACCGTCGACCACTGCGTTGCGCGGCTGAAGGAACTGTGCGCTCTCGATCTGGATCGCATCACGTTCGCTCTGCTGTCCGGTGGGCGTCTCAAGCGCATGGACCAGATCGCCACCCAGATCATCCCGGCCGTCACGGCCTGACCCCGGAGACACACATGACAGATCCCAAGGTTGCCCTTGTCACCGCCGCGGCCGGTGCCGGTATCGGAAAGGCCATCGCCGAGCAACTCGCCACGGACGGATTCGACGTCGTCGTCACCGATGCGCACGAACGTCGCTGCAAGGAATTCGCCGATGCACTGTCGGAGCGGCATGGACGCTCCTTCCTCGCCGTACCGCTCGACGTCACCGACGAGAACGCCGTGGTGACGGCCATCGACACCGTCATCGAGCAGCGTGGACGGCTCGACGTGCTCGTCAACAATGCCGGCTGGTCGAAGATCGAGCCGGTCGCGGAAATGTCGCTGGAAACATGGCGGCGCTGCCTCGACGTCGACCTCACCGGCACCTTCCTGTGCATGCGGCACGCGCTGCCGCACATGATCCGGGCAGGTGGTGGCTCGATCGTCAACATCAGTTCGATTGCGGCGTACGAGACTTCGGTGGAACATGGTGCCGCGTACTCCGCTGCCAAGGCAGGCGTGCTCGCACTCACCCGTGTCGCGGCGGCCGAGAACGGTCGGCACGGCGTGCGGGTCAACGCGGTCACCCCCGGCCTGATCTACAACGATTTCCTGCGCAAGATCTACCCCGACGAGTTCTTCGACGGCTACGCAGAGAACCGGTCGCTCGTGGGTCGGGTGGGTCAGCCGGAGGACGTTGCGAACCTCGTCGGGTTCCTTGCCTCGGACAAGGCCGGTTACGTCACCGGCGAAGTGTACGGAGTGAGTGGAGGTGTGTTCCCCCATGGCTGACGACCCGACCACGCTGACCATCGCAGAACTGCAGAGCGCCTATCGGGACCGCACCCTGAGTCCGGTGGAGGTGACCCGCGCCTACCTGGACAGGATCAAGTGGGCTGACGGCGATCTTCATGCATTCGTGGCGGTCACTGCAGACCTCGCACTCGAACAGGCTACGGATGCGGAACGGCGCTACGCCGCAGGAGAATCTGTCGACGCGCTCGCTGGCGTGCCGGTGTCCGTCAAGGATGCCTTTCATCTTTCCGGGTTCCCGACCACGCTCGGATCTCTTGTCCACCGCGACCAGCTGTCCAAACACGACTCCGGGGTGGTGCGCCGATTGCGTTCTGCGGGAGCAGTGTTCACCGGGAAGACGAACACCGCCGAATTCGGCCAGTCTGCCACCAGCGAGAACCTCCTCGGGCCCGACACAGGGAACCCGTGGGACGTCACACGAACCCCGGGCGGATCCAGCGGTGGTGCAGCCGCTTCGGTGGCAGCTCGATTGTCTGCCGCGGCGGTCGGTTCCGACGGTGGCGGCTCCATCCGTATTCCCGCTGCCTTCTGCGGGGTCTATGGGATGAAACCATCATCCGGACTGTGCCCGGACGAGAAGGGATTCCGGGCGATGACCGATTTCGTCAGCGCCGGGCCCATGACCACCACTGTCGCAGACGCCCGCATCCTACTCGGGGTGCTGGCCGATCGCGAGTACTCCCGGTCACCGGTGCTGCCGTTGCGCGTCGCCTACTGCGGACATCCCGAAGGACGTCCCGTCGACCCCGGAGTCGACAAGAGCGTGCGGCAGGTTGCGCACCTGCTGGCCGATCTCGGCCATGAAGTCACCGAAGTCGATCTGCCGCTGAGCGGATGGAACGAGGTGTTCGGACCCCTCGTCCTCGAGGACGAGCACCGCGAACGCGGACACCTGCTCGACCACGCCGCCGATCGCCTCACCGGATACGAACGCTCGTCGCTCAAGGCAGCGCGAGCCCTCGATCCTGATCTCGTGCAGCGTGCCCACCGACTGCTGCCGGAGTACCGCCGCCGCATTGCCGCACTGTTCGGCGAGTACGACGTGCTCCTGACCCCTACCGTTGCAGTTCCTGCCTTCGAACTGGGAGACAGGCCGAAGTCGATCGATGGCGTCGACGTCGACCAACTGTGGGGTGCATTCCCGTTCGCGGTGCCGTTCAACGTGGCCGGTGTCGCGGCTGCGTCCCTTCCATGCGGGATGGCCGACGGGCTGCCCGTCGGGGCGCAACTCGTAGTCGCGAGCGGTGCCGAGCAACTCCTGCTCGACATCTCCGAAGATCTCGAAGCTGTGGTCGGGTTCGACCACCGTGAGGTGGCCGCACTGTGGTCGCGGGACCAACCGATCGCATCATGAGGGCACCGTTGCGAAACTACCGCAGCGGCAGCGTGGTGCATCTCGTCCTCGACGCCCCGCAGCGCCGCAACGCGTTGTCGAGGACGATGCTCGACGCACTGGAAGCCGCTCTGAGTTCCCTCGACGACGACGTGACGGGCGTCGTCCTGGCCGGTAGCGATGGAACATTCAGTGCGGGGGCAGATTTCGCAGATATTACCGGTACCGTGGCCGACGTCGACTACGACGATGCCGTCGCGCGGGTCGCCGCAGCTGTCACTACGGCTGCGGTGCCCGTCGTCGCAGCCCTCGAAGGACCGTGCATGGGCGCCGCTGCACATCTCGCACTGGTATGCGACATGCGAATCGGTGGCGAAGGTGCATACCTGCACGTCCCGTCAGTACGACTCGGATTGCTGTACAACCCGGTCGCGATCCGAGAGCTCTCCCGAGCCTATTCACGCGACACCGTGCGGCGCCTACTGCTGATAGGTGAACGGTTCGATACCGAATCGGCCTATCAGGCCGGGCTGCTGTCGCGCACGGTCCCCACCGGCGACGCTGTACGTGTCGCGACGGACATGCTGGCGACGTTGCCGCAGGAGCACCGGCAGGCCACCCGCGCCACGAAAGAACTCCTAGGAGAGCTCGACTCGGGACTGTTCGACGAGAACCGGTGGCAGCGCCGCCGCCGTGAGCTGCTCGGGTCGCCGGCACGCGCGGCAGCGGTCCGCGACGCCAGAGCACGCCACACTCCACATATGGGTGAGCAGAAAGGTGAAGAACGATGAGCACCCTTGCCGATCTTGCCGGCACTGATCTCGGAAAACACACCGTGATCTTCGACGACACCGCGAGCTTGCTCTATGCCCTGGCCGTCGGCGCGTCGGCCGGCGACCTCGACCTCGTCTACGAACGGGACCAGCGCACCCTGCCGACGTATGCGTGCGCGCTCGGGTTGTGGGCTGTCGAAGCTGCGGGCAGGCTCGGAGCGTACGACTCCGCCAGATCACTGCACGCTTCTCAGCGCCTCGTAGTGCACGAGCCGTTGCCGACGCGAGGCGAGGTAGTGATGGGCGGTCGGATCGCGAACGTGTACGACAAGGGCAAAGCATCGCTGGTGGAGATCGAGGTCACGGCGTCGAGTTTCTCCGCCACGTACAACATCTTCCTGCCCGGGACAGGCGGATGGGGAGGCGAGCGCGGCCCATCGGCCGCGAAGGCGGAACTGCCTGCGTTCAGCGCCACCGACTCATTCATGACCGGCCCCGACCTGGCTGCGCTGTATCGACTCACCGGAGATCGGCATCCCGTCCACATCGACCCGGCCGTCGCTCGCGCGAACGGTTTCGACCGTCCGATCCTGCACGGTCTGTGCACCGTGGGTATTGCAGCCCGGATCGTCGCGGGACAGGTGGGTGCCCACCCCGCCGACCTGACCGAACTCGACGTGCGTCTGGCAGCACCGGTACTCCCCGGTGACACGCTCGACGTGTCGTCGGTGACCGACGGGTCGGGGGTCCACTTCGAGGCTGCCGTCGGCGAGACGACGGTGTTGGCCGGAGGTCGTGCGGTGTTTGCGTGACATAGGTCGACGTCTGTCGATCCCACCAAGGTGTGCTCGCGAGATAGCCCTACATCGCGTCGAGTTCGCCCGCGCGACGATGCAGCGCGTGCCGGTCGAGCTTGCCGACGTGGTTACGCGGCAGATCCGTGACGAACGTCCAGCGATCGGGCACCTTGTAGGCCGCGAGCCGCTCGGCGGCGAAGGCCCGCAGGTCTGCTTCGGTGGGCGGTTTGGCGAGGCTGTGGTGCAGCTGCACGAACGCGTGCACGAGTGCTCCGAGTCGCGCGTCGGGTGTGCCGACTACTCCGCACAGCTCGACGGCGGGAGACGCCTCGAGCACGTCCTCCACTTCACCGGGGGCGATATTGGAGCCGCCCTTGATGATGATCTCTTTGATGCGGCCCTGGAAGTGCAGGTAGCCGTCGGCGTCGCGGCTGCCGAGGTCTCCGGTGCGCAGCCAGTCGCCGACGAAGGCAGCTGCCGTGTGTTCGGGGTCGTCCCAGTACCCGGTCATCACCGAGTCGCTGCGCACCCAGATCTCGCCGGTTTCGCCGGGCGCGGCATCCGGCACGTCCGAACCAGCGGTGTTATCAGCGACGATGCGGACCTCGACACCGGCGCGGGGGAGACCGAACGAGCCACGCTCGATCAGCCCGAACGGCGGGTTCATGCTCACGGCTTCGCACTCGGTAAGGCCGTACAGCTGGTTGAGCTGCAGATCGGTGACCTTCGCGAACTCGTCGTAGAGGTCATTCGACATTTGGTCGCCGCCGCACGCGACCTCGCGGAAGCACCCGAAGTCCACGTCTTTCGCGCGTGGGTCGACCACCGCGTCGAGCAGCTGCGCGGGCAGCAACACGGTGCGCGTGGGCCGGTGGGTGTTCACCGCGTCGAGGAACAACCCCGGATCGCTCTCGGCGAGGATCACCACGGTGCCCCCTGCAAGCAGGGTCGGAAAGGTCACTCCGATCGCGGCTCCGGCATGACAGATCGCCGTGGCTGCCAGCGAGATGTCGTCGGCGTCCAGCTGCTGTGTGGTAACCCGGCTCGCGGCGGTCGCGCTGATCGAGCGATGCGTGTGCGTGACGCCCTTCGGTTTGCCTGTGCTGCCCGAGGTGTAGAGGATCATCGCGGGATCGTCGTCGTAGACCTCGGGCCAGACCGAATCGGTTGCCGCAGCCACGACGTCGCTCCACCGGTTCGGTGCGTCGGGTGCTACGTCACCGCCGTAGACGTACATCCCGATGAGGCTTCCCACCTGCGCGGGAACGTCCTGCACTACCGGCAGCAGTGCTTGGTCGGCGATCAGCAACTTCGCCGTGCAGTGCGTGATGGCGAAGACGACCTCGTCGGTCTGGAACCGGTGGTTCAGCGGTACCGCGATCGCGCCGATGCGAAAGCATGCGAAGTACAGCTCGACGTACTCCCACCGGTTGCGCATGAAGATCGCCACCCGATCGCCGCGGCCGATCCCGAGCGACAGTAGTGCCTGGGCCGAACGTTCGATCGCATCGTGCAGCTCGCGATACGACAGCACGTCATCCTCGAATATGAGGGCGGGTTTGTCGGGTGTGGCGGCAAGCGCGTCCTGCATCAGGTGGCTGAGCAGCATCATGTCAATGTATCAGCGGGCGGCGCCTGGACGTGCCGAGTCATCGGGAGATGTTCGAGCACAGAACAATTCACGTTGGAATCAGAGCTCGCAGGTGATGTAACTGCTCGATTGGTCGGTGACGTGTAGGCGTGGCGATCGCCGAACCCAGTGCGGTCGTTGCCCCCAATGAGACCTTTCTCAGGCGTCGATGTCTCGAATCTTCTTGGCGGGCGCCCCCGCCGACGATGGTGCGCGCAGCGACATCTTTGGTGACGACAGCTCCGGCTGCAACGACGGCTCCGTCTCCGATCGTGACGCCGGGCGACGCGGTCATGAGTGGTCGACCTTCTCGGAGGTGCCGCCGCGGGAGGTGCGCTTTCTGGTGCGCTGCAACGACCACACCGCCGCACCGAGCACCGCGATAACTGCAGACACACCGAGAACGACGACGTTCGATACATTTCTTCCCACATCCGCCACGCCCGTCTCGAGCCGGTACTGGGCGGCGATGGGAAGCAGACCGCCCATCTCAGGGTCACGAGCAACGAGAACCAGCAGTCCGCCGAGGATGACGGACAATGCCCCGGCGACGATCGCGTGCCAGCTGTTGCTCCAACGTCCGATGGTGAGTTCACGTGGCGTGAGGAGAACGCGGAGCCTGCCCGACCATCGCTTCCAGACGAGCGCGAGCAGAAGCAACGGCAGTGCCATGCCTGCCGCGTAGATCGTAAGCAGAATGCCGCCGTAGACGGGGTTCGCTCCCACAGCGGCAATCATCAGGACCGAGCCGAGGATCGGGCCCGTGCACACCCCCGCCACCCCGTACCCGGTGCCCAGTAGGAAAACGGTCCAGGTGCGGCCCGCATCCCCGCTGTGGCTGCTGCGCGACAAACCCGGAATCGGGATGCCCGCCAGTTGAATGATCCCGAAGACGATCACCACACCGGCGACGATGGTCAGCAGCAGCCCTCGATTCTGATTGAAGAAGGCCCCCGCCGTCCCGGCGAACACGCCCAGCGGGACGAGTGTGGTGATCAGGCCGAGGTAGAACACGCCTGTCCGTCCGACCAGAGTCGCCGGATGCGAGAACGCGTAGGCGAAGAACGCGGGAAGGAGCATCACCGAGCACGGTGACAACAAGCTCAGCACGCCACCGAGAAACGCTCCCAGGTATCCGACATCCATCAGTTGTCTTCTCCGAGTTGCTCGTTGAGGATCTGTTCGAACACGTAGATGGGCTGCGCTCCCTGAAGTACCTCGTTGCCGACGATGAAAGTCGGCACCGCTGTCACTCCGAGCGATTGGGATTCGGCCCCTTCCCGTCTCACCGCGTCGGCCAGCGCGGGGGCGTCCAGCGATGCGGTGAACTCATCGATGTCCATGCCGTTCACCTTGCCCGCGACTCCGATCAGAGTGTCGCGACTGTAGTCCTTCGATCCGGCAAGTGTGTGTTCGAACATCCGGTGATAGAACTCCCAGAACAAGTCTTGTTCGGCTGCCGCACGTCCGGCTATCGCGGTGTTCTCGGAATGCTCGGTGAGGATGGGGGTGTCGCGCCATTCGAGACGGACGTGGCCGGGTTCGATGTATTTCTCGAACAGAGTCGGGAATGTCTCGACAGCGAAAGCGCTGCAGTACGGGCAGGTGAAGTCCGCGTACTCGATGATCACGATGGGCGCGTCGACGTCGCCGATGGCGAACGGGTCGTTGTCGTCGCGGCGGGTGAGGTCTGCGAGCTGCTGTGCTCCGTCGGCCGACCGGGAGTTCGTCGCGGAGTTGCTGTCGCTGTCGTTCCGTGCGCCGATTGCCGCGCCGATGGCGAGCAGGGCAACAACGATCGCGCCGATGGCAATGGCCGTCCACCGCCGTGAACGCATGGATGTGGTGTGTTCGGAGATCTTCCTGCTCCTGACGAATCGAGGACCTGGGCGAGTTCTACTATGCAAGATAGTCGACTACGTAAGGTAGTCGACTATCGGGCATAGTAGAAGCATGAGTCGCATCACGAACTGGACCGGCAGACAGCGCTCGTCTCTCGGTCTCGCTGCACGTGCGCTGGGCATGTGGGGTTCGAGGCAAGCGATCACCGCGGCAGTGGCTGCGGTGGTTGTCGGCATGCTCGTCGGGATTGCCACCGTCTTGATTCCGAACCCGGTGTTCACACGTGAGATCCCGCCGGTGCCATGGAATTACCCGGTGTGGGTTATCACCTCGATCCTGACCGGAATTCTCATCGCCACGTATATCCGCCCTTCCGTGGGTGCTGCCGGCGCGGACACGCCGGAGCGTGGGACAGGTACTGGCGGTTCGGATCGCACCGGTGCCCGCATCGGCGGAGCAGCCGGAGTGTTGGCCTGGTTCGCAGTCGGCTGCCCGGTCTGCAACAAGATCGCCCTTCTCGCCCTCGGGTACACAGGCGCCCTGACCTGGTTTGCGCCGCTCCAGCCGGTTCTGGCGGTTGCCGCGCTCGCGTTGTCCGCACTGGCGGTCATCTGGCGGTTGCAGGGACAAGTCTCATGTCCCCTCCCCGCCGGCCAGATGGTAGTGACGTCATGACTTCCCAAAAGCAGCCGGACCGATCGTCCGAGCCGGTGCGGCTGGGCGCGCTGGAACAGCAAGTGATGGACGTGCTGTGGGACCGGGGAACATCCACCATCCGGCAGGTGATCGTTCATCTGGGAGATCACCTGGCCTACACCACGATCGCCACCGTCATGACCAACCTCGAACGCAAGCGCCTCGTACTCCCGGAAAAACAGGGACGGTCGACGGTCTACACGCCCCGTCATACGCGAGAGGTGCATGCCGCACGGCTCATGGAGCAGGCGCTGTCCACCAGCAACGATCGCGCCGCGTCGATCGTGCATTTCATCGACGCGATCGATCCCGATGATGTGCAGCGGTTGCGCGACTACCTCGCACAGCGCGGAGACGACAGATGACCGTACTCATTCCAGTTCTCGTCGCAGGCGTCGTCATCGTGGCCGCCGTGGGCGGGCCGACTCTTGTGCGATCCGCTTCGCCGCTACTGATGCGCATACCGCGCACAGCGATACTCGTTCTGATCGGCAGCCTGCTGCTGTGGTTGCTGGCGCTGGTATCACTGAGCCTGATGGCGGCCTGGACCGTGACCGGCCCGAGCCTTCTTCCCGCGCCTTTCGCTGATGTATGCCAGCAGTGCCTCGACGCAGCCAACCCATTCGCTTCGAACACCGTGGACACCGCGATCCCGGTCCTACTGCTTCTCATCCTTCCGGTGCTCGGCCTGCTGACTCTCATCGGTGTGGGAGTGCCTCGGTGGGTGCGCCGCGCACGCTCCACACGGTCTGCCTCGCAAGGTATTTCCGGCCGGGCGCGCAGCACTTCTATCGACGGGCACCGCGTCCTGTTGCTCGACGACTCGCGGCCGATCGCATTCTCCCTGCCGAAACGGTCCGGCGGGATCGTCATTTCCGACGGTCTCTGCGCAGCCCTCGAGCCGGACGAGCTCGCGGCCGTTCTCTCACACGAGCAGGCGCATCTGCGTCAACACCACCACCTGGTCCTGACTCTCCTCGACACCGTGGCCTGGCCGTTGCGGCGGGTTCCTCTGGTGTCGGCGATCGTCGACGTCATCCCGCACTATCTGGAGATCGCGGCAGACAACGCCGCGCGCAGTCGCGCAGGCACACCCGCTCTCGCGAGCGCGCTGCTCAAACTCGGCGCTCCCGCCGGCCCTCCGCCGTCCGCGCCGGGAGGTGCACTGCTCGGTATGAAGTTGCGCGCTGCCGGCCCTGATCGAATCGGGCACATCGTGGCTCCGTCCGGGGTCGGATCTGCTGTACTCCCGGCCTCGGTATTGGGCATCCAACTGGCCGTCTTCGTGGTCGTCGCGGCGGCTATCCACGGGCCGTATCTCCGTGCCGTGGTCGCCGGCTGTGGTCTCGTCCCGTAAACGTTCAGCACTGTCTGCAACAAGCGGGCCGATCGTCCAGCGGGATCCGATGAGGCATTCGTTGCGGCTTCGCTCTCGCAGAGTGGAACTTTCGACCTGACGGAGGTCGCGGCCCGTAACGTCCCCGGCGTGTACATGCGGGCGCACGGTGATCCGACGAGGCCGGAGGTGCGGCAGGAAGTTGCCTCGGCGATCGGCCTGACTGCAAACGAAGACATGCCGTGGGTGACCCCGGGCAACTTCGATGTACGTCGCGTGGGCATGACCAAGTAGAAGTCATTCGAACGCAGCTACAGAACAGGAACACTATGCAGGTCGGACTGAACATCCTCGGAGCCGAGAACCTCTACGGCGGTGCCATCCGCCCGGTACTCGACTTGGCAGCGGGCGCGGACCGCGCCGGAATCGATGTGATATCCACCGGCGACCATCTCGGTTTCAACGCACGCGCTCACGCGGAGCGCAGGCAGACGCACAACTTCCCGTTCCCTCTGGAACACGATTGGTACGAGCCTCTTTCGCTTCTTTCGTCGGTGGCAGCGGTAACCGAGCGGGTACTGCTGAACGTATCGGTGCTGATCGCGACGGTGCGTCCACCGGTGCTGCTGGCAAAGCAGATCGCAACACTCGACGCAATCTCCGGGGGCCGTACCGCAATCGGCATGGGCGTCGGCTGGCAGGAAGCCGAGTACACGGCCACCAACATGCCGTTCGACGCCCGCTTCGGCCGGATGGAAGATACCGTTCGAGCATGCCGCGAGCTCTGGACGAAGGCGCCCGCATCCTTCCAGGGGCGCGACTTCGCTTTCGAGGACTTCCATTCGCTGCCCTTCCCCGCCCAGGTGCGTGTGCCGGTGATCTTCGGATTCGGCCCCAGCAAGCGCAACTTCGACCGGATCGCCCGGGTTGCCGACGGCTGGACCGTGAACCCTGCAGACATGCCGTCGTTCTCGGCCAGCGTGGCACTGCTCCGCGACACGTTCGAAGAGCACGGACGCGATCCGCTTTCGCCGATCGTGCAGGTGTCTGTCTCGCCGCAACGTCGGGATGACGGGACCGTCGACTACGACGCCACCGAAGAGAGGGCCCACGCATTGTGCGACGCCGGTGCCACCCTCGTGGTCGTCCGGCCGACGAGCTTCTGCAGAGAGGCCGACGAAGTATCGCAACTGATCGACTGGGCGGTAGGGCTCAAGACTGAGCGCGCCGACGTCGCAGGGAGCGTCGACAGGCCTGCGGTGGCGACGCACTGACGATGAGTCGCCTGGACTTCGTCCACCGGATTGTGGCTCCGGTCGAACTATCCACCGATGCTGTCGAGCTCGGCTACATCGAGCTCCGAAAGCTCGATGGAAGCGCCGGCCACGTTGTCCCGCAGGTGTTCCACGGACGAGGTCCCCGCTATCAACAGGATGTTCGGTGACCGCTGCAGCAGCCACGCGAGAGCGATACCCATCGGTGAAGCACCTCGACGCGATGCGACGGCCGAAAGGCGGTCGGACTGCAGTGGCGTGAACCCGCCGAGCGGGAAGTACGGCACATAGGCAATACCCTCCTCGGCCAACCGGTCGATGAGTTCGTCGTCGTGTCGATGAGCAAGGTTGTACATGTTCTGCACGCCGACAATCGGCCCGAGTGCCTGCGCCTCCCGGATTTGGGCCGACGTCGCGTTGCTGACGCCGAGGTGACGGATGAGTCCCTGGTCTCTGAGTTCCAGCAGTGTCGAGAACGCCTCCGTGATGGGTTCCTCGACCGGGCCGGAGAAGTCGCCCAGGCGCAGATTCACCAAGTCGAGGGCGGGCACTCCGAGGCCCTCGAGGTTGGCATCGATCTGCCTGCGCAACGCGTCCGGGGTGCGCGCCGGTGGCCAGCCGCCGTCGTCGTCTCGGAGCGCGCCGACCTTCGTTGCAATGAGAAGTGATTCCGGGTACGGATGCAACGCTTCGTGGATGAGGTCATTGGTGACTCTCGGACCGTAGGCGTCGGCGGTGTCGATGTGGGTGATGCCCAGCGAGACCGCCTCACGCAGAACGGCGAGCGCTCCCTCGCGGTCCGCCGGCGGACCCATCACACCCGGGCCGGCCAATTGCATTGCTCCGTAGCCGAACCGGGAGACTGCGTGGTCGCCCAGGTTCCAGGTACCGCCGAGAAGGGAAGAAGTGATACTCATGCGCATTCGCCTTTCGTGAAGTTCTCGTGTCCGGATCGGACTCGTGCAACTATGCTGAAGCCGCTACCCATTGGGAAGTAGTTACCTGAAGGTGCGTAACTACCGAGTGGACGGGAGTCCTGCGATGGTCACCATGACAGCGGCGCAGAAGCGCGAGCGCGCCAAACAGGACTACAACGCGTTCCTCGCGGTGTGCCCCAGTCAGCAACTACTGAGTCGTATTTCCGACAAGTGGGTGACGCTGGTGCTGTCGGCGCTCGGCAGTGGTCCGGACTGCGCGGGTGAGCCCGCCGCGATGCGCTACTCGGAACTCTCCCGGACACTGGCCGGGGTGAGCCCGAAGATGCTGTCGCAGACCTTGCGCAACCTCGAGCAGGACGGGCTGATCTCCCGCACGGCCGTCGCAACCGTGCCGGTGACGGTGTCGTACGAGTTGACGGCTCTCGGCCTGTCGCTTCACGAGACGGTACGGCAGTTGAAATTCTGGGCCGAAGACCACATGGGGGAGATCCTCGAGCATCGCGCCGCAGGCGAGGACGCCGCGAGTATGTAGGTGAACCCGGGTTGCTACCTCAGGATCCGAGTGAATGAAGGGAGGAGATCGCCTGGTGCATGTCGGCCAGGAAGCTACCGATCGTCTGCAATTGCTCGGGGCTGTACGTACCGATGGCGGTTGTTGCGTTCGCGATTACCGGGCCGAAGAACGATTGGCCCAGTTGCATGGCTTCGGGTGTGACGTGGAGGAGGACTTTTCTGCGGTCTCGATCATCTCGCTCGCGGCGCACATGCCCGGACCTTTCCATGCGGTCGATCAACGCGGTCACCGACGCCGAGTTGAGGTGAAGCTGTTCTCGCAACCACGTGGGCGTCGCCTCGAGGTTGTTACGTTCTGCGTCGAGAAGGCAGATCAGTGCCCGAAGATCGGTGGCGTGCAGTCCGTGCGTACGAGCGAATTCCGCCCCGAGCAGATGTAGATCGACAACCAATGCGCGTAGTCGATGCACGGTCTCCAGTGCGTCCTCGGCAGGCTTGCGCTCGGGGTTCATCGCAGTACCTCGTGATCGACAACGTTTCTCCGACAATCTACTATCTCGATTACCAAAGTATCTCGATGCATCGAGTTAATTTTGAGGAGTTCGGATGCAACCGCTGTCGACCGCCGATTTCGCCTCCACAACCCGAGGTGACGCCTTCTACCGCGCCTACGATCGTGTTCTCGGGAAGTGGCCGGTCGAGGTCACCAGCGTCGATCTCGTGTCGGAATACGGGACCACCCGGGTGAACACGTGCGGACCCCCCGACGCGCCACCGATCGTACTTCTGCCAGGAGCGGGGGCGACGTCCACCGTGTGGTTCGCGAACGTCGCCGCCCTGGCAGATCACTACCGGGTCTACGCGGTGGATCTGCTCGGTGATCCCGGACGAAGCGTCGCCGATGGCAAACCCGTTCGGTGTGTCGACGACCTGATGTCCTGGTTCGGTACTGTCACCGCGGCCGCGGGACTGAGCGACTTCGGTCTTGTCGGCCACTCGTACGGCGCGATGATCGCCCTCGCCTACGCACTACGCGAACCGGGGAGAGTGCGGCACCTGGCGTTGCTCGATCCCAATTCGTGCTTCGCCGGCATGCGGGCCCCTTACCTTGCCCACGCTGTACCGGTGTTGTTACGTCCCAGCGACAAACGCGAACGTGACTTCATCCGTTGGGAGACTCGAGGACACGACCTCGACGACGACTGGCTCGACCTCCTCGCCAAGGGAGCCGCGGACTTCCCGTCGTCGAAGACCGTTGTTCCCAAGCGGCCCAAGGTAAGAGCGCTCGAGGAACTGGCCGTAGAGACGACGGTGATCCTTGCGGCCGACAGCAGAGTCCACGACAGTCGGCGGTTGGCCACGCGGATCGGCGCGTTTCGACGGATGCGTTCGATCCTCATCGAGGGAGCGACCCATCACACCGTGCCGATGAGCCCCGCAGCACAGGTGAACGATGCACTGATCGAGGCGCTGTCTGTGCGGTAACCGTGGCGGATGCCCCTCACAGGCTGCAGCGGGAGTCTTCCGGCGGGGACTTCAGATCGACCAGGTAGTCGGCGACGATGGCATCGACACAGTCGTTGGTGCCGTCGAATGCAATGGTGTGCTGTTTTCCGTCGACGGTGAGAAGGCTCCCGCCCAGGGTGTCGGCGAGGCTCGCCCCCGCGTCGTACGGTGTGGCCGGGTCGCCGGTGATCGAAATGGTCAGCGTGTCGGCCAGCCCGTCGATGTCGGTGGCATACGGGTAGCTCAATGTGGGCTCTGCAGGCCAGGATTCACAGGGATCGCGCGCGCCGTCGGTGCCCAGCCCGGCGTCGGTGAACGGTGCGATCTCCTGGATCCGGCGCTTGAGCTCAATTTCCTGCTCCGGAGTGTTGCGTTGTTCGTCCATGCAGTTGATCGCGAAGTTCGCTTCGGAGTAGTTCGGGTACACACCGTCCTCACCGCGGCTTCCGAATGCGTCGGTGATGCGCACGAGTGTCTCGGGTTTTCCCGCGCGCAGTTCGCCGATTCCCTTGGTGATGGCCGGCCACGCCCGCGAGTCGTACAGCCCGGCAATCACAGCGCTGTAGGCGGCGTCGAAATCCATCCGGCGCCCTTCGGCGGTGATGATCGGATTCTCGATGAGGGGGCGTGTGATGCTGTGGAACACGTCGACGGCACGGCCCGGATCGGTGCCCAGCGGGCAGTCCGGAGCTTTGGCGCAGTCCGTTGCCATAGCGTCGAAAGACTGCTGGAACGCCGCGAATTGAGTGAGGCGGCGTTCGGCAGTTCCCAGGTGCGGATCGGCGGCACCGTCGAGGACCATCGCCCGCACGTTGGTGGGGTACATCTCGGCATACACCGCGCCGAGCCTCGTGCCGTAGCTGCGTCCGAGGTAGCTGAGCTTGTCGTCGCCGAGTGCGGCGCGCAGGATGTCCATGTCGCGTGCCGCGTCGCGGGTGCCCACAGCGGACAGCACTTCGTCGCCGCCGGATCGTTGCGAGCATTGTTCCACGAGCGCTCGGGTGTCGCTTTCGGTCCACGAACCGGAGCCGGTAAGCACGGTCGTCACGGCTTCGCCCGCGTCGATCTCGGCGTCGGTGAAGCAGTCGATGTCCGGTGTCGAGGCTCCGACGCCGCGCGGGTCGAACCCGATCAGGTCGAAGTTCGCGGTGAGCGGGCTCTCGCCCAGTGTGGTGGCGCCAACCGCGGCCATGCTCATGCCTGCCCCTCCAGGACCGCCGGGGTTGAGCACCAGCGACCCCATCGGTTCGCCTCGCGCAGGTGATTGGAGCAGGGCGATCTGCGCTGTGTCTCCGCCGGGATTGTAGTAGTCGAGCGGCACTTCGAGGCGCGCGCAGCGGAACTCGGGGTCGCTGGTGAAAGTGGCCTGGTCGGCGGCGGTCGTGGCGTAACCATCGCACGAGCCGAATGTCAGGTCCTGGTCGTAGAAGCGTTGCAACTCTGCCGATGGCTCCGGCTCGGGTTGCTGGGCCTGCGGTGTCGTTGACGCGGAACTACACGCGCCGAGAGCGATGAGGATCGACCCCGCAACGGCTGTCGCAGCGGTGTGTCGCGGCAGGGACAGCGCGCCACGATATCGAGGTCCGAACATGGGAAACCGAACTCCTCTCGGGAGGGTGTCGCATCAGTCGTGAGTGCTCTCGTCTGTGTGGAGGGCCAGTGCCACTGTGCGCAGGACGTCGAGCTGTGCAGGGTTGTAGAGCTCTGACATCACGGCCCCGACCTTGCGCGCAGTTGCTTGATCCTCTGCAGCTGCGATGTCGAAGGCGTCGGGATACTTCTCGGTCAGAGCTTCGACTTCCGGGAGCATTCGTCGGGCCAGGTCTGCTCGTGTTTGCTCGTCGGTGTCGGCTGGCAAGGCGTCGAATTCTGCGGACGTCGGTGTGGCGGGGCTACGCAACAGCTCGCCGTACGCATCGAGGGCGGACGGGCTGAGCACTCTTGTCAGGTAGGTCGCGAATGACCGGTCGGCGTCGGAAAGATCGTCGGCATTGGCTGCGAGGGCCAGTTCAGGTGGTAGATCAGGTCTTGCGGAGTGCCGCAGGATGAGCCTCAACTCCAACCGTGCCCGCTGGAGCCGATCGATGGTGGCTGCCAGTTCGGCATCCAATGCCTGCAACGACTGCTCGGGATGCGCGATGTCCTCACCCATGGCGGCAACCTGCGCGAGCGAGAAGCCGAGTGCGGTAAGGCGTTTGATCTGCAACAGGCGCACGAGATGTGCGACGCCGTACTGCTTGTAGCCGTTGGATGCCCGCGGGGGCTGATCGAGCAGGCCGATGTCGTGATAGTGACGTACCGACTTCACCGTCGTACCCGCGAGCTCGGAGAGTTCGCGAGTGCTCCAGCCCATGTCGTCTCCTGCGTCTCGGTGTCTGTTGTGAACAGTGTCAACCCTGCCCCAGGGGCATGGTCAAGAGCGTCGGTCTTGCAATTTCTGTTGCGGTCGCCGCGGTGTCACTGTGACGTGCCGCGTCGGCCACCGAGGTGCTCGGCGAAGTGACGTTCCACGGCGTGGTAGAGCCGGAGTCGGTTCTCGGGGTTCGCGAAGCCGTGTCCCTCATCCGCGGCCAGGAGGTACTCGACCGAGATACCGCGATCGCGCAGGGACTCGACGATGTTGTCGGATTCGGCTTGGACGACGCGGGCGTCGTTCGCGCCCTGAGCTACCAACAAAGGGGTGCAGATTTTTTCGATCATGTTGATGGGCGACCGTGCGGCCATGTCTGCGGCTTGGGTGGGGTCGTCGGGATTGCCGACGTAGCGGTACCAGTTGTTGGCGGCACGGGCCCGTGCAAATGGGGGCACCGAGCGCAGGAAGTTCGCGAGATCGGAGATTCCCACGTAATCGACGGCCGCGGCGAAATGGCCGGGAGTGACCGTGACACCGACGAGCGCTGCATAGCCGCCGTAGGAGCCGCCGAAGATGCCGAGGCGGTTCGGGTCGGCGTAACCCTGGGCGACGGCCCAGTCGGTGGCGTCGATGAGATCGTGGTGCATCGCTCCGGCGAATTCGCCGATGGCGCTCGTGACGTGTCGGCGCCCATAGCCTGTCGAACCCCGGAAGTTGACCTGCAGGACGGCGTAGCCCCGGTTGGCCAGTAGTTGCGCCTCCGGGCTGTATCCCCAGCTGTCGTGCGCCCACGGCCCGCCGTGGACCAACAAGACGGTCGGTAGATTCCGTGACTCCATCCCGACCGGAAGTGTCAGGAATGCGTGCAGAGGCAACCCATCTCGGGCGGGGAACTCGACAGCGTCCATCGGGGCCAGTGTGGCCGGGTCCAGGTGCGGAAAAGGCCGGAACAGCTCTCGGCTCTCCCCGCTGCTGTGGTCGTAGAGCCAGGTGACCGCCGGCTCCCGGTCGTGGACGAACGTTGCGACCCAGCGCTGCTCGGCTTCATCCGACGACAGCGTTCCCAATACGCCGTCGGAGAGTGAGTCCAGCCGGGCAAAGACCTCGGCATAGCGGGGATCGACGATCTCGATACGGGGTCTGTCCCCGACGAACCGGGCGGCGATCACCTCACCGGTGCGGCGGCTGGTGAACACTGTCGGCGGTAGTACGCCGGGGGCGTGCAATTCCATGGTGCACAGACTGTGCCCATCCACTGCGCAGACCACGGTCTCCTCACCGGTGTCGCGGTCGATGCGCACGAGCCGCAGGTCATCGGAGTCCTGGTAGCTGCCGATCACCAGTCCCGACCCGTCCGGTGTGACGATCTGCGGGTAGATGCCCAGCGGATACTCGCCTCCGCCGAGACGGCGTAGGAGACGCCGGTCGCCGGTGTTCGGATCCACGCTGGAGATCTCGAGGGTGCCGTCCTCGGTCTCGAACGTCTGGAAGGCTGCGGACCCGTTGCGGTCGAGCAGGACGGCACTGCCTGGGTCGGATTGTTCTTGGTGCAAGTCGACTTCGCCGGTAGCGACGTCGACACGGAAGGTGTCCACGAACATCGGCCGCTCGTTCATCCACACCAGCACACTGCCCGGTGAGGCTCGCATCGGTTCGACACCGAACACCCGCGAGCCGGGCGCCATCGGGGTCAGATCGACCGCCGGTGTATCCGGGGCGTCCAGGTCCACGCGGTACAGGTGCCAGTCCTCGTTACCGTCGGTGTCCTGCAGGTAGAGCAACCAACGGGAGTCTTCGGTCCAGTGGAACATCGAGATGCCGCGCCTGCTGTCGTGCGTGACGCAGACCGCGTCGTCGTGATTCTCGTGAATGCCGCGCACCCACACGTTGCGCCGCCCGTACTTCGGCGCCAAGTAGGCCAGCCTGGTTCCGTCGGGCGAAATGGAGGGGCTGGAGAAGTGTGGATCGGCGAAGAAGTCTTCGATTTCGATCAGTGCGGGCAGAGAACTGTTGGTCATTGCGATAGGCATTCGCACTCCAATCGGTGGGGTCACTCCTCACTACGAAACACCGTGCCCCTGCGGCATGGTCAACCCGCGGGGCAGGCAGTGTCCTGTTCTGGCAACATGCCCTCGACCAGAAAGTCGGTGATGATGCTCTGAGCGCAGGGATTGTTGCCGAGGGCGTAGACACCGTGTCCGCTTCCGTCGACGGTCAGCAGCCGTGACCGCTCGCCGAACTTGTCGTCGAGCAACTCACCTCCCCGCAGTGGCGTCACGGGGTCGCGCCGGTTCTGCGCGATCAGGACATTGGTCGGGCCGTCGTCGTCGATCGCCACGGGAGGCTCGGCCGGTGTGTCCTGCCAGAACGCGCACGGCATGATGTTCGCGGCGGCAGCACCGAAGAGCGGATACGTCTCGCGGTCGTCGTCCACTGCCCGCCGGTAGGTATCGGCATCGTCGGGCCATTCGACGTCGTTGCACGTCACCGCGAGGAATACCGACCAGCTGTTGTCTGCGGGCGACGGCCCACTGCCGGCCGCCGGCTCGTCTGCGGGTGCTGCATTGCCGGAGTTCAGGAGTATCTTCCAGGTTTGTGCTGCCGTCTCGTAGGAGGCCGGGTTGTACAGCGTCACGAAAGTCGCCAATCGAAACGCGCGACCGTTGATTCCGTCCATCGGAGTTCGGTCGAGACGTTCCGCGATCGTGAAGTAGGTGCTATGCACCTGCTGTGCTGTCTCACCCAGGCCGTACTGACCGTGCCGTTCGGCAAGCCATTTCGCGAAGTCCGGGAAGGTCTCCTCCATGCCGCGCGCGTATCTGCGCAATCCGTCGTGATCGAGATGGGTGTCGCCGATGTTGCTGTCGAGAACAACTCGATCCGAAGTGTCCGGGAACATCGAGGCATATGCGGCACCGAGTGCGGATCCGTAGGAGTATCCGAGGAAGCTTGCCTTCTCCTCGCCGAGTGCTTCCCGGATCCGATCCAGGTCGCGGGCCATGTTCGCCGTGGTGATGTGGGGTAGTCGCCCGTCGTCGTTGGCGTCGCATCGGCGGGCGACTTCCTCTGCGGTGGTGGCTTGTTCGGTGAACGCTGCCTCGTCGAAGGCGTAGGGCGGGACCGCACCGTAGTACTCCAGGTCGTCGGTGAATCCGCAACTCACGGGCGACGAGTGCCCGACACCGCGGGTGTCCATGCCGATCAGGTCGTAGGTATCCAGGACGCTCGGCGGTATACCCTGCGATACAAGGAAGTTGGGCTGATCCAGACCGGTCCCGCCTGGGCCGCCCGGGTTCAGCAGCAACACACCGTGTCGGGTGTCCGGGTTATCTGCAGACAGCCGAGAGATCGTAATATCGATCTGTGTTCCCTCTGGGTCGCCGTAGTCCAGTGGCACGGGCACGGTGGCGCACTGCAATTGGGGCGGACCGTCTTCGGGCTTCTCCACTCCGTCGGGGCACGGACTCCATTGCAGTTCGGTTTCCGGCGCGGCGTTCGTCTGTGCCGGTGTGTGTGCGCAGCCGGCGACGAGCAGACCCATCAGTGCAATTGCGATGGTCGGGGCGCGAGACTTCATGTTTTCCTTCCAGAACGCACAGGTCGAATCGTCTTCTCCACCCGGATGGCGGCAACCAGCACGCTGTACTATCTACGGGATGGTTCGACACTAGCACAGTGTGCTAGTGCGGCGTGCTAGTAGCGGAAGGGCGGAGGAGATGGAACGCAAGCAGAGCGGTCTCGACACGAAAGCCAGGATCATCATCGCGGCGTGCGAGATGATCGACGAGGATCCGGCGTCGACGCTGAGTGTGCGGGCGGTGGCGGCACGGGCCCGGGTGAGCATGGGGTCGCTGCGTCATCACTTTCCGACGCAGCGTGCGTTACGTGACGCAGTGCTGGAAACGATCTACGACGTGGTCACACCCGACAACGAGATCATCCACGACCGGTCGATACCGGCCCGCGACCGGTTGGTGCAGTGTCTGCGGCAGGTGCTCGCGGTGGAAGTCGGCGAACAGGCGAGGCAGGCCTGGATCAAACTCTTCGATGCATTCGTCGTCCCCGAACCTACCGACGACATCCGAACTGCATACCTGGCAATGACAAGTGAAGGCCAGCGCAGGGTGGAGCATTGGCTCACGCTTCTCGCCAAAGAAGGCGCACTGCCCGAAGGCGACATCGTTGCGCATTCAAGATTTCTCAACACCGTGCTCAACGGACTCTCGATCGAGCGAGCATTGCCCGCCGACCACTCCGTTGTCGAACGAGAAATCGAGATCCTCTACATCGCCGTCGACTCGATCCTCGGCACCTCCGCCTGATTTTCCGGGACTTTCCCGCATGTCCACCGGGCGGTGGTTCAAGAGTCGGCCTCAGCGGGTAGCCCCACCGCAACGACAGTCATGCGCGGTAGACCCGCGCGCGGGCGGCAGAGTGGATGGAGACCCCTGTGAGAATCGGATACAAGCTCTTCGCGGAGGCATACTCACCGAACGAACTGGTTCGCCAGGCGGTGCGCGCCGAGGAAGCGGGCTTCGATTTCGTCGAGATCAGCGACCACTACCATCCTTGGTTGCACGATCAGGGCCATTCGGCCTTCGCCTGGTCCGTACTCGCCGCAATCGCCGCGAAAACAACGAACCTCGTCCTCGCCACCGGCGTGACCTGCCCGTTCATTCGCTACCATCCGGCCATCATCGCGCAAGCCGCAGCTACGACGGCCCTGCTCTCCGACAACAGATTCGTGCTCGGTCTCGGCACCGGCGAGCGTCTCAACGAACACGTCGTGGGCCGCGGATGGCCTCCCGCCTCCACCCGCACAGAGATGCTCCGCGAGTCGATCGAGGTCATTCGATTGCTGTGGAGCGGTGGCTACCACAGCTACAACGGGCAGCACATCCAACTCGAAGACGCACGGGTGTTCGACCTGCCCGACGAGTTGCCGCCGATCGTGGTCGCGGGGTCGGGTGGCCCGGCTGTACGAATGGCAGCCGAACTGGGCGATGGGCTGTTCACCACCGACGCAGACCCCGATCTGATCGCCAAGTACGAAGAAGCAGGCGGCACCGGACCGCGTTACGCAGAGGTGTCGTTGTCGTGGGCGCCGACGGAAGCGGCGGCGCTGACGTCCGCGCACACACTCTTCCGCTTCTCGGCAACAGGATGGAAGGTCCAGGCAGAGCTACCGAATCCGGTCAACTTCGAGGCAGCCGCATCCGTCGTCCGTGAATCGGACATTGCCGAGAGCTTTGCGTACGGCCCCGACGCGGGACGTCACCTGGAGCAGATCCGCAAGTATGCGGATGCCGGGTTCGACCACTTGGCGCTCGTCAATGCCGGGCCGGACGTCGACGGATTCTTCCGCTTCTATGCGGAGGAGCTCAAATCGTCGCTGGATGCCGACATCACGTAGCGAAGCTGCGCCGTACCCGCTGAAAACTCGCCGTCGACGGTGGCGTGACCATGCATGCCGACGTCTACCTGTCCAGGGGCGGTGAGAAGTCCTGCGGTCGCCTCATTCGCGGTGTACATCACCGAATTCCATGCCGCGGGGACTGCCGACCGGATCGAACGAATCAGCTCGTCCCCGGTGTTCACCGACCGCCTCTGACCGATCACAGATCGGGTTGGTTCAACAGCGGTATGCGCGGTCGAACCAACCAAGTCTGCGTCTCGAGGGCTGGGGGGTCTACCAGCGGAGTTCTCCGTCTCCGTCCTGAAGCGTTCCCGTCCACCGCTGCGTCCAATGGTCGACGTCATATCGGTACTTGTGATGCCGGGTTTCAGCGCGCTGAACTGAGGGTCGGCTCGGCCTTGGTGTACTTGACCATGAGCATTGTCGCGGCCGACTTGTATGTGCAGGCGACATCCTTGTAACCGGGATAGAGGGTGGCAGGGCCGGAGGTGCGACATGATCTTCGCGTCGGCTTCGAGCGCCGCGAAGCGGTCAGGTTCCGGTGGAAGCGGTGGAGCGGTCTCGGGGGCACACGCCCCCATGACCGCGGCAAGTGTTGCGATGCCAGCGACCCAGATGAGCATCTGGGTCGAATTATTCACTGCGAGAGACGGTCCGGAGATGATCATGCTACTCGCTGTCGTCGACGACAGTAGGCCACCCGGGGTAGAACGGTTCGACGACGGGTGCTGTGGCGAGTTGTTCTGTTATAGGGGTGTCCCGGTTGTATCCCGGCATGCTTGTTCTGCAGATGCGCCACGGATCGTTCTCGCCAATCCGTTTGTCGGTGAAGCGTTCGACTTCCCAGCCGTCGAAGATGTTCCAGGTGGGATACGGCAGGCGATGCTCGTAATCGAGAGTGGGGCGACTTTCAATCGCCTCATCACTCTGCTGGATCCGCAGGGATGAGGAGAAGCGCGTTTCCATGCGTATCCAGCCGATGTCGGTCGGCATGGCAGTTCGCATGTAGACGTCGCAGACGTGGACTTCTGTGGCTGGTCGGCCTAAGTGGCTAGTGGATTCTATTTGAAGGATGTGGTGGTCGATTGTGCCGGTTCGTGGTGTCGGCGGTGATTCTTGGACATGATCGACGTGGTTGAAGCCAGGGTAGAGGGTGGCTGGGTCGGCGGTGCGGTCGTAGTTGTTTTCGCTTTCGATGTAGCCTCGGGCCACTTGGATCTCCGGTGAGTCAAGGTCGATGCCCTCGGGTGCCGTCCAGCGGTGCGACATGACTTGTGCGTCGGCTTCGAGCGCGGCAAACGGGTCAGGCTCAAGCGGAGGTAGCGGAGTCGCTGCCGGTGCGCACGCCGCGATGGCGGCGGTCAGCGTCGCGGGCGCGACGAGCCGGATTGCGATTCGCATCGCATGTTTCACCGTAGTGGCTGTATCGGGTGTGCTCCTGTCCTTACTCATTGTCGTCGGGGAGGGTGGGCCAGCCGGGGTAGAACGGTTCGACGATGGGAGCGGCGGGAAGCGTTTCCTCAAGCGGGGCATCGTAATCGAATCCAGGCGGTCGCGTCATACACACACGCCACGGGTCGTTCTCGCCCATCCGCTTGTCCGTGAACCGTTCGACTTTCCAGCCGTCGAACACGTTCCAGTCCGGATATGAAAGCCTGCGCTCGCTGCCAACCGGAGCAATGGTGTCTTCCGCCGTTCCGGATGGCTGGATACGAAGCGACGAGTAGGACAGTGATTCCAAGCGTGCCCACCCCGTGTCGGTGGGCATGGCAGTTTGCATGTAGACGTCGCAGACATGGACTTCGGTGGCAGGTAGTCCCAGGTGGGTGGTCGATTCAACTTGGAGTATGTGGTGGTCCATGGTGCCGGTTCGTGGTCTCGGGGGCGATTTTTGGGCGTCGGCGATGTCGTTGAATCCCGGGTAGAGGGTGGCGGGGTCGGCGGTGCGGTCGTAATTGCTCTCGCTCTCGATGTAGCCTCGGGCCACTTGTATCTCTGCAGAGTCGAGGTCGATGCCGTTTGGTGCGGTCCAGCGATGGGCCATGATCTTTGCGTCGGCATCGAGTGCGGCGAAGCGGTCAGGTTTCGGTGGAAGCGGTGGAGCGGTCTCGGGGGCACACGCCCCCATGACCGCGGCAAGTGTTGCGATGCCGGCGACCCGGATGAGGATCTGGGTCGAATTCTTCACTGCGAGAAACGGTACGGAGATGATCATGCTACTTGCTGTCCTCGACGACAGTAGGCCACCCGGGGTAGAACGGTTCGACGACGGGGGCGGCGGGAAGGTTCTCTTCTTGGGGTGTTTCCGGGGTATAACCCGGCATATTCTCATCACAATCGGTCCGCGGACCGCTCTCACCGATGCGGCCGTCGATGAATCGTTCAATTTCGAGGCCTTCGAAGACATTCCACGTCGGATATGGAAGTCGATGTCCGTAGTCGAGTATTGGAGTGGCGGTCGGGGTGTCGGTGGATAGTCGTACTCGAAGGGGTGTGTACCGCTTTGTCGCCACACGGATCCACCCGTGTCTTGTGGATATTGCGGTGTGCATGTAGTCGCTGCACACGAATATCTCGGTTACGGGTTCGCCCATGTGGATGGCGGGTTCGACCAGGAGTATGTGGTGGTAGATCGTCCCGTACTGTGGCGTCGCAACGCCTTCCGGCGGAGTTTGGACGTCCCAATATCCGGGATGGACAGCGGCCGGATCAGCGGTGTGTTCGTAGGTGCTTTCGCTTTCGATGTAGGAACGGACCGCTCGTAGTTCTCGTGAGTCAAGAGAAAAACTGTCGGGCGCAATCCAGCGATGCGACATCAACTTTGCATCCGCATCGAGTGCAGCGAAGGAGACAGGCTCAGGAGGCGGTGACGCTGGCAGCGGGTCTGAACCTGCGCATGCTCCTAAGGCGATGGCTAGCGTCGCGGTGACGATCAAGTTGATGAGCTTCCGAACGGATGGGGTCTTCATCGTGGAGTGCTCGTCTCCCTTGTCGTGGGTGCGAGTCCTCATCGGTGAGGTGTCGATCTCGCAGAGCTCTTCGGCGTGCAGATCGAACTGGCGTGAGACCGACCTGATTTGTGGCAGGTCGGCTTCGAGCGTATCGGTCATCCCCGTGATCCCCCATCGATCGGTCCCCTCGTCCGATCGGCTCACAGGTTAGCGCCTCGGCTGGTGTCCGCCAATTTGACGGTAGGTGGCGTTGGTTGTCGGCACCCTGCGCTAGGCCGATGCTGGTCTGCCAATCCGACGGCAGCACCGTGCGGGATGCGCAGAAAACTGTGTGGCGTCCGGCGGATCGATGAGCTCCGCCGAAATATTCGTTCACTATTGTTGGCAACAGCAGGTGCTGTATCGGACGACCGACCAGTTCGATCGCCCGAGCACGACGGTCCTGCGTCCGCTGCTGCCCGGTCCGGCAAAGCTGATTTCGTATCACATGGCGTACGACGCGCTCGGGTCCGAATGCGATCCGTCGTACACCCTCACCGGGAGCGACACCTACAGTCAGGCGGGCACGTTGGAACAGGCCGTGATCATGGGCTACCGGGCTACCGGGCTACCGGGCTTCCGGGCTTCCGGGCTTCCGGATTCACGGTCGTCGTCCCGGACTACGAGGGTCCCGACCTCGAGTGGGCCATCGGACGGCAGTCTGCGTATGCGGCACTCGACGGTGTGCGTGCCGCGGAGTCGGTGTGAACCGTCTTGGGACGGTCATATAGCCCATGTTCCTATTCCTCGTCGTCGGCGAGGGTCGGCCAGCCAGGGTAGAACGGTTCGACGACCGGCGAATCCAGGAGCTCTTCGTGTCGGGGCGTGTCCTGGTTGACGCCGGGGATGCCCCACATGCAGGTGTTCCAGGGGGCATCGTTGCCCTTCCACTCAGGAAGAATCGTTTCAACCTCCCAGCCGCTGAAGACATCCCAGGTAGGGTACGGAAGGTAGTGTTCATAGTCGAACAGCCCAGTGTCGTCACGTGGTGGTTCGGTGCGTCGGATCTGGAGTGCTCGGTACGCCAGCGATTTCGTACGCACCCACCCGGTATCGGAGGGCTTGGCAGTCCGCATGAAATCCTGACATACGTGCACAACGTCGACATTGTTGCCACGGTCATCGGTGGAGGGAGTGATGCTGAGGACGTGTATGTAGGTGGTCCCGGTGAGAGGTAGCGACTGTGAGGTCTCCTCGATCAACCTGGCGAAACCCGGATAGGTGACATCAAGATCAGCCGTACGAATGTAGTTCTCGCGGCTTTCGAAATAAGCACGTGCTACCCGCATCTCGGGAGAGCCAAGATCGATGTCGGGTGGGGCAATCCAGTGGTACGTCATGATCGTGGCATCGGCGTTCAGCTTCGCGAATTGGTCGGATTCAGCCGGATAGGGAGGGGAGGACTGAGGTGCGCATGCGAAGGTGACAACTGCGCAGATCGACACTGCAAATAGTCGGACAAATGCGTGGGGTTGGGTAAGTCTCATCGTGGAGACTCCAGGTATGTACTGTCTCTGACAGGGCGCGCAATGTAGCCGTATCCGTCGATGTAGTAACTGCGGAACTTGTTGTAATCGATGTCATATGTGTCGAGTGCTTGGTCGATTGCGTCTGTGGCATCGAGGAGTGACGCGCTGCTGGGCGGATAGCGCAGGCCGCCGTCAATCCCGATTATCCCCTCCGCCCGGAGATTTTCCAGGATCCTGGGATCTTGGGGCATCCCGTGCTGCGCGACCGCCTGCTCGAGCAGGTGGTAGGAATTCGCCGCGCCGTACTGACTGAAATCACCCGTGAACGGAGAGCGTTCAGTGGACTCGAAGGCCGGAACAAATGCACCGTGCATCGCAGAACTGTTGATATCCATCAGTAGCCCAACGGTTCCGCTGAGACGAGGGTCCAGTGCGACGAGATTCCGTACGATAGTGTAGTTCGTGTTGTAGGTATCGCTGCGACGTTGCTGTGCATACTCTTCGATACTCTCTCGGTCGTTGAACTTTTCGCCTGCCGCGTTGTAGATGCCAGTATCGACCAGTGCTTGTAGCCGGCCTGCGTATGCGGCAGGACTATTCGACGTACCTTCTATGAATTCACTGGCGAAGTGTCGCCCAAATGTTGTGGAGGCACTACCGAACGTGGTACTGGAATCCGAATCTGTGGCCATGAGCGTGAAAATCCTCTGAGCATGGCCGAACGAGTTGACGGGTTCGAGGCTATCGGCCCTCCAGACGCCAGTATCGTCGGCCCCGACCAACTCCGGGATATACCCGTGCAAGCCATCGGCGAATGCTCGCACCAAGTCGGGATTCACCTCACCGATGCTCGAGGTGTTCTCGCCGTGGACATCCATCAATCGGTCGAAGTTCTCTTCGTGCGAAAGATACTGCGACAGATGGAGTGCGGCGAGTTCCGCGCGGTCGACACGTGCGGTGTCGCCGGCCGCGTGGGCCTCGCCCATCTCGTGGGTCATCCAGTTGGTGAGGCGCCCTGCGGATTCGCCGTCGTCGTCCCAGTCGTGAGTGAACAGCGGTGTGAGAATGTCATCGCGTCGAATATCGCTGCGCCCGTCCCCATTCATGTCTCCGGCAAGCACGCGGGCACTGACGTCGTGGTTGCTGGTGGCGACGTCGAGCATCGATTCTCCGGCGTGGCCGACCGTGATCGGGATAGTGTCGTACGGCCCGGTGCCGGAACCTGTCGCATTGATCACGGATGCTTGTGACGCGGCAGATTCGACGAGTTTCGTGCCGAGTTCGGCGCCGGGAGTGCCGTTCCCCGTGCCGACGAACTCCCAGAATTCGCGACCGCGGATCACCGAGTCGATGTACGCGGCGTCACCCGGATTGGCGAGTGCATTGCGGTGTGCGGCGGCTGCGGCGCCAGGCTCGGACTCGAGCTCGTTGCGGATGTCAGGCGGCAGGGTGTCCATGAATGCGGACAGGGTGGGCGGAACCTGGTAGCCGTCGAGCTGGACCGCGCCCGGTCGGGTTTCGACGAGGTCGCGGACGTCCTGCGGTAGGCGATCCCACCCGCCGCGCTCGTCGTTGACGTCGCGTACGTGTTCGTTCGACAGCGCGAGAATCCCGCTTGCGAGACTGTCGCGGGCGTCGAGCGCTGACGCACTCCCGTCGGCGAGGAGTTGCTGCTGCAGCTCCATGACGCCGGCTGCTCCCGCTTCGCCGTACAGGTTCTCGAGGTAGTCGAACGCGCCTGCGGGAAGAGCGGTGACGACCTTCCCTGCCGAAAGCTCGTCGAGAGAGTGCGGATCGAGTCCGGCTGCGGCGAGGTTCGTTGTGAATCGTGCCAGGTCCTCTGACGTGACCGTGCCGTCGTTGAGCATGGCCCAGTCGTGGGTGGCTTCGTCGGGAGAGAAGGTCGCCGGTGGTGGGGTGACGTCGATGAGGTTCGAGACGATGCCGCCGATGCGGCGCGCAGGGTCGTCATCCAGCTCGCCGATCACACGCAATGCGTCCTGGATCATGCTCCAGTGAGCGGCAGCGTCGGGCTCTCCGTCGTAGACCCCGGTGAAGTCGGGCCCGGCAGCGACACCCCCGTCGCTGACCGTGAAGCCGGCTCGTTCAGCAGCGGCGATTCTGTCGAGAGCCACGCGGGCCGCATGTGCGAGATCCTCGTCGGCTCTGCGGGTGGCGGCAGCGATCTCCCGCAGTTCGTAGGCGATTGTGGTGTCGGACTTGCGTTCGCAGTCCAGGTGATCTGCCGCGGCATCGGCAGCGGTACCGGTCCATGCGGACCAGAGGTCGTTGGTGGATGTGTGGATCGAGTCGCGGGCGTCTTCGAGACGGGTGGCGACCGACTCTGTCGAGATCACCTGCTCGGAAAGCGCGGACCAATTCCATTGACGGACATCGGATACCGACGGAATCATGCGGAGACTGCCCTCGCGAGCTCGTCCCTGAAGTAATTCTCGGTTTGCGAGTAGTCCTCACACACGCGGTTCATGGTGTCGTGCAGCGCCCATGCACGATCGGCGAGAATCAACAGGGCACGTCGGGTGGTTGCCTCGGCGTTGCCGAGCGCGGCGGCGACGGACGAGACCTGCAGGAATCCGCTCGCCGATCGAGCCCTCATCGGTGAGGTGTCGATCTCGCAGAGCCCTTCGGCGTGCAGATCGAGCTGGCGTGAGACCGACCTGATTTGTGGCAGGTCGGCTTCGAGCGTATCGGTCATCCCCGTGATCCCCCATCGATCGGTCCCCTCGTCCGATCGGCCACAGACTAGCGTCTCGGGTGGTGTCCGCCAATTCCTCGGTTGGATCGTCTCGGTGTCGGCACCCTTCGCTAGGGTTCGCAACCGATCTTGAATGCGCAGCGAGGGGGAGCGGTGGACACGGAATATCGTCGGCAGGGCGACGTCATCGAGTTCTGGCGAGCGGTGGAGTTGTTCAGCCCTCAGCAGGTACCGAAGGTCGACAGGTTCGACGCTCTATCGCCAGTCGAGAAGGTGACGCACCGCGATCTCCTGCCGTGGGAACACGGCCACAGGTTGCGCCTACCGCCGGGCCGCGCCGGTTACGAGCGGCAGCACATCGTCTACTTCGGCGTGTATCGCGTCGACCAGGTGTGGTCCGCTGTCGACGAGATCCTCACACCGGGTGACGAGAATTATGATCCGCGCCCCTCGGGGGAGTGCGCGCTGGCCGCCGTCGTCGTCGACAGATACGGCTGTGCCGTTCCCGGATCCGAAGTGCTGTCCGGGCTGGCATGGGCAGCCGGACGTACCCGCGACCCAGGCCCGAGTTCGAGGTCCTGGCTGCACGGGCTGGGCGAAGCCCAGAAACTCCTGGCCGAACTTCTCGACGACGAACAGCACATCAACCCGCGTTGCGGATGCCGACTGCCGCTGGACGCCGAACGGCTCGCCGCGATTCGCCGACGCATCGCCGCGCTGGCGGGAGTGGAAGGCATGATCGACTGTGCCGAGATCCGTGTCCGTTCGGTGGAGATCAAACAGTCCGAGGGTGTCGACGGCACCGACTTTCTCAACAGTTTCATCGCCGCCGATCTGGAGATGGTGGCCGGTCGAGTCGCCGTCGGAGACGTCGGTTCCGGACTTGCGCACTACCTCACCGAGGATGCGGCTCTCGACACGGCGCGGCGCGTCGACGTCAGTGCCGCACCGGCGGCGTCGTTCCTGGCATGCCGACCCGAGGCAATTCCGCCCGGCCGGTGGCCCGGTAAACCCGAGCATCCTTTGGCGCTCGGGCAGCAATTCGCCGTAAACACGATCATGGACGAGCTGCGCAGCAGCGCGGGGATTTTCGCGGTGAACGGCCCGCCGGGGACGGGGAAGTCGACGCTGTTGCGTGATCTCGTCGCCGCGGTCGTCGTCGAACGCGCCGATCGTCTTGCGCATCTCGCGAGCCCGTCCGCTGCGTTCGCCGCGACGCCACACCGCTGGAAAGCCGGAGACTACACGCGGGTGGTGCAACGGTGGACCGACGCATTCCACGGCTTCGAGATCGTGGTGGCATCATCCAACAACGGCGCCGTCGAGAACATCAGCTTCGAGATGCCTGCGACAGACGCCATCGATTCCGACCGGTTCGCGAACGACTACTTCTCAGACATCGCAACGGCGCTGCTGAGCAACGCCGGCAAGGATTCGAAGGCCTGGGGATTGACGGCAGCGCGGCTCGGACGTAAGAGCTACCGCACCGGATTTACGAACACGCTGTGGTTCGACGACAAGGCCACCGGAAGGAAGCCTCCTCGACCAGGGCTTCAGTCGATTATCAAGGAGCTCGAATCGACCGGACCGACCAAATCGTGGCACAACGCCGTCACCGAGTATCGCAGCGCGCGAGACGCTGTCGCCGCGATGATCGATGAACGTCAGTGCGGCTACGAGCAGTATCGTGAACGAGCACACCGCGAGAGCGAACTGCGAGCAGTCCTCGACCAGGTGGCGGCCCATGAGGAAGCACTTCGGTCCGCGGAAGATATCGAGGTGGTGCAACGCGGTGCAGTCGAACGCCTTCGGCAGGGCCGGGCCTCCGTAGAAAACGAACTCGCCGCGCACAACGAGCAGCGTGTCGCGTGGTGGCGGATGGGCCGCAATGTTCGCGAGCAACGTCGGCGCTGGCAGTCTCACCGCATCGGCT
Source organism: Rhodococcus sp. SJ-2 (assembly GCF_053750035.1). Taxonomy (NCBI): domain Bacteria; kingdom Bacillati; phylum Actinomycetota; class Actinomycetes; order Mycobacteriales; family Nocardiaceae; genus Rhodococcus; species Rhodococcus sp. SJ-2. The sequence continues at coordinate 4,051,460 of NZ_CM132340.1, forward strand.
TGACGGACGCGCTCGCGTTGTGGGATGCGAAATACACCGACGCGTTCGCGGCCCATCAGCGGACCCTCCAGAACCTGGTCGGTCTGCAGGGCACCCACGATCAACTTGTCCAGCGATCCGACGCTGTTCGGTGCCGTCGAGACGAGCTGGACCGTTCTCTCGACGAGTTGCGCCAGCGATGGGGCCGTGCGATGCCTGGGCCCGAGTGGACCGGCGATCCGGCCCGGGGACTGGCGGCGCCGTGGTCGGACGAGGCACTGAACGAGGCACGGTCGCGACTGTTCGTGGCCGCACTGGACCTGCACAAGGACTTCCTCGCGCAGGTGCCCAAGCAGATGCGCCAGAGCTTGCACGGGGCGATGGACGTCGTCGCCGGAAACGCGCCACCCAACCTGGATCCGGCTGCCGTCGCCGATGCGTGGCGTGCATTGTTCTTCGTCGTACCGCTCGTGTCGACGACGTTCGCTTCCTTCGACCGGGTGTTTCGCGGACTCGGACGTGAAGCCCTCGGCTGGTTGCTCATCGACGAAGCCGGGCAGGCGACACCGCAGAACCCCGTCGGTGCGATCTGGAGGACGCGGCGGACCGTCGTCGTGGGCGATCCGCTGCAACTCGAACCCGTGGTGACCCTGCCGTTCCGCGCGCAGCAGGCGGTGCGGGGTGCGTTCGGTGTGGACGAACGGTGGTTGCCCGGACGGTCGTCGACACAGTCGATCGCCGACCGACTCACTCGCTGGGGAACCACCCTGCCGGGCGACGACGAACCGATCTGGGTGGGGGCGCCGCTGCGGGTGCACCGGCGCTGCGCCGAGCCGATGTTCTCCGTCGTCAACACCATCGCATACGGCGGCACGATGATCCACGGTGGTAATCCCTCCCCGGGCGGTGAACTGCCGCCATCGCAGTGGTACGACGTGACCGGGACGTCGAACGGTCACTTCGTGCAAGCCGAATACGAGCGCCTCGTCGAACTCCTCGAGGATCTGATGCGCAGGAAACTTCCGATGAACGACGTGATCGTGCTCAGTCCGTTCAAGGACGTCGCGCGGCGTCTTGCGGGGCTGCGCTCCCAGTACGACGGGATCACCGCCGGAACCGTGCACACCGCACAGGGACGGGAGGCGAAGGTTGTCGTCCTCATGTTGGGAGGCGACCCGGCTCGTGAAGGCGCGAAACGGTGGGCGTCGTCGAAGCCGAACCTTGCAAACGTTGCCGTGAGCAGGGCGAAGCAGCGCCTCTATGTGATCGGGGATCGTGCGGCGTGGTCGCGGCACCCGCGATTCGATGTGCTTGCACGGGAATTGGGCGGCTCCCCAGCGCGTAGCCGGTGAACCCCCACCAGAACCGAACACACCGCGCGAAGGTGTGGGCCGCGATCCGGGTCCGACATGTCAGGACCAACCTCGCTTCCGCTGAACGGAAACCTGTATGTAATTGCTTCGCATGGTTCGAAAGGATCGCAGTTGTGACGTGAGTCATGACACGACTAGTGATTCGGAGTGATGAATGAACCCACGGTTGCCGGCGTCGGTCGAAGGGCCGCACTCGTCTCGTGACGCCGAGGCGGTGGTCGATCGATCACAACTGCGTAAGGTCACGTTGTCGAGCCTGCTGGGCACGACCATCGAGTACTACGACTTCTTGCTCTACAGCACGATGGCTGCCTTGGTGCTGGGCGATCTGTTCTTCCCCGCGTCGAACTCGGCGGTCTCGACCATCGCGGCCTTCGGAACCCTTGCTGCCGGCTATGTCGCGAGGCCGATCGGTGGTCTGATCTTCGGGCACTTCGGCGACAAACTGGGCCGCAAGTCGATGCTCGTCATCACGATGGTCATGATGGGTATCGCGAGCTTCGCAATCGGCGTGCTACCGACATACGAGCAGATCGGAGTGCTGGCGCCCATCCTCCTCGTGACGATGCGCGTGGTGCAGGGCGTCGCGGTGGGCGGCGAGTGGGGTGGTGCCGCGTTGATGGTCGCCGAGCACGCCGACCCCCGTCGCCGCGGATTCTGGACCGGGCTCATGCAGCTCGGCTCGCCTGTCGGCTTTCTGCTGTCCACACTGGCAGTGATGATAGCGACGCTGCTGCCCGAGGAGTCGTTCAACTCGTGGGGGTGGCGTCTTCCGTTCCTCGCGAGCGCACTGTTGCTCGTGATCGGCCTCTACATCCGGATGAGCGTGGTGGAGAGCCCTGTGTTCGAGGACGCCGCGGAGAAGGCGAAGGCAGCCACTGCGGCGAAACCTCCTGTGCTGCAACTCTTGCGCACTCCGCGGCCGCTGATCCTCGCCTGCGCGGTGGGAATCGGCCCGTTCGCACTGACTGCGCTGATCACCTCGCACATCATCTCGTATACGAAGACCATCGGGTACGACACGTCGACGGTCATGCGCGTCCTCGTTGTGATGTCGATGGTGTCGATCATCGCGATCCCGGGCTTCTCGACCTTGTCGGACCGGATCGGCAGGCGGGCTGTGAGTCTCACCGGCGCAGCCGCGGCGGTGCTGTATGCCTTCCCGCTGTACGCGCTGATCAACTCGGGCGACACCACGTTACTGGTGATCGGCCTGCTGCTCGGGCAGGTCATCCAGTCGGCGATGTATGCGCCGCTCGCTCCGCTACTGTCGGAACTCTTCGGCACAGGAGTCCGCTACACAGGGGTGTCGCTCGGCTACCAGCTCTCGAGCCTGATCGGTGCCGGCTTCACTCCACTGATCGCTGCGAGTCTGCTGGCGACTTCGGACGGGTCGAGCCTGCCGCTCAGCCTGTTGCTTGCGATCACGGCAGGCATCACGATCGTCGCTGCATGGGTGGCGTCGGAGACGAGTGGGAAGGATCTTACGACCGCCGAGCACGTCGGCTGAGCGTCAGGTGGGCACGGAGGTCACCGCGATGGCATGCTCGTGAAGACTGCCGAGAATCAAGGTGCCTTCGTGTTCGACGACTCCCGTCACCATTGCGTAGTCGTCGCCGTCCCGCTGCAGATCGTGGATGATCGTGCCGTCCGGGCCGACGCCGAGGACCCACGCGGTGCGGGCAGGAGAGGGCAAGAGCCGATCAGGTAGCGACCACATCGCTCGACGGAGGATTCCCGGCAACGGGAGCAGTGCGTCGAGTACCGGGTTTCGCGGCGATGCGAGTGTCACCCAGATGAGTCCGTCGCTGCCGAGCGCGATGTTGTCGGGAAAGCCAGGCAGGTTGTCGACCAGGGTTTCTCTGGTGCCGGACCGGGGCCCGCGCAACCAGTAGCGGTTGAGGCGATAGGCAGCGGTCTCCGCGACGATCAGCGCCGAGCGGTCGGGTGTGAACGCCACACCGTTGGCGAATTGCAGAGTGTCGAGCAAGGTCTCGACCGAGCCGTCGGGAGACCGGCGGAACAGCCGGCCGGTCCCGGAGTGCTCGACGAGGTCTGCCATCCACTGCTCCAGTGGCCAGCGACGCGAGGATGCGGTGAAGTAGATCGTTCCGTCGCTCGGGTCGGCCACCACATTGCTCGCGAAGCTCAGCGGTTCGTCGTCGATCGTGTCGACCAGCACTTCGACGGGCTGTCCCGGGCCCGGCCAGCGCAATAGTCCGCGCTCGGCGTCGCAAATGAGCAGTGCGCCGTCGGTCTCGGCGTGGAGCCCCAGTGGCCGGCCGCCGGTGTCAGCTGCCGCGGTGACATCTCCGGTGTCGATGTCGACTCGCAGTATCTCTCCGGTCTCGATTCCGGTGTAGGCGAACCCATCGGCACCCAGGACGACATCCTCGGGGCCCGCACCGGGCAGCGTGATTCGCCGAACTGGTGGCAGAGGCGGTGTGCTGGCGCCGTGCTTCGCTCGCTCCGGTGAGGAAGGCGGTGACCACCGACGCGGCCGCAGGCGCATGTCGGGCCGGTCCTGTGCATTCATGCGGGGTCGAGTTTCAGGGTGACCTCGACGCGACCGCGGTCGTCGCGGTGCGCAACAGCGTGTCCGGTACGTTCTTCCTCCAATTGGATTCGCATGGGGGCGCCATTTCCGAGGAAGTTGCGCCACCATGATTTCTCGTGGGGCATTGCGACGCGGATCGTCACGGTATCGCCCGAGATTCGGTAGCCGACCGGCAGCGTGTACGGCCGACCGGATCTACGGCCTGTATAGCTGATCGGCGCGATGACGCTGCGGATTCGAGGTCCGATGACAAGCAGCCCGGACGCTGCGACGACGATGGCATCGACGGGGCGCGCTAGCCTCGCGCTTTCGCGCTGATCGAGCGGACACCCGTGTCGAGAACGAAGAATGGTGCCCTGAACTGGGATAATTCGACTTGCTGAGGGTCGAGTTTCAACCAGTTCGAGGAGCACCATTCAGGTGAGCAAGTCTACGTCCCCCTACCCATCCGTGTCCGCATCAGCCACCGGAACCGGTGTCGTGTCGCATGCCGGCGCGGTCCTGCTGCTGCGCACCGCGGAGAAGACCGGCCTCGCTTCGGCGTTGACGACCGAGCTCGCACCGTATCGAAAACCACTGGCCCGACACGATCCCGGCAAGATTCTCCTCGACCTCGCCGTGTCTCTGACGATCGGCGGGGACTGCCTCGCCGACATCGCACAACTACGAGCCCACCCGGAGATCTTCGGCGCGGTGGCATCCGACCCAACTGTCTCCCGCCTGATCAGCGTGTTGGCCGCCGATGCCGACACCGCGCTGACTGCGATCGGACGTGTCCGCGCCACCGCCCGCTCCCGTGCCTGGACTGCCGCCGGCGAGTCGGCACCGGACCATGCCATCGACGAGCAGCATCCGTTGGTGATCGACGTCGATGCCACCCTGGTCACCGCGCACTCGGAGAAGGAATCCGCTGCTCCGACATTCAAGCGAGGCTTCGGATTCCATCCGCTGTGCGCGTTCGTCGACCACGGCACCGGCGGCACCGGTGAACCCGTCGCGATGCTGCTACGCCCGGGCAACTCGGGATCGAATACCGCCGCCGACCACGTCGCGGTCGTGCAGGACGCACTCGCGCAGTTGCCGTTCGACCCGGGTTATCGGGTCGGGAAGAAGGTGCTGGTGCGGATCGACGGTGCCGGCGGCACCCACGCGTTGATCGAGTATCTGACCAAGCGACGCCTGTCGTACTCGGTCGGGTTCTCCTTGACCGACGCCCATGCCGAGGCGATCGATCTGGTCCCGGAGCAGGCGTGGACCCCGGCCTACGACGCCGACGGGCAGGTCCGCGACGGTGCGTGGGTCACCGAGATCACCGACCTGCTGGATCTGTCGAGTTGGCCGAAAGGAATGCGGGTGATCATCAGGAAGGAGCGCCCGCACCCCGGGGCACAGTTGCGGTTCACCGACCGCGACGGCCTGCGGTTGACCGCGTTCGTCACCAACACCCGCCGTGGTCAACTGCCCGATCTGGAGTTACGGCACCGGCGTCGGGCTCGGTGCGAGGACCGGATCCGAACGGCGAAAGTTACCGGTTTACAGAATCTTCCGCTGCACGGTTTCGATCAGAATCGGATCTGGTTGGCGCTTGTGCAGCTCGCGTGTGAGCTGGTGGCGTGGATGCAGATGCTCGCGCTGACCGATACCCAGGCCCGGCGGTGGGAACCGAAACGGCTGCGGCTGCGACTGTTGTCGATCGCCGGGCGGAGCGCCCGGCATGCCCGCCGTGTTCGGCTGCGTCTGGCCGCCTCGGCTCCCGACGTCGATGTGCTCGTCGCGGGCCTGAACCGACTCGCAGCACTTCCTGCGCCTGTGTGACCTGCACGTATCTGCCCGATCGAGACGAGAGGAACGATCTTCGGGGCCGTGGACCCCGGCGTCACCCGACCGTGTCGGGCAGTCGCCCGTGGACGCACACCGGATCCACGGTCACCACGACCAATCCGAAACCGCTAGGCCGGCACGCGAACCGCACGAAAGATCGAGGCTAGGCGCAGAATCGAGCTACCGAGTGTCATTTTTCCTCCGTGTTCACAGTACGGCGCGATTATGCGCCGTCGAGCCGGTCAAATCTGGCTCGGCCTTCTCTTCACGCGGGTTATATGCTCACTCCGGATCGGACCCGGAGATGTTGCAGGAGTGTGTATGAAAGTCGTCCTACCGCTCGCCTCCAGGGACGGCGCACTCGCCGACGTCGCCGACATGGCGATCCAAGCCGAGGAGAGCGGATTCGACGCCGTGTCGTTCAGCGAACTCACCTCTGATCCGATCCTCCACTTGACGATTGCCGCTGGGGTGACCACCCGCGTCGACCTGCTGACCAACATCGTGGTGGCGTTCGCGCGGTCGCCGATGACGCTTGCGGTGCAGGGACGGGCCCTGCAGGACTACAGCGGCGGACGGCTTTCGCTCGGCCTCGGCAGCCAGATCAAACCACACATCGAAAAGCGCTTCTCGATGCCGTGGAGTTCGCCGGCACCGCGGATGGCCGAGTTCGTCTCGGCGATGCGGGCGATCTGGGAGTCATGGGCCACCGGCTCAAAGCTGGATTTCCGCGGCGACTTCTACACGCACACCCTCATGACTCCCATGTTCAGGCCGCCGAGTGAGCAGCCCGCACCCGAGGTACTCCTTGCCGCCGTTGGTGCCAGGATGACCGAGACTGCAGGCCGCGTTGCCGACGGTATCCTGTTGCACCCCTTCACTACCGAGCGATACATGCGGGAAGTGACGTTGCCTGCCCTTGCTCGCGGGCGGCGGGCGCCGGGCGCGCCGGAGCGCGACCCCGAAATCATCGCATCCGGATTCATCGCCACCGGACACACGGAGGAAGAACTCGCTGCCTCGAAGGCCGCGGTACGGCGACAGATCTCCTTCTACGGCTCGACTCCCGCCTATCGGCCTGTTCTTGACCTGCACGGACTGAGCGATCTCGGCGATGAACTCAACCGGCTCTCCAAGACCGCCGACGACGGCAAGTGGGACACCATGGCGGGCTTGATCGACGACGGGATTCTCGGCCTGTTCGCTGTAGAGGGCGCTCCCGCCGAGGCAGCGCGAGCGCTGGTCGATCGCTCCGGTGACGTCGCGACCCGCTACACGATCAACAGTGTCGGTGTGCCCACTCCGCAACTGCAGCGCGAAGTTGCGGCACTTCTACAGGATGCTGCGAAACGCTAGGAGTTCAACGAACGTAGACCCAATGCCCACCCGAGCACTGTTGCTTTCTCATGTCGGGGGTGTGCGTTATCAATCCCTCTTCGTCGGGATGGCACGGACCTGCCACGGCTCCGCCGCCGCCCATCGTTCCCGGAGGATTGGGGGGATTGTTGACGGCATCGAACTCGTCGGCGCACTGCTGTGACCACGGCGTCCAGGTCCCGTCGTCGTACACCGTCGCCCCGCGATTATGGACATTCTTGTCGGTTCCACACCACGAGATCTGCGGGTTCTGCGGATCTGCGTTCGGGTCCGGGGGCGGTGCATCCGAGTAGGGATTGGGGCAGATATCGCCGACGCAGTCGTACGGATTGGGGTCGAGGCTTCTTCTCGGGCCTTCGCTGGCATCCGCTTGCCCGGCGACCGGTTCCCCACTGGCAACGTCCGGGTCGTTCGCCTGCTCGGAAGCGGGTGGTTCACTGACAACCTCCCCGGCGGCAGGTACGGCAACACCGCTGTGGGGTTCCGTTGACGGCGCGGCGGTCGCGGACGGCAATGTGGCTGTTTGTGACGTGGACGCGGTACCGGTCGAGGCATCCACCGTGACGGTAGTCGTCGCAGTCGAAGCCTCTGCCTCGCCGTTCGATGCGCTACCACCCCCGCAGCCTGCAATCACAAGCCCCAGAGCGACCAAGCATACTGCTGCAGATCTTCTCATGTCCCCTCCACATCAAGACTGCTCCGAATCCGGCACGTGGAAATCCCACGTTCGTGACCAGGATCGTGGGCCTCCGAACCGGTGTTACAGGCCGTGAGTCATGGAAACAATTCGTGGACAAAATCTTCGGGTTGTAACGTCCTGCCCGGCGTCAATCCTCGGTGGGACGCCGGATGCTGGACGAGCGATATCGCACCGAGAACATGCCGATCAGTCCGGCAGCGACAATGGCCTGGCCCAGCATCAGCGCTGACGGCAGGACGATCAGTTCCCAGCCGGTCGACGCGAAGCCCAGCGCCCACACGATGATTGCGGCGGCCAGCGCGATCGTTGCCATCTGACCGACCCCCATGAGGGTCATCGCCCATCCGCGCAGGCGACGCTGAACGATGCAGACGGCACCGGCAATGGCTCCGGCGAACGAGATGGGTAGCCCGAGCAGGGTCGGAAGAACCACCATGGCCTCGATGCCGCCCCCGACTTCGACCACCCCCGCGAACACCAACTGCGGGACGACGAACAACCAGATCGGTACTGTGCACAGAACCGAGATGATCGACACGGTGCGGAGCATCTGCATCAGGTGAACGTATCCGAAGCCTGCCGGTGGTGGCGGGACCCCTCGATTCGCTTCGGTTCGTCGAAGGTCCATTGTGTGAACGGCCTGTCGGCGTCCCACTCGATCCTCACGCCGGGGGTGTGTGCTGCGGAGCCGGTTTCGTCGTGCGCGCGGTTGTGAGGCCGTCGCCGGACAGCGGACCGAGATCGACGTCTCGACCGGCGAGGAGTAGAAGGAGGGTCAGCATCGGGCCTCGGATCTCAGGCCCGGTGCCTGTCGACCAGGCGACGTCGGTCGCGCAGAGATGCGATGCGCTGAATCGGTTCTTCTGGAACACCTTCGACTTCCATCCTGTGCCGTAGGACGCGATGTGTGTCGCGGCGTCTGCGGCCACCTCCGGTGAGGCGCTCAGCGTGCGGCCGAGTGGGATCGCGATGTCCTGTCCGTGGACGAGAATATCGACGAGAGGTTCGCGAGGGGAGAGTCCGAGGTTGTGCTTCCGTGAGCCGATCATTGCTCGAATTTCTTCGATGAGCCGCTCGGTCGGCACAGCTGCCTTCTGTATGGCGGAGTGATGGATCAGCGAGTTCGTGCCTCCGGGGTGCCGGAGTGCGAGTGGGAGCATGGCGATCGCCTCGCGTGCGCGGATCTGTTGCAGAGTCAGATGTGCTGCCACGTCACGTACCGTCCATCCGTGACATAGCGAAGGATGCTGCCACTCAGCATCATCGAGAGTCTCGAGTAGATCTGCTGTACGTCCGCGATGGTCGTCGATGGCTGCCCAGACTTCGTCGATGTTCATGATCGGTTCCGATCGAATTGATTCGAAGTTAGGACTAATATTAGTCTCAACTTCGAATCGATGACAAGGGGTGTCATGGCGGACGACCCGCATATCGCCGTACTGATGTTCACCGCGCACCGCAATGCGGAGAGCCGTGTCTTCGGTGCGCTTCGCGGAGCCGGCTTCGAGATCACTCTCGCTCAGGCCCGTATCGTTGCCCGGATCGGACCCGACGGGACGAGGCTGTCCGGACTCGCCGAGCAAGCTCTGGTCTCCAAGCAGACCACCACGCATCTTGTGGACCAGCTCGAACGAGCCGGATACGTCGAACGAGTAGTCGACCCAACCGATGCCCGCGCTCGCCTCGTCCGCATCTCGCCGCGCGGCGAGGAACTGATTGCCGTTGCCCGCGCCGAGGAAGCCGAAATCGACAAGGACTGGACGGAGCACCTCGGAGCCCGGCGCATGCACGACCTACGCGAGACACTCACGCTGTTGCGCGGCATCACCGATCCGTCGGCATGATCCGAGTTCTTCCCGATGGCCGCTCCGGTAGGAGCGAAGTGAAGCTATACATTCCATGCACGTTGTAGGTAGTCTCCCGAACGGCCGTCCAGGTTCGGGAAGGGACAACTCGATGAAGCTCCTCAGATGCGCTGGTGCCGTCGCGGTGGCAACGACGATGACGTTGTCGGGGACACTCGCTCACGCCGACCCGGCGCCCCCGGTCGCCGAGCCGTACACCCTGCAGGAGCTTGTCGGTCCGTACCCGTCCGACTTTCCCGCGCGCGGCACCTTCATCCCGGTACTGGACGGATTCACCGGGATCCGCGACACCCGACCTGACCTGATGCAACGCAACCTCGACCGGACTGTGGAGATCAACAACGGTGCCTCGGCCATCGCGCAGCAGCGGGCACTGTTCGACAGCAACCACGAACGACTGGTGTCGTTGTCGGACGGTTTCGGCGAGGGGCTCGGCGCGGCGTTCCGTACCGCGCTCCACGAGGGGCGGCTACCCAAGACGCAAGCGCTCCTCGGAGGTGAGCTCGGGCGCGCCATCGGTATCGCGAACCTCTCCCTCGTGGAGAAACAGCACTGGAGCAATCCGCGGCCGTTCGAGGTGGCGCCCGACCGGATCCACTACTACTTCGGTGACGGAGTCAGCGGCGCCGCCGATCCGTACGCCGAGGTCGGTGGGACGAGTTCGTACCCGTCGGGCCATACATCGAGTTCGTATCTGACCGGCATCCTGTTGGCGGACATGCTTCCGGAATTGGCACCGCAGATCCTCACCAGAGCATCGGAGGTGGGCAACAGCCGGATCGTGCTCGGTGTGCACTACCCCCTCGACGTCATGGGCGGGCGCATCATGGGCCACGCTGCGGCTGCGGACCGGTTGAGTGATCCGGCATTCGAACGCGTGGTGGATGAAGCCGCGGCCGAGCTGCGAGCAACGCTCGAGTGGTCGGTGGGGGAGCCGCTCGACGGATACATCTCGTCCGACACGCCGTATCGCCCGATCGATACCGCGCTCGCCGAGTACAACGAGCGGATGACGTACGGATTCGATCGGATCGATCCATCGATGACGAACGACATTCCGGCCGAAGCCGCAGTACTGCTGCGTGGTGTCGCCCCCGACCTCACCGACGAAGAGCGACTCGACATCCTGCGGCGCACCGCGATCCCCGCAGGCTATCCGCTGGATCAGGCGGGGCCGAACGGCGGGTGGTTGCGTATCGATCTCGCCGCAGCGTACGAAGCCGTCTAGCGCGGAGCAGTTTTCCCATTCGGATACGCGGGCTTGTCGACCGATTCTTCGATTGTTGCGACAACCGAGGCAGGATCGGCAAGTATGTAGGGCAGGACAGCGCTCCACCTGGGACCCAGGTCGCGGGTCGTGTCCGAGACAGGCGCCGATCATGCCCCGAGCCCGCTCGTTCTTCTGCGCAGCACGCAATAGTGCTGTCGCCGTGTTCACCGCCGCTGTCCTGTTTTCCACCGCAGTGGCGACCGGTGCGGGTACCGCGACCGCGCAGCCCTCGGCCCCGATGGTGGTTCCGTTGCCGTCGGCCGACCCGTTCTACACGTACGACGGATCGTTGGACGGCGTGGCACCGGGCACGGTGCTCGACACCCGGACGATGCCGTACGGGTTCCATGATCAGGCCACGCCGATCACGAGTACACAGGTGCTGTACCGCACCACCGACCAGTTCGACCGACCGACCACGACGGTCGCGACGGTCCTACGACCCTTGGGGCCCGGACCGGCACGAATGATTTCGTACCACATGGCATACGACGCGCTCGGTTCCGAGTGCGATCCCTCGTACACCCTCACCGGGAACGGCACCTACAGTCAGGCAGGCACGTTCGAACAGGGCGTGATCACCGGCTACCTCGCGTCCGGGTACACCGTCGTCGTGCCTGACTACGAGGGCCCGGACCTCGAGTGGACCATCGGACGTCAGTCCGCGTACGCGGCACTCGACGGAGTGCGTGCTGCGGAATCGGTACTGGGGCTTCCCGCATCGACACCGGTGGGATTGGCCGGCTACTCCGGCGGCTCGGTGCCCACCCAGTGGGGTGCCGAGGTTGCACCGACGTATGCGCCCGAACTGAACATCGTCGGCGCGGCGGCGGGTGGCCTTCCGGTGAACCTGGCCCACAACCTGCCCTACGTCAGTGGCAGCGCGAGCTGGGCCGGGGTCATCCCCGCACTGATCGTCGCGTATCAGCGCACCTACGGTCTCGACACCGCGGCATTTCTCAACCCGTACGGGCAGCAGATCGTCGACACGGTCAGTTCACAGTGCATCAACGCATTCGCATCGAAATACCCGGGATTGACCGACACCGAGATGCTCCGGGCTCCCTACACTTCGCTGCTCGACGTCCCCGGTGTGGTCCGTGCCATCAACGACAACATCATGGGCACGGCAGGTACCCCGCGGGTGCCGATGCTGCTGGCGGTCGGGGATGTCGACGGCACCGGGGATTCCGTGATGATCACCGCCGATGTCGAAGGGTTGGCGCACCAGTACTGCGAACGCGGTGTTGCCGTCACCTACGCGCGGTACGACCGGCTCTCGCACAGTGAGGCATTCATGCCGTTCCAAGCGCAGACGGCCCAATTTTTCACCGACCGCTTCGCAGGCGCACTACCGGCCGGGAACTGCGGCATGGTGGGGCCCGGAAACGACCTCGCCCCCACTCCGGTTCCGTGACCGTCAGATCCCCGCACACCTCGGCCTTACCCACCACTCGACTGGGAAGCACGCAGTGCCATGTCATTGCGCAGCTCACGGCGTCCGCCGAGCCGGCACTCGAGTGTGGGTGCATATGCTGCCCTGGCATCATGCGAAGGTGACGCAAATTCGGCTTCTCGCGACGGACCTCGACGGCACCCTGCTGCGGTCGGACCGCACGATCTCTTCCCGCACCGCGAAATCCATGGAAGACGCGCGACGGTCGGGAGTCGAGGTGGTGTGGGCGACGGCTCGCGCTCGGCATTCGGTGCACGACCTGGCGCAGTCGTGCGGATTCCGCGGCAAGGCGATCTGCGCGAACGGCGCTGTGGTTCTCGACCTGGCCGATGGAACCCCGGTGATCACCGCGACGACGCCGATTACGGTGGCGTCGGCCGCAGCGGCGATGGACCGGGTGAGGACGCTGTTGCCCGGAGTCGTATTCGCGAACGTCGGCCCTACCCGCTTCGTTGCCGAGCGGGCGTACGCGGCGTTGTGTGACTTCGCCGACCACCACCGGCATCCGCACGAGATGGCGCTGTCGGAAGTGCTGCCCGACATCGACGAGCCGATGGTGAAAATCGTCGCCCGACATCCGGAGGTTCCCAGTGCCGAGCTGTACCGGGCGGCAGTGGCGGCTGGGATCGACGGCGTCGAGCTGACACACTCCGGCGCGCCGTACATCGAGATGGCGGCGTCCGGTGTGTCAAAAGCGAGTGCGCTCGCCGAGCTCTGCGCGGTCGACGGGATCACTGCGGAGGAGGTTGCTGTCGCTGGCGACGCCATCAACGACATCCCGATGCTGATGTGGGCGGGGACGGCACTCTGTCCGTCCAACGCGCTGCCGGAAGTCCTCGCACTGGCCGACCACGTCCTGCCGAGCAATGACGAAGACTGTGTCGCCGGCTACCTGGAGGAGCTCGTCGGTGCCACACTGGTTCCCGCTGCATTACAGGATGATCGGTGAGTTCCTCAGCGAGCCGTAGCCGTCGACCCGCGCTACGCTGCGGCGCGAAGATGCAGAGCGTGCCGGCGAGGCTTGAGACCCTTCTCGACACGTCGAGTCGAGGACAACAGGGCCTCCAGATTTCAGGTTCTACATCGGATGAACTCGAACCGGTGCTGACGAGGATATCCGCGGATGACGTCCTCACCGGGGCTTAGCATTGAACTACCGGTCGTCTCGGGACCGGCAGTTCTCCCGCCGAGAGGATGTCCGCCATGAAAGTTCTGGTGATCTTCGAATCGATGTACGGGAACACCCGTCACGTCGCGGAAGCGATTGCGCAGGGGATCGGAGAAGCTGCTGCGGTGACCACTGTCGCCGCAGCAGACGCGAAGGACGAAGATCTCACCGCGTACGACCTGGTAGTGGTCGGCGGCCCTACCCACGTGCACGGGATGAGTAGGCCCACCACCCGCCACGGTGCAGTGGAAGCGGCCGAGAAACCGGACAATTCGCTCACCCTTGAATCCGACGCGGAGAGCGACGGCGTGCGCGAATGGCTCGCTTCCCTCGGACAGGCCACCGGGAAGGCCGCCGCGTTCGATACGAGACTCGACGCCAACCCGTTGTTGACCGGCCGAGCATCGAGGTCGATCGGTAAGAAACTGCGTAAGGCCGGTTTCACTCTCGTCACAGAGCCGGAGAGTTTCCTTGTCGACAAGCGGACGATCCTCGCACCTGGCGAAACGGAACGTGCGAGTCGGTGGGGGCGCGCACTGATCGGCACGGATAGCAGGTGACGGTCCTGCACGAGCCGGAACCGCCACGAGGACGGCAGTGCCTGTAGTGGAATCGGATGGAACGCAGCCGAATCAGAAGGAGATTCCCGACATGCGCCCCACCGGTCTCACCGCAAACCTGAACGTCCCGAGTATCGAAGAAGCCCGTAGCTTCTACGCCGACTATCTCGGGCTTACCGTCGAGGAGATGAATCTGGGATGGGTCGCTCGGTTCAGTACTCCGGACGGGCGTGCAAGTGTGCAGCTCGTCAGCGGGGACGAAACAGCACCGGTGGACTCGGCATTGTCCGTGCATGTCGGCGACGACGTGGAGGTTGCCTACGAGGAGGCGAAACGGCGTGGGCTCGAGATAGTCCATCCGCTGACGACCGAGCCGTGGGGTGTGCGGCGATTCTTCGTCCGCGCGCCGGACGGCACCGTGGTCAACATCGTGAGTCATTCGGACGACGAACAGTAGCTCTCGGCAGCATCGATCCACCGCGGCGCGAAATCCCCGTTCGGATCTCGTATGTCATCGGGCTGCGGAGCATCGAGGTGCCTCCCTCCGGGGCGACAGCGTGTATGTCATTGACCCAGAACGGTATTTCGGCGAAACTGACCCGCCATGGGGATCGTAGGGGTGGGTATCGATGGTGTGAGCACACTACGTCAACGTCTCGGTCGTTGGATTCAGGCCAAGACCATCGCAGGGCTCGAGCCCGGACCGTACGACATCGAAGTCCGTAAGAATCTCCGTGTTCCGATGGACGACGGTGTCGTTCTTCTCGCCGACCTCATCACCCCACTCGGCGATACCGATCCGCGCCTGCCCACCGTGGTGATTCGCGGACCCTACGGGCGCAGCGGCGGGGTGGCGGGTTCGGCGCGGGCTCTTGCCCGCGAGGGTTTCAGGGTCTTGTTCCAGAGTTGCCGAGGCACGTGGGGGTCCGGGGGAGAGTTCATCCCGCAGATCGACGAACAGCGCGACGGCATGGCCACGCATCGCTGGGTTCGCGCCCAGCCATGGCACACCGGTCCGATCGCGACCTACGGCGCAAGCTACATGGGATTCACCCAGTGGGCGGTGGCGGCAGAACTCGAACACACCGACCCCGACAACGCCCCGGACGCGCTCTGCCTGCTCGTCACCATGCCCGACTTCGGTGCCATCACCTGGGACAACGGCGCTTTCTCCATGCGCAATGCGCTGGGCTGGACGCAGATGATGGACCGCATGAACCACCGGGAGCTGCTGCCCCTGCTGCTGGGGCTACGCGGCCCGGATTCCAAACTGCGGAAGGCGTTCGATGTGCTGCCGCTGACTGCCGGCGACGTCGCAGCGAACGGACGGCAGGTGGGCTGGTACCAGGACTGGGTCGCCCGCGAGGACCTCGCCGACCAGTACTGGACGCAGCAGTCACATACCGCTTCCGTTCCCGAGGTCGCCGCGCCGATCTTCATGGTCACCGGCTGGTACGACATCTTCCTGCCCTGGCAACTCCGCAACTACGCCCAGCTCGTCGAGGCCGGAAGGCCGCCGCGCCTGACCGTGGGGCCGTGGGCTCACCAGTCCCGCGGGATGGCCGCGCCGACGATCACGGGGACGGTCGAGTTCCTGAAGGAGCAGTTCGCCGACGCGACCACCACACGCGTCGCACCGGTTCGTGCGTTCCGCACCGGCGCCGACGAATGGCACGATCTGGCCACGTGGCCACCCCGGGACGTCTCCACCGAATCGCTGTTCCTCCAGCCCAGCGGCGGGCTCGGATCCGACGCACCCGCTGGTGGCAACACCACCTATGTCTACGACCCCTCCGATCCCACTCCTGCCCTCGGCGGCCCGAGTCTGGATCCGAAATCGGATCCGGTGGACAACACCGAACACGAACGCCGGGCCGATGTCGTGGTGTTCCGCGGAGGCGTCCTCGCCGAACCGCTGACCGTCGCCGGGGAACCTGTCGCCCGTATCCGATTCCGCTCCTCGCAGCCCAGCGCCGACCTGTTCGTCCGCATCTGCGATGTGCATCCGGACGGTCGTGCGATGACGGTCTGCGACGGTATCCGCCGGATCGGCTCCGTCGGAACGAAAGACACCGATCCCGAACCGGATTCGGAAGGATTCCGCATCGTCGAGGTCCGCCTGTGGCCGACCTTCCATGAGTTCGCCGCCGGCCACCGCATCGGGATCCAGATCAGCTCCGGCGCGCACCCCCGCTACGCCCGCAACCCCGGGACGGGTGAACCCGCCGCGACCGCGACCGCGCTGCACCGGGCAGAACAGGAGATCTCCCACGAATCGGCCACGCCGTCGTATATCGATCTCCCGATGTGGTCGCGCTGAGCGCACAGTCTTCGTTCGTGCGGGGTGGGCCGCACCGATCGGCAGTGATCGCATGCTGTCGAGTCAACGGTGTGTGGATTCCCGGACAACGGGGAACCCTCCTCCTGTCTGTCCTGCGACGCGACGAGCACGGAGGTGCCATGCCAGCGGAAAGCTCCCACCTTGACCCTCACGCAGCAGAACCGGAGCACACCGCGGACGGGCACATCGTCGAGACCCGTTCCGAGGATTTCGCGCACGCGCGCAGTCTTCCCGTCGACCCGGATTGGTTCAAGACCGCGGTGTTCTACGAGGTGCTCGTCCGCGCGTTCAACGACTCGAATCACGACGGCACCGGTGACCTGCGGGGGCTGGCGGAAAAGCTCGACTACATCGAATGGCTCGGTGCCGACTGCATCTGGTTGCCTCCGTTCTACGACTCGCCGTTGCGCGACGGCGGCTACGACATCCGCGATTTCCGAGCGATCCTGCCCGAATTCGGTACCGTCGAGGACTTCGTGACGTTTCTCGACGAGGCACACAAGCGAGGTATCCGTGTGGTCACCGACCTCGTGATGAACCACACGTCCGACACCCATGCATGGTTTCAGGACTCGCGCGCAGAGCCGGACGGCCCCTACGGTGATTTCTACGTGTGGTCGGACTCCGATGCCGGATACCAGGATGCGCGCATCATCTTCGTCGACACGGAGACATCGAACTGGACGTGGGACCCGGTCCGCAAGCAGTACTTCTGGCACCGCTTTTTCTCACATCAACCGGATCTGAACTACGACAACCCTGATGTGCAGGACGCGATGCTCGACGTCCTGCGGTTCTGGCTCGATCTCGGCATCGACGGATTCCGCCTCGACGCGGTGCCATATTTGTTCGAGCGCGAGGGCACCAACTGCGAGAACCTGCCCGAGACGCACGCCTTCCTCAAGAAATGCCGGGCGGTGATGGACGCCGAGTATCCGGGCCGGGTCATGCTGGCGGAGGCGAATCAGTGGCCGACCGACGTGGTCGAGTATTTCGGTGAGTCCGAGATCGGCGACGAATGCCACATGGCTTTCCATTTCCCGCTGATGCCGCGGATCTTCATGGCTGTGCGACGACAGAGTCGGTTCCCCATCTCGGAGATCCTTGCCCAGACGCCGCCGATACCGCGGACCGCTCAGTGGGGAATCTTTCTGCGCAACCACGACGAACTGACCCTCGAGATGGTGACCGACGAGGAACGCGACTATATGTATGCCGAGTACGTCACCGATCCACGCATGCGGGCGAACATCGGGATCCGTCGACGTCTCGCTCCGCTGCTCGAGAACGACCGTAACCAACTGGAATTGTTCACGGCGCTGCTGCTGAGCCTGCCCGGATCCCCGGTGCTGTACTACGGTGACGAAATCGGCATGGGCGACAACATCTGGCTCGGCGATCGCGACTCGGTACGCACCCCCATGCAGTGGACGCCCGACCGCAACGCGGGTTTCTCCCGCGCCGACCCAGCACGGCTGTATCTGCCGACGATCATGGACCAGACCTACGGGTACCAGGCGGTCAATGTCGAGTCGCAACTCAATTCGACGAACTCTCTTCTGCACTGGACACGGCGGATGATCCAGGTGCGAAGACAACATCCTGCGTTCGGCAAGGCCGCGTTCACCGAACTCGGTAGCGCCAATCCCGCGGTGCTGTCCTACCTGCGGGAAATGGAGCAAGGACCGGGCCGCAACTACAGCGACGTGATCCTCTGCGTGAACAACCTGTCGCGGTATCCGCAGGCCGTGGTCCTGGATCTGTCGAGGTTTGCCGGGTGGATCCCGGTGGAGCTCACGGGCTCTGTGCCTTTCCCGGCGATCACGGAGGATGGATATATGCTCACTCTGCCCGGGCACGGGTTCTTCTGGTTCGCATTGCAGCCGGATCCCGCGAGTGAAGGTCCCGGAGTGCATCCGGTGAGCAGCGAGGCCGAAGCGGCGGTGCAGCCATGATCGAGCAGAACGACCGGTTGTATCCGAATTCGGACCTCGAAGCCGGCTTGGCGGAGTGGCTACCGCATCAGCGCTGGTTTGCCGCGAAGGGGCACGCGATCACCGGTGTGAGAGTCGTACTGCGGCAGCCGCTGATCGAGGAGGCTGGGTTCGGCGCGGACCATCTGCTCGTGGCAATCACGTTCGACGCTGCGTCGGAGCATGTCTACCAGGTGCCGCTCGGTTATCGATCTCATCTGCCGGACGAGCTGACGCCGTGGACGATCGCAGCACCGGACGACTCGACGGGCCGCGCTGTGTTCGTCTACGACGGGCTACGTGACCAGGAGATCATCGGTTTGTACGCGCAGAGCCTGGCGCGTGGTGGAAATCGCGGCTCCATCGAACTGCACACCGTGCCCGGCGCGGAGATCACACCGGAGATGCGGGGGCGAGCCCTGAGCGTGGAACAGTCGAATACGTCGGTGGTACTCGGGGAACGGTTGCTGCTCAAGATGTTCCGCCGCGTCACGCTGGGGATCAACCCCGATGTCGAACTCCACCTCGCGTTGGCCGCGGGGCAGTGCCGGTCGGTGGCGCCGATCCGCGCATGGATCGAGGCGGATATCGACGGTGTGCGTACCACTCTCGCGATGGTTCAGGACTTTGCGGCGAACTCCGCCGACGGTTGGTCGATGGCACTCGGAAGCGTCCGCGACCTGCTCCTCGAAGGTGATTTGCGCGCCGACGAGGTCGGCACCGACTTCGCAGGTGAGGCGCACCGGATCGGTGTCGCGGTCGCTGAGGTCCACGCTCATCTCGCAGAGGGTCTCGGCGTCTCGGAGCGCCCGGCATCGGATCTGGCTGCGGGTATGGTGCGTCGGCTCGATGCCGCAGCCGCTGAAGTGGACGAACTCGCGGTTTTCGTGCCCGGCGCGCGGGCGCTGTTCGAGGAGGTGGCGGCACTGGATCCGATTTCGGTGCAACGCATCCACGGCGACCTGCACCTGGGTCAGGTGCTGCGGACACCCGAGCGGTGGCTGCTCATCGACTTCGAGGGAGAGCCGGCGAAGCCGCTGGCCGAACGGAGGAAGCCGGACACGGTGCTGCGTGATGTGGCCGGAATGTTGCGGTCGTTCGACTACGCGGCGCATCATTCGGTGCGCGAAAGTGAAACCGAGGGCGTCGCGTCCCAGCGGGAGTTCCGGGCAGGGGAGTGGGCGCAACGCAATTCAGCCGCGTTCTGCGACGGCTACGCCGCTACCGCCGGATCCGATCCGCGAGAGGCCGGTGTCCTGCTCCGCGCATACGAGGTGGACAAAGCGGTCTACGAGGTGGTGTACGAGGCGCGGAACCGGCCGACGTGGTTGAGGCTGCCGCTCAATGCCATTCGACGACTGACTCAGCTGTGACCGCGGTGCCCTTCCCCGCCCGGCCCGCATCGTGATCCACTTCATCCAGTAGATTGCGCACCGTTCTATTGCGCACAATATAACGGTGCGCTACTTTTATTCACGTGTCCGATCACTTCGCGCTTGACCAGCAGGTGTGCTTCGCGCTCTACCGGGCGTCGCGCGCCACCACAGCCGTGTACCGGCCGCACCTCGAGCGGCTGGGCGTCACGTACCCGCAATACCTCGTGCTCCTTGCACTCTGGGAACGCGACGTACGAGGCGTACACGACCTGTGCAACGCGCTCGACCTCGACACCGGCACTCTCTCGCCGCTGCTCAAACGCCTCGAAGCCGCGGGCCTCGTCGAACGCAGGCGACAACGCGACGACGAGCGCAGAGTCGTCGTGCACCTCACCGATGCCGGACGCGCATTGCGTGAGGACGCAGAGGACATTCCCGGTTGCGTCGCCCGCGCAAGCGGGCTCGAGGTCGACGAGCTGGTCGCGTTTCGGGACACGCTCCACCGACTGACCGCCGCGTTGCAGGACGCAACCGGCGGAACCTCCGAGAAAGGGTAGACCCGAAATGAACATCATCTACACCGCAGAAGCCCTGGCCACCGGCGCAGGACGCAACGGTCACGCACGCACCGGTGACGGAAAGCTCGACCTCGACCTCTCGATCCCCACCGAAATGGGCGGCGATGGCGTGGGTACCAACCCCGAGCAGCTGTTCGCAGCGGGATACGCGGCATGCTTCCACTCAGCCCTGCAGATGGTCGCGCGCCAGGAAGGCGCCGACGCAACCGACTCGGCAGTCGGCGCGCGCGTCGGCATCGGCCCCACCGATGCGGGCGGTTTCGCGCTCGCCGTGACCCTCGAGGTCACACTGCCGAACCTCACGCACGACAAGGCACTCGAACTCACCGAGAAGGCCCACCAGGTCTGCCCGTACTCCAACGCGACACGTGGCAACATCGACGTCGTACTCGACGTGACCGAAGACTGATCCCGGCGCCGGCCGTCGTGGCGGACGTGCGTGACGGTGATGTTTCCCCGCCTCGTTGCCGGGGCACCCGGTGGGCATGTCCGTCCTCATCGCAACCGAAAACACTCGAGGCACTGCGTGGCAGGCCGCGTCGGTCATCGCCGAGTCGCTGACCCAACGGGGATTCGAGGTGACGCTGGGTACCCTGTCCGACCTCGAACGGGCCACAGAGTTCGAGGCCGTCGTCATCGGGAGCGAAGTGGAAGGTGGTGAATGGTCTGCCGGTGCGCGGGACGCGTGCAGACGTCATGCCCCCGATCTGACACAACGGCTCGTCTGGCTGTTCTCCGGGGGATCGGGTGAAGGCGAACCGGGCAAACCCGCAGACGTCTCCGAACTTGCGGAGGCGGTAGCCGCGCGCGACTACATGTCGTTCCCGCAATTCGATACCGAGAGGGTTCTGTCGTGGGCTGCCTTCATCGCCGATGAACTCGACGGTCACAGCTGACGGGCAACACGCTCGCGCCGGGCCAGTGCCTCTACCACCACCGGGGAGGCGAGCTCCACCGCGAGTAACAGATCGTGGAACCGGTGCGGCCGGCCCAGCGTGGAGCGGGTCGCGAGCCGGCCGACACCCCCGAGAGCCATGAGTCCAGCGAGGATCCGCATCCGGTCGAGGTTCGGTTCGGGGGTGGCCGCGGCATCGAGCCACCCCAAGCCGTAACCCGCGAAGACAGGGCCCATGAAACGCACGTGTGAGTCCACCGTCGCATCCCCGGTCATGCCGGGCTCCCCGGATACTCCGCCGACGAGCTGGAGTCCTCCGATCGCTATGCAGGCCCAGCCGGTCACGCGTCCCAGAATCTTCAGGCCTGACATGCACCCATAGTGGCAGATGTAGCCCGGCAACAGGCCGAATCGTCGCACAACCGGCGTGAGAACTGCGTCGGCCACTATGTTCGCGGAGGTGTGTGCACAGCTGAAGCGGAGTCTTTGGAGGGCCGACTGTGATCACCGAATGGGGTGAAAGCCTCGATGCGGATAGTGTCCTGCCCGAGTATCCGCGTCCCCAGCTCGTCCGCGACTCGTATGTGAATGTCAACGGCCGCTGGGACTACGTCATCACCGCTGCCTCGGTGACCGAGCGACCACGCGAATGGGGCGGGGAGATTGTGGTGCCGTTCTCGCCGGAAGCACCGTTGTCGGGAGTGAATCGGACACTGCGGCCCGATGAAGCACTCTGGTACCGCCGAACCGTCACGCTGCCCGTCGGTTTCGTGCGGGATCGTGTACTGCTCCATTTCGGGGCGGTCGACCAGGACTGCGAGGTGTGGGTCGACGGCACACTCGTCGGCGGGCATCGAGGCGGGTACCTGCCGTTCGTCCTCGACATCACCGATGCGTTGCGCGGTGAGTGTCACGAACTCGTCGTCAGAGTCCGAGACGTCACCGACAGCTCCTGGCGCAGCCGGGGAAAGCAGAAGCTCGAGCACGGAGGGATTTGGTACACACCGCAATCCGGGATCTGGCAAACCGTCTGGCTCGAATCGGTACCGCAGCGCTGGATCACGGCGCTCGATCTCGTGCCGGATCCGGTCTCCGGTGAAGTCGAGGTCCGTATGGCGGCAGGCGGTGACGGCGGCGACACTGCCGAGGTCACCATCCGAGCAGACGGCAACGACGTCGTGTCCGGCAGCGTGAGGGTGGGCGTGCCGACGCAGTTGCGGCTCGGCGACGACGTGCGGCTCTGGTCGCCGGACGACCCGTTCCTGTACGACGTGGAGGTCACACTCGGCTCCGACCGAGTCTCCAGCTATGTCGGGATGCGTTCGTTCGGTGTCGGACCCGACGCGACCGGGAGAACCCGGCTGCTGCTCAACGGCAAACCGTATCTGCACGCAGGCCTCCTCGACCAGGGATACTGGCCCGACGGCCTCTACACGGCACCCTCGGACGCAGCGCTCATCCACGACATCGCCACGGCCAAGGACCTCGGCTTCACAATGTTGCGTAAGCACATCAAGATCGAGCCGCTGCGCTGGTACCACCACTGCGACCGGTTGGGCGTCCTGGTCTGGCAGGACATGGTCAACGGTGGCCGCAGTTACTGGCAGGCCGTGGTCACCGCGCCGGTCGCACTTCCGGTGACGTTGGACGACTCCCACTACACCTGGTTCGGACGGCAGGACGCCGAAGGGCGTGCCGAATTCCTCGAGGAGCTCGACGCGACTGTCGCGCTGCTGCGTTCGACTCCGAGCATTGCCGCGTGGGTGCCGTTCAACGAAGCCTGGGGCCAATTCGACGCCGTCACCGCAACGTCGCGGATCAAGGACCTCGACCCCACCCGGCCGGTCGACCACGCCAGTGGCTGGCACGATCAAGGCGGCGGCGACATGGTCGGTCGCCACGTGTATTTCCGGCCGTACCGGCTGTCGCGAGCGGACGCTGCAGATGAACGCGCTGCAGTGTTGTCGGAGTACGGAGGGTACTCCTATCGGGTTCCGGGGCACGTGTGGAGCAACAAGGAGTTCGGCTACCGCAAGTTCACCGACCGGTGGAGGTACGAGCGTGCGTTCTTGCGCCTGCAGCACACCCAGCTCGGCCCGGCGGTCGAGAACGGGCTGGCAGCTTTCGTCTACACCCAGCTCGCCGACGTCGAAGAAGAGACGAACGGTCTGATGACCTACGACCGTCGGGTACTGAAGGTCGACCCCGCCGCGGTTCGTGCATCGAACATGCGGCTGCGCGGCAGGCACGACCACGCCGCCGGGGGAGCACCGTCACCTCTGGCCGTGCCGGAACGGGAAATCACCGAACCCGTCAGCTTGACCCGGTCCGACGGGCGCCTGAACCCCGGCGCGGTGGGGTGGACGCGCACACAGTTGATCACGACCGACGGCATCGGTCACGGCGGCAGGAAGGGGCGCAACAAGCGGTGGGAACACTGGGCGGTGACCACGCCGACCCATGTGATCACGCTGGTGGTGTCCGACATCGGTTACGCTGCCGTGCATGGTATTTGGATTCTGAGTCTCCAGAGCGGAGACGTGATCTCGTATGACGCCATCGGTTTACCCCGCACCGCGACACTGCCGCGCAATCTCGGTGACGGACCGGTCCGGTCCCGCACCGGGAAGCTGCAGATCGACATCGACGAGGTCGACGGCGGGACTCGGCTGCGGGCGCGCGGCGCGCGGGTGGAGATCGATGTCCTCGCGCACCGGCCCGAGGGGCACGAGTGCCTCGGCGTGGTCGTCCCCTGGACCGACCGGCGCTTCCACTACACCGTCAAGGACGTTGCCAGGCCTGCGACCGGGACGATCCGCATCGACGGTGTTGTCTCGGAGGTGCCCGCTGGGCAGTCGTGGGCGACGCTCGATCACGGCCGCGGCCGCTGGCCGTACGCGGTGCATTGGAACTGGGGTGCCGGCTCGGGCCGCATCGACGGCAAGGTGATCGGAATCCAGGCCGGCGGGAAGTGGACGGACGGAACAGGATCGGTGGAGAACGCGCTGGTCGTCGACGGGCATCTGTCGAAGATCAGTGAAGAACTGGTGTGGACATATGATCCGGGTGACTGGATGTCGCAGTGGAGGGTCACCGGTGACACCGTAGACCTCACTTTCACGCCGTTGCATCTGAAGAGATCCGTCACCGCCCTGTTGGTGTTCGCGTCCCGCACCCATCAGTGTTTCGGTCACTGGTCCGGCGCGGTTGCGGACGACACCGGAGCTCGGGTGCGAATCGACGGCATCGTGGGCTGGGCCGAGGATGTGCGCAACCGCTGGTGAACTCCTCGTGAGCGGGAATGGCTGGGATCCTCGCGGATACGCGTCACAGCCCGGTGCCGAGCATCGCGATCACTCCGCGCGCGGTCGCGCGCATCGACCACGTGAATGTCTCACGAGGTGTGAGGTGTGCAAGCTTCCGTGCTCCGGAGTTGATCGTGTCGAACCCGTCGGCCCTCGAGGGGCGCACGTCATCTCTGTCGGCGCGGTGTGAGACCGGGTTGATCTCCGCGAGTGCCACCGCGTGTTCGGCAACGACGGACAATGCGATGCTTGCGTCCGCCGGATCCCAGCCGTAGCGGTCTGCGAACTGCCTCTGATTGCGGTCGATCGCGCCCAAGGCGCCTTCGGAGCGCGGTGTGAGCGCGGTGAGATATCTGCCGATCCCCGGGTTTGCGACCACGAAATCGCGCAGAGCCAATGCAAGGTCGACGAGCGCATCCTCCGGATCGTCGGCAGTCGGCATCGGTAGCGGGGCGCGCGCGACGATTCCATCGGCGACGATGCGGTGCAGTCCGTCGAGGTCGCCGACATGGCGATACACGGACATTTCGCTCACTCCCAGATCTGTGGCAATCGCTCGGATGCTCAACTTGGGCAGCGTGATACGCATCCCGGCATCGACGAGACGTTCGGGAGTGACGAGCCGAGGTCGTCCAGGTGAGGACATGCCGAGCATTCTCCCATGGAGCAGTTGTTAGGTTAGACTCACTCACATTATCTGACGGATCCATACGACGAAGAACGAGGTTGCTATGCCGGACGAGGCGCCGTTCACGGCCGACCGGATCGCCGATCTGATGGAAGTGCTGCGCACACCGGAACACCGAGCCGGGCTAGAGGAGGCGACGTTCACTGTCGTCTCCGTCGGCGATCGCGCGGCCGGACTGCTCCGAGTGAGCGGCACGATCTCCGGAACGCATTCACTTCGGGAATGGGCTGGACCCAACATTGCCGTTCGACTGTCGGTTCCGGAGCAGTCGGTGGAGTTCGCGGGGATCGACGGAGCGCCCGAGACCACCGCCCGGGTCTACACCGTCGCGGGCGTGGACATCGAGAGCAGGACGGTCGCGCTCGACATCGTCCGTCACCGTGAACCGTCGCCGGCGATGAGGTGGCTCGGCCGGGTGCGCACGGGAGATGTCGTACCGATCGCCGGTCCGCGCCCACACCGGGTTCCGGGGCCGGGGTTGCCGCGCATCCTGCTGGCAGACTCTTCGGCACTACCCGCGGCGATCCGGATCCTCACTCGCCTTCCGATCGAGGCTCCGACAGTGCTTGTCGCTGCCGCCCCCGACGACGAGATCGATCTCGCCGAGGGGGAACTCGGGGATCGGAGGGATTACGTCACCGTGCAGCGCGCTGAACCTGGCATCGATCGGCCTCTCGCAACCGCGTTCGCCGGGATGAAAGTGCCGGCCGGGGCGTCGGTATGGGCGGCGGGGGAGCGCGAGGGTGTGCGAGAGATCCGTCGCCGCTGTCGTGACGACCTCGTGCTGCCTGCCGGCAGCATCCGGGTCTTCGGCTACTGGAAGCGCGGAACATCGAACACGAGAATCGATGTCGCTCGGCTCGAAGCGGCGCGGGCGTCGATGGAGGCAGGGCGCGGCGTCTTTGCGACCGACGACCTCGACATCGAGATCTGACATCTGGCAACTCCGGGGTGTGTGCACCCCGGAGTGTCGCGTGTCAGTTGTGCGAGGCAATGCTCGGTGCGATCTGTCCCTCGATCAATTCGCTGATCGTGTAGTCGATCGACAGTGGCGAGGCATTGCGCAGCGCTGTGAGGGATGCGGCCTCGACGTCGATGTACCGGCCGTCGGCGACGGCCGGAATCGACGTGAAGACCGGATCCGACAATGCCTGCTGTGACCCGCCCACTGCGAAGAAACTCAACAGCAGGATGTCGCTGTCGAGTTGGTGCGCATTCTCGGGAGAGAGCGTCGCCGATCCGGAACCGTCGCCGGTATCGGGTAGGGCGCTGATGGTGTCGGTGAGTGTCATTCCGAACTCGCCGAGGATGACGCTGCTGAAATCGTCGGGATCGTTGACTGCCTTGTAGCCGACGGGTGTGGCGATGCCGAGTGTGTAGGTCACGCCGACGAGTTCGGGGTTGCGTGCGACGGCATCGTCGATGTGGGTCTGGACGTCGTCGATGAGGGTTTCGGTGGCGTCCTCGCGGCCGAGTGCGCGACCGACCTGGCGAGCTTGGTCCTGCCACGGGATCGTCAGGTACGTGGCGCTTTCCGGGCCGACCACGGGTGCGATCTCGCTCAATCGGCCGTGGTAGGTCTCGAGGTCTGCGAATGTCGTCGCAACGATGAGGTCGGGCTGCAACGCCGCGATGGATTCGAGGTCGAGATCGACCACATCGAAGCCGGCTCGGGTGGTATCGACCTGCGTCGGTTCACCTTCGATCAGATCGGTCTGCCACGGTACCTGCCCGTCGGGGGAGAGCGGGAACGATGCGGTGCCGACGGGTTGCACGCCGAGAGCGAGTACGGTGTCTGCCTCCTGCCAGCCGAGAGCGACGACGCGCTGCGGATCGGCGGGCACCTCGACGTCACCGAATCGGTCGGTGACGGTTCGGGTTTCTTCGTTCATCGGAGTCTCGCTACTGGTACATGCGGCAGTGAGTGCGGTCAGTAGTGCGAGTGCAAGAAGTGCGGGTGCTGTGTGTGCGACACGGCGTGGGTGCACGGTGTGCTCCTGTCGGGAAAGATGGTCCGATGATTAGGTTAGACTAACTCACATAATTGCATCCGGCGGAGCCGAGTGACGGAGGGGATCCGGGAGTGGACATCGATTGCGGTGGCGAGGTCGGTGACAACCTCGGCGAGACGTGGGCCGACTCCCAGCCCCTGGCAGGTGCGTGTGCCTGCACGGCGCGACCACGAGCGCGGGCGGAGGTTATTCGTGGTCGGGCACCAGGACGGCGGCGCCGCGGACTCGGTCGTCGGCGAGATCCGTCAATGCTCGCTCCGCTTCCGGCAGCCGGTAGCGCACCGTGCTCACCCGAATCCGATGCTCGCCGGCGAAACGCAGGAAGGTGTGCGCGTCGTCGCGTGTATTGGCTGTCACCGACCGGATCTCCCGCTCGCAGAACAAGTGCCGCTGGTAATTCAGCCGAGGAACGTCGGTCATATGGATGCCGGCCAGGGAGAGGATTCCACCGCGGTCGAGTGCTTCGAGTGCGGTGGGGACCAGATCTCCTACCGGTGCGAACACGATGGCGGCGTCGAGTGGGACGGGAGGCCTGTCGGCCGAACCCTGCACGGACTCTGCGCCGAGTTCCTCGGCGAGCGCGCGGGCATCGGCGCTCCTGGTCATGACATGAACCGACACGCCTCGATGCATCGCCACCTGCGCCGCAATATGGGCGCTACCACCGAAACCGTAGATGCCCAGGCGCCCGCCCTCCGGAACGGCCGCGCGCTCCAATGCACGGAACCCGATGATTCCTGCGCACAACAAGGGCGCGAGTTCGACATCGTCGTAGCCCTCCGGGAGTGGAAGTGCGAACTTTGCAGGGACCGTGACGTATTCGGCGTATCCGCCGTCGTCGTCCCATCCGGTGTATCGCGAATAGGGACAGAGGTTCTCGCGCCCGCGCAGGCAATACCGGCATTGTCCGCAGGTGTACCGGAGCCAGGCGACACCGACTCGGTCGCCCGGTGAAAAGCCGCTGACCGCCTCGCCGGTCCGGTGCACGGTACCTACCACCTCGTGCCCGGGCACCACGTGACGCCGGTGGACGGGCAGGTCGCCTTCCGAGACGTGCAGGTCGGTCCTGCAGACTCCACAGGCCTGAATTTCGATGAGCAACTCGTCCGGACCCACGGTGGGAATCGGGCCGGATTCGAAGACCAGTGGGTGCTCGTGGATCGGTCGCGGATCTGCTACCCGCCACGCCATCATCGTCTCGTTCGAGTTCACGACGACTCCCGGTTTGCTGGTGCCTGCCCAACTGTAGGCCGGACACCTCCCGTTCGAGGCCACCTCGGTGGGATCTCGTCCGCCGGGCGAATACCGACCCGCCAAAGATCACGCGGGGTCGAGCTGGAGGACGACCTCGACCCGACCACGGTCGTCGCGGCGGGCGACTGCATGGCCTGTCCGCTTCTCGTCGAACTGGATGCTGATGGGAGCGCCGTCGCCGAGGAAGTTGCGCCACCATGACTTCTGGTCGGGCATCGCGACACCGATCTTCACGGTGTCGCCCGAGATCCGGTAGCTGACCGGCAAAGTGATCAGCCTGCCGGATCTGCGACCGACGTATGTGATCGGTGCGATGTAGCCACGGATGCGGCTGCCGATGATCGGAAGGTCCGCGGCCGCCATGATGACGGAGTTGAAGGGTCCGGCGAAGCGCAGGATCGAACTGCTGATTGTCATGTCTGCCTCCCACCGACACGGTACGGAATCTCCCGAGTCAGGACGCCTCGAATCGCGCTTCGACGTCGGCGCTGAGCGTGATGCGGTCGGGTTCGAGGACGAATCCGGCGCCGCCCTCCTCGGACGCCGACGCGATGTCGGAACGCATCGCCCGCATCATGGGTGCACCTCCTGCGCCTGGGCTCGGGCCCGGCTGAAGACCCAGCATTCCTGGATCGGCGATGGCGAGAGCACGGAAATCGCTGTAGCCCAAGCTTGTCGTGTAGCCCTTGGCTTTGGCGAGGGCATCGCGGACTGCGAGGTCGCGGACCTTCGCCATCCGCTTCTCGCGGGCCTTGCGGGTGATCCACCAATTCAGGTCGGCGACCGCGACGGCCTCGACCTCGGAGGCGGCGTCGACGAACGCGCCGACCGCGTCGAACTCATGGAACGTCACGGTGAGTGACGCCGACGATGTATATCGCCAAGGGCGGGTCTTGCCGTCCTTGCTGTACGGGCGGTGCCGGCTGTGGCGTACCTGATCGAACGTCCATCGTTCGACAGGGCTGTCGTTGCGTTCGCGCAGCTCGGTGACGAGGTCGGTCAGGGTGGCGATCGCGGAGGTGACCGGGTCGGCGGCGTGCTCGCGCGTCGTGCCGTCGGCGTGCACCCGGAGCACGACCGTGCACCGGTTCGGGGCGAACTCGCGTTCGGCATGGCCGGTGACAGTGATGATGACGGGTCGATCGCTCATGGACGCGAGTGTGCCAGTCCGAAGAGGGCCGGTGGGGGAACGGCGGGCCCCGGACTACTCGAGCGGATCGATCGGACTGTCGGTGATCAGTGCGGTCAGGATCATCGGGGCGTCGCCGTCGCATTGATTGAGCGAGACCGCGACCCAACGGGAATTCGATTCGGTGACCGGACCCCAGACCGCCAGATCACCGAGGCAATCCTTGGCGACGAGGGTGCGGAAGGGTTCGGTGGCGGGCGGCTGCCACAGTGCCGGCCCCATCGTCACGGTGCGGTGAGGGCCCCAGCTGCGGGTCAACTCCGCAACCAACGCCGTGAGATGACCTTCCGCTGCCTCCTCCGCGACGTTCCATTCCGGTTCGTATACGCCGACGAAGTCGTTGCTCTCCCAGAGCGGGAACAGCAGGAAACCGGCACCCCGGGTGATCGTCCATTCGCCGGTGACCGGTTCTCCCTCATCGGCGGTGGGCCCGGAGGTGGGGAGTGAAACAGCGAGGGCGGCTGCGATGTCCGACACGGCGCGATCCGCATCGAATTCCTCACCCGATCGGGCCGTCATCGTGTGTGCCTGTTCATTCGAGCGTCTCTCATGTCGGCGAGGGTGCCAGTAAGGTCCGACAACTGCGACGTGCTCACGTGTTGCCGCATCGGCGAGATCGCGACTCTCGGGCTCGACGCCGACCCGTAATCAGGATTCCCCCGGGGGAGTAGGGATCAACGTGGTTCCGAAGGTGATTCGGACGGCGTTGTCCTTCTCGGTCCGGTAGGAGGCGAGTACTTCGCTGAATTTCGCCTGGATTTCGGCGAGGTCGTCGGTGTCGACGTAGAGCGGTGTCGCGCCGAATCCGAGGTAGTTCCTGAGGGTTCGATCGCCGCTGTCGATGAATTTGTCGAACTCTTTGCCGAGCATGCCGAGGAACGAGACGAAGGCGTTGCGTAGTTCGGCGTCGCTCACGGCGTCGAGATCGTCTTGACCCACGTGCGCCATGCGCTCGCCGAGCGCGAGCGTGCGTTCGATGGTTCCGCGGACGCGTCGTTCGTCCACGACGGTGACGACCTGTGCGTCGATCAACGCGGACACGTGGCGGTAGAGCGTGGCCTGGGTGACGTCGGGTAGTTCCTTGCGGAGCTCTGCGGTGGTCAGACTCCGACCGCCGAGCTGTTGGATGATCCGCAGCCGTACCGGGTGCAGCACGACGTCGGCTATCGACGGTTCGCCGTCCATCTGGCCCTTTCCTCCATTGTTCTCACTCTGATAATGTTCTCATTATCGAGTCCAGGTTACCGCTGACAGAAGGGCCGCCGCCATGGCCGACCTATCGCATTCCGAATCTTCCCTGCACCTCGCCTTCACCGGCTGGGAAGCACTCTTCGTCCGTCGCACCCACCTGTCGATCCCGAGGTCGTCGATGATCCGTGTGGAGGTGCTGCCAGGGTGGACCTCCGAAGTCCTCGGCATCCGGAACGGTCTTGCAATCTCCGGATTCCTCAAGGTCGGCACCTTCACGCATCCCCGCGGCACCAAACGGCTCGTCGTCATGAAGCGAGGTGAGCCATTGCTGCGCATCGTGCTTCGCGGCCGCGTAGCCGGCGACGAGTTCGACGAACTGCTCATCAGCAGCCCTCACTCCGTCGAACTCGCTCGCGGTCTTCACGGAGCTTCGGCGTCATGACCGGCATTGCAGTCGAGCACCTGACCAAAAGATTCGGCATGGTCGATGCTGTTGTCGACGCGAGCTTCACCGCCGAGCCCGGGCGAGTGACCGGATTCCTCGGTCCCAACGGAGCGGGCAAATCCACCACCCTGCGGATGCTCCTCGGCCTGATCCGGCCCGATGCGGGCACCGCACGGTTCGGCGGAATCCCGTACGTGGACCTCCCGTTTCCTACCGGCACGGTCGGTGCTGTGCTCGACATCGCGTCTGCGCACCCCGCGACCACCGCCCGTGCCCACCTGCGCACCTATTGCGCGCTCGGCGGCCACCCGGTGCGGCGAGTCGGCGAGGTGATCGACTCGGTCGAACTCGACCGGTTCGCCGACCGCCGCGTCGGCGCTTACTCGACGGGAATGCGACAGCGGCTCGCTCTGGCCACCGCACTTCTGGGCGAGCCCGAGGTGCTGGTCCTCGATGAACCGTCCAACGGTCTCGATCCCTCGGGAATCGTATGGTTGCGCACATTCCTTCGTGAGTTCGCAGCAAGCGGTGGCACCGTGCTGATCTCGAGCCACGCGCTGTCCGAACTGCAGAACACCATCGACGATGTAGTGCTCATCGACCGCGGGCACATCGCGTGGACGGGCGAACTCTCCGAACTCGTGGCCACGGGGAACACGCTCGAAGAGGCTTTCCTTTCCCTCACCGACAGGGCGGGTGTGAAATGACGAGCGCGGTCCGCGGTGAGTTCGTCCGGCTGTTCTCCACGCGCTTACCGTTGTGGGCGTGTGTCGCGGCCGTTCTGTCCGGTGCCGGACTCACCGGTGTGCTCGGACTGGTAGGGCCGGAGAACGCGTCGCCCCCGATGCCCGGTCTCGATGCGCCGGAGGGGGTGGCGATCGCGGTGGGCTTCACCGGTCTGTTGCTGTTCGTGCCCGCACTGTTCGGAACGATTGCGGTCACAGGGGAGTACCGTCACAAGACCATCGGCACCACTTTCCTGGCGGTTCCGCGGCGAGGCGCGGTACTCGCTGCAAAACTGCTCGTCTACAGCATCTTCGGCCTCGCATTCGGGTTCTTGATGTCGTCGTCGGCGGCGCTTGCTCTGTTGGTGGTCACGGCCTCGAGGGGCATCGACCTCGGCACCACGACGGGAGATCTTGCGGCGGTCCTCGCTCGCGTTGTAGTGGCCGCAGCGATCTACACATTGCTGGGCGTGGGGATCGGCGCGCTCGTGCGCAGCCAACTCGTCGCGACCGGGATCGTGCTCGGGTACTTCTACTTCCTCGAGCCGGTGCTCATGATCCTGCCGGGCCTGAACACTCTCTATCCGTTCATGCCGGGAGGGGCGACATCGGCGTTGACGAACTTCACGTTCCTGAGCGACACCATGGCGGGGGAGATGTCGTCGGGGGCGGCGACCTTGCTCACTCCCGCGCTCGGTGCGCTCGTGCTGCTGATGTATGCGGCAGTGGCATCGGCGGCGGCTGTCGTGGCTCCGCTGCGGCGTGATCTGACGTGACAAACCACCTCGGACCTGCTCGACGGCGCCGCGACGGCCTGCGGGGCCGCACGTGGCTCAGGTCACGGACGTGTAGTTCGAACAATGGATACCGTTAGTCTTGCGAACGGTACAACGTACATGCAGTCGGTTACATCGGCCGACCTTGCGCGGTCGCTTGCCGCGACGAGCTCGACGGTTTGCGTGTGCAGGCCGGTGATCGAAGGACCTTGTGAACAATGGGAAAGACCTCGAACTCTGCGATGCCGAAGATTGCAGCAGCTGTTGTTGTGATCGCCATCGTCGTTGTCGGGATCTTCCTGCTCTCGCAGCAGGGCGAGGGCGACGGCGACTCGGCTACGACTTCGTCCTCGGCTCCTGTCGCGGGTCTGGAAGGTCTGAAAAGTGTGCCGCAGAATGCGACTTCGTGCCCCAGCGCGTTCGACAGCCCTGAGGTGACCAGCGCCGCGGTCGCAGACCCGGTCATGTCCTGTGAATTCGCCGAGGAAGTGCGTCGCTCCTATCTGGATCAGCCTCTGCGATACGGGCTGGTGACAGTAGAGGCGCGCGAGCCTGCCACCGGGCAGAACCAGACCATGAAGTGCTCGGGAAGCCCTGTGGTCACCTGTGTCGGCGGTGACGACGTCGTCGTCTACCTGAACTGATCTGATCCGGGGTGTAGCGAGCACGGTGAGGATTATCGCGATGATGCGGGTCGATCCCACCTGATTGCACATGTCGATCGCCGGATCATGCGATGGTGGCAGGGCGAGATGATCTCCTCGAGGATGTGCAGGTGACTGCCGTGCCCATCGACAACGATGTGTACAACCGTGAAGGTGCAGCGTGGTGGAACGAGGACAATCCCCTCAACATGCTGCACGGGAGCCTGACATCGGGTCGCTTCGCGTATTTCCTCGAGGTGCTCGAGAAGAAGATTGGTTGCGAATACACAGGACTGCGTGCCCTCGACGTCGGGTCGGGTGGTGGGTTTCTTGCCGAAGAGTTCGCGAGGATCGGATTCAGCGTTGTCGGTGTCGACCCGTCGGGGGTTTCCCTGCTTACAGCGGGCAGACACGCGGCCGAGGGGAATCTCGAGATCGACTATCTGCGCGGTAGGGGCGAGATGCTGCCGGTTCGCGATTCCTGGGTCGACGTCGTGTATTGCTGCGATGTGCTCGAGCATGTCACCGATCTGGACGCGGTGATCGGCGAGGTTTTCCGGGTGCTCGAACCGGGAGGATTGTTCTTGTTCGACACCATCAACCGGACCTGGACCAGCCGACTCGTCGCTATCAAGATCATGCAGGAGTGGCGATGGTCCCGGCTGTTCGACACTCCGATCCACGATTGGGCGATGTGTGTGCGGCCGGAGGAGCTCGCGGAGGTCATGACCAGGCACGGACTCCGCGTCGGAGAGATCGTGGGTCTCGGACCACGGTCGAAGAATCCGTTGCGGGTACTGGACATGGTGCGGGGCGCGCGTGGCAGTCTCCCGTGGGGAGAGGTGAGCAGGCGGCTGGACTTCGGACGAACGAGATTCACCGGTATCTCCTACATGGGCTACGCGGTCAAGGAGTGACACGAGCCCCGAGCCCGAACAATGCTCTACTGGATAGGTACCGAGAGCTGAGGAGGACCCGATGAGTGAACCGAAACCGCACACCGTCTCTCCGGAATGGCTGTATGAGCAGCTCGCCGACGAAGACCTGGTCATCGTCGATGCGACCACTCACCTCACGATGCCACCGGACGGGTCGGTGCATATCGAGCCCGGTCTCGCCACGTACCTCGAGGCCCACATCCCGGGTGCGGTGTATGCAGATCTGTTCACCGACTTCTCCGATCACCATGCCGCCCAGCCGTTCACCGCCGCGCCGTCCGAACGCTTCGCAACGGCAGCCGGCGCAGTCGGAATTGGGGACGGCCGCAGGGTGGTGGTGTACGACCAGTCGAGTGGGATCTGGGCTGCCCGTCTCTGGTGGCAGCTGCGGCTGGAGGGGTTCGACGATGCTGCCGTCCTCGACGGTGGGCTGCCCGCCTGGACGGCGTCGGGCTACCCGGTGTCGGACGAGCAGGTCATCCCGCACGCCGCCACTTTCACGTCGCACCGCCGTCCCGAACTGCTGCGTTCCACCGACGAAGTGCGCGGTGCGCTCGACGATCCGCACACCCTGATCATCAACGCTCTCGACCCGGCGACCTATCGAGGTGAGAGCCCGTCGTACCCCCGCCGCGGGCACATTCCGGGCAGCATCAACATTCCGTTCGGTGACCTCGTCGATCCGTCGACCGGGCGTCTGAAGCCGACGGCCGAATTGCGGGCGGTGTTCGAGAAGGCAGGTGCGCTCGATCCGGACGTGCACCCGGTGACATATTGCGGTGGTGGTATCGCCGCGTCGGGTCTTGCACATGCGCTCGCGGTGGCTGGGCGTTCCGACGTTGCGGTGTATGACGGATCGCTCAATGCGTGGACCGCGGATGAGTCGCTGCCATTGGTGGAGGGGCCGGATCCTCGCTGACGCAGATCGGTTCGCGCGCGCTCGGCAGTCTCATCCTGGCAGCAGACGAACAGCACTCGGGGGAGACCGGCAGGCGCGCGCGAACAGCCCTCAGGGGTAGTTCGGGTTGTTGAATTCCGGAATCTCGATGCTGATCGTCTTCAGTTCGGACATGTAGAGCAGCACGAACTGGCGGAGCAGTTCGTCGAAGGTCCAGTACGCTTCCGGCGCCAACGGCAGGGGAAGCAACCCCTCGCGCACCGCGATGAATGGGCCCCATGCCACATTGAGGAGGTTGTCCCACAGCAACTCTCGGGGGATGTTCAGCCAGTTGGCGATTTCGTCGCCGAGTGTGAAGCGCGTCAGGGCGCCCAGGATCGGCCGGCTGAGGAGCGTGAGATCGAGTCCGGCGCCGAGATCGAGGAGCATGTCGGCGAGTTTGAGGCCTTCGGAGGTGGGTGCCAGGACCGGGTCGAGCGACGCTCGAGCTTGGGATTCGGCGTCGTCCCATGTCGCGGGGATGTACTGGTCCTCGATGCCGAGCATGTGGGCGCTGATCTGCCAGGAGTGGAGGAACCCCTCGGACTCATCGCCCGGAATCGGCACTTTCCACTGCTTCAGCACGCGCATGACGGTTGTGGGCAGGCTGTGCCAGGTGACCATCATGTCGTGCTGGCTGATCGGAATGTCTTCGGGTGCGGCCCCCTCCCAGTGCGGCGACTGTGGCAGCAGGTGGCGTACCGCAGCGTGCACGAGCCTGGTTTTCACGGCGGTGACGATCATCTCGCCGTCGTCGAGGTACGCGTTACGGGAGCCGATGTCGTAACCCAGCTTCGCGGTCTTCGAGATACGGCGCTTCATGTTGGCGCCGCCCTTCGAGTAATACACGGCGAGAGCCTCTTTGGGGATCACCGTGCTCATCATGCCGCTCGCGAAGCCGTACAGGACGCCGAGATAGAGGCCGCGTTTCTCGTTGAAACGCACCGCGGTCTCGAGCTTGCCGCGGTCTGCCCACTCCGGCAGTTGACGCGCCCGCTCCATGAAATCCTTCAGGTCGGCGGGAAGTCCGTCGGGCAGGGGCTGCCCGTTCTTCGTCCATGTGCGGAGGAGTTGATTGACCCTGGGTACGTCGCCTCGGTCGAGAAGCGATGCGACCAGCGGGTCGGCTTCGGTGTCCCAGACGGTTCGCGGATCTGCGCCGCTACCGGTGCCCGGGATCGAGCCCGCCGGCGACCACCGCCAGGGTTGTGCGTTGGCAGGCGTCGCGAGCGCGATTGCGCTGAGAGCGCTCAGAGCTCCGCCGGCCTGCAGAATCTTTCGCCTACTGAGATCGGTCATGCCATCTACCCCCGATGAGATGCAGAGAGAAACAGGGTTACAAAATCCGTTACCGCGTATCATTTTGTAGCACGGTGTGACGACGTACGTGTGCAGTTTTGCCGAAATTGCCGCACGGAACGACGTGTAACCTCGGATTCCCAGGAGGTGAGCGTGGATTCTCAACCACACGCCCGAGCAGCGGCTTCGGAATCTCTGCTCGAGCGAGCCTTGCTCGAAGCTGTCGAGAACGCCGATGAGGCCGACACCGTGCGCACGCGCCTGCTGGACGCGGCCCACGAACAGTTCTGCCGTTCCGGGATCCAGCGCTCGTCGATGGAGGAGGTCGCCAGACGGGCGAACCTGTCACGGGTTACGCTCTACCGAAGATTCGAGTCGAAGGATGCGCTCGTCGAACAGGTGCTGCTGCGCGAATTTCGTCGATATTTCGATCGGTTCCTCCTCGATATCAGATCCGCACGCACCGTCGCCGATCGCATCGTCCTCGGATTCGTGAGCTCGCTGACGGCCATCCGTACCAACTCGTTGATCGGTGGTCTTCTCGACGCCGAACCGACACTCCTCGCAGGATCGCTCGTCGATGACGGTCGGATGCTCGCGATCGCACGGCAGTTCGTCGCGGGGCAGCTTCGCCGCGAACAACGGGCAGGCACCATTTCGCGCGAGATGAACGTCGATCTCACAGCGGAGATGATGGTGCGGATCGCAGCATCGTTCCTCATGGCCCCGACCGATCTGGTCGACCTCGACGATCAGGATCAGCTGTCGGAGATCGCCCGAGAATTCATCGTGCCGATGGTGGTGTCCTCGTAGGTCACTCCGCGATATGCAGGACGTTCGCGAGATGTGCGACGAGCGTCGTCATGCTTGCTCCGGGCCCGCGAAATCCCACGTAGCCGTCGGGTCGTATCACGACGATCTCCGGGTGCGCACCGAACCCGTACATCCGTGCTGCGTTGCCCCGCTCGTCGCGGAGCACCCGTCCGTCGGCGGCCTGCGCGAGGTCCGGTGTGAGAACGTACCCGCGCACCAGGCCTCCGAATCTACCCGCGATGTCTTCGGCGAGGTCGGCCGACTCCTTCACGGCGGGCCCGGTGGGGGCCCACAACAGCACAGTGTGTCCCGGGTGGCGCAGCAGGTCGTGCAGTCGCAGTGGTGCGGCCACCGCATCCTGACACAGCTCGCGAGCGTCGGGCGCCCGGTTGCCAGGAGCGAGGCAGCCGCCAGGTGCCGCGCCACCGACGATCGTGCTGTTCCGGTAGTTCAGCAACAGTTGGGCTTCCCGCAGAATGATTGTCTCCACGTCGGTCTCGCCGCTTCCGATACCCTCGCGTGCGTGTCGCACGGTCCGGCCCACTACGTCCTCGCCGATCGGTCGGCGTTCGGCGTCGTAGCTCGCGAGCAGACCGTCGGCAGCATTTCCGGTCACGGCGAGCGCGAGTTTCCAGCCGAGGTTGTACGCGTCCTGAATTCCCGTGTTCATACCCTGTGCGCCCGTGGGTGGATGGATATGCGCGGCGTCGCCCGCAAGGAACACGCGCCCGGCGCCGTAACTACCTACGATCCGGTGGCTTATCCGAAACACCGACGACCACCGCATGTTTCGCGCGCGTGTGGGCTCCGGGGCCAAGCGGTCCAGCACGGCCTGGATGTGGGCGAGAGTCGGCGGGTTCTTTCCCTCGAGGCCATGGGCGACCGCGCCGTCCCCTCTGGTGGTGGCCAGATCGGGTGCGACCAGCGACGATACGCGGTACCGCTGGTCGCCCGGTAGCGGGATGCACACCATCAGATCGGACGTGGAACCATTCTCCTGCGTCATTGCACGTACGGCATATCCGGAGGGCAACGACCAATCCAATTCGACATCGGCGAGCATGTACTCCTCGGGAAACGCGTCGCCCTCGAACGAGGATCCCAATCCCTTGCGCGTCGCGCTGTGGGCCCCATCGCAGCCGACGAGATAGCGTGCCGACACGTGCTCGGTGCCGTCCGTGCTCCGCAGGGCGGCGACGACCCCTCGTGACGACTGCTCGAAACCGGTGAGTTCGACGCCGTACCGCACCTTCGTGCCGTGTTCTGCCAGCGCCCTTCGGAGTACCTCTTCGGTCGCATACTGCGGCATGCACGTGAAGTGATACGGCACATCGTCGGGTAGTTCGAGGTCGACTCGCATTGCCTCGTCGCCGTTGACGAACACGATCTGCCCGTGCATCGGAGTCGATAGATCGAGCGCGGGTCGGGCCACTCCCATCGCGTCCCACAATTCGAGAGTCCGAGGCTGGATCCCCACGGCTTTGGCGTAGTGCGTGGGTGCCTTCAATTTGTCGATGACGACGACGGAGACACCCCGGCGGCGTAGTTCGATTGCGGCTGTCAACCCGACAGGGCCGGCGCCGACGACCAGGACGGAAGTTTCACTGACCTCGGACACGATCGAGCCTTTCGGTCGAAGGGGTTCGGGCAATTGTCTCCCGCACGGCCAGTGTTCGGGTCGGAATCGGTCGTGCCGACCGAGGACGACATAATCGATCCCGAGAGCTGGAAGCGAGGAGGAGTCGTGGAGACGAGGGCACTGCCGGTCTACGCAGCAGGAGAGATCGAGGTGCCGTTCGTGATCGCCGGTATGGACGAACTGATCGGAAGCGACACCCGTTTCGAGCCGCACTCGCATCCCACCCATGAGCTGTTGTGGAACGAGCGTGGCGCATCGAGCGCGACGATCGGCTCTCAGACCTGGACCATCACCCCGACGATCGGACTGTGGATCCCGGCGGGTCTGCTGCACTGGGGCATCATGCCGACGGGGACGTGGTATCGCACTGCGCATTTCGGCATCGACCATGCGCCGTCACTGTCCGATGGCCCGGTGGCCGTCGAGATGACCCCGTTGCTGCGCCTGCTACTCGACCGCCTCGCCGACGATTCGCTCCAGCCTGCATCGCGGTCATTGACGGAGAATATGGTGATCGACGTGCTCGTCCCCGCTGAGCATGAGCTGCTGGTCCGGGTGCCTGTCTCACAGTTGTTGCGACCCATCGTCGAAGCGATCGGCGAGGACCCCAGTGACCCGCGGACCTTGTCGGATTGGGCGACGGAACTCGGGGTCAGCCGCCGCACTGTCACTCGGGCGTTCCGCGCGGAGACGGGGCTCAGCTTCGGGCGTTGGGTGGCGGCAGTGCGAGCGCAGCACGCGGTGATGCTCCTCGGACACGGCGTCGAGCTGGGCGAAGTCGCAGAGCAACTCGGGTATCGCTCGGCGAGCGCATTCGGTGCGGCGTTCAGGCGGGTCACGGGGGCGACACCGGCATCGTTCCGCGCAGGCTGAACGGCGACGAGCCGTGACCCGATCGCGATAACCGGTGGCCCGATCGCGCGATTGCGTCTCGGGACGGCAAAGATTAGATTTAGGCAAACCTCGCCTAATATCCGATCTGTCCGGATGTGGGCACCCCCTGCACGAAAGCGAGTTCGTCCCCATGCGTTCACAGCGCTTCCTGGCAGTGGCCGCGGCCGCGGTCGCTGTCACACTCGGCTTGTCGGCCTGTAGCTCCGACTCGGAGACCACCGAGAGCAACACCGGCACCGCCTCCGGCGAATACCCGATCACCATCGAGCATGCCCTCGGCACCACCACACTCGAGCAGAAGCCGGAGCGCGTAGCCACCGTGCAGTGGGCCAACCACGAAGTGCCCCTCGCACTCGGTGTCGTGCCCGTCGGTATGGCCGCCGCGAACTTCGGCGACGACGACGGCAACGGCATGCTCCCGTGGGTCGAGGAGAAGCTCGAGGAGCTCGGCGGCGAGACCCCCGTACTGTTCGACGAGACGGACGGCATCGATTTCGAAGCCGTGTCCGATACCGACCCCGACGTCATCCTCGCCGGCTACTCCGGACTGACGCAGGAGGACTACGACACCCTCAGCGAGATCGCTCCTGTCATCGCGTATCCCGAAGCCCCCTGGGCGACTGCATGGCGCGACATGATCGCGATCAACAGCGAGGGTATGGGCATGGCCCAAGAAGGCCAGGAGCTCATCGCGAGTCTCGAGAGCGAGATCGCCGACGAAGCCGCCTCTCACCCGGAACTCGAAGGCAAAGCGGCGATGTTCCTCACCCACGTCGACACCGCCGACCTGAGCCAGGTCAGCTTCTACACCGCCAATGACACGCGTGCCGCGTTCTTCGAAGACCTCGGACTTGCCACCCCGAAGAGCGTCGCCGATGCCTCCACCGGCGACGAGTTCTCGCAGAAGGTCAGCGCCGAGCAGGTCGACGTGTTCGATGACGTCCAGATCATCGTCACCTACGGCGACCAATCACTCGTCGACTCGCTGAAGGCAGACCCACTGCTGTCGCAGATGCCCGCGGTCGCCAACGACTCGATCGTCTTCCTCGACGGATCCGGCCCGCTCGGCACCGCCGCGAACCCGACTCCGCTCGCCATCTCGTGGGTGCTCTCGGACTACGTGGACATGCTCGCCGAAGCAGCAAGCAAGACCAACGCGGAGTGACCTCCGTACAACAAGCCCCGACGCCGAGCGCCGCACTTCCGCGGCGCTCGGCTCTCGGCAACTCCGCGTGGCTCCTCGTTCTGCTCGGGGCACTCGCGCTCCTGGTCGTTGCGTCGGTCACCATCGGGTCGCGTGATGTGGAGTGGGCCGACATCATCGCCGCGCTCGGTGGGTCGACCGACAACATCGGGCAAGGCGCCATCGCGAAGAGAATCCCGCGGACGCTACTCGCACTTCTCGTCGGGGCGGCGTTGGGACTCGCAGGTGCGGTGATGCAGGGCGTGACCCGAAACCCGTTGGCCGACCCCGGCATCCTCGGCGTCAACATGGGAGCGTCGCTCGCGGTGGTCGTAGGCATGGCGTGGTTCGGGCTGTGGACGCAGACCGCCATGCTGTGGGTCGCGATCTTCGGTGCAGGCGTGACCGCGGTGTTCGTCTACATGATCGGTTCGCTCGGCCGCGGCGGAGCGACACCGCTCAAACTCGCACTCGCCGGAGCCGCTACTGCGGCCGCCCTTTCGTCGTTCATCACCGCGATAATCCTTCCGCGCAACGACATCGCGGGGAACGTGCGCTCGTGGCAGATCGGCGGTGTGGGGGGTGCGACGTTCGACGTGATCGGGCAAGCGATGCCATTCTTGATCGCAGGATTCGTGATCTGCCTGCTGTCGGCGCGCAGCCTGAACTCCCTGGCCTTGGGTGACGAGATGGCCGCGGGCCTCGGCGAGCGTGTCGCGCTCGCACGTGGGCTCGCCTCGCTCGGAGCGGTGCTGCTGTGCGGCGCCGCGACCGCGATCGCCGGACCCATCGCCTTTGTCGGTCTCGTCGTGCCGCACCTGTGCCGGCTCCTGATCGGCGTCGACAACCGTTGGCTGTTGCCCTTCTCCGCACTGGTGGGTGCCGCGCTGCTCACGGGCGCCGACGTCGTCGGCCGTATCGTCGCGCGACCCAGCGAGATCGACGTCGGCATCATCACTGCGCTCATCGGCGCACCGTTCTTCGTGTACATCGTCCGCCGGCAGAAACTCCGAGAACTGTGACAGCCACACTCACCACCATCCAGTCGGACGTCGACGAGGTCGCCGCAAGCCGAGTGCGTCGCGGGCGACGTCGACGCATCGTGATCGGAATCCTCGGCGCGCTCGTCCTCTCCGCATTCGCGGCGAGCCTGATGTTCGGGAAGACGTTCTATCCGCCGTCCGACATCGTCCGCGTGATCCTCGGCGAGAACGTCTCCGGCGCGACGTTCACCGTCGGCCGACTCCGCCTGCCGCGCACTGTGCTCGCCGTCGTCGCGGGAGTGTGCTTCGGTCTGGGCGGCATCACCTTTCAGACGATGCTGCGCAATCCGCTCGCGAGTCCCGACATCATCGGGATCAGTGCAGGGGCGAGCGCCGCCGCCGCGTTCGGGATCATCGTGCTCGGTCTCGGCAGCACTCAGGTGTCGATCTTCGCGATCGTCGCGGGGCTCGGTGTGGCGCTGTTGATCTACGCGCTGTCGTATCGAGGCGGTGTCGCGGGGACGCGGCTGATCCTCATCGGAATCGGCATCGCAGCCATGCTCGACAGCGTCACCTCGTATCTGCTGAGCACCGCGGCCGCATGGGATCTGCAGGAGACGATGCGCTGGTTGACCGGGAGCCTCAACGGGGCAACGTGGGGCGCGACCGTGCCCGTGATCGTCGCACTCGCGATTCTCGGTCCGGTGCTGTTGGCGCAGACCCGCAACCTGTCGATGATCCAGCTCGGCGACGATGCCGCGCAGGCACTCGGTGTGCGCGTGGAGCGCACTCGCATAGTGGCGATCGTCGCCGCCGTCGGACTCATCGCGTTCGCCACCGCGGCAGCCGGGCCCATAGCGTTCGTCGCATTCCTCGCCGGCCCGATCGCCGCGCGCATCGTGGGGCAGGGCACGTCGCTGTTCGTCCCGGCGGCGCTCGTCGGTGCGTTGCTGGTCCTCGTCGCCGACTTCGTCGGCCAGTACGCGTTCGGCACCCGCTACCCGGTGGGTGTCGTGACCGGTGCCCTCGGAGCTCCGTATCTCGTCTACCTGATCATTCGTTCCAACCGCGCGGGAGGCTCGCTGTGACCGCATCGCACACTCTGACGGTCGAGAACCTCGAACTCGGCTACGGCAACCGGACGGTCGTCGAGAACCTCGATCTCGACGTACCCTCCGGGATGATCACGTGCATCGTCGGCGCGAATGCGTGCGGCAAGTCGACGCTGTTGCGTTCGATGTCGCGGTTGTTGGCACCGCGCGGCGGACATGTCCTGCTCGACGGCAAGGATGTACACAGGCTCCCCGCGAAGAAACTCGCTCGCACCCTGGGCCTGTTGCCGCAGTCGCCGATCGCTCCGGAGGGGATCGTCGTCGCGGACCTCGTCGGCCGCGGCAGGCACCCGCATCAGCGGGTCCTGTCGAGGTGGAGCCGCGAGGACGACGCCGCCGTCGCCGATGCGCTTGCCGCCACGAACACCACCGAACTTGCCGAACGCGCCGTCGACGAACTGTCCGGTGGCCAGCGTCAACGGGTGTGGATCGCGATGGCCCTCGCGCAGCAGACCGACGTGTTGCTGCTCGACGAACCCACTACCTTCCTCGACGTGAGCCATCAGGTGGAGGTACTGGACCTGCTCACCGACCTCAATCGCGACCGCGGCACGACGATCGTCATGGTGTTGCACGATCTGAACCTCGCTGCTCGGTACGCCGACTACCTCGTCGCGATCGCAGACGGTCGGCTGTATGCGGCGGGTGATCCGTCGGACGTGCTCACCAGCGACACGGTCGCGGCGGTGTTCGGGCTCGACAGTCGCGTGATCGACGATCCTGTCTCCGGGAAACCGCTGGTGCTGCCG
This sequence comes from Rhodococcus sp. SJ-2, assembly GCF_053750035.1. NCBI lineage: Bacteria > Bacillati > Actinomycetota > Actinomycetes > Mycobacteriales > Nocardiaceae > Rhodococcus > Rhodococcus sp. SJ-2. Next base: position 4,095,525 of record NZ_CM132340.1, read on the forward strand.
GTCGGGCGGCATCACGTGAGTATCTGAAAGTGGGGATCCGAGCCCGGATCCCCACTTCTGGTGTCAGCTGTACGCGTTCTTGATCGCGTCGAGTGCTGTGGTGCAGGGGACGTCGGCTTCGCGCAACGCGTCGACGACGTCTGCCTGATCTGCCAGAAGGCTGCTTGCAGCGACCGCCCAAGTCACTTTGCCGGGCTCGAACTTGCGGGTGGGAACCCACCCTCGCTGCGGAGCCAGCTCGCGCAAGGTGCTCCAGTGGGCGACCTCGGTCGCGTCCGGACGTCCGATGAACAGCAACTGCTGGTGTGCCACGATGAACCCCTTTGTTCTACATGCCTCGTCAGGGGTGTCGTTCCCTGTGTTCTTTTCGTTACATTGCGCTCGGATGAAAAGTGTGCCCGGCCCAGGACTGGGAAAACGTCCTACCCGGGCCGATCCGGCCTCCGAGCGTGCCTGGCCCCGGTGCGTCGGCTCGCGCAACCACGAGCTGTATCGGCACGATCACCGAAGCGCTGCTTTCAACTCCTCGACGACGACGGTGACAGGTTCGGTACCGTCGGCCGTCGGAATGTCGCTGTTGACTGCCACGGCGAGGACCGTCCGGGTCTCGGGGAGATATCCCACATAGGTGTTGTATCCGGGCAGTTCCCCGGTGTGTCCCACCCAGCCTTCCTCGATTCCGAGGCCGAGCCCGTAGGCTCGTTCGGGAGTGGCAGGAGGCAGGTTGTACTGAAACGAATCCAGCCGCAACCGTTGGGTTTCCGGGGTCAGGATGCCTTGCCGGTGCCGAGAGCGCGTCCCCATATCTCGAGGTCGTCGATTGTGGATGTGACGGCGCCGGCCGACCAGCCCCACGATGGGTTCCAGTCGGTGGCATCGGCGGTCTGCCCTTCCGCTTGCCCCTGCTCGGTGATGCCCTGCAGACGAGGGGGCGGGAGCGACGCGTCGGTGGGCAGAGTTGTCTGCGTCATGCCGACGGGGTCGAAGAGGTCCTCGCGGAAGTAGTCCTCTAGGGGTCGGCCACTGACCTGCTCGATCACCAGGCCGAGAGCGATCGTGTTCGAATTCGAGTACTTGAATTGCTCGCCCGGCGCGAAGTTGGGTGGGTCGCCCCGCACAAGGTCGAGTAGCTGATCGGGTGTCCACGGCGCCGTCGGGTCGGCGAACACCTGCTGTTGGAACTCATCGTCGAAGGTGTAGCTGGGGATGCCGCTGGTCATGGACGCGAGCTGATCCAGTGTGGCGACGTCGCCGTTCGGCAGTCCGGAATCGGCGAATGCTCGGTCGAGAACGCTCTGGAGTCCGTCCCCGAACCCGGAGTCGGCGGTCGTGGTGGATTCGTCGGTGGAGGGGGCCGTGCCGTCATTGCTGCCGCACGCCCGCCGTGGCGAGTGCGAGGAACACCGTGGTCAGCGCAACGGGGAGTCGGCGCATGAGGGTGCCTCCGGAGCGAGAGTGGGTGTGCCCTCAGTATCTGCTACCCGATACGAAACCTCGGGGGAACGCCGAATCCTATTCCTCGGTACCCAGTTTCATTCGCGACCGCACGCGCCGCACTACGGCCCAGAGGACAGCGACCGCAACAACGGCGATCACGATGTACTGCAACGTTTCCGCGTAGGGTTCGACCCGGTACCAGTTCTCGCCCAGCTGATACCCGGCGATCACGAAGATGCTGTTCCAGATGAGGCTGCCCGCGGTGGTGAACGCAGTGAACTGCCAGATCGGCATGCGTGTCACACCGGCCGGGATGGAAATGAGGCTGCGGAAGATGGGAACCATCCGGCCGAAGAACACGGCTTTGCGGCCGTGCCTCCGGAACCATTCGGTGGTCCGATCCAGATCGTCGACGTCGACGAGGGGGAGACGGTCCACTGCGCGGCGGATCCGTGCCTCGCCGACCCAGCGTCCGAGGCAATAGAGCCCCAGTGCTCCCACGATCGAGCCGAGTGTGGTCCAGAAGAGAGCACCGAACAGGGTGAAGCTGCCGAGGCTCGCCGCGAAGCCCGCGAGCGGGAGGATCACCTCGCTGGGTAGCGGAGGGAAGAAGTTCTCGAGCGCAATGGCGATGCCCGCGCCGATCCCGCCGAGCCGATCCATGAGATCGAGCGCCCATCCGGCGAGTCCGTCTGTGGGGGCCGTTCCGGCATCTTCGATACTCACCTCACCCAGGGTAAGGCGGAGGTGGGAGTCCCACGGGCCACAGGAGACACAGAAGGCGCGGAGTGCGGTGCAAATGTCCGAATCAGGGCGTTGGACCCTTGGCTGCAGGTCACAGTTTCGCGTAAATCTGGTGACAATTCACATCCAGCGCCGGAGCGCTGATGGATAACTTCACGGTCGGGCTGCAGGGGGCCCGCCAACAGCAGGCTCGCGAAAGCGAGCGGAGGTAAACGTGCAAGTTCGACTGCCGATGTTGCCGACCGACTCGATGTTCCTCCTCGGAGAGTCACGCGAACACCCCATGCACGTGGGTGGACTGATACTTTTCACCCCACCGGACGGTGGCGACGCACCCGATATGCGTGCCGCATTCGACAGGGCACTCGGCGAACCCGACGCCGACCCACTGTGGCGGAAACGTCCCGTGCGATCCTTCGCGACGCTCGGACAGTGGGCGTGGGAGGAAGACGAAGACTTCGATCTGGCCTATCACGTGCGCTACGACGCCCTGCCCACGCCCGGGGGCCACGACGAACTGTGGACTCTGGTGTCGAGACTGCACGGCACCCTCCTCAACCGCGACCGGCCACTGTGGGAGATGCACCTGATCGAAGGCCTCGCGGACGGTCGATTCGCGGTCTACACCAAGATCCACCACGCGCTGGCCGATGGCGTCGGCGCAATGAAACTGCTGCGTCGCGCGATGAGCGCCGACTCCGACCGCATCGACATGCCCGCACCGTGGGCTCCCGTGGACGCCCTGGTGCCCGCTCGATCCGAGGAGACGCTGCAGCCGCCGGCCGACTCGGTGATCGGGGCGGCACGGGCCGTGGCTTCCCAAGCACTCGGCCTCGTGCCTGCCTTGAGCGGGACGGTGGACCGGGCGGTGCGCGGCCGGGGCGGATCCTTGTCTCTCAGAGCTCCCAACACCGTCGTCAATGTCCCGATCAGTGGTGCGCGCCGCTGTGCAGGACGGACGTGGCCTCTGAAAAGATTGCGTGCGGTCGCGACGGCAGCAGGGGCCACCGTCAACGACGTCGTGCTCGCGATGTCCTCCGGTGCATTGCGCTCGTTCCTGCTCGACCAGAACGCCTTGCCCGACAGACCGCTCGTGGCGATGGTTCCGGTGAGCCTGCGACCGGACAAGCAGTGTTCCGGGAATCAGGTAGGCGTGCTCATGTGCAACCTTGCCACCGGCACCGCGGACCCTGTCGAGCGACTCGTGACGATCCGCGAATCCACGACCCAGGGCAAGGACGCGATGAGGGGCATGCCGTCGGTGTCGCGGCTGGCTACCAGCGCGCTCGGTGTTGCACCGCTTGCAGTGGGCATGATCACGGGGAACCGCGCGCTGCTGCGACCACCGTTCAACATCATCATCTCGAATGTTTCAGGCCCTGCCCATCCGCTGTACTGGAACGGTGCGCGCGTCGACGCGGTATATCCGCTGTCGGTACCCGTCGACGGGCAAGCCCTGAACATCACATGTACGAGTACCGACGACGACATCGCGTTCGGTCTGACCTCCTGTAGCCGCACCGTGCCGAAACTCGAACGGCTGCTCGATCTCCTCGGCGCCGAACTCGACTCCCTCGAGCGCGCTTTCGAATAGCTCCCGTCGACGCTGGCAGACTGGGCCCAGTGAACGCGGGGACAAGAACCAGAACCAGAGGACCACTGCAGCCGCCGGAGCTCGCAGCTGCGGCAGTGTTCGGAGCACTCACGGCGGTGTTGTCGGTGGTCGCAGGGTTGATCCCGGTCGGGATCGCGCAGGTTCTGGTGGCGCTACCCGTCGCGTTTCTCGCCATCACGGGCCGCGTTCGCACCGTCTTCGCCGCCACCACCGCAGCGGGTGTCGTAGCACTGATCGCAGGCGGACCGTTCGCGGTCGCGGCGGTGGTGCTGCTCGCGGCGATCGGCACCCTCGTGGGGTTTGCGCAACGCCGCTGGGGACGATCGGCGGTATTCGTCATCTTCGCGTGCTCGGTACCGATGGGTCTGACGGTGGCGGCGGCGGTCGTCGGCCTCCTGGTTGTGTTCGAACAGACCCGCGTCCTGCTGCTCGAGGCACTGGTCAACACCATGCGCGGGATGCTTGCCGCGTTCGAGGCCGCTGGGGCGGATACCGAGCTCAGCCGCATAGTGAACGAGACCATCGATTTCCTCGTGACCTACTGGTGGCTGTGGATCGGCAGTGCTGTCGTCCTCGGCGTGGTCGGGACGGCACTGCTGGCGTTCGGGATGTTCGCGTCCGTCGCACAGCGCAGTACCTGGCCGCGGCAACAGGCGGGATGGCCGCAACGGACAACCGAGCGTGAGCCCGGCCCGCTCCCCGTGAAGCTGAACTCGGTCTCGTACCGCTACCCCGGCACAACCGTCGATGCGTTGAGCAACGTGGACCTGACGATCGCCGAAGGCGAGTTCGTAGCAGTCGTCGGCGCCAACGGCTCCGGGAAATCGACACTCGCTCGCATTCTGGCAGGTCTCGACCCCACCTCGGGTTTCGTCGATCGTCCCGGCCCGGTGGGACTCGGCAGTCCGGGCGGAACAGTGCTGGTCTTCCAACATCCGGAAGCTCAGGTGCTCGGCCGTACGGTCGGTGAGGATCTGCGCTGGGGAACGAGCAGCGACATCGACATCGACTCGCTGCTCGGCCGCGTCGGACTCGAAGGCATGGGAAACCGCGCCACCGAAGACCTCTCCGGCGGGCAACAGCAGCGCCTGGCGTTGGCCGCCGCACTCGCGCGTACTCCGAAACTGCTCATCGCCGACGAGATCACCGCGATGGTGGACTCCGACAGCCGCACCGCACTGGTCGGTCTGCTCGCCGAGATCGCTGCCGGTGGCACCACAGTCGTGCTCATCACCCACCTGGACGACGAAACTGCACGCGCCGACCGCGTCGTACATCTGGATCGGGGGCATACAGTCGCGCCGCCGGCGCCCGAACAGCGGCGCGAGGCGATCATGGCCGCACCGCCGGTGCAGTGGCTCCCGGTGCTCGAACTTCGCGAGGTCACCCACACGTATGCGGCGCGCACCCCATGGGCACACACCGCGTTGCACAATGTGTCGCTGACCGTCGGCCGCGGGGAGGGGGTGCTGGTGGTCGGAGCCAACGGGTCCGGCAAGACCACCCTCGCGTGGACCATCGCGGGTCTGCTGCGACCCACGAGTGGCACCTGCACCGTGCATGACACTCCCACCGCACGGGTGCGCGGCGAGGTCGGCCTCGTGTTCCAACAGGCGCGGCTACAGCTGCAGCGCCCCACGGTTGCTCGCGAAATATCCGAAGTCGCGGGCCTCCACCGCACCGACCACCAGTATGTCGCCGCGGTCCTGAAGCGGGTGGGGTTGAGCGCCGGTCTCGCAGTTCGCCCGATCGATCAGCTCAGCGGTGGTGAGATGCGACGAGTCGCGATCGCCGCCCAACTGTCGCGTGCTCCGCGTGTGCTCGTGCTCGACGAGCCCCTTGCCGGTCTCGATGCCGCGGGACGCCGCGAACTGATTTCGATCCTCGTGCATCTGAGAACCGTCGAACACGTCACGATCATCGTCATCTCCCACGACCTGCACGGCATGGAAGAGGTGTGCTCGCGCACCGTGGTCCTCGAGGACGGCACCGTCCTCGACGACGGAACGAAGGCGGCCGCGTGATGAAGAAGCAGCGTCAGCGCCGTCCCCTCATCCTGCTGCGGCCGGTTCCGCGTGAGACACCCCTGCACCGCGTGTGGGCGGGCACGAAAGTGACTGCGGCCGCGGTGCTGTCGGTGGTGGTGAGTTTCCAGCCGTCGTGGGCGGGGCTCGGCGTCATCGTCGGTGTGCTCCTCGCGGGTCTGCTCGTCGCGCGCATTCCGCGCGGTGTGGTGCCGACCATCCCGTGGTGGGTGTTCGCTTGCCTGGTCTTCTTCGGCGTCATCAATGCGGTGGGTGGTGGTATCGACGCGTACATCCGCGGGACGCTGCTCGGTGTCGCGCTGTTGGTTCTTGCGTCGCTGGTGGGGTGGACGACGCGGTTGTCCGACCTCGTCGATGCCCTTCCCGTGCTGCTGGCACCACTGAGGATGTTTCGTGTCCCCGTCGACGAATGGGTGACCACGTGCGCATTGGCGCTGCGCGTACTGCCGACGATCCGCGGGGAACTGCGCATGCTGTTCGCGGCGCGAAGGCTTCGTGGCCGAGCGGGGATCCCGTCACCGCGCGGGTCGTGGAATGAGGTCATCGATGCGGTCGGTGCGGTGGCGTCGGTGTCGATGCGGCAGGTGCGAGACCTCGGGGACGCTCTGTCGGTGCGCGGACCGCGCCCTGTTGCGCGGACCTGGCCCCGACTCGGGACGGGTGATCTGGTGGTGGCGCTCGTCGTGGTCGCCGCGTGTATTGCAGTGCGGATTCTGGGGTGATCTGTTATGGACAGCGCGCGCGGAGTATGTCGGCACCGGGCCCGGTGAGGTCGTCGCAGTAGGTGCTGCGACCGGCGAGTGCCATCGTCAACGACAGTGTCGGTCCGCTGACTTCGAGCCCTGAACCCGCGGTGAAATCGCTGTCTGTAGCGGTGAGACGCAGTCCCTCGGCCGCGGTTCTGCTGTTCACCGCGAAGTCTTTTCGCGCATAGAAGCGTGCAACTTCTGTGGTTACCGCGATTGCCGGTGTGCGGGAGATGCCGAGCGGGCGACGAATGTCCTGTGCATGCACCACCACCTCACCCAGCCATGCCGCGGTCGGGCCGAGCGGAGCCGTGGTACTGGTGAGCACGCGTCGAAAGTTCGCGAGCGTGTCATCGGGTGTGGTGCCGAGGTGCTCTGCGAGTCGTCGTGCGTTGTGGAGGTCGGTATCGAAGCGGGCGCCCAGGACACTTCCGAACCACCGCACAGGTCCCACACTTGCGACCGCGGTGAGATGCGCGACGACCTGCTCGACCGTCCACTGTCCGCACAGCGACCGACATGCCCACTGGGCAGAATCGAGTTCCGCAAGGTCTTCCGCAAGCACCGTCCGTTCGGCGTGCACAAGACTCCAGAGTTGATCGTGGTCGGTCACGGTGGTGACAATATCGGGTTCGGGCCTCCGACTCCGACGGTAGCGTGTGCGATGTGCATTGGGTGCTGCACGTCGACCTCGACGAGTTCCTTGCCGCCGTCGAAGTTCTCCGTCACCCCGACCTTGCCGGAAAACCGGTGGTGGTCGGGGGTCGCGGCGACCCCACCGAACGTGGCGTGGTGTCGACCGCGTCGTACGCGGCCCGCAGGTTCGGGGTGCGGTCGGGAATGCCGCTGCGTGTCGCGGTCCGCAAGATACCCGACGCGGTGTTCCTGCCTGTCGACGCAGATGCCTACAACGAAATGTCGCAACGGGTGATGGATGCTCTGCGCGAGCTGGGCATCACAGTCGAGGTCCTGGGGTGGGACGAAGCATTCCTCGGAGTGGAGAGCGACGATCCCGAAACGTTCGCGACGGTGGTGCGACGGTCGGTGCTCGACGCGACCGGTCTGCACTGCTCGGTGGGGATCGGCGACAACAAGCTGCGCGCGAAGATCGCCACCGGATTCGGTAAACCTCGGGGCCAATTCACCTTGACCCGCGTCAATTGGTTCGCGGTGATGGGAGATCTGGGCACGAGCGCGTTGTGGGGGATCGGTTCGAAGACCGCGAAGAAGTTGGATGCCTTAGGAATTCACACTGTTCGCGAATTGGCAACCGCTTCTGTCGACGAGATGGCGTCGCGATTCGGTCCGAAGACCGGGCCGTGGCTCGTGGGGCTCGGTAGGGGAGTGGGCAGCGCAGAGGTGTCGGGCGAACCGTGGATTGCGCGATCACACAGTCGGGAAACGACGTTCCAACACAACCTCACGGACTGGGACGAGGTTGCCGAGCATGTACGCCGATTGAGCGAGCGGGTTGCCGAGGACATCGCCGCAGAACAGCGACCGGGGATCCGGGTCGAGGTGAAGGTGCGGTACGCGCCGTTCACCACCCACACCACCAGCCGCGCGCTGCCCGAATCGACAGTAGATCCTTCGGCGATCGCGGCGGCAGCAGTATCGCTGCTCGACCGGTTCGATCACGAACGGCAGGTGCGGCTGGTGGGGGTGCGGGTGGAGATGGGCAACTCTCAGTAGAGTTCGTCGAGCTTCCCGAGGTCCACGCCTTTCGTCTCGCGACTGGTGGCCACCGCGAGGACGGTGATCCCCATCGTGATCATGAGGTAGATGATTACGGCTGTGGCACTGAAGCGGTCGACAAGCCACACCGCGATGAACGGCGCGGGGGCGCCGGCGATGATCGACGACCCCTGGAACACGAGCGATGAGCCTGCGAAGCGGTATTTCGTGGGGAAAAGCTCGGTGATCCACGCGGCTTCGGGACCCGCCAACATGCCGTGGAGCAGCGCACCGACGCACACACCCACACCCAACGCCAGCATGCTCTCGGTGTGCACGAGCGAGAAGAAGATCGGTGCCCAGACGACCAGCGAAATAGCGGGGACGAGCATAGCGACCTTGCGTCCGACGCGGTCCGACCACCGGCCGCCGCCGATCATCCCGACGAATTGGCAGACCGACGCGAACGCGACGGTGGTGACGATCGCGCCGCGCGTGTAATCGAAGTAGGTGGTCGCGTAGGCGATGACGAAGATCGTGTAGACGTAGAACGCGATGTTCTCACCGAGCCGCATCCCGAGCCCGTGCAGGATGGGACGGGGCTTGCGCAGCGCCTCGATGATGCTGGAGCGCTCCTGGGAAGTGTCGGCACCGGTCTGGCTCTTCTCCTGCGCCGCTTGGTAGACGGGGGACTCCTCGACACCGCGACGGATCAGGAATCCGATTACGAGCAGGGGCACGGCCAGCAGGAACGCGACCCGCCAGCCCCATGTGTCGAACGCACCGCCGGGGAAGGCCACCGCGAGGATGCCCACTGTGACGGTCGCCAGGACGGTACCGGCCGGCGCGCCGGCCTGGGGCCAAGCGGCCCAGAATCCTCGCCGCTTTGGCTCACCGTATTCGCTGACGAGGATGACTGCAGCGCCGAACTCGCCGCCCAGTGCGAATCCTTGGATCATGCGCAGGACTACGAGCGCAACGGTCGCCCAGATACCGATCTGACCGTAGGTCGGAAGCAGGCCGATCGCGGCTGTTGCCGCCCCGAGCATCAGGAAGGTCGCTACGAGAACAGGTTTGCGCCCGAATTTGTCGCCGAGGTGACCGAAGACGATGCCGCCGAGCGGGCGGGCCACGAATCCGAGACCTTGTGTCGCGAGAGCCATCAGGAGGGAGGCGACGGCGTTACCGCTGGGGAAGAACAGGGGTCCGAGAACGGTCGCGGCGAGGATGCCGTAGATCGCGAAGTCGTACCATTCGAGTACTGCACCGGCCATGCTGCCGGCCAGGACCCGTTTGAACGGGGTGCCGGTGGTCGGTGCGCTTGCGTCCGGTGGAACGGACGGCATGTTCGCATTCTCGACGGTGGTCATGCGGTTGCCTTTCGGAAGGGTAGCTCAGAGCTGGAGGGTCAGCGTGCTGCCGCAGGCGCGGGAGCAGCAGGTCATCATGGTTTTTCCGGCGAGGCGCTCGGTCTTGGTGAGAACCAGGTCGCGGTGGTCGACATCTCCGTCGAGGACGGGTACCTCACACGCGCCGCAGATGCCTTCTTCGCAGTCGCTCTGCGCGTCGATGTTCGCGGCCCGAAGTGCGTGGAGCACCGTCTGGTCGGCGGCGACCGGGACGGTGATTCCGGAGTCCTTCAGCACAACCTCGAATGCATGCTCCTTCGACGGGTCGAGTGCTTCGAGGGTCGAGGAGAAGTGCTCGACATGCAGGGTGTCGTCCGGCCAATGTGCGGTCGCGTCGGCCAGCGCCGTGAGGAGGCGTTCGGGTCCGCACGAGTACACCTGTGTGCCGTCCTCTGCGGTCGCAAAGAGTTCGGCGAGATCCATCCGGGTGCCCTCGTGGCTCGGATAGATCCGGACACGGTCGCCGTGGTCGCGTGCGAGGCGGTCGAGGAACGCCATGGAGGTGCGCGAGCGCCCAGCGTAGTGGATCTCGTAGTCACCTCCGGAGGCCTTGACCTCGTCGGCCATCGCGATCACGGGGGTGATTCCGATGCCGCCGGCGACGAACACGTATCGCCGGGCATCAGGATCGAGTTTGAAATGGTTACGCGGCCCCCGCATACGCAGTGTGGTCCCGATGGCAAGTTGGGTGTGCACCCAACGGGATCCTCCGCGACTGTCGGAATCGTGGAGCACCGCGATCTGCAGAGCGGTGCGGTCGTCACGGTCGCCACACAGTGAGTACTGCCGCGACACCGCGCCGCAGTCGATGTCGATGTGCGACCCGGCCGACCATTTGGGCAATGGTCGCCCCGAGGTGTCGCGCAGCGTCACCAGCAGGATGTCGTCGGCGAGGTGTTCGAGTTCCGAGACGGTCATCGTGCGGGCGATGGTGTTCTTCGAGGGTTCCCCGATCTTGACCGGCTGTCGGAGAGACAGCAGTTCCGGGTCGGCGCGTTCCGGGTTGCGGGCCGGATCCCATTGGACCAGAACGTGGTCCGGTCCGCGGAACGAGGTGTTGGGCAGATACGTGAATTCTTGGTCGGGAACCAGTTCCATGTGGGGTAGGCGACGGGTCAGTTCCTCCAGAAAGATCTGGATCTCCATGCGCGCAAGGTTCTTGCCCATGCACTGGTGGCTGCCGTAGCCGAAGGTGAGGTGGTCGCTGGCGTTGTCGCGACGGATATCGAAGTCGTCTGCCTGGTCGAAGTGGCGTTCGTCGTGGTTGGCCGAAGAGTTGACGATCAGTAGTTTTGCACCCTCGGGGATGTCGACGCCGCCGATCGTGGTGTCCGCAGTGACGAGGCGTCGCCACGCGGCGACGGAGCCGGAGTGGCGAAGGCACTCCTCGACCGCGTTGGGGATCAGGCTGGGATCGGCGCAGATCTCCTCCCACACGTCGCGGTGCTCGAGCAGCAGCCGCAAGGCGTTGGCAGAGGCGTTGGCGGTGGTCTCGTGTGCGGCGACGATGCCGGCCATCATCATCGAGTGCAGGTAGGAGTCGGTGACGACATCCGGCTGTTCCTGTTGTACGCGGAGGCCGAAGGGCATCCAGCCGTGCCCACTCGGGTCCTTTCGCATCTTGTCGAGGACGGTGCCGGCGAACTGCCAGAATTTCCCGACGGCCTCGGCCACGGCAACCTGTTGTTCGGGTGCCGGCCGTCCCCAGGTGTTGACGGTATGGGCGATCGAGTACTCGCGCAGCGTATCCATGTCTTCTTCGGGAACACCGAGGAAGTGCAGTGCCACGGTGAGCGGGACCTCCCAGAGCATCTCGTCGACGAGGTCGACGCGCCCGGCATCGACGAAGCGGTCGACGTATTCGCGAGCCAATCGGCGCACCATCGGTTCGTGGTGGGCGAGCGCGGCAGGGGTGAACGGTTCCATCAAGGCGCGTCGTCGCGGCATGTGCGCCGGTTCGTCTTCGTTGACCAGCGTCCGGGACATCGCGTAGTCGTACTGTGCAAGAACAGAATTGGCCTCGTCTGAGGTGGGAGTGATTTTTTCGAGTGCGATCGCGGGTGAGAACAGTTCGTTGTCGCGGAAGACGGCTTTCACGTCTTCGTAGCGTGTGACCACCCAGTAGTCGAGTTCTGGGCTGTAGAAGACGGGTTCCTCGTCCCGTGACCAGCGGAGTGACGCTGCAGGGTCGCTCTGGTAGGGGCCGGTGAATGGATCGAATGCGGCCGCGCGGGGCGAGACCGGGCAACCGCCGGGAGATGTGACGGCGCTGTGGTCGATGGGGCATCGGCCGTCGGTCGACGCTCGTCTGGCTTCGAGGACGGTTCCGCTCGACGGACTGGTCATGGGCTTCTCCAGGCGGTGAACTCTGCGTTACTAATAGTGGACATATCTGTTCGATGAACGAACATTTGCAGAGTAAGGGCCGTCACATCGTGTCGTCAAGGCGGGGTCGGTGCTTACGTGGACATGGGCACGACGAAAAAGGGGACGCTCCGGTGAGCGTCCCCTCGATGGCCGGTCGTGTTCCGGTCAGACGTCGAGCAAGGCAGTGATCCGGGCGGCAATCTTCACAACTGCGGCCGCGGCGATGTCGGTGTCGAGACCTTCGATCGCGACGACGCCGACGCTCGACTCGAATCCCAGTCCGTCGTGGTCCAACGGCGTACCCACACCGGCTGCGACCCCCACGGCGCCGTGCTCGAGCTCGCCGGCAGTGATGCTGAATCCGTCCCGGCGTGCCTGGCGCACCTGATCGGTGTCGGACTCGGAGGCGGGCCGCCCCGCGAGGATCGCGATACCCGCCGCTCCCCGCGATACGGGATGCCTCGTGCCCAGCCGGTAGCCCACACGCAGGATGCCCGAATCGGGCTCGGCCACCGCGATCACCACGCACTCGTCACCCTCCAGCATGGAAAGGAACGCGGTGGCGGACGTCTGTTGCGCCAGCTCGCGCAGCAGAGGCTGGGCGACCTCGCGCAGGCGGGGGTGGAAACGCAAACCGAGTATCGCCGTCCCCGCTGACAGCCTGATCCGTCCATCCTCGGTTCGAGCGACGAGCGAATGTGCCTCGAGTGTCGCGACGATTCGATAGCTGATGGCACGCGCGACATCGAGTTCCGCAGCGAGTTCAGCGATCGAGATTCCACCCGGCCGTTGAGAGACGATCTCCAAGGCGCGAAGGCCGCGGTCCAGGGTTTGCAGGGTGCTCACTGTTCTCCTCAGAACTCGGTGTGGACAACCGAGCCTATCGATCCCCAGCGACCCGACGGCGGGGTGTCATCGACCCGCGGCGCCGTAGAACCGATCGACACGTACCCGCAGTACCAATCGGTGTTCGTCGACCATCGCGGCGCGGAACTCGTCCCAATCGGGATGCTCGCCCTGAACCTTGCGGTAGAGCGCGACGAGTTGTTCGGCCGCCTCGTCGTGGGGAGTGCGTGCGATATCGGACAACTCGGCGTTGCCCTCGGCGACGGCGTACGCCCAACCATCGGCAGAGTCCTTGAACAGGCTCACGCGCGAGTCGCGGCGCATGTTCCTCGTTTTCGCGCGAGAGTCGGTGATCGAGATGGAGAACGTGTGTGTTCGGTGATCGTAATGGTAGAGAATGTTCGAGATCTGAGGTCTGCCTGAACGTTTGAGGGTGACGAGCGCGGCGACTCCGGTGTCGCCGAACAGTGCTTCGAGCGTGGACGCATCGGCTGCCATGGCGTCAGGATACGTGGGCCGAATGTGGCCGTCATGCAGTCGAAGTGAACGAATGTGACATTCGGCCGCAGTAACAGGTCTACCCTCGGATGAGGGTCGGGGCCCCATTGTCGTGACATCGAGGCAGCCATGGCTGACAACACCACAAGCAATCGCGCTCCATCGGCGGGGGAAGGTGCGGGTTCATCGATCGTCGACAAAGTGCTCGACGGTCCGCTGACAGGCCTCGCCCCCTGGATCTTCCTCGCCATCTTCGAAGGGCCCGGCAGCACCGGCTGGGTGTCTGCGGTGGCGCTCGCCATCTCGGTGTTCTTCGTCGTGGCCGATCGGATCCGGGGAAAGAATCTCAAGCTTCTCGGCGCCGTCGACGTGCTCTTCTTTGCCGGCCTGTTCGTCCTGCATTTCTTCCTGAGTACCGACGGTCAGGTATGGCTCGAGAAATGGATCGGTGAGATCGCGAACATCACCCTGGTGATCATTGCGGTGGGGTCGATGCTGATCCGGGTGCCTTTCACCCTCCAGTACGCGCGCGACATGGTCGAACGCGAGTACTGGGATTCCCCACTGTTCATCAGGACCAACTACATCATCACTGCAGCATGGGCCGTAGCATTCGCGGTTGCGGCGGCCGCCGGCTGGTACGGCGACGCCGTTCTCGACGACAGCAACAACATCTGGACCGGCTGGGTGCTGCAGACCGGGGCGATGATATGCGCCATCAAGTTCACCTCCTGGTACCCGGATCACGTCAGTGCGAAGGCGATCGGCGAGCATGAGAGCGCCGAAACAGAATCGACCGGGGAAACCCCCTGACGACCGGGTCAGAGCCCGTACTGCTGCGCGAAGACCGCCGGTGTCATGCCGACGACCTTCGCGAAGTCGCGTACGAAATGCGGTTGATCTGCATACCCGAGCAGCGCGGCCATTTCGGCCAGGGGGATAGCCTGCTCACGCAATCGTCCCGCCGCTTCCTGGAGACGGCGACGCTGGATCAACCATTTCGGTGTCAGCCCGATCCTGCGGTGTACCAGCCGCTGCAGCGCCCGCTCCGACAGGCCGAACTCGCTTCGGACCTGCTCGACGCGAAGAACGTCGGAATTGTCCTCGACGTATGCGACCACCTGGTTGATCAAACGCCCCTCGTCGTCGATCGACGAATATGGCCGGAGCATGTCGTCGAACAGGTCCATTGCGGCGCGATGCGATTCGGGAGCACGGGGCGAAGTCGCCATCGCGCTACGAACCTCGTCGGTCAGGCGGACGCCGTCGTCGCCGAAGATGTCGTGCAGATCGACGAACCGGTCGGTGAAAGCCGCGACCGGTGTGCGTGTCAGTAACTGGCCTGCTGCCGGGGTGAACATCACCCCGACCGCCCACCCATTGCCTCTGAGCGTGGTACGGGACAGTCCCGACGTGATGCCGTAGAAGCGCGCATAGTCCTGTGCGATCACTGCAAGGCACACGGGGTACTGCAGAACCCGCTGGACGGACTCTTCACCGCCGGGCACCGACCACACCGGAATCCAGTACCGACGCATCAACGCAGTGAGCTCGGGTGCGGCCGAATACCGGAAGACCCTGCTGGATGTGTCGGCCGGGTCGTTCAGGTGGGCGCGTTCGATCGGCTGTCGATCCTGATCGTCGCCCGTGTCGGGTTTCATCAATACCGCATCCTTTGCGCGGGAATATTGTCACGTCATGAGTACAGCGTCCATGAATACAACAGCACTCCGACACGACGAGGCGAACGCGCCGCTCACCGCACTCATCGGCGCCGTCGCGCCCGGTTCGTGGGACCGGCTATCGCCCTGCGACGGCTGGACCACGCGCGACGTGGTCGCCCATATCGTCGACACTCAGCGGGAATTCCTCACCGGTCGCGGTCTCGATGTCGGTGAGCGTCCCGAACTCGACGATCCCGCGGCGGGATGGCGTGAGCACACCGCTCGCGTCGCGGCGCTGCTGACCGACGACGAGCTTGTCTCCGCCCCGTACGAGGGATACTTCGGCCCCACGACATTGGGTGCGACGTTCGAGCAGTTCTACATCTGGGATCTGCTCGTTCATCGTTGGGACATTGCGCAGGGCGCCGGAATCCCGGTGTCTTTCACCGATGCCGAACTCGACCGGATCGAGGCCGGGGCGAACAGCTTCGGCGACTCCCTCTACATGGACGGTGTCTGCAAGCCCGGTGCGGAAGCCGGTTCCGACGATCGACAGGAGCGGGTACTGGCGCGTTTGGGACGCCGAGCAAAGTGATGACGCATATCGTCGGTGTATGACCGAAACGATCGTCGTTGCCGACGAGGTGCGCGCGGCCGTCGCGGAGGGCAGGCCCGTGGTGGCGCTCGAATCGACGATTTTCACACACGGTCTGTCGCGGCCGCGGAACCTCGAGGTTGCGTTCGAGGCCGAACGATCATTGCGAGACGCAGGCGTGACTCCGGCGACCGTCGGAGTGGTTGCAGGTGTCCCCACCGTTGGTCTCTCCCGCGACCAGATCGAACTGATCGAGGCCGTGGATGCGGGGACCGTGAAGACCGGGATCCGCGACCTGCCCACGGCTGCGGTGAAGAGGCTGCACGGTGGAACGACCGTGGCCTCGACCGCGTGGCTCGCGCACCGTGCCGGGATAGCAGTGTTCGCGACAGGGGGTCTCGGTGGTGTCCACCGCGGTGCGGCGACGACGTTCGACGAGAGCGCAGATCTCGTCGCGCTGTCGTCGATTCCGATTTTGATCGTCAGTGCGGGGGTGAAATCCATCCTGGACGTGCCTGCCACACTCGAACGACTCGAAACGCTCGGCGTGATCGTGCTGGGGTACCGCACCACCCGCTTCCCGGGCTACTACGTGCGCGACAGCGGGTGTTCGATCGAGGCTGCGGAGTCATCGGACGCTGCTGCCGCTGTAGCCCGGGCCCGCGACGATCTCGGGTTGCGGTCGGCTGTGCTCATCGCCAATCCGGTCGCTGCCGACAAGCAGGTGGACCCGGCCCTGCATGACCGGGTGCTCGCCGAGGCGGAGCGGGAGGCGGCGGCGGCAGGTGTTCAGGGCAAGGATCTGACGCCGTTTCTGCTCGACCACATGCACCGCGGCACAGGCGGTGCCACGCTCGATACGAACATTGCGGTGTACTTGGGGAACGTACAGGTGGCGGCGGAGATCGCGACAGCGCTTGTGAGCACATCCTGACGGAAGGGGCCGTTCGTGCGTACTTCCTGTCGACGGAAAATTCATCTTGAATCGAACATGTGTTCCTCTTCGTCTTGTCAGTCGAATATTTGTTCTATAGAATTCGAGCATGGGTGGGGACCTCTGGAAACTCAACGACACACAACTGATGGCCGAGACGCTCGCCATCTCCGCCGACATCCATGCCCTGCAAGTGCAGCGGGTGGACCTGATCATCGCGATGGTCGAACGCGACACCGTGAAAGAACACGGCTACCGCAGCCCCGCCCACTGGCTCGCCGCAGCCACACACCTCGAAATCGGCGAATGCCAGCGCATCGCGTCACTCGCGCAACTCCTGCGACTCGAACCCGAAGTCCGCGCCGCCTACTCGGCAGGCTTGCTGGACGCCGAGAAAGCCCGGCAGATCGCCTACTTCTGCCAGCACTACCCCACAACCATGAACCCCTGCGACTTCACCAAAGCCCGCACCATCCTGCTCGACCACGCCAGCCAGAACATCGCCACCAAAGCCACCGTGCGGGCACTGATCCACCGACTCGAACACCTCTTCGGCACCGGCGACGGCCCACCACCGGGCGAAGACACCGACCGCAACGCACTGTTCGTCTCCACCACCCTCCGCGGACGCATCGTGATCAAAGCCGACCTCGACGCGGTCACCGGCGCACGCCTGCGGCACCTGCTCTCACCCCTGGGAGCACCCCGCCCCGAGACGAACGGCATCACAGATGACCGGCCCGCGTCGAAACGCCACGCCGATGCCTTCGCACAGTTGCTGCACCTGGTCGAGACCACCGGAGTCGTTCCCGTCGAAGGCGGTGTGACACCCCACCTGTCGATCACCGCGTCGATCCACGACCTCACCACCACTGCTGCGGTGACAGAACTGTTCACCCGCAGCTCCGAACACGGCTACGCCACCGAACCCTGGGCCGGACCACTCTCCCTCGACACCGCCCGGATGCTCGCCTGCGACTGTCAGGTCACCCGCATCCTGCTCGACGACCACGGAGTACCGCTCGCGCACGGACGGACGTATCGGTCCGCGACCGCGGCGCAGCGACGCGCCCTCGCGGTCCGCGACGGCGGATGCGCCTTTCCGGGGTGCACCACACCCCCGGCATGGGCCGATGCCCATCACATCGATCATTGGGTCGATGGTGGTAGCACCGATCTGGATAATCTGGTGCTGTTGTGCGGGCATCATCACCGGTTGATGCATCACACCGGCTGGGACGTCGAGGTCACCGAAGAACGCCGGCCGCAGTTCATTCCGCCGGCGAGTGTGGATCTGTTCCGCACACCGATACCGGGGAACAGACCGGATCTGGTCGCGTAGTTCGGCAACAGAACACAAAGACAGCTCCCGTCACCAGGGCACCCGTGTGCCCTGGCAGCGGTCGCGGCTGCTATCGATCCCTCCACAGGCCGGCGTCAGAGTATGTGGCCGAGATCCCCGAGAGTATGCAGAGTGCGGTTGTGGAAGACATCGTCCTGCTCGAGCACCGTGATGCTGCCGGAATCGGCACGATAGGCCACGTGCGCGCACGCGCTGATCGGAAGTCGCTGCCAGGCGGCAACGACCCAACTGAGCGAGCCGCCATGAGTGACGATGATGCGATGTTCCGCGTTGTCGGACGTGATTCGATCCATGGCCCGGTAGACACGAGTGACACATTCGAGTTTCGATTCCGCGCCCTCGATTCCTTCGTCGTGATCCAAGCGTTCCCCGACGAGAGGCGGCGGGACGAAATGGGTGGCGAACCACTCCTGCGGGCGCCCACCCGCAACGCCGTAGGACTTCTCCCTCAGGTCCGGAAGGAGGACGGGTTCGACGCCGAAGGTTTCGGCGATGGGGTGTGCGGTTTCGGTGGCTCGGACGAGGTCCGACGTGTACAGAGCCGGGCACGCACCGGTGGGAATGAGATCCCGCAGTCGTGCCGCGATCGCGTGCGCGTGGATCACGCCGCGCGGGGTGAGCGCGGAGTCGTACCAGCCGCCGACGAGGCCCTCGACGTGATGAGTCGCTTCAGGATGTGTGACAACGTAGATGCGCGCACCCATCAGACGGACCGGTTCGCGAGGAACGATGCCGCACTCGGAGGCAGTGGCTCACCTGTTCTCCGGTAGAGCTCCGCAGGCCTCCCCGCGCCTTCGCGACTGAATTCGCCGGTTGCGTCGACACCGTGCGACAGGTGGCGTCGAAAGGTGTCCTTCGGGAATCTGCGACCGTAGATCACCTCGTAGAGGCGGCGCAGTTCGAGGATGGTGAACTCGTCGCCGATCAATCCCGACGGATCGACCGCCGTCGCATACCGGCGACGCAGATCGTCGACGGCGAGGCCGACGACCTCGGAGTGGTCGAACGCGAGTCCGCTCGCGTCATCGACAGGTACCAGCTGAGCTCCGGTGGGGAAGCGCTCGAACGGCACGGCTGCGCTGTGCGCCATCGACAGTACCCAGCCGCGGTCGTCGCGCGCGGGGTCGTCGAGCATCGCCATCTGGTGGAACTCCACGCTCCCGAGTCTCGCCTTGTCGTGGAGCGCGCGATGTGCGGCGTCGGCGAGACGCTCACCGGGATGCAGGAATGTCCCAGGTAGTGCGCGTCCTCGTGGATGGTCGACCACCAGCACCTTCAGGGTTTCGTCGACGACGGTCAGCACGGCCACGTCGACTGCGACCGAGGGGCGCGGATAGTCGGTGAGGGGCTTGCTCGGTGTCCCCGGATTCGTACTCACGTAGACATTGAATCAAAGATGCGCTAACTTCATTAGCGCAATATTGAGCAAAGGGGAGACTGTGGAACTGGACGCGCAGCAGAAGGATCGTGTCGCGGGAGTGCTCGTGGCCACTGCCGCGGGCGATGCGCTCGGTGCCGGATACGAATTCACCTATCCGCGACCGGATGCGCCGATCGACATGATCGGCGGAGGGCTGGGCCCGTTCGCGCCGGGGGAGTGGACCGACGACACGTCGATGACCCTCGCGATCGCCGAGATCTCCGCCTCGGGCCTGCCGATCGGACACGGAGACGGCCTCGATGCGGTAGCTGCGCAGTTCGTGCGCTGGTACGACACCCGCCCGAAAGACATCGGCAACCAGACCGCCGCTGTGCTCTCTGCCCGACCTGCGTCGGCGGTCGCCATGCGGCAGCGCGCTCGCGGCATTCCGGGACGGAAGGCCGGGAACGGATCACTCATGCGTACCGCACCCGTCGGTATCGCCTACCTGCACGACGCCGACGCGTGCGTCGCAGCAGCCGCCGAGATCAGCGCCCTGACCCACGACGATCCGCAGGCCATCGAGGCGTGCCGGTTGTGGTCGTACGCAATCCGCCATGCTGTGCTGCACGGAAACTTCGACGGCGCCCGCCTGTACCTCGACGGTGCGCCCGCTGACGTTGCCGAGTACTGGGGAGCGCTCCTCGATGAATCCGAGAAGGCAGACACCGCAGCCGTATTCGACAAGAACGGTTGGGTGGTGCACGCGCTGCAGGTCGCGTGGTGGGCTATTACGCACACGGATGCATCCGGACCGCATCATCTCGTGAACGCGCTCGAGGCTGCCGTGAGGGCAGGTGGCGACACCGATACCACCGCAGCGATCGCCGGTGGTTTGGTCGGTGCCAGGTGGGGTGCGACGGCCGTGCCGGACCGGTGGAAGCAGATGTTGCACGGCTGGCCCGGATATCGTGTCGACGGACTCGCCGAGTTGGCGTTGAAATCGCCGATCACACTCGATCGGTAGAGGACCCGGATCACGTTAGCCTTGGTGGACATGGGCAGCCGTGTGACGTCCGCCGACGGTACAAAGATCGCGTACACACGCGAGGGCACCGGCCCACCTGTGGTTCTCGTGGGTGGCGCGCTCGACGACGGATCAGAGAACGCGGTGCTCACACCGGCATTGGCGAGCGACTTCACCGTGTTCAACTACGCACGGCGTGGGCGCGCGGCAAGCGGAGATGCTCAGCCCTACCGGGTCTCGCGCGAACTCGACGATCTGTCGGCGATCCTGGACGCGGCCGGGGGTGCAGCGCACCTGTTCGGCGCTTCGACCGGTGGGGCCCTGGTCCTCGAGGCGGCTGCAGCAGGGCTTCCGGTGACGCGACTCGTGGTTTACGACCTGCCCTACAGTGTGGCCCCCGCCGCCGTGGAACGGTGGCGGGCCTACCGCGCCGAACTCGACCGCGCTCTCGCACGAGGTCGATCCGACGATGCTGTCGCCGCATTCATGCGGTTGGGAGGGGCAGGCGACGACGACATCCGAAGTGCGCGGGCCGCGCCGTTCTGGCAGGAGCTGTTGTCACTCGCGCCGACGCTTGCCTACGACGCGGAAATCCTCGGCAATGGCCGCCCGCCTTCGGACCGCCTAGCGGGCATCGGGCAGGAGACGATGGTGCTCACCCGGTCCTCCTCCGACCCTTACATGCCTGCGTTACCGGTCGAGTTCTTCGCGGCTGCGGCAGAGGAGGTCGCCAGCGCGCTTCCGCATGCCGCTCGGTGCACGATCGACGCACCAGGTCATGCGGTCGATGTCGAGGCGGTTACTCCTTGCGTACGAGCGTTCCTCGCCGGCTGAGGACGTCGATTCAGGACGGCGCCTGGTCGTCCGGTTCGACCTTCTCGGTGTTCTCGCGGTCGGTGGGATTCCCCGGGACTCCCTCGTCGTCTCGTTCCTTCTTGACGTTTTCTTCCATGTCGTCGAGGAGCTGAGACAGGTTGTCGCCGGTCAGGTCGTTGTCGTGTGCACGTCGATCGGGGTCGGGCATGGTTTTCCTTTCGTCGTGCGGATCTTCTGTTCCGGCGGTACCCGAGTCGCCAGGCAGGGAAACCTGCCTCACGAACGAGTCGGCGCGTTCCCATCGAGGTACTGCGCCGCGAGAGGTGCTGGCATCGGCTCATGGCGCAGATATCCGCGGGCGAAGTCGGCGGTGCCCTGGGTGATCGCGCGCAGGTCGATCGGATAACGCCCGAGTTCGAGTTCGGGAACCTCCGCGCGTAGCAACGCCACCCCAGCATCGGGAGACTCGGTCCCCAGCACCCGGCCGCGACGTGCAGAGAGATCGCCCAGCACTGCCCCGAGATACTCCTCGGGGACGGTCACCCGTACCGCGGCCACAGGCTCGAGCAAGCAGGTATCACTGTGGGAGGCAGCATCGCGAAGCGCCAGGCCGGCAGCTGCCTGGAACGCGGCGTCGGACGAATCCACCGAATGGGCCTTGCCGTCGACGAGCGTGATCCGTACATCCACCATCGGATTCCCCGTCGCGACGCCCTTGGCGGTCTGTGCCCGAACACCCTTTTCCACCGACGGGATGAACTGCCGTGGAACAGCCCCTCCGACGACGCGTTCCTCGAACACGACCCCGCTGCCCACGGGGAGGGGTTCGATCTCGAGGTCGCATACCGCGTACTGGCCGTGTCCCCCCGACTGCTTCACCAGACGACCGTGCCCCGAGGCCGGGGCCGCGAACGTTTCACGAAGCGCGACACGATGCTCGACGAGATCGACCTGCACACCGTGCCTGTTGCGCAGCCGGTCGACGACCAGTTCGGCGTGTGCCTCGCCGGTGCACCACAACACCACCTGATTGGTGTCGGGATTCTGCTCCACCCGCACGGCGGGATCCTCGGCCGTCAACCGTGACAGAGCCTGGGACAGCTTGTCGTCGTCGGTGCGTGAATGCGCCTCGATCGCCAGGGGCAGCAGTGGCTCGGGAATTGGCCACATCGCCAGATCGACGGGGTGATCAGGATCGTGGAGGGTGTCACCGGGGCGTGCGGTCGCGAGCTTGCCCACACATGCGAGATCACCTGCGATGGCCTCGCCGACGGGTCGCTGTTGCTTGCCGAACGGGTTCGTCAGCGCGGGGATCCGTTCCACCGAGTGGCCGCTCCCGGTGAGCGCCGCCGACGTGTCCGGCCGCAACGTTCCTGCGTAGACGCGTACCAAGCTGATTCGTCCTACATACGAATCTCCGGTTACCCGCACGACCTGGGCCGCGAGGGGCGCGTCCGGATCGCATGGGGGAGCGCCGCGCAGCCGGTGGGTGGGGTCGGGGAATCCTGTGACGATCAGTTCGAGCAGTTCGACCGCGCCCACGCCGCTCTCGGTCGCCGGAACGGCGGGGTGCATTGCGCATGCGAGGATTTCGCGGGTGAGACCGTCCTGCAGGGACTCCGGGTCTAGTTCTTCGCCGGAAACGAACCGCTCCATGAGTGTGTCGTCTTGACCGGAGATCGCCTCCACCAGGCTCTCGCGTGCGGAGTTCGAGACCGGACACGGACCGGGCTCACCATAGCTGCGGCCGGTCAGCAGGCCCATCGACCCGACCGGACGGTCCCCGTCGAATACCGGATAGAACAACGCGCGCACGGTATCGGGGCCGAGTCCGAACGCGTCATGGCACTGTTCGAGCAGTTCGTCGTAGCTGTGCCGCGCGATATCGAGTTTGGTCACGACTATTGCGCGTGGAATCGCCTCTTCGTCGCACTCGCGCCACAACGCGCGAGTGGCAGGGGTGATGGCGTCGGTAGCCGAGACGACGAAGACCGCTGCGTCGGCCGCATGGAGCCCGGCGCGGAGTTCGGCGTCGAAGTCGGGATGCCCGGGTGTGTCGATCAAATTGATCTTGATTCCCCTCCATTCGAGGGGTAGTACCGCCAGCTGTACCGAGCGTCGGTGCTGCTGTTCGATCTCTTCGTAATCGGAGACCGTGGTGCCATCGACCACGCGACCGGCACGACCGGTCGCTCCCGAAGCGAAGGCCAGTGATTCCGCGAGCGTGGTCTTTCCCGTGGCGCTGCACCCGACCAGCGCGACGTTGCGTATGGCGTCCGGCGTTTCCGCAACGGGCGCCTGCCGAGTACGTGATGCGGTGCGATCGGACATCGACCTGCTCCTCGTGTCGCTTCCGCCCAGTTTAGGCAGCCGCACCCGCTCCGCGGAGGTCTTTGGAACGTCCAAGATCTTGACTTCCTCCTCCGCGTGAACCCGGAGGATTCCTACGCAGCCTCACCAGAGGGTGCGGTCTGTTCGGCGGGTTCCTGATTCACCGGGTCCGCGCATGCAAGCACACGTCTTACGCTCCCTCCACAGGCGTTTACCCTCTCCACCAGCCCGGCGGCGAGCATCACATTCACAGCGGCGTTGTAGTCCCGATCCAGCACCAACCCACACGACGGGCACACCCACACCCGCACATCCAACGGCTTCTTCCCGTCCCGCACCCCGCAACATGCGCACACCTGCGACGTCGGTTCCCACTGACCGATCGTGTGCACCAGCCTGCCATGCTCGGCGGCCTTCTCCTTGATCAACCGGGTCAACGTCGACCAGCCGGCATCATGCACCGACTTCGCCACCCTCGTGCGCGCCAAACCCGCCACCGACAACCCCTCGAGCGCGACCGCTTGGTTCTCGCGAATCAACCTCAATGCCAGCTTGTGATGGTGGTCCAGACGGGTCTCGCGCACCTTCCGGCGAGCCTTCGCCTGGTTCTTCGACCCACGCTCGGTGCGCGAGTACGCCCGTTGGGCGCGAGCCAGGCGCCGCTGCGTCGTCCGCAGCCAGCGGGGGTTGTCGACCTTCTCACGGGTCCCGTCGTCGTAGACGATCACCGCAAGGTCAGTGAGACCGACGTCGATCCCTGCACATCGGGCCGGCGCCGGCTGCGGGACAACCACAACGGGCACGGGCTCGTCGACCACGAAGGACACATAATGCCGCCCGTCGGCCTCGCGGATCACCGTCACACTCGACGGGTCCGCCGGCAGCGGTCGTGACGACTCGTACCGGATCCGCCCGATCTTCGGCAGGCGCACCAGCCCGGTACTCCCGCCCGGCTCGAGAACCGAGAATCCGGCGTTGCGGGTGAAACGAGCGGACTGGCGATGTGTCCGCTTCTTGAACCGCGGCGCACCGACCTTGCGGCCCTTACGCTTCCCGGTACGAGAATCGAAGAAACTGGCATACGCGCGATGCAGAGCCGCCAGCGACTGCTGCAACGGCACCGAGGACACCTCGGCCAGCCACGCCCGCTCAGGAGTTGTTTTCGCGGCGGTCAACGCCGCCGACAACTCGTGCCCGGGATCGGGCGGCCCGCCCTGCGGGCGGATTCTCTCGCAGCGAGGGCATCGTTGAATACCACCCGGCAGCACCCGAACAGTCGCGACAACGCATGGTGTTGTTCCCCTGTGGGGTAGGCGCGGTAGCGGTATCGCTTGAGCACACCCCAGACGATGGAATTTGGTGTCATGGGCGAGGAAGATCTTATCAGGGTTGGTAGACAAGCGATTTGCGACTGCCATGCACATTTGGTGTTCGTCACAAAGTATCGGCGCGGTGTGTTCACCGGCCCGATCTTGGCGGACTGCGCGGAAGTGATGCGGAAAGTGTGTGCGGACTTCGGATGTGAACTGCGGGAGTCAACGGCGAGGATGACCACGTGCATCTGCTCGTCGACTTCCCTGCCACCGTGCAGCTGTCGAAGCTGGTGAATTCGCTCAAAGGGGTGTCATCGCGGCACTTGCGGCGTGATCACGCGGAGCATCTTTCCCGGTATCTGTGGGGCGGGCATTTATGGTCCCGCTCCTACTACTGTGGGACTGCGGGCGGCGCGCCGTTGGCGGCGATTGCCGAGTACGTGAAGTCCCAACGCCGGCCTGCGTGATAGTGATTCACCTCCACCGTGAACGATGGAGCACTCTCACCGAGATCGGTAGAACGCCGTAACCGTCGGGGGTGCGTGAGCATCCATGTCGTCTTCGCTACGTCTGTGTCGTAGTCGAGGTCGAGGTCGAGGTCGTAGTCGAGTGGAGAGACTCGACGCGCGAATAGTCGAACAATGTGCCCTGGATCATGAGTCGGATGGCGTGATGAGTGGCTTGGTATTGCTCGGGGGTGGCCGTCGCTGCGTGGTCGTGCAGGCCGCGGAGCACTGTGAAGATCGCATCGGTGGCCCCGGCGGTGTCGGTGTTGAGTGCGCCCTCCCGCGCGGCCTGCTCGATGATTCCCGCGATCACGTTGCGTAACGACGTGAAGATCAATTCGCTGTCCTCACCCAAGTGGAGATGTTCGGCGCTCTCCACTCTGAGTGCCCGATCGAACGCCACTGAGTAGGGGTTTTCGTCGAGGAGTGTGGCTCCCTCGTCGAGTACTGCCACGAGCTTGTTCAGAACCCCGTCGGCCCGATCGGCCGCGGCGGACAAGCGCGGCACGGACACCTGTGCGATCTCCAGGAAGGCGGCTTTCACCAGTTCGGCCTTGTTGGGGAAGTAGTGGTAGAGGCTGCCACTCGTGATGTCCGCATAGCGCGCGATCTCGCGAATGGTCGCCCGTGAGTACCCGACCTCTCCGACGCAACGCATCGCGGCGTCGAGGATTCGTCGCCGTGTTTGCTCGCTCTTGGTGCCGACCGGCCTACCCAACTGCGATGACGCGGACGACACGGACACCTCCGGAATGCGCGGACTTTGCGTCAAGCATGGCATGTCCGAGGTCGAACCAGTGTGCGGTGCGCGGCGGAGATATCTGTGTCGTCGGGCATTGACAAGCGCGTTTGTGAGCTGCATCATATGGAATCAATCACGTGATTGATTCTGCTCGAACAGCCCCGCGAGCAGCGTGAGCGACGCTCAGCTGCGCCGGTACGGCTGTCCCGCCCTGCTTCATCTCTGCTTCAACATCTGTGTCGCAACGCATCGTTCGTCGAATGAGAAGGAGTGTGCAGTCATGACGTCCACACAGCCCGTGACGTCGAATCGCCCGGGAGACTGGGTCGATACCGCGCCTGGGATCGCCGATCTCGAACCCGGTCGATTCAACATGGAGATTTCCACGGATCGCTATGTATCCCATGATGTTCAGCAACGTGAGCGAGAATCGATCTGGATGAAGGTCTGGCAGGTGGTCGGTCGTGAGGCGGACTTGCCTGAGGTGGGGGACTGGAAGGTTTACCAGCTATTCGACCAGTCGTACATCGTCGTCCGAGGCAAGGACGACGTGATCCGAGGCTTCGTCAATGCCTGCAGGCATCGGGGGAATCCCCTGTGTACCGGAAGTGGGAACTCCAAGCGTGGTTTCCTGTGCCAATACCACCTGTGGTCCTACGATCTCGAGGGCACGCTCAAGGGGATCCTGGCGGAGAAGACGCTCGATCCGATAGACAAGAAAGAGAATTCGCTGATCCAGGTGTCGGTGGACACCGCTGCAGGATTCATCTTTCTCAACCCCGACCCGAACGCCGAGCCCCTCGCCGACTATCTCGGCACCGAAGTGCTCGAGATGCTCGCGCCGTACCATCTCGACCGGATGGTCACCGTCCTGGACGTGCGGGAGAAGATCGACTGCAACTGGAAAGTCGTCGTCGACGCCTTCTCCGAGGGTTACCACATCTCGGGAATTCATCCGCAGTTGTTGCGCGTCATGACGATCGAGTCGGAAAAGAGCCGGTACCGGCTCCTCGAACGTCACGCGGTGTCGTGCTCGCCGTTCGAGGTCGCCCACGTCAACGAGTACGGTCCCGAGGAGCAGGTCCAGGGGATTCGTGAACTGCCCGAGACGTTTCCTTCGCTGATGCGGGTACTTCCGCGCTTCGAGGAGATCGTGAACAGCTACCGGGTCGACGGCCAACCGTTGTCTTTCCCCGAGGGCGTAACCGCAAGAACGATCCTGCAGCTGGCCACCCGCGAGGTACTGACCGACTCCGGTCTCGATGTCGAGGACCTCACCGACGCGCAGATGAGCGACAACCACGGGTGGGTCCTGTTCCCGAACTTCTTCATGACTGTTCGCGCGGGAGAGGCCACTGTCATTCTCGCGCAGCCGGATCCGGACGGAGATCCGAACCGGTGTGTCTGGCAGATCATCAGCTTCATGTATCTGCCCGAAGACATGAGGAGCGCACTTCGGGCGACGCCCATCGAGGTGAAAGAACCCGGTGAGTTCAAGTATTTCGACGCACTCCATCAGGATTACGAGCAGATGCCACGCCAACAGCGCGGCTTGCGGAACGAGGCGCTCGATCACTTGATGCTGGTGTCGGAAGAAGTGGTGGTGGCGCACTTCCACTCGGTGATCGACCGCTACCTCGCTGCAGCCGCCGAGGCCTGAGTGGCCCTGTCTGTCGATGCCCCACCACACCGTCCCGAGGAGCAATCACATGGAACTGCGCGAAATCGCCGACGTCGCTGACGACTACACCGGACGAGCACGCACTGTGCTCGCATACAGCCTGCTCATGAAGTCTCTCGTGGATCTCGCCAAAGAGCCGGGCTTCTCGAAGGAAAGCTGGGCGCCCCTCGCCGAGCTCGTCGCCACGGACGGGTTCGTGCGGGTCGGGAACTTCAAGGAGGTGATGAACTGGTCCGAATACGTCGAGTTTCTCACCGGCTGGGCCGGCTCGTCGCAGTGGGCAGGATCCTTCAGACGCATCACCGAAACACCGGACGTCGTCTTCCTCGAGCTCGAGGAACGTAGCAGCGTGGGTGATTTCTCCAGCGTGGTCAATTCAGTATCGATTTACGAATTCGACGACGCCGGGAAGATCTCCCATATCGACGTCTACCTCCAGATGGCGCTTTCCGAGAGCGCCATGCTCGGCAGCTACGAAGACGTTCAGATCTCCGAATAACGTTCTATTTCAATCGGAAAACACTCACTCGAAAGGCTGTAGATGTCTCCAGAAGAGCGTATGAACCAGCACCGGCGACTGGCCGAGAGCTACCGGAACGCATACCTGCGCGAGGGCGTGAAGGACGGCGAAGAGTACACCGACGAACACGGCGAGAGTGCGTGGAAATTCGCAGAGGACGCGATCTACACCTCGCCGTACTTCACGGGTGACGAGGTCATCCTGATCAGCGAAGCGCTCGCTGATACCGGCCGGGCTGCGACGATGGAGGCCAAAGCCTATTCCCTCGTCTTCCCCGATTGGAAACCCACGAGCTTCAAGTACTGGCCTGCCGACAACGGAGTCGTCTGGAAGACCCGGTGGCAGGGAACGACTGCCGACGGAACGTCGATGGGCTTCTTCTCCTACAGCTTCCTCGAAACGAACGACAACGCCGAGATCACACGCTGGGAAACCCACGTCAACGACGAGTACAGCCCGTTTCTCGAAGTGGCAATCGGTGTGAGGGGCCCGTTCCATGGGAACGCCGAGTACCTCGAGGCGCTCGAACGCTGTCTCGACAAAGCTGGCGTGACCGTCTGATTCGAACTCCCTGCCCGGGGCGGTGCAGCGCCGCCGTCCCGGGCCTGCCTCACCCTGTGTGAAAGGAATGCTCCGACATGGAGTCTGTAGCAATCACCCCGTTGTTCGGTACGGAATTCCGGGGAGTGGACACTCTCGACGACGACATCGTCGCGGCCCGCATCGGCGAGGCCCTGAAGTGGCGGGGTGTCGTACTCATCCGCGGACTGCATCTCGACGATGACGCACAGATCGCCTTCAGCCGGCGACTCGGCGATCTGGTGGAACCGGTGCGAAACGAGAAGATCATGACGGTCTCGCTCGACCCGGACAAGACTGCGGCGGCACAGTACCTCAAGGGGACCTTCAGCTGGCACATCGACGACACCACGAACAAGGTCCCGGCGAAAGCCACCACGCTGACGGCGCGGCAGGTTGCCGAAGTCGGAGGCAGAACCGAGTTTGCCAGTACGTACGCAGCGTACGAGAACATGTCCGAGCACGAGAAGAAGAGATACGAGGGGCTGCGGGTCGTCCACAGTTTCGAGGCCGCACAGCGCACCGTGTATCCGGAGCCCACCGACGAGCAGGTCGCGTTGTGGCGGATGCTGCCTCAGAACGAATCGTCGCTGATCTGGGACCGTCGTGACGGGCGACGTTCGCTGGTGGTGGGTGCGACCGCGGATCATGTCATCGGGATGGATCCGGAGCGAAGTCGCAGGCTGCTCGACGAGGTACTGGCGTGGAGCACGCAGGAACAATTCTCCTACCTGCATGAATGGGAGGTCGGAGATTTCGTCCTGTGGGACAACACCGGGATCCTGCATCGTGCGGAATCGTACGATCCCACATCCGGGCGCTTGATGCAGCGGACGACCATCGTGGGGGATGAGCCATGGACGTGAGGACTGCTGTGGTCACCGGCGGCGGATCGGGGATCGGGAAGGCTGTCGCCGCCCGGTTGCGCAAGGACGGGCATCAGGTGGCCGTGTTCGATATCGCGCCGTCGGGAGGGGAACTCGAATACCTTGTCGATGTGACCGACCGTGGTCAGATCGACACGGCGCTGGCCGAGGTCCGTGAGCGACTGGGGCCTGTGACGATTCTGGTCAACGGTGCCGGAGTCGAGGTCTACAAGCGGTTCGTCAATCTCACCTGGGAGACGTGGTCGCGGGCAATCGACGTCAACCTGCACAGTGTCTTCCACTGCACGCAGTCGGTATTGCCGGACATGATCGATGCCGGCTGGGGGCGCATCGTCAACATCTCTTCGTCGAGTACCCACTCGGGGCAGCCGTTCATGTCGTCCTATGTTGCGGCGAAGTCGGGAGTCAACGGGCTCACGAAGTCACTTGCACTCGAGTACGGCCCACGAGGAATCACCGTCAATGCCGTACCGCCGGGATTCGTGAACACTCCGATGTTGCGACGCGCAGAGGGGAAAGGCTTGCTCGGTGGCACCATCGAGGAACACATCGAGCGAACCCCGGTGCGGAGGGCGGGCCGCCCCGAGGACATCGCGGCTGCCTGTTCGTTCCTGATCTCCGAGGAGGCCGGTTACATCACCGGGCAGATTCTCGGCGTCAATGGCGGGCGCAACACCTGATCGGCGCTCGGGGGTGCCACCGAAAACATACCGGGAGGGAAAGTTTATCCACGGCGAAATAACGTATTTCAAGAATGAGAATTGCGTTATTGACATACGAGTATGTGAGTTGCACCATATGTGAGTCGATCGCAGACCGGATGCGCTCGACGTGGTCGGGGGGACTACGGGGCAGAGGGGTCGAAACGGCAGCATTTCTGAGCAACGCGCGGCGGGTGGCATCGATTCGTTCTGTCGATGGGGCACTCTCCCTGAGATTTTCCGGGCGTGGGGATAGCCCGAATCATCGACACGGCCGGCGACGGCCCGGATGAAGGACTCGAACTTGAAATTACACAAGGTGGTCGTGGCGTTCGCGGCTCTCGCTGTACTCGCGACCGGATGTGGTGGCAGGGAAGGCGCAGAGGAGATCGACTCGGGCTCAGGCCAGTCGGACTCGGCAGCCACAGCGAACTTCGGCGACCTGACCGAGATATGCGGCCCGGGCGATGCGTCCGCAGCCTCGTCCCAAGGCGTGACAGCCGATTCGATCGAGGTCGGAGTGTTCTCCGACATCGGATTCACCAAGAACTCCGAATTCGTCGACACCGCAAAGGTGTTCACCTCGTGGTGCAACGAGGCCGGTGGAATCAACGGTCGTGAGCTGGTCGCCAATACGCGCGACTCGAAACTCATGGAGCCACGCCAGCGGATGATCGAAGCGTGTCGTGACGACTTCGCCCTGGTCGGGGGAGGCGCAGCGTTGGACGGACTCGGCGTCGAGACGCGACTCGAGTGCCTGCTGCCGAGTTTTCCCGCCCAGTCCGTGCAGGAGAAGTCTGCCGGCGCCGACCTCGAGGTCGCGGCATCACCTTCGAAGATTCCCGGTTACGACAACTACGCCGGTATTCGTACCTGGCTGATGGACGAGGCATACCCGGAATCCAAGGGCGCCATCGGCATGCTGAACGGCGACGCTGCGGTCTCCAAACTGATCGGTGACATCAACCGGGAGACACTCGTCGATCTCGGTGCCACCATCGTCTACGACGAACTGTTCCCGCTCTCGGGCGTGACCGACTGGACGCCGTACGCTCAGGCAATCAAGTCCAGCGGTGTCCGCGGCCTCGTCTTCCTCGGCGCGTTCGACTCGCTCTCCAAGCTCGAAGAGTCCCTCACCAACATGGACTACAAGCTCGACTGGATCGACGCCAACAACAACGCGTACAACGACCAGTTCATCCAGTTGTTGGGCAGATCTGCCGACTACCAGAACAACGTCGTCGACCTCAGCGGTGTCGCCCCACTCGAGAGCGATGAACCTGCGGTCGAAGAACTGAAGGCGCTGTTCGACGAATATGCGCCCGGAAGCCAGATCACACTTCCCGCGATGCGCGCGTGGTCGTCGTGGCTGCTCTTCGCGAAAGCGGCCACGGCCTGTGGCGACGACCTGACACGAAAGTGCCTCTACGAGAACGCCCGTGAAGAAACCGCGTGGACCGGCGGAGGACTTCATGTCGCCAACGATCTGGCGGAACCGCTCCCACCGCAGCCTTGCTTCAACGTCGAGCGTGCGACGTCCGATGGATGGGAGCCTGCAGATTTCGGACCCGACAACGGTCTCTATCGATGCGACATCCCGGCGCGTGAGCTCTCCGACGGGACATCGACTCCGCCGTTGTCCCTCGCCGATGTCGGCAAGAGCATGAACGACCTCGAATGATGGACCAGTTCATCGCTTTCGGGATAGTCGGACTGTCGACGGCCGCGATCTACGCGATCATCAGCAGCGGATTGGTGGTCACCTACGCCACCACCGGTGTCTTCAACTTCGCGCACGGCGCGACCGGAATGATGGCGGCGTTCGCCTACTGGCAGCTCAGCGTCGGCTGGGATTGGCCCGTATGGCTTGCGCTGCTCGTCATTCTGGTGGTGCTGGCCCCGTTGTTCGGGATACTCGTCGAACTGCTGATGCGGCCGGTCCAGGGACTCGGTGACGCCGAGAAACTCGTGATGACGATTGCGCTGCTGAGCGGACTCATCGCGCTTGCCCGGTGGATCTGGGACCCGATGGAACCGCGGTCACTGCCGAGCTTCTTCGCCGACCGGGCACCGTTCCACATCGGTTCGGCTACGGTCAGCTGGCATCAGGCAATCACGATGGTGATTGCCATAGCGGTGGCGCTCGCCCTCCGCGTTCTGTTGTTCAACACCCGCACCGGCGTCGAGATGCGGGCCACCGTCGACGACCGTGCACTCGTCGGTCTGACCGGAGCGAATCCGGTGCGGGCCAACAGGGTCGCCTGGGTGGTAGGCACCATGCTCGCCGCTCTCGGTGGGGTACTGATCGCCTCGATGGTGTCGCTGGACGCAATGCAACTGTCGCTGTTGATCGTCAGTGCATATGCGGCCGCGATCTTCGGCAGATTGACGAGCCTGCCCATGACGTTCGTCGGCGCGATCGTCGTCGGATGTATGGAGGCCTATCTTGCCGGCTACCTGCCGCAGAACGAGTATCTGCCGGGTCTTCGACTCGCAGCGCCCGCGATCCTGCTGTTGATCGCACTGCTCATCTTCCCGCACCGGAAACTGCGCGGGCGCGAACGCAATCTCACCCAGGTTCCGGTTCCCTCCGTGCGGGGCACGATCGTCTTCGCTGTGGTCATCGTCGTCTTCGGTCTTATGCTTGCCACGGTGCTCGGTGAAGGAGACCTGATCACCTACGGTCAGATCTTCGCGTTCGGTGTGATCGCCGTATCGATGGTGCCCCTCATCGGCTATGCCGGGCAGATCTCGCTTGCCCAACTGGGAATTGCGGGAATCGGGGCCGTCGTGTGCGCCAACTTCGGCGCCGAAGGTCAATGGTGGGCGATACCCTTGGCGATGCTGGTTGCCGCCGTGATCGGTGCACTCGTGGCGCTGCCCGCGCTTCGGCTGTCCGGTGTGTATCTGGCGCTGGGGACCGGCGCAATCGCCGTGGTACTCGACCGGTGGATCTTCCCGATGGCGTCACTCGAGATCTTCGGCAGAGACTTCGCCTTCTTCAATATGGGATCCGCGAACCTGGTCGGACCCAGCCTGTTCGGATTCCATCTCGACAGCACAGCAGAGCTGACGGTGTTCGCGGCAGTATGCCTGGCACTGGTGACCGCCTTCGTTGCAGCTGTTCGACGGGGAAAACTGGGGCGCCGACTGATTGCGTTGCGCGACAGCGAAACCGCGTACGCGACCTTCGGTGGAAGCCTGCTTCTGATGAAGACATCGGTGTTCGCGATCTCGGCTGCGATCGCGGGTCTCGGCGGGGCGCTGTACGGGATGCAACTGCAAGCGGTGGCACCCGAACAGTTCAACTTCGTGGCGGGTCTCGGCATCTTCCTGATCGCGGTGGTGGGTGGTCTCGGTGTCGTCGGCAACGGCCTGTTCACCGGCGCGATGATTGCCGGACCGATGAACGCACTGGTCGCACTGATACCCGCGACACAGAATTTCGTTCAGACCCTCCCGGCACTGGCCGGACTCGCATACGGATCCGGCTCGGTCGACGACGGTGTCGTGCCCTCCCTGCGGGAACGATTCGACAGTGCATTGCGCAACCCGCTCGCGATGGGTTTGCTCGCGGTGGTCGTCGTTGCGCTGTGGATGCTGCGGCTCGCAGACCTGATCAACGGGTACGTGCTCGTCCTCGGCATCGCGATCGGAGCAGCGGCCGCGTTCGGGTGGGGTGCGAGTCGAGTCCCCCGGACGGGTTCGGAGCGGGAGATACCCGTCGAGTGGTGGGGACTGCAACGCCCGTGGGACGAGAACGACGAGGAGGTGCTCGATCGTGCCATCGCAACTCGAGGTTGAGAACGTCACGGTGGCATTCGGGGGACGCAGAGCTCTCGACGGTGTGGGCCTGCGGGCCGAGCCCGGGCATGTCACCGGACTGATAGGCCCCAACGGAGCGGGAAAAAGCACGCTGTTCGATGTGATTTCAGGGCTGCGCAAGCCTGTGAACGGCAGTGTTGCTCTCGGCGGCCGCGAGATCACCAGGCTCGGGCCTGCCCGTCGCGCACGGCTGGGGATGTCCCGGACCTTCCAACGACTCGAACTGTTCGGGCGGCTCAGTGTCCGAGACAACCTCCTCGTTGCAGCCGAGATGGGTCCCGACCGGAAGATGGCGTCCACGGTCGTCGACGGACTACTCGACCGTCTCGATCTGCGCAGTATCGCCGGTACGACCGCGGATGCGCTGTCCACCGGCATGGGACGTCTCGTCGAGGTGGGACGGGCCCTGGCAGCGAAGCCCAGCGTTCTTCTCCTCGACGAACCAGCCGCCGGCCAGGACCGGGAAGAAACCGAACGCTTCTCTGCACTGCTGCGCACGGTCGCCGACGACGGCGTAGCGGTGCTCCTGGTCGAACACGATATGGAACTGGTGATGGAGGTGTGCGACACCGTCCACGTGCTCGACCTCGGAAAGATCATCAGCGTCGGCACACCCGACGAGGTTCGTAGCGACGAACGAGTCATCACCGCGTACCTGGGAGCGACATGAACCCCATTCTCGAACTGCGCGACGTCTCCGCCGCCTACGGGAAGATCACTGTGCTGCGCAGCGTGAACGTGAACGTGATGCCAGGGCAGATCGTGGCGCTGCTCGGCCCCAACGGTGCGGGCAAGACCACGACCCTGCGCGTGGCGTGTGGCGCCCATCCCGTCAGTTCGGGCCAGTTGCTGCTCGGTGGCCGGGACATGACAGGTGTCTCGCCGCGCGAACTCGCCCGGATCGGCGTTTGCCTGATTCCCGAGGGGCGCGGAGTCTTTCCCAACCTCACCGTCCGCGAGAACCTCGTGATGATGACGTTCACGGGCCGCTCGATCGAGGAGATCGAGGAGGTTGCCTACACGCGATTCCCGATCCTCGGGAAGCGCGTATCCCAGACGGCGGGAACGATGTCCGGCGGCGAACAGCAGATGCTCGCGCTGGCACGCGGGCTGGCCACCGATCCGGCAGTACTCATGCTCGATGAACTGTCGATGGGGCTGGCGCCGCGGATCGTGGCCGAACTGTACGAGCACGTCGCCGAGGCCGCGCGGCAGGGGGTCGCGGTCTTGGTGGTCGAACAGTTCGCCACGGCGGTGCTGCATACCGCCGACCACGCCGCGGTGCTCGTCCGTGGCGAAATTCAGATCGAAGGTCCACCGGACGAACTCGGCGACGAGCTCGCGTCCCTCTACCTAGGAAGTGCATCATGACCGCCACGGAAACACGTGCCGACAAGTTCGCACGCGAGCTGACCGAACTGAAGATCCCCGATCCCGCTGCCGGCCGGTCCGGGCTGTGGTTGAAACTCGGTGTCGCGCTGATGATTCTCGGTCCGGTACTGACGATCGTGGCATACCTCATGTCGCACAACACCTCCGACGCGCTCGTTCAGCGCGACGCCATCATCATCGCGTTGCTCGGTATCGGCGTCGGCGTCGTGGGATCCGCGGTCTTCCTGAGGTATTCGATCACAGGATTCCTGAGGTTCTGGCTGGCTCGCCAGTCGTACGAATTCGCCCGGCTCAGTGAGCGACTTCCTGCGGACCCCGCCGCACCGTGACTCACCTGCACCATCCACGTGGACGAGGGTCCACTCTTCGAAAGGAACACCTAGTGCGCACACTTTCCATCCGCCGGGCATTGGCGGTTGCCGGAATCGCCGCTGTTGCCTTCGCCGGAGTTGCCGCGTGCAGCAGCGATGATTCGTCGGATGGCACCGACGACACCACGGTTGCCACCGCGACGACCGAGGCCGAGGAGACCACCGACGCCGAGGAGACCACGGGAGCCGCTGGGGCAGCTGCCGACGCGGAGACGACCCAGGCCGTCACCGATGCCTGGGTCGCATTCTTCGACGGAACGACACCGCCGGAGACACGCGCGGGCCTCGTCGAGAACGGTGACGAGTTCCTCCCCGCGCTGCAGGGGATGGCAGCAGATCCGCAGGCCACCGCGACCACCGCAACGGTCGAAGGTGTCGCGAGCGCGGGGGACGACGCCGCGACGGTCTCCTGGACTCTGTTGATGAACGGCGCACCTGTCCTACCCGACCAGTCCGGTGAGGCGCTTCTCGAAGACGGTCAGTGGAAGGTGTCCGCCGTGACGTTCTGCACGCTGCTCGCCATCCAGGGCGACGGCAGCGCAGTGCCCGGCTGCTGATCTGCCGAGGCGAAATGGCCGAATGTCACCTTCGTGCACTTCGAGTGGATGAAGGTGACATTCGGCCATGATGCGTGTCAGTAGACGTCGCGTACGTATCGCTTCTCGCGCTTGAGTGCAGTGATGTACTCGGCAGCCTGTTCTGCACTCATGCTGCCGTGTTCGGCAACGACCTCGTGGAGTGCGACGTCGACATCCTTCGCCATCCGCGATGCGTCACCGCAGATGTAGAAGTGGCCGCCCTCCTCGAGCCACGTGAACAGTTCGGCGCCGTGCTCCTTCATCCGGGTCTGGACGTAGATCTTCCGGGCCTGATCGCGGGAGAATGCCAGGTCGAGGCGGGTGAGCAGCCCGGACGCGACGAAATCCGCGAGTTCGTCCTCGTAGATGTAGTCGCAGCTGCGCCTTTGGTCACCGAACAGCAGCCAGTTCTTCCCTGTCGCACCGCGGGCACGGCGTTCCTGCAGGAATCCGCGGAACGGGGCGATGCCGGTACCAGGCCCGACCATGATCATCGGTGCGGTGTCGTCGGACGGAACACGGAACGACTTGTTCTTCGTCACGAAGATCCCGACCGGTTTCTCGCCGGCGCGGTCGGACAGGAACGTCGAGCACACGCCGCGACGTTCACGCTCGTCGGTGCCGTATCGCACGGCAGCGACCGTCAGGTGTACCGATCCGTCGGCGCTGTGGGGACTCGACGAGATCGAATAGGCGCGGTGCTGCAGCGGTTTGAGGACCGAGAGAAGCTCTTCCGATGAGAAAGCAGGAGCGGGTTTCAGTGACAGAACATCGAGAATATCTCGGCCCCAGAGCCATTCGTCGAGCGCCGCCTTGTCGCCGTGGCGAAGCACGTAGGTGAGTTCCTCGTTGCCCGTGCGTTCTTCGACCGCTTCGAGGAGATCGACGTTCGGCGCTGTGATCTCGTACCGGTACATCAGAAGATGCTCGAGGCTCTCGTCGTGACCTTCGGGGATCGTCGCACCATCGAGCCCGAGCGCGTCGACCAACGATTGCACGAGTCCGGCGTCGTTGACCGGAACCACATTCAGTGCGTCGCCTGCCTCGTACTCGATCCCGGAGTCGGCAAGTGCGAACTCGAAGTGCCGGATCTCTTTCGCGGAGCCTTCACCCGTGAGCAAACGGTTGACGGTGAGTGTGGCCGGAAAAGGATTCTTCCGCGTCCACTGTGCCTTCGCTCGTGCCGGTGCGGGCTCTGCCGAAGCAGTGGCGCCCCCGTCACCGTTGATGCCTTCGACGGCCGCGACGAGGGGCAGAGTCTCGGCGATCCAGACTGCGGCAACGTCCTCGAACTCGACGTCGCAGTCGACTCGCGGCACGATGCGCGTGGCTCCGAGTTGCTCCAGCCGCATGTCGATCAGCTTGCCTGCCTGGCAGAACCCGTCGTACCCGGTGTCGCCCAGAGCGAATACCGCGAAGTCCATACCGTCGAGTCGCGGCGCGGATTCGGCCGACAGCGAATCCCAGAACAGTTCGGCGTTGTCGGGCATCTCGCCTTCGCCGTAGGTGGACGTGACGATCAGGACTCGGCGAAGCTCCGCGAACGCGACGATGTCGACGTCGTCGAGAGCAGAGACGACGGGCACGAACCCGTGCGTGCGGGCCGTGGCAGCGGCATCGTCGGCAACGGATTCGGCATTGCCGGTCTGTGACCCGTACAGCACGTGCAGGGCGGGGGCCGAGCCGGTGATCCCGGCGTCGTCGGCGGGACCACCGGAGAACAGTCGGGTCTGCATGCCCGCGAGGAAGCCGGCCAGCCACGAGCGCTGGTCGGTGGTGAAGGGTGCGTCCGCGGGAATGAATGGCGCGGTCATGCGGGAACTCCGAGGGTCGGGGCGACGAGACCGGGCACCGCGTGGCGGGCGAACAGTTCCTCGTAGCCGGGCAGATCACCGGCGATGTTCAGATTCTTGCGGCTCTGCCACAGGATCCACCCGTAGGTGCCCGGCGCATCGACCGACCGGACGTTGCGCAGTGCGAGCGCCTGCTTGTAGTCGGCGAGACGCTTGTCGGCGACGAGTGCGGCCAGCTGTAGATCGGTATGGCCCGAGATTGCCTCCAGCGCATAGCGTTCGAGCTTGCTGATGAGGAAGAAGTCCTCGGTGAGCAGCAAGTTTCGTGCAGCTTTCCGGACCGCGGGGTCGTCGGCTCCGGCTGCGCCCGGCACCTTCTGCAGTGCCATCGCCTGCGCGGCGGCAAGCACCGTGTAGTTGTTGAGCAGCGCGTACATCGCTTCGGTATCGGTGCCATCCGGTGTCACACCACCCACGACGGGATCTCCGGAGCGGTAGCTCTGTTTGAACTTGCGCACTTGGTGCGCGACGAGTGCTGCCGCGACCTCGCCCGCGAGTTCCTTGCGGGTCGAGGCGGAGAGGATCTCGTCGAAGTCCTGGTACTGCAGTAGCGCCCGGGGCATACCGTATGCAAAGTGCTGCTGCTCGACCTGCCAGTTGTCGATCAGGAACCTGGCCTTCTCGGACCCGGTGGCCTCGACGTGCATGTGCAGAAGCCGCAGCACGGTCGTATTGTGGATCGCGGCCTGTGGGTCGTCGCCGGTGATCGCGCCGAGCACGATCGAATCGGCGCTGGCCTTGCCATCGAGCAGGCCTTCAGGGTCGTACTGGTAGACGAACCCGCCCGACATGCCATTGCCGACGCCCTTGCCGAACCCGCCGATGTTGAGCACAGCACCGTTGGTCATGTACTCACAGGCGAAGTCGCCGACACCTTCGACGACGGCGGTCGCCCCGGAGTTGCGGACAGCGAAGCGGTCACCGGCCTCGCCTTGGACGAACAAGCGACCGCCGGTGGCTCCGAACAGCGCGAAATTGCCGATCAGTACATTGCCCCCGCGGTCGTTCGTGCCGCCTCCGGGCGAGGAGATCGCGATCTGCCCACCGCACTGGCCCTTGCCGACACCATCGTTGGCAGTGCCGGTGTGGCGGAGCACCATGCCGTCGTTGCAGAACGCCCCGAACGACAGGCCCGCAGAGCCGGTGGTGGTGATCGTGACGGTGCCGTCGCGCAGCCATCGGCGTCCACGCTCGTCGGTGAGCGC
Organism: Rhodococcus sp. SJ-2; assembly: GCF_053750035.1. Taxonomy (NCBI): domain Bacteria; kingdom Bacillati; phylum Actinomycetota; class Actinomycetes; order Mycobacteriales; family Nocardiaceae; genus Rhodococcus; species Rhodococcus sp. SJ-2. The sequence goes on from NZ_CM132340.1 coordinate 4,135,149, forward strand.
AGACGGCACGTCGCCGAACTGTTCGTGGTTGAGCAGACGCTCGATGTCGATCGCGAGTTGCGCGCCGACGCTCTTGTTGTTGTTGGTCAGGCGAACGCCGTTGCCGAGCGCCACCGTGAGCGCGTTGTGTTCGAGCGCACCGCTGACGGCGGCGATCCACTCGTCGTCGAGCGAGTAGTCCTTCTCCAGGTACACCGGGTTGTCGATGTGGACCTCGGGCACCACTGCGAGCATGGCGCGCAGGTCCAGTTCACCGACGCTCGACGGGTGATCGAGCAGGTGCAGCAGATCGGAGCGGCCGCGCGCGTCGCGGAGCGACGGCAGACCCAAACGCGCGAGCAACTCTCGGGTCTCGTGCGCGATGTTGAGCAGGTACTGCGCCATCGCCCGAGGATCGCCGTTGAACATCTCGGGATTGGTGGTCAGGCCCGCGGGACATTTGACGTTGCAGTTCTTCGCCATGACGCACCCGAGCATCATCAGCGCGGTGGTGCCGAACTCGAAGCTGTCGGCTCCGAGCAACGCGGAGGTCAGGACGTCGGAGGCGGTCTGGTGGGCGCCGGAGCACCGCAGGATCACCTTGTCGCGCAATCCGTTCGCGCACAGTGCCTGGTGTACCTCGGCGACACCGATCTCGGCGGATCGGCCGGCATACTTGAGTGAGGTCACCGAGGCCGCACCCGTGCCACCGGTGTTACCGGCTACGTTGATGACGTCGGCGCCGGCCTTGGCGACACCGACGGCAATGGTGCCGATGCCTTCGGAGGACACGAGCTTGACGATCACCCGGACGCGGGCCGCTTTGGCATCGTGGATGAGCTGAGCGAGGTCTTCGATCGAGTAGGTGTCGTGGTGCGGGGGAGGCGAGACCAGCTCGACGCCCGGGGTCGCGCCGCGCGCCGCGGCGATCTCGACAGTCACCTTCTTCGCGGGAAGCTGACCGCCCTCGCCCGGCTTGGCGCCCTGCGCGATCTTGATCTCGATCTCTTCGAGCATCGGATCGGCCAGGTACCCGGCCCATACTCCGAAACGGCCCGAGGCGAACTGCTTGATCCGCGAGCCGCGGATGGTCCCGTAGCGGGAAATATGTTCGCCGCCCTCACCACAGTTCGACATGCCGCCGACCATGTTGGTGCCGTGTGCGACTGCTTCGTGAGCGTTCGAGTTGAGAGCGCCATGGCTCATTGCGCCGGACGCGAGGGTGCGGGTGATCTCGTGGGCCGGCTGGATCCGGTCGAGCCGCAGGCTCTGCGGCGCCTGCCGGATCTGCCCGAGGTAGTCGGCGGCCTGCCCGAGTGCCTGCACGGTGAGTGTGTCTCCGTAGCAGCGGTATTCGATGATCGTGTCGCCGAACCGTGCGACGAGCGACTGCGCGAGAGCTTCGGGGCGGGTGTGGTCGTCGGAGAGCGGTCCGGTCAGGCGCAGCACGAACTCGTTGTCGCCGACGCGGGACGCGGAAAGCCCGCGCACGAGCATCGAGTTGTTGCCGTACCGCGCGAAGCGACCCATCTCGCGCTGGAAGTCGTCGGCGCCGGTGATATAGGTGATGTCGGCGGGGAGTGTGAGCACGTCGCGCAATGCGGCGGGGCGGTGCATGCGTTCGTCGGCGATCGTGCGTGCGAAGGCGCGGTAACCGGGGGTGATGTCGAATGCGTCGATCTCGGCGGGAGTGAGCGCGCGGAACCCGCCGTAGCGGTAGGCGTCGTCGTCGAGGCCGTGTGCGTCGGACAGACGGTGCAGCGGTAGCAGGCGCAGTGCATCGGTCAGATCGGCTTCACCTGCCTGCTCGACCGGCAAGGTGACCGCTTCCTCGGTCATGTCGACGAATCCGCGCACCGCGGTGGTGCCGAACGAGTGACCGGCGCCGTCGGCGCGCTCTTTGAACAGTCCGAGGAGTGGCACGTCGGTCTCGCCCTGCACACCGAGGGCGTGCCGGTGCCAGTCGGCGGCGGCTTGTGCGATGGTGTCGAATCCCACGCCGCCGACCGGGGTCCTGACGTTCGGGAACCACCGGCTCAGCACCTCGTCGTCGGTGTCGAGGTAGCTCGGCTCGAAGAACTCGCCGCCGATGTACGACTCGACGGTGCACAGCCCCATGCGACCCATCGTCTTCATGAGCGACTTCTCTGCGGCTTTGCGGAACTTCAGGAACGCTGCGTCGGCATCGTCGCTGAACTTCTCTTCGGCACGCATCTGCACTGTCAGCGGGTAGACGGAAGCGGCACCGAAGCCGAGGGTCGCGGCGATATGGTGCGACGAGAACAGCTGACCGGACTCGACGATCACGGATACCCGAAGACGCACACCGTCGTCGATGAGTCGCTGGTTCACGGCCGCGATCGTGAGGATCATCGGCAGCGGCGTACGGTCGGCCGACACGTGACGGTCGGTCAGGACCGCGATACCGCCTGTAATGCGCGCGAACTCGGTGATACGGTCGGCGACACCGTCGATGGCGGCGGCGAGCGCTTCCGAGTTCGCTTCGGTGTCGTCGAACACCGGGGAGTACAGCATCTCGAAGCGCTGCACCGGTGTCTCGGACTGCTCGCGGATCCGGAGCATGTCGAGGTGAGTGAGGATCGGGGTGGGCACCACGATCTGGGCTGCCGACGGCGCGCCGCTACCGGGGCGTGCGCCGAGTGCGACCCGCAGCGTCATCCCGTCGGCTTCGCGGATGGAATCGAGCGACGGGTTGGTGACCTGGGCGAATCGCTGGGAGAAGTATTTGGCGACACCACCCTCCTGGTCGGACAGGGCATTGATCGCGTTGCCGTAGCCCATCGCCGAGATCCGTTCCTGACCCGCCGCGAGCATGGGGTCGAGCATGAACCGGAACGATTCCTGGTTGAGTGAGTAGGACACGTAGCGCTGGTGGCGTTCGAGGTTGCCGTTGTAGCGCAGCGGTGAACCGGCCTTCTCGGCCGGGACCTCCGGCAGTGCATCGAGGTTGCGGCGGGCTTCGTCGACCAGTGCCGCATAATCCCGCTGGGAAGAAAGGATTTCGAGTGCCTCGTCGGTTCCGTACGACCGGCCGGTGCGGTGGTCGAAGTACAGCATGCCGCCGGCTTCGATACGACCGCGACGAGTGACCGTTTCGGGTTCGAAGTCGAACTGCCCTGCTTCGGAGGTGACTGCGAGGTAGTCGTCGGTTTCGACGGTCCGTAAGGGGCGCAGGCCGAGCCGATCGAGTCGCGCGCCCACGACGGTCCCGTTGCCGAAGATGAGTGCGGCGGGCCCGTCGTTCTTCTCCTCGTATAGCGAGAAGAACTCGAGCATTGCGCGGACCTGCGGCGACACGGTCGTATCGTTCTCCCACGCGGGCGGCACCATCTGCACGACAGCGGTGACGAGATCCAGGTCGCCGGATGCGATGCGTGCCGCAAGCGTCTGGTCGAAGCGGCAGCTGTCTGATTGCCCGGGCGGGCGGATGATGTCGCGTCCGGCGGCTCGCGCCTGGGCACCTTCGAACAGGCGGTTCTTCCGGTCGGTGTTGAGTTCACCGTTGTGGGCCATCAGCCGGAACGGCTGCGCCATCGTCGGATGCGGGTCGGTATTTGTCGAGAAGCGGGTATGGAAGAACAGGGTGTGCACCGCATGTCGTGGGTCGACGAGGTCGCGGAAGTAGGGGATGACTTCGTGAGAGTTCAAGCGTCCCTTGAGTACCTGTGTTCGCGCGCTCAGCGACAGCGGATAGAGGCCTGCCGATTCGGGATCGATGTAGGCGCGCGATTCGATTGCAAGCAGGACCTCGTGCAGCATCGAATCGAATTCTTCTGCCGACGAGCAGCTCTCGGGTCGGCGGAAGATCCACTGCTGGATCGGCAGCTGGTGTGCTGCGGCCGCCGGACGAAGCACCGAGTGGTCTACCGGAACATCACGGATGGTGAGGACATCGATGCCGGCGGCGGTGAGTGCGCCGGTGATCAAGGCCTCCGCGTCGCGGGCGGATCCGCCGACGGGCATGAAGAAATTGCCGACACCGAATTCATTCGCGCGCAAGGGATGTCCGGTGACAGCCGAGAAGAGATCGACGGACAGATCGACGTTGACGCCTGCGCCGTCGCCGACACCCTCGGCCGACATGCCGCCGCGGTGGGGAACCACGCACAGCGCTTCGTGGGCGCGGACGAGAATCTCGTGGGTCTGGACACCGTCCTTGCGGGTGATGAATCCAACTCCACAGCTGCTCTTGTCGAGCGCGCGGTCGTATAATCCGGTGTCGGCGTCATGCGTCAACGGGCCAGCCTCCTCGGCGATTCGAAGTCGACCGACGGCGGCGGCGGAGGGCGCGTGTGTATACGCACGGAAAGCGCCAAGGGTAGACCGGTGCCTGCGACGGTGACCAAAGATCAGGAAACAGACGTCTTTGTCCGAATGCGCCGAGCGTTGCGACGGTGGAGCGCGCGAGCAGCGTTGTCGAGTGTAGCGCACAGGTTACGGCCGTGGGTCCGCGTCGTGCGTCACAGGCAGGGTGGCATCCACGTGAGTGCCGCAGGTCACAGAGGTCGGATACGCTGCGATCGTCGTCCGATCCGTACGTGCAGGTATCGAAGAAGAGCAGGGGTGTTGCAGATGAGTGGAGTTCTCGACCGGACCAAGATCTACATCGGTGGGCAATGGGTCGAATCCGACGGCGCCGGACACATCGAGGTCGTCGATCCCACCACCGAAGAGGTCATCGCGAAGGTTGCGGAAGGAGTGGCCTCCGACGTCGACCGTGCGGTGGCAGCTGCCCGCGGGGCATTCCCGGCATGGTCGTCGTTGAGCGGGACTGCGCGCGCGGCCTACCTGGAGAAGATCTCGTCCCTCGCCAACGAGCGTGTCGATGCACTGACCGCGACCGTGTCTCAGGATATGGGGATGCCGCTGAGTCTGGCGAAGCCGGTGCAGATCGGCATGCCGCTCAAGAACATCGCCGCATATGCCGCATTGGCAGGCACCTACGATTTCGACGACCAGGAGATCGGCAACGCCCTCGTGGTGCGTGAACCGATCGGGGTCGTCGGTGCGATCACCCCATGGAACTACCCGCTACATCAGGTGGTCCTCAAGGTATTCGCGGCGCTGGCAGCCGGATGCACTGTGGTCCTCAAGCCCACCGAAGTGGCGCCGCTGATCACCTACGCGCTTGCGGACATCGTCGACGAAGCGGGCTTGCCCCCGGGCGTATTCAACGTCGTCAGCGGCTACGGCCCTGTCGTGGGAGAGGCCATCGCCGCGCATCCCGACGTCGACATGGTGTCGTTCACCGGGTCGACGCGCGCGGGTAAGCGGGTCGCGGTGGTTGCCGCCGAGACCGTGAAGAAGGTGGCGCTCGAACTCGGCGGTAAATCGGCGAACCTCATTCTCGACGATGCCGACCTCGCCGCCGCTGTCACCGAGGGCGTAGGCAAGTGCTTCCTCAACTCCGGACAGACCTGCACGGCGCTCACTCGGATGCTCGTGCCCGCTGATCGACTGCCCGAGGCTGCCGCGATCGCCGCCGAGGTGGCGAAGGCCTACACCGTCGGGATCCCGTCCGAGCCCGATTCGAAGCTCGGACCGCTCGTGAGCGGTACGCAACAGAAACGGGTGCTGTCCTACATCGACAAGGGTGTGGCAGAGGGCGCCGAACTGACCCTCGACGGGCGCGAGCACGGCTTCTCCACGGGCTACTTCGTCGGTCCCACGGTCTTCAGCAATGTCACCGAGGACATGACCATCGCCAAGGAAGAAATCTTCGGACCGGTGTTGTCGATCATGGGTTACAAGGACGACGACGACGCTGTGCGCATCGCCAACAACAGTGAGTACGGACTGTCGGGTGGTGTGTGGTCGGGAGACCCTGCGCGTGCCGAGTCCGTTGCACGCCGCATCCGCACAGGCCAGGTCTACATCAACGGCGGCGCGTTCAACACCGACGCTCCGTTCGGCGGGTACAAGCAGTCGGGCATCGGCCGTGAGGCCGGCGTCTTCGGGCTGGAGGAGTTCCTGGAGATCAAGACCATCCTGCGCTGATCGGCACCGCGTGCCGTGCACCGCGACACGCCGATTCCGACGGTGTGTGACGTTCGACACGTTTCGGACGATAGTCGAAGTGGGCGACGAATCGCAGCTCGAAACATGTGATCGATCGCGGCGCACAGTACAACGGCACAGGAAGAAGCGCGGCTATGTATTGGTCGGCGAATGCAGGTGACGGAGTCGGCGGGTTCGGCCACGGCGGCGTTCCGGACGGGAACTCGCCGCCCAGTCGTCGTGGTGCCGAACCGCCACTGCGCAGTGTCCTCGAGGCCCGGCTTCCGGATCTTGCGCCTTGCGCACGACTCCTGGCAGGCAGTCATGACGTGGACACCGCACTGCTCGATCGGGCGGTCGCTCGTGCCGCGGCGACATGGCGTGAGCCTGTGGGGCCCGAATTGTGCGCCTACGTCCTGTACTGGTTCGGGTATCTGCTGCAGGCGAAGCGGCCTCACTGCGGTCCGCCTCATCCGGATCTCGGTGTCGACGACACGGTGCTGTTCGGAGCGCTGTCCCCGCTCGAGCAGGTCACGATAGTGCTGAGCGCATATGACGGACTTCCCCCCGCGCGTGTTGCGGCGCTGGCCGGCCGGGCGCTCGCCGAGTTCGAACTGGACGAGTCTCGGGCGGTCGTCGGATAGTCGTGGTCGGCCGATGGGACGCGCATCTACGCACGAGGCCCCCGCACCATCGGTGCGGGGGCCTCGCTCGGGAGAGTGTGGTCAGGACCGGCGCGTACGTCCCAGGCGAAGCAGGGTCATGGCGAGGGTCTTGCCGTCGTTGCCGAGTTCGGCGAACCGGTCGAGCACGCTCATCTCGTTGGACTGTGCTTCGCGGGTCTCGCCCGATTCTTTCGCTGCGGCGCCGATCTGCTGGGACAATTCGGAGCGCCGCTTGACCGCCTCGAGGATATGGGCGTCGAGGTCGCGGATCTGGTCGAAAAGGCTCCCCAGGTCCGTATCGTTGGCCGACGATGCTGCTTCGGCGCGCTCGATGCCAGGCGAATCAAGCTGGATGGTCATGCAGATTCCTCCGGTCTCGTCTGAATCGTCACAGATTGTGTCGTGTTCGTCGGCGAGGGTGTTACTCATCTGTACATGAAAATTCTCCGGCTCTGCAGCCACGACCGAATCAACCCCCCTCAAAGGCACTGTGAACAGGATAAATACGCCATCTGACCGGTGAGTATGGTAATCGTCACACTGGCGTGTGCAAAGACTTTGTGCTGAGCACCTGACGGGGTACTCGTCGGTGGGGTCGGGTGCGGTAGCGTCGGGCCGCGACCGGCATTCACCGGAGGCGTCGGGGCCTCCGGTGCTCCGGAAGGGAGTACCTATGCAACGGCCGATTCTTCGGAACGGGCAGGGCTCGGGGGAACGTCAGGAGTACGCGAACGGCCTGGTGCGTCCGGGTGAGTGGGGGCGGCCGCGGTGGAATGTCCGGGCCGCGATCTCGATCGTGGTGGCAGCCGTGGTCAGTGTCCTCGCCTTCGTCGGTGGACTGTCGTCCGCGGGCTCCGGCTTCGGGCCCGAGTCCAGATTCTTCCTGATCCTTTCCGCGCTGATGCTGCTCACTGCGGCCTTCGGATGTGTGCTCTGGTGGCCGAGGCGCGGTGCCCCGGGGGTGCGGACTCTACGCCGGGGTGGTCTCGGCGCGGGGACCGAAGTGCGCTCACGGATGTCGGTCTTCGTTGCTCTCGTTTCGATGGTGGGCTGCGCGGCAGCGCTCGCCGTGGGGGCCGCCGTCGAGGTGTTCCTGTTCAACAACGGCATCCCTTGGGTGAGTCTGGTCCTGGCGTTGCTGGGCGTGCCGTGCGTGGCCTTCGTGATCGAGGTGGCGCTCGGTCGCCTGGCGGTGGGGGCGCTCGTGCTCAGCGCCGACGGCATTCGTCAGCGCGGATGGTCGTTCGAGTCGTATCTGCCGTGGATGTCGGTGGCCGGCGTACAGGCACTGGATTTCGGATACCCGGAAACGTGGGTCGAGGGAACGACGACCGCGGCGTGGGCACGTCGCCGCACCAGTGCGCTGTTCCGGCTGGACAGGTTCCCGGAGACGCCGCGCATAGAGATCGACTCGCGGCGCTACGCGGTCGACGCGGTGCTGCTTCACAGGATGCTCGAGTTCTACACGTGTCACCCTGCCGCGCGGAGCGAACTCGGTACCCCGCGGGCGGTCGAGAGGTTCCGGCGAGCCGACCTTCGCGTCCCTGACCGGCCCGGCGAATGAAAGTGGGATTCTCTGGAATCGAGAGCGACACTTCCATATAGTCGGGGTTGAGAGTAGATTGCGTAATGGAGTCTGCGGCACCGAGTGCCGTAGCCTGCGTTCGGGGTGTGCAGCACGGCAGCCCAACACGAGAGTGTTCGACCAGATTGGATTTCAGATATGACCACTCCGGACCCGATCGTCATCGTCGACGGCGCACGTACCCCAGTGGGAAGCTTCGGCGGCGCGTTCAAAGATGTCCCCGCCCACGAACTCGGCGCGGTTGCCGTCCGAGCAGCGCTCGAGCGTTCCGGTGTGGCAGGCAGCGACATCGACGAAGTGGTCATGGGCTGCATCGGGCAGGTCGGTGGCGACGCATACAACGCGCGCCGAGTCGCCCTCGCGGCGGACCTGCCGATCTCGACCCCCGCATTCACCGTCAACCGCCTGTGCGGTTCCGGACTGCAGGCCATCTGGTCGGCTGCACAGCAGATGCACTGGGGCGGCGCCGACATCACCGTCGCAGGTGGCGACGAGAACATGTCGCGGATGCCGTTCTACGATTTCGGCGCCCGCAGCGGTTACAAGCTCGGCAACCGCGAGCTCGTCGACGGCACCACCGGTATGCTCACCGACCCGTTCAGCGGCAAGCACATGGGTGTCACGGCCGAGAACGTAGCCCGCGAATACAACGTCACCCGCGAGCAACAGGACGAGTTCGCCCTCGAATCGCAGCGACGCGCAGACAGTGCCGCGGCCAAGGCCGCCTTCGCCGAAGAGGTCACCCCTGTCGAGGTCGGTGGACGCAAGCCGGTCACCGTGACCACCGACGAGCATCCCAAGCCGGAGACCACCCTCGAAGGGCTCGGTAAGTTGCGGTCGGCGTTCATCAAGGACGGCACGGTGACCGCAGGCAACGCGTCGGGCATCAACGACGGTGCCGCCGCCGTGGTGCTGGCAAAACAGTCGGTAGCGCAGGAACGTGGCCTCACAGGCTCCGTGGTGATCGATTCGGTCGCCGTCGCAGCGATGGATCCGTCCCTGATGGGCTACGCCCCCACACACGCGCTTGCGAAGCTGTTCGAGCAGACCGGCACGACTCCGTCCGACATCGACACGATCGAACTGAACGAGGCCTTCGCCTCGCAGGCGATCGCCGTGATCCGCGATGCGAAGCTCGACCCCGCCAAGACCAATCCGTACGGCGGAGCAATCGCGCTCGGCCACCCGGTCGGCGCCACCGGCGCAATCCTGACCGTCCGTGCCGCCAAGGACCTGGTCCGCCGCGACCTCGAACTGGGCATCGTCACGATGTGCATCGGCGGTGGCCAGGCCCTCGCCGCATTGCTGCGTCGGGTCGGCTGACAAACCCGTAGAGCGGATAGACCCTGAGGCCGGGGTCGGGGCCGGTCGCCCCGGCCCCGACCCCGGTCTCAGATGCTTCGTTCGTGTCCGTCCCAGTAGGGCTCGCGTAGCGCCCGTTTGAGGATCTTCCCCGTGGGATTGCGGGGGAGGTGACCGGCGATGTCTATGCTGCTCGGGCACTTGAACTTTGCGAGTTCTGTGCGTGCGTACTCGATCAGTTCGTCCTCGCCGACCGACCCGTCGGGGGTGAGGACCACCACGGCCTTGACCGCTTCACCCCACTTCTCGTCGGGCACTCCGATCACCGCGACCTCCGCGACTGCCGGATGCTCGATCAGTACGCGCTCGACCTCCGGGCAATAGACGTTCTCGCCGCCTGTGATGATCATGTCCTTGAGCCTGTCCTCGATGAACACGAACCCGCCTTCGTCGACGCGGCCCATGTCGCCGCTGCGCAGCCAACCGCCCTCGACGATCGCCTCGGCGGTCGCGTCCGGCCGACCCAGATACCCCGGTGTCGTCTGCGCCGACCTCCACCACAACTCGCCGACGCCACCCACTGGAAGGTCGGCCTCTCCGACCGGATCGACGATACGCATCTCGATGCCCGGTATCGGGGTTCCCGCCGACGCCATCCGCCGCTCCTGCGAGGGGTCGCGGTGGACTTCCGGCATCAGTGCGGTGATGACCCCGGCGAGTTCGGTCATCCCGTACACCTGCACGAATTCGGAATCAGGCCATGCGGCCAGAGCCGCGCGCAACAAAGGCAGCGGCATCGGAGCTGCGCCGTAGGTGATGCGCTTCAGTCGAGACAGTGCGGCGATTGCCTGTTCACCTGCCGCGAGGACGCCAGAGATCACGGGAGGCACGAGAAATGCGACATTCGCGCCTGCCGCAATCCCGCCGAACAGCGACTGTGCGTCCGCTTCGCGGGTGAAGATGCACCGTCGGCCGTCGTGGATTCCGATGATCGCGTAGCAGGTACCTCCGACGTGGAACAGTGGCATCGCCACGAGCAGGCAGTCCTGGTCGTGGAAAGGGAGTATCGACAGCATGGCCTCCGCGTGCGCGGTGAGGTTGTGGTGGGTCAGCTGAACTCCCTTCGGGCGTCCGGTGGTTCCGGAGCTGTACAGCAGGAGCGCCGTCGTATCGGGCTCGACGTCCGGCAGGGGCCGTACCGGGTCGCCGGATCCGAGAAACGACTCGAACTCGTCACCGTCGCCACCGACGACGATCACGTGCGTCACCGTACCGAGCCGGTCTCGGATCGACGCGATCATCTCGGCGAACTCTGCTCCGACGAACAGAATCTTCGCGTTCGAGTCGCGGAGGATGTAAGTCAGCTCGTCTCTGGCCAAGCGGAAATTGGGGATCGCGTTGGCCGCGCCCAGCGCCGACGCCGCGTAGGTCACCTCGACGCAGGCGAGGTTGTTCTTGTCGACGAACGCGACGGTGTCGCCTGCGCCGATCCCGGCCGCGGCGAGTGCCCCCGCAAGATGCCGTATCCGGTCGTACCACTCGCGCCAACTGTGCGCCCGGCCCAGATACTGGACCGCGGGAGAGTCGGGGATGGTCTGGGCCCAATGTTCCAGGCGGCCGACGAGCGTGGACGAGTGCGACGCGGGCATGCGGACTCCTCTGTGTGGTGTGTGTCACAGAGGATAGCGGCCGCGGTCTACCGAGGAGGGGACAGATCGATGGGCAGATTCGGTGCCGGGCTGTCGAGCAGACGCGGATAGTCACTGGCGAGCGAACGCGGTGCGAGCAGATCCGGACCTGTGTATCCGGCGATCTCGGAACGCGCCCACCAGCGGAACGCGGTGAGGTTCTCCAGCGCGAGTTCGTCTGCAGTCAGAGTGGGGCTCGGGACGAACGGGGCGGTGCGGATCAGGAAGTAGTCGTTGATGACGCCGTCGAAACCGGGAACGTGATCGGGCGAGATGATCGTCGAATGCCATACGTGTGATGGTTCGGTGGAGAGCTTGAATCCGACCTCCTCCACGAGTTCGCGCGCCAAGGCCTCGAGCGGGGTCTCCCCGGTCTCGATGCCACCCCCGGGGGCGATCCACACGGTGTGCCCGTCGGGCGTGCGCGCACGGCACAGCAGAAGTCGATCGTCCGGGTCGACGAGAAGTGCGCGGACCGAGTGGCGGAGGCGGCGGAAACTCACGTCGCGAGCCTAGTCAGTCGCCCCCGCGCACGTGTCTGCTGCGCCCGTCCCAGTGCACACGGGTCGTGACGGCAGAACTGTCGCCGAGGCGACGGACTTCGTAGATGTCGAGTGCCGGTACCTGCGGCACACATCCCCACAACGCATGCCCGGTCATGACGAAATCGATGTCCTGGCGCACCAGCAGGCCCATGAGCTCACCGATCGTCGGCTCGTCGATCTTGGCGAACGCGTCGTCGAGCAGCACCATCCGCAGCGCGAGGTCGGTGTCGGGCAGTCCCGAGAGATAGCCGTCTGCGGCGGCGAACAATGCAACGTACGACACGAATCGAGTTTCGCCCTGGGAGATCTTCGCCCGCTTCGAAATACGCCGCTCTTGATCGGGCTCCGGGCCGATGATGGTGACGTCGATGGTGTGCCACGCCCGGTAGTCCAGTGCTCGCGACAGATGCGCCGCGTATCCGGCCGACGGGTCGGTGCCGTGCGAGACCTCTACGCGGTGACGAAGCAACTCGATCAGATCGTCACTGTCCTCGATCGACCGGGCGCTGCCGGTGAGGAGTTCGGTGATCCGCGCCGCGTCGGCGTCTTCACGGACCGGATGCCACCCGATGCGGACACCGATGCCGTGGCTGGTCCTGCTGTCGGCGAGGCTCTCGTTCATTGCCGCAATCAGATTCTCGGCCTGCGTGATCCGCCTGCGGAGCTCATCGGCAACGCCTCCGAGCACGAAGCCGGTGAACACATCGTGTTCACGCTGGGACAGCGCGGCCCTACCCTCTTCGACTCGGGCGGTGAGGTGGGCGAGTACCCCCGTCGGGGTGGTGTCGGGACCCGTGCCGGACAGGCGCACCACATGGGCGCCCGATTCCACGGTGTGCTCGATGTCGATTTCTTCGGAGATCTCCCGATCGAATCGCTGCAGCGCAGCGAGGATCCGGTTCTCGCCCGTGTCCGTGGCGCGTGGCAGTGCTGTCAGCAAGGCATCGGCAGCCTCACGGACATGGTGCGCGTCGAGATGCGCGATCGGACCACCTACGACATCGGCTGCTGCGGAGAGGGCGGGGATGGCGAGCTGAGCCCCGAGTGTGCCCGCAGCCACCTCCAGTTCCTCGCGGTGACGGGTGAGTCGCTCCCGCGCTGCCGAGGCCTGTTGCATCGCCGCTGCCACAGCCTTGCCCAGCTGCTCGCGGTGAGCAAGGGTGCGGCGGCACTTCTCGTCGGTCCGGGCTCGCTCCGTCTCCGAACTTCGCAATTCCTCCGCGAGGTCGGCGACCGCGATGTCGACCGCCTGAGTCTGCGCGGCGATCACCGCTGCCCGCTCGTGCCACTCGTGCCATCGGGATTCGGCCTCGTGCTCGGCTCGCGCGCGCAGTTCTGCCGACTCGGTGACTGCGCGTGCGGAACCGCCGAATCTTGCGTAGTCGGCCAGGACGTCGCCGATGCCGCGGGCCAGGGTTGTGCACGCGGTGTCCGCCTCGGCACAGGCCACGACGACTGCGTCGAGGTCGGCGACACCGATCGGCAACGCGAAATGGGCGCAGGCGCTCCGGTGGGATTCGAGATCGGCCGCCCACCGGGAGCGCAGTGCACCCGCCCGATCCCGGGCCCGGGCGGCGGCCTCCGTACGGCGGAGTGCGTGCTCGGCGTGTGCGCGAGACCGTGCGTATGCCCGGTGCAGAGCATGCGCGGTGGGTGCAGAGGAAAGATGAGCATCGAGTTCGTCGCGTGGTCTCGGCGCGACACGGTTGTCGACCGACTGTCTCTGCTCGACGAGGTCCAATCGGACCAGTTCACCGTCGATCTCGTCGAGCCGGGTCCGGCGCGCGGCCTCGTTTCTGCTCCGGGCGGCCTCACCGATGAATCCGGGAGCCTCCGCGGTGTGCCGTCCGCGCAGTACGCCGTTGTGCCAGCGGCCGTCGCGTGAGACGGATGCGAACGCCGAGGCATCCTCGAACCCGATCGCGGAGAGAACCGAGGCGACCGCCTCAACCGGCGCCTCGGAAGTCGGGTCGGGCTGCAGGACTGTCGATAGCGGCCGGAGCGGAGGTTCGCCGCGTGGCGAGACGAGGATCTGCCCTGACGACGCACGTAGCCGACCTTCACCGTCCACGGTGGCAGTCAGTAACCCTGCCGCCAGCAGTCCGGATTCGATACCCGCCCGATCATCATCGCCGAGGGTATCGACGAAGTCGACGGCCCTCCAGAGCGGAACTCCGCTCTGGAGACTCCGCCACGGTGCCATCGCAGGGCCCTCGGAGCCGGGGTCGAGACGCTGTCGTTCCTCCAGCAGAGCCGACCGCAACACGCTCTCGGTTGCGGTGTGGGACTCGGCTGTGCTGCCGGACTCGGCCGTGCCTGTCCCGGTGGTGATACCGAGGTCGCCGGGTGTTGCGGTTCGGGTGAGTGCCACGAGTTCGGTGAGGACCGCGTCGGTAGCCGCCGGGTCGGGGTCGTCGCCGGAGAGTGATTCGACGGCGTCCACGAGGCGCTGCATCAACGCCGCACCGTGCTGGTCGAGGTGCGGCAGCAGCGTAGTGGTGCGCTCGGACGTGAACCATGCACGCCATCGGTGCTCGAGGTCGAGAGCGGCGTCGTCCAGCGCACGAGCAGCGGCATCGCGTTCGAGGATCTCGCGTTCGGCATCGTGTGCGGCGCGCTCGGCCTCGGCTTCGGCGTCGCGCACCCCACGTTCGGCGAGTTCGAGGCGACGGGCCTCGACCAGTCGTCTCGATGCTTGATCGCGCCTGCGCCGCGCGGCTGCCGCCGCGTGATCGGCGGCGACGCGGGCATCTTCGCAGCCCTCCGGAAGAAGCCGCACCTGCGCGACCGTGGGTCTGACGATGGTCTCTGCGACGGCTTCGCGCCGCGTGCGGACAGGTTCGGAATGGTCTTGGAGTCGTCGGATGTCGAGGCGGATCCGCTCCGGGAGGGTGTCTGCCGTTACGGCCGCGGTGGTGAGGCGGAGCTTCGCGGCCGCGAGCATCTCGGACGCCCCGGCGACCGTGACGTCCAGATCGGCCAGATGCGTATCTGCGCGCGCGGCTTCCAGGGACTCGCGGTTTCTGGCCTGCTCAGCGTGATGCATGGCCAGGTCGGCGGCGCGGCCGAGTGCGTCGACGGCGAGCGTCCGCTGAGCCAGATCATCGGCGTGGCGGAACAGCGCATGGGATTCGAGGCCTCGGATGGCGCGATCGAGTTCGGCGAGCTGGTCACGTCGTTCGCTCAGGCGAGTGTCGGCTGCGGCGACCTGAGCGTCGAGGTCCGCGACCTCGGCTTCGGCCTCGTCGAGTTCGGCACGCGTCCGGGCGACCCGGTCGGCGGTTTGTGCGGCGACACCCGCACTTGCCCGCAGCAGGTCGGCTGCGTAACGACGATAGACGGCGTGGAACTGGCGGACTCGGGTGAGCGAGGATTCCAGCCGAGTCTGGGCTGCACGACTCTCGCCGAGCAGATCGAGACGATCACCCGCCGAGGCGAGCATGTTCTCGTTGAGCGGGGGGAGCGCGTCGGACAGGATCTGAGGCAGACGGCCTTCGTCGATTCGGTTGCCGACATCGGGTGACCGCAGGGTGTGCAGTAGCTGCAGCAGGCCCGTGTACCGATCGCGCCCGGAGTCACCGTCCAGACCGAACACCAGCGTGCGGACGGTGTCGCGGTGTTCCTCGGGGCTGCGCGTGATCCGGTCCGGACCGATGCGGGCAGCGAGGTCGTCGCGCGAGAGCGGCACCCGATGCTCGTCGACCAGCGGGAGATCGGTGCCCACCCGGGTATCGGAGGTGAAGAAGTGCACCTCGCTCCGATGCGCGGTCGCGCTGTAGCGCACGTATGCGCCGATCGTGAGAACACCGTCAGGACGCGACAATTCGAGCCACAGATAGCCGATGCGGTTGTTCTGGCCGCCCGCTCCGATCCGCATCAGTTCGTCGAGATCGACCTTGCCCGCGCCGGTGGCATCCATGCGTTTGCGGTCGGCGTCGAGCAGGAACGGCAGCAACATCTCGAGGGCACGTGATTTTCCGGAACCGTTGGTGCCGCGCAGGATCATGCGCCCGTCGCTGAGGGTGAACTCGGTATCGAGGTAGTGCCAGACGTTGACGATGCCCGCGCGGGAGAGTTTCCACCGGTGCGGGTGCGGTGAGGCGGTGGCGGCATCGAGTACGGGCGCGTCGGACGAATGGGTCATGGTCGGGGGCTTTCGGCGATGGTCGGGCGATACCGGGCAGCGGGGGCAGCGAGGAGAATTCCGTCGTCGAGGGCACGCGCGAGACCGAGTCGCACCAGCAACGCCGTGACATCGCGGCGCAGTGCGGTGACATCGCGGACGTACTCGCCGCGCCAGCTCCGGGCGTGGGTGGCTACGAGGCCGGTCAAGGTGTTGTCCAGGGTGGTCGTGTCGATGTGCACCGCGCTGCCGGGTGCGGGATCGACTACGTCGGACAATTCCGAAATCAATAGAAGCGCAGCCTGATTCACGGTCCCCGGACCGGGGAAGGGAAGGTCGGTGAGGTTGCCGTCCGGGTCGTAGGCGAGCGCGCCTTCCGTGCGTACCTCGAGGACCAGACCGAAATCCTCGTCCAGACGACGTGCGATCTCGGCTCGTTCGCGGATCAACACGTCGAGAGTTTCAGGATCGAGATCGTCGCGCGCTGTGAACGGGTCTTCGACGAGTCTGCGATACAGACGGCACCGCGGTGTCTCGGGTCGTGCGGTGATCGCTGCCGACGGACCGGGAAGGTCGTGTAAGGCGAAGGCGGTGAGGTGCCGCAGCAGTGACCGGCAGACGGTGAGGACCACCTCGTCCTCGTTTCGGGCGTCGCCGAGATCGGCTTCCCCGACAACACCCCATTCCATCAACGCCTGCAGCGCGGCCACCAGATGTCGCCGCTCCGACAACCCGTCGGCGATCTCGATGTTCTGCGCGGCGGCGTCGGCTCGGACCTGCCCGACCAGTACCGCCATGGGAATGTGGTCGCCTTGACCAGGTGCGAGCAGTGCGGCGGCGGTCAATGCGAGATAGGTGTATCCGACCGCGCCGAACTCCCCGCCGGTCGCGCGAGGGAGCGGTCGCAGGGGCGCCGCGGGATCGAGCGGTGTCTTCACCAGCCGTGCGAACTCCGTCTCCACGATCAGCGTGTAGCCCAGTTGATCGGCGAACATGGCGCGCAGTGCTGTTGCATGGCGGCGGACCAGATCGAAGATGTCGGGGTCGTGGACGGCCGTGAGGATCGGCCGCTGCAGCAAGGCGCGGGCGCCGTCGCGCCGGCCTGCAGCATCCTGTACTGCGGTACCGGTGTTCACCACGCCCCGATCGTGTGACCGGAATCGGCGGGCGCCAGCAGTGGCGACGAGGTGCGAAGGATCAACCCGTGCACGGTGAGATCGCCGTCCGGGCAGTGCGCTGTGGTGTCGCGACCGGGTTCGGCGGTCAGGGTGAGGCCGAGGTCGTGGTCGTCGATGCGGTACACGCCGTCGAGTTCCTGGTGTCGTGCGAGAAGTGCCGCGAGCCGGTCGAGGAGTACGTCGCGCGCGGTCGTGGAGATCCGCTCGCCGTGCAGGTCGCCCGATGCGCGTAGTTCGGCGACGGCGTCGGCGAGTTCGCCCGATTCCTGTTCGGCCAGCGCTGCGATGAGGGTTCGATCGGCGGCCGGGTCGGGAATCCGGGCGTTTCGGCCACGCGGCGAGCGGTCGCCACGTTCGCGCAGCGACACCGGCACCGACACCGGATCGGCGCTCCACCAAGATGTTCCGGCTCCGATCCGCGGGTCCGGTTCTTCCGGGCCCAGCAGCAGGTGCCGGCTCGGATAGGCTCCGAATGTGGCGGCATGGAGCCGGTGGGCCTGCTCGTCCGAGGACTCCGAGAACCACGAGGCCAGGCGTAGAAGATCGGCTCGGTGGGAGAACCCGGGAGCGTCGGAGGTGCGGGTCCGGGTATGAGTGAGCAGCCGGTTCAGTGCCGTGGTCGCGGCGTCGCGCAGCTCACGCGGGCCTGCTTCCTCGTCGTACCAGGACACGAGCTGTTCCCATTCGTCTCGCGTGCGCCCGGGGGAACGGGAGACGGTGCCGCTGGGGAGCCCCGGATCGGGGAGCGCCGCGAGCAGGTCGTCGATGTGTGGGAGCAGGCGCTGCACCGCCGCGCAGACCTGGGTCGCGTAGCGGCTCAGATCGGAGGTGATGACGTCGATGTAGTCGAGTAGCAGGAGCTTGAGCTCGGTGTAGTCGTCGTCGGAGAGATCCGGTCGACCCGAGATCTCCGCCAGGTAGTTGTAGAAGTCGGCAACGCTGTCGGTGAATGCTCTGTGGTGAACGAACACTCCGGTGACGTGTCCCGCGAGGGTGTTCGGATCGATGGCGAATCCGGTGTGGGTCGCTGCGTCGATGTGCGTGAGTGCGTCGCAGATGCGCGCGAGGGATTCTCGGGTGACTTCGCGGGCGCCTTCGTGGGACGACAGCAGCGCGGTGGCCTCGCGGTGTATGCGGCCGCCGAGCACTGTCGGACGATATCGGGCGGTGGCGCGGACGTAGTCGCCGATCGATCCGCCGCGGGTGTCACGGCCTCCTTCACCGAGGTTGCCCCACGCGACGAGTTGCCGGCACCGGACATCCACGACGTCCCGGTCGATGCGATGTCCACCCGCGGTGAGGGCGGCGGCGATGTCGGCGGCAGTCGCGTCGGCGAATAGAACGTCTGTGAAGTAGGTCATGATCGCGACGTAGTCGTCGGATTCGTCGGCGACCAGGTAACGGAACAACCCGCGGGACCCCCCATTGCCCATCGGTCGTCCCTCCTTCGCGCCTCCCCGGTACGCATATGCTAGTCCTTCGCTTTCGTCGGGCGCCGGGGTGATGTGGGGATCGCGCATACGATGGGGCCATGAGCGGTACCGACGGGTTTGCGGCCGACCTGGTCGTGCAGTTGCAGGCCTCGCGCGACCTGATCCTGTGGAAGCTCGACGGCCTGTCCGAGTACGACGCGAGGCGCCCGATGACACCGACCGGCACCAACCTTCTCGGGCTCGTCAAGCACCTGGCCACCTGCGAATTCGGCTACTTCGGTGAGGTATTCGGCCGACCGGCCCCGGTCGAGTTGCGCTGGGTGGCCCCGGACGGTGCTGCCGGCCCTGACGCAGACATGTGGGCGACTGCCGATGAGTCGCGCGAGTACCTGGTGGCACTGTATCGCCGTTCGTGGCAACACGCCTCGGAGACATTCTCTATGACCGAACTCGGTGACGTGACGCAGGTGGACTTGTGGGGTCAGGGCCGCGTGACGCTGCACCGCATCCTCGTGCACATGAACAGTGAAACTGCCCGCCACGCCGGGCACGCCGACATCGTGCGGGAAATGATCGACGGCTCGGCCGGATGGCGGCGAGACTTCGACAATCTGCAGTACCACGAGGAGGCGCAGGTGCGTGCTCACCATGCCCGGGTGCAGGCTGCTGCCGAGCGATTCTGCTGATCGAACGCGGTGGATTGCCCTGGTTTGAGGCGTGGAGCACACCGGGCTTATAGTTGCCGTATGCAACAGAAACGGAGGTCCGATTCACCGAATCGAACCTCGGTAGCCGAGGTCTACGACGAATTCGTTCACCTCGTGCGCTTTCTGACTGCAGAGGGGCGGGCCGACGGCGGTTCCCTCTCGCTTGCGCAGCATTCGCTGCTCGGGTTCATCGCCCGCAATCCGGGTTGCCGCGCCACCGAGATCTCGGAGGTTTTCGGCGTCAATCGGTCGACCGTCTCGAGGCAAGTACGCCACTGCATCGACGAGGGTTGGCTCTCGGCGGACTCCGGACCGACAAGGCTGGGACACCCGCTCAGCCTGACGGATCAGGGGCACTCCGTGCTCGCCGTCACAGTGAATCGCCGATACGGCGAAGTCACCGCAGGACTGACGGGATGGGGCCAGGATGAGATCGACACGTTCGTCCACCTGCTGCGCCGATTCCGCTCCGGTGTGGATCCGTCCGCGCCTTCGACCGACCAGAACGATGGAGATTTCAGTGCGTGAGTACTCGACCCCCGCCCAGTTCACCGTTGCAGACGGCGATTCCGTCGTCCACACCGTATTCACCCAGGCGGAGGAGTTTCCGCACCGCGTGATGTATTCGCGCCCGCTGGGTGACGAATGGGTCGCAGTCACCGCATCGCAGTTCGCGGAGCAGGTCGCCGGTGTCGCGAAGGGATTGATCGCCGAAGGCGTCAAGGCCGGAGACCGTGTCGCGTTGCTCTCGGCCACACGATACGAATGGTCATTGTTCGACTACGCGATCTGGGCGGCAGGCGCGGTGTCGGTGCCGATCTACGACTCGTCGTCAACCGAACAGATCCGCTGGATCCTCGAGGACTCCGGGTCCTGTCTCGCTGTCGTCGAGACCGCCGCCCACGAAGCGCTCTTCGTCGGTATGCCCGACACCCTCCGCGGGATCCACCGGATCGAGGGCGGGGCAGTGGACGCGCTCATCGCTGCGGGCGCCGGAATCGGCGACGCCGAACTCACCGCTCGCCGCGAGGGCATCCGCGTCGACGACCTCGCTTCCCTCGTCTACACCTCCGGCACCACAGGCCGGCCCAAGGGTTGCATCCTCACCCACCGGAACTTCCTCTCGGAGGTTCGCGGAATTCTGACAGCGCCGATCGGTCAGATGGCCGCCAAGCCGGGTAACCGGATTCTCACGTTCCTGCCCCTCGCGCACGTACTGGCGCGTGCAGTGTCGCTTGCAGCATTCGAAGGTGGTGCAGCACAGTCTCACTGGTCTGATTTCGGAACCGTATCGAGCCAGTTCTCCCGTTACTCGCCACACATGATTCTCGGCGTGCCTCGCGTGTTCGAGAAAGTACGCGACGCCGCAGCAGCGAAGGCGGCAGCAGGTGGAAAGCTCAATGCGGCGATATTCCAGTTCGCTGAGGAAACCGCAGTCGCCTACAGCGAGTCGCTCGACCATGGTGGGCCGAGCCTGTTCCTGAAAGCCAAGCGGGTCATGGCCGACAGGCTTGTCTTCAGCAAGCTGCGCGAGGCCATGGGCGGTCAGTGCCAGATGGCCATTTCCGGTGGCGGAGCGCTCGGCACCACACTCGGGCATTTCTTCCGCGGTGTCGGCGTACCGATCTTCGAGGGTTACGGACTGACCGAATCGACAGCGGCGCACACCGTCAACATGCCCGGATCGCAGAAGATCGGCACAGTGGGTCAGCCCTTGGGCGGCAACAGTGTTCGTATCGCTGAGGACGGCGAGATCGAACTTCGCGGAGGGGTCGTATTCAACGGCTATTGGCGCAATGAGAAGGCTACCGAGGACGCGTTCGACGAGGGCTGGTTCCGCACCGGCGATCTCGGTTCACTCGACGCGGACGGCTACACCACGATCACCGGGCGCAAGAAGGACCTCATCATCACCGCCGGTGGCAAGAACGTCTCTCCAGGGCCGCTCGAAGACCGGATGCGATCGCACACGCTGGTCTCGCAGGCCGTTGTTCTCGGCGACGGGCGGACGTTCATCTCGGCATTGCTGACGGTCGACCCCGAGGTATTCGACAACTGGAAGAGGGAGAACGGCAAGCCGGCGGACTCCACCGTCGCAGACCTGCGAAACGATCCATCGTTGCGGGACGCGATGCAGACAATCGTCGACGACGCCAACCGCACTGTCTCGCATGCCGAGGCCATCAAGAAGTTCGTGATTCTCGATCGCGACCTCACCGAGGAGACCGGTGAGCTGACCCCGACATTGAAGATCAAGCGCAATGTGGTCGCCGAGAAGTTCGCCGCCGACATCGAGAGCATCTACGTGAAGCGGTGAAGCTCATCCGGGTTCGGCCGGGGACAACGCCTCCGCGAGTCGCGCGAAACGCTCGTGACCGGTGAGATCGTCGATGAGGACGGCCTCGCCGTCGACGTCTGCGAGAGGCACACGCCAGTTCGGATACTCATCTACGGTGCCCGGCTGATTCTGGCTCCGGGGTTCACCGACCACGTCGGCCAGCGACAACGCCAGCATGGCCGACGGGCTCGCCGCGACGAGCCGATGCAACGCCTCGACCTGCTGCTCGAGGTTCTCGCCCTCTGCAGGGTCGAGCAGCCCGCGGTCGCGGGCGAGACCGAGCACCGCATCGCGTTCGGCTGCCGCGGCAGCGAGTTCGGTCTCCAGATCGCCTTTCAGCAACCCGAGCTTCGATCGGATCGAAATATGTTCCCCGGCAATATAGCCGGACGTCGGCGGTAGGTCGTGTGTGGTGACCGACGTCAGGCACAACCGGCGGTAGTTCTCAGGTGCGCGCGGGGTGTCGCCGTCCTTCTCGAACCACAGGATCGACGTACCCGCGACCCCACGCTCGGCGAGATACTCCTGGACCCATCCCTCGAACACTCCGAGATCCTCACCGATGACGACCGCGTCGGCACGGTGCGCCTCGAGTACCAGGATGCCGATCATCGCCTCGTGGTCGTACCGCACGTACGCGCCTTCGCTCGGCGACGACCCTTCCGGCACCCACCATGTGCGGAACAGACCGAGGATGTGGTCGATGCGCACACCACCGGCATGACGCAGCACCGACCGGAGCATCTCGCGGTACGGGCCGTAGCCGAGCTCTTCGAGGCGATCGGGACGCCACGGCGGCTGGTTCCAGTTCTGTCCGTTCAGGTTGAAGTCGTCGGGTGGGGCGCCCACTGTGACCCCAGCGGCCAGCGCATCGCCCAGTGTCCACGCGTCGGCGCCCTCGCGTTTCACCCCCACCGCCAGGTCGTGTACGACACCGATGCCCATGCCCGCGGCTCGTGCCGCGATCTGCGCGGCGGCGAGCTGCTCGTCGCACAACCACTGCAACCAGCGGTGGAAATCGATGCGCTCGGCCAGTACGACGCGTTGGCGTTTCACCCAGGGGTCGTCCGGAGCCGTGGCCCGCTCGTCCCAGTGGCGCGGCCCGGCCTTCTCTGCGAGTGCGCACCACAATGCGAAGTCGTCGAGTGCCCGGCCACCTTCAGCGCAGAATGCCGCGTAACGAGCCTGGCGGGCAGGACCCCGGGGCACACTGTGGATCCGCTCGAGCACCTCGAGCTTGGCGCGGAACACCGGATTCCGCTTCAGCCGTTCGCCTTTCCGGTTCGCTTTCGCGCAGTCCCGTGCGTTCTCGTCGAGCAGTCTGCGCTGTTTGCGCGGAAGATAGGCGGCCTCGGGAATGTCCTCGACGCGCAGGTAGAGCGGGTCCACGAACCGCCGCGAGGACGGAAGGTACGGAGACGGCTCGTGTGGAGGCCGCGGCTCGGCGGCGTGGACGGGATTGATCAACACGAAGTCGCCGCCATGGCCCGCGGTCACTGCTGTGAGATCGGCAAGATCGGCGAAGTCGCCTATACCCCAAGACCGGCTCGACCGGACCGAATACAGTTGTGCGGCCAAACCCCACTGTCGGGAGCGCAGCACGCGGTCTGCCGTGGACAGTCGCGCCGGCGTCACCACGAGCGTCGCGGTCGCTTCGATGTCGTTGCTGCGCGCATGGATCGTGTGCCAGCCCAGTGGTAGCGCAGGCACCGTGAAGGTGGCCCGTCCGACGAGCCGTCCGTCGACCATCCTCGGTTCGACCCACACGTCGAGCTGCTCGGCGTCGACCTCGGAGCCGTCCTCGGCCACTACCCACACCGAGACCGGATCGCCGTGCGGCACGTGTACGGCAAAAGGACGCCTATCGCCTTCGGCGACAACCAGCGACAGCGGCAGCATCTGCCGCCACGGCGCGTTCGCGACATCCGCGAGGGATTTGTCGATCTCGGCGTCCGAACCGGCGGGGACGTCGAGTGCTGCCAGGATCGAGCGCAGCGTCCGATCGGGGACATGATGTTCGAGGGTGTCCCATCCACGGTAGGTGCAGGACACCCCGTGGTACCCGGCGAGTTCGCGAAGCTTGTCTGACGACGTCACGCTCTGGAATCATGCCAGGAAACGCCCGTGGTGGCACTACCACGAACGAGAGAGCGCATGACAATCATCGACGTCGTCGAGGGTGATATCACCACGATCGCGGTCGACGCCATCGTCGACGCCGCCGACGTGCTGCGATGGGCCGTGGCGGGACGCTAGTCGCCGAATCCGTCGAAGAGTGTCGGCTCGTCCGGATTGTCGAACAGCGGCGGCTGGTCGGTGCTCGGCTTCGCCGGCGGGCGCCGGTGGTTCGGGATCTCCGTGGGCAGGTCGAGGTAGCTCAGTGCTGCGGCAAGAGACCAGCTCGTCAGCTTCCACTCGAGCGCCTTTGCGTCGGCAGCGGCGACACCGTCGTCATCGCCCACAAAGGCACGGTTGAGGGATTCGCTGGTCCAGCCCACGTGCTGCTCGGTGCTGAGTTCGAGGAACTGCTGCAGCCGGGAAGCCTCCCGGTCTCCGATCGCCGCGACCGTCTCGACCGGAATATCGGAGCGCCCACGGAGGTGATGATCACGAAGTTCGAGCAGTGCCGCCGGAAGATCGTCTTCGAGGCGAGGTTCCCACAGGTCGTCCTCGAACAGATCGCGCTCGTCGGAGGCTTCGAAATCCGGGGCCTCGAAATAATGATCGTGACCGTGGCCGCGCATCGGAAGGCCGCCGATATGCGCGGCGAAGTCGTGGTCGACGCCCTCGAGGAAGCCGGACATGCGATCGAGAGCGGATTCCAGGTGTTCCGGCACGAAGGGCGACGCAGGCAGGTGGTTGACGACGGCGACGCGATCGTCGATGAGCACGAACTTCAGTTGCGGCCACTGCCGATTGAGATCGGAGACCACCTCCATCGCACGTGTGCGACCACTGATCGAATGCACGATCGGCGCAAGCAGATCCACCGTTGCTGCGCCCGCACCGACCCCGACGAACACGAGGACGTCGGCGATACGCAGCACGAGATCGCCGTCTTCATCCCACGTGGGGGTGTCGCCGACCCGGTCGCCCACGGTGTCCTCGATGAGTTCTCGCAGGTGCTCTTCCCCGAGGGGATGGACAGCGCCTCGCACCGGCACCTTGGGAGAGGCCTCGGCCACCGGTGCCGGAGTTTCGAACTCGTGGCTGCTGGCGGTCCCGAAGGATTCCGCACGCAGGAAAAGCGGATGCGGAACGCCCCATACCTCGCGCAACGCGCGCACCGCGACCTCGGCGAGCCGATCGGCCCACGACGAGGGGAGGTCCATCCAGAACGCGGGCGAGCCGCCGTCCTCCGGTGCGTCGGGATCGCGCGACGGTGTCTGCCATCCCAAATCCAGCAGCAACGCCTCGTCGTGCGGCGACAGGTGGCGATCCTCGGTCAGATGGAGATTCGACGGTACTTCGCAGCGCACCTGCTGATCACCCCACGCGTAGAACTGCACGCACGGCCCGGCCGGTCCTCCGGCTTCCTCTGCCAGTGGCTCCAGCACGAGTCCGCCTCCATCGCGCATGGCGGCGACGTGGTCGGCGAGGTCCCCCCGGAACTCGCGCCAGGCCCGGTCGACGTCGCGGTCGAATCCGCTTTCCGGTTCGCCCATGAACCTGCCCCCTTCCCTTCCCGACTTTGACCCGTGTGTCGTGAACACTAGTCGGACCCACCGACACCGTGCCCGTCGGTGAGCGCGCCGGGCGGGGTGCCGGGCGCATACTGACACCTGTGCCGAACAGCGCGCAGCCATCCGATGCAGCCGGAACCGACAGATCAGCGCAACTGCGCGCACTCACGTGGCGGGCGTTGCTTCGCACCGTGACGACGCTCGTGGTGGTGGGTACCGCCTACTTCACGCTTCCGTTCTCGGGACTCGACGACCTCCCCACACTGTTCCTGCTCGTATTCGGATCAGTAGTGGTGTGCGCTGTCTGCGGCTGGCAGGTGTGGTCGGTCCTGCGGTCGCCGCATCCGATGGTCCAGGCCATGGAGGGGATCGCCGCGACCGTCACCGTCTACATCGTCGGCTTCGCGTCGCTGTACGTGGTGATCTCGCAGGTCGAGCCGGAAGGATTCACTGAGGTCCTCACCCGGATGGGCGCCCTGTACTTCAGCCTCACGGTGTTCGCGACCGTGGGATTCGGGGACATCGCCGCGGTCACCGACGGAACGAGGGCGGTGGTCTCGGCGCAGATCGTGGGCAATCTGGTCTTTCTTGCCCTGGTGGTGCGGTTGTTCATGTTCACGGCGAAGCACCGGCGCCGGCAGGCAGGTCAGGAGCCTCTCGACGACGAGGATCCGTGAACCGAGAGACGGTGAATGCCGAACGTCCCCACAACCGGAGTCGGTGTGGGGACGTTCGGCACTACCGGCCTGTGGTCGTCACGGGATGGTGAGCACCTGGCCTGGCTGGATCAGGTCCGGATCGGACACACCGCTCGCATCGGCGATGCGCTGGTACTGGTTGCCGTCGCCGTAGAAGCGCTCGGCGATCGCCCAGAGAGTGTCGCCGGAGGCGACAGTGTGGGTACGAGGTGCCGGGGCAGCGGCGGGAGCGGGCTCGGCCGGTGCGGCAGCCACGTGGGCCGGCTCGGCAACGGGCCCTGCGGCCTTCGGAGCAACACTGTTGCTCGCCCACACCGGCTTGTCTCCCGCGTACAGCACGACATTGCGGTCGTCCTGCACCGTCAGGCGCACACCTGAATTACCGCTCGTCTCCGACGCCCAGACGGGGGAGTTGTCATCCTTGTACAGGACGAAGTTGCCGTCCTCTTGTACGTTCGCGCGCACCGCGCCCGAGCCGTCGGTTCCCGCCGCCCACACGGCCTTGCCGCCCTCGGACAGGACCAGGTTGCCGTCCCGCTGGAGCACGAGAGTGTATTTGCCGTTGTCGGACTTCAGTTCCTGGCCCACAGCGAGGCTTTGGCCGGAATTGAGAGAGCTCACACTGACCCTTTCGATCGATACATTGCGATTCGGGCAACCGGCTCGAACCGGACGCCGTGACGCACAGTACCGCCCACCCGACTCCTACCTGTGGACGCCGCAGCGGGTCCCGCTGTTCGCCGAATCACACCGTGTCGAGTGAGCGCACGAACCTTCCGATCTCGGCGACCGCACGGCTGCCCTCGGGAACCAGCGACGCGGCAGCCTGGAACACGTGCACCTGCTTCTCCCACACCTGCAGTTCCGTCGGGACACCGGCCGAGGCGAGACGGTACGCCATCGTCTCGGCGTCGACGAACGTCATCTCCTCGGATCCGGTCTGCAGCAGGGCAGGCGGCATGCCGGTCAGGTCGAGATCCACGGGCGAAGGCACGGGCTCGTAGCGGTCATCGATCCGTTCGGCCCTCTCGATCAAGGTGGACAATGCAGGCACCGCTCGCCGCGGGAACAGCGCACACTTCCGGGCATTCGGATGGTCGAGCTTGCGATAGGGATCGAGGTCGGTCAGCGGCGAGATCGCGACGGTGCCCGCGGCGCGCCCCAGCCCCAGCCGCAGTGCTTCGTGGGCCACGGAGAAGCTGAGAAATCCGCCCGCGGAATCGCCTGCGATGACGATGCGATCGGTCGAGTAGCCATGGGCGATCAGCCAACGCAGTCCGGAGAGGCCGTCGTCGACCGCATGTCGGATCGGGTGACGCGGGAGCATCCGGTAGGCCACCGACAGCACCGGGGCGCCTGCTGCCGCCGAGATGCGCGACACCAGCTGGCGGTGGGTGGTCAGACCGCAGCACAGAAACGCTCCGCCGTGCAGGTACAGGATTGCGCTGCGGCCGCCTGCGCCGGGGGCGCGGACGAACTCGGCGGGGCAGGTTTCCAACGCCATGCGGTGGTACTCGGTCCCCGGTACCGGGAGAAGTGGGAACGCTGCGCGGTCGACCAGACCCGTCGGCCACGGAAGAGACGGGGTGAGCGCCCACGCGTCGAGGAACGGGCGCACCGTGTGGCGCAAGGAGATGCTCAGGGCACGCGAGGCGATGCTGACGCCGCCGTGCTCCTCGATCTGCGGGGTGGTACGTGCAGGAGCAGGCGCGACGAGTGGGACGGACAATGCGCTGCTCATCTGATCGCCTCCTCGCCACTGGTAGCAACACCGGACCGGTGTTCGGACTACGGATCATTCAAGCTACGCCCGACATGTGGTGCCGGTGGGCCTCGTAATCCGATAGATACGACGTGGCACGCCCGGTGCAGGTGGGGCGGCATCCTGTTACCGATTCGATATTGCGGGTTCTCCGAATAGCGCCAGCGCTCAAAGCATGTCGGACCTTGCGTGCAGGACCGACACGAGTTCACGTTCGACTGCCACGAATTCAGGGTCGGTCAGCAACTCCAACGACCGTGGTCGCGGTAGCCCGACCCGGACTTCGTGCAGGATCCGTGCAGGTCGCGGCGACAGGACCAGTACCCGGTCGGACAGCAGGACGGCCTCACGTACGTCGTGCGTGATCATCAGGACGGTCCAGCGGTCGCGCAGCCACACCGCCTGCAGCCACAACTGCATGTCGGTGCGGGTGAGGGAGTCGAGAGCGCCGAACGGTTCGTCGAGCAGCAGAATCTCGCGTTGCTGGATCACGGTTCGCGCCAATGCTGCACGCTGACGCATCCCGCCGGACAGTTGCGACGGACGAGCCTCCTCGAACCCGGCGAGTCCGAACGTGGGGAACAGTGCGCGCGCCCGCGCGCGTGCCTCCCGACGTGGTACGCCCTGCACTTCGAGGGCGAGCGCGCAGTTGTCGAGGACTGTGCGCCAGGGGAACAGGAGATCCTTCTGGGGCATCAGCGCAGCGCGTCCCGGGGACGCCGGAGCGCCGCCGACCGTGACGATCCCTTCGTCGGGCGTGTCGAGTCCCGCGATCAGGCCGAACAGCGTGGACTTCCCTGACCCGCTCGGACCGATGACCGAGACGAATTCCCCTGGGGACACGTCGAACCCGATGCCGTCGAGCACGTGGTTGCCGTCGAACGACCGGTGGACGCCGGAAAGGGTGACGGCACTCATGCGTGGCTCCCGGTTGTTCGATTCTCTGTGCCGAGGGCCCACGGTGCGATCAGGCGCTGTGCCACATACGTGAGCAGGTACAACACCAATGACACTGTCGCGGTGACCAGTACCGCAGCGAGCACCAGATCGGTACGGAACGAATTCTTCTGGATGGCCATGTAGATGCCGAGCCCCGATGTGGCGCCGACGTACTCCGCGAACACCGCACCCACCACGGCGTAGGTGATGCCGATGCGCAGCGAGGTGAAGAACCGAGGCAGCGCCGAGGGAAGACGCACATACCGGAACTCCTGCCACCGAGTGGCTCCCATGCTGCGCAGAAGTGCCCCGGCCTCGCGGTCCGTCGCGGCAAATCCCTCGATCAAGCCGATCGCCATCGGAAAGAATGTGGCCAGGGCGATCACCAGAATCTTCGGCAGGAGACCGAAGCCGAACCAGATGATCATGAGCGGGGCGATCGCGATGATCGGCAGTGTCTGCGAGGCGACGAACAGCGGCACGAATGCTCGCCGTAGGAACGGCGAGAAATCGACCGCGATCGCCAGTATCCACGCCACGGTCAACGACACCACGAAACCGACGATCGTGACCTGCAGTGTCGCAGCGGCGTGCTCGGCAATAGCGGTGCGATGTGCCCACCCCTGCTGCAGCACGCGCGCGGGAGACGGCAGCACCTGCGGGCGGATTCCGCTGATCATCACGTACAGCTGCCACGTCGCGACGAGCACCACCGCGACGACCATTGCAGGAAGTACACGATCGATGCGGTGTCGGAGCGTCCCGGCCGGGTCCGTCGTGACCCGGATATCGGTCCCTGCGGGCTCAGGGCGTTTGGTAGTCATCGGTGAGGTAGGTCGACCAGTCGGGTTCGGCGGTCAAGGGCGCGCCGTCGGGGCCGGTGAGAAGGCCCTGTTCATAGAGGAACCGGGAGTACCCGGTCCACCTGCTCGTGTCGAGAGTCCCGACGCGTCCCTGGTCGTCGCGCATGAAGTCGGCTGAGAGCATCCGCTGACTCTCGAAGACGAGTTCTTCGTTCGAGAACACACCCGGGTTGGCGTCGAGCAGCGCACGCGCGCCTCGATCGGGATCGTCGGCAGCGATCTCGTAGCCACGCTGCAGTGCCTGCACGAACGCGCGACCACGATCGGGGTTCTCGGCGAGCCAGTCCTCGTTGCCGTTGACGACGATCGCGTACTGATCGGGGAATCCGTAGTCGGTGTAGTCGAAATAGCGCATCGGCAATCCACGATGCTCCGCTTCGAGTCCCTCCCACGCCAGATACGAGACGGTGAAGTCCGCGGTGCCCGAATAGACGGCCTCGTACGCCGACGTTCCGAGAACGACCTCGTCGAACTCGCCTCGCCCGCCATCGTTGCGGATGACCTGCGCCAATGTCTCCGAGACACCTGGATCGGCGAAACCTGCGTAGATTCGGCCGTCGAGGTCTGCCGGCCGTGTGAGATCGCCGCGGTCGGACTTGACCGCAATACCTGTCGCCCAATGTTGTAACGGGGCGAGGACCGAAACGGTATGCGCTCCTGCGGCGCGTGCGAACGTCGCCATTCCTTGCGTCGAGATCCCGAATTCCGCATTGCCCGCGTCGACGAGAGTGTCGGGTGACGCATCGTTGTAAGGAAGGATCTCGACGTCGAGCCCGGCGTCGTCGAACAATCCTTCCTGCAACGCTACGTACAGACCGGTGTGGTTGGTGTTGGGAGTCCAGTCGAGTGCGAACCGGATCGTGTCGTCGGAACCGCCGCTGGCGCACGCAGTGGCAGTGCACAGGGTCCAGACAGCGATGGTGAGGGCGGTGATCCGGTGCCGGAGCGTCACGACGCAGGCCACGGATGCGTGTTCAGGGCGGTGTCCCAGAACATGAGCTCGTAGCGGGTCGCGAAGATGAAGGCATCGATCATCGCGTCTCGTTCGGTCTCGGTCGCCGCGGCTCCGGCGGCATCGACCAGTGCACGTGCACCCGCGACCGAATCCTGGAAGTCCTGGTCGTCGTAGGCAGCCACCCATTGTGCGTAGGGATGGGCCGGATCGGCGGCGAGCACGTCGGCCGCGCGAGACGCCAGATCGCGGCACACTTCGGCGTAGATCCAGAAGCACGGCAGCACTGCGGCGGCACCCACCGGGTACGGCTCGGTCGCCACCGTGGCAGTCAGGTACGAGACGTAGCCGAGGCAAGCGGGGGAGTGGGCGACAGGAGCGTCGTTGGCGGGGAGTACCCCACCGTGGAGAAGGCGCTGGTGCAGCGAGGACTCTTCGGTGGCCGCCGTCGCGGAGCTCGTCGCCCAGAATGCGCCGGTGACCGGGTCGGGCGCCTTGGACGCAAGCAGCGCGAGGGCTTTGGCGTATCCGGCCAGGTAGAGCCCATCCTGCTCGATGTAGAAGCGGAACGATTCGAGTGGCAGTGTGCCGTCGCCCAGGCGGCGCAGGAACTCGAGGTCGTCGATGGAGTCGCGCAGAACCTTCGTGCGGTCCCACAGGACATCGGTGAAACGGTCGGTCGGTGAATCGTGCGCAGGCACAGTCATCCCGAATCATCCCTTCGTCAGCATTACCTGATCAGGTTCGACGGGTGTGATCTCAGCCCCGCTGTCGCGAAGCACCCCGTGTCGGTCGGAGGCGACGATAGCACCCCGGGCGGGCCGTGGGCGCGGCTGCTGATGGGTACGTTGGGATGCGAGAAGCTCACCGGGAGGTCATGTGGACGCCGAGACGCTCGTTGTCGGATGCAAGTACGGTGACGCCCGCGGGTATCGCGACGGCGCGGTGTACTCGTGGAAAGGGATCCCGTTCGCGGCCCCGACCGGCGGCTACATGAGATTCCGCTCGCCGGAGAGCCCCCGGCCGTGGTCGGGCGTGCTCGACTGCGAGCGGTATGGTCCGATCGCTCCACAGAGCCCGAACAGCCCGATCGGAATCTCGTCCGAGATGTCGATCGGGGAGGACTGCCTCTCTCTCAACATCTGGGCGCCCGAACCGGACGGCGAGAAGCGCCCGGTGATGGTGTGGATCCACGGTGGTGCGTATGTCATCGGCTACTCGGGTCAGAAGATCTACGACGGACGTGCGCTCTGTGAAGCGGGGAACGTCGTGGTGGTCACCCTCAACTATCGCCTGGGTGCCCTCGGATTCCTCGATCTGTCGTCGTTCTCGTCCGCCGGCGACACATATGAGTCGAATCTAGGTCTGCGAGATCAAATTTCGGCGCTCGAATGGGTCCGCGACTGCATCGCGGACTTCGGAGGCGACCCGGATAATGTCACCCTGTTCGGCGAATCGTCCGGTGGGGGCTCCGTCACGACGCTGATGACGGTGCCTCGTGCGGAGGGGCTGTTTCATCGGGCGATCGCGCAGTCGCCGCCGGCGACGTCGGTATACGGTCGTGAGCGTGCCGCGGTGGTCGCCGAGCGGTTCCTCGGGATCCTCGAGGTGTCTCCGGCTCGGGTGGGGCGTCTCCGGCAGATGCCTTTCGAGCAGCTCGTCGAGGCGGCCGAAACGGTGGTCGGGGAGATCCCCACGAAAGTTCCGGGCACATTGGCCATGACGCCGGTGGTCGATCGCGACCTCGTGCCCAAGTACCCGGTCGCGGCATTCCAGAAAGGCCTGTCGCACCGGGTGCCGCTCATCATCGGTTCGAACAAGGACGAGCCGTCGATTTTCCGTTTCATGAAGTCGCCGTTGATGCCGGTCGACGATTCGTCCGTGCGCGCCATGCTGGAGGCGCTTGCGAAGGACCGCCCCGATCTCGAGCCCGAACGGCTCGCCGAAATCGCCGCAGCGTATCCCGATCTGTCGAAGCCGAGCGGGGCGATGGCCTTGTCGCGCGACGCCGGGTTCCGGATGCCGGTGTTGTGGGTGGCGGAAGCGCACTCCGAGCATTCCCAGACGTGGGTGTACCGCTTCGACCACGCGACGCCGATGCTCAAGGCGGCGCGGATCGGCGCCGGGCATGCAACCGAATTACCCTACGTATTCGGTAATTTCGGCACGCTCGGTCGAGATCCGAGTTTCTGGCTCGGTGGGCGTAGGAGTGCGATCGAGGTGTCGGGCAGGATTCAGCGGCGATGGTTGGCGTTCGCGAAGCACGCGGTTCCTGCCGCGCTGGACGCGTCGAAGCACTGGCCGCAGTACGAGCCGCGCGAGCGGGCCACCCTACTCATCGATGCACGGGACACAGTGGTCGCGGATCCGGAGGGCGCAATGCGTGAGGTGTGGGGCGCGCAGGTGATGGGTTTCTCCTGAACCGGGTCGGGGGCGCAGTCTTGACGTCGTTGAACGCGTGTGCAACCCTTGGAACATGCGTTCAACCGAGGGCGTTTCCGACCTCACCACACGCGCTCGCATCCGCGACGCGGCGATCTGTTGCGTTGCTCGAGATGGGGTGAACGTCTCACTTCGGGCCATTGCCTCGGAATGCGGCGTGAGCGCCTCGCTCATCGTGCACCACTTCGGTTCCCGAGCCGGTCTGCGCGAGCACTGCGACGCGTACGTCCTGGGCAGCATCCGAGAGCTCAAGTCCTCGGTCCTCGAGCCGGGCAGCGGCGTCGCGGCAATGCTCGCTCAGCTCGAGAACATCGGGAGCTACGCCCCGCTCATCGGCTACCTGATCCGGAGTCTCCAGGCCCGCGGCCCCGCCTCTGAAGAGTTCCTCGATCATCTGGTGGCCACCACCGAGGATTACCTCGCGAAAGGCACCGAGTCCGGCGTCGTGAGTCGCAGTCGCAACCCTGAGGCACGGGCGCGGGCTCTGGTCGAATTGAGTACCGGCGCGCTCCTGCTGCATGTCCCCGGGCCGAACGAGCCCCTCGACCTCGACACGCTGCCCGCTTGGCTCAGTTCCTACACCGACCGTCTCCTGCTCCCGTTGCTCGAGCTCTACACCGAACCGCTCCTTACCGACTCGAGCATGCTCACCGCGTATCTGGCCGCTCGCGAGGCGGCTCTCTCGTAACCGATCACGGAGGTTGCATCATGGATACACCGGCCATCGAAACCGTCGACCTCGTCAAGACGTTCGGCACCACCCGTGCCCTCGACGGCTTCTCGATCGAAGTCGGAACTGCAACAGTGGCAGGGTTTCTCGGCCCCAATGGTGCCGGAAAGTCAACGGCGATCCGCGTGCTCCTCGGCATGCTGCGTGCCGACTCCGGTTCGGCACGTGTCCTCGGGCTCGATCCGTGGACCGATGCGGTCGAGATCCACCGTCGCATCGCGTATGTTCCGGGTGACACCAATTTGTGGCCTGCGCTCACCGGCGGCGAGATCATCGATCTGCTGACTCGTATCCGTGGCAGTGACAGTCCTTCCCGCCGAGCCGAACTTCTCGAGCGATTCGAACTCGACCCCACCAAGAAGGCTCGCACCTATTCGAAAGGTAACCGGCAGAAGGTCGCACTCGTCGCAGCGTTGGCGTCGGACGTCGAACTGTACCTGTTCGACGAGCCCACGTCCGGACTCGACCCACTGATGGAGGCCGTGTTCACCGACGAGGTGCGCGCATTGCGTGACGCCGGACGAACGGTGCTGCTGTCGAGTCACATTCTCGCCGAGGTCGAGAAACTCTGCGACACCGTGACGATCATCCGCTCCGGAAAAGACGTGGAGACAGGGACTCTCGCGCAGTTGCGGCACCTGACCCGATCCGCGGTGCGAGCCACCGTGCCGACGCTCCCGGGTGGGTTCGCATCGCTCACCGGCGTGCACGACCTGACCTACGACGACGGTCATCTCGCCTTCGACGTCGACAATGCTGCGGTCACCCCCGTACTGCGCGCACTCGCAGAACTCGACATCGCGAATCTGACGATCACCCCGCCGTCACTCGAGGAACTCTTCCTGCGTCATTACGGCGATACCCCCACAGATGCGCCCGAGGAAGAGGAGGTGACGACCCGATGACCGCCGTACTCGCTTCCGGTGCCGACATCGATGCCCGAAGTGCGCACCGATTCAGTGGAATCGGCGACCTGCTCCGGCTCTACCTCCGGCTGGATCGTGTACGCATCGCGGTGTGGACGCTCGCACTCGCATTCACCGTGTATGTGACCGTCGAAAGTCTCATCGCGGCGTA
Source organism: Rhodococcus sp. SJ-2 (assembly GCF_053750035.1). Lineage (NCBI taxonomy): Bacteria > Bacillati > Actinomycetota > Actinomycetes > Mycobacteriales > Nocardiaceae > Rhodococcus > Rhodococcus sp. SJ-2. The sequence continues at coordinate 4,169,856 of NZ_CM132340.1, forward strand.
TCCGGACGAGGCGGCCAGGCAGGCCCGCGCGGCGCTGCTCGAAAATCCCGCCGCGGTGCTGATGACCGGTCCGGCGTACGGTGCCGACAACTACACTCTGGGCGCGATGACCGCCAACGAACTGAGCTTGACGCTCATCGTTGCCGTCGCAATCATGAACATTCTGCTCGTGGTGCGGCACACGCGTGCCGAAGAGGAAGCCGGGCGACTCGAACTGCTCCGTGCGCTCCCGGTGGGCCCGTTCGCACCCCCCGCAGCGGCTCTGCTCGCCGTCGCTGTCGCAGACTCGATCGTCGGTGCCGGTGTCACTCTCGCGCTGCTTGCGGGAGGCCTCCCTGTCGCGGGATCGTTGCTGTTCGGTGTGGCCACCGCTGTCACGGGCCTGCTGTTCGGCGCGGTGGCTGCTGTGACGGCGCAGTTCAGTGAGCATTCGCGGACAGCGTCGGGCACTGCGCTCGCGGTCCTCGCGGTCGCCTTCCTCGTACGCGGCTTCGGCGACATTCTCGAACCCACAGGGTCATGGCTGTCATGGTTGTCGCCGATCGCGTGGGCGCAGCAGACCCGCCTCTACGTCGACGAGCGGTGGTGGCCGCTGCTGCTGTCGATGGTGACGATCGGTGCGCTGCTGGTACTCGCTGTTGCGCTCTCGCGGCGCCGGGACATCGGCGCCGGGCTGCGTGCTCCGAAGCCGGGTCCGGCCGAAGCCTCAGCGTCGCTGCTCACTCCGCCCGGACCGGCGTGGCGGCTGCTGCGCGGGACGTTCGTGGCGTGGACGGCAGCCCTTGCACTCCTCGGACTGGCGATGGGCACCCTCGCAGATTCGATCCAGAACATGGTCGACAGCGTCCCCGACATCGGCGAATTCCTCGGTGGCGACACACAATCGCTCACCGCCTCGTTCGGTGCGACGATGCTGCTGTTCCTCGTCGTGGGGATCGCGGCGTTCGCTGTCTCAGCGGTCATGCGTATCCACGCAGACGAGGATGCCGGCCGGATCGGACTGGTGATCGTCACCGGGACACCGCGTACGCGATCGTTCCTGTGGATCGTCGCGGTCATCGTGGCGCAGGTGGTCGTCGCATCGGTCGTCACGGGCGCTGCCACGGGTCTGGGTATGTCCATCGCGACCGGTGAGGCCGACTGGATCATCCGGATGTGTGGTGCTGCACTGGCGTACGCGCCCGCGGTGTTGTTCGTCTTCGCGGTGTCGCTAGCGCTGGTCGGCCTCGTCCCGAGACTGGCAAACCTGGCCTGGGTCCTCGTCATCTATGCGGTGTTCGTAGCGTGGTTCGGTGAACTGCTGAATCTGTCGCAGTGGCTGCGCGACCTCTCGCCGTTCTCGCATATACCGCTCGTACCCTACGAAAGTGCGAGTGTTGCACCGATGCTCATGCTCGGCGCAGCTGCGGTGGTGTTGGTCGCGGCGGCAGTCGTGGGCTTCCGCCGCCGCGATATTACGGTGTGACGAAGGTGGCGTCAGTTCCGGTACTCGGGATGCTCGGAGACGAACTTCTCGACGTACGAGCAGGATGTGCCGATCTTCAAACCTTGCTGGCGGGTCGTGTCGAGGGCGTATTGCACGACCTGTCCGGCGAGCCCGCGGCCACGGAAGTCCGCTTCGGTGACCGTGTGATCGAAGTCGCGTAGTCCGCCGGCCTCGCTGTAGTCGGCGTAGGCTGCGAGATCGTCACCGATGAACAGTGCGAACCGCGACTGTTCGGGCAGGTGTTCGATGCGGATGGCGGTCTCAGTGTTGTTCGACATGCTCACGACTTTACATCCGGGTCGGGTCGTCGGTCTCGAACACCAGCGCGTCGTCGTCGCGCAGCGCCACGAATGGGATGGACTCGCGGCGAAGATATTCCAGAGTGCGGCCCACGCCGTCGTCGCCCAGCACCGAATCTCCCGCATGGGGGACAATCGAGTGATCGATCCAGCCGAGCCCGTCCCACAGCACCGGCCCTGCCCCGATCTCGATGACCTCTGCGGGATCGTCCGAGAACTCGAGCCCCCTCAGCGTGGGAGTCGCGATGCACGCCCCGGCGCTGTAGCCCGCGTACGCGAGGGCGCCGGATCCGACCAGGTCGGTGAGTACCGCGTCGCCGCCACTGCGGGCGAGCTGGGCGCGCAGTACAAAGGTGTTACCTCCGCGCACCCACACCGAAGAGAAGGCGGCCAGCCGCGCCCGGAGCCCACCCGGATCCGCAAGATGATCGCGGAGATCGACCTCCTCCGGCTCGTATCCGAGGCCCCGCAGAGGACCGAACTCGCTGGTCACGCTTGACCCTCGCGCGCGAGCGTGCCATGCGTCACCGGCATTGGCGATGACGGCGATGGGTCCGGGCCCGCGCGTCACCTCCAGTAGACGCGCAGGATCGGACCCGAACCGGTAGGAGGACAGGAACAGGCGCATCGGTCAGATCGTGAACGCGAGATTCTCGACGATACGGCGTCCCACCTCGGTGTCTCCGCCGAGAACCACCTCACCGAGTTTGTCGACGCCGCTGACACGCCCACCTGCGAGCCGCACGAACAACGCAGATTCCATCGTGATCGTGCTCGTCGCGGGTCCCGACAACGACGTAACGGCATTCGCACGTCCTGCCACCTCCAGATGGATCGTGCGGGCGAGGGGCCCCGTGAGCTCGATCGTGATCCGCGAACCTTCGGGAGCTTTGCCACGTTTGCCCACGACGAACGGCACCGCACCGAAGATCTCGGCGGACCCGAGTTGCGCTCGGGCACCGCCTTCGCTTCCGACGGTACCCAGCGCGTCGTGAATGTCCAGTTCGTGGAGCCAGCAGTCGAAAACCCTGATGCGCATGAACCGGCCATAGGTTGCCGGACCGACCGGAGTGTCGGCCGGGGCGTCGAAGTCGTTCTGGGTCATCGCATTCAGACTCTCGCGTCGCTGCGCGACGATGTCGCGGTAGCGGGCGAGTACCTCTGGTCCCGGGACACGGCGAAGATGCTCGACCCACAGCTCGTTGAACGCCGCGATTTCGTTGCGGACATGGGCCAGTGTGTGCACGTCGATGTCGACATGAGGTGCTGCGACCCCGGCGAGCAGAGATTCGGTTCCGATCAGGTGCGCGGCGATGTCCTTGACCGTCCATCCGGGCAGCTCGGTGGGCGTGAACCACGCATCCCCGTCGATGTCGGAGAGCACAGTGTCGAGAACCTCGAACTGCTCGAGGAGTAACGGCCGGATGACGTCGATGGAAAATTCGCTGGTTTCGGAACTGCCGGACGAGGTGGTCACAGATTCTCCTCTTTCGAAAGACGGTCGAGGCCGACGCGGATGGCCGCAGCGGTGGATTCAGGGTGGCGGTGTTTGCGGCGGAGGACGCCGACACCCAGACGGAAGCGGTCGCCGTTCCATCGGGGAATGACGTGCAGGTGCATGTGGAAAACGGTCTGGAATGCGGCGCGACCGTCGTTGACCACCAGGTTGGCGCCGTCGGTGGCGAGGTCGGATCGAGACAGTGCGCGGGCCATGCGCTGGCCTGCCTGGAACATCGACGCCGCGTGCACGGGGTCGAGGTCTTCGAGCCGGTCCGAATGGGCGCGCGGCACCACCAGCAGATGCCCGCGCGCCAGGGGCCGGATGTCGAGGAACGCGACCACGTGGTCGTCCTGGTAGACGAGTGCGGCCGGCGCGGCACCTCCGGCTATGTCGCAGAACACGCAGGAGTCCACCTGCTCACTGTATCGCCGACACCAGTTCCGGCAGCCCTACCGCGGAGGTCGTGCGCCACACGTGGTCGGCCTGATCCGACAGGTCGGTGTCCTCCGGGTTGATCTCGATGACCGGAACACCGTGGTCTCGTGCAAGTGAAGGCAGGCCCGCTGCGGGATACACGACTCCGGAAGTGCCGACGACGAGCAGCAGATCCGCCTCACGTAGCGATGCTGTGGCGGCGTGCCACGGACGATCGGGCAACATTTCCCCGAACCACACGACCCCGGGACGGACCAGTCCGCTGCAGTCCGCGCACACCGGCGGCTCGAGTCGTTCGACGGCAGTCGCAGGCGGATCGGGGACCTCGGCTGCGCTGCCGCAGTCGGCGCAGCGCGGCTCGAACAGACTGCCGTGCAGGTGTGCGAGCACCGCGCTGCCTGCCCGCTCGTGCAGATCGTCGACGTTCTGCGTCGTGATCTGCAGATCCGTCGTGCGTCCCCAGTCGGACAGCGCGAGGTGGCCGGCGTTCGGCTGCACTCGCCGCACCGATCCGACGCGCCACTGGTACCACGCCCACACAAGTGAAGGGTCGTCGTTCCATGCTTCGGGTGTTGCGAGCGCCGCGGGATCGAACTTCTCCCACAATCCGGTCTGCGCATCACGGAAAGTCGGTACTCCGCTCTCGGCGGACATGCCGGCGCCGGTGAGCACGGCGATGCGCCGAGCCGGAGATGCGAGGTCGTAGATCGCAGTGGGAACGGCCATGCCGTCAGATCGTAGGGACTGAGATCAAGTCGTGGGGGAGTTGTCCCACTCGTGTCCACAGCGCGGGCACGGCGCATCGAGGTCGTCGAGGAACAGACCGCATTCCGGGCAGACGCGGTTGAGCCAGCACACCGGGTCGCCGCCGAAATCATCGCTCATTCGCTTCGTATTACTCCTCGCGCAGATGCTCGGCAAGAACCTCCGCGCCGCTGTGCTCGACGTCGCGGGTTGCGGTGAGAAGTACGAGGGGGCGTCCGTCGGCAAGCTTGTCGAGCCGCTCGATCGCGGCGCGACCGCCGGGCGACGTCAACTCGTCGATGTACCGATCGCGGAACTCTGCGAACAACGCTGTGTCGTGCGAGTACCACTTCCGCAGATCCGTCGATGGTGCAAGTTCCTTCGCCCAGTCGTCGTAATGGAAAGCATCCTTGCGAAGTCCTCGGGGCCACAACCGGTCCACGAGGACACGCACAGAATCCTCGGCGCCAGGGTGGTCGTAGACCCGCTCGACACTGACTTCACGTCGCGACATGTGTACCTCCCGAAGTCGACTTCTCACAGATGCGAAGGTGCGCCTGTGAAGTGAGGTGCCTCACATTCTTGCATTTTCTTACTGTTCGGACTCGATTCAGACAGTCCGGGCCGCTTGCGGCTCGCGTGTGGGCGCGGTAGGTCTGGCAAGGCTTACAACACACGTGTAAGGCCGTTACATGGCCGACAGACACGCCATTCGCCGCCGATCGCGGCGCCGCGCGCGGCAATTTCATTCGACGCAGGAGTTAGAGAATATTGAGTAGCGAAGGATCGAACACGGAGAGCGGGGACCGCCGCCGCCCGGCCGTCGGTGTCGTTCGTGAGACGAACGACGGCGAGCGGCGGGTCGCGCTGGTGCCGAAAGTTGTGCCCTCACTCGTTTCGAAGGGCTTCGACGTCATAGTCGAGCCCGGCGCCGGGCAGAACGCACTGATCCCGGACGGTGCATACAAGGAAGCGGGCGCCACGATCGGTGACGCGTGGTCGGCCGACATCGTCGTCAAGGTCGCACCGCCGTCGGACGCCGAGGTAGCCCGGTTGAAGTCGGGGCAGAAGCTGATCGGCTTCCTTGCTCCGCGCAATGCAGAGAATCAGATCGGTGCACTGACCTCCGCGGGGGTCGAGGCGTATGCCGTCGAGGCGATCCCGCGTATCTCGCGTGCCCAGGTGATGGACGCGCTGTCGTCGCAGGGCAACGTGTCCGGCTACAAGTCGGTGCTCGTCGCCGCGTCGGAATCGACGCGTTTCTTCCCGATGCTGACCACCGCGGCAGGCACCGTGAAGCCGGCGACCGTGCTGGTGCTCGGTGTGGGTGTCGCGGGCCTGCAGGCTCTGGCCACCGCCAAGCGTCTCGGTGGTCGCACCACCGGGTACGACGTGCGTCCCGAGGTTGCCGATCAGGTGCGCTCGGTGGGTGCGCAGTGGCTCGATCTCGGTATCGATGCCGCAGGCGAGGGCGGATACGCCCGTGAGCTCACCGACGAGGAACGCGCCCAGCAGCAGCAGGCGCTCGAGAATGCCATCAAGGGCTTCGACGTCGTCATCACCACCGCTCTGGTGCCGGGTCGTCCGGCGCCGCGTCTGGTGACCGCCGCTGCCGTCGAGGGCATGAAGCCCGGTTCGGTCATCGTGGACCTCGCCGGTGAAACCGGTGGCAACTGTGAGCTCACCGAGCCCGGACAGACGGTCGTCAAGCACGATGTAACGATCTGCTCGCCGTTGAACCTGCCCGCGACAATGCCCGAGCACGCGTCCGAGCTCTATTCGAAGAACGTGTCCGCGCTGATCGAGCTGTTGCTCGACGAGAGCGGCGCGCTCGCCCCCGACTTCTCGGACGAGATCCTTTCGGGTGCATGCGTGACGCGGTCGAAGGAGAACGTCTAGATGTACAACGAACTGCTCGCGAACATCGCGATTCTGGTCCTTGCCGGATTCGTCGGATTCGCCGTCATCTCCAAGGTTCCGAACACGCTGCACACGCCGCTGATGTCCGGTACCAACGCCATTCACGGCATCGTCGTGCTCGGCGCCCTGGTGGTCCTCGGGCATCTGCCCGGCGACGCCCACTGGGGAATCAAGATCATTCTGTTCGTCGCTCTTGTCTTCGGCACCCTGAACGTGGTCGGCGGCTTCGTCGTCACCGACCGCATGCTGGGGATGTTCAAGCAGCGCAAGGAGGCCCCGAAGGCTGCCGAGAAGGGGGCTGACGCCTGATGAGTTACCTCGTTTCAGTCCTGTACATCGTCGCGTTCGCGATGTTCATCTACGGTCTGTCGGGCCTGACCGGACCGAAGACCGCAGTGCGCGGCAACTACATCGCCGCAGTCGGTATGGGTGTCGCGGTCGTCGCGGTGCTCATCGACATCCGTGAGACCGAGAACTGGGGGCTGATCATCGGCGGTCTGGCCGTCGGTGTCATCCTCGGTGTGCCGCCGGCCTTGAAGACCAAGATGACGGCGATGCCGCAGCTGGTCGCGCTGTTCAACGGCGTCGGCGGTGGCACCGTCGCGCTGATCGCGTGGGCCGAGTACCTCGAGTCCTCGAGCTTCACCACCCTCGACGACGTTCCGACCGTCACCATGATCGTCGGATCGCTGTTCGCTGCGATCATCGGCTCGATCTCCTTCTGGGGCTCGCTCGTCGCGTTCGCCAAACTGCAGGAGCTGCTGAACAAGAACCTCGAGAAGAAGCTGGTCTCCGCCGCGAAGCTGTTCCAGCTCGCCAACATCGTGCTCGTGATCGCGTCCATTGCGGTCGCCGTGTACATCGGTATCAGCGCCGACGGTGAGCCGCTCGCGTCATGGTGGATCGTGCTGCTGCTGGTCATCGCGGGCCTGATGGGTCTGTTCGTGGTGCTGCCGATCGGTGGCGCCGACATGCCGGTGGTGATCTCGCTGCTCAACGCCCTGACGGGTCTGTCCGCTGCTGCGGCCGGCTTGGCGCTGAACAATCAGGCGATGATCGTTGCAGGCATGATCGTCGGCGCGTCCGGCACGATCTTGACCAACCTGATGGCCAAGGCCATGAACCGTTCGATCCCGGCGATCGTGTTCGGTGCGTTCGGTGGCGGCGACGAGGGTGGCGCTGCGGCGGGCCCCGGTGGTGGCACGGTGAAGGCGACCTCGGCTTCCGATGCCGCGATCCAGATGGCGTATGCCAATCAGGTCATCGTGGTGCCCGGGTACGGTCTGGCGGTCGCGCAGGCGCAGCACGCGGTCAAGGAGATGGCGGCGCTGCTCGAGGAGCGTGGTGTCGAGGTCAAGTACGCGATCCACCCGGTCGCCGGTCGGATGCCCGGTCATATGAATGTGCTGTTGGCCGAGGCCGATGTCGAGTACGACGCGATGAAGGAGATGGACGACATCAACGGCGAGTTCGGTCGTACCGATGTCACCATCGTCATCGGTGCGAACGATGTGACCAACCCTGCGGCGCGGCAGGATTCGTCGTCTCCGATCTACGGTATGCCGATCTTGAATGTGGATCAGTCGAGGTCGGTAATCGTGATGAAGCGGTCGATGTCCTCCGGTTATGCCGGTATCGAGAACCCGTTGTTCACGCTCGATCAGACGTCGATGCTGTTCGGTGACGCGAAGAAGATGGTCGGTGAGGTCACGGAAGAGCTGAAGGCTCTCTAGTCGCTCACCCTGAAGTGTGGATCCGAGCCCGGAAACGGGCTCGGATCCACACTTCTCATTTGAGGGCCGGGGCGAGCGCCGCTGCGACGAGGACACACACCAACGGCACCACCATCGCCGCCGTCAACGACGACACCTCGGAGCTCCAGCCGATCGCCGCCGGTCCGGCAAGGAACCCGATGTAGCCCAGACCGACGACCCGCGACATGTTCTTGCCCGGGGTGCCGGTCGCGATGTTGCCCGCGGCGGTGAAGATCTGAGGGACGGCCCCTGACAGGCCGAGCCCGAACAACGCCCACCCGGAGAGGGTCAGCGGCACCCACGGCGACGTCATCACCAGAGCCATGCCCGCTGCAGCCACGAGAGTGCCGTACCGGACCACGGCGACACCGCCGATCCGCGCGCTCACCCGGTCGGCGACGAAACGGCCCAGCGTCATCGTCGCGGAGAACGCACCGAACGCCAGCGCCGCCACGGAATCCGAGGCGCCCAGATGCTCCTTGACCTGGAGCGCACTCCAGTCGTTGGCGACGCCTTCGCTGAGCATCAGCCCGAATGCGACGCCGCCGAGCAAGATCACCCGCATCGAGTAGCCACCCGCGCGGCTCTCCGCGGGTGCGTGCGGCGTCGGCTCACTTCGCACGAGATGAGGGGCCGCCCACAGTATCGCGGCGAGACCGGCTGCTCCGGCCGCCGCCAACGTCACGGGTGGGTCGATTCCCGCAGCGAGTGTCGCGGCACCCACTAGCGACCCGGCGATCCCGCCCATCGAGAACAACCCGTGGAACGCGGCCATGATCGGGCGGTGGTAACGCCTCTCCACGAGTACTGCCTGAGAGTTCATCGACACATCGAGCGCACCGTTCGCGAAACCGAAGACGACCAGGGCGACGGCGAGCTGCCACGGCGCGGTGGCGAGACCGGGTCCGATCACCGCGACAGCGAGAATTGCCGCGAACACCACGGTGGTGCGATTGCTGCCGAACCGGTCGGCGAGGTACCCGGTCGCCTGCATACCCATCAGGGCGCCGACCGCGAGGGCAAGCAGCAGGGTTCCCAGCGCGGCGTGACCGACACCTACTCGCTGCTGAACCACCGGGATATGGACGACCCACATCGCGAGGAGGAAGCCGTTGACACCGAAGACGGTGAACACGGCGGCGCGGGCGCGTGTAAGAACAGCATCGATCACGTGGCCCCACGCTAGCGGGATTCTGTGAGGCGGGCTGTCAGGGTATCGCGATGAGAGTCGGTACCGGATCCCTCAGGATGGCGCCCACCGCGGCAAGCGCACGCCCGGCCTGTTCACCGTCGACCAGCCGGTGATCGAACGCTAGCGACAACGTCACGACCTTCCGCACCGAAAGAGCACCGTCGACCACCCAGGGTCGGTCGGTGATCGCTCCGACTGCCAGGATCGCGGCCTCCCCGGGATTGAGGATGGGAGTGCCCGCGTCGATCCCGAACACGCCCACGTTGGTGATCGAGATCGTCGACCCCGTCAGATCGGCCGGCGAGGCTTCGCCCGAGCGCGCGCCGCCCGAGGCCGAAGCGATCGCGTCGGCCAACTCGGGTAGACGCATCGCGTGCGCATCGCGAACCACCGGTACCTTCAGGCCTTCGTCGGTGGCAGTCGCGACGCCCAGATGCACACGGCGGTGAACGACGATCTCCTGGGCTTCCTCGTCCCACGACGAATTCAGCGACGGCTCGTCGGCGATGGCACGCATCAGTGCGGTCGCGACGATCGGCAACGATGTCAGGTGCGTGCCGTCGAACGGAGGTGACGACCGCAGCCGCGTCACCAGTTCGACAGTGTTCGTGGCATCGCACGTCAGGAACACCGTCGCATGGGGAGCAGTGAAGGCACTGCGTGCGACGGCCGCGGCGCTGCGCTTGCGTATCCCGCGGATGGGCACGCGCGTCTCGTCCTCGGTACCGGGTGCCTGCGGAAGATCCCGGTCGGCGCGGCGCCGCACATCGGCGCGGGTGATCACCCCACCGGGGCCCGTGCCCTCGACGGTAGCGAGGTCGACGCCGAGGGCCTTCGCCTCCCGTCGGGCGCCGGGCTTCGCATCGGGCCGAAGCGCGACAGTACCGCTGGTGCTCGTCGATTCATCGGAATCGTTCTGGGACATGGCCTTCCGGGAAGTCCGTCTGCTGACAGGGGCGTCACCGGGGCCGTAACCGACGAGAACCTGCGGTCGCTGCTCGGTCTCCTGCAGCTCTGGCTTCGCGGCGGAGGTGTCGGCCTCGGAGCCACCGCTCCCGGACACCGTGATCCGCAGCAACGGCGCACCCACCGGCACGGTGTCGCCGGGGGCGGCGAGCAGTTCGGCGACGGTGCCGGCGTACGGCGACGGCAACTCCACCGCAGCCTTCGCCGTCTCCACCTCGGCGATCACCTGGTTGAGCTCGAGGTGATCGCCTACCTGAATCTTCCACGCGACAAGATCCGCGTCGGTCAGGCCCTCACCCAGATCGGGCAACCGAAATTCCTTGACGGTGTCGACCATCGGTCCTCCACTGGTCACGCCGCGAGGCTGCGGTCGACGGCGTCGAGTATCCGGTCGGGGTCGGGGCGATGGTGGGACTCGAGCTTTGCAGGGGGATACGGAATGTCGAATCCGCCCACCCGGAGTACCGGAGCCTCCAGCTGATAGAAACAACGTTCACTGATATGCGCCGCGATCTCGGCTCCCACCCCGCAGAACACGGGCGCCTCCTGCACGACGACGAGCCGGCCCGTGCGGCGCACCGATTCCTCGATCGTGTCGAAATCGATCGGGGACAGCGACCGCAGGTCGATAACCTCGATCGAATGTCCCTCGCCTTCAGCGATATCCGCGGAGTGAAGGGCCGTCGTCACGAGTGCGCCGAAGGTTACGACGGTGGCATCGGTCCCGGGGCGGACGATGCGGGCCCGATCGAGCGGCAGGTCCGGCTGCGCGTCGACGTCGACGGAGCCGCGTTCCCAGTAGCGGTGCTTCGGTTCGAGGAAGATCACCGGGTCGTCGAGGGCGATGGACTGCTGGATCATCGCGAACGCGTCGGCGGGGTTGCTGGGGGAGACCACCCGCAGGCCCGCGGTGTGCGCGAAATACACCTCGGGCGATTCCGAATGGTGCTCGACCGCGCCGATACCCCCGCCATACGGGATGCGGATCGTCAGAGGGGCTCGGACGGCACCCGCCGTCCGGTAGTGGATCTTCGCGACCTGCGAAACGATCTGGTCGAACGCGGGGTAGACGAACCCGTCGAACTGGATTTCACACACCGGCCGGTAGCCGCGCAGTGCCATCCCGAACGCGGTACCGACGATTCCGGACTCGGCCAGTGGGGTATCGATCACCCGGCCGTCCCCGAAATCCTTCTGCAGTGTGTCGGTGATGCGGAAGACACCGCCGAGCTTGCCTACGTCCTCGCCCATGATCACGACCTTGCGATCGTGTTCGAGGGCCCGTCGCAGACCGGCATTGAGCGCTGCGCCGAGCGTCATCGTCGTGGTGGTCATCGTGCAGCCTCCTCCGGGATATCGAACTTCGGCGTATCGAAGCTCGCGAGGTAGCCGGCGTAGTCGGCGCGTTCGCGTGCGATCAGGGGATGTTCGGTGGTGTACACGTGGTCGAACATGCTCAGCGGTTCCGGGTCGGGCAGGGCGAGAGTGCCGTTGCGCAGGCGTGTTGCAGCGGTGTCGGAGGCGTCCTTCACGTCGGCGAGGAACGCGTCGTCGGCGAGGCCCTCGCGTTCGAGCAATTTTCGAACCCGTTCGATCGGGTCGCGAACCCGCCATTCGTCGAGGTCGGCGTCGGTGCGGTAGCGCGTGGGGTCGTCCGAGGTGGTGTGCGGGCCCATCCGGTAGGTCAGGGCCTCGACGAAGAACGGTCCGGCGCCGTCACGTGCGTGTCGCGCCGCACGCCGGGTGACTGCGAGGACCGCGAGCACATCGTTGCCGTCGACCTGCACCGCAGGCATCCCGAATCCGGCGGCGCGTTGCGCGAGCGGAACCGGTGTCTGGACGTGGGTGGGGGCGCTGATCGCCCAGTGGTTGTTCTGGCAGAAGAATACGACGCCGACCCCCCAGCTCACCGCGAAGCCCAATGCCTCGGAGACGTCGCCTTGGCTGGTGGCGCCGTCGCCGAAGTACGCAACGGTGGCGATGTCGGCACCGTCGAGTTTTGCACCCATCGCATAGCCGGTGGCGTGCAAGCCCTGCGAGCCGACCACGATGGCCGGATTCGTCATGTTCACGGTCGCCGGATCCCAGCCGGAGTGGGCGCAGCCGCGCCACATCCGGGTCATGTCGGCGGGGTCGACTCCGCGACACCAGGCGACTCCGTGCTCACGGTAGCTGGTGAAAATGTAGTCGTCGGGCCGCAGCGCATGGGCGGATCCCACTTGGGCGGCCTCTTGGCCGGTCAGCGGGGCCCAGAGACCGAGCTCGCCCTGTCGCTGGAGGGCGGTGGCTTCGGTGTCGAGTCGGCGGACGACGACGAGATCGCGATACATCTCGCGCAGGCGTCCGGCATCGACGTCGGCGACCAACGCGGAGTATTCGGGGCTGTGGACGCGCCGGCCGTCGGGCTGGATGAGCTGGACCGGATAGGTCGGGGATGCAACCATCTTCGATCACCTCGTCGGTGCAGGCCCGGAGGCCCTTGTGGGACGAACCGGACTCATATTGTGCTGTACATCACATGATCCACGTTCGGTGAAGGTGCGCAATCGAATGCGGCCTGGTTGTGCAAGAAGCACGGAAATCGGCTTCCAACTAGTGGCACACTGTGAAAGATGACCAATGTGGACGCGACCGATGCCCGTCTGCTGATCGAACTGGCCCGCACGCCGAGGGCCACGGGTGTCGAGTTGGCACAGCGACTGGGGTTGTCCCGCAACACCGTGCAGGCGCGCCTCGCACGTTGGGATGCGGAAGGGTTGCTGGCGTCGTTCGAGCGGAGAGTCGATCCGGTGGTGCTCGGTTACCCGCTCGCGGCGTATGTGGCGACCACGGTCGACCAGCATCGTCTCGCCGAGGTGGTCGATGCGCTGGAGGGGATTCCTGAGGTCGTCGAGGTCTACGGGCTTGCGGGTCCCATCGATCTGTCGGTCAAGATCGTCGCTCGCGATACAGACGATCTGTACCGGCTTGCCGGGCAGATTCTCGAAATCCCCGGTGTGGAGCGCACCAACATGTCGCTGGTGATGCGTGAACTCGTTCGCCAGCGCACCGTGCCGCTCCTTGGGGTGATCCCTCGGTGACGGTCGGCAACCGACCTCACGTGCGGCTCAGGTCGAACGGATGACGAGTTTGTGGACGGCTTTCCGGATCTGCTCGGGGATCGGGACGGGACGCCGGGTGTTCATGTCGACGTACACGTGTGTGAAGCGTCCGGTGGCAGCAGCAACGAGCGTGCCGTCGGCGTCCTCGCGGAAAATGGCGAGTGAGTAGGTCACCGATCGGCGGCCGAGGCCCTCGACCGAGAGGCCCACTTGAAGGCGATCGGGAAACGACAGTTCTGCGAGATAGCGGCACGAGGTTTCGGCGACAACGCCGATCGCGTCGAGTTCGCGGATGTCCACGCCGGTTGTGGCCATGAGCCAGCCGTTGACCGCCGAGTCGAAATACGAATAGTAGGTCACGTTGTTGACGTGGCCATAGTGATCGTTGTCGGCCCAGCGGGTCTGAACCGGCCACAGCACCGGGAATTGCCCCGGTTCGGCTGTAGGTGTCGTCGGCTGGCGGTTGGTCACGCCTCGACGATAGTGCTATCCGGACAGCAATTCCCATCAACAGTGTTCAGAATGCAGAACCGACACCGAAAGGGGACGAATCGGGCGCAACTGCGACGCGTTCATGCGGTTCCACGTGTCACTATTCGGTATGACCCACAGAAACGTGCTCATCTCCGCTGCCGAACTCGCTGACCGTATCGATGGTGGTGTGCCACCGATCCTGCTGGATGTGCGCTGGGTGCTCGGCGACCGGCAAGGTCGGGAGAAATACCGCGAAGGCCACATTCCGGGTGCCGTGTTCGTCGATCTCGACGCCGAACTCGCCGATCCGCCCTCCGTCGCACTGGGCCGTCATCCCCTGCCCGACATCGAGCGCCTGCAAGCGGAAGCCCGTGGGTGGGGGATCTCCGACGGCTCCACGGTAGTGGCCTACGACGCAACCGGTGGAATGGCGGCGGCGCGCGCGTGGTGGTTGCTCGAATGGGCCGGTCTGGCGGACGTCCGCCTGCTCGACGGCGGGCTTCCCGCGTGGATCGCAGGAGGTCATCCTGTCGCGGCCGGCCCAGGGGCGGAACACAGATCGGGGTCGGTCACTCTCAGCGCAGGGCACATGCCGACGGTCGACATCGACGAGGTCGCAGAGTTTCCGTCGCACGGGGTACTCCTCGATGCCCGTAGCGCGGCGCGCTATTTCGGCGACGAGGAACCGGTGGACTCGCGTGCGGGGCACATTCCCGGTGCGATCAACGCGCCGACCGGCGGAAATCTCCGTGAGGACGGCACCTTCCGGCCCGCGGATCAGCTCGCGGCCCGGTTTGCGGAGCTGGGTGTGGCCGGCGATGTGGCTGTGTATTGCGGCTCGGGGGTTACCGCGGCGCACGAGATCGCAGCGCTGGCGATCGTGGGTATCGAGGCGTCCCTGTTCCCCGGATCGTGGTCGCAGTGGTCGGGTGATGCGCGCCGGGAGGTCGCGACCGGATGACGCAGCGGGGCGGCAAGTGTGCACCGGGAGTGACTCGGCGGAGAGCGACTGTGTATGTTACCGGCTCCCCACTGGGCAGCGGCGTTCGCGCTCGCCGAGCAGTGCGACCGTAGCCCGGGGCGAGTGCTCACGGGCGCGATCGTGGCGCATCTGGCGATCGACTTCCCCGAGGCGATCGTGGCGATCGGATCGACACCGCAGCACACCCGCGACTTCTGTACCTTCGGTGAGGCTCTCGTCGCGGCGGCGCCGGTCATCGCCGACGAGTTCGAGCGCGTCTACGGCACTGATATGGAACCGTTCTTCACCGGCTGGTTCGTCGAGGACCTCGTCGGAGCCACCCCGACCACGACGTACATGTTCCAATCGGCACGAACGGTGGCCTGGATCAACAGCTTCGGCTTGCAGAACCCCGCGACCCGAGATCTGACCCGCGCCGAGATGAACCTTGCGGTCGACGCGGCGAGCGTGGTTCTGGACGGGCTGGAGGCCATCGGAACAGTGTGAGTACAGCGGTGCGGTGAGTACGGCCGCGCGTCACTGCCTGGAGTACTCGGATGCGCGCCGGATCTGTTCGGAGGTCGGCTTCACGCCCGTATAGAGCTCGAACTGGAGCGCCGCCTGGAGTGCGATCACCTCGGCTCCGGTGATGGTGTGCACCCCGTGCTCCCTGGCGTCGCGGATGAGCGGGGTCTCCGGGGGCATGGCGACCACGTCGAACACTGTCGATGCCGAGGCGATCAGGCTGCCGGGGAACGGCAGCGCTTCGGAGTCCGCTCCGCTGCCGGACATTCCGATCGGCGTGGCGTTGACGAGCAATCCCGCCGAGAGGTCTGTTGCATCGCTACGCCACGCGTAGCCGTATTTCTGTGCAAGTGACCTGCCGCTGATCTCGTTGCGCGCGACGACGGTGCCCTCGGTGAAGCCGCTGTGGCGAAGTGCCGCCGCGACCGCCTTGGCCATGCCGCCGCTCCCGGCGATGACGACCGGTACGGTGGGGTCGACCTCGTGTGCGGCAAGCAGGTCCACCACGGCCTGGTAGTCGGTGTTGTAGGCGTGGAGAATGCCATCGTCGTTGACGATCGTGTTGACCGATTCGATCGCTCGGGCGGAGTCGTGGAGTACGTCCATCATCGGCAGCACCGTTTCCTTGAACGGCATCGACACGCCCGCGCCCCGGATTTCCAGTCCTCGGATTCCGGCTACGGCATCGGCGATATTGCTGGGTCGAAACGCCTTGTACACGAAATCGAGGCCGAGTTCGGCGTAGAGGTAATTGTGGAACCGGGTGCCGATATTGCTGGGCCTTCCCGAGAGCGAGATGCACAGCTGGGTGTCCTTGGAGATGCGCGAGACCATCTTGATACGGTAGCCCGCACCACGGCCGGAATGCTGTTCTCACAAACGAGAATGCTGTATGTTCGCGATATGGGAGACGATCTGGGTGCCGGTGGACTGCGATTCGAACGTGAGGGTGCAATCGGGTGGTGCATCATCGACCGGCCTGCCGCACGCAACGCATTCACCCCGGCCATGTACTACGGCCTCAAACGCGCGGTCAAACTGGTCAACACCGACCCCGATCTCGGCACCCTGATCATCACCGGAGTCGACGACGTCTTCGCGCCGGGCGGCGATCTGGGTGGCCGCTCGGAGCCGGGCGACAACCTGCCGGAAGGGCTTTCAGGTGACGAAGTCGTCCCGTTCCTGACCATCCGCGACAGCCGCGCGCCCGTCATCTCTGCCGTCAACGGAATCTGCCAGGCGGGTGGGTTGCTCGTGGCCATGATGTCCGACATCGCGGTGGCCAGCGACCGCGCCACCTTCCGCGTGCCCGAACTCTTGCGCGGAATCCCCGACGCAACCTATGCCGCGGCCCTGCCCGCACATGTCGGTTTGGCAGCGGCCCGCGATCTGATCCTCTCCGCCCGCAAATTCGACGCGGCCGAGGCCCTGCGGCTCGGCGTGATCTCCCGCGTCGTCCCGCACGAGCAGTTGCGGGAAGCCGCCCTCACTGCGGCCCGCGAGGTGTTGCAGACGGCGCCGATCGCGCGCGCCCAGGTCAAACGCATGCTCAACGAGCGCTACGGACTGTTCGACTACCAAACCATGTTCGGCGCCCTCGAGACTTCCCCGGAGCCCCGTGAAGGAATGCGGGCGTTCATGGAAAAGCGTGATCCCGCCTGGATTCCGCAGAATCTGCCGTCCGTCTGATCGTCATCGAGGGCACGTCCGGGCCGAGTCGGTGAGGGCGCTGTGATCCTCCACCGTGATCGGCAACCCATACCTCAGCGCGACCGTCAGATACTTGCCTGCAAACCAGCACCGGTACCCGGTGGCGGGAGGTAGCCACGCCGCTGGGGTGTGGTCGCGTTTGGTCATGTTCGTGGCGCCGTCGACGGCAATGAGGTTGTACACCACGTCGTTCGCGAACTGCCGCCGAAGCTCCGCAGACCAATCCGCGGCCCCGTGATCCCAGGCTGCCGCGAGTGGATAGATGTGATCGATGTGTACCGCGTTCGCATGGGTGCGCCGAAACTGCACGCGCGCGCCGGTATACGGATCGTCGAGTGTTCCGCTGAGGACGACGCACTCGTCGCTGCCCGGCCGGAATGCGACGTCGCGAAGGTCCCGTGCGAGCACGTTGTTGCGGGTGTCGCAGCCGTCGTGCCCGCCCGGCCCAGGGTGCTCGTCCGTCCACGCTTCTCCGAAGACACACCCGCCTTCGCTTCCACACTCGCGCACGTAACCACCGGGGTGCGGCCGCACGGGCACAACCGTCACCGCAGCGAGCAACTCGTCGATCAGCGCGCGCGACGGACTACCGGGAGCGGGATCCGACCGTGGCGGAGACGAGTCGTACCACCACGACACGACCATGGCGATCACCACCACCGGCACCCACCACTTCGCGTTTCCCCCACGCATCGGATGATGGTGACAGGTTTGCGTCGACATGTCGTGTTTGCGCGCTCCACGGACTTGCGCGCGTGGTGTTGTGGGCACGCACCCACCTGCGCGGCAGCGGCGCCGCAGGCGGAACGCACCCGGGAAATCAGTTCTCGGTGGTCAGCGGGAAACGTGTCGCGCGGATCGATGCGACCGTACGTCCGTCGTGTCCGACGATCCAGGAACCACCGGACTGGCGGCATTCGGCGATCCGGTCGTAGACCCTGAGCAGGAAGAAGATCGCATCCTCGGGACTGGCGGTCGCGGCGAGCCGGTGCGACTCACCGTGTTTGGTCCCGTCGAGCCACACCCCGCACTGGCCGTCGAGGCGCAACGTGGTGACGTGGTCCCAGTCGATGAACGCGTACTTCACCTGCTCCCACGGCGTGTGAGCACTGTATGTCTGCTCGAGGACCTGAATCAGGACGGGCATACGCACATCCTCCTCCGCCCACGCGCCTCGAGCCAGACTGTGCTCGAGTTCAGTACCCGGCGGCGGAGTGTTCAGCGGACGGTGACGACCACTTTGCCGCGCGCGTGCCCCTCCTCGACGAGCGCCAGGGCGCGTCCGGCTTCGCCGAGCGGGAAGGTCTGCTCGATCCTCGGGTCGAGGACACCCGTTTCGACGAGTGCCGCGACACGCGTGAACGCCTCGGTGGTGCGGCGACGGTCGACACCCGAACCGCCGAGCTCGGACCCCAGGGCCGGATCGGCGACGCTGACCAGGCGCACGGCGGGTCCGCAGGCAGCTGCGGCGTGTACCAGGACGTCCCCGCCCACCAGGTCGACGATCACCGTCACTTTCCCCACGCGCTCACCTGCCGCGACGATCCGGCCTTCGCTGCCGGGTCCGGACTCTATCCAGATTCCGCCGTTGGACTCCACGAGATCCGATTTTCCTGCACTCGCGACACCGAGTACCGCCGCGCCCCGCGCGTGGGCCAGTTGGGTGACGGCCGAGCCGACACCGCCCCCGGCGCCCAGTACCAGAACGGTGTCCGCATCCACGATCTCGAGTTGCTCGACGATGTCGAGCGCTGTGCCCAGCGCAACCGGAACGGTCGCGGCCGCGGCGAAACCGAGCGCCTCGGGCTTGTGCGCGGCACTGTCGGCGTTGAGCACCGTGTATTCGGCATACCCGCCGAAACCCGTGGCGGTCGAACCGAAGACGGCATCGCCCACCGAGAAGTCCCGGCCGTTCTCGCCGACTGCCGTGACCACACCCGACACCTCCCGTCCGAGGACGGCAGGCAGTGTCACCGGAACGGTGTCCTTGCGGGTGCCCGTCCGTACCTTCCAGTCGGCCGGATTCACTCCGGCGGCGTGAACGGCGACGACGAGCTGACCAGGTCCAGGCCGAGGTACTTCCAGGTCGAAGACCTGCTGGGTGTCGGGTCCGCCGTATTCCGAGAAACCGTACGCAATCGCCATGGTCACAGCCTGCCACTTCGGATGTCGACGGGGGCTGGCACCATATAGGGATGTTCTTGCACGGGCTCTGGTCACCGGGATCGGGTCTCGTGCTGTGGCGCGAACCGGACGAAACACCCGCCGTCGGCTCCGCCGACATCGCGGAGCTGCCGTCGGCGCTGCGCCGGTGGACCGACCGGCCCTTCCGGCACCGGGTCGAGCTGACGCTGCCCGGCGACACCGAACCGCGCGTCCTGCCCGCCATCGCCGTCGCACCGCCGGACGCCGCCGAACTCCTGCTCGACGTTCCGCGCCGCGCTCAGGGAATTGCGGGTGATCTGCGTTTCCTCGTCCACGTGGCGCGTGGCATCGAACGGTGGGCGCAGGCCGGCCGGGTCGCGCCCGAACTGGTGCGGGCCGAGAAACAGTGGTGGGCTCGCTGGCGGCTCCTCGGCGGCGAGAAGACACGAGCGTGGCTTGCGGAGCTCGCTGCGGCGATGCCGCCGGTTCAGCGCCAGCTCGGCCGTCCTGCGGCACTGCTCGACGACCTGTGTGCCGAGCTGACCGACCCGATCGTGCGGGGTCTGCACCGACCATCGACGTCGCTGCATCCCCTCGTTGCGGCGCTGGCCGATGGCAACCCGCATCCGCGCGGCAGCCAACGGATGGCCGACGCCCTCGACGAATGGCGGGCCAGCCTCGCGGGATTCGAACCCGACCTCGTGCTTCGCCTGGTGGAGCCGGACGACAGTGACGATGCGGGCGTCGGTGCCGACGCGTTGTGGCGTCTCGAAGTGTGCCTGCAGACGGAGGGCCGGTCGCCGCTTCCCTTGCCGGTGGAGTCGACCGACGCGCATCTGCTTCAGATCGGTGTCCGCAAGCTCGGGGCCGCGCTCAATGCGTACCCGCGACTACAGGATGTCCCGCGCGACCCCGACACGCTGGATCTGCTGCTGCCGACCCCGGTTGTGATCGATCTCGTGGAGCACGGCGCGCGCGCTCTGCAGGCGACGGGCGTGTCGCTGCTACTGCCGAGAGCGTGGGCCACGGTCGACCCGTCGCTGCGCCTGAAGGTGAATTCATCGGTCGCACCGGTGACTGCCGACGAGAGCTCGGTGGGAATGAACGCGATTGTCTCCTATGAGTGGCAACTCGCCGTCGGCGACATGTTGCTCACACACTCCGAGATGGAAGAACTCGTCGCCGCGAACAGCGACCTGGTGAAGCTGCGCGGCAAATGGGTTCGCGCCGACAATGAGGCGCTGGCACGCGCCGCCGAATACGTCAATGCCCATTCGGAGCAGGACGGCTCGCTGGGTTCCTTCTTCGCGCAGTTCACCGGAGATGACCCGCCGCCGGTCGAAGTCACCGATATCACCGCATCCGGGTGGGTCGAGACGCTGCTCGACGGTCAGGTGCATCCCGAGCCGGTGCCGGTGCCGAAGGACATGCGTACCGAACTACGCCCTTACCAGCAGCGGGGACTCGACTGGCTCGCTTTCATGACCAGGCTCGGTCTCGGTGCTGTGCTCGCGGACGATATGGGTTTGGGCAAGACAGTGCAGGTGCTCGCGCTGCTGGCCCACGAACAAGAGGTGTCACAGGCAGGCGGTTCGCCCGGTCAGGGCTCGGCGCCGACGCTGCTGGTGTGTCCGATGTCCGTCGTCGGCAATTGGCATCGGGAGGCAGAGCGGTTCGTTCCGGGTCTGCGCGTCTACGTGCACCACGGTCCTTCGCGTCTGCGCGACGACGCACTTGCCGCAGCCGTAGCCGATCACGACCTGGTGATCACCACCTACGCAATCGTCGCGCGTGACATCGCGCAGTTGATGGAGCTGTCGTGGCGGCGGATCGTGCTCGACGAGGCGCAGCACGTGAAGAACGCGAGCACCGGACAGTCACGGGCTACCCGCGCTATTCATGCAGCACACCGGATCGCACTCACCGGCACACCTGTGGAGAACCGGCTCGAGGAACTCCGCTCGATCCTCGATTTCGCGAACCCGAAACTGCTCGGCAGCGCTGCAGGGTTCCGAGCGAAGTTCGCGGTACCCATCGAACGCGATCATGATTCAGCGGCGGCCGCACGACTGCGTGCGCTGACTGCACCGTTCGTGTTGAGACGCGTCAAGACCGACCCTGATGTGATCTCCGATCTGCCGGAGAAGTTCGAGCAGACCGTGCGGGCCAACCTCACCGCCGAACAAGCCGCGCTGTACCGGGCTGTTGTCGACGACATGATGCGCAAGATTCGCGACAAAGAGGGAATGGCCCGCAAGGGCGCAGTGCTCGCGGCGCTGACCCGCCTCAAGCAGGTATGTAACCATCCCGCCCATTATCTCGGCGACGGCTCTCCGGTGCTGCGCCGCGGGCGGCACCGGTCGGGCAAACTCGGGCTGATCGAGGACATCGTCGAATCGGTGCTCGGGGACGGCGAGAAGGTCCTGCTGTTCACGCAGTTCCGTGAGTTCGGCACCCTCGTCGCGCCGTATCTCGAACAGCGTTTCGCGACCGAGGTGCCGTTCCTGCACGGCGGTGTGCCGAAGGCGAAGCGCGACGACATGGTCACCCGATTCCAACAGGACGGTGCAGGGCCCCCGATCATGCTCCTGTCGCTCAAAGCGGGCGGCACGGGTCTGAACTTGACGGCCGCCAACCACGTGGTGCATCTGGATCGTTGGTGGAATCCAGCGGTCGAGAACCAGGCCACCGACCGCGCTTTTCGCATCGGGCAACGCCGCGACGTGCAGGTGCGCAAGCTGGTGTGCGTGGGCACAGTCGAAGAGCGGATCGATGAAATGCTCACCGGGAAACAGGAACTCGCCGATCTCGCGGTCGGAGTGGGGGAGAACTGGATCACCGAACTGTCCACCGATCAGCTGCACTCGCTGTTGACCCTCGGCGACGATGCGGTGGGTGACTGATGGCGGGCCGGAGGAACGGGGGCAGGCACGGCACCGCCGAATCGGCGATGCACGGCGTGGAGGCTCGCACCAAGCGCGGCGCGATCGGCCGCAGCTGGTGGTCGAAGGAACTCATCGCGACGATGGAACAGGTGGCCGAGAAGGGGCGGCTGACCCGGGGTCGTGCGTATGCGCGATCAGGTCAGGTGGTGTCCATGCGACTCGAGCCCGGCGCCGTGATCGGCGAGGTGCAGGGCAGCCAGCTGCGCCCGTTCACGGCCACCGTCACGGTGCGCACGTTGTCGGACGAGGCCGTCGAGGAACTGATCGAACGGGTGCGTTCGTCGCCCGGATTGCTCGCGCGCCTGGCGGGGGGAGTGCTGCCCGAGGAACTCGGGCCGCTGTTGCTGCCGCGCCGCGCCGGTGAACTCGACTTCGACTGCACGTGCCCCGACGACGGTTGGCCGTGTAAGCATGCTGCGGCGGTCGCGTTCCTATTGGCCGAGCACGTCGATGAAAACCCCATGTCCGTCTTGACGCTGCGGGGGGTGGAGGTGTCGATGCTCATCGGAGGGGTCGAGGAGGAGGAGCCCGACGACGGTGATTTCTACGGGGACGATACCGAACTACCGGAGCTTCCGGTCGAGCGTTTCCGGCCTGCCGTGGACGATCTGGATCCGATGTTGCTGCGCCGGGCTCTGCGGGCGGGTGGAACCGACGAGGCCGTGGTGATCCGCGGCATGTCCGATCTGGAGGATCTTTACCGCCGCCTGCGCTGAGTCGCCGCTCGGATCGCCGGGCTCGAATGTGACTGTAGACATACATGGACTTCCAACTATAGGATGGGCGAAGACTTCGGGGTGTGGTTTTCTGCCACCCCCGGTCACCGACACGACTATCTCCGAGGACGGTTCGACATGAGCGTTCGAGAACTCACCCACTTCGTCGGCGGCGAGCACCTCACCGGTGCGTCCGGTCGCTTCGCCGACGTCTTCGATCCCAACACCGGTGCCGTTCAGGCGCGTGTGCCGCTCGCCGGCAACGCCGAGGTCGAAGCGGTCATCGCCAACGCCGTCGAAGCGCAGAAGGTCTGGGCTTCCTGGAACCCGCAGAAACGTGTCCGCGTCCTGATGAAGTTCGTACAACTCGTGCAGGACAACATGGACGAGCTTGCGCAACTGCTGTCGAGCGAGCACGGCAAGACCCTCGCCGATGCCAAGGGCGACGTCCAGCGCGGTCTCGAGGTCGTCGAGGTGTGCCTCGGCGCCCCCCACATGCTCAAGGGCGAGTACACCGAATCGGCAGGCACCGGCATCGACGTCTACTCGATGCGTCAGCCCCTCGGCGTGGTCGCGGGCATCACTCCATTCAACTTCCCGGCCATGATTCCGCTGTGGAAGGCCGGCCCGGCTCTCGCCTCCGGCAACGCGTTCGTCCTCAAGCCGTCCGAGCGTGACCCGTCCGTTCCCCTGCGCCTGGCCGAGCTCTTCCTCGAGGCAGGCCTGCCCGCGGGTGTCTTCAACGTCGTCAACGGCGACAAGACTGCCGTCGATGTCCTGCTGACCGACCCGCGCATCAAGGCCGTGGGCTTCGTCGGATCGACACCGATCGCGCAATACATCTACGAGACGGCTGCGCAGCACGGCAAGCGCGCACAGTGCTTCGGTGGGGCGAAGAACCACGCGATCATCATGCCCGACGCCGACCTCGATCAGGTGGCCGATGCACTGATCGGTGCCGCGTACGGTTCGGCCGGGGAGCGCTGCATGGCGCTGTCGGTGGCTGTCCCCGTCGGCGAGGACACCGCCGATCGGCTCGTCGCCAAGCTCACCGAGCGCATCGCCGAACTGCGCATCGGTACCAGTTTCGACGAGAAGGCGGACTTCGGTCCGCTCGTCACTGCCGCCGCACGCGACCGCGTCCACGAGTACATCGGCAAGGGCGTCGAGGAAGGTGCCGAACTCGTCGTGGACGGTCGCGGATTCGTCCTCGAAGGCCACGAGAGCGGCTTCTTCTCCGGTGCAACGCTGTTCGACAAGGTCACCACCGACATGTCGATCTACAGGGAAGAGATCTTCGGGCCGGTCCTGACCGTCGTCCGGGCACGCGATTACGAGGACGCGCTGCGTCTACCCACCGAGCACGAATACGGCAACGGCGTCGCGATCTTCACGCGCGACGGTGACACCGCCCGCGACTTCACCAACCGCGTCGAGGTGGGCATGGTGGGCGTCAACGTCCCGATCCCGGTGCCGATCGCGTACTACACCTTCGGTGGCTGGAAGGCCTCGGGTTTCGGCGATCTCAACCAGCACGGACCGGATGCATTCCGCTTCTACACCAAGACCAAGACGATCACCCAGCGGTGGCCTTCCGGTGTCAAGGAAGGCGATCTCGAGGGCGCCCACGTGGCCGACACCGACCACTTCGTCATCCCGACCATGGACTAGGCGGCACCGACAATGTTCGCACTCACCGACGACGACCGGGCGATCCGGGAGACCGCCCGCGACTTCGCCAGCGAGTACCTGGCTCCGAACGCGGTCGAATGGGACCAGGAGAAGCACTTCCCGGTCGACGTGCTGCGCAAGGCCGCAGCACTCGGCATGGGCGGAATCTATGTTCGAGAGGACGTGGGCGGGTCCGGGCTGCGACGCCTCGACTCCGTCCGCATATTCGAGGAACTCGCCAAGGGCTGTCCGTCGATCGCCGCGTACATCTCGATCCACAACATGGTGGCGTGGATGATCGACAAGTACGGCAACGACGAACAGCGCCGCCGGTGGCTGCCGAGCCTGTGCTCGATGGAACACCTCGGCAGCTATTGCCTCACAGAACCGGGTGCCGGGTCGGACGCCGCTGCCTTGAGCACCAAAGCCGTCCGGGACGGCGACGAGTACGTGCTCAACGGTGTCAAACAATTCATCTCGGGTGCAGGCACTTCCGATGTGTACGTGGTGATGGCCCGCACCGGCGATACCGGAGCCCGCGGGATCTCCGCGTTCATCATCCCGAAGGACACCCCCGGGCTGTCGTTCGGCGCCAACGAAAAGAAGATGGGCTGGAACGCCCAGCCCACCCGTCAGGTGATCTTCGAGGACGCCCGTGTTCCCGCTGAGAATCTCCTCGGTGCGGACGGCGGCGGCTTTCGGATCGCGATGCACGGGCTCAACGGCGGGCGACTGAACATCGCTGCGTGTTCGGTCGGCGGCGGCCAGACCGCCCTCGATCGGACGGTCCCATATCTCGCCGAGCGCAAGGCATTCGGCGAGCGACTGCTCGATGCGCAGGCGCTGCAGTTCCGGCTCGCCGACATGCGCACCGAACTGGAAGCGGCGCGCACCCTGCTCTGGCGGGCCGCCGATGCGCTCGACGCCGAGGCCCCCGACGTGGTGGAACTGTGTGCCATGGCGAAGCGGTTCGCGACCGACGCAGGATTCTCCGCGGCGAACGAAGCACTGCAGCTACACGGCGGATACGGTTACCTTGCCGAGTACGGGATCGAGAAGATCGTGCGAGATCTGCGCGTTCACCAGATCCTGGAAGGAACCAACGAAATCATGCGGCTGGTCATCGCGCGCAGCGTGGTGGCGGCGGCCCAGACAGGAGCGGCATGACGGGGAACGAACCCGAGATCCTCATCGAGGCGAAGAACGGGCTCGGCCGGATCACTCTGAACCGGCCCAGGGCGATCAACGCGCTCAACCACACCATGGTTCAAGCGATGGCCGAGGCGCTGCTCGAATGGTCCACCGACGACACGATCCGGGCCGTTGTGGTCTCCGGCGCGGGCGAACGTGGTCTGTGCGCGGGGGGTGACATCGTTGCGATCTACCACGATGCGAAGGACGGCGGCACCGGTACGCAGGACTTCTGGCGCGACGAGTACATCCTCAACGCCGCGATCGGTCGCTACCCGAAGCCGTACGTCGCGATCATGGACGGCATCGTGATGGGCGGCGGTATCGGGATCTCGGCGCACGGCGACGTCCGGATCGTCACCGAACGTTCCTCTCTGGCAATGCCGGAGGTCGGAATCGGGTTCATTCCCGATGTCGGTGGTACCTACCTGCTCTCGCGCGCACCGGGTGAGCTCGGCACCCACGTCGCCCTGACCACCGGGCGCATGAATGCCGGCGACGCGATCGCACTCGGGTTCGCCGACCACTTCGTCCCGTCGGAGGCACTCGACAAGTTCCTCGGCGCACTGGAATCCGGTTCGGTCGACGAGGCTCTGGCCGAGTATTCTCAGCCCGCGCCCGAATCGATCCTGCTCTCACAGCAGGCTTGGATCGACGAGGCCTATGCAGCGGACAGCGTCGTCGAAATCGTCGAGCGCCTCCGTGCCAGCGATGCTCCCGAGGCGCAGGCCACGGCGGAGACGATCCTCGGCAAGTCGCCGGTTGCGCTGGAGGCGACCCTGCGGTCCCTCCGGCACGCTCGGCAACTCCGATCCCTCGAAGAGGTTCTCAACGAGGAGTACCGGGTGTCGCTCGCGTCGTTGAAGACCCATGATCTGGTCGAGGGTATTCGCGCACAGGTGGTCGACAAGGACCGCAATCCCGCGTGGTCTCCCGCGACCCTCACCGACGTCACCGACGCGGACGTCGACGCATACTTCCAGCCGCTCGGTGATCTCGAACTCGGGCTCGCCGCCGACGAAGGAGATCGATAGATGAGCACTCTCCCCAGCGTTGCCTTCCTCGGCCTCGGGCACATGGGCGGCCCGATGGCTGCGAACCTCGTGAAGGCCGGCTATCCGGTCACGGGGTTCGACCCGGTGCCCGCGGCTCAGGAACAGGCCACGAAAGACGGCCTCACCGTCGCCGCATCCGCGGCCGAGGCTGTCAACGGTGCCGACGTCGTTGTCACCATGCTGCCCAACGGCAAGCTCGTGCTCGGCCTCTACGACGAGCTTCTGCCCGTGGCGAAGGCCGGCACGCTGTTCATCGACAGCTCCACCATCGACGTCGCCGACGCTCGTGAGGCTGCATCCCGCGCACAGGCTGCGGGACACCGTGCCATCGACGCACCCGTCTCCGGCGGTGTCGCAGGCGCGGCAGCAGGCACTCTCGCATTCATGGTCGGCGGTCCCGAGACCGACTTCGGGTCGGCTCAGCCGCTGCTCGAGGTCATGGGCCGCAAGGTCGTGCACTGCGGTGGATCGGGCAACGGTCAAGCTGCGAAGATCTGCAACAACATGATCCTCGGTGTATCGATGATCGCGATCAGCGAGGCGTTCGTCCTCGGCGAGAAGCTGGGTCTGACCAACCAGGCGTTGTTCGACGTCGCCTCCAACGCGTCGGGTCAGTGCTGGGCACTCACGAGCAACTGTCCGGTGCCGGGCCCGGTCCCGACGACCCCGGCCAACAACGGCTACCAGCCCGGATTCGCTGTCGCACTCATGGACAAAGACCTCGGTCTGGCATCGAACGCGGTGCGTACCAACGGTGTCGATGCCGAGCTCGGGTTGCGTGCGGCCGAGCTCTACCACCGGTTCAACGAGGGTGGCGGCGGTGGTCTCGACTTCTCTGCGATCATCAACGACATCCGTACCCGTTCGACAGAAGAGGACAGCAAGTGAGCGAGTTCGAGACCATCCTGGTCGACCGTAAGGGCCGCGTCGGGATCATCACGCTCAACCGGCCCAAGGCGCTCAATGCCCTCAACAGCCAGTTGATGCACGAGGTCGTTGCGGCAGTCGAGGAGCTCGATACCGACGCCGAGATCGGAGCGATCCTGCTCACCGGTTCCGACAAGGCCTTCGCCGCAGGCGCCGACATCAAGGAGATGGCGCCCAAGACGTTCAGCGAGGTCTATGGGGAGGACTTCTTCTCCGAGTGGGACCGCCTCTCGGCGGCACGCACCCCGATCGTCGCCGCGGTCTCCGGCTACGCGCTCGGTGGCGGCTGCGAACTCGCGATGCTGTGCGACTTCATCATCGCCTCCGACACCGCGAAGTTCGGACAGCCCGAGATCAAGCTCGGCGTCATCCCGGGTATCGGTGGCTCGCAGCGACTGACCCGCGCCGTGGGCAAGGCCAAGGCGATGGAGATGGTTCTCACTGGTCGCAACATGGATGCAGAGGAAGCCGAACGCGCCGGACTCGTGTCGCGGATCGTGCCGGTGGCCGAGCTGTTCGACGCCGCGCTCGAGACGGCGACGACTATCGCCTCGATGTCGTTGCCCGTCGCGATCATGGCGAAGGAAGCGGTGAACCGCGCGTTCGAGACCACGCTCGCCGAGGGCGTGAAATTCGAACGCCGAGTGTTCCATTCGACGTTCGCCACAGCCGACCAGAAGGAAGGCATGGCAGCGTTCATCGAAAAGCGCACACCGGAGTTCAAGAACGCCTGACCGACCGAGTTCGACTCAGACGAGTGAGGGCCGCCCCGATCGGGGCGGCCCTCACTGCTCTGTTCACCATTTCGTCGGTGCGCCACCGGTATCGAAATCACCTGCATCGTGGCGCATCACGGACAGCACCCGGAGCAATTCGTCGAGGTCTGTCTCCGGGATGCCGGGGCGTGCGAACACCTCCGCATTGAGCTTCTCCGTTGCCTCGACGGCGAGCGTGCGCCCGGCGTCGGTCAATTCGATCAATGTGGCGCGACGATCGCTCGGATGCGGTGTGCGTCGAACGAGGCCTGCGGCTTCGAGTCGGTCGACTGCATTGGTGACGCTGGTCGGGTGCACCTGTAGTCGAGCACTGGCCTTGGCCATCGGAAGCGCCCCCGACTTCGTGAAGTGAAGGAGGGTCAGCAGTTCGTAGCGTGCGAAGGTCAGACCGAACGGTTTGAGGACCTCCTCGACGCGGGCGATCATGATCTGCTGGGCCCGCATCACCGAGGTCACAGCGGCCATGCCGTCGGCGACCTCGCCCCAGCCGTGGAGGGTCCACTGGCGGTGGGCTTCGGCGATGGGGTCGAGCGGAAGTGGTGCGGGCATACTTTCGATCATCCCACGTCGGAGCGGCTGTCAGGCGAACTGCTCCTCGAGGTGGTCGAGAAACGCCATCGACTCGTCGTAGTCGGCGCGGATCGCCCAGTACGGCATGTCGTAGGCGTGTCCGGCGGCGAATGCGGGAAGGGAGGCATAGATGGGGTTGGCCTTCAGTTCCTCGACGGACGGGCCGGGGCCGTTGAACCCGGTGACGAACACCGACGGGGTGGTCACGACCTGCCCGATGGTCTCCAGGGAGACTTCGAACATGTCGCCGCCTTCCGTGTACGGCTCGGCGCCGCTGTCTGCGAACACGGGGGCCGGTTCGAACTCGAAGTCGGCGAGATCGGCGGGCAGGCCCATGTTCTCGATCAGGACGTACGGAGTGCCGTCCGCCGTGATCGTGACGTACGAGACCGGGTTGGGCGGTGGGGTGATCGACTCGATGACCTCGGTCCTGCGGTCCTCGTACTCCTGCGTCAGCTGTGTGAGTACGTCGGACTGGTCGAACACGTCGTTTGCGAGGAACCCGAACTGTTCCTGCCAGGTCTGGAACTGCCGATCCACGAGCACGGTCGGAGCAACCGTGGTGAGGTTGTCGTAGGCCTCTGATGCCTGCAAGTACGGGAACCCGACGCCGCCCGCGATGATGAGATCGGGGTCCATCGCTGCGATGGCCTCGATATCGAAGCCGTCCACGGACCACGGAAGGAATTCGGTCCCGGCGTCCTGCGCGTCGTCCGCCCAGAATTCGGAGAACTGGCCCGCCGCGTCTGCATCCTCGGGCGTGACGCCGACGACGGGAACGTCGAGATGGTAGAGGTAGCCGGCGAGCGCGTAGTTCAACACGACGACGCGTTGTGGCTCAGCGAGAATCGTCACTTCCCCCATGGGGGTCGCCACGGCGCGGGTCGTCTCCGCAGAAGTCTGTTCTGTCGAGTCCGTTCCCGGGCCCGTCCCGGAGTCCTGTCCGCATGCGGTCAGTGCGAACGCGGTCAACATCGCGGCGCACAGTGGGATGATCCTTCTTCGAAGCGACACGTACACAACACCTCCTGACCGCGGAGTCTCCGCGGGAAGGTCAGGCTAACCGAAGTGTCGATCAGTCGCACCGCCCCGGTCTCGTCTGCGCTCTATGAACTGCAGTTATTGTCCGGATGAACGGGGAGTTCACCCGAGGTGACGAGAATCTGGGCACGTCAGGTGCGTAAATTGTCCCGGTTACAGTACGCCGGTGCGCATCTTGTTCGTTTGTAGCGGGAACGTGTGCCGCTCAGTGATTGCGGAGCGGCTCACGCTCGCGTACGCCTCGGAGCGACGGATCAACGACCTGGCCGCGGAGAGTGCAGGGACTCGTGCTCTCGTCGGTTACCCGGTCGAACCGCGCGCCGCTGCCGTGATCGAGGGGCTGGGCGGCAACGTGATCGAACGGCGTGCGCGCCGGGTGGATGCGGGCATGATCGCCCGGGCGAACCTGGTCCTCACCATGACCGAGGATCAGCGCGACCGGGTCGGCGCACTGGCTGCAGGTTCGTCGATGAAGTCGTTCACTCTCACCGAGGCGCACCTGATCGCGGTCGTGACCGGAGCCGACACCGTCGCGAGGCTCGACGCCTACCGCTCCACCAGCAATGCCGAGGGAATCCCGGCGATCCCCGACCCGGTCGGTCTCTCGGAACGCAAGTACGTCGAGACCGGAGACCGGATCGCGGCGGCCCTGTTTCCCCTGCTCGACATCCTCACCACGCGCCACGCCGGAAACGACCCGGCCACCGCAGGGTGGCGCGGTCAACGATATGCGTAATCGGGAAAACGTTCGTCGACGTCCTCGGCGCGCAACCCGAACTCCTCGAGGGTGTACCGGTGTGCAGGCTTGCGTTCCCCGCTGCGGCTCTCCGCGTGCATCGACGTCATCGCACGCTCTGCCTCAGCGCTGAGGTCGGTGCCGAGCCGGTCGTAGATGGTGGCGACGGTCGCCAGAGGATCCGCGACGAAGTCCCGGTAATCGACGTCGACGAAGTGTGCGCGGTCGTGCCGCGACCGCGCCTCGGTGAATGCTGCGTGACCCCGTGCCCACAGATTGAGTTGGCTACGGCCGATGGTGTGGCCGACGAACGTCTCCGACCAACCTTCGGTTGCTTGGGCGGCGAGGCTGCACACGGATGGGATGACGGTGCGTGGGTCGCGATGGGTGACCACGACGAGGGCGTCCGGGTACACGGTGAGCAATTCATCGAGAGCGAAGAGGTGGCTCGGGTTCTTCAGCACCCACCGCTTACCGGCGTCGGGCAGGCCGATCAGCTGGAGATTGCGCCGGTGGCGCGCATACGCCTGGGTCCAGTCCTGCCCGGCGAGCCACTGCGAGTAGCCGGGCAGATTGGCGAGGCACTCGTACGAGATCGATCGGAACGACTGGCGCAGCAGTTGCCAGCATTCTTCGACCTCCGCGGCCGACATGTAAT
Organism: Rhodococcus sp. SJ-2; assembly: GCF_053750035.1. Classification (NCBI taxonomy): domain Bacteria; kingdom Bacillati; phylum Actinomycetota; class Actinomycetes; order Mycobacteriales; family Nocardiaceae; genus Rhodococcus; species Rhodococcus sp. SJ-2. The sequence goes on from NZ_CM132340.1 coordinate 4,201,355, forward strand.
GCACTCCCATGAACTCGGGGTGCTCGACGTGATGTTGGGAGAACGCCGACTCGATCCCGGCGAACACCGGATTGTCTGCCCATGTCTCGCGAGGCGGACGTGGTTGCGGCATCTCCGTCAGCCACATCTCGAGGCCCTGGTGGCCGGGGTCGGCAGTGAGGAGGCGATGCAGCGCGGTGGTACCTGTGCGGGGAAGGCCCGTCACGAAGATGGGGCGCGTGATCTCGACGTCCGCATGCGCGGGATGCTGTGCCCACGCCGCCTCGGACAGCAATCGCGCGACGAGTGCGCCGCGCAGGAACACCCGCGACATCTTACTTCCGAGCGGGGTGAGTTTCTCGTCGCGCTCGTACGAATCGAGTAGCACGGAGAGAGCCTCGCGATAGTCGTCGGTTCCGAAGTCTGTCAGGCCCGTCAGGCGGGTGGCGGAGTCGTGGAGCGATTCGGCGGTACCGATCGAGGTGCGTTCTGTCATGATCTTCCCGTCAGTGGTGGTATTCGCCGCAGTTGACGTCGAGGCACTGGCCTGTGATCGCCGACGCCATCGGCGAGGCAAGGAAGATCACAGCATCGGCGATCTCCTCGACGGTGGGCAGCCGCTTCAGATCGCTCGCGGCTGCGGTGTGGTCGTAGATCTGGTCGACTGTCATGCCGTACTTTTCTGCCTGATGCTCGAAATAGCCGCGCAGGATCGGGCCCCAGATATATCCGGGAGCAACGGAATTGACGCGAATTCCTTTGGGCCCGAGTTCCGTCGCAAGCGACTGTGACGATGCGAGCAGTGCAGACTTCGCCAGCTTGTAACTGCCGTAGCGCTCTTGGGAATGCCGAAGAACCATCGAATTTATATTCACCACGGACCCTTTGGAGGTTCCGAGGAGGTCGGTGAACAGTCCGGTCAGTCGGAGCGCGCCGAGCACGGTGAGTTCGATGCTGTCACGAATATGTTGAAAATCTGTGCGCGCCAACGATTTCATCGCGGGAATCGAGAACGCGTTGTTCACCAGGGTGTCGACCTGCCCGAACTCGTGCGCGGCCACCTGTGCGAGGTGGGCGGCCGAGTCGTCATCTGTGATATCGGTCGGTACGGTCACCGCGCGGCGGCCGAGTGCGGTGACCTCTGCCGCGACCTGTTCGAGCCGCTCCGGGGTGCGAGCGGCCAAAACGACATCGGCGCCGTGCTCGGCGCACCGTACCGCGAGTGTGCGGCCGAGGCCGGGGCCGACGCCCGAGATGACGACCACCCGATCGCGTAGGAGACCGGCTGCGGTGTTCATGCGAGCATCCGATCCGCTATGCCGCTCTGGCGGGCGGCGATGCGCGCCGCCCAGTCGTCCGGCGTGATGCGATTCGACCCGTGGAACGGCAGTAGCTCGGGGACTCGGTCGACCGCGACGATTTCGGCAACCGGGCCCTCTGCGGGCCCGGGGTGGCGGTCGAGGCGCTGCCAGCGGAACTGCAGGATGCCGCGGTCGTGACCGACGGTCTCGACCCAGTTGGTCACCCCCGGGTTGCGGTTCGAAACGACGATCCGGATGTTTCCATCGGGATCGACCTGTGCCTGGGAGTTGTTGAGCGACGTCTGATGGCCGGTGTAGTCGAGCGAGACGTACCACAGACTGCCGAGCTGGAAGCCCAGGTAGGGGGCGTCCGATGCGGGCAGCGTGATGATCATCGCCTCGTCGTCCGAGAGTTCGAAATGACCGACCGAGGAGTACTGGGTATCGAGCCCGCCGGGCGTGCGACGCGGTTCGGTGAGGGTGTTGACGGGAAGATCCAGATAGAACCACTGCGGAAACTGCAGCCATGTCTTCACGCGCGACACCAGGGCGCGGGCTGCGCGCTCGTACCGTCGCGTGATGTCGTCTCGGGCGGGTGCAGGCGCAGGGATTCCCAGAGTGTCGAGCCGGTCGATGCGCAGCGTTCCGCGCCGCTGGGTCCAATCGCTGTAGACCTCCCGGACGACGAGCTGCGACGAACCAGGGGACAGGTGGAAGTAGTTGCGCGTGGGATCTGCGGGGCCGGGCCCGAACCGGATCTCGAAGGTGCCGTCGTCGGCGATGCTGATCGCGCGGTCGTCGAACGCTGTCACATTGCCGGGCACGTTCGTATCGGTGTAATTGCCTGCCATCACCTGGAAGCTCAGATCACAGGTGGTGCCGCGACGTCCGGTGACGAGGTACTCGGCGTTGTCCCGCACGGGAGCGCCCCAATACAGAGTGTCGGGATTGTCGAGACCCATCTTTGCGTAGGGGCCGGTGCCCGTGATGAATGTCGGATGTGTGCTGCTGTGCGCGAACGCGGCGTGCACGCACGCGGAGATTCCCCCGGCGAGGTACTCGTAGCCCTCCGTCAAGTCTTGTTCGGTGCGGATGTGCGGTGCGGTGGCCACGAGTTTCTCGGCTTCGGCGATGGCCGCTGTCAGTGGATCGGTGAGCACGCGGTTCTCCTGAAGGTCCGATGTCTACCGCTGCGATGAGCTTCTTCCGCAGCCGACAATAGAACGCGTTCTAGTAAATGGTCAACGGCCGCGGGTCCCGCCGAGCAGGAACCATGGTTTTGTGGAGTGCATGACCGACGACGCAGCCCTGGCCACCGAGATTGCCGCGGGCGCAGGAGAACTGTTGCTGACCATTCGCGCGACTGCACGGTACGAGCACTACGGACGCGAACTCGGACGCCGTGGTGATCACGCTGCGAACGCATTCATCCTCGAGCGGATCGCGTCTGCGCGACCCGGCGACCTGGTGCTCTCGGAGGAATCGGCCGACAATCCGGCACGCATCGACGCGGAGAGGGTATGGATCATCGATCCGCTCGACGGCTCGAAAGAATACGGTAGGCCCGGATACATCGATTGGGCAGTCCACGTTGCGTTGTGGCAGGCGGGAAAGGGACTCACCGCCGCGGCCGTCGCGCAGCCCGCGATCGGGGCCGTCTACTCGACGAACGACGAACCGGCCGTCGCCCACGAACCCCTCGGACGGTACCGGCCCTCGATCGTGATCAGCGGCAGCCGTCCTCCTGCGTTCATCGGTGAGGTCGCGAGCAAGGTGGGCGCTGACCTCGTGCGTATGGGATCTGCAGGGGCCAAGGCCATGGCGGTCCTACGCGGCGAAGCCGACGCGTACGTGCACGCAGGGGGTCAATGGGAATGGGATTCGGCTGCACCCGTCGCGGTCGCGCAGGCTGCGGGCATGTTCTGCGCCCGAATCGACGGCACTCCGCTCGAATACAACAGGCCTCATCCGTACCTGCCCGATCTGGTGATCTGCCGCCCGGACTGGGCTCCGACGCTGATGGCCGCCGTGTCCGAACACGCGGACGAGCCCACGGACAGTGCGCGGGTGGCGATGGCGCGCGCCTACATTCGCTCGCTCCTGAGCCACGATGCAACGCATGTGCGGCTTGCCGAAGACGCATGGCGCGTCGAGAACGGTCAGCGTACCGGCGACAGCGGGATCGAGATCCGCGATCGCCTCGAGAACGGGGCGGAGTACCGGTCGCTCCGGCGGGTGCGCGAGTTGACGTTCCACGAGTGGCACCACGACGTCGTTGCCCGCTTTCTGCTCGACATCGCTGCAGGGCCGAACCGGACGACGACGGTTTCGGTCGTCGAGCACTTCCACATCCCCGCAGGCGACATTCGGTCGATCGTTGCGATCATCGAGCCCTCTCCAACAATGAGTTGAACCTTTGAGCTAGTTTCGAATCGGATGAATAGTGAGAAAAGCAGTACCAATTCGGAATCAAGGCGGTGCCATGACATCTTCACTCGATATCGGCGACGGAATTCTCGCGATCCCCGTTCCCGTTGCTGACCTCCCGGTCGGAGACACCCAGGTCTACGCGATGGAATCCCCGCGCGGCGTGGTTCTGGTCGACGCCGGCTGGAACAACGACACCTCGTGGAACGCACTGCAGCAGGGGCTTGCCACCGCAGGCCTGTCCGTGACCGACGTCGAAGGCGTCGTGGTCACCCATTTCCATCCCGACCACGTCGGCCTCACGGCGCGTCTCCGCGAGGCCTCCGGCTGCTGGGTAGGAATGCACGAATCGGACTTCGAGCAGCTCGGCCACATGATGTCCGATGCCGATTGGAGCGAACGCGCTGTCGAGCAATGGCGCATTGCGGGAGCCCCACCCGAGCAGATCGAGGAATACCTCGCCGACTCGGGCAAGGGTGAGGGCAAACCGGAGGCTGCACCCGATCGCAGACTCACCGACGGGGAGATCATCCCGCTCACCGGACGCACGCTCCGCACCGTGTTCACGCCCGGCCACACTCCCGGACACGCGTGCTTCTACATCGAAGAACACGAGATCCTGTTCAGCGGCGACCACGTCCTCGCCAAGACCACACCGCACGTCGGTGAATTCGATTTTCCCGTTGCGGAGCGGGATGCGCTCGGCGAATTCATCGCGTCGCTGGGTGCGGTGGGGAAACTTCCTGCGCGGCGTACTCTTCCTGCACATCGCCAACCCATCGACGACCTTGCGGCCAGGACGGCGGCACTGGTCGAACACCACGAGGATCGCCTCGACGACCTCTACGAATCGCTGGGTGACGAAGGGCTCACGCTGTGGGAGGCCACGTCCCGCATGAAGTGGTACCGGCCGTGGGACGAGACCCCGGCGCGCGGCAAGCAGATGGCGATGTCCGAAGGGTCGGCGCACCTGCGTCACCTCATCGAACGTGGACGTGCTCGACTCGTACCCGGCAGTCATCCCGCCCGTTTCGTGCGGGTCTGAGGACCTACCGGAACGAGTTCGCCCCCCGCCTCGTAATGAAGCGGGGGGCGTCGTGGTGCCCTCGGCAGGATTCGAACCTGCGACTTCTTGCTCCGGAGGCAAGCGCTCTATCCCCTGAGCTACGAGGGCAATCCGGACCCGCCGGGTGACCAGCGGTGCGGGAGTCAGCCTAGCGCATTGTCGGCTCAACACCACATCGGCTGGTCAGGGCCGGTTTACTGACCCAGGCGAGGTACGCCGGACCATCGATCAGTTCATCGGGAGTGGCTCGGCGCCGCGCTCCGCAAGCATCGACGTCATCAGCTCGGACTCGCTGGTCTGCGTGTCGACCATCTTCTGAGCCAGACCCCGGACGACCGATTCGCTCGCGTACTGCGCGCCGTATTCCATCATCGGCAGCCCACCCTCATGGTGACGCAGCATCAACTGCAGGAACAGCACATCCTGCTCGATACCGGTCGCCGCGCGCAGGTTCGCGAGATCCTCGGAAGAGGCCATCCCCGGCATCATGGCCATGCCGTCGGAGCCTGCCTTCGAGCCGGATCCGTGCCCCTCACCCGTACCCGCGTGCGAATGACCGCTGTCCTCGCTCATCCAGGTCATGTACGGGCCTGACGGCAGCGGTGGCTGCCCCCACATCGTGAGCCAGCCCTCCATCTGCCCGACCTGATTCTGCTGGGTCGTGAGGATGTCGTAGGCGAGGTTGCGGACGTACTGATCCTGCGAGCTCGTCACCGCAATCGCCGACATCTCGATCGCCTGGTTGTGATGCACCGTCATGTCCTGACAGAACCCGACATCCACCGAACCTGCCGTCGGATCCGCCGGCCGCGAGTCCTCGAGGGGGATCCGCGCGAGAAACCCGAGCAGGAAGCCGACCGCCAGCACAGCGACGGCGGCGAGCACCAGCAGCATCCGACGGTTGCCGGTCCCGTAGGCCGGGCCGGTCGAGTCGCGCGACAGGTCGTCCGAGGTGCTCACCGTCAGCTCCCTGCCGGTGCCTGCATGTCGGCGGGAATCTGCTCGGTGCCGTCCGTGGTGCCGCCGTCCATCGGTACCGCGTCGGGGCCGGGTGCGGACGCATCGAACGGAGGCGGATTCGCGGGATCGAACGACGACGGCAGCGTCGAGCAGCTCGCACCGACCTCGGGGTAGGTGTACCGGTTCAGGCGCAGTGCTTCGATGAAGTGGTCGATGCGCTCGTCATCGGCGCTGTCGACCTTGAGCTGATGACCCCACGACTGCAACGAGATCGGCGCGTCGAGTCCGGGGTACGGCGACATCGACATGTACGTGCGTCCGTCGACCTTCGCCGCGAGCGTCTCGATTGCTGCGTCGTCGAGGAGATCGGGGTTGTAGGCGATCCAGACTGCACCGTGCTCGAGTGAGTGGACCATGTTCTCGGTGCGAACGGCCTGCTCGTACACGGTCCCTGTGCAAGTGGCCCAGATCGCGTCGTGCGGTCCGCCGAACGGCGGGTTCTGGTCGTAGGCCACCCGTTGGGTAGGAGCCACGTGCTGACCCGCCGGGTACTCGATGTTCACCACGCCGTCGATGGCCAGCGACGGGTCCTGGTTCTCCTCGGTCGGCACCCACGCCGACAACTCCTGCTTGTCCTGGTACTGCGGAATGATGCTGACCGCGATCACAGCGACCAGTGCGACGACGGCGACGATGCCACCGATCGTCAGCCACGGAATCTGACGCTGCTTCGGGAGGCCTTTGGCCCCGCCACTGTTCTTCTTGGCGGCCTGGATGGCCTTCGACGATTTGGCGCCGGTGTTCTTCTTGCCGGAACTGCCGTTGCTCGGACCGCTGGGCATCGCTGGGTGCTCTTTCTACGGATGGACAGGCGAACGTGCGCACCATGGGTACGGCACATCGTCAACTCTACGGGCGCCGGCGGCGGGGGACCGTCCGCGCCTTCACCCCCCAGCCAATAGGATGAACACCTGTGACTCCTGCCGATCTTGCCGAATTGCTCCACGGAACCGCTGCGAGAGTGCTCGCCGACCGTGACCTCGACGCGTCTGTACTGCCTGCGACCCTCACTGTCGAGCGGCCTCGCAACCCCGAGCACGGCGACTACGCAACCAATGTCGCGATGCAGGTTGCCAAGAAGGTCGGCGTGAATCCCCGTGATCTCGCGACGTGGCTCGCCGAAGCGCTCACCGCTGCCGACGGCATCGACTCCGCCGATGTTGCAGGCCCCGGCTTCCTCAACATCAGGCTCGCGGCCGACGCACAGGGTGCGATCGTCGCCAAGGTGCTGGGCGAGCGCGACGCGTACGGCAACGCCGACATCCTCGCGGGCAAGAAGATCAACCTCGAATTCGTCTCCGCGAACCCGACCGGTCCCATCCACCTCGGCGGCACCCGCTGGGCGGCGGTCGGCGATGCGCTCGGCCGCATCCTCACTGCGCAGGGCGGGGAGGTCACCCGCGAGTACTACTTCAACGATCACGGCGCGCAGATCGATCGTTTCACCCGGTCGCTCATCGCCTCCGCGCTCGGACAGCCCGCCCCCGAGGACGGCTACGCCGGCGTGTACATCGTCGACATCGCGAAATCGGTCCAGGACCAGCGGCCCGGGGTGCTAGAGCTTCCCGAGGACGAGCGGAACGAAGCGTTCCGGTCGATCGGCGTAGAGCTGATGTTCGAACACATCAAACGCACGCTGCACGAGTTCGGCGTCGACTTCGACGTGTACTTCCACGAGAACTCGCTGTTCGAGTCCGGCGCCGTCGAAAAGTCGGTCGAGACCCTCAAGGCCTCCGGCAACCTGTACTTCGACGACGGTGCGTGGTGGCTCAAGAGCACCGACTACGGCGACGACAAGGACCGCGTCGTCATCAAGTCGGACGGCAATGCAGCCTACATCGCAGGCGACATCGCGTACTTCCAGAACAAGCGCTCACGCGGCTTCGACCTGTGCATCTACATGCTCGGCGCCGACCATCACGGCTACATCGCACGGCTCAAGGCGGCTGCCGCTGCTTTCGGCGACGATCCCGACACCGTCGAGGTCATGATCGGCCAGATGGTCAATCTCGTGCGCGACGGTCAGGCCGTGAAGATGAGCAAGCGCGCAGGCACCGTCATCACCCTCGACGACCTCGTCGAGGCCATCGGCGTCGACGCGGCCCGCTACTCCCTCGTGCGTTCGTCCGTGGATCAGAGCATCGACATCGATCTCGCACTGTGGGCTTCCGCCTCGAGCGAGAACCCCGTCTACTACGTGCAGTACGCGCACGCGCGGCTGTCGTCGATCGCGCGGAACGCTGCCGACCTCGGTCTGAGCGGGGAGGGCGCCGACCTCGCCCTGCTCACCCATGACCGCGAAGGCGACCTGATCCGCACCCTCGGTGAATATCCGCGGGTCGTCGCGAAGGCTGCGGAACTGCGGGAGCCGCACCGCGTGGCGCGGTATCTCGAAGAACTTGCCGGTACCTACCATCGGTTCTACGACGCGTGCCGCATCCTGCCGCAGGGCGACGAAGAGCCCGGCGACCTGCACACCGCTCGTCTGGCTCTGTGTGCCGCCGCACGTCAGGTCCTCGCCAACGGGCTCGGCCTTCTCGGCGTCAGCGCACCGGAGCGGATGTGAACGCGCATCCCGCGGGCCCGCGTCACGCCGAGATCCCGCACGCGCCCGGGCTGCCGCAACGACCCGAGAACGCCACCGAACTGAACGAGCTCCACCGGCACGTCTGGCCGCGTAACACCAGCCGCGACGACGACGGCGTCACCCACATCGCCGGTGTCTCCGTAACCGAACTCGCCGAGACATACGGCACACCGCTGTTCGTCGTAGATGAGGACGATTTCCGGTCGCGGTGCCGTGAGATCGCTGAGGCCTTCGGCCCCGAAGCGCGTGTCCACTACGCGTCCAAGGCCTTTCTGTGCACCGAGATCGCCCGGTGGGTACACCAGGAGGGTCTGTGCCTCGATGTCGCATCCGGGGGCGAACTCGCGGTAGCGCTGCGCGCCGGGTTCCCGGCTCAGAAGATCGCGCTGCACGGCAACAACAAGTCCGTTGCCGAACTGCGCACCGCCGTCGAGTTCGGTGTCGGACACATCGTGCTGGACTCGCTCGCCGAGATCGACCGTCTCGATGCCGTCGCCGGTGAATTGGACGCCGTCCAGGATGTGCTGATTCGCGTCACCGTCGGTGTCGAAGCACACACCCACGAGTTCATCTCCACTGCGCACGAGGATCAGAAGTTCGGTCTCTCCCTGGCGGGCGGCCACGCGATGGACGCTGTACGCCGGGTATTCGCGGCCGACAACCTGCGTCTGGTCGGGCTGCACAGCCACATCGGCTCCCAGATTTTCGACGTCGACGGATTCGAACTCGCTGCTCACCGTGTCATCGGGCTGCTGCGCGACATCGTTGCCGAGTTCGGGGTCGACAAAACCTCGCAGCTGCACATCGTGGACCTCGGTGGTGGTCTCGGAATCTCGTACGTGCCGAGCGACGATCCGCCGCCGGTCACCGACCTTGCGGCAAAACTCAACGACATCGTGCGCACAGAGTCGGCACTGGTCGGATTGCCTACGCCGACCCTTGCCGTCGAGCCGGGACGCGCCATCGCCGGCCCGGGCACCATCACCCTCTACGAGGTGGGCACCATCAAGGACGTGGCCGTGGGTGCCGGCCAGAGCCGGCGCTACATCAGCGTCGACGGTGGGATGAGCGACAACATCCGTACCTCCCTGTATCAGGCGGAGTACGAGTCGCGGCTCGTGTCGCGCAGGAGTGAAGCCGAACCTGTCGTCGCGCGGGTGGTCGGTAAGCACTGCGAGAGTGGTGACATCATCATTCGCGATGCCTGGATGCCAGGCGACGTCGGTGCGGGAGATTTGCTGGCTGTCGCGGCGACCGGTGCATACTGCTACTCGATGTCCAGCAGGTACAACATGCTGACCCGTCCCGCTGTCGTGGCAGTCAAGGACGGCGTCTCTCGTGTCCTGCTGCGCAGGGAAACGATCGAAGATCTGCTGAGCTTGGAGGTTACGGAGTGACCAGCACAACGGCGCAAGGTGCATCCGGGCAGCGGCCCCTCGGTGTCGCGGTTCTCGGCCACGGCACCGTTGGTGCCGAGGTCGTCAACATCATCCGGCAGGATGCGCTCGACCTGCAAGAGCGCATCGGTGCACCCCTGGAACTGCGGGGCGTCGCGGTGCGCGACACATCGTCTGATCGTGGACTTCCCGCCGAGCTGCTGACGACCGACGCAGAAGCGCTCGTCCGTCGCGACGATGTCGACCTCGTCGTCGAACTCATCGGGGGTATCGAACTACCCCGTACGCTGGTGCGCGCCGCGCTCGACGCAGGCAAGTCGGTGGTCACTGCGAACAAAGCTCTCCTCGCTGCCTACACCGGTGAACTGGCCGAGGCGGCCGAGTCGCACAACGCCGACCTGTACTTCGAAGCCGCCGTCGCCGGCGCCATCCCGGTGATCCGCCCACTGACGCAGTCGCTCGCAGGCGACCGCGTCGACCGGGTGATGGGCATCGTCAACGGCACGACGAACTACATCCTGTCCGCGATGGACGAAAGCGGCGCCGATTACGAGACGACATTGGCCGAAGCAGGCCGCCTCGGTTACGCCGAAGCCGATCCGACTGCAGACGTCGAAGGATTCGACGCCGCGGCCAAGGCTGCGATCCTTGCGTCCATCGCCTTCCACACCCGCGTGACCGCCTCGGATGTCTACCGCGAAGGCATGAGCTCGATCACCGCCGCCGACCTCACCTCGGCCCGTGCGCTCAACTGCACCATCAAGCTGCTGGCGATCTGCGAACGCATCTCAGGGCCCGACGGCCGCGACCGTGTCTCGGCGCGCGTGTATCCGGCTCTCGTGCCGCGTGAGCATCCCCTTGCGACCGTTGCCGGAGCGTTCAACGCCGTCGTCGTCGAGGCACAGGCAGCCGGTCGCCTCATGTTCTACGGCCAGGGCGCCGGGGGAGCGCCCACCGCATCCGCCGTCATGGGTGATCTCGTGATGGCGGCGCGTAATCGTGTCCAAGGTGGCCGGGGCCCGCGTGAATCGAAGTACGCCAAGCTCGAGATCGCTCCGATGAGCGATATCGTCACCCGGTACTACGTCAACCTGCAGGTCGCCGACCGTGCCGGCGTGCTCTCTGCTGTCGCCGCCGAATTCGCCACGAGGGGCGTCAGTATCTCCGCTGTGCGCCAGGAGGGGGCCGGCGACGGCGCTCGTCTGGTGGTGCTCACGCACCGAGCCACCGACCGGGCGCTTGCGGACACCGTCGCCGCGCTCGAAAATCTCGAATCCGTTACTGCTGTCACCAGCGTCCTGAGACTGGAGGGATCCGCCGAATGAGTGCGGTCGACAAGAACACCACCCCCGTGCACACCCCGTGGCCGGGCCTGATCGAGGCGTACCGCGGTCGTCTCCCGATCGGCGACGACTGGAAGACGGTGACACTGCGCGAGGGCGGTACCCCGCTGCTCCCGGCGGAGCGGCTCTCCGAGCTCACCGGGTGTGAAGTGCACATCAAGGTCGAGGGTCTCAACCCCACCGGCTCGTTCAAGGACCGCGGCATGACCATGGCGGTCACCGAGGCGCTCGCATCCGGCAAGCAGGCCGTGCTGTGCGCCTCCACCGGCAACACCTCGGCCTCTGCCGCCGCCTACGCGTCGAAGGCCGGGATCGGATGTGCCGTCCTCGTCCCGCAGGGCAAGATCGCCATGGGCAAGCTCGCGCAGGCCGTCATGCACGGTGCGAAGATCGTTCAGGTCGAGGGCAATTTCGACGACTGTCTGGAACTGGCCCGTAAGACGACCTCCGAGTTCGACACCATCGGTCTGGTCAACTCGGTCAACCCGGTGCGCATCGAAGGTCAGAAGACCGCGGCGTTCGAGATCGTCGACGCGCTCGGCGATGCACCGGACGTGCACGTGCTACCCGTCGGCAACGCAGGCAACATCACCGCGTACTGGAAGGGGTACTCCGAGTACTTCTCCGATGGGATGAGCACTCGTCGCCCGCGCATGCTCGGCGTTCAGGCAGCCGGCGCTGCCCCGTTGGTCCTCGGTCATCCGGTCAACAATCCCGAGACCATCGCCACCGCTATCCGGATCGGTGCGCCTGCTTCCTGGAACAGTGCTGTTGCGGCGAAGGACGAGTCGGACGGGGCATTCCGGGCGGCTACCGACGAGGAAATCCTCGAGGCCTACCGGCTTCTCGCCAAGACCGAGTCGATCTTCGTCGAGCCTGCCTCGGCAGCGTCGATCGCGGGTCTGCTCGCGGCACGGAAGGAAGGCTGGCTCGAGCCCGGCCTGAAGATCGTGTGCACCGTCACCGGCAACGGCCTCAAGGATCCCGACACCGCGCTGCGCGACGTGCCCGTGGTCGAACCCATCCCGGTCGATCCTGTGGCCGTGGCATCGGCGCTCGAGCTGGCCTAGTGACCGCCTCGCCCTCCTCCGTTGGGAAACAGGACATGACGCAGACGTTGCCCGTAGGGGTCTCGGTGACAGCCCGGGTGCCGGCCTCCAGCGCCAACCTGGGGCCCGGATTCGACACACTCGGACTGGCGCTCGGGCTGTACGACGAGATCACCGTCACCACAACCGGTTCCGGCCTCGACGTGCGTGTCGAAGGGGAGGGCGCGCAGGAGGTGCCGTGGGGGCCGTCGCACCTGGTAGTGCGCGCGGTCGAACGTGGGCTCGAAGCCGCGGGAGTGTGGGCGGACGGACTGGATGTCTTGTGCCGCAACGTGATTCCGCATTCGCGAGGTTTGGGTTCATCGGCATCTGCGGCGGTGGGTGGCCTTGCTGCCGCGAACGGTCTGGTGCGGAAGATTGCGCCGGAGCGGGTTCTCGACTCAGCGCAGCTCGTGCAATTGGCGTCGGAATTCGAGGGGCATCCCGACAATGCCTCGGCGAGCGTTCTGGGCGGTGCTGTCGTCTCGTGGAGTGAGGCCGAGGTCGACTCGGAGCGTCGCGCCTACAAGGCGGTGTCGTTGAAGGTGCACCCGTCCATCAACGCCGTCGCGCTCGTTCCGTCCGTCCGGTCGTCGACCGCCCACACTCGTGGACTGCTGCCCGACCTGGTGCCGCATCGTGATGCCGCGTTCAATGTCAGTCGCGCTGCGCTCGCGGTCGTCGCGCTCACGGAGCGACCCGATCTGCTGATGCAGGCAACCGAGGATCTGCTCCATCAGGCGCAGCGTGCTCCGGCGCTGCCCTTGACCACCAAGTGGATCTCGCTTCTTCGCGGTGCGGGGATCGCGGCGACCGTGTCGGGGGCGGGGCCGACGGTACTTGCCCTGACAACCGAACCGATTCCGGCGGAGCTTCGCGCGGCCGCAGAGGCGGATGACCTCACCGTGCTCGACCTTCCCATCGCCGATGGGGTACAGGTCGACTGACGGTCACCACTGTGATCACGCCGCCTGTGGTCGAGACGAGACGGCCGGCCCGGAGATCCGGGCCGGCCGTTGTCGTCGATGGACCCGACCAGAGGAACGAGAGTGGTGCATCACACAGGAACCTCGCGTCACACAGATTCTTGCCCTGCGTGCAGAACGTCGCTATCCTGAGGGTGTCCGCACGTCGTGCGCTCGTGTCGCCGGGTTCTCCAGGGCATTCACTCCAGCTCCATCGGGGCGTCAGATCCTGGGTCGATCCTCACCTGCTCTCGATCTTGGGAACGGGACAAGGCCGTACCCAACCGACATCGGTGTGGTGGCGGACGTGCCGACCGTTCGACTTCCGTGAACTCGTACGGCAAATCCCAGCTCAGTTCATGTAGCTGATCTGCGGAACGAACCCTCGACTCTGCATGAGTGGGCGAGGGAAGGAAAGGATCTCCGTGACAGATACGGACCTGATCGCTACGCCAGATTCCGACACCGCCGAGGCTTCCGCAGGAACCCGATCCGGCGATTCTGCACAGTCCGCACGCGGAGCCCGCCGTGGCACCGGCCTTGCGGGCATGGTGCTCGTCGAGTTGAGGGCTCTCGCTGCCGAACTCGGTATCAAGGGCACGTCGGGAATGCGCAAGGGCGACCTCATCGCTGCGATCAAGGACAAGCAAGGAAGCGCCGCGAAGAGCGCGCCTGCTGCCAAGGCGCAGGCCGAGCCGGCTCAGGCTCCTGCCGAAGCCGCAGAGGAGGCACCGAGTCGCCCCGCGCGTACTCGCCGCACCCGCGCCGCCGAGGCGTCCCAGGACGAACCCGCCCAGTCGGGGACCCCTGCCGAAAAGCCTGCAGCCGCCGAGAAGCCTGCAGCCGCCGAGAAATCTGCCGGCGACGCGCCGACATCCGACTCGGACGATGAGGCACCGCGCCGCGGCCGTCAGCGTCGCGGTCGTCGCGGTGCGGACCAGCAGGATCAGAATCAGAACAGTGAGTCGCAGGTACCCGGCGAGTCGCAGACCTCCGACCCCGAGCGCGGCGGCGAGTCCCGTGATCGGTCGACTGACCGCGGGAAGACTCAGGACCGCGGCGAATCCGATGGCGGACGCCAGCGGGGTGATCGCAACCAGGGTGATCGCAACCAGGGTGACCGCAACCAAGGTGACCGCAACCAAGGTGATCGCAACCAGGGTGACCGCAACCGCGATGATCGCAACCAGGGCGACCGGAACCAGGGCCCGCGTCAGGACAACCGCGACAACCGCGGAGACGACGACGAAGAGGGCGGCCGCGGCCGCCGCGGTCGTCGCTTCCGCGAGCGTCGTCGCGGACGCGACCGCGGAGAATCCGGGGGCGGAGATTCGCGCGAACCCGAGATCCGGGAAGACGACGTCCTCCAGCCGGTCGCGGGCATCCTCGATGTGCTCGACAACTACGCGTTCGTACGGACCTCCGGTTACCTCGCGGGCCCGAACGACGTGTACGTGTCGATGAACATGGTGCGCAAGAACGGTCTGCGCCGTGGCGACGCCATCACCGGCGCGGTGCGTGTGCCGCGTGAGGGTGAGCAGGCCAATCAGCGTCAGAAGTTCAACCCGCTGGTGCGGCTCGATACCGTCAACGGCGGTGAGGTCGACGCAGCCAAGCGTCGCCCCGAGTTCAACAAGCTGACCCCGCTGTACCCGAACCAGCGCCTGCGTCTCGAGACGCAGCAGAACATCCTCACCACGCGCGTGATCGACCTGGTGATGCCGATCGGTAAGGGGCAGCGCGCGCTGATCGTCTCGCCGCCGAAGGCCGGTAAGACCACCGTGTTGCAGGACATCGCCAATGCGATCGCCGTCAACAACCCGGAGTGCTACCTGATGGTGGTTCTGGTCGACGAGCGCCCCGAAGAGGTCACCGACATGCAGCGCTCGGTGAAGGGCGAGGTCATCGCCTCGACCTTCGACCGGCCGCCGTCAGACCACACCTCGGTTGCCGAACTCGCGATCGAACGTGCCAAGCGTCTCGTCGAAATGGGGCGCGACGTGGTGGTCCTGCTCGACTCCATCACTCGCCTCGGCCGCGCATACAACAACTCGTCGCCCGCATCGGGACGCATTCTCTCCGGTGGTGTCGACTCGACTGCGCTGTATCCGCCGAAGCGTTTCCTCGGTGCGGCGCGCAACATCGAGAACGGTGGGTCGCTCACGATCATCGCGACCGCGATGGTCGAGACCGGCTCGACCGGCGACACCGTGATCTTCGAGGAGTTCAAGGGCACCGGCAATGCCGAGCTCAAGCTCGATCGCAAGATCGCCGAACGTCGCGTGTTCCCCGCCGTGGACGTCAATCCCTCGGGTACGCGTAAGGACGAGCTTCTCATGAGTCCCGACGAGTTCGCGGTCGTGCACAAGCTGCGTCGCGTGCTGTCGGGTCTGGATTCACACCAGGCGATCGATCTGCTGATCGACCGGCTCAAGAAATCCAAGACGAACATCGAGTTCCTCATGCAGGTCGCGAAGACCGCGCCGGGGGCGCTGGAAGACTGACGTCGGGGCCCGGGAATTTTTTCCGGGCTCATACGTTTGGCATAATCGAGCAGTTGAGTCCGGTTCCGGTTCACGGCTTCGAATGGCGAAGGCGACCCGGCGACCACGAAAGGGACACCATGAAGGCAGGAATCCACCCCAACTACCAGGTGACGACCGTCGTCTGCGGTTGCGGAAACACGTTCGAGACCCGCAGCACGTCCGAGTCCGGCCGTGTCAACGTCGAAGTGTGCTCCAACTGCCACCCGTTCTACACGGGCAAGCAGAAGATCCTCGACACCGGCGGACGCGTCGCACGCTTCGAGGCTCGCTACGGCAAGCGCACGGCGAAGAAGGCTGCGGCCGACAGCTAGCTGCAATGCCGACGCCCGGTTCTGTCTTCGTACAGACCGGGCGTCGGCATTTTCGTTCCCGTCCGAGGAACGGATCCTGCAGAGAGCCCGATTCCTGCAGAACACAGCACTTTCACGACAAGAGCGGAGCGAACCCATGGCGGGGCAGACCAAGCCGTCGGCCATCGACGACATCCTGGCCGAACACGCCGGCCTGGAACAGCAACTGTCCGACCCGTCACTGCACAACGATCCGTCGGCCGCTCGCAAAGTGGGCAAGCGGTTCGCAGAGCTCGCGCCGATCATGTCGACCTACACGAAGCTGGCGGCCGCGCGTGACGACCTCGAGGCCGCCCGCGAACTCGCGGCCGACGATTCGTCGTTCGCCGCCGAGATTCCCGACCTCGAAGAACGCGTCGCCGAGCTCGACAAGACGCTCACCGACCTGCTCGCTCCCCGTGATCCCCACGACGCCGACGATGTGGTGCTCGAGGTCAAGTCCGGTGAGGGCGGCGAAGAATCCGCATTGTTCGCGGGAGATCTCGCCCGCATGTACACGCGCTTCGCCGAGCACGCCGGGTGGCGTGTCGAAGTTCTCGGAGCCACCTACTCCGATCTCGGGGGATTCAAGGACGTGACCTTGTCGATCAAATCCAAGACCGACGTGCGTGACGGGGTGTGGTCCAGGCTCAAGTTCGAAGGGGGCGTCCACCGCGTCCAGCGTGTTCCGGTGACGGAATCGCAGGGGCGCGTGCACACCTCCGCGGCAGGTGTGTTCATCTACCCGGAGCCCGACGAGGTCGAAGAAGTCCAGATCGACGAGACCGACCTGCGGATCGACGTCTACCGCTCGTCCGGCAAGGGCGGGCAGGGAGTCAACACGACGGACTCCGCGGTCCGCATCACCCACCTGCCTACGGGCATCGTCGTCACCTGTCAGAACGAACGTTCGCAGTTGCAGAACAAGGCCCGCGCCATGCAGGTGCTCGCGGCACGGTTGCAGGCAGCGGCGGAGGAAGCTGCGGACGCCGAGGCCTCGGCGGGTCGGGCCAGCCAGGTGCGCACCGTCGACCGTTCCGAGAGGATTCGCACCTACAACTTCCCGGAGAATCGGATCACGGATCACCGGATCGGGTTCAAGGCTCACAACCTCGACGCCGTACTCGACGGTGAGATGGACGCGCTGCTCGATGCTTTGGGCACCGCAGACAGGGAAGCCCGGCTCGCGGCAGAATGACCCGTCCGAACCGGGCTTCACGAACCATGACCGAGAGTTGCTACTCGTCCTCGGGGGTCTCCACTTCTCCCGGAACCTGGGCGATGTCGACGCCCGGGAGAAGGAAGCACTGCTCACCCGCTTTGTTCTCGTGCATACCCCAGATTGCAGCCAACACCGTTCCTGCCTCGGGTTCGGTCAACGCCGCGGGAGCCCCCCACAAACCCTCTGTCGATTCCAGAGTGGCCGTGCCGGTCACTCCGGTGTTGACGTTGATCCAGGACACCGTCCCGCCGCCGACACTCTGCTGGTTCACGACATAAAGGACTTCGTCCCCCTCGACAGCGTCGTTCTCGGTGTGTGTCAACGACTGGGTCTCCGCGATTCCGGCGGGGCACAACACCGGTATCGGCTGGAAGTCGATGGGCGCAGCCGCTCCGGTGCCCGCCCCTGCGAATGCTGCCGCACCGCCCACCGCGACCACTGCCGCGGCGCGGACAGCGCGTGATGCGTTCTTGTTCATGACGCTCCTTTCGGTTTCCCCAACTTCCGGGACGTTATCGACGATGGGGTGCCGGATGTGGCGAAGTAGACCTATCCGTGTTCTGTTCGTGATCGCATGGGACCCTGTACTCGTGAGTCGTCAACCCCTGCGCCTGGCCATCATCGAAGCCGTATCGGTGCTCGAAGAAGCGGGTGTCCCGAGTCCCCGCGTGGACGCCGAGTTGCTGGCTGCTCACCTCCTCGGAATCGAACGCACCCGCCTCGGTCTGGTGCCTCTCGTCGATCCCGCGATGGTCGATGCATACCGGGCAATGATCGCGCAGCGTGCAAAACGGATTCCCCTCCAATACATCACCGGAACGTCTCCGATGGGAGCGATCGATCTCGCTGTGGGTCCCGGTGTGTTCGTCCCGCGCCCGGAGACCGAATTGCTACTCGGGTGGGCGCTGGCTTTCCTCGAACAGTACGACCGGCGTAACCCTGTGGTGCTCGATCTGTGCACCGGATCCGGCGCACTTGCTCTTGCGATCGCGAACGCTCGACCCGATGCGGTGGTGCACGCCGTCGAACTCGAACCGAAGGCTCTTTCGTGGGCCCGACGCAATGCCGAGACCAGGGCACGGGAAGGCGATACACCGATCGTCCTGCATCAGGGCGACGTGACCGACCGGGGGCTGCTTGCGTCGCTCGAAGGTGCTGTCGACGTCGTCGTGTCCAACCCGCCATATATTCCGGAAGGCGCGGAACTCGATCCGGAAGTGATCGATCACGACCCTCACTCGGCTCTCTTCGGCGGGCCGGACGGACTCGCCGTGATCAAGCCGATGATCTCCAATGTCGCTCGCTGGCTGCGGATCGGGGGAGCCGTGGCCGTTGAACACGACGACACCAACGGCGGGCATGTCGCGGCCCTGTTCTCTCAGCGCCGCGTGTTCGGTGACGTGGTCGAGCATCCGGATCTGGCGGGCAAGCCGCGCTTCGTCGTTGCGCGGAGGGTCCCGACGGAACGGGAGGCGAGTCGTGTGCAGTCGGTACCGGCGGCCGAGTCCTGAACGCACTCGGCGAACGGGGTCGATCTTCGGGTGTACCGACGCGAGTGAAAGGATGACAGCGTGAGCACTGTGTACGACTGCAATCAGCCGGATTCGCGTTCGGTGGGCCTCAACGCCGCCCGGGGGTCGCTCAAAGCGGGTCGTCTCGTGGTCGTCCCGACCGATACGCTGTACGGTCTCGCGGCAGACGCGTTCGACAGTTCCGCGGTGGCAGCACTTCTGCGCGCGAAGGGGCGAGGCCGCGATATGCCGGTCCCCGTTCTGGTGGGATCGTGGACGACGATCGATGGGCTCGTCACCACCGTGCGTCCGGAAGCCCGCGAGCTCATACGGGCGTTCTGGCCGGGCGGGTTGAGCCTTGTGGTGCACGCTGCCCCGTCACTCGCCTGGGATCTCGGCGACACCCGCGGAACCGTCATGCTCCGGATGCCGCTGCATCCCGTGATTCTCGAACTTCTCCGTGAGGTTGGCCCCCTCGCGGTCTCGAGTGCGAACGTCTCCGGCCAACCGCCCGCGACGACGGTCGCCGAGGCGCGTGAGCAACTCGGGGAGTCCGCATCCGTGTATCTGGACGGGGGGCCGACCGAGCACGGCGTCGCCTCGACCATCGTCGACCTGACCGGTAACAGGCCGCGCATCATCCGTGAAGGTGCCGTATCCGCCGAAGCCATTGCGGAGGTGCTGGGCGACGACCCCGAGCGTCTGCGCTCCGGCGGGGAGTGACGGCGGAGGACAGGAGTTCGTGACTTCAGTCGACTCAGCAGCCGTGGTGCTCGCCCAGTCGGGGCAGGGCGCCGGGGTGCCGATCCGAGAGCTGCTACTCGTTCTCCTCACCGCGGCGGTGGTGACGTTCCTTTCCACCGGCCTCATCCGCATACTTGCGACGAAGTTCGGGGCGGTGGCGAAGCCCCGCGACCGCGACGTGCACGTGACGCCCACCCCTCGGATGGGAGGCGTGGGTATCTACCTCGGCCTTGTCGTCGGAGTCTTGTTTGCGCAGCAACTCCCTGCCCTGACAAGGGGATTCGAATTCACCCCCGACATGGGGGCGACCTTGGTGGCTGCGACGATCATCGTTCTGGTCGGCATCATCGACGATCGATGGGGCCTCGACGCGCTCACCAAGTTCGTCGGGCAGGTCACCGCTGCCGGGGTGCTCGTCGTGATGGGTGTGAGCTGGATCGTCATCTACAACCCGTTCGACGGCTCCACTCTCGTGCTCGACCAATTGCAGGGTGGTCTCATCACGGTTGCAGTGGCCGCGGTGATGATCAATGCGATGAACTTCGTCGACGGGCTCGACGGTCTCGCGGCGGGGCTGGGTCTGATCGCCGCAGTGGCGATCTGCATCTTCTCGGTCGGCTTGTTGCTCGATCAGGGCGGCGACGTCTCTGCGTATCCACCGGCGCTGATCGCCGCCGCGCTTGCCGGGGCATGCCTCGGCTTCCTTCCTCACAACTTCCAGCCTGCGCGGATCTTCATGGGCGACTCGGGATCGATGTTGATCGGCCTGATGCTCGCGGCAGTCTCGACCAGCGCGTCCGGGCGGATCCCGCTCAGTGCCTATGGTTCCCGCGACCTGCTCGGCCTGCTTTCGCCGTTGATCCTGGTCGGCGCGGTCACGTTCATTCCGATCCTCGACCTACTGCTCGCCATCGTCCGTCGCACTCGCGCGGGTGTGAGCCCGTTCAGCCCGGACAAGATGCATCTGCATCATCGCCTGCTGCAGATCGGTCATTCGCACCGCAGGGTTGTGCTGCTGCTGTACCTGTGGGTCGGTGTTCTCGCGTTCGGCGCGGTGGGGGCTTCTCTGCTCGACCGGACGGCTGTCGTTCTGCTGACGGCAGGAGGGCTGGTTTTCGCCCTGGTTGTCACCGCGGTGCCGTCGTTGCGTCTGCACGATGACGGTGGTCGCGGCGGCCGAACCGGGCGTCGGAAACGCGTCCGTTAGGCTCGGTGACCGTGAGCTCTCCTGATTCGCACGGTTCCGATCCGATCCTGCCCGCGCTGCCCGACTCGTCGGCTCCGATGCGCGCAGCAGTCCGCTACGGCGTGCTGGGTCTGCTCGCACTCACCGTGATCGCGGCGGTGATCGGTTACCTCGTCGCCGGTCTTCCCGGAGTGTGGGGAGCCCTGATAGGAGCGGCCGTCGGTGGGGGATTCATCCTGTTCACTGCACTCGGAGTGCTCCTGACAGCGAAGCTTCCGGCGATCACTGCGGGTGCTGTCCTGCTCGGGACGTGGCTTCTCAAGCTCATTTTGGCGATCGTCGTGATGGTCCTGCTGAAACCGCTCGATTTCTACAGTAAGGGCGCACTGGTTCTCACAATCATCTTCGCGTTGATCATCGTGCTCGGAGCCGAGACCTACGGCGTGCTGTCGCAGCGTGCACTGTATGTCGAACCCCGTTCGTCCGGCGGCAAAGAAAACGGCGAGAACGACACGCAGTAGTAGATGCGTTTGTCAATTACTTCGCAGCGAGTGCCCCACCTACGCACTGTCGTAGAACAGTTGATAGTGTGAGCCCTACGCGAGTGGCACTGTGTGCACCTACTGGGTGAGCGCGAGCAGTTGTCACTTGGTAGGCGGTCGTGTTCAAATGGCCGCCGAGTCGACGAGAGTCGCCGACAACGGCAGAAGCAGAACCGAGCAATGCGGTTCGGAGCACTGGCGCACATGCGAGCCGACCTGGTCGACTTGTTGGATCGTCAATGTCCGATCGAACCGCAGACGGCAATGCCTGCGGCCGACTACGGGAGAGAGCGCTGAGCGTCACCACCTTGGCAGCCGGAGAATTCCACGCGCCGTCACTAGCTGATTTTTTCCCACCGGCAGTCCTGTTCGAAGGTACCCCCTTCGAGATGGACAGGCTGATGATCATCCGCGTCGCCGTGGCAGTGATCGTTGCGCTGTTCTTCGTTCTGGCGATGCGCAGCCCGAAGATCGTGCCCCGCGGCGTTCAGAACGTCGCCGAGATCATGCTCGACTTCGTCCGGATCCATATCGCCGAGGACATCCTCGGTAAGGAACAGGGACGTCGATTCCTCCCGGTGATCGTCACCATCTTCTTCTTGGTGGTCGGGTTGAACCTGACATCGATCATCCCCTTCCTCAATATCTCGTCGAACGCCCGAATCGGCATGCCGATCGTGCTCGCCGCGCTTGCCTACATCGTCTTCAACTACGTGGGCATCAAGAAGTACGGCTTCTTCCGTTACGTGAAGAGCAGCATCGTCATCCCGAATCTTCCGCCTGCGTTGCACGTGCTGGTGATTCCGATCGAGTTCGTCTCGACCTTCCTCCTGCGCCCGTTCACGCTGACCATCCGTCTCATGGCCAACATGCTGGCCGGTCACATCATGCTGGTGCTGTTCTTCAGTGCCACGCAGTTCTTCTTCTTCGATTCCGACGGAATCATGAAGGTGTTCGGTATCGGTTCGCTCATCGGCGGGATCGCGTTCACCTTCTTCGAGCTCCTCGTGATCGTTCTGCAGGCCTACATCTTCGCGCTGCTCACCGCGGTGTACATCGATCTGGCCCTGCACGCGGAAGAGCATTAGCTCGCCGACCAGCACGACCGACAGAAACACACAGACTGACTCGGTTGCCGACCCCCGGGGCCGAGCCACAAGAAAGGGAATGGAACACCAATGAGCGTTGCGCTTCAGGCAGCAGACGTCCTCGCCCAGCAGGAGACCACCTTCAGCGGTCTCGGTGCGGTCGGCTACGGCCTCGCCGCCATCGGCCCCGGCATCGGCATCGGCATCGTCGTCGGCAAGGCGATCGAGGGCATGGCCCGTCAGCCCGAGATGGCCGGACAGCTGCGCACCACGATGTTCCTCGGTATCGCATTCACCGAGGCCCTGGCCCTGATCGGCATCGTTGCCGGCTTCATCTTCTGATTCGACGACCACCATGGCTGACAGCATCCTGATTCTCGCGGCAGAGGAAGGGGAGACCCCCAATCCCCTCCTGCCCGCGACGTACGACATCGTCTGGTCGCTGGTCGCCCTGATCATCGTCGGTTTCGTCTTCTGGAAGTACGTACTTCCGATGTTCCAGAAGGTGCTCGACGAGCGTTCGGAGCTGATCGAAGGCGGCATCAAGAAGGCGGAAGAAGCCCAGGCAGAGGCGAAGGAAGCGCTCGAGCAGTACCGCGCTCAGCTCGCCGAAGCTCGCACCGAGGCTGCACAGATCCGCGAGGAGGCCCGCACTCAGGGCCAGCAGATCATCGCCGATATGAAGGTTCAGGCACAGGAGGAGAGCGACCGCATTGTCGCTGCCGGTCACAACCAGCTGCAGGCCCAGCGTCAGCAGATCGTGGCCGAGCTCCGGAGCGACCTCGGTCGCAGTTCGGTCGATCTCGCCGAGAAGATCATCGGTGAGTCTCTCGCCGACGACGTCAAGCGTGCCGGCTCGATCGATCGGTTCCTCAACGAACTCGACTCCCTCAGCGCTGACTCTGCATCCGGAAAGTGAGCACAATGTACGCAGCAAGCCGTGAGGCACTCGCTCATACGCGGTCCGCACTGCAGTCCGCCTTGGGCTCGGGTGCCGAGACTGCCGCTGCGGCTCAGGCCGGCTCGGAACTGCTCTCGGTGGTCGAGGCGCTCGACAGCCAGCGAACCCTTCGCGGTGCGCTGGCCGACGCCTCGGCCCCCGCTGCCGTCCGCGAGACGTTGGCCGAGCAGGTCTTCGGGAGCAAGGTTTCGGCCGCAGCTCTCGCGACCGTGAAAGCCGCGGTGGGCCAGGACTGGTCGGCGCAATCCGACCTGACCAACTCGCTCGTGCAGCTCGGTCGTGAGGCCCTGCTCCAGGCAGCAGCGAACCAGGACCAGCTCGACACCGTCGAGGACGAGCTCTTCCGGCTCGGCCGCATTGTGGCGGGCAACGGCGAACTCGAGCAGGCTCTTTCCGATCGGAACACGTCGGTGGAGGCCAAGCGCGAGCTTCTGTCGCGCCTGCTCTACGGCAAGTCGACGGCAATCACCTCGACTCTCGCTGTGCATGCGGTCGGCCGCCTGAAGGCGTCCCCGGCCGACACGTTCGACGAGTTGTCGGCACTTGCCGCGACGCAGCGCGACCGGGCCGTGGCCCATGTGCGCAGCGCGGCTGCTCTCAACGAAGAGCAGTCGGACAGGCTTGCCGCGACGTTGACCCGCGTCTACGGGAAGCCTGTGACGGTGCACGTCGAGGTCGATCCCGAGCTTCTCAGTGGATTGGTCGTCCGGGTGGGCGACGAGGTCATCGACGGTACGGCGGCGGGGCGACTCGCAGCAGTGCGCAAGAGCCTCACGTAGTCCACTTCCGAACACACACCTAGATCTTTTCGAAGACCAGATACCGAGAGCAGGAAGAACATGGCGGAGCTGACGATCTCCTCCGACGAGATCCGTAGCGCGATTGACAATTACACCGCGAGCTACTCCCCGGAGGCCTCCCGCGAGGAGGTCGGCGTCGTCGTCGACACCAGTGACGGCATCGCGCACATCAGCGGTCTGCCGTCGGCGATGGCCAATGAGCTGCTGGAGTTCCCCGGTGGCGTGCTGGGCGTGGCCCTCAACCTCGAGGCAACCGAAATCGGTGCCGTGATCCTTGGTGACTTCCAGGGCATCGCGGAAGGCCAGGAAGTCAAGCGGACCGGCGACGTCCTGTCGGTGCCGGTGAGCGACAACTTCCTCGGACGTGTCGTGAACCCGCTCGGTCAGCCGATCGACGGTCTCGGCGACATCGAAGCCGACGAGACCCGCGCCCTCGAGCTGCAGGCTGCGACCGTGCTGGAGCGCCAGCCCGTCGAGGAGCCGCTCCAGACGGGCATCAAGGCCATCGACGCGATGACCCCGATCGGCCGTGGACAGCGTCAGCTCGTCATCGGCGACCGCAAGACGGGCAAGACCGCCGTCTGCATCGACGCGATCCTGAACCAGAAGGCGAACTGGGAGACGGGCGACCCGAAGCAGCAGGTCCGCTGCATCTACGTCGCAATCGGTCAGAAGGGTTCGACCATCGCGGGCGTCAAGCAGGCCCTCGAGGAGAACGGCGCGATGGAGTACACCACCATCGTCGCGGCTCCGGCCTCCGACTCCGCCGGCTTCAAGTGGCTCGCCCCCTACACCGGCTCGGCTCTCGGCCAGCACTGGATGTACCAGGGCAAGCACGTCCTCGTGGTGTTCGACGACCTCACCAAGCAGGCCGAGGCATACCGTGCCATCTCACTCCTGCTGCGTCGCCCGCCGGGACGCGAGGCTTACCCCGGTGACGTCTTCTACCTGCACTCGCGTCTGCTCGAGCGCTCCGCCAAGCTGTCCGACGAACTCGGCGGCGGTTCATTGACGGCTCTGCCGATCATCGAGACCAAGGCGAACGACGTCTCCGCCTACATCCCGACCAACGTCATCTCCATCACCGACGGCCAGGTCTTCCTCGAGTCCGACCTCTTCAATAAGGGCGTCCGTCCGGCGATCAACGTCGGTATCTCGGTCTCCCGTGTCGGTGGTGCCGCACAGACCAAGGGTATGAAGAAGGTCTCCGGCTCGCTGCGTCTCGAGCTTGCACAGTTCCGTGAGCTCGAAGGCTTCGCGGCCTTCGCATCCGACCTCGATGCTGCCTCCAAGGCTCAGCTCGAGCGCGGTCAGCGACTGGTCGAGCTGCTCAAGCAGGACCAGTACTCGCCGATCGCTGTCGAGGACCAGATCGTGTCGATCTACCTCGCCGGTGAAGGTGTTTTCGACTCCGTTCCGGTCGCCGATATCCGTCGCTTCGAGGCAGAGCTTCTCGAGGACCTGCACCGCAACGCTGCAGGCGCCTACGAGCAGATCGCCGGCGGCAAGGCACTGACCGACGAGTCCGCCGACGCCTTCAAGGCAGCAACCGAGAAGTTCAAGGAAGGCTTCATCGCCTCCGACGGCAGCCGCGTCGTGAACGACCCCGAGGCCGAAGCTCTCGGAGCCGACGAGGTCGAGCAGGAGCAGGTCTCCGTCAAGCGCACCTCCGTACGTAAGTGAGCGTGGAGACCATGACCCAGCGTCCAGTGAAGGGAGTGTGATCGACGAATGGCGAACTTGCGTGAGCTCCGCTCGCGGATCAAGTCGGTCAACTCGACCAAGAAGATCACCAAGGCGCAGGAACTGATCGCGACGTCGCGCATCACGAAGGCTCAGGCCCGAGTGGCAGCATCCAAGCCGTACGCCGAGGAGATCACCAAGGTCCTCTCGGAACTGGCGAGCGCGTCCGCGTCGTTGGATCACCCCCTGCTCAACGAGCGCGAGAACCCGAAGCGTGCCGCAGTGCTGGTCGTGACCAGTGACCGCGGTATGGCCGGTGGTTACAACTCCAACGTCCTCAAGGAGGCGGAGGAGCTTCGCCAGTTGCTGATCAGCGAGGGCAAAGAGCCCGTGCTGTACGTGCTGGGCGGTAAAGGTCTGGCGTTCTACACGTTCCGTGAGCGTGCGGTTGCCGGTGCGTGGACCGGGTTCTCGCAGGAGCCCCGGTACACCGACGCCGCGAAGGCGAGCCGGCATCTGGTCGAGCTGTTCATGGCCGGTTCCGGTTCCGAGGTTCCCGCTCCGAATGGCGATGGCACCATCGAGGGCGTCGACGAGCTCCACATCGTCTACACCCGGTTCGTGTCCATGCTGACCCAGACCCCCGAGGTGCGTCGCATGGCGCCTCTCGAGGTCAGTGTCACCGAGGACGAGATCGAACTGGGCGAAGACATGCTCAGCGATGGTCATCGCGGCTCCGGACCTCAGCCCGACTACAACTTCGAGCCCGAAGCCGGGACGCTCCTCGCCGCGCTTCTGCCCAAGTACATCAGCACGCGAATCTTCGCGTCGCTGCTGGACGCGGCAGCCTCCGAGTCGGCTGCCCGTCGTACCGCGATGAAGGCCGCAACCGACAACGCCACGGAACTGGTGAACACCCTCAGCCGTCAGGCCAACCAGGCCCGCCAGGCCCAGATCACCCAGGAAATCAGCGAGATCGTCGGCGGTGCCGGTGCGCTCGCCTCGAGTGCAGGAAGTGACTGAACCACAATGACCGCAGCAGTTACCGACAACAACGCCGGTGCGGCGTCGGCCCTTGCCGGGCGCGTCGTCCGCGTCATCGGCGCCGTCGTCGACGTGGAGTTCCCGCGTGGCGCCGTGCCCGAGCTGTTCAACGCCCTGCACGCAGAGGTCACTCTGCCGTCCGTGGCGAAGACCCTGACCCTCGAGGTCGCGCAGCACCTGGGTGACAACCTGGTCCGCACGATCTCGATGCAGCCGACCGACGGCCTGGTGCGCGGCGCAGCCGTCACCGACTCCGGCCGTCCGATCTCCGTGCCCGTCGGCGACGTCGTCAAGGGCCACGTGTTCAACGCGCTGGGCGACTGCCTCGACGCACCGGGCACCGGTCGCGATGGCGAGCAGTGGGGCATCCACCGCAAGCCCCCGGCCTTCGATCAGCTCGAGGGCAAGACCGAGATCCTCGAGACCGGTATCAAGGTCATCGACCTGCTCACCCCGTACGTCAAGGGCGGCAAGATCGGTCTGTTCGGTGGTGCCGGTGTCGGCAAGACCGTTCTGATCCAGGAGATGATCACCCGTATCGCGCGTGAGTTCTCCGGCACGTCGGTGTTCGCCGGCGTCGGCGAGCGCACCCGTGAGGGCACCGACCTCCACCTCGAGATGGAAGAGATGGGCGTCCTTCAGGACACGGCCCTTGTCTTCGGCCAGATGGACGAGCCGCCGGGAACGCGTATGCGCGTCGCCCTGTCCGCGCTGACCATGGCGGAGTACTTCCGCGATGTTCAGGGCCAGGACGTCCTGCTGTTCATCGACAACATCTTCCGTTTCACCCAGGCCGGTTCGGAGGTGTCGACCCTTCTCGGTCGTATGCCTTCCGCCGTGGGTTACCAGCCGACGCTGGCTGACGAGATGGGTGAGCTCCAGGAGCGCATCACCTCGACCCGCGGTCGCTCGATCACCTCGCTGCAGGCGATCTACGTCCCCGCCGACGACTACACCGACCCCGCGCCCGCGACCACGTTCGCGCACCTCGATGCGACCACCGAGCTCTCGCGTCCGATTTCGCAGATGGGTATCTACCCCGCTGTGGACCCGCTGACGTCGACCTCGCGAATCCTCGAGCCCGGCATTGTCGGCGCGGATCACTTCCGCGTCGCCAACGAGGTCAAGCGGATCCTGCAGAAGTACAAGGAACTGCAGGACATCATCGCCATCCTCGGTATGGACGAGCTCTCCGAAGAGGACAAGGTCACGGTCAACCGTGCACGTCGTCTTCAGAAGTTCCTCGGCCAGAACTTCATCGTCGCTGAGAAGTTCACCGGCCAGCCGGGCTCCGTCGTGCCGCTGGCCGACACCATCGAGGCGTTCGACCGCGTCTGCAAGGGCGAGTTCGATCACCTGCCCGAGCAGGCGTTCAACAGCTGCGGTGGACTCGACGACGTCGAGGCCGCAGCCAAGAAGATCGCCGGGAAGTAGGCCGCGATGGCTGAAATGACCGTGGACGTCGTCGCTGTCGAGGAGCGCCTGTGGTCCGGGACGGCGACGCTGGTCACCGCTCAGACCACTGAAGGTGAGATCGGCGTGATGGCCGGTCACGAGCCGGTCCTCGGCCAGCTCGTCGAAGGTGGTGTCGTGTCCATCAAGACCGCGGACGGTGAGCGTATCGTCCTCGCGGTGCACGGTGGGTTCCTTTCGGTGACCGCGACGACCGTGACCGTGCTGGCGGAATCCGCAGATCTGGTGGAGACCATCGACGTCGAAGCGGCCAAGGCCGTTCTGGCCGAGAGCCAGGACGACGCCGAGATCGCGGCGGCCAAGGGGCGCCTGCGCGCCGTCGAGCGAGCCTGAGCAAGACATCAAGGAAAGCCGCGACGGAGCCGACGAGCAGTGTCAGTAGGAATGATCGTTCTCATCATCCTGGTGTTGCTGCTCGCGGCTGCCGTCGCGGCTCTTCTTTTTCGCTTCATCAAGTTGCGTCGCGGTGGTACCGCCGCGATTGTGCGTGTCATGCCACGCAGCAATGGTTCCGGTTGGAGGCACGGGATCATCCGCTACGGCGACAACACACTCGTCTTCTACAAGCTTTCGAGCATCAAGCCGGGCCCGGATTCACGAATGAGTCGCCAGGGCATCGATGTGCGGTCCCGTCGTTCTCCTGAGGGGAGCGAATTCGACATCATGACCGACGACATCGTCATTCTCGACATCGTCGACAATGACAGCAATTTCGAGGTGGCACTCGACAGCGGCGCACGTACGGCGTTCCTGTCCTGGCTCGAGTCCAGGCCGGACGAACGTTCGCAGCGCCGCCGCCTCGGGTGAGCCTGACCTAGGCTCCCGCGCCGGGTTTCCAGAGCACGTCACCATCCGGGTTGGTGAGCCGGCTGAGAATGAACAACAGGTCGGACAACCGGTTGAGGTACTTCGCAGGGAGAACACTCGTGGTGTCGGGCGCGGCGTCGACTGCAGCCCATGCTGCTCGTTCCGCGCGGCGTGCCACGGTGCGTGCCGTGTGCAGTAGCGCTGCCGCTGCAGTGCCCCCGGGAAGGATGAACGAATTCAGCGGTTCGAGCTCCTCGTTGAATTCGTCGCACCAGCGTTCGAGCCGGTCGATGTACTCCTGTGTGATCCGCAGCGGCGGATACTTGGGGTTTTCGGCGACCGGAGTGGACAGATCGGCGCCTGCGTCGAACAGATCGTTCTGGATCTGCTGGATTACCGGCACCACACGGTCCGGAACGGACCCGAGTGCGAGCGCTACACCCAAAGCCGCATTCGTCTCATCGCAGTCGGCGTACGCGACCAACCGCGCGTCGTTCTTGGATACTCGGGAGAAGTCGCTGAGGCCCGTAGTTCCGTCGTCGCCGGTGCGGGTATAGATCCTTGTGAGGTGGACAGCCATGGCCGCCACGGTACCGGCTCCGATGCAGTCGCAGAGACCTGGTTACGCTGTGTCGTTGTGAGTGAACGCTTTCTTGTGACCGGCGGTAGCCGGCTGGTCGGTGACGTCCGTGTCGGCGGTGCCAAGAACAGTGTGCTCAAACTGATGGCAGCGGCCCTTCTGGCCGAGGGCACCAGCACGATCACGAATTGCCCTGACATCCTCGACGTCCCCCTGATGGCCGATGTGCTGCGCGGACTCGGCTGCGAGGTGGTGCTCGAGGGCGACGAAGTTCGCATCACGACGCCTGCGCAACCCGAATACCACGCTGACTTCGCTGCGGTTCGGCAGTTCCGCGCATCCGTGTGCGTGCTCGGTCCGTTGGTCGCGCGGTGCAGGCGCGCGGTAGTGGCCCTGCCCGGTGGGGACGCGATCGGCTCCCGTCCTCTCGATATGCACCAGACAGGGCTTCGGCTCCTCGGTGCACAAAGCTCGATCGAGCACGGATGTGTGGTGGCCGAGGCTGAGGATCTGCGTGGCGCTGCGATCCGGTTGGCGTTCCCCTCTGTAGGCGCGACCGAGAACATTCTCATGGCTGCTGTTCTGGCCAAGGGCGAGACCACCATCGACAATGCAGCTCGTGAACCCGAAATTGTGGATTTGTGCACGATGCTGGTCCAGATGGGTGCACGAATCACCGGTGCCGGAAGCACGACGCTTCATATCGTCGGTGTGCCTTCACTTCAGCCCGCAACGCACCGGTGCATCGGAGATCGCATCGTGGCGGCCACATGGGGGATCGCCGCAGTCATGACCCGGGGCGACATGGTCGTCCGCGGAGTGAACCCGAAGCATCTCGCATTGGTCCTCGAGAAGCTTCGGGGGGCAGGCGCGGAGGTGACACCGCACATGGACGGGTTCCACGTGGTCCAGAAGGACCGGCCTCGCGCGGTCAACTTCGCGACGCTGCCGTACCCGGGGTTTCCGACCGACCTTCAGCCGATGGCGATCGGACTGGCCGCCGTCGCCGACGGAACG
The DNA here is from genome assembly GCF_053750035.1 of Rhodococcus sp. SJ-2. Taxonomy (NCBI): domain Bacteria; kingdom Bacillati; phylum Actinomycetota; class Actinomycetes; order Mycobacteriales; family Nocardiaceae; genus Rhodococcus; species Rhodococcus sp. SJ-2. The sequence continues at coordinate 4,232,061 of NZ_CM132340.1, forward strand.
TCGATGATCACCGAGAACGTCTTCGAGGCGCGCTTCCGATTTGTCGAGGAGATGATCCGCCTCGGTGCAGACGCACGTACCGACGGACACCACGCTGTCGTACGAGGCGTCGAAGAACTGTCGAGCGCTCCCGTGTGGGCATCGGACATCCGTGCCGGAGCGGGACTCGTCCTCGCGGGCTTGTGCGCCGATGGGGTGACCGAGGTTCACGACGTCTATCACATCGATCGCGGATATCCGAGGTTCGTGGAGATCCTGAGCGAGCTCGGAGGAAACATCGAGCGTGTCGGTAGCGAGGACTGACCGCCACGTAGCCCCCTCGATCGGGGAAGCCGTCTGACCTTGCCGTAAGGGCCGACTTCCTCGGTGAAGTGTGGACCCGTATCGAGAAAGCACTCAGGGACGGTGTCGAAGCGCTCGCCGCTGCAGCAAGCGGGGGTCCTGTGGGTCCCCCACATGGTGACCGTCGGCGAACACATGATCGCCGAAGGACTCGCCGAGATCTTTGCGTCGGAGTTGTACGGAAATGCCGGTTACACCCATTTGGTGCACGACGAAACCTGCTCCGCGATCAAACCCACGTCAGCCGAGAGCGCGCGAAGCCTTCGATGCGTCGAACCAGTGGCGACGTGCGAAGTCGGTGGGAGAGCGGCAGGCGAGACCGAACGTTCGGCTGCGATGGTGTGAGGTGTGGCCGGCTTCTGTGAGACAGGCCCGAGCTTCCACCGAGCCTTCGGCTGGTTCGGTCGTGGGTTGAAGTGCGCCACGTCCGTTGAACATCGAAATCCCCTGCGCTATCGGGTCGTTCGTCGCACGTCGGTTTCCTCGCCGGGACCTACCGCAGCGCTGTGCTGCGTGTCACGAATTGCGATCTGCCCGCGTGCGGACCGGTATCGCACGTCTGACCTGGGTGAATACCGGATGAAAACTCCCCTACCAGCGGGTTTGGCAGTCCGTTCACAGTCGCGTAACTTAATCCAGGTCAGAGCGACACGGACACCGACCCGGACCGCAAGGTCAGGGACAACGAGGTTGGACGAAGGCGCCTGAAAGTTTCACCGGCCATCAATCTTCTGGTAAGGTTGGAGGCCGCACCGCTTCCGAAAGTGGTTGTGAGAACGAACAAGTAACCCCCGAGAAAACGGACAACGGTCCGGGATCAAAGGTGTGTGCGTGTTCTTTGAGAACTCAACAGTGTGCCGATGAATGTCAGTGCCAATTATTTTGGTGCGATCACCGATGATGTTCGGTGGTCGAATTTGCTGATCATCACATTCTTCCGTCTGTGGTGGTCAGTGTTTTTGCTAGTTTGAGTTTTTTTGCTAGTGATTTGGCTCGATGTCTTTGACTGATTCGCCTTTCGAGGTGTTTCTAGAGTCTTTAACGGAGAGTTTGATCCTGGCTCAGGACGAACGCTGGCGGCGTGCTTAACACATGCAAGTCGAACGATGAAGCCCAGCTTGCTGGGTGGATTAGTGGCGAACGGGTGAGTAACACGTGGGTGATCTGCCCTGCACTTCGGGATAAGCCTGGGAAACTGGGTCTAATACCGGATATGACCAAAGGCTGCATGGTTTTTGGTGGAAAGTTTTTCGGTGCAGGATGAGCCCGCGGCCTATCAGCTTGTTGGTGGGGTAATGGCCTACCAAGGCGACGACGGGTAGCCGGCCTGAGAGGGCGACCGGCCACACTGGGACTGAGACACGGCCCAGACTCCTACGGGAGGCAGCAGTGGGGAATATTGCACAATGGGCGAAAGCCTGATGCAGCGACGCCGCGTGAGGGATGACGGCCTTCGGGTTGTAAACCTCTTTCACCAGGGACGAAGCGCAAGTGACGGTACCTGGAGAAGAAGCACCGGCCAACTACGTGCCAGCAGCCGCGGTAATACGTAGGGTGCGAGCGTTGTCCGGAATTACTGGGCGTAAAGAGCTCGTAGGCGGTTTGTCGCGTCGTCTGTGAAATCCCGCAGCTCAACTGCGGGCTTGCAGGCGATACGGGCAAACTCGAGTACTGCAGGGGAGACTGGAATTCCTGGTGTAGCGGTGAAATGCGCAGATATCAGGAGGAACACCGGTGGCGAAGGCGGGTCTCTGGGCAGTAACTGACGCTGAGGAGCGAAAGCGTGGGTAGCGAACAGGATTAGATACCCTGGTAGTCCACGCCGTAAACGGTGGGCGCTAGGTGTGGGTTTCCTTCCACGGGATCCGTGCCGTAGCTAACGCATTAAGCGCCCCGCCTGGGGAGTACGGCCGCAAGGCTAAAACTCAAAGGAATTGACGGGGGCCCGCACAAGCGGCGGAGCATGTGGATTAATTCGATGCAACGCGAAGAACCTTACCTGGGTTTGACATGTACCGGACGACTGCAGAGATGTGGTTTCCCTTGTGGTCGGTATACAGGTGGTGCATGGCTGTCGTCAGCTCGTGTCGTGAGATGTTGGGTTAAGTCCCGCAACGAGCGCAACCCTTGTCCTGTGTTGCCAGCACGTAATGGTGGGGACTCGCAGGAGACTGCCGGGGTCAACTCGGAGGAAGGTGGGGACGACGTCAAGTCATCATGCCCCTTATGTCCAGGGCTTCACACATGCTACAATGGTCGGTACAGAGGGCTGCGATACCGTGAGGTGGAGCGAATCCCTTAAAGCCGGTCTCAGTTCGGATCGGGGTCTGCAACTCGACCCCGTGAAGTCGGAGTCGCTAGTAATCGCAGATCAGCAACGCTGCGGTGAATACGTTCCCGGGCCTTGTACACACCGCCCGTCACGTCATGAAAGTCGGTAACACCCGAAGCCGGTGGCCTAACCCCTTGTGGGAGGGAGCCGTCGAAGGTGGGATCGGCGATTGGGACGAAGTCGTAACAAGGTAGCCGTACCGGAAGGTGCGGCTGGATCACCTCCTTTCTAAGGAGCATCTCCTGTCTCGGATCGACACGTTGGTGTCGGGGGAGCAGGCAGAGCCATTACGGATACACATGTTGTCCGGTGGTGCTCATGGGTGGAACGCTGACAAGTACTTCTCATCCGGGTTTGTCCACTGTGGCGAATTCGAGGGGTTATATCGGTGCACTGTTGGGTCCTGAGAGAACACGTTGTTTGTGTTTGATCAGCGACGATGACCTGCGAAAGTTTTCCGCCTTCAGGGTGGGTTCCGGTAGGGGTTGTTGTGTGTTGTTTGAGAACTGCACAGTGGACGCGAGCATCTTTGTTGTAAGTGTTTATGAGCGTACGGTGGATGTCTTGGCACCAGGAGCCGATGAAGGACGTGGGAGGCTGCGATATGCCTCGGGGAGCTGTCAACCGAGCTGTGATCCGAGGATTTCCGAATGGGGAAACCCAGCACGAGTGATGTCGTGTTACCCGCGCCTGAATATATAGGGCGTGTGGAGGGAACGTGGGGAAGTGAAACATCTCAGTACCCACAGGAAGAGAAAACAATATGTGATTCCGTCAGTAGTGGCGAGCGAACGCGGAAGAGGCCAAACCATGGGTGTGTGATACCTGGCAGGGGTTGCACTTGTGGGGTTGTGGGGTTCATTGTGTCGGCGCTGCTGAGTCGGCCAACAGTAAGAAATCATGGTGTTAGTCGAAGTGGTCTGGAACGGCCTGTCGTAGAGGGTGAGAATCCCGTAGACGAAAACGCTGTGACTGTTGATGTGAATACCCAAGTAGCACCGGGCCCGTGAAATCCGGTGTGAATCTGTCGGGACCACCCGATAAGCCTGAATACTCCCTGGTGACCGATAGCGGACTAGTACCGTGAGGGAAAGATGAAAAGTACCCCGGGAGGGGAGTGAAATAGTACCTGAAACCGTGCGCTTACAATCCGTCAGAGCCTGTGCAGTCTTTGGTGGCTGGTGGGTGATGGCGTGCCTTTTGAAGAATGAGCCTGCGAGTTAGTGGCATGTCGCGAGGTTAACCCGTGTGGGGTAGCCGTAGCGAAAGCGAGTCCGAATAGGGCGGTGCAGTGGCATGTTCTAGACCCGAAGCGGAGTGATCTACCCATGGCCAGGGTGAAGCGATGGTAAGACGTCGTGGAGGCCCGAACCCACTTAGGTTGAAAACTGAGGGGATGAGTTGTGGGTAGGGGTGAAAGGCCAATCAAACTCCGTGATAGCTGGTTCTCCCCGAAATGCATTTAGGTGCAGCGTCGCGTGTTTCACTCTGGAGGTAGAGCTACTGGATGGCCGATGGGCCCTACAAGGTTACTGACGTCAGCCAAACTCCGAATGCCAGGGTGTGAGAGCGCGGCAGTGAGACTGCGGGGGATAAGCTTCGTAGTCGAGAGGGAAACAGCCCAGATCGCCGGCTAAGGCCCCTAAGCGTGTACTAAGTGGAAAAGGATGTGGGATCGCTGAGACAACCAGGAGGTTGGCTTAGAAGCAGCCACCCTTGAAAGAGTGCGTAATAGCTCACTGGTCAAGTGGTCCTGCGCCGACAATGTAGCGGGGCTCAAGTACACCGCCGAAGCCGCGGCATTCGCATGACACACGCTTGTTTCTGCGGAAACTTGTGCAGTGGTGTGGATGGGTAGGGGAGCGTCGTGTGGCCGTGGAAGCAGCAGTGTGAACTAGTTGTGGAGGCCATGCGAGTGAGAATGCAGGCATGAGTAGCGAAAGACGAGTGAGAAACTCGTCCGCCGAATGACCAAGGGTTCCTGGGCCAGGTTAATCCGCCCAGGGTGAGTCGGGACCTAAGGCGAGGCCGACAGGCGTAGTCGATGGACAACGGGTTGATATTCCCGTACCCGTGTGAACGCGCCCCTGATGAATCACTGGTACTAACCGTCCTGAAGCAGGTCTGTTCCCTTCGGGGGATGGGTGTGTGGATGCACGGGACCTTCGGTGGTAGTAGTCAAGCGATGGGGTGACGCAGGAAGGTAGCTGGGCCGGCTGGTGGAATAGCCGGTGTAAGCCTGTAGGGCGAGTGGTAGGCAAATCCGCCACTCATGTGCCTGAGAGGTGATGCGTAGCCGTTGTGGTGAATTCAGTGATCCTATGCTGCCGAGAAAAGCCTCTAGCGAGCTTTCACATGGCCCGTACCCCAAACCGACACAGGTGGTCAGGTAGAGAATACTGAGGCGATCGAGATAACTGTGGTTAAGGAACTCGGCAAAATGCCCCCGTAACTTCGGGAGAAGGGGGACCTCGTCTGGTGATCGCCTTTACGGTGTGAGCTGGGTGGGGTCGCAGAGACCAGAGAGAAGCGACTGTTTACTAAAAACACAGGTCCGTGCGAAGTCGTAAGACGATGTATACGGACTGACGCCTGCCCGGTGCTGGAAGGTTAAGAGGACCGGTTAGCTGCCCTTGTGGTGGCGAAGCTGAGAATTTAAGCCCCAGTAAACGGCGGTGGTAACTATAACCATCCTAAGGTAGCGAAATTCCTTGTCGGGTAAGTTCCGACCTGCACGAATGGCGTAACGACTTCTCTGCTGTCTCGACCACAGACTCGGCGAAATTGCATTACGAGTAAAGATGCTCGTTACGCGCGGCAGGACGAAAAGACCCCGGGACCTTCACTATAGCTTGGTATTGGTGTTCGGTTCGGTTTGTGTAGGATAGGTGGGAGACTGTGAAGCGGGCACGCCAGTGTTTGTGGAGTCGTTGTTGAAATACCACTCTGATCGTATTGGATGTCTAACCTCGGGCCCTGATCGGGTTCAGGGACAGTGCCTGGTGGGTAGTTTAACTGGGGCGGTTGCCTCCTAAAATGTAACGGAGGCGCCCAAAGGTTCCCTCAGCCTGGTTGGCAATCAGGTGTTGAGTGTAAGTGCACAAGGGAGCTTGACTGTGAGACTGACAGGTCGAGCAGGGACGAAAGTCGGGACTAGTGATCCGGCACCGGCATGTGGAAGCGGTGTCGCTCAACGGATAAAAGGTACCCCGGGGATAACAGGCTGATCTTCCCCAAGAGTCCATATCGACGGGATGGTTTGGCACCTCGATGTCGGCTCGTCGCATCCTGGGGCTGGAGTAGGTCCCAAGGGTTGGGCTGTTCGCCCATTAAAGCGGCACGCGAGCTGGGTTTAGAACGTCGTGAGACAGTTCGGTCTCTATCCGCCGCGCGCGTAAGAAACTTGAGGAAGGCTGTCCCTAGTACGAGAGGACCGGGACGGACGAACCTCTGGTGTGCCAGTTGTCCCGCCAGGGGCATGGCTGGTTGGCTACGTTCGGAAGGGATAACCGCTGAAAGCATCTAAGCGGGAAGCCTGTTCCAAGATGAGGTTTCTCACCCTTTATTGGGGTAAGGCCCCCGGCAGACCACCGGGTTGATAGGCCGGAACTGGAAGCGCAGTAATGTGTGGAGGTGACTGGTACTAATAGGCCGAGGACTTATCATGAAGGTGTTACGCGTCCACTGTGCGGTGTCTGAGACAGCACATGCTTCGTATCCATTGTGTGGGTGTGGGGTGTTGCAGTGTTTCATAGAGTTACGGTGGTTATAGCGATGGGGAAACGCCCGGTCCCATTCCGAACCCGGAAGCTAAGCCTGTCTGCGCCGATGGTACTGCACTCGTCAGGGTGTGGGAGAGTAGGTCGCCGCCGTGCACCCGTTCCGAAGGGGGACTCACTTTGTGGGTCCCCCTTCGTGTTGTCTGAACAGTTCCGTGTCCCGGTCCGCGCTGCAGCCTCCGCGTAGGTTACGAGATGGTAACAACGCGATTCTGGTTTCCGGTTTGACTCTTTCTGTCGGTAACGTCCGCTGGGCAGATCCGTTGGGTCGTGCTGCAAGGCGGTACGGATCCTCCCGGGTCGTTCCTAGTGACGACGAAAGGGATTGGGACGATGAGTATGCGACTTGGTAGAAACGCGGCCGTGAAGTTCGCCGCTGGTGTTGCCGGACTGGGATTGGTCGGTGCGTCGATTGCCGGCTGTACCAGTACGGACACCGGAAGTACGGAGGGTGGGACGTCCCTCGAGAGCTTGCGAGAGGCCGGAACTGTCACTGTCGGATTCGCCGGCGAGGCCCCGTACAGCTTCATGGAGGACGGTGAACTCACCGGCGCGACCGTTGCACTTCACCGTGAGATCTTCAAGAACCTCGGTATCGAGAACGTGGAAGGCGTCGCCACCGACTTCGGTGCGCTCATTCCCGGTCTCCAAGCGGGTCGGTTCGACGTCGTCAGTGCCGGCATGTCCATCCTGCCGCAGCGATGCGAGCAGGCGCTGTTCAGCGAGCCCGAGTTCAACTACACGACAGCGTTGATGGTGCCTGAGGGCAATCCTCAGAACCTGTCGGACATCCAGTCGATCAGCGACGCGGGCGCCAGCCTGGCGGTCATGACGGGCGCGATCGAGTCGGACTATGCCGCGGAGTCGGGAATCGACGCGATGCAGGTCGCATCCGCGCAGGACGGCATGGATGCGGTGATCAACGGTCGTGCCGATGTCTTCGCTCTCACCGGTATCTCGCTCAACTGGATGAAGCAGAACAACGAGTCGGCACCGGTCGACGTCACGCAGTCATTCGTTGCCGAGATCGACGGAGTGCCTCAGGTCGGTGCGGGCGGCACCGTCTTCCGCTTGGGCGACGAAGAACTTCGCGACGCCTACAACGAGGAGCTTCAGAAGATCACGTCGGACAAGGACAAGTACCTGTCGATCGTCGGTGAATTCGGTTTCACCGAAGAGGAATTGCCCGATCCGGAACTGACCACGGCGATGCTCTGCGAGGGCGTCTCCTGAGAGCGGGTTCGCCAGAATGGATTTCGGTTCGAAGATCGAGGCGCTGACCAGTGCGTTTCCTCGAATACTCGATGGAATCCTGGTCACTCTCTACCTCACGATCGGTAGTGCGTTCTTCGCGTTCCTGCTGGCCGTCGCCTTCGGGTTGGCGGCCGGCGCGAAGAACCTGGTCCTGAGGGGGAGTTCCCGGATTGTCATCGAGTTCTTCAGGGGCACTTCGCTTCTGGTGCAGTTGTTCTGGTTCTTCTATGTCATGCCGCTGTTCGGCTACCGGCTCGAGCCGATCGTGTGCGGCATCCTCGCACTGTCGTTGAACTACGGTGCGTACGGTGCGGAAGTGGTGCGCGGCGCGATCGCGTCGGTCCCGCGTCCGCAATGGGAGGCCGCGACAGCGCTGAATTTCAGTTATTGGCAACGTCTTCGGAGAGTCATCTTTCCGCAAGCATGGGCTGAAATGATCCCACCGCTGACGAACTTGCTGATCCAGCTGCTCAAGGGGACAGCGCTCGCAAGCTATATCCTCTTGCAGGACCTGACCTTCGAGATCGAGCAGTTACGTCGCACCACCGGCGACACCCTGTTTGCCTTCGGTGTCGGGCTCGTCTTGTACTTCATTGTGGGATATGCGTTGACACTGTTGATGAATGCGCTCGAGGTACGGGCGAAGAGCAGGCTGGGGACAGGTCCATCGATGCGTGAGATCTTCGGCCTCGCACCGGTGATCGACAAGCCCGAGGAGGTGAAGACATGACCGTCGACTGGAGTTGGCAACGCGCCTGGGATGCGCTTCCGGTGTTGCTCGAAGGATTCAAGATAACCCTGCTCGCCACCGTCCTCGGTTTCGTTCTCGCCGCAGTGTTGGGCTTGGTCGTGGCAATCGCCCGACGAAGTCTGCCGCGTCCCTTGTCGATGGTGCTCGGCGCCGTCGTCGAGTTCATTCGCCTCACACCGTTGGTCGTCCAGTTGCTCTTCGTGTACTACATGCTTCCGCAGTTCAGTGCGCTGCAGATCGGTATCACGGTATTGGGCATCCATTACGCGACGTACATGGCCGAGGTGTATCGGGCTGGGATCGAAGCCGTACCTGTGGGGCAGTGGGAGGCAGCAAGGGCGTTGTCGTTGCCGAGCATCCGTACGTGGCGGGCGGTCATCTTGCCGCAGGCCGTACGCCGGGTGGTTCCTGCGCTGGGAAATTACGCAGTCTCGATGTTCAAGGACACGCCGTTTCTCTTCACCATTTCCGTGGTCGAGATGGTCACTGCAGCACAGCAGTTCGGTGCCAGGAATTTCCAGTATCTCGAGCCGTTGACATTGGCCGGATTGATCTTCCTGATTGCGAGCTACCCGACCTCATTGCTGATTCGCCGATTGGAGCGTCGCCTTGCCTACTGATCTGACCAAGGACACCGGTGGAGGTGCGGATCCATCCAGTGGCGGAACGTCGGACGAGCCGATGATCCGGTTCGAATCCGTAGTGAAGCAGTTCGGCGACAACGTCGTGCTCGACCACCTCGACTTCGATGTCGCCCCCGGCGACCGAGTGACCCTGATCGGGCCGAGTGGCTCGGGAAAGACCACGATCCTGAGGCTTCTCATGACCTTGGAGAAAGTCGACGGCGGCGTGGTGTGGGTCAAGGGAGAGCCGTTGAGCCACGAACGCAAGGGAACGAAGCTTGTTCCCGCTTCCGAGAAGCATCTGCGCAAAGTGCGGCAGAGCATCGGCATGGTGTTTCAGCATTTCAACCTGTTTCCGAACATGAACGTCATGGAGAACCTCACCGAGGCGCCCATCCACGTGCTGGGTCGCAAGAAGGCCGACGCGGAAGCTCGGGCGCGCGAACTACTCGCGATGGTGGGTCTGTCCGACAAGGAGAGAGCGCACCCGACTCAGCTGTCGGGTGGTCAACAGCAGCGCGTGGCCATCGCCCGCGCACTGGCGATGGATCCCGACATCCTGCTGCTCGACGAGGTGACATCAGCGCTCGACCCGGAGCTGGTCGCCGACGTGCTCGACGTTCTGCGGCAGATCGCGGACACCACCGATATCACGATGTTGATCGTCACGCACGAAATGCACTTCGCTCGGGACGTCTCCAACCGTGTTCTGATGTTCGACAAGGGGCGAATCATCGAACAGGGACCGCCCGAGATCATTTTCACCAATCCGACAGAGGAGCGGACACGCAAGTTTCTCGACGCAGTCCTCGCAGGGGAGTGAGGGATCGAGGTCACTCGGCCGGTACTGCCAGCCGAGTGGCCTCTGCCCGGCCGCGCAATGTGATTTCGTTCTGCACGGTCCATTCGGATGCCTCGTCGCTCGTGGCGGTGTCGAGGGCGCGACTCGATGCAAGGACGTAGCCCGGCACGGTTTTCGCGAGGTCGGACAAACGCGCCGCCTCGTTCACCGGGTCGCCGATGACGGTGTACTCGAAACGTTCTGCGGCACCTATGTTTCCCGCGACCGCCCGACCTGCCGCGACCCCGATCCCGGCGCGACACTCGGGGACCTCGGCTGCGAGTCGATGTGCCATCGTGCGAGCGGTCCGCAACGCACGACCCGACGCATCGTCGACCCGCAGCGGTGCACCGAAGATCGCCAGCGCCGCGTCACCCTCGAACTTGTTGACCGACCCACCGGCGCGGTGGACTTCCTCCACGACCACCGCGAAGAAGCGATTGAGCAAGGCGACGACTTCGACAGGGGGCCGCTCGCTTGCCAGGGCCGTAGACCCGACGATGTCGATGAACAGCACCGCGACATCACGCTCCTCGCCGCCGAGGATGTCTGCGCTCTCGAGAGCTTCGGCTGCGACATCTCGTCCGACGTGCCTACCGAAGACCTCTCTGATGCGCTCGCGTTCCCGCAATCCATCGGCCATACGGTTGAATCCGGCCTGGAGTTCGCCCAGTTCGGTCCCGTCGTACACCACGATCTTGGTGTCCAGGTCGCCTTTCTCGATCTGTGACATGCCGTATTGCACCGATTCGATCGGGGCAATACTCGAGCGCACGCTGAGGAACAGCAGCAACGAACCGACGAGCAGGGTGATGCTGCCGAGCGCGAGGATGGTCACAGCGAAACGGACCGGGGTTACCGGCCGAATGAAACTGAACACCGCGATGAGCATCAGTCCGATCACGGGGATACTGCTGCCGAGGGCCCACGCGAGCATCACCCGGCCGGTGGTTCCGGCAAAGCGATGACGTCGGGGTGCCCCTGCCTCGAGCGCCCTTGCTGCGATCGGCCGAAGCGCGAATTCGGTGAACAGGTAGACGAATCCGCACACGGTGGTTCCGGCGAGCAGGATCGTGATGGACACCTTGGGAATAGTGTCGGGATCGATTATCCCGAGACACGTGGTGAACAGGACCAGCCCGATGACCCAGAGCAAACCCTGTTGCAGGGTCATCCGCAGCGGCAGATTCAGGGCTGTCCGTTGCTCTCGGGCGGTGGGACGACGGCCGTCGAGAGCCCAGCCCAGATGATCCACACCGTAGCGGGTGCCGAGAATGGTCCCGACCACGATCGCCACGACCACATACGCCGGGGCGAGGACGGCGATCACAATGAGAAACTCCGAGGTGAGCAACGACGGCCCGGGGATCACGACATTGATGAGGGTCGCTGCGATCAATGCGCCGACGATGTGAGTGCCTGCCAGCGAGAGAGTCAGCAACGACTGGACCCGAATTCGGAGTCGCCGGACCGGCTCCTCCGGCTGTCCCAGGATCGCGGAACCGAGCGGCGCGGTACGGCTGTTGCGTGCTGACATGGTCGTTCGAGCGTAGACGAGGTCATCCTTTAGGGTGGGCTCTGTGCGCCTAGTGATTGCTCGTTGCCGTGTCGACTACATCGGACGTCTGACCGCACACCTTCCCACCGCACGCCGATTGTTGTTGGTGAAAGCGGACGGGTCGGTGAGCGTGCATGCCGACGACCGTGCCTACAAACCCCTCAACTGGATGAGCCCGCCGTGCTGGTTGTCGGAAGAGGCTCCAGAGGAGGATGCCGAGGCGCTCTGGGTGGTCACGAACAAGGCCGGCGAGCAGTTGCGCATCACCATCGAGGAGATCGAGCACGACTCGAGCCATGAACTCGGAGTCGATCCGGGCCTGATCAAGGACGGCGTCGAAGCGCACCTGCAGGAACTGCTCGCCGAACATGTGGAAACCCTCGGTGCGGGATACAGTCTGGTGCGCCGCGAGTTTCCTACGGCCATCGGCCCTGTCGACCTACTCTGCCGCGATGCCGACGGCGCTACCGTCGCGGTCGAGATCAAGCGGCGTGGCGAGATCGACGGGGTGGAACAGCTCACGCGCTATCTCGAACTGCTCAATCGGGATCCGCTTCTCGCGCCCGTGAGCGGAGTGTTTGCCGCCCAGCAGATCAAGCCGCAGGCCAAGACGCTCGCGACCGATCGCGGTATCCGCTGCCTGGTACTCGATTACGAGGCGTTGCGGGGGACCGAGAGCACCGAATTCCGGCTGTTCTGAGCCATGCCACGCCGGAATCGTCCTCATGCGTCGCGCAAACACTCAAAGGCGGACGCTGAGTCGTCGGGCTCGGAGTCGTCGTTCGGTTGGGCGACCACGCGGTCCGAGTCGGGACCTGCCGGTGCGGAGTCCGAACAGTTCACGGTGCGGACGGTGCCGGGGTCGCGAGCGACGAAGCTGTATCGCTGTCCGGGATGCGACCACGAGATCGCGCCCGGGACGCCCCACATCGTGGCGTGGTCGACCGACGTTCCCGGCGGCGCCGATGATCGTCGGCATTGGCACAACGGATGCTGGTCGGCCCGCGCACGGCGGGGGCCGACCCGACGGTGGTCCTGACCCGACGGCGGTCCTGACCCGACGGCGGTCCTGACCCGACGGCGGTCCTGACCTGACGGCGATCCTGGACCCGGCGTGGTTGCGACTACCGCCGTACTCTGCTCGCCACCGCAGGCGAACGGCCACTGCCACCGGGACGCGGAGACTCGCCTCGGGCCGGAGCGGGCTGCTGAGTCTGCTTCGGAGCCTTCGGCGTTGTGCCTCGATCGCTCACGCGTGCTTCGGCTTCGCTCGAGTCCGTGCTGTTGCTCGCGCTCTTTTCGGTGCGGGCGCCGGGCTTGCCGGACCCCGGTCCCGAGTTCGTGGTGCCGGGGTCGCCGTTGTTGCCTCCGCGCTGGGCACTGTCGGGCTCGGCCTTCGGTGCGGGCTGGGCGGACGAGTCGTCCCCGGCATCCGACGGTGCTGCGGTGTCGTCCGAGAGGTTGCGGGCAAGGAGGTCGGTTTCCTCGGTTACCGCCGCGAGCATGTCGGGTACGCCGTCGAGTTGTTCACGGACGGCATCGAGCTGGCCGAGAATGCGTCCCCGCATGACGAGCAATTCCTCGGTGAGCCCCTTGGCGTTCGCGATCTTGCGTTCGGAGGCCTCGGTGGCCACCGCGAGGCGTCGGCTCGCTTCGGAGGTGGCCTGTTCGAGGCGACGCTCTGCTTCGCCCTTGCTCGAGCGCTCGAGCTCGTCGAGTGAACCGAGTAGTTTCGACCGGCGTTCGGACATCGTGATCTCGAAGTCCTGCTGCACCTGCTCGCGCTTGCTTTCGGCCTCGGCGGCACGACGGTCGGCTTCGGCGCGCGCGGCGGCAATGATCCGGTCGGCTTCGGCGCGCGCGGCAGCCATCGTGCGGGAGTGTTCTTCCTCGCAGGCGAGGCGCCGATTCTCGAGGTCCTCGAGTCGCTTCTCGAAATCACCGCGGAGACGAATGCCTTCTTGCTCGGCGAGAGAGACCATCTCGGCGGCATCACTCTCAGCGCGGGCTCGAAGCTCCGACGCTTCGTCGGATGCCAATCGGAGCATCCGGGAGATGCGGTCGCTCATGCCTTCGGCGGTGGTCGGAGGAACCGAGAGGCGATCGACGTCCTTGCGCAGATCGTCGATCTCGTTCCGTGCATTCTCCAGCTGACGGGCCAGATCCCGGGCCTGTGCGGATGCCGCGTCGCGGTCGGTTGCCGTCACGCGGAGCTCGGCTTCGAATCGGGCGAAGTAGTTGGTCACCTCGTCGCGGTCGAAGCCCTTCCGCACGATGGAGAACGGCAGGTGACTGGGAGCGCGATCACGATCGAAGACCATGAAGCCAATCTACCCGCTCGAATCCGGAATCACTTGGGCAGCTCCAGCACCACAGTGCTGGAGCTACCCACGCATCGGGTCAGTGAGCGGAGTTCGCGGCGGGCTCGACGAGCTCCACCAGAACGCCACCGGCATCCTTCGGATGCAGGAAGTTGATCCGCGAGTCGGCGGTGCCGCGGCGCGGTGCGTCGTACAGAAGCCGCACGCCTTGTTCACGCAGGTGCGTGGAGATCGCATCGAGGTCGGTGACCCGGTAAGCGAGCTGCTGCAACCCGGGGCCGCTACGGTCGATGAACTTCGCGATCGTCGAGTTCTCGTCGAGCGGGGCCAGCAGCTGGATCTGGGTGGCGCCGTCGGGACTGCCGGGAACGGAGAGCATGGCCTCCCGGACACCCTGCTCCTCGTTGATCTCTTCGTGCGTGGACACGAGCCCGACGTTCTCGGCGTACCACGTGAGTGCGGCGTCGAGATCGGGGACGGCGATGCCGACGTGGTCGATCGCCGTGACGAGCCCGGAGGACAGAGCTGCCGCGACAGGCGACGATGTGGGAGAGGTCTCGGTCATACCTCTGACGGTAGCGGTACCGTTGGTCAAGCTCATATCGGGTCCCAGGTATCCCACCGAGTGAGCATCCGCATTGTCTATTCGGAGGACATTTCCCGTGAGCAGTTCTGTCATTGTCGCTGGAGCCCGTACACCGATGGGCCGCCTGCAGGGTTCGTTGAAGGACTTCTCGGGAGCCGATCTCGGCGGTGTCGCCATCAAAGGCGCCCTGGACAAAGCCGGGGTCGAGCCGGAGAAGGTCGATTACGTGATCATGGGCCAGGTGCTCACTGCAGGCGCCGGCCAGATCCCCGCACGTCAAGCCGCTGTTGCCGCAGGCATCCCGATGGATGTACCAGCTCTGACCATCAACAAAGTGTGTCTGTCGGGCCTCAATGCCATCGCGATGGCCGATCAATTGATCCGCGCGGGCGAGTTCGACATCGTCGTCGCAGGCGGCCAGGAGTCGATGACGCAGGCCCCGCACATGCTCGAGAAGAGCCGCGCCGGATTCAAGTACGGCGATGTCACTCTGCGCGATCACATGGCCTACGACGGTCTGCACGACATCTTCACCGACCAGGCGATGGGACTGCTGACCGAATCGGCGAATGCCGATTCCGATTTCGTTTCTCGTGAGGAGCAGGACGCGTTCGCCGCGGCCTCGCACCAGAATGCGGCGCGTGCCTGGAAGGACGGTCTGTTCGACGACGAGGTCGTGCCCGTGTCGATCCCGCAGCGCAAAGGCGATCCGATCGTATTCGCCACCGACGAGGGCATCCGCGCCGACACCACCGTCGAATCGCTCGGCAAGTTGCGTCCTGCGTTCGCGAAGGACGGCACTGTCACCGCAGGCTCGGCATCCCAGATCTCGGACGGTGCGGCAGCGGTGGTCGTGATGAGCAAGGCCAAGGCCGAGGAGCTCGGTCTGAGCTGGATCGCGGAGATCGGTGCGTCGGGTGTCGTCGCAGGCCCCGACTCGACGTTGCAGCAGCAGCCGGCCCGCGCGATCGCCAAGGCGTGTGACCGCGAGGGCATCGCCCCCGCGGATCTCGATCTCGTGGAGATCAACGAGGCGTTCGCCGCAGTGGGTATCGCATCGGCTCGCGAGCTCGGCATCGATGCTGGCAAGGTCAACGTCAACGGTGGGGCGATCGCACTCGGACACCCGCTCGGTATGTCCGGCGCCCGCATCGCGCTGCATCTCGCGTTGGAGCTGAAGCGCCGCGGCGGCGGCATCGGTGCGGCTGCGTTGTGCGGTGGTGGCGGGCAAGGCGACGCGCTGATCGTACGGGTGCCGAAGGCCTGATCCTCGAACTCGAACCCCTCACGGCCCTCGACGTCCAGCGTCGAGGGCCGTGATGTCTCTCACTCCACTACGAGTCGTCGTAGATTAATGGGCACAATGGCCCTTATGACGACGATCTTCGACCTGTCCACTCCCGCGAAGAGGTTCCGCCTCGTGGCCATCTGGGAGGCCGTGACCTGGCTGGCCCTGCTGATCGCGATGTTCTTCAAATGGGTTCTCGGGTACGAGGAAGCCATCCGCATCCCCGGCATGGTGCACGGCATTGCCGGATTCATGCTGTTCGTCGTCGTCACCTTCATCACCGCGTGGGCGCTGAAGTGGGACATCAAGACCACGTTCCTGGCGCTCGTGTCGAGTGTCCCGCCGTTCGGCACCATCGTCTTCGAGCGCTGGGCCGTCAAGACCGGCCGCCTCGCGGAACTCTCCGAGCCCGGTAGCCGCAAGGACGCACCCGCCACCGTCTGACCGTCCGCAGCTTCAGCGGCCGCGGCATGCCAAACTGGAAGGCGTGACTCGACCCGGTTCCCGTCCTTCACGTTCCGCCGCCGCGGCCGCGGCGCTGTCCGGCGCGGTGGATCTCGCGCCCCTCAAAGAGAGGGCTGCCACGCCGCCTCCTCCACCCCCCTCCGGTGACGGCACGCAAGGTGCACTCCCGCCGATCGTGGACGTCACCGAGGCCACCTTCGAAACCGAAGTGCTCCAGCGCTCGACCCAGGTGCCCGTCATCGTGGACCTGTGGGCCACCTGGTGCGAGCCCTGCAAACAACTCTCGCCACTTCTCGAGAAGCTCGCCACCGAGGCCGCAGGCGCGTGGGTGCTCGCCAAGGTCGACGTCGACGCCAACCCTCGGATCGCCCAGGCCTTCGGAGTCCAGTCGGTACCGACCGTCGTTGCGATTGCCGCAGGGCAGCCATTGGCAGACTTCCAAGGCGTCCAACCCGAACCGGCTCTGCGACAGTGGCTGGAGGCGATCGCCCAGGCTGTGGAAGGCAAGTTGTCGGGCCCGCCCTCTGCTGAAGGTGAGCCGGCCGAGCAGCCCGCGGATCCGCGTTTCACCACTGCCGAACAGGCTCTCGAGCAGGGCGACTTCGAGGGCGCCGAAGCCGCGTACAACCTGATTCTCAACTCCGAGCCCGACAATGCCGATGCAAAGGCCGCGCTACGGCAGGTGAAATTCCTGGCCCGGTCCCAGGGCATTCCTGCGGATGCGATAGCGCGTGCGGATGCTGCTCCCGCAGATCTCGAGGCGCAACTCGTTGCGGCCGACGCCGAACTGTCCGCGCAGGACCCCGAGGCGGCCTTCGAGCGGATCATCGCTTTCGTCAAGCGCAGCGCCGGCGACGACCGCACTGCAGCACGCACACGGCTACTGGAGCTGTTCGAGCTGTTCGACACGGCGGAGCCATTCGTGGTGGCTGCACGTCGCAAGCTTGCGGCAGCGCTCTACTGACCAGTCCCTTCGCGACTCCATCCCTTCGCGACTCCATCCCTTCGCGACGAGGACTCACCGGCCGCTGTCTCAGCGGTAGCGGCCGGTGCACGAGTTCTCGCCGCCGAGGACCCCGGTGCGGAACGCATCAACCCGCGCGAACCCACTAGGCACGGTGTTGCCGTTGACATCGCTCGCCGCGAGGCCGTCGCGGAGCAATCCGGACACGGCCTCGTCGAGATCCCCAGGGGAGAGCCACACCATCTCGGCGTCCGAGTCGAGTTCCGAGGCGACGGTGCTCGAAGGACTCAAGGCCGCGCTGATCACCCCCGACAGGCATGCAGCACGCAAGGCGGTCCGGGCATCTGCGAGACCCTGGCCCGCATCCTGCTGCACCGCGAGCGCGTACCGGGACGCGACAAGGACGTAGGCGTTGTAGTCACCGCGCACATCGGCACTGAAACCGTCGCGTCGTGAACTATCCGGGGTGCCGACCGCGGCGAGTTCCTCGAGGTCGACCCCCACGGTGTTCGTTGCCGGACAGTACGACACCGGCACCGTCGTCTTCGCGTCCGGGCAGCCGAGATCCGCACCCGACAGTTCCAGTTCGGGAGGCGATTCGAGATCGAACACGTGGTGGAACGACTCGAAGATGGTCTCGACCGACTCCGCAGTCACAGGTAGTTCGCCGTCGTCGATGCTGTCGAAATACTGGGGCAGATCCGCACGCCGGGATTCGATCTCTCCTGCATCGATACGCGGACAGGTCGCGGCGCCGTCCGTGAAGCCGATCTGCACCGCCGTTACGCGTTCGAACGCGGATCCGTGGATCGAATCCGGATCGTTCGGGTCGCTGTCGCGAAACAACACCATCGACGCCAGGACCTTGTTGAGGCCGTCCGCAGTATTGAGTTCGAAATGCTCGGAGTCGCCCTCGGCGACATGTCGCATGAAGGCCCCGGCGAAACAGTCCGCCTGTTGCTCGAACACGATGCCGGGATCATCGTCACCAACGATCCCCGCCGAGTACTGGATGGCATGCCCGTATTCATGGGCGAGCACGGTGACCGCCGACATGGGGCCGAAGTCCTCGACGAGTTGCGGCATGAGGTAGGCGCGGTCCCAGCCGATGACGTCCCCACCGCTGCAGTACGCCGCATTGATGAAGTCATAGGTGGACTCGCCGCAGAAACGGGGGCCGCGACGCTCGGAGGGATCCCACGAGATGATCGTGCCGACCGGTTCGAAGTCGCCTCGCGCGACCGCGCTGTACTCCTGCCTCCAGTACTCCTCGAGGTCGGCGATCGCGTTGCCCGCAAGGATGTCGATCTCACCGCCATCGGTGTTCTCGATCGTCACGTCGGCATCGGGGACACCGCTGCGTGGCCCGGTCGGGCCCGACACCACAGGTAGACCTGCGACGGTGAACGGATTGTCGTAGATCGACACCGCTGTTCCCGAGACCTGCTGCGTACAACCGGCCACCAGGACAGCCGCAAGAGCCGGAAGTACCGGGGTGAACCATCGGCGTCGTCGTGTCACGTCGAACCATTCTCCATCAGTCGCTGCCGGCGATCACCGCCGCGGCGACAGCCAGAGCGCGCCGTGCGCCGGAAGCGTCACCCGAGCCGAAGCCGGGCGACCGTGCCACGAATGCGTCGTGGCGATCACCGCGCCGAGATTACCTGTGCCGCTTCCCTGATACGCGGTCGCGTCCGTGTTGAGAATTTCCTCCCAGGCACCCGGCTCCGGCAGCCCCACACGGTAGTCGGCGTGGATGCTGCCCGAAAAGTTGTACAGGCACGCGATCACCGAACCGTCGCTGCCGTAGCGCAGGAAGCTGAGCACATTGTTGTGGGCATCGTTGGCATCGATCCACGAATACCCGCCGGGGGTGGTATCGAGCGTGTACAGCGCCGGGTGGTGGCGGTAAATGCGGTTCAGATCGGCGACCAGCGTGCGGATACCGGTATGCAGTGCTCCGGTGTGTGGATCGTCGAGCTGCCACCAGTCGAGACCGCGCTCCTCAGACCACTCACCGACCTGTCCGAATTCCTGTCCCATGAACAGCAACTGTTTCCCGGGATGCGACCACATGTACGCGAGCATCGCGCGCAACCCGGCAGCTCTGGTGCGGTCGTCGCCGGGCATGCGCGTCCACAACGTGCCCTTGCCGTGGACGACCTCATCGTGACTGATCGGCAGCACGAAATGCTCGCTCCACGCATACATCAGGGAGAACGTGATCTCGTGGTGGTGGAAAGTCCGGTGGACCGGGTCGTGCATCAGATACCCGAGGGTGTCGTGCATCCAGCCCATGTTCCATTTCATCGAGAACCCGAGCCCCCCGACATTCGTCGGCCGCGTCACACCGGGCCACGCCGTGGATTCTTCCGCGATCGTCACGACACCGGGATGGTGCTTGTGCACTGTCGCGTTGAGTTCCTGCAGGAACGCGACGGCATCGAGGTTCTCGCGTCCACCGAATTCGTTCGGGGTCCAGCCGCCCTCGGGCCGGGAGTAGTCCAGATAGAGCATCGACGCCACGGCGTCGACTCGCAATCCGTCGATGTGGAACTCTTCGATCCAGTACAGCGCGTTCGCGACGAGGAAGTTGCGCACCTCCTTACGCCCGTAGTCGAACACGTAGGTGCCCCAATCGAGCTGTTCGCCGCGCCGGGGATCGGCGTGTTCGTAGAGGGGGGTGCCGTCGAAACGGGCAAGTGCCCACTCGTCCTTCGGGAAGTGCGCGGGCACCCAGTCCATGATCACGCCGACATCCGCGGCGTGCAGTCGATCGACGAACCCGCGGAATTCGTCGGGTGTCCCGAACCGCGCTGTCGGCGCGTAGTACGAGGTGACCTGGTAACCCCACGACCCACCGAACGGATGCTCGGCGACGGGCATGAGTTCCACATGGGTGAAACCGGTCTCCCGCACGTACTCGGCCAGCTGGTCGGCGAGCTCGGAATACGTCAGTCCCGGACGCCACGACCCGAGATGCACCTCGTACACACTCATCGGTTCCTGCCAGGGCTGGGCTTGGGCGCGCGCGGCGAGCCACTGCTCATCGCGCCACTCGTGCGAGCTGCGTGTGACCACCGACGCGGTCGCCGGTGGCACCTCGGTGGCGAATGCCATGGGATCGGCCTTGTCGCGGATCGAACCATCGTGCCCGTGGACGCGATACTTGTACAGCTGACCCGGCTCGACACCGGGCACGAACAACTCCCACACACCGCTCGACCCCAGAACGCGCATCGGAGCGGTACCACCGCCCCACAGGTCGAACTCGCCGATCACCGTCACACCCCGAGCACCTGGAGCCCACACCGCGAACGACGTTCCGGTGACCGTGCCGTCGGGAGTGTCGTACGAGCGGGGACGGGCACCGAGGACTTCCCACAACCGCTCGTGCCGACCTTCACTGATCAGATGACGATCGAGTTCGCCGAGAGTGGGCAGAAACCGGTACCCGTCTGCGACGACCACTGTGTGATCGAACGGATATGTCACGACCAACCGGTAATCGGCGGGATCGTGTATCGGAAGCAACGCGCTGAACACATCGTGTCCGACCGATTCGAGAGGATGATCCGTTCCCCCCACACGCACTTCGACCTTCTGTGCACCGGGCCGCAACGCCCGGAACACTGTGCCCTCAGGGTGCGGATGCGCACCGAGGATCGAATGGGGATCGTGGTGCTCGCCGGCTGCAAGGCGTGCCAGCTCGTCGGGATGCGGCGCGTGACGCGGCGCGGACGTGCTCGACCGGTCGCGCGGGGGCGTAGCTCGACCACGCTCCGGTGTGGGCTCCGGTGATGACGGCGGCACGGTCACGGTTGCCTCCTGTACGCGAGAGTTGTGCGGACGGGAACTCCGATGCGGGGCAACACCAGGATGTGAGCGACCGATCGCCACGGTTCGAGCCGTACGAAATTGGCCTGGCCCCAGTGGTATTGCTCGCCGCTCACTTCGTCGTACACCGGCAGATGGTCGTGCCAGTCGTGGCCGAGGGCGGGCATGTCGAGCCAGATCGTGCCCTGCTCCGCGGCATACGGATTCAGGTTGACGATGGTGAGCACCGTATCGCCGGTCGTCGGGTCGAACTTCGAGTACCCGATCAGAGCGTCGTTGTCGATGTGGTGGAACGTGATGTTGCGGAGCTGCTGTAGCGCCGGATGCGCCCGCCGGATCCGATTGAGCTCGGTCAGCCATGGCTCGAGGGATTCCCCGCGACGGCGGGCGTCGTCGAACCGCCTCGGACGCAATTGGTACTTCTCCGAATCGAGATACTCCTCGCTGCCGGGTCGCAGCGGAACATGCTCGTACAGTTCGTAACCTGAGTACACACCCCACGTCGGAGAAAGGGTTGCGGCCAACGCTGCTCGCAGGGCGAACATTCCTGGACCGCCGTGCTGCAGCGACTCGTGGAGGATGTCGGGGGTGTTGACGAACAGATTCGGCCGCGCCTCGTCCGCCTTGGCTGCGATCTCCAACCCGAACTCGGTGAGCTCCCACTTCGCGATCCGCCACGTGAAATACGTGTAGGACTGCGCGAAGCCCCGGCGCGCGAGACCGTACATTCGTGCGGGGCGGGTGAACGCCTCGGCGAGGAACACCACATCCGGATCGCTCTTGCGGACCTCCTCGATCAACCACTCCCAGAAGTCCGGTGGCTTCGTGTGCGGATTGTCGACCCGGAAGATGCGTACGCCCGCCGCGATCCAGTGCCGGACCACACGTAGCACCTCGGCGTAGATGCCGTCGCGGTCGAGATCGAAATTGATCGGGTAGATATCCTGGTACTTCTTGGGCGGGTTTTCCGCATATGCGATCGTTCCGTCGGGCAGCACCGTGAACCATTCGGGATGCGACTGCGCCCACGGGTGGTCCGGTGCGCACTGCAGCGCGAGATCGAGGGCAACCTCGAGATCGAGTTCGCGGGCACGCGTGACGAAGTCGCGGAAATCCTCCTCGGTACCCAAGTCGGGGTGAATGGCGTCGTGGCCGCCTTCTGCTGATCCGATCGCCCAGGGCGATCCGACATCGTCGGGTCCCGCGACCAACGAGTTGTTCGGGCCCTTCCGGTTGATCTTGCCGATCGGGTGGATCGGCGGCAGATACACCACGTCGAACCCCATCGCGGCGATGCGCGGAAGGTCGGCAGCTGCTGTCGCGAATGTGCCGTGCCGCGGGGTGCCGTCATCGTTCCAGCCCCCCGTGGACCGGGGGAAGAACTCGTACCACGAACCGAACAGCGCGCGGCGCCGCTCGACGATCGCCGTGTACGCGCGACCGCGGGTGACGAGCTCGCGCAGTGGATGCGCGCGGAGGACCTCGGTGACGTCGGCAGAGTAGGCAGGCGCGACACGTTCGGGAAGTGTGCGATGCGACCGTAGCGCTGCGGATACTGCGAGCAGCGCCGGCCGGCTCCCGCGGGGAGCCGCCTCGGCGGTGCGCTCGAACAGCCGGGCGCCGATCTCCAGGTCGTTGGCCAGATCCTCCGGCCCCTGGCCCGCATCGATTTTCGCTTCGACGGCGTGACGCCACGTGCCGATCGGATCGCTCCAGGCTTCGATACGGTAAGTCCATCTGCCAGGGCTGGTCGGGGTGAACACCGCGTTGAACGTGTCGGGTTCGCGGCCCGGTGCCATGGGGATCCGCACGAGCTTGCCCATGGTCTCGGGGTCCGCGGCCGGACCGCGCACCGCCAGCGTCGCCGCGAGTGCGTCGTGGCCTTCGCGCCACACCACCGCCGAGACAGGGACGACCTCACCGGCGACAGCCTTGGTCGGGTACCTCCCGCCGTCGATCGCGGGCCGAACGTCGTCGATGGCGAGACGACCTGTCACGTGTTCTCCGTTCGCTGGGGCGGGCGGGCGGCCCGCGCCGAAATGAACCGTGGGGTGTACGACCACAACCCTATTCCAGGCGACCCCAGAGTTCCGGTCATGCATGCCGGAAGGGCGAAACACCCCCTTTGCAGCATCTGTCCGGATCGGTCGACCCGTGGGTCACGTCAATTGAGGGGGCCGCAACAGGACCCGTCGCACACACGAGAACCTGGGTAGGATTCGCGGGGTGAAAGCCTTGCGTCGGTTCACTGTCCGAGCCCATCTGCCCGAGCCGCTCGCCGCGCTGGAGGCACTGACAACCAATCTGCGCTGGTCGTGGCACCCGCAGACACAGGACTTGTTCGCTTCCATCGACCCTGAGCTGTGGGCGAAGGTCGACGAGGATCCGGTCCGACTGCTCGGTGAGATCGCACCGTCGCGTCTCGATGCATTGGCGACCGACAGTGAATTCCTTGCGCGCCTCGACGCAGCCGCCGCGGATCTCGACCACTACCTGTCGCGCCCGGCCTGGTACCAACTCCAACGCGAACGCGGCACCGCTATGCCGGAGGGCATCGCGTACTTCTCGATGGAATTCGGTGTCACCGAGGTCCTTCCGAACTACTCGGGTGGGCTCGGCATCCTCGCAGGCGACCACCTCAAGGCCGCCTCCGATCTGGGAGTACCGCTCATCGGCGTCGGATTGCTGTATCGCTCCGGCTACTTCAAACAGTCGTTGAGCGCCGATGGCTGGCAGCTCGAGCACTACCCGTCGTACGACCCCCAGGGGTTACCGCTGCGGCTCCTCACCGAATCCGACGGCACGCCGACACTCGTGCGTGTCGACGTGCCCGGTGCCCGCACCCTCGATGCACGGGTGTGGATCGCGCAGGTGGGCCGCGTGCCGCTGCTGCTCCTCGATTCCGACATCGCGAGCAACGACGAGGACATGTGCAAGGTCACCGATCGCTTGTACGGCGGCGGACAGGACCACCGCATCAAACAGGAGATCCTCGCGGGCATCGGCGGGGTACGGGCCGTGCGTGCCTACACCCGCATCCACGGGCTTCCCGATCCCGAGGTATTCCACATGAACGAGGGCCACGCCGGGTTCCTCGGGGCGGAACGAATCCGCGAACTCGTCACCACCACCGGCCTGGATTTCGACGAAGCGTTGGTCGCGGTGCGCGCCGGAACCGTGTTCACCACCCACACCCCGGTGCCCGCGGGCATCGACCGTTTCCCTGTCGATCTCGTTCGTCACTACTTCGCGGGTCCCAACGGAGAGAACGAATCGGCTTTGCTGCCGGGCCTGCCGGTCGACCGGATCCTTGCGCTCGGTCGCGAGGACGACCCCCACGTGTTCAACATGGCCCATCTGGGTCTGCGTCTCGGACAGCGATCCAACGGCGTGTCCCGACTGCACGGTGAGGTCAGCCGCGGGATGTTCGAAGGGCTGTGGCCCGGATTCGATGCCGCCGAGGTGCCTATCGGGTCGGTGACCAACGGCGTCCACGCACCTACCTGGGCCGCCCGCGAATGGATCACCCTCGCCAACCGGCTCGCCGGACCGGATCGCGTCGAGGAAGCCCGCGGCTGGGAGCTGCTGCAGAGCGTCGACCCGGCCGAACTGTGGTCCACCCGCAACGTGCTGCGCGGACAGCTCGTCGACGAGGTTCGACGCCGTCTGCGCAACTCGTGGCTCGAACGCGGCGCCACCGAGGCAGAGCTCGGCTGGGTCAGCACCGTCTTCGATCCGGGCGCCCTCACCGTCGGCTTCGCGCGCCGCGTGCCCACCTACAAGCGGCTGACACTGATGCTGCGCGACCCCGAACGGTTGCGCGCCCTGCTGCTCGACGAGGAACGGCCCGTGCAGCTCGTCGTCGCAGGTAAAAGCCATCCCGCCGACGACGGAGGCAAGGGCCTGATCCAGCAGATCGTGCGTTTCGCCGACCAGCACGACGTGCGGCACCGCATAGTGTTCCTGCCCGACTACGACATGTCGATGGCGCGCTTCTTGTACTGGGGATGCGACGTATGGCTCAACAACCCGCTGCGCCCGCTCGAAGCATGCGGAACGTCGGGCATGAAATCGGCACTCAACGGCGGACTGAACCTGTCCATCCGCGACGGATGGTGGGACGAGATGTTCGACGGCGAGAACGGGTGGGCCATCCCGACCGCCGACGGCGTCGATGACGTGCGACGCGACGACCTCGAAGCCGGAGCCCTGTACGAGCTGCTCGAACGCTCGGTACTGCCGCGCTTCTACGAGCGCGATGATCACGACGTGCCCACCCGATGGATCGAGATGGTGCGTCACACCCTCGAGAAGCTCGGACCCAAGGTCCTCGCATCACGCATGGTGCGCGACTACGCCGTCGACTACTACACACCCGCTGCGGAGGCGGCGCGCGTGGTTGTCGCCGACGACTTCGCGGGAGCCAAGGCGCTGGCCGATTACCGGCACCGTATCGACTCCGCATGGCCGGCGGTGCGGGTCGCGCAGGTCGACAGTCACGGACTGCCGGAAAGCCCCGTCATCGGATCGAGTCTCGGCCTGATCGCCCATGTCCAACTCGGCGGACTGTCGCCCGACGATGTGCAGGTACAGGCGGTGTTCGGCAAGGTCGGATCGGACGACACCCTCACGGACACGGTGACGGTGGCGATGAAACACTCCGGCTCCGATCCGCTCGGGGAAGAGTTCACCGTCGACGTGCCGCTGCCGCTCTCGGGTGCGGTCGGTTACACCGTCCGGGTACTCCCGCACCACGACCTGATGGCGACTCCCGCCGAGTTCGGCATGGTCGCGCTGCCGTGAGTGACGAAAGTGTCGTTCCGAGGCCGGAATCCGGGCTCGGAACCCACATTTTCACGAACCGGTGAGTCGGGAGAGCGACTTCCGGGCGACCTGAGGGTCGGCGGTCTCCCAGAACGGCGGGAGCGACGCGCGCAGATAACCACCGTAACGGGCCGTGGCCAGGCGAGAGTCGAGCACGGCAACGACCCCTCGATCGTCGGTTGACCGCAACAACCTGCCGACACCCTGGGCGAGGAGCAGCGCAGCATGGTTCGCTGCGACGGCCATGAACCCATTGCCGCCGCGGGACTCGACAGCACGCTGCCGGGCGACCAACAGCGGATCGTCGGGGCGGGGGAACGGGATCCGGTCGATGAGAACGAGCGAGAGCGACCGGCCCGGCACGTCGACGCCCTGCCACAGCGACAGGGTGCCGAACAGCGACGTCGCTTCGTCGGCTGCGAACTTGTCGACCAGTGCACCCGTGGAATCGTCGCCCTGGCACAGGATCGGGGTATCGATCCGGTCTCGCAGAGCTTCGCTCGCGGCCTTCGCGGCGCGCATCGACGAGAACAGACCCAGGGTGCGACCACCTGCTGCCGTGACCAGCTCGGCGATCTCGTCGAGATGCGACGACGCAAGCCCGTCGCGGCCGGGCGGCGTCAGGTGCTTCGCGATGTACAGAATCCCGGATTTCGCGTGGTCGAACGGCGACCCGACGTCGACGGCATTCCACTTCAGTTCACTCTTGTCGGCGGGCGGTTCGGCCCCCGATGCGGCAGTGGTCTCGCTGCGCGAGGGTGCCTGCGGGGGGAGCCCCCAATTGACGGCCAGACCGTCGAACGATCCGCCGACCGTGAGCGTCGCAGAAGTGAGCACCACCGTCGACTCGCCGAACAGTCGAGACCGCAGCAGACCCCCGACCGACAACGGCGCGATCCGTACCGTGCGCCGCACATTTCCGCGGAACTCGTCGGCCGCCAGCCACACTACATCCTGACGCTGTGCGGGATCGGGCTGCTCGAACGTCGTCAGAGCCCGCACCGCGCAATCGTGCACTTCGTCGATCTCGGAGAGAGCCTGGCTGCGGGCTGCGGCGGCTTCCGGATCGGTGCCGGGCTTGGCCGGCCCGATGGCGGTGTGTACGGCCCACGCGGCATCGCGGATCGACGCAAGGGCAGCTGCCGCACCCTCGGGCATCGAATCCCACCGGGCGGCGGGCAGCTCCTCGAGCAGCGACTCCCAGTTCTCGGCCGCACCCTCTAGCCGATCGACGTCTTCGTCCTCGACGAGCTTGAGACAGCGCCGCGCGGCTGCGGAAATGCTGTTGCTCGACAACTCGGCGGTAGCGACACCGGTGACCCGGTCGACGAGCTCGTGGGCTTCATCGATGACGACCACGTCGTGTTCGGGCAGGATCGCGATTCCCGTGATGGCGTCGATCGCGAGGAGCGCATGATTGGTGACAACCACATCGACCTGCGACGCTTCGGTGCGTGCGATCTCGGCGAAGCAGTCGTCGCCGACCGGGCAGCGTGCCTTGCCGAGGCATTCGCGTGCGGTGACACTGAGCTGGCGCCACGCCTGGTCGGAGACGCCGGGGGAGAGGTCGTCGCGGTCGCCGGTTTCCGTGCTCGACGACCATTCCGTCACGCGGCGCACCTCGCGGCCGATGCGTGAGAGCGTGAACGCGTCGAAGAGCTGGGCCTCGGCCGGCGCCTCCTCGGCGAGACCCGTGTGGATCTTGTTCAGGCAGAGATAGTTTCCGCGGCCCTTGAGGATGGCGAAGCGAGGCCTCCTGCCGAGGGCGTCCTCGAGTGCCTCGGCGAGACGCGGGAGATCGCGGTCGACGAGCTGACGTTGCAGCGCGATCGTCGCGGTGGACACCACAACCGTGCGGCCGGTCTGTACCGCATACCGGATGCTCGGAACGAGGTACGCGAGCGACTTTCCCGTGCCGGTGCCCGCCTGCACCGCGAGGTGCTCACCGGTGTCGATGCTGTGTGCTACCGCGGACGCCATGGTCAGCTGATTGCGCCGCTCCTTGCCGCCCAGAGCGTGCACCGCCGTACGTAGCAATTCGGGGACATCGGGGAGTTCAGGCACCGAGCCAGGGTAGCGGGACCCACCGTCAGATTTCGGCGCCGACCCATTCGACCAGGTCGACGCCTGCGCTGCGCATCTGATCGAGCGCGGACTCGATGGTCGCCTCGGCGACACCGGCCGTGTAACCCAGCAGCACCCGCGTCCCGAATCCCGCCTCGACGGCATCCAACGCGGTCGCGCGCACGCAGTGATCGGTGGCGATCCCGACGACGTCGACGTCCGTCACACCGCGCTCGCGCAACCACCGCGCGAGGGGCTGCCCCGACTCGTCGACGCCTTCGAAACCGGAGTACGCGGCCTCGTACGCGCCCTTCGAGAACACCGCTTCGATCCGTGACAGCTCCAGATCCGGATGGAAGCAGGCGCCGGCGGTGTCGGCGCGACAGTGCGGCGGCCAGGTATCGAGGAAGTCGGGATCGTCCGAGAAGTGCTCACCCGGATCGATGTGATGGTCGCGTGTTGCGACCACATGGGAATAGTCGTCCCCACGCTCGGTGAGGAGACACGTGATGGCGGACGCGACCGCGGTGCCACCGGTCACTGCGAGCGCGCCTCCCTCGCAGAAATCGTTCTGTACGTCGACCACGAGTAGTGCTCGCACCGCCCTCACCTCTGCTCCGCCGAAGTCACGAAACGAGTGGGGATCGCCGGGTCGCCTGCCGAGATCGTCAGCCCTTCCCACGGCAGACTCACCATCGACCTCCTCAGATACTTCCTGCTGTCCTCCAGGGTAGGGAGGCCGGGGACCGGCTCGCCACCGCGAACCAGCGGAACCGTCAGGTCGGTCGCAGACCGCCCCTCACCCGTCGGCACCTCGAGGTGTTCGGGGTAGACGACCTCTTCGACGACGGTGCCGGTGCGGCGCGCGTACCGCACGGCGCGCTTCGCGCCGCCCCGCGATTCCTTGGCCGTACTGCGTTTCTCGACCGGAATACCGTCGACCTCGACGAGCTTGTAGACCATGCCCGCGGTCGGTGCACCCGAACCCGTGACCACGGAGGTCCCCACTCCGTAGGCGTCGACCGGCTCGGCGCGCAGTCCGGCGATCGCGTATTCGTCCAGGTCGCCGGACATTACGATCTTCGTCCGCCGAGCGCCGAGGCCGTCGAGCTGTCTGCGCACCTGACGTGCAAGGACCCCGAGATCGCCGGAGTCGATCCGGACACCGCCGAGTTCCGGACCCGCCACCTCGATCGCCGTCGCCACCCCCTGCGTGATGTCGTAGGTGTCGACGAGCAGGGTCGTACCGACACCGAGCGACTCGATCTGACTGCGGAACGCCGACGCCTCGTCGCGGCCGTGGGCAGTGGTGTGCAGAAGTGTGAACGCGTGGGCCGCGGTTCCGGCTGCGGGAACGCCGTAGCGACGCGCAGCTTCGAGGTTGGACGTCGAGTCGAAGCCCGCAAGGTATGCCGCGCGCGCTGCCGATACAGCTGCTTCCTCGTGCGCGCGGCGCGAACCCATCTCGATCAAGGTGCGACCGTCGGCCACGCTGACCATGCGCGCTGCAGCGGATGCGATAGCGCTGTCGTGATTGAAGATCGACAGGGCCAGCGTCTCGAGCAGGACGCATTCGGCGAACGTGCCGTGGACGGACAGGACCGGCGAGCCGGGGAAATAGAAGTCGCCTTCGCGATAGCCGTCGATGTCGCCGCTGAACCGGAAGTTGCGCAACCAGTCGACGGTCGACGGTTCGAGGAACTCCGCCGCCACAGCGAGTTCGGCGTCGCCGAATCGGAACGCCGGTAGAGCATCGAGCAGCCGCCCCGTGCCTGCGACCACCCCGTACCGGCGACCGGCCGGAAGCTTGCGGGCGAACAGTTCGAAGACGCAGGGGCGGTTGCCCGAGCCGTCGGCCAGAGCGGCTTCGAGCATCGTCAGTTCGTATTTGTCCGTGAACAGTGCGGTGCTCACCGGCTTCGTACCGGCGGATGTGACAGCCATCCGCTCACTCTAGAGCGAGCACGGTGACGACGGGTTTTTCGAGCCGCGAGAACGCCGTACCCTTGACGCATGGCGCCGTGTTCCAGGACAACCCCCCTCGACGTCCACTTGATCACCGCGGGCCAGGCCATGCCTGCCGAAGCGGAAGTCGTCGAAGAAGCCGAGGCGGTCGATCGACCGTGGGTGACGGTGGTGTGGGACGACCCCGTCAATCTCATGCACTACGTGACGTTCATCTTCCAGAAGCTTTTCGGCTACAGCAAGGCCAAAGCGACCGAACTCATGCTCAAGGTGCACAACGAAGGCAGAGCCGTTGTGTCGAGTGGGTCCCGTGACAAGATGGAACACGATGTACAGCGTCTACATGCCGCAGGGCTGTGGGCCACGATGCAACGAGACGAATAAGGCGCCTACAGGAGGATCCGACCGACGTGCGGCAGTGGACCAGGAAGAATTCGCTGAGCGGCCCCAAACTTCGCTCGGAGATGGACGGCCACGAGGCCTCCGTACTGCGCTCCCTCGTCGCTTCGGTGCTCGGGATGCTCGAGGATCGTTCCGCGCAGGCACCTCAGGACGACCTGGCGGAACTCACCGGGCTGCGCACAGGCAACCCGACCCCACCCGAGATACCCGCGCTCGAGCGACTACTTCCCGATTTCCACCGACCCGGCGCAGACGCCACCGTCAACCCCGACGACGAGGCAGGCGACCTCAACGGAGCGCTCCGCAGCCTCCACGAGCCGAGCATCATCGACGCGAAACTGGCCGCCGGAGCCGTCATCCTGCGGACCGTTCCCGAGGACGGCGGAAAGGTCGTTCTCAACCCGGAGCAGGCCGAAGCCTGGCTGTACGGGCTCAACGACGTCCGACTCGCGTTGGGCACCACGCTCGGCATCGACGCCGACACCCCCGAAACCCTCGACGACGACGACCCCCGCGCGCCGCACCTCGACGTCTACCACTGGCTGACCTGGATGCAGGACTCGCTCGTCCAGGCATTGCTGCCATGACCCCCGGTCCCACGGATTCCCTGCTAGACGTACCGGGCCTTCGCGTCGGGCACTGGCAGCAACTCGACGACCACGTCACCGTCGCTGGAGAACAACCCGGCACCGGAGCCGCTACCGGCTGCACCGTGATCCTCGCGGACCGACCCACGGTCGGGGCCGTCGATGTGCGCGGCGGAGGTCCGGGCACCCGCGAAACCGACCTGCTCGATCCGAGCCACTCGGTTCAGCACGTCGACGCTGTCCTGCTCACCGGGGGAAGCGCGTTCGGCCTGGCTGCCGCCGACGGAGTGATGCGCTATCTCGAGGAACAGGGTCGCGGCATCCCGATGGGCGCGCCCGGCGCCGTGGTGCCGATCGTCCCCGGCGCGGTGATCTTCGATCTGCCGGTCGGGCGCTGGCACACCCGGCCCACTGCCGACAGCGGCCACGCGGCGGCTGTGGCGGCCACCGACACGGAACTACGGCGAGGCTCCGTCGGAGCAGGGACCGCAGCACGCGCCGGTGTCCTCAAAGGCGGCATCGGTACCGGGAGTGTCCGGCTGACGGCGGGGCCCGCGGCGGGAGTCACCGTCGCCGCGCTGGTCGTGGCGAATCCTGTCGGGTCGGTCTTCGACCCCCACACCGGTCTGCCGTGGGGGCTCGACGCGATTCGCGCCGCCGATCTCGGCCTCGGCGTCCCTGATGCCGACGAACTCGCCGCCGCCAATGCGCTCGGCGACAAAGGCACCGTGCTCAACACGACCATCGGAGTCGTCGCGACCGACGCCCCCCTGACGAAAGCTGCGTGTCGCCGGGTCGCCGTGGCCGGACACGACGGGCTGGCCCGGGCGATCCGACCCGCACACTCACCCCTCGACGGCGACACGCTGTTCGCGCTCTCCACCGGCACCGCAGAGCTCCCACCACCGGAGGGCGTGCCCGACGCCTTCCCCGCCGACCTGCCGATTCTCGCTGCCGTATGCGTAGCCGCGGCCGACGCGGTCGAACGCGCCATCGTCGACGCCGTGCTCGCCGCCGAATCCGTCGCCGGAATCCCCACCTACCTCGACACCTTTCCGTCCGCGCGGAAGCTGTGACCACGACAGACCCACACGCCACCCGGACAGACGTCACAATGGACGCATGACCATTCCGACGGGCACACCACCGACCGAACGGCCGACGTGGCTGCGTTCCGGTATATGGATCGGCGGTTTCGTCGCCTTCCTCTACGTCGTCGAGATCGTGGATCGGATCCTGCCCGCCGATCTCCAGTCGGCGGGGATCGAGGCCCGAACCGGGGACGGCCTGTGGGGAATCCTGTTCGCACCCATCCTGCACGGCGACTGGACGCACCTGACCGCAAACACGGTGCCCGCGCTCGTCCTCGGCTTCCTGGTCCTGTGGTCATCGGGAATCACCCGCGGCATCGCGGCGACCGCCATCATCTGGGTTGTCGCCGGCGTCGGAACCTGGCTGTTCGCCGGCTCCGGCGACAACCACATCGGCGCGTCGTCGCTCATATTCGGCTGGCTGACCTACCTGATCATCCGCGGGATCTTCACCCGCAAGGGCGGGCAGATCGTGCTCGGGCTGGTTGTGCTGTTCTTCTACGGCGGCATGCTGTGGGGCGTCCTTCCCAGCGATCCGTTCGTGTCGTGGCAGGGGCACCTCTTCGGAGCGATCGGCGGAGTCATCGCGGCGTGGGTGCTCTCGTCGGATGCGCGCCGCGCACGATCGGTGAGAACCGCAGACCGGCTGCACTGAATACAGCGACGGCCGTCACGCACCGCCCGGGTGTCGAACCCTGGGTCACAGCTCCGTTGTCATTGTGAGTCCGACCGGAAAACGGGTGTTGGCTTCATCGGGGACCTTCGGCATGGCAGCATGAGCCATATGCGCATGACCGTTCTGGGGTGCTCGGGCAGTGTGGCCGGGCCGGATTCTCCCGCATCCGGGTATCTGCTCACCGCGCCCGACACCCCGCCCCTGGTCATCGACTTCGGCCCGGGAGTGCTCGGAGCATTGCAACGCCACGCCGACCCAGGCGAAGTGTCCGTGCTCCTGTCGCACCTGCACGCCGACCACTGTCTCGATATTCCGGGTCTCCTCGTGTGGCGCCGCTACTCCCCGAATGCCCCCACCGGCAGAGCCCTGGTCTACGGTCCTGCCGGTACCGCGCGACGCCTCGGTGTCGCATCGGCAGAGGTTGCGGGAGAGCTCGACGATATTTCCGACACCCTCGACGTCAGGTCGCTGAGCGACGGAGAAGCGTTCCGCTTCGGTGAGCTCACCATCAGCCCCACCAAGGTCAACCATCCCCCAGAGGCCTACGGATTCCGCATCACCAGCGACTCCGGTCGCACACTCGTCTACACCGGTGACACAGGCATGTGCGATCAGGTGATCGAACTGGCCCGTGGCGCGGACGTCCTGCTGTCCGAGGCGTCCTGGACCCACGCGCCCGGAGTGCGGCCCGAAGGCATCCATCTCTCGGGAACCGAGGCAGGACGGGTGGCCGCCCGCGCCGGGGTCGGCGAACTGCTGCTCACCCACATCCCGCCGTGGACGTCTCGCGAAGACGTCATCGCGGAAGCGAAGGCCGAGTTCCACGGTCCGGTACATGCAGTGACCTCCGGAGACGTGTACCGCATCTGAAGCGGTCCTCCGAGTCGGTTCGACGTGCATCCCCTAGGCTCGTTCGGGTGACGACACGAGCAGACGGCAGGGAAGACGACCAACTCCGCAACATCAAGATCACCCGGGGGTTCACCAATCACCCCGCGGGTTCGGTCCTCGTCGAATTCGGACAGACCCGTGTGATGTGCACCGCGAGCGTCGAAGAAGGGGTGCCGCGGTGGCGTCGCGGATCGGGTCTGGGCTGGCTCACCGCCGAGTATGCGATGCTGCCCGCCGCAACCCACACTCGCAGCGGACGTGAATCCGTCAAAGGCAAGGTCGGCGGTCGTACCCAGGAGATCAGCCGGCTCGTCGGCCGCTCCTTGAGAGCGTGCATCGACCTCGCCGCCATCGGCGAGAACACCATCGCCCTCGACTGCGACGTCCTGCAGGCCGACGGAGGAACCCGAACCGCGGCCATCACAGGTGCTTACGTGGCACTCGCCGACGCGGTCACCTGGCTCCGCGCGGCAGGCCGCCTCGCGGATCCGCAGCCGCTCTCGTGCCAGATCGCGGCCATCAGCGTCGGTGTCGTCGACGGCCGTGTCCGGCTCGATCTGCCGTACGAGGAGGATGCGCGCGCAGAGGTGGACATGAACGTCATCGCCACCGACACCGGAACCCTAGTCGAGATCCAAGGCACCGGCGAGGGGGCCACCTTCCCTCGCACGACCCTCGACAAACTGCTCGACTCTGCACTCGGTGGCATCGAGGAACTGTGCCGCATCCAGCGTGAGGTCCTCGAACAGCCGTACCCGGGTGTTCTGCCCGAACCCCTCGTCGCCGAGCCGGCGAAGAAGAAGTTCGGTGCCTGACATGCCTACGCGGGTTCTCGTGGCGAGCCGGAACGCGAAGAAGCTCGGAGAGTTGCAGCGGGTCCTCGACGCGGCAGACATTGCGGGGATCGAACTGGTCGGCCTCGATGCCGTCCCGTCATACCCCGAGGCCCCCGAGACCGGCGCGACGTTCGAGGAGAACGCGGCCGCGAAAGCACGAGACGGCGCCCGCGCGACCGGGATGGCGTGCATCGCGGACGACTCCGGTCTCGAGGTCGATGCGCTGCGGGGCATGCCCGGTGTGCTGTCGGCACGTTGGAGCGGCACTCACGGTGAGGACGCTGCGAACACCGCGCTCGTGCTCGCGCAGATGAGCGATGTGCCCGATCCGCAGCGCGGGGCAGCCTTCGTGTCCGCCTGCGCCTTCGCAGTCCCCGAAGGCGACGCGGTCGCGGTGACCGTGGTGCGCGGCGAATGGCGTGGCGCGATCGCCCGTTCCCCCCGTGGCGAGAACGGATTCGGCTACGACCCCGTCTTCGTGCCAGAAGGGGAAAGCCGCACTGCAGCGGAACTCAGCGCCGAGGAAAAGGACGCTGCGTCGCACCGGGGTCGCGCGCTCGCCCTGCTGGTGCCCGCCCTCGCCGCATTCTCCGCGGGCTGATCCCCTGGCCCGGGATGCGACCCACCGCATCCCGGGCATGCACCCGGACGCGTTACCCGACACCGGTCATCTCACCTAGGTACGCGGTGACCATTGCCGTGAGTTCGTCGGCCACCTGCTCGCGGGTGATGTCCGGCTGTTCCAGAACATAGGACACCGCGACGTTCTCGACAGTGCGCACCAACATCCACGCGATCGCGTCGACAGGGCGACGTCCGCGATCGGTGAGGTGGAACCGCAGCCACATGCCGAGCAGCGCATCGATTCGCTTCTCGAAATCGGAGAGGCGACTGTCGGGAGCCTTGGGCAGCTCTTCGATCAACACGCGGAGCAGACGCGGATTCTCGCCGAGCGCGCCCAGTAGTTCGAGGAGTGTCTCGCGTACCGACATGTCTTCCGCAGGGCCTTCCAACGCCCTCGTGAACACACGCGAAATGCGAGTGTGGAGCTCCGCAGTCCATCTGTCGACGATCTCGGCGACGATCGCGTCCTTGTCCGGGAAGTACTGGTACAACGACCCGGGACTGATGCAGGCTTGCTCCGCGATGCGATTGGTGGATGCACCGTCGTAGCCGCGTTCGAGCAGTACGGCCCGGCCTGCGTCGATGATGCGCTCGACCATTGCGCGTGAGCGATCCTGCTGAGGTGCCCGTCGGGTTCGGCGCCGTTCCGGCGAGGTCATCTCGCGGCCTGAAATACGAATTGAATGCGAGTAATCACTCGTGTGAGCATAGCGACATGATGACGCAGGAACTCGACTCGCACCTCGAGGCATCCCCGTACCCGAGCCGCTACGAGGGCAACCGACCCCGTAACGAAGCCATCGGCAGGCCTCTGACGCGTTTCGCGAAGATTCGCGAGGTCGACGACGAACTGCTCGACCGGATCGGACGCCGCATGTATGCCCGCGACGAGGTGGGCGCCGCCCTCGTACAGGCCATGCGCCTCGACCGCAACGACCCCGAGCGCGTCACCATGCGTCAGTTCCATCAGGCACTCGAGCACGGCGTCGACACCGTCCCGAACGCACCCGGCGCTCTTCGCACATTCTTCTCCCACGTCGAACAAGTTCCCGACTGGGTGGACTGGAACCTGCTGGAAAGAGGAGCACGCGCATTCCGGCGGATGGGGCGGACGCGCAACGACGTGCTGCTGCAACTCGCACTCATCGGCGGTTACCGATTCGGTGGACCACCCGACCTTCTGGTCGAGACCGGCGGCCTGACCGGATCCACCGCGATGCGACGCCTCGGCGAAACCCAGAAGTGGGGCACCGCGGTGGGGGAACCCGGAGCTATGCGTCGTGACGGTGACGGATTCAAGCTCACCGTGCATGTGCGTGCCATGCACGCCCTCGTCAACCAGCGGTTCGAAACGAACGGTCGATGGGACATCGGGTACTGGGGATTACCCATCAACCAGACCGACCAGGCCGCAACACTCGGATTGTTCAACGGCACGCTACTGATCGGCGCGCGTGCCCTCGGCTATCTGGTCACGCGCGAGGAATCCGCCGCAATCATGCACATGTGGAAGTACATCGGATGGCTCATGGGCGTCGATGACGACTTCCTTTTCGACACGGAGCGCGAACAACACCACTTCAACTACCACGTGGTGCTGGTGCAGGACGACGTCACGCCCGCGGGCGCCGCTCTCTCGCGCGCACTCGTCGACGGCCACCGCACCCTCGACTACGGGAGATTCTCGGGTCTAATCGGTCGATACGAGCGACTGAGACTGCTGAGCATGCTTCGATTCTTCCTCGGCAAACGAGGCCTCGAGGATCTGGGGTTGCCGACGGTACCGCCTGTGGCGGTGGCGCCGGTCATCGCGAAGAACGTCGTGAAATCGACGCTGATCAAGAGGACACCGGAGGGGCGGCGTTTCCTGGAGTATCTCGGTGACCGGGCTGCACGACGAGAACTCCGGCTCAAATTCGCGGGTGCTCGCGCCGACGTCGGAGCCCTCGAACTCTGAGGGAGATCGAGCCCGGGGGATGAGGTCCGGAATTCCGGACCTCATCGGTGATCAGAGCGCCCAGCGCATCGCGACGTGGGTACCGTCCGACCCCGGGGTGACCACCATCTCCGTCGTGAGTTTACGAATCAGGGCGAGACCGTGCCCGCGCGAGGCATTCGGATCGTGGATCACGTCGCGCCACCGCCCGTGATCGGCAACGGTCACCTCGAGATGACGCTCGTGCGGGCGAAAAGTCACTTCCAGGTCTACCGTGGCCATCTCGTCGTCGGCCGAGTAGGCATGCTCCACCGCATTGGCCAGCGCCTCGTAGCTGGCCAACACCACATCATGCTCGTGGTCCGGTTCGAGGTGCAGAGTCCCCAACCATTGCCGTACAGCCTGGCGCAGGCCGGCGATCTGAGTCGCGTCCGCGCGCACACCCCGGAAGAAGATCCCCCCGGAGGTGAACGATGCGGACCCGTCGGTGTGAGTCTGCATGGCTCCTCGGTTCTAGACGGACAGCGCGTGCGCAGTTGCCTACTTCTCAGGTATCTCCGCCGGCTTCACGGCCGCGAGCGCGTCCTCGAGGCGCGGATGGATGGAGAGGACATCGCCGAGCCCGAGCAGCTCCAGCGGCCGCGCGGTGGCGTTGCCCTCTGCTACTACAGCGAAGGCGACGCTGTCGGCCGCGCGCTTGGACAGGTCCACAAGTAGTGCCATACCCATCGACGCGAGGAAATGCACATCGGTGAGATCGACGATCAGGCCGGACAGATCCTCGTCGAGCAACCCGAGAGCTTCCTCTTCCAGCAACGGAGCGCTGGACAAGTCGACATCGCCACTCACCGACAACACCGCGACGGAATCCGAGCGGGTCGTCTTCAGGCCCATATGCGGATGTTCGCTCGATCGTTCATTCACGTGGCCATCATGCAGGATGGCGCTCGGACATGCGAGACGCGCAGGCAGAGGCCTCGAGGACGTGCGCACATGTGTACGAGAAGGTTGGGTATTGTTCAGCGGTGGCGTCGGCGGTGTGCCGATCCTCGGGAGGGATCCACCGCCGAAGGAAGGACGACCGCCGTGCACACGCATGGACGACCGCACAACTCGGGATCACCCGCGTCCTTGTTGCTGATCGAGGACGACGCCGGCGACGCGTTACTCGTCGAGGAACTCGTCGCGGACAGTGCGCCCGAGATGAACGTCGTGTGGGTGCAGTCGCTCGCTGCCGCACGTGACGCACTCGCGGCCGGACTACCCGACTGCGTGTTGCTCGATCTCCATCTCCCGGACGCGCACGGACTCGAAGCTGTCGCACGGGTACAGGAATACGCCGAATCCGTCCCCATCGTCGTGCTCACCGGTATGGCGGAGGAAGAGACCGGACTCGCAGCCGTAGCCGTCGGCGCTCAGGACTACCTCGTGAAGGGCAGAGTCGAGCCGGAGCTGTTCGGGCGCGCGGTGAGCTACGCGATCCAGCGCAAACAAGCCGAACAGAACGCCGCCGCGCTCCAGGCCAGCCAACTGCGCGCCCAGGAGAACGCCCGACTCGAGCGTGGGCTGCTGCCGTCCCCGCTGTTGTGCACCGACGAATTCGAAGTGGTCTCGCGTTACAGACCGGGGCGTACCTCTGCCCTCCTCGGAGGTGACTTCTACGACGTGGTGCAGACCGGAGACGGCACCGTCCACGTGCTCGTCGGTGATGTCGCAGGGCACGGTCCCGACGAGGCCGCCCTCGGCGTGGGGTTGCGAATCGCATGGCGCACACTCGTTCTCACCGGCATCAGTGGAGAACGGCAGTTGGCGAAGCTCGAAGAGATCCTTGTCGCAGAGCGAGCGGCCGACCGCGTTTTCGCGACCGTCACCAGCCTGGCCATGACGCCCGATCGCCGAACCTTCACGGTGATGCGAGCAGGCCACCCCGGCATCCTCGTGCGTCGTGGACGCGATGTGGAATGGGTCGAAGCGCCCGGTGGGCCCGCTCTGGGCCTGCTGCCCGGCTCGGCATCGTGGCCGGTTCACAGACTGGAGCTGCCCGCCGAGGGAGCTGTCGTGTTGTTCACCGACGGACTCTTCGAAGGTCATACCGGCGCCGGACGACAGCGACTCGGCGAAGAAGGACTCCTCGAGCTCGCCCGCCGGTGCGGGCACCTCGGACCCGACGACTTCGCGGACACTCTCATCCAGGGCGCGGAAGAGCTCGCCGATGCCCACGGCGGATTGACCGACGACGTAGCAGTCGTGCATGTGCGATGGAACGGGAAAGCGACACCGGCTGAATGACGAACCCGACAGACACCGAAGCCTCCGACGTGCCGAGCGAGGCACCGCGGAAGACGCGACGATCCCAGGTGACAGTGCAGGGCTGGATCCTCCTGGTGCTCGGGTTCATGGGGGTGCTCGTGGTGATCGGCACCGTCGTCGGTAGCCATTTCCTGTCCCGTACTACCGAGGTCTCCAACTACCTGAGGGATGTCATACAACCTGCACGGGTCGAGGCCCACCGGCTTCAGGCAGCGTTGATCAGTCAGGAGACGGGGGCGCGCGGATACATCATCACCGCTGATCCCGAGTTCCTCGGACCATACGAGACCGGACGGGCCGAGGAACAGGACGCCGCCGACACGATGCGTGCGTTGATAGAGCGTCCCGGCCCGATGCCCGATGAGGAAGGGCAGCTGCTCGACGACCTCGAGGAAATCGAGAACGCGGCAGACGAATGGCGCCGGGCCTACACCCTCCCCCTCGTCAGTAGCGTGGTACCGGGCGATCCGCAGCCCGTGGACGTCGGCGCTGTCGAAGCGGGGAGGGTGGCATTCGACAAGTTGCGGGCCCTGTTCGAGATCCAGAACAAGGATCTGGAGGAAGTGAGAGCGCAAGGTATCGACGAGCTCGAGCATGTGCGGACCGTGCGCGATCGTGTCCTCGGCTCGATGGTTGCGGCATTTCTGCTCAGCGGTGTGGGTCTCACCGTGCTTGTCCAGATTCTCGTTGTGCGCCCACTGGACAGATTGCGAGAGCAAACCCGTATGGTCGCCGGAGGCAGATTCGACGAGCAGATCGTCCCGCAGGGACCAGCAGACATCAGGGCACTCGCCGCGGATGTCGATGGCATGCGTGCGCGTCTTGCAGAGGAACTCACGATTTCCCGGGGCCGCCACGAGCAGGTCGAAAGTCAGGCGGTCGACCTGCGCCGCTCCAACGCAGAACTCGAACAGTTCGCGTATGTCGCGTCCCACGATCTGCAGGAGCCGCTTCGGAAGGTCGCGTCGTTCTGCCAGCTGCTCGAGAAGCGATACGGGGACAAACTCGACGAGCGCGGCGTCCAATACATCGACTTCGCAGTGGACGGCGCCAAGCGCATGCAGGTCCTCATCAACGATCTGCTCACGTTCTCACGTGTCGGGCGGATCAGCGACGAGCACGTTCGTATCGGTCTCGATCGGGCACTCGATTCGGCTCTGAACAACCTCGGGCAAGCCATCGAGGATTCGGATGCCGTGATCGAGCGTCCCGAATCACTCCCGGAAGTCCTCGGAGATCCGACTCTGCTCATCATGCTGTGGCAGAACCTGGTAGGAAACGCGATCAAATTCCGGCATCCCGACAGGACCCCGATGGTGCACATCGCATGCGAGCAGACCGACGCCGTGTGGACGGTGAGCGTGACGGACAACGGTATCGGCATTGCCGAAGAGTTCGCGGAGAAGGTGTTCGTGATCTTCCAGCGCCTGCACGGCCGGGAGTCCTATGGAGGCACCGGCATCGGGCTGGCACTCTGCCGCAAGATCGTGGAGTACCACGGTGGGGAGATCTGGATCGACCAAGCGCACACCGACGGTACTCGCTTCTGCTTCACAATCCCGGTCGAGGGCGATGAAGAACCTGCGACCGACACTGCTCTGGAAGGAGCATCAGCATGACCCCTACCGGTAAGCCGATCGACGTCCTGCTCGTGGAGGACGATCCCGGAGACGAACTGATGACGCGTGAAGCGTTCGAGGACAACAAGATCGGAAACTCTCTGCACGTTGCCCGCGACGGTGAGGAGGCACTCGACTTCCTCTATCGCCGAGGCGCTCACGCTGATGCACCCAAGCCGGACCTGATCCTGCTCGACCTGAATCTGCCCAAGTACGACGGCAGGCAGGTGCTCGAGCAGATCAAGTCCGACCCCGACCTCGCGCCGATCCCGGTGGTTGTGCTCACCACGTCGTCGGCCGAAGAGGACATTCTGCGCAGCTACCGGTTGCACGCCAACGCATACGTCACGAAACCCGTCGACCTCGACCAGTTCATCAAGGCCGTCAAACAGATCGATGAGTTCTTCGTCCAGGTGGTGCGGCTACCCACGCGCTGAGCGCGGGTAGCCGGGGGTCGATCAGACCCCGAAGTCGGCCTTGACCTGCTTGGTGCGCTGGTGTTCGACGTAGAACGACAGGAACGGGACGGTGCCCGCGAGCAGCGTGCCGATGGTGCGGGAGACCGGCCAGCGCACCTTGATCGACAGGTCGAAGGTGAGTACGAGGTAGACCGCGTACACCCAACCGTGCACGATTGCGATCCACGACGGCACGTTCTCGATCCCGATGACGTACTTCGCGATCATCTCACCGGTGAGTACGAGCAGCCAGATACCGGTGGCGTACGCGAGAACGCGGTACCGCAGCAACGCGGAGCCGATCTTCTTGCGATCGGCGTCGCTGACGTTGCGGGGCGTCGCGGCAGCCTGATCGGACGCCTCGGGGGTGGTGCTCACTGACCGCTCCTATCGGACCCGCGCGAGAGTTGCGCGAGGTATTCGTTGTACTCCTGGACTTGTTTCGCCTCGAGATCGGTCGCGGCGTCGTCGATCGCGACCTTCGGGCGGCTCGGCAGGAGCTCCGCCGGGATCTCTGTGGGCTCCTCGGCCTTCGATGCTCGGGCATCGTCAGGATCGTCCGTCTGAGCTTCCTCGGCCTCGAGCTTGACGAACCGCCGGTACGCGTAGATGCAGAAGAACGCGAACGCCGGCCACTGGAACGCATAGCCGAGGTTCTGTCCGTTACCGCCGACCTCCTCGAAGCGCGTCCACTGCCAATAGCCGAGAGCCAGGCATCCGGCCGCGGCGACGACCACCAACACAATCAGGGCTACACGGCGCGGCGGACGATACTCGGACACGACATCGACGGTACCCGAGCGCGGCACCGACCTGCCAAGACGGATCCGGCGCAGTGGGCGAGGTCACCTGCATGATCCTGCCGATCTTTCACCCCATCAGGGTGAAGCCGAGGTGCGATCTGCCTGGTGTACTGACCCGAGCAGGTGGGGCA
Organism: Rhodococcus sp. SJ-2; assembly: GCF_053750035.1. Taxonomy (NCBI): domain Bacteria; kingdom Bacillati; phylum Actinomycetota; class Actinomycetes; order Mycobacteriales; family Nocardiaceae; genus Rhodococcus; species Rhodococcus sp. SJ-2. Next base: position 4,274,219 of record NZ_CM132340.1, read on the forward strand.
CGGGGAGGCAACCGACAATGAGCAACGACTTGCGGGCGAAACCGATACCCAATGGCGACACATTGCCGTTCCCTCCCACCCCGTCGGGCAGCATCGCGGGCCGAACCATGCAGGAGTCCGTCTACAGCCCCCGACCTGAGGAAAAACGACTCGACGACGACGCCCCGAACATCCTCGTCGTTCTGATCGACGACGCGGGACCAGGACTGCCGAGTGGCTTCGGTGGCGAGGTGAACACCCCAACCCTCGACCGCATGCTCGGCGAAGGAATCAGCTACAACCGTTTCCACACGACAGCCATGTGTTCGCCGACGCGGGCTGCATTGCTCACCGGCCGGAATCACCATCGCGTCGGTAACGGGCAGATAGCCGAACTGGCCAACGATTGGGACGGGTACTCCGGACACATCCCCAAGTCGAGCGCGACGGGCGCCGAGGTTCTCAAGCAGTACGGCTACACCACGGCGGCGTTCGGGAAATGGCACAACACTCCGGCCGAGGAGACCACCGCCGCCGGCCCCTTCGACAACTGGCCCACCGGCGTCGGATTCGACTACTTCTACGGTTTCCTCGCCGGGGAGGCATCGCAGTACGAGCCGAACCTGGTCCGAAACACCACCGTCGTCCTGCCGCCGAAGACGCCCGAGCAGGGCTACCACCTCAGCGAGGATCTTGCGGACGACGCCATCGGGTGGCTTCGCAGGCACAAAGCGCTCGACGCCGACAGGCCCTTCTTCATGTACTGGGCCAGCGGTTGCCTGCACGGCCCCCACCACATCATGAAACCGTGGGCCGACAAGTACGCAGGGAAGTTCGACGACGGCTGGGACGCCTACCGCGAGCGCGTGTTCGCCCGGGCCAAGGAGACGGGTTGGATCCCGCCGGAAGCGGAACTCACCGACCGCGACCCGACCATGGCCGCTTGGGACGACATTCCCGACGAGGAAAAACCATTCCAGCGACGACTGATGGAAGTGGCCGCCGGATACGCCGAGCACTGCGATGTTCAGGTGGGCAGGCTGTTCGACGAGCTGGACCGACTCGGCTACCGCGACAACACCCTGGTCGTCTACATCTGGGGCGACAACGGCTCGTCCGGTGAGGGCCAGGACGGCACCATCAGCGAATTGCTGGCGCAGAACGGGATCCCGACGACCACGGCGCAGCACATCGAAGCGCTCGACCAGCTCGGTGGACTCGACGTGCTCGGCTCCCCGAAAACCGACAACATGTACCACGCAGGATGGGCGTGGGCGGGCAGCACGCCCTACAAGGGCATGAAGCTTCTCGCCTCGCATCTCGGAGGGACCCGCAATCCCATGGTGGTGCGGTGGCCGGCGCAGGTCACTCCGGACCCGATTCCGCGGCCCCAGTTCCTGCACTGCAACGACCTCGTACCGACCTTCTACGACCTGCTCGGCATCACCGCGCCCCGCACCGTGAACGGAATCCCTCAGGACGTGATCGACGGCGCCAGCTTCGCGCAGACCCTGAGCGACAGGAACGCGAAAGCAGGCAAGCTCACCCAGTACTTCGAGATCATGGGCAGCCGCGCGATCTACCACGACGGCTGGATGGCATCGGCGTTCGGACCACGCGCACCCTGGCTGCAGGGTATGCCCGGCGGAATCCGCGACTGGAACCCCGACGACGACGTATGGGAGCTCTACCACCTCGACGAAGACTGGACCCAGAACCGCGACCTCGCGCAGCAGCATCCCGAGAAACTGGCTCAGCTACGCGAGATGTTCGCGATCGAGGCGGCCAAGAACAATGTCCTGCCCGTCGGCGGAGGGCTCTGGGTCGTCGCGATGCATCCCGAACAACGCATCTCGACTCCCTACACGAGTTGGCAATTCACGGGGGACGTCACCCGGATGCCCGAATTCTGCGCCCCCGCACTCGGAAACAAGAACAACCATGTCACCGTCGAGTTGACTGCACCCGACCGGGCCAGTGGTGTCCTTTATGCCCTCGGCGGAAATGGTGGTGGACTGACCTGCTACCTGGACGACGGCTACCTCTGCTACGAGTACAACCTGTTCATCCTGATGCGCACCAAGATGCGCTCGGCGACGCAGATCCCACCCGGTGAACACACCGTCGAGGTGATCACCGAATACGCCGAGGCGCGCCCCGGCGGGCCCCTGAACGTCCGGATGCTCGTCGACGAGGAGACGGTGGGGGAGACCACGGTGCCGGTCAGCGCGCCGCTGCTGTTCACGGCGAACGACTGCCTCGACATCGGGACGTGCCTCGGCTCCCCGGTCTCGCTCGACTACTACGACCGCGCGCCGTTCCCCTTCAGCGGAACCATCGACACAGTGGTCGTCGACTACACCTGAGGGCGACCGGCCTGGGACAATGGCCGGACAACGATTTCGAGCAGCAGTAGAGCGAGCAAGGCGATGAACACCGTCCACCCCACCACCGCGCCTGTCGGGTAATTCCAGAACACGACAACCAGCACGGCCACCGCAACGATTCCGGCGCGCAACGGAACTCGGGCGCGGGCCAGCCACACCTCCACGGTGCTCGGCGTGCGGGTGCTGTCCGGCCTCCGTAACTTGTCCATCCCGTAGGCGAACCCGCGACGGACCGCCATCGCCGACGCCGATCCACCGATGAGGTAGGCGCCGACCGCCACGACCAATCCCGCGACCAACACCGCCCGCAATGTCGAACGTAGCGGTGTGGCGAGAGCGTCGAAAAGCACTGCCGCTGCGCCCGGCGAGCGGATCTCGGCCGGAAGGTTGTCGAGGTACAGCGACCGGCCGATCATGATCGCGAGTGCGAGGACGAGCATCGCGACGACGAAGGTGACGCCTGTGATGGCCAGAGTTCGAAGCCGGGAGCCGCGCGGGGCCGTCCAGATCGCGCCCGCAACCGCCAGCAGCGTCAGCCACGGAAGAATGCCGGATGCTCTGTCGAGCGCATTGACAGCGCGCTGCGCCTTGATGAGTTCGGGCGACTGGAACAGCACGAACTGCTTGTCGATCTCCGGGATCTGATCGGCGAATGCGAACCCCCGGTCGACCAGGAGGCTCTTGGCCTTGTCGATGATCGGAGCGAGATTCAGGCTTACCGTCCCGCTGTCGTCGATCGAAATTGCGTCCGCTTGCGTATCGCCGGTCAACACTGCGGCCAGTCTGTCGTGCGCGGCGCGATTCGTCTGGACCCAGAGGGTTTCGAATTGGTCCGATGCAACCAGGCTGCCGACGGTGTCGTGCACGAAGCTCTCGGCCTGACCGGCGATGACCGGCGCAAGACCCACCACGGGTTCGAGTCGCGGCCTATCTTCGGTCAGGGCTGTCAATGCTTCTTCCGTCAGGCCCTGGACATCGACCTGGGCGAAGATTTCATCCGTCACACGGTTGGTGATTGCCGCCTGGATCTCCGGATCGGACGCGAGCGGGGTCACCGTGGTCACGTAGCGGTCGGTGTCGAGAATCTGACTGCGCGCGTATCGGGCGACGACAGACGAGATGGCCAGCAGGAACACGAGCACCAGCAGGATGACCACACCGGCCCAGCGGAGAGTGTGTCGATGTGGCCGGGAAACAGTCTCGGCCGGCGCGACGGTGGACTCACCGCGCAACTTGGCAACCTCAGCGCGCAGTACTTCGAGTTCGCGCCGTTCGTCGGCATTCAGCGGTGTGTTCTCGGATCGGTCGTCGGAGCCTGTCATGACAGACCTGCCTTTACGTGCCGGCCGGAGCGCACGGCTTGCGCCCGCACCGATGCCGCTCCAAGACTGCTACCGCGGTTGGTCGTGCGCTTCACCCGCAGAGGGTGAAGGGGAGTGAACGAAAGTGTGGATCCGGGCCCGTAATGGGGCTGGATCCACACTCACTATCCGTGGTGCGCGAGGGGGGACTCGAACCCCCATACCCGTAAGGGCGCCAGGACCTAAACCTGGTGCGTATCCCAATTCCGCCACTCGCGCGTCACGGACACACTACGTCATGACTCCGACAGATCCGAGTTGAAGCCGAAACGTCGCCTGCCGGCCCAAGTCGGCGTCTGGCTATGACAGTTGGGACACAGGAAGCGCACATTCTCAGGGCGGGAGTCGTTCGGGTTTCCATCGATGTGGTCGACATGGAGGATCAAAGCCTCCCCGCACCAAATCGGATCCATACCGCATCCTTCACACTTGTGTTGCCGCCCGGACTCCAGTAGGGCGCGGCGCAGGCGTTTCGGAGCCTGCCGATTCGATTTGACCGGCTTGAGCACGAGGATCTCGGTCCAATCGAGACGGTTTTGCGGCGGTTTCCCTTTCTGGGAGTCCCGGCCTGTGAAATGCGATGTATCGATTCCCAGCCTCTTGATCCGTCTGCTGATGTGCGTATGCGTGCCACCGTCGGGCCCTGCACCCATCCATCGAAGCGCGCCTGACATGCTCGAGGAGGCCCGCACTGCTTCCTCCAGAAGTTCCTTCGTGTACTTGACCGCCCTGCTCATAGTGCCCCCTTGTCGAATGAATGTTCGATCGTGGTTGAAACTAGCGGGAGGGTCCGACATGTTTCGGGAGCAAGAAGGCACGGCCCGGACCGGCCGTCAAGACGGTAACGATTCGATAACAATAAAACGTGAGGACTCCTCGGGTTCGTGGACGTCCACGCATCGACGCAGCCTGGGCGGATTCGGGTTACCCATCGGTCACTTTTCCGGGTTGTGTGAGTGAAGTCACTGGTAGCTGCGTCGCCCTGTGGGCTACGGGAGAAGAAACATGAGGAACCCCTCATGATTCTGTGCGAACCTTGGCGTGCCCGTTTGAGCAGAACACCAGTCCATGCAACACACCGGCGCGGGCAGCGCTGCAACACGAAATGCCTCCACGCAGGGGTGTTCAGGAGAGGAACCACACGCGTGACGATCGACGAGACCACACCAGGCGACAACGGACGGAACTCGAAGGCATCACGACGCACCGGCCAGCGGGCGGCGACCGCCCCGAACGGTGCACTGGTCGACAAGCTTCTCGCGGGTGAGCCCTATGCGCTCGCCTTCGGCGGCCAGGGTGCGCCCTGGCTCAGCTCCCTCGAAGAACTCAGCCGCGACAACGGCCTCGAGCCGGTCCTGACCGAACTGGTCAACTCGGCGGCAGCACACCTCGCGCCCGTCGCAGGCGAACTGATGGTTGTGCGCCCGGCAGGGTTCGATCCCATCGCGTGGATTCTCGAGCAGGAACTCGTCGACGACGAGGACGAGACGCCCGCAAACGGCCCGTCCGAAGCGACTCTCACTTCCGCCGCGGTTTCCAAGCCCGGTGTCTTCCTCACCCAGGTCGCTGCGTTGCGCGCGCTCGCAAACCAGGGTTTCGACGTCGCCACCCACGCGCCGAGCGCTGTGATCGGCCACTCGCAGGGCGTTCTCGCCGTCGAGGCAGTCGCGGCCGGTGGTCGTAAGGACGCCGAGATCCTCGCGATCGCTCAGCTCATCGGTGCCGCTGCCTCGCTCGTCGGCCGTCGCCGCGGGCTGATCGCCGGCGCAGGCAAGTTCCCGATGCTCGCGGTGTCGGGCGCCGACAGCGAACGCGTGCGCGCGGTCGTCGCGGAGGTGTTCGAGGGTCAGGATCCCGAGCGCAGCGCGGTTGTCGCCATCCGCAACGGCCGTCGCCGCGTCGTGTTGTCGGGCCCGCCGGCTGCGCTCGAGCGTGTGCAGCAGCGTTGCGAGGAGATCTCCGCAACCGAAACCCGCGAGCGTGATTCGAAGAAGCGTGGCGGCGCCGTGTTCGCGCCCACCTTCGAGTCTGTTCCCGCCGAGGTCGGCTTCCACCACCCCGCGTTCGCGGACGCCGTCGAACAGGTCGTGGAGTGGGCGTCGCGCTGCGATCTGGACGCCGAGCTGGCTCGCACGCTGGCCGAGTCCATTCTCGTGACACCGGTCGACTGGGTCGAGCAGGTCGATGGCGCTGTTGCGTCGGGTGCGTCCTGGATCCTCGATCTGGGCCCCGGCGAGCTTCTCACCCGCCTGACCCAGTCCGGATTGCGTGGTCAGGGCGTCGGAATCATCGCCGCTGCAACCCGCGGTGGTCAGCGCAACCTGCTGACGCCGGGTGCCGAGCCCGAGGTGCCGCGCGCATGGTCGGAGTTCGCTCCGAAGCCGGTGGCGTTGCCCGACGGCCGGATCGGTGTGGAGACGTCCTTCACCCGTTTGACGGGTCGTTCGCCGATGTTGTTGGCGGGTATGACCCCCACCACGGTCGATCCGAAGATCGTGGCTGCTGCCGCGAACGCCGGTCACTGGGCGGAACTCGCCGGTGGCGGCCAGGTCACCGAGCAGATCTTCGCCGACCATGTGGCCGAGCTGACCGATCTGCTCGAGCCCGGTCGCGCTGCGCAGTTCAACTCGATGTTCCTCGACCCGTACCTGTGGAAGCTGCACGTGGGCGGTAAGCGTCTCGTGCCGAAGGCCCGTGCCGCGGGCGCACCGTTCGACGGTGTCGTGGTCACCGCGGGTATTCCTGAGCTCGAAGAGGCCGTGCAGATCATCTCCGATCTGCGTGATGCAGGCATCGAGCACGTTGCGTTCAAGCCGGGCACGGTCGCGCAGATCCGTTCGGTGATCCGCATCGCGAACGAGGTCCCGAGCTACCCGATCATCGTTCACATCGAGGGCGGCCGCGCGGGTGGTCACCACTCGTGGGAAGACCTCGACGACCTGCTCCTCGACACCTACGCGGAGCTGCGCACGCGCTCGAATCTGGTGCTGTGTGTCGGTGGCGGTATCGGTACGCCGGAGAAGGCCGCCGATTACCTGACGGGCCGCTGGTCGACCGTGCACGGATTCCCGGCGATGCCGCTCGACGGCATCCTGGTGGGCACCGCTGCGATGGCGACGCTGGAGGCCACCACGGCTCCCGAGGTCAAGCAGCTTCTGGTCGACACGCCCGGCACCCCCGATTGGGTGGGAGCAGGTACCGCGAACGGTGGAATGGCTTCGGGCCGGAGCCAGCTCGGCGCCGATATCCATGAGATCGACAACGCTGCTTCCCGTACGGGTCGTCTGCTCGACGAGGTCGCGGGCGATGCGGATGCTGTGGCTGCCCGTCGCGACGAGATCATTGCCGCGCTCGACATCACCGCGAAGCCGTACTTCGGGGATGTCTCCGAGATGACCTACCTGCAGTGGCTGACTCGCTACCTCGAGCTCGCGATCGGTTCCGATTGCGCTACCGAGTTCGATTGCGGCAGCGATCTGGGCGACGCCGTCGCCGACGCGCATGTCAGCCCGTGGCTCGACGTGTCGTGGCGTGAGCGTTTCCGCGAGATGCTGCAGCGCGCCGAGGCCCGTCTGCATCCTGTGGATCGCGGCCCGATCCCGACGCTGTTCGACGACGATGCGGTGCTCGAGCGTCCGTACGCGGCGGTCAAGTCGCTCACGGCTCAGTACACCGATGCAGGCGACGTGGTTCTGCACCCCGCGGACGTCCCGTTCTTCGTCTCGCTCTGCAAGACCCCCGGCAAGCCGGTGAACTTCGTGCCGGTCGTCGACCAGGATGTGCGTCGCTGGTGGCGGTCCGACTCGCTGTGGCAGGCACACGATCCGCGCTACACCGCCGATCAGGTCTGCGTCATCCCCGGCACCGTCGCCGTCGCGGGCATCACCCGCGTCGATGAGCCGGTCGGTGAGCTGCTCGACCGTTTCGAGAAGGCCACGGTCGACGAGCTTGTCGAGTCCGGTGTCGAGCCCACCCCGGTGGTTGCTCGCCGTCACCGCGACGTCGCGACCGGTCTGCTCGACGCTGTGCTGTCGTCGCCCGATGTCGCGTGGGCCGGCCGCCAGACGCGTAATCCGATCGATCGTCTCGGTGACCTCGACGAGTGGGTCGTCGAGTCGGAGGCTGCTGCGGTGCATGCGCCTACCGGCGCGACCTTGACGGTCCTCGATGCCGAGCACGTCGGCCTGCGGGTGCCCCTCGGTAACGATCGCGCCGTCGAGATCCGCATCACCGTGCCCGCATCCGTGAGCACCGGCGGCGCACCTGTCATCACCGAGGCCGACGCCGACGCCGCCATGTCGGCGCTGCTCGGTGTGGCTGCGGGACAGGAACTTCCGACCGTCAAGAAGGGTGCCGCGCGTATCACCCTCGGTTGGTTGCCGGAGAAGATCGCCGATCACGCCGGTGTCACCGGTGCGGGTCTGCCCGAGAACCTGAGCCCGAGCACCAACGGTGTGCCCGATGTCCTCGTCGGCGCGTGCTGGCCGGCCGTGTTCGCGGCGCTGGGTGCTGCCCGCACCGACGAGAACCTGTCGGTCATCGAGGGCATGCTCGATCTCGTCCACCTCGATCACGCGATCGACGTGAAGAACGGCCTGTCCACCGACCCGTCGATCCTGGGTGTGAAGGCGCAGGTCGAGAACGTCGCCGACACCGATCTGGGCCGCGTCGTCGAGGTCCACGTGACCATCTCCGCCGACAACGGTGACGGCTCGGGCGACAACACGGTTGCGACCTTGATCGAGCGTTTCGCGATCCGCGGCCGCACCGGCACCGCCGAGCTGGCCGATCCGGTCCGTGCCGGTGGTTCGCTGAGTGATGATGTCATCGAGACGCCGCGTCGCCGGCGTCGCGATGCCGTGATCGTCGCCCCGACCGACATGAGCGCGTTCGCTCGGGTTTCGGGCGACCACAACCCGATCCACACGTCGGACAATGCCGCGCTGCTGGCCGGTCTGGGTAGCCCGATCGTCCACGGCATGTGGCTGTCCGCCGCTGCGCAGCAGGTCGCCACGGCCATCGAGTCGGATGCGAAGCTGCCGGTGCGCCGGATGACGGCGTGGACGACGCGATTCCTCGGTATGGTCCGCCCGGGCGCGAAGATCGATGTGCGCGTCGATCGCATCGCAACCGATCGCGGCGCCGAGATCGTCGAGGTGGGCTGCCGTGTCGACGGCGACCTGGTGATGGTCGCGACGGGCCGTATCGCCGCACCGAAGACGATCTACGCTTTCCCCGGCCAGGGCATCCAGCGCCCCGGTATGGGTCTGGACGCTCGCGCCCGCAGCAAGGCTGCCCGTGAGATCTGGGAGCGCGCCGACAAGCACACCCGCGACGCCCTCGGCTTCTCGATCCTTGCTGTGGTGCGCGACAACCCGACGGTCCTCAAGGCCCGCGGTGTCACCCACAAGCACCCGGACGGTGTACTGCACCTCACCCAGTTCACCCAGGTCGCGATGGCGACGCTCGGTGTCGCGCAGATCGCGGAACTCCGCGAGGCAGGCGCATTCGTCGAAGGTTCGCTGCTGGCCGGTCACTCGGTCGGTGAGTACAACGCTCTCGCCGCGGTCGCCGGTGTGCTTCCGCTCGAAGCGGTTCTCGAGGTCGTCTTCCAGCGCGGCTCGGCGATGCACGCCCTCGTGCCGCGTGACGAGCGCGGCCGCTCGAACTACCGCATGGCTGCGATTCGGCCGTCGCAGTTCGGTGTCGCCGACGAGGACCTGCAGGACTTCATCGCCGAAGTCGGAGCGAGTGCTGACGAATTCCTGGAGATCGTCAACCTGAACCTGCGCGGTTCGCAGTACGCGATCGCTGGAACGGTGGCGGGGCTCGAAGCACTCGAGGTCGTCATCGAACGCAAGGTCGCCGAGTTCGGTGGCAAGCGCGCGTTCATCCTGGTCCCGGGCATCGATGTGCCGTTCCACTCGACCGTCCTGCGTGGCGGTGTGGACGACTTCCGTGAGCGGCTGCTGAACCTGCTGCCCGAGGAGATCGACCCGAACATCCTCATCGGCCGCTATATCCCGAATCTGGTGCCCAAGCCGTTCAACCTGGGTCGTGAGTTCATCCAGGAGATCGCTGATCTGGTGCCGTCGGAGCCGCTCGCCGAGGTCCTCGCGGACTTCGATGCGTGGGCCGCGAAGCCGGTTGCGCTGACCCGTGTGGTGCTCGCCGAGCTTCTGGCGTGGCAGTTCGCGTCGCCGGTGCGCTGGATCGAGACGCAAGACCTCCTGTTCGCAGAGGAAGCCGACGGTGGTCTGGGTGTGGAGCGCTTCGTCGAGGTCGGTCTCGGTGCCGCCCCGACGGTCGCGAACCTCGCGTCGCAGACCCTCAAGCTGCCGGGTCGGTTCGGTCAGCCGGTCGAGGTGCTCAACATCGAGCGCGAAGCGTCGATCGTGTACTCGACCGATGTGGATCCGGCTCCGGTCGAGGACGACGAGCCCGAAGCGCCGTCGTCCGAGGCTGCTGCGCCTGCTGCTGCCACGGCTCCGGTTGCTGCTCCGGCAGCGCCGACCGGCGGCCCGACCCCCGACGACATCGTGTTCAAGGCCGCGGATGCCACGAAGGTGCTCATCGCGCTGTGGACCAAGCTGCGTCCCGATCAGATCGGCCCCGTCGACACGATCGAGGCACTGTGCGACGGCGTGTCCTCGCGTCGTAACCAGCTTCTCGTCGACCTCGGCTCCGAGCTGTCGCTCGGTGCGATCGACGGTGCTGCCGACGCCGACATGGGCGCGCTGGCAGGCACGGTCGACCGCCTCGCCCGCACCTACCGCCCGTTCGGCCCGGTGCTGTCGGATTCGATCAACGATCACCTGCGCAAGGTGTTCGGCCCGTCGGGCAAGCGGCCCGGCTACGTCGCCGACCGCGTCACCAAGGTGTGGGGTCTGGGCGAAGGCTGGACCCAGCACGTGACCGCGGAGGTGGCTCTCGGTAGCCGCGACGGATCCTCGATCCGCGGTGGCGATCTGGGTGGTCTGTCGCAGGGCGCGCTCGGCGACACCGCCTCGGTCGACGCCTTGATCGACGCCGCCGTCCAGTCGGTCGGCTCACGTCGCGGAATCACTGTGTCGATGCCGTCGGCCGGTGGTGGCGGGGGAGCCACTGTCGATGCTGCTGCTCTCGGTGAGTTCACCGAGCAGATCACCGGTCGCGACGGTGTGCTCGCCAGCGCCGCGCGCCTCGTGCTCGAGCAGCTGGGACTGAACGAGAAGGTGTCCGGCCTCGCGGACAAGGCCGACGACGAACTCGTCGATCTGGTCTCGGCCGAGCTCGGTTCCGATTGGCCGCGGCAGGTTGCACCCGCGTTCGACGCCCGCAAGGCCGTCCTCATCGACGACCGATGGGCCACCGCGCGTGAGGATCTTGCGCGTGTCTGGCTCGGCGACACGGTGGAGGTCGAACGCTTCGACGGTGCCGGTAAGACGGTTGCCGCTCATGCGACCTACTGGCAGGCCAAGGCGAGCGACGCAGGTCGCACGCTGCTGGCCGACACCTACGGGCGCATCGCGACGGCTGCGGCACACACGGGCGACGCCGAGTACGCAGGTGAGGTCGCTGTCGTCACGGGTGCCAGCAAGGGTGGTATCGGCGCTGCCGTCGCAGCGAAGCTGCTCGGCGGCGGTGCGACGGTGATCGTCACCACGTCGCGGCTCGATTCGAACCGTCTCGGGTTCTACAAGGACCTGTACGCACGCCACGCTCGCACCGGCGCGGCCCTGTGGGTCGTGCCCGCCAACATGGCGTCCTACGCCGACGTCGACGCCCTGATCGAGTGGATCGGCACCGAAACCGTGGAGAACGCGGGCGGCGCCAAGAAGCTCATCAAGGATGCGCTGACCCCGACGCTGCTCTTCCCGTTCGCCGCACCTCGCGTGGCCGGTTCGCTCGCCGATGCCGGTGCGCGCGCCGAGATGGAGATGCGGGTCCTGCTGTGGTCCGTGGAGCGGCTCATCGCCGGCCTGTCCGGTATCGGTGCCGATCACGACGTCGACACCCACCTGCACGTGGTGCTGCCCGGGTCTCCGAACCGCGGCATGTTCGGTGGCGACGGCGCGTACGGCGAGTCGAAGGCAGCGCTCGACGCAATCGTCACTCGCTGGGGCGCCGAGCGCACGTGGGCCGAGCGCGTCACCCTGGCGCACGCGCTCATCGGCTGGGTGCGCGGCACCGGGCTGATGGGTGGCAACGATCCGCTGGTCGAGGCCGTGGAAGCTGTCGGTGTGCGCACGTGGTCGACGCCCGAGATGGCGACCGAACTGCTGAAGCTCGTCGGTCCGGAGGCCAAGCGTCTCGCGAAGGATGCGCCGTTGGTCGCGGACCTCACCGGCGGACTCGCCGACGCGGGGCTCGATCTGCCTGCGCTCGCGAAGCAGGCACAGGACGCGGCCGATGCCGCGGACGAGGATATCGAGGATGAGGCCGCGACCATCGCGGCACTGCCTGCGGCTCCGCGTCTCAATGCCACTCCGGCTCCCGAGTGGAGCCAGGTCACCGCGGCTCCCGAGGATCTCGTGGTCATCGTCGGTGCAGGCGAGCTCGGCCCGTACGGATCGTCGCGTACCCGCTTCGAGATGGAGGTCGACGAGGAACTGTCGGCTGCCGGTGTGCTCGAACTGGCGTGGGTCACGGGTCTGATCGAGTGGGAGAACGAACCGAAGCCCGGCTTCTACGATGCCGAGACCGGTGAGCTCGTCCCCGAGTCGGAGATCGCCGACCGTTACAACGACGCGGTTGTCGAGCGTTGCGGCATCCGTCGTTACGCCGACGACGGAGCGATGGTCGACAACACGGCTCCGCTGATGACGTCGGTGTTCCTCGACAAGGATCTGTCCTTCGTGGTCGGCTCCGAAGCGGAAGCCCGTGCGTTCGTCGACTCCGATCCGGAGAACACGGTCGCTGCGGTCGATCCTGAGTCCGGAGATTGGACGGTCACCCGCAAGGCAGGCACCGAAATCCGCGTGCCGCGTAAGGCGAAGCTGACCCGCACGGTCGGTGGCCAGATCCCGACCGGGTTCGACGTCACCCGCTGGGGCATCCCCGCCGACATGGCGGATGCGGTGGACCGAGTGGGTCTGTGGAACATCGTGTCCACGGTCGATGCGTTCCTCACCGGTGGCTTCACCCCGTCCGAACTGCTGCGCTGGGTGCACCCGTCGATGGTGGCGAACACGCAGGGCACCGGCATGGGCGGCATGACCTCGATGAGGTCGCTGTACATCGACACGCTGCTCGGCGAGAACCGCGCGAACGACATCCTGCAGGAAGCCCTGCCGAACGTCATCGCCGCGCACGTCGTCCAGTCGTACGTCGGCGGTTACGGTGCGATGGTGCACCCGGTCGCGGCGTGCGCCACGGCTGCGGTGTCGGTCGAAGAGGGCGTCGACAAGATCAAGCTGGGCAAGGCCGAGTTGGTTGTCGCCGGTGGTTTCGATGATCTCGGTATCGAGGGCATCGTCGGGTTCGGCGATATGTCGGCGACCGCGAAGTCCGACGAGATGACCGCCAAGGGCATCGACGATCGCCGCTTCTCGCGGGCCAACGATCGCAGGCGCGGTGGTTTCGTCGAGTCGGCCGGTGGCGGCACCGTCCTGCTGGCGCGCGGCGACCTCGCGCTGGAGATGGGGCTTCCTGTCCTCGGTGTCGTGGCATACGCGAGCTCGTTCGCGGACGGTGTCCACACGTCGATCCCGGCGCCCGGCATCGGCGCGCTCGGCGCGGGTCGCGGCGGACGTGAGTCGGCCCTGGCGAAGGAACTGCGCAAGCTCGGTGTCACTGCGGACGACATCGCGGTCGTCTCCAAGCACGACACGTCGACTGCGGCGAACGACCCCAACGAGTCGGAACTGCACGAGCGCCTGGCCGGATCGCTGGGCCGCAGCGAGGGAAACCCGCTGTTCGTGGTTTCACAGAAGTCGCTCACCGGACACGCCAAGGGTGGCGCAGCGGCCTTCCAGCTGGTCGGTCTCTGCCAGGTACTCAGCCAGGGTGTCGTCCCGCCGAACCGCAGCCTCGATTGCGTCGACGAGAAGATGGCCGAGTACGAGCACCTCGTATGGGCACGTACGCCGATCCGTTTCGGCGAGCAGTACGCGCTGAAGGCGGGCCTGCTGACCAGCCTCGGCTTCGGCCACGTGTCCGGGTTGATCGCGGTGGTGCACCCGCAGGCGTTCGTGGAGTCGCTGCCTGCCGACCGTCGTGAGGCGTACCTCGCACAGGCTGCCGAGCGCACGATCTCGGGTAAGCGGCGCTTGGTCTCGGCGATGACCGGAGGCGCGGCACTGTACGAGCGTCCCGCGGATCGCCGGTTCGGTGGGGACGCGGTGCCTGCCGCAGCTGCACGTCAGCTCGAAGCGGATGTGCTGCTCACCGAGGAAGCACGCCTCGGCGACGGCGACGTGTACCGCTCGGGTATGCCCGGCTGCAAGTAGGCCGGGGACTCGAGGGAACCACGTAGTGATGGGAGTTGCGGGTATCGGGTTCGATCTCGTGTCGGTGCCGGAGTTCGCTGAGCAGTTGCGCCGGCCGGGCACGACGATGCTGGCGAACTTCACCCCGGGTGAGCGTCGCGATGCGAATACCCGCAGCTCCGATCCTGCCCGGCATTTCGCCGCGCGCTGGGCGGCGAAGGAAGCCGTGATCAAAGCGTGGTCGGCGTCGTTGTTCGGGAGTCCGCCGGTGCTGCCGGAGACGATCCACCAGCAGATCGAGGTGGTGTCCGACGCATGGGGACGGCCGAGCATCCGGTTGCACCGTGAGGTTGCCGAGCATCTCGGCGATCGGCGGATCCATGTGTCACTGACGCACGACGGAGACATGGCCGGCGCGTTCGTGGTACTCGAAGACGCCGCCGGCGGGTACTCGTCCGGGGAGGACGACAGGTAGCAGCGGGGAGCTACACACGATCAGGCCGAGGGAGCGGATGCTTCCTCGGCCTTGGTCGTTTCGGAACCGGCGGCGCCGGACGTGGCGGCGCGTGCGCGTTCGGAATCCTCACGTCGCTTCTGACGTTTCGCCTGGGCACGCGAGTCCTGTTCGGCGACCTGCAGATATGCGACCATGATCCGCTTGAGTTCGGCCACGGCGTCGGCGTGGGTCTGGTCGTCCTGCACCGAGAAGTTCAACATCGAGTACACGATGTGGACGAGCACCTCGGCCATGAGCTTGCGGCGTGCTCGGGGAGTGTCCGGGGTGAGGGGCGCCAGCATCCGCGCGACCTGTTCGGCGAATTCTTTCTCGTGGATGGCGCCGGTGGCACGCGTCGATGGGGTGGACTGCATCGCCAGCCACACTTCGCGTCGGGATGGATCGGTGGTCCACAGACCCGCCATGTGATCGACGAAATTGTTGAGGAATCGCAGCCAGTCGACCGATGGGATCCTGCCGTTGAAGGTGGCGAGTTCGTTCTGGACACCGACGAGATCCTGCCGATTCAGTTCGCAGACGATCACGTACTTGTTGGCGAAGAACTGGTAGAGGGTACCGATGGGGACGTCGGCGCGGGATGCGACTTCTTCGCACGTGAACGACTCGAATCCGACTTCGGTGAGCAGGTCGCGGGAGGCTGCCAGGAGCGCGTCGAACTTGCGCCGGCTGCGTTCCTGCGTCGGACGTCGTCTGGGCACGAGTTCCTGCGGCTCCGCCTGGACCTCGAGTGCGGGGTCGATCCGTTGCGGGGCGCGGCGGCCGTTCGTTGCTGACTCCACGCGCCCAGGCTAGCGGCACACTGTGCGAAAGCCGAACATGAGTGTGAAAAGAAGTGTCACCAAACGGGTTGTGCTCCCATCGGCACGGGTTCACCGCGCGGTTCGACGGCGGAACAATGCCGTGGCCGCGACCAGTCCGACGGCGATGAATGCCACACACCAGCCCACCGCGACCAGTGCGGAGTTGCCGACGGGGGTGCCGGTGAGCAAGCCCCGTACCGTTTCGATGACCGGCGTCACCGGTTGGTGTTCGGCGAATCCGCGCAACCAGCTGGGCATCGTGTCCGGCGGTACGAATGCGCTGCTCACATACGGAAGAAAGAGGAGGAAGAAGGTGAAGCCGCTTGCGGCCTCCTCATTTCCGGCGAGCATCCCCAATGCCGCGGACACCGCCGAGATCGCGAGAATGAACAGCGCGATGACCCCGATGGCCGCGATCCATTCGACGAAGGTGGCGTCGGCCCGGAATCCCATCACCGCGGCGACAGCGAACACGACGACAGTACTGGCGAGGTTGCGGAGCAGGCTGGCGACGACGTGGCCGGTGAGGACTGCCGAACGCGCGATGGGCATCGACCGGAACCGATCGACGATGCCTCGCTGCATGTCGGACGCGACGGCAACCGAGGTCTGCGCGGCGCCGAACGAGGCCGACAGCAGCACGATGCCCGGAACCACGTAGTTGAGATAGTCGGTGCCGGTGTTGATGGCGCCGCCGAACACGTATACGAACAGCACGAGCAGCAGGACCGGCAACGCGAGCCCCATGAGCAGAGCGTCGGGGCTGCGGAGTATGCGTCTGAGGTTTCTTCCGGTCACCGCCGCATAGTCGCGGGGCAGGTGACCGGCAGTGCGGGTCGGTGAGTCGGTGATCGTCACTGCGAGACCTTCTTTCGGTTGGCCGTGCCGGTGAGGGTGAGGAAGACATCGTCGAGTGTGGGGGAGTGGAGGCCGAATTTCTCGACCGGAACTGCGTCGTCGGCGAGCCGGGTGAGTAGGGCGGCCACGTGGGGGAGGTCGCCGTCGGTGGGGACTTCGAGAGTGAGGGTGCTCGGGTCGGTCTCGCCGCCGAGTAGTGCCGCAGCATGATCGAGGTCGGGTTCGGTGGTGAATCGCAATTCCAGGTGACCGCCCGGCACCAGCGCTTTGAGCTCGTCCGGTGTGCCTTCGGCGACGATGCGTCCCGAATCCAGGACCGCGACCCGATCGGCGAGGCGATCGGCTTCCTCGAGGTACTGCGTGGTGAGAAAGACGGTGACTCCTTCGGCGGCGAGTTCGCGGATCACCTCCCACATGATGAGGCGGCTGCGGGGGTCGAGGCCTGTGGTGGGTTCGTCGAGGAAGAGCACCTGCGGTGAAGCGACCAGGCTCATCGCGATGTCGAGTCGGCGAGCGGTGCCGCCGGAGAGGGTGCCCGCGCGCCGGTCGGCGACGTGCCCGAGATCGAATCGCTCGATCAGTTCTCGGACACGGCCGTTGATCGTCGACGAGGGCAGGTGTGCCAGTTGCGCGGCGAGGCGGACGTTCTCTCGTCCGGTGAGCACGTCGTCGATAGCGGCATATTGTCCGGTCAGGGCGATTCGTTGACGGACCGAACGGGCGTGGGCGGGTAGGGCCAGCCCGGCGACTTCGACGGTGCCGGAGTCGAAGGGCAGCAGTGTCGTGAGGATCCGCACGGTCGTGGATTTTCCGGCGCCGTTAGCGCCGAGCAGGGCGAATACGGATCCGGGCGCGACCCGCAGGTCGATGCCGTCGAGCACCGTGGTGGAGCCGAATGTCTTGCGTAGTGCCTGCACATGGAGAGCGGCGAAGCGATCGGACATGTCCCGGTCCTTAACTGTGTACGTCATAGACTTTTGTGTAGATGATACGCAGTTTTAGGATTGCGGCAAGACCCCGAACGACGGAGAGCTATGCACAGTCCCGGAACCGACGACGAGCTACCGCGCGACGTGCGGCTGGCGTGGGGGCTGAACAACCCCGGTACCCGGGGGCCCCGCCGAGGCCTGACATTGGATCAGGTGCTCGACGCCGCGGTCGCCGTGGCCAACACCGAAGGGCTCGGGGCGCTCTCGATGAGCCGGGTGGCGAAGGAACTCGGCTTCACCACGATGTCGCTCTATCGTTATGTCGACAGCAAGGATCAACTCGTCGAACTCGCGTGGGACCGCGCGCTCGGACCGCCGCCCGAGTTGCCCGCCGAGGGGTCCTGGCGGCAGCGACTCGACGCCTGGGCCACAGCGGAGTACCGAGCGCTGCGCGAATACCGATGGCTGACCGAGCATCAGATCCGAACGGCTCCCTACTGGCCCAACAACATGCGCTGGCTCGACGCCGGCCTCGGTGCGATGTCCGACACCCTCCTCGACGAGGAGGAGAAGGTGCAGGTCACGCTCACGATCTCGCTGTATGTCATCAGTCGTGCGCGTTTCTCATGGGAACTCGAATCCGCCGTCGTCGACGATCGGGTGGACTACCCCTCGGTGATGCCTCGCATCCTCGACCCGGAGAAGTATCCGTGGGTGCTCGCAGCCGTTGCTGCGGGAGCATTCGATACAGACGAGGACGAAGACCCCGCGGTATGGCACGAATACGACTTCCGGTTCGGACTAGAGCGGCTCCTCGATGGAATCGACGTGCTCATCCGAAACAAGGAGGCAAACAGATGACAGGCTTGACCCGACGAATGCGGACCCGCGTCAGCGCAGCGATGCCTGCGGCTCGTGACGAGCTCGCTACTATGGTTGCCTTCCGCTCGGTGGCCGACCCCCGGCAGTTCCCCGTCGAAGAATGCGTCGGAGCTGCAACCTGGGTTCGTGACGCATTCGCCGAGGCGGGGATCGAACACGTCGAACTCATCGAGACCTCCGACGGATCGCTCGCCGTCGTCGGGCACACCCCCGCCCCCGCCGGAGCCCCCACCGTCCTGCTGTACAGCCACTACGACGTACAGCCTCCCGGCAATGAAAACCTCTGGGACAGTCCGCCGTTCACGCTCACCGAACGGGACGGCCGCTGGTACGGGCGCGGCGCCGCCGATTGCAAGGGCAACATCATGATGCACCTGCTCGCGCTGCGGGCGGTCCTCGAAGACGGGCGCATCCCGGTGGGTGTACGGATCGTGATCGAAGGATCCGAGGAGATGGGCGGCGAAGGGCTCGACCACCTGGTCGAGGAGCGGCCCGAGTTGTTTCAGGCCGACCTCATCATCATCGGCGACAGTGGCAACGCCGAAGTGGGAAAGCCGACACTGACTACCACCTTGCGCGGTATCGCGAACGTCGACATCCACATCGAGACGTTGACGGGCGAAGTGCATTCCGGCATGTACGGCGGGGGAGCACCCGACGCGCTCGCCGCATTGGTGCACATGCTCGCCACCGTGCGCGACACCGACGGGAACACGGTCATCGACGGTCTCGACGCCACCGCGACCTGGGACGGCGTGCCGTATCCCGAAGACAGATTTCGCGCTGACGCCGGTGTGCTCGACGGAGTGACGCTGCCGACCTCGGGCTCGATTGCCGACGCCGTCTGGGCCCGTCCTGCATTGACCGTACTCGGAATCGATGCGCCCCCGGTCGTCGGCTCGGCCGCCGCGATCGTGCCCCGCGCATCGGCGCGCCTGAACCTGCGGGTACCGCCCGGGGTCGACGCGACGGCCGCGCAGGACGCGCTCGTCGCCCACCTCGAAGCGCATGTTCCATGGGGTGCCCACTTACGGATCGAGCGCGAAGCCGTCGGCGAACCCTTCCGCGCCGTGACCGACGGGCCCGGATACACCGCTCTACGGTCTGCGCTCGAGGCTGCGTACGGACATGAGGTGGGCACCGCCGGTCAAGGCGGGTCGATCCCGTTGTGCACCGCACTTCAACGCGCGGTGCCGACAGCGGAGATCGCCCTGATCGGGGTCGAGGAGCCCCGCTGCGTCATCCACGCCCCGAACGAGAGTGTCGATCCGTCCGAGATCGAGAACCTCGCCGTCGCCGAAGCGGTGCTGCTGAGCTCCCTGGCCGAATAGTCAGACGGACAGATCGCGTCGCAGCTTCGCTACGTGTCCGGTCGCCCGTACGTTGTACTGCGCAACCTCGATCTTGCCTTGCTCGTCGACGAGGAAAGTCGATCGGATCACGCCGGTCACTGTTTTGCCGTACATCTTCTTCTCGCCGAAGGCGCCCCATGCGGTGAGCGTGGTCTTCTCGGGGTCGGAGAGCAGCGGGAAATTCAGCTCCTGGCTGTCGCGGAACTTCGTGAGCTTCGCGGGCTTGTCGGGGGAGATTCCGACCACGTCGAGTCCGGCATCGCCCAGTTCGGCGAGGTTGTCGCGGAAATCGCAAGCCTGCTTCGTGCAGCCGGGCGTGCTCGCAGCGGGGTAGAAGTAGACGATGACCTTGCGTCCGCGGTAGTCGGACAGCGACACCTCGTTGCCGTCGGCGTCGGCAAGTGTGAAGTCGGGTGCGGTGTCACCGGGGGAGAGTCTGCTGTTTTCCGTCATGTCCGCGACAGTAGTAGACCGTTCGTCCATTACCGTGGTCGCAGCACACTGCAGCGACTTTCTGGAGGATCACGTGGCTAGGGACACCGGCGACATCGAGCGGGACATCGAAAAGGCCCGCAACCAGCTCGCGAGCACGCTCGACGAACTGAGCCTCCGCGCCAACCCGAAGACCTTGGTGGCGAACACCAAGCAGAGCGTCGTGGCGAAGGTCAATCAGCCTCAGGTCAAGAAATACGCCGCCATCGCTGTGGGTGCGGTGGTGGGTCTGCTCGTGTTGCGCAAGATTCTGCGCTGACCCCATTGGATCCGCACAGTGCCCGCGTCTTTACGGACGCGGGCACTGTGCATTCGTGCACGACAACCTTTCATATGCCGCGCCCATAGGTGTGACGTGCTTCACTGGATGGGTCGGGGTCTGTCTTTGTTCGAAGGAGGCGACCGTCATGCGGGGTTGTCAGCGGAGCGCACGACTGCTTCTGGCCACCATTCTCGCAACCGCCGTGTGGTTCGGCTCCGGAGCCGCCGCCGCTGCGGGAACCGTCGTCGAGGCGCCGCCCGGAGGCGTCGGTATCTCGTCTGTCGAGCCCGCTACCGGGGACGTGGTGGGGGTCGCGCATCCGGTGATCGTGCGTTTCACCGCACCCGTCACGGATCGGGTAGCGGCCGAGAACGCAGTGCAGATAATCACCGCGACGCCCGTCGAGGGGTATACGTCCTGGGTGAGCGATCGGGAGTTGCAATGGGTACCGGACGGCTTCTGGCCCGGAGGTACCGACGTCACGGTCCTGGTCGGAGGGTCGCGGACCCACTTCCAGGTCGGTGACTCGTTCATCGCGGTCGCGAATCGCTCGACGCACCAGTTCACGGTCAGTCTGAACGGCGAGGTCGTCAGGACGATGCCGACGTCGCTGGGTAAACCGGGATACGAAACCCCCATCGGCACATTCCCGGTGCTCGAGAAATTCCGCCATCTGGTGATGGACTCGTCTACCTACGGAGTGCCGATCGACGCGCCCGAGGGGTACCGCATCGACACCGAATATGCGGTGAGGCTCACATGGGGCGGAATCTTCGTGCACGCTGCACCGTGGTCGGTGGATTCTCAGGGATACGCGAATGTCAGTCACGGCTGCATCAACCTCAGCACCGAGAACGCCGGCTGGTACTACGAGAACGTGAAACTCGGAGATCCGGTGATCATCGAAGGGTGATTCTTTCTACAGTGCCGAAAAAGCCCCACCCCGGTAGTGTTCCGGATGTGGGGCTTTCCGCTGTGCGCCATCAGGGACTCGAACCCCGAACCCGCTGATTAAGAGTCAGCTGCTCTGCCAATTGAGCTAATGGCGCTTGGTGTTTCTGTCTCCGGTCCGTTGTCCCGGCGACGAAGAGAAGATTACACACCTCGGAAGATCGCGCCAAATCGCCTGCTCAGGGGCCTTTCGAGGCGCTGGAGCTGTAACGGATGGCGCGGTGGGGGCGATTCGGTATTCGAACGTTATCGACGTCGGGGGGCGTCGTAGGGCCTGCCCGGAACATGGGCTGGCAAGATTGCTTTTACATGTGTTACCTGCAGTTTTGGTGTCTGTGGGGAGGCGGGAGCGGAGAGTGGCAGTGCAACAAGAACAAGTGACGAGTCCGCGTCGGCGGCGGACCGCGGCGGTACTGGGGTTGATGATCGTCGGGCTTATGGCCTTCGTCACTGCCTGCTCGCCGGGATCGGGTGGCGGGGCCGATGAAGTGCCGATCGACTCGAACCCACTCGCGGCACTCATCAAACCGACAGTGTCGGCCAGTGTGGAAGACGGCGGCGTCGGCTTCTCTCCGATCGACCCGGTCACGGTGTCGGTGGTCAACGGCAAGCTCGAATCGGTGACCCTCCTCACCCCAGAGGGAGAACCGGTCTCCGGTGCGATCGAGGACGATGCAACCTGGGTGAACACCGAGCCGCTCGGGTACAACCGCCAGTACGTTCTCGAAGCCGTCGCTTACGGACTCGGAGGTGCCACCACCTCGAGCCTGTCGTTCACGACATCGTCTCCGTCGAATCTCACCCAGCCGTACGTGATGCCCGGTGAAGGGTCTGTCGTCGGTATCGGTCAGCCGGTCGCGGTGCAGTTCGACGAGAACATCCCGAATCGCCTCGCTGCCGAGGAAGCGATCACCGTCACGACGAACCCGCCGGTGGAGGGTGCGTTCTACTGGGTCAACAACCGCGAAGTGCGGTGGCGACCGGAGAACTACTGGACGCCCGGCACCACCGTCTCGGTCGATGTGAAGGCTTACGGCAAGGATCTGGGCGACGGCCTGTTCGGCCAGTCCGATGTCGCGACCTCGTTCACGATCGGCGACTCGGTGATCATCAGGGTCGACGACAACACCAAGCAGGTGGTCGTCAACCGCAACGGTGCCGACGTGATCACGATGCCGACTTCGATGGGGAAGAACGACACGCCCACCCCCAACGGCGTCTACACGATCGGCGACCGGTTCGATCACATGATCATGGACTCGTCGACGTACGGAGTGGCCGTCGACTCGTCTCAGGGGTACCGCACACCGGTCGACTGGGCCACCCGCATGTCCTACAGCGGTATCTTCTTCCACTCGGCTCCGTGGTCACTCGGCGACCAGGGGTACCGCAACACCAGCCACGGGTGCCTGAACCTGAGCCCCGCGAACGCCAAGTGGATCTTCGACAACACCAAACGCGGCGACATCGTCATCGTGAGCAACACCGTCGGTGGGGTGCTGTCCGGCACCGATGGGCTCGGAGACTGGAACATTCCGTGGGACACCTGGAAAGCCGGTAACGCGAATGCATAGCCGGTGACCGGCATTCGAACGTGGCTCAGCGCTGTTGCGGCGCTGGGCCTCGTTGTTCCTCAGCTGATCGGGTCGCACATTGCGGCCGCCGCACCCGCTGCGGGCGCACCCGCTGGGCCGGAACCCGGCGCACTCGTCTCGGTCGAACCGCTCCCGGTCGAACTCTCCCTGCCCGGCACCGCAGTTGCGGAGAAGATCGAATACCGCACGCAGTGGCGCTCCGGTGAAGCCACCATCGCCACCGGCGCGTTGTTCGTGCCGCAGGGCGATCCGCCCGAGGGCGGCCGGCCCGTCGTCGCGTGGGCGCACGGGACCACCGGTGTCGGTGACGACTGTTCGCTGACGACCCGTACCCCCCGCTCCGATGTCGAAAAGATGTACCTCGGGCACTGGCTCGACCAGGGTTACGCGGTGGTGTCGGCCGACTATCCAGGACTCGGTTCGGAGGGCCTCCACCGGTACCTCGACGGCCAGAGCGCCGCGCACAGTGTCGTCGACAGTGTTCGCGCCGCCCGCGCAGCCGATCCGACCCTGTCCGACAGCTGGGCGGTGATCGGACACTCGCAAGGTGGTCACGCGGCCCTGCACACCGCCCGCATCGCGACCTCCCGAGCGCCGGAACTCGACTTCCGAGGCACTGTCGCCACCGGGGCCCCGGCCAATCTCGAGTCGGCGTTCACCCTCGGAGTCCCCGGGTTGCCTGATCCCGGTCTGTGGGGGCTCGTGTCGTTCAGTGGGTACTTGTTCTCGGGAGTCCGGGATGCCTATCCCGACGTCGACATCGACAGCTACTTCACTCCGGCCGGTCAGGAAATCCTCGATCAGGCGGAGGTGCTCTGCTACGACGATCTGGACGCGGTCGCGCAATCGGTGAGCATCGGTGACTTGCCGGCGCGTCCGATGTTCGAAGGAGAGTTGCCCGCCGTCCTCGCCGAGTATCTGGCCGTCCCCACCGACGGCTACGACCGTCCGGTCTTCCTCGGCCACGGCATACACGATGTGATGGTGCCTATCCCGCTGTCGGCGAAACTGGCCGCGGAGATGACCGCGTCGGGCGCCGATGTGGACTATCGCGTCTACATGGCCGGGCACTTCACCGCCATCGAACGGTCGATGCCCGATACGACGCCGTTCGTCGCGGGACTCTTCCGCGTCAACGGTCCCCTATAACCCGCATATCCTGTTGCATGGAGCAGGAAACAGAAAGCCCCTGACCGGTGTCTCCACTGGTCAGGGGCTTTCCCTTGGGGGTGAGTGACGGGACTCGAACCCGCGACAGCCAGGATCACAACCTGGTGCTCTACCAACTGAACTACACTCACCATCGCAATCGCGTACGGTCTTCGACCGCGTGCGCTTGCGGTACAGATACTAGCGTGACTTTGGTGGAAACACCGAATCGCCTGGTCAGGCGGGTCCGAGCTCCTTCACGACGGCGATGAGCTCGGCGGACGTCGGTCCGGGCTCGGGAACGAATGCGGTACGCCGGTAGTAGCGCAGCTCGCGGATCGATTCCTTGATGTCGGCCAGCGCGCGGTGCGAGAGCCCCTTCTCGGGCTGACCGAAGTAGATCCGCGGGAACCAGCGCCGGGTCAGCTCCTTGATCGAGCTCACATCCACCATCCGGTAGTGGAGGAAGCCGTCCAACTCGGGCATGTCCCGTGCGATGAAGGTGCGATCGGTTCCGATCGAGTTACCTGCCAGCGGTGCGGTGCCCGGTTCCGCGACGTGCTCCCGGATGTAGTCGAGCACAAGTTTCTCGGCCTCGGCGAGACTGACCGTCGAGCGGCGCACCTCCTCCGTGAGTCCGGACTTCGCGTGCATCTGCTGCACCACCTCCGGCATGGAGGCGAGAGCGTCGTCGTCGGCGTGGATGACGATGTCCACTCCGTCGCCCAGCACGTTGAGGTCGCTATCGGTGACCAGCGCGGCAATCTCGATCAGCTTGTCGCTGCCGATCCGCAGCCCGGTCATCTCACAATCGATCCATACGAGTTTGTCCTGCACGACTCACAGAGTAGCCAGGAGGAAGAACGGTTAAAGTCGTCGGTGGGGTGCGCCGAGGTCTGTCACACATCGATAGGGGAGATCGGATGGCCGAAACTTCGCGTCCGAGCACAACGATCGCCGACGGTTATGCCGTCATCGGAGAGGCACTGGAATTGGGTGCTGTCGTGCACGACGGCACAGTCGATCCCACAGCCCACGTGCGGATACCGTTGGCAACCCTGAATCGGCACGGCCTGGTTGCCGGCGCAACGGGCACCGGCAAGACGAAGACACTGCAGCTCATTGCCGAACAGCTCTCCTCTGCGGGTGTGCCTGTTGTGGTTGCCGACGTCAAGGGTGACCTGTCGGGGCTGTCTGCGGCAGGGGAGACGAGTGATGTGCTCGCTGCGCGCGCAGTGGACACGGGCGACGATGGGTGGAGCCCGACCGGTTTTCCGGTGCGGTTCTATTCACTGGGAACCGAAGGCGTGGGGATCCCCGTTCGCGCGACTGTCACCGCGTTCGGTCCGATCCTGCTGAGCAAGGTGCTCGAACTGAACGCGACCCAGGAATCCACACTCGGACTGATCTTCTATTGGGCCGACATGAACGGACTCGCCCTGCTCGATCTGAAGGATCTGCGCCAGACCATCGCGCACCTGACGAGCGACGAGGGGAAGGCAGAACTTCAGGGGATCGGCGGGATCTCCAAGGCGACCGCCGGCGTGATCCTGCGCGCGATCGTCAACCTGGAGGCTGCAGGCGGCGACACGTTCTTCGGGGAGCCTGAACTCGAAACCGAGGATCTGCTCGATGTCGTCGGTGGGCAGGGGATGCTCAACCTGATCGAGCTCGGTGATCAGGCGATGCGCCCGCAATTGTTCTCCACTTTCCTGATGTGGCTGCTGGCAGACCTGTTCCAAGCCCTACCGGAAGTCGGCGACCTCGACAAACCGAGACTGGTATTTCTCTTCGACGAGGCCCACCTGCTGTTCGCGGACGCCTCCGAAGCGTTCCTGCAGCAGGTCGAGCAAACGGTGAAGCTGATCAGGTCGAAGGGCGTCGGCGTGATCTTCTGCACCCAGCTGCCGACCGACATTCCGAACGCGGTGCTCTCGCAAGTCGGCGCGCGGGTGCAGCATGCGCTGCGCGCATTCACCCCCGATGATCAGAAAGCACTGACCAAGACGGTCCGTACGTACCCGATGACGGAGTTCTACGACCTCGAGGAAGCGCTCACGACGTTGGGAACAGGTGAGGCCATCGTCACGGTGCTCTCCGAGATGGGAACCCCGACGCCCGTTGCGTGGACGCGCATCCGCCCGCCTCGATCGCTGATGGACACGGTCGGTGAGAACGCCATGCGGGCGGCGGCGCAGGCGAGCCCGATGTACGGGAAGTACGGCCGCACCATCGATCGCGAGTCGGCATACGAGAAGCTCACCGCGACGGTGGCGGGCGCCCCGAACAACGATCCGGATTTCGAGGCGCCACCTGTTCCTGACCACGCCGCAGGGCAGGCACCCGCCGCACCGCCCGACGATGGACCGTCCCTCGTCGAGCAGGTGCTCGGCAGCAGTGCAGTGAAGGGGTTTCTGCGTTCGGCAGCGTCGGCGGCGGGCCGGGAGATCTCACGAAGCATCTTCGGGACCGGCAGGCGCCGCCGACGCTAGTCGCTAGACATTCGCGGTGACGCGCGCCTCGGGAGAGCGGAGGGTGCCCGGGATGCGTAGACGCTCGGTTCGTGTGGCGACGATTTTCTCCCCGGGTGCGTCCTCTGTATCGGCTTCGAAATCATTGCACAGGAAGGATTCTCGGGAATCGTCGAGAATGTCCAGCCATGGTGCGGGGAGCGGCGGTGCGGTGGTTCCGGTGAGGGTGGACGTATAGCTACGGTTGCGGTAGCCCATGATGTCGTCCTTCTTGTCCTTCTTCCACTGTTTGAACACTTCACCCTGGCGTTCGACGTGGAACTCGGGATAGTCGGTCGGTGCGACGAGATCCCGGATGTACGCGGCCTGGAAGTCGATGTCCTCGATCGGGTTGCTCAGGGCCTCTTCGCGGGTTCGCCACGACTCGATGTCTGCGTCGCGTCTGTCGAAGTCGGGCAACGCGATCCGGCCGAGCATCACGTCGCGGGCGTACCAGGCCTGCGCGTCGAACATGTTGAACGTGAAGTACTGGTCCTGCATGCCGAGGTACATCAGGCGAGGGTTGTTCTGGAAGAAGATGCCCTTGTAGATGTTTCGCGGGTACAGCCGGTTGTTGGTGCGCAGCCGCAGCTCGTCGGGTAGGAAAGGGAAGTGGTGCTGGTAGCCGGTGCAGAGCACGATGGCGTCGACCTCGCGGGTGCTGCCGTCCTTGAAATGTGCTGTGCTGCCGTCGACACGCGTGAGCAGTGGCACTTCGGAGAACGCATCGGGCCAGTCGTGTCCCATCGGTGCGGAGCGGTAACTGAACGTGACCTCCTTTGCACCGTACTTGTAGCACTGCGTTCCGATGTCCTCGGCCGAGTAACTGCTACCGACGAGAAGCAGTCGCTTGCCTGCGAATTCGGCGGCGTCGCGGAAATCGTGAGCGTGCAGGACACGACCGGGGAACCGGTCGAGGCCCTCGAACTCGGGTACGTTCGGAGTGGAGAAGTGCCCGGTGGCGACGACCACGTAGTCGAACTCGTCGGATTCGAGTTCGCCCTTGTCGTGGTCCATCACGGTAACGGTGAACTTCTCGGTCTGCTCGGAGTAGTCCACCCACCGCACCGCTGTGTTGAACCGGACGTACTTGCGCACATCGCTTTTCTCGACCCGACCCATGATGTAGTCGAGGAGGACCGCGCGCGGCGGGTACGAAGGGATGGGTCGTCCGAAATGCTCCTCGAAGGAATAGTCGGCGAACTCGAGGCATTCCTTGGGGCCGTTGGACCACAGGTACCGGTACATGCTCGCGTGGACCGGTTCGCCGTGTGCATCGAGGCCGGTGCGCCACGTGTAGTTCCACATTCCGCCCCAGTCCGCCTGCTTCTCGAAGCACACGATGTCGGGGACGTCGTCGAGACCGGCTTTCCGTGCTGCCTCGAAGGCGCGCAGCTGCGCGAGCCCACTCGGTCCTGCTCCAAGAATCGCGATCTTCGGCGACAATGCACTACTCCCTGTGTTTGTGAAAATTTTCCGTAACTACTTGTTAACACAGGTATCGATTTGTGGGAATTTTCGAGACGCATGCCGACTGCGCTCGGGTTGACAGGGAAACAGCAGATGGGAGCAGGTGAAACGAAGTGGGAAGCACGCCCTCGGAGAGTGAGGGGGATCACTGTAATACGACGGGGCCGGCGTCCGATGCGAGATGCGCCGGACGCCGGTCTGGGGAGCAGGTGGAGGCGTCAGCCTCCGAGTTTCTTGTAGAACGCGCCAGCGATAGGGGCGGAGATGGACCGGGGAGAGAACTGTCCCGCCGCCGACATCGCCTTCGAGATCAGGCCGGGAACGATGCGCATGCGGTTCTGTGCGAGCGCGTCCAACGACACCTTCGCGGTGTGTTCGCTCGAAATCCACAGGAAGTCGGGAACGATCCGATCGACGATCGACGCCTCGGACGGATCCGGCACCTCGGTGCGCACAGGTCCGGGAGCCAGCAGGGTGACATGCACGCCGCTGCCCTTGAGTTCCCCGCGAAGCGATTCGGAGAAGGTGTTCACGAACGCCTTGGTCGCGGCGTAGGTCGCGTTGTTGGGGATCGCCATGTTGCCTGCTGCAGACCCGACCATCAGGATCGCGCCCGACCTGCGCTCCACCATTCCCGGAAGAACCGCGAGCGTAAGATCATGCACCGCAACTGCATTGAGTTCGACCTGCGCGCGCTCGTAGGACGGGTCCAGCTCGGCCACAGCACCGAACGTGGCGATACCCGCGTTGTTGCACAGAATGCTGATCCGTCGCGAGGACAACTCGTCGACGAGATCGGTACGGGATTCGGGGTCGGACAGGTCGCACGTGCGCACGTCGACTTCGACGCGGTGTGCGGACCTGAGCTCGGTCGCGAGCTTCTCCATGACGTCGCCACGTCGCGCAACGAGGATCAGCGAATGCCCGCGCGCCGCGAGCTCGGTGGCCAGAGCCTCGCCGATACCGGAGGAAGCTCCGGTGACAACGGCACGGGCATCGGGGTGGGGGTTCGGCAGAGTCACGGCGTTCAGCCTAGCCGGGCAGAATCTCTCGTTCGAACGGCCGACCCCTGTGCCGGTCACGCGTTCTTCTTGTCTTTCTTGGCCTGACGGCGTGCACCCGCGGCGATCGTCGATGCTTCGTACTTCTTGCGGCCGGAAGAATCACGGGTCGAATCGACGCGCGATTTTCCCGCCGATTTCACTTTGCCCTTTCCCGCGCCGCCCTTTCCTTCAGCACCGTCCGATGACACGGGGGAGTCGCTTCTGGCGAGCGCCAGCCGTTCTTCCTTGAGTTCGCGAGCAGACTGCCGTGCAACCTTGGCCAGTCGACTGCTGACTCGCGCAAGTGCATCTTCGAACAACTCGGCCTTACCGGCATTGCGTTTGTTCGCTGCACGACCCGAGGCGCGGGACTTCTTCTCACCGACCTTGTCTGCGCCGCTTCTGCGGTAGAGCTTGACGTACTTGTTGCGCGCCCGACGGGTCCGAGTGTGCAGGTCGATGAGGTCGTCTTCGGTGAGTTCGGCAATCTGCGACTTCTTCGTTTCCCGGATGAGAACGAATTCGTCCTCGGACAGCGTGTTCACAAGCTTTGCCATCTGGATTCCCATCGTCGCGACAATTCGCTGCTACGCAGCAGACTATCGGAAGGGACAGGTCGGCGACCGGTCTTCTCGTACAAGAGAGCAGACCTTGTCCGATCGCAAATTCCGGTCGAACGAGAGAGGGGTCGGTCGTCCCCCGATGACGACCGACCCCGCACCCCGAGATCCGATCCGGAGTGACACTTATCCTGCTGCGTACTCGACGACGGGGTCGCCGGGAGCGTCGGTGGTGGTGTAGGACGGCCCCATGTACTCCTGGATCCCGCCTCGGACCTGGTTGATGCGCGCCCCGCCTGCCCCCGCGTGATCATCGGCCGAGAAGCGGAACGGGACGAGGTTCGGCCCGTCGAAATCGTTCTCGGAGATCGCGGCGACGATCGATTCTCGGGTCGGATTCTCCCCGGCCGCTTCGAGCGCCTGCACGAACAGGTGCGCCATCGACATTCCGTAGACGATGTTCCCGTCGAACTGGGCGCCGTCGTTGTACTGGTCGTTTATCTCCCGGAAGAGGGTTGTCCACTCGTCGTTCTCACTGAAATGTGACGGTAGGTAGTTGGTGCTCAGCAGACCTTCCGCAAGTGGAGCGGCTTCACCGAGCGTCGCGGACAACGTCACGAGATCGCCCCCGACCGACGCAGTGGTCCATTGGGGAGCGAACCCCAGACGAGCTGCAGTGCCGATCGCCAGCGCGGTGAAGCCGGGGATCGTGGCCAGCATGACCACCTCGCAACCCGCGGCTCGAAGAGCCCCGATCTGAGGTGCGACGTTGGTGTTGCTCGTGGAGTAGGTCTGGCGTTCGATGACGTTCTCGGCCCCCACGATCTGCTCGACCCCGCCGAGGTAGTCGGCTCCGAAGTCGTCGTCCTGGCCGAATGTGCAGATCTGCTTTCCCGGCAGGTTCTTCTGGACGTAGTCGGTCATGACCTTCGCTTCGACCGTGTAGTCGGCGTTGAACCCGAACGTCAGCGGGTACTTGTCGGGCTGGTTCCAGGTGCGCGATCCGGATGCGACGAAAAGGTCGGGCACTCCGTTGGTGTCGAGAAAATCGAGAACACCAGAGTGGGTGGGTGTGCCGAGACCACCCAGGATCGCGAACACCCGGTCCTGCAGCACCAGTTCGCGCACCACCTGTTGAGTGTTCGCCGGGTTGTAGCCGTCGTCGAGGACCTTGTATTCGATGGTGCGCCCGTGTACACCACCCTGCTCGTTGACGTGGTCGAAGTACGCCTGCGTGGCGGCCGGAATCTTCGAATAGCCGGCCGCAGCAGGACCGGTCATCGGCATGTGGGTGCCGATGAGGACCGATGTGTCGGTGACACCGGTGGTGTCACCCTCGCCGGTGGTGCCGTCCGTCGCGCTGGTTCCGCTGCCGCATCCGGCCGCGGTGAGAGCCACGGTCGCCGCGAGTGCGACGATCGGGATCAGGTGTCGCCGGGATCTGATCATCTGTGTGCCTCTGCTTTCGGTGTGGTGGAAACGGGGATGGTCGCGGGAACCGAACCTGATCGGTGGCGCGGGGAGCGCCCGCCCGGTGACACGGCGTGCACAGCGCGAGAGAGCAGGCCATGAAGACCTGACGGAGCTACGAGCACGACGGCGATCACGGCGAGACCGAACAGCGCGATCGCGAGATTGCCGTCGAGGCGTTCGGCGAGGGCCGGGGACATCTGCAGTGAATCGGTGACTGTTGCGACCAGTGCGGGCAGCACGACCAGCAGCACTGCGCCGCACACCGCGCCGAGTAGGGAACCGACACCCCCTACGACGACACCCATGAGCAGGAACAGCGAGAATGTCACACCGAACGCACCGGGCGACACGCTCTGCGTCACCATCGCCAGGACGCCGCCGCCGAGCCCCGCTGCTCCGGAACTCGCCACGAAAGTGGCGATCTTGGTGCGCGTGACGTCGATTCCGGCAAGCCGAGCGGCGATCTCGTCGTCGCGGACCGCCTGCATTCGTCGCCCGAAATCACCGGAGATCAGGTTGGAAAGCGCGAGGACGGTCACCGCGGCAGCGAGCACCGCTACGGTGGCCTGCCACTGTTCGACGGTGAACAGCGAGGCGATCCCGGTCGGCGGGCCTTCGACGTACGCCCACAATCCTTGATCTCCGCCGAGAAGCCCCGAGAACGTGGTGGTGATCGACGGGATCGCAACGACGAGCGCGAGGGTCAGGCCCGCCAGATACGGGCCGTGCAGCCGTGCGGCGGCCGCACCGAGGATCACCCCTAGAGCCGACGTGAGTACGACCGCGGCGGCCAGCGGGACGAGCAGTACTGCGATGCCGGTGCTTCCCGCGTCGCCCATGCTGTTGGCGGTGAGTGCGAAGGTGTAGGCGCCGAAGGCCATGAGTGCTCCGTGGCCGAGTGAGAGCTGGCCGTTGCGTCCGATGAGCACCGTCAAACCGGCTGTGGCACACGCGTACGCGGCGATGGTGGCCAGCTGGTAGTTCCGGAACGGGGGCAGGACGAAGATCGCAACGATCACCACTGCGGTTGCAGCGACGATCCACGCCGTACGGGTTGCGGAGGCGGCGAGTTGTGTCGACAACATGTCAGACCTGCCTTGTTGCTGTGCCGGAGAAGATGCCATTGGGTCGGATGAGCAGCACTCCGATCAGTGCGAGGAGTACCGCGATCGGCGCGATGCTTCCGCTGAGATAGCCGCTGACGTAGCCGAGTAGCAGTCCGGTGACCAGGCCGCCGATGACTGCGCCGACGGGGCTGTCGAGTCCGCCGATGACGGCGGCGGTGAAAGCGAAGATGAACACCAGATCGACGGCGTGGGGGTTGAGTCCGAGCTCGGTGGGGACGACCAGCAACGCAGCAAGGGCGCCGACGGCGCCGGCCAGGGCCCAGCCGAGGGTGAGCATCGCTGAGACCTTCACGCCCAGCAGCCGCGACACATCCGGTGAGAATGCGGATGCGCGCATCTTCAGGCCGATGTCGGTCCGGGTGAACAGGACTGCCAGCGCGAGGACCACGATGCCGACCGTGGCGAACACGAAGAGGTCGTAGGGGGAGAGCAACGCGACGTCGCCGACGCGGAACGGCTCGCGGGCAAAGGGCAGCTGCATCGGACGGAAATCGTTGCCGAAGAGCATTCCGAGGACAGCGTGCAAAACCATCACCAGGCCCAGCGCGACGATGACCGCGGACAATGGGCGCTTCGGGTCTAGTCGCCGCATCAGTACCCGCTCGACGAGCGCGCCGAGGACGAAACCACCTGCTACGGCAGCGATGAGGCCGTACCAGTACGAGCCCGTTGCTGACGTGACCGAATATGCGATGTAGGTCGTGGCCGCTGCCATCGCACCCTGCGCGAAGTTGATCACCCGGGTACCACGCCAGATCAGGACGAGAGCGAGGGCGAATGCAGCGAAAACGGCGCCGCGGGCGAAGCCGTCGACGGTGAGAAACAGGAATCTGTCCATGGTGCCTCCTCAGAAACCCAAGTAGGTGGTACGGAACTCGGGATCGTGTGCGAGTTCGGCAGCGGATGTGGCGGCCGCGACGCGCCCCAGTGAAAGCACGATCGCCTGATCGGAGACGGGGAGAGCGCTGTGGACGTTCTGCTCGACGAGCACGACCGTGAGTCCGGTCCGGTCGCGCAGGTCGCGAAGGGTGGTCATGATCAGTTCGACGATGCGCGGGGCGAGTCCGAGCGACGGTTCGTCGAGCAACAGCAACGTCGGTCGTGCGACGAGGGCGCGGCCGATCGCGAGCATTTGTCGTTCCCCGCCGGAGAGTTGGTGTCCCGAGCTGTCGCGGCGCCGGGCAAGCGGCTCGAACATCTCGTACATCTCGGCAACTGCGCGCTTGGCGTCGGCGCGGTCCTTTCGCCACAACCCGCCGAGGCGGAGATTCTCGTCGACGGTGAGTTCGCCGATCACGCCGCGTCCTTCGGGGACATGAGCTACGCCGTGGTGGACCAGTTTTTCGGTCGGTACCCCGATCAGAGAAGTGCCGGAGACACTGATCGAGCCCTGGACAGTAGGCAGTGTGCCGGAGAGCGCGCGCAGCAGCGTTGTCTTGCCCGCTCCGTTGGGGCCAACGACAGCCGCGATCGTGCCCGACGGTACCTCGAATCCGACGTCCTGGAGGACGGGTACGGGACCGTAACCGGCCGTGAGGTTTTCGACCGCGAGTAATGGAGTGCTCATGATGCCTCCCGGTCACCCAGGTACGCCTGTGCGACCACGGGATCGGCTTTGATCTCGTGGGGCGCGCCTTGCGAGATCACCCGGCCGAAGTCGAGGACCGCGATGTGGTCGCACACCGACATGATCAGGTCGACGTTGTGCTCGACGAGCATGACGGAGACGACGCTGTCCGCGCGCTGCGGCAGAGCTCTGATGAGCTCGCGCAGGTCGTCGATATCGGTCTGATCGAGTCCGCCGGCGGGTTCGTCCAGAAGTAGCAGGGTGGGGTCGGAGATGAGTGCGCGCGCCATCGCGACCTTCTTTGCGACCGGATAGGGAAGCGCAGGCGGGAGTGTATGTGCGTAGCTGCCGATGCCGAGGTCATCGAGCAGGTTCGAGGCGTCGGCGAGGGTCTGTCGATTGCGGTGGGCTGCGGGGGGTAGTCCGAGCATGCCGGCAACGAACGGCGAACGATGTCGCCCCGAGGCGCCTGCAGCGACGTTCTCGACGGCGGTGAGTCCGGCGAACAGGCCGAGACTCTGCAGGGTCCGGGAGACGCCGCGGGCGGAGAGCCGGTGTGGGACAGGGGTGAACGGCTTCCCGTCGAGTGACATGGTGCCGTCGCCGGGGCGGATGAAACCGCAGATGACGTTGAACAATGTGGTCTTGCCTGCGCCATTCGGTCCCATGATCCCGACGACGGACCCGGCGGGGACCTGCAGGGAGACGTCGTCGAGCGCGACGATACCTCCGAAGCGAACTCCGATACCGGCCAGTTCGAGTCGTGCAGTATCGGCACTGTCGGTGCGAGAAAGGGTTGGTAGCTGCACTGGCGATGCACCTTCTGATTTTGTGATCCGCAGGTATTGAGCGCGGACCGTGTTGAAGTTGAGATCGACATCACGTTCGGCGAAAGATTACAACACTGTGAGTGTAGATTCCTACTGTCCGACGAAAGTTTGTGATGTGGGTGGCGCAGCCAGGCGCGAAGTACGCAGCCGTGCTTCCGATCCACTGGCAGACTGTGTGGGATCCAGATGTGTCACGAACGAAGCGAGGAAGTGTGGGGATGAACGGCTCCGACGGCCGGACCGCCCGTGCCGAGCGCACCCGCCGGTTGGTCATCGAGGCGCACATCCGGCTCATCGAGGGCGGCGAACTGAAGCCGACCGGCGGGCAGATCGCAGAGGCTGCAGGGGTCTCACTTCGCGCGCTGTGGGCGAACTTCAGCGATCTCGAAACTCTGTTCGCTGCGACAGGGGAGGAGGTCTTGCGGCGTCAGGATTCGCAGTTCGTACCGGTGGCTCCTGAGCTGAGTCTTCCCGACCGGATCGAGGCGTTCTGCGCCCAGCGTGCGCGGCTACTCGAATACGTTGCGCCGCAGGCGCGGGCCGCTGGGCTTCGTGAAGCGGTCTCGCCACAGCTCCGCGCAAATCGACTGCTGCACATCAATCGTGTGACCGACGAGATCGAGGTCCTGTTCGCGCGCGAGCTTGCCGCTTTGACTCGTCACCGCCGCACCCAGACAGTGCAGGCGCTCGGGATCGCATCCACATGGGCGTCATGGTCGGTGCTGCGCGACGAATACGAGCTTACGGTGGACGAAGCGGTCGCGGTCATGCGCCAATCGGTCTCTGCGCTCCTGGCAGCAGCTGTTCACGTCGCGTTGGGATGATGCGGGCCCGGCCGGGATCACGAGTTACGCTGTCCGCCGGTGGTTCTCAGATTCTTCTGTACGCGACGACCCTGCGCGACCATGAGTGGGACGGCCGCAAGGCCGAATCGGGGCAGAGCGTCGCCCAACCGGGCGACGAGTCCACGCCAACGCGGAATCGTGGTGACGAGTCGGGGTTTGTCGAGCACTGCGCGGACCGCATCGACGACGTCGTCGGCCCCCAGCAGCTTTCCTGAGAACGACAGCGCCGAGGCCGGATCGTCCAGCTTGTCGTGCAGCATCGGTGTCCAGATGCCGTCCGGGCAGACACAGGAGATGTCGATATTCGTGATGCCCTCGAGCCGGAGATCGGCCATCGTGCTCAGGCTGAATCCGAGGGCTGCGTGTTTGGACGCCGCGTACACCGCTTCGCCGGGCACGGCGGTCAGGCCCGCGAGCGACACGATGTTGACCACGTGGCCGCCGCCGGTGTCTCGCATTGCAGTAATGGCGGCAACGGTCCCGTTGATCGTGCCGAGTGCGTTGACCTCGATCATCAGCCGGCGGGTCGCTTCGTCCTGTTCCCAGGCCGGGCCGGTGCGCAACACTCCGGCATTGTTCACCCACAGATCGAGACGTCCCGCGTGTTCGATGATCGCCTTGCGGGCGGCGTCGACCTGGGCATGGTCACGGACGTCGACCGCCAGAGCTATGGTGCGGCTGCCGAGTTCGTCGGCTGTTGCCTGCGCAGTCGCGGGGTCGACGTCGGTGACCAGCACCCGGTAGCCACGCTCGACGAGGAGGGCAGCGATCTTCTTGCCCAGGCCACGGCCTGCACCGGTGACGACTGCGCCTGCGCGAGCACGACTCATCGCTGCCCGGCCTCGATCGTGCCGTACTCGATACCGCCGTGAACGTAGGTCGGTACGACAGGCCACTGCCGTTTGCGCGGAGCAAGCTCGGTCGAGGGCAGAATCTGGAGCCAGCGAGGGTCGGTCTTGCAGGGGTCGGCGAGCGTCTTCTCCTTGATCATCGAATCGTACTGATCGAGAGAATCTTCCAGCGTGTTCGCGTTGGGGCAGATCTCGCGACCGAATCGCTCGTGGTACTTGCGCACACCGGGAATCCTCGAGAGCTCCGGTTGCCAGTTGTCCAGGGCAATACCGTTCTCCGACGAGACCCAGACCCCGTCCGGAGTGTTGACCACCAGAGAATGGTTGCCGTCGGTATGGCCGGGCGTCCACAGGAGCGCGATTCCCGGGCCGAGTTCGATGTCGCCGTCGAATGCCACGAATTTGGCGGGATCCACCCCGCCGAGCCCGCCGTCGACGTACCACGCCCATTGCATGGGGTGGAGGGACTGCAAGGTGGCCAGCTCGCGCCTGTGCACCAGCATTTTCGCGTCGCCGAACAGCGCTCTGCGTGGTTCGGTCTCGCCTTCGATGATCTCGGTGGAGCCCAGGATCATCCGTGGGTCCTGCACGTGAAGGTGGTCGAAGGTGCAGAAGTCGATGTCGTCCGGTGCCAGGCCGAGCTTCTCGAGCACGTCGCTCGGCTCGTTGTAGTAGCTCAGGACGAGTTTCTCCGCGAGGCGGCCACCGGGGACCTTGTCGATGAGCGCGCGCAGGTTTCGGTAGAACGGGGCTTCGGCCGACCCATCAGGCACGGTGGGTTCGAACACCAGTGTGCGTGCGGTGCCGTTCCAGTCGTCGTACTGAACGACGATCATGCGGTTGATCATCGAGATCAGGGGGAGGGTCGGTGCCGCCACGGCGTTGTGGAAGGCGTATTCGACCGGGTACGGTGCTGCGGCGATATCGACCGACTTGATCGCACGGATGCGGCCCTGCGACGTGAAGCGTTGCTTGTACATTTGCGCGGCGCGGCGCACGGCTTTCAGACGCTCACCCCGTGGCCAGACGTCGTGTACACCCTCGAACTCGGGGATGATGCGTGCCCCGATGTTCGAAAGCTCGACGTCGGTTCGCTCTGCCTGAGTCGCCATCAGATCACTCCTTGCGGCTGAATCGTCCTCGGTCCAGGGTGCAAGGCGCGTCTCGCGAAAACTTGTTTCAGCGCGACAATCTGGGTTCGACGGTGTTGCGGAGTTCTCTGGGGCTCATCCCGTACCAGCGCCGGACCGCATGGCTGAGAGTGGCTTGTTCGGTGAAACCGACGAGTCCGGTCACCTGCGAGAACGGCACATTGCCGGTAGTGATGAGTCGATGAGCAGTGTCGCGGCGAATGGCGTCGAGAACCGTGTCGAAGGTGGTGTCCTCCGCGGCGAGCCGCCGTTGCAATGTTCGAGGGTGCATCGCGAGCGCGCGCGCAACCTCGGGCAGGGACGGCGGCGCGGACAATGTCGCGGCGAGGATGCTGCGCACGCGTGCAGGCAACTCGGTGGCCGGGTCGGAAAAGTTCTCTGCCAGGAATTGGAAAGCGTATTGCCGAATGGTCTCGTCGGCATGCGCGAAGCGTTCGTCCAGGATCCGCCTGTCGACACAGATGGCGGCGACCGCGCGGCCGAACTTCACGTCGCTGCCGAAGAAGTCGGTGTATCGGCGGACGGATGAGAGCGGACGGTGTGGGATCTCGACCGATCGGAGTCCGATCCGGCCTCCGATGAGCAGTTCCGCGATCCGGAAGAAGAGGCCGAGTCCCAACTCGATGCCCTGCCGTGAGTACGACGATTCCCGGAGATCCTTGCGGTACGTCAACGCGACGACCCCGCGGCGGCCGTAGGGGTCGGGCTCGACGTCAACCCTGAGTGCGGGACTGTGTACGTACAGGAACCGCGACGCGCAATGGAGTGCTTCGGCCACGGTCGAGGACTTCTGGATCGCCAATGCGAGCGGTCCGAGGACACTCACGTCCTGCACCGCTGCCAGTCGCAGACCGAGGTCGGGACATTCCAGCTCGGTCGCAGCGGTCTCGAGCATCAAGTCGTGGGCATCGATCGGGATGAGTTCGTCATCGGACGTCAGGAGTTCCCGAGACAGCGCGAACCGCCCGAGCAGCCGATCCGGATCGCCGCCGAGTTCTTCGACCAACGACGCGAATCCGCGAAGGCTGGCGGCGCGGATCTTCGGGACCATGAGACGACAGACTAACCACTGCGTGCGCGCAGTCGCATCGCCGACCGGTCGCTCATAAGCTGCGGGGCATGAACGCACATACGGACTTCAGACCCGGCACGGGTACTGACGCGACACGTCGGCAGGTCTTCGCATGGGGCCTGTGGGACTGGGGTTCGGCAGCATTCAACGCGGTGATCCTCACCTTCGTGTTCTCGGTGTACCTGACCGATGCGGTCGGCGATGATCTTCCCGGGTCGATCTCGGCGAGTACCTGGCTCGGTTGGGCTCTCGGCATCGCAGGATTCGCCATCGCCGTACTCGCACCCGTGTCGGGACAGAAGTACGACGCGAGCGGGCGCCGGAAACGCTCGTTGGGGGTTCTGACCTTCGCGACAGTGGCGTTGATGGCAGCAATGTTCTTCGTTCGGGACGACCACCATTTCCTGTGGCTCGGGCTTGTACTCCTCGGAGCAGGCTCGGTGATCTTCGAACTCGCCAATGTTCCGTACAACGCGATGCTCAGTCAGGTCTCCACCGAGAAGAACATCGGCCGGGTCTCCGGATTCGGCTGGTCCATGGGCTATTTCGGTGGCATTGTGCTCTTGCTGTTGTGTTATACGGGGTTCATCGCCGGAGACGGCGACACCCGAGGATTCTTGTCGATCACCACCGGCGACGGACTCAACATCCGGCTGGTGGCATTGCTCGCTGCGGTGTGGTTCGCGGTGTTCGCCTTGCCGGTGTTGTTTGCCGTGCCCGAGAAACCCCACCAACGTTCCGACGACGACCGCCGGGTGGGTTTCGTCGAGTCGTACCGCGTGCTGTGGAACGATCTGAAGGAGCTGTGGAACGAGGACCGGCGCATCGTCTGGTATCTCGGTGCGTCCGCCTTGTTCCGCGACGGTCTTGCGGGGGTGTTCACCTTCGGGGCGGTCCTCGCGGTCACCGTGTACGAGATCAGCGCCGCCGACGTGTTGTTGTTCGGTGTGGCCGCGAACGTGGTGTCGGCGGTCGGTGCGCTCGTAGCGGGCCGCGTCGACGATCGGGTGGGCCCGAAGGCAGTCATCATCGCTTCGTTGGCGTCGATGATCGTGGTCGGTGGGGTGTTGTTGGTGGTGTCCGGGCCCCTGATGTTCTGGGTCTTCGGCCTTCTTCTGTGCCTGTTCGTCGGCCCCGCCCAGTCGTCGGCGCGTACCTTCCTCGTTCGCATCACCCCGGCCGGCCGCGAAGGCCAGATGTTCGGTCTCTATGCCACTACAGGCCGTGCAGTGTCGTTCCTGGCGCCGACGTTGTTCGGATTCTTCGCGTGGTGGTTCGGCGCGGACCGGGCGGGCATCGCGGGTCTGCTTCTCGTGCTGGCGTCGGGTCTGGTCGCGCTGCTCGCCGTGCGTGCACCCGAACGCTCAGTTGTCGGCTGACAACGCGCTGACCACCCGCTCCGCCGCATTGCGATGGCCCGCTGCATTGGGGTGCAGTGGGATACCCGGAGATGTCGGAACGATCCCTTCCATCCATCGCTGCTCGGGGGTGGCGCACGCGTCGTGCCCGATCGTCGATGTGCGAAGGTCCACGAATCGGGCTCCGGCGCCGACGACCTGCTCGGCCATCACCGTGTTGAGCCGGTCGATCTTGGACTGCAGATATGTGGCGTCCTGCGGCCACATCTGTTGTTCCGGAAAGCAGCCGCCGTCACGGATCCCCGTCGGGTAGCCGACGAACACGATGTCTGCGTGCGGTGACCGCGTCCGGATTTCCTCGACTATCACGGCATACCTGGACGCGAAGGTATCGATCGCGATGTCGTAGGGATCGGGCCGGCCGGAATTGCTCTCCGCGCACGACACACCCTGCGGGGGAGGAGCGACATTGGTGCAGGAGATCGCCAGCTGGACCAGGCCGATGTCGTTTCCGCCGATTCCGACCGTGACGAGGTCGGTGTGGGGCCGCAGTGCGTCGTACTGCGGTGGCACTGCCGAGCGGGTCAGGACGGAGATCTGTCGACCATGCAGATCGCTGGAGACGGCACCGCTGCACGAGGCGTCGACGAATTCGTCGACGCCGAGCGTTTCGGCTACCAGGGTGGGGTAGTTCACTTCGGAACGTCCGCACTCGTCGCTCGTGCTCGGTGGGATTCCCGGTCCGGCCACGAACGAATCACCCAGCGCGACGTACGAGCCGATCGCCTGCTCCGCCGATGCCGGTGGTGCGACGCTCAGAGCAACAACTCCGGCCGCTGCGAAGGCGGCTGCAGAGAATCGACATTCGTTCGACCAGCGCACGTGCCCCCCCGTCGTCTGATGACGATCATCATGACGGGGTGTGCCTGATCTGTCAGGAGAATGGGTCTCAGGATTTGAAATACACCAATTGATGGGCGGTGGCGAGCAATGTGTCGCCCGAGCCCCACAGATGCGCGGTCTGATCGAAGTAGTTCCGACCGAACCGGTGGCTGCGGGCTGTGGCGAGGATCGGATGATCCGACTGGGCTTCGATCTCGGCGGCGTCCGCGTGGAAATAGATCGTCAGCGTCACCGTGCCTGCGGGCAGCGCGTGGCCGCGGCGCAGGAACGCGCGGGGGTAGAAGACGTCGCACAGGGCGGTCAGTGAGGTGAAGTCGAGTGGGCGTGCGGGTTCGTCACGGACCCAGAGGGTGGAGGTGGAATCGGGGTGCGGGGCGGCGTCGGGGCCGGGAATCGGGCCCTCGACGAAGCGCATCTCGTAGTTCTTGCCCCACGCCACGAAATCGGGGAAGGGAGTGGCCGCCACCTCGTCCGCAGGTGGTGCGGTGGGCGCGGCGAGCTCGGTCGATGCCCAGGTGTCCTTACGATTGCCGAACACTGCGGTAGCGGTGGTCGTGACAGACCCGTCCTGGGTCAGCTCGACCACCCAGTGCTGGCTCGAGCGATTGGTACGCACCGGTCGGGCGACGATCTCGAACTCCCCGTACGCGATCGCCGCGGCGAAATTGACCGTCAGTGACAACGGTGTTCCGAGGACCTCCGGGTGGAGCTGTACGGCCTGGAGCAGCGTGGCGGCCGTGACACCTCCGAACGGTCCGACCATGTTTGCGTATGCGGAGTGCGTGTTTCCGGTATAGCGGCCCGCGTCGATAGCGGTGAGCTCGACAGCGGCGTCGAAGACGTGGACGGCGTTCTCGGTTTCGGACATGACGACATGAAACCAGAGTCGACGACGCCGCTCGATTACCACCCGGGTAAGCGTCGTCGAACATGGCCGAGGAACTACTGCCACGGTGTGGCACATAACTCCTGACGTGCTTTGTTCCAGAACGGCGAGAGCTCGACCGGTCCGGCGTCAGGGTGATCGCGCTGCCCCAGCTCGATGAACTCGAGGACCGTCTTTCCCGCTGTGCGCGAGTACACGCAGGCTTGCAGAACGAGCTCGGCCGCGTCCGCGAAAGGCAGGGAGTTGCCCCACGGGCCGAGGTCGGTCGAGTGCACGAACGTGTCGAGGTCCGTGCCGCGACGGTTGAATTCGAGCTGGGTTTCGTAGTCGCAGGGATTGCCGAACAATGCGGTGCAGGTCGTGGAGTGCCCGTCCAACACGAACGCGCTGTCGTCGAGGGCGTGCTGTTGCGGATCCTTCGGTTGCTCCCACACCATGAAGAACGCCGCCACCGCGGCTGCGATCAACACGACCAGCAACAGCGCACCGCGTTTCATCGACCTTGCCTCACCCGTGTGCCGATGGCGGTCGTGACGGCACCGGGAGCCTCGTCCGGGATCCAGTGAGAAACGCCGTCGAGCGCCTCGAAGGTGTAGTCGGCATCGACGAAGTCGCCGCAGAGTTCCGCGGCGAACCGGCCGACCGCAGCATCATCGGTGCTCCAGATGTAGGTGGTCGGTATCTTCACCGGCGGGAGACGCCCGGTGTCGGCGGTCATCGCCCGGTACCAGTTGAGGGCAGCGGTGAGCGCGCCCGGTTCACGGAGTGCGCGCACGTACTCGGCGACCGCGTCCGACGGCACGGCGTGACCGTACAGAGCGCGGAGTCGGTGTGCGTCGTCCGCAAGCAGGACGTCTTCGGCCTTGCCTGCTTCACGGAACAGGGAGAAATACGTCGAACGTGCTTTCTGGTCGTCGTTTCCACGCAATGCCATACCGAACGCAGCCAGGTGCGGAATCGACAGCGCGGTCAGTGTTCGCACCCGTTCGGGGTGGTGTGCAGCTACATGCCATGCGACCGATGAACCCCAATCGTGTCCGACGATGTGCGCGTCGTCGATGTCGAATGCATCGAGAATTCCGAGGGCATCAGCGCTCAGGTGGTCGATCGTGTACGCAGTTACCCCGCTCGGGCGGGCGCCGGGAGAGTAGCCGCGCTGATCGGGCAGCAGCACCCGCATACCGTCGCCGGCGAGCCCCGCGGCCACCGCATTCCAGCAGCGCGAGGTCTGGGGAAATCCGTGCAACAACAGGATGGGAGGTCCGTCCGCCGGGCCCGCGACCCGGACGTCGAAGGTCAGATCACCGAGTGTGACGGCAGCAGACGCGAACCCTGCTGACTCGGATGCTGCTGTTTCAGGCACCCTTCAACGGTACGTCCCGAAGTCAGCCGTGTAGCGGATTCCACGCAGCCATTCCGAGCATGATCAGGCGCATCTGCTTCTCTGCGCGGGTGAGGACCTCCGCTTCGGCGGCGCGCCCTGGAGTGACGGCGAGCAGGTCCAACGCGACTTCGAACATGGAGGTGACGAGCAGGTCGGCGGCCATCTCGAGATCGTCGGATCCCCATCCGGCGAGTTGAGGGATACGAGCGAGGTCGACTGCGAGTTCGCGGGTGAGCAGGCGCAGTTCGACCGTGAAGGCCCGCGCCACTTCCGGGTGACCACCATGACGTTCGCGCGCGAGGAATCGGAAGGCGAGTTCGTGGTCGCGAACCTGCCCGAGTAGTGCGGCCAGCGACGCCTGAGCGTTGGAAGGACCCGGATTACGACGCGCGTCGCGCAGGACGGAGCGCAGCAACCGCATCGTGTCGTCGGCGAGTGCGACACCGAGCTCCTCCATCGACGCGAAGTGGCGATAGAACGCCGTGGGCACGATGCCGACCGATCG
Organism: Rhodococcus sp. SJ-2; assembly: GCF_053750035.1. NCBI lineage: Bacteria > Bacillati > Actinomycetota > Actinomycetes > Mycobacteriales > Nocardiaceae > Rhodococcus > Rhodococcus sp. SJ-2. Next base: position 4,317,677 of record NZ_CM132340.1, read on the forward strand.
GGCGACCTCGCGCAGGCTCACGCTCGCGAAACTGCGGTCCGAGGACAGCTCGAGTGCGGCGTCGAGGATCGCCTGGCGGGTGCGCTCCTTGCGTTCGGCCCGGCTGGTCGGTTCAGGAGTGGGGGCTACGGGCACGGTCCCGAGTGTAGGCAGGCGGTGTGTTGCGCGGTCGTGTCGCCCCCTCGTGGGGTGTTACCGCCGTCACAGCAGGGTTGACAGCGTTCGGCCCGCTCCTGGCACACTGGGTTCAGTGTACGAATGTGCACTGAAATAGCGCCTCCGGATCAGGAAGGGTGGACACCATGACTTCGACCCAAGTGCCGAGCCGTGCCCCAGTCGGGGGAAAAGCCAGAAAACTCCTGTTCGGAGCGCTTGGTGCACTGTCCTCACCGCACCACCTCGACCGCTATCTGGAACTTGCCGACCCGCTACTCGCGACCGCGTCGAATCGGGCGAGGATCACACATATCGATACAAGTGTGCACGGATCGACGACGCTGACAGTACGCCCAGCACGACCCTGCCGGTTCGTTCCGGGGCAGCACGTCCAGCTCGCGGTGGTGATAGATGGGGTGCGGCACGTGCGTACGTTCTCACCTGCGATCATGCCCGGGTCGCGCGACGTGGTGTTCACCGTCGGTACGCGGCCCGGTGGGCTCGTATCGGGTCATCTCGCGGAACATGCGCGGGTGGGAGATGTCGTCGAAGTCGGTGACGGCGCGGGGAACTTCGTGCTCCCGGAGCCGCGGCCCCTGCGTCTGCTGATGATCAGCGGTGGGTCCGGTATCACCCCCGTGTTGTCGATGCTGGGATCGCTTGCTTCCGAAAGCGGCGCGACCGCGGTCACGTTCGTGCACTACGCGCGTAGTTCGGGGCACGTCCCCCGCCGCGCAGAACTCGATGCGCTGTCCTCGCTCCCCAACGTCGAGGTCGTGTTGGTCCACACTCGTGGTGAGGGCGGGCACCTGCGCGGTCGGTTCGAACGCGCGCACCTCGATGCGGTCGCACCGTGGTTCGCCGACACCCCTACCTACGTATGCGGGCCGTCCGGATTGGTCGAGCGCGTACGCGAGCTGTACGCCGAAACCGGCTCCTCGGAGCTGTTGCACACCGAGGAATTCATGCCGCCCGCATACGTCGTCGACCCGGACGATGTGTCGGGGTCGGTGTCGTTCGCCGAATCCGGAATCGTCGCTGCGAACAGTGGTGCGACCGTTCTGGAGCAGGCCGAGAATGCGGGACTCACGCCAGAACACGGCTGCCGCATGGGAATTTGTCACACCTGCACCGCGATCCGGTCGTCCGGATGTACGCGCGATATCAGGACGGGCGAAACCGACTCCGAACCGGGTGCGCGCATCCAGATCTGCGTCAGCGCGCCGATCGGCAACGTCACCGTCGAGCTCTGACGTAAACCACCGTCGAACGCAGACGACACTTCATTCAGAACCGAAAACATTGGAGGACAGCATGTTCGGCTTGACTCTTCCGACGATCCCGTTCCTGCCGTTTCTGTCGCGCAGTCGTGCGGAACCCGCCGTCGCGGAACCAATCGTGCTCAGTCGCGATCAGATCGACGAGATCGGACGCGAACTGGATGCGCTCCGGGAGCGTACTGTGGCTTCGCTCGGCACCGAGGATCGCGACTACATCTACCGGATCATCAAGGCCCAGAGAGGGTTCGAGGTGACCGGTCGCGGACTGTTGTTCCTCGGCTTCTTTCCTCCGGCGTGGGTGGCAGGTGTTGCCGCGCTCAGCGTGTCGAAGATTCTCGACAACATGGAGATCGGCCACAACGTGATGCACGGCCAGTACGACTGGATGCGCGAGCCGTCGCTGAACTCCCGCACCTTCGAATGGGACACGGTCTGTCCGTCGGACCAGTGGCGGCACTCGCACAACTACATGCATCACACCTACACCAACATCGTGGGGAGGGACCGGGACATCGGATACGGCATCCTTCGGATGGACCCCGCGCAGAAGTGGCATCCGTACTATCTCGGAAACCCCGTGTATGCAACAGCTTTGATGCTGTTGTTCGAATGGGGCGTGATGCTCCACGACGCGGAGGTGGAGCGAATAGTCTCGCGTGAGCGGAACTGGCGCGACGTGATTCCGCTGGCGAAGGGCTGGTGGCGCAAGGTGCGGCGTCAGGTGGTCAAGGACTACATCGCGTTTCCGTTGTTGAGCGGCCCGATGTTCGTTCCGACACTGGTCGGGAACGCGACCGCCAACCTGGTCCGCAACCTGTGGACCTTCTCGATCATCTTCTGCGGCCACTTCCCGTCGGGAGTGCAGTCCTTCTCGACAGAAGAGACCGCGAACGAGACACGCGGCGAGTGGTACGTCCGTCAGATGCTGGGCAGCGCGAACATCAGCGGCACCCCGCTGTTCCACATCATGTCGGGCAACCTGTCACATCAGATCGAACACCACCTGTTCCCGGATCTGCCCGCGCACCGGTATCCGGAACTGGCACCGCAGGTACAGGCGCTCTGCGAGAAGCACGGATTGCCCTACAACACCGGCGGTCTGTTTGCGCAGGTCTCGTCCGTCTGGAGGAAGATCTTCCGGTTCGCTCTTCCGCCTTCGCTGGTGTCGCCGGAGCCGGGGACGACGGTGTTCCTCGATCGGGTGCCCAGTTCCGCGCGCGGTGTCGAGACTGCGGGTACTCTCGCGCGGGACAACGCGTGAGGGGATCCGGCATGGTTGGAAAGTTCGAGCGAAACAAGGACGTGATCCAGGAGGTCACCGAATCGACGGCGACACATGTCGGGGCGATCGCAAGCATCATCGCAGGCGCGGTCCGCGACGTGACCCGTGAAATAGGTGACCTGATCACCGAAGGGATCGAGATGCGCGAAGCCTCGCGGAAGGCGCGCAGTGATCACCGCAGCGACGAGGTCTTCGGCAAGGACGAGAACCTCGACGAGAAATAAGCAGGACGAACCGAGAACTCGCAGCCCTGGTGGACGACCACCAGGGCTGCGAGCTCTACATCAGGTCTGCGATCTTCGTCAGATGACGCCGAGCGCGAACATCGCGTCGGCCACCTTCACGAAGCCGGCGATGTTGGCGCCGTGCACGTAGTCGCCCGGCTTGCCGTACTCGGCGGCGGTCTCGATGCAACGACCGTGGATGTCGGCCATGATGCCTGCGAGACGCTCATCGGTGTAGTCGAAGTGCCACGAATCGCGCGATGCGTTCTGCTGCATTTCCAGCGCGGAGGTGGCGACGCCACCTGCGTTGGCTGCCTTGCCAGGAGCGAAGCGGACACCCGCCTCACGGAACACGGAGATACCACCCGGCGTGGTCGGCATGTTCGCGCCCTCGGCGACAACCTTGACACCGTTCTTGACGAGGGTCTTGGCGGCATCCTCGTCGAGTTCGTTCTGGGTGGCACAGGGGAGTGCGACATCGCACGGCACGGTCCAGATGTTGCCATCGGCGAAGAACTCGGCGTCGGTGCGCTCGTCCGCGTACTCGCAGATACGACCGCGACGAACTTCCTTGATCTCCCTCAGCAGCGCACAGTCGATGCCGTTCTTGTCGTAGATGTAACCGGACGAGTCCGAGCACGCGACGACCTTGCCGCCGAGCTGATGGATCTTCTCGATCGCGTAGATCGCGACGTTGCCCGAGCCCGACACCACAGCGGTCGACCCCTCGAGCGAGTAGCCACGCGCCTTGGCCATCTCGGCCACGAAGTACGCGACGCCGTAGCCGGTGGCTTCCTTGCGGACCTGTGATCCGCCCCAGGTGAGGCCCTTGCCGGTGAGGACACCCGATTCGTACGAGTTCGTCAGACGCTTGTACTGACCGAACAGGTAGCCGATCTCGCGGCCACCGACGCCGATATCGCCTGCGGGAACGTCGGTGTACTCACCGATGTGGCGGTGCAGCTCGGTCATGAACGACTGGCAGAAGCGCATGATCTCCTGCTCGGAGCGACCCTTGGGATCGAAGTCCGAGCCGCCCTTGCCGCCGCCGATGGGCAGGCCGGTGAGCGCGTTCTTGAAGATCTGCTCGAAGCCGAGGAACTTGACGATGCCGAGGTTGACGCTCGGGTGGAAGCGCAGTCCGCCCTTGTAGGGACCGAGCACGCTGTTGTACTGCACGCGGAAGCCGCGGTTGACGTGCACCTGGCCGTCGTCGTCGATCCACGGCACGCGGAAGATGATCTGGCGCTCAGGTTCGCAGAGACGCTCGATGAGCCCGGAATCGAAGTAGGACGGGTGCCGTTCCAGTACGACGTGCAGAGACTCGAACACCTCGGCCGCAGCCTGATGGAACTCGGGTTCACCCGCGTTACGGGCCTTGACCTGTTCGTAGATCTCTTCGATGCGGTCCGAGGTCGACACGCCCACCTACCTGACTGTGAGAAGACTGTTACACCGTATTTACGTCGTGAACTATAGGGGCCGATCAATACTGTCTGGTAATCCGGTCTGCTTGTGCGAGAAGGAACACAGCTGTCGAGGATCGTGGAAATGAGCGTCGGTGAGGCGCATGGGGCGCATGTTCTCGATCGCGGCGGGTGCTCGAGCAGCACGTAGGAGTCTACCGGCGCGCCCGATGAACGTCCGGATACTTCGAAGTGATGCATGGCCGTGACCAGTGCGTACGGCGCGATCCAGGGTGTCTTGCCCGTCCGGGCGAATCCGGCCTGGTCGGGGTGCTTGCGATGTGGGTGCCCCCGGCAGGACTCGAACCTGCGACCTAGAGATTAGAAGGCTCTTGCTCTATCCAGCTGAGCTACGGGGGCGCGGCCAGAATCTTAACGGGGCCGCGGTGTCGGGTGCAGGCAGGGTCGACTACAGGGTGCGGGTGGGTCCCGGTTCTCCGGAATCCCCGACGTCGCCGGTCTCGCTGGCGTCGTGAAACGGCGCCGCGTCGTCGTCGCTCGCATCTGCCTTGCTGCTCTGCAGCCTTTGCATCACGTGGTCGACCCCGATGCCGAGCAGTACCGCGACGCAGATCGAGACCGCCGCGCCGAGGAGCGGTTGCTCGTGGAAGAAGCCGCCCACGAGTCGACCCATCATCGACGAGTACACCGCCCAGGTGATTCCTCCGATGATGGTCAGCGGCACGAATTTCTTGCGTGGGTAGCGCGTCGCGCCTGCGGTCATGTTCACCGCGATCCGGCCGATCGGGACGTACCGAGCCGTGATGATGATCGCGGCGCCGCGCTTGTCGAGGCCCTTGCGTGCCCAGGCGAACGCTGCTCGGGCTCTGGGTTTGCGCATCCACCCGAACCTCTCGGTGCCGACCTTCCGTCCGATCGTGTAAGCGATGTTGTCGCCGACGATTGCGCCCAGTGCTGCGAGAGGAATGACCGCCCACAAATAGGGCTTGCCCGTGGAACCCGAGAGTGACGCGAGGGTGACCAGGATGGTCTCGCTCGGCACCGGAGGGAAGAAACCGTCGATGATGCAGACGAAGAACAAGAGTGGATAGACCCACAGGGCTGCTGCCTGGCCGATGATGAATTCGTTGATCACGTCCATGGGGGGCGGTGATACTCCTGTCGGGTCACGGAGGTTACTGCTTCTACGGTATTCGCAGTCGTGTGTGAGCACATCAGGGTGAGTCCCGATCTCTGTCCCGGCTCGGTCGGTGGCTTCGGACGCTCTCGGGGAGTGGCCGTTCTGGTTCTTCGTCGGGACTGCACGAAAGTGAGTCGTAAAAGTCCGATTTCGGCTCTGAAATGCCACGTCGGCGCTACCCTGGGCATCACGGGGGAGATGGCGTACACATCGCATGTTCGATGTGGCGGGGTTCACACCAGTGGGGAGTGAAACATGCAGGTTCCGGGCCCATTCGACTACGAGCGCGCTACCGGCGTCGAGCACGCGATAGCGCTGCTGGACCGGTTGGGTGAGGAGTCCCGAGTCATCGCGGGCGGGCACAGCCTCCTGCCGATGATGAAGCTCAGGCTCGCCGATCCACAGCATCTGATCGACATCAACGATCTCGGCGGCGAGCTCGATTATGTGGAGATCGAGCCCGACGTGGTCCGGATCGGCGCGCTCACCCGTCATCGCACGCTGCTCGAGTCCGACGACCTTGCCGAGGTCTTCCCGATCTTCCGGGACGCCGAGAAGGTCATCGCCGATCCGGTGGTGCGCAACCGCGGCACGATCGGCGGCTCGCTGTGTCAGGCCGACCCTGCCGAGGATCTGTCCACGGTGTGCTCGGTGTCCGACGCCAGGTGTGTCCTCCGCGGCCCGTCGGGAGTGCGTGAGTTGCCGTTCGCAGAGTTCCATCTCGGCCCATATGAAACAGCGGTGGCTCCGAACGAGCTTCTCGTCGAGATCCGCTTGCCACGTAAGGGGCCCTGCTCGAGCGCCTACGCGAAGGTGGAGCGTCGCGCAGGCGACTGGGCCGTCGCTGCGGTCGGCGCTGCGGTGTGGATGGCCGATGGCGTGTTCTCCGACGTCCGCATCGGACTCACGGCAGTCCGCGCCGATGACGACGCCCTCGCTGCGATCGGAGATCTGCTTCGCGGCAGGGCCCCGGCGGAAGAGCTTTTCCGTGACGCCGGAGCACTTGCATCGTCTGCCTGCTCGCCGGAATCCGACCAGCGTGGCACCGCCGAATACAAGCGGCACCTCGCCTCGGAGCTGACCGTACGGACACTGCGCCGTGCGGCCGAACGACTCGACTTGTTCGAAGGGAATCGACGTCGATGAGAATCTCGATGACCGTCAATGGTGAAGACGTCGAGGCCGACGTCGAACCACGCACGCTGCTCGTGCATTTCCTCCGCGACCATCTGGGGCTGACCGGAACCCACTGGGGCTGTGACACCAGCAATTGCGGGACGTGTGTCGTTGCTGTGGACGGTGAGCCCGTCAAGTCGTGCACGACGCTCGCTGTGATGGCTTCCGGCCACGAGGTCGGGACTGTCGAAGGCCTCGAGCAGGACGGAATTCTCGACCCGGTGCAGGAGGGATTCATGCAGTGTCATGGACTCCAATGCGGCTTCTGCACGCCGGGCATGATGATCACTGCCCGTGCGTTGCTCGACCGCGACCCCGACCCGGACGAAGCCACGATCCGCAAGGCGATCTCCGGACAGATCTGCCGGTGCACCGGCTACACCACGATCGTGCGCTCGGTGCGATGGGCGGCCGAGCACACAGCCCAGGATGCTCACTCGTCACAGAACGCGGGGGCCACCTCATGACCACCGTCGATCCCGGCTTCGAAGCCCCGGTGACAGAGGACAACGACCACAAGCCCTGCGGGCACGGCCGCATGCTCCGCAAGGAGGACCCCCGGTTCATCCGGGGCCAGGGACACTACGTCGACGATGTCCAGCTGCCGGGCATGCTGCATCTCGCGGTGTTGCGCTCTCCGGTCGCGCATGCCCGGATCACCGGGATCGACACTGCCGCGGCATTGGCGCATCCGTTGGTCAAGGCTGTCATCACCGGCGCCGACCTCGCAGAGAAGGGCCTGGCGTGGATGCCGACCCTGTCGAACGACGTCCAGGCGGTCCTCGCCACCGACAAGGTGCGGTTCCACGGACAGGAAGTTGCGTTCGTCGTCGCCGAGGACCGCTACTCGGCCCGCGATGCGCTCGAGCTCATCGATGTCGACTACGACATCCTCGATCCGGTCGTCGATGTCCGCACTGCTCTCTCGCCCGATGTGCCCGTCATCCGGGACGACCTCGACGGCAAGACCGACAACCACTGCTTCGACTGGGAAGCCGGCGATGCTGCAGCGACCGATGCGGTGTTCGCGCGAGCCGACGTCATCACCCGTCAGGAGATCGTCTACCCGCGAGTGCATCCTGCGCCGATGGAGACCTGCGGTGCCGTAGCCGACTACAACCGGGTCACCGGAAAGCTGACGCTCTGGTCGACATCCCAGGCACCGCATGCCCATCGCACGCTGTATGCGCTGGTCGCCGGCCTGCCCGAACACAAGATTCAGGTGATCTCACCCGACATCGGCGGTGGTTTCGGCAACAAGGTGCCGATCTACCCCGGTTACGTGGGTGCGATCGTCGCATCACTGATCCTGGGCAAGCCCGTCAAGTGGATGGAGGATCGCAGCGAGAACCTGATGAGTACGGGCTTCGCGCGTGACTACATCATGGTCGGCGAGATCGCGGCGACCGAGGAAGGCAGGATCCTTGCGATCCGTTCGCGGGTCCTCGCTGATCACGGCGCCTTCAATGCCACCGCCGCGCCAGTGAAGTATCCGGCCGGGTTCTTCGGCGTGTTCACCGGAAGCTACGACATCGACGCGGCCTACTGCCACATGACGGCCGTCTACACGAACAAGGCGCCCGGCGGGGTCGCGTACGCGTGTTCGTTCCGGATCACTGAGGCCGTGTACTTCGTCGAACGACTCGTCGACTGCCTCGCATTCGACCTCGGGATGGATCCGGCGGAGCTACGGCTGAAGAACCTGCTGCGGCCCGACCAGTTCCCGTACACCAGCAAGACCGGCTGGAAGTACGACTCGGGCGACTACGAGACAACGATGCGCAAGGCCATGGACATGATCGGCTACGAGGACCTGCGGCGCGAACAGGCAGAGCGGCGTTCCCGCGGCGAACTCATGGGTATCGGCATGGCGTTCTTCACCGAAGCAGTCGGCGCCGGCCCCCGCAAGGACATGGACATCCTCGGACTAGGCATGGCCGACGGCTGCGAACTGCGTGTCCACCCCACCGGTAAAGCAGTGGTGCGGCTGTCGGTACAGAGCCAGGGGCAGGGACACGAGACCACCTTCGCGCAGATCGTCGCTGAGGAGATCGGCATCCCTCCCGAGGACATCGATGTCGTTCACGGAGACACCGACAACACCCCGTTCGGTCTCGGCACCTACGGAAGCCGATCCACCCCGGTATCGGGTGCGGCCGCCGCCCTCGTCGCCCGCAAGGTACGAGACAAGGCGAAGATCATCGCATCGGGCATGCTCGAGGTTTCCGTCGCCGACCTGGAGTGGGAGAAAGGCTCGTTCCACGTCAAGGGTGACCCGTCCGCGGCCGTGACGATCCAGGACATCGCGATGCGTGCGCACGGTGCCGGCGATCTCCCCGAAGGGCTCGAGGGTGGTCTCGAAGCCCAGATCTGTTACAACCCGGAGAATCTCACCTATCCATACGGTGCATACTTCTGCGTCGTCGACATCGATCCCGGCACGGCCGAGGTGACGGTCCGTCGATTCCTCGCGGTCGACGACTGCGGCACCCGGATCAACCCGATGATCATCGAGGGCCAGGTGCACGGCGGCATCGTCGACGGCATCGGAATGGCCCTCATGGAGATGATCGCGTTCGACGAGAACGGCACGTGCCTCGGTGGCTCGTTCATGGACTATCTGATCCCCACTGCGCTCGAGGTCCCGGCACTGGAGACCGGGCACACCGTCACCCCGTCGCCGCACCATCCGATCGGTGCGAAGGGAATCGGTGAATCCGCGACGGTCGGTTCGCCGCCCGCCATCGTCAACGCGGTGCTGGATGCGTTGAAGCCGCTCGGGATCAGGCACGCAGACATGCCCCTGACCCCGTCGCGGGTGTGGGAAGCGATGCAGGGGCGGGCGGCACCCCCGATCTGATGAACCGTCCGGGAGCGAGAGGAGAAGCGGGCATGGATCTGAGCATCCGTGAGACACAGTTGCACGAGAAACGGCTCCCGTTCGTTCGGGCGACCGTGGTGCGGGCGCAGCCACCGACCTCGGCGCACTCCGGCGATTGCGCGCTCGTTCTCCTAGACGGCACGATCGAAGGATTCGTGGGCGGGCAGTGCACCGAGTCGTCGGTGCGTGCCGCCGCTCAGCAGGTGCTCGACCGAGGCGAAAGCCTGCTTCTGCGGGTAGTGCCCGCCGAATCGGAAGGATTTCCCGAGACGCCGGGTGCGACGATTGCGGTCAACCCCTGCATGTCGGGCGGGGCGATGGAGATCTTCCTCGAGCCGCAGCTGCCGCCCACGCTGGTCGCCGTGTCCGGCACATCTCCGGTGGCGCAGGCGGTTGAGGACTTCGCCCGCCGGGTCGGGTACACGGTCGAAGCGATACACCAATCCTTCGTTCCGCCGGGCGCGTCGGTCGTGATCCTTGCGATGCACGGCGGCGACGAAGCAGGTGTGATCCGCAGCGCGCTCGATGTCGGCGCCGGGTACATCGGACTCGTCGCAAGCCGGACACGCGGTGCCGCCGTCCTCGACGAGCTCGAGCTGACCTCCGATGAACGCGCCCGGATCCATACCCCCGCGGGACTCGATGTCGGGGCGCGCACCGCCGCGGAGATAGGGCTGTCCATCGTCACCGACATCGTGCGGGTGGTGCGTAGCGGCGAACTCGGCCGGGTGCCGCGTACGGTTCGTTCGGCGACACGGACCTCAGTCGACCCGGTGTGCGGGATGACGGTGACGGTGACGGACTCGACGCCACACCTCGTCGTCGCAGACACCGACGTGTGGTTCTGCTGCCCCGGTTGCCGACGCGCCTACCAGAAGGAACACGCAGCGTGACCGACCCGACCCGACCTGGGGCCTTCGACGACGTCGGCGATGTCGTCGCACGATTCGATGCTCGTGACCATCTCCTCGACGAGGGCACTGCGAGCGCGATGTATCTGGCGGTCGAACTTGGCCGGCCGCTGCTTCTCGAGGGGGAACCCGGTGTCGGCAAGACCACGGCGGCGAAGGTGCTCGCAGAGATCCTGGGGAGTCCACTGATCCGATTGCAGTGCTACGAGGGACTGTCGATCTCGGAAGCGTTGTACGACTGGAACTATCGACGTCAAATGCTTGCGATTCGGCTTGCCGAAGCGCACGGGACCACGCCGACGGAAGACGATCTGTACACCGAGGAATACTTGCTCGAGCGCCCGATCCTGCAGTGCGTCAGACATCGAGGTGACGCTCCGGCTGTTCTGCTCGTAGACGAGATCGACCGTGCCGACGACGAATTCGAGGCTCTCCTGCTCGAGTTCCTCGGTGAATTCACCGTCACCGTACCGGAACTGGGAACACTCACTGCTGCACAGCGACCGGTGGTGGTGCTGACGTCCAACCGCAGTCGCGATCTGCACGACGCGTTGCGGAGGCGCTGCCTGTATCACTGGATCGACTATCCGGACCGTGAGCGTGCCGTCGCGATTCTGCGGCGCACAGTCCCGGAGGCCAGTGCAGCGCTGATCGAGCGGGCCACCGATTTCGTTGCGACCGTGCGCGCACTCGACCTGGACAAGGCACCCGGCATCGCGGAGACCATCGACTGGGTGTCCGCGCTCTCGGCTCTCGGTGTCTCGGATCTGGCGCGTCCCGGCGCCGGTGTGTCGTTGGCGGCGCTCGCCAAGACCCCCGACGATCGCGACGTCGTGGTGGAGGCGTTCACCGACTTCTTGGTGGCCGGCGCACCGTGACCGCTTTTCTCCTCCCGGGTATCGATCTGGCGGCATTCGCGGTGGGGCTCGCCGATCGGCTTCGCCGATCCGGCATCCCCGTCACGGTCGATGGTGCCGCGACTCTCACGCGTGCGCTGCGTCTGCAACCTCCGCGTACTCGTTCGCAGCTGTACTGGACAGCGCGGCTCACCCTCGTGGATCGACGCGACAACCTCGAGAGGTTCGACGCCGTGTTCGCGGCGGTGTTCGATCACGGTGTCGTGCCGCTGGATCCGCACGCTCGCCGTGCGGGACTCCACGAGGGCGGGCACGATCGGCCGCCGACGAGTTCGTCGTCCATCGTCGGTGGACGCGCCGACGGGGGTGGCGATGTGCCGTGGGTGACTCGCACTGTGACCGGCGCCTTGGGGGAGAGGCCGTCGCGGGACGGTACCAGGCCCGGAGACCGGATCCCCAGTGCGCTCGTCGTGCGCGCTGATCAGCGGTTTTCCGACCTCGACCCCGCTCGCGTCGCTGAGATCACCTCGTGGCTCGAGCACGCTGCGGTGACGTGGCCGACCCGGGTCGGACGCCGCCGCGAATCGCATCACAGCGGACGACTCGAGCTGCGCGCGACCATCGCGGCGTCACGACACACGGGGTACGAGCCGGTACGGCTCGTTCGTGCCCGGTCTGCGCGGCGTCGCAGAAGACTTGTGTTGTTCTGCGACGTCAGCCGCTCGATGCGCGTCTACGCCGATATCTATCTACACCTCATGCGCGTCGTCGTGCGCACTGTCGACGCCGAGGTCTTCGCGTTCTCGACCACAGCGACCCGGTTGACACCGACGTTGAAGAACCGATCCGTCGAGCAGGTGATCGACGCCCTCAACGACCGCGTCGATACGCGTTTCGGCGGGACCCGCATCGCGGGATCGCTGTCCTCCGTCCTCCGCTCACATCGTGGCCACGTGCTGCGCGGCGCGATCGTCGTGATCGCGTCGGATGGGTGGGACAGCGACGATCCCGACGACCTGGCGCACGTGATGAGACAGATCCGTCGCCGCGCGCACCGGGTGGTGTGGCTCAACCCGCGTGCGGGTCTGCGCGATTTCACCCCGGCAACAGGGTCGATGACTGCGGCCCTGCCGCACTGCGACGCGCTGCTACCTGCAGACACTCTAACTGCCCTGCACGACGCGATCGATGTCGTCGCCGGTGCGCAGTTCGCGAGACTCCGGACATCGCCGTTCGAGCGGATTGCGGTGTCGTAGGCGTCGCTGCGCTCGGTCTCACCTCCACGCGTAGTTACCTGCCCACAGGCTTGCCGTGGTCATGGGTGCCGCCGGTGCTTTCACCGCTGCCGCCCGTTCGCAGAGTCTGCGGAGTACGCCGTGTGTGCGCGTTGTGTTGTGCTCGATTGCCTTGTGGGCATCGATCATTGCGACCTCACCGCGTCGAACATTTCGCAACGCCGGTGACATGCGAGTGCCTGCGTCGAGGACTGCTCGAACCATCGGCATATCGTCTGCCAGCCGGACGTATGCCGCGTCCAGCGATGTGCCGTCCTCGAGCGCTTGATCGAGGCGGACGGCGAGGTGCGTGGTCCAATGACGCTGCAAGGTGAGCAGGACGTTGTCTCCGGATCCGAAAAGCTCCATCGCGCGGGGGATCTCATCGAACCGGAGCGACGCGTCGAGATCTCGTTGTGCTCGGGTGAGCACGTCATCGAGTACAGCCTGCCGTGCTCTGTATGTTTCCCAGGACATCCCCGTCAACCCCCTGAATCGGTACGTTCGCTGCTTTCGAGGAAACGCTACGGAGATCCGGCCCCTGTTTCGTCGTGCCACCGTCGAGTCTTTCTCTCCTACCGTGGGTGGAGAAGGAATCCGCTCCGGGAACGACGCCGAAGCGGATTTCTCCGCCTACGCTGATCGTGTGGAATTGATGGCGTACCTCCGTCGTCGTATTGCGTCGAGCGGCTACGACTATCCGGTCGGTGTGATGCTGTTCGGCCACATCGGGTTGGTCGTCGTCGCCGGTATCGCGGTGGCGCAGCGTGACGGGATCGTGCCGCCGGGGTGGGTGCTCCTGTTCGGGCTGATCGCCGCGACAGCACCGATCCTGGGTGACGCGATCGAACCGGATTCGATGCTCGTGCGACTACTCATGGGACTCGTGGTGCTGGCGGCGACCTCGTTGCTGCTCGTGCAGCCACCGGACACGGCCTTCGATTTCGCCCCACTCGTTCTCGTGTTGATGGTCGGTGAGATCGCGGCCATGACGCCCTTCTCGATCAGCGTCGGGGCGTTGGCCGCGGCCGCAGCAACGCTCTCGGCGTTCGCGTTCGCCGGTCATCTGGAGGGCGTGCTGTACTACCTCGGCGGCGTCGTGCTCGGGTGGATCGTCGGGCGCCTGCTCCTCACCCAGTTGCGCCTTCTGCACCAGGAGCGCGCCTCGCAAGCGATCCAGGCCGAACAGGCCGCGACCTCCGAGCGCCAACGCATCGCCCGCGAGGTCCACGACGTCGTGGCGCACTCGTTGAGTGTCACGCTGCTGCATCTGACGGCTGCTCGTCGCGCGCTGGAGCAGGACCGCGACATCGACGAGGCCGTCGATGCCCTGACCGACGCAGAAAGATTGGGGCGCGAAGCGATGGCCGACATCCGGCGCACAGTGGGTCTTCTCGATGCGGGGCCCTCGGGTACCCGGCCGGAACCGACGATCGGGGACATCCCCGAATTGATCGACGACTTCCGTCGTGCGGGTCTTCCCGTGACATTCGAGATGTCGGGAGACGTGGACGGGGCCCCCGGCGCCATCGGCCACGGCATCTACCGCATCTGCCAGGAATCGCTGGCCAACATCGTCAAACATGCCCCCGCCGCGAAGACGGACGTGCGGCTCGAGATCGGAGCACAGGTGCTGACTCTGCAGATCCACAACGGCCTCCGTACCCCGGCGATGCCCCCGAGCGGTGAGGTGGGCTCGGGGCTGCGCGGCATGCGGCAGCGCGCGGCGCTGCTCGGCGGTCAACTGCGCGCCGGCCCGGACGGCGGAGGGTGGTCTGTACACGCTCGTGTCCCGCTCGCGGCAGATTCGTGCCCGATCGTGCGCCGTATCCCGGGGCTGACGTGACCGCCCCGGAGATCGGGGTGCTCCTCGTCGACGACCAAGAACTCGTACGGTCCGGCCTGCGACGCATCCTCCGTCGCAAGGACGGCTTCGTGATCGTCGCCGAGTGCGGCGACGGCGCCGAGGTACCCTCGGCCGTGGTCGAACACAACCCCGACGTCGTCGTCATGGACATCAGAATGAAGAACGTCGACGGAATCCAGGCGACCCGTGCGCTTCGATACCTCGAGACCTCACCGCCGGTGCTCGTGCTCACGACGTTCGACGACGACGAACTGCTGTCCGGCGCCCTGCGTGCGGGCGCGGAGGGCTTCATCCTCAAGGACTCACCGGCCGAGGATCTCATCCGCGCGGTTCGGAGGGTCGCGTCGGGTGACGGCTTCCTCGACCCCACGGTGACCGGTCGTGTGCTCTCCACCTATCGCACCGCCGCACAGCCCACGGGGAACGGCAGCCCGGGGCTCGACGAGCTGACCGCTCGCGAAGTCGATGTGCTCGCACTCATCGGGCGCGGATTCAGTAACGCGGAGATTGCGCAGGAACTCGGTATCGCCGGTGTGACGGTGAAGAGTCACGTGGGCCACATCTTCGTCAAACTCGATCTCCGCGACCGCGCCGCCGCCATCGTGTATGCCTTCGATCACGGTGTCGTCACCCCGGGGAATCGCGTCGTGAGTGAGCATCGCCGGGTGACACGAGTCTCCGACGGGGCGTCGTAGCCGGGTTCAGCGAGGTCCTACCCTGGTAGGTATGGCAACACCGGATCTCGAGCAGGAGGCGCCGCAGCCCGCGCCGACCTCTGCGCGCAGCAACACCTCGGCGCTGTTCGTCCTTTTCGGCATCGTCGCGGCGATCGTCGCGGCGATCGTCGTGGGTCTGTCGGCAGCGCAGGCGCTGGTCCTGCTCGGCATTCCCGACCCCGGTCCGCTCACCACCTACGGCCTGCCGATGGTACGTGCGGTGTCGGAGATCGCGACGGTTCTGACCATCGGATCGTTGTTCTTCGCCGCGTTCCTCGTGCCTCCGCAGGCGAACGGGGTCCTCGACGTCGGCGGATATCGCGCGGTGCGGACCGCTGGCGTATCCGCGATGGTGTGGGCCGTCACAGCCGCGCTGATGGTTCCGTTGACACTGTCGGACACCTCGGGCCAACCGCTTGCCGAGGCGATCCGGCCTGAGAACTTGTTCTCGGCGCTCGGCCAGGTCGAGACGTCCCTCGCATGGGCCTGGACCACGGTGCTTGCGTTGATCACTGCGATCCTGATCCGGCTCGCCCTGCGCTGGTCGTGGACTCCGTATCTGCTGCTGCTCTCGCTCGTGACGTTGATGCCGATCGCATTGACGGGACACTCGTCCACCGGCGGCTCCCACGATATGGCCACGAACAGCCTGGTATTGCATCTGGTGGCTGCGTCGGTATGGGCAGGCGGGCTGTTCGCGGTGCTCGCCCACGCCTGGCGCAGAGGTGACCACTCCGACCTGGCTGCCCGGAGATTCTCGTTCGTGGCGTCCATCGCGTTCGTGGTCATGGCGATCAGCGGTGTGATCAATTCGGCGGTGCGGGTGCCGTTCGAGGATTTGTTCACCACTACGTACGGCAGGCTGGTGGTCGCGAAGACCGTGGCTCTGGTCGTGCTCGGCATCTTCGGCTGGGCGCAGCGACGGCGAGCGTTACCCGACCTCGAAGCCGATCCGACGAACCGCGGCGCGTTCGTGCGGTTCGCGGCGGTCGAGTCCCTCGTCCTCGCCGCGACCGTCGGCCTGGCGGTGGGACTCGGACGCACGCCCCCGCCCGCGCCCGCGGCACCACCCTCGGTACTCGAGGTGGAACTCGGCTACAACCTCAGCGAACCTCCCACGTTCATGAGCCTGTTCTTCGGTGAATGGCGTTTCGATCTGATCTTCGGCACGGCAGCGCTGGTGCTCGCGGCCGGTTACGCGATCGGGCTGTGGACGCTTCGCAAGCGCGGCGACACCTGGCCGATCGGTCGGTCCATCGCGTGGTTCGCGGGATGCTTCGTCCTGCTCGTGACGACCAGTTCCGGTGTCGGGATGTACTCGCCGGCCATGTTCAGTGTCCATATGGGCGCCCACATGGCGATGTCGATGCTCACTCCGGTGCTGCTTGCACTCGGCGGTGCGATGACGCTCGCGTTGCGTGCGTTCAAGCCCGCAGGGCGCGGTGCGCCTCCCGGTCCGCGCGAATGGATCCTCGAGTTTCTGCACAGCCCCCCGTCACGTTTCTTCACCCACCCGCTCGTCGCCTCCGTGATGTTCGTCGGCGGGTTCTATGCCCTGTACTTGGGCGGGATCTTCACCACGTTTGCCGACAGTCACACCGCGCACGTGCTGATGAACCTGCACTTCTTGTTGAGCGGCTACCTCTTCTACTGGGTAGTGATCGGGGTCGATCCGGCGCCACGCGATGTGCAGCCCGTGACGAAGCTGGCGATGGTGTTCGGGTCACTGCCGTTCCACGCGTTCTTCGGCGTGACGCTGATGAGCATGGGTTCGGTCATGGCCGAGCCCTATTATCGCGGGCTGGCCCTGCCGTGGAACGCCGATCTGTTCTCGGATCAGAAAGTTGGTGGCAGTATCGCGTGGTCGGCCGGGGAAATTCCGCTCGTACTCGTGATGATCGCGCTCCTGGTGCAGTGGTCGAACAGTGACGAACGCACGGCGCGTCGCGTGGACCGCGCCGCCGATCGCGACGACGATGCAGATCTGGCCGCGCACAATGCGATGTTCGCCGAACTGGCGCGACGGGACCGGGAGAACAGATAGCGGTCAGTCCGCTCGACGGCTGCGGGTCGAGAGTCGGACAGCCACCGCGGCAACCACTGCGACTGCCGCCGCGACCGACGCAGCCACCGCAGCGGGCGTCGAAACCAGCCCGCCCTCGCCGGTTCGGGCGATGGCGATCCAGATCAGGCCCCACGCTGTCGCTGCGGCTACGGCCAGTCGCCCGCGGCCTGCGAAAGCCACCAGCACCGACACCGCCGCGACCACACCGAGCACGATGACGGCCCATGCGTCGGCACCCCATCCGAACGGATCGAGGCCGTCGGAGTTCAGGGCGGCCGCCGTATTGGCGACGGTCGCAACCATGACCCAGCCCAGATACAGGAACATGGTGCCGTCGACGACCACCGCTTCCAACGTGCTCGCGGGTTCGGAGTGGCTCAGGCCGAGAAAGATGCGAACGAGTAGCGCGAGGAGCACCGCTATCACGACCACACTCACCCAGAGCAGGTCGAACTGGATCGCGAGAATCCACGCGGCGTTGAGAATCATCGACCCAGCGATCCACCATCCCAGGGTCCTCTGGCGGGAGTCGGCGTGGTGGGCCGGCAGTGCCTGCCACACGGCGAGCGCGAGAAGCCCGAGATAGATGAGCGTCCAGATCGAAAAGGCGGCGCCACCGGGGGCAACGGCTGTGGCGTCGGATCCCAGCGCGCCGCCTGCGGCCTCCGATACCGGTGTGCCTGCCACAGCGCCGGAGCCGAAGAATGACCCGGCCACGGCTACAACCGAGCTCACCGCCACCACGACGACACGGAGGTGATCAGTGCGGTGCAACCGATCTTCGGACGGTGTAGGTGTGATGGAAGGCGGCTGTGTCATACGCGCTGATTACCCACAACCCGAGGCCTCAATCGGGACGTGTTCACCGAAGCAGACGAACCGGCCTGTGTAGCACGTATTGTGCTCGGTGTGTCGAGCCGAAATAGGATGAGCGCACCTGCTGTGCGCCGGCGGGTGACACCGACCGTCACCGGCATCGTGATGTGTGTTCTACTCGCCGCCGCCGTGGTGGCTGCACCACCGGCTCACGCACAGGAAGCGCCCGGTGCCGTCGTCTCGGTGGAATCGCCGGCCGACGAACTGTCGGTGCCCGGTGCCTCGAGCATTCGGAAGATCACCTACCGGACGCAATGGCGTTCCGGGGCGGACACGGTCGGTACGGGTGTGCTGTTCTTACCGCCCGGTGAGGCACCCGAGGGTGGGTGGCCGACACTCGCGTGGGCGCATGGCACGACGGGACTGTCGGATTCCTGTGCCCCATCGCGTAACCCGCGCAGTGCCCGCGACACTGCTTACCTCGACCACTGGCTGGGGCAGGGCTACGCGGTGGTGGCAGCGGATTACCCCGGGCTGGGGAGTGAGGGACTGCACCGTTATCTGGACGGACAGAGCGCCGCGAACAGTATCGTCGACCTCGTTCGCGCCGCTCGCACAGCCGAGCCGAATGTGTCTGCCGAGTGGGTCGTGGTCGGACAGTCGCAGGGTGGCCACGCCGCGCTCCACACCGCGCACCTCGCGACCACCCGTGCGCCCGAACTCGACTTCCTCGGCACGGTGACCACCGGTGCACCGTCCAATCTTGAACTGGTCTTCCCTCTCGGTTTCCCCGGATTCCCCGATCTCGGTCTCGGTCTCGACGGCCTCACCACGTTCAGTGCCTACATCTTCGCCGGGCTCCGTGACGCGGACCCGGACCTGAACCTGGACAGCTATCTCACCGATACCGGTCGTGAGGTGCTCGCCGCGGCCGAGGACCTCTGCTACGACGAGTTGACCGAGCGCTACGCGGGCGTGGGCATCGGCGACCTGCTGACGAGACCGCTCTCCGACGACCGCTTCCGTGCCGCGTTCATCGACTACCTCGGTGTTCCCGTCACGAGATTCGACCGGCCGATGTTCCTCGCCCAGGGGCTACGCGACACGATGGTGCCGGCTCCGTTGTCGTTCAAGCTCGCCGCCGACCTGACCGCCGGGGGTGCAGCACCGCTGTTCCGGACCTACCCGACGGGGCATTCGGAGACGATGGCTGCGTCGCTGCCCGACACCACACCGTTCGTCGCGGACCTGTTCACCGCACCCTGACCTACGGCCTCGTGGCCCGATGTCATCTCGGGTGCGCTGAACTGCATGAATGTCGCCTTCGGCTATGCCGGGGCGCAGGCAGAACCGCAGGATATGGGATCTGCGCGCGAGACGGATACGCTGGTCGCCATGGCGGAGTTCATATACACAATGAAGAAGGTGCGCAAGGCGCACGGTGACAAGGTCATCCTCGATGACGTCACCATGAGCTTCTACCCGGGCGCGAAGATCGGTGTCGTCGGGCCCAACGGCGCGGGTAAGTCGTCGATCCTCAAGATCATGGCGGGTCTGGACCAGCCCAGCAACGGCGAGGCATTCCTCGATCCGGAGGCGACCGTCGGCATCCTGCTGCAGGAGCCCCCGCTCAACGAGGAGAAGACGGTGAAGCAGAACGTCGAGGAGGGCCTCGGCGAGATCAAGGTCAAGCTCGACCGGTTCAACGAGATCGCCGAGCTCATGGCGACCGACTACTCGGACGAGCTCATGGACGAGATGGGCAAGCTGCAGGAGGAGCTCGACCACGCCAACGCATGGGACATCGACTCGCAGCTCGAGCAGGCCATGGATGCGCTGCGCTGCCCGCCGCCGGACGAGCCTGTCACCCATCTTTCAGGTGGTGAGCGCCGCCGTGTCGCGCTGTGCAAGCTGCTGCTGAGCAAGCCCGACCTGCTGCTCCTCGATGAGCCCACCAACCACCTCGACGCCGAGTCGGTGCTGTGGCTCGAGCAGTTCCTCGCGACGTACCCCGGCGCAGTCCTGGCCGTGACCCACGACCGGTACTTCCTCGATCACGTGGCCCAGTGGATCTGTGAGGTCGACCGCGGCAAGCTGCACCCCTACGAGGGCAACTACTCGACCTACCTGGAGAAGAAGGCCGAGCGCCTCGAGGTCCAGGGCAAGAAGGATCAGAAGCTGCAGAAGCGCCTCAAGGAGGAGCTCGAGTGGGTCCGCTCCGGTGCGAAGGCCCGGCAGACGAAGAACAAGGCGCGTCTCGCTCGCTACGAGGAGATGGCGACCGAAGCCGAGAAGCACCGCAAACTGGACTTCGAGGAAATTCAGATCCCGACGCCTCCGCGCCTGGGGAATGTCGTCGTCGAGGTCGAGCATCTGGACAAGGGATTCGACGGCCGCGTCCTTATCAAGGACCTGTCTTTCACGCTGCCGCGTAACGGCATCGTCGGTGTCATCGGTCCCAACGGTGTCGGAAAGACCACGCTGTTCAAGACCATCGTCGGCCTCGAAGAGCCCGACAGCGGCACCGTCAAGGTCGGCGAGACGGTCAAGCTCAGCTACGTCGACCAGTCCCGCGCGAACATCGACCCGAAGAAGACGGTGTTCGAAGTGGTCTCCGACGGACTCGACTTCATCGAGGTCGGCCAGAACGAGATGCCGTCCCGCGCGTATGTTTCCGCCTTCGGGTTCAAGGGGCCGGACCAGCAGAAGAAGGCCGAGGTGCTCTCCGGTGGTGAGCGCAACCGCCTGAACCTGGCGCTGACCCTCAAAGAGGGAGGCAACCTGATCCTGCTCGACGAGCCGACCAACGACCTCGACGTCGAGACCCTGAGCTCGCTCGAGAACGCGCTCCAGCAGTTCCCGGGTTGCGCTGTCGTGATCTCCCACGACCGTTGGTTCCTCGACCGCACCTGTACCCACATCCTGGCGTGGGAAGGGAACGTCGAAGAGGGCAAATGGTTCTGGTTCGAAGGCAACTTCGAAGCATACGAGGCGAACAAGGTCGAGCGTCTCGGTGCCGACGCGGCACGTCCGCACCGGGTCACCCACCGGAAGCTGACGCGTGACTGAGCGGTCCGTGCCCGGCGACTCGGTCGAGCCCTACCGGGCGCAGATCGAGGTCCGCTGGGCGGATTCGGATCGGCTCGGACATGTCAACAACACCAAGGTCGTCGAGTACATGCAGGAAGGGCGGATCAAGTTCCTGCAGTCCGGTGAACTGAGGCGGGGTGCGATCGCCGTGAGGAAAATGGACGTCGAGTTCCTGAGACCCATCAAGGACGAGTCGGGCCCGCTCACGATCGAGATCATCGCCCTGCATGTGGGAAACACCTCCTACACGCTCAGGCATACGGTGCTCGACCGCAACGGTGGCGTGTGTGCCCGCGGCGACGCGGTCCTGGTCGGGTTCGACCAGGCGACCGAGCGTCCGCGACCCATCACCGACGGTGAACGCGAGGTCCTCGCCCGGCATCGGGTTGTTGCGACGAGCTGACAGCAGGATCGGATCGGTGACTGCGTGCGCTTTCACCTCCTGGCATCGGACGCCGCGGATAGGCTCGACAACGGGCCCGTCCGCGGCGTCTGCGGTTTCGGCGGCAAGCGAGGGGAGTGATGTTGATGTCGGAATCCGCGGATTCGCGCGATCTTTCGTCTACGGTGCGAGTTCTGAAACGCGCGTATGCGCAGTCGCCCGACGGAATAGGTGACCCCGAGGCTGCTGCAGCGGCGCATCTGGCGCTCGGACTCGACCGACCTGCGGGCACGACCGCGACGCGTGTATACCGGACGGACGAGGCGGCCGGTGCAGCCGTCCAGATCGTCACCGACGACATGCCGCTGCTCGTGGAGTCCATCACTGCACTGCTCTCTCGTCTCGGTGCGATCATTGCCGCGCTCGTCCACCCGGTCTTCGCGGTGGACCGCGACTCGGACGGGGCGCTTCTCGAAATGACGCCGGATGGTGCGTTGCAGAGCGACGCACCCGCGGAATCGTGGATTCATATCCAGCTGCAACCGTCCACACCGCCGGACGTCCTCGCCGGAATCGAAGGCGAGATCGATGGTGTACTCGACGATGTGCGACAGGTCGTCATCGACAGCGATGCCATGAGTACCGTGCAGAACCGGCTCGCCGAGGAACTCGACGTGCTCGTTGCAGACCCGCCGTCGACCCAGTCCGCGGACGACCTCACCGAAACAGCGGAGTTGCTGCGATGGCTCGCTCGCGGGAACTACGCGATGCTCGGGTATCGCTGCTACGAATTCGACGAACTCGACACTGCCGGCGTGAGCCGTTCCCGTGCTGTCCCGGACAGCGGCCTCGGTGTGCTGCGCACACTCTCCGATACGGACGACCCGATCGACCTGCCCTCCGAGGTGAATCCGGACCGCCGGCCACTGCTTGTGCTCACTCAAGGTGCTCGTCCGGCGACTGTGCACCGCTCGGTGTATCCGTACTTCGTCGGTGTCGGGATCCTCGATGACGAGGGCCGAACGGTCGGCGAGCACCGCTTCCTCGGCATCCTCACTGTGACGGCGATGCACGAGAACATCCTCGATATCCCGCTGCTCCGACGCCGTGCACGCGAAGTGATCGCACGCGCGGGTGTCGAGTTGTCGTCGTACGGCGGGCAGTCGATGCTCGAGATCATGCAGACCCTGCCGCGTGCAGAGTTGCTGTCCATGGACCCGGATACCCTCTACGAGACGGTGACCTCCGTCGTGGAGATCCGCCGACAGGTGCGGCTCTTCGTTCGGGTGGACACGTACGGACGGTATGTGTCGTGCCTGGTGTACCTTCCCCGTGATCGGTACACGACGAAGGTCCGGGTCCGGATGCAGAACATACTGCTCCACGAATTCGGCGGTGGCACTCTCGATTACACCGCGCGGGTGTCCGAAGGCGACTTGGCGCTGTTGCACGTGACCGTCCGGTTTCCCGAGCATGTACGTCCTCGGGTCGACACCTCCGAGAGCAACAGACAACGAATTCAGTCACTCCTCGCGGAGGCCAGTCGCAGCTGGGAAGATCGGATCACCGAGGTTGCAGGGTCCCGTCCGAGTGTCGACCCTGCACTGGTCCAGCGGTACGTCGATGCCGCTCCCGAGGCATACAAAGAGGACTTCAGTTCCGAACGCGCACTCGCCGACCTGATGCGCCTCGAAGCGCTCGGTCCTGGCGACTTCGACACCTTCGTCTACCGCTCCGACACCGAGGACCACCGCAGCTGGCGTTTCACCCTGTACGTCGGAGCGGAACCGGTGACGCTCGGCCGTGTCCTTCCGGTGTTGCAGAGCCTCGGTGTGGAAGTCGTCGACGAGCGGCCCTACCTGTTGCCGCGATCCGATGGCGTCGACTGCTGGATCTACGACTTCGGCCTGAACCTTCCGGGTGATGTCGATCCCGGCCTGTTCGGCACCGACCACACACTTGCCGGCCGGATAACCGATATGTTCGCTGCGGTGTGGCGTGGTCACGCCGAGACGGATCGTTTCAACGAACTCGTACTTCGCGCCGGTCTCACGTGGCGGCAGATCACGATGCTCCGCGCGTACGCGAAATTCCTTCGACAGACAGGGTTTCCGTACAGTCAATACAACATCGAAGGTGTCCTGCTCGGCACACCCGATACGACGGCGCTTCTCGTGGAACTGTTCGCTGCCCGATTCGATCCCGATCACGCATCCGATGTGCGCGAACAGACGATCACCGACGAACTGCTCGAGAAGATCGACGCGGTCACCGCACTCGTGGCCGATCGCATCCTGCGGGCGGTGCTGTCGTTGATCCGATCCACATTGCGGACCAACTTCTTCGTGCCGGAGACGGACGACGAGGCGCGCGGCCGGACTTTGGCGTTCAAGTTCGACCCCAGCGGCATCTCGGAACTCCCGGAGCCTCGGCCGAAGTTCGAGGTATTCGTGTACTCCCCGGATGTCGAGGGTGTGCACATGCGATTCGGCGCTGTCGCGCGCGGCGGCCTCCGCTGGTCGGATCGCCACGAAGATTTCCGCACCGAGATCCTCGGCCTCGTGAAAGCGCAGGCGGTGAAGAACGCGGTGATCGTCCCGGTCGGTGCGAAAGGCGGGTTCGTCGTCAAGCGTCCACCGGCACCCACCGGCGATGTGGCCACGGACCGGCAGTCGGCACGCGCTGCCGGCGAAGCCTGCTACCGGCGATTCATCGCCGCACTGCTCGACCTCACCGACAACCTCGACCGCACGAGTGGCACCGCGACTCCGCCGCGGCGAGTGGTGCGACACGACGACGACGACACCTATCTGGTGGTCGCCGCGGACAAGGGCACCGCGACCTTCTCGGATCTCGCCAACTCGGTTGCCGCCGAATACGGGTACTGGCTCGGCGACGCATTCGCATCGGGAGGGTCGGCCGGGTACGACCACAAGGAGATGGGGATCACCGCGCGCGGTGCATGGGAGAGCGTCAAGCGGCACTTCCGTGAACTCGGAGTGGACACCCAGAGCCAGGACTTCACCGCGGTCGGAGTCGGCGACATGAGCGGCGATGTGTTCGGCAACGGGATGCTGCTCAGCAAACACATCCGGCTGGTCGCCGCGTTCGATCATCGCCACATCTTCCTCGACCCGAACCCCCGGGCGGAGCCCTCGTTCGCCGAACGCAGCAGGCTTTTCGAGATGCCGCGCTCGTCCTGGGCCGACTACAACCCGGCCCTGATCGGAACCGGAGGGGGAGTGTGGGAGCGCACCCGCAAATCGATTCCGATCAGCGAACAGGCTCGCGCGGCGCTGGGATTGCCCGGTCACGTCACGGAACTCACCCCATCCGAACTGATCCGCGCGATCCTGCGTTCACCCGTGGATCTGTTGTGGAACGGGGGTATCGGTACCTACATCAAGGCGAGAACCGAATCGCACGCCGACGTCGGTGACAAAGGCAACGACACGGTTCGCGTGGACGGCGCGGATCTGCGTGTCCGGGTGATCGGAGAGGGAGGAAACCTCGGCGTCACGCAGCTCGGGCGGATCGAATACGCGCGCAACGGCGGAAAGATCAACACCGATGCTATCGACAACTCCGCCGGTGTCGACTGCTCCGACCACGAAGTCAACATCAAGATCCTGCTCGACTCGATGGTCACCTCCGGCGACCTCGACCTCGCGGAACGTAACCCGCTGCTCGCCTCGATGACAGACGATGTCGCCGAACTCGTGCTCGAGGACAACATCGACCAGAACGGTGTCCTCGGCCTGGAACGAGCATCGGCACCCGCGTTGCTCGGTGTCCATCAGCGGCTCATCGCCGAACTGGAGAAGGAACGGCGAATCGACCGTGTCCTCGACGCACTCCCGGACGACACCGAGATCGAACAGCGTCGCTCCGACGGAGAAGGACTGAGCTCACCGGAACTCTCGCAATTGCTCGCCCACGTCAAACTTTCCCTCGTCGATGACCTGCTCGACACCGACCTGCCCGACAGCGACACATTCGCGACCCGGTTACCCGACTACTTTCCGCCCGCACTCCGCACGAAGTTCCGTACGGGTATCAAGGCACATCCACTCCGCAGACAGATCGTCGCGACGATTCTCGCCAACGACACCGTCGACAACGGCGGTGTGTCCTTCGTCTTCCGTCTCTGTGAAGAGACGGGGGCCTCGCGCACCGACGCCGTCCGAGCGTTCGCCGCGGTCACCGAGATCTTCGGCCTGCGTGGGATCTGGAACCGGATCCGCTCCGCCGGCCTGCCCACCGAGCTGGCAGACGAGTTGCTGCTCGAATCCCGTCGTGTCCTCGACCGTGCATCGCGGTGGCTCTTGTCGAATCGGCCCCAGCCGCTGGCGGTGGGAGCAGAGATCAGCCGTTACCGGCAGTTGTTCGCGAATCTTGCACCGATGGTGGGGGATTGGATGCGCGGGCACCACGTACAGGATCTGGAGGAACGGACGCGGCGAATCCTGTCGCGCGAGGTGCCGCCGGAGCTGGTCGCGATGGTGTACCGCCTACTCGACCAATTCCCGATTCTCGACGTCATCGACATCGCGGATATCGTCGAACGGGAGGAGGACGAGGTCGCCGAGCTGTACTACGCGATGGATGCGCACCTCGGCATCGACCGGCTCCTGTCGGCGGTCACGGAACTCGCTCGCGGCGACCGGTGGCATTCCCTTGCACGACTCGCGCTGCGCGACGAACTGTACGGATCGTTGCGCACCCTCGTCCTCGATGTCCTCGCCGGGGCAGAGCCGGGGGAGACCTGCCCGGAGATGATCGAGGACTGGGAGATGTCGAATGGCTCGCGACTCGTGCGCGCGAGGTCGGCACTCGACGAGATCTTCGCATCTGGGAGTCTGGACCTGGCCACCCTGTCGGTGGCCGCACGGCAGATCAGGAGCATGGTGCGCACCGGCGCACCCGATCGGAGGTAGACGCGTGAGTGATGCGGGCCAGCAGTTCGGATTCCACACGGAAGTGACCGTGCGGTGGTCCGACATGGACGTCTTCCAGCACATCAACCACGCACGGATGGTGACTCTGCTCGAAGAAGCCCGCATACCGTGGCTGTTCGCCGACGGGCGACCCACCCAGAGCTTGCGCGAGGGCGCCGTGATCGCCGACCTCCACGTGCGCTATCGCAGACAGCTGCGACACGACGACGGCCCCCTCGACGTCATGATGTGGACCGAAAAGGTGCGCGCCGTCGACTTCACGATCGGTTACGAGGTACGACCAGGCGGTGCGCCCGCCGACTCGACACCCTCGATCGTCGCGTCCACCCAGATCGCCGCATTCGACATCGACGGGCAGAAACTCCGTCGGCTCACCGACGAGGAACGTGCCTACCTGCTTCGGTGGAAACGTGACTGACCTCACGTCGAGTTTCGGAGAGCGGGCGGTCGCACTCGCCGGCGAGAGCGACCGCACCGATCTCGCCGCCTTCCTCACCCGCGCACTGCGTCTCGACGAGGCCGCGGTCGTGAGGTTGCGGCGTCGTGGCGACGACGTGCTCAGCGCGTGGATCCAGACAGGATTCGATGTGCTCGCGGCTCGGCTCGTGCGAGGAACCGTCCACCCCGCAGACCTCTGTGTCGCCGCTGATTCGCTGCGCACCGCACTCACCGCGTCCGTGGGAGCCGCGAAGGCGATCGATCCGGGATGGGCGATGGACTCCGCGTGGCGCGGAGCACTGCCGCCGGACGAGGGATTTGCACATGTCGACGATGTTCCGGCCCGGGTTCTCGTCGAACTCGCCCAGCAGGGAGTCGCGCTGACACGGGACGCGGGTGCACAGGGGCCGCCTGCGTCGCTGCTGGCGCAGGAGGTGCTCGAGGTCAGCGGCGGTGAGACCGTCGTCGGTGTGCCCATGCGGATGGTGTTCGCGCTCGGGGCAATGGGGTTCGTGCCCACCACCGGCCGTGACCCGATGGCCGCTGACGGAATCGCCGCCGACGAGGTGGTACGGGTGCGGGCCTCGAACACCTGGATCCGCCTCGACGCCCGCTACGGATCGGTCTACCTGCGCAGAAGCGGAGGTCTCGGTCTGACCGTTCTCTGACGAAAGTCCGGAGCGAGACCTCGGCCGATCACACCGGCGAGTTCATCAGTGAATCCGCCGCCATATCGATGTAGTCGACCAGTTGCCGACGATGCGCGGAGTCGAGGGTCCGATCGTCGATCGAGGCGATCGCGGTGTGCATGCATCGCAACCAGGCGTCGCGCTCGAGGGGGCCGATCTTGAACGGATGATGGCGCATCCGCAGTCGCGGGTGACCGCGCTCGTCCGAATAAGTGCGTGGACCACCCCAGTACTGCTCGAGGAACATCCGCATGCGGCGCTCCGCCGGGCCGAGATCTTCCTCGGGGTAGAGGGGCCGGACGATCTCGTCCTTCGCCACCTCTTCGTAGAAGCGCGCGACGATCTTGCGGAAAGTGTCGGCGCCGCCGATTTCGTCGTAGAAGGTCTGCTGGTCGGTCATCGTTTTCTGCTTACCTCCCTCTCACCGGCCATTGTGCCCGTACGGGCACGGGTGCGCCCGTACGGGGTCGCTTACCCGCCGGTACCCGTAACACAGGATGTTCATCGGACAGTCCTTGATTCGTCCGCGGAAATCGGGTGCGATTCGGAGGTATCCGTGGTGCACTGTTTCCAGTCTTCCGGAGGTCGTATGAAGCACGGCAGCACAGCACATCGACAACTCCCGCCCGCGGACGTCCCGATCGGGACGCCGGGGGCCACCACATTGCATGTGGTACGCGACGACGTCGGACTGCCGGACTGGGTGAAACGTCGAGTGCTGCTGCTCAACGCCACCTACGAGCCGCTCACGGCGCTGCCTGCACGACGTGCCGTTGTTCTCATGGCCGGCGGTAAGGCCGACACCGTGCACGACGACCCGCTCGCGCCGATGGTCCGATCGGCCGAATGGTCGGTGCAGCTGCCGTCGGTGATCCGGTTGCGCACTTACGTCCGGGTGCCCTATCACGCTCGGGTGCCTATGACCCGGGCCGCGCTCATGCACCGCGACGGCAATCGCTGTGCATATTGCGGATCCAAGGCCGAGACGATCGATCATGTGGTTCCCCGCAGCCGCGGTGGTGCGCATGCCTGGGAGAACTGCGTTGCATGCTGTGCGCCCTGCAACCACAAGAAGGCCGACAAGCTACTGAGCGAACTCGGATGGACGTTGCGTGCGTCGCTGGTTCCGCCGAAAGGCAGACACTGGCGCCTGCTGGCCACGTTGCAGGACCTGCATCCGACCTGGCTTCCATACCTCGGCGAGGGTGCTGCCTGATCGGCGAGGCCGGGCAAGTGCCCTCTCGTCGGGACCAAATCCGGGGCATGTGAGGTCTTTCGCAGCCACCTGGGATACCTTCTCCGTGTGAGCATTCTCGAGACAACGCTGATATTCGTCGGCATTCCGCTGCTGATCGTTCTGGTCTTCGGGGCTATCTCCTGGACCGCGCCCCGCAAGCCCGGCCCGGCCGCGTCCGACCATCCGTACAAGCTCGGCGACGAATGGAACCACAGTGCACTGCTGTGGACCGCCGCCGACGAGGTGACCGAGCACGGTCGGCACGCGCATCACGGACACGTAGCCGGTGCACCGGCAGAGCTGATCGGAGGTACCGCAAGTGGCAAGTGGTGACGTGATTCATGCCCCGGCGCGCAGCGACGCGCCCCTGCCGCATGCCGCGGCGCTGACTCCGAGCGGCCGAATCTCCGAAGCTCGTGCCGACGGCATCGAGTTCGCGGGCCCGCCGTTCAAGGACGACGAGATGATCGCCCTCGACGACACGCTCACGTCTGCGATCCGAGCCACCGGTGTGCGCTTCAACGTATACATCGCCGATGCCTCGGACCCGGCTGCAGCCACTGACACGATCTTCCCGTCGACGCCCGAGGCGGAGAACTCGGTGCTCATCGCGGTGTACCCGAATCAGAAGACCGTCGAGGTCCGTAGTGGACGCGATGCCGCCCAGGTCACCGACCGGATCGCTCAGCTCGGCGTGACCGCAGCGATCGGACCGTTCGGTCAGGGACAGCTCATCGACGGCATCATCAGCGCCGTTCGCGTGATCGCCAACGCGATCATCGCCCCGTAGGACCCGCTTCGGCCCGATGTCACCTTCGGTCACTTCGAGTGACCGAAGGTGACATCGGGCCGTATGCGTTCTATGTCAGGACGCGTCGAACGCCTGTGCCCGCAGCGACCGCACGATCCCGGCGCGCCCCTCGGTGATCAATCGGCGCAGCGCAGGAGGACGATCACCGGCAAGGAATTCGTCGGCCGCAGCGACCGAGGCCTCGCTGATCGACCAGGACGGATACAGGCCCACGACGACGGTCTGCGCGACCTCACTGGACCGGCGCTCCCACACATCGGGCACCTCCGCGAAATACCGCTCCACGTAGGGCTCGAGCAGCTCCGACTGACCGGCAGGCGCGAAACCGCCGATGATCGAACGGGCAGTGATGTTCGGAACGGTATCGTCGCCGACCACTGTCCGCCAGACCTGGGCTTTGACCTCTTCCTGCGGACGCGCCGCACGTGCCGCCGCTGCCTGCCGGGCACCGGCCGCGGTCGGGTCGCGCTCGGCTTCCGCGTCGATGAACGGCGACTCCACTCCCTCTGCGTCGACTTCACCTGCGGCTGCGAGCGCCTGCACGAGACGCCACCGCAGATCGGTGTCGACAACCAGGCCGGGCAGTCCGACCTTCGCCGGATCACCGCCGAGCAGCTCTTCGAACACTTCGGTGTGCCACGGTGAGAGCCGAGCTGTGGACAGGGCGTTGACGAAGGCGAGCTGATGGTCCGATCCCGGCTCCGCTTCACGTGCCAGCTCGAGTAGCCGGTTCGCGTAGTCGCTCCAACCCGAGGCGTCGGCCCATGCGGGGTCGGCGTAGCTGCCGACTGCCGTGTGCGCCTGCATCAGCAGGCGTTGCACGACACCCACCTCGGTCTCTGCGGCGATGCCGCGCTGTACCAGTGCAACGAAATCGCGCGCTTTGAGTTCGGCCTGCCGGGTCATCTCCCACGCCGCCGACCACACCAGCGTGCGCGGTAGCGACTCGGCGATGTCGCCGACGCGTTCGATCACGGTACCGAGCGAGTCGTCGTCCAGCCGGACCGAGCAGTAGGTCAGATCGTCGTCGTTGACGAGCACGAACTTGCCGCGATCCACGCCGACGAGTTCGGGGATGTCGGTGCGCTCGGCTGCGTCGACGTCGACCTCGACGCGGTGGGTGCGCACGAGTGTGCCCGAACCGTTGTCGTCGTAGACACCGATGGCGAGGCGATGCACGCGGAACTCACCGGCTCCGGGCTGCGCGCCCTCCTGCACGACTGCGAAACGCGTGAACTTGCCGTCGGCGTCGAGCTCGAAGTCGGGGCGCAGAATGTTCAGACCCGTCGTCTTGAGCCACTGGGCACCCCACCCCGACAGGTCGCGGCCCGAGGACTTCTCCAGCGCGGCCAGCAGATCGTCGAAGGTGGCGTTGCCGAAGGCGTGGTCGCGGAAGTATGCGCGCAGGCCTTCGAGGAACGGCTCCTGCCCGACATAGGCGACGAGCTGCTTGAGGACCGAGGCGCCCTTCGCGTAGGTGATGCCGTCGAAGTTGACCTCGACGGCGGCGAGATCGGGGATGTCCGCGGCGATCGGGTGAGTGGACGGCAGCTGATCCTGCCGGTATGCCCACGACTTCTCGACGTTGGCGAACGTCGTCCACGCGTTGGTGTATTCGGTTGCCGAGGCCTGCGAGAGGACGGATGCGAACGTCGCGAAGGACTCGTTGAGCCACAGGTCGTCCCACCAGCGCATCGTGACCAGATCGCCGAACCACATGTGTGCCATCTCGTGCAGGATGGTTTCGGCGCGTCGCTCGTAGGAGTAGCGGGTGACCTTGGAGCGGAAGACGTAGTCCTCGAGGAACGTCACGGCGCCGGCGTTCTCCATTGCGCCGGCATTGAACTCCGGCACGAACAGCTGGTCGTACTTGCCGAAGGCGTACGGCATGCCGAAGTTCTCGTGATAGAAGCCGAACCCCTGTTTGGTCTCCGTGAACAGGCGCTCGGCGTCCATGAACTCGGCCAGGGACGCGCGGCAGTAGAGGCCGAGAGGGATCGTGCCGTGCTCGTCGGTGTAGGTGTCGGTCCACTCGGCGTACGGGCCCGCGATGAGCGCGACGAGGTAGGTGCTCATCCGCGGCGTGGTTCGGAAGAGGTGCTGACCGGGCGACGCCGCGGTGGTCTGCACGGTCTCGGAGTTCGAGATCACCTTCCAGTCCGAGGGCGCGGTCACGGACAGAGTGAAGGTGGCCTTCAGGTCGGGCTGGTCGAAGCACGCGAACATCCGCTTGGCGTCGGCCGTCTCGAACTGCGAGTACAGGTACACCGCGTCGTCGGTCGGGTCGACGAATCGGTGAAGACCCTCGCCGGTGTTCGTGTACATGCAGTCTGCGTCGACCACGAGTTCGTTGCGCGCGGCGAGTCCGGACAACGCGATGCCGGTGTCCTCGCTGTATCCGGCCATATTCACGGGGGAGCCGTTGAGTGTCGCCGAATGCACGGTCTGTGCGATCAGATCGATGAAGGTCGACGCACCCTCCGTCGCATCGAACGTCACCGTGGTGACGGAGCGGAAAGTGGTGGCTCCCGGCCCTCCGGACCCATCGGTGAGGTCGAGGACGACGGTGTAGTTGTCGACGCGCAGGACCGCTGCCCGCTCGGCGGCCTGCTCACGGGTCAGGTTCGGTGGTGCCACAGGAGAACTCCTTCTCACGACGGGATGTCGGTCGGGATCCATCCCATCATGGTGGGGCCGCGTTCAGGTGGCGACGTCCGCCAACGGCACGTTCGCGTCGGCGAGACGGACGGGGTCGACGCGCGAACCCGACGCGATGAGTGCGCGGATGTCGTCGCCCGCGTCCCAGATGTTCACGTTCATGCCTGCCCTCACCGTGTTGTCGTCGTCGAGCCAGAACGCGAGGAATTCGTGTTCCGCCACGTCTCCTCGGGTGACCACGTGCGCGTCGGATGGGGCGAGCCCCACGTATTCCATCCCGAGGTCGTACTGGTCGGTGAAGAAGTAGGGCAGCCGGTCGTAGGAGGCGTCGATTCCGAGCATCGTGGCCGCGGCCACTGCAGGCTGATTGAGCGCGTTGGCCCAGTGCTCCACCCGGACACGGCACCCGAGTGTGGGATGCTCGGCCGCCGCGATGTCGCCGACCGCAACGATGTCGGGATCGCTTGTGACCAGTGATGCGTCGACGAGCACTCCGGTGTCGACGTCGAGACCGGCCTCCCGGGGGAGTTCGACATTCGGTGCTGCGCCGACAGCGACGAGCACCGCGTCGGCTCCCACCGTTGTACCGTCAGCGAGAACGACACCGGTGGCGCGGCCGCCCGCGACGGCGATCTCGGCCACGGAAGCCCCGAGCCGCAGGTCCACGCCATGGGACCGGTGCAGGTCGGCGAACACCGCGCCCATTTCCTGGCCCAGCGTCGCGGACAGAGGAGTGTGCGCCGACTCGATCACCGTGACCTCAGCGCCGCGGCCTCGTGCGCCCGCCGCGATCTCGAGACCGATCCACCCGGCCCCGATGATCGCCAGACGAGCGGCAGTGCCATCGTCGCGGCGGATCGCGGCGAGGAGTTCGTCGGCTTCCCCGACGGTGCGCAGGACGTGAACTCCCGGCGCATCGGCGCCGGGCAGTGGGAGGCGCCGGGGTCGCGATCCGGTCGCGAGTGCCAGCTTGTCGTAGTGGACCGTCGAGCCGTCCGGCAACGACACCGTGTGCGCGGCGGGGTCGATCGCGGTGACCGTCGTCCCGAGACGAAGGTCGACACGGTGGTCCCGGTACCAGTCGCCGCGCTGCACGGTGAAGTCGAGAAGTCTCTTGGCGCCGGCGAAGTACTCCTTCGACAGCGGCGGTCGCTCGTACGGCAGATGCTCCTCGGCGCCGATCAGTACGACCCGGCCCGGAAAATCGCGTGCACGCAGTTCCTCCGCCACCTTTGCGCCGGCGAGTCCGGCACCGACGATCACGAAGGTCTTCTCACCAGACATCGCATGACCTCTCGTTCGCTTGTCCGTACGCGATGGCGCTACGTCGCTCGATGCGCTACGTCCCGGGTCTTCGTG
This sequence comes from Rhodococcus sp. SJ-2, assembly GCF_053750035.1. Lineage (NCBI taxonomy): Bacteria > Bacillati > Actinomycetota > Actinomycetes > Mycobacteriales > Nocardiaceae > Rhodococcus > Rhodococcus sp. SJ-2. Next base: position 4,351,411 of record NZ_CM132340.1, read on the forward strand.
TCCGACGGTACGGGGACCGCGCGTGACTGCGGCGAAGATCGGGAAGAATGCCCCGCGGGACTGTGTTGCACCCTCTGCAAACCGATCCGTGTGAGGAGACCGTCTTGAGCAACCAGACAACCGGTGCCGCCGGTAAGGACACCGCCGACTTCTGGTTCGACCCGCTTTGCCCGTGGTGCTGGATCACCTCGCGGTGGATTCTCGAAGTCACCAAGGTCCGCGATATCGAAGCACGCTTCCATGTGATGAGCCTCGCCGTCCTCAACGAAGGCCGTGAGCTGCCCGACGACTACGCCGAGATGATGAAGACGGCGTGGGGGCCAGTGCGTGTGGCGATCGCCGCATCTCAGAAGTATGGCGACGAGATTCTCGAGGGTCTCTATACCGCAATGGGCACCCGCATCCACAACGAGGGAAACAAGGACTTCACCGACGTCGTCGCCGGTGCCCTTGCAGAGCTGGACCTCGACCCTGTCCTTGCGCAGGCCGCCGACAGCCAGGACTATGACGAGGCGCTACGCGCAAGTCACGCGAAGGGGATGGATGCGGTGGGCCCTGACGTGGGTACCCCCACGATCCACGTCAACGGTGTTGCGTTCTTCGGGCCGGTGTTGTCGAAGATCCCGCGTGGTGAAGACGCGGGCAAGGTGTGGGACGGAGTGGTTGCGCTCGCGTCGTACCCGCACTTCTTCGAGCTCAAGCGCAGCCGCGACGAAGATCCGTCGTTCGACTGATCATCCGGCTATGACTACGGTGCCCCTCCTGCTCGCACGAGCAGGAGGGGCACCGTAGTCCTGGTGGAGGTGGAATCAGCCGAGTGTGGCCTCGAGGTCGTCGAGGATGGTGTTCGCACCCACCACGCCGATGCCGACCATCCAGGTCTCGTCCTCGAATTCGTGGACGTTTCCTGCCGCGACACCGGGCTGTGCGCCCCAGAGCCCGGTCACCGCTGCCATCGTGGTTGCGGCCGGATCGCCTCCGGGGTTGGTGAAGAAGACGACCTCGCCGTCGATCTCGGTGTAGTTCTCGGGGATCTCGGTGTAGTTCTCGGGGCTGAGTTCGAGCATCGAGTACTCGTTCCACGCGCGGTCTGCGCCGAGGTCGTAGCCGACTTGGGTGAGGATCGTGCCGGAGAAGGTGTCGGGACCGTACAGACGGAAGTTGTCCGGCCGGAACCGCACCATCGAGGCGGTCTGTCCTTCGGCACCGATCTCGTCGCCGATCTGTGCGGCACGTTCCTCGACCCCGGTGAGCAACGTTTCCATCCGATCCGTCTCGCCTACCGCGGCGGCGGTGATGCGGGCCTGCTCCTCCCAGTCGGTTCCAGAGTTCACGGAGAAGACCGTCGGCGCGATCGCCGAGAGCTGCTCGTAGAGCGCCTCGTGTCGCACCTGCGCGCCGATGATGAGATCGGGGTTACGAACTGCTCGACATTCTGTGAGCAAATGTGAACAAACATGATCGAATGTGTTCACAAGGTGTGTGAAGCCGACCGAATGGGCGCACCCACAGGCTACATGTCGGACCCCTCTGCGAGCATGATCCTCGTGACGTACCGCAACCGTCCGGTCCGGCTCGGAGCCCTGCACCCAACGGCGGCCCTGCCGGCGCAGGGCTGCAGGATCGTGGCGGGCGACCATGGCCAGCAACACGATCCGGTGCGGGACCTCATCGAGGATCCGACCTCGAGGTGTCCCCGCCTCTACCGCCACAGCCGTGCGCGCACTCGTGCGATGCGGGCGGTCACTGCCACCCCACAGGACATACCCGAACCGCAGGTCGCGTGATGGCGCGCTTCGAAATCCCGGACGGCTGGACCGCGCAGGCCTACCAGTTCGCTCTCGACCCCACACCCACCCAGGTGCGGGCATTCCGCTCGCACGCGGGCGGGGCCCGTAAGGCGCACAACACGATGCTCGCCGCCGTGAAAGCGGTCATGAACCAGCGGCAGGCCGAACGCACCTACGGTCTCACCGACGACGAGTTGACACCCGCATTGGGATGGTCACTGCCTGCGTTGCGCAAGCAGTGGAACGCCCGCAAGCACGAGGTGGCGCCGTGGTGGGCCGAGAACTCCAAAGAGGCCTACAACTCCGGGTTGGACGCGCTCGCTCGGGGATTGGACGCGTGGTCGACGTCCCGCAAAGGTACGCGGGCCGGGAAAACCATCGGGTTCCCGAAATTCAAGACCGCGAAGTCCCGCCGGTCGGTGCGGTTCACCACCGGAACGATCCGTGTCGAGACCGACCGACGCCATGTCACCCTCCCGAGGTTGGGGCGGATCCACACCTGCGAGTCCACCCGGAAACTGGCCCGCCGCCTCGAGGCGGGCACCGCCCGGATACTGTCCGCCACCCTGAGTGAGGATTCGGCCGGTCGGTGGCACGTCGCCTTTCAGGTGTTGGTGCAGCGCGCGGTCGCGGTACCCGGTCACATCGGGGCCGGTGAGCCGGTGGTCGGTGTCGACGTCGGCGTCAAGGCCGATTCCCTGATCGTTGTCGCGACGCCGGACGGACGCGAACTCGACCGGGTTCCGGCACCGAAGTCCCTGACCGCAGCCCAAGCCCGGCTGCGGGCCTTGCAGCGCAGAGCCGCGCGCCAGATCGGCCCGTACGACCCGTCGACCAAAACGAAACGGCGGCCGTCGAAACGCTGGATCACACAGCAACGCCGGATCGGGCGTATCCACGCCCACGCCGCGGCGGTGCGCCGCGACGTGGTGCACAAGGCCACCACCGCCCTGGCGCAGCGGCATCGGGTGATCGCGGTGGAAACATTGAACGCGTCGGGGATGCGGTCGGCAGGTGGTAGCCGGAAGAAGGGCCTGAACCTGGCGCTGTCCGACGCGGCGTTGGCGCAGATCCGCCGGATGTTGTCGTACAAGACCCGCTGGTACGGCTCGGTGTTGGTGGAGGCCGGCCGGTACTTTCCCTCCAGTAAATTGTGTTCGGGGTGTGGCAGGCGAAAACCAAACCTGGCTCTCGCGGACCGGATGTATGTGTGTGACCACTGCGGCCTGACGATCGATCGTGATCGTAATGCCGCGATCAACCTCGCCCGCCTCGGCGAGACTCAGCGCATGGGTGCAACGGGGACCGGTACCGGGAGTAGCCCGGCCGCCACCGATTCGGGTGGGGACGGACGTGGAGCCACGCGGGAGTCCGCGACTACGGGAGTGGTCAACGCTGCAGGCGATGAAGCGTCAACCCGGCACCAGCAGTTGCTGGGTGAGACCGGGACTGTCTCATCGGAAGGTGAGGCTGCCTGATGAAGAAGCACCCAGAGCGTGCTCACGTTTGCTCACCAGAAGGCAACGGTTCAGGCTTGCGATGGCCTCGAGATCGGGCTCCATCGTCGAGCCGACGATCTCGATGCCCGCAAGGTCATCGGCGAGGTACGCGGGAACGCCGGTCGCGGCACCTGATTCGGTGGCGCCGACCGGCGTGATGCCGAGGGCGTCGAGGTGCGGGGAGTCGATGACGACTATGCGCTCGGGAGTGCCTTCGATCGTCGTCTCACCCATGGCGTGCTCCACGGTGTAGGACTCGTCTGAGGGTGCTGCCTCGTCCGACGAGGTCGAGGCGCAGGCCGACATGAGAACTGCTGTCGCGGCAGCGGCCGCGACCAGGAGGACGCGTGTCGATCGTCCTTGTGATGTGAACATTCGCTCAACTTAACGGGTCGGGTTAGGTGAGGGAAACCTCAGTCCCCGGGTGATGCCAGCGATTCAAGTCCGCCGAAGACTCCTGGCTAGACTCTGCCCATGCGCGTTTACCTGGGAGCCGACCATGCCGGTTTCGAACGGAAGAATCAGATCATCGAGCACCTGACGGCGAACGGTCACGAAGCCGTCGATTGCGGTGCCTTCGAATACGACGCACTCGACGACTACCCGGCGTTCTGCATCGAGGCCGCACGCCGCACCGTTGCGGACCCGGGCAGCCTCGGCCTCGTCCTCGGAGGCAGCGGCAACGGCGAGCAGATCGCCGCGAACAAGGTCCCCGGTGCGCGCTGCGCGCTCGCTTGGAGCGTCGAGACGGCGAAGCTCGCCCGTGAGCACAACAATGCCCAGCTGATCGGTATCGGCGGCCGGATGCACTCGCTCGAGGAGACGCTCGCGATCGTCGACGCCTTCCTGTCGACGGAGTGGTCGAACGAGGAACGCCACCAGCGTCGCATCGATATTCTCGCGGCATACGAGACCTCCGGGGATGCCCCTGCGGTGCCGGGCGCGAACTGACCGGTGCCCGAAGGACACATCCTGCACCGGCTCGCCCGGTTGCACCACCAGTGGTATGCGGGTGCGCCGGTGCGGGTATCGAGTCCTCAGGGACGTTTCGAGGACGGCGCGGCCACCGTGAGCGGCCGCGTGCTCACCCACGCGGATGCGTGGGGAAAGCACCTTTTCCACCACTACGAAGGCGCGCTCACGGTGCACGTGCACCTCGGCATCTACGGCGCATTCACCGACTCCGAGCTTCCGCTCGGAGAGCCTGTGGGTCAGGTTCGGATGCGGATGGTCGGATCCGGGCACGGTAGTGATCTGCGCGGCCCGGCTGCGTGTGAGGTGCTCACCGAGGGCGAGGTCGACGCCATCGAAGCGCGTCTCGGTCCCGACCCGCTGCGCGCCGATGCCGAACCGGAGCGGGCGTGGGCGAGGATCAGCCGTTCCCGCAGTCCGATCGGTGGTCTGCTCATGGACCAATCGGTGATCGCAGGGGTCGGCAATGTGTACCGGGCCGAGGTGTTGTTCCGGCACGGCATCCATCCCGAGAGACCGGGAAAGAACCTCTCACACGCCGAATTCGATGCACTCTGGGCTGATCTGGTCGAGTTGATGCAGGTGGGAATGGCGAGGGGCCGCATGCATGTCGTGCGCGTCGAACACGATCAGGGCGCGCCGGCCTATGCGAAGGATCGGCCCCGTACCTATGTGTACCGACGGACCGGCGAGCCGTGCCGAGTCTGCGGCACGCCGGTACTCCACAAGGTGATGGGCGCGCGGAATCTGTTCTGGTGTCCGGTCTGTCAGTCCGACTGAGACGAGTTCGTCGACATCAGAAGTCGAACCCACCGAACTCGAACCCGCCGTCGAAGCCCCCGCCGTCGAAGCCACTGTCACCGTCGAACCCGCTGCTGCCGTCGCCACCGCCGAGATCGTCGTTGCCTCCGACCTCATCCGGGGCACCGCCCGTGCCGTCCGCTGCACCGCTCTCGAATGCCTGTGCGTCGTACGGCACACCGGCCATGCCTGCGAACAACGATGAGAACAGCAGCATCGACCCGACTCCCCACGCGCCCGCGACGAGCGCAGGTTTCCACCATGGCTCCGAGTACCACCCTGCCGGGACCGGACGGCCCGCGACTCGGCCCCCTGGAAAGTAGTTCGGTGTGCGCGCGGACGGGGACGGCGACGCAGCGACCTGACGGCCCTCGAACTCGACCTGCCGTTCCTCGGTCACGGCCCCGGCCGATTTCTGTCCGTCGAGAGTAGGGATCTCCGGACCGGGATCCATGCCCATCGCGGTGCGGGCAGCGCGGATGTAGTAGAGCCCTTCGAGCGCGGTCTGCTTCGCGAGCCGGGCCTGGACGGGCGACTGCGCCTGGTCGATCTGTGAGCCCGCCGCGGTGAAGCGTTCGGCGGCGTCGGCGAGTGACTGACGGGACGCGTCGTCGGTACCGGTGAGGTTGTAGACCTGGCCTCCGAGCCGTTCGATGGCCTGACGGGCCTCGGCTTTGGCGTCATCGAGGTTGCCGGCGGCGTGGCGAGTGGTGGATTTCTGTGAGCGGGCCACGAAGTACACGACAACCGCCACAGCGGCGAATATCAGCAGGAGTTCCACGGTGAGTCCCTACGACGAGGTCTTCCGGTCTGCGCTCCAGCGTACCGACTCGGTCAGCTGTCGAGGACGGTCCGCAGACCCGTGCGCAGGCATTCGTCGAACACCGTGTGGTCGGGCACCGCGGCGGGGTCGACAGTGAGACCGACACAGCACATGTCCAGGTACGACATCAGGGTTGCGTTGATCGCCGACCCCAGGGTGCGGCCGAAACCGTAATAGCGGGCGATGCCGGCGCCCGCTACGAACAGTGGGGTCGCCGAACCTGGGACCGTGCAGGTCAGCACGTCGTCGTGACCGAACATCCGCGTGCTGGGAAGTGCGCTCGGGTCGTCGGGCATGCCCGCGGTCACACGGTCGATGCGCTGCATCAAGGCGACGGGTCCGTCGTCGATCTCGGTGCCGCCGAGGCAGACCTGAGCGGGCTCCTCGGATCCGGCACCGGGGATCGCGGCGAACAGATCGTCCGCGGCGGAGCCGTGGATGTGCCGATACGACGCATATCCGAGGAGCACAGCGGCTGCGACACCGCTTTCGAGTCCGCAACCGGCGCGCCCCGCTGCGGCTCTCATCTCGCCTCGGGGGATGTCGAGGGTATGGAGTCGGTGCGGGCCGCTCGTCGGGAGAGCATGGTGCGGGAGTGGTTGCGACGCCGGTGTGACGATTGCCTTCACCAGGTCGGTGGTGCTGCCCACGACAAGTTCGGTCGACGAGCGAATTGCTTCCGCAGTGTGTTCCGACAGGCTGCGCAGCCACGTCCATACCGAGCCGTGGTGTTCGCGGTCGGTCTGCCCGGGTGCACCGTGTCCGCCCCGTTCGGGACGGACGATGCTGATCACGAGCGCTGCCTGGCCACCGGTCAGGCCGTCCACGAGCGTGAGGCCCCAGCTCGCACGAGGGCTCTCGATGGTCTCGGGGACGGCGGGCGTCAGCGCCAGCACGTCCGGGAAACCGGCGGTGCCCGTCAGCGATATCCGGTCGAGGTGCCACGGTGCATCGTCGTACTCAGCACTGCGACGAGTGACATCGAGTCCGATGGGAACCTCGACCACCCTGTGCCGGAACGCCGCTGCTTCCAGGTTTCCGGGCGCGAGCATCGCGGTGACACGATCCCATTCCGGAACGGCGTCGAGGAGTACTGCAGCGACAACGGACGACCGCGAGGCGGCGGCGGCCCCCGCCGCGCCGGACCTCATCGACGTGCGGTCGGGTGTCTCGCTCACACTGGCGACGCTCTCACAGCAGTCGGGTGTTCGGTCTCGGATTCGAGTCGGCGTCGGGGGATCGAGTCGAAACGGTGATCCGGGCGGTGCAGAAACGAGAACCGCCCGAGATCTCGATGAGATCCGGGCGGTTCGCTGGAGGGGATGACGGGAATCGAACCCGCGTAGCCAGTTTGGAAGACTGGGGCTCTACCATTGAGCTACATCCCCGTGCCTGTGGCTTCGTCGGTGCTCACCGGGTGGTTTTCCGGTGTTCTCCGGCGTTCGCCGCTTGCAGGATGAGACTGTACCGAACCCGGCTTTGGAATTCATAATCGGGGGGCCGTAGGATTCAGTCCGGCCCCCGGCACCGCGGCGGGAGCAGTAGGTACGACGGGATGTGGCGCAGCTTGGTAGCGCATCCGCTTTGGGAGCGGAGGGTCGCAGGTTCGAATCCTGTCATCCCGACCAGATCGAACAGCGTCAGGGCGCTCAGTAGTGAGAACGAACGACCGACAAGAGCACGACAAGAAGGAGTCATGTCCGTGAAGAGCACCGTCGAGCAGCTGAGCCCGACGCGAGTCCGTATCAACGTTGAGGTGCCCTTCGAGGAGCTCCAGCCTGATTTCGACCGCGCCTTCAAGTCCCTCGCAGGTCAGGTGCGGATCCCCGGATTCCGTCCCGGCAAGGCCCCGCGCAAGATCCTCGAGGCTCGCGTCGGTCGCGGTGCGGTGCTCGAGCAGGTTGTCAACGACGCGATCCAGTCGCGCTACTCCGAGGCAGTGACCACAAACGAGGTCAAGGCCATCGGTCAGCCGGAGATCGACATCACGAAGCTCGAGGACAACGTCGAACTCGTCTTCGCTGCCGAGGTCGACGTACGCCCCGAGGTCACCCTCCCCGACTTCTCCGAGATCGCGGTCACCGTCGATCCCGTCGAGATCTCCGACGAGGACATCGAGGAGCAGCTGCTGTCGCTGCGGCAGCGTTTCGGAACGCTCACCGGTGTCGAGCGCGCTGTGCAGGACGGCGACTTCGTGTCGATCGACCTGTCGGCCACTGTCGACGGCGAAGAGGTCACCGAAGCTGCCACAGAGGGTCTGTCCCACGAGGTCGGCTCCGGCCAGCTCATCGAGGGCCTCGACGAAGCTGTCGTCGGGCTCGAGGCCGGCGGGTCGAAGGAGTTCACCTCCACGCTCGTCGCAGGTGAGTACGCGGGCAAGGAAGCCGTCGTCACCGTCAAGGTGAACACGGTCAAGGAACGCGAGCTTCCCGCTGAGGACGACGAGTTCGCCCAGCTCGCGAGCGAGTTCGACACCCTCGACGAACTGAAGGCAGACCTGCGTGAGCGTGTCGGCCGCGTCAAGCAGGTCGAGCAGGCAGGTCAGATCCGCGACAAGGTGCTCGAAGAGCTTCTCGAGAAGGTCGAGGTGCCGCTGCCCGAGGCAGTCGTTCAGGCCGAGATCGACAGTGCCCTGCACGACGCGATTCACGAACTCGACCACGACGAGGCCGAGCTCGACAAGCTGCTCGAGGCCCAGGGTTCGAGCCGCGAAGAGTTCGACAAGGAAGCTCGCGAGTCGGCAGAGCGGTCCGTCAAGACCCAGCTGCTCCTCGATGCGATTGCCGAGTCGGAGAACACGACGGTCGAGCAGGAAGAGCTGACCGAGCGGATCTTCTTCCAGGCGCAGCGCTACGGCATCCCGCCGGAGCAGTTCATCCAGCAGATCAGCCAGGCCAACCAGCTCGGCGCGATCTTCGCGGACGTTCGTCGCGGCAAGGCTCTCGGCACGGTCGTCGACCGTGTCGAGGTCACCGACACCACCGGCGCGACCGTCGACACCTCCGAGCTCTTCGGTGGCGCGAAGGCCGACTCGGACGCAGCTGCCGAGGACGCCGAGGCGACCGAGGAGAAGGCATCCGAGTAGTCGGATCTTTTCCGCTTTGAGCGAAGAAGGGCGGCACCGGGCATCCGGTGCCGCCCTGTTTCGTTACTGTCAATGACAGCAATCCACGATTGACGAGAAGGCAGGTACCCGTGACTCCTCAGAATCCGGCGACATCCATCGGTCCGACGATGACCTCGGCCACCGCTGGGCTGAACCTCAGCGACTCGGTGTACGAACGCCTGCTCCGCGAGCGCATCATCTTCCTCGGCACCCAGGTCGACGACGACATCGCCAACAAGCTCTGCGCGCAGATCCTGTTGCTGTCGGCGGAAGACCCGACCCGCGACATCTCGCTGTACATCAACTCCCCGGGTGGTTCGGTCACCTCGGGCATGGCGATCTACGACACGATGAAGTTCGTGGAGTGCGATGTGGCGACCTTTGCGATGGGTCTGGCTGCGTCGATGGGGCAGTTCCTCCTCTCGGCAGGAACCAAAGGCAAGCGTTACGCTCTGCCGCACGCGCGGATCATGATGCATCAGCCGTCCGCCGGTATCGGTGGTACTGCCAGCGATATCGCCATCATGGCCGAGCAGTTCGCACACACCAAGCGTGAGATGGCCGAGCTGATCGCCGAGCACACCGGGCAGACCGTCGAGCAGATCACCCTCGACTCGGACCGCGACCGCTGGTTCACGGCACAGCAGGCACTCGAATACGGCTTCGTCGACCACGTCGTCGCGCGGGCCCAGCAGGCCGGCGGCACGTCGAACTAGTCCACGAGGCCCCGACCCGCTCCACGTCCCACACTTTCTTGGAGAAGCGATGACCAACATGTTCGATCCGCGCCAGCTCGGCGGCCAGGCCCCGAATTCACCGGCGAGCCGTTACATCCTCCCGTCGTTCATCGAGCACTCGAGCTACGGCGTCAAGGAATCCAACCCGTACAACAAGCTCTTCGAAGAGCGCATCATCTTCCTGGGAGTCCAGGTCGACGACGCGTCCGCGAACGACGTCATGGCTCAGCTGCTCGTGCTCGAGTCGCTCGATCCCGACCGCGACATCACCATGTACATCAATTCGCCCGGTGGTTCGTTCACGTCGCTGATGGCGATCTACGACACCATGCAGTACGTCCGCGCCGACATCACTACTGTGTGCCTCGGTCAGGCGGCCTCGGCGGCAGCCGTGCTGCTCGCGGCAGGGACCCCGGGTAAGCGCCTTGCGCTGCCGAACGCCCGCGTGCTCATCCACCAGCCGGCCACCGGCGGCATCCAGGGTCAGGTCTCCGACCTCGAGATCCAGGCCGCAGAGATCGAGCGTATGCGCCGCTTGATGGAAACGACGCTGGCCAAGCACACCGGTAAGGATCCCGAACAGATTCGCAAGGACACCGATCGGGACAAGATCCTCACGGCAGCCGAGGCGGTCGAGTACGGTCTGATCGACAACGTGCTCGAATACCGCAAGTTGTCTGCTCAGGCATAGTCACGCCCGGCCCGGTCGAACCCCCTGAGTGTGTTCGGCCGGGCCGTTGTGCAGGGTGTGAGCTGCGCCCCTGTCGGCGCGCACAAATATGACCGGAAACGCGGAGAACCTGTCGACCCGCGTACCGAAGTCCGGGTACGGTCGATCAAAGGGCCCGCTCCCCGGGCCGGCGTTCGTCGACGGACACGGGATCGGTTGCACGCACACGAGGAAGTAGGGACCTGACAGATGGCACGTATCGGTGACGGCGGGGATCTGCTCAAGTGCTCGTTCTGCGGAAAGAGCCAGAAGCAGGTCAAGAAGCTCATAGCGGGCCCCGGGGTCTACATCTGCGACGAGTGCATCGACCTCTGCAACGAGATCATCGAAGAGGAACTTGCCGAAACCAGCGAGGTCAAGCTCGACGAACTGCCCAAGCCGGCCGAGATCCGGGAATTCCTCGACAATTATGTGATCGGCCAGGATTCTGCGAAGCGGTCGCTCGCAGTGGCCGTCTACAACCATTACAAGCGCATCCAGGCCGGTGACAAGACGCGTGATGCACGCGGTGAGTCGGTCGAACTCGCCAAGTCGAATATTCTTCTGCTCGGGCCCACCGGCTGTGGCAAGACCTACCTCGCCCAAACTCTCGCGAAGATGCTCAACGTGCCGTTCGCGATCGCCGATGCCACCGCTCTCACGGAGGCCGGATATGTCGGTGAAGACGTCGAGAACATCCTCCTCAAACTGATTCAGGCTGCCGACTACGACGTCAAGCGCGCCGAGACCGGCATCATCTACATCGACGAGGTCGACAAGATTGCGCGCAAGAGCGAGAACCCGTCGATCACTCGCGATGTGTCGGGCGAGGGTGTCCAGCAGGCACTGCTGAAGATCCTCGAGGGTACGCAGGCGTCGGTGCCACCGCAGGGCGGCCGCAAGCATCCGCATCAGGAGTTCATCCAGATCGACACCACGAATGTGCTGTTCATCGTCGCCGGTGCTTTTGCGGGTCTCGAGCGGATCGTTTCCGATCGAGTCGGCAAGCGGGGGATCGGTTTCGGCGCCGAGGTGCGGTCGAAGGCCGAGATCGACACCACCGATCACTTCGCCGACGTCATGCCGGAAGACCTGATCAAGTTCGGGCTCATACCCGAATTCATCGGTCGCCTGCCGATTGTCGCGTCGGTGACCAACCTCGACAAGGACTCGCTCGTCGAGATTCTGTCGGAGCCGAAGAACGCACTCGTCAAGCAATACGTGCGACTGTTCGAGATGGATGGGGTCGAGCTCGATTTCACCAGGGACGGACTCGAGGCCGTCGCCGACCAGGCGATCCTGCGCGGTACCGGTGCCCGCGGGCTTCGTGCAATCATCGAAGAGGTCCTGCTGCCGGTGATGTACGACATCCCGAGCCGCGATGATGTCGAGAAGGTTGTCATCACCGCAGAAACCGTGACCGACAACGTGCTTCCGACGATCGTGCCACGCAAGCCCGATCGCGAACGCCGCGACAAGAGCGCCTGACGCGCTCCCGGTTTCGACCGAGTACTGCCCCTGCGGCACCTGTCGGGGGCCGAGTTCCGCCCGAGTGGTCTGTCAGAATCGGCTGCGTCGGCCCGCAAGACGTGCGAGGTCACGAAGTATGCCGGGAGCCCGGTGGGCCATGGTGAGGACTGCGCGGTCGGAAAGGGACGTGCGGGGCGGCACCGCCGGATGTGTGGGCCGGGTCCGGTGCGTCGCGGTGAACATCTGAACCTGGCCAGGGACGCCCTTCAGCCGATGTCTGCCGAGGTCGGCGAAATCGATGTCGGCGCCGCTCGCGAGATCTCGCACGCTTTGGGAGCATCGCACCTGCCCGGGCCCGGCAGACGCGGCGATGCGGGCTCCGAGGTGCACCGTCATCCCGGTCAGCTCCGGGCCCGCGCGGGTGATCATCCCGACGTGCACACCGGATCGGACCGACAACCCGAGACCCGTCGTGCTCCGGATGATTCGGTGCGCACAGTGTATGGCTGCTGCCGGTCCGTCGAACACACTCAGAGTGCCGTCGCCCGCGATACCGACCAGCGCGCCCGAGCCTGCCTCGACCTCGACACGCACCAGTCTGTCGTGCGCGGCCAGCAAGGACGCGAAGTCGAGGTCGCCGATCTCCGCGAGTAGGTCGGTCGAGCGTACGACATCGGTGAACAGGACGGTGGCGAGGAAACGGTCCGCGTCGACAGGACGGATCGAACCGGTGGCGAGTTCCTCCACGTGGTCGAGTACTGGGATCAGCGCCTCGCCCAGGGTCGCGCCGGCGGGGATAGGAGGCAGGTCGTGGAACCGGCCCTTGGGGACGAGTTCGGCGACCCGGCGGACTGCGGCCCGGGCGAACAGACTGTCGGGCTGATGCAACACTTCCGTCGGACACTGGATGGACGGCAACGCCCACGCGTAATTCGCCCGGATTGCCCACTCGAGATGTTGTTGTGCGGTTGCCGGTGTGGCCGAACATCGTTCGAGCAGAGCCATGATGCGCCGGTTGTGCGGAACATCGAGGGCAGGGTGCGCCAGGGACGTGAGGTCGCCGTGGCCCCAGCGGGCGTACGCACCGCGATAGCAATCGACGAACCGGTCTCGTTGGGAGGTAGTCCACCCCGCAGGTGGATCCCCGTCGGAGACCAGGGCCTCGGACCAGGGTTCGGCCAGAATCAGTCCGGAAACCCGGTCGGGACATCGGGCGGCAGCCAGAGCGACTGCTCCGCAGGTGCTGGATGCTCCGACAAGGGTGGCCTGCGCGACTTCAGCGTCGTCGAGTACGGCGAGGACGTCGTGGGCCTGCTCCTCGAGTGTCGGGACGTGGTCGACGGGGTCGGACAGTCCGAATCCGCGGCGCTGGAAGAACAGCGAGCGCGCGAAGTTGGAGCAGCGTTCGAAGTTGTAGTGCAGGTGAGGGTCGGTCCACATCAGGTCCGGGTGCATCATGTCTTCGAAGAACCATGCCACGGGGTGCGTCCCCTCGCCCACGATCTGGTACGCCAGTGCGTGCCCGTCGCGCTGGACGTACCGCGTCACAGGCGGGTCCATGAGACAACGATAGTCTGCGAACCGCGGAAAACGAGGTCACGAACCCTGTCGAGTTCGTGACCTCGTCCGCCTCGGTGCGTTGGACTACCCGCCGCCGCGGACGCCTTTCGCCGCACACGCGTCAGCGCAGTTTGATGCTGCCGCCGTCGACCATCAGCGTTTGACCGGTCATGTACGACGCGTCATCGCTTGCGAGGAACACTGCGACACGCCCGATGTCGGACTCGGGGTCACCGAACCGGTGCAGCGGCGTCTTGGCGAGCAACACGTCCTCGACACCGGGATTGGCCTCGATGTACGCTTGCACACCTTCGGTCAAGGCCAGCGGCGAGATGAGATTGACGTTGATGTTGTCGGAGGCCCATTCGTTGGCAGCAACCCGGCTGATCCCGCGGATTGCTTCCTTGGCTGCGGCGTACGAGGCCTGCGTGACGTTACCGTCGATGCCGGCTCCGGACGCGAAGTTGATCACCGAACCCTGATTCGCGGCGAGTTCTGCGTGCGCCGCCTGCATGAGCCAGAGTGTCGGATAGAAGCCCGTGCCGAAGGACAGGTCGAACATCTCCTGCGTGGTCTCGAGCAGTGGTGCCTGACGGGACACGTGCGCGTTGTTGACGAGGACGTCGACTTTCCCGAATGCTTGGACTGCAGCATCGACAATCGTTGCGGCGCTGTTCTTCTGGGAAATATCTGTACTGATGAACTTTCCCGCGCCGCCGAGTTCGGTCTCGAGGTCGGCGCCCTTGGCTTCGTCGATGTCGACGAAGAGGACGTGAGCGCCCTCCTTGGTGAATGCTCGGACGATACCGCGACCGATACCACCGGCTCCGCCGGTGACGATCGCGACCTTCCCTGCAAGTCTCATGCCGTGCTCCTTCGGGTGAGGTGATCAGTCGACTGCGAGTGCGGCCTTCTCCAGTTCCGCGATGCTGTAGGCAGCGTACGTCTCGTACTTGCCGCGACCGGTGAAGTACGACGACAGCTGCTCATCGAGCTCTTCGACCGTGAACGCGGAACTTGCTGCGTCGAAACGATTCTCGACCTTCGGCGATGCCATGAGTGCGACCATCTTGCCGTAGACCACGAACACCTGGCCATTGATCTCGTGCGAGGCGGGGGAGGCGAGGTACGAGACGAGGGTTCCGACGCGCTCGGGTGCGAGCGGGTCGAGACCGGCATGCGCAGTGTCGGCGTCGCCGAATGCCTCGGCGGTCATAGCGGTCCGTGCGCGCGGGCAGATCGCGTTCGCGGTGACGCCGTAGCGGGAGAGTCCCTGGGCGGTGGACAGTGTCAGGGCGGTGATGCCGGCCTTGGCGGCCGAGTAGTTGGGCTGTCCGGCGGAGCCGAACAGGAAGGCTTCCGACGAGGTGTTGATGACGCGGCCGTACACGGGGCCGCCGGTCTCCTTGCTGGCTGCACGCCAGTGGACCGCAGCAGCGTGGGAGGTCGCGGCGTGACCCTTGAGATGCACGCGGATCACATCGTCCCAATCGGATTCTGTGAGGTTGAAGATCATCTTGTCGCGGATGATGCCTGCGTTGTTGACGAGGATGTCGAACGAGCCGAACGCCTTGACGGATTCCTCGACGAGGCGGCCACCGAGCGACCAGTCGGAGACGTCGCCGGTCACGGCGATGGCCTGTCCGCCTGCTGCAACGATCTCCTCCGCGACTGCGTGTGCAGCGTCGCCCATGTCGTTGACGACGACGGCGGCACCGGCGGCGGCAAGCGCGAGGGCCTCGGAGCGTCCGAGGCCGGCTCCGGCGCCGGTGACCACTGCGGCGCGTCCGGCGAGGCTGACAGATTCACCCATGGATGTCTCCCGTGTTCGATCGGTTCGGCTCCTTGGAAGCGGCTCCGAACCAGAATTAGTATTCATTCTAGTTTGCGCTCGGCCGACTCGGCAGGCGGATGCTGTCCCGCTGTACGGGAGTCGGCAGGCCTGCGGTTGCAGATCCTGCTGACCAGGACGGAATCGTCCGTGTCGTGTGTGCCGGATCTACTGTCGGGCTCCGTCCGGGCAGAGGAAGAGGTGAGGAATGCCCAGGCTCTCAGAGGTTCGTGACGCGGCCGAACCGAGTTCGATGGAGCAGCGCGCGCGGCACGGCCGCATCTTGAAGGCGGCCACCCAGCTCGGCGGGGAGAAAGAGCTCGAACGTGTCCAGATGCAGGAGGTCGCGAAGCTGGCCGGTGTCGCAATCGGCACGCTCTACCGCTACTTTCCGTCCAAGACCCACCTGTTCGTCGCGGTCATGGTCGATCAGATCGACCGCATGGGCAGCCAGCTCTCGAGGCGAGCAGTCGGTGGAACGACACCTCCCGAGGCGGTGTGTGACGCATTGCTACAGGCGACGCGAGCGTTGTTGCGTACGCCGCACCTCGCGACGGCCATGATCCAGTCGGCCGGAATGTCGAATGCGGCGACGATCCCTGATGTAGCGAGGATCGACCGGCTTTTCGACGGGTTGCTTCTCGATGCCGCGGGTATCGAAGAGCCGACGGTCCTGGACGCGACGGTGTTCAGGCTCGTCGTTGCGTTGTGGTTCGGGCTGGTGCAGTCGGCGCTCAATGGACGCACTTCGATCCCCGAGATCGAATCGGACCTGCGGATCGCATGCGATCGATTGCTCGGAGGACTCGTGTGAGGCGGGATCCCGGCCGCATCGATTCGCGTTGATGACCAGTGTGGTCTCGCTCGGTGGGACAATGCGGTTCTCCATCTCTCGGCAGAAATAGAATAAATTTCAGTATCGCCGAAAAGCAGGGAGTGACATGAACAACGTTGTCATCGTCGAAGCAGCACGGACGCCGATCGGTCGTCGCCGCGGCCAGCTTGCCGGGGTGCACCCCGCAGTGCTGCTGGGCGCTGCTCAGAAGGGAGTCCTGGAGCGGACCGGCCTGCCGGCCGAACAGGTCGGTCAGCTCGTCGGCGGTGCTGTGACCCAGGCCGGGGAGCAGTCCAACAACGTCACGCGACAAGCATGGCTGCACGCGGGGCTTCCGTACACGACCGCAGCGACCACCATCGATTGTGCGTGCAGCTCGTCGCAGCAAGCAGTGCACATGGTCGCAGGTCTGATCGCGTCCGGCCAGATCGACGCCGGAATCGGCTGCGGTGTCGAGGTGATGAGCCGGGTGTTCCTCGGTCAGGCCAACGCACCCGGCACCGGAAACCCCTACCCGGACGACTGGACGATCGACATGGGCGACCAGTTCACTTCTGCCGAACGGATCGCACAGTTGCGCGGCATCAAGCGCGAAGACGTCGACGCATTCGGCCTGGAGTCGCAGCGACGGGCGGCGCAGGCGTGGGCCGAGGGCCGGTTCGACCGCGAGATCGTTCCGGTCGAGGCGCCGGTCGTCACGAAGGAAGGCGAGCCCACCGGCGAGATCGCTACCGTCACCCGCGACGGCGGCCTCCGCGAGACGACCGCCGAAGGCTTGGCAGGTCTGAAACCGGTCATCGAAAACGGCATTCACACTGCCGGTAACTCGTCGCAGGTAAGCGACGGCGCGGCCGCAGTTCTCCTGATGAGCGAGGACAAGGCGCGCGAAGCCGGTCTGCGTCCGCGGGCCCGCATCCTCGCCTCCACGCTGGTCGGCTCGGACCCGTACTACCACCTCGACGGTCCCGTCACGTCGACCCAGGCTGTCCTCGAACGCACCGGGATGTCGTTGTCGGACATCGACATCGTCGAGATCAACGAAGCATTTGCCTCTGTCGTGCTCTCGTGGGCGCAGGTGCACAACGCGGATATGAGCAAGGTCAACGTCAACGGTGGTGCGATTGCCCTCGGTCACCCGGTCGGCTCCACCGGCTCGCGGTTGATCACCAGTGCCCTCCACGAGCTCGAGCGCTCCAACCGTTCGACCGCGCTGGTCACGATGTGCGCGGGTGGCGCGCTGTCCACCGCGACCATCATCGAACGCATCTAGCCGACCCGACTTTCTGCTCCTATCGAAGGACCCGTGAATGACCATTGGATTGAGTGACGACGATCGCGACCTCCGCGATTCCGTGCGCGGCTGGGCCGCACGTCACGCCACGCCCGAAGTGATCCGTGAAGCGGTCGAGGCAAAGGCCGAGGCCCGCCCCCCGTACTGGGCCTCGCTCGTCGGACTCGGCGTGCTCGGGCTGCATCTGCCCGAAGAGTTCGGCGGCGCAGGGTGTGGCCTCCTCGAAACGGCCATCGTCGTCGAGGAACTCGGACGCGCGATGGTGCCGGGTCCGTTCCTGCCGACCGTCGTGGTGTCCGCCGTCCTTCACAGGGGCGGACGTACCGACCGGCTCGCAGGCCTGGCCGATGGTTCACTGTTCGGCGGCCTCTCCCTGCAGCCCGGCGACCTGAAGATCGTCCGGGACGGCGACGACGTCGCACTGTCCGGTACGTCGAGTTATGTCCTCGGCGGCCAGGTCGCTGACGTCTTCCTGCTCGCAGCCGACGACGACGGCAGGCTCGTGTTCGTCGTCGTCGACCGTGACCGACTCGACGTGACCGACCTGCCCAGTTACGACGTCGTGCGACGCAACGCCGAGGTCTCGGTGGATGGACTGGTCCTTGCCGAGGGCGACGTCCTGACACTGGATCCGCAGCGCGTCGTCGACATCGCAGTCACACTGTTCGCAGCGGAGACGGCAGGTCTCGCCGACTGGGCGACCACCACAGCCGCCGACTATGCGCGTGTCCGCAGGCAGTTCGGCCGGGTCATCGGCCAGTTCCAGGGTGTCAAGCACACCGTTGCGCGGATGCTGAGTCTGACCGAGCAGTCCCGCGTCACCGCGTGGGACGCGGCCCGTGCACTCGGGGAGGACGTTTCGGAGAAGGAGGCGTCGCTCGCCGTCGCCGTCGCCGCGGCGACGGCGCTCGAGGCCGGTTTCCAGGTCACCAGGACGTGCATCCAGGTCCTGGGTGGCATCGGCTACACCTGGGAACACGACGCGCATCTCTACATGCGGCGGGCGCAGTCGCTGCGGATCCTGTCGGGCTCGACCGCATCGTGGAAGCGCCGGGTCGCGGCCCTGACCCTCGACGGAGTTCGCCGCGTACTGAGCATCGATCTACCGGCGGAGGCCGAGCAGATTCGGGCCGACGTTCGTGCGGAACTCGAGGCGGCGAAGGCTCTCGAAGGTGCTGAACAGAAGGCATACCTTGCCGAGAAGGGTTACACCACGCCGCATCTACCGGCGCCGTGGGGCAAGACGGCCGATGCCGTCACGCAGCTCGTCATCGCCGAGGAATTGCGCACCGCCGAGCTGACTCCGCACGACATGATCATCGGCAACTGGGTCGTCCCCACTCTGATCGCACACGGCAACGAGGAGCAGCTCGCACGATTCCTGCCCGGATCGTTGCGCGGCGACATCACCTGGTGCCAGTTGTTCTCCGAGCCTGGTGCCGGCTCCGACCTCGCCTCGCTGTCCACCAAAGCAGTGAAGGTGGACGGTGGTTGGAAGCTGAACGGTCAGAAGGTATGGACGTCGATGGCCCGAGTCGCGGACTGGGGTATCTGTTTGGCACGCACCGACGCGGATGCACCCAAGCACAAGGGCCTGTCCTATTTCCTGATCGACATCAGGAACACGAAGGGCCTCGACATTCGTCCGCTGCGTGAGATCACGGGCGAGGCGCTGTTCAACGAGGTGTTCTTCGACGACGTGTTCGTGCCCGACGAATGCCTGGTCGGCGAGCCTGGAGACGGATGGAAGCTGGCCCGCACCACCCTCGCGAACGAGCGGGTCTCCCTGTCGGTCGACTCTTCACTCGGCTCCGGTGGCGAGGCGCTCCTGACTCTCGCCTCGATGATTCCGGGAGGGCTGGACGACGAACAGCTCACCGTCCTGGGCAAGGTGCTGTGTGACGCCCAGAGTGGCGGGCTCATGGGATTACGCACCACGCTGCGCTCGCTCACCGGCGCGCAACCCGGCGCCGAGTCGTCGATCGCGAAACTCGTCGGTGTCGAGCACATCCAGCAGGTGTGGGAGGTTGCGATGGACTGGGCGGGCCCGTCGTCGCTGCTCGGCGAGCAGGACCGCTGGTCCAACACCCAGATGTTCCTGAACTCGCAGAACCTGTCCATCGCCGGTGGCACGACGAATGTCCAGCTCAACATCATCGGTGAGCGGATTCTCGGTTTGCCGCGCGACCCCGAACCCGGAAAGTGATCACCCATGCCGATTGATGTGAATGCCGCGCTGTCGGCAGAGCCCACCCTCCGCGAAGCGGCGTGGACCGAGCGC
Organism: Rhodococcus sp. SJ-2; assembly: GCF_053750035.1. Lineage (NCBI taxonomy): Bacteria > Bacillati > Actinomycetota > Actinomycetes > Mycobacteriales > Nocardiaceae > Rhodococcus > Rhodococcus sp. SJ-2. The sequence goes on from NZ_CM132340.1 coordinate 4,371,116, forward strand.
GATGTGATCCTCTACCACCTGGGCCTGGGTGCCGGGACCAACTCGATGGACTCCGCTGAGCTGCGCTGGGCATACGAGAAGGACCTGCAAGTGGTGCCGACCTTCGCGATGGTTGCAGGGCAGGGGGTCTCCGCGGGTCCTGCCAGGCCGGCGTCGATGAACCTGCCGGGCATCGACATCGACCTGCGCAAGATCCTGCACGGTGGGCAGTCCTTGACTGTGCACGCTCCGATCCCGGCGGCGGGCTCCGCGACCATCTCGTCGCGGGTGGCCGATGTGTGGGACAAGGGTAAGGCTGCCGTGATCGTCCTCGAACAGTCGGCACGCGGTGCTGACGGAAGTCCGCTGTGGACTTCCGCAATGCAGATCTGGGCACGTGGCGAAGGTGGTTTCGGTGGCGACTCCGGGCCGGAGTCGGCTGCGTCGGCGCCGGAACGTGCGGCCGACCAGATTCTGGTGACCCCGACCGGTACGGCGCAGGCATTGGTATACCGCCTCAGCGGTGACATGAACCCCCTGCACGCCGACCCGGCGTTTGCGAAGATGGCCGGCTTCGATCGGCCGATCCTTCACGGACTCGCTTCCTACGGAGTGGTGTGCAAGGCCGTCGTCGACGGGGTGCTCGCCGGGGATCCGACTCGGGTGCAGTCATTTTCGGTGCGCTTCGCCGGATCGCTGTACCCGGGGGAGACCATCGAGACCTCGGTGTGGCGCGACGGCGACACTCTCACGCTGTTGGCAACCTGCCCCGAGCGCGACGGGCAGCCGGTGCTCACGCACGCGACGATGGAGGTCCGATGAAGGTCGATCCCGATACACATCCCACAGTCGGCAACGCCCCCGACGGCACGGTACTGACCTCGGCGCCTCAGGATTCCGCGATGGACCGGGCCACCGCTGCCGCCCGACGTGTGGTCGACGCGCTGCTGCGCACCGATCGGGCCAACGCGAATCTCGAGCGGGTCGCGGAGGAGCTCGACAGTGTTGCCGTGCACCTCGAAGAACACGCACCGGAGGTGAAGGAGCGGCTGATCGACATGTGGCACGGAGAAGGCGTCACCCGGCACGATCCGGTCACCGGGCCGGAGAACGCGCTGGCACCGCCACTCGTTCTTGCCGGCCGCGAGGACGGGTGGGTCGAAGGGATCGTCGAGTTGACCTTCCCGTACCAGGGCCCTCCCGGACACGTCCACGGCGGTGTCGCCGCGTTGCTGATCGACCACACCCTGGGTGTCGCAAACGCGTGGGCCGGACGAAGCGGTGCCACTGCGCAGCTCAATGTCCGATACCACCGCCCGACCCCACTGTTCGAGCCGTTGACTGTTCGTGGCCGCCTGGTCGAAGAGAACGGTCGCAAGATCAACACTGTGGGTGAGATCGCGACTGCTGATGGCACGGTGTGCGTGTCCGTCGAGGCGCTCTTCATCGACAAGACGGTTCCTCGTCCTCGCTGAGAGGACGTCACCTGGGTAGATCACCGACATCGGGAGAGGGCATACGACCATGGGGAAGTTGGACGGGCGGGTAGCCATCGTCACCGGCGCCGCAATGGGTATCGGCCGTGGTGTTGCGGGTGCACTGGCACGTGAGGGCGCGAACGTCATCGTTGCCGACGTCGATGAGACGGCGGGAGCCGGCGCCGCGAAATGGCTCATCGACGAGTGGGGTGTGCAGGCGAAGGTCATGCGCACCGATGTCACCGATCGTGATCAGGTGCACGCGATGGTCGACGCTGCCACGGCGGAGTTCGGACGGCTCGACATACTGGTCAACAATGCCTGGCGCCCGCTGGGCTACGCACGGCTCGAGAAGACCACCGAAGAGAACATGCGGGCCGGTTTCGACATGGGTGTGATGGCGGCATTCTGGGCGATGCAGCGCGCGTATCCGGCACTTGCCGAGCACGGGACCGGTCGAGTGATCAACATGTGCAGTCTCAACGGCGTCAATGCCCACATGTACTCGGTGTACTACAACACCGCCAAGGAAGCGCTACGCACCATGACGCGCACAGCGGCGCGCGAGTGGGCGCCGAAGCACGTGTGCTGCAACGTGATCTGCCCGGGGGCGAAGAGTGCGGCCTACGAGCGCGTCGCCGCGGCGAATCCGCAGATGGCCGCGGCGCAGGAAGCCGCCAATCCGATGGGGCGGATCGGTGATCCGCTCGATGACATCGGTACCGTCGCCGCGTTCCTGGCGAGTGATGATTCTCGTTATCTGACGGGCAATACCCTGTTCGTCGATGGCGGAAGTCATATCAACGGTGTGCAGTGGGCCCCGGAGGTCGACTGACCACCCGTAGACGAATCGAATGCTCGATCTGCCCGGCTATGGCCGGGACAGGTCGAGCATTCTGTTTGCGAGTTGCAGAATCTCCGCCTCGAACGATGCGAGTTCAGGTGCAGCGCCTGCCTCCTGTGCGCGCTCGTATGCGGCGAACGCGCCGATGACGAAACGCACCATCAAGCTCACTCGGCGTCGCGCGTCAGGTGCTGGAAGGTCGAGCCGATCGGCCATCCTCATCAAGAGTGCCGACAGGACATCGAGCGAGTCGTCCGACGGATAGTAATCGGCTTGCACGCCGGTCGGCGCCGGGATCGCCAGGACATCGAGCGGCGCTGTGGAGAGCCACTGTTCGTTGAATCGTGCCCAATAACTGGGCTCGTTCTGCGCGATCTGCGTGGCGAGCGGATGTACGTACGCGTGGACGAGCCGGTCCAGGGCGGGGGTCGTCTCGAGCTCTGCTGCGGCAAGCAGTGCGGCGCGCTCGGCGTTCATCCGGGGAGCGTGCCTGCTCCAGATCTCATCGAGGAGTCCGTGCCACGAGCCGAAATGGTATGCGACGGCCGAGTTGTTCCGCTGCCCAGCCTCTTTGACCACCTCGCGTGCGGCCACGCCATGGATACCGCGGTGTGCGATGAGCCGCTCCGCGGCATCGAGCAGTGCGAGACGTCCCGTTGACATCGTCATGCGACCACTGTACTAAGAACATTGACTTCAGGGTTAATACGTTCTTCTTAACGGAGGCTTGATGAAGACCTTCCAGTCCCGGCACGCTGTCGTGGCACTTGCGTTCGCCTCGGCACTCGGCCTCGGAGCATGTTCGAGTCCGGCTCCGGAGCCGGCCGAATCCGGTGCCATGGCTCCGGGAACGCTTGTCACCGACAGTCCGATCATCAGCGCCGCGGCGCTCCCCAGCGCCGAGCGCACCGACCTGGTCACCTACCTCTCCGAGGGTGCCGATGGAGGTCCCACGTTGGTCTCGGGCACCGTTGCGATTCCGAAGGGCCAGGCGCCAGAAGGCGGATGGCCCGTGATCAGCTGGGCTCATGGCACCACGGGGGTAGGGGACGCCTGTGCACCATCCGCAGACACGGTCGGCGGACCCGCGCATTCCTACGTCGAACGGACCTCGGCCATGCTCGACCGGTGGGTCGCCGACGGATACGCCGTGGTCCAGACCGACTACGAAGGTCTCGGCACGCCCGGCGGGCATCCCTACATGAACGGCACGAGCGCCTCGAACTCCGTCGTCGACATCGTCCGGGCCGCCCGCGACCTCGAGCCCGCCATCGGGGAGAAGTGGATTGCGATGGGACACAGCCAGGGCGGTCATGCCGCGCTCTACACCGGCGCGCTCGGGGCCGAGCGCGCACCCGAGCTCGACCTGCAAGCGGTGGTGTCGTTCGCGCCGGGCAGCCGCACCAGCGAGACCGCTGCCTACTTCGCGGCAGGTGGCCCAGGTATCGCACAGGCGCTCGGCTTCCTGCCGATTCTTCTTCTCGGTGCGGAAGCGGCACAACCCGAACTTTCCGCCGACGCGATGCTCACCGACGAATCCCGTCCGCTGCTCGCAGCGGCGCGCACCGGGTGCATGAACGACGTGTGGGCGGCTGCCGCATCCGTTCCCGAAGACCGGATCTTTGCACCCGACGCGGATCTCGACGGCTTGCGCGAGTACTACGCCACACAAGAAGTCGAACCCCTCGATCTCTCGGTGCCGACGCTCGTCGTACAGGGCAGTGAGGACGCTCTGGTGTCGCGTGCCATCACCGACCAGGTCACCGAGGCGCTGTGCGGCAACGACGCAGACCTGACCTACCGGGTGTACGACGGCGCGGACCATCGCGCGGTACTCGAAGCGTCGTTCCACGACGTACACGCGTTCGTCGAGACCGTCCGCTCGGGGGAGGACGCAGGGAACACCTGCAGCTGAGGCCGGTGCGGCGTCGTCAGAGCACCGTTCCCGTGTAGACGTTCATCGAGTCGTCGCGCAGGAAGCCGACCAATGTCAGACCCGACTCCTCGGCGAGGTCGACGGCGAGTGACGACGGCGCCGATACCGCACCGAGCACCGGCACACCGGCCATCACGGCCTTCTGGACGAGCTCGAACGACGCGCGACCACTGACGACGAGGACGCTGTCGGAAAGCGGCACCCTGCCTTCCGACAGCGCCCACCCGAGCACTTTGTCGACTGCGTTGTGCCTGCCCACGTCCTCGCGAAGCTGCAGAAGTGATCCTTCGGTGGTGAACAAGGCTGCAGCGTGCAGGCCTCCGGTGGTTTGGAAGACCTTCTGCTGCCGACGCATCCGATGGGGCATTTCCGCAAGTGAGCGAGAGGCCACCGTGACAGTGCCGACGAGCGGAAACCGGGTGCGGGTGCGGACCTGGTCGAGAGACTCCTTGCCGCACACCCCGCACGCCGAGGTGGTAACGAAGTTCCGCGCGCCCGCACCGTGCGGAATAGCGACCCCTGGGGCGAGTTGGATGTCGAGAACGTTGTACGTATTCGCGCCCGAATCGTCGACACCATCGCAATAGCGTGCGACCGCAATGTCATCGCGACTGGCGATGATTCCCTCGGCGAGCAGGAATCCGTGCGCCAACTCGACGTCGCTACCGGGAGTGCGCATCGTGACTGTCAACGACTGCCCGTCGAGGCGGATCTCCAGAGGCTCCTCGACGGCGAGGGTGTCGGGACGCCGCGTCGTGCGGTCGGCAGTGACCCGCAGGACCGACCGTCGGGTAGTTACACGTCCCACTACGAATCCCTGACCGACGCGGCCTCGAGACGCACAGTGATCGCCTTCGACGCCGGAGTGTCGGACTTCTCGGCGACATGGTCGAGCGGCACCAACGAGGTGCTGTAAGCCACTTGGCGGAAGCTGCTGACGTCGGACTCGTCGATATCCGCGTCGGGACCGTGTCGCATCATTCCTCCATAGTGGCCCGTCGCTACGAGTAGTTCACGCTGGCCTGCTGTGGACCCTACCTGCGTTCATTTTTCGGAACGGTGCTAATCCTCGGCCGGCGAGACGGTGTCTGTCCGGCTTCGGCCGAATCCGGCCGGATCCGTCGTAAGCTGCACACATGACTGTTACGGTCCGGGCCGCTACACGTAACGACCTTGCTGCTCTCGGCGCCGTATTCGCAGACGCCTTCTTCGACGACCCCGTGTTCACATGGATGTTCCCGGACGACAACAGCCGCATCCGCCGCTCGGCACGATTTTTCGAGGCCGAGGCCCGTCACCACATGCTTGCGTTCGGGGGCACGGAGATCGTCGAACGGGACGGCCGGGTCGGTGGTGCCGCGATGTGGGCGCCGCCGGATCGATGGCGCGCACCGGTCGGTGCCACGCTGCGCATGCTGCCGCAACTTCTGTGGGCTCTCGGGCGGAACATCAATGTGGGACGCTCGGTGGATTCCGCGCTCGAATCTGCGCACCCCGCGGAGCCGCACTGGTATCTGTCGACGATCGGAACCGCATCCCATGCGCGCGGCGCGGGATGCGGTACGGCGCTGCTGAAGTCTCGCCTCGACCGGATCGATTCCGAGCACGCTCCCGCGTACCTCGAATCGAGCAAGGAATCGAACGTTCCGTACTACGAGCGGTTCGGATTCACCGTCACCAGGGAGATCCACGTCCCGGGCGGTGGCCCGACCCTGTGGGCGATGTGGCGAGACCCACGATGAGGCAAGGCGAAAGTGTCGAAATCCCGACATGTCACATCGGCTTCCGTTGCATCGTCCGGCCGTGACCGCCCGTGAACGGCGCGCGGAGGCTTGACCTAGTCATTGCACCGGCGCCTAATGGGTACATGTCGTTCGCCGGTCCGGCCGAGCACTACGACCGTTTCATGGGGCGCTATACACCGTCGCTGGCGGTGGCGCTTGCCGACGCTGCCGGCGTTGCACCTGGCCAGCACGTGTGTGATGTGGGATGCGGGCCCGGTGGCCTCACGCGCGAACTCGTCACGCGGGTCGGTGCCGGGAACGTCGCGGCGATAGATCCGGCACACCGGTTTGCCGTGTCGTGCCGCGAACGCAACCCGGGGGTAGACGTACGCGAGGGCGTGGCCGAGGAGCTGCCCTGGCCCGACGGCGCATTCGACACGACTCTGTCGTCCCTCGTGATCGGCTTCATGAACGACCCCGACGGTGGTGTTCGGGAGATGGCACGCGTGACCCGCCCGGGCGGTGCGGTGGCGTCGTGTATGTGGGACGTCGTAGGCGGCCGCATGACGATGCTCCGCGTGTTCTGGACGGCTGTGCGTCAGGTCGACCCCGCAATCATCGGCGAGACCCGGATGGCGGGCACCTCGGAGGGAGATATCGCCGCCCGGTTCCGTCGAGCAGGCCTGCTTGCCGTAGTGGATGGAACGATCACCGCCGAGGCATCCTATGAAGACTTCGACGACTTCTGGGAGCCGTTCGCCTACGGCGTAGGTCCGGCCGGCCAGTCGTTCGTGGCACTTCCCGAGAAGGACAAGGCCCGAGTGCGTGAGCTCTGCCGCGAGGCGCTGCCGCCGGGAGCATTCACTCTCGATGCACATGCGTGGTACGCGCGGGGGACCGTCCCGCCGACATAGGTCGCTCCGTTGGTGAACGACTTCCGGCACCCTGGTCGGGCTCCTAGCGCAGGAGCGAGGTGCGTCCGCTCGACCACGCCGACATCACATGCTCGGCGAACCTGTCCTCGACGAACCCGAACGCGCGGATCCCGAAGACGACATCTGCGGCAAGCGAAGGCTCGCGGGCCAGCAGATCACCTACGACGTCGGTACGAAGTACCAACTCGTGTACCGCGTCCGCGTGAACGTGCTCTTGGTAGAACTGCAGGCACGGCGCCGGCGCCCCGAGGCGGACCAGCGCCTGGACCAAACGTTTCGAGCCGGGCGATGACGTGATCTCCGTGGCGGCGAGGTGTCCCACCGCCGCTCCTCGGAGAGCTCGGTGGAGTCCGAACAGCGACATGAGGTTGACGAGCAACAGGGTTTCGGCCGGGACCTGGTCGATATAGGCGAGGTAGGTCGAATCGAGGTCTGCGGCGTCGAGGAGGTCGGCGAACAATTGCGCATGTATCCGATCTCCGCGACCGCCCCCGTACTCATCGAACTCGACAGCGACGAAGGACGCTTTCGCTTGCCCGGTCAATCGGGGGATCGCCCACGCGTGGGGGTCTGCCTCCTTGAGGTGATAGAGCGATCGATGCATGAAATACTCCTGCATCTGCGCCCATGTGCCCTGTTCGAGCAGGTGCCACGAAGGACCCGTTCCGGTTTTCGGCTCGATTGCGAGGGCATCCATCTCGCCGACGGCGTCGTCGCCGGGGTCGACTCGTACGCGCAGTTCCGCGAGAAAGAGTCGCTCGAGCTGCGCACGCAGTCGCAGGAGATCCGGCTGCCATTCCCAGGAGTCGTCCACCGTGGAAAAACCCCGGTAGTGAAGTTCGTAGCAGATGTAGAGCGTAAGTTGTACGTCGTGCCCGAAAGGATCGACGCCCGTGGCGGGCTCGGGTAGTTCCACGCGATCTTCGGGGTCGGATGAGAGCGCGGTGATCACAGCATCCGACAGGGGGCCGCGCGCTGCAGGTAGCAGGTGCGCGTGGAGTTCACTGGTGGACCGCATGTACTCACGCTATCGCGGTAGGGACACTTCTTCGACCGAATGCCCACGATCTCGCTGATCGGCCTGCCCCGCGACCGTGGGGGTCTCGTCACCTGGCGTGCTGCGGTCTCGCGCGCACCGAGCGTAGACCCCCTCGCGGTCAGCGGCCGGACCGAAAGAGCGAGCGCAGACCCGGCCGCGGGCGCCGCGCCGACACTGCGGTGCTCTGATCGCAGGTGCAGCGGTCGGCGGCGGGCACGGACCGCATGACGACGTCGACATGCTGTCCGCAACCTCCCCATCCGGTCTTGTTGCAACGGGAACAGGCGACGGGATAGCACATGAGGAACCTCCAGGAATGATTCGTATGGTCAGGCAGCGGCGTGGGATTCGGCCCAGGCGTTGTATCCGCCCAGCAAATCCGAGACGTTGGTGAAGCCCTGCGCACGCAACAGCGATGCCGCGACGCTCGAGCGCCACCCGCCCGCGCAGTGCACCACGATCGGCTTGTCGTCCGGCACCTGATCGAGCCGTAACTGCAACTCTGCCAATGGAATCGGAATCGAACCCGCAATCGAGCCGGAAGCGCGCTCGCCGGGATTCCGGATGTCGACGAGGGTCACCGAGCCGGCTGCGAGCAATCGGTCGAGATCCTCGACGCTCGTGCGGGGGGCGGTCTCGATCAGCTCGGCGAGTTCTGTGGGGAAGATCCCGTCGTGATCGACGTTCAGATAGCCTGCGGCGCCGTCGGATCCGATCCGGGCCAGGCGCATCGCCGCGTCCTGCTCCTCGCCGGGATAGGTGATGAGCACGATCTTCTCGCCGACCTCGGCCACCATCCCTCCCGTTTCGGCGAAGCGTCCGTCGAACCCGACGTTGACTGAGCCGCGTAGGTGGCCGGCGGCGAAGTCGTCCACACCGCGGGCATCGAGGATTCTTGTGCCGGTGATGAGTTCGGTCTTCACCTGCACAGGCGTGAGCTCGGGAATGGCGTGGTCTTGGGCGAGCAGAGGGTGGACGCGCTTGTTCATCGCGGCATCGACCGAGAAATAGGCCGGAGCCGCGGGCTGGCCGTCGGTGATCATGGCGACGAACACCTCTTCGCTCATCGGCTGCACCGACGGGTTGGACGCGCGCTGCTCGCCGATGGTGGAGGTCAGTTCGGTCGACAGGTTCTTCCCGCACGACGATCCCGCGCCGTGGGCGGGCATGACGACAACCTCGTCGGGCAGGGACAGCAGCTTCTCGTGCACGGTGTGGTACATCGCGCGCGCCAGGTCGGTGCTCGATCCGTCGCCGAGGTTGACCAGGTCAGGACGACCGACATCGCCGATGAACAGTGAATCGCCGGTGAGAACAGCGGTGGGTGTGGTTCCGGGCTGTTCGCGCACCAGTACCGAGATCGATTCCCAGGTGTGCCCGGGTGTGGCGATGAGCTCGAGCTCGACCTTGCCGAGGGACAGCTTCTCGCCGTCGCTCAGACGGCGGATCGGGTAGTCGGTCTCCGCGGCCTCGCCGAATCCGATCCAGGCGCCGGTGGCGGCGACCAGTTCGAGGTGGCCGGAGACGAAGTCGGCGTGGAAGTGCGTGTTGATGACGCCTTCGATGGTCAGTCCGTATTTTTCTGCGGCGTCGAGGTATTCGGTGATGTCGCGGCGCGGGTCCACAACGATCGCGCGGCCGGTGCTCTCATCGCCGATCAGGTACGACGCGTGGGACAGGCACTCGATGTAGTACTGCTCGAGAATCATTGCTTCCTCCGAGGTGTGGTTGCCGGGTGGACTCCGGGGGCGTGTAGACAGATTGGCATATACCCCCTAGGGTATGTCAAGTACCCCCTGGGGTATCCAGTACGACTTCTCTCGAAAGGTCCCCATGACTGCCTTCCCTGCTGCCACCCTCTATCCGGCCGAACTGCTCGAGCTGATGGAGTCGGGCAAGGACATCCGAGTCATCGATGTGCGCACCCCAGGTGAATTCGACACCGTTCACATCCCCGGCGCGTACAACGTTCCGCTGGACCTCCTCCGCGAGCATCGTGACGAGTTCTGTGCACATCTCGACGAAGATGTCGTGCTGGTGTGCCGCTCGGGCCGGCGCGCCGTGCAGGCCGAAGAAGACCTGCGGGCTGCGGGCCTGATCAACGTTCATCTCCTCGACGGCGGCATGCTCGGATGGGAAGGGCAGGGGCTGCCCGTCAATCGCGGTGCGAGTCGGTGGGATCTCGAACGGCAGGTACGACTGGTGGCAGGCTCGATCGTGTTCGGTTCGGTACTCGCCAGTGTCGCGGTACCCAAGTTGAAGTGGTTGGCGGCCGGAATCGGCGGGGGTCTCACCTTCGCTGCCCTGTCGAATACCTGCGCAATGGGCATGGTGCTGTCGAAGCTGCCGTACAACCGCGCGGCCTCGTGTGACGCACAGTCCGTCGTCGCCCGGCTCGTCGCGGCGAAGACCGTCTCCGCCGAAAGGAACTGATCGTGATCGCGCTGACCGTTGCGCTGGCAGTTCTCGTCGGCGTCACACTCGGATTGCTCGGCGGTGGGGGATCGATCCTCACCGTTCCGTTGCTCGCCTACGTTGCGGGCATGGATGCCAAGGAAGCCATCGCCACATCGCTGCTCGTTGTCGGTGTGACCAGTGCGGTCGGCGCGATCTCCCACGCACGTGCGGGTCGCGTGCAGTGGCGCACCGGTATCTTCTTCGGTCTGGCCGGGATGGTCGGTGCGTACGCGGGCGGTCTGCTCTCGCAATTCATTCCCGGTACCGTGCTGCTCCTCGCGTTCGCTGTGATGATGGTTGCCACGGCAGTGGCAATGCTGCGTGGTCGCAAGAGCAAGTCGGCCGCCGAGGACGGAACGCATTCGATGCCGATCGGCAAGGTACTTCTCGACGGGGTGATCGTCGGTCTGGTCACCGGGCTCGTCGGCGCCGGAGGCGGCTTCCTCGTGGTCCCGGCGCTGGCTCTTCTCGGCGGACTGTCCATGCCTCTCGCGATCGGAACCTCGCTAATCGTCATCGCGATGAAGTCGTTCGCGGGCCTGGGAGGGTATCTGTCGGCCGTGCAGATCGACTGGCGCCTGGCCGCGATGGTCACCGGTGCAGCAGTTCTCGGCACCGTCATGGGCGGCAGATTGACCTCGATGGTGGATCCTGATGCCCTGCGCAAGGGCTTCGGCTGGTTCGTCCTGCTCATGTCATCGGTGATCTTGGCCCAGGAGATCCATCCGGCCGTCGGCGTCGCGGTCGCGGTACTTACTCTCACTGCAGCCGGCACCACGTATGCGTGCGCCCGCCGTGAGTTCTGTCCGCTCCGGCGGCTGCTGCTCCGGCGCGGTGCTCACGCAGTGGTGGGATGAGAGATGGGCATGCCAAATACCCTAGGGGGTACAGTGGTGGGAAACTGGAGAAGGGACCATTTCCATGGTTGGAGACGAAGAAAGCATCGCGCTCGTACTGAACCGGTTGCGTCGAGCTCAAGGGCAACTTGCCGGCGTGATCTCGATGATCGAACAGGGTCGTGACTGCAAGGACGTCGTTACCCAGCTTGCGGCAGTGTCCAAGGCTCTGGATCGCGCGGGATTCAAAATAGTCGCTACCGGTCTGCAGGAATGCCTGACCAACGAGAAGGAGGACGGCAAGGAGCCGATGAGCGTGGCCGAACTCGAGAAGCTGTTCTTGGCCCTGGCCTGACCCGCCGGTCGATCACCATCGAGGAAAGGATGACAATCATGGATCTCGCGCTGTCGACGACACTGCACGCGCCGTTTACCGAAGCTGTCGAACGTACTCGAAAAGCCCTGTCCGATCAAGGTTTCGGGGTTCTCACCGAGATCGATATGCAAGCCACCTTGAAGACGAAGCTCGACGCGGATCTGGAGGACTACGTCATCCTCGGCGCCTGCAACCCGCCGCTCGCGCACCGGGCAGTCACCGCGGATCCGCAGATCGGGTTGCTGTTGCCCTGCAATGTCGTGGTCCGCCGCGACCGCACCGACCCCGAAGCCGTCGTGATCGATGCGATGAATCCGCAGTTGATGGTGCAGTTCGCCGATGAGGAGGGGCTCCGTGAGGTGGCGGAGGCCGCCACCGCCGCGTTGCAGTCGGCGATCGGCTCGTTGTCGAGCGACGAGTCGAGCTGAGAAGGGCCTATGAATCGACGTACGGCTCGTGACTGCTCGACGAGGTTGATGCGTTTGCCCACCAGGCAAGTGCCTTCATTCACATGAGAAATGGCCTCTGGGCCCATCGATGGTGAGAACCGGGAGTGCGACCGGCCGCGTCTGGGATCGCCACCATGCGGTCGTGGCTTGCGAGCGCAGGATGTCGACTGTGCGGGCGATGGCGGTGGGGTCGCGCAGTTCCTCGCGGGCGGCGGGGTTCTCGTAGAAATGTTCGACCGCTGCATCGATTACCTCGGGGGCGATCCGGAATGGTCGTCGGTCGATGGCCACGCTGGTCCGGCGCTCACGCGGTCGTGATGGGTGGGCGTGGCCGACTATTCGTTTGTCGATATGCGTCCACAGACGTGGAACCCGGGAGGAGATGATCGCGTGGTGGTCGTGGGCGAGCTGGATGGTGAGGTTTTGGTGGTGGGTGGTTCGCAGGTAAGGGGAGATGCTGTCCCAAGGGATCCATGCGTCGTTGGCGTAGCCGCGTAGGTGGATGCCGTCGTGGCGGATGGCGATGTAGCCGGGGCGGACGCGACCGAGCAGTATTGCGACAGCGACGCCGACCTGCCATCCACACATCACAGTGAGCAGGAGTACCCAAGTCCCGACCTCGTGTTGTATCGAGTTGAACTCACGGTCCGCACGGACCTCGCTGGCCCTCAGGAGAAATACGATCCCGGCTGTGAGGGCAGGTAATGCGACGATCATGGCGAGGGTGTAGATCAGGCGAGACTGACATAGCACGAGGGCCGGTACATTTTGGTCGGTGCCGACTCTGATTTCTTTGGAGCAGGTTCGGGGACTGTGCATGAGAACGCAGAAAACCGGGAGTAGCCCGAAAAAGAATGTGAACGCCAATGCTACGGCAAGGTCGTCGGGGATGAACGGATTCGCGTGTGGTGGATGCGAACCGGTGTGAAACATTGTGTCGAGGATGACGACCACGCCGGTCACAGCGCCGAACGTCAGCAGCCAGGCGGTCATGAAGTGGAAGTAGATCGTGAGGGTTCCGTACGCTCTCGTTCGGACCGGGGTATCTGTGCGCATCGACAGGTCTTCAATCTCCATTGAATAGGCTTCCTCTTGTGGCGGTGCCGAGCTCGCCCAACGCGCCGATTGCTTCTCCGAGTTCGCTGCCTCCGGCTACGAATGTGCTGACGACATCCGCCGAAGAGTCCTCGTAGAGATGGTCGACGCCGCCGGTTGCGATGATTCTCCACTGCCGTAGTAGTCGATACCGACACCCGCGACGAGACTCAGTGTTCCCGTGCCGATTGCCGGCCTCCCCGGAACATCCGCCAGCTGAGCATGTTTCGCGGTGGTCGCGGCAAGGTCGTCGACGGTGCCCTGCGCGGCTCTGTTGTGTCGGCGCATGTCGTGGTGGGTCCCTGCGGGGAGGTTCAAGACGAACTGCACAGAGTGTGTGGATTGCTGTGGTGATGGATGGGCGCCATCAATCTCCGCGGAGGCGGTGGGCATCGACGGCGAGGCTGGGGATGGGTACGGGCCGCGTCTGGGATCGCCACCATGTCTTGGGTGCGTGGGTGCGAAGGGTGTCGACGGTGCGGGCGATGGCCGTAGGGTCGCGCAGTTCCTCGCGGGCAGCGGGGTTTTCGGTGAAGTGGTTGAGGGCTGCATCGATGATTTCGGGAGCAATACGGTAGCGGCGACGATCAGCGCTGACGACGCTGACGGGCTTGCGTGGCCGTGACGGGTGAGCGTGGAAACTTTGGCGCTTGTCGATGCTCATCCACATGCGCGGGACGCGGGAGGAGATGACCACTCGGTGCTCGGGTTGGATGTGGACACTGGCGAACAGATTGTCGCTGTTGAACAAGTACGGACTGACGCTGTTCCAGGGTACCCATGCATCGTTGACGTAACCTCGTATCCGAATCCCGTCATGGCGAATGGCGATGTAGCCGGGGCGGATGCGACGCAGTGCCATCAGGGCAACGACTCCGACTTGCCAGCCAGAGACGATGACCATCATGAGTGTCCATCCAGAGGCAAGGGGGTGGGGTCCAGGGTCGAACGCTAGATTCACCACCAGGATCAGTACCGCGGTGGTCGCGACGAGCTGAAGAACAGACAGGGTGTAGATCAGCCGGGACTGGCGCAGCATGAGGGCGGGGACTCCCTGGTCGGTGCCGACGGTGATATCGGCGAGCCGGGTTCGGGGGCTGTACATGAGGAAGCCCGAGATCGGATGGATGACAGAGAAGGTCCCCAGAGCCACGCCCAAGAGGGCATCATCAGGAATGATTGGGTGTCGACCCGCGAGAGCGTTCTCGATGGTCGCTCCGATCAGGAGTCCGAGAGTCATGAGCGTCCAGTAACCGGTGATCAGGAAGACGTGGTAGATCAGTCGGGCTCCGTATACCCCGGATCGGGTGTGTTCGTCAGGATGCATTCGTGTGTCCTTCTCCTATCCCCACGAGTCCACCGACTGCGACACCGAGATCTCCGAGAGCGCTTGCCGCTTCGCGCAGCTCGCTCCGGCCTGCATCCCACAATCCGCCCCAAGACTGAGCAGATTCTTCGTAGAGGTAGTCGACCCCGCCTGAGGCGAATATTCCTGCCACTGTCCCGGCCAGCGCGCCGCCGAGGGTGCCGAGCCCAGGCAATGCTGACCCGATCAGTGCTCCGGCGACGATCGAGGCCCCGAGTCCGGCGGAATTGGAGACCACGGCCTGCTCGAGTGATTCTCCACCGCCGTAGTAGTCGATACCGACACCGGCGACGAGACTCAGCGTTCCCGTGCCGATTGCCAGCCTCCCCGGAACATCGGCCAGCTGCGTATGTTTCGCGGTGGTTGAGGCAAGGTCGTCGGCGGTGCCCTGAGCGGCTCCGTAGAGTCGGCGCACTTCGTCGTACGGCGTTCCGTCAGGCAGATCGACCACAAACTGCATCGACTGCCGAGATTGCCGCGTGAGGTCGTCGGTCCTTTCTGCGAGACCGTGCACCGCTTGCTTCAACTCTGCGGTCAGATAATCGAGCCCAGTACTGGTCGTGAACGATGCGGCCCACGCGTCACTGGCCCATCGGTTGGCCACTGCGGCTACCTCGCGCGCCCAGCGCGCGTGCACGTCCTGGGCTGCGGCCGCGGCGTCGTTGTAAGCGAGCAGGACGGTCTCGTCCGATTGGGGAGCCGGATCGGCAATGGTGTTGCACACCACGGACAAACCGGCTGCTGCGGCGCGGTCGCAGATTTCGGCCATCTCGGCCGGCACCGACGTGAGTGCGGCAGCGATCTGATCGAAGTGGCCTGCAACGTCGAGGACTCCGGCCTGGAATACATCGATGGAGTGGACGAGAGCGGTGGCCTCGCGCAGGAACTCCTCGGACGCATCACCGTCCCATGCGTCGTTGGCGATTCGGCGGGCGGCCACCGCGTCGTCTCCCGTGGTCTCGATGGCTTGTGCCAAGCGGTGGCGGAGCCAGTCGCCGATGCGGGAGATATCGGCGGGGTCGCCGTCGATGAACGTGTCGATCGGCATTGGTTCAGTCGTCGCTGTTGGACCAGGTGGTCACGAGATACGTAGCAACGTCGTCGTCGGTTCGGCGGTAAGCCGCGGCACATCCGCCGAGAATTGCCGCGCTCGAGCCGAGCGTCTGAACGAGCCCCGCAAGGTCTGACGCAGCGTGGGCGAGCATTCCGGTGAGCGGGGCTGTCGCAGCACCCGCGCGCACCGAATCGGGGAGACGCCGGCTGATGTCGGCTGCTGTATGCGCGGACGCTTCGTATCGTGCTGCGGCACGGTCGAGTTCGTCGGGGTCAGCGCGCAGGGTCATAGCGCCTCCTGGTGGGAAAGCGTGCCGCGGTGGTCGTGCGCGCTCCGGCGTTCGTGTACCGGGATCTCGATGTCGAGTAGAAGCACGTCCCATCGGTACGACTGGCGTAGTCGCGGCAGCAGATGTGCGGGAACGACGAGCCATGGCTGCGCGTCGCCGCAGCAGGTCAACAGGCGATCGAGCGCCGTGTAGGCGAGCAGTGCGGTTCGGCCGTCACTGAGATTCCTCAGATCGACGACCGCATCAGCGGGATCGGAAACTGCTTGTGCACAAGGCAGATACAGATATGGCGGCACTATCGGTAGTGCGTCGGTCACGACGATCCCCCCATGATCGTGTCGGCAGATGCTCGACCCCCCAGGCCGAACACGTCGGAGCTGACAATACCAAGGGGGGATGCGCTGCCCTGAGGGAAGCTCGGTCAGGAGGTGTGGGTGAGAGACTCAGTCGCTTCCGGCGACGGGGCGGATCATGCCGTCGTCACAGTCTCGCTGGGCGAACTTCGTCTTGGAGGCCCGCAGCCTGCGTTGACGGTCGGTGAGAGAGGGGTCGTCCATGCCGAAGAATCCCGTGCCGAATCGTCGAGTTCCCAGAACAGGCGCAGAGCCAAACCGCGATCACAGCACTGTTCTTCGGGTGACCGGCGCCAATCACCCTCGTTCCCGGGCTACGCGCCCTGCCAGACCGTGTCGAACGGGGTGTGCGCCGAGACGCGGCCCTTGATGCCGTTCGTCACGAAATCCTTTGCCGCCTTGACGGCCTCGGCAACGTCGGTGCCCTTCGCGAGCTCCGCGGTGATGGCCGCCGCAAGCGTGCACCCGGCGCCGGAGACGCGTTCGTTACCGACCTTCGGGGCGGTGAGGAGTGTGACGTTCTCGCCGTCGAACAACACGTCGACAGCTTCGTCGCCGGGCAACTCCACGCCACCCTTCGCCACCACGTACTTCGGTCCGAGATCGTGGATGCGGCGAGCCGCCTCGGTCAGATCCTCGATGGACTCGATGGCGTCCATACCCGACAGCGTCCACGCCTCGAACAGGTTCGGGGTGATCACCGTCGCGTGCGGCAGGATCTGCTCGCGGAGCGCGTTGTCGGTGTCGAGCGCGGCGCCGGCTTCCTGGCCCTTGCAGATCAGAACGGGATCGAGCACCACGTGCCGCCAGTTCTGCTTGCCGAGCCCCTGGGCGACGACGTCGATCGTCGCCGGCGTGCCGAGCATGCCGATCTTCACGACATGCAGATCGTGTGCCGACGTAGCAGCCTCGATCTGATCGGCGATGACCTCGGCGGGCACCGGGAAGAAACGGTGTCCCCAGTTGTTCTTCGGATCGAACGAGACGATGCACGTTGCCGTACCCACACCGTAGACACCGAGCTGCTGGAACGTCTTGAGGTCGACCTGCAGGCCTGCGCCGCCGGTCGCTTCCGACCCGGCGATGACATATGCGAGATCGACCACTGTGCGTTCTCCGTTCGATATCGGGGAGACGAACCTGAACGGTTTCGTCGAACGACCAGGTTACAACCAACGGCCGGACGCCCGCCCAGCACGTCACTCCGAGAGCGCGAAGCCCGTACAAGGTGTCATCGGCTGACCAGTTGCGACGCCACCGCGGTGCCCGCGGCGACGACGCTGACCGCCGGCCAGGCACCGATCTGCTTGGCCAGGGGATGGGAGGCTCCGAATGCGCCGACGTAGGTCGCGACCAGTGCGGTGGTGCGGGCGGCACCGCTCGTGCGCGCCCAATGCGTCCCGCACACTGCGCCGACGACACCGAGCACGGCGCCACCGAGCGGACGGTTGCCGGTCCGGCGTGCAACGGCGTAGCCGCCGACGAGCCCGCCTGCGGCGAGGGCCGAGACAGCCGTCTTGTTCAGTGCCATGGGAAGTCTCCTTCTGGTTGCTTGTCCAGTTTCCTCCTCACGCTAGCGTGACTGCGGATCTGTCAACGGTCAGGATCGTCGCCACGAGGCGCGTAGCTTCCTGACGGAGTTCTCGGGCGCGCTCTAAGGTTCTGGGCATGACGGCCTTCGACGACCTCGACGATTACCTTGCGCTCCCTCGTGCCACGAGGCTCGTGATGTCGCCCGATGGCACCCGACTGGTTCTCGCTCAATCGACCCCGGACGAGGCATCGACCGCGTTCGTCGGTGCGCTGTGGGAGATCGACCCGGTGGACGCCACTCCGGCACGTCGGCTGACGCACGGAGTGAAGGGGGAGTCGAATCCGGCGTTCACCGCGGGCGGCGACCTCTTGTTCACTGCGGTTCGTGGCGGAGACGATGATCCGGCCTCGCTGTGGCGTCTCCCCGCGTCCGGTGGAGAGGCCGAGAAAATGGCCGCCCGCAAGGGCGGTGTTGCAGGAGTGCATTCCGCCACCCATGCAGACCGGATTGTGCTCATTGCGAATGTACTGGGGCACAGCGATACCGATGACGAACGCGTCCGTGCCGCACGCAAGGACCTCGAGGTCTCGGCTGTGATGCACACCGGGTATCCGATCCGGTACTGGGACCACGATCTGGGGCCGGACCGTCCGCATCTGCTCGCCGTCGACGCTGCCGGCGAACTCACCGACCTGACTCCGGGTGTGCGGAGTTCGCTGCGCAACGCGCACCTCGACGTCGCTGCGGACGGCTCGTTCGCTGCGTCGACCTGGATCGTGGCCGGCGCCCTCGCCTCGCGACGTACGACGCTCGTGCGGATCGACCTGGCTACCGGATTGCGTACGCCGCTGGTCGACGACGAAACCGGCGACGCGACCCACCCAAGGCTGTCTCCTGACGGCAACATGCTGGCGTACCTGCATGAGTCGTTGAGCGATTCGGACACTCCGCCTCGTATCTCGCTGCGCGTTCTCGACATTGCGTCGGGGACTACCACCGTCGAAGCGCGCGACTGGGACCGTCGACCCACCTCGATCGCATGGCTGCCGGGCGGGGCCGGTCTCGTGGTCACCGCCGACGACCGCGGCCGCGCCCCGATCTTCGTCCTCCGGCCCGGAGCGGACCGACCCGCGCAGCTCACAGGCGATGACGCCGCGTACACCGATGTATCCGTCGCACCCGACGGCACCGTGCTGTACGCACTCCGGTCGTCGTATCAGGCACCGCCGCACCCTGTCCGTGTGGCGCTGACCGGGTCCGACGCCGGAACGGTGACATCGCTGCGGGCACCCGGACAGCTGCCGGAGCTTCCGGGATATATCACCGATGTCACCGCGACTGCCGAGGACGGGACTCTCGTGCGGGGCTGGCTTGCGCTCCCGGACACCGCGACGGCAAATGCGCCGGCGCCACTGGTGCTGTGGATTCACGGTGGGCCGCTGAGCAGCTGGAACACCTGGTCGTGGCGATGGAACCCGTGGCTGCTCGTCGCGCGCGGATATGCGGTGCTCCTGCCGGACCCGGCGCTGTCGACGGGCTACGGCGACGACTTCATCAGGCGCGGGTGGGGCCGATGGGGCAAGGAGCCGTACACCGATCTGATGGCCATCACCGACGCTGTCGAATCGCGGCCCGAGATCGACTCGGAGCGAACGGCCGCCATGGGTGGTTCCTTCGGCGGGTACCTGGCCAACTGGGTCGCCGGGCACACCGATCGGTTCCGCGCGATCGTCACCCACGCGAGTCTGTGGGCGCTCGACCAGTTCGTCCCGACCACCGACGTTGCCTGGTACTGGCAGCGTGAGATGACACCCGAGATGGCTGTCGAGAACTCGCCACACCTGTACGTCGCCGACATCGTCACCCCGATGCTCGTCATCCACGGCGACAGGGACTACCGCGTCCCGATCGGCGAAGCGCTGCGCCTCTGGTACGAACTGCTCAACGAATCCGGTCTGCCCGCTGAGGACGACGGCTCCACAGCCCACCGCTTCCTCTCCTTCCCGAGCGAGAACCACTGGGTGCTCAGCCCACAGCACGCCAAGATCTGGTACCAGGCGGTCGAGTCGTTCTTGTCCGAACATGTCCTCGGCACTCCGATCGAGCTACCGGAGATCCTCGGGTGAGGTCGGTACGACTCCGGGCCGTGTCCTGGTGATTTGGGTCATCCGCTTACGATTGTCGGGTGACCAGTGCGCCAGAGAACTCGCCGAATCCCGCAGACGCCCTCCCCAAGAGCTGGGATCCCAGCGCAGTCGAGGACGCCCTGTATCAGGGCTGGGTTGATGCCGGGTACTTCACGGCCGACCCGACGAGCGACAAGCCCGGCTACTCGATCGTGCTGCCGCCCCCGAACGTCACCGGCAGCCTGCACATGGGCCATGCGCTCGACCACACCCTGATGGATGCCCTCACGCGGCGCAAGCGCATGCAGGGCTTCGAGGTGCTGTGGCTGCCCGGGATGGATCACGCGGGCATCGCGACGCAGACCGTCGTCGAGAAGCAGCTCGCCGCGGACGGCAAGACGAAGGAAGACTTCGGTCGCGAGGCGTTCATCGACAGAGTGTGGGACTGGAAGCGCGAGTCCGGCGGCACCATCCAGGGGCAGATGCGACGCATCGGCGACGGTGTCGACTGGTCGCGCGACCGTTTCACCATGGACGACGGCCTGTCCCGTGCCGTGCAGACGATCTTCAAGCGGATGTACGACGACGGCCTCATCTACCGCGCCGAACGACTCGTGAACTGGTCGCCCGTGCTGCAGACGGCGATCTCCGACATCGAGGTCAAGTTCGAAGAGGTCGAGGGCGAGCTCGTCTCCCTGCGCTACGGCTCGCTGAACGACGATGAACCTCACGTCATCGTTGCGACCACTCGTGTCGAGACGATGCTCGGCGACACCGCGGTGGCGGTTCACCCCGACGACGAGCGCTACAAGCACCTCCTCGGTACGACCCTCGAACATCCGATCACCGGACGGCAGATCCCGGTCGTTGCGGACGAATACGTCGACCCCGAGTTCGGTACCGGTGCCGTGAAGATCACTCCGGCACACGACCCCAACGACTTCGAAATGGGACTGCGGCACAACCTGCCCATGCCCACGATCATGGACAAGACAGGCAAGATCGCCGACTCGGGAACCCGATTCGACGGTATGGACCGCTTCGAGGCCCGCGTAGAGATCCGCGAGGAGCTTGCCGAGCAGGGCCGCGTTGTCGCAGAGAAACGTCCTTACCTGCACAGCGTCGGGCATTCGGAACGCTCAGGCGAGACCATCGAGCCGCGCCTGTCGATGCAGTGGTGGGTCAAGGTCGAAGCACTGGCCAAGGCCGCAGGCGACGCCGTGCGCGGCGGCGACATGGTGATCCACCCCCGAAGCCAGGAGCCGCGCTGGTTCGACTGGATCGACAACATGCACGACTGGTGCATCTCACGTCAGCTGTGGTGGGGTCACCGCATCCCGATCTGGTACGGCCCGGATGGGGAGGTTGCCTGCTTCGGCCCCGACGAGACTGCCCCCGAAGGCTGGGAGCAGGACCCGGACGTGCTCGACACGTGGTTCTCCTCCGGCCTGTGGCCGTTCTCCACGATGGGCTGGCCGGCCAAGACACCCGAGCTGGACAAGTTCTATCCCACCAGCGTTCTCGTCACCGGGTACGACATCCTGTTCTTCTGGGTCGCTCGCATGATGATGTTCGGCACCTATGTGTCCGGTGACGAAGCACTCGACGGGGGCGAGGGAGGCAAGGTTCCGTTCAAGGACCTGTTCCTGCACGGCCTCGTCCGCGACCAGTTCGGCAAGAAGATGTCGAAGTCGCGCGGCAACGGCATCGACCCCCTCGACTGGGTCGACCGTTTCGGCGCCGACGCTCTGCGCTTCACTCTCGCCCGCGGCGCAAATCCCGGTAGCGATCTCGCCGTCGGTGAGGATCACGCCCAGTCGTCGAGGAACTTCGCGAACAAGCTTTTCAACGCCACCAAGTTCGCCCTCATGAACGGGGCTGTTATCGGGGAGCTTCCCGCCCGCGACACACTCACCGATGCCGACCGGTGGATTCTCGACCGGCTCGAGCAGGTGCGCGCCGACGTCGATGCCGCCTTCGACCGCTACGAGTTCTCCAAGGCATGCGAGACGCTCTATCACTTCGCGTGGGACGAGGTGTGCGACTGGTACCTCGAGCTCTCCAAGGTTCAGCTGGCCGAAGGCAGCGTCCACGCCGACGGCACCAAGGTCGTTCTCGGAACCGTCCTCGATGCGCTGCTTCGGCTGCTGCATCCGGTGATCCCGTTCGTCACCGAAACCCTGTGGAAGGTGCTCACGGGTGGGGACTCAGTCGTGATCGCCGACTGGCCCGCTGCCTCCGGTGTCCCGGCAGACGCGGACTCGTCCCGCCGAATCGAGGATCTGCAGAAGCTCGTCACCGAGATCCGTCGTTTCCGCAGTGATCAGGGTCTCAAGCCGTCGCAGAAGGTCGCTGCCCGTCTCGCGAATATCGACGCCGCGCAACTCGACGCCCAGGTTCCTGCTGTGCAGTCGCTCGCGCGTCTGACGCCGCCCGAGGAGGGCTTCAGCGCATCCGCATCCATCGAGGTGCGCCTGAGTCGCGCGACGGTCACCGTCGAACTGGACACCTCGGGGACGATCGACATCGGTGCGGAGATCGCGCGACTGCGCAAGGACCTCGCGGCAGCGGAGAAGGAACTCGCCGGTACCACAGCGAAGCTGGGCAACGAGGCGTTTCTGTCCAAGGCGCCTGCCCCCGTGGTGGAGAAGATCACGGGACGAAAGCAGATCGCCGAGGAAGAGATCGCCCGCATCACCGCGAGGCTGAAGGAGCTGGGACAGGCGTGAGTGCCGACAATCCGGCGTCCGCAGATCGGCCGGGAGCACCGTCCCCGGTTGATCTTGCGGAGCTGACCCTGGTCGAGGCCGAACTCGACCGGCGCTGGCCCGAGACGAAGATCGAGCCGTCCCTGACGCGGATCTCGGCGTTGATGGACATTCTCGGTTCGCCGCAGCTCAACTATCCGTCGATCCATGTGGCGGGGACGAACGGCAAGACGTCGGTGACGCGGATGATCGATGCCCTCTTGACCCGGATGCAGCATCGGACCGGCCGCACCACGAGCCCGCACCTGCAGATCGCTACCGAACGGATCAGCGTCGACGGTGCGCCCATTTCGCCGCGCACCTACGTCGACACCTTCCGCGACATCGAGCCGTACGTGCAGATGGTCGACGAACAGTCGGAGGCCGCGGGCGGTCCGAAGATGAGCAAGTTCGAAGTCACGACGGCGATGGCATTCGCGGCGTTCGCCGACGCTCCTGTCGACGTCGCGATCGTCGAGGTGGGTCTAGGGGGACGCTGGGATGCGACCAACGTCGTCACCGGTCAAGTAGCCGTGATAACCCCGATCGGTATCGACCACACCGGGTATCTCGGAGAGACACTCACCGAGATCGCAGGGGAGAAAGCCGGCATCATCAAGAAGGCTCCCGAGGACGGGCTCGTCCCCCGCGACACCGTCGCGATCATCGCGCAGCAGGAACCCGAAGCGATGGACGTGTTGCTGCGGCAGGCCGTCGAGGCCGACGCCGCGGTTGCCCGGCAGGGCTCGGAGTTCTCGGTAGTGCGCCGCGCTGTGGCGATCGGTGGCCAGCAGATCGATTTGCAGGGACTCGGCGGGCTGTACACCGATATTTTCCTGCCGCTCCACGGCGAGCATCAGGCGTTCAATGCGTCGCTCGCTCTCGCTGCCGTCGAGGCGTTCTTCGGTGCCGGTCCCGACAAGCAGCTCGACGTCGATACCGTGCGTGAAGCCTTCGCGTCGGTCGTCAACCCGGGCCGGCTCGAGCGGGTGAGAAACGCTCCGACGGTCTTTCTCGACGCCGCGCACAACCCACACGGTGCCAGAGCTCTTGCCGCGGCCCTCTCCGACGAGTTCGATTTCCGCAAGCTCGTCGGCGTCGTCAGCGTGATGGCCGACAAGGACGTCGCGGGACTCATCGAGGCACTCGAGCCGGTGTTCGACGAGATCGTCGTGACGCACAACGGTTCGCCGCGCGCGATGGAAGTCGATGACCTCGCGAACGTCGCAGTCGCGCGTTTCGGTGATGAACGCGTGGTCACCGCAGTCAACCTGCCCGACGCGATCGAGACCGCCATCGCGATCGCAGAGGAAGTCGGCGAGCCGGGCGAAGCGGTGTCGGGCGCCGGTGTCGTCGTAACCGGTTCGGTCGTGACCGCTGGAGCTGCGCGCACACTCTTCGGAAAGGACCCTGCGTGAGTAACGACAATGCCCCGCACAACGAGAATTCGGGTTCCAGCAAGGACACCGCAGGGGAGGGGAACGCTGCGAACGCGGAGTTCCTCCCGCCGACGACCGATCCGTGGAAGGGATTCCGCGGTGTGATGGCAGGCACACTCGTGCTCGAAGCGATCGTCGTACTGCTGGTGCTCCCGGTGATCGCGACGCTCGGTGGCGGGCTGACGGCCGTGTCGACCGGATACGTCGTGGGACTCGCAGTGTTGATGTTCCTGGGCGCGGGTGTCCAGGGACGGTCGTGGGCAATCCCATTCAACATCGTGTTGCAGGTCCTGACAGTCTTCGGTTTCTTCATCGACCTTGCGTTCGGCGCGATCGGTGTCCTGTTCTGTGTCGTGTGGGCATACATCCTCTACCTGCGTAAAGACATCAAGGACCGCGAGCGGCGGGGTCTGCTTCCCGGCCAGCGCGGTTGAACCACTACGCTGTCTTCGTGACTGAGCGGACCCTGGTACTCATCAAGCCCGACGGCGTTGCCCGCCGTCATGTCGGAGAGATCCTGTCGCGCATCGAGCGCAAGGGACTGAACATCGTGGCTCTCGAGCTGCGCACTGCCCCCGCGGACATCGCGGCGGCCCACTACGCGGAGCACGAGGGAAAGCCCTTCTACCCCGGTCTGCTCGACTTCATCACCGGTGGTCCCCTGGTTGCTGCAGTGCTGGAAGGACCGCGTGCGATCGCCGCGTTCCGGCAGCTCGCCGGTGGCACCGATCCTGTCGAGAAGGCGGTCCCTGGCTCGATCCGCGGCGACCTCGGGCTGGAGGCAGGCGAGAACCTGGTGCACGGCTCCGACTCTGTGGAGTCGGCCGAGCGCGAGATCGCGCTGTGGTTCCCCGCACTCGCGTCTGCGTAGATCCGGCCCTTCTGAATGTGCCCGGCGGCGCCCTTCGGGGCGCCGTTGGCGTATCTGTACATGTCTGTGTGGGATACTGAGGGAGGTTGTACCGCACGAGCCCGCGCGGCACGACCGAAGACATCACGGATGGATGCCCGACATCGCTGTGGCCGAGGAACGCAGGAGATACCTCGCTCGGCCGCACGCTGGATGCACCGGCGCTCGATCCGCGATCTAATCAGGCATCGCTCGGCCGTGCAGTGAAAACGGGCACAGGACGACCGAGTGATGCGCGACCGGAAGAACTCGCGCTTGCTGCGCGAGTACACAAGCAGCGCCCCCGTGTGGCCGCTCACATCGCCATTCCGCGGTGATGGACGCGCCCGGGGGTCTTAGGAGACTTACGTGGCCGATCAAGAGCCGCAGGAGAACAACTCGACCGAGGCGAATGCCCTGAACTTGCCCGCGAAGATCCGCGTGCATGCTCTCGCCAAGCTCCTCGGGTTGACCAGCAAGCAGGTGATGGCGAAGGCCGCCGAGCTCGGTACCGAACTGCGCAGCGCCCACTCGACCCTTCCCCGCGAGGCTGCGGAGGAATTGCACAGCGCGTTGAGCGGTCCGGCCGAACAGGTCCCTCCGACGCAGGCGCCGAGCGAGGTCTCGGTGCCCGCTGAGGTACCGGTGCCCGCCGAAGTGTCGGAGGCTGTCGAAACGCCGGTGCAGGCCGAAGCGACGGAGATCGCCGAAGCACCGGTAGCCGACGAGTCGACCACCGGCCACACCCTCGAGCTCGACGACACGAAGGATGCGGCAGCAACCCAGCCCGTTGCCGCGCCTTCCGTGGGTGGCCCGACCGGATTGTTCACCTCCCTCGAGCAGGACACACCGCTGTTCGAGATGCCCGAACCCGTGCCCGCCGGCTCGACCGAGCAGGTCGCAGCCCCGCTGTTCCTTCAGCCCGAGGTTCCCTCGACGGAGGAGGGCGAGAATCGTCCGCGTCGCCGTCGGGCGCGTCGTGGCACTGCGGCGGCGGTTGCCGACGAGGCGACCGCGTCCACCGAAACCACCGCCGAAGCTGCACCGGAGACCGAGGCGACTGCCGAGTCGACGGAGTCCGTTCCGGCCGAGGGACACGACGAGCAGGACGACCATCCGCGTCGCCGCCGCCGTGGTCGACGTGGACGTGGGCGTGGACGTGGTGACAGTGCCGAGCACGAGCAGCAGGACGGCTCCTCGGAGCAGTCCGAGCGCGAGCATTCCGAACAGGCGAAGTCCGGCGACTCCGAGAGCGACAGCAGCGAGGAGAAGGCTGCGCCGGCTGTGGAGCCCGCTGCGGATGAGACCGCTGTAGCCGGTGCGGAGGACAGCAGGCCGGAGGAGTCCGAGGACGACTCGGGAGACGACGACTCGGGAGACGAGGCCCAGGGAGACGGCACCTCGCGCCGGCGCCGTCGTCGGCGACGCAGGCGCGGCACCGGTGACGGAGCCGAAACCGCCTCGGAAGACGATCCGCCCAACACCGTCGTCCACGAGCGCGAACCGCGCACCAAGGCGAGGGCTGCGAAGGACGAAGTCCAGGGAATCAGCGGGTCGACCCGCCTCGAAGCCAAGCGTCAGCGTCGTCGCGACGGTCGCGAGGCCGGGCGGAGGCGCCCCCCGATCCTCACCGAGTCGGAGTTCCTCGCCCGCCGCGAGTCGGTCGAGCGCGTCATGGTCGTCCGCGAGAAGGTCGACGGACCCCACATCGGCATGACCCAGGTTGCAGTGCTCGAAGATGGCATCCTCGTCGAGCACTTCGTGACCAGCGCAGGATCGGCGTCGATGGTCGGCAACATCTACATCGGCCGGGTCCAGAACGTGCTTCCCTCGATGGAAGCGGCGTTCATCGACATCGGTCGCGGCCGCAACGGTGTGCTCTACGCCGGCGAGGTCAACTGGGAAGCGGCCGGGCTCGGTGGTCAGTCCCGCAAGATCGAGCAGGCTCTCAAGCCGGGCGACCAGGTGGTCGTGCAGGTGAGCAAGGACCCGGTCGGTCACAAGGGTGCGCGTCTGACCACTCAGATCAGTCTCGCCGGACGATTCCTCGTGTACGTGCCGGGAGGATCGTCGACAGGTATCAGCCGCAAGCTGCCCGACACCGAACGTAAGCGTCTCAAGGACATCCTCCGTGAGATCGTCCCGGCCGATGCAGGCGTGATCATCCGCACCGCGGCCGAAGGCGTCAGTGAGGACGAACTCGCACGCGACGTTGCTCGTCTGCAGTCGCAGTGGGAAGCGGTCCGCGAACAGGCCGACAAGGTGCAGTCCGACGGGTCGGGCCAGCCGAAGGCTCTGTACGAGGAGCCGGACCTGCTCGTGAAGGTCGTCCGAGATCTGTTCAACGAGGACTTCTCCAAGCTGGTCATCGAAGGTGAGAAGTCCTGGAACACCGTCGAGAGCTACATCCGTACCGTGGCGTCCGACCTGCTGCCGCGTGTGGAGCGTTACCGGTCGGAGTCGACGGTGGATGTCTTCGGTGCGCATCGGATCGATGAGCAGCTCGCGAAAGCACTGGACCGCAAGGTATGGTTGCCGTCCGGTGGCACCCTCGTCATCGACCGCACCGAAGCGATGACCGTGGTCGATGTGAACACCGGCAAGTTCACCGGCGCGGGCGGCAATCTCGAAGAGACCGTAACCCGCAACAATCTCGAAGCTGCCGAAGAGATCGTGCGGCAGATGCGCCTGCGCGACATCGGCGGCATGATCGTGGTCGACTTCATCGACATGGTGCTCGAGTCGAACCGCGACCTGGTTTTGCGTCGCCTCACCGAGGCACTCGGCCGCGACCGCACCCGGCATCAGGTGTCCGAGGTGACGTCGCTCGGTCTCGTGCAGATGACGCGGAAGCGTCTCGGAACCGGACTCGTGGAGGCATTTTCCACGACCTGTGACCACTGCCAGGGACGTGGCATCATCGTGCATTCGGAGCCGGTCGAGGCGAAGCCCGCCGAGGAGCCCGGACGGTCGTCGCAGGGCGGAGGGTCGCGACGCAAGCGTGGACGAGACAAGAGCAGCCAGCAGCAGGACGTCGTCGCTGAACCCGCCGCCGCGTCCCCGGCGCACGTCCCCGACCCGGAGGAGGCCGCGAAACGCGCGGCCCATCCGGTGGCGCTGGCGATGGCTGCCCACCAAGCGCACGACAAGCCTGCCGACGATGCCGCACCGGCTGCTGCGTCGACACCGCAGGTCGACACAGCTGCCGGCGAGGTGCTCGCAGATGCTGTGGTCGCAGAGAACCGGGACGCCGAGACGGTTGAGACGAAGGAGGACGCCTCCGAGGTTCACGGCGAGGCCGTGTCCGATCTCACAGAGGAGCGAGAGGTCCCTGCGAAGCCGGTGGAGCCGGAACGTGGCGAGCAGTCCGAGCCTGTGACGACCGAGCCTGTGACGACCGAGCCTGAGACGACAGAGCAGGAGGAGGTTGCGGAGCCCGGGATCGGGCAGTCCGCGTCGACTCCGCGCCGTCGGCGTGCCCGCAGGGTTTCGCGACCGGCAGCGGCACCGGTCGAAGATCGTGCAGGTGAACCCCGGGTGTTCGTGATGTCGGTGCCTACGTCTGAAACCACAGCGGAGCCCGCGGAGCCCGAGCACGTCGCGCCGACGAATGACGGAGCGGCCGACGTGGAGATCGTTCGTCGTCCCCGTCGTCGTCGTGCGGCGGGGCGTCCTGCGGGACCGCCGGTCGACGCCCAGGTGTGAGGTGCTGAGGCCGGGTCGGCCCGCGTCGACCCGGCCTCGGCCACACCTGGTTTGACCCTGGTAGTCACCTTCCCGTAATCTTGCACAGTCGCTACTCGGCGATACAGCCCAGCTGCGCCTGGATGCAGGAAGTCGGCGGGACCCGAGTCAGCAGCCACACCAGACCAGTCGTGTCGCAACACTGTGACGCGAGCACGTTCGAAGAAGCAAGGGGTAGCCGTCCGATGGCAACGTACGCGATCGTCAAGACCGGCGGTAAGCAGTACAAGGTCGCTGAGGGCGATCTCGTCAAGGTCGAGAAGATCGAGGGTGAGCCCGGCACGGCTGTCTCGCTTGCTCCGGTCCTCGTCGTCGACGGGTCCGCGCTGACCACCGACGCAGACGCTCTGGCCAAGGTTTCGGTCTCTGCCGAGATCGTCGAGCACACCAAGGGCCCGAAGATCCGCATCCACAAGTTCAAGAACAAGACCGGGTACCACAAGCGCCAGGGCCACCGTCAGAAGCTGACGGTTGTCAAGGTCACCGGTATCAAGTAACTCGAACTTCGGCTTCACAACCCAGGAGGGTTCGTCATGGCACACAAGAAGGGCGCATCCAGCTCCCGTAACGGTCGCGATTCGAACGCACAGCGACTCGGCGTGAAGCGTTTCGGCGGCCAGTCCGTCAACGCCGGCGAGATCATCGTGCGTCAGCGTGGCACCCACTTCCACCCGGGCGTGAACGTGGGACGTGGCGGCGACGACACGCTGTTCGCTCTCGCGGCGGGTGCTGTCGAGTTCGGCAGCAAGCGTGGTCGCAAGACCGTCAACATCGTCCCGGCCACGGCAGACGCCTGAGTCAGCCGTCCGATAAGGACACCGCGAGAGCATTCTCGCGACATACTCCCAATAGGGGCGGGCCAGGGTCGCACACCCTGACCCGCCCCTATTGTTCGTTTCATCGGTAGTTTTCGTTCGGAGAGAGGTCCACCCATGTCCCGTTTCATCGACCGGGTTGTGCTGCACGTCAGCGCCGGCAAGGGTGGCAACGGCTGCGCCTCTGTCCACCGCGAGAAGTTCAAGCCACTCGGTGGCCCCGACGGTGGCAACGGAGGCAATGGCGGCGACGTCATCCTCGAGGTCGACGAGGGTGTGCACACGCTGCTCGACTTCCATTTCCACCAGCACGCGAAGGCGACGAACGGCGCACAGGGCGCCGGTGGCAACCGCGAGGGAGCGAACGGAAGCCATCTCGTGCTGAAGGTGCCTGACGGCACGGTGGTCCTCGACAAACACGGCCATGTGCTCGTCGACATGATCGGCGCAGGCACCCGGTACGTGGCGGCGCAGGGCGGTCGTGGTGGTCTCGGCAACGCCGCACTCGCGTCCCGTGCCCGCAAGGCACCGGGCTTCGCGCTCCTCGGCGAGGACGGGCAGGAACTCGACCTCGTCCTCGAATTGAAGTCCGTCGCCGATGTCGGTCTCGTCGGATTCCCATCGGCAGGAAAGTCCTCGCTCGTGTCGGTGCTGTCTGCCGCGAAGCCGAAGATTGCCGATTATCCGTTCACCACTTTGGTTCCGAACCTCGGCGTCGTGCAGTCGGGGGATACCACCTTCACCGTCGCCGACGTGCCCGGCCTCATCCCCGGTGCCAGCGAGGGTCGCGGCCTCGGACTCGACTTCTTGCGTCACCTCGAGCGCTGCGCGGTTCTCGCGCACGTCGTGGACTGCGCAACCCTGGAACCGGGTCGTGACCCGATCTCCGATGTCGACGCCCTCGAAGCGGAGCTTGCCGCATACCAGCCGGCGCTGTCGGGCGACAGCAGTCTCGGCGAGCTCTCCGAGCGCCCCCGCATCGTCATTCTCAACAAGGCCGACGTTCCCGATGCCGCCGAACTCGCCGAGTTCGTCACGCCCGAGTTCGAAGCCCGCGGATGGCCAGTCTTCACAATCTCCGCCGTAAGTCGGGAAGGCCTGCGTCCCTTAACATTCGCGTTGGCGAAGATGGTCGAAGAGTATCGCGAGGCTCACCCGCCCGCGGCTCCGGCGCGCCCCATCATCCGTCCTGTCGCTCGCGACGAGACCGGGTTCAGCGTGGTGGCAGACCCGAACGAGCCCGGCGGCTTCATCGTGCGCGGCACCAGGCCCGAACGCTGGATCCGTCAGACCGCCTTCGACAACGACGAAGCCGTCGGCTACCTCGCCGACCGCCTTGCGCGCCTCGGCGTCGAGGACGAGCTGGTCAAGCAGGGCGCTGAACCGGGCTGCTCCGTCACGATCGGTGACGTCAGCTTCGAATGGGAACCGCAGACTCACGCGGGTGTCGACGTGGTACCCACGGGCCGCGGCACCGACTCGCGCCTGGACCAGACCGATCGGGTGGGTGCCGCCGAACGCCGTCACGCCAAGAAGGTCCGCCGCGGTCTCGCCACCGACGACGACTTCTGAACCGAGGAGAACAGTGAGCGACACCCGCGGGGTCATCGCTTCCGCACGCAGCATCGTCGTCAAGATCGGATCGTCGGCCATCACGAGTCTGACCGGAGGTCTGGACCGCGAACGCCTCGATCGACTCGTCGACGCCATCGAAGGACGTATGCGGTCCGGTTCGAACGTCACCGTCGTGTCCTCGGGCGCGGTCGGTGCCGGGCTGGCACCGCTCGGACTGACCGCGCGACCACGCGACCTCGCGACCAAGCAGGCTGCCGCGAGCGTGGGGCAACTCGCACTGGCGCACGCGTGGGGAATGTCCTTCGCCCGGTACGACCGCACAGTCGGGCAGGTGCTCCTCACCGCCGACGACATCGCCCGTCGCACCCAGCACCGCAACGCGCAGCGCACCCTCGACCGACTTCGTTCACTCGGTGCGGTGCCCGTCGTCAACGAGAACGACACTGTCGCGACGGTCGAGCTACGCTTCGGCGACAACGACCGTCTCGCCGCTCTCGTATCGCACCTGACCAGCGCGGACGCACTCGTCCTCCTCTCGGACGTCGACGGGCTGTACGACGGCGATCCACGTAAGGGGGGAGCGACCTTGATTCGCGAGGTCACGAGCCCGGAAGATCTCGACGGCGTGGTGGCCGGCTCGGGCGGTGCACTCGGAACCGGGGGTATGGCGACCAAACTCTCCGCGGCGCGGCTCGCGGCGGACTCCGGGGTGCCGGTGCTGCTGGCTGCCGCATCGGATGCCGCTCGGGCATTGGGCGCTGCCGATGTGGGCACCGCGTTCGCTGCGCGTCCCGAGCGAATGTCGGCCCGCCACTTCTGGGTTCGGCATGCGGCCGACACCGTAGGCACCCTGCACCTCGATGCGGGGGCAGTCCGCGCTGTCGTCGAACGTCGTAGGTCGCTGCTCGCGGCCGGTGTCACCGGGATGAGTGGCAGCTTCCACGCCGGCGACGTGGTTGCGCTCGTGGGCCCGGACGACCGCACCGTTGCGCGGGGTGTCGTGGCCTACGAGCCGAGTGAACTCGACTTCATGATCGGGTTCTCCACGCGGCAGTTGCCTCAGGATCTGCAGCGACCGGTTGTGCACGCCGACGATCTGGTGCGGATCTAGGTCGAGGGGTTCCCGGCGCGCCCGCGAAAAGGTACGGCCGCTCGATGCAGTTCGGCGCTCACTGCGGCAAAGACCGGTCGGCGCTTGCTGCCCGAGCGGTATGCGATGCGGGTCCATCTCCCGGCAGGGAGGGCTGTGAGCGACACTCCCGGTGGGACACCGATCGCGCCGATCGCGAAACGCTCCGGCTGACGCAGATCTAGCGACACTTTCCCCAAGTCGTGCGGCTTTCCGTTGCCTCACGACCCACGGCGACCCGGGCAACGCGAGGAAAGTTAGTGTGGGATTTGGGCTCGCGCGCAATGTCGCAATGTCATGATCCGGAGAGCGCGCCAAGCACCTCAGAGGTGCCCGCCTCGACCTTGACCGTTGCGTGGGCGTCTCCACGGGTCGGTCCCCGGTTCACGATCGCCACCGGAATATCGCGGTCGACGGCGCGCCGGACGAAACGCAGCCCCGACTGCACCGTGAGCGAGCTCCCCGCGACGAGAAGCACATCGGCCTGATCGACCAACGCGTAAGCGGCATCGACGCGGGGCCGAGGCACGATCTCACCGAAGTACACGATGTCGGGTTTGAGCATGCCGCCGCACCTGTCGCAGTCGACGACGGTGAAATCACCGGTGTCTACGACGACGGCGTCGGCGTCGGGCGCAACCTCGAGCCCGGTGACAGCGTGTGCGCGTTCCGTGAATCCGGGGTTCGCTGCGGACAACCGTTCGTGCAGCGTGAATCGTGAGATGGGGTTGGTGCACGCGAGACACCGGACCTGAGCGTACGAGCCATGCAGGTCTATCACCCGGCGACTGCCGGCCTTGGTGTGCAGCAGATCGACGTTCTGGGTGATGACACCGAGGACCGCTCCACTTCGCTCCAGCGCGGCGACCGCGCGGTGACCGGCGTTCGGTCGTGCTCCATCCATGTGGCGCCACCCGACGTGGTTACGGGCCCAGTATCGCTGGCGGAACACCGGGTCGCCGACGAACTGCTGGAACGTCATGGGGTTGCGCGGCGGCGAATCGGGCCCCCGGTAGTCGGGAATCCCGGAATCCGTCGACATCCCCGCACCGGTGAGGACGGCAATGCGTTGCCCGTCCACGAGTGAACGCAATGTCTCGGACGGGTTCGTCACCGTCGACTCTCGGGTACCGAACACGGGCCCTCCTTCGCGGCACCATCTTATTCCCGGGCCGGTGCGTTCGGTCCGCGGGCGCGCAGGAGGTCTCGGACAGCGTCGATACTGTCGGCGTCGGCAGGAGACTTGTCGGGACGGTAGCGCAGGACCCTGGCGAAACGCAGTGCGACACCACCCGGATATCGGATGCTGGACTGCACACCGTCGAGCTCGATCTCCACGACCAACTCGGACCGCAGGTACACGGTGTGTTCATCGCGGTGGGATTCGAACGCGGGAAACTCGCTGGTCTGCCATCGCAACAGTTCGTCGGTCAATCCCTTGAAGGTCTTACCGACCATGATCGGTGGACCTCCGTCGGGGTCGCGCGCACCGAGGTGCAGGTTGGACAGGAACCCGGTGCGGCGCCCGTAGCCCCATTCGGCACCGAGGACGATGAGGTCGAGCGTGTGCTCGGGCTTGACCTTCTGCCACGAGTGGCCGCGGCGACCGGCCAGATATCGCGCCGACAAGGACTTGATCATGACCCCCTCGTGGCCGTGTTCGAGGGCGGCATCGAGGTGAGCGTGCGCAGCAGCCGGATCCGGTGCCACGACCAACGGAATCCGATGCGCACCTGCGATACGCTCGAGGGACGTAAGGCGTTCGGACAGGGGAACATCGACCAGATCCACGCCATCCAGGTGGAGGCAGTCGAAGAAGAACGGGTGGAGGAGGAGCTCACGTGTGGTGCTTGCCCCGAAGCGGCTCATGGTCTCTTGGAACGGACGGGGTCGCCCGGAGTCGGTGAGGGCGAGTGTCTCCCCGTCCAGCACGACACTGCGGCACGGTAGTCCGGCCACGAGTTCGACGAGTTCGGGCACCGACGAGGTGATCTCGCGCAGGGTCCGGGTGAAGACCCACACCGAATCGCCGTCGCGATGGACCTGGATGCGCGCACCGTCGAGCTTGTACTCGACACTGCAGTCCCCGCCGAACTCGTCGAGCGCCGACTCGAGGGACTCGGCAGGCACGGCAAGCATCGGCCGGACGGGTCGCCCGAGTTCGAGCCGGAACGCGGACAGGGCGCTTTGCCCACCTGCAAGCGCAGCGGCTGCCGCGCGGGAAAGCTGCCCCGAGAGCATCACCGCTCGCCGTACGGTATCGGCAGGCAGCTCTGCGGTGACCGCCACGGCGTCGATCATCACACCTTCGAGCGCACCCTGTCGGAGTTCCCCTCCGAGTAGCTGCGCCAGGAAGACCTGTTCCTGCGCCGTGGCGCGGGTGAACAGCTCGGCCAGCAACCTCTGCCTCGACCCGGTCGATCCGGGACCGGACAGGCCCCCGATGCGGCCGACGAGAGAGTCGACATCCGTCACCGTCAGCGTCGGATGGATACCGGGGGTTGCCTGCAGCGCCATGAGAGTGCGGAATCCGATGCCGATACGCCCCTGTGGCAGCACTCCGGACAGCCACGACACCACAGGCTCGGCCTCCCCGGCGGTCGCCTGTTCGAGCAGCACACGCAGGGCGGCGATCTTGACCTTCCTCGACCGTGTCGCAGCAACTGCGGCGGAGGTCTCGACCACCTGTGTGAACAACACGGGTCGACGGTATCTCCGGATTGTTCTCGATGTCGACGAATGCGGGATGTGGAACGCGGTGACCGGCGACCATGGATTGCAGGACGAAGCGACGAGGGGAGACGGGGATGGGAGCAGCAAAGGATTCGTCGAACGCTGTGGAGCTCGACGTCGACGGCCGGGCGGTACGGATCTCGCATCCCGAACGCATCTACTTTCCGGCGCTCGGCATCACCAAGCTCGACCTGGCCCGGTATTACATGGCCGTCGGAGACGGTATCGTCCGCGCATTGCGGGACCGGCCGTGCATGCTGCACCGATTTCCCGACGGTCTCGACGGCGACAAGGTGCACCAGAAGCGACTGCCGCGCGGTGCACCGGACTGGGTGCAGACCGTCCGCGTGCATTTTCCCCGGTACAACCGAGACGCCGACGAACTGTGCGTCACACATCTCGCGGATGTCGTGTGGGCGGTACAGATGTCGACGGTGGAGTTCCACCCGTGGAACTCACGCCGCACCGACGTGGAGAAACCGGACGAGTGGCGGATCGATCTCGATCCGATGCCCGGATGCGACTTCGGGAAGGTGCGGCTCGTCGCGTCGATTGTGCACGAGGTGCTCGACGAACTGGGCATAGTGGGGTGGCCGAAAACCTCGGGTGGGCACGGACTCCACGTGTACGTCCGAATCGAGCCGAACTGGGGGTTCGACGATGTGCGCAGGGCTGCACTGGCTTTCGCGCGAGAAATAGAGCGCCGTGCGCCGAATGAGGTGACCACCGCGTGGTGGCGTAAAGACAGAGATCCGACCGCAGTGTTCGTCGACTACAACCAGAACGCCCGCGACCACACGATCGCGAGTGCGTACTCGGTCCGGGGTGTTCCGGAGGGGACTGTGTCGGCACCGGTGCGGTGGAACGAGATCGATGGTCTCGATCCCCGCGACTTCACGATCGAGACCGTTCCCGAGCGGTTCGCGAAACTCGGTGACCTGCAAGCCGGGATCGACGAGGATGCGTTCTCACTCGGGACGCTGCTGGAATGGGCTGATCGGGACGAACGAGAATCCCCGGAGGACGCGGAACCTCAGTAGCCAGCGCTGACATCGAGCACTGCGACCGGCTCGACGCCCGACGCGAACCGCGTGACGTTCTCGACCACCCGTTCCACGTAGGCGGGCACCCGCAGGGCCGGTGGATTCGAATCATGCGGGGTGACCATCGCATTGGGCAGTGACCACAGGGGGTGCCCATCGGGAAGAGGCTCGGGATCGGTGACGTCGAGTCCGGCGCCCGCAATCGTGCCCGTGGCCAGAGCATGGACGAGTGCCTCCGTGTCGATGAGGCTGCCGCGCGCAATGTTGACCAGCCACGCGGTCGACTTCATCGCGGCCAGTTCGGCCGCGCCGATCAACTGCTCGGTATCGGG
The DNA here is from genome assembly GCF_053750035.1 of Rhodococcus sp. SJ-2. Lineage (NCBI taxonomy): Bacteria > Bacillati > Actinomycetota > Actinomycetes > Mycobacteriales > Nocardiaceae > Rhodococcus > Rhodococcus sp. SJ-2. Next base: position 4,407,432 of record NZ_CM132340.1, read on the forward strand.
TGTGGCTGCAGCGGACACGACGAAATGGTCTGCGAGGGGCCATATCTCGTCGATCCTCTCGGTGGAGAAGGTCTCGACCGCGCCGGGGACGGGACGTCCGCTGCGGTTGACGGCCAGAGCCTGCGCGCCGAGCGACGAAAGCATCGGGATGAGGGCGCGTCCGATCCCGCCCGCACCGATGATTCCGACCGTCGCTCCGCGCAAGGTGCCCAGACGTGGATAGAACTCCTCGGGTTGCCACGACGTCGTCGCGAGATGCTGGGGGAGTGCTCGCACACCGGCGAGTAGCAACATCAGGGCGTGTTCGGCGACCGTCGCGGAGTAGGCGCCGGCCGCGGATGTCCATATTATCTGCGGATGACGCTTGATGATGCCACCCTCGAGCCACTGCTCGACCCCGGCGGAGGGCAATTGCACCCAGCGGACCGACTCGGGCAGGGCGGGAGGAAACGAGTCCGGCCCGCTGGTCCAGATCAGTGCGTCGGGCCTCTCCTCGAGTGGCACCGCGATGCCACCTCCGCTGGTGACTGCCCGTACGAACATGGCGTCGGACCTTGGGCCGACAGCAATGCGGGGCGAACGCTGAGAGGAGGCCATGGCCTCGACTCTATGCGTCCGCCCCGCATCGGTCACGCTGTGTGACCCCGATGTTCGGAACGATCAGGCAGTTTCTTCGACGATGAGCGGGTAGACCCCGTTCTCGTCGTGCACCTCACGGCCGGTGACCGGGGGATTGAACACGCACAGCATCCGCATGCGGGTCTCCGGCTCGACGCGGTGCCGCTCGTGCCCGTTGAGCAGGTACATGGATCCGGGTCCGAGGTCGTACACGACATCGTTGTCGAGGTCCCGCAGCTTGCCGGTGCCCTCCACCAGCCAGACGGCCTCGATGTGGTTGGCATAGTGGAACTCGTTGATCGTCCCGGCTTCGATAGTCGTCTCATGGAACGAGAAGCCGACCTTGTCACCGGCGAGGACGATGCGCTTGCTGCGCCACTGTCCGTCTTCGGAGGTGATGTCGCGCTCGGTATCGGTGATTTCCTCGGTGGTGCGCACGATCATGTGAAGCGATGCTCTTTCTATCGGTGAATTGGGAAGGGGAGGGTCAGGAACGGACCTTGGCGGTGGCCTCCGCGAGGATGTTCAGACCGTACTCGAGTTCGTCATCGGTGATAGTCAGCGGCGGCAGCAGCTTGACCACCTCGTCGGACGGACCCGACGTCTCGGCCAGCAGACCCTTCTCGAATGCGAGGGCACACACCTTCTGGGCATCCGACGGATCCTCGAACACCAGACCCTGCACCAGGCCGCGGCCGCGAGTGGACACACCCTCGAACATGTCGGACAGGTTCATGAAGGTCTGGTGGATGCGCTCACCCTTACGCAGCGTGCCACGCTCGAGCTCGTCGTTGGTCCAGTAGTGGTTCAGCGCTGCCGTTGCCGTGATGAACGACGGGCTGTTGCCGCGGAAGGTGCCGTTGTGCTCACCCGGTCCCCAGACATCGAGTTCGCGCTTGAACAGCGTCAGCGCCATCGGCATGCCGTATCCACCGATGGACTTCGACAGCGTCACGATGTCGGGGGTGATGCCGGCTTCCTCGAACGAGAAGAACGCACCCGTACGGCCACAACCCATCTGGACATCGTCGACGATGAGCAGGATCTCACGCTCGGCGCACAGATCTGCCAGGGCGCGAAGCCATTCTGCGCGTGCGACATTGACGCCGCCCTCACCCTGAACGGTTTCGACGATGACAGCGGCGGGCCGGTTCAGGCCACTGCCGGAATCGTCGAGGACGCGTGAGAACCACTGGAAGTCCTCGGTGACGCCGTTGAAGTAGTTGTCGAACGGCATCGGTGTGGCGTGGACGAGTGGCACACCGGCACCGGCGCGCTTCATCGAGTTGCCGGTGACCGACAGCGCACCGAGCGTCATGCCGTGGAACGCGTTGGTGAAGTTGATGATCGATTCGCGCCCGGTGACCTTGCGGGCCAGCTTGAGCGCGGCCTCGACGGTGTTGGTACCCGTGGGGCCGGGAAACTGGACCTTGTAGTCGAGTCCGCGCGGCTTCAGGATCACGTTCTCGAAAGTCTCGAGCAGATCGCGCTTGGCGGTGGTCATCATATCGAGGCCGTGGGTGACCCCGTCCTTCATGATGTAGTCCACCAGGGCGGACTTCAGGACCGGGTTGTTGTGGCCGTAGTTGAGAGCTCCGGCGCCGGCGAAGAAATCCAGGTAATCCTTGCCGTCCTCGCTCCGCAACCAGGAGCCGGACGCTGTTTCGAATACTGCGGGCCACCCACGGCTGTAACTGCGGACCTCGGATTCGAGGTGCTCGAAGATATCGTTACCAGCGCGGGTGGCAGGCTTGTCTTCCAGGATGGTCATTTTCTCTGGTCCTCCTGTTATGAATTTCGATGACGAACTCGGCGCGGAAATTCCCGTAATGCCTGATCAATCGCCGATCGTGTAAAGATCTTCCGCAAGATGTGAATCGGGAAAATCGTCGGGAGCGAACAAGTCGGTTCGCGTGATATGGGTGCCACGGCGTCGTGCCAGAGCGGTGAACATGGCGATCGAAGCAGCGTTGTCGGGGCTCACGGTGGTTTCCAACCGGGTCACGCCGGACGGGCGGAGTCGGTCGAGGAGGGCATCGAGCATGCGCCCGGCCACTCCGCGGCCACGCTGATCAGCATCGACAGCGACCTGCCATACGAACAGTGTCTGGGGGGAGTCCTGCCTGCGGTAGCCGGTGATGAACCCGACCGGGCGATCGGTCTCGTCCGTAGCCACGACAGACGTGTCGGCGAAATCGCGACACCACAGCACATACGCATAACCGGAATTGACGTCGAGTACCTCGGAATCGCGGGCAATCTGCCACAAACGCTTTCCGTCGGAGATCTGTGGGCTCCGAAAACTCAATTCAGCCGGTTCGGTCGTTGGGGTACTACTTTCCATAACGGGCTTCATAAGTAGTTCGAACCTAACAAGAGTGCCGATCGAAATCACCCCTTTGGTCCGAATTCGTGGGGGATTGCCGGGTTCTGCGCAGGTGAGGCGGCTGTTGTGAGGCCGGTCACAATTGTGTATCGTCCGTCGCTCTCCGAGCGATTACTTCGGGCTCGCCAGCGCGAACGGCAGCACCCCGCCGGCTCCCGCCGCGATGAGGTGCCGCGCTGCCATGGTCAAGGTCCACCCGGTATCGGTGACGGCGTCGACGAGGAGCACCGGTCCTTGATGTCCGTCGAGCTCCACCGGTTCCCAGGCGTCGAGCAAGGATGCGATCCGGTACGCCGAGTTCGCGGCGGTCACAGCCGGCGCGTCGGGACGCCGCCGCAGGACACCAAGGTTCGTCAGACGGCCCAGTCGAGCGAGGTGCCCGGCAAGTGACTCCACCAGGACCGGGTGGTCGGGCGACTCGAGTGCCATGACCGCGGTCGGACGCTCGGCCCAGTCCCATGCCGCCAGCACGGCGACAGCGGCCTTCACGACGGATTCCGGCGCGTCCGCGTCGGGACTGTCCAGCAGTGTTCGCAACCGAGGACCCCATCCGAGATCGGAGAGCCGGCCGAGTACGCGACCAGGCTCCGGCCCGTCCGCGATCCTCCCGGACAGCTTGACTCCGAGTGTGGCCATGCCTGTGGGCCACTGTTTGCGCGGCGGGAGATCGACACCTGGGCGTTCGAGCCGAGCTCGGGTACGCCGCACCTGTTCATCATCGACATCGACGCTCCACCGCACTCCCGTGCAGTTGTCGCACCGACCGCACCCGGGCATGTCACGGCTCGACTCCGGGTCGTCCAGCTGGCGGCGCAGGTAGACCATGCGGCACCCATCAGTCCGCTCGTATTCGAGCATCGCTTCCTGCTCGGCGGAGCGCGCTGCCTCGAGGCGGGCATAGCGCTCCGCGTCGTAGTCCCACGATCGACCGGTACCGATCCAGCCTCCCTTGACGCGGCGAACGGCACCGTCGACATCGAGAACCTTCAGGACCATCTCGAGCCGGGACCGATTCAGGTCGACTCGGGGCTCCAGTGCCTGCGTGGACAATGGGCGCTCGGTGTCCAGCGCGCCGATCACACGGCGCACCAGGGACTCCTCAGGGAACGCGACGGAAGCGAACCATTTCCATATCTGCCGGTCTTCACTGCCCGGTAAGAGGATCACTTCGGCGCGATCGGTGGAGCGGCCCGCGCGCCCGACCTGCTGGTAGTACGAGATCGGCGACGAGGGAGCACCGAGGTGCACTACGAACCCGAGGTCGGGTTTGTCGAAGCCCATGCCGAGTGCTGACGTCGCGACCAGTGCCTTGACACGGTTTGCGAGGAGATCGGCCTCGAGTTGTTCACGCTCGACGGTGTCGGTCTGCCCGGTGTATGCGGCCACCGCGTGACCGTGTTCGGCGAGCAACGACGCCAGGTCGCGTGCTGCGGACACGGTCAGCGCGTAGACGATGCCCGAGCCGGGGAGCTCGTGGAGATGCTGCGCCAGCCATGCGGCACGCTGGGCCGGCTCGTCTATCCGCACCACCGACAGGTGCAGCGACGGCCGGTCGAGTCCGCCCCGCAGGACCAGCGTGTCGTCGCTTCCCGCGCCCACACCCAGCTGGGTGGCGACATCGGACACCACCCGGTCGTTCGCGGTCGCGGTGGTCGCCAGGACCGGGATGCCCTCTCCGAGTTCGGCCACGAGTGTGCGGATACGCCGATAGTCGGGCCGGAAATCGTGACCCCAGTCCGACACACAGTGCGCTTCGTCGACCACGACGAGCCCCGCGTCGCGTGCCAGTGCAGGCAGCACCTCATCGCGGAAGTCCGGGTTGTTGAGCCGCTCGGGGCTGACGAGCAGAATGTCGATCTCACCGTCCGCGATGCGCTGGTGGATCCCAGCCCACTCGGTGATGTTCCCGGAGTTGATGGTCGCGGCCCGAACTCCTGCGCGTTCCGCTGCCTCGACCTGATTGCGCATCAACGCGAGCAGGGGGGAGACGATGACGGTGGGCCCGTGGCCGTGTGCGCGGAGAAGCTTGGCGGAGATGAAGTAGACCGCGGACTTGCCCCAGCCGGTGCGTTGCACCACGAGGGCGCGGCGCCGGTGCACCACGAGCGCCTCGATCGCAGTCCACTGATCCTCACGGAGTCTCGCGTGGGGCCCGGCCAGTTCGGTGAGCAGCCGTTCGGCCTCGTCGCGCAAATCGATCATCGGGGTGCTCATATGCCCCATCGTGCACGAAAGCTCCGACGTCCACCCGTTGCTCGGTATACGCCGCGGGGGCCTACTGCCTGTACGTTACGGTGACCTCCGTTCTGTTGGAGCGGGCAGTGTGACGGACGGATCGTTACCGCCGCTAAACTGCCCGCATGTCGATCAGCGCTGCCTCCGTTGCCCCGACCTCGACTTCGGTACGGATCAGGAACCGGGATTTTCTCGCCAAGGTGGTCTCTGCGGAAGAGGCAGCCCGATACATACACCCCGGTGACACCGTTGCGATCAGTGGTTTCGCCAGTGCAGGTACCCCGAAGGCCGTTACCCCGGCCCTGGCCGAGCGGATCCGCCGTGCTCGTGCTGCCGGCGAGGAATTCGCCATCGACCTGCTGACCGGTGCCTCGGTGTCGACCGAGACCGAACGTCTGCTCGCCGAGACCGAGGGTGTCGCGCTGCGGATGCCCTACCAGTCCGAGGCCACCGCGCGTGCCCGCATCAATGCGGGACGGATGGACTACGTCGACATCCATCTTTCGCACGTCGCACAGCAAGTCTGGGAGGGCTACTACGGCACGATCGACGTCGCGGTGGTGGAGATCGCCGGCATCACCGAATCGGGTGAGTTGATCGCGGCGACCTCCGTCGGCAACAGCAAGACCTGGCTCGATATGGCCGACCGGATCGTGCTCGAAGTCAACTCGTGGATCCCCGATGGGCTCGCGGGCTGCCACGACATCTATTACGGCACCGCGCTGCCACCGCACCGCACGCCGATCCTCCTCACCGGCGTGGACGACCGGATCGGACAGCCCCACTTCGCGGTCGACCCCGAGCGCGTCGTTGCGGTGGTGGAAACCCACGCACCCGACAGCCCGAGCAAGCTGACCCCGCAGGACGACACCAGCGAAGCGATCGCGATGCACGTCCTCGATTTCTTCGGCCACGAGGTGTCGGCAGGCCGCCTCCCTGCAGACACCCTGCTTCCCCTGCAGGCGGGTATCGGCAATGTCGCCAATGCGGTCCTCGCCGGTCTGTCCCGTGGTCCGTACCGGGGGTTGACCTGCTATTCCGAGGTCATCCAGGACGGCATGCTGCAGCTGATCGAGGACGGCACAGTACGATTCGCCTCCGCGACTGCCTTGGCGCTGTCGCAGGACGGCCTCGACGAACTGGTGAAGAACATCGATTTCTACCGCAGCCGCATCATGCTTCGGCCCCAGGAGATCAGTAACCACCCGGAAGTCGTGCGACGACTCGGCATCATCGGCATGAACGGAATGCTCGAGGCCGACATCTACGGCAACGTCAACTCCACCCATGTGATGGGCACGCGGATGATGAATGGGATCGGCGGTTCCGGCGACTACGCCCGCAACGGCTACCTGTCGATGTTCCTCAGTCCGTCCACCGCACGAGACGGCGCCATCTCCTCGATCGTGCCGATGGTGCCCCATGTCGATCACACCGAGCACGACGTGCAGGTGCTCGTCACAGAGCAGGGCCTCGCAGACCTCCGAGGCTTGTCGCCACGACGACGTTCACGGGTCGTCATCGACAAATGTGCACATCCCGACTACCGCGCGGAGCTGACCGACTACGTCGACCGCGCCGAAGCCGGCGAGAGCGCAGGCCACACACCGCACCTGCTCGGTGAGGCGTTCGGCTTCCACCAGCGGTACGAGCAGACCGGATCCATGCACCCGCGGTGAACTCGCCGAGTCAGGGGCCTTCCACCGGCGCCGGATCGATTTCGTGCTGTGGCAGGACATCGATCACCGCGGCCGAGATGTCTTGCAGAGGAGTCGGTCCCGAGCCGTTCGGCACCGTCAGCGCGACGTAGACCGGACGGTCCACCGCGTACCACGTGCTAGCGTCGATGCCCTGCGCGGCGCCCGACACCTCGAACCACTGGACCCCGTCGATGACCTGCAACGCAGCTGCCTGATCGAACTCGGCGGGTCGTTCGAGACCGCACCTCAGAACCACCTCCGACGCATCGGGCGCCTGCCATGCTGCGGCCCCGACCGGCGCGGGATCGGCCAGCTCGGCGCGGGCGAATTCCCCGATATTCTCGGGAACTGCGGCGAGCAGGTCGGTGCACGAGGTCGATTCTGCTTCCGGTGCAGGCACCGGTCCCAGTCCCACCGGACTGGTCACGGGATCCCGCGACATCATGATGGCAGCCACGACGACCCCCGTGAGCAGTGCGACGGGAAGTGCGACCGCGGTCGCGATAGTGGCGGGGCTACGGCGGGGCTCGTCCGTGGTCCCGACGGCATCGAGGGTCTCGGCGGCATCAGGCGCGGTCGGATCGGGTTCGGGCGCGGAGTTGTCGTTCATCTGTTTCCCGGAATCGGAGAGTGAGCGGGTAGGAAGGTAGCGTTTGACGACGCTAGCAGGGCATGTGCTCCGCCCGAACCACAGCCGATCGAGAAAGAGGCGCCAATCACCGTGTCGGATCCGCTCGGTTCATCCAGCAGCTCCCGCCGAGAACCCACCGTCGCCGAGATGGGGGAGTTCCCCACGATCGCCCGCGCGACCGCCGGACGACAACAGCCCGAGACGACGCTGGTGGGGCCGGGGCACGACGCCGCGATCGTCGCGGCGGGCGATGGCCGCGTAGTGGTCTCCACCGACATGCTCGTCGAAGGTCGCCACTTCCGCTTCGACTGGTCGTCGCCGCGGGACATCGGACGCAAGGCGGTGGCCCAGAACGGGGCGGACGTCGCTGCGATGGGAGCACGTCCCACCGCATTCCTCGTGGGTCTCGGCTGCCCACCCGACACCCCGGTCTCGATACTCGACGAGATCTCCGCTGGTATCGGTGAAGCTGCCGAAGCGATCGGCGCAGGCGTGGTCGGCGGAGATCTCGTGCAGGCCGGACAGGTGGTTGTCTCGGTCACCGTCCTCGGAGACCTGCAGGGACGCGCACCGCTGCTGCGCTCCGAAGCGCTCGTCGGCGACATCGTTGCGCTCGCAGGCACCGTCGGAGCATCCGCAGCGGGTCTGTCCCTGCTCGAGGCGGAGCACACCGGATTCGCCGATCTCGTCGACGCCCACCGGGTTCCGACACCGCCTTACGACGCCGGTGTCAGCGCGGTACTCGCCGGGGCTCGTGCAGGCACCGACATCTCCGATGGCCTACTCGCCGATCTCGGGCACATCGCGGTCGCGTCAAGTGTCGCCATCACCGTCGAACAGCACACCCTCGAACCCCCAGCGCGCCTGACGGCCGCGGCACGTGAGCTCGGAGCCGACCCGTGGAACTGGGTCTTCACCGGTGGCGAAGACCACGCCCTGGCCGCGTGCTTCCCCCCTGGAGTGGATCTGCCGGACGGATGGCGGCGGATCGGCCGTGTGCACGACGGCAGTGGCGTGACGGTCGACGGCCGTAAGTGGGGCGCACAGGGTGGGTGGGAGAGTTTCGGGTCCGTGAACTCGAGATAGGTTTTTCCCATGGCTGTTTACGCGCTCGGCGACCGCACTCCCGACATTCACCCCACTGCTTACGTACACCCCGACGCGGTGGTCATCGGCAACGTCACCCTCGGCGCTCATGCCTCGGTGTGGCCGACCGCAGTGCTGAGGGCCGATTACGGCCGGATCGTCGTCGGCGATGAGACCAACATCCAGGACGGCACGATCATCCACTGCACCGCCATCGACGACACGATCCTCGGCGCACGATGCGTGGTCGGTCACAACACACACATCGAAGGTGCCGCGATCGGTGACGGCGCTCTGATCGGCTCGGGTTCTCTCGTGCTCAACGGGTCGACGATCGGCGAGGGCGCACAGGTTGCGGCAGGTGCCCTCATCCCGCCGCGTTTCGAGCTGCCGGCGCGTCGGATGGCGATGGGAGTCCCCGCGAAGATTCGTGAAGGATTCGAGTTGCCCGAAGGCCACTTCGATGCGAACGCGAAGATGTATGCCGCGAACGCGGACTACTACCGCACCGCCCTGCGTCGAATCGACTAATGGGCGCAGATCGATCGACCGGACCGTATGACAGAGGAGTTTCCGACGTGAGCGAACAGACAACAGAGCGGGCGACGAAGCCTCTGTCGGAGATCGTCGACCCGGGCTGGGCGCAAGCCCTCGCACCCGTCGCCGAGAACATCACCGCGATGGGCGCGTTCCTCAGGGCGGAGATCGCAGCCGGGCGCAGGTACCTTCCCGCAGGCGAGAACGTTCTGCGCGCGTTCACCCACCCGTTCGACGGCGTGCGGGTGCTGATCGTCGGACAGGATCCGTACCCGACGCCCGGCCACGCGGTCGGGTTGAGCTTCTCCGTGGCCCCGGATGTGCGCCCCATTCCGCGTAGCCTCGCCAACATCTACCGCGAGTACGGCGAAGACCTGGGATTGCCGCAGCCCACCAACGGCGACCTCACGCCCTGGTCGGAACAGGGCGTGTTGTTGTTGAACAGGGTGCTCACCGTGCAACCGGGTGAGCCCGCATCACACCGGCGTAAAGGGTGGGAGAGCGTCACCGAGCAGGCGATCCGAGCGCTCGTCGCGCGGGATGCACCCCTCGTCGCGATTCTGTGGGGTCGCGACGCAGCCACCCTCCGCCCGCTTCTCGGCGGGGTCCCGATCGTCGAGTCTGCGCACCCATCGCCGTTGTCGGCGTCGCGCGGATTCTTCGGATCGAAACCCTTCAGCCGGGCGAACGCGTTGCTGGTGGAGCAGGGTGGCGAGCCGGTGGACTGGCGTCTGCCTTAGCCGACCGGCTCGCGACAACCCAGCGGCTCGCGACGATCACTGCTGTACGGCGTTGGCGCCCAGCGACCAATCGGGGCGGCGCTTCTCGACGAATGCGTCCACACCTTCGATGCCGGTGGGGGTTGTCGATGCGGCCGAGATCGACGCGGCCTCGGCATCCATCTGTTCGGACAACGACCGGTGTACGGACTCGTTGACCAGACGGTGGATTCCCGCGTAGGCCGCAGTAGGGCCGTGTGCGAGCGTGCGCGCGATCCGCAGGGCTTCTCCCTGGATCTCGTCGTCGCCCACGATGCGGCTGAGCAATCCGAGCCGGACACCCTCCTCGGCGCTGATGACAGCGTCGGTGAGGATGAGTTCACGCGCGCGGGCGAGCCCCACGACACGCGGCAGCGTCCACGACATGCCGCCGTCCGGCGTGAACCCGATCGACGGATAGGCGGCCCGAAGCTTGGTTCCGGGACCAGCGAATGCGATATCTGCGTGCAGCACGATGCTCATACCCGCTCCTGCCGCCCAGCCGTGCACTGCGGCGACGACAGGAACAGCGATGGCGTCGAGCGCGCGAACGAAGTCGTGAAACAGGTTCGCGATGTCGAACAGATGGGCACTTCGGTCTTCTGCTGCGGCGAAGCCACGGACGTTTCCGCCCGCGCAGAAGTTCGCACCCTCGCCGACGAGCAGGACTGCACCGATCTCGGGGCCGGCCGAACGCAGGGCGTCGATGCCCTGCCGCATGCCTTCGGGGGACAACGATGTGCCGTGCTCGGCGGTGGCCACGGCGATCCGCAGCACACCGTCCTCCACACGTACGAGGGGCTGTAGGTTATCGGTCACCGTCGCACCATATCGGTACCGGCGATCGAACGATCAAGGCCCCCGGCGTATTACGCACCGGGGGCCTTGATCCACATCTCGACCGGGGTCAGCCGCGAGCAACCTTTCCTGCCTTCAGGCAGGAGGTGCACACGTTCATCTTGCGGGTGTTGCCCGGTGCAACCTGAGCGCGAACGCTCTGGATGTTCGGGTTCCAGCGACGGTTGGTACGCCGGTGCGAGTGCGAGACCGACTTCCCGAAGCCGGGGCCCTTGGCGCATACGTCGCAGACGGCAGCCATGTCGCGAACTCCTTGTGTCTAGTGGATATCTTCTGTCTGTGCATGCTTCAGACACGGGGAGCGTCGTCACCCGTGTCAGGCAACCCGACCAGCTTAGCCAACAGGACTGCCTAAGACCAAACCGGACACGTAAATGGGGCGCGGCTAGTCTTTTCCACGAGTGTACGACGGCACGGGAAAGGGGTTGATCGGTGCTCGAAGGCGGTGAGGGCGTCGACGGCCGAGCATTGCGTCGCTGGGTCGAGCTGGCGTTGGCCACCCTCGACGAACGTTGCCACGAGATCAACACCCTCAACGTCTTCCCGGTCCCGGATGGAGACACCGGCACCAACTTGCTTGCCACCTTGCGCGCTGCCGCCGACGAACTCGGCGGACCCGTCGATGGTGCGCTCACGGTCGGCGCGGTCGCCGAGGCACTGGCCCGCGGCGCATTCGTCGGAGCTCGCGGCAACTCCGGGGTGATCCTTGCGCAAGGACTGCGCGGTGTCGCGGACTCGATCGCGGGACTGACCGCCGTCGACGGTCGCGACTTCGCCCGTGCCCTGGGCCGGGCCGCCACGACCGTGACCGATGCCCTGAGCACCCCCGCCGAGGGCACGATCGTCACGGTGCTGCGCGCAGCCGCGGACGGAGCGGGACGCGCTGTGATCGACACGAAGTCGTTGCGGGGCGCCGTCGGGGCCGCCGCCGACGCCGCGGCGACCGCGCTCGAGGTCACACCGGAACAGCTCGAGGCCCTTGCTGCTGCGGGAGTCGTCGACGCCGGCGGTCTCGGCCTGCTGATCCTGCTCGACTGCCTGGTCGAAATCGTGTCGGGCCAGCGACCCGACCGTCACCTACGCCTCACCAGCACTCCCGTTGCCGACACCGGTGGTCCGGACGTCCCGGATCACGACGCTGCCGAACAGGACGGTGAGTCGCAGGACTACGAGGTCATGTACATCGTCGACGGGTCCGATCGCGCGCGGATCGCGGTGCTCCGGGCGCGGCTCGACGAACTGGGCGACTCGGTTGCGATCGTGGGGGACGGTTCTGCAGGATGGTCGGTCCACGTGCACTGCTGCGACGCCGGTGCTGCGATCGAGGCGGGAATCGCGGCGGGCAGGCTGCGCCGCATCGCGATCACCTGCTTCACGCTGGAAGCAGACCGAGTCGGGCAGTGCGCCCCGAGTGCATCGAGTGCCCCGAGTGCTCGGGTGTCTGCCTCCGGCCGTGCGGTCCTCGCGATCGTCTCGGGTGACGGCGCGGAGGGATTGTTCGATGCAGAGGGCGCTACCGTCCTCTCTGCGGAGACAGCCGTCGACCCCCGTCTGCTGCTCGACGCGATCCGTTCGTTGCCGAGCACGGACGTCCTCGTCCTTCCCAACGGGTGGGTGTCCGAGCAGGACGTCGTTGCAGTGGGTGCGCAGGCCCGAGCCGGTCGACGCGAGGTGATGTTCCTACCGTGTTCCTCGATGGTCCAGGGGCTGGCGTCCCTCGCAGTGCACGACGCGGGACGCGCTACCGTCGATGACGCGTTCGCGATGTCGGAAGCGGCGGCCGCGACCCGCTGGGGATCTTTGCGGTACGCGACCGAACGTGCCTTGACCTGGGTCGGAACGTGTCAACCGGGGGACAGTCTCGGGCTCGCGGGACGAGATGTCGTAGTCATCGAGCATGATCTTGTGGCAGCGGGTGTGTCGCTGCTCGACAAGATCCTCGCCGCGGGTGGTGAGCTCGTGACGATGCTCGTCGGGGACGGCGCCCCCGACGGTCTCGCCGAACAACTGACCCGCCACCTCGACGACCGCCACCCGGAACTGGAGGTCGTGGTGTATCAGGGGGGACAGCGCAGCGACCTGCTGCAGCTCGGCGTCGAGTAACCGGCGACCTCGGATGGTCACCGCACGGAACGGAAGGGACGGTAGTGGCGACACTCGCGGACCGCCTAGATCATCTCCTCGGCCGGAAGACCGCAGACAAGCTGTCCGACGCGTTCGGGATGACCACGGTCGAAGACCTGTTGCGGCACTACCCGCACCGCTACGCCACCCAGGGTGCGGAACTCGGCGACACTCAGCCGGCCGAGGGCGAGCACGTCACGATCATCGCCCGCGTGGAGAAGGCCGACGAGGTGCGGATGAAGAGCCGTCCCGGCACCCGGCTGGCTGTGGTGCTGGTGTCGGACCGCCACCGGATCGACGTCACCTTCTTCAACCCGCACAAGGTCAAATACAACATCAAGCCCGGTGTGCGGGGCATGTTCTCGGGCACCGTGAAGTACTTCCGCGACAAGTGGAGCCTGGCCCATCCGAGTTATGTGATCCTTCCGGAGCCGCGCGAGCCCGAGGTCGGCGGCGCTGCGCCCGCACCGGGACGTGTCCGCGGAGCCGGTGCGCTGGCCGGGCTGGCGCGCAGTGCCCAAGGTGCGGACGGCATCGACATGTCGATCTTCGATCGAGCCCTCATCCCGATGTATCCGGCGACCCGCGACGTGGAGTCGTGGACAGTGATGCGGTGCGTCCGGCAGGTTCTCGATCAGCTCGACTCCGTGGAGGACCCGCTCCCGGGCGGCGTACGCAGCGAGAATTCTCTCATCGGACTCGACGAGGCCCTGCGAACCATCCACCTGCCCGATTCCAAGAACGACGTCACCCTCGCGCGGGAACGGTTGCGGTTCGACGAAGCCGCGGCGGTGCAGTTGGTGATGGCGCGCCGGCGCCACGACGTCGAGGTTCGGAGCGCACCGAGGTGTCCGCGGCAGGCCGATGCGCTCGCCGACGAGTTCGATCGCAGGCTGCCGTTCGAGCTGACCGAAGGGCAGCTGTCCGTTGCGGAGGAGATCTCCGCGGACCTGTCGCAGAACCACCCGATGAACCGATTGCTGCAAGGGGAAGTGGGTTCCGGAAAGACGATCGTCGCGTTGCGAGCGATGCTGCAGGTGATCGATGCCGGTCATCAGTGTGCACTGCTCGCACCTACCGAGGTGCTCGCAGCCCAGCATGCACGTTCACTCACCGCGATGCTCGGCGACCTGGCCGCCGCCGGCGAACTCGGTGCCCACGAACTCGCCACCCGTATCACCCTCCTGACCGGCTCGATGAAGACAGCGCAGAAGCGGCAGGCATTGAACGAGGCGGTGACCGGCGACGCGGGCATCGTCATCGGCACCCATGCCCTGATCGAAGACAATGTCGACTTCTTCGATCTCGGCCTGGTCGTAATCGACGAGCAGCACCGATTCGGTGTGGAACAACGCGACAAGCTGCGTTCCCGCGGCCGTGACGGAGCAGCCCCACACGTGCTGGTGATGACCGCGACCCCGATCCCGCGCACCATCGCGATGACGGTGCTCGGCGACCTCGAAGTGTCGACGCTGCGTCAGCTCCCGAAGGGGCGTTCGCCGATCGTCAGCCGTGTGGTGGCTGCGAAGGTCCACCCGACCTGGGTCGACCGCGCGTGGGATCGAATCCGTGAGGAGGTCGCGGAAGGTCGTCAGGCATATGTCGTGTGTTCTCGGATCGGTGATGGGGATGCCGACGACGACGCCGTCTTCGATCCCGCAGCCTTCGAACTCCTCGACGAGTCCGTCACCGGGAAGAAGGGCAAGCAGAAGCCGCCCGACACGAAATCGGTCCTGCAGCAGTTCGACGAACTGGTGTCGGGTCCGCTGGCCGATCTGCGGGTCGGGTTGCTGCACGGTCGGCTCCCCGGCGACGAGAAGGACGCGGTGATGCGCGACTTCGGTGCGGGTGAGATCGACGTACTGGTGTGCACCACGGTCGTCGAAGTCGGAGTCGACGTACCGAACGCGACGGTGATGGTGATCGTCGATGCCGACCGGTTCGGTGTCAGTCAGCTCCATCAGCTCCGTGGCCGGGTCGGCCGGGGAGGCCACCAGGGCCTATGCCTGCTGATCACCGATACCAAGCCGGGAAGCCCGACGATGACCAGGCTCGAGGCGGTCGCAAGCACTGCGGACGGATTCGAACTCGCCCAACTCGACCTGCAGTTGCGTCGTGAGGGCGACGTGCTCGGTGTCGCGCAGTCCGGAACGGTGTCGACCCTGCGTCTGCTCTCGCTCGTCGACGACGTAGAGGTGATCGCCGCTGCGCAGCGCTTCGCTCGAGACGTCACGGAGAAGGATCCGGAACTGAAGCAACATCCGGGGCTCGCGAGCATGATGGGCGCCGCGCTCGACACTACGAAAGCCCAGTTTCTCGAGAAATCGTGACCGATGGCGACCGCTGTCAGTCGCGCAGGGTGTAGGTCAGGACCGCATTGCCCTGACCGGTGATTCTGCTGTCGACCAGGTCGAGTCTGGTCAGCGGCACGGACTCGTCGAACAGTCGTCGGCCTTCATTCGTCACAGCGGGGTGGACGGTCAATGTGAGTGCGTCGACGACACGGGCGAGGAACAGGGAGCGGATGGTTTCTATCCCGCCGGCCACGGTGATGCCACCCGAGCCGTCCTGCTGAAGTGCTCTGACGTACTCGACCGGATCGCCGGTGATCACTGTGCTGTTCCATCCGAGCGAGATGCCGTCGCTGTCCAGGGTGCTGGTGATGACGTGTTTGCGGACGGGGTTGATGAACGCGCCGAAAGGGTCGTCGGCGCCCGGCCAGTACCCCGACCACTCCCGCCACAATTTCCGTCCGATGACGACGTCCGTCACCCCGCTCAGCGATTCGGCCATCAGGTCGCCCTCCTCGGGTCCGAAGGCGTCGAACTGGAACCTGTCGGGCGATTCGACGACGCCGTTGACGGAGCTGAACAGATGCGCGGTGGTCCTGCGGGTCATGTGCGTTGTCCTTTGCTTCGACGTGCAACTCCAGGGTTTCCTTGTGCTCAGGTCTCGGGCCCAGTGTCTCGGATCGACGACTCGCGGTAACGGAAAACCGACCGTCCCACCCGAAAAATTCATCGGTGCATTTTTTCGAACGCGGCAGGATCGAAGCCGCGGTGTTACGGCCTTGCGACCGCGTAGGTTTCGTGTTTGTTACCTGGTGGACGACTGCATCGTTACAGTCGGGGAGGAACGCCGCAGCGTCTCGAGATGTGGAATCCCGGAGACTGAAGTGCTGTTCGGGCGCGGTACCGTCATGCAATGTTCTCCAAAGTGCTTGTCGCCAACCGAGGCGAGATCGCAATCCGCGCGTTTCGTGCCGCCTACGAACTGGGTGCTGAAACGGTCGCGGTGTTCCCGTACGAAGATCGCAAGTCCCTGCATCGTCTGAAGGCCGACGAGGCATATCAGATCGGTGAGGAAGGGCACCCGGTCCGGGCCTACCTCTCGGTCGACGAGATCGTGAAGGCAGCTGCATCGGTCGGCGCCGACGCCATCTACCCCGGTTACGGCTTCCTGTCCGAGAACCCGGACCTCGCCGCGGCATGCGACCGTGCGGGCATCACATTCGTCGGCCCCTCGACCGAGATCCTGGAACTGACCGGAAACAAGGCGCGTGCGATCGCGGCTGCGAAAGCAGCGGGACTGCCGGTACTGGCCTCGTCGGAGCCGTCTGCCGATCTCGAGGAGCTTGTCGCGGCTTCGGAGAAGATGACCTTCCCGGTGTTCGTCAAGGCTGTAGCGGGTGGTGGTGGCCGCGGTATGCGGCGTGTGGCCGAGCCCTCCCAGCTGCGCGAGGCCATCGAGGCGGCATCCCGTGAGGCCGATGCGGCTTTCGGCGACCCGACGGTCTTCCTCGAGCAGGCCGTGGTCAACCCTCGTCACATCGAGGTGCAGATCCTGGCAGACAAGCACGGCAACGTCGTCCATCTGTACGAGCGGGACTGCTCTGTGCAGCGCCGCCACCAGAAGGTCATCGAGCTTGCGCCTGCCCCGAACCTGGACCCGGACCTTCGCGACAGGATCTGCGCGGACGCCGTCGCGTTCGCCGAGCAGATCGGCTACCAGTGCGCGGGCACGGTCGAATTCCTCCTCGACGAGCGCGGCAAGCACGTGTTCATCGAGATGAACCCGCGTATCCAGGTCGAGCACACGGTGACCGAGGAGATCACCGACGTGGACCTGGTGCAGGCGCAGCTTCGGATCGCTTCGGGCGAGACCTTGGCCGATCTCGGTCTGAGCCAGGACACGATCCGCATCCACGGCGCGGCGCTGCAGTGCCGTATCACCACAGAGGATCCGGCCAACGGCTTCCGCCCCGACACGGGCCGCATCACCGGCTACCGCACCCCCGGTGGTGCAGGGATCCGTCTCGACGGTGGTACATCGGTGGGTGCGGAGATCTCGGCGCACTTCGACTCGATGCTCGTCAAGCTCACGTGCCGAGGCCGTGACCTCGAAGCAGCCGTCGCGCGTGCCCGTCGCGCGGTGACCGAGTTCCGTATTCGCGGTGTATCGACGAACATCCCGTTCCTGCAGGCTGTTCTCGATGACGATGACTTCCGCGCCGGGCGCGTGACGACCTCGTTCATAGAGGAGCGGCCGCACCTGTTGACGCAGCGACGTTCGGCCGACCGGGGAACGAAGATCCTCGAGTATCTCGCCGACGTCACGGTCAACAAGCCTCATGGCGAGCGGATCGCGACGGTGTACCCGCACGACAAGCTCCCCGCAATCGACCTGTCTGTGCCCCCGGCTCCCGGGTCCCGGCAGCGTTTGCTCGAACTCGGGCCCGAGGGTTTCGCGCGGGCCCTGCGCGAACAGAAGGCCATCGGTGTCACCGACACGACGTTCCGTGACGCGCATCAGTCACTGCTCGCCACCCGCGTGCGCAGCAAGGACTTGCTCACGGTAGCCGGTCACGTCGCACGCATGACGCCGGAACTGCTCTCGATCGAGGCGTGGGGCGGAGCTACCTACGACGTGGCGCTGCGTTTCCTGCACGAGGATCCGTGGGAGCGGCTTGCGGCGTTGCGTGAGGCAATTCCCAACATCAACCTGCAGATGCTCCTGCGCGGGCGCAACACCGTCGGGTACACCCCGTACCCGGAGGCAGTCACGCGCGCATTCGTCCAGGAAGCCGCCGACACGGGAATCGACATCTTCCGTATCTTCGATGCGCTCAACAACGTCGATCAGATGCGGCCGGCGATCGACGCTGTGCGCGAGACCGGCACCACGCTCGCCGAGGTGGCCCTGTCCTACACGGGCGATCTGTCGAACCCGAACGAGACCATCTACACGCTCGACTACTACCTGAAGCTGGCCGAGCAGATCGTCGATGCAGGCGCGCACATCATCGCCATCAAGGACATGGCAGGTCTGCTCCGCGCGCCCGCCGCTGCCACCCTGGTCAAGGCTCTGCGCAGCAACTTCGATCTGCCGGTGCACGTGCATACGCACGACACCCCCGGCGGACAGCTCGCCACTTACGTTGCGGCATGGCACGCGGGAGCCGACGCGGTCGACGGTGCGTCGGCGGCGCTCGCGGGCACCACGAGCCAGCCTGCATTGTCGGCGATCGTCGCGGCCGCGGCGCACAGCGAGTTCGACACCGGACTGGACCTACAGGCGGTGTGCGATCTCGAACCGTACTGGGAGGCACTGCGACGGGTGTACGCGCCGTTCGAGTCGGGTCTGCCCGCGCCGACCGGCCGTGTGTACACCCATGAGATTCCGGGTGGTCAGCTGTCGAATCTTCGTCAGCAGGCAATCGCGCTCGGACTCGGCGACCGGTTCGAGGACGTCGAGGCCGCCTACGCAGGCGCCGACCGCCTGCTGGGGCGCCTGATCAAGGTGACGCCGTCGTCGAAGGTCGTCGGCGACCTCGCCTTGCACCTGGTCGGCGCGGGCGTCTCGGTCGACGACTTCGCGGCCGAGCCCGGAAAGTTCGACATCCCGGATTCGGTCATCGGATTCTTGCGCGGCGACCTCGGAACGCCGGCCGGTGGCTGGCCTGAGCCGTTCCGTTCGAAGGCGCTGGCCGGCCGCGCGGAGCCGAAGGCCGAGACGCCGTTGACGGCCGACGAGGAAAAGGGCCTCGCGGGATCCTCTCTCGAACGTCGTCGGACCCTCAACCGGTTGTTGTTCGCGGGTCCGGCCCGCGAGTTCGAACAGCATCGTGAGCAGTACGGAGACACCTCGGAGCTGTCGGCGAACCAGTTCTTCTACGGATTGCGGTACGGCGAGGAACACCGCGTCCGTCTCGGCAAGGGCGTCGAGCTGCTGATCGGGCTCGAGGCGATCTCGGACGCGGACGAACGTGGATTCCGCAACGTGATGTGCCTGCTCAACGGCCAGCTTCGCCCCGTGTCGGTGCGAGACCGGTCGATCGCCAGCGAGATCCCCGTCGTGGAGAAGGCAGATCGCAACGATCCAGGGCACGTCGCGGCTCCGTTCGCGGGCACGGTCACCCTTGTCGTATCCGAAGGCGACACGGTCTCGGCAGGCGACACGGTCGCCACGATCGAGGCGATGAAGATGGAAGCGGCGATCACCGCTCCTCGCGGCGGGCGGATCACTCGCATCGCAGCCGGACCCGTTCAGCAGGTCGAAGGTGGAGATCTGCTCGTAGTGGTGTCTACGGAGGCAAGCTCCGAGTGACACGAATCGTTGCCGGTCGAGCCGGGGGGCGGCGCCTGAAGGTGCCGCCCCGCGGTACTCGGCCGACATCCGAGCGGGTGCGCGAAGCGCTGTTCAGTTCGCTCGACGCGCGGATGGATCTCGACGGGGCAGTCGTGCTGGACCTCTATGCGGGGTCCGGCGCGCTCGGTCTCGAAGCGCTTTCGCGAGGTGCAGCGCATGCGATGCTCGTCGAATCGGACGCCAAAGCGTCGGCGGTGATCCGCGACAACATCGCCGTCGTCGGCTTGTCCGGCGCGATGCTGCGGTCGGCGCCGGTCGCCGCGGTCCTGGTGGCGGGTGCCGACCGCGAATACGATCTGGTCTTCGCTGATCCTCCGTACGCGATCGCGGAGAGCGCGGTGTCGGCGATGCTCATTGCGCTCGTCGAGCACGGTTGGGTTGGGGAGAACACGATCGTGGTACTCGAACGCTCCAGCCGAGCGCCGGAAACTGCGTGGCCCACCGGTTTCGACGTCGACCGGGTCCGGAAGTACGGTGAGACGCGCGTGGAGATCGCGGCCTGTTACGGTGCTGACTCATGAGCCGCGCGGTATGCCCAGGATCCTTCGACCCGGTCACCAACGGACACCTCGACGTCATCGCTCGTACCGCGGTGCAATTCGACGAGGTCGTGGTCACCGTCGTGATCAATCCCAACAAGCAGGGCATGTTCACGGTGCCCGAACGCCTCGAAATGCTCGCCGAGGCCACGTCGCATCTCGGCAATGTTCGCGTCGATTCCTGGCAGGGGCTGCTGGTCGACTATGCAACTGCGAACGGGATCTCTGCGATCGTCAAGGGGCTCCGCGGCGCCAACGACTTCGACTACGAGTTGCAGATGGCCCAGATGAATCACAAGCTCACCGGCGTCGACACCCTGTTCGTGGCCACCAATCCCGTGTACAGCTATCTCTCGAGCTCGCTCGTCAAGGAGGTTGCCGCCTACGGCGGTGACGTCTCCGAGATGCTTCCCGAGGCCGTGCACAAGCGGCTTCTCGCACGCCTCGCCGAACGGGCCGCAGCCGAGTAACTACCCGCACACCGCCGAACCGTGATCCGACACACCGGCGCGTGGACCGGAACCGGAGCGCACGCTGCGGCAGACTGGACACGGCGCGGTCGCACCGGCCGGGTCGACGGATCAGGATTGGGGTTGGCGTGTACCGGGTATTCGAGGCACTCGACGAACTTGTCGCGATCACCGAAGAGGCACGAAGCGTTCCCATGACGGCGAGTTGCGTGGTCCCACGCGGCGATGTGCTCGAACTTCTCGACGACGTGAGGGACGCTCTTCCCGCCGAATTGGACGACGCTCAGGACGTTCTCGATCACCGCGACAAGCTGGTCGGCGACGCACGGGCCCTGGCGGACAAAACGGTCGGCGATGCCGACGAAGAGGCACGCACGTTGATCGAGGAGGCCCGGGCCGACGCCGATCGCATGCTCTCCGACGCGAAGGCGCAGGCCGACCGGATGGTGGCGGAGGCGCGCGCGCACGCGGGCGAACTGGTCGCCGATGCGCAGGCGGAGGCGGATGCCCTCATCGCCGACGGCAAGCGGCAGTACGACGCCGTCACCGGCAGGGCTCGATCCGAGGCCGACCGTATGGTCGAGGCAGGCAAGGCGGCATACGACCGATCCATCGCCGACGGCGAGGCCGAGCAGGCGCGGTTGGTATCTCAGACCGAGGTCGTGCAGTCCGCACATGTGGAGTCGGCGCGCGTCATCGATGGTGCCCACGCCGAATCCGATCGGTTGCGCACCGAGTGTGACGAGTATGTCGACGGCAAACTCGCCGAGTTCGAGGAGATCCTCGACACCACCCTGCGTTCGGTGGGTCGCGGGCGTCAGCAGTTGAGGACGTCGGGAAGACCGGACTATGCCGAGGCCGACCATCGGGCCGCCTGGCGCCGGTGAACCGTTTCCCGTGGTGAACCCGTGTTTTTTCGTGAATCGCGGGGTCATCGCGTACCATTGAACGGTTGCCCAGTGAATTCGCACTGCCTTCTATTCGAAAGTGAGATCGACGTTGTCTACCCACCGCTCCGGTACGCGGCATCCCGAACGGGAAGCCGGCCTCGTGCTGGACACGCTCTCGCTGGGGCGTCGTCCCGGGTCGATGCGTACGGTGCAGCGCCGCGTTCTGTCTCCATCGCGCATCGGACTCGAAATGATCGCGATCGAGGAAGGCAGCGAGATCGACCTCGACCTTCGGTTGGAGTCGGTGTCGGAGGGTGTTCTGGTGACCGGTACAGTTCGTGCCGACACCGCCGGTGAATGCTCTCGATGCCTCGAGCCGTTCACGGGCGAGGTGAGTTTGTACCTCACCGAGCTGTTCGCCTACCCGAACAGTGTGACCGACCAGACCACGCAGGAAGACGAGGTCTATCGGATCGAAGACGATCTGATAGACCTCGAGCCTGCGATCGTCGATGCGGTCGGATTGGAACTTCCGCTACGTCCGTTGTGCACCGACGACTGCGCGGGACTGTGCGCGGAATGTGGTATTCGCCTGGCGATTGCCGAATCCGGGCACGGACATGAAATACTGGATCCTCGCTGGGCTGGGTTGGCAGCCGCGTTCGGCGCAGGCTCCGAAGAATCCAGCAGTGCATCCGACAGCAAGAACAACGAGGAGAAGTAGACGTGGCCGTCCCCAAGCGCAGAATGTCGCGTTCCAACACCCGGTCGCGGCGCAGCCAGTGGAACACCACTGCGCCCACGCTCGTCACCTGCCCGAACCGCGGCTGCGGTGAGAAGAAGCTGCCGCACGTGGCGTGCCCGTCGTGTGGCACCTACAACGGTCGTCAGGTGACCGCGCCCGTCTGATCGGTACATACGTGACGACCAAGTCGATCGATACCGCACCCGAGGGCGGCGAGGGAGAACATGCGTCTCTTCTCGCCGCCCTCGGTGTCCCGGTGGCCCCTGACCTGCTGACCCTGGCATTGACCCATCGCTCGTACGCATACGAGAAGGGTGGATTGCCGACCAACGAACGACTCGAGTTCCTCGGCGACGCCGTGCTGGGTCTGTCCGTGACCGAATACCTGTATCTGACCCACCCGGACAAACCAGAAGGTGAACTCGCGAAGATCCGCGCGAGCGTGGTCAACATGCACGCACTCGCCGAAGTGGCGCGCGGCCTCGGCGATGGGGGGCTGGGCGTACATCTGCTGCTCGGCAAGGGCGAGGAGATGACCGGCGGACGGGACAAAGCGAGCATCCTCGCCGACGGAATGGAGTCGCTGCTCGGGGCTGTTCACCTGCAGCACGGCATCGAGGTCGCCCGAGAGGTGGTCCTGCGTCTGTTCGCCGAACTGCTCGACCGCGGTCCACGTCTGGGAGCCGGCCTGGACTGGAAAACGAGCCTGCAGGAACTCACCGCCGAACGCGGAGTCGGCGTGCCCGTGTACGAGATCACGGCGACCGGACCCGACCACGACAAGGAATTCACGGCCACCGCTCTCGTGGCAGGAAAGCCCTACGGTGTCGGCGTCGGTCGGACGAAGAAGGAGGCCGAGCAGAAGGCGGCTTCCACCGCATGGCAGGTGTTGTCGAGCGAGACCGACCAGAACACCGAGACCTCGACCGGGGCCAACTGATCCTGTCGTGCCCGAACTTCCCGAGGTCGAAGTCGTTCGGCGTGGTCTGACCGCCCACGTGCTGGGCGCCACTATGGAGTCCGTCGAGGTTCTGCACCCGAGGGCGGCGCGACGCCACGAACCGGGCCCGCGTGATCTCGCTCTGCAGCTGACCGGCCAGACCGTGACCGCTGTCGAACGGCGTGGAAAGTACCTCTGGCTCGTTCTGGAACCGACCGACCTGGCAGTGGTCGTGCACCTCGGGATGAGCGGACAGATGTTGGTGCAGCCACCAACGGTCGCGCACGAGAAGCACCTGAGGATCCGAGCGGTACTCGACAGTGGCGCCGATCTGCGTTTCGTCGACCAGCGGACGTTCGGTGGATGGGCACTGGCACCGCTCGTCGAGGTCGACGGCGATCGATTACCGCTGCCCGTCGCACACATAGCACGGGATCCTATGGACCCGCGATTCGATCCGTCCGCCGTGGTGAAGGTGCTGCGCGGAAAGCACACCGAGATCAAACGCGCACTGCTCGACCAGACCGTCGTCTCCGGAATCGGCAACATCTACGCGGACGAAGCGCTGTGGCGTGCGCAGATCCACGGCAACCGGCCGACCGACAAACTGACCGGTCCGAAACTGCATGCCGTGCTCGCTGCGGCTCACGATGTGATGGCCGAAGCGCTCGGCCAGGGTGGCACGTCCTTCGATGCCTTGTACGTCAACGTCAACGGTGAGTCCGGCTACTTCGATCGCTCCTTGAACGCGTACGGCCGGGAGAACAGGCCGTGCCCTCGATGCGGCGCACCGATCCGGCGCGAGAAGTTCATGAACCGCTCGTCCTTTTCGTGCCCACGTTGCCAGCCCCGGCCACGCATCGTTCGCGGCGGCGCGACCATCAGGGAGTGAGGGGCGGTCCTGTACCCGGTGTCGGCAGCGCATGGCAGGATTTCCCGCATGGCTGACCAGAACCCCGCGACCACACCCACCGACCTGTGGGTCGAACGCACCGGCACCCGCCGCTACACGGGCCGCAGCTCACGAGGCGCCGAGGTCCTCATCGGATCCGAGACCGTCGATGGAGTCTTCACCCCCGGCGAACTGCTGAAGATCGCGTTGGCCGCGTGTTCCGGAATGAGCTCGGACTTCCCTCTCTCGCGAAGGCTCGGTGACGACTACGACGCGACCATCAAGGTGTCGGGCGCAGCCGATCGCGAGAACGAGGTCTACCCACATCTCGAGGAGGAACTGATCCTCGACCTCTCCGAACTCGACGCGCAAGCCCAGCAGCGCCTCGTCGCGCTCGTCGAACGATCCGTAGACAAGGTCTGCACCGTCGGACGCACGCTGAAGGCGGGCACGAAGGTGACGTTGACCATCACCGCCGACGCCTAGAGAAGCGCTGTGGCACTCGAACACCATGACGACGCCGACCATTCCGACGACACCGCACGCCTGACGGCGTGGGTGCACGGCAAGGTCCAAGGCGTCGGCTTCCGCTGGTTCACCCGTGCCCGGGCATTGGAACTCGGACTCGCCGGCCACGCCACCAACCACGCGGACGGTCGGGTTCTCGTCATCGCCGAGGGGCCGCGCCACGCGCTCGAGATGCTGCTCGCATGGCTGCGGTCCGATCTCACACCGGGGGAGGTGCGCCTCGTGGTCGAGAGCTGGGAACCGGCACGCGGCGGGCTCACCGGATTCGTCGAGCGCTGACGTCCCGGTAAGGTTTTTCCTCATGCATCTCAAGAGTCTGACACTGAAGGGCTTCAAGTCCTTCGCTTCGTCGACGACTCTGCGCTTCGAGCCAGGCATCACCTGTGTCGTCGGACCCAACGGCTCGGGTAAGTCCAATGTGGTCGATGCCCTCACCTGGGTGATGGGAGAGCAGGGGGCCAAAGCGCTTCGCGGCGGGAAGATGCAGGACGTCATCTTCGCGGGCACCGCGGGGCGCCCGCCGCTCGGTCGCGCCGAAGTGACCCTGACGATCGACAACTCGGACGGGGCGCTTCCGATCGAGTACTCGGAGGTGTCCGTCACGCGGCGCATGTTCCGCGACGGCGCAGGTGAGTACGAGATCAACGGCAACTCGTGTCGGCTGATGGACGTGCAGGAACTTCTTTCCGACTCGGGCATCGGCCGCGAAATGCACGTCATCGTCGGGCAGGGGCGCCTCGCTGCGATCCTCGAATCCCGCCCGGAAGACCGACGGGCGTTCATCGAAGAAGCGGCCGGGGTGCTCAAACACCGCCGTCGCAAGGAGAAAGCGGTCCGCAAGCTCGACTCGATGCAGGCGAACCTCGCCCGGCTGACCGACCTCACGGCCGAACTGCGCCGCCAGCTCAAACCACTGGGACGACAGGCCGAGGTCGCGCGCCGGGCCCAGACCGTTCAGGCCGACCTACGTGATGCCCGGCTGCGCCTCGCTGCCGACGATCTTGTCACCCGTCGCGCCGAGTTCGCAGGCCAGGACGAACAGGAACAAGTCCTGCGCGAGCGTCTCGATCACGTCAACGTGATGCTCGACGAAGCCACCGCAGACCTCGCCCGTCACGAACAGGCGCTCGCGCAGCTCACCCCGGGCGCCGAAGCAGCGTCCCAGGTCTGGTTCCAGCTCTCCGCTCTCGCCGAACGCGTCTCCGCGACCGTCCGCATCGCGCAGGAACGCGCCCGCCACCTCGACGCGGAACCCGAGACGCGTGCCGGGCAGGACCCCGACGAGATGGAAGCGCGCGCCGAGCGGATCGCCGCAGAAGAAGCCGAACTGCTCGAAGCGGTCGAGATCGCGCACGGCACCCTCGACGCAGCGAAAGAACAACTCACCGCGCGAGAGGAATACGCAGCGGCAGCAGAGCGGGCACACATGGCGGCAGTCCGCGCCATCGCCGACCGTCGCGAGGGACTCGCTCGTCTCACCGGTCAGGTCGAGACCGTCCGAACCCGTACGGAATCGATCGACAGCGAGATCGCTCGCCTCACTGTCGCGATCGAGGAGGCTCGTCGGCGCGGAGTCGACGCGCAGGCCGAGTTCGAGACCGCGCAGGGGCGCATCGACGATCTCGACGCGGGAGAGATCGACGCCGACGCTCAGCACGAACGAGCCGTCGAGGCGGCGCGCATTGCCGACGACCGCGTTACGGAACTCCAGAACGCCGAACGCGCCGCAGGCAAGGAGGTCGCGTCGCTCGGCGCACGCATCGACGCCCTGTCCATGGGACTCGAGCGCAAGGACGGTGCCGCATGGCTGCTCGAGCACCACACCGACTCCGGTGTTCTGGGTCAGCTCGCAGACCGGCTGCGTGTAGAACCCGGTTTCGAGGCGGCGGTGGCCGCTGCACTCGGACCGGCCTCCGACGCCCTCACGGTCACGTCGGTGGCCGCAGCGAACTCGTTGGCGACCGCGCTCGCCGATGCCGACCAGGGCAGAGTTGCATTCCTCGCGGTCGGGGCGGAGGCGCCCGACGAATCAGGGTCGTTGCCTGCGAACGCTCGGTGGGTGCGCGACGTGGTCGAATGCCCCGCCGAACTGCGCGGAGGCCTCGGTGCCGTCCTTGCCGGGATCGTGGTGGTCGACGACCTCGATGCCGCCGCAACGGTGTGCTCACAGCGACCGGATCTGCGTGCGGTCACCCGTCGCGGCGATCTCACCGGTTCCGGATGGGTCGTCGGAGGCTCCGACCGTGCGCCGAGCACACTCGAGATTCAGGCCGCGATCGATTCGTCGCGGGAGGGTCTCGAGGCTGCGGAACGTCGTTCGGAAGAACTCGCCGCAGCGTTGACCGGTGCGGCCGAGGAGCAGAAGGCGCGCGCCGAATACGTCGAACAGACACTCGCGGCACTGAACGAATCCGACGCAGCAATGTCGGCGGTTTATGAACAGCTCGGACGTCTCGGCCAGGCCGCTCGCAACGCTCACGCCGAATCCGAGCGTCTCGTCACGCAGCGCACGGCAGCGGAGAAGGAACGTGATTCGGCGCAGGAGAAGCTCGTCGAACTCGAGGAGCGCTTGCGGCTCGCGGAAGACGAGCAGGACGGCGCCGGCGACGGTGCAGGTACCGAATCGACCGCTGCCGAACGCGAGATGGCCGCAGCAGCTCTGGCCGAGGTGCGTGCCGTCGAGATGGAGGCCAGGCTCGCCGCGCGCACCGCGGAGGAGCGCGCCGAATCGTTGCGCGGCAAGGCGGACTCGTTGCGGCGCGCCGCACAGGCCGAACGCGTTGCCCGAGCCCGCGCAGAGCGGGCCCGCGCCACCCGACGGCAGGCTGCCGCAGTGGCCGCAGCGGTCGCTGCGGCCGGTGCCCGCGTGACCGGGGAACTCGAGAGCGCGGTCGCTACCGCGCATGCGCACCGCGAAGAACTGACCCGGCGCCGTACCGAATGCGCCGAGCAACTGGAGCGGGCCAAGGGATTCGTCCGCGAGTTCGCGACCCAGCGTGATCAGCTCACCGACGCCGTGCATCGCGATGAAGTGGCCCGGGCGCAGGCGGCGCTGCGTATCGAACAGCTCGAACAGACCGTGGTCGAGCAGTTCAGCATCGCGCTCGACGACCTCGTCGCCGAGTACGGCCCCGACGTCCCGCTCCCGCCGACCGACCTCGAAATCGCCGAGTACGAGCAGGCACGCGAGCGCGGCGAACAGGTGGTTGCCCCGCAGCCGCAGCCGTACGACCGCGCGACGCAGGAACGCCGCGCGAAGCGCGCGCAGAAGGACCTCTCGACCCTCGGAAAGGTCAATCCGCTCGCCCTCGAGGAGTTCGCTGCTCTCGAGGAACGGTACAACTTCCTGGCGACTCAACTCGAGGATGTCAAGAACGCCCGGAAGGATCTGCTGGCAGTCGTCGACGAGGTGGACGCGAGGATCCTGCAGGTGTTCACCGAGGCCTACGCCGACGTCGAACGTGAGTTCGAGCAGGTGTTCGCAAAGTTGTTTCCCGGCGGTGAAGGCCGACTCGTCCTCACCGACCCGAAGGACATGCTCACGACGGGTATCGAGGTGGAGGCCCGGCCCCCGGGTAAGAAGGTCAAGCGGTTGTCGCTGCTCTCCGGTGGGGAGAAGTCGTTGACTGCCGTCGCGATGCTCGTGGCGATCTTCCGTGCCCGACCGTCCCCGTTCTACGTCATGGACGAGGTGGAAGCAGCACTCGACGACACGAACTTGCGGAGGCTGATCGGATTGTTCGAGCAGCTACGCGAGAAGTCGCAGCTGATCGTGATCACCCACCAGAAGCCGACGATGGAGGTTGCCGACGCGCTGTACGGCGTCAGCATGCGAGGCGACGGCATCACTCGGGTGATCTCCCAGCGTCTGCGAGGTCAGAATGTCACGACACCGGTCCCTGAACCGGAAGGTGAGCTTCAAGCCTGACAGTATGGGTGCGTGAGTACCGGAGCCTGGATAATCATCGCGGCCGCCCTCGCGGTTGTTCTCGTCGCGCTCGTCGTGGGCCTGACGCTCTATCGGCGACGCCAGGTGTCGCTGACGGCGAAAGAAACCCCGAAGCTCGACACTGCAGAAGCCAAGGATCGCTCGGGCGGTTACAAGGCGCAGAGCGGATTCAGTTTCAGTCAGGGAACGACTGCGACCGCTCCGCCGGAACCGGTGCAGCGGCCGGCCCCGAAACCCGCGCCGGAACCGGTCCCGGAGCCGCGCACCATCCCGTTGCCCGAGGAAGTCACCGAGGCGCCCCCCACCACGCAGATCCCGGCGGTGCCGCCGACCGTACCGAAGCCTGCAGAACCCGAGCCTGCAAAACCCGAGCCCGTCGAACCGGAGCCCGTCGAACCGGAGGCCGCGCCAGGCCCGGTCGTCGCAGAACCCGAGCCGGCAGAGCCGGAGAGCGCGCCCGATCTTGCTCCCGCGCCCGAGTTTGCTCCCGCACCGGAGGCTGCTCCCACACCGCAGGCTGTTCCCGAGCCTGCGGAGCCCGAGACGCCGGTCGACGCTGCGCAAGCCCCTGCTGCCCCTGCCGATGCAGTACCTGCGCCTGCTCCTGCCGACACGGCTGCTGCACCGGCGCTCGACGAGATCGAGCCGACCTCGGGACGCCTCGTTCGTCTCCGCGGGCGTCTGGCCCGGTCGCAGAACGCTGTGGGCAAGAGCCTGCTCGGCCTGCTCGGGGGTGGCGATCTGGATGAGGACTCGTGGGAGGAGATCGAGGACACACTCCTGATTGCCGACCTCGGTTCCGCCACCACCGGGAAGATCGTCGACCGGCTTCGAGAGGAGATGGCAGCGAGCAACGTCCGGTCGGAAGCCGATGCGCGTGCGGTGCTCCGCAAGGTGCTGGTAGACGAACTGCGCCCCGACCTCGACCGTTCCATTCGTGCGCTACCGCACGACGACCATCCGGCGGTGCTTCTCGTCGTCGGCGTCAATGGCACCGGTAAAACGACCACGACCGGCAAGCTCGCCCGCGTTCTCGTCGCAGACGGACGTCGAGTCCTGCTCGGCGCCGCAGATACCTTCCGTGCTGCTGCGGCGGATCAGCTCCAGACCTGGGCCGAGAGGGTGGGCGCCGAGGTGGTGCGCGGCAAGGAAGCAGCCGACCCCGCAGCAGTCGCGTTCGACTCCGTCGCGAAGGGCATCGACAACGGGGTCGACGCAGTTCTCATCGACACCGCAGGCCGACTGCACACGAAGACCGGCCTGATGGACGAGCTGGGCAAGGTCAAGCGTGTGGTCGAGAAGAAGGCGGCTGTCGACGAGGTTCTGCTGGTGCTCGACGCCACCATCGGGCAGAACGGGCTCATGCAGGCCCGCGTGTTCGCCGAGGTCGTCGACATCACCGGTGTGGTGCTGACGAAGCTGGACGGCACCGCAAAGGGCGGGATCGTTTTCCAGGTGCAGCACGAGCTCGGCGTGCCGGTCAAACTTGTGGGTCTGGGCGAGGGTGCGGATGATCTCGCACCCTTCGAGCCGGGTGCCTTCGTCGACGCGCTGCTCGGCTGACGAGTACTTCTCGGCCGACACTTCGATCGGTCGAATCGAGGCCGCTCCCGCTACGGCGGGGGCGGCCTTGTCGTCTCCTGATGTCGGTTCCGGCGGAAACATGAACGAAACACCACCCCGTCGCCCGTTCACGCCGACGAAACAGGACAGCGCTTCGGCGGAAACATCTCCGCAGCAAGCTTTCCCCAACGACGCGCTCACCGGCGCGGACAACTGGGAGGTGTGCAAGTGGAGGAAGTGGTGAACACCGGCGACGCCGCATGGATGCTCATGGCGGCATCGCTCGTGCTGCTGATGACACCGGGGCTGGCGTTCTTCTACGGCGGCATGTCACGCGCCAAGTCGGTCCTGAACATGATGATGATGTCGTTCGGCGCGATGGCGCTGATCGGTGTGATCTATGTGCTGTGGGGCTGGTCGATGTCATACGGCTCCGAGAGCATCGGCGGGATCTTCGCGAACCCGTTCGAGCTGTTCGGCCTGCAGGGCGCCATCTACGACGACGAAGGTGGATTCCTGCCGGGGCTGGGCAACTACCCCCAGGTCATCGACATCGGATTCCAGGTGACATTCGCGATCATCACCACCGCGCTGATCAGCGGTGCGCTCGCGGAGCGCGTGAAGTTCGGTACCTGGATGGTGTTCGTCGGCGTGTGGGTCACCCTCGCCTACTTCCCGCTCGCTCACATGGTGTGGGGCGGCGGTCTGCTCTCCGGCTCCGAGGACAGCATCGCCGCGATGCTCTTCGGCACTGTCGAAGACGGAGAGGGCGGACTCACCGCTGCGGTTCACCCGATCGACTTCGCGGGCGGCACCGTGGTCCACATCAACGCCGGTATCGCCGCGCTGGTTCTCGCCCTCATCATCGGCAAGCGCACAGGCTTCGGTAAGACCGCGTTCCGTCCGCACAATCTGCCGTTCGTGATGCTGGGCGCCGCGCTGCTGTGGTTCGGGTGGTTCGGGTTCAACGGTGGATCCGCGTTCGCTGCTGACGGTGTTGCCGGCCTCGCATGGCTCAACACCACCGTTGCCACCGCCGCCGCGATTCTGGGCTGGCTCGCCACCGAGCGGGTGCGGGACGGTAAGGCCACCAGCCTCGGTGCCGCGTCGGGTGCTGTCGCGGGTCTGGTCGCCATCACCCCCGCTGCCGGTGCTCTCAGCCCGGTCGGATCCATCATTCTCGGTGTCGTGGCCGGAATCCTCTCGGCCCTCGCAGTCGGACTGAAGTACAAGTTCGGCTACGACGACTCGCTCGATGTCGTAGGCGTGCACTTGGTGTCCGGTCTGTGGGGCACGGTCGCCATCGGTCTTCTCGCCACCGAAACCGGACTGTTCTACGGGGGCGACTACAAGCAGCTCGTTATCCAGATCGTGATCGCCCTGGTCGCACTGGTGTTCACCGCCGTCGTCACCGCTGTGATCGCCCTCGCTCTGCGGCCCATGGGCTGGCGTGTCTCGGCCGAGGACGAAGCTCGCGGCATCGACGAAACCGAGCACGCGGAATCCGCATACGACTTCGCCACCGCGCTGAAGTAGTACTTCGTCTCGAACCGAAGTAGTGCTTCACCTCGTCGCCGAGGTGGAAGTGGACGAAGATAACGGGCAAGCGTTACGCGGACACACAAGACAACGTCCGGTGAGCACCGGGAAGGGATGAGAAATGAAGCTGATCACGGCAATCGTGAAGCCGTTCACGCTCGAGGACGTCAAGGCAGGGCTCGAGCAGGCCGGGGTGCTCGGAATGACCGTGAGCGAGGTGCAGGGCTACGGACGCCAGAAGGGCCACACCGAGGTGTACCGCGGGGCCGAGTACTCGGTCGACTTCGTGCCGAAGGTGCGCGTCGAGGTCGTCGTCGACGACTCGGTGGTGGACAAGGTGGTCGACACGATCGTGGAAGCCTCCCGAACAGGAAAGATCGGTGACGGCAAGGTATGGGTCACCCCGGTGGAATCGGTGATCCGAGTCCGCACCGGGGAACGAGGTACGGATGCACTCTGACCCCAAGGGTGCAGAGACCCGAGGCCCAGGACACGCTGCCCACGCAGCGGGTCGTGGGCCCTCGGCGTCTTCGGGCACGAATACGGCGACAGACCTTTCGGCGGCCAGGGACGCACTCGTCTCCGGCTCCGGCCGCACTCGCCGCCTCGACACCCAGGCACTGCGCGACGCACTCGTGGACCTGTTCGATTTCTGGTTGATCACCGAGGGCTCCGAGCTCGGGATCAGGCCGGACAGCGGGTTCGCGCTCGTGGCAGTAGGGGGACTCGGTCGTCGCGAGATGCTGCCGCACTCCGACGTCGACCTCATCCTGCTCCACGACGACATCGATCCGGAGACGGTGTCGTCGGTCGCGGACCGGCTGTGGTACCCGCTGTGGGACGCCCACATCCGGCTCGATCACAGCGTCCGCACCGTTCCACAGGCCATTCAGGTGGCGTCGGGCGACCTTCCGGCGGCGCTCGGGATGCTCGAAGCCCGGCACATCGCCGGCGACCACGAACTGAGCAATCTGCTCATCGGTGGCGTACGCAGACAGTGGCGTACCGGGATCCGGAACCGCTTCGACGAGCTGATCGAGATGACGGAGGCACGTTGGGAGCGGTCGGGCCAGATCGCACACCGGGCCGAGCCCGATCTCAAGAGCGGTCGCGGAGGGTTGCGGGACGTACAGTTGCTCAACGCGTTGTCGGTCGCGCAACTCACCGACGGCATGCCCGGCCTCGGACCGGACGCACCCGGCGGTGGCCTCGCGGCCGCGCACCGTCACCTGCTCGACGTCCGGACCGAACTGCATCGCGTCGCCCGTCGCGGTCGCGATCAACTGCAGGCCCAGGATGCCGACGAGATCGGTGCCGCACTGCGCATCGGTGACCGTTTCGACCTCGCTCGCCTACTCACAGAGGCGGCGCGCACGATCAGCTACTCCGTCGAGGTCGGTGTCCGCACAGCGGGAAATTCCCTGCCGCGCAAGGGTCTGTCGCGCCTTCGACGTGGACCGGTACGGCGCCCCCTCGACGAGGGCGTCGTCGAACATGGCGGAGAGGTGGCGCTGGCCCGCGACGCCCGGCCGGGCAAGGACTCGGGCCTGATCACCAGGGTGGCTGCTGCAGCCGCACGATCGGGCCTGCCGATTGCCGCCGCGACGTTGACCCGCCTGTCGGATCACGCGCCGGAGCTGCGGGAGCCGTGGCCACGGCAGGCGCTCGACGACCTCATCGTGCTGCTTGCCTCGGGGCCGGCCGCCGTCGATGTCGTCGAGGCACTCGACCGGACGGGGTTGTGGGGACGTTTGCTACCCGAGTGGGGGGCGGTACGTGATCTCCCACCGCGCGACGCCATCCACACTTGGACCGTCGATCGCCATCTGGTGGAAACCGCGGTTCACGCGAGCGCACTCACGACGCGGGTGTCGCGCCCCGATCTGCTGCTTCTCGGAGCGCTCCTGCACGACATCGGCAAGGGCCGCGGTGGGGATCACAGTGTGGTCGGCGCCGAGGTCGCCGCCCAGATCGGCACGCGCATGGGTTTGTGGCCGTCCGATCTGTCGGTGCTCACAGCGATGGTCCGGCACCACCTGTTGCTCCCGCACACTGCGACCCGCCGCGACCTCGACGACCCGGCAACGGTGACGTCGGTGGTGGACACACTGGGGGGCGACCCGCTGCTTCTCGAACTGCTCCATGCGCTTGCGGAAGCAGATTCGCAGGCCACCGGACCCGGCGTCTGGGGCGAGTGGAAAGCCTCACTCATCCGGGAACTGGTACGGCGCTGCCGACTGATGATGGCGGGGGAGGACCTTCCGGCTCCGTCGCCGATCGACCCCGAACTCGCGCGGCTCGCCGAATCCGGCGCCATGCATGTCTCGCTCGACCCGAGGCCCGACGGTCGGGGCTTCGTAGTGACGGTGGTGGCACCGGACGAGCCCGGCGTGTTGTCCGACACCGCGGGAGTGCTGGCTCTGCATGGGCTCCGAGTGCAGTCGGCCTCCATCGGCAGCCATGCGGGAAGCACCGTCAATACATTCATCGTGGTACCGCGATTCGGTGCGCCGCCGGTCGAGGGTCTGCTGCGACAGGAGTTCATGCGTGCTCGGTCGGGTGACCTACACCTCCTCGCGGAGCTCGACGCGAAGGACCGCGCGACGCGCGAGTCCGCACCGTCGCTACGTCCCGAGCGTGCGGTACCCGGCATGTACTCGCAGGCCCCACCGCGCCTGATCTGGCTCGACACCACGGATCCGGGGCAGGTTGTGCTCGAGATCAGGGCGGAGGACCGGATCGGAATGCTGTGTCGTCTGGCCGGAGTCTTCGAGGAGCACGGGGCAGACGTGCGGTGGGCGACGGTGACGACGATCGGATCGACCGTGGTCGACTCGTTCTGCATCGACCTGCCGACCGCCGGAACGAGAGCGTCACGGGAACGACTCGAACAGGCCGTGCTGGCCGTCCTTCCTATTCCTGAACCGAAGAAGCCTCCCGCTGCGCCGTGAGGTGAGGTGGTGATCCGAGGCCGCTTCGCCGGGCTCTCGGTCGACCGGACGGCCCACCCCCGGCTGCGGGCGGATGGGAGCGGCTACCCTGGAGCGCAGTATTGTCCGTATTCTCGTCAGACCGCAGGAGCGCATTCGGTGTTCGAATCCCTTTCCGACAGGTTGACAGGGGTCCTCAAGGACCTGCGCGGCAAGGGGCGCCTGTCCGACGCCGACATCGACGCGACGTGCCGCGAGATCCGCCTTGCCCTCCTCGATGCCGACGTGGCGCTGCCCGTCGTGCGCTCGTTCATCAAGAAGATCAAGGAACGGGCGAAGGGCGCCGAGGTTCACGGTGCGCTGAATCCGGCTCAGCAAGTCGTCAAGATCGTCAACGACGAGTTGGTGGGGATCCTCGGCGGCGAGACCCGTCGGCTCCAGTTCGCGAAGACCGCTCCGACCGTCATCATGCTGGCCGGCCTGCAGGGTGCGGGTAAGACCACGCTCGCAGGCAAGCTCGCCAAATGGCTCAAGGATCAGGGACACACACCGATGCTGGTCGCGTGCGACCTCCAGCGTCCGGGCGCGGTCACGCAGCTGCAGGTCGTCGGTGAACGTGCCGGTGTAACGGTATTCGCGCCGCATCCCGGAACGTCGATCGGTGGTGGCGAGAACGAGCTAGGTGTCACGGCCGCCGACCCGGTCGCCGTCGCGCAGCAGGGCATCGCGGAAGCCAAGAACAAACAGTACGACGTGGTCGTCGTCGATACCGCGGGTCGCCTCGGTATCGATCAGGAGCTGATGGCGCAGGCCGCAGGCATCCGCGACGCCGTTCAGCCCGACGAGACCCTGTTCGTCCTCGACGCGATGATCGGCCAGGACGCCGTGAGCACCGCCGAGGCTTTCCGCGAGGGCGTCGGATTCACCGGCGTCGTGCTCACCAAGCTCGACGGCGACGCCCGCGGTGGTGCCGCGCTCAGCGTCCGCGAACTGACCGGCCAGCCGATCCTGTTCGCATCCACCGGTGAGAAGCTCGAAGACTTCGATGTCTTCCACCCCGAGCGCATGGCCAGCCGCATCCTCGGTATGGGCGATGTGCTCACCCTCATCGAGCAGGCCGAGCAGCACTTCGACGCCACACAGGCCGAAGCGACTGCCGCCAAGATCGGCAGCGGTGAGCTCACGCTGGAGGACTTCCTCGAGCAGATGATGGCTGTGCGCAAGATGGGCCCCATCGCGAACCTGCTCGGCATGCTTCCTGGTGCAGGGCAGATGAAGGACGCGCTCGCGGGTGTCGATGAGAAGCAGCTCGACCGGATCCAGGCGATCATCCGCGGCATGACCCCGGCGGAGCGCGCCAACCCGAAGATCATCAACGGCTCCCGGCGGCTGCGTATCGCCAACGGCTCGGGCGTGAAGGTCTCTGATGTCAACCAGCTCGTCGACCGCTTCTTCGAAGCACGGAAGATGATGTCTGCGATGGCCGGCCAGATGGGCATGCCCGGTGCTCGGCGTAACCAGCGTTCGAAGAAGGGCAAGAAGGGGAAGAAGGGCGGTCGCGGCCCGACGCCGCCGAAGGTGCGGGGCGGTCTTCCCGGCGGCATGCCCGCCGGGTTCCCCGGGCTCGGCGCGGGGATGCCCGATCTGTCCAACATGCCGAAGGGGCTCGACGAACTGCCTCCGGGGCTCGAGGGGTTCGATCTGTCGAAGCTGAAGTTCCCCAAGAACTAGGACGCAGCTGCGAAGAGAGGGAGGCCCGGTCATGGTGGGGGGCGGTGCCACCGGTCCATTCGTCGTGCGCGGCAGGACCCTGCCCGAAGGGGAACCGATCGAATTGTGGATCGGCAGCGATGGCGAATTCTCCCGCGAGCCGATCCCGGGAGCCGAGGTGCTCTCGACCGACGGATGGGTCTTGCCAGGCCTCGTGGACGCCCACTGCCACGTCGGGATCAGATTCGGTGGGGGAGTCGAGAGCGAAGCGGGCGCCCTCGCGCAGGCCGTCACCGAACGCGACGCGGGTGTGCTGCTCCTGCGCGACGCCGGATCCCCGGTCGACACACGGGCATTCGACATCCGTCCCGACCTGCCGACGATCATCCGGGCGGGCAGGCATATCGCGATGCCGAAGCGCTACATTCGTGGCCTCCCGGTCGACCTCGAGGACGAGTCGGAACTGCCCGACGAGGTCGTGCGCCAGGCCCGCGCGGGCGACGGCTGGGTCAAGCTCGTCGGCGACTGGATCGACCGTGATGCCGGTGATCTCGCGCCGCTGTGGAGCGACACGATCCTCGTCGAGGCTATCGCCGCGGCACACCGCGAAGGCGCCCGCGTTACAGCGCACGTCTTCGGTGAGGATGCGCTGCCCGGTCTGCTCGCCGCCGGAATCGACTGCATCGAACACGGTACGGGCCTGACCGACGACACGATCGCGACGATGGCAGCGAATGGCACGGCGTTGGTCCCGACCCTGGTCAACATCGAGAATTTTCCTGATATCGCCGACTCGGCCGCACGCTTCCCCGTGTACGCCGCGCACATGCGCGATCTGCATGCGCGCGTCGCCGACACCATCGGCGCCGCCCACGACGCGGGCATCCCGATCTACGCGGGCACCGATGCCGGCGGACAGGTGCAGCACGGCAGGATCGCCGACGAGATCGCAGCGCTCGGCAAGGCCGGACTCGACGCGAACGAGGCCTTCGCCGCAGCGAGCTGGGCGGCACGCACCTGGCTCGGTCATCCGAGTCTCGAGCCGGGTACCCCTGCCGACCTGATCGTCTACTCGGACGACCCCCGCATCGATCCGGCCTCGGCCCGACCCGACCTGGTAGTTCTTTGCGGCGCTGTCGTAGCGGGCCCCGCTTGACCGTCGATTTCCCGTGCGGTTCCCGCGTCTGGCAGAATGGACCGCTGTCGTCGCATCCGGTTCCGTACCGCGCGACGGTCACAGGTTAGAGGCAAAACCGGGCGTGCCAATCGGGCGCGCCGTCCGAATTGCACGTGACATGCGCGCTCCGCGCGCGAAGGAGAACACAGCAGTGTCCGTCAAGATCAAGCTCACCCGTCTCGGCAAGATCCGCAACCCGCAGTACCGTGTCGTCGTCGCCGACTCGCGCACCCGCCGCAACGGCCGTGCGATCGAGACCATCGGCCGGTACCAGCCGAAGGAAGATCCGTCGATCATCGAGATCGACTCGGAGCGCGCCCAGTACTGGCTGAGCGTCGGTGCGCAGCCCACCGAGCCCGTTCTCAACCTTCTCAAGATCACCGGCGACTGGCAGAAGTTCAAGGGCCTGCCGGGCGCGGAGGGCACCCTGAAGAAGGCAGAGCCCAAGCCGACCAAGCTCGAGCTGTTCCAGGCCGCACTCGCTCAGGCCGAGAACGAGCCGGCTGCCGAGGCGATCACCCCCAAGAAGAAGAAGGCCGCCAAGGAAGAGTCCACCGAGGCTGCCGCTGAGTCCACCGAGGCCGCCGAGTAATGAGCGCCGTGGTGGCCGATGCGGTCGAGCACCTCGTCCGAGGCATCGTCTCGCACCCCGATGATGTGCGCGTCGATCTCATCACCGGTCGCCGTGGCCGCACCGTCGAGGTCCACGTCAATCCTGACGATCTCGGCAAGGTGATCGGTCGCGGTGGCCGCACCGCGACGGCGTTGCGGACGCTCGTCACCGGAATCGGTGGCCGAGGAATCCGCGTCGACGTCGTCGACACCGACCGTTAGGCGCGTCGGTGGAGCTCGTGGTGGGCCGTGTCGTCAAGTCGCACGGCATCAAAGGTGAAGTGGTCGTCGAGGTCCGTACCGACGAACCCGACGAGCGCTTCGCCGTAGGTACGGTCCTGCGTGGCCGCAAACCCCGCGAGCAGAAGCTGCACAACTACACGGTGGAAGCCGCCCGGGAGCACTCCGGGCGGCTTCTGCTGCGTCTCACCGGTGTGGCCGACCGCACCGGATCAGACGCGATGCGGGGCATCCTGTTCATCGTCGACAGCGACGACCTGTCACCCTCTTCCGACCCCGACGAGTTCTACGATCACGAACTCGAAGGTCTGCCGGTGCGGATCGTGGCGGGCCACCCCGAGGGCGGCACCGAGATCGGCACCGTACGTGAGGTCCTGCACACCGCTGCGGGCGAACTTCTGGCGATCCGGCCCGCCGACGATGCGAGCCGGGAGATCCTCATCCCGTTCGTCACCGAGATCGTTCCGACGGTGTCGGTTGCCGACGGCATGATCGAGATCGACCCACCCGACGGCCTGCTCGATCCCGATTTCGGAGAGCTGCCCACCAAAGCGAAGAAGCAGCAGGAAATGAAGCTGCGCCGGACAACCGAGGAAAACGAGTAGCCCGTGCGGCTCGACGTGGTCACCATCTTTCCCGAATATCTCGAACCACTACGCGCGGCGCTGCTCGGCAAGGCGATCGACAAGGGTCTGATCTCGGTCGGAGTGCACAACCTGCGTGACTGGACCCACGACGTTCACAAGGCCGTCGACGATTCGCCTTACGGTGGCGGACCGGGCATGGTCATGAAACCCACCGTCTGGGGCCCCGCTCTCGACGAGGTCCTCGATGTCGACGAGGGCGAGACCGACTCGGATGTGCTGCTCGTCGTCCCCACACCCGCGGGCAGGCCGTTCGATCAGGCCACCGCACAACGGTGGTCGACCGAGAAACGCATCGTCTTCGCGTGCGGTCGATACGAGGGCATCGACCAGCGAGTCTTCGACGACGCTGCGAAACGCGTCCGCGTCGAGGAAGTCAGCATCGGCGACTACGTACTGATCGGCGGCGAGGTCGCCGTACTGGTCATGGTCGAGGCAGTCGTACGCCTGATTCCCGGGGTACTCGGCAATCAACAGTCGCACCAGGAGGATTCGTTCTCCGACGGGTTGCTCGAAGGCCCCAGCTACACGCGGCCCGCGTGCTGGCGTGGCCTCGATGTCCCCCCGGTCCTGCTCTCCGGAGACCACGGCAAAGTCGCACAGTGGCGCCGCGAACAGTCGCTGGCCCGGACACACGAGCGACGTCCGGATCTGCTCACCGGCGACTGAGCCGGATCAGCCGAATACGGTCTCCACCACCATCGTCAACGTGTCGCGTGCATGCCGGGCGCTCTCGTCGTCGGATGCGTCGTACATCGAGGTGTCGGGAAGGAACGTGCCGTCGTACTCGGGATCTTCGTAGGTCACCGTCTCCCGTGACAACACGGCAACCACATACCGGTGGTCGTCGCCGAAGAATCCGGTCGACAGGTGAATCCACTGTGAACCGAGGCAACACATCCACCCCGCCTTGGAACCGAGGTCCACCGCGTACGAAAGTCCATCGGACAGGCCGAACTGCTGATCGTAACCATCGGCTCCAGTGGGCTCCGACTCGAGCAGATACCCGATGATCCGGGCAGCGGCAGGTTCGTCGAATCCGTCCTCGCCGCTGAGCAGATCGTCGTACCAGGTCAAGATGTCCGATGCGGTGGTGAGGGTGTTCCACCAGAAGTCGACAGGGGCGACCGTTCCTCGGAGGGCGTGCCGCTCGACGACACGAGCAACGATCTCGGGACCGCCGAACGCATCCCACAACAGAGACGCGGCCAAATCATCCGACCGGGTGAGCATGGCGCGGATCAGGTCGTAGTCGTCGTCGGTAAGCAGGACCTCGCCGATCCCTTCCCGGAACAACAGGTCGTCGGCGATGAACAGTTTGACCACCGATGCAGTCTCGATGGGCTCGTCGACGCCGCCGACCGTTCGCGCACCTGTCTCGCGGTCCAAGACGGCTACCGTGACCTCAGCACCACGTCCGGTTGCGAGTCGTGTCGCCGTGTCGATGCGGTCTGCGAGCCCGTCCATCCTGATCGGAGCCGTGACATCGGTACTGGCGTCGGCCACTACGTGCAGGCCCGCAGCGGACACCTCGGACCCGGGTGCAGTGGTCCCGTTCAGGGGCGTGCCGCACGCCGACAACGTTGCTGCTACGACCAGCAACGCCAAGCCCGACCGGAACCGATCCCGGGTCATCCCATGCTCCTGTATTCCATTGTGCGACGCACAGCGCGCCGATAGTCGAAGTTCGGTGTCCCGCCGAGCAGGCGCTCGTGGCGCCACGGGGAACACACGAAAGGATAAAGGTAGGGTCGATCGTCGTGACGACCCAACTCGACACCGTGAACCGGCGCATCGCCGACGAACTCGACGTCCGCGAGAACCAGGTGGCTGCGGCGGTGGAACTGCTCGACGGCGGCTCGACCGTGCCGTTCGTCGCTCGCTACCGCAAGGAGGTCACCGGCGGGCTCGACGACGCCCAACTCCGCACCCTCGAAGAGCGCTTGAGGTACCTGCGCGAACTCGACGAACGCCGCGCTGCGATCCTCGAATCGATCGAAGAGCAGGGCAAACTCGACGACGAACTCCGCGGGCAGATCATGCTTGCCGAGACGAAAGCCCGCCTCGAAGACATCTACCTGCCCTACAAGCCCAAACGCCGGACGAAAGCCCAGATCGCCCGCGAGGCCGGGCACGAGCCCGTGGCCGACGCACTCATCGGCGATCCGACCACCGATCCCGCGCAGTACAGCGCCGAGCAACTCGACGGTGCCCGGGCGATCCTCGTCGAACGATTCGCCGAAGACGCCGACCTCGTCGGTGAACTGCGTGAAGCCATGTGGAACCGCGGTGGACTGAAATCCGCGGTGCGGCCGGGCAAGGAAGCCGAAGGCGCGAAGTTCGCCGACTACTTCGAATTCTCCGAGCCGTTCGCCGACCTGCCCTCGCACCGTATCCTCGCGGCGCTGCGCGGCGAGAAGGAAGAAGTGCTCAGTCTGTCGCTGGAACCCGAACTCGAAGAGCAGGAGCCCGGGGCGCCGTCGTACTACGAAGGCCGGATCGCCGGTCGCTTCGGGATCGCCGACCGAGGACGCGCCGCCGATCGTTGGCTGCTCGACACCGTGCGCTGGGCGTGGCGCACCCGTTTGCAGGTGTCGATGGGTATCGACGTGCGGATGCGACTCAAGCAATCCGCCGAAAGCGACGCCGTCGACGTGTTCGCTGCGAATCTTCGGGACCTCCTGCTGGCAGCGCCGGCCGGAACACGCCCCACGATGGGCCTCGACCCCGGCTTCCGCACCGGCACCAAGGTCGCCGTTGTCGATGCGACGGGCAAGGTCGTCGACCACACGACGATCTATCCGCACCAGCCGCACAACAAGCACGACCAAGCGCTCGCGACTCTCGCAGCTCTGGTGGCCGAGCACGGGGTCGAACTCATCGCCATCGGCAACGGCACCGCCTCCCGCGAGACCGACGCCCTCGCCGCGGAGTTGATCGCCAAGTCCGGTGTCACCAACGTGACCAAGATCGTGGTGTCGGAAGCCGGCGCGTCGGTGTATTCGGCCTCCGCCTATGCCTCGCAGGAGTTACCCGACCTGGACGTGTCGATCCGCGGTGCGGTCTCGATCGCGCGGCGCCTGCAGGATCCGCTCGCCGAACTCGTCAAGATCGACCCCAAGTCGATCGGCGTCGGTCAGTATCAGCACGACGTGTCCGAGACGATGCTCGCCCGATCGCTCGGTGCGGTCGTCGAAGATGCGGTGAACGCCGTGGGAGTCGACGTCAACACCGCTTCGGTTCCGTTGTTGTCCCGAGTCTCGGGCATCACCGGATCACTTGCCGAAAGCATCGTCACCCACCGCGATCAGAACGGCCCGTTCCGCACTCGTAAGGCGCTCAAGGACGTCGCGCGGCTCGGCCCGAAGGCCTTCGAACAGTGTGCGGGCTTCCTTCGTATCCCGGGCGGCGACGACCCGCTCGACGCGTCCGCAGTGCACCCCGAGGCCTACCCGGTGGTCCGGCGGATCGTCGACCGAAGTGGCACCGGCGTCCTCGAACTGATCGGCAGTTCTGCTGTTCTCTCCAAACTGCGGCCGGAGGAGTTCGTCGACGACAAGTTCGGTCTGCCGACCGTCACCGACATCATCAGCGAACTCGAGAAGCCCGGTCGCGATCCGCGCCCCGAGTTCAAGACCGCCACGTTCGCGGCGGGAATCGAGAAGGTCGGAGACCTGTCTCCGGGCATGGTGCTCGAGGGTGTCGTCACCAACGTCGCCGCGTTCGGCGCGTTCGTCGACGTCGGGGTCCACCAGGACGGACTCGTGCACGTCTCGGCGATGTCGAGGAGCTTCGTCCAGGATCCTCACGACGTGGTGAAGTCGGGTGAGGTCGTCAAGGTCAAGGTGCTCGACGTCGATGTTCCGCGACAGCGCATCAGTCTCACCTTGCGCCTCGACGACGAGATCCCGTCAGGAT
Organism: Rhodococcus sp. SJ-2; assembly: GCF_053750035.1. Classification (NCBI taxonomy): domain Bacteria; kingdom Bacillati; phylum Actinomycetota; class Actinomycetes; order Mycobacteriales; family Nocardiaceae; genus Rhodococcus; species Rhodococcus sp. SJ-2. The sequence goes on from NZ_CM132340.1 coordinate 4,450,299, forward strand.
CCGACAGCAACGGCGGTGCCGCGCGCGGTGGCCGCCAAGGTGGATCGAGGCCCGCCCCCCGCGGTCAGCAGAGCAGCGGTCGTGGACAGGGCAGCGGCCGTGGCCGTGGGCAGGGGGGCGCCAAACAAGGTGGTGGCAAGCAGAGCCGGCGTCCCGACGCCGCACCTGCCTCCGGATCGATGGCCGACGCTCTTCGTCGAGCAGGTTTCGGCAAGTAGCCCGTTCCCGCGTGCCGGTCGTATCGCGCCGCGATCGACCGGCGCCTGGGATGCTGAAAGCCGTGCGGATTTCACGGCCGGAAGACTTGCCCAGCGCCGCAACGAGGGCGTCGGTGCCGCGATGATGAACTGGCTCCGAACCGAGATCATCGATCAGGGGCGACTGCCGCTGCTGTGCTTCCTGCTGGGTTTCGTCGTCGCATTCGTGTTCATCCGCATCAGCGTCCGGATGATCCGGGCGAAGGTGCGGTGGTGGCCCGGCAACATCACGCCGGGGGGACTTCACGTTCACCACATGGTGTTCGGTGTGATCACGATGGTCATCGCGGGTGGCGGTCTCATCTCGGTGTACGAGGTGGGCTCCGGGACCGTCATCGCCGTCTTCGCCGCGCTGTTCGGGATAGGAGCGGCCCTGACGCTCGACGAGTTCGCGCTCATCTTCTATCTCCACGATGTGTATTGGGAGGAAGAAGGACGTGTCTCTGTCGACGCCGTCTTCGTCGCCATCGCTGTGACCGGGATGCTCCTGCTCGGTCTGCAACCCCTCGATCTCGTCGACCTCACCAGTTTCGACGATGGCGGAGACTGGGTGAGCCGATTCGTTCTGGTGGTATTGGTGCTGCTGAATCTGCTGCTCGCCGGGGTGGTGCTCGCCAAAGGCAAGATCTGGACCGGTCTGGTCGGACTGTTCATCGTTCCGTTGCTCTGGGTCGGCGCGTTACGCCTTTCGCGGCCGGGGGCGCCCTGGGCCCGCTGGCGCTACCAAGGCAAGACGCGGAAAATGACCCGCGCGATCGCGCGTGAGAGGAGATTCCGCAGACCGGTGATCCGAGCGAAGATCTTCGTGCAGGACCTCGTTGCGGGTGCCCCGACTCTCGAAGCGGTGCTCGGCAGCGTCGAGCATTCACGAGTCGCGGCCGAGGCCGTTCTCGACAGGACCGTGCACCCGGCCCCGGCACCCGGGATTTCACCCAACCAGGTGGCGTCTGGCACTATAGACAGGTTGCCCCGTTCGGGCACGCCTACCTGATCTGGGCACGAACCGGTCGAGCCCGCCTCACGGCGGTCGCCGCCAGGTTCCTCTGCTCGAGCGAACAAGAGGATAGAACACCGATGAACACCCTGGACTTTTTGGACGCCAAGTCGCTGCGCGACGACATTCCGAACTTCCGCCCCGGCGACACGCTCGACGTGCACGTCAAGGTTATCGAGGGCTCGAAGGAGCGTGTGCAGGTCTTCAAGGGCGTCGTGATCCGTCGCCAGGGCGGCGGCATCCGCGAAACCTTCACCGTCCGCAAGATCTCGTTCGGCGTCGGTGTCGAGCGCACCTTCCCGGTGCACAGCCCGAACCTCGCGAAGATCGACGTCCTCACCCGCGGTGACGTCCGTCGCGCGAAGCTGTACTACCTGCGCGAGCTGCGCGGCAAGGCTGCCAAGATCAAGGAAAAGCGCTGATCGTCGCTTCCTGACGGCATACCTACGAGCCCGGCCCGGATTCACTTCTGGGCCGGGCTCGGTCGTACCTGTTCGAATACCGCGTCGTCGGGCTGCTGTGAAGCATGTGCGACTCCATCGACCGCCGAACAGTGGCGGCAGGTACGAGATTTACGTAGACGCTAGTCTTGTCCGGTGGCAGATTCACCGCACGAACCGGCCGGGCCGGACGCGAACCGATTTGGCGACGACCGACTCTCGGCACACAACCGGACGCGCGGTGCCCACCACAGAAGGGAGGAACCGGACGACCTGAGCGACGACCGCGGAACCGAGAAGAACACGAAGAAGCAGAAATCGTTCTGGCGTGAACTCCCGATCCTGATCGTCGTCGCGCTCGCGCTGAGTTTTCTCCTCCAGACCTTCGTTGCCCGCGTGTACCTGATCCCGTCCGAATCGATGGAACCGACGCTGCACGGTTGCCCCGGGTGCACCGGCGACCGCATCGTCGTCGAGAAGATCGGTTACCGATTCGGTGATCCGCGGCCCGGAGACGTCATCGTGTTCAAGGGACCCGATTCGTGGTCCGAGGGTTACACCTCGACACGCTCCGACAATACGGTCCTGCGCGGGCTCCAGGAAGTGGGCTCGCTCGTCGGGTTGGTCCCGCCGGACGAGAACGACCTCGTCAAGCGCGTGATCGCGGTGGGCGGGCAGACCGTCGAGTGCTGTGATGACCAGGGCCGCATTCTCGTAGACGGACAACCGATCGACGAACCGTACGTGAAGATGGACTACCCGTTCACACCCGGTGTGGTCACGTGCGACACCGAAGTGCCGTCCGGACGCTGCTTCGGTCCGGTCACGGTGCCCGAGGGGCATGTGTGGGTGATGGGCGACAACCGCAGCAATTCCGCGGACTCCCGCTATCACGTGGGTGACGAGCATCAGGGGTCCATTCCGTTGGAGAATGTGATCGGAAAGGCGCGCTTCATCGTGCTGCCCCCCGGCCGATGGGGCTTCATCGATTCCCCGGAGATCATGCCTTCGTGAGTACCTGGCCCCCGCGACCGGTGATTCGTCGATCATCGGGTCTACGGACGATGGAATCGACGCTGCTGCGATGCGGGCTCGGCCCGGTCGCCGGTGTCGACGAAGCAGGCCGCGGACCGTGTGCAGGCCCGCTGGTCATCGCCGCCTGCATCCTGGAGTCGAAACCACACCCTTCGCTGGATCGCCTGGACGATTCGAAGAAACTGACCGAGAAGACCCGTGAGGAACTCTACGACGCGATCGTGCGCCGCGCGCTCGCGTGGAGCGTGGTGGAGGTGCCCGCCGACGAAGTCGACGCGATCGGAATCCACGTGGCCAACATCGAGGGGATGCGACGCGCCGTCGCGGGCCTGCTGGTCGCGCCGGGATACGTCCTCACCGACGGCTTCCGGGTTCCGGGCCTGCCTGCGCCGTCGTTGCCGGTGATCGGCGGGGACGGCGCCGCGTCATGCATCGCGGCGGCGAGTGTGCTTGCGAAGGTGACTCGTGACCGGATCATGGTCGGGTTGGATCGAACGTATCCGGGGTACGGTTTCGCGATACACAAGGGCTACAGCACGGCGGTGCACATGGCGGCACTGCGCGAGCTCGGCCCGTCACCCGAGCATCGGAGATCATGGGCGAACGTGGCCGCAGCATGCGGCGAAGCGCCGTTCCGACGCCGACTCGTCGGAGCCGGAGCGGATGCGAGATGATGGCAGGACACACCAGAGTGGGAGGACACCGAGACCGATGAGTGCCGAGGATCTCGAGAAGTACGAAACCGAGATGGAACTCTCGCTTTACCGGGAGTACCGGGACATCGTCGGTCAGTTCGCCTACGTCGTCGAAACCGAGCGGCGCTTCTATCTTGCCAACGCCGTCGAACTGCTTCCCCACAACGCCAACGGCGAGGTGTATTTCGAAGTCCGGATGTCGGATGCGTGGGTGTGGGACATGTACCGTCCCGCCCGGTTCGTCAAGCATGTCCGGGTGATCACCTTCAAGGACGTCAACATCGAAGAGCTCGACAAGCCCGAACTTCGTCTGCCCGACAAGCTGGGGTGAGCCCCGCACCGTAACAAGGGGTTCGGACAGGGTTGCCGTACTCCGGGCGATGCCTCGGCGGTTGTCCACAACCGGTCGTTTCCTCCACAGATTTCCACTATCGGGCGTAGACGGCCCGCTCACCCGATCTCGCTGCTGCACAGTGTGTGCACGCAGGGAGGAGCGACAGGGATGGGACGAAATCAAGATGTGGGGATCCTCGGGGAGGACCTTGCCGCAGAACACCTCGAGTCCACTGGAATGGTGGTTCTCGAACGGAACTGGCGGTGCCGGTACGGCGAGCTGGACCTGATCGCGCAGGACGGCGCGGTCCTCGTGTTCGTCGAGGTCAAAACCCGAACCGGGTTCGGGTACGGTACGCCCGCCGAGGCCGTCAGTCGCGTCAAAGCGGAGCGGTTGCGGCGTCTTGCCGGATTGTGGCTCGCCGACCAGGGCCGCCGATGGGAGCGTATCCGCGTCGACGTCGTGACGGTCGTGCTGATTCGGGGGAATGCTCCCGAGATCACCCACCGCAAGCAGGTGTTCTGATGGCGCTGGGGAAGGCCTGGTCGGTGGCCGTGGCAGGTATCGACGGACACGTAGTCGAGATCGAGGCCGACATCGGTGGAGGATTGCCGGGTGTGAAGATGGTCGGGCTGCCCGACACTGCACTGCAGGAATCGCGTGACCGCGTCCGCGCGGCGGTGTCCAACTCCGGTGGGAAATGGCCGGACTCGAAGGTGGTACTCGCGCTGTCGCCCGCGACACTGCCCAAAATGGGCAGTGTCTACGATTTGGCTCTCGCATGCGCGGTGCTCAACGCCGCCGATGTCGTACCGCTCGAAGCGATGACGAAAACGATTCTGCTGGGCGAGCTTGCGCTCGACGGCCGATTGCGACCGATCCGGGGAGTGCTTCCCGCCGTCGTCACGGCGAAGAACTACGGATGGTCGCGAGTAGTGGTTCCCACCGCGATGATGACCGAGGCGTCACTCGTCGCGGGGATCGATGTGTACGGCGCCGACAGCCTGCGCGACGTGGTGCTGTGGCTGCAGGGTGACGGACCGCTCGAACGCCCCGATCCGCGGGCGGCGCCCGCACGAACGCTCCGCGCCGACCTCAGCGAAGTCGTCGGGCAACACGAGGCTCGCCGCGCGATCGAGGTCGCCGCCGCGGGCGCCCATCACCTCATGCTCACCGGTCCACCGGGCATCGGAAAGACGATGCTGGCCCAGCGTCTACCCGGAATCCTCCCCGAGCTGAACGAAACTCACGCACTCGAAGTGACTGCGGTGCATTCGGTGGCAGGCACCCTCACGGCGGATCGGCCCCTTGTCACAGAACCACCGTTCATCGCGCCCCATCACACCGCGACGGTGGCTTCGCTCATCGGTGGTGGCACGGGCATGGCTACCCCGGGAGCGGTCAGTCGTGCGCACCGCGGAGTGTTGTTCCTCGACGAGGTGGCAGAGATGGGAACAAAGACTCTCGAAGCATTGCGAACACCTCTCGAGGACGGAGAAGTTCGGATTGCTCGCCGAGACGGCGTCGCCCGATATCCCGCCCGATTCCAACTGGTTCTGGCAGCAAATCCCTGCCCGTGCGCGCCGGCGCGCGACGCTGATTGCGTGTGCGTGCCCACGGCGCGGCGCCGATATCTGGGACGGCTGTCGGGGCCCTTGCTCGACCGTGTCGACCTGCGGGTGAGGATGCAATCGGTCGCGACGAGTGCGCTGATGGGTGAGGCGGGGGAGAGCACCGACGATGTGCGAACCCGAGTCGCGACTGCGCGTGCCGCTGCGGCAGAGCGGTGGAACGACTTCGGGTGGGCGACGAACGCGGAGGTTCCGGGGCCGGCCCTTCGTCAAAAGTTCCGGTTGCCTGCCACGGTTGTCAAACCGGTGGAGTGGGCGCTGCGTAAGGGTGCGATCACGGCACGAGGGGCCGACAGGGCATTGAGAGTTGCCTGGACTCTATGCGACTTGGAAGGCGCCTCCCGGCCGACCGAGATCCACGTGGCCGCCGCACTCGACTTCCGGGATCGGGGTGCCGCGTGACCTGTCGAACCACCAGTGGGACGTCCGTCGGCGCGACACCGGACAGCGACGAAAGACGGCACGCGTGGGCGTACCTCTCGACGGTCACGCTCGGTGCTTCGAGGATGGTGTCCGCGGCGATCGCCGAGCACGGAGTCGTGCAGGTCGCACGTTCACTGCGGGAAGGTTCGGCCGGAGTCGAACTCACCGCGAAACTAGCGGCTCGCGTTCATCTCGATACGGCCGCAACCGACCTCGATCGCTTGAACCGGGCCGGGGGGCGCCTCGTCACTCCGGACGATGACGAGTGGCCCGCATGGCAGATGCTCGGGTTCGAACAACTGGACACCGCCACCGATGCGGAGGGGCCGCCGCTGGCACTGTGGGTATGGGGGCAACGGCGGCTCGATGAGCTCGTCGAGCGCGCGATCGGGATCGTCGGCACGCGCGCTGCGAGCGGGTACGGCGAGCACGTGACCGCGGAGATCGCAGGCGACCTCGCCGTCGACGGGTGGACGGTGGTATCCGGGGCGGCCTTCGGAATCGATGCCGCGGCACATCGCGCGGCCCTCGGAGTGGGAGGAACGACCGTTGCGATACTCGCGTGCGGCGTGGACCGTGCCTATCCTGCAGCGCACGCGAAGCTCCTGCGAGGAATCTCCGAATCAGGTTTGGTGGTCAGCGAATACCCGCCCGGCACCGTCCCCGCGCGGTACCGGTTCCTTGCGCGCAACCGGCTCATCGCGGCGTTGTCTGCGGGAACCGTGGTCGCAGAGGCAGGGTGGCGCAGCGGCGCCCGTAACACGGCGGCGTGGGCTCGGCGGCTGGGCCGGCCGGTGGTGGCGGTGCCGGGCCCGGTCACCTCGGCGGCGTCGCAGGGATGTCACCGAATGATTCGTGAGGGCGAAGCACGGTTGGTGGGCAATGCGCGGGAAGTCGTCGAGGAATGCGGTCCACTCCTCGAAGCCGGCGACGACCGGGATGCCCGGTTCGTTCGGGCGCTCGATGGCCTCTCTGGAGATCTGGCACTCGTCTATGAGGCATTGCCTGCGGTGGGCACGTGCGAGCCGATCGCGGTCGCGGAATCTGCGGGTGTTCCGGTCGACCGCGTTCGCGCGGCGTTGCCCTTGCTGGAGATGGAGGGACTCGTCGAGCGTGACGAGGACGGGTGGTCGCGAGTAGTCGGCAGATAGGGGTTTATCGGCGGGAACCGGCTCGGCCGAGTGAGTGCTGGGTGGCTACTGTGCCGCCGAGGACTCGGCCGCACCGGTTTCGGGCTTGTCGTCGATGTACCAGGCAAGGTCTTCGCGATGCCACTTGACGGCGCCGCGGTGTGCCTTGCGGAACTCCTTGAGGACGGTCCGGTCGACCGAGGGGTGACCGCTGTCGCCCACGTAGATCCACTCCGATCCGAACTTCGATTCGATGGCGTCGACCATGTCGGCCTGGCCGACCCGGCGTTCGGTGTTGATGATGTCGATCATCCAGGTGGCGATGTCGGACGCGCTGGTACTCATGGTCTCGAGCGTAGTCGGCCGGAGTCGGGTCGCTGCGCCTGACGTCGAGGACCGGGTAGTGTCGCTGAGGATAGGTAACCCTAATAAGGAGGTGCGGTGGCGCCCAAGGCCCCGAAATCGTCGACCCTGACAGTGCTGCGCACGGAGGTCGTGTCCGAGCACTTCGTTCGAGTGGTGTTCGGAGGTGACGGGTTCGCCGACTTCGCTCCGCGTCCCGAAACCGACAGTTACGTGAAGATCGAGCTGCCCGCGGGAGACGACACAGTCGTACGCACCTACACGGTGCGCCGTGTGGACCGGGCCGCCGAGGAGATCTGGATCGACTTCGTCGTCCACGGCGACGAAGGGATCGCCGGTCCGTGGGCGCGCTCCGTCCAGCCGGGGACCGAGGTCGTGCTCCGGGGGCCCGGAGCGGGCTATCTACCCGATCCTGCGGCGGACTTCCACTTGCTGGCAGGCGACGAGACAGCAGTCCCCGCGATCGCAGCCGCGCTCGAATCACTTCCGGCGCATGCATCCGGAGCGGTGTTCATCGAGGTGGCCGGGGAATCCGACGAACTCGATCTGATCGCACCCGCTGGCGTGACCGTGACATGGCTCCATCGAGGTGTCGCGGCGGGCGATGCCGGTCCGGACCGGATCGACGGCAACGCACCACTCGTTTCTGCGGTACGGGAACTACGGTGGCCGGACGGCGACATCCAGGTGTTCGTGCATGGTGAGGCAGAAACCGTCATGAAGCACATCCGCCCTTATCTGCGTAAGGAACGGGGGGTGCCATCGGCGCGCGCGTCGATTTCCGGTTACTGGCGTCGCGGCAGGACCGAGGAAGGCTTCCGCACCTGGAAGCGTGAGCTCTCGGAGATCGAGGCCGGCTAGAACCGGCTCCGTTTCGAATGGTCACATGCGGGGCTCGCGGGTGAGCGTGAGCAGGGCGGTCATCGCGAGCCCCGCCGAGGCGACGATTGCGATCGCCATGGGTACGGCCGTGTCCTCCCCGCCCAACCCCACCAGCGGCGAGACGATCGCGGCGAGGCCGAACTGGGACGCACCCATGATTGCCGAGCCGGTGCCTGCAGCCGACGGCACTTGGCCTTGTCCGAGCGCTGTGGAATTACCCATCGTGAATCCGAGGCTGAACACGACGGCAAACAGCAGTGGAAGAAGAAGCCAGCGGTGAGCTCCGAAAAGTGCTGTCGTGATCAACAGCAGTGTTCCAGCGGACAGCATGAGGGCCACGCCGAACAGCAGAAGCGCACGCACTTCGAACCGGCCGATCAGCCGGGTATTGATGATGTTCGCGGTCACCAATCCCACCGAATTGGCTGCGAAGACCAGCGAGAATTGAGTCGCGGACATTCCCAGTACGTTCTGTACGACGAATGGTGATGCGGAAATGTAGGCGAACATCGCGCCGAAGCCGAGCGCGAATGACGCGGCATATCCGATGAACCGGCGGTTACCGAGCACGTAGCCGAAGTTGCCCGCAAGCGCTGCGAACCCGCCGCCGTGACGTTTTTCGGGGGGCAGTGTTTCGGGAATGAACACGAGAACTCCGACGAGCATCGCGATCGAGGCTCCGGTCAGAACCCAGAAAATACCTCGCCAGCCGATCGGGTCGAGAAGTGCACCACCGATGATCGGCGCGGCGATGGGCGCGATACCACCGATGATCATCATGAAACTGAACAAGCGAGCAGATTCGTGGCCACTCGTACGATCTGCGATGACCGCGCGGGCGAGCACAATTCCGATGCCTCCACTGAAACCCTGGACCGCACGCGCACCGATGAGGACCTCGACTGTCGGTGCCAGCGCGCACGCGGCGCTACTTGCTGCGAGCACGATCGTGCCGAGAACAAGCAGGCGACGACGGCCCCACCCGTCGGAGAGGGGTCCGGTGATCAACTGGCCGATACCCAGGCCCGCCATGAATGTCGTCAACGTGAGCTGAATCCCCACGGTGGAGGTGCCGAGACTCTCGGACATGATCGGCAGACCGGGAAGGTACATATCCGTCGCCAGCGGCGCTGTGGCCGACAGGAGCGCCAGTGCGCACAGCATCGGCAAAGAGATCGTTTTACTCACGAACGAACTCTAACGAGGCGCGTTGACTTGCATGGACCCGGAACACCGCGCACGGTGGTGCCCATGGACCACGATCAGGCCTCGGCGCTGCCTCCTGCGCTTGCCGTCCATGTCGACGATTTTGCTGAGCATCTGACATTGCAGTCGAACCGGTCGGTGCACACCGTGCGCGCGTATACGACGGACGTGCGCTCGTTCCTCCAGCATCTCGCAGCAGGTAAGCCTGATGCACGGGTGTCCGATATCGACCTCGGGACGCTGCGGGCGTGGCTATCGAGGCAGGTCGCCTCCGGTGCTGCACGCAGTACGGTTGCAAGGCGCACTTCGTCGGTGAGGACTTTCACCGCCTGGCTGGTCCGCTCTGGTCGCGCAGACCACGACCCTGGAACACGTCTCGCCTCAGCGGGCGCGCGCCGCACACTGCCCACGGTTCTACATGCGGAGCAGGCAGCAGAAGTCATGGAGGCTGCGGAGTCCGGCGCTCGGGAAGAGCATCCGCTTGCACTGCGAGACCGCGTGATCGTCGAACTGTTGTACGCGACCGGTATCCGCGTCGGCGAGCTGTGCGGGCTCGACCTCGACGACGTGGACGCAGAACGCCGCGTTGTGCGAGTGCTGGGTAAAGGCGACAAGGAAAGGACTGTGCCCTACGGACTGCCTGCCGCGGATGCGCTCGAACGGTGGGTAGCCGCCGGGCGGCCGGCCTTGGCGACCGCGACCTCGGGACCTGCGCTGCTCCTCGGGAAGCGAGGCGGTCGCATCGGACAACGACAGGTGCGGACGGTGGTGCACGAGGCGGCCGGGGCTGTTCCCGGTGTGCCGGACCTCGCGCCGCACGGGCTGCGGCACACCGCAGCAACCCATCTGCTCGAAGGCGGTGCCGATCTGCGTGTCGTCCAGGAAGTACTCGGTCATTCGAGTCTCGCGACCACTCAGCTGTACACGCATGTGTCGGTTGCGCGGCTGCGTGCGGTCCACGAGCAGGCGCATCCCCGTGCCTGAGCCGTGCCCGCGCCTGCGGGTACGCAGCCCGACTCGTTTTTGGTAGCGTCCAGCCGGTCGGCAGTGGGGATATCGGGGGATCCGGATGGCACGAGACGAGTCTGACCAGGCGTTGCCTGCGTGGTTGCAGGACGAACCCGAGGTTCGGCCCGCGCCGGTCACGCCGCGACGTGGTCTGCGTCGTAGTACTGCACGCGTGAGGGAAGAAGGCACCACAGATCCGGCGCCGCAAACGGGGCCGGTGGCGGGCTCGGTCCCGACCATAGGGACATCGCCGTCGGCAGCCCCGTCGCCGCCCGGAGGCGGCGCTGCAGTACTGCCGGCTCCGGCAGGCGTACCGCCGATCTCTTCCACACTTGCCTCGATCACGCCTCCGGCATCGGTGCCGTTTTCGATGATCCCGCTGGAGCGGGACCCGGAGCCGCATGTGCCGGTCGCACCGGAGCCCGTAGTGGTTGTGCAGGAACCCGAAGGTCTTCCTGAGCCCGCGTCTGATCTGGAACCGTCACCCGCGCCTGACCCGGAGCCTGTGCCTGATCCGGAGCCTGTGCCGGATCCCGAGCCGGCACCCGCGCCTGAGCCTGTGTCCGAGACTCTGCCTCTGCCGGAACCGGAGCGTGGTCTCGCAACGGAGCCGATCCAGGTGCCCGCGCTTGCTCACGGACCCGCCGCGTCTGTCGAAAACCATGATGCGGACGTCATGCGCGATCAGGTTCCGAGCGTTACGACGGCGCCGGACCATCAGCCGTCGAACCTCGACCTCGCGTCGGGGGTTCTCGTCCGTCGTTCCCGGCGCGCGCCGAGCAGAGGATGGCGGCGCGGTGTACATCGGCTCACCGGGGGGCTGTTCGATCCCGGAACGTCCTCGGAGGAAGCGGATCACGACGATCTCGTCGCGCGTATCCGGCAGCCGATCGGCGGCGATTACCGCATCGCGGTGCTCTCACTCAAGGGCGGCGTGGGCAAGACCACGACGACAATCGGGCTGGGCTCGACCTTCGCCTCGATGCGCGGCGACTGCGTGATCGCCGTCGACGCCAACCCGGATTTCGGAACCCTCGCGCAGCGGATACCGGAGCAGACGCAGTCGACAGTGCGAGATCTGATCGCGGTTGCGGACCGCATCGAACGTTATTCGGATGTGCGTGCCCACACCTCGCAAGCGCCGAGTCGGCTCGAAGTGCTTGCCAGTGAGCGTGATCCGGCGGTCTCGGAGGCTTTCAGCGAGGACGACTATCGTCGCGTCATCGATGTTCTTCAGGTCTACTACAACATCATTCTCACCGACTGCGGAACCGGGATCATGCACTCCGCGATGGGGGGCGTGCTCGACCTGGCAAATGCTCTCGTGCTCGTCGGGTCGCCGGCTGTCGATGGTGCCCGCAGCGCCGCCGCCACACTGGACTGGCTCGAACATCACGGCTACAGCGACCTCGTCGATCGCACGGTCGTCGTGATCAGCTCACCGCGGCCGGGGAACTCCAGTATCGACCTCGATGCGCTGACCGAGCACTTCCTTGCTCGTTGCCGGGCCGTCCAGGTCGTGCCGTTCGACGAGCATCTTGCAGAGGGCGCCGAGATCGACCTGAACCTGCTGAGACCCGCGACCAGGCGGGCGTTCGCCGAACTCGCGGCGATGGTCGCCGACGACTTCCCGGTGTTGACCGGGCGGCATGCCGTGCAGTGGTGATCACGGCACGCTGGTGGATCGCGCATCGCCGTCGCGGTCACACCGGTTCGAGGCGAATCACCGGCCGCTCGACGAGGGGGAGCGGATCGAGGTAACTGGTGCGGTCGCGGCGCAGGCCCCAATGAAGACACGCATCGGTAGGGCAGCCCTCGTGTCCGGGTTCGACCGTGCCCAGCGGATCACCGGCAGAGATTCGACGACCCGCCGCCACCGTCGCGGTGACCGGCTCGTAAGTGGTACGCAGGCCGCCCGGGTGATCGATCGACACGACGGGTTTGCCCCCGACGGTTCCCGCGAACGCCACGATCCCATCGCCTGACGCGAGCACCCTCTGGCCAGGGTGCGACGCGAGATCGACGCCGCGATGGCCGGGCAACCAGTTCTGCGCGGGTGGATCGAACGGCCGGGTCACCTTCGGACGCGGTTCCAGAGGCCAGACGAAGGACGTGTCTGCGGCAGCGGGCGCAGCGCCCATCAGGGAAGCGACACTGGCCAGTAGCGCAAGTGCGGTGATTCGCATACTCCCCAGACTCGCTCCCGGGCAACGTGCGCGATAGCCCGGAACGGCGAATGTGGACAACTTCGCGGTTGTCCACAGGAGTGGACCCGGAGACCGCTCTGACGAGGCGGTTGGCAGTTCGAGGCGTCGGAGCCGTATGATTGTCGAGCGGTCTGTGTTCGCAGATCGACTTCGCGCGTCCGCGCATCGGTGCCGCTCCGTCTATACGGATGCACCGTAGATGGCCGTCGCCGGTCCCGCAAGGGTCGTCGGTCATGCGGACGCCAGGGCGGGGATCGCAAGATCACCCGCGGCAACCGACATGAAAGAGAGAAACAGGCATGCCTGTTGTAACTATGCGGCAGCTGCTCGACAGCGGCGCCCACTTCGGACACCAGACTCGTCGCTGGAACCCGAAGATGAAGCGGTTCATCTTCACCGACCGCAACGGCATCTACATCATCGACCTGCAGCAGACCCTGACGTACATCGACAAGGCGTACGAGTTCGTCAAGGAGACCGTCGCTCACGGTGGAACGATCCTTTTCGTCGGCACCAAGAAGCAGGCACAGGAATCCATCGCCGAAGAAGCCACCCGCGTCGGTATGCCGTACGTGAACCAGCGCTGGCTCGGCGGCATGCTCACCAACTTCTCCACCGTCCACAAGCGCCTGCAGCGCCTGAAGGAGCTGGAGGCGATGGAGCAGACCGGTGGTTTCGAGGGTCGCACCAAGAAGGAAATCCTCATGCTCACGCGTGAGATGAACAAGCTCGATCGGACCCTCGGCGGCATCCGTGACATGGCCAAGGTTCCGTCGGCCGTCTGGGTCGTCGACACCAACAAGGAACACATCGCTGTCGGTGAAGCTCGCAAGCTGAACATTCCGGTCGTCGCCATCCTGGACACCAACTGCGATCCGGACCTCGTCGACTTCCCGATCCCGGGCAACGACGACGCGATCCGCTCCGCGGCGCTGCTGACCAAGGTCGTCGCGTCCGCAGTGGCCGAGGGCCTCCAGGCCCGCGCAGGCAAGAATGCCGATGCCGACGCCAAGCCCGAGGCAGCAGCAGCAGAGCCGCTGCCCGAGTGGGAGCAGGAACTGCTCGCGCAGGCCGCCTCCACTGGCGAAGCGGAAGCACCCGCCGCGGACGCAGCCCCCGAGGCCTGATCCGTTTGCACGGCCCCGACCGGAAGATCGCGAGATCATGGTCGGGGCCGTTGCATCGCGGCCCGGCCCGCGCAACGCGGCGCTATCCGCAACCCGAGACTTTTCACCACAGACACAGGAGGCCCGCTCAAGATGGCGAACTACACCGCCGCTGATGTCAAGCGTCTCCGCGAGCTCACCGGCTCCGGAATGCTGGACTGCAAGAATGCTCTCGCCGACAACGACGGCGACTTCGACAAGGCCGTCGAGCAGCTGCGCATCAAGGGTGCCAAGGACGTGGGCAAGCGCGCTGAGCGCTCCACCGCCGAAGGCCTCGTCGTCGCCAAGGACGGCGTTCTGGTCGAGCTGAACTCCGAGACCGACTTCGTCGCGAAGAACGACGAATTCCAGGCTCTCGCCAACACGATCGTCGATGCCGCTTCCAAGGCCCGCCCGGCCGACGTCGATGCACTCAAGGCCGTCGAGGTCGACGGTAAGACCGTCGACACCCTCGTTCAGGAGCTCTCCGCCAAGATCGGCGAGAAGCTCGAGATCCGTCGCGTCGCCGCGTTCGACGGCCAGGTGTCGGTCTACCTGCACAAGCGTGCTTCGGATCTGCCTCCCGCCGTCGGCGTGCTCGTCGAGTACACCGGCGAGGGGGACGCCGCAGCCGAGGCTGCCAAGAGTGCCGCCATGCAGATTGCTGCGCTCAAGGCGAAGTACACCACCCGTGACGAGGTTCCCGAGGAGATCGTCGCAGGCGAGCGTCGTATCGCCGAGGAGACCGCAAAAGAGGAAGGCAAGCCGGAGCAGGCTCTGCCGAAGATCGTCGAAGGCCGCGTGAACGGCTTCTTCAAGGACGTCGTGCTCCTCGAGCAGTCGTCAGTGACGGATTCGAAGAAGACCGTCAAGGCGATCCTCGACGACGCCGGAGCCACCGTGACCCGCTTCGTGCGGTTCGAGGTCGGCGCCAGCTAGTCCACGGACCGATCGACCCCGTCGGCTCTTGCCGGCGGGGTCGTGGCGTGTCCGGCGCCTCCGGTCGACCGGCCTCCGGCGGTGACCGCAGCGTGTAGCCTCGCTCCCGGTCTCGGTTCCACCGGGTGAATGAGGCAGGATGAAAGGGCCGATTCATGCGCAACCAGAGGAGAGTCATGTCCGAGCCTGCCCACGATCGGCCCGGTTTCCGCCGGGTGCTTCTCAAACTCGGCGGCGAGATGTTCGGTGGCGGCAAGGTCGGCCTGGACCCCGATGTCGTGACGACTGTCGCGCAGCAGATCGCCGAGGTCGTGCGTAGCGGCGTCGAGGTCGCCGTGGTCATCGGCGGCGGCAACTTCTTTCGGGGCGCGGAGCTTCAGCAGCGTGGACTCGAGCGCGCCCGCTCGGACTACATGGGCATGCTGGGCACCGTCATGAACTCTCTCGCGCTCCAGGACTTCCTCGAGAAACAAGGTATCGACACTCGGGTGCAGACGGCGATCACGATGGGTCAGGTCGCAGAGCCTTATCTCCCGCTTCGTGCACGACGGCACCTCGAGAAGGGCCGAGTCGTCATCTTCGGCGCGGGTATGGGTATGCCCTACTTCTCCACCGATACCACCGCCGCACAGCGTGCCCTCGAGATCGGTGCCGATGTCGTTCTCATGGCCAAAGCAGTCGACGGAATCTACTCCGCGGATCCTCGCGTCGATCCCGATGCCGAGTTGTACGAGGAGGTCACCCATCGTGAGGTCATCGAGAACGGCCTCAAGGTCGCGGATGCGACCGCGTTCAGCCTGTGCATGGACAATGCCATGCCGATCATGGTCTTCAATCTGCTGACCAAGGGCAATATCGCTCGTGCTGTCGCCGGTGAGAAGATCGGAACGCTCGTACGGTCATGATTGGACAACGGAACATGGAGGAACTGCCGTGATCGATGAAGCTCTCTTCGAGGCAGAGGAGAAGATGGAGAAGGCCATCACGGTGGCCAAGGACGATCTCGGCGGTATCCGGACCGGCCGCGCGAACGCGGGAATGTTCAACCGGATCGTCGTCGACTACTACGGATCGCCGACCCCGGTGACTCAGATCGCCAGCATCAACGTGCCCGAGGCACGGATGGTCATCATCAAGCCGTACGAGGCTTCGCAGCTCGGTGCGATCGAAACCGCTATCCGCAACTCGGATCTCGGGGTCAACCCCACCAACGACGGCAACATCATCCGAATCTCGGTGCCGCAGCTCACCGAAGAGCGCCGCCGCGAGCTCGTCAAGCAGGCGAAGTCCAAGGGTGAAGACTCGAAGGTCGCTCTGCGGAACGTGCGCCGCAAGGCGATGGAAGAACTCGGCCGCATCCAGAAGGACGGCGAAGCAGGCGAGGACGAGGTCGGCCGCGCGGAAAAGGAGCTCGACAAGACCACGGCGAAGTACGTGGCGCAGATCGATGAGCTGGTCAAGCACAAGGAAGCCGAGTTGATGGAGGTCTGACGGTGGGCAGAGCCGACGGGTCTCCCGACCCGGAGCTTCCACTCGACGCCGGAGACACCTCCGACGTCGCCGCTGCTGGAGCAGCATCACCGCCCGACACCGCGACAGTGCCCGTCAAGACGTCACGTGCAGGCCGCGACCTCCCTGCTGCAGTAGCGGTGGGGGCCGGTCTCGGCGCGCTCGTCATCGTCATTCTGCTGTTCGCTCCCACAGCCTGGCTCGGTGTGGTTGCGGCCGCGATCGCGATCGCAACGTGGGAAGTCACCAAGCGTCTGCGCGAGGCGAACGTGCTCGTACCGCGCCTTCCGCTGCTGCTCGGTGGCCAGGCAATCATCTGGCTGGGATGGCCCTACGGAACCACCGGTGTCCTCGGAGCATTCGCGGGGACTGTCGTGGTGACCATGCTCTGGAGGCTGTTCGATCACGGACTTACCGCACAGCCGCGCAATTACCTGCGCGACACAGCGGTCGCTGTGTTCACGGTGGCGTGGTTACCGCTGCTGGCGTCCTTTGCAACGCTGATGGTTCTCGAAGACCAGGGTGCCGCACGGGTGTTCTGTCTGATGCTCGTGTGTGTGGCCTCGGACATCGGTGGCTATGCCGCAGGCGTGCTGTTCGGCAAGCACACAATGGCACCCGCGATCAGTCCCAAGAAATCGTGGGAAGGATTCGGTGGATCCCTGGTCGCGTGTGTCGCAGTCGGAATCCTCACCGTCATGTTCCTGCTCGACGGACAGTGGTGGATCGGTGCGGTCCTCGGCGTCGTGCTCGTGTTGACTGCTACAGCCGGTGATCTGATCGAATCACAGGTCAAGCGCGACCTCGGTATCAAGGACATGGGCACACTTCTGCCCGGACACGGTGGCATCATGGACCGGCTCGATTCGATCCTCCCTTCGGCGTTCGTGACCTGGTTGATCCTCACGATCTTCGTCTAGGTCGGTGCTCACAGATCCGATGGACGGACATCGAAGCGACGACAGAGGCGTGATTGCCAGCCCCAACATCTGGCACTGGCCTTCGGTCTACGAGGAGGAGAACCGAGCCCAGGACTCCCACGGCGCCGTGTACACGGCGTTGAGGGAGGACGCCGACTGGGCCGGCTGCGATGTCGTCGACGTCGGCTGCGGTTCCGGGTTCCACCTGCCGATGTTCGCGGAGACGGCCCGGTCGGTGACCGGCGTCGAACCACACCCTCCGCTCGTCGAGTCGGCGCGGCGGAGGGTCTGTCACCTCGACGCGGTCCGAGTCGTGCCGGGATCGGCTGCGCAGCTGCCGTTACCGGACTGCTCGGTGGATCTCGTCCACGCCCGCACCGCGTACTTCTTCGGGCCGGGTTGCGGCGCAGGCATCACCGAGGCCATGCGTGTCCTTCGCCCGGGCGGCGCACTCGCGGTCATCGATCTCGACGCGACAGCGCACCCGTACGGCGAATGGATGCGTGCCGATCTTCCGCACTACCGTCCACGTGCCGTCGAGGCATTCTTCGCCGCCCAGGGATTCTCATTACGCCGAATCGACACCGAATGGAATTTCCCGGACCGTGACACCCTGGGGCGTGTCCTCGGAATCGAGTTCGGTCCGAAGGTTGCGGCGCGCGCGATCCGGGAGACACCCGGGACCACCTTGGCCGTACGCTACCGCCTGCACATCCGGCGTAAGCCGCGCGGTATCGAATTGGGCGGGTTCAGTGCGTCCCCTGCAGATGGAACACGCGGGCGAGTTCCTTGATCTTCTTCGCTCGCGCCAACTTCGGTAGATCGCTCCCGTCCTTGACGCCGTGTCCGTCCTCGCCGAGACGGTCGATGACGGTGTGGGCCCAGCCGATGTCGTCGGTGCTGGGGCTCAGTGCCGCATTCGGGAACCGCGCCCGATCCGGTGTCATACACAGTTTCCCCGTCATGCCCATCGACTGGGTCAGCTGTGCCTCCTGCTCGAGGATCGTGGGATCGTCGGTCAGGGACGGGCCGTCGATCGGTCCGGGGAGTCGCGCGGCTCGGCTCGTGACGACCAGCCGGGAACGCGGATACGCCATGGCAAGGGGTGCCGCACTCATTCCGGTGTCGCGGCGGAAGTCGCCACTGCCGAACACCAGCCGGAACACACCTTCGGCACGGGCGATCTCGGGTGCTGCCTCGAGGCCCATGGCAGATTCGATCAGCACGAGGATCTTGGTGTCGTCCGGCAGTGCGTCGGCCGTGGCGTCCACCTGATGACCACTCTCGACCTTCGCAAGCATGACACCTTCGAGTCCGGGCACACCTGTCAGGGCGTCGACGTCATCGCACCAGTGCGACGTGGTGGCGTCGTTGATGCGCACCCATGCGCTGCCTCCGTCGCGCAGCCACTCGACGACTTCGGTGCGGGCCGCCGCTTTGCCGTCGTCGGCGATCGCGTCCTCGAGGTCGAGTACGACTGCATCGGCCGGGGAGGTCGCGGCAGGATCGAACCGTTCCGGCACATTACCGGGAACGAGGAGCCAGGATCTGGCGTATTCGGGAGCAATACGGGTGGTCATCATCCGATCTTCCCCCTATCGGCGTCCGAATTTCAGGGACGCACGAATTCAGGGGTATCGGGGTCAGTATCACAGTTCAGATCGAACAGCCAGGTCGCAAAGCATGGGAGAATGGATCATTATGGCTTCCTCTCTGCCCCTGGTTTTCGATGCTCCCAAGCGCGGCATGCCCCCGCGGCACCTCGCTGATCTCGATGCAGCGCAGCGACGTGAGGCCGTGAAAGAGCTGGGGCTTCCGGCCTTCCGCGCCGACCAGATCGCCCGCCAGTACTACGGCCGGCTGGAGGCCGATCCGGAGAAGATGACCGATCTCCCCGCGGCCGTGCGCGAGAAGGTGGGAACGGCGCTGTTTCCCCCGCTTCTGTCTGCGGTGAAGCACATCGCGTGCGACGGCGGAGAAACTCGCAAGACGCTGTGGCGCGCGGGTGACGGAACTCTCCTCGAGAGTGTCCTCATGCGCTACCCGGAACGCGCGACCCTGTGCATCTCGAGTCAGGCCGGGTGCGGAATGGCCTGCCCGTTCTGCGCGACGGGGCAGGGCGGCCTCGACCGGAACCTGACCACCGCCGAGATCGTCGATCAAGTTCGGGCGGCCGCAGCGGCACTGCGCGATGGCGACGTCGCCGGTGGTCCGGGTCGACTCTCGAACATCGTGTTCATGGGCATGGGGGAGCCGCTCGCCAACTACAAGCGCGTCGTCGCAGCGGTTCGCCGGATCACCTCGCCCGCACCCGAAGGCTTCGGACTGTCGCAGCGTTCGGTCACGGTCTCGACGGTGGGGCTCGCGCCGGCCATCCGCAAGCTCGCCGACGAGGACCTGCACGTCACCCTCGCGGTATCGCTGCACACCCCCGACGACGAACTCCGCGACACCCTCGTACCGGTCAACAACCGCTGGCCCATCGCCGAAGTTCTCAGTGCTGCCCGGTACTACGCCGACAAGACCGGCCGCCGGGTCTCGATCGAGTACGCGTTGATCCGCGACGTGAACGATCAGCCGTGGCGCGCCGACATGCTGGGCAAGAAGCTGCGCAAGGCCCTCGGCCCGCTCGTGCACGTCAACCTGATCCCGCTCAATCCCACCCCGGGCAGCGAATGGGACGCCAGTCCCAAACCTGTCGAGCGGGAATTCGTCCGCCGCGTCATCGCTCAGGGGGTCTCCTGCACCGTACGCGACACCCGCGGCCAGGAAATCGCCGCAGCCTGCGGGCAGCTTGCCGCGGAGGCCTAGACCATGCTCTGACGGTCCACACCGTCGTGTTCCTCGTCAGCGAATTCGCCGGAACCGAAGTAGGCGGATTCGACCCGATCGCGTTCACGAAGAAGCGCTCCGGCCTCTCCCTCGAGCACGACCCGGCCGTGGTTGAGCACCACTGCCCGGTCGGACACGGCCAGCGCTAGACCCACATGCTGTTCGACGAGCACGACGGCGATCCCTTCTGCGCGTGCCAGGTCGCGGATGGCAGGGAGCATCTGCTCGACGATCATCGGCGCCAATCCCAGACTCAGCTCGTCGACCATGAGCAACCGCGGTTCGGCCAGGAGTGCCACTGCGATCGCGAGCATCTGCTGCTCACCACCGGACAGTAGCCCGACAGTCCTCGATTGCAGGTTCGCCAGGGCCGGGAACCTGTCGAAGACCATGCGTTCGCGGTCCTTGTCGGGCCGACGCCGGGCCAACCGGAGGTGCTCACGCACCGTCATGGAGGAGAAGAGGCCGCGGTCGTCGGGCACGAACCGCATGCCTCTGCGCGCCATTCGGTAGGGCCGCCCGCTGTCGACCGGCTCGCCCAATACGGTCACCCGCCCGTTCATCACGGGGAGCAATCCGGCGAGCGACAGCAGGGTGGTGGTCTTTCCCGCGCCGTTGGGTCCCAGAATCGAGAGTACTTCCCCGGCCGTGACCGCGAGGTTCACGTCGGTGACCGCGACGACGCCGTTGTATCCGGCTGTCAAGGACTTTGCGGTGAGCACCGGGCCTTCGGTGGGGCCAGCGTCAGCCATGGGCGGTCTCCATCGGTGCGCCCAGATATGCAGCGATCACGGCGGGATCCTTTCTGGCTTGCTCGGGAGTTCCCGAGAAAATGACCTTGCCGAACTCGAGGACACAGATGCGATCGCATACGCCCAAAACCAGAGACATGTCATGGTCGATCAGCAGCGCACCAGGCCCATCCTGTACCACCGCCCGGATGCGCTCTGCGAACTCGACACTCTCCTGACTGTCGAGCCCCGCAGCGGGCTCGTCCAGCAGAAGGACACGACAATTTCCGACGAGTGCCCGCGCGACACCGACGAGTTTCTGTTGCCCGAGCGTGAGATCCCGTGCGAGGGTGTTCCCGACGTCGCCGAGCCCGACCGCTCGCAGCGTTGCGTCCACGACCTCGTTGCTGCCACCCCTCCGACGCCCGACCAGGTCGCGCCACAGCGTCGCGACACCGCCCGGCCGCATTGCCGCGACGACATTCTGGTTCACGCTCAGGTTCGGGAAGAGCTCGCCCGACTGCCACGTGCGCGAAAGGCCCGTGCGACGACGCTGATGTGGCGGGAGACCGTTCATCGGTGTGTCGTCGAGGGTGATCGTTCCGTCGTAGTCGATGAATCCGGTGACCGCGTCGACGAACGTCGTCTTACCGGCGCCGTTCGGTCCGATCAGGCCGACGATCTCGCCTGGGTGGACCTCCAGCGTCACATTCTCGTTCGCCACGACACCGCCGTAGCGCACGGTGATGCCCCTGGCCGACAAGCCGCCCTGTACGTCATCGGACATCTGCCACCGCCACCTTCCCGTGGTCCACCTTGTCGCCGGTTTCGGAGACCGTAGAATCTGTTGCGGGCGCAGGGCCGTGCAGCCTGGCACGTAGCAGTGCGCTGAGTCTGCCTGCCTCGCCGGCGATTCCGATCGGATTCATGATCGCAGTGATGATCAGCGCGATACCGGAGATCAGAGCGTAGTAATCGCCCAGCTCGAAGACGTTGTGCACCAGCACGTAGACGATCCCCAGCGGACCGATGACACCCGCGATCGCCGCACCACTGAAAGAGGTGATGCCGCCGAGATAGGCGACCGCCAGCACCTGCAGCCCGACGAACACGGTGAACGACTCGGCCGAGAGCTGGCCGGCGCTGAATCCGATGAGGCAGCCGGCGACTCCGGCGATGAACGCGGACAGTCCGAACCCGACGAGTTTGGTCAGCCGAACGTCGATCCCGGCGGCCGCGGCGGCCCGCTCGTTTGCCCGTACCGCGAGGAAGGTGCGTCCGGTGTCGCCCGAGGCGATCCGGATGAATGCCCACACGACGATCGCCGCGACGATCAGGACCGTGAACGAGAACGACAGTCGTGCGATGTCGCTGCCCTCGCGTACCCCGAGGTTCAGACCGAACAGTGTGGGATTCGCGATCGGATTCCCCGACGGCGGCGTGAGACTGTAGTTGTTGAAGATGAACCGCTCGATCGCCAGTGCTGCAGCGATGGTGACGATGGCCAGCTGCGCACCACGAATCCGGAAGGCAGGTAATGCGACCAGCATGCCGAGCAGAGCGGCCACGAGCGAGCAGAAGACAAGCGCAATCGGGAACGGCATGTTCCAGTTCGTCGTCACCTTCGAGAGCGTGAACCCCGCCGCACCGGCGAACGCCGCCTGAGCCAGTGAGATCTGGCCGAGGTAGCCGGTGATGACCACGTACGACAGCGCCAACAACATCAGGATGATCGAGTACGTCAGACCGAACCGATAGGTACCGGACGACACCGCGAGGAGTACACCGGTCGCCACGATCACGAGCGCGGCAGGGATCGGACGGAAACGAGGTATCGCCACGTCCGGCAGCTTGATGGTCTGCAGCGACCCACGCGAGGGCAATCGTCCGCCGAAGACGAACAATACGACGATGACCACGAAGAACGGCACCACCTGGTCGACGCCGGACTGCGCCCACGTGGGCCACCAATTCTCACCTGCGAGCAGGTTGAGCACCGACTGGAATGCCCCGAGCACCAGCGACGCGATCACGATCGTCGCGACAGACTGCATCCGCGCGACCAGGAGCACCGCGAGCGCCGGCACGACGAGCAGGGAATAGTTCAGCGGGTTGAGGCCCGTCAGGGATGCCCCGAGCAGGACACCGACCGTGCTCACCACCGAGGCCATGACCATCGCGATCGCTGCGAGCCGATCCGGTGAGAACCCCAGAAGTGTGGCGCCCCGCTCGTTCTCGGCTGCCGCACGAGTTGCTGCGCCGGCTCTGGTGAAGCGGAAATAGGACCATACCAGCACCGAGAACACCGCCATGATCGCGACCATGACGACCTCCGCCGACGACACCGAGATGCCGAACAGCGTGATCGATCCGGAGGGGATCATCGATTCGATCGGGATGCTGTTCGGCCCGAATCTGATGACCACCAGCGCTTGGATAGTGAGCATCAGCGCTACGGAGACCACCACCTGCGCCAGAGCCGGTGCACGTCGTACCGGCCTGAACACCACGTAGTGGGTCACCACCCCGAGCAGGACCGCCATCACCAGTCCGAATGCCAGGGCAACAGGTACCGACGGTGCCTCGTCGAACTCGATACTGCCGATCGGCAGGACCAGGGTGCCGTCGATGAGCAACTGCGCGTAGACGTACGCGCCCCACATGGCGGTCGCACCTTGCGCGAAGTTGATGATCCCCGTCGAGCGATAGACGAGGAGCAATCCGTTGGCGAGGCCGATATACACCGCGGCGAGGCCGAACCCCAGGACGATGAACTGCAGATACGTGCTCATGCGCTACTCCGTTGCGTGTATGTCGTCAACGAGGTCGAACGGCCTCCTTGAACACCGTGGTGCTGTCAGGAGGTGGGCATCAGCGAAGGATCGAGATCGATGTATCCGGCTTCCTCCACCGACCGGAGAGTTCCGTCATCCTGCACCTCGAAGAAAATTGCCTGCGCGTTGCACGTGGTAGCCACACCGGGCCACTGCTGCCCGTCGCATGTCACGGTCGGTCCGGCGAAGGTCGGGAAATCCTTCAGGCCCTTGAACGTGTCGGTGACGGTGGCCGCGGTGATCTCCTCCGAGCCGGAGAGGATCTCCGCGATATTGACCAGGGCCGCGAATGTGTAGATCGAGCGCGAGGAGAGTTCGTCGCCGTACCCGACCGCATCCATGGACTCCGCGAAGATGTCCAGCTGTTCCTGGACCTCCGCGGGCGCGGCATCCTTGGCGAGAGGCACCCACAGCCGAGGTTGGGTGACGATGCCTGCGGCGTCGGCTCCCATCTCGTCGATGAATTGCGAGCATGATCCCGCCAGGATCGTGTCGTCGTAACCCTGCCGGCGCAGCGCCTGGAACAGGCCGGTGCAGCCGTCCTCAGGAAGGGCGATGACGCCGGCCATGTCAGGTTCATCCGAGAGCTGCGTTGCCGCCACGACATTCAAGTTTGCTCCCGACGCGGGAGGGTACTGGACCTTGACGTCGATCCCCATCTTGTCGGCGATCGGCATGATCAGATCGTCGACGTACGCGTGGGAAGTGGGCGACTCGTTCACGGCGAGCGAAGCCTTCGTTTTTCCCATGGTGTCGAGTACGGACATGCTCGAGAGCGCAGCGAAAGACACCGGCCCGGTGAAGTAGAACGCTTGCCCGTATTCGGCGGAATCCGCGACGAATGATCCCGCGAGCGTACCGACGATAGGGATTTGCGCCGACGCCAGAATCGGCACCGCCGCACCCATACTCTGGTCGACCGCGTCGATCACGAGCGGCAGACCCTTCGAGACGAAGCCGTTGGCGCAGCTGATCGCGGTCTCGGGACTGCCGTCGCCCCCGCACACATCGACTTCGAGAGGACGCCCGTCGATACCTCCGAGCATCTCGTTGACATAGTGCACGCCGGCTTCGAGACCGTACGCGGTCTGCGGATACGCGGA
Source organism: Rhodococcus sp. SJ-2 (assembly GCF_053750035.1). Taxonomy (NCBI): domain Bacteria; kingdom Bacillati; phylum Actinomycetota; class Actinomycetes; order Mycobacteriales; family Nocardiaceae; genus Rhodococcus; species Rhodococcus sp. SJ-2. Next base: position 4,474,917 of record NZ_CM132340.1, read on the forward strand.
CGCCCCTTTGATCGGGGCCAGCGCGCCGATGACGATCGGGTCGCCGGTGGGAGTGGCTCCGGCGCTGTCGTCTCCGCCGTCGGAGCTGCATGCCGACAAGGCAAGTGCAGCAATCGCAGCGATGACGCCGACATGTCGCTTCTTCACGGGTACGTCCCACTTTCTCGAATCAATCGCGGGAGGAAACAGGATGGTTGGGCAGATACGGAACGAGGCCGGGTTCGGGTCGGACCCCGAACGAGCGCAGCGCGGTCGCGAGCATCGAGTAGCAGCCCACGGTGAACACGACATCCATCAGCTGCTGACGGTCGAACTCGCCCGCGAGCACAGCCCACGTATCGTCGCCGATCGCGCCGTCGCCGATCAGCTCGTCGGTGGCGGTCAGCAGTGCCCGCTCGATCGGCGGCCAGCCGTCTGTGTCGGGTCCTTCTTCGATGCGGGCGATCTCGTCGGCGGTGATGCCTGCTCGCTCGGCGAGGATGACGTGCTGGGCCCATTCGTACTCCGCGCGGCGGAGGTGAGCGATGCGAAGAACGAGAAGTTCCCGGTGCCGGACCGACAGGGTGGAGTGGGCCAGCAGGTGCCGGTTGAAACTCAGGAACGCCATCGCCAGCGAAGGATGCTGTGCCAGGGTACCGAGCAGATTCGTGCCCGGCTGCCTGTTGTCTTCGTCGGTGGCGCTCGCTACGGCCGATCGGAAACCGCTCATGTACGTTGCGATCTCCTCGGTCCAATCGTTTTCGGGGAGAGGTGGTATCCGGGGCATGATGCGTGTCCTCGAGTTCGTGGGTGAGCGGCGGACAGGTCAGGTGTTGCGTCCGCCGTTGACGCCGATCATCTGCCCGGTGATGTAGCCGGCTTCGTCGCTCACCAGGAACGCACATGTAGCGGCGATTTCCTCGGGCTGCCCGATCCTGCCCACCGGCGTCCTGGCGGTCTGCAGATCGAGGTCGACGAAGCCCTTGGCGACGGTGCTGCGCAACATCGGGGTATCGATGAAGCCCGGCGGAATCGTATTGACCGTAATCCCGTGCTTGCCGAATTCGAGCGCCAGACTCTTCGTGAGACCGACAACGCCCGACTTGGCGGACACGTAGGGGGACAGACCGGGGGAGCCACTGTGCACACTCGACGAGGAAATGTTGACGATGCGCCCCCACCCCTCGTCGATCATGTCCGGGAGTACGAGTTGGCAGCAGTCGAAGGTCGCGGTGAGGTTCACGGCGAGCGATCTCTGCCACGCGTCGGCGGTGATGTCCAGAAACGGGGACGGGATCGACATCCCGGCGTTGTTGACCAGGACCGTCGGGCGAGTCAGCCGTGCTCGCACGTCGTCGACAGCCGTCTCGAGTGCATCGCGATCGGTGACGTCTACCTGCAGACCGAGTGCCTTGCCGCCTGCGCCGGCGATCGATACGGCGACGGACTCTGCTGCGCCGCCGTCGATATCGAAGATCGCCACCAGGTTGCCGTCGGCAGCGAGACGCCGGGCGATGGCCTCACCGATTCCGGACGCCGCGCCCGTCACGATAGCGGTGCGATCACTCATTTGATCGCCTCGGTACCGAGGAGGGTCGAACGGTGCATCCTGCGGGGCTTCTCGCGATCGAAAGCACAGGCCCGGTGCGCGAGCCCGGTGTTGTCCCAGATCACCGTGTCGCCGACCGACCAGGTGTGTCGATACACCAGATCCGGTGCGGTGGCACGATTCTCGAGATCACGTAGCAACGCTCGACCTTCGTCGATGTCCATCCCGACGATGTGGGAAGCAGTCGCGCCGAACACCAGTGACCGCCGGCCGGATTCGTGCTCCCACACGAGGGGAAGTTCACGCACGGCGCGCGATGCCCATTCCGTCAACTGGTCATCGGTCGGGTTCGGATATGTCAGGCGCTGAATGGCCTCGAACGTGTGAACCACCCGGAGCGTGCCGAAATACTCCTTCTCTTCGTCGGAAAGAGCTTCGTAGGCGGCGTAGGTGCTCGCAAATTCGGTCTCACCACCCTGCTCCGCTGTGACGTGCGCGGTCAGAACCGACGCCTTTGCCGGGATGGCGTCAAGAGCGCCGTCGATATGCCAATAGTCGTTGCTGGCGAAATACTCCTTGTTCGGGTTGTCGGGCTCGAAGCTGATCTCCATGATTTCCGGGATACGGTACTTGGGGAACAGCGCGAGCTCACCCAACCTCCGGCAGAACTCGACTTGAGCAGGATCGTCGATGTGCAGGTCGCGGAACAATATGACGCTGTGCTCTTCGAGCAGGTCGAGTAGTGCTGCGGGGAGCCCGTCCTCGGTCAGCAGGCGATCGACGTCGACCCCCGTCACTTCCACACCGACGAGGTCGCCGAGCTTCTTGGTGGCAAGCGTGTGCATGTGGTCTCTCCTCGAGGGGCCCGCGTCAACTCGGGACGTTCGGCTGTCGGACGTTGGTGAGTGGGCGGGTGTAGGACGGATCTGTCGTGGTGCGGGAGGGTGCACCGTTGGCGAAGACGTCGGGGACATCCGCGAAGGGAATGTCCATCGAGGGAACCATCCCCGACCATTCGATGATGTTGGTGCGAAGGGCTATCCGCCACTCGCCGTCGCGGCGTTCGAGGCGGTCGATGTACCGTCCGCCCGCAATCCAGTTGCTGTCGTCGACGTTCCGGGCTGCGAACAGGTAATACGTTTCGGTATGGGCGGTATCGCCGTCGAGGTCGCAGGTGTGGTTCAGCAGATTGTGGTGTGTGGCCTTCTGCCCCTGCGCGTGCATCGCGGTGGACCAGTCGTAGAGGTCGACAGGGCCACCGACGAAACTACCTGCCGCGATCGTCGCGTCGGTGTGGAAGGCGGAGAGGAACAGGTCGCGATCGAATCGGTCCATTGCCCGGCTGAAGCGGGTCAGCGTATCGAGGATCTCCTGGCGATCCAGAAGGGCCTCGAGCTTGGCGACCCTGTCGGACGAGAGAGATGCCACCGGCGTGCTCATGATGTGCTCCGTTGCAGTGAGGAGGAAGGGGAGGGGGCCGGCCCGACACCGAGCCTTGAACTTTCCGCTCCCGCGATCGGAGACCAGATCGGTTCGCCGCGGGTCGATCGAAGTGAGGGGATCTCGCGGCCGTCGATATCTGTGACGCCGTACTCCTCCGCCAGCTCGGCGGTGATGAAGGTGCCGCCCGAGCGGTTCATGATTGCGGGATCCTGTGCGAGAGCGGCGATGACGCGACCGGCGAACTCCGGTGAGCAGCCGTTCTCGGGGCGGGTGGCAGCGCCCTCCGTGAGTCCGGGGATGACCGCCAGGTTCCGCTCGGCGCGCTCCGTGAAGGTCAGGCCCTGCCAGATCGACACGGATGCGACGTCGTACGGTTGCAACTCGACGGCCATGTCGCGTGCCATTCGATCCACCGCGGACTTGGCCATCCCGAAGAGGACGCCGTAGGTGTACGCCACGCCGGTGTACCCGGAGACGGCCACGATGAGTCCCGACTTCTGCGGCGCCATGATCATGGCAGCGTGCCGCGCCGCCACGAAGTTCGATCGCACACCGACATCCACCATCTCCCAATTCGACAGCGGCTTCTCCCAGAACGGCTCGGGATCGGTCAGGTCGTCGGGGAGGGAGAATGCGTTGTTGACCAGGATGTCGAGGCGGCCCTGCTCGAGTTCGATGCGCTCGAAGAGCGCGGCCACCTGTTCGTCGTTCGCGTGATCGACCTGGACCGCAACACCGTTGCCTCCGCGACGATCGCACTCCGAGGCGGTGTCGCCGACGGTGCCGGGGAGTGGGTGCGAGCCGGGCGTCACCGTGCGTCCGGTGACGTAGACCGTGGCGCCGTGCCCCGCGAGTGCCAGCGCGATGCCCTTGCCGATTCCGCGGCTCGCGCCGGTGACGACAGCAACTTTGCCCGAGAGCGCACCCATCCGAACTTCCTCCTGCGTCCAGTCGATTACTTGTGTGTGGCGAGGGGGCCCGCGCCGAAGAAGGTCTCGCTGTGATCACCGGTGGCCTTACCTGGGAAGTGGTCACCGCTGAACGGGGTGCCCATGAGGCCCTGCGACCAATCCACGGACACCCCTTCGTCGCGAGACCAGTCGTAGAGCATGGTGCGCTCCGCGATCCGCCACTGTCCGTCGCGCGCTGCCAACCGGTCGAGGTAGCGCCCGCCGAGCACCGTGTCGCGCTCTTCGGTTCCCAAGTCGACGCGGTGGTACGCGGTGACATGGGTTTCGGCCAGGGCGGTGTTGCCGTGCAGTTCGATGTGTGTCTGGCCGAGCAAGTGCTGGGTGACCAGTACGGCGGGGGAGCCCGGAACGACCCACGCGAGGTAGTCGTCGAAGGTGCCGGCGAAGATCCCGAAATCCACGACGGCGTCGGGCCAGAACGAAGAACTGACCGCCTTACCGTCGCGGCGGTCCTCCCCCCGCGCGAGGCGTACGATGCATGCTCGGATCTCGTGATGCGCGAGGAGAACCCCCATGTCGGCGGCGGTACCCATGCCTAGCTGCCGTCCTCGGACGAGTAACCGAGAATGCCCTTGATCTCGAGGTAGTCGTCGAAACCGAACTCGCCCCACTCACGCCCGTTTCCGCTCTTCTTGTAGCCCCCGAAGGGTGCCTCGAAGTCGAACGCGTCATTGATCGCAATGTTTCCGGCGCGGATCCGTCGCGCTACATTGCGGGCCTGCTCGAGATCCGCACCCGCTACGAATCCGGCCAGTCCGTAGTCGGTGTCGTTGGCGATCTCGATAGCGTGGTCGATGCTGTCGTAGCCGAGAATCGTGAGGACCGGGCCGAAGATCTCCTCGCGGGCGATCGTCATGTCGTTCTTGACATCGGCGAAAACGGTGGGCTGCACGAAGTAGCCGGCAGTCAGGTCCTCGGGTCGCCCGACACCACCGGTCACGAGGTTCGCCCCCTCGTCGATGCCCTTCTGGATCAGACCCTGAACCTTCTCGAACTGGGCTTTCGACACGACGGGACCCATCGCGGCATCCCCGGCCGGGTCGCCCACGGTCACCTGCGATGCCGCCTCGCGTGCTGCGGCGATGGCTTCCTCCATGCGTTCCCCAGGGACCAGCATTCGCGAAGGAGCACTGCAGGTCTGGCCCGAGTTCATCATCATCGTTGCGACACCCTTGCCGACGTTCTCAGCGAGGTCGGCGTCGTCGAGGATGATGTTCGGGCCTTTTCCGCCCAGCTCCTGAGTGACTCGCTTGACCCCGGCAGCGGCATTGGCCGCGACGTCGATGCCCGCGCGCGTCGACCCGGTGAACGACACCATGTCGACATCCGGATGCCCGGAGAGAGCACGACCGACACCGGGGCCGTCGCCCTGGACGAGGTTGAAGACACCTGCGGGAACGCCGGCCTCGTCGAGAATCTCGGCGAAGATCTGGCCGTTGAAGGGTGACTGCTCCGACGGTTTGAGCACCATCGTGCAGCCGGTGGCAAGGGCGGGGAACACCTTCACCGAGATGAGGCTGATCGGCCAGTTCCACGGTGTGATCAGACCGCACACCCCGATGGGTTCCTTGACGACGAGGCTACCGCCGCGCTGCTCCTCGAAAACGAAGTTCCGGAGCACCTCGATCGCGGTGGTGAGATGCCCGAGGCCGAGATTGACCTGGAAGCCGCTCGCCAGTGCGGCGGGTGCGCCCATTTCCTCGGTCAGTGCGGCAGCGATGTCGCCCATCCGGCGCTGGTACACGTCGAGGATCTTCTCGAGCAGTGCGAGTCGCTCCTCGCGGCTCGTCGCCGACCACGCAGGGAAGGCGCGTCGCGCGGCGGCGACGGCCTTGTCGACGTCTGCCGACGACCCGAGAGACACCGTACCCGCGACCTCTTCGGTCGCCGGATTGATGACCTCGAAGGTGCTGGATTGGGCCGGATCGGTCCACTGTCCGTCGATGTAGAACTTCACATACTCACGCATGGCTACCCGGTTCTCTCGTCTGGTCCTGTACGAATGTCACTGTCGGCCTTCGGCGTGCTGTATCACTGCCGGCCTTCGGCGTGCTGTATCACTGTTGGCCTTCGGCGTACCAGGTGCGGAATTCGTCGTAGCTCGGCATTTCTTCCGAGTTCGCCTTGGGATCGACGGCGACGTGGATGACACCCGGCCTACCGCTCGCATATGCGCGTTTGATGGCAGGTGCGATGTCCTCGTCGCGCTCGACGTACTCGCCGTAGCAGCCGAAGCCTTCCGCAACCTTGTCGAGGCGGGTTTCCTTGCTCCAATGGACACCTGTCTCGAGCGAGTCGTGACCGAAGGTGCGCTTGTAGACACCGACTTCGAGGCCCCAGGCGTAGTCGACACCGACGACACAGACGAGGGGAAGACCCACCCGCGCGGCCGTCTCCAATTCGGCGATGTGGAACTGGAACGACGAGTCGCCGGTGATCAGCATCATCGGGCGCTTACCGCCGGCAGCGACACCGGCGCCGACAGCGTAGGGGAGACCGGTCCCGAGGTGCCCGAAGTTCTGGTTCCACATCACGTCGTGCGGCTTCGCCTGCGAGTACGTCCAGCCGAAGATCGTCGTCGCGCCACCGTCGCGGACCATGATGCCGTCTGCGGGAAACGCCTTCGTGGCCTCGACGATCAGGCGAGCCGGATGCACAGGCGACATCCCGGACGGTGCGGCCTCGGCGAGTTCGGCGAGCTGTTCGGCCTCCTGTTTGATCCAGCCCTCGAGTTCGGGGGTCGCGGTACGCGGAGAATCCTTCAGCGCGTCGACGAGCTGCGGGACGATCGCCCGCAGATCACCGACCAGCGGAACATCGATCGGGCGGTTGACGCCGATGGACGTCGGATCCTGCTCGATGAGGATCCAGTTGCGGTTTGCTTCGTTCGCGACCCAGTGCCGACCTCGTCCGAAGTGGACGGGCTCGCCGAGTTCGGTGCCGATGGCGAGGCACAGGTCGGAGTTGACGACGGCATCGATGGATGCTGCCGAGAAACCGTATGGGAAGGTGCGATCCTCGAGGCCTTCGATGAAGGACGTGCCGCCGGATGTCTGGATGACCGGGCATGCCATGAGGTCGGCAAGCTCCTTGACGGACGCGCCCGCTCGGGAGGTGTGCACGCCGTGGCCGATGAGGAGGACAGGTTGTCTTGCGGCCCCGATCAATTCGGCTGCCTTGGCGACCAGATCGGCTCCGGCGGTCTGGCCCACGAGGCGGTACTTCTCGGGCGGGAGAACGGGGGGAGCGTCGATCTCCTCGAGGATGACGTTCTGCGGGTACTCGATGTAGACCGGCCCGGGAGTACCGGACAGTGCCTTCCGCAGGCCCTCACGGATGATCTCGTCGGTCTGCTCGGGATACTCGATGCTCGCGTGGTACTTCACGGAATTCTCGACGAGCGCCATCTGCTGCACGAACTGGATCCGGCCACGCCGAACACGCTGCTCGGTGATGCGGGCGCGCTGGCCACCGAGGAAGATCACCGGCGAGTTCTCGACCTTGGCGCACATGATCGCGCCGGACAGATTCGCGAGACCGGGGCCGAGCGTACCGATGCACACCGCCGCTTTGCCGGTCATGCGGGAGACGGCCTCCGCCATGAATCCGGCGGACTCCTCGTGGTGAGGAGCCACCACAGTCCAGCCGCGTTCCTCCGCGAGGCGGAACAGATGAACGAAGTTCGGATCCGGAATGCCGAAGAGTGTGTTGATTCCCTCGGCTTCGAAGAGATCCAGAATTCGTTCGTAGACCTTAACCGACATGTCCAGTGCCCTCCATGGCTAGCGCAAAGCTTTTCGTTATGTGGTCGACGTGGCCCGACACTGCGGGCAGAATCCACGGGTCGCTCGGATCGCGGATGACATCGATGTTGTCGGCGACCTCGTCGATCGACCAGGACGGGCGATACACGCCCGGGGTCTCGGCGATGTAGACCTTCGCGACCCGGCCGGCGATGGCAGCGAACATTTCGCCGGTGACCGAGCATGATTCGTGCGCGAGCCATCCGACGACCGGCGCCGCGAGTTCCGGACCCATGGGTGGGTAAGCAGAGGTGTCGAGTCCTTCGGCCAGTCTGGTCAGCGCGGCGGGAACGATCACATTGGACCGGACCCCGTGATTTGCCCCTTCGATCGCGGCTACATTGGACAGCCCGATCATCCCGGCCTTCGACGCCGCGTAGTTGGCGACGTTCGCGTTGCCGTAGATACCCCCGATCGACGAGGTCAGCACGATCCGGCCGTACCCGGCTTCACACATCAGCGGAAATGCCGGGCGGACGACGTGGAATGCGCCTCGCAGGTGGACGTCGAGTACCGCGTCGAAATCCTCGTACGACATCTCCGACAACGACGCGTAGCGATTGTTGCCCGCATTGTGGATGAGGATGTCGATGCGGCCGTAGCTGTCGAGGGCAGTCGCGATGATTGCCCGGCCGCCCTCGGCGGTCGCGACGGATTCGACGCACGCAACCGCCTCGCCGCCGGCGGCCCGGATCTCCCGGACCACATTCTCGGCCGGACCGGCGTCGAGGTTTTCTCCGTTGATCGCGGCCCCGGAGTCGTTGACCACGACCTTCGCCCCGAGCGATGCGAGCAGCAGTGCGTAGTCGCGTCCCAGCCCTCGTCCGGCGCCGGTGACGACGGCGACGCGGTCGTCGAATCGGTATGTCACTTCTCGAGCACCAGCCCTTCCAGTTCGCCCGTGTCGCGCCACGCCTGGAGCAGGTCGCTCAGTTCGTAGAAACCGCCCCAGTAGGGCTCCCCCAGGAAGGATCGGCCGTTCGGTTCGCCCTCGCTGTTGTAGTAGCCGGGGGTGCATTCCGAGACGAATCGGCTGTTGTCGACCGTGTTGTCGCGGATGGTCTGGATCCAGGACTCTTCGGCTTCGGCCGTGGGTTCGACGCGCGTGGCTCCGCGGGTCAGCGCTTCTTTCACGATGTAGGAGATGTGATCGGCCTGCTGCTCGAACATCAAGGTGGTGGCCGCGGTCACGCCGCCCTGTACGAATCCCGTGGCGAAATGGTTGGGGAAGCCGTGCGCCATGATGCCGTGCAGCGTGCGGAAGCCCTTGCCCCAGTGGTCGTAGAGGGAGACACCGTCGTGGCCGGCGAACGGCTTGATGTCGAACTGGCGCTCGAGGGAGGTGGTGATCTCGAAACCGCTCGCGAAGATGATGCAGTCGAACTCGTGCTCGACACCCCCCACGATGATGCCCTTCTCGGTGATGCGTTCGACGCCTTGCGTGTCGGATACGTCGACGAGCGTGACGTTGGGCCGGTTGAACGTGGGCAGGTACTCGTCGTTGAACACCGGCCGCTTGCACATGTTGCGGTAATACGGTTTGAGTTTTTCTGCCGTCTCGGGGTCTTCGACGATCGATTCGACCCGCTGGCGCAGCCGTTCCATCGCCCGGTAGTCTTCGATCTCCTTGAGCTCCAAGAACTTCTCGGGGTCGGCGAGGGCGGCCCAGCCGTTCGTCTCGTTGAGCTTCGCGGCGAGGTTTCGGGACACCTCGGTCCAGCCGTCGCAGATGAGGTCCGGTTCGCCCGGGCTGTAGAACGCGAAAGCCGCATTGTGGAAGTTGCGCTGCCGCGCGTCGCGCCACCCGGGTTCGAGGGACTTCACCCATTCGGGATCGGTCGGATAGTTGGCGCGTTCGAAGATGTACGAGGGTGTGCGCTGGAAGACCGTCAGGTGCTGGGCGCCGCGTGCCAGGTGGGGGATCGCCTGGACCGCTGTCGAACCTGTTCCGATGATGGCAATCCGCTTGTCGCCGATCTTGTCCAGGCTGCCGTGGAGATCGCCGCCGGTGTAGTCGTAGTCCCAGCGGGCGGTGTGGAAGGTGTGTCCCTTGAAATCCGAGATACCGGGTATGCCGGGGAGTTTCGGCTTGTTGTAGGGGCCTTGGGCCATGATGATGAACCGGGCGCGGAGTTCGTCGCCGCGGTTCGTGCCGATGCGCCAGCGGTCGATCTCCTCGTCCCACTCGAGTGACTCGATCAGGGTGTGGAAGAGCGCATGATCGTAGAACCCGAACTGTTCACCGATGCGCTGAGCATGCTCGAAGCACTCGTCGCCTTTGGAGAATTTCTCCTTCGGCATGTATCCCGTCTCTTCGAGAAGCGGAAGATAGCAGTAGGCGTCCGAGTCGATCTGGATTCCCGGGTACCGATTCCAGTACCACACGCCCCCGAAGTCGCCGCCCAATTCGACGATTCGGAAGTCGGTGACACCTGCTTGCTGGAGTCGGTGTGCGGCAATGAGACCGCAGAATCCGCCCCCGAGGATCACCACGTCGATCTCGTCGGTGAGGGGTTCACGAGGCGTCACTGGGAGATGCGGATCCGCCGCGTAGAAATCATCGGACCCGTGGCCGGTCTCGATGTACTGCTGCTGGCCGTCGGAGCGAAGACGCTTGTCTCGCTCGAGAAGGTATTTCTGCCGTAAGGCTTCCTGGTCGACGTCGGGCGTCTGCGTAGGCGCGCAGTTCTGCATGTGAGTGTCCTCGGCTAAGGGGGGCCGGGTTCACGCGAGGTCGCGCGGAGCCCCGGTCCCCATGTAGGTGGCCAGATTGTGGTGGAGGCTGACGACGCTGCGTTCGCGGTACGGATTGGGGACCGGACCGGAGAAGCCTCGCGACTTCATGCCCTTCTGCACGGCGGCCATGTTGTCGAAGTCCTGCGGTAGCACGGTGCGCCAGTCGGGGTCGTCCTGCGGGGTGTACTCCCACTCCGTCTCGGGTTCCTCACCGGGTGGGAACAGTTCGAAGACAGCAGCTTCGAAGATGCACTTGTCGGGGTCAGAGCCGTACGGTCGCACGCGGTAGCACAGCATGTTGTTGGGGGCGTGCCCGATCTGGAAGTTCGGGAAGATCTGCCAGGCGGTGCCGGCTTTCGCGACGTCCTCGGGCGCGATGGTGGGCCATGTGACTCCGCGGGCTTCGTCATCGCGTCTCGCCGACTCGAGCCAGTGCCGCATCACCTGATCGGGGGGAGTGCCCTCGGGGAGTTCGTCGACGAGGCGACGCGCTGCCTGCACCAGGGTATTCGTCGTGTTGGTGTTGGCGTTCTCCCAGGTGAAGTTCTGCAGTTGCATTGTCGAGACTCGGGCGTCGGGTCCGGATCCGACACGGAGTTTGGCCTGGTTCTCGTCCATGCCCTTCGGGGCGTCGTATCCGATGTTGCTGTGCTTTCCCTGATTTCGGGCCCAGCCGAGGAACGCTCCGAAGTTCATGAACTCGGGGTGGGTGTACGGGACGTGGTAGGTCTCCATGAACGCTTCGAGCGCGACCTTCCAATTGCAGTCGAACACGAGCCACTTGCGCCACCGGTACCGCATGTTCTCGAGCTGGAACGGGTCGAGCAGCGACGCGGCCGGTTCCAGGTAGTCGCGCAGCGGCTCACAGTCGGGATCCATGTTGATCCAGATCCAACCGCCCCACGTGTCGACTCGGACGTCCTTCAGGCCACGTTTCTGTGCGGACAGGCACCCTCGCCAGTCCTGTTCTTCGGGAGCGAATGTGTTGTTGCCGTCGAGGTCGTACCGCCAGCCGTGGAATCCGCAGACGAACTGGCGCGCTTGCCCTCGCGCGTCGTGCGCGCCGGACGGAACATCGACGAGACTGCGCCCGCGGTGTGAACACACGTTGTGGTAGGCGCTGATCGTGTCGTCTGCGCTGCGGACCACGATGATCGAGTCATCGCAGATTTCGTAGGTGAGGAAATCACCGACGCGCGGAATTTCCTCGACGCGGCCGACCTGTTGCCATATCTTGGCCCACAGCTTGTCGCCTTCGGCTCTGGCGTACTCGTGCGAGAGGTACGCCTCCACGCCGATTGTCATCGGTTCGGAGAACGGTGCTGCCTCGGACGGGGTGTCTTTGATGTTGTCGACGGTGTCGGTCATGATTCCTCCTCGTGAAACCGGGCTGATTCAGCGAGTGATGGCGGCGCGGAAGGTCTCGTCCTTGAGGAAGAGAGACGTGTGATCCGGGCCCATGTGGGTCCATTTGAGGTTCAGGCCGCCGTCGACGAGCACCGTCTGACCCGTGATGTATGCGGACAGATCGGAGAGCAGGAAGAGAATCGCGCCGGCCTGTTCCTGCGGAGTACCTCGTCGGCCCATCGCGATGGCCTGCCGATCGCGGTCGGGGTCGGGGTCGACGTAGGCGCCGGAAGCGGGTGTCGCGGTGACGCCGGGTGCGATGGCGTTGACCCGGATATTGTCGGTGGCCAGCTCGACGGCCATGGTGCGGGTCGCTGCGACGAGGGCCGCCTTCGCGGTTCCGTACGCGATGTGGAACGGCGCGGTGTTCATGCCGCTGATCGACGAGATCGACACGATCGAGCCCGGCAGCGAGTTCGCCTTCAGCTCAGCCGCCACCGCCTGGCTCATGAAGAACATCGTTTCGAGGTTCTGCGTCATCAGTGTGCGCCAGTCCTCCCTCGTCACGCGGGTGGCCGGCATCCAGGTGGCAGGTGCTGCACCGCCGGCGACGTTCACGAGCCCGTACAGGCTGCCGTCGGTTCGGCGGACGGTGTCGAGAACTACGGCGATACCGTCGTCGGTCGATGCGTCGGCTGCGACGGGAACAACCGAAAGTCCCTCGGTAACAAGTGGTTCGATGTGCTTGTTGAGGTTCTCCTCGGAGCGGCTCACGGCGACGACGGTGGCTCCGGCCTGCGCGACCATCCTGGTCACCGAGGTACCGATGCCGCCGCCTGCAGCGCCCGAGACGATGACGATACGTCCGGTGAGATCGAGGAAATTGGTGCTCATCGGATGTTCACCTCCCTTCTCGGATCGCGAGGACGCTGCCTTCGGCGTCTGCGGAGATGTAGAGGGTGCCGTCGGGGCCCGCGGCGATCCCAGCGAAGGGTCCCTGCGGACCGGCAAACGGAATGAGGCCCTTCAGCGGCTTCGGGGTGACCCCTTCGGGTGCGCCGACGGGCAGATGTCGTGCGATGACCTGCTGGGCCTTGGTCTCCAGATCCACACTGATGAGCGTCTTGGCGTCGGCGTCGACGATGTAGAGCTTTCCGGCGCGTACCAGGATTCCCTGTGGCCGCTCGAGCCCGTCGACGAGGGTGTCGATGCCGGCGCTCGTCACCGCGATGATCCGTCCCGCTCCGGCTTCGGAGGCGAGAAGGGTGCCGTCCGAGGTGAATGCAAGCCCTGTCGGGTCCTGCAGACCCGACGCCAGCACCTCCGACCGCCCGGATGCGACTGAATGGATCTTGCCCGTGCCGATGTCGGCCACTGCGACGGTTCCGGTGGCGGACACTGCCACGCCGTAGGCCTGTTCGAGTCCGCCGAAGAGCAGTTCGCTCTCGGCGGCGGCAGGTCGGTACCGCGAGACCGTGGTATCGCCCGCGACGATGAATTCACCGTCGCCGACGGAGGTCACGCCGCGGATGTACCCGGGCCATCCGGGATAGAAGAGCATTGCGACGGTGCGAAGTTCGCCGCTCGGCTCGAGTGCGAGCAGAAAAGTGCCGTCGGCGACGTAGAGCGTGCCGTCCGTTCCCACGGTGAGATCGAGGGGCCAGGTGAGACCGTCTGCGAGCGCGGTCTTCGTCTCGCCGCCGCCGAGAACCTCGGTGATCTGGCCGGTGAAGCTCGACACGAACAGGCGGTCGCCGATGAAGGTGAGATTGTCGAGGCCCGAGCCGATGTCGGCCAGCACGGTGCTGTCGCCGGTGCGCGGGTCGATTCGGAGTACCTGTCCGGAGCCCACCTGCGGGGAGATGATGTAGCCCTCGGAGTCGAACTTCAATGCGACCGGAACACCGAGATCACCGGCGACGCGCTCGGGTTCGCCGCCGTCGGGATCGATGCGCCAGATGTCGTTGGTGCCGAGCGCCGGATAGTACAGCTTGCCGTCCGGGCCGACCTCGAGGGCGTTGGGCAATTGGAGACCCTCGACGAGCACTTTCGGTGCCCCGCCGTTGAGATCGATTTCCATGAGACGTCCGTCGGGGCGGCATTCGTCGACGAAGAGCCGGCCCTGGTGGAAGGTGATGCCGTTGACGCCGGGAAGGTCGTCGCGCAGGAGGCGAGTGCCTCCATCATTGCCCCGTACGCTGACTCGCCCGTCGTAGTACTCGGTGATGTAGAGCTCGCCGTCGGGATGGAAGGCCAGGTCGTCGGGGGCGACGATGTCGCTGCCCTTGGGGCTGATGGTCTCCACGACGCCGGTGTCGGGGTCGAACGCGCTGATCTGGCTTCCTGCCACCTGTGCGACGTAGATACGACCGTCTGCGCCGGCACGGATGCCGTTTGCGCCGAACAGGCGGCTCGGAGAAGTGAGTCGTGTGAGACTCCACCCTTCGGCGAGGTGTGTCGTGGGACCTGTGTAGCGCGACCCTTGCGTCAAGATAGGACTCCTCCTGTGTGAGAACGCCGATCCGTACTCAGCGAGAACGTCGTTCCGCAGTGTTCGAGAGGGAGTGACTCCGGTTTGCGGGTCCATGTCCGGTTCTCATGAGAATTTAGTGATGCAAGCCACTCCCGGGTGGTGTGTGGCAGTTAATCACGAACTGTCCAGCGCTACAAGTATTGTTATCCTTGCAATGATTGAGCTACGCTGGCCGGATGTGAAGAGAATCACGTTCTCGTGAGTGTGCGCCCGCGGGATGGAGCGGGCAAGAGGCGGTCTACAGCAGAACGGCCCGGGCTCGGTCATGAAAACCGGGCCGGGGCCGTTCTGCTGAGTCGTCGTCCGGGGGTGTCTCGGCGGCAGTTGATTCGGAATCAGTTACGTGGGCGCTGGCGCGCGGGAAATGTGTTGCGCGTCATCGCGGCTGACGCGTTGACAGTGGTGTCGCCGAAGCGGTCGAGTACGAGTGCCTGAGTGGCCGCGAGGTGGGAGCGGGCCAGTCGTTCGGCTTCGGCCACACGCCCGTCCGCGATTTCCTTGACGATGCGGCGGTGTGCGTGGACTGCGTCTTCGGCCTTGCCTTCGGACGGGTACTCGCCGCGGCGGGTGAGGGCCTCGGCCCAGGCTTCCTCCTGTGCAGACCACAGGGCGACATAACTGCGCACCGCGTAGCGAATCGTGGCGTTCGGTGTGAACGAGACGATCAGATCGTGGAACTCCCGGGCGGCCTGCGTGAATGCGACTCCGTCGCCGACGAGTTCGGCGGAGGTGTCGATGGATGCGTTGAGGGCAGGTACGACGACCTCCATGCGGTCCGGGCGTTTCGCGCACTCGGTGACGCACATCGGCTCGAGCAGTTGTAGACCGGCGGCGAGATCCTCGAGTGTGACCCGGCCGGCTTGCAGCGAGAGTCCGAGGTGGTATGCGGCGGAGAATTCGTCGGGGCGATGTACGTCGGCGCCGCCAACGTTGCCGCGGCGTACAGTGACGAGACCTTCGGTTTCCAGAATGCGGAGGGCTTCTCGTACCGAGGGATAGCTGACGCCGAAGTCCTTGACCAGTTGGTCCTGTGTCGGCAGACGGTAGTCATCATCGGAGAGAATGTGGTCGCGCAATTCGTCGGCAACGGTTTCGGCGATACGGCGCTGTGGCACTCGACCACGTCGCGGGGTCGTCAAGAATCTCGCCGTTCACGCATGGGTGCAGTCTAGCGACAGGGTGCCTTTTCCTCCAAGTATTGCGAGGTTTAAAAATGGCAAGCATTGCTATCCTTGTTAGGATTGACGTAATGTCCGGGTATGGACTTCACGATGGGTGGCGCCGCACCGGAACTCCGGAGCGAGTTGCGCCGGCTGGTGCACGAGCACGTCCCCCCACATTTCCTCGGAGCATTCACCGACGACCCGAGTGATCTCGATGCGGCGCAAGCATTCTGCCGCCTCCTCGCCGACAGTGGATTGCTGTGTATGACGTGGCCCGAGGA
Source organism: Rhodococcus sp. SJ-2 (assembly GCF_053750035.1). Lineage (NCBI taxonomy): Bacteria > Bacillati > Actinomycetota > Actinomycetes > Mycobacteriales > Nocardiaceae > Rhodococcus > Rhodococcus sp. SJ-2. Next base: position 4,490,722 of record NZ_CM132340.1, read on the forward strand.
ATTCGGTGGACGCGGTGCATCGATCTGGGAACAAACCGTGGTGCGAGAGGAAATGTGGGCCCACCACGAGCCCCGGGGAGCGCAGTACATGGGTGTCAACTGGGTGGGTCCCACGATCATGCGTCACGGCACGGCCGAGCAGCAGGACCTTCATCTTCCGCCCATCGCACGTGGCGAGGTGATCTGGTGTCAGGGATTCAGTGAACCGGAAGCCGGCTCCGATCTCGCGTCGTTGCGTACCGCCGCTCGGCGAGATGGCGACGGCTGGATAATCTCCGGGCAGAAGATCTGGACGTCCTACGCCACGATGGCGCAATGGTGCTTCCTGCTGGCCCGTACCTCCACCGACGGCCGGAAGCAGCAGGGGCTCACCGTCTTTCTCGTCCCGATGTCCGACCCGGCCATCGAGGTCCGCCCGATCCGGGCCATGCTGGGCCCGCACCATCTCAACGAAGTCTTCTTCGACGACCTCCGCGTCACCGACGCCGATGTGCTCGGTACCGTCGACGAGGGGTGGACGGTCGTGCAGGAAGTGCTCGCGTACGAGCGTGTCGGCATCGCCCGATACGCCCGCTGCGAACGTCTGTTGCAGGCCGCACCGTCGGTCCTCGGTGCGAGATGGGACGACCTGCCGGGCGAACTGAAGGCGCGCTGGGCACGAATGCTCACGCACTGCCGTCGCGCACGGTTGCTGGCGTACCGGGTGGTATCGATGCAGAGCGGAGGCGCCGTCCGGCCCGGCGACGCCGCGGCATACCGGATCGCGGTGACCACCCTCGATCAGGACAGCGCCGAGGTCCTCACCGAGATCGCCGCGTACGCCACACCACCGAGCGCCGACACCGACGAGTTCGGCACCGGCGAATTCGACACCGACACCGCCACGTGGTTCCGCCGCGCGGTCGAAGATCACTGGCGCTACTCACAGGCAGCCACGGTGGCCTCCGGCAGCATCGAGATGCAGCGGATTCTCTTGGCCCGATCCCTCCTGGCGGCATCATGAACACTGAACTGAGCAAAGAAGCAACCGAGTACGGGCGCGAAGCGCTCCGTGCTCTGGAAGCCGCGGGGGGCGACGATCTCGCCCAGCTGATCGAAAGCGATCCCGATCACCGCAAAACCACCGTCGAGCCGATACTCGGTGAACTCGGAGCCTGGGAACTCGATCCCCGCGGGGATGCGGACGAACTCGAAGCGGCGGCAGCGCTGTGCCGCAGCGTGGGATTCTGGGCGGTGCCCTACCCTGTGGCAGAAAGGCTCGCACGACCCGCCGACCTCGATGTCGACGGCCTGGTCGTAGTGGACGATGCCGACCCGAAAGCGCCCATCGCGTGCCTCGATCTGCGGTGGGCCGCGGTGAGTGTCGACGGTCGGCGCAGCCTCGTGGACGCCCGTACACCGAGCACTCCGCCACGCATGTCGGCGTTCACCTCCCAGCTCGACCTCCGGCCGATCGACGACGACGGCGCGAAGGACCTGGCCCTCGCGTTGACACTTCCGTGCTGGACTCTCCTCGGAATGCTCGATCGGGCAATGGATCTGACCCGTTCGCACGTACTCCTGCGCGAACAATTCGGGGCGCCCCTCGCGACACTGCAGGGCGTCCAGTTCCAGCTCACGGAGGCGGAGGTGGAACGAACCGGACTCGACGTGCTCGCCAAGTACACGCTGTGGAGCATCCAGGCGGGCAACGACGAGGCACTCGACGACGCCCTCGCGCTCCGCTTGGCCGCCGTCGAAGCGGCACAGATCGTGTTCCGGGTCGCGCACCAACTGCACGGAGCGAGCGGATTCTGCGACGAAACCACGGTGTCCTGGATCTCGCGATACAGCATTCCGTTGCGACGAATCCCGTGGGGCCCGTCCGGAACCGTCGACGCACTGGCCAAGCGGATCGATCGGCGGGGGCTCACCGGCCTGTTCTCCGAAACTCCCGAGCAGGCGACGGCTCCCGAGAAGGCGATGCTGTGAAGTACGAACTCCCGGACGCACTCACCGTCGAATCCGAAGGCGCTGTCCGCATCGTGACGATCAACCGGCCCGAGGAGCTCAACGCCGTCGACAAGGACCTGCACTGGGCGCTTGCGCACGTGTGGCGTCAGCTCGCCGCCGACACCGACGCTGCCGTGGTGATCCTCACCGGGGCCGGCCGTGCCTTCAGCGCCGGTGGCGACCTCGACTGGATCGTCTCGTTCCTCGACGATCCCGTCGCGCGCGATGAGAGCGTCCGGGAAGGCGCCGAGATCATCGACGAGATGCTCCGCTTCCCGCTGCCCGTGATCGCGGCCGTGAACGGACCCGCGGTGGGTCTCGGCTGTAGCGTCGCGGTGCTCTCCGACGTGGTCCTCATGTCGGACAAGGCGTACTTGGCCGATCCGCATGTCGCAGTAGGGCTCGTCGCGGGTGACGGGGGCGCGGCCTTCTGGCCGCTGCTCACCCCCATCCTGCGCTCGCGGGAGTACCTCTACACCGGCGACAGGATCCCGGCGACGACGGCTGTCGAACTCGGCCTGGCTTCGCGCGTCACCGCACCCGAAGACCTGTTGTCCGAGGCGCGACGCCTCGCCGAACGCCTCGCGGCGCAACCCGCACATGCGTTGCGCAGTACCAAACGTGTGGTCAATATGTATCTGTCCCAAGCGCTCGCCGGTCCGCTGCAGGCCGGTTTCGCGGCGGAGATAGCAACCATGCAGTCCGCAGAGCATCGGGACCGATTGCTCGCTCTCCGGGAGAATGCAGTCAACCAGGAGAGTGCGGTGAGGAAGTCTAGGCCGAGGGAGAAGGAAGAAGCGCGATGAGTGCCGGGACGACAAGCGTGGGAGCGTCTACACTCGAGGACTTCCGGACCTCGGTCCGCGGCTGGTGCCGCGACCATATCCCCGCAGACTGGCGTCGGGCCCAAACCGATGTCTCCGACGACGAATTCGTCCGATTTCAGAAAGCCTGGTTCCAGGAACTGCGCGGAGCGGGCTTTGCCGTGCCGCACTGGCCGGGGGAATGGGGAGGCGGCATGTCCGTCGCGGAACAGGTCGTGCTGTACCAGGAACTGGCAGCCCACGACGCACCCCGACTGGTTCTGCCCTTCGTCTCGATCCACCATGCCGCATCGACGCTTCTCGCCGCCGGCACCGACGAACAACGGAACCGCCATCTCCCTGCGATCCTCGACGGCGAGATCTGGTGCCAAGGCTTCTCCGAGCCCGGCGCGGGATCCGACATGGCGGCACTCGCGACCAGCGCCCGCAAGGACGGCGACGTCTACATCGTCAACGGCCAGAAACTGTGGGCCAGCGGCGCGTTGTACGCCGATCGGTGCCTGCTGCTGGCCCGCACCGATCCCGACGCCCCGAAACGCAAGGGCATCTCGTACTTCCTGATGGACATGCGTACCCCCGGAGTCGAGGTACGTCCGATCAAGCAAGCGACCGGCGAATCGCACTTCTGCGAAATATTCCTCAACGATGTCGCCATTCCTGCGACGAACCTTGTCGGACCCGAGAACGAAGGATGGCGGGTCGCGCAGGAAACACTCGGAGCCGAGCGCGGCATGACCATGCTCGAACTCACCGAACGACTGAGTCACGGCGGGTTCCGCCTGCTCGTCGACCTGTGCACCCGGCCGGGCCCCGACGGGACGGTCCCACTCGGCGACACCCGCGTCGCAGACAGGCTCGCCACACTCGAGATCGAACTCACGGGGCTGCGCGCATTGGTGTCGGATTTCGTAGCCGCCGACCGGCCAGGGCCGGCCGACGCATCGATCGTCAAGCTCTACTACAGCGAGTTGCTCCAGCGCATGACCGATTTCGGCACAGAGATCGCGGGTCTCGCCGCGCACACCGATCTACGAAAACCTCAGTCCAGCGGGTGGGAATCAGGGGCATGGATGCTCGATTTCATCGGCTCGTGGGAGTGGACGATCCCGGGCGGAACCAGCGAAATCCAACGCACCATCATCGGGGAACGTGGCCTCGGTCTGCCCCGCGAGCCGACAGGACAGCGATGACCGACTCACTCCCAGACCTGTCCGAGTTCCACGACGAACTACGATCCGTCGCGCGAGATCTTTTGTCACGATCAGGCCACGACGCGCCGGTCGACTGGGCGTCGATCAGCACGTCCGGATGGCTCGGCCTCGAAGTTCCGGGCGAATTCGACGGTGCCGACGCCACTTTCGCCGAGGTAGCCGTGATCCTCCGGGAGATCGGCCGCGCCGCCGCACGCGGACCCTATCCGTCCGTCGCGTCGCTCGCGGTGGCAGCACTCGAGCGTCTCGAAGCTGGACATGATCGTGACCGCCTTCTCCGCGACACCGTCTCGGGAAGCGCTGTTCCGGTATTCGTCCTCGGCGGTGAATCTGCAGGCCGGACCCAGTTCCAAGTGGAGGTGGTGCCGCAGGGAGCGATACTCCGGGGCGCGGCGGCGTTCGTGCTCGACGCTCCCGACGCAGACCGGCTACTCGTACCGGCGCAAGAACCCGATGGCACGATCGTCGTCGTCGATGTCGATCCGCGGGCGCTCGGACTCGTGGTGACCGGACAGCCGGTCGTGGACGCGACACGCAGTTTCGGGACCGTACTCGCCGAGGGCGTGACGATCCCGCCGGAATCGGTGTGGCGATTCCACGATGATCCCCCGGAGGCGCTGCGACGATTGCACGACCGTGCCCTTGTGGCCGTGGCCTGTGACAGTCTCGGTTCGAGCGAGGCGATGCTCGACGCTACCGTTTCCTACGCCGGGATACGCGAGCAGTTCGGACGCAAGATCGGCTCGTTCCAGGCGGTCAAGCACGCCTGCGCCGACATGCTCGTCCAGGTGACGGTGGCCCGAACACTGGTCGACGCCGCAGTGCGCAGCCTGGTGTCCGGAGACCCGGAAACGACGACTGCGGCCGCGATGGCCAAAGCCTACAGCTGTGCGGCGGCCGTCGAGGTTTCCGGTAAGGCCATGCAGTTGCACGGTGGAATGGGCTACACGTGGGAGAGCGGCCTCCACGTGTATCTCAAGCGCGCGACGCTGAACCGCTCGTTGTTCGGTTCACCTGCGCTGCACCGGGCGTACCTCGCGCAGCGCTATCGACCCGCCTCCTGAGGCCGAAGGCGAAGCGAGAGGTCCTGCACACACTCGAAGCGTGTGCAGGACCTCTCGCTTTGGTGGCGGTCGGTTATTTCCGGAGACGCTTGATGGCGAGCTCCTTGATGTCGCTCGACTTGATCTTCGCGGTGCCGGTGAGGCTGATCTCCTCGTTGTCGAAGAACAGCACCTCCCGCGGAACCTTGTAGCTGGCAAGCCGCTCGCGTAGATATCCACGGACCCTGTCGACATCGAGGTCGGCTCCAGCGTGCGCCACAATGCACGAGACGACGACCTCCCCGAGCGTGTCGTGGGGGACACCGACCGTGCGTGCCACCTTGACTCCGGGGCACGCGATGAGCGCTTCGTCGACCTCGAGGGGAGACACGTTCGCGCCGCCGGTCTTGATGATGTCGGTGAGGCGTCCTTCCCAGTAGAGTCGCCCGGTGTCGTCGACGTAGCCGCCGTCGCCGGTGTGGAAGAACCCGTGGTCGTCGACCGTCTCACTGAGGGGAGTGCCGACGTACCCGAGCATCAACGTCGGTCCCTTGACGCAGATCTCGCCTCGCTCTCCTCGGGGAACGACAGCGCCGGTCAAGGCATCGACGATCCGGATCGTCACCCCGGGCAACGGCTTTCCGCTGCTGCCCGCGATCACATCGGACGGGGTATTGGCGGGGTAGCACGTACTGATCGTGAAGGTTTCGGTATTGCCGTACGCGTGACCCGGCTCGTACCACTCGTCGGTCACCGTGGGATGACGTGCTACCGGGGTGTTGTAGTCGACGTAGCGAAGGCTACTCAGATCCGCCTTGCCCCAGTTCGGGGCACCGACGAGCTGCGCCCACTGGTGCGGCCAGGCGAAGGGGAAGTTCACCCGTTCTCTCTCGATGAGCTCGAGGGCTTCGCCCGGATCGAAGGTCGGTTGCAGGACGAGTGACCCACCACTGGCGAGGGTATTGCCGAGGGCCATCGCGAAATTCCCCGACCAGAAGTAACCGTTCGCCGTCCAGCACCGAATGTTCAGCTCGGGCGAGAATCCGTACATGCGCCGGAATCGCCACATCTGAATGGACACTCCGCGATGCGCGCTCAGAATGCCCTTCGGCTTGCTGGTCGAACCGGAGGAGAAGAACAGCACGGCCACGTCGCTGGGCTGTACTGACGCGGCGGACGCTTCGACCAGTTCGCGGGGCTGTGATTCGCCGTGGGTGAGGAACTCGTCCCACGCCTCGATCGACTCGCCTTCGGCCTTCTTGCCGACCATGGCGACGTGACGGAGGAAGGGGAACTTCGTCGAGTGGACCTCATCGCTTCCGGCCGTGCCGATCCGCGGTTCCAGGTCGGTCAGGGCTGCGGCGAAGTCCGTCTTCAGGACGTTGCGCTCGAACAGCAGGATCTCCACCCCCGAGGTCTCGAGCATGTAGTCGAGCTCCGACGGGGTCGAGAAGGTGCTGAGTGTGACTGCGACACCCCCCGCAAGGGAGGCGCCGAAGACCGCCGTGATCCACTCGGGGCGGTTCGTCATCAGCACGCCTACGCGTCCGTCCTTCGCGAGGCCGAGTCCCCGCAGTGCCCGCGCGACGTCGATTGCCCGCTCCCACAGTTCGGAGTAGGTCCATCGTGTGACGCCGTCGGCGCCGTGCATCACAAGCGCTTCGCGATCGTCATACAGTTCGGTCACCTCGCGCAGGAAACCGGGCAGGGTGAGGGCTCCGAGCCCCGGTTCGTCGCTCAGCGGTGGGCCCGACACGATCGAAACAGAGTCCACCGCTTCTGCCTTCGTCTCAGTACTCATGGATGACTTCCTGTTGTCTGTGCGGTGCCGCTACAGCGGCAGCTCGACCTCGGCAAGGGAGGACACGAGGACGGTGCCGTCCTGGTTCGTCAGCCGGAGCTTGACCTGGACGAGTGGAACGCCCCAGGTCGACATGGGCTCCTTGTCGACGATCTCGGCGTCGAAGTACGTGACATCGCCTTCGAAGGCAGGCCCGCGGAAGTCCGATTTGATGTGGCGTACCATTCCGTCGAGGCCGGCCCAGTTCGCAAGGAAGTCGGTGCACCAGGCGCCCATCGTCGCGCCGTATCCGTAGGCGCGTGCCATGCCGACTTCGCCGGCCTTGTCCTCGTCGATGTGTCCGCGGGACGGGCCGACGTAGAGGCCGTCGCGCTTGCGCGGATCGATCTTGGCGCCTTCTTCGTCGAAGCCGAAACCTTCGACCCAGCCCGGATCCTGGTAGACCCACGGATCTTCGATGCCCTCGGGTGCCACCCACCCGAACGTGCCCCAGATGTTGAAGAGGAACGCGCGGTATTCGGTGGTGAAGGACGCGATGGTGTGGGGTCCGAGGACCCGTCGCGGCAGTGTGTCGCCGACCTTGACCTCGTCGAACCGCGGTGAGATTCCGGACCGCGTGGTCAGCAGCCATTCGTAGCGCAGATTCTCGATCTCGAGCAGCTCGGCGCCCGTCCACTTCTTCTTCTCGCCGAGCTGGTTCTCGTACATCCCGCGCTTGGTGGCCTCTGCGGACAGATACCGGATGGCGGTGGAACGCTCCTTGGCGACGAGGACACCGTTCTGATTCTTGTGGACGGTATCGCCGCGCGAGAACATGGTGGGTCCGGCGAACTTCGTCTCGGCCACCTTGTAGTCGTGGAAGCGCCGCTCCTGGAAGAGCTTGTCGCCCGGGCGGACCGGGCAGCCGTAGAACCACCATTCCTCGCCGCCGAAGATGAGATGGCTCTCGGGGATGCGCCCCACACACGCCGGTGCGGCGCCGTGGCCGTAGTCCAATGCGACGGCGATCGACTGCGGGGCGATGATTCCGCCGTAGCGCGAGTTGCGAGCAAACTCATGATCCCAGTGGATCGGATTGGGATTGTCCATCGCCATCACCCACCGGCGGATGTCGGAGGTGCTGCACGGATCCCACAGCTGCCCGCCACCGATGGGTTTTCCGACTCGATGATCGACGTCGGACAGGTCGAGTTCGACAGGGCTGGTGTTCTCGGACTTCTTTGTCACTGGTGCTCCTGTTATCGATTGACGTCGACGACGATGCGGCCGCGCACCGTGCCGTCCATGAGCCGGTCCGCCGCGGTGATCGCCTCCTCCAGCGACACCTCCTGGGTGATCGTGTCGAGCGTGTTCGCCTCGAGATCGCGGGACAGGCGTGCCCACGCGGTGAGACGCCGTTCGCGCGGTGCCATCACGCTGTCGATCCCGAGCAGAGATACCCCGCGAAGGATGAAGGGCGCCACCGAGGCCGGGAAATCCATGCCCTGTGCCAGTCCACACGCGGCTACTGCGCCGCCGTAGCGGGTCTGTGCGCACGCATTGGCAAGAGTATGGCTGCCTGCTGTATCGATGACGCCGGCCCACCGCTCCTTCTGCATGGGCTTTCCGGCCGAGGAGAGTTCGGCGCGGTCGATGACGACGTCGGCGCCCAGCTGTTGCAGGTATTCGGCCTCGGCCGGCTTTCCGGTCGCAGCGGCCACGGTGAACCCGGCCTTCGTCAACAGAGCGATCGCGACACTGCCGACACCACCCGTTGCGCCGGTGACCAGGATTTCGCCTTGATCGGGGGCCACGCCGAAGTTCACCAGAGCATCTACGCACAGGCTCGCCGTGTACCCGGCCGTGCCGATCGCCATCGCCTGGCGGGCAGTGAATGCCTCGGGCAGGGGGATCAACCAGTCGCCCTTCAGTCGTGCCTTCTGGGCGAATCCGCCCCAGTGGGTCTCGCCGACGCCCCAGCCGTTGAGGACGACCCGGTCGCCCGCCTTCCACTCCGGGTTCGAGCTGTCGGAGACGACGCCGGCGACATCGATACCGGGAACCATCGGAAATTTCCGCACCACAGGAGATTTGCCGGTGATGGCCAGCGCATCCTTGAAATTCAGTGTGGAATACTCCACGTCGACGGTCACGTCCCCTTCGGGCAGCGCCGATTCTTCAATGCTTGTGCGCGTCACCGTCTGACCGGTTTCGCCCTTCTCGATCACTACTGCCGAAAACATCAGAAACCGAATTCCTTCCTCAAGCCCACCCGGGCACGTACGGAGGTTGCGCTCGGTTCGCACGCTACTTCAATCATTACAAGGATGGCAATACTTGAATGTCGGCGTGGGAATGGTGATACTTCCTGTGATCGTCGTCACGCCCAGATGTCTCGATTGTCCGGGCTGTCGATCGCTGTACGCCATATCCGTTGCCGTACCTCGACCTCCGACCGTCCACGGGCATCGTCCGGGACGATTCCATTCTTGTGAGAGGCCATGATGTTTCGACACAGACGTGTACTGTCAGCAGGCGCTGCGGCGTTCGCTGCCGTCCTCCTCCTGAGCTCGTGCGGCGACTCGGGTTCGGACGACTCGAGCGCGCCGATCGAATCCGGGGATCCGGTCGCGGGAGGCACCCTCGAAGTCCTGCAGACGGGTGAGCCGCGGTCGCTCGACCCCGCAGCCTTGACCAACTACTGGGCATTCCAGCCCACGCTCGGCAACGCCCTGTACGGCACATTGATGGTCAACGATGTCGAGAGTCTCGAGATCGACTACAAGATGGCCACCGAGTTCTCGACTCTCGACGGCGGCAAGACGTTCACCCTGAAGCTTCAACCCGACCTCGTCTTCACCGACGGCACACCGCTCGACGCCGCTGCCGTGAAGTACAACTGGGATCGCCTGACCGATCCTGCGCTGGGATCCACTACGGGACGGTGGGCAGCGCAGATCGAGGAGACACGCGTCGAGGATCCGACCACTCTCACGGTCACGATGCGATCGGAGAACCCGCACTACGCGCAGGCGGTCGTGGGGAGTTCGCTGAACTGGATCGCGTCCCCCGCCGCCCTCGAACAGGGGCAGGCCGCATTCGACGAGAACCCCATCGGTGCAGGACCGTTCACTCTGGAATCGTGGACACGTCAGGACTCCGTGAAACTGACCAAGAACCCGGACTACTGGGACGCGCCAAAACCGTATCTGGACAGCCTCACGATCCGCACGGTCAGCGACACCAACCAGCGCGTGAACGCGATGACCACCGGCGCAGCGGATTTCGCGTCGGAGACGAACTGGGAAAGCATCGACAAGCTCGAGAACGCAGGTCTGAACACTAAAGTCGTCGCGACCGGCGGCGGTCAGTTCATGGGCATGAACTTCCGGCGCGCGCCGTTCGACGACGAGCGTGCACGTCGCGCCGTGACACTCGCCGTCGACCTCGACGCGATCAACACCGCTGTCTACAACGGACAGGGCGAGGTCCCGGAAACGCTCTTCGCCGAGAGCTCACCGTTCTTCACCGACATCCCGCTCAAGGAGACCGATCCGGAGACTGCCCAAGATCTGTTCGACGAACTCGCCGCAGAAGGCAAGCCGGTGTCGTTCTCGTTCCTGTCGTACCCGACCACCGAGAGCAGGACCCTCGGTGAGGCACTCCAGGCACAGCTCAGCGCATTCGAGAACGTCGAGGTGAACGTCGACGTGGTCGACTACCCCCAGGCCGTGGCCCGGACCGGATCCCACGACTTCGACATGCTGATTTCCTCGGCCATCATCCAGGACCCCGACACCCCGCTGTGGCTGGCCTTCCACAGCGCCTCGGCCGGCAACAACGTGGGCGTGTCCGATCCCGAGCTCGATGCCGCGCTCGATGCCGGCCGCATCTCGGAGGACGTCGACGAACGGAAGCCCGCGTACAACACGGTGCAGGAGCGTCTGACCGAACTCGTCCCGGGCATCTGGTACTACCGCGCCGTCCCCGGCGTCGTATGGGCCGACAACGTGCACGGTGTCGAGGTGTATGCGCTCGGGTCGCCGTTGCCCGAGGAAATCTGGGTTACCGAATAGCGTGAGGGTCGCAGCGATGGATGGGGCGATCTTCCACGATCGTCCCATCTGTGCAGACGTGTTGCTCGGACTGGCGTTGTCGACCAAGTCCGAGACAGCCCTGAAACTTGCGCTCTGTCAAGGGATCTCGCCGCAATGCCGTGGGACGATACCCGGAAACTCTCGGGATACCGGGTCCAGATCTCGCCTGAACCGATCGACGAGGCTACCGTCCGCTGTTCGGTTGGAACCTCACTCAGCGCAGCGACGGCACCGAGGTTCACCATCCGGGGTAAGCGGGCAGGGTGTCGGGTGGTGTGTCGGTGGTGAGTACGAAGTAGTCGTTTTCGATGGCGTCGGGGGCGTATTGGTGTCCCCACTGCCTGCAGGCGTGGGTGTGGTCGCGTCCGGAGGAGCCGTCGATGTTGATGTTCCAGCCGGTGAAGACGTCGTAGGTGGGGGCTTGCCATTGTGGTTGCCCGGTGTCGTCGGTGGGTGGGGTGGCGGTGGGTTCGGTCGGTTGTAATGCTGTGGGTGGTGTGTCGGTGGGGGTGCGTTCGAAGACGAATTTCAGGTTGAAGTCGCCGGTGGTGACGGAGCGGCTGTACCGGCCGTCGGCGTTTTTTACTGCGACATTCGATGTTTGGTGGCAGGTGTGGGCGATGAAACCGGTGTCGGTGGGTTCGATGCGCATGATGTGGAAGTAGGCGGTACCGAAGTGCTGCGTGGTAATTGGGGGGAATTCCAGGTATTGGTCTTTCGTTTGTTGGTCGATGGCTCGGGAAAACCCTGGGTAGCTGTCTGTGAGGGGATTGGCGAGCGCAATCTCATTGGCTTCGATCGCCGCGCGCGCGAGGGTGGCTTCCTCACTGAACAAATCGATTCCGGGTTCGGAAGACCAGATGAGGGTGGAGTGACGTCGACTCTCAGGAACGCTGTAGTTGTCTGGTGAGGTCGATTCTGTGGTGGTCGGTGTCTCGGGTGGGGTGGTGTTGGTGGTGCCGCATGCGGCGACGGTCAGTGATGTGAACAGGGTCAGCATTGTGAATGTCGATGCCATGTGCATGTGTTCACCATCCGGGGTAGGCGGGCAGGGTGTCGGGTGGTGTGTCGGTGGTGAGTACGAAGTAGTCGTTTTCGATGGCGTCGGGGGCGTATTGGTGTCCCCACTGCCTGCAGGCGTGGGTGTGGTCGCGTCCGGAGGAGCCGTCGATGTTGATGTTCCAGCCGGTGAAGACGTCGTAGGTGGGGGCTTGCCATTGTGGTTGCCCGGTGTCGTCGGTGGGTGGGGTGGCGGTGGGTTCGGTCGGTTGTAATGCTGTGGGTGGTGTGTCGGTGGGGGTGCGTTCGAATACGAATCTTGGATTGTGCTCTCCGGTGGTGACGGAGCTGCTGTAACGGCCATCGCTGTTCTTTGCCGCGACGTTGGCGTTCTGTCTGCAGGTGTGGGCGATGAAGCCGGTGTCCGTGAGTTCGATGCGCGCGATGTGGTATCGCCCAGTGCCGACCTGCTCCGCTGTGCCGCGGGACAACTCGGCATACTGACTTCTTGTCTCCTGGTCGATGGCGCGGTCGAATCCTGGGTAACTGTCGGCACTCGAGCCGGCGAGTGCGATCACGTTGGCTTCGATCGCCGCGCGCGTGAGGGTGGCTTCCTCGCTGAACAAATCGATTCCGGGTTCGGAAGACCAGATGAGGGTGGAGTTGAGCAGGTTCTCGGGAACTGAGTAGGTTGCCGGAGTAGAAGAACCTCCCGTGCCGGGGATCTCCGACCTCGGCGCACCAGGAACGGCTACAGGACCGGAATTGCACGCTGTCAGCATGATTGCGGTGAAGGTGAGAATGGGCGCCGACACGCGCGACGGTCTCATACCGGCCACCTACTCATCCCGGTGGGTTTGCCATCGCCGCGAAATACGGACTCAAACATTTTCTGGTTATCGGAGTTGTGGAAGATGTTGTCGTAGTAGGCGTTGACCGCTGTCGAGTGCTGGCCAATGTACTCGTCGACATGTCGAATGCCTGCACGCTCGAAGGCTCTCGGAGTTTCGTCGACAATGCCTTGTCTGACGCGCTCGATATTCTGCAGGTCCCCGATGTTCTCGGTGCGCCCCGTCATGAGTTCCCCATACGTGATCAAGGTGCCCTCGTCCGTCACCTCCGGTGGGAGGTCGGTGACCGGAACCCGGCCCGAGTCGACGAGTTCGGTGAGGATGGTGTATTTGATCTCGTTGTCGGTCATACGAACCTGGTCAGGGCCCGATTCGTGCTGACCGAGGCGAAAACGAGCTTCCGGCGACTCGGAGAACCGGTCGGTGAGATTGCCGTCGGCATCGATGATGTCGCCCGAGATCAACGCTCCAGCCGTGTAGACAGCGCCCGACGCCGCGACACCCCACGGTGGAGGGAGATAGCTCAATCCGGTGGCTGTGATCGCCTGCCCGGCCCCGAAATGCCCGGCACGTGTTGCGGCGCGGTCGGATTTTGCTTCGTCGGCGTCGCTCGACCTGTCGCCGAGTTCGGTCCTGAGACCGCCTTCCACCACTGCGCGGAGCCGCCCGGAGGTTTCGCCGAGCGAGATCGGCGGCGGATCCACCTCCGAACGCGCGAACGCGCGGTCGATCTCCTCTGCCGCCGCGAGCGCATGTCCGCTGATGAGCGTGCCCGCGTGCGGGTCGCTGTCGAGCAGGGAATAGATGCGCGTTGTCTCGACCGGCCCGAGGCTGTCGAAGGTGTCGTGGTAGGCCAGCCTCGGATCGTCGGTCACCATATCGATCACATACGGTGACAACGCCCCGGCGATCGACTGTGTCAGGGCCGGGTTGACCTCTCCGAGAGCAGCTCTCCCGTCGCCGACACCGGGTATGTCCATCAGTCTTCCGTAGGGATTGGTGTTGGCCGCGTCGGTCAACGCGACAGGGGAGTCGGAACCCGACGACGACAGCATCAGCGCGAGCGAGTGCGCTGCCTCACCTGCGCGTTCGGCGCGAACCGTGTCGTCGGGGTCGGTTACCGCGGAGTCTTCGGGGATCCAATCCACGAGACGACCGAGTGTTGCTCCGTCGTCGTTCCAATTGTGCTCGAACAGCGGCATCAACGTTCGGGTGTTGTCGGACGCGGTGAGCAGTTCGTAGGAGGCATCCTCGTTCCGCAGTCCGATGTCCAGGAATTTTTCTGCGACGGGCTCGTACGAGTCTCGGTAGAGACCCCCGGTTCCCGAGGAAATGTCGATCAGGCGCGACGCCGCGTGGTCGAGTTCGTTCGCGAATTCCTTGCCGGGAACGACACCGGGGTTGGCCTCGCCGAGGAGGGCCGCCATGCTGCCGAGTCGTCGTTCCGAATACACGTCGTCGAAATAGTCTCCGGAGAAGCGTGGTTCCTCACTAGTCTCGTTGATACGAGAGAGTGTGTCGCGCAGGGCGTCCGGAACGAGGTCGTAGCCGCCGGTCGTGTTGCCGTCTCCGACATTCTCATTCGAGATCGTGAGGAGTCCGTTGGCGAGTGCGTCGAGTCGGGACGCCGCATCGTCGTCGCCGGATTCCTCGCGGGTGCGCAGGACCTCGGCGACATCGAGGAGTCCGTCCGTGCCTGCCTCGCGGTAGAAATCGCGCAGGTAGTTCAGTGCGACCGTTGGCACAGAGGTGATGCTGTCCCCGCGCGCGAGCGCGTCCAACTGGGCGGGGGAGAGTTGGGCGGCAATGAGGATGTCGCCGATCCGCTGAAGATCCTCGGGCGTGAGGGTGCCGTTGCGCGCCGCGGAACCGTCGCCGGCGGCATCGGCGCGGGCCAGGTTTCCGTAGTGGGCGAGGAGATTCGGGTCGAGGTCTGAGTCCCGTCGCACGGTGACGAAGGCGTCGGCGACGGCGGTGGAGGCAGCGGTGTCGGCGGTGTCGACTGCCACGAGATCTGCGGTGATGATCCTGGTCAGGATGTTTGCACGCTGACTCAGCGCGGCCATCTGGATGATGATCTGGGATCCGCTCGAGTCCGGCGCACCCGAGACAACAGGTGGTGGTGGCGTCACGGTGCCGTCGTCGGCGACCGAGAACCCGGATTCCCGTGCGCTGAGAACGTGGGCAACGGTTGTTCCGAGCGCATCCTGTATGCGTCCGGCATGGGTCGTCAGCTCGGTTGCGGCATCGGCCAGGCCAGTGGCGAGGGTGCGGCCCGGATGCAGGACGTTGTGGACGTGGCTGCGCATCGTGTCGCCGGTGTGCTCGGTCCAGAACGTATAGGACCCGGCAGCGGTGTCGCCTGCCTTTCGGAACTGACCGTCCAAGGTCGCCCCGGCTTCGGCCCACGAGGCCGCCATGGAGTGGAGTGTGTCAGGTGACCATGCAAGTACCTGCGAGACGGTGGGGGTCACCACAGAGCGGACCCGTCCACCGAAACAAGCTGTGCTGCAGTGTCGTCGTCGGTGGCCTCGTAGGCTTCGGCACTCGTGACCAACCGGTCGCGGGTGTCGGTGAGATGATGGGCGACCTGCTGGAGTGCGGTGTGGGCGAGCAGAGCGTGCGCCACGACAGCGGTCGCGATCGACGACCCGGGCAGACCGTCGATGACGGAGCTGCACCCGTTGTCGGTGCGGACGTCACCTGCCTCTGCGCCGGTGGCGCCCATCGTCGATGCGAACGCCCGCACCAATGCTGTATCGACGTACACGTATCCCCCCGATGCATCCGGCCCCCGCGGATGATCGGCTACGGTAGCCCAGCCATGTCGGTACGCCGCGAGGGGGGTTCGTGAATTCTGATGTATTCGGTCGAGGGGCGGGGTCGGGTATCGACCCGTTGTCCGGGCAACTCGACGAACTGGTTGCTGCATTGACGACCGCGAGCGCTACGGCGAGCAGCGCCACCGTGACCGTACGGGTCGGCGCCGATGGGTCGGTGCAGGACTTGCAGATCGATGACGGGGCGCTGCGAGGTGGCGGGGCGTTGCTGGCGTCTCACCTCATGCAGGTGATCGGGCGTGCGCATGCGGAGTTGGGTGAGCGTCGTCGAGCGGCGGAGTCGGCATTGCGGTCGGATCCGCGTATCGCGGAAGCCATCTCTGCGGTGACCGATGCTGCTGACGCGCCGCTTCCGCGAAATATGCAGGCCACCCGTCGAGGGCCGGAACACGGCGACGTCCGGCCATCGTCTTTCCTGGTGCCTGCAACGGAGAGACATCGGCAGTACTGATGCCGAAGCACAGGTGCCGGCGACGTCCTCGTACCCGCCGCAGGTACTACCGCGCGGTCCAACCGCCGTCGACGACGATGGTCTGGCCCGTGACGTAGCTTCCCGAATCCCCGGCCAGCCATGCGACGGCACCGATGATGTCGTCGGCCGTACCTTCCTTCGGGAGTGGGGTGTTGCGGCGCAGGTACTCGGCAGCGCGTTCGCTCTCGTACAGCGGGCCGGTGATCTCGCTGCGAAAGAACCCCGGTGCCACGGTGTTGACGCGGATCGAGTGCCGTGCCCACTGCACGGCCAGTTCGGACGTGAGACCGGACAGGCCGAGTTTGCTTGCCGCATAGGACGCCTGGGGGATTCCCGGGATACCCACACGACCACTGATCGATGAGATGTTGATGATCGTGCCACGGCCGATCGCGCGCATGTGCGGGAATGCGTCCTGAGCGAGGCGGAACGGAGCCAGGAGATTGAGGTCCATGGTGCGCCGGATCGCGCCTAGCGGCTCGTCCTCTGCCCGCTCTTCGGTGAACATGCTGCCCGCGCCGTTGACCAGGATCTGCGGTGGGCCGAGCAGGTCTGCCACGGCCGGTACGACGCTGCCGACCTGATCGAGATCCGACAGATCGCAGGTGACGGCCAGGCCTCCGAGCCGTTCGGCAAGTTCTTCCAGGCGGTCCTTACGCCGTGCCACGACGGCGACTCGTGCCCCCAGCGACGCGAGGGTCTCGGCGACTGCAGCACCGAGGCCTGAGGACGCGCCGGTCACGATCGCAACCCGGTCTTCGAGGCCGAACATTCGTGCGGCGGCGTCGGAAGTCAGTGCCACGGGGTCTCCTCGGATTCGAATGCATGCCGGATTCTTGCAGCATTGGCGGTGTACGTCGATCGTCAGATCGTGGCTGACCGGCGGTGCGCGTCGATCAACTCGGGAAGGCCGGCGCGCTGGATCTTGCCCATGGCGTTGACGGGTAGAGCATCGACCCGCGTCCAGATCTCCGGAACCTTGTACGGTGAGAGTTCCCGCCGGCATAGTTCGGTGAGTGCCTCGAAATCGGGTTCCTCGACCTGGCTTTCGATCACCGCGGCGACCCGTTGCCCGAGCCGATCGTCGGAGATCGGATATACGGCGACCTTGGTGACGTCCGGGTGGGTGCCGATCACCCGCTCGACCTCGAGCGGGTACACATTGGCGCTACCCCGGATGATGACGAGCTTCTTGCGGTCCAGTACCGTCAGCCTGCCGTGCTCGTCGACGGTTCCGATGTCGCCGGTGGCAACGGGGCCCGGTTCCGGTGGGCTGATTACGCTGTCCTCCAGGTATCCGAGCATGGGTGTCCACACGTGCGCCCACGGACCGCTGTTCGCCGCGGTCAGTCGCAGTTCGCCAAGCTCACCCGGGGGGAGGCGCTGACCTGCGTCGTCGTAGGCCGCCACGTCGAGATGCGGTAGGACAGTTCCGCTCGAGCGTGGCTGCCACTCAGCGCCCACGGGATCGATCGACACGACGGTGGGCGCCTCGGTCAGGCCATAGGTGATGCGGGGATCGAGGTGGTGTGCGTCGGCGAATGCTCTGCGCAATCCATCCGGCGTGTCGCTGCCGCCGCTCCAGACCTCTTCCAGAGAGCCGAGGTCGAGGTCGGGGCGCGCGGCGAGGTCGTAGATCTGGGCCGGGGCCCCGTTCCATACCGTCACCCTGCGTGTGGCGATCCATTCGGCGACGCCCTCGAGATCCCGCCGGTTCATCACGACGGCGCATCCGCCGGCCTGCGCGGTGAGCAAGGTGGACAGCACCATGAGGTTGAGGATCGTGAACGGGAAGCTGTCGCCCTTACGTAGATCCGGGCCGTACCCCCGGGTGGCGACGAGGACCGCGCCCGGAAGCAGGAGATTGCGCTGGCTGTGGACCACTGCCTTGGGCTTTCCGGACGTGCCACTCGTGAAGGCGATTCCGGCGGGTGCATCGACGTCGAGGTCGAGTGCGGGCGCTCGGTCCCCGCGGGCGAGTAGTTCCGCCCACCTGTCCGGATCCGCACGGCCGGGAGTGCTGAGCTTGCAGTGTTCACCGGCGAGAACAACTGCCGGTGTGCAGAGGTCGTGGAGGTATTGCTGTTCGGCGGCGGGGAGGGCTTCGCCGATGCCGGCCCACACGGCTCCTATTCGTTGGGTGCCGTGGAAGGCTGCGATGATGTCCAGATCGTTGGGCAGGCATGCCGCGACCCGGTCTCCGGGGCGCACCCCGAGTGCCCACAGGGCGCCGGCGGCCCGGCGGGCCTGGTCGTCGAGATCCGAGTACGACCAGGTTCCCGAGGCGGCGTCGACGGCGGGCGCATTCGGGCGCTCCGCGAGCGCGGTATCGAGGACTCTGTCGATCGTTCCCGGGATGGCATTGTTTTCGTCCACCCACCAGTCATACCACTATCCTTGTAAAGATTCATCTGATAGTTTGGCGCCCACCCGGACGGATGCGCATCCGGGACTTCCGACCCGACGCAGCGAGGTTTCGCCGATGAAACACCCAGGTCCCCTGTCCGGAGTGCGTGTCGTCGATCTCACGGCGATGGTGATGGGGCCCTACTGCACCCAGATCATGGCCGATATGGGAGCCGACGTCGTCAAGATCGAACCCCCTGTCGGCGACAACACCCGATTCATCTCTGTCGGACCGGAGCCGGGCATGGGCGGCGTGTTCGTCAATGTCAACAGAGGCAAACGCAGCGTCGTCCTCGATCTTCGATCCGACGAGGGTGCAGCGGCCCTGCGCGAACTCATCGCCGGCGCCGACGTGTTCATCCACTCGATGCGCGCTACTGCGATCGCCCACCTCGGTTTCGGATACGACGAGGTGGCGGCCCTGAACCCGTCGATCGTGTACACGAATTGCTACGGGTACGGGCGCGGCGGCCCCGACTCGAACCTCACCGCATACGACGACACCATCCAGGCCGAATGCGGACTGCCGTCCGTGCAGGAGCAGTTGACGGGCGAATCCGGCTACGTCGGCACTATCATCGCCGACAAGGTGGCCGGGCTGACCGCCCTGTACGCCACCATGATGGCGCTGTTCCATCGTGAACGGACGGGAGAAGGCCAAGAGGTCGAGGTCGCCATGTTCGAGACCATGGCGGCCTTCATGCTCGTCGAACACGGCAACGGGGCGATGTTCACGCCGCCGCTGGGACCCGCGGTGTATCCCCGAGTGGTGGCGCCCAACCGGAAGCCCTACCGCACCAAGGACGGTCGGATCGCAGCGCTCGTCTACAACGACAAGCAGTGGAGCGCGTTCGTCGATGCCGTGAAACCACCGTGGGCCGGCGAACATTTCGCGACGCTCGCCCAGCGAGCGGCACGCATCGACGAAGTCTACCGCCTTCTCGGCGACACCTTCCTCGAGCGGACGACGCAGGAATGGCTCGATCTCCTACGCTCCCATGACATCCCGGCGGCGCCCGTCCGAAATCTCGACGAGCTGTTCGACAATCCGCACCTCGAGGAAGTCGGGTTCTTCGAGAATGTCGAATCACCGTACGGCACAGTCAAATTCCCGGGCCCTCCGGCCTGGTTTTCGCGCACACCCGGACGCATCTCGGGGCCAGCGCCCAGGCTCGGGGCACACACCGACGAGATCATGGACGACCTTCGTGCTCCCGCCGCGGCCCGGCCCGAGAGCGCCGAGAGTGACGCATGAACGTCCTCGCCGCACTTGACATCGATGTCCGTGAGTTCCTGCGCCCCGGCGACCGCATCGTCATCGGGCAGGCCTGCGGAGAACCCACTACCCTCATCGAAGCCCTGATCGCCCAGGGAAAGGACATCGGTGACCTCACTGCGTTCGTCGCGACCAGCTTCTCCGGGATCTTCGGCCCCGAGACGGCAGGCAGCTTCAGGCTGTCGAGCATGGGCGCGATCGGTGCGCTGCGGTCGATGACGAAAGCGCATTGCCTCGACGTCATCCCGTGCCACGTCAGCCAGGTCGGGCCGATGATCGAGGCCGGCATCTTCGGATGCGACGTGGCCTTCGTCCAGGTGAGCGAAGCCGATGCCGATGGGAATCACAGCTACGGACTCGTCAGCGACTACGTGCAGGCAGCGGTGGGCAAGGCTCGTGTCGTGGTCGCGGAAGTCAACGATCAGGTGCCGTTCACACAGGGCCTGATGCTGCCCGCATCGAGGATCGACTACGCCGTGCACACTTCGCGTCCGCCGGTCGAGGTGCCACCGGCCCGGATCAGCGACATCGACGCGGCCATCGCGCGACATGCCGCCGACTACATCGGCGACGGTTCCGTCATCCAGATGGGAGTCGGCGCGGTCCCCGACGCGCTGCTGCGACTGCTGTCGGATCGCAGGGATCTCGGCGTCCATTCGGGGATGCTCGGGGACGGCCTCGTCGATCTCGTCGAAGCGGGTGCGGTGACCAACGCGCGCAAGCGAATCGACCAGGGGGTGTCCATCACCGGAGCGCTCATCGGGACCCGGCGCCTCTACGATTTCGCGCACGACAACCCACAGATCAGAATGTGCCCCACCTCGTACACCCACGACGCGGCCGTGCTTGCGCAGTTGGAGCGGCTCGTCACCATCAACTCGGCGATGGAGGTGGACCTGACGGGTCAGGTCAACGCAGAGCAGAGCGGCGCAGCCTATCTCGGCGGGACCGGCGGCCAGGTGGATTTCGTGCGCGCGGGATCCCGGTCGCCGGGAGGTCACGCCATCATGGCCCTGCCCGCGACCGCGAAGGCAGGCACGATCAGCCGGATCACCTCGACGTTGTCGGGCCCGGTCACCACAGCCCGCAGCGATGTCGACGTGATCGTCACCGAGTTCGGCGCCGCGGATCTGCGCGGCCGCTCGCTCGCCGAGCGGGCCCGTCGACTGATCGCCATCGCCCACCCCGACTTCAGAGAAGGCCTGGCGCGTGACGCCCACACGATCGAGCAGCGAGGTTTCTGAAATGAGCGACGCCGTATTGTTCGATGCCCGCGAGGACGGTATCGCGATCATCACGCTCAACCGCCCCGAGGCGCGGAACTGCCTCGCCAAAGACGTCCGCGAGGGCCTGTACGCCGCGTGGGAACGATTCGAATCCGACCCCGCGCTGCGCGTCGCGATCCTCACCGGAGCGGGCGACCGGGCGTTCTGCGCCGGCGGCGACCTCAAGGAAATGGTGCAGACCGGGATGCGGGTGCCGCCCCGCGATCTGATCCCGGTGCCGTACGACAACGTCGAGCTGACCAAACCGACCATCGCGGCGGTCAACGGTGCCGCATTCGCCGGGGGATGGCTCCTGGTCCAATCCTGCGACCTGGCGGTCGCGAGCACCACCGCCACCTTCGCGGTCACCGAGGTGAAGGTGGGCAGGAGCTCACCGTGGGCGTCGCCCCTGATCCACATGATCCCGCAGCGGATCATGATGGAGATCCTGCTCACCGGAAAACCCATCACGGCCCAGCGCGCATACGAAATCGGGCTCGTCAACCGAATCGCGGAACCACCCGTGCTGCTCGACTCCGCACTCGAACTCGCCCGCGAGATCCTCGCCGGCGCGCCGCTGTCGGTGCGAGCGGCGCGGGAGACAGTGATGCTCGCCACGGAGATGGGTCGATCGGCCGCGCTGGCGGCCGCGCGACACGCATCCGAGTACTGCTACAACAGCGACGACGCCCAGGAAGGCCCGAGGGCATTCGCGGAACGGCGCGCGCCCGAGTGGTCGGGGCACTGACCGGCCACGGCGCCCTCGAGATACCGGTCCCGGAGACGACAACACCCGAGGTGCACCTGCGCACCTCGGGTGTTCGTGTGTTCGAGTCCGTCTCGGACCCCGCCGGTCTACCGGGGCTTGCGGCGCCTGACGATGTCGCGAACCAGGATGAAGACGATCACGGCTGCGAAGCCGATCAGGTACAGGTTTTCGACCCAGCCGCTGTGGTTACCGATCATCATCAGCAGCAGGAACACTGCGAAGATCCAACCCAGGGCGCGGAACAGCCGCGGAGCTTCACCGCTCCATCCCCACTCGGCCGACGGCACTTCTGCCGTAGAGACGTGAGTGGGCTGCAACTCGGTACCGGCCACCGTTGTTCCTCCTGCTCGCCAGATGCTGGTGTTGCCGCTCATCGTGACATACGACCGCCCGTCGTATGAAGTGGGGGCCGTAGTCCGCGCGTCGCATTCGTCCCGGTCCGCCACCGCGGGGCGGAACCCTCGGTGGCATCAGCGACAATGTGTGGGTGGCCGACACAGAGACCTTTGACCGCACGCGGGTGCTGCTTCTCGGCAGCACCGGCTCCATCGGAACCCAGGCACTCGAGGTGATCGCCGCGAACCCGGACAAGTTCGAGGTCGTCGGCCTCGCCGCCGGGGGCGGCAACATCGACCTGCTGCAGGAACAGATCCGCGCGACCGGTGTCGCCGACATCGCGGTCGCCGATCCTGTCGCGGCATCCCGGCTCGATCTCCCTGTTCGGAGCGGCTCCGACTCCGTCACCCGGCTAGTCGAGGAAACCGAAGCGGACGTCGTCCTCAACGCATTGGTCGGCTCTCTCGGGCTCGAACCCACCCTCGCGGCCCTCGCGACCGGTGCACGACTGGCACTGGCCAACAAGGAGTCGCTGGTCGCGGGCGGGGGATTGGTGACCGCGGCGGCAGCACCCGGGCAGATCGTGCCGGTGGACTCCGAGCATTCCGCGCTCGCGCAATGTCTGCGGGGCGGCACCGGCGACGAGGTCGCGCGGCTCGTGCTCACGGCATCGGGCGGACCGTTCCGCGGCTGGACGACCGCGCAACTCGACTCTGTGAGCCCGGAACAGGCAGGCGCGCACCCGACGTGGTCGATGGGCCCGATGAACACGCTCAACTCGGCGTCACTCGTCAACAAGGGGCTCGAGCTCATCGAGACGCACCTGTTGTTCGGAGTCGACTACGACCGCATCGACGTCACCGTGCATCCGCAGTCGATCGTGCACTCGATGGTCACCTTCGTCGACGGTTCCACGCTTGCGCAGGCGTCGCCACCGTCCATGAAACTGCCGATCGCACTCGCCCTCGGATGGCCCCACCGGGTCTCCGACGCGGCGCCGGCGCTCGACTTCGCGACAGCCTCGACGTGGCACTTCGAGCCCGTCGACAACGATGTCTTCCCCGCGATCGAACTCGCGCGCGCGGCCGGGCGGGGCGGCGGGTGCCTCACCGCGGTGTACAACGCCGCCAACGAGGTGGCTGCCGAGGCATTCCTGGACGGTGCGCTCTCGTTCCCTCGGATCGTCGGTACTGTGGAGGCGGTGCTCGGCGACGCCGATCAGTGGTCGGCCGAACCCGCTACCGTTGACGATGTGCTCGCTGCCGACAGCTGGGCCCGTGAGCGGGCTCGCACACTCGTCAAGTAGGAGGATCGGCCACACATGCTGTTCGTTCTGGGCGTCGTGCTCTTCGCCCTCGGCATCGCCGTATCCATCGCCTTGCACGAGGCCGGCCATATGTGGACCGCGCAGAAACTCGGCATGAAGGTCCGGCGCTACTACATCGGCTTCGGGCCCCGTGTGTTCTCCTTCCGGCGCGGAGAGACCGAGTACGGCCTCAAGGCGATCCCGGCCGGAGGCTTCTGCGACATCGCGGGAATGACCGCGCTCGACGAACTCGAGCCCGACGAACACGACCGCGCGATGTACAAGCAGAAGACATGGAAACGCCTGGTCGTCATGTCCGGCGGCATCGCGATGAACTTCCTCCTCGGTATCGTGCTCATCTACGGGCTGGCGGTGACCGGAGGGCTTCCCAACACCGACAACCGCGCGGTGGTCGGGGCGCTGGACTGTGCAGCGCCGACTCAGGCCGGGCCACCGGATTACGAGCCGGCCGAGTGCTCGGGAACCGGTCCCGCTCAGCAGGCCGGCATCGAGGTCGGCGATGTGATCGTGGCGGTCGACGGCACCCCCGTCGAGACCTTCCGTGATCTCGTCACGGAGACGCAGGCACTGACGGGCACCGCGGAGTTCACCGTCGAGCGCGGCGACGAGACCCTCACGTTCCCGGTCGCAATCCAGCAGGTGCAGCGCTGGGTGTACGAAAGCAGCGCGCCCGACGCGGAGCCGGTCTCGCGGGAGGTCGGCGCGATCGGTGTCGGCGGCGAGCCGACCGTCCTCGAATACAGCCCGCTGTCGGCGGTGCCGGCCACCTTCGAGTTCACCGGTTTCCTCGCGGTGCGCACCGCCGAAGCCCTGGTGTCGCTGCCGAGCAAGGTCGCCGACCTGTGGACCGCGGTGACGGGTGGGGAACGGTCCATCGACACACCCGTGAGTGTCGTCGGCGCCAGTGTCATCGGTGGGCAGTTCGCCGAACGCGGAATCTGGGAGTCGTTCGTGCTGCTGCTCGCGCAGCTGAACTTCTTCCTCGGAGCGTTCAATCTGCTGCCGTTGCTGCCGCTCGACGGCGGGCACATGGCCGTCGCGATCTACGAGCGCATCCGCAACTGGTTCCGTAATCTGCGCGGACTCCCGGTCGGCGCGCCCGTCGACTACATGAAGCTGCTGCCACTGACCTATGTCGCAGTGGTCATCGGCGGCGCGTTCATGGTGCTCACTCTCACAGCAGACATCGTCAACCCCATCCAGCTGTTCTGACCTGCGCCGGTAGAATCGCGCAGTAGCTACGAAAGAAGGCGAACTGTGACCAGCCCCGTCGGATTGGGCATGCCCGAGATCCCCGCCGTCCTCGCGCCCAGGCGAAAGACCCGGCAGCTCATGGTCGGTGGCGTGGGTGTCGGAAGCGACCATCCCATCTCGGTGCAGTCGATGTGCACCACCAAGACCCACGACATCAACGCGACCCTTCAGCAGATCGCAGAGCTCACCGCTGCCGGATGCGACATGGTCCGTGTCGCGTGCCCGCGCCAGGAAGACGCCGATGCGCTGTCCGCGATCGCGAAGAAGAGTCAGATCCCGGTCATCGCCGACATCCACTTCCAGCCGCGCTACATCTTCGCGGCGATCGACGCCGGCTGCGCGGCGGTCCGCGTCAACCCGGGCAACATCAAGGAGTTCGACGGCCGCGTCAAGGAGGTCGCCAAAGCGGCCGGCGACGCGGGTATCCCGATCCGTATCGGTGTCAATGCGGGTTCCCTCGACCCACGCATCATGGCCAAGTACGGCAAGGCAACACCCGAGGCCCTCGTCGAATCGGCGATGTGGGAGGCAGGCCTGTTCGAGGAACACGGCTTCGGAGACATCAAGATCTCCGTCAAACACAACGATCCCGTCGTCATGGTCGAGGCCTACCGGCAACTCGCCGCCCAGTCCGACTACCCACTCCACCTCGGTGTCACCGAGGCGGGCCCGGCATTCCAGGGCACCATCAAATCGGCTGTCGCATTCGGTGCGTTGCTGTCGCAGGGCATCGGCGACACGATCCGGGTGTCGTTGTCCGCCCCACCCGCCGAGGAGATCAAGGTCGGCGGTCAGATCCTGCAGTCGCTGAACCTCAGGCCACGCAAACTCGAGATCGTCTCGTGCCCGTCGTGCGGTCGCGCGCAGGTCGACGTCTACAAGCTCGCCGACGAAGTCACCGCCGGACTCGAAGGGATGGAGGTCCCGCTGCGTGTCGCGGTGATGGGTTGTGTCGTCAACGGTCCCGGCGAAGCCCGCGAAGCCGACCTCGGTGTCGCCTCCGGAAACGGAAAGGGCCAGATCTTCGTCAAGGGCAAGGTCATCAAGACCGTGCCCGAAGCTCAGATCGTCGAAACGCTCATCGAAGAAGCGATGCGTATCGCGGAGGAGATGGAAGGCGCGGGAGCGGGCTCCCCGACGGTGTCCATCTCCTGATACGCATGGGGCGTTCGAGACGCCTGCGGCGTACTCGGACCCGTGGATCGGGACATGATTTCCCCGACGGCGTGACACATGGCACTCTGATTCCGTATCGGCTTGTCGACGGGTGGTGAGCGAGTGCTCAAGCTTCTTGGTGTCCGGTCGTTGGGAGGCCGCGACACGGCCGCGGTGCAACGGGTGCTCGCCCGCGACCCCGTGGCGTCGTGCATGGTGGCGGGGCGTGTGGAGGAGTACGGCCTCGACCACCGCTCGTTCGGCGGGGAAATATGGAGCCGCGGCGGTCCCGACCAATCGCTGTGTTTCTCCGGCGCAAATCTGATTCCGCTCCTGGGCGACCCGGATGACATCCACGCCTTCGCCGAGCGGGCCGCCCGCGGACCCCGGCTGTGCTCCTCGGTGGTGGGGCGCGCTGAGTACGCACTGCCGATGTGGGAGCTGTTGGAATCGACGTGGGGACCGCCGCGCGAGGTGCGTGCGGAGCAACCGCTGCTCGTGCTCGACCGCGAACCCCTCATCCAGCCCGACTCGCGCGTTCGGCGAGTCCGGCCGGAGGAACTCGACCGGTATCTGCCCGCGGCGATCTCCATGTTCATCGAGGAGGTCGGGGTCGATCCGCGGGCAGGTGACGGGGGGGCAAGCTACCGGCGTCGTGTCGCGAGTCTCATCGCCGCCGGACGCGCGTGGGCGAGATTCGAAGGCGGCCGTGTCGTGTTCAAAGCAGAGGTCGGCTCGGTGTCGTCGGCCGTGGGGCAGATCCAGGGTGTCTGGGTAGAGCCGGAAATGCGCGGGCAGGGCCTCGGTACCGCAGGCACCGCCGCGGTGGCCGTTGCGGTCACTGCGAGCGGTCGTCTCCCGAGCCTGTATGTCAACAGTTTCAACGTCCGGGCGCGAGCCGCTTACGCGCGAGCGGGGTTCCGCCAGGTTGCGACCTTGTCCACGGTGCTCCTGGACTGAGGTGGCGCCTGAGCCGAATCCGGGCCCCGAGCCCTTACGATGGCGGCGATGAGACCTCGATCCGCTCCGTCGTGCCGTGCCGCGGGGAGATCCGCGGCCGCCGTCACGGCGCTGCTGATGCTCCTCGGGCTCGTCGCAGCCTGTACCCCGCGCGCCGCGGGCCCGGAACCGGCGGCCCAGCTGTTCCTGAACGCCTTCGCCGAGCAGGATTTCGAGGGGGCGGCCACCCGCACCGACCGACCCGATGATGCCGCGAGCTCGCTTGTCGAGGTCTGGGACGGACTGCAGGCGGAGTCTCTCACGGCAACCACTACTGGAGCCCGGCTCGACGGTGACTCCGCGGTGGTCGATTACAGCTACGAATGGCACCTTCCCAAGGATCGAGTGTGGCAATACACCGGACAACTGCACATGGGCCGCAGCGGCGAGGACTGGGTGGTGCGCTGGTCCAAATCCGCCGTGCACCCCCAGCTCGGCGATCGTCAGACGATGTACCTCAGGAGCGATCCTGCACCGCGGGCGCGGGTCAATGAGCACGCAGGAAGCGACGTGCTCGTGCCGGGCGTCGTGTACGGCATCGCGTTCGACGGGTCCCGGAGCCCCGATATTCCGGCTGCGGCGCGCTCGCTGTCGGCGGCGATCTCTCGGTTCGACCAGTCCTTGACTGCCCAGTCGATCGCCGAGTCCGTCACCGCAGCAGACGGACCGCGTGCGGTCGTGCGTCTTCGCGAGGATGATTACGAACTCGTCGCCGACGCGCTCGCGACCATTCCCGGTGTTGTCGTCACCGAGCAGGCGGACATGGTCACGACCGATCGCACCTTCGCGCCCGACCTGATCGGCCAGGTCAAGAAGACCGTCATCGACCAGGTCGACGGCACTGCCGGCTGGAGCGTGGTGCTCGTCAACCAGTACGGCGTCGAAACCGGTGTCCTCACGGAGACTGCGCCGCAGCCGGTGCCGTCGTTCTCGATCAGCCTCGACCGTCCGATCCAGGTCGCTGCCCAAGCGGCGGTCGATGGCCGTGTCGAACAGGCGATGATGGTCGTCGTCGAGGCCTCGACCGGGGCCGTGCTCGCCGTTGCTCAGAACCAGGCGGCCGACAAGGACGGCCCGGTTGCGCTCATGGGCCAGTACCCGCCGGGCTCGACCTTCAAGATCATCACCTCGGGTGCGGCGATTTCGAACGGACTCGCGACCCCGGAGACGATGGTGCCGTGTCCAGGCCGGATCACGATCGGCGAGCGCAGCGTTCCCAACTACAACGAGTTCGCGCTCGGCACCGTCTCGATGGCCACCGCGTTCGCGCGCTCGTGCAACACGACCTACGCCAAGCTCGCGTCGGAGATGGAGCCCGATGCACTCACTGTCGCAGCCGCCCAGTTCGGTATCGGCGTCGACTACGACGTCGTGGGCATGCCGACGGACTCGGGCTCCGTGCCGCCCGCAGAGGATCTCGTCGAACGCACCGAGGACGGATTCGGGCAGGGCAAGGTGGTCGTCAGCCCGTTCGGGATGGCGCTCGCCGCGGCGACGGTATCGAGCGGTCGTACCCCGGTCCCGTACCTCATCGAGGGGAGGGAGACGGCCCGGGAGGGCGAGGCGCCGCCGATCTCCGCTGAGGTGGTCGACGGACTGCGGGGCATGATGCGTCTGGTCATCACCAGTGGTACCGCCGATCGGATCCGTGATCAGGGCGACGTCTACGGCAAGACGGGCGAAGCCGAGGTCGAGGGCGGGTCGCACTCGTGGTTCGTCGGCTATCGGGGCGACCTCGCCTTCGCGACGCTCGTGGTTCGCGGTGGAAGTTCGGACAACGCGGTGGGCGTCACCCGCGACATGTTTGCTGCTCTGCCACCCGAGTACCGGGAAGACGGGCCGTGAGCCGCACCCGCAACACGGTCAGGGTAGCAGACCCAGTTTTCTCGCGACGACCACGGCTTCATGGCGGGAATGCACATCCAGTTTGTTCATGGCGCTGCGCAGATAACTCTTGACGGTCTCGGATCCCACCGCCAAGCGCCGGGCGATCTCGGCGTTGGTGCAACCCAACGCCACGTAGGACAGGACATCCGTCTCACGCGTCGACAGCGTGACCACGGTGTCCGATGACGGCTTGCCGACGAGCGTCGACGCGAGACGATCGGACAAGGCCCTGAGTTGCTGCCCGAGTCCGGCGTCGTCGACGTTCTGAGCCAGCGTGCGCAACTCGGCGTGGATCTCCCGTACCTCCGTGTCCGCGATCGGTTTCTTCGTGTCGGAGCAGAGGTAGCCGAGCATCGCGACCCGTCGATCCACTTCGTCGCGCACGGTGATCTCGCTCGCCAGCCTGGTCGCGGCGTGGACGAAGGCGCTCACGACCCGATCGCCGAAGCGGCTTCGCTCGCGCACCGCGCCGTACAACACGGCCCGGGCAGCGCCACCGACCACCACCGGTACCGCCAGGATCGAGCGCAACCCCTCACTGAGCACCGGACGGTCGAAATGATGGGTGATCGACGAGGCGCTTCCGTAATCGGCGACGGTTATCGGACGCGCCTCGTCGAGTGCACGGCCGCCGAGTCCTGCGCGCGGCGGTACGACGACCCCCGACAGACCGTTCGTCCGCGTGCCGAGAAACTCGCTCAGGTGCAGGTGGCCGTTCTTCACCTCGCCGGCGAAGACAACGGGGACCTGTGCGTGCGAGGCAGTTCGGCGCAATTCGCTCCGTAGTGCGTCGCCGTCTCGGGGACGAAGCAGGGAGGAGGCAGTGGTGGACACTGTCGGCCACCCCTTTCCGGGGGTATCGGGAGGGTTCTGTGACAGGAATCATAAATTGTGCCAGGGTCGAGTGGGCCCGGGCCCATGCCGATGCGCGACGAGAGGACGGACCGATGGCCGACACAGCAACCCGTGTGCAGGAGCTTCTGGACCGCTACGACACAGCCGACGCCACCGCTGCCCACTTGTTGTGCGACGACCACCCGGCCGATGCGGTGGCTTTCACAGTGATCGACGCCGATCTCGGATCGGTCGACCTGACCTACGGCGACCTGTCCGAGCGGTCGGCGCGATTCGCGGCGGCGCTTGCTGATCTCGGTGTGGAACCGGGCGATCATGTCGCCACTCTGATGGGCAAGTCCGCCGACCTCGTGGTCGCGCTGCTCGGCATCTGGCGTCGCGGTGCCGTGCACGTACCGCTGTTCACTGCGTTCGCGTCGCCCGCCATCGCCTTCCGACTCGGCGCGAGCGGCGCGAAGGTCGTTGTCGCGGACGGTGATCAGGTGGGCAAGCTCGCTCCCGGCGACGACATCCCTCACGATGCCCCGTGGCAGGTGATCGTCGCGGGTGACGGGGACGGTGTCGGTCTGGACTTCGCCGAGCTCGTCGAATCCCATTCCGCACACGATCCGCGAGGTGAGGCGGTGGCGGTGGGTGGCGACGGAGGCCTCGTCCAGCTCTTCACGTCGGGCACCACCGGCACTCCCAAAGGCGTGCCGGTGCCGGTCAAGGCCCTCGCCTCGTTCCACGCCTACCTCGAATTCGGTCTCGACGTCCGTGAGGACGATGTGTTCTGGAACGCGGCAGATCCGGGTTGGGCGTACGGGTTGTACTACGCACTTCTCGGGCCCTTGGCCGCGGGTCGGCGGAGCCTGCTGCTGCACGCCGGGTTCTCCCCGGCCCTCACCTGGCAGGTGCTCGACACGTTCGGCGTCACCAACTTCGCGGCAGCGCCGACGGTGTATCGATCATTGCGAGCGGACTCGGCTCCGCATACCAGGATCCGCCTGCGTCGGGCGTCATCGGCGGGGGAGCCGCTTACTCCCGACGTACTGGCCTGGTCGCGCGAGGAACTCGGCGTGGTGGTGCGCGATCAGTACGGTCAGACCGAGCACGGCATGTTCGTCGTCGATGCGTGGGCCGACGACCTCCGCGAGGATGTGCCGGAGCGATCGATGGGAAAGCCGTTGCCGGGATGGACCTGCGCGGTGTTGCGCGACGACAACGACGATATCGCCGCACCCGGCGAGCTCGGCCGCGTGGCGATCGACGTCGAGAAGAGCCCTCTGGTGTGGTTCACCGGATATGTCGATGCACCCGACAAGACTGCGACCCGATTCACCGATGACGGTCGCTGGTACCTGACCGGCGATGCCGGCAAGATCGACGAAAACGGCTTCTACTTCTTTTCCTCGCGCGACGACGACGTCATCATCATGGCCGGTTACCGTATCGGACCTTTCGACGTCGAATCCGTGCTGGTGATGCATCCGGACGTGGTCGAGGCGGCGGTCGTCGGACTACCCGACGAGTTGCGCGGTGAGGTCCTCGAGGCCTTCGTCGTGCTCCGCGACGGTGTCGACGGCGACGATGCACTCGAAGCGGACCTGCAGCGGCTCGTGAAGAAGAAGTTCGCGGCACACGCCTATCCTCGAGTTGTCCATTTCGTTCCTCACCTGCCCAAGACTCCGAGCGGCAAGGTGCAGCGGTTCCTGTTGCGGCAGGGAAGCACGTCGTGATCGGCGAGAGACGGTCGGTGGATCGCTGAGCGAGGGTGTGAGGGGCGTGAGCCGCTGGCGGGGTCGGGGGCGACTAACCTGGAACGCATGTCTACCCGTGCCCCGCTCGTCCCAGGAACCCCGACCCCCATCCGCGAGGTCCCCAAGTCCATCGAGCGCCCTGAGTACGTCTGGAAGCCCACGGCGAACGAAGGCAACGAGCCGTGGGTGCAGACTCCGGAGACGATCGAGAAGATGCGTGTTGCATCGAAGATCGCGGCGCAGGCGCTCGTCGAGGCAGGCAAGGCGGTCGCCCCCGGCGTGACGACCGATGAGATCGACCGCATCGCACACGAATTCATGTGCGATCACGGCTCCTACCCGTCCGACCTCGGGTACCGCGGGTTCTCGAAGTCGGTGTGCGTGTCGCTCAACGAGGTGATCTGCCACGGAATTCCGGACACCACCGTGATCGAGGACGGAGATATCGTCAATATCGACGTGACCGCCTACATCCACGGTGTGCATGGCGACACCAACGCCACCTTCCTGGCGGGAGACGTGTCCGAGGAGGCGCGACTGCTCGTCGAGCGCACGCGTGAGGCGACGATGCGCGCGATCAAGGCGGTCAAGCCCGGCCGGGCGCTCAACGTCATCGGCCGGGTCATCGAGTCGTATGCCAACCGGTTCGGATACGGCGTGGTTCGCGACTTCACCGGCCACGGTATCGGCGAGACATTCCACAACGGGTTGGTGATCCTGCACTACGATCGTCCCGACATCGACACGATCATCGAGCCGGGCATGGTGTTCACCATCGAGCCGATGATCAACCTCGGCACCCCGGACTACGAGATCTGGGACGACGGCTGGACCGTGGTCACCAAGGATCGCAAGTGGAGCGCCCAGTTCGAGCACACGCTCGTCGTCACCGAAAACGGTAGCGAGATCCTCACTCTGCCCTGAGTGGAGCGTCCGTCACGAATCGAGCTAGAGGATCCGGCAGGGAAGGTTCCGCCCCTGTCGGTCGATGTGAGATCGAGGTGATGTCGGTCTGCTCCGCACTCGTGCACTCGATCAGGAAACCGCGTCGGGCGGGTGCAATGCCGGAAGTGGGATGCTCCGGCGTGTAGCGTTTGCGCGCATGGAAACCAGGACGGTGAGCGCCCCAGGGGGGAGCGTTCGGGTGCATGTCGGGGGACCCGACAGTCGGCATACGGTGCTGTTGCTTCCCGACGACGGAGAGTCTGCGCAGGTGTACGACGTCGTGTGCGAGCGCCTGCACAACTCGGATCTTCGTACGATCGTCGTCGACGACATCGACGGTCTCGGCCCGGCCGACGTGTTCGCGATACTCGATGACCTGACTCTGCCGTGGGTGCATCTCGTGGGCAGCGGAGCAGGCGCCGAACTCGCGTGGGCGGTCGCGGCAGGCCGGTTCGGCCGGTTCGCGAGTCTCGTCGTCGCCGAACGCGGGCACCCGGCTGTCGAAGACGCCGAGGGCACCGTGCGAGATGCGTCGGCACCGGCCGCGGAGGTCCCGACGACCATCGTGATCGGGAGCGCCGCACGGCGGGCGGAGGCCGATGGTTCGATGCGTTACGTCACCGGCGAGTTCCGCGTGGTCGAACTCGACGGCGTCGAGAACATCCCGGCGCACGCACCCGCAGATTTCGCGTCGGCGATCGCGCTGCGCACCGGAAGCTGGTAGTCGAAACGACGCCACCTCCCGGGTTCCGAAGAACCGGGAGGTGGCGTTCACCGGCCGGGTCCGAGACCGAGCCGATCAGAGACCGAGGAGGGCGTTCTCGACGAGCTCGGGCAGTGCCGGATGGATCCAGTACTGACCGGCAGCCATCTCCTGTGCTGTCAGCCCGAAGCTCATCGCCTGGATCAGTGGCTGGATCACGGTCGACGCCTGCGCCCCGATGATGTGCGCCCCGAGCAGTAGTCCAGTGGACCGATCGGCGATCAGCTTGCAGAAGCCCTCGGTGTCCTCCATTGCCCAGCCATACGCGACATCCCCGTAATTCTGGACCTTGACCGAGATGTCGTACCCCTCGGAACGGGCCTGTTCCTCGGTCAGTCCGACGGTCGCGATCTGCGGATCGGTGAAGACCGCCGCTGGCACGAAACGGTGATCCGAGCGTCGCAGGCCGGATGTGTCGCCGCTCCACGCATCGTGGAGGAGGTTGTGCTGCACGACCCGGGCTTCGTGGTTTGCGACATGCTTGAGCTGGTACGACGACGACACGTCGCCGAGAGCGAACACGCCGCGCGCGGTGGTGCGCTGGAACTCGTCGACGACGATGCGGCCCTCGTCGTCCAGTTCGATCCCTGCCTTCGCCACATCGAGCAGGTCCCCATTGGGCTCGCGGCCGGTCGCTACCAACAGTGCGTCCCCGGACACCACGGTGCCGTCTCCGAGTTCCACCTCGACTCCGTCGCCGACGGGCCGGAACCAGCGTGCAGGAGCGGTCAGATGCACGTCCCACTTCTCGCGGGCCAGCGACGTGAAGCGCTCGGACACCTCGGTGTCGAGATGACGCAGCAGTGCGCCGCTGCGCGCGATCACCGACACTCGGGTACCGAGTGCCGAGAACACATGCGCAAACTCCATGGCAATGAATCCGGTACCGAGAATCACCAACGATTCGGGGAGCTTCGACAGACGCATGATGTTGTCGCTCGTGTAGTAACGCACGCCGCTGTCGAGAACGTTGCGGGGGACCGCCGCCCGTGAGCCCGCGGCCACGACCACCTGGTCGGCCGTGATGGCCTCGCCGGTTCCCGTGTCGATCGTGCGCTCACCGGTGAACCGGGCATGCCCGCCGTACACGGTGACGTTGTCGCAGTCCTCACGGCGGTAGCGCTCGCCGCCCGCAGCGATCGGATCGATGCGCCCGAACACGCGATCGACGATGTCGTTCCACCGCACGCCGTCGATCGAGGCATCGATGCCGTACTTGCCTGCGGTGCGCACAGTCCGTGCAACCTCGGCGGCGTAGACGTACATCTTGGTCGGGATGCACCCGACATTGAGACAGGTGCCGCCGAATGTGCCCTCTTCGAGGAGCGCGACGCGCTTGTCGTCGTAGCGTTCGTCGATGAGCGAGTTACCCGATCCGGTGCCGATGATCGCGAGGTCGTAGTGGGTCACGCATGCTCTCCCGTGGTTCGTTGCCGGGCGACGTCTGCCCGAGCGCCGGTCTCGTTGCCGGTCCTGTGACCGTCCAACCATTCCAGCCACAAGTCCAATTCCCGGAACGCCTCACCCAGGGGCCCGGGTGTGGAAAGGAACACATCGTGGCGAGCACCGTCGATGGGCACGATCGTCGTGCGGTTGCCGAGGCACCCCGCCCACCGGGCGATCTGCCGGACGTCGAGCACGGCGTCGACGGTGTCGATCGCCGGGTCGTACTTCGGTGCCGAACCGCTCTTACCCGAACGCAGGATGAGCGAGGGCACTCCGATATCGAGGCCGTGGTGCAGCTGCGCATGCCCCTGTCGGACTGCGCGGATCCATCCGAACCTGATCGGAAACCCGGTCAGCGGCTTCCAGTCGAGGTCATAGGTCCAGCCGCCCTGCTGCAGACTCGCCCCGTAGGTGTCGAGCTTCGGCCCGGGTATCGCGTCTTTGGGGCGGAGCCGCCCGATGAGGTCGATCGCTGCCGTGCCGACATTGCGCAGGTAGGACGGCCCCTGCAGGTCGAACCACGGACTGTTGAGAATCAGCCCCATCACTCCGGCTCCGCGAGCCCCGCCAGGGCCCCGCTCGAGACGGTCGAGCCACAGCGGAAGCACGAGACCGCCGGTGGAGTGGGCGGCGAGTAGGACATTCGCGATCGTCTCGACACCACCGGTCTCCTCACGCACGAGACGCAAGGCCTGATCGAGTTCGGAATCGTAGAACCTCAGATCGGTGACGAAGTGGGGGGTGTGCCCTTGCTCGCGCGAACGACCGCATTTGCGCAGGTCCAGGGCGTAGAATCGATATCCCTGTGCGGCGAAGTGCTCGGCCAGGTGCTGCTGGAAGAAGTAGTCGGTGAAACCGTGGACGTAGAGAACCGCACGATCGGGGAGATCGACGTCGTCCGGCTGGTACCGGACGAGTGTCGCACTGATCTGGCCTTCCCCGTCCGGGTCGGTGCCCAGAGGTAGACTGAGCTGCTGGTATCCGTCGCCGAGAATGTCGGGCTGCCAAGTTGTCACTATCACACTGTATTGGTGACCGAGGCAGGCGGAAGTGGGTACACAATTGGGTGAAGTGAAACGCCGGTCAACATCCGGGTAACCTGTTCGTCGCAGTCGGCACGATCGTGGTGATCTCGGTGTACGAGAGCGTCCATGTCCGTGTACGGGACACTCACGCGGGCGGACCACCACCGCGGCGGCGCGTGCGAACAGACAAGGAAGTCGATTTCCCAGTGTCAGAGAACGTAGAGGCGAAGACCGATGTAGTGCTCGTAGGCGCGGGCATTATGAGCGCGACCCTCGGAGCGCTGCTGCGTCAGCTGCAGCCGGAGTGGTCCATCACGGCGTTCGAGCGGCTCGACGCCGCTGCCGCGGAGAGCAGCGACCCGTGGAACAACGCCGGTACCGGGCACTCCGCCCTGTGTGAGCTCAACTACACCCCTGCCAAACCCGACGGCTCGGTCGACATCACCAAAGCGATCAACGTCAACGAGCAGTTCCAGGTTTCGCGCCAGTTCTGGGCTTACGCGATCGACAAGGGAATCCTGTCGGACCCGAAGAACTTCATCAACCCGATTCCGCATGTCAGCTTCGTGCACGGCGCCGACAACGTGAAGTACCTGCGCGCCCGCTACGACGCTCTCGCCGGACATCCGCTGTTCGCGGGCATGGAGTACTCCGAGAGCCCCGAATGGTTCTCCGAGCGCCTGCCGCTCATGGCCGAGGGCCGCGACTTCTCCGAACCGGTCGCACTGAACTGGACCGAGACCGGCACCGACGTCGATTTCGGTGCACTCACCAAGCAACTCGTGAACAACGTTGCCGCATCCGGTGGCACGGTGTTCTTCGGTCACGAGGTCACCAACCTCTCCAAGCAGTCCGACGGCAGCTGGATCGTCAAGGTTCGCAATCGCCGGACCGGGGACACCCGCAAGGTTCACGCAAAGTTCGTGTTCGTCGGTGCGGGTGGCGGGGCGCTGCACCTGCTTCAGAAGTCGGGTATAGCCGAAGCCAAGGGCTTCGGCGGATTCCCGGTGTCGGGTGCCTTCCTGCGTTGCACCAACCCCGACGTCATCGCACGGCACAGCGCCAAGGTCTACGGTAAGGCCGCTGTCGGCGCGCCCCCCATGTCGGTGCCCCACCTCGACACCCGCGTGATCAACGGTGAGCAGGGCTTGCTCTTCGGCCCGTACGCCGGCTGGTCACCGAAGTTCCTCAAGCAGGGCGGCGTGATGGACCTGCCCAAGTCGGTCAAGCCGAACAACCTCATGTCGATGCTCGGCGTGGGCATGACGGAGCTCGGTCTCGTCAAGTACCTCGTCAGCGAGCTCAGCCAGTCGCCCGCCGACCGCATCGTGACACTGTCCGAGTTCGCCCCGGAAGCCCGCCTCGAGGACTGGGAGCTCATCGTCGCCGGTCAGCGGGTGCAGGTCATCCGACGTAAGGGTGCGGGCGGGGTACTCGAATTCGGTACCGCAGTGGTCAACGCTGCCGACGGGACTATCGCGGGCCTCCTCGGTGCGTCGCCCGGAGCGTCCACCGCCGTCCCCGCGATGCTCGATGTACTCGAGCGGTGCTTCCCGCAGCTGTGGGCGGGATGGCAGTCGAAGCTGAAGGAAATGGTGCCCTCGCTGGGTGTCAAACTGTCCGACAACCCGGCCCTGTTCGAGCAGATGTGGGACTGGAGCACCAAGTCTCTCGAGCTCGACGTTGCATCCGACCCGGTGCCGACGGCTCCGGTTGAAGCTGCTGCTGTCTGACCCTCGCATACATCGTCACAGGCCGGTCCGCACCCAGTGGGGAGCGGACCGGCCTGTGTTCACATCGGACCGGAAAGTGGGGACCACCGAGTGCCAACCGAGAACGCCGACGAGACGAATTATCTCGTCGGCCTGAATCTGTCCGGACGCCGCGTCGTCGTGGTGGGAGGTGGTTCCGTTGCCCAGCGCAGACTCGGGCTGCTCGCCTCGTCGGGTGCGGACATCCACGTGGTGGCGCGCGCCGCGACGCCGGTGATCGAGAGCTTCGCGGCAAAGGGCCGGATCACCCTCGAACTCCGTGACTATGTCGACGGTGACCTCGACGGCGCGTGGTACGCAATGGCGTGCACCGACGAACCCGGCACCAACGCCGCGATCGTCGAGGAAGCCGAACGGCGCAGGGTGTTCTGTGTTCGCGCCGACAATGCGCGCGAGGGAAGTGCAGTGACGCCGGCAACGGCACAGCACGACGGACTGGCCATCGGTGTGTTGGCGGGAGGCGATCACCGGCGTTCCGCCTCCGTGCGCACTTCGATTCTCGATGCACTCGCAGGTTCGGGAGTCCTCGGGATCTCCGACCCCGGGGACAAACCGGTCGGTGTGGCGCTCGTCGGAGGTGGGCCTGGCGACCCGGACCTGATCACCGTCCGCGGCCGTCGACTGCTCGCGCAGGCCGATGTCGTTGTCGCCGACCATCTGGCGCCGCAGCCGCTCCTCGCCGAACTCGCCCCGCACGTCGAGGTGATCGACGCCGCGAAGCTGCCCTACGGACGGGCGATGGCGCAGCAGGCCATCAATGCCACCCTCGTCGACCGCGCGAAGGCCGGGAAGTTCGTGGTGCGGCTCAAGGGCGGCGATCCGTACGTGTTCGGTCGCGGTTTCGAAGAACTCGAAGCGTGTGCAGAGGCAGGTGTGCCGGTAACGGTCGTGCCGGGTATCACCAGCGCGATCTCGGTGCCGTCCGCCGCGGGAATCCCCGTCACCCACCGCGGGGTGACCCACGAGTTCGTGGTGGTCAGCGGTCATGTCGCACCCGGTCATCCGGATTCGCTGACCGATTGGGGCGCGCTCGCGAAGCTTCGGGGAACCCTCGTGCTGCTGATGGCCGTCGCGCGCATCGAGCAGTTCGCCGACGCCCTCATCGCCGGGGGACGTCCCTCCGACACCCCAGTGGCGGTTGTGCAGGAAGGAACTCTGCGAAGCCAGCGAGTTCTACGCGCCGACCTCGCGACAGTCGCTGCACGCGTCGACGAGGAGGACATCCGCCCGCCCGCGATCATCGTGATAGGCCCGGTTGCCGGATTCACGACGGAAGGTGCGTGACGTGACCGATACGTCGAGACAGATGACCACCCGCGCGGTCGCCATCGCGATGCTCGTCCTGAGCGGACTCCAGCTCATGGTTGTGCTCGACGGCACCGTCGCGAACCTCGCGCTCGCACCGTTGCAGTCCGAATTCGGAATGTCCGACTCCGGTCGCAACTGGGTCCTCACCGCGTACGCACTGGCCTTCGGTGGCCTGATGCTGCTCGGCGGTCGCCTCGGCGACAGTTACGGTCGCAAGAAGATGTTCATCGCCGGCGTCTCGATCTTCACACTCGCTTCGCTGTTGTGCGGCATCGCGAGCAACGACGTGATGCTCATCGGCTCGCGAGCCCTGCAGGGTGTGGGCGCAGCGGTCGCATCACCCACCGCTCTTGCACTGGTGGCGACGACATTCGCGGCGGGCCCCGCGCGCAACCGGGCGATCGCGGTGTTCGCGGCGATGACAGGTGTCGGATCCATCGCGGGTCTGATCCTCGGCGGCGCGCTCACCCAGGTGTCGTGGCGATGGATCTTCCTGATCAACGTGCCGATCGGTGTGCTCATCGTGGTGCTCGCGGTGGTCTCGCTCCGGGAGACCGCGGGTGAGCGGCTCGCCCTCGACATACCCGGGGCGATTCTCGCGACGCTGGGATGCACAGGGCTGGTGTTCGCCTTGACCGAGGGGCCCAGCTTGGGGTGGGGAAGTTACGCGGTGATCGGCGCACTCGTTGCCGGTGTCGTGCTGCTCGGAGCATTCCTGCTGGTCGAGCGTCGCGCCGAGAATCCGCTTCTGCCGTTCGTGTTGTTCCGCAACAAGGACCGTGTTGCGGTGTTCGTATCGATTTTCTTCGCGGGCGCGGTGATGTTCAGTCTTGCCGCATTCGTTGCCCTGTTCGTGCAGGACGTGCTCGGCTACACCCCGCTTCAGGCCGGCCTCGCGTTCGTTCCGTTCGCCTTCGGGCTCGGTGGGGCGGCTGCGGTGGCGTCGAAACTGGTTGCGCGGATCCAGCCGCGCTGGCTGGTCGTCACGGGCACGGCCATCGTGGCTGTGAGCCTGGTGTACGGGTCGGGGATGAGTCAGGACGTCGCGTACTTTCCGACCCTGTTCATCCTCGTGCTCGTCGTCGGGTTCGGTGTCGGGCTCTCTTCGGTGCCGCTGCCGTTGTGCGCGATCGCCGGTGTGGGCTCGCACGAGATCGGGCCACTGTCGGCGATCGCGCAGGTCGCCCAGACGCTCGGAGGTCCCGTGGGGCTCGGCATCATCGGTTCGCTCGCGACGTCGAGGGCGTTGTCGCTCGGCGGCACATCCGGCCCGGTCACCGCTATGACCGACGCGCAGCTCGCGGCCCAAGGAGAGGGCTACCTGTTCGCTCTCTTCGGCTGCGCGGTGTGCGCGGTCATCGCGGGTATCGCGGCGCTGTTCATCCGGTTCACTCCTGAACAGGTCGCACAGGCACAGGAAGCCGAGAAGGCAGCCCAGACGATCTGAGATCTCGGCACATACGCGACCCCGCCCCTCCAGGAGCGGGGTCGCTGCGCGTCAGGTCAAGACGATCAATTCGGT
Organism: Rhodococcus sp. SJ-2; assembly: GCF_053750035.1. Lineage (NCBI taxonomy): Bacteria > Bacillati > Actinomycetota > Actinomycetes > Mycobacteriales > Nocardiaceae > Rhodococcus > Rhodococcus sp. SJ-2. The sequence continues at coordinate 4,530,880 of NZ_CM132340.1, forward strand.
CGGCGACGCGACCTCGACCCGCAACCCGGCCTTCGATGCAACCCGTGCCACACCCTTGATATCCGTCGGCTCGGCGCGCGTGAGCACCAGAGCTCGGGCAAGCAGTCCCTTGTGGTGCTTGTTGAAGTGGCTGACCACCTTGCGGGTGCCGTTGGGTTGTTCGGTGAGCACTGTGGCCGTCACGGCACCGGGTATCGGACCGAGCTGCTGATAGATGCCCGACCGCAGATCGACCACGAGATCCCCGTCCGCCTCCGCGACGATCGCGTCGGACAACTCCGGTCGCCACAGTGCCGCGAGTGTCCCGAAACCGGGCAGTTTCGATCCGCCCGACAGCCGGTAGGCGGGCACCGGATCGGCGGCACGGATCGCCCCGAAGAGTGCGGACCCGATGCCCAGTCGCCGATAGGCCTTGTCACGCTGTGTCCTGGTGAAGGCACCGGCGTCGAGCGCGTCGAACAACACTCCCGTGTAGCGGAAGAGTGCGGGCGTGGTCGGGGAGACCCACAGTTTTGCGTTCCGCTCGACCTCGTCGAACTGAGTGGCACCCAATCCGAGGGCCCGGGCCGACGCCTCCGGATCTGCTGCGAGGTCGACGAGGGCATGTACGAGGAGTTCGCGTGTCTCGGTCAGTTGCGGCATCGACAGGTCCCCGAGATCGAGTGGGGCGCCGTCGCCGCCCTCGGACTTCGTCTCGGACGGGGGGAGAAGTACCAGCACAAACGACAACCGTACCGATCGGGCGGAACGGGTCGCGAGGTAGGCTGACCGATCGTGATCACCCGCATGTCGCACCTGTTCCTCCGCACGCTCCGCGACGACCCCGCAGACGCCGAGGTCGCCAGCCACAAGTTGCTCGTCCGCGCCGGCTACGTCCGGCGCGTCGCGCCAGGTGTGTACTCATGGCTGCCGCTGGGCCTGAAAGTGCTGCGGCAGGTGGAACGGGTCGTCCGCGAAGAGATGAACAGCTTCGGCGCGCAAGAGATCTCTTTGCCTGCGCTCCTGCCGCGTGATCCCTACGAAACCACGAATCGCTGGACCGAGTACGGCGACGCACTCTTCCGTCTCGAGGACCGTAAGGGCGGTGATTACCTCCTCGGACCCACTCACGAAGAGATGTTCGCGCTCACCGTCAAGGGCGAATACAACTCGTACAAGGACTTCCCGGTCACTCTGTACCAGATCCAGACCAAGTACCGCGACGAGGAACGACCGCGTGCCGGCATCCTGCGTGGCCGTGAGTTCACGATGAAGGATTCGTACAGCTTCGACCTCACCGACGAAGGGCTCGCCGAGTCGTACCGTGCCCACCGCGACGCCTACGAACGGATCTTCGCGCGTCTCGGTGTGAAGTACGTGATCGTGTCTGCGACGTCCGGTGCAATGGGTGGGAGCGCGTCCGAGGAGTTCCTCGCCGACTCGCCCGCGGGCGAGGACACCTATGTGCGGTGCGTCGAATCCGGTTACGCGGCGAACGTCGAGGCCGTGAAGACGCTGGCACCGGCACCCATTCCGGTCGAGGGCCAGCCCGACGCGATCGTCCACGACACCCCGGACACTCCCACGATCGACACCCTTGTCACGGCCTCCTCGCAGATCCTCGGCCGCGAGGTAGCTGCCTCCGAGACGCTCAAGAACATTCTTGTGAAGGTCCGGCAGCCCGGTGGCGAGTGGGAACTGCTCGGTATCGGTGTCCCCGGCGACCGTGAGATCGACGACAAGCGTCTCGAGGCGTCTCTGGAACCGGCCGAATTCGCGCTGCTCGACGAAGCCGACTTCGCCGCGAACCCGTACCTCGTCAAGGGCTATATCGGTCCCAAGGCCCTGCAGGCCAACGGGGTGCGTTATCTCGTCGACCCCCGCGTGGTCGACGGCACCTCCTGGATTACCGGCGCAGACGAGCACGGGAAGCACGTGTTCGGACTCGTTGCAGGCCGCGACTTCACGGCGGACGGCACGATCGAGGCGGCCGAAGTGCGCGACGGCGACCCGTCGCCCGACGGTGCGGGCCCGCTCGTTGCCGCCCGTGGCATCGAGATCGGCCACGTTTTCCAACTCGGCCGCAAGTACACCGACGCATTCGAGGTGAACGTTCTCGGTGAGAACGGCAAGCCGGTGCGCCCCACCATGGGCTCCTACGGAATCGGTGTCTCACGACTCGTTGCCGTGGTCGCCGAGCAGCAGCACGACGACAAAGGTTTGCGCTGGCCCGCGGAAATCGCACCGTTCGACGTGCATCTCGTAATCGCGAACAAGGACGAGGCAGCCCGCGCGGGTGCGGAAGCACTCGCGCAGGAACTCTCCGATGCCGGTGTCGATCTGTTGTTCGACGACCGCAAGGCATCTCCCGGTGTGAAGTTCAAGGACTCCGAATTGCTCGGAATGCCGCTCGTCGTCGTGGTCGGCCGTGGTTTTGCTGACGGACATGTCGAATTGCGCGACCGTTTCACCGGAGAGGCCCGGGAGGTGCCGGTCGATGACGCGGTGAGCGAAGTTCTCGCAGCGACCCGCCGCTGAGGCCGGACGGCTGCCGATGAGGGGGCTGCAGGGGAGACTGTGTTCATGGCTTCTGACTGGGAACGCACAGACACCTATCTCTCCGAACTCCTCATCGGCAACGACCGTGCCACAGAGGCCGCTCTCGTAGCGAACGCCGACGCAGGCCTGCCCGCCATCGACGTCTCGCGCATGCAGGGCAAGTTCCTGCACCTGCTCGCGCGAGCGATGGGTGCGCGGGCAATTCTCGAGATCGGCACCCTGGGCGGATACAGCACGACGTGGCTCGCCCGTGCCGTCGGTGACGAAGGACGGGTGGTCACACTCGAATTCGAGCCCCGCCACGCCGAGGTTGCCCGCGCGAACCTGGACCATGCCGGCGTCGGCGGAGTCGTCGACATCCGTATCGGACCGGCGCTGGAGTCGTTGCCGCAGATCGAGGGCCCATTCGATCTTGTGTTCATCGATGCGGACAAGGAGAACAACTCGAACTACGTGCGAGAGGCACTGCGGCTCACTCGACCGGGCAGCGTCATCATCGTCGACAACATCGTGCGCGGCGGTGCGATCGCAGATCCTGATCACGACGACGAACGGGTCCGCGCATCACGCGACGTCCTCGCTCTGTTCGCCGCCGAGCCGCGCCTCGACGCGACTGCGCTCCAGACGGTGGGTTCGAAAGGCTGGGACGGTTTCGCAATGGCACTGGTCGTCGACTGACGGCGGCGGGCATCGACCGGCGGCACGCCGAATGATCAGGGTGCGCCGAAGACCACGTCCCCGGTGTAGCCGATCATCCACTGCACTCCGTATTTGTCGGTGCACATACCGAAGCGCTCGGCCCATTCCACCTGCCCCAGTGGCATGGACACCTCACCGCCCGCAGACAGCCCTTCGAATACGCGGTCGGCTTCCTCGGCGCTCTCGGCATCGATCGAGATAGCGAAGTTGGTTCCGACAGTGACGGTGCCCATTGTCTCGGGGACATCGGACCCCATGAGCATTCTGTCGCCCATCGGGAGGGCGACATGTGCGACGCCGTTCATCTGTTCCTCGGTCAGTTCCATGTCGCCGGTATCCATGTCGCTGAAGCGGGCCAGGCGTAGTTCGCCGCCGAAAACGGATTGGTAGAAGGTGAATGCCTCTTCGGTGTTTCCATTGAAATTCAGGTATGGGTCGACTGATTTCATGGTGTGCTCCCATTTGCAGTACAGAGGGTCACGCAATCTCGCAGTCTAGTGCGTCGATGCGCGTACAACGGGGCAAACGACGTCGGCCCGACCCTTCGGGGATGTGCTGCCGTCGTCTGCGGCGTGTACTGCACACCGCAACGGCGAGTTCGATGGGGCGAACCGCCTGTACGAACCTCGCGGGAGCGTCATGCTGAATGCGCGCTTGTTGTCCCAGTGCTCGAGTGGACTACACGAACCGGGTGATGTCACATGACCATCGACCTGCATTACCCGCCGCGAATCTCGCGCCCGCTGATGAATTTCGTTTCCGCGATGACCATCGTCGTGCTCTCCGTAGCGTGCTCGACGTCCCCGCCTGCTGCACACACGGATGCTCCGCCGGCCTCGGTCACCCGTCCGGTTGCGCCGGAGGACTCACTCGCCGATCCGCTCCGGACGGCGCTGCAGGACGCGCTGGATCGGACGGTGACCGAATACGGGGTGCCCGGCGCTGCAGTCGGAGTGTGGCTTCCGGACGAAGGCGCGTGGACAGCGGTGGTCGGCGCGGCCGACATCGAGGACGACGTTGCCGTCACCACCGAAATGACCTGGCCATTGCGGAGTATCACCAAGTCGTACACCGTCACCCTCATCCTCCAGTTGGTGGACGAGGGAGTGATCGGCCTGGACGACACGATCGGCCGGTATGTCGGCGGTGTCACGGGCGGTGACACGATCACCCTCAGAGAACTCGCCGGGATGTCCAGCGGCAACGCCGACTACACCGGCGAGCGATTCGTCGAGGTGTTCTCCGAGGATCCTTCGAAGATCTTCACGCTCGACGAATTGAACGGCTTCGTGCTGGGGCAACCCGCGCAGTTCGCGCCCGGTGCTGAGAAGGTCTACACCAACGCCAACACCAATCTGCTGGGCGCGGTCGTCGAAAAGGTGACGGGGCGACAGTTCGCCGACGTACTGGACGAACGGATCCTCGGACCGCTCGGATTGACGAACACCGCGTACGTCGTCGACGCCTCCCTGTGGGCCGATCCGCATCCGGTCGGATACGCGCAGGGAGCAGGAGAACTCGAGGAACAGCCCGACAACCTGTCCATCTTCGGCCCCGCCGGGTCGATGATCAGTACTCTCGACGATGGTCGAGTGTGGGGTGAGGTCCTCGCGACCGGTACGTTGCTGCAGCCGGAAACCCAAGCCGAGCGGCAAGAAGGTGCGCCACTCGATGAGGGCCCGCCGTACGACATCTACGCTCTCGGAATCGGCGAAACGGCGGGGTGGTGGGGACACAACGGTGAGGGTCTCGGTTTCACTGCGGCCCTGTTCCACAATCCCGAGTCGGGGGCGACCGTCGTCGTCTTCATGAACGAGTCCGACATCGTGCCGAAAGCACACCCCGCAGATCAGCTGTTCCGCCGGATCGCCGAGATCCTCGGGTCGGAACGATAACCGGCCGGCGCGTTCGATCGGATTCTCAGGGCCTGCCGGGAAACGGCACCGTTGCCGGGATGATGCCGAGGTGCGTTCGCCACCGCGCGGCACGTAGGGCTGTGTCGGTGAGCGCCTCGATCGCGGTCGTTCGAGTCGGTTCGCTCCGTGCTCGCTCGGCCACCGAGCGCCAGGCGACGGCGGTGTCGCTCTCGATCTGCAGCGCGAGCTGTGCGGCACCGGCAGCGTCGACGACTGGAAACGGGACCGTGTATCCGGGTGCCGCGACCGGCGGTTCGACACCGACAGCGATCAGTGCATCGCTCGTGGCATCACGGCGAGCACGGTGCGCAGCGGTGTCGTTCGCCACGTCGTCGGCGCGCGCAGGGTCCGCGAATGCAGACACGATGCCGTATCCGAAGACAGCGGAGTGTTCTGCCGCCAGGGCATCGACCAAGGATTGCTGCTCGGAGCCGAGCTCGGGGGAGGTCACGGCAGCAACACCGCCGTCTGGACGGCGCACGCGGCACTGATGGACGCGAGCATGCCAGCACGGTATCCCTGCAGCGTACGACCGGTGTCGGCTGCGCCGCGCTGCGACTGTCCCAGGCGTTCGCGCAGCAACTCGACCGTGGGCGTTTCGCCGATCGTGGAGGTCGTGGACGGTGGAGGGGTGTAGCTCGTCGTGGCACCTGCCGCGCGAGCGATCTCGGCTTCGAGCGCGTCGGCGTGCGCAGTGCGTTCGGAACTGATCGTGGTCAGTGGTTCGGCGAGGTCGGGGGTGAGAGCAACCAGGGCGGTCGCAGTCGACGCGTCGGCGCGGGCACGTGCGGCCTGGGCGAAGAGCGGATCCGGTTCGTTCTCACTGTCGTCGGTGGTTCCGCACCCGGTGGCAGCCGCCATCGAGAGTCCTCCCGCCGCAGCCGCGCACCAGCGCAACAGGGTTCGTCGGGGCATCGCGGATCGCGTCACTGGCATCGGCACCGGACCATCCTGCCAGCCGGGTGTGACGGATATCGACCCCGGGCTGGTCACGGAGCGGCGAAATGCACGTTAGGCTGGATATCTGCCGGCCGTCCGTCCGGCCGCTGTCCGCTGCGATCACAACTGAACGAGGAGCCCGCTCACCATGCCTGTGCCACCCCCGGAGAGGATCGTCGAGCTCGTCACGGATCTTCTCGACAACGAGGGCTACGACCTCGAGGACGTGGTCGTGACCGCCGCCGGAAAGCACAGCACTGTTCGCCTGATGGTCGACAGCGACTCGGGGCTCGGACTCGACGAGGCAGCACGCCTGAGCCGCCTGGTGTCCGATGCGTTCGATTCCGTCTCCGATTTCGGGGAGTCCCCTTACGTCCTCGAAGTGACGAGTCCGGGCATCGGAAGGCCGCTCACACTCGCTCGGCATTGGAGACGCGCACAGGGGCGCAAGGCTCGGATCGAGACGGCCGCCGAGACGTTCGTCGCCCGGATCGGCGAGCTCGTCGGCGACACCATTCGGGTGGTGGTGTCCGACAAGCAAGGCCCGTTCATTCGGTCGTTGTCGCTGTCCGACGTGCAAAAGGCAGTGGTCGAGATCGAGTTCTCACCCCCCAACGCGCGGGAACTGGAATTGGCCGGTGGACTCCCGGACGGGCGGGTGCAGGCCGGCGAGATCGACGAGAACGCGGTCGGCGAAGACGCCACTGACGACGAGAACACGGTGGACGACGGCACCGAAAGCAACGAACTGAGGATGGACAAGTGAATATCGAAATTGCGGCTCTGCGGATGCTGGAGTCGGAGAAGAACATTCCGTTCGACGAGCTCATCGAAACGCTCGAGACGGCCTTGCTCACCGCGTACCGGCATGTCGACGGGCACCAACCGCACGCCCGCGTCGTGGTCGACGTCAAGACCGGAGCGATTCAGGTGCTCGCCGAAGAGCGCGACGAGGACGGCAACGTCATCGCCGAATGGGACGACACCCCGGAGAACTTCGGGCGGATCGCGGCGACGACCGCCCGGCAGGTGATCATGCAGCGTATCCGCGACGCGGAACACGAACAGCGGTTCGGCGAGTTCTCCACCCACGAGGGCGAGATCGTCAGTGGCGTCGTCCAGCGCGACTCCCGTGCCAACGCTCGCGGCATGGTGGTGGTCAAGATCGGTGGCGACACCAGCGCCACCGAGGGGCTGATTCCACCGGCCGAGCAGGTGCCGGGGGAGAGCTACGAGCACGGCGACCGGATCAAGTGCTATGTCGTCGGGGTCTCGCGCGGTCAGCGTGGACCGCAGATCACGTTGTCGCGCACCCACCCCAATCTGGTTCGCCGGCTGTTCGCTCTCGAAGTTCCCGAGATCGCCGACGAGTCCGTCGAGATCGTCGCGGTCGCGAGGGAGTCCGGGCACCGATCGAAGATCGCGGTGCACTCGGTCGTACCCGGGCTCAACGCGAAGGGCGCGTGCATCGGGCCCATGGGTCAGCGGGTGCGCAATGTGATGCGCGAACTCGGTGAAGAGAAGATCGACATCATCGACTTCGACGAGGATCCCGCGAAGTTCGTCGGCAACGCACTGTCGCCGTCGAAGGTGGTTTCCGTCACGGTCGTGGACCCGGATGCGCGCGCTGCACGGGTGGTCGTGCCCGATTTCCAGTTGTCGCTCGCGATCGGCAAGGAAGGGCAAAACGCGCGTCTCGCAGCACGCCTGACGGGATGGCGAATCGACATCCGCAGCGACGCCGCGCCCCTCGAAGTCGACGGCGCAGGCGATCCCCCGACAGGCAGGTGAAAGTGGAATGCGGGATTTCGGGCAAAACAGCGGTACAGTGGTCGATGGTTCAGCATGACCTGCCCTCCATCGGCCCTGAGCGCACCCGTCCGGTGCGCACGTGCGTCGGATGTCGGCAGCGAACGCTGGCTGCCGAACTGCTGAGGATCGTGGCGCGAGGCTCGAAGCCGGAAGGTTTCGTCGTCGTACCCGATCCGGGGCGCAGGCTTCCCGGGCGAGGTGCGTGGATGCATCCCACCGCGGAGTGTCTGGATCTGGCCGTTCGGCGTCGAGCATTCGGCAGAGCACTGAAGGTGTCCGGAGGTCCGGATATCTCAGCGCTGGATCAGCTGGTCGGGTCCATGGAGGAGAGGTCGCACAGCAACCTCGACGACGGGACACCAACAGTGACATCGAACTCTGAGAAGAACAGGCACGAACACTCATGAGCACACCGTGAAGCACCAGCGATGAACGTCCATCGGAGATAACCCGAGGTCGTGCGGGCATTGGCCGCTCGACCTCATCAGTGAGGAGAGCAGTGGCAGGCAAGGCCCGCGTGCACGAGTTGGCAAAAGAACTCGGTGTCACAAGTAAGGAACTACTCGCAAAGCTCAAGGAGCAAGGCGAGTTCGTGAAATCAGCGTCCTCGACGGTGGAGCCCCCCGTGGCCCGCCGTCTTCGTGAGTCGTTCGGCAAGGCGCAGAGCACCGACGCGCCGGCCGCAAAGGCCGCACCCACCCCCGGCCCCCGTCCCGGCGCACCGCGCCCGGGACCACGCCCGGCAGCGCCGACGCCTGCAGCCCCGGCTCCCGCGCCTGCGGCTCCGGCACAGGAAGCAGCGGCGAAGGAAACCCCCGCGGCGCCGACCCCTTCGGCACGCCCGAAGCCCGGCGCCCCCAAGCCTGCAGCTCCGGCACCCGCGCCTCCGGCTCCGGCTCCGGCCGCGAAGAGCGCTGCACCGGCGGAAGGGCAGGCTCCCGCTCCAACGCCGGCACCGAAGCCTGCGACGCCGGGTCCCAAGCCGGCTCCGCGTCCGGGTCAGAAGTCCCCGCGCGTCGGTAACAACCCGTACTCGTCTGCTCCTGCAGAGCGGCCCGCTCCGCGTCCCGCAGGCCCCCGTCCGGGTCCTGGCGGACCTCGTCCGACTCCCGGCCAGGGTGGCCCCCGTCCGACTCCCGGTCAGGGACGTCCAGCGGCCGGTGGCCAGCGTCCGGCACCGGGTCAGGGCGGTCCCCGTCCGGCTCCCGGACAGGGTGGACCTCGTCCGTCCCCCGGCTCCATGCCTCCCCGTCCGAACCCGGGTGCGATGCCGCAGCGTGCTGCACGCCCGGCTGCTTCCGGTCGTCCGGGTCGTCCGGGCGGCGCGCCCGGGGGTCGTCCCGGCGGTGGTGGCGGCGGCTACCGCGGTGGCGGTGCCGGTGGTGGCGCAGGCGGCGGCGCGGGCGCCGGTGCAGGTGCTCCCGGTGGCTTCCGCGGTCGTCCCGGTGGCGGTGGCGGCGGTGGCCGCGGACGCGGCGGTGCAGCCGGTGCGTTCGGTCGTCCAGGTGGCGCTCCGCGTCGTGGCCGCAAGTCGAAGCGGCAGAAGCGGCAGGAATACGATTCCATGCAGGCGCCCGCTGTCGGCGGCGTGCGGTTGCCGCGCGGCAGCGGTGAGACCATTCGTCTCGCCCGCGGAGCATCGTTGTCCGACTTCGCGGAGAAGATCGATGCGAATCCGGCAGCACTCGTGCAGGCGTTGTTCAACCTCGGCGAGATGGTCACCGCCACTCAGTCGGTGAACGACGAGACCCTCGAGCTGCTCGGCTCGGAGATGAACTATGTCGTGCAGGTCGTCTCGCCCGAGGACGAGGACCGCGAACTGCTCGAGTCGTTCGACATCCAGTACGGCCAGGACGAGGGCGGCGAGGAGGACCTTCAGCAGCGTCCGCCGGTGGTCACCGTCATGGGCCACGTCGACCACGGTAAGACCCGACTGCTCGACACGATCCGTAAGGAGAACGTCGGCGAGGGCGAGGCCGGTGGCATCACGCAGCACATCGGTGCCTACCAGGTCATGACGCACCTCAACGGTGAAGACCGCCTGATCACGTTCATCGACACGCCGGGCCACGAAGCGTTCACCGCCATGCGTGCCCGCGGCGCCAAGTCGACGGACATCGCGATTCTCGTGGTCGCAGCCGACGACGGTGTCATGCCGCAGACGGTCGAGGCGATCAACCACGCCCAGGCGGCCGACGTGCCGATCGTGGTCGCGGTCAACAAGATCGACAAGGAGGGTGCGAACCCTCAGAAGATCCGTCAGCAGCTCACCGAGTACGGGCTGGTCACCGAGGAGTACGGCGGCGACACCATGTTCGTCGACATCTCCGCCAAGCAGGGTCTCAACATCGACCAGCTGCTCGAGGCCGTGCTGCTCACCGCAGACGCGTCTCTCGATCTGCGGGCGAATCCCGACATGGAGGCGCAGGGCGTCGCCATCGAGGCCCACCTCGACCGCGGTCGCGGTCCGGTCGCGACGGTGCTCGTTCAGCGCGGCACCCTGCGGGTCGGCGACTCCATCGTTGCCGGCGATGCGTACGGCCGCGTTCGTCGCATGGTCGACGAGCACGGTGAGGACGTCCTCGAAGCGTTCCCGTCGCGTCCGGTTCAGGTCATCGGCTTCACGTCCGTGCCCGGCGCCGGCGACAATCTCGTCGTCGTCGACGAGGACCGCATCGCCCGGCAGATCGCCGACCGGCGCAATGCGCGCAAGCGCAATGCGCTGGCCGCCAGGAGCCGCAAGCGGATCAGCCTCGAAGATCTCGACGCCGCTCTCAAGGAGCACAACGAGCTCAACCTCATCCTCAAGGGCGACAACTCCGGTACCGTCGAGGCCCTCGAAGAGGCCCTCATGGGTATCCAGATCGACGACGAGGTGCGCCTGCGGGTCATCGACCGCGGTGTCGGTGGCGTCACCGAGACCAACGTCAACCTGGCGTCCGCATCGAACGCCGTGATCATCGGCTTCAATGTCCGCGCCGAGGGCAAGGCGACGGAGCTGGCGAACCGCGAGGGCGTCGATATCCGCTACTACTCGATCATCTACCAGGCGATCGACGAGGTGGAGAAGGCTCTCAAGGGCATGCTCAAGCCGATCTACGAGGAGGTCGAGCTCGGCCGCGCTGAGATCCGCGCGATCTTCAAGTCGTCGAAGGTCGGCAACATCGCCGGTTGCCTCGTGCAGTCGGGGATTGTCAAGCGCAACGCCAAGGCACGTCTGCTCCGCGACAACAACGTGGTTGCGGAGACCGTCACGATCTCCTCGCTGCGGCGTGAGAAGGACGACGTCGTAGAGGTGCGTGAGGGCTACGAATGTGGTCTGACGATCACCTACTCCGACATCAAGGTCGGCGACGTGATCGAGGCCTACGAGTTGCGCGAGAAGCCGCGCGACTGACATATCTCGGCCGGTGGCGGTGGACGACCATGTCGTCCGCCGCCACGGGCGTGTCGAGAGATCAGCATCCGACGGGGAAGGTCGACGATGTATCTGGGAGCGCTCGAACTGGACATTCTCCTGGGTGACGTCCATTCGCTCAAGGGCAAGCGATCGTTGATCAAGCCGGTGCTCGCCGAGTTGCGTCGCCTGGGTGTATCTGCATCGGAGACCGGCGACCAAGATCTGCATCGACGAACGAAACTCGGTGTGGCGGTGGCCGCACCCGATCTTGCGCACGTACGGGAGATACTCGACAAGTGTGAGCGTCTCGCCGCGGATCGCCCGGAACTGGAGTTGCTTTCCACCAGACGAAGAGTGTTCGGTCCGGAAGACTGACGGTCCGAAACAACACAGAGAGTGGTCGCCGGAGACCGGCGACCGAGGAGGAACGAACGACATGGCCGATCCAGCACGCGCGCGTCGCCTTGCGAAGCGCATCTCCACTATCGTGGCTACCGCGATCGACCATGAGATCAAGGATCCACGGCTCGAATTCATCACCATCACCGACGCGAAGGTCACGCCCGATCTGCATGACGCGACGGTCTACTACACCGTGCGCGGCGCCGATCTGAATACCGAGCCGGACCTCGAGTCGGCAGCCGCAGGGCTCGAGAAGGCCAAGGGGATCCTCCGATCGAAGGTCGGTGCGGCAACCGGTGTCCGGTTCACCCCGACACTGACGTTCGCCACCGACACCGTGCCGGATACCGCCCGTCACATGGAAGAACTCCTCGCGCGGGCGCGTGCGGCGGACGACGAAGTGGCACGGGCACGAGAGGGAGCGGTACCGGCCGGTGACTCCGACCCGTACAAGGAACCTCGCGAACGTGACGACGACGAATAGCGGCCCCATGCCCGACTTCGAAACGTCGACCGCCCCCGGCGGCGCAGTCGATCTCGACGGTGCCGTCGCGTTGCTCTCTGCTGCGCAGACAGTGACTGTGCTGTGCCACGTCCAACCCGACGCCGACACTCTCGGTAGCGGGCTGGCCCTCGGCCTCGCACTCGAGCGACGAGGAGTTCCCGTGCAGGTGGCGTTTGCGGCGCCGGACACGGTACCCAAATCGATGCGAAGCCTGCCGGGCGTCCATCTCGTCGTCGCCGCGGAGCAAGTCCGGGACGAGGTAGACCTGCTCGTTGCCGTGGACTGCGGCACGGCCGGTCGTCTCGGCAGCTTGCGGACCCGTCTCGAGGGTGCTCGGAACTCGCTGGTCATCGATCACCACCGATCGAACACCCGATTCGGGACCCACAACCTCATCGATGCGGACGCCGAGGCCACCGCGGCAGTCCTCGCTGACATATTCGACGCGTGGTGCGTCGAGATCGACGCGGATATCGCCCACTGCCTGTTCGCTGGTCTCGCCACCGACACCGGATCCTTCCGATGGGTGCGCCCGGGTACGCACTCGCTTGCGGAGCGCCTGCTCGCGACCGGGATCGACGGTGCGAACATCACCCGTACGCTTCTCGACACCCACCCGTTCGGCTGGTTGCCGATGCTGTCGTCGGTCCTGTCGTCCGCGACCCTGATACCCGAGGCCGCGAACGATCGAGGACTGGTGTACGCCCTGGTGCGTCGTGCGGACTCTTCCCATCTCGGCGCCGAAGAGATCGAAAGCGTCATCGACATCGTGCGCACCACGCTGGAAGCAGAGGTTGCGGCGGTGTTCAAGGAAGTCGGTCCGCAGGAATGGACGGTCTCGTTGCGTTCCAAGCGCGATGTGGACGTCTCACTCGTGGCGACCACCCTCGGAGGCGGCGGACATCGATTTGCGTCCGGGTACACCGCACTCGGCGACTCCGAGGAGATCGTCGCTGCCCTTCGCGCTGCGCTCGGGTGATGGCGTCGGTCGAATCCACGACCCCACGCGACGTCTCCGGGCGGCGGATCCTCGGACTCGCGCTGCCCGCGCTCGGAGTGCTGGCGGCAGAGCCCCTCTACCTGCTGTTCGACATCGCGGTCGTGGGACGACTCGGTGCACTTCCGCTCGCCGGACTGGCGATCGGTGGTCTCGTTCTTGCCCAGGTCACGACGCAGTTGACCTTCCTGTCGTACGGGACGACAGCCCGGGCGGCGCGGTTCCACGGTGCCGGTCGGCGCGACGACGCCGTCACGGAAGGGATCCAGGCCACCTGGCTCGCGGTCTGTGTCGGTGCCGTGATCGTCGTGGTCGGCCAGTTGCTTGCCGCCCCGGTCGCGAGCCTGATCGCCGGTGACGAGGAGATCGCGGCTGCCGCGGTGTCCTGGCTGCGTGTCGCGCTGTTCGGTGCACCACTGATCCTCATCAGCCTGGCGGGTAACGGGTGGATGCGAGGTGTGCAGGACACCGCGCGGCCCTTGCGGTATGTGGTGCTGGGATTGGGGCTCTCGGCGGCATTGTGTCCGATTCTGGTCCACGGTCTGCTCGGTGCTCCACGTTGGGAGCTCGTCGGCTCCGCGGTTGCCAACGTTGTGGGGCAGTTCGTTGCGGCAACGCTGTTCGTGGTGGCGCTGGTGCGTTCAGGGGTGTCGCGCCGGCCGCGCCGTGCTGTGATCGTCGCCCAGTTGCAACTCGGTCGCGACCTCATCGCCCGGAGCCTGGCGTTCCAGGCGTGCTTCCTGTCGGCAGCCGCGGTCGCAGCGCGGTTCGGTGCCGCTGCGGTCGCGGGGCACCAGGTGGTCCTGCAGTTGTGGAACTTCGTCACGCTCGCCCTCGACTCACTTGCCATCGCCGCACAGGCACTCGTCGGGGCCGCACTCGGTGCCAAGGACACCCGCGGTGCAACTCGGATTGCCTGGCGAGTGACGGCGTGGTCCGCCCTGTTCGCAATGGCTCTGGCCGTGCTCTTCCTTGCGGGGCGGACGCTGCTCCCCGGTCTGTTCACTGCAGACGCCGCGGTACTCGATCAGATCGAGATCGCATGGTGGTTCTTCGTCGCGATCATCCCGCTGGCCGGGGTCGTATTCGCGCTCGACGGAGTACTACTCGGTGCAGGCGATGCCGCATTCCTTCGTACCGCGACACTTGCCGCCGCATTGCTGGGATTCCTCCCTCTGATCTGGTGCTCGCTCGCCTTCGACTGGGGCCTCGCGGGAATCTGGACGGGGCTTACGGTGTTCATCGTGTTTCGGATGATTGCCGTCGTGTGGCGCACTCTGTCGGGGCGCTGGGTAGTGACGGGCGCGGACCGACAGGTCCACGCAGGCGACGGAACGGGAGGATAGAAACCGTGGCAGCGAAGTTGTGGGCGGTCAGTGACATCCATGTGGCACACCGGGGAAATCGGCCTGTCACCGAAGACCTGTTTCCCGAATCACCCGACGACTGGCTCATCGTCGCAGGTGATGTCTCGGAGAAGACCGACGATATCCGCTGGGCACTGAAGCTGCTCAGCGATCGCTTCGCGACGGTGATCTGGGTTCCCGGCAACCACGAACTGTGGACCACCGCGAAAGATCCCGTGCAAATGCACGGGGTGGCTCGCTACGACTATCTCGTGACCATGTGCCGCGAACTCGGCGTGATCACTCCAGAAGACCCGTACCAGGTCTGGGAGGGCGAGGGCGGTCCGGTCGTGCTCGTTCCCATGTTCCTGCTGTACGACTATTCGTTCCTGCCGGACGGCACCACCACGAAGGCTGATGGCCTGGCTTTGGCGCGCGAGCGGAACGTGGTCGCGACCGACGAGTTCCTGCTGAAGCCCGACCCGTACATCACCCGCGACACGTGGTGCCGTGCACGGATCGAGCAGACGAGGACTCGGCTCGACGCGCTCGATCCTGAGTTGCCGACCGTGTTGATCAATCACTTCCCGCTCGTGCGCGAACCCACTCGAATGCTGTTCTATCCTGAGTTCGCGCTGTGGTGCGGCACCACCGAGACCGCCGACTGGCACTTGCGGTACCGGGCGTTGTGCAGTGTGTATGGGCATCTCCACATCCCGCGTACCACGTATTACGACGGGGTGCGCTTCGAGGAGGTATCGGTCGGATACCCACGCGAATGGCAACGACGTGGCCTCCCCGACAACGTGCTGCGCCAGATCCTGCCCGTCCCGGACTACCCGCCGGGCACGCTCAACAAGTGGGGCGGTCATTTCACGGTGACTCCCGAGATGGAAGCCGAAGCCGAGAAGTTTCGGGCTCAACGAGAGAAGGAACTACGGTGACGGAACCGGCGACGAACCCCATGGTCGGTGCACGAGACGGTTTGATCGAACGGATCGTTCCCGACGGCGTCGCAGCCGCGGAACTGTTCTCCGACCCGCCGGGCCTCGCAGCTCACCCTCAGGAGGAAGCCCTCATCGCCAGGTCTGTCGAGAAGCGTCGCCGCGAGTTCATCGGTGCTCGGCACTGCGCACGTCAGGCGATGGGTCGCCTGGGTGTGGAGCCGGCGCCGATTCTCAAGGGGGACATGGGCGCACCGATCTGGCCTCGCGGAGTCGTCGGTAGTCTCACGCACTGCGACGGCTATCGCGGTGCCGTCCTCGGCTACTCGCTGCAGGTGCGTTCGCTCGGAATCGACGCGGAACCGCACGATCATCTCCCGGACGGTGTCCTCGATGCAGTCAGCCTCGACGTCGAACGCACATGGCTCGCGTCGACCGACGACACCGACGTGCACTGGGATCGGGTGCTGTTCTGCGCCAAAGAAGCCACATACAAGGCGTGGTTTCCGCTCACCGGTCGCTGGCTCGGATTCGAGGATGCCCACATAACCTTCGAACGCGACGACTCCGGTGCGACCTCCGGCACGTTCCGGTCGGAGTTGCTGGTTCCCGGCGACACCCGCGACGGCGCGCCGCTGACCGCATTCGACGGTCGCTGGCTTGTCGCCGACGGCCTGGTGCTCACCGCAATCACGGTGCGCTGAACCATGACCGAATCCGCTTTCGGCAACCCCGCCCTCACTCGTGCCGGCTTGCTCATCGTCGACAAACCGGCGGGCATGACCAGCCATGACGTCGTCGCCCGATGCCGGAAACTGCTGGGGACCCGCAAGGTAGGCCACGCAGGCACCCTCGATCCGATGGCGACCGGAGTTCTGGTGCTCGGTGTCGAACGCGCCACCAAGTTACTCGGGTTGCTGGCGTTGACCACCAAGTCGTACGCCGCGACGATCCGGCTGGGGCAGCGCACCGTGACCGATGACGCGGAGGGCGAAGTGCTCGAGACCATGGACGCGTCGTCCGTGAGCGACGACAGGATCACTGCAGGGGTTGCCGCGCTGACCGGGGACATCGAGCAGGTCCCGGCGAGCGTGAGTGCGATCAAGATCGACGGCAAGCGTGCGTACGCGCGGATGCGCGAGGGTGAAGCGGTGGAGCTCCCCGCGCGGCCGGTCACCGTGTCGCGGTTCGAGGTTCTCGCGCGCCACGACCCGACCGAGGAAGGATTCGTCGACCTCGACGTCGAGGTCGACTGTTCATCCGGGACCTACATCCGGGCTCTTGCGCGAGATCTGGGAGCGGCCCTTGGCGTCGGGGGACATCTCACGGCCTTGCGGCGTACCACGGTCGGCCCGTTCGGTCTCGAGCATGCGCGCACCCTCGAGCAATTGGTGGACGATCCGACACCGAGCCTCGACCTCGACGCGGCGATCCTGGCTGCGTTCGAAACCCGTTCGGTCACGGCCGACGAGGCCGTGGTGCTCTCGCACGGCCGCTGGCTCGACCCGATCGGTATGTCCGGTGTGTATGCGGCGATCGACCCGCAGGGGCGGGCGGTGTCGTTACTACAGGAGAAGGGGAAGCGGGCGGCATCGGTGTTCGTGGTGCGTCCGTCCAACATCTGAGGTGCGCTCAGGTCGTGACGAATCCCGATTCGTAGGCCACAATGACCGCCTGGGTTCGGTCGCGCACACCGAGCTTCGAAAGTACGGCACTGACATGGGATTTGACGGTCTCGGCGCCAACGAACATGTGCGTGGCGATCTCGGCATTCGACAGGCCGCGCGTCATCAACCGCAACACGGTCGACTCCCGTTCGGTGAGCGCAGCACGATCGAGTTGCTCGCGGGCGGGCGCGTTGCCATGGCCTGACGCGAGCGTCCGGACGGCAGCGGGATACAGAAGTGAATCGCCTTCGGCCACGGTGCGGACAGCATTTGCGATCTCGGCGGGGCGGGCACGTTTGAGCAGGAATCCGTCCGCGCCCGCCCGCAAAGCCCGGTAGACGTACTCGTCGTTCTCGAAGGTCGTCACGATCACGATCTTGGGCGGTGACGGTACGGTCCGCAGGATCGCGCGTGTCGCGTCGATCCCGTCCATCAACGGCATCCGCACGTCCATTGCGATCACGGTCGGACGTAACTGCCGCAAGAGCGGGACGACCGCGGCGCCGTCCCCGGCTTCGCCCACGACCTCGATGTCGGGCTGCGCGTCGAGGATCGCGCGCAGTCCCGCGCGGGCGAGTGGTTCGTCGTCGACGAGCAGCACGGTGATCGTCATGCGTATCACTGCGTTCCGTCGAACGGGAGCGTGACGTGGACCTGCCAGACACCGTCGGCCGGTCCGGTCGCCGCGTGGCCACCGAGTAGCTCTGCGCGTTCGTGAATGCCGCGCAACCCGCTTCCACGACCGGTGGTCGGCGCGCCGACAGGTAATGCGCTCGTCACCGCCAACTCGAGTCGATCGGCATCCACCTGAACTCGGACGAGGACGGGCCCGGGACCGGCATGACGCAGCACGTTGGTCAGCGATTCCTGCAGGATGCGGTAGCCCTCCCGGGAAAGTGGCCCGGGTACACGATCGATGGGGCCGGCGACCGAGACGTCGATTTCGGCGCCCGCCGATCGTGCGGACACGACAAGGCGACAAGCGTCGGCGAGGGTCGGACGCTCACCTGGCCCCGTGGAGTCGCGTAGCACGAGAAGGACCCGATCGAGGTCGTCGAGCGCGTCGCGTCCGGTTTCTTCGATTGCGCGCAGTGCCAGCGCGGTGAACTCGGGATCATCGGCGGCGCGGGCCGCGCCGGCCTGCAATACCGCGACGGTGAGGGCATGACCGATCGAATCGTGCAGCTCGCGAGCGAGACGGGTGTGTTCGAGGAGAAGGTCGGTGCGTTGTTCCAGGACCCGCATCCGATCTGCGGCGGAGGGGCCGAGCAACCGGCGCGCAAGGGCGGTGACCAGAGCCCCGAGCCCGAGGACCGTCGTGAAGATCACCATGATGGGCAGTGGGATCAGCAGGACGTACCACCACTGAGGTTGCTCGATCCTCACGAGGGCGTCCTCGCCCGGTGCACCTCCCATCGCTGCACCGGCGAGATCCGCGCACAGCATGATCATCGGCACGCACACGGCGCACAGTATTGCGCTGAGCGCGAGCCTGACCTCGAGCCAGAGCACGGTGCGCCACCGGTCGGACCAACTCGCCGACGATGTGGCGCCGATGGACGGCCCATCAGCGCGGGTTCTCTCACCGGGAGTGAGGAACAGTCGTGCCTGGACTCCTTCCGCGAGCCGCATCGCCGGGAGCAACCCCACTGGCACGACGAACAAGGCGAGCATGTACGGCCGTTCGTCGTCGATGAAGATCCACACCGCAGCGAACGTCAACGGCAGGCACAGATGTAACCCGCGGGTGTAGGTCGCCGGACGAGTCAAGAGCCGGCCTATCTCGCGGAACATGTATTCATAGTGCCAGCTGCGCGTTCGCCGGTGATTCCCCGAAATGGGGGAGACGGATCCCACCCGAGGGGGGAGATCACGCGACCGGTTCGGATGACGCTGAGCGCATGACGACAATCGAAGTGCACGAGCTCACCAAGGTATACGGATCGATCCATGCGGTCGACGGCGTGACGTTCACTGTGCGTCCCGGTGTGGTGACGGGGTTCCTCGGTCCCAACGGTGCCGGAAAGTCCAGCACGATGCGCATCATCCTCGGCCTCGACCGACCGACCACCGGGACTGCCATGATCGGCGGCAGGCCTTTCGCCGAATCCGGGCAACCCCTGACCCTGGCCGGTGCCCTCCTCGACGCGGACGCCGCGCACCCCGGGCGGACCGCCCGGAACCACCTGCTGGCGCTCGCGAGGAGCAATCGGCTCCCGGCCGACCGTGTCGGCGTGGTCCTCGACGAGGTCGGACTGTCCGCTGTCGAGGGACGACGCGTCTCGTCCTTCTCGCTCGGAATGCGCCAGCGCCTCGGGATCGCCGCCGCGCTGCTCGGCGACCCGCAGGTACTGATACTGGACGAGCCGTCGAACGGGCTGGACCCGGAGGGCATCATCTGGATCAGGGAGGCGTTGCCGAGGCTCGCCCGCGAGGGACGCACGGTCCTCGTCTCGAGTCATCTGATGTCCGAGATCGCCTCGTACGCAGACCACCTCCTGGTTCTCGGCGCGGGACGCATTCTCGCCGATGCTTCCACGGACGAATTCGTCCGCGCTCATGCCGAATCGACCGTGCGCCTGCGCACCCCCCACGGCACCCGCCCCGACGAGGTGCTCGCGCGCTCCGGATGCACTGCCGTCGAGGACGACCGCGGCAGATGGATGGTCCGCGGCGGCCGGATCGACGAGATCGGAGCGCGGCTCGCCGACGCGGGCATCCCCGTCCTTGAGCTCACCGATCAACAGGCCTCGCTCGAGGAGGCCTATCTTGCCTTGACATCGAGCGCGAGGACCCACGTGTCCGGCACGACGCACCAGGAGGCCTAGCCATGTCGTACGCATCCGCACTCCATTCGGAGTGGATCAAGACGCGGTCCCTGCCGTCACTCGGTGGGGTGCTCGCGCTCCTTTTTCTCGTCACCGTCGGATTTTCCCTGGTCGGCAGTGCAACATTGGGCAGAGAGGAGGCGCGCGAACCCGATTTCGACCCGTTGCTGATCTCCTTCTTCGGCGTCAACTTCGGTCAGGTGGTCGCGATCACCTTCGGTGCCCTCGCCGCGGCAGCACAGTTCAAGAACCACGGCACGAGAGTCTGGCTCGTCGCAGTTCCCCGCCGCGGTGTGTTCTACCTCGCCGGTCTCGGCGTCGTCGCGAGTCTCACCTTCGTTGTCGGCCTGGCGACAGCCCTCGCGTGTTTCGTCGGTGGTCAGCTTCTGCTCGGTGAGCACCGGATGGAATGGACCGATGTGGCTGCTGGACGCGCAATTCTCGGGTGCGCGGTCTATCTGACCGCGATGGCACTGTTCGCGTCGGGAATGGCAACTCTGTTACGAAGTGCTGCAGCCACACTGGGCATCCTAGTCCCGCTGGTGTTGTTGCTGTCGTTCGTTCTCGGCGACGTGGCAGGCAGCAGCGGTGTCGCCGACTATCTGCCCGATCGCGCGGGGCGCCAGGTGCTCGTACTGGATCCGCTCGGTTCACCGGGGCCGTGGGCGGGACTTGTGGTGACAGCGTTGTGGTCGGGTACAGCCGTCCTCGCCGGTTGGTGGGCATTCCGTCGTCGCGACTGCTGACCGGCGGGATCAGACGAGCCAGATAGCTTCGGCCGCAAGATTTCCGAGGTCCACCGGGGTGCCGTCCGGGCTCCCGATCCGCACCGAGACGGTGCCGGCGAAGTCGCGACGTTCGACTACCTGGATGTCGGTGTCGAGAGCGATGCCGACCTCGTCGAAGTAGCGCAGCATCGCGGGGTCGGAGTCGGAGATCCGGGCGACACGTCCGCCTTCTCCGTCGCCGAACTCGCTGAGCGCGCGGGCGGGGGGCGCGGGAATCGAGCCTCCCGCAGTGGGGATCGGATCACCGTGCGGGTCGCGTTCGGGGTGGCCGAGTTTCGCGTCGATCGCGGCGATCATGCGCTCGGAGACCGCGTGCTCGAGAACTTCGGCTTCGTCGTGCACCTCGTCCCAGCCGTAACCGAGTTCGCGGACGAGGAACGTCTCGATGAGGCGGTGCCTGCGCACCATGGCGACGGCGGCGTCGCGGCCGCTGTCGGTGAGCGAGATGGACCCGTAGCGTGCGTGGTCGACCATTCCCTGGTCGGCGAGTCTGCGGACGGCTTCGGACACCGTCGACGCCGAGACACCGAGACGCTCGGCAAGCAGCTTCGTCGACACCTTCTCACCCGACCATTCCTGGATGGTCCAGATGATCTTCAGGTAGTCCTGGGCAACCGAGGACAACGTGTCGGTCACGGAGGGCTCACGAGTCTCAGGCACGTGACCAGCTTAGGTAACCGTCAGCGAAGAATCACCTTCTCGGGACGGTCGGCGGCGCAGTGCCGTGGTTACCAGGCCTTGTCGCGGTGCGAAGAGGTATGCGGCAGTGAACAGGGTGGCCTGGGCGAGCACCACCACGCCACCGGTCGCTGCATCGGTGTAGTAGCTCGTATACACACCGGCCACCGAACCGAGTGCGCCGAGTATCGGCGCGATGACCAGCATTCGAGACATCCTGTCGGTCAGCAGGTACGCGGTGGCACCGGGAATGATGAGCATCGCGACCACGAGGATCACGCCGACGGCCTGCACCGCACTGACGATCGTGATCGCCAGCAAGGCCAGTAGCAGCGCCGACAGCTTGGCAGGGGAGATGCCGAGTGCGTGCGCGTGGACGCGGTCGAACGCGAACAGGGTCAGGTCCCGACGCTTGACCACGAGCACCACGAACACCGCGGTGGCGAGCCCCGCGATCTGCCATACGTCGGATTGCGAGAGTCCCAGCAGGTTTCCGAACAGCACGTGGTGCAGGTCGATCTGGCTGGGATTCTTCGAGATGAGGACCACGCCCAGAGCGAACAGCGTGGTGAAGACCGTCCCGATCGCGGCGTCCTCCTTGATCTTCGTGGTCCCACGCACCAACCAGATCAGCGCTACCGCGAGACCTGCGAACAACAATGCGCCCAGGGTGAACGGCGCACCCACCAGGTAGGCCAGGACAACGCCGGGCAGGACCGCGTGCGAGACCGCATCGCCCATCAGGGACCAGCCGATCAACACGAGCCAGCAACTCAGCAGTGCACACACCGCGGTTGCGACGACCGCGACGACGAGGGCGCGTTGCATGAATCCGTACTGCAGTGGTTCGAGGATCAGATCGAGCATCACGACACCTCCTGTGGTTCGGTGCTCGCACCGAACGCCCGCGCAAGGTTCTCCGGCCGCAGTACGTCGTCGGGCGTGCTGTGCAGGACGACCCGCTTCTGCAGCAGAACCGCCTCGTCGCACAGCTGGGACAGACCTGCAAGGTCGTGGGTGGCGACGAGCAGCGTGTGCCCGTCGGCGGCGAGGCCGCGGAAAACGTCGGTCAGCGCGGCCTGGGTGGTTGTGTCGACGCCGGCAAAAGGTTCGTCGAGGAGCAACAGCGGCGCACGCTGTGCGATGGCCCGCGCGACGAACACACGTTTGCGTTGGCCCCCGGACAGCTGGCCGATCTGACGGTGGGCGAACGCGGTCATGCCGACACGGTCGAGTGCCTCGGTGACCGCCTCGTGGTCGCCGCGCCGTGCTCGGCGCATCCACCCCTGGTGTCCGTAGCGTCCGGTCATCACGACGTCGCGTACCCCGATCGGGAAGTCCCAGTCGACACCCTCGGCTTGCGGGACATACGCCACGGCGCCGGATTTTCGTGCGGCGGTGATTCCGATGCCGCCGACGGTGACCTCGCCTTCGTCAGGTTTGACGAGCCCGATCACGGTCTTGAACAGGGTGGACTTGCCTGATCCGTTGGTACCGACGAGCCCGCACACTCTGCCGGGATCGAGTTCGAGGCTCACCCGGTCGAGCGCGACGACGGTGTCGTACCGGACTGTCACGTGATCCAGGCGCAGTGCGGGTCCGGGGGGACGGGCACGGTCGGGTCGGGCGGTGCCGGAGAGCGTCACGGGTTCAGTCCTGACGTGATGGTTGCGACGTCGTGGCGGAGCAGGTCGAGATAGGTGGGTACCGGGCCGTCGGGTTCGGACAGCGAGTCGACGTAGAGAGTGCCTCCGTACGCGGCACCGGTATCGGCGGCGACCTGCCTCTGTGCCTTGTCGGAGACGGTGGATTCGCAGAACACCGCAGGGATGTCGTTGTCGCGTACGAAATCGACTGTGCGGGCGATCTGTTGCGGGGTGCCCTGCTGGTCGGAGTTGATCGGCCACAGGTAGGCCTCGCGCATTCCGGCGTCGCGCACGAGATAACCGAAGGCACCCTCGCAGGTGACCAAGGCTCGTTGGTGCTCGGGAACGGCCGCCAGCGTCGTGATCAGTTCGTCGTGTACGGCCTGGAGGTCGGACCGGTATGCGTCGGCGTTGGTCGCGAAATCCGCGGCGTGCTCGGGAGCGAGGTCGCTGAGCGCGGCCTCGATGTTGTCGACGTAGATCTGTGCGGTCAGCGGTGACATCCACGCGTGCGGGTTGAGTTGCGTGGAGGGCGCGTCGCCGATGGGCAGAGGCTCGATACCCTCGGTCAGCACTACATGTGCGGCGTCGGTGTCGGCGAGGAACTGCTCGAACCAGCGTTCGAGACCCAATCCGTTGTCGAGGACGAGATCCGCCTCGGTTGCATGCCTCAGGTCGCCGGGTGTCGGTTCGTAGCCGTGCACTTCTGCGCCGGGCTTCGTGATCGACTCCACCCGTATGTGGTTGCCCGCGACTGTGCGGGTCATATCGGCCAGCACGGTGAACGTGGTCAGCACGAGCGGGCGGTCGTCGGTCTGCGCGGTGCCACATGCGGTGAGCCCGATCAGTGAGCTGACTACAAGCAGTAATTTGGTTGGTCTCATCAAAAAGTTCGGCACCCCGAAATTATGCAGAACCGCATTCCGGATTGTCCAGCGGGGCCGAGGGCGAGGATGCCGGCCCGTACATGGGGTCGTAGGCTTCCGATGTGCAGAGATGGCGAGGTCTGGACGAGATACCTGCGGACTGGGGTCGGTGCGTGGTCACGATCGGCGTGTTCGACGGCGTGCATCGGGGTCACCAGCAACTGATCACCCGTGCGGTGAAATCAGCGAAGGAGCGGGGCATCGCCAGCGTGTTGATGACCTTCGACCCGCACCCGATGGAAGTGGTTCGTCCTGGGAGCCATCCGGCCCAGCTGACCACTTTGGCCCGGCGGGCCGAACTCGCCGAAGAACTCGGCGTCGACGTGTTCTGCGTGATGCCCTTCACCCCCGAGTTCATGAAACTCTCGCCCGAGCGTTACGCCCGAGAGATTCTCGTCGAGCGGTTGCATGTCGCCGAGGTGGTCGTGGGGGAGAATTTCACCTTCGGCAAGAAGGCCGCGGGAACCGTGGAGATGCTCCGTGGCATAGGCGAACGATTCGGTTTCGCGGTGGACGGGCAGACCCTGCTCGCCGAACATGCGGTGACGTTCTCGTCGACCTACATCCGTTCGTGTGTCGATGCGGGCGACATGACCGCCGCTACCGACGCGCTCGGCCGCCCTCACCGTGTGGAGGGTGTCGTTGTGCACGGCGACGGACGCGGCCGGGGGCTCGGGTTCCCCACGGCGAACATCGCGCCCCCGATGTATGCCGCCATCCCCGCGGACGGTGTCTACGCCGCATGGTTCACAGTCCTCGATTCGGGATCTCCCGTGGACGGCCTCGAGGCCGGCCTGCGCTACCGTGCCGCGGTGTCGGTGGGGACGAATCCCACCTTCTCGGGCCGTAATCGCACGGTCGAGGCGTTCGTGCTCGATGCTGATGCCGATCTCTACGGGCAGCACGTGGCTGTCGACTTCGTCGAGCGGCTCCGTGGCATGGAGAAGTTCGATTCCGTCGAGGCGCTCATCTCGGCGATGCATCGAGACGCGGATCGAGCTCGTGACCTTCTGGCCGGCGAAGCGTAGGCCGGCAGTCAAGCACCAGATGAACATCTGGTAATCTCGTCCGTCGGTGTGTGCTGCGGTTCGCGGCGGCCGCACCACCGGGTTCCGGCCCGTTGTTCATCACGCGGACATCAGTGATCAGGAGTAGAACAGTGGCATTGACCACCGAGCAGAAGAAGCAGATCCTCGGCGAGTACGGTCTCCACGAGACCGACACCGGTTCGCCGGAGGCGCAGGTGGCGATGCTCACCAAGCGCATCACCGATCTGACCGAGCACCTGAAGCAGCACAAGCACGACCACCACTCCCGCCGCGGCCTGCTGCTGCTGGTCGGTCGTCGTCGCCGTCTGCTCAAGTACGTCGAGAAGGTCGACGTCGCGCGTTACCGCGCGCTCATCCAGCGTCTGGGCCTGCGTCGCTGACGCAGTCCGGAAGCGACACGATCTGCATTCGCTGATCTTTTCCGATAGCCAACGGGGTACCCCTTAGACTGGGCCTCGTTGGCTATCGGTGTATGCGCCGGAATTGCCGGCGCAGCACATCGCCGCCGACGGCGATGATCCGTACGCACCGACGGTGTCGGTCTTCGGTAGTGACCCTTCGGCCGCACGAGAAGTGCCGGCGGGTTTCGATCGACGACCGCCTCCGTGAGTCGGTGCGCAGCCGTGGCCAAGGGGGCCAGGCGCCCGCGTGGGTACGGCGAAGACGAAGAGGGAAGAGAAGATTTCACAGATGACCAGTAACACCGCAGTCGAGGTCGACGAGGGCGTATTCGAATCCGTCGCCACGCTCGACAACGGGTCCTTCGGCACCCGCACCATTCGATTCGAGACCGGACGCCTTGCTCAGCAGGCCGCCGGCTCCGTCGTCGCATACCTCGACGACGAAACCATGCTGCTGTCGGCCACGAGCGCCTCGAAGCAGCCCAAGGAGCATTTCGACTTCTTCCCGCTGACGGTGGACGTCGAAGAACGTATGTACGCAGCGGGCCGCATCCCCGGCTCGTTCTTCCGTCGTGAGGGCCGCCCCTCGACCGACGCGATCCTCACCTGCCGCCTCATCGACCGGCCGCTGCGTCCGTCGTTCGTCGACGGCCTGCGCAACGAGATCCAGGTCGTGGTCACGGTCCTGAGCCTGAACCCGAACGACCTCTACGACGTCGTCGCGATCAACGCGGCCTCGGCATCCACTCAGATCGCGGGTCTGCCGTTCTCCGGTCCGGTCGGTGGCGTGCGCGTCGCACTCATCACGTCCGAGGAGAACAAGGCCGGCCAGTGGGTGGCGTTCCCGACCGTCGAGCAGCTCGAGAACGCCGTGTTCGACATGGTCGTCGCCGGCCGCATCGTCGGCGGAGGGGACAACCCGGATTCCGCCGATGTCGCCATCATGATGGTCGAGGCGGAGGCCACCGACAAGGTGATAGCACTCGTCGAGGGCGGCGCGCAGGCGCCCACCGAGACGGTCGTCGCCGCGGGGCTCGAAGCGGCGAAGCCGTTCATCGCGCGCCTGTGTATCGCTCAGCAGCAGCTCGCCGCTGCCGCGGCGAAGCCGACCGGTGATTTCCCGTTGTACCCCGCATACCAGGACGACGTGTACGCCGCGGTCGAGGCCGCTGCGTCCGCCAAGCTTGCCGAGGCTCTCACGATCGCCGGTAAGCAGGAGCGCGACGACCGCACCGATGAGGTCAAGGTCGAGATCCTCGAGCAGGTCGCACCGTCGTTCGAAGGTCGCGAGAAGGAGATCGGCGCAGCATTCCGCTCGCTGACCAAGAAACTCGTGCGCCAGCGCATCCTCCGCGATCAGTTCCGCATCGACGGCCGCGGCATCACCGACATTCGCGCGCTGTCTGCCGAGGTCGCCATCGTTCCGCGCGCCCACGGTTCCGCACTGTTCGAGCGCGGCGAAACCCAGATCATGGGTGTCACCACCCTCGACATGGTCAAGATGGCGCAGCAGGTCGACTCGCTCGGTCCTGAGACGACCAAGCGCTACATGCACCACTACAACTTCCCGCCGTACTCGACCGGTGAGACCGGCCGGGTCGGTTCGCCGAAGCGTCGCGAGATCGGCCACGGCGCACTTGCCGAGCGCGCCCTCATTCCGGTGCTTCCGAGCCAGGAAGAGTTCCCGTACGCGATCCGGCAGGTGTCCGAAGCCCTGAGCTCCAACGGCTCTACGTCGATGGGCTCGGTATGCGCATCGACGCTGTCGCTGCTCAACGCAGGTGTGCCCCTCAAGGCGCCGGTTGCAGGCATCGCGATGGGTCTGGTCTCCGACGAGATCGAGCTCGAGGACGGCAGCCGCGAGACCCGGTACGTCGCCCTCACCGACATCCTCGGTGCCGAGGACGCATTCGGTGACATGGACTTCAAGGTCGCGGGTACGAAGGACTTCGTCACGGCGCTCCAGCTCGACACGAAGCTCGACGGCATCCCGTCGCAGGTCCTTGCCGGTGCGCTCTCGCAGGCGCACGACGCCCGCGCCACGATTCTCGAAGTCATGGCCGAGGCGATCGACACCCCCGACGAGATGAGCGCGTTCGCGCCGCGTATCACGACCATCAAGGTCCCCGTGGACAAGATCGGTGAGGTCATCGGCCCCAAGGGCAAGATGATCAATTCGATCACCGAAGAGACCGGCGCCAACATCTCGATCGAGGATGACGGCACCGTCTATGTCGGTGCCGCAGATGGCCCGTCCGCGCAGGCTGCGATCGACAAGATCAACGCCATCGCGAATCCGCAGCTGCCCAAGGTCGGCGAGCGGTTCCTGGGCACCGTGGTCAAGACCACGGCGTTCGGGGCGTTCGTCTCCCTGCTGCCCGGCCGCGACGGTCTGGTACACATCAGCAAGCTGGGTAACGGCAAGCGCATCGCCAAGGTCGAGGACGTCGTGAGCGTTGGATCCAAGATCCGCGTCGAGATCGCCGACATCGACAACCGCGGCAAGATCAGCCTGATCCCCGTCGAGGAGGAAGCCGCTGCTGAGCCGGCCGCCGCCGGAGAGGCCGCCACCGAGGCTGCCGAATCCTGATTTCTCGCACACACGCCCGCGTGTGGTTCTCCCGCTAGAGGAGAACTGCCCGCGGGCGGTGTCGTATCCGCTCGACGTATCCTCGGAGAAAGTCCCTGTGAGCAGGGGGCTTTCGATCCACTGGCACCTTATGCGGTCCACATCCGCGACAGCCAGGGTCTTTCGTACTCGGGTTCGAACTCACAAACTGCGACCGTTGTAACGTTTACCCAAACATGCGCGCGAGTTCTCCTCGGAGTGGTTACCTGAGGGGGTGAACACGGTTGCAGCGACTGGCATCGGGGCACGACCCGGGTTCAACTTGGCACTGGCCACCTGGGTATCTGCCATAAACTTCTGGGCCTGGAACATGATCGGCCCTCTGTCCACCACCTATGCGGGCGACATGTCCCTCAGTAGTAGTGAGGCGTCGATGCTCGTCGCGACGCCCATTCTCGTGGGATCGCTCGGCAGAATCGCCGTCGGACCACTCACCGACCGGTACGGCGGTCGGTTCATGTTCATCCTCGTCACCGTCGCCTCCATCATCCCGGTGCTCGCGGTCGGTTTCGCGGGTGAAGCCGGGTCTTATCCACTGCTCCTGGTATTCGGGTTCTTCCTCGGCATCGCGGGCACGATATTCGCTGTCGGGATCCCGTTTGCGAACAGCTGGTACGACGCTTCCCGCCGAGGATTCGCAACCGGTGTGTTCGGCGCGGGCATGGTCGGTACCGCTCTGTCCGCGTTCTTCACTCCGCGATTCGTCGGCTGGTTCGGGACAATCACCACTCACGTGATCATCGCGATCGCACTCGCACTCACAGCGGTGCTGTGTGTCGTAGTGATGAGGAACTCACCGACCTTCACCCCGAACACCGACAAGGTCACTCCGAAGCTGATCGCGGCCTGCAAACTCCGCGTGACGTGGGAGATGTCGTTCCTCTACGCCATCGTCTTCGGCGGTTTCGTTGCGTTCAGCAACTACCTGCCCACGTACATCAAGACGATCTACGATTTCTCGGCTGTCGACGCGGGAACGAGAACGGCAGGGTTCGCGGTCGCCGCAGTGATCGCTCGGCCCATCGGCGGTGCACTCTCCGACCGGATTCCGCCGAAATACGTTGTGCTCGCCTCACTCGCAGGTACCGCGGTCACGGCGTTCATCGCTACCCTCAAGCCTCCGCCGGACGTCTGGTCGGCCACCGACTTCATCACGATGGCGATCTTCCTGGGGATCGGCACCGGCGGCGTCTTCGCGTGGGTTGCGCGGCGGTCACCGGCGAAGTCGGTCGGTAGCGTCACCGGAATCGTTGCTGCTGCAGGTGGTTTGGGCGGATACTTCCCACCGCTGGTAATGGGTGCGACGTACGACCCCGTCGACAACGACTACACGGTCGGCCTGCTACTGCTCGTCGCGACGGCCTTGGTCGCGCTGGTCTACACCGCACTGAAACTGAAAACACGTGAACCGACGACCGATGCGGCAGTCGGCGCACCACAGCCACAGGAGGAATCGAAGTGACCACTGAGAAGACCGGTACGGGCGGACCGCTCGAGGATCTCCTGGTTCGAAGTGGTCGATTCTTCACTCCCGGAACGGGTTCCGATGACGGCCGTACGGTCACCCGCCAGGGTGGCCGTGAAGGCGATGTGTTCTATCGCGATCGCTGGAGCCACGACAAGGTGGTTCGTTCCACCCACGGAGTCAACTGCACCGGTTCATGCTCGTGGAAGATCTACGTCAAAGACGGAATCATCACCTGGGAGACCCAGGAGACGGACTACCCGTCGGTCGGCCCCGACCGTCCCGAGTACGAACCTCGAGGATGTCCCCGGGGTGCCGCGTTCTCGTGGTACACGTACTCACCGACCCGGGTGCGGTATCCCTACGCGCGTGGTGTCCTCGTCGAGATGTATCGCGAGGCCAAACAGCGTCTCGGCGATCCGGTCCTCGCGTGGGCCGACATCCAGAACGACCCAGAGCGGCGCGCGCGCTACCAACGGGCCCGCGGCAAGGGCGGTCTCGTGCGCGTGACGTGGAACGAGGCCACCGAGATGATCGCGGCTGCGCACGTGCACACGATCAAGGAGTACGGGCCCGACCGCATCGCCGGTTTCTCGCCGATCCCGGCGATGTCGATGGTGTCGTTTGCGGCGGGTTCGCGATTCATCGAACTGCTCGGCGGCGTCATGACCTCGTTCTACGACTGGTATGCCGACCTTCCCGTTGCATCTCCGCAGGTGTTCGGTGATCAGACGGACGTGCCCGAATCCGGCGACTGGTGGGACGCCGCGTACCTCATGATGTGGGGCTCGAATGTTCCCGTGACCCGGACACCGGACGCGCACTGGATGGCGGAGGTCCGCTACCGCGGTACGAAGGTCGTCTCGATCAGCCCCGATTACGCCGACAACACCAAATTCGCCGACGAGTGGATGCCGTGTGCGGCAGGGACGGACGGCGCCCTCGCGATGTCGATGGGCCATGTGCTGCTCAACGAGTTCTACGTACAGCAGCGGGTCCCGTTCTTCGTCGACTACGTGCGGCAGTACACGGATCTGCCGTTCCTGGTGAAGCTCGAGGATCGCGACGGCGCGCTCGTTCCGGGTAAGAACCTCACCGCGGCCGACCTCGGTCACGAGGTCGAGAACGCCGCGTTCAAGCCGGTCCTGCTCGATGGCGCCACCGATACCGTCGTCGCGCCGAATGGCTCTCTGGGGCACCGATACGGTGACGAGGGCGTCGGTAAATGGAATCTGGACCTCGGCGGCCTCGTACCGACGTTGACGGTCGCTCCGGCCGGCGGCGCAGCGGGGGAGACCGCCGCGGTGCATCTGCCGAGCTTCGATTCGATCGACGGGCACGGTGAGAGCATCCAACGCGGTGTCCCTGTGCGAAGGGTCGGAGAACACCTCGTGTGCACGGTGTTCGATCTCATGCTCGCGCAGTACGGCGTGAACAGGCCCGGCCTGGATCTGCCCGGGCAGTGGCCCAGCGGATACGACGATGCCGACTCGCTCTACACGCCGGCATGGCAGGAAGCGATCACCGGAGTCTCTGCAGAGCAAGCCATCCGGATCGCGAAAGAGTTCGCGCGCAACGCCGAGGAATCGAACGGGCGCTCGATGATCATCATGGGCGCGGGTATCTGCCAATGGTTCCACGGCGACGCCACCTACCGCGCTGTGCTCGCGTTGCTGTTGCTCACCGGGTCGATGGGCCGCAATGGCGGAGGCTGGGCACACTACGTCGGTCAGGAGAAGTGCCGTCCTGTTACCGGGTGGGCGGCGATGGCGATGGGTACCGACTGGAGTCGGCCCCCGCGGCAGATGGCGGGTACCTCGTACTGGTATGTGCACACCGACCAGTGGCGCTACGACGGCTACCGCGCAGACGCATTGGCGAGCCCGCTCGGGCGCGGCCGATTCCGTGACAAGCACACAATGGATGTGATGGCTTCCGCCGTCGCGATGGGATGGACTCCGTTCTACCCACAGTTCGACCGGAACAATCTCGACGTCGCAGACGAGGCGCGTGCAGCAGGCAAAGAGATTCCGGCGTACGTCGCGGAGCAATTGGCGAGCGGGGATCTGAAACTCTCGGTCACCGATCCCGACAACCCGAAGAACTGGCCCCGCGTCCTGAGCGTGTGGCGCTCGAACCTGCTCGGCTCCTCAAGCAAGGGCAACGAATATTTCCTGCAGCATCTGCTC
Organism: Rhodococcus sp. SJ-2; assembly: GCF_053750035.1. Taxonomy (NCBI): domain Bacteria; kingdom Bacillati; phylum Actinomycetota; class Actinomycetes; order Mycobacteriales; family Nocardiaceae; genus Rhodococcus; species Rhodococcus sp. SJ-2. The sequence goes on from NZ_CM132340.1 coordinate 4,562,644, forward strand.
GGAACAGACTCGAACCTGCAGGGTGACTCCACCACCGACGGCCTGCGACCGAAGGAGGTGACGTGGACCGACGCAGTGCCCGAGGGCAAGCTCGACATGCTGATGTCGATCGACTTCCGCATGACGTCCACCACGCTGTTCTCGGACGTCGTACTGCCCGCTGCGACATGGTACGAGAAGGGCGACCTGTCGAGCACCGACATGCACCCGTACATCCACGCGTTCAGTCCGGCAATCGACCCGCCCTGGGAAACACGGTCGGATTACGAAGCATTCGGCGCCATCGCGAAGGCCTTCAGTGCACAAGCGCGTACGCACCTCGGTACTCGCACCGATGTCGTGATGGGCACGCTCCAGCACGACACCCCGGGAGCGATGGCCTTCCCGTCCGGTACCGAGAACGATTGGCGCAAGACCGGTGAGGTTCCGGTTCCGGGAAAGACGATGGGCCCGCTCGTGGTCGTCGAACGTGACTACGCCGCTGTGGCGGACAAGTGGTCCACACTCGGCCCTCTCGTGGACAAACTGGGGCTGACCACCAAGGGGGTGACCACGCATCCGACCGAGGAGGTCGCCGAGCTCGCCGCGAAGTTCGGTGTGATGAACACCGGAGCCGGTGCTGGGCGCCCGGCCATCACCACCGCGGAACGGATGGCCGATGTGATCCTGTCGCTCTCCGGGACCTCCAACGGCCGGCTGGCGGTCGAGGGATTCAGGGAACTCGAGAGGCGTACCGGCAGACGTCTCGTTCATCTGGCCGAGGGCAGCGAAGAGCGCAGGATCACCTACGCAGACACCCAGGCCAGGCCCGTTCCGGTGATCACCAGCCCCGAATGGTCCGGCAGCGAGACCGGTGGCAGGCGTTACGCTCCGTTCACCGTGAACATCGAGGAACTCAAACCGTTCCACACCCTCACCGGTCGCATGCACTTCTATCTCGATCACGACTGGATCGAAGAGGTCGGGGAGCAATTACCGACCTACCGGCCGCCGCTGGACATGTCGAGACTGTTCGGGGCGTCCGCCATCGGGACGACGGACGGAGTCGGCCTGACGGTGCGATATCTGACCCCGCACTCCAAGTGGTCGATCCACTCCGAATACCAGGACAACCTGTTCATGCTGTCACTGTCGCGTGGCGGCCCGACGATGTGGATGAGCCCCGCCGATGCAGCGAAGATCTCGGTCCGGGACAACGATTGGGTCGAGGCCGTCAACCGCAACGGGGTGGTGGTGTGCCGCGCGATCGTCTCGCACCGTATGCCCGAAGGAGTCGTGTACGTCTATCACGCCCAGGAGCGCACGATCGACGTCCCTCTGACCGAGACCACCGGCAAGCGCGGCGGTATCCACAACTCGATCACGAGGATTCTCATCAAACCGACACACATGGCGGGCGGTTACGCGCAGACGTCGTACGCCTTCAACTATCTCGGGCCCACCGGGAATCAACGCGACGAAGTGACGGTGGTCCGCCGCCGTAGCCAGGAGGTGACGTACTGATGAAGGTCATGGCGCAAATGGCGATGGTGATGAACCTCGACAAGTGCATCGGGTGCCACACCTGTTCGGTGACCTGCAAGCAGGCGTGGACAAATCGGTCGGGCACCGAGTACGTGTGGTTCAACAACGTCGAAACCCGTCCGGGACAAGGGTATCCGCGCCGGTACGAGGATCAGGAGAAGTGGCGGGGCGGTTGGGTCCGCGACAAGAAGGGCCGACTGCGCCTGCGCGACGGCGGGCGCCTCCACAAGCTCAGCCGCATCTTCTCCAACCCGAAGATGCCGTCGATCGACGACTACTACGAGCCGTGGACCTACGACTACGAGAACCTCACCACCGCGCCCCTGGGCAACGACATCCCTGTGGCGCCCCCGCGCAGCCTCATCAGCGGCAAACCGATGAAGGTGGAATGGTCGGCGAACTGGGACGACGACCTCGGTGGTTCCCCCGAGATCGTGCCGCAGGACCCGATCCTGCAGAAAGTCAACGAGGAGGTCAGACTTCAGCTCGAAGAGACCTTCATGTTCTACCTCCCGCGAATCTGCGAGCACTGCCTGAACCCGTCGTGCGTTGCGTCCTGCCCGTCGGGTGCGATCTACAAGCGCAGCGAAGACGGGATCGTGCTCGTCGACCAGGACCGCTGCCGCGGCTGGCGGATGTGTGTCTCGGGCTGCCCTTACAAGAAGGTGTATTTCAACCACAAGACCGGCAAGGCCGAGAAGTGCACATTCTGCTACCCGCGGATCGAGGTCGGGTTGCCGACGGTGTGCGCGGAGACCTGCGTCGGCCGGCTCCGATACATCGGTCTGGTGCTCTACGACGTCGACAAGGTGCTCGAAGCCGCATCGGTCCCGGACGACAAGGATCTGTACGAGGCGCAACGGCAGCTCATCCTCGACCCGAACGATCCGGAAGTCGTTGCCGGTGCACGGGCCGAAGGGATCTCCGACGAGTGGATCACCGCAGCGCAGCGATCACCGATCCACGCGCTGATCAACAAGTACAAGGTGGCGTTGCCGCTGCATCCGGAATACCGGACCATGCCGATGGTCTGGTACATCCCACCGCTTTCGCCGGTCGTCGACGCGGTCAGCCGCGACGGCCATGACGGTGAGGATCTCGGAAATCTCTTCGGGGCACTCGAATCGCTCAGGATTCCGGTCCGGTACCTCGCGGAGCTGTTCACAGCGGGCGACACCAACGTGGTCGAGGGTGTGTTGCACCGGCTCTCGGCGATGCGCTCGTACATGCGTGACGTCAACCTCGGACGCGACACCCAACCCCACATCCCGAAGGCGGTGGGCATGACCGAGGAAGAGATCTACGAGATGTACCGGCTGCTTGCTCTCGCCAAGTACGACGAGCGCTACGTCATTCCGACCGCGTACGCAGCCGAGGGACACAAACTCGAGGAGACCGCGACAGACTGCTCGTTATCGTTCGACGGCGGACCGGGTATGTACGAATCGGGGCCGTTCGGTGAGTCCAGCGGGGGGCCGGTGCCGGTCGCCGTCGAGACCTTCCACGCGCTCGAGCAGCGACAGACGACGGAGGGTATGGCCGCGAATGCGAGCCGTCCGTCGCGGGTGAACCTACTCAACTGGGACGGTAAGGGCGTGCCGGCAGGCATTTTCCCGGATCAGCACCGCGATGAAATGGAGGAGAACCGATGAAACTGCTGCGCCGCCCCGCGCGACGAGACTCGGCGGCGATTCGGTTGCAGCACCGTGCGATCCGGCAGGCGGCGTCGTTGCTGCTCGCCTATCCGGACGAGCGGACGCCGGGCCGCCTCGTGACCGTCGGCGCCCTGCTCGACCACATCACCGGGCCTGAACGCGACGCCCTGGACCGTACTGCGTCGTATCTTCACGCGACCGATCCCCTCGTGGTGGCACGCCACTACGTCGAGACGTTCGATATGCGCCGCCGGTCGACGATGTATCTGACCTACTGGACCGGAGGCGACACACGGAACCGAGGCGCGGAGATCCACGCCTTCGCGCGTGCCTACCGTGACGCGGGAGTCGAGCCGCCCGGCGGGGAGGCCCCCGACCACCTACCTGTGGTGCTCGAATTCGCCGCGACGGTGAATCCGGAGACGGGGGAGCAGTTGCTCGCGGCGCACAGAGCGCCGCTGGATGTGCTGCACACCGCGCTCGTCGAATGCGGATCGCCGTACGCCGACACCCTGACCGCGGTGTGTGCCACGCTTCCTCCCGTCACAGATCAGGAGGTGCAACGAGCTCGTCACCTGGCAGAGACAGGGCCCCCGGCAGAGGCGATCGGATTGCAACCGTTCACTCTCACAGTGCCGCCGCGCCGCGACGGTAGTCCAGCTCGAGAAGGAGATCGACCGGCATGAGCGCGGGCGAGATTTTCTGGGACATCGTGCCGTACGTGGCCCTCGCCATGATTGTCGTCGGCACGTGGTGGCGATACCGATACGACAAGTTCGGGTGGACCACCCGATCGTCACAGCTGTATGAGAGCCGGTTGTTGCGGATCGGCAGTCCGCTCTTCCACTTCGGCATGCTCGTGGTGATCCTCGGACACGTCATCGGACTGCTGATCCCGGAGTCCTGGACGGAAGCCGTCGGTATCAGCGAGCACATGTACCACTGGGGCGCCGCGATTCCGGGCGTCATCGCGGGTGTCGCGACGCTGATCGGCGTGGCCCTACTGGTCTACCGTCGGCGCACCAGAGGTCCCGTCTTCAGCGCGACCACCCTCAACGACAAGCTCATGTATCTGGTGTTGGTTGCCGCGATCGTCGCCGGGCTGGCCACGACGATGATCGGCGCGTTCGAGGGCAACGAGGCACACAACTACCGCGAGACGGTGTCTCCGTGGTTCCGGTCGATCTGGATACTGCAGCCCCGGGGCGATCTGATGGCAGAGGCACCGCTCTCGTTCCACATCCACGTGATGATTGCGCTGGTGTTGTTCGCCATCTGGCCGTTCACGCGCCTCGTCCACGCTTTCAGCGCGCCTTTCGCGTATCTGTTCCGTCCCTACATCGTCTACCGCGGGCGTGACGAAGCGTCGAAGGACCAGCTGGTCGGATCCCAGCCTCGACGTCGAGGCTGGTGACGAGAACGCAGCAGTGGTTGTCGACGGCAACACCGTGGTAGTCGCGTGTAGTGTGTGGTGTTCCGTGCCTTGAACACAGCTCTCACCACAGGCGAATCACCGACAGCGCAGGACCGTAGAACAACCCATGGCCACAACCTTCGATTCTCTTTCATTCGACACCCCGTCGGCTGTCGCGGACACCGGCGTACGGCGCACTGTTCTGCCAGGCGGCGTGCGAGTCGTCACCGAACATGTGCCCGGTGTGCGATCGGCAGCAGTGGGTGTGTGGGTGGGTGTCGGCTCCCGCGACGAGCAGCCCTCGGTTGCGGGAGCTGCTCATTTTCTCGAGCACCTGCTGTTCAAGGCGACTCCCACGCGCACAGCTCTCGACATTGCCGAACTCGTCGACGGGATCGGTGGCGAGCTCAACGCATTCACCAGCAAGGAACACACCTGCTTCTACGCGCACGTACTCGACGACGATCTGCCGATCGCCGTCGATGTCGTCGCGGACGTGGTGTTGCGCGGTAGGTGCCGCAGCGTCGACGTCGATGTCGAGCGCCAGGTGGTGCTCGAGGAGATCGCCATCCGCGACGACGACCCCGAGGATCTGCTCGGCGATGCTCTGTTGACTGCGCTCTACGGTGATCATCCCGTGGGCCGTCCGATCATCGGTTCGCCGGAATCGATCGAATCGATGACCCGCAACCAGTTGCACTCGTTCCACGTGCGCCGATACACGCCGCAGCGGATGGTGGTCGCGGTGGCGGGCAACGTCGATCATGCACACACGGTCGAACTCGTCCGCAGGGCATTCGCAGGCCATCTCGATGAGTCGGCTCAGGCGGCACCGCGTCGCGAAGGAACATTGCGGTTGCGCACCGCACCCAGTTTGAGCATCACCGATCAGGACAACGAGCAGGCGCACTTGAGCCTCGGCGTCCGCGCGTTCGGCAGACACGATCCTCGACGTTGGGCGCTGTCGGTCCTCAACACTGCGGTCGGAGGGGGTCTGAGCTCGCGGTTGTTCCAGGAGGTGCGGGAGAAGCGAGGGCTGGCGTACTCGGTCTACTCGGGTGTCGACACGTTCGCGGACACGGGTGCATTCTCGACATATGTCGGGTGCCAGCCCGAAAACCTCGGCGACGTCGCCTCGGTGGTGCGTGAAGTCCTCACCGAGGTTGCCGAGCACGGCATCAGCGACGCGGAGTGTGCGCGCGCGAAAGGGTCGCTGCGGGGCGGACTCGTCCTCGGACTCGAGGACACCGGCGCCCGGATGCATCGGATCGGGCGTAGCGAACTCAGCTACGGGCGGCATTGGGGGATCACCGAGACGCTGGAGCGCATCGCCACCGTCAGCACCGAGCAGGTGCGTGAGGTCGCCGGTGAAGTGCTCCGGCGTCCCTATGCGGCGGCAGTCGTGGGGCCCTATCGGCGACCGCGCGACCTCCCGGCGTCCGTGCGCAGTGTCGTGGCCTGAGTTCGCGACTCATCCCGCCAACTCGGCGATCGTGCCGGTTGCGTAGGCTTTCTTCGAGAATGCGGCGACGGGAAGGGCGTGGATCGGTGGCGGACAAGACAGGTCTTCGGGTAGGGGTCCTCGGGGCGAAGGGCAAGGTGGGTCAGGCCATCTGCGACGCAGTGGATGCCGCAGCCGGGCTCGAACTGGCCGCGACGGTCGACAAGGGCGACGACCTCGATTCATTCGTCACGTCCGGAACCCAGGTCGTCGTCGACTTCACCCATCCCGACGTTGTCATGGGCAATCTGCAATTCCTGATCGAGAACGGTATTCATGCCGTTGTCGGCACCACCGGATTCGACGACGCACGCCTCGAACAGGTCCGGGAATGGCTCGACGCGAAACCCGACGTCGGGGTGCTCATCGCACCCAACTTCGCGATCGGCGCGGTGCTGTCCATGCGATTCGCGCAGGCCGCCGCACGCTTCTTCGATTCCGTCGAGGTCATCGAACTCCACCACCCGAACAAGGCCGACGCGCCGTCCGGTACGGCGTACCGCACCGCCCGGTTGATCGCCGAAGCTCGTGACGCGGCCGGGGTGGGTCGCAGCCCGGATGCCACCAGCACCGAACTGGACGGGGCGCGCGGTGCGGACGTCGACGGCGTGCGGGTGCATTCGGTGCGCTTGGCTGGTCTGGTTGCTCACCAGGAAGTGCTGCTCGGCACACAGGGTGAGACGCTCACGATCCGGCACGACTCGATCGATCGGTCGTCCTTCGCTCCGGGTGTGCTTCTCGGCGTCCGCGAGATCGGTTCTCGTCCGGGGCTCACCGTCGGAATCGACCCCCTGCTCGACCTGTGAGTTCGTCGGCGTCCGCCGGTCGCGACGTGGCGAAGGTGGTCCTCCTGATCGCCTTCATCGTCGCGGCGCTCGCGTTCTATTTCGTGAGACTGGGGCACACCGGAATCGCACTGATCACGAGCGGGGAGGCGGTGTCGATCGTATTCGGAATCGGCGTGTTCCTGCTCCCGTTGGTGGGTGTGTGGATCGTGTACGCGACGCTGCGTGCGGGGTTGGACCACCAGCGACTGTCCCGTCGCATCCACGAAGAAGGCCTCGACCTCGATGTCAGCGGCCTTCCGCGGATGGCCTCGGGACGGATCGAGCGCGACGCTGCGGACGAGCTGTTCCAGTCGGTGAAAGCGGAGTGGGAATCCGATCCCGACAACTGGCGTAACTCGTATCGCCTCGCCCGTGCGTACGATTTCGCAGGCGATCGCAGCCGGGCGCGCGAGACGATGAAACGCGCCGTGGCCCTGGAGAAATCCGAGCGCGACGGTGAGGCGTAGCGGCCCGCCGTAGTCTGCGGGCATGACCGAAGAGAATTCTCGCACCTTGCTCGTGGTCCACCACACCCCGTCGCCGTTCATGCAGGCCATGTTCGAAGCAGTGCTGGCAGGCGCGACCGACCCCGAGATCGAAGGTGTGACCGTGGTCCGGCGGCCTGCGCTCACCGTCTCGCCGATCGACATGCTCGAAGCGGACGGTTATCTGCTCGGCACACCTGCCAACCTGGGGTACATCAGCGGTGCGCTCAAACACGCGTTCGACGTCTGCTACTACCCGTGCCTCGATTCGACGCGTGGCAGGCCTTATGGGTTGTACCTTCACGGCAACGAGGGCACGGAAGGTGCCGAGCGCGCCGTCGACAGCATCACGACGGGGCTCGGCTGGGTCAAGGCCACCGACTACGTTGTCGCGTCGGGTAAGCCGAGCAAGAGTGATCTCGAGGCCTGCTGGGAACTCGGTGCGACCGTCGCCGCTCAACTGATGGATTGAGCGCGACGGCCGGGCTCGCTACCGGAAGTTCTTCTCCACGAATTTCGTCAGGCCCTTGCCTGCGGTCTCGATCGCGGTCTTCTCCGCACGGCGCACGAGGAATCCGGGCACCGGGATCTTGGGATCGATGGTGAGACTGAAGTCGACCTTGGTCCCGTTGTCGGTTGCGGTGAGCGTGTAGGCGCCGTCCTGCACATTCTGCTGCGTGCTCTCCACAAGGGTCCATGACATCGACTCGTTGCCGTTCCACGAGTAGTCGACGACCTGCTCGTCGGTGATGCCGATGATCGACACGGTCATGCGGACGCGGTGAGGCCTGCCGTCGGGGTGGGTGCTCTCGATCGTCACGGACTTGTGCGTCGACGACCATTCGGGGAGTCGCTCGACTGCTGCGATACCCGCCATCACCTGCTCCGGTGTCGCCTTGATCTCGAAGCTTCTGGTGCTGCTGACGGCCATGACCACTCCACCCCTCGGGTCCGCAACTCCGCGGACTGTGCCTTCGCGTGCGACGGAAATCTACCGCACGAGGATGCGTGGACAGGGCTCAGTCTGTGTGGGGCTTGTCCGGACCGTCCGCGGTGTCGTCGCTGCCGGTATCGGCTGACGCAGGTTTCTCGGTGTCGACCGGTGCTTCGGACGGGGTCTCGGGCGCAGAGGGTGCGGTGGTGGGTTTGCCAGTGGGCCAGCGCCATTCGTCGGCACGCCGCTGATAGCGCATCTGCTCGCGCAGCGCTCCCTGGACGGCTTGCCCCACCCATGAATTGAGAGAGACCCCGCTCTGCGCCGCAGCCTCCTCTGCGCGGGTCTTGATCTGCTCGACGAGTCGCAAGGTGACGCGGCTGATGTCGCCGGTCATCTCTTCGAACGTCGGGGGAGTGTCCTCGGCTTCGGGTGTGGGGCCGTCGTGGACCTCGATGACGGCCTCGGCTCCGTCGAGGCGGACGGTGACCCTGCGGTCGCCGAGGTGTTCGGACACCTCGGAGGCCAGATCGGACAGCGCGCTCAGGACTGCGAGACGGGCGGGGGCGGCAATGGCGGTGGCGAGGGCAGAGGCGATGCGTCGAGTCTGCTCGTCGCCGAGCTCTGCCGCGTTCCGTACGGAATCGGCGATGGCGTCGGTGTAGGTGTCGATATTCATGACGTCAGTGTGACGCCAACTATGACGTCGGTCAACTGTCATGAGTGATGTCGTGCGGGAGATTCGCAAGACCGGACGTTAAGGTCGTGCTGACTATCCGTGCGGAACCGTGGAGGGAGACGGGCATGGCGCCGATCGGACTGAAGGTCAGGCTCATCGCCAAGACGGAGTTCCTGCCGCCCGAGGACGTGCCATGGAGTACCGATGCCGACGGCGGGGAAGCGCTCGTCGAGTTCGCCGGCCGCGCGTGCTATCAGAGCTGGTCGAAGCCGAACCCCCGGACTGCCACCAACAGCGGGTACCTCAACCACCTTCTCGCCGTCGGCCACGATTCGGTGCTCGAACATGCGACGGTCACCTTCTACATCACCGGTATCTCCCGGTCGTGCACGCACGAACTGATCCGGCATCGACACTTCTCTTTCTCGCAGCTCTCTCAACGGTTCGTCCCGGGTGGGGATGCACCGGTTGTCATCCCCCCTGCCATCGAGGGAGACCACGAGCTCGAAGCCTTGTTCTTTCGCGCCGCAGAACGCAGCCGCGACGCGTACGTCGAACTCATCGACAGGCTCGACGAGAAGCTGGCGTACCTCCCACCCGGACCTCTGCGGGCCAAGCAGGTCCGTGAAGCCGCGAGAGCCGTCCTGCCGAACGCCACCGAAACCCGGATCGTGGTGACCGGCAACTATCGGTCGTGGCGGCACTTCGTGGCAATGCGCGCCACCGAGCATGCCGACGTCGAGATCAGGAGACTCGCCGTGGAATGTCTGCGGCAACTCGCGGCGGCGGCACCGAACGCCTTCTGCGACTTCACGATCAACACGCTCTCCGATGGCACCGAAGTTGCCTCGGGGGGCTTCCAGATCGACGGCTGAAAGCGCTGCCTGCCCGTGTCGTACACGAGCCGTGTTCCGGGTGGCAGCTTCTACGCGGTAGCCTTCTGACCATGACCAACGGTGATTCCGCAACTGCTGTCGAGCTTCCGTTCGGCACCATCGCAACAGCGATGGTGACCCCGTTCACTGCCGAGGGCAAGCTCGATATCGATGCGGGTGTTCGCCTCGCGACCTATCTCGTAGAGGGGGGATGCGACGCACTGGTTCTCGCCGGCACCACCGGCGAATCGCCCACCACCACCGAGAACGAGAAGATCGAACTGATGCGGGCCGTGCTCGCCGCTGTCGGCGACCGCGCGAAGATCATCGCGGGCGCAGGAAGCAACGACACCGCCCACAGCGTCGAGCTCGCCCGCGACGCCGCTCGTGCTGGGGCCCACGGCCTGCTCGTCGTCACCCCGTACTACTCCCGGCCGCCGCAGGCCGGCCTCTACGCGCATTTCGTTGCGGTGGCCGATGCCACCGATCTTCCGGTCATGATCTACGACATTCCGCCACGCTCGGTCGTCCCGGTCGAAACGGAGACTCTGCGCCTGCTGGCGGAACATCCACGCATCGTCGCGGTCAAGGACGCCAAGGGTGACCTCAACGCCGGTGCAGAATTGATCGGCACCACCGACCTGAAGTTCTATTCGGGCGACGACCCGCTGAATCTGCCGTGGCTCTCCGTCGGTGCGGTTGGCTTCGTGAGCGTCATCGGACACCTGGTTCCCGGACGCCTACGCGAACTGCACGCCGCTTTCGTCGAAGGCGACCTCGAACTCGCACGGAAGATCAACCTGTCCTTGATCCCCATCTACCGTGCGGTCGCGCGGCTCGGTGGGGTGAGCGCCTCCAAGGCCGGCTTACGGTTGATGGGAATCGATGTCGGGGAACCACGCCTACCGCAAGTTGCCCCGGTGACCGCTCAGATCGACGCGCTGGCCGCAGATCTGCACGCAGCGGGGGTGCTGTGATGAGCCGTCCCAATCGTGGCCGTGGTCGCGCGACCCGCAACGCCGGGCCCCCGACGTCCAAGCCCACCCGCCGCGTCAGCCAGAACTCCGCCGCAATGAAGCGTCCGGACCCGAGACCTACGACGGACCCCACTGCGCGCCTCGGCACCCCGCCGAAAGCTCCGAAGACCGGTTTGCGCGTCGTCGCGCTCGGTGGCATCGGAGAGATCGGCCGCAACATGACGGTGTTCGAGCACCAGGGTCGTCTTCTCATCGTCGACTGTGGTGTCCTCTTCCCCGAGGACCAGCAGCCGGGCGTCGACCTGATCCTCCCCGACTTCCGGTACATCGAAGATCGGATGGACGACATCGAAGCGGTCGTCCTGACCCACGGTCACGAAGACCACATCGGCGCACTGCCGTTCCTGCTGCGACTGCGTCCGGATATTCCGGTCGTGGGTTCGAAGTTCACGCTCGCGCTTGTTTCCGCCAAGTGTCGCGAGCACCGGCTGCGCCCGAACCTCACCGAGGTCACCGAAGGGGAGCGGACCACCCACGGACCGTTCGAGTGCGAGTACTTCGCCGTCAATCACTCGATCCCGGATGCGATCGCGGTGGCGATCCACACTTCGGCCGGCGTCGTGCTGCATACCGGAGACATCAAGCTCGACCAGCTGCCGCTCGACAACCGGCTCACCGATCTCGCCGGGTTCTCACGTCTCGGCGACGAGGGCGTCGACCTGTTCCTCGTCGACTCCACCAACGCCGAGGTTCCCGGGTTCGTGACCCCGGAACGCGAGATCGGCGGCGTGCTCGACAATGTCATCGGCAAAGCGAAGAACCGTGTCATTGTCGCGTCGTTCGCGAGTCATGTTCACCGAATCCAGCAGGTCGTCGACGTTGCGCATCGCTACAACCGGCGGGTCGCGTTCGTCGGGCGTTCGATGGTGCGCAACATGCAGATCGCGCAGGATCTCGGTTACCTCAACGTGCCGGACGGCCTCGAGGTCAACATCGACACAGCGGCTTCGCTACCGGACGATCGGCTCGTGCTGGTCTCGACGGGTTCCCAGGGCGAGCCGTTGTCAGCCCTCTCGCGAATGGCGCGCGGCGAACACCGCCAGATCAACGTCAAGGAAAACGACCTCGTGGTCCTTGCGTCGTCGCTGATCCCTGGCAATGAGAACTCGGTGTTCGCAGTAGTGAACGGGCTCGCGAAGCGCGGCGCCACTGTCGTCACGCAGCAGAACGCGAAAGTGCACGTCTCGGGCCACGCCTCGGCCGGTGAGCTGTTGTACCTGTACAACGCGGTGCGACCCACCAATGCGATGCCGGTGCACGGCGAGTGGCGGCACCTCCGTGCCAATGCGGCGCTCGCGGAAGCGACCGGTGTGCCGAAGGAGCGGATCGTGCTCGCGGAGGACGGCGTTGTCGTCGACATGGTCGACGGACTCGCGGAGATCGTCGGCCGGGTACCGGTCGGCCATGTGTACGTCGACGGCCTCTCCGTCGGCGACGTGGGCGAGTCCACCCTGTCGGACCGGTTGATCCTCGGAGAAGGCGGCTTCATCTCCATTTCCGTCGCCGTCGATGCCACGACCGGTCGTGCGGTGAGCGCACCGGAGGTCTCGGGGCGAGGGTTCTCCGACGATCCGACTGCGCTCAACGAAGCAGCGCAACTGGTGGACAAGGCACTCAACGAACTCGCCTCGGAAGGCGTGACCGAAACTCACCGCATCGCGCAGGGCATCCGTCGTGTCGTCGGTCGGTGGGTTGCCGACACATACCGGCGTCGGCCGATGATCGTTCCCACGGTCATCGCGGTCTCCTGAGACACACGCCGGGATCGGTGGTGCCGTCGGGCGAGTTGCTCGTTAGAGTGGCGGAATGAGCCTTGCTCGACGTGAACGGCACGCCTTGGTCAAGACGATGTCGGAGGTCGGTCCGGAAGCCCGGACGCTTTGTGGTGACTGGACGACACGCGACCTCGCGGCGCATCTGCTGGTGCGCGAACGCCGCATCGATACGATGCCCGGAATCATGATCCCGGCGTTCGCAGCGCACACAGAGAAGGTCCGCCGCGAGGTGACCGACCGTCAGTGGGCGCACCTGCTCGCCGACATCGATTCCGGGCCTCCCAAATGGTCGCCCCTATATCTCGTCGACTCGGTGGCGAATGCCACCGAGATGTTCGTGCACCACGAGGACGTGCGACGGAGCGTTCCGGGATGGGAACCGCGTCCCCTGCCTGCGGACGATGAGGATCAACTCTGGAAGTATGCGCGGACCATCGGTCGCACAAGCTACGGAGGCAGCGACATCACCGTCGTGTTCGAGCGCCCGGGCGGTGAGCGAGTGACCGTGCGCAAGCGAGGGCCGCGCACCGTCGTATTGAGCGGACGGCCGTCCGAATTGCTTCTTCACGCGTTCGGGCGCGACGAGGTGCGCCTCGAACAAGAGGGGGCCGAGGTGGATATCGCTGAGCTCGCAGGTTCGAGAAGGGGGCTCTGAGCAGCACGTATCGCCGCCGGGGAGTAACCTTCCGGTTCCGTGCTGTGACCAGTGCCGCCGTGTGGGCCCCGTGTTGCTGATGGTTCGCCAGTGGCCCATGCGGCTACCCTGGCGGATATGGCAGGAAAGTCGGGTAGCCGCGCATCGTCCGCTGCGACCTCTCGGTCGCGGTCGGGTACGCGCGCGTCGACCTCATCCGGTCGAGCGGAGGCTGCCGCCACCAGATCGACCTCGTCTGCGAGAACACCCGCCGCGCGTTCCGCGAAGGGATCGACTGCGAAGAAATCGGCGCCGAGGAAACCGGCCGCGAAATCCTCGAGTTCCAAGTCGCCCGGCAAACGTCAGCCTCAGGCTTCCGGTGCGCGTGCCTCGTCCGCGGCGCGTCGAACCCCCGCGAGGCGCCCGAGGGGAGGTTCCGCCGCGCCACCTCGCCGAGCATCGGGAGGACTGCTCACAGCGATCGGCAAGAGCGTCGGTGCCACCTGGTTCATGATCGCCCGTGGACTCGGTGCCACCACGCGGACGATGGGACGTGCGACCGATATCGAACATGGTCACCGTCGTGACGGAATCGCACTCGGTCTCGTCGCGTTCGCGGTGGTTGTCGCAGGTTCCGTGTGGTTCGGCGTAGGCGGACCGGTCGGTGAATGGATCGAAACCGGAGTACGGGCGGTCACGGGCGGGGCGAGTGCCGTATTACCTCTCGTCGCCGTCGGTGTGGCGGTGGTTCTCATGCGGACCGAACCCTGGCCCGAAGCTCGCCCACGCCTGGTACTCGGGTCGCTGCTCGTCGCGCTCCCTGCGCTGGGACTCTGGCACATCGCGTCCGGCTCACCCACCGACGCCGACGGGCGCTCGGAGGGCGCGGGCTTCGTGGGTGCAGCCGTCGGCGGTCCGGTCACCGCCGGCCTGACGGTGTGGTTGTCGGTACCGTTGATGTTGATGGCCATGGGTTTCGGGATCCTGCTGATCACCGGCACCACGATCCGTGAACTACCCGAACTCTTCCGCGATTTCTTCGGCCTGCCCTACCGCGATGACGACGGGTACGGGCATTACGACGAGTACGGCGCATACGACCCCGAGCACGACGGCTACTCAGACCATCTCAATCCCTTGCTCCACGAGGACGACACCGAGAAACCGCGGTCGCGCCGTCGTCGGACCCCCAGCGAGAACTACCCGACCGACGAGTTCGACGGCGACGCACGCACCGAGGTCCTGCCGCTGTGGGACGAGCCGGACACGTCGACGGCGCCCGAGCCGGAACCGGAGCCGGAAGCTCCGAAACCGCGAGCCCGCGCCAAGCCGAAGGCGTCCACAGCCGCGGCGGTGGTGCCGACGCCCGCCCCGCCGGAGCCCGCTTCCGACGTCATGGAGCCCCTCGTTCCGGACCGGGTCGTCGAGGGCGACTACACACTCCCGTCCCTGTCCCTGTTGATGGAGGGTGACCCGCCCAAGACTCGCTCGGCGGCCAACGATCAGATGATCGAGGCGATCACCGAGGTCCTGGAGCAGTTCAAGATCGACGCGGCGGTCACCGGTTTCACCCGAGGCCCGACCGTCACGCGATACGAGGTCGAACTCGGGCCCGGTGTGAAGGTCGAGAAGATCACTGCCCTCGCACGCAACATCGCGTACGCAGTCGCGACCGACAACGTCCGGTTGCTCGCACCGATTCCCGGGAAGTCCGCGGTCGGCATCGAGGTACCCAATTCCGATCGCGAACTCGTACGCCTGTCCGACGTGCTGGGGGCTGCCTCCACTCGGCGCGATCACCATCCGCTCGTCATCGGTCTGGGCAAGGACATCGAAGGCGACTTCGTCTCCGCAAACCTTGCGAAGATGCCGCACCTCCTTGTGGCAGGTTCCACCGGCTCCGGAAAGTCCAGTTTCGTCAACTCCATGCTGGTGTCGCTGCTCATTCGTGCGACACCGGAAGAAGTGCGAATGATCCTCATCGACCCGAAGATGGTCGAACTGACGCCGTACGAGGGTATTCCACACCTGATCACACCGATCATCACGCAGCCGAAGAAGGCTGCAGCCGCCCTGGCGTGGCTTGTCGAAGAGATGGAGCAGCGCTACCAGGACATGCAGGCCAACCGGGTACGGCACATCGACGACTTCAATGCGAAGGTGAAGTCGGGTGAGATCACCGCGCCGCTGGGCAGTGAGCGTGTCTACCGCCCGTATCCGTACATTCTGGCCATTGTCGACGAGCTCGCGGACCTCATGATGACCGCGCCGCGCGACGTCGAGGACGCGATCGTGCGGATCACTCAGAAGGCTCGTGCCGCCGGTATCCACCTCGTGCTGGCCACCCAGCGGCCATCCGTCGACGTCGTGACCGGCCTGATCAAGACGAACGTGCCCTCACGACTCGCGTTCGCGACGAGCTCGCTGACCGACTCGAGGGTCATCCTCGATCAGCCCGGCGCCGAGAAGCTCATCGGTATGGGCGACGGACTCTTCCTGCCGATGGGTGCAGGCAAACCGATCCGTATGCAGGGCGCGTTCATCACCGACGAGGAGATCTCGGCGGTGGTCGAGTTCTCGAAAACCCAGGCCGAGCCCGAGTACAACGAGGGCGTCACGGTTCCGAAGGCCGGCGAGAAGAAGGATGTCGATCCCGACATCGGCGACGACCTCGATGTGTTCCTGCAGGCGGTCGAACTCGTGGTCACGAGTCAGTTCGGATCGACCTCGATGCTGCAGCGCAAACTCCGCGTCGGGTTCGCGAAGGCCGGCCGTTTGATGGATCTCATGGAGACCCGAGGCGTGGTGGGACCGAGCGAAGGAAGCAAGGCTCGTGAGGTACTCGTCAAGCCGGATGAACTCGACGGTCTGCTCTATTCGATCCGGGGCGGTGGCGATGCGGCCGAAGGTGACGCCGGCGGCATGTGACGTGTCGCGGCGTGCGCCGCGTAGAAGATGTGGCACAATCGTGACAGCTGTGGAGGGGAGTATCCCCTTATTCGCGGCAGTCTCGTCAACACGTTCGGCACCGCTGTCGCTCCGGGACTGCCGGTCCGGGATTCGTTCCCGGGCGGGAGAGACCTCCGGCAGGTACGCATACCTACCGGAAGGCCGAGGTGCATATGCACGTCACATTGACGACCTGGTTGATCACGATCGCAGTGATCATCGGGCTGTTCGTCTTCGATTTCTTCGCTCACGTCCGCAAACCACACGCGCCGACCCTGCGGGAATCCGGTTTCTGGTCCGCGGTGTTCATCGCCATCGCGATCGTCTTCGGTGTCGTCGTGTTCTTGGTGTGGGGGCCGACGTACGGCGGCGAGTACTTCGCCGGCTACATCACCGAGAAGGCGCTGTCGGTCGACAACCTCTTCGTCTTCGTCATCCTCATGGCGACCTTCGCGGTACCGCGTGAATTTCAGCAGAAGGTCCTCACGATCGGGATCGTGCTGGCGCTGGTGATGCGCGGCATCTTCATCGCGGTCGGAGCAGCCGCGATCAACGCCTACAGCTGGGTGTTCTACCTGTTCGGATTCTTCCTGATCTACACGGCCGTCAAGCTCATCCGCGACCACGGCGATGAAACCGAGAGTGTGTCCGAGAACAAGATGGTCGTTCTCGCCCGCAAGTTCCTGCCGGTCCACGACGAATACGACGGCGACAAGCTGGTTACCCGCATCGACGGCAAGAAGATGGTCACCCCGATGCTGCTCGCGTTGCTCGCGATCGGCTTCACCGACATCCTCTTCGCGCTCGATTCGATCCCCGCGATCTACGGACTGACCAGCGAGCCGTACCTGGTGTTCACTGCCAACGCCTTCGCTCTGATGGGGCTACGTCAGCTGTTCTTCCTCATCGGTGGTTTGCTCGAGCGCCTTGTCTTTCTCTCGTACGGCCTATCGGTGATTCTCGGCTTCATCGGCGTCAAGCTGATCCTCCACGCGCTGCACGAGAACACACTCGGATTCATCAACGGTGGCGAACACGTGATGGTCCCGGAGATCTCGACTGCAGTGTCGCTGATCGTGATCGTCGGGGTGCTCATCGTCACCACGGTCGCGAGCTTGATCAAGTCTCGAAACGACGACAAGAGGCAGGACGACGAGCCCGGTGACAACACGACCGGGGCGAAGGGTCTCAGTCGTTGAACACACCCATCACCGGATTCCAGCCGGTGATCCGGACGGCGTCGATCAGCGTCAGCTGAGCGAACGGATCCTGCGCCATCAGGTCGTGCGCTGATGCCTCGTCGGCGACGTCGATGAGGATCAGCGCGCCGGAACCGTCGGCCCACGGCCCAGTCGCCCGCACCGTGCCTTTCTCGACCAGATCTCCGAGCCAGGCACGGTGCTTCGGGCGGTGCTCGTCGCGGGCTGCGGTGGTGGCATCGGAGTAGGTGTATTCGACAGCGAACAGGGCCATGGGTTCTCACTTCCGTACAGGATCGAGCGTTCGGGATTCTCGGATCGCGGGAGCTGAACTCACAGGGTGAGCAACATCCGGGTGTTGCCGAGCGTGTTGGGCTTCACGTAGCTCAAGTCCAGGAATTCCGCAACGCCCGTATCGTACGACCGGCACATCTCTGCGAAGACCTCGGAGGTCACCGGCGTTCCGTCGATCTCCGCGAACCCGTGGCGTGCGAAGAACGAGACCTCGAAAGTCAGGACGAAAAGCCGTTCGAGTTCGAGTTCACGCGCGACCTCGATCAAGCGCGAGACGATGAGGTGCCCTGTGCCGCGTCCTGTGACCTGGGGGTCTACCGCGATGGTGCGAATCTCGCCGAGGTCCGACCACAGAACGTGGAGGGCCCCGCACCCGACCAGTTTGCCTCCGAGTTCGGCGATCCAGAACTCCTGAACGGATTCGTACAAGGTCACGAGATTCTTTTCGAGAAGAATCTTCCCGGCGTAGATGTCGATCAGCTGTTTTATTCCCGGCACGTCGGAGGTTCGGGCGCGCCGCACGACAATCCGGTCGTTCGTGTCCTGTTCGTGGGCCGGTGAAGTCATGCGGTGAACAGTAGCGCGTGAATGTACCGATATTGTGGGCGCATGAGCACGCCCCGCCAGTCCGTTGCCGCATCGGGCGGGAGCGGCGCCGCACCGGGACCGAATGCCGGTTCCGCGCACGACCCGGTCCCGCTGTGGAATATCGCCAACATACTCACGGTGCTGCGCATTGCACTGGTACCGGTGTTCCTCGTCTTCTTGTTCATCGGCGATGGGCAGGAGACTCTCTGGCGGCTCGCGGCAGCAGCGGTCTTCGCGATCGCCGCGATCACCGACCGTATCGACGGTCAGCTCGCCCGCAGGCTCGGGCTCGTCACGGACTTCGGCAAAATGGCCGATCCGATCGCGGACAAGGCGCTCATCGGGGCCGCCCTGGTCGGGCTGTCGCTGCTCGGAGATCTGTCGTGGTGGATAACCGGCATCATCGCCGTGCGCGAGCTCGGTATCACCGCACTGCGCTTCGCAGTACTACGGCACGCAGTGATACCCGCCAGTCGTGGCGGCAAACTCAAAACGTTGGTACAGACCGTCGCGATCGGCGTGTATCTGCTTCCGCTGCCCGACGTCGTGGCACCGTTCGCTATGGCTTTGATCGTGCTGGCGGTAGTGCTCACGGTCGTCACCGGGCTCGATTACGTCGTCCAGGCGGCGAGGCTGCGCGCCGGAGTACGTCGCGCCGAACAGGAGCACCTGAACGGTGATCCCGCGTGAGAGCACGTCATGCTCCGGCCGAGGACACTGCGACGTGAGCTGCCTGATGACGAAGCGAACTGGGCATGTTCATGTTTGCTCACCAGAAGGTATGGCTACTCACGCGCTGGGGTTCCCAGGCGGCGTTGTAATGTCTGTGCACCGCGGTATTCGAAGTCCGGTGGATGCCCGGGAACCTCGCGACCGTGTCGCGCGTTGTCGAGGTATAGGCACGACGGACGAAGGAGGATGCGATGGCGCTGTTGTTGCGTGAGGCACTCGGTGACAGCCTTCGGCGCACCCGTGTTTCGCAGAGCCGCACCCTGCGTGAAGTCTCCAGCAGCGCCAGGGTCAGTCTCGGTTACCTCTCGGAGGTCGAACGAGGGCGGAAGGAAGCATCGAGCGAACTGCTCGCCGCGATCTGCGACGCACTCGACGTGCCCCTGTCCGATGTGCTTTTCGACGTCAGTGAGTCGCTTGCCGACCGGGCTCTGCAGGGTACCGGCGCGGACGTGATGATGCCGGGTGGCTACGCAGGCCCGGACGCGGCGCACCCCGAGTCGGGTGTCGAAACAGTCGACGCAGCCCTTCTGAACTCGGACTCGCTGCTTGCCCAGGAGTCGCTCATCACGCAGGAGACTCGCGTGGTGATTCCGGCACCGGCGGCACGGGCGCTCGCTGCGGCATAACATGGATCGCGACCGTGTCGGCCTCGCCGAATACGGACGAAAGCGACACAGCGTGGGTCACCGTCCCGGGGGGTGGCTCGAGTCGCCAGGTGGGATCGCCGGATCGGTCGAGTCGAAGGTGACCGGCACGGCGAACCGGAACCGGTGTGCGAGGGTCGCGCACCGGGTCGCGTTCGGCGCGGCGTACAGATGGAGGCGGGATCACACCCATGGCTAATCCGTTCGTCAAGGGTTGGAAGTACCTCATGGCGCTCTTCAACTCCAAGATCGATGAGAAGGCCGATCCGAAGGTTCAGATTCAGCAGGCGATCGAGGATGCGCAGCGTCAGCACCAGGCGTTGTCGCAGCAGGCAGCATCAGTGATCGGCAACCAGCGCCAGCTGGAGATGAAGCTGAACCGGCAGCTGGACGAGGTCGAGAAGCTCAATGCGAGCGCTCGTCAAGCCGTTATGATGGCCGACCAGGCCAGCAACGCCGGCGACACGGAGAAGGCGATCCAGTACACGAATGCAGCCGAGGCGTTCGCCGCGCAGCTTGTCACCGCCGAACAGTCGGTCGAGGATCTGAAGGTCCTGCACGACCAGTCGCTGCAAGCGGCGGCTCAGGCCAAGAAGGCCGTCGAGCAGAACGCCATGGCGCTACAGCAGAAGGTGGCCGAGCGCACCAAGCTGCTCAGCCAGCTTGAGCAGGCCAAGATGCAAGAACGCGTCAGCGAATCGCTGCGGTCCATGGACTCGACACTCTCAGCTCCGGGCACCACGCCGAGCCTGGATGCCGTGCGCGAGAAGATCGAGCAGCGCTACGCCACCGCACTCGGCTCGGCCGAGCTCGCCCAGAACTCGGTACAGGGACGCATGCTCGAAGTGCAGCAGGCCACTGTTCAGATGGCCGGTCACAGCCGTCTCGAACAGATCCGTGCTTCGATGAAGGGCGACGCACTGCCGGGCGGCGCACCGGCGAATCCCGCCGTCAATACTGCAAAGGAACCTCCGAACGCTGCTGGCTCTGCAGGGTCCCAGTAGTCGCGCAACCTCCATCGAGCGGAACTCGACAACCATGAGCACACCCGACGACGGCCGGACCGGAATGACGCCCGGTCCGGCCGTCGCCGCGCTCAGGGAGGTGACCGACGCTGCGGTGGACGTCGCGCGCCGATGGCGTGATCCGGCGGCGAAACTTCGACGAAAGAAGCGCCGTGCACGTCGTCGTGCCGGATTCTTCGGTATGACCGCCGGAACGTGGGGTATCGGCACTGCAACTCTGGTCGCGGCGTCGGCGCCCGAGTGGACGGTGGTCGCTACCGGCGGTGCAACCGCCGTGTTCGCGGTACCGGCGATCTTTGCGTTGCGCACCTTCCGTCGTCTCGACGCGGTTCCACTCCCACCCGCCGCTCCGGCGCGCAGGTCCTTGCCGCCGACCGGATCGGTGGCCCGAGCTGCAATGCAACGGCTGTCGAGTAACGAGCAGGGCCTCGAGCGATTACTCGCCGTCGTCTCCAAGTCCGGTGCAGTGGCGGGTGACGACCTCGAGGAGATCGGAGAGGCCGCCCGGTCGGCGTCGTCGGCGCTCGACAGCGTCGTCGAGGACATCGTGGCGCTCGAATCGGCTGCCCGAGCCAGCGAGGCGGCAGGCGTTCACCTGGGTCCTGCCATCATGGCGGCGGGGCAGCGGCTCGACTCGGGCGTCGACCAATACGAACAGCTCGTCTCCGCTGCTGCGAAACTCGCCGCAGCGCCCGAAGGTACACGGTCGATGGCGTTCCTCGACCGGCAGCGGACCGAACTCATCGATGCGTCGGAACGGCTGGAGAGCTGGGCGCAGTCCTGGCGTGAGATCGAGCAGATCCAGGAACGCCACCGACACTGAACCGCTATTGCGTCGGCGAGAAACGGCCGCGTACAGCTGTCAGTCGTCGACCCTGTCAGTCGTCGACACCGCGTGCCGCGAGCGCCTCTCCCATCGCCTCTGCGGTCATGAGCGCGCCCACTACGACGGGCACGACCAGAGCCCGCAATGAGAAGCCCAGCCCGCGTGCTTTACGAGCCTCGGTGACACGCGCGACCATCGATCCCAACAGCGGAATGCAACGGATCGTCATCACGAGCACGAGTCCCACGCGGTCCGGGTCCACTCCCACCCGCCGAAGCGGCCGCACAGCCGCAACGATCGCGTCGAGCATGTCCGTCATGCGGGTGGTCAGTGTGATCAGCAGGGCGAGAGCAATCGCCAGAAACAGCGATCCACAGATCACGACGGCGCGTTCCCATCCCGCCACGATCATCTGGAAAACCGCGATGATCGCGAGCATCCACAGCAGCGGTCGCAATTGCGTTGTGGCGAGCCGTACCGGGATCCGGGCGAGGGTGTAGGCACCTGCCACGGCGACCGCACAGGGCAGGACCTGCCACGGCTGCCGGATCCACAGCGTCATGACAACGATCGTCAGTGACACGACAATGAGCTTGGCTCCGGCAGGCAAGCGGTGCAGCGGGGAGTGCCCAGGGTGGTGCAGGCCGACGATGCTCACCCGATGAGGTCCCGGTAGAACCTGATCGCCGGACCCGGTGCATCGTCGGCAACGATGCGTCCGGCATCGACGACGAGTACCCGATCGAAGTCGCCGAGCAGATCGAGCTGGTGGGTCACGACGATCAGCTGCTGTCGGAGGTTCGAGAAAGTCCGGGCGATCAGTTTGGTGTTGCGTAGGTCGAGGAGAGTGGTCGGTTCGTCCGCGACCAGGATCTGCGGGTCGGTGACCATGATCGCGGCGAGCGCGAGCAACTGTTTCTGCCCCCCGGACAGGAGGTGACTCGGGTGGTCATGATGCGCGGCGAGACCGAAGTCGTCGAGCACCTGCCGGACTCGCTCGTTGCGCTCGGCTTTACCGAGGGAGCTGCGGCGCAGGGAGAATGCGACGTCCTCTGCGACTGTCGGCATCACGATCTGGTGATCCGGGTCGGTGAAGACGAATCCGACGCGTTTACGGACCTCGCGCCCTTTGCGGCCGGTGTCGAGTCCGTCGACGGTCACCGAACCGGAAGTGGGGACGACCAACCCGTTGATCATGCGTGCGAGTGTCGACTTGCCGCTGCCGTTCGCGCCGACGATGCCGATGCGGGGTTCGGTCAGGACGACGTTCACGTCGTCGAGGACCGCACGCTCACCATAGGCGTGGCGGACCTGCTGGAAACGAATCTCGCTCATCGTGTGGTGCAGCGTTCAGTGCGCGGGGTCGGCGTTGGGCGCGTGTCTGATCGGGGACATGAGCAGGGCGGGATAGGCCCGATGCACCTGGGCGGCCACTGCGGCGGCAACGACGGCCTTGAACAGGTCGCCAGGAAGGAACGCGACGTTGGCTGCGAGAGCGGCCCACACGGTCAGATCGGTTCGCAGCACCATGCCGGCAATTCCGAACGCGTACAGCACCACAATGCCGCCGAGTACATTCGCCGCGATACCCGGGAGGACACGATAGCGGGGAAGCATGCGCGCGCTGAGCCACCCGATCACCGCAACTGCCGGAATCCAGCCGAGCAGGAAGCCTGCCGTAGGGCCGGCGAGCGAGGTGAGTGTGGTCCGTCCCCCTGCGAGTACCGGAAGCGCAAGCCCGAGAAGGATCACGGTCGAGACCGACAGCATGCCCTTACGCGCGCCGAGCAGAGCACCGGCGAGCATGACGCCGAGGGTCTGCAGGGTGATCGGGACGCCCGAGGAACCGATCGTGATCTGGCCTGGCAGGCCGAGAGCGATGATGAGGGCGGCGAATACCGCGATCTGCGCCAGATCGCGGGCGGGGGTCAGGCGGCTCGGGGACACGTTCACTCAGCTTCCGACAGTCGACTTCCGAATTTGAGGACCAAACCCGTCGAGCGTAGGCGGGTGCGGAGACCTCCGCACCACCACCCTGGGTGAACGCCGACCCCGAGTGGTCTCCCCGGCTTCTGCGGGTATCCCCTGATTTTTCCCTGATCTATGCTCTGAGCTGGTGTTTTCTCAACGGTGTCGTGTCAGGATCGTGTGAGTACGACACGGAACGTGCTCAGGCACGAGGCGGGAGAAGACGATGTTCTGGAAGATTGTCGGAGTAGTGGTGCTGGTATGGATCGGGCTTGCGGTGATCGGCGCAGTGTTCGACCACCTGTTCGGGATCCTGGTGCTGGGTGCGATCGCATTCGGCGGTTACATGCTGTACAAAGCCATCTCCGGAGGAAATCGGCGCGACGACATCACGCGGGTCTGAGCGAGACCGCATAGTGGACGCATGGAACCTGTGCCGGAGGACTGGACGAGGGGAATCGTCGTCGTTGCTCATCCCGACGACATCGAGTACGGCGCGGCTGCGGCGGTGGCCCGGTGGACTCGGCAGGGCAAAGACATCCGGTATGTTCTTGCCACCAGTGGTGAGGCCGGGATAGCAAGCTTGCCGCCCGCAGAGTGCGGTCCGCTCCGGGAGGAAGAGGAGCGGGCATCAGCGGCGATCGTCGGCGTCGAGACCGTCGAGTTCCTCGGCCACCCGGACGGGCGCCTCGTCGCGGGACCGGACTTGCGGCGTGACGTGGCAGGAGCGATCAGGAGGCACCGGCCCGAGATGGTGGTGACCGCGAATTTCGGCCTCACGTGGTTCCCGGGCGCACTGAACAGCGCCGACCATCGTGCGTTGGGGCTGTGTGTGCTCGATGCCGTCTCCGATGCCGCCAACGAATGGATCTTTCCGGAACTCGGCGTGGAGCAAGGGTTCGCGCCGTGGTCCGGAGTGCGGTGGGCAGCGGTCAATACTCCGGGCGCGTCCCACGCAGTCGATGTCACCGACACGGTCGACGTAGCGGTGGACTCGCTCGCCGCGCACCGTCGGTATCTCGAGGCCCTCTCCGACACAGACGTCCTGGAACAGGCCCGAGCACAGGTCGAGATGGCTACGGGGCCGCTGCCCGGGTTCCCGGCGGCCCGCGCCGTGGGCTTCGATCTGTACACGTTCGCCGGCTAGACCTGGAGTCGGCGCCTGCGTGCGCGGTGACCGGTGTGCTGCGGCGATCACGATCTGTGGCAGTCTGGGCCGATGCGAGTGGCATTGGTGGCCGGGCCCGATGCGGGACACGCGATTCCGGCCATTGCGCTGAGCAGGCGGTTCGTCGATGCCGGTCATGAAGCGGTGCTCTTCACCGGCGAGCGTTGGTTCGGCGTCGATGTACCCGGCGTGACGGTGGCCCCGCTCGACGGACTGACGCCGAGGGGCGACGACGACGACGGCGATGCGGGTGCGAAGATTCACGCGCGGGCCGCGCACATCGCGACTCTTCTGCTCCCCGGTCTCAGCGCGCTTCTGCCTGATCTCGTCGTCTCGGATGTCATCACCGCGGGTGGCGGTATGGCCGCCGAGCGGCTCGGAATTCCGTGGGTCGAGTTGTCTCCCCACCCGCTGTATCTGCCGTCGCGCGGTCTGCCTCCGATCGGCAGTGGACTCGAGCCCGGGACAGGCCTTGGCGGTCGGGCGCGTGACGCCCTGTTACGCCGCCTCACAGCGCGATCCTTACGGCAGGGGGAACATGAACGTTCCGCCGCACGCGTGGGGATCGGTCTCCCTGCGCGAGATCCTGGTCCGCAGGCGAGGCTCGTCGCAACAGTGCCCGCTCTCGAGGTACCGAGACCGGATTGGCCGTCGAACGCTCACGTCGTCGGAGCGCTGCACTGGGAGCCGACCGGCACGGTCCTCGAACCGCCTCCGGGGGACGGGCCTCTCGTGATGGTGGCGCCGTCGACGGCAGCTACCGGGGTCGCGGGGATGCTCGATGCGGTGTGCGAGGGCCTCGACGGGCTGGGGATGCGTGTCGCGGCCACGATGCTCGACCCGCCCGGAAATGTGCTCCCGGAATGGGCGGTGGCAGGGCAGGGGCGTCAGGATGTCCTTCTTCGTGACGTCGATGTCGTTGTCTGTGGCGGCGGCCACGGAATGCTCGCGAAGGCCTTGAGTGCGGGGGTGCCCGCGGTGATCGTGCCGGGCGGAGGCGATCAGTGGGAACTCGCGAACAGGGCTGCGCGACAGGGGAGTGCAGTGGTGGTCCGGCCCCTCGACGCTGCGTCGGTGCGGGATGCGGTTGCGGAGATCCTGGCCGAGCCGAGGTTCACAGAGGCGGCCAGGCGCGCCGCCGCGACAGCGACCGACGTCGAGGACCCGATCGCGGTGTGTGTGGGTGCAGTTCGCTGATCGGATCGTCGCTGCGGGGGATTCGGTTCGGCCGTTACGGTGGTGTCGTGCGATTGACAGAGTTCCACGAGATGGTCCGAGACGAATTCGGACAGGTGTACGGCGATGCCCTTCTGCGTGACCACATTCTGCTCGAGCTGGGTGGACGGACCGCGGAGCAAGCGATCGAAGCAGGTCAGGAGCCTCGCGAGGTATGGCGGGCGCTGTGTGAGGAGTTCGACGTGCCCGCCGTGCGACGTTGATCGAACACATTTGCATGAATTCGAACAGATGTTCCCCTATGCTGGGTATGTTCGATGGTGAAGGGCGTCTGTTCACAGGCGGCGAATTCATCCACAGCTTCGGCGAGTCCGCGGTCATGGCAGCGAAAGATGTCGGTGCCCGGTTGTAGCGTCGTCGACAATCAGGACGGGACACGATGAAGGGGACCAAGATGGCAGCACAGGCACACGATCGCGAAAAGGCGCTCGAGCTTGCCCTGGCGCAGATCGACAAGAATTTCGGCAAGGGCTCCGTGATGCGCCTGGGTGAGGATGCGCGTCCCCCCATTGCAGTGATCCCGACCGGGTCGATCGCGCTCGACGTGGCGCTCGGTATCGGCGGCCTGCCTCGCGGCCGAGTCGTCGAGATCTACGGGCCGGAATCCTCGGGTAAGACCACGGTGGCACTCCATGCGGTGGCCAACGCTCAGGCCGCAGGCGGCATCGCCGCGTTCATCGACGCGGAACACGCCCTCGACCCGGAATATGCGCGCAAACTCGGTGTCGACACCGACGCCCTGCTCGTGTCGCAGCCGGACACCGGCGAGCAGGCGCTCGAGATCGCCGACATGCTGATCCGCTCCGGCGCGCTCGACATCCTCGTCATCGACTCGGTCGCAGCCCTTGTGCCCCGCGCCGAGATCGAAGGGGAGATGGGCGACAGCCACGTCGGACTCCAAGCTCGCCTGATGAGCCAGGCACTCCGCAAGATGACGGGTGCGCTCAACAACTCCGGCACCACCGCAATCTTCATCAACCAGCTCCGAGAGAAGATCGGAGTCATGTTCGGCTGCTTCAACTACTCCACGAGGGTGCAGTTGGCCGACGGCACGACCGAGAAGATCGGCAAGATCGTCAATCAGAAGCTGGATGTCGAGGTCATGTCCTATGACCCCGCCACCGACAAGATCGTTCCCCGTCGCATCGTCAACTGGTTCGACAACGGTCCGGCCGATCATTTCCTGCAGTTCACCGTCGAGAAGTCCGGTGGCAACGGTCGTTCCCAGTTCGCCGCGACGCCGAACCACCTCATCCGCACGCCCGGAGGCTGGGCCCACGCGGGTGAAATCATTGCGGGCGACCGCGTGCTCGCTATGGAGCCGCACCGGCTGAGTGACCAGCAGTTCGAGGTCGTCCTCGGCTCGCTGATGGGCGACGGCAACCTGTCGCCGAACCGTCGAGACCGCAACGGTGTTCGCTTTCGGATGGGTCACGGTGCGCAGCAGCACGAGTACCTCGACTGGAAGTCCGGACTGCTCGGTAACATCGGTCATTCTGTGCGCACCAACGACAAGGGCGCCAAGTTCGTCGACTTCACCCCGTTGCCCGAGCTCGCCGAGCTTCAACGCGCGGTCTACCTGGGCGACGGCAAGAAGTTCCTGTCAGAGGAGTACCTCAAGGCGCTCACGCCGCTGTCGCTGGCCGTCTGGTACATGGACGACGGCTCCTTCAGCGTGCGGTCGCAGGGGCTGCAGCAACGGACCGCGGGTGGGAGCGGCCGCATCGAAATCTGTGTCGAGGCGTTCAGTGTGGGTTCCCGCGAACGGGTGCGAGACTACCTGCGCGACACTCACGGTCTCGACGTGAAGTTGCGGCATGCGGGTGCCCGCGGAGTCGCGGTTCTCACGTTCACCACTGAAGCGAGCGCGAAGTTCCAGGAGATCGTGGCGCCGTACATGGCCCCGTCGATGGAGTACAAGCTCCTGCCGCGGTTCCGCGGTCTCGGCGCGGTGACGCCGCAGTTCGTCGACCCCACACAACATCTGGTTCCTGCACGGGTGCTCGATGTCCACGTCAAGCCCGAGACTCGTTCGATGCATCGTTTCGACATCGAGGTCGAGGGCAATCACAACTACTTCGTTGACGGCGTGATGGTGCACAATTCTCCTGAAACGACCACGGGCGGAAAGGCTTTGAAGTTCTACGCCTCCGTTCGGTTGGACGTCCGGCGCATCGAGACGCTCAAGGACGGCGGCGACGCGGTCGGTAACCGCACCCGCGTCAAGGTCGTCAAGAACAAGGTGTCGCCGCCGTTCAAGCAGGCAGAGTTCGACATTCTGTACGGGCAGGGCATCAGCAAGGAGGGCTCGCTGATCGACATGGGTGTCGATCAGGGCTTCATCCGAAAGTCCGGCTCCTGGTACACGTACGAAGGCGATCAGCTCGGTCAGGGTAAGGAAAACGCCCGCAAGTTCTTGCTCGAGAACACCGACATACGCGACGAGATCGAGAAGAAGATCAAGGAGAAGCTCGGCATCGGTGCAGTTCTGACCGATCCCGAAGCCGAGGCGGAAGCCGACTTCTAGTCGCAGACTCGAACATCGACGGAGGCACAGACCCCGCGGGTCTGTGCCTCCGTCCATATCCGATACAAGGGCGTGGCCGGGCAACCCTGACAGTTCGGACAAGCTCTGCGGTGGTCGGTCTCGAAAAGTAGTGTCACGCCTTGTGACCACACGACTTTCAGCAAGGATTGCGGTGCTGGCCGGGCTGGGCGCCGCCGCCATGTTCGGTGCCACCGGCACTGCAGCCGCCGACCACACCGAGTACCTGATCGTCCCCGGCCACACCTACACCCTCGGCGAGGGCAATGATCCGCTTTGCGCCGGCCAGATCACCACCTCCATCCGATCACCTCACGATCGTCCCGCCACCGCGCTGGTGTCGATGACGTTCGCGCCCTACCTCGGTACGGCGAGCGGAGGCAAGCCGACGTGCGCTGTGACCGCGTTGGTGAACTGGCACAACCTCGAGACCGGTGCCTCGGGATCCGTACCCGCGTCCATGTCGCACACTTCGCGGGGGCTCGCACCGAGTCTTCAGGAGGGCGGATACCTGGAGATCCACACGGGGCGAGGACGGGTCGTCTTCACCATCGGCACGACGAGTCTGCACCACATCGGAGCGGCACCGCTCGAAGTGTTCGTCCCCTGAGCGCACCGCCGGTCGTCTGGCAGCATCTGTGGAATGACGGTGCGTCCCCTACGGGTGTGTGTCTTCGGTGATTCCTTCGTCGCGGGGGTCGGAGACCCCGCGCATCGCGGTTGGGTGGGTCGAGTCGCGGAGCGTGCACTCGCCGAGTTGCCCGTCGACCTCACGGTCTACAACCTCGGTATCAGGCGCGACACGTCTTCCGATGTGCGGGCGCGTTGGCCGAGCGAAGCGCTCGCCAGGTTTTCCCGCGAGTACGACAACCGGATGATCGTGTCGTTCGGTGTGAACGACACGACTTTGCAGAACGGCACACTTCGCGTCGAACCAGCGGAGTCCGAATCCAATCTCGGCGCGACTTCGTGGATGAGGGAAGCAGATCGGGGCGATGGTGCGCATCCAGGTGCGCAAGGTTACACGGACCTCGCCGACCTCGTGTGCGCGGACATCACCGCCTGGCTCGGGACGTCCGCCGACTCGGTCGGTGGCCGCGTCTAGGGTTCTCATCATGGACGATCCCGAAGATGTCGGACCATCCGAGAACGACGCGCGCACCGCACCCGGTGGCCGTCGGCGTCGGGCCCGCCCCGAACCTGGCGGCGGCACCGAAGCACAGGCCAAGGATGTGTGTCTGAGGCTCCTCACCGATAGGGCCCGGAGTCGCTCGGAACTCGCCACCAAACTCGAGCAGAAGGGCTTTACAGCGGAGATCTCCGAGCGCACCCTCGATCGCCTCACCGAGGTCGGGTTGATCGACGACGCAGACTTCGCCCAGCAGTGGGTGCGCTCTCGGCACCTGTACTCGGGGAAAGGCAAGCGTGCGATAGCACTGGAGTTGCGCCGCAAGGGCATCGACCAGCAGGACGCGGCCGATGCCCTCGACACGATCGACAGTGATTCAGAACGCGAACGGGCCGTAGAACTGGTCAGAAAGAAACTCCGCACCCAGGCGCCGTTGCCCACGGAGGGCGACCGGCGTGAGATCGCGACCGAACGCGACAAGCTGGTTCGACGCCTCGTCGGGATGCTTGCCCGTCGCGGCTACGCGCAGGGGATGGCCTTCGATGTGGTTCGCGACGAAGTGACGGCTTTCGAAGTCGATACTGGCGAACCGCTCGACTGAACTATCCGCTCGTCACCTCACCGAGCGGGGACCGGTGATGTCCATCCCGGGTACTGCCGTCACGGGCACCGGGGCATCCGGCTCACCGTCGGTGGTCGAACCCCGGCGCCTGCTGGACCGCAACCGCTTCTCGAGCCATGTTGCGAAGCGCGTCAGAGCGCTGTTGAGGATGATCATGATGGCGGCTACCACCAGCAGCGACGGAAGGTAGTTCTGGAAGTAGGCACCGAGCTGCTGCCCCGACCGCACCACTTCGACGTAGCCGATGAGGTAGCCGAGTGCCGAGTCCTTGAGCGCGATCACCATCTGCGACACGATCGCAGGCAGCATTACCGTCACGGCCTGCGGCAGGAGAATCAGACGCATGGTCTGGCCCTTGCGTAGACCGATGGCAGAGGCCGCTTCGGTCTGGCCCTTCGGGAGTGAGTTGATGCCTGCGCGCACGATCTCGGCGATCACGGACCCGTTGTAGAGCGTCAGACCGGTCACGACCGCGGCGAGCGCAAGGTAGTCGGACTTGAACAGTCGATACTCCGCGAACACCTGGTACGCGAAGATCATCAGGATGAGGACGGGGATCGCGCGGAACAGCTCGACGATGAACCCGGACACCATCCGAATGGAACGATGCTCCGACAGTCGGCCGATGCCCAGAACCGCCCCCAATACCAAGGCCAGCACGATCGACAGGGCGGCGGCAATCAGCGTGCCCCGGATACCGGGGATCAGGTACGTCGTCCAGCTCGACGACTCGAGGAACGGGTCCCATTTCGCTGCGGTGAGCTGCCCTTGCGAATCCAGGGCGCGGTACACCACGTATGCGATGATGACGAGAACGATGCCCACGAGGACCGACAGCACGCGGTAGAGCGCGCGGGCCTTCGGGCCGGGAGCGTCGTAGAGAACAGTGCCTTCCGAACTCATCGCGCTACCTCGAATCGCTTGCTGAGCCAGCCGAACAGCAGGCCGGTCGGGAGGGTCAGGATCACGAAGCCCACGGCGAAGATCCCACCGATGACAAAGATGGCCGCCTCGTTCTCGATCATCGTCTTCATCAGCAGCGACGCCTCCGCTACACCGATCACCGACGCGATTGTCGAGTTCTTGGTGAGGGCGATGAGTACGGAACCCAGAGGTGCGATGACCGCGCGGAAAGCCTGCGGCAGCACGATGAACCGGAGGTTCTGGCCGAACGTCAAGCCAAGGGAGCGGCCTGCTTCGGACTGCCCGAGGTGGACGGTGTTGATTCCGGAGCGCAGAGACTCGCACACGAAGGCGGCGGTGTAGACGGTCAAGCCGAGGACCGCGAGACGGAAGTTGTTGTCCACCAAGAATGTCGGAGACGACTGCGGTGCGAGATGGATCTGGAGAGTCTGTGACAGTCCGAACAGGCAGAAGATGATGATCAGGGTCAGTGGTGTGTTTCGGAAGATGGTCACATACACCGTTCCGACCGCCCGGGCGACAGGGATCGGGGACACCCGCATGGCCGCGAGGATCGTTCCGAGGATCAGCGAACCGATAGCGGA
The DNA here is from genome assembly GCF_053750035.1 of Rhodococcus sp. SJ-2. Taxonomy (NCBI): domain Bacteria; kingdom Bacillati; phylum Actinomycetota; class Actinomycetes; order Mycobacteriales; family Nocardiaceae; genus Rhodococcus; species Rhodococcus sp. SJ-2. Next base: position 4,594,417 of record NZ_CM132340.1, read on the forward strand.
CAACACCGTCAGCTGGATCGTCGTCCAGAACGCTTCGAGCAGCTGACTTCCGTACTTGCTGAACAGATCCACAGGTCAACTCCGGGATCGAGGGGACGGGACACTGGGGGGCAGAACCGGCCGGTCCGTGAACCCGTCACGAACCGGCCGTTCGTACCTCGAACGCTGCGTCGGATCAGTACCGATCGACGGTCGGCGGTTCCGGCAGCGGGTATCCGGACGCGCCGACGGTTGCCTCGAAGGCCTCCGCCCAGGCTCCGCTGTCGATCATCTCCTGGATTGCATCGTTGATGGCAGTTCGCGAAGCGTCGTCGCCCTTGGCCAGGCCGATGCCGTACCGCTCCTCGGTGAACGGTTCACCGACCACCTTGAACGAGCCGGGACTCTGGGCTGCGTAACCGGCGAGGATGATGTCGTCGGTGGTCACCGCATCGACCGCGCCGTTCCGCAGAGCTTCGACACATGCGGAGTAGGTGTCGAACTCCTGTAGCTGCACATCCTGCGCATAGGTGTCCTTGACGTTCTGTGCGGGCGTCGACCCCGTCACCGAACACAGGCGCTTGCCGCCGTTGAGCGATTCCGGGCCGGTGATCTCGGTGTCATCGGCGCGCACCAGCAGCGACTGGCCCGCGATGAAGTACGGACCTGCGAAATCGACCTTCTCCTTGCGAGAATCGGTGATCGAATAGGTTGCGACGATGTAGTCGACCTCGCCGTTCTGGATAAGAGTTTCGCGCTGAGCCGACGGCGACTCCTTGAACTCGATGTTCTCCTCGGGCACGCCGAGCTGGCCGGCCACGTACTTGGCCACCTCGACATCGAACCCGCTGAACGTGCCGTCGGGGTTGCGGAGGCCGAGTCCGGGCTGGTCGAACTTGATACCCACCACGAGGCTGCCGTTCTCGGCCGAGGATGTGACACTACGAGATTCGTCGCCGCCGCACGCTGTTGCGGCGAGGGCGACGGCGATCACGCCGATGCCCAGGCGGATCGAGCGAGACATTTTCATCGAGTACCTCCGGTTGTGGTGTTCGATCGGGCTGTCGTGAACAGGGCTAATGGCTCAGGATCTTGCCGAGGAAATCCTTGGCCCGATCGGATGACGGAGAGGTGAAGAAGGTGGTGGGGTCGGTGTCTTCGACGATGCGGCCGTCGGCCATGAACAACACCCGGTCTCCCGCCTTGCGGGCGAAGCCCATCTCGTGGGTGACGACGACCATCGTCATCCCCTCCTTGGCGAGTGAGGTCATCACGTCGAGAACCTCCTGGACCATCTCGGGATCGAGCGCGGAGGTGGGCTCGTCGAACAGCATCACCTTCGGATTCATTGCCAGGGCGCGGGCAATCGCGACGCGCTGCTGCTGACCGCCGGACAACTGCGCGGGGTACTTGTCGGCCTGGTTCGCGATGCCCACGCGGTCGAGCAAGCGCAGCGCGTTCTCCCGTGCGGTCTCCTTCTTCTGCTTGCGGACCTTGAGTGGGCCCAGCATTACATTCTCGAGGATCGTCTTGTGCGCGAAGAGGTTGAACGACTGGAACACCATGCCGACGTCGGCGCGCAGTGCCGCCAAGGCTTTGCCTTCGGCGGGAAGGGCCTTGCCGTCGACCCGGATCTCACCCGAGTCGATCGGCTCGAGCCTGTTGATGGTCCGGCACAGGGTGGACTTCCCGGACCCCGACGGACCGACCACGATGACCACCTGGCCACTCGGGACCTCGATATCGATGTCCTGGAGGACGTGCAGAGCACCGAAGTGCTTGTTCACGTTCGTCATCGTGATCATCGGAGTGGAGCTGCTCGATCCCTCCGAGGGCTTCGCCGAACCCGCATCCGCTGATGTCATGATCAAGACCCTATGCGGTCGCTGTCCGGAACCTCCACATTTCGTCCCATCGACATTCAACTTTTACAGCGGCAGTGGGGCGAGGCCCGACCGTAGCCGTCCTCGACATCGGTGCGGCGCGGCGGACACCGTCACCGCCGGGGCGGTCGGTTATTCTCGTGAGCTACCCTGAGACGTGTCATTGATCGACGATGTTGCCCCGAACACAGGTGCCCGAACCTATGAGGTCCGCACCTACGGCTGCCAGATGAACGTGCACGATTCGGAGCGTTTGTCCGGCCTGCTGGAAGACGCCGGATTCACCCGCGCCGATGCAGGTGCGGCGCCCGACCTGGTCGTCTTCAACACGTGCGCGGTGCGCGAGAACGCCGACAACAAGCTGTACGGCAACCTGAGCCATCTCAGGCCGGTCAAGGACGAGAACCCGAACATGCAGATCGCGGTCGGGGGGTGTCTCGCGCAGAAGGATCGCGCCACCGTCGTCAAGAAGGCACCGTGGGTCGATGTCGTGTTCGGTACACACAACATCGGTAATCTCCCTGCTCTCCTCGATCGCGCGCGGCACAATCGCAAGGCCGAGGTCGAGATCCTCGAGTCGCTCGAAGCATTCCCCTCGACACTCCCTGCCAAGCGTGAGTCACCCTATGCGGGCTGGGTGTCGATCTCGGTCGGATGCAACAACACGTGCACTTTCTGCATCGTGCCTGCCCTGCGTGGCAAAGAGGTCGACCGCCGGCCCGGCGACATCCTTGCCGAAGTGCAGGCACTCGTCGACGAAGGCGTTCTCGAGGTGACACTGCTCGGGCAGAACGTCAACTCGTACGGGCGGTCCTTCGCCGACCCGGAACAGCCTCGCGACCGCGGCGCGTTCGCGTCGTTGCTCCGCGCGTGCGGCGACATCGACGGTCTCGAGCGTGTGCGGTTCACCTCGCCGCATCCCGCAGAGTTCACCGACGACGTCATTGAAGCGATGGCGTCGACGCCCAACGTATGCCCCCAACTCCATATGCCGCTGCAGTCCGGTAGCGACCGGGTCCTGCGTGCGATGCGTCGTTCGTACCGCAAGGAGAAGTTTCTCGGCATCATCGAGCGAGTCCGTGCGGCGATGCCGCACGCGGCCATCACCACCGACATCATCGTCGGATTCCCCGGTGAGACCGAAGAGGACTTCCAGGACACCCTCGATGTCGTCGAGAAAGCTCGCTTCACCAGCGCTTTCACGTTCCAGTATTCCAAGCGCCCCGGCACACCCGCCGCCGAGATGGACGAACAGCTCCCGAAGGCCGTCGTGCAGGAACGGTACGAGCGGTTGATCGCGCTGCAGGAGAGCATCACGCTGGAGGAGAACTGCAAGCTCGTCGGTACCGAGGTCGAGCTGCTCGTCGCGGCAGGTGAAGGTCGCAAGAACGCCGAAACCGCCCGGATGAGCGGTCGCGCACGGGACGGACGTCTCGTGCATTTCCGGCCCGAAGGCAACATCGACACCGCGGTGCGGCCCGGCGATATCGTCACGATCGTCGTCAGTGATGCCGCGCCGCATCATCTCGTGGCCGATACCCCGATCCTCACTCACCGCCGCACCCGCGCGGGCGACCACTTCGAACAGGGGCGCTTGCCCAAGACGAAACCGATCGGTGTGGGCCTCGGCCTGCCGAGCATCGGTGCCCCTGAACCCCTACCGACACAGATGGGATGCAACGCATGACCACGGGCGAGAACAGTCCGAACATCGACGGGGGCGGGCACGGGGACACAGACCGGCTGAGCGACCACGGGCTCAGAGGCGCCCGCGCCGATCTGGAGGCGGCGGAACGCCGGATCGCCGGTGAGATCGACCCGGGGACTCGCGCGATGTTCGTTGCCGTCGCGGTGCTCGTGCTGCTCGGCTCGTTCAGCCTCCCGCACGCCGGTACAGCCAATGGGTGGGAGGTGCTCTCGTTCGCGTCCGACGCGACAGCCGAATCGATCGCACTTCCGTCCCGCATCTTCACGTGGCTCGTCCTCGTGTTCGGCGCGGTCGCCTCGATTCTCGCGCTCGTGACTCGCAAATGGTTTCTGGCGTGGGTCGCAGCTGCAGGCTCCGCGGTGTCGATCATCTTCGGGTTGCTCACGGTGTGGTCACGCCAGACGCTTCCGGTCGACTCCGACGCGTCGGGCCCCGGAATCGGCCTGTTCCTCGGCTGGCTCGCCGTGATGGTGCTGACCTTCCACTGGGTCCGCGTGGTCTGGTCCCGTACATCGGCGCAGCTCGAGGCCGAGGCCGAGTTGCGGCGTGTTGCCGAAGAAGACGACCGTCGGGGAATGTTCGGCGGCCACCTGAAGTAGTTCGCTCACAGACGACGCGAGCCCCGTCCGGGCCGGAAATCCTGCCGGCACGAACGAGGCTCGCTTTGTTTCGGAGGTGCGGTCAGCGTTCGCCGACGGCGCTTTCCGCAGCTTCCGCCCACTCGCGCCACTGTGCGGCCTGGGCGAGCGCCGCGTCGGCATCCTTGGTGCGGCCCTTCGCCTGTGCCTTCTCCGCTTGTTCCTCGAACTGCTGGACCCGCTCGCGGAACTGGGCAGCGCGGGCAAGGGCTTCGGGGTCGGTCCGACGCCACTCGCTGTCGGACGCTTCACGGACGCGCTTCTCGATCGCCCGGAGACGACCCTCGAGATCGTGCATCCGGTCGCGGGGAACCTTGCCGATCGCCTCCCACTGTTCCTGAAGTTCGCGAAGCCGGGTACGCGCGGCCTCCAGATCGGCCGCGGGGTCGATGCTCGACGCCGACTCGAGCAGCGTCTCCTTGGCGCGGGCGTTCTCCTCGAACTCGGCGTCGCGTTCCGCGGATGCGGCGTTGCGCGCGGCGAAGAAGACGTCCTGTGCGCCCTTGAAGCGCTTCCACAGCTGGTCGTCGGCCTCGCGCGGGGCGCGCCCCGATGCCTTCCACTCAGCAAGCAGATCCCGGAATGCTGCGGCGGTGGCGCCCCAGTCGGTGGAGTCCTGCAGTGCTTCGGCGCGTGCGACCAGCTCTTCCTTCTTGGTCTTCGAGGAGGCACGTTCACGATCGAGTTCGGCGAAGTGAGCGCCGCGACGACGATTGAAGGCCTCTCGTGCCTTCGAATACCGGCGCCACAGCACGTCGTCGGTCTTACGGTCGACACCGCGGATCGACTTCCACTCGTCGAGGATCTCCCGCAGACGATCGCCTGCGGCCTTCCAATGAGTCGAGTCGGCGCCGATCTCCTCGGCCTCGGCCGCCAGCGCTTCCTTGCGGGCAGTGGATTCCGCGCGGTGCTGCTCCTTCTCCTGTTTCTGGACGACCGCTGCCTTCTCCGACTCCTCGATCACACCCGTGAGCCGTGCCGAGAGCGCGTCCAGGTCGCCGATCACCGCCGCGGTCGGCAACGACTCGAGGATCGCTTCGGCCGCCGCACGGGTCTTCTTGACGTCACCGGAGCCCGATGTCAGACGGGTCTCCAACAGTGCGACCTCGGTGGCGAGATCGTCGTAACGCCGACCGAAATGCTCGAGGCCTTCGGCGGCGTCGCCTGCTTGCCACGAACCGATGCAACGCTCACCGTCGGCGGTCAGAACCCACGCGGTGCCGTCATCGTCGACTCGTCCGAACCGGCTCGGGTCGCTTGCCGGTACCGCAGGGGCGTGCGGATGCGTCTGTCCAGGGACCGGATGAGGCTTGGGGGCGTGCTCCGACTCGGTCGGGGCGGGCTTCGGCGCGCCGGGGCGTGGGCCTCCCGGCTTCGGGGGACCAGGACGCGGCGGTGTGCCGGACACCTGCTCGGGCGTCGGGTCCTGTGCGTTCGGGTCGGTCATCGCTACCTCATCTCTGCCGCGCGGCACGGCTGCCTGATCGCATCGCTTACCGCAGGTCCGGTCACGGCATCCGTGATCACGTCCGCCCCCTATTGAAACAGGTCGCGCGCCTGCGGGGTTCCCGGTCCGGTCGACTACCGTTGCCGATGTGTTGATTGCCGCGGTGTTCGTGCCTTCCCCGCCTCTTCTCGTGCCCGAATTGGTCGGACTCGATTCCCCCGAGGCCGACGAGTTGCGACACGCCGTACTCGCCGCGGCGCGTGCGGTCGGCGACGTCGACGAGTGGATCGTGGTGGGTACGGGGACCGAGAGCGAGGAAGTCCCGTCCGACGCCGTCGGCACCTTCCGCGGATTCGGTGCCGACGTCCGGGTTGAGCTCGGTCCCGCAGTGGTTCCGGCCTCAGGGCCTCCGGACGTCGACATGCCGCTTCCTGCGTTGATCGCCGGATGGCTGCGCGAGCGTACAGCGCGGGAAGTTCGCGCCGAGGTACACGTCCTCGCCCGCGACACCGACCCAGGCGCGTGCGCACAGCTGGGCAAGACACTGCGAGCGCATCTCGAGGAAGGCGCCACGCGGCGCGGGCTGCTCATCGTCGCCGACGGCGCTGCAACCCTGACATCCAAGGCTCCTGGCGCGTTCGACGAGAGGTCTGCTGCAGTCGAGCAGAGTCTGGGCGACGCCCTCGCGGCCGGTAGTCCCCAGATCCTGGCTGCGCTCGACGCCGGACTGTGCGCGGACATCGCACTCGAAGGTCGTGCTGCATGGCAGGTCCTGGCAGCGGCGTTCGCCCAGCCTCCGTCCGAGGCCACGATCGAATACAGCGCGGCACCCTACGGTGTGGGATACCACGTGGGGGCATGGCGTCCATGAGCAAGACGGGACATCGTCGTCCGATCGCCGTGGTAGGTCCGACCGCAACGGGTAAGTCGGATCTCGGGCTGGACCTCGCTGAGGCCGTCGGGGGTGAAATCGTCAACATCGACGCGATGCAGCAGTACCGCGGGATGGACATCGGCACCGCGAAACTTCCGGTCGACGAGCGACGCGGGATCACGCACCACCAACTCGATGTCCTCGACGTCACAGAGACTGCGACGGTCGCGCGCTACCAGGAGGCCGCCACCGCCGACGTCGAACGCATCCTCGCGTCGGGCCGGGTGCCGATCGTCGTGGGCGGATCGATGATGTACGTGCAGTCCCTGCTCGACGACTGGCAGTTCCCCGCGACCGACCCCGACGTCCGCGCGAAATGGGAAGCGGTTCTCGCCGACGGGGGAGTGGCCGCAGTGCACGAAGCCTTGCGCCGTGCCGACCCTGCCGCGGCCGCCACGATCCTGCCCACGGACGGGCGGCGCATGGTCCGTGCGCTGGAAGTGGTCGAGCTGACCGGGCTTCCCTTTGCAGCATCACAGCCGGTCGTCGGCGATCCACGCTGGGGCACGGTCATCCTCGGCGTCGACCGCGACACGGCGGATCTGGACGAGCGCATCGAGAAACGCACCGATCTCATGTTCGAACTCGGCCTCGTCGACGAGGTACATGCACTGATCGCGCGTGGACTGCGCGACGGCGTGACTGCACCCCGTGCGATTGGATACTCCCAGGTCCTCGAGTACCTGGAAGGGAAGTGCGACCTCGACTATGCGCGGGAACGGACCTTCATCGGAACCCGACGGTACGTCCGTCGGCAGCGCTCATGGTTTCGCCGCGATCATCGGATCCGCTGGTTCGACGGCGCCGACCCGAATGTGGCTGCCGATGCGCTGCGAGTCGTCGACTCCGAAGCACTGTGAGTCGTCGACTCCGATGCGCTGCGAGTCGTCGACTCCTGGAGCTGAGAACAGCGAAGCTCTCGCTAAGGTTGACGGCATGGAGTTCAGCAAAGGTCACGGCACCGAGAACGATTTCGTCATCCTTCCCGATCCCGATGCCCGGCTGACTCTCACATCCGACCGCATCACGGCCCTGTGCGACCGACGACGCGGTCTCGGAGCCGACGGCGTCTTACGTGTAGCGCGCACCGGAGCGTTGGTCGAGTCGGGTCTGCTCGATGCGGTCCCCGACGGGGCGAGCGCCGGCGACTGGTTCATGGACTACCGCAACGCCGACGGATCGATCGCCGAGATGTGCGGCAACGGGGTGCGGGTCTTCGCGCACTACCTCACCGCGGAAAGGCTGGAAACTCGGAAGAGCTTCGTCGTGGGATCGAGAGCCGGCGGCAAGCCCGTGCGGGTCCACTCTGCCGGAGCGGTCAGGGGCGAGGTCACCGTGGAAATGGGACGGGTTGCACAGCTCGGCGAGTCGTCCGCCACGATCGATGGCCGCGTGTATCCGGGGATCGGCATCGACGTCGGAAACCCGCATCTGGCCTGTGTCGATCCGAATCTCACGGGCGCGAGCCTCGCCGCACTCGACCTCACGTCGCCCGGTTACGACCCCGGCTTCTTCCCTCAAGGCGTCAACATCGAGTTTCTGACCCCGATCGAATCGGGAGCCGTCCAGATGCGCGTGCACGAGCGGGGGGTCGGCGAGACACGCTCGTGTGGAACGGGCACGGTCGCGGCCGCCGCAGCGGCGCTGCGGTACGACGGGGCCGACGCCGGTGTCGTCCGGGTACGGATTCCCGGCGGTGCAGTGGAGGTGCGGATCGAGGACGAGCATGCCTGGTTGAGAGGGCCCTCGGTGCTCGTTGCGCACGGCACCATCAGCGACGACTGGTGGTCTTCGCTCGAGTGAGCGCGTACCTTCACGGGGTCGTCCGAAAAACTCGAATGCACCGAATCGGACTTCGTGGGACGATGGACCCTGTATGACGAACACATCGCGCACTCGCAACACGACAGACGACACCGATCGCACCGGATACGACGGGCCAGAAGGCTGGGCTCACGACGATCCATCGGTGGGCGAGATGCAGCTCGAAGACCGCAGCGCTCTTCGGCGCGTTGCGGGTCTGTCCACTGAACTCGAAGACATCACCGAAGTCGAATATCGACAGCTTCGCCTCGAACGAGTTGTGCTGGTCGGCGTATGGACGGGAGGCACCGCCGCTCAGGCCGACGCGAGCCTCGCCGAACTTGCCGCACTTGCCGAAACTGCCGGCTCCGAGGTGCTCGAGGGGATGGTGCAGCGCCGCGACAAGCCGGACGCCGCCACCTATATCGGCTCGGGTAAGGCCGACGAGCTCCGCGAGATCGTGCTCGCTACCGGTGCCGATACCGTGATCTGCGATGGCGAACTCACTCCTGCTCAGCTCACAGCGCTGGAGAAGGTAGTCAAGGTCAAGGTCATCGACCGGACGGCGCTCATCCTCGACATCTTCGCGCAGCACGCGACCTCACGTGAGGGCAAGGCGCAGGTCTCCCTCGCGCAGATGGAGTACATGTTGCCGCGACTGCGTGGCTGGGGTGAGTCGATGTCCCGTCAGGCAGGTGGCCGTGCCGGTAGCAACGGCGGTGTGGGACTCCGCGGACCCGGCGAAACCAAGATCGAAACCGACCGTCGTCGGATCCGTGAACGGATGGCGAAGCTGCGCCGCGAGATCAAAGGGATGAAGGCAGCGCGAGACACGAAGCGGACTCGCCGGCTGCGCAACCGGATCCCGTCCGTCGCGATCGTCGGCTACACCAACGCAGGCAAATCGAGCCTGCTCAATCGGCTCACCGGCTCCGGGGTCCTGGTGGAGAACGCTCTGTTCGCGACCCTGGACCCGACGACACGACGCGCAGCGCTACCCGACGGCCGGGAGTTGGTTCTGACCGACACGGTCGGATTCGTACGTCACCTGCCGACTCAGCTCGTCGAGGCATTCCGGTCGACCCTCGAGGAGGTCGCCGATGCCGATCTTCTGCTGCACGTGGTCGATGGATCCGACCCGCTCCCGACCGAACAGATCAAAGCGGTTCGCGAGGTTCTGACGGACGTATTACGTGAGTCCGACGGACCGCCGCCGCCCGAATTGATCGTTGTCAACAAGGTCGATGCGGCCGATCCGGTCACCCTGACCCAACTCCGCGGGCTCCTGACCGATTCGGTGTTCGTCTCGGCGCATACCGGTGAGGGCATCGACGAGCTGCGCGAGCGGCTCGGGCGCATGCTCGAGGACCCGGACGTAGAGGTAAAGGTACTTGTGCCGTACACCCGCGGCGACCTGTTGTCCCGAATCCACTCGGACGGCCAGATCCTCCATTCCGCGCACGAGGCGGACGGAACACGCGTGCATGCCAGAGTTCCGCGGGCGCTCGCCTCCGTGTTGGACGAGTACGCCGTCTGATGAGTCCGCTCCGCGGCGCCGGGGTCGCCGCCGTCCTCGCGCTCGCCTGTGTTCTGCCGGGTGCGGCGCGCGCCGAGGCGGACACCGCGGACATCCCCGTCGTGGACTTTCCATCGGAAAACCTGTGCACACCGGACGATCCCTCCCTCGACGAGCTGTCGGGCCTGGCCGTGGTCGGTGGGCGGCTGTTCGCGACCCCCGACGCGGGTGTCGACGAGTCAGTGGTCGAACTCGACCCGGATTGCGCAGTGGTGCAACGGTTCCCGGTTCCAGTCGACCCCTATGACATCGAAGACATGACGGCAGGTCCCGACGGCAGACTGTGGCTCGCGGACATCGGCGACAACACCTCCGCACGACAGACGGTGGCACTGATCTCGCTCGACCCCGCCAGCGGAGCCGGTGATCTGCACCGCTTGACCTACCCTGACGGTCCTCGTGACGCCGAGGCCGTGCTGGTATCGGCGACCGGAGAGCCGGTGATCGTCACCAAGACGCTGTTCGGTGCGAGCGGTATCTATCGGCCGGTTCGCGGTCGAGCACTCGAGCAGCTCGCAACACCAGGACCGACACCGCTGGAAAAGGCCGGGTCGCTCGCTCTCGGTCCTACCGACACACCCGGCGGACCGCTTCCGGGTGCGTCGTCCACGTTGATCACCGGTGGCGCGGTGAGCCCGGACGGAACTGTCGCGGCGGTCCGCACCTACACGGACATCTACCTGTTCCATGCGCCCGACACCGACCTGGTAGCAGCGTTGATTGCGGGCCCAGTGCTGCGAATCCCGGTTCCCGACGAACCGCAGGGGGAGGCGGTGGCCTTCACCTCGGCAGGCGATCTGGTGACGGGCTCCGAAGCGGTCGTTCAGGGCGGCACCCTTACCGATGCGCGACCTCCTCTCCGGGTGTGGCGTGGTGTGACCGAGCATTTCGCTGCGGAGACGGTGTCGGACTCAGAATCGAACTCGGACCCGTACGCCGCCGGGCCGATCGGAGTCGCGGCAGCAGCTGCCGTGCTCGTGGTGGTTGGCGCCGTGATCGTGCGGCGTCTACGGACGCGACGTGCCTGAATCACCTCTGCCGTGCGGAGTCAGGCGTCGAGGTCTGCCGCAACCAGGTCGCTGACCTGCGCAAGAACGGTCTCGTCCTCGCAGCTGACGGTCACCGCGACCCCTTGTGAGGCTCCGAGGGTCATAATCATCAGCGCGGAACCCGCGTCGACGGGTTCACCGCCCTCGACCGACAGCGTCACCGGAACTCCCGCGGCGACGACGGCTTCGGCGATGATCCCTGCGGGGCGTGCGTGTAGGCCGATGGACGAGCCGACCTCGACGGTGTTGACGGGCATGAGAACTCCTTCTGGTGATGGATGATCAGGACCGGGCCGGGGCTGGTTGCGGCCCGGTTACGACGGGTGCCGAGGTGCGTGTGGAATCGGTGCGAATCAACTCCTTTGCCAGGGTGACGCAGAGCGCAGCGATGACGGTGCCCACAGCGAGTGCGATGAAGAACCACAGCACACGATCCATCGCGAAGATGACGAAGATACCGCCGTGTGGTGCGCTCAACGTGACGTCGGTGGCCATGATGATGCCGCCGGTGACTGCTCCGCCGACCATCATCGACGGGATCACCCGGAACGGATCGGCGGCGGCGAAGGGGATGGCCCCTTCGGAGATGAAGGACGCGCCGAGCAGCCATGCAGCCTTGCCGTTCTCGCGTTCCGCCGCGCTGTAGAGACGCGGTCGCACCAGTGAGGACAGCGCCATGGCGAGCGGAGGTACCATACCTGCCGCCATGACAGCCGCCATGATCTGCAGCGATGCGTGATTGCTCACGTCGAGGCCTGCGACGGCAAACGCGTACGCGGCTTTGTTGACGGGGCCTCCGAGGTCGAAACACATCATGATTCCGAGGATCACCCCGAGTGCGACCGCAGAACCGCCGGACAGGCCATTGAGCCAGTCGGTGAGACCGGTGGTGATCGCGGCGAGCGGCCTGCCCAGCACGAGGAACATCGCGGCGCCGACGATCAGGCTTGCGAGCAGCGGGATGATCACCACCGGCATCAGGCCTCGGGCCCACGCGGGCAGTGGTATCCGTCCGACCCACAGTGCGGCGAAGCCGGCAATGATGCCGCCGACCAGACCGCCGATGAAGCCGGCCCCGACGAACACCGCGACCGCGCCCGCGGTGAAGCCGGGCGCGAGACCGGGACGGTCGGCGATCGCGTAGGCGATGTATCCGGCAAGCGCGGGCACGAGGAACGAGAACGCGAGCGAACCGATTTGATACAGAACCGCGCCGAGATAGATGGTCAGTCCACCGTCGGGCAGGTTCGTCAGCGAATTGTCCACGACGATGAGCGCTGCGGAGTCGGAGATGTCGTAACCGCCGAGCAGGAACCCGAGTGCGATGAGAAGACCACCGGCTGCCACGAAGGGAATCATGTAGCTGACGCCGGTGAGCAGAATCTGTCTCAGGCGGGTACCCCATCCGACGTCGGCCGCGGTGCTCTCACCGGTGGTGTCGGCTGTGCCCGCTTCGACTCGCGCGGCCTTCGGATCAGCGGCGGCGTGCAGCGCCTCGGTGATCATGGCGTCAGGCTCGTTGATTGCACGTTTGACGCCCGAGGCGATCACCGGTTTCCCGGCGAAGCGCTCACGGCCCTTGACTCCGACGTCGGTTGCGAAGATCACGGCGTCGGCGGCTGCGATGACGGACGGAGGAATCGGGGTGCTTCCGCTCGACCCCTGAGTCTCGACCTGCAGTGTGACGCCGGCCCGCTCGGCGGCAGCGGTGAGCGCGTCGGCCGCCATGTAGGTGTGGGCGATCCCGGTGGGACACGCGGTGATTGCGACCACCGACCGCTCCGACGGTTCCGATGCCGCGGGTTTCGTGTCCTCCGTGACCTGCTCGGGTGCGGTGGCCGGCGCGGTGTCGGCGGGTGCAGCGGGGAGGACACCCTCGACCAGAGCGATGATCTCGTCGGAGTCGCGCGCTGCTCGGAGCGCCGCCACGAAATCGGGACGGACGAGGGCGCGGGCCAGAGCGGTCAGGAGTCTCATGTGGTCTGCGCCGGCGCCCTCGGGCGCGGCGATCAGGAACACGAGATCGGCCGGACCGTCCGGGGCACCGAAGTCGACCTTCGGTGACAGTCGGGCGAATCCGAGCGATGCGGTGGTGATCGCAGCGTGGCGGCAGTGGGGGATTGCGATCCCGCCGGGTAGGCCGGTCGCCGACTTTGCCTCGCGGTCGAGGACCGCGGCCGCGAGTGCGTCTCGGTCGGTCGTGCGACCGGCGGCAGTGAGTCGCCCGGCCAGCGCCGTGATCACCGAGTCCTTGTCGGCGCCGAGGTCGGTGTCGAGCGCAATGAGGTCGGCGTCGATGATCCTACGGGTGGGGCCGGAAGCGCTGTCTGACATCACGTGTCCTTACGGGAGAGTGGGCGGTTCGTACGGTCCGGGTGATCGGGTACCGGTTCGGTGCGAGTTGCGGAGGGGTCGACGGAGTCGGGTCCGGGGATGCGGGTTCCGGGGAGGGCAACGGCGGCGCTGCCGTATGCGACGGCGTGACGCAGGCGGTCCGGCGGGGCGGCGCCTGCCTGCTCGGCGATGAGATAGCCGGCGAGAGACGAATCACCGGCACCGACGGTGCTGCGGGCGATGACCGGCGGGGCCGCGGCCCGCCAGACGCCCTCGGCCGTGATCAGTACGGCACCGGCGGATCCGAGAGTGACGAGCACTGCCCCCACACCCTGTGCGACGAGCATCCGGCCGGCGTCTGCGACCGATCCGACGTCGCCGCACGCGGCGTCGGCCTCGAGTGTTCTCGCGTCGGCTCCAGTGAGCTGGGCGAGTTCGTCGGAATTCGGTTTGATGAGGTCGGGTGCGGCGTGGGGGAATCCTGCCGCGAGGGCGAGCAGTGGCGCTTCCGAGGTGTCGACGGCGACGCGGCACCCGGTGGGCCGGAGGGTGCGCACGAGATCGGCGTAGAAGTCGCTCGGCATACCCGGCGGAAGCGATCCGGACAGCACGACCCATCCGTCACCGGGAGCGTGACCGAGCACGGCGGAATGCAACCCCGCGCGGGTGGTGTCGGAGCACGGCGTGCCGGGTTCGTTGAGTTTCGTGGTGGTGCCGTCGGGTTCGGCGATGGTGACATTGGTGCGGGCGTGCCCCGAGGTTGCGATTGCGTGGTACGGGATTCCCCGTGTGTCGAGGGCGCCGAGCAGAGGATCGTCGGGGTTTCCGGGAAGTACTGCCAGTACGTCCTGACCTGCGCGATGCAAGACACGTGCGACGTTGATGCCCTTGCCTCCGGGGTCGACCGTTGTTCCTGTGGCTCGGTGCACGGCACCGCGCATGAGCGGTGCGTCCAGATCGACGGTGCGGTCCAGGCTGGGATTTGCAGTCAGAGTGACGATCATGCCGTCACCACCTCGATTCCATGGTCGGTCAGGCGGGCATGGTCTGCGTCGTCGAGGTCGGTGTCGGTGACGAGGACATCGACCGCATCGATCGGAGCGAATCGCAGCAGGTGCCGCCGGCCGATCTTCGACGAATCCGCCACGACGACCACACGCTCGGCGGAATGCACCATCGCGCTCTTGACCGCCGCCTCGTCGGCGTCGGGGGTGGACAGCCCATGTTCGATAGTGAGCGCGTTGGTGCCGATGAATGCCACATCCACGTTGAGGATGTCCAGGAACCGGAGAGCTTCGGGCCCCACCGCGGCCTGGGTGGTGCCGCGGACGCGTCCCCCGATCAGGTGCAGGTTCACGGAGTTCGCTCCCGCGAGTCGTGACGCGATGGGAACCGAATTCGTCGCGACGGTGATCTCGGAGTCGCTCGGCAGGACGGCGGCGATCCGGCTGGTGGTGGTGCCCGCATCGAGGATCACACTGCCGCCCGCGCCGGGGAGGAATCGTGCCGCTGCGGCCGCGATCCGATCCTTGTGGGCGGCGCGAGTGTTCTCACGTTCGGACAGACCCGGTTCGGTCGCGGTGAGTGCTGTGGTGGGGACGGCTCCGCCGTGGACCCGCCGGACGTGGCCCAGACGTTCGAGGAGTGCGAGGTCGCGGCGCACCGTCTCCGAGGTGACGTCGTAGCGGTCGGCGAGATCCGCCACGGACACGCGTCCGTGGCGACCGACCAGATCAGCGATTGCTTGCTGACGTTCCTCTGCGTACACCAGAACCCCTTGGAATCGATGTTGGATAATGTTGTTTTACGCCCGTATGTGTTGACATGTCAATGCCTACGGGTAATCTGGATCACAGAATCTGGTAGTGGTGAGGAGACGGAATGACGAACGAGGCGCCAGTACTGCACGGCACACCGGTGGTGCCCGGGGTCGGATACGGTCCGGTCATCCGGCCGGCACCGCGCCCGCAGATCACCACGACGACGACCACCGTTCCGGATACTGCGCGCGAAGCGGAATCCGCCCGGTTCGATGCTGCAGTCGAGGTGGTCGCAGATCGTCTGAAGTCACGAGCCGTACACGCCTCGGGGGCCGCCGCCGAAGTGCTGCAGGCCAACGCGGTACTGGCGCAGGACCGTGCGTGGCGCGCCGCCGCCGACGGAAAGATCCGATCCGGATCCGACGCGGCCGCCGCCACGATCGGCGCGACCGACCAATTCGTCACGATCTTCGAGAAGATCGGCGGTCTGCAGGCGGAACGGGTCACCGACCTGATCGACATCCGCGACCGCGTCCTCGCCGAACTGAACGGCGATCCCGAACCGGGCATCGAACTACCCGACGTTCCCTCGGTTCTGCTCGCCGACGACCTCGCACCCGCCGACACGGCCGGGCTCGACCCCGCGCGCATCCTCGGACTCGCAACCTCCCTCGGAGGCCCGACCAGCCACACCGCCATCATTGCCAGGCAGCTGGGGATTCCGTGCATCGTCGCCACAGCGGGGCTCGACGACGTCGCCGCGGGCACGACGGTCCTGATCGACGGCGGTACCGGACGTATCGTCGTCGACCCCGATCACGATGCCGCCGAGGCGGCCGTCGAACAGGACCGCACCGACCGCGCCCGTATCGGTGCGTGGACGGGCCCGGGAGCGACCTCCGACGGCCATCCCGTCGCCGTCCTCGCCAATGTCCAGGACGGGTCCGGTGCGCGCGCTGCTCGCCTGACCCAAGCCGAAGGCGTAGGACTGTTCCGCACCGAACTGTGCTTCCTCGATCGCGACACCGAACCGACCGTGTCCGAACAGGCCGACATCTACGCCGAGGTCTTCGACGCGTATCAGGGCCGAAAGGTCGTGCTCCGCACGCTCGATGCCGGTTCCGACAAGCCGTTGCGATTCGCAGAACATCCGCAGGAGCACAACCCCGCGCTCGGCGTCCGGGGCATCCGGGTGGCGGCCGCCGCACCCGGAATCCTCGAACGGCAACTCGACGCGGTGGCTGCCGCCGCTGAGCGCACTGGCACGGCGCCGTGGGTCATGGCCCCCATGATCGCCACGGTGGCCGAAGCAGCCGCATTCGCCGACCGGGTCCGGTCGCGGAACATGGTGCCCGGCGTGATGGTCGAGGTGCCGTCCGCGGCGCTCCTCGCAGACCGCCTGCTCGAACACGTCGACTTCCTGTCCATCGGAACGAACGACCTCGCGCAGTACACGATGGCGGCAGATCGGATGTCGCCGGAACTGGCGTCGCTGACCGATGCCTGGCAGCCGGCAGTGCTGGCACTGGTCGCGCGGACCGCCGCGGCCGGCGTGGCGGCAGGCAAACCCGTCGGAGTCTGCGGCGAGGCCGCGGCAGATCCTCTTCTCGCGTGCGTTCTCGCGGGAATGGGTGTGACTTCGCTGTCCTGCGCGGCATCGGCCGTCGCCGCTGTCGGCGCGCGACTGTCTGCGGTCACGATGCAGCAATGCCGCGACGCCGCGCATGCGGTGTCGTCCGCTGTCGATCCTGTGGAGGCGCGCGCCGCGGCCGCCCGCATCCTCGTCTGAGAATCGCAGAAGTCCGCGAATTGCCGGGCCGGAGAATTGCGGAGCGACGCGGATCATCTTTCGGCCGGTGCCCGGCGGAGCGCGTCCGGGTCATACGATCTGCGTCGTGAATGAACGCGTGCGGCCGACGAGTCGCAACATGGGATTCGGCTGGGAACTGCACGGTGACGGGCGGCAGATCAATGCCGGTGCGGTCGTCGCTCCCGACGAGCGGCTTTCTTGGCCGCGAACCATCGGCATCGGGATGCAGCATGTGGTCGCGATGTTCGGTGCCACGCTGCTCGTGCCCACGATCACCGGCTTCCCGGTGACCACCACATTGCTGTTCTCCGGCATCGGCACCGTGTTGTTCCTACTCATCACCCGCGGGCGCGTACCGAGCTATCTGGGCTCGTCCTTCGCGTTCATCGCGCCCTTGACGGCCTCGGCCGGGAGCGGTCCGGCTGCGCAGCTCGGCGGTATCGTGGCGGCAGGCGCCGTGCTCGCGATCATCGGACTGATCGTCAAGGCGCTCGGCTCGCGGGTGATCGACGCCGTGATGCCTCCCGTCGTGACCGGCGCGGTGGTCGCGCTGATCGGGCTCAATCTTGCCCCGACTGCTGTCGGATCGTTCGAAGCCCAACCGTTGATCGGTGCGGTGACGCTGATCGCGATCCTTATGGTGACAGTGCTCGGCCGCGGCCTCCTCGGCCGGCTCGGCATCCTCGTCGGCGTGGTCATCGGATGGCTCTTCGCATGGATCACCGGAGGTCTGGCGCCCGACCGTGTCGACGCGCTGAAGGAAGCAGCCTGGTTCGGCTTGCCCGAGTTGCGCGTCCCGACCTTCGAGTTGTCGGTCATTCTGCTGGCCCTGCCGGTGGTCATCGTCCTGGTCGCAGAGAACGTGGGTCACGTCAAGGCTGTTGCCGCGATGACGGGCCGCAATCTCGACAGTGTCGCAGGCGACGCGCTGCTCGCCGACGGTCTGGCCACCACGCTTGCGGGCGCAGGCGGAGGATCGGGAACCACCACATACGCCGAGAACATCGGTGTGATGGCTGCTACCCGGGTGTACTCGACCGCTGCATACTGGGTGGCGGCGGTGACTGCAGTGGTGCTCGCGTTCTCCCCGAAGTTCGGGGCGCTCGTGTTCACGGTGCCCGAGGGCGTTCTGGGTGGAGCCACTCTCGTCCTCTACGGGTTGATCGGCCTTCTGGGCGTGCGGATTTGGATGGACGCGAAGATCGACTTCACCGACCCTGTGAATCTCACGGTGGTTGCAGCAGCACTCGTTGCAGGGATCGGCGACCTCACCCTGTCGATCGGATCGGTGGAGTTGGGCGGCATCGCGTGGGGGTCGATAGGAATACTCGTCGCCTATCCACTGCTGCGCCGATTGGCAGAACTGCGCCACTGATTCGCGGTTGTCGCGGTCACAAAATCTGCTCGCTCCTGTCAGCGCCATCGTTCGCCGGCGTGCATACCGTGGGTATGTCCACGTCGTCACTGACAGGAGCGCAGATGGAACGCACCCTTTTCGAGCCCGAACACGACCTGTTCCGTGAGTCGTACCGGAAGTTCCTCGAACAGGAGGTGGCCCCTTTCCACGAGCAGTGGGAGAAGGACAAGATTGTCGACCGCGAAGTGTGGAAGAAGGCCGGTGCACAGGGCTTTCTGGGCATGGCAGTGCCTGAGGAGTTCGGTGGCGGAGGCGTCGACGACTTTCGCTACAACGTTGTCCTGACCGAGGAAACCACCCGCGGCGGATACAGCGGTGTCGGTTTCATGCTGCACAACGATGTCGTAGCGCCGTACCTGCTGAACCTCGCGAACGAGGAACAGAAGAAGCGGTGGCTTCCCGGTTTCTGTTCCGGTGAGATCATCACCGCCATCGCGATGACCGAGCCGGGCACCGGCAGCGATCTCCAGGGCATCAAGACCCGGGCGGCTCGTGACGGTGACGACTGGGTCCTCAATGGGTCCAAGACGTTCATCACCAACGGAATCAACGCCGACCTGGTGATCGTGGTTGCCTGCACCGACCCGGAGAAGGGCGCCCAGGGATTCTCCCTGCTCGTCGTCGAGCGCGGTATGCCCGGCTTCGAGCGTGGCCGCAATCTCGACAAGATCGGTCTCGATGCACAGGATACCGCCGAGCTGAGCTTCAACGACGTGCGTGTTCCCGCCGCCAACATGCTCGGTGAAGAGGGAATGGGCTTCATCTACCTGATGCAGAACCTTCCGCAGGAGAGGCTCTCGATCGCGGTCGTCGCGGCCGCCGCAATGGAGCAGGTCCTCGAGGACACCATCCAGTACTGCCGCGACCGCAAGGCCTTCGGCAAGTCGATCGGACGTTTTCAGAACAGCCGATTCGAACTCGCCGAACTGTCGACGGAAACCCTGCTTGCTCGGGTGTTCGTGGACAAATGCGTCGAGTTGCTCAATGCCGGTGCGCTCACCGTCCAGGAGGCCGCGATGGCCAAGTACTGGACCACGGACAAGCAGGTCGAACTCATCGACCGCTGCCTCCAGTTGCACGGCGGCTACGGATACATGCGCGAATACCCGATCGCCAAGGCGTACCTCGACTCTCGGGTCCAGAAGATCTACGGCGGTACCAACGAGATCATGAAGGAGGTCATCGGCCGCGGGCTGAACCTCTGATCGCTGCGCATTCATGCGGGCGCACTACATGAGGCCGGTGGGGCTCCGTATCGATGGAGCCTCACCGGCCTCGCTGTGTAGGGAGGTGCGGACGCCGGTCTCTGAGGCGCGACGGAAGTGTGCGGTCAGAGCTTGCGGATGACCGTGACCACCTTGCCGAGAATGACCGCGTCGTTACCCGGAATCGGCTCGAACACGGGGTTGTGTGGCATGAGCCAGACGTCGTTCTTCACGCGCTTGAAGGTCTTGACCGTGGCTTCCCCGTCGAGCATGGCGGCAACGATATCGCCGCTCTCGGCCACATTCTGCTGACGAACCACGACCCAGTCTCCGTCGCAGATCGCTGCGTTGATCATCGATTCGCCCACGACCTTCAGCAGGAACAACGATCCCTGGCCCACGACCTCCCTGGGTAGCGGGAAGATATCTTCGATGGCTTCTTCGGCGAGAATCGGGCCGCCTGCTGCGATTCGCCCGACCACGGGAACCAGGGCAGCCGAGGGGATGTCGTCGGAGGACGCCGCCGGGAGCACCTCCCCGACGACGTCGGGCGCGACCTGTGGGTCGTCGAATCCACGTACATCCACCGCGCGGGGACGGTTCGGATCGCGGCGCAGCAGGCCTTTGCGCTCGAGGGTGCGAAGTTGGTGCGCGACCGAAGAGGTGCTGTTGAGGCCGACCGCGTCTCCGATCTCTCGGATGCTCGGTGGGTAGCCTCGCTCGGCCACCGAGGTACGAATCACCTCGAGGACGCGGCGTTGACGCTCGGTGAGCGTGGTGCCGTCGGTGCCGGACGACTTCTTCCGGCTGGTCGCGGAGTTGGCGTCCGTCATGCTCGTGACCTCCGTGCGTCGAGTTTCTGATGTGTTGTGTGTGATCTTTCGAATCTATCCGCATCGGTGCCGTATATCAAACATCTGTTCGAGATCGTTTCGAACAAACGGACGACACGAACGCCGAAGCGTGATAGAAAGTTCGAACAGGCATTCGTTCGAATGAATGGGCGAACCCACCCGGCTCATGACTGCCACGGAGGACCCGATGGGCACAACATTGTTGACGGAATTCCGAACGACCCATGCGGCCGAGGCTGTTGCTCATCCGCGGAGAGCGTCCACACTGCCGGCCGGAGTCGACGGGCACCCGCCGCGGAGCGGGGGGAGGTCCTGCGCCCACCCGCCTGCACCTCGAATCGGTCTCGGGTACTTGCTGGTACAGATGCTCGCCACGGTGATATTCACAGCCGCCGCGGTGACGGCGATCCTGTGTGTGGCACACGTTCGTACGAGCCAGGTCGCGGCGGAAGCCGGCCGCACGATACCGGTGATGACCGACTCGGCACCGCGTGCGGAGGGAGTAGGGGTGGTCACCGATGGAAGATGACGACGCGGTGCCGACCCACCCGGACTCCGGGAGCGCACTACACGTGCGGGTATTGTCTGAATCTGTCAGTCACACCACCCCGTGTGGTCGCGTCGGGAAGACCCTGCCCCCGGGCAGGATCGATCCTTCGAACACGACATCGTTTCGTCGGCGACGTTGCGGCCACCACGGCAGCGACGAAGGAATCGACATGTACTGCCCGTATTGCCGGCACCCCGACTCCAGGGTCGTCGATTCGCGTGAAGCCGACGAGGGCGCCGCGATTCGTCGCCGTCGGGCATGTCCGGAGTGCGGTCGCCGATTCACCACGGTCGAAGCCGCGGTGTTGTCCGTGGTCAAGCGCAGCGGCGTAACCGAGCCCTTCAGTCGTGAGAAGGTCGTGCGCGGTGTCGCGCGAGCCTGCCAAGGCCGCGATGTCGACAACGACGCCCTGAACAAGCTGGCGCAGCAGGTCGAAGACGCAGTGCGGGCGAAGGGCGCACCCGAGGTCCCCAGCCACGAGGTCGGGCTTGCGATTCTCGGGCCGCTTCGCGACCTCGATGAGGTCGCTTACCTCCGATTCGCCTCGGTGTATCGGTCATTCAGCTCTGCTGAAGATTTCGAACGCGAGATCACGGAACTGCGCGAACACCAACGTACCCGCGACGTCGCCGCCGACGCGGACTGATCCGTCAGGGTCGGGCCGGTCATGACGTCAGCGGATCGAACCGATGGCCTTGAGTATCCGTTTTTCCGACACCGGAACCCGTGTACCCATCCCTTGGGCGAACAGGCTCACGCGTAGTTCCTCGATCATCCAGTAGACATCCACGACGTCGCGTGCGTCTCGGCGTTCCTCCGGCAACCGCGCGAGCAGCTTGTCGTAGGACGCATACACCCGATCGAGGACATCCATTGCCTGGGCATCGCGATTTGCACTTGCCGGGAGTGATTCGAGACGCTGAGCTGCAGCGGCGAGATACCGAGGAAGATCGGCCAGCCGACGATAACCCAGGTCGGTGACGAACCCGGCGAAGAGCAACGAAGACAGCTGCTCACGGACGTCGTCCGCCGCCTCGCCGCGAACCCGATCCAATTGCACGCCCACCTCGTGAGCCTTGCTCAATACAGGCACAACGGACTTCAGCAGGTGCGCGACGCGCCGGGGAAGCTCGCTGCGCACTACCACCGCGAGTGCTTCGAATTCCTCGGGTGTCCGTACCGGCTTCCCGTGGGCTGCGATCAATTCGTCGACCGCGCATGCCCGGCAGTCCTCGATGAGTGCGTCGAACGAGCCATCCGGGTTACGCCCGAGTGTCAGCCGTTCCGAGTTCGTCAACCCTGAGGTGACGACCTTCGCCTTGGTCGGGGCGGCAGCGAGAAGGAGCGCTCGCACTCCGGCGCGGGTGGCGGAACGTTGCGCCTGCGGAGTGCTCAGAACGCGTACCGCCACACCCTCGTTCTCGGGCACCAAGGCGGGATAACCGGTCACCTGCTGGCCACCGACTTCGCGCGTGACCGTCTGCGGAAGGGTGCCGAGGGTCTCCGCCGTCCATGCGAGGGCAGGTGCGCGTTCAGTGCCCGAGGCCGCGCGCGCGACCTCGGCGTCGACTCGGGTAGCGAGTTGCTTTCGCAGTGCGGTGAGACTCTTGCTGCGGCCCAGCACCTTTCCTTGCTCGTCGATCGCTGCGAAGGTCATTTTCAAGTGATCGGGCAGCATCGCTGGAGTGAAGTCACCCGGTTCGATCTTGCAGTTCCCGAGCCGCGACAGTTCACGGGCGAGTGCGTTGACGAGAGGTTCGCTGCGTGCGGTCACCGAGGCGAGGACGGCTTTCGCGAAGTCCGGGGCCGGAACCACCTGGCGTCGAATCTGCTTCGGCAGGCTCTTGATCAGCGCAGTGACGAGTTCGTGTCGCAAGCCCGGAACGAGCCAGTCGAATCCTACGGGTCGTACTCCTGCGAGCAGCGCCAATGGGATTCTGGCGGTGACGCCGTCGTCCTCGGTGCCCGGCTCGAACTGGTAGGTCAGGGGAAATTGCAGCTCGCCTTGTCGCCACGCATCCGGATAGTCACCCTCGAGGACCGCTGCCGCGTCCTGATTGACGACCGTCTCGGGTGTGAAGGTCAGTAGGTCCGGCTCGTTGTGCCGGACCTTCTTCCACCAGGTGTCGAAATGCCTGGCCGACACGACTTCAGGGCCGACACGCCGATCGTAGAACTCGAACAGGGTGTCGTCGTCGACGGCCAGGTCGCGTCGCCGCGCGCGATGCTCGAGTTCTTCCACGTCGTCGAGCAATGCCCGGTTGTCGTGGAAGAACTTGTGGCGGGTCTGCCACTCACCCTGTACGAGCGCGTGTCTGATGAACAGCTCTCGTGAGGCTTCGGGGTCTATTCGGCCGTACTGCACCCGGCGTTGGGCGATGAGGGGGATGCCGTAGAGGGTGACACGCTCATACGCCATCGCTGCTTGCTGCTTCGTCGACCAGTGCGGCTCCGAGTAAGCGCGCTTGACCAGGTGGGGCGCAAGTTTCTCTGCCCACTCGGGCTCGATCCGCGCTGCCATCCTGCCCCACAGCCGCGAGGTTTCGACCAGCTCACCCGCCATCACCCATCGAGGGGGCTTCTTGAACAAGGACGAGCCGGGGAAGAGCGCGAAGCGTGCGCCTCGCGCGCCGAGGAAGTCGCGTTTGTCGCCCTCGCGCAATCCGATATGCGAGAGCAGGCCTGCAAGCAGCGATTGATGGATCGCGTCGTCGCCGACCTGCTGGTGCGCGGTCTCCCAACCGAGGTTCAAGGTGATCTGACGGAGTTGCCCTTGCAGATCCTGCCACTCTCGGATACGCATCCAGTGTAGAAACTCGCTGCGGCACAGTTTTCGGAACTGGTTGGACGACAGCTCTTTCCGCTGTTGCTTCAGGTAGTCCCACAAGCGGAGGAAAGCGAGGAAGTCCGATCCGTCGACGTTGAATCGAGCGTGCTTCTCGTCGGCGGCCTGCTGGTGCTCGGTGGGGCGCTCTCGGACATCTTGGATCGACAGCGCGGATACGATGATGAGGACCTCGCGCAGACACCCGTTGCGGTGCCCCTCGACGATCATGCGAGCCATGCGGGGGTCGACGGGGAGCCGTGCGAGCTCCCGCCCGATGCCGGTCAACCTCAGCGTTTCGTCTTTGCCTGCGGGTTCGACCGCACCGAGTTCGTGCAGTAGCGCGATACCATCGCGGATCGCGCGAGCGTCGGGCGGCTCGACGAACGGGAACGAAGCAATGTCGCCGAGACCGAGTGCCGTCATCTGCAGGACCACCGACGCGAGGTTCGTGCGCAAGATCTCGGGCTCGGTGAACTCGGGGCGCGACTCGAAATCGTCCTGCGAATAAAGGCGGATGCAGATGCCGTCGGCGACGCGACCGCAACGACCGGCGCGCTGCCGCGCGGACGCTTGGCTGATCTCTTCGATGGGTAGTCGTTGGACCTTCGTCCGCACCGAGTACCGCGAGATACGGGCGGTGCCGGGGTCGACGACGTAGCGGATGCCGGGCACCGTCAACGAGGTCTCGGCGACGTTGGTCGACAGTACGACGCGCCGTCCGGTGTGCCCGGTGAAGACGCGATGCTGTTCGGCAGCCGACAGTCGGCCGTACAGGGGGAGGATCTCGGTGTTGCGCAACTTGCGGTCGCGCAGTGCGTCCGCAGTGTCTCGGATTTCGCGCTCGCCCGAGAGGAACACGAGGATGTCGCCGTCGCCGGCCGACTGCAGTTCCTCGACTGCCTCGCACACGGCGTCGACGGGGTCGCGGTCGACGAGTTCGTCGCCTCGCTCGACGGTCAGCGGTCGGTACCGCACCTCAACCGGGTAGGTGCGTCCCGAGACCTCGACGATCGGAGCCGGCGTCCCCTCCGCATCGGCGAAGTGCTTCGCGAATCGCTCGGGGTCGATCGTGGCCGAGGTGATGATCACCTTCAGGTCGGGCCGGCGGGGGAGCAGTTGCTCGAGATACCCGAGAAGGAAGTCGATGTTGAGGCTGCGTTCGTGCGCCTCATCGATGATCAGGGTGTCGTAGCGGCGGAGCATACGGTCGCGCTGGATCTCGGCGAGCAGAATGCCGTCGGTCATCAGTTTGACCAGAGTGCGCTCGGACACCTGATCGGTGAAACGCACCGTGTAGCCGACGGTGTCGCCGAGTTCGGAATCGAGTTCGTCGGAAAGACGCTCGGCCACCGCACGCGCCGCGATACGGCGGGGCTGGGTGTGCCCGATGAGGCCGCGCACACCGCGACCCAGTTCGAGACAGATCTTCGGGATCTGGGTGGTCTTGCCGGACCCGGTCTCGCCGGCCACCACGACGACCTGGTGGTCGCGGATCGCGTCCGCGATGTCGTTCTTGCGCTGGGATACCGGAAGATCTTCCGGGTACCGAATCTGTGGAATCGACTCGATGCGTCGCGCGAGGCGCGAACGCGCGGAGTCGATGTCGTGGGCGATCTTGGTGAGCGCGTCGTCGCCGCGCGCTCGATCGAGGCGGCGGCGGAACCGATGTTCGTCGCTGAGCGACACCTCGGTCAGCGACGCGCGAAGTGCGCGACGGTTCGGGGCAGGAGAGATGGACATGCTGGTCACACAGCCTAGCGACTGTCGGTGCTCTCGTGCGACACCGGTGTGGAGCAGGCCGATCTGCCTGAGAGCAGTGTCACTGCCGCGCAGGAGTGGTGCGGATGGTGTGTCGGTAGCAGGCGAGCACTGTGTAGTGCGGCAACCCGGGCAGAACTCGGGTGAGGATCCCCCGTGCCGGATTCTCGGCCGACGGATCGCAACCGATCCCCCGCCGCTTTCGTGCCCTGCCGAACCGGAAGCCGCCGCGCTCGCCCGGAACCCATACGATGGCTGGGACCGGTAGTCGTGGACAGGAGCTGACTGTGGGTGCGTTGTGGCACGGATTCGCCGACATGGGCGTCGTGGAGCGGGACGGGGCCTTCGTCGTGGCTCGTGGAGAAGGCGCATACATCTGGGACGATGCAGGTACTCGCTATCTCGACGCGACGGCGGGACTGTGGTTTGCCAACGTCGGTCACGGTCGCACCGAGATCGGTGAGGCAGTCGCCGCGCAACTGGCGAAAGTTGCGCACTTCTCGAATTTCGGTGATTTCGCAGCAGAACCCACGATCGCGCTTGCGGAGAGGCTCGCGGAGATTGCGCCGATTCCCGGTAGCAAGATCTTCTTCACCTCGGGCGGCTCTGACTCGATCGATACGGCAGCGAAGCTTGCCCGCCGCTACTGGCAAGAGGTCGGCCGATCGACCAAGACCATGATCGTCAGCCGCGAGAAGGCCTATCACGGGATGCATGTCGGCGGGACGTCGATGGCGGGTATCGCCGTCAACTCAGAGGGCTACGGCGCGCTGTGGACCGACACCGCCACCGTTCCCTGGGACGACGCCAAAGCCCTGCTCGAGCTCATCGAGAAAGTCGGGGCCGACAACATCGCTGCTTTCTTCTGCGAACCGATCATCGGTGCCGGGGGCGTGTACCTGCCGCCCGACGGCTATCTCGCTGAGATCCGAGACATCTGCCGAGATCACGACATCCTGTTCGTCCTCGACGAGGTGGTCACCGGGTTCGGGAGGATCGGCGGGTCGTGGTTCGCGGCGACGAGGTTCGACCTTCAGCCCGACATTGTGACAACAGCCAAGGGCCTGACGTCGGGGTATCTGCCGATGGGCGCGGTGTTCGTGGCACCGCCTGTGGCCGAACCGTTCTTCGCCGGGGGTGTGTGGTGGCGTCACGGTTACACCTACGGAGGTCACGCGGCAGCAGCGGCGGCCGCACACGCCAACCTCGATATCTTCGAACGCGAGAACCTGCTCGACGAATCCGCACGCCTCGAGAAGACGCTCCACGAGAAGCTCGCCCCGCTCGCGGATCATCCGCGTGTCGCGGAAGTGCGGAGCGGTCTGGGGGCGGTCGCGGCAGTGCAGCTCGCCGATCCCGGCGAGGCCCTCGGCTTCGTCAAGACCCTGCGGGAGCACGGCATCTCGGGCCGCGCTGCAGGTCAGGGCGCGATGCAGATCTCCCCGTCGTTCGTCATGACGGACGAGCAGGTGCAAGAACTCGCTGACGGTTTCGCTGCGGCATTGGGCTGACCGAATCACTCATGGCCGACGCCGGACCCGGCGCATCAGGCGGCGGATCCGGGTTGTCGGGCTCACCGGCACCTGGGTGAGCGGTACCTCCTCGGTGCCGTCCTGCGCTGCCACCGCTCGTGCGTACCGCTCATGAAGGACCGACCGGATCTCGTCGGGGGTGTAGTCGCGGCGTCTGCGTTCGTTGCGCAGGGTGATCGCACCGGTCGCTGCAACTCCCGCTATTCCGGCAAGTCCGAGCAGCTTCCACAGGGTGCTGGTGCGAAGGGCCATGCACCGACCCTAGCTGGGAGCGGTCCGTGGCAGGCTTTCCCTATGCACCCCGTGAGCCCTGTACCGTCCGGCCCGACACCGTCACGAGTCTCGCTCGACGAGGCCGTGGATCTGACTCGAACGGGGGACATCTGGGTCTTCCGCGGCACCAGTGGCGCGGACCGGGCCATCCAGACGTTGACCAACGCTCCGGTCAATCACGTCGGTATGACGGTGGCATTCGAGGATCTGCCTCCGCTGATGTGGCATGCCGAGCTGGGGCGCAGTCTGCCGGACATGTGGACAGGCCGGCATCAGCGTGGTGTCCAGCTGCACGATCTGCGCAGCGCGGTCCAGGTCTGGGGTGCGCGCTACGGGCAGCGTGGTTGGTTGCGTCAGCTCTCGATTCGGATCACCGCGGAACAGGAAGACCAGCTGCTGCGTACCATCGCCCGCCTCGACGGAACGCCGTTCCCCTCGACGGCGAAGCTCGCGGGGCGGTGGTTCGCCGGCCGCGTTCCTCGCCTGAAGCGGAGCGAGGGCGGTCTCGAATCCGCGTATTGCGCTGAGGTCGTGGCCGTGACGATGGAGGAGATGGGACTACTCGAACAGAGGCGCCGAGGGAGCAGTTGGTACGACCCGGGGCGTTTCTGGAGCGGTGACCGGTTGCCGCTCGCGCCCGGCGTGGCGCTCGGTGGCGAGATCGAAGTAGCCCTCGACGCATGCGACATCGCTGCGGGGGAGGCGCTCGGCGGGACTCCGCCGAGTTCGAACGCATAGCCACCTGTTCGGGTAGGCCGGAGAACGCGAGAAGGGACCCCTCCGCGGAGGGATCCCTTCTCGGTGATGCAGTAGATCAGGCGTTGGCGCCGGCGAGGATCTCGCTGGCGGTGATCGCCTGGGCCACGCCCTGGAGGGTCGCGGCGACCTTGACGGCCTCCCAGACCTGCTCCTTGGTGAGACCCTCCTTGCGGACGACGTTGTCGTGCGCTGCGGTGCAGTCGTGGCATCCGTTGATCGTGGACACTGCCAGCGACCACAGCTCGAAGTCGGACTTCTCCACTCCGGGGCTGCCGATGATGTTCATCCGCAGGCCCATGCGCACCTGGGTGTACTCGTCGCCCAGGAAGCCCTTGGCCCGGTAGGCGACGTTGTTCATGCCCATGATCGACGCTGCGCCGAGCGCGGCGTTGTACGCCTCCGCAGACAGGACGTCGGCGGCTTCCTCCGAGATCTCGGTGAGCACGGTCGCGGACTTGGTCGCGGCCGCGGCGGCGAGGAACGTGCCCCACAGCTGCTGCTCGTTGAGCTCGGTCGAGCGTGCGAGCGAACTCAGGTTGAGCTTGAGGTCCTTCGCGTACTCGGGGAGAGCGTTCTTCAGGTTGTCGACACTCACTGCAGCGCCGCCTTGACGAGCTCACCTGCATTGAGGGTCGGGTCGTTCTTCTTCCAGTTGCACGCGCACAGTTCGTCGGACTGCAGGGCGTCGAGGACTCGGAGGACCTCGTCGACGTTGCGGCCGACGGAACCGGCGGTGACCGACACGAACTGGATCTCGTTGTTCGGGTCGATGATGAAGGTGGCGCGATCGGCAACGCCATCCGAGTTCAGGACGCCGGTGGCCGAGACGAGCTCACGGTTGAGGTCCGAGAGCATCGGGAAGGGGAGGGTCTTGAGATCCTCGTGCTGTGCACGCCACTGGAAGTGCACGAATTCGTTGTCGACGGAGGCGCCGAGGACCTGCGTGTCGCGGTCCGCGAACTCCTCGTTCAGCTTGCCGAACGCGGCGATCTCGGTGGGGCAGATGAAGGTGAAGTCCTTCGGCCAGAAGAAGACGACCTTCCACTTGCCTGCGTAGTCATCGCTGGTGATGGTGGTGAAGTAGTCGTCGGGCTGGGCGGCGTCGACCTGCGACAGGTCGCCGCCGATGAGGGCCTTCAGGTTGAAAGCGGGGAACTGATCGCCGATGGTCAGCAATGCCATTTTCGGTCCTCTCGTTGGTGTCTCGTGAACAAGCGAGTCGATCACGCACACCACGCCCGATGACGTGGGTCTGTGCGCTACCGGACGTTCCCGAGGGATCGTTCTCCGGTACGAGATTCATCCTGCCGGAAAAATTTCAAAAGGTAAAGGTGATGGCTCGCACTATACTGATAGGCGTGTCCGATCAGACTTATCACCCGACCCTGTCACAGCTGCGTGCGTTCGTGGCCGTCGCCACATATAAGCACTTCGGCACGGCCGCAGCGCGTTTGAATGTGAGCCAACCCACACTGTCGCAGGGTCTCGCCTCGCTCGAGAACGGTCTCGGGGTGCAACTGATCGAGAGGAGCACGCGTCGTGTGCTTGTGACCCCCGCGGGCGCGAGACTGCTCGCCCAGGCCAAAGCGATTCTCGACGCCGCGGATGGATTCGTCGCCGCGGCTGCGGGCGTCTCCGACGGGTTCTCGGGCCCGCTGAGGATCGGGCTGATTCCCACGGTTGCGCCCTACTTTCTCCCCGGCCTGTTGCCCGAACTTCGCACGCGCATGCCCAATCTCGCAGTGCACGTGATCGAGGATCAGACGGCCCGGCTCCTCGGTTCGCTCCGTTCGGGCACACTGGACGTCGCAGTGCTCGCTCT
This sequence comes from Rhodococcus sp. SJ-2, assembly GCF_053750035.1. Classification (NCBI taxonomy): domain Bacteria; kingdom Bacillati; phylum Actinomycetota; class Actinomycetes; order Mycobacteriales; family Nocardiaceae; genus Rhodococcus; species Rhodococcus sp. SJ-2. The sequence continues at coordinate 4,624,335 of NZ_CM132340.1, forward strand.
GCCGTCCGAAGTGGCGGGAGTCGTGGAGATCCCTTTGTACATCGAGGATTTCATCCTGGTTGTTCCCGCTGATCATCACCTCGCAGGCAGAACCGATCTTCCACTGTCTATCCTCGACGAGCTTCCACTCCTGCTTCTCGACGAAGGTCACTGCCTCCGGAACCAGACCCTGGATCTGTGCCGATCGGTCGATGCCCGGCCTGATGCCGGAGACACACGGGCAACGTCGCTTGCCACTGTCGTGCGGTGCGTCGCAGGTGGTCTCGGCGTTACGCTCGTGCCCGCCTCGGCGGTGCCGGTGGAAACGGCGGGCGGGGACCTGGCCGTGGCCCACTTCGCCGCCCCCGAACCGGGACGCACCGTCGGACTGGTCTTCCGGGCGTCGAGCGCGCGCGCAGACGACTACCGGGCATTGGCAGATGTGTTGCGGTCGCAGGCCCCGCCGCAGTCCCGGGTCATCGGCTGATCGGCTGCGCTGCGGAGAAATCTGATCAGCCGCGTCGGCGGTTGGGACGGCCTGTGTTCTTGCCGCGTCCGGTGGCGCCGCGGCGCGACCTGGGTTTCTTGTCGCCGACAATCTTCCTCGGTTGTGAACCCTGACGCTCGCCGCGACGCTTACCCGAGGCATTGGATGCGGCGTCGGTTCCGGAAGGATCCTGCCTCCCACGGGAACTGTTCGCGGTGCGGCCCCGGACGATACCGACGAACTCGTCTACGTGCTCGGTAGTGCGGTCGGTGAGCCATACGAGACCCACCTGCGACTGAGGGGCATCGGCGACCGGACGATACGTCAGATCCTTACGATGATGCAGACGAGCGAGCGACTGCGGTGTCACGAGTACCCCTACCTCCGACGCGACATGCGATATCGCGTCCTCGGTGGTTGCGGGGCGCTCGAACGCCTCCTCCCCGGGCAGGCTCACCCAATCGAGCACGTCGTCGAGGGGATGCAACACGGTCTCGTCTGCAAGGTCGGACACCGACACCTCGTCGACGACGGCTATCGCGTGCTCCTTCGGCACGACCACCACGGAGGTTTCCGTGTAGAGGGTGATCACCGAAAGTCCGTCACGTTCGAGCGGCAACCGCAGTAGCGCGATGTCCGCCGTCCCGTCCCGCACACACTCCGCCCCCGAGGTCGAATCGACGGGAACCAGCTCGATCGGTACGTCCGGAATCCGTTCCTTCCACACCCGAACCCATTTGGCCGGGGTCACGCCGGGGACGTAGGACAGGCGAAACGCCGCAGCGGGCTCATCGTTCACCGGAACCAGGGTACCGGTCCCGTCCCCCGCTCTCAGCCTTCGACGATCTCGAACTCGTCGAAGACGACCTCACCGGCGGCATCCGACTCGGCGAGGTTGACTTCCCCGATCAGTGCCCAACCGTGATCACCTTGCGGATCCGCAAGCGTCTGGCGCACGCGCCACACTTCGGAGCCCATCTCGGACGAGAACAACAACGGTCCGCGCGCATCGGGGCCGGTGCCGATCTCGTCGTACTCGTCGAAGTAGAGCTCGAGCAGGTCCGACCAGTCTTCCGCGTCGAGGCCGTCACCGAGTTCGGCAAGATCGTTCCAGCGACGTCGTGATGCGAGTTCGACGCGCTTGAACATCGCGTTGCGCACCATCACCCGGAACGCGCGAGTGTTCGCCGAGAGCGGTCGCGGTGTATCGGCACCGAACGCGATCTGCTGATCGTCGGATTCTGCGCCGGGGTTGGTGAGCGACTCCCATTCGTCGAGCAGTGACGAATCGACCTGCCGGATCAGCTCGCCGAGCCACTCCGCGATGTCCTCGAGTTCCTCGGTGCGCGCGGAATCGGGAACTGTCTGCCGCAGCGCCCGGTACGCGTCGGCGAGATACCGGAGTACCAGGCCTTCCGACCGCGCCAGTCCGTAGTGGCTGACCAGCTCCGCGAATGTCATCGCGCGCTCGATCATGTCGCGCACGACGGACTTCGGGGACAAGGGGAACTCGGAGACCCATGGGTGGCCACCACGGTAGGTTTCGAATGCGGGCTCGAGGAGCTCAACGAGGGGCTTGGGCCAGGTGACCTCCTCGAGCAGTTCCATCCGCTCGTCGTACTCGATGCCGTCGGCCTTCATCTCGGCGACCGCTTCGCCACGTGCCGCATGCTGCTGAGCCATCAGGATCTGACGGGGGTTGTCGAGGGTCGATTCGATCACCGACACCACGTCGAGCGCGTACGTGGTCGATTCCATGTCGAGCAGCTCGATCGCAGCCAGTGCAAACGGGGACAGCGGCTGATTCAGTGCGAAGTCGCGTTGCAGATCGACCGTCAGGCGCGCCATGCGTCCGTCTTTATCAGGCTCGTCGAGCTGCTGCACGACCCCTGCCTGCAACAGACCGCGGTACAGCGATATCGCTTTGAGAATGTGTTTTCGTTGCGCGGGCCGCTGTTCGTGATTGTCCTCGAGGAGGTGACGCATCGCGTCGAAGCAGTTGCCGGGTCGCGCAATGACGTTGAGAAGCATCGAGTTGCTCACCGCGAACCGGGACTGCAAGGGCTCCGGCGACGCGGCGATGAGCTTGTCGAAGGTGCCCTGTCCCCAGGATACGAAACCCTCGGGTGCTTTCTTGCGCTGCACCTTGCGTCGTTTCTTGGGATCCTCACCGGCTTTGGCGAGTGCGCGGATGTTCTCGATCTCGTGCTCGGGTGCCTGGACTACGACGCTTCCCATAGTGTCGTAGCCTGCGCGTCCGGCACGCCCCGCGATCTGGTGGAACTCCCGTGCCTTGAGCTGCCGCGTGCGGGTGCCGTCGTACTTGGTCAGCCCTGTCAGCAGAACCGTGCGGATCGGCACGTTGATGCCGACGCCGAGAGTGTCGGTGCCGCAGATCACCTTGAGGAGGCCGTCCTGCGCGAGCTTCTCGATCAATCGCCGGTACTTGGGCAGCATGCCCGCGTGGTGAACGCCGATTCCGTGCCGGACCAACCGTGAGAGTGTCTTGCCGAAACCGGTGGTGAACCGGAATCCGCCCAGGGCATCGGCGATGGCTGATTTCTCGTCCTTGGAACACATGTTGACGCTGGTGAGGGCTTGTGCCCGCTCGAGTGCGGCGGCCTGTGTGAAGTGCACCACGTAGACCGGGGCCTGATGGGTGGAGACCAGTTCTTCGATGGCCTCGCCGATCGGTACCTGAGAGTACGAGAAGGTCAGGGGAACAGGGCGTTCCGAACCCGAAACTTCAACGGTGGGCCGCCCGGTTCGCCGCGTGAGATCGTTCTTCAGGAACGTGACGTCGCCGAGTGTCGCCGACATGAGCAGGAACTGCGCATTCGGAAGTTCGACGAGCGGTACCTGCCATGCCCAGCCGCGTTCGGGCTCCGAATAGAAATGGAACTCGTCCATGACCACCTGGCCGATGTCGGAGTTCGCTCCCTCGCGCAACGCGAGATTGGCGACGATCTCGGCGGTCGCGCAGATGATCGGAGCTCCAGCGTTGACGGACGCGTCGCCGGTCATCATCCCGACGAGGTCGGCACCGAACACATCGCACAATGCGAAGAACTTCTCGCTCACGAGCGCCTTGATCGGTGCGGTGTAGAAGGTCCGCTTTCCGGTGGCCAATGCGTGGAAATGAGCGCCGAGCGCGACCATCGACTTCCCCGAGCCGGTGGGGGTCGCAAGGATCACGTTGGCGCCGGAGACGAGCTCCATCAACGCTTCCTCCTGCGCCGGATAGAGCGTGATACCCCGGTCCGTCGTCCAGGAGGTGAACGCGTCGAAAAGGGAGTCGTCGTCGACAGTGTCGGGTATCAGATCCGGAAGCAGCACCGTTCCAGGCTAGTCGGAACGCCGGCCGGCTCTACGTCGCGCTGCGTTCGTCCGATCCCATTGCGCCGAGGACGGCTGTGCGTGTCGCCGGGCCACCGGTGATGCGGGATTCGCGCAGTCCCGTGAGCAGCAGCTGCCGCCACTGCTCCTCGTCGAACTTCAGCGGCGTTGTGGAATCGAGGAAGTCCTCGATCACCCGCAGGAACCGGATCGGGTCGTCTCGGAACGGAAAATGCCCCGAACCGTGGAATATCTCGAGTCGCGACCCGGGCATGGCCGAGTGCGCGAGGTGTGCGTGTCCGACGGGGATCACACCATCTTGATCACCCCAGATCAACTGCACCGGGACATCCTCGGTGAGATAGCAACGATCGAGCATCGTCACCACCTGACCACGCCAGTCGACCACCGCACGCAAAGTGCGCAGATATGCCTCGTATGCGGTCGGGTCCGGCAGACCGGACAGGATCCGCACGAGATCGCTCGTGTCGTGGAGTAGAGCTCCGGGCCGTAGCGGCGAGCCGTGGATATGACCGAGGACGGTGCCCACGATCCTGACCGCCGGCACTGCCCCGGGAATTCTGAGCAGTCTGAGTAGTTCACTCACCCCGGGCAGGGACGCGAGCCGCAGTGCCGGATGGACGTCCTTGGTTACGCCACCGGACGACACGAGCACGAGCCGTTCCACCATCTCGGGAAACTGGTAGCCGAACTGCATTGCAACCCCGCCACCGAGGGAGTGACCGATGATCGTGGCCCGTTCGACACCGAGAACCGAGAGCAGGTCGCGAATACCGTTGGCGTATGCGGCGACGGAATAGTCGGCGCGAGGCTTGTCGGAACGGCCGTGGCCGAGCAGGTCGGGGGCGATGACCGTGTACTTCTTCGCAAGATGGGGAATGACGTCGAGCCAGGTGGACGAATTGTCGCCGATACCGTGGATCAACACCAGGGCCGGACCGTTGCCTGCGAGGTGGAAGGCGCGCCGGTATCCGTGAACGGTCCGGAAGACCATCCGTGGTTCCGTATCGGGAACCGGGCGCAATGTACGCGGTCGCGATGTAGCCATCAGTCTCTCCTGCCGTGTCCACGGGTTGCAGCCGGCCGGTCTCCGATCTGGCTCGGGAGTTGATCCTTGCTTGCCTACCCTTGCATGCCGGGCGAGCATACTTTCTGTATGTGACGTCGGCAATGAGGATCGTGACCGGTATGTAACGCGGCTGCAGCGCTACCGAGCCGTACCCGAACCGGCCGTACCGAATTCCTACCGAGTCGATTCCTATCGAGTCGATTCCTGCAGAGTCTCGGAGCCGCAGGTCAGGACTCGCAGGTCAGGACTCGGAGTCCGTGTCACCGTCCTTGCGCTCGTACTCGGCGAGGAATCGTTCGAACTCGGCCCCCAGCTCGTCCCCGCTGGGCAGGCTTTCATCGGTCGGCAGGGGAGTGGACTGCTGCTCCTGGGCAGCCACGTAGCTGTCGTACTGGCGTTCGAGCGCGCGCACGACGGACAGCACCTCCTCGTTGCCTTCGATGTGCTCGTCGACCTGCTCGCGAACGCGCGCGGCAGCCTCCCCCAACGCTCCGAGCGGAAGATCGAGATTCCCGACCTCCGCGACGTTGATCAACAGCGACTCGGCGGCAGCGGGGTAGTCGGTCTGCGCCAGATAGTGCGGAACATGCACCGAGAATCCGACAGCCTCGTGTCCGTGCTGAGCCATCCTGAACTCGAGCAAAGACGACGCGCCCGCCGGAACCTGCAGCTGACCGGACCACCGGTGATGATCAGCGATGAGATCCTTGTTCGTCGAATGGGCGGTCACACCCAGCGGGCGGGTGTGGGGAATCGCCATGGGTATCGAATTCAGGCCGATCGTGCGTCGGACCCCGAATCGCTCCGCCAGAATGCGGAGCGCCGTGATGAAGCGCTCCCATTTCAGGTCCGGCTCGGTACCTGCGAGCAACAGGAACGGAGTGCCCGCATTGTCGACGAGCGCATACAGGTTGAGTTCGGGTGCCGCGTACTCGGAGAAGTGATCTGATTCGAACGTCATCATGGGCCGCCGCGAACGGTAGTCGACAAGTTCATCGATGGCGAAGGAAGCGACGACCTCCGTCTCGAGCTGCTCCCGGAGGTGGGTGGTGGCCAGATGCACAGCGTGTCCCGCATCGGAGAAGCCCTCCAGCCCGTGCACCAACACGGGCCCTTGCCCGTCGGCCGAGGTCAATCGAGGCGCGGGAAACTCCAGCTCGTACATCCGGGACTGTTCGTCCATTTCCGAACCACTCCGATCACGTCGTCATAGCCTTCTGCCCGGTGGCGCACCGGCGTGGCATGGTGGTGTTCGAGTCTAATTGAACCGAGAACAGCGCTCGACGGGGTGTTCTGCCCCGATGAACGGGAACAGCGGAGGTTCGGGTGGCCGTGAACGCAGTTCGTCGGCGGCGCGACCGGTACGTCGGTCGCGTGGTCATGTGCGCGGCGCTGATCGCCACCGCGGCAGGGTGCTCGACGACGGTGGCAGGCACCGCGATGCCCGAAACCGCCTCGCGGGCGATCGACGTGTCCGGGATCTCCGACCCCGCGCTGGACCGGTCCTTGCCTACTGCGCTTCTGCTGCCCCCGGGGGAGTTCCCCGCCTCGTACCGGGCGGTGACGCTGCCTCCCTCTGCAGTGGCGCAGGCCGCACCGGACCTGGCAGGGATCCCTGTCGGCGCGAAGGTGGAACCGCCCGGCTGTCTCCCGCTCCCGCAGAATTACGGCCCCGACGGAACCGCGATGGCCGTGGGAACCTCCGAGGACGGACGGGCCACCATCAGTGTCGAGGTGGTCGTTCCGGCACCCGAACTCCCCGAACTGAGGAAGCACCTCGGAGAGTGCGGCGAGGTCGATGCCACTCACAGGGGGGTGACCGCCACCGTCACCACCGTCGCCGCGCCGAAACCGCTTCCGCCGATGGGGGGCGTCCGGACCCTCGCGTACACACGCACGGTGGTTTCGGGAGACGATCGCCAGCTGATCCAGTCGATGGAGACCCGTGGTGCCCAGCTCGGAGATGCCAGGGTCCTGGTGACCTATATGACCTTCGACCGGCGTGAGGTCGACCGCGATGCCCTGGACATCGTCTTCCACAATGCAGTGGTGCATGCCTTCGGAGGTTGAGCGAGGTGCTTCGTGAAGGGCGTTGCGGACTTCTCGCGGCCGGACCTTAACAGTCTGCGATGACACTGCCTGCTGTGTCATCGCCTGGCACGAGGTTGCGCTGCCCGGATTGTCCACAACCGCCTCATCCATCCACAGATTTGCGGATTCCACGTCCGAGGCCCGATTTCGGTCGCCGCGACCATGGATCGTGCTGGGCATGACCGCATCGACCTCATCCTCGCAGCCACTGCATCTGTCGGACATCGGCGAACTGCTCGCAGCGGTGCCCGCCATGCTCGGCTTCCATCCGGCGCGCTCGATTCTCGTATTGAGCCTCTCTCCTGCACAGCGATCACCCAACAGCGATGGGAGAAGCGACGCGATCGGCGCCGTCATGCGACACGACCTCCTGCTTCCACGGACCGACGAACCGATTCCTGCACCGATGAGCGCCGCATTCGAGCGGTTCTGCACGGTTTGCGTCCGCGAAGGGGCACGCGCCGTACTGGTGGTGCTCGTCGACGACAGGCTCGACCATCCCCACTGCCCTGGGTCCGCTGCCGCATTGCGTCTGGTCGAGGAATTCGCCGAAGAACTCGCACTGTCCGGCATCGAAGTGGCCGGAGTGCATGCCACCCCCGAAATCGCCCGTGGACGCGTGTGGTTCACGCCTGAAGGCAATGTGAACGGGACGATCCCCGATCCCGAGAGTTCGGTGGTTGCTGCCACACGAGTTTTCGGTGGGAGTCCGATCCGGCGGTCGCGGGACGAACTCGACGCACTGCTTGCTCCGTCCTCGCAGGAGCATCGCAGGCGAGTAGGTCAATGCATCGACGATGTGATCGATGCCCGCGACCTGGCGTACGAGCGCGCTGCACGCGCCGGCGGCTCCGCCCGTGCAGACCGAATGGAACTCGAAACACTGCTCGGCCATCTCGCGGCATTCGGTGACGGAGGGCAACTCCGCGCCCAGGAATGCGCCGAAGTGGCCGTACTCCTTGCGAATCCGACGGTTCGTGACGCGACCCTCGCATTGGCGGCGGGGACGCAGGCGCGAATTGCCGAGCGTATGTGGGTCGAGCTTGCTCGTGCATTGCCGGATCCGGAACGAGCCGACGCTGCTGCACTCGTCGCCTTCAGTGCCTACGTACGAGGCGACGGTGCGTTCGCGGGCGTTGCGCTCGGGGTGGCCCTGGAATCGAACCCGCGACACCGTCTTTCGGATCTCCTCGACCAGGCGTTGCAGGCCGGGCTGCGTCCCGAAGCCGTTCGTGGTCTTGCCGACACCGGTTACGAGATCGCTGCTCGACTGGGCGTGGTGCTGCCCTCGCCCGGGCCGCCGGAATGATCAAGTACGGGCGGCGTGCGCGCGATCACCGAGGTGCCGCATGAATTCCCAGGCATCCGCGACGATCTCGTCGAGGTCTGTGTGCTCAGGTTTCCAGCCGAGTTCGTCGATCGCGCGCGCACTCGAGGCAATCAGCACGGCAGGATCCCCGGCGCGTCGTGGTGCATCGGCAGCGGCGATCGGAAGTCCGGTGATCCGCTCGCACGACGAAATGACCTCGCGCACGGTGAAGCCCTCACCGCTGCCGAGGTTGTAGATGCGATGAGCTCCCGCAGTTGCCTTCGACAGCGCCAGCACGTGTGCGTCGGCAAGGTCCTTGACATGGATGTAGTCGCGGATGGCGGTGCCGTCCTTGGTCGGCCAATCCGTGCCGAACACCGAGATGCGCTCGCGTTGCCCAAGGGCGACTTGCAGGACGAGCGGGATCAGGTGTGTCTCGACGACACGATTCTCCCCGGCGCCCCGGTATGCGCCGGCCACATTGAAGTAGCGCAGACTGGTCGCGGCGATCCCGTGTGCGTGGGCGTACGAGGAGATTGCGTGATCGATCGCGAGTTTGGAGGCACCGTACGGATTCGTGGGCCGGGTGGGTGCATCCTCGGTGATCGGTACCTGCTCGGGCTCACCGTAGGTCGCTGCGGTGGACGAGAAGACAAGCCGCGGCGTGCCCGACAATCGCATCGCTTCGAGCAGTGCGAGTGTGCATACGACGTTGCCTTGCCAGTACTTCTCCGGGAACTCGACCGATTCTCCTACGAGCGATTGCGCACCGAAATGGAGAACGCCGTCGAATCGGGGTGAACTACCTCGGGAGCCCAGTATCTCCGCGGCAACATCGGCGATATCACCGTGAACGAACTCGGCGCCCGACGGCACGGCGTCGGCGTTACCGGTGGACAGATCGTCGACGACGACCACGTCGTGGCCGCGCTCGAGCAACACAGTGCTGCATACGCTGCCCACATAACCGGCGCCGCCGGTCACCAGAAGTTTCACGCTGGGTCTCCTCTTCCACCGGCCCACCGGGCCCGGTGGAAGAGGCCCGGCATCAGACCTGCTTCACCTGCACGGCATGGGCCATCTCGTCGGAAAGCTCGAATGTGCTGTGGCCGGTGACGGTGATCATCACCGAACCCGGACGCGTCTCGACTGTAACGCGTGCGTCGGGCACGACGCCCGCCTCACGCAGGCGAGCGATCACGTCTGGATCCGACTGGACGTACTCGGCGAGTCTGCGCACCACGACCGCGGTGGGCTGCCCGCTCGGAATCTCCGTCAGACGGACCAGTTTCTCGTCCGAGACGGCGGCCTTGTCGAGACCCAGTTCTGCGAGCCCGGGGATCGGGTTGCCGTACGGCGAAGTGGTCGGATTGTTCAGTACTTCGACGAGTCGGCGTTCCACCTCCTCGCTCATCACGTGTTCCCAGCGGCACGCCTCGGCGTGCACATTCTCCCAGTCGAGCCCAATCACATCGACGAGCAACCGCTCTGCGAGGCGGTGCTTACGCATGACGGACACGGCGAGATCCCGTCCCTTCTCCGTCAACTGCAGATGGCGATCGCCCGCGACGCGCAGCAATCCGTCGCGTTCCATGCGGGCGACGGTCTGGCTGACCGTCGGACCGCTCTGTTCGAGGCGTTCGGCAATGCGTGCCCGCAGGGGCACCACACCTTCCTCCTCCAAGTCGTAGATCGTCCGGAGATACATCTCCGTTGTATCGACCAGGTCCTTCACTCTCACACCCCTTCGTCTGCGCCCGATTCTAACCGTGGCGTTCAGGTGGTGGGTGAGGTCCGATGCTCGCGTGACCCGAGGCGGGCAAGTAGCGTCTGTGTTCATGACCACGAGCTCCACCGCGGCAGGCGGTTCGACACATCTGGGCGGCGACCGTGTGGTGGTCTGGAGCCCCGATTACCTCGACTATCGGTGGGGTCCGAGCCATCCGATGAACCCGACCCGGCTCGACCTGACGATGGCGCTCTCACACAGCATCGGGCTGCTCGAGGGCGTCGAAACGGTGCGTCCGGACCCTGCGGACGATGCAGATCTCCTGCGCATCCACACCTCCGGCTATGTCGATGCTGTCAAGAAGGCCGGGTCGGCGCCCGCCGGATCGGAACCTCCGGCTGATACACCGCACGGTTTGGGCACCGACGACAATCCCATCTTCCCCAAGATGCATGAGGCGAGCGCCACACTGGCGGGCGGCACGCTGGCCGCTGCCCGGGAGATCGCCTCCGGCCGGACCCGCAGAGCGGTGAGTATCGGCGGGGGCATGCACCACGCGATGGCCGACTGGGCCGCCGGATTCTGTGTCTACAACGATGCGGCGATCGCCATCTCGTGGTTGCTCGATCAAGGTTACGACCGCATCGCCTATGTCGATGTGGATGCTCACCACGGCGATGGGGTCCAGCACGCATTCCTGGACGACCCGCGTGTGCTGACTGTCTCGATTCATCAGCATCCCGCGACCCTGTGGCCGAACACCGGTTGGTCGAGTGAGGTCGGGGCCGGTGCCGCCGAAGGTACCGCCATCAATCTTCCTGTACTACCCGGCACGGTCGATTCCTTGTGGTTGCGGGCGTTCCAGGCCGTCGTGCCCGGCGCGATCGCCGCCTTCCGCCCTCAGATCCTCATCAGTCAGTGCGGGGCCGACAGTCACCGCGAAGACCCGCTGGCCGATCTGTCGCTCACCGTCGACGGGCAACGTGCGTCGTATCTCGCAATGCGCGATCTCGCTGACCGGTACTGCGAGGGACGCTGGCTTGCATTGGGCGGGGGAGGATACGGCCTGGTCCGGGTTGTACCGCGTTCGTGGACACACCTGATCGCCGCGGCACTCGATCGTGAGATCGACCTCACCGCAAAGGTTCCCGACGACTGGCGCGATCGTGTCGGCGCCATGGCACCCGGAGTCGACCTTCCCACTGAAATGGGCGAAGGGGCCGACCTGTCGTATCTGGCGTGGGACGGTCCCGGTGGTACACCCGAAACCGGCGTTGCGTCACTCGATCGCGCGCTGACCCGAATCGATTCGGCGATCATCGCTACGCGCCGCGCATGCTTCCCGCTTCTCGGACTGGACCCGGAGGACCCTCGTGACTGACTCGGAGAGCACGCAGGCACATGCGGGAGATGAAGCGCCTCGCACGCCCGATGCGACTGCCGACCCCGAGCGCGAACGGGCACTCGCGGTCGCGCGTGATTATCCTCGCCACTGGGTTGCCGATGTGCTGGCTTCCGATGGCGGTGTCGTCCATCTACGGCCGATCGTTCCGGAAGACGCCGACAAGATCGTCGAATTCCACGGCAAGTTGTCCGAACGGACGCGGTATCTCCGATACTTCGGACCGTACCCGACGATCTCGAAGCGCGACCTGTTCAATTTCACCGTTGTCGACCATCGCAAGCGGGTGGCGTTCGTGGCGATGCTCGGAGACGAGATCATCGCAGTCGGTCGCTACGAAGGACTGTCGTCCGAGGGGGACGGTCTGTCCGCCGAAGTCGCATTCACCGTGTCGGACTCGCATCAAGGTCGCGGGTTGGGGCCCATTCTGCTCGAACACCTCGCCGGTGCTGCCGCGGAGAACGGACTCCGTCGTTTCGTTGCGGAGGTCCTCGCAGAGAACCGCCACATGATCTCGGTGTTCCGTGAGGCCGGGTATCAGGTCAGCCGCAGTTTCGAGGGCGGTGTGGTGCGGTTGGAGTTCGACATCGACCCCACTGAGGCACTCGTCTCGGTGCGCAATGCACGTGAGCGTGCCGCTGAGGCTCGTAGCGTCCGCAACATCTTGAGTCCGGGAAGCGTCGCGGTGATCGGTGCGTCCACCGACAGCCGAAAAGTCGGCAACGCCGTCTTGGTGAACATGCTGCGCAGCGGATTCACCGGACCGGTCTATCCGGTCAACGCCGAGCACCGGTCGGTGCGGGGAGTGCGAGCCTACCCGACAGTGCGCGACATCCCGGACGAGATCGACCTTGCGATCGCCGCGGTTCCCGCCGAATCGATCGACGCGGTCCTCGACGACTGTCTCGCGAAAGGCGTCAAAGCACTACTCGTCGTGTCGTCCGGATTCGGCGAGACCGGGCCCGAGGGACGCGACGCGGAGCGCCGCCTGGCGCATGCCGCGCGTGCGCACGGGATGCGATTGATCGGGCCGAACGCCCTCGGAGTTGCCAACAACGATCCGGCGTTCCGGCTGAATGCGACGCTCGCCCCCATACTGCCCGCCGCGGGCAATGTCGGGTTCTTCTGTCAGTCGGGTGCGTTGGGCATCGCGATTCTCGACGAAGCCGCCAAGACCGGAGTGGGCCTGTCCTCGTTCGTGTCTGCGGGAAACCGTGCCGACCTGTCGGGCAACGACCTGTTGCAGTACTGGGACACAGACCCCGCTACCGAGGTGGTACTCCTCTACCTCGAGAGCTTCGGCAACCCCCGTAAGTTCTCGCGCATCGCCCGCCGGGTCGCGCGAAGCAAACCGATCGTGGCGGTCAAATCCGGTCGACATGCGGTACCTCCGGTACTCGAGGCCCGCACAGGGGAGATGGATGACGCAATTGTGCGTCATTTGTTCGAGCAGGCCGGCGTCGTTCAGGTCGAATCCATTGCGCAACTGTTCGATTCGGCGTTGTTGTTCAGCTATCAGCCGCTGCCTGCCGGACCGCGGGTCGCGGTGGTGGGTAATTCGACAGCGCTCGGGGTGCTCGCCGTGGATGCGGCGAGAGGGCAGGGCCTCAAGCCCGCCGACGCAGTGGATCTCGGCGCGCAGGCGACCCCGGAAGGGTTCGCGGAAGCGGTGGCACAGGCGCTCGGGACACCCGAGATCGATGCGGTCATCGCCGTGTTCGTTCCCCCGGTTGCGGTGACGGTCGAGCCCTACGCACAAGCACTGCGCGATGCGGTGGCAGGTGCGGAGAAGCCGGTGGTCACGACATTCCTTGCGACCGAGGGCATCCCCGACGTTCTCGCGGTCCGAGATGAGGACGGCAACCCGGCGAGGGGATCGGTGCCCTCGTACCCGGGGCCGGAACGGGCTGCGACAGCTCTTGCACGTGCGTGGCGGTACGCCAAGTGGCGGTCTCGCCCCCAATCACAGGTTGTCCGTCCCGCAGGGATCGACCCGGAGCGGGCCCGTGCCCTCGTCGACAGCTGGCTCGACACCACGCCCGGCGGTCGCTACCTGTCCGACACCGAGACCGCGTTGCTGCTCTCGTGCTACGGCGTGCATATCGCCACGTTCCGGTCGGTGACCACCGAGGACGAAGCGATCGAAGCAGCCCACGAGATCGGTTTCCCGGTGGCAGTCAAGGCGACCGGGGCGCAATGGCGACACCGGCCCGATCTGACCGGGGTCCGGCTCGATCTCGTCGACGCCGATTCGGTTCGTATCGCGTACCGGGACCTCGCTGCGGTGTCCGGGGAGCCGCTGCTTCATGTGCAGAAGATGGCGACCAAGGGCATCGGATGCGCGATTCGGGTACAGGACGACCCCTCGTTCGGTTCTTTGATCTCCTTCGGCGTCGCAGGCGTGATCTCCGACCTGCTGGGTGACCGCGCTTACCAGGTGTTGCCTCTGACCGAGGACGAGGCCGTCGAACTGATCGACGCACCCAAGGCAGCGCCGCTGCTGACCGGCTACCGCAATGCTGCACCGGCCAATCGCGCCGCGCTCGTCGATATCGTCCAGCGCATTTCTGCGCTCGCCGACGACCTACCCGAGGTCCGTGAGCTCGTATGCGAACCGGTGCTGGCGTCGCCGGTCGGTGCTGAGCTCACCGACGCGCACTTGCGGATCGGCCCGGAATCGCAACATCCTCTCGACCTGGGACCGCGCCGGTTGCGGTAAGCGAACCGAGCAACCCGCCGACAGCACGATCCCCGAGAACCCAGCCCGGCTCTCGGGGATCGCTGAAGCTGACGCGCCCGGTCAGCTTGCGTAGGCGCGGAGGCGTTCGGCACGCTCGCCCTCGCGGAGTTTGCCCATCACTTCACGCTCGATCTGCCGTACGCGCTCGCGCGAGAGACCGAACAACTTGCCGATCTGGTCGAGAGTGCGCGGCTGGCCGTCGTCCAGCCCGTACCGGAGCCGGATGACCTGCTGCTCCCTCTCGTCGAGAGTTCCGAGAACGCTACGGACATCACTGTGCAGGAGTCCGGCGATCACGGCGGTCTCGGCGGAGGTCGCCTCGGCGTCCTCGATGAAGTCGCCCAGAGGCGCTTCTTCGTCGCTCCCGACCGGCATGTCCAGGCTCACCGGGTCGCGGCTGTGGTCGAGCAGATCAGCGATCTTCGCGACCGGAATGCCGGATTCTTCCGAGAGTTCTTCGTCGGTGGCCTCGCGTCCGAGCTGCTGGTGCAGTTCCCGCTTGATCCTGGCGAGCTTGTTGACCTGCTCGACGAGATGGACCGGAAGCCGGATGGTGCGGCTCTGATCGGCCATACCGCGGGTGATTGCCTGACGGATCCACCACGTGGCGTAGGTCGAGAACTTGAAGCCCTTCGCGTAGTCGAACTTCTCCATTGCCCGGATAAGACCGAGGTTGCCTTCCTGGATCAGATCGAGCAGGGGCATGCCGCGTCCGGTGTAGCGCTTGGCCAGCGACACCACGAGCCGCAAGTTCGCCTCGAGTAGATGACTACGAGCTGCCTGGCCTTCGCGTACGACGATCGCAAGGTCGCGCTTCTTTGCAGGTGAGAGACGCTTCTTGGTCTCGAGCACGTGCTTGGCATAAAGGCCGGCCTCGATCCGCTTTGCCAGTTCTACCTCGTCCGCTGCGGTCAGCAATGCCGTCTTTCCGATGCCGTTCAGGTAAACGCGCACAAGATCGGCGGCGGGACTTTGATTGTCGAGGTCGGAATTGACTCGAGCGGTTGTTGCGGGGCGTGCCATGACGTGCCTCCTCATCGGTGGTGTCTCACAGGGTTCAACGCTCGGGTCACCTGGGAAAGTTCCCACCGGTTTCCGAACCGCAGTGCTGCGACCTGCGTAAACCTGGTAGCTCGTCTGAGAAGTTGCTGAGAGATCGGGGGAGGGGCGTCGTCGCGGGAACTGTGCCCCGCCTGCTCGGATCTATACCGGCGTGACGAGACCGTGACGGATGAGCCCCTGCATCAGGGGTACCGCCATTGCCGCCAGCTCGTCCTCCTCCTCGCCGTGGGCCGCGGCGAGCAGCGAGACCAGATCGCCCAGACAGAGGCCGTCGGAACGCAGACCGCCGAGTAAGGCGGCTGCCAGGTCGTCCAGCTCGTGCTGCCACGCGGGGCCGCCCCCGCGATGCACTCGGGTGACAACCTGGTTCCAGCCTTCCTCGCCGGGGAGGAAGACGCGCTCGAGTGCGGTGTCGTCGCGCACTCGGAACCGAGATTCGAGGACATCGTGGTCGCGCAACCATTGGAGGCGTGCGAAATAGTCGATCGATTCGGGCCCGAGCGCATCGGTGAAGGCATGACGCAGGTCCTCGGCCAGCACATCCGACGGCTCATCCGTGCGACGCAGATAGACGAACCCGAAGCCGACACCCTCGACACGGTTGCGTGCGAAGTGGTCGAACCACTCCTCGGCGCGTCCCGCGACTGCCGGGTCGCGCTGGTCGGCGTCGCCATCGCGGAGCCAGGTCCCTATGTACAGAGCCGGATCGGCCACATCACGCTGCACGATCCATGCATCCACACCGTGGGCGGGTAACCACGACGCGACGCGTGCTCGCCAGTCCTGGCCCTCGATATGAACCCACGACGCCAGGATGGACGCGGTCCCTCCTGGATTCAGGTGGTCGACGCTCTGCGAGATCATCAGCTTGCTCGCGCCGTCGAGATCGAGACCGGAATCACGGTAGCTGTGCTCGACCTGGCCGCTGCTCACCACGAACGGGGGGTTCGCGACGATCCGGTCGAAGCGGCGGCCGGCAACGGGCTCGAACCACGAGCCTTCGAGAAGTTCGAGGTCCACTTCGTTCAGCGCGGCGGAGGCCGCGGCCAGTGTCAGGCAGCGCGGTGTGATGTCGGTCGCGGTCACCGTGTCGGCGTACTCGGCCGCGTGGATTGCCTGGACACCGCATCCGGTGCCGAGATCGAGTACGGAACCCACAGGGTCGGTGGGAGTGGCCTGCAACAACGACAGCGATGCCTGCCCGACGCCCAGCACATGATCAGGACGAGTAGGGCTGGGTCGAAGCGCACCGTCGAGGTCCGACAGAACCCAGAGGTTGCCCCCGCCCGCATCCAGCGGCCGCAGATCCAGCGCAGACCGCACACCGTTCGCGTCACGTTCGAGCAGACCGGCGGCGATCGCGTCGTCGAGATTCAGAGGTGCAAGTGCCGCGGCGACCTGGTCGGCAGAGCAGGTGTCCTGCAACAGGAGCAGCCGCACGAGCACACCGAGATCACCCGCGTCGCGCGAGGCGCGACGTGCGGCGACCGGTTCGCTGCGCCCCAACGCGGCGTGAGCTTCCGCGCCCAGGAGTTCACGCACGCTGTCGATGTCGTAGCGACACCGGATCAACGCAGTACGGAGGGAAGGGCAGATCGACAGAAGCAGGTCGGGGTCCACGGAAGCATTCTCGCAGCCGTGTGTACAGGTGGACCCGGTGCCCACCCCCCCGTGCCGAAGTCCGTGGTGTCTGTGCGTGCGTCGAACATCGGCCGGCCGGTCCGGTCAGCCGTCGATGACGCGATGCTCGGATCGCTCGAGCGCCGCAAGTTCCCTGTGCCGGCTGTCCCAGCGGCTCGGCTCATCCTTGCGTCGCGGCGGCCGGTCGTTCGCGATGAGTACCGCGATCCACGGCAGGGGGATCGAGAGGCCGATGATCGCCATCGCGATCCACGGGTTCGCCCATACGCCGTAGGAGACGGCTGCCAAGATCAGGGCGGGGATGCGGAAAGCCATCAATGTCATGTACTTACGGACCCGCGCTCGGTGCTGGTCCTCGAGAGACGCCTCCGCCTCCGTGATCAGGACCGGGTTATCGGGCGATCCGCTCTCGTGGGATCCGCCGAAACCAGGTGTTCGTGCCATATCTACTACTTTCCCACGCCCGTAGATCGAATGCACATACCGGTCCGGGGGTGCGGTGCGGCATCATGGACACGTGAGCACGGATATCAAGGAACGGCCGGATACCACCACCGACGAAACCACCAGCGACGACACTCCCAAGTTCTTCCATTACGTGAAGAAGGACAAGATCGCGGAGAGCGCCGTCATGGGGACACACGTTGTTGCACTGTGTGGTGAGGTCTTCCCGGTGACCATGTCGCCGAAGCCTGGTTCGCCGGTGTGCCCCGAGTGCAAGAAGGTCTACGAGGGCCTGCGCAAGGGCGACTGAGGAAGTCGGGTCAGGGAATCGCGCTCCACTGACTCGGGTTCTCGCGGCGAAACCGGACCATCATCGGCCGAGGTGATCGATGCCTCCTCGGCCGTTTCGTCGTGCCTGGATCCTCTCGAGAGGTCCGGCCTGTCGATCGGGCATGCGTCGGGCCCACCTTCGTCGGACGGACACGCGTCGTCGTAGCCGGGCAGTTGATCGGAACGGAGAAGATCGGTGAGCCGGATGGGGCTCGCCATCGTGATCCGTCGTGTCAGGTTGGTGACCGGACCCTCTCCGGGTGACGGCTGCTTGTCGGCTTGCTCGGCGAGCCACACACGCCACTGTTCGATCCGTGTTGCTCGCGCGGGCCACATCTCCTGGATCGTGGCATTGAATTCGGCACCGATCACCACCGCGAAGCCGAGGAAGAATGTGAACAGCAGGAACGCAATGGGCGCGGCCAGCGCGCCGTAGGTGTACCCGTGTTCGGCAATCCAGGTCAGGTACCTGCGTAGTCCCGCGCTCGCGAGAATGAAGAACGCTCCCGCGAGTACTGCTCCGCCGAGCAGACGATGCCACGGCAGAGTCTTCGGCAAGGCCACTTTGTACAGAGTTGTCAGGGCAATGAGCAGGAGCAGACCGACAGCCGGGTAGTAGAAGGTGTCGACAAGCTGCGAACCCACCGAGTACCACGACTGGGGTAGTAATCGGCCGATCATCGTCGGCCCCAGTGCCACCAAGGGCAACGTGATGACCGCCAGGATGAGAAACATCACGTACAGCAGCAGGCCGAACACCCGCTGCCAGACCGGGTGGCGATGGTCCTGTTGCCCATGCGCCTCGACGATCGAATCGACGAACGTGGAGATGGCCGAAGATCCTGCCCACAGCGACAGGAGAAAGCCCAGCGACATCACATCCGCACGTCCACGGTTGAGCACGTCGTAGACGGTCGGCGCGATGATCTCGTCGACAACGCTGTCGCTGAATGCCGTGCGTGTGAACGTGACGATCTTGGACACGATGATGTTGGGAATGTCGGGTCCGAACCATCCGCCCACGTAACCGAGGCTGCCGAGCAGTCCCAGGAGTAGCGGGGGGAGTGACAGGGTCTGCCAGAACGCGGCTGTCGCGGCCTTGCTGAAGATCGAGTGATTCCACGCGGATTGCGCGGTGTGACCGAACACCCGACCGCACGCCCGTACCGCGCGCCCGATACGGCGCGGTCCGGGCACGTGGGGCACAGCTGTGGCGTTCATCTACTTCCAGCATTCCTGATGACACGCCGCGATGCGCGCACCACATGCGGTTGTCGGTATTTCGGATTCTGTCACGACCATCACTTCCCATCCTCATCGGCCTGGCGGTTCGGGGCGTCGATCGCGAGGCCGAGGCGATAGGCTGCATGGCGGTCGGTGATCGGTTGGCCAGTTCTGCCGTCACCGACCGGAGTTGAGCGGACAAGGAGCACGAAGAACCGGTGAGCACTGAAACCGTCGGACAAGCTACGACCTCCGCCCCCGGAGGACAGCTGCGCGCGTGGCAGCGTCGCGCCCTGACCAAGTACCTCGCCACCAAACCTCGCGATTTCCTCGCGGTGGCGACGCCAGGGGCAGGCAAGACCACGTTCGCACTGAGGGTCGCGTCGGAACTGTTGAAGGACCGGACCGTGGACCAGGTCACGGTCGTTGCCCCTACCGAACACCTCAAGCACCAGTGGTCGTCCGCAGCGGCCCGACTCGGCATCGCCCTGGACTCGAACTTCACCAACTCCACGGGGCAGACCTCGAGCGACTACCAGGGCGTCGTCGTGACCTATGCGCAGATCGCCTCCCACCCGTTCAAGCACCGTGTTCGCACCGAAGCGCGCCGCACGCTGGTCATCCTCGACGAGATCCACCACGGCGGTGACGCCAAGAGCTGGGGGGAGGGAATCCTCGAGGCGTTCGGCGATGCGACACGTCGGCTGGCGCTGACAGGCACGCCGTTCCGTAGCGACGACAGCGCCATTCCGTTCGTGACGTACGAACCGAACGAGGAAGGCCTGATGCAATCGAAGGCCGACCACGCCTACGGATATTCCGATGCGCTCGCAGATGGCGTCGTCCGACCGGTCGTGTTCCTCGCCTACTCCGGCGAAGCCAGGTGGAGAACCAATGCAGGGGAGGAGTACACCGCCAGACTCGGTGAGCCGCTCAGCGCCGAGCACACCGCGCGCGCCTGGCGTACCGCGCTGGACCCGGAAGGTGACTGGGTGCCTGCCGTTCTGGGTGCTGCCAACACCCGTCTCGAGCAGTTGCGCGCGGGGGGCATGCCGGATGCGGGCGGCCTCGTCATCGCGACCGATCAGACGGTCGCTCGTGCGTATGCGAAGACTCTCGAACACCTCACAGGTGAGCCGCCCGCCGTCGTTCTTTCCGACGATCCCACTGCCTCGTCGCGTATTTCCGAGTTCAGCGCGGGAACTCAGCGTTGGATGGTGGCAGTTCGAATGGTGTCCGAAGGAGTCGACGTCCCCCGGCTCGCCGTCGGCGTGTATGCGACCAGCGCTTCGACTCCACTGTTCTTTGCTCAGGCGATCGGGCGTTTCGTGCGTGCGAGGCAGAAGGGAGAGACGGCCAGCGTGTTCCTCCCGTCGGTACCGGTGCTGCTCGAACTCGCCAGTCAGCTCGAAGCGCAACGCGACCATGTCCTTGGCAAACCGCATCGAGTCAAGGAAGGTTTCGACGACGAACTGCTCGCCGACGCCAATCGCAGGAAGGATGAGCCGGGCGAGGACGAGAAGGCCTACACCTCGATCGGCGCGGAGGCCGAGCTCGATCAGGTGATCTACGACGGTTCGTCCTTCGGCACTGCCACGTTCTCGGGTAGCGACGAGGAAGCGGACTATCTCGGCCTGCCCGGGCTACTGGATGCAGACCAGATGAGGGCGCTGCTACGTCAACGACAGGAGAAACAACTCGACAAACCTGCGGCCGTGCAGACGCCGAGTCCCCCGCAGCAGGTGGCCGAACGGATCGCTGCGGCCGATGAGCTGCCCCAGCTGCGGCGCGAGCTCAATTCCTTGGTAGCGGTCGTGCACCACCGCACTCGCAAGCCACACGGCGTGATCCACGGAGAGCTTCGACGTCAGTGCGGTGGACCGCCGACCGCAATGGCGAGCGCCGAGCAGTTGCGCGACCGCATCGCGATTCTGCGGAGCTGGTGACGGCCCTGCTGTCGGCGAGGAGCCGTCCCTGAACGACGATACGGGCGACTACCGAAAGGTAGTCGCCCGTATCCGGGGTCGAGTCGCGGAACCGTGAGGCTCCGGACGGCGGATCAGACGGTGGCGTCGGCCTCGGTCACGATCGTGGCACCGAGCTCACGGAGCCGATCGGTGTGCTCGTTTGCGTGATGACCGCAGAACAACAGTTCGCCGCCTGTGGGAAGGACAGCGCGTACGCGAGCGGCTGCGTTGCATCGATCGCACCTGTCGGCGGCGGTCAACTTCGGGGTGGTCAACGTACCGGGCATGACTCCTCCAAACTGGCCACCTTCGACAACGGTCGCCTGGGGTCTGGTCCGCCGCGCCGGGGGTAGCGCGGTAGATCTACTCTTACAGACGATTCGCGTTCGTGGGTTGTTCCCCTGATCGTCCATTCGTGTTGTGTTTCACGAATGGACGCTGAGAAACCCCAGGACGTGGGCGTTTGCTGATCTGTTCTCGTGCTCCCAGGCGCGGCTGTTCGCTCACAGCGCAGCAGCGGGCACGGCGCGTCGACGAATCGTCTGCGCTTCGGCAATGCGAACAATGGGGGCATGAGTGGAACTCTGCTGCACATCTGCCCGCGCGACGAGTGGTTCCGTGCCCGTGAGGCAGGCGCTGTGACACCAGCGTCACTGGATGAGGTGGGATTCGTGCATCTGTCGACGCCCAGTCAGGTCCACCTTCCAGCGAATCGCTTGTTCCACGGCCGCACGGACCTTGTTCTTCTCCGGATCGACCCGTCTCGCCTGATCGACGAGGTGCGGTTCGAACCGGGTGTGCCTGCGGACCCCGGGTCGATGACGTTTCCACATCTGTACGGGCCGTTGCCGGTCGACGCGATCGTGGAAGTCATCGACTATCGCCCCGGGGACGACGGACGATTCGCACCCGTGTGATTGTGGCCTCTCGCCACAAAAGGGGCGGAGGGACGATGACGTCCCTCTCGCCCCTTTTCCGGATACTGCAGCGCGCCTCGCCGGTCCGGTCGAGGTGACTAGTCGAGGTAGTCGCGCAGGACTTGCGACCGCGACGGGTGGCGCAGCTTCGACATGGTCTTCGACTCGATCTGGCGAATGCGTTCACGGGTCACCCCGTAGACTTGGCCGATCTCGTCGAGGGTGCGTGGCTGACCGTCGGTGAGGCCGAAGCGCAGCCGTACGACACCGGCCTCGCGCTCGGAGAGCGTCTCGAGGACGGACTGCAGCTGATCCTGCAGTAGC
Source organism: Rhodococcus sp. SJ-2 (assembly GCF_053750035.1). Lineage (NCBI taxonomy): Bacteria > Bacillati > Actinomycetota > Actinomycetes > Mycobacteriales > Nocardiaceae > Rhodococcus > Rhodococcus sp. SJ-2. The sequence continues at coordinate 4,646,407 of NZ_CM132340.1, forward strand.
GTGAATGACACGGCATCAACTGCGACGACAGCCTCCGAGTCTTCGATGAAGTCGCCGAGCTGACTGTCGCCCTCGTCGCCGATGGTCTGGTCGAGCGAAATGGGTTCACGCGCGTACTGCTGGATCTCCAGCACCTTCTCCGGCGTGATGTCCATTTCCTTCGCAAGCTCTTCGGGCGTGGGCTCGCGACCCAGATCCTGGAGCAGCTCGCGCTGGATTCGACCGAGCTTGTTGATGACCTCGACCATGTGAACCGGGATGCGAATGGTGCGGGCCTGGTCGGCCATGGCGCGGGTGATGGCCTGACGGATCCACCACGTCGCGTAGGTCGAGAACTTGTAGCCCTTGGTGTAGTCGAACTTCTCCACCGCACGGATGAGACCCAGGTTGCCTTCCTGGATGAGGTCGAGGAAGGCCATGCCGCGACCGGTGTACCGCTTGGCGAGGGAGACGACCAGTCGAAGGTTCGCTTCGAGGAGATGATTCTTCGCGCGATTGCCGTCGCGGCAGATCCAGTTCATGTCGCGGCGCTGGGCCACAGGGAGCTTTTCGCCCTTCGCGGCGAGTTCTTGCAATCGGAACGTGGCGTAGAGGCCCGCCTCGATGCGCTTGGCGAGTTCGACCTCCTCCTCGGCGTTGAGGAGCGCAACCTTGCCGATCTGCTTGAGATAGGCACGAACCGAGTCGGCGGAGGCGGTGAGCTCGGCGTCCTTGCGCGCCTGACGCAGTGCTTCGGATTCCTCTTCGTCCCAGACGAAGTCGCCGGACGCCTTGTCTTTTTCGCTGGGTTCGTCGTCTTCGACCGACGCGTCGTCGGCGACGAGTTCGCCTTCCGAGACGTCGATGTCTTCGAGCTCCGGTTCGGCTGCGCCGTCGAACTCGTCTTCTCCGGCCTTCCCGCCCTTGGCTGCGGTCTTCTTCGCCGCGGTCTTCTTGGCGGCCTTCTTGGCGGGTGCCTTCTTTGCCGCGGTCTTCTTGGCGGGTGCCTTCTTCGCGGCGGCCTTCTTGGCCGGTGGCTTTGCCGCGGGTGTAGCAGAGTCTGTAGCGTCGGCGGCGCCTGAAGCGTCTGCGACGGGTGCCGATTCCTTCTGTGAATCAGCGGTGTGGATGTCGGTGGCTGCCACGTACGCCCTTTCGTGACGAGGTAGTGCGGCGTCGCGCCAGAGGTGTTCCGGCGGAGAGGTCTGTCGGGATCAGGCCGGGTTCCGGCCGGCTGTGCACCATTGTAACGATCCCTGTGACCGAGGATGTGTCGGACTCAAGGAGTCGCACCTGTTTTCGCAGCGTATGCAGCGCCGACGATCCCCGCGGTATTGCGTAGTTCGGCCGGGACCACGGGAGTGTCGTTCGTCAGCAGCGGAATCCACTTCTCGTGCTTGCGGCTGATACCACCGCCCGCGATGAACAGGTCGGGCCACAGCAGGGCCTCGAAACGTTCGAGGACAAGGGAGACTTCCCGGGCCCACCGTTTGTAGGACCAGTCATGGTGTTCCTTGACCGAGGAGGCAGCGCGATGCTCGGCTTCTTTGCCGTCGATCTCCATATGCCCTAGCTCGGTGTTCGGCAGAAGGACGCCGTTGTGCAGTACTGCCGAGCCGATGCCGGTACCGAAGGTCAGGAGGATGACCACACCGTCGGTGTCGGCCGCTGCGCCGAACCGATCCTCGGCGATGCCTGCGGCGTCGGCGTCGTTGAGGACCGTGACATCTCGTTCCCCGAGGACGGACCGGAACAGTGCCCGTGCGTCCGTCCCGATCCACGACGAATCGATATTTGCTGCGGTCCGGGCGACGCCTGCGGTCACCACGCTCGGGAGGGTGATGCCGACGGGGCCGTCCCACCTCGCCTGCCGGACGATATCGGCCACCGTCGCAGCCACGGCGTCGGGAGTCGACGGTTGCGGGGTGAGGATCTTGACCCGTTCGCCGATCAGCTGACCGGTGGACAGGTCGACCAGGCCGCCTTTGACTCCGCTGCCACCGACGTCGACGCCGAATCCCACATCGGCGGAGTCGCTCGGGGTGGGGGATGTCGGCTGCGTCATGAGATGCTCACTCTCCGGGTCGGTGCGCAACGGTGCTCGGTCGGCCGCAATGCTTGTGGGGCAACGATAGTTGGAAGTTCCGGTTTGTGCGGGTGGTGCGGAGGATGCGCGTGTGTTCCGATGGTCGAGTGTCAGATGCCATCGATTCCCGTGCTTTCTCCGAATCCGACCTCGCCGAGCTTCGGGCGGTGGCCGTCACCGTTGCACTGGAAGCAGCAGCGCATGTGCGACGCCGCCGTGCCGAGCTGTTCGGATCGGACCGGCCACCAGGCGGTGAGGGCCACTCGGTGCAGACGAAGTCCACCGACACCGATCCGGTCACCATCGCGGACACCGAGTCCGAGGACCTCATCCGCACTCGACTCGGGCAGTTGAGACCCGGTGACGGGTTCCTCGGGGAGGAAAGCGGGGGAGACCACGGTGCCGATGAGGGCAGCGGCGAAGAAACCGGCGTCCAGTGGGTGGTCGACCCCATCGACGGCACGGTGAACTTCGTCTACGGGATCGCCGCCTACGCCGTGAGTGTGGCGGCCCGAATCGATGGGGTCTCGGTAGCAGGCGCTGTCGTCGATGTCGCGGCGGAGCGCCTCTACTCGGCGGCGGTGGGACTCGGCGCGACATGCACCGGCGCGGACGGGATGGTGACGACGCTGCGCTGCACGCCGGTGACCGATCTGGGCCTGGCGCTCGTTGCCACCGGATTCTCGTACTCAGCGACGCGCAGAGCGAGCCAAGGGAAAATGGTGGCGGAGCTGTTGCCACAGGTACGAGATATCCGACGTATCGGGGCTGCGGCCCTGGATCTGTGCATGGTGGCCTCGGGGAGCGTGGACGCCCACTACGAGCACGGCCTCAATCCGTGGGATTGGGCGGCAGGTGCACTCATTGCCTCCGAAGCAGGTGCCGAGGTCCGATTGCCGACGGGATTCGGCGACGACGGCGAGATCATGACTGCCGCGGCGCCCGGCATTGCGGACGCATTCGCAGAGGCGCTTACGAAAATTGGGGCGATCGCACCACTTCGCGACTGACAGCGCCCACGACTTCTCGTTCGGGTAACACCGGGAATGCGATCCGAATTCGCGGGTGAATTCGGAGAAAAGAGCAATTTGCCCGAATCCGATCGAGAATGTCCGCGCGGTCAGCAGGGGGAGTTGAGTGCGGCGTCGAGGAGTTCCACATCGAGAGGCGCGGACTTCTCGCCCACCGGCGCCTCCCGCAACGTGCGCAGTAGTTCTTCGGCATCGGCGCTCGGTGTCATGTCGCGGAAATAGGTGCCCAGTGCCAGGTCGACCGTGTCGTCCGGGCGATCGTCCAGGATCAGCTCGGCGCACGGCGCCACGAGACGGGCAGTATTCGCTGCTGCGCGACCGGCCTCGCCGAACCGGACTTGGCCGTGGCATTGCATGTTCTGATCGACGTACACCGGATCGTTACCCGCTTGCACATCCGGCGCACTCGCAAAGCCGTAGTCGCTGAGCTGCGCCGCCACGGTGGACGCCTGTCCGCGCTGGCCGTTCGCGTTGAACACCCGCACCCGGGTCGCAGCGAGCGGGGCCGGATCGACATCGAGCATGGTCGAACGGTCCACCACCTGGCCGAGTGGGACGGGCGGAGGACCCTCGGGATCAGTCGATGCGGTGGGCGGCGCCGGGCAAGCGACGGTGGTCGTGGTGGTGTCGGCCGTGGTCAGTACCGAGGTCCAGACCACGATCGTGCCCGCGGCGAGAACAGCGCCCGCGAGCGCGGCGGGAACCCACCGGCGACGATGGAACGGGCGACCGCGCTTGTCGGTTGCACTGCCTTCGGTGATCAGGGAAACCACGCAGGCCTGCCTTTCGTCTCGTCGCGCTGAGTGCGATGCGTCGTTCACTGTAGAGGGCGGGCCTGTCTGTGCGGCGGAGGCGTACCGGCTCAGGAATGTCACGGTGACCGTGATGTTGGTGACGATTTCCGGTCGATTCCGGTGGAATCGTGAATCGATTGCATATTCAGCTCTTCTGTCGGCTATTGTTCGGCGGCCGAGCGTCGTCCATCGACGAGGGCGACGGGGTTCGGATTCGAGGAATTTCGGGGATACCGACGAGCCGATACCTGTGGGAACTTCACCGCGCCGTCAAGCGTTGCCTTGGCCGGGAGCATCACGGTGGTTCCTGTCGAGCACCTGTAAGAGGACTAGAGGTAAGAGGGAAATGGCGACTGACTACGACGCACCGCGGCGGACCGATAGCGACGATGTGTCGGAAGACTCACTCGAAGAACTGAAGGCACGGCGCAACGAGGCGCAGTCCGCGGTAGTGGACGTCGACGAATCGGACACGGCCGAATCCTTCGAGCTCCCGGGTGCGGACCTGTCCGGCGAGGAACTGTCGGTGCGCGTAGTGCCGAAACAGGCCGATGAATTCACCTGCTCGAGCTGCTTTTTGGTACATCACCGAAGCCGCCTTGCGAGCGAGGAGGGCGGACAGATGATCTGCCGTGACTGCGCCTGGTGAGCAAGCGCCCGCGCTGAATCGACTTCGGAACGCCGCAGCAGTGACCTGAGAGGGCCACGGCTGCGGCGTAGAAGTATCCGACGTCGAAGCATCCGGCAGGGAAAGATCTGCCGGAGTACGGGTTCAGCTCTTCGAAGGCTCCCCGTGTCCCAGTGCGCCCAGGAGTTCCGCAGGCCGCCTCGTGCTGATCAGCCAGTACGGGGTCGGATCCTCCGGGTCGTCGAGGACGACCAGAGCCATCGTCTTGACCCACGGTCGATGCCGCACGAATGCGGCTGGATCGAGTTGCCTGCCGAGAGCAGAGCTCTTCGCCGAACCCGGAACCACGACTCCCCTCGAGATCAGTTCCACCGGTAGATGAGCCTGGTCGACCACGAGCTCACCGTCGATGACTTCGATACGCCGTCGCGAGAGCCATACCAGCGTCCAGAGCGCGCAGGGGATCAGCGCGGCATACGGCACCCACGCGTACATCCCCGGCGCACCCATGTGCAGTTCGGCTGCGAGCAGCGCTGCGATTCCGATACCGATGGGCCACCACCAGATCGGAACCCACAACCGTTCGGAGTAGGTCGGCGTGTGGGTCAACGAACCGGTGGCGCTGCCGGAGCTGGAGGTATCAGACACGCCACCAGGATAGTCGCCTGGAGATGGGGCATCGACATCCGGAGAGTAGTCTCGGTGCACGTGACCGACCTTTCCCCCATCCCGCTGCGTCGTCTCGACCCGGGCGTGCCTATGCCGACACGGGCGCACGCCGGTGACGCGGGCGTGGATTTGTGTGCTACCTGCGATGTGACGATCGAACCCGGAGAGCGGGTGCTCGTCGGAACCGGAATAGCGGTGGCGTTGCCGGTGGGGACCGTCGGATTGATCCACCCGCGCTCGGGGCTTGCCGCCAAGTTCGGACTTTCCGTTGTGAACACCCCAGGCACCGTCGATGCCGGCTACCGGGGGGAGATCAAAGTCTGCCTGATCAACCACGACACCGAGCACCCCTTCGAGGTGAGCCGGGGTGATCGCATCGCGCAGCTCCTCGTGCAGCGCGTCGAGCTCGTCGACTTCGTCGAGGTCGACGAACTCGACGACACCTCGCGTGGTGCCGGTGGTCACGGCTCGAGTGGTGGCCACGCAGGCCTCCTGAAAGAAGGGTCCTGACATGTTCGGACGACGCCGTAAGAACCGCTCCGACAACTCCGCTGACGCGACGACCGACGAATTCGAACGGATCGGAGCTTCCTCTCCGGACGACGACTTCGACGACGTTGCATCGGCCGAGGGCGGCCCGTATGACATCGACGAGATGGATGAGGACGAGGTCGGTGGCTCCCGCCTCGACCTCGGCTCCGTGCTCGTCCCGATTCCGCAGGGCGGCCAGATCCAGGTGGAGATGGCGCCCAACGGCAATCCCCAGGCGGTGCACCTGGTAACGCAGCACGGCCGGATCACCGTCGCGGCCTACGCTGCGCCCAAGTCGCCCGGCCAATGGCGCGAAGTGGCTGCCGAGCTGGCCGAGACGCTGCGCAACGACAACGCCACCGTGAGCATGGAAACCGGACCGTGGGGCCGGGAACTGCACGGGAGCACTCCGAACGCGGATATGAGGTTCATCGGCGTCGACGGCTACCGATGGATGATCCGATGTGTCGCCGCGGGTCCTGCCGGAGCCGCCGCAGCGAACGGTCCGCTGATCGCGGCAGCCCACGCGGTGCTTGCCGATACGGTCGTGCGACGAGGCAAGGAACCCCATCCCGTCCGAACGCCACTGCCGGTCGTCCTTCCTCAGACGCTCGCGGATCAACTTGCTGCCGCGCAACAGCAACAACAGCAGGCGTCGCGCCAAGCCGCCGGGCCGCAGCAAGGGCAGGCTCGGCCGCAGCAATCAGGAGTCCCGGCCGCCGGACAACAGGCTCCCCCTGCCCGACCCCAACCGCGTCCCCGCACCGGTGGGTCGGGGTCGGCCATGCAGCAATTGGGCTTCTGACCGCAGTCACGACTTCGGTTGCTCGCCCCAGTGGTCGTGCCGCATCACCTAGCCGCGGCGGCCCGTTTCGTACGGGCCGCTGTGTCGAGGGCTGCGAGACATCCCACGCCGAGCACCGCCGGATCCGTTCCGACGTCGGCCAGTGCGATCGTGGTCAGGGCCGCGAACGGCAACGCCGTCTCCCACTCACGCCCGACGTCGAGGGGATGAACCGCGTCGTCGACGGCCGCGGTGATCCCAACGGGCACCGTCACCGAATGCAGTTCGTCGACGTCGAGGGCCCGGTAGTTCGCGGCCTCTTCCAGAGCCTCGGGAAGATCCGGCCACTGGGAACTCCACGAGCGTGACAACGTGGCTCCGAGCCACGCCGGACTCGACTCGACCATTGCCGCAGCGACGGACTCCAGACCGTGGGTACGTAGCTGCGATGCCGTCCAGCGGGCACTCGCGGCGGCGGGGGAACCGTCCGGCTTTCCGGTCCAGGCAGGGAGTGCCGCGAGAACGCCGACTGTCAGGTCCGGGTGCCGGGCCGCCCAGCGCAACGCGACCGCCGCTCCGATGGACACGCCACCGACGAGAACGGGACCCCCGACAGCCGCCCGGTCCATGGCTTCGACGTAGCCGGCAACCACACCGCGAGGATCCGGCTCGACTGCGACCGTGGCGATGCCGCGACGCTGCAGTGGGATGGCGAAGGCCTCGTTGGCGAACCTGGCGTCGGACCCCGTCCCAGGTAGGAGGACTGCGGTGACGACGGCATCGTGCGGTGCAGCAGCAGTATCTCGCATCATGAATGTGATCCTGCCGAATCGATTCGAAGGCGGTCGACCCGGTCTTGGTTGTCTCCCGTGCGGATCGGTCTACAGTGGCGGACGAAGGAAGTGTCGCGGCGCGAAACCCGTGCCGCCCGTTGCAGGAGCGCGCTATGGCATCCGCCGCAGCCGGCTACATTCGCCGGCTCACCCGCCGCCTCACTGAGGATCTCGAAGAACTCGATGCCGAGGAGATGGCCGAATCATCACACGCGACGGGCGCGTTGCCTGTCGTGTCCTGTACCCGTGGGCAGGAAGTGACGATGTTCGGGCGACTGAGAAGTGTGGAGTCTTCGTCGAAGGCTGCTTCCGCGTCGGTCGAGGCCGAGCTCTTCGACGGAACCGACTCGATCCTGCTCGTGTGGATCGGGCGGCGGCGCATCCCCGGCATCGAACCCGGCAAGACGCTGCAGGTTCGCGGCAGGGTCGGCGAGCGGGAGGGCCGCAAAGCCATCTACAACCCGTACTACGAGCTCAGAGACCCGGCCTGAACGACTGACCCGCAGTTCGGCGGGAGTCGAAAGCATCCGAGTATGGCACCCTCGTATACGTGAGCGATACCAGCCGGCAGACCCTTCTCGAACAACTCGGTGGACTCAGCGGGTTGGTGTATTCGACATTGCCCGTGCTGGTCTTCGTGCCCATCAACAGCGTCTGGGGCCTGACTGCTGCGATCTGGTCCGCCGTCGGGGTCGCCTGCGGTGTGCTCGTGTGGCGATTGATCCGGCGGACACCCATCCAGCCGGCCATCTCCGGATTCATGGGTGTGGCTCTGTGCGCCTTCATTGCGCACCGCACGGGCGACGCCAAAGGGTACTTCCTGTTCGGTATCTACGCGAGCCTGGTCTACGGTGGCGCGTTCGTGCTGTCGGTGCTCGTGCGCCGGCCCCTCGTCGGCGTGATCTGGGGAATGCTCAACGGGCAGGGTTCGCGCTGGCGTACCCATCGAGAGGCGGTGCGCGCGTACGACATCGCGACGGCCGCGTGGGCGTTGGTGTTCCTTGCGCGCTATATGGTTCAGAACCACCTCTACGACGAGGATCAAACCGGCTGGCTCGCTGCTGCTCGAATCGGGATGGGATGGCCATTGACCGCGCTCGCACTGCTCGTGACCCTCTGGGCCGTCCGCAGGGCCGACAGGCTGGTGGAGTCCACGGCGGGGTACGACGAGGCGCACCCGGACACCGCGGTGCCCATGGACTCCACGGCGGCCACGGACCCTGCAGCGGCCACGGACGCGGCTACCGCGTCTCACGACGCCCGCCCGCGGCACGAGAAGCGCTAACGCTCGATCAAGGCGCGAAGCTCGTCTTCGACGTCTTCCGCTGCGACGAACAACAGCTCATCTCCACCTTCGAGCGGATCGTCGGCCTGCGGGACGATCACGCGGTCACCGCGCAGAATCGTCACGAGCGCGACGTCTCGGGGTAGTGCAAGTTTGCGCACCGGTTTGCCTGCCAGTGCGGTGGTGTCCGGGAGCGTGATCTCGACGAGATTCGCGCCCTTGCGCAGTGTCATCAACCGCACGAGATCGCCGACCGAGACCGCTTCCTCGACGAGCGAGGCCAACATCCTGGGGGTGGAGACGGCCACGTCGACGCCCCACGACTCGTCGAACAGCCATTCGTTGCGCGGGTCGTTGACGCGGGCAACCACACGCGCAACCCCGAACTCCGTGGTTGCGAGCAGGCTCAGCACGAGATTTGCCTTGTCGTCGCCCGTAGCTGCGATCACCACGTCGTACTGTTCGAGTCCTGCTGCCTCGAGGAGACTGAGCTCACAAGCATCGCCGTGGACCCACTTCGCATCGGGCACGGCCGCGGGATCGACGTGATCGAGCTTGCGCTCGACGAGCATCACCTCATGCTCGTTACGCAGAAGTTCGCGGGCGATGGAGCGCCCCACCGCGCCTGCACCTGCGATGACCACCTTCATCGGCACGTCCTCACTCGTCGTTGTCGGCGGGCGGATTCTCGGCCAGCGCAATCGATTCGGCGACGGTTCCCGAGACCGCCGCGATGTAGACCTGGTCGTCGGCCTGGATCAGGGTTCTCCGGTCCGGGAGCACCCCCGCACCGAACCGGATGAGGAATGCAACTCTCGCTCCGGTGGCCGCTTCGAGATCGGTCACCCGCTTTCCCACCCAGTCCTCGTGGACGTTGACCTCGCAGACCGCGACCGAACCCGTCGGATCACGCCAGCGTGCGTTCTCACTTTCGTGGGTGAGGGTGTGCAGGAGCCGATCGGTGGTCCACGGCACAGTGGCGATGGTGGGAATTCCGAGCCGCTCGTACACGGCGGCACGTTTCGCGTCGTAGATGCGTGCGACCACACGTTCCACGCCGAAGATCTCGCGGGCCGTGCGCGCGGCGATGATATTGGAATTGTCTCCGGAGGACACAGCCGCGAAGGCGTCAGCGCGTTCGATTCCGGCGTCGATGAGGACCTCGCGGTCGAACCCCATCCCGACGACCGTGCGGCCGGGGAAGTCGTCGCCCAGTCGAAGGAACGCCCCTGCGTCCCGGTCGATGACCGCGACCTCGTGTCCGAGCCGGGTCAGCGCGGTGGCCACCGAGGATCCCACGCGGCCGCAACCCATGACCACCATGTACACCGCGCACTCCGTTCGTCGGCTCGTCCTGCCGAACGGAAACCGTACCGCTCCGACGGCAACAGCGGGCGAAATGACCCGGACACCGGGTCGTGACCGGCCCGGTACGGCTTAGGCTGGGCCCGTGTCCAAGCTCTCCACCGCCACGAAGCGGCTTCTATTGGGTCGGCCGTTTCGAAGTGACACCCTCGGGCACACATTGCTTCCCAAGCGCATCGCGCTGCCCGTGTTCGCCTCCGATGCCCTGTCGTCGATCGCATACGCGCCGGAGGAGATATTCCTGGTCCTGTCGGTGGCGGGACTTTCGGCATATGCCTTCACTCCGTGGGTCGGTATTGCTGTTGCGGTCGTGCTCGTCATAGTGGTGGCGAGCTACCGGCAGAATGTGCGCGCCTACCCGTCCGGTGGCGGCGATTACGAGGTGGCGACGAAGAATCTCGGATCCATCGCTGGGCTCACGGTCGGCAGTGCGCTACTCGTGGACTACGTGCTCATTCTCGCGGTGTCGATTTCGTCGGCCGCGGCCAACATCGGGTCGGCCGTACCGTTCGTCGCGCAGCACAAGGTGTTGTTCGCGATCCTGGCGATCGGGCTCCTCACGGCCATGAACCTGCGCGGCATGCGGGAGGCGGGAACCGCGTTCGCCATCCCCACATACGCGTTCATGGCCGCCATGGCCATCATGATCGTCTGGGGGTTCGTGCAGATATTCGTGCTCGGGGACGATCTGCGCGCGGAGTCCGCCGACTTCGAACTCGTCGCGGAGCAGACGGATCTGACGGCGATCGCCTTCGTGTTCTTGATCGCCCGGGCGTTCTCCTCCGGGTGTGCCGCTCTCACGGGTGTCGAAGCGATCAGCACGGGAGTGCCTGCGTTCCGCAAGCCGAAGGCCCGCAACGCTGCGACCACGTTGCTCTTGCTGGGCGCGGTGGCCGTGCCGTTGTTCCTCGGGGTGGTGTTCCTCGCAGGTCGGATCGGTGTGGTGGTGGCCGAGCATCCCGCCACCCAATTGAGGGGCGCACCGGAGGGCTACGAACAGAAGACGCTTGTCGCGCAACTCGCACACGCGGTGTTCGCGGGCTTTCCCGTCGGTTTCTTCCTCGTCACCGTGGCTACGGCATTGATCCTGCTGCTCGCAGCGAACACTGCGTTCAGCGGGTTCCCGGCGCTGGCGTCGGTGCTCGCGCAGAATCGGTATCTCCCGCGACAACTGCACACTCGTGGTGACAAGCTGGCGTTCAGTAACGGGATTCTGTTCCTGTCGGGTGTGGCCGTCGTGTTCGTGTGGGTGTTCGATGCTCGGGTCACCCAGCTGATTCAGCTGTACATCGTGGGAGTATTCGTCGCGTTCACGCTCGGACAAGCGGGCATGGTGCGGCACTGGACCCGGCACTTGGCGGTGGAGACCGATCCGTCCGAACGGGGACGGATGATCCGCGCACGCATGATCAACGGTCTCGGTTTGATTGCGACCGCGGTGGTGTTGATCATTGTGCTGGTCACCAAATTCTCCGGGGGAGCGTGGATCGCGGTCCTCATGATTCTGGTGATTTTCGTGCTGATGAAAGCGATCCGGCGTCACTACGACAGCGTGGCCGCTGAACTCGAGGCTGCGGAGTGGGACGGAGTACTGCCGAGCCGCACACACTCGATCGTCCTGGTGTCGACGCTGCACCTGCCGACACGTCGAGCCTTGGCCTTTGCGCGGGCGACACGGCCTGACACGCTCGAGGCAATCACAGTCAACGTCGACGACGTGAATACCCGTCAGCTGGTCCGGGACTGGGACGCCAGCGACATCACGGTACCGTTGAAGGTCGTCGAGTCGCCGTATCGCGAGATCACCCGGCCGGTTCTGGATTACGTGCGACGCGTACGGCGGGATTCCCCGCGCGACGTCGTCACCGTATTCATTCCGGAGTACGTGGTCGGGCACTGGTGGGAGCAGATCCTTCACAACCAGAGCGCCCTGCGATTGAAGAGTCGACTGCTCTTCCAGCCGGGAGTGATGGTCACGAGTGTGCCGTGGCAGTTGCGTTCGTCTGCGAAGGTACCGAAGGACCGAGTCGACACCGTGCCGGGGGCGATCCGCCGCGGGTTGCAGAACCAAGCGGGTCACCGATCCGCAAAACAGGAGGAAGATCAGTGAGCCGCCAGGGTCAGCAGAGCGCAGGAACCGACTGGTCCGGGCAACGGATCGAGCTGATGCTCGGCAATCCCGCACACGGCGGCTTCTGCGTCGCCCGCCACGAAGGGCGGGTGGTGTTCGTGCGACACGGCCTGCCGGGGGAGCGGGTGTTCGCGGTCGTCACCGAGGACCGTGGCGGCTCCTTCTGTTTCGCCGACGCGGTGGAGATCCTCGAAGCGTCGGATGATCGCGTCGACCGCGTGTGCCCCATCTCCGGCCCTGGCGACGCAGGTTGCTGCGACATGGCGCATGTCACGCCGTCGGCGCAACGGGACATTGCGGCGGCCGTGGTCGCCGAACAACTGCGCCGCCTGGGCGGGGTGGAGCGTGACGTTCTCGTGGAGGAGGTACCCGGAAGCACACCGGACGGCACTCGGTGGCGAACGCGGGTCCGATTGGCGGTCGATGCGGCGGGAACGCCGGGATACCGGCGCTACCACAGCAACGACGTGGTGCCGGAGCTCGGCTGCACTCAGATCGACCGACGCGCCTACATCGACCTGCCCGACCACGTCTGGCAGCCGGGCTCCGACCTGCAGGTCGTCCTCGACGCGGACGGCAAACGGCATGTGGTGGAGATCGCACCGCCGGTGGTCTCACGCACCGGTCGGCGTAGCCCGGGCAGGCGCGGCGCGTCGGCGCGCCGTGCTGCAGTGAACGCACCGCGCGCGGAGAAAGTCGTCGAGGGGTCCGGTCGTCCGGTCGAGCGGGTCGGATCGCGGGAATGGCGGCTGGCAGCCACCGGATTCTGGCAGGCTCATCGAGGGGCTGCGCATACGTACTCGACCGTGGTGAGCGAGTGGGCGGATGCCGGGGTGGGCAGCACCGTGTGGGATCTCTACGGCGGGGTGGGTGTGTTCGCGGCTGCGGTGGCCGGGCAGGTCGGTGCGTCCGGACGAGTCGAGTCGGTGGAGTCGTCCCGGCAGGCGGTGGACGACGGCACGAAGGCGCTCGCTGACCTGTCGCAGGTGTCGTTTCGGCACGGGCGGGTAGAGCGCGTGATCGGCGCACTGGCGTCCCCCGACGTGGTGATTCTCGATCCGCCGCGCGCCGGTGCGGGTAAGGACGTCGTCGCTGCGATCGCGGATGCGGCACCCCGGAGAGTGATCCATGTCGGTTGCGACCCGGCGTCGTTCGGGCGGGATGTCGGCCTCTATCGCGCACGGGGATTCGAGCTGGCCGAGCTGCGTGCGTTCGCTGCGTTTCCTTCGACGCACCACGTGGAGTGCCTCGCGTTGTTCACACGCTGATCCGTCGTCCCACATGAGGGGACGCGCGCTGTCCGTTTCGAGGTATTTGCTTGCGGCATGCAACTAATTATATAGTTGCATGCCGCAAGCAAATTATTTCGTAGAATCGGAGGATCGCGTGACCGCTGTCCAGCCGGATACCGTCCACGCGCTCACTGACGCCATCTTCCTGTTCGGCCGAACCCTGCGGGCCGCGCTCTCGCACAGCGAGGTCGATCTACTTCCCAATGCTCTCGCGGGGGTGCTCTTTCTCCTGGCTCGTACCGGGCAGTGTCGTCCGAGTGAACTCGCAGCCGAGATGCACGTCGGTCAATCGTCGTTGAGCCGCCAGATCGGTGAGCTCGTCGACCGTGGCTTGGTCGACAAGCATCCGGATCCCGATGACAAGCGGGCGCATCTCGTGACCTGCTCGTCCGCGGGGCTCGACATATTGGGTGCAATCAGAGATCGGCGTACCGAACGACTGGCCGCCCAACTCGGGGACTGGAACGGAAAGCAACTCGAGGACGCTCTCGACGTTCTCGATCGGCTCAACAACGCGCTGGGGCCCATTGTTGCCGCCGGCGTAGGCACCACTAACGCACAAAGGATCTGTTCATGAGTACAACCGCAGTCACGGACGGTGCATCGACGCCGCCCGGTACCGGTCAGGATGCAGAAGCACTCCTGACCCACCGCGAGATCCTCGCGATCCTCGCCGGCCTGCTCGCCGCATTGTTCACCGCATTGCTCAGCAGCACTATCGTCTCCACCGCGCTCCCGACGATCATCGCCGACCTCCGGGGCACGCAGACGCAGTACGCATGGGTCATCACCACAGCACTGCTCGCCAATGCAGCGTCCACACCGATCTGGGGCAAGCTCTCCGACCTGTTCAACAAGAAGCTGCTCGTTCAGCTGTCGATTCTGATCTTCGTCGGCGGCTCCGTGCTTGCGGGTCTCGCTCAGGATGTGAACATCCTCCTCGGCGCACGCGTTATCCAGGGCATCGGGATGGGCGGTCTGACCGCGTTGGTCGTGGCGATCATCGGCAGCATCATTCCGCCGCGTGAGCGCGGCCGGTACTCCGGCTACATGGGTGCAGTGATGGCCGTCGCGATGTCGGGCGGCCCGGTCCTCGGCGGTGTGATCGTCGACAGCCCGCTGGGCTGGCGCTGGTGCTTCTACGTGTGTGTCCCTCTTGCCGTGGTGGCACTGTTCCTGCTACAGCGCACTCTGAAGATTGCGACCGAACGTAAGACGAACGTGAAGATCGACTGGCTCGGTGCGACGTTGATCACCGCTGGTGTCAGCGTTCTCCTGATCTGGGTCTCGTTCGCAGGCAAGGAAGGCTACTACGAGTGGATCTCTCTCGAGTCGGCCCTCTACGTTTTCGCCGGTCTTGCGCTTCTTGCTCTGACGGTGTTCGTCGAGTCGAAGGTGTCCGATCCGGTCATCCCGCTGAAGATCATCACCGAGCGGACGACCGCGCTGGCCATCATCGCGTCCATCGCAGTCGGTGTCGGTTTGTTCGGTGCCACCACGTTCCTCACCCAGTACTTCCAGACCGCGCGCGGCTTCAGCCCGACCTCGGCGGGTCTGCTCACCATCCCGATGGTGGCGGGCACGTTGGTCTCCTCGATGGTGTCGGGACAACTGATCACCCGATTCGGTAAGTGGAAGCCGTTCATCGTCGGTGGCGCAGTGCTCCAGTTCGTCGGCTTCGCGCTTCTCGGGACGCTCGACCACACCACCTCGCTCGTGGTCATCGGCATCTACATCGCGATCGTGGGTCTGGGCACCGGCATGTTGATGCAGAACCTGGTGCTCGCCGTGCAGAACACCGTGAGTGTGAAGAACATCGGCGCAGCAAGTAGCTCGGTCGCATTCTTCCGCACCTTCGGCGGCGCGATCGGTGTGTCGATCCTCGGGTCGATCCTTGCGGCTCGCGTGGCCACACTCTCGGCGGATGGATTCGCGAAACTGGGCATCGACACCTCGGCGTCCGGCGGCAGCGGTGCCAATCTGGACATCGACGCGCTCCCCGCACCGGTTGCGGAGGTTGTGCATACGTCCTATGGCGACGCCACGGGTACGCTCTTCCTCGTAGCCGCCGGATTCGCACTCATTACTCTGGTGGCAGTGGTGCTCATCCCGAACCGTGAGCTGCGCACCACGATCGACATCGTCGACGAGGAGCCCGCGACCGACCGTCGTGCCCCTGCCGCCGAGGTGTAGAGAGGCATCGAGCGAGGCGCACATGTGTCGCCGGACCTGTGCGTCTCGCGGTGTGAGTGATGTGACGGTCCGAACCGTGCAGCCGCTCCGTAGAATGCAGTAACTGCTCGCGCACCGTCGCGGGAATCACGATCCGGAGGGAGCTAGATCAGTTGGGTGTCCTGTCCCGCATCCAGTCACCCGACGATGTGCGTCGCCTCTCGCCCAGCGAGGTCGCGCAACTCGCAGGTGAGATCCGCGGCTTCCTTGTCGAGAAGGTGGCGGCAACCGGGGGGCACCTCGGCCCCAACCTCGGTGTCGTCGAATTGACGCTCGCACTCCATCGCGTGTTCGACTCGCCGCACGATCCGATCCTTTTCGACACCGGCCACCAGGCCTACGTCCACAAGATTCTCACCGGTCGCAAGGACGACTTCGACACACTGCGGCAGCGCGGTGGCCTGTCCGGGTATCCGTGCCGGGCCGAGAGCGAGCACGACTGGATCGAGTCGTCGCATGCCTCGGCCGCGCTGTCCTACGCCGATGGTCTCGCGAAGGCATACCAGCTCAGTGGCCAGGAACGTACGGTCGTCGCAGTGGTCGGAGACGGAGCCCTCACCGGGGGAATGTGCTGGGAAGCGCTCAACAACATCGCCGCAGGCAGCACCCGCTCGCTGGTGATGGTGGTCAACGACAACGGCCGCTCGTACGCGCCGACGATCGGAGGTCTCGCCGAGCACCTGGCTGCGCTTCGTCTGCGGCCCGGTTACGAGCGTGCGCTCGACAACGGTCGCCGCATGGTCAAGAAGATCCCGTGGCTCGGAGCCGCGGCGTACTCCGTGCTGCACGGGATGAAGACCGGGCTCAAAGATGCGGTGAGCCCGCAGGTGCTGTTCACCGACCTCGGAATCAAATACCTCGGACCGGTCGACGGACACGACGAGCCCGCACTCGAAGCGGCCCTGCGCCGCGCTAAGGCATACGGCGGTCCGGTGATCGTGCACGCGGTCACCAGGAAAGGTGCGGGGTACGCGCCTGCCGAGAACCATGAGGCCGACCAGATGCACGCCACCGGTGTGATGGATCCGCGTACGGGGCGCGCAACCTCGTCGTCGAAGCCTGACTGGACGTCCGTGTTCTCGGACGAACTCATCGCCCACGCCGAAGCGCGCGAAGACGTGGTCGCGATCACTGCTGCGATGGCGGGCCCCACCGGGCTTGCGAAGTTCGGCGAACGATTCCCCGAGCGGACATTCGATGTGGGGATCGCCGAGCAGCACGCCGTGACCTCTGCGGCGGGTCTTGCACTCGGCGGTATGCACCCTGTCGTCGCGGTGTATTCGACGTTCCTCAACCGGGCGTTCGACCAGCTCCTCATGGATGTGGCCCTGCTGAAACAACCCGTGACGCTGGTGCTCGATCGAGCCGGAATCACGGGAACGGACGGCGCGAGCCACAACGGCATGTGGGACATGTCACTCCTCGGCATCGTCCCCGGTATCCGCGTGGCAGCGCCGCGCGACGGTTCCACCCTGCGCGAAGAACTCGGTGAGGCCCTTGGGGTCGATGACGGCCCGACTGTGCTCCGGTTCCCGAAGGGCGCTGTCGGAGAGGATATTCCCGCGATCGAGCGCCTCGGCGGCACAGTCGATGTGCTGCGAATGCCCGAGCGTCGAACGGGCGATGTTCTGTTCGTCGCGGTGGGTGTATTCGCATCCTTGGCGCTCGACGCCGCCGACCGGCTTGCTCAGCAGGGCATCACCGCCGCTGTCGTCGACCCGCGGTGGGTGCTGCCGGTTCCCGACGCGGTCACCGATCTGGCGGATGCGTTCCGCCTCGTCGTGACCATCGAGGACGGTGGTATTCACGGCGGTGTCGGCTCGGCGGTGTCATCGGCGTTGCGTAGCAACGACATCGACGTGCCTACGCGCGACATCGCGGTACCCCAGGAGTTTCTCGACCACGGGTCGAGGGGGGAGATCCATCAGCAGCTCGGCTTGACCGCGCAGGATGTCGCGCGGCAGGTCACCGGCTGGGTGGTGGGTCTCGACGGCAGTGACGCCTCGGAGACCATCGCGCAACGCTGAGGCGGCGGATCGGGCAATGCTGAGCCGATGGATAGCGCAACGCGTCGTCAGGTGCGCATGTCCTCGAGCTCCATCCCCTTGGTCTCCGGGATCTTCGACTTGACGAAGAAGAACGACAGCAGCGCGAAGAACGCGAACAGTCCGTAGAGGAACCACAGCCCCACCGATTCCGTGAGCGGCGGGAACGCCAGGGTCACCGTGAAGTTCGCGATCCAGTTGGCAGCGGTGCTCAACCCCAGCGCCAGGGCTCGCATCCGATTGGGGAACATCTCGCCGAGCATCACCCACATGATTGGGCCCCACGTGGCGGCGAAGAAGACCACGAACGCGTTGGCCCCGATGAGTGCCACCGTGCCCCACGGCGCAGGCAACTGCAGATCCTCACCACTACCGGTGGCCTGCGAGAACGCGATGGCGGCGAGCAGCAGGCTCACGAACATGCCGATCGAGCCCACCATCAGCAGGGGACGCCGTCCGATCTTGTCGACGAACAGTATCGCCACGAACGTCATGACGACGTTGATGACTGCGGTGATCACGGACGTCGTGAACGACTGATTCTCGCTGAACCCCACGGATTTCCACAGCGTCGTCGAGTAGTAGAAGATTGCGTTGATGCCGACGAACTGCTGGAAGATCGCCATCGTGATGCCGACCCACACCAGGGACTGCAGGCCGAACACCGGGCCTCGGATGTCGTCCCATGACCGGGCAGTCTCGCGGCGCAGCGTCAGCCGGATCTCGGCGACACGTTCGTCCGGGTGGAGGTCGCCGGTGACGTTGGCGAGAACCTGGGCGGCTTCCTCGTCGAGGTCCTTGCCGACCAAATAGCGTGGGGACTCCGGGATCATCAGAGCGAGCACGCCGTACACGAGGGCGGGGACCACGCCGACGAGGAACATCCATCGCCACGCCTCCAGATTCCACCAAAGCTCGTTGGAGGCGCCGCCCGCGGCGTTCTGCAGGATCGCGTCGGACAACAGCGCGGCAAAGATGCCCAGGGTGATCGCGAGTTGTTGTAGCGAGGCCAGGCTGCCGCGGTAACGCGCCGGAGCGATCTCCGAGATGTAGGTGGGTGCGATGACGGACGCGATGCCGATGCCGAGGCCGCCGAGGACACGCCACAACATCAGGTCCGGCACGCTGAAGGCCAGACCTGAGCCTATCGACGAGATCGTGAACAGGGCCGAGCCGAGCAACATGACCTTCTTGCGACCCCATCGATCTGCGAGTTGGCCGGCGAACCACGCACCCGCGGCACAACCGAGTAGTGCGATGGCGACGGCGAAGCCGGTGAAGAAAGAACCCAACTCGAAATGACCCTGGATGGAGTCGACCGCCCCGTTGATGACCGAACTGTCGAAACCGAAGAGGAAGCCGCCGACTGCAGCAGCGACCGTCACGGCGATGACTTTGGCGGCGTGTCCGGTCGAGGGTTGTGTTGGCTCGGGCATATCCTCTCGCACCTGCTCTCCCGTGGGGGCCGCTCCAGGCGGATCCTGGTCGTGCGCAACGACGACGAGGTCGCTGCCGTGTGCAACGACGACGAGGCCGCCCCCGTGTGCACTGTCGGACGAACTCACGCTAACCCTCGGTACCCCGCTCCGCGGCAAGATCACGAAACGAGGGTGTGTCACCGATCGGTGACACACCCTCGTTTCGTACGTTCGGGGTCCTCAGGAGACGCTCGCGACTCCCGGTGCCAGGAAGCGCTTTCCGTTGACCGCTTCGGAGGCGCCGGTGCGGTCGAGGTATGGCGTGATACCACCGTTCCAGAACGCGAAACCGCCCCCGAGGATCAGGCACAGGTCGATGTCCTCGGGTGCTGCGACCACACCCTCGGCGAGCATGATCCGGATCTCCTCGGCAAATGCGCGCCGGGTCCTGTCGAGCACCTGGTCGGCGGTCGACGGGCTGTCTCCCTGCGGCCACAACGCGGCCACGTCGGGATCGACGACCTGCGTGCCGTCCTCGTACGACCACACGCCGGGTTTCTTCGCCTCGACGAGTGCTTCGAGGCCTGGAGAGGACACGAAGCGGTCCGGGTATGCAGCCTGGAGGGTTTCGCCGGTATGCAGTGCAATGGCGGGGCCGACGAGGGCGAGTAGCGTGAACGGAGACATAGGCATACCCAGCGCGCCGACAGCATTGTCCGCCACGTCGAACGGTGTCCCCTCGTCCACTGCGGTCATGACCTCACCGAGAGTGCGGGTGACGAGACGGTTGAAGACGAATCCGGGCTTGTCACCGCACAACACCGCCGACTTCTTCAGTGACTTCGCGGTGGCGAAGGCCGTCGCGAGGGTGGCGTCGTCGGTCCGGTCGCCCTTGATCACCTCGAGCAGCGGCAGTACCGCGACCGGGTTGAAGAAGTGGAAGCCCACAACTCGCTCCGGATGCTGCAGATCCGCGGCCATCTCGGTGATCGACAGCGACGAAGTGTTCGTCGCGAGGATCGTCTCGGCAGAGATGTGCTGTTCGAGTTCCGCGAACACATTCTTCTTGACGTCCATGTTCTCGAACACGGCCTCGATGATGAAATCGGTCTTCGCGAACGCCGCCTTGTCCAGAGAACCGGACACGAGTGCCTTCAGGCGATTCGCCGCGTCAGGGGAGAGGCGGCCCTTGCCCTGTAATTTGTCGATCTCGGTGTGCACATAGCCCACACCCTTGTCGATTCGCTCCTGATCGATGTCGGTGAGGATCACCGGCACCTTCAGTTGACGCACGAACAACAGCGCGAGCTGACTCGCCATCAGTCCGGCCCCGACGATGCCCACACCGGTGATCTTCCGGGCGAGCGACTTGTCCGGCGCACCCGCAGGACGCTTGGCACGCTTGTTGACGAGATCGAACGAGTACAGGCCCGCGCGCAGCTCATCGGTGAGCAACAGATCGGCGAGTGCTTCGTCCTCGGCAGCGAAACCCTTGTCGAGCGACGCGGAATCTGCAATGTCGGTGCTGCGGGCCAGGTCGAGCAACTCGATCGCGCGGGCCGGGGCGGGAGCGTGCCCGCGGGTCTTGCCGTCGACCAGTGCCTTCGCCCGTGTGATCGCGGCATCCCACCCGGCGCCACGGTCGATCTCGGGGCGGGCGGGTGTGATCTCGCCGTTGAGGACCTTGGCGGCCCACGCCAGCGACTGCTCGAGGAAATCGGCCGAGCCGAACACCTCGTCGGCGTAGCCGAGCTTCTTCGCCTGGGCAGCGCGGATCGTGCGCCCGTTGTTCAGCGGGTTCTCGAGGATGAGCGTGACCGCGTGGTCGGGGCCGACAATATTCGGCAGCAGTTGCGTTCCGCCCCATCCCGGGACGAGACCGAGCATCGTCTCGGGCAGGCCGAGAGCCGGAACGTTGTCCGCAACGGTGCGGTAGTGCGCGTGCAGACCCACTTCGAGCCCACCACCGAGAGCCAGGCCGTTGACGAACGCGAACGTCGGGATCGACGAGTCGCGCAGCTTCCGGAACACGTCGTGGCCGAGCTTGCCGAGCTCCACACCCTGCGCGTGCTCGGTGACTGCGGGGACACCCTTGAGATCGGCGCCGGCGGCGAAGATGAACGGCTTGCCGGTGACGGCGACGGCTGCGGGGTTCGCGGCGAACGCCTCGTCGAGGGCAGCGCCGAACGCGGTCAGCCCCGCGGGTCCGAAGGAATTCGGCTTGGTGTGGTCGAACCCGTTGTCGAGGGTGACCAGCGCGATCTGCCCGTCGAGGCCGGGGACGGACACGAACCTGGTGTAGGCGTTCGTCACGACCTCGTCGGCGAACAGGGACGAAAGATCGGTCATGACTATTTGTCTCCCTCGAAGTTCGGGTTCTCCCAGATCACGGTGCCGCCCATGCCGAGCCCGATGCACATGGTGGTCAGGCCGTAGCGGACCTCGGGGTTCTGGGTGAACTGGTGTGAGAGCTGGGTCATCAGGCGCACACCGGATGATGCGAGCGGGTGCCCGCACGCGATCGCGCCACCCCACTGATTGACGCGGGGATCGTCGTCGGCGATACCGAAGTGCTCGAGGAACGCGAGCACCTGCACGGCGAATGCCTCGTTGATCTCGAACAGACCGATGTCGTCGATGCTCAGTCCGGTACGTGCCAGGACCTTCTCGGTCGCCGGGACGGGGCCGATACCCATGACGGCCGGATCGACGCCCTGGAAGGCGAAACCGACCATGCGCATACCGATCGGCAGGCCGAGCTCGCGCGCGGTGTCCTCGCCCGCCAGGATCGCCGCGGTTGCCCCGTCGTTGAGACCGGCAGCGTTACCGGCAGTGATGCGTCCGGCGGGGCGGAAGGGGGTCTTGAGCTTCGCGAGGTCCTCGATCGTCGTTCCGGGGCGGGGTGGCTCGTCTTCGGTTGCGAGGCCCCATCCTGCGGCGGAACGGGTGGCAACAGGTACGAGGGTGTCGGCGATCCAGCCGGCCTTCTTGGCGGCATCGAACTTGTTCTGGCTGTTCACCGCGTAGGCGTCCGTGCGTGCCTTGGTGATGCTGGGAAACCGGTCGTGCAGGTTCTCGGCGGTGTTGCCCATGACGAGCGCGCTCGGGTCGACGAGCTTGTCGGCGAGGAAGCGCGGGTTGGGGTCGGCGCCTTCGCCCATCGGGTGGCGTCCCATGTGCTCGACGCCGCCGGCGATCGCGACGTCGTACTGCCCGAAGCCGATTCCTGATGCAGTGGTGGTCACGGCGGTCATTGCGCCCGCACACATGCGATCGACGGCGAAGCCGGGCACTGTTTCGGGTAACCCTGCAAGGATCGCGGAGGTGCGCCCGATCGTCAGTCCCTGGTCGCCGGTCTGCGTGGTCGCCGCGACGGCGACCTCGTCGATGCGGGCCGGGTCGAGCTGGGGGTTGCGGCGCATCAGTTCCCGGATGGCTTTGACGACAAGATCGTCGGCACGGGTGTCGGCGTAGATGCCTTTCGGGCCCGCCTTGCCGAACGGGGTACGTATGCCGTCGACGAAGACGACGTTGCGTTGGTTCGAGGTGGTGGAAGCCACGCGTTTTCCTCCCGGTGGAGCGGTGTCCTCGCCGACACGTTCCGCGGCGAGGCGATGTGGGCCGGGCACCGAACGGTGACCTGCCTCGGCACCACCCTACATCTTCGTTACCGGTGAGTAACTTGCAAGGCGCAGAAGTCCCCTACATCTCTCCTGCGAGCACCTTCGCGAGCCGCGGAACCGTCAGCTCGCGCTGCCACGGACGTGCACCGCCTGCGGTGAACCTCGAGTCGATGTAGGCCGCGGTCTCGGTCGGCGCAGTGACTTCCCACTCCCAGCACAGGCGCCGCACGAGTTCGGGGCTCACCAGATTCTCGATCGGGACCGAGACCTCGGCGCTCAACGCCGAGAGCTCGGTACGGGCGGTCGTGAGACGGGCCGCAGCCTCGGGGTGATGGCGCGACCAGCGCCCCGCGGGAGGAGGTCCGTCGAACGGCTGTGTCAGTGGCGGAAGCTCCGAGTCCGGAAGGCCGCGGGCGCGTTCGATCGCCGAAAGCCATGCCCGAGACGATCGACGTTGACGCGGCCCGCCGAAGACAGGCAGCTCGCGTAGGTCGCCGATCGTTCGTGGAACGGCCTGTGCTGCTGCCACGATCGCGGAATCCGGGAGGATCCGACCCGGTGCAATGTCGCGTCGGGCGGCCACTTCGTCTCGCGCCGACCACAATTCCCGAACGATCGCCAGCTGGCGGGCGTTCTTGATCGCGTGAACGCCTGAGGTGCGCCGCCACCGCTCGGGCTTCGGTGCGGGTGGGCCAGCAATCCGAATGTGCTCGAACTCTTGTGCAGCCCACTCCGATTTGCCCTGCCGGTCCAACTCGGCGGCCATCTCGGCACGGAGTTCGACGAGAATCTCGACGTCGAGCGCAGCGTAGTTGAGCCACGAGTCGGGCAACGGACGTTTCGACCAGTCGGCGGCGCCGTGCCCCTTCTTCAGCTCGAGGCCGAGGGTCTGCGCGACGATCGCGGCCAGCCCGACCCGCGGGAACCCCGCGAGCCGGCCGGCAAGTTCGGTGTCATACAGCGCCGCCGGACGCAGGCCGAGCTCTTCCAGTCCGGGTAGGTCCTGATCGGCGGAGTGCAGAACCCACTCGAGTTCGTTGACCACCGCCGCGAGAGGCTCGAGGTCTCCTGCGATCGGAATGGGATCGAGCAGGACAGTGCCCGCGCCCTCGCGGCGCAGCTGGATGAGATAGGCGCGAGCGGAGTATCGATAACCGGAGGCGCGCTCGGCGTCGACAGCGAGCGGTCCGTGACCGCGCGCCAGCAGTGCCGCGGCTTCTTCGGCTCCGGCTGCGGTGGTGACGACGTCGGGGACACCCCCGCGCGGGCTCAACAACGGCTCGGTGGCCGCAGCGGGCGCGTCGTCCGAGGGGATCGGGTCCTGATCGTTTCCTGCCGGCATGGCCGTGACTCTATCGCTGCAAGCGGGCGACCCCGGCCGGTGGCAGTCCCGCCGCATACGCGAGGACCTCGCAGAATGCCTCGACGTGGGGGCTGAGTACCTCGGAGGTCGGCGTCCACGACGCACGCAATTCCAACTGATGTGCGCGAGCCGGTCCCGCGATGTCACCGAAACGCACCGAACTCGTCGAGGTGACGGTTCCTCCGAGCGCGGTGAGAGGTTCGTGATGGGCCTCGAGCGCATCGACGAGCCAGCTCCACGCCACCTCGGGCAGTAGCGGGTCGGCGGCCAGGGTCGCGTCGACATCGGCCTGGATGTACGAGACAAGGCGGGTGGTGCCGTGCCAGGCCTCGTCCCCGTCGGGGTCGTACAACAGAATCAGGCGTCCGAATGCGTCACCCTCCGACTCCTCCGGGACTTCTGTCGCGTCGGGATGGAGCACCTCGGCACCGAGTGCATAGCTGAACGGCGCGAGTCGCTGCGGTGGCCGGATCGGCTCGACCTCGATCTCCGGGCGTACGGTGGCCGCATTCATCGCATCGACAGCAGCGCGAAAACGGGCCGGCTCGGCAGGCGAGGTGGTCACGCCAGCGGACGTTAGTGCCGGTGACCGAGCACACGCGGGAGGCGCGCCGATTCCAGCCCACCCGACACGCGTGGCAGCATGGGCTACGACCCGTGCCTTTCGGAAGAACGAGGATCGATGACCGGCTTGGAGAACACGAACGTCGGCTCTGCTGCGGCCACCCAGCACCCCACTCGGCGGGCTCTCCCGCATGCCCCACTTCTCGCTGCAGCGCGTGGCGAGCAACCGGCGCACCGGCCGGTGTGGTTCATGCGTCAGGCGGGTCGATCGCTGCCGGAGTATCGCGAGATCCGAGCAGGCATCGGCATGCTCGAATCCTGCTTCGACCCCGAGCTCGTGTGCGAGATCACGATGCAGCCCGTGCGGCGACACAAGGTCGACGCCGCAATCCTGTTCTCCGATATCGTTGTGCCCCTCAAAGCAGCAGGTATAGACCTCGACATCGTCGCCGGTACCGGCCCGGTCGTCGCGAATCCCATTCGCACGGCCGCCGATGTCGCAGCACTGCCGAATCTCGAACAGGACCAGGTCGGTGCCGTTGCGCACGCAGTGACTCTGCTGACTCGCGAACTCGGCGACACACCGCTGATCGGATTCGCCGGCGCACCGTTCACGCTCGCGTCGTACCTGGTCGAAGGGGGGCCGAGCCGAAATCACGAGCGCACGAAGGCACTCATGCACGCCGACCCGAAGACCTGGCATGCACTCCTCGGCAAGCTCACCGATGTCGCGATCGTATTTCTGCGTGCGCAACTCGAAGCGGGTGTCGATGCAATCCAGCTCTTCGATTCGTGGGCGGGCGCACTCTCGCTCGTCGACTATCGGGAGTTCGTGATGCCGCACTCGCAGCGGGTCTTCGCCGAGCTCGAATCCTTCGGCGTTCCCCGGACCCACTTCGGCGTGGGAACGGGTGAACTCCTCGGTGCGATGGGCGAGGTCGGCGCGGATGTCGTGGGTGTCGACTGGCGGGTGCCGCTCGATGTCGCGGCGAACCGTGTCGGCGCGGGCAAGGCCCTGCAGGGCAACCTCGACCCGGCGCTGTTGTTCGCCGGGTGGGATGTCGTCGAATCCGAGGTCCGTCGCGTCATCGCGTCGGCCGACCGTGCTCTTGCCTGCGGGGCGACCGGACACATCTTCAACCTCGGGCACGGCGTGCTCCCCGACACCGATCCGGAGATCCTCACCAGGGTGGTCGAGCTGGTGCATTCCCTGTGACCGCACCCGTTGTCGCCGTCGTCGGCGGCGGCATCACCGGTCTCGTCGCGGCGTACCGCCTGCGCGGAACGCTCGGCCCCGACGCGCACATCGTGATTCTCGAACGGTCCGATCGACTCGGCGGCAAGCTGCGCACCGTCTCCCTTGCGGGCGGGCCCGTCGACGTGGGCGCGGAGGCATTCATCGGGCGCCGGCCCGAGGTGCCCGCGCTGCTCGACGAACTCGGCCTCACCGATCAACTCGTCCACCCGTCCGGAGCGCGCCCGCTCATCTATGCGGGAGCAGAACTGCACCCCATGCCCACCGGCACACTGATGGGCATTCCCGCGAACGCGCAGTCGGTCGCCGGACTCGTCGACGACGCCACGCTCACCCGGATCGAGGGGGAGTCCGCAGTGCCTCTGGCCTGGGACCGCACCGGGGATATGTCGGTAGCAGAGCTGGTCGGATCCCGGTTCGGTGAGCAGGTGGTCCGTCGGAGCGTCGACCCGTTGCTCGGCGGCGTCTACTCGGGTCTGTCCGACACCGCGGGCATCCGCGCTACCGTACCGACCCTCGCGCGCGCACTCGACGAGGGCGCAGCGAGCCTGACCGAGGCGGTCGTCCGAGCTCTCCCGGTACCGTCCGGCAAGCCCGTGTTCGGCGCGTTGCGCGGCGGATACGGGATGCTCCTCGACGCACTCGAGCGCGCCGCCGGCGCCGAGGTCCGCTACGACACCGTCGCCGCGAATCTGCGTCGCAGTGGTGGCCGGTGGTCGCTCGAACCGATCGGTGAGGTCGACGGTGTGGTGCTCGCGGTGCCGGCACCGGAGGCGGCGGCGTTGCTCACCGAGCCGGTTCCGGCAGCTTCGGCATATGCCGGCCGGATTCCACTGGCGTCCTCGGTCGTCGTCTCCATGGCATTTCCGTCCGGTGCTGCGCTCCCGCAGAACTCGGGAATTCTCGTTGCCACCGGTGAGGAACTGTCGGCCAAGGCGTTCACCCTGTCGGGTCGCAAGTGGCCCCACCTCGCCGAACGCGACGTCGCCCTCGCCCGCGCATCCTTCGGCCGGTTCGGCGACGACGCCCTGGTCGGCGCATCCGACGAACAGCTGATCACCCTCGCCCGCGCCGACCTCGCCACGGTCACCGGCGTCGCCGACGAACCGGTCGCGGCATTCGTGCAGCGCTGGCACGGCGGACTACCCCAGTACCGCGCCGGACACACCGAGACGGTGGCAGCGTTCGAGCGGGAAATGGACGAGATCGACGGCCTCGCGGTGGCCGGGGCGATGCTGCACGGAGTGGGCGTTCCGGCGTGTGTCGCATCGGGTACAAAGGCCGCAGCACGGCTCGCGGCGCGAGTGGCAGGATGAGGGGTATGGCACGTCTCGATTTCGAAAAGCTCAATTCCACGCTTCGCTACGCGATGTGGTCGGTGTTCCAGGTCAGACCGGGCGCACTCGGTGAAGATCGCACAGAGGCCGTAGAGGACTTCCAGAAGTTCCTCGCCTCGTTCGAGGGCACCGACGTGATCGTGCGCGGGATCTACGACATTGCAGGGATGCGCGCCGACGCCGACTTCATGATCTGGACCCACGCCGAGCACATCGAGGATCTGCAGAAGTTCTACGCGGAGTTCCGCCGCACCACGATCCTCGGGCGTGCGAGTACCGCGGTGTGGTCGAATACCGCACTGCACCGGCCGGCGGAGTTCAACAAGAGCCACCTCCCGGCGTTCGTCGCCGGTGAGGAGCCGGGTGATTACATCTGTGTGTACCCGTTCGTGCGGTCGCTCGACTGGTACCTGCTTCCGGATGCCGATCGTCGCAAGATGCTCGCCGACCACGGCAAGGAAGCGCGTCCGTACCCGGATGTGCGTGCCAACACGGTCCCGGCATTTGCGCTGGGCGACTACGAATGGATTCTCGCGTTCGAGGCACCTGCCCTCGATCGGATCGTCGACCTGATGCGCGATCTGCGTGCCACCGAGGCGCGGCGGCACGTCCGGGAGGAGACGCCGTTCTTCTCGGGGCCGCGTGTGGCGCCCGAGTCTCTGATCGCTTCGCTTCCCTGATCATGTCCGACGGGGCGCGGTACTCGCACATGGCGCACGCGAGGTACTCGCACATGGCGCACGCGAGGTACTCGCACATGGCGCACTGGGGGATGTATTCGGCGGAGGTGCGCGATGGCGAGGTCGTCGCCGCGCACCCGTTCCCCGGCGACCGCGACCCGTCACCGATCCTCGCGAACGTGCCGGGCTCGGTGCGGCACCGCGCCCGCATCGCCGGGCCCGCTGTGCGTCGCGGGTGGCTCGAGCACGGTCCCGGGCCCAGCAGCAGCCGCGGCAGCGACGAGTTCGTCGCCGTGTCGTGGGAGGAACTGACCGAACTGCTCGCCCGTGAATTGCGACGCGTCGCGGACCGATACGGGA
Source organism: Rhodococcus sp. SJ-2 (assembly GCF_053750035.1). NCBI lineage: Bacteria > Bacillati > Actinomycetota > Actinomycetes > Mycobacteriales > Nocardiaceae > Rhodococcus > Rhodococcus sp. SJ-2. The sequence goes on from NZ_CM132340.1 coordinate 4,674,692, forward strand.
ACCGTGCGATCTTCGGTGGTTCGTACGGATGGTCGGCGCCCGGACGATTCCACCATGCGCAGAGCCAGGTTCACCGTTTTCTCAAGATGTTCGGCGGTTACACGCGGTCGGTGCACAGTTATTCGCTCGGCGCGACCGGTGTGGTCATGCCGCACGTCGTCGGCACCCACTGGAAGCTGTTCGCGCGTTCGACCCACTGGGATCTCATCGCCGGGCGCACGGAACTTTTCGTGTGTTTCGGCGGTGTCCCCGTCAAGAACACGTCGATCAATGACGGCGGGAACAGCGACCACCCGACCCGCGACGCGCTCGACCGGATGAGGGCTCGCGGCGGCCGGATCGTGTCGATCAGTCCGCTGCGCGACGACACGCACGGCGAGTGCGAGTGGCTCGCGCCGAGGCCGGGAAGCGATGTCGCGGTGATGCTGGCGCTGGCCTATGTCCTGGCCACCGAGGGGCTCGCCGACCGCCGATTCCTCGATCGGTATTGCACCGGCTACGACAAGTTCGAGGACTATTTGCTCGGCCGGACGGACGGGATCCGGAAATCGCCGCAGTGGGCGGCGGAGGTGTCGGGACTGTCCGCGGATACGTTGACCGAACTCGCGCGCCGAATGGCGTCCTCACGGACGTTGGTGACCGTGTCGTGGTCGCTTCAACGTGTGCGGTTCGGGGAGCAGGCGCCGTGGGCCGGAATCACGCTGGCTGCCATGCTCGGACAGATCGGTCTGCCGGGCGGAGGCTTCGGCCACGGGTACGGGTCGATGAACGAGCCCGGCACCGCGCCGGTGCCGTATCCACTGCCCACCCTGTTCCAGGGAAACAACGAGGTGGACGACTTCATACCGGTGGCCGCGATCTCGGATCTGTTGCTGCGGCCGGGGGAGAAGTTCGACTACGACGGCAACCGATACACGTTTCCCGATATCCGGCTTGTCTACTGGGCGGGCGGGAATCCGTTCCATCACCATCAGGACATCGGCCGGCTCCGTCGTGCACTCGGCCGCCCCGACACGATCGTGGTCCACGATCCGTACTGGACCCCGATGGCCAAGCACGCCGACATCGTGGTGCCGTCCACCACGACCCTCGAACGCAACGACCTGACCTGTACGCGCAGCGACCCGCTACTCGTTGCGATGCACGCGGCTGTACCCCGATTCGAGGACGCCCGCGATGACTACGACACGTTCTCGGCGCTCGCGTACCGACTGGGTTTCGGCGACCGGTTCACCGAGAAGCGCAGCGCACAGGAGTGGCTCGAATATCTCTACGAGCAGTGGCGCGGATTCGTTCTCGCAGATCCGGCCAGGGTCGAGGACCCACCCGAGTTCGACGAGTTCTGGCGTCACGGTCACGTGCGGATGCGCACCGAGGACGATCTGACGTTGTTCGAAGAGTTTCGCGACGACCCGCAACGCGACCCGCTGCGGACCCCGAGCGGCCGCATCGAGATCTTCTCTGCGGACATCGACGGATTCGGCTACGAGGACTGCGCAGGCCATCCGAAGTGGTACGAGCCCGAGGAGTGGCTCGGCGGCGCACGCGCTGAGCAGTTCCCACTGCATCTCATCGCGAATCAGCCGAGTACCCGGCTCCATGGTCAGCTCGATCACGGTGCATTCAGTCAGGCGTCGAAGATTCGGGGCCGCGAGCCGATCCGGATGCACCCGGGCGATGCCGAGGCACGCAACCTCTCGGAAGGTGATGTGGTTCGGGTGTTCAACGACCGTGGCGCCTGTCTTGCCGGGGTGGTGCTCGACGACGGGGTGCTGCGCGGTGTCGTTCAGCTCTCGACCGGAGCGTGGTACGACCCTTACGACCCGGAAGACCCCGAGTCGATGTGCGTGCACGGAAACCCGAACGTGCTCACGGCCGATGTGGGTACGTCGCGTCTGTCTCACGGCTGCACGGGGCAGCATGTGCTCGTCGAGATCGAGCTCTTCGTGGGGGAGTTGCCACCGATCCGCGCGTACGACCCACCGACGATCCTGCGTCATCTGTGAGTTTCATCACTTTCATCGGTGGTGTGGCAGTATTCTGAGTGCTCATGAAGCGTCGTGCAGTCAACGATCGTCGTCTGCGGGCTGCCGGTGCCGCGGTGGCATTGATCCTCTTCGCCGGCGCATGTACGGATTCGGGAGAGGACGCATCCTCGCCCACGTCCCCTTCGGGCGCGGCGTCGGAGACGTCGGGCTCCGAGACGTCCGCGGCCGGGGCCCCGACTCCGGTGGATCAAGCCGAACTACAGTCGGCTCTCGAATCCGGAGCGCAGGAGTTTCTGCTACCCGGCGCGGTCGCGCTGCTTCGGACGCCCTCCGGAACCATCACCGCGACCTACGGGACCACCGAGCACGACGGGGGCGAACCGGTCTCCCTCGACGACCATATCCGCGTCGGCTCGAACACGAAGACCTGGACGGCCACGGTCATCCTGCAGATGGTGGCCGAAGGCGCACTGTCCTTGTCCGATCCGGTATCGAAGCATCGTCCCGACGTTCCCAACGGCGAGAACATCACGATCGAGCAGCTGTTGAACATGCGCTCCGGGCTGTACAACTACAGCGAGACACCGGAACTCAACGAGGCGCTCGACAATGATCCGGGGCGGGTGTGGCAACCTGACGAGTTGCTCGCTCTCGGGTTTGCGAACCCACCGTATTTCCCGCCAGGGGAGGGCTATCACTACTCGAACACCAACTATGTGCTGCTCGGTCTGATCGCGGTCCAACTCGACGGCAAGCCGTTGCCGGATATCTTCGACGAGCGGATATTCAGGCCGGCCAGGATGTCCGACTCCTCGTTCCCGGACCCGACCGAGGTGGAGCTACCGACGCCCTATTCCCACGGCTACTTCTTCGGCACGAACATGCTCACTCTCACCGACCCGGCCCTGCCGGAGGCGATGCAGACCGAAGCCGAGAACGGAACGCTTGCCCCTACTGATGTCACCAACACCAATCCGTCCTGGGCCTGGTCGGCAGGGGCAGGCATCGCAACCGCCGAAGACCTGGCCACATGGGTCGAGGCACTCACGAACGGTTCGGTGCTCGACGCGGAGCTACAGCAGCAGCGAATGGACAGCATCGTCCCGACCGATCCGTCCATGCCGGACGCGGCGGGTTACGGCTGGGGTATCGCCAAGATGGGCCCGATGTACGGGCACACGGGAGAGCTTCCGGGATACAACTCGTTCATGGGGTCCGATCCGGAGAACGGGATCACGCTGATCGTGTGGGCGAACTTGGCGCCCGGTGCCGACGGCCGTGATCCGGCCACCACGATCGCCAAGGGTCTGATCGACGGAATGTACGGTCTCTGAGATCCGCCCGGCATCGACAGGAACGGCTAGCCTTCGAAGTATGGGCACGAATCCCTTCGACGCGGTCTTGTTCGACTTCTCCGGCACGCTTTTCAGGCTCGAGGAGGACGACAGTTGGATGGAGCAGATCACCGATAGCGGCGGTGCGCCGTTCGATGTGCACCGGCAGGCAGAATTGATGCGCCGCCTCACTGCACCGACCGGGCAACCGGTGGAGATGGATGCCGAAGAGCACCATGCCTGGACCAATCGTGATCGCGACCCGGCGTGGCATCGGGAGGCCTATCTCACGGTGCTGAGAAGATCCGGTGTCGCCGATCCGCAGCAGGCACGGGATCTGTATGCCAAAGTGACGGACCCCGCGTGCTGGACGGTTTATCCCGACACGGTCCCGGTGATAGAGGCACTCTCGGGTGACGGCTATCGCATCGGCGTGCTCAGCAACATTGCCTTCGATATCCGGCCGGCGTTCGCGGCGCTCGGAATCGACGACCTCGTCTCGGTGTTCACACTCTCGTTCGAGGTCGGGGCGGTGAAGCCGGAACCGGAGATCTTCCGGCACGCTGTCGAGACACTGGACGTAGATCCTGCCCGTACCCTCATGATCGGCGACAGCGAGAAGGCCGACGGTGCCGCACGAGAGATCGGCTGTTCGTTCCGGCTCGTGGAGCCTCTTCCCACCGCGGACCGGCCCGATGCGCTGTGGCGAGCACTGTCGGCAGCAGGCATCAGTCCTTCGGAACCAGGCGCAGGGAGATCGAGTTGATGCAGTACCGCTGATCAGTGGGAGTCGGATAGCCCTCGCCCTCGAATACATGGCCCATGTGGCTATGACACGACGCGCACAGTACCTCGACCCGCCGCATTCCGAGGCTGTCGTCGGTCCGGAGGATCACGGCGTCGGACTCCGCCGGATCGAAGAACGACGGCCAGCCGCAGTGCGAGTGGAACTTCTCCGAGCTACGGAACAATTCCGCACCGCACGCGCGGCACTCGTAGACGCCCACGGTATCGGTATCGGTGTATTCGCCGGTGAATGGGCGTTCGGTACCCGCCCGGCGAAGCACGGCGTATTCCTCGGGCGTCAGCTTGGCGCGCCACTCGTCGTCGCTATGGGTGACCTTGGGTGCGGGTTCCGATCGGGGAGGGGTAGTCATGACATCCACGCTAGCGGTGTGCGAGTGACTGTGCCACGAGGTGCGTCCGGTCGGGTACGGGCGGCTGGGCGGCCGGCAGCCGGATCACGGTGTTGCGACCTCTGGTTCAGGTTCCTGATCCGGCTTCGACCGTGCGGTGGCACTCGACCGGGTAGATCGCAACAAGTGTGACGGCTCGATACCGCCATCGAGACGGCCCTCGCGGCGGGCGGCCAGATAGCGATCGAGGAGCACGGCGAAAATGACGATCAGGAGCAGGGACCAGCCGAAGGTCGTCTTCATGTACTCCGCTGCACGACCGGCCTCGACCCAGCGACCGGACAACCACGAGTCGTAGCTGAGGAACCCGTAGACGGCGAGCCACGCGGGCCAGTTCCGCATCACCGAGTTCGGCAGCAGCACAGTCATCAGTAGCGGGAACAGCATCATGGAGTAGTACATCTGGCCGAGCGAGGTGAGCAGGAACGATGCGCCGAGAAGCACGCCGGCGCTGGTACAGACGAAGAACAGTTCGTCGTCGCGGCAGTAGCGGTACAGCAACCACATCGAGGCCACGACCATCAGACCCAGCACGGCCCGCAGGCCTACGACCAGCCAGCCGGGCAGACCGTAGTACATCCCGTTGCCCACGATCGCGCTGTTGAAGTAGTCCCGCGATTCGAGAAGGTACGGGACGGTGTGCTCGACGAACTGCCACGCATCGACCGACAACGGCCACGCAATGGCCGTCAGTGCAATGGGAACAGCAGCAGCGGTGACGAACACCTTCCACTGACCCCGCACCAGCGGCAACAGCAGCAGGGGCGCCAGAATAGGTTTCACGGCGAACGTGAGACCGAGTGCCGCGCCTGCCCACAGGTCACGACGTTTGAGCAGCAGCGCCAGGAAGGCCACCTCGCCGAGCAAGACGAGACCGTTGATATTGGTGAAGACGAGGGTGTTCGTGACCGTTTCGGATGAGAACGCGGCCAGCACGAGAATCGGCGCGACCGGAGAATCGAGACGCAATCCGAACATCCGCAACAACAGGTAGAGCGCGATCAGGATCGCGACGGCGTTTGCAAGGATGAACAACCAGCGCGAGCGTTCCGGGTCGATCACGGCGATCGGTGAAATCAGCAGCGTCCCCGACGGCGGGTACAGATAGTGCGGGTCGACCCAGTCGAAGTTGGCGGTGTACACCGGGCGGCGATTGAGGAAGGCCAGTGCAGCCTCGTACACGGGCTTGAAATCATCGGTTCGGAAACCGTTGACGGCTTTGATGACGACCCGATGCAGCACCGTCAGTACGGCCAGTGGCCATACGACGCACTTGACCACTTCCGCTGTAGTGCGGGCGGTGCGAGGCTCGAGACTGCTGAGGAACACTACGGCACGGTACACCGCAACCGCACCGAACGGCGCATCCAGGCACTCCGAGCAGCTGCGATCAGGCCGGGCAGAGGCTCCCGTTCGGTGGAAGCTCTCCGTTTGCCAGATACGCTTCGGCGCGACTTTGCGCGCAAGCCGAATGGAGCGTTGCGGAATACCCGGCCCCCTGCCACGCGAGTGCCGTCCATCGGATGCCGCTCGCGGTCAATGCACCGGTCACCGAATCCAAGCCTGCATTTCCGACGATCGGGTCGGCTGCCGCACTGGTGACGAGTACCGGTACGTCGAGTGCTGCTGGGAGGGACGGCGCCGCCATGCTCGGCCACGCCGCGCACGAGGTCGCCGCGACGGCGGCATCACCACCGAACAACGGATACGTCGTGGACCACGACGTCTGAAGTTCGGCGGCGCGCATCGCCGTCGGCCATCGCTGCCCGTCGCTGCACTGTGACACCCATTGGCCGTCGGTCGTCAGCATCGCTTCTGCCGTCCCTACGGATTCGAGCAGTGGCATCACGTCGCCGTCCCTGGCGGCGGCAAGGATGTCGGACAGCTCGCGGATACGGGACTGCAGGTCGGCACGTGGGGTGCCCAGGAAAGCGGAGATCGCCGTGAGCAGGGCATTCGACGACACTGGTGCGAGCAGGCCGTCCGCGGCGCGACCGTGGAGATCCTCGATCGCTCCGCGCGGGTCCGGCCCCAACGAACACTCCAGTGCGGCGCAGCGGCGGGAGAACTCGTCGACGGCGGCTTCTGCGCCGCGCGCAGCGGATTCGGCGAGCAGTTCGGCGTCTGCGGTCGCCGCCGCAGGCGAGTCGAGGATCAGCCGCCCGACGCCACCTGGATAGGCCGCTGCGAACGCGAGCGCAACCGTTGCGCCATTACCGATTCCGAGCAGCCCCAACCGATCGACATCCCAGGCGCGGCGCAGCTGCTCGATATCGCTCGCAGCGTGGGACGCGCCGAACATCAGTTGCTGCGGTTGCAGGTAGTCGGTGCACGAGATAGTGGCTTGCCGACCGAGTTCGGCGACGCGATCGGACGCCTCACCGCTGCGACCGAACTGCCCGAGGTCGGCAAGGGCACGGCGATCGGCGCCGAAGATGCAGTCGATTTCCTGGGACATCCCGAGCCCGCGACGGTCGACGGCGACCAGGGGACGCGCGGTCAGGATCGTCGACATCGGGCCCGTAGCGAGTGCGGCGAGCGCGCGGCTCGACGGGAGATCGGACCCGGTGGTCACAACCAGTGGTGCGACGTCGCCGGGAGTCTCGGAAGTCCGTGCCCGGAGCACTCCGAGGGGGAACGTTCCAGGTACCGTCCCTGTCACGTCGATCGGTGCAGGAACCTGGGCGCACTCGAGAACGAGCCCGGCCGGGCCCGGCGGCAGCGCGAAACCACCGATCGTCTCGGCGGTGCAGTCGCGCCACGCGAGGTCGTTCTGCGGTACCGGGAGTTCGGTCGTACCCGGGTCGCGTTGTTCAGGTTCGGCCGGTTGCTCGCCTCCTACGTCCTGGACGACAGCCACATCGGGACGGATCGAGGGACCCGCTCCGCACGCGGCCACCACCGACGCAACTGCGAGCCAACACACAGCGAGCACCCCGGTTCTGCGCATGCGGACAGCCTGCCAGGTGCGCGCAGTGACGGTGCGCACCGGTGCACTCGGACGCCTAGGCCACATACCCTTCATCTGCTCCGGTTCGGTGAACTCACCGTGAACGGTCTGTGAAGTAGGTCCCATTACCCGGTCCTGTGCTGGATGTGTCATTTGCCGCCACTATCCTGGTGTAATGCACGAACGCCTCGTCGACCGGAATCCGGTGGTGCCCGCAGACCAACTTGTGGCCCAGATGGTGCCGCCCGCCATGTTCGACGAGGTGAGTTTCGCGTCGTACATCCCGGATCCCGAACAGCCCAGCCAGGCAGCGGCCGTTGCTGCGGCCGAAGCCTTCGTCGGTAAGGTCGGCAAGATCCGCAGCGGCAAGCGCGGGTTGTTCGGCAGGAAAGCTCCGTCCACGGGTGCCGGTCTCTACCTCGACGGCGGATTCGGCGTCGGCAAGACGCACCTCTTGGCCTCGATCTTCCACAGTGCTCCCTCGCCCAAAGCCTTCGGCACATTCGTCGAACTCACCCACGTCGTCGGTGCGCTCGGCTTCAACAAGGCTGTCGAGGAGCTGTCGAGTCACAGTGTGTTGTGCATCGATGAGTTCGAGCTCGACGATCCCGGCGACACAATGCTCGTGTCGCGGCTGCTGACCGAGTTGTCGGCGCGCGGTGTCTCGATCGTCGCCACCTCCAATACCCTCCCCGGACAGCTCGGCGAGGGCAGGTTCGCTGCGCAGGACTTCCTCCGCGAGATCAAGAAGCTCGGGTCCATATTCGAGACGCTCCGGGTCGACGGTCCCGACTACCGTCACCGCGACCTTCCGCCTGCACCCGAACCGGTCGACTCGAAGGCTCTCGTCGAACGTGCCAACGAGATTCCCGGCGCGACGCTCGACGATTTCGACGAGTTGTGTGCCCACCTCAGTACGCTCCACCCATCGCGCTACGGAAAACTGGTCGAGGACGTCAGCGCGGTGTTCCTCAACGGTGTCCACCCGGCTCAGGATCAGTCCGTAGCTCTGCGACTGGTGGTCCTCGCCGATCGGCTCTACGACGCGAGTGTCCCCGTGACGGTTGCCGGAGCGAAACTCGACGAGATCTTCACACCCGAGATGCTGGCCGGCGGCTACCGCAAGAAGTATCTGCGTGCCACCTCGCGCCTTCTCGCGCTGTCGCGTTTCGAGGTCCCCGCCTGACTTTCCGGTCTGGTCGGCAGTTCCGGTTCACAGGTCCGGATCTGCCGGCAGCACAGGCACTGGTGCGCTTCTGAGGTGGCCGCTCACAGGATGCGCTCCATCACGTAGTCCTCGTGGACCTGCGATCCCACCGTGAACCTGCGTTCGCCTACGACCTCGAAACCTTCTTTCGCATAGAAGCGACGGGCTCGCGCATTCTGCTGATTGACGCCGAGCCACAACCCGTCGTGACCGCCAGAACGTCCGAGCTCGACGACGGCGCCCATGAGTGCGTTCGAGACCCCCGTGCCGTGCTGGCCGGGGAGCACATACAACTTGCTGATCTCGATCGACCGCCGTGCGGTGAGCAACGCTGCAATCTCCGGATCGTCGGGTGGTGTGTCGATTGCCATGAGATATCCGACGATCTCGCCGTCGATCGTGGCCTCGAGAACGGTTCTTGCGGGGTCCGTCAGATACTCACTGAAGCGCTCCGCCGTGAGTGCGGTCTCGATGAATGCGGCAATGTCCGCACCCGTTGCATCGGGTGGGCATGCCAACGGAAACGTCGTTGCCGCCACGTCGGCGATGCGCTCGGCATCCCAGATGCCCGCACGTTCCACAGATACAGCAGCGGTGGTTTCTTCGAGTGGAGACGGCATGCTTCCAGTGAAGCAGCCGCAGTCGGTCTCCCGCGTGCCGGCCTGGAAAATACCCGAAAATGGCTGAACCCCAGCCTTGGATGGGGGGTCATGGCTGGGGCTCATTACCATCGGGGGGGATGGCACTTATCACGATACATGAGGGATTCCTCAGCTTCCAAGTTGCGGCCCGATTCGCGCGGTCACGGTTTCGTCACATGCTTCGAGGCCCGACGTTTGCACTCGTCACATATAGGTTCTAGGGTGGGCGTCATGAAGCGCGTACTCGTAGTTCACCGCCGTAGCGGGGTCTGATTCGGACCGACCCCTCGCTGCGGGTCCCTGAGCTATGTGTCGGTCCTTCCTTCTCGCGGAAGACCCCTTCGATGAATGCCTTCGACTCGAACGCTGTCCACACGTCTACCTCGGCTGATGCAAACATCCCCGTCTCGTCTTGGCCAGACCGTCTGCCCCTGCCGTTGCGGGCCGAGGCTGCGGGACTCACCTGGGAAGAGTTCGCTGACCTCTACGGACCGCAGAACGGTCCGCTGCGTATGGGAGCATGGGCAATCACTGCGGTGTCCGCGGGTCGCAGCTCATATGAGGCAACACTCGCGGTGGGTGCGTCGATCCACACCGCATCGGCTGTCGCGAACGGTCCGGTGGCAGGAATGACGGCAATGCTTCACGGGCTCGGGATTCACCTCGAGATCCTGTCGTTTCATCAGTGCGAAGTCGGTGGAGCCCAGGCGACGTTCCTCTTCTGCAGTCACGGGGACCGTCGGGGGTGGGCGATGGGAACGGGGTCGAGTGCAACCGAGTCCACGCTGCGCGCCATGATTGCCGGTGCGAACCGGCTCAGCGCCGTCCACTGATCGGGAACGCAAAAGTCCCCCTTCGGAATTCCGAAGGGGGACTTTTGCTACTTCTGGTGCGCGATACTGGGATTGAACCAGTGACCTCTTCCGTGTCAGGGAAGCGCTCTCCCGCTGAGCTAATCGCGCCGGCTTCCTACGCCGGTGTGGAGCGGATGACGGGATTCGAACCCGCGACCCTCACCTTGGCAAGGTGATGCGCTACCAGCTGCGCTACATCCGCGTGTGCACGTTGCGGTGAAACTGGGGTCGACCCACGTGCTGATCGACCCTGGTGCGCGATACTGGGATTGAACCAGTGACCTCTTCCGTGTCAGGGAAGCGCTCTCCCGCTGAGCTAATCGCGCGAGGTGGAGACGGGAATCGAACCCGTGTGCACGGCTTTGCAGGCCGTTGCCTCACCACTCGGCCACTCCACCATAAAAGGTCGAGTCCAACCTCTCGAGCGGATGACGGGATTCGAACCCGCGACCCTCACCTTGGCAAGGTGATGCGCTACCAGCTGCGCTACATCCGCATTCGCACCGTGGCGTTGCGCTCTCCGTGGTGCGGTTAAAAACTTAGCCGACCATCGCGGAATCACACAAATCTGCAGGTCAACGCAAGAAAACTCAGCGAGGACGGCGTTGGAAGTGCTGTGGGGGTGCTGTCGGAGGGGTTTTCGAGTGCTCTGGGGGCGACGGGAACACGTGCGGTGAGTAAGTGGTGTGCTGAGGGTTGCTCGCGCCCGATGTGCCGCCGAGTTCCGCGTTCTGGTGTTCCGTTACTCGAGGGGGCGCTGCACTGTAGAGGGGGTGCTGCCCTGTAGGGCGGGATCCAGAGGAGCTGGTGGCGAGCGGTCGGTCGAGCGCGATTCCGGAAACTCTGCGTGACCTGCTGATTCGTGTTCGCGCGCAGGGGCGTGTTAAGTTTCTTTGCGTTCGAGCCGCTGCGAAGCGGCACGGTCCCGTGGCTCAGTGGAAGAGCGTCCCGTTCACACCGGGGAGGTCGCTGGTTCGATCCCAGCCGGGACCACAGGTCCGCACAAGGGCACCCTGCACAGGGTGCCCTTTTTGCGTATCTTGGCATGCAACTGTCGAACGCAGCGGGAGTTGCGTGATCCGGCCGACGAGAGGTTCGTTGCCGGCTCGACGATGTGCGCGTCTGCGGCCATCGATGTCCGCGTGGGCGAGGTCGGGACAGACCGCGGTGGTTCGAGGAGGATGTGCAGGATGAGTGTCGCAGATGGCGCATGGCAGGCCGTGGGGACGACCGGTGCCCGCTTCGGGTCCCGGCGTCCACGTCACCGCACTAAGCGGGACGATCTTGTATATTCGCCCCCTGAAGAGGGGGAGCGGTCGTCGGAGCTGGATGCTGTCGCGCCGCCGTCGGCCGAAGGGGGGACGCCGACCACCGCAGCACAGGCCGCTGTCAGCGAGACGGGGCCCCGGGTGTCCCGCGCGATGGATCGGACGTTCGACGGAACTGGGTACGAAAGCGCTGGGGGAGTCGGAAAATTGGAAGATCACACATCATCGTTCGTGAGGCCCTTCGTCCGCATCGGTGGCCGCACCCGGAGCGATATGGACCTGCCGCTAGAGGCCCTCGTGTCCACGGTCCCGTCCTCGACGAGCCTGATGGCAGGCAAGTTCGCCGAGGAGCACCGGGTGGTCGTCGGTCTGTGCGCACAACCGCGCTCGACCATGGAAGTGGCCGCTCTGGCGGGGATCCCCCTCGGAGTCGCCCGTGTGCTGATCGGCGACCTCGCGGGGGCGGGCATCCTGACCGTCCACAGCACGGTGGACCGGGTCGGACCGGGCAGCGAACTTCTCGAACGGGTGCTCACAGGGCTGCACTCGCTCTGAGAGTTTCGGATGCCGCAACCGTGTTTCGTTCCGGCACGCCCTGTGTTCGCTGTGTGAGCGCATGTCGATAGCATGTGGGGAGGTTGCCGACGCGCTGTGCCGCGCCGGGCAGCAGCCCCCGAGAACAGGCATCGAGCCGAGGAGTCCAGCCAGTGACCACGCCCGCATCCGCGAAAACAGCCACGCTCGTCCGGGTGCCAGCGGGAACCACTGCCGGCGCCGCCGTGCGCGAAGCCGGATTGCCGGTCAAGGGACCCGACACGATCGTCGTCGTCCGCGACTCAGAGGGCGCCCTGCGCGACCTGTCGTGGACGCCGGAGACCGACGCCGAGGTCGAGGCAGTCGCCGCGGACACCGAGGACGGCCGCAGCGTCATTCGCCACTCGGCCGCGCATGTTCTGGCGCAGGCCGTCCAGCAGGAGTTCCCCGAGGCCAAGCTCGGCATCGGCCCGCCGATCAAAGACGGCTTCTACTACGACTTCCAGGTCGAGCGCCCCTTCACCCCTGAGGATCTCGCGAAGCTCGAGAAGCGGATGAAGAAGATCGTCAAGGACGCTCAGCGCTTCTCCCGCCGCGTCGTCGAGAGCCTCGACGACGCCCGCGACGAATTGAAGAACGAGCCGTTCAAGCTCGAACTCATCGACGACAAGTCGGGTGGCAGCGATTTCGAGCCGGACCCCGAGATCATGGAGATCGGTGGCGGCGAGCTGACCATCTACGACAACCTCAACCCGCGCACGGGCGAGGTGGTGTGGAAGGACCTGTGCCGCGGGCCGCACATCCCGACCACCAAGTTCATTCCCGCGTTCAAGCTGACCCGCAGCTCGGCCGCCTATTGGCGCGGCGACCAGGACAACGCCGACCTGCAGCGTGTCTACGGCACTGCTTGGGAGTCCGTGGAGGCGCAGGACCGGCATCTCGAACTGCTCGCCGAGGCCGAGCGCCGCGACCATCGCAAGCTGGGCGCCGAACTCGATCTGTTCTCGTTCCCGGACGAGCTCGGCTCGGGTCTGCCGGTGTTCCATCCCAAGGGCGGCATCATCCGCCAGGAGATGGAAAATTACTCGCGACAGCGCCATGTCGACGCCGGATACGACTTCGTCAACACCCCGCACATCACCAAAGGGCATCTCTACGAGGTCTCCGGCCACCTCGATTGGTACAAGGACGGCATGTTCCCCGCGATGCACATCGACGAGGAACTGAACGACGATGGCACGATCCGCAAACCCGGCCAGGATTACTACCTCAAGCCGATGAACTGCCCCATGCACGACCTGATCTTCCGGTCGCGTGGGCGGTCGTACCGCGAACTCCCGTTGCGCATGTTCGAATTCGGTTCGGTGTATCGCTACGAGAAGTCCGGTGTCGTCCACGGGTTGACCCGTGTGCGCGGCATGACGCAGGACGACGCGCACATCTTCTGCACCCCCGAGCAGATGCGCGACGAGTTGACCACCGTGCTCGAATTCATCCTCGATCTACTGAAAGACTACGGACTCGACGACTACTACCTCGAGCTCTCGACCAAGAACGCCAAGAAGTTCGTCGGTAGCGACGAGTTGTGGGAGTCCGCCACCGACACGCTCCGTGAGGTCGCCGAGGCCTCGGGGCTGAACCTCGTGCCCGATCCGGGCGGCGCCGCCTTCTACGGACCGAAGATTTCGGTTCAGGTCAACGACGCGCTCGGTCGCAACTGGCAGATGTCGACGATCCAACTCGACTTCAACCTCCCCGAGCGGTTCGAACTCGAATACACCGGATCCGACGGTGCCAAGCATCGCCCCGTGATGATCCACCGTGCGCTGTTCGGTTCGATGGAGCGTTTCTTCGGTGTGCTCACCGAGCACTATGCCGGTGCGTTCCCCGCGTGGCTTTCGCCGGTTCAGGTGGTAGGTATCCCAGTGGCCGCCGAGTTCGAAGAGCATCTGTTCGACGTCGTCGGCAAACTGAAGTCGTCCGGTATCCGCGCCGAGGTGGATATCTCCGACGACCGCATGCAGAAGAAGATCCGAACGCACACCACGCAGAAGGTTCCCTTCATGCTGCTCGCAGGCGAACGCGATGTCGCCGCAGGCGCGGTGAGCTTCCGGTTCCGCGACGGTACCCAGGTCAACGGTGTGCCCGTCGACGAGGCCGTGAGCATCATCGCCGAGTGGGTTCGTCGACGCGACAACGCTTCTCCCACTGCGGAGCTGGTGCGTCCGGAAGAACGGGGAGCGACCTCTTGACGGGCGAGGGAACTCCAGGGCCGGCCGACACGTCCGACTCGATGATCGACCGAGGGGTCGGTGAATCCGACCACCTGCAGCGGCTGTGGTCCCCGCATCGCATGTCGTACATCACCGAATCTCCGGGATTGCGGAGCGAGCCGTACGAGCCGTTCACCGAGATCCCCAAGATGGCCGACGAAGAGGGGCTGGTTGTCGCCCGCGGCGAATCCGTGTACGCGGTGCTCAATCTCTATCCCTACAACCCGGGCCACCTCATGGTGGTGCCGTATCGGCGGGTGGCGAACCTCGAGGATCTCTCGGTGGACGAGAGCACCGAGCTCATGGCGTTCGCTCAGCGGGCACTTCGAGTGATCAAGAAGGTGTCGCGTCCCCACGGGTTCAACGTCGGGCTCAATCTGGGTGCCGCTGCGGGTGGTTCGCTCTCCGAACATCTGCATCTGCACGTGGTGCCACGGTGGGGTGGCGACGCGAACTTCATCACAGTCCTCGGCGGATCCAAGGTGATGGTGCAGCTGCTGCGCGACACCCGCGCATTGCTGGCTTCGGCATGGGACGAGTAGCGCCTGCCGAAGGCGGACCAGTCCCTGATTACACCCGTGGTCAGACGGTGCGTCGTGGCAGGATCGGATTCCGGGCACGTCGGTCGAAGGAGAATTCGGGGGTCTCGGAATGCTGAGCTTCTTCGGTCGCGCATCGGTTTCGAAGGTGACCGCACCGCTCGGTCACGCCTTGATTCGTACGGGTCTGACCCCGGATGCCGTAACCATCATCGGCACTGTCGCAACGATCGCGGCTGCTCTCACGCTGTTTCCCTCGGGCCACCTTTTCGTCGGCACACTCGTCATCTGGTTGTTCGTGATGTTCGACATGCTCGACGGTGCAATGGCACGTGCCCGCGGCGGCGGAACACGTTTCGGTGCGGTACTGGATGCCACATGCGATCGGGTCGCAGACGGAGCGATCTTCGCCGGTCTGGCCTGGTGGGCCGTCTATCACGAGCAGAGCAGACCGCTGGTGATCGCGACGCTGATCTGCCTCGTGTGCTCGCAGGTGATCTCGTATGCGAAGGCGCGTGCCGAAGCCAGCGGTCTGTCGGCCGACGGGGGTCTCATCGAGCGCCCCGATCGTCTCGTGATCGTGCTGGTCGGTTCGGGGCTGACCGGTCTCGGTCTCGACTGGGCGATCCACATCGCGATGTGGTTGCTCGCTGCGGGGTCGGTCATCACAGTGTTCCAGCGGGTACTCGCGGTGCGGGACTCTCCGGGCGCGCGCGAATTGCTACCGATCGCGCCGCCATCGGACTCGACGTGTGAGACGGATACCGAGGACGGGGAGCGGTCGTGAACGGCGAGGACCGGGTATGAATGCGGCCGAGCGTCTCTCGGACCTCGGATACGCGGCGGGATGGCGCCTGGTTCGGCTCTTGCCGGAACGTGTCGCGACCTGGCTGTTCGATGCGGGAGCCGACTTCGCTGCTCGTCGGAACGGCGGACCGAAGCAACTGCGCCGCAATCTTTCCCGCGTTCTCGGGGTCCCACCCGAACAGGTCCCGGATGACCTGATCAGGGCTTCGATCCGATCGTATGCACGATATTGGCGCGAGTCCTTCCGGCTTCCGTCGATGGATCTCGACGCCACTGCGGCGTCGATCGATTCGGCGATCCGAGGCCGCGAACATATCGAGGCGGCGTTGGCCACCGGACGCGGCGCGGTTCTGGCGCTACCGCACAGTGGCAACTGGGACATGGCAGGCGTGTGGTGCGTCCGCACCTACGGCGGGTTGTCCACGGTGGCAGAGCGACTGCGCCCCGAGTCGTTGTTCCGCCGCTTCGTCGAGTACCGGGAGGGCCTCGGGTTCGAGGTGTTCCCCCTCTCGGGTGGCGAAAGCCCCCCATTTGTCGAGTTGTCGGCGCGTCTGCGCGACAACAAGGTCGTGTGTCTGCTGGGGGAGCGCGATCTCGCGCGCAAGGGCGTGCCCGTGACGTTCATGGGCGAATCCACGCGCATGCCCGCCGGACCCGCGAAACTGGCGATCGACACCGGCGCGGCCCTCCTTCCCGTGCACTGCTGGTTCACCGACGACGGTTGGGGATTCCAGGTCCACCCCGAGATCGACGTCAGCGGCGGTATCGGCAACGCGACGCAGCTACTGGCCGACCGTTTCGCTGCCGACATCGTGGAGCACCCTGCAGACTGGCACATGTTGCAACCACTGTGGATGGACGATCTGTCCGACTCACGACGCGCCCGAATGGAGGAGTGAGTGAGGATCGGAATGGTCTGCCCGTACTCGTTCGATGTCCCGGGTGGTGTCCAGGCTCATGTAGTGGACCTCGCCGAGGTTCTCATTGCCCGCGGCCACGAGGTGAGTGTGCTCGCGCCCGCCTCGGAGACCACGACGCTGCCCGATTTCGTAGTCTCTGCGGGTAGAGCAGTTGCGATTCCCTACAACGGCTCAGTGGCCCGGCTGAGTTTCGGACCGGTCTCCTATGCGCGGGTGCGCCGCTGGATCAACGACAACAACTTCGATGTCCTCCACATCCACGAACCGAACGCCCCGAGCTTGTCGATGCTCGCATTGAAAATTGCCGAGGGGCCCATCGTCGCGACGTTCCATACGTCGACGACGAAGTCGCTGGTTCTGAGCACTTTCCAGGGAGTCCTGCAGCCGTTCCTCGAGAAGATCAGCGGTCGGATCGCCGTTTCCGAGCTCGCCCGCCGCTGGCAGGTCACCTCGCTCGGAGCCGATGCAGTCGAGGTCCCGAACGGGGTCGACGTGCCATTCTTCCGGCACTCTCCACTGCTATCCGGTTATCCGAGGGCAGGCCGGACGGTGCTGTTCCTCGGTCGCTTCGACGAATCAAGGAAAGGTATGGACGTGCTCGTCGGTGCGCTGCCCGCACTGGTGGCGCACTACCCGGACATCGAGATCCTCGTTGTGGGTCGCGGCGACGAGGACAGACTCCGCAAGGACGCCGGTCCACACTCGGGTCACCTCCGCTTTCTCGGGCAGGTCGACGACGACGAGAAGGCCTCGGCGATGCGCAGCGCCGATGTGTACTGCGCACCGAATCTCGGCGGGGAGAGCTTCGGGATCGTCCTGGTCGAGGCGATGGCGGCCGGTACTGCCGTCGTCGCGTCCGAACTCGATGCGTTCCGACGCGTGCTGCGCGATGGGCGAGCAGGTGTGCTCGTTCCCATCGGTGACGCGACGGCACTGGCCGACGGCATCCTGGAGGTCCTCGACGACGAGGGCCGCCGCGCCGCGTTGGTTCAGGCCGGGTCCGAGGTCGTGGAAACCTACGATTGGCCGGTGGTGGCCGACCAGATCCTGCGGGTGTACGAGACGGTCACCGTCGGTGCCGGACCGGTACGGGAGGTTCGCTCGTGACCCTCAGCGCTCTGACGATCCTTGTCCTGGCGTTGACCGCGTCCATCGTCCTGTTGCTGGGTCTGTGGGCATATGGGACAGCGAATCGCCTCGATCGGTTGCATGTGCGGTCGGACCTGTCGTGGCAGGCACTCGACGCTGCCCTCGCCCGTCGCGCTGTGGTGACCCGGAGCCTTGCGGCGTCCACGTCCGCGGCGGAGGGGCGCCGGTTGTCGGCGCTCGCCGACCGAGCGGAACGTGCGGACCGTGCGCATCGGGAGGCCGCTGAGAACGAACTGTCCGTTGCGCTGGCCGGTCTCGATGTGGAGCGTCTGCGCCCGCAGTTGGTCGCCGAACTCGCCGACTCGGAAGCCCGCGTGCTCATTGCCAGAAGGTTCCACAACGATGCTGTGCGCGACACACTCGCGTTACGCACCCGTCGCCCGGTGCGCTGGCTTCATCTCGGCGGCACCGCGCCGCTGCCGACCTATTTCGAGATCGCCGAACGCGAAGTCGACAAGACCGGTGCCGTCGAGAGAATCGGCGATGTCGAGAAGCCGGGGGTTGTTCCCTCGCAGTCACGGACACCGGATCGGGCTCGCACGTCGGCGCGGGTGGTGCTGCTCGACGACGACGGGCGCGTGCTGCTGCTTCGCGGTCACGATCCGGCACGTCCGGAGGTGTGCTTCTGGTTCACCGTCGGCGGCGCCGTGGAACCGGGCGAGGATCTGCGTGTCGCGGCCGTCCGGGAACTCGCCGAGGAGACCGGACGCGGCGTCGCCCCTGAACAGCTTGTCGGACCGGTGTGGCGGCGAGTGGCCGTCTTCCCGTTCAACGGTGAAGTCCTGCATTCCGAAGAACTGTTCTTCGTCCTCCAGACACCCGGATTCGAACCGGGTTCCGAGGGGTTCACCGAACTCGAACGTCGCATGGACCTCGAGTTCAGGTGGTTCGACAACGACGGACTCCGCGAACTGGTCGCTACCGGAGAACCGCTGTATCCGCAGGACCTGCCGGAACTCCTCGACGAGGCAAGGCGTCTGGCAGGCACCCGAACGCACACCGCATCGAACACCCCGCTGCGCGCCATCCGCTGACCCGGCGGGCGACCGAGAAGGCCAGCGCATCGCGACTGGCTATGGGGAACACCCGCATGCCGTCATAGGCTCGGCGGGTCGCGATCCGCTGCTGCGCGCCGACCCTTCCGCGCCGACTCTTCCGCGCCGTACCGTCGTGCCGGATTGTCCTGCCGGATCGCTGCATCCCGTTCTGCTGTGTCGAGATCTTCTGAGGAGTTCAGCTGTGAGTACCCCGGACACCACCGCCCCCACCGGGACCGCCCGCGTCAAGCGAGGCATGGCCGAAATGCTCAAGGGCGGTGTGATCATGGATGTGGTGACGCCCGACCAGGCGAAGATCGCAGAGGACGCAGGTGCGGTCGCAGTCATGGCACTCGAACGCGTACCCGCGGACATCCGCGCACAGGGAGGGGTCTCACGGATGAGTGACCCCGACATGATCGACGGCATCATCGAGGCCGTGTCGATTCCCGTCATGGCGAAGGCTCGGATCGGGCACTTCGTCGAAGCACAGGTATTGCAGGCGCTCGGAGTCGACTACATCGACGAATCCGAGGTCCTCACCCCCGCCGACTACGAGAACCACATCGACAAGTTTGCATTCACCGTGCCTTTCGTGTGTGGTGCCACCAACCTCGGGGAAGCCTTGCGCCGTATCAACGAGGGCGCCGCGATGATCCGTTCCAAGGGGGAGGCGGGCACAGGCGATGTCTCCAACGCCACTACCCACATGCGGCAGATCCGTCAGCAACTCCGGCGGCTGAGCTCGCTACCCGAAGACGAGCTCTACGTCGCAGCGAAAGAACTGCAGGCCCCGTACGACCTCGTCGTCGAGGTTGCGAAAGCAGGCAAACTTCCGGTGACGTTGTTCACGGCCGGGGGAATCGCTACGCCTGCGGATGCTGCGATGATGATGCAACTCGGTGCCGAAGGCGTGTTCGTCGGCTCCGGGATCTTCAAATCCGGCAACCCCGAGCAGCGCGCCGCAGCAATCGTCAAGGCCACCACCTTCTACGACGATCCCGACGTGCTTGCGAAGGTGTCTCGCGGGCTGGGCGAAGCCATGGTCGGCATCAACGTCGACGACATTCCGGTGCCGCATCGGCTCGCCGAGCGCGGTTGGTAGCCATCCCTGCCTTCTCTCCGAGGCCCGGCGGATAACCTACTTCCGAGTACAAAACGGAAAGGTCCCGCATGGCGAAGATCGAAGACATCCTCGAGCTCGAACGAATCGAAGAGAACATCTTCCGCGGTATTGCGACGGAGACGTTGCTGCCTCGGACGTTCGGCGGCCAGGTGGCGGGACAGGCGCTGGTATCGGCGGTCCGCACCGTGGTTCCGGAGTTCCAGGTCCATTCCCTGCACGGCTACTTCCTCCGTCCCGGAGATCCCACGAAGGGCATCGTGTACCAGGTCGACCGGATCCGGGACGGGCGCTCGTTCTGTACGCGCCGGGTCACTGCCGTACAGGACGGACGTGCGATCTTCACGATGTCGGCGTCCTTCCACGTCGACGATCGTGGCCTCGAGCATCAGGACGAGATGCCTACGGTGCCGCGACCGGAAGAGCTCCCCGACGCGAAGACCCTCGTCGAGCAGGGTCGTGAGGAGTTTGCGTGGGCGTTGCGTGAGTGGTCGAACTGGGATTTCCGATTCGTGCCACCGGAGCAGATGGTCGCGGACCGGGGCGTAGCTGCGCATCAGCGGGTGTGGTTCCGTTCGCGTGCCGCACTTCCGGACGACCCGGTCTTCCACGTGTGCACACTCGCCTACATGAGCGATATGACCTTGCTCGGTTCCGCTCATGTGATTCATCCCGACGTAGAGACCCAGGACGCGTCGCTCGACCACGCCATGTGGTTCCTGCGCCCGTTCCGGGCCGACGACTGGTTGCTCTACGACCAGACGTCCCCGTCGGCGGGGTTCGGCCGTGCGTTGACCCAGGGCCGGATCTACGACAGCGAAGGAAACATGGTCGCCGCGGTCGTGCAGGAAGGGCTTACGCGCTGTCTGCGTGAGTCCTGATCTGCTCGGACCGGGTACGGAGCGGCGGCCACCGATGACATGGAGAGGAAGGCGGTCCGCCGTGGCAACTTCGCTGCTGCACACCACCCCGACCATCGGAGTGCTCGCACTCCAAGGCGATGTGCGGGAACATCGAGCAGCGCTCGACGCGGCAGGTGCGCGCACCGTCGCGCTACGCCGTGAACGAGAACTCGATGCGGTCGACGGGATCGTGATTCCCGGTGGCGAATCGACGACCATGGGTAGGCTCCTGCGAGTGTTCGACCTGCTCGAACCGCTCCGCGCGCGTCTGAAGGACGGGATGCCTGCGTACGGCTCGTGTGCCGGGATGATTCTGCTCGCCACCGAGGTACTCGACACCCGGCCCGACGCCGAGCATCTCGACGTGCTCGACATCGCCGTGCGGCGGAACGCCTTCGGTCGCCAAGTGGATTCGTTCGAGACCGATCTCGACATGGTCGGCATCGACAATGGACCGGTGCGGGCCGTGTTCATTCGCGCACCATGGGTGGAGCGGGTCGGGGCCGGGATCGACATCCTCGCCCGGGTTCCCCACGGCCCGGCCGAGGGGCGGGTCGTGGCGGTGCGGCGGGACGCGGTGTTCGCGACGTCGTTCCATCCCGAGGTGACCGGTGATCTGCGGGTCCATCGGCTCTTCGTCGAGGCTGTGCGCTCGCACGTAGCGGGCCGGTAGGTAGACTCGACTCTCCGAACTGTCGGTTTCACCGACTTCACATCGCCGGAAGGGGCTCGAAGCGAATGAGCGGCCACTCCAAATGGGCCACCACCAAGCACAAGAAGGCGGCCATCGACGCCAAGCGCGGCAAGATGTTCGCGAAACTCATCAAGAACATCGAAGTGGCAGCTCGTACCGGCGGTGGGGACCCCGGCGGGAATCCGACCCTGTTCGACGCCATCCAGAAGGCGAAGAAGAGCTCGGTTCCGAACGACAACATCGAACGCGCGCGTAAGCGCGGTGGGGGCGAGGAAGCCGGCGGCGCCGACTGGCAGACCATCACCTACGAGGGGTACGGCCCCAACGGTGTCGCGTTGCTCATCGAGTGCCTGACCGACAATCGTAATCGCGCTGCGGGCGAGGTCCGTACCGCGATGACTCGTAACGGCGGCAATATGGCCGATCCCGGCTCCGTCGCATACCTGTTCACCCGCAAGGGCGTCGTCACGCTCGAGAAGAACGGCCGGTCCGAGGACGACCTTCTCGAGATCGTCCTCGACGCTGGCGCCGAAGAGATCAACGACCTCGGAGAGTCCTTCGAGATCGTCTCCGAACCGACGGATCTCGTTGCAGTTCGCACCGCGCTCATCGATGCGGGAATCGACTATGACGCAGCCGATCCCGACTTCCGTGCGTCGGTCGAGGTGCCTGTCGATGCGGAGGGTGCGCGGAAGGTCATGAAGCTGATCGACGCGCTCGAAGATTGCGACGATGTGCAGGACGTCTACTCGAACGTCGACATCCCGGACGAAGTCCTCGCCGAACTCGACGCCTGATCGACCGCCGTGGCGCCGGCTCCTGGGCAGGCGCCACGACAGGTCGGATGTGCGATGCGTGTCGTCGAGGCAGCGGCCAGGGTGTTCCGCTAGGCTCTCGAACAACTGTTCGTAGCGCGGGAAAGGGTGTGGCGGTTGCGTGTGATGGGTGTCGACCCCGGCCTGACACGATGCGGATTCGGGATGGTCGACACCGGCCGAGGCCGAGTCGTCGTACCCGTTGCGGTCGACGTGATACGCACGCCCCCGGATCTCGATCTTGCCGAGCGGCTGTTGCAGATCTCCGATGCCGCCGAAGACTGGCTCGACCGTTACAAGCCGGACGTTGTCGCCGTCGAGCGGGTCTTCTCCCAGAACAATGTGCGCACCGCGATGGGAACCGCGCAGGCAGGGGGCGTGGTCGCCCTGTCGGCCGCCCGACGGGGTATCCCGGTCATGTTCCACACTCCCAGCCAGGTCAAATCCGCGGTCACCGGAAACGGCAGCGCCGACAAGAAGCAGATGACCGCGATGGTCACCCGCATTCTCGGGCTCGATACCCCGCCGAAACCGGCCGACGCCGCCGACGCATTGGCCTTGGCCATCTGTCACTGTTGGCGGGCGCCGATGCTGGCGCGGATGGCGGCAGCAGAAGCTGCGGCGGAAGAACAGAAGCGACGGTACGAACAACGGTTACGCGAACAGGTCGCGGCCCGGAAGGCAGGGACACGGTGATCGCCTCGGTACGCGGAGAGGTCCTCGAGATCGGGCTCGACCACGTCGTTGTCGAATGCGGTGGGATCGGGTACCGCGTCAACGCTACGCCGGCCACCCTCGCGACGTTGCGTCGTGGGGAGGAGACACGACTCGTGACGGCGATGATCGTCCGCGAGGATTCGATGACCCTCTACGGATTCGCCGATTCGGAGGCGCGGGATCTCTTCGGACTGCTGCAAACGGTGTCGGGTGTGGGCCCCCGCCTCGCGATGGCGACCCTGGCCGTCCTCGAACCCGCAGCGCTGCGTGCTGCCCTCGCCGACGGGAACACCGCGGCACTGACCCGGGTACCCGGTATCGGCAAGCGCGGCGCCGAGCGCATGATCGTCGAACTACGCGACAAAGTCGCCGCGTACGGCGTCGACGAGAACGCGCCTACCTCGTCGGCGATATCCACGCCGATCAGAGAGCAGGTCGTCGAGGCCCTCGTCGGCCTGGGTTTTCCGCTCAAGCAGGCGGAACAGTCGACCGATACTGTGATGACGGCGAATCCCGCCGCCGACACCTCCACCGCATTGCGTGCCGCACTGTCGGCGTTGGGTAAGTCACGATGACCGACGACGACGCACCCGCTCCTTTCGTCGACGAGTTCGTCGAGGAATCGCCGGTGACAGCCGAATACACCTCGTCCGACGGCGACATCGAAGCGAGCCTCCGTCCGAAGAGTCTCGACGATTTCATCGGTCAACCCCGGGTCCGGGAGCAGCTGCAACTGGTGCTACGCGGTGCCAAGATGCGCGGCGGCACGCCCGACCACATCCTCCTGTCCGGCCCACCCGGGCTGGGGAAGACCTCGATGGCGATGATCATCGCGGGCGAGCTGGGATCCTCGCTCCGGCTGACTTCCGGCCCGGCACTCGAACGTGCAGGCGACCTTGCCGCGATGTTGTCGAACCTGGTCGAAGGCGATGTGCTCTTCATCGATGAGATCCACCGTATCGCCCGGCCCGCCGAGGAGATGCTCTATCTGGCGATGGAGGACTTCCGGGTGGATGTCGTCGTCGGCAAGGGCCCCGGCGCGACATCGATCCCCCTCGAGGTCGCCCCGTTCACGCTGGTCGGCGCGACCACGCGTTCCGGTGCCCTCACCGGCCCGCTGCGCGACCGTTTCGGCTTCACCGCGCACATGGACTTCTACGACCCCCCCGAACTCCAGCGGATCCTGCAGCGCTCGGCCCGCATACTCGGTATCGACCTGCACGAAGATGCCAGCGCGGAGATCGCCGGTCGTTCCCGCGGAACCCCGCGCATCGCGAACCGCCTGCTGCGACGTGTCCGCGACTACGCCGATGTTCGCGCCGACGGCGTCGTCACACGCGAGATCGCGCAGGCCGCTCTCGAGGTGTACGACGTGGATCCGATCGGGCTCGATCGCCTCGACCGCGCCGTGCTCGGTGCGCTCGTGCGCAGCTTCGGAGGCGGGCCGGTGGGTGTGTCGACGCTTGCGGTTGCAGTGGGGGAGGAACCTGCCACGGTCGAGGAGGTCTGCGAACCGTTCCTCGTACGTGCGGGCATGGTGGCACGCACTCCACGGGGACGTGTCGCGACGCAGGCCGCGTGGTTACAGCTGGGGCTCACGCCCCCTCCGGATGCTGCAGCCGGCGGGATCGAGGTACGTGCCCGCGAACCGCACGTCGATTCGTATGCCGAGGAGTGAAGGAGTCTCATCGCCGCACACCGGACGGCAGGACATACCTTCCCGTTCGAGGTAGTGGCACACTGGTCTATTGCGTCGGTCCGTGGAGGCCGACAGAGCGTTGCTGTGGTGGACACCACGGCTACACCGGTTACGAACCCGAGGACTGACTTCAACGATGGAATTGCTCTTCCCGCTCCTGATTCTCGCACTGCTCGTGCCCACGTTCCTGGGTGTGCGGCGCCAGAAGAAGGAGATGCAGAAGGTTACCGCCCTTCAGGACTCCTTGACTGTCGGCGACCGAGTCGTCACCACGGCGGGCCTGCACGCCACCGTGGTGGACCTGCACGACGACACCGTCGGTCTCGAGGTGGCCCCGGGTGTCGTCACAGTGTGGTCGCGCTTGGTCATCCGTGAGCGGATCGAGGAGCCGGCGGTGGCCGATGACCTCGACTCGATCTCGCTCCGCAAGGACGCCGACACCACATCACCCGAGTCGGGTCCGACCGAGCACTGAGGCGTACGCTCAGCCGTCTCGACCCGCCGACGCGTCCCACGTGGTCGACACCGCGGTAGCCGGTGTCGACCCGTCACGCCCTGCGCGGCCGCTTCACCGACCCACTCACTCGTATCGAGGAGACTGACAGACCGTGGCACCTTCCAATGGATCGGTGCATCCCGCGCGCGCACTCGCCCTGTTCGGGGTGATTCTCGTCGCGTTGTATGCACTGGTCTTCTTCACCGGGGACAAGTCGCCGACCCCGAAACTCGGCATCGATCTGCAAGGCGGCACGCGAGTGACGCTGACGGCACGCACCCCCGATGGGAGCAACCCGAGCCAGGAGAGTCTCTCGCAGGCCCAGCAGATCATCGAGACCCGCGTCAACGGTCTCGGCGTGTCGGGTTCCGAGGTCGTCGTCGACGGCGACAACCTGGTGATCACGGTTCCCGGCGACGACAGTGCGCAGGCCAAGACGCTGGGCCAGACCGCCCGTCTGTACATCCGGCCGGTGATCGGTGGCCCGATCGACAGTTCCATGACGGCGGACCAGCTCACCGAGCAAGCACCGGCGGACGGCGTGGATCCGGCAGCGCCGCAGGGCGCCGATCCCGCAGCGCCGCAGGGCGCCGCCACCGCACCGGAAGGCTCTGACCCGGCAGCACCGGTTCAGCCGGAGTCTGCGGAGCAGACACCGAACGATGCTCCGGAACCGCAGGGCCGACCGTTCCCAGCGCAGGATCCCACCGATACCCCGGCCGAAACCGATGCTCCGGCCGAGCCGGGGGACGACGCTGCTCCCGCACCGGAGCAACCTGCCTCGGCACCGCAGGACTCCGAGCCGCTAACCCAGCAGGAGCAGGCCGCAGCCGACATCGCCGCAGCGAAGGCGACCAGGCAGAGCGAAGACCCGATGGTGCAGCAGGAAGCCGCGCTCGCACTCGACTGCTCGGCCACCGATCCGCTGGCAGGCAACGATGATCCGGCGCTCCCGCTCGTGGCATGTTCGACCGACGGCACGGCGATCTACCTGCTCGGACCGAGCATCATCGATGGGCAGCAGATCGACGACGCGACGTCCGGTTTCAACAGCCAGCAGTCGCGTTACGAGGTGAGCCTGACATTCGATGACGAAGGCAGCACCACCTGGGCGCAGTACACCGCCGCGAACATCGGTTCGCAGGCTGCGTTCGTCCTCGATTCGAAGGTCGTGAGTGCACCTGTCATCCAGGGCGCGACACCTGCCGGTAGCGCCACCTCGATCACGGGCCAGTTCACCAACACCCAGGCCACCGAGTTGGCGAATACCCTCAAATACGGCTCGCTCCCGTTGTCATTCGTAGCCTCCGAAGCCCAGACGGTGTCCGCGACGCTGGGCTTCGCCTCTCTCGAAGCGGGCCTGATCGCAGGTGCGGTCGGTCTGGTCCTCGTGCTGATCTTCTGCCTCGTGTACTACCGGGCGCTGGGTCTCCTCACCGCGTTGTCGCTGGTGCTGGCCGGCCTGGCCGTCTACGCCATCATGGTGCTGCTCGGCCGCTACATTGGGTACACCCTCGACCTGGCGGGTATCGCAGGTCTGATCATCGGAATCGGCATGACCGCCGACTCGTTCGTCGTGTTCTTCGAACGAATCAAGGACGAGATCCGGGAGGGCCGCAGCTTCCGGTCGGCGGTACCGCGTGGTTGGGCTCGAGCCCGCCGCACCATCCTCTCGGGTAACGCAGTCAGTTTCATCGCTGCCGCCGTGCTGTATGTCCTGGCAGTCGGCCAGGTCCGGGGCTTCGCATTCACCCTGGGTCTGACCACCATCCTCGACGTCGTGGTCGTCTTCCTTGTGACCTGGCCACTCGTCCATCTCGCGTCCAAGTCGAAGACGTGGTCCAAGCCGAGCATGAACGGTCTCGGCGCGATTCAAGAGGTGGCGCGTGAGCGTCAGCTCGCTGCGGCTTCGGCGAAGGAGGCGTGACGATGACCGACACGACGACGACGGCATCGATCGGCTCGCGGAAGGGAAGGTTCTCCGGTCTGTACACCGGCACAGGAGCCTTCGAGATCATCGGGCAGCGCAAGCGCTACTACATCATCACCGCCGCGATCGTGGCTGTTGCTCTGCTGAGCATGCTCGTGCGCGGTTTCACCTGGGGTATCGATTTCGAGGGTGGTACCCGGATCCAGATGCCCGCGGTGGCAGGCGCGACCGCCTCCGAGGTCGAAACGGTGTTCAGCGACACGATCGGAACCGAGCCGGAATCGGTGCAGACCGTCGGCGCGGGCGCGGGCGCAACCTTCCAGATCCGGTCGGAGACTCTCGACCTGGGTCAGGTCGAGGCGGTGCAGACCGCGCTGTACGACGAATTCCAGCCGTTGGGTGCCGACGGAGAGCCGTCGCGCAACGCCATCAGTGTCGCGGACGTCAGCGAGACCTGGGGCGGACAGATCACGCAGAAGGCGCTGATCGCACTGCTCGTGTTCTTGGTGATCGTGAGCGTCTACATCGGGGTTCGGTACGAGCGGGACATGGCCGTCGCGGCCATCGCAGCGATGTTCTTCGACATCATCGTCACCGCAGGCGTCTACTCTCTGATCGGGTTCGAGGTGACACCCGCAACCGTCATCGGTCTGCTGACGATCCTCGGGTTCTCGCTGTACGACACGGTGGTCGTATTCGACAAGGTCGAGGAGAACACCCGCGGGCTCATGCATCTGCACCGGCGGACCTACGCGGAACAGACCAACCTGGCGGTCAACCAGACTCTGATGCGGTCGATCAACACAACGATCATCTCGGTACTGCCGGTGATCGCCCTGATGGTGATCGCTGTGTGGATGCTCGGTGTGGGAACCCTCAAGGATCTCGCGCTCGTGCAGCTGGTGGGGATCGTGGTCGGTGCGTACTCGTCGGTGTTCTTCGCGAGTCCGCTTCTCGTTACGCTGAAGGAATGGCGTGGCCCGATCGCGAAGCACACCCGCAAGGTCCTCGCGAAGCGGGAAGAGGCAGCAGCGCGTGCGCAGAGCCGTGCCGGTGATCTCGCGCCTGCGGGCGACGAGGCCTCGGCCGCGCCGACCGTGAGCTTCGCAGCGCAGCGCTCGGCGCCTGCACAGCGGACCCCGCAACCAGGTGCCCGCCCGACCGGAAAGCGTGCCAAGAGAAGGTCCTGATATGGCTGCGAGCGAAAGCAACGAGCGACCCCACCACCGACGCAGCCGACTCTTCCGGAGGGTGGTTGCGGTCGGCGCGGCACTCACCGCGGCTGCCGTGACCACCGTGGCCTGCGGCACGGAAGATGAGCCGCTGCCGTCGATCGGATACATGATCGACAACACAGTGACCTCGTACAACGCGAATACGGTGGACGGCGCTGCCTCGGGAGCCCGGCAGGCGCTGGCCAGGGTCCTGCCCGGTTTCGGGTACGTTGGCCCGGCCGGCCGCGTCGTCGCCGACACCGATATCGGTACGGCAACGGCGGTCCCGGGCGATCAGCTCACCGTGCAGTACCGGCTCTCGCCCGGCAGCGTCTACTCCGACGGTGTGCCGATGTCATGCGACGACCTTGTGCTCACCTGGGCTGCCGCCAGTGGGCGTTTCACCGCGCCGGACGAGTCGGGTACCGAGTCCGATCTCTTCGATGCGGCGCTCCGCGGCGGTTACGCCGACATCGAGCGCATCGACTGCGCCCCGGGTTCCAAGGACGCTACCGTGGTGTTCCGCCAGGACCGTGGAGACACCGACTGGAAGTCGCTGTTCGGTGCCACCGAGCTGATGCCTTCGCACGTCGCAGCGCGTGCTTCCGGGGTCACCGATCTGGTGGGTGTCCTGACCGGCGGCGATGTCGAGGCGGTCCGGCCGATCGCCGAATTCTGGAACACCGGGTGGGCATTGACACCGGGAGCCCTGGATCCGGCTCTGCTGCCGTCATCCGGGCCGTATCGGATCGAGTCCTACACCGAAGACGAGGGGCTCGTCCTCGTGGCGAACGACCGGTGGTGGGGTAATCCACCCGGTACCGACCGGATCGTCGTGTGGCCCCGCGGAACCGCCGCGCAGGCAGCGGCCGAGGAAGGACAGGTCCAGGTCGTCGACAGTGCCGACGGAGCGCTCGGGCACATCTCGGCGCTGGGGGAGACGGTGGAGTCGTCCACTTCGGCCTCCCGTAACCTCGAACAACTCGTCCTCGCGACGAATGGAGTCTTCGGGAACCCCGCGGCCCGTCGAGCATTGGCGTCGTGCGTACCACGGCAGCAACTGTTCGACGAACTCGGTGCGGCGACCGACGACGAACGGTCGGGGCTTGTCGGGTCGAGATTGCTCCCGACGGATTCGCCGCTGTACCCACTCGTGCTGGGTCCGTCCGACCGGTTCGGCACGGTGGATCTCGAAGCGGCGCGCGCTGAGCGTGAACGTTCGGGGCAGGAGCGAATCCAGGTACGGGTCGGATACACGGCACCGGACATGCGCCGCGCGCGCACTGTCGAACTGATCGCGCAGTCGTGCCGTGACGCAGGCATCGACATCGTCGACGCGGGGTCCGAGACATTCGTTCCGTCGCAGCTCGGTGCGGGCCAGATCGACGCGGTGCTCGCCGGGACCGCCGGGGCGTCGGGGGCCGGAGGCCGGGCCGACATGGAAGGTGCACGTGGCGCGCTGCATTCACGTGCGGGAAGCAACATCGGCGGCTACGCCAACGGGCGTATCGACGAGATCCTCGACGGTCTCCTCGTGGCAGGCGACAATGCCACGGTGCTGGGGCTCGTGGAGGAAGGCGAGCGGATCCTGTGGGACGAGATGCCCACACTGCCGCTGTTCCTGCAGCCGCGCACCATCGGATTCGCCCCGAACATGCACGCCGCACTCAGCAATCCGACGGCCGCAGGTGCGGGTTGGAATATGGATCGGTGGATACTTACCGGGTGAACGTTCTACGCACCGCCGATCCTGACCTGCTCCGAGAGGCCGCTGCCGCGGTGACGGCTCATACGCGCTGGGTCGATGATTTTCCGAGCCCCGGCGTTCGCTTCGCCGATCTCACACCGGTGTTCGCCCACGGCCCGGCGTACGCGGCAGTCGTCGCGGCGCTGGCCTCGGCCGCACCGGACGCCGAGATCGTTGCCGGGATCGATGCCCGTGGCTTCCTGCTCGGCGGTGGGATGGCGCGCGAGCTCGGTGTGGGCGTGCTCGCTGTGCGCAAAGCAGGCAAACTGCCGCCACCGGTGCAGACGTGTGAGTACACGCTCGAGTACGGTACGGCCGCCATCGAGATTCCCGACGAGTCGCCGTCGTTGCGTGGGCGCAGAGTGCTCGTGGTGGACGATGTCCTCGCCACCGGCGGGACGCTCGGCGCCACTCTGGAACTGCTCGAGCGGGTCGGGGCGGACGTCGTCGGGGTCACCGTGGTGACCGAACTCGAAGCGCTCGGCGGACGTGCGCGCCTGGAAAGCTACCCGCTGACGTCGCTGGTGCGTCTCTGAGGATTACAGTTGGCGGAAAGCCGGTGTTCCGGAGCCAGCGATGGGAGGAACGGGGATGACCCAGAATCTTGACAAGTCCCAGAGCGCTGGTGCGGCACCCGCAGCGACACCTGCGTCGAGTTCGGCCTCGCGGCGTGTGCGGGCTCGCCTCGCGCGCCGGATCACCGGTCAGCGCAGCACCGCTGTCAAGCCGGTGCTCGAACCGCTGGTGACGATCCATCGTGAGCTGTATCCCAAGGCCGACTTGTCGCAGTTGCAGCGTGCCTACGATGTCGCGGAGGAACGGCACGCGAGTCAGCGGCGCAAATCCGGGGATCCGTACATCACCCATCCGCTGGCGGTCGCGACGATCCTCGCCGAACTCGGCATGGATACGACGACGTTGATCGCCGCGTTGCTGCACGACACGGTCGAAGACACCGGGTACAGCCTCGAACAGCTCACCTCGGAGTTCGGGGAGGAAGTTGCGCACCTCGTCGACGGTGTCACGAAGCTCGACAAGGTCGTGCTCGGCAATGCTGCAGAGGCCGAGACCATCAGAAAGATGATCATTGCCATGGCCCGCGATCCGCGGGTTCTGGTGATCAAAGTGGCCGACCGACTGCACAACATGCGCACGATGCGGTTCCTGCCGCCCGAGAAGCAGGCACGTAAGGCCCGCGAAACGCTCGAGGTCATCGCGCCGCTCGCGCACCGACTCGGCATGGCGACCGTCAAGTGGGAACTCGAGGACCTCTCGTTCGCGATCCTGCATCCGAAGAAGTACGAGGAGATCGTGCGACTGGTCGCGAACCGCGCCCCGTCCCG
This sequence comes from Rhodococcus sp. SJ-2, assembly GCF_053750035.1. Lineage (NCBI taxonomy): Bacteria > Bacillati > Actinomycetota > Actinomycetes > Mycobacteriales > Nocardiaceae > Rhodococcus > Rhodococcus sp. SJ-2. Next base: position 4,706,069 of record NZ_CM132340.1, read on the forward strand.
CGACACGTACCTGGCCAAGGTGCGCGACGAGATCGGGTCCTCGCTCGCCGCGTCACGGATCGACGCGACCGTCGAAGGCCGCCCGAAGCACTACTGGTCGATCTACCAGAAGATGATCGTCAAGGGCCGCGACTTCGACGACATCCACGACCTGGTGGGTATGCGGATTCTGTGCAACGAGGTCCGCGATTGCTATGCCGCTGTCGGCGTCGTCCATTCCCTGTGGCAGCCGATGGCGGGGCGGTTCAAGGACTACATCGCGCAGCCGCGGTACGGGGTGTATCAGTCGCTGCACACGACGGTCATCGGTCCCGAGGGTAAGCCGCTCGAAGTGCAGATCCGGACGCGCGACATGCACCGGACCGCCGAGTTCGGGATTGCCGCGCACTGGAGGTACAAGGAGACCAAAGGCAGGCACTCGGGCGATGTCGCCGAGGTCGATGACATGGCGTGGATGCGTCAACTGCTCGACTGGCAGCGTGAAGCTGCCGATCCCGGCGAATTCCTCGAATCTCTGCGGTACGACCTCGCCGTCAAAGAGATCTTCGTGTTCACCCCCAAGGGCGAGGTCATCACATTGCCATCGGGTTCGACCCCCGTGGACTTCGCGTACGCGGTGCATACCGAGGTCGGACATCGATGTATCGGGGCACGAGTCAACGGAAGACTCGTAGCCCTCGAACGCAAACTCGAGAACGGCGAGGTCGTCGAGGTATTCACCTCGAAGGACCCGAATGCCGGGCCGAGCCGCGACTGGCAGGCGTTCGTTGTCTCTCCTCGCGCGAAGGCGAAGATCCGGCAGTGGTTCGCGAAGGAACGCCGAGAGGAAGCACTCGAAGCGGGCAAGGACGCGATCGCGAAGGAAGTCCGCCGAGTCGGACTGCCGTTGCAGCGGTTGATGAACGCCGATCTGATGGTGGCGGTCGCCAAGGAGCTGCACTACGCCGATGTGTCGGCGCTCTACACCGCTGTCGGTGAGCATCATGTGTCGGCTCATCACGCCGTCCAGCGCCTCGTGGCATTGCTCGGCGGTGTCGGCGGCGTCGAAGAAGAACTCGCCGAGCGGTCCACACCGTCCACGATCCCCACCCGCTCGCGGCAGAGCGGCGACTCCGGCATCCTCGTCCCGGGCGCACCTGGCACCGTATCGAAGCTCGCGAAGTGCTGCACCCCGGTCCCGGGCGACGAGATCATGGGGTTCGTGACGCGCACCGGCTCGGTGAGCGTGCATCGCACAGACTGCACGAATGCGGGTTCTCTGCGTGAGCAATCCGAGCGGATCATCGAGGTCGAGTGGGCGCCGTCGCCGTCATCGGTGTTCCTCGTCGCGATCCAGATCGAGGCACTCGACCGGCACCGGTTGCTCTCCGATGTGACGAAGGCGCTGGCCGACGAGAAGGTCAACATTCTGTCTGCATCCGTCACCACCACCGGCGACCGGGTTGCGGTGAGCCGATTCACCTTCGAAATGGGTGATCCGAAGCATCTCGGGCACGTGCTGAACGTGGTCCGCAACGTCGAGGGTGTATACGACGTCTACCGGGTGACGTCGGCAGCCTAGGACGGATCGAGCGGTTACCCCACCGACGTGATCGTCACAGGGGTGTTCGGTACGCCGCCGCCCAGAATCGAGCTGGCGTCGTGACCGGTCGCCGCCGCGGCATCCAGACGCGCCAGTGACTCGTCGGTGATGCGGGCGAAGGCCGTGTAATCGGGGCGCAGCAGTGTGTCGCCGGTGATCAGGAAGAACTGACTCCCGTTCGAGTCGGCTCTGCCGCTGTCGGCCACGGCTACCGTCCCGCGCGGGTAGGCGACTATCTGCGGGGGCCTTCCCGTCGCGGTCTGTGCCATCAACTGCTGCACCGGGTACTCGTCCGGATAGGTGTAGCCCGGTCCACCCGTGCCGGTTCCTGTCGGGTCGCCACACTGGTAGTACTGCTGACCGATTTCGTCGGCCAGCCGATGGCATGACGTGCCGTTGTAGAAGCCTTGTTGGGCCAGGCTGACGAAACTGTTGACCGTGCAGGGTGCACGGCCTCTGTCGAGGACGAGTTCGATACGGCCGATAGAGGTCTCGAATGCTAGGTCCTCTGTGCCGGTGGTCGAGGCGGACTTCGAGGGAAGCGTCGCGCTCCGTGCGGCCGATCCCGAAGTTGTGTACGAGCAGGAGGCAGTGGGGGAATCCACCGGAGGGGCGTCGGGGAGGCGGGGGTAACGCGATACGGCTTCGCTGGTCAGTGCGTGACTGGGAGCCTCGGTTGTGGTGGTGGCGGGTGGTGGCGTTGCGGCTGTACCGCTGGAGCAGCCGGCTGTCAGTGCGGCACCGAGGAGCACGCCTGCGGCGGCGAAACCGCGCAATCCGGACGAGCCGATCGATGTAGGAGATATCACAGAGTCGGTAGCGTAGCGGAAAGAATCACGATTTGATAGAGGTGTTGTCACTTTTCCGTAAACTGCACACGGATGTTTCGGCGGCCGACACAGAAGACGGGGTGTTCCTCGCCGTGGCGGCGAGGAACACCCCGTGGGTCAGGAGCCGTGCTCTACGACGAGACGGTCACCGATTCGATCTGTACGGGGAGATTCGGAGCGCCGCCGCCCGCCGACATCGAACCGTCGTCGCCCGCCGCAGCGACCTCCTCGATGACTGCGAGGCCTGCTTCGTCGACTGTGCCGAACACGGTGTACGTCGGAGGCAGTTGCGAGTCCTCATAGACGAGGAAGAACTGGCTGCCGTTGCTACCTGGCTGTCCGGTGTTGGCCATGGCGATCGTGCCGCGCGGGTATACCACCGGCTGACGCAGCTGCGGGGCGCCCTTGGCGTAGAAGTTCTCCGGGTACTCGGTGTCGAATCCGTAACCCGGGCCACCGGTGCCGGTGCCCGTCGGGTCACCGCACTGCAGTACCTGCAGTCCGGGCGACGTCACGAGCCGGTGACAGGGAGTGTCGTCGAAGTAGCCCTGCTCGGCGAGTGAGACGAAACTGTTCACCGTGCATGGTGCAGATGCCCGGTCCAGCAACAACCCGATGGGCCCGGCGCTCGTCGTCATCGAAACCTCGGCGATGCCTGCCGCAGACACGGCCGAGTCGGACGGCGGTGTCACGTCCTTGGCGGCTTGCCCGTCCTGTGCGTAAGTGCACGAGACGGGTTCGCCGTCCGCGGGACGCTCCGGCAGTGCGCCCGACGCGGGCGGCTGGTCGGCCTCGGAGCTGATGGATGTGGTCGTCGTGGTGTCGCTCGCGGAGTCGTCGGCGCAGCCGGCCAGCAGCAGAGCCAGGCCTGCGCCGGCGGCAACGGTGGTGCGCAATCGGATCATCAGTCCATCCTCACACTCGTGAGAGTTGTTTCCAGGGCCGGGGCGCCGTCCTGGCCGCCACCGGCAACTCCGTCCGCCGCGATCTTGTCGAGTGTCTGGAGTCCGGTCTCGTCGATTTCACCGAAGACCGTGTACTGCGGCGGCAGGACGGAATCGCCGTACACCAAGAAGAACTGGCTGCCGTTGGTCCCCGGTCCGGCATTCGCCATCGCGAGGGCGCCGCGCTTGTATGTCATCGGTTCCTGGGATGCGGGGTCGTCGGGCGCGAATTGATCGGTCGGGAACTCGTTCGCGAATTGGTAGCCGGGCCCGCCGGACCCGGACCCCGTCGGATCGCCGCACTGCAACACCTGCAAGCTGGGGGCCGTCGTCAGCCGATGGCACGTGGTCGCGTCGAAGTAGCTCTGTGACGCGAGGGACAGGAAGCTGTTGACCGTGCACGGCGAATCGGCGTTGTGCAGGATCAACCCGATGTTGCCTTGCGATGTCTCGACACTGACGCTGATGTCCGTGTTGGCCTCACCGGAGGTGAGGATCCCCTCGGTGCGCGGAGGCTCTACCGGTTTCGACGGTTCGCGGCCATCGGCCGGATACTCGCAGCTCACGGATTCGGCGAGGGGTTCGGCCCGGCCGTCGGGCAGTGCAGGATACTCGGGTTCGGAGGTGTCGGTCGCTGCGGTCTCGGAAGTGTCCTCGGAACCTCCGTTCATGGTCCACAGGACAGTGACCGCGCCGACCACCACGACGATGCCGAGTGCCGACAGTGCGATTGTCAGACGGCGTCGTTTACGTTCGCGTTCCGCTCGGCGCTCGAGCTGGCGCTCGAGTTTGCGTTTCGCGGCCTGGCGCCGCTGTGCATTGCTCGGCACTGCGTTTGTCCTCCCGTGAACCGATCGATGTGCTGGTGCCCGCGTTCAGGCCGAGTCGAGTTTGCCACCCCAACCTGAGAACGGGGCGTCAGGGCACAGCGCTTAGGCTGTACGAGACCACGAATGCCCACACAGTAGGAGCGATGCTCGTGCTCGTAACCGGATTTCCCGCGGGGATGTTCCAGACGAACTGCTACATCCTTGCGCAGGACAACGCGAAGGAGTGCGTCGTCGTCGACCCGGGCCAGGACGCCGCGGAGCCTCTGATCGAGTTCCTCACCGGCTCCGACATGACGCCGCGCGCGGTGCTCCTCACGCACGGTCACCTCGACCACGTCTGGTCTGCCCAGACCGTCGCCGATCGATTCTCGATCCCCACCTACATTCACCCGGATGATCGCCACATGCTCAGCGATCCCGGCGTGGGGTTGGGATCGAGCCTCGCTCCGCTGCTGGAAGGAACCACGTTCACCGAGCCGCACAAGGTGATCGAACTCGCCGACGGCGACGAGATCGAGCATGCGGGCATGACGTTCGTCGTCGATCACACGCCCGGCCACACCCAGGGCTCGGTCGTCCTTCGCACCCGCACGAGTAACCCGGACGGTGTCGAGTTCGACGTTGCCCTGACCGGCGACACGCTCTTCCAGGGATCGATCGGTCGTTCCGACCTGCCCGGCGGCAACCATGAGCAACTGCTCGCGTCGATCGCCGCGAAGCTGCTGGTGCTCGACGACACCACAGCGATTCTGCCCGGCCACGGCGGTTCCAGCACGATCGGGCAGGAGCGGTCCTCGAACCCGTTCCTGGTCGGTCTCACCGGATCCCGCTGACCCGGGACGAAGTATCGAATCTTCCGACGAGAGAAAGCAGCGACAGTGAGCAAGGCCTCCACGTTCTCGGCTCCCAAGGGCGTGCCCGATTACGTTCCCCCGCAGTCCGCCGAGTTCGTGGCGGTACGCGACGGTTTGACACGAGCTGCGCGCCTGGCGGGATACGGGCACATCGAACTGCCGATCTTCGAGGACACGGGGCTGTTCGCGCGTGGCGTCGGTGAGTCGACCGATGTCGTCACCAAGGAGATGTACACCTTCGCCGATCGCGGCGATCGATCGGTCACACTGCGACCGGAGGGCACCGCAGGCGTCATGCGCGCGGTGATCGAGCACGGTCTCGACCGCGGGCAGCTTCCGGTCAAGCTGTCGTACTCGGGCCCGTTCTTCCGTTACGAACGACCCCAGGCCGGGCGCTACCGACAGTTGCAGCAGGTCGGGGTCGAAGCGATCGGTATCGACGACCCGGCGCTCGACGCCGAGGTAATTGCGATCGCGGATGCGGGCTTCCGGACCCTCGGCCTCGACGGTTTCCGCCTCGAGCTCACCTCTCTCGGCGACGACACCTGCCGACCGCAGTATCGGGAACGGTTGCAGGAGTTCTTGTTCGGTCTTCCTCTCGATGAGGAGACGCGTCGTCGCGCGGAGATCAACCCGCTACGGGTGCTCGACGACAAGCGTCCCGAGGTTCGGGAGATGACCGCAGGTGCGCCGTTGATGCTCGACCATCTGTCCGAGAGCGCGCAGGCCCACTTCGACGAGGTGCGCGCACATCTCGACGCGCTCGGCGTGCCGTACGTGGTCAATCCCCGCATGGTGCGCGGACTCGACTACTACACCAAGACCACGTTCGAGTTCGTACACGACGGACTCGGCGCCCAGTCCGGCATCGGCGGGGGCGGCCGGTACGACGGACTCATGGAGCAGCTCGGCGGACAGGCGTTGTCCGGCATCGGTTTCGGGTTGGGTGTCGATCGCACGATCCTCGCGCTCGCCGCAGAGGGCAAGACTGCGGCCACCTCCGCACGGTGCGAGGTGTACGGCATTCCGATGGGGGATGCAGCCAAGGGTGCGCTCGTACCGGTGGCGCACCGATTGCGAGCCGCGGGAGTCCGCGTCGATCTGGCCTATGGCGGCCGAGGGCTCAAGGGCGCGATGAAGGCAGCCGACAAGTCCGGCGCCGTTGTCGCACTGGTCCTCGGAGATCGGGAACTCGAGGCCGGAGAGATCGTCGTCAAGGATCTCCGCAACGGTGAGCAGGAGACAGTGCCGCTCGCCGACGTCGTCGCACGCGTGGGTGAGGCAGTTGACCGCGCCTGACGGTCGGCACGCGCCGAGACCGGAACCGATCGCACTCGACCTGATCCCCGCGCAGCTACTGGCACCGCGAGCCCGGAAACTCGCGATGCTCGCGGTTCTCGTCGGTCTGATCGTGGGCGCGATCGTGTGGCTGGTGGCATCGTGGTGGATCGCGGCCCTCGTTGCCGCTGTCGTGGGCCTCGTCCCGGCACTCGGTGCGATCACCGTCACGAAACGGCATATCCGTCTCGACGGAACGGTGATCACAGCGAGCGGACTGTTCCGATCGCGCAGGGTCGAACTCGAGCACCTCGCGGGAATCGAACTGCTGGTGCGTGTGGGCCGGGTGTCGCAGGTCATCGTGCGAGTCAACGATGGCAGCCACGGTCTGATCATGGTTCCGATCGCGTTGTACAGCGGTGACGGTGGCCGCGAGCTGGACATCCTTGCGCTACGGAGGTTGGCAGATGCCTTCGCCTCGAGTGAACTGGCTTCGGCGGCCGCGATCTCGTCTGTCCTCGTCGAGCAATTACGCGCGGAAGCGCGGGATGCCGGACTCGGTGAACGCCCGTTGTACCGCGCGGTCGAACTGGCGCGCGGCGCGGGACGGGTACCTCAGACGACTCTGACCGATCACGAGGTGGCATCACTCGTCGAGTGATGCCACCTCGTGATGCCTGCCGGGACGGATCACCACTGGTCGTCGACGGCTCCGATCACCGCGGGGGTCACGAACGGTAGCTCGCCGACCACCTCGCTGGTGGCCCCGGAGGTGACGAGAATCCCTCGGGTTCGACGTTGCTCGGCGTCCTCGGCGCGGTTCGCTGCAGTCACCGGCGCGCCACCGAGGGCAGGCCCGCGGGCGGCGCCACTTGCATTACCGGCTGTACCCGCGCCGGCGGAGGTGGGGGCCGCTGCGATAGGTGCCCCGGCCGGCGGAATCGCCGTCGCACCGGAGTTCGCCGCGCCGTAGCTGCCTGCCGCACTGCCGTACGCCGCACCCGAACTTCCCGTTCCGAGACCTGCCGCGGCGGTACCGGACGTGACCGAGGTGGCGAGCGTGGCGGTTGCGCCCGTCGTTCCTGTCGAGGTGGGCAGGGTCGAGGCGGGCTCGCCGACAGGGCCCGGGAAGATCTCACCGATCCTCGGTATAGCGCCCGAAGCCGAGCTGGCGAACCCACTCGGATCGAGCGGCATCGATGTCATGGCAGGCGCAGGCACCGGGATCGGCGGAGTCAGTGCATTCATCGCTACTGTGTGCCCGGTGAGTTCGCCGCGGGTCCGTGCGACGACCGCAAGTGCAGAACTGACGTGCTCGACGGCCGACGCTATCAGCGCAGCCTGTCCGGGCGGAGTCATGGCCACCGGCGCGGTCGCGACGGCGGACGCAATGAAAGACTGTGCGATGCCGGTCAACTCGATGTTCCCGCGCTCCACGGTAGCGCTCGCCGCGCGGGTCACCTGACCGATGAGGTTGCCGCGCTCACTCAGTTCGTACGACGCGAACTGCGCTTTGGTCGAGTGCTCGGCGGTGGTATCGGCTGCTGTGCCCTCCCACGATTCAGGAAGGGCGGACAGCGCCGATCGGCCGAGCGTGGCGGCACCGTCGAGCAGCCCTGCACCCTGCTCCAGGATGGCCGAGGGATCGAGTGCTCCGCAGATGCCGGTGCCGAACATGTTTCCGAGTTCGACGAGGGGGCGGAGCAGCTCGTCGAACTCGGGCAGTGTAGGGATCGGAATCGATTGCAGCAGTTCGTTGATGGTGTCCGGTCCGGGTGCCGTCGGCGGTGCGAAGGTAGGCAGTTCGGGTGCCGATGGCAGTGGCATGTCGAGCACGGGCGCCACGGGCGATGCGCGCAAGGCATCGAGTACGGTGGGCGAGACCTCGGGCGCCTGCATCGGTGCGACAGCGTTCACGCGAGGCTCCCGTTGGAGCGTGTGAGAGCAACAGCGGTGGCAGTATCGGTGCCGTCGTATGCGGCGGCGGCCTCATGTGCCGCAATGCCGTTGGATGCGTACGCGAGTGCCAGTTGCCCCACAGCGCGCGTGTGTTCGCTCTGTGCGGCGACGAACGCTGCGAGAAAATCGGCGCCGATCAACCCCATTGCCGGACTCAGTGACGCGACATTCGCTCCCAGATCCATCGATCCGGCACGCGCAACCTGTTCTGCTGCATGAAGATTGGTGCTTCCGTACAGTCGTACTCCATCGGGAACCACCCGGATTCCGGCACCGGGAATCAAACCGCTCATCGAACCCCCCTCGATATCAACGTGTGGAGCACTTTAACTCGAGGTGTCCGGTAGCGCGACCGGGCCTCCATGTGGAGCGAATGGTCGGGTCGGTGGGAGTGGGGATCGAACACCGATTCGACGAGATGGTTGACAGTGGCTCGTACTAGTGTTCGACTGTGGGTATGCGGTGGACGACGCAGGCAGTGGACGCGGACGACGGTGCGCTGCCCGGGCTCGGGCGCTCCGATCTTGTTCGCCGCGTGCAGACCCCCGAATTCGAGGGCATCACCTTCCATGAGGTGTTGTGCAAGAGTGCATTGAACAAGACACCCGAGGCATCACGTCTGCCATTCGAGTACACGGTCAACACGTTCCGAGGTTGCAGTCACGCGTGCCGTTACTGTTTCGCGCGCCCGACACACGAGTACCTCGACCTCGATGCCGGCCACGACTTCGACACTCAGCTCGTGGTCAAGACCAACGTCGCGGCCGTCCTTCGTCGGGAACTCGCGCGCAAGTCCTGGAAACGCCAGCACGTGGCGCTCGGCACCAACACCGATCCGTATCAGCGTGCCGAAGGCCGGTATCGCCTGATGCCGGGCGTCATCGGTGCCCTCACGGAATCCGGTACTCCGTTCTCGATTCTGACGAAAGGCACGCTCCTCCGACGCGATCTGTCGTTGCTCACGCTTGCGTCACGTCAGGTCGATGTCCGTCTCTCGGTCTCCCTGGCGATCGGCGACCTCGAATTGCAACAACAGATCGAACCGGGGACGCCGTCTCCGAAGGCGAGGCTCGATCTCATCCGTGCGATCACCGACGCGGGCATGTCGTGTCATGTGATGGTCGCTCCTGTCATCCCGTATCTCACGGATTCGAGACGGCACCTCGAGGGTCTGTTCGCCGGCCTCGCGGCTGCGGGTGCGTCCGGAGTGACCGTGATTCCGATGCATCTGCGTGGATCCACGCGCGGATGGTTCCTGTCGTGGCTGGGTTCGGAGCATCCCGCTCTGCTGCCGCGATATCGGAGGCTCTACGGTCGAGGCGCCTATGTGGGCGGGGAGTACACGCGCTGGCTCGAAGCGCGAGTCGATCCGCTTGTCGAACAGTTCGGACTCGGGGGTGGACGAAAGACGCATCGAAGCGCGGCCCTGCCTGCCCCCGCCCGGGAGGGTGAAACGATCGGTTCTCCCACGCTCTTCTGAGGTGCGGATGCGTTCATAGAGGCTTTCGGCCTTCACCTCCAAAGGATTTCGGCAACACCGGTGTGGGCGCTACGACAATAGGTAGTATTCGACATCGCTGCGGTCCTACCATCGAGCCGTGACCACCACGAGACGGGTGAAGCGACCCCAGAGTTGGCACCAGCGGGCGGGTTTTCCTGTGCGGGTATGGCTCGTGTTACTGATCTTCGCCGGGCTCGCGCATCCGTTCCTGCCGGAGTCGCGATGGCTGCTCGTGCATCTGTTCACATTGGGAGCAGTCACCAACTCGATCGTGGTGTGGTCGCAGACCCTTGCCGAACGATTCCTGGGATTTCACCTCTCCGAAACCGAGCGCGGGCCACAGCTCACCAAGATCTACGCTCTGAATGCCGGCATCGTCGTCACGATCGTCGGCGTCGTCGGTGGATGGTTCCCGGCGACCCTCGCCGGAGCGGTACTCATCGGTGCGATGGTGGCCTGGCATGCGATTTCCCTGATATTGCTGACCGTGCGGGCGCAGCGGGAGAGGACCCGGGCGGGGGACCGGCCGGCCGGACATGCACAGCGCGTGTGGTTTCTCGTCGCGTCGTCGGCGATGCTGCCGTTCGGTGCCGGATTCGGCGCAGTGCTGGCCTACGGGGCCACGGAGCACACCGAAGCCGGATTTCTCCTTGCTCACCAGGCCATGAACCTGCTGGGGTTCCTTGGTCTGGCCGCCGCCGGAGTGCTCACCGTCATGTATCCGAATCTGATCGGGGCACCGGACGCATCGTCGGGACGACGCCCTGTAGCCCTGGCTGTCCTGCTCATCGGTATTGCGGTGCTCACGGCCGGGGCCTTGACCGGAAACTCGCTCGTCGCGGCGGCCGGTTGCGTGGTCTACCTTGCCGGATGGATCGTCGTGGCAGCACCGTTGTTGCGCGATGCGCTGTCTCATCCGCCCAACGGATTCGCTGCGGCCTCCGTCACCGCAGCGATGCTGTGGTTGCTCGGGTCACTCGCCGCCCTGGCGATCGTGCTCGCGACCGGGCCGATGGACTCCCATCGGGCAACGCTGATGACCGTGCCCTTCCTGGCCGGATTCGCGGCGCAATTGCTGTTCGGAGTCATGAGTCACCTGCTGCCAACCTTGATGGGTGGGGGGCCCGCGGTGGTCGGCACAGGCGTAGACAAGATGAACCGGTGGTGGATCTGGCGGATCGTCGTCATCAACACAGGTCTGTTGTTGTTCCTCGTGCCACTCCCGAGCTGGATGCGAGTCGGGGTCACCTCACTCGTCATGCTCGCCTTCGTGATGTTTCTCCCCATCATGATCACCAGTGCCAGGGCGTCGGCGGCGGGCCGTCGAGCTGTGATGGCGGGGCAGGCACCACCGGACCACGACCCGGCCGTTCATCAGCGTGGTTTGCAGGCCACCGCGGCGCTGGCCTGCCTCGCGCTCGTCTTCGCTGTCTCCTCGGGTGTCGGTGGCGGGAGTATCGGTGGGCAGGACGCTTCGGCAGGGGTCACCCCGACCGGAAATATCACGGAGGTTCACATCGAGGCCGTCGGGATGCGTTTCACTCCCGATATCGTTACTGTGCCTGCGGGCGACCGACTGGTCCTCACTGTCACGAATTCGGACGAACAGGTGCACGATCTTGTTCTTGCGACCGGCCACGATACCGGCAGGCTTGCGCCGGGTGAGTCCGCGACGCTCGAAGTGGGGGTCGTCGGCTCCGACGTCGAGGGCTGGTGTTCGATCGTCGGGCATCGGCAGCAGGGTATGATCTTCCGCATCGACGCGGACGCTGGTGACGGTGAATCGATGAGCCACGGCCACGTCTCGACAGGCGGCGCGCCGACAATCGACCTCGCTGCAGACCCGGGCGAGGGTTTCGTGGCCCGAGACCCTGTGCTCGAGGCTGCACCTGCGGGCACAACACATCGCTACACCTTCGAGATCACCGAAATGCCAGGTGAATACGCTCCCGGTGTACCACAGACCATGTGGACCTACAACGGGCGAGCGATGGGACCGACTCTGAGGGGGAAGGTCGGCGACCTCTTCGAGATCACGATGGTCAACAACGGAAGTATGGGGCACTCGGTCGACTTCCACGCCGGCATGGTCGGGCCCGACGAGCCCATGCGCACGATCAATCCGGGTGAGGAGCTGATCTATCGCTTCCGGGCCGAGCACAGCGGAATCTGGCTGTACCACTGCGCGACTCCGCCGATGGCGGTACACATCGCCGCGGGGATGTTCGGTGCGGTCGTCATCGACCCGCCGAGCCTCGGACCGGTCGATGCCGAGTACCTCATGGTGCAGTCGGACACCTACCTCGGCGACGGACAGGTCGACGCAGCAAAGGTCGCGGCAGGTAATCCGGATCTGGTGATGTTCAACGGGTTTGCCGACCAGTACGTGCATCGTCCGCTACACGCAGCGGCCGGCGACCGTCTGCGCATCTGGATCCTCGATGCCGGCCCCAACGAGACCGTCGCCTTCCACGTCGTCGGTGCCCAATTCGACACCGTCTACAAGGAAGGTGCGTATCTCGTGCGTGCCGGCGATCCGGACAGCGGGGGCTCGCAGGTCCTCGACCTCGCGGTCGCGCAGGGTGGGTTCGTCGAACTGCAGTTCCTCGAACCCGGTACCTACACGTTCCTCAACCATCGGATGTTCGACGGTGACCGCGGCGCGATGGGGAAGATCGTCGTCGAATGATGCTGGGGCACGGCGAGAAGCCCCCGGCGCGGTGTCGGGTCAGGTTGTCTTTCGCGACCGGTCGGCCACCAGGGTGTCGAGGGCGGGCGCCCACGTCTCCTTCCGGTCCGGAAAGCACCGTGTGAGCAGATCGACCATGACGGCAGGCGCGATGGACGCTCCCGGCGACGCACCGAGTAGTCCTGCGATGGTCCCGTCGGCGCTCGTGACGAGCTCGGTGCCGAATGTGAGCACGCCGCGGCCGTGTTCGTCCGGCTTGATCAGCTGTGCACGCTGCCCGGCCTGCACGAGGTGCCAATCAGCGGGATCCGCGCCCGGGTAGAACCGGAGGAGCTGCGCGAACTTGCGTTTCTTCGACGAAGCGAGTTGCCCGAGGAGGTACCGCGCGAGGGCCAGGTTGCGCAGGCCTGCGGTGGCCATCACGGCGGCGTTGCGCGGGCGGATCGTGCGGAACAGGTCGGACAACCGGCCGTGTCGCAGTAGCCGGGTGCTGAATGTTGCGTACGGACCGAACATCAACGACCGTGTCCCGTCGACCACGCGCAGGTCGAGGTGCGGCACCGACATCGGCGGAGTACCGATGTCGGCCTGACCGTAGACCTTCGCGGCGTGCCGTGCGACGATCGCCGGGTTGTCGGTGCGGAAGAACTGCGCTCCGACGGGAAACACGGCGTATCCACGCACCTCGTCGAGTCGCGCCTTCTGGAGCAACTCCAGCGAACAGCCGCCCGCGCCCACGAAGACGAACCGAGATGTGAGACGGAAGCGTTGCCCGCCGGCACGGTCTCGGCCGGAGATCATCCACAGGCCATCGTCGCGGCGGTGCAGGCGTGAGACCTCGTGGTGCAATCGCACCTCGGCGCCGCGGGTGGCGATGTCTTCGACGAGCCACTGTGTCAGGGCGCCGAAATCGAGGTCGGTGCCGGCGTGGTGGCGTGAGGCTGCCATGGGCTCGGCGTCGGTGCGGCCCTCCATCAGCAGGGGGGCCCACTCGCGGATGGTCTCGGGGTCCTCGGTGTATTCCATGTCGGAGAAGGCCGGCGATGTCCGCAGGGTGGCTACCCGTGTGCGGAGGTACTCGATGTCTCGTTTGCCGAAGACGAGGTCCATGTGGGGTGCGGGAGTGAGGAACTCCGGCATGGTGCCGTCGGCTGCCAGCGACGACCAGAACCCTCTGGAGAGACAGAACCGGCGCGCGATGTCCTGCGCCGTCGCTCCGTCGGTGGGGTCGGGCATGTAATTGAGTTCTGCGTAGCCTGAGTGCCCGGTGCCCGCGTTGTTCCATGCGGCGGAACTCTCCCCGGCGATCTCGTCGAGACGTTCGAGGAGGACGATCGAGGCGTCGGGTTCGACGCGGGACATCATGGCGCCGAGCGTGGCGGACATGATTCCGCCTCCGATCAGGACGACATCGTGGACAGTGTCGGATGTGTTGTCTCTCATGGGAAACACTCTTTCTCTCGCGGGTGCCCACAGGTTCCTCTACGGAGACCGATCCGTCCAATGAGGTGATTGAAGAATTATCATCCGAATATGGATGGAAATCTGTCGGCCGAGATCGCCGAGATGGTGCCGCTGCTCGCAGCATTCGACACCGCTGCGACGGAGGGGCACATCACTCACGCGGCCGCCGTCCTCGGTGTGCCGCAGTCGTCACTGAGCAGGCGACTGAAATCACTCGAGCAGATCCTCGGGGTGGCGCTGTTCCAGCCGGTCGGTCGGGGTGTCGCATTGACCGCAGCGGGTCGCGATCTGCACGAACGTACCCGCGGCGCAGTTCGCGGGCTCGACGACGCGGTCGACGTCGTGCGCAGCAACGCCGACCCCGACAGCGGATCGGTCCGGTTCGGGTTCCCGCTCACCCTCGGTCCGGTCAGCATTCCCTCCCTGCTCGCCGAGTTCCACGACACCGCACCACGGATCCGGTTCGGGCTCGTCCAAGCCCACGGCGAGGCTCTGTGCGCGATGGTCCGCGACGGCCGCCTCGACCTTGCCGTCGTGATCCCGCCCCCGGAGGACCTGCCTGCCGTGCACATCGGGACACAGCGGATTCTGCTCTACGTCGCGCCGTCACACCCGCTGGCAGGGCGGACGCAGATCGACCTCACCGAACTCGCCGACGAGCGATTCATCGCGAACCCACCCGAGTACCATCTGCGGCAGCTCCTCGACACCTGGTGCATGGACGCGGGTTTCGTACCGCAGGTAGCGATCGAGATCGGTGAGTTCGAGACTGCGCGCGCACTCATAGCGCAGGGACTCGGGGTCGCACTGTTGCCGGTGCCCGAGCGCCGAATCGCCACCGGTCGAGTCGCTTCCGGTGGCAACCTCGTCGGTATCGGGCTGACCGGACACCGCGAGCGGGACATCGGTCTGATCAGAGGGAATCACCGCCCGACCCCGGCAGTCGCGCGGCTGCACGATCACATCGTGCGCCGAGCGGGCTCGTTCCTTCCCGGAGGCCGGTGATCGATCGACACGGTCAGTTCGGCAGCTCGAGCAGATACTTGTCGAGCACGACCCGCACCTCGTCGGAGATCGGTGCCGCACCGCCTTCCGGTTTCGTGCCGACATCCACCGAGGTCGCCAGCGCCACGCACCGGCCGTGCTGGAACAGCGCTGAGCCGAGAACCAGCGACGAGGTGCCGATCTTCAGTACGCCGGTGGAGATCACGACTTCGTGTGGATAGAACACCTCGGCGAGATAATCGATCTCGATCCGGGCCAGCACCGCCCGTTCGAAGGCGGGCCCGTCGAGAGCCGAGGTGAGTTCCTCCATCACGAGGACGCGGGCCTGTTCGAAGTATCGGGCGATCGACACGTTGTTGACATGGCCCAGGGCGTCGACGTCACCGAACAGCGGAGTGACTGTGCGGCGCAGCGGGTAGAGGTCCTGCGACAGTCGTCGCGGATCGTGACGCATCGGTGGTCCGGCCTCTCGTGCAGGTGTAGGTGTGCATCACGATACCTACGGCAGATCGAGGAGGCGGCGCCGATCTCGTTCAGTGGAGTTGCGCGCGCATCCAGGCGGGGTCGGGGTTGGTGTGTGCGCGTCCTCCGACAAACACGGTCGGTACGGTCTCGTTGCCGTCGTTGACCGCACGCACCCGTGCTGCCGCTGCGGGGTCGCGCCAGATGTTCACCCAGATCGCGCGATCCGCGCGGCGGAACAGTGATGCCCGCAGGCGCATGCAGAACATGCATCCCGGGCGCCAATAGATCACGGGGGTGTTGGTGTCGGCTGCCTCGATGCGGGCCGCGGCATCGTCGATGTGGCGCGGGAATGCCAGCGGGGATCCGACCCAGGCGAGCACAAGCAGAACGACCGCGATCGCGATCGAGGCAGGGGCGAGAGCTCCGGTCGCCAGGACGAGCACGGCGACAGCCGCGATCACCAACGAGGGCACCCAGGTTCTCCACATGAGCCACAGCGTACTTCCGGTGGCGCCCGGCAGAGTCGGGCTGCGATCGAGTCGGCCGCCACGCTAGCGTTGTCGATCATGGTCGTCACCGAGCATTCACCTCGTGTTCCCGCACAGTTGGCCCAGCCGACGCTGTTGGCTGCTTTGTCGACTGCAATCGCCCTGGCGTTGCTCGCCGTGGCAGCAGTCCCCGTGCGCGACGAGTTGTATCTGGCCATCGCGCAGACTTTCGAAGGGTCATGGTCGGGGCCTGCAGCAGGTGTCGTCGCAGACAAGGGGTTACTCGTTCTCGTGGCCACCACAGGTGTGCTGGCTGTGTGGTCCTGGCTCGAGGATCGCCGCGCCTTCATCACTCTCGTGGTGGCAGGGATCGGGGTGATCGTCGCGTACTTGTCGAGCGAATTCATCAAGCTGGTGGTGACCGAACCGCGGCCGTGCCGTGCCCTTGGTATTCAGACTGTTCTGGAATGCCCGGAGATCGGGGACTGGTCGTGGCCGTCGAACCACTCCGTGATCGCTGCGTCGTTCGCCACCGCGTGTGTGCTTGCGGTCCGGCGAACGCTCTGGTTCGTCGCCCCGCTGGCCGCGGTGCTCGGTCTCTCACGCGTCGCAGGCGGCGTGCACTACGTTCACGACGTGTTCTCAGGCATGGCGTTGGGTTTGCTGGCCGTGTCCTTGGTGACGGCGGCACTACTGCCGATTGCGGACCGGATCGGCGCATCCCGTGGGTCGGATCCGGTCAGGACTTCCAGTCGGCCGGACGAACCGCGTGGCGGCTGAGGATCGAGATGCGATTGAACGAGTTCATAGCGATCGCAACCCAGATGATCGCGGAAACCTGTGCATCGTCGAGGGTCTTCCGGGCTTCCGCATAGCGGCAGTCCTGCTCGTACGACGACGGCAGGGTCGTCACCAGTTCGGCGAGGGTCAGTGCGGCACCCTCCGCCTCGGTGAACAGGTCCGTGTCGCGCCATGCGGGCAGTACGGCGAGACGCTGTGCCTTCTCACCTGCCTTCAGTGCGTCACGAATGTGCACGTCGAGACAGTAGGCGCATCCGTTGATCTGCGACACGCGGACATTGACGAGTTCGGTGAGCTTCCGGTCGAGGCCCGCCTCGCTCACCGCGTCTCGGACGGCGACCGCGACGGCCACCTGCGCGCGGTACACCGGGCGAGTCTGCTTATCGATGGGGATGCGCTCACTACGTTTCATGTGTGCCCTCCGGCCGGTCGACGATGGTGTCGTAGTCGTGGTGCTCGGCGACGTATTTGGCGACGTACGGGCACACCGGCACGATGCGCCCGCCCGCCGCCGCGACGTCGTCGAGCGCGAACTTCACGAGGCGACCCGCGAGGCCGAGGCCCCCGTAGTTCTCGTCCACCTCGGTGTGGACGAACACGCGTCGAGTGCCTTCGCCGGGCCGGTAGTCGGCGTGCCCGACGACGGTGTCGCCGTCGAGGATTTCGTAGCGACTGCGCTGCGGATTGTGCGTGACGCTGATGTCGGCGAGGCGGGGATCGGGAGTATCCGTGGACATATCAGAATCCTTCCGGCAAGTGTGGCAGCCTTTGAGCGTAGCTGCGAATGGATGGGTCGTCGGCTGTTCTCGTGGTTCACCGGGTCAGCTGGTGCGCCTGTGTTCCTGCATGTGGTTCTGGATCGCGGTGAAGGCATCGCCCATCACGGTGATGACCTCGGGGGAGAGGACGTCGAACATGGTCGCGCGTACTGCGGCGACATGGCCGGGTCCGGCCGAGGCAAGGATCGCGGCGCCGGTATCGGTCAACTCCGCCCATGCGCCGCGCTTGTCGGATTCGCATTCGACGCGCCGGACCCACCCGGCGCCCTCCATGCGGGTGATGGCACGGGTGATCCCGCTCCGGGTGGTGGTGCTCGCGTCGGAGAGTTCTCGCATCCGAAGTCTGTGGTCTTCCGCTTCGGAGAGCAGGACGAGAATCTCGTAGTCGGCGAACGAGATACCCGAATCGCGCACCAACTGCTTGTCCAGGGATTGGAAGAGCATACGGGTGGCGTCGAGATAGGAACGCCACAGCCGGTGCTCGTCGTGGGCCAGCCATTTCGTCGGTTCCATAGGTCAACCATAGCAGGTAGTTGACGAAGCAACTATCGATCTGTCACGATAGTTGACAGATCAATCAGTTGGTGGGCGGCTTGCCGCTGCCGGTGTATGGAGGAGGGCTCGGATGGCTGTCACCGCGCAAGGCCAGGATTCGTTCGCGCATCGCCGCGAGGAGATCCGTGACCGCTATCTGCTGCCCGTGGGAACGCGACCCGAATCATCTGCGCGGGGCTTGCACCACACGGCCATTGTGAGTGGCGACGTCGAGCGCACCGTGGTGTTCTATCAGGAACTGCTCGAGTTTCCCCTGGTCGAACTCATCGAGAATCGCGACTATCCCGGATCATCACACTTCTTCTTCGATATAGGCAACGAAAACCTCTTGGCGTTCTTCGACTTCCCGGGTCTCGATGTCGGCCCCTACCGGGAAGTGCTCGGCGGACTGCATCACATCGCCATCAGCATGGAACCTGCCAAATGGACTCACGTGCGTGACAAGCTGACCGCCGCAGGAATCGAACTCGCCCAACACAGCGAGGTTTCGTTGTACTTTCCGGGCCCCGACGGCGAACGCCTCGAGCTAATCGCCGATCCGCTCGGTGAAATGTACGGCTCGACCATCCTCTGAGTCGATGACATCCGGGGTGTGAAGCACCGATGGCGCAAACTGAACCATGAGTTCGGCACAAGACGGAAGGCCACGATCGAGATGAGCAACACCGACGCCACACCCACTGAGATCCGCTGCCGCACCGAGGACCCTCCGGTCGGTGACACCCGGAATCCACGCGTCGAGATCATCACCTCGCGTGAGGTGCCTCTCGGCGGTCCGCGTGCCATGCCCGTGCGACGCACCCTTCCTCAACGACAACGTTCCCTCATCGGCGCGTGGTGCTTCGTCGACCACTACGGACCCGACGATGTCTCGGTCACCGGAGGCATGGACGTCGCACCTCACCCTCATACCGGCCTGCAGACCGTGAGCTGGCTGTTCACAGGAGAAGTCGAACACCGGGACAGCGACGGAGTGCACGCCATGGTCCGCCCTGGCGAGATGAACCTGATGACCGGTGGCCACGGCATCTGCCACTCGGAGGTCTCGACACGGGCGACGACCACGCTTCACGGCGTGCAGCTGTGGGTGGCTCTGCCCGACTCCGACCGCGAGGCCCCGCGCGAGTTCCAGCATTACGTACCCGAACCCACCGACCTCGGCGGCGGCACCGGCAAGGTGTTCCTCGGAACCCTCGCCGGCGACACCTCGCCGGTCCGCACCTTCACACCGCTACTCGGTGTCGAAATCGTCATCGACGCGGGCGCGACCCTCACGCTCGACGTCGACTCCGCGTTCGAGCACGGGATCCTCGTCGACACCGGAGAAGTTGCGCTCTTCGACACCGTCCTGGGGCGCGCCGCACTCGGCTACGTCGGCACCGGCGTACCCCGGCTGACCCTGGCCAA
Source organism: Rhodococcus sp. SJ-2 (assembly GCF_053750035.1). Lineage (NCBI taxonomy): Bacteria > Bacillati > Actinomycetota > Actinomycetes > Mycobacteriales > Nocardiaceae > Rhodococcus > Rhodococcus sp. SJ-2. The sequence continues at coordinate 4,725,500 of NZ_CM132340.1, forward strand.
CCGCACCGACGAACCCGCGCGAGTGCTCCTGCTCGGAGGTACGCCGTTCGGGGAGGAAATCGTCATGTGGTGGAACTTCGTCGGTCGCTCCCACGACGAGATCGTCGCCTACCGCGATGCCTGGCAGAACGGGTCCGACAGGTTCGGGCGCGTCGAAGGATACGTCGGCGACGTCGCGAGGCTTCCTGCTCCGGGTCTGCCGAACGCTCAGATCCGTCCCCGCCGCAACCCACCCACCGCTGACCCGAACTGCTGACCCGAACTGCTGACCCGGAGAAACGATCATCATGAGCACCGCTGTCCACGAACCGCACCTCGACGTCCGCCGCGCAGACGACCGGCCCAAGACCAAGATCGCCTGGCTCGATTCGAAGCACTCCTTCTCCTTCGGGCAGCACTATGACCCCGCGAACACCCACCACGGCGTTCTGATGGTGAACAACGACGACATCGTCACCCCCGGCCAAGGTTTCGACACACACCCCCATCAGGACATGGAGATCGTCACTTGGGTTCTGAATGGTTCACTCGTCCACCAGGATTCGACCGGTCATTCCGGCGTCATCTATCCGGGGCTGGCTCAGCGCATGACCGCGGGCTCCGGAATTCTGCACTCGGAGAAGAACGACTCGTGGCGTTTCGACGGCGCCACCGGTCTGCACGCAGAACAGCACGATGAACCCGTTCACTTCGTCCAGATGTGGGTGTTGCCCGACGAAGCCGGGGTAGCACCGGGATATGAGCAGCTCGAGATCGACCGCGAACTGCTCGCCGGTGACCTCGTACCCGTAGCGTCCGGGATGGACGACCACGCGGATCACGCGGCAATTCGCATCCGGAACCGGTATGCGGCACTGCACGTGGCGCGGATGCAGCCCGGGCGGCCGGTCACGTTGCCCGACGCACCGTTCCTGCATCTGTTCGTTGCGCGCGGCAATGTCGCTCTCGAAGGGGTCGGTCTGCTCGTCGAAGGCGACGCGGTGCGCGTCAGCGGCGGCGGTGGGCAACAGCTCACCACCGATACCGGTGCCGAAGTCCTCGTGTGGGAAATGCACGCCACCGTCGGCGGCTGACCGGGCCTGAGCACCACAGTAGGCTCGTGCCCGTGGACTTCTCTTCGGCCGATCTCGCCGCTACAGCGGCAGCGCTGCTCCGTGACGGTGGGCCGCGCACTCTGTCGGAGCTCGCGGCAGCTCTCGCCGACCGCGGATTCGGAGATCGCACGCAGATCGAGGCCGCGATCGAACTCGACGATGCCCTCTCCGACCCCGTCGTCACCGAGCTGCGCGACGGACGCTATGTCGCGCTCGATGCCGTGCTCGACGGGCGCGTTTTCGCTCATCGTCTCACCGCGGAAGAGATCGCGGCGAATGCCGTCGAATTGTTCGACGTATTGCTCCCCGCCTTGGTGGTCCAGGCCCATTCACCGATCAGCGTCGCTGTTCCCGGATTCCACGACGATATGCTCGCGTCCCGTTCACTGACCGACAAGCCCTGGGCGCAATTCGGGGTCGTCATCCTGCCCGAAGACGTTCTGGCTTCGCGCAAGGCAGGCGACCTCGTCGCGCTCACCGTCCGACACGGTGAGGTCACCGTCGAGCAACTCGGAGACGAAGCGATTGCGGGCACGGTCGGCGCGTGGGCCTCGGCGATCTCGGCGCGGGCCCCCGAATCGGATGTCTATCTCGAACTCGATCTGCTCGAGGCACTTGTCGCCGATCCGCAACTGGCCCGCGACCGGTGTGCCCCGCTGAGCGAACAACTCGTCGAGGCCGGATTCGCACGCGCAGGTAACAGGTTGATCCGGACGGATGTTGCACCGGCCGCGAGAGAAGCCGAACAGGAGACCGCAGCGTCCGGTTGGTTCGGCAAGACGTTCGGGCTCGACGAATTCTCGGCGCGCGCGGCCACTCGATTCCTGGCTGTTCTGGTGTCGTGGTCCCCCGAGAACGACGATGATCACATGCTCGAAGCCGATCTGGACGAGTACTTCGAGGATCCCGCCGCACTGACACCACTCGCAACTCCGGCTGTTGCGCAGCTGGTGGTGGACGAGGCGCTGCTCCGGCTCGGAATCGGACCGCGCGAGGTGACGCAGGCCGCGGAACAGCTCTTACGTCGCGGGCCTCGTGTCACCCGGGCCGTCGCACACTGGATGATCGGACGGGCCGAACTCGCGCGCGGCGACGTCCACGAGGCCGAACGCCGCTACCGACTCGCATCCTCGGAGAACCCCGGTTTCGCGCCCGCATCGGAAGGTCTCGCGACATTCGCATCGATGCGAGGCGAGACAACCACGGGTCTGCTGTTGCTCGAGCGCACCGCGACCGGAACGCAGCACCCCATGTATCCGTTCCTGCAGCATTTCAAGCCGGTCGAACACCCAGAACTGGGCCGCAACGACCGCTGCTGGTGCGGTTCGGGCCGCAAGTACAAGGTGTGTCACCTCGGTGAGGGCCGCGCCGCGCTCGAGCACCGCGCCGTATGGTTGTACGCCAAGGCAGGTCTGGTCATGGACCAACCGCGCTGGCAACGACTCTCGGCCGAGGTCGATCAGACCGACGACAACGTACGGCTGGTAGCGGACGTCGTGCTGTTCGACGGTGGAGCGTTCGACGATTTCGTCGAGCACTGGGCTTGGATGCTTCCCGAGGACGAACGCGACCTCGCGCAGCGGTGGCTGGGTGCGGCACTGGTGATGGGAGTGCTCGAGGAGGTGCGTCCCGGCGACGGCGTCACCATTCGCGACCCGAGCAACGGCACGAGCACGCGAGTGATGGACCGGACTGTGGGTGACGATGTGGGCGTCGGTGAGACCGTCCTGGTCCGGCCACTCCCGGTCTGCGGGCAGTGGCACAACTACCTCGGTGTGCACCGCGTTCCGGACGGCGGCCACGACGCGGTCCGCGCGCTCCTCGACGCACCGGAGCTGTCCCCGCAGGCCCTGAGGCGTGTACTCGGGGACAGCGACCGGTGACGTCGAACGAACTTATGCGGTGTCCTGCTCGGAGGGGAGCAGTCGGGCCAGCACATCGGTGAGGGTGATCAGGCCGACCACCCGGCTGTCGTCGGTCACTGTGGCGAGGTGATTCCTCGACTCGCGCATCGTGGCGAGCGCCTCGTACACCGGAATCGCCGCGTCGAGTGTCAGCGCCGGCCGCATGAGGTCTGCGGCGGTGACACTGTCGCCGGCCTGCAGGCTGTCGCGCACGTGGACGACACCGTCGATGTGGCCGTTGCCCCGGACGAGCAGCCGAAGGTGCCCGGTGCGGCGCACCACGTCCTGGATCTGTGCCACGGTGGCCTCGGGCCGGACACTGCTCGGATCCGCCTGGGGGGTGACGATGTCACCCACCGTGAGCGTCTCGAGTTCGAGTGCGCTGCTCAGATGCCCGTGGTACCGCTCGTCGAGTGTCCCGACCGTGGCCGAATGCTCGACGAGGTGGCGTAGTGCGTCCGGATCCTGGCCCGATGCGACCTGGTCCACCGGCTCCACTCCGACCTTGCGGAGCAACCAGTTCGCCATGTGGTTGAGCTGCATGATGAGCGGCCGCATGACCCACATGAAGCCGCGCATCGGCAGCGCGAGCAAAGTCGCCGACTTTTCCGGATGCGCAATGGCCCATGACTTCGGAGCCATCTCACCGACCACGAGGTGCAGGAAGGTGACGATGATCAGAGCCAGAACGAATCCGGCGACGTCGGCGAGCCACACCGGCGCGCCCCAACTTTCGAACGCCGGTGTGAGCCAATGGTGGACCGCAGGCTTGGTGATCGCGCCGAGTGCCAATGTGCACACGGTGATCCCGAGCTGTGACCCCGCCAGGAGCACCGAAAGCTCCGAAGCGCTGCGCAATGCAGCACGAGCCGATCGACTCTCCGGTGCCGCATCTTCGAGCCGGTGGCGTCGTGCAGCGATCAATGCGAACTCGACGGCGACGAAGAATGCACTCGCCGCGATCAACACGACGGTCGCGACTGCGACCACCCATGGATTATCCATGGTGCTTCACCTCGCCGTCCGTCTTGGCGTCCACCGCTGTGTCGTCGTTCGTGGCCTCGCCGCGCGCGCTTCCGTCGGTGCGTAGGGTCACGAAGATCGAGGACGGAACGTGCTTGTCGACCGAGCGGACCTCGGCAATGAGGAATTTCGCCGCAGGATGCGATTCGTGCACCAGATCCGCCGGATCCGGATCGACGTCGATTGTCACCGTGTCGCCGACCTCGGGAAGTCCGCCGAACTCTGCTATCACCAGGCCCGCGAGGGTTTCGTAATCCCCCTCGGGGAGTTCGGCATCGAGCGTGCGGACCACTTCGTCGAGGTGCGCATCGCCTCGGATGAGCCACCCGTCACCCGATCGGGTGATCACCTGGGTCTCCAGCGCGGGATCATGCTCGTCTGCGATCTCGCCCACGACTTCTTCGGCGATGTCCTCGACCGTGACGACTCCGGCGAAGCCGCCGTACTCGTCGATCACCAGCGCCATCTCCTCTCCCGCGGCGTTGAGCTGCGCAAGTACTTCGGGCAGTGCCAGGGTCGTCGGGACGATCACTGCGGATCGGCACACGTCTCCGGCCGTACCGGTCGGATTGTCGATTGCCAGGAGATCGTGCAGATGAACGACACCTCGAATGTCGTCGGACGAGGTGCCCGCAACCGGGTATCGGGTGTGCCCGGTACCCATTTTCTCGAAGACGCTGGCGACGGGTTCGTCGACGTCGACGAAATCCACGCGAGCACGGGGAATCATGGCGTGTTCTGCAGTGCGGGTGGGGAAGTCGAGGATCCGATCGAGCAGTTTCGACAACTCGGGATGCAGCTCGCCGGTGTCGCGGGATTCGGCAACGATGTGCTCGAGATCCCGGGGTGTGGCCGAATGCTCCACGTCGTGGACCGGCTCGATCCGCAACACTTTCAGCAGCAGGTTCGACGAGGCATCGAACAGCCGGATGAGCCACCCGAAGAGCTTCAGGTACACCGTGGTGGACAGTGCGAGCCACCGGGCGACCGGCTCGGGCCGGGCGATCGCGAGGTTCTTCGGGACGAGCTCACCGAAGACCATCTGCACCACAGTGGAGAACAACACCGCGAGGACGGTGCCGACAGCGACGCCGACGGCGGTGGGCACACCCACTCCTCCGAGCGCCACACCGAGGCCACTGCCGATGAGGGGCTCGGCGACGTAACCGACGAGGAGGCCTGTGATCGTGATACCCAGCTGTGCGCCGGAAAGCATGAACGAGGTGCGGCGAGTGACCGACAGAACGCGTGAGGCGACTTTGTCTCCGCTTTCGGCGCGGGCCTTCATCCGCGAGCGGTCGACCGCCATGTAGGCGAATTCCTGGGCCACGAAGTATCCGGTCAATGCGGTGATGGCCAGGACGACGAAGATTCCGAAGGCGATCCCGAGCGCGGTCAGCATTCGGTGTTCCGAGCGTCGGGAACGAACTGAGGTTCAGGGACAGGGTGGTCGTCCACGGACGGGGACGGGGCGGGTCTTCGAGGTTTGCGCTTGGCGCGTCTCATAGTTCTCTCTGTGTGTATTCGCGGACAGGTACCTGTTCAGGATAGGGGGTCCGCGCCGGTGCGGTGCGTCGACTGCCGTCGTGTCGGTGTCCCCTCGGCCCAAGCGCGGCGACGATGGTGGGGCGAAGAATGATCGGTGAACAAGGCGGAGAGCGTTCGGTTCCGGCGCGGCGTGAGGACCCTTACATCGAACTGGTGGGTAATTTCCATTTGTCCGATGTGTGAATAATGGCAGCGCAGGAAGTTTGCTCGACGCTGTGTAATTCGATCTTCTGTCGGTATTTTCCGAGTCTGTTTCAAGGCTTCGGCGACGAGTTCGGCCGCGGAAAGACTTCGGGCAGAGATACCTCATCTACCTGCGAAGATGTAGATTTTCTCACATCCGTGATCGATTCGTGATTGGGTTCCGACCGGCAGAATGTGATTTGTTTCTCACTCGTCTGTGCTGCGGAATCGGAATTCTCTGGTAACAATTGAATCGCGGTCGCTACCGCGACCGGACCGCTGTTGATTCTCCACAGATGGGATTTACACATGCTCGCTGACCTGGCCGAATTCTTCGTCAACGCCGCTGACCTCTTCGGGGCACTCGACTTCTTCAGCGGTTCCGCTGAAGGAATCAGCAGCGCCCAGCAGTAGTTCTGTCGATCATCGGACCCGGGGACTACGGCCTCCGGGTCCGACTCGTTTCCGAACATCGGGGCCGGGTGCGTGCGCGCCACCTATCCTGGGCGCTATGGCAATCGCAACCGCCGACCACGTCTCGCGCGACGAACTGCTCGACTTCGTCCGCCCCCGCCACCGTGGCGTATTGATCACGTGGCGGAAGTCGGGCACACCACAGGTCTCGCCTGTGACTCTCGGCCTCGATGGCGACGGCAGAATCGTCATCGCGACCTACCCGCAGCGGGCAAAGGCGGTGAACCTGCGCCGCAACCCACGCGCGACCGTGTGCGTCCTGTCCGACGAGTTCAACGGTGCGTACGTCCAGGTCGATGGCGTCGCGGAGGTGCTCGACATGCCGGGCGCTGTCGAGCCGCTCGTCGACTACTTCCGATGCATCTCCGGGGAGCATCCGGACTGGGACGAGTACCGCGATGCGATGCGCGCGCAGGGCAAATCGCTCATCCGGATAACCATCGACTCCTGGGGACCGGTCGCCACCGGCGGTTTCCCGCCTGAGCTACGACGCTGACCGCGCTCCTCACCGAGGATCGGGTGCCGGGTGCTGCGGGCGATAGAGCTGGTCGGCGTAGGCCGGACCGTAGTACTGTTCGAGTTCTTCAAGGGTCTCGGGACCGTCGGGCACCATCGTCTTCGACAGTGTCGCCACCGAGGGCAGCGCGTCCGGATCCCAGGTGTCCGGGTCCCACAACGCGGACCGCATGAATGCCTTGGCGCAGTGGTGGAAGATCTCTTCGATCTCGATGACGAGGCACAGGATAGGACGGTGATCCTGCACGACGAGGTCGTCGAAGAACGGCGCATCGGTGATCAGGCGCGCGCGCCCGTTGACCCGTAGCGTGTCGCCGCGTCCGGGGATGAAGAAGTTCGTGCCCACGAACGGGTTTCGCAGGACGTTTCGGAAACCGTCCATGCGTCGGTTGCCGGGGCGCTCGGCGAGTGCGATCGTGCGGTCGTCGATCACATACGCCAGCCTGCCGGGTCGGTCACCTTTGGGTGATGCGTCGCATCGACCGGTCTCGTCGGTTGTGGCCACGACGCAGAACGGTGATGCGGCAAGCCAATCCACGTCGTACGGGTGCAACCTCGCACGTACCTTGTGTGCCGCGCGGAAGGTCGGCTCGCCGAAAAGTTCGGTCAACTCGGCGGAATCGCGAATCTCGGTCCAGGTCACGACGGGACAGTAACAACGCATGTCGGTACCCGCATCTAGAGTGAGCGCATGATGCTTCGGACTGTCGACGTCGGTGAACGCAGAGCGCGCCTCGCGGCTCGCCACCGCATTGCCCCGGCGTATCGTGCGGCCGACGCAGTCGAAGCCGCCAGGAGCATGGTGTGCCTGCACGGCACCGATCCTGCGACCGTGTACCTCTCCACGTGGTCGAGAGTCACCGACTTCTCCGCGGCGGAACTCGATGCCGCGCTCTACAGAGATCGGACGCTGGTCAAGCACCTCGCGATGCGTCGTACCGTCTTTGTGTTTCCGCGTGCCGCGCTCGCGGCGGCACAGGCCGGGGCAAGTAATCGGGTTGCAGCCGCTCAGCGCCGCAGCGTGATCAAAGACGCCGAACGGGCCGGCCTGCACCGGGACGGCGCACAGTGGCTCGACGACGCCACCGCCGGGGTTCTCGCCGCCTTGGCAGGTGGACGCGAGGCCACCGCGTCCGAATTACGTTCCGAACTACCTGTTCTCGACGCATCGATCGACTACGGCGTCGGGAAGTCGTGGGGCGGGAAGGTTTCCTTCGCCCCACGAGTCATGACGGTGCTCTCGGCCTCGGGCCAGGTGCTCCGGGCCTCCAACAACGGGTCGTGGCGAATCTCGCGTCCGAACTGGGTGCGGACTGCCTCGTGGTTGGGGGAGGAGATCGAACCGCGAAGTGAATCCGAGGGACTTCGAGACCTTGTGGCGATGTGGCTGGGCGCGTTCGGGCCGGGCACCGAAGCCGACATCAAATGGTGGCTCGGCTCGACGATCAAAGCGGTCCGAGCTGCGCTGACCGAACTCGCGGCTGTGGAAGTCGACCTCGACGGGCGTGTCGGCTATCTCCTCCCGGACGACGTCGACCCCGCGCCCTCTGCTGAGCCGTGGGGCGCCCTGCTGCCGTCTCTCGATCCCACCACGATGGGTTGGTTCGAGCGAGAGTGGTACCTCGGCCCGTACAAGCAGCAACTCTTCGACACCAGTGGAAACGCAGGGCCGACGGCGTGGTGGGAAGGCCGGGTTGTCGGCACGTGGTGGCAATCCGACGACGGCGCCGTCCGGCTCCATATGCTCGAGGACGCAGGGAAGGAAGCATCGGCCTTTCTCACCGCCGAAGCTGCTCGGCTCGAGGAATGGCTGGAGGGTGTGCGGGTGCTGCCGCGATTCCCCTCGCCATTGGCCAAGGCCCTGGCTGCCGGATAGTTCAGGAATCCCGCAGCGCGGGCCGATCCGGATGTTCGAAGCGCACCACGATGTCGGCCGCGGAAGAGACCTCGGCCTCGTGTGCGAGTAGCGGGGAGATCGTCCAATGGTCGGCGGCGGGAGTTCCCCGTTCGAGCGCACCCCGGGACATTTTCAGGTCGACGGTCACATCGAACGGGATGCCTCGGCCGAGGAGCATCGGTCCTGCTACGACAAGCACGTGATCGTCTGCGGCGCCGACCCGGTGTGCTCGCGCCGACCGGTCGGTGGCCTCGTCCCACAACCGCGGCAGAAAGCGATGCCCGCTCTTCAGGGACGAGACCACCTCGCGGTCCAGCGCGTCGTAGTCGTACCAGCCCGACCGATAACTCTCTTCATCGGCGTGCCCGTGTTCGAGACGGAGCGAGGCAGGTCGGACGAAATCGTGCAGTGACACGGCGTGCGCGGGACGCCCCGCGGCGCGCAGGGCCTCGACAACCCGGCTCGCCAGATCCATCGGTTCTGCGGCGTCGGCGGCCGAAATTGCCATGGCGACCGGGCCCGGTAGTGCGTATGCACGTTCGGCGAGTAGTTCGGTGAGTACAGCAGGTGAGATCGGTGTGAACGACGCCATCCGATCAGGGTATCGCCGGCGTGACCCGACATCCCTCTGCCGCGATAGGGCCTGTGCGTCGGGAGAATCGAAGCCACGGATCGCATCACACGGGTTCGGGAGTCCTGGCCGACGCTGCGGCGCGGTCCGAGGCAGGCGCCCCGATCGCGCGCTTGGGTTGCGTCCGCACGTGGGTGATGTAGAGAGCGAGACCCACGAACACGACACCGCCGACAAGGTTGCCCAGAACCGTCGGGACCTCGTTCCAGATCAGATAGTCACCGAGGGTGAAGTCACCGCCGAGAAGCAGGCCGGACGGGAACAGGAACATGTTGACGACCGAGTGCTCGAAACCCATGTAGAAGAACAGCATGACGGGCATCCACATCACGAGAACCTTGCCCGGCACACTCTTGGACATCATCGCTGCGACAACGCCGGTGGAGACCATCCAGTTGCACAGCATGCCGCGGAAGAACAGGGTTGCCATGCCCGCCGCGCCATGCTCTGCATACCCGAGAGTGCGCGCTTCACCGATCTCACCGAGACGTTCGCCGACCGCGTCCGGCGGGATCGAATAGCCGTAGGTGAGGATGAAGGTGATCAGCACGGCCACGGTGAAGGCGCCGAGGAAGTTTCCGACGAAGACCAGAGCCCAGTTGCGGAGCATCGACCCGATCGTCACCCCCGGGCGTCTGTCGAGGTATGCGATGGGGACCATCGTGAACACCCCGGTGAGAAGATCGAAACCCAGTAGGTACAGCAGACAGAATCCGACCGGGAAGAGAATGGCTCCGAGGAGGGCGTTGCCGGTCTGCACGGTGACGGTAATTGCAAATGCTGCCCCGAGTGTGAGGATCGCACCGGCCATATACGCCCTGATCAGGGTGTCGCGGGTAGACATGAGGACCTTGCTCTGGCCGGCGTCGACCATCGCGCGGGCCAGCTCGGCGGGTGGAACGTAGGACACGGCAACCTCCTGATGCGAACAGTGCCGACCAGTGTCGGCGGGGTCGGTCACCGTGGCGTTTCGGAGCAGTAAGGATGCGTTGCGTTCTTCTCCGCAGGCGGTGGCTCGGGTTGTGAGGTCGCTCCATCATGTATATTGGCGGTGCTTCACGAGATGCCGTCGCCAAGCTCCGACTTGACGGCACGCCAACCCCACGCTCGCGGGTGGCTCGGATGACGAAGCGGCTCGCGGCCGACCGGCCCGGGCACGAGCGCCCCGCCCGGGGCCGACCCGGAGGAAATCATGACCGACCATATTCGCGGTACCGATCACGTAGGTGCTCACGAGTGCGCTTCGTTCGGCGACGGGCACCACGTACACTTCATCCGCGCCCGTAAGGCTTTCGACGATTCCGATCTCAGTGTCGGCGCGCTGGTGCGCGTCCTGGACGAGACGCGCGTCGAATTATCTTGGGATGGAATACGACTCGTATTCCGTCACCATGACACCGCTGCGATCGCCGACGCGGTCCACGCTTGTGGGGAGATCGGGACCTGGGTTCCGCAGTGGCGAGTGCTGATCCTGCCGGGCCCTGATCCGTATGTGCCTGCGACCTTCACCCTTGCCGCACCTGATCACTGGACGGACTGCGTACGAGGGCGCGTTCCGACGCTGACCTATGTGCCCGGCCGGTGACCCGTCGGATCAGTTCTGTTCGGCCTCGTGCCAGAATTCTGGAAGCTCTACTGCCAGAGCCTCCTTCGCTTGCATCGGTAGCGAATGGGTGGTGTTCGGGAAGATATCGACGAGTGCGCGCGGGAGTGTTCGTGCCCGCTGCACTGCAGTGTCGCCTCCGGCGAGCGAATCGCGTTCGGCGATAGCGACATAGGTGGGCATGGCGAGGGCCTCCATCTCGTCATCACTCAGGGGAGAAGGAATCGGCAGGACCGCCGAGAAGTGCTCCGAACCCGCGGCGATCATCTTCGCCATGTCGTCGTTCGAGTCGAACTCGGCCCCGCCTACCTTTCCGAGCGCGGTCGTGCGCCAGGACTCGGGCAGGAACGGGAGAGACGACACCATGGTCCACGCCATCATGCGGGCCGAGGGACGCGCGAAGGTGAAAACCGGTTCGAGGAGTGTCAGCGACCGGACCCTCTCCGGGAAATGCTGCGCGTATGTCGCTGCGATTGCTCCACCGAACGAATGACCGACGATGTGCACGGTGTCGGTTGCGAGTGCGTCGAGTGCGTCGGTGATCCAGATGGCCTGGTCGCCGAAGGAGGTGAGCGGAACATTCTGTACCGACAAACCGGCATCACCGAGTGCGTCGAAAGCAACAACCCGTCGGTGAGGTAGGAAGTCGTCAAGGTTCTCGGCCCACATCGGAACACCCGACGACCGGCCCGGCACCAGGACGACCGGAACGGTGTCCGCGGTGTCCGGGGAGCTCCACTCATAAGCGCGAACTGTGCCGAAGCGGGTCGCGAGGTCGTGGGTCGATGTGGGTGAGGGGAGTGAGGACATCGCTTGCTCGTACGCCGCGACGTAGCTCTGGCGTCCTTCTGCGTCGCGGAAATGACCCACGCCGGGTGCTCCGAAGAAGAACTGCTGCACGCTCACAGCACCCAGCGCTGTGAGCGCGGCGAGGACGACCAGCCCGCTGCGACGAAGCCATCGGTAACGCGGACGAGCTGGTGGTGGATGCTCGGTCCGGGAATCTGTGCGTGCGGCGTACTCACTCATATGCAACCCCTGATCGTCGAGTATCAGTACCTTTTGCAGTATAGGCATATTGTAAAATGCGGTCATGCCGAAAGTTGTCGACCATGCCGAGCGTCGCAAAGAGATTGTGTGGGCCCTGTGGGCGGTGATCCACGAGCGGGGAATCGACGGGGTCACGTTGCATGCGGTGGCTGAGGAGGCCGGCGTCTCGATCGGCAGGATCCAGCACTACTTCGAATCGAAACAGCATCTGATCCGGGCCGGAGCGCAGGAAATGGTCACCGGTGCCGAACAGGTTTATCGCGAACACGGATGCCCCGGTGATCCGAGATCGGCCCTCGCGGCATTGCTCACCCAGCCTGTTCCGACGAATGCACCCGCACGCGTCGGTGTCTCGGTCTGGTATGCCTACCTTGCGAAAGCGACGAACGATCCGTGGATCAGATCCTTTCTTGCCGACGCATCGGGTGGAACCGTCAGCGAGGCCGGGCGTCTACTCCGTCTTGTCGGGTTCTCCGAGGCCCGGGCGCACAACGAAGCCGTGAGGTTGGTTGCGGTCAGTACCGGTGCGACACAATCCGTGCTGATTGCGGGGATGGACGCGGACGCTGCGGTCGATCTCGTCCTTCGGGAGATCGACCGCAGCATCGACATCGGTCCGGAGGGAAGCCGCGAGTGAACTGGCCGATCACGCGTCGCCACTGCACCGTGTCGGTGGGCAGGTTCACCATGGTTCCATGGTCAACACTCATCACACATTCGACTACATCGAACTCGCCGCTACAGATCTCGGCGCCTCACGCGCATTCTACGAGGCTGCTTTCGGGTGGAAATTCAACGACTATGGTCCGAAGTACGCCGGTATCCGCGCCGCAGAAGGTGACGGGGAGGTCGGCGGGCTCACGACCCTGCGCGCACCGGGTACAGCCGGACCGCTGGTCCTGCTGTACTCGAGCGACCTCGATGCCTCGGTCGGTGCGGTCGAACATGCCGGGGGCACAATTTCGTCGGGGCCGTACGATTTCCCCGGAGGGCGCCGGTTCACCTTCCTCGATCCGAGTGGAAACGAACTGGGTGTGTGGTCCGAAGCGTGAACCCCTTCGACGAGCGCGCTTGTCATGGGCACCGCCGGTCGAGTACGACCGTCGGGCAGGCGAGGTTCAGATCGCGGCGTCGACCCATCGCGCCACGCCGGTCCGAGCGAGTTGCGGAATCTGCTCGGCCGACCACGGGCTGATCAGCCACGGAAGGGTTGAGGCGGTTTGCATATCGGCCCATGACACCCACGACCAGTCCATCACCTCGGACGGGTCGGGCTCGAGGCGGGATGCTGCGCGGGCGCAGAACACCGGACAGACTTCGTTCTCGACGGTCCCGTCGGCTGCCGTCGCGCGATAGCGGAAACGCGGCAACATGCATGTGAGGTCGTCGACCGCGAGGCCCAGCTCCTGCTCGAGACGGCGGTGTATCGCGTCCTCGAGGGATTCGTCGGGTCCGGGATGACCACAGCACGCATTCGTCCACACGCCGGGCCATGTGATCTTGTCCAGTGCGCGTCGAGTCGTGAGGACCCGGCCCTCGTCATCGAACACGTAGCAGGAGAATGCCAGGTGAAGCGGAGTGTCCGTGTGATGGACGGTGGCTTTCGGAGCTGTTCCGATGGGTCGCTCGTCCTCGTCGAGCAGAACCACGAGTTCGTCGTGGGCACGCGCTGTCATCTGGAGATCTCCGTTAGGTGCTCAGGGGTATCGGGCGACGTCTGACATTCGCCGGATCGAGCCTACCTGCGCGGCTCGAGCCGGCGATTCCGCATCGATCACATTTCGAAGCGATACCCACGTCCGGGCTCTGTGAGCAGGTGACGGGGATGCGCTGGATCGAGTTCGAGCTTGCGACGAAGCTGGGTGAGATAGACGCGCAGATAATGACTCTGGGTCGTGTAGGCCGGGCCCCACAACTCTGTGAGCAGTTCGCGTTGCCCGACGAGCTTGCCGCGGTTGCGGACGAGCATCTCGAGCATGCCCCATTCGGTCGGTGTCAGGTGCACGTCGACGCCCTCGCGTGTGACCTTCTTGGATTCGAGATCGACGGTGAAGTTCGCGGCCACCACCAATGGATCCGGAAGCCCGGAGATCGCGGTGGCGCGTCGGACGGCCGCGCGGATCCGGGCCAGAAACTCCTCCATTCCGAACGGTTTGGTGACGTAGTCGTCGGCACCGGTGTCGAGCGCAGCGACCTTGTCGGCGGCATCGTTGCGGGCAGAGAGCACGATCACCGGGGTGGTGCACCAGCCACGGAGTCCGGCGAGCACCTCGATCCCGTCGATGTCGGGCAGGCCGAGGTCGAGGACGATCACGTCCGGGTGGTGCTGCGCGACGGCACGCAGGGCCGTGGTGCCGTCGGCAGCGGTGACGACGTCGTACCCACGGGCTTTGAGGTTGATCCGCAGGGCGCGCAGGATCTGTGGCTCGTCGTCGACGACCAGGATACGAGTCATGGCTTCATCTTCGCCGGTGCAGTGGGGAGGTCGATGACCATGGTGGTGCCGCCGCCCGGAGTGTCGGTCGGGGTGAGGGTTCCGCCCATGACCTCGATGAACCCTCGTGCCACAGTGAGTCCGAGACCTGCACCCCCGGTCGTGCGCTGATCGCCGGCCCGAGGAAAAACGGTGAACGCGTCACCGCGCTCGTCGCGTCGCAGCCCGGGGCCGCGGTCGACGACGGTGACGATGTTGTGGTCGTCGGCGATGGTCGCGCCGATGAGGACCGGACTGCCCGGCGCGTACCGCAGCGCGTTGTCGATGAGGTTCGCCAAAGCCCGCTCGAGCAATGTCTCGTCGGCGCAGACGGTTGTGTCGTCGACGTCGACCTCGATGCGTTCTCGGAGGGCGAGCACGTTGTCGTGGCCACCGTTCGCGAGAGTGAGCACGGCACGTTCGACCACGTCGTCGAGATACACCAGATCCAGTGCCGGAGCGACGACCCCGGACGCGAGGCGCGACGAGTCGAGCAGATTCGTCACCAGGCGGGTGAGTTGATCGGTGGATTCCTCGATCGTCGCGAGTAATTCGGACGTGTCTTCCTTCGAAAACTCGATGTCGGTGCTGCGCAGACTCGATACGGATGCCTTGACCGCCGCGAGCGGCGTGCGCAGATCGTGACTGACCGCAGACAGCAGCAGCCGTCGTAGCCGGTCGGTTTCGGCGAGCGCCGAGGCGTGGGACGCTTCGGCTGCAAGCTCACCTTGCCGGACCAACCCGGCGATCTGTCCGGTGACAGTGGTCAGGATCCGTCGGTCGCGTGGACGCAAACGACGCCCGGACAGCAAGAGCATGTACCGCCCCTCGTCGATCTCGCACACGGTGTCGGCGTCGTCGCGCGAGGTCGGTATCTCGACGCCGGCGCTGTCGAGCACAACGTGGGTGTCGCCCTCGACTCGCAGGACGGCCACACCCTTCTGACCGTAGGTCTCCCGCACCTTGGCAAGCAGTGTGTGCACGTCTGCACCGCGCAGGACGGCCCCGGCGAACAGCGCGAGCAGTTCGGCTTCCTGCGACACGAAACGAGCTTCCCGCGCACGCTCGGCGGCGGCGTCGACGAGTGCCGCCACGGCCACGGCCACGATGAGCAGCACGACGGTGGTGACGAAATTCTCCGGCGCGGCGATCGTGAGGCTGTGGTGGGGTTCGGTGAAGAAGTAGTTCAGCAGTAGGCCGGACAGCAGCGCCGCCACGATGGCCGGACCGATGCCGCCGAAGAGGGCGACGGTCAGCACGACGACGAAGAACAATGCCTCTTGGCCTGCGACACCCACGACGCGATCGACCAGCATCATCAGTGCGGTGGCAGCGAGGGGGATCACGACTGCGGCGAGCCACGCCTGGAGCCGTCGTTCGTGACGCCCCAGCACGGCGACCTTCGGTGTGCCCACGGCATGTTCGTGAGTGACCGTGTGCACATCGATCTTGCCGGAGTCGCGGACCACGGCTGCTCCGATACCCTCGTCCAGGATGCGGGCCCAGCGTGAACGCCGTGACGTCCCGATCACGAGTTGAGTGGCGTTCACCTCTCTCGCGAACGCGAGCAACGTCGAGGGTACGTCGTCGCCGACGACCTGGTGCATCCCCGCACCCAGGCTTGCGGCGAGCTTCCGGACCGTGCTCATCCGGCGTTCCGAGACACGGGTGAGACCATCCCCGCGGACGATATTGACGACGACCAGTTCGGCGCTGGCCTTGGCCGCGATCCGGCTCGCACGACGGATCAGAGTGGCGGACTCGGGGCCGCCTGTGACGGCGACGATCACGCGTTCGCGTGTTTCCCACGTGTCGGTGATGGCGTGCTCGCCGCGATATTTTGCGAGCGCCACATCGACCTGATCGGCAAGCCACAGTAACGCGATCTCGCGCAACGCCGTCAGGTTCCCCTCACGGAAATAGCTGCGCAGCGCAGCGTCGATCCTGTCCTGCGAGTAGACGTTGCCATGCGCGAGCCGCCGCTGCAGCGCTTGCGGAGTGATGTCGACGAGCTCGACCTGCTCGGCTCGGCGCACCACCGTGTCCGGGACGGTTTCGCGTTGCGCGACGCCGGTGATCTGCTCGACGACGTCGTTGAGCGATTCGAGATGCTGGATGTTGACGGTGGACAGGACATCGATGCCTGCGTCGAGCAGTTCCTCGACGTCCTGCCAGCGCTTCTCGTTTCTGCTGCCCGGCACGTTCGTATGGGCGAGTTCGTCGACCAACGCCACCGCGGGCCTGCGTGCGAGCACGGCGTCGAGGTCGAGTTCGTCGAGTTCGACTCCCCGATACTTCCACCGCCGAGGCGGAACTGTTTCGAGACCTGTGACCTGCTCGGCGGTGCGGACACGCCCGTGGGTGTCGACGATCGCGACCACCACGTCGCCGCCGCGCGCAAGGCGTCGATGCGCTTCTCCGAGCATGGCGTACGTCTTTCCTGCACCCGGCGCTGCGCCGAGGTAGATCCTCAGGAGTCCGCGTCGAGTCGCGGGACCGGGGTTTTCGCTCATCGCCACTTCACGGTCCGGTGGTGCATCCGGGTGAGGTCAGCCCGAGTGCCACGTTCAGTTCAGGCACATTCACCCTTTCCTCGCCGAGAAACCCGAATTGCCTGCCCTCGGTGTGTTCGGAGACGAGCTCGCGGACGTAGTCGATGTTCAGGCCTGTGACCCGGGCCACTCGGGGGATCTGCAGTTCGGCGTAGTCGGGGGAGATGTGGGGGTCGACGCCGGACCCCGACCCTGTGACCGCATCGGCCGGTACCTCCTCTGCAACCACAGCTTCGCGGACCGCGATCGTCGCGCGGCGCTCCTCGATGAACATTTCCAGGATATCGCTGCTCGGGCCCTGGTTCGACGGGAGCGCGGCTGCAGGGTCGCCCGGAGCGAAAGGGTCGTCCTCGGCGACCGACCCGACCATCCGCAGATGGAAGAACGGGTCGGGATCGCCGGGCGCGACCTGCGGATCCACACCGATCAACCGGCTACCGACGACGCACCCGTTCGTGTCGGTCAACGGCGCTCCCTCAGCGCTGTCGATCCCGAGGCGGCTCACCGCCCACACGGTCGCGGGATACCCGACGCCGACGGCGGCGGTGAGCATCAGCAGCAGGACCGCGCCCACGCGGAGTTGACGCAGGAAATTCATCGTGTGCATGTCCTATCCCATTCCCGGTACGAGTCGAACCACAAGGTCGATGAGCCAGATGCCGACGAACGGTGCGGCGACGCCACCGAGGCCGTAGACAAGCAAGTTGCGGCCCAGCAACGACGACGCGCTCGACGGCCGATAGCGGACTCCTCGCAGTGCCAGCGGAATCAACGCGAGGATCACGAGCGCATTGAAGATCACCGCCGACAGGATCGCGGATTGCGGGGTCGCCAGGCCCATGATGTTCAGTTCCGAGAGTTGCGGGTAGATCCCGCTGAACAACGCGGGCAGGATTGCGAAGTACTTGGCCAGGTCGTTGGCAAGGGAGAACGTGGTCAGGGCACCGCGCGTGATGAGCAGTTGCTTGCCGATCTCGACGACCTCGATCAGCTTGGTCGGGTCGGAATCGAGATCGACCATGTTGCCCGCCTCCTTTGCGGCGGAGGTCCCGGTATTCATCGCGACACCGACATCCGCCTGCGCGAGCGCGGGTGCGTCGTTGGTGCCGTCTCCGGTCATTGCGACGAGGCGGCCACCGCGCTGCTCCGAGCGGATCAGTGCCAGCTTGTCTTCGGGAGTCGCTTCGGCAAGATAGTCGTCCACACCCGCTTCCCGCGCGATCGCTTCCGCGGTCAGCGGATTGTCGCCGGTGATCATCACGGTCCGGATCCCCATCGCACGCAGCTGGGCGAATCGTTGGGCCATACCGGGTTTGACCACATCGGAGAGTTCGACGACGCCGGCAATCTCTCGTCCCTGTGCGACCACCAGCGGCGTGCCGCCGCGACCTGCGATGTCGTCGACTGCCTCGGTCACCTCGCGGGGCACAACCCCCTTCTGCTCGCGCACCCAGCGTGCGATGGTGTCGGCGGCGCCTTTGCGGACACGGACGATGTTTCCGGCGTCGAGGATGTCGACGCCGCTCATCCGGGTCTGCGCGGTGAACGGCACGAACTCGGCAGAGTTCTCGGCGGTCGAACTGTGGGAGTCGAGCCGGTACTGCTCTGCACACAGTCGGACGATGCTGCGTCCCTCCGGAGTGCCGTCCGACAGACTGGACATTCTCGCTGCGACGGCCAGATCGTGTTCGGTGACGCCGGGCGCAGGATGCAGTGCAGTGGCGCGCCGATTGCCGTAGGTGATCGTGCCGGTCTTGTCGAGTAGTAGCGTGTCGATGTCGCCTGCTGCTTCGACGGCGCGGCCCGACTTGGCCAGGATGTTGCGCTGCACGAGCCGATCCATTCCTGCGATACCGATCGCCGACAGCAGCGCACCGATCGTGGTGGGGATCAAGCACACCAGCAGCGCGATCAGCTCTATCGACCCTTGTTCCGCACCGGCATACGCGCTCATCGGCCCGACCGCGACCACCGCGAGCAGCAACACGATCGTCAAGGCGGCGAGAAGGATGTTCAATGCGATCTCGTTGGGGGTCTTCTGCCGGACCGCACCTTCGACGAGCGCGATCATGCGGTCGACGAACGTATGTCCGGGCTCGGCGGTGACCCGGACGACGATGCGATCGGACAGCACCGTGGTGCCGGCAGTGACAGCACAACGATCACCTCCGGATTCCCGGATCACGGGAGCGGATTCGCCGGTGATCGCGGACTCGTCGACCGTCGCGATACCGTCCACCACATCGCCGTCACCTGGGATGACCTCTCCGGCTTCGACCACGACGAGGTCGCCGACCCGTAGCTGGGTGCCGTTGACCGACTCTTCGAGATCCGGGGCGACCAATCGGCGGGCGACGGTGTCTTGCTTGGTCCTTCGTAGTGACTCGGCTTGGGCCTTGCCGCGTCCTTCGGCGACGGACTCGGCGAGGTTGGCGAACAACAGGGTGAACCACAGCCATGCGGCGATCGCCCATGCGAATGTGCTCGGGTCGACGACGGCCGCGATCGTTGCGATCACAGACCCGACCAGCACGACGAACATCACGGGATTGCGTGCGACGTGTCGCGGATCGAGCTTGCGGAATGCGCCGGGGACGGCAGCGGAGAGTTGACGAGCGTCGAACACGCCCGCGGTGATGCGTTCGGCATTCACCTCGGCGGGTGCCGGGTCGGGGGAAGTCGTGGGAGTAGTGGGTGCGGTCAATGCAGTGTCTCCGCAATCGGGCCCAGCGCAAGGGCGGGGAAGAAGGTCAGTGCTGCCACCAGAACAGCTGTGCCGGTGAGCAATCCGGCGAACGCGATTCCCGAGGTGGGCAGGGTCCCTGAACCTGCGGGCACACGTTGCTGTGAGGCCAGGGATCCGGCGAGCGCGAGCACGAACACGATCGGCAGGAAACGCCCGAAGAGCATGCACACCCCGAGGCTCGCTTGAAACCAGTCGTTCGTGACGGTGAGCCCGCCGAACGCGCTGCCGTTGTTGTTCGCCGCCGATGCGTATGCGTAGAGCACTTCGGTGAATCCGTGAATCGCACCGGGTGTCCCTGGATCCCCAGAATTACCGAGTGCGCCTGCTGTAGCAGGAAGAACAACGGCAATTGCGGTGCCGATCAGCACGAGGGCGGGCATCACCAGGATGCTCAGTGCGGCGAGGGTGATCTCCCTCGTACGCAATTTCTTGCCGAGGAACTCCGGTGTGCGGCCGACGAGCAGCCCGCCGATGAACACGGCCACCATGGCGATGACGAGAATGCCGTAGAGTCCGGTCCCGGCCCCACCCGGCGCGATTTCGCCGAGCAGCATGTTCAGTAGCAGGGCGCCGCCACCGAGTGGTGACATGCTGTCGTGCGCAGAATTGACCGCACCTGTGCTCGTGCCCGTGGTGGACACCGCGAAGAGCACTGAACCCGGTATGCCGAAGCGCACCTCTTTACCTTCGAGCATGGCACCCGCCGCGTCGGCGGCGACACCGTGCGTGCGGGTTTCGGCCGTGAGGGTGATCGCGAGGATCGCGGTATAGAGCGCCGCCATCACTGCCAGCACCGTCAGCCCCTGGCGCCGGCTACCGATCATGGTGCCGAATGTGCGGGTGAGCGCGACCGGAATGAGCAGAATCGCAATGATCTCCACGATATTGCTCACCGGTGTCGGATTCTCGAACGGGTGCGCCGAGTTCGCAGCCAGCACTCCGCCTCCGTTGGTCCCCAGCTCCTTGATCGCCTCCTGTGACGCGACCGGAGCCAGCGCGGTGGTCACCGCGTTCCCATCGAGTCCTGCCGCGACGAAACCACTCCGATAGGACTGGATTACGCCCTGACTCAACAGGATCATCGCGATGACGATCGAGAGCGGCAGCAGGATGCGTAGTGTGCCGCGGGTGAGATCCACCCAGAAGTTGCCGAGCTCCCCTCCTCGGCCGACGCGCACGAGCCCGCGAATCAACGCGACGGCGACGCCCATACCCACTGCGGCGGAGACGAAGTTCTGCACTGCGAGTCCGGCGGATTGTGTCAGCGGGCTCATCGTTGTTTCGGGAACGTAAGACTGCCAGTTCGTATTGGTGACGAACGAGATCGCGGTGTTGAACGCGACGGCGGGACTGACACCCTCGAGTCCGTGGTTCAGCGGCAACACACCCTGGATCCGTTGCAGGCCGTAGAGAAGGAGCGCGCTCGCGAGCGAGAAACCGAGCACGCTGGTGGCGTACCCGTACCAGGTTTGTTCAGCGCGGGAGTCGATGCGGCACGCCCGGTAGAGAAGCGTCTCGATCTTCAGATCCTTGCTCCGAAGCCCGGTCTCGGTGGTGTACACCTTCGCCATGTAGTCACCGAGAGGGACATACACCACGGCGAGCACCGCGGCTACCAGTGCAATCTGCAGTCCCGCAGCAAATGCAGGAGTCATGGCGGCGTCAGAACCTCTCCGGATCGAGCAATGCGACGAGGAGATACACCACGGTCACCGCGGCAATCACAATCAAAGCAGTGGTTGTCACTCCGGCCCACGTCACCTGCGTCCCCCAGTCGTGTGGAGGTCGATGCTGTGGAGGGCGCGCAGCGTCAGAGCGCACGTCACGATCCCAGCGATCAGAAGCGCCACATAGGCGGCGTCTGCCATCTCGTTTCCTGTCGTCGACACGGATCGGCGCCGGTCGGCGCCGCATCACACCATCGCGTCCGATCAGCGTGGTCGGAGTCGATCCATACGAAATCTTGACGCTTCCGTCCGATGTCCTGACGTTTCGCTTACGCTCTGCCGACTATCGACCCGCACTGTGGGTCGCAACGAAAACCAGGAAAACGACGAACAATCCGGTTATGCCGAGCACTGCACCGATCAGGGCGTCCCGCTGGTTGTCGGCCACGCCCTTCTCCACACGCATCATCCCGATCCAGCCGCATACCACCGCCACCAGTCCGGCCGGGACGGTGACCAGATCGCCGACGATGGGAACGATGGCGAACACCACCGCAGCGATCCCGGCGACGAGAGCTGTGCTGCCTGCGCCGTTGCGATAGGGCGACGGTGTCGAGGGATCTGAATGCATACCGCGAATTCTGTCAGGAGACAGAGATGCCAGAGAGATCGAACTCGCGTCGGCACCTGTAGCGGTGTTTCTTCTCGCACTATCTCGGCGATGCACGCGCGCCGACCCACCATTACGCTCGGGGGTGGTAGCTGCCATAGACGTCACCCACCGAATCGGCGCCTCACGGGCACCGCCACTTCCTACTTACGGGACGTGATCGCATGAGCAACATCGCACCCATGAACGACACCACACCCACCGACGACACCGCACTCAGCATGACAGCTCGCTACCAGGGGCGGAATCTCCAAGTGTCCGGCCCGCACCGGATCTATCCGTCCGGATTGTGGTATTTCCGTTCCGCAGATTCGGACCCCGCCCCGACGTGGATTCCGGCAGGTGACATCCGCGAAGCGCCGGGAGGGAACGCGCGGACGGACGCCGACGACCGAGGTCTGGTCGGAGCTGTCGCACGTCCGTTGTTCGTCACCGGATTGAGCTTTGCGATCGCTGTCTCGGCGTGGGTGACCTCGTTCTTCGAGGCCCGCCTCGGCGCAGTGGGTGCCCGGCCGTCGAGATGACGCGTGACCGCCGTCGTCGGATGGCCCGCGGGGACTCGTACGCTGCCCTGCCCGTAGTGAGCAGTCGCACCCCGTATGGGCAGTCACACGGTGACGACCTCGAGGGCATGTGTGAGATCGGCGATGAGGTCATCGGCGTCCTCGAGACCGACCGACAAGCGGACCATGGAGCCGGTGATGCCGCGTCGCAGCCGCTCCTGCGGTGAAAGATCGTAGTGGGTGGTGGTCACCGGTTGCGTGACCAAACTTTCGACTCCGCCGAGACTCGGTGCAAGAGTGAACAACTGAAGACGATCGACCACCTGCACTGTCGTCTCGGTGTCCGCGGCGATCTCGATCGTCACGATCCCGCCGAAACCCGTCATCTGCTTCGCCGCGAGCATGTGCCCGGAGAAACTCGGCAGGCCCGGGTACAACACCCGCGCGACCCGGGGATCGGCCTCCATCGCTTCTGCGACCGCCTGTG
The DNA here is from genome assembly GCF_053750035.1 of Rhodococcus sp. SJ-2. Taxonomy (NCBI): domain Bacteria; kingdom Bacillati; phylum Actinomycetota; class Actinomycetes; order Mycobacteriales; family Nocardiaceae; genus Rhodococcus; species Rhodococcus sp. SJ-2. The sequence goes on from NZ_CM132340.1 coordinate 4,748,521, forward strand.
CATTGGCGTTGTGTTGTCTGACGCGGACGATGAGGGTGCGCAGGCTACGCGACAGCAACGCGGCGGCCTCGGGTGCGATGCAAGACCCGAAGCTCTTGCGCCAGGGCTTCAACGGGTCGATGAGCGCGGCAGCCCCGAGCACGAGTCCGGCCGTGACATCGGAGTGGCCACCGAGGTACTTGGTGGCCGAGTACGAGACGAGATCGGCGCCGAACTCGAGAGGATTCTGATTGACGGGTGACGCAAACGTGTTGTCGACCGCCACGAGAGCACCGTGACTGTGTGCGAGGTCGGCGATCGCCGCGATGTCGTAGATCCCGAGCGCGGGATTGGTGGGCGTTTCGAAGAACACCAGCTTCGCTCCGCCACGGAGGGCATCGTCCAGGCGGTGGAGTTCGTCGCCGAGGAGGAATGTGGTGGTGATGCCGAGCAAGGAAAGCTGCGCGGTGAGCAGTTCCATCGTGCCGCCGTAAGCGTCGCCGACACACACGATGCCGTCGCGTCCGTACTGAGTGAACAAGGCTGTTTCAGCGGCCATACCTGAACAGAACGCCAAAGCGCCCTCCGCACCCTCGATCGACGTCATGGTTTCCTCTAGCGCAAAAATCGTCGGGTTCAGACCGTAGCGCGTGTAGAGCGGCCCCTCGGTGTGCCCGTCGGCGACTTCGAGCAGCGCCGCGGTGTTCTCGAACGAGAACGTCGTCGTGTTGTAGACCGGCAGGTGCGGTGCACCGTAGGCATCGGTGAGGCCGGTGCCGTGGATCGCCCGGGTGGATCGACCTGCTGATGCATGCTTCACGTCTGAACTCCGTTCACGAGGTGCGTTCGAGTGGACCCGACGCAGTATCCCGTTCACGAACGTCGGGCCCGTCGCCGACTGCCGCAACTTGGGCGGTCGAGCCGTTCCGTGGCCGGGGCAGCAGTCCGCCGGATGGTCACCCGGCCGATTCCCTGACGGGCCGCGCTGTGTGTCGTAGCGTCGAGGTGACGCCGTTCGGCACGGTGATCGACACGACGAGCCCAGCCCGCTCGAACGCACGCCTGCGTGTAAGCACTGCAGCCCCTGGAGGCAGTAATGAGTCACGACAGCTTCGGAACCCGCGACACCCTGACCGTCGACGGCATCGACTACCGGATCCATCGCATCGACAGGGTCCCCGGGTCGGATCGCCTTCCCTACAGTCTCAAGATCCTTCTCGAGAACCTCCTGCGCACCGAGGACGGCCGTCTGGTCACGCGCGAACAGATCGAGGCCGTGGCCGGCTGGGACCCCGCGTCCAAGCACAACCGCGAAATCCAGTTCTCACCTGCCCGTGTGCTCATGCAGGATTTCACCGGTGTGCCGTGTGTCGTGGACCTCGTCGCGATGCGCGACGCAATGACGACCCGCGGCGGCGACGCCACACGAATCAATCCACTGATTCCCACGGAACTGGTCATCGACCACTCGGTGATCGCCGATGTCTTCGGAACCGAAGACGCATTCCGCATCAATACCGACCTCGAATTCTCCCGTAACCGCGAACGCTACGAACTGTTGCGGTGGGCGCAGAGTGCGTTCGACGACTTCAAGGTCGTACCTCCCGGTACCGGCATCTGCCATCAGGTCAACCTCGAGCACCTCGGTCGGGTCGTCTTCACCCGTGAGACCGAGGACGGAGAGACGCTGGCCTACCCTGACTCGCTGGTCGGAACCGATTCGCACACTCCGATGATCAACGGTATCGGTGTCGTCGGGTGGGGTGTCGGCGGAATCGAAGCCGAGGCCGCGATGCTCGGTCAGCCCGCCTCGATGCTGATCCCGCAGGTCGTGGGATTCAAGCTCAGCGGAGAACTGAGGGAGGGCACCACCGCCACCGACCTGGTTCTCACAGTCGCCGAAATGCTGCGCAAAACCGGCGTGGTGGGCAAATTCGTCGAGTTCTTCGGACCCGGCGTGGCGAATGTGCCGCTTGCGAATCGGGCCACGATCGGCAACATGAGTCCCGAATACGGTTCGACCATCTCCATCTTCCCGATCGACGACGTCACGCTCGACTACATGCGGCTGACCGGACGTGCCGAGGAGCAAGTGCGTCTCGTCGAGGCCTACGCCAAAGCACAGGGGCTGTGGCACGACCCGTCCCGCGAACCGGCATACAGTCAGGTCGTAGAGCTGGACCTGTCGACGGTGCGCCCGTCGATCGCCGGTCCCAAACGACCGCAGGACCGCATTCCGGCGGCTCTCGCACCGCAGGCGGTCGGGGCGCTGCTCGCCGGCGCCGATGTGCCCGGCGTCGTCGCGCAGGTGCAGGAGGTGGGTCTCGACGAGGGCTCGATCGAGTCGTTTCCCGCGAGCGATCCCGTCGCGATCTTCGGTAAGGACACCAGCGCACCACCGCGTGACCCCCTGCCCGACGACTTCACCGCGGCAGATCCGCCGTCGAACAAGGTGCCCGTGCACATCGGCGACGGCCCCGAATTCGAACTCGACCACGGCCACGTTGTGATCGCTGCGATCACCTCGTGCACCAACACGTCGAACCCGTCGGTGATGATCGGTGCCGGACTGCTCGCCAAGAATGCGGTGGACAAGGGCCTGCGCAGCAAACCGTGGGTGAAGACCAGCCTCGCGCCCGGATCGAGGATCGTCACCGACTACTACGAACGAGCGGGACTCACACCGTATCTCGATAAGCTCGGCTTCAACCTCGTGGGTTACGGATGCACCACGTGTATCGGCAACTCAGGTCCCTTACTCGATGAAATCGCCTCCGCGGTCGACGAACACGACCTCAACGTGTCGGCGGTGTTGTCGGGAAACCGCAATTTCGAAGGCCGGATCCATCCGCAGACGAAGATGAACTTCCTCGCCTCGCCGCCATTGGTCATCACGTATGCCCTCGCGGGGTCGATGCTCGTCGACATCTTCGAGGACGAACTCGGTACCGATGCCGACGGCAACCCCGTGTTTCTGCGCGACATCTGGCCGTCCACGGAGGAGATTCAGGCCGTCATCGACGAGTGCGTGCGCTCGGAGATGTTCGAGTCGGGCTACGCCGATGTCTATCACGGTGACGACACGTGGCGAAACCTCGATGTCCCGACCGGTGAAGTGTTCGAGTGGAAGGACGACTCGACGTACGTGCGGCGCCCACCGTACTTCGACGGGATGACAGCGGAGCCGGAGCCGCTACGCGACATCGCGGGCGCACGGGTCCTGGCACTTCTCGGTGACTCGGTCACCACCGACCACATCTCGCCGGCCGGTGCGATCCGTCGCGACAGTCCCGCGGGACGTTATCTGCAGGAGCACGGCGTCGATTTCGCAGACTTCAACTCGTATGGGTCGCGGCGCGGTAATCACGAGGTGATGATCCGCGGTACCTTCGCGAACATCCGGTTGCGGAACGGGCTCGTCCCTGATGTCGAAGGAGGAGTCACCCGCTACCTTCCCACCGGCGAACAGATGGATATCTACGACGCCGCGCAGAAGTACGCGGACGACGGCACTCCGCTGGTCGTGCTGGCCGGCGCCGAATACGGTTCGGGCTCGTCGCGTGACTGGGCGGCCAAAGGCACACTGCTGCTGGGGGTGCGCGCGGTGATTGCGCAGTCGTACGAACGAATCCACCGGTCCAATCTCATCGGAATGGGGGTGCTGCCATTGCAATTCCCTGAGGGCACCTCGGCCGAAAGTCTCGGCCTGACAGGGGAGGAAGAATTCGAGATCACCGGACTGGCCGATGCAGACGCGATACCGGAGACCGTACATGTGCGCGCAGGGGACATCGAGTTCGATGCAATGGTGCGTATCGATACCCCAGCAGAGGCAGAGTACTTCCGGCACGGCGGAATTCTGCAGTATGTGCTCCGTCAGCTGGCGGCATAGCGCATCCGCCGCCGTCGGCGGACATCCCGTCGCATGAGCAGGGGTGTGTCCGCGACGTGGTTGTGGGAGGTCAATCTCCGAAGTGCATGTCGGTGATCGTGTCCGCGACCCGTTGGGTGTCCGTGTCCGTCCATCCGTCCGGCGCTGTGACCGCTGCCCACCCGTAGGGGATGAGATCCTCGTAGTTGTGCCCGTGCCCGACCGGGGGTGAAGTGCCGACCATGATGTCGGCCGCCACCTGCCAGAACGTGACGATCGGATACCAGCGCATCGACGGCACCCGATCTGCGCCCGGTGGCTCGGCGAGCCAATCGGGTCGCTCGATCAGTAACTCGGGACCCCACCACACCACCGGGTCCGATGCGTGTTGCAGGTACAGCACGCGCGGATCGTGCCACGGCCCGTGGAATGACTCCAGATTCTCCGGGCTCGCAGCGAAGCGCACCTCGAGCCCGTCGTTGTTCGTGGGCAGTACCTGCGGAGAGCCGGGGTCACGGTTGGCGACGAGACCTCGCCACAGCGAGTTCGAATTGGGCGGACCCACGAACAGTGCGCCGTCGATGTCATTGCGCAGATCGGCGAGGTCGTCGAACGCCGCCTCTGCGGACTGCGATCCGAGACTCTCGCCGTACACCACCAGCTTGGGGCGTCGCCCTTCCGGAAGCTGCGCCCATCGCTCGTGCACACCGTGGATAAGTGCGTCACCCGCCGCTTTCGCGGCCGAACCGTCGACGAGGAACGAAATCCAGCTCGGCAGGAACGAATACTGGATCGCCGCGATCGCCGAATCACCGTTGTAGATCATTTCGATCGAATCCGCCGCGACGGGGTTGACCCACCCGGTTCCGGTCGTCCCCGACACCACGAGGATCTCGCGCTCCCACGCCTCGGTCCGGTCCAGTTCGTCGAGAATCAACTGCACCTGCGATGCGGTGGAGGTGTCGGCCGAAAGCCCGGCGTACACCCGGATCGGTTCACTGGCGGGAGTGCCGTTGACTTCGGTCAATTCGTCGGCCCTCAGGCCGCCGTCGGCAAACGTGCGACCCTGCCTGCCGAGGCTGTCCCACGACGATGCGGACGCAGAACTGCCGGACCGCTGCGGTTCCCGTGGTTGTGCGACACCCGGGTCGGTGCTGTTGTTGTCGGACGCGAACACGAATCGTGCGGCGGTCGACGTGCTCGCGAGGATCACCTGGTCGACGAAGACCACTGCCGAGGCTGCGAGCACCGCCGGTGCGATCACGTGCGCCGCCGGAACCGGGATATGCAGCTGTGCGCTGAGGAATCGCGCGAAACGGCGGGCGATGCGTCGGAGGCCGCGCCCGAGCAGCAGGAGGAGAGCGAAGATGGTGGCACTGACCAGTCCGGTGCGCAAGTACGCGAACGACGTGGTGTCCTCGACACCCATGAGCGCTCGGATATCGTTCTGCCAGTTGGCCGCAACCAGAAGAGATCCGGTCACTGTGACCAGCGCAAGAACAGCGACGACGATCTGCGCAATGATGCGGGCGGTGCGTCGTCTGCGCCACCATGTCAGGTGCGGCGCGATCCAGCGGCGCGCCGGATAGGCGAGCAGAACACCGATTCCGTATCCCGTGACGCTCGTGATTCCGCTGATGAGGCCTTGGTACAGCCACTCCCGGGCAATCAACGACGGACTCAGACTCCACGCGAAGAAGAACACCGCGACCACGAGGCCGACGAAATCCAGCCCGAACACCGAGAAATACGGCCGCCGTTCGACGGTCGGGGAGCCGGCGTGAGCCGATGCGGTCGTCATCCGCCGACGGTATCCCGGCGCGGGCAGATAGTGTCGGAACCATGACACGACGAGTGAGCGTATGGGGCGGCGGATTCTGGCTAAGCCGGAAAACCAGGGAAGCCGCTCTCGACGCGGCGCGGGAACTCGATGAACTCGGCTACGCGAGATTATGGACATCCGGCGGCTTCGGCGACGGTGTTCCCCCGATCTACGGAGAGGTGCTCGCTGCGACACCGAGGCTCGGTGTCGCGAGCGGAATCGTCAGCATCTGGCACGCGGATCCTGAGGACGCCGCGACGACGGTCGATCGATTCGAACGCGAACATCCCGGACGTTTCCTGCTCGGTCTCGGCGCTAGTCACGGCCCCGTCGTCAACGCGACCGAAGCCGGCCGCTACACGAAACCCTACAGTCGCATGGTCGAATATCTGGACGCGTTGGACCGAGCGGACACCCCGGTTCCAGCAGACCGTCTCGTACTGGCAGCGCTCGGCCCTCGCATGCTGACGTTGTCGGCCGAGCGCACCGCAGGCGCACACCCCTATTTCACTCCCGCCGAACACACAGCTCAGGCCCGGGAGATCCTCGGTGACGGCCCGCTCCTCGCACCCGAAGTTGCTGTAGTGCTCGATGAGGACGAAGACACCGCCCGAGGAATCGCGCAAGAGTACATGCGGGGTTACCTGTCGCTTCCGAACTACTCCGGCAACCTCCTGCGACTCGGGTTCACCGAGGAGGACGTGGCGGGGGCAGGCAGCGACCGGTTGCGCGAGGCGCTGATTCCGTCGGGCAGCATCGAACGCGTCGTCGCCGGGATCGAACGGCACTACGAGGCCGGTGCCGACGAAGTACCTGTTCAGGTACTGACTGCAGATCCGACGTCGTTCCCCACGCAGGCCTACCGGGACCTCGCCGCGGCGCTCATCGGCTGATCGGCAATGGACTGGCGGAAGACTCTCGGAATCCCCGCTGCCGCGGTGGCCGCGGTGGCGTCGTACGACCTGCTGCAGCGAAAACACTCGCTGCTGCGCAACTTTCCTGTAATCGGGCATGCCCGCTACTTCATCGAGGCCATCGGCCCCGAACTGAGGCAGTACATCGTTGCCGGAAACGACGAGGAACGCCCGTTCACCCGGGACCAGCGCCGGTGGATCTATGCATCGGCGAAGCAGGAGAACAACACCTTCGGTTTCGGCACCGACAACGACATCGAGCGCACCGACGGATACACCGTCATCAAACACCGCACCTTCTCCCAGGTTCCGCCGTCCGCCGCACCGCACAGTGACGAGGACGTGGCGATTCCCTCCGCGAAGGTCCTGGGCGGACCACGCGGTCGTGCGAAGGCGTTCCGCCCCGGTTCGGTGGTCAACATCTCGGCGATGAGCTTCGGCTCGTTGTCGGCGGCTGCGGTGGTCGCGATGAACAAGGGCGCGGCGGCCGCGGGGTGCCTCCACAACACGGGTGAAGGAGGCCTGTCGCCGTATCACCACAACGGCGCAGATCTTGTCTTCCAGATCGGCACCGCCTACTTCGGATGTCGCGACGCCGAAGGGCGATTCGACCTGGACAGGCTTGTTGCGCTCACCGAGTCGGCGCCGGTCAAGGCGCTCGAGATCAAGCTGAGTCAGGGCGCGAAACCCGGGCTCGGGGGCCTGCTGCCCGGAGCAAAGGTCACGGCGGAGATCGCCGGGATCCGCGGCGTACCGGTGGGGCGCGATGTCGTGAGTCCGTCGAGGCACACCGCGTTCCACGATGTCGATACCATGCTCGATTTCGTCGAACTCCTCGCCGAGAGAACCGGGCTGCCCGTGGGAATCAAGGCTGCAGTCGGCGATCCGAGATTCTGGCAGGTCCTCATCGACCGGATGCGCAGCGGCGACCGCGGAGTCGACTTCGTGACGATCGACGGAGGGGAAGGTGGTACGGGCGCTGCGCCGCTGGTATTCGCGGACACCGTCTCCCTCCCGTTCCGCAGTGGCTTCGCCCGTGTCTATCGGCAGTTTGCAGACGCAGGCCTTGCCGAGCGGGTCACCTTCATCGGGTCGGGGAAACTCGGTCTCCCCGACAACGCCGTCGCGGCCATGGCTCTCGGATGCGACATGCTCAACGTCGCGCGCGAACCGATGTTCGCAGTCGGCTGTATCCAGGCCCAGAAGTGTCATACCGACACCTGTCCGACCGGCGTTGCATCGCAGAAGCCCTGGCTGCAACGCGGATTGGACGTTCCGTCGAAAGCGGACCGGGTGGAGCAGTATCTGCGTGCATTACGTCGCGACCTGCTGAAGGTGTCGCAGGCGTGTGGCGTGCCGCACCCGAGCCTGATCACCTCCGACGATGTCGAGATCGCCGACGGCAACCGACGCTCTGTGACACTGACCGAGCTGTACGGCTACCGGGAAGGATGGGGCCTACCGGGTCCTACCGATCAGGAGGAGATCACTCGCATCATGACGGCGACTGCGCTCGGCGACACCGGATCCACCGGAACTGCGACTCGGTACTGATGGTGGCTGTCCCGCGCTTTCAGCGCAGCCGAAGTGGGCAGCAGCGTGAGGGTGCGGGGGGCGGATGACGACTTCGACCGCGAGGGCGGTGCTCCCGACCGCTGATAGTGGTGGTCTGTATCACATTATCGCCGTACCCTGGATCCATGAAGCACATCACCACTGGTCCACGCGATTTGACGGTCGATGTGGGGGACACCATCGAACTGCACCTGCCGGAGAACACCTCCCGCGACTACTGCTGGTCCACGACCCGAATCGGGAAAGGGCTCAACCTACGCGACATCAGGTTCGTTCCCTCGAACAATCCGCTGCCCGGAGCCACGAGTGAACGGGTGTTCTACCTCCGCGCGAAGCGGCCGGGCACGTGGCCGCTGTCGTTGCGGATGCGCAGGCACATGGACCTGTCTGCGGCACTCGCCGACATGACCGTCACGGTGACCTGAGGCTTCGCAGAATGGGGATCGACGCGTACGCGCTCCTCGACGTCGCACGCGCAGAGGCCGAGGTGGGGCTTTCCGAAGGCGGCATACCGATCGGAGCCGCGCTGTTCGACTCCGAGGGCACACTGCTCGGTCGGGGGCGCAACAGACGCGTCCAAGATGGCGATCCGACGATCCACGCAGAGACCGCGGCGTTTCGCGCGGCCGGTCGCCGTCGCGACTACAGGTCGACAATCATGGTCACGACGCTCTCGCCGTGCTGGTATTGCAGTGGTCTGGTGCGTCAGTTCGGCATCGGGTCCGTCATCGTCGGGGAGGCGGTCACGTTCTGCGGCGGCCACGGGTGGCTCGTCGACTGCGGAGTCTCGGTCACGGTGCTGGACGACCCCCGCTGCGTGGCGATGATGACCCGCTTCATCGACAACTCACCAGAACTGTGGGATGAAGATATCGGCATCGCACCGTCGTCCGATCCCCTAACCTGAACAGGAGCTACGGGTGGGGGGAATGTGTCGTCGGCGAGTCGAATTCGTAAGTCGACCTGGGTCGGTATCGGGGCACTGGTGTCGATCTCCTGTGCGTCGCCGGGCGAGCACCTGGACCGCCTGCCGGCCGACCAACTTGTGTTCAGCGTCGGCGCCGGTGGCCACGGATGGCTCCCGTTCGTGGTCCAGGCGCTTCACTCTCCGGTGATCTCGGTTTACGGCGATGGCCGGGTGGTCTACACCGAACGAACCGAACCTCTCATGATGGCCCCACCTGAATACCTGGTGGCTCAGGCAGATCCGGACGATGTGGCCCGGTTCGCGGCGGATATCGAGGATCTGTACCTCATCGATCTGGGCACCGATGTCGGAAGTCCCGGAGTGACCGATCAGGCGACGACCACCGTCGCCTTTCATGGATACGGTGACGCCTCGGAATTGCGTGTCTACGCATTCGGTACCCGGTTCGAGCAGGATCTGTCACCGGCCGCACTCGAGAATCGCGCAGCATTGCGAGACGTGATTTCGGAGGCCTGGGACTTGGCCCAGGGTGAGGCCGAACCTTTCGTGCCCGAAACCGTGCACGTCCATGAACCGCAGGCGGGGGCCGCTCCGGACGGCGTTGTTCCGTCGTGGCCGGGCCCTCACCCCGCCACGTTCAGGACGGACGATCCGGGATTACCCGGAGTGATCACCGGGGACGCCGCCGGTCTCGTCTACACCGCGGCGCGTGAGAATCCGGATTCGTGGTGGAGGGTCGACGACGAGGTGGTACGGCTCATCGTCGATCCCGTCCCGTGAGTGGCAGCAGGGGCGTGGTGTGCGACTCGCCCGGGTGCAGATCCAGCGCTCATCGCAACGCGGGCGGAGCGTCCAGATCGGACGCGGAGTAGGTGTCGCACGCTGCGATCCGGCCCGTGTTGTATCCCGCGATGAACCACTTCTGGCGCTGCTCGGACGAGCCGTGGGTCCACGCTTCCGGGTTGACACGGCCCGTTGCAGCGGACTGGATACGGTCGTCGCCGACCGCAGAGGCGGCCGAGAGCGCATCCCGGATATCGGTGTCGTTCAGCGGCGCCAGGAACGGAATACCTGTGTCCGGGTCGGGGAGGGTGTCCGCGTAGTGCGCCCACACCCCGGCATAGCAATCGGCCTGGAGTTCGGTGCGCACCGCGCCCGACTCCGGTCCGCGGGGATCCGTCTGTGCGCGACCGAGGTCTCCCAGCTGATTTTGCAGGTGATGGCCTACTTCGTGCGCAACCACGTATTCCTGGGCGAGGGGCCCGCCGCTCGACCCGAACTGGGTCACGAGCTGCTCGAAGAAGCTGGTGTCGAAATACGCCGTCCGATCCGCGGGGCAGTAGAACGGGCCGATGTCGCTGGTGGCGTTGCCGCATCCGGTCGAAGTCGCCGCGGTGAACAATTCGACTTCGGGCATCTGGTATGCAATGCCTGTCTGAGCGGCGAGTTGCTGCTCCCACACGGTATCGAGGGATTCGACAGTGAAGGCGACGCGGCAGTCGACGCTCGAGTTCGCGTCGCCGCCGGTTTCGCATCCCTCGAGGGTTCCCCCGGCGCTGTACGGGTCGGGTTGGTCCGCGACACCCGATCCGAGCAGTGACGTCGGGTCGCCGCCGAACAGCAGCGCCAGGATCAGCACGATGAGGCCACCCGCGCCGCCCCCCAGCGCGATCTTGCCACCGCGGCCGCCTCCACCGACACGAACCCGGTTCGGATCGCGTCGTGCGCCCTCGTTGAACGTCATTGCATCCGCCTTGTCGTCGAGCCACTCGAGCCGCACAAGTCTGGCACGGCCGTTTCGGCACGTGTGTGCTCGGCCGGTTCGTGTCTTTCGTAGGATTGCAGCGACGAACCCCGTCGATGATCGTTTCGAAAGGAATTCCGTGCTGCGCACCCATCTCGCCGGCTCGTTGCGAGCCGAGCACGCCGAGCAAACCGTCACCCTCACCGGTTGGGTTGCCCGGCGCCGCGACCACGGCGGGGTCATCTTCATCGACCTGCGCGACGCCTCCGGTGTGTCCCAGGTGGTTTTCCGTGACGCAAAGGTGCTCGAGCAGGCGCACAAGCTGCGCGCCGAATACTGCGTGAAGGTGACCGGAGTCGTCGAGATCCGGCCCGAAGGAAACCAGAACTTCGAGATCCCGACGGGTGCGGTGGAGGTCAATGCCGTCGAACTCGAGGTGCTGGGTGAGGCGGCGCCGCTGCCGTTCCAGCTCGACGACCAGGCCGGTGAAGAGGCCCGACTCAAGTACCGTTACCTGGACCTGCGCAGGGAGGGGCCCGGCAAGGCCATTCGCCTCCGGAGCAAGGTCAACGCTGCAGCTCGCTCGGTGCTTGCCCATCACGAGTTCGTCGAGGTCGAGACCCCGACGCTGACTCGCTCGACGCCCGAGGGTGCCCGCGACTTCCTGGTGCCTGCGCGTCTGCAGCCCGGCAACTTCTACGCGCTGCCGCAGTCGCCGCAGCTGTTCAAGCAGTTGCTCATGGCAGGTGGCATCGAGCGGTACTACCAGATCGCGCGTTGCTATCGAGACGAGGACTTCCGCGCCGACCGGCAGCCGGAGTTCACCCAGCTCGATATCGAGATGGCGTTCGTGAACCAGGACGACGTGATCCTGCTTGCCGAAGAGGTGCTGCACGCGTTGTGGCGTCTGGTCGGATACGAGCTCGCGACCCCGATCCCGCGCATGACCTACGCCGACGCCATGCGACGTTTCGGCAGCGACAAGCCGGACCTGCGCTTCGGCATCGAACTCGTCGAGTGCAAAGAGTTCTTCAAGGACACTACTTTCCGCGTATTCCAGGCGGAGTACGTCGGTGCGGTCGTCATGCCGGGCGGTGCTTCGCAGCCGCGTCGTCAGCTGGACGCATGGCAGGAATGGGCCAAGCAGCGCGGCGCCAAGGGTCTTGCGTACGTGCTCGTGGGCGAGGACGGCGAGCTCACCGGCCCCGTCGCGAAGAACCTCACCGACACCGAGCGGGCCGGGTTGGCCGCGCATGTGGGTGCCGTCCCCGGCGACTGCATCTTCTTTGCCGCCGGTGCGACCAAGCCGATGCGCGCCCTGCTGGGTGCGGCGCGCGGCGAGATCGCCCGCAAGCTCGACCTCATCGACCCGAAGGCGTGGGCCTTCGTGTGGGTGGTCGACGCTCCCATGTTCGAGCCGGCAGCCGATGCGACCGCATCGGGTGACGTCGCTCTCGGTTCGTCTGCCTGGACGGCAGTACACCACGCCTTCACCTCACCGAAGCCGGAGTTCCTCGACACGTTCGACACCGATCCGGGTACGGCGTTGGCCTACGCCTACGACATCGTTTGCAACGGCAACGAGATCGGTGGCGGCTCGATTCGTATCCACCGGCCCGACATCCAGGAACGCGTGTTCAAGGTGATGGGAATTCCTGAGGAGGAAGCGAACGAGAAGTTCGGCTTCCTGCTCGAGGCGTTCAAATACGGTGCGCCGCCGCACGGAGGTATCGCCTTCGGCTGGGACCGGATCACCGCGCTGCTTGCCGGTGTGGACTCGATCCGCGAGGTCATCGCGTTCCCCAAGTCGGGTGGGGGAGTCGACCCGCTCACCGACGCACCCGGCCCGATCAGCGCCGAGCAGCGCAAGGAATCCGGTATGGACTTCAAGTCCGACGACGTGAAGGACACCGCAGCGGTCACCGCGCAGTAGAGACACCGCGGCGGCCACGGGGCAGAGGGTTCGCCGACTGCCGGAAGAGGGACAGCCGCGGAAACCCTGCCCACATCGACGGGGCGCGTTCATCCAGGTGAGCTCGCCCCGTTCGTCGGTCCTGCACTCTGGATTTCGGACGGTACGGAAGAGCTTCATATGCCGAATCGATAGCCGTGGTAGTTCTCATTCACGAAAATGCCTCCTCGGTTCGCGCTTCCGAGAAGAACTTTCGAAGCGGTCATAAGGCTTGGGTGCGGATTGTCCGTTTCGGTGAAACGCGTCGATGATCAGGCGCAACCCGGACCGTGGAGTAGTGCGGCGTCGCTGGTTCGGTCGAAATGGACCTTGGTCCCGAGTCGGTGGGGGATTCCGCACGCCCTGTCGGAGGCCGCGACGATGTAGATTGTTCGGTGATGACCGCAACATTGGCAGACCCCGTTTCGGAGGTAGTGCAAGCGGCGGAGACGCTGCTCACTCGTCGCACCGGCGCCCCGGTTACGCTCGCGGATCCTGTGGATCTCGGCGGCAGCGGCCGCTCGGTGGTTCTTCGCGTACGAGTCGCTGCCAACCCCTTCTCTCTGCCCCGCACCCTCGTCCTGAAGCAGGTGCCGCCGACTCGCGGCGCCGGCCACGTCGACCTCCGGGGTGCCACGACGGACGAGGAGGTTGCCTTCCTCCGCGAAGCTGTGTCGTACCAGTTCGCGACCGCGCTCGCCAAGGACCATCGACCTGGAGCGGAACTCCTCGCCTACGATTTCGAGACCCGGCTGCTGGTGCTCAGCGACCTCGGCGATGCCACCCCGCTGGCGACGCTGCTGCGCAGTGGCGACACCGATACCGTCGGAAATACGCTCATGGCGCTCGCGCAGGCTCTCGGTCGCATGCATGCCGCGACCGTCGGCCGTGAGGAAGATTTCTCGGCGTTGCTCCGCAGAGCCGGGGTCGTATCCGTCGGCGATGCGGTGGCCGAACAGGCCATCGACGCGGTCCGGGGCGTGCCCGAACTACTCGCCACGGACTTCGGGCTCACCGTTCCCCAGTCGGTACTCGACCGCGCGGAGCGCGCTGCGAAGCTGTTCACCGGGGGACGGTTCCGTGCGTTCAGTCCGTCGGATCTGTGCCCCGACAACATCGTCGTCGGCGACGACGGGGTGCAGTTTCTCGATTACGAATGGGGCGGGTTCCGCGACGCGACGCTCGACATCGCGTATGCGCTCACCTCGTTCCCATTGTGCCTGTGTGCAGCGCCCCTGACCTCCGAGCGGGTGCGGGCCATGGCGGATGCCTGGCGCGCCGAGGTGGTGGGCATGTGGCCGCAACTTGCCTACGACGAAGTTCTCGCCGAGCGTCTCCTCGACGCCCAGCTCGCCTGCGTCTGGTTGAGCACCCACCTGTTCCTGCCCGAGGAGCACGCCCGCATCGCGTCGGTGCGCACCCACCAACTGTCGGTGGCGCGGCTTCGCGCGTTGAGTTCGAGGTGGTCGTTGCTCGCGGACTTCGCAAGCGATACCGGCCACGACGATGTTGCGGCGCACGCGCGCGAGATTCTCGAGAACCTGGGGCACGTGGAGCCCTGACGTCGTCGGTCCTCACAATGGCGGTGCGGGCTCCGTGCTCGCGCTGTCCGCAGCCACTCGTAGTCCCGCCGCCCGTGTGACGCCGGTGTGGGGATCGGAAAGGTCGTGCAGGTGGAACCAGTCCATCTGGATCGCCTCGGGGGTGACGTCGAGCACTCCGTAGCCGTGGGAGTCGAGTTCGACGTACTCGATGTGGTGATTGGTGGTCCGGATGGCGGATTCGATCGCGGGGCCGACCGTCCGCGGCGGAACCCCGAGCAACTCGTCGATATTCGCTGACGTCACCGAGGGCACCACGAATTCGGTTGCCACCTTTCCCGCGTTCGGATACGCGGCGGCGTCGACGGGGACGGCTGCGCCCCAAGACGTGTGGATGTCTCCGGTGAGGAACACGACATTGCGACGACCTGCCGCGGTGATCGCGTCGAGCAGTCGTCGGCGATCGGAGGGATAACCGTCCCACTGGTCGGCGTTGTACGGGATGCCGTTCGACGGCACACCGAGAAGCTCGGTCAGCGCGCCTGTCGCCTGAGGGTCCAAGGGCGGGAACAGCACCGGTGCAATCATCACCGAGTTCCCCACCAGCTGCCACTTCGTCTGCGAGCTCGTCAGCCCCGCGGTCAACCACGCCATCTGTTCCGGCCCCGTGATCGTGCGCGTGTCGTCGTCGACGGTGCGCCACTGCGCCCCGGGGCGGACCTGCTCACTCCGGTAGCTGCGCAGGTCGAGCATGGACAGTTCGGCGAGGTCCCCGAACTGAAGCCGCCGGTAGAGGCGGGTGCCGTCCATACGGACCGGCATCCACTCCGAGTAGGCCCTGACCGAGGCGGCCTTGCGCGTGGCCCAATCGCCCTCGGTCGCTGGATCATGATTCTCCGCACCGCCCGCGTAGGCGTTGTTGGCCGATTCGTGGTCGTCCCACACGACGATCCACGGCACGGTCTCGTGGAGGGCCTGCAGATCGGAGTCGGTCTTGTACTGCCCGTGTCGGATCCGGTAGTCGGCCAGGGTCACGATCTCGTTGGCCGGGGCATGGGTCCTGGCGTCGGTGCCTGCGACAGGAAACCTGCCCGCCGCGTACTCGTACAGATAATCGCCGAGATGCAGGATCGCGAACAGATCGTCGCGGGCTGCGAGATGCCGATACGCACCGAAGAAGCCGCCCTCCCAGTTCGAGCACGACACCACCCCGAAGCGCAGATGATCCGTCGGTGTGCCAGGGGCGGGCGCGGTGCGGGTGCGCCCCGTCGGCGACACGACATCTCCGACGACGAAACGGTAGTGATACTCGGTTGCGGCGGCGAGTCCGGTCGTGTCGATCTTGACGGTGTGATCCGATGCGGCGGACGCGGTGACCGTCCCGGTCGCGTCGATCGACTCGAAGTTCGTGTTGCGGGAGAGTTCCCACCGCACTGTTGTCTCGGGTCCGAGTCCAGAACCGGGTGTCGCCTCAGGCGACGGGGTCACCCGCGTCCACAGGATCACCGCGTCCGGGAGCGGATCTCCGGAGGCGACGCCGTGGCGGAACACCGACGGTGACGCCGATGCCGCGCTCCCGGTGGCGGCGAGTGCGGCAGCGCCGGCGGCGCCGACTCCGGAGCGCAGGAATGTGCGGCGGGACAATCGCGTAGAGATCACGCACCGATCCGAACACAGTTCTGGACGGGTGTTCGACGAACGAGCAGGATGCCCGCCAAGATTTCACCGAGTGTTCGGATTTCACCGAGCGTTCGTCGTCCGGGAACCGATATCCGAGTGCACGGCATACTCGCTCGCTGTGAGGAGATCGACCGCACATTCGCTCGAAGGGCGGTGGCGCTTGTAGCGTCGTCGGCGTGAGTGATCTCTTCGGGGCGAACGACCCGTCGGCCGAACCGGACGCCTTGTTCGAAGCGCCGCGCGAATCGGAGCCGGATCCCGAACCGTCGATCCGGCGTACCCCGGTCGGCCCGACCGGGCCGAACGCACCGCTGGCGGCACGGATGCGCCCGGCGAACCTCGACGAGGTCCTCGGGCAGCAGCACCTGCTAGAGCCGGGCGCGCCGCTGCGGCGACTCGTCGAGGGGTCAGGTGCCGCTTCCGTCGTCCTCTACGGGCCTCCGGGAACCGGCAAGACCACCCTTGCGTCGCTCATCTCCGGTGCCACGGGTCGACGCTTCGAAGCGTTGTCCGCGCTGTCCGCAGGTGTGAAGGACGTCCGCGCCGTGATCGACCTCGCTCGCCGTCGGCTCACCCATGGCGAGCAGACGGTGCTGTTCATCGACGAGGTCCACCGGTTCTCCAAAACCCAGCAGGACGCACTGCTCGCCGCGGTGGAGAACCGGATCGTCCTGCTGGTGGCGGCCACGACCGAGAATCCGTCCTTCTCCGTCGTCGCACCTCTGCTGTCGCGGTCGCTGGTACTCCAATTGCAGCCCCTCGGCCCGGACGACATCCGGGCGTTGCTCGAACGGGCCCGCACGGACCCGCGGGGGCTCGCAGGGACGGTCGCGATCACCGACGAGGCGCTCGATCACCTCGTCCGGCTCGCGGGCGGCGATGCTCGCCGCGCCCTGACGGCGTTGGAAGCCTCCGCCGAAACGGCGCTCGACCGCGCGGGTGACACCGACGCAGTCATCGACCTGCCGACCGTCGAATCCAGCATCGACAAGGCCGCGGTCCGGTACGACCGCGACGGTGACCAGCACTACGACGTCGCCAGTGCCTTCATCAAGTCACTGCGCGGCTCCGACGTCGATGCCGCATTGCACTATCTCGCGCGGATGATCGTGGCTGGGGAGGACCCGAGGTTCATCGCCCGGCGCCTGATGATCCAGGCCAGCGAGGAGGTCGGTATGGCCGACCCCACCGCGCTCCAGGCGGCGGTCGCCGCGGCACAGGTGGTCCAGCAGGTCGGTATGCCGGAGGCTCAGCTCGCCCTCGCGCAGGCCACCATCCACATCGCCACCGCACCGAAGTCCGGATCGGTGACCGCCGCGCTGTTCGCTGCCATCGGCGATGTGAAGGCAGGGAAGGCCGGACCCGTGCCGAATCACCTGCGTGACGGTCACTACCAGGGCGCGCAGAAGCTCGGGAACGCCATCGGGTACCGGTATCCGCACGACCACCCGGACGGTGTCCTCTCACAGCAGTACCCGCCCGACGAGCTCGTGGGCGTCGACTACTACGAGCCGACGGGCCGCGGAGTCGAGCGTGATCTGTCGTCCCGGGTGCCGAAGTTGCGTCGGATCGTACGCGGACCGCGGTAGCCGCCGCGGTCCTGATAATCCGTTCGCGAGGGCGCGATAAGCTGAAAGGCGGCCGATCGACTGGATCGTCCGCCCCATGCCGGGCAGCTCCGCCACCGTCAGACCACAAAGGACCATCGACGTGCAGACCCACGAGATCCGCAGGCGCTTTCTCGACCACTTCGTGAAGGCAGGCCACACCGAAGTGCCGAGTGCCTCGCTGATCCTGGCCGATCCGAACCTGCTGTTCGTCAACGCAGGCATGGTCCCCTTCGTGCCGTTCTTCCTCGGGCAGCAGACCCCGCCCTACTCGCGGGCCACTTCGGTGCAGAAGTGTGTGCGCACCCTCGATATCGAGGAGGTGGGGATCACCACCCGGCACAACACCTTTTTCCAGATGGCCGGCAACTTCTCGTTCGGCGACTACTTCAAGGAAGACGCCATCACACACGCGTGGTCGCTGCTCACCGATTCCGTCGGCGAGGGCGGATACGGCATCGATCCGGAAAAGCTCTGGGCCACGGTCTACCTCGACGACGATGAAGCGTACTCGATCTGGCACGACAAGATCGGTGTCCCGGCCGAACGGATTCAGCGTCGCGGCATGAAGGACAACTACTGGTCGATGGGTATCCCCGGCCCGTGCGGCCCGTGCTCGGAGATCTTCTACGATCGCGGGCCCGACTACGGCGTCGAAGGCGGCCCGGAGGCCGACGAGGACCGCTACATCGAGATCTGGAACCTCGTGTTCATGCAGAACGAGCGTGGCGAGGGCTCCAGCAAGGAAGACTTCGAGATCCTCGGCCCGCTGCCGAAGAAGAACATCGATACGGGTATGGGCGTCGAGCGTGTTGCCTTCCTGCTGCAAGGTGTCGAGAACGTCTACGAGACGGACCTGTTGCGGCCGGTCATCGACAAGGCTCAGGAACTGACCGGAAGCCGTTACGGCGCCGACCACAGTTCCGACGTGCGATTCCGTGTGATCGCCGACCACGCGCGCACCGCTGCGATGCTCATCGTCGACGGCGTCAACCCCGGCAACGACGGCCGCGGCTACGTTCTGCGCCGACTGCTGCGCCGCATCGTCCGATCGGCTCGTCTGCTCGGCGCCGAGCAGCCCACGATGGCCGAGTTCATGGCTGTCGTCCGCGACACGATGGCCCCGTCGTACCCCGAGTTGGCCACCGACTTCGCGCGCATCGAGACCGTGGCTGTCGGCGAGGAGACGGCGTTCCTCAAGACCCTCGGTACCGGCAGCAAACTGTTCGAAGGTGCCGTCGAGTCGGTGAAGGCGCAGGGCAAGACCGTGCTCGGCGGTTCCGAGGCCTTCGCATTGCACGACACCTACGGGTTCCCGATCGACCTGACCCTCGAGATGGCGTCCGAAGCAGGACTCACCGTCGACGAGGACGGCTTCCGGTCGCTCATGGCCGAGCAACGGCAGCGCGCGAAGGACGATGCCCGCGCGCGCAAGCACGCTCACGCCGACCTGACGATCTACAAGGAACTGCTCGACCGCGGCCCCACCGAGTTCACCGGCTTCAACGAACTCGTGTCGGAGGCGCACGTTCTGGCCGTCATCACCGGAGGTGAGCGCCTGCACGCCGCGAGCGCCGGCCAGGACGTCGAACTGATCCTGGACCGCAGCCCGCTGTATGCCGAATCCGGCGGTCAGATCGCCGATGTGGGCACCATCACCGCAACCGGTCTGCGCGTGAAGGTCAACGACGTGCAGAAGATCGCCAAGCAGTTGTGGGTGCACAAGGTCAAAGTGCTCGAGGGTCAGGTCGTCGAAGGCGACGCTGTTCTCGTTCAGGTCGATCCGGAATGGCGTAAGGGTGCCACGCAGGGGCACTCGGGCACCCACCTGGTGCACGCGGCGCTGCGGGAGGTCCTCGGCCCGAACGCCGTGCAGGCCGGTTCGCTCAACAAGCCCGGATACCTGCGTTTCGACTTCTCGTGGCCGGGAGCGCTGTCCGAACAGCAGAAGCAGGACATCGAAACCGTCACCAACGAGGCTGTCGCTGCGAACTACCCGGTCAACACGTTCGTCACCGATCTGGACAAGGCCAAGAAGATGGGCGCGATGGCGCTTTTCGGTGAGAATTACGGCGACGAAGTGCGTGTCGTGGAGATGGGCGGGCCGTTCTCGATGGAACTGTGCGGCGGCACGCACGTGCAGCACTCGTCGCACGTCGGCACGGTCACACTGCTTGGAGAACAGTCCGTCGGCTCGGGCGTGCGCCGGGTGGAGGCCTACGTCGGCCTCGACTCCTACCGGCACCTGGCGAAGGAACGCGCGTTGCTCGCGGGCCTGTCGTCGACCCTCAAGGTGCCCTCCGAAGAGGTTCCTGGACGAGTCGAGTCGCTTCTCGAACGACTCAAGGTCGCCGAGAAGGAACTCGAGAAGACCCGTGCCGCGAACGTGGCCGCGGCAGCAGGTTCGTTCGCCGACAAAGCGGAACGCATCGGTGATGTGCTCGTCGTCGCGGGCCGAGCACCGGAAGGTGTATCCGGCGCTGCCCTGCGCACCCTGGTGTCGGACATCCGCGGGCGGCTCGGCAGCGACCCGGCCGTGGTGCTGCTGCTCGGCAGCGCCGATGGCAAGGTGCCGTTCGTCGTGGCAACCAACGACGCTGCGCGGGACAAGGGCATCAAAGCCGGCGACCTCGTGTCGAGCTTCGGCCCGGCGATCGGTGGTCGCGGGGGCGGAAAACCCGACATGGCCCAGGGCCAGGGCTCGGACGCATCGGGTATCGATGCGGCGCTCGACGCGTTCCGTGGCCGAGCGCGCGAGCTGGCCGGCTGATCGTGGCCGAGCTACCCGGCCCTGATCGTCCCGGTTCGGATGATCCGGGCCGGGGCCGTCGTATCGCCATCGATGTCGGCAGTGTGCGGATCGGAGTGGCGTCATGCGACCCCGACTGTATCCTCGCCACCCCGGTCGAGACTGTGCCGAGGTCCAAGGAGCGCGGCCCCGACGCGCCCGATATCCGGCGCATTGTCCAGATTGTTATGGAATACGAGGCGGTTGAGGTTATCGTCGGGCTGCCGCAGACCCTGCGCGGCGAGCCGGGGAAGGCCGCGAAGCTGGCGAGTTCGTTCGCACGTCGACTTCGTCGGGAGATTCCCGAGGTTCCCGTTCGGATGGCCGATGAACGCTTCACCACGGTCACTGCGGCGCGTGCGCTTCGCGACAGTGGAGTCAGCGCGCGCGGCGCGCGGCCCGTGATCGACCAGGCCGCGGCCGTCGCCATCTTGCAAGGTTGGTTGGACGAGCGGAGTGCAGCATTGAACGTGGCAGACGGGGACCAGGGGAGCGGCCGGTGAGCCGGGACGGACGGTACGGCGACGACACTCCCGATACTCGGCATGGCGGTATGTTCAGCGACCCCTACGCCGGAACCTACGACACCGCAGGTCGCTACACCCCGCCTGGCCCCGACCCGGCGCCGCGGCGCGAAGAATACGGCCAGAACCGACCCGCTGACGGTCGGCACCCGGACGACGATCCGACCAACATCCTGCATTTCGATGAGGGCGTGTTCGACGGCCCCCCGCCGCACCGACAAGCGGGGTTCGAGGACGAACGCGGAGGGGCTCGTCACGACGACGAGTACGTCGGTGGCTACTCATACGCCCAACGTCGAGAAGACGATTATTACGACGGCGCAGAGTACGACGAGCCCGGTGTATTCGATCGGACCGAGACCATCGCCGCAATACCTGTCCACGACGACATGGATGCCGATTCGTGGGACGACGAGCGCGCAGCCCCGGCCGTCGTCGGCGCCACGACGGAGCAGCGCGCCGAGTCCAGCGCATCGGCAAAGCGTCGCAGGCGAGGTAAGGTAGTCGGCTCCCTGGCCGCTGTGCTGCTTCTCATCGTGGTGGTGGGAGGGGGCTACTTCGCCTACGACCGATTCATGGGCCCGGGGTTGCCGCCCGATTTCGCCGGTCCTCCCGGGCCGGTCGCCATCGTGCAGGTCCATGCGGGCGAAACCGCGACGGAGATCAGCAGTGAAGTCGCTGACAAAGGCGTGACCGCCAGTGCGGGCGCGTTCTACAACGCTGCGGTGCAGAACGCAGGTATGAACGCTGTGCACCCCGGCTTCTATGCAATCCCCACCAATATCTCCGGTGTCGACGCAGTCACCGCCTTCGTCTCCCCGGAGAGCCGGGTGGGCGCGCTCGTGATCTCGGAAGGCCGCCAGCTTCACGACATCCGAGACGTCAACACCGGCGCCGTTCGCAAGGGCATCTACACCCTCATCGCAGAAGCAAGCTGCTACGACGATGCCGGTGTCACACAATGCCTGACCTACGAGGAACTCGTCGCAGCCGGCGCCAGCGCCGATCTGGACGCGCTCGGGGTCCCGGCATGGGCGCGCGACGCCGTTGCGCAGGTGCCGGATCGTGAGCGTCAGCTCGAAGGCCTCATCGCTGCGGGTAGCTGGGATTTCGACCCTTCGGCCGAGCCCGGAGAGGTATTGCGGACACTCGTGACCGGCAGCGCCGCACGATACGACGAGACGGGAATCTCTGCCGCTGCGCCGAAGGTGGGCCTGACCCCGTACGAATTGCTCGTCGCCGCGTCCCTGGTCGAGCGTGAAGCCATGCCCGACGATTTCGCGCGGGTCGCACGGGTGATCCTCAACCGCCTCGAGATCGACCAGATGCTGCAGTTCGACTCGACGGTCAACTATGCGCTCGATGAGACCGAACTCGCGACCACCGATGCGGACCGTGCACGCGTGACGCCGTGGAACACCTATGCGAGCGTAGGTCTGCCTGCTACCCCGATTTCGTCGCCGAGCATCGGTGCCTTGCAGGCCGTGGAGAACCCGGAACCGGGCGAGTGGACCTACTTCGTCACGATCGACGACCAGGGAACCACCCTGTTCGCCGACACCTATGAGGAACACCTCGTCAATACCCAGTTGGCTCTCGAAAGCGGAATTCTCGACAGTGGCAGATGACAACACGAACACGGTCCGGAAGGCGGCCGTACTCGGCAGCCCGATCGGGCATTCGAAGTCTCCGCTGCTGCACCTCGCCGCATATCGGGCGCTCGGACTTGTCGACTGGACCTATGAGCGCATCGAATGCACAGCTGAGCAGCTACCGGACCTCGTGTCCGGACTCGGTGACGAATGGGTCGGTCTGTCCGTCACCATGCCGGGTAAGTTCGCCGCACTCGAACTCGCGACGGAACGCACGGAGCGTGCCATCGTGATCGGTTCGGCGAATACGCTTGTCCGCACCGACGGTGGCTGGCGCGCCGACTGCACCGATATCGACGGTGTCAGTGGTGCGCTCGGAACCATCGGAGTGACCGATCTGACGGGCCGTTCCGCTGTGGTAGTCGGTAACGGCGGCACCTCCCGTCCCGCTATCGCCGGCCTCGCAGACCTGGGTGTCCGCGAGGTGACCATCGTGGCGCGCTCGGAGCAGCGTGCAGCCGAAACCTTCGACTGCGCCGAGTCCGTGGGGGTCACGCCGCGGTGGGTGTCGTTCGACGATCCGGCGCTCGGTGAGGTGTGTGCGGCGTCAGGCGCACTGGTCTCGACGGTGCCCGCCGCGGCGGCAGCGTCATACGCCGATGTGCTGGCGCGGGCGCCGTTCATTCTCGACGCGATCTACGACCCGTGGCCGACTCCGCTCGGTGCGGCCGCGCGCTCGCGCGGCAGTGTCGTCGTGTCCGGCCTGTCGATGCTGCTGCATCAGGCATTCGGTCAGGTGGAACAGTTCACGGGTCGTCCCGCGCCGAAGGAAGCGATGGCCGCGGCCCTCGGGCTCTCCTAGCGAATCGGAAAGATTTCCGAGACCGGTTGTCCGCGCATCCATCAGCTGTGGCGAACCGCCGACATCGGAATGCGCTCAGCCCGCGGTAGCGGCGGGGTCCGTTTCTTTCTGCCACGGCCATCGACCTTCGATCTCGAGTTGAAGAGACCAGCTCAGGAAGGTCCGGATGAGTACGATGATCGCGAGCACGCCGACCGAAGTGAACGTGGGCGTCACCGCGACGGTCTTGATGATGTCGGCCGCGACCAGGAACTCGAGTCCGAGCAGGATCGACCGACCGAGATTTCGGCGGTACGGCTCGTAGATCTTCGCGCCGGTCCGGCGTCGCCACGAATCCAGCGCGATCCACGTGGACACTGCCGCGCCGAGAACGATGCATGCGACCCCGACGACATCGATCGCGGAGCCCACGTGCTCGAGTAGCTCTGCCACCTGCATCAGTGACGCTCCCTCCTACCCCGGACGACCGACCTGCCCATGCTTACACGCCGAGTTGTCCACAGGAGGCACATCGATCCACAGATCGGGCGATTCCGGTGCCGGCGTCTCCCATGGCCTTCGTGGTCGGGCGATGCTGTGACGCGTGATCCCCACCGTCGTGACTCCCGTAATCCCGTTCCTCGGAGCGGTGGTGATGGCGCTGATCGGAGCGGTGGTGGGCGTGAGTGTGCGGACGCTCACGACGCGACTGTCCGGAGCCGAGCCGTGGCGCGGCGCATGCGAGATCGCGTGCGCCACCGGCGGCGCCCTCGCCACCGCGGCGACGTGGCCTGCGGCGGCTGCGCTCGCATTGTTGATGTGGTGGTGCGTGAGCTGCAGTGGGGTCGATCTGCTGGTGCGACGGCTTCCCAACGTGCTCACCCTCGGTGGGGGACTGGCGGTCGTGTCGATCGGGGCCTGTGCGGGACACGGACGCGCCGCGGTCGTCGGCGCGGCCCTGCTGACCGGGGTGATGCTCACCGCACATCTGCTGTCCCCACGCTCGTTGGGGGCCGGCGATGTCAAACTCGCGATCGGATTAGGCGCCGCCGCGGGGGTCGCCGGAGCGCAGGCCTGGATGATCGCGCTGCTGCTCCCGCCGTTGCTGACCGCCGTCGTCGGGTCGGTTGTCCTTCTGTGCCGGCGTCTCGGCCGGGTCTCGTCGGGTGAGCGATCGTCCGGGTCGACGGTGGTGCCGCACGGTCCGTCGATGTGTGTCGCGACGATGCTGGCAGTGCTGTCCGCCGGTTGACCGCACTGTCTTCGGCGCAAGTCCGGTCGTTCACGGCCGGGACAGCCGATCCCTCGAGCGGTGTGTGTCGGTGGTCGCTTGTACGGTGCGGGCGTGCAACTCAGATACCAGTACCGCGTCTACCCGACGCCTGGCCAGCAGGACATGCTGGCCCGGTCGTTCGGATGCGCGCGGGTGGTGTTCAACGATGCGTTGCGCGCCCGGCAGGACGCGTATGCGGCCGGGGTGAAGATCTCGGACACCGCCGTGCAGAAACGGGTGGTCACCGAGGCGAAGAAGACTCCGCAGCGGGTGTGGCTGTCCGAGGTGGCGTCGGTGGTGTTGGTCCAAGCCTGTCAGGACGCGCGTCGCGCGTATCGGAATTGGTTCGAGTCGCTGTCCGGGAAGCGCAAGGGTCGCAGGGTGGGGGCTCCGCGGTTCCGGTCTCGCAAGGGCACTCGGCAGTCGATCCGGCTGACCCGGAACGGGTTCGGTATCCGAGGCAACCAGAGGCTGTATATCGCGAAGGTGGGCGAGCTGAAAGTCGCCTGGTCAGGGGAGTTGCCGTCGGAACCGTCGAGTGTGTCGATCATCAAGGATGCGGCGGGCCGCTATTTCGTGTCGTTCGTGGTGGAGACCACCGACGAGCCGCTCTCGGAGTGCGACACCGAGGTGGGGATCGACCTCGGGCTCGCCACGGTCGCGGTGCTCTCGGACGGGAAGGTCATCGAGTCCCCGAGGTTCTTCCGACGCGCCGAACGCAGACTCCGCAGGGCGCAGCAGAATCTGTCTCGCAAGGAGAAGGGCAGCAAGAACCGGGCAAAGGCCCGCCTCGAGGTCGTCAGAGCTCACGCGAGGGTGGCCGATGCCCGCAGCGAGTGGGCGCACACACACTCCACGATGATCGTCCGCGAGAATCAAGTGGTGTTCGTCGAGGATCTGTGCGTGAAGGGTGTGGCACGGACGCGGTTGGCGAAGTCGGTGCACGATGCCGGGTGGGGCATGTTCACCCGGTTGTTGGAGGAGAAGGCCGCCCGGTATGGGCGGGTGTTGGTGAAGGTGGATCGGTGGTTTCCGTCGTCGCAGCTGTGCTCGGCGTGCGGGCGGGTCGACGGATCGAAGCCGTTGTCGGTGCGGGAGTGGACCTGTCGGGGGTGTGGTGTGGTCCACGATCGCGATGTCAATGCAGCACGAAATATCCTCGCCGCTGGACGGGCGGAGGGGCGAAACGCCTGTGGAGAGATGGTAGGTCTTCCTGCTTAGCGGGGAGCGTGGCTCGATGAAACAGGAACCCACCGAGGTGGCGTGTAGCGCTGCGGTAGGAATCCCGGTTGTTCTCGGCCGGGAGGACGTCAACAGGGTGGCGTCACAGCTCGCCCGGTGACCATGGAAGGATGGACGCGTGCTGCGCTGGATAACTGCCGGAGAATCCCATGGTCCCGCCCTCGTCGCGATGCTCGAGGGCATGGTTGCTGGTGTCGAGGTGACATCGAACGACATCTCGGAGCAGCTTGCGCGGCGACGACTCGGTTACGGACGTGGCGCGCGCATGAAGTTCGAGGCCGACAAGGTCACCATCATCGGAGGTGTCCGGCACGGACGCACACTCGGTGGCCCCGTCGCCGTTGAGATCGGCAACACCGAGTGGCCCAAGTGGGAGACCATCATGGCTGCCGATCCGGTCGACCCGGAACTGCTCGCCGGGCAGGCGCGCAACGCCCCGCTGACCCGTCCCCGCCCCGGTCACGCCGACTATTCGGGCATGCTCAAGTACGGATTCGACGACGCACGCCCAGTGCTCGAACGCGCGAGCGCGCGTGAGACCGCGGCGCGCGTCGCCGCCGGAACAGTGGCCCGCAACTTCCTGCGCCAGGTGTTCGGGGCCGAAGTCGTCTCGCACGTCATCTCGATCGGAGCCTCTGATCCGTATGTGGGCCCGGGGCCGTCGGCTGCAGACCTCGGGGCGATCGACGCGAGTCCCGTTCGCGCCTTCGACAAGGCGGCGGAAGAGTCGATGATCAACGAGATCGAGGCAGCCAAGCGCGACGGCGACACTCTCGGCGGTGTTGTCGAGGTCGTGGTGCATGGTCTGCCGGTGGGTCTCGGCTCGTTCGTCAGTGGCGCCGAGCGTCTCGATGCACGCCTCGCCGCTGCCTTGATGGGTATTCAAGCGATCAAGGGCGTCGAAGTCGGTGACGGCTTCGAAACCGCGCGTCGCCGCGGCAGCGCTGCCCACGACGAGATGGTGCCGGGGCCGGATGGGGTGGTCCGATCGACGAACCGCGCCGGTGGTCTCGAAGGTGGCATGACCAACGGTGAGGCGCTGCGCGTTCGTGCGGCGATGAAGCCGATCTCGACGGTGCCGCGTGCGTTGTCCACGATCGACATGAGCACAGGTGAAGAAGCCGTCGCGATCCACCAGCGCTCGGACGTGTGCGCGGTGCCGGCAGCGGGTGTGGTAGCCGAAGCGATGGTGGCACTCGTCGTCGCCCAGGCAGCGCTCGAGAAGTTCGGTGGCGACTCGCTTGCCGAGACAGTGAGCAACGTCGACCATTACGTGAAGGGGATCGCGGCGCGCCCGCCGCGGTGACAGCCATGGTGCCGCGTGCAGTCCTGATCGGACCCCCGGGGGCCGGGAAATCCACCATCGGGCGACGGGTCGCCCAGGCGCTCGATGTGCCGTTGCTCGACACCGATGTCGAGATCGAGCGCGTTACGGGACGGACGATTCCCGAGATCTTCACCGAGGACGGAGAACCGGAGTTCCGCCGGATCGAGGAGCAGGTCGTCGCATCGGCTCTTGCCTCGCACGACGGGGTGGTGTCACTCGGTGGGGGGGCGATCCTGTCGGATCGGACCCGTGAGCTGCTGGCAGGACACACGGTGGTCTACCTCGAACTCAGTGTCGCGGAAGGCTTGCGCCGGACCGGGACGAACACCACCCGGCCTCTGCTCAACGGCGGGGATCCTGCGCAGAAGTACCGCGATCTGATGCGGAGGCGGCGGCCGCTCTACCGGAAGTCGGCGACGATCCGGGTGCGCACCGATGGCCGCAGCCCAGGTCGCGTCGTCCAGCAGGTGCTCGCCAAACTCGATTCGGCGCAGGAGAACTCGAACATCATGACCAGCGAAGAGAATCGGAGCAGCACACCGTGACCGAACCGGTACGCATCGACGTCGAAACCTCCCAGCCTTACCCGGTTGTCATCGGACGTGGACTGCTCGGCGATGTCGTCGAGACCCTCGCGGGCACTCGCACTGTCGCGATCTTCCATCAGCCGACGTTGGCCGCCACCGCGGAAGCGGTGCGGGAAGCGCTTGCGGAGACAGGGATCGACGCGCATCGCATCGAGATCCCGGATGCCGAGGACGGCAAGGAACTCGCCGTTGCCGGTTTCTGCTGGGAGGTGCTCGGAAAAATCGGCCTCACGCGTTCGGATGCGATCGTCGGCCTCGGCGGTGGCGCCGCCACCGACCTCGCGGGTTTCGTGGCCGCAACCTGGATGCGCGGTGTGAGGGTTTACCACATTCCGACGACGCTGCTCGCCATGGTCGATGCGGCTGTGGGCGGTAAGACCGGCATCAACACCGAGGCGGGCAAGAATCTTGTGGGGTCGTTCCACGAGCCGTCGGCGGTGTTCGTCGACCTCGCGACCCTCGAGACGGTACCGCGCAATGAGATCATCGCGGGGCTGGCCGAGGTCATCAAGACCGGATTCATCGCCGATCCGGTGATCCTCGAATTGATCGAGGAGAATCCGGAGGTCGCACTCGACCCGGCCGGGGCCGTCCTGCCCGAGTTGATTCGACGGTCGGTCGAGGTCAAAGCGAAGGTTGTGGCGGCAGATCTCAAGGAATCGAGTCTGCGCGAGATTCTCAACTATGGCCACACACTCGGTCACGCCATCGAACGACGCGAGCGGTACAAGTGGCGCCATGGCGCGGCGGTGTCGGTCGGTCTGGTGTTCGCCGCGGAGTTGGGCAGGCTCGCGGGGCGTCTCGACGACGCTACTGCCGAGCGGCACCGCGTAATCCTCGAATCGGTGGGTCTGCCCACGACGTATGCGTCGGATGCGTTCGGTGATCTGCTTGCGGGCATGCAGACCGACAAGAAGAACCGCGCAGGCCTGCTGCGGTTCGTGGTGCTCGACGGACTTGCGAAGCCGGGTCGGCTCGAGGGTCCGGATCCGTCGCTGCTGGCCGCCGCCTATTCCGAGGTGGCTCGGCAGGGCACGGCCGACGCAGGCACAGTTCTGCTGTAGTTCGTCAGCTTCCGTCAGGCGACCACGCCGGGTCGCGGCCGGTGAGTCCGATCAACCGATCGAGATCCGAGGCGCGATCCGCAACAGGTACCGCAGGACCGAACAGGCCACCGGCGTCGCGCTGCTCGTCGGTGATCGACTCGGCGAAGGCTGTGCACGCGGCGATCTCGAACGGCGTGCACGAGTACGAGCGGCCCGTGGCGACGGCGAGATCCCAGCCGTGTACGACGAGTTCGTCGAGTGCGACGAGTCCCGCGATGTAGCCGGGTAGGTCGAGGCCGCCGGCTCGGGTGGGGCCCGACCACGCGGCAGGGTCCCGCCATGCCTGCCGGAGCGCGTCGAGACGCTCGCGACCGAGTGCCCGCCAGTCGGTGGGGAGCTCGTCCGTGCCGGGCGACGGCGTGCTGTCGGTAAGAGCACCGAAATCCTTACGTGCGGCGGCCTCGAACGCGAGGGACAGGCCCAGCACGTGGTCGACGAGAACCCGGACCGGCATTCCGTCGCATGGAGTAGGCCGATCCAGGTGATCGTCGTCGATGTTCTCGAGGACATCGGCCATCCGGTCCGCGGCAGGGGACAGGTCGAGCATTTCGGACATGGTCTCTCCTCGGTCAGCGGTTCTGGCTGTACTGACTACGGGCAAGTGCGAAACTGAGCGCGGTCAGGGCTCCTGCAGGAATTCGAGAATCGTGTCGGTCTGGCCGAGGATCGCGTGTCCGACACCGGACAGGACGTGTACGCGTGCGGTGGGCAGGGCGCGTTCGAGTCGTGTCGCGGTGTCGGCGGAGTCGAACATGAGGTCGCGGTCGCCGACGAGGGCGAGCACCGGTACACGGATGCCGGCCAGCGCAGCGTCGTCGAAAATCGGGAGTCGCTCGGTGCGGGGCCGGAAGGTCGAGAAGGTGGCGAGGATCTCGTCGACGACGGGATCGTTCGGGTCGAGTCCGGTCATCCGCGCAGCGGACCGGCGTCGACCCGATTGCCCGAACAGACTCAGCGCTGCGGTCAGCGCCACGCGTCCGGTGGTTTGCCGTCCGATTCCGCCCGGGCACAGCAGTGCCAGCCGGGCGACCCGCTCCGGTCGGCGGAGGGTGTAGTCGAGCGCGCTCCACCCGCCGAGCGACATTCCTATCAGCGCGGTTGCGGCGAGGCCGAGTCCGTCGAGGACATCGTCGAGCCACAGAGAGACATCCTCGGTGTCGAGGCGGGGGCGGGACGGGGCACTCAGGCCGGGCTCGCCGACCATGTCGACCGCGAACACACGGAAACTCCTGGACCAGGACGCAATATCTTCCCGCCATGTCGACGAATTCGCACCGGATCCGTGCAACAACAGCACGGGTGGTGCATCGAGGTGACCGGATGCGAGGGCGAAGGTTTCGCCTTGTCGCGTGTCGAGGCGCAGGTGCTCGGCGGGTACGGGCCACGCGCTGAGTTGTTCGCGGTAGCGCTGCATGATCCGGCGTCCACCGGCTTCGGATCGGTAGATGGTACTCACGAGTCGAGCACCGCCTCGACGGATTCGAGCAGGCGTGCGGTGTCGGCGAGGCCTCCGAGAATGACGACCTTCATGCGCCTGCGCTGTTCGTCGTAGACCGTGTCGAGGCGCAATGCCGGGCCGTCGTCGCGCTGGGCCACCGACGCTGTGAGGAGCGTGCTGAGACGATAGGCGGTGTGGGGGTCGACGGCATCGATCTCGACGATGCTCGACACTTCACTGTGCCGCTCGGTCACGGTGCGCTCGCGGAGCGGTGGTGGAGCGGAGCGGCCGGTGAACGCCTCGAGATCTTCGCGGGCGATTCGATACTGCTTGCCGATGCGCACCGCTGGGAGTTTTCCCTCGCGCACGTAGTTGCGGACGGTGCGCACATGTAGTCCTAGGCGCTCCGCCACTTGATCCACCGAATACAGCACGTCAGGCATGAAACAACCCTATCGTTCCGCATCACGCGGATCAATGGGGAACGATAGGGTTGTTCAGGGAAGGGTTGGTGCATCAGGAGTCGCGGTTGCGGCCCGGGTCGACCGCCGGGAACACCTCTGTCGGTGCCTCCTCATTGCGCCAGGCTTCCGTCGCGGCGGTATCGCGGGTCGAATCTGCCGTGGAGGCACCCTGTGCGGCCATCGCGTGCTCGCGCTCCGGACGGTTCGAATGTTCGGACCAGTCGTCGTCTGCCGGCTTGTCGTGCCGGACCAGGTACCGTCCGACTCCGACCGCGACCATCGCCGGGAGGAACACCAGCAGCACGGTGAATGCGGCACCGGAAGTCAGTTCGAAGAACAGCGACTTCACCCCCACCGGAATCGCGGTGATGGTGTCGACCAGCCAGGTGACGAAGCCGCCGGCGAGGCCGGTGACCGCGCCTGCGGCGAGCCACCGCATCGTCAGATCGTCGCCGTCGTCCGGGTCCGGGTGAGCGCGACGGTCGCGAATCCCGTCGAGACCGGCCCATGCCACCGCCGCAAGAATGACCACGACCAGTCCGGCCCACCGCAGGACCGAACCCTGCAGGGGCCACTGGATCAGTGCGGCACCGAGCAGGACACGCACGACGACGTGGACCACGGCGAGCCCGAGCCCGCGAAGTAACCAGGAGTTCATGTACCCGAGGGTAACGCCTGCCGCAGCAGAAGTGTGGCAGGGCCCACATTCCCTCTGCGCGGTAGGTTGACCACCATGTCTGCCGATCATGTTTCCCGCCGCGCGGCGCTGCGCGGCCTCCTGGCCGAACGTGGCCTCGACGCCATGCTGGTCACCGATCTGCTCAATATCCGGTATTTGACCGGATTCACCGGATCCAACGCAGCCCTGCTCGTGTCGACCGATGAGGACGCCGACGAGTCTCGTACCCTGATCTGCACCGACGGACGCTACCTGTCCCAGGTGGCCGAACAGGTCCCCGATCTGCGCGCCGAGATCGCCCGCGCGTCGGCAGTCCACCTGGTGGGTGCCGCAGGGCGGGGACCGAACCGGTCCTGGGGTTTCGAAAGCCATATCGTGACCGTCGACGACCGTGCCGAATGGGATGGCCTCGACGCTGCCGTCTCCTTCGTTGCCGCGCCCCGCCTCGTCGAGCAGCTGCGCATGATCAAGGACGAACACGAGATCGACCTGCTCCGGCAGGCGTGCGGTGCCGCGGATCGGGCGCTTGCCGATCTGATCGACGCCGGGGGCTTGCGGCCCGGCCGCACCGAGAAGGAGGTCGCGCGCGACCTCGAATGGCGCATGCTCGAGCACGGAGCCGACGGCATCTCATTCGAGACGATCGTCGCGGCCGGCGCCAATTCTGCGGTACCGCACCATCGCCCGACCGGTGCGATCCTCGCGTCCGGAGACTTCGTCAAATTCGACTTCGGCGCGCAGGTGGGCGGGTATCACTCCGACATGACCCGCACCTACATCCTCGACCGTGCGGCCGACTGGCAGCGGGATGTCTACGACGTGGTCCTGCGGGCCCAACGCGCAGGTCGCGAAGCTCTCGCACCGGGTATCGAGTGTGCTGCTGTGGACGCGGCGGCCCGCTCGGTCATTGCCGCGGCCGGCCACGCGCAGTTGTTCCTGCACGGTCTCGGGCACGGTGTCGGCCTCGAGATCCATGAAGCGCCGGGAATCGGTGCCGCCGCGACCGGTACACTTGTCGCCGGTGCGGCGGTGACCGTCGAGCCGGGTGTGTACTTCCCGGGGCGCGGAGGCGTGCGGATCGAGGACACGCTCGTGGTGCGCGAGCAGTCTCCGGAGCTGTTGACGCTCACCGCCAAGACATTGACCGTCGTGTAAGGGCGG
This sequence comes from Rhodococcus sp. SJ-2, assembly GCF_053750035.1. Lineage (NCBI taxonomy): Bacteria > Bacillati > Actinomycetota > Actinomycetes > Mycobacteriales > Nocardiaceae > Rhodococcus > Rhodococcus sp. SJ-2. The sequence continues at coordinate 4,781,155 of NZ_CM132340.1, forward strand.
TCCCCCCGACTCTAGGAGACGCGAAATAAGTGGCTGACACCAGTGATTTCAAGAACGGTCTCGTTCTGAAGATCGAAGGCCAGCTCTGGCAGATCATCGAGTTCCAGCATGTCAAGCCGGGCAAGGGCCCCGCATTCGTGCGCACGAAGCTCAAGAATGTGACGTCGGGCAAGACTGTCGACAAGACGTGGAACGCCGGTGTCAAGGTCGAGACCGCCACGGTCGACCGCCGCGACATGACCTACCTGTACAACGATGGCACCGATTACGTCTTCATGGACGGCGAGACCTACGACCAGATCTCGATTACGCCCGAACTGCTCGGCGATGCCGCGAAGTTCCTGCTCGAGAACATGCCCGTCCAGGTGGCGACACACGAGGATCTGCCGTTGTTCGTCGAGCTTCCCGTCACGATCGAGCTCGTCGTGAAGCACACCGATCCCGGCCTGCAGGGTGACCGCTCCACCGGCGGCACCAAGCCCGCGACTCTCGAGACCGGCGCCGAGATCCAGGTCCCGTTGTTCATCAACACCGGTGACAAGCTCAAGGTCGACTCCCGCGACGGGAACTACCTGGGACGAGTGAACTCCTGAGTGTCCGGTACCCAGAAGAAACTCGGGGCTCGTCACAAGGCGCGTAAACGCGCCGTCGACCTTTTGTTCGAGGCGGAAGCCCGCGACACTCACCCCGTCGACCTCGCGGCCGATCGGGTCGCGCTCGCAGTCCGCGACGACCAGGTTGCGCCGGTGCCGCCATATGCGCAGACAATCATTCGCGGGGTCGCCGAGCACCTCGACGAGATCGACCGCACGATTGCCGATCATCTGCACGAGTGGACTCTCGATCGTCTGCCTGCCGTGGATCGCGCGATCCTGCGGTTGTCGGTCTGGGAGCTGTTCCACACCGCGGATGTGCCGCCGGTAGTAGCCGTCGACGAGGCCGTCGAGCTGGCCAAGCAGCTCTCGACCGACGACTCGCCGGCCTTCATCAACGGTGTGCTCGGCCAGATCGTGACCCTCGCGGACCAGGTGCGTGCGGCGGCTGCGGCCACGTCGGCCCGTCCGGCCACCGAGGAAGCGGGCTCCGGCGGGGACTCGACAGGCGTCGACCGGTCCTGACGGGCCTCCTCAGCTGTTCCGTGTGAGCGGGTTCGTCCGGGTCTTCTGGCGGGCCCGCTCACACGTTTTCCTCATGTGTCGGCGGCCGACGTTGCTGCAGTGGCTGTGTTGAGCTTCACCCGGGAACCGGGGCCGGGTGCTGCCGGGCCGCTGATAGGCTGATTGACCGTCAGGCATCCTTTAACGACCCGTCCAGTGAGGCGGAGAAGGAGGTCGCTGCATGGCCATGTCCGAGGACAGGTCCACAGCTTCACCCGAGTCGACACCCGACGTGTCCGCGCAGGCCCGCGAACTGTTGTCCGCCGCTGATGTCAGCCGGACCATCGCGCGCATCGCGCATCAGATCATCGAGAAGACCGCACTGGATGCCTCCGACGACCGCGCACCCCGCGTCGTCCTGCTCGGGATCCCGACCCGGGGCATCACACTGGCACACCGCCTCGCAGACCGTATCGAAGACTTCTCCGGTGTGCGTGTCCCCGTGGGATCACTCGACATCACCCTCTACCGCGACGACCTGCGCACCAAACCGCACCGTCCCCTCGAACGCACTTCTGTGCCCGAAGGCGGCGTCGACCACACTCTCGTCGTCCTCGTCGACGACGTGCTCTTCTCCGGACGTTCGGTGCGCGCTGCCCTCGATGCGTTACGCGACCTCGGTCGGCCCGACGCCGTGCAGCTGGCTGTCCTCGTCGACCGCGGACATCGTGAACTGCCGCTGCGCGCCGACTACGTCGGGAAGAACGTCCCGACCGCGCGCACCGAAGACGTCCGCGTGCTGCTCGACGAACAGGACGGCCGCGATGCCGTGGAAATCTCGGGAGGCAAGACCTCGTGAAGCACCTGCTTTCCATCGCGGACCTGACCCGGGACTCCGCGACCGAGCTTCTCGACGACGCCGAACGCTTCGAACAGGCACTGCTCGGCCGTGAGGTCCGCAAACTGCCTACGCTGCGGGGCCGCACCGTCATGACCGTGTTCTTCGAGAATTCCACCCGTACGCGCGTCTCCTTCGAGGTCGCCGGAAAATGGATGAGCGCGGACGTGATCAACGTGTCCGCATCGAGTTCGTCGGTGGCAAAGGGCGAGTCGCTGCGCGACACCGCCTTGACACTGCACGCTGCCGGCGCGGACGCCCTGATCGTCCGGCATCCCGCATCCGGTGCTGCGCACCGCATTGCGGAGTGGACCAACGAATCCGGATCGGGTCCGGCAGTGATCAATGCCGGTGACGGCACCCACGAACACCCCACCCAGGCGCTGCTCGACGCTCTGACGATCCGTCAGCGGCTCGGCTCGGTCGAGGGCCGCCGCGTCGCGATCGTCGGCGACGTCCTGCACAGCCGCGTCGCCCGATCGAATGCGCTGCTGTTGAGCATGCTCGGTGCGGAGGTCGTGCTCGTCGCCCCGCGCACGCTGCTGCCGGTCGGGGTCGAAACGTGGCCGGTGACCGTCGCGGACTCGCTCGACGCCGAACTGCCGGCACTCGACGCGGTCATGATGCTGCGCGTGCAGGCCGAACGCATGAACGGCGGGTTCTTTCCGTCCGCACGCGAGTACTCGATCCGCTACGGACTCAACGCCCGACGTGCCGCGATGCTGCCCGAGCACGCCGTGGTGCTGCACCCAGGCCCCATGCTGCGCGGCATGGAGATCGGATTCCCGGTCGCCGATGCACCGCAGACCGCCGTCCTCCAGCAGGTCACCAACGGTGTGCACGTTCGTATGGCGGTGCTCTTCCGGCTGCTCGTCGGCGCGGAAGGGGAGCTGTCATGACCCACCCTTCAGGAACAGGAGATACCCCGGTGACGCCGCAGGTGCTCATCCGCAACGTCCGGCTCTACGGCGAAGGGGATCCGGTCGACGTCCTGCTCGGCGACGAACAGATCCTCGAGATCGGCACCGCCGTCGCAGCGCCCGCCGGCGCGACCGTCCTCGACGGAACCGGACAGATCCTGCTGCCCGGGTTCGTGGATCTGCACACACACTTGCGTGAACCCGGTCGTGAGGACACCGAGACGATCGAGACGGGCTCGGCCGCAGCCGCGCTCGGCGGTTACACCGCTGTCTTCGCCATGGCCAATACCGACCCGGTTGCCGACTCGGTGGTCATCACCGACCACGTGTGGCGCCGCGGCCAGGAATGCGGCCTCGTCGACGTGCACCCGGTGGGGGCCGTGACCGTGGGGCTCGAGGGCAAGCAGCTCGCCGAGATGGGCACCATGGCCGCGGGCATCGGTCAGGTCAAGATGTTCTCCGACGACGGCAAATGCGTCTACGACCCCCTGATCATGCGGCGTGCGCTCGAATACTCGGGCTCGCTCGGAGTGCTCATCGCGCAGCACGCAGAAGAGCCGCGGCTGACGGTCGGTGCGGTCGCGCACGAAGGACCTACCGCCGCGCGACTCGGCCTGACAGGCTGGCCGCGCGCAGCCGAGGAATCGATTGTCGCGCGCGACGCGCTGCTCGCTCGCGACGCCGGGGCGCGCGTGCACATCTGCCACGCTTCCACAGCGGGCACGGTCGCGCTCGTCGAATGGGCTCGCGGGCAGGGTATCTCGATCAGCGCCGAGGTCACCCCACACCACCTGCTGCTCGACGACTCGAGGCTCGAGACCTACGACGCAGTGAACAAGGTCAACCCGCCGCTGCGTGAACGCTCCGATGTGGAAGCGCTCCGTCGCGGTCTGGCCGCAGGAATCATCGACTGTGTGGCCACCGATCATGCCCCGCACGCCGACCAGGACAAGTGCTGTGAGTTCTCCCAGGCCCGCCCGGGCATGCTGGGGCTGGAGACGGCCCTGTCGATCGTGATCGAGACGATGGTGCGCTCGGGCCTTCTCGACTGGCGCGGTGTCGCGAAGGTGATGAGCGAGCGACCCGCGCAGATCGTCGGTCTCGACGATCAGGGCCGGCCGCTCGAAGTCGGTGAACCTGCCACCGTGGTGCTCGTCGACCCTGACACCGAGTGGACCGTCAGCGGGCCCGATCTGGCGAGCATCTCGCACAACACTCCCTACGAAGCGATGACGTTGCCGGGCAAGGTGACGGCCACTGTGCTGCGCGGGCGCATCACTGCCCGTGACGGTGCGGTGTTCCCGCGTCACGGCGGCGAAGGAGTGCTCTGATGGACCGCATTCTGCTGACTCTGGGTTTCGCTGCACTGTGGGTGGTGCTGGTCCTGCTCATGTGGAAGGGCTGGCGCGGTCGCGCCCGACGACAGGCCGACGTTGTCGGCGAGCTGCCTACGCTGCCCGACGATCTCGGCAGCGAACTGATCGCCCCGAGCACCGGTTTATACGTCGGCAGCACTCTCGCCCCGAGTTGGCAGGACCGCATCGCGGTCGGTGACCTCGGGCACCGGGCAGAGTCGGAACTGAGCCGTTACACCGAAGGCATCCTGTTGCGGCGTAGCGGTGAGACGCCCATCTGGATTCCGCAGGACTCGATCCGCGCCATCCGAACCGAACGGGGACTGGCGGGGAAGGTGATGACCAAGGACGGCGTCCTGGTGATTCGCTGGGAGTTGCCCTCGGGCACCGAGATCGACACCGGATTCCGCGGCGATGACAAGTCGGTGTATCCGGCCTGGACCCGCGACGAGAACGAAAACTCATAGGACTGTGACGATCACAACGACGATGACGATCACGACAATCACGACACGCGAGAATTCAGCCCATGCGGCCGGCTCTGGTGAGGTCGAACAGAACGGAGACAACGCATGAGCGGCAGAACATTCGGCGGTGGCACCGCAGTGTTGGTTCTCGAGGACGGGCGAGTATTCCGCGGCGTCCCTTTCGGCGCCGTCGGCCAGACTCTCGGTGAGGCCGTTTTCAGCACCGGCATGACCGGATACCAGGAGACTCTGACCGACCCCAGCTATCACCGCCAGATCGTGGTGGCCACCGCGCCGCAGATCGGCAATACCGGCTGGAACCAGGAAGACAACGAGTCGGTCGGCCCGACCGGCGAGTCCGCCGAGTCGAAGATCTGGGTGGCGGGATTCGTGGTCCGCGACCCGTCCCGCCGCACGTCGAGCTGGCGTGCCACCGGCTCGCTCCAGGACGAGCTCGAGCGACAGAACGTCGTGGGACTCGCGGGGATCGACACCCGCGCGCTGGTGCGGCACCTACGCACTCGCGGTTCGATGCGTGCCGGCGTGTTCTCCGGCGACGCGCTCGTGTGGAAGGGCGACGACCTCGACATCGACACCCTTGTCGACCGCGTGAAGAGTCAGCCGTCGATGCTCGGCGCCGATCTCGCCGGGGAAGTGAGCACCACCAGCGGGTACGTCGTCGAGCCCACCGACGGTGAACCGCGCTTCACTGTCGCGGCGATCGACCTCGGCATCAAGACCAACACGCCGCGCATGTTCGCGCAGCGCGGTATCCGAGTCCACGTGCTGCCGTCCACCGCGACGCTCCACGACATCCTCGACCTGAAGGCCGACGGCGTATTCCTGTCGAACGGGCCGGGTGACCCGGCCACCGCCGACGGGGCGGTTCACCTGACCAAGGAGGTACTCGGGCAGGGGCTGCCGCTGTTCGGGATCTGCTTCGGCAATCAGATCCTCGGCCGCGCGCTGGGGCTGGGCACCTACAAGATGAAGTTCGGCCACCGCGGCATCAACATCCCGGTCGTCGAGCACGAGACCGGTCGCATCGCGATCACCGCACAGAATCACGGGTTCGCGCTCGAAGGAGAAGCCGGCCAAGAGTTCGACACCCCGTTCGGTCGTGCGGTGGTCAGCCACACGTGCGCCAACGATGGTGCCGTCGAGGGCGTCAAGCTCGCCGACGGTTCCGCGTTCTCCGTTCAGTACCACCCGGAAGCGGCTGCCGGACCCCATGACGCCGCCTACCTGTTCGACCGTTTCACCCGCATGCTCGAGGGAGAGAAGAACTGATGCCACGCCGTACCGATCTCTCCCACGTTCTGGTCATCGGCTCAGGTCCGATCGTCATCGGTCAGGCTTGTGAGTTCGACTACTCCGGCACACAGGCCTGCCGGGTGCTGCGCGAGGAAGGCCTGCGGGTCTCGCTCGTCAACTCGAACCCCGCGACGATCATGACCGATCCGGAATTCGCCGACTCGACCTACATCGAGCCGATCACCGCCGAATTCGTCGAGAAGGTCTTCGCGACCGAGGCGGCGAACGGCACCCCCATCGATGCGGTGCTCGCGACACTCGGCGGACAGACCGCGCTCAACACCGCTGTCGCGTTGTCCGAGCAAGGAATCCTCGACAAGTACGACGTCGAACTCATCGGTGCCGACTTCGACGCCATCCAGCGCGGCGAGGACCGGCAGAAATTCAAGGACATCGTCGCCAAGTGCGGCGGCGAATCTGCCCGTTCGGCAGTCTGTTACACGATGGACGAGGTACGTGCGACCGTCGCCGACCTCGGGTACCCCGTCGTGGTCCGGCCGTCGTTCACCATGGGCGGTCTCGGCTCCGGCATGGCCTACGACGAAGCCGACCTCGAACGTATCGCCGGCGGCGGTCTCGCTGCGTCACCGACCGCGAACGTCCTGATCGAGGAGTCCATCCTCGGATGGAAAGAATACGAACTCGAGTTGATGCGCGACGGGCGCGACAACGTCGTCATCGTCTGCTCGATCGAGAACGTCGACCCGGTCGGCGTGCACACCGGTGATTCGGTGACCGTCGCCCCCGCCATGACGCTGACCGACCGCGAGTACCAGGCGATGCGCGACCTGTCGATCGCGATCCTGCGCGAGGTCGGTGTCGATACCGGCGGCTGCAACATCCAGTTCGCGATGGACCCGCGGGACGGGCGCCTGGTCGTCATCGAGATGAACCCGCGCGTGTCACGTTCCTCGGCGCTCGCCTCGAAGGCGACCGGCTATCCGATTGCGAAGATGGCTGCCAAGCTCGCGATCGGCTACACGCTCGACGAGATCGTCAACGACATCACCAAGGAAACCCCGGCCTGCTTCGAGCCGACGCTCGACTACGTCGTGGTCAAGGCGCCGCGGTTCGCGTTCGAGAAGTTCCCGGGCGCCGACGGCACCCTCACCACCACGATGAAGTCGGTGGGAGAGGCCATGTCCATCGGCCGCAACTTCACCGAGGCGTTCGGCAAGGTATTGCGCTCGCTCGAAACCAAGCGCGCCGGGTTCTGGACCGGCCCCGAGGTGGAGGGCACCCTCGACGAGTTGCTCGAGGCGATCAAGACCCCCACCGACGGGCGGTTCTACCAGATCGCGCGGGCTCTCGACCTGGGTGCGACCGTCGAGCAGCTGTTCGATGCCACCGCAATCGATCCCTGGTTCCTTGATCAGTTCCAGCAGATCTCCGAGCTCGGTGAGCACGTGCGTTCGGCCGGCGAGTTCGGCGCGACCGAGCTGCGGTATGCGAAGCACCACGGGTTCTCCGACCGGCAGATCGCGGAGCTGCGTCCCACGCAGTTCCGGTCCGAGGACGACGTGCGGGCGCTGCGCGGAGAGCTCGGCATCCACCCCGTCTACAAGACCGTCGACACCTGTGCCGCGGAGTTCGAGGCGAAGACCCCGTACCACTACTCGACCTACGAGTTGGACCCCGCGGCCGAGACCGAAGTCGCCCCGCAGCCGGACAAGCCGAAGGTATTGATCCTCGGCTCCGGTCCGAACCGCATCGGCCAGGGCATCGAGTTCGACTACTCGTGTGTGCACGCGGCGATGACCCTGTCGGAGGCCGGATACGAGACCGTCATGGTCAACTGCAACCCGGAGACCGTCTCCACCGACTACGACACGGCCGATCGTCTGTACTTCGAGCCGCTCACCTTCGAAGACGTGCTCGAGGTGTACCGCGCCGAATGTGAATCCGGCACGGTCGAGGGCGTGATCGTGCAGCTCGGCGGCCAGACACCGCTGGGACTGGCGCGCCGACTGAAGGACGCGGGCGTCCCGATCGTCGGCACCAGTCCGGAGGCCATCGACCTCGCCGAGGACCGCGGCGAATTCGGTCGTGTGCTGGACGAGGCGGACTTGCCCGCCGCGAAGTACGGAACCGCCACCACGTTCGACGGCGCACGCGAGATCGCCGCCGGAATCGGTTACCCGGTGCTGGTGCGCCCGTCGTACGTCCTCGGCGGGCGCGGCATGGAGATCGTCTACGACGAGAAATCACTCGCCACCTACATCGAGAACGCCACCGAGATCTCCGACGATCGGCCCGTGCTGGTCGACCGGTTCCTCGACGACGCGATCGAGATCGACGTCGACGCCCTGTGCGACGGCACCGAGGTGTACATCGGCGGCATCATGGAGCACATCGAGGAGGCCGGCATCCACTCCGGCGACTCGGCGTGCGCGCTGCCTCCCATCACCCTCGGCCGTGCCGACATCGACAACGTTCGCCGCTCGACGGCAGCGCTCGCGAAGGGCATCGGTGTCAAGGGTCTGCTCAACGTGCAGTACGCCCTCAAGGACGACATCCTCTACGTCCTCGAGGCGAACCCCCGCGCGAGCCGCACGGTGCCGTTCGTGTCGAAGGCGACCGCGGTACAGCTGGCCAAGGCGTGTGCACGGGTGATGCTCGGTGAGACCATCGCTGAACTACGCGTATCGGGCATCCTGCCCGCAACCGGCGACGGCAGCGACACCCGGCTCGACACCCCGGTCGCGGTCAAGGAAGCGGTGCTGCCCTTCAATCGGTTCCGCCGGGCCGATGGCACCGGTGTCGATACCCTCCTCAGCCCCGAGATGAAGTCGACGGGTGAGGTGATGGGCATCGACGACGACTTCGGCACCGCGTTTGCCAAGAGCCAGGCCGGCGCATACGGTCCGCTGCCGACTTCCGGAGTGGTGTTCGTCTCGCTCGCCAACAAGGACAAGCGGTCGATGATCTTCCCGGTGAAGAGGCTTGCGGATCTCGGGTTCCATGTGATGGCTACCGTCGGTACGGCGGAGGTGTTGCGCCGCAACGGTATCCCGTGCGAGCAGGTGTACAAGGTGTCGGGCGAAGACCGCCCAGAGGGCGCGCTGGACATCGTCGACCGCATCAGGGCCGGTGACGTCGATATGGTGATCAACACTCCGTGGGGCAACTCCGGTCCGCGCGTCGACGGATATGAGATCCGCAGTGCGGCGGTCGCGGCCAACATTCCGTGTGTCACGACCGTGCAGGGTGCGTCCGCCGCGATCCAGGGCATCGAGGCAGCCCTGCGTGGGGACATCGGGGTCGCGTCGATCCAGCGTCTGCAGGCGCGGCTGCGCGACAGCGCTGCCCAGTGACCGAGCACGTAGCAGGCACGCCGTTCGGGAAGCGGCTCGCGTCGGCCATGGCCGAGCGTGGGCCGCTGTGCGTGGGCATCGATCCGCACCCGCGGTTGCTCACCGAATGGGACCTGACCGTCGATGTCTCAGGACTCGAGGCGTTCAGCGAACGGTGCGTCGAGGCGTTCGGCTCGGTTGCGCTGGTGAAGCCGCAGGTGGCGTTCTTCGAGGCCTTCGGGTCGGCGGGGATCGCTGTGCTCGAACGCACCCTCGAGGCATTGCGGAGTTCGGGCACCCTGGTGCTCGCCGACGCCAAACGCGGCGACATCGGCTCGACCATGGACGCGTACGCACGCACCTGGCTCTCCGACCCCTCCGAGCTGCGCTCCGACGCTGTGACCGTATCGCCCTACCTGGGCTTCGGAGCGCTTGCTCCGGCCCTGGAGCTGGCTGCACAGACCCAGCGCGGGGTATTCGTGCTCGCCGCCACCTCCAACCCGGAGGGCGCCCAGGTGCAACGCGCCAGGGTGGAAGACGGCCGGACCGTCGCGCAGGTGATGGTCGACGAGGCGGCCGCCCGCAACGCAGGCGCCGACACCCTCGGCTCGGTGGGTGTGGTGGTCGGAGCGACCCTGACCGATGCTCCGGACCTGAGTGCACTGCACGGACCGATTCTGATGCCCGGAGTCGGCGCGCAGGGAGGGACCGCCGACGACGTGCGTCGTCTCGCCGGTGACGCGCTCGGGTGGGTGGTGCCGAACGTCTCACGTGACGTGTTGCGAGCGGGACCGTCTGTCGCGGCATTGCGTGACGCGGTGGCACGCACCGTCGACGGGTTCGCGTTCCTCCGAGCCTGAGCGCCGGGCCGGCCGACGGGCCGAACATGCACGGTGCACGCCTTTTCGCAGCTCTGTGCCCTGCGCGACACGCGCAGGGCACAGATTTTTTTCGTCCGGCGCTTCGAAGGACCCGCGCTCGATTCGCGGCGGCCGGGTGCGCGTGCTGCCGGGGCCAGGCGAACGCCGTGGCATGTGCCTCTCACCTGCGGTTCTTCGTCGACAGGGGAGGGGACGGCCGTTCTGGGGGCGCGGCGACCTGCGCGTTCCGCGCCGCGGGATCCGCGTGCATTACCGCACGGATTTTCGAGTGGAACGGCGGGGGTCGGGTTCGCAATCGTCGGCGCGCGTGAGTACGGTCGCTATCGCCGCTGGTTACAGCGGTCGAAGACTGTTTTCCAACGATGAGACGGAGGAACCGTGGCCCTTCCCCAGCTGACTGACGAGCAGCGCGCCGCTGCTCTGGAGAAGGCGGCTGCTGCCCGTCGTGCCCGGGCAGAGCTCAAGGAGCGCCTGAAGCGTGGCGGCACCGACCTCAAGCAGGTGCTCGCTGATGCCGAGAACGACGAGATCCTCGGCAAGATGAAGGTGTCTGCCCTGCTCGAGGCACTGCCGAAGGTCGGCAAGGTCAAGGCGCAGGAGATCATGACCGAACTGGAGATCGCTCCGACCCGCCGTCTGCGCGGACTCGGCGATCGCCAGCGCAAGGCACTGCTTGCCAGGTTCGATTTCGAAGCCTGAGCACCGTGGTGGCTGACGCACAACCTGTGTCGGACAGCGCACCCGAGACGCGAAGGGGTCGGCTGGTCGTTCTGGCCGGCCCCTCCGCCGTCGGGAAGTCGACTGTCGTGCGCGTCCTGCGCACCCTTGTACCGGATCTGCTGTTCAGCGTGTCGGCGACGACCCGCGACCCGCGACCCGGCGAAGTCGAGGGACACGACTACTACTTCGTCACCAGGGATGCCTTCGATCGCATGATCGGCAACGGTGAGTTGCTCGAATGGGCGGACATCCATGGTGGCCTGCAACGATCAGGAACGCCTGCCGGGCCGGTGGAGGAAGCGCTGGCCGCCGGCCGGCCCGTACTCGTCGAGGTCGATCTCGCCGGTGCCCGCGCTGTGCGCGCTGCGATGCCCGAGGCCACACTCGCTTTCCTTGCACCACCCAGCTGGGAGGTGCTCGTCGAGCGGCTGACCGGTCGCGGCACGGAATCCGAGGATGTGGTGGCCCGCAGACTCGAGACCGCGCGCACCGAACTCGCGGCGAAAGACGAGTTCGACACTGTGATCGTCAACGACGATGTCGACCGCGCTTGCGCGGAGTTGGTATCCTTGTTGGTTGGATCCCGCGCCACCTAGCCGACGTTCCCGACCGACCCCCTCGGTCGACTGCGGTTCGGGGCGCGTGCGCCACAGTTTTCATTCCCGCCAATACTCAGGAGAACACCGAGTGAGCAGCATTCAGGCAGCCGCGACCGACATGGCGGGCGACGCCCTCCCGGTCTACGACACCCCGCTGGGTATCACCAACCCGCCGATCGACGAGCTGCTCGAGCGTGCGTCCTCGAAGTACGCGCTGGTGATCTACGCGGCCAAGCGTGCCCGCCAGATCAACGACTACTACAACCAGCTCGGCGACGGCATCCTCGAGTACGTCGGCCCCCTTGTCGAGCCGGGCCTGCAGGAGAAGCCGCTGTCGATCGCGATGCGCGAGATCCACTCGGATCTGCTCGAACACACCGAAGGCGAGTGAACGCTCCGGCTGTCGACGGCGCCCCGGACTCCGGGCGCCGTCGCGTCGTCGTCGGGGTGGCCGGTGGTATCGCCGCCTACAAGTCCTGTGCGCTGATCCGCGCCCTCACCGAGTCCGGGCACCAGGTTCGTGTCGTGCCGACCGAATCCGCTCTGGAGTTCGTCGGGCGTGCCACCTTCGAAGCACTCTCCGGGAACCCCGTGCACACGGGCGTGTTCACCGATGTGCCGCAGGTACCGCACGTGCGACTCGGTCAGGAAGCCGATCTCGTCGTGATCGCCCCCGCGACCGCCGACCTGATGGCGCGTGCCGCTACCGGACGCGCCGACGATCTGCTGACCGCGACACTGCTCACCGCGCGTTGCCCGGTGATGTTCGTGCCCGCGATGCACACCGAGATGTGGGAACACCCTGCCACGGTCGAGAACGTCGCCACCTTGCGCCGACACGGCAGCATCGTCGTCGAGCCCGCGTCGGGACGACTGACCGGCAAGGACACCGGAGCCGGGCGCCTGCCTGAACCGGATGAGATCTTCGCGCTTGCCTCGTTGCTCCTCGAACGCGCGGATGCCCTGCCCCGCGACCTCGCAGGTCGCCGCCTGGTGATCTCGGCCGGCGGTACCCGTGAACCACTCGATCCGGTGCGTTTCCTCGGAAACCGCAGCTCCGGTAAGCAGGGCTACGCGCTCGCGCGCCTCGCCGCGCAGCGCGGCGCCGAGGTCACCCTCGTCGCCGGGGCGGTCGCCGGACTCGACGATCCGGCCGCAGTGAACGTGGTGAAAGTCCAGACCGCCCAGCAGATGGGCGAGGCCGTCACCAAACACGCCGTCGGTGCCGACGCCGTCATCATGTCGGCCGCAGTCGCCGATTTCCGGCCCGCGACCTTCGCCAGTAGCAAGATCAAGAAAGGTGCGGGGGAGCCGGACTCGATCGCACTGACCAAGAACGACGACATCCTCGCCGGTCTGGTGCAATCCCGCAACGACGGCAACCTGTCGGCCGAGACGGTCATCGTCGGGTTCGCTGCCGAGACCGGCGACGAACAGGGCGATGTGCTCACCTATGCCCGCGCGAAGCTCGCCCGCAAGGGATGCGACCTGCTCGTGGTCAATGCGGTCGGCGACGGTAAAGCGTTCGAAGTCGATCACAACGACGGGTGGCTGCTCGCGGCAGACGGCTCGGAGACCGCGCTCGCGCACGGCTCGAAGGCACTCATGGCCAGTCGCGTCCTCGACGCCTTGCGTCCGCTGCTTCCCCGGCCGAGTTGATCGCGACCCACCCGGCAATTTGCTCGAGTGATTTTCAGCACTCGCGCCGACGCTCCGGGAGCAGTAGCGTCGGCACGTGGTCGGATGTGTTCCGATCGGCAGCATTCGTGTTCCACCAGGTACGGTTCAGCGCTACATCCAACAGGCGAGAGGGAGTTCTGTGAGCAAGACCGGCGGTCGTCTTTTCACCAGTGAGTCCGTGACAGAAGGACACCCGGACAAGATCTGTGACGCGATCAGCGACTCCGTCCTCGACGCGCTGCTCACTGCGGATCCCCGCTCGCGGGTAGCGGTGGAAACCCTCGTCACCACCGGGCAGGTCCATGTCGTCGGCGAAGTCACCACCTCTGCCTACGCAGACATCCCCAAAATTGTGCGTGACCGTGTCCTCGAGATCGGATACGACTCGTCGTCCAAGGGCTTCGACGGAAACTCGTGTGGCGTCAACATCGCGATCGGCGCGCAGTCCCCGGAGATCGCGGGTGGCGTCGACGTCTCCCACGAAGCACGCACCGGCACGCTGACCGACGACGAGGTGGCCCTCCAGGGAGCCGGCGATCAAGGCCTGATGTTCGGCTACGCCTGCTCCGACACCCCGGAACTGATGCCCCTTCCGATCTCCCTGTCGCATCGGCTGGCTCGTCGGCTCACCGAGGTCCGGAAGACCGGTGTACTCCCGTACCTGCGGCCGGACGGCAAAACCCAGGTCACCATCGAGTACGACGGCGACATCCCCGTTCGTCTCGACACCATCGTCATCTCCACGCAGCACGCCGCGGACATCGATCTGAACAACCTGCTCGCCCCCGACCTGCGTACCCATGTCGTCGATGCCGTGCTGGCCGACCCCAACCTCGCGCAGCTCGACACCTCCGACATCCGGCTGCTGGTCAACCCGTCCGGATCGTTCGTGCTCGGTGGCCCCATGGGCGATGCGGGGCTCACCGGCCGCAAGATCATCGTCGACACCTACGGCGGCATGGCACGCCACGGCGGCGGTGCGTTCTCCGGCAAGGACCCGTCCAAGGTGGACCGTTCGGCCGCCTATGCCATGCGCTGGGTCGCGAAGAACGCCGTCGCCGCCGGCCTGGCCGACCGCATCGAGGTGCAGGTCGCTTACGCCATCGGCAAGGCCGCGCCCGTCGGGCTGTTCGTGGAGACCTTCGGCACCGAGAAGACCGATCCCGCGCAGATCCAGCAGGCCATCGGCGAGGTGTTCGATCTGCGCCCCGGCGCGATCATCCGCGACCTCGACCTGCTGCGTCCGATCTACGCGCAGACCGCCGCGTACGGCCACTTCGGTCGCACCGACATCTCCCTGCCCTGGGAGAGCACCGACCGCGCCGAGAAACTCCGCGCGGCCGCCGGTCTGTAACCCCGGGATCGGACAGCGGTGGCCGAACCACGACACGCCGCCGAAGTCGACCCGGTCGCGCGGATACTTCCACTGCTTCCGTTGCCGCACCTCGACCGCGAATTCGACTACCTGATCCCGCACGAACTCGACGCGGACGCCCGACCGGGCGTCCGCGTCCGCGTGCGGTTTGCCGGGCGGCTCGTCGACGGATTCCTGCTGTCCCGCGTCGCTACGAGTGATCATCCAGGAAAGCTGGGCTGGCTCGATCGCGTGGTGTCCGGGGAAGTGGTCCTCACCGAGGAGATCGTCGGACTCGCCGACGAGGTCGCGACTCGCTACGCTGGGACCCGCGCAGACGTCTTGCGACTCGCGGTCCCGCCGAGACACGCCCGCGTCGAAGCCGAAACCCCCCGCGTCACCGCGGTGCCTCCGGTGCCCGAGATCGATCACGCGGCGTGGGCCCGCTACCGACATGGCGCCAACTTTCTCGAAGCGCTCGGCGCCGGTCGTGCCGTTCGTGCCGCGTGGCAGGTACTTCCCGGCGACGACTGGCCGCGACGACTCGCCGAGCTCGCGGCACTCGTCGCGGCCGGCGACCGCGCGGCGGTGCTCGTCGTCCCCGATCAGCGGGACCTCGACCGGGTCCTGTCCGCGTGCGTCGAAGTGGCCGGGGCCGAACACGTCGTGGGTCTCGCGGCCGGTCTCGGTCCCGCGCAGCGGTATCGACGCTGGCTGGCTGCATTGCGCGGCTCGGCCCGCATCGTGGTCGGTACTCGCGCCGCCGTGTTCGCCCCCACATCGCGGCTCGGACTGCTCGTCATCTGGGACGACGGCGACGACCTACACTGCGAACCACGCTCGCCCTACCCACACACCCGGGAGGTCGCGGCGCTTCGCGCCCACGCGACGGGCGCGTCGGTGGTGATCGCCGGGCATGCTCGCACCGCTGAGGCCCAGGCGCTCGTCGAGGCAGGATGGGCACACGATCTCGTCCCGTCCCGCGACGTGTTGCGTGCGTGGGCACCGAAGGTCACCGCGCTCGCCGATAGCGATCAGGCATTGGCTCGTGATCCTGCGGCCCGGGCAGCGCGGCTCCCCGCGATTGCCTTCGCAGCAGCCCGCTCCGCGCTCGGTGCGGGGCACGGTGTGCTGGTGCAGGTACCGCGTCGTGGCTATGTCCCCGCTCTGGCGTGCGGAAAGTGCCGAGCACCCGCTCGGTGCCGCCGCTGCAACGGGCCCTTGGCGCTGCCGTCGGCCGGTGGACCCGACGGGGCGGCGGTGCCGGCCTGTCGCTGGTGCGGTGTTGTCGACGCCACTCATCGGTGCCATGCGTGCGGTGCCCGGTCGTTGCGTGCGGTCGTGGTAGGAGCAGGACGCACCGCCGAGGAGTTGGGCCGCGCGTTTCCCGGTGTACCGGTGGTGACCTCGGGTGGAGCAGACGTGAAGGCCGTTGCTCCGGAAGGAGCGGCACTCGTGGTGTCCACCGTCGGTGCGGAACCGGTCGCGCCCGGGGGATACGGTGCCGCGCTTCTGCTGGATGGGTGGGCGTTGCTCGGGCGTGCCGACCTGAGAGCCGCGGAAGAGACGATGCGCAGGTGGCTCACTGCGTCGGCGCTGGTGCGCTCGTCTGCGGACGGCGGTCAGGTGGTCGTGGTTGCCGATTCCGGGATCCCCACCGTGCAGGCGCTCGTGCGCTGGGACCCGGTGGGGCACGCCCGGACCGAGGTCGAGGAGCGCGCCGAGGTGGGATTCCCGCCGGCTGTGCACATGGCGGCTGTCGACGGGGGGTCGTCGGCGGTTGCCGAGCTGATCGCGGCCACACATCTCCCCGAAGGTGCGGAAGTGCTCGGTCCGGTGCCGCTGCCGCCCGGTCAGCGATTGCCCTTCAGTGCCGACGCTCCGGAGCCCGACGAGGTGCACCGCATGCTCATCAGGGTTGCACGCACCCGCGGGCGGGAGCTCGGTCTGGCGCTGCGTCAAGCGCAGGCGACGCGTACCGCGCGCCGTGCGAACGGGCCGCTGCGCGTGCAGATGGACCCGCCGAAGATCGGCTAGCCGGAGAAGGTCAGCGCTCCTGCGGATCGGCCTGTAGAGCGGGGAGCATCAGTGCGGTCAGTGGCGCGATGTCGTCGGGGATGATCTCGAGACCGAGGTCGAGCCAACGGACCTCGTCGATCTCGGCAGCCGGGCCGCCTATCGGCACCGTCGGATGCTCGAAGACCGTGGCTTCGACTTCGAAGCCGGCTTCGTTGGCCGCTGCAGCCCGGAACACCCCGAGTGGACGCAGCGCGGCCGGATCCAAGCGCACCCCCAGTTCCTCTTCCAATTCACGGATGAGTGTCTCGGCGGCGGTCTCGCCCGGTTCGGGTTTGCCGCCGGGAAACATGAAGCTGGTGGTTCCGCGCTTGCGGACGGTCAGCACCGACGATCCCGCTGCGTTCCTCAACACCACTGCACTGACGGTGATCACTCCGGTTGTTGCCACCCCGACATGCTAGCCGCGACTCACGGGAGACCTACCCTTCGCACTGTATTTCCTACTACCGGCACGACAAGCGAGCTGTTACAGGTCACAATTATGTGGGGTTGGTCCAGAGGAAAGGAAGTCGCTGTGGGGAGACATCGGACAGTGGGTGCGGCGGTCGTGGGTGCGCTGTGCACCCTTGCTCTCGTCGCGGGACCGGCGGGTGCACAACCCGCCGGAGGCTCCACCGAGTTCGTCCCTGTGACCCCCGGTCCGGTTGTGCACACGCACGCAGAGGCTGCCGAGTACGCCGAAACTCATCCGGGTGCAGCACCGGACGGCACCAACGACTTCACCTGCCGGCCCTCGAACGAACACCCCAAGCCGGTGATTCTGGCGCACGGTACGGATTCCAACAGCTACTCGGATTTCGCTGCTCTTGCCCCACTGCTCGTGGAGTCCGGTTGGTGCGTGTTCGTCCTGAACTACGGCCTCGCCGCGGGCGACGAGGAGTACGGCACCGGAGACATTCGTGTCAGTGCCGCCCAGCTCGGCGGTTTCGTCGACACCGTACGTTCGGCCACCGGTGCCGACGAGGTCGACCTCCTCGGCTACTCGCAGGGTGCCACCGTCGCCCGCTACTACATCAACGAGCTCGGCGGTGCCGACGTCGTCGACCGCTGGGTAGGTGTCGCGTCCCCCAGCTATGGGGGCACCTTCTACGGTCTCGGTGCCGCTGCTGCCCTGGTGCCCGGTGCGCTGGAGCTCGCAGAGGAGTCGTTCTCCGTGGCGCTGGTCCAGCAGCTCGAGGGTTCGGACCTGCTCGAGCAGCTCAACACCCCCACCGACACGGTGCCCGGAGTGCGGTATACGACGATCGGCACGAATGTCGACGAGGTGATCCAACCCGCCGGTAACGTCGCGCTGCGCAGCGGTGACGCGGTGAACTACGTGATCCAGGATCTGTGCCCGCAGGACCTGACCGGGCATTTCAACATGGTTTACGATCCGTTCGCGCTGTCTCTGATGCGGCACGCCCTCGATCCGGACCGCTACGGGCTCGGCGATTGCGTTCCCGTGGCTTTGGGTACCGGTATCCCCGAGATGATCATCCAGAGCAACTTCTGAGTCCACCGGTATTCCACTGCATCAGATCTGCCGCCCGTCGACTCCCGTACTGGTCGACTCCCCATGCTGGTCGACTCCCTAGACTGTGGGAATCATCGTCGTCGAGATTCGGGAGCAGTATTCGTGACACGTCCGGCCGGACCCATCCCCACCACACCGCATCGCGTCGTGCCGGTGGTGCGCTGACATGCGCGTCGTGTTCGCGGGCACACCCGAACCCGCTGTCCCGTCGCTACGCCGCCTGATCGAGTCCGCCCGGCACGACGTCGTCGCCGTGGTGACCCGCCCCGACACCACCGCCGGCCGCGGCCGGAAGACGGTGCGTTCGGCCGTCGGCCGACTCGCCGACGAACACGGCATCGAGGTGCTCACCCCGCGTTCGCCGCGCGACCCGGACTTCATCGCGCGGCTGACCGAGCTGGCACCGGACTGCTGCCCGGTTGTCGCGTACGGAGCGCTGCTCCCGCAGCCCGTGCTCGACATCCCCGTCCACGGCTGGGTGAATCTGCATTTCTCGCTGCTGCCTGCGTGGCGCGGTGCCGCCCCCGTCCAGGCAGCGCTCGCCGCGGGTGACGAGATCACCGGCGCGAGCACCTTCCGGCTCGAGGCCGGACTCGACACGGGTCCCGTCTACGGCGTGGTCACCGAGACCATTCGCCCCACCGACACGGCCGGTGACCTCCTCGACCGTCTCGCCGACGCTGGAGCGATCCTCCTCGAATCGACCCTCGACGGCATTGCCGACGGCATACTCAGCCCCGCACCCCAATCCTCCGATGGAGTCTCGCTGGCCCCGAAGATCACAGTCGACGCGGCCCGGGTCACGTGGACGCATCCCGCGCACGTCGTCGACCGCCACATCCGTGCCGTCAGCCCGGCACCCGGAGCGTGGACCATGATCGGTGACCTGCGTGTGAAGCTCGGACCCGTCACCGTAACGGACGAGTCTCTCGAACCCGGCGAGATTCTCGCTCGGAAAGACGGCCTGTTCATCGGAACGGCAACCAGCGCCGTCCGGCTCGGCACCGTCCAGCCACCCGGCAAGAAGGCGATGGCCGCCGCCGACTGGGCGCGCGGCGCCCGCCTCGACACCGAAGTGAGTGCACAGTGACCGAATCCCGCAGGCCCGCACGGCGTCCCGGAAAAGGAACCGGGGATCGCAACCCGAAACCGCGTCAGGCCAGGCGCCCGTCGCAGTCTGCGGTGGATCCGGCGCGCACCGCAGCTCGCGACGTGCTGCGCGCGGTACGGGACCGTGACGCTTACGCCAATCTCGTACTTCCCGCGTTGTTGCGCGAACGGAAGCTCGATTCCCGCGACGCGGCGCTCGCGACTGAACTCACGTACGGTGCGTGCCGCGCTCAAGGGATGCTCGACGCGGTCATCGAGTCCGCCGCGCAGCGTCCCGTGGACGAGATCGACGGTGCGCTGCTCGACGTGCTGCGCCTGGGTACCTACCAGCTGCTGCGGACTCGCGTCGCGCATCACGCTGCTGTCGCGACCAGCGTGGATCTGGTCCGCACCGAATTCGGCCAGGGCCGAGCAGGATTCGTCAACGCGGTGTTGCGGCGAGTGGGAGAGCAGACCGAGGACCAGTGGGTCGAGCGGCTGGCCCCGGACGCGGACCGGGATCCGGTGGGACACCTCGCGTTCCGCCACGCACACCCGGTGTGGATAGCGCAGGCGTTCGCGCATGCACTCGGCCAGGACGCCGGGGAGCTCGCCGAGGTGCTCGCTGCAGATGATGCCCGCCCGATCGTGCACCTCGTGGCACGCCCCGGCATCATCACCGCCGAGGAACTCGCGCTCATCACCGGTGGGGAACAAGGCAAGTGGTCGCCGTACGCGGTGCATCTCGACCACGGCGATCCCGGTCGGCTCGAACCCGTCCGCGAAGGCATGGCCGCCGTGCAGGACGAAGGCAGCCAACTCGTCGCCCGGGCATTGACTCTCGCTCCGCTCACCGGCAACGACAGTGGACGCTGGCTCGACCTGTGTGCCGGGCCCGGCGGGAAAGCCGCGTTGCTCGGCGCCCTCGCCGACCTCGACGGCTACACCGTCGATGCCGTCGAACCGATCGAACACCGCGCCGATCTGGTCCGTAAGACCGCCCGCGGACTGCCGGTCACCGTGCATGTGGCGGACGGTCGCGAACCGGGACTCGAACCCGGCTACGATCGTATCCTCGTCGATGCACCCTGTACCGGGCTCGGTGCACTGCGTCGCAGGCCTGAAGCGCGGTGGCGGCGCCGACCCGGTGACGTCGCCGATCTGGTGCGCCTGCAGAAGCAACTCCTCGCATCTGCGATCGGACTGTTGCGTCCGGGCGGTGTCGTGCTGTATTCGACGTGCTCGCCGCACGTGTCCGAGACGGTGGCGGTCGTCGCCGACGCGGTGCGCCGCCACGGGGTCGAAGAACTCGACACCCGTGAGCTCGTCCCGGGGGTGCCGCAACTCGGTGCCGGACCGGGCGTGCAGCTGTGGCCGCATCGGCACGGCACCGACGCGATGTTCATGGCGGCGCTCCGGAAGCCGGTGGCGTAACCGGCCCTACGGTGCAGCGATGCGACCGGTGAACCTCGCGACGGTCGAGTGCCGCAGCGTATGCCGAAGATGAAGACTCTCTCATCTTCGTTTCACGAACTGTTCACGCCGACGTCAGAGCATTGTTGCCATGGCAGTCGTGAAGCGCATCTCTGCACTGGTGGCCCTGTTGATCATCCCGGCCGGACTCGCATGGGCCGGCCAGTTGCTCGGCGGTCATGCCGGGTCCCCGGACGTGGGCAACGCTTCGATCACGGTGTCGGTCGATCCTCGCGACCCCGGCACGACCGACGACGCTCCCCGCGGGCGCGAACCGCAGCCACCCGGTGCCGGTGCAGAGGAAACCGACGCGCCGGGACCCGAGGCAATGCGTCCCGGCCCGGTTCCTGCGGTGGAACCTGTCGCGCCGACGGCAGAGAACACGGTGCCCCCCGCACCTCAGATCTCCGATGTGCAACGGCAGCCGCTTCCCGCTCCCGCACAGGAATGGGATGACGACTGGGACGATGACGATGGGGACGACGACTGGGACGACGACACCGAGGATGATGACTGGGACGACGATGGCGAGTGACGGGGTGAGAGGACCGCGAGGATCAGCCCTGCCGGCCCGCTGGCGCATCCTCACCTGGATTCTCCTCACCACCGCCGTCGCACTGGTGTCGGTCGTTGTCACGACCCGAGCGTTGCTGCTCAACGATGTCGACCATGACGCGAACGCCGATATCACGCAGGAGATCGACGAGTTCCGCGCCTTCGCGTCCGTCGGTGTCGACCCGACCACCGCTGCGCCGTTCACCAGTGTCGACCGGATGCTCGAGGTGTACCTGAACCGGCAACACACCTCGGAAGGTGAGGTGATCGTCGGGGTCGTCGGTGGTCAGTTGTTGTTCGATCGGCGTATCGCCCTCGACCGGCCCGACCTGCCGCCGGGCCTGACCGAAGACGGAAATCTCTTCGACCGGATGCTCGGCACACCCACCAACTCGGGTGTCATAGACGCCGAGGGCGGGCGGGTCCGGTGGGCCCGGTCCGACGTCACCTCGGGCAATGACGACGGCGCACTGGTCGTTGCGGTGTTCACCGCTGAACAACGAGCCCAGGTCGGCGAAACCATCGGCACCATCGCCCTCGTCGCGGTCGGAGGACTCGGACTCACCGCAGTCATCGGCTGGCTTGTCGCCGGCCAGATACTCGCCCCGATCCGGCAGGTGCGCGAAGTCGCCGCGGCGATCGGAGAGAAAGACCTCACGAGTCGGGTGCCCGTCCACGGGCGCGACGATATCGCCGCGCTCGCCGAAACCTTCAACTCGATGCTCGATCGCTTGGAACAGGCCCACGCCACCCAGCAACGGTTCGTCGATGACGCCGGACACGAATTGCGCACGCCGATCACCGTGATCCGCGGGCACCTCGAAGTGATGGAACTCGACCGAACCGCCGATGCCACCACCCGCGCCGCGACTCTTCGCCTCGTCGAGGACGAGCTCGATCGCATGGCCCGCATCGTCAGTGACCTGCTGGTGCTTGCCAAGGCCGAACGCCCCGACTTCGTGACGTGCCGCGAGGTGGATGTCACCGACCTGACGCTCGACATCGAAGCCAAGGCGCAGATGCTCGGGACCCGCGACTGGCAGCTCATGGAAGTGGCCGAGGGGGTCGCCGACATCGACAGCCAGCGTGTCACCCAGGCCGCGTTGCAGCTCGCCACCAACGCGGTCTCCCACACTTACGACGGCGACATCATCCAGCTCGGATCCGCCTTCGTCGTCGACGACGGGCATCGTCTGTTCCGCGTGTGGGTGAAGGACACCGGCCCCGGTGTGGCACCGGAAGACGCGAGTCGCATCTTCGAGCGGTTCCGGCGTGGCAACCCCAGCCCTGCCGACGTCGGCGGGCAGGCACCCGAACGTGGCGGTGCGGGACTCGGATTGGCGATCGTGCGGGCCATCACCGACGCCCACCACGGATCGGTGTGGGTAGACAGCACCCCGGGAGAGGGCGCCACTTTCGGTATCGACCTGCCTGCAGACCGTCCCGGTGCACGCGTCCACGCCATCGACCACCGCGAACACACCGAGCCGGGACCCCGCGAGCCCGTATCAGCCCCAACCCTCGAGAGGCCGTAATCCATTGAGCCGCATCTTGATCGCCGAGGACGACCCACGGATCGTCGCCTTCCTGGAGAAGGGGCTGCGCGCTGCCGGCTACACCATCACCCATGCGGGCGACGGGGAGACGGCGCTGCTGCTGGCCCGCAGTGACGCGTTCGACCTTGTCATCCTCGATATCGGGCTGCCCAAGATGGACGGGTTCACCGTGCTCGACCGGCTCCGGGGCGAAGGGGTCCGCACCCCCGTCATCGTGCTCACCGCACGCGACAGCGTCACCGACACCGTCGCGGGGCTCGAGGGCGGAGCCAACGATTATGTGAGCAAACCGTTCCAGTTCGCCGAACTCCTCGCACGGATCCGGCTGCGCATCGGTGACGTCGGCGCGACCGATCCGACGTCGGTGCTGGGCGACGGCGATCTTGCACTGGACCTCCGCACCCGCCGCGTCGAAGTCGGTGGCGCCACCGTCGACCTCACCAGCCGCGAGTTCTCCTTGCTCGAGGTATTCCTGCGGCATCGCGGCCAGGTGCTCTCCCGTGAACAGATCCTCGGGCACGTGTGGGGCTACGACTTCGACCCGGCCTCCAACGTCGTCGATGTGTACGTCCGCGCGTTGCGCAGCAAGATCGGCGGCGACCGGGTGGAGACGATCCGCGGAGCGGGGTATCGGCTGCGATGACGTACTTCGCGACCACGCCACCGCGCGCGCCGGCAACCTCGCCGCCCTCACCTCGGTGGGAGCGGCGCTTGCCGGCCCCCGGCCGTCTGTCTGCCCTCGTCGTCCTGTTCGTCGCATGCGCCGGCATCGTGTATCTCGCCCGCACCGATGTCGCTCTGAGCGCGGACGCCGCACTCACCCTGATCGTGTTCGTGATCGCGGTGTGGTTGTGGATCTTCACCCGTGTCGACGACACCTACATAGCGCTCGGTGCTGCCGCGACGCTCACCGTCGTGGGAGTCACCGACGCCGATGCGCTGTTCGCCGCGCTCGGCGACGACATCGTCTGGCTGCTCCTGTCGGCGTTCGTCATCGCCGCAGGCGTTGCCTCCTCCGGGCTGGCCACCCGCGGCGCTACGTTCCTCGTCACCGGCGCGCGAACGCCACGGGCTCTGATCCACCTGGTGACCGCGGCGCTGGTGGTGACTGCGTTCGCCGTGCCGTCGACATCGGGGCGTGCGGCGCTCGTGCTGCCGGTCTTCGTCGCGATTGCCACCGTCCTGGCGGACCGCCCCCGGCTGGTGCGCGCCCTGGCGCTGCTGTTCCCGACCGTGATACTTCTGTCGGCCGTGGCATCGTTGCTCGGTGCCGGTGCACACCTGATCACGAGCCGGATCGTCACCGCCGCGACCGGCAGCGGATTCGATTTCGCGACGTGGATGCTGCTGGGGCTGCCCCTGGCGATCGTCTCGTCGCATGCTGCGGCGGAACTGGTGCTCTGGATGTTCACCGACACGGAGGACCGTCACCGGGACCTGTCGATCACCGCCGAGGACATCGGTGCGCAGTCCTCGACTCCGGTAACCGGTCCGTTGACCGTCGCCGAGTCCAGGGCAGCGCTGCTGCTCGCCGTCGTGACGGTGCTGTGGTGTACCGAACCGCTGCACGGCATCCATCCTGCTGTGGTGGCGCTGCTCGGCGCGCTCGTGGCGACCTCACCGCGCTACGGGTCGGTCAGGCTCGGAGCAGCACTGAAGACCGTGCCGTGGACGCTGTTGCTGTTCATGGCCGCGACGTTGTCGATCGGTACCGCGCTCACTACCAGCGGCGCAGCGGACTGGCTGGCAACCACCGCGTTCGGTCCGCTCACCTCACGCGGTGCCGCGGCGGGGCCGCTCTTCGTCGTGGTCGTCGTCTTGATCTCGACTGCTGCGCACCTGGTGATCCAGTCACGTTCGGCCAGGTCGGCGGTGCTCATCCCCGTGGTCGTGGCACTCGCTCCCAGTGTGGGCGTCGATCCACTCGCGGCAGCGTTCGTCTCGACCGCCGCGGCCGGCTTCTGTCATACCCTACCCAGTTCCGCGAAACCGGTGACGCTGTTCTCGTCGGTGCCGGAACTCCCCACGTACACGAGCAGGGACCTGCTGCGGTTGTCCATGGTGCTCGGCCCGCTCAGCGCGGTGCTGGTGCTCGTGTTCGCGTGGTTCGTCTGGCCGTTGCTCGGCATGGCGCTGTTCCCGTGATTCCGCCCATGGTCCCCACTGAACGCTTTCACCGTACCGATAGGAGTGACGTCATGGCACTGAAGGTCCCACACCGAATTCTCGTCGCGCCCAGCGGATTCAAGGAGAGTCTCGACGCCCCGTCCGTGGCCTCGGCGATCGCGGTCGGTGTCCGGAGGGCACTGCCCGGCGTCGCCGTCGACACCGTCCCGATCCCGGACGGAGGGGAGGGTACCGCCGAGATCCTCGCGGCGGCCACCGGAGGCACTCTCGTGCCGACCACGGTCACCGGCCCCGTCGGCGAACCAGTGGTCGCGCATTGGGCACTACTCGGGGGCGCTGCCGCTGGCACTGCAGTGATCGAAATGGCCTCGGCCGCGGGCCTGCGCCTCGTGCCCGGCGACCGCCGCGACCCCGGCCGGACCACAAGCCGAGGTGTGGGTGAGCTCATCGCTGCCGCACTCGACGACGGCGTCCGCCGCATCATCGTCGGATGCGGCGACTCCGGCACCTGCGACGGAGGTGCCGGCGCCCTGCAGGCGCTCGGCGCTCGGATCCTCGACTGTGACGGGCACGATCTTCCCGACGGGGGTCGCCATCTGGCTCGGTCCGATCGGCTCGAACTCGACGCCCTGCACCCAGCGCTCGCCGATGCAGAGATCGTCCTGGCGTGCAACACCCACAACGTGTTGTGCGGGCCGGGGGGCGTCGCCCGCGTGTTCGGGCCGCAGAAGGGTGCGAGTCCCGCGCAGGTCGAGGAGCTTTCGGCCGCGTTGGACAGGTGGGCGACGGTGCTCGAACAGCACTGCACTACTACGGGATTCGATGTCAGGACCGGCCCGGGCAGTGGGGCGTCGGGCGGGCTCGGCGCAGGACTTGCCGTTATCGGGGCCCGAATCGCGTCCCGTTTCGACGTACTGCTCGACAGCGGCCTTTCCTGCATCGACCTCGACGCCCTCGTCGCGCGCGCCGACCTGATCATCACCGCAGAGGGGAGCATCGACTTCCAGACACCGCGCGGCAAGGTACCCGCCGAGATCGCTCGGCGCGCTCAGCGAGTCGGGGTACCGGTGCTTGCGCTCGCCGGGTCGCTCGGCCCAGGCGCATTGGACGTACACGACGTCGGAATCGGTGCGATCGCGTCGATCATCCCCGTCCCGATGAAACTGGAGGACGCCGTCGCCAACGGTCACGACCTGCTCGTCGATGCCGCAGCACGATCGATGCGTTTGCTCATGCTCGGCTCCGCCGTCGCATGCCGGAGCAAGGGGTGGGGTAAGAAGAACAAACGGCAGGTCGCCGCGGCGACCGCGGCGTGACGAGGATTTCGCTCGCGTAGAGGTCGGCGCCGACCACGGCAAGTTTCTCCGGGTCGACGTGCAAGCACCCCTGCCAATAGGGTTCGCGTATGCCCGACATCGTCACACTGACCATGAACCCGGCCCTCGATGTCACCACTTTCACCGACCGGGTGGTTCCCACCCGCAAACTCCGGTGCGACGAGCCGTTCTACGATGCAGGCGGGGGCGGGGTGAACGTCGCGAAGGTCGCGCGCGTGCTCGGTGCGTCGGCCGCCGCGGTGTACCCGGCGGGAGGTGCACGCGGCGAACAGATGAGCGGGTTACTCGACGACGACGATGTCGAAGAGCACATCGTGCCCATCGTCGACGACACCCGGGAGTGCTTCACGACGATCGACCGCGCGAGCGGCCTCGAGTACCGGTTCGTCACTCCCGGCCCAGAGCTGACAGCCGAGGAACAGGAACAGTGCCTGGTCGCGCTCACGAAGGTGGCGAAGGACGCTAAGTATGTCGTCGCCAGCGGAAGCTTCCCGCCCGGTGTGCCGGGCACCTTCGTGCGGCAGATCGCCGAGGCCGCCCGCGACGCCGGAGCGCGGTTCGTCCTCGACTCTTCGGGTGACGCACTCGCGAGCATCGAGTCGGGGGTGTTTCTCGTCAAACCGTCGTTGGACGAATTGTGCGAGTGGGTCGGTCACGACCTCCCCACATCGGAGGACCGGATCGGCGCCGCCCGCGCACTCGTCGACCGCGGTGTCGCGGAGGTCGTCGTGGTCTCCCTCGGTGCCGACGGGGCCATCATGGTCACCGCCGCCGAAACGGTGCAGGTGCCCGCCCTCGACGTCGAGGTGCGCAGCGCGGTCGGGGCCGGTGACAGCATGGTGGCGGGGCTCGTAGTGGGGTTGTTGCAGGATCGGCCGCTGCGCGATGCGTTGGCGTTGGGAATCGCCTGCGGCTCCGCCGCGCTGCTCACAGCAGGCAGCCACGTCTGCCGGCGCGAAGACATCGATCGCTTCGACGCCCTCGCCCGCAGTCTGTGATGTCGACGGGGCCGCGGCTTCGTGCCTGCCGTACCACGCGCACCCCGGTCGCTGCGCGTGGTACCTCTCATCAGTCGAGGAACAGATCGAGTTGGAGTTCGCCGGTGCCCGCCCGGTACGGCTCGAGGTCGGTGATGCCGGCATCGGCGAGCACTTCGTCGTCGATGTAGAAGTTTCCGGTCGCCTCGGTGCTCGGTGAGGTCAGGACGGCGTACGCGGCGTCGGCGTAGATGTCCGGCGTCCGCGACGAATCGACCATCTGCTCACCGCCGAGGAGATTGCGGACGGCGGCGGTCGCGATCGTGGTGCGCGGCCAGAGCGAGTTGACGCCGATTCCGTCGTTCTTCAATTCTTCGGCGAGACCGAGTGTCGTCAGACTCATCCCGTATTTGGCCATCGTGTAGGCAAGATGCGCTCCTGCCCACTTGGGGGAGAGGTTCAGGGGTGGTGACAGCGTCAGGATGTGCGGGTTACGGCCTGCTTTCGCCGAGTCGCGCAGAGCGGGGATGGACAGCTTCGAGAGCAGGAACGTGCCGCGGCAGTTGATGTCCTGCATGAGGTCGTATTTCTTCATCGCGATGTCGGTGGTGGGTGACAGGTCGATCGCGGAGGCGTTGTTGACGACCATGTCGATCCCACCGAACCGCTCGATCGTCTGCCGGACCGCTTCGGCGACCGCGTCGTCGTCGCGGACATCGCCGACGAACGGCAGCACGCGTCCGCCTGCTTTCTCGAGTTCGGCAGCGGCGGTATGAATGGTGCCGGGCAGCTTCGGATTCGGAGTGTCGGTCTTGGCGATCAGTGTGATGTCGGCGCCGTCCCGGGCGGCGCGCAGTGCGATGGCGAGGCCGATCCCACGGCTTCCGCCGGACATGATCATGGTTTTGCCGGCCAGTGGTGCCGGATTCGGAGTGCTCACCTGTGCCCCTTCGTCGGATGCCGTCGAGTATGGGCGTACTTGGTGGCTTTCGGGAGCGGATCCGTCCGTGCCCCGGGACCGCGGTCACCGGAGCGCCCCCCTGCGGCGCTGTGGTGGCCGCAACCCCGGCCAGGTCATTCACTTGCCATCGATCGGTCGCCGAGTGACGCCCCGAAGTATCGCTCGGGTCGGATCGGCACGATGCACCGGTGAGTGAAGAGTTGATCAGCCTCGACTCAACCATTTCGCGGCTTCGGGGGCCAGTGCCATAGGTCCTCATCTACGTCGGCGGTGGCGACCCGGCATTGTTTTCGATCGGGTCCGGCCGCGCACTAGACTTTCCCGATGTGGCCCACCCGATGATTGCCCCCTCCATTCTTTCCGCGGACTTCGCGCGCCTCGCCGATGAGGCCGAGGCCGTCGCCGGCGCCGACTGGCTGCATGTAGACGTCATGGACGCACATTTCGTGCCGAACCTGACTCTCGGCCTGCCGATCGTGCAGTCGTTGCTCGCGGCAACCGACATTCCTCTCGACTGTCATCTGATGATCGAGGATCCGGGTAGGTGGGCGCCGCCGTACGCCGAGGCAGGCGCGCACAACGTCACGTTTCACGTCGAGGCCACGGACGATCCCATCGCCGTCGCGCGGGATATCCGCGCCGCAGGTGGTAAGGCCGGGCTGTCTGTGAAGCCCGGAACTCCCATCGAGCCGTACCTCGAGATCCTGAAGGAGTTCGACACGCTCCTCGTGATGAGTGTCGAACCGGGATTCGGTGGCCAGTCCTTCATCCCCGACGTGCTCGGCAAAGCCCGCGCGGTCCGGAAACTGGTGGATTCCGGTGAACTGCGTCTGCTCGTGGAGATCGACGGGGGGATCAACGCCGATACCATCGAGGCCGCTGCCGAGGCCGGTGTCGATTGCTTCGTCGCAGGCTCCGCTGTCTACGGCGCGGAGGATCCCGCAGAAGCGGTGCGCAAACTGCGCGCGCAGGCCGGGAGGGCCTCCGCGCACCTGACCCTCGCGCCGTGATCGCGCCGGAACTCACCGAAGCGCTGCAGTTCGCGCTCGACGCCGCGGAAGCAGTGCGCGGGACGACGAGCCCCAATCCGCCGGTGGGCGCGACCATCGTCGACGCGGACGGTCGAATCGCCGGAGTGGGGGCCACCGCACCGCCCGGCGGTCCCCACGCCGAAGTGCGCGCCCTCGCGGCCGCCGGAGACAGGGCGCGTGGCGGAACCGCCGTCGTGACCCTCGAACCCTGCAACCACACCGGTCGTACCGGACCCTGCGCACAAGCCTTGATCGATGCCGGTATTGCGACAGTGCACTACGCGATCGCAGATCCGAACCCGGTCGCAGGGGGCGGCGCAGACACCCTGCGTGGCGCAGGCGTGGCGGTCCACGAAGGTCTCGGCGCGGACACCGTGGCCCACAGCTCACTTCGCGCGTGGCTGCATCGGCAGCGCACCGGCCGTCCGCACGTGACCTGGAAATACGCGGCCGGGCTCGACGGCCGCAGCGCGGCCGCCGACGGCACCAGTCAGTGGATCTCCGGAGCGGACGCCCGCACACGCGTGCACGACGAACGCAGCAGACTGGACGCGATCGTCGTGGGCACCGGCACCGTTCTCGCCGACGACCCGTGGCTGACCGCGCGCCTGCCCGACGGTGATCTCGCACCCCATCAGCCCTTGCGTGTGGTCGTCGGGTTCAGTGACATCCCCACCGATGCGCGGGTGCTCGACGACAGCGCGCCCACCCTCGTACTGCGCACCCACGACGTCGACGAGGTCCTTGCCGCGCTCGCCGACCACCCCGACGTGCTTCTCGAGGGTGGCCCGCGTCTCGCGGGGGCATTCCTGGCGGCCCGCCGGGTCGATCGAATCCAGGCCTACATCGCGCCGGTCGTGCTCGGAGACGGGAGCGCCGCCGTGCAGGACGCGGGCGTCACCACGATCACCGAGGCGCTACGGTTTCGTCGGGAGCGCGTCGAGACCGTCGGCGCCGATGTCCTCATGACCCTGGTCCCGGACCGGGACTGACGAACCCGGTCACCGACCGGGAGTGAAGGAGCCGACCGTGTTCACCGGCATCGTGGAAGAACTGGGTGAAATCGTGGCGCGCGAAGACCTCGCGGATGCCGCTCGATTCACTGTGCGGGGGCCGGTGGTGACAGCCGACGCCAAACACGGTGACTCGATCGCGGTCAACGGTGTGTGCCTGACCGTCGTCGACGTCGTCGACACCGACTCGTTCACCACGGACGTGATGCAGGAGACACTGAACCGTTCGAGCCTCGAGGACCTCGCCGCGGGCAGCCGCGTCAACCTCGAACGCGCGGCAGCGGTGAACAGCCGTCTCGGCGGGCACATCGTCCAGGGCCACGTCGACGGGACCGGCTCCGTGCTCTTGCTCACGCCGTCCGAGAACTGGACGGTGGTCCGGATTTCCTTGCCTGCGAGCATCGCCCGGTATGTCGTCGAGAAGGGTTCGATCACGGTCGACGGCGTGTCGCTGACGGTGTCGGCGCTCGGCGGCGAGCCGGGCGACGAATGGTTCGAGATCTCGCTGATCCCGACGACGTTGTCGCTGACCACGCTCGGTGGCGCCGAGGCGGGTACCACCGTCAACCTCGAGGTCGACGTGATCGCGAAGTACGTGGAGCGACTGCAGAACGCTCGGTGAGAGGTCGTACTGTGGAACAGGACAGTGGACGCGAAGCACGAGTCGTCCGACTAGAAGATTTGGAGTCAGGGCAAGTGACGAGGTTCGACACCATCGAGCGCGCGGTCGCCGACATCGCCGCCGGTAAGGCGGTCGTCGTGGTCGACGACGAAGACCGTGAAAACGAGGGCGACCTCATCTTCGCTGCGGAGAAGGCCACTCCCGAACTCGTGGCGTTCATGGTGCGCTACACCTCCGGTTATCTGTGTGTGCCGCTCGACGGCGACGACTGCGACCGGCTCGGTCTGCCCCCCATGTACTCCACGAACCAGGACAAGCACGGTACCGCGTACACGGTCACGGTCGATGCGAAGGAAGGTATCGGCACCGGCATCTCGGCGTCCGACCGTGCCACCACGATGCGGCTGCTCGCAGACCCCGACTCGACCGTGCTGGACTTCACGCGTCCGGGCCACGTCGTGCCGTTGCGCGCGAAGGAGGGGGGCGTCCTGCGACGCCCCGGCCACACCGAGGCGGCCGTCGACCTCGCCCGAATGGCAGATCTGCGCCCGGCAGGCGTGATCTGCGAGATCGTCTCGCAGAAGGACGAGGGCCACATGGCCCGCACCGACGAGCTCCGGGTGTTCGCCGACGAACACGACCTCGCCCTGATCTCCATCGCGGATCTCATCGCGTGGCGTCGCAAGCACGAGAAGCACGTGGTGCGGGTCGCCGAGGCCCGTATCCCCACCCGGCACGGTGACTTCACCGCGGTCGGGTACCAGAGCATCTACGACGAGGTAGAGCATGTCGCGCTCGTCCGCGGTGACCTCGCCGGCCCCGACGGTGACGGTGCGGACGTGCTGGTGCGCGTGCACTCCGAATGCCTGACCGGTGACGTCTTCGGATCGCTGCGCTGCGATTGCGGTCCTCAACTCGACGCGGCACTCGAGATGGTGGCAGCGGAGGGGCGCGGTGTCGTGCTCTACATGCGTGGGCACGAGGGCCGCGGCATCGGGCTGATGCACAAACTGCAGGCCTATCAGCTGCAGGATGCGGGGTCCGACACCGTCGACGCGAACCTGGAACTGGGGTTGCCCGCCGACGCACGCGACTACGGCATCGGCGCGCAGATCCTCGTCGATCTCGGTATCGCGTCGATGCGGTTGCTGACCAACAACCCGGCCAAGCGGGTCGGGCTGGACGGATACGGCCTGCAGATCACCGAGCGTGTCCCGATGCCGCTGCGTGCGAACGCGGAGAATCTCACCTACCTGCGTACGAAGCGCGACCGGATGGGTCACGACCTGATCGGACTCGACGACTACGAGGCCGGTGACGCCTGATGAGCGGTGAAGGGCTACCCGACCTGCAACTTGCGGACGCCGCCGGTCTGCGTGTGGCGATCGTTGCGGGCCGGTGGCACACCGCGCTCTCCGATGCGCTCATCGCCGGGGCCCGGCGAGTCGCCGTGGACGCCGGGATCACCGAGATCACCGTCGAACGTGTCGCAGGTGCGATCGAACTGCCCGTGGTCGCGCAGCAACTTGCCCGCACACACGATGCCGTGGTCGCGTTGGGTGTCGTGATCCGCGGCGGGACCCCGCATTTCGAATACGTGTGCGACGCCGTGACCTACGGATTGACCCGCGTCGCCCTCGACGAGGGCACCCCGGTCGGCAATGGTGTGCTCACCACCGAGACCGAGCAGCAGGCACTCGACCGTGCCGGGCTGCCGGATTCGATCGAGGACAAAGGCGGCCAGGCATGTGCAGCCGCACTCGACACCGCCGTGACTCTGCGACGGCTCCGAGGAGCGGCGCGGTGACGGCAGCGACCGATACCGCGTGGGAACTCGACGTCCGCGCACGCAAGATGACCCGGGTGGCGCAGATCATCGCCGGGTTCCTGGTGGTCGGCCACATCGGAGCGGCCGTGGTCCTGCGGTCGGGCGGCGACACCGGTGTGCACCTGCGGGTCGCCGATCAGATCGCGATGGTCCTGATCGGACTCGTGGTCGCGGCCGGGGTACTGTTGTTCACCCGCCCCCGGCTGCGTGCAGGTGCGAGCGGTATCTCGATTCGGAACATGTTCCAGGAGAAGCATTTCGGCTGGAATCAGGTGCGCGGAATCTCATTTCCGCACGACGCGCCCTGGGCTCATCTCGAACTTCCCGACGACGAGTATCTGGCCGTGGTCGCGGTGCAGGCCCGCGACGGCGCACACGCTGTCGACGCCTTGGAGCGCTTTCGTGCGATAGAAGCACGGTACGGCCGGGGTGTCGGCGCGGACGGCTAGCCTGGACGTCGTGCCCGACCCCTCGACATACCGCCCCGCCCCCGGCACCATCCCCACGGAGCCGGGGGTGTACAGATTCCGCGACCCGCACGGCCGGGTCGTCTACGTCGGCAAGGCCAAGAGCCTGCGTTCGCGTTTGAACTCGTATTTCGCCGACGTCTCCTCGTTGCACCCGCGCACCCGGCAGATGGTCACCACCGCAGGCAGCGTCGAGTGGACGGTGGTGCGCACCGAAGTCGAGGCGCTGCAACTCGAGTACAACTGGATCAAGGAATTCGATCCGCGCTTCAACGTGCGGTATCGGGACGATAAGACGTATCCGATGCTGGCCGTGAGTGTGGGGGAGAAGTTCCCGCGACTGTTCGTCTACCGCGGTCCCCGACGAAAAGGCGTGCGTTACTTCGGTCCCTACTCCCACGCGTGGGCGATCCGGGAAACCCTCGACCTGTTGTTGCGGGTGTTCCCCGCCCGTACCTGTTCGGCAGGCGTCTTCAAACGGCACTCGCAGATCGGGCGGCCGTGCCTGCTCGGTTACATCGACAAGTGCTCGGCTCCCTGTGTCGGTCGGGTGGACGCCGACGAACACCGCCGGATCGTCGACGATTTCTGTGACTTCCTCGCCGGCCGCACCGACCGGCTCGTCCGCGAGGTCGAGACACGAATGCACGCTGCCTCCGAGGAACTCGATTTCGAGCTTGCAGCACGTCTGCGCGACGATCTCGGCGCGCTGCGGAAGGCGCTCGAGAAGCAGGCCGTGGTACTCGGTGACGGAACGGACGCCGATCTCGTCGCGTTCGCCGGCGACGATCTCGAGGTCGCCGTCCAGGTGTTCCACGTGCGCGGTGGCCGCGTCCGCGGTCAGCGTGGCTGGGTCGTGGAGAAGTCCGGCGACGTCGTCGACCGTCCGGCGGATCGCGACGCGCGGCCGTCCGGATCCGACGACGCCGATCGCGACGAAGAGTTGTCGCTGCTCGTCGAACAGTTCCTCACACAGTTCTACGGCGAGGAGGTTGCGGTCACCACCGCTGCCGACAGCGACCGCGCCGCAAGCGCGGTACCACGTGAAGTCCTGGTTCCGGCGCTGCCACCGGACCCGGACGAGATGAGCCGCTGGTTGTCGGGTCTTCGGGGCGGACCGGTGCGGCTGCGCGTACCGCAGCGCGGCGACAAAAAGGCGCTCGCCGAGACGGTGCTGCGCAATGCGAAAGAAGCGTTGACGCAGCACAAACTGCGGCGGGCCGGCGATTTCACCGCTCGGTCGGCGGCCTTGCAGGGTATTCAGGAGGCCCTCGACCTCGACTCGGCGCCGCTGCGCATCGAATGCGTCGATATCAGCCATGTGCAGGGCACAGATGTCGTTGCGTCGCTGGTGGTCTTCGAAGACGGGCTTCCGCGCAAATCCGACTATCGGCGCTACGCGATCAAGGAAGCTGCGGGTGAGGGCAGATCCGACGATGTCGGTTCGATCGCCGAAGTCACGCGCCGCCGGTTCCTCCGGCACAACCGCGACGTCGCGCACGCCGCGACCGGCGAGGGCGGTGGTGACGGTGGTGACGCAGCACCGGAGGCCGCGCTCGACCCTGCCACCGGCAGGCCGCGCCGCTTCGCGTATCCACCGAACCTGTATGTGGTGGACGGTGGTGCGCCACAGGTGGCGGCGGCCGCAGAAGTCCTCGATGATCTCGGTATCACCGACGTTGCCGTGATCGGTCTCGCCAAGCGCCTCGAGGAAGTGTGGGTGCCCGGCGAGGACGACCCGATCATTCTGCCGCGCGCGAGCGAGTCGTTGTACCTGCTGCAACGAGTGCGCGACGAGGCACACCGGTTTGCGATCACCTACCACCGCAGCAAACGCTCGCAGCGCATGACAGCATCCGCGCTCGACGGGATCCGGGGGCTCGGTGACACGCGGCGAAAAGCGCTCGTGATGCATTTCGGGTCGGTGGCGAAACTGCGTCTGGCCACCGTCGAGGAGATCACGGCGGTCCCGGGGATCGGTCGCGCGACCGCGCAGACCGTGCACGACGCACTCCGCGGCGAGATGGTGAGCGGTGTCTCGACGTCCCCACCCGACTCGACTCCGGAACCCGGTCCGGATGCAGGAGACACGCCGGTGGGCAATGATGACACAGTCGGCGTGTCGGAAATACGAGCGGAGTCGCAGCAATGACGGATGTCGGTAGTGACACCATCGGATCGGGTCGAGGCGGTGCCGCACCCCGCGCCGAGGTGATCATCATCACCGGACTGTCCGGGGCCGGGATGAGCACCGCGGCCACCGCGCTCGAAGACCTCGGATGGTTCGTCGCCGACAATCTTCCGCCGCAGTTGGTCATCTCCATGATCGATCTCGCGGTGCGCGCCGAGCCGCCACTCGAACGGTTGGCCATCGTCATGGATGTGCGCAGCCGTCTGTTCACCGGCGATCTCGGTCAGGTCGTCAACGAACTGGCTGCGCGGCCGGTCCAGACCCGTGTGTTGTTCCTCGAGGCCACCGATGCCGTGCTCGTCCGACGATTCGAGCAGGTCCGGCGCAGTCACCCCTTGCAGTCCGACACCGCCGACCGCACGCTCACCGACGGGATCGCGGCCGAACGCGGACAACTCGCACCCGTGAAGGCAGCGGCCGACCTCGTCGTCGACACGTCCGCGCTGACGGGGCCGGAACTGCGGCGCAAGATCGAAACGGCCTTCGGAGACGCGACGTCCGACACCATTCAGGTGACCGTCGAATCATTCGGCTTCAAGTACGGTCTGCCGATGGACTCCGACCTCGTATGCGATGTGCGCTTCCTTCCGAACCCCCACTGGGTTCCCGACCTGCGTCCGCAGACCGGCCGCGATGCGCCGGTGCGCGACTACGTCCTGTCCCACGAGAGTGCACCGGAGTTCCTCGACAGTTACCAGCGGATGCTCGAACTGACCACCGCCGGCTATCGGCGCGAGGGGAAGCGTTACATGACCATCGCGGTGGGTTGTACCGGCGGCAAGCACCGCAGCGTTGCCATGACCGAAGCCCTCGCGGGTCGATTGAGCGGCGAGCCCGGACTCGACGTGCACGTGGTACATCGTGATCTGGGGCGCGAGTGAGCACCTATCTGGGAAATTCTCCGACAGGTCCGGCGATCACGGCACTCGGCGGGGGACACGGCCTGTTCGCGACGCTGCGCGCCGTGCGCCGGCTCACCGACCGGGTCACGGCCGTCGTCACCGTCGCCGATGACGGCGGGTCATCGGGCCGGCTGCGCGCCGAGCTCGGCGTGATCCCCCCCGGCGACCTCAGGATGGCGCTCGCCGCGATGTCTGCCGCCGATGCCGAGGTGGATATCTGGACGCAGACCGTGCAGCACCGCTTCGGTGGTACCGGTGCCCTTGCCGGGCATTCGGTGGGTAACCTGATTCTCGCGGGCCTGACCGAGGTGCTGGGTGACACCGTCGCCGCCCTCGATGCCGTGGGCCGCCTCCTGCAGGTGCGTGGTCGGGTCCTGCCGATGTCACCGATTGCGCTCGACATCGAGGCAGACGTCTCCGGCCTCGAAGCAGATCCGCGGGCGAGCCGATGCATCCGCGGACAGGTCGCGGTCGCGACCACACCGGGGAAAGTGCGGCGTGTGCGGCTGATCCCGGCCAACCCACCGGCCGGTCCCGAGGCGCTGGACGCGGTGTGCGATGCCGACATGGTGGTGCTCGGGCCGGGCTCGTGGTTCTCGAGCGTCATCCCGCACGTGTTGGTCCCGGATCTCAACGATGCCCTGATCCACACGAACGCCCGTAAGGTGCTTGTGCTCAATTTGGCTGCCGAACCAGGCGAAACCGCCGGGTTCTCTGCGGAACGCCACCTGCACGTTCTGGCGCAGCACGCGCCGGACTTCCGCGTCGACAATGTCGTCGT
The DNA here is from genome assembly GCF_053750035.1 of Rhodococcus sp. SJ-2. Lineage (NCBI taxonomy): Bacteria > Bacillati > Actinomycetota > Actinomycetes > Mycobacteriales > Nocardiaceae > Rhodococcus > Rhodococcus sp. SJ-2. The sequence continues at coordinate 4,818,238 of NZ_CM132340.1, forward strand.
CGACGAAGCATCGGTACCCGCCGGTCGCGAACGTGAGCACCTTCGGCGCGCTGCGACCGGTTTCGGCGCCGATGTCGACTTCGTCGACGTCGCAGAACCCGGCACCCATCGGCACGACCCCGCCAAGTTGGCGAGGGCGCTCGGACAGTATCTGACCACGCCGCACGGACGCAGCAGTTCCGTGGGCGGTGGCGGAAGGGAGATCGTCTCGTGGCAATGACAGCGGAGGTCAAGGACGAGCTGAGCAGGCTCGTCGTCACCCGCACCAGCAATCGCAAGGCCGAGGTGTCCTCGTTGCTGCGGTTCGCGGGCGGTCTGCACATCGTCGCGGGACGTGTAGTCGTGGAGGCGGAGGCCGATCTCGGGTCGATCGCGCGGCGGTTGCGCAAGGAGATCTTCGAGCTGTACGGCTACCAGGCGGAGGTGCTCGTACTCGGTGCCGGCGGGTTGCGCAAGAGTTCGCGTTACGTGGTGCGGGTCGGCAAGGACGGTGAGGCACTCGCACGGCAGACCGGACTGCTCGACAACCGCGGTCGACCGGTGCGGGGGTTGCCTGCGCAGGTGGTCGGCGGCAGCGTGTCCGATGCCGCTGCAGCGTGGCGCGGTGCGTTCCTTGCGCACGGCTCACTGACGGAACCGGGTCGCTCCTCTGCCCTCGAGGTCAGCTGCCCCGGACCGGAGGCAGCGCTCGCCCTGGTGGGTGCCGCCCGTCGTCTCGGGATCACCGCGAAGGCACGTGAGGTCCGCGGCGCCGATCGCGTCGTGATCCGCGACGGCGAGGCCATCGGTGCGTTGCTGACCCACATGGGCGCGCAGGACACCCGGCTGATCTGGGAAGAGCGTCGAATGCGGCGTGAAGTGCGTGCGACCGCCAACCGGCTCGCGAACTTCGACGATGCGAATCTGCGGCGGTCGGCGCGAGCCGCGGTCGCGGCGGCTGCCCGGGTCGAGCGGGCACTGGCCATCCTCGGCGCCGATGTGCCGGATCATCTCGCGGCAGCGGGCACGCTGCGGGTGCAGCACCGACAGGCATCGCTCGAGGAACTCGGTCAGCTCGCGGATCCGCCGATGACCAAAGACGCTGTCGCCGGTCGGATCAGACGGCTGCTGTCCATGGCCGATCGCCGTGCGAAGGAAATCGGGGTCCCCGACACCGAGTCCGCGGTGACTGCGGAGTTGCTCGAGGAAGCCTAGGGCTTCACTCTGATGTGGTGATTCGTGCCACGCAAGGGCGGATCCCGAGTGGTGAACCACGCACATTAGAGTAGTGGTCACACCAGCAGACTCATCTTGGATTCTGGGCAAACTTAAATTCTGGGCAAAGGAGCTTCACTGTGACTGTCCGCGTAGGCGTGAACGGCTTCGGTCGTATCGGACGTAACTTCTTCCGTGCTGTCGAGGCGCAGAAGGCGCTCGGCACCACGGACATCGAGATCGTCGCGGTCAACGACCTCACCGACAACGACACCCTGGCGACGCTCCTGAAGTACGACTCGATCCTCGGTCGCCTCGACAAGGACGTGCGTGTCGAGGGCGATTTCATCGTGGTCGGCGACCAGAAGATCAAGGCTCTCGAGATCAAGGAAGGCCCCGCCGCACTGCCGTGGGGCGACCTGGGTGTCGACGTCGTCGTCGAGTCCACCGGTATCTTCACCGACGCAGCCAAGGCCAAGGGCCACCTCGACGCAGGCGCCAAGAAGGTCGTCATCTCCGCGCCCGCCAAGGGCGAGGACATCACCATCGTGATGGGCGTCAACGACGACAAGTACGACGGCAGCCAGAACATCATCTCGAACGCGTCGTGCACCACCAACTGCCTCGGCCCGATCGCCAAGGTCCTCGATGACAGCTTCGGCATCGAGAAGGGCCTCATGACGACGGTCCACGCCTACACGCAGGATCAGAACCTGCAGGACGGTCCGCACTCCGACCTGCGCCGTGCCCGCGCCGCCGCACTGAACGTCGTCCCCACCGGCACCGGTGCCGCCAAGGCCATCGGCCTGGTCCTCCCGCAGCTGCTCGGCAAGCTCGACGGCTACGCACTGCGTGTGCCGATCCCCACCGGCTCGGTCACCGACCTCACCGCCAACCTTCGCACCAAGGCGTCCGTCGACGAGATCAACGCGGCGATGAAGGCTGCTGCCGAGGGACCGCTGAAGGGCATCCTGAAGTACAACACCGACCCGATCGTGTCGTCGGACATCGTTACCGACCCGCATTCGTCGATCTTCGACGCGCCGTTGACCAAGGTCATCGACGACCAGGTCAAGATCGTTTCCTGGTACGACAACGAGTGGGGTTACTCGAACCGCCTGGCCGATCTCATCGGTCTCGTCGCCAAGTCGCTCTGACACCCCACACGAACAGGACACCCGAACAGTGGCAGTTCAGACCCTGAAGGATCTGCTCGACGCCGGGGTGGAGGGGCGCGGTGTGCTCGTGCGCTCCGACCTCAACGTCCCCCTGGACGGCGCGACGATTACCGATCCCGGACGTATCCTCGCGTCTGCGCCGACGATCGCAGCACTCGCGGAAGCGGGCGCCAAGGTTGTCGTCACCGCGCACCTCGGTCGCCCCGAGGGCGAGCCGGATCCGAAGTTCTCGCTTGCTCCCGTTGCGGCGAAGCTCGGTGAGGTGCTCGGCCGCAACGTCCAGCTCGCCGGCGATGTCGTCGGGCAGGACGCCCTCGCTCGTTCCGAGGGCCTGACCGACGGCGACATCCTCCTGCTGGAGAACATTCGGTTCGATCCGCGTGAGACCAGCAAGGACGAGGCTCAGCGTCAGGCGCTCGCCCGTGAGCTCGTCGAGCTAGTCGGTGACGACGGCGCGTTCGTCTCCGATGGTTTCGGTGTCGTGCACCGCGCACAGGCGTCGGTGTACGACGTGGCAAAGCTGCTTCCGCACTACGCGGGCGGTCTCGTCGCTGCGGAGGTGGAGGTGCTGGCCAAGCTCACCACCGATACCGAACGTCCATACGCGGTGGTTCTCGGCGGTTCGAAGGTCTCCGACAAACTTGCGGTGATCGAAGCGCTCGCACCGAAGGTGGACACCCTCGTCATCGGCGGCGGTATGTGCTTCACATTCCTTGCCGCACAGGGTATTTCCGTCGGGAACTCCTTGCTCGAGGAGTCGATGATCGACACGTGCAAGAGCCTGCTCGACCGGTTCGCCGACGTCCTCCACATCCCGCAGGATGTGGTGGTGGCCGACAGTTTCTCCGCCGATGCCGAAGCGAAGACCGTTCCCGTCGCCGAGATTCCGGACGGGTGGATGGGGCTGGACATCGGCCCGGAGTCGGTGCAGCGTTTCGCGTCGCTGCTCACGGCGGCCCGGACCGTGTTCTGGAACGGCCCGATGGGCGTGTTCGAATTCGACAAGTTCGCGGCAGGCACCAGAGGCGTAGCCGAGGCCATCGTCGAAGCCACAGGTAAGGGTGCGTTCAGCGTCGTGGGCGGCGGCGACTCCGCAGCGGCGGTGCGTCAGCTGGGTCTGCCCGACGACGGGTTCTCGCACATCTCGACCGGTGGTGGCGCTTCCCTCGAATACCTCGAGGGCAAGGAACTGCCCGGCATCGCTGTTCTGGAGGCATGAGATGGCACGCAAACCGCTCATCGCGGGCAACTGGAAGATGAACCTCAACCACCTCGAGGCCATCGCACTGGTGCAGAAGATCGCGTTCACCCTCCCCGACAAGTACCTGGAGAAGGTCGATGTCGCGGTCATCCCGCCGTTCACCGACATCCGCTCGGTGCAGACCCTGATCGAAGGCGACAAGATCGGGCTCACCTACGGTGCGCAAGACGTGTCGGCGCAGAGTTCCGGTGCCTACACCGGCGAGATCTCCGGTGCCATGCTCGCCAAACTCGGATGCACCTACGTCGTCGTCGGACACTCCGAGCGGCGCACCCTCCACGGAGAGACCGACGAGCTCGTCCGCGACAAGGCGAAGGCTGCGCTCGCGCACGGTCTGATCCCGATCGTATGTATCGGTGAAGGTCTCGACGTTCGTGAGGCGGGCAACCACGTCGCCTACAACGTCGAACAGTTGAAGGGTTCGCTCGCCGGGCTGTCCGCCGACGACATCGCCAAGATCGTCGTCGCATACGAGCCGGTCTGGGCCATCGGCACGGGCAAGGTGGCCTCGGCCGCCGACGCTCAGGAGGTGTGTGCCGCGGTGCGGGCCACCCTCGCCGAGCTGGCCTCGCCCGAGGTCGCGGCGTCCGTCCGTGTCCTCTACGGCGGTTCCGTCAACGCCAAGAACGTCGGTGAGCTCGTCGCTCAAACCGACGTCGACGGAGGTCTCGTGGGCGGTGCATCGCTCAAGGCCGACGAGTTCGCGCAATTGTCGGCGATCGCTGCCGGAGGCCCGCTGCTCTAGGCAATCGACACGCTGGTGTCACCGCTGTGGGGTGCAGGATCCGTGCTGATCCTGCACCCCACAGTCATTGTCGAAGCTCGACTGCGTTTCGCGGCAACGCGAGGTCATGCATGACTGCGGTGCCGCGAATCTGCATGCACCCGGCCACCGGGTAAGCTGACGGCCGACGTCACCCACCAGCCGAAGGACACCGAACACCGACATGGCACTGTTCCTGGACATCCTCCTGATCGCCACCAGCCTCCTGCTGATCCTGTTGGTGCTGCTGCACCGCGCCAAGGGCGGCGGCCTGTCGAGCCTGTTCGGTGGCGGAGTCCAATCGAGCCTGTCCGGTTCGACCGTCGCGGAGAAGAACCTCGACCGAGTGACCCTCTTCGTCGGCATCATCTGGGTCATCTCCATCCTCGGTATCGGGCTGCAGATCAAGTTCAGCTGACGCTGTAGCGCTCGCGGAGCGGCAACCGGCCGCGGATACTGAGCGCATGACCGACACCGCTCCGGCTTCGGCCACCGAACCACTCCGCGACGACATCCGACTGCTCGGCGGCATCCTCGGCGCCGTCGTCCGAGAACATGCGGGCGACGAGATCTTCGGTCTTGTCGAAGCAGCACGTGTCGCCAGCTTCCAGATCCGGCGTTCCGAACTGGAACGCTCCGAGCTGGCCGCGCGTCTCACCGCGGTCCCCACCGCCGATGCCATTCCGGTGGTGCGTGCCTTCAGTCACTTCGCTCTGCTCGCGAACCTTGCCGAAGATCTCCACCGCGAACGTCGCCGCGCCGTCCACGTCCATGCGGGCGACCCAGCACCGGACAGCTCCCTCGCCGCGACCTACATCCGGCTCGATGCGGCGCACCTCGATCCGGGCACTGTCGCCGACGCCCTCGCCGCCGCGCTTGTCGCTCCCGTCATCACCGCGCATCCGACCGAAACCCGTCGCCGCACCATCTTCGACGTGCAAACCGCCGTCACCGAACTCATGCGTCGCCGCGACAACGTGGCCGACGCGCATGCGCGTGAGCTACTCGACAAAGACCTGCACCGACAGATCCTGACGCTGTGGCAGACGGCGTTGATCCGATTGTCGCGGCCACGGATCAGCGACGAGATCGAGAACGGTCTGCGGTACTACGAACTCGCGCTGTTCGATGTCGTCCCCGAACTCAACACCGAGATCCGCCGCGAATTGCGCCGCCGCTGGCCCAGTGCAGCGATCCTCACCCAGCCCCTGGTGCGCCCCGGGTCGTGGATCGGTGGTGACCGCGACGGCAACCCCAACGTCGACGCCGACGTCGTGGCGACAGCGTGCGACAGAGCCAGCGCGACGGCGCTGCGTCACCACCTCGGCGAACTCGCGGCGCTAGAGCGCGAACTGTCGATGTCGGCTCGGATCACTCCGGTCACCGAACAGCTGAAGGCGCTCGCGGACGGTTCCGGCGACAACGACCCTGCCCATTGCGACGAGCCGTACCGCCGAGCGGTCCACGGGATCCGCCGCCGGCTCTCTGCGACCGTGATGCGCCTGCATCCGGGACTCGAACTGGCCGACACCGTCGACGGTGAGCCGGTGGGTTACGTGAGGCCGGCCCAGTTGCTCGCCGATCTCGGAATCCTCGACGTCTCGTTGCGGGGTGCGGGCAGCGCGGTGATCGCCGATGACCGCCTGGCCCGGCTCCGCGGGGCTGTCGAGGTGTACGGATTCCACCTCGCCCCGCTGGACCTGCGCCAGAACTCGGAGGTCCACGAACGCGTCGTGGCCGAGTTGTTCGCCTGGTCGGGGGTGACCGACCGCTACCGTGAGCTCGACGAGAATGCCCGGGTCGCACTGCTCACCGCGGAACTGCGCGTCCGTCGGCCATTGAGCACGCCCGAGGCCCACCTGACGGAGGAGACCGCAAAAGAACTCGCGATCCTCCGTGCCGCTGCGGCTGCGGTGCGCCGCATCGGTCCTACCGCGATCGAGCACTACGTCATCAGCATGTGCACGTCGGTCTCGGACCTGCTCGAAGTGGAGGTGTTGCTCAAGGAGGTGGGGCTGCTCGATCTCGACGCGGGCTACCCACGATGCACCGTCCAGGTGATACCTCTGTTCGAGACCATCGACGATCTGCGTGGGGGAGCGACGACCTTGACCGCGGCACTTGCCGTCCCCGAGTTCCGCAGCCTCGTCGATGCCCACGACGGCGTGCAGGAAGTGATGCTCGGGTATTCGGACTCGAACAAGGACGGCGGCTATCTCGCCGCGAACTGGGCGCTGTATCGCGCCGAACTGGACTTGGTGGATGCCGCGCGCGCGACCGGAATCCGGCTGCGGCTGTTCCACGGCAGGGGCGGCACGGTCGGCCGCGGCGGCGGCCCGAGCGACGATGCGATCCTCGCGCAACCACCTGGCGCGGTGAACGGATCGCTGCGCCTGACCGAACAGGGCGAGGTGATCTCCGCGAAGTACCGTGATCCTGTTCTGGCCCGCCGAAACCTGGAGGCACTCGTCGCCGCCACACTCGAGTCGACGCTCCTCGATGTCGAAGGCCTCGGTGCCGACGCACCGGCGGCCTACAGAGTCTTCGACGAACTAGCGGATCTCGCTTATCGGGCCTACCGGAGCCTGGTGCACGATACACCGGGCTTCGTCGAGTACTTCACCACTTCGACTCCCGTCGCCGAGATCGGTGATCTGAACATCGGGAGCCGCCCGGCGTCTCGTAAACCGACCGAGGCGATAGCCGACCTGAGTGCCATCCCGTGGGTGCTGGCCTGGACCCAGTCGCGTGTGATGCTTCCCGGCTGGTACGGCACGGGCAGTGCCATTACGGAATGGATCGGTAACGCCCCCGACCGGCTCGCGACTCTGCAGGAGCTCTACCGACGGTGGCCGTTCTTCCGTTCCGTACTGTCGAACATGGCCCAGGTCATGGCCAAATCGGATCTGGGGTTGGCGGCCCGCTACTCGGAACTCGTGGAGGACGAAGGACTACGCGCGCGGGTGTTCGGTCGGATCGTCGCCGAACACGAGAGCACGGTGCAGGTGTACTTGCAGATCACCGGATACGACTCGCTGGTCGCCGACAACCCCGCCTTGGAACGGTCGCTTCACAACCGGTTCCCCTATCTCGAACCGCTCAACCACCTGCAGGTCGAACTGTTGCGGCGATATCGTGGCGGCGAGGACAACGACGAGGTCAAGCGTGCGATACAGCTGACCATGAACGGACTCGCCACCGCGCTGCGCAACAGCGGCTGAGATCCCCCGAAAGAAATTTCGCGCGGTATGTCGATTCGAGGCAGGTCCGTTCGTCGTCATCATGTACGGCAACCCGGCCGCACATCCGCACACTGGAGATCCGTCGTGAAATACATGCTGATGATCTACGCAGACACCGCAACCGACATCGAGCCCACCTGTGACTTCGAGGATTGGCAGCAATACGACAAGGAGTTGAAGGAGGCGGGGATCCTTGTTTCCGGGCATGCCCTCGAAGACCTCGTCACCGCCACCTCCGTCCAGGTGGACGCCGAAGGCCGTCGCAGCGTCACCGATGGCCCGTTCGCGGAGAGTCGTGAGGTTCTCGGAGGGTACGACGTCATCGACGTACCGAACCTCGACGTCGCGCTCGACTGGGCGGCACGCTGCCCCGGGTCCCGCGACGGCGGCCGTGTCGTGGTGCGACCCATCGCGGAGTTCGGGGCCTAAGTTGTGACCGACCCGGACACCTCCGCAGATGCCGCGCTGCGGATCGAGACGGTGTTCCGGGAGGAACACGGCCGGCTGCTCGCGGCGCTCGTCCACCGGTTCGGTGACCTCGACCTCGCCGAGGAAGTGGCGTCCGAAGCGATCGAAGCTGCCTTGATTCACTGGCCGGTGGACGGCGTCCCGGATCGCCCCGGAGCGTGGTTGCTCACAACTGCACGCCGGCGCGCTCTCGATCGTCTCCGCCGTGACCGCGCCTACGCAGAGCGGCTGGCGGTCCTCGCAGTGGAATCCGAGAGATCCGCGCCCCGCACGGTTCCCGAGGGCGACGACCTGCCCGACGATCGGCTTGAACTCTTCTTCGCATGCGCCCATCCGGCATTGTCGCCGGACGACCGCATCGCGCTGATCCTGCGCTGCCTCGCTGGACTCGATACCGGCGAGGTTGCGCGGGCCTTCCTCGTCCCGCGCACCACCATGGCCCAGCGGATCGTGCGTGCCAAGAACAAGATTCGTGGTGCACGCATCCCGTTCCGGGTGCCGCGCCCCGACGAGCTGCCGGAGCGGCTGCCGGTGGTGCTCGGCGCCGTGTACTCGATCTTCACCGAGGGGTACACGGCGAGCACCGGAGAGTCACTGCAGCGCCTCGACCTCGCGGAAGAAGCGATCCGCCTGGCCCGGATCCTGCGCAGGCTGATGCCCTCGGAACGTGAAGTGACCGGGCTTCTTGCCCTGACACTGCTCGTGCACGCCCGCCGCGAAGCGCGCACCGATTCGTCGGGCGCGCTGGTGTTGCTCGCCGATCAGGACCGCACTCGCTGGGACCTCCCGATGATCGACGAAGGTCGGTATCTGGTCGGTGAAGCATTGACCGGCGGACGTCCCGGCCCCTATGCGGTGCAGGCGGCGATTGCGGCGGTGCACGACGAATCGGAGCGCGCCGACGACACCGACTGGCCGCAGATCGTGGCGCTCTACGACGTGCTCGGCGCCCTCACGCAGTCACCGATCGTCGCGGTGAACCGCGCGGTGGCTGTTGCGATGCGCGACGGTCCCGCTGCGGGACTGACTCTGCTCGAGGACCTGGCCGGCGAACCGGCTATTCGCAATCACCACCCGTACGCCGCAGCCCGAGCCGAGTTGCTGCACCGCCTCGGACGTCACGATGAAGCCGCCGAGTTGTATCGGCGCGCGCTGGACCTCGCGGGTACCGCGCCCGAACGCCGGTACCTGTCGATGAAGCTCAGCGAGATCACGCCGAAGTGAGGCACGAAGACTACCGATACTCGTCGGCGAGATCGGGATATTCGTCCCACCGTGGTAGCCGGGTCCCGAGCACCGCAGCCTCGAGCCGGTCGAGGTAGTACTGCCAGCCGGGACCGATTTCTCCGACCTGCGAGCGGGGCACGTGTCGATGGGAGAATTCGACGGTGGTGACCCGGCCGATCGAGTGCAGCGCTACTTCGAGCAACCATCCGTCGATGTCGACGACGAACCCCGTCGGAGGAGTGCAGGTCACCACCCGTACATCGCTGGTGCTCGTGTCGTGCTGATCCGACATCGTCAGTCGAATCCATCCTGTAGTGGGGTCGCCGGTGTAAGAGCCGTACCAGCGGGAAAGGGATTCGGGATCGGTCAGGGCGGTCCACATCTCGCCGAGTGAACAGACGACCACGCGCTGATACCGCAGCGTGACCAGGGTCGAGCCGTCCGGGCAATCCTGCTCGGGGCGAACAGCTCCGGGGATGGTCGTCGGGGTGCTCACAGTGACTCTCCTCTCCCACGTTCTGGGCGTCGTGCTCCACCCATTGTCGCGCAGTGTGCCGACGTTGCGGTGACATATTGGGTGGGGGAGGGAACCGTTCGGGTCTCCGCCGCGTCGAACTTGACGAGAGGGAAATCACGCGGCGACACGCCGCGGCAACCACGTGAGGAGCCCGCCGCATGGATCCACGCACGACGCGATGTGTACCAACCAGGTCACCACTGAGGACCCTGCGTGTGGCCCGCGGCCCGCGTTCCCTGAGGCAGATGCGTTGCGTGCATGTGGGAGGGGCTACGCCGCAGCATCGGTCGGGTCAGGACGACCCGGATCGGAACGAGCGGGAGGAGTGAGCTGCGGAGCGGCGTCCGGTGCTGTGCGGGCGAGGTGGGTCGGTGGAATGGGAATACCGTGGTGGGTCAGGGTCGCAGCATCCAGCCCGGCGAGGAAATGATGCAGCGTCGAGATCAACGGGTGGGTCTTCACGGACGAACCTCCTCGGAATCACTGTTCGGAATCACTACTCGGGCACTTCGAGCACACCACCGCCGATGCCGTAGAAACAGTGGCAGTGATGCCATGTATCGGTAATATTTGGCCATGTCGCACGTGGTGGCGCTTCCGGTGTACGACGGCATGACCTTGCTCGAATACGGGGCGGTGATCGAAGCCCTGGGATTCCGGTGGTCCGAGCTGCCCGAACTCGATTACGAACTGCGCAGCTGCGGGCCGAAGACCGGCGTGACCACGCTCAGTGGTGCGGCGCTCGTCCCTCGATTCCCGATCGAGGCGATCGCCGACGCAGACACGGTCATCGTGACCGGTGTCCGCGATGTCGACCGCGACCGTTGTGCCGAGTGGGGCGACCTGCTTCGCACCGCCGCCGCACGTGGCGCCCGGATGGTGTCGGTCTGCACCGGTGCGTTCGCCCTCGCCGAAGCGGGACTCCTCGACGGTCGACGGGCCACGACACACTGGCGGCACGAACACCTCATGAGGTCCGCATTTCCGGCCGTCGACCTGAACATCGCAGCGATCGTCGTGCGCGACGGCAACTTCGTCACCAGCGCCGGAGCATCCGCGGGTCTCGACCTCAGCATCGCCCTCATCCGGGACGATCACGGGCCGGACCGCGCCAACGACATCGCCAGGCGGTTGGTCATGACACCACATCGCCACGCAGACCAGGCCCAATTCGTCGACGTCGACCGGATTCAGGTGCGCGACGACCCCGCCTTCACGCGCATACTCGGTGCGGTCGGTGACGACGTCGGCCGCCCGTGGACAGTTCAGGATCTTGCGGCCGAAGCGAACGTGTCGCCGCGCACACTACATCGGAGATTCCGGGCATACACAGGGTTCTCGCCCTTGGACTGGCTTGTCCGCCAGCGCATTCGAGCGGCGATGTCGCTGCTGGAACACACCGATCGGCCGGTCGAGGCGATCGGACGTGCAACAGGATTCGATGCCGCGGAAACCTTCCGATACCACTTCAGGCGTGTTGTCGGAACCAATCCGCGCGACTACCGCATGAGCTTCCGCGGAGCGTAGAACAGGTCGGACGATCAGGGCTTCGGGAGATCCGCTGCCGCAGCCGGATCGACGAACCACACTGTCCGCTCGCGGCCCCTCGCACCCGCTGCGGGAATCTCATGCGGATCGGCGCCGCCGACCGCCGCGGCGACCGCGTCGGCTTTGGCTGCACCGGTGACGAGCAGCCACACCTGTCGCGCCCGCTGAATCGCGGGCAACGTCAGCGTCACCCGCGCGGGCGGGGGTTTCGGGGAATCGTCGAGACCGACGACGAACCGGGCGTCCTCACGCACCGCATCGGTATGGGGGAACAACGAATTGATGTGCCCCTCCCCGCCCATGCCGAGCAGGTGCACATCGAAGGTGGGGACGGTGTTGTCGGGGGAGTGCTGGGCGAGCACCTCCGCGTAGCGAGCAGCGGACTCCTGCGGCGTGGTGCAGCCGTTCTCGCCGAGCCCCGGCATCGTGTGGACGCGCGACGCGCCGATCGGAACCAGATCGAGCAACGCGGCGCGGGCCTGCACCTCGTTGCGGTCGGGGTGGCCGGGCGGCAGGAAGCGCTCATCGCCGAAGAACACGTTCACCGCCGACCAATCGATGCCGCCTTGATCGCGTCGCACGTGCTCGAGAACCGCGATGCCGGTACCTCCGCCGGTCAGGACAACAGATGCCTGCACGCGCTCGCGTTGTGCGGCGACGATCGCCTCGACGAACTGCGATGCAGCAGCCTTTGCGACCGCATCGGCATCGGCGAACTTCGCGACCTCCACGGGTCCGAACTCAGACATATTCCACCTTCGACAGTTCGGCCAGCGCGGCCTCGTAGATTTCGTCGGGATCGAGGCGCCGCAACTCCTCTGCGAGACACTCGGCAGAGTCACGGCGAGCCAGGGTGATCAGGGCGTCGGGTTTGTCGGTGCGCTGCAGCGTCGCCACACGCCCGTCCTGAGGCCGATCGAGCACGATCGTCTGAGTTTCGGTGTGCAACTCGACGCGCAGCTCGCCGACTGCGCGCTGGACCGGGCAATCGAGCCGGCTCGCGAGCCACCCCGCCAGCAGATCGATCGCGACCTCCCCGTGCAGACCCGACACTGTCGCCGAGAGGACCTTCTCGTAGGGTGGCTGATCCAACGCGGAGACGAGCAGCGCGCGCCAGTACGTGATCCTGGCCCACGCAAGGTCGGTGTCGCCGGGCCGGTAGCCCGTGAGGCGCCCCACGATGTCGGCCCGCGGATCGATCGCATTGGTGGCATCGGTGATGCGCCGCACCGCGAGCTTCCCGACCGGATCCAGGGCCGGAACGGCGGGGGCCTGATTCGGCCACCAGGCGACCACCGGTGTGTCCGGAAGCAGGAACGGGACGACCACGGATTCCTGATGGTCGCCGAGCTCGCCGTGCAACGCGAGGATCAGCACCTCGGATGCCCCGGCCTCCCCGGCGACCCGGATCTCCGCGTCGAGGCGCGGGGGGCCGTCCATGCGTCCCCGGCCGATCACGATGACACGGCACGGATGTTCGCGGGACGCGTCGGTCGCCGCCGAGATCGACGCTTCGAGACGCCGTGCGTCGCCCGCACACACGATCAACGTCAGAACGCGACCCTGCGTGACGACACCGCCCGTGCGCCGCAGTTCCACGATCTTCTTGCTGACATCCACGGCGGACGTGTCGCGCAACTGAACTCTCACGGTCGCCTCCATTCGCGGCCGGAGCGGCGCAGCATCTCGTCGGCGGCAGCGGGGCCCCACGTACCCGACTCGTACCCTTCGGGGCGACCCGACTTCGCCCAGTGCTCGAGTACCGGATCGAGGATGTGCCAGGACAATTCGACCTCCTGGTTCACCGGGAACAATGACGGCTCACCGAGCAGTACGTCGAGCAACAACCGCTCGTACGCCTCGGGGGACGACACCGTGAACGCCTGGCCGTAGCTGAAGTCCATATTCACATCCCGGACCTCCATCTCGGAGCCGGGGACCTTCGAGCCGAAACGCATCGTGACGCCTTCGTCGGGCTGAACCCGGATGACGAGGGCGTTCTGGCCGAGTTCCTCGGTCATCGTGGTGTCGAACGGAAGGTGCGGTGCGCGCTTGAACACCACCGCGATCTCGGTGACACGGCGACCGAGCCGTTTACCCGTGCGGAGGTAGAACGGCACTCCCGCCCACCGGCGGGTATCGACTTCGAGGGTGATCGCGGCGTAGGTCTCCGTCGTCGAATCGGACGCGAACCCGTCCTCTTCGAGCAGCCCCACCACGGGTTCGCCGCCCTGCCAGCCCGCGGTGTACTGGCCGCGGGCGGTGGTCTCGTCGAGCGGCTCGGCGAGACGGGTCGCGGACAGCACCTTGATTCTCTCGGCGCGCAGCTCGGACGGCGCAAAGCTGACCGGTTCCTCCATGGCGGTGAAAGCGAGCAGCTGAAGCAGATGGTTCTGGATGACGTCGCGGGCCGCGCCGATACCGTCGTAATACCCCGCGCGACCACCGAGGCCGATGTCTTCGGCCATCGTGATCTGCACGTGGTCGACATAGTGCGCGTTCCAGATCGGGTCGAACAGCTGGTTCGCGAAACGGAGCGCCAGGATGTTCTGGACCGTTTCCTTGCCCAGATAATGGTCGATTCGGAACACCGAATCCTCGGAGAACACCTCACCGACGACGGAATTGAGCTCGCGGGCGCTTTCCTGGTCGTGCCCGAACGGCTTCTCGATCACCACGCGGCTCCACGCGCCGTTCTCAGGTTCGGCGAGCCCGGATCGGGACAACTGTCCGCACACCACCGGGAACGCGGCAGGCGGGACCGACAGATAGAACGCATGGTTTCCGCCGGTGCCGCGTTCACGGTCGAGTTTCTCGAGTGTGGCAGTCAATTCCGCGAAGGCGCTGTCGTCGTCGAAGGAGCCCTGCACGAAGCGGATTCCTTCGGAGAGACGTTGCCACACCTCTTCGCGGAACGGGGTACGGGAATGGTCACGGACCGCGGCGTGCACGATCTGACCGAAGTCCTCGTCGGCCCAGTCCCGCCGAGCGAAACCGACCAATGCGAATCCGGGCGGCAGCAGACCCCGATTGGCCAGGTCGTAGACCGCGGGCATCAGTTTCCGTCGGGCGAGGTCGCCGGTGACCCCGAAGATCACGAGGGCGCATGGTCCCGCGATGCGAGGAAGACGACGGTCTCTGCCATCCCGCAGCGGGTTGACCCACGCCGCCGCGCCGGATTCGCGCACGCTCAGCCCTCCGTGCCCGGAGCGTGGGCAGCCAACTGCTCGGATGTGGCCGCCAGCAACTCGTTCCACGAAACCTCGAACTTCTCGACGCCTTCGTCCTCGAGTTTGCGGAAGACATCGGGCAGGTCGACACCGATCTTGGTGAGCGCATCGAAGACCTGCTGGGCGGCCGCGACGTTGCCGGTGACGGTGTCGCCGGTGATCTCACCGTGGTCGGCGACGGCCTCGAGGGTCTTCTCCGGCATGGTGTTGACCGTGTTCGGCGCCACGAGGTCGGTGACGTACAGGGTGTCGGGGTAGTCCGGGTTCTTCACGCCTGTCGAGGCCCACAAGGCCCGCTGAGGGTGGGCACCAGCGGCCTCGAGTGACGGGAACCGCGCGCCGGTCTCGAACGCCGCCCGGTACGCAGCGTAGGCGAGGCGGGCGTTGGCGACCCCCGCCTTGCCGCGCAGAGCGAGCGCGGCGTCGGTGCCGATCTCGTCGAGGCGCGGATCGATCTCGGTATCGACGCGGGAGACGAAGAACGACGCCACCGACCGGATCTGCGACAGGTCGTGGCCCGCGGCCTTGGCGGCGGTGAGACCGTCGAGATACGCGTCGATCACTCGTTCGTAGCGGTCGACGGAGAAAATCAGCGTCACGTTCACGCTGATGCCCTCACCGATCACCCGGGCGATTGCGGGCAGCCCCGCGACCGTCGCCGGGATCTTGATGAACAGGTTGGGACGGTCGACGATCTTCCACAGCTCGAGTGCCTGCTCGACTGTCTCGTCGGTCTTGTGCGCCAGGCGGGGATCGACCTCGATGGACACACGTCCGTCGAGGCCTCCCGAAGCGTCGAAGACCGGGGCGAGCACATCGCATGCCGCCCGCACGTCGTCGGTGGTGGCGGCGAGGATCGTGGCGTCGACATCGGCGCCGGCGGCGGCGAGGTCGCGAATCTGCGAGTCGTACGCGTGGCCCTTCGACAACGCCGCCTGGAAGATCGACGGATTGGTGGTGACGCCCACGACACTGCGGGTGGCGACGAGTTCGGCGAGGTTGCCGGATTCGATGCGCTCACGCGACAGGTCGTCGAGCCAAACCGACACGCCTTCGGCGGACAGCTGCGCCAATTTCTCGTTCTGAGTGGAAACCTGCTGGGTCATCGGGGTCATCCCTTCACACGGGTGAGCGAGCGGCGGGCAGCGTCGACGACGGCCTCGGCGGTGATGCCGAACTCGCGGTACAGAGTCTTGTAGTCGGCCGAGGCGCCGTAATGCTCGAGTGAGACGGCTTCACCCGCATCCCCCAGCAGTCGGTACCAGGACATCGCCAGACCGGCTTCCACCGAAACACGGGCCTTGACCGACGGTGGGAGCACCTCATCGCGGTACGCCTGATCCTGCTCGAGGAACCACTCGAGCACCGGGACCGACACCACTCGCGTCGGGACACCGCCGGCTTCGAGCGTGTCGCGGGCGGCGACCGCGAGTTCGACCTCGGAACCGGTGGCGAGCAGCACGACCTCGGGGGTGCCGTTCGACGCCTCGGCGAGCACGTAGGCACCGCGGGCGACGCCCTCTGCCGCCTTCTCGCGTGTCCCCTCGAGCACAGGAACGTTCTGACGGGTCAGGGCGAGCGCTGTGGGGCCGGTGCGGTTCTCCAGTGCCGACTTCCACGCAAACGAGGTCTCGTTGGCATCCGCAGGACGGATCACCGCCAGATTCGGGATGGCGCGCAGCGCGGTGAGGTGCTCGATCGGCTGGTGGGTCGGGCCGTCCTCACCGAGACCGATCGAATCGTGCGTCCACACGTAGATCGCCGGGGTCTGCATCAGCGCAGCGAGACGCACCGCGGGGCGCATGTAGTCGGAGAACACGAGGAACGTGCCGCCGTACGGACGGGTGGGACCGTGCAGCGCGATGCCGTTGAGGATCGATCCCATAGCGTGCTCACGGATGCCGAAGTGCAGGGTGCGGCCGTACGGCTGTGCAGTCCAGTCCTTCGTCGAGATGGAGGCCGGGCCGAACGACTCGGACCCGGCGATCGTGGTGTTGTTGCTGCCCGCGAGGTCGGCGGACCCACCCCACAGCTCGGGCAGGATCGGGCCGAGGGCAGCGAGTGCCTTACCCGAGGCGGCTCGCGTGGCCGGTCCCTTCTCGGTCGGCTCGTAGGTGGGAAGTGCGTCCACCCACCCCTCGGGGAAGCTGCCCTCGTGCAGGCGGTCGAACAGTTCCTTGCGCTGCGGTTCACGCTCGGCCCACGCATCGAAGTCGGCCTGCCAGGCCTCGCGGGCCTTGGTGCCGCGATCGACGACACGGCGGGTGTGCTCGATCACCTCGGCGGCGACATCGAAGTTCTTCTCGGGGTCGAACCCGAGGGCCGTCTTGACCGCGGCGACTTCGTCGGCGCCGAGCGCGGCCCCGTGCGCGTCGCCGCTGTTCATCTTCGTCGGGGCGGGGTAACCGATGATGGTGCGCACCGAGATGAACGACGGCCGGTCGGTGACGGACTTGGCGTTCTCGACGGCCTCGAGCAGCGCGGAGACGTTCTCGCCGCCCTCGACGGTCTGTACATGCCAGCCGTAGGCCTCGTAGCGCTTGGAGACGTCCTCGCCGAGGGCGATCGCGGTGTCGTGCTCGATGGAGATCTTGTTGTCGTCGTAGAAGACGATCAGGTTGCCGAGTTCCTGCACGCCGGCGAGCGAGGACGCTTCGGACGTGACGCCCTCTTCGATGTCGCCGTCGGAGGCGACGACGTAGATGTAGTGGTCGAACGGACTCGCGCCCGGCGCGGCCTCGGGGTCGAACAGGCCACGCTCGCGGCGGGCGGCCATCGCCATGCCGACGGCGGAGGCCAGCCCCTGACCCAGCGGCCCGGTGGTCATCTCGACACCGGCGGTGTGGCCGTGCTCGGGGTGGCCGGGTGTGAGTGAACCCCACGTGCGCAGTGACTCGAGGTCGGCGAGTTCGAGTCCGTAACCGGACAGGTACAGCTGCACGTACAGCGTCAGGCTGGAATGTCCGCACGAGAGCACGAAGCGATCACGACCGACCCACTTCGGATCGGTCGGGTCGTGTCGCAGAACCCGCTGGTAGAGCGTGTAGGCCAGCGGAGCGAGGCTCATAGCGGTGCCCGGGTGCCCATTTCCGACCTTCTGGACGGCGTCGGCGGCGAGAATCCGCGCGGTGTCGACGGCCTTGGTGTCCAGGTCGGTCCAGTCGGCGGGATGGACCGCCTCGGTGAGGGTGCGGATCTCGTCTGTGATCGACACGAGCAGAAGTCTCCTGACATGGGTGTACGGGGTGCCGGCGGGTGTCAAAGCCCCACGCGCTCCTCCAGACTAATGCCCGGTGGTGAGCGGGTCGATTCGGTGCGCAGATGGCTGCGGTCTACCATCGTCCGTAGTAGTGGCGCGTCCGAACGACCGGGCGACCGTGAGCGGGCGAGCGAAGGTGCGTATTCGCGTGGTACAAGGAGACAGTGTGCGAGCAGGGCGGCGACCAGGAGGTCACGGCTTGGGCGCCCCGGAGGTTCCCGCCACGCCACGACCGGATACCGCGTGGGGTCGTCTTTCCGGCACGGTGCTCGCCTATATCGCGTTGACCAAGCCGCGTGTGATCGAGTTGCTGCTCGTCGCGACAATCCCCGCGATGCTGTTCGCAGACCGTGGCAGCGTCGACATCGTCCTGATCCTGAGCACCCTCTTCGGCGGGTGGATGGGTGCCGCGAGCGCGAACGCGCTCAACTGCGTCGTCGACGCCGACATCGACAAGGTGATGAAACGCACGGCGCTGCGGCCTCTCGCGCGCCAGGCCGTTCCGACCCGCAACGCCTTCGTGTTCGGTGTGGTGTTGGGGTTCGCGTCGTTCCTGTGGTTGTGGTGGCGTGCGAATCTTCTCGCGGGCCTGTTGGTCGTGGCGACCATTGCGTTCTACGTGCTCGTCTACACGATGGTGCTCAAGCGCCGCACGTGGCAGAACGTCGTGTGGGGCGGGGCCGCCGGATGCATGCCGGTCATGGTGGGCTGGGCCGCGGTCACCGGGTCCCTGAGCTGGGAACCGATCGTATTGTTCCTGGTGATCTTCTTCTGGACTCCGCCGCACACCTGGGCGCTCGCGATGCGCTACAAAGAGGATTACAAGGCCGCCGGGGTGCCGATGCTCCCGGTGATCGCCACCGAGCAGCACGTGACCAAGCAGATTCTGTTCTACACGTGGGCGACGGTCCTCGCGACACTGGTCATCGTGCCCGCGGCCGGCTTCATCTACGCAGTGGTGACGGTGCTGGCGGGGGCGTGGTTCCTTTATGTCGCGCACCAGCTGTACAACAGCGTTCGCGGTGGCGCATCGGTCAAGCCGCTCAAGCTGTTCCTGCAGTCCAACAACTATCTGGCCGTGGTGTGTCTCGGTCTCGCGGTGGACTCGGTGCTGGACCTGTCGACCATCACGTCGTACTTCTGACCCGTTTCTGCGATCACCCCGGTTTCCCACCTCGGTTCGGGAAACCGGGGTGATCGCGTGCAGCGCCGTGTCAGGGGAGCAGCACGATCGAACCGGTGGTGCGCCGTGACTCGAGGTCGGTGTGGGCCCGGGCGGCGTCGGCGAGGGGATACGTCGCGCCGACCCGGATGTCGAGCGTCCCCGCTGCGATCGCCGCGAACACGTCGCCGGAACGCCAAAGCAGTTCCTCGCGGGTCAGGGTATGGTGCGCCAGCGTCGGACGGGTGACGAACAACGATCCGGCCGGGTTGAGTCGCTGCAGATCGAACGGGGGCACTGCGCCGCTGGCGGCCCCGAACAGTGCCAGCGTGCCGCGGATACGCAGCGACGCCAGCGACGCCTCGAAGGTCGCGGCACCGACCCCGTCGTACACGGCGGCGACTCCGTCGCCGCCGGTGCGCGCCCGGACCTGCTCGGCGAGATCCTCGCCGTACCGCAGGACCTCAGCGGCACCCGCCTCCCGCGACAATGTCTCCTTCTCGTCGGTCGAGACCGTGGTGATCACGCGGACGCCCTTGGCAACCGCGAGCTGTGTCAGTAGCAGCCCGACACCGCCGGCTCCCGCATGCACGAGCACGGTGTCGCCGGGCTGCGCCGGATAGGTCGACTCGATCAGGTAGTGCGCGGTCATTCCCTGCAGCAGCACCGACGCGGCTTGCTCTGCGGGAACCGTGTCCGGGACGGGCACTGCCATGGAAGCCGGGACGCGGACCAGTTCGGCGTAGGAGCCCGGTGCCGCGCACCACGCCACACGCTGCCCGACGCTGATGTCGTCGACATCGGCGCCGATGGCCACCACCGTGCCGGTACCTTCCGAACCCGGGATGTGCGGTAGATCCGTGCTGTACATCCCGGTCCGGAAATAGGTGTCGATGAAATTGACGCCGATGGCCTCGGTCCGGACGAGCAGGTCGCCGGGGCCGGGTTCGGGATCGGGGAGTTCGGCGGGGACGAGTACTTCCGGGCCGCCGTGCTGTGCCACTTGGATTGCGCGCATACCGCCACAGTATTCTGCAGACATGAGCGTCGAAACCCAGACCACGCAGGCACCGGCCGACATCGTCTCGTCCCTCCGCAGCTTCGTCGCCGAGCACGGCGAAACCGCCAAGGCGGTCATTCAGCCCGTCGGGTATGCCGGCGTGCGGATCACCGTCGTCGCCGAGGACGGTGTGCTCGGTGATCGTATGGTCGCCGACCTGCCGACCGCTCACGCGGTCGTCGCGGCACTGCCCAACGTCACCGTCTCCGGATGGGAGCGTGAGGTCACCAGTATCGCCGATCCGGCCCGGGGGCACTGGAAGAAGATGGCGGGTTGGGTCGCAAATCAGACTCGTTTCCCGAAGGCACGTAACGAACGCTGAACGGAACTCTCAGAACGACACTTCGGCCGCCCGAGTTCATCGGGCGGCCGAAGTGGTATCTGCAGGAATGGTCACACCGTGACCGGCTCGCGGTGGGGCGAGTGGGTGCGGATCCGACCTGCGGCCCAGACCGCGGCGGTGGCGGCGGTGCACAGTCCGGCCCCTGCGACGTGGAACACCACGAGCACCGCCGGGACATCGGTCCAGAACTGCACGAGACCGATGCAGGACTGCGCGACGACGAGGGCCAGCACGACCTTGAGGCGAAGCTTCACAGCATTCGTGGTCTCCACCGCATACACGGCGAAGGTGAGGCCGACGAGCAGCGCCAGATACGCGACGAGCAGTTCGGCGTGCAGGTGCACGAGTGTGGTGATGTCGATATCCAGTCGCGGCACAGGCCGGTCGATGCTCTTGTCTCCGGCGTGCGGGCCCGCCCCGGTGACCATCGTCCCGGCGATCAGGACCCCGGCCAGCGCGGCACCGGACAGCGCGGTCAACCACCGCAGTGGCTGCGGGAGAATCTGCACCACCGCACCGTCGTCGGGTTCGCCGACCTTCGCGAAGAGCACGGTGGCGAGCCAGACCATCACCATCGACACCAGCAGGTGGATCGCGACGGTCCACCACAGCAGGCCCGTCAGGACGGTGATGCCACCGATGATGGCCTGCAGCACGGTGCCTGCGGGCATCAGCCACGCCCAGGCGATGACCTCACGGCGACGGCGCGCGCGTGTCACCGCAAGCACAATTGCGGCCGCGACGAGCACCACGACGAAGGTGAGCAGGCGGTTTCCGAACTCGACGATCTGGTGGAGCGTGTTCACGCTGCTGGATACGCCGACCGGAACCAGGGACCCGGGGAAACATTGCGGCCAGGTGGGGCATCCGAGACCGGATGCGGTCACGCGTACCACCGAGCCGGTCACCGCGATACCGCCCTGCACCACGATCGACAGAAAGGCGATAGCCCGCTGGGTCCTAAGGGACGGCAGAGGGAGACGGTCGACAAGGCTCAGGTAGCCGCGATACAACACGGAGACGATAGTACGACTCCGTCCACTACGGCCTGTAGTTGGGTGGTTCGGGCAAGGATCAGATGAAGCGGAACCACCGGCTCGCGGCCGCGCCGCCGATCAGGGCCCACACCGCCATCACGACGATGGACAACCAGTCCACGGCCCCTGCGATCGCCGAGTCGAGCGAGAGGGTCAAAGCACCCGACGGAACCAGACGCACGACGTGCACCAGGGCTTCGGGGATCACGTCGTCGAGTAGTACGACGCTGCCGATGCCGAGCAGCACGAACCACACGATGTTCGCGAGCGCCAGCACGATCTCCGCGCGCAGCGTGCCGCCGAGGAGCAGTCCGAGCGTCGCGAACATCACCGTTCCCAGCGCGATGACCACCGCTCCGATGATCAACCCCGTCGCGCTCGGGCGCCAGCCCAGCGCAAGTCCGATGGCGCCGAGAAGAATTGATTGCATCACTACTACGATGCCGACAGCAGTGCTCTTACCTGCGATGATGCCCCATTTCGGGAGCGCGGTCGCACCGATCCTTTTCAGTGCACCGTACCTGCGGTCGAATCCGACGGCGATTGCCTGGCCGGTGAACGCGGTGGACATCACCGCCACCATCATCACCGCGGGCAGCACCCGGTCCACGCGGGCGTCGCCGAGATCGCCGATCGGCAGGAGGGTGAGCCCGATCAGCAACGTGATCGGGATGAACATCGTCAGAAGGAGTTGCTCGCCGTTGCGCAGGAGCAGGGTCAGTTCCATCCGGGACTGTGCCACGAGCATCTTCACGGGCGCATTCGGTCGTGGGCCCGGTGTGAAGGTGCCGGGAGCGAAGCGATTGTCGGCCAGGCGGTCGCGGGATGTCACACTCAACCTCTCAGTTCCCGTCCGGTGAGTTCGAGGAATACGTCCTCGAGGCTGCGCTGGTCGACGCGGATCTCTGTGGCCAGCGCGTCTTGCTCGGCACACCACGTGGCTGCCGCGGCGACCACGGACGGATCGATATCGCCTTCGACGAGATAACGTCCGGGCAGCGCCTCGCGCACCCGGTGCTCCGCCAGCGCGGTCCGCAAGATGGTGACGTCGAGATCGGGTGGCGCCGACAGCCACAGTTGGCCCTCCGCACCGATCCGGGTGACCTCTTCGGGAGTTCCCGAAGCGACGACCTTGCCGTGATCGATGATGACGATCTCGTCGGCGAGTTCTTCCGCTTCGTTCATCAAGTGAGTGGTGAGCAACACGCTGACACCGTCGCGGCGCAGGGCGTCGATCAGTTCCCACACCAACAGCCGGGCCTGGGCGTCCAATCCGGCCGTGGGTTCGTCGAGGAACACCAGTTCCGGGCGGCCGACGAGCGCGCAGGCCAACGCGAGGCGCTGCTGCTGCCCACCGGAAAGCCGCCGGTACGGGGTGCGGCGCGAATCCTCGAGGCCGAGGCGCTGCAGGAGCCAATCCGGATCGAGCGGGTCGGCGGAGTAGGCGGCCACCAGATCGAGCATCTCCCCGGCCTTGGAACCCGGATAGGCGCCGCCGCCCTGCAGCATGACCCCGATCCGTGGCCGCAGGAGGTCGGACTGGGTGATCGGGTCGAGTCCGAGAACACGGACGGTGCCCTCTTCGGGGGTGACGAATCCCTCGCACATTTCCACCGTGGTGGTCTTACCGGCGCCGTTGGGACCGAGTAGAGCGAGCACCTGAGCGGGTTCGACTGTCAGGTCGAGTCCGTCGACCGCGGTCACACCCCCGAATTTCTTGACGACGCCGTCCAGGCGCACAGCGGGAGCCGCACCTGCGGCAGATTTCGAGGTCACGGGTTTCCAGCCTAGGCGTCGGCGGTCTCGGTGGGGCGCGCTGGTGCGTGATCTTCACCGCGCCACGGCAGCAGGGTGCGGGTCGCGACGATCAGAAGACCTGCGACCACGATCGTGGCGATGGCAGCCTGCACGATGATGAACGGTTGGTACTCGCCACCGTTGGGCATCAGGATCACGCTGACCACCGAGGAGAACACGATCGTCGGGATGCGGAAGACAGGTCGGGTCGCCCACGCAGCCAACGGAATTACCGCCCACAGCAGGTACCACGGTTGAACCACCGGGAACAACAGCACGATCGCACCGAGCGAGACACCCAGAGCACCGACCGGATGCAGTCGCCCCGTCAGCACTGCCAGCAGCATCCGCACAGTGACGAACGCCGCCACGAGCGCGGCGATTGGCCGTGTGATGGACAACACCGCAGTCGTGTGGTCGCCCAGGCCGAGTACGACTCCGGCCAGGCCGGTGCCGACGCCGAGCAGGGTGGGGATCGACATCCAGCTGCGGACCTCGGTGGCGGTGCCCAAGGTGTGTGTCCAGCCCAGCCCGAGGCCGCTGCCCCAACTGATCAACGCGATGACCGTGAGCGCGACGACACCGAGCGCCGCGGCTGCCGTGAGTACCGATCGCACCGATCCGCCCCACTTCCGCGCGAGGGCCATGCCGACGAAGCCGAGCGCGAGCAGTGAGGGGACCTTGATCATCGACGACAACGAGATCACAGAGGCGCCGGCCACGAGCCATGCGGCGACGTGCCACCGCGAGGTGCGGGCGGTGTCGCTGTAGACCCCGCGCAGTGCCAGTTCGACACCCGCGAGCATGAGCCCGAGCATCAGCGCTTCGTTGTGGATGCCCGCCACCAGATGGAACAGCAACAGCGGATTCGCGGCGCCGAGCCACAGCGCGCTCACCGGGGCCACCCCGCACCGTCGCGCCAGACGCGGCAGCGCCCACACGATCAGGGCGACGCCGAGCAGTGCGAACAGCCGGTGCACGAAGATGCCCGCGACGATGTTCTCACCGGTGAGGAAGGCAACCTTCTCACCGAGCCAGATGAACGCGGGTCCGTACGGTGCGGAGGTATCGCGCCAGATGTTCGGCACGGTCCGGGTCAGGACGTGATCGACTCCGAGCGCCCCGGCCGGCCCGATGCCGTACGGGTCCATGCCGCGTGCGGCGATCTCACTCTGCGCGAGGTAAGAATACACGTCCTTGCTGAACATGGGGGGTGCCACGACCAGCGGGAGGATCCACAGCAGCAGCGTGCGGTCGAGTTGCGACCGGGTCAGGCGACGCGGTTGCCCGTCGGGGTCGCGGCGTCCGATCGCGAAACGCCCGAGCAGGAGCCACGCGAGGACGACGAGGACGGTTCCCGTCATGGTCAGGGTCAGCGCGGCACTGGGCATCCGGGCGGCGAGCCCGAGCGCGCGGACGCCCTGCACAGGATTCTGCAGGACGGGCTGGGCACCGGCGCCGAGCGCGCCGATGGCCATCAGGACGGCGCCGGTCGCACCGAACAGCCGGATACGGTGCAGCTGGACGGTCTCGGTGGCATCGAGTCCGCGTCCTTCGGTCTCGTCGCCGTGCAGGACCGCGGCCACGTCGTGGCGTGCGCCACGGCCGTCGAGGCCGAAGACGCGTTGGACGAGCGTGAGCGCGCGGGTGCCGATACCGGTTCCGTCGGAGCGCGGATCCGAGGGGGAATCGGTTTCGGGTGGTGTCGACGGCACTCAGGAAGCGTAACGGGCGCCGGGAAAGCGCCCGGACGTGTCTGCCAGTGCCATCTAATCCCACTATTCCCGCGGTGAGGAAGGGCACCCTTGGTGGACCCGGGCTCTGAATTCCGTCACACTGGTGTTGTGAAAAGCCCGTCAGAGTTCGTGGAACATACAGAACGCGCAGGTCGAACACCTGCCGCGGGTTCTGTACGTCCATCGGCCGGACGCGAGCACCACGAAGGGCAGACCCGTGCCGCAGTCGTGAAACTGCTGGTCGAGAACGGGCCGATCACAGCAACCGACATCGGAGAGCGACTCGGCCTGAGCGCAGCAGGAGTGCGCCGCCACCTCGACGCACTCATCGAGTCGGGCGAAGCCCAGTCGGTGGTGCCGCCGCGAGCGAAGGCGCGGGGCCGAGGACGCCCCGCCCGGCGTTTCCAGCTCACTTCCCTCGGTCGTGCCCGACTCGGACATTCGTACGACGATCTCGCAGGCGCCGCTATGCGCCACCTGCGCGAACTCGGCGGTTCCGCCGCGATCGAAGATTTCGCGCGCCGCCGGGTCCAATCCATCGTGGGCGGTATCGAACCGGTCGAATCGGACGACGAGATCGACACGGTGGCCGATGAGATCGCCGCGGCATTCAGTGCGGCGGGATTCGCGGCGTCGACACGCCGCGTCGGGGCCGGCGTCCAGATCTGCCAGCACCACTGCCCGGTCTCGCATGTCGCCGAGGAGTTCCCCGAGCTCTGCGAGGCCGAACAGGACGCATTCGTGCAGTTGTTGGGCAGTCACGTGCAGCGTCTCGCGACGATCGCGAACGGCGACGCATTCTGCACCACCCATGTGCCGGTGCTCCCGGCCAAGGAGCCGCCGAGCCCGTGATCCGCAGCGAACCGCAAGAGATCAGAAACACCAGACAACCCGAAGTTCGTCCGTCGGTACAGCCCGCGCCGACAACCACCCCACTCCGGAAGGAGCCCGCATGACCGTCACATCGGACCAGACATCCGGCGCCGGTACACCGCTGACGCAGGAAGAGGCCATCGAGTCTCTCGGCCACTACGAATACGGCTGGTCGGACTCCGACGCTGCCGGCGCGGTGGCGCAGCGCGGCCTGTCCGAGGACGTCGTGCGTGACATCTCCTCGAAGAAGAGTGAGCCCGATTGGATGCTCGACATCCGTCTCAAGGCGCTGCGGACCTTCGACAAGAAGCCGATGCCGGTGTGGGGTTCGAAACTCGACGGGATCGACTTCGACAACATCAAATACTTCGTGCGTTCCACGGAGAAGCAGGCTGCGAGCTGGGACGACCTGCCCGACGACATCAAGAACACCTACGACAAGCTGGGTATCCCGGAAGCGGAGAAGCAGCGTCTCGTCTCGGGTGTCGCCGCTCAGTACGAGTCCGAGGTGGTCTACCACCAGATCCGCGAGGACCTCGAGTCGCAGGGCGTGATCTTCCTCGACACCGACTCGGGTCTGCGCGAACACCCCGAGTTGTTCCGCGAGTACTTCGGCACGGTGATCCCGGCCGGCGACAACAAGTTCTCCGCGCTCAACACCGCGGTGTGGTCGGGTGGCTCGTTCATCTATGTCCCGCCGGGTGTCCACGTCGACATCCCGCTGCAGGCCTACTTCCGGATCAACACCGAGAACATGGGTCAGTTCGAGCGCACGCTGATCATCGTCGACGAGAATGCGTCCGTGCACTACGTCGAGGGGTGCACGGCACCGATCTACAAGTCCGACTCGCTGCACTCCGCGGTCGTCGAGATCATCGTCAAGAAGGGTGGCCACTGCCGCTACACGACGATCCAGAACTGGTCGAACAACGTCTACAACCTGGTGACCAAGCGCACCAAGGTCGAGGCGGGCGGCTCGATGGAGTGGATCGACGGCAACATCGGATCCAAGGTGACGATGAAGTACCCCGCGGTGTGGATGATGGGCGAGCACGCCCGCGGCGAGGTGCTCTCGGTCGCATTCGCCGGCGAGGGCCAGCACCAGGACACCGGCGCGAAGATGCTCCACCTGGCGCCGCACACCTCCTCGACAATCGTGTCGAAGTCTGTCGCGCGTGCCGGTGGCCGTGCGTCGTACCGCGGTCTCGTCCAGGTCAACAAGGGCGCCTACGGCTCGAAGTCGACCGTCAAGTGCGACGCGCTGCTCGTCGACCAGATCAGCCGCTCCGACACCTACCCCTACGTCGACATCCGCGAGGACGACGTGACGATGGGCCACGAAGCCACCGTCTCCAAGGTCAGCGACGATCAGCTGTTCTACCTGATGAGCCGCGGACTGAACGAGGACGAGGCGATGGCGATGATCGTGCGCGGCTTCGTCGAGCCCATCGCCAAGGAACTGCCGATGGAATATGCACTCGAGCTCAACCGGCTCATCGAACTGCAGATGGAAGGGGCAGTCGGCTAAATGACTGCGGAAGCGAAGAACATTACGACCGCCGGCGGGCAAGGCGTCCAGGACGCCGTCCGCGGCGAGAACCGCGCACCGGCCGTCGACACGCAGGCGGTGCCTGCCACGAACAAGGGTGAGGTGTTCACGTCGTTCGACGTGAACGCATTCGAGATCCCCGGCGGCCGGGACGAGGCGTGGCGGTTCACCCCGCTGCGCCGACTGCGCGGACTGCATGACAGCACTGCCGTCGCCGACAGCACCGCGGCCATCGAGGTCAGCGACGTCGACAATGTGCAGGTCGAAACGGTGGGTCGCGACGACAGCCGACTGGGCCGGGGTGGCGTGCCATTCGACCGGGTCGCCGCGCAGGCGTACTCGTCGTTCGAGACGGCGACCGTCGTCACCGTCGGTCGCGAGGTCGAGGTGGCCGAACCCGTCACCATCACGGTGACCGGCCCCGGCGAAGGACACGTGGCCTTCGGGCACCTCCAGATCCGACTCGACGCGTTCGCGCAGCTCACCGTTGTGCTCGACCAGAAGGGCGGCGGCACCTACGCGGAGAACGTCGAGTTCGTCCTCGGCGACAGCGCACAACTGCGGGTCGTTGCGATTCAGGACTGGGCGGACGACGCCGTGCACGTCGCGGCACACCACGCCCGACTCGGGCGCGACGCCGTGCTGCGGCACTTCACCGTCGGGCTCGGCGGCGACCTGGTGCGTCTCTCCGCCACCACCAAGTACGACGGCCCCGGTGGCGACGCCGAGCTTCTCGGCCTGTACTTCGCCGACGCGGGCCAGCACCTCGAACAGCGTCTTCTCGTCGATCACTCGCAGCCCCACTGCAAGTCGAATGTGGTGTACAAGGGTGCGCTCCAGGGCGACCCCGATTCGGGTAAGCCCGACGCCCACACTGTGTGGATCGGCGACGTGCTGATCCGCGCAGAGGCCGAGGGCACCGACACCTTCGAACTCAACCGCAACCTCGTGCTCACCGACGGTGCGCGCGCGGACTCGGTTCCGAACCTCGAAATCGAGACGGGTGAGATCGTCGGGGCCGGGCACGCCTCCGCCACCGGCCGTTTCGACGACGAGCAGCTCTTCTACCTGCGTGCCCGCGGCATTCCGGAGGATCAGGCCAGGCGGCTCGTCGTGCGCGGCTTCTTCCACGAATTGCTCGAGAAGATCACCGTGCCCGAGGTTCGTGAGCGACTCGAAGCCGCGGTCGAGGCCGAACTCGCTGCGGTCGGCGTCTGACACGCCCCTCCGCTGTTACTCCCATTGACTTTCGAAGGAATCAGTAAACCGATGTCCAGCCCCCAGAACGTCCTCGAGATCAAAGACCTGCACGCGCGCGTCGCGCAGACCGACGCGAACGCCGAGCCGATCGACATCCTCAAGGGGGTGAACCTCACGGTTCGCTCCGGTGAGACCCACGCGATCATGGGCCCGAACGGTTCCGGCAAGTCCACACTGTCGTACGCAATCGCCGGACACCCCAAGTACGAGGTCACCTCGGGTTCGATCACCCTCAACGGTGAGGATGTCCTCGAGATGAGCGTGGACGAGCGGGCACGTGCCGGGCTGTTCCTTGCGATGCAGTACCCCGTCGAGGTGCCGGGCGTGTCGATGTCGAACTTCCTGCGCACTGCCGCCACCGCCGCCCGCGGTGAAGCTCCTAAGCTCCGCCACTGGGTCAAGGAGGTCAAAGAGGCGATGAGCGAGCTGGACATCGACCCTGCCTTCGGCGAACGCAGCGTCAACGAAGGATTCTCCGGTGGTGAGAAGAAGCGTCACGAGATCCTCCAGCTCGGACTGCTCAAGCCGCAGATCGCGATTCTCGACGAGACCGACTCGGGCCTCGACGTCGATGCGCTGCGCGTCGTGTCCGAGGGGGTCAACCACTACCGCGAGCGTGAGCACGGCGGCGTTCTGCTGATCACCCACTACACGCGCATCCTGCGTTACATCAAGCCCGAACACGTGCACGTGTTCGTCGGTGGCCGCATCGTCGAGTCCGGCGGCCCCGAGCTCGCCGATGAGCTCGAAGCGAACGGCTACGAGCGCTTCACCGCCGCTGCAGCGACGGCAGACACCCAGGGAGCGTGACCGTATGACGGTGCCGGTGCGGACATTCGACGTCACCCGGATACGGGAGGACTTCCCGATCCTCGCGCGCACGGTGCGCGACGACAAGCCGCTGGTCTACCTTGATTCGGGGGCGACCTCGCAGCGTCCCGTGCAGGTGCTCGATGCCGAACGCGACTTCCTCTTCACGTGCAATGCTGCGGTTCATCGCGGCGCGCACGCGTTGTCCGAGGAAGCGACCGATGCATACGAAGGTGCACGCGCCGTCATCGCTTCGTTCGTCGGGGTCGATCCCGACGAGGTGGTGTTCACCAAGAACGCCACCGAGTCGCTCAACCTCGTCGCCTACGCATTCGCCGACGCCCGCTTCGCGCACCGGCTCGGCCCCGGCGACGAGATCGTCATCACCGAACTCGAGCACCACGCCAACCTGGTGCCGTGGCAAGAACTGGCCCAGCGCACGGGCGCAACCCTCCGCTGGTACGGCATCACCGATGACGGCCGCATCGATCTCGATTCACTCGAGCTCACCGACGCGGTCAAGGTCGTGGCGTTCACCCATCAGTCCAATGTCACCGGGGCGGTCGCCCCGGTCGAAGAAATCGTCCGTCGCGCGAAAGCGGTCGGAGCGCTGGTAGTGCTCGATGCATGCCAGTCCGTTCCGCACATGGCGGTGGATTTCCGGGCACTCGGAGTCGATTTCGCCGCGTTCTCCGGGCACAAGATGTTCGGACCGTCCGGTGTCGGCGTCCTCTACGGACGCCGTGCACTCCTCGCCGAGGTGCCGCCTTTCATCACGGGCGGATCGATGATCGAAACCGTGAGCATGGACGCGACGTCGTTTGCGGCTCCGCCGCAACGATTCGAAGCCGGTTCGCCGATGTCGTCGCAGGCCGTTGGTCTCGGTGCCGCCGTGCGGTATCTACAGGACATCGGTATGGACGCGGTCGCAGCGCACGAACACGAACTGACCGCTGCTGCCCTTGCCGAACTCGGTGACATCGACGGGTTGCGTCTCATCGGCCCGAGTACACCGGAACAACGCGGCGGCGCAGTGTCGTTCGTCGTCGACGGTATCCATGCTCACGATCTGGGCCAGATCCTCGACGACGAGGGCGTGGAAATTCGTGTGGGACACCACTGCGCGTGGCCGTTGCACCGTCGATTCGGCGTTGCCGCAACTGCGCGTGCGTCCTTCGCGGTGTACAACACGCTCGACGAGGTCGCAGCGCTCGGCGCCGCGATCCGCCGTGCACAGGACTTCTTCGGGGTGCGTGGCTGATGCGAATGGAACAGATGTACCAGGAAGTGATCCTGGACCACTACAAACACCCCCACCACCGGGGGTTGCGCGATCCGTACGGCGCCGAAGTGCACCACGTCAATCCCACCTGCGGTGACGAGGTGACCCTGCGCGTGCACGTCGAGGAGGGCGTTGTCGCCGACGTGTCCTACGACGGACAGGGCTGCTCGATCAGTCAGGCCTCGACGTCGGTGCTCACCGACCAGGTGATCGGCATGCCGGTAGAGGACGCGATGACCACCGTCGCGAGCTTCGCCGAGATGGTCGGCAGCCGCGGCACCATCGACGGCGACGAGGACGTGCTGGGCGACGGTATCGCCTTCGCCGGGGTGTCGAAATACCCCGCGCGGGTCAAGTGCGCCCTGCTGGGTTGGATGGCGTTCAAGGATGCTGTCGTGCAGATCGCCGCCAGTACGAGCGACGACGAAACCGTATCGAGCGGAGGACCGAACCGATGACCGAACCCGCCCCCGACACCGCTGTCGGAGACACCGAGCAGATCACCGACGACGCTGCGGCACTGGTGGCCGACACAGCACCGCCGCTGGACCCCGTGCGCCTCGATGAGCTGGAGGAAGCGATGCGCGATGTGGTCGACCCCGAACTCGGCATCAACGTCGTCGACCTCGGGCTCGTCTACGGAATTTCCGAATCTGCCGAGGCCGTCACCGTCGATATGACGCTGACATCCGCCGCGTGCCCGCTCACCGATGTGATCGAAGATCAGGCTCGCGGTGCCCTGGTGCGTAGTGGACTGTGCGACGAGTTGCGCATCAACTGGGTCTGGATGCCGCCGTGGGGACCCGACAAGATCACCGATGATGGGCGTGAGCAGCTGCGCGCGCTCGGTTTCACGGTGTGACGACTACAGATACCTCTGAATCGGCGGATGCGCCGTCGGCCTCGGTGCCGGCGGACGCCGCTGATTCGGGCCCCGGCGCCGACCCGGTGGTCGGGCTCGAACAGGGCCTGGTGATCCTGTGGCGTCGCATCCGCGGTCTGATTCGCGAGCGTGCGGCAGCGGTGCATCCCAAACTCGATCCGGTCTGTTATCCGATGCTGATGATGCTGCGCCGCGCCGATGCTGTGGCGATGGCCGATCTTCATGCGGACCTGGGCATCGAGAAATCCACTCTCACTCGCCGGATCGACAGCACGGTTCGTCTGGGTCTGGTCGAGCGGACACCCGACCCGCACGATGCGCGTGCTCGTCTCCTGGCACTGACCCCGCTGTGCCGCGAACGCCTCAGCGAACTCGAATCGGTGCAGACCGAGCAGTGGCGCACCCGATTGTCGGACTGGGACAGCACCGACATCCGCCTACTCGGTGAGCTTCTCGGCCGCCTCGGCGACTCGATCGAAGCACACGAAGACTGACCGGCACCGACTGTGGATCGCCTCTCGTTCTAGGCGCGCTTGCGCGCAGTGCTCTTCTTCGCGGTGCTCTTGGACGCGGTGGCCTTCTTCGGAGCCGCTTTCTTGGCAGCAGTCTTCTTCGCCGATGCGTTCCGCCCGGTCGACTTCGTCGCGGCCTTCTTCGTACCGCCGTCCTGATCGTCGGTGTCCTGCTTTCCACCCGCAGCCTTGACACTGCGTTGCAGCGCGGCCACCAGGTCGAGGACCTCGGCGTCCTCACCCTCGGTCGACGCTTCGGCGACCTGGAAGACCTTTTCGCCGCCGCGCTCGATCGCGTCGTCGAGCAGCGCACGCAGTTCCATCTGGTATTCGTCGGTGAACTCGGCGGGATCGAAATCCTCGGACATCGACTCGACGAGTGTCTCGGCCATCGCGAGTTCCTTGTCGGTCGGCGCCGCGACATCGTCGAGCGCACCGAACTCGGCGGCACGTACCTCGTCCGGCCACAACAGCGCCTGCAGGACAAGTACCCCGTCGGTGGTTCGCAGCGCCGCGAGCCGGGTGCGTTGCCGCAGCGTGAAATGCACCAGAGCGGTGCGATCGCTGCGTTCGAGTGTCGCCGCGAGCAGCGCATAGGCCTTGGGGGAAGCCGAATCGGGTTCGAGATAGTACGTCTTCTCGAACAGGATCGGATCGATCTGCTCGGTGGGGACGAACTGCAGGACCGGAATTTCGTGTTTCTCGGCGGCAGGCAACTTCTCGAAGTCGTCCTCGGTGAGCACGACGCGCACACCCTCATCGGATTCGTAGGCCTTGTCGATGTCCTGGAAAGGGACGATCTCACCGCATTCGCTGCACACACGCTGGTATTTGATCCGGCCACCGTCGGCCGCATGGACCTGATGAAACCGGATGTCGTGACTTTCGGTGGCCGAGTATACTTTCACGGGTACGTTCACGAGCCCGAACGCGATTGCACCCTTCCAGATCGAACGCATGGCTCCATCATGATCGACCTCGACCTGCCGCGCTGCGCTTCAGAGGATTGCACGCATGATCGATCCGCGAACACCCCACGGGACCGCTGCGAACAGTCGGCGCATGCCATCGAGGGTTCCCAGGACGTCGGTTCGCCCCGAGAGGTAGGCGCGTTGCCGGTCGGGCGGCAGGTCGAAGAACGCGGCGAAGAACTCGGGGACCTCTGCCGGGCGCAGGCCGAGCAGCACTCGCAGCCCGAGTGTCCGTAGAGCAGCGACAGTACGCGCTGAACTCGGCCACAGGGACCGGTAGGGATCCGCCCCCGACCGGATCGCCGATGCCACTGGATCCGCGGCAGTGAGCGCGGCGGCAACCGCGTAACCGGTCGCCGGGTGCATCAGCCCGCCACAGGCACCGAAACCGAGCGCGCCGTCGTGCCGTCGCGCTCCGCCCTCCACGGAGAACCGAACCCGCTCCACCGAGGCGGTGGCAGCAACCTCGACGTCTCGTGCGGCCAGTCGTCTCGTGAGTCTGCGCTGTAGTTCGGGGAGGGGGAGCGCGGGTCTTCCCACCAGACAAGTCTCTTCGAGCAGAACTTGTTCGTCGTCCAACGGCACGGCGTACAGAAACGACGGAGTGTCCGCATCGCTGGTGCCGTTGTCCTGCCGCCAGTCCATGAACCACGCCGAGTGGCCCTCGAGAGCCGGCGCCGCAGTGTGCGCGTCGGTCACCACGCCGAAGGCTGTCTGCTGAGCACACGTAGGCGGTGCCGGTACCCCGCGGGCATCGAACACATGTGAGGCACGCAGTCGTTTCCCATCGTCGAGAACCACCGCACCGGGACCGACCGAGCGGACGCTGGCCTGCGTCACCGCCACCGACTCGAGTGACAGCGACTGCTGCAGCGCAGCGGTGTCGAGCACGACATACGGACGGTCGAGGACGTGAGGGTGCGTGGTCCACACTCCCGGGGACTCGATCCGCGTCGCGAGAACATTGTCGGGTAGCCACGACGGCAATTCGTCCGCCCAGGCGCCGTAGGTTGCGGTCCACGGCCGGTGTGGGGACGGGTCGACGGCCCGCACCGACAGACCGGCCTCCGCGCAACGCGCGGCCAACGCACGCCCGGACGGCCCCAGACCTGCGACCAGCACATCCGTGGTCACTGTCGTGGCCGTACGGTTCTCAGCCTGATCATGATCGCCACACTAATCCGCATTCGCGCCGACGTAGTGCATCTCACCTCGTGAAACGGCGCGTGGCGCAGTAAAATGAATGGTTCGTGTGCCGTATGCCCGGCATCATGTTCCACACACAGTCTCAGCCATCGAGGAGCTCTACGCGTGATCACCGCCACCGACCTGGAAGTCCGCGCCGGCGCGCGGACGCTGCTCTCCTCACCAGGATCAGCGCTGCGTATCCAGGCGGGTGACCGGATCGGGCTGGTGGGACGCAACGGCGCCGGGAAAACCACCACACTGCGCATCCTCGCCGGGGAGGGCGAACCGTACGCGGGCACCGTGATTCGCTCGGGCGATCTCGGCTATCTTCCCCAGGATCCGAAAGAAGGAAATCTCGAGGTCCTCGCCAAGGACAGGGTGCTCTCCGCGCGCGGACTCGACGAGATTCTCCGCAGCATGGAGAAGCAGCAGGCGCTGATGGCCGAAGCTGCCGACGACAAGGTCCGCGACCGTGCCGTGCGCAAATACGGCTCGCTCGAGGAGCGGTTCTCGACGCTCGGCGGGTACGTCGCCGAGTCCGAGGCCTCCCGGATCTGTCACAGCCTCGGTCTACCCGACCGAGTTCTCGGTCAGCCGTTGCACACGCTGTCCGGTGGGCAGCGCCGCCGCGTCGAACTGGCTCGGATCCTGTTCGCCGCGTCCGACGGATCCGGCGGCAAGTCGGACACCACGCTGCTACTCGACGAGCCCACCAACCACCTCGACGCAGACTCGATCACCTGGCTGCGTGGTTTTCTGCAGAACCACGAGGGTGGCCTCGTGGTCATCAGCCACGACGTGGATCTTCTCGCCGACGTGGTCAACAAGGTGTGGTTCCTCGACGCTGTGCGCGGCGAGGCCGACATCTACAACATGGGGTGGAAGAAGTACCTCGACGCCCGCGCGACCGACGAGGCGCGCCGCCGGCGCGAACGCGCCAACGCGGAGAAGAAGGCTTCGGCGCTGCAGAAACAGGCAGCGAAGCTCGGTGCCAAGGCGACAAAGGCCACCGCGGCGCAGAACATGGCCAAGCGCGCCGAAAAACTGCTCAACGATCTCGATGACGTGCGCGTGGCCGACCGGGTCGCCAAGATCCGGTTCCCCACGCCCGCAGCCTGCGGCAAGACGCCGCTCATGGCCAAGGAATTGACGAAGGTCTACGGATCCCTCGAGATCTTCACCGGCGTCGATCTGGCCATCGACCGTGGTAGCCGCGTCGTGATCCTCGGACTCAACGGCGCCGGTAAGACCACGCTGCTGCGTCTGTTGGCGGGTGTCGAGACCCCCGATCTCGGAGAACTGGAGCCGGGGCACGGGCTCAAGGTGGGCTACTTCGCGCAGGAGCACGACACGATCGACGACGCGGCAACGGTGTGGGAGAACATCAGGCACGCAGCACCCGACGCCGGTGAGCAGGACCTGCGCGGTCTCCTCGGCGCGTTCATGTTCACCGGTCCGCAGCTCGATCAGCCGGCAGGCACACTGTCCGGTGGTGAGAAGACCCGTCTGGCACTCGCCGGACTGGTGTCGTCTGCAGCGAATGTGCTGCTGCTCGACGAACCGACCAACAACCTCGACCCGATCTCTCGTGAGCAGGTGCTCGATGCGCTACGGAGCTACGAAGGCGCCGTGGTTCTGGTCACGCACGATCCGGGAGCTGCCGAGGCGCTCGATCCGGAGCGCGTCATCATGCTGCCGGACGGCACCGAGGACCACTGGTCTCAGGACTACCTCGAGCTGATCCAGCTGGCGTGACGGCGAGGCCCGAGGCAGGTTCCCGGACCGAGAGTTCGTCCCTCGATCCGGTCGGCGTTGCGCGATCCGCTCCGGGCGCTGCCTGCGTGAACTAGCCTGGTGCTGGGACCTTCGGCGAGGCGACGGGAGGATTCGATGGCGCGAAATCCTGACACTGGGCAGCCTTCGTACGCGAAGGGAGCCAGAGTGACCGGGGAGTCCAGAGACCGGTTACAGGCCGAGCTCAAGCGACGCTACGAGGCCGGCGCGAGTATTCGGACACTGGCGCAGGAAACCGGGCGATCATACGGCTTCGTGCACAACGTGCTGGTGGAATCGCAGGTGCGGTTGCGCGGCCGCGGTGGCCCGAATCGTCGGCGTGCCGCATCCGCGAGCAACAGCGGTAGTTGAGACCGTCTGGCGCCGACCTGCGATGATCGCGGTCAGTCGCGACGGCGGACCGACTCTTCGACGAGGTCGAGCACCTGTCCGAGTTCATCCTCCGCATGACCTGACGCGAGCCGCGAGATGAGCCCGTCGAGGACCAGATCGAGATACGCGACGAGCACTTCTGTCGGCACATCGTCACGGAGCTTCCCGGCGTCACGCTGACGCTCGAGGCGGCCGACCGTGGCCTCGGTCAGCTCGGCCGAATGCTGGGTCCACGCCTTCGCGAATTCGGGATCGGTGCGGAGTCTGCGTGTGATTTCGAGCCGGGTTCCGAGCCAGTTGAACTGCGCGGGCGTCGAGAGCATGTCACGCATGACCTGGACGAGACCCTCATTGCTGGCGACATCCGCCATGCGTTTGGCATCTTCCTGCGCGAGCGCGAGGAACAGCCCGTCCTTGTCCTTGAAATGGTGGAAGATCGCGCCGCGAGAGAGACCGGTGGCGATCTCGAGACGTCGGACGGTCGCTCCGTCATAGCCGAATTCGGCGAAGCAGCGTCGTGCGCCGTCGAGAATCTGGCTGCGCCGCGCGGCGAGGTGATCCTCACTGACCTTGGGCACTACCTACATCCTTCCGGAACAGGGCCGTGGCGGAAACGAGGCGGTCGGTGGTGGCACGGCGGGCCCGCGACGAGTTGTGTCCCGGGCCCGCCGGTGCCGTACCGGAGTGGCCGCGTGGCCACGGGGGTCGGATCAGCTACGGATCATGTTCCGCAGCACGTACTGCAGGATGCCGCCGTTACGGTAGTAGTCCGCCTCACCGGGAGTGTCGATACGCACGACCGCGTCGAACTCGACCTTGCTGCCGTCGGCCTTGGTGGCGGTGACATGCACGGTGCTCGGCGTGGTGCCCTCGTTGAGCGCCTCGATGCCCGCGATGTCGAACGACTCGGTGCCGTCGAGTCCGAGCGACGACGACGACTCACCGGCCGGGAACTGCAGGGGGATGACGCCCATGCCGATCAGGTTCGAGCGGTGGATGCGCTCGAAGGACTCGGTGATGACGGCCTTGACGCCGAGGAGGCTGGTGCCCTTGGCTGCCCAGTCACGCGACGATCCGGATCCGTATTCCTTGCCGCCGAGCACGACGAGCGGGATGCCCGCCTTCTGGTAGTTCTGCGACGCATCGTAGATGAACGCCTGCGGCGCACCGTCCTGGGTGAAGTCCCGGGTGTAACCACCGGACACTCCGTCGAGCAGCTGGTTCTGCAGGCGGATGTTCGCGAACGTGCCGCGGATCATCACCTCGTGGTTGCCGCGACGCGAGCCGAGCGAATTGTAGTCCTTGCGCTCGACGCCGTTGGCATCCAGGTACTGCGCGGCGGGGGTGCCGGGCTTGATCGGGCCTGCCGGGCTGATGTGGTCGGTGGTGACCGAGTCGCCGAGCAACGCGAGCACGCGGGCACCCTTGATGTCGGTGACCGGAGCCGGATCCATCGTCATACCGTCGAAGTACGGCGCCTTGCGGACGTACGTGGACTTCTCGTCCCACGCGAAGGTATCGCCTTCGGGAGTGGCAAGGTTCTGCCAGCGCTCATCGCCCTTGAAGACATCGGCGTAGGAGCTGCGGAACATGTCCTGGTTGATCGCCGACTTGATGGTGTCGTCGATTTCCTGAGCGGACGGCCAGATGTCCTTCAGGAACACGTCGTTGCCGTCGGTGTCCTGGCCGAGGGCGTCGGTCTCGAAGTCGAAGTCCATCGTGCCTGCAAGACCATAGGCGATGACCAACGGCGGGGACGCCAGATAGTTCATCTTGACATCCGGCGAGATGCGACCCTCGAAGTTGCGGTTACCCGAGAGCACCGCGGTCACCGAGAGGTCGTTGTCGTTGATCGCCTTCGAGATGTTCTCCGGCAGTGGACCGGTGTTGCCGATGCACGTCGTGCAGCCGTACCCACCGAGGTAGTAGCCGAGCTTTTCGAGGTACGGCCAGAGGCCGGCCTTCTCGTAGTAGTCGGAAACGACCTGCGAGCCCGGCGCCATGTTGGTCTTGACCCACGGCTTGGTGGACAGGCCCTTCTCGACCGCGTTGCGGGCCAGCAGGGCAGCACCCAGCATGACGGACGGGTTCGAGGTGTTGGTGCACGAGGTGATACCCGCGACTACGACAGCGCCGTGGTCGAGCACGAACTCGCCCTGCTCGGGGGTGGTCACGCGAATCGGCTTGGAGGGGCGGCCCTCGGCGCCGTTAGCGGCGGACGCCACAGCACCTGCATGGTCGTCGGCGAAAGTGAGTGCGGCGGGATCGGACGCGGGGAAGGACTCCTCGACGGCCTCATCCAGCTGGCTGTGATCGGCCGGGGCCTGATCCTCCACGTAGGTGTGGATGTCGCGGCGGAACGCGTTCTTCGAATCCGACAGCAGGATTCGGTCCTGCGGGCGCTTCGGGCCGGCGATCGACGGCACCACGGTGCCGAGATCCAGCTCGAGGTACTCGGAGTAGTTGGGCTCGGCGTCGGCGTCGTGCCACATGCCCTGTTCCTTGGCGTACGCCTCGACGAGCGCGAGCTGCTCGTCGCTGCGGCCGGTCAGGCGCAGGTAGTTGATGGTCTCGCCGTCGATCGGGAAGATCGCGGCGGTGGAACCGAACTCGGGGCTCATGTTGCCCAGCGTCGCGCGGTTCGCCAGGGGCACCTCGGCGACGCCCTTGCCGTAGAACTCGACGAACTTGCCGACGACGCCGTGCTTGCGCAGCATGTCGGTGACGGTGAGCACCACGTCGGTGGCGGTCACACCGGGCTTGATCTCGCCGGTCAGTTTGAAGCCGACGACGCGCGGGATCAACATGGAGACGGGCTGGCCGAGCATCGCGGCCTCGGCTTCGATGCCACCGACGCCCCAGCCGAGCACGCCGAGGCCGTTGACCATGGTGGTGTGCGAGTCGGTGCCGACGCAGGTGTCGGGGTAGGCCTGACCGTTACGGGTCATGACGGTGGGCGCCAGGTACTCGATGTTGACCTGGTGGACGATGCCCATGCCCGGGGGGACGACCTTGAAGTCGTCGAACGCGCCCTGGCCCCAACGCAGGAACTGGTAACGCTCACCGTTGCGCTGGTACTCGAGGTCGACGTTGCGCTCGAGAGCGTCGGCGCGGCCGAAGACATCGAGGATGACCGAGTGGTCGATGACCATATCGGCGGGGGAGAGCGGGTTGACCTTGTTCGGGTCGCCGCCGAGGGCGGTGACTGCCTCACGCATCGTCGCGAGGTCGACGATGCAGGGCACGCCGGTGAAGTCCTGCATGATCACGCGGGCGGGCGTGAACTGGATCTCGATGCTCGGATCGGCCGACGGATCCCAGCCCGCGATCGCGCGGATATGGTCGGCGGTGATGTTTGCGCCGTCTTCGGTGCGCAGCAGGTTCTCGGCGAGGACCTTGAGGGAATAGGGGAGTTTCTCGGTGCCGGGGACCGACGACAGACGGAAGATCTCGTACGAGTTCTCTCCGACCTGCAACGTCCCCTTGGCGCCGAACGAATCAATACTGGTGCTCACATCAGCTCCACTCGTCGTCACGGCTCGCCGTCGACGGGGCTGTGTCGACGGCTCAAGCGA
The DNA here is from genome assembly GCF_053750035.1 of Rhodococcus sp. SJ-2. NCBI lineage: Bacteria > Bacillati > Actinomycetota > Actinomycetes > Mycobacteriales > Nocardiaceae > Rhodococcus > Rhodococcus sp. SJ-2. The sequence continues at coordinate 4,858,329 of NZ_CM132340.1, forward strand.
GGCTCACGACTATGCCCGGGGTTGACCGGTGCCGCGGCATCTCGCCACAAGTCTAACAGTACGCTTGTCCTACATACCGGGGGTGGGTGCGAAAGGGTCGCGACGCGGGCTCTCGGCCCGAGGTGCGGTTTCCGATCCGGTCCGGTCGATCGCGTAATGTGCGGGGGTGCCGTACGAGTGCGGCATACCTGCGACACCGACGGCGTCCTCGCCGCACCCGGTTGTTGCGGCGAGTGCGGTTCGTCCGCTTCTGACCAGGACCACCGGAGAGAGATGTCTGCGCCACTTCTTCGTATACCCGGGCCCGCGGCCACGGACCTCCCTCCCGGAGTCGCTCTAGAGACGATCCTCGCGGACCTGGCCGACGATCAGGTCTCGGTCCCCGACAGCGCGGATTCGGAACTCGATCCCTCTCAACTTGTCGAGCAGGTACAACGTGCCCAGGACCACGGCATCGACCTCAGTGTCGTCGTGGTCGACAGCAACCCCTACATGGATTCGCAACTGCGCGACCTCGCCACAGCCGTCGGATCCGAGGACGGTGGCACCGTGCTCGTACTCAGCCCCAATTGGGTGGGCACCTTCAGCGACGCGCTCGATCGTGTGACGCTCGAAGCGGCGCAGGACCGGACCTACACGGGAGATCCGGTGGAGTCGACAACCAACTTCGTCGACTCGCTACTCGAACCCTCCCCGCCGTGGACTGCGATGACCCTCGTGCTGATTCTCCTGGTCGCGGCCGCCGGGGGCCTGACGTATCTCGCGAAGATCAGGCGTGCGCACGCCGAATCGGAGGCGGGTTCCGCAACGGGGCAGGTTTCTCCCGAAAGGGACAGTTCTTCGCGCTGAAATCTCCCGGATGCCGCGCCTTCACCCGATCGCGGCCGATTCTCCTGTCGGAGTGACCGCCCAGTGCGACGCCGACGGCGCGGGGTCGGCGCTGTCCCGTAATGAATGACCAGGGCGTTTCCGACGAATATCTGTGACTGTCGTGCGGGAGGTGCCCACAGTGTCGTACGGTTCACGTGGCGCTCTTGGGGAAGAAGTGTCACAACCCGAGTAGCGGGACGCTGACCCGTTACCCGCACGAGATCATCAGCGATCGGCCGCACAACCGCGGACGATCGGTGCTGTGCGCTCTTCTCTGTGTGCTCTTCTCCGGGCGTCGGGGTCGGCCGGTGCGATCGGTCGGCACGATCGAGGGAGAGCACAGTGCGACGGTTCGGCATCCACGGGGGGATTCCGCCACAGTCCTGGTCATCCGGCAGCGGGGCTACCCACAGAGATGTGCCGCCCGGCCGGGATCGGGGTGTGTCCTCTCCAACAGCGCGGCGCATTCCGCGGCTACTGGCGGGGCTGGGGCTGATCACGACAGTGGTCGTCGGGCTCGGGTCCACCGCAGGCGCGGTGCCACCCCCGCCACCGAATCCGAGCGAGTCGGAACTCGACGCTGCAGGCGCCGCGGTGAGTTCGGGCGTCGACCGAATCGGGTCACTGATCGTGCAGATTGCAGACGCCGACCAGCAATTGACCGAACTCGACGCGCAGGTGGCGATCAAGCGCGAAGACGTCAACCGTGCACTCGTGGATCTCCAATCGGCTCGCGACGCCGCGGATGCGGCCGCGCAAGAGGTCGCCACCTCGGAACTGGCACTGCAGGATGCCGGAGCCCGGATCCGGCACGCGCAGGACGATTTCGACGACTTCGCACGCAGCAGCTACACGCAGGGGGTCAACGGCGCATCGCTCGCATCCTTTCTCTCGACGGACGGACCTGACGATCTTCTGGACCGAGCACAGGTGATGCGGCTGTTGTCCTCAGGCAGAACCGCGGTGCTGGAGGCCTTGGAGCGTGCCCGCGCCACCGAGGCCAACAGCAACTCCCGGGCCCGCGCGGCGAAGCTCGACGCCGACGCCGCCGCGACCGCTGCCGAACAACGCCGATCCGAGGCGGAAGCTGCCATTTCGACTGCTCGGGCGGCGCTCGAGGCGCAGACGAGCGAGAAACAACGCATCGAGCAGGAACGCGCACAGGCCCAGACCGCACTCGACCAGGCACGGACGAATGTCACAGGGCTCGAAGGGCAGCGCGCGGAGTATGTGGCGTGGGACGATCGTCGTCGCGCGGAGGAAGCTGCCGCATCGGCGGCCGCGCAGGTCGCTGCGCAGGCCGCATCCGAAGCAGCGGTGCGGGTGGCTGCGGACGCCGCCGCGCGAGCGCGTGCCGCAGAACTCTCGAACGGACAGCGACCCCACACTCAACTCGACATCCCGGCGCCGACAGTGACTGCGCCGAGCGAGACGGAAGTCGCCGAGACCGAACCGACCGAATCCGACGGTCCCGGCACCGAGTCCGACGGCACCGGAACCGAGTCCGACGACACGGACACCGGCACTGGAACAGGCGCCGACACCGACACCGGTATCGACGAGGACGACGACGTCGGCGAATGGACGAATCCCGACCCCGCCGACGAAACGGGTCCATCGACACCTCGCCAGTCCAGCCCTCGCTCGTCCCCACGCACAACCCAGCGTCCGACACTGACCGGGGCTGCTGCCGTCGAAACGGTGATCGACCGAGGACTCTCGCAGATCGGTGTGCCCTACGCGTGGGGTGGCGGTGACGAGACCGGCCCCACCCGAGGGATCCGGGACGGTGGTGTCGCCGACAGCTACGGCGACTACAACAAAGTCGGCTTCGACTGTTCCGGACTGATGATCTATGCGTTCGCAGGAATCGGCGTCTCCCTCCCGCACTACACCGGGTACCAATACACCGCTGGTAGACAGGTTCCCGCCTCGGAGATGAAACGCGGTGACATGATTTTCTACGGACCGAACGCAAGCCAGCACGTAGGTCTGTATCTCGGCGACGGCACCATGCTCGAGGCGCCGCAGTCGGGTGCGCACGTGAAGATCTCGCCGGTACGCTGGGACGGCATGACACCGTATGTGGTGCGCATGGTGTCGTGACGGCAACGCGACGCAGGTCGCGCGGGGGTGACGACACGGAATACCGGTACCTGCAATAGTGGTGCCGGCAGGTGTTTCCAGCGGAGCGACAGGCGAAAGCGGTGGATTGTTGGTGACCTCACGCGAGGGTGGGACGTCGGGGACTGCAGGGTCGAACGACAAGAGCGAATCGACCGTCCAGAAGAGCGGCGAGCGAGGCAATGCTGTGAATGCCCCGACGGGGAACACCCCGACGGCGAACAACGCAGCAGTGAACACGACGAAGGCGCAGAAGCCCGCCGCGCCGCGCAACGACGGCCCGACACCCGACGGCCGGAGCCGCGACGGCAACGGCGCGCCGAAGGCGGTTGATCCTGCTCAGGACATCCGGCTCCTCGAGCGCGCCATCTACGAGGTCAAACGAGTCATCGTCGGACAGGATCTGCTCGTCGAGCGAATGCTCGTCGGCGTCCTCGCGCGCGGCCACGTATTGCTCGAAGGTGTACCCGGGGTGGCCAAGACCCTTGCGGTGGAAACCTTCGCCAAGGTCGTCGGCGGTTCGTTCTCCCGCGTGCAGTTCACCCCCGACCTCGTCCCGACCGACCTGGTCGGCACCCGGATCTACCGGCAGGGTCGTGAAGAGTTCGATACCGAACTCGGCCCCGTCGTCGCGAATTTCGTCCTGGCCGACGAAATCAACCGCGCCCCCGCGAAGGTGCAGTCGGCGCTGCTCGAGGTGATGGCCGAGCGGCACGTGACCATCGGCGGGAAGACCTTCCCGATGCCCGACCCCTTCCTCGTCATGGCAACCCAGAACCCGATCGAGAACGAGGGCGTCTACCCCCTCCCGGAAGCGCAGCGCGACCGGTTCCTGTTCAAGGTTCTCGTCGACTACCCGACCGTCGAAGAAGAGCGGGAAATCGTCTACCGCATGGGTGTCGCCGCGCCCGAGCCCAAGCAGATCCTCGGCAGCGACGAACTGATCCGCCTGCAGAAGGTCGCAAGCCGCGTGTTCGTGCACCATGCGCTCGTCGACTACGTGGTGCGAGTGATCTTCGCGACCCGCGCGCCTGCCGAAGTCGGCCTCGATGATGTGCAGGGCTGGATCGCCTACGGCGCATCACCCCGCGCGACGCTCGGCATCATCTCTGCTGCCCGTGCGCTGGCACTGGTACGCGGACGCGACTACGTCATCCCTCAGGACATCATCGATGTCATTCCCGACGTGCTCCGCCACCGGTTGGTGCTGTCCTACGATGCGCTCGCCGACGACGTCTCGCCGGATCACATCATCGGCCGGATTCTGCAGACCGTCGGGCTGCCGCAGGTCGCGCCTCTCGCGTCGGCTCCGCAGCCGGCACGTGCCGGCGCGTCCTCCACCGCACCCGAGGCGGGTGCGGCGCCCCGGTGAGTGAACGCGCCCCCGGGTCGCCGCCGACGTTCCGTGCCGGTCAACTGCGTGAACCCGAGCTGACCGCCGCGCTGCGCACGCTGGAATTGACGGTCCGGCGCCGTCTGGACGGTGTTCTGCACGGTGATCACCTCGGTCTGATTCCCGGCCCCGGATCCGAGCCCGGCGACGCCCGCGAATATCAGCCCGGCGACGACGTCCGGCAGATGGACTGGTCGGTCACCGCCCGCACTACCCACCCGCACGTCCGCCAGACCGTCGCCGACCGGGAACTCGAGACCTGGCTGGCGCTCGATCTGTCGGCCAGCCTCGATTTCGGCACCGGAATCTGCGAGAAACGCGACCTCGCCATCGCTTCGGTCGCTGCGATCGCCTATCTCACCGGGGGTGGCGGAAACCGCATCGGTGCGGTGGTGTCCAACGGCCGCGACTTCGTACGCATGCCTGCTCGCGGTGGGCGTCTGCACGCACAGTCGATGCTGCGAACGATCGCCACCACCCCGCACCCTCCGGACGGCACCCGCGGCGATCTGCGGGGAGTCATCGATTCACTTCGTCGCCCACAGCGCCGCCGCGGACTGATCGTGGTCATCAGCGATTTCCTCGGACCCATCGATTGGGAGCGACCGCTTCGGGCCCTGTCCGGTCGGCACGACGTGCTCGCCGTCGAGGTCCTCGACCCGCGAGATCTCGAACTGCCCGATCTCGGCGACGTCGTACTGCACGATCCCGAAACCGGCCGGACTCGCGAATTCACCACCACCGCGCAACTGCGGGCCGACTTCGCGCAGGCGGCGTCCGACCACCGCGACGCAGTGGAACAGGCGCTGCGCCGGTGTGGCGCACCCCGGTTGAGCCTGCGCACGGACCGTGACTGGATCGGCGATGTCGTCCGCTTCGTCGCGTCCCGCAGGCACAGCATCGGCGCAGGACAGGGGCGACGATGAGTTTTTCCGGTTTCGCCTCCCCATGGTGGCTGCTGTTCTTGGTCGTTGTCGCGGCACTCACCGTCGGATATGTCCTCGTGCAACGCCGCCGGCTCGCCCACACCCTCCGGTTCACCAACTTCGAACTGCTCGAGAAGGTCGCACCCGACAGACCGGGACGCGCGCGACACATCCCCGTTGCACTGTTGCTCGTCGGACTGACGTTGCTGACCATCGCGCTGGCCGGGCCCACTTCGGAGCAGCGAGTTCCCCGCAATCGAGCGACGGTGGTGCTCGCGATCGACGTGTCGCTGTCGATGGAAGCCACCGACGTCGCGCCATCCCGGTTGGCGGCGGCACAGGAAGCGGCCAAGTCGTTCGCCGACGATCTCACCCCCGGCATCAACCTCGGGCTCGTCGCCTTCTCCGGTACGGCATCGGTCCTCGTCTCACCCACCACCAACAGGGAGGCGACGAAGACCGCGATCGACCATCTACAACTGAGTGAACGCACGGCGACCGGCGAGGCGATCTTCACCTCGATGCAATCGATCGAGACCCTCGCTGCGGTCCTCGGCGGCAGCGACCAGGCACCGCCTGCCCGCATCGTCCTGTTGTCCGACGGCAAGCAGACGGTGCCCGAAAGCCCGGACGATCCCCGCGGCGGCTTCACCGCGGCCCGCCAGGCAGCCGAGAAGGGCATCCCGGTGTCCACCATTTCGTTCGGGACCCAGTACGGCAGCGTGACGATCGAAGACGAACAGATCCCTGTCCCCGTCGATGATCCGTCGCTCGAGGAGATAGCCGAGTTGTCCGGCGGCAGCTTCTTTGCAGCATCCAGCCTCGAAGAACTCGAGGGCGCCTACGACACCCTCGAAGAGCAGATCGGATTCGAGACCACGCGCGGCGATGCCAGCCGTCCGTGGCTGATGCTCGGTGTCTTCGCTGTCGCCGGGGGGCTGATCGCCGCCATGGTGCTCCGTCAGCGACTGCCTTGACGCCCGTTGTGGCACCAGCGGTGTCTTTTCGAAACTCGAGTCCCTACCAGATAGGTTTGACGGCATGACTGACGCAACCAGCGCCACACCGTCGCGGCACGTGACCACCCCCCGTTCGGTCCTCGTCACCGGAGGCAACCGGGGGATCGGCCTCGCTGTCGCCCGGCGCCTCCAGGCGGACGGACACAAGGTCGCCGTCACCCATCGCGGTTCCGGTGTTCCCGACGATCTGTTCGGCGTCGTGTGCGACGTCACCGACAGTGATTCCGTCGACCGCGCGTTCAAGGAGGTCGAAGACCAGCAGGGGCCGGTCGAGGTGCTGGTCGCCAACGCGGGCATCACCGACGACACGTTGCTGATGCGCATGACCGAGGACCAGTTCACCAGCGTCCTCGACGCGAACCTCACGGGCGCGTTCCGGTGCGCCAAGCGCGCCAACCGCGCGATGCTGCGGGCGCGGTGGGGCCGGATGATCTTCCTCGGGTCGGTCGTCGGTATGGCCGGTCAGGCAGGCCAGATCAACTACGCATCCTCGAAGGCCGGTGTCATCGGCCTGGCACGCTCGGTGACCCGCGAACTCGGCTCCAGGTCGATCACCGCCAACGTCGTCGCGCCCGGTTTCATCGAGACCGACATGACTGCTGATCTGTCCGACGACATGCGCGACATGGCGAAGAAGTTCATCCCGTTGCAGCGCCTCGGCAAGCCCGAGGACATCGCGGCGGTCGTCAGCTTCCTCGCCTCGGACGACTCCGCTTACGTCTCCGGCGCCGTCATTCCGGTCGATGGCGGTATGGGCATGGGCCACTAGCAGCCCGCGAAACCGAACCACATCCGAAACTCACTGGAGGATCGACACACTCATGGGCGGACTGCTCGAGGGCAAGACCATTCTCGTCACCGGCATCATCACCGATGCCTCGATCGCGTTTCACACCGCGAAGGTCGCGCAGGACCAGGGCGCGAAAGTAATCATTACGGGATTCGACCGGCTCCGGCTGATCGATCGCATCGCGCAACGGTTGCCGCAGCCGGTGCCGCCCGCAATCCAGCTGGATGTACAGAATCCTGAGCAGCTCGAGGGCCTGGCAGACAAGATCCGGGAACTGGCGCCCGAAGGTCTCGACGGCGTCGTGCACTCGATCGGCTTCGCGCCGCGGTCGTGCCTGGGAAGCCCGTTCCTCGACGCTCCCTGGTCGGACGTCGCGGTGGCGGTGGAGGTGTCCGCGTACTCATACGCCGCGCTCGCCAAGGCCGTCCTGCCCGTGATGAACGACGGTGGCTCCATCGTCGGTATGGACTTCGACCCCGCCCGCGCCGTCCCGTTCTACAACTGGATGGGTGTCTCCAAGGCCACCCTCGAATCCGTCAACCGATATGTGGCGAAGGAGGTCGGCTCGCGCGGCATCCGCTCGAATCTGGTGTCTGCCGGCCCGATCAAGACCCTCGCTGCAAAGGCGATCGCCGGCGACGCCACCGGGCCTGGCGCCGAGATGAACAAGCTCAACGACGGTTGGGCGGCTGCGTCGCCGATCGGCTGGGACGTCGACGACCCGACTCCGGTCGCGAAGACCGTGTGCACCGTGCTGTCCGACTGGTTGCCCGGCACCACCGGATCCATCGTCTACGTCGATGGCGGCTTCCATTCCCAGGTCGGTTTGGGCGGCTGAGGGCCTTACGAGCAGAAGGGCCGTGTCGATGGGAAACAACTCCGAGGAATACGACGCACTGGTAGTGCTGTCGTTCGGCGGTCCCGAAGGCCCCGACGATGTCCGTCCGTTTCTCGAGAACGTCACCCGCGGGCGGGGCATCCCACCGGAACGACTCGACGACGTCGCCCAGCACTACCTCCACTTCGGTGGTGTCTCTCCGATCAACGCGCTCAACCGCGCGATCATCGATGCGGCGCACACCGAACTGAGTGCGCACGGCATCGACCTGCCGATCTACTTCGGCAACCGCAACTGGCACCCGATGATCGAGGACACCGTGACGCAGATGCGTGACGACGGTGTGAAGAACGCCCTGGTGTTCGCCACGTCCGCGTGGGGAGGGTACTCGGGTTGCCGGCAATACCACGAGGACATCGCCCGGGCGGGGGAGGCGGTGGAGAACGCTCCGCGGCTGACCAAGTTGCGTCATTTCTACGACCATCCGTTGTTCCTCGATGCGGTAGCCGACGCGGTGCACGCCGCCCGTACCGAACTGCCCGACGACGTACGCGACACCGCACGGCTGGTGTTCACCGCTCACTCCATCCCCATCGCCACCGACGCGACGGGCGGACCCGCAGCAGAAGGCGGATACCTCTACAGCAGGCAGGTGTCAGAGGCCGCACGGCTCGTCGCGGAGGCCGTCGGAGTCGGCGAATACGACCTGGTGTGGCAGTCCCGTTCCGGGCCGCCGCAGGTACCGTGGCTCGAACCCGACATCGTCGACCACCTCGACAGCCTGCACGAGTCGGGAGTGAATGCCGTGATCGTCTCGCCCATCGGATTCGTCTCCGACCACCTCGAGGTGGTGTGGGACCTCGACACCGAGGCCCGGGGACGAGCCGAGGAACTCGGGATGGCGTTCGTTCGGGCCGGCACTGCGGGAACGGATCCACGATTTGCGGAACTGGTCCGCGAACTGGTGCAGGAACAGACCGACTCTGCTTCGCCGAGACGCCGTGGTTCCGAACCGTTGCTCGGTGTGGGTTGCGACGGGAGCTTGTGCGCGGTGGACTGTTGTGCCCCGCCACGCCGACCGTCCCGGCCGACCGCCGACTGAAACTGTCTTTCGGCACAGCACTATTCGCCGATGAGAGCGTCGCCGGCGGCGAGCGGCGGCGCGAACCACTCCGGCAGCGAACGGCGCAGAAACGACGGACCGTCGATGACGACCGCTCCGGAATCGAGGGCCTCCGACCAGCCGAGTTCACCGCGCCAGATCTCCGTCAACTCGCGAAGGCCAGCGGTGACACGCACGGACACGTCGAACCCGGGATCGGTATCGCACACGTCGACCGCAGTCTCGGTGATGACGAGCCACCATCGCTGCGACACCCACGACGTTCCGGGAAAGGTGAACTGCACGACCACCTCGGTCTCCGGCACCGCACTGTGAACGACATTTCTGTGCATGTCCCACATCAGCAGTTTCGGGTCCAGGTCGGCGTCGCCGAGTCGGCCCGTCCACCGCAGGCCCCATGCACCCAGTGCCTCGACCACCGGTTCCAGGTCGCGTCCGGCCGGCGTGAGCACGTAACGAACGTCGGATCCTTCGGCGACACGCTGCACGATGCCCGCGGAGACGAGTCGGTGCAAGCGCGCCGACAACAATGTCGGTGACATCCGGGGAAGGCCCCGACGCAGGTCGTTGAAGTGTTCGCTTCCGAGGACGAGTTCGCGTACGACGAGCAACGTCCACCGCTCGTCGAACAGTTCCATCGCCTTGGCGACGGGACAGAACTGGTGGTACGACGACCCCATAGTCGGATGGTATCCCGCTGCGGCGCCGACGAACAGTGCGTACGCGGCGCCGTTCCGGTACAAATTCCGTACTGGATGGCGATCCACGACCGTTCCTACAGTCGAGATACGGCCCACGGAACTTTCCGACGACTCGGGCCGACTCCGGACGAAGGAGGAGCGTGATGACCGAATCCATCACCGTAGCGGCGGCCGACCGCGAACTGAAGGCGAAACATCGAGCGATGTGGGCGCTCGGCGATTATCCCGCCGTGGCGAGCGAAGTCATCGCAGAACTGGGACCCGTCCTCGTGTCCGCCGTGGGCGTCGGCGAAGGAGATCGGGTGTTGGACATCGCCGCAGGATCGGGCAACGCCTCGATCCCGGCCGCACGAGCAGGGGCCAGGGTGGTCGCGACGGATCTGACACCGGAACTGTTCGAGGCCGGTCGCCGGGATGCGCTCGGAGCGGGGGTGCAGGTGGACTGGCGCGAGGCGGATGCCGAATCGTTGCCCTTCGACGATGCGAGTTTCGACGCGGCGATCTCGTGTGTGGGGATCATGTTCGCGCCCCACCATCAGGTCGCCGCAGACGAACTCGTCCGCGTCACCGGACGGGACGGTCGGATCGGCGTGCTGAGTTGGACCCCGTCCGGTTTCATCGGGCAGATGTTCGCCACCATGAAGCCGTACGCGCCGCCGCCGCCCGCCGGCGCCCAGCCGCCCCCGTTGTGGGGCGACGAGACGCACGTGCGTTCGCTGCTCGGAGCCCGGGTCACCGACTTCTCGGCCCGCACCGCAGTTCTGCACGTCGGGCGTTTCTCCACCGGCGAGGAGTTCCGGGACTTCTTCAAGGCCACCTACGGTCCGACCATCGCGGTCTACCGGAACATCGCGAACGACCCCCACCGGGTCGCCGCCCTCGATCGGGACCTCGCCGACCTTGCACGTGAGTACGACACCGGTGCAGGAGCGATGGACTGGGAATATCTCCTGGTCACTGCTCGTCGCGCCGACTGAGTGCTGCCCACACGTGGGAAGGGCGGTCCGCTACCGGGCTTCCGACAACCGCCCGGACGTTCGGGGAGAAGGGGGAGGTCCGGGCGTGCGGTTGACCGATCGCACCGCCCACCCCTGCGACCACTCGATCTCGCTCACCGCGCCATTGAGGATGCGCGGCGCCGGTTCGCCCGACAGGTCGTCCAGGACGGCCCGAATGAGTGCTCCGTGCGCGACCACCACGATCCGGCAGGACGGATGTGCCGCGACGATCGAATCGAGCGCGCGGCATCCTCGTTTCGCGACCGCCGCGAGCGACTCGAGGTCGGGGTAGCGGCCGTCCGGCCAGCGCGCCGCGGCATCGGACCGGGAAAGTCCCTCGGCTGCACCGTAACTGCGCTCGACGAGTGCGGGCAGAGGAGCCGCGGTGCTCACTCCGAGGTGTGCCGCGATGATCCGCCCCGTCCCCACGGCTCGTGCCGCCGTCGAGGTGATCACGGTGTCCCATTCCTCGTCGGCGAGCATCGCTGCGACCGCCCGTGCCTGCTCCTGCCCTACCTCGTCGAGCGGAATATCGCTTCTTCCCTGCAACAATCCGAGACGATTCCATTCGGTCCGTCCGTGCCGGACCAGTGCGAGCGTCGACCTGCTCATCGCGCACTGCCAGTCAGAGCCACCGTCCGGTGCGGCGCCCCACTCGTCGCGGGGGCATCCGGATAGAACAGCGCGCGCCGAACGGACAGCCCGACACGGTCGCCGACCGACGGCCGCACGCCACGGACCGAACACCGGAACTCGACGCCTCGGCAGGACACGACCACATCACTCGCGTCCCGGCCGAACAGTGACGACATCACGATTCCGTGGGCTGTATCGGCATCGCTGACCGTCGTGACATCGATGTCCCCGGGCAGTACCGCGAGGGTTCCCTCGCCGGTGGCGCCGTCCTGCAACAGATCCCGGCTCACGATCACGTCGGCGTCGATTCCGGTGAATTCGTGGGTCGTCACGGTTCCGCGCAGCAGATTCGCGTCCGACAGAAACCTCGCGACGAACGCCGACTGCGGGCGGTGCACGAGTTCCTCGGGTGTTCCGACCTGCTGTATCCGTCCACCGTCGAGCACGACGACTCGATCGGCAAGTGCAAGTGCTTCGGCGCGGTCGTGCGTGACGTGCACGACCGTGAGGTTCTGAGCACGGGTCAGTGTGCGCAGTTCGAGACGCAACCGGTCGCGGAGCGGTTCGTCCAGCGCAGACAGCGCCTCGTCGAGGAGCAGGGCACGAGGGTTTCCGGCCAGTGCGCGTGCCAGAGCGACACGCTGACGCTGTCCGCCGGACAGGGTCGCCGGATCCCGTTTCTCGACACCTGGCAACCCGACCAGGTCGAGTACCTCGGAGACGCGTTCTGCGCGCTGCGCGCGGGGCACCTTCGCCACTTCGAGCGGATACGCCACGTTGCGCTCCACACTGCGATGCGGCCAGATGGCATGTTGCTGGAACACCATGCCGAGACCGCGTTTCTCCGGTGGCACGCTGTGGCGGGCGTCGGCGACGACGTCGCCTCCGAGACACACCGTGCCCGCAGTCGGATCGAGGAAGCCGGCGACGGTGCGCAGGAGCGTGGTCTTACCGGAACCCGACGGCCCCACCAGTGCCACGAACTCGCCGTCGCGGACGGCAAGATCGATGCCGGTCAACCCGGTCGTTCCACCGGGGTAGTGCAGGTCCACACCCGTGAGAGTGATCGCGGACATGAGAGGTGAACTCCGATCTGTGGGGGGTCAACGGCCTGTGCGGGCGCCTGCGGCCACACCGAGGCCTGCGATGCCGACGAGTGCGACGAGCAGGGACAGCGCAGACGCGGCGTTGTAGTCGCCGGCCTGTTGCAGGTTGAAGATCGATACGCCGAGAGTCTGGGTGCCCGGTGCTACGAGCAGCACCGACATGGTCAGTTCGCGGACAGCGGTCAGCGCGACCAGCACGCCGCCGGTGGCAGCGGCCGGGATGGTCATCGCCCACGGCACGTCCCGCAACGACCGCAGTCGGGACGCGCCCGACGACCTCGCCGCTTCCTCGAGCGCTGCCGGGGTGGTGGACAACGGTGCCCGAACCGCCTGCACCACGATTGCGAGGAACGCGGTGATGTACGCACACAGGATGACCCAGCGTGTGTCGAACAGTCCGGTGTACCGGCCCACGATGAGCCAGCCCACTGCGATGACCAGTCCGGGCACTGCTTGCGGCAACATCGCGAGTAGGTCCAGACCGGCGTTGTCGCGTGATCGGGTGCGCGTGGTGAGCACCCCGATCGCCAGGCCCATCACACCGCAGACGAGTCCGGCGCCCACGGCGAGCATCAGCGAGTTCTGCACACCGACGACGGTGCCCGGTGCAGTGACCGCAGCGATAATGCTGTCGAGCGTCAGATTTTCCCACGTGAAAGGTACTCCGGGAGCCGGAAGCAACGCCTGCGTCGCCAGGGCGAGGATGGGCAGCACGGTCAGTGCGAGACCGACGGTCCACGCCAGGGCTCCGGTGAGCGTGCGCGCGCCCGCGAGAGGCAGGAGTGCAGGAGCGGTCACAGGGCCGTCCAGTTGCCTCCGACGCCCGGCCAGCCGGCGGTCGGCAGCGACAGCGAGAACCGCGAGCAACAGCAGTGCGATGCCGATGGTGGAGACCACTTCGAGGGGCCGGTCCACCGTGCCGGACTGGATGTAGCGGTAGACCATCGTCGACAAGGTCACGTATCGCTCGGGTAGCCCGATCAGGGCGGGGATCCCGAAGTCGGCGAGATTGCCCACCGCGGTCAAGGTGAACGCAGCCAGCAGGGCAGGTCGCAGCAGAGGCACCGTCACCGTGCGCAGGGCACGTCCGGGAGCGGCCCCACCGATCCGTGCGACCTGCTCGAGATCGCCGGGGATCTTCCGCAGTGCGGCCGAGATGATCAGATACGCCATCGGGTACGAGTGCACGGTCAGCAGGAACACCACGCCGTCACCGCCGTAGATGTTCCACAGCGGTCCACCGAAGTGTTCGGTCCAGAACTGGTTCACCATGCCGCTCGGCCCCAGCAGCCCGGTCCAGGCGATGGCTCCGACGAACGGGGGAATAAGCAAGGGAGACAGCAGGAACAATCGCAGCACGCCGCGTCCGGGGAGGTCGGTCCGGTCGAGGAGCAGCGCCATCACGGTGGCCAGGACCACGGCGAAGAATGCGGACAGGCCCGCGGAGACGACACTGTTGACGGCGGCACCTGCGATGTCGTCGTCGACCAGCTGTCGAACATGATTACCGCCGAGGCCCAGGGAGACGACGGTAGCGAGTGGGGCGACGACGATCGCGGCGACGAACACCCACAGTGCGATCCGGACGTAGGTCACGGGATCGGGCCGCCGCCCGGAGGGAATCCGGACGGCGGGCGCCGTATCGCTTTCGGACAATTTTTCGGGAACGTCAGCCGACGAGGTCATTGAACTTCCGGACCGCGTCGCTCTGCGTCCGGGTGATCTCCGCCAGGTCGGGGGTCAGCAGCGGGAGATCGGACAGGGCCGGAGCGCCCTCCGGGGTTCCGACGTCCCCGCGCACGGGCAGGTACTGCTGCTCGACGGCCATTTCCTGGCCCCGCTTGCCGACCAGGAAGTCGACGAACTTGCGAGCCGCCTCGGTGTTGTCGGAGTCGGCGAAGATGCCGGCCGGCTGGGAGACGAAGGGGACACCGTCCGTCGGGTACGACAGTGCGATCGGAGATCCCTTCGCTGCGAGTTCACGCACGAGGTAGTCGACGACGATCCCCACCGGCTGGGTGCCCGCGGCGACGGCCTGCCCGACCGGGCCGTTGCTCTCCGCGATCACGGGTTCGTTGGCGGCCAGCGCCTCGAGCCAGCCTTCGCCGAGTTCGGGGGTGTTCATCCAGACGGCGGTGTTGAATGCGGCGGCTCCCGACACATCCGGGTTGGGCAACGTGAGTTTGCCGAGGTACTGCGGATCGGTGAGGTCCTGCCAGGAGGTCGGCGGTGCATCGGCGGCGGTCGTGTTGTAGGCGATGACGGTCGGGATGATCCGGGTGCCGACGTAGTAGCCGTCGGGATCGACGACGTCGGGGTTGAGCGCGTCCGCGTCGGCGGGGACGTACTGCTGCAGCAGACCGTCGGCCTTGTACTGCTCGAAGGTGGGTGCGTCCGCGGCGAGCAGGACGTCCGCACCGATCTCCCCGGTGGCACGTTCGGCCTCGATGCGGGCCGTGAGGTCGCCGGTACCGGCACGGAAAACTTCGACGTCGATGCCGGTTTCCTCGGTGAACGCGGCGGTCAGCGCATCGATCTTGGCTTGGGGCTCGGAGGTGTAGACCGTCAGGACCTGCTCTCCGGCCGAGACCGGGGCACCGGTCGAATCAGTTTCGGAGGCAGCGGGTTCCGAGCATGCGGCGAGGGTGACCGCGGCGAGGGCGCCGAATGCGGCGACCGAGACGAAACGGGGAAGTGATGTCACGAAAGATTCTCCTGGTCGAGGGGGGATGAGATGGTCAGTGGGCGGCGACGGTCGGTGTGGGGCGTGACCGGAACAGCACCTCGGGAGTATGGAGTGAGATGGGCAGAGCGCTGACTCCGCGTCGAGAGCACCGAACGATGGAATAGCTCGGCGCGTCGAATCCGACGACGGTGTCGGCCGGGGATCCCACATCTTGCAGATAGGCGAGCGAACTGCCCACCCACAAAGGAATACCGGCGAAGACGCCACTCATCGGATGGTGGAAGTGGCCTGCGAGAACCGCGATGACGTCGGATCCGGCGAGCACCGAGGCGAGTTCGTCGGGGGCGGCTAGCTCCCGCTCCGACAGCGCTGCCGCAGGGGACGGAACCGGTGGATGGTGCAGAGCCAGCACCGTGCCTTCCGGTGCAGCCGAACATAATTCGAGGCGCAGAGCTTCGAGATCGTCGCGTCGGATCCTGCCGGTCGAACTGTCGATGCCGATCAGCCGGAAACCACCGATGTGCTCGACGGGCCGCCGCCCGAACGACGCCGCGAAAGCTGCCTCGTCGTCGTGGTTGCCCGGAACGGCGATCACCGGACACGCCAGGCGCGTACCCAGTTCGTCCAGGGCCGCCGCCAACGCCGGATACGCCGACGCTACGCCGCGCTGCGCCAGGTCGCCGGTGACCACGACGGCGTCCGGCCGCAACAGCGATGATTCGACGTGCTCGGCAACGCGCCCGATCCGGTCGATGCCGTCGACTCCGGGAAAGAGCGGTTCGGCCGAGGTGGCGTGCACATCGCTCAGGTGCAGGACCGTGAGCTCACCGGACGCGGACGCGCCGCCGCACAGTCTCGTTCGCAGCGCCTCGAAGTCTTCGTCGGTAAATCCTTGGGCGCGAAGATATCCCGGCACGTTTCCGTAGCGGTCACGTAGGTACGCGAGTGTTGTGGCCATCGCCGCCGGAGGTGAGTCGAGGTGCAACTCGAGGGCGCGCGCATGTTCGGCGGGGTCGAGGGGCAGTCCGCTCAGCAACTCGTGGACCGCGGCCTCCCGGTGCGGTCGGACCTGAACGCCGGACCGGGCGTAGTCGTCGACGATGCGATCGTCCGGGAAGCCCACGGCCGCCAGTGCGAGCGCGACCACCAGACCGGTGCGATCCTTGCCGACGGCGCAGTGCACCAGGGCGGGACCGGGGGACTGGGCGAGTGTCCGGAGCGCGGCGACAAGTGCATGTCCGCGCTCTTCGAGCAACGCGTGATAGGTCGCGACGATGTCACCCGATCGAGGCGGCCCGACCCGGGGGTCGAACAGAGGGTTGTGCACGACCTTCCAGAAGGTGTTTTCGTCCACCCGCCGTTCGGTGGCGTCGCGAAGATCGAGGACGGTCGTGATTCCTCGGGCGCGCAGAAGATTTCGGCCGTCCTCGGTGAGGTGATCGAGTGCTGCGGATCGGTACAGGATTCCGGGAGCGATCCCAGGTCCTGCTATCGCGCGCACATTGAACGTGCCGGCCACTTCGATCGGATCCACGGTTCGTCCTTCGTCACTCAACGTTCCAACACGGTCGGAACGGCGTTCCGACCGGACACATCGTGAGGGGCCCGATTGAATGAGCGGGTCCGGTTGCCGGAACAGGCGACGACACGCAGGTTAACAGTCGGATATGGGTAGAGTGTCGTAGTTGTTCGAATGATCCGGGTGTCCGGGCAAGGTGTCGCTGAGGGCGTCTGCCACCACGTCGTGAACGCCGAGACCTGCAACGTGCTGCTCCGGATGGGTCAGCATGCCCCGCGTGAGCGAATAGAGAATCGTGCACTGGCTGATGCGGGCCGAGAACGAATCCGCTTCGTGCTCGTGGACACCGGCGCCCGCCCACAATACGAAATCTGCGAGGCGGGTCAGGGGTGTGTTCGTATAACTGGTCACCGCGACGATCGTCGCCCCACGCTCGCGTCCGGCGGCGCACGCACGAAGGGTGTGGGTGTTCGCCCCCGAATAGCTGACCGCCAGGCACAGATCCTCGGCCGTGAGCAGTCGCGCCGAGAACTGCTGCCCCAGAATGTCGAGCGGCGCTTCCACGCTGCGGCCGACGGTGGTGAAACGCAACGCCGCGTCCTGGATCGGGGGAGATGAGAAACCGTTGCCGACCAGCAGGATCCGTCGGGCGCGCACCATGGAGTCGACCACCTCCGCGAACGTGTCGGAGTCGATCGTGGCGCGCGTCGCGGTCAGTGCCTCGGCCGCTGCATCGAACGCCGAATCGACCGGTGTCGACGCGGCGCGTTCGGGATCGGGTGCGGCACGGGCAAGTTCGAGACGAAGGTGCTGAAAGCCGCGAAAACCCAGGCGCTGGCAGGCGCGGACGACAGTCGCAGGCGAGGTACCGGACGTCGCCGCCAATTCGGCCGTGGACAGTTCGACGACGGATGCGGGCTCGGCGAGGACAGCCCTCGCAACCCGCTGTTCACTCGGTCCGAGCGAGCCCAGTCCGGCGCGAAGTCGAGCGAGCGTAGTGTTCGAACGCCATGATCCTTCGGGGGTTTGTGACATTACGTGGGGGGTCCTGTTCGTCCCGGCGCCGGGGGACTCCGGCGGGTTCAGGCCGCCAGACTAGACACTGCGCACAGGCCACCGCGGGCCGGTGGCGTGTGTTCACCGTTCGTCCATCCGGACGTCCGCTGCGCGTCACCGTCCCGTATATCGGCCCGACAAGGTCGATGTCCGTTTCCTCATCCGCCAGTCGCCCGGTCACTCCTGTGCCAGCTCTCCAATGTTGCGATCGCCGCTGCCAGACGCGCTGTGCGAACCGTCGCCCACAACGGACGCAACGCCTCCTCGCGCATGGACACCGCTGACGCCGAACCGGCCTGTAGGCCCCGACCTCCGGACGCCACGGTGAGGATCGCCGCGACCTGATCGGCCGAATCGAGAATCCGGACGGCCCGCGACGGCAGGTGGTCCGGATACCGGTGACGGGCCTGCTCGGCCACGACGTCGGCGATCTCGGCCCGCGGATCGGTGCCCCGGCCGTCGAGACCGACGGTTCGGATACCTCCGAGGGCCTCCGCGGCACCACGCACGGCTTCCCGCAGTGTGAACTCGGCCTCGCCGAGGCCAGGGCCGGCGGACGGCTCGGGAAGTTCGGGTACAGCGAAAACGTTCCAGCGGAGCACATCCGGTCCCTCGGCGACCGGCACCAGCCCGAGTCCGGGTGTGCCCGGGACACCCACGAGCACACCCTGTCCACCCGTGAGCGCCGCCGTCGCGAAAGCGGTTCCGGTCGGTAGGCCCTGCACATCACCGGGGGCCGGAAGGACCAACCGGATCCCCGAGCCATCCGTCGGGGCGGCCCGGCGGATGACAGCCGACAACGTAGCGGCGCCGACGACAGGCTCGAGGGCTACCCCCGAGGCCGCGGATGCGGGTTCGTCGTGCGCTGCGACCAACTGCAGCGGTGCCCACACGTGAAGTGCGTCGATCATGTCGTCGATGGACGTGTGGCCGGAGAGCCACGACCCGCCCCACAGTGTCAGGGTCAGACTCGGAGAACTCACCGACGCAGCATACGGCGACGTCGGGCGGGGACGCTCGGCGTGGCGGCGGCACCCCTCGCCGACGATGTCCTAACGTGGAACGGCGTGAGCCCACGCGACATGTACGGCGGCGACATCTTCGCCGGCCACACCCGCACGAAGAAGAAGCCCGTCCCGGAACTGCCGGCCGACCGCGGTGTGGTCGTCGAGGACGCAGCGACGGGATGGTGCGGAGCAGTCGTGGGGTTCGAGAAGACCTACGACGGAGACTTCGTCCGACTCGAGGACGGGCAAGGACGGACGCGTCTGTTCGCAATGCGCCCCGCCGCGTTCCTCGTCGACGGTGCCCCCGTCACGCTCGTGCGGCCCAAGACTCGTCCTGCTGCTCGGCCCACGGTGTCCGCCTCCGGATCGACGCGCGTGGAGGGGCTGCGGGCACGCGTGGCTCGGGGAAGCCGCATCTGGGTGGAGGGCGTACACGACGCGGCGCTCGTCGAGCGAGTGTGGGGGCACGACCTGCGCGTCGAAGGGGTTGTCGTCGAACAACTCGAGGGACTCGACAATCTCGGTGCCCGGCTCACGGAGTTCGAACCGGGCCCGGGCCGGCGCGTGGGTGTCCTCGCCGATCACCTCGTCACCGGTTCCAAGGAAGAACGACTCACCGCGAATCTCGGCCCGCACGTGATGGTCACCGGTCACCCGTACATCGACGTGTGGCAGGCCGTGAAGCCGCAAGCGCTCGGCATCAGCGCCTGGCCCACCATCCCGCGTGGTCAGGACTGGAAGACGGGTGTGTGCCGCGAACTCGGCTGGGGTACCCCGCAGGACGGCTGGCGGCGCGTGTATTCGGCGGTGAACTCGTTCCGCGATCTCGAATCGAACCTCATCGGTGCGGTCGAACGGCTCGTCGATTTCGTCACCGATCCAGGGGAGGG
The DNA here is from genome assembly GCF_053750035.1 of Rhodococcus sp. SJ-2. NCBI lineage: Bacteria > Bacillati > Actinomycetota > Actinomycetes > Mycobacteriales > Nocardiaceae > Rhodococcus > Rhodococcus sp. SJ-2. The sequence continues at coordinate 4,878,011 of NZ_CM132340.1, forward strand.
CTGAAAGACCGCCCCTCTCCGGGGCCGTCCGAGCGAGCGACGACGAACCAGCATGGCGACTGTCGAACATGTTGCGGCAGAAGGGACTCCACAGATCTGGGGTGCTGTGTTCCTGCCCTCGCCGAATGGCGGTGGCCGGACTACTCGTCCGTGCTGTGCCACAGGAATGGACCGTGCCCGCCGAGATCCTGCCGGAGCCGTTGCGGCCGTCGTGAAGCTGCAGCAATAGGGGACGCGGTTCTTCCTGAGGAACGACTGCGCGACACGGGTTCCGGACGAACCGCTCCTACCAGCGCTGCTGCTGTCGTGTCCGATTTGTGGTTCGATGGGGGCTGTGGCGGCGTTGATATGGCTGATCGTAGGAGTGGCTCTGGCCGCGGGTGAAGCGCTGACCGGAGACTTCGCGTTGCTCATGCTCGGGGGCGCCGCACTTGCTACCGCCGGTGTCTCGGCGGCGACCGACTTCCCGGTGTGGGCCGACGCGATCGTGTTCGGAGCGGCGTCGCTACTGCTGTTGCTGGGGGTGCGGCCCGCACTCCGCCGCCGGTACGCCACGCCGCCCGCCTTGCCGACCGGAATAGAGGCGCTTCCCGGAAAACCCGCTGTGGTTCTGGAGCAGGTCGACGAGAGGTCGGGCCGCGTGAAGATCGACGGCGATGTATGGACCGCGCGGGCGCTCGACGCGACCGAAGTGTACGAACCCGGCACGACCGTGACAGTGATGCAGATCGACGGCGCTACTGCCGTCGTATGGAGGGGTGTGTAGAGGATGGAAGCGTTGATCGTGCTCGCCGTAGTGGTGGCACTGGTCGTGATAGTCGTGGCGAAATCGGTGTCGCTGGTGCCGCAGGCCGAGGCGGCGGTGATCGAACGACTCGGCCGGTACTACCGAACGGCCTCGGGTCAGCTGACCTTCCTCGTGCCGTTCGTCGACCGGATCCGGGCAAAGGTGGATCTGCGTGAGCGGGTCGTCTCGTTCCCGCCGCAGCCGGTGATCACCCAGGACAACCTGACGTTGAGCATCGACACGGTTGTGTACTTCCAGGTCACCAATCCGCAGGCCGCGGTCTACGAGATCAGCAACTACATCGCCGCTGTCGAACAGTTGACGGTGACGACCCTGCGCAACGTGGTCGGCGGGATGACCCTCGAAGAGACCTTGACGTCGCGTGATTCGATCAACGGACAGCTTCGCGGGGTGCTGGACGAGGCCACCGGCCGATGGGGGCTGCGGGTAGCTCGCGTCGAACTCAAGAGCATCGATCCACCGCCGTCGATCCAGGAATCGATGGAGAAGCAGATGAAAGCGGATCGCGAGAAGCGCGCGATGATCCTCACCGCCGAGGGGCACCGCGAAGCCGCGATCAAGACCGCCGAGGGTGACAAGCAGTCCCGCATCCTGTCGGCGGAAGGCGCCAAACAAGGGGCGATTCTCGAAGCGGAAGCCGATCGGCAGTCGCGGATCCTGCGTGCTCAGGGCGACCGTGCGGCCAGCTATCTGGAGGCACAGGGTCAGGCGAAGGCGATCGAGAAGGTGTTCGCAGCGATCAAGGCAGGCAAACCGACACCGGAACTGCTTGCCTACCAGTACTTGCAGACCCTGCCGGAGATGGCGCAGGGCGACGCGAACAAGGTGTGGCTACTGCCCAGCGACTTCGGTGATGCCCTCAAGGGATTCGCGAAGAACCTCGGTGCGCCCGGCGACGACGGCGTGTTCCGGTTCGAGCCGAGCCCGGTCGAGGAGGATCTGCAGCGTCCCGAGGACGACTCGGCCGAGGTCGAGGACTGGTTCACCACCAAGAGCGATCCGGCCGTGGCGAAGGCCGTCGCCGAAGCGGAGGCGGTGGCACGCAAGCCGGTCGACCCCGATGTGCCCGGATCGGCTTCGCGGCACCAGGCAGGCCAGACCGCAGGAACGCCGCCGCAGGCGTTGCCGCAGTCACAGCCTGCGCAAGATGGGTGGATGCCCACCGGTGAGCCGGAGCAGGAAGCGGATCCCCAGCAGTACCCGCCCCAACAGCAGTAGCGCTTCCGCTGGTACCCGTCGCGGCCCGCACATCCGATGTGCGGGCCGCGACGTTGTCATGCCGCCGATCCGACCTGCGCTGCGGGAATCTTGCTGCGGCGCCGGCGACCGGTGGCGAGCGGGAGCGTCATCGCCGCGATGATCATCCCGGCGCCGAGGGTGGCGAGGAGTGAGATCGATTCGCCGAACGCCAGGGCACCGAGAATCAACGCGACCACGACCTCGAGATATGACAGCCCCGACAATTCCGCGGCCCGCAGGTGCTTGCCCGCGACGACGAGCAGACCCAGAGCGAGCAGACCGCACACGACGAAGAATCCGGCGGCCCACGCCCAGTTCATAGCGGTCATGCCCGTTACGTCGGGCCGGGTGACCACGACCATCGCCGCGGTCGCGACCGCACCGAAGGCGAAGTTCCAGAAGCTGCGGACGTCGGCGGGCATATCGGAGCGATACCGGTAGCAGAGCAGCGCCAGACCGTAGAAGAGGCCCGACGCGACGCCGAGCACCGTACCCAGGCTCTCCTGGTCGGACCCTGCTGGCGGGTCACCGCCGATCAGTCCGGCGGCCAGCAGCATTCCGGCGAACGCGGTGACCAGCGACAGGGCGTCCAGACGCGTGATCGATTCTTTGAGAAGAACCCGGGCAAGCACCGTTGCGATGAGCGGACCGAGATAGTGCAGAACAACGGCCCGCGACAGATCGGTGAGCAGCGTGGAAGACAGATAGGTGGCCAGCGACAAGCCGAGGAACACGCCGCCGAGCACGATCGACGGTGACAACCGCGTGCGGCGGATCGCGCCGAGCCGACGGGAGAAGGCGATCAGGAGCAGCATCCCCACGGTGCCGACGAGCATCCGGCCCAGGGTCAGAGCCTCGCCCAGTGCTGCGCCGGGCGGGGTGGCCATGCGACCGAAAAGCCCTGCGGCGCCCATGGCGGTTGCGGAAATGACGATGGCGGCGATGCCGAGCCGTCGATTCGTACGCGCAGGCCGGGGCGTGGTCGTCGGTGCGACGGGAGCGGGCACAGTCTGGACGCGCGGGGATGCGCCGACGGTCAGCGTCAAGGAACTTCCTCCGGACAGGGTGCATCACGCACCGGGGGCGGTGGTTCCCCGCTCTGTCATCGGACCTGAGAGCTTTCACGGATCCTGTCGGATCCGCCTACACCGTCGGTGAGCCCCGAAGGACTGCTTTCCAGAGTTGCCTCGCGTGCGGCGGTCTGTGGGCCTGAGAGATTCCCGGGAGGTTGCTCCTTCGGCGCCCGCAGATGCGGGACTCTCCCGCCGCAGTTCAATGGCATATTCAGTTGCGCCCGCAAGTATGCCAGTCCGGCTGTGTCGATGAGAACTCAAGTGATCAAGGCGTGGCCGACCCCACACGCCGCGGCGGCCCACAACACACTCGTCGACGTGCCGATGATGAATTGCTCGGACGCCTGCGGTTCACGCAGTTCCGGGTATCTGGCCAGGCCTTTGACCGCCATGATGATCGCGATGCCTTCCGGCCATCCCGCCAGGATGGATGCCGCGACCGCGCCGCGCTCGAGGACGCCGATGACCCGGCCGCCGCGTAGCGGCCCCGGTGGTGGGGTCGGTGTCGGTCCCGCGTCGGGCTGCCGCCTGGCGATCCGGAACGCGACGAGCACGGCCGGTCCGCCCCCGGTGATGGCGACGACGGTGGTGAGGGTGAGCGTCGCCCCGAGCGCGAAACCCTGAGCGGGATCGGTTGCGGCTGCGGTGAGAGCCGCTGACCCGAGTGCGATCGCGGTCACTGCCGCCCCGATCCACACCGGAAGCCGCGGGATCAAGGACAGGGCAGGCGCGGCGGCTGCGACAGCGAGGAGCGCCAGAGAGGTGACGGTCAACGATCGGCCCTTTCGAGGAGTCGGTGCAGCAACAGACGGCCGGCGAGTTCGGCCTGCCACCCGGCAGTGAGCAGGCGCTGGGACACGGCCTGTTTACTGATGCCGAGTTCGGTGGCGATCTCGGACTGGGACAGTCCGGCGCGCGCAAGCGTGACGGCTTCGACACCCTGGTCGGTACGGCGCACCACGATGGTCGCGAGGAGGGTCAGGGCCGCGTCGACGTCGGATGCCGAATCGGCGTCGGTGCCGTCGGCAGCGATTCGGCCGGGCGCATTCTTGGCGCGTTCTACGGCGGTGCGGGCGTGCTCGAACGCGGGACCGCGACCGGCTCGGGTCTGGGCAGGAAGCGGTGTTTCGACGGGGCCGATCCCGATGCCGATACTCCAGTTGTCCCGCTCGAGCAGATCCAATGCGAGATCGATCACCGTGCCGGAGTCGTCGGACACGGCCTGGACTTCGTCGCCGGCGGTGCGTTCGAACTTGCGGAGCAGGGGAACGTCGTGGAGTTCGACGAGCAGATCTTCGACGCGATCGATGTCGCGGCGACTGCCGCGTTGGTCGACCGTCAACACGTACATGGAACAAGGATGGAGGCTTGAAATCAAGAAATCAAGCCTTCAGGCTTGTCTCCTCGTCTTGGGTGCCCGTGATGGCATCAAGTGCCGACCCCGCAGGCTGAGGAAGGCGTGCCTCGAGTAGGAGGCCGCCGACACCGAGCACAATGCAGAGCGCCGTCACTGCCACCAATGCAGGACTCGACTGCCCGGTGAGCACGTCGCCCAGCAGCACCACGGCAACGGTGCCAGGCAGGATCCCGATCACGGTGGCGACGGTGTACGGCGCCAGGCGCACGGACGACACCGCGCAGCAGCAGTTCACGACGAAGAACGGCGCCGCGGCGATCAATCGCAGCGACCCGACGGCAAGCCAACCGCGCCGGGCGAGACGCAGATCGACGGCCTTCGCTGCAGGATGGGTCAGGTATGACGTCACGACACCCCGACCCAGCGCCCGTACCAGCAGGAACGCGAGGACTGCGCTTACCGTGGTGGCTGCCGTGGTGACCGCGATACCCACGGCGGGACCGAACAGGACCCCGGCACTGAGAGTGAACACCGTGCGCGGTACCGGACTGATCGTCACGAGCGAATGGACAGCGAAGAAGAGCAGGACCAGCAGCGGACCGTCGACAGATTCCGACCACTGGCGGATCTGCGCGATCGACGGATGGGGGAGCAGAAGCGCCGCCGCGGCCAGTGCTGCGAGGAGTGCGAGGATGCCGATGACCCTGCGGTCCCTGAGAATCCTCATCACGGGGACCCAGCGTACCCGGCGGGGTGCGTGGGCATGTGGCACGGAGGAATGCGAGCTGGGGGTCGCATCCTGGAGCATCCACGGTTATCGATCGCTAGAGAAATTGTGGTGATCCCCACGATTTCACACCGGAGTGTGCGGCTAGCATCACAACTACATCGGCTTAGTGTTTGCGAGGCGTCATGCCCCGCGGCCCACCCCGGCCGCTCGAGAGCCTGCCCACCCGCAGTAGGAGGAAATCGCACGTGTCATTAGCAGCAGAGGCCGAGGACGCCGCGCGCGCATACGCGCAGTGGCAGCAAGCGGTCGCGGGCGTACTCGCCAAGTCGCGCCGCGTCGATCCGGCAGAACTCGGCCCGGAGCCGCAGCGCCTGCTCGAGACCACCACGTACGACGACGTGACGGTTGCTCCGCTCTACAGCAGCCGCGACGAACGCCCGGAGGCTCCGCTGCCCGGGCAGTTCCCGTACACCCGTGGCGGCTCGTCCACCCGTGACGTCAACGCAGGCTGGCTCGTGAGCGCCCGGTTCGACGGGAGCGACGCCAAAGACCTGAACGAGCGCATCCTCGATGCTCTCGAGAACGGTGTCAGCGCCCTGTGGCTGCGAGTCGGCGAGGGTGCACTGCCCGTCGACGGACTGTCCGCGGCACTCGACAAGGTGCTGTTCGACCTCGCGCCTGTCAGTCTCGACGCAGACAGCGACCTCGCTGCCGCCGCGGAGTCCCTGTACGCGCTGCTCGACGCACGCACCGACGTCGCCGACCGCGGCGCAGTGCGTATCTCACTCGGCGCCGCGCCGCTGACCAGCGCCTTCTCCGGCCGCGCTGACGTCACCGTCGACGACGCCGTCGCGCTCGCCGTCGCGTCCGCAGAACGCGTCGAGACCGTCCGCGCCATCACCGTCGACGGCACCGCCTTCCACAACTCGGGCGCATCCGACGCTGAAGAACTCGGTGCGGCGATCGCTGCAGGCATCGAATACGTCCGAGCCCTGGTCGCGGCGGGACTGTCCGCGCAACAGGCTCTCGGCCAGATCGAGTTCCGGTTCGCGGCCACCGACGACCAGTTCCAGACCATCGCCAAGTTCCGGGCAGCCCGTCAACTCTGGGCGCGTGTCGCGCAGGTCGCCGGAGCGAGCGACGCCGGAAACGCCCCGCAGCACGCAGTGACCTCCGCTGCCATGATGGCCCAGCGCGACCCGTGGGTGAACATGCTCCGCACCACCCTCGCTGCGTTCGGCGCCGGAGTCGGTGGCGCCGACGCCGTCACCGTTCTGCCGTTCGACGCCGCATTGCCCACCGGTGCCGTTGGCGTGTCCGAGGCATTCTCCGCGCGCATCGCTCGCAACACCAACCTGCTCCTCCTCGAGGAGTCCAACCTCGGTCGTGTCCTCGACCCGGGCGCAGGATCCTGGTACATCGAGGATCTGACAGCACAGGTCGCGGGCAAGTCGTGGGAGTTCTTCCAGCAGATCGAGGCAGCCGGCGGATACCGTGCGGCCCTCGACGCCGGACTGGTCTCCGAGCGCATCGCCGCTACCCGCGCCCGCCGCGAGGCCGATATCGCGCACCGTAAGTTCTCCGTCACCGGCATCAACGAATTCCCGAACCTCGCCGAGGCCCCCCTGCCCGCCGGTGTCGCCGACTCGGGTGCCTTCGCGGCGCGCTACGCAGCACCGTTCGAGGCGCTGCGCGATCGCTCCGACGTCTTTCTCGCTGTGCACGGCTCCCGGCCCACGGTGCTGCTCGCCCCCCTAGGGCCCGTCGCGGAACACAACGTGCGCACCACCTTCGCCAGCAACCTGCTCGCAGCCGGTGGCATCGAGGCCGTCAACCCCGGACCGGTGGATCCGAGCGACGACACCCTCGCCGCCGCGGTCCGCGACTCCGGCGTCACGGTCGCCGTGCTGTGCGGCACCGACGCCCGCTACGGCGAGCACGCAGGCAGTGCCACCGCGGCGCTGCGTGCCGCGGGGATCACCACCGTGTTGCTCGCAGGCCCGGAGAAGGCCGTGGGCGACGCGCAGGGCGACAACCGTCCGGACGGTTACCTGACCGCGCGCATCGACGCGGTCGCTGCACTGACCGATCTTCTGAACACCCTGGGAGCGTAAGTGAGCATCCAATCCGAGATCGGCAGCTTCGCCGATGTCCCACTGACAGATCCGGATTCCCCGGAACCCGCTGCTCCTACCGCGGAGCAGACCGCCGCACTCGTCGATTCCGTAGCGTCCGCGAACAACTACACCGTCGACGACGTGGTGTGGAACACCCCCGAAGGCATCGACGTCAAGCCGGTCTATACCAAGGCCGACCGTGACGCCATCGCCGCCGAGGGCTACCCGCTCGGTAGCTACCCGGGCATCGCGCCGTTCGTACGCGGCCCCTATCCGACGATGTACGTCAACCAGCCGTGGACTATTCGCCAGTACGCGGGTTTCTCGACGGCAGCCGAATCCAACGCTTTCTACCGTCGTAACCTCGCCGCCGGGCAGAAGGGCCTGTCGGTGGCCTTCGACCTCGCGACCCACCGCGGCTACGACTCCGACCACCCGCGCGTCCAGGGCGACGTCGGCATGGCCGGTGTCGCTATCGACTCGATCCTCGACATGCGTCAGCTGTTCGACGGCATCGACCTGTCGAAGGTGTCGGTGTCGATGACGATGAACGGCGCGGTGCTGCCGATCCTCGCGCTGTATGTCGTGGCTGCGGAAGAGCAGGGCGTGACGCCCGAGCAGCTGGCCGGAACCATTCAGAACGACATTCTGAAAGAGTTCATGGTCCGCAACACCTACATCTACCCGCCGAAGCCCTCGATGCGGATCATCTCCGACATCTTCGCGTATACCAGCACGAAGATGCCGAAGTTCAACTCCATCTCGATCTCCGGCTACCACATCCAGGAAGCCGGCGCCACCGCCGACCTGGAGCTGGCCTACACCCTCGCCGACGGCGTCGAGTACATCCGCGCCGGCCTCGACGCAGGCATGGAGATCGACAAGTTCGCGCCCCGCCTGTCGTTCTTCTGGGCCATCGGCATGAACTTCTTCATGGAGGTCGCCAAGCTCCGCGCCGGCCGGCTCCTGTGGGCCGAACTCGTAGAGAAGTTCGATCCCAAGAACGCGAAGTCGCTGTCCCTGCGTACCCACTCGCAGACTTCCGGTTGGTCGCTGACCGCGCAGGACGTGTTCAACAACGTGGGACGGACCTGCGTCGAGGCGATGGCCGCGACCCAGGGGCACACCCAGTCGCTGCACACCAATGCGCTCGACGAGGCGATCGCGCTGCCGACCGACTTCTCTGCCCGCATCGCCCGCAACACGCAGCTGCTGATCCAGCAGGAGTCGAACACGGTCCGTCCGATCGACCCGTGGGGTGGCTCGCACTACGTCGAGTGGCTCACCAACGAGCTCGCGAACCGGGCCCGCGCCCACATCGCCGAGGTCGAGGAGGCCGGCGGCATGGCGCAGGCCATCAGTGAAGGTATCCCGAAGCTTCGCATCGAGGAGGCCGCGGCCCGCACCCAGGCCCGTATCGACTCCGGTCGGCAGCCACTGATCGGCGTCAACAAGTACGTGCCTGCCGAGCCGGACAGCATCGAGGTCCTCAAGGTCGACAACACCAAGGTGCGCGCCGAGCAGCTCGCCAAGCTCGAGAAGCTCCGCGCCGAGCGTGACGAGGACGCGACGCAGGCGGCCCTCGCCGAGCTCACCCGCGCCGCGGCATCGACCGAGGGTGGTATGGAGAACAACCTTCTGGCGCTCGCAATCGACGCGGCCCGCGCCAAGGCCACGGGCGGCGAGATCTCCGACGCGCTCGAGAAGGTGTACGGGCGCCATCAGGCCGAGATCCGGACCATCAGTGGTGTGTACCGGGACGAGGCCGGAAAGGTGAGCAACATCTCGAATGCAATCGAACTCGTCGAGAAGTTCGCCGAGGAGGAGGGACGTCGTCCCCGCATCCTGGTCGCGAAAATGGGCCAGGACGGCCACGACCGCGGACAGAAGGTGATTTCCACCGCCTTCGCCGACCTCGGATTCGACGTCGACGTCGGACCGCTGTTCCAGACCCCCGAAGAGGTCGCCCGGCAGGCGGCCGACAACGATGTGCACGTCATCGGCGTGTCGTCGTTGGCTGCGGGACACCTCACCCTGGTGCCCGCGCTCAAGCACGCGCTCGCGGAGGTCGGTCGTGCGGACATCATGATCGTGGTCGGCGGTGTCATTCCGCCCGGCGACTTCGACGAGTTGTACGAGGCCGGGGCTGCGGCGATCTTCCCGCCCGGCACCGTCATCGCCGATGCCGCGGCCGGCTTGCTCACCAAGCTCGCCGACCAGCTCGGACACTCTCTCGCGAGCTGATATGGGTGACACCTCGATCGGGAATTCCGTGACGCGCCGTCGTCCGGTCGACCTCGACGCTCTCGCGACCTCTGTGCTGGCCAACGAGCGAGCCGGACTCGCGAGGGCCATCACCCTGATCGAATCGACCCGCGACGACCATCGGGAGCAGGCGCAGCAGCTGCTGCTGCGCCTGCTCCCGCAGGTGGGTGGTGCGATCCGGGTCGGTATCACCGGTGTGCCGGGAGTCGGGAAGTCCACCTTCATCGACGCGCTGGGCATGTACCTGATCGGTAAGGGACATCGGGTCGCGGTGCTCGCCGTCGATCCGTCGTCGACGCGGACCGGTGGGTCGATCCTGGGCGACAAGACCCGGATGGCGCGCTTGTCCGGCGAGCAGGACGCGTTCATTCGCCCGTCACCGACGGCCGGCACCCTCGGCGGTGTCGCGAAGGCGACCCGCGAGACGATGGTGCTGCTCGAAGCAGCCGGTTTCGACGTGATCCTGGTCGAGACCGTCGGTGTGGGACAGTCGGAGGTCACCGTCGCGAACATGGTGGACTGCTTCTGTTTCCTGACACTGGCCCGCACCGGCGACCAGCTGCAAGGCATCAAGAAGGGCGTGCTCGAGCTCGCCGACCTCGTCGCGGTGAACAAGGCGGACGGCAACCACGAGCGCGACGCGCGAGTCGCCGCACGTGAATTGTCCGGGGCGATGCGCATGGTGCACCCGCATGACGCGTTGTGGAAACCGCCCGTGATCACCATGAGTGGCCTCGAAGGCGTTGGTCTGGACACGTTCTGGGACACCGTCCTCGAACACCGGAAGGTGCTCACCGAAGCGGGTCGGTTCGAGGAGAACCGCAGTCGCCAACAGGTCGACTGGACGTGGACGATGGTGCACGACCAGCTGCTCCGGCGTCTCGAAGGCAATCCGCGCGTCAAGGCGATCCGCGGTGACGTCGAGGCCGGAGTGCGCGACGGGTCGCTTACCGCGGCCATCGGTGCGCAGCAGATTCTCGATGCTTTCGACGGTGTCGGCAGCGACGAGAACGACGGTCCCTCTCGGTGACCCAGGGCATCGGTGCGCGGATCGCGTTCGCCGGTTTCGGTGTACTCGCCGCGGTACATCTGCTCGCCCAGCTCATCGATCCCGTGGCGATGCTGGTCGACGCCACTCAATGGCTACTCATGCCGGTGCTGGCGACCGCGCTCGTACTCGGCACGACCGCGCCCCGATCACGGCTCGTCGAGCTGACGCTGGTGGCGTTGGCCTTCTCCTGGCTCGGCGACACCGCACCCGATCTGTTCGACGGTGACACCTCGTTTCTGGTGCTCGTCGGATTCTTCCTGTGTGCGCAGGTGACGTACATCGCGGCGTTCGCACCGTACCGGTCCGGAAGTGTGCTGCACACCAGGCGCTGGGTACTCGCGGTCTTCGCAGTCGCCGTCGTCGTGCTGGTTGCCGTGTGCGCCCCGGGTGCGGGCGTACTGGTGGTCCCCGTCGTGCTCTACGCGCTGTGCCTGGCCACGATGGCGGTACTCGCCACCGGAGTCGGGCGCACCGTCGCGATCGGCGGTGTGGTTTTCGTGGTTTCCGATTCGCTGATCGCCTTGCGTGCCTTCGTCGACGACTTCCCCCTGCCGATGTCGGGCTTCTGGGTGATGCTCACCTACATCTCGGCGCAGGTGCTCATCACGTGCGGCGTGATGTCCAGGGCACGAGATGAGAACACCGATAGGAGAGCGGTCGGTCAGCTCGACTGAGCGGACACGAAAGCGGGCGCGGTCACCATATCGGTGACCGCGCCCGCGCTCGTTCGAGACCGGTTGTTCAGCGGCCCGGTTCGTTCAGCCGCCCGGTTCGTTCAGAGGCCGAGGAGTTCCGTGGCGGCGGCGACGGCCGCGGGCCCGTCCAAGCTGGGGGAGTCGGCCCACTGCCCGCCCGTGATCGAGACACGCACGTCCGGGAATTCGACGGTGGTAACCGTGATTCCGGCTACGTCGGTTCCCATATTCATCGTGTAGGCGACGCCGCCCTTCGATTCGACGGTGCTGTCGGAGAGCACCTCGAGTCCTGCGGTGCTGAGCACCGAGGGGTCCGACACGGCGCCGTTCCCGGTCTCGATCATGACCTCGACCGTGCGGATGTCGTCGAGGCTCGCTGCGGCGTCGGGCGTCGTCCAGGTGCAGTACACGCCGTAGTCGCTCGAGCCGTTGTCCGGGTCGGCGTCGAGTCCGTCGATGTATTGATCCACGGCGGGGGACACGTCGTCGCAGCTGGAGAACTTCGTGAGAAGGTCAGCGTCGAGCGTCTCGATGCTGACGTCTCCTTCGGAGAAGGAGGCATCGGCTGTCTCAGAGGCGTTGCCGCTCTCGGAGGCAGACGTGTCGTCGGACGAGCAGGCGCCGAGGACGAGCGCGCAAGCGAGGGCGGCAGGGAGGGCGGCGAGGCGAAGTCGATTCACGCGGCGAATGTTATCGGGTGTGGCGCACCGAACTGATCTTGGTGTGGGTGATTTGTCCGGTCAAGGTGCGTGCTAGATTTTTTGGCCCTGTGGATCTTCCTGCAACGCTGTCGGAGTCGGGGCCTCGAGCTTCTCGAGGCCGCCGGACGACTCGGCGGCGGTGAGCTTCGAACGCTTCCACGACACCACCAGCAGCGTGATCCAGCCGGCGATGAGCAGCATGTAGAGCAGCGTTGCGACGGTGCTGGACACCTCGAACGTGTCGAACAGCTTGTACAGATTGGTCACCACGATGACGCCGCCGACCGCGGTACCCAACAGGGTCGCCGGAACGCGGGAAACCAGCCATGCCGCGACCGGTGCCGCCAGCGCACCGCCGATCGCCAACCCAGCGACGATGAGCAGGTTGTCGAGCGATTCGCGCCCCAGACCGATCAGGAATCCGATACTTGCTGCGACCGCGACAAGGAACTCCGAGGCACTGACCGAGCCGATCACTGTGCGCGGTGCGGTCTTTCCGCGGGAAAGCAGTGTGCTGGTGGTGATCGGACCCCAACCACCGCCTCCGCTCGCGTCGATGAAACCGCCGAAGAATCCGAGGGGAGAGAGGAACTTCGCGGTGTGCGGCGAGGTACGGGCATCGGCCACGGCCGGCGGGCGCACCGAGAAGCGCAGGGCCACGTACACGCCGATGATCAGCAGGATCGTCGCGGTGACCGGAACAGCCGCTTCCGTGGACAATCCAGAAAGGACTGTGGCACCGAGGAACGCACCGATCGCACCGGGTACGCCGAGTCGCAGCACGACCTTCCAGTCGATGTTGCGGAAGCGCCAATGTGCAACACCGGACACCAGGGTGGTACCGACCTCGGCCAGGTGAACCGCGGCACTCGCGTGCGCCGCGCCGACACCGCTGAAGATCAGCAAAGTGGTGGCAGTGACACCGAACGCCATGCCGAGAGCGCCGTCGACCAACTGGGCACCGACACCGACCAACGTGAAAACGAGGAGATTGAGCATGCATCGCTCCGTGCGACTGGAAGGAACCTAGACGAACACGACGAGCGGTGCGACACCGCTCAGAAGGACATCCAGGAACAACACTCGCAGTCGAAGCACGCGCCACGACGGGTAGGCCAGAACGCCATCAGCGCAAGCCGAGCGGCCGGAGCCGTCTCGATGCTCATCGCGTACATGGTGCCCTATCTTCCATCGGCTACTTCGGTCGCCGGACAGGCGACCGATCGAGCATAACCTCCCGGCTACTCCGAAACCACGCCGGTACGAAGATTCAGGGTAGACGGCGTGTCGAGATCTCGAAGCCCGCTGCACGTAGCCGCTCGGTCAGCACATCGCCGAACGCCACCGCCGGAGTGAGCACGCCACCGCCGGCATGCAGCGCCGAACCTCCCACTGCCAACGACAGCGCGGATTCACTCAGCATCACCGCGGTCGCCTTGTAGCCGGGATCACCCTTGGCGGCTATCCGCGCCGTGTAGCGGGCGCCGGTTTCGGTGGTGGTGAACAGATCGACCGTGAAGTGCCCGCGCTCGCGGGTTCGTTCCGACGGGCCCTCCCCGGGTGCGGGCAACACCTTGTCGAGAAGGAATCGGGTCGGCCGGAACGACAGGCCCGCCACGAGTGCACCCAGCCCCACTGCGACGGCTCCGGCGATCACCGGGGACGCAATCGACGAGCCGACGTTCATCACCTCCCGATACCGGAACCGCGGTCCGTAGGTCCCTTCGGTCAGCGCGCTGCTGCGCCGCACCACCCGGGTGTTGACCGACGCCATCGCGAACGGCGCCTTCCATCCGGTCAGCTCCGGAGCGATCGATTTGCCGTCGACCAGCGCGACATCGCTCTGCCTGCCGTGATCGGGTTCCAGACTCCGGTCGGGCGACAACGAGTAGGGACTTGCCGCGATCTTCCGTGCGACGCGATCCCCGCGCACCACCTCGAGCTGGTTGCGCAGCGAATCGATCGTGCCGCCGCTGACACCGCCTCGCATCGAGGTCAGGACGAACGTGGTGTCGGTCAGTGCGCCGGCGCCGTCCGCGTCTGCGGCACGACGCAGAGCATGGACACCGAGATCGGACGGAACCGAATCGAATCCGCACGCGTGCACGATACGGGCGCCCGTGCGGCGTGCGATGTCGTCGAACCGGTCGATGCTCTCGCGCTGGAACAGCACCTCCCCGGTGAGGTCTACATAATCGGTGCCCGCTTCGGCACACGCCTGGACCAGCGGTATGCCGTACCGGGCGTAGGGGCCGACCGTCGTGATCACCACGCGCGTCTCGGCTGCCATCGAGGCGAGGGAGCCGGGGTCTTCCGCATCCGCGATGATCAAAGGCCAGTCGGCGGCAGGCGAAGGAAGCGTCGAGCGCACAGCATCGAGCTTGTCGCGGGAACGGCCGGCGAGGCCGACCGTCAGACCGGACGGCAGGTGGCGGGCGAGATACTCGGCGGTGAGCCGGCCGACGAAGCCGGTGGCGCCGTAGACGACGACGTCGAGATGGCGTGAGGCAGTCATGCCGCCACCCTACTGTCGGGTAAGTCCCGGTGCGGCCTTTCCCGCCCGCGCACGCCCGTGGCGTAGCCACAGCACCGTCCAGGACACCACGATGCACACCACGACACCGGCACGGACCAACCCCAGTGCCGATTCCGGATAGATCACGCCGGTCAGATAATGATCGATGAATCCACCCGCAGGCAATCCCGACTCACCGGCCTTGCCCCTGGCCCAGTTCTCTGCCGACGTCAACGGACAGTCGAACCCGATGATCACCGACCCGGCGCCCCACATCACAGCGAGCGCATGGGTGACGATCGTGCGCGGCCACCGCCACGTGAGGAACCCGCCGAACGCGACGTAGAGCACGAACAGCAGATGGACGAACGCAGTGGCGTCGGCAAGGAGCCGGTATGCCATGCAACCAGAGTAGGGCGATCACTCGTCCTTCACGACGAGTACCGGAACCGCCGCTTCGATGATCATGCGCTGTAGACCGCGTTCGAGGAGGAACTTGCCGGTCGCGGTCCGGCCGCGGCTACCGACCACAGCTCTCTCGGCACCGCTGCGCGCGAGCAACTCGACGACCGTTCCGACCGAATCACCGTTGTGCACCTCGGTGAGCAGTTCCCAGTCGCCTTCGCCGAGGACCTCTCGGACGTCGGCGACCACCGCGTCACTGTCGGTGGGATCGTCGAGAGGGGCCAGCACCAGGAGTGTCTGCCCGCGGTCGGAGGCTTCCCTGGCACCGGCGCGCAGGGCGGCGCGTCCCTCGGGGGTATCGGCATGGACGACGGCGACAGACATGATGCTCCTATGCGCGGTGGGACAGATGGACCACTGTGTACCAGTATCGCGGCCGATACCGGTGAATTCGGAATCCGTTCTGTGTGGAAGTGATCTCCGCGGGCGGTGCCGTGTCGGCCGGATCTCACCGGACCGACCTCACCAGGGCGCAGGTGCGTAGTCCTTGAGGAAACACCCGTACAGATCGACGCCGGCTTCACCCTGCACGACCGGGTCGTACACCCGCGCTGCCCCGTCGACCAGATCGAGCGGTGCGTGAAAGCCTTCCTCCGCCAACCTGATCTTCGTATGGTGGGGTCGTTCGTCGGTGATCCACCCCGTGTCGACGGCGGTCATGAGGATGCCGTCGCTCAGCATTTCCTCGGCGCTCGTCCGGGTGAGCATATTGAGGGCGGCTTTCGCCATGTTGGTGTGCGGGTGCCCCGCGCCCTTGTATCTGCGTCCTGCGAACTGGCCTTCCATCGCCGAGACATTGACGACGTATTTGCGGCGTGCCGGTGACGAGGCCATCGAGGGGCGCAGTCGATCGACGAGGATGAACGGCGCCACCGAGTTGCACAATTGCACTTCGAGTAGCTCGAGTGGCTCGACCTCGCCCACGGTCTGCACCCAGCTGTTGGTGTGCACAAGATCGGGGAGTAGACCGCCCGCGTCGATCGCGACGCCTGCGGCGATCCGCTCTGGCGTCGCCGATCCGGCCACCATCGCCAGCGACGACACCGCCTCCGGTGACAATGCACTGCCCGACAGGCTCCCGGCGAGCGCGGCGGGATGAGCATCCGACGGCTTACCGAACGTGAGGACTTCCGGACGAGGCCCCGCCGGAAGCGCCGCGGACTCGGCCTCGGCTAGGGCCGAATAGGCGCCGGGGGAGCGTCGCACCGTCTGTGCCGCATTGTTGATGAGAATGTCCAGCGGACCCTGCGCTGCGACCTCGTCGGCGAGGGCGACGACCTGCGCCGGGTCGCGCAGATCGATTCCGACCACCCGCAGGCGGTGGAGCCAGTCGGCGCTGTCCTCCATTGCGCTGAACCGGCGGATCGCGTCGTTCGGGAAGCGGGTGGTGATCGTCGTGTGCGCGCCGTCGCGCAGCAGTCGCAGCGCGATGTACATCCCGATCTTGGCGCGACCACCGGTGAGCAGCGCGCGCCTGCCGGTCAGATCGGTGCGGGCGTCACGCTTGGCGTGATTCGCCGCTGCACACTCCGGGCACAGCTGATGGTAGAACGCGTCTACCTGGGTGTACTTGTTCTTGCAGACATAGCAGCCGCGCGGCCGCAGTAGTGTTCCCGCGCTTGCGCCCCGTACGGACGATGCCAGTGGAACACCGGCGGTCTCGTCGTCGATACGGGTAGGGGACCCCGTTGCGGTGGATTCGAGCACCTCGCGATCGGCCGCGGCCTTACGGTCGCGTCGCTCGTTTCGGCGGAGCCGCTTGAACTTCTTGAACATGTGCCCGACGGCGCGCTGCACCGTGACCGCATCCGGGTGATCGGCCGCGAAGTCGCCCGCCATATCGAGAACACGGAGGCAGGTGTCGAGGTCTGCGGGATCGATCCGATCGGATCGCGGTGTGTCGGTGGATGTCGGTGCTGTCTCGCTCTGGGGGTCCATATGCTCTTTTTCCGGTATGTGCAGTAGCAAATAATGGTAGCGGTGAGCGCCGAACGCACGTCGCTCGTGTCCTGAGGATCACTTCGGAGGAATGATGAGTTCGACCGCACCCGCGGAGACGGTCTGCGCCAAGAAGAAGTTCGCCGACCTGAAGCCGTGGCAGAAGGTCCTGGTGTGCACACTCGCGAGCGTGCAGATCTCGCTTGCCGCGACCGCCTGGGTCGATCTCGCGCGGCGTCCCGCAGAAGAGGTCGACGGCAGCAAACTGAAGTGGGCCCTGATCATCGCCGTGAACTTCGTCGGGCCGCTCAGTTACTTCCGCACAGGACGCCGAAACTGAGAAGCTCGCCTCCGACGACAATGGCCCCGAACCTGAATCAAGTTCGGGGCCATCATGTTCGGAGTGTCCGAGGGGGGACTTGAACCCCCACGTCCGTTAATAGGACACTAGCACCTCAAGCTAGCGCGTCTGCCATTCCGCCACTCGGACCTATGCCATGCAGGCATGCGATGCACTCCCGCTCTCGCGGGCGCTGTCGAAAACAGTAGCGCATGAGTACGCCGTTCCCCAATTCGCCTGCCCAGACCCCTCTCGGGTCGTATCGATCCGGTCCGTCGGTGAGAAGGCCCCCATCCCGGCAACGACGAAGGCCCCGAACCTGATCGGTTCGGGGCCTTCGTCGTCTGTCTCGACTCAGAGTGTCCGAGGGGGGACTTGAACCCCCACGTCCGTTAATAGGACACTAGCACCTCAAGCTAGCGCGTCTGCCATTCCGCCACTCGGACTGATGCCTGCACCCGCTCCGGCGGGCGCTGTGAAAGATTAACGCACCACGCTCCAGCTCCCAAATCGCTACCCCTACCTGCAGTGATTCACAGCGCCTTCGATGGTAGACATGCAGGCATGGTCCCCACGTCGAGCGCGCATCCACCGTCCCGTGCCGAAGCCGAGGTCGTCGACCTCGTTTCCCGGCTCATCCGCTTCGATACGTCCAACACCGGCGACCTCGCCACCACCCGCGGCGAGAAGGAATGCGCCGAATGGGTCGCATCCCAGCTGCAGGAGGTCGGATACGAGACCACCTACGTCGAATCCGGTGCACCCGGCCGCGGCAACCTGTTCGCCAGACTCCCCGGCGCCGACCGCGACCGCGGGGCGTTGATGCTGCACGGCCACCTCGACGTGGTTCCCGCCGAACCGGCCGACTGGAGTGTGCACCCGTTCTCCGGGGCCGTCGAAGACGGCTACGTCTGGGGACGTGGAGCGGTCGACATGAAAGACATGGTCGGCATGATGATCGCCGTAGCCCGACGCTTCAAAGCCGAGGGCATCGTCCCACCGCGCGACCTCGTCTTCGCGTTCCTCGCAGACGAGGAAGCCGGCGGCACCTACGGCTCCCATTGGCTCGTCCGGCATCGCCCCGACCTCTTCGAGGGCATCACCGAAGCCGTCGGTGAGGTCGGCGGTTTCTCGCTGACCGTTCCTCGTCCCGACGGGACGCAACGCCGTCTCTACATGGTCGAGACCGCCGAGAAGGGTCTCGGATGGATGCGTCTGACCGCGAAGGGACGCGCCGGACACGGATCGTTCCTGCACGAGGAGAACGCCGTCACGATTCTCGCGCAGGCCGTCGCCCGGCTGGGCACCCACACGTTCCCGCTCGTAGTCCCCGATTCGGTCGCCGAATTCCTTGCCGCCGCGGGGGAGGAGACCGGCCTGGACTTCGATCCCACATCGCCCGACCTCGAAGGCACTTTGGCCAAACTCGGGTCGATCGCCCGGATCGTCGGTGCCACCCTGCGCGACACCGCCAACCCCACCATGCTCGATGCAGGCTACAAGGCGAACGTCATCCCGCAGACCGCCGAAGCCGTCGTCGACTGCCGCATCCTGCCCGGTCGCCGCGCCGAGTTCGAGCGCACCGTCGACGAACTGATCGGTCCCGACGTCACCCGAGAATGGATCACCAGTCTCGATTCCTACGAGACCACGTTCGACGGCGACCTCGTCGATGCGATGAACGCCGCTATCGAGGCACACGACCCGTTGGGACGCACGGTGCCGTACATGCTGTCGGGCGGCACCGACGCCAAGGCATTCGCCAAGCTGGGAATCCGGTGCTTCGGCTTCGCGCCGCTGCAACTGCCCCCGGAACTCGACTTCGCGGCCCTGTTCCACGGTGTCGACGAGCGTGTCCCCGTCGACGCACTGCGCTTCGGCACGCGGGTCATGGAACACTTCCTCATGCATTCCTGATCACCGAAACAGATCACCGAACACAACCCGAAAGGACCGGCATGGCCTTCGATTACGACCCCTACAAGTTCCTGCCCGAGCTGCCCACCTTCCAGGTGACCAGCGAGGACTTCGCCGAAGGCGGACAGTGGAAGCTTCCGCAGGCCAGCGGCGCGTTCGGAATCCCCGGCGGCGGCGACGTCTCTCCCCAGCTGTCGTGGTCGGGATTCCCTGCCGAGACGAAGAGCTTCGTCGTGACCGTGTTCGACCCCGACGCGCCTACCGCGTCCGGGTTCTGGCACTGGGCTGTGGCGAACATCCCAGCCGACGTCACCGAGTTGCCGTCCGGTGCCGGTAGTGCGGATTCCGCTGCTCTGCCGACCGGGGCCGTGCAGTTGCGCCACGACGGAGGCGCCTTCGGATTCATCGGTGCCGCCCCGCCGGCCGGTCACGGCCATCACCGGTACATCGTCGCCGTGCACGCTCTCGACGTCGACACACTCGAAGGAGTCGGCCCGGAGGCCAGCCCGGCGTTCCTCGGCTTCAACGTATTCGGGCACGCCATCGCGCGTGGCCTGCTGACCGGTACCTACGAGGTCGAATAGACGAACGGACCAACCGGGGGCCGACACCGCCACGGTGTCGGCCCCCGGTCCTCTACCGGGACAACTCAGTGACCGGCGCCGACCGCATCCGCGATCGAGGCGTAGCCGGACGCCCGCAGCTTGCGAGCAAGTCCCTTGTTGAGTCGGCGCGTCCAGAACGCGCCGCCGTAGATGAACCCGGTGTAGCCCTGCACCAGCGATGCACCGGCCAGGATGCGTTCCCACGCCTGCTCCGGTGTCTCGATCCCCCCGACCGACACCAGAGTCAGACGATCTCCCACACGCCCGTACAACCGGCGCAGCACCTCGAGCGATCGTGCTGCCACAGGAGCGCCCGACAGGCCACCGGCTCCGATCTCCTCGATTCGGGCGGCGTCCGTATGCAATCCGTCGCGGCGGATGGTGGTGTTGGTCGCGACGATCCCGGCGAGCTTCAACTCGACGGCGAGATCGGCGACCGCGTCGATGTCCTCGTCGGACAGGTCCGGGGCGATCTTCACGAGCACAGGCACTGTCACAGTGTCGAGAACCGCCTGCAGCAGCGGCCGCAGCGACTCGACGGCCTGCAGATCCCGCAGACCCGGGGTGTTCGGGGACGACACGTTGACCACTATGAAGTCGGCGAGCGGACCGAGCAGTTGCGCGCTTGCGGTGTAGTCCTCGGCGGCCTGCTCGGCGGGCACGACCTTCGTCTTGCCGATGTTCGCGCCGATCGGCACCGTCCGGCGGCGCTGCCGCAGATGATTCGCGGCTTCACCGGCGCCGTGGTTGTTGAACCCCATCCGGTTGATCAGCGCGCGGTCCTCCGGCAGCCGGAACAAGCGCGGTGCCGGATTGCCGGGTTGTGCCTGCGCGGTGACCGTCCCGATTTCCGCGAAGCCGAATCCGAGCGGGCCCCACGCGTCGACACCCCTGGCATCCTTGTCGAAGCCTGCTGCCATGCCCACGGGATTCGGGAACCGCACACCGAACACGGTGTTGTCCAACACCGGATCGTCGACGGCGAGGATCTTCGACGCGAGCGCGCGGGTCGGCCCGAAGCCGGTGATCAGACGCAGCACAAAGAACACCACGTGGTGAATTCGTTCCGGCGGCACAAGGAACATCACGCGAAGAAGCAAGCGGTACACGAACAACTCCCTGCACAGGGGCGCGGAGGCCCCGAGACTCGATCAGCGGACGGTGGGTTCGGGGACGTGATGGCCGGTCTTGCGCCGCCGCAGCAGCACCCGGCGGCTGCCGTCGGGATACAACCGCAGCCGGGTCAGCTCCCAGCCGTGGAATTCGGCCGAGATCGCGAGTCGCAGCGACGCGCTGATCCGCGAGACTTCCTTCGGAAGCTTCAGTGGCACGTAGTCGTACTCGTCGTTGCTGGTGTCCCACCCCACGGGGAGGCGGGTGAACCGGCTCGCATTCTCGCTTGCCATCACTACCCTTCGACCGGGATCCTCTGCAGTCCGTCGCCGGTCGCCGATGCCACCACCAGTGCTGCATCTGCCGGATCGACGGCGAGCGAGTTGGGTTGCTGCACCGTCGAGAAGCGGTGGCGTTCCCTCGGGATACCGGTCGACAGATCGTAGCCCACGACCTCGTTACTGCCGGTCAGGGTGACCCACACCAGGTCGCGCTTCTCGTCGTAGGCCAGCGCGTACGGCGCCGGTCCTGCCGGATACCGCTGCCGCAGGACCAGCGAATCGAGGGTGTAGACCAGCAGTTCGTCGCCGTCGGTGTCGGTGACCATGACGCGGCCGAACGGGTCGCTGGTCATTTCGGTTGCGCCCTCGCCTGCGCGCAATGCGACGCGCAGACCCGAATCCTCCAGGTCGAGTTCGGTGATGGACGTCTGGTGGCGGTCCAGCGCGGCGACCGTGCCCCCGGCGACCGCGAGTGCGTCGACGGAGACGAGCCCGCTGATCGTCGAGTCCACCTCACCGGTCTCGGGGGCGACGACGAGCACAGTGCCATCCGCGGTTCCGACCACCCAGCGGCCGTCGGGAAGGACGGCAGCCGAACGCGCTTCCCCGTCGACCGGCACGTCGGTGACCGCTCCGGTGGTGGCATCGATCTGCGAGACCGCGCCCGCGGCGGGAGCCAGCACGCTGCCCTCGGGGCCCGGGGAGACGGTCGCCGCGGCGGCGGGCAGCGTCACCTCACGGGGCGCTGCGCCCGCGTCGTCGATCAGCAGCATTTTCCGACCGTCGTCGACGAGGGCAGCGACGGTGCTGGTGCCGGGGGCGATGACCATCGCCTCGACCGACTCCGCGAGCGGAGTGACGACCCCGGCGGGGGTGGTGCTCACCTGCGGTGCCACTGCGGCGGTGGCCGGCTCACGGGTCGGTACCGATTCGGCTGCCTCGTCGGACGAGGAACATCCGGCGACGAGAGTCACCGCGAGCCCGATCACCACCGCGGCGCTGCGCATCACCGGTCCACCCATCGTCGTCGCTCCTCGCTGTCGTGCTGTGACTGTGGCAGTGCCCTGACGGCAGCGCCGCCATCCAGTGTTCCCGATCGTCATCCCGTGAGTGCAGGCGCCTCCGTGCCGGTCAGCCCAGGTGTGACGTGGCGCTCACAGCGTGGGTGCAGACCCGTCCCGATGCGGCAGCACGAGCGGGGTCCCGGTCTCCGGGTGCGCGCTGACCCGCACCGGATAGTCGTAGACGCGGCTGAGCAGTTCCTCGGTGAGCACCGCGACGGGGCTGCCGTCGGCAACGAGAAGGCCCTTCTCCAGCACGCAGATGCGGTCGGCGTACGCCGCGGCGAGGCCGAGGTCGTGCAGCACCACCACCACCGCGTGGCCGTGATCGGCGCGGGACCGCACCACCTGCATGATCGTTTCCTGATGCCCGATGTCGAGTGCCGCGGTCGGCTCGTCCAGCAGCAGCGTCTGGGTGTCCTGGGCGAGCACCCGCGCCAGCGCGACCCGGGCCCGTTCACCACCGGACAACGCCGGAAACGGGCGGTCGGCGAGATGGGTCACGTCGCAGGTCGCGAACGCGGCATCGACGAGTTCGCCGTCGGCCCCCTGGCGGTCCGTACGCGCCCACGCGGCGCGGCCCATCTGCACCACCTGCCGTGCCGTGAACGGAAAACCGACGGTGTGCTGCTGCGGCAGCACGGCGCGTCGCCGCGCCAACGCGAGGGGGGTCCACTCGTCGAGGCCACATCCGTCGACCTCGACGTGCCCGCCGCTGAGCGGATGATCGCCGGTCAGCGCGGCGAGCAGCGTCGACTTACCCGCGCCGTTGGGGCCGACCAGCGCGACCACTTCACCGACGCGGACCTCGAAGTCGATGCCGTGCAGAATCTCACGTTCGCCGCGCTGCAATCGGATTCCGGTGCCGCGCAGAGTCACGGAACCGGGCGCGGATCGCTCGGGCACGTGGTGGCGGCCACGCAACCGGCCGAGTATCGGAGTGACCGGAGAGGCGAACGAAATCCGGTTCACGCCCACCCACCCTGCTTCGCTCGGGTGCGGCGCAGCATCAGGAAGAACACCGGCCCGCCGATCAGCGCGGTGAGCATGCCGAGGGGAAGGTCGGCGTTGGATACCAGGGTGCGGGCACCGAGATCGGCTGCCAAGAGCACCACGGCGCCGCCCAGGACGCTGGCGAACATGAGGACACGGTGGGCGGGGCCGAGTGCCAGCCGCATCAGATGCGGTACGACGAGCCCGACGAACATGATGATGCCGGTGAATGCCACTGCCGCACTGACCAGCACCGCGACCGCGACGATCGCCACCTGCCGGACCCGCTCGACGTCGACCCCGAGATGGCGAGCCACGCTCTCACCGAGCGCGAGCACATCGAGTTTGGGCGCGAGCACAATCGCCACTGCGACCCCGACCACGGTGAGCGGAGCGACCACCGACACGATGTCCCACGTGGCGCCCCCGAGACTGCCCAACTGCCAGAACACGATCTGATCGCGGGCCGCGGGATTCGCGACGAAGGTGAAGAACGCAATCAGGCCGCCGGCCATGGCGTTGACGGCGACACCGGTGAGGATCACGGTGACGACTTCGGTCCGTCCTCCCGATCGCGACATCGCGTACACCAGGAACGTGGTGATCAGACCGGACAGCAACGCGGCCCACGCCAGCGACCATCCCGACGAGAAGGCGCCGCCGAGCACGATCACTGCGGAGGCGCCCACGGCGGCACCTGACGACACCCCGATCACGCCGGGTTCAGCGAGGGGGTTCGCGAAGATGCCCTGTAGCAGCGCGCCGGAGCAGCCCAGTGCGGCGCCGACGAGTATCGCCAGCACCACCCGCGGGAACCGCACCTCCCACAGCGTGACCTCACCGGCCGGATGCGCAGGCAGCGGCCCGAAATCGAGACCGAGTCGGTGCAGCACACTGCCCACTACCTCGGCGGGGCTGGTGGGTACCTGACCGAGACATGCCGACACGATCGCGAGCGCTACGAGCGCAACGACGAGTCCGGCGAACACCACGGTGGTGCGGGTGGGTCCGGCCTTGCGGAGCGCCTCGGCGGGCAGTCCGGTGGTTTCGCCGACCTCACTCACTGCAAGTATCCGTCCGCCCGCGGCTCGCTCACGCCGCGTCCGTGGGGTAGAACGCCTCGACAAGTGCTGCGAGCACCTCACCGGTCTCGGGGCCGAAGCTGAGCAGCACCGCGTCGTCCATGTCGACAATGCTGCCGTTCTTCCCGGCCGGGGTTTGCGCGACTCCGGGAAGCTCGGCCAGGCCTTCCGGTCCACCGACGGATTCGAGGCTGTGCGTCATGATCAGGATCGTGTCGGGTGCCGACGCGATCATGGCCTCGCTCGTTATCGGCATGAACTGCGATTCGAGACCGGCCACGGTTCCCGCGTCACGTCCGCCGAGGGCTTCGATCAACGCATCGGCACCGGAACCCGGACCACCGAGCATCTTGATCGCCGAGCCACGCAGATACAGGAACGCAACGGTGAAATCGGGGTGCTCCGCCGGAACAGCGGACTGCGCCGCGGCGATCTCGTCGTTGGTGCGGTGCACCAATGCCTCTCCCGCCTCGGGGACGCCGAGTGCTGCGGCGACCGACTCGATACCCTCCGCCACGGTGTCGAGGCTGCGTTCCGGATCGACGAACACCACCGGTACACCCGTGTCGCGCAACTGCTGCTGCACGGCCAACGGCCCGATCGAGGTGTCGGTGAGCACCACCGTCGGGTTCAACGCCAGAATCGCTTCGGTGTTGAGGCCGTGCCCGCCGGGTGTGACGTTCGGCAGGTGCTCACCGGCGGGAAAGATCGCGGTGGAGCGGCCGACGACATTGTCGCCGAGACCGAGGGAGAAGACGGTCTGGGCGAGGGTCCCGGAGCGGTCCGCGACCACGATCCGCGACACATCGGTGACGGTGACATCGACACCGTCGAAGCTACGGACCGTCGTGGGAAGGTTCGGGGACGGATCGTTGGTGATCGGTCGGGGATCGGGGTCGGCGACGGTCGCGGTGCGGGCGCCGGCCACAGATGTCCCGCTTCCGCCGGACTCGGTGCTGCAGCTGCCGAGCGCGAGCGTGACGATCGCCACGAGCAGCGCCGACAGGACCTTCACGGTCGAACGGAACATAGCGTTCAGACCCGCGCCCGGTATCGGTCGAGATCGGCGGCCAGGTCGGCGAACAACGCTCCGTTGAGCCCGAAGACGAGATTGGCCTCGTCGATCACTTGCTGCTGCTGGGCCTCGTCGAGGGGAGCGGCATCGAGCTTGGCGCGATAGGAGTCCTTGAACGGCTTCGTCTTCGGGATGTCGTCGAAGATGTAGAAGCGCAGCCCGTCGCGGTCGTAGCCGTAGGCGCGTTCGAGCATGCGGCGGATGATCTGCCCACCGGACAGGTCGCCCAGGTAGCGCAGGTAGTGGTGCGCCAGGAACGCTTCCGGGGAGGCCGCAGCGACCTGCTCGAGCCTTTCGACGTACGCGGCGGTGGCGGGCAGTGGCGTGAGTCCGTCACGCCACTGCGCACCGAGCAGGAACCCCAGGTCGGCCTCGAGCGCCGGAGTGCGAAGGAGTTCGGCGGTGAGGAACGGCCCGACGATCGGGTCGTCGGTGTAGGTGCGGCCGATCCGTTCGAGTGCGTCGTACACGAACCAGGTTTGGGCGATCAGCGCGGCATGTGCCGAGGCATCGAGCTTCCCGTCGAGCAGTTCGGTGACGAAGACCGAGTTCTCGGTGTCCGAGTGTGCCTTCTGCGTTTCGATCCGGATCCGCTCGGCGAACCCTGCGACCTCGATCGTGGTCATCGACCCACCTCTCTGTACTGCCCCTCATCACCCTCTTGGCAGGACAGCCTAACCTTTGTGAGGTGGACCGGCGAGTGCCGGTTCCAGCTCACGCACTGACATCGTCGAGCGCAGCCGAAATCGCCGGCGGCAACGCCAGCTCCTCCGCGACCAGCACTCCTGTCAACTGTGCCAGATCACGCGCGCCGACCAGAGCCGAGGCGACGTGCGGGCGATCGCGCACCCACGCCAGCGCCACGGCCAACGGGGATGTGCCGAGCCCGTCCGCTGCGGTAGCGACCGCGTCGACCACCCGGACCGCGGACTTCGTCAGGTACCGCTGCACTTCTTCGGTGTGCACGTCGTCGGCGCCCCGCGAGTCGGCGGGCGTCCCCGAGCGGTACTTGCCGGTGAGCACACCACCGGCGAGCGGGACCGCCGCGAACACACCGACACCATGATGCGCAGCCGCGGGAATCAGTTCCTCTTCGACGCCCCGGGCAAGCAGCGAGTACTCGACCTGTGTGCACACCAGCGGCGCGGGCCGTCGGGTACGCGCAGCCGCGGTCGCGAGCTGCCACCCGAGGAAGCCACGCACCCCGACATACCGGACGCGGCCACTGGACACCGCGAACTCGAGAGCCGAAGCGACCTCGTCGACAGGTGTGTGCGGGTCCCAGGTCGCGACCTGCCAGATATCGAGATGATCGGTGCCCAGCTCGCGGAGCGTGTGGTCGAGCTGCGTGAGCAGCCCCCCGCGGGAGCAGTCGACCCGGCCGGCACCCAGCTTGGTGGTGTCGATCCCGGAACTACCCGAGAGCACCAGTTCGTCGCGGGGCACCACATCGTCGAGCAGCTCGGCGAGGATGCGCTGCGCGACCCCGTCTCCGTACGCGGGGGAAGTATCGACGAGGGTGCCGCCCGCGTCGACGAACGCCGACAACTGGGCCGCCGCTTCGTCACCGTCGGTACCGCGCCCCCAAGTCAACGTTCCGAGCCCGAGCCGCGACACGCGCAGCCCACTCGAGCCCACTGTTCTGTGTTCCATCCGCCTGTGATCCTCCCGACCGGAGAGAACGTGCCGATCGATGCACGGCCGTTCCCTGACTGGCACCTTAATGTCGGATGCACGACGAGTGATGGTCCGCCGCGCCGCGTACTGTTTCGCGGGTGAATCGGAATCTGCGCTCTTCGAATGCGGGCACCTCGACCCCTCGTCCTTCCTCATCCCGCGGCGGCGCCGGAGTCGCGGCATGACCGAATCGATGACCTGGCTGCAGACCATCATTCTCGGACTCGTGCAGGGCCTGACCGAATTCCTGCCGATCTCTTCGTCCGGTCACATGCGGATCGTCTCCGAATTGTTCTTCGGGGCAGACGCAGGCGCATCCTTCACCGCCGTGACACAGCTCGGCACCGAAGCCGCCGTTCTGTTGTTCTTCGCCGGCGACATCTGGCGCATCCTGTGCGCGTGGTTCCGCGGCGTGTTCCACAAGGAGCACCGCGACAACCACGACTACAAGATGGGTTGGTATGTGATTCTCGGCACCATCCCGATCGGCATCCTGGGTCTGGTGTTCAAGGACGAGATCCGCACCGTCGCACGCAACCTGTGGCTCGTGGCGACCATGCTCATCGTCTTCTCCTTCGTCATCGCCGCCGCCGAGTACTACGGACGCCAACGCCGCACCGTCGAGCAGCTCACCCTCAAGGACGGCCTGATCATGGGTTCGGCGCAGGCACTCGCTCTGATTCCCGGCGTGTCCCGCTCCGGTGGCACCATCTCCGCCGGCCTGTTCCTCGGGCTGACCCGCGAAGCAGCAGCGCGATACTCGTTCCTGTTGGCCATCCCGGCCGTCCTCGCCTCGGGGTTGTTCAGCCTCCCCGACGCGTTCGAGCCCGTCGGTGAGGGGCTCGAGGCCTCCGGCCCGCAGCTCGCCGTCGCGACGCTCATCGCGTTCGGTGTCGGCTACGCGGCGATCGCCTGGCTGCTCAGGTTCGTGGTGAACCACTCGATGTACTGGTTCGTCGGATACCGCATCATCATCGGCCTGCTGCTGTTCGGTCTGCTCGGAACCGGTGCGATCGCGGCGACGTAGCCGTCGTCGAACGCTCGGCTACCACGAGACATCTAGGCTGGATCACATGACGGTCATCCTGCTGCGCCACGGACGGTCGACGGCCAACACCTCCCACATGCTGGCCGGCCGCGCCCCCGGAGTGGAACTCGACGAGGTCGGCCATGTGCAGGCCAAGAACCTTCTCACCCGATTGACCGGTCTCGAGATCACCGAGATCGTCCGGTCGCCACTGCTGCGCTGCCGGCAGACCGTGCAACCGCTGGCCATCGACCGGGGCCTGACACCGACGATCGACGACCGGCTCGCCGAAGTCGACTACGGGCAGTGGACCGGCCGCAAACTCGGCGACCTCGTCCGCGAGCCGCTGTGGAAGATCGTGCAACAGCACGCGTCCGCCGCGATATTTCCCGGCGGTGAAGGACTCGCGCAGGTGCAGGCCCGCGCGGTCGAAGCGATCCGAGAGCACGACCGCCGGCTCGCCGACACCCACGGCAAGGACGTCGTGTGGGTCGCGTGCAGCCACGGCGACGTCATCAAGGCAATCCTGGCCGACGCACTGGCCACCCACCTCGACGGTTTCCAGCGCATCGTCGCCGAGCCCGCATCGATCAGCGTCGTGCGCTACACCGACACCCGGCCCTTCGTGTTGCGCGTCAACGACACCGGCAGCGACCTCTCCGGTCTTGCGGTCGCCGACGCCCCGAAGTCCGTACCCGGAGGTGAAGTGCCCGGCAGCGGGACCGAAGAATCCCCGGCCGACGACACCCGGGAGGAACACGGCACCCGGAGCGGATAATGACAGTGACCGACATGGCACAGTGGACGAACTCGAGGAGGTGCAATGGCCCGCGCAATACACGTCTTCCGGACCCCGGATCGGTTCGTTGCCGGCACCGTCGGTGAACCCGGCGACCGGGTGTTCTACCTGCAGGCCGTACACGACTCCCGGGTGGTGAGCGTGATACTGGAGAAGCAGCAGGTCCAGATCCTCGCCGACCGGATGGGGCTGCTGCTCGAAGAGGTCCACCGGCGGTTCGGCACCACGCTGCCCGACGACGCCGACGTCGACACCAGCCCTCTGGAAACTCCCATCGACGCGGAATTCCGGGTCGGCACCATGGGATTGGGCTGGGACGCAGACTCCGGAGCCGTCGTCGTCGAACTGCTCGCCGTCACCGAAACCGAACTCGACGAATCCGTCGTACTCGACGACACCGAGGAAGGCCCCGACGCCGTCCGGGTGTTCCTGACCCCGATCCAGGCGCGCGGCTTCGCGACGCGTTCCGAGATGGTGATCTCCGCGGGACGCGCCCCATGCCCGCTGTGCGGCGAGCCCATCGGCGGCGAGGGCCACATCTGCATACGCACCAACGGTTATCTCCGCAGTCCGGGTTTCGATCCGACCTCGTGGTTCGACGAGGAGAGCTGACGCGGTGGCGGTTCCCGACGTGCGCGGCGTGCTGGCCGACGGTGAGCTGACCGTCGTCGGCCAGATCGTGCACGCCAGCAATGCCACGCTCGTCTGCGACGCCACACTCGGCTCACAGAGCGTGCGGTGCGTCTACAAGCCCGTCCGAGGGGAACGCCCGCTCTGGGATTTCCCGGACGGCACCCTCGCCGGTCGTGAAGTCGCCTCCTACCTCGTCTCCGAAGCACTCGGCTGGGACGTCATCCCCATGACGGTGCTGCGCGACGGCCCCTTCGGGACCGGCATGGTGCAACGTTGGATCGACACCCGTGCCGACTCCGCAGACCGGCTCGACCTCGTCGACATCTGCCCGATCGATGCCGTCCCCGACGGGTGGCTGCCCGTGCTGCACGCCCGCGACATGGACGGCAGCGACGTGGCGCTCGTCCACGCCGACGACCCCCGCCTGCAGCGGATGGCCGTGCTCGACGTCGTCCTCAACAACGCCGACCGCAAGGGCGGGCACATCCTCGAAGGTCTCGACGGCACCGTCTACGGCATCGACCATGGCATCTGCCTGCATTCTCAGAACAAGCTCCGGACCGTGCTGTGGGGATGGGCGAACTCCACCGTCGACCAGGCGCTGCTCACCGACCTCGACAAGCTCGCCCGCAGATTCGACGAAGACTTCGCCGACATGTTGCGCGAACACATCACCGACGACGAAGCCGCAGCCTTGCATCACCGCATCACCGCGCTGCTCGAACGGCCCGTGATGCCCCGCCCCGTCGGGGAGCGGCGCATTCCCTGGCCTGCGTTCTGATCGAGGTCAGTGGACCTCGGCGCTCTTCTTCCGCTTCGGAATGAAATGCACGATCAGCACGACGAGCGCGCCCAGGGCCAGCCCGACGATCGCGGACGTCACGGTACCCGCCGTCCACGACAGGACACCGCCGAGCCCGCCGTGCACGAGCTCACCGAACCAATGCTCGAGATCATGGAGACGATCGGCAGGCCAATGGAACCCGGCCTCACCGACGTTGACGAGCAGAATGTGCCCACCGACCCACAGCATCGCGGCGATACCGACCACCGTGAGCACCGACATCACCTTCGGCATCGCGGCCACCAGAGCGCGCCCCACCCGCTGACTGATTGTCGATGTGCGTTGAGCGAGCGACAGGCCCACGTCGTCCATCTTCACGATCAACGCGACCACCCCGTACACGAGGATGGTGATCATGATCGCGACGACGATCAGCACCAGCAGCCGGGTCACGAACGGCTCGTTCTCGACCGACGACAGCGAGATCACCATGATCTCCGCCGACAGGATCAGGTCGGTGCGGATCGCGCCGCTCACCATCGACTTCTCGAACTCGGGTCCGCGCACCGCGGCCGGAACGTCGTCTTCGGCGTGATGACCGCCGAACAGCGCTTCGTAGACCTTCTCGGCACCCTCGAAGCACAGGAACAAACCACCGGCAATCAGTAGATACGGCAGTGCCTGCGGAAGGAACTGACTCAGCAACATCGCCACCGGCAGGATGATCAGCAGCTTGTTGCGGATCGAGCCGATTGCGATCTTGCGGATGATCGGCAGTTCGCGGTCGGGGGAGAAGCCGTGCACATAGCGGGGGGTGACAGCGGTGTCGTCGACCACCACTCCCGCAGCCTTGATGCTCGCCTTACCGGCCGCTGCACCGATATCGTCGATGGACGCCGCAGCCGCCTTTGCCAGTACCGCTACGTCGTCCAGCAGAGCGACGAGACCACCAGCCACGGGAACCTCCCACAATCTCGAGATCGGTAGAGCCGAACACGTGGTCGTGGCCGACACCGCACCGTACCGAATCCATGGTGACGCACGACCGCGGAGCAGGGGCAAGGCCGCGTGATTCGCCCACTCCATTAGGCTCGGGTTCATGCTGTCTTGGTCCGATGTCGCGATTCCGTCCGTGCCCGGTGAAGGCCCCCCACTGAGGTTGTTCGACACCGCCGACCGAGCGGTGCGCCCCGTCACCCCCGGCGCGACGGCCACCATGTACGTGTGTGGCATCACCCCGTACGACGCCACTCATCTCGGGCACGCCGCCACCTACCTGACCTTCGACCTGGTCAACCGCATCTGGCGCGACAACGGGCACGACGTTCACTACGTGCAGAACGTCACGGACGTCGACGACCCGTTGTTCGAACGCGCCGACCGCGACGGCGAGGACTGGGTCGTGCTCGGCATGCGCGAAACCGCTCTGTTCCGTGAAGACATGGAAGCCCTGCGGGTCCTGCCGCCACGCGACTACATCGGTGCCGTGGAGTCGGTGGGCGAGGTCGTCGAACTCGTCGAGAAACTTGTCGCATCCGGAGCCGCCTACACCGTCGACGACGCCGAGTACCCCGACGTGTACTTCCGTGTCGACGCGACCGAACAGTTCGGATACGAATCCGGCTACGACCACACCACGATGATGCAGTTCTTCGGCGAGCGCGGCGGCGACCCCGCCCGCCCCG
Organism: Rhodococcus sp. SJ-2; assembly: GCF_053750035.1. Taxonomy (NCBI): domain Bacteria; kingdom Bacillati; phylum Actinomycetota; class Actinomycetes; order Mycobacteriales; family Nocardiaceae; genus Rhodococcus; species Rhodococcus sp. SJ-2. The sequence goes on from NZ_CM132340.1 coordinate 4,910,037, forward strand.
GCAAACGCAACCCGCTCGACGCCCTGCTGTGGCGGGCCCGGCGTCCCGGCGAACCGTCGTGGCCGTCCCCGTTCGGCGACGGACGCCCCGGCTGGCACATCGAATGCGCCGCGATCGCCCTCAACCGCATCGGCTCCGGCTTCGACGTCCAAGGCGGCGGCAGCGACCTGATCTTCCCGCACCACGAATTCTCCGCCGCGCACGCCGAAGCCGTCACCGGCGACCGCCGCTTCGCGCGGCACTACGTGCACACCGGCATGATCGGCCTCGACGGCGAGAAGATGTCCAAGTCGCGCGGCAATCTCGTGTTCGTCTCGAAGCTGCGCGGCGAAGGCGTCGACCCGGCCGCGATCCGGCTCGGTCTGCTCTCCGGCCACTACCGCCTCGACCGGCCGTGGACAGCGGACGTGCTCGCGTCCGCGCAGTCCCGCCTCGATCTGTGGCGCCGGGCAGCGGCGTTGCCGTCCGCGGCGTCCGCCGACGACACGGTCGCGCGGTTGCGTCAGCACCTCGCCGACGACCTGGACACCCCCAAGGCCCTCGCCGCCCTCGACGCGTGGGCGCAATTCGCGGTCGATCGCGGCGGCGACGACACCTCCGCACCGGGACTGTTCGCCGCCGCCGTCGACGCGCTGCTGGGTGTGCCACTGCGCTGACCCACGGGCGGCGGAACCGCACTGTCGTACCCCGTCCCTACACTGCCGCCGTGCCCACAGGAACGTTCACGGGAGCCTCGACGCTCGACGACGATGCGCTCACCCTCGCTCTCGGCCCCGCCCTCACACCCAACGGCATCGTGGCGTCACCCACGTTCTTCCGTGGATTCGCGACCCACCCGCAGGTCCTGGCGCGCGGTCTGCTCGTGCTGGCCGACATCACCGCTACCCGGTACTTCCGGCACACGCCCACGTCGTTGCGCGATCCAGTGCTCACCGCGCACGGAGACCGACTGCGTGTCGAATGTTTCTCGGCGTGCAACGGAGTCCACGCGCGCCTCGACCTGCTTGCCGACGGCTTCGACGGCGGCGCCCTCGCGCACGGCACCACGAACGTCGACATCGGACCGGCGATGCGCAGCGCCCTCGGGTCGGTGCACCGGCATGCGTTGCTGCACCTCGCGGTGGGGATCGATGGCATGACGGTGTCCGATCCCCACCGGACGGACACCGAACGCCCAGTGGCGATGCCCGATCGCTGGGTGCGTGCACTCGGCAACGTCGCGGAGATGCACCGCGAACTGCACTGCGCATTCACCGTCGACGCAGCCGGCACCCGCCGTTTTCTGGCCACGGTCCCACCGGCCACCGGAGCGGAACGCAGCGGATGGCTCACACCGTCCACCTCGGGTGTGCGACTCGCCGCCCGGCCCACCCGCGGCGCCGTCCACATCGACGGACTGCACCGGCTCACCGCGGCGAAACGTCTCCTGCCGCATGTGCAGGGCATGACCGTGTACGGGCCCGATGGCTCCGAACCCGGTCCACTCGCAGTCGAATTCGCACTTCCGTCGGCACGTCTCGTACTCGGACTGACCGAACAGACCTGGCGCGGCCACTCCGGCGAAGGTGCGTTGCTGCAGGCACTCACCTCGCCGACGGTGCGCGACGACGCCGAGACGATCTCCGCGCTGCTCGCGTTCGAACCCTCCGTCGACATCGACCGGCTCGCCCGCGAGACGACCCTGGACCGCACTGCCGTGCACGGCGCGCTCGCGGTGTTGGCGTCCTCAGGACGGATCGGCTGGGACCTGCACGAGAGCACCTACTTTCACCGTGAACTGCCCGACGATCCTGATCGCGTCGACACCGACAATCCGCGGCTCGTCGCCGCGCGCGGGCTCGTCGAAGCCGGTGCGATCACCGCGACAGATCCGGACACATGGTCGGTCCGCGGTCACGGCAGCGGCGGCACCACGGAACATCGCGTCACCGTCGGCCACGGGGCCGCCGAGACGGGCCGATGCACCTGCACCTGGTACCTGCGCCACGCCGACCGGCGCGGCCCGTGCCGACACATCCTGGCCGTACGACTCCACCGGAAGGGCATCGCGTGACCGTCAGCGACGAACTCGCCGCAGCGATCGACATCTTCACCGAACTCGGTTGGAGCAAAGCCGATCTCACAGATGCTCCGACACTCCCGCTCGGCACCGACGAGCAGCGACGTGTCGCGCTCGCCGGGCTGCGTACGGGGGAGTGGGGCGAGTTCGGGAAGATCGCCGAACGCACCTACGGCTGGATCAGCTTCGTCGACGTCGACGACGCGGCCCTCGCCCTGTTCGCGATCCGGCTCGGCGTCGACGCGCGTCGCGCCGCGCACATCATGCCGTCCACACACCGGCTGGGCGATGACCTTGCAGCCGAGATCCTCGCGACCCGCGGTCCGGAATTCGCTCAGCGGTTCGTCGAGAGGGTATGCGTGTCGTCGCGGCGCGCGTGGGAACACGCCACGTCGGTGCATGCCGGTGCGGCGGTGAGACTCGTCGCTCATCACCGACTGCCCGTCCCGCAGCACATCGAGTATCTGAAGGACTGGGCCGTGTACGCGCTCGGCGCGCTCACCGGCGAGGGCGAGCTGTTCCCCGCCGAACGCGGCTGGGTCGACGACGCCGTGATCGCCGAGCCGTTCGCCGACCACGCTCGTGCCGCCGTCGCCGCCGGACTCCCCGCGACCGGCCCGTTCCCCGCGACCCTGATGCCTGCGATCGACCGCGGCTGGATCGACCGCGCCGACGTGGTCGAACTGTGTTTCGCGGCATTGGATTCCGCGCAGCGACCGGGCGACAGGAAAGCCTGGCTCCGGTTACTCACCGACGAACTCGCCGTTGACGAAACAGAATTCGTGGAGCGCGCCGACGCAATGGTGTCGCTGATGTCGTTCGGAGACGCCTTCGCCGTCGAAGCCGTCGCACCGATCCTGATCGCCGCCGCCGTCGACGACGATCTGCTCGTCGATGTTCTCACCGTCGCTCTCAGTGCACCGACGAAGAAGGCCCGGCGGGTCGTCCTCACCGCCGCGGCTGCGCGTCATCGGCCCGGCGACGACACCGTCGCGGCGGTCGCCGAGCTGATCGCCGACGATGCTGCCGACGGTGATCGGGCCCTCGCGCGTGCTGCAGCGGACCTGAGGTCGGCGTGGGCGATCACGGCATCCGCACCGGATGCCACGCCCTCGACCGTGCAGGGATTGTGGCAACCCACCCCTGAGGTGTGGCAGGTGCCGCGTTTCGATCCGGGCGAGGCCACGGTGGAGACCGTCACCGATGCGGCAGCTCTGTTGCTACGCCGCTACACCGGTGTGGTCGACGTCGAGGTCGAACGCTTCCTGGCTCTCGCCAACCGTCTCGCCCACGACGACCCCGACGGCGCCCGCGTCGCGCTCGGCGGGGTGCGGAAGAACTGGATTCCCGGGCTCGCCGTGGTCCGGACATGGTTGCACGGTGAGCCGAACTACCTGGCCGACCGGATCAACGGCGGCACAGACGACGACCCCTGGTACCGCGACAGGGTCTGGGAGGTGCTGCATGCCCGCGAGGGTGCCGTCGTCGCGCGACTCGGGGAGGCGCCCGTGTTGCTGTCGACACCCACGTGGGTCGACCTTCGTATCCACCCCGACGACCTACTCGCCCGGCTCGACACCTATGTGACGGCCGATGTGGTCGCTGCCGAAGCCGACCTGTTCGCGGCACTGACCCGGCTCGACACCACGCTGGCCACCGACACGCACCGGACGCGCGCCCGGTCGCTGGCGGTGCCCCTGCAGACATCGGCCGGGACGCTGCTCTCGGTGACCGCGGGCCGCGTGCTCGCCTCCTATCTGGATGATCCCGTCGTCGAGCCGCATCTGGTACACCACCGGGAATGGGATCGTTGGATCGCCGGAGACATTCGGATCCCGAACTCTCTCAGCGTGCTTCCGAAACGACTGGCCTTCGACGAGTACCGTTCCGCCGACCCGGCAACCCTGCCCACGTGGGGCGATGCGGCCGGACTGTCGGTCGGGCACGGCGACGACGCGTCCGCGGGGGTTCTCCTGCGCCAGATCGCGCGCCGCACGACGCCGTTGACTCCGGGTCTGGCGGTCAACATGATCGGCGCCCAACGCGGATTCCATCGCGGTGCCGCTGCGGACGGCGCGACCGCCGTCGTCGAAGCGTGGCAACGTGGCCTGCTACGTCCGGGAGTGGCCGATGCCCGCTATCTGGACTGGCAGACGACCCCGTCCGGTCTCGCGGCACTCGCCCGCGCCGGCAGTGAACTCGCCGACGAGGGCATGCTGTCGGTGCTGTGGCCGCTGTTCGACGACCTGATCGCCGCTGCCGTCCACGAGACCCGGATCCCACCGGGCGCCGCCGACCTGGTGGAAGCCCTCGACCGGTGGCTCCCCGAAACGCAGCGCGGTGTCGATGCCGGCGTCGCCGATGTCGACGTCCTCGACCTACCCGGGGTGCGGGCCCTCGCGGCGCGCAGCGGATCGTCGCGCGCCGTCGCCGCTGCACGCGCGCTCGTGGCAAGACTGCCGGAGCCCACGCGCGTGCCCGTCGAGGAACCGGCGGACGAGGAGGTTCTCGACTTCGACGAATGGTGGCGCCCCGAACTCGGTGCCGCCCCGACCGTCGACGACGGCGCCGTGATCACCGCGACCTGGGAGGACGCCTCGGCACCGTCGAAGTTCCTGTCCGTCGACCTCGAATTTCCGGACCGTCCCAGCGAGATGTTCCGCATCAGGAAGGGCTGGTTCTACGACCTCGAACACGAAGGGCAATGCGCCGCCGTCCGATACACCGACGGCGACCGACCGGGCGGCGACCGGCCGGATCACGGACGGGACCAGGTGTGGTTGCGGTGGGACGAGGCGGCGAAAACCATGATCGTCGGCGAGCACCGCAACTGGGTCGACGGCACCGACGGCCCCCTCCACGGTGGCAACGCATCGCCGCTCACCACGTCGATGACCGCTGTCGTCCTGGTCGGCGCGTGCCACGGCAGGCCGGACATGTACTCGATCCGATCCATCCTCCGCGACGGTTTGATCGGATCGGGTTCGGTTGCCGTCGCGATGCGTGCACTACTGACCCAACCGGACGTGACTCCCGCTCGTCTCGTGCGACTCCTCGAACGCGATGCGTCGCTGCTGCCGGTGCTGTGGCCGATACTTGTCGAATCGATCCGGTACACATCCGATCTGGACGGAACTGCTCCGCGCTGGCTCAACCGGATCCTCGACGTCGCGCTGCTTCACGCACCGCTGCTGCGGGAAGCCGGTCGCCGCGGGCTGATTCCGGTGGAGGCCGCGCGGTGGCCCGGGCTCGTCTCTCTTGCCGCGCGGCTGGGCCGGTCGGCTGCGTCGACGAAAGCGAAGGCACTCGTCGCCGCACTCTCACCGGCGGAGCCGCACTCAGTGCAGGAGCGCCCGGATGTCGTCGGCGGTCAAGGCGGAGGAGAACATCTCTCCGTCGTCGACGACGGACGAGAACAACTCGGACTTTCGTAGCTGCAGCGCCCGCACCTTCGCTTCGATGGTGTCGCGGGCGATCAGCCGGTACACCATCACGTTGCGGGTCTGCCCGATCCGGTGGGTGCGGTCGATCGCCTGCGCCTCGGCGACAGGATTCCACCACGGGTCGAGCAGGAAACAGTAGTCGGCTTCCACCAGGTTCAATCCGAACCCGCCTGCTTTGAGACTGATCAGGAACACCGGCGCGGCCCCGGCCTTGAAGTCGTCGAGCAGCTTTCCACGTTGCTTGGTTTTGCCGTCGAGATACAGGTATTCGATACCGGCCGCATCGAGGCGGTCGCGGATGCGGCCGAGGAAACCGGTGAACTGGCTGAACACCAACGCGCGGTGGCCACCGGCGATCACGTCGTCGAGTTGTTCGAGCAGCGCGTCGATCTTCGCGGAGCCGATCTTGCTGTGCGCCTCGTCGACGAGCACCGGATCGAGACTCAATTGCCTCAGCAGCGTCAACGACTGCAAGATGGTGAAGCGGTTGCGGTCCAGGTCGCCGATGAGCCCGAGGATCTTCTGGCGCTCCCGCTGCAGCTGCCGGTCGTAGAGAGCGCGGTGCTTCGGTGCGAGATCCACCTCGAGCACCTGCTCCTGCTTGTCCGGCAGATCAGAGGCCACCTGCTCCTTCGTGCGCCGCAACATCAGCGGTTTGAAGCGCTGCCGCAACTGCGCGAGCAGTTCAGGGTTGCTGCCGCTCTCGATGGGCTTGCGGTAGTAATCCTGGAACTTCGTCGGGTTGGGGAACAGCCCGGGCGCGGTGATCGACAGCAGCGACCACAACTCCATCAGGTTGTTCTCCATCGGGGTGCCGGTGATCGCGACCTTCAGCGGCGCGTCGATCTGCCGCACACACTGATATGCCTTCGCCCGGTGGTTCTTCACGAACTGGGCTTCGTCGAGCAGGAGCATCGACCAGGGGTGTTCGAGATAGTCGTCGATGTCGATGCGCAGCAGGGTGTAGGACGTGACGACGACGTCGATTCCGTCGAGCAGCTCACCCAGGCCCACCCCGCGCTTGCCGGAGGTGTCGGTGATCGCGACGAGGTTCAGATGCGGAGCGAACCGCTTCGCCTCGGCGGCCCAGTTGGGAACCACCGACGTCGGCGCAACGATGAGCACCGGGGCATCCGTGGGACGTTTTGCGCGAGCGTGGCAGATCAACGCGAGCGATTGCAGGGTCTTGCCGAGTCCCATGTCGTCGGCGAGGATGCCGCCGAGGCCGTGCGTCCACAGGAATGTCAGCCACCGGAAGCCGTCGAGCTGATACGGGCGCAATGTTGCCTGCAGAGTTTTCGGTATCCGCGTTTTCGCTGTCGCTTTCACATCGAGAAGGCCCTGCACCTGTTTCTTCCAGGCCGCAGCCTGCCGGTCGACGACGCCGAGCGCCGCCAGCTCCTCCCACATGCCCGCCTGGAATCGACTCAGCCGCAACCGGTCCGGGTCGTGGTCCTCATGCAGAGCGCGGGCTTCGTCGACGAGGCGGCGCAGCTGCTGCAGCTCGGGCTTGTTCAACGACAGGTATGCGCCATCTGGCAGCATCAGGTACGACGCGCCCTCGCTGAGCGCGGTGAACACCTCACGGAACGGCACGGTCTCACCGTCGAGTTCGATGGTGATGTCCAGGTCGAACCAGTCGGAGTCGCCGGTCGCCTTGGTGGACAACCCGATCCGCAGGCTGTCGCCCACATCGCGGTAGTCGGCGGGAGTGCCCTCGACACGCACTTGCACGTCGTCGCGGTCGGACAGCAGAGGCAACAGTTCGGATACGAGACGGGCAGTGTCGAGGCCGGTGAGGGTGATGCGTGAGAGGGGCCGGCGGTCGACGGAGTTGTCCAGTCCGTACGGCGCGACGACCTCGCGGATCTCGGACAGGAGCGCATCTTCGGTGCCGCGGTCGCGGACAGCGTCAGTACGCTGCTCGTACAGTTCGACGGCATGCTCGGCGTCACCGACGCGGTAGACGAACTGCCAGTGCAGGTCGGTGCGGTGCTGCGGGCGGAACGCGATGTGCAGTAGCAGCGAGGGGCCGCTCACCGTCGGGGCGGTGAATGATCCGTCGGCGGACCCGACGGTGGCGGTGCGCTGCAGCCGCGGGTAGTAGCCGGTGACGAAGCGGGGCACCTGCTCGGGCGGCACCGCAAGCGCGGCACCGCCGAGCAGCAGCTGCTGCATCCCGTCCGGTGTGGTGCCGTGCAGTCGGGCGATGCGGAACGGAAGATCCGCGGGCGCGGCGTCGGTGGGATCACCTGGCGGCCGAAGGATCACGCCGTGTGCCGGGGCGCCGATGAACCCGAGGGCAGACGCAGACTGATCGCCGATGCGCAGGGTAGGCGTGACGGTCAGACCGTTGCCGGTGTCGGCGACGTCGACGCACACCTCCGCGACACCCGGCGGCGGCACTGCACCGTGCTTCTTCTTCGCGTAACGCAGCTCGATGCCGTGAGCCGTCGCGTCGTCGAGCAAGGCCCACAGTCGCGGCGACGCGGCCGACAGGTCGAGGGTGTTCTGCGAGGTGACGTAGTAGCTTCGTGTCGCCGCCTGCGCCAACGCGGCGAGTTCGAGTAGCAGCCGTTTGTGCTGCGGGTTCACGTCGTAGGTGTAGCTCAGGTTCGACCAGGAGATGTTCCCCGATACCCATCCGGTGCGGCCGGGACGCACCACACGTGCGGTGAGTTTCGGCGTGGGGACCTGCGACGGCTGCGACAACGCCAGCTGCAGGCCCAGTGGCACACCGCTGTCGGCCTGGTCGGTACCGAAGTGCGCGGCGAACATTTCATCCCAGTCGGGTTCGACGGACGCCGGGGCGCTGGCCGGTGTCGTGAGGGCGAGCAGCAGAGCCACCGTGTGTTTGCAGTCGTACCCGACGGGACACGAGCATTCGCCGTACTCGAACTCGAGGCCGCGCGGGCCGGGGCGCAGCTGGATCAGAGTGCGGTATACCTCGGTGCCGGCGATGGTCCCGATGCCGATCAATTCGTCTTCGTCGAAGGCGCAGTCCAGGACCGCACCGGACTCCGCATAGTGCTTGCCGCGCGAGAAGGTGGGTCTGCCCACCGCCGAGATCATCGAGTGGACGAGGCGCTCGTACTGGGGATTCGCGGACATAGACCGGCAGTCTATGCACCGGCGTAACGCACCGTTTCGAGTCGATGTTGTCGCCGCGGGCCAGAACTGCTTCACGAGATGACAGAATGGTGCGTCGTTCCAGATCACTCAGCCAAGGGAGCATCATCCACTGTGTGTGGCATCGTCGGTCATGTCTCGAGCAGTCTCGTCAATCAGCAGATATACGACTCCCTGTTGCTGCTGCAACACCGAGGCCAGGACTCGACGGGTATCGCCACGGCGGAGGGCAGCACGTTCCACACCGTCAAGGAACGGGGGCAGGTGCGTGAGGCGTATCGCACGCGGGATATGCGCACGCTGCTCGGAAACATGGGCATCGGTCATGTTCGCTACGCAACTTCAGGATCCGGCAGCGAGGACGAGGTACAGCCGTTCTACGTGAATGCGCCGTACGGCCTGCTCCTGGTCCACAACGGCAACCTCACGAATACCCGCGAACTCTCGGACGAACTTTTCCGCGTCGACCGGCGTCACCTCAACTCTTCGAGCGACACCGAGCTACTGCTCAACGTGCTGGCGAATGAGCTGCAACGCTCGATCGACGGCCAGAACCTGACGCCGGACGACATCTTCGACGCCGTCGCCGCCGTGCACCGCCGCGTTGAGGGGTCCTACGCCGCGATAGCCCTGGTCGCGGACCACGGAATGCTTGCGTTTCGTGATCCCTTCGGTATTCGTCCCCTCGTGCTGGGACGGCGAATGGATGCGGGTGGCCGAGACGAGTGGGTCGTCTCCTCGGAGTCGCTCGTGCTCGCCTCGGGCGGCTACGATGTGGTCCGTGAAGTCGAGCCCGGCGAGGCAATCTTCATCAGCGAGTCGGGCCGGATGTACTCGCGTCAGTGCGCCGAGAATCCGACCACCGCGCCCTGCGCTTTCGAGTACGTGTACCTCGCGCGGCCCGACTCGATCATGAATGGCGTCTCGGTGTACGACACCCGTCTGCGAATGGGCGAAAAACTCGGCCGCAAGGTGGAGCGCGAGATGGATCTCGCCGAGATCGATGTCGTCATGCCGATCCCGGACTCGGCCCGCCCCTCGGCCATGCAATTGGCGCAGACCCTCGGGTTGCCCTATCGCGAGGGCTTCTACAAGAACCGCTACGTGGGCCGCACCTTCATCATGCCCGGCCAAGAACTACGAAAGCGGTCGGTGCGCCAGAAGCTCAACGCGCTTTCGCAGGAGTTCGAGGGCAAGAATGTGCTGCTCGTCGACGACTCGATCGTTCGTGGCACGACGTCGAAGGAGATCATCGAGATGGCGCGCGCGGCAGGCGCCCGCAGGGTGTACCTCGCGTCCGCGGCGCCGGCCGTGCGCTACCCCAATGTGTACGGCATCAACATGCCGACCCGCGCCGAACTCGTCGCGTCGTCGCGGTCGGTCGAGGAGGTCTGCTCGGTGATCGGCGCGGACGCGCTGATCTATCAGGATGTCGACGACCTCTTCGACGCGATCACCGCCGATACCGAGCTCACACAGCTCGATCTGTCTCCGTTCACCGGCGAGTACGTGACCGGCACCGTGACACCCGAGTACCTCGCTTACCTCGAGGAGCACCACATCTCCTGAAGTCTTCGGGACGGCGGTGCGGAGGATCTCTACGGAGTGCGCACTGGCCGCAATCGCCGCGGCACTGTAGGATTGCGCCGATGACTACCTTCTCTGATCCAAGATTGGGGGCCCAGTTCACACACGGTGAGTGCTGATGCACCCTCCGACCGTGAACGGGTTCGACCCCCGACTGTCCTTCTGGCTGCGCGTGCGCGAGTTCGCCGTGCCGCCGTCCATGATCGAAGCCGCAACCGATCTGCGTCTCGCAGGCGACTGGCGCGGCGCCTGTGCTGCAGCGGGTTTCGATGTCGACATCGACCTACGCGCAGTGCGTCACACCCACGGACTCGACGTCGCATCACAGGTTCTGGACGATCTGCGTCACCTCGCCCCGGACTTGCTGCGCTGGCACCTACCGCGCGTGGCACCCGATGGGCTGCTGCGACCCGGACTGACCGTCACGCTGGCCCGATATTCCCGTTGTGGGAACCGAAAAACTTGTGGTGGAACCGATTCCGTGCACTTGGTGGCCCGCACCGCCCCGGCCTGGGTGGATGCCGGGCAGCGGATTGTCCTGACGCTGTGGGACGGTCCCGATCCCGCGAATCATCCGCATCCTCGACCCAACCGGCGTTTCCGGCTCGACCTCCATCGGCATCTGTGGGAGGCGCGCAGATCAAGCGAGCTACGAATACGCTGCGGGGCAGGTCAATTGCCGGACTCCGCCGCACTCGACCCGCGCCTGCGTGAAGTGATACCGGAGGGCTGCGCCGTCGACCGCTGGGCGGCCGAAGCCCGCATCCTCAACCGTGCGGACGGGCAGAATGACGGTCCCGTTCGGGTGCGATGCGGGGGCCGGGGGCTGGTGATGGAGTCGGCCGGCGGCACCGAACCCGCAGCCGTGCGGCTCGTTGCCGACTACCCACGCGGCCGGCTCGCCGCACTGCCGGTGCTGCCCGATGCCGCGACCTGGGTGTTACCGGATCTGGAACTGATCCGGTCGGGAGCGATCACCGCCGACCGACTGCACCCGCTGGTCGCCGCCGCCCTGGATCCGGGCCGGCCGCCGCCGTCATCCTCGAGATCGACGCCGACGAATCGGATCGACAGCGTCGACTGCCGTGGTGAGCAGCACCGGATCGGATTGGTCGACGGCGCATTGACCGCACTCGACCACGATCCCGCCGAGATTCGGCGCGAGGAACTGCTCGTCCGATTGGGTGGCACTCCCTTGCCGTGTCTTCAGGTCATCGACCAGGCGCTTCGTCGCCCGGACTGTCTGCCGGGCGTTCGCGAACGTCTGGACCACGGCGACGCCGTCGGCGCCTTGGCGCTCGTCGAAGGACTGCTCGGTCCCGATGCGGTCCTCCGCGACGGTCCTCTGCTGGATGAACTTCGCGCCGCCGCGGACCGCCGCAGTATGTACGAGGGGTTCCGTGCCGCACCGGTGGAACCGCCCCCGGTAAGGCAACCTCGGCGCACCGCCCGGTCGCGCCGGCCCCGTTCGCGCTGACCCATCTCCGCACTCCCCGAAACCCGCTGAGCTGCTGCTCGGCTCGATACCTCAGGTGATGCACATGTCTTCCATGCTCCATTCCGACCGCCCTCGCAACGATGAACTCGACAGTGCTGCAGTACTGTTGACGATGCTCGGCACGGTGACCACCGAACCCCGTCCCGACGACCAACTCGAGGCCCTCACCCTGGCCGTGGCCGCGGATCTCCCGGTACTGCTGTGGGGTGAACCGGGAATCGGCAAGACCGCCGCACTGACCCAGCTCGCCGACGCCTTGGATCTTCCGTTGACCACCGTCATCGCGAGCGTGCACGAGCCCTCCGACTTCTCGGGTCTGCCCGTGCTCGGGGACGACCCCGCCACACAGGGTGTCCCGATGGCCCCGCCGGACTGGGCTGTACGGCTCGTAGAGGCCGGCCGAGGGCTGCTCTTCCTGGACGAACTGTCGACGGCACCGCCCGCCGTGCAGGCTGCCATGCTCCGTCTCGTCCTCGAAAGACGAATCGGGGCACTGCAATTGCCACCCGGAGTGCGCATCGTGGCAGCCGCCAACCCGCCATCGTCGGCAGCGGACGGCTGGGAGCTGAGCCCGCCGTTGGCCAACCGATTCGTGCACCTGAACTGGACCTACGACCACGAGGTGGTCGTCCGGGGGCTCGGCGGGACCTGGCCACGCGCGACGCTGCCGCGCCTTGATCCGGAGAAGTTCTCCGATGCGGTGACATTCGCCCGCCGAGCCGTCTGCGAACTTCTCGCCGCCCGACCCGCCCTCGTTCATCAGCTTCCCAGTAGCCAGACCCGTCGTGGCAGCGCGTGGCCGTCGCCGCGGAGCTGGGACATGACCGTGCGGCTGATCGCGTTCGCGACCGCCACCTCGTCGTCGAAGGATGTGCTGTCCCTACTGGTTCGGGGGAGTGTCGGAGACGGACCCGGATTCGAGCTGCTGGCCGCCATCGAGCGCATGGATCTCCCGGACCCGGAGACGCTGCTTGCCGATCCGGCGTCTGCCGAGCTACCCGAGCGCGGCGATCTACGCCAGGCCGTGCTCGACGCGGTGGTTGCTGCTGTCCGCCGACAGCCGGAGAAGTCGCGTTGGGATGCGGCATGGGCAATCCTGGTGGCCGCGGTGGAGACCGGGCCACCCGACCTCGTGGTTGTCCCGGCAACCACACTGGCCACCCTGCGGCGGGACAATTGGGAGGTGCCTGCGGCGATAGATCGTCTCGCCGGGGTCGTGTCGGTGTCCCAGGCAGCCGACCACGCGGGTGAGCGTGCCGTCGCGCAGGCAACGCGATGACGGCCGCACCAGTTTTCGACGAGAACAAGATCTATGCCGCACGGTTGTTCGCCGCGCGTGCCAGGCCCTACCTCGCGACAGCCCTGTACGCGCTGCACATCGTCAACTCACCCCGAGTCCCGACGATGGGTGTGGACCGGCATTGGCGCTGTTATCTCTCGCCCATCTTCGTCGCTCAACGGCCGGTGGAGGAACTGGCCTCGATCCTGGTCCACGAGGTCTCGCACCTGCTGCGCGATCACCACGGCCGCAGTGATCGCTACGCCCATGCGCACGGACTGACCTCCCGCGCAGATCGGCTACGGATGAATCTCGCTGCCGATGCCGAGATCAATGACGACGCGTTCGGTGACGGATTGCAGACACCGCCCGACGCTGTCCTACCGTCGACCCTTGGGTTGCCCCACGGCCGGCTCATGGAGGAGTACCTGGGCGAATTCGGTCTCGGCCCCTGGACTGATGCGGTGGGGTGGCTCGACTGCGGCAGCGGCGCCGACGGGCTGCGACGCGAGTGGGAACTGGGTCCCGACGGGGCGAACGGACTCAGTGACGAGCAGCGAGACGCGGTCCGTTACCGGGTGGCGCACAGCATCATCGGACAGCCGGGCAGTGCACCTCGCGGGTGGCGGCGGTGGGCGGAGGAGGCCGTGCACCCGCCGCAGCCGTGGCGGGCGCTGCTGGGTGCGGCGATCCGCTCGGCCACATTCTCGTCAGGGACCGGCGACAATTACACCTACCGGCGGCCGGCGCGGAGATCCGCGGCCGTGCCCGGCGCGGTATTACCGAGCCTGCGGCGCACCCCACCTCGGGTCAGCGTCATCGTCGATACGTCGGGTTCGGTCAGCGACGCCGACCTGGGTAGTGCACTCCTCGAGGTCGCCGCCATCGCGCGGGCCGTGGGTGGGCGCCGCGACCTGGTCACGGTGCTGTCCTGCGACGCGGCGGCCCGGGTGGTGCACCCGCTGTGCCAGGCAGAGGACATTCCACTGGTCGGGGGTGGTGGCACGGATCTGCGCGCCGGGTTCGAGAGGGCGCTGCGCAGTCGACTCCGTCCCGACGTGGTGGTGGTGCTCACCGACGGGCAGACACCGTGGCCCAGCAGGCGACCGGGGTGCCGAACGGTGGTCGGTCTGTTCCCTCGAATCGTTTTCCGCAGCGAAGAGAACCCCGACTACGTTCCGGACCCACCACCGGAATGGGCGCATGTGGTGGAGATCGGCACGTCGCGTACCGGTAGCGGCACCCGCCGCTACCGGTGACGAGTCTGCCGTATATCCGCATCCGTACGCCGTCACGGGAATTCTCACACCGCTGTGCGGCTGGTGTCACCGATCTTGTGACGGACGGCAGCCAGGGCCGCCGCAACCGATTCCATGAGGGCGGCCTGCCGCTCGGGACGGTCGGAAAGGAGATCGAGTAGACGCGCACGGACAAACGTCGACGTGGGGAGTCCAGCGCGACATCGGCCAACGCCACGATGGCGTCGTATTCCTCGACAGCACCCGCTCGACACCGGTCGTTTCAGCTTCTGCAGCGACGCGATCGATCAGCGCTTGTGTCTCGGGGGAAAGCTCGGCGGGCGTGGGAGAACCACACCCCACCGTCCGCTGCCTGGAGTCAGGGAAGTGCTCACCGCATGTGCCAGTGCCGCCGTCGACTCGTGGACGGTCGCGTCGTGGCTCTCGACCGAGCAACCGGAACTCGACGGCCGCACCCCACGCCTGGCTCTTGCCGAGGGCGACATCGACGCGGTCGTGATGCTTGCGCGTCAGGCCGCGGCACGGCTCCTTGCGTGACATCGCCCCGTGAGGGCCTGTACCTTGCTGGCCCGCCGTCCCCGCGCGAGCTTCGTGGCAGGTTTCCACGGACCACGGTTCCTACGGGCGCCCCGCTGGTATCCGGAACTCGTACTGGGCGACGGTCGCGCCCATCGATGTCCAGGACGGCGTCCTGACCGTGGGCGGGCAGACCCTCTGTGGCGGGTTCGGGGTCTCACCAGTGTATTCGCCGTCTTTCGAAAGTTTCGAAATGATGTTACGTTTCTTTCGAATAATAGGAGGTAGTTGATGACGCAGGTACTGGAGGAGCACACCTACCTGCCGGATCCCAACGAAGACACGGGTCTGGCCGAGGTGGTCAGCTTCCTCGATGCGCACGAACGCCGCTCCGGCGATCAGGTCGAAACGCGATATCTACTCGTCGACGCCGGTGAAGGCGAACAGGTGCCGCTGCCTCCCGAGGTGCACGCCATCCTCAAACAGGTCGTCTCCGCGCTCCAAGCCGGACGTGCGGTCACCGTTGCGCCCCGTACGACGAAGCTGACCACACAGCAGGCGGCCGATCTGCTCGGGGTGAGCCGGCCGACGGTCAAGCGGTTGATCGCGGTGGGGGAGTTGCCGGCGGAGAAGATCGGTACCCGGCATCGTCTGGTGCTGCGCGAGGTCCTCGACTATCAGCAGCGACGACGCGCGCAGCAGTACGAGGCACTGGTGAACACCTCGGTTGCGCTCGATGACGAGGACGATCCGGAGAAGATCGCCGAGCAGTTGAAGGCCGCCCGTAAGGCGGTGGCGGCGCGCCGACGTACCCGCGCCGAGAGCAGGTAACCACCGGAGTCCATGTCGGTCGGCATCCATACACTGCACGGATGTTCGCGGTTGTCCTCGATACGTCGGTGCTGTGGCCCAGCCGGCAGCGGGATTTCCTGCTGTCCTTGGCGATCGAAGGTCTGTACCGGCCGTTGTGGTCCGAGGCGATCCTGGAAGAACTGGAGTTCCACGAGGCTGTCAAACTCGAGGCTCGGGGTACACGCGCCGCAGATGCTGCTGCCACCGCGTCACGCCTGGTCTCCCAGATGCGACGGGCATTCGATGACGCGATGGTCAGCGAGTGGGAGCCGTTGGTCGGTTCCTATGGTCTGCCGGATCCCGATGACGATCATGTGGTGGCTGCGGCGGTGGTCGGTGGGGCCGGTGCGATCGTCACCAGCAACATCAGAGATTTTCCTGCAGACCATGTGCCGGAACATATCCAGATTTTGTCCCCGGCGGAGTTCGCCGCCGATACTGTCGCGGTATCACCGGTGGTGGCGCGGCAGGCGGTCGCATCGATGACCGCGCGGTTGAGCAACCCGGCCATGAGCGTCGAGGAAGTCTTGACGTTACTGGTGGATCGCTATGCGATGAACGATGCGGTGGCGCTGCTCCGGCAAGCATGACCGGCCATCTCGGGCGCAAAGTCGCGGACATGGCCTACAACAGTGACCCGCAGCGCCTCGTCGGGATCGCCGCCATTACCCGAGATGAATCTGCCGTCCTCGCTCGACCCGTCGTGACATGCGGCGATCGATGCTGAGCCATGTTCGTGCTCGCAACCGTCGCCCGTGGCGGTGCGATGTTCAAGGCCGTGCGCGGCGACTACGGTTCGGGTAAGACGTTCTTCGCTCGCTGGCTCGCTGACCGCGCCATGAAGCGCGGATTCGCGGTCGCGGAAGTGCAGATCAACGAGATCGACACGCCACTGCACAAACTCGAAACCGTGTACCGACGCAGCATCGAATCATTACGGACTGCCTCGATCCCGCCGTCCGCGTTGCGACCGATCCTCGACGCGTGGCTCTTCACCATCGAAGACGACGCCACCACGCAGGGCGTGAGCGTCGACGAACTGCTCGAGCGCCGCCTTTCCGACGTCGCCACCCGAGCCCCGGTTTTTCCGATGGCGATCCGCGCCTACCGTCGGATGCTCGCCGAGGGCGACAACGATGGCGCCGACGGCCTGGTCGCGTGGCTCGGCGGGCAGCCCCACCTCGCGGCGGCCGTCAAATGCCGAGCGGGGATCAAGGGCGACCTCGACCACTTCCTTGCGCTGGGATTCCTTCGTGGGCTCCTCGCCGTCCTCGCCGATGCGGGCAATGCCGGTCTGGTGCTCGTCCTCGATGAGATCGAAACCCTTCAGCGGGTGCGGTCGGATGCCCGCGCGAAGGCGCTGAACGCGTTGCGGCAACTCGTCGACGAGGTCCACGACGGACACTTCCCCGGCCTGTACCTGCTGATCACCGGCACTCCCGCATTCCTTGAGGGACGCCAGGGCATCCAGTTGCTGCCGCCGCTCGCGGACAGGCTGCACACCGACTTCTCCCGCGACCCACGCTTCGACAACCCGCGTGCCCCGCAACTGCGGCTGACCGGCTTCGATCTCGATCGACTCGTCGAGCTTGGCGGTAGGGTTCGCGAATTGTTCTGCAGCGGAATCGAGTCCGCTGATCGTGTGCGAACCACGGCAGACGACGAGTTCCTCCGCCGCTTCGCGTCCGCGGTCGCCGGTGGGCTCGGTGGTCGTGTCGGCATCGCGCCGTGCTTGTTTCTGCGCAAGCTCGTCGACGTGCTCGACGTGATCGAGCTGCACCCCGACTTCGATCCGTATACCGACTACGACGTGAAGATCGCCGCGTCGGAGATGTCTGCCGCAGAAAGTGAAGTCGTCAACGCGGATGACATCGACCTGGACCTATAACCCCTGTTGACCGCCGGTAGTTCAGGTTCGGTCGAGCTTCTGCCCGGCTGCGATGTACTTCTCGCGCAGATCTTGGTTCACACCCACGATGTACTCGACGGACCGCTTGGCGGGATCCACGGCTTTCGGGCTCGTATGACGGGTGGGGAACTCCCATACTCCGGCTGCGATTAATGGATCGAGCTCGTTCATCACTCTCCAGACTCGTCTTGCAACGACGCCATTGAGGATCACGACCTCCAGGTGGGGAAGGAGCTCGAGGAAACCGCGAAGTGCGGCCGCCGCAGCACGGTCGGAAGCGTCCGTTTGTGGATGAGGCTTCGGCCACGGGTACGCGTTCCAAGAAACGATCTGTGAAACATCTATTCCTGCCTGACCCATGAAGTATTTCTGTCGGGCTGCCGTCAGATCGGCGTTCTCGAGGCAGATCATCCCCGACCCATTGTGATTGGCGGGATCGGTTTTCGGGCCAGGGTCTTGCATCAGAGTGAGCAACCGAGCATGCACGCCGCCATATGTCGGCGCGACATAGGGAATGAAAACTCCAGGACGTTCAGACCTGAGCTGATCGACGTACGAATTGATCGATCGCACATTCGGATCGGCGCGTCTGCTATACATCTCGTCGCGATAGGCCTTGTCGCTGCATCGTTGGCGTCCGATCCATCGGCCAGCGTCGGTTGCTGCGGGTGCTTGGTGGGGCGGAGTCGGCTGAGCGGAGTTGTCCGCAGCCACTGGTCGATCCCCGGCCGCGGCGCGTGAGTCCACCCGGAATCCAGGGATGATATCGACAATGACGAGTGGAGCTCCAGCAGGCAGCGAGACCTTGTCGCCGACTTTGCGTCGGCGAACCACTTTGCCCAACGGAGACTCGTAGGACACGGTTTCGTACTCGGTGTCGATCGGCCGCTCCGTGAGTACGAACGTGGACTGCTCACCATCCAGATATCGGATGGTCACAATCGATCCGGCGACTACCCAGTCATCGGTGGAGCCCCAGGACGCGAGACGGTCGCGGTCCGTAGTGTACCGGCCTCGGCTGGCTACCAGCTCCACGAGCTGTGCGTCTACCTGGCGAAAACTGCTGTGATAGCGCTGATAGTCGACCAAGAGATCGCCGCCGTCGCGGCACTCGTCCATCTTTGCTTGGAGCTCTCGGCGGCGCCCGGCCAATACTTCTTCGGCGAGGCGATACTGCTCGAGCTCGCGGTCGAAGTGAGTGTGCGGAAGGTCGACCATCGCCTGATCCTCGGCCAGGGGCACCACGACGGACGGAGTAATCTCGTCGGTCGGCGGTGTCTCTGAGTCCGGTTCGCTGGACGCCGGTGTATCGGCATCGTTGGTCTGTGCCACTTCTGTACGAACGGAGCGCCCGAACCTTTGTCGTAACTTCCACATTCGGCTGCGCCGTTCTTTCATTCCGCGATAGTAGCGGGTAACTCGGCCAAATCGGACGACGGGTAGATGTCGGTGAGCGGCACGTCATATGGCGGTGCTGTGGCGGGTTTCAACGTGGACTGACGAATAGGACCGCGGTATCTTCCTGGACACGTGCGTAGTGGTACTCGGTTGGGAGGCTGGATGGCTCGGGCTCGTCGAACTGGAGTGCATTTGCACACTGGCGATCCGGGTGTCAAGGCGCGGACTCCGGTATGGGGTGCGCGCGACGCAGCAGGGAGTGGCGTCGTCGATCCGGATGCACCTCGACAGACTGCACAGAGTCCCCGCCGCGTGGCGAAATGCAGTTGGTGTGGCGAGTCGAATGCTGTTGCCGGGTCGAAGCCGAAGCGCTGCAAGCGGTGCGCAAAGCTCGAACGCATAATTGCAGCGGCGGAGAGCTATCTTGCAGCCAAGGGACTTCGTCCACTCGGAGGCTCCATCCATTCGGGCAGTCCTGCCGAGGAGCAGCAACGCAGGATAGCAGCGACAGCGCGCACGACTCTCAACAATGTGCGCAGTATGTCGTCGGAGAAGAAGCCCAATGTAAGCGGCGCGGTTTCCCGTTCACCTCACCCGGCGGGCGAGCGTGGATCCGGCCGGCGAAGGGCAAGTGCACCGAAGAAGAAGCAGAAGGACGGCAAGGTGCCTGTTCGAAGCATGAAAAATTCGGAGCTGACCGAGGGCAGGCGGTTGCTCTCGGCTGTGCGACTGCGTATCCGAGACGAGCAGAAGCAGGGCTTCGATCGAACTGCGAGTGGTCAGGCACGCATCGCCAGGTTTAGGGAGATCGAACGGGAATTGGTGCGGCGGGTGGCGCCGTGACTAGGTGCCGGATTCGGCGAATCCTCGCTGGCGATCGACGTTTGATTCCTCAAGTGTGGTGAGTATTTGGCGAAGACATCGACCAAGGAGATGATGTGCCGGAAGTGCACCGGATCACCGCAGCCACGGGCGTCGAGTTATGGGCCGAGGTCACCGGGGAAGGATCACCGCACGTCCTGGTAGCCGGGGCGGGTGGGGATCATTCGACTTGGGATCCGGTGTGGCCGCAGTTCACCGCGACGAACCGCTGTGTGCGGTATGACCTACGCGGGTGTGGTGCATCCGAGGATCGAACTACTGCACGGTTCCGCCACGCGGACGACTTGGCTGCGCTGCTTGACGGATTGAACGTCGAGCTCACTGCGCTGACCGGTGTCTCGATGGGTGGGCGGATCGCGGTCGACTTTGCACTCGCCTTTCCGGATCGGGTCGATCGGCTGGTGCTGATCAGTCCGGGACTCGCCGACTGGGACTGGTCGAACGCCTGGCGAGATCGTTGGCTCGAGTTGACCCGGACTGCTCGGAACGGAGACCTGGAACGGGCCAGGGACATGTGGTTCCACCATCCCTTGTTCGCCACTGTCCGCCGCGATCCGGCGACGGCCGCCCAGCTGCGGGCTGCCATCGCGGCGGATGCGTGCCGCGTCTGGTTGGACGCGGATCGGGAGATACCACCGTCGCAGCCCCACATCGAGTATTTGGGCGATCTGGCCATACCGGTACTGCTGATCACCGGCGCAGATGATGTGGAGGACTTTCGCGTGATAGCCGAGGTCATTGAGGCGATGGTCCCCGATGTTCGCCGTGTCGATCTACCGGATACCGGGCATCTGGTACACCTCGAACGTCCGGCTGAGACAGCGGCGCAAATCAGGACCTTCCTTACCGAACGGTTCGACCTCAGGCCGTCGCGTTCAATGCAATGACGGTGGGTCATGCTCAGCGGGGCGAGCTTGTCGGTCGTCGAGGAGCCCTTCATGGGGACCGGCCCAATCGAAATCCTCATGCCGGGTTGTCGTCATCGAGGTCGGTGTTGTAGTTGTGGTATTCCTCCGTGTGGACGCGCGTTTCGTCGTTGATCACGTGTTCGAGCACCCATCTGTGTGTTTTCACTCGATCTGGACCCAGGCGCGTACCGCTTCCCTGATCACCTCGGATCGCAAGAGGTGCTCACGTTCCGAGCGCGCCTTCAAGGCGTCCATCAATGCCCCATCGATCGGTACAGCAAGTACTTCTCCACGGTTGGTTCCGCTGGTGGGGCGGCCGCGTTTGTGAAGTGTCTCGACGTCATAGTCGGTTTCCGCTTCGTCCGCCCACTTCCGGATCGCTTCGTCGGATACGAATAGCGTTCCGCTGCGGAAGAGTTCAAAGAGTGGTTGGGGAACAACTTCGTCGTTGGAGGCAAGATCGTCGATGACGTCGTCCACCAGATGGACAAGGCTCTCCAAGGCATGGTTCTGATGGCTGTCCAACCACGACAGGCCAGGAAATTCGAGTACGGTCGCGATGTGTTCGCCGTCATCCGGCGACCACTGAACCCGGTAGTTGTAGTGCCGAGCATCCGGTCGAGTCACGATTCCTCCCTTTCCTTGATTGTGGCAAGCATCTACGAGACCTGGAATGGCTGTGCGCATCTTTCCAGATTCGACGTCGATATCGATGCCGACTATTCGGCTACGCGGCCGATGCGGTGAGCAGCCTCGGCAAGTCGGGAATCGAATCCAGAGTGATCGAGGGGAAGAGTCATCTCGAAGTCAGCAGGAACGGCATGAGCAGCGGGTGGGAAGAATGCGATGCACAGTGCGCCGGTGAACCATCCGCGGTAGACGAGACCGTCGAGATCGGGGTGTGCGGCGCGCATTGTGCGCGCCCAACGCTGGGCGATGCTAGGTGCTGCCGTCCGAAGTTCCCGCCGACACGTGTCGGCCATCGTCCGGACCCGTGTGCAGCGATAGACCTACATTGGGACGCCTGGCGGCGCCGAATGTCTGCAAGAACGGAAGCAGTTCGTGACGATCGACCGTCGGGTGCATAGGCCTCGGCGCTTTCGAAGTCGACATCGCCGGCCAGGTAGCGATCTTCAACTCTGGACATATCGACGACCTCCCTGGGGGCAGTTCCTCACAGTGAACTGCACTGTTAGGCGAGATGCTCTGTTCGTCGACGTGCGGCACGAGGTGAAGTTGCTTCGAGTCACGCAACCACGAAAGATCGACCACGTGCCTGACCATCATGCGACCGAGCAGGACGCCTCGTCATTGACGACTCCTTCGGCCTGTTCCACCCCGGAGTCCAGTACCACCTCGCGAACACGCTGCGCTGGAACGGCCTGCGACCTACCCAAGCTGCTGCCGTCGCACCGATCCTCGCCGGCGATGACGCTCTCGTGTTGGCTCCCACGGCCGGCGGAAAGACCGAAGCCGCGGCCTTCCCTCTGCTGTCATCTATGGCCGAACACGACTGGCAGGGTACCTCGGTGCTGTATGTGTGCCCGCTGCGGGCGCTGCTGAACAACCTTCAGCCACGTCTACACGGCTATGCGCAATGGCTTGGCCGCAGTGCTGCCGTGTGGCACGGGCGACGTCGGCCAGTCTGCGCGCACCCGGATCCTGCGGGAGCGACCGGACATCCTGCTCACCACCCCCGAATCACTCGAAGCGATGCTCGTGTCCACGAAGGTCGATCCGCGGGTGCTGTTCGCGGGACTGCGCGCCGTCGTCGTCGACGAAGTCCACGCTTTCGCGGGGGACGACCGTGGCTGGCATCTGCTCGCCGTCCTCGAACGACTTGCCCGCGTCGCCGGTCGCGACATTCAGCGCATCGGGCCGTCGGCGACGGTCGGCAATCCCGACGAGTTGCTGGCGTGGCTGCAGGGGAGCGCAACCGGTCGGCCGCGTCGTGTCGTCGCGCAGAAGAGCTCGGTGCGGCACTGCGAGATCGCGGAATCACCACATTCCTGTCTCATTCATCGTTGTCCGCCGCCGAACGACGTCAATCGGAAGAAGCCTTCGCCGAATCCCGCGACACCGTGATCGTCGCGACGTCCACGCTCGAACTCGGTATCGACGTCGGAGACCTCGATCGCGTCATTCAGATCGGCGCACCTCGTACCGTCGCGTCGTTCCTCCAGAGGCTCGGGCGGACCGGACGCCGCGCCGGGACTTCCCGCAACTGCCTGTTCTTGTGCCTGGACGACGAACAGGAGTTGCTTGCCCTCGGCATGCTGGATCGCTGGGCGCGCGGATGGGTGGAGCCGATCACGCCGCCACCGTCCCCGCGGCACATCGCAGCACAACAGATGATGGCGCTGTGCCTGCAGGAACACCGCATCGGTGCGACGAGTTGGCGGCAGTGGTGGGGAAATCTACCGTTTTTCGACGACACCTCCGACGACATCATGCAATTCCTGTGTCAGCAAGGGTTTTTCGATCGCGACGGCGAATTCTTACACATCGGTCCCGAAGCGGAACGACGATTCGGCCGCCGCTACTTCTCCGACCTGACCGCAGTGTTCAGTGCACCACCGGAATTCACAGTGCTCGCCGGGCGCAACGAGGTCGGCACGATCGGCACCGACCTGCTCACCGAAGAGGTCGACGGACCGCGGATCCTGCTCCTCGCCGGCCGCTCGTGGAAGGTCACCCACATCGACTGGCCGAGGCGACGCTGTTTCGTCGAACCCATCGACTCGGGTGGAGGCGCAAAATGGTCCGGACTCGGTGGTGGCGTCTCGTACGAGATCGCGAAAGGCATGCGATCGGTGCTGCTCGGTGCGACGCCACCCGGTGTCACGCTGACTCGACGAGCCGAATCAACCCTCGTCGACCTGCGTGCGAGCTATCTGCCCGCGGTCGATACCGATGCAGCGGTCATCGCCCTCCCATCCGAAGGCAGCGGACGATGGTGGACGTGGGCCGGTACTGCAGCCAACCGCACCCTGCAGGCATCGTTGCCATCTCTGGTCGACCCTCGGCAACGCATCGACGAGAAATCGTTGCGCCTGCTGCCCGATGTCACCGCACGCGATGTGTCCGCCGCTCTCGCGCAGATTGCGTGGCGCGCGCCGACGGTCGCGGCCAATGCGGTGTCGGGACTGAAGTTTTCCGCCGCATTGCCGCCGGGACTCGCGGAGCAGACCCTGGCCGAGCGACTCGGTGATGAACACGGCGCACGCGCGGCACTCGAAGTGCCGCGCACCATTTTCCGCAGGTTCGATTAGGAGCCCGTTAGGCGAGTCCGCTCTTCGGGAACGACCGATCGCAGCGGCGGACACCCGATGGAGAATGGCAGGTTCACAGCTCACGCACCGGACGCGGTGCGGGGCCCTCGAGAAGGGATTGTCGATGGGGATGCGCGGCATCAATCATGTCGTCCTGTATGTGTCGAACCTGCAACGAAGTCTGCATTTCTATGAGCAGGTCCTCGGATTCGAGCGATTGGCAGGGGAGTTCCCCGGTGGCACCTTCCTTCGGCACGCGGGATCGGCCAACGACGACGATCTGGGACTGTTCCAGGCGCGCGGTAAGGACACTGTCGTGCCGGGCAGAGTCGGGCTCTACCACGTCGCGTGGGAGGTCGAAACGCTGACAGACCTCGACGCTATGCGTCAGCACCTCGTCACTGCGGGGGCGTTGACGGGTGCCGCGGACCACGCCGCCACCAAAGCGCTGTACGGCCGCGATCCCGACGGAATCGAGTTCGAAATCTGCTGGCTGGTGCCCGACGAGCGGATCGAAGAAGCACTGTACCCGGGTGTCCCGATGGTCGGCCCCTTGGACATCCCCGGCGAGATCGCTCGATACGGCGCCGAGACGCCTGGGGGGCCACGCACCGACGTCGAGGTATGGAAGCGACTCGCGGCGAGGTCGTCTGCTACGCCGTGATCTCGTCGCCGTGCGGTCGGGAGCGCGGCGAGGTGCGGTGGTCAGGACGGACCAGCACGCAGGGCTGCTTCCACAGCGGTCCCGATCCCGTCGTGCCAAGGATTGCCGTGCCCGGGCAGTACGGTCGCGGCGCCGGTCTCGGCCAGCGCCGACAACGATGCGAGTGCCCGAGTGCTGTCAGCAGTCGCCGCGCCGGCAACGATATGCGGTCCTGTTCGGCACGTGTACGGATCCAGGGTGACCAGGGCATCGCCGGAGATCACCGCGTCCCGGTCCGGTAGGTGCAGCGCGCAATGCCCCAACGTGTGGCCGGGAGTGAACACCACCCGAGGCCGGCCGGGGACGTCGAGCTGAGCGCCGGTGCCGAAGACGGTCACGTCGGTCACGCCGCGCACCGCGAGCGCGCCAGCCGCGGCCATTCTCCCGAGGACCGGAAGGCAACGTGGATATCGGATCGGATACAGCAATCGGCTCTTCTCGTGCTTGTAGCGATAAGGATGGGCAGCGAGATATTCCTCATCGCGGTGTGTCCACACCGGCACCCTCCACTGTCGACGCGCACGGCGTGCAGAGCCGACATGGTCGAAATGGGCATGTGTCAGCACGATCGCGCGCACGTGCCTCGGCGAGCGTCCGAGGTCGTGGAGCGCTGACTCGATATGCTGGAAAGTGGCGGGTAAACCTGTGTCGACCACAGTGATCCCGTCGTCGTCCTCGACGAGATAGACATTCACATCGGCGTGCGCAATGCGGTGTACGCCTTCGGCTACGTTGCGTTCGAACATGATTCCTCTTGTCTGATCGTCCGTGCCGCAGGAGACCGTTGTCGACAACGGGATGAAGGAGACCTTCCGAGTCCGGACAGGAGCGTCGGTCATCCCCCGAGGTTCGCGATGGTGGAGTCCAAGGAACTTGCTCGCAACTCGAGAGCAGTTTCGTCGTACTCCTGATCACTCGGTAGCTCATCACGAAGCTGCTTCTGCGTGAGCACGACGAAGGCGCGGTGCCGTTCGGTCATGTCTTCGGCGCCTACGACTCGGAACCGGCCTTCGTCGAGCACGAGTGCAGGATCTGCGAGGGTGGAGTCGAGAAGGTTCCGTAGATCGTCTGCGGTCAAAGTGGTGGACATGAGCGTCTCCTGTCTCAGTGGTGGTGACCTGCATCTACGGCGACGGCATGCCGCCGTTCACGTGGATCGTCGAGCCCACCACATAGCTGGATTCCGGGGACGCAAGGAAAACGTATGCAGGTGCCAACTCGGTAGGCTGCCCGGCACGGCCCATCGGGGTGCTCTTTCCGAATTCGGGCAATTTGTCCTTTGGCTGGCCGTCTGTGGGTTGGATAGGCGTCCATATCGGGCCGGGCGCCACCGCATTGACCCGGATGCCCTTACTTGCCAGTTGATTGGCCAATCCCTTGGTGAAATTGTTGATCGCCGCCTTGGTGGAGGCGTAGTCGATGAGCGTGGGCGCCGGCATGTAGGCCTCGATCGAGGTCGTGTTGATGATGGTGCCGCCTGGAGGTATGTGTGCCAACGCTGCTCGCGTCGTACGGAACATGGCAAGTATGTTCGTCTGGTAGGTCTGTTCGAGCTGGTCGTCAGGCAGTTCCTCGAGGCTGGTCGCGACCACCTGCTTTCCGGCATTGTTGACGAGAATGTCGAGGCCACCGAGCTGTTCCGCGGCCTGTTCGACGACGTCCCGGCAGAAGTCGGCACGGGTGAGATCTCCTGGCAGAGTGACCGCCTTACGGCCGCTGTCGGTGATGATCCGTGCGACCCTCGCCGCGTCCGGTTCCTCGTCCGGCAGGTAGGTGATGGCGACATCGGCGCCTTCACGGGCGAACGCGATCGCGACCGCAGCACCGATACCCGAATCGCCGCCGGTGATCAGTGCCTTGCCAGCCTCCAGCCGACCGGTCCCACGGTAGGAGAACTCGCCGATGTCGGCCCTCGGTTCCAGTTCGGATTCACGTCCGGGCTCGGGTTGATGCTGCTCAGGAGGCGAGATCGTCGGGTATCGGGACACAGGGTTCTGTAGGTAGAGCTGATCTGTGCCGGTTGTGTGCGTATCGTCGTCAGCCATGGATGCCGTCCTGGATGTGTGAGAGCGGTGTTGTCCTTGCATCGCGCGGAGGATAGTTCTTGCCTCCGAGTGCAGGTTTCCCTCGTCGCACGGCCCCAAACTAGGGATGACGATGCGGTAATCGAAATTATCGAATGGAAGATGGACTTCATGGCACACGTGCAGCGTTTCGACCATGTCGGTATCACCGTCGCGGACCTCGCCTCCGCAACGGCGTTCTTCGCAAGACTCGGATTCGAGGTGGAAGGCACCGGATCTGTGGAAGGCGAGTTCGTGGAGACCGTCTGCGACATCCCCGGCGCTCGCTGCGAGATCGTGATGCTACGGCCGCCCGGGGGTGGAGTCGGGCTCGAGCTCTCGAGCTTCATCACGCCCGCTCACGCGCCCGGATCGCCGGCGGCGATGGCCAACGAGGTCGGATTGCGCAATGTGTCTTTCGAAGTCGGCGACCTCGAGGCTGCAATCGATGCGGTAGCCGCGGACGGATACGGACTTATCGGTGGTATCGGTGAGTACGAGAACAGCGTGCGGATGGCTTATGTGCGTGGGCCTGACGGGATCATTGTGTCGTTGTTCGAGCGCGTCGGTTGACCAGACCGGCCCGCAGACGCAAGTCCCTCGGTCGTCGCTGGGCACTGCACTCGACAATGTGACTGGATCGGTTTGCGTCGTCATCGACCCTCCGCTGGTCCGATCCACTCGGGGAATTGCGGAGCGAGGGGGGTTCCGGGAACGACGCCAGCCGCGCGGAACGTGGTGTTGCCGCCAACTTTCAGTGTGTCTGGGTGATTTGCCAGCCACCAGTCGGTGCAGGCGGGTTCGGCAACGTGTTTCTCCGTGTTGAGGCCTTGTGGGATCAGACGAGTGATTCTCCAGGTGCCGAAAACGTTCCAGTCGGGGGTGCGTCGGGCGCGAGAGTCATGGTTTGCACGGTCGGTGTCGGGGATGCCGGGGAGGCCCGGGGTGTCGGCAGTGTTGTGCAGGGAGGCGGTCCAGGAGAGCCCGTGACGGGTGATGTGGTCGTTGGTGGTGGTTTCGGTGTACACGATATCGTCGCAGATGCTTGCGGTGATGTCCGTGGGGGTTTCGATGAGTTCGGTGATGTGGTAGCGGATAGTGTGTTCGTCGACCTGGTCCCAGTCGGTATTCCCCGCGTCGGCTCCCCGGACGATGTTCTGGATGGAGGGGTGGGGATAGCCGATGGCTTCGCGGTATCCGGGGAAGGAGTTTGTGATCGAGTACATCTCTGTTTGCCAGCTGGATTCGAATGCGGCTCGGATGAGTTCTGCTTCACGGCTGAGCAGGTCGATGCCGGGTTCGGCAGACCATGAGCTTGTGTAGATCGGTTGGAAATCCGGTGGTGTGTCCCGGTCGCCAGGGGCGTGTGAATTCGGTTGGGTAGTGCAGCTACTGACGAGTGCAGCGAGGGTGACGGCGATCGCGATGCGACTGAGGTGGGCCATAGAGTCTCGATTCGGCTATCTGTTGTGGTGCGTGGATGCGCGTGGACCTGTGGTGGTCAACTAGGTGGCTTGACTTCGTCATACGCGAGACGAAGACCGTACTGGTTACCCGATTCGCTCAACAGATTGGCGAGCAGATAGTCAGTAGCTGACCAACTCGCGGTGTTGCCAGATACTGAAAAGAGCTCATCGTAAGGACGGACATTTCCGTTTTCCTCGAATACATCGCGATATTTGGTTCGAAGATCTTCTGGGAAGTCTTGAAAAGCCGCCAGGGAAAAGTAGCTGAGGCGCTGGAAATTTGGACGATTCACGTAAGCTTCGGCTGCGGGGTCGGGTTTGGGGCCGATCACCGATTCCTTCATTGGCTCTCCGCCAGCGGAAATAGTGTCGAAGAGCAAATCAGTGCCGGGGAGAACATGACCTCCGAGCCACGTTACAGCGTTGTAGGCGTTTGCCTTTTGTTCGTACACAGCCAGGTCGCGAGCGGCATCGTCGTCATACCGGTCTTGCATCGACATTTCGATGCCCTTGTCGGTCAACGCCAAGAGTTGACCGGCGTTGGCGAGATGCTGGTTCGAATTCGGAGCATCCGGGTTCTCGCCGAATCGGATCTGGGCCGCGACGGACTCTTGCAGGACGTGGGATTGGAAGTGCGTCCCAGCTTCCTCATCCGTACTCAACGCGGCGAAGACGTTGGCGGATCCACGGTAGCTTCGGGAACCCTCGGGGTCCGTCCACCCCTCAGTGTCGAAGCCGGGCCGATCAGGTACTTCGACGTTCACGAGGCTCTGGATGTACGGCGTCATACTGTGGGAAATGGTGCGCACCAGTTCGGGATTCACCTCACCGATCGATTGGTGGTCTGTGCCGGGAATGCTCGACATCTGCTGCCACGCAGCATCTGTGCTCATCGCAGATGCGACCGCCGACATGATCTGTCCGCTCCGGGTTGCTTCCGCGACATCGACGGGATCGTTCGAATCCTGCACGGCGCCTTCGAGTTCGTCGAAGTGGAACATCGGCTGCACCGTGGATTCGTCAGACCACGAGTGGGTGAGGACGTCTCGTACGAACTCAGATCCGTTCGGGTCTGTGACTGCCTGCTCGATGGCAACTCGATCGTCGGAGACGGCTGCGAATATCGGGTCGAGGTACGGATCTCCAGGGGTGTGGCCGTCGACCTCGAAGATGGTCATGTTGCCTTGGGGATCCTGATCGTGTGTGACTTGTGCATCGAGATACTCGCGACCGGCAGCGAGAAGCTGCTTGTCGAGCTCGCTGCCGTTGCGGTACTCGCCGTCCCCTGCGGAGACGATCGATGCGATTGCGTTCGTGTCCGGAACGCCGTGGAGAGTGGTCTGCCGCAGGGCAGTTCCTCCCATCGACTCGACACTGTGGACCACGCGGTCCTCCCGCGACAACGAGTCGCGAATGCCTTCGGGGAGGAGGTCGATG
The DNA here is from genome assembly GCF_053750035.1 of Rhodococcus sp. SJ-2. Lineage (NCBI taxonomy): Bacteria > Bacillati > Actinomycetota > Actinomycetes > Mycobacteriales > Nocardiaceae > Rhodococcus > Rhodococcus sp. SJ-2. Next base: position 4,939,697 of record NZ_CM132340.1, read on the forward strand.
CCGCCTCGGGCGGGGACGTCGGGGTCTCCGCTGGTCGCGACGGTGACGGTGCCGGTCGAGATGATCTGCAACGAGTTGGCCAGACCTGCTCGTGCGTCGTCCGGCAGGGTCGAGATCAGCTGCTCCAACTCGTGTGGACTGAGAGTGTCGAGTGAGCGGGCGACGGTGTTGAGATATTCCATCTGAGAGGCCGGAATCGAGGTAGGTTCGCCAGCGCGCAGGTCGGTGAGTTGCTCGGGCGTGAGAGTTCCCGATTCGACGATGCGGTGCAGGGTTTCGGGGCCGACATCGCCGGCTGCGAGGGCAGCGGCGTCTGCCGTGGCCTGGGTGTCGCCGAGTGCGGCCGCGGAGGTGAATGCGAGTCGCAGGCTGGTACGCGCCTCTTCAAGGCTGCGCGTCAGGTCGAAATCTGCTTGTTCGGCGAGGCCGGCATAACGCTGAAGGTTGGTCTGTAGTCCCGCCCGGAGCGCTTCGCGGTCCGCGTCATCCTCGGTGCGGGGGTCGATCACTTCGAGGTTGTCGGTGATGGTGAAGCAGTTCTCCTGGGCGGTGGCCAGAGCATCGCGCGCAACGTCGAGGTTGCCTTTGATCGCGTGGTACCCGGTGGTGATCGTTTCGGCTACGCGTTCGAGGGTGTCGACGATGGTGCGTGCGGTGGTGCGGTCGTTGTGTGCGCGCTCGAAGGCGGCTTCAGCGGCTATGCCTTCCCAGTATTCGCCGTCGACCTTTTCGACGTGGGCGACGTAGTCGTCGAAGAGGGATTCGATGCTGGTTCCGAAGCTTCGCCAGCCGTCACTCCAGGTGAGGAGCGATCCGGGAGTCCAATTCTCGACCTGGGTTCGGGTCGGTGTCATGCGTCGCTGCCCGTGGTCCAGGCGCCGGTGGCCGACAGATAGGTTGCGGCAAGCTGTTCGGCCATGCTGTCGTCGGCGTTCCTGTACTGGGCTACGGCCTGGCGCATGACGTCGGCGGTTTCCTCGAACCGTTCGGTGACGGCAGCGACCAGCGCTGTGTCGAGTAGGTCGGTGGAGATACTGATGACGGCCCGAACCGACGACAGGCTCGTTGCGGGAGCGTCGATCCAGGGCTCGTGCGGTATGACCTTCAATGTTTCGGCGCTTCGTGCGAGTTGGTCGAGCCGGCCCGACAGGTGTGAGAGTCGATCAAGATCAACTCTCAAGGCATGATTCGGCATGTGTCCCCCCTTGACAGCGATGGAGAGTAGCAGAGCGGTCGGACCGACGGATCACCCTGCACTGGTGCGACTGGGTGAATGCAGGATCGGCAGTCCGTGAATGGGTCACGACGTTGACGCTGTCGAGTCTGGAGAACCGTGGCGGAATGACTCGAGCCTTTCGGAATCATACAGAACCGCCTGGCCACGATCATCGGTGTGCCGCGCCTGCGGCCACATTCAGGACGCTGATCGTCCTATATCCGCGACACACTCGCATCATGAGCGAAATCAATTCGACCACGGGACAGCCCGATCAGGCCGACATCACCGACTATGACGATCCGAATGCGCCGTGGAACCAGGCTTGGGACCAGGAAGGCAGCATCGCGAATTGGAACGATGACGTGATCAAGGAATTCCGGGAGAACTCGGGCAAGGTGGGCGGTGCTTACGCAGGCGGGGATCTCATCCTGCTCACCACCAAGGGAGCCAAGAGCGGCAAGCGGCACACGACTCCGTTGGGGCCTCTGTACCGGGGCGACACTATGTTTGTCAGCTCGTTCATCGAGGACAAGTACCCGGCCTGGTGGTACAACATCAAAGCGAATCCTCAGGTCACCATAGAGCTCCGGGACACCACCTACCAGGCGACCGGCAGGGCTCTCGAAGGCGCGGACTACGACGAGTTCGCGAGCTGGGTGCTGGCCAACAACCCTTTGCTGGCGGACTTCCAGTCCAAGACCGACCGGCCCATGCCGCTGGTCGTGCTGACTCCCAACGTGAGGTCCGAGCGCTCCTGAGAACTCCCGGCCATGATGTGTCGAATGGTGTGCATCGGGCGGCGGAGTAGAGCGAGGACGCTTCTTTGTTTCGAGTGATCGGCAGGAGTGCTGCTGGCGGCTACAACCCTCGAATGTGAGCGGTGCTAAGTGCGAGCCGTACTTTTCGACGTGGGTGGCGTTCTGATCGACTCATATGGTGCCGACCGGCAGGTTTGGAGCCGGTGGTGCGCGGATGCGGTCGGTTTCCTTCGAAGAGGCCTGGTCGGCAACACATGGGCGACGACCTGTCGAAACGATTGCCGAAGTAGCGCCTCATCTTGACCCGGTCGATGAATATGTAGTGCTCAGGAAATTGATGCACGACATCGGAGTTCAGTCCCCCGCAATTCCTGCCGCAGCCTCGCTGCTTGCTTCATTGCCGAAGGAGTGTTGGGGATCGGTCACGAGCGGACGTCGGCAAACATTGCTGTCGCGGTTCAGGACAGCGGGGGATTCCTGACCCGGGGGTCATTGTCGATGGAACCGATGTGGCCGTCGGAAAGTCTTGCGCGGAAGGGTATCTGTGTGCGGCGGAGCTTCTGGGTTTCACGCCTGCTGATGTGCTGGTTGTCGAATGTGCCCCGGGCGGGAGTCGCTGCCGACAGGTCGGCTGGGATGTGGGTGCTCGCGATCGGCCGTCCCGCACACGTGTGCTGAGTTGGCCTTGGCGAATGACTGGGAGGGATCATTGGTTATCGCAACATTGTTTACCCGTTGCTGAATTCGTTCCCGGAGCTGCATCTGGATCTGTATGAGGTGTCTACCGCGGTGAACTCGCGTAATAATGGCCCGGAGCTGCTGTGTCCCGTAGAAGGGTGAGCGCGAAGGGGAGTATGCCATCTGCCACAGCATCGAGGTCGATTCCGACTGATCTGGACTGTTGACTCATCGAAGGAATACCTCCAGTGGCAGCGCCGCCGAGCCTTGGCGAACCGGCTACGGCCTCAGCCAGCTGGTGGTCGGTGTCTGGTGCTGGCGACGGGCGAATGGGCCTCAGCGTGCTGTTCCGGCTGCTGGCTGGGCAAGTCCGGGATGACGCGCTCGCCGGGTCTGCACTCCAGCATGTCGTCGACGAACTGGTCGCCTTCGGCTACGTCGCGGAGTGGATTCGCGCCGCCGAGATCGGACTGGATATCGTTGGTCCGCCGGACTGCCCCCCGGGATCCGACGCGGTCATCCGCATTTCACCGAGGAGAACCATGGCTGTGGAAATCGAACAGGTCAGCGACGTCACCGACGAGATCGTCGACGCCTTCGCGCGTCTCGTTCCTCAACTGTCCCGCTCGGCCCCACCGGTGACAGTCGAGACGCTCCGCACCGTGGTCGATTGCCCCGCGAACACGCTTTTCGTCGCCCGCTTGGACGGCCGCGTTGTCGGCACCCTGACACTGGTGGTCTTTCCCATTCCGACCGGAGTCCGCGGCTGGATCGAGGACGTGGTGGTGGACGCCGAAGCACGGGGACAGCAGGCCGGTGCCACGCTGACCCGCGCTGCGATGGACCGGGCAGCCGAACTTGGCGCCCGGACGGTCGATCTGACCTCGCGTGCGTCGCGGGAGGCAGCCAACCGTCTCTACCGTAACCTCGGCTTCGAGGAGCGGGACTCCAACCTGCTCCGGTACACCCCGATCGACCGTGGCTGATCGCAGTCCGTGCAGCCCCCTGATCTCAGGACCGGGTGTTCGCCTTGTCGACGACCGCCGCACTGTGCACAGGCCGCGATGAACACCATCTCGCAGATGAGATCGGATATGCCGGCGCATCCCGCGGAAGGGCGCCGGGGACATGCCATCGGCTCACCTCGTCACAACTCACGATGCGATCAGATCGGTTTTCGAGCGACGCAGTACAGAACGCCGGCTCGATCGGCACCGACGGTCTCGGACAACTTGGATCGAAAATCATGCTCGAACTCTGCGCGGGCATCGTGCGAGAGCGCTGCGAGTTGTTCTGTGTACATCCGCTCATGCACCGCCCACGCATTGCCTGAATCGGCAGAGGTGAAGCGCGCCTGTTCGTCGTGTATCTCGACGACGCGGAGACCGGCACGTTCGATATGTTCGGCGCTCGCGCTGGGGGTGCCGAGTATTGCGCTGGGGTCGTCGATCACGATGGCCAGCATCGGCGGCGAGGCGACGGAAGAGTTCGGCAGCGGGCGGGTTGTCGGATGCCATCGACGAGAACGCAACCCGGCCGCCTAGGGTCTGGCCGGCACCGATCAGACTGTGCGGCCGAAGGATATGGCTCGTTTGCTGCCTTCAGTTCTCGCCAGCGACGGCGGAAGTTGTGTGGCTGTGCATCTGGGTGACGTCAACGAGGACACCTGGTGATTCGTAGCGCATTGCGGCTGCAGATGCTCACCGCCCCGGGCGTTGCGTGCGGCTGGTGCCCGCTAGCGTAGGACGAGTGAACCATCGCTTTCAGGTAGTGCCGGCTGTCTACGTGCTCTTCCGCCGCGAGTACTGCGGGCGTGAGCAGGTCTTGCTTCAGCTGCGGGAGGGGACCGGCTACCTGGACGGGTATTGGGCTCATGCTGCGGCGGGACATGTTGAGCGGGGTGAGTCGCTCTTCGACGCCGGTGTTCGTGAGTGTGCCGAAGAGCTAGGAATTGCGGTTGATGCCGCTGATTTCGTGGCGCTGACGACGTTGCATCGCCAGGAGCTTCCCGGTCTCTCCTACAAGGATCACCGAGTGGACTTCTTTGTCGAATGCCGTCGCTGGTCATCCGAGCCGCGACTGATGGAACCGGAAAAGGCGGCAGCTCTGAGATGGTTCGATGTAGATGAGCTTCCGACTCCGATGGTTCCGCATGAGGAGTTCGTGCTCGCCGCTCTGCGAGCTGGCCGACTCGCTCCGCTGCACTGCATTGGTTTCTGAGTTTGGTCGTGCGCGCAGTGGCTCGCTTCGGTCAGCTCGCACAGCGATACGCCGATCCGTGTGAAGACCGTCCGCGGGTCTCGACGCAGGCGTCGCCGATCGTGGGCAATGACGCGCTTCCTGACGCGTAGCGACAACGTCGACCGGATGGAGTCGAGCCGGCCGTGGTGGTAGAAGGCGTCACCCGAGTGCAGAACACACTCGTCGTCTGTGTCGACGGTGACGACCGCGTGGCCTCGACTGTGACCGGGTAGCGCGACGAGTACGAGTACGAGTGCGTCGTCGATCTCGGTCAGCTGTCTGCCGCTGCCGAAGCTTCGCCAAGAGACTTCCCGCGCAGGTTCGTGAGTGACGGTCCGTGGTCTCGTTGGGCCGAGAGGTAGCGGTCTACTCCGGTCACCCCGCGAGGACTGGGAGCGGCCTCGTTGGCTGTGGTGGTGGGATAAACTCGGTACCAGTGGAATTCGGATAGTTCGGTTCCGCGCTGCTCACACCGGTGGACTCGATCCTCTGCTTCCTGTACACAGTGGTCGGTCCGGGATTTTGCGGCCGTGCGGTCAGCCGTATTGCTGGTGATGTTCACGTCCTCGCCGTGCTGGTTGCAGTCTAGTGTCCTGGCGCCGCCGCTCCTGATGGCCGACAGTGCCGAATTCGGCATCGTCGGCGCGGTGGCGGCAGCGAGTACAGTGCCGAAACTGGCAGTCGCGCGCCCGAGCCCACCGGTCGCATTTCACCCCATCACGGAAACGAACGGGGCGCGTTCCCGTCCGGCATATGGCCGTCTCATCGGCGGCCCCGATATTCCTGGCTGTGTGTCAGGTCGAGGCCCAGCTCCGATCGTCAACTCGAAGATTCCAGAGACTCGCGAGGCGGCCCGGAACACAAGGCGGCCGAGCACGATTCGTTTCTGCATCGCCGGACTTTGCAGTGTCAGCCGGGAAGAACCACTGCCACTACACTCGGTGTAGTGCTCATCTGGATAAACGGTGCATTCGGTGCAGGCAAGACGCAGACCGCGTTCGAATTGCATCGCCGTGCTCCATCCTCACATGTCGCGGATCCCGAGTTCATCGGATTCGCACTCCACAAGATGCTTCCTGCCCACGCACGGGGCGACTTCCAGGACCGACCTCAGTGGCGGTCGGCCGTCGTCAGGACGCTTGCTGACGCGGTGGCCGTAAGCGACGGACCGGTCATCGTTCCGATGACGCTCGTGAACCCGGCCTACTTCGACGAGATCATGACCGGACTGTCGGCCGAGAACGTCGACGTCAGGCACTTTTCCCTCATCGCATCGCCCGAGACTCTGCGGCAACGGTTGCGGACACGCAGCGGCTATTGGCTCGGTCGTCTTGCGGGGAGGGAAGACACTTGGGCGCTGCGCCAGATCCCTCGCTGTGTGCAGGCGCTCGCTTCTGAGCGGTTCGATGAACACATAGGCACCGATGGCCGCGCCGTGGACGAGGTTGTCGAGGACATTGCGCGACGCACGGGCTTGGACCTGATCCACGACAGGATGAACGGCGCTCGCTACCAGCTTCGGCGCGCTGCGGTCGGTGTGCGTCACATCAGAATCTGAGTACGACCGTCAGCGCCATGCGGCAACAGCGATTCATGGTGACGCTCACGTCGTCGCGAGCATGGTGGCCCAGGTGACTACCCTCGAAGCATGGCTGCTATCCCGGATTCACCAGTAGACGCGAACACGGCGACATTCGGCTTCGAGAGCACGTTCGTCGACGAACTGGGCGACCTCAGTGTGTCGTGGGAGGGCGCCGAGGTTCCGGATCCGACGCTGCTCGTGCTCAACGACCAGCTTGCAGCGCAGCTGCGGTTGGATGAAGGCACACTGCGCAGCGACGAGGGAATCGCCGTCCTGTCCGGGGCCGCGACACCGTCCGACGCGACACCGGTCGCCATGGCGTACGCGGGTCACCAGTTCGGCGGATACGCCCCGCTCCTCGGAGACGGGAGGGCGCTGCTGCTCGGCGAACTCGTGGACCGGGACGGCCGGCGGGTGGATCTGCATCTCAAAGGGTCGGGACCGACGCCCTTCTCCCGCGGCGGCGACGGGTTCGCGGTGGTAGGCCCGATGCTGCGCGAATATCTGGTCAGCGAGGCCATGTTTGCCTTGGGTGTCCCCACCACGCGCGCCCTGTCGGTGGCCGCGACAGGCCGACCCGTCCACCGCAACGGTGCCGAGCCCGGTGCCGTGCTGGCCCGGGTCGCTGCCAGTCATCTGCGGGTGGGCACGTTCGAACTCGCGGTCCGGCAGGGTGAGATTCTGCAGACCCTCGCCGACTACGCGATCGCACGTCATTGCCCGAACCTGGTCGAATTGCCCGCCGAAGGAGAGGGGAATCGCTACCTGGCATTCCTCGAAGCAGTCGTCGACGCTCAGGCATCGCTGGTGGCGCGGTGGATGCACATCGGCTTCGTGCACGGAGTGATGAACACCGACAACACGACGATCTCGGGGGAGACCATCGACTACGGCCCGTGTGCCTTCCTCGATGCTTACGACCCCTCCGCGGTGTTCAGCTCGATCGATCAGGGTGGCCGCTACGCGTTCGGCAACCAGCCCATCGTCCTGAAATGGAATCTGGCGCGATTTGCCGAAACCCTGTTGACGCTGGTCGCCTCCACCCCGGACGATGCGATCACGGCCGCCACTGCGGTGCTCGAGACATTCGACGAACGCTACGAGCATCACTACAGGAACGGTATGGCCGCGAAGCTCGGTCTGACCGGAGAGCTCGCCGACCGGGCGCTGATCGAGGATCTGCTGACCGTGATGGCCGAGCACGGTATGGATTGGACCGGAACTTTCCGTGCTCTCGCAGACGAACTCCGCGGCAACTCGGAGCCCCTCGACGTTCTTGTGGCGCGTGAGCACCTCGACCCGTGGCTGGGTCGGTGGCGTAGTGCTCTCGGGACCCGCAGCTGCGCTGAGACGGCGGGCGCGATGGATCGCGTCAATCCGCTCTACATTCCGCGCAACCACCAGGTCGACGCTGCACTGCGCGCGGCGACCGCCGGTGATCTCGCTCCGTTCCAGGCACTGTTGGATGCGGTGACGCATCCGTTCGAACGCCGGGACGAGTGGGCGGTTTACACATCCCCGGCATCCAGCGAGTTCACTGAGAACTTCCGGACGTTCTGCGGCACCTGATCGTTTTCATGTGCACTGCACGCTCGGCATCACGTTACGGTCCGCGCAGTCGGTGATTACGCGCGATCAGAAGAGCTCCAAGTCCGAGAGGCGCCACTGTGCCGCAGTGACATTCGACAGCACCTGTTCGGGCGTGGTGGCTCCGGTGATCACGGAGGTGACCGATGTCTGAGAGGTTAACCATGGGTCACACCTGCATCCAACGCCGCGTCGATCACGGCACGGGACGCGTCGAGTTCGAGTCGTGTGCCGAAGTTGTTGGTTCCCAAGCCGACCACGGACAGGAGTGGTCCGCTGTCGCCGAGTCGTCGGAAATCCATGCGGGTCCCTCTTCAGCGTGCACGTTGCGTCGGCAGCCGCCTCGTGACAGTGATCAAGTCAGGCGACGGCGACAGCCGGATGGAGGAACGCATCGTCGTAATCGCGCTGGGCGAGTGTCGTCTTCCCGGCCCGAAGCTTGCGTTGGCGCTCCGTGAGGGTGGGATCATCGGTGCCGAAAAAGCCGGTGTCGAACGAATTGCGGCCGAGGGGGAACCGGCCGTGACGCAGCCCCTCGGTCAGGATTCGGCAGTATTCCTCGACGCGCGCTGCCTCCTCCGCGTCGTACGGTGCGTATGAGGCGCCGAAATTGGTGGTGCCGCCGCCGAGGTACTCCCTTGCAGCATCGTCGAGGTCCCAGAACAGGCGCAGCGCCAGTGCCCGATCACACCGCGGGTGACGGATGACGGCGAGCGGTACCTCGAAGCCTTCGTCCCAGTTGTAGTGGCTCATGAGCTCCCACAGTCGGAACTCGTCGGCAAGCGATGCGACCCGATCGGCGAGGCTTCCGTGGTCGTCGGGGTCGTGGTTCAGAACCAGTTCGACGGCGGGGTGCATGACACCGTCCTTCAGGTGAGTCTCCAGGGCCCGCACCGGGCCGGAGAATGGTCGAGTCGATTCGCGAGACTACCGAACCGAGAAAGAGGACGCCCTGCGGGCGGCAGTGCTCGACCGTACGGAGACCCTGCGGGTCCCTGAGCTTGCCTTCGGCCCCTTCCCCACAGCTGCCCGGTCGCCATGCCCCGATAGACCATCTCGGCCAGCACTTCTGGCCCCACGTCGGAGGTGACGTGCGGCTTGTGCTGGACCCGGTCGTTCGTGTCGACCCTCACGAGCGGGTGCTCCACCGCCAGCTGTGGAGACGAAGGTACTGGCGCCCAGTCGGTTTCACGCACGGGAATGGCACCCCTGCGCGCAGCGTCGAACGCGCTGACGTCGGACCTGAAGGAGATGAGCGACGAATACTCCGACATGCCGCGGCTACCGGACCGGCCCGCGCACACGTCGCAGCACAAACACCGCCAGCCTCTCGACCTTGTCGGTCGAGAGGCTGGCGAGAATCAGGACGTCAGCGAAGACCCCGGCGGGGTGAGACGAAGAGGATCGGCATCGAAGACCGAGCCATGAGAAGCGCCCCCTGGGGGCGTGTGGATAGACTCCACCCTACGGTGCATGACAGCTCTTTTCTGTCGTGTGCCCAGACCCCGGTCGGTGTTGGTAGCACCCTCCGGGGTCGACCTGTTTTCAGGTTGGTGCGGGAATCGTCCCATGTGGCGGGGGAGGCGTCAACTCGAATGCATGTTCGTGTCGCGATCGCCGAGTGCAGGGTGGAGTGCCGTCGGAGCCGAACGCGCGGCCGATCAGCGTGACCGCGCGGCATCGCTTTTCGACACTCCGGTTAATCTTCTCAGCGAACGCGCACAGCCTGTGTTGGATGACCGAGGGAGATGACGATGGTTGCACTGACCCCCGGCACGGTCTTCGCTGGATACAAGATCGAACGACTGCTGGGTGCCGGCGGTATGGGATCGGTGTATCTGGCAGACCATCCACGGCTGCCCAGGAAGATCGCGCTGAAACTCCTGCACAGGTCGCTGACCCAGGACCAGCATGCGAGTGCCCTGTTCGAACGCGAAGCCGACCACGCGGCGCGACTCGATCACCCGAACATCGTTTCCGTCCTCGATCGTGGACGCGAGGGTGATCAGCTGTGGATCGCGATGCAGTACGTCGCCGGTATGAACGCATCCGAGGCCATGGCACAGCGACGACTCGAACCCGAGCAGGCCGTTCATGTCATCGGTGAAATCGCGAAGGCTCTCGACTACGCGCACGACAACGGTGTTTTGCACCGCGACGTGAAGCCGGCGAACATGCTGCTCGAAGAAGCGGGCCCGGGACGATCGGGGCGCGTGCTGCTGACGGACTTCGGCATTGCCAAAGCCCTCGTCGAGACGGCATTCCACACCAAGACGGGAATGATGCTCGCGAGCCTGCACTACGCGGCTCCCGAGCAGTTCGAGGGAGCGACGCTCGACGGTCGTGCAGACATCTATTCATTGGGGTGCAGTCTTTTCCATCTGTTGACCGGCGAGCCGCCGTATCCGGGCGATTCCTTGCCGCAGTTGATGCACGCGCATCTGGGTGGCCGGATACCGGCACCGAGTTGGATCGTTCCGAGCCTGCCCGTCGAACTCGATCGGGTGGTGGCGCGGGCGATGGCCAAGAACCGCGAAGACCGCTATCCCACGTGTGTGGCGTTTGCCGACGCAGCGGCGGAGGCAATCGCATCGTCTGTGCGGCGCACCGATCCGACCAAGGTGTTCGATTCCGCAGCCTCGTACTCGGAGCAGTTCGGGAGTCCGTATCAGTCCACCCAGACGCCCCAGCCGGTGACCGCGCAGGTAGTTGCGAAGGAGCCGGTGCACACTCCCGAGCCTGTGCTCGTGCAGGAACCGCCGGTTGCTCCCGCGGCTCCTCCGGAGACCCCCGTGGCGCCTCCGGTTGCGGGCGGTGGCGCGGTCGAGGCGCAGCCGACGACCCGGAAAACCGGGTGGGGTAAGAAAATGCTGGCAGTCGCGGTGATCGTTCTGCTCGCCCTCGTCGTTATCATCCTCGGAATGAACAAGTTCGCGTCGTCGGACTCCGATTCACCCGCGTCGGTGATCCCCTCCACGGTGATGATGGGCGCGGACGGCGCCGAGTACACGGTGTCGGGAAGTCTTCTGGAGAAGTACTACACTGCCGATGCCTCCCAGAAAGCCGACCTCGGGCAGCCGTTGGGTGCCGAGAAGACCAATCCCGACGGCAAGTATCAATGGTTCGTCGGTGGCGTGATCATTCAGAAGACAGGCAATCCCGCATACATCGTGTGGGGCGAAATACGGAACAAGTGGAACGAACTCGGCGGCAGCCAGGGCGCTTTGGGCTACCCCACCAGCGATGAGATCGATGTCGACGGTGTGAAGGTCAGCACGTTCGAGAACGGCTCGGTCATGTTCGACCAGGGTGTCGTCACCGTCCGATGATCGCGCCAGCACGGCGGAATCGGTATGCAGCGGCAGGCAACCGAGGTTGCGCGCGGGCGCGCGTCAGTCCTGCACGAGCCGAGTGCGGGCAGTCGTGTTGTCTTTCCAATACTCCTCACGAATATGACGCTTGTAGAGCTTGCCGTTCGGATCGCGGGGCAACTCGTGCACGAAGTCGATGCTGCGCGGGCATTTGTAGGAAGCGAGCTCGCGGTGACAGTACGACAGGAGCTCGTCCGCGAGGGCGTCGGTGGCGGCATCGGGCTCGACCAACTGCACGACCGCCTTCACCGCTTCGCCCATCTCGTCGTCGGGAATTCCGATGACGGCCACATCGAGCACCGCGGGGTGCCCGATCAGAATGTTCTCGGTCTCCTGCGGGTAGATGTTCACCCCGCCTGAAATGATCATCAGGGCTTGTCGGTCGGTGAGGTAGAGATAGCCTTCGTCGTCGACATATCCCATGTCGCCGAGGGTGCGCCATCCGTTCGGGTGGGTCACTCCCGCGGTCTTGTCGGGGTCGTTGTGGTATTCGAAGGGGCGCCCGCCGTCGAAGTACACGACACCGACCTCGCCGACCGGAAGTTCCTCGCCGTCCTCACCGACGATATGGCAGATTTGCATCGGCCTGCCGACCGATCCGGGGTGCGTGAGCCACTCCTGCGACGAGATCTGGGTGGCTCCGACATCCTCGGTTCCGGAATAGTATTCGTGAATGATCGGCCCCATCCACTCGATCATCCGATATTTCACCGAGACCGGGCACGGGGCAGCGCCGTGGGTGACTTCCTGAAGCGACGACAGATCGTATGCCGCCCGGTCCTCGTCGGACAGCTTGAGCATCCGCACGAACATTGTCGGCACGAACTGTGCGTAGGTGACGCGGTGTTGATCGATGAGCTCGAGACACCGGACCGGATCGAACCGTTCCATCACGACGACCGCGGCACCGAGTCGTTGCGCAGACATGCAGAAGACCAGGGGAGAGCCGTGGTACAGCGGGGCGGGCGACAGGTACACGCTGCCGGCGGTGATTCCTCGCGCGGCGATGCCCTGGGCGACCTGGGAGGTCGGCGAGGCAGGGTCGCCGAAGGGAGTGGCCGGAAGTGGTTTGCGAACACCTTTGGGACGCCCGGTGGTACCCGACGAGTACAGCATCTCGCGGCCTTCGACGCTGTCGTCGAGCGACAGCGGATCGTTGCTGTCGAGGATCGACGCGTAGTCGTAGAAACCGGGCAGTGCGCCGTCGGTGCACACGCGGACGCCGATGCTCGCCAGATCGATACCGTCGATGACGTCGGACATCGATACGGTCGCGATCAGGGCGGCCGAGCCGGAATCATCGAGGATGTACTGAACCTCGGCCGGTCGCAGGTGTCGATTGATCGCCGTGTAATACAACCCGGAACGCTGAGCAGCCCAAGCGACTTCGAGGAACGCGCGCGAGTTCTCCATGAGGATGGCGATGTGGTCGCCGATGGTGAGTCCCTGAGCGCGGAGATATGTGGCGAACCGCGCCGACCGGTCGTCGAGCTCCCGGTAGGTGACCACATCTCCGTCGCCCATGATGATGGCGGGCGCGTCCGGGGTGCGCAGGGCGTGGGCGGTAGGAGTCAGTGCGATCTCCGTCGGTTCGGCCGCGGCTGCTGTCATCAGTGCCTCCCAGGTTCGGCATGCGCATGAGAATATGATTCTGTTTTGTGAGAGTATCGTTTCTAACCGGTCCGGGCCACCCCGGTTTCAGCACTGAGCCGAACCGGCGCTCGTGCAGTCGCTCCAGTGGAGGAGTCCAGATGTCGAACTTCATCCGTCGCAGACCGGAGAGCCGCAGCACGATGTTGGTGCCGGTGCTCGTCGCGGTTATGGCCCTGGTGTTGGGAGCATGCGGGGGCGGGGGAACAACGGGCAACGCCGAAACCGATGCGGATGTCGGCGACCCGATCCAGGGTGGGACGGTCACCGTCGTGCAGGGCGGTGAGCCGCGTTCGCTCGATCCGGCCACTCTCGTCAACGCGTGGGTCTCGAACAGTCTCATCGGCAATGCCCTGTACGGAACGCTACTGGTCAACGATCCCGAGACACTCGAAATCACGCCGGTGCTCGCCGAGTCGTTCGACACCGCCGACGGTGGCGCAACCTTCGAACTGGCACTGCGCGACGGCCTACGTTTCACCGACGGAACCGCCTACGATGCCGAAGCCGTCCGCTACAACTGGGAGCGGATGCGCGACGAAGCTTCCGGGTCACCATCTTTGATCCAGGCCTCGCAGATCGCCGCCCTCGAGGTGACCGACTCCCTCACGCTGCGGGTGACCTTGCAGTCACCCAACCCGCACTACGCCCAGTCCGTGGTGTGGAGCGGTCTGAACTGGATTGCCTCCCCGGCGGCGCTCGAGGCCGGACGGCAGGCATTCGACGACGATCCCGTCGGGGCCGGCCCGTTCACCATGGCAGAGTGGCGGCGACAGGACCGGATCATGCTGGAGCGCAACGTCGAATTCGAGCCTGCGCCCTACCTGGACGGCATCGAACTGGTCCACAACGGCGACACGAACCAACGCATCAACGCCGTGGTCTCCGGCCAAGCCGGTCTTGCCATCGAGGGGAGCTGGGCGTCGCTCGGACGCGCCGAGGACGCCGGCCTCCGCACCCTCGTCGAACCCACCGGTGGCGGGCAGTTTCTGGCGCTGAACACGCGTCGTGCGCCGTTCGACGACGAACGCGCTCGAAGGGCACTCGCGCTCGCCATCGACATCGACGCCCTGAACGAGGTGGTCTTCGCGGGGCGTGCGGAACTACCACGGGCCCTGTTCGACGAGTCCTCACCGTTCTACGCGGATATCGAGATCCCCGCGCACGACCCGGAAGCGGCCCAACAGTTGTTCGATGAGCTCGCCGCAGAGGGCAAGCCCGTGTCGTTCACCTTCCTGGCCTACACCTCGGTCGAGAACAAGGCCATCGCCGAGGCGGTGCAAGCGCAGCTCAGCGCGTTCGACGGCGTCGACGTCCGGGTGGAGGTCCTGGATTTCACCTCCGCTCTGCCACGGCTGAACACTTACGATTTCGATGTGGCGATCACGTCGGCGACGGTCCTCGACCCCGACACCGCGCTATGGGCAAATTTCCACGGCGACTCTCCCGGGAACTTCACAGGTATCAATGACTCTGAGCTCAACGCTGCCATCGACGAAGGCCGGACAGCCGACCACCTGGACGACCGCAGTGCGGCCTATGCGACCGCACAGCAGCGGATCGTCGATCTGAATCCCGCAGTCTGGTATATCCGCACCGCGCCTGCCGCCGTTGTCGGTGAGGGAGTGCACGGTGTGCAGATGTACGGGATGGGCTCGATCCGACCGGAGTTGCTGTGGACAACGGGATAGTTCGCGGTGTCTCCGTGGCGGATTACGGATTGTCGAGAAGACGGAGGAGTGACGGCGACAATGCAGGCCCTGACGCGACACGCCACTGGATCCGGTGCTGTCACCGCTGCTCATCCGACGGTGCAGAGTCCCGTGAGCACACGAGCATCTCATTGCCACCGATCTGGAATTCGTACTCGACGCTGCGGATCTCGGTGGTCATGCCATCGTCGGCGAGCCGCTCTCGCAAGACCTCGAGATTCGGGTATCTGTTCGATCCCATGCCGACGAGCGGGAAGATCCGCACCTCGGTCGCGGCAACGCGCATGAGCTCGCACATGGCGCGGTGGTGGAACGACAGATCGAGCCGGTCTGCGTAGCTGAACAGAAAATGGGAGCTGAGCACGAGATCGAAACGTTCGTCGGTGAACGGCAGTCGAGGTAGAGCACCGGCGACGTAACGCTCGGGGTGCGCGCGGTGATGGTCCGCGAACCGATGTCCGGAGGCACTACGGGAGGACGAGTGATGCTCCGGATCGGTGAAGAAAGTCCACATGTACTCGTCCGAATGGGTGCGGCAGTAGCGGTTGCCACGTTCGGTTTCCCGCTGCCCGAGAGCAGTGAGCTCATCCGCTGTGTACTGCCCATACACTGGATCGCACGCCGTGACGTCTCCACCGGCAGCACACACCTCGGCGGTGAAACTGGCGGTGCCACCGGGACAATCGAGGATTTGACGACGCAGATCGGCCGGGGAGAGAGCGAACATCGCGCTGTACTCCGTCATCGAGCGGGAGGTCACCAAGATGTCGCCGATGACGTTCGGTGGGGCAGTGGTACCGGTGGTTGATCGAGGGTCGCTAGGCATAGAAGGCACTCCATAGGATTGGGAGTCTGCCTGCGCGGACATCCGGCGAGATCAACAGGGTCGAGCCGCCAGCGCAGGCGACTCGGGACACGCGCAAGCGTCACGGCCGCTGTAGCGGCCGCCACCAGTTACGCGCAGCGGACAACACCCCGACACAGTAGCGGACTCATCGGCCCGTGAGGAACCCTTGGGACTGAGGCCTAGATGTAGTTCCTGCCCGTGATGAGTTGAGCTAGGGGCCCGGCCATCGTTGTTCGGCGGCGGTCCGGGTCGGGAGCTTCTACCAACGCAGCGAGCCGTCGAGCGAGGCCGTGTTGCCGGACACTTCTGAAAACCTCGTAGGTCTACGCGCGCGTCGCTGCTGACACTCTCGTGTGGGCGCTCCTCACCTCTCCATCTGCGCCCTCACCGACCCGGCCGGTGCCAGGATGCAGTGAGGTAGGCGGATAGTCACACCTGGATGGCCCCCACTGTGAGCAGGAGCCCCGCCTCCACACTCTCGTTGTAGCTGATTCTCAGCTGATGACCGTTCGGCGCGGTCGCTATGTACACCTGCTCACTGCGTTCGAGGTTCGGTCTACGTATCTGTTCACGAGGTGGGCCGTCGTCGATACTGACTGTCGATCGGTGAATCTCCTCGCTGACGCCGGACCGCTCCAGCAAAGCCTCTCGCGCGACAGGTGATGGGGTACGCACCGTGATGGTCCCGGAGGAGTCCGGGAAGCTCGAATGCCATGCGCAGGAAACGACATCGTCGTCGTCGGACAGCTCCAGCCCCAGCTCGGAGGCGAGGGACAGAGCGGAGTCACACGGATCGCGGTGAAACATGTCGGGAACAGCAAATATGCCCGCGATGAGCAGAACAACCGCTAGTGCCCCACCACCGAGCCACCACCGCACATTGCGGGTCCGCAGGCCTCGGGTATTCGACCGATCGCTCACCTTCCACATCGTACGGAGGCAGGTATTCCGGACGAACTGCTCACTTTTTGACCGGACCCGACACAAGGCGCGCAACGTTTCACCCTTGACCGTTTTGTTGGTCGAGTCCGTGCGTCTTGACGCGCGGGATACCGGGGCACCACATCGATGTGTGGACACCCGAACAGTTCGCACGAGTCATCGACCGATCGTATGGGGCCAGGTCTCGTACCTGCCCTCAGGCACGGAGTGTGCACCACGTCGAGCACACCTTCGGCGACGCCGAGACCGAAGGACTGTGTGTGCTGTTCTCGGGACAGGCTCGCCGAGTATCACTCGGTCGTGGGGTTTCTCGGCGAAGCGAAGTGTCCCGCAGCCCGCACGGCCACGAACAGACCTATCAAAGCCAGATCGGCTGCCCTCCTACCGCGAAAGTCGAGTCTGTTCGAACACACCCGTTCAAGCTCACTCTGCGGAACCGGATCAGACTGCACCACGGGCTCGTGCGATCCGGCGATCGTAACTGTCAGTTCGTTGGCCGGCACCGGACTGATGACGGATCCGCAGACGACGCTGCGCGGTCCGACGCTGTCGACCGGCACCGAGAAACTCGTAAAGAGCGCCCAACCGATCATGGCTAGAGCCAGGATGGCCAGCACTGTGCAGATCGAGCCGAACAAGATCGCATATCGACTGCGCTGACGCCGTTTCCACCAGAAACAGGTGAGCGCCGACCCCGCAACGAGATACACCAGCCATGCCCACCAGTCGAGGAGCCCGAGCATGTAGGCGAACAAGAATGTGATCATCCAGAACGCGGCGGTCAGCCACGTGGTACGTGATTTCGTGCGTTGCCGGTTCCTGAGCGCCACCGAGCCATTCTCTCTGACTTGTCGGCAGCCGGCGGAAATTCGTTGCCTGTCATTGCCCTTCCTACCCGCATCTGCTCGATCACTGAAGGTTCCCCGCCTCGGAGGGGGACGGTCACATACTCGACCGGACCGGGTCCGGGGCGACAAGCCATACTCCTCTCGCGACAATCGGAAGTTGCTGCGCCGCCGCGGGATCGACGCGGTGATCTCCGAGCCGCCCGACCAGGTAGGGCATCGTCGCAGACGCGGCTCGCGTGGTGGCCGCCCACCGGCGTTCGACCCGGTCAACTACCGCGGCGGCAACGTGGTCGAACGCCGGTTCTGCTACCTCAAACGGTGTCGTGGTCTGGCGACTCGGTTCGACAAGCTCGCGACCGTCTACTTTGCAGCGGTGTCCTGCACGCAGTGATTGCTCGGAGCCGGCGACCGCTAGATCGAACGCAGGTCTTTGAAGTACCGCGCAACAGGCCAGCGCACAAAACCGATTGACTCGTAGACGGGACTGCTGCACGATCCGGTGACAGATTCGGTCACGCAGCCTGTGTGGCTGGTGTGGTCATGATGGTCTCGAACTCGACAGGCGTCAATCTGCCGAGCCGGAGCTGACGTCGCCGGCGGTGATAGGTCCGCTCGATCCAAGTCACGATCGCGATGCGCAACTGCTCGCGTGTGGCCCATCTCTGCCGGTCGAGGACGTTCTTCTGGAGCAGCGCAAAGAACGATTCCATCGCGGCATTGTCGCCGGCCGCACCCACCCGACCCATCGATCCGACCAGGTCGTGGCGGGCGAGGGCGCGGACAAATTTCCGGCTGCGAAATTGCGATCCACGGTCGGAATGAACCACACATCCGGCAACCGAGTCCCGCCGTGCCACTGCCGATTCGAGGGCCGTGACAGCCAGACGGGATTTCATCCGATCGCTGATCGAGTAGCCGACGATCCGGTTCGAGTACACGTCCTTGACCGCACACAGGTAGAGCTTGCCTTCCTCGGTTCTGTGTTCGGTGATATCGGTGAGCCACAAAGTGTTTGGAGCATCCGCGGTGAAGACGCGGCCGACGAGATCATCGTGCACCGGCGGCCCGGAGCGGCCCTTCTTCGAGCCACGTTTCTTGCCGAACACACTCCACCACCTGTTGGTCGAACAGATCCGCCACGCCGTGCGGTCCGACATCGACTCGCCCGCATCGCGGGCTTCGTCGGCGAGGAACCGGTAGCCGAACTCCGGGTCCTCGCGGTGGGCGTCGAACAGGGCGTTCGCCCGGTACGCCTCCTCGAGTTCGGCGTCGGTGACCGGGTCGGCGAGCCACCGGTAGTACGGCTGGCGCGCGATCCCCAGAACCCGGCACGTCACCGCGACGGGAATCCCGCCGGCGGCCAGCTCGCGGACGAGCGGGTACATCATTTTCCCGGAAGATTCGCCTGTGATAGATACGCCGCGGCCCGCCGCAGCACTTCGTTCTCCTGCTCAAGCAACCGGATCCGCTTTCTCAGCTCGCGGTTCTCTCTGGACTCCTCGTTCGTCGTCCCTGGCTTGGTGCCGTCCTCGACGTCGGCATTCCTGAGCCAGTTGGTCAGGCAGGATTCGCTGATGCCGAAGTCGGCGGCGATCTGCCGCAGGTGCTGACCTGGTTCGCGGTTGCGGGCCACGCGGACGACGTCGTCGCGGAACTCTTTCGGATAGGGCTTGGGCACGGGGTCCATCCTTCCAGCAGTGCCTCACGGCACCACAGTTCAGATGTCACCTATCCGTGCAGCAGTCCCGACCGACTGAGCTGATACGTGGCCGCGGTCACCGCCAGTCTCGACCATTGCCATTTCCATCCCGGCCTCACGTATTCGCGCGAACGAGTGCTATAGGAGAGCAATGCTGACACCTCGCCGTTGGTAGTCGGGATCGACAGCCAGGACATAGACCTCGCCTATGCAGTCCTCGGGCTGCAGGCGGGTGCATATCCATCCCATCGGGCGTTCAAGATCGAGCGCTACATCGATATTCTGCGGTTCCGTGGCAATGACCTCGGCGAGATCGTTGTACTGCCGTTCTTCCAGCCGTTTGGGTGGAACGATTCGTAAACGAAGCTCGGGACTTCGTTCAGAAGGATGGGGAATACCGGACTCCACGCCTGGATGGACAGGTCGAGGAGTGCGGTTCGGTACTTCGGTTCATAGGCAACGATTTGCGTCATGCGACATCCCTTGTCGTCACAGAGTGGAAGAACTACTTTCGACGACGCACTATCCGTGCCCTACACAGCGCATCGGCATTGCGCATCGGCCTCACCACGACGATGCTGCCGCTCGGCGCTGTTGACGACGACCGCCCTTCCCGTCGTGCTTCCGCCGAGCCGGGATTCGATTCGCCCGCCGTCGCAATGCCAATTCGTGTTGGA
Source organism: Rhodococcus sp. SJ-2 (assembly GCF_053750035.1). Lineage (NCBI taxonomy): Bacteria > Bacillati > Actinomycetota > Actinomycetes > Mycobacteriales > Nocardiaceae > Rhodococcus > Rhodococcus sp. SJ-2. Next base: position 4,959,508 of record NZ_CM132340.1, read on the forward strand.
GACGCTCGGCCGACAACTTTCCCGGCCCGTGAATGCGGGTGCCGTCGGCCTGTTCGACTACTGTCGCCATCCGCCTGCCCTTCTTTTTCCTGCGTCAGTGAACAGGAAAGTATGGCGCACTCGGTGCCGTCGGGGCGCGTGAATTTCTGCGGTATCAGTCGCGGGGGAAACTCTGGGCCGTCGGCTCCGGAGACGATGGTCGCACGGCGAGTCCTTGCGCGGTCGCCGCGTCGCGCACCGCGTCTATCACCAATTGCAGCGGTTGCCGATGGAGATCCGAGCCTCGATACGCTATGGAAATCGTCCGCATCAGAGGTTCGGTGAGTGCGACGACCTCGATTCCCGGAGGACGCAGAGTCAGACCCAGATCGGAGACGAGGGTGACACCCAGGCCTGCCGCGACCATCGCCAGCGCGGTCGCCTGCTCGCCGACCTCATGGTTGATCCGAGGCTCGAATCCGTAACGTTGACAGGCCAGGCGCACTGCGCGCCCGAAATGCGACCGGGGTCCGGCAAGGATCCAGGGGTGCTCCGCGAGATCTGTCAACGTCATGGTCCTGGCCGAGACCGTGCCCTGAGGTAACGCGGCGTGCAGTCGCTCCACCGCGATGACCACCCTCGTCAGTTCCGGATCCCACGGCATCGGATAGTCCGAGTAGTCGATGACGAACGAGAAGTCCAGCGTGCCGTCCAGCACCGCGCCCGCCGTCTCCTCCGGTGCGAGTTCTTTCGTCCGCACCTCGATACCGGGATAGTCGGCGGCCAGCAGCATCAGCGCATTCGGGATCAGGCTCGACGCGACAGAGGCCCAGACACCCCCCGTCAATCGAGCATTGACTCCATCCTGTGCCCGCTCGAGGGCGGTGGTGGCGCGCTCCACCGACCGCATGATCTCCTCGGCATGCTCGGCAAGGATCAGGCCCGCTTCGGTAAGCTGCACCCGCCGGCCGCGTCGCTCGAAAAGCTTTGCCCCGACCTCGCGTTCGAGCAGAGTGAGCTGCTGTGACACGGCGGATGTGGTGTAATGCAAGGCCTGCGCCGCAGCCGTCACCGTGCCTCGGCGATGCAACTCCCGAAGCATCCGCAACCGTCGCAGAGACAGCTCCATGTCGTCAGGGTAGGCGCTGTGTAGTAACCGTGAACGCAATCCTTCAGGTTTCGTAACTGGACGCCGGATCATCAGCGAAGGCACCCTGACGTTATCGGCCGAACATCTGCGGTGCCGACAACTTTCTGAGGATGAGTGGGGTGACTCGGGTGACCACAACAATGGAACGCGGATTCGGGGCAGGCCCGGACGACCGAGAAGCTCGCAACCGTGAGCCACTGTTGCGCATGACCTGGACCGACCCCGTCACCGGAGCTCACGGCTACCTCGTCGTGCACACGTCGGTCTCCGGCATGTCGACCGGGGGTACGCGCATGCGGGCGGGCTGCACGATGTCGGAGGTCGAGGATCTGGCCAGAGGCATGGCAGCGAAAACCGCTGTGTTCGACCTACCGGTCGGCGGTGCGAAAGGTGGCATCGATTTCGACCCGAAGGATCCTCGCGCTGTCGGGGTTCTCGAACGGTTCTGCCAGGCGATGCGGCCGTGGCTCGATACCCACTGGGTGACCGCTGAGGATCTCGGGGTGCCGCAGCACCTCCTCGACGAAGTCTTCGGGAGGCTCGGCCTGCAGCAGTCCTATCACGCGGCGATCGGTCGTTCGGCGGACCCGGAGCGGACGCTGCATCGGGTTCACGGCGCGTTGAATGCCCCGGTCCCCGGGGGTTTTCTGCTCGGTGATGTGGTCGGCGGTTACGGGGTCGCGCAGGCCTGCATCGGCACGATGCACGCCCAGGGCTGGGTTCCGTCCGAGACCACGGTGGCGATCCAGGGTGTCGGCACCATGGGCGGCGGCGCCGCTTGGTACCTGCATGAAGCCGGCGTACGCGTGATAGCTGTCGCTGATGCCCTCGGCACGTTGTACTGCGCTGACGGAGTGGACGTTCCGGCGTTGCTCGATCTGCGAGACGGATACGGCGAAATCGACAGGTCCCGCGTCCCGTCGAATGTGCAGCAATGGCCGGTCGAGGCTGTGATCGGTGTTGCGGCAGATATTTTCGTGCCTGCCGCTATCTCTTACGCGATCACCACCGACAACGTCGACCAGGTTGCGGCGAAGGTCGTGATCGAAGCAGCCAACGCCGCGACCACACCGGAAGCCGAGGCGGTCCTCACCGGCCGGGGTATTCCCGTCGTACCGGACTTCGTCGCCAATTCCGGTGCCGTCGCGTGGGCGTGGTGGGTGCTGCTCGGTCACGTCGGTGTGGACCCCGAAGACTCGTTCCTGCGTTTGCGGACCGAGATGCTGGCCAAGGTCGCGATCCTGCTCGAGCGGTGGGTCCTCTACGGAGCGGCGCCGCGTCAGACCGCGTGGGAACTGGTTGCGGCGCACCACAGTGCGTCGGTGCCTGCTGATCCCCTCGCGGTGCAGGTGCTCACCATCCCGTGAATGGTGCGTGTGTTTTCGGCTGGAAGGTTGTGCCGGTCACCTGACACACTGTGGACGGCGATCCGCGGAAGATCCGAGGACCGGATTCCGAGGAGACGTGGTGCGCAGGACAGTTCTGGTTGTGGCCGCCTCGACGGTCTTGGCAGCGTCGGCCGCAGCGGGCGCACAGGCAGGGTGCAGCGCATCCGGCTCCGAGACGGCTGCAGTCGTCGCCGGCCGTGAGGAGCGAGGTGGGGAAGCGGTGTCGAGTCGAGGCGTGGTCCGCAGCTGGGATGTCGAGCACATGCAGGGCGTGATCGACAGCGACGACGTACCCGGTGGATGCCACGTCAGCTTCGGAGCCGTCGCGGTGGACGGGTTCCCTGCCCTGGCACAGGGTCAGCAGGTGGAGTTCGAGTGGACTCGCCTCGACACGGCGGACAAGGGCTTCGCATACGAATGTGTGCGAGCGTGGCCGGTCGGACGACAGCCATTCATCAGACCGACCCCTTTCGGGGCGCGAGCGTGGTCGCTCCACTCCGACGGCAGCATCGAGGAGCTGGTTCCCGACCCCTCGGAGCCGGTTCCGTCCGTAGCTCGGATCACCGGCCACACCACCGGCACGGTCCGGATGTGGAACGACGAGGAAGGCTGGGGAGTCATCGATTCCGAGCAGACCCCTGGTGGTTGCTGGGCGCACTTCAGCAACATCGTCAGCGACGGCTTTCGCAGTGTGCAGGTCGGAGCGACCGTCATGCTGGATTGGGAGCAGGTCACCGATCAGGACGGTTACCGGTATCGCGCGACTCGGGTAGAGCAGCAGCCGAGCTGAAGCTGGGCACTATCGCGGAGTGCACCACGTCTGGTCGACGCCCGCGGCCGGGTCGTGGCGCAGCGGTACTGGATATCGGAACGGGCTCCGATAACGGGCACTCCCGGCTTTTTGTCCTCGACGAGGAGGGACATCTGCGCCTCGGCCCGCCCCTGTCTCCGCTGCCCGGCTCCTTCTTCGTCGGGGATGATCCTCCGAGATTGGTCGATCCGCGAGGTCGGTAGGTGACGATCCGCCATGACTTGACCGTCGGTGACGTCGAAGCTGCTGCAGTAAGAGGACATTCGGGCGGCACCGCTGGTCCATGGGTGTGGGTCGTGCATCATGCGAGCGATGATCCGAACATCGAGCCGAATCCTCTCAGCGATTGGTACTGCCTGCTGTCGATACTCGATCCGGTCAGTTTCGCCCTGCAGTGCCGCCTGGCGGTTCGTTCGCCGTACCCGGAGGTGTCCTATGACGGCGGCGGGCTGATCTGGATCGTCGCCGGAGAGGTATGGGTCGTGGATCCGCGCTCGCCGGGACCGGTGCAACACCTCCCTTCCGACCGGCTCGCCGGAAAGTAGATCTTCCTGTCGCTCCTCTGGTGGGTTCCCGCGCAGGGTATCTCGTCGGCCCCGCGTCCTGGCACGTACCGTCACCAGGGCACACGGGTGCCCTGGTGACGGTGGCTGTGTTCTGTTTACGTGGAGCTCAAGCGACCAGATCCGGTCTGTTCCCCGGTATCGGTGTGCGGAACAGATCCACACTCGCCGGCGGAATGAACTGCGGCCGGCGTTCTTCGGTGAGTTCGACGTCCCAGCCGGTGTGATGCATCAACCGGTGGTGATGCCCGCACAACAGCACCAGATTATCCAGATCGGTGCTACCACCATCGACCCAATGATCGATGTGATGGGCGTCGGCCCATGCCGGGGGTGTGGTGCACCCCGGAAACGCGCATCCGCCGTCGCGGACCGCGAGGGCGCGTCGCTGCGCGGTGGTGGCGGAGCGGTGCGTGCGTCCGTGTGCGAGGGGTACTCCGTGGTCGTCGAGCAGGATGCGGGTGACCTGGCAGTCGCAGGCGAGCATCCGGGCGGTGTCGAGGGAGAGTGGTCCGGCCCAGGGTTCGGTGGCGTAGCCGTGTTCGGGGCTGCGGGTGAACAGTTCTTTCACCGCAGTGTTGGTGGTGAGGTCTTTGATCGAGGCGGTGATCGACAGGTGGGGTTTCACGCTGCCTTCGACGGGAACGACTCCGGTGGTTTCGATGAGACGCAGCAAGTGTGCGAAGGCGTCGGCGTGGCGTTTCGAGGCGGGCCGGTCGTCTGTGATGCCGTTCGTCTCGGGTCGGGGTGCTCCCAGGGGTGAGAGCAGGTGCCGCAGGCGGGCGCCGGTGACCGCGTCGAGGTCGGCTTTGATCACGATGCGTCCGCGGAGGGTGGTGGAGACGAACAGTGCGTTGCGGTCGGTGTCTTCGCCCGGTGGTGGGCCGTCGCCGGTGCCGAAGAGGTGTTCGAGTCGGTGGATCAGTGCCCGCACGGTGGCTTTGGTGGCGATGTTCTGGCTGGCGTGGTCGAGCAGGATGGTGCGGGCTTTGGTGAAGTCGCAGGGGTTCATGGTTGTGGGGTAGTGCTGGCAGAAGTAGGCGATCTGCCGGGCTTTCTCGGCGTCCAGCAAGCCTGCCGAGTAGGCGGCGCGGACTTCGGGTTCGAGTCGCAGGAGTTGCGCGAGTGACGCGATGCGCTGGCATTCGCCGATTTCGAGGTGTGTGGCTGCGGCGAGCCAGTGGGCGGGGCTGCGGTAGCCGTGTTCTTTCACGGTGTCGCGTTCGACCATCGCGATGATCAGGTCCACCCGCTGCACTTGCAGGGCATGGATGTCGGCGGAGATGGCGAGCGTCTCGGCCATCAGTTGTGTGTCGTTGAGTTTCCAGAGGTCCCCACCCATGGAAACACTGTATCGAACTGATATTCGAGTTGCAAGGAAATTAGAACAAAGCTTCGATCCCTGTGAGATGCCTCCCTTGTGGTTGCGGGGCAAGTCGGGACCTCCGGCAGGCTCGGGTTCGAGGCAGGCAGACTGCAAGAGTTCGCCGGGGACATTCCCCGACGGGTCACGCGAGCAACCAGGGGGTGACACGGCGAAAGTCTGAGCGCGGATTCGTCTGGTGCACACATTGATTCATCTCACGTGAGGGGTGGGCTGAATCGTGGCTGCCATCGGTCGGGCAGACTGGCTCACATGGGTACGCAAGGGAGCAAGTCGGGGGGCGCGACGCCTGCGGCAGTGGTGCAGAAGAACGAAAACGCAAGGATGCCACGGCCTTCGTGGCGGATGCCGTTGATCGGGGATGCAATGAGGCTCGATCCGAAGCGGCCAGTTCAGCGTGAGACGGAGTTCGTGCGCGAACTGGGGGATGTATTCGAGATCGATATCGTCGGCAGCAAGGTGATCGTGGTCGGGGGCGGAAATGCCGTGGCCGAGGTGTTCGACGAGTCCCGGTTCGCGAAGGCAGTCGTGCCCCCGGTGAAGAACCTACGCGACCTTGCAGGTGACGGGCTGTTCACGGCCTTCAACAGTGAACCGGCATGGGCACAAGCCCACAACGTACTGATGCCCGCATTCAGCCAGGCGTCGATGCGCAACTACCACGACACGATGGCCCAGTGTGTCGAAGAACTGTGCGACTTCTGGACGGGTCGGCTCGATCGAGGGCCCTCGGATATTTCATCGGATATGAACCGGCTGACGTTGGAAGTGATCGGACGGGCAGGTTTCGGCTACTCCTTCGATTCGTTCGCAAATGAGCGCCACGAGTTCGTCGAAGCGATGACCCGAGCGTTGTCGTTCGCATCGAGAACCGCGAACGATGTACCCGTACTGAGAGAGATCTTCGGCTGGAAAGCGCTGCGGCAGAATCCGAAGGACATCGCTCTGTTGACGCATTCGGTCGATGGGATCATCGCCGCTCGTCGAGGCGGGAAGACGCCGAGGCAGGACGACCTGCTCCAGCGCATGCTCGAGTACCCTGATCCCGATACCGGCGAACTGCTCTCCGACCAGAGCATCCGTAATCAGGTGCTGACCTTCTTGATCGCAGGTCACGAGACGACCGCAGGCACATTGTCTTTCGCGCTGCACTATCTTTCTCTGAACGCCGATATCGTGGACAGGGCACGGGCGGAGATCGAGGACGTCGTCGGACGTGACGGCGCGGCGATACAGTTCGAGCAGGTCGCGAAACTGCGATATGTGAGGCGGATCGTCGACGAGACCCTGCGGTTGTGGCCGGCAGGTCCGGCTTTCTTCCGCAAAGCACGTGCCGACACGACGCTGTCCGGGTATCCGATCGGAAAGAGCGCCACGATTCTGGTGGTCCTGCTTGCGTTGCACCGTGATCGTCGGTTGTGGGGTGAGGATGCGGACGAGTTCGATCCCGACAGGTTTCTTCCGGCTCACGTGCGTGCCCGCCCGGCGCATGCCTACAAACCGTTCGGAGTAGGGGCGCGGGCCTGCATCGGAAGGCAGTTCGCGCTGCACGAGGCGGTGCTCGCGCTCGCTCGAATCCTCATGCGGTTCGACGTAGTGCCCACTCCCGGATACGAATTGTCGGTGTCCGAAATGCTGACGATCAGGCCGGAGGACCTCCGGCTTCAGCTGCGTGCTCGGTGAACATGAGCCGACGCGAGACTGTGCGTAGCCGCTGCGCCCGGTCACCGGGATTCGTCGGAGCCGTTCCTTGTTTCGTTCCAGATCCAAGCATCAGTTCTCGTGAGGTCGATCATCGATTGGTCTGCTGAGTGCGGTGGGAGGGGGCTGAGTCTCGTCGTGCGCGCGCAGATCGACACGCCGCGCGCCGCATGTGGCGCACCGCACGTAGAGTACGAGACCGATCGAGGTCGAGTGGCGGGATTCCACGCCCCATCCGTGTTCGTGCTGGACGGCGGGTACGGGTACGGGTACGGGTGCGGGATCGTGGAGGGTTTCGCGTGTGAGCATGCGTACCACCATGATGTAATGCCGTTATGCATCTCAACCCTTACGGAGAGTATGCGGTCGTCCTCGCTGCGTCACTGGCCAACGACTGGCCGGCCACGCGCGCCGAGATCGAGGCCCGAACCCGGGATGTCGGGATGACGATGGAATTCGCCGAGGGGCCCGACGATCATGCGCTCACCCGGGAGGTCATCGACGAGTGGCTGACCGTCGTCGATGCGTCCGATCCGCAGGAGCGCGCACGCCTGCTCAACGCACAGATGGCCACCGCCTCGGCGTATCCGCGACTGACGGATCATGACGGAGAGGGCTGGCACCTGCACTACCGCGCCGAAGAGAAATCTCTACCCGACGTACTCCGATCCATCATCAGTGTCGGCACGGCGCTGCATCTGACCACCCGCGGAATGCACCGTCTGGGGCGATGTGCTGCGGGGCAGGTTCCGGGTGATCCGTGCTCCGCTGTCGTTGTCGACATCACCCGCAATGGACGTCAGCGTTATTGCTCGGTGCGCTGCGCGAACCGCGATGCCGTCCGTCGGCATCGGGCGAGGGGTAGATCCGAGCGCTGAGTCGAGGCCGAGACGAGACGCGAGCCGATTCGCTTCGTCGCCACCTCGCCATTTCTTACTTTGGAGTAAGGTGGCGGGATGCAACCTGCGGTGACATCGACATACCGAACCTGGCTGAAGCTGCCGCGGGGTGCTGTGGGCTCCCTGCTTTTCTCGGTGGGGATGTGCGTGCGCGTCCCCTTCTTTGCGACGGTGCTACCCCGTGTCACCGCGCTCGAGCCGGGTCGCTGCGAGGTGCGAGCCCCGAAATGGTGGGGCGTACACAACCATCTCGGTACCTTCCACGCGATCGCCGCATGCAACCTCGCCGAAGCGGCCATGGGGATGCTCGCCGAGGCGACAGTGCCCTCGACGCATCGGTGGATCCCGAAGGCCATGTCCACCCGGTACCTCGCCAAGGCGGAATCCGGTCTCCGTGCGGTGGCCGAACTCGATTCGCTTCCGGATTTCGCGTCCATTACCGAAGGGCTGGAACTCGTTGTCCCCGTGCGTATCTACGACACAACCGGTGCGGAGGTCGTACACGCGGACATCACAATCTGGGTCACGCCGCGCTGACTCGCCCCGGCGCGACGTACGCTCTCGAAAAGACTCGCCGTGGAATCCACGTTTGCATAGTCAGCTGCATTTTCCGTGCGGCCACGAACTCGTTCTCGATTCGGAAGAAGACTCTGGGGATACACCGGTGTGTCTCGGCAATGCGCGGTACCGTCTCTCCTGGAACAGCATCATGCTGCACATCGCGCCAGGAGAAACCCATGCGTGAGAAAGCCGAGAGTCCCGGCGGGGCACGAGCGCTATTCGACCGACTCGCGACCGAGTACCGCCGCGATCCCGACATCGAGGTCGGCACGATGTTCCGCAGTCCAGGTCTGCGGATCGCAGGCAAGGTTTTCGCCTTCGTCGGCTCCGGCAGGTGTCTGATCGTCAAACTTCCACGGCATCGCGCACTGGAGATGCTCGACTCGGGACTTGCCGACGAAGTCACGATGGGCAAACGGACGATGAAGGAATGGGTGTCCCTCCCTGTCGACGACGATGATCTCGACGCAACGCTCGCCACGTGGCGTCAGGTCGCAGGCGAAGCGCTCGAATTCGTTGGCGGGACGCCGTGCCGTGAGTCGAGTGATGAGTAGTCTGTGGGGCTTTGCCGTCGTTCGAGCTCGGCCCGGTGAGTTCCATTCGAATGCGGAGACCGCGTCCTCGTGAGTTCTTGACCTCGAGTGGACTCGAGGTTGCACCGTTGAGTCGTGGTTCGACACCGACGAACGAGGAGGAATCACGATGCGACAAGTTCTGCCTGATCTGTGGGAAACAGAACAAGACAGTCCGTTTCCCGGCCTGACCACCCATGCCTACTTGTGGACCGGAAACACCAATGTGCTGTTCTACTCGGTCGCAGGCGAGGCGGACTTCGCCGAATTGGAGCGACGAGGCGGGTTCACTGATCAATATCTGTCTCACCAGGACGAAGCGGGACCGATGCTCGGAAGGATAGCGGAGCGGTTCGGTGCGAAGCTGCACGCATCCGCGGCCGAAGCCGACGCGATCGGCCCGCATGCACGCATCGACGTCCCGCTGACGAATCGGCACACCGACCGCAATGGGGTGGAGGTCATCCCGACACCGGGGCACACGGTGGGGAGCGTCTGCTACCTGGTTCCGGGCGCGGACGGAGCTCGCTACCTGTTCACCGGCGACACTCTGTTCGTCGGTGCCTCGGGAGAATGGACGGCAGGCTACATCGATGGCTACAGCGACTCCCGCGTCCTGGCCGAAAGCCTGCGGTTGCTGGGCACGCTCACGCCGGATGTGGTGATCTCGAGTGCGTTCCCCAGCGAGTCGGCGGTACATCGGATCGACCCCCAGCAATGGCAGGCCCACCTCGAACAGGCTCTGGTCGGGCTGTCCGGCGCCGTGACGCGCTGAGGTCGTCAGGCCGGGTCGAGCATGGCGGCTGCCGATGCGAGATCGGACTCTGCACCCGTGGTCAGGGCGTAGAGGGCGTATCCGATGGGGGACGCATCCCACAGATGTCCTGCCTGGGCTGCGAGCCCGGGGTGGGGGCGTCCTCCAGCGGCAGCGTAGGCGTCGATGGTGACGTGCAGCATCTCCTCGCCGGCGGCGCCGTATTGGGCGGCCAGATCGCGGGCCGGGTCGTCGACGCGAGCGGTGGTCCAGTCCAGGACCCCGGTGATCGCGCCGCCCTCGCCGAGCAGGACATGCGCCGGGTAGATCTCACCGTGCGTCATGACGGTGTCGTCCGGCCAGCAGATGTCGTCCTCGAGCCAGGTCTGCCACGCCCGGCTCAGAGCAGGTGCGATGGTGAAAGCCTCACTCACCCGATCGATGTCGTCTCGCCACGCCTGGCGTACCCGGGCGGGACTGCGTACCTCGATGCCCGCGGCCCCGGCCTGTTGCGCGCCGATCGAGTGCAGGCGGGCCAACAGACGTCCCAACCGTTGGGCGTAGTCGGGGCTGGCGGGATCGATGTGCCAGACGGGTTCTCCGGTGCCGGTGAGAGTCAATCCGGGCGCGCCGGGCAGGGCAGGGTAGGCGATCAGTTCGGGGGTGCGGATCTGCCAGTGTGGGACGGCGATACCGTCCTCGGACAGGACGGGGGAGACCAGATCGAGGATACGCATCTCGGCGGCCATGCCTGCCGACACATCGTCGCGGCGTGGTACGCGCAGCACCCAGCGCTGCCCGGTGTCGTCGGTGGCCATGACGACGCGGTAGTCCAGGCCCGCCTCGTTCACTGTGGCATCCGCAGCGGACAAGTGTAGGCCGTGCGCGGCGGCGAGCGAGATGGCGGCGGAGACGTCGAAGGAGGTCATGGCCCCACGATTTCATCTCTGTGTAGGCCGGGGCCAACGGTTTCACTCGAATACTGCGGAGACCGCGTCCTCGGCACGCGCGCGATCCTCCGGAACCAACCCGATTCGGGTGCGACGATCGAGTACGTCGTCGACGTCGAGTGCGCCTTCGTGGCTCACCGCGAACTGCACTTCTGCTCGCGTGATGTCGAGTCCGGGGGCGATCGGCTCCATGTGAGTGGGATCGGCGGCGACGATCGCTGCCTCGGTTCCGTAGCGCTGCACCAGCATCTGCGGCGCATGCACCGTGCGGAGCGTGGCGGAATGCGCAGCCCCCACCACCGGCAGATGCCGGGTACGGCACGGTCGCGCAGTCAGGCCCGCCACCTCGAGCGCTGTGTCGACGGCATCTTCGGCCATCTTCCGGTAGGTCGTGAGCTTGCCGCCGACGATGCCGATCGGTCTGCCCTCGGCCCTGATGACCGCGTGCTTGCGCGACAAGTCGGCCGTCGCGCCCCCGCCGTCGGAGGTGACGGTGTCGAGCAGCGGGCGGAGTCCGGCAAAGGACGCGAGCACGTCGTTTCGGGTCAGTGCTTTTGCCAGTGCCGTGTTGACCGTGTCGAGCAGGAAATCGATCTCCCCGTCGGTGGCGCGCGGGACGTCCGGTAACTCGCCCGCGGCGTCCTCGTCGGTCAGACCGAGGTAGACGCGGCCGAGTTGGGCGGGGAGAGCGAACACGAACCTGTTGCGCTCGCCCGGGATCGGCACCGTGAGCGCGGCAGCCGGGTTCCCGAGTGCTGCCGCGTCGAGCACGACGTGCGTACCCCGGCTCGGGCGCAGCCGGATGGTGGGATCGACGCGACCGGCCCACACCCCCGCGGCATTCACCACGGCGCGGGCACGGACATGCAGTTCGCTCCCGGTGAGGGTGTCGCGGAGCGTGGCACCCTCACCGGTGACGTCGCGGGCGTCCACACGGGTGAGGATGCGCGCACCGTGCGCGGCGGCGGTGCGAGCGAGCGCGACAACGAACCGGGCGTCGTCGATGAGCTGGCCGTCGTAGGCGAGGAGGCCGCCGCGGAGCCCGGCTCGCCGGACAGCCGGCGCGAGCTCTGCGGTGCGCTGCGCGCTGACGCGCCGGGATCGTGAAAGGACGGTGGACGGTGTTCCTGCGGTGGCGCGCAACGCGTCACCGGCGAGAAACCCGGTGCGGACCAAGGCGGCTTCGGCAGCCCCCACGGACGGCAGGAGCGGGACGAGCTGGGGAAGTGGCCGCACGAGATGCGGTGCGGTGCGTGTCATGACGATGTTGCGTTCGACGGCACTTTCCCGAGCAATACCGACGTTGCCGGATGCGAGATAGCGCAGTCCGCCGTGTACGAGCTTCGAGCTCCAACGGCTGGTGCCGAACGCGAGATCGTGGCGTTCGGCGAGGACGACGCTCAGTCCTCGGCTGGCGGCGTCGAGGGCGACACCGGCGCCGGTGACGCCGCCGCCGATGACGAGCAGGTCGACGGCAGGTTGCTCACCGAGCTGCTCGAGCTCGCGACTGCGACGGACGGCATTGAGCGAGCTCGGCCCGGCGGGCATCATCATGAAGACCTTTCCGCGGGCGCGAGATAGGAGTCGATGGCGTGGCCGAGTTCGTCGAGCAACGCTCGGTGGTCGACGATCTCACTGATCATGCGAACGGATTGCACCGTCGACTGGGCGGTGAGCAGTACGAATGCCGCGAGCGTGTGGGGATCGCCGCCGCGGACGGAGCCATCGCTCTGGCCCTGCGTGATCGCGGAAACGAGGACGTCCAGGATGGCGCGTTGGCTGGTACCGAGCCTGTCGACGATGTACGTGATGAGCACTTCCGGGTCCGTGCGCAGGATCTTCTCGAAGATCGGATGGGTTCCGATGTCGTGGGCGGCGGTGACGACTGCCGAGACCAGGAGGGGGCGGGTAGGCCCGACGCCGTGTGTGTCGGGAAGTGCGGCACGGATCTCCCGGGTGAGCAGATCGGCGAGTACCGAGTCCGTGTCCGGCCACCGGCGGTAGACGGTGGGTCGGCTGACGCCGGCGCGTCGAGCGATTTCGGCGAGGGTGGTGCGCCGTAGTCCGAAGTCGAGCAAGCAGGAGCGTGCGGCGTCGAGGATCTTGTTCTCGATGTTGTCGCCGGGTGGGTCGGAATCGGGCGACAGTGGGTGCCGTGACGGCGCATCACTGAATGTGTCGTTACGAACAGGCGTCATGTGTAAAACTGTAACGCATGACTGAGAGCTTCACGCCCCTTCGACCCGATCAGCTCGCTCCGGAGATGGAGTGGGACGCATGGGGTACTGCCGAACACCGAACTGAATTGGGCGCCGAGGTGCGCACTCTGCTCGAGCAGGCACTCGGAGTCCACCCTCGGCGGAACTCGCTCGCCGAATCCGACGTCCGGCTCACCCCCACCCGACTTGCCCCGGAACATCGAACCGGCCTCGTTCGTCTTCTCGGCGCCGAGCATGTCCTCGACGACGACGCCGCACGCCTGCGGCATGCAGGCGGAAAAAGCACTCTGGACCTGTTGCGTCGGCAAGGAACCGATCCGCAGGCAGCGCCCGACGCAGTGGTTCTGCCCGCCGACCACGACGAGGTCCTGATCATTCTGAAATACTGTGCGGCACAGTCGATCGCGGTTGTCCCGTTCGGTGGAGGCACCAGTGTCGTCGGGGGAGTCGATCCGGATTCCGGCCGCTTACCCGCGGTGATCGCGGTGGATCTGCGCCGATTGAACGCCCTCACCGATCTCGACCCAATCTCCCGTGTCGCCACCGTGCACGCGGGCGTCACCGGACCCCAGGCGGAAGAACTGCTCGGCACCCACGGATTCTCCCTCGGTCATTACCCGCAAAGCTTCCGCCACGCGACCATCGGCGGCTTCGCGGCCACCCGGTCCTCCGGACAGGCCTCCGCCGGGTACGGACGGTTCGACGACATGGTCGAACACATGACGGTGGCCACACCCCGGGGCACGATCCGCGTCGGCCACCCGCCGGCCTCCGCGGCCGGGCCGGACCTGCGGCAACTCTTTCTCGGATCCGAAGGAACATTGGGGATCATCACGGAGGTCGGAGTACGCATCCATCCCATTCCCGCGGTGGTCGAGCATCGCGGATGGAACTTCCCGGACTTCACGACCGGCACCGACGCACTTCGAACTCTCGTCCAGAGTGGACTGCCGCCGACGGTGTTGCGTCTGTCGGACGAAGTCGAAACCGGCCTCAACCTGGCCTTGCACAAAGACATCGGGCGTGAGAGTCCGGGCGGATGCCTCGCCGTGACCACCATCGAGGGCGACGAGCGTTACGTGCGCGACCGTGCGGCAGCCGTTCAAGAAATCCTCGGTGCCGCGGGAGGCATCGATCTCGGAGCGGAACCGGCCCGACAGTGGGAGCAGGGCCGATTCGGCGCACCGCACCTGCGTGACGCGCTGCTCGAGGCCGGCGCCCTCGCCGAAACCCTCGAAACTGCAACGACCTGGTCGAATCTGTCGCGACTGCGCACCGCGGTCACCGAGGCCCTCACCGGCACCCTTCGTGAGGGCGGCACTCCGCCACTGGTGATGTGCCACATCTCGCACACGTATCCGGCGGGCGCATCGCTGTACTTCACCATCGTGTGCGCGCAGGCCGATGACCCGGTCCGGCAATGGGCCGAGGCGAAACAGGCAGCCACTGCGGCGATCGTTGCTGCCGGCGGGACCATCACCCACCATCACGCCGTCGGACGCGATCACCTGCCGTGGATGACCGATGAGGTAGGCGACTGTGGTGTGGAGGTGCTCCGAGCGATCAAGAACGCGCTCGATCCGCACCACATCCTCAATCCCGGAAAGCTGATCCCGTGACCACCGGCTCGGTTGTCGTGCTGAGCAACCCGACCGCCGACGACGACGCACTTCACACCCTCGCGGATGCCAGTGCACGACTGCGCAGGCACGGACTGCGCATCGCGCACATCGCCGCCGATTCGGTCGACGAGTCGATCGCACTCACCCGACACGCGGTCGAAGACGGTATCGACGCGGTCGTCGCGGTCGGGGGCGACGGCATCGTCTGGCAAGCGTGGCAGGCCACCGCCACTACCGGCACCCCCGTCGGGATCGTCCCTGCCGGAACCGGCAACGATCTGGCCCGCGTCCTCGGCATCCCGGACGAACCGGGCGCAGCGGCGGACGTGGTGGCGACCGGCCACCGGCGAACCATCGATCTCGGCCGGGTCTCCGCAGACGAAGGACCGGACCAGTGGTTCGGCACCGTGCTCGCCGGGGGCTTCGACGCTCTCGTCACCGACCGTGCCAACCGAATGAAATGGCCGCGCGGGCCATTGCGCTACAACGCTGCCACCATCGTCGAACTGGTGAATCTGCGGCTGCTCCCGTACTGGATCACCTTCGACGACGAACCGGCCGTCGAACTCGACGCAACGTTGGTGGCCGTCGGCAACGCCTCCACCTACGGCGGCGGAATGCGAATCGCACCGGGCGCGTTGCTCGACGACGGCCTCCTCGACGTGGTGGTGGCCACCTCGGCGAACCGCACTCGCCTTCTGCGTCTCTTCCCGACCGTCTACCGGGGCACCCACGTCGACCTGCCCGAGGTGATGGTGCGCCGCGCACGACGGGTACGGCTGGACAGTCCCGGTATCACGGTCTACGCCGACGGCGAACCGCTCCGCGCGCTGCCGGTCGAGGTGGAGGCAGTGCGCGGAGCAGGCACGGTGCTGGTGCCGCAACACTGATGTCGGCCGACTCACGGCCGGAACCTGCAGAGGCGGTAGACGATACGTCCCGGGGCGGGAACCGTGTCACGCGAAGATGTCCTGGTGGAAGCGGCCTTCCGACTCGAGGCGGTGCAGCGGGACCTCGCCGTCGTCATCTGTTCGTGCAGCAAGGATCTGTGCGAGTGCTCGTCGTACGGCCGGTGCCATGTGCAACCCGTCTCCACACACGTAGATATGCGCCCCCCGTTCGAGCAACTCCCGGATTCGGTCGGCCTCGGCGACAAGCGCCTGCTGGACGAATCGCTCCGGGTGGTCCGGCAACGCGGAATACGCCGTGTGCACCCTCGCGAGACCGGCAGCGTGCCACGCATCGAGGTCCTCGGCGTAGAGACGATCGTGCTCGGGGTGCCGACAGCCCGTGAACAGCTCGACAGGCCCGGTCGCGGCAGTATGGGCCCGTTCTTCCACAAAGCTTCTCAACGGGGCGATGCCGGTACCCGGTCCGATCAGGATGACCGGCGTCGTCGGGTCCTCGGGAAGGCGGAAAGCCGGCGCGGGAGTGCGAACGTGTCCGTAGAAGACATCGCCGGGAGCGAGGCCGGCCAGGTAGTTGGAGCAGGTTCCGCGGTATCGGCCGGAGCCCGCCCAGGAGGCGCCGTCGACGAGCCCGACCGTGAGCCGGACATGGTTCGGCGCCGCCAAGGGCGAGGACGAGATCGAGTAGTAGCGCGGACGGATCGGGCCCGTCATTTCCAGGAAGACTTCCAGCGGCAGGACGACCGCGGGAAACCGTTCGAGCAGGTCGAGCACACACACGCGTTTGCCGACGATCTCCTCTGTGTACGTGTCGGCGAGCGCTGTGAGCCGTCCGAGAGTGTTCGGGCACCCGGTGTGGGCAGCGAGCGTTTCGAGGTCGGAGCGAGTGGCGGGCTCCTGGAGTTCGGAGAACTCGGTCAGCAGCAGTCCGGCCGTGACCGGTGTGTTCACCGGGAGGTGGGTAGTTCCTCGGGTATGTAATCGGACCACCTGGTCCGGTGAGGTCCGGAGCAGGTGTAGTGCGCGCTGGACCTGCACGGCTTCGTTCCGGGGGAAGACGGCGAGGTGGTCGCCGGCGGAATACGAAAGGTCAGGTGGGAGTTCGGCCACGATCGCACGAACGCCCGGGCGGGGCGCTTCGAGGGAAAAATCCCACAGGCCGGCCGGATCGCCGGTGAGCTCCTTGTTCTCGATCACGGTCAGCGGGACAGCCGTCGAGGAAAGCACGTCCGGGCGGATGTCGGCTTCGGTGAGCACCTCCATGCGGTAGCGGGAGCCGCGGGCCGCAGCAGTCACACCGTATTCGGTGGACAGTGCTTCCCACAGGGCGGAGATCCACGCACTGACACCACCGTCGAAGTCGCCGGCGGCATCGGCTTCACAACGGTCGATGAGCGGAACCGCTCCTGCTTCGGTGAGCTTCGCAAAGGCGCGGCGAGGAAAGGCCTGGTAGGTG
Organism: Rhodococcus sp. SJ-2; assembly: GCF_053750035.1. Taxonomy (NCBI): domain Bacteria; kingdom Bacillati; phylum Actinomycetota; class Actinomycetes; order Mycobacteriales; family Nocardiaceae; genus Rhodococcus; species Rhodococcus sp. SJ-2. Next base: position 4,976,425 of record NZ_CM132340.1, read on the forward strand.
GGCCATTGAGTGTCTCCGCACCCCAGCAGTGCCAGCCGCACTCCCCGCAGGGACGGCATGTCGTCGAGCGAGTCGAACAGTTGGGCATTGTCGGGTGCTCGCCCGTTGTAGCTCGAGGTGATCACTGCGAGCATCCCGCAGCGAGGTGGATCGGCGGCGAGTTCGTCGAGAGTGCTCAACCGGACCTCGAAGCCGGCGCGCCCGGCGCGCTCGGCAAGCCGTTCGGCGATATCGGCGCAGGTACCCAGATTGGACCCGTACGCGACAGTGAGCGCAGTGCCTGCGGGGACCGCGCCGAGATCCTGCTCGCGGGTGTCCGGGTCGGCGGCCGGTGTGGGCGCCGTGGCCCGCTCATGAGGACGACGTTCGCGGACACGGATGGTGAAGCCCTCGGGTTTGAGGGTGAGTGTCTGCTTGACCTGCATCCGGTAGGCATGGGGGTCGCTGATTGCGAACCTCTGCAGGATCAATGCGAGGGCAAGTCGCGCTTCGGTGAGCGCGAACTGCCTTCCGATGCATGCACGTTCACCGTTGCCGAACGGCTTGTATCCGGCGCGATGGTGCTGACCCCTGCGTTCGGGCAGCCATCTGTCGATGTCGAACTCCTCGGGGTTGTCCCACGCTTTGGAGTGTCGATGCAGCGCGGGTAACAGAACGAAGATCTGTTGACCCGCTCCGACACGGTATTGCCCGATCGAGGTTTCGGCGAAAGGCTTGAGGATGATGCCCGGGATGGGCGACCAGATCCGCAGTGTCTCCTCGAGTACGCGGGGGATCACGTCGAGTTTCATGATCGTCTCGTAGCTCGGAACGCTACCGTCGGAAAGGACGCTGTCCACCTCTCGGTACGCCTGCGCGAGTACGTGCGGATTGCGGAGCAGGTTGTACAAGGCGAAAGACAGCAATCCGCTGGTCGTTTCGTGGCCTGCAATGAGGAACGTCAGTACCTGATTGCGGATGTTCTCGTCCGGCAACGGATTCCCCGTGCGGGGGTCGGCTGCCTCGAGCATCAGGCCGAGCAGATCTGTTCCGCCGTCACCACCACCATCGTCGCGGCGGCGCCGGATGACGTCGTCCACCAGTTCTTGCGTGGCGCGGATATCGGAGCGGTACGCCTCTTCCCGTCGGGCACGCATGCGAGTGACCATCAGAGGCTGTCTGGCGCGAACCATCGCCTCGGTCAAGGCATTACCCATTGCCTGCAGAAACGGGTGCAATCGCGGGGAGGAGAAGGAGTCGAATCGATATCCGAAACCGGTGAGGGCAATGGTGTCGAGGGTCAAGCGAGTCATATCGTCCGCAACGACAAGATCCTCGCTCTGGCGGGCCGTCCAGGAGGCGATGAGGGCTTCGGCGACCTCGAGCATCTGTGGAAAATAGGTCTTCATCGACCGCTGCCCGAAAGCGGGCATCAGGATTCGGTGGGCTTGACCCCAAACCGGCTCGTTGCCGCGGGCGGTGAACAGGCCGTCGCCGGCGAAGTCGCGCACGATCGACAACGGGGGTGCGACACTCTTGTAGAACCGCGTCTCGTCGCAAACCTCGTCGACCAGGTCGGGGTCGTAGACGAACAACGCCTGGCGGCCGAGGATATCCACCCGGTAGATCCCCTCGGGATGTCTTTCGGCTGCCTCGACCAGGAACTCGGTGGGTACGTCACCGGACAGTTGCAGCGCATTGCCGAGGAACGGCACCCCGCGCAGCGCCGGGATCGATCGGGTCGCAGTCATCTGATGTTCGGCGCGGATACTCCCTCGCTTACGAGGGAGCGCAAGCGCCGTCCTCCTTTCGAGGATCGGTGGAGACGGGGAACGCGTTGGTGCGCCCGAATATGTTGCTGTACATGGGGTGTGAGGTGGTACGGCCCGTGTATACAACGATGACGTGTTCGGGTGTTTCGTGAGGGCCGAGCAACCCCTCGGACTCGGGGAACGAATCTTCCGGTGCGATACCTGTGGTTTTCGAGGTGTCGGGATCGGAACGCTGCCGGGGTGGTTCTGGCTGTGACGGAGCGTGGCCACACCGGTGTCGACGACGTAGGTCACTGGTCCGCCTCCTTCGGGTGGTTCGGGCGCGGTCTGAGCTGGGAATCTCCTGCCAGCAGCGTGGGGGAGACGTTCGCGAGAACTCCTTGTTGCCCGTGGCCGGTGGCACTCGCAACCACCAGCCATACACTGTATGGCGAAAGCTAGCATACGGTGTATGGCTGTGAGCGCGCATCGGGGTACACCCCTGACTCCGGAGGAGATCTATTCGACGGCTCTGCGCCTCGTGGATGCCGGTGGCGTCGAGGGGTTGTCCATGCGCAAACTGGCGGTCGAACTCGACGTCAATCCGATGTCGCTCTATCACCACGTCGACAACAAGACCGTGCTGCTCCAGAGGGTGTGCGGCCTGGTGGCGCTCCAACTGGATGTCCCCGACGGCGATGCCCCGTGGGCGGAACAATTGCGTGCACTGGGCTACGCATGTCGCGCCAGCGCGCGCAGGCACCCTTCCCTGTGGCTCTACGCGCTGTCGCACCCGGAGGTGACCGGAGGTGACCATCTTCTCTGGCGAGCACTCGACCGGGTCCTTTCCCGTGCCGGAGTCGACGAAGCCGAGTTCATGTACGCCCGCAAAACTCTGTTCGCCCTGCTGTCCGGCTTCATTCTCGGTGAGACCACCGGCGCGTTGAATGAGCAGGGTGGAGCCGCGGATCCGGAGAGGACGTTCGAGTCTTTCCTCAATTTTGCTGTCGCGGGACTATCGGCTTTCTGAACTCGACGTGCGTCTCACCACTGGTACGCGGATTCACGAAAGCCCGCACGACGCGCGGCATCGAGGTTCGGTGCCTCACCGTCGATGGTTCATGCATCGGCCCATGGGGCATTCGCCGTCGTCCGCGCTCGATCGGTCCATCGGACGCCACTACGCCACACCCAATTCGCGAAGGCCGGTAGCAAGTTGCTCGATTCCGCTGATGTTGCGGATGGACGGGTCCATAGTGGTGCCACCGAGGACGATGTATCGCTTGTTCTGCACTGCGGTCAGGCGACTTGCGACCGGATCCGACTCGAGGAACCTGATCTTCTCTTCGGCGCTGTCGCCGTCACTGCCACGTGTGAGGTCGGCCAGTACGAGAACGGTGGGATCGCGATCGAGGATGCTCTCCCATCCCACCTCCGGCCACAACTGCCGACTGTCACCGAACGCGTTCTGTGCTCCGACCGCACGCGTCATGATCCCTGGAGCGCCACAGCATCCGGCGATGTACGGACTGGTAGTTCCGGCATACCACCATGCAAGGGTCACCTGCGAAGCGTCGATACTCCCAGCCGCCGTCTCTGCCCGACCACGCAGATCGCCGACGAGATCCTCGCCGCGTTCGCGGACGTCGAACAGCGTGGATACGTCCAGAATCTCGGCGTACAGGTCGTCGAGGGTGAGCTCAGAATCCTGAACCGCGTCCTGCCCGGTGCATTCGCTCGGAGACTGATATGTGGAGATGCCCATCTCGGTGAACCTGTCGCGATCCGCGATGCCCTCGTCGCTGAATGTGTAGTCGAAAGTGGTGTAGACGAAATCCGGCTCACAATCCAGCACCGATTCGAACGAGGGAAACTCCGTGTCGAATCTGTACACCTCCGACGCTTCCGGCTCGAGCTCCGGTAGAAGCCGGTCATCACCGAGTGCGAGCCCGGAAAGTCGATCTGCCAGTCCGAGGCTGAGCAACAGTTCGACAGCAGGCTGGTTTACGGCTACTGCCCGTTCGATGGGGGCGCCCGGCGAAACGGAAATCCCGCAGTTGATCACACCGTCTGTGTCGACAGTCCCCACAGGATCGTCACTACCGGTAGAAGTGCCGCACCCGGATACGCCCCACAGCATGACCGCTGTCGTCACGGCGACCGTCGTCTTCCGAACTCTTCCGTGCATTACCCATCGAGCTTTCTGTAGCCGCTTCACGCGAGCGACCCACACGTCACTACCGGCAGCGGCAGGCCGTTGCCGGTCCAGCAGGGTATCGGGCTCGGGGTTGTTCGCCCCTGACCGTTGCGCGTCAGCTCCGGATTCCCACCGGATTCCACCTGTCCCCATCGTCGGGGCTACCTGGCGTGACGAATCTAGCAGTGGCAGCGATGTGTCTCGCGCCGAGCATGCTGCGCAACGACGGTCCCTCCGATTCGGTGAGCGCACGTCTCGGTGAGCACACGTCGAAAAACCGCACCCGACTTCTGCAGCTGTTGCGGACCGGACAGTGCCGAGCACACCGCGGATCTATCGAACGCGTCGGCGCTTCTTGCGCTTCTTCCGCTTGTTTCGGCGCTTGGTGTTCTTGGGAGACGGCGAGGGGGAGGTCTCGTCGGCGGGTTCGTCCTCCCCTACCGGGGGCGCGACCATCTCCTCCTGAACCGACCGCTCCATCTCTCGCCGCAAACTGGCCATCAACTCAGGAGAACGCAGCAGGAACGAGGCCTCCTGGAGAGCGAGGTATCGCGCCTTGGAGATCAGCACTGCGGTGTTCCGTTTGCCGGCGATCTCGACCGCGACCGTATCGTTGTTGACCTTCCGAACCAGATCCCTCAGTTGCGCGCGGGCGGACTTCACCGTGATTGAGGGCACCCGCATGAACTCCTTTCCTCTGCTCGACCGACCCGCGCATCATCCCATCGTCGGGTCGATTTCGGGCGGGAACGCGGTCCCGCGTGTCAGCCCGACGGTTCGCAGGTCGTTGGGGTGCGGGTTCACTCTTGTCGGAGCTGTGTGACAACCAGATGCAGTGCGGCCGTGGTGGTGAGGGCTCGGACTCGTTCTCGGTCCCCGGGAAAGTGACGGGTGACGGTGTACGTCGGCCGCCCCTCGATCGCGACACCGAAGCAGACTGTGCCCACCGGTTTGGTTTCGGTGCCACCGCCGGGGCCTGCGATTCCGGTGGTGGAGACGGCGACATCGGCCTCGAGTCGGTGTCGGGCGCCCTCGGCCATCGCCGCGGCGACCGGTTCGCTCACCGCACCGTGCGCGGCGATCAACTCGGCCGGTACATCGAGCAGATCGGACTTCGCGGCGTTGGAGTACGAGACGACGCCGCCGGTGACATAGGCCGACGACCCGGGGCGGTCGGTCAGGCGCGCGGCGACGAGCCCGCCGGTACACGATTCCGCGGTCGAGATCGAACGGCCGTCCAGAGCGACGACCAGCTGATCGTCGATGGTCGAACCGTCGGTCGAGAAGATCTGATGCCCATGGTGTTCGGTGAGAACGTGGAGGAGACGGCGGTAGATGTCTACGTCGCGGGAGTCGAATCGGGTCACCATGTCGAGTTCACCGTGTCGGAGGCACGTAGTGATCTCGAGTCGATCGAGGCCGGCGTTCTCTGCTTCGGCCCGGCGCAGTGTCTCGGCGAGCTGCGCCTCGTGCAATCCGTAAGCGCGCACGGTTTCCTGCTGCAGATCGTCGGCTCGGGTCAGCACGTCGGCGACCGCGGGTGAGGCGATCGCGCTGCGCCACATCTTCTGTAGCTCTCCGGGTGGTCCGGGAAGGATGACGATGGTCGGGACCGGCTGGTCACCGGCTACCGCGGAGATGACTACGCCCGGTGCTGTACCGGTCGGTGGTAGCGCGGTGGACCCGGTGGGGATCTGCGCCTGCTTGCGGATCCCGGTACGTGTCGGCCCTGCGTCGAGGTCCTCAGTGTGCGGGCGGTAGCGGCGGATGATGCCCGCGATGTGTTCTTCGAGTTCCGGGTCGAGGAGTAGTTCGCGATGGCAGAACTCGGCGATGGTAGCGACAGTGAGGTCGTCGGCGGTCGGGCCGAGCCCACCGCTGGTGACGATGAGGTCGACGCCCTGATCGGTGAGAAAGCGTAGTTGTGCGATCAGGTCGGCGGGCCTGTCGCCGCAGATCGTGATGTGGGCGACGTCGACTCCGAGGGTCAGAAGCTGTCGGGACAGCCATGGTCCGTTCTGGTCGGTGATCCTGCCGGTGAGTACTTCGGTTCCGGTCACGATGATTCCTGCACGCACGCTCACGCCGTCGAGCCTAGACATTTCGCACGAGCCGCGAGCCAGGGGTTCGTCTGCCGAGAGGACCGGGGGGCATGAAGTGAGCTGCGCACATCAAGTTAGGGTTCGCTTACTTCGATCGAGAGGATGTTGGATGTTCGGACGACGAACCAGGGCCCGTGTCGCAGTCGCTGTGGGTGCACTTGTGCTCGCCGCTACCGTGACGGCGTGCAGCAGCGACGGCGGTGGTGACGAGACCGCAGGGGCGGGCGGGGAGGGGGCGTTCCCGATATCGATCGAGCATGTCCACGGCAGCACGACGATCACCGAGAAGCCCGAACGCATCGTCACCCTCGGGGTGACCGACGCTGATGTTGTGCTCGCTCTCGGTGTGGTTCCCGTTGGGAACACCGGTTACAAGTTCTACGAGACCGGACTCGGTCCGTGGACCGACGAGTACGTCGGCGATGCCGAGCTCACCCGCATCGACTCCGATTCGGAACCGAATCTCGAGCAGATCGCATATTTGGCCCCCGACCTCATCATCGGTGTGTCCGCGGGGTACGACGAGGCCGTGTACGAGAAGCTGAGCGCTATCGCGCCGACGATCTCGAGGCCGGAAGGATTCGCGGCCTACACCGTCGACCGTGAGATTGCGACCGAGACGATTGCCGCGGCCATGGGCGAAATTGATCGCGGCGCCGAACTGAACCGGCAGACCGCAGACCGGCTGGCTGCCGCCGCTGCGTCCCATCCTGAGTTCGACGGTAAGACCGGTGTAGCAGTGCTGCCTTACGACAACAGGTATGGCGCGTATCTGGCCGGCGATGCCCGCGGAGCATTCCTCACCGTGCTCGGATTCGACATCCCCGAGGAGGTCGCAAGTCAAGACACCGGGGACAGCTTCTTCGTCGACGTGTCGCAGGAGAACGTGAGCATGCTCGACGGTGACCTGATCCTTGTGCTTGGCAATGATGAGACGGTCGACATCACCGCCGGCAACCCGTTGTTCGGCAGTCTCGATGCTGCGCAGAACGACGCGATCATTGCCACCACACTCGATCAGCGCGGCGCGATCACCTACAACTCGGTGCTGTCGGTTCCGTACGCAATCGACAGCCTCGTTCCGCGGTTGGCCGACGCGATCGGCTGACGCAGCAGAGCCCCGTCTCGATCGCTGTCCACCTGGGGCAGGATCGGGACGAAGGGGCGGTCGATCGGTCGACCAGCCTGAACTCCTCCCTTTCGCATGCTGCGTCGGAAGGGCGTAGCTCGGCCGCGGATTTCCGCGCAATCCCTTCCAGTGACTGTCGCGCCTTATAGCGGAAGGTGTTGCCGGGTCCGGAAACGTCGAACAGGGGGGTGTTCTTCACTTCCGGATCGAAGGAGTGAACTTGCTCAGCTCTCGGCCCACCGAGGAGGGAGGTGCATTCTCGGCGATGTGGCCGCGTAGGACTTCGGCGAACGCCGCTGTGTCACCTGTGCGGAGATGCTCGGTGAGGGTTTGGTGTTCGGCGATGATCTCAGCGCAACGGGCAAGCAGGTGGTCTCCGGTGGCGAAGAGCATGAAACGATGCCGGTCGGAGAGTTGTTCGTAGAGTTCGATCAGCACGGTGTTGCCGCCGGCTTCGACGAACCCCTTGTGGAATCCGAGCGTGAGGTCGATGAAGCGCCGAACATCGCTGTTCGCAAACGCTTCACGTTGTTCCTCGATGGACTGTTCGAGACGTTCGGCGAGGCGTCGACGAAGCTCGTCCGGGGCCCTGTCCACCGCCGTCGTCTCGAGCACGAAGCGGGCATCGGCGAGTTCCGCGACGGTGCGCTCGCTCACCCCTTGGACGAGGGCGCCTCGCTTGGGATAGATGGTGATCCATCCTTCGTCCTGAAGACGAGCCAGCGCGACCCGCACGGGTGTGCGGCTGACTCCGAGTGCTGCCGCGAGCGACGCTTCGCCGAGCATCGTCCCGGGGGAGTGCGTGCCGTCGAGAATGTGGTCGCGGATCACTTGGTAGGCGCGTTCGGCGGCGCTGATGCCGTCGTGTTGGTCGGCGGTCACTGGGGTCTCCTCGCTCTCGACTCGAGTACGATATGGATACCACTGGTACGTTCCCGGCGCCGTTGTTGCTTCAGGATTCCGTTTCACGGTGTTGTCACTCGTTCGAGACCGGGTTCTGCGTCAGCAGCCGGTACCCCCCTTCCGGGCCATTTCATCAACGGCACCGCCTTCACGGAGAAGACCAGTGTGATGAGCAGAACCCCGGTGGCCATCAGATTGATCCAGAGGAAGCCGCCCATCGCCAACACCGTGCCTGCCATTGCTGCCATCAGCGCCCCACCCAGGTTCATCGCCGAGTCCGATGCGCCTTGCAGTGTGACCTTCGCGTGCTGCGGCACCGAAGCCGTCAGCAGCGCCGAGCCGCCGATGAGGAACATCGACCAGCCCACACCGAGGAGAAGCAGGGCGATGGTCAGCAGTGTCATCGAGGAGGCGGAGGCCGATGCGTCGACGACGCCGAGGGTGATCGTCGCGATGAAGACGACGACACCTGAGGCAATCACAGTGCCCGGCCCCCAGCGATCGGACATCCAGCCGAAGACCGGCGAGAGCGCATACATCCCGGCGATATGGATGCTCACTACGAGACCGATGGCACCGAGATCGAACTCTTGGTGGTGCATGTGCACCGGAGTCATCACCATGACGTTCGTCATCATCATCTGACCGGTGACGATGGTGACGATTGCGAACAGTGGAACCGGGCGTACTGCCACGAAACGCAGTGCGGCTCCGAGACGCAGCGGCGCCGGAGTGTTCGGGGCTGTTACATCAGGTGCAGTACTGCCGTCGGCTGTGCCCTCGGTTGTCGCACCTTGCTTCCCGCCCGCGAGGGTCGACGCCGCCACAGCGGCCAGCGCGAAGGCACCCATCGAAATCAGGTAGGGGCCGGCAAGTGGGTGGATCCCGAATGCTTCGCCGAGGTGTGCGCCCGGACCGGTGAAGTTGGGGCCCAGAACGGACCCGATCGTCGTCGCCCATACCACCAGCGACATGGCGCGCCCCGTCGCGGCCGGGCCTGCAGCGTCGACCGCAGCGTAGCGGGCTTGTAGACCTGCGGCCGTGGATGATCCGCACATCATCATCCCCAGCATGAACAGCGGGAGGAATTGCACGGCAACGGCTACCAGTACTACGAGTGCCCCCAGTGTGCCCACTGTGAATCCCAAGGTGAGCGCCCTGCGACGTCCGGTCCGTGCCGCCAACGCCGCCAATGGGTAGGCGACGAGCCCGGCGCCGAGGATCACGCTCATCTGAGCGAAGCCGGCCATCGCGGTGCGTCCCGTGATCTGTTCGGCCAGTAGGCCACCGACGGCGTATCCGGAGGCGATGCCGGCCCCGGAGAACAACTGTGCGGTGATCAGTTTGGCCTGCGTGTACCTCTGCGACGGCATCGACGCTGCCTTTCGTTTCGTCCTTCTGGCGTTCGGAGAGGATCGATTGCGTTCGTTCGTGCGCAAGGATACATCTTGGATACAAGGTGCGCGTGTGTGTGAGCGTCACGAGCTTGCTATGCCCACATCGGCATGACGGCAATTCTCAGCGGTGACCCCGCACAACCATGGTCTGTTCTCATGATGCTCGCCGTTGGCGTTTCGCACTGTTGCGTCCCGGCTGGGTGTACTCCCGGGAACGCATCCCCGGGATATCGAGCGGCTGGCCCCCGAAATGCAGCGAAAGACTGACAAACCTGACTGCATAGATTGGCAACGATCGTTCAGGCCGCCATCGCTCGTACCTGTACTGATTCGCAAGGAAGCCGCTAACGTCACCTATTTCCTGTCAAAGTATCCTGTCAATCTGCCTCACGGTTCCGGATGCACTACATCAAGATCACTGCTTCGATGCTGCGCGGGGGTCTTTCGGCGCGGACTCGCACGAGTGTCAGGTCAGCGTGTCAAGATCACCGCCATGAACGCACAGACGAGCCCCGTCTCCGAGTCGACGGTAGTGCTGGCGATGGACTACGGCCAGTTCTGTCTCGACGGCGGACTCGGAGACATCGACAACGAGATGGAGCTGCTCGAGCGGGCCCAAGCGGCGCAACCCAGCGCCGGCGACGGCACCATGGTTGTGGTGTTGTGCCCGCACCAGAACAACTTCGAAATGAGCGTGGAGGTACAGGTCTTCGACCGCCGTCCCGCAGCCGACCGTTCGAACTGGCAGCAGGTCAGCGAAGGGCGTCTCGAAGTCGACGCGCCTGGGATGCTGAGCGTGTCGTCCCCGACGTCTGAACCGGTGACGGTCGCGGTGCCGCCGGGACAGTACATGGTCGAGGTGTCCGGCCGCGGGTTCGTCAACTACGGCTGGCCCGGTTCGACCACGCCGGGGGATGGGTGGCGTCTGCGGCTGTGGCCCGACGACGGCAGCGTCATCGGACCCGCGCAACTGTGGGACATGCCCGGCTACGGCATCCCCGAGAACATCCCGCCTGCGACGGACGGATCCGGCGGTTCGATGAGGGACGAGTCGTGAACCCGCAGCCGAGGCAAGCGATGATGACTGTGCTGGTGTTCATCGGATTCGGTGTGGCGTGTGGGATCGCCGCCGCTGCCGTGTTGTGGTGGTTCGCGTCCCGGCCGTTCGATTTCTACACCGCCGGCTATCAACCGCTTGATTTCGCGTCTGTCCGCCTCGATTCGCCGTCGCCGACCGGGTACATGGCGGTGTTGGTTCTCGGTGGTGGCGTACTGGGAGCGCTGGTCGGTGCGCTCGTGCACCGCGTGGTGTGGGGTCTGGCGCGGCGTGCATGTAGCGAAGAGTAATGAGAGGGACCCATGGTCACGGCCGGACGCATGCGCTGCCCGATGAGGTTCCGACTTACATAGAGGTCAGCGGTACGCGATCCGGCCAGCTACCTGTAACGTCCCGTAGCAGACCGCAAGGTGCGACACACTCCCTGAAAATCAACCCGCAGGACGGGTGACAGCAGCATCAGCGGGATGACAGCTCTTCGAGTGCCTTACCTGGAACCGCACGATGCGGCGTACCTCGGCGTCTTCGCCTGAGCTGCTGCGTGTTTGATCCGGAAGCCGGTCGTTCGTGCTTGCATCGCGGTAAACTCGTCGAACTTACTGGGATCGGATACCGCATTGTTCTCGGCCGCCGATCAGACACAGACAGCAAGAAGCGCCGCGGTCAGAACGAGCGCGTCGGTTCCCCGAATCTTCTGTCGGATCAACTCGACAGGGACTTGGCCGTAGCCCGTTTCGAGGATGAGGCCGTCGTACGTCAGGGCAGCTCGTGTCCGTGTCCGATACATCGCGGTCACCGCTCCTACCGTGGTGAGTGCCATCATTGTCGGGTTCGTCGCCACCAGCGGCGAGATCAACACCATGGTGATCACTGCCGCCGCGGTGGGGAGCACCGTCAACGGCAACCTCAGCAGACGATCATCGGCCCCTAGCGTCACCGCCAGCGCAGTGTCGGCGCACAACGCCCGCAGCCCGGCACTGAAGATCATGCACACACCGAACACGAGCACCAGGTACATCCACGCTGCAGCGATCGGCGACAGGACAGTCGACAGTGTCCACCCCGCACAGACCGCACCGGTAGCGATGACCAGTGAGTGCGGACGGCGCGCGTGACGCATCGCATCGATACGGATCAACGCGCGGGTACGGGAGGTGGGCACGCGGCGGGAGGCGCGACGGGCCACACGACGCCATGCCCGTTGCTCCAGGGCTCCGGTCACCATCGACAGGTCCAGCATCGTCAGCGATACCGACGTCGCAACCGTGGTCTCGGAACCGATCGACATGCGGGCCAACGTGATCCGGCCGCACCACCAGACGGACATCGCCGACAGCGCTACTGCCACTATCGAGACGACGAGGACGGGAATCCACGAGGTGATCAGCACAACTGTGCCACCCGCGGCCGCGACGATCGCTGCTACGCCTGCGCCCGACACACAGACGGCGGTAACAACACGGAGGGTCCAGGCGGGAAGAACCCCACACTGGACGAGCACTGCGAGCGCAACACTACCGGTGCCGAGACCTGCTCCGAGCATGGTGAAAGGCAGCCAGTGCTCGAGTCCAGCGACGAATGCGGCCAACCGACCCACTGCCAGGCCGACGACAGAGCCGATGCCGAGAGCTGCACCGATCCGCGGCCACAGCATTGCACGGCGATCGACGGGGGTGGGCAACAACCACGATGCGGTCTCGCTGCGAACGCTCACCGGCCCCAGCGCTGACGCTCCTGTGACCACGACTGCGGTGAGCACCCCGGCCAGTGCCCATCCCCACGTCGGATTCCATCGCTCGTTCGTGTCCATCAGAAATGAGGTGGTCAGCACTGTGGACGGTCGTGTCGTGAGCCACCAGAGCACCCCGAGGCATACGTACACCCCGAGCGCGGTCAGCGCGAAGGTTCCCTCCTTGTGCATCGGCGGAGTATGGGCACGTTCGAAACTGCGTCGGAGAGTGCGCAGCGTCGACACAGCGGGAATCGGTCGGGAGGTCTCGCTCAGCGCCATGAGTCACCGTCGACGGTCTCGTCGGCAACTGCAGTGACCAGGGCGTGGTCGTGGGAGACCAACAGCACCGCAGTACCTTCATGCTTCTCTGCACGGATTGCGTCGGCGAGCCATGCACGGCCACCGGCGTCGAGGTGCTGTTCAGGTTCGTCGAGCACCAGTACCCTGTGAGGCCGCACCAGCGCCGATCCCAATGCCAGGCGATGACGCTGGCCACTCGACATCGTCACGGGAAGTTGATCGGCGATCTCCATGAGACCCACTTCGTCGAGGACGCGAGTCGCCGAATCGTACGGGTCGGTGACGCCGTGGGCGACACCGACAAGTTGCAGATGCTCGTGGGCGGTCAGGTGCGCGAATGTGGCGGGTTCACCGACCACTGCGGCCACAGCGGCACGGAAGGACGCCGAGGCCTCGTCGACCGGGATTCCTTGGACGGTGATGTTGCCGTGATCGAGCTGATCGGCGCCGATCACGCAGCGCAGCAGGGTGGATTTGCCGGCGCCGTTTGCACCGACGATCGCGCAACACCGACCGGCAGCAACATCGAAGTTCACGTCGGAAAAGACGCACAGGTCACCGAAACGGCGACCGGCCTTGCGCACCGAGATGGCAGGGTGAGCGCGCAGCGAAGGGGTGGACATGGGGATCTCCTGGTATTCCTCGTGCAGGGACGCAGAATCGAGGACGCGGAGACCGATCGTTCAGGCGAGCACAGTCGATACGGCCCCCGCCCGGAGGCCGGGAGATCGAGGACGCGGACGGCCGGAAGTATCCGGATGAGAGTGCCGGCGAAGCTCACCGCGGCGGCGGTGTTCTTCCTCGGTGGGGCCGCGCGTAGTTCGGCCGAACCCGAACAGCACATCGTCTGCGTGGGCGGTCCTCAGCACAGCCGCCACCGCGACGAGGGTGACCACGATCCCTGCCAGTAGACCCGGTGTGGTGCCCGCCGAACTGGGATCGACGGAGAAGAAAACGGCAACGGCCCACGAGAGCACGAACAAGATCAGTGCAACACTGCTCCGGGGACCGAAGAACATACCCGCCAGCCTATACACGTTGCGCGGGCCCGGTGTGGTGAGGTAACCGAGCGCAGGCGGATACACCGCGTCGACGCCGGTGATCGCCGTCACCTCGATGGCTTCCGTACCGCGTGAGCCTCCACCATCGTGTGCCATGGTTTAGCACAACCGGAGCAACAGTATGTAGTCCCGGGAGGGACCCTCACCGCCACCGGTCCGGCGTGCATACTGAGGCAATGACACTCTCGTCTGCACCTGAAGCGCCGTTCGGACGCGTACTGACTGCGATGGCCACCGCCTTCACCGCGGACGGCGACATCGACGAGGAGGCGACTGCTCGGATCGCACGGCATCTGGTCGACCACGGACACGACGGGATCGTCGTCTCGGGGACCACCGGTGAGGCGGCCACGACCACCACCGCCGAGGACGGTCGGATATTGCGCGTGGTCAAGGAGGCGGTGGGCGACCGCGTCAAGGTCGTTGCCGGGGTGGGCACCAACGACACCCGGCACACGCTGGAATTGGCGCGCCAGGCCGTCGAGCACGGCGCCGACGGGCTGTTGCTGGTCACGCCGTACTACAACAAGCCGAGTCAAGGTGGCGTACTGCATCACTTTCACACTGTCGTGGAGACGGTCGATGCGGCCGTCATGATCTATGACATCCCGGGTCGGGCGGGCACCAAACTGGCGCCCTCGACATTCGAGACGATGGCACAGTGGCCGTCCGTGGTCGCAGTGAAGGATGCAGCCGGAGACCCCACACAGGCAATTATGTTGCGCGAGTTGGGCTACGCGGTCTACTCGGGGGACGACAGTCTCACGCTGGGATTTCTCGCGTACGGGGCGTGCGGGGTTGTTTCTGTTCTCGGCCATGTGGCGGGCGATGAGATCCGCGCGATGATCACCGCGTTCTTCTCGGGCGATGTCGAGGCGGCGCGGCAGATCAATGCCCGTCTGCAGCCGGCGTTGCAGGCGGTGATGGGCGTTCCCAATTACGGTGCGACGACGGTCAAGGGCGCGCTCCAGTTGCTCGGCGTTCTGCAGAACAGGGCCGTGAGGTCCCCACTTCTGGCTCTCGACGACGACGAGTACGACGCACTTCGAACGGGGCTGTCGGCTTCAGGGTTGCTGCGGTGATCTGACGATGACCGGGGGCGCACGATGCCGCAGCATCGATATCGTTGTCCCAGGTGGCGGTGGGGTGTACAGCGTTGTCGGCGGTGAGCCTATCGATCAACGCCAGGCCGCGTCGGGGTGCGCCGATGTGGGCAGCTCCACTGGCAATGCGCCACCGGCCGTGATCGCGGACGAGCACGATCAGCCGCTCGCATTCACGTTGCAGCGCCGCGTGCACATCGATCCGACCGGCCCCTTGGCGTAGGCGTGCTCGGACGCGTGGGCCAACGCCCCGCCGGTAGCAGAGAACACTGCGGCGTTGGATTCGAGCGCTTCCGCCTACATACCCCATGCCGCGCCGTTGCATGCTCGATGTCGTGACGACCACATGATCGGAAGTCTCATGGGCGCACGATCATGGTCCCCAGACCGAGTGTGTCGGACAGAAACGCGGCAACGTCGACGACCTCCGCCGCGGTGCACTCCAACAACACGTTGATTTTCACGTCGCGCTTGGCGGCGTCGAGACTCGCTCACCGTCGACCCACAACACCGCCCTGAGGCGCGCGCAGCTGCCGCCACCTACGATTCTTCGGTGACCGATTACGACGACCTCGACATGTTCGGCGGCCTCGACGCCTCAGCACTACCCCTCCGGCAGCAGCAGATTCTGGCAACGATCCGGGATTGGGTGGCGACCCACGGATGCGCCCCCAGCACCCGCCAGATCGGGGACGCGGTACGACTGCGGTCGACATCGTCGGTGTCCAAGCACCTCAAGAGTCTCGAGGACAAGGGTTTTCTCCTTCGCGGCGCCTCCGTGACCCGGCAATTGGATGTGCGCCCTTTCCTCGCAGGCACCGACCGCGGACGGTCGAACGACAACAATGTGGCGGTACCGGTGGTGGGCGACATCGCGGCCGGTGCACCGATCCTCGCCGAGGAATACCACGATGAGACGCTGACGCTTCCTCGCGAGCTGGTGGGCTCCGGCACCGTGTTCGCGCTGCGGGTGCGCGGTGAGTCGATGACCGACGCCGCCATCTGCGATGGCGACGTCGTCGTAGTGCGTCGCCAGGACGAAGTGCACTCCGGCGAAATCGTCGCCGCGATGATCGAGGGCGAAGCCACAGTGAAGGTGTTCCGACGCCGCAACGGTCATGTCATCCTCGAACCACGCAATCCCGCCTACGCCCAGATCGACGGCGACGACGCGGTCGTCCTGGGCAAGGTCGTGTCGGTGATGCGCCGCATCTGACGACAGGCAGAAAGTCCACGAGGCAGTTCGTCTTCGGCGGCTATCGCCGGAGACACTCCACCAACTCCGGAATCAAACGCTCCTCCATGACGGCCCGCCCGGACGTCTCCAGTGCCTGCGCGAGCTCGGGATCCCACGGGGACTCGGCACGCGTATCGGCGGACTTCAACGTCTCGGAGTCGCCACGGCCGAGCGCCTCCCGATATGTGGCCGCATCCATCAGCCACGGCGTTGCGTCGAGCTCGGCACAGGCACGACCGGTGGTGCGCAGCCCGGTCCAGTCGAAATCGCCGCGCCAGTGCACGGTTCCGCGAGCTGTGCTCATCAACTTGCGGACTGCTTCGGACGGCTGCCCCTCAGTGCACACCAACGGTCTGCACTGTGCTCCCAGTTCACGTTCGGCGGCCTGGATGACGGTGGGATTCTCACACACGTACACCTCGTCCGCAGTCAACCTTGCATTCCAGGTGCGCAGCTGCGCCAGTGTCCATACTTGATGAATCCCGGCATCCGCCGCGGCCTCGGAGATCGTCACCGCAGCGGGGTGACCTTCGAGCCGTACTCCGAGGGTCAGTACGCGGCTGGCCAGCCCACTGTCGATCACACCGAACTGCTCCCACAATGCGGCGCGCTCTGCACCGGTCGAGGGCGGATCGATGCCACGTGCTGCCGCGAGAAGACGCAGCACCCACCGGCGTAGAGACGTGTCGGTCAGAGCCTTGGTGTCGCCGAGCGCGTGCTCGGCGAGCTCGACCGGTGAGGCGCCCTGGGCGGGCAATTCGGCGAGGACGCGGGCGACGTCGCGCATTCTCCCCGATGTCAGGTCGGTCGTCGTAACCCGTGCGGCGGTGATGAGCTCGAGCCACTGCCGACGCTCGGGTGCAGCCAGAATCGTGTGGATCTGCTCCCATGCCCGGCCGACGGCATCCTTCTCGGCGGACCTTTCGGCGGGGCGGTCGACGAGCGGTGACTCCGCGTCCAGCACTTCGAGCAGTGAGCGACCGCCGTTGAGAGGACTTTGCAACCACGTGTCGAGGGATTGCACGTAGATGGGCACCGTCGTCGAGGTGCTGTCTACCTTGACCCTGCGCATCGCGAGCGCCAGTCGGTACAGATCGGGGGTCTCCTCGGTGACCGGAACGGTGATCTTCCCGGTCACCTGAAGTCCATTGCTCAGAACATGCCGGCGAGCTCTGTCGAGCACCGCACGCAGTTCGTTGCTACCGGACCAGCCCACAGATCCTCCTCGAATCCCGCGCCGATCAGGCGAATTCCAACGACCCCTCCACCGGCTGCATCACCCGCCGCGTCCCCGGCGATCCCAATGCCGTCGCCAGATCCGACCCGTCGTGCTCGGCGAGCAACTCACCACCGGACCACACCAGCAGCGTCGCCGCGACCGTGTGCTCGGCCACCGAATGCGACAGATCGTAGTGCGCGCATCCCGGCACTCCCGCGTAGGTGATCCACAGATCGAAACCGGTCATGAACAAATCCAGATCGAACTGCACACACAGGCCCAGCAATTCGCTGCGACCGGTGTCATCGACACCGGCGAACGCCTCGTCCAACGCCAACAACCTGGGGGCGTGCGGATCGGCCGAATCGAGCATCACGTGCGCCGCCGCGAACAACGGCAGATGCAGCGACACCGACTGCTCACCACCGGACAACGCCGAATGCCGCGCCGGTGTCAACCGGTCCTCGCTCCCATCGGCACCGATGAGGCTGAACGAGAACACCCGCCACCGCCGATAATCCAGCGTCGACGCGAGGATCTCCGGGTACGACCGTTCCGGATGCGCCGCGCGTTCGGCGCGGATCCGCGACGCGAAATGCGCCCGGATCCCCGCCAGGTCCTCCGGCGACAACACCGACGCATCCCGGTCCAGCAACTTGCACACCACCCGCGCTCGTTCATCGAGATGGTCGGCAAGCACCCAATGCACCCCGATCGTGGTACCCGACGACATGTGCCGTTGCCGCATCTCACTGCCCATCCGACCGATCAGATCGCGGGCGTCGACGGTGCGTTCGTGGATCTGCTGCGACAACCCGGTCAACAGCGCGTCCTCGAGGATGCGACGCTCCGAATCGGTGAGCAATGCCTCCTGCTCCTGCCTGGCCTGCGCGATGCGCGCCGCGAACCGACCGACCGAGCTGTAGCCCTGCTCGTCCTGCACCTGCACCACCGTCACCCCGTCGGGCGCATCCCAGGTCAGCCGATAGTCGCGTCCCCGCGCGAGCTCGGCATCGAAATCCTGCAACGCCGACGTCAACGCCGATCCGGTCGACTTGCGCGCCGATTCCCCGGTCGACACCGACACCGTCGCCGCCTCCAACGACCGGAACAATGCCGTCACCTCGACGGGCAGCGTCTCGACGGCAGCACCGTCCACTCCCGAGGAATACCGGATCCGGTAGACCAGCTGATCGGCATCGAGCCACGCCGCCTCACTCACCGGCCACACCCGCTCGCTGTGCACCTCGAGCAACGCCAACAGGTCGCGATGCGCGAACGGCGCCAACCTGCGGGCATCGATTTGACACTCCACCAGCGCCGACCGCAACGTCTGCTCCGCAGCCGTATGTGCCGCCTCGGCCTTGCCGATCTGCTCGAGTGCCGACTGGAAGGCGTTCCGGGCCGCACGTTCGGCTGCCTTCGCCGACTCGATGCGCCCACGGGCATCCGCGAGTTCCGCATCGATGCGCTCGGCGCTCGCCCCGATCGACTCCCGCAGAGTCTCCAGCCGCTGCTGCTGATGTGTCAGCGATTCCGCGGCCTCGACAGAACGTTCGGCGGCGTCGTCCGCCGCGACCCGGGCCTCGTCGTGCCGCGACCGAGCCTCCCGCACACGTTCGGCGGCATTCGCCTGCTCCCGCAACGCACGCAGCAGCGCCTGACCTTGCGTCCGGAAATGCCGGATCGCGGCATCGAGACTGTCCAGTTCGACGGCGGTCATCGGGGTGCGATGCCGGGCCGACGCCGCACGCAACTGCTGTTCCTTGACCGACGCGTCAGCGATCGCCTGATCGAGATCACGGTCCGCCGCCGCCGCCGATTCCTGCGCGGTACGCAACGCACCCGCACACTCGGTGACCTTCCGCAGCGCCGCGAGCACCGCACCCGTGCGGGGGAGCGCCTTCACCGCACGGTCGAGGGCGGCGAGCCGCCCCCCGAACGCCTGCTCGTCCTCACGCAGGGACTGCGCCTCGGCGCGGGCCTCGGCGATGCTCGTGTCGAGCTCGGCGATGCGTCGCTGCCGTCGCCGCGCCCGCGCTGTCGCCCCGATGAACTCCGCATGGTCTTTCACGTGCCGGCCGAGCTGCACACCCTGCCGATAGCGGCCGCGCGCATCCACCGCGACCCCGAGACCAGGATCCGGCTCGGTCGTCAACGCGATCGATGCCAGCACCTCCGCGACCCACGCCTCGGGTACCGATGTATCCGATTCGGGCACCAGAACATCCGCCAGGGTTCGACCGGCCGGTCGCTGCTCGGGTGGCAACGCCACCAGCACCTGATCCGACTCGAGATCCGGCACCTCGCCGGTTCCCCCGACAAGCCACCCGTCGAGCAGATTCGCCGCCTGCAACGCCGCCTCGACACCGGCCGCATCGTCCGCGGACACCTCATTCCGGAACCGCACGAGCTGCCACAGCGGGGCGCCGTCCCAGCCGTCCCGCGACCCGCACCGAGCGGGGAACGGTGGGGGAGCGTCGTTCCGCTCCGCTGCCACCGCCCCGCGCTCCTGCTCGAGCTCACCGACCCGGCCCGCGATGGCGTCGATCTCCGCCGCCATCGCGCGCTGCCGGAACCGGATCTCCTCGACGACGGGGCCGATGTGCTCGGCCAGCACCGCGGCCGGGCCGATCGCATCGTCCTCACCGACCACACCGAACGCCGAATCGAGCGCCTCGAACACCGGAGTCGACAACCCCACGGCCCCGAAATCGGCTGTGTGCTCGGTCCACCAACGACGCAATTCGCTCGCCGCGTCGCTGCGGGCCAGTTCCACGACGGTCTCTGCGGCCTCGACCGCAGCCAACGCGGTGTCGCGCTGACCGCGGCTTCGCGTCGCCGTCGCATCGGCCCGCGTGCGCGCCGCGGCCGCACCCTCGACCCTCGACAACGCGCTGCGCACCGCCCGCACATCACCGTCGCGTTCCTCGGCGTTCGCCTCGATCGACGCGACCAGCCGATCCGTCCTGTCGATGTGCTCCACACCCGACCACGTGATCGACGCATCCCCGGCCGCGGCCTGCATCGCCTCCTCGGTGCGGCGCCGCGCCGCGGTCGCGGCCGTCAACGTTTCCTCGGCACGAGCGAGCTCATCGAGCCGGTCGGCCATCGAAGTCTGCGCCCGCGCAGCATTCTCCGTCTGCGCGGACGTGGTGCGCTCGAGATTGGCCACCACCGACGCGAGATCGTCGAGTTGCTGCTTGCCCTCGTACGCGCTCGACCGCTGCAACGCATCGAGCGTCGTCCGGGCCTGCTCGAGCTCCCGCTCGGCCCCCGTGAGCAGTTCCCCCGACTCGGTGCGCGCGGCCGTGGCCTCCTGCTGGGCGGTCGCGGCCTGCCGCAACGCGAACACCGCCGCGTCCACGGCCTCGAGCCGCCCCGACACCTGCTCCACCGCGACCCGCGCCTGCTGCCGCACATACTTCGAATAGACGGTGACGAAACGCTGCGCCGCATCATCAGCGGCGGCGAGCGACTCCAGCGTGCGGGCCACCTCCTCCATGTCGGAGAACGACCGGGCAGCCTCGACGACGAGTTCGTCGTCGAGCGGCCGCAACCCATCGGTCAACGCCTGCGACAGGCCCTTCGGATCGAGATTCTTCGCCAGCTGCGGGCGCCGCAACGTCAGGATCAGATTGATCAGCTGGTCGTAGCGCTGCGCACCGAGCCCGAACATCCGCGCATCTATCGCCGCCCGATACTCGATCGGACGCTCCGTGATCGCCTCGGCGCCGACCTGCTCGATCAGCTGCTTCTTCGTCAGCGGCCGATCCTCGTCGTCGAGCAGAGAGAAGTCGACACCGACCCGGCCGTCCACCACGAAATGCCAGCGCGTGACCTTGTCGTTGCCCTTCGTCGCGCGCATCCCGATCCCGACCGTCACCGATTCCGGGTCGTCACGCTGCCCGCGACCGAACT
Source organism: Rhodococcus sp. SJ-2 (assembly GCF_053750035.1). Classification (NCBI taxonomy): domain Bacteria; kingdom Bacillati; phylum Actinomycetota; class Actinomycetes; order Mycobacteriales; family Nocardiaceae; genus Rhodococcus; species Rhodococcus sp. SJ-2. The sequence goes on from NZ_CM132340.1 coordinate 4,997,513, forward strand.
CCATCCACACATACGAATGCGCGCTCTCCTGCCCCTGATACAGCAGATTCGAGCGCATGGTGCGTTCCTCACCGGCGAACGGATTGAGCCGCCGCGGCTCGATGCGCCCGTCCAACACGAACGGAAACAGCACCTCGAGGGCTTTCGTCTTGCCGGAACCGTTCGGGCCGCGCAACACCAGGCGGCCATCCGCGAACGAGAACTCCTGATCGCGGTAATCCCACAGATTGATGATCCCCGCACGCGTCGGGCGGAAACGGGCGCTGCTCATGAAAACTCCGTGTCGATCGAATCAGGTACAGGGCATTCGGCCTCGGCCGCGGGCGGATCGTCCATCGGCGACGCATCGGGAAACAGATCGATCTCCGGATCACGCTTGTGCACACTGACCGTCACGCCGCGGAACCGCGCCAGCGCAGGCAACGCCAAGATCCCGCCGGCCGTCCGCACCACCAGCCGCATCTGCTCGAGCCGCTCCGTGGCCGCCCGCGCGAGCCCCGCCGGATCCGCCTGCCACTGCGCGGCGAATGTGCGCCCGTAGGTGTGCACGAGCCTCCCGATCGTGCCCGCAATCCACGAATCCTCGATCAGCGGATGCGTCGCAACCGCACGCTCCGACTCACTCTCGAGCCGATCGATGAACTCGCCCGGCGTCGCGGACGCCAGCGGTGTGAACAACCCCGACCGCGGAATCGCGCCGTCGATCGCCGCCACCAGAGCATCGTGAGCATCCGCAGGCAGCGGCATCCGCTCCGGCGACGCAGCATCCGGATCCAACACCCGATCGCAGATCTCCCCGGCAAGAAGCAACGCGACCTGCGCGACCGTCCCCGTGTTCGGAAACCGCACATCCGACAACCGGCCTGAGGTATCGACCAGCGCCACCCCTTCGGCCCTCCGCTCACACACCAGACCCGTCAACAACTCCACCTCATCGGTGGTGCGCGGCAACGCCAACTGCAACGCTTCGTCGTCGGACAATTCCTCGGCATAGACCACCGGCTTCTGCACCAGCGCGCGGCGCACCCGCCGCCGCACCTCACCGGTGTCGCCGTGCGGCACGGACGATCCGAGCAGCGCCCGCACCGACGTCAGATGCTGCAACGCCCGCGGCGGTCGGAACAGCGCGGCGACCACGGCACGATCGATGTCGTAGAGCGCTTCCCCGCGGCCCGGATCGCTCGCCCAGCCACCCGCATCACCATCGGCGAGCGTCAACGCACCCCGCACCGTCAACCACGCCACCGCATCGACGAACGCATCCCGGTCTGCGGCGCGCCCGGTATCGAGATCGACCCCGTCCACCCGGCCCGCATCCGACGCCACGTGATCGGCCAACTCCGACAACGTGATCTGACCACCACCACGCCCCAACGCCGCGATCGCCAACGCCAGATACGCATACCGTCGACGATCGAACGGCCGATCCGTCGCCGTACTCGTCCCCGCACCCGGATCGAGCCGATCGGCGACCGTGAACAATCGCGCCGTGGTCTCGGTGACCTCGAGCCGATACCCGAACGTCGCAAGCAGATCCTCACGCAACTCCGTCGCCCACCGGCGCAGCGACGACAACGCCGACCGGTCCGGGAACGTCGTCGTCACCAGACGGTGCGTCAGGATCAGCCGCGCCGCACGCTGATACGAATCGAGATCGACCGACGCAATCGACCGCGCCTTCACTGCACCTCCACCGACAGATGATCCAGATACAGACTGCCCCGCGCGGTGCGCACCACCATCGACTCCGCACTCGGCCGCAACGTGAGCTTCACCCCGTTCTGAGTCCCCGACGTCTGCTCATCCGGCCGTACCCGGCCACTGACCGGCACCCGCGCAGACAACGCCGCATCCAGCAAACCCAACAACACCTCGGTTTCCGGCTCCGAGAGCTCGCGCTCCCGCACCCCACCGACCGCCAGCGACTTCGCGGCGTGCGCGCGACGCCGCTGCGTCTCGAGTTGCTTCTCCCGCAACCTGCGCACGCCGGCGTCATTGCGCTGGATCCGGCCGGGCGCACCCGCGGCGGGCCGACGTCCCGTCTCGGCAAGGGTGCGCGCGATCTCCACCGGCGGCGCCTCCCACCACGACCGGGTGACCGGAACGACGTCCGCGTCGGCATGCGGTACCGAGAAATGCCGGGGCCGTCCCAGGTCGAACACGGTCCCGAACAGAGCGTGCGCGGCCTCCTCGGTGGGCGAGTTCGCGAACCATCCCGCCAGGTGCCGCAACTGCGATTCGCGGCTGACACCGCCACGTCGTTGCTCGGTCAGACGCCGCAGCAGCGACAACACCGCCGAGATCGCATTGCTCGTCGCGCCGCGCAGCCGCTCCGCTTCGCTCGGCGAGGACCCCACACCGACGAACCAATGCTCGACCCCACGCCACCGCATCCGCCAGTCGGCCTCGCGTTCCTCGAGCGCGAGCAACACCCGCTCGTCGTGCTGTGCCGCGAGCGTCGGCAGGGTCTCGGCGCCGGTGGCGTGCACCCGGTCGAGGGCGGCGGTGAGCTTCGGGGCGTAGCGGGCAAGATCGGAACTGAACTCGCGCATGTGGGTGAGCAGCGCGTCCTTCTGGTCGAGGAAAAGCTCAGGGGTGATCTCGGTGGTGCGCACCAGATCGCCGAGCACCAGATAGAACCGGGCGGCGCGCTCGGCCATGTCCGACAGCGTCGCATCGAGCCGGCTCAGCTTGCGATAGACGAGTTCACCGTCGCCTGCGGCGTTCGCGTCGGCGAGTTCGGTAAGGTCGGCGAGCAGATCCGCCAGTGCCAACCGTGACAACGACACGTCCTCCCCGCGCGCCGAGAGCACATCCTCGACCGCACGGAACGCCCGGTAACCGGCCTGCCCGAACTGGTAGACGTAATGACGATTGCGGTATTCGGCGAGCGTGGCAGCCCGGGTACCGTCGTAGCTACGTTCGAGCACACCCCAGTTGTGGAGCTGCTCGAGCAGCGCCGGAATGTCCGAGGCGCCGGGAACGTCGCCGGTGCCGTCCGCGACGATGCGGCTCAGAACGGTCTCGACCTCCCCGGCGTGCAGAAGCACCGTGTAGTTGCCGCGCGCGTGGTCGAATGCCCGCAGAACCCACAGATAATGGGTGCGCTTCTCTGCGGTCGCGAACGAGAACAACCGCAGCCGGTCGTCCCGCACCAGCGCGTCCTCGACCGCTCCGACGCGGGATCGACCTGTTTCGTTCACCGTGACAGGGTAGGCGGACGGCGCCCTCGGTCTCGCATCACCCACGGTCCGTGTCGGCGACCAGTATGCGCGTTCGCCCCTGTGACCGGGGCGCGCGAGCGGTAACCTCCGTGACCATGAGACGGCCCCTGCGTAGTGTGCTCGCGGCCATGGTGCTCGCCGGATCCGTCGTGGTGCCCGGGTGGGCGCACGCCACGCCGAGTGAGGGACTGTCGGGCGTGACGTGGGTGGACATCGAGATCCCCCCGAACCTGCTGCCGTTCGTGCCCGACGGGGTGCACGCCGTAGCGCGAGAGATCACCATCGATCCGGGCGGAACCACAGGGTGGCACTATCACGACGGACCCGTCCTCGGCATCGTCCGGTCCGGCACACTCACACATCCCGGAGCGGATTGCGAGCCGGTGATCTACAACGCAGGAGAGGTGATCGACGAACCTGCAGGAGCCGACCACATGCATGTCGGCCGCAATATCGGCACAGTGCCGGTGGTCCTCGACGTCGTGTACCTCACGCCGATCGGAGCGCCGCTGTTCGAGGACGTGCCAGCGCCCGCGTGCGCCACCGGCTGAATCCCACCGGGACTGCCGCGGAGGTCGAAGTACACGGTGCCCGAGGTGTGCCTGCCTGCCCCGACACGCACGGATCCGGACCTAGAGTGGGCTCCAACACCGAGCGCGACCCGACGGCCGGGCCGGGTTCCACCGCCGAACACTGGAGGACGCATTGCCGAGCGTACCGAGTCGTCTCCTGCCCACGGTCATCAAAGCGATGCGCCGAAACCGCAACTACCTCGATCCGGTGACCGCACGCGCACACCTGACGGAAGTCTCGCTCCGCCCGCGGCCCTACGGCCCGCCGGCACGATTGCGGCGCGACGTAACCGTGACGCTCGACCGCAGCGGACAGTGGCCCATCTACACGATCGCCCCCATCTCAGGAACGCCGCACGGAAGTACCGTCTACGTCCACGGCGGGGGATGGGTCAACGAAATCGTCTCGCAGCATTGGCATCTCGCGGCGCAGATCGCCGCGGTCGCGCAGACCACCGTCACCGTGCCGATCTACCCCCTGGTGCCGTTCGGTACCGCCGGGCAGGTCGTCCCCATGATCGCCGACCTCGTCCGGACCAATCACGACCGGTACGGCACCGCGTGCATCGCCGGTGATTCCGCGGGCGGGCAGATCGCGCTCTCGGCGGCGATCGCCCTCCGCGATGAGCACGCCCTGACACTGCCGCGAACGGTTCTCATCTCGGCGGCACTCGATCTGTCCCTGTCCAACCCCGAGATCGACATCGTCCAACCCACCGATCCATGGCTCGCCCGCGAGGGCACCCGCGTATTCATCGACCACTGGCGCCGCGATCTCGCCCTCGATCACCCATGGGTGAGCCCACTCGCCGCCGACCTGCACGGACTCGGCCCTCTCACCGTGTTCATCGGAACCCGCGACATCATCTATCCAGACACCCGGCTGCTCGTGGACAAGGCGACGGCAGAAGGGATCGAGGTCGACTATCATCCGGGCGACGGGCTGCTGCATGTCTACCCGCTGACCCCCACACCCGAAGGCCGAGCCGCCCGCAGCATCATCGTCGACCGACTTCGCGCACCCCGACCCGCGTAGCTGCGACCCGTTCGGCGTCGGAAATGACGGTTGGTGTACCGAACTATCCGTCACGAACCATCGGAATGGACACCAACTCGCAGCCGACGACTTCGGCTGCGGCAAGCGTGCGAGACTTCTCCGCCCCCCTTTCACGTTATACACGATCGATGCCGCTCATGAGGCCCCGAAAATTGGTCCATACTCGCCTCTCACATGCCGACACCACAGGTCAGGAGCAGCGAATGGACTACGTGCTGGGCTTCGACGAGATCGACCGCACAGATATCGCACGGGTAGGAGGTAAAGGCGCGAACCTCGGTGAACTGTCGCGCATCCCGGGCACACACGTGCCGGACGGCTTCTGCGTGACGACGGACGCCTTCCAGCGGATCGTCACCGCCGCACCCCGGCTCGACGCGTTGATCGACCGGATCGCGGGACTGGACCACCACGACCGCGAGCGGATCAGCGCAACGAGCGCGGACATCCGTCGCGCGATCGAACAGTGCCCGATCCCCGACGACGTGGCCGTGACGATCACCGACGCACACGCTGCGCTCGGTGCACACGGCGCGTATGCCATCCGCTCGAGCGCAACCGCCGAGGACCTGCCTGACGCCTCCTTCGCCGGTCAGCAGGACACCTACCTCAACATCACCGGATCGGTGGAGATCCTTCGACACGTCAGCCGGTGCTGGGCCTCGCTGTTCACCGAACGGTCCGTCACCTACCGGCTACGGAACGGGTACGACCACCGCGCGGTCCACATGGCGGTCATCGTCCAGCGCATGGCATTCGCGCAGGCCTCTGGGATCCTGTTCACCGCCGATCCGCTCACCTGCGATCGCACCGTCGTCTGCATCGACGCCGGATACGGATTCGGTGAGGCCCTGGTCTCCGGTCTCGTCGAGGCAGACGTCTACAAGGTGCGTGACGGCAACGTCACCGACAGATCTGTGGCGACAAAAGAACTCGCCGTCGAGGCAGATCCGGCCGGAGGCACGAGAACCCGCATCCTCGAATCGGAAGAGCAGATCCGGCCGGTACTGGCCGACGAGCAGGCATTACGACTCGCGCAGCTCGGCCGCGACATCGAAACCCACTTCGGGCGACCCCAGGACATCGAATGGTGCCTCGTCGACGATGAATTCCGGATCGTCCAGAGCCGGCCCATCACCACACTGTTCCCGATTCCCGGGGCTCCCGACGACGCGAACCGGGTGTATGTGTCGGTCGGACACCAGCAGATGATGACCGACGCCATCAAACCGCTGGGGCTCTCCGTCTGGCAGATGACGAGTACGGCACCCATGCGCGATTCAGGGGGCCGGCTGTTCGTCGACGTCACCGACCGACTCGCATCGCCCACGGCGAGTGCAGGCCTGATCGCGGCCCTCGGCAGCTCCGAACCGCTCGTCGGCGACGCACTGAAGGCCATCGTCGAACGCGGCTTCGTTCGTACCCGCCCGGATGTACCGACCGACCGGAGCTCGGCTGCCGGCGCCCCGCATGCCCCGATCGAGACCGACGACGCGCTCGTCACCGAACTGATCGCAGACAGCGAAGCCTCCACCTCGGTGCTGGCCCGTGACATCCGAACCCGAACCGGGCTTGCACTCCTCGACTTCATCGACGCAGACATCCTGGAGCTGCGCCGAATCCTCTTCGCACCGAAGAGCTCTCGAGCGATCATGGCTTCCTTGGACGGCGCAATGTGGTTGCGTGAGCATCTCGACGAGTGGTTGGGAGAGGAGAATGCCGTCGACGCCCTGACACAATCCGTCCCCCACAACATCACCTCCGAAATGGGTCTCGAGCTGCTCGATGTTGCCGACGCGATCCGGCCCCACCCCGAGGTCGTCGCATTCCTCCATAGTGTCGAGGGCGCAGGTCTCGGCGACGCGCAGTTCCTCGACGCATTGGCCACAGTTCCCGGCGGAGGGGAAGCCCGCGACGCCCTCGACTCGTACCTCGACAAGTACGGGATGCGCTGCGTCGGCGAGATCGACATCACCAGGCCACGGTGGCGCGAGCACCCCACCGCACTCGTCCCGACCATCCTCGGCAACATCGCGAACTTCGAACCGGGTGCCGCCCGGCGACGCTTCGACGACGGACTGCGCACGGCGCGACAGAAGGAACACGAGGTACTCGAACGGCTCCGTGCCCTTCCCGACGGGCACCGCAAAGCGGACGAAACCAAGGCCGTGATCGACCGCGTCCGCACCTACGCCGGATACCGTGAATATCCGAAGTACGCAATGGTCTGCCGCTACTTTGTCTACAAACAAGCGCTCCTGGGCGAGGCCGAACGCCTCGTCGAGGCCGGGGTGCTTCGGCGAGCAGACGACATCTTCTACCTGCGCTTCGACGAACTCCGTGAGGTTGTGCGTACACAACACGCCTCCGCCGAACTCCTCTGTGAACGAGAAGAGGAGTTCCGTGCCTTCCGAATGCTCACACCGCCACGCGTGCTCACCTCGGACGGTGAGATCGTCACCGGTGAGTACCGCCGCGAGGATCTACCCGCCGGTGCGCTTCCCGGCCTGGCGGTGTCCACCGGGGTCGTCGAAGGACGCGCCCGCGTGGTCTCCGACATCGGGCAGGCCGACCTCGAACCGGGCGACATCCTGGTGACCGCCTACACCGACCCGAGTTGGACGCCGCTGTTCGTCGCTATCACGGGTCTGGTCACCGAGGTAGGTGGACTGATGACCCACGGTGCGGTGATCGCGAGGGAGTACGGACTGCCCGCTGTTGTCGCGGTTCCGGATGCCACCGTCTCGATCCGCGACGGGCAGCGGATTCGTGTCAACGGAACGGACGGGTACGTCGAGATCCTCTCCGAGCGGATATGACAAGCGAGCAGATCCCGGTATCCGACAAGGAAAGTCACGGTCGTGCATGCGCAGGTCTCCGGTGTGGGTCGCGAACTGCCGTCGCACGAGGTGCGGACGCTCAGCGGCTGCGATCATGTTCGATCTGCGCCGCGATGATCTCCGGCACGCTGACCTCAACGAGAGACAGGAGGGCGAGCAGCGGCGTGACGATCCGGTGTCCCAGCCCGGTGAGCGAATACTCGACGTGCGGGGGGATGGTCGTGAGCACCTCGCGGTGTACGAGGCCGTCACGTTCGAGGGTCTGCAGGGTCTGCGAGAGCATCCGTTCGCTGATGCCGTCGACATGACGGCGCAGTTCGGAGAAGCGGTGGGTGTCGTCGGCGAGTGCTGCGAGCACCAAGGCGCCCCAGCGCCCGGTGATGTTCTGAAGCACCGGCCTGGACGCGCAGTCTCGCGCGAAAACATTGGCTTCGGGAAGGTCGGCGGTGCTCATGGCTATCCACTTTACCTCGCGAACCATCAGGAAGAGCTACCGAAATTATTGCGCTATAGAAAGGTAAGTGTATAAATGGGGGACAGTTGAAGCATCAATGGTTCGAGCGCCTCGGCGTGCGAACTCAACCGGAGGAGACACATGACCATCGCCGTCACCGGAGCAGCCGGACACCTCGGCCGTCTGACCATCGCAGCCCTGCAGGAACGCGGCATCCCCGCCGGTGACATCGTCGCGATCGTCCGTGACACCGCCAAGGCCGCCGATCTCGCTGCCGCCGGTGTCCAGGTTCGCGCCGCCGACTACGCCGACCCCGCTGCACTACGCGAGGCACTCACCGGCGTCGACAAGCTGTTCCTCATCTCCGGTAGCGAGGTCGGCCAGCGACTGCCGCAGCACACCAATATCATCGAGGCCGCACAAGCCGCTGGAGTCGGATCCATCGCCTACACCTCGATCCTCGCAGCGGACACCTCTCCTCTGGCGCTCGCCGCCGAGCACGAGGCCACCGAGAAACTGCTCGCCGAGTCCGGGCTAGCCCACACGCTCCTGCGTAACGGGTGGTACTGGGAGAACTACGAATCGGCCGTCGACACCGCCAAGGCCACCGGCGCACTGTTCGGTGCGGCAGGCACCGGCCGCCTCGCCGGCGCCGCCCGCAAGGATTTCGCCGAGGCGGCCGCAGCTGTCTTTACCACCGACGGCCACAACGGCGTCACCTACGAACTCGGCGGCGACGAACACCTCACCTACAGCGACATCGCCGACGTGCTCTCCCGCGTCCTCGGCACCGAGGTCACCTACAAGGACCTGTCGCAGGCCGAGTACGCCGCAGTGCTCGAGGGTGCCGGAGTGCCGGCACCGTTTGCACAGGTCCTCGCCGACTCCGATGCCGGAATCGCCGCAGGCGCCCTCGACACCGATGGTCATGATCTGCGCCGACTCATCGGCCGACCCACTACCAAGCTGGCCGACGTACTCGGCGCCTGACGCAGTCCTCCGGAACACGGGCGCAGTCCCCTGGAACACGGGCAGGGTCGAGACCTGAATACTGACCGGGTGCAGACACTCCGAAAACGCATCGCCGCCTACGTGATCCGTGACCACACAGGACCCGAACTGCTCGTGTTCGACCACGTCGGTATCCCCGATGCGGGCACTCAGATCCCCGCCGGAGGCATCCACACAGGGGAAGACCCCCACGCTGCCGCGCTCCGCGAAGTCACCGAAGAGACCGGCCTCGCGCTGTGCACGGTGATCGGGACGGCCGGTATCGATCACCGACCGCACCCGGTCACCGGGCAACCCCGGCACACCCACGTCCTCCATCTCCGGGCCCCCGATCATGCCCCGGACACCTGGATCCACACGGTCCGTGGCAACGACACCGACGCAGGACTGCGGTTCGCCTGCCGTTTCGTGCGGCTTCCACTGTCCGAACCGCTTGCTGACGAGCAGGATCTGCTCCTCGGAGAACTCGACCTCGACTGGACGACCCTGACCCGCCGATAGGCACAAGCGCACCCGCCGACACACGCATACCGACCGGAGCCGGCCAGAAATCGCCGCCGCAATGGCAGGATCGGATCCGTGAGTTCCGCCAACCTGTCCCGAGTTGAAACTTCCGCGCGCGCCCGCGCTCTCGACGTGCACTCCTACCACGTCGAACTCGACCTCCGCGGTGCCGTCGACCCGGACCGCACCGGATTCCCCACGGTGACCACCGTCGAGTTCACCGCCTCCGCACCGGAATCGTGGCTCGATTTCCTCGGCGACTCCGTCGAATCAGTGACGGTCAACGGCGACCTGATCCCCGTCGTCTACGACGGCGCACGAATCACCATCAGCGGACTCCGCGAGATCAACGTCGTCACCATCGTCGCCACCGGCCGCTACAGCAGATCGGGGGAGGGGCTACACCGCTTCCTCGACCCCGTCGACGGCGAAACCTACCTCTACACCCAATACGAACCGGCCGACGCGCGCCGCGTGTTCGCCTGCTTCGAACAACCCGACCTCAAGGGCACCTACACGTTCGTGGTCACCGCACCCGCCCACTGGCAGGTCATCTCGAACCAGGCCGTCGATCACCGCCAGCGGGGCGGCGACAACCAGACCGTGACGTTCGCCCCGACCCTGCCCATCTCCACCTACATCACGGCCATCGTTGCCGGGCCGTACCACCGCGTCGACTCGACCTGGAGCAGAGGAGAGCTCACCGTGCCGCTGCGGGTGCTGTGCCGCGCCTCGCTCGCAGAACACCTCGACGCCGACGAGATCCTCCAGGTCACCACCGAGGGCCTCGACTTCTACGCCGAGCACTTCGACTATCCGTATCCATTCGGCAAATACGACCAGGTGTTCGTTCCCGAATACAACCTCGGAGCCATGGAGAACCCCGGCTGCGTCACGTTCACCGAGGCCTACGTCTTCCGCGGCGCCGCCACCGAAGCCCAGTACCAGGCCCGCGCCAACACGATCCTGCACGAGATGGCACACATGTGGTTCGGCGACCTCGTCACCATGAAATGGTGGGACGATCTGTGGCTCAAGGAAAGCTTCGCGGACTACATGGGCTCCCTCGTCAGCGCCGAAGCAACGAAGTACACCGATGCCTGGGTCGCCTTTGCCAACCGCCGCAAGGCATGGGCATACCTGCAGGACCAACTCCCCACCACCCATCCGATCGTCGCCGACATCGTCGACCTCGAAGCCGCCAAACTCAACTTCGACGGCATCACCTACGCCAAAGGCGCCAGCGTCCTCAAACAACTCGTCGCCTATGTCGGCCGCGACGCCTTCTTCGAGGGTGCCCGCCGTTACTTCCACGCACACGCGTACGGCAACACCACGCTCGACGACCTCCTCACCGAACTGTCGAGCACCTCCGGTCGCGACCTCACCGAATGGACCCGCGCCTGGCTGCAGACCTCCGGAGTCTCGACCCTGACCCTCGAACACACCGGCAACGGTCATCACGACATCGTGCAGACCGATCCGCGACCACACCGGATCGCCGTCGGCTGCTACGACCACAACCCCGTAGGCGACCTCGTCCGCACCCACCGCGTCGAGATCGACGCCGTTGACGTCCGCACCCGCATCGAACTCCCCGACGCACCCCTGATCCTGCTCAACGACGACGACCTCACCTACGCCAAGATCCGCCTCGACGAACGCTCACTGACCACCGTCGAATTCTCACTCGATCGGGTCCGCGACCCTCTTGCACGTGGCCTGATCTGGTCGGCGCTGTGGAACGCCACCCGCGACGGCGAACTTGCAGCCACCCGCTACATCGGCATGGTGAGCCGCTTCTCGACGAACGAGGCGAACCTCTCGCTGCTCACCGCGGTCCTCGCCAACGCGCCCGCCGCCATCGAGCACTATCTTCCCGCCCCGGCCCGACCACAGGCGCGCGTCGCGTGGCTCGACGCAGTGTGGCACGGACTCGGTAGTGCCGAACCCGGCAGCGGCGCCCAGCTCGCCTTCGCCCGCGCGGTCGGCGCTGCCGCCGCCATGGACGCCCATCGCGCCACCGAACTCCGGGCAATGCTGGACGGCGCCTCACCCGTGCCGCCCGGGCTCGCACTCGACGCCGACCTGCGGTGGTCCTGGTGGACGGCGTTGACCGCCACCGGATACGCCGACAAGCCCGACCTCGACGACGAACTGCGTCGCGACGACACCGCGACCGGCCGGACCGCGCACCTACGGGCCATGACCGCGCGCCCCCGCGCAGAGGTCAAAGCCCACGCGTGGGCGGCGATCTGCGCCGACCACGCACTCACCAACGACCACCTCGACGCCACCATCGCAGGCTTCCGCACCGGTGCGCGACGCGACCTCACCGGGCCTTACGACAGCGACTACTTCGCGATCCTGCGCGACACCTGGTCCGAACGCAGCATCGAGATCGCCCGCCGCATCGTTCTGGGACTGTTCCCCGCAGCCGACACCCTCGACCAGGTCGACGCATGGCTCGCAGCGAACACCGACGCCCCTGGCGCACTGCGTCGCCTCGTCATCGAACAACGCGACCACCTGGCCCGCGACCTGCGCGTACAACAAACCAACGACGCCCGGCCGATCGCATGAGCACCGAACGCGTCCCCGACGTCGTCACCCCGACACCGCTCGCTCACCACATCCCGCAACCACCCGACACCATCACCGACGCAATGCGCCGGCTCCGGGACAAAGCCGCCTCGGACAACACCCGCGCCGCGCAACTGACGGACTGGGAGACCTACACCCGCTGGTGCGTGACCACCGGGCACACCCCGCTCCCGGCAACACCCGAGCAGATTTCCTGGTTCGTCACCGAGAAATCGGTCGAGGTCCGCGCCGACGGCCGCTACGCCTACGCACCGTCGACGCTGTCCCGGTGGGTCTCGACCATCAACAAGATGCACTCTCTCGCCGGATACCCGAAACCGGGGCAGCACGAATCGGTCCGCGAACTCCTCCGGGGCATCCGCCGCGACCGCGCCACCCCGCCTGCACGCCGCACCCCGCTGCTCACCGACGACATCCGCACGATCCTCACCCACATGCGCGTCGACGCGGCGACTGCCGGATGGGCCGAACGCGTCGCCGAACGTCGCGACGCCGCACTACTGCTCATGGGTCTCGCCGGGGCACTGCGCCGCTCCGAGATGACCGCCCTCACCGTCGCCGATGTCGTCCCACACCGGGCCGACGGACTCTACGTCACAATCAGGCAGTCCAAGACCGATCGCGCGGCGCGCGGTCGCACAGTCACTCTTCCGCACGGCCAGGACCCGCACACGTGCCCGGTGTGCGCGTATCGGCGCTGGCGCGAAGTCCTCGACACCTGGGACGACGGCGGCAGGCCTGCCGTCGCGGCGCTACTCGAGCACGGGGACGACGGCCCGGTGCAGCACTGCTGCCGAGGCCTGGCCGCAGGACCGACACCCGTCGGCAACCGCGCGCTGTTCCGCCCGGTGCACCGCACCGGGTCGCTCGGCGCCGCAGCACTCTCCGGACAATCGGTTCACTCGATGATCCAACGGCGCGCCCGCCGTGCAGGATTCAGCGACGAACTCGTTGCGACCCTCGGCGGGCACAGTCTGCGCGCCGGATTCGTCACCCAGGCCGTCCGCGGCGGAGCCACCACCCAGACGATCATGACCCAGACCGGGCACGCCGACGAGCGCATGGTCGCGCTCTACAGCAGACAGCACGCCGGTCTGGTCGCCAACGCAGTCACCCGCCTCGGACTCTGAGCCCCTCGGACCACGGCCACTCCACCCTCGAATTCGAGATCGACGAGTGCAACGCCTGTGCGGTGGGTACCGTTCACGCAGCGGCTACGCGCATGAGCCGATCGTGCAGCACCAGGTCACGATCGGTCGCTGTCGAGACGAGGAGCCCGATGCAGATGCCCGATTCCCCTGAACCCGCGACCTCCGCCGAACCCACCACGCTGTCGGACGAAGACGTCCACGACCTCGACGCGTGGTGGCGCGCCGCGAACTACCTGTCCGTTGGGCAGATCTATCTCATGGACAACCCGCTGCTACGCGAGCCGCTACGCGCGGAGCACATCAAACCGCGCCTCCTCGGACACTGGGGCACCACACCGGGGCTCAATTTCGTCTACGCGCATCTGAACCGCGCGATCCTCGCCCGGGACCTCGACATGATGTACATCATGGGACCGGGCCACGGTGGGCCCGGACCGGTCGCGGCAGCGTGGCTCGAAGGAACATACAGCGAGTTCTACCCCGACGTCTCCCAGGACGAAACCGGCATGCGCCGCTTGTTCACCCAGTTCTCGTTCCCCGGCGGCATACCCAGCCATGTCGCCCCGGAGACCCCCGGGTCCATCCACGAGGGCGGAGAACTCGGATACTCGCTCTCCCACGCCTACGGTGCCGCATTCGACAACCCTGACCTCGTGGTCGCAGCAGTGATCGGCGACGGCGAAGCCGAGACCGGCCCGCTCGCCGCGAGCTGGCACTCCAACAAATTCGTCGATCCTCGCCGCGACGGCGCCGTGCTCCCGATCCTGCACCTCAACGGATACAAGATCGCCAATCCCACGCTGCTGGACCGCATCGGCGCCGACGAACTCGAGTCGCTGCTCCGAGGATACGGACACGACCCGATCATCGTCTCGGGACACGACCCGGAATATATGCACCGGCACTTCGCCGACGCGCTCGACCGCAGCCTCGACCGCATCACCGAGATCCAGCAGGAAACCAGGCTGTCCGGTAGCAGTGACCGACCTGCCTGGCCGATGATCGTGCTGCGTTCTCCGAAGGGCTGGACCGGACCGGTCGAAGTGGACGGGCTCCCGATCGAGGGCACCTGGCGGTCCCATCAGGTGCCGTTCGCGCACGCCCGCGACGACGACGAGCACCGTGACATTCTCGAACGGTGGCTGCGCAGCTACCGCCCGGACGAGCTGTTCGACGACAACGGGACACCAATGGAGGCCCTGCGCGCCCTGAACCCCGCAGGGTCTCGACGCATGAGCGCCAATCCGCACGCCAATGGCGGCCCCACCATCCAGGATCTCGCACTACCGGATTTCCGCGACCACGCGGTGACCATCGATCGTCCCGGATACGATTTCGCCGAATCCACACGAATCCTGGGCACCTTCCTCCGGGATGTCATGCGCGACAATCCGACAACCTTCCGCATGGTCGCTCCCGACGAACACAACTCGAACCGGCTGGACGACGTGCTCGACGTCACCGACCGCGCCTGGAACGCCGAGATCCTGCCGACCGACGAACACCTCGCGCCCGACGGCCGGGTCATGGAGATCCTCTCGGAGCACACGTGTCAGGGCTGGCTCGAGGGATACCTGCTGACCGGACGTCACGGTGTGTTCTCCTGCTACGAGGCGTTCGTGCACATCGTGGACTCGATGGTCAACCAGCATGCCAAATGGCTTCGCACCACCAACCGGATCCACTGGCGTCGTCCCATACCGTCCCTCAACTACCTCCTCACCTCGCATGTGTGGCGGCAGGACCACAACGGGTTCTCCCACCAGGACCCCGGATTCATCGACCACGTCGTCAACAAGAAGTCCGAGGTGATCCGCGTCTACCTCCCGCCCGACGCCAACACCTTGCTCTCGGTCACCGACCACTGCCTGCGCACCCGCCAGTACATCAACGTCGTCGTCGCCGGGAAACAACCACAACCGCAATACCTCTCCATCGGCGAAGCCATCGTTCACTGCACCAAAGGAATCGGGATCTGGGAGTGGGCCGGTACCGACCGCGGTGCAGAACCCGACGTCGTACTCGGCTGCGCGGGCGACGTCCCCACCATGGAAACTCTCGCCGCCGTGGAGATCCTCCACGAATTGTTCCCCGACCTGCGGATCCGGGTGGTCAACGTCGTAGACCTGATGCGTCTGCAGGACGACCGAGAACACCCTCATGGGCTACCCGATGCCGACTTCGATGCCCTGTTCACCACCGACACACCCATCGTGTTCGCGTACCACGGGTACCCCTGGCTCATCCACCGGCTCACCTACCGCCGCCGCAACCACGACAACATCCACGTGCGCGGATACATCGAAGAAGGCACCACGACAACCCCGTTCGACATGTGTGTCCTCAACAGAATCGACCGATTCGATCTGGCACTGGACGTCATCGACCGTGTCGAACGCCTCCGCCCAGGGGCCGCCTACGCCCGCGAACATCTGAAGAACACGCTGATCAGACACCGGCAGTACATCCGGGAGCACGGCGAGGACATGCCCGAGATCGCCGACTGGCGCTGGCACGGCCTCGACCGCTGACCCCACCGAGTCAATGTGCGCGCTGCACCAGCCGTCCGGCGACGAATGCCTCCCGATCCACCTCATCGAGGGACGTCACGACAAGATCCGCACCGGCCTGTGCCAACTCGTGCTCGTCGCCTGCGCGCGCCACACCCAGCGCGACCATCGCGCCTGCCTTCGCGGCCTGCACACCACTGACCGCGTCTTCGACCACCACACACCGCTCCGGCGGCACTCCGAGTTCGTCCGCTGCGGTGAGAAAGATCTCCGGGTCCGGCTTACCCCGCGCGAAATCGTGGCCCGACAGGTCGGCGTCGAACACGTCGAGCAACGCCCCGCCGCCCGCCCCGAAGTCCTGCAATCGGATTGCACGGAGGAACCGGTGTGCGTTCTTCGACGACGACGCGGCCGCCACCGGGATACCGGCCGCCCGCACGGCCAGCACGAACCGGACCCCGTCCCCGTACGCATCGAAGCGGCCCGCCTCGATCATCTCGAGCAGCATCGCCTGTTTGCGCTCGGAATATTCGGGCTCCCGCCGTCGGGCATCCGGGACCAGGAAGTGCTCGAGGCACGCCAACGCGCCCGCGTGCCGGGGCTTTCCCGACAACACCTCGCGGTACACCCGCGAGGTGAACCCTTCCGGAGTCCACGTCGTACGCCCGGCCACATCGCGCCACGGCCCTGTCATGAGCTGGGCCAACGACTCCCGCCATGCCTGCTCGTGCGGTGAATCGACAAGCACCCCATCGACATCGAAAATCACCCCGGCGAACCCGGGGGCACGCGACGACACGTCACCGGTCACAGTGCTCGCCTCCTCGTCTCTCCGGGATGTCTGTCAGGTCGGCAGGGGAGTCGGTGGAATGTGGAACTCGTGCGACTGTCCAGCGCCGAGTTGCACGGACTCTCCGTTCACGCCCACCCGCACCGGCACCCGGAAACCTTCGACTTGTGCACACACCGACAATGTCTCGCCGGAGATCTGTACCCGCAGCGGAGTGCCCCGATACCGCATCGAGAACGACACCCCATCGAGATGGGGAAGCAACCGCGGTCGGAACACCAGCACACCGCCGTAGATCCGGGCACCGACGAAATAGCGCTGCACCAGATCCAGAGTTCCGGCCATCACCCCCATGTGGATGCCCTCCTTGGTGGTACCGCCCTGCAGGTCGCTCACATCGCTTTCGAGTGCCACCTTGAACCGCTCCCAGGAGGATTCGGGATCGAACCCTGCCAACACACCCGCGTACGCGACGAAACTGAGCGTGGATCCGTGCGAGGTGCGTTCGTCGTAGTATTCGACCGTGCGCCGCACCAGATCACGGTCGTACTCGTATCCGAGACGATCGAAGATCGACCGCAACTCGTGGTCGTCGAACAGGAAGAACAGCATCACCGCATCGGCCTGCTTCGACACCTTGTACCGATTGGGGTCGAGCCCCTCGGCCCGCAGGATCCGATCCATCCGCTGAATGTTCGGATACGAGGCGCGGTAATGCTCCCAGTCGATCTCGTCGAGCTTCTCGTAGCCCTCGAATTGGCTGATCACCCCATCGTGAAATGGGACGAACATCTTCCGGCTCATCGCCGACCACCGTTGCAGTTCTTCATTCGTCACCCGCAACGTGGCACGCAGCGCCGTCTGCCGACTCATCGACAGGAGGTCGAGTATCTCGATCGCCTTGGCCGCGATCCACGCCACCATCACGTTCGTGTACGCGTTGTTCGGCAGGCCCGGTGCGTCGGAATCAGGTCGGCGTTCATGGAACTCGTCGGGACCCATCACGCCGTGGATCTCGAAACGGTCCCGCTCCGGGTTGTACTCGGCGATCGACGCCCAGAACCGGGCGATCTCGAGCATCATCTCGGCCCCGTGATCGGCGATGAAGTCGAAATCGTCGGTTGCCTGGTAGTACCTCCACACGTTGTAGAAGATCGCCGCACTCACGTGCCGCTGGTTACGGCTCAGATCCGGATCCCACTGACCCGACAGCGGATTGAGATGGACGAGCTGAGTCTCCTCCGTCCCGTCGGATCCGCTCTGCCACGGGTACATCGCACCCCGGTACCCGGCGTCGGATGCTGCAGCCTGCGCTTCTGCCAACCTCCGGTACCGGTACATGATCAGCCCCTTGGTGACCTCCGGAATCCTCAGATCGAGGAATGGATACACGTACAACTCATCCCAGAAGACATGTCCGCGATAAGCTTCGCCGTTGAGACCGCGGGCAGGGACACCCGCATCCAGCCGAGAGGTATGGCGCGAACACACCTGCAGGACATGCGCGACGTGCAGTCTCAGCAGCAATTGGGTCCGCGGCTCCCGCGGTAGCCGGATATCGCAGATGTCCCACAGCTCGTCCCACGCCGCCCTGTGCTCCAGATAGGCGCCGGCGAAATCCGGATACCGCAGTACATGTCGGCCTGCGGAGGCGAGCGGCTCGGTGATCGCGTCGTCGCGCGAGGTGAACATCGAGACGATCTTCTCGACGCGGATCGCGTTCCCCTCGGCAACATCGAACGCCAAGACCTGCTGGATGTAGTCCTCCATCTGATAGAGGTCGCGCTCGACATCGGCGGGTTCGGCATCGCCGACGAACACTCGGGTGCGCGCGGCCTGTGCGATGTAGATGTCCGATTGCCGGATCTGCACTTTCAGCGCGATCGTGTCCGGACCGAATGTGCGCGGCGCTACAGGATCGAGGTGACGGCCTTCGAGATCGCGGTAGCGGGCCACCGCACGGTTGGTCACACGGCCGTCGAGTGCCGAGACGATCTCGACGCGACCCGACCAGTTCTCGGGTGTGAGTGTCCATTCCAGGGCACCCTGGTGCGAGTGCGCCATACTGACGAAACGTCGGCTACGTAACGAGGTCTCGCGCCCCTTCCGGTCGCGCACGCGTAGTTCTCGGATGACCGTCGCAGTCCGGATATCGTACACATGCCGGTACGACAGCACGTCGACGTTCGACAGCCGGATCGCGTCCTCACCGTCGATCCGCAGTTTCAGAACGAGCCAGTTCGGGAGATTGACCAGATCCTCGTTGAGGACGGGACTCCCACCCATGATCGTCGTCTCACGGTTGTAGCAGCGATGTGCGTATGTGCCCGGGTAATGGACCTCGCCCATGTCCTCCCACTCGGCGGTGCCTCGGGTACAGAGGTAGCCGTTGCCGGTCGAGGTCATCGATTCCCGAAGGCCCTCCGCTTCGGGATCGAACCCGTCGTACTCGAGGCTGAACTCGGGGTCGTACACGGACTACCTCCTGGCGATCGAGCCGCTCGGCTACCTGCTTGTCAACAACCCAACTCGGACAGGAAGCGTGCCACGTCGTCCACCGACGCGAGGCCGAATTCGGCTGCGGTGACCCGATCCTGCATCTCCGGATCGTCGGGGCTGCCCACGAGAATCCCGATTCCGGTGCCGCGGACAGCAGTGAATGCATCCTCGTCGGTGATGTCGTCGCCGAGGTAGATCGGGATGATGTCGTCGGAGTCGAGGCCGAGTACATCGATCAGGTGAAGGACGGCCTTGCCCTTGTTCCAGTCGACCGCGGGCCGCAGCTCGTACACCATCTTCCCGGGAATCAACTCGAGCCGATCCGGCAGTTCCTCGAGCAACGCATGGACGACATCATGTGTGTGTCGACGTGCCTGCGGTCCGGCGTTCCTGTAGTGCACGGCCACCGAAGCGCGCTTCGGTTCGAGGCTCACTCCGTCCGTGTCGGCGAGCCGTTCACGCAACGAGGCGGTGGTGTCGGCGACGAGCTCGGTGAAATCACCGAGGGAGTCGGGGGAGATCGCACCCTGGCCGGGCTTCCAGATGTCGAAGCCGTGGCTTCCCGCCACGGTCAGGTCGTCGATGCCCATCAATTGCTGGACGACTGCTCGGTCGCGGCCGGTGACGATGCAGACGGGGCAGCGGTCGGCCAATGCACGGACTGTACTGCGCATGGTGGTCGACAGGACTGCATCCTCGGGCCTGTCGACGATAGGCGTGAGCACGCCGTCGTAGTCGAGGAAGACTGCGGGCTTGCGTGTGCCCAATCGGCGCGACAGTGCTGCCGAGTCGAGCGCCGACGGGAGGTCCCCCACCGTCGATGCGGGATCCATCTCGGGCGAACCTCCTGTGGTGCGGGTACTGCTTCGAACCGTACAGGCACCGGGTGAGTGGGTCAGTGAATGGGGCGTCGCCAGTGCGCTTCGTCCGAGGTCAGGTGTGCACGCACGTGTTCGGCCGCCTCCAGATTGCGGAACGGGCCCGACAGCAAGTCTGCGTAGACGTGCGACGGCGCCACACTGCGCAGCGGTCGCGAGCGATCCATGCGGTCGAACACCACCGACGACCACGGAATCGCGACTACCACGTCGCCGCCGCGGTCCACGGGCCGTAAGCCCAACGCGCCGGCGAAGTCGTCGGGATCGTCTGCGTACAGCTCGAGCACATCGGATTGTGCGTAGTCGGTGGCGCCGACACCGCTGAGGGCGTAGGTGAGGTCGATTCGCTCGGAGAGTTGGTTTCGGACGATCTCGAGGCCGTCCGGCGCGGTGAAGCGCCGGGTTGCGCACATCTTCCGTTCTGTCGCCCAGGCACGCAGCATCTGTTCCCATCGCACTTCGGTGATGCTGCCGCGGGGGATGCGTCGGACGAGCTCGCGCTCGACGAGCACCTCGACCACGCGGTAGGTGGCCCCGGTTGACGCGCCGGAGAGTTTGATGAGTTCGGGCACCGTCATCTCGCCGGAGTGGTCGGCCAAGGCACGAACCACCCGGTCGGACGGTTCTCCGGTCAGCACGCCCGAGGGCCGGCCCGGGCCCCTCCACGGATCCGCGTCGGCTCCGCGATTGCGTACCCACACAGCGGGCCGAGATGCCACCAGAGTGAGATTTCCGGTGGCGTCTGCGTAGGAGATCCCGTGTTGATCGAGCTGGCGGCGCACGGGATCGGACAGGTAGTGCGCGCACACGAAGCCGCGGTCGGAGTCGGAGAGTTCGGCGGTGATGCGCGCGATGTCGCCGCTGAGTACCCCCCGGGAGGCGATGATCGCGAATGACACCGATTCGCCTTCGGGGGAGGTGACGACCAATCGTTGAGGCGCCTCGGGGGAGCGGGGCCTGTCGCTGGACAGTGTCCATCCGAGGGGCAAGCACGCCTCGAGACAGACCGACGCGCGGCGGTAGATATCGATCGGCCGTTCCGGCTTGGGCCCGGCAGTTGCAGGCGTATCGGAGGAGTCCTGTTGCGTCACATCCGTCACGCTAGCAGTCTGTACGGGACGGAATACTGAATTTAAACGAAATCTGCGGTGCTGTCGCCCACATCACATCGGCACAAGCCGCAGGATCGAGTAAGCGCATGCGCTAACTTCATCGACATGAGTGACACCGCGCGCCGAATCGCATTCATCCAGGCCACATGGCATCGCACTATCGTCGACCAGGCAAAGGACGGCTTCACCGACGAGATCGTCGAGCTGGGGTACACCAAGGACTCGCTGGATTTCTTCGAGGTTCCGGGCGCATTCGAGATCCCTCTGCATGCTCAGCGTCTCGCACGCTCCGGCCGATACGACGCGATCGTGGCGGCCGGCCTGGTCGTCGACGGCGGAATCTACAGGCACGATTTCGTGGCGACGGCCGTGATCGACGGTCTGATGCGCGTGCAGCTGGACACCGATGTTCCCGTCTTCTCGGTTGTGCTCACCCCGCACCATTTCCACGAGCACTCGGAGCACGTCGACTACTTCACGCGGCACTTCGTCACCAAGGGGGCGGAGGCGGCGCGGGCTGTCGACGCGACCGTGAAGGCATTGCGCGCGCTTCCGGCAGGGCAGTAGCGGCCCGTCGGAAGCCACGTTCGGTAGGGGAGCAGAACTCGCAGCCCTCAGGGAATCTCGGGACTCCGGGGCAGACGTCTGCAAGCATGAGGGTGACGCGGGTCGACAGTGGCCCGCTCGCTTGCGTCAAGAGACAGCCATCGCGACAACCGGCAAGTATTCCGAACTATACGGAAAACCTGGATAAACAGAAATCACCCCGTCTTCATGCGTAAATCTCACCACTGACAACGACGAGCCCGGGCCGTCAGTGTTCCTCTGCCGGCCCGGGGTCGGCCGGCATCATCAGGGGCGCAACCACTGCCAGCAGCACCGCTGGAACCACGAACGATGCTGTGGGATGCGCGGCGTACAGCGGAGTCAGTGCAACTGGTGCCAGGGCAGCGCCGCCGAAGCGAAACGCCAGAACCACCGAAACCGCGCCACCACGATTTCCTCCCGAGTCGCCGAGGACCGCAGCGTTCGCGGCGACCAGAACGCACTGTGAGGCAATACCAGCGGCGAACCACACTGCCGCGATGACACCGATGCTTCCCAACGTCCCTGCCGCGACAAGCAGGGCGGCGCCGGAGACCGCACCGATGAGCACCGAGCTGTGAGCGCCGATCCGGTCGATGAGTGTTCCCACACGACGAGCTGTGAGAATCCCTGCCAGACCGAACACCGTCAGTAGTGCACCTCGACCTGCAGGGGAGAGGCCGAAGTCGTCTTCGACACGGAACGCCAGGAGAAACCCCAGTCCTCCGAGCGCGCCGAATCCGAGGAGAGCGACAACTCCCGTTCGGAGCACTCGTGGACGCAGAGCATCACGAAGGCGAGCCGGACCTTCCTCGGCTTCATCCATACTGTCGGGCAGACCGATCACAGCGAGGACGACCGCAGCGACGGCGAGCACGACGAACGCCCACCGCCAATTCACCTCCGCCGCGAGCCCGCCGATGAGCGGCGCTGTCGTCTGTCCGGCCGCTTGCATCGCACCGAACAGGCCGAGCGCACGCCCGAGGGACTTGCGTGGAGTGATCGCAGCCAGGGCTGCGAGCAGCAGGGGTGTGGTGAAAGCATTTCCCGCGCCCTGCAGCATGCGAGCGCCGATCAACAGCGAGAATGTCGGCGCGAGCGCCGCAGCAATCGAGACCGACGCGTACACGACGTAGGCAGCACGGACAGTCCGCAGTCGGCCCCAGCGCGCGCCGAGGGTTCCGGAGAACAGCATGAACACGGCGAACACGCCCAGGTACGCGGTGACCGTCGTCGCGGCAACTCCGGCAGACACCCCGGTGTCCTCCCCGATTTCGGGCAGCATCGACACGACGAGGCCCCCACCGAACGGACCGAGAAAGCCACCGACGTACAGTGCTGCGCGCTGGAGCGAGTCGCGATATCCGCTCACTGAGCGAACCCGCCGGGGCCTCTCCGTTTGAGGTATCGCTCGAATTCAGCCGCGAGGGCGTCTCCGTCGATCTTGGCAATCACGTCGGAGATGTCGGTCTCGGCGTCACCACGTTCCTCCAGGCCGCGGACGTAGTCGGCGATGTCCTCGTCGTCCTCGGTCATCGAGGTGACCGTCTCTTCCCATTCTTCGGCGAGCGCGGGAAGCTCACCGAGCGGAACCTCGACGTCGAGGACGTCTTCGAGGCGTCGCAGCAACGCGACCGTGGCTTTTGGGTTGGGCGGATTCGACACGTAGTGAGGGACAGCGGCCCAGAAGGACACGGCGGGGATGCCTGCGCGAACGCAGGCGTCCTGCAGAACCCCGTTGATGCCTGTCGGTCCTTCGTACCGCGACTTCTCGAGATTGAACTGCTTGGCCGCGTCTGCGCTGTACGCCGTGCCGGTCACCGGTACCGGGCGGGTGTGCGGGGTGTCGGCGAGGAGCGCACCCAGCACCACGACCGTGTGGATTCCCAGGTCGTCGACGAGTTCGAGGATCGCATCGCAGAAACTGCGCCAGCGCATGTTCGGTTCGATGCCGCGCAGCAGCACGACGTCGCGGTCGCTCCCAGGCGGGGAGCACGCGGACAGGCGGGTTGCGGGCCACTCGATCTGCCGGGTCACGCCGTCGACGAGGCGCACCTGGGGGCGGTTGACCTGGTAGTCGTAGTACTCCTCGGAGTCCAGCTCGGCGAACGGTTCGGCGTCCCAGATCAGTTCGAGATGCTCGACAGCCCCGGTCGCAGCGTCGCCTGCGTCGTTCCATCCCTCGAACGCGGCGACGAGCACCGGGTTGCGGAATTCGGGAACAGCCTGCTCCGGGGTCTCAGGATACTCACTTGCACTCACCCGTCCAGCCTACGGCGGAGCGCGGTTTGTGCGCCCACTACTCTGGTTGCCATGTCCACCCCACTGAACTCTGCCTTGTTCGATGCGTTGAAGCAGCGCGTTGTCATCGGAGACGGGGCGATGGGCACCATGTTGCAGGCTGCGGATCTGTCGCTCGACGACTTCCGCGGCCTGGAGGGGTGCAACGAGATCTTGAACGAGACTCGTCCCGATGTGATCAAGGGGATCCACCGGGCGTACTTCGAAGCCGGTGCCGACATCGTTTCGACCAATACTTTCGGCTGCAACCTGCCCAACCTCGCGGATTACGACATTGCCGACCGCATTCGTGACCTCGCGGAGCGCGGTACCCGGCTCGCGCGTGAGGTCGCGGACGAGATGGGGCCCTCTGCCGACGGTGTAGCTCGGATGGTGCTCGGTTCGATGGGTCCTGGCACCAAACTCCCCACCCTCGGCCATGCGCCGTTCGCCGTATTGCGAGACGCCTACAGTGAAGCCGCGCTCGGAATGCTCGACGGTGGTGCCGACGCAATCCTCGTGGAAACCTGCCAGGACCTGCTGCAGGCGAAGTCCGCGATCATCGGCAGTCGCCGCGCGATGGAGCGGGTCGGCCGTCGGATCCCGATCATTGCCCACGTCACGGTGGAGACCACAGGGACGATGCTGCTCGGTTCCGAAATCGGAGCCGCGCTCACAGCGCTCGAGCCGCTCGGTATCGACATGATCGGACTCAACTGCGCCACCGGTCCTGCCGAGATGAGTGAGCACCTGCGGTATCTGTCACAGCATGCCCGGGTGCCTGTGTCGGTGATGCCGAATGCGGGGCTGCCCGTGCTCGGCAAGAACGGTGCGGAGTACCCGCTGCAGCCCGGTGAACTCGCGGAGGCGCTCGCCGGGTTCGTGTCCGAGTTCGGGCTGACCCTGGTCGGTGGGTGCTGCGGTACTACGCCGGAGCACATTCGCCAGGTCGCTGAGGCGGTGCGTGCAGTTCGGCCGGCGAAGCGGGAACCGGAGCACGAGCCTGGTGTGTCGTCGCTGTACACAGCGGTGCCGTTCGAGCAGGACGCGTCGATCCTGATGATCGGTGAGCGCACCAACACCAACGGGTCGAAGGCTTTCCGTGAGGCGATGCTCTCCGCAGACTGGGAGAAGTGCCTCGACATCGCGAAGGATCAGATCCGCGATGGGGCGCACATGCTCGACCTCAACGTCGACTATGTGGGTCGCGACGGGGCGATCGATATGTCGGAGCTGGCGTCACGGTTCGCGACGTCGTCGACATTGCCGATCATGATCGACTCGACCGAACCGGAGGTGATCCGGGCCGGTCTCGAGCACCTCGGTGGCCGGTGCGCGGTGAACTCGGTGAACTACGAGGACGGGGCCGGCCCCGGATCGCGGTTCGAGCGGATCATGACGCATGTCGTCGAACACGGCGCGGCGGTGGTGGCGCTGACGATCGACGAGGAAGGGCAGGCCCGCACTGCGGAGCACAAGGTGCGGATCGCCGAGCGCCTGATCACGGATCTGACGGAGAATTGGGGGCTCGATCCGGACGACATCATCGTCGATGCGTTGACGTTTCCCATCTCCACCGGTCAGGAGGAGGTGCGACGCGACGCGATCGAGACCATCGAGGCGATCCGCGAACTGCATCGTCTCCATCCGCGGGTGCACTTCACCCTGGGTGTGTCCAATGTGTCGTTCGGTTTGAATCCGGCGGCGCGACAGGTCCTCAACTCGGTGTTCTTGAACGAGTGCACGGAGGCCGGTCTCGATACGGCGATTGTGCACGCGTCGAAGATTCTGCCGATGGCGCGGATTCCCGAGGAGCACCGGCAGGTCGCGCTGGACCTGGTGTACGACCGGCGCAGTGAGGGTTATGACCCCTTGCAGAAGCTGATGGAGTTGTTCGAGGGTGTCTCGGCGGCGTCGGCGCGGGAGTCCCGCGCGCAGGAGCTTGCGGCATTGCCGCTGTTCGAGCGGCTGGAGCGGCGGATCGTCGACGGTGAACGCAATGGTCTCGAAGCCGATCTCGACGAGGCGATGAAGGAGGTGCCGCCGCTCGAGATCATCAACGACACCTTGCTGTCGGGGATGAAGACGGTCGGGGAACTGTTCGGGTCGGGGCAGATGCAGCTGCCGTTCGTGTTGCAGTCCGCCGAGGTGATGAAGGCTGCGGTGGCGCATCTCGAGCCGCACATGGAGTCGACGGGTGACGATGGTAAGGGCCGGATCGTGCTGGCGACCGTCAAGGGTGATGTGCACGACATCGGGAAGAACCTCGTCGACATCATCCTGTCGAACAACGGATACGAGGTGGTCAACCTCGGGATCAAGCAGCCGATTGCGACGATCCTCGACGCGGCGATCGACAAGCGTGCCGATGTCATCGGAATGTCCGGTCTGCTGGTGAAGTCGACCGTGGTGATGAAGGAGAACTTGGAGGAGCTGAACTCTCGGGGTGTTGCCGAGCAGTTCCCGGTGCTTCTCGGTGGTGCGGCTTTGACGCGTAGTTACGTCGAGAACGACCTCGCGGATGTGTACGCGGGTGAGGTGTCGTACGCGCGCGATGCGTTCGAGGGTTTGTCGTTGATGGATCGCGTGATGGCGATCAAGCGTGGTGAAGGACCGGATCCGAACAGCCCGGAAGCGCTCGAAGCCGCGCGCAAGGCGGCTGAGCGCAAGGAGCGGCACGAGCGTAGTAAGCGCATTGCGGAGAAGCGCAAGGCGTCGGAGACGCCGGTGGTCATTCCCGAGCGCAGCGATGTGCAGGCGGATCTGCCGGTGCCTGCGCCGCCGTTCTGGGGCACGCGGGTGGTCAAGGGCATCGCGTTGGCCGAGTATGCGTCGTTGGTGGACGAGCGGGCGTTGTTCCTTGGGCAGTGGGGTCTGCGTGGGCAGCGGGCCGGGGACGGGCCGACCTACGAGGAACTGGTGGAGACGGACGGACGGCCGCGGTTGCGGTACTGGCTGGACCGGCTCTCGACCGAGGGCATCCTGCAACATGCTGCGGTGGTGTACGGGTACTTCCCCGCGGTGTCCGAGGGTGATGAGGTGGTGATCCTGGCGGAGCCGCGGCCGGATGCGCCGGAGCGGTACCGGTTCACGTTCCCGCGTCAGCAGCGGTCGAGGTTCCTGTGCATCGCGGATTTCGTGCGGTCACGCCAGGATGCGCTCGCTTCGGGTGAAGTCGATGTGTGGCCGTTCCAGTTGGTGACGATGGGGCAGCCGATCGCGGATTTCGCGAACGAGCTGTTTGCGTCGAATTCGTATCGTGACTATCTGGAGGTGCACGGCATCGGTGTGCAGTTGACCGAGGCCCTGGCCGAGTACTGGCATCGGCGAATCCGGCAGGAACTTGCGTTCTCGGGCGGTGGTACCGCTGCCGATGAGGATCCGGACGAGGTGGCCGAGTATTTCAAGCTCGCCTACCGGGGTGCACGGTTCGCGTTCGGTTACGGGGCATGCCCGGATCTCGAGGATCGGATCAAGCTCGTCGAGTTGCTCGAGCCCGGGCGGATCGGGGTGGAGTTGTCGGAGGAGTTGCAGTTGCATCCCGAGCAGTCCACCGATGCGTTCGTGTTGCATCACCCGGAGGCCAAGTATTTCAATGTCTGAGTTGATCAGCGAGGTGGCCGCCGCGTCGCAGTCCGTGGGTGGGTTGCAGGCGGTGTTGTGGGATATGGACGGCACGCTGCTCGAATCGGAGCAGTTGTGGGACATCGGGATGCGGGAGTTGTCGCTGCATCTGGGTGGCCCGATGTCGGAGGCGACGCGGATTTCGACTATCGGCGGTCCGCTCGATCTGTCGGTGTGGCGCACGTTCGACGGTCTGGGGCTCGAGCCGACTCCGGACGAGCAGACCGCCGCCGAGGATTGGCTCAACACGTACATGTCCGGGTTGTTCGCGCAGGGGTTGCCGTGGCGGCCTGGTGCGCTGGAGGCGTTGGGTTCGGTTCGGGCGTCGGGGCTGGGGCAGGCGTTGGTGACCAACACGGGTCGGGCGTTGTGCGATGTCGCGCTCGACACCCTCGGTCGTGAGCATTTCGATTACACGGTGTGCGGCGATGAGGTGCCTGCGGGCAAGCCGGATCCTGCGCCGTATCTACGGGCAGCGGAGTTGCTCGGGCTCGATCCGGCGCAGTGTCTGGCGGTGGAGGATTCGCCGACGGGGGCGGCGGCTGCGGATGCGGCGGGGTGCACGGTGTTGGTGGTGCCGTCGCTGACGACGGTGCCGACCTCGTCGAGGCGGGTGTTTCGTTCTACGTTGGAAAACCTGTCGGTGGTTGATCTGCACGCGTTGCACGCATCCGGGCGGCAGTGATCGTGGCGGTCCCGAAGATCGTCTTGTTCTACAAGTTCACGGCGTTGCCCGACCCGGAGGCGATCCGGTTGTGGCAGCACACCTTAGCGGCGTCGAACGGGTTGACGGGCCGGATATTGCTCTCCGAGCACGGCATCAACGGCACTGTCGGTGGTGATATTGCGGCGGTGAAGAAGTATGTGCGGGGACTACGCAGCTACCCGGGGTTTCGCGATATCGATGTCAAGTGGTCCGACGGCACGGGCGACGATTTTCCGCGGTTGTCGGTGAAGGTGCGTTCCGAGATCGTCACGTTCGGGAGCCCGGACGAGATCAAGGTCGACGAGTCCGGTGTGGTCGGCGGCGGGACGCACCTGTCGCCGCACGCCGTGCACGCGTTGATGTCGGAGCGCGACGATGTGGTGTTCTTCGACGGCCGTAACAGATTCGAGGCGCAGATCGGGCGTTTTCGGGGTGCGGTGGTGCCCGAGGTGGACACCACCCGCGAGTTCATTGCGGAGTTGGACAGCGGCCGGTACGACCATCTCAAGTCGAAGCCGGTGGTGACGTATTGCACGGGTGGGGTGCGGTGTGAGGTGCTGTCGGTGCTGATGCGCAATCGTGGTTTCGAAGAGGTGTACCAACTCGACGGCGGGATCGTCAGGTACGGGGAGACGTTCGGTGATGCCGGGTTGTGGGAGGGCTCGCTGTATGTGTTCGACGGTCGGATGAATGTGGAGTTCTCCGAGGCGGCGGTGACGTTGGGCCGGTGTACGAGGTGCGGAACACCGACGTCGCGGTACCGCAACCATCCGGATGTCAACGGCCGTGAGTTGACGTTGGTGTGCGAGGAGTGTGTTCCGGACACGGCCGAGACCGGGTCCTGAGATGGCCGGTCCGCCGTTGCCGGTGCGCGACGGATTGGGCCCCGATCGGCTCCGGATGCCGACCGCGGGTGCCGCGCGCACGGTGCTCGGGTTCTTGCTCGACGCGCATCCGGAGGAGGATTGGCACGCCCGGATGGAGTCGGGGGAACTTGTCGACGAGCATGGACGGCCGGTCGATGAGCTGTCTCGGTTCCAGCCGGGCCGGTTCGTGTATTTCTATCGGGAGCCGCCGCCGGAGACGCCGGTGCCGTTTGCGGTGGAGGTGCTGTATCGCGGTGAGGGCCTGGTGGTGGTCGACAAGCCGCATTTCCTGTCGACGATCCCGCGGGGTGCGCATATCCGGGAGACGGTGACGGTGCGGTTGCGGCGGGATCTGGATCTGCCGGATCTGGTGCCGGTGCATCGGCTCGATCGGATGACCGCCGGGGTGTTGTTGTGCACGAGTGATCCGGCATTGCGGCGTCCGTATCAGGCGCTGTTCGAGCAGCAACGGGTACGCAAGGTGTACGAAGCGATCGCCGGGTACCGGCCCGATGTGAAGTTTCCGCAGGTGGTGCGCACGCGGATTGTCAAACGGCACGGCGAGCTAACCGCGACGCAGGTGCCGGGGGAGCCGAATTCGGAGACGCTGATCGAGCTGGTGGAGCATCGTGGGGACCGGGCGCGGTACCGGTTGTACCCGCGTACGGGTCGCACGCATCAACTGCGGTTGCATCTGATGTCGTTGGGCGTGCCGATCGAGGGCGACAATTTCTATCCGGTGTTCGTGCGCCGCGCGCCGGGGCAGTTCACCGCGCCGTTGCAGTTGTTGGCGCGCACTTTGGAGTTCACCGATCCGGTGAATGGAACGGTGCGTCGGTTCGACAGTGCGCGGGAGTTGTCATGGTGAGTGCAGTGGTGTCCTGATTGTGGGTGCGGGGGTGCGGCATGAAACAATCGGTTTCCGTGAAGACCTTCGAATCCCTGTTCGCCGAGCTGACCGAACGTGCTGCGACCCGCCCTGAGGGTTCCGGCACTGTCGCTGCGTTGGATGCCGGTGTCCATGCGCAGGGCAAGAAGGTACTCGAGGAAGCCGGCGAAGTGTGGATCGCTGCCGAGTACCAGTCCGATGAGGAGCTCGCGGAGGAGATCTCGCAGCTGCTGTACTGGACGCAGGTGTTGATGGTGGGGCGTGGCCTGAAGCTCGAGGACGTCTACAAGCATCTGTGACGGGCGGTGGCTGCCGTTTCGGTGGCGGCGCTGTCCGTGCCCCGGATGTGTCCTGATCGACTTCTTTGCCCCTTCTATCCGAAAGGATTCCTTCCATGCTGCGCGTTGCAGTTCCGAACAAGGGTTCATTGTCCGAGTCCGCGGCCGAGATTCTGCGGGAAGCCGGTTACCGTTGGCGTTCCGATTCTCGGGATCTGACCGTGATCGACCCGGTCAACGAGGTCGAATTCTTCTTCCTGCGTCCCAAGGACATAGCGATCTACGTCGGGTCGGGTGAGCTGGATCTGGGTATCACCGGCCGGGACCTGGCGGGGGATTCGGGTGCGCCGGTGACCGAGCGGTTGTCGTTGGGTTTCGGGCGCTCGCAGTTCCGATATGCGGGTCCGAAGGAGCGGTCGTGGAAGGTCGAGGATCTGCAGGGACTGCGGATCGCGACGTCGTACGCGAACCTGGTGCGTAAGGATCTGGCCGAGCGGGGGATCGAGGCGACGGTGATCCGGCTCGATGGTGCGGTGGAGATCTCGATTCAGCTCGGGGTCGCGGATGCGATTGCCGATGTGGTGGGGTCCGGTCGCACTTTGCGGCAGCATGATTTGGTGGCATTCGGGGAGTCGCTGTGCGACTCGGAGGGTGTGCTGATCGAGCGGGAGGGCGCGGATCGAACAGATCGGGCCCGCAATCAGTTGATTGCTCGGCTCGAGGGTGTGGTATTTGCACAGCAGTACGTGATGATCGACTACGACTGCCCGAAGCACCTGCTCGATGCTGCGGTGAAGGTGACTCCCGGTCTGGAATCGCCGACGATCTCGCCGTTGGCGAATGAGTATTCGGTGGCGGTGCGGGCGATGGTGCCGCGCAAGGGTCACAATGCGGTGATGGACCGGCTGGCCGAGATCGGTGCCCGTGCGATTCTGGCGTCGGATATCCGGTCGTGCCGTGCGATGCGAGGTGTCGCCGGGGAGTGAGGCGACGGCCTCGGTGATGTGACGGTGCGGTCTCGCGTCAGCGGGGCCGCACTTGCACGTTCTGGGTGATCCGTCCGAGCGGTCCGTGTACGTCGTGGAGTACTCCGGCGGTCATGCCGATTCCGTCGGGGCCGATGGAGGTTTCGGCGGAGATGCCGGTCCATCGGCTCTCGGGTGCTTCGCTGTCGGGTGCGCGGAACAGGTGCACGGTCAGGTCGGTGTTGAGGAACAGCCAGTGGGCGGGGTCGAGTTTGGACCCGATGCCGTTGGCGACGTCGGCGACGGTGAAGAGTCGTTCGAGGGATGTGAGGGTTTCTCCCGCGACGAGGTCGAGGCGGGCGCGGACCCATGCGGCGGACGGTCCGGGTACTCCCAGTGGGGTGACGATGTGCCAGTCGAGGGTGTCGATGTAGCCACTGAGGCCGAACAGGGTCATGTCGGAGGGTTCGGCGGCGGCGTCGAAGGGCGCGAGTGCCGGTTCGGAGGTGCGGGCGACGTCGGGGAGGTGCTGGGTCTGCAGGCGCCATCCGGTGGCGCGGGCGACGGCGCGGGTGGTGCCGTCGGGGGCGGTGGCCCACAGCTCGGCGACAACGAGTTCGATTTGTCGGCCGGGCCGGTCGATGCGGGTACGGACTTCGAGGTCGGTCAGCGGTACGGGGCCGAGCAGGTCGATGCAGATGCGGGTCAGGCGGGTGTCGGGACGGGGGCGGTGTCGTTCGAGGGCGCGGACGAGTAGCGCGGACGGGGGCGCGCCGTGCTGGAGGTCGGGACCCCAGGTGCTGACCGTGTGGCGAGTGGGCCGGAAGCACTCGATGTGGGGGTCGCTGCCGAGTGGGCTTTCGGGTGTGGGGAGGGGCAGGTAGTAGGCGGTGTCGTGCACGCGGTGGGTCTCCAAGATCGTTTCGGGTGGGTGTCCGATGATGGCATGTGGGGTGTGTGTGGGGTCTCGAGTGGTGGCCTGGCAGGCTGGTGTACGGCCTGGCACCGTGTCGGGCCTGGACGTCACGGGCTGTGACGGTCGCATGTAGGCGAAGGTGGCACGGCGATGGCAGTAGGCGGACTCGGGCGCAGCGGACCGTTCGAGGTGGGGGATCGGGTGCAGTTGACCGACGCCAAGGGCCGCAAGTACACGGTGCTGCTCGAGCCGGGCAAGGAGTTCCACACGCATCGCGGTGGGATTCTGCACGACGACTTGATCGGCACCGATGAGGGTGTGGTGGTGACGTCGACGAACGGCACTCCGTATCTGGCGTTGCGTCCGCTGCTGGTCGATTATGTGATGTCGATGCCGCGCGGGGCACAGGTGATCTACCCGAAGGATGCCGCGCAGATCGTGCAGGAGGGTGACATCTTCCCCGGGGCGCGGGTGCTCGAGGCGGGTGCGGGGTCCGGGGCGTTGACGTGTTCGTTGCTGCGGGCGGTCGGGTCTACCGGCACGGTCATCTCGTACGAGGTGCGCGAGGATCATCTCGAGTACGCCGAGCGGAATGTGACGACGTTCTTCGGGCAGCGTCCGGAGAACTGGACGACGACGCTGGCGGATCTGGCGGACTACGACGTCGAGGTCCACGGCAAGGTCGACCGTGTGGTGCTGGACATGCTGGCGCCGTGGGATGTGCTCGAGACGGTGAAGAAGGCGTTGGTGCCCGGGGGGGTGCTGATCGTGTATGTGGCGACGACGACGCAGTTGTCGCGGGTGGTCGAGGCGCTGCGGGAGCAGACGTGCTGGACGGAACCGCGTTCGTGGGAGTCGATGGTGCGGGGCTGGCATGTGGTGGGGTTGGCGGTGCGTCCGGAGCATCGGATGCAGGGCCATACCGCGTTCCTGGTCAGTGCCCGCCGGTTGCAGGACGGGGTGCAGACCCCGAAGCCGCAGCGGCGCCCCAGCAAGGGCTGAGGCGCCGCGAGGCAGCTGGGCGTGCTTATTCGCAGGTCAGCTGACCCATCGCGAGGATGGAGCAGACACTGGCGTCGGCCAGGACCCAGGTGCCGTCGACGTCGGTGAATGTCAGTGGCATGGGTGCGCCGCCGTGCGGGCCGCCGACCTCGGTGGTGGCGGTGACGGTGGTGTCGTCGACGGCGGTGATGTCACCGACCGTGGCAGTCAGCGGGTAACCGGCGAGCACTCCGTTGAATTGGGTGAGCACGTCGGTGCGGCTGTCGCCGTTCTCGATGACGGCGGCTTTGTCCTCGACGGGTGCGGCAGGATCGAAGAACACGTCCATCTGTGCCTGCAGCGTCTCTGCGGTGACGGGGGCTTCGCCGGCGGCGGCCGCGCTGGTGGTCGCGGCGGCGCTCGTCGTGGCCTCGGCGCTGGTGGTCGTGGCTGCGCTGGTGTCGGTCGTGGTGTCGCTGTCCGAGGAGCAGGCGGGAAGCAGCGCGACGGCGACAACGGTCGCCGCGGCAGCCCAGAAGGTGCGGGTGTTCACAGAAGTGATCCTTTCGGGAACGAACAGTAACGGCGCGGGCGCCGAGATTAGGCAAGGCTAACAGTGTGGGGGCGCGGGGTGTCACCGTGCGCCCGTGACTGAGCCGACACGCGTTCGCAACACCAGGATTTCGTGTCGCCCCCCCCGCTTTCGGCGAACTGCCGGTAGCGTGGAATGACCAAGTGGAGGGAGTCGCACATGACCTCGTCAGAGAATCCGGACTCGGGTGCTGCCGCACGGGAACTCGAAGAACTGCGCGCCGAGGTGGTCGCCCTCCGGACCAGGCTCACCGAACCGTCCGACCGTGTCCGCGACCTCGAATCGAGGCTCGAGTCGGTCACGGTACGGAACGGGAAACTGCTCGAGACCCTCAAGGAGGCGCGTCAGCAGTTGCTCACGCTGCGCGAGGAGGTCGATCGTCTCGGTCAACCGCCCAGCGGATACGGGGTGCTGCTCGAGGCATTCGAGGACAGTACCGTCGATGTGTTCACCTCGGGTCGCAAGATGCGGGTGGGGGTGTCACCGAATCTGGAGATCGAATCGTTCCGGACCGGCCAGACGGTGCGTCTGAACGAGGCATTGACGGTGGTCGAGGTCGGTGGGTTCGAACGCGTCGGTGAGATCACGACACTGCGCGAACTGCTCGACGACGGGCGCCGCGCGCTGGTGGTCGGGCATGCCGACGAGGAACGAGTGGTGTGGCTGTCGGCGCCGCTTGCGCAGATCGCGGCCCGCACTCTCGATTCGTCGGTCGAGGAGGTCACCGACGAGAACGGTGACCGGTTCACATTGCGGCCGGGCGATTCGTTGCTGGTCGACAGCAAGGCCGGGTACGCGTTCGAACGGATCCCGAAGGCCGAGGTCGAGGATCTGGTGCTCGAAGAGGTGCCGGATGTCGACTACGGCGATATCGGTGGTCTGGGCCGGCAGATCGAGCAGATTCGCGATGCGGTCGAGTTGCCGTTCCTGCACAAGGACCTGTTCCACGAATATGCGCTGCGGCCGCCGAAGGGTGTGCTGCTCTACGGGCCGCCCGGGTGCGGAAAGACGCTCATCGCCAAAGCGGTCGCCAATTCGCTGGCGAAGAAGATCGCCGAGGCTCGCGGGGAAGATTCGAAGGAAGCCAAGTCATTCTTCCTCAACATCAAGGGCCCGGAATTGCTCAACAAGTTCGTCGGTGAAACCGAGCGGCACATCCGGATGATCTTCCAGCGCGCCAGGGAGAAGGCGTCCGAGGGTACCCCGGTGATCGTGTTCTTCGACGAGATGGATTCGATCTTCCGTACCCGCGGTTCCGGTGTGTCGTCGGATGTGGAGACGACGGTCGTGCCGCAGTTGCTCAGCGAGATCGACGGTGTGGAGGGCCTCGAGAACGTCATCGTCATCGGTGCGTCCAACCGCGAGGACATGATCGACCCGGCGATCCTGCGCCCCGGCCGGCTCGATGTGAAGATCAAGATCGAGCGTCCCGATGCGGAGGCTGCGCTGGACATCTTCTCGAAGTACCTGACCGAGCAGTTGCCGGTGCACGCCGATGACATCGCCGAGTTCGGGGGCGATCGGTCGGCGTGTGTGCGGGCGATGATCGAGCGGGTCGTCGATCGGATGTACGCCGAATCGGAGGAGAACCGGTTTCTGGAGGTCACCTACGCGAACGGCGACAAGGAGGTCCTGTACTTCAAGGACTTCAACTCCGGCGCGATGATCCAGAACATCGTCGACCGCGCGAAGAAGTACGCGATCAAAGCGGTGCTGGACACGGGCACCAACGGTCTGCGGGTACAGCATCTGCTCGATTCGATCGTCGACGAGTTCGCCGAGAACGAGGATCTGCCCAACACCACCAACCCCGACGACTGGGCGCGGATCTCCGGCAAGAAGGGCGAGCGGATCGTGTACATCCGCACGCTGGTGACGGGCAAGAACGCGAGTACGAGTCGCGCGATCGACACCGAATCGAACACCGGCCAGTACCTGTAGCAGCGGGTACTCCGGCACAGGGGTGCATCATGCCGTTGCCACGCGCGTTGGCCCGAGCCAATCGGGTGATCACCAACCGGATCGCGACGCCGGTGGCCCGGTATCTGCCGGGCGCCGGCGTCGTCGAGCATCGCGGTCGCCGGTCCGGTCGGCGGTACCGGACCCCGGTGTTGCTGTTCACCGACGGGCACGTTTTCGGGTGGCGTTGACCTACGGCACCGATACCGATTGGGTGCGCAATGTGCGGGCTGCCGGGGCCGCGGTGATACTCACCCGTGGTCGGCGAGTGCCGGTGTCCGACCCGAGTATCGGCGAGGATCCGCGCGCGGGATGGGCGCCGTCGCCGGTCGCGGCGGTGTTGCGGTTGATCGATGCGTCGAGCTATCTGGATTGCGTGGCCTGCCGCGCTGGCGCGGACTCGTCGATCACCTAGTCTCGACGGTATGCAGCGGATCATCGGTATCGAGGTCGAGTACGGGATTTCGTCGCCCAGTGACCCCACAGCGAACCCCATCCTCACATCCACCCAGGCGGTGCTGGCGTATGCGGCGGCGGCGGGGGTGCCGCGCGCGAAGCGGACCCGCTGGGACTACGAGGTGGAGTCACCGCTGCGGGATGCGCGTGGCTTCGATCTGGGGCGTTTCAACGGGCCCGCCCCGGTGATCGACGCCGATGAGGTCGGTGCGGCCAACATGATCCTCACCAACGGGGCGCGGCTGTATGTCGATCATGCGCACCCCGAGTTCTCGGCGCCGGAAGTTACCGATCCGCTCGATGCGGTGATCTGGGACAAGGCCGGCGAGCGGGTGATGGAGGCCGCGGCCAGGCACGCGTCGAGTGTGCCCGGGGCGCCGCGCCTGCAGTTGTACAAGAACAACGTCGACGGCAAGGGCGCCTCCTACGGCACGCACGAGAACTATCTGATGGCGCGGGACACCCCGTTCTCGGCGGTAGTGGCGGGACTGACGCCGTTCTTTGCGTCGCGGCAGGTGATCTGTGGGTCCGGGCGGGTGGGGATCGGCCAGTCCGGGGACGAACCCGGTTTCCAGCTGTCGCAGCGCGCCGATTACATCGAGGTCGAGGTCGGCTTGGAGACCACCCTCAAGCGCGGCATCATCAATACCCGCGACGAACCGCACGCCGACCCCGACAAATATCGGCGTCTGCATGTGATCATCGGGGACGCGAACCTCGCGGAGATGTCGACGTACCTGAAGGTCGGTACGACGGCGTTGGTGCTCGATCTGATCGAAGCGGGCATCGATCTGTCGGATCTGCAGTTGGCGCGGCCGGTCACGGCGGTGCACCACATCAGTCACGATCCGACGCTGCGCAAAACGGTCGCATTGTCCGATGGCCGGGAAGTCACGGGTCTGGCGTTGCAGCGGCTCTACCACGAGCGGGCCGCGAAGTTCCATGACGGCACCGACGATTCACGGGTCGTCGACATTCTCGACAAGTGGGCGATGGTGCTCGACCTGCTCGAGCGGGACCCGATGGAATGCGCAGATCTGCTGGACTGGCCCGCGAAGCTGCGATTGCTCGAAGGGTTCCGGCAACGGGAGAGTCTGGCCTGGTCGGCGCCGAGGCTGCACATGGTGGATCTGCAGTATTCGGATGTGCGTCTCGACAAGGGGCTCTACAACCGGCTCGTGGCCCGCGGTTCGATGCAACGTCTGGTCACCGAACAACAGGTGCTCGATGCGGTACACACTCCGCCGGCGGACACCCGCGCGTATTTCCGTGGTGAGTGCCTGCGCCGGTTCGGTGCCGATATCGCGGCGGCCTCGTGGGATTCGGTGATCTTCGATCTCGGTGGTGAGTCGCTGGTGCGGATCCCGACTCTCGAGCCGTTGCGGGGCAGCCGCGCGCATGTCGGGCAGTTGCTCGAGACGGCGCAGTCCGCGGCGGAACTGGTCGATCAGCTCACGCACTGACTGTCGGACCCGCCCGCGGCAGTGCGGTGGTGGGTCGGCGACACGCGCCGGGACGCCGCGCGCGGGGGCGTCTGCTCGGTAGTGTGGAGATCAATGTCGTGGCGTGCGGCACGGTCGCCGACCGGGGTCGTGTGCCACTCGAGTACAGGAGGAGGTCGCGGCTATGGCGCAGGAGCAGACCACACGCGGTGGCGGCGGAGACGACGACGAGGTGACCGGCGACGGCGGTGCGGGTCAGGAACGCCGCGAGAAGCTGGCCTCGGAGACCGACGATCTCCTCGACGAGATCGATGATGTGCTCGAGGAGAATGCGGAGGACTTCGTCCGGGCGTATGTGCAGAAGGGTGGCCAGTGACAGCGGACAGATCCTCGCTTCCTTACCGCGAGGTGCAGGGGCGCCTGCACCTCGCGTCACCCTTGTCGTCGTTCACCGACCACTTGCGGGCGTATGCGCCGGAGTTGTTGCCGGAGAACCGGTTCGCGCGTGAGCTGGGCAGTTTCGGTGAGCTCGCACCGCACGGCACGACGATCGTGGCGGTCACGTTCGACGGTGGGGTGATTCTTGCCGGTGATCGGCGCGCCACGATGGGCAACATGATTGCGTCCCGGGACGTGGAGAAGGTGTTCGTCACCGATGCGTATTCGGCCGCGGGTATCGCCGGTACTGCGGGCTTGGCCGTGGAGATGGTGCGGTTGTTCGCGGTCGAGCTCGAACATTACGAGAAGATCGAGGGTGTGTCGCTGACCTTCGACGGCAAAGCGAACCGGCTTGCGTCGATGGTGCGGGGCAATCTCGGTGCGGCCATGCAGGGTCTTGCGGTGGTGCCGTTGCTCGTCGGGTTCGATGTGGATGCACCGGACCCGCGTCGGGCGGGGCGGATCGTGTCGTACGACGTGGTGGGGGGCCGCTACGAGGAACGCGCCGGGTATCACGCGGTGGGGTCCGGGTCGGTGTTCGCGAAGTCGGCGCTCAAGAAGCTCTATCGCGCCGATGCCGACGCCGCGGTGGCGCTGCGCACCGCCGTCGAGGCGTTGTACGACGCGGCCGATGATGATTCGGCAACCGGGGGTCCGGACACGACCCGCGGGATCTACCCGACGGCGGTGTCGGTCACCGCGGCGGGGGCGATGGTGGTCCCGGAAGCGGATCTGGCCGAGTTGGCGCAGGCAATCGTGGTCGACCGTGCGGCAGGAGGTGCCCGATGACGTTGCCGTATTACGCGTCCGCCGAGCAGATCATGCGGGATCGCTCGGAATTGGCCCGCAAGGGTATTGCCCGGGGCCGCAGTGTGATCGCGTTGATCTACTCCGACGGTGTGGTGTTCGTTGCGGAGAATCCGTCGAAGGCGCTGCACAAGATCAGTGAATTGTACGACCGGCTCGGGTTCGCTGCGGTCGGCAAGTACAACGAGTTCGAGGCGTTGCGGCGCTCCGGGATCATGCGCGCAGACATGCTCGGGTATTCGTACGATCGGCGTGATGTGACGGGTCGGTCGCTGGCGAATGCGTACGCGCAGACCCTCGGGACGATCTTCACCGACCAGCCCAAGCCGTACGAGGTGGAGATCTGTGTCGCGGAGGTCGGGCAGGCAGGTGACACCGCGTCGGCGCAGCTGTATCGCATCACCTACGACGGGTCGATCGTCGACGAACCGCAGTTCGTGGTGATGGGCGGCAACACCGAGCCGATCCTGGCGGCGGTCCGCGAGTCGTACCGGCCGGGTCTGGGATTGGCGGACGCTGTGCAAGTGGCGGTGTCCGCGCTGCAGAAGGGCACTTCCACGGGGGCGGACACCACGGGCCGGGTCCTCGGGCGCGGAGAGCTGGAGGTGGCCGTGCTCGAGCGGTCCCGGCCGCGGCGTGCGTTTCGCCGTATCTCCGGTGCGGCCCTCGACGCGCTGCTGCCCGCCGCGTCGACCCCGGCCGTGACACAGGATGCTCCAGAGGCCGAGGACGGTACCGATCAGGGATCGAGCTGAGCGTCCGGTAACCGATACACGGTCAGCGCCGACGGCACCGCCTTCATCTCGAAGGCGGTGCCGTCGGCGTTGGCCTCCCCGTCGGTGGCCAACGCGACCGGCGGACCGTCGAGCTGCACCGACACGGAGGTCACATCCCGCTGCCGGTACACGGCGCTGGCGCCGAGGGTGCCGGTTGCTGCGGCGAACAACAGTCGAATGCGGGACCAGCGTCGATCCGCGCGCAGGTAGCGCACGTCGAGGGTGCCTGCGTCGAGCGCGGTCCGTGACATGGGCACTTGGTCGGTGGGCCGGTAGCAGCCGTTGCCGGCGAACAGTAGCCACAGTGCGGTCTCGACGCCGTCCACGCGTGCTCGGATGGGGGCGGCGGTAGCGAGCACCGCGACCATCGCAGCCGCCGCCGCGGGCCATTTCCCGATGCGCGGCTCCCATGTTTCCCGGAGCCGCACCGCATCGGGGTAGCCGCCGAGACTGGTGGTGTTCAGGAAGAGCCGGTCGCTGCGTCCGCCGGGGCCGGTGATGGTCACCGCCCCGAGGTCGATGCGCGCTGCCAGACCGCCGGTGACCGCGTGCGCGGTGTCAGCGGCGGTGTGGGCTCCGACGTCCACCGCGAAATGGTTGAGGGTGCCGCCGGGGAAGACTGCGAGTGGCAGCGCGTGACGGTGCGCTGCGGCGGCGACTGTCGCGACCGTGCCGTCTCCGCCGCACACTCCCACCGCGGCGGGGCGGGCGTCGGTGATGAGCCGGTCGAGGTACGGCCCGAGTTCGGTGTCGGGGTCGAGCAGTTCGATGCGTGCCCGGGGGAGTAGGTCGGTCAGATCGGCGGCGGTGGTGTCGCTGCTGCCGGACTGCGGGTTGACCACCACCAGCAGTCCGTGACCGTCGGGCAGGGCCGGGGCGTCGACGGCGGTGTCGGCTCGGGCCGGTTCGGCGGCGCGGACCGCCCACCAGCGGCGGGTGGACAACGCGACCGCGGCGCCGGCGACCGCGCCGACGAGCACGTCGCCGGGCCAATGCACCCCGGTGTGCACTCGCGAATAGGCGACGGCGGCCGCGAGCGGAGCCAGTGCGGCGCCCGCCACCGGTGATTCGAGGGCGACACCCGTGACGAACGCTGCCGCGGAGGCGGAATGTCCGGACGGGAACGACGAGGACGTCGGGACCGGCACGAGGCGCCGCGCGAATCGCGGGTCGGTGCGGGACGGTGGTCGTCGGCGCGGCAGCAATGGTTTGAGGACGCCGTTGGCCAGGGCACTGGCCCCGGCCACGGAGGCCAGTCCGCGGACCGCGCCGCGGCGGGCGCGACCGCCGCACAGGACGCACACGGCGGCGCACCCTATCCACAGCACACTGTGGTCGGCGCTGCGGGTCAGGCGCCGGAAGAGCGGGTCGACGGCGGTGGGGACGCGGTCGGTGAGTGCGAAGAGCGCGTGGTCGGCTTCCCGGGTGTGTCGATGGAAGGTCACAGCTGAGAACTGTAGATGCGTTGCGCCCCCTCGGTGTTGTGTGTGCGCGGTACTGTCGAAGTGTGCAGCGACGAATCATGGGTATCGAGACGGAGTTCGGCGTCACGTGCACCTTCCACGGGCATCGCAGGTTGAGCCCGGACGAGGTGGCCCGCTATCTGTTCCGGCGGGTGGTGTCGTGGGGTCGCAGCTCGAATGTGTTCCTTCGGAACGGGGCACGCCTGTATCTCGATGTGGGTTCCCACCCGGAGTACGCGACCGCCGAGTGCGACGATCTGCTTCAGTTGGTCGAGCACGATCACGCGGGGGAGCGGGTGCTCGAGGATCTGCTCGTCGATGCGGAGGAACGTCTCGCCGAGGAAGGTATCGGCGGTGACATCTACCTGTTCAAGAACAACACCGATTCGGCCGGGAATTCGTACGGGTGCCACGAGAATTTCTTGGTGGCCCGCGTCGGGGAGTTCTCGCGGATCTCCGATGTGTTGTTGCCGTTCCTGGTGACGCGGCAGTTGATCTGCGGGGCCGGGAAGGTGCTGCAGACACCGAAGGCGGCCACTTTCTGTCTGTCGCAGCGTGCCGAACACATCTGGGAAGGGGTGTCGTCGGCGACGACGCGGTCGCGGCCGATCATCAACACCCGCGACGAACCGCACGCCGATGCCGAGAAGTACCGTCGGCTTCATGTGATCGTGGGCGATTCGAACATGTCGGAAACCACGACGATGCTCAAGGTGGGGTCGGCGTCGTTGGTGCTCGAGATGATCGAGGCCGGGATCTCGTTCCGTGATTTCGCGTTGGACAATCCGATTCGTGCGATCCGCGAGGTCAGTCACGATATGACCGGGCGACGCCCGGTGCGTCTGGCGGGCGGGCGGCAGGCCAGCGCTCTCGACATTCAACGCGAGTACCACGCGCGGGCGGTGGAGTATCTGCGGCACCGTGAGCCGGATGCGCATGTGGCGCAGGTGGTGGATCTGTGGGGTCGAGTGCTCGATGCCGTCGAATCGCAGGATTTCGCGAAGGTCGACACCGAGGTCGACTGGGTGATCAAACGCAAACTGTTCCAGCGGTACCAGGATCGGTACGACATGGAGTTGTCGGACCCGAAGATCGCGCAGCTGGATCTGGCGTATCACGACATCAAACGTGGTCGGGGTGTGTTCGATCTGTTGCAGCGCAAGGGTTTGGCGACACGGTTGACCACCGACGAGGCGGTGGATCGGGCGGTGGAGACGCCGCCGCAGACGACCCGCGCGAAGTTGCGTGGTGATTTCATCGCGGCGGCGCAGGAAGCGGGCCGCGATTTCACCGTCGACTGGGTGCATCTCAAGCTCAATGATCAGGCGCAGCGCACGGTGTTGTGCAAGGACCCGTTCCGGTCCGTCGATGAACGGGTCGAGCGGCTCATCGCCTC
The DNA here is from genome assembly GCF_053750035.1 of Rhodococcus sp. SJ-2. Classification (NCBI taxonomy): domain Bacteria; kingdom Bacillati; phylum Actinomycetota; class Actinomycetes; order Mycobacteriales; family Nocardiaceae; genus Rhodococcus; species Rhodococcus sp. SJ-2. The sequence goes on from NZ_CM132340.1 coordinate 5,040,138, forward strand.
GATGTAGCGGCACTGCCGGACGGGTTGCTCTACCCGCGTGTCCCCGCCTCGGTGGGATGGGGGCGGGGCTACCGGGCGCCGGGGGCATTAGGGTTGGCCCGTGGCGATTTCGAAAGTCGAACGGTTGGTCAACCTGGTCATCGCGTTGCTGTCGACCCGTCAGTTCCTCACCGCGGAGAAGATCCGGGCGTCGGTGGCGGGCTACGCGGAGTGCGCGAGCGACGAGGCGTTCAGCCGCATGTTCGAACGCGACAAGAACGAACTCCGCGACCTCGGGATTCCCCTCGAGACAGGGTTGGCGTCGCGGTATTCGACGGTCGAGGGGTATCGGATCAACCGGGACGCCTATGCGTTGCCGGAGATCGACCTGAGCCGGGAGGAAACCGCGGCGGTGGCGGTCGCGGCCGCCCTGTGGGAATCACCGGAGTTGACGTCGGCGGCGCAGGGCGCGTTGCTCAAGTTGCGGGCCGCGGGGGTGCAGGTCGACGCCGACCCGGCGGGCACGGTCGCGGCGATCCCGGCGCGGGCCCGCGGTTCCGAACCGGCCTTGCAGAAGTTGCTCACCGCGGTCGACGAGCGGCAGGCCGTGCAGTTCGAGCATCGCAGCGCGCCCACCGACCCGTGGACGCTGCGCACGGTCGAGCCGTGGGGTGTGGTGACGGTGCACGGCCGCTGGTATCTGGTGGGGCACGACCGGGACCGGGACGCGACTCGCACCTTCCGCCTGTCGCGGATCTCCGATGAGGTCACCGCGGTCGGTGCGCCGGGTGCGGTGCAGATCCCCGAGCAGGTGGATCTGCGGGCCCGGGTGCTCGCCGCGACCCGCCCCGGCGATGTCACCGGGACGGCGCAGGTGTGGGTGGCCGCCGGCCGCGCATACGAGGTACGCCGGCTCGGCCGTGACCGGGGTTCTCGGCAGGTCGGGGGTCGCGCCGGCAGTGTGGTCGAGGTGCCGCTGCGCGCCGGAGAATGGATCGCCCGTACCCTCGCGGGGCAGGGTGCCGACGCGTTGGTACTCGACCCACCCGAGTTGCGCGACGAGGTCCGGCGGATCCTGGCACAGGTCGCGGCAGGCGGAGCGACAGCACCAGGCGGAGCCACCGGCGAGAGCGCGGACGACGAGACGGTGGGGGAGGAACAGCGGTGAGCAGTACCCGACTGGCGGGGCGATTGACCCGGCTGCTGAATCTGGTGCCGTATTTCACTGCGCGTCCCGGGATCAGCGCGGCCGCTGCCGCCCGCGATCTGGGGGTCACCCCGAAACAGATCATGGACGATCTCAATCAGCTGTGGGTGTGCGGGCTGCCCGGCTACGGGCCCGGCGATCTGATCGACCTGTCGTTCTCCGAGGAAAGCATCGTGGTGACCTTCACCGCGGGTATCGACCGGCCACTGCGGTTGACCTCCACCGAGGCGACGGTGTTGCTCGTGGCACTGCGGTCGCTGCTCGAGATGCCCGGGGTGGTCGATCCGACGGCGGCGCAGAGCGCCATCGCCAAAATCGAGGCGGCCGCCGGAAGCGCTGCGGCCGGACCCGAGACCGCGATCGCCCCGGTTCCCGACGATCCCGTCGCGGCGCGGGTGCGGGATGCAGTCCGCGACAGGCGTGCGGTACATCTGACCTACTATTCGGCGTCCCGCGACACCGTCTCCGAACGCGACGTCGATCCGATCCGCATTGTGCTCGTCGACGAACACACATATCTGCAGGCGTGGTGCCGCACGGCTGAAGGGGTGCGGCTGTTCCGCTTCGACCGGATCGACGAGGCGCGGGTCCTCGACGAACCCGCGCGGCCCCCGCAGCAGTCACTCGATGTCGACGAGCACCTCGAGTTGTTCGCGGGAGATCCTTCGCTTCCGGCCGCGCGGTTGCGGATCGCCCCGTCCTACACCTGGCTGCTCGACTACTACCCGCTCACCGACGCGGTGGTGCTGCCCGACGGCGGCTGTGAAGCGGTGCTGCGGTTCGCGTCGCCGGAGTGGTTGGTGCGCCTGGTGGTGGGGCTCGGCGCCGGTGTGACCGTGCTCGGTCCGGGCCCTCTGCGTGACGCGGTCCGGGAGCGGGCGGTGGCCGCGCTCGACGCCTACGCCGCGCTCGGTGACGAGCCATCGGTGTGAATCACAGAACCGAGGGGGGAATGAAACGACCGTGATGTGAACGCTGTGCGAACACTGCGTCGAACCGCGTTCTCGGGGCCGCCGATGTGCTGCTGTCCGGTAGCATCGTGCAGAGCCAATCAGTGGAGGTTGTAAATGGGTGCAATGAGCCCGTGGCACTGGGCCATCGTCGCGTTGGTCGTCATCATCTTGTTCGGCTCGAAGAAGCTGCCGGATGCCGCGCGCGGTCTGGGCCGTTCGCTCCGGATCTTCAAGAGTGAGGTCAAGGAGATGCAGAACGACGACGCTCCGACGCCCGCTCAGCCGACGCCGAACCCGTTGCCGGCGCCGACCGTGACCGAGCCGACCCAGGTGTCGACCCAGAAGGTGACGCAGCCCGACCAGCGGTCGGCCTGATCGACTTCTCCCCACCGGGGCACCCGCCGGGTGTCCCGGTTTCCGCTGACCCAGTGCCCCCACCACGGTGGTGGCCCTGACAGGAGCTGAGACCCGCACCGTGCGCATCCCGTTCGATCCACGCCGCAGTCGGCGCAAGACCAACCCCGACGGCAACATGTCGCTGGTCGAGCATCTCTACGAGCTGCGCACGCGGTTGCTCATCGCCGTTGCCGCGGTGATCGTCACTACCATCGCCGGGTTCTTCTGGTACAGCCACGGCCCGTTCGGCACGTCGAGTCTCGGTGCGATCCTGCTCGATCCGTACTGTTCGCTGCCCGCGTCCGCGCGCGCCGATTTCAGCAGTGACGGCGGTTGCTATCTGCTGGCCACCGGCCCGTTCGAACAGTTCATGCTGCGATTGAAGGTCGCGGCCACCGCGGGTGTGGTGCTCGCCTGCCCGGTGTGGCTCTACCAACTGTGGGCGTTCATCACTCCCGGTCTCTATGCGAAGGAACGCCGGTACGCCGTCGGGTTCGTCACTTCCGGCGCGGTGTTGTTCGTCGCCGGTGCGGTCCTGGCGTATCTCGTGGTCACCCACGCGTTGTCGTTCCTGTTGACTGTCGGCAACGATGTGCAGGTCACCGCGCTGTCGGGTTCCGAGTACTTCGGATTCATGATCAACCTGCTGGTGATCTTCGGGGTGTCGTTCGAGATCCCGCTGGTGCTCGTCGCACTCAACGCAGTGGGGATGCTGTCGTACGAAAAGCTCCAGGCGTGGCGGCGTGGCCTGATCATGGCGGTGTTCGTGTTCGCGGCGATCGCCACCCCCGGCCAGGACCCGTTCTCGATGCTGGCGTTGGCGTTGGCGCTGACGATCCTGGTCGAGTTCTCCATCCAGATCGCGCGCCTGAACGACAAGCGCCGCGCTCGCAAGGCCCGCGACGAAGGCTGGGGCGACCTCGACGACGAGGAAGGTTCGTCCATTGCGGCACCGACCCCGGTCGAGAAACCGGCACCGGCCGCCACCGACTATTCCGACACCCTGTGATGGACACCCCCGACATGTCGTCGGCCGAGACTGCGCCCCAGTTGACGGTGTTCGCATCCGGCCTGCCGTTCCCCCTCGATCCGTTCCAACAGCAGGCGTGCCGCGCGCTCGAGGGCGGGCACTCGGTGTTGGTGTGCGCACCCACCGGCGCGGGCAAAACCGTTGTCGGGGAGTTCGCGGTGCACCTGGCGGTCCATGCAGGCACCAAATGCTTCTACACCACCCCGATCAAGGCGCTGAGCAACCAGAAGTACGCCGATCTGTGCGCCCGGCACGGTAAGCAACAGGTGGGGTTGCTCACCGGCGACCAGTCGATCAACCCGAATGCGCCGGTGGTGGTGATGACCACCGAAGTCCTGCGCAACATGCTCTACGCGTCGTCGCCGACCCTCATCGGGCTGAGCCATGTGGTGATGGACGAAGTGCATTTCCTCGCCGACCGGTTCCGGGGCGCGGTGTGGGAAGAGGTGATCCTGCACCTGCCGGAGGATGTCCGGTTGGTGAGCCTGTCCGCGACGGTGTCCAACGCCGAGGAGTTCGGTGACTGGATGACCACGGTGCGTGGCGACACCGCGGTCGTCGTCGACGAGGTGCGCCCCATTCCGCTGCACCAGCACATGATGGTCGGGCCCCGGCTCTACGACCTGTTCGATACCCGCGCCGAACCCGCCGATACTCCCGTAGCGGAGCGACGCCGCGGGGTCGTGGTCGATCCTGAACTGGCAGCGCAGGTGCGGCGCCGCGCCAGCATCGACGGTGATCGGTGGCAGTCGCGCGGACGAAGCACCTTCCGGCCGATTCCCCGACCCGATGTGATCGTCCGCCTCGACGCCGAAGGGCTGCTGCCCGCGATCACCTTCGTGTTCTCCCGCGCCGGTTGCGACGCGGCGGTGTCCCAGTGCCTGCGGTCCGGGCTGCATCTGACCACCGACGACGAAGCCGCCGAAATCCGGCGGATCGTCACCGAGCACACCCGCGAGTTGCCGCGCGCCGACCTCGAGGTGTTGGGGTTCGCGTCGTGGCGCACTGCCCTCGAGCGCGGTATCGCCGCGCATCACGCGGGAATGTTGCCTGCGTTCCGGCACACCGTCGAGGAACTGTTCGTGCGTGGTCTGGTGCGGGCGGTGTTCGCCACCGAAACCCTCGCGTTGGGCATCAACATGCCTGCCCGCACGGTGGTGCTCGAACGGTTGGTCAAATACAACGGGGAAACCCACGCGGAACTGACCCCCGGCGAGTACACGCAACTCACCGGCCGGGCCGGTCGTCGCGGTATCGACGTCGAGGGCCACGCGGTGGTGCTGTGGCAGCCGGGTGTGGAACCGGCCGCCGTCGCGGGTCTGGCCTCGACGCGTACCTTCCCGCTGCGTAGTTCGTTCCGCCCGTCGTACAACATGGCGGTCAACCTGATCGACGCGGTCGGGGTGCAGCGGTCCCGCGCGCTGCTCGAGATGTCGTTCGCGCAGTTCCAGGCCGACAAGTCGGTCGTCGGCGCCACCCGCGGCATCGCACGTAACGAAAAGCAGCTGGAAAAGATGCGCGAGCAGCTCGGCGGCGCCGACAGCGAGATCTTCGATTACATGCGGTTGCGGGCCGATCTGACCGACGCCGAGCGGCAACACGAGCGGAAGAAGCGGCAGGATCGGCGGCAGGAGTCGGTCGCGTCGCTGGTGGCGTTGCGCCCCGGGGAGATCGTCGCGGTTCCGGCGGGGCGGCGCACCGGGCTGGCGGTGATCATCGACCCGGACCATGATGTCACCGATCCGCGGCCCTACGTGGTGACCGCCGACGGCTGGTCGGGGCGGCTCTCGGCGGGAGACTTCCCCACCCCGGCGGTGGTGTTGGGACGATTGAAGTTGCCGCGGCACGCCGATCCGCGGACCGGGCGTGGCAGGCGGGACATCTCGTCGGCGTTGCGGTCGAAGGGTCTGGTGCCGCCGCGTCGAGCGAAGCGGTCCCGCAGCGGCGGCGATACTCGCGAGATCGATGCGTTGCGCCGCGCGCTGCGCACGCACCCGGCGCGGGCGAACCCGGAGGTAGAAGCGTTGGCGCGGGTCGGGGAACGCTACAACCGGTTGTTGCGCGACACCGAGCATCAGCGACGCAAGACGGCGGCGACCACCGATTCGCTGGCGCGCACGTTCGAACGGATCGTGTTGTTGCTGTCGGAGCGCGGTTACCTGACCGGTGGGGACGATCCGGCGACGACCGAGGCGGGGGAACGGCTCGCCCGGATCTACACCGAATCGGATCTGTTGGTCGCCGAGTGTCTGCGCGCCGGGGTGTGGGCGGGGCTCTCGCCGGCGGAGCTCGCCGCGGTCGTCTCGACGGTGATTTTCGAGTCGCGGGGCGATGATGTGCCGGAGGTGCGGGGCCCGACCGGTCCGATCCGGCGGGCTTTGGCCGACACGGTACAGCTGTGCGACGCGCTGCGGGCCGATGAGCTGCGTCATCGGTTGCCGACGACCCGCGAGCCGGATTTCGGGTTCGTCTCCGCTGCCTACACCTGGGCGGGTACCGCGTCGTTGACCGAGTCGCTGTTGGCGGCCGTTGCCGCGGGCAGTGAACTTTCGCCCGGTGACTTCGTGCGGTGGTGCCGACAGTTGATCGATCTGCTCGATCAGATTCGCACGACCGCGCAGGATCCGGCGTTGGCGAAGGCGGCGGGACGGGCGGTCGCCGCGATTCGCCGTGGGGTCGTGGCCGTCGATGCGACCGCGGCATGAGTGCCCAGGTGATCGAGGCCGAGGCGTGGGCGGTCTCCCACCGGTCCGGTATGTGTGATTTGATACGCCCGCTACCACACGGGGGACCGAACGTTGGTGAGCATTACGCTGAACCTATGAACGATGCCGAGTGGAGGCGACGATGACCGGCCCGAACGAACCGCAGGACCCGAACGGGAACGAGCAGGCACGCGACCCGTGGGCCCCGCCCCCGTCCGGCGTCGAGCCTGCATCGCCGCAGCCACCGACGCCGCAGTGGGGTGCCGCTCCGGGCGGAGACTCTGCGGCGCCGACGCAACAGTGGGGGCAGCAATCGCACCAGCAGTGGGGACAGCAACAACAGCCCGGTCAGGCCGGAGCGCCCGCGTGGGGCGCACCACACGGTGGGCAGGCCCCACAGTCCAACGACCAGTGGGGTCAGCAGGCCCCGCAGTGGGGTGCCCCGAGCTCTTCGGGTGCCGGTCCGCAGCCCTGGGGCACACCCACGACGCCGTCGGCTCAGCCCGGGTGGGGACAGCCCGGACAGCAGCCGGGTCAGATGGGTGGACAGCAGTGGCCCCCGCAGGGACAGCCCGGGCAGCCCTGGCAGCAGCCGGCCCCCGGGCCGGGAGGCCAACCCGGGTGGGGAGCACAGCAACAGCAACCCGGTAGTGGACCGTGGCAGCCGCCGCACCACCCGGACGGAACACCCGGGGGCACTCGCTCGAAGCTGCCGTTGATCCTCGGCGGCGTCGGTGTGCTCGTGGTGGTGATCGCAGCGGTGATCGGGTTCCTGACTCTCGGCGGCGGTACCACTCTCGATTCCGAGGCCGCGCAGGCCGGTGTGGCGCAGGTCCTCACCGAGTCGTACGGCGCGCAGGAAGTCGGTGACGTGTCGTGCCCGGGTGATCAGAAGGTCGAGGCCGGGGCGAGTTTCGAATGCACCCTCACCGTCGACGGGCAGCACCGTTCGGTGACGTTGACGTTCACCGACGACAACGGCACCTACGAGGTCAGCCGCCCGAACTGACCGTTTCCACCGGAGCGTGTCATCCGAAATCCCCGCTCACTGCCCGTGGGCGGGGATTTCTGCGCGGCTCCAGCTTCCGCGGACCCACCGAACTGGTTCGAAAACTACATTGAACTATTGTGTTTTCCTAACATGGAGACCATGTCTCGACACAGGACGGAACGCCGCATCGGCAATGTCGTTCGGGAACTCCGGAGCACACGTGGCCTGTCCCGCCACCAGTTGGCGATCCTGACCGGGACACACGCGCAGACGATCGGCTCCCTCGAACGCACACAGCAGCAACCGAGCTTGGATGTGGCAATGCGCATCAGCGCCGCGTTCGACCGGCAGGTACAGGAGGTGTTCTTCTGGGTCGACACTCCGGATCCGCACGAGAAACCGTAGTGCTCTCGTGGTTGTGCGGCGATCCGCTACGCTCGCGCAGTGCACCCGACGAGCGAGCTGATCGGCCAGATCCTGCGTGAGGCCATCGAGGGCGGCGGAGTCGCCGCGTGGGCGACAGTCGAGGAATGGGACGGCGTCGCCACCGCACGCATCACGGAGACAGGTGGCACGATCCACATCATCGACGGGAGTGTCGCGCAACGCGGGATCAGCACGATACTCCTCGACGACGACGCCCACTATGCGCACACTCGTGACGCGGTCCGCGCCGAGAACCCCCGCCTGATCGACGGTGACGTCGCCGACGCGATCGTGCAGTTCGGGCTCTTCGGATGGATCGTGTACCGGTGAGTTCCGACCACGACAACCCCCAAGCAACAGCACCGGCCACAGCGGTCGATCACGAGTCCGTCGTCGACGCTGCACGCCGCATCACCTCGATCGTGCGGCGCACCCCGATCGTCACGGCAGCGGTGCCCACCCCGAACGGCCCGGTCGAGGTGGTATTCAAACTCGAATACTTGCAGCACGGTGGATCCTTCAAGGTCCGCGGCAGCCTCAACGCGTTCGGCCGCGCCCGCGAGAACGGCACGCTCCCCGCTGCGGGCGTACTCATCGCCTCCGGCGGCAACGCCGCTATCGGTGCCGCCTGGGCGGCCCGATACTGGGGCACACCCTGCACCGTCGTTGTTCCCGACGCCGTGCCACCGGCGAAGCTCGACCGGTTGCGGCGGCTCGGCGCGACCGTGCACCGGGCGGGCTGGTCCTATGCCGACGCCGCAGCGCACGCCGCGACTCTCGCCGGTGAACTCGGCGCCGTGACGTTGCACGCCTACGACCTACCGGACATCGTCGCCGGCGCCGGTACCATCGCGCTCGAACTGGCCGAACAGATCGGGTCTCCCATGGAGTGTCTTGTCGCAGTCGGAGGCGGGGGACTGGTCGCCGGGGTCACCGCCGGCGCCCGCGACACCGACGTGATCCACGGCGTCGAACCGGCCGGTGCTGCCGCCCTGCACCGTGCGCTGGCCGCGGGGGGACCGATCGATATCGAGGTGGACAGCATCGCCGCCGATTCGCTCGGTGCCACCCGCATCGGGAACCTCGCGTGGGCTGCGGCGAGCAGCGGACGTATCGACAGTCTCGTCGTCGACGACGCCGCTATCGTCGACGCGCGACGCTGGTTGTGGGACGAGCTACGCATCGTCGTCGAACACGGCACGGCCGCGGCGCTCGCGCCCGTTCTGGCGGGGACGGTCACGCCTGCCGCGGGCCGGACCCTGTGCGTGGTTCTCTGCGGCGCCAACACCGCGGTAGCCGACCTGGGCTGATCGATCGCCGCGAGTTCAGGCGACGTCGAACCGGTCCAGGTTCATCACCTTGTCCCATGCGGCCACGAAATCCCGGACGAACTTGGGCTGGGCGTCATCGCTCGCATACACCTCGGCGATACCCCGCAGCTGTGAGTGCGATCCGAACACGAGATCGACGGCAGTCGCCGTTCCCCGGGAGTGACCGGTGACTCGGTCACGTCCCTCGTAGACGTGCTCCTCGCTGGTCGAGGGGAACCATTCGATACCCATGTCCGTGATGGTCACGAAGAAATCGGTGGTCAACATTCCGGGCCGGTCCGTCAGCACCCCGTGGGAAGCCCCACCGTGATCGGTGTCGAGTACGCGCATCCCACCGAGCAGCACCGTCATCTCGGGTGCCGTCAACGTCAGCAGGTTCGCTCGATCGAGGAGCAGCCGTTCCGGTGGTTGTTTCTCCCCGGCCCGCAGATAGTTGCGGAATCCGTCCGCCTTCGGTTCGAGCACCGCGAAGGACTCGGCGTCGGTCTGCTCTTGTGCGGCATCGGTGCGTCCCGGTGTGAACGGGACCGTGATGTCGTGTCCCGCCGCGACCGCGGCCTGTTCGATCCCGGCGCATCCGCCGAGGACGATGAGGTCGGCGAGTGAGATCTTCGTGTCCCCGCTCTGCCGGTCGTCGAATTCCTGCCGGATCCGGTCGAGCACCACGATGACCTCTGCCACGGCGGCCGGTTCGTTGACCTCCCAATCTTTCTGCGGCGAGAGCCGCAGGCGGGCTCCGTTGGCGCCGCCGCGCTTGTCGGTGCCGCGGAAGCTCGCCGCGGCCGCCCAGGCCGTGGTGACCAGTTGCCGGATCGACAGACCCGAGTCGAGGATCATCTGCTTCAACGCGGCGACCTCGCTGGCGCCGACGAGCGGGTGATCGACCGCGGGCACCGGGTCCTGCCACACTTGCGCTTCGGGGATCCGCGGGCCCAGATAGCGAGTGATCGGCCCCATGTCGCGGTGCAGCAGTTTGTACCAGGCCTTACCGAATTCGGCCTCGAGTTCCTCGGGATGATCGAGCCAGCGGCGAGTGATCGGGCCGTAGATCTCGTCGAAGCGCAACGACAGGTCGGTGGTGAGCATCACCGGGGGATGGCGTTTCGACGGGTCGTGCGCATCGGGCACCGCATCGGCCGCGGCACCGTCCTTCGGAATCCACTGGAACGCACCGGCGGGACTCGTCGTCTTCTCCCACTCGTAGCGGTAGAGGGTGTCGAGGAACGAGTTGTCCCAGGACGTGGGGGTCGGGGTCCAGGTACCTTCCAGACCGCTGGTGATCGCGTCACCACCGACCCCGGTGCCGTAGGCATTCTTCCAGCCGAGGCCCTGCTGTTCGACCGGGGCGGCTTCGGGTTCGGGGCCGACCAGATCGGCGGGGCCCGCGCCGTGCGTCTTACCGACGGTGTGGCCGCCGACGATCAACGCGGCGGTCTCGATGTCGTTCATTGCCATCCGCCCGAACGTCTCCCGGATATCGACGGCCGCGGCGATCGGATCGGGGGTGCCGTTGGGGCCTTCGGGATTGACGTAGATCAGCCCCATCTGCACTGCGCCGAGCGGACCGGCGAGATCCCGTTCACCGCTGTAGCGTTCGTCCCCGAGCCAGGTGTCCTCCGGACCCCAGTACACCTCGTCCGGTTCCCAGATGTCTTCGCGGCCGAACCCGAATCCGAAGGTCGTGAAACCCATCGATTCGTAGGCGCAGTTACCGGCGAAGATGATCAGGTCGGCCCAGGAGATCTTCCTGCCGTATTTCTTCTTGATCGGCCACAGCAACCGTCGTGCCTTGTCGAGACTGGCGTTGTCCGGCCAGCTGTTGAGCGGCGCGAGCCGCTGTGCGCCCTGGCCACCGCCACCGCGACCGTCGGCGATCCGATAGGTGCCTGCAGCATGCCAGCTCATCCGGATGAAGAGGGGACCGTAGTGGCCGTGATCGGCGGGCCACCACGGTTGCGACGTCGTCATCACCTCGACGATGTCCCGTTCGAGGGCATCGACGTCGAGGGACGCGAACTCGCTCGGATAGTCGAAGTCCACACCCATCGGGTCGGTCGCGGGAGACTGCGGACGGAGCACACTCAGATCGAGTTGGTCGGGCCACCAGTCACGGATCGTGCGGGGGCGGTGCGCTTTCGGTGTAGGGGATGCGATCGCCGGGTTTTCGCTTTCGCTCTTGGACACGGTGCCATTCCTTCCGGTGTTCGGTGAATGGGACGGTGCTCACGGAGGGGTTCGGTGAACGCGGGATCTCCCGTGCCGAATGTGCCCGCGCGGCGACGAAATGCGCCGCGGAGTCGACGGTCCGTGAGCGGGTCACCTCTCCATGATGACCCTGTCGTGGGAACGGGGTCCAGACCTCGCGGGGCCCCACGGCTCGGGGCATCGTCACCGAAGAAGCCGAGACGTCCGCGCTGCGAGCAGCTGTCCGGCCGGGATCTAGTCCGAGGGATCGTGTCCGTCCCGAGACCGTGCGGTGGCCGCGCGCAGGCGGGTGAGTTCCGCGCGGTTCGTCTCGGCGTCGGCTCGGAGCGCGGACAGTTCGGCGCGCAGCGCAGTGACCTCGGTGCGCAGTTCGTCGCCGCGGTCGCGGGCGGCGGTTTCTGCAGCACGCGCGGTGGCGGAGGTGACGCGCGCGTCTTCGAGCGCATCACGGAGCTCGGCGACACGGGTCCGTTCGAGACCGAGGTCGGATTCGAGGCGGTCGATGGTCGTGGCGTGCCGCTCGGTGTCTGCGCGGGCGCGTTCGGCCGCGGTGTCGGCGCGGGTGAGCCGGTCCCGATGCTCACCGACCTCGGTGCGGAGCCGGTCGCGTTCGATCGTCGCCGCGTCGAGATGTTCGCGCTGCGTGGTGATCGTCGCGTGCAGGTCGTTGACGTTCTGTTCGTGTTCGGCGATCGCGGCCGCGTGCTCGTCTCGGTGGCGGCGCAGCGCATCGGCGTGCTCTTCATGCAGGCGCGTCAGTTCGTCGTGATGCGCGGTGTCGAGTGTGCGGATCTGCTCGTCATGCGCGGCGCGTGCGTCGGACAGTTCGCGGTCGACGGCCTCGACGGCCGCGTCGGCGTTGTCGCGGTCGTCGGTGGCGTGGCTGAGTTGTTCGTTCAGGCGGGCGATCTTCGCGTCGGCGTCGGCCTTGACCTTGGCGAGTTCGGTGGCGGCGCGGTGCAGCTGCGCGTCGAGTGCGCCGGGATCGGTGAGTTTGTCGAGCGCCGCCGTGATCTGGGTGGCGACCGCGCTGTGTTGTTCGAGGCTTGCGGCGGTGAGGGTGCGTAGTGCCGTCACCGCGGCGGTGAGGTTGGCGGCTGCGTCGCTCGGGCTGGCGGGGTCGGTCAGTTCTGCGAGTTGTTCAGCTTCCTTCCGCAGCCGTGCACGTTCACGGTGGGCGCGGACACGATCGGCGGGGGAGTCGTATTTGCGGGGTCGGCCGACGCGTGGTTTGCCGGCTTCTGCGCGTGACGCGGACGCCGCATTCGTCGTATCGCTCATTCCGGACCCCTTCGACCGTCTCCGACTGTTCCATAAACGTACGTGTTTCGAAATGTAACTCGAAACGAAATGATATTAAATCATAAAATCGCAGGTACTACGCACTCTCGACTGAGCGAACGACATAGTCGCTGCCTTTTCGTTTCAATCCACGATCCATATGCGCAACTATTCATGTATTATCGTTGATCGTCATAATCCCCACTTATGACGATCAGGATTTTGCGGGGGCCGAAAACTGTGCACCCCCGGGGAGGGCCGGTCGGCGGCGCCGCGACGCACCGCCGACCGGGCCTCAGTTCAGGTGCCGAGCGAAGAACCGGTTCGCCTCATCGCTCGCGTGCTGCGGGACACCGGCGTGCCCGCCCATGTGCGCGTGCAGCGCCTTCTCCGCGGAGCCGAACGCGTCGAACAACTCCAACGCCGCACGCCGATCGTTTCCGTCGTCGTCCCATTGCACCAGGACATGCAGCGGAATGGTGACCTGCCGGGCGTCCTCGACGATGGTGCGGGGCACGAAACTCCCTGCGAACAGAACAGCCGCGGTGATGCGTGGCTCGACCACCGCCAGCCGGACGCCGGTGGCGATCACCCCTCCCGAATACCCCACCGGGCCGCGGATCTGCGGCAGCGCGAGCAGGGCGTCGAGGGCGGTCTGCAGTTCCGGGACCGCCCTGTCGACCAGCGGAAGGATGAGCCGGTCGACGAGCGCGTCGCCGACGGGCTCCCCGGACTGCAGTGCCCGGCGCAGGTCGGCTCGGGCCTGATCGGCGGCGGCCGATCGAGGCCGGTCACCGCTTCCGGGGTTCTCGAGGGTGGCCGCGGCGTAGCCCTGCGCCACGGCGGCGCGGGCCCGGGCCGCCAGTCTCGGGTACATCGCGTGGAGTCCGAGTGGCGGATGACCGAGCAGGATCAACGGGACAGCAGCGGAGGCTGCTGCGGGCGTCCACAGGATGCCGGGAACCTCACCGAGAACGAAGGTACGTTCGACAACGCCGTCGTCGACGCCTGGTTCGGAAGGGGAGTGTTCGGAAGTGAAGAGCATGGTCGTGCCTTTCGGGAGTGCGCTCGAGCGGTGCTCCCGGACGACCTATCGTCCGACCGTGACCCCACAGGGGAGCACCCGTATCGATACTGCGTTCACGGGTACCACCTCCTCGCTCTCTTGCACGGTCCCCGGAAACCTAGCAACGGCCGCGGCAGCCGGGCAACAGGGTTTTCGTTGGCGCCGATTCCGTGGACGTGCCACGTTCGTCGACACCGCCATCGCCAGCGGCTCACCGCATCCGGATCGGCCGGGGTTCGACGCCCCGCCCCGTTATGCTCACGCCATGGCCCTCCTGTATTCAGCCGACCTGTCGCCGAGCAAGCAGGACGTGATTACTGCCTGGTTGCCGGCCGCCGACTACTACCCGGGAACCGCTCCGGTACTCGAACCGCTCGGTGCGTACCGCTTCGACGACCCGGACGGTGAGGTCGGTATCGAGATTCACCTGGTGCGCGACGCGGACGGGGCCGTCTATCAGGTGCCGCTGACCTACCGCGGGGCGCCGCTGCCGACTGCGCAACTGGTGGGGCAGATCGAGCATTCGGTGCTCGGCCACCGCTACGTCTACGACGCGACGACCGACCCCGTCTACGTCACGCAGTTGCTCGCGACCATCGACGGCGGCGGATGTGAGGCGGAGCAGTTCGTGCACATCGACGGCGCCGAGCCGCGGAAGATCACGAACACCGTACGCGTCCGAGGAACGGGTACCGGGCCGGCATCGGGGATCGCCGTCACCGAGGCGCGGTGTGCCGCTGTGGGAACCGACACCGTGATCGAGGCGGGAGGTGCCACGGTGGTGGTGCATCACCGTCCGGTCGACACCGAACCTGCCGGCCCCGCGCTACTCGGCGAATGGGACACCGGCCGCGCGCTCCTGGCACACCGCCGATAGATGGTCGCGGTCGGGGACACGGGCAGCAGCTGCCCGTGTCCCCGACCGTCGGTGCGATTCGCGCGGGGTCAGCCCGCGATTTCGTGCAGGCCCTGCTGGTCGTCGTCCTTGTCGCCGCTCAGAATGCCTTTCTGCAGCGCCCCGAACACAGCCAGACCCTGACCGACCATGCCGGAGATGGTGTCGTTGACCCCCTCCTGACCGTTGAGGATGGTCAGGTTGGAGTTCGCCAGGCCCTTCGCAGCGGCCTCCACGATCAGCGGCAACTGCTCGATCAACGTCTGATCCAGTGCGACACGATCGTTGGACGCCGCAGCTTCGGCGAGGATCCGGATCTCCTCTGCCTTGGCCTTGGCCAAGATCTCGGTCTCCCGCGCCCGTGCCTCCGCGGGTTTGATGACCTCTGCCTCGAGCTGCTTCTCCCGCAGCGCCGCGTGCTTGATCGCCAGTTCCGACTGCGCCTCGAGAACCTCACGTTGCGCCTTGGCCTGCGCGAGCGGCCCCGCCTGCGCGGACTCCGCCTTGACACGATCGGTCTCCGCCTCGATCTCGGCTTCCTTGATGGCGGTCTCACGCATGTACTCCGCCTGACGGCGACGGGATTCCTGCTGGGCTTCGGCGGAGGCCCGATCTGCTTCGGCCTGCGCGATTTTCGCTTCCCGCTCCACCTGCGCGAGGTGTGGTGCCCGCAAGGAATCGATGTAACCGGAGTCGCAGTCGTCGATGGAGCGGATCTGCATCGAATCCACGATCAGACCCATCCGCCCCATCTCCACATTGGAACTGTCGAGCACCTGTGAGGCGAGCACCTCACGATTGCGAATAATTTCCTCGACCGTCATCGAGCCGATGATGGACCGCAGGTGACCCGCGAAGATTTCCCCGACGGTGCTCGACATCGCACCCTTCTGCGAGGACAGGAAACGCTGTGCGGCGTTGACGATCGATTCCTTGTCGTTGCCCACCTTGAACGCGACGACTGCGCTGACGGACAGTTCCACTCCCTGGGTGGTCACGCAGGTTTCCTTGATGATGGCCTCGTGCAGGTCCAGCGACAGGATGTCCGCTTTCCGCAGAACCGGGATCACGAACGCGCCCTGGCCGGTGACCACACGGAACGGCGCCCCGTCTCCTCCGCGATTGCCGCCGGAGATGAGCAGGGCTTGGTTGGGGGCGGGCACTCGATAGCCGAACATTCGTACTCCTCTGGTCAGGTACTGCTCTGGTCAGGTACTGCTTGGTCGGATAGTGCTGTGTCAGGTAGCGCCTGCCGCGTTCTCGAAATCCAGGTCCAGCCAGGGCTCGACGTCGAGGGTGCGGCCACCGCGCTCGGCGATCACCAGGACGGTGCACATCGCCGGCAGCGGATCCGCGGACCACGCAGTGTAGGTTTCCCGGCCGCCGCGGATGGTCACTTCCACCTGTCCGGGCCCGGCGGTCCCGCGGGTCGCCAACGTCACTCGTCCGATCCTCCCGATCGGATTCTGGTCGGTCATACGGCAGGTCACCGACCGGCGAGGGCCGCGGTGAGCGACCCCACGGCCCGTTCGACACCCCACTGCTGCGCGAGGGCGGTCAATGCGTCCGCATCGGCCGGCGACGACGGCAACTCGTCGGCCTTCGAACGCTGCACCGGCGCGTCGGTGGCCACCTGCACCACCGGCATCGCCACGTCGAGATAGTCCGACGCGGCGACAAGCTTGCTGCGCATGCCTTTCGCGAGTGATGTGGACTCGTCGAGCGCCGCCGCGCGCACCGCCGCGAGGGACCCGTACTGCATCAGCAACCCGGATGCGGTCTTCTCCCCGACACCTTTGACGCCGGGCAATCCGTCCGACGGGTCGCCGCGCAGCGCCGCGAGCTCAGCGTAGGCGGCGCCCGCCCGCTCGGCGGGAACACCGTATTTGACGGCGACCGAAGCCGGGTCGAACAATTCTGCTTTGGCCAGGCCCCGGCCGACGTACAGCACCCGCACGGGCACCGGGGTGTCGGTGACGACCTGCAGCAGATCCCGGTCACCGCTGACGACCACCACCGGATCGGTGCGTTCGGTCGCGGCGAGGGTGCCCATCACGTCGTCGGCTTCGAAACCGTCGGCGCCGCCGGTGGCGATGCCCGCGGCGGCGAGGATCTCGAGGATCACCGGGACCTGCGGGACCAGTGCGGGCGGGACGTCTTCGACCCTGCCGTCGACAGAACCGGCGGCGACACGGTGTGCCTTGTAGCTGGGCACCGCCACGACCCGGAACGCGGGCCTCCAGTCCAGATCCAGGCAGGCGACCATCCGGGTGGGGCGGTGCCGCCGGATCAGCGATGCAACCATGTCGACGAACCCGCGGATCGCGTTGACGGGAGTGCCGTCCGGTCCGGTCAGGGAGGCGGGGACGCCGTAGAACGCGCGGAACCACAGGCTCGCGCTGTCCAGCAGCAACAGTGATGGCGTCCGGAGGGCGGGCCCGGCGTCGGCGGATGCGGAAATGTCGGGTTCGGTCACGGACTCATCCTGCCATCGTTCACCGGGCATTAGGCTCGACGACATGAGTACCGCTGAGTCCCGCTTCCCCGCCGTCCGCTACGGAGCCCGACTGCGCCGCGCTGCCGAACTCGGTGCCGCTGCCGGACTCGATGCGCTCCTGATCACCCCCGGCCCCGACCTGCGGTACCTCATCGGGTCCCGCGCCGAATCGTTCGAACGCCTCACCGCCCTGGTGATCCCCACCGACGGCTCGACCGCCGCGATCGTCGTGCCGCGCCTCGAGTTGGCGTCGCTGAACGAGTCCGCCGTCGCCGAACTCGCACTGCCGGTACGGGACTGGGTAGACGGGCAGAACCCGTACGCGATCGTCGCGGACCTCGTCCCCGCCGGCGGGAAGATTGCGGTGGCCGACGCGATGCCCGCGCTGCATCTGGTGCCGCTCGCCGCGACATTCGATCACGTTCCGGTGCTCGCGACCGGGGTGATCCGGGATCTGCGCATGATCAAAGACAGTGACGAAATCGAGGCACTGCGTCGCGCCGGTGCTGCCATCGACCGGGTACACGCCAGGATGGGGGAATGGCTGCGCCCGGGCCGCACCGAAGCGCAGGTCGCCGCGGACATCTCCGCCGCGATCATCGCCGAAGGCCACACCGAGGCCGCGTTCGTGATCGTCGGGTCGGGTCCGCACGGCGCCGACCCGCACCACGAGGTGTCCGACCGGGTCATCACCACCGGCGACATCGTGGTCATCGACATCGGCGGTCCGGTCGAACCGGGTTACAACTCCGATTCCACCCGCACCTACAGCATCGGTGCCCCGGATGCCGCGGCCGCCGAGAAGATCGCGGTGCTCGAGGCCGCGCAGCAGGCTGCGGTCGATGCCGTGAAACCCGGGGCGCGCGCCGAGGACATCGACGCCGCGGCACGTGATCTGCTCGCCGCCGAGGGCCTCGCGGAGGTCTTCGTGCACCGCACCGGGCACGGCATCGGCCTGTCGGTGCACGAAGAGCCGTACATCGTGGGGGGCAACACTGAACCGCTGCGGGCGGGCATGGCGTTCAGCGTCGAACCGGGCATCTATTTCCGCGGCGAATGGGGTGCCCGCATCGAGGACATCGTCATCGTCACCGACGACGGCTGCGAGCCGGTCAATCGGCGTCCGCACGGGTTGACGGTGCTGCCGGGCTGACGTTCCGGCTCAGCACGACGAACCCCTGGTAGGGAAGTCAGCGCAGACCACCACATGCGTTTAGTGCGATACCATTAACCGCACAGAACGCATGTGGAGGTATGCGATGAACCCCGAGACAGCAACCCCTGAAGGCCTGGCGATGGCCGTCGCATCCGACCTGGCACAAACTCGACGCAATGTCACCGCACTCGGCACGGCAATCCACGCTGCACAGCTGACGGCGGCCTCACCCGCGTTGGCGCGGGCCGTGCAGGCCCAACAGAATCTGTACGACCGCATCGACACCGAGTTCGGCCTGCTCACCAGCGCGCAGGCCGCCGACCGAATGAGCTCTCGTGCCGTCGCACGGCGGAACGCGGCCACCGCAGCCCGCAGCGAGGGACGGCTACTCGCGCTGCGTCGCGGAAAATACCTGCTGTACCCCGCCTTCCAGTTCGAGGCCACCGGCATCCGGCCCGTGATCGCCGCACTCCGCGACATCGGCGACCAGCACGGCTGGGATGAGACGAGCCTGATCGAGTGGATGATGACACCGACGACCTACCTCAGCGGTAGTCGGCCCGTGGACATCATCGACGACGCCGAGCAGATCCTGACAGTCGCCGCAGAATCCTTCGGGGTCTCCTGGTGAACACGGCCGGCGCGCCGCCCCGGCCGTTCGACGCCGACACCGATCCCCTCACTACAGGTCAACGCCTGTACCGGGTGCACAGCAACACCCGAACTGTCGGCGAATTCAATCCCGGATACGGCAGCCGGACCCGATTCGCGTTCTTCGGTGGCCCGGTGGTGCCGGTCCTGTACGCCGCCGACACGGAAGAGGCAGCGCTCGCAGAGTCTCTGCTGCACGACATTCCCGTCGGCGGCGGCATCCTCCCGTACGCTGCGTATGCCGACAAGGTGATGGGCAAGATCGAGGTGACCCGCGACCTGCAGCTGGCGAGTTTGCGCGGCCTCGGCCTGCGCCGCCTCGGAGTGGAAGCCCGGCATGTCACCGATACCGACGCCGGCGAATACCCGCGCACCGTGCTGTGGGCGAAGGCCGCCCACGAAGCCGGCTTCGACGGGCTGGCGTGGGCCTCCCGTAAATGCAACGACACCCGGGCCGTGGTCCTGTTCGGCGACCGCTGTCGGAACGCACTTCGGCAGGACAGCTCATTCGGCCGGATCTTCCAGTCCGGACCCGGCCTCGACTGGCTTATCGAGACCTGCGGCCCCCTACACATCGACGTATTACCACCAGCCCCCAGATGACCCGTCGACGATGCTTGCGCCGACCCCGGATCACCGCGACGCCGTCCTCCGGCCCACCTCGCCTGCAGCGCTCCTGCCGATACCTGGCATGCCGGCACGCCGAGACGCATCCGGCCGGGGCCGACTGCACACACCCGCCAGATCCGGGCGACCAGCAGGGATGCGTTCGAGGATCCCACCGGCGAACACGTCGTAGAGCGGCAGTGTCTCGAGATGCACATACCCGATGTGGCAGTCGCACACCGTGTTCGGACATGGACGCGGCCGTAGCGCGTGCAGGTATGTGCCGTCGTAGAGGTTGCCGAGCGGCGCCGCCACGAAATGGCAGCGCCGCACCAACCCGTCGCCGTCGACACTGATCACGCTCTCCCCGGTGCGGCACGGCTGCCCCGCCGCCGGATGTGGATGCGCCGAGTACCCGAACAGGGGATCGAGCGCGGTCCACACCGCTTCCTCTGCCGGGTCGTAACCGCGACCGTCCTCGGCGTTGACCCACAGATACGTGTGCTCCGGCAGCGCCGCGCGCAGCGCGCGGGCGGCGGCGAGGTTGTCGGCGAGCCCGACGATGCCCACCGAATGCCGGATCCCCATCGCGTCGAGTTCGTCGGTGCGCGCCACGAACTTCTCGAGGGTCGTCTCACCGGGATGATAGGTGCACCACAACGCAACCCGGGCGGGGTCGGCGGCCGCAAGCCAGCCGGTGCGGCACGACAGGTTGGTCTGCACCGCGACGGTCCCCACATGCGGCAGATGCGACAGCGCCGCCAGCGCCTCGCGATACCAGGAGCGCGTCAGGGCCTCACCCCACGGAGTGAACAGGATCGACAGCTGCCGATGCCGCTGCGGATTACGGGTGACCCACTCGACGAACCGGGCGAGCGCGGCCCGGTCGGCGCGTAGCGTGGCGCGACTGTCACGACGCTTCGCAAACGGGCAATACGGGCAATCGTAGTTGCAGCTGGCCAGCGGACCGCGATAGAGGATCGTCAACTCGGGCGCGCACGAGTCGGTCATCGGATCACAGCCGTGGCCATCGCCGCACGGACCGACGTCGACACCAGCCACGGCCCGATGACGTCGGAGTGCGCGAGTCCGTCGTCGGTCAATCGGATCCGGGTCCCGCCCCCGGGATCGGGCCGATGGGTGGACCAACCGCGACCGGTCAGGGCACCGAGTTGCGGAATGTCGACGAGCGGGTCGCTGCCGAACCGCCCGGTGTACTCCGCGGTGCGCATCCCCTCGGTGCGCAGCAGGGTCTTGATCAGCCAGCGGCGACGCTGTTCCTGATCGTCGAGGCGGGCTCCGACGGTGGCAGCGGTGAAATCGGTGGTGGCGCTGTACTCGTCGAGGATGGTGCGCACCGCGGGGATCCCGACGGCATAGTCGAACGAGTAGTGCAGGGTATCGGTGTAGGAGCGGGCACCGCAGCCGAGTCCGATCATGCCGTCGTTCTGGCAGCAGTAATCGGTGTCGTCGCCCGGCACATCGGCCCGGCGGAACTGCCGCATGGAATGCTGACGATATCCGGCGGCGGTGAGCGCGGCAACGCCCTGTCGATACAGCCCGAGACGACCGCTGTCCCAGTCCGGATCCCGCAGCGCCTCGTCGCCGGCGCGGCGACCGAGCCCGGTCAGCGGCCGCACATACAACGGATACAGGTAGATCTCCTCGGGGCGCCGCGCGAGCGCCGTGTCCAGCGAATACTGCCAGGTGTCGGGGGTCTGCCCGTCGATACCGTAGATCAAATCGAGGTTGACGACGGGAAACCGGCCGTCCTGCAGCCGGTCGAGGGCGGCGTCGACGTCGGCGCGGTGTTGGGGACGGCCCGCGGCGTGTGCTTCGCGGTCGAGGAAACTCTGGACACCCATGCTGACGCGGTGCACCCCGCGCTCGGCGAGCACCGTGAGCCGATCCGCGGTGGCAGTCGCCGGGGAGGTCTCCACCCCGATCGGCAGAGACGGAAGTTCCGGGGCGAAGCCGGTGACGATATCGAACAGGTCGTCGAGTTCGGCCGGTTCGAGATAGGTGGGGGTGCCGCCGCCGATCGCAGCGGTGGCGAAGTGGGCGTCGCGGCCCGTCGCGTCGAGTTCGGCGCGCACCTGCCGGGCCTGACGACGCAGTGCCTGCAGATAGTCGGAGACCCGATCCGCGGGTGGGCGGGCGGTGGTGAACAGATTGCAGAAACCGCAGCGCATCTCGCAGAACGGGACGTGGGCATAGAGGAACAGCGACGACAGGTCCTGCCCGGCCCACACGTCCCGCAACCGCGGCGACGGGTCGAGGGGACGATAGGCACTCTTGTGCGGATAGGCGTACAGGTACCCCTGGTACGGGGACGCGTCGAAGTCGATGGGGGCGTCGGTCATGCGGTGGCTCCTGGGGTGAGGTGCGGCAGGACGGTGTGCGCGTACGGCACCGTCCACACGCAGTCGTGGGCGAGGCGATGCCCGTGCCGGTTGTCGTCGCCGTACGCGGTGCCGTGATCGGAGCACACGATCAGGAACACCGGGCGGGGGCCGGCCGCGAGCATTGTGGTCAGGCGCGGAATCCGCGAATCGACGTACCGCAAGGCCGCGGCGTGACTTTCCCGGGTGTCGGGGCGCCGCGTCTCGGGAGTACTCGCGATGCCGTCGAGATAGAAGTGGTTGGGCTGGTGCAGCGCCGCCACGTTGACGAACACGAACCGGGGGCGCGGATCGTCCACGGCGAGGCGTGTGTCGAGCACGTCGAGTTGATGATCGAAGCTCTCGGGGTCGGTCACCCCGGTGGCCTCGGCCCAGTGACTTTCCTCGAACAGGTCGGGCAGCACCGAACCCAACGCGGTCTGCCGGTTGAAGAAACCCACCCCGCCGAGACACACGGTGCGGTAACCGGCAGCGGCGAGCGCCTCGACGACGGTGGCCTCGCCGAACAGCCAGGTGCCCGACCCGAGGAGATCTTCGGTGTGGCCGGGGAACTCCGCGGCGAACAACCGCTCGTGGTCGCCGCCGTCGGCCGGGGTGGGCAAGAACCCGGCAAAGAACGCCTGATGAGCGGGGAAAGTGAAGGTGGCGGGGGTATGACGCTGCTCCCACTGCCCACCGGGGAGCAGCGCGGCGAAGTTCGGGGTGCGGCCGGCGGCCAGTTCGGTGGCCGCGACGTCGAAACGCAACGTGTCGAGGGTGACGAACACGATGTCGTGGGTGCCGACGACATCGCGGAACGCGGGGATCTGGGTCATGCAGTGAAAGCTCCGGTCAGGCTGTGGATCTGGGCGTCGTAGGTGTCGTGCTCGGGGCGGTGGAGGCCGGGCAGGTCGGGCAGCAAATCGCCGAAGGCGTTGACCTCGGCAACCGCCACCGGGGTGGGTATCCTCCCTGATGATCCGGCTCGCGCACCGACGAGCACGTCGACACCGACGGTGTGCATGCCGGGGAAGCATCGGGCGGCGGCTTCGGCGACGTCGAGCACCCGCCGCCACCCCGCATCGCCGAGCACCGCACACAGTGCCGCGAGATCACCGCGTGCATTACCCAGGTGCAGGTTCGTCACCGAGCCACGTGAAGTGCGCACCACCGCGTGCGTCGCGGTGCCGGCCACCACGAGGACCCGCACATCCACGGCCTTGCCGCGCAGAACAAGTTTCGGAAACCACTGTTCGACGTGCAGTCGATGCACGGCGAGCGCATCGACGAGAGCCCCGACCTCCTTGTCGCCGCGGAATGTGCCGGGCCGCAGGCTGTTGACCGGCTTCCCGTGGTGCCACCGCACCGGCCCGCGGGCAAGCACGTCGGCGCCCGCATGGTGGTTGCGCAGTTGCAGCGCGAGTACCCCGGACGCGGACGAGCCGTGAGCGGGCTTGACGAACACCCTGGTCCAGCCGCGTCTCCGCAGTCCGGCCCGCAGGTCGTCCCAGCCACGGATAGCGGCCCCGAGCGCGGCAGGTACCGGGACACCGGCGGCCTCCAGACGGACGTGGCAGGCGGCTTTGTCGAAGAGCACCCCCAGGTCGGCGGGATCGGTGGTCAGACGTGCACCGGCCGCGGCGGCCGCATCGCCGAGCGCGCCGGTGGCAGTGCAGAAACCCCGATACCAGTCGGGACCGGCGGTGATCGCACCGCGGGGTGCACAGTCGGGAGCCTCACGCAGCAACCGGTCAACGATCGGGTCGTCGCCGGGGGAGTCGATCCGCACCAGAGCCGGTGCTCCCGGTGCGGCCAGGGCCGCGGCGAGCACCGCACCCGCCCGGGAGGGCCCGCCCGCGAGGACCGTGCGCCAACTCAACACCTGCGGTGCCCGGTGACCCGCCCGGTGGCACGCCGCGGCAAGCAGAGTCGTGCGGCGACTGCCCGGATTCCCGACCAGCAGCATCGTCGGTGTGGAAGTCATTCGGAGACAGCGGTATACAGATAGGCCTCGCCGCCGTACTCTTCGGGTTCCTGCCGGTCGTCGGCCGAGATCGCCACGTGCGGGTGCGCCGCGCGCAGCCGCATCAACGCCTCATCGGAGACGAAATGATGGTCGAGGATCAAGGTGCGCACAGCGCCGAGATCGGCGGCGGCGAGCGCGTCGGCTCCCGTGTCGGTCAGCGTGCCGTTGGACAGATCCAGCACAGTGATGCGCTGCAGGACTGGTGCCTGTGCCAGTGCCGCGGCGACGCGGTCGGCCAGGTCGCTGTTACGTAACCCGAGGTGGGTCATCGCCGGGAACCGGTCGCCGGCGAGCAGCGCGGTGAGCGGATCGAGATCGGTGATGGCTCCGTAGTTGTCGACGCCGAGCCAGAGCTCGAGGTCGGTGAGGTCGGACGCGTCGATGGCGAGCAGCGCGTCGAGGTATCCCCGCTGTAGCCCACCGGATTCGACGGTCAGCGACCGCAGGCGCGGCAGCGTGGGTGTGGCGAACGAGACCGGATCGTTGACGATGGAGGTACTGCCGCCGCGCAGCTGGAGCGTTTCGAGCCGGGGGGTCGCAGCGAGGACCGCTCCGAGATCACCCCAGTCGATCCATGAGATTTCCGACTCTTCGAAGGTCATGTCACCGATGAACAGGTGCCGCACCGCGGGGAATGCTGCGAGCAGCGGCACCACCTTGTCTGCGGGCAGTGGATCGCTGGCCTCGGTCCAACATCCGAACACCAGCGTGGTGATCTGTCCGGCCCAGGGTTGCCCGGCGAGAGACAGGAGATCGTCGACGAATCCGTCGTCGCCGCGCCGCCAGTCGGTCGCGACCTTCCATGCGACCGCGGCGGGATCGGCGGGGGTCGTGGTGTCGGAACTGTAGTGCTCGACGGGGAGTCCAGCGAAGGTACTGGTAGGGGTCGAGATCGTCACCGGTGATGCTCCGTTTCCGAGGGAGTGGGTCGGCCGAAGTGTGCCGTCGGCACCCTATGACATGGCCCCGACTCGTTTCGGAGGGAGCCGCGCGGCACACTGGCATCATGAGCAACACCACAGCCGGTTCTGCGGCGACAGGCCCCATCGTCGTGTTCGGCGGACGCAGCGAAATCGGCGTCGAGATCGCCGCCCGATTGGCGCCGGGACGCATCGTGGTGCTGGCCGCGCGCCGCGCCCACGACCTCGTCAGTCCGGTTGCGCAGGTGTGGGCGGCCGGGGCGGCGGAGGTGCACACCGTCGAGTTCGACGCCGATGTACTCGACACCCACACTGCCGTGCTCGACTCGATCAGCGCTGCGCACGGCCCGATCGACGTGGCGGTGCTCGCCTTCGGGATCCTCGGGGACCAGGCCCGCGCCGAAACCGATCCCGCGCACGCGGTCGCGGTCGTGCACACCGACTATGTCGCTCAGGTTGGGCTGCTCACGGTGCTGGCGCAGCGGATGCGTGCGCAGGGCAGCGGGCGCATCGTGGTGTTCTCGTCGGTCGCCGGGTGGCGGGTGCGCCGCGCGAACTATGTGTACGGGTCGGCGAAAGCCGGATTGGACGGGTTCGCGTCCGGTTTGGCCGACGCGCTGCACGGCAGCGGTGTGTCGCTGCTGGTGGTGCGGCCCGGCTTCGTGATCGGCCGGATGACCGAGGGAATGAGTCCTGCACCGTTCTCGAGCACCGCGCCGCAGGTGGCGGACGCGACGGTGCGGGCATTGCAGCGTGGTCGCGGTGAGGTGTGGGTGCCGGCGGTGCTGCGGCCGGTGTTCTTCGGGATGCGGTTGCTGCCGCGCGCGGTGTGGCGGCGGATGCCGCGGTAGGGCGCTCACGGCGACACCTTCGGTGACGGTTCAGTCGCCCCGCACCGGAAGCCGTCGAGGGCCCGGACCTTCCTTGGCGAGCACGTCCCCCGGGTTCGCCAACGGGCAGCTCTTCAAGCTCAGGCATCCGCACCCGATGCATCCTGAGAAATCGTCACGCAGCTCGGTCAACGCCTCGATACGGCGGGTCAGCTCGTCGTGCCACATCAACGACAGGCGCGCCCAATCCTCCGCGGTCGGCACTCTACTGTCGGGAAGCGAGTCGAGTGCCTTCTTGATGTCCTCCAGCGACACTCCCACGCCCTGCGCGATCCGGATGAACGCCACCCTCCGCAACGTGTCACGCCGATAGCGACGCTGATTACCGGACGTGCGGCGACTGTCGATCAATCCACGCGACTCGTAGTAGTGCAGCGTCGAGACCGCAACACCGGAACGCTCGGACAGTTGTCCGGGCGTCAGCCACACTCCAGCAGTCATCGTCGGCCGTCCTGAGATAGAGAGACTCGTGGGTTCGGTGTGCTGCACAGTACCGAAATGCCGTGCCCACAGCAGGGAACGGGGCATGACAGCCCCGACCGCCTCCCACTACACACATGGCTCGACCGGTTCAGTCGTGTTCGCCGACGATCTGCAACCGGGTCTCTTCGATATCGAGGCGACGCTGCGCCGCGTTGAGAGTTTGCGAACTGTAGGTCCCGCGGTCGCGGACGGCGAGGAGGGCTCGACGTTCCGCCTCGATGGTGAGCAGCCGTAGCCGGAGGTACTCTTCACGGCGTGTGTCACGGACCGGATCGGGTGTGGTGCCGAGCGATTCGCGTTTGCCGATCAGGCTGTCGCTGCGCACCCGATCGAGCACTTCCGGATCGGCATCGGCGGCGCCGGCCGCGAGGGCCTGCTCCCCGGAGTATGCCAGTTCGCTGAGCAGACGGCCGTACTCGTCGCGAAGACGCGCTGGGTCATCGCCGGGCACCTTCACCCAGCGGATGACCATCGGCAGAGTCAGTCCTTGCAGGAGCAAGGTGGTCACGGCAACGACGAAGGCGATCAGTACCAGTTCGGCCCGGTACGGCGTGTCGTGGGGTAAGGACTGGGCGGCTGCGAGGGTGATGGCCCCACGCATGCCCGACCACGCGAGCACTACGCCGCTGCGCCAGCCGAGAGTCTCGGTGACGAGAAAGTCCATGTCGGCGCTGGCACGGTCGAAGCGGCGCGTGACCATTGCCCGGCGGCGCGGGTGCAGGCCGGACTCGTCCGGGTGCTGTGCCAGCCGTTCTCTCCGGCGTTCGAGCAGGGGACGGATTTCTGCGGCCTTACGCTCGTCACGTTTGAGCACGGCGACGAGGGGGACCACGAACAGCATGCGGACTGCGATGACGAACACGGTCGCGACGAGACCGATCAGCAGGCCGTGGCCGGTGGGCAGGCCGGCGTCCTGGACCTCATCGAGGAGGTGTTCGAGACTCAAGCCCATGATGAGGAAGATTGCGGACTCGAGGAGAAATGCGACGGTGCGCCAGTTCGTTTCCTCGGTGATGCGGTCTTCTGCGCGCAGATACCTGGGACCGAGGTGGCCGGTGACGACACCGGCCACGACTACCGCGAGGACACCGGACGCACCGAGGTGCTCGGTCGGAACGAACGCGACGAACGGGATCACGAACGAGACCGCGGTGTTGAGCACGGAGTCCTCGAACCAGGCACGCACACGGACGTTGACGATTCCGACGACGATGCCGATCACGGTTGCGACCACCACTGAGAGGAGGAAGTCGCCCGCGACCTGCCAGAGCGACACAGCGCCTGCCATCGCAGCGATCGCGGATCGCAGCAGAACCAGGGCGGAGGCATCGTTGACGAGCCCTTCACCTTCGAGCACGGTCAGTAGGCGTGACGGCAGACCGAGCTTCCGTCCGACTGCGGTGGCAGCGACCGCGTCGGGTGGGCTGACGATGGCTCCGAGGGCGAAGCATACGGCCCACCCGAGGTCGGGAATCAGAAGGTGGAACAGCACGCCCGCGCCTGCGGTCGTGACGATCACCAGCAGGACGGCGAGTCCGCTGATGGCCTTGAAGTTTCGGCGGAAGTCCTGTGCGGGCATGGTGACCGCCGCCGAGTACAGCAGTGGAGGCAGAATCCCGGCCAGGATCAGTTCGGGTTCGATATCGACGTCGGGTACGCCCGGTACGAAGCTCAATATTGTTCCGAAGACCACAAGCATCAGGGGAGCGGCCAACCCGAGTCGTTTCGAGAAGGCCGCGACCGAGACGATGCTTGCGACACCGATGATCGCGATCAAGGTCAAGTCCATCCGACTATTTTCCTACGGCACCGGTCAGGCGCTGTCACAGCCCGGTAGCAGGGGCGCACGCAGGGGAGTGGTGGCCCAGGCTCGGACGACTGCGCCGACAGGGGGCTGAGGACCGGTAGTCACTGTCGCCCGTCGGTGGGACGGGAGTCGAATCCTGGCGCGGTACCCGAAGGCGCCGCGGTCACGACGGCTCGGAGACCACATGGCGTTGCCGCCTCGGCGTGCTCCGTTGCCTGACGGCGTGAAGTTGAGCGTGCAAAGCCCCTGTAGACCAATAGATTTCGTGGATAATGGTGATTATCCATCAAGATCAACTCGAGCGGGGAGTCGGACGCTGCAGTGGGGGGGTCGCCGACTCCGTGTGACGACACCGGGTAGCGCGCATTCCGCGCATCGACACGTGGCCATCGAGCCGACATTGTGTGACGCCGCGACGGCAGGAAACGGACACGCCGGTGACACCCACGCCGACGACCGCGCGCAGGCGGCACCGGTGCCGATGCGGACCGTGAGACCGGAGCGAGTCCGCCGAGCAGGGCGGACCAGCGGGCCTTCATCTGCAGAGCCGAAACCATCCCACAACGTCACCCACATCAGCAGAACCCGCCCCGAGCACCCCATCGGGTAGGCCCGGATTCCAACTACTTGACATAATGTAGATTATCGGCAAAAAACCAGGACGAGTTCAAACAGATGCAACTACTCATCCCACCATGCCATGACAACCGTTCCTGCAAGTGATGACGGGGTTCCGCTGAGGCGTGCTTGACGTGTCGGGATGGCGGCCGGGTGGTTGGTGTGCAGGTCCGAGGCCGTTTCTCTCATTTGATGAGAGATTCTCGCGTAGGGTCCCAGGGTGTGGACGTGGTCCCGGGGAGAATTCCCGCCTTCTTGAGTGATCAGACCGTCGGCTTGCTGCGCGCCGAGGATCGTGCCTTCGAGGCGATGCTGGACGGCTGGCGAGCGCAACAGCTGGCCCGCGGGTTGACAGTGGCGCACATCGAGGCGTCATGTCGGCTGGTCGGGCGTTTCCAGCAGCATACGAACGAATATCCCTGGACGTGGTCCCCCCACCACTTCGACGAGTTCATGGCCGACCGGCGCAGTGGACAACGTCGACTGGCGCTGTCGACATTGCGGTCGAACGCCGGGTCGATCCGGACGTTCTGTTGCTATGTGACCGAACCTCGATACGGATGGATACCGTTCTGCGAGAAGGTATTCGGTCAGATTCCGGCGCAGGTTGTCTTCGAATGGAATGCGCCCCGTCACGCGACCGACGACGCGGTCACACCCGGCCGTCGCAGCCTCACCCGAACGGAGCTGCAGCGGTTTTTCGATGTGGTGGACGACTTCGTCGACGATGAGTTCGCCAAGCGATCGAAACGGTGGCTGCCAGCACTGCGGGACTCGATTGCGTTCAAGGTGGCCTACGCCTACGGGCTCCGACGACGTGAGTTGGCGATGCTCGAGTACGTCGATTTCGGTCCCAACCCGCATGTAGCGCACTACCGCAGGTTCGGCGCCGTGCAGGTGCGGTGGGCCAAGGGTACGAGTGGTTCCGGCCCGCGTCGGCGCACCGTGCTGACGGTGCCCGAGTTCGAGTGGGTGGTGCCGTTGCTCGAATTCTGGTTGTCGCCGCAGGGCCGGGAGCGGTTCCCCACCGCGGATCGCTCCAGGCTGCTGTGGCCGTCCGAACGCGCCGACGGGTCGGGGGTGCGCAACTTCGATCGGGCGTTCCGCCACGCCCGCGACCGTGCCGGCCTGCCCGGCGAGCTCACCTTGCACGCGCTGCGCCATTCCTACGTCACGCATCTGATCGAGGCCGGCTATGACCCGTTGTTCGTCCAGCAGCAGGTCGGCCACGGGTATTCGTCGACCACCGCGCTGTATACCTCGGTGTCCACGGACTTCAAGCAGAAGACCGTGCAGCGGATTATCGCCACTCGACTCCGTGGCATCGGAACAGAGGATGGGACCGGCTCATGAGTGAGCAGCGCCGAATCGGCTACAGGTGGAATCTGCGTCAGCTCATGGCCCAACGCAATTTGTGGAAGACCACCGAGCTGATCCCCCTGCTCAAATCGCGGGGTATCAACCTATCCAACGCACAGGTCCACCGGTTGGTGACCGCGACCCCGGAACGGATCCCGGCCCGCACCTTCGCCGCCTTGTGCGACATTCTCGACTGCACACCGAACGATCTGTTCGAACCGTTCGTCGAAATGCGGGCCGCGAAGACCGCCGACGCACCCCGGAGGCCCGAAAACTTCGGTGTCACAACGGAGCCGCGGATCGCCCGGCGCATCCGCGTGATCGCCCCGGACGACGATGGTTAGACCACGCAAACCCAGCGACCCCGACGCGTGGCCGATCCCGTGCACCCGGTGTCGCGGGCATTACCCGATCGCCGCGAACTGGCCCGACGGCCCGATCTGCAACTACTGCTACCAGCAGGCCAAACGCACCCGCGGCACCTGCGGCTGCGGCCACACCGGGGTGCTCCCCGGGGTTCTCGACGGCCATCCGGTGTGTCGCCGGTGCTCCGGGATCGCTCTGAACCTCGATTGCCGGGTTTGTGGCGTCGAGGACGAACTCTACCGCGGCGGCCGCTGCCAACGCTGCGAACTCGCCAGCCTGGTCGATGACCTGCTCACCGACCCGCAATCCGGAACGATCGTCGCGGAGCTGGCACCGGTCGCAGTGGCGTTGAAGGCCATGGCGCGACCCAACAGTGGGATCACCTGGATCCGGCAACGCCACGTCACCGCGTTCCTCGAGGGTCTGTCGACCGCACCGACGATCACCCACGGCAGCCTCGATGCGCTGCCTGCCTCACGCACACGTGACTACGTTCGGGCACTGCTCGTCGAGTACGGTGTCCTGCCCCCGCGTGACGAGATCCGGATCCGATACCGACAGTGGACGACCGAAGCTCTCAACCGCGTCCACCAGCCGGCGATGCGCGAGATCATCGACCGTTATGTCCGGTGGCATGTGCTGCGCCGCATGAACCAGAGCGAGACGGTCTCACACGGTGCCTTCTTGCGCAGTAAGCAGACCGTGACCGTCGCGATCGACTTCGTCAACTGGCTCAGTAACGAAGGCCTCGGACTTGGCGACCTGCGGCAAGGCCATCTCGATCACTGGATCGCTACCGGCTCCACGACCCGGCTGATCGTCGACCGTTTTCTCGGTTGGGCCATCGCGAGCCGACTGGCCACACCGGAGTTGACCGTGCCCAAGCATCGCCGCGGCACCAGCCGACGTCTCAGCGCCGCCGAACAGGATCATGCACTACAGGTGGCGGTCCACACCGACGAACTGTCGTCCCGCGATCGTGCTCTGGCCATCCTGGTCCTCGTCTTCGCCCAACAGATCGAGAACATCGTCCAGCTCCGCTGGGACGATGTCACCATCACCGAGGAGCAGGTCACCATTCGACTCGCCGACCTCGAGATTGCGTTGCCCACACCGCTCGACCAACCGTGGCGTGATCTCACCGTCAATCCCCGTCACGACCAGACGGCCGCACATCCCCACAGCAACTGGGTATTTCGCGGTTACACTCCCGGTCGGCACCTCGATTCCGCGACTGCACGAGACCGACTCAGAAGAACCTTCAGTGCGCGTGCTGCCCGGCTCGGTACCCTCGAGCAACTCAGCAGACTCGCACCCGTGGCGATCATCGCCGAGACCCTGGGCTATCACCCGGCCACGATCGAACGGCACGCTGCTGCCTCGTCGGCCGGCTACGCCGAATACATCGCAGCTATCGACGATGCACAATCGACCTGACCATCGGTTCGCCCTGACACCCGTCCGAACCACCGCGGATCAGGAGCAGATCTCAACGGCAACTCGTCTCACTGCAATACGTCTCGTTGCCAGTATTGCGACCTGCGGTTTTGTCGCACTATCGGGCGTTCCCAGCCTGCATCGGTGTGTGCCGCATCGGTGCGACGAACCGTGCCGTGCACGTCGTCGCGTGGTTCGGCCTTGCTGTCGTCGATCGGCGGTCACCCGGTTTTCGGGTCGGCCTCTGCGGGATCACTCCGAGCCCGTCTCATCGAGCGCATGTCCGTTTCCGTGACCGGCACACCTGACTGCCGGTGCCCGGTCTGCGTGGGCTCTCCGCCGCGACCCGGTCCGCCGGCTCCCCATTCACTCCCCGGCACCGCTTCTCCACCTCTCAAAACGTCACGTGACGTTTTGAGAGGTGGACGGTAGCGCCTCAGGAACGCGCCTCCAGCACCAGGTTGAACGGCGTTTCGGTGGCCCGGCGGAAGCTACGGAACCCTGCTTCCGCTGCTACCGCGGCGAGACGCCGTTCACCGGCCTGTGCGCCGAGGCCGAAGCCCCACCGGCTGAGCGAGCGACGACGGCGTGCACAGCACCGTCGAGGCCGCGTAGTACATCCGCCCGACCGGATTGAGATTCTCGGCGAGATCGTCGTGCGCATACGGCTCGACGAGCATCACGGTGCCGTCGTCGGCCAACGTCTCGCGTGCATGAGCCAGTGCACCGACCGGGTCGCCCATGTCGTGCAGGCAGTCGAAATAGCACACCAGGGCGTAGTCATGGCCCGGATAGTCCGCCGCCGATGCGACAGCGAAGTCCACGTTGTCGATGCCCTGCTCGGCCGCCAGTGCTCGCGCCCGGGTGATGGATCCGTCGTGATAGTCGAAGCCGTGCACCGTCGAGTTCGGGAAAGCCTGCGCGATGAGTGTCGTGGAGACGCCGTGCCCACATCCGATGTCGGCTACCTCGGCGCCTGCCGTGAGTGTGTCGACGACGCCATTCAGTGCAGGGAGCCACTGGTCGACCAGATTGGCGCGATAGCCCGGCCGGAAGAACTGCTCGGTTCCGGTGAACAACTCGGTGTCGTGTTCGTGCCAGCCGAATCCTCGGCCCTGACGAATTCGTTCGGTGATCCTTTCCCTGTCTTTGAAGACCGCACTGATCAGATGGTAGCCACCAGCCAGATAGACCGGGCTGTCGATGCGGGCGAAGGCCATCGCCTGCTCCGGCGCGAGCGTGAAGGTCCCGGTGCTCACATCGTGCATGAGGTACCCACTTGCGGCTTGCGCCGACAACCATTCCCGCACATAGCGTTCACGCACGCCGCTGTGTTCTGCCAGCGCTTCGGGAGTCGTCGGGCCGTTGCCGTCGAGCGCTTCCCAGAACCCCAGGTCGAGGCCGATCAGGACCAATGCACTGTTCAGCGCGGCGCCCATGTCGATGACCAGCTGCCCGAGTGCCTGCTCCAGCTTGCCTTGGTCGATTTCCTCCATGTCAGGTGTGGTCATTGCACACCTCCTCGGAATAATGATGTACATCACATTCTAGGCGCGCTGGGGTGCACCTCCGTCGCCGCAGCCTCGGAGAGCGCGGAGTGCGGCGGAGTGCCGACGATGGGTGACCATCGGCCCTGACCGATCGGACTCGGAACGGGTTACGCTGAGGCAACTTTCGTTCGAGGAGGCAATGTTGAGCCATGAAGTGAAGATGATCGTGCTGTCGACCGACGATCTCGACGAGTCGATCAAGTTCTACAGCGACACCCTGGGTATGGGCCTGAAGTTTCGCGACGGCACGCATTTCGCGGCCCTCGACGGCGGCGGCGTCACCCTCGCACTCGCCACCGACGTCGACCATCCGATCCACGGTCAGGTCGTCGTCGGCATCAAGACCGACGACGTGGACGCCGCCGCGAAGGCGATCGAAGAGGCCGGCGGGGGCATCGTGAAGGACCCGTACGACGACGCGCACGAACGCCGCGCCGTGGTGTACGACAATAAGGGCAACGGATTGGTGTTCTACAGTCCACTCCAGCGCTGACCTGCTCCCCCGCCGCAGCCTTCCGGTTCGCCACATGTGCAGCACGGGAGGATGCGCGGGTTGTAGCACTCCGCTACGATGAGTAGCAGTCTGCTACACATGGAGGTCGTGATGCCCTCGTATACCGACAAGGTCACCCGCTTCGACGCCGAGCTCGTCGACAGCGCCATTGCCGAGGGCGGCCGGCAGAATCGCACGGGTCGCCAGCAACTCGAATACTGGGCGCGTATCGGCCGAGCCATGACGGCCCACGAAACCGCATCGCTGCATCGCGTACGGGACGCCCTCGCCGGCACCCGCCCCACCGCCGAGCTCACCCCCGCCGAAGGTCGGCTGTTCAACGCCGAGATCGACGCCCGCATCGCCGACGATCTTGCCGGCGCCGACTACACCGGAGTCCTCGCTGCGCGCGGCGTCACCACCGTCGTGCTCGACGCCGAGGGCCGGCTGGTCGAGCAGCACCCCGACGGCACGACGCGGGTTCTCGACACTGAATGAGGCGTCTGGACCTGATCGTCGGCCCGAACGGGGCCGGTAAGTCGACGTTCGTCGAATTGACCCTCGCTCCCCTGCTGCCGCGCAGTGTGTTCGTCAACGCGGATGTGATCGCGCGGCAACGCTGGCCTGACCGGGCGGAGGAAATGTCGTACGAGGCGGCACAATTGGCGGCTGCGGCGCGCGATCGACTGCTCGGGCAGCGGCGGTCGTTCATCGCCGAGACGGTGTTCTCCCACCCGTCGAAGCTCGAGCTGATCGACCGGGCGCAGGCTGCCGGGTTCACGGTCGTGCTGCATGTGATGTTGGTGCCGGAGGCGATGTCGGTGCGGCGTGTGGCGCATCGGGTCGAATCGGGTGGGCATTCGGTGCCGGAGGACAAGATCCGGTCGCGGTATCGGCGGTTGTGGCCGCTGGTCGTCGACGCGATCGGTCGCGCCGATCAGGCAACCGTGTACGACACGGCGTCTGGTACCCCGGCGGTGATTGCGAGGTTCGCATCGGGGGCTCCGGTGGGGGTGATCCGGTGGCCGGTGTGGGCGCCGGTCTCGCTCACCGAACTTGGGTAATATGTTCTGTCACAATCAGTTTAAGAGGGGGATTCATGATCGAGTTGGCTCAGCCGCTCGCAACGGTAGTCGCCGGGGGAGGTGTCGTCACGGCGGCCGTGCTCGCCTTCAGAAGCGCAGCCCTGAACCGTCAGGTCGATATCTCTCATCATGAAGAGATGAGAGGCCACGACCGGGATCGCCTGAGAGCAGAGCGGTACTCTGCATGTTCAGAACAGCTGGGACACACCTCCCCTGCTGTCCGCATGGCTGGAATCTACGGAATGCTCTCGCTCGCGGACGACTGGGTGTCCTCAGGAAACGATAGCGAAGCGCAAACCGCCATCGACGTAATCCGACGGTATAACTGTGGTCGTCCACCCCAAGACCTCGCAGATTTGCGGAGTGAAATGTTCGTCCGGAAAGTAGTAATCGAGGAGTTGTCGCTTCGATCGAGTTGGTGGGCCGACGCTCGCGGAGTTGCTCCGCCTGAAACGAGCGTGCCTCGTCTGTCGCGACTATCTCGCTGGTCACACCTGAGAACCGGACTGACATCCTCAGTCCTTCCGTCGATCGACCTGCGGCACGGACACTTGGCAGGTGTCGATCTCA
This sequence comes from Rhodococcus sp. SJ-2, assembly GCF_053750035.1. Taxonomy (NCBI): domain Bacteria; kingdom Bacillati; phylum Actinomycetota; class Actinomycetes; order Mycobacteriales; family Nocardiaceae; genus Rhodococcus; species Rhodococcus sp. SJ-2. The sequence continues at coordinate 5,075,498 of NZ_CM132340.1, forward strand.
GTCGTTCCGATCTGTCGAGCGCGGACTTGTCGAGATCCGATTTCGAAGCGGCCAATTTCACGGACACTTCCCTCGTGCATGCCGCAACGAAAAGTCCACCGCATGTTGCGAACGGCGCGACATGCGGTGGATTCGTGTTCCCGAGTACGCATGTGGGGTCCAGTGGTGCGCAAAGTCGCGCTAAGTCTGTCCGGTGGGGCTGATTGGGGTGGTTGCTGAGTGGTGTCGTGGCGCTGGTTTCATGAGCGGCTGTGCGTGATGAGGGTGTGGTGCCGGGTACGGCCAGTTCGGGGGTGTTGACGCGGGCCGAGTTGGAGCGGTTCTTCCATCTCGACGAACAGGGCCGGGAGTTGATTGCCGAGCGGCGCCGCGACAGCAATCGATTGGGGTTCTCCGTCCAGCTCGTGACGGTCCGCTACCCGGGGATGTTCCTGCCGGATCCGCTGGAGGTGCCGGCGAATGTGGTGGACTATCTGGCCGAGCAGCTGGGCATCGATGATCGGTGGTGTGTGAAGTTGTATCTGGACCGCAGGCAGACCCGGTACAGCCATCAGGACAAGATCATCCGCCGGTACGGGCTGATCGAGTTCGCCGATATAGAGGGTGAGCTGGTGGCGTGGATCGCTGATCAGGCGTGGGCGACAGGCGACAGCCCGAATGTTCGCACCGCCGGGGCGGTGCGGGTGCTCCTTCCGGCGATGATGCGGCACATCGACTTCGCCGAGCACTCCTCGAAGTGGCGTGACCCGCGCACATCTGCTGTCGGGAATGGCGTGGGAACCGGAGTTCGCCGAATCGTTCACCCACGTCGCTTGCACCGGCGCACGGGCGGCGAACCTCGGGGTGTCGGTTGCGGCGGTGCTGTGCTCGCAGGCGATGAATGTCGTCCTGGCGCCGGTGGTTTCACCGGGGCGCGGACGCGTTGACCCGTGACCTGTTCCGGCACGTCGATCAGCATTACCTGTGCTGAGGCGATGGCGGTAGCGAACACGGCGCCGGTCAACCCGGCTCTCGGCGTTCGGGCGCCGCCATATCGGTTCGAGGGTCACTACGGCTTCCATCTGTCCGAACTCGGCGGCCACCGGCCGTTGCGCGATCCCGACGCCCCGAGGACGACGACTGATCCGCAGCCGGACTTGGCTGGGTGCCGTGATCATCGAACTTCCCCAGGGAAGTAAACAGTGAAGCATCGTCTCCATCCCGCGCTTGCGAAGAGCGCGGACGAACCTCACCTGACCCGATCAGGAACCATCTGGTTGTGTCTCGTGCTCTGCCGCAATAAGGCAGTTCAAGCAAGTATCAGCTGGGCTTGAGTAGCGTTTTCCCGGTTGTTTCGCGATTCTCAAGAGCTTGGTGGGCCTTGGCGGCGGTGCTGAGCGGCCGCACCGAGCCGATCAACGGCCGCAGCATGCCTGCCGAGGCGAGGGCGAGCGCCTTGTCTGCATACGAGCGACGGTGAGGCGGAGGCACAGTGGCGCTCGCATATCCGGTAACGGTGGCGTTGCCGAACATTACCTGGGTTGCGTCGATGCTCGAAGCGCCCCCACTGTTGCCGCACAACAGGATTCGTCCGGTTACGGGCGTGACCAGCGACAGCGCTTGGCCGGTCACGCGGCCACCAACGGTGTCCAAGACGACGTCGACAGTGCCACCGACAGCAGCGCGGACTTGCTCGGCCCAGTCGGATCGGCTGTAATCGACCACGATGTCGGCACCGATTTTTTCGGCTACAGCCATTTTGTGCTTGCCGCCGACCGCTCCGATCACCGTCGCGCCCGAATGTTTCGCCAATTGCACCAGCAGGCTGCCGACTCCGCCCGCGGCAGCATGAATCAGAGCGGTTTCCCCGCTGCGAAGGGCCGCTGCGGCGGTAATTCCGATTGCTGCCGATCCCTGCGCTAACACAGCAGCAGCATCGTCATCCGACAGCGCTGCCGGAATCGACAACGCCGAGGCAGCTGGAAGGACAACGAACTCCGCATATCCACCACCCACGGTGCTACCAACAACGCGTTGGCCGACCCGGTGTGATTCAACGTTCGGTCCGACCGCCTCAACCGTGCCTGCCACTTCGAACCCAGGAATGAACGGCAACGCTAGGGCCATCGGTGCAGCACCTGAGCGAATGACAACGTCGGCGAAGTTCACTCCCGCCGCAGCGACCCGAACCAGAACTTCACCGACACCGGGAACGGGGTCGTCGATTGTTTCGTAAACTAATACATCCGGTCCCCCGAAGGATCCGAGCCGAACCGCTCGCATGCTGACCTCCCCAGCATTCCGACACCTCGACCAGGACGTCACCCTTACTGACCATCACGGGCCGTAGGTGCCACGCTACCTGCCGACGCACCCACCATATTCAAATCGTAGTGCGAGAAGAAACTACCGGGACGGTGTCGATGACTCGGTCACGCGGCCCACTGTGGCGCGGCCCGACCAAGGCGAAGCCTTAGCGCGACTTTTCGCCCCAATTGGCCGAGTAGCGGAGTCAGACCCACTGCACGAGTTGCCACACGATGCCGTTGGGGTCGGCGAACTGGCAGTAGCGCTCGCCCCAGGGTTCGGTTTCCGGCGCAGTGATCACCGAGGCGCCCTCGCCGACGATGCGGGCATACTCGGCATCGAGGTCGTCGACGACGAAAGCGATCAACATTCCTCGGCCGGCGGGCCCCGCGATGGACGCGGGCTTGAAACTGGCCAGGCCGGTGCGCAGGAAGACGATGTTCAGTCCCGCGCCGGGGTGTTGCAGGGAAACGAATCCTTCGTCGGCCATCGCTTCGGTGAATCCGAAGTGCCGCTTCGCGAAGTCGGCGGAGGCGGCGGTGTCGGCGACGTTGAGCGACAGGGCTGTTCCGGTGATGTTGATGGTGACCTCCAGGGGACTCACGAAACCTTATGCGGTGTATACTTTATTCAGTGTATAGAATTATCGGGAAATGTGCACCCCGAGCTCAGGAGAGACCCGATGGCCCGCGATCTGATCGATCTGCTGTGGCGCGATCACCCCGACGCACCGCGCGGCGGCACCCGCGGTCCGCAAGCGAAAATTACGACCGCACAAGCAGTGTCGACCGCCATCGACCTCTCCGACTCCGAAGGGCTCGACGCTGTGACGGTGCGCCGACTCGCCGCCGACCTCGGCGTCTCCGGGATGGCTCTCTATACCCACGTCGGGTCCCGCGACGACCTGCTGGTGCTCATGGTCGACGCCGCGCGCGCCGGCCGACCCCGCGCTTCCTATCCGAGCGAAGACTGGCGTGCCCGGGTCCGGCAGGTCGCCGAGGCGGACCTCGCGCTGTATACCGCGCACTGGTGGCTGCTCGATGTCAACGATCAACGGGCCTCGCTGGGACCGGGCACCATCGCGGCCTACGACCACGACCTGCACGCTTTCGATCACACCGGGCTGACGGACCTCGACCGCGACGCCGCGCTGACCTTCGTCGCAGACTTCACCCGGGCGTCGGCGCAGGCACGCCGCCCCGACCCCCGGGCCGCCGACATGGCCGAGGTGTGGTCCGCGTGGCACCGGCGCCTCGCCGGATATATCGGCGACGACTTCCCGCTCGCCCGGCGGGTGGGCGGCGCTGCCGGGGCGGCACTGAACACCTCCTACAGCCCGCAGAGTGCATGGAAGTTCGGGCTCGACCGCGTCCTCGATGCCGTACAGTCCCTCATCGACCGGGCCTAGCCTCCACACCTTCGCACTCAACGCGACAGTCCCGAACCGATCCCCCAACGGTCCTGCCCCCGACGAAGACTCGCATCACTGTCCTCGAACCGCGCGGTAAGCACTGCGGCGATGTCCTGCGCGGCCGGCGGCGCCACCATCTCGTGATGCTCGCACTCGATGCGGAACTGGTGGATCTCACCGTCGACGATGTCGTGCCACGCCGCGACAGCGGGCACCGACCCCGCCGAGCGGGTGGCGGTGAAGAACAACACATCGCCGTGGAAGGTCACCGGCGAATGCCGGCGCGCTGCGCGGGCCGCGGCCGCCGATCCGGTGTGCAACCGTTCGAGGTGCTGTGCGGTCAGGCCCGACAGTTCCCCGAAGGACCGTTCGAGAACCGCGAGTGCCTCCTCGTAACCGAGTTCGGGTCCGCCGTTGACCGACACCCCGAGATCGCGGAGCATATCCTTGACCCCGGGCGCCGCCCCGCCCGGCACGTTGAGATGCGCATCCAGCAACGCAAGGGTGTCGACCAGCTCCCCGTCACGTTGCAGTTCGACAGCGACGGCGTGCGCGACGATCCCGCCGAGCGACCACCCCAGCAGGTGGTACGGGCCATGCGGCTGCACCCGTCGGATCTCCTCGGCGTAGCGCACGGCCAACGACCGGACGCTGTCGACGGTGCCGGAACCGCTCAAGGTGGGCAACTGCAACCCGTACACGGCGCGTTCCCCGTCGAGATGCTGGGTCAGACTGGCGTATCCCCAGGCCAGACCCGCGGCAGGGTGCACGCAGAACAACGCTGGTGTGCTCCCCTCCCGCAGCGGCACCAGCACCCGTAGCGCGTCGTCGACGGTGCCGCTGTCGGCGTCACCGCCGAGATGCTGGGCCAGGTCGGCGACCGTCGGATGAGTGAACAACGCGGGCAACCCGATCCGCCGATTCAGGCGCTGCGACAGATCCGGGACGAGACGGGTCGCGAGCAGCGACGTGCCACCGAGCTCGAAGAAGTTGTCGTCGGCGGCGACTGCCGTCAGACCCAGATGGGTGGCGAACACCTCCGCGACGAGACGTTCGAGGTCGGTGTCGGGAGCCCGGCCCGTCGCAGCCCGGGCCGTGAAGTCCGGCGCAGGCAGCGCCCGGCGATCCAGTTTCCCGGCGGGCGTCAGCGGGATCGTGTCGAGTACGAGGATCACCGTCGGCACCATGTGCCCGGGCAGGTGTGCGGCCACATGCCGACGCAACACCGCCGGGTCGGGCACGGTGCCCTCCACCGCACGCACGTACGAGACGAGCACCGTCTCCCCCGATGGGGCGGTGTGGCCGAGGGTATGCGCGAACACCACCTGGTCGTGGCCGGTCAGCGCGGTGTCGATCTCGCCGAGCTCGACCCGGAACCCACGGATCTTGACCTGGAAATCCGAACGCCCCACATACTCGAGCTCGAGCCGACCCTCCGGCTCACCGACCCACCGCACCACATCACCGGTGCGATACATCCGCTCCCCCGCCGACCCGTACGGATCGGCAACGAACCGGGACGCCGTCAGCTCCGGCCTGCCGTGATAACCACGCGCCAGACCCGGCCCGGCCACATACAGTTCGCCGGCCACCCCCACCGGGACGGGACGCATCCGCGCATCGAGCACCAGCGAGCGGAATCCACGCGACGGACTGCCGATGGTTACCGGGTGTCCCGCGCGCAGCGGCGCGGTCAGCGAGGTCATGATGGTCGCTTCGGTGGGGCCGTAGGCGTCGATCATGCGGTGTCCGCCGGCCCAGCGGTCGACGAGTTCCGGTGGGCACGCCTCACCGGCGACGAGCAGCACCTGCAGATCGGGGACCTGCGCCGGATCGAGGGAGGCGAGAGCGGTCGGGGTGATGAAGGCGTGGTCCACGCGGTGGGCGCGCAGCGCCGCGGCGAGGTCATCGCCGCCGTACACGCCGGGAGGCACGATCACCAGGCTCGCTCCCGCGGACAGCGCCATCATCATCTCGAAGATCGACGCGTCGAAACTCGGGGACGCCAAGTGCGAGACGCGGCTGCCGGGTTCGACGAGCAGATGGTCGTGTTCCTCGGCGGCGAGGTCGGCGAGACCGCGGTGGGTGACCGTCACGCCCTTGGGGCGGCCGGTGGATCCGGAGGTGTAGATCAGGTAGGCGCCGTGGTCGGGGCGCAACGGCACCGGACGATCGTCGTCGGTGATCGCGGTGGTGTCGCGGCCGGTCAGATCCGCGCGGATCTCGTCGGAGTCGAGGACGAGCCAGTCCACGGTGTCCGGGAGCGTATCGCGGTGCGCGCTGTCGGTGACCCCGACGGTTGCCGCACTGTCGGTGAGCATGAACTCGATTCGTTCGGGCGGATAGGTGGGGTCGACGGGTACGAACATCGCGCCGCTGCGGGTGGTCGCCCACACCGCGGCCACCGAATCGATCGACCGGGGCAACGCGAGCGCCACCACGGTGTCGGGGCCGGCACCTCGCTCGAGGAGCAGCCGCGCCAGCGCGGTCGAGGCCCGGTCGAGTTCGCGGTAGGAGATGGTGCGGTCTCCGTCGACCACTGCGACCGCGGTGGGATCGACGGCGACGGCCTCGTCGAGCAGATCCGGCCATACGCGGGCGCCGATACCGGCAGGCCCCCACGCGGGCACCAGAGCGTCATGTTCGCGCGCGGTGAGCAGGTCGATGTCGCCGACCGGGACCTGCGGATCGGTGGTGACCGCGTCGAGCAGCCGGGTCAGCCGTGCCGCGAACCCGGCGACGGTGTCGGCGTCGAACAAGTCGGTGGCGTACACGAACGCAGCGTCGAGACCGCCCTCGGTGACGCCGGTATCGAGTGCCCCACCGGCGTCGGCGACCAGCAATTCGAGATCGAAGTTGCACACGGTCGGGTCGAGGGTCATGCCCTGCACTGTCAGGTGCGGCAACTCGAACGCCACGCGTCCGGTGTTCTGGAATTCGAGGGACACCTGGAACAGCGGCGAATGCGCGGTCGAACGGATCGGGTCGGCGGTCTCGACCACGGTCTCGAACGGGATGTCGGTGTGCGCGAAAGCCGCAAGGTCACGGTCGGTGACGTCGGCGAGCAGTTCGGTGAATGTCGCTGCCGCAGGTACCGGGGTGCGCAGCACCACGGTATTGACGAACATGCCGACGACGTCGTCGAGGTCGCGGTGTCCGCGCCCGGCGACCGGGCTGCCGACGGCGATGTCTTCTGTGTTCGACAGACGCGCGAGCAGCACGGCGAGGGCGGCGTGCATTGTCATGAACACGGTGGTGCCGTGCGCCGCGGCCAGCTGGGTGAGCCGCTGATGCAGCGCCACGTCGATGGGGAAGCGGACCACATCGCCGCGGAACGACTGTTGCGGCGGCCGGGGCCTGTCGGTGGGTAGCGGCAGCACCTCCGGCAGTGCGGCGAGGGTCTCGCGCCAGAACCGGGTCTGGGCTTCGGCGAGGGAGTCGGGGTCGGCCGGGTCGCCGAGCCGGTCGTGTTGCCACAGGGCGTAGTCGGCGTAGTGGACGGGCAGCGGCGTCCAGGCGGGCGCGTCGCCGCGGGTGCGGCCCTGGTAGGCCACCATCAGGTCGCGGGCCAGGGGTGCCAGCGACGAGCCGTCGGCGGCGATGTGGTGCACCACGAGCACCGCGATGTGCTCGTCGCGTCCGAGCGCGAAGACCCGCGCGCGCAGTGGCACATCGACGGTGACATCGAAGCCGGCCGAGGCGAACTCGGCGACCGCGGCCAGCGCTGTGTCGGCGTCGGCAGGTACCACGTCGAGTGTCAGTGGCACGTCGTCGGCGGCGAGGATGCGCTGGTGTGGCCCGTCCGCGGTGGCGGGGTACACGGTGCGCAGTGCTTCGTGCCGGGCCACCACGTCGTGCAGGGCGGTGCCGAGCGCGGCGCGGGACAGGTGTCCGCTGAGTCGGATGGCGAGGGGGATGTTGTACGCGGCGGAGGCGGTGTCGAACTGGTTGACGAACCAGAGGCGCTGCTGGGCCGGGGACAGCGGGATACGGGCGGGGCGGGGCGCGGCAGTGGGGCCGGTGCGCGTCCGGGGGTGGTCGGCGGTGCTGTCGACGGAGTGCAGGTGTGCCGCAAGTTCCTGCACGGTGGGGTGTTCGAACAGGGCGCGTACGGGGATGTCGCGGCCGAGATGCTCCCCGATGCGGGTGACGGCGCGTGTTGCGATCAGCGAGTTGCCGCCGATGTCGAAGAAACTGTCGGTTGCCGACAGGGTGTCGAGTCCGAGCAGTTCGCGCAGGTGTTCGGCGAGGACGGTTTCGAGTCCGTCGGCGGGTGGCTGGTGGGCGGTGCCGGTGCGGGTCAGGTCCGGTGCGGGGAGGGCGCCGCGGTCGAGTTTCCCGACGGGCGTCAGCGGGATCTCGTCGAGCACGGTGATGAAGGCGGGCACCATGTGTGCAGGAAGATGCTGTGCGACATAATTTTTGATGGTGTCTCGGTCCAGCGTTCCGGGGGCGACCGGGTGACAGTGCGCGACCAGCACCGTCTCCCCCGACGGCGCGGTGTGCGCGACGGTCACGGCGAACCCGACATCGGGATGGGAGGCCAGGGCGGCGTCGATCTCGCCGAGTTCGACGCGGAACCCACGGATCTTGACCTGGAAGTCGGCACGGCCGACGTATTCGATCTCGAGCCGGCCGGCCGGGTCGCCGACCCACCGCACCACATCACCTGTGCGGTACATCCGCTCCCCCGCCTGCCCGTACGGGTCGGCGACGAACCGGTCCGCCGTCAGATCCGGGCGAGCATGATAGCCCCGCGCCAGGCCAGTGCCTGCGAGATACAACTCACCGGACGCCCCAACCGGGACGGGACGCAGCAGGTCGTCGAGGATCACGGCGTGCACTCCGCGCAGGGGCGGTCCGAGTGTCAGGACGCTGTCGCGGCGCAGCGGGTCGCTGATCGCGGCCATGATCGTGGTTTCGGTGGGCCCGTAGGCGTCGACGAGGCGACGACCCGGCGCCCAGGCGGCGAGCAGGTCCGCCGGCCAGGCTTCGCCGCCGACGGCGAGGTCGACGAACGCGGTCAAATCGGCCGGATCGAGTGACGCGAGCGCGGCGGGGGTGATGAACCCGTGGGTGACAGCGTGCTCGGCGAGGAACTGCCCGAGTTCGGTGCCCCCGTACAACTCCGGCGGAACCACCACGAGTGTGGCACCGGATCCGAAGGCCAGCAGGTACTCGAAGATCGACGCGTCGAAACTCGGGGACGAGAAGTGCATGACGTTCGAGCCCGGTCCCGCCCCGAAACGCTCCCGCTGGTCGAGTGCGAAATTGTGCAGGCTGCGGTGTGTGGTCACCACACCTTTGGGGCGACCGGTGGAGCCGGAGGTGTAGATCAGGTAGGCGGCGTGGTCGAGATGCAACGGTCTCGTCCGGGCGGTGTCGGTGATCGGTGCGCCGGTCCCGGTGTCGGGATTGTGCAGATCGAAGCTGTGCAGATCGAACCACTGCACCGTGTCCGGCAACCCACCGCGATGTGCCGCGGTCGTGACCCCGACGGTCGCACCGCAATCGGCGAGCATGAACGCGACGCGCTCGGCCGGATAACGGGGGTCGACCGGCACGAACGCCGCCCCCGTCTTGGCGATCGCCCATATCGCGAGCACCGACTCGACAGAGCGGGCGATGCCCAGCGCAACGGCCGTATCCGGCCCAGCTCCTACATCGATCAACTTGCGCGCCAATAGATTCGAGCGACCGTCGAGATCCCGGTAGGTCACCGCGACAGCACCGTCGGTCACCGCGATCGCATCGGGATGCGCGGCCGCGGTGGCGGCGAACAACTCCGGCAACGTCAGCGTCGACCCCCCGGCCGGGCCACGCACCGGGGTCAGCGCCGCCCGTTCGGCGGCGGTGAGCACCGTGCACTGCGCGAGCCGCGCGCCAGGGTCCCCCACCAACGTGGTCAACGCCGCCACGATGCGGTCGGCGACGACCGCCACCTCACTGCGATCGAACACCTCGGGCAGATATTTCATCCTCAGATGCATGGCGGTGTCGGTGTGCGCAACGATGCTCAGCGGATAGTGGGCAGAGTCGCGGCCGGTGATCCCGGTGACGCGCATTCCGGCGATATCGGTATCGGCGCTCATCCCGGCCGCATCGACCGGATAGGACTCGAACACGGTCAAGGTGTCGAACCCGACGGCGGCACCGACATGCCGATCGAGGGTGTTCAGATCCACATGATGATGATCGAGCAGCGCCGCCTGTTCGGCCTGCACCCGATCGACGAGCGTCGCGACAGTATCGCCGGGGTGCACGGTGACACGGACGGGGACGGTGTTGATGAACAACCCCACCATCGTCTCGATCCCCGCCACCTGCGGTGGACGCCCGGAGACAGTCGCCCCGAACACCACATCGCTGTGACCGGTGAGGGCACCGAGCACCAACCCCCACGCGACCTGCACCACAGTGTTGACGGTGACCCCACGCGCGGCAGCTACCGCGTCGATCCGGGCCGACAGATCCGCACCCACCTCGACATCGAGGTCTGCGGAGACACCGCTGCCCGTGGCAGTACGGTGCTGCGGAGCGAGCAGCGTCGGCTCGTCGACCCCGGCCAGCGCGCGACGGTAGGCCTGCACCGACGCGTCCTGGTCCCGGTCGGCAAGCCATGCCAGATACGTCCCGAAACTGTGGGGCCGCTCGAGAAGCGCGGTATCACTGTCGGTGGCATACAGCACGAGCAGTTCCCGGATCAGAACCGGAGTGGACCAGCCGTCGAGCAGCAGATGATGGTTGGTCAGGGCGACACGGTGCCGGTCCGGTCCGATGTGCACGACCGTGACCCGGAGCAGCGGCGCGGCGGTGGTGTCGAATCGGGTGGTGCGGTCCAGATCGAGCAACCGGATGGCGGCAGCGTCCGGATCCGGGTCGTCGCTGGTGTCGGCCACCGTGAACGGCACGTCGGTGTGCGTCGGCACGACCTGCACGTATCCGTCCGCGCCGTCACCGGTGAACGCGACCCGCAGATTCGGGTGCCGCACCAGCAGCAACTGAAACGCGCGCCGCAGCCGCGCCGCATCGAGTCGGCCGGTGACCTCGAGCACGAGCTGGACGACATACGCGTCGGGGCGGTCCCCCGCCAGCAATGCGTGGAACAGCAAACCGGTCTGCAGCGGTGCGGTCGGCCAGACCGTCTCGAGCGGACCGTACCGATCCTCGAGCTGTTCGAGGGTCGCCTGATCGAGCCGCACCAGCGGCAGATCCGACGGCGTCAGACCTCCGGCGTGCGGGCTTCGCGCATGCCGCGCCAGCGCCGTCGCCGCGGCGGTGAACCGCGCGGCGAGGGCGGTGACCTCGGTGTCGTCGAGCAGCCCTTCCGGGAACGACCAGAACGTGCGCAGCACCGGCCCGTCGGATCCGTCGACCGTCACCGCATTGAGATCGATCACCGCGGCGGCCGGCATGTCGGGGCTCTGCGTGCCGCCACGCCCGAACGCCCCGATCGGCAACCACGGCACATCGGCGGCGGTGTCGGTCCCGACGGTGGGACGGCCGAGATAGTTGAAACTCAGTTGCGGAGTGGCCAGCGTCGCCAACTCGGCGGCGGTGTCCGCGGCGAGATACCGCAACAGACCGAAGCCGACACCGTGATCCGGCACCGCGGCGAGATGTTCTTTGACGGTCTTGATGGCGCACCCCGCAGCGGGCCCCCCGGCAAATGCGTCGTCGACGTCGAGTCCGGCCAGGTCCAGCCGCAACGGGTGGATGGTGGTGAACCAGCCGACGGTGCCACCCAGATCGGCGCCGTCCGCGGCGGACGTCTCCCTGCCGTGCCCTTCCACATTGAGGAGCACCTCGTTGCGGTGTTGCCCACGGTCGCGGCGCCACGCCGTGACCGCAAGCGCGAAAGCGGCGAGCAACCCGTGCTCGACCGAACCGTGGAACCGCTCGGGCACCGTCGTGAGCAGCGCCTCGGTCACCGACGTGGGCAGCACCGATTCCACCGTCGAGACCGTGTCGTTGACATCCACCGCCGGATCGAACGGCCGATCCCCCACCGGAGGTTCGACGACATCGACGGTGCGGCGCCAGAACTCGAGTTCGGAGCGGCGCCCCGGATCATGCGCCGACTCGGCAAGAGCGTGCGCCCACCGACGCACCGATGTCCCCGCGACCGGTGGCAGCGCCGCCGTAGGCGAGTCCGGATCGAGGCCGGCCGCCCACGCCGCCGCGAGATCGGGCACCAGGATGCGCCACGACACCCCGTCGACCGCGAGATGATGAATCACCAGCAGTAACCGGCCGGCGCCCGTGGCCGAATCGAACCACACCGCCTGTATCAGCACCCCGGCCGACGGATCGAGCCGGTCGGCGGCCGCGTCGAGTTCGTGCGACGCGAGAGCGAAGAACTCGGCGGTGTCCGCGGCACTGGTGACCGGCACCCGATAGATCACGGTCTCGGCGTGCACCGTGCCGGGCGGGTCGACATGCAACGCGACACCGCGCGACGCCTCGGCACTCGGATACAGGCGACCGCGGAGTATATCGTGCCGATCGAGCAGTGCCTGGATCAAGGCGGTCAGCACAGATCTGTTCAGGCCGGTCGGCAGTCGCAGCAGCACCGCCTGCGTGTACCGGTCGTAGCTGCCGCCCCGCTCGAGCATCCAGTGCACGATCGGGGGCAGCGGCACCTCACCGACACCGCCGCCGGGCAGTTCCGACAACACGGTCGGCGCGGCGGCGACCGCGGCGACCGCGGCGAGCGCCGCGGGGGTCTTGTGCTCGAACACCTCCCGCGGCGACAGCTCCAACCCGGCGGCCTTCGCGCGCGACACCAACTGAATCGACATGATCGAGTCGCCGCCCAAGGCGAAGAACGAGTCGTCGACCCCGACCGTGTCGAGACCCAGCACCTGCGCGAACAATTCGACGAGTCGCACCTCGCGGTCCCCGGCCGGGGCGCGGGTCACGGCGGACCGCGCCCCGAAATCCGGGGCGGGCAACGCCCGGCGATCGAGTTTGCCGGTGGCCCCCACCGGCAGGGTGTCGAGCACGACGAGGGCGGCGGGCACCATGTAGGCGGCGAGATCGGTGGCGACCTGCGCCAGCACGGCGTCGACCTCGAGATCCACCCCGGTTTCCGGCACAAGATACCCGACGAGGCGGTCGGTGGCGGTGCGCTCGTCGTGGTGCACGACCACGACAGCACGGGCGACACCGGCCGTACGCAACAGCGCGGCTTCGACTTCGCCGAGTTCGATGCGGAAACCACGCATCTGGACCTGGAAGTCGCTGCGTCCGACATATTCGATGTCGCCGCCGCGGGTGCGCCGGGCCAGGTCCCCGGTGCGATAGAGCCGCGCACCCGGACCACCGTGCGGGTCGGCGACGAAACGGGTGGCGGTCAGATCGGGACGATGCAGATAGCCGCGAGTCAATTGTCCCCCCGCCACATACAGTTCACCGGTGGTGCCTGCAGGCACGGGATGCAGCCGGGTGTCGAGGATGTGCAACTGCAGTGACGGAAGCGGTGCACCGATGAGGCTGCCATTGGCCTCCGCGGCCACCGCGCGACCCAACGGCAACGCGGTGACGTGCACGGTGGTTTCGGTGATGCCGTACATATTCACCAAAGTGGGCGACGTGTCGTCGTGCCTGCGATACCAGCGGTCGAGCTGCGCCAGGTCGAGGGCTTCACCACCGAAGATGATCCAGCGCAACGGCAGCGGTGGACCCCCGGCCACCCGGTCGGCCTCGACGAGTTGCTGGAATGCCGTCGGCGTCTGGTTCAGGACGGTGACCTGCTCGCGCCGCACCAATGCGAGGAATTCGTCGGGGGTGCGGGCGGTGTGGTAGTCGACGACGACGAGACGACCGCCGTGCGCGAGCGCACCCCACAGTTCCCACACCGAGAAGTCGAAGGCATAGGAGTGGAACAGCGTCCACACGTCGTGCTGGTCGAAACCGAACTGGGGGTGGGTGTCGGTCATCAGGGTCACCACGGTGCGGTGCGGCACCACCACCCCCTTGGGGCGGCCGGTCGAGCCGGAGGTGTAGATCACGTACGCCGTCTGATCCGGATGGACCGCACCCCGCTCTGCCTCGGTCAGGGCCGCGGTAGGAAGCGCCGAGAGCCGGTCGAAGACTGCCTGCTCGTCGAGCAACAGCATCTCCGGGGCGGTCTCGGGCATGAACGCGGCGTGCTCGGCGGTGGTGAGGACACACACCGGACGCGCATCGGCGAACATGAACGCGAGACGCTCCGGCGGATACGCCACGTCGATCGGCAGGTACCCGGCACCGGCCTCGAGGATCGCGAGCAACGCGACGACGAGTTCGCAGGTGCGAGGCAGCGCGACCGCGACGAGGGTGTCCGCGCCCGCGCCGTGATCGAGCAGCAGCCGGGCAAGTCGGTGGACACGGTCTTCGAGTTGCCGATACGTCAGATGCCCGTCGTCGGCGGTCACGGCGACAGCGTCGGGGTCCACGGCGGCGCCGCGGCGGAACAGATCGAGCAACGTGTCGCCGTTCGCCGCGGTCCCGCTTGCGCGACTCGCCGCGGTGAGCGCGTCGTGTTCCGGTTCGGTGAGCAGATCGAGATCACCGACAGCAAGGTCCGGATCGCCGGTGACGGCGGTGAGCACCCGCACGAACCTGTCGACGATCGCCTCGGCGGTCGCTGCGTCGAACAGATCGGTGGCGTAGGTCAGTGCGCAGCTCAGACCGCCGCCGGGGACCTCCTGCACGTTGAGCTGGACATCGAACTTCGCGACATTCAGATCGGCGTCGAGAGCCTCGACGGTCAGCTCCGGCAGCTCGAGATGAGCGCGCTCGACGTTGCCGAACTCGAGTACCACCTGGAACAGCGGGGAATGATCCGTGTGGCGAGTCGGGTCGAGCGCATCGACCAGTTTCTCGAAGGGCAGTTCGGTGTGCCCGAACGCCGCCAGGTCGATCTCGCGAGTGCGATGCAGGTGATCACTGAACGACAGTCCCCCGGTGATGGGGGTGCGCAGCACCACGGTGTTGACGAACATCCCGACCAGGTCGTCGAGCGCACGATGTCCACGTCCTGCGACCGGGCTGCCGATCGCGATGTCGTCGGTACCCGACAACCGTGCGAGCAGCACCGCCAGCGCGGCGTGGACGGTCATGAACACCGTGGCGTTGTGAGCAGCGGCGAGATCGATCAGTGCGTCGTGCACGGGGCGATCGACCTCGAAGTGGTGCACGGCGCCGCGGAACGACTGCTGCGGTGGCCGGGGCCGATCGGTGGGCAGCGGCAGCACCTCCGGCAGACCGGCCAGGGCGGTGCGCCAGAAATCGAGTTGGGTCGCGGCGATCGAGTCGGGGTCGGAGGGGTCGCCGAGCAGCTTCTGTTGCCACAGGGCGTAATCGACGTACTGCACGGCCAGGGGCGACAGTTCCGGGGCGGTGTGACGGCTGCGGGCCAGATAGGCGGCCATCAGGTCGCGGGCCAGCGGCGCCATCGACGCACCGTCCGCGGCAATGTGGTGCACCACCACGACCAGCACGTGCTCGGTGTCGGACACTGCAAGCAGGGCGGCGCGGACCGGCACCGCGGCCGCCACATCGAAACCGGCACCGATCAACTCGGCGATCCGGCCGGGCAGATCGGCCTCCGAGATGGGCTCCGGGCGCAGCGCGATCAGCACCTTCTCGGTGGTCGCGATCAGCTGCCGAGGCCCGTTCTCGTCGCCGGGATACCAGGTGCGCAATGTTTCGTGCCGGTCCAGCAGATCCGCTACGGCGGCGTCGAGGGCCGCCGTGTCGAGGCGGCCGGTGAGGCGGATCGCGAGGGGAATGTTATAGGCGGCGGAGGTGGTGTCGAATTGGTTGACGAACCACATCCGCTGCTGGGCGGGGGCGAGCGGCAACCGCTCGGGGCGCACCGCCGGTACCAGCGGGGTGTGTCCGTGCCCGCCGTGATCGTCGAGGACCCGCGCGGCGAGGGCGCGCACGGTGGGGGCTTCGAACAGGACCCGCACCCCGGCGTCGGTGCCCAGGGCGGTGTTCACGCGGGCGACGACGCGGGTGGCAATCAGCGAGTTGCCGCCGATGTCGAAGAAGTTGTCGTCCACCGATACCCGCTCGTGGCCGAGGACGTCAGCGAGGATGCCGGCGAGAACGTGTTCGAGGTCGGTGGCCGGCGGATGGTAGTGACCGCCGGTGGCGGTCAGATCCGGGACGGGCAGTGCCCGGTGGTCGAGCTTCCCGACGGGGGTCAGGGGGATCTCGTCGAGGACCACCACGGTCGCGGGCACCATGTGGGAGGGCAGGCGTGCGGCGACGTGCGCGCGGACCGCGGCGGGGTCGATGTCGGTGCCGGCGTCGGGGAGCACGTAGGCGATCAGGACGGTGTCGCCGGAGGGTGCGGTGTGTCCGGTGGTGTGCGCGAACGCGACGTGGTCGTGGCCGGTGAGCGCGGCGTCGATCTCGCCGAGTTCGATGCGGAAGCCGCGGACCTTGACCTGGAAGTCGGATCGCCCGAGGTATTCGACGGTGTGGTCGGTGCGCCAGCGCACCACGTCGCCGGTGCGGTACATCCGTTCCCCACTGCGGCCGTAGGGGTCGGCGAGGAAGCGGGCCGCGGTCAGGTCGGGGCGCCGGTGGTAGCCGCGGGCCACACCGGGCCCGGCGATGTACAGTTCGCCGGCGACCCCGACGGGCACGGGTCGTAGTCGGTCGTCGAGGACGACCTGGTGGAAACCGACGGCGGGGCCGCCGACGGTGACGACCTCCTCGGGATGCAGGGCGGGGCTGACGCTGGTTTCGATGGTGGCCTCGGACGGGCCGTAGCCGTTGAACATCTGCCGGCCGGGTGCCCAGCGGGCGACGAGTTCCGGTGGGCAGGCCTCCCCGGCGACGACGAGGACGCGCAGGGTGTCGAGGTCGTGCGGGTCGAGCGATGCCAGGGCGGTGGGGGTGATGAAGGCGTGGGTGACCTGTTCGTCGCGGAGCAGCCGGGCGAGTTCGTCGCCGCCGTACACGTCGGGAGGCACGATCACCAGGGTGGCGCCTGCGCAGAACGCCTTGGTGTACTCGAAGATCGAGGCGTCGAAGCTCGGGGACGCCAGATGCGAGACACGGGCGTGGTGGGTGATCGTGAAGTGTTCGCGGACCTCGGCATTGAGGTTGGTCAGGCCGCGGTGGGTGACGACGACACCTTTGGGGCGGCCGGTGGAGCCGGAGGTGTAGATCAGGTAGGCGGGATGGTCGAACCGCAGCGGTGTGGTGCGGTCGGTGTCGGTGATCGGGTCGGTGGACGCCGCGGCGAGACGCTCGCGCACGGCCGGATCGTCGAGGACGAGCCACGGCACCGTGTCGGGGAGCCGGTCGCGGTGCTCGATGGTGGTCAACCCGAGGGCGGCGGCGCAGTCGGTGAGCATGTAGGTGATGCGTTCGGGTGGGTAGGTGGGGTCGACGGGCACGAACGCCGCGCCGGTCTTGGTGACCGCCCACACCGCCGCCACCGACTCGATGGAACGTGAAATACCCAGTGCTACAACATTTTCTGGACCAACGCCACTGTCGATGAGTAGGCGGGCGACGCGGGTGGACCACTCGTCGAGGTCCCGATAGGTCACCTGACGGCCCCGGAACGACAACGCCACCGACTCGGGCATGATCGCGGCGATCGCGGTGAGCATCTCCGGCCACTGCTGCGGCGAGACCGGAGGACGGCCGCGGGCCGGAGCGAGGATGGCCAGTTCGGCCTCGCTGACGATGCCGATGTCACCGACCGGAATCCGCGCCCCCGCCGCGGCCGCACTCGAGTCCGATACCGCGGCAGGTCCGGCGCTGACCGCATCGAGGATGCGAATGAACCGGTCGGCGAAGGAGCGCACGGTGTCGGTGTCGAACAGATCCGTGGCGTAGGTGAAATACGCCGAGATCCCGGCAGGCCCCCGGTCGTCGACGGTTTCGGCGACCGACAACTGCAGATCGAACAGCGACAACGGCGCCGCGAGATCGAGAACTGCGACGGTCAGATCGGGCAACACCACCTCGGGGCGTTCGGTGTCCTGGAACTCGAGCATCACCTGGAACAGCGGTGAATATGCCGTCGACCGGGGCGGATCGAGAACCTCCACGAGACGCTCGAACGGAATGTCGGCGTGATCGAACGCCGCGAGGTCGTCGTCGCGGACCCGCTGCAGCAACGCCGCGAACGGTTCGGTGTCGTCGACCCGGGTGCGCAACACGACGGTGTTGACGAACATGCCGATCAGATCGTCGAGGTGGCGGTGCCCGCGACCCGCAACCGGGGTGCCGATCGCGATGTCGGAGGTCGACGACAACCGCGCGAGCAGCACCGCCAGCGCCGCGTGCACCACCATGAACACCGACGTGTCGTGCCTGCGCGCCAACGCCACCAACCGGCGGTGGGCCGCGGCATCGAGGGTGAACGGCACCCGGCCACCACGGCGGCTCTGCTGCACCGGGCGGGCACGATCGAGCGGCAATTCGAGCAGTTCCGGAACCCCGTCGAGATACTCACGCCAGAACCGCAACTGTCGCGCGGCGAGCGACTCCGGGTCGGCCTCGTCGCCGAGCACCGCCCGCTGCCACAGCGTGTAGTCGGCGTACTGGATCGGCAACGGCGCCCAGCCGGGATCGTGCCCGGCACTGCGCGCCGTATACGCGATGATGACGTCGCGGGCCAGCGGGCCGAGGGAGAACCCGTCACCGGTGATGTGATGCAGCACCATCACGAGCACGTGCTCGCTCTCGGAGAGCGCAAGCAACCGGACACGGGCGGGGATTTCGGTCGCGACGTCGAATCCGGTCGCCGCGATCTTCTCGATGTGCGCGTCCACGGTGTCGGCGTCGATCGCGGTGACGGTGAAGTCCGCGAGCGACGCCGCCGCGGCCGGGACGATCACCTGCACGGGAGCGGTGTCGACGAACGGGTAGCGGGTACGCAGCGATTCGTGGCGGGCGACGACATCGGCGACCGCGGCCCGCAGGACGTCCAGCTCGAGGTGTCCGGTCAGACGCAGCGCGACGGCGATGTTGTAGGCCGGAGACGTCGTGTCGAACTGGTTGATGAACCACATCCGTTGCTGCGCCGGGGACAGCGGCAGCGGAGCCGGGCGTGGCCCGGCGGCGAGCGGCGGGCGCGCGGCGGCGGGCGCGGGGGCGTGGTGCACATGGTCGAGCACCCCCGCAACGGTCGGATTGTCGAACAGGTCGCGGATGCCGAGGTCGACGCCGAGTGCGACGGACAGCCGCGCGGCGAGCCGCATCGCGAGCAGGGAGCCGCCGCCGAGGTCGAGGAAGCTGTCGTGCAACCCCACCCGGGGTACGTCGAGCAATTCGGCGAAGGTATCGGCGACGAGTTGCTCGACAGGGGTGCGCGGCGGACTGTACGGGCGGTCGGGTGCGGTCGGGTCGGGCGCCGGGAGCGCATCACGGTCGAGTTTGCCGTTGACACCCACCGGGAACCGATCGAGCACGATCAGCGTGGCGGGCACCATGTATTCGGGGAGTTGCCGGGCGAGTGCGGCGGTGACCGCGACGGTGTCGACGCTGCGGCCGGGGTGCGGCACCACGTACCCGGTGAGCACATCGTCGGCGAGGTGATGGACGAGCACCGCGGCCTGCGCAACGTCCGGCCGGCTGCGCAGGGCATGTTCGATTTCGCCGAGCTCGATACGCAGGCCCCGGATCTTGACCTGGAAGTCGGTGCGCCCCAGGTACAGCAGGGCGCCGTCGGGGCGGCGGGTGGCGAGGTCGCCGGTGCGGTACATCCGCTCCCCCGGCTGTCCGTGCGGGTCGGCGACGAACCGGTCGGCGGTCAGTGCGCCGCGGCCGAGATAGCCCCGGGCGAGTTGCACCCCGGCAAGATACAGTTCGCCGACCGCCCCGACGGGCACCGGATGCAACCGAGCATCGAGGACATAGGCGCGGGTGTTCCACACCGGGCCACCGAGCGGCACGGTGCCGGTGTCGTCGTCACTGGTGGCCCAGGCAGTGACATCGACGGCCGCTTCGGTGGGTCCGTACAGGTTGTGCAATCCGATCCGGGGGAAGGCGCGGCGGGTCGCGGCAGCGGTTTCCGGAGGCAGCGCCTCACCCGAGGCGAACAGATGCCGCAGGGAACTGCCCGCCGCCGGCCGGGTTTCGGCGGCCGCGGTGAACACCGCGAGCATGGACGGCACGAAATGCGCGACCGTGATCTGTTGCGCGTCGATGAGATCGAGCAGGTAGTGGGGATCACGGTGCCCACCGGGTGCAGCAAGCACAAGCCGTGCCCCGGTATGCAGGGGCCAGAAGAACTCCCACACCGACACGTCGAATGTCGCGGGGGTCTTCTGCAGCACGCTGTCGGCGCCGGTCAGCGGATAGGTGTGCTGCATCCAGCGCAACCGGTTGACGATGGCGCGGTGGGTCACCGCGACGCCCTTGGGGCGGCCCGTGGAGCCGGAGGTGTAGATGACGTAGGCCAAATCGTCACCGACCGGGGCGCGGCGGTCGGTCTCGGTCAGCGGCGCATCCGATTCGCCGTGGAGGTCGAGCGTGTCGAGGTGCAGGACCTCCACATCGGAGCCGGCCAGGCAATCGGCGTCGGCGGTGGCGGTCAGGATCAGCGCGGGGCGGGCGCTGGTGAGCACATAGCCGGTGCGTTCGGCGGGGTGTTCGGGGTCGACCGGCAGGTACGCGGCGCCGGTCTTGACGATCGCATACATGCCGACGAGCAGTTCGAGCGACCGGGACACGGCCAGGCCGACGATCCGGCCGGGTCCGGCGCCGCGGCGCAGCAGGAGGCGGGCGAGACGGGTGGTGACGGCATCGAACTCTGCGTAGCGCAGAGCGCGATCCCCGGCGACCACGGCGACCGCGTCCGGCGTGGCAGCAACCTGCGCGGCGAACGGGTCGAGGAGGGTGGCGTCGGGCAGCACCACAGTGGTGGCGTTCCATTCGTCGAGCACCCGGCTGCGTTCACCGGCGCACAGCAGGTCGAGATCACCGACGGCGCGGCCGGGGTCGGTCACCGCGGCGGTGATCAGCCGCACGAGGCGGTCGATGAATCCGGCGGCGGTCTCCGCGTCGAACAGATCGGTGGCGTACGACAGGGCACCGTGCAGCGAGTCGATGCCGCCGTCGAGGCCCGGGATCTCCGTGACCGTCAGATGCAGATCGAACTTGGTGGTGGCGGTGTCGATTTCGGTGATGTCGACCGTCAGGTCCGGCAGTTCCAGGTGGGCGGTGTCGTTGTTCTGGAAGGCGAGCATCACCTGGAACAGCGGGGAATGCGCCGCCGACCGGTGCCCGGCGAGCAGATCGACGAGCGCATCGAACGGCAGATCGGCATGTGCGAATGCTTCGAGATCACCGTCGCGGACCGCCCGCAGATAGGCGCCGAACGGCATCGCCGGTGGCACCGCGGTACGCAGCACGACGGTGTTGACGAACATGCCCACCAGGTTGTCGAGTTCGGGTTCACCGCGACCCGAGACGGGAGTGCCGATGAGGACGTCGTCGCTGCCGGACACCCGCGCGATCAGCAGGCTCACCGCGGCGTGCATCACCATGAACTCGGTGGCGCCGTGCGCGTGCGCGACCGCGCTGATCCTGCGGTACAGGGCAGGATCGATGTCGAAGTCGACGGTGGCGCCGCGGAACGACTGGGTCGGGGGCCGCGGCCGATCGGTGGGCAGCGCGCCGATCTCCGGGGCGCCCGCGAGCCGGGTGCGCCAGAAGTCGAGTTGCTGCGCGGCGCGGGATGCGGCGTCGTCGACGGTGCCGAGGATCTCGTCGAACCACAGGGTGTAATCGGCGTACTGCACCGGCAACGCGTCCCACTGCGGGTTCCGCTCGTCCCGGCGCGCGAGATAGGCGGTCATCAGGTCGCGGGCCAGCGGCGCCAGGGACGCACCGTCCGCGGCGATGTGGTGCACGACCACCGCGACGACATGATGCTCGTCGTGCACCCGCAGCAGCCGCAGCCGCACCGGTGGATCGACGGTGACGTCGAATCCGGCGGTGACGACCTCGGCGACCGATCGCTCGAGGTCGGTCGGGTCGACGGTGGTCGGGTTCGGATCGAGGTCGATCTGCGCCGCCGAAAGGATCTGCTGGATCGGGCCGTCGGCGGTCGCGGGGAACAAGGTCCGCAGTGCCTCGTGCCGCTCGAGCAGATCGTGCACCGCGGCGGTGAGCGCGGCGACGTCCAGCCGGCCGGTCAACGTGATGGCGATGGGAATGTTGTAGGCAGCGGAGGCGGGATCGAGCTGGTTGACGAACCACAATCGCCGCTGGGCCGCCGACACCGGTACCTGCTCGGGCCGGGGGCGTGCGGTCAGCGGAATCCGGGTGAAACGTTCCGCGGTAACGCCGCTCGCGTCGAGGTGCGCGGCGAGCGCCCGCACGGTCGGAGCCTCGAAGAGGGTGCGCACCCCCACCTCGGTGCCGAATGCGTCGTTCAGGCGCGCCACCACACGGGTGGCGATCAGGGAGTTACCGCCGAGGTCGAAGAAACTGTCGTCGAACCCTATCCCGTCGAGACCGAGTTGGTCGGTCAGGATCTGCGACACCGCGGTTTCGGTGGGCGAGCCCGCTGCGTCGCCCGTCGCGACGGTGGTGGCGAACACCGGCTCGGGCAGGGCCCGGCGGTCGAGTTTGCCCACCGGGGTCAGCGGGATGTGGTCGAGCACCACGAGCGCGGCGGGCACCATATGCGCAGGCAGCCGCCGCCGCAGGTGCTCGGCCACGGTGTCGGTGTCGACGACATGTCCGGTCTCGGGCAGGAGGTAGGCGACGAGCATCGGATCGCCGGACGGTGCGGTGCGGCCGAGGGTGACGGCGAACGCGACGGTGGGATGGTCGGTCAGGGCGGCGTCGATCTCACCGAGTTCGATGCGGAAGCCGCGGATCTTGACCTGGAAGTCGGAGCGGCCGAGGTATTCGATGGTGCCGTGGTGATGCCAGCGGACCACATCGCCGGTGCGGTAGGTGCGCGATCCGGGTGGGCCGTACGGGTCGGCGACGAAGCGGGCCGCGGTCAGAGCGGGCCGGTCGAAATAGCCGCGGGTGACACCGGGCCCGCCGACATACAGCTCGCCCGCGACCCCGCGCGGCACCGGATGCAGCCGGGGGTCGAGGACCACTTCGGTGACCCCACACACCGGCGCCCCGAGCGTGACGGTCTCGCCCGCGACGAGCGGGTCGGTGATGTTGACGACGATGGTGGTCTCGGTGGGTCCGTAGGCGTTGAACATGCGCCGGCCCGGTGCCCATCGTGCGGCGAGTTCCGGGGGGCAGGCCTCGCCGGCGACGGTGATCGCCCCGGCCTGCAGTCGGGCCGGGTCGAGTGACGCCAACGCTGCGGGGGTCGAGAACATGTGGGTGACGCGTTCCCGATTGAGCAGATCGGTCAGTTCGTCACCGCCGTACACGGTGGCGGGGACGACCACGAGGGTGGCGCCGACCCCGAACGCCGTCATGTATTCGAAGATCGAGGCGTCGAAGCTCGGGGACGAGAAATGTGAGACCCGGGCGGTGGGCGGCGGGGCGAGGCGAGTGTGCAACGTGGCGGACAGGTTCGCCAGGCCGCGGTGCGGGACGAGCACCCCTTTGGGGCGGCCGGTGGAGCCGGAGGTGTAGATCAGGTACGCGGCATGATCGAAATGCAGATCGCAGGGACGGTCGGCGTCGGTGACGGGGACCCCCGAGGTGTGCTCGATCCGGGTCCGCAGAGCGGGATCGTCGAGTTCGAGCCAGGGCACGTGGTCGGGCAGCTGCGGCCGGTGCGCGCCGACGGTCAGGCCCAGTACGGCACCGGAGTCGGTGAGCATGTAGTCGATGCGGTCGGTGGGGTACGCCGGGTCGATCGGCACGAACGCCGCACCGGCCTTCGCGACCGCCCACAGCGCAGCCACCGATTCGATGGAGCGGGCGATACCCAACGCGATGATGCGGTCCGGTCCGGCACCCGCGCCGATGAGGATGCGGGCGAGCCGATTGGACCATAGGTCGAGTTCGGCGTAGGTCACGGCGCGGTCGCCGCACACGAGGGCGGGGCTGTCGGGGACGATCGCGGCGACCGCCGAGAGCAGTTCGGGCCACAGTTGCGGAGACATCGCGGGGCGGCCGCGGGCGGGCAACAACCCGGCCGGCTCGTCGGGCGCGACCACGGGCAGATCTCCGACCGGGCAGGCCGGATCTGCGCAGGCGGCAGTCAGGACGCGGCCGACCCGCACCACGAAGTCCGTTGCCGTCTGCGAGTCGATCTCGTCCGGCCGGTAGGTGCCGTGCACGTGCAGAGCGTCGGCGGTCACCGTCATGTGCAGTGCCAGCGCGGCGTCCGCTGCCGGCCCGGTCGCGGGGCGTGCCTCGGTCCCGGTGACCGTCAGAACCACCGGCGGGACCGGAGCGGGGCCACACGAGGCCAGCACCTCGGCCGTGACATCGGCGTGCGCTGCGGCCTCGGTGTCGAGCGTGTCCAACCGCGCGAGCAGGTCGGTGAACGATTCGCTGCCGTCGATGCGAGCGCACAACGGCAACACCACGGCGCTAGCGGGCCACCCGACGACGGTGTATTCCTCGGCGGTCAGGCGGGCCTCGACGATCGCGGTGGCAGCGTGCAACACCGGGTACCAGGTGTCGGCGAGGCCGGACGGGTGCGTGCCGTCGGCGACCTCGCGCACGACCGCGAGCGCTGCGGGGGGCAGGGCGAGGACCGTGTCGACAACGCCGATCGGCTCGGCGGGCACACCGGGGTTCGCGGTCTCGACGGGTGTGCCCTCGTCGACGGTGCTGTGCGGCAGCCGGAGCTGTTCGGGTGCCCCGGCGAGGGTGTGGCGCCAGAACGCCTCGGTCGCCACTGCGTGCCTGCGGCGACGGCCGATCTCGGCGGTGGCGGGGTCGATCCGGTCGAGCGGGGTGTCTCCTGGGGCGCGCAGGAACTCGCCGAGCAACGCGACGAACGCGGCGTGGTGTTCCGCGAGTTCGTCGGGATCGTAGCGGTGCGGGTTGCCGCGGAAATCGATGAACGTCTTCGCGGGAGTTCCGCTCTGATAGATGTTGACCAGCAGGTCCTCGACGGGGCCGGAGGTCATGATGTGGAATTCCCCGCGGATGTCCCCGAGGGTGATCTGCTGACGGAAGAGCATGACGTTGACCATCGGCCCGGCGTAGCGGGTCGGGTCGCCCGCGGCACCGCTTTCCCTGCGGATGTCCTCGAGGCTGAAACGCTGGTGCCGCAACGCCCCGGTGAGCTCCAACTGCACCCGTTGCACCAGATCGTGGCGGGTGTCGTCGGCGGCGAGCCCGATGTGCATGGGCGCCGTGTTGACGAGCATGCCGCCGCTGCGCCGCACGATCGCGGTGGTGCGGGCCGAGACGGGCAGATTGATCACCACGTCGTCGTGGCCTGTCATGCGCGCCAGATAGGTCGAGAAGGCTGCGATGACCGTCGCGGTGGACGACGAGCCGGCGGTCTCGTCGCTCGCGGTCAGGGCCCGCACCAGATCGTCGGGCAGTGCGGTGCCGGTGAGCAGGCTCTGGGCAGCTGTCGGGGCGTCGCGGTGCGCGAGGGTGGATCCGGCTTCGAGTCCGGCGACCCGTTCGAGCCAGTAGTCGCGGTCGGAGAGGTAGCGGGCCGAGCCGTGATAGTCGCGGTCCCAGTCGTAGAGGGTGCGCAGGTCCGCGGCGCGCGCGGAATCGGGTTCCCGCTGCTCGCGCGCCGCGGTGTACAGCGCGGCCGCCCGGTTGATCATGGTCATCGCGGCGTAGCCGTCGAGCGCGACATGGTGGATGCGGGTGTACCAGAAGTACCGGTCGTCGGCGACCTGCAGGATCGCCATGTTCACCAGCAGGTCGGTGGTCAGATCGACCGGTCGGGCGTAGTCCGCGTCCATCCAGTCGCGGGCGGCGCGCAGCGGGTCGGTTTCACCGCGCAGGTCGACCTGCGGGATGGTTTCGGAGGCGATGGAGCTGTCGACGACCTGGTAGGGCTCGCCGTCGACTTCGAGGATCCGCAGATAGGCGGATTGGAACTCGCCGCCTGCCAGGTACGAGACCCGGCACAGCAGGTCGATGTCGAGGTCGCCGCGCAGATCGATGTACTGCGCGATGCAGATCGGCACGTGCGGTGCGAGTTGCTGCGCGAACCAGATCGATCGTTGAGCGGACGACAGCGGGAAGGCGCCTTCGGGCAGCGCCGACTCATGAGATCGCAACGACATTCCCCTCCGAGAAGCGATGTGGCCGAAACCGGCGCGCCCCGACATCGCGTCATGGTGGCTCCATAGGTGCCCCATTTTTCCGGTCGTGCGTTCGCTTCCGAGTGATCGGAAGCACTCCCCAAGCTAGACCACATCCGTTGCGTCCCGGTGCGGTTTCGCGCCGCAGAAAGGAGACGGGGAGCGAAGGCGATACCGGTGGCGATACCGATCGGTAATTCGGATCGAACCGGTCACCGGCCGCGCACCATTTGTCCGCGAGAATCATTACTTTTTCATCGCGATTCGATCACCGTTCGATATTCGATTGCGAAATGCCCGATTTGCGACGGCAAATTCGGAAACCGCACGAAACCCGCTCTCGGTGCCTATTCTCGAAACTCGGATCACACCTGTCCCACGATTTGCGGTACCCGACGATTGTTCCCGCCTGACGCACCACTCTCACACCCACGAAGGAGCATCCGATGTCGCGTCGCCGGTTCGCCCGCTCACTCGGTGTCCTGTTCGCCGCAGCGATAGCCGTCACGGCCCCCGCACACGCGGCCGCCGATCCGGCGCTCGCCGGAATGCCCGTCGACCAGTTGCGCGCCGAGCTCGCGGGCTCGCCGGACGTTGTCGGCGCTCTCGACCGGCTGGTCGACGCCGCCCGCACCCCGACGATCCTCGAACCTCCGCCGCGCAACATTCCGCAGCCGTTCATGTCGCCCGCGCCGTCGGTCGGGCCGGGCTGCGGGGGCGGATTCACCCCCTTCGCGATGACCTCCGGTTGGGCACACCCGGGCCCGCACGCCGATCCGGACATCGGATTCGGGGAGATGAAGGTGTTCGTGCAGCCGACCATCCCCGTGCCGCCCGCCGCCGCCGACCTGAAGTTCGTGTGGATGAACATGGAGAACTTCCGGGCCGGTGTCGCCACGCTCGACGACCGGATCGGTGGGGTCCCGCAACTGTCCACCACCATCGCGCCGGGGCCCGGCCCCGTCATGGCTGCACTGTTCGGGTCGGTCCGGTACGTCAACGGCGCGTTCTGCCAGGTCATCTACACCATGGGCGGATTCTTCGTGTGAGCGCACCGCGCGGGCAGCCGGATGCTCAGCGCAGCCGCTCGGCCGCCCGCGCCAACTCCACCAGTTCGGCGCACAACCGACGTAGTTCCCCCTGATCGGCACCTTCGTCGACGGCGGTAGCCACGTCCTCGGCGGCACACCGCACCTCGAACGCCCGATCGGTCAGGGCCTCGGCCTCGGCCGCCGAGAGCACTACGGCATCGGCTGCCAGACCCGAGCTCGCCGCGGTGACTCGCTGCTCGTAGGCGCGTTGCCGGCATGACCGGCGGCAATAGTGACGGCGGCGACCCGTCCCGATCTCGGGCACCGGTCGCCCACACCACAGACAGCTCGATGGTCTGCGCTCGCGTCCGGACATAGGGCGACACGTTACCGAGCGCAGAACCGGTGCCGGTAAACTGGCTGACCGGCCGTGTCCCCGGTTCGGGAACGGATTCGGCCCCGCCGACGTTGACATGGTGTGGACGTGGGTACCGTCCGGCACACGCCGCGTCGGTGCCGGGACCCACCGGGCGGAGCAATACGAGAGAGGACACCACCATGGCAGATCGTGTACTGCGAGGCAGCCGACTCGGGGCGGTGAGTTACGAAACCGACCGTGACCACGATCTCGCGCCGCGTCGGATGGCACGCTATCGCTGCGACAACGGCGAAGAGTTCGACGTGCCGTTCGCCGACGAAGCCGAAATCCCCGGTACCTGGATGTGCAAGAACGGCCTCGAAGGCACCCTCATCGAGGGTGCGGCACCCGAGCCGAAGAAGACCAAGCCGCCGCGCACCCACTGGGACATGCTGCTCGAGCGTCGCTCGGTCGAGGACCTCGAGGAACTGCTCAAAGAGCGTCTCGACCTGATCAAGAGCAAGAGGCGCGGCTGACCGACCCGACGGGTGGTCATCACCCCGGGCCCGCGCAACCGGCGATGCCGTTGCGGGAATTGTTTCCCGCAACGGCATTTCCTTTTCTCCAGGACCCGCCCGGCGTCAGGTCGCAGACACGCCACAAAAAGATCAAATGACGGGCAGCCGTGCGGATCGGCGTGCAATTATGGGCGAACCCGCCGGACGAGAACACTCGGCGGCACCACCTTCACACCACGCACCGATCATCCGACGATGATCGGTCGGGCAGCACCCGGGGGGTGAATACACGTGAACGACAACAACACCGTCACCGGCAGCGAAATCCGCTCCGTCACCGATCCCGAGACCGCGCTCGAAGCGTTGCGCATCGAACTCGATCGCGTCGACCGGGCACTGCTCGACGACGTCCGGGACCGGCTGGCGCTGTGCACGCGCGTCGCCGAACTGAAACAACGGCACGACATCGCGGTGCTGCAACCCGGCCGCATGCAGCTCGTGCAGCGCCGCGCCCGCGACTATGCCGAACGTCACGGGCTGTCCGCCGAGTTCGTGCGCGAACTCTACGACCTGCTGATCGGGGAGGCGTGCCGGGTCGAGGACCTCATCGTCGCCGACGGCGCTCCCTCCACCGGGGGCGATCCGAGCGTCACCGCGTCCGCCGAGCGCCGGAGCTGAGCGGGTCATGGCTGCGTCCCCGTCCGACCCCAGATCGACCCACGCTGGGTCGTCATCGCACCCTGGGTCGTCATCGCACCCTGGGTCGTCATCGCACCGTAGGTCGCAGCCCGACCCGCCCGCACCGCCGGTCCGCACACTGCTCGTGGACAACTACGACTCGTTCACCTACAACCTCTACAGCCTGCTGACCCGCGTCAACGGCGCCGCCCCGCTCGTGGTCACCAACGACACCCCCTGGGACGACGTCCTCACCCTCGACTTCGACAACGTCGTCATCTCCCCCGGCCCCGGCCGCCCGGACCGCGAACGCGATTTCGGGATCAGCGCCCGCGCGCTGACCGAACTGCACGTCCCCGTGCTCGGGGTATGTCTCGGCCATCAGGGGTTGTGCCACCTGTTCGGCAGCACCGTGGTCCGCGCCCCCGAGCCGGTGCACGGTCGCACGAGCGACATCCTGCACAACGGGACCGGGCTGTTCGCCGGGATCCCGTCCCCCTTCACCGCCGTGCGCTACCACTCGCTGATCGTCGAGGACGTCCCCGGCGAGTTCGAGGTCCTCGCCCGCACCGGCGACGGATTGCTCATGGCCGTCGCGCATCGCCACCGGCCTCTGTTCGGCGTGCAGTTCCACCCCGAATCGATCGGCACCGACTACGGATTCGAACTGCTCGACAACTTCCGTGCCGTCACCACGACCCGTGCACGCACCACCCGCAACGGGGCCGCCGCCCCCGCCCCGGCACCGGCCGCCGCACGATTCGTGCTCGAGAGCCGAACCCTCGACTGCCACCCCGCACCGCAGGCGGTCTACGAGGCGTTGTTCGCCGCGGGCCCGCACAGTTTCCTCCTCGACGGCAGTGACGCACTCGAACCGGAGTCCCGATTCACGGTCATGGGCGACGCCTCCGGGCCCCGCGCCGAGTTCGTCACCTACAGCGTCGCGGAAACCCTGGTGCGCGAACACCGTTCGGACGGCAGCAGTGCCTCGTATCACCGCACGTTCTTCGACCATCTCGACCGGCGCCTCACCGACCGGCGCGTCGAGCCCCGCAACGACCTGCCCTGCGCGTTCGGACTCGGCTACGTGGGATATCTCGGCTACGAACTCAAAGCCGACGCCGGCGGTCAACTCGTGCACACCTCCCCCGTCGCCGACGCCGCGATGGTGTTCGCCGACCGGGCCGTCGTCCTCGACCACGAGGCCGGGCGCTGCCACCTGCTCGCGCTCAGCGAGCAGGTGGGCGAGACCGCCACCGAGGCGTGGTTCGACGAGACCGCCGCGGTACTCGCCACCCTGTCCGACTCGGTGCCGCCCGCCCCGCCGCCGCTGCTGGTGCGCGCCGATCGCGACGAGAAGATCCGGGTGCGGCACGACCCGCGGCGGTACCTCGACCTGATCGGCCAGTGCCTCGCCGAGATCCGCAGCGGCGAAACGTACGAGGTGTGCCTGACCAACACCGCGACCGTCGACCGGCACATCGATCCGCTCCGCACCTACCGGGTCCTGCGCAGCATCAGCCCCACCCCGTACAGTGCGTTGCTGCGCTTTCCGGGACTGGCGGTGCTCAGCGCCTCCCCGGAACGGTTCCTGCGGATCGGGCCGGACCGCGTCGTCGAGTCCAAGCCGATCAAGGGCACCCGGCCGCGCGGCACCACCGCCGCGCAGGACGACCTCCTACGCGAGCATCTGCGCACCTGCGAGAAGGACCGCTCCGAGAACTTGATGATCGTCGATCTGGTACGCAACGATCTTTCCCGGGTGTGCATCCCAGGATCAGTGCACGTCCCCGACCTCTTCGACGTCGAAACCTATTCCGCAGTACACCAATTGGTGTCCACCGTCCGAGGAACCCTACGTCCCGACAGGACGGCGGTGGACTGTGTGCGGGCCGCATTCCCGGGCGGCTCGATGACCGGCGCACCGAAACTGCGCACGATGGAGATCATCGACAAACTCGAGGACGGGCCACGCGGCGTCTACTCCGGGGCACTCGGATATCTGTCCCTGACCGGCACGGTGGATCTGTCCATCGTCATCCGCACGATGGTCGCCACCGACCATCAGGTCAGCTTCGGTATCGGCGGCGCGATCGTCGCGCTCTCCGACCCCGACGACGAACTCGAAGAAACCCTGGTCAAGGCCGTCGCGATGCGCCGCTGCCTCGCCGACCCCGGCGCGGGGGGGACGGGTGGAGCCGCTCGCGTCGGCGGAACCGGCCCCGTCGACGTGGCGTCGCCGGCAGACGGAACCCGCCGGTGACGGCGACACTCACCGGGCCCATCGTCGTCGCCGGAGGTTGCGGGGCCGTCGGTGCGATGCTCGTCGCGGCGTTGCGCCGCGCCGGCCACACCGTCCACGTCCTCGACGCACAGGCAACCGAACCCGCTGCTGCGCATACTGATTCGGATCGTCAGGCGCTCTGTGCCGACATCACGGCACCGACTCCTGCCGCCGCATCCGCGCTGCGGGCAGCCGCCACCGTCGTCCTCGCCGTCCCGGAACCGGTTGCTCTCGCCGCGCTTCCCGCCCTCGCGGCCGTGCTGCGCCCCGATGCCCTGCTCGTCGACACCCTGTCGGTGAAAACCGTCATGGCCGACGCCGTGCACAACGGACTGCCCGACCGTGCGGCCCTGGGCATCAACCCCATGTTCGCTCCGTCTCTCGGGATGGCGGGGCGGCCCGTCGCCGCCGTCGTCTACCGACCCGGACCACCCGTGCAAGCATTTCTTGCGGTGTTGCGCCGCGAACGGGTGCGCGTCGTCGCGGTCGATGCCGACGAACACGACCGGATCACCGCCACCACCCAAGCCCTGACCCACGCGACCGCCCTCGCATTCGGGTTGGCCCTCGAGGCCCTCGATCCGCCGGCGGCCACCGAGAGCACCGCCCCGCCCCCGCATCTGCTGCTGCGCGCACTCCTCGCGCGAGTCGCCTCGGGCGTCCCCGCGGTGTACCACGACATCCAGGCGGCCAACCCCTACGCGGCGCAGGCCCGCCGCGCCCTGCGTGGTGCCCTCGACGAACTCGACGCCGCCGCCGACCCCGAGCGGATCGACACATTCGCCGCGGCGATGACCCGGGCCGGTACCGCCCTCGGACCCGGGCTCGACCGGTATCGTGCGATATGCGGGCAGCTGCTGACGACGCTGCCGTCCGCAGCACCCGGATCCGACCTCGAGAACGGGGGTCCGCGATGATCGATCCCGATTTCGGCGTCCCCCTCGCCCACGCCGACGCCGCCACCGCCGAACCCGTGCGCGCCCGGCTCCGCCCTACGGAACTGCCCACCCACGACCCGACCGATCCCGTCGAGAGCGCCGTGATCCGTGGCCTGTCCCACTCGTGGCCGCGCCGCGCCGCGGTCAAGAAGGCCGAACCCGACCTCGACGCGATGTTCGAGCCGGCCCTGCACGACTTTCCCGAAACGATGATCCCGTTCCACACCCACCCCCGCTATCTCGCGCTCGACCAGCAACACCGCGCCCGCATCGAGTCCTGGGCCTGGATCGCATACAACAAGAACGTCATCGACATCGAACAGCACGTCGTCAATCCCGGATTCGGATTGATCACCTCGGACGTGTTCGGCGTCGGCCCGCACGACACGGTCACCGTCGGGGTGCTCCAGGCGATGGTCGACGAGCAATACCACACACTGATGCATCAGAACGCCAACGCCTTGACCCGCCGGCGCCGCGGCTGGGCGATGCCCGACGCGGTGCTGCCTCCCTGCCGTACCGTCCGTGCCCACGACGCGGCCATCGCCCACGCCCTCGACCCTCGGCATGCGGCCTTGATCCGATTGGCGTTCACCACCGTCGCCGAAACCTCGATCAGCGCCTATCTGGGCTTGTTCATCGGCGACGAGACGGTGCAGCAGGTCAACCGCAGCACGGTGTCCGTGCATCGCCGCGACGAGTTGTGTCACAGCTCCCTGGCCGGGGAACTGCTCATGATGATCTTCGACGAACTCGACGCCACCGAACGTGAACTCCTACTCGATGCGCTCGCCGCCGGCATCGAGGCGTTCACCGGCAACGACATGAGCACCTGGGCCGCAATCGTGGCGCACGAGCAGATCCCCGGCGGGCAGGCGATGCTCGCCGATGCCGCCGCTGCGACCGCCGGGCGGCCGGTGGTGCAGGACTGCACCGCCATCCGCCGGTTGTGCGGGCATCTCGGGGTCGAAGCCGACCTCGTCGCGCGCGGCCCCTTCGATCCGGCCTGAGACACACCCGGCGCGCACCGGATGCGTGACCCGAAGGGCGTTGTGGGTCAGCGGCCGGTCACCCGCGCGAGCAGCGCCCGCCCCTTCGACAGCCGCGACTCGAGCCCCCACAACGTGACCTTGAGCAACGCTTCCTGCACGATGTTGCCGCTCATCTTCGATTCCCCGATCTCCCGCTCGGTGAACGTGATCGGCACCTCACCGACCGTGAATCCGGCCTGCAGAGTCCGCCAGGCCAGATCCACCTGGAAGCAGTAGCCGTGCGAGGCGATCGCGTCGAGATCGAGCGCTTCGAGCACATGCCGCCGGTACGCGCGATAACCACCGGTGATGTCCTGGACGCCCACCCCGAGCGCCACACGCGAATAGATGTTCCCGCCGCGCGAGAGCACCTCCCGATGCCACGGCCAGTTCACCACGGTGCCGCCCGGCACATACCGCGAACCGAGAACCAGATCGGCGCCGGCATCGATCCGCTCGAGCAGCAGATGCAGCTGCTCGGGGGCATGACTGCCGTCGGCGTCCATTTCCACGAGCACGGTGTAGCCGCGGTCCAGGCCCCACCGGAAACCGGCGATGTAGGCGGCACCGAGACCGTTCTTCTCGGTGCGATGCATCACCTCGATACGCCCACCCGAGCCGTCGGGACCACGATCGGCAGCCGCGAGTTCGTCGGCGAACGCGCCGGTGCCATCGGGGCTGCCGTCGTCGACGATCAACACGTGGGTGTGCGGCAGCGCAGCGTGCAGCCGCGCGACGATCCGTCCGATGTTCTCGCGTTCGTTGTACGTCGGAATGATCACCAGGGTGCGCGCGCTCGGTGCGCTCGTGTCCCCGGCCGGCGTCGCCGCTGCCATCAGTGGTCCTCCCTGTCGAACCGGCCGTCGGCCGGGGTTGATGCTGTGTCGGAGTCGGGCTGTGACCCCGGCATATCCCGCCGCCGACGATCACGCACGAGTGCGAGGCCGGCAGCGACCACGGCCCCGACACAGAGCGCGAGCTCCGGGACGGGTCCGAACCGACTAGCCAGCGTAGCGTCTTGCCGCAGAGGCACGTGCGCGACCAACGCGGCCGGCTCGAACAACGCAGTGCGTTGCTGCACCCGACCGTCAGGGTCGACGACCGCGCTGACGCCGCTCGTCGCGGCGACCACCACGGTGCGACCGTGCTCGACGGCCCGCACCCGCGACATCGCCAGCTGCTGATATGTCATCTCGGTGTCGCCGAAGGTGGCATTGTTCGTCGGCACCGCCAGCACCTGCGCGCCGGCATCGACCGAATCACGAAACGCCCGATCGAACGCCACCTCGTAGCACGTGGCCACCCCGATCGTGATACCCGCGGCCGAGACCGTGCCGTCCCCGTCTCCCGGCACGAAGAACCCGGCCCGGTCGGCGTATTCGGAGAACAACCGGAAGAACGACCGATAGGGCAGATACTCGCCGAACGGCTGGATGATCCGCTTGTCGTGCCGCTCCCCCGGGCCGGACTGCGCGTCCCACACGATCACCGAATTGGTGGTGGTGCCGTCGCCGTTGACGAGCACCGCGCCGACGAGGATCGGGGCACCGATCGCCGCGGACGCCGCGGTGATGTCCGCTGCAGCATCGGCGTTGCGCAACGGATCGATATCGGACGCATTCTCCGGCCAGATCACCACGTCCGGAGCCTCGACCCGACCGGCACGCACCTGCTCGGCGAGTTCGAGGGTGCGGGCGACGTGGTTGTCCAGGACCGCCTTGCGTTGCGCGTTGAAGTCGAGACCCAGGCGCGGCACACTGCCCTGGATCGCCGCGACCGTCACCTCCCGCCCGTCCGAATCAACGGTATCCGGGGTGACGATCAACGGCCATGCCGCCGCTGCTGCCAGCGGCGCCAGCGCCGTCCACGCGACTGCCGCCCACAGACCACCACCACCCGGCCTGCCGCGACGCCGACACTGCCACACCCCGAGCACGAGCACGGCCGCGCCACTGCCGATCAACGCCACCGCGAACGACACCAACGGCGCGCCCCCCACCACGGCAAGCCACACCAAGAACCCGTCGGGCTGCCCGAACGCCAACCGGCCCCACGGAAACCCACCGAACGGCACCGACGACCGCGCATACTCGGTCAGCGACCACGCCGCCGCGATCCACACCGGTGCCGCAGGCAAGGACCGCACATGCACCGCCAACGCCCCGAACAGGCCGATGAACAACGCTTCGACCGCGGCCAACGCCAACCACGGCAACGGCCCGACATACACCCCGATCCACGGCAGCAACGGCACCAGGAATCCCAGGCCCGCAAGATAGCCGTACCCGAACCCCGCCCTCCGCCGCATCGGCCGGGCCGTCACCACCGCAACCAGGACCGCGATGCCCAGCGGCGCCAGAAACCACAACGGGCGCGGCGGGAAACTCGCGAACAGCAGTACGCCGGCACCGACCGCAGCCACCGACCGTGCCACCACCGGCACCAGCCGCCGGGTCAGCGACGCACCCGCTCCCGCCCGAAACCTATTGCGCTGCATCACATCCTGTGGCTCGGCACTCACCGCTCGTACACCACACGGCCACGATGCACACTGCGCACCAGCACCGGATCGGCGGTGCCCGGACTCAGATCCGGCAGCGGCGCAACCCGCGACCGCGGATCCGTCGACCACCGCTGCACCCCGTCCTTGGGGGCACTGATCACCAGTTCCCCCGCCTCCCACAGCGCATACGACGCAGGCGCACCCGGCTCCAACGTGCCCGCCAGACCGTCACGCACCCCACCGGCCCGCCACGCCCCGCGCGTCGCCGCAGCGAACGCGGCCCGCGGCGAAATACCGCTGCCCTCGGTGCGATGGTGCACTGCCGCGCGCAGCATCGCCCACGGGCGCGGCGCGGTCACCGGCGCATCCGACCCGAACGCCAGCGACGTGCCGGTCGCGGCGATCGCCGCGAAATCGTTGAGCACGGCCGCCCGTTCGGCACCGAGTCGCTGCGCATACATTCCCGACGGCCCACCCCACGCCGCATCGAATCCCGGCTGCATGCTCGCGAGGATCCCGTACCGCGCAAGCACCTGCGCCTGCGCGGCGGTCACCGACTCGACATGTTCGAGACGATGCCCGCACGACGCAACGGCGGGCCCACCGAGATCCGCGGCGACCTGCTCGATCGCCGCGATCACCGCTGCCGTCGCCGCGTCACCGATCACGTGGAATCCGGCCTGGACCCCGGCGACGGTACAGGCCCGCAGATGCGCGGCGATGGCCTCGACATCGAGGTAGGTGCGGCCGCAACAGCCGGGCGCATCGAGATACGGCTCCGACACCCACGCGGTCCGCGACCCGAACGCACCATCGACGAACAGGTCGCCGCCGAGGGCGTGCGCTCCGGTGTCCGCGAGCACCGCACGTGCCTGGCCCTCGGTGGTGACGGCCTGCCCCCAGTAGCCGCGCACCTGCACCGGATGGTCGAGGGCGAGCAGTTCGGTGAAGTCGTCGACACCGAAGATGTCGGGGCCACCGCACTCGTGCACCGCGACGATCCCGTGCGCGGCCGCGTCGTCGAGGGCCGCGGCGCGCGCCGCGGCGCGTTGCTGCGGGGTGAGCGCCGCGTGCGCGGCCGCGCGCACCGCGTGATGCGCGGCGGCGGTCAACGGCCGCTCGGGGTGATAGCCGTCGAGCCCGGTGGCCTGCACAGCCCGCCGCAACGCCGTCGACGCCACCGCCGAATGCGCGTCGACCCGCGCCAAGTACACCGCGCGGCCCGGCGCGGCGGCATCGAGCGCCGCGGTGGTCGGTGCATCGTCGGGCCAGGTGGTCTCGTCCCAGCCCTGCCCCCAGATGACGGCGTCGTCGTGGGTCGCGGCGAACTCCGCGACCCGCCGCAACAACTCGGCGCAACTGCCGAGGTCGGCCAGGTCCACCGCGAGCGGGTTGCGGTCGGTGACCGTCAACCCCTGAGCGGTGACATGCATGTGGGTGTCGACGAATCCGGGTGCGACGAACAACCCGTCGAGATCGACGATCTCCGCATCCGGATGCAATGCCCTCCCCGGACGGTCCTGACCGACCCACACGACGTGTCCGTCCGTGACCGCCATCGCGGTCGCGTCCGGGGCGGAGGAACTGTAGATGCGGCCGCCGACGAGAAGCCGGGTGCGCGGTGCTGAACTCACGAGAGTCCAGTCTGCCCCCTCGTCACGGGTGTCGGCGGGGCGGGGTGTCGACGATCTCGCCCTCGAGCACACCGTCGCCGGCGATCACCGAGTCGGACGCAGCAGGTGCGGTCAGCCGCGGATCGGCACCGACGACCGTGTGTTCGACGACCTGCCCGTCCACCACCACCATGCGGGCCCCCCGCACGGTGGCGCCGTGCCGCGCGACCTGCCGCGCCGCGGCGATGCGCACCAGCGGGCGCAGCACCGCGCGGGTCGGCAGCAACAACACGATCCCGAGCACACTGGTGACCAGCCCGGGCACCAGCACGAGGGCGGCACCGACACCGATGAGCGCACCGTCGGTGAGCATCCGTTCCGGTGTCACATCGAGGTTCGGTGTCGTGCCACCGCGCAGCGACGTCAGATCACGCAGCGCACGGCGGCCGCGGGAGGCGAGCACCGCGTAGCCGAGCACGCTCACACCCAGGAACAACAGCACGGTGGACAGCGCGCCGAGCGCGCTGCCGAGCCAGGCGAGCACAGCGATCTCCGCGACCACGTAGGCGAGGAACAACAACAGGTACATGGCGGTCCTTCCGGTGCCGGCCGCTTCGTCTGCTGCAGGGGATGAGCGGCCGTTATCCCCTCAACGAACGAGTACGCGATTTTTCTCCCGACGTGATCGAATGGCGGGATGAGTGCCGCGGACTGGGGCGTACTGCTGGTGGCGGCCACGGCCGCCGGGTGGGTCGACGCCGTGGTCGGCGGCGGCGGGCTGATCCTGCTGCCTGCCCTGTTCCTCGTGGCACCGCAGCTCACCCCGCAGGCGGCGTTGGCGACGAACAAACTCACCGCGATCTTCGGCACCGGCGCGGCGGTGCTCACCTTCGCGCGGCGCATCCGGCTGCAGTGGAAGATCCTGGCGCCCGCGGCGCTCGTCGCGGCGGTGTGTGCGGCGGCGGGTGCGGCGGCGGTCTCGCTGATCGACCCGGATGTGTTCATTCCCGTGGTGATGGTGGTGCTGGTGTCGGTGGCGGTGTTCGTCACGGCGCGTCCGACGCTCGGAACCGCCCCGGCCCACCGGCCCAGCGTGCCGCGCATGGTGGTGGTGATCGTAGGGGCGGCCGCGGTCATCGGGTTCTACGACGGCATCCTCGGTCCCGGCACGGGCACCTTCTTCATCGTCGTGTTCGCCGCGATGCTCGGCAGTGAGTTCGTGACTTCGGCCGCGATGGCGAAGGTCCTCAACTTCGGGTCGAATCTCGGGGCGCTGGTGTTGTTCGCGCTCGGCGGGCACGTGTGGTGGACGCTCGGGTTGGCGATGGCGGTATGCAATGTCGCCGGGTCGGTGCTGGGATCGCGCACCGCGCTGCGGCGCGGCGCCGGGTTCGTGCGGGTGGTGCTGCTGGTGGTGGTGACCGTGATGGTGATCCGGCTC
This sequence comes from Rhodococcus sp. SJ-2, assembly GCF_053750035.1. Taxonomy (NCBI): domain Bacteria; kingdom Bacillati; phylum Actinomycetota; class Actinomycetes; order Mycobacteriales; family Nocardiaceae; genus Rhodococcus; species Rhodococcus sp. SJ-2. Next base: position 5,113,771 of record NZ_CM132340.1, read on the forward strand.
GGAATTCAACAGTTCGGGTGAGCGGGCCGATACGCTGCTGCAGGTGAACGTCGTCGATCCGGATTTTCTGGCGCTGCCGTTGCCGCGTATCGCCGATGCGGCACTGTCGGTGGCACGTGCGGCGGGGGCGCAACACGCCGATGTGCGGGTGCATCGGGTGCGCACCGAGTCGTTGATGGTGCGTGACGGCGCGGTCCAGTCCGTGGTGGACGCCTCGGATCTCGGGGTGGCGGTGCGGGTGTTGCTCGACGGAACCTGGGGTTTCGCGTCGCATCCGGATCCGGATCCCGACGGCGCCGCGTATGCGGCGACGCGCGCGGTGGCGGTGGCGCAGGCGCTGCGCCCGATCAACCGGGACCCCGTCGAGTGGGCACCCGAGCCGGTGTACCGCGGGGCGACGTGGTGCTCGGACTACCGGGTGGACCCGTTCACGGTGTCCACCGACGAGAAGGTCGCGGTGTTGACCGACTATTCGCGCCGGTTGCTCGACGCGGACGGGGTGCATCACGTGGCGGCGAGGTGCGATCTGGTCAAGGAACAGGGTTTCTACGCGGATCTGGCGGGTTCGTCGATCACCCAGCAGCGAGTGCGGGTGCATCCGCAGCTGGAGGCGACGACGGTGGACCGCCGGGCCGGGACGTTCGAATCGATGCGCACCCTGGCGGCACCGACCGGGCGGGGCTGGGAGTACGTCTGTTCGGATGCGGGGTGGGACTGGTCCGGTGAGCTCGCGGCGCTGCCCGAACTGCTGGTCGAGAAGGCGCACGCGCCGACGGTGACGGCGGGCCCCACGGACCTGGTGATCGACCCGACGAATCTGTGGTTGACCATTCACGAGTCGGTCGGGCATGCCACCGAATACGACCGCGCGATCGGTTACGAGGCCGCCTATGCGGGGACTTCCTTCGCGACCCCGGACCGGCTCGGGACGCTGCGTTACGGCAGTGCCGCGATGCACGTGCGAGCGGATCGCACCGAGCCGCACGGACTGGCCACCGTCGGATTCGACGACGACGGCGTGGCCGCCCAGTCGTGGGATCTGGTGTGCGAAGGGCGGCTCGTGGGCTATCAGCTGGACCGGGCGTTCGCCGCCAAGGCCGGTGTGGGGCGCTCGAACGGCTGCGCCTACGCCGACTCGGCGCACCATGTGCCGTTGCAGCGGATGGCGAATGTGTCGCTGCAACCGGATCCGCAGGTGGATCGGTCCACGGCCGATCTGATCGGCGGGGTCGAGGACGGGTTGTACGTGGTCGGTGATCGAAGTTGGTCGATCGACATGCAGCGCTACAACTTCCAGTTCACCGGGCAACGGTTCTATCGGATCCGCGGCGGCCGCCTCGCCGGGCAAGTGCGGGATGCGGCGTATCAGTCGAGCACCACCGACTTCTGGGGTGCGCTCGAAGCCGTCGGGGGACGCTCGACATGGCAGCTCGGCGGGGCGATGAACTGTGGTAAAGCGCAACCCGGGCAGGTCGCCGCGGTCGGTCATGGTTGCCCGTCGGTACTGCTGCGGCAGATCAACGTGCTCAACACCCGGCAGGAGGGCAGTCGATGATCGACGCACCCCGGCTCGTCGACGCCGCGCTGGCCGCGTCCCGCGCCGACGAGACGATCGTGCTGGTCACCGACCGCGCAGACGCGAATGTGCGGTGGGCGGGCAGTTCGATGACCACCAACGGGGTGATGCACGCCCGCAGTTGGACGGTGATCGCGATCCGCCGAAGCCCGCGACCACGCTGCGGCATCGTGACCGCCCCGAGTGTGCCCGCCGACGAGATCCCCGCGGTAGTGGCCGCCGCAGTCGCGGCCGCAGACACCGCGGCCGAGGCCACCGACGCGATGCCGCTGCTGCCCGGCGACGGGGAACCCGGGAACTGGGCGGACGCGGCAGCGGGCACCGGCATCGACGTGTTCGGTGACGTGATCGGCGCGTTGGCCGCCGGTTTCGGTGGCGGCGGGCGCGATCCGCTGTACGGGTTCGCACATCACCAGGTGCACACCACCTGGCTGGGCACCTCCACCGGGCTGCGACGCCGCTGGACGCAGACGGACGGGTCACTCGAAATCACCGCGAAACGCGGCGGGCTGTCCGGCGCGGGCGCCTGGGTCGGGGCAGGCACCACCGACTTCACCGACGTCGACACCACTGCGCTGCTCACGGAACTGGACCGGCGCCTCGGGTGGGCCGAGACCACGGTGGCGTTGCCGCCGGGCCGGTACGAGACGCTGCTGCCGCCCTCGGCGGTGGCGGATCTGATGATCTACCTGATGTGGTCGATGGCCGGGCGCGGCGCCGAGGAGGGGCACACCGTCTGGTCGCGGCCCGGCGGCACCCGCCTCGGCGAGACCGTGGCGGCGTTGCCGGTGACGTTGACCTCGGATCCGGCGGTGCCGGGGCTGGCCTGCCCACCGTTCCTCACCGCCACCGCCTCGACCGACACGGTGTCGGTGTTCGACAACGGTCTCGGAATCGAACGCGTCGACTGGATCCGCGACGGCACCGTGGCGGCATTGACCTACCCGCGTGCGGCGGCGGCGGAATTCTCCGTGCCGGTGACGGCGCCCGGAGAGAATCTGCTGCTCACCGGCGGCTCGCGCGCCACCCTCGACGAGATGATCGCCGGCACCGAACGAGGCTTGCTGCTCACCACCTTGTGGTATTTGCGGGATGTGGACCCGTCGGCGCTGCTGCTGACCGGCCTGACCCGCGACGGGGTGTACCTGATCGAGGACGGACAGGTGCGCGGCGCGGTGAACAACTTCCGATTCAATGAGTCCCCGCTCGACCTGCTGCGCCGCGCCGTCGAAGTCGGGGCGACCGAACGGACGTTGCCGCGGGAATGGAACGACTGGTTCACCCGCACCGCGATGCCCCCGATGCGCATCCCCGATTTCCACATGTCCTCGGTGAGCGCGGCACAGTGAGCAGCACCGTCCGGTGGTCCGATGGGCGATCAGGGTAGGTTGCGCCGATGCCGAGCGGGACTGCCGACGTACAGCGCGTTCGGCGCGCAGTCCGCGGTGACCAGGGAATTCGCGCCGATGACGGCGCCGGTCCCGATCGTCACACCGGGCAGGATCACCGCCCCGGACCCGATCCAGGCACCGTCCCCGATGTGCACCGGTTCGCCGGTGAGCGGCCCGGCGCGTTGTTCCCGTCCTCCGGTGCGGTGACTGCTGGTGAGCACACGAACATGGTCGGCGAGGAAGACACGGTCGCCGACGGTGATGTCGGCGACCGTGTCGAAGAAGCACCCGTAATTGACGAAGACCCCGGAGCCGAGTGTCAACCGGCCCAGCCCCTGCACCACCACACCGCGGTGGATCAAGCTCGGCGCGGACGTACGCGCACCGGCCCCGCGCAGCAACCGGTGCCGCAGGGCCCCGGGAACAACAGGAAGCCCTGCGGCAGCGACGAACACGGACTGGGACAGATAGGTGTGGTGCACCGCGGTACCACCTTCCACAGGTGTCTTCTTCCGGGGGTGTCGTCTCCGGGCGACGATCCCTAGAGCAGGTCGGCGAGTTCCGTCGCGATCTCCTCGGGAGTGACGGTCGGCTCGAAGCGGCGGACCACCGCGCCGTCGGGGTCGACGAGGAACTTGGTGAAATTCCACTTCACCTCGTCGGTGCCGATCGCCTCGGGGCGCGACTTGCTCACATGCTCGAACAGGAACCCGTTGCCTGGGCCGAAGTCGCCGGGTGCCTGCGCACGCAGATGCGTGTACAGCGGCGCGGCGTCCTCGCCGTTGACGTCGATCTTGCCGTAGACCGGGAATGTCACGTCGTAGTTGACCGAGCAGAAATCCTGGATCTCCTGGTCGGTGCCCGGCTCCTGGCCACCGAACTGATTGCACGGGAACCCCACGACCTGCAGGCCTGCGTCCTTCTTCGCACGGTGCAGTGCCTCGAGGCCCTCGTACTGCGGGGTCAGCCCGCACTTGCTCGCGACGTTGACGATCAACAGGTGCTTTCCGCGGTGCACACCGAGGGATTCGGTGCCGCCGTCGGCGGTGGTGACGGTGAAATCATGGACGCTCATAGTGCTCCTCGGAGATCGGGGTCGGTCGGATATCGGATATGCAGTGTCAGTCGAGGGTGCACGCCACCCCGATCGTGCCGGACCGGCCGCGCCGCAGCAGACTGCCCTTGACGGTCAGCCACCCGAACAGCTTGTACTTGCCGATGATCGCGGACCGGGTGCGTTCGGTGCCGGCGTCGTCGAGCAATACCGCGGTGCCCGGCACCGCAGCGCTACGCGGACGTCCGCGCGCATCGCACACCGCAAGCGTGATCCGCGAGTCGCGACGCACGCGTCCCACTTTGTGGGACCCGGTGGCGGTCCATACCAGCAACCGGTCTCCGTCCGCGACCGCCCACACGGCAGTGGCGACAGCCGTGCCGTTCTTGCGGAACGTGCTCAATAGCACGTACTGGGCGGCGGCGAGGTCGGCGAACGACGGTGTGGTGACTTCCCCATCAGACATGCGCCCACCCTACGGAACAGGCCCCGAAGTGCGCGCGGCGGTTCACCTTCCGGTCGGCGCGCCGCGAGGCACGTCCCGGAACGCGAGGTTCGGGTCGTGGCTGCGCTCACGCGGCATCCCGAGAACCCGTTCGCTGATGGTGTTGCGGGCCATCTCGGTGGTGCCACCGGCAATCGTGAACGACTGTTGCATCAGGAAATCGGTGCCGCATTCGACGACTGCGCCGTCGTCCTCATCCCACGCGGCGCCCCCGGCGCCGGTCATCTCGTAGATGATCGTGGTGAGCCGGGTCGCTACCTCGCCGTGCATCAACCGGACGATGCTCGCGGCCTGGTCGGTCATCGCGCCGGTCGCCATGCCCTGCCCGATACGGTTCTGCAGTGCATTCTTGACCAGTTCGAGGGTGTCGGCCTCGCCGATCAGATCCCGAGCGAGGGGGTCGTCGAGGCGTCCGGCGTCGCGGGCCACCGCGAGAAGTTCTTCCGTGCGGGAGCCGCCGCGGCTGTTGCCCGCAGGCAACGTCGCGTACGGGGAACGCAACAACAGCCGTTCGTGGAACATCCAGCGGGTGCCGACGGTCCAGCCGGCATCGACCTCACCGATCCGGGCGCTGTCCGGGATCCGGACGTCGGTCATGAACTCCTGACAGAACTCCTTCGATCCGCTGAGCATCTCGATGCGGTGCACCTCGATGCCCTCGGCCTTCAGCGGCACCATGAACACCGTCAACCCGCGATGTTTGGGCGCATCCCAGTTCGTGCGGGCCAGGCACAACGCCCAGTCGGACCACCAGGCGCCGGTGGTCCAGATCTTCGAGCCGTTGAGGATCCAGTCGTCTCCGTCGCGCACCGCAGTGGTCACCGCGCCGGCCACATCGGAGCCGCCACTGGGCTCCGACAACATCTGCATCCACAGTTCCTCGCCGCGCAGGATCGCCGGGATGTGCCGCTTCTTCTGTTCCTCGGTGCCGAAGTCGAGCAGCACCGCCGCGCACGGCACGAAGGTCGGAGCCTGCAGCCGCGCCGGATACTCGAACCCTGCGAGTTCGTCGTTGAGGACCCGCTGGTGCGCGGGCGTCAGCCCTTGCCCGCCGTACTCGCGGGGAATGCTGACGCCGGCGAGCCCCGCGTCGTACAACGACCGTTGCAGCGCGCGGTCGTGGGCGACCGCGGCGAGTTCGTCCTCGTCGGAGGTTTCCTTGCGTAGTACCCCGATGTGGGCGGCGGGATCGGCGGGCTCGAGAGTCGCCCGGATCCAGGTGCGAGCACGCGCCCGGAACTCGTCGAGGGTTTCGATCTCGACCTCGGTCTGGGTCACTGTGCGCTCTCCTTCGACGTGGCAGCGGTGGCGATGACGGCATCGGCAAGCATCCGGCGATGCTCGGCGGGGGTGCCGTAGGTGGACCGGTTCGCGGCGACGCGCCGGGTGTACAAGTGCAGGTCGTGTTCGAAGGTCAGGCCGATTCCGCCGTGGAACTGCACGCATTCCTGCATCAGATCGGCGGCGTGGTCGCCGATGTAGGCTTTCGCCGCGCTCGACAGACGGGCCGCGTCGGGGGTGCCTGCGGCGACGGCGGCGGCTGCGCTGTCGCTGATCGCGTGGCACGCCTCGAGCCACATCTTCATGTCCGCGAAACGATGCTTGATGGCCTGGTAAGAAGCCAGGGCCCTGCCGAACGAATATCGGTCGAATGCCCACGCCACGGTGGTGTCGAACGCGGTCTGCAGCGCACCGACGGTTTCGGCGCAGCCCAGCACGATCGCCACGTGGCGGGCGTACTCGTCGTCGGCGGCGCCGTCCCCCGCAGTGCCGAGCAGTGCGCTGGCGGGAAGGCGCACCTCGTCGAACTCGACCTTCGCGTAGCGGCGGGTCAGATCCACCGAGCGCATCGCCGTGACGCGCACGCCGGGAGTGTCGCGGGGCACGAGCACGTGGCTGACACCGTCGCCGGTACGGCCGGTCACCAGCAGGATCTCGGCGGTGCCCGCGGCCTCCACGGGGCGTTTGGTGCCGTGCACGATCACCTCGCCGCCGTCGACGGTGATCGACAGCGCGGTGGTCGCGGCACGGGCCTGCGGAGGCGGTTCGGCGGAACACCACGCGGCGGTGACGGAGCCGTCGAGCAGCCCGGCAAGGGTCTCCGGGTGGCGACCGTGCCTGCCCAGCAGAGCCGCCACCACATTGGTCGGGACCAGCGGGCCCGGTGCGGCGTGACGGCCGAACTCGTATGCGATCAACGACAGGTCGATCAGGCCCGAGTCGCTGAGGGAGCCGCCGCCGTGCGCTTCATCGACGAGCAGGCTGGTCCAGCCGAGTTCGGCACCGGCACGCCAAAAGGCGGGATCGAATCCGGCGGCATCGTCGCGCAGGCCCCGCAGGACCGCGACCGGGGTCCGCTCCTGCAGGAACCGGGCGGTCGTGTCGCGGAAGAAGTCCTGGTCGGGCGTGGGTTCGAGCAGCATGCAGTGCCTCTCGTCTCAGGTAGGGGCCCACGAAGGAGCACCTCGATCTCAATAATGAGAATATAGTTATCCAATCCTGTAAAGGAAAGTCTCTTCCGTGCGTTTCACGAGACTTCCCCGCACCCGGATACTGGACGATGTGACCGCGACGAACCCGAGCGACGACCCCGCACCCGTAGACGTGCATCTGCCCGCCGGAAGACTGGCCGCCGCGCAGTTGCAGGCCCTCGCCGACCTCGCGCACACCCACGCCGGCGGCGTCCTGCACCTGACCCCGCACGCCCACCTGCGCCTGCACGGCGACCCCGCAACCCTGACCGCCGCCGTCACCAGCGCCGGACTCACCGTGGGCCATCCCGCACTGCCCCACCTGTTCACCTCCCCGCTCAGCGGCCGCATCGGCGGAAAATGCGATATCCGTCCCCTCACCGACGCAGCGCTCCCCCACCTCCCCACCGCACGCCCCGGCAGCACCCTCGGGCTCGACGACGGCACCGGCGACATCGTCGCGCTGACCCCCGATCGCGCGCTGCTCGCCCTCTCCGGCGACGAATGGACACTGGTCCTCGCCGGCACCGACACCGGGATCCGCCGAACCGACCCTGACGCCGCCGTCGACCTCCTGTTCGACGACACCCCGTCTTTCTCCGCGGACACCGCCCCCGCCGTTGCCCTTCCCGCACCTCCGAGCGCCCCGATCGGATGGCTCGACCAGCCGAGCGGCACCGTCACCCTCGCCGGCGGCCTACCCGGAGGTCTGCTCCCCGCCCGCCTCGCCGAGTTCCTCGCCGCCGTCGACCGCCCCCTCGTCATCACCCCTTGGCGCTCGATTCTGCTGTGTGACCTCCCCGAGCACATCGCCGAACAAGTCGTGCGAGTCCTCGCCCCCATGGGCCTGATCTTCGACGCCCAGTCACCGCGCCTGCACTGACCTCCGACGAACCACCCCCGCCCCGCACCCAAGCGGCCTACCGTAGAACGCGTGAGTTCCGAACCGGCCGACTCCGCATCCACCGACACCTTCGACGTCATCGTGCTCGGCGCAGGCCCCGCAGGCGAGAACGCCGCGCAGTACGCGATCGCCGGCTCCGACCGCACCGCCGCCCTCGTCGAACACGAACTGGTCGGCGGCGAATGCTCCTACTGGGCATGCATGCCCAGTAAGGCCCTGCTCCGCCCCACCCAGGTCCTCACCACCGCCACGCACATGCCCGGTGTCCAGCAGCACGTCACCACCGAACACGTCGACACCCCCGCCGTCCTGACCCGCCGCGACCGATTCACCTCCGGTCACGACGACTCCTCCCAAGTACTGTGGGCCGACGCCGCAGGCATCGATGTGATCCGCGGCCACGCCCACCTCACCGGGCCCCGCACCGTCACCGTCGACGGCGACCACCCGCGTACCCTGCACGCCCGCCACGCCGTCGTCCTCGCCACCGGCACCCTCGCCACCGTCCCCGACCTGCCGGGACTTCGCGCGGCGCTGCCCTGGACCTCCCGCGACGCAACGAACCTGCAGCAGATCCCCCGCCGGGTCCTCGTGCTCGGCGGCGGCGTCGTCGCCTGCGAAACTGCCACGTGGCTACGACAACTCGGCGCCGACGAGATCACCGTCGTGGTTCGCGGAGCCCGCCTGCTCGCGCGGGTAGAACCGTTCGCCTCCGACGCTGTCGCCGCCGCGATGCGCACCCGCCACGTGCAGGTGCGGTTCGGCACCGAAGTCACCTCGGTGACCCGCCCCGACGCCCGCGACACCGGCATCGGCATGATCCACGGCGGCCCCCTCACAGTGGAACTGACCGACGGCACCACCCTCGAAGTCGACGAACTCGTCGTCGCGACCGGCCGCCGACCCGCCGTCGACCATCTCGGACTCGACACTGTAGGGCTCGACGCCCGCAAGATCACCGTCGACGACCATCTCACTGTCGACCATCTCACCGTGGACGGTGTCGACGGCGCCTGGCTGTACGCCGTCGGCGACGTCAACGGCCGCGCCGCGCTGACCCACATGGGCAAGTACCAGGCCCGGGTGTGCGGCGACGTCATCGCCGCCCGCGCCGAGAACCGGCCCCTCGACGACCCCCGGTTCCGGGCGAGCGCCGACCACCAGCAGATCCCCCAGGTGATCTTCACTGTCCCCGAAGTCTCCGCCGTCGGACACACCGCCGACTCGGCCCGTGCCGCCGGACTCGACATCGAGGTGCTCGAGGCCGACATCGACGTCGCGGGTGCCACCCTGCACCGCGACGACTTCACCGGCCACGCGGCGCTGGTCGTCGACCGCACCACCGACGTGCTGGTCGGCGCCACGTTCGTCGGGTCCGAGGTCGCCGAACTCGTCCATGCCGCCACCGTCGCGATCGTCGGGAAGGTACCCCTCGACCTGCTGTGGCATGCCGTACCGGCCTACCCCACCATCAGTGAGGTGTGGCTGCGTCTACTCGAAACCCGCCGCCCCTGATACCAAGGTCTTTGCAGTGGTTATCTATCGGCGTTGTCTTCACATGTCCCGGAAATCTGCACCCGTGGACCCGAACCGGGCCAGAAGCGTTGAACGAATCGATACCCGTCGCCGCTGTAGCGCTCGTACCCGATGTCGCCATCGCGGCGAGGCTTCACCAGATACGGTGCACCAGCAGGCAGGTAGCGTCGGGCATGTCGAGGTCTCTGAGTGCGGGTCCGGCGCCACTCAGCGTCTGCGTCATTCGACATCAAGCAGGCATGGCCGGCATAAGGCGCATGACCGCGTCGCGGGTTGCGCCCGCGACTCCTCGAAGCGATGAGAGGCGACCGGTCAGTCGGGAGAGCAGAATCATTCTCGCCGTGCGGGCGCGACGCTCCGCGTCGTAGCGCCGCAGTGCAACAGGAACGTCGTGTTGGCTGGTGCGGATCGCATCGATCAGCGCGACGGCATCCTCGAACGCTTGGCTTGCCCCTTGGCCGAGATCCGGAGTCATCGCATGGGCGGCGTCCCCGAGTAACGCAACTCGCCCGACAGTCAGCGACGGAAGAGGCCTGGCCAGTGATGCTGTCTCTCTGACATGGATGCGTTCCGGATCCGTCGCGGAGAGCAGGTCGCCCACGGCCGGATGCCACTCCGCCCGGTCGTACCGCAACCACCGCAGAAGCGAGGAGGGATCGCTCGGCACCTGCTGCCGCGAGTCCCAGAGCGCGTACCAGTAGATGCTTCCGTCGGCCATCGGCAGTGTGCCGAACCGGCCTCCCGACCGGTGGTCGAGCATCTCACCGATGATGGGCGAGACGTCCTGCGTGAAGTCCGGAACAATCGCCTGCGCGGCATGCTGGCCTGACGGCTTCAGTCCGGGGTGCCCTGGGAAAAGGATTCTGCGCACACGGCTTCGGGCACCGTCGGCGGCGACAATGAGATCCGCGTGCATGGTCTCGGTCGTGCTCACAACGGAACCGGAGGCAGCGTCGACGCTCGTGACATGGACAGGACTCTTCACTGTCCCTTCCGGTAGGGCGTCACGCAGAATGCCGGCGAGGGTTCGACGCGGCAGCGCGACAATCGGATCAACTGCAGGCGTGGCCTTCTCCGCGTCTCGAACGCGCAACAGAGCGCGCCCGCCACGGTCTCGCGTGGTGCCGTCCCCATCCCCGGGTACGAAGTGGGCGCGGACAGCGTCGCCCAGCGCCAAGCGGTCGAGGGCCCTGATTCCGTTGGGCATGACACCTATTCCGGCGCCGGCCTGACTGATTTCCTCGGCACGTTCGAGGACGGTCACCTCGTGACCGTCCTGCGTGAGGCCCACCGCCGCGGCCAATCCGGCCATGCCCGCCCCGACGACGATTACCTTCATCACGACCTCCAGTCTCTACATTTGTTGAGGGATAGTATGTCCAACATACCTCAACAAACGTAGAGAGGATGGATGGTGTCCGATCGACGCACGGACCTGTTGGATGCGGGCTTACGTGTCCTCGCTTCGAGCGGAATGCGCGGCCTGACGCATCGAGCCGTTGACGCGGAGGCCGGGCTGCCGATGGGCAGCGCCACCTACTACTTCCGCTCTCGTGTGGAATTGGTGCGTGGGTGCACCGACCGCCTCCTCGAGTTCGAACAGGCACCTCTGCTGGGCGAAACGGACTCGACGGCAGAAGACATCGTCGACGCCGTCGTTCGATCTGTCGTGCGCATGCTGGGCGAGGAACGTGTTCGGACGCTTGCTCGCCTGGAGCTGACCTTGGCTGCTGTTCACAATGAAGAACTTCGCGTCACGATGCGCGAGCGTGGGGCGTTGGCGGAGAGGTGGAGGGCGCAGATGCTCGCTTCCCACGGAATCGCTACCCCCGAGGCTGCGAGCGAACTCGGGGCAGTCGTCGATGGACTCGTGGTCACCGCGCTTCTTCTCGGACCCGAGGAACCCGACGCGATTGCACAGTGGTCTCGTCCGGTGATCCGCGCCGTCATCGACCGTTATATTCCGGGTGACCCGCAACACGCGAGTTGTTCGCTGCATCCCCATCTGCGATGAGCCCGCAAAGTCTGCCGTGGCAGCATGCGCTGCCGCATCGAGTCGGTAGCGGGTGTGTTGCCCGTCCAGCACCACGAACGTCGGATCGTCAGCAAACTCGGTGGCGATGCAACGCACCGCTTCCGAGCGTCGGGACGCCGCGGCCAGATAGATGTCCACACCCCAGATCGGGCTCGACAGCTTCCACGACCATCGGGCGTTGTTCGCTCTCACGCAGGATCAACCACCGGCGAGTCGGGTCACGATCGGGATCGGTGAGGGCGTGGTAGATGATGCGTGGCGGCGGTGACTGGATACGCCGCCGACGCACAATTTCCGGCATATTGCACCCTAGCGTTGCGGATGTTCACGCCATGGTGGCGACGCCGAGGACCATGCCCGGCTCCTCGAATCGATCCGCTGACACAGTGGCCTCCCGCCCTTCGAGGGGGCGCTGCCGGCTCTCATCAACGGATGCCGCTGCCAGTGCGTCCGGGAACCGGGCCGAGGCCCTGCTACTCTCCGAAGCAGTGAACACCGATTCTTGTGCGTGACCTTCGAGCCACGCGTCGATCGTGAACGACGCCGCCTGCGCGCGGCGGTGATTCCGTGTGCCCCGAGCAGGGGGACCATGACCGGTTCCCCAGCTTCGCCTCCCACCGGATCACACCCTTCGGAGTTCCCATGCCCCGCACCCACCTACTTGGCGACTGCCGCAACTGTGCTGCCTTGTGCTGCACCGTCTTCGGATTCTCCCGCTCCGCCGATTTCGCCACCGACAAGCCCGCCGGAACACCATGCGCACACCTCGCATCCGATTTCGGCTGCACGATCCACGACGTCCTGGCCGCGCGCGGGTACCGCGGCTGTACCACGTTCGACTGCTTCGGCGCCGGGCAAGCCGCCACCGCACGGGTCCCCGGCCCCCTCACCGGGGCAGTGTTCCCGAGAATGAAACAACTGCACGAGATGCTCTGGTATCTCCACGAGGCCACCGACCGCGCCCTCGACCCCGACGACATCGCCGGCGCCGCCGAACTGGCCGAGACGATCACCGGACTCACCCGACTCGAGGCATCCGAATTGGTCGCTCTCGACCTGGACGCGCTGCACGAGCAGGTACGCAACCTGCTCGTCGACGTCAGTGAGGTGATCCGCGCGTCATATCACGCCACCGGCACACCCGATCCACGACTGCACCCCGGCGCGGACCTCGCCGGCCGGTCTCTGCGCAGCCGCGCCCTGTGCGGCGCCGATCTGCGCGGGGCGTGCCTGATCGGCACGGATCTGCGCGGCAGCGATCTGAGCGCGGTCGACCTGCTCGGCGCCGACCTGCGTGACGCCCGACTCGACGGCGCCGACCTGTCGTCGGCGCTGTACCTGACCGGTCCGCAGATCGCCTCGGCGCGCGGGAACCACGACACGGCACTGCCGCATTGGGTACCGCGCCCGACGTGGGACCGGTGAGCACCCACCGGCCCCACCGAACCTGTCGGCCCCTCCTGGCACACTGGATTCGCACAAGCGTACGACAACCACGGGAAGGTGGCTGCTCCGATGACGAGCCGGGACAAACCGCCCCTCCTCGACTGGGTCGCGTCGTACCTGGAGACCTTGCAGACCGCGAAACGCTCGGCGCACACCGTCAAGGCATACCGCCTGGACCTGCACGGGGTGTGTGCCGCACTCGCGGCGGTGCGTGGTGCCGCACCGGACACCCTGACCATCGCGGATCTCACGATCCGCGGGTTGCGGTCGGCGTTCGCCGCCTTCGCGCGGGAACGCCAACCGGCGTCGGTGCGTCGCGCGTGGTCGGTCTGGAACAACTTCTGCAACTTTCTCGTCACCGAGGGGCTCTCCGAAGGCAATCCGATGGCCTCGATCGCGCAGCCGAAACGCCCCGAACACACCCCGAAAGCATTCAAACCGGCCGCCGTCGGGCAACTCGTCGACACCTTGACCCGCGACGCGCAGCACCCGAGCGGGTCGTCGCGGGACTGGCCGCAGCGGGATCTGGCGTTGGTCGCGACGCTGCTGCTCACCGGCATCCGGACGGAAGAGCTGATCTCACTGGATCTCGGGCACATCCTCGGTGGACTCGAAGCCCCGGTGCTGCGCGTGCACGGTAAGGGCGCGGTCGAACGAGAGATCCCCCTCGAGGACAGCTGGACGGCGATCGTCTCTGCCTACCTGCAGGAACGCTATTCCAGGTTTCCGCCGCTGCGGCGATCCGCGCTCGCCGACCGCGCCGACCTGCCGGTGTGGGAGCGGCACACACCGGCAGATCCGTTGTTCGTCGGCGCCGATGGGCAGCGCATCACCCGCGGCACCCTGCAGTATCGGGTGCGACGGGTGTATCGGCGGGCGGGTATCGAGTCCGAACGCAAACGAGGTGCGCTCGCGCACGCGCTACGGCACACCTTCGCAACTTCGCTGGCCGACAACGGCGCGACGATGGTCGAGTTGCAGCAACTGCTTGGGCACCGGTCGCTGCAGACCGTGCAGATCTACACCTCGGCGACGAACGATGCGGTGCGGCACGCGGCCCGCCACAACCCGGTGTACGGGTTGCTCGGCGGCACCGATCGCGCTGTGAGTGACGGCGAGAGCTGACAGACTGAGAACCGAACCGCAGTGGCATCGAAACTGCAGTGGCATCGAAACTGCAGTGGCGTTGAAACGGGCGCTGAAACGCTGGGCCGTCGAACCGCTGCTGTACCGAGATCAACGAAGGAGCTTGCATGAGCGTCGAATCGGTGGGATCTGCTCGTCATCGCGTAGTGGTGATCGGATCGGGGTTCGGAGGGTTGTTCGCCGCGCAGGCACTGGCCCGCGCCGACGCGGACGTCACGCTGGTCGCGCGCACCACCCATCACCTGTTCCAGCCGCTGCTCTATCAGGTCGCGACGGGCATCCTCTCGGTCGGCGACATCGCCCCGGCCACGCGCATGGTGCTGCGCAAACAGGAGAACACCCAGGTGCTGCTCGGGGAAGTCGACGACATCGATCTCGAGAACGGCACGATCACCTCCCAATTCCTGGAGCGTCGCACCACCACCGGCTTCGACTCGCTGATCGTCGCCGCAGGCGCCGGCCAGTCCTATTTCGGCAACGATCACTTCGCGGAGTTCGCGCCCGGCATGAAGACGATCGACGACGCACTCGAGTTGCGCGGCCGAATTCTCGGCGCCTTCGAGCAGGCCGAATTGTCGAACGACCCCGAGGAGCAAGCGCGGTTGCTGACGTTCGTGGTGGTCGGCGCGGGCCCGACGGGGGTCGAGCTGGCCGGTCAGATCGCCGAGCTCTCCCGCCGCACTCTCAAGGACACCTTCCGTCATATCGACTCCACGCGGGCGCGGGTGGTTCTGCTCGACGGGGCATCGGACGTGCTGCCCGTCTACGGCGGGAAGCTGTCGAAGAAGGCACGCAAGACCCTCGAGGGCCTCGGGGTGGAGATCCAGCTGGGTGCGATGGTCACCGGCGTCGACGCGGACGGCCTGACGGTCAAGGAGAAGGACGGCACCGAGCGACGTCTCGAATCACAGTGCAAGGTGTGGTCGGCGGGCGTAGCGGCGAGCCCGCTGGGTCAGCAACTGGCCGAGCAGTCCGGTGCCGGGATCGATCGGGCGGGTCGCGTCGAGGTGCTGCCCGATCTGTCGCTCCCGGGATATCCGAACGTGTTCGTGATCGGCGACATGATGTCGCTCGACAAGCTTCCCGGGCTTGCGCAGGTGGCGATGCAGGGGGGCAAGTACGCGGCGAAACAGATCATCGCCTCCCTCGCGGGGCAGACCCCGGCCCAACGGGCCCCGTTCAAGTACTTCGACAAGGGGTCGATGGCGACCATCTCGCGGTTCAGCGCGGTTGCGAAAGTCGGCAAGCTCGAGATCAGCGGGTTCCTCGGCTGGATCGCCTGGTTGTTCATCCACCTGCTGTACCTGGTGGGGTTCTCGTCGAAGATGTCGACATTGTTGTCGTGGGCGCAGGCATTCTTCTCGACGGGACGTAACGAGATGGCCGCAACCGAGCAGCAGGTGTTCGCGCGGATCGCCATCGAGCGACTACGACACCACGAGAACTCCGTCACTGCGGGCAACGGCACCGCCGACGGGAAGGACGCCGCCGACGGGAAGGACACTGCCCAGAACGAAGGCGACTCGTCGGCGGCCCGTCGAGCGGCAGGCTGACCGCCCGGCGTGCGCCGTCAGTTCCCGATGCGGGCGCTGTCCTCGATGTTCGCCAGCCGCACCTGCCCCTGTGAGACGACACGCTCCTTCTCGTCGGTGATCACCACCCGCCACAGCTGCTGAGTGCGGCCACGGTGGATGGGGGTGCCGACGGCGGTGAGGACGCCTTCGCGGGTGGCCCGCAGGAAATCGGTGTTGTTGTTGACGCCGACGACGTTGCCGCGCTCACCGAACCAGGTGGCGCCGCCCATGCTCGCGATCGTCTCGATCACCGCGCAGTACACCCCGCCGTGCACGATGCCGTAGGGCTGATGCTGATCGGGGCTCACCGTCCACTGCGCCCGCACGACGTCGGCGGTCACTTCCAGGAACTCGAGCCCGAGCGCGGTCCCGAAGCCGGCGCGGTTGAAGGTGGTGATCTCTTCGAGGGTGGCGGCGGCGGGATCCGGAAGGGAATGATCGGTCATGTCTAAGCGTGCTCCTGCTCGATCGGGGCCGGCCGGGTCGCCGGTTGCCGTCGAACGATGGTAGGGCATGGAGGTTTTCGCCTGCCGGTGCGGCAACCATCCGAGCGGTCCGAACGTAGCGGCGGGCCTCGCGTGGTGATCGCGAGGCCCGCCGTCGGGATGGACCGGGAGTCGCTGCAGCCCTCAGGACTCCGGCACGGTCCGGTGTTGCACGCCCCCAACTATAGGGAAGCCTGACCTAATCCCACAAGGCCTCGCACCGGGTGGCCCGCGGCAACGAACGCGTCGAGCAGTTGCTGGCCGCGTCGCGCCGCGTCGCGCCGGGAGGCGCCACCGAGGACGGGCAGTTGCGATGCGCCGGTGACGATCGTGCGTCCGACCATCGCCCAGAAGCGCGGGCCGTCGAGCGGGGCGCATCGCTGCACGGCCTCGTGCACCGCGGTCAGGGCCGTCACCGCGCGATGGGCAGTCCACACCGCCAGGGCCTGCTCGCACGGCAGCACCACGACCCCGCACTCGGCGGCGGCCCGGTCTCCGGGGAGTACGCGCAGGGTGTCGTCGGCGACACCGGCCCAGTCGATGCAGCCGTCACTGTCTTGATGCAACCAGAGATTGTCGAGCCCGGGATCCCACGCGCGCCCTTCGAGAGCGAGTGGTGCCAGGACCCGGCCGACCACGGCGTGAATGAGGGCGGCAGCGACCTGCTCTGCGGCGATGCGCGGTTCGTCGACGTCCTCGAGGGAGCGTCGGTAGAGCAGTTCGACGCGTTCGGTGCGTTCCGCACTGCCGAGACTCCACCAGCGGCGCTTGGGCTCTTCGTCGATACAGGCCACGGCGTAGACGCGGGGAGATCCCGCGGCAAGGGCCCGCAGGCGGGTGCGGGTGTCCTCGAATGCGCGGATGCTCCGGTCGTCGAACGTGGGGACCGGAGCGGTGGTGGTCGGTGGCAGCAGCAGAGTCGTCATCCGACACCTCTCTTGTCGACAGGAACCCAGCGGTTTGCTTAGGTAAGGCTAACCATTACATTCGAGGTGGGGATTGCGCAACCCGCCGCACCGAACCAACACCCACCGACCGGACCCGCCCCGTGACAGACCGAAATAGGATTCCGTAACCTAACCTCCAAACCCAGCCGAGCACGCTGTCACGAGGAGCGCACCACGCACGTGGCCATCATTCGACCCCCCTCCCCCACACTCACGGCCACAGAACCCACGACCACCGAGTGCACCGAACCGCCCACCACGGCCCGGCGCGTCGTCGCGGAACTGCTGGATCTCGCGCTCCTCGCAATCCCCCTCGCGATCGGCGCACTACTGGTCGACACCCTCGCCGACGCCAACGGCGGCGGACAGACCGACCGCGTCGTCTTCGGCGGCGCCGCACTGGCCGCCACCCTCGGGGTGCTGCTGTGGAACCGGGGCCACCGGGAAGGCCGCACCGGCGCAAGCCTCGGCAAAGCCTGGACCGACCTGATCACCCGCGACCCGGACACCGGCGCTCCCGTCGGCCCCCGCCGCGCCCTGCTGCGCCGCCGCACCGAGGTCGTCATGGCCCGCACCGCCGCCGACGACGGTTTCACGCCGCTGCCCGCGGACACCAGCGTCGCCGGGATCCGCCGCCGACGACTTCTGGGACTGCTCGCGCTCGCCGTGATGCTCGTGCTGGTCCTACTCGCCAGCGTCGCCATCGGCGCACGACCGATGACCTTCACCGAAGTGTTCCACGCGTTGTTCGTCAACGACGGCGCCGAAACCGACGTGATCATCCACTCCCTGCGCATCCCCCGCACCCTGCTCGGACTGCTCGTCGGCATCGCCCTGGGCGTAGCAGGCGCCCTCATCCAAGGCCACACCCGCAACCCGCTCGCCGACGCCGGGCTACTCGGCATCAACGCAGGCGCCGCACTGTTCGTCGTACTCTCGATCTACCTGCTCGGCACCAGCACCCCCGCCGAATACCTGTGGTTCGCGTTCGCCGGATCCCTGTTCGCCAGCGTCATCGTGTTCGGGTTCTCCTCCATCGGCAACGGCGGCTCGAGCCCCCTGAGCCTGGCCCTCGCCGGCGCCGCCGTCGCTTTCTTCCTCCAGGCCATGATTCAAACCGTCGTCCTGCTCGACCAGACCAGCCTCGACGGCTACCGCTTCTGGGTCGTCGGATCCGTCGCCGGCCGCGGCATGGACGTGCTCTGGCAGGTCCTGCCGTTCATCGTCGTCGGCCTCCTCATCGCCCTCGCGAGCACCCCGGGCCTCAACGTGCTCAGCCTCGGTGAGGACGTCGCCCGATCCCTGGGCACCAACATCGCACTCACCCGCGTCATCGGCATCGCCGTGATCACCATCCTCACCGGCGCCGCCACCGCGGCGTGCGGGCCCATCGCGTTCGTCGGCCTGATCGTCCCGCACATCGCCCGCGCCGTCACCGGCCCCGACTACCGCTGGCTCGTTCCCTACGCAGGCCTGCTCGGCGGCGTGCTCCTCGTCCTCGCCGACGTCATCGGCCGCATCGTGGTGCGCCCCGGCGAACTCCAGGTCGGCATCGTGCTCGCCCTGGTCGGCGCCCCGTTCTTCATTGCCCTCGTCCGCCGCCGGAAGCTGGTGTCGCTGTGACCGACCTGACGAAGATCGACCCCGCGGCGCCCTCCACCACCGGCCGAGAACGCCGCCGCCACACCCCCGTCCAGCGCTCCACCGCCGTCCCCGCCCGCCCCGCCTTCCGCCTCGGCCGCTTCTCCGTCGTATGGCGCGGACGCCCGGTGCTGGTGTGCCTCCTGCTCGCCGTCGCCGCATTCCTGCTCCTGTGCATCGGACTCGGTCGCGGCGACTACCCCATGTCCGTCCCCCAAGTCCTCGAAGTTCTCTTCGGCGGCGGCGAACGACTCGACCGGTTCATCGTGTTCGACCTGCGACTCCCCCGCGGCATCGGCGCCCTCGTCGTCGGCGCGGCCCTCGCCGTCTCCGGAGCCATCACCCAGTCGTTGTCCCGCAACGCCCTGGCCAGCCCCGACATCCTCGGCATCACCGCCGGCGCCAGCGCCGCTGCCGTCGCCCTGATCGTCGTCACCAGCGGCGGCACCATCGTCGGAGTCCTCGCAGCCCTCGGCCTGCCCCTGGCCGCCCTCGCCGGCGGTCTGCTCACGGCCACCGTGATCTACCTGCTCGCCTGGAAGAACGGCGTCGACGGATTCCGGCTCGTGCTCATCGGCATCGGCGCCAACGCCATGCTGATCGGCCTGACCAACTGGATGCTCGTCTCCGCCGACATCAACGACGTCTCCCGCGCCCAGGTCTGGCTCACGGGCTCCCTCAACGGGATCAGCTGGAGTCAGGTCATCCCCGCGGGCATCGCCCTCGCCGTCATCGGCACCTGGACGATCATCGCCTCGTTCACCATCGGCGCCCTCCGCCTCGGCGACGACACCGCCCGCTCCCTCGGGATCCGCCTGCAATCGCAGCAAGGCATGCTCCTCGTCGCCGCCTGCGCGCTCGCCGCCATCGCCACCGCCGCCGCCGGACCCATCGGCTTCGTCGCACTCGCCGCACCCCAGGTCGCGCTCCGCCTCGTCCGCTCCGCCGGACCCCCGATCATCGCCTCCGCGCTGACCGGCGCCGTACTCGTCGTCGGCGCCGACATCATCGCCCGCACCATCCTGCCGGTCTCCCTGCCGGTCGGCCTCGTAACCTCCGCGCTCGGCGGCCCGTTCCTGCTGTACCTGCTCGTGCGCTCCAACCGGAAGGTGTCCGTGTGACCCCCACCCAGCCCCTCGACACACACCGCCTCGACACACACGCCGACGGCGCCACCGACCTCACCGGCTCACGACTCATCGCCGAACATCTCGCACTCGGCTACGGAGACCGTCTCATCGTCGACGACCTCGACCTCGAGATCCCCACCGGCGTGATCACCACCATCATCGGCCCCAACGGCTGCGGCAAATCCACACTGCTGCGTGCACTGAGTCGTCTCCTCAAACCTCGCAGCGGACACGTCGTGCTCGACGGCCGCAAGATCACCACGATGCGCACCCGCGACGTGGCCCGAGTCCTCGGCATGCTCCCCCAAGCACCCACCGCCCCCGAAGGACTGACCGTCGCCGACCTCGTCGCCCGCGGCCGCCACCCCCACCAGTCGTGGATGCGGCAATGGTCCGGCGACGACGAGGACGTCGTATCCACCGCACTCGCCCGCACCGGCATCGCCGACCTCGCCGACCGCCCCGTCGACGAACTCTCCGGTGGCCAACGCCAACGCGCCTGGATCTCGATGGCCCTCGCGCAAGGCACCGACATCCTGCTGCTCGACGAACCCACCACCTACCTCGACCTCGCACACTCCATCGAGGTCCTCGACCTCGTCGATCAACTCCACAGCGAACTCGGCCGCACCGTGGTGATGGTGCTCCACGACCTCAACCTCGCCGTCCGCTACAGCGACCACCTCGTCGTCATGCGCGACGGCAAGGTCATCGCCTCCGGCCCTCCCACCGAAGTCATCTCCGTCGAACTGCTCCGCGACGTGTTCGGACTCGACGCCTCTGTCATCAGCGACCCGGTCTCCGGCCGACCCCTGATCGTGCCCATCGGCACCCGCCACGTCTACGGCACGGTCGGCGGCGACACCCCGCCCGAATAGCTACGACCCTAGGTAGTACGCACAAATGTCGGAGACTCCGTAGAATCACGGTATGGCAGCACTAGGCGAACTCGAGCGAGCAGTGATGGACCACCTGTGGTCCTCCACCGAACCCCAAACCGTGCGACAGGTCCACGAAGGCCTCTCCGCCCAACGCTCCCTCGCATACACCACCGTCATGACTGTCCTTCAACGCCTCGCGAAGAAGAACCTCGTCATCCAGCAACGCGATGACCGCGCCCACCGCTACCTCCCGGTACACGGCCGCGACGAACTCGTCGCAGGCCTCATGGTCGACGCCCTCGACCAGGCCGACGAAACCGCCGGACGCACCGCCGCCCTCGTCCACTTCGTCGGCCGCGTCGGCGCCGACGAAGCAGCCGCACTGCGCGCCGCCCTCGCCGAACTCGAAGCCCAACACAGCACCGACCGGTCCCCCGGACGCGCAAGCTGACACACTCGACTACATGAATGCGACCACAGCGCTCGTATTCGGCATACTTGCGCTTCTCCTCGCGGGCCCGGTGCCCGGGCTCCTCGCCCGCGCCACCTGGCCACACCGCAACCCACGAGCCGCCCTCGTCCTGTGGCAGGCCGTCGCTCTCGCCGCCGTGCTCTCCGCATTCAGCTCCGGGCTCGCCATCGCCGCGCTCCTGCTGGTCCCCGGCGAAGACGGCCGCCCCACCACCGGCCCCCTCGAAGAAATCGACGCGCTCGGACTACCCCTGTGGCTGACCTACGTCGTCGTCTTCACGCTCACCCTGCTCATCGGCGGCCGCCTGATCTACTCGATCCTGCGCGTCGGGGTCCGCACCCGCCGCCGCCGCGCCCGCCACCGCATGCTCGTCGACCTCCTCGACCGCCGCGACAACCCCTCCGCCGTCCGCACCCTCCCCCACGTACGGATCCTCGACAGCGCCGACCCCATCGCCTACTGCCTACCCGGCATCCGGCACCGCGTCGTCCTCTCCGAAGGCACCCTCGACAACCTCGACGACGACGAACTCAGCGCCGTCCTGCGCCACGAACACTCCCACCTGCGCGCCCGCCACGACCTGATCCTCGAAGCATTCACCGCCGTCTACGAAGCGTTCCCCCGATGGGTTCGCTCCGGCTCCGCCCTCGGCTCCGTGCAACTCCTCGTCGAAATGCTCGCCGACGACTCCGCCGTCCGCCGCACCGGCCCCGCCCCCCTGGCCCGTGCCCTCATCACCTGCGCCGATGCCCGCACCCCCACCGGCGCCCTCGCCGTCGGCGGCCCCTCCACCCTGCTGCGAGTACAGCGACTCGCCGCCCCCGGCCCCGACCTGACCATCTCCGCGTGCGCCTACATAGCCGCCGCCGCGATCCTCGTCATCCCCACCGTCGCCGTCGCCGTCCCCTGGCTCACCGAACTGACCCGCCTGTTCACCCACTGACACACCTCGTACCCGTTCGATTTCGATCGCGCCCCATTTCGGGGGAAGCTGTACCCATGACCGTCGAACGCACCGAGACCCCCCTCGCCCAGATCGGCGTGACCGGCCTGGCCGTCATGGGGTCCAACATCGCCCGGAACTTCGCCCGCCACGGCTACACCGTCGCCCTGCACAACCGCAGCATCGCCAAAACCGACGCCCTGCTCGCCGAACACAGCAGCGACGGCACCTTCGTCCGCACCGAAACGATCGACGAGTTCGTCGCCGCCCTGGAAAAACCCCGCCGCGTCCTGATCATGGTCAAGGCCGGCGACGCCACCGACGCCGTCATCGAAGAACTCGCCGACGCCATGGAACCGGGCGACATCATCATCGACGGCGGCAACGCCCTCTACACCGACACCATCCGCCGCGAAGCCGCCCTGCGCGAACGCGGCCTGCACTTCGTCGGCGCAGGCATCTCCGGCGGCGAAGAAGGCGCCCTCAACGGACCGTCCATCATGCCCGGCGGCCCCGCCGAGTCCTACGCCGCACTCGGCCCCCTCCTCGAAGCCGTCTCCGCCAAGGTCGACGGCACCCCCTGCTGCACCCACGTCGGCCCCGACGGCGCCGGACACTTCGTCAAGATGGTGCACAACGGCATCGAATACGCCGACATGCAGCTCATCGGCGAGGCCTATCACCTGCTGCGCGACGCACTGGGCTACGACGCGGCGAAGATCGCCGACGTATTCGCCGACTGGAACACCGGCACCCTCGAGTCATATCTCATCGAAATCACCGCCGAAGTGCTCCGCCAGACCGACGCCACCACCGGAAAACCCCTCGTCGACGTCATCGTCGACGCCGCCGAACAGAAAGGCACCGGCCGCTGGACCGTCAAAGCGGCCCTCGACCTCGGCATCCCCGTCACCGGCATCGCCGAAGCCGTCTTCGCCCGCGCACTGTCCGGCTCCCGCACCCAACGTGCCGCAGCCCGCAACCTGGCCACCGGCACCCTCGGCGCCGCACCCACCGACGCCGCCCAGTTCACCGAAGACATCCGCGCCGCCCTCTACGCCTCCAAGATCGTCGCCTATGCCCAGGGCTTCGACCAGATCGCGGCAGGCAGCGCCGAATACGGCTGGAACATCGACCGCGCTGCCATGGCCACCATCTGGCGCGGCGGCTGCATCATCCGCGCCCAGTTCCTCAACCGCATCAAAGAGGCCTACGACGCCGATCAGGAACTGCCCAGCCTGATCCTCGCCCCATACTTCCGCGACGCGATCGAAGCCGGCATCGACAGCTGGCGACGCGTCGTGGTCACCGCCACCACCCTCGGCATCCCCATCCCCGCCTTCGGCTCCTCCCTGTCCTACTACGACGGACTGCGCGCCGAACGTCTCCCCGCCGCACTCACCCAAGGCCAACGCGACTACTTCGGGGCACACACCTACGAGCGCACCGACAAGCCCGGCAAGTTCCACACCCTGTGGAGCGGCGACCACAGCGAAGTCCAGGCCTGACCCGCCCCCGACCATGACCGGCACCGCGGCAGCATCCGTGACGTGCGCACTTGCCGCCGCGTTGCTGGTCGCTGTCAGCATGGTCGCCCAGCAACGCACCGCCGCCGCCGTTCCCACCTCCGGCCCACTCGTCGGCACTCTCATCCGCAGCCCCCGCTGGTGGGCGGCGTTGGCCGTGGACGGCGGCGGCTACACCCTCCAAGTTCTCGCCCTCGCGCTCGGCACCGTCCTGATCGTGCAACCCCTGCTCGTCTCGTCGCTGCTGTTCGCCATCCCCATCTCCGCCTACTACACAGGACGACGACCCGACCACCGCACCCTCCTGCTCGCCGCGGCCCTGTGCATCGCGTTGGCCATGTTCCTGATCGCCGGCAATCCCACCGCGGGAAACATCGACGCTGCCGCCACCCGATGGGCACTGCCTCTCACGATCACCCTGACCGTCGCCGCCTGCGCCGCCGCACTCGGCGCCGCCCCCGGGACGCCGAGACGCCGCGCCATGCTGCTCGGTACCGCCGCAGGCATCCTCTACGGCGTCGCGGCGGCCCTCACCAAACATGTCACCGACCTGATCGAACACGGCCTACCCACCGTTCTCGGTTCGTGGCAGGTCTGGACCGTGATCACCGCCGGACTCACCGGCATGTACCTGCAGCAACGCGCCTTCCAAGCCGGGCCGCTCACAGCCTCCCTCCCCACACTGACGATCGCCGAACCGCTCGCCGCCGCGGCCCTCGGCATGACCGTGCTCGGCGAACACCTCGACACCGACGGCCTCGGCCTCATCGCCACCGCCATCGCGGTCGCAGTCATGGCCGTAACCACGCTCGCGCTCGCCCGCACCGTCACCACACCGGTGACCGACGAGACCGCAACGATCAAACCCACTCGGTCCTGATCAGTTCCCCGACCGCGACAACACCGCAACCAAGAAATCCGAATCCTCCGCGAACGGGCGCAGATCCCATGTCGACAGCAACAGCTCCGGAGTGAGCCCTCCGGCTGCGGCATCAGCAAGGAACTCCGCGAAGTCGTAGTCGCGGCCCGCACCGAACCCCACCACCGCACGCCCCGACGGCGCCAGATGCCGCGCGAACCCAGCCAACGTCGCCCGACGCGTCGCCGGTGCCAAGAACGTCATCACATTGCCCGCACACACGATCGCATCGAATTCCGCCGACACACCACGACTCGGAAGATCCAACTCGGCCAGATCGCCGACCAGCCACGTCGGGCCCGGATAATCCTCCTCGGCCGCCGCAATCAACACCGGGTCGACATCGACCCCCACCACGACATGCCCCACCCCGTGCAGATAGCCACCCAACCGGCCCGGACCACACCCCGCATCAAGCACCCGCGCACCCCGCGTCAACATCGCGTCGATCAACCGGGCCTCGCCCACGATGTCCTCACCCTGTGCCGCCATCGTGCGGAAACGCTCGACATACCAAGTCGAATGCGACGGATCCGCGGCGGTGATGTCCTCCCACTGGCTTCGAATGCGCTCGGCCAACGTCCCACCTCCTCGATCGGGCCGCCCACTGCGAGCCACGTACGCCCCACCCTATGCACTGCACCGCAGCACGAGACAGCCCACGACCCCCGAATTATAATGACCACTTTCACCACACCGTCCGGGACCAGACCATCCATCCCGGGCCGGACGAGAGGAACACGGTGCCCGCGGCACCCACTATCGGCACGCCCCCGGCCGAATCCGCCGCCACCCCGGAGCGGCACTGATGTCCGTCGCCCTGTCCATCCTCAGCCTCCTCGGCTTCGTCGCACTCACCGCAGGCACCGCACTGTTCGTCGCTGCCGAGTTCTCCCTGACCGCCCTCGAACGCAGCACCGTCGAAGCACACGCCCGGGACGGCGACACCCGCGCCCGCCAGGTACAACACGCCCACAGCACTCTCTCGTTCCAGCTGTCCGGTGCCCAACTCGGCATCACCATCACCACCCTGATCACCGGCTACCTCGCCGAACCCGTCCTCGCCCGCTTCCTCGACCCCGTATTCGGTGCCATCGGGCTGTCCGAGAACACTGCGAGCACCCTGTCCCTGATCGTCGCGCTCGTCCTCGCAACGTCGTTCTCCATGATCTTCGGTGAACTCGTCCCGAAGAACATCGCCATCTCCCGGCCCCTGGCCACCGCCCGCACCACCGCCGGCCTCCAAGCCGGCTTCTCGCTGGTCTTCCGCTGGGCCATCAACGGCCTCAACGGCACCGCCAACCGCATCGTGCGACGCTTGGGCATCGAACCCGCCGAAGAATTGCGCTCAGCACGCTCCCCTCAGGAACTCGGCTCTCTCGTACGCGCCTCCGCTGAAGGCGGTGTCCTCGACGAATCCACAGCCCGCCTCGTCGACCGTTCGCTGCGCTTCGGTGAACGCACTGCCGAAGACCTCATGACCCCGCGCGTGACCGTCGAATGCCTCGATCACCGCGACACCGTCCTCGACCTGATCGAACTGTCCTCACGCACCGGATACTCCCGATTCCCGGTGATCGATGCCGATCTCGACTCCACGCTCGGCGTTGTCCATGTCAAACACGCGTTCACCGTCACCGCCGACCGACGCGGCACCACCGCAGTCCGGGATCTCGCCCGAAGAGTGCCGATCGTGCCGTCGACCCTCGACGGCGACACCGTCATGGAACGCGTCCGCGCCGACGGAATGCAGGTCGCCCTCGTCGCCGACGAATACGGCGGCACCGCCGGGATCGTCACCATGGAAGACCTCGTCGAGGAGATCATCGGAGACGTCCGGGACGAACACGACCAACCACAACCCGCCGCCCTGCCATTCGACAAGGGGTGGGCGTGTTCCGGGCTCCTGCGCATCGACGAGGTCACACGACTGACCGGCTACCGTGCTCCCGACGGCGACTACGAGACGATCGGCGGACTCATCCTCACCGAACTCGGTCGTATCCCCCAGGTTCACGACGAGATTCCGCTCCCCGCCCGCGACCGCGACGAGTCCCCCTGGCTCGCCCGCGTCCTCGAGATGGACGGACACCGCATCGACCGTCTCTTGCTGACCCCCACCGGCCACGACGATCCGGGTCAGGAGCAGCCATGAACGACCTGCTCGCCGTCGCCCTGACCATACTTCTCCTCGCCGGGAACGCCTTCTTCGTCGGCGCCGAATTCTCCCTCATCACCGCCCGGCGCGACCGACTCGAAGCGCTTCATGCCCAAGGCAAGAAGCGTGCCCACACCGTCATCACCGCCGGCGAACACCTCTCCCTCATGCTCGCCGGCTCCCAACTCGGCATCACGATCTGCTCGATCCTCCTCGGTCGCGTCGGCGAACCCGCCATCGCTCACCTCATCGAGAGCCCACTCCACCTGATCGGCCTCCCCGCCCCACTCTTGCACCCCATCGCGTTCGCCGTCTCGATCACGCTCGTGGTGACACTGCACATCCTGCTCGGCGAGATGGTGCCCAAGAACATCGCGATCGCCGGGCCCGAACGCACCGCCATGCTCCTCGTCCCGATCCACCTGCAGTTCATGCGCCCCGCCCGCCCCCTGATCGCCTTCTACAACTGGTGCGCCAACATCACGTTGCGACTGGCACGTATCGAGCCCAAAGACGAACTCGACGCGACCGTCACCGCAGGTGAACTGACCGAGATGATCGGTGAATCACGATCCGAAGGCCTGATCGACGAAGAAGAACACCGCCGCCTGACCCACGCACTGAACACCGGAGGACGCACCGTCTCCGACGTCCTCATCCCCGTCGACGATGTCCGTACCGTGCCCGCCACCACTGCCGGTGTCGCCCTCGGCGCCATCGAACTGGCCGTCACCACCACCGGGTTCTCGCGCTATCCCACGCGCACTGCCGCCGGCGACTACACCGGATACCTCCACGTCAAGGACATCCTCGACCTCGTCCACGACCACACTGCAGGCCCCGACACCGTGATTCCACCAGGCACCATCCGACCGCTCCCGCCGCTCCCGCTCGACACCGCACTCGACGATGCCCTGTCCCAGCTCCGCCGCGCCCGCTCCCACCTCGCCTGCGTAGTCGACCACACCGGCGCCACGCTCGGCATCGTCGCCCTCGAAGACCTGGTCGAAGAATTCGTCGGCACGGTCCGCGACGCCACCCACCGCATCACCGATCCCACTCCCGGGAAACGCACAGGAGGCACACCCGAGTGACCGAGACCCCGACCGCCCACCGCGAGGTGATCCTCACCGAGAGCCAATGGACCGCGCGCCGCGACCGACATCGACACGAGGTCGACGAGTTGCTCGCCGCGTATCTGCGCCGGCGCGCGGCGCACGAGAAACATCCCGTTCACGATTTCCTGTTCACGTATTACAGTCACCGGCCCGCTCAGCTGCGGCGGTGGCACCCCGGATTCGGCACCGTTCTGCTCGGGGCGGGTCGCGAATACCGAAACCATCCCGCCTACGAGCGGGTCGTCATCGACGGCACGCCCGGGGTCCGGGTGAGCTCCGACACCCTCGAGCGTCGGTCCGGCACCGTCGAGTTCGTGACCGATCTGCTGACTCGCACTGGTTCGAGGTCCGCTCAGCTCGGCTGTTTCGGGCTCCACGAATGGGCGATGGTGTACCGCACGAGCAGTGACGATGTGCGGCATTCGGCGGTGCCGCTGCGGCTCGGTCACGCCGGAACGGATGCGGTGGTGGAATCAATGCAGCTGCGCTGCAGTCATTATGACGCCTATCGGTTCTTCACCCCGGAAGCCGCGCCTCGCAACTTCGAACCCCTCACCCGCGACACCCAACTCGATCGCGAGCAACCCGGGTGTCTACATGCGGGGATGGATCTCTACAAGTGGTGTTACAAGCTCTCCCCCTTGGTGGATTCGGACCTGCTGTTGCGTTGTTTCCGGCACGCCGCCGTGGCACGCGAACTCGACATGAGGGCGAGCCCGTATGATCTGGGCGACTACGGCTACTCGCCCATCACGATCGAGACTGCCGCCGGACGCGCACAGTACGTCCGCGAGCAGTCGGCGCTCACCTCTCGCGCCGCGGACCTGCGACAGGACCTGCTCGAACGATGCACCGCCCTGCGCGCGCGCCGAACCGACGTACGCCCCTAGCTACCGGCGGGTAACATAATTGGTGAATTTTCGTGCGGCTCCCGGAACGCAACAACACCGGGCGCACAGCAACCGGAAAGAGTGAGGGTAATGACTGAACGCGTGACCGTCGGCGGACTGCAGATCGCCAAGGTGCTCTACGACTTCGTCAACAACGAGGCGCTCCCCGGCACCGGAGTGGACGCCGAGGCGTTCTGGACCGGCGCCGACAAGATCGTCGAAGAGCTCGCCCCCAAGAACCGCGACCTGCTCGCCAAGCGCGACGACCTTCAGGCCAAGATCGATACCTGGCACCGCGACCGCGCCGGAACGCCCCACGACGCAGCCGCCTACAAGGCCTTCCTCGAAGAAATCGGTTACCTCGTCCCCGTGCCCGCGCCCTTCGAGGTCACCACCGCCGGAGTCGACAGCGAGATCACCTCCACCGCAGGCCCGCAGCTCGTGGTGCCGATCCTCAACGCCCGCTTCGCGCTCAACGCCTCCAATGCCCGGTGGGGTTCGCTCTACGACGCGCTGTACGGCACCGACGCCATTTCCGAAGAGGGCGGCGCGGAGAAGACCGCAGGCTACAACAAGGTCCGAGGCGACAAGGTCATCGCCTGGGCACGCGACTTCCTCGACAAGGCCGCACCTCTCGCCTCAGGCAGTCATGCCGACTCGACGAACTACATCATCGACGGCACCGCACTGAAGGTCACGCTCGCTGACGGCACCGTCACCGAACTCGCACAACCCGACAAGCTCGTCGGCTATCTCGGCGAACCGAGCGCCCCCACCTCGATACTGCTGCGCAACCACGGCCTGCACATCGACATCCAGATCGATGCGGATTCTCCCATCGGCGGCACTGACGCCGCCGGAGTCAAGGACGTCGTCCTCGAATCGGCCGTCACCACGATCATGGACTTCGAGGACTCCGTGGCCGCCGTCGACGCCGACGACAAGACCCTCGGCTACCGAAACTGGCTCGGACTCAACCGCGGCGATCTGACCGAGTCGTTCGACAAGGGCGGCAAGACCCTCACCCGCACCCTCAACGCCAACCGCGTCTATACCGGTATCGACGGCAACGACCTCGAATTGCATGGCCGCTCCCTGCTGTTCGTGCGCAACGTCGGCCACCTCATGACCACCCCCGCCATCCTCGACTCAGACGGCAACGAAATCCCCGAAGGCATCCTCGACGCCCTGATCACCAGCCTCTGTGCCGTCCATGGTCTGCATACCGACGACGCACACGGCGCCCTGGCCAACAGCCGCACCGGCTCGATCTACATCGTCAAGCCCAAGCAGCACGGCCCCGAGGAATCCGCCTTCACCACCGAACTGTTCGGCCGCGTCGAACAGGTGCTCGGCCTTCCTGCCAACACCCTCAAGGTCGGCATCATGGACGAGGAGCGCCGCACCACCGTCAACCTCGCCGCCTGCATCGAGGCCGCCTCCGAGCGCGTCGTGTTCATCAACACCGGCTTCCTCGATCGCACCGGCGACGAAATCCACACCTCCATGGAGGCCGGCGCCGTCGTGCGCAAGGCGGCCATGAAGCAGCAGAAGTGGATCGCCGCGTACGAGGACTGGAACGTCGACACCGGACTTGCCGCCGGGCTGCAGGGCAAGGCACAGATCGGCAAGGGCATGTGGGCCATGACCGACCTCATGGCCGACATGCTCGTGCAGAAGATCGGCCAGCCCAAAGCCGGCGCCAACACCGCGTGGGTCCCGTCCCCGACCGGCGCCACCCTGCACGCCACCCACTACCACGAGGTCGACGTCTTCGCAGTGCAGGACGCATTGAAGGGCGCGCCCCGCGCCACCGTCGACGACATCCTCACTATCCCGCTCGCCGAGAGCACCGACTGGTCCGACGCCGAGAAACGCGAAGAACTCGACAACAACTGCCAGTCCATCCTCGGTTATGTGGTCCGTTGGATCGACGCCGGTGTCGGCTGCTCCAAGGTTCCCGACATCCACGACGTCGCACTGATGGAAGACCGCGCGACGCTGCGCATCTCGAGCCAGCTCCTCGCGAACTGGATCCGCCACGGTGTCGTCACCGAAGATGACGTCGTCGCCGCCCTCGAGCGGATGGCTCCGGTCGTCGACCGTCAGAACGAAGGCGATGCCACCTACCGGAACATGGCGCCGAACTTCGACACCAACATCGCCTTCCAGGCCGCGAAGGAACTGATCCTCGAAGGTGGCACGCAGCCCAGCGGCTACACCGAGCCGATCCTGCACCGTCGCCGCCGGGAGTACAAGGCCGCAGGCGCCTGACCCCGGCACCCCCAAGGAGGAGCGATGGGCCCCGATCCGCGTGGATCGGGGCCCATCGTCACACCACCGGGGCAGGCATGGACCGGCACCCTCGACACCTCACTAGACTGCTGGGGCCCGACCACAACGAAACGGGGCGAGAAACCAAGTGGCTCGACATCGCGGATCCGGTGGAACACGTGGAGTCAGCACAGGCATCGTCGTTTCCGTGGTCGCGGTCGCCCTCCTGGTTCTCGGCATCGTCGGCTGGCTCCAACTCCGCAACCGAATCGACGAACAGGCCACCGAAGCAGCCAGGACCTGTGTCGAAGGTGACGTCGAACTCCGGATCGCCGCCGACCCGCTCATTGCCCCCACCCTCGCCGACCTCGCCGACACGTGGAACACCGACGTCGCACCCGTCATCCGCGACTATTGCGTCACCGCTCACGTCACCTCCACCGAATCCACCACGGCCGCCGCGACCCTCGCCGACGGCACCTGGAACCCCGAACTCGGACCCGAACCCGCTCTCTGGGTCCCCATCGACACCCGCGCCGCCGACCGCGCGGGCTCGAGCGCGAGCGGACAACGTCGATCCCTCGCCACCTCACCGATCGTGCTCGCGACCCCCGCAGCCCTGAACAACGGACTCACCACGGCCGGGATCGATTGGCGCGACCTACCGTCGCTGCAGTCCGTCCCCGGATCCCTCGGCGCACTCGGCCTGGCCCCTTGGGAATCTCTGCGCATGGCACTGCCCACCGGAACAGGCAGCGATGCCACCCTGCCCGCCCTCGAAGCCGTCGCCACCACCGGGGCAGGACCACTGACCCAGGACGAAGCGCGGTCACCGGACGTCGTGACTGCTATCACCGAACTCGCGCTCGGAGCCGACGCACTCGACATCGCGGCAGGCCCCTCCACCGCGGACGCGCTCACGGCACTCGCCACGAACACCGCCCCCGACTCCCCGATCCACGCAGTGCCCGTGGCAGAAAAACAACTGCACGACGCAGTCACCGACGGAACCGCCGCAGACCTCGCCGGATTCCGTCCCGCAGGTGCCACGCCCATCGCCGACTTCCCAGCAGTGGTCCCGAGCACCCCCTGGATCGACGAAACACTCTCCCGGGCCGCCGGACAGTTCATCGACTACGTGCGCAACCCCGACCAGGCCCGACGCTTCATCGATGCCGGATTCCGGAACCAAGACGGTGATTCCCCCGATCGATCCGACTTCGCATTCGCGCCGGTCGCCGATGTCCTCGCCCCGGCAGATCCATCCGCCGGCGACGCGCTCCTCGACATCCGCCTCGATCCCCAACAGCCTGTCAAAACGACCGTGCTCGTGGACACCACCACCTCCATGGCCGCCACCGCAGCAGGTGGTACCACCCGACTCGACGACACCGCGACCGCAATAGAGAACGTCCTCCGCCGTTCCCCGAACTCCTCGATCTTCGGGATACATGTCTTCGACGACACATCGCCCTCCCGAGTCGCTGTTGCTCGCGACGCGCTCACCGGCGAGCAGCGTGCGGCGCTGAATTCTGCACTCGACGCCGTCATCCCCACCGAGACTGCGCCGGTGTACGAATCGATCCTCGCCGCATACGCCGATGCCGTCGACAACTACGATCCGTCCAGACCGAACTCGGTGCTCGTGATCCTCGACAGCGACGACGAGAGCCTGGACGGCGACGAGATGAACACCGACGTCGATTCCAGCACGGGTACAGGCGAAGAGCTTCTCGACGGAATCAGCGAGCTCACCGACAGCGCATCACCGGTCCGGGTAGACATCGTCGTACTCGGCGACGATGTCACCGACTCCGAGACACTGCAAGACCTCACCGACCGCACCGGCGGGTCGTACTCCACGCTCGCCACCATCGCGAACGACGATCTGACCGCCTTACTCCGAAAGCTCACCTCCTGACCGTGATCCGACTACTCGTCGCGGGGACGTTCCTCGCCCTCATCACCTACTGGCTCCACCGTCGCCTCGTACGAGCGCCAGGCCTCACCGGGAGAGCTGCACTGACGGCCGATATCGTCCTCGTAGCGTTACTCGCGACCGCATTGGTCGCGTCCGTCACCGGCACTGTTCTCGACCCCGCATGGGCACGTCCGCTGGGCTTCCTCGGCTACAGCTGGTTCGCCGCAGGTCTCTACTTGATCTTCGGGCTCCTCGTCATCGGCGCTTTCTGCCTAGCGGCACGGCTCGTGCGACGGTTCCGCAGTGGCAAGTCCCCCTCGGACGAACCCGGCTCATCGCACCTACCACCACCACGCCGTGCACTCCGGATCGCAACGGGCTCTCTCGTTGCCGCCACCGTCGCCACGATCGGCTATGGAAGTCTGGTCGAGGCAGCCAATCCACGGCTCGTTCACTCCACCATCGCCCTGCCCGGGCTTCCGGACGAGTTCGACGGCATCCGCGTCGCCTTGATCACCGACTTGCACGTCGGTCCGGCGCGGGGCGCCGGGTTCGTGCGGGGAGTCGTCGATCAGGTCAACGAACAGCGACCCGACCTCATCGTTCTCGGCGGGGATCTCGCCGACGGCACCATCGAGCTGGTGGGCGACGACCTCGCGCCCCTCGTCGAGCTTCGTGCCCCTCTCGGGGTCTACGGAGTGAGTGGCAATCACGAGTACTACTCGGACGACGCCTCGTCCTGGCTCGATCACTGGGAAACCCTGGGTGTGAAGACCTTGCGAAACGAAAACGTCCTCGTGACGCACAACGGCGAGCAGATCGCACTGGCAGGCGTGCACGACTACACTGCTCCCGCACCGGATGCAGCGGATCTGCCCCGAGCCATCGACGGGCTGTCTCCGGAGACCTTCGTTCTTCTGGCCGCACACCAGCCGAAACACGTCTTCGAAGCACAGGATCTCGGTGTGGACCTTCAGCTGTCCGGACATACACACGGCGGCCAGATGTGGCCCCTGGGATACATCGTCGCTGCTGCGAATCCCACTGTCACCGGGCTGGACCACTTCGGCGACACCGCAATCTATACGTCACAAGGCGCCGGTGCGTGGGGCCCGCCGGTCCGCGTCGCAACTCCGCCCGAAGTTTCTATTCTTGAGCTCGTCACACAGAAGTAGCTGCGCCGCTGCTCGAGACGGACCTTTCGTCTGTGTGTTTTAGAGGGGAGATTCCGTGTTTACTAAGGGGTGATATTCTGTATATTTTGCTATTCCGTATAGTACGGAATGCTTCAACTTCGAAGTGTGGCTGCGGGCAATGCCCGCAGCCACAGGCTCTCAGCTGCTGTATGCCTCCAGCGGTGGGCACGAGCACACCAGGTTGCGGTCGCCGTGGGCACCGTCGATTCGACGGACCGCCGGCCACACCTTCGCACGCCCCTTCCCTAGCGGGTACACCGCGATCTCACGCGAATATGGATGGTCCCACTCCCCCACCAGGCACTCCGCGGTGTGCGGTGCTCCTCTCAGCGGGTTGTCGTCGACCGCCCACTCCCCTGCCCCGACCCTGTCGATCTCCCCCCGGATCGAGACCATCGCATCGATGAACTCGTCGATCTCGCTCAGATCTTCACTCTCGGTGGGTTCGACCATGAGAGTTCCGGCCACGGGGAAACTCATCGTCGGCGCATGGAATCCGTAGTCGGCGAGACGCTTGGCCACGTCATCGACGGTGACACCGGTGTCCCTGGTCAACTGACGCAGGTCGAGGATGCACTCATGCGCCACCATTCCATTCGCACCCGTGTACAGCACCGGGAAGTACTCGTCGAGGCGTCGTGCAATGTAGTTCGCCGACGCGATCGCAGTGAGCGACGCCCGGCGAAGCCCGGAAGCACCCATCAGCTTGATGTACGCCCACGTGATCGGCAGGATCGACGCCGATCCGTAAGGCGCAGCCGAAACCGGCCCCACGCCGCCGAGACCCGGCACTGCGGGATGCCCCGGGAGGAACGGCGTGAGGTGCGAACGAACTCCGATCGGACCGACTCCCGGTCCGCCACCACCGTGTGGAATGCAGAAGGTCTTGTGCAGGTTCAGATGGCTCACATCGCCACCGAACCTGCCCGGTCGGGCCAGACCCACGAGTGCGTTGAGGTTTGCGCCGTCGATGTACACCTGCCCGCCTGCGTCGTGCACGGCACCGCAGATGTCCTCGATCTCGTGTTCGTAGACGCCGTGGGTCGACGGGTAGGTGATCATGATCGCAGCCAGCCGTTCAGCGTGGTCAGCGATCTTCGCTCGCAGATCGTCGAGGTCGACGTCACCGTTGGGACGGCACGCCACCACCTCGACACGCATACCTGCCATGACTGCAGAGGCGGCATTGGTTCCGTGTGCGCTCGACGGAATCAGGCAGGTGTCGCGGTGGTCGTCACCGCGGCTCAGGTGGTAGTGCCGAATAGCGAGCAGACCTGCGTATTCACCCTGACTGCCTGCGTTGGGCTGTAAGGTGACGGCGTCGTACCCGGTTACTGCGGCGAGCCAGCGTTCGAGATCCGAGATCAGTTCCCGGATTCCTACGGTCTGTTCCGCGGGAGCGAACGGGTGCAAGCCCGCGAACTCCGGCCACGTGATGGCTTCCATCTCCGCAGCGGCGTTGAGTTTCATCGTGCAGGAGCCGAGCGGGATCATGGTGCGGTCGAGCGCGAGATCTTTGTCGGACAACCGTCGCAGATACCGCATCATCGCGGTCTCCGTCCGGTACTTCGTGAACGCCTCATGCTTCAGGAAGTCACTGGTTCGCCCGAGCGCCTCCGGGATGGACGCTCGTTCGGCTGCAACCGTCTCCTCGGCGGCGATACCGAACGCGGAAAGCACACTCGCCACGTGTGCATCTGTCGTCGCTTCGTCGCAGGAGATCGACACGTGGTCCGCGTCGACGAGATACAGATTGACCGACCGCTCAGCCGCTGCCGCCACAACCTCGGCGGCGCGATCCGGAACCCGGACCAGGACGGTATCGAAGAAGTCGTCGTGAACGACCGCGACTCCACCGCGTCGCAGCGACGCAGCAAGACCGGCTGCATGAGCAGCCACTCGTCGTGCGATTCCGGTCAGTCCCTCCGCGCCGTGATACGACGCGTACATCGCGGCGAGAACCGCCAGAAGCACCTGAGCGGTACAGATGTTGCTGGTCGCCTTCTCACGGCGAATATGCTGTTCACGGGTCTGTAGCGCAAGCCGGTAGGCAGAGGCACCGTCAGCATCGACCGAGACACCGACGAGACGTCCCGGCAGATTCCGCGTGTGCGCAGCGTTCACAGCCAGATATCCCGCGTGTGGGCCACCGAATCCCATGGGCACCCCGAATCGCTGAGTGGTGCCGAAGCAAGCATCAGCGCCCTTCTCCCCGGGCGGAGTCATCAGCGTCATTGAAAGGAGGTCCGCGCCCACCGCGACCATCGCACCGCGCTCATGTGCCGCATCGATCACGGGCGCAACGTCGAACACTCGGCCCGACGCACCCGGTACCTGCAGGATTACACCGAAGAACTCACCCTCGGGCAGTCCCTCCTCCACAAGGTCAACGGTGACGAGCTCGATGCCGAGCGGCTCGGCGCGGGTTGCGAGCACCGCGGCGGTTTGAGTGAACAGGTCGGAATCGACGACGAACCGGTGGCTCTGGGACTTGCGGTTGGCACGACGCAGCAAGGTCATCGCTTCCGCCGCAGCAGTGGCCTCGTCGAGCATCGAGGAGTTCGCGACTTCCATACCGGTCAGGTCCGCGACCATCGTCTGGAAATTGAGCAACGCTTCGAGCCGACCCTGACTGATCTCCGGCTGATACGGCGTGTAGGCCGTGTACCAAGCGGGATTCTCGATGATGTTGCGGAGCAGCACCGGCGGAGTGAGCGTGTCGTAGTAACCGTGCCCGATCATGGAGGTGGCGACCGCGTTGCGCGACGCCAAGGCTTTCAGACCGGCGAGAACTTCGTGTTCGCTGAGCGGCGCATCCAGGACACCGAGCCCGTCGGCCACTTCGCCGGCACAGTGGTCGAGAATGCCCGCGGGCAGCGCCTTTGCGACGAGGTTCTCGAGCGTATCGACTCCGACAACGTCGAGGATCCGGCGCATTCCCTGCGCATCAGGTCCGATGTGACGGTCGGCGAAATTCCAGGTGACGGCATCTGTCATCGCAGCTCCCAGGCTGGTCGGCGAGGTTCACACGTGCTCGGTCGGCACGGGCGCTTCCTCCCCCTCTGTCCTGAGCTCGCGAGGCGAGCGCCTGAGAGATTCGGTCCTGGTCGGCGAACCTTTCCCCGTGGGCGGGTGGGTGCTCCCACCACTTTCCAGAGACGTCGTAGCTCACGCGGTCCTGGGTGCCTGAGAGATTGACGGGGAGGTGCTGCTCCTTCGGCGCCCGGACATGTTGGTCCGGGGCTCTCCCGCGGGACGGCGACGCACACCGATTCTAGAGCACGAGCGGGCCGATCGAGTCCACGCTCTCCCGGCGGGTGACGTATGCCCTATCCGATGCGGCGGTTGATACGGTTTCGACGGCGGGAAGCCAGTTCGTCCTCGGGCTTCTCTTCGACGTCGTATCCCTCGGCGCGCTCGGCCGGGAAATCCGCGATACTGCCTGTCAATTCTCGGACTGCCCCACTGACTGCGATACCGAACACACCTTGCCCGCCTTGGAGCAGGTCGACGACCTCTTCCGGGGAGGTGCATTCGTAGACAGTGGTGCCGTCGGAGAAAAGGGTGATCTTGGCCAGGTCCCGTACGCCACGGCTCCGGAGATGATCGACCGCTACGCGAATGTTCTGCAGAGAGACTCCGGTATCGAGGAGGCGCTTGACTATCTTGAGGACCAGAATGTCCTTGAACGAGTACAGGCGCTGGCTTCCGGAACCCGCCGCGCTCCTGATCGAAGGCACTACCAGATTGGTTCGTGCCCAGTAGTCGAGTTGACGGTAACTGATACCTGCAATCTGGCACGCGATCGGGACCCGATAGCCGACAAGTTCATCGGGGACCGAGTTGTCGGGAAACAGCCCCGGCTGCAGATCCTCGGAAGTGTCCGATACCGGTACCGGAGCCACGCGATCGCCGGTGCCGGCACCGAGTTGCTGTCCTTGCGGCCGATCTCGCACTTTGTGACTTCCTCTCGCGCGCCCCGTTGTCCCTCGCCACCACCGACCAGGCGGATCTCCTCCGCATCCGATCCCGTACATCCCCCGGTTCACCCGACTTGTCCCGTAACGGATCAACCAAGCGTACGCCCTGTGTGATTCAGGTCGAGCAGCAACACGCCGACTCGGAAAGTAACGTTCGACATTACACGGGTTCGTCGCAGTGCGTCGTCGAACAACTTCGACCCGAGCCGTCGGCGCGACGAGCAGATCAGCCGTCGGTTGCCTTGAAGTCGTCGGGCGAGACCGATTCGAGGAATTCCTTGAACTTCTCGACCTCGTCCTCCTTCTCCTCGGGCATCGCGAGGCCGGCTTCTGCCAGAACTGATTCCTCGGCAAACACCGGTGCACCGGTGCGCAAGGCGACGGCAACTGCGTCCGAAGGACGACACGAGACCCGCATCTCCCCCTCGAAGAGGAGATCGGCGTAGAACGTACCCTCCTGAAGATCCACTATCCTGACCTCGAGGAGGGCATGACCGAACGCGTCGAGAAGATTCTTGATCAGGTCGTGCGTGAGCGGCCGGGCCGGCTCCACTCCCTGCTGTTCCAGCGCAATGGCGGTGGCCTCCATCTGACCGATCCAGATCGGTAGGTACCGCTCGCCCTCTGCTTCGCGCAGCAGAAGGACAGGCTGGTTCTGGGGTTGCTCGACTCGGATACCGACTATCCTCATCTCGCTCATAGCGGCGCCTCCGTCCCGGTGCCTGTCAGTCGCGTGGTCGCTGACACGTACTGCCTGAATTCTAGTGCGCTCGTTCGTGTACGTCAGGTGCCCGAATCCGGAAGGTGCACCGCTTCCCGTGCTCAATACTGCTGCAGGGCTGCCTCGACGATCGAGGTCAACGATCGAGTGAACCCTGCACCGCCGACTTGACGAGGCACGTGTGCAAGGTCAGAGATAGCGCAGCCAACTCACGAACCATCTCTTCTGCGCGTTCCCGCGCCCCTGCATCGCGTCCCTTGGCGACAGGACCGGCGATCTGGGCGACGAGGCCCGCTTCGCGGTCTGCCGCCAACTTGAACGCGCGTAGGTGCCGGACTTCGAGTCCGAACTGGGACATCGCCTTCGCTGTCCGCGCCAGCAATACCGCATCGTCGTCGAAGAAGCCTGCGGCACCCGGCGTGAGGAGCCCCGCGCCCACCAGCTCGGTGAGGAACACGGTGTCGATACCGGCCCGTTCACAGAGATCGTCTCGACCCACTCGGATCTGGCGGTCGGTACGAAGGTCCTCGGGAGAAACCTCGCCCCGCGCGACCGCGAGCTGGCGCGGTCGCTTGGGGCGAGTTTCGACGGCCCCCACCGTTGCGGCACCACGGTCGATCGCCTCGAGCTGTTCCTTGATCACCTTCAGCGGGAGGTACTGATCGCGCTGCGCGGTGAGCACGTACCGGAGTCGCTCACAGTCCGCGATCGAGAACCGCCGGTAACCCGACGGTGTGCGCTCCGGACTGATCAGTCCTTCGGCTTCGAGAAATCTGATCTTCGAGATCGTCACGTCCGGGAACTCCGGGCGGAGTCGATCGAGCACGGACCCGATCGACATACCTGCCGGCGCCGGCTGGCGGGCAGCGGTCATCAGCTACCTGCGCCCTGAGTGCCCCGCGGGCCGGTCAAGAACACCAGACGGAACTTTCCGATCTGGACCTCGTCGCCATTCGCGAGTACTGCCGAGTCGACGGGCTCACGATTGACGTAAGTACCGTTGAGGCTTCCCACATCGACGACCTGGAATTCGCCGTCGTCCTGGCGGAACTCTGCGTGACGACGGCTGACGGTGACATCATCGAGGAAGATGTCGCTGTCGGGGTGTCGCCCGGCGGACGTGGTGGGCTGGTCGAGCAGGAAACGCGACCCCGCGTTGGGACCGCGCTTGACGACGAGCAGGGCCGCCCCGGCCGGAAGACCTTCGACTCCCGAGACCGGTGCTTCGGTCGTCGCAGCCGCGCCGGTGTTCTCCAATTCGTTCAGGAAGTCGGCACGAAACACCGAAGTGGTTTCCGCTGGGGTCTCTTCGTAGCCCGCGTTGCCGTTCTCGCTCACCGTTTCTCCTTATCCGTTCGATCGTCCGGGTAGTCCCGGACGATCGTC
Organism: Rhodococcus sp. SJ-2; assembly: GCF_053750035.1. Lineage (NCBI taxonomy): Bacteria > Bacillati > Actinomycetota > Actinomycetes > Mycobacteriales > Nocardiaceae > Rhodococcus > Rhodococcus sp. SJ-2. The sequence continues at coordinate 5,153,997 of NZ_CM132340.1, forward strand.
ATTCGTTCGCCACCACCACGGTCGGACACGGCACACGCCATACCCGACCGTACCCTGCGCATGCCCCTGGTGCAGGTAGTCGCGGTTACGTCACCCAGGGGATCTCATCCTTCTGTGATCGTTCTGTATCCGGCGGCGTCGAGGGTCCGTTCCAAGGCGGCGTCGAGATCCGACTCGCTACTCGATTCGATATCGATCAACCATCCTTCTGTGTACGGCGCGCTGTTGACCAACTCGGGGCTCGCCTCGAGGTCGCCGTTCACCGCCGCGACCGTCGCGGCGAAGGGCGCATAGACATCCGAGACACTCTTCGTGGATTCGACCTCACCGAACGAATCGCCCGCAGCGAAAACGGATCCGGCGTCCGGCAACTGCACGAACACCACATCACCGAGCTGGGATTGAGCGTAGTCGGTGATGCCGATCCGGGCGGTGGTCGCCCCAGTCCGCTGGACCCACTCGTGCTCCGCGGTGTATCGCAGATCGGCGGGCGTCTCGAACTCACTCACGGCAGTTCCTTTCGGAGGCGACGATTCGGCACGAACGTCTGTTTCAGTTTCCTGGCTGAGCGTATTGGCGTGGTTCGATCTCCCGCAAGGCGGGCACCTCGACCTGCGACAACTGCTCGACAGTCAAAGTTCCACCGCGGCGAGCGACCGTATCCACCACACCGCCGGGGATGTTCAACGCCGCAGCGAGCGTCGGCCCGTCCCCGATAGCAGTAACCGTATAGGGCGCCGGGAGGTTTCGATCGTCGACAATGATATCTCCGCCCTGCCCTCCGACCCACGAGTCGACGCCGATGCGCACCGCTGTTCCGTCGGCTCCGGTGATCTGCATGGTGTCCGCACCCGCCGCACGTAATTCCTGGATCGTGTCGAGGACGACCTCCGGGCCGACTCCGCCGAGCGGGTCGTCGATCGTCAGGACGACACCCGGCCCTGCCGCGGGAACCGTACCGAGTTGGACCGACAGGTTCTGCAGACGAGCGCGGGCCTCCGACAGAGCAGCATCCGAACCGTTCTGCTCGAATCCTTCGAGAGTGCGTTCGAGGCCAGTGATCTCTTGCCGCAGCGCCGCCTCGCGTCGATTGAGACTGTCGAGGAGCACAAGCAGATCCGCGGGGCGGGCGGAGTCGAGGTTGTCCCCCGTATCAGTGTTCTTCACCTGGGTGGCGATAGCCGTGCCGAGCAGGGCGACGAGCAGCATCGCAAGCATCGCGTACACCCGGCGCTTGCGCCGGGAGTCCGGTGTGCCCGACAGAGCTTGTTCGGAGGTGTCCTCGACCATCGCTCACGCCCCGAAAAGTCTGCGGCGCAGTGCCGACGCGTTCCCGAAAATGCGGATCCCGAGGACGACGATGACCGCGGTGGAGAGCTGGGTGCCCACACCGAGCTGGTCCCCGAGCCACACGATGAGTGCGGCTACGAGAACGTTGAACACGAAGGAGACGACGAAGACCTTCGCGTCGAAAATGTCGTCGAGATAGGCACGCAATCCACCGAACACCGTATCGAGCGCGGCGACCACCGCAATCGGCAGGTACGGCTGGACCACGTCGGGCACCTGGGGACTGAACACGATTCCGGCAACGATGCCGATCACGAGTGCCAGCACCGCATACAGCGCCTGGCCGTGCCGAAGGTGCTTCACCGATTCCCCGCTTCCCGAGCCGATTCGACTGTACGTACCGTGGCTGCAGGCAGTTCGAGCTCTCCGGCCTCGGCGATCGTGAAACCTACCCCGTAGAGCTGTTTGATGCCCGAGAGCCTGAGGTAGGCGTCACTCACCACGAAATCCGTCTGCATTTGGGCCTGCGGTCCGACGGCGGAGACGACGTAGGGCGAGAACACCGGCCGGTTGTCGACGAGCATCGCTCCCCCTGCCTGCCGGATGGTGACGCCGGGGCCGATGCGCACATCGCCGACCGACACTGCTTCGGCACCGCCGGCCCACAGCGCGTTGACCACCGATTGCAGGTCTCGATCGAGGACTGTCGCGGCGTCGCCGGTGTCGTGCACAGACGGGTCCGACAGGTTCGGCCGACCCGTCGGATCGGAAAGGGTGACGGTGATCCCTGGGCCGATGACAGGCGCGCCGGCAGCCGCGATCTGCGCCGCGCGCAACGCGTCGAGAGTCGTCGCACCCTCCGCATCGTGGGCCACCAGTTCAGCGCTGCGCTGCTCGACCGTGTCGGTCAGTTCATCGCGGCGGGCCACAAGGGTTGCGATGCGTTCCTCACTGGTACGTAGCGAGTCGAGGATCTCGGCGCGCGCCTGATCTGCCCCCGGTTCACGATCGGTGTTTTCGGCGTAGGCCGCGCCGAGTACGAGACCGGCAAGAATGCAGCCGATGACGAGCCAGACCGTGGTGCGTGCCGGCGATGCGGCAGCGCGACCCGCTGCCCGGTCCTCGGCGGCGGCACCGTAGCCGGGGTCGAGGTGGTCCTCGAGCAGCGACTTGAGCAGCGAGGGGACCGGGTTCCGGGGGATCTGTTCCCAACGACGGTTCACTCGGCTGGTCGCTCCTCGTTCGGAGGCACTGCACGGGCGATCCATACGGCCTGGCCGATGTAGAGCAGCCCGGTCCAGATGTAGAGCGCCGAACCCCAGATCAGGGCAGCCCAGCCGAGTGGGTGCGCCACGACGGACGTGGCGGGTGACGCCAGGTCGAGCAGCAGCAGCGGCAATGCGCACATGAGGAGGAAGGTCGCGCCTTTACCCAGGTAGAGAACGTCGGGCGGGGGCATGCCCCGACGCCGGTATACGGCGAGGGTCGGGACCAGCACGAGTTCGCGCCCGACCAGGATCGCGGCGATCCACCACGGAAGGACGTCCCGCGCGACCAACGCGAGGAGCGTGGTCACTATGTAGAGCCGGTCGACCATGGGGTCGAGCAGCGCGCCGAGCCGGGACGCCTGGTCGAGCAGGCGGGCGAGCTTGCCGTCGGCCCAGTCGGTGAATCCGCTGAGGAAGAGGATCGCGAGGGCCCATCCGTCCGCGTGGACAACGAGGATCAAGTAGAGAAAGAGAGGTATTCCGAGAAGCCGCACGAAGCTGAGCAGGTTCGGGATGGTGAGGATGCGATCGGCACCCGGGCGGACGTCGTCCGGAGTGGTCACGTCACCCATCGTGCCCCCTGTCTGATCTACGCGGTACGGTCCACCAACCTTTTCACACCGGCCGTGGGGGTCGTCGCGAGGTGGTCAGCGCCATGCGAACACCGGTTGCTCGAGTCCGTCGATACGAGTGTGCCGACCATGGAGGGCAACTTCACGGAACTGGTAGACCACTGCGGCGGTGGGTGCGTGAATGAGGTGACCACGAAACGGCCACTGGATGACCGGCTTATCGGACTCGGGGATATCCACGAATCGAGGCTCGCTGTCCAGTTCGGTCTCCGTGACGGAGAACAGGACGTCGACCTCGTCAGGGCTCGGTTTCAGATCGGCGATCGCTGTGTCGGACCACACGACGAACGGTGACATCACATATCCGGATCGGGTGACGTAGTCGTCGAGGCGCCCGACGATGGAGTTCGGCGCGGCGTCGAGTCCGAGCTCCTCGTGCAGTTCCCTCAGCGCCGCTTCCTCGGGTGTCTCCCCGGGGTCGAGTCGCCCGCCGGGGAGCGCGAACTGGCCGGGATGTGCACGTAATCTCGTCGGCCGGCGGGTCAGAGGCATGACGGGATTGCCTGCATCATCGTTCAGAACAGCGATGACGACCGCTGCATGGCGGCGCCCTTCGAGCGGAATCCGACGCGACTCGAAGCAGGCAAGCGAGTCCTGAAGTGTTGTGTGCGTCAGTGCGTTCGATACGGACATGGTGCGACATTATCTCACGCGATTTCGGTTTAACTCGATATTCCGTGCAATCCGAAATCCTTCTACCTGTGGGGACAGGTGTATTCAGTTGCGACTACGCTCTCTCCCAGGTTCCGCCGAACCCCACCGAAATCCGCGGAGGACATCATGGCTGCCGACCCCGCAGGACTGGACACCGCAGTACTTCGCACCCATCTGCAGACCGCCGCCCCCGGTTTGCTCGACGGGGCGCTGACCGCCCGCCTCATCAGCGGCGGGCGATCGAACCTCACCTACGGTGTGAGCAACGGTGAGCGGGAGCTGGTCCTGCGGCGCCCACCGCTCGGGCATGTACTGGAGACCGCGCACGACATGGCACGCGAGCACCGCGTGATCACGGCGCTGGCAGGAACCGAGGTGCCTGTGCCGCGTACTCATCTCCTGTGCACGGACACCGAGGTCATCGGCGCACCGTTCTACCTCATGGATCTGGTCCCGGGCACGCCCTTCCGTACTGCCGAGGAACTCGCTCCGCTCGGGGAGGATCGGGTGCGTGCGATCTCCGAGCGGACGATCGACACGCTGGCGAGACTCCACGCGGTGGAGCCTGCGACGGTGGGGCTCGCGAACTTCGGCCGTCCCGAGGGCTTCCTCGGACGACAGGTGCACCGATGGAAGACTCAGCTCGATGCGTCCCGGAGCCGTACGCTCGACGGTGCCGACGAGCTTCACCGGTTACTGGTCGAGCACCTGCCTTCGGCAAGCGGCGCTGCGATCGTGCATGGCGACTACCGCCTCGACAACGTACTCATCGACGAACGTGATCAGGTTGCGGCGGTGCTGGATTGGGAGATGGCGACCCTCGGCGATCCGCTCACCGATGTCGCGCTTCTCGTGGTCTACCAACAGCTCGCGGACCGGGACGGGCCAGTACCGGTGTCGACCGTATCGCGTGCCCCGGGGTTCCTGAGCGAGGACGCGATGGTGTCGCGCTACGCAAACGCGAGCGGCAGGAACCTGTCGGGGATGGCTTTTCATCTCGGCCTGGCCTATTTCAAGCTCGCGGTGATCCTCGAAGGTATTCATTTCCGGTTCCTGCAGGGTCAGACCGTGGGCGACGGCTTCAGTGCATTCGGTGATGCTGTGGAACCCCTCCTCCGCGAGGGGCTTTCGGCCCTGCGACGGTAAGGTACATTCATGCCGCATCCGATCATGTTCGACGACACGGATCCGTTGCTGGCTCGGGTGCGCACCCTCGCCCTCGCATACCCGGGCGCACGAGAGAAGGTCTCGCACGGCCGTCCGTTCTTCTTCACCAAGACCTCGTTCGCGGTCTACGGCGGCTCCGAGAAGGACACCCGGGCCCCGTTTCCTCGATCGTTGATCGTCAAGCCCGAGCGCGACGAACGTCTTGCCCTCCTCGGTGAACCCCACACGTATCTGCCGATGTATCTGGGTCCGTCGGGGTGGATCGGGTACGACCTCGGCCGCCGGGAGGTGGATTGGGCGGAGGTTGCGGAACTGATCGACATGTCGTTCCGCGAGACTGCTCCTGCGAAGCTGGTACGCGAACTGGACGCGCGTCTCGGTTGAGTCGCGCGTCCAGCGCGTGTGCGGGTTCCCGCTCGATCAGTCAGGACTGCCGCTGATGTTGACCATCCACTGGACACCGAACTTGTCGATGCACATTCCGAAGCTGTCTCCCCAGGGCGCCTTCTCGAGGGGCAGCGCCTCGGTGCCGCCGGCGACGAGTTCATTCCAGTAACCGCGGAGTTCGGATTCGTCGTCGCCGCTGAGGGATATCGAGTAGTTGTTTCCCGGGGTATGGTCCATTCCCGGGGGCGTGTCCGAGGCCATGAGCACGAAACCGCTGTCGGTGGTGAGCATCGCATGCATTACCTTGCTGTCCACCGCGGCGTCGCCGGTAGGTTGCCCCTCCCCGAACGTGCTGATATCGAGTTCCCCGCCGAAGACGGTCTTGTAGAACTCGATCGCGTCACGCGCGTTGTCACGGAAGCTGATGTACGGATTGAGTCGAGTGGTCATCGCGAGCTCCTGATCTGTTCGGAGGGAGGATGAGTCGGCACTACACAGAGGGACTCTGCGCATTGCCGTTTCTCATCGTGTCCTTTCCCGCTCACTCGCGGAGCCTTTCGACGGATCCCGGCTCAGGACACCGACACGGTTCGCCGCACGTTCTCTTCGTCGTCGACAGCGGAGGCGAGAACCCGACCGACCTTGTTGCGCGCGACCTGCCAGCCTGTGATCTCGCCGCTTGTCGAGGTGAACGCCTCTCCGCCGTCGGTCGAGTCGGTCAGGTTGACCGGTTGTACGAGGGTCCAGTCGAGGCCGCTCTCGTGCACGAAGCGATCCTGGATCACGGTGTCGGCGACCTGTGGCCCGAGAAGCAGCGAGAACATGAGCTTGTAACGCAACGGCAGGCGGCCATCGGTGTCACCCACTCCGTAGGTGGTCTGGACGATCAGGCGCCGCACACCGTGACGTTGCATCGCGTCGATGATGTTGCGGGTGCCGGTGGACCGCACGTCGAGTGCAGTATGCGCCGGGCCGCGCAGCCGCACTCGGACGGGGTTCTCGGTGATGCCGAGGGTGACGATGACAGCGTCCTGTCCGCGGACCGCGCGGTCGACGTCATCGAGACAGGTGGCGTCCCCGATCACGCCTAGGGTTCGGTCGCCGAATGTGTGCTGTGCGTCGGGTGTGCGGACCATGACGGTCACGTCGTGGCCGCGGGCGAGGAGTGCGGTGACGGCTGCGCGACCGGAGCCGCCTGTGGCGCCGATGACGAGTACTTTCATGATGTTCTCCTGAGTTCGTTGGGGACGATGTGTCCACCGTATGAACGTTCCTCGAGACGTTCTATGGTTCTCCGTCCGTCCCTTGTGTTCATTCGTCCTACGGGGCTGGACGAATGGATACCCAGCGGCGAGGGTGGACATATGACGATCGACAGGGTTCGGGAGACCGCCGACGTGCTCTATCCGTGGACACCGGTCGATCCCCTCGCACATGCCCTTCACCTGCTGCGCATGCGCGGCGGCTTCTACTGTCGGTCGGAGTTGAGCGCGCCATGGGCGCTGGAGATGCCACCGGTGGCCGACAGCGTGAGCTTCCATCTGGTCGTCTCTGGCGAAATGTGGCTCGAGGTCCCCGGTTCGGCATCAGCGCGGCTCCTCCCCGGGGATTTCGTCATCGTCCCGCACGGCTCGGGGCACGTGATGCGCAGCGACCCGAGCATCACCGGCACGGGGAGTCGGGGACGCGTGGATCTACTCCCCCAGACGATGATCGGCGACCACTATTCGGTTCTGCACTACGGCGGAGGTGGAGAGCACTCCACCTTGGTGTGCGGGGTCGTCGAGTTCGATCATCCGACTGCGCGACGTCTGGTGGCGTTGCTGCCGCCCCTCCTGCGGATGGACACGACCGGGTCGGCGAGGCACAGCGCGCCGACACAGGTGTTGTCGTTGATGGCCGAGGAAGCGCAGCACGTGCAGCCCGGTGGCGAAGCGGTGCTCACTCGACTGGCGGACATTCTTGTGATCATGGCAATCCGGAGTTGGATCGACTCCGCGCCGGCGGCCCGACACGGATGGATCGGCGCTCTGCAGGACCCACAGGTGGGCCGTGCGCTCGCCGCGGTTCACCACGCCCCCGAGCGGCCGTGGACAGTCGAGTCTCTCGCGCGGGAAGCGGCGATGTCGCGGTCTGCGTTCGCGGCACGGTTCACCGAGCTGGTCGGCGAACCCGCAATGCGGTACGTCGGTCGCTGGCGGATGGAGTCGGCGACCGTCGCGTTGCAGGACGGCGCGACGATCGCCGAACTCGCGTCGAGATCGGGCTACGAGTCGGAAGCGGCGTTCTCGAAGGCCTTCAAAAGGATCACAGGCCTATCTCCCGGATCGGTCCGCCGCCGCACGGACGGCACATTCGCCTGCCGGCGGTAGCGCAGGCCGGCGCGGTGCCGGCCCCGCGATACGAAGAAGCCCCGGTGAGATCAGATCTCACCGGGGCTTCTCGGTCGGGCTGACAGGATTTGAACCTGCGACCACTTGACCCCCAGTCAAGTGCGCTACCAAGCTGCGCCACAGCCCGCCCGCGCTCTCGTCGAGCGCTCGTTGAGATTACAACAGGTGCGGACCGAAAGGCGAATCGGCTGGTCAGCGCCGTTTCCGGGGATTCGGGTCTACTTGCGGCGGTCGCGCTTCTCCCGCACTCGCACGGATATCCGGACAGGGCTGCCGTCGAAGTTGAACTCCTCACGCAGCTTCCGTTCGAGGAAGCGGCGGTAACCGGCCTCGAGGAAGCCGGTGGTGAACAACACGAACGTCGGCGGACGCGTCGCTGCCTGGGTAGCAAACATCACACGGGGCAAGCGTCCCCCACGCATCGGCGGCGGAGTCGCGGCCACCACTTCCTTGAGCCAGGTATTGAGCCGGCCCGTGGAGATGCGCTTGTCCCATGATTCGAGCGCGGTCTCCATCGCCGGCACGAGCTTCTGCACGGCACGGCCGGTCTTGGCCGAAATGTTGACTCGCGCCGCCCACGGCACCCGCAGCAGATCACGCTCGATCTCGCGGCCCAACTCATGACGTCGGTCCTCGTCGACGAGGTCCCACTTGTTGAACGCGATCACCAGTGCGCGACCGGATTCCACGATCATGGTGATCACCCGCTGGTCCTGTTCGGTGATCGGCTGCGAGGCGTCGATGAGCAACACCGCCACCTCCGCGGCGTCGATCGCCGCCCGGGTGCGCAGCGAGGCATAGAACTCGGCGCCAGACGCGTGACTGACCCGCTTGCGCAGGCCTGCTGTGTCGACGAACCGCCACGGTTTGCCACCGAGTTCGACGACCGAGTCCACGGGGTCGACGGTGGTACCCGCGACGTCGTGCACCACCGAACGTTCGTCGCCCGAAAGCTTGTTGATCAGGCTGGACTTCCCGACGTTCGGCTTGCCGACCAAAGCGACACGGCGGGGTCCTCCCCCACCCGTGCCCTCACGCGGGGTGGGCGGCATCTTCTCGAGCAGGTCGTCGAGCAGATCACCGGTGCCACGACCGTGCGTGGCGGACACCGAATAGGGCTGGCCGAGCCCGAGCGACCACAATGCCGCGGCTTCGGCTTCGACGCGGTCGTCGTCGACCTTGTTCGCGACGAGCAGCACCGGCGTCTTCGACCGGCGCAGCACCTTGGCGACGGCCTCGTCGACCGATGTCGCGCCGACGGTGGCGTCGACAACGACAAGGATCGCGTCGGCGGTACGCATGGCAACCTCGGCCTGACGAGCAACCGACTGCTGCATCCCTTTGGCGTCGGGTTCCCAGCCGCCGGTGTCCTGGACCATGAAGCGTCGGCCGTTCCAGTTCGCCTCGTACGACACGCGGTCGCGGGTCACGCCCGGGATGTCCTCTACGACGGCTTCCCGGCGACCGATGATGCGGTTGACCAGGGTGGACTTTCCGACGTTGGGGCGGCCGACAACCGCGACTGTCGGGATGGGCACGAACTCTTCGAGTTCGGCTCCGGTTTCGAAGTCGAGGTCCCAGTCCGATTCTTCGGACCAGGTGCCGTCGGAACCCTCGTCGGTGTACTCCGTTGTGACGTCGTCGCTCACAGCGCCGCTCCCGTCTGTTCGGTGACCAGTGCCGTCAGCATCGAGGTCACCTCGTCGATGTCCATGTCGCTGGTGTCCACGACGACGGCGTCGTCCGCGGCGCGCAGAGGCGACACTGCGCGTGTGGAATCAAGGTGGTCACGGCGCTGCACCGACGCGAGTACCGCGTCGTAGTCGTCACCGCGGCCTTCCACGATGTTCTGGGCGTTGCGGCGCTGTGCGCGTGCTTCCGCGGATGCGGTGAGGAAGATCTTCACATCGGCATCCGGGAATACCGCCGTGCCGATGTCGCGTCCTTCGACAACGACTCGGTGCGCTGCGAGTCCGAGACGCTGCTGCGCAGCGACGAGCAGTTGGCGTACTTCGGGGACCGCGGAGACGGCGGAGACCGCTGCGGTGACCTCCCCGCCGCGGATCTCTCCGCGCACGTCCTGGCCGTCGAGTCGAATGTCCTCGACGTCGGGGTCGGTACCGATCGACCAGGGCAGGCCGGCGACAGCCTCGGCGATCGCGGCAGGGTCGGTCAGGTCAGCGCCCCGGCGCAGCACGTACAAGGTCGCGATCCGGTACATGGCGCCGGTGTCGAGGTATGCAGCGCCGAGGTGGCGTGCGAGCCGCTTGGAGACGCTGGACTTGCCCGTTCCCGATGGGCCGTCCATCGCGACGATCAATGCGCCTACGGTATCGGTCACAACCCCACCGCCTGGTAGAGACCGCCGACCTCGTTGCGCCCGAGGACACGAAGTGTGCCGGGCCGCTGATCGCCGAGCGCGACGGGACCGATATTGGTACGCACGAGCCGGATCACGGGGTGGCCCACGGAGTCGAGCAGTCGACGCACGATGTGTTTGCGGCCTTCGTGCAGGTCCAGGCGCACGAGGGACTGGCCTTCGTTCACCTCGAGCAACGCGAACCTGTCGACTTTGGCGGGGCCGTCCTCGAGCTCGACGCCCGTCTTGAGCTGCTTGCCGACGCCTCGCGCGAGCACACCCTTGACCGTGGCAAGGTAGGTCTTGTTGACCTCGAAGGACGGGTGCATGAGGCGATGTGCGAGTTCACCGTCGTTGGTCAGTAGCAACAGCCCCTCGGTGTCGGCGTCGAGCCTTCCGACGTGGAAGAGGCGTTGACCTGCGGCGACACGCTCTGAAACGATGTCGCCGACACAAGGGCGACCCAGATCGTCCGACATGGTGGACTGCCACCCGCGTGGCTTGTTGAGCACGAGGTGAACGAGATCCTTCTTGACGACCACACGGACACCGTCGACGCGGATCACGGCGTTCTCAGGGTCGACACGCAACCCCTGCTCTCGAACGATGACGCCGTCGACTTCGATGCGGCCGCGGTCGATCATTTCCTCGGCGGCACGGCGTGAGGCCACCCCTGCCTGGGCGAGGACTTTCTGCAGTCGCACGCCTTCGCCCGCAGGCAGCTTCGCCGGTGCGGCTGTGCTGTGTTGGTGGCGGGCGGGCTTGGCGTTGCTGATGGTCGGCGTTGCCGAGGCCCGGCGGGCCTGGGGTTTCGGTGCAGCAGGCCTGCCTCGCTTGTTCAGCGGAGCGCTTCCTTGACCCCGATGGGGCTTCTTCGCTGCCCCCGCGTTCCCTGCGGTGGAGCTCGGAGCGTCCTGAGTGCGGGGATCCGACCGGCGGGCGGACGAAGATCTGCCGGTGGCCTGGCCCTTCACGGGGCGGGCGGTTCGTTTACGGTCCGGTGTGCCATCACGGCGAGCGGGCTTTTTCACTTTTTTCCTGTCAGTTCTCTGGATCGAACTCCGCGTGCGAGAGTGTCTCGGCGCGCGCGTTCTTTCCTATTCTCTCAAACCTCGGGTCTGCTTCGAGGCTGTCGCTGATGTCATCGATCACATCTACATCGGGTAACAGGGGACCGACCGGTGGTAGATCGCTCAGCGACGCAAGGCCGAGACGTTCGAGGAACAGTTCGGTGGTGATGTAGAGGGTACCGCCGGTCTCGGGATCGGTGCCCGCTTCGGCGATGAGATCCCGCGCGAGCAAGGTGCGCATCACTCCGTCGACGTTGACGCCGCGCACGGCGCTGACGCGGCTACGGGTCACCGGTTGCCGGTAGGCGACGACCGCGAGGGTTTCCAACGCCGCGCGGGTGAGTTTGGTGCGCGCCCCGCCCTGGAGGAGCTTCTCGACGTAGGGTGCGTAGTCGCGGCGGGTGTAGAACCGCCAGCCGTCACCCGCGAACCGCAGATCGATTCCGGAGCCGCGCGCATCCAGGCAGGCCGCGAGCGCACGGAGGGCACGCTCGGCGCGGTCGGCGGTGACACCGATCGCGGCAGCGAGCTGGTCGGCGGACGCGGGGGTGTCGACCATCAGGAGCAGTGCTTCGAGCGCGGCGGTGAGTTCGTCATCGGCCATGTCGAGCAGTTCACCGTCCCAGGCCCGCTCGTCGCCGGACGGATCGGGTTGCTGCTGCGCGGGCAAGGCGCGGTCTGGGATGTGCGCACTCACCCGTAGTCCTCCTCGAAGTCGATGGCGTTCTCGTCGTTCTCACCGGTCCAGGCCACCTGGAGTGGCCCGAGTGGGTCGGGTTGCTCGAAGGTGACTGCACGTTCGCGATAGAGCTCGAGCAGCGCGAGGAACCGCGCGACTACGAGCAGTCCGTGCTCGCAATCTGCGGTAAGGACGTCGAAGCCGATCCATTGTCCGGCACCGTTGTCCCTCAGCAGAGCGAGAATGTATGCGGCCTGCTCCGGCACCGACACCGTCTGGACGTGCAGGTGGTCGAGCCCTACGCTGGGTGTCGGTTTCGGTCGGAACGCCGCCGCTGCGATCTCGGCGAAGCGCTGTGCATCGACACCGAGAACGACCTCGGGCACGAGATTTTCGAAGCATTCCTCGAGGGATACCGCGCGCGGGTAACGACGGAGGGCAGCGCTTTCGAGTTCGGCGAAGTGCTCGGCGATCTGTTTGTAGGCCCGATACTGCAACAGCCGCGCGAACAGCAGGTCGCGCGCCTCGAGCAACGCGAGGTCCTCTGGATCGTCGACGTCGCCGGCAGGCAGCAGGCGAGCCGCTTTGAGGTCGAGCAGAGTCGAGGCAACGACGAGGAACTCGGTTGTCTGGTCAAGACCGAGTTCCGGACCGAGTTTCCTCGTGTATGCGATGAAGTCGTCGGTCACCTCATGCAATGCGACTTCGGTGACGTCCAGGCGACGCTGTGAGATCAGAGTGAGTAGCAGATCGAACGGGCCCTCGAAGTTGCGGAGCCGGACCTGGAATCCGCCGGTGACAGTGGGTTCCGAGGTCTGGTCGGTGGCCGACGCCTCGTCGGTGACGGGAGCAGCGGATTCCGCCTCGGCGGAATCCTGGGTGGGGGCAGACACGGATCAGCGGCCGGTCCGATGGATCACTTCGCGGGCGAGCGACCGATACGACTCGGCACCACCGGATTTCGGCGCCCAGGTGATGATCGGTTCGCCGGCGACGCTGGTTTCGGGGAATTTGACAGTGCGGGAGATGACGCTGTCGTAGACGAGGTCTCCGAAGACCTCGACCACCCGGGACATCACTTCACGACCGTGCAGTGTCCGCGAGTCGAACATGGTCACGAGGATCCCGGCCACGGCGAGGCGTGGATTGAGCCGGTCCCTGACCTTGGCGACGGTGTCGTTGAGCAACGCCAGACCGCGAAGGCTGAAAAACTCGCACTCCATCGGGATGAGAACCGAATCGGCGCAGGCCAGAGCGTTGACGGTGAGCAGGCCGAGAGACGGTTGGCAGTCGACGAGGATGTAGTCGTAGCGCTCGAGGACGGGGAACAAGGCGCGGCCGAGAGCCTGTTCGCGCCCGACCTCGGAGACGAGTTGGATCTCGGCGGCGGACAGGTCGATGTTGCTGGGTAGCAGATCGAGGTTCTCGATGTGTGTGTCGAGCAGTACGTCGTCGGTGTCCGCGCGGGGTTCGACAAGCAGGTTGTGGACGGTCGACTCGAGGTCGTGGTGGGCCACGCCCAGGCCGGCTGACAGGGCTCCCTGGGGGTCGAGGTCGACGAGCAGTACACGGCGTCCGCATTCGGCGAGGGCAGCACCCAGGTTGATAGTGGAGGTGGTTTTGCCCACTCCGCCTTTCTGGTTGCACATCGCGATGATCTTGGCGGGTCCGTGCGAGGTCAGTGCCGGTGGTTCGGGAATGCGCCTGCGCGGACGGCCGGTGGGGCCGAGGTCGGAGTCGTCGATCGACGCGGTTTCTCTGAGATCGGCGTCGGTGTCGTCACCGGGGTCGTCGGTTCCTGACGGTCGTGGTTCGGCAGGTGGACGGTAGCCGGCTACGGACCGAACCGGCGTCGGCCAGCCCTGCGTCGCCGCGTGTGCAATGTTCAGGTGTGTGTCGTCTGTGGCAGATGGCCGAGGTGTGCCCACGAGCGGTGCTCCCCCTGTTCTGCGTCCCACTGTGCGTCTAGCGAGCAATATCGTTGCCGTCGGGTTGTCGAACGGATGCTGTTCCGTATCCGGAACGCTACCGCCTTTCTACCTCCTGAACGCTACCGCCTGGTCGACGTGTTGCGCGGGTGGACACGCGTTTCCGATGTTGCCCGATCAGCGTGCGCGCGGGTGCGCACCGGCCCAGACCTCCCGCAACGCACCCACGGTGACCAGCGTGTAGATCTGCGTGGTCGTCACAGAGGCATGCCCGAGTAACTCCTGCACCACTCGTACATCGGCGCCACCGTCGAGCAGGTGGGTCGCGAACGAATGCCGCAGTGTGTGCGGTGAAACCGCGGTGCTGACGCCCGCTCGCTCGGCCGCGGTCTGCAATACCTGCCACGCGCTCTGCCGCGATAGTCGTCCGCCGCGTGCGTTGAGGAACAGCGCGGCGGTGTGTCCGGCGGCAAGGACGGGCCTGCCCCGCACGAGATAGGCGTCGAGCGCCGCGAGCGCAGGACGCCCGACAGGCACGAGTCGTTCCTTGCCGCCCTTTCCGCGCAGGAGCACTGCGCGGGCGTCGGAGTCGACGTCGTCGACATCGAGTCCGACCGCCTCGGAGATGCGGGCGCCGGTCGAGTACAACAATTCCAGCAGCGCGCGGTCGCGCAGGCCGCGCGGACCGTCCGCTTCATTCCCGACCGCATCGAGAATCGCCGTCACCTGGGCGACGGTGAGCGACTTCGGAAGGCGTCGCCCCGCGGTGGGTGGTTTGACTGCACGTGCCACGTCGGTCGGGGTCCGGCCCTCGGCCGCGGTGAATCGGTGCAGGCCCCGGACCGCGATGAGGGCACGGGCCACCGAACTGGCGGCGAGCGCCGGACGATCCCGGTCCGGGTCGCCGCCACGCAACACCGCCACGAAGTCGGCGACGTGCGCTTCGCTGACCTGAGCGAGATCGCTGATACCGCAGTCCGTGAGGTAGTCGCGGTAGCGGTCGAGATCTCGCCGGTAGGACGACAAGGTGTTCGCGGCAGCGCCGCGTTCGACGGTGAGATGGTCGAGGTACGTGTCGAGCTGCCCCTCCAGCACCGAGGTCATTCCGCAGCGCGAGTGCGGGAGAAGGCGGAGGGCCGGTCGGGCCAGGGCGCGTCGGAGGGGCGCAGTCCGGTCCGGGAGGTACGTGTGGCGGACGATGCGAGGATGCCCGCCACCGCGGTCGCGTTGATGATCTCGCCCCGCAATGCCATCGACACCGCCTCCTCGAGTGGGACCTTGTGAATCTCGAGGTCGGCTTCCTCATGTTCGGGTTCGGGCCGACCCACCTCGGACAGGCCGCGAGCCACGAAGACACGGACTGCTTCGTCGGTGAAACCGGGCGAGAGTGCGACGTCGACGAGTGTGTCCCAGCGCTCCGCGGCGAGCCCGGTCTCCTCCGCGAGTTCACGTTTCGCGGCGTCGAGAGGCGACTCGCCGGCCTCGTCGAGGAGACCTGCGGGCAGCTCCCACAATCGTCGCCCGAGCGGATGCCGGTACTGGTCGACCAGGACCAGCCGGTCTCGATCGTCGATGGCGACGATTGCTACCGCACCGAAGTGCTCGACCACTTCACGGTGGGCGGAATGCCCGTCCGGCATCGTCACCTCGTCGACGCGCAGCGACACGATGGCACCTGTGTAGATGCGTTGCGTGGACAGGATCCGGAAGTCGTGTCGCTGCGTCACGTGTCAGTCCGCGTCGACGCTGCCGGACGCGGATGCCACGGCCTCGGCGGGCTCGTCGGCGTCGCGCTTGCGGTCGCCTCCGTGTACGTCGACGGGCAGGCGTTCGGCCGCCTTGTACCTCAGCGCCGCGGAGACCAGCCCTGCGAACAGCGGGTGCGGACGCGTCGGGCGGCTCTTGAGTTCCGGATGCGCCTGGGTGGCGACGAAGAACGGGTGGATGTCCGCCGGGTACTCGACGAACTCGACCAGCCGTCCATCCGGCGAGGTTCCGGAGAACACGAGCCCGGACTTCGCGATCCGGTCACGGTAGGCGTTGTTGACCTCGAAGCGGTGGCGGTGGCGCTCGGATACCTTGTCGCTGCCGTAGGCCTTCGCGACGACCGAGCCCTTGGCCAGAACGGCTGGGTACGCGCCGAGACGCATGGTGCCGCCCAGGTCGGCTTCACCGGCGACGGCCTGTTCCTGGTCGGCCATCGTGGAGATCACCGGCGCCGTGGTGTCCGGGTCGAACTCGGTGGACGACGCGTCGGCGATACCGACCGAGCGTGCCGCCTCGATGACGACGCACTGCAGCCCGAGACACAGTCCCAGGAGCGGGATCTTCCGGGACCGCGCGAAGCTGATCGCGCCGAGTTTGCCCTCGATACCGCGGATCCCGAAGCCCCCCGGAATCAGGACCGCGTCGACATCACCGAGGTGCGTCTGCGCGCCTGACTCGGTTTCGCATTCATCGGATGCGACCCAGCGGATCTTGACCTTCGCCCGGTGCGCGAATCCTCCCGCACGCAATGCTTCGGTGACAGACAGGTAGGCGTCAGGGAGGTCGATGTACTTGCCGACGAGAGCCACCTCGACGGTTTCCCGCGGCTTGTGGACGCGGTCGAGGAGATCGCCCCACACCG
This sequence comes from Rhodococcus sp. SJ-2, assembly GCF_053750035.1. Taxonomy (NCBI): domain Bacteria; kingdom Bacillati; phylum Actinomycetota; class Actinomycetes; order Mycobacteriales; family Nocardiaceae; genus Rhodococcus; species Rhodococcus sp. SJ-2. The sequence continues at coordinate 5,170,453 of NZ_CM132340.1, forward strand.
TCCAGTCGACGTCACGGAACGGGAGTCCGAGCTGGCGCACGACATAGGCGTCGAGGCCTTCGCTGTGCAGCACCTTGGGTATGTCGTAGATGCTCGGTGCGTCGGGACACGAGATGCATCCTGCGACGTCGACGTCGCACATCAGGGAGATTTTCGCCTTGAGGGACGCGGGTACGTCGCGATCGCATCGCAGCACGAGAGCGTCGGGCTGGATGCCGATGTTGCGCAACGCGGCCACGGAGTGCTGGGTGGGCTTGGTCTTCAGCTCACCGGAAGGACCGAGGTACGGCACCAACGACACGTGCAGGAAGAAACAGTTGTCACGACCCACTTCGTGACGTACCTGCCTGGCTGCCTCGAGGAACGGCTGGGATTCGATGTCGCCGACCGTGCCGCCGATCTCTGTGATCACGACGTCGGGTGTGTGGCCTTCGGTGTCGGGAGCCGACATCGCCAGGATTCGCCGTTTGATCTCGTCGGTGATGTGCGGAATCACCTGGACGGTGTCGCCGAGGTACTCGCCGCGACGTTCCTTCGCGATGACGGTCGAATACACCTGGCCCGTGGTGACGTTCGCGTCGGCGTTGAGGTTACGGTCGAGGAAGCGCTCGTAGTGACCCACGTCGAGGTCGGTTTCGGCGCCGTCCTCGGTGACGAACACCTCACCGTGCTGGAACGGATTCATCGTCCCGGGATCGACGTTGAGATACGGATCGAGTTTCTGCATGGTCACGCGCATTCCGCGCGCTGTGAGCAATGCACCGAGACTCGACGCGGTGAGTCCCTTGCCCAGCGAGGATGCGACGCCCCCACTGACGAAGATGTGCTTGGTAGGGGTACGCGATTGGCGTGACTGTGGCAACGAAGCTCCCGTGACGTCAGGTGCAGGACTTTTGGACTTCAGACGATACAGCTGGGGCCTGCCGACCCACGGAACTTCACGGTAACACCTGCAGCCGCCGCGGCGTACCCGGATCGCGGTTGTGAGGCTCCGGTGCTGCGGACGTCACAGCACCGGACAGTTGGGTGTTCGGTCACCGCGCGGTGGATCCCACGGTGACCGCAGCTGCGCCGGGCCCCGTTCCGTAGCGGCCTGCTCCGCCGTCGAACTGTTCACGCAGGGCCAGTATCACAGTGCTCCGTCCCGCTTCGCGGTCGAGATTGTCGACGGTCGACAGCCCCGCTGACAGCGCCGCGTCGGCGCGAACCACAGCGAGCGGTCCGTTGCCTACGGCCGATTCTGATCGTCCGGCAAGCACGGCCCCCGCACCACGGGTGTCGACGGCTGCTGCAAAACGGGCTATGAGTGCCCCGCGGTTGCCCCCGTCGACCTCTTCGACACCGGTACCGGTCAGAATCAGGGCGGATTGGGCCGGCTCGACTGTTCCGTCGTACGTGATGAACCCGCCGCTGCGCAGCGCGGACAACGCGAGTTCGCGTTCCTCCGGGGTGCTGCGCGGCGCACCGGTCCCCGGGTCGACGAGCAGTGCCGCACCGAGCAGATCACCCGCGAGACTGCCCGGGTCGACAGCCCCGGTCTGCAGTTGCACGCCGGCGGGGATGATGTTGGTGACCGTGGTACGGAGCATGTCGGCACCCGCGGCGTCGAGGAACGACTCCGTCAGCGACAGTCGACCGGTGACTGCGCCACCTGCGGAGGCCACCGCCGTCATCACCGCATCGAGATCGGCGGGATCGGTGTCGGGGGTCGTCGCCACGAGGACCGTACGGCCGGAGAGTTCATCGCGGACCACGCGGGGAGCGACGGTGGCGTCGTAGGCGTCGGCGGCACGCAGCTCGGAGTCGAGCCGGTTGGCTCGATCGTGCTCGGCCTGAAGCTCACGACCCATATCCGCTTTGTCATCGCGCAGACCTGCCACGAGACTGTTCGACAACAGCCCGGAACCGAGCACCACTCCGAGGCCGAGTGCCAAGAACACCGCGATCAGGGAGACGGCGTGCTGGCGCATCGAAATCACTCGAACTGACCCCGAACCCACTCGACGGAGTCTGCCGACCAGGTCGTGACCCAGTCGACGACATCGCCACCCAGATTGGACACGACCAATGCGGCGATGACCGCGATCAGCGCAGCGAAGACCAGAAGCGCGATCACCCCACCGGAAACCCGACTGCGATACAACGTGGCAACGGCCTTCGAATCGACCAGTTTCGGACCGACCTTCAGGCGCGTCATCACCGCGGAGGGGTTGGTGTCGCGACGACCCTGATCGAAGAATTCGTCGAGGGAGACCGTGCTGCCCACCGTGACGACGAGTGCCGCACCGTGATGATCGACGAGGAGCAGAGCGAGGTCGGTGGAGGTGCCTGCCGCGGGGAACGTCATCGCACCGATCCCGAGGTCCTGGATACGTTCGAGTCCGGGGGCGTGTCCGTCCGGGTCCGCGGGCAGGACCACCTCGGCACCGGACTGGAGGGTCGCGGTGCCGATGCCGTCCGGGTCACCGATGATCAGGTCGGGCCGGTAGCCGGCCTTGGTCAGGGCATCCGCACCGGAGTCGACACCCACCAGGATCGGTGCGTACTCCTTGATGAAGGGTCGCAGGTTCTTCAAATCCTGCACGTGGTCGGGACCGGGACTGACCACCACGACGTGCCGATCTCTCAGATCGAGATCGATCTCGGGAATACCCACCCCGTCGATGAGCAGTGGGCTCTCCGACCGGATGAATTCGATGGTGTTGCCCGAGAACGCCTCGAGATGGTCGACCAGGCCGGTTTTTGCTTCGATCATGCGATCGGAGATCTCGGCTTCGGTCTGTTCCTCACCTTCGACGAGCAGGCGCTCGCCGGCATAGAGTCCGCCCTCGTGCAGCCGGATCTTCGCGCCGTCCTTGACCTTCTTGAACAGATCCGACCCGACGCTGTCGATCAGAACGATGTCATTGGCGACAAGGACTTCCGGGCCGAGGTTCGGATAGCGACCGGAAATCGAAGCCGAGGCGTTGACGACCGCGGCGACCCCCGCTTCGACGAGTGCGTCGGCGGTGACCCGATCGAGGTCCACTGCGTCGAGGATGACGATGTCGCCGGGGCCGACCCGGCGGACCAGTTTCGCGGTGTTCTTGTCGACCCGGGCGATACCGCTCACTCCGGGCAGCGTTTCGTTGTTGCGGGACAGCAGCGCCGGCATCTTCATGGTGAGAATGATGCTCCTGAGGTGCGATGCGATTGTGGAGGCGCGCCGGACGACGCGGCTTTCACCCCCGCTTCACACCTCGTCGGTCGCGACGGCGCTCAGCTCTCCCGCTCGGCGTGCGCCATGGCGAGCAACTCCTCGGCATGTGCGCGTCCGGTCTCGGTGTCGTCGAGGCCGGCGAGCATCCGCGCCAGCTCGGTGACCCGCTCCGCCTCGGTCAAGGTGCGCACCCCGCTGCTCACCACACCCGCCCTGTCGTCGACCTTGTCGACCACAAGATGAGTGTCGGCGAACGCGGCAACCTGCGGCAGGTGGGTGACGACGATGACCTGATGTGTGCGCGAGAGCCTGGCCAGACGACGGCCGATCTCGACTGCGGCACGGCCTCCCACCCCGGCATCCACCTCGTCGAACACCATGGTGGCTCCGCGCTCCGAAGCGGCGAGAACCACCTCGAGCGCGAGCATCACCCGTGACATCTCACCGCCTGACGCACTACGCGAGATCGGCAGAGCCGTCGCGCCGGCATGCGCGGCGAGCCGGAACTCGACGTCGTCGACGCCCGACTCACCCGCGTGCAACGTACGATCGCCCACGGGAAGAGGCGCGGAATCGCCCGCACCGGCGTCACGATCACGGACATGTACATCGAGCACGGCGCGCCCCATCGCGAGACCGGCAAGTTCTCTGCTCACCGCTTTGGCGAGCTTGGTGGCCGCTCTACGTCGCGCGGTCGTCAACGCAGCTGCCGCTTCTGCGGTCGCCGCCGCTTCGCTGTCCACTTCGCCGGCCAGTTTCTCGAGCGCCTCGGACGACACATCCAGCCTCGACAGGCGATCACGCGCATCGTCCGCCCAGTCGAGCACCCCGTCGATGTCGGCGGCGTACTTGCGGGTGAGGGTCTTCAGTTCCGCTTGCCTGGTCAGCAGCGATTCGAGTGTGCCTTGATCGGACGGCAGATCACCCAGATAGCCGGAGAGGTCCGCCGTCACATCGGTGACCACCGTGATGGCCTCCGCCAGCCGCGGTCCGAGCTCGCGCAGCGCCGCATCGTCGCTCCCCTCCACACGGGACCGGGCCTCACCGAGCAGATCCAGTGCCGACGCGGCCTCTCCTGCGTCGGCACTGTCGTATCCGGCGAGGACGCCGTGTGCGGCGGCCGCCGCCTCGCGTAGCGAGTCGAGATCCGACAGGCGCAGGACGTCGGCGACGATCTGCTTGTCTTCGCCTCGCTCGGGAGCGACCGCGTCGATCTCATCCAGACCGAACTGCAGTCGGTCCGCTTCCTGAGCCAACTCGCGCGCCCGGTTCGTACGGTCGAGCAGTTCACTTCGAGCATCGAGCCACCGTCGCCGGTGTGTGCGGTAACGCTCCCGGAGCGATGTGACCGTCTTGCCACCGAATCTGTCGAGGGCAGCACGCTGTTGGTCGGGCCGCAACAATCGAAGTTGATCGTTCTGCCCGTGCACCGTCAGGAGCGGGCCGGTGAATTCGGCGAGCAATCCGACAGGAATGCTGCGGCCCCCGAGGTGTGCACGGGACCCTCCGTCGCTGTTGACCGTGCGCACTGCGATGATGCTGCCGTCTTCGTCGCGTTGTGCACCTGCGGATTCGAGCAGCCGCACCACTTCCTTCTCGACGTGACTGTTGCCCCCGTCGACGCTGAATCGACCTTCGACCACAGCACGCGACGCTCCCACCCGCACGCGCGCGGAATCCGCGCGCACGCCGGACAGCAGATGCAAGCTGGTCACGACCATGGTCTTGCCGGCACCGGTCTCACCGGTCAGCACGGTCAAGCCTCCGTCGAACCGGGCACTTGCCTCGGTGATCACACCGAGGTTGTCGATCCGGATCTCTGCGAGCACCTAGAGCTTCCTTCCCCGCCAGCCCTTCACCGGAAGTTCGAACTTGCGCACCATCCGATCGGCGAACGGCGCCGAATCCAGCCTTACCCATCGCACGGGATGTTGCCCTCGGACAACCTCGAGGCGGCCTCCGGCCGGGAGCTCGAGAGTGCGACGTCCATCGCAGAACACCAGCCCGGCATGGCTGCCAGCGAGGGTCTCGACCGCAATGATCGATTTCGGGCTGGTTACGAGCGGGCGCGCGAACAATGCGTGGGCGTTGCTCGGGATCACGAGTAGCGCTTCGAGTTCCGGCCACACGATCGGGCCACCCGCGGAGAAGGCATACGCCGTCGACCCGGTCGGGGTAGCGATCAGTACCCCGTCGCCGCCGAACGACGACACCGGGCGTCCATCGACTTCGAGAACCACTTCGAGGACGCCGAGCCGCGATTGATTCTCGAGACTGGCCTCGTTGAGCGCCCAGCCGCGATCGACGATCACATCGTCGACGCGGATCGTCACGTCGAGTGTCATCCGGTTCTCGACCGAGTACTGCTGTCGCACCACCTGATGCAAGGCCTCTTCGAGGTGGTCGGCTTCGGCCTCGGCCAGGAAGCCGATCCGGCCCAGATTGATGCCGAGCACAGGTACTGAGGCGTGTTGCGCGAGTTCGGCTGCCCGCAGGAAGCTACCGTCGCCCCCGAGAACGATGACCATCTCACACCCGGCAGCTGCGTCGGGACCCGATTCGACGATCCGGATCCTGCTGCCGGGAACCTCCGCCGCTCCGAGGCCGGTGCTGATCGATTCGTCCTCGAGGACTCGCAGGACGATGCCTGCGTCGCCGAAGAGTTTCGCGACCCGTTGGGCGGTCACGGCAATTTCGTCCCTGCCCGAGTGCGACACGAGCAGAACCTCGCGGCCCTGCGTCCCGGGCGTCGACTCGCCCGATCCTGTTGTCACTGAGGTCCTTCCTGCACCGCTTGCTCGACGAGTTCGATCACGCTGGTGTCGAGGTCTCCTGTGTCCGGCTCTCCGGCCCGTAGCCACAGGAAGTATTCGACATTCCCCGATGGGCCGGGCAGCGGACTGGCCACCGCGCCCAGTGTGCGGAGCCCGAGCATCTGGGCGTCCCGTGCCACGTCGAGCACCGCCTCGGTCCGCAACGCCGGGTCGCGCACGACTCCGCCACTGCCGACGCGCTCCTTCCCCACTTCGAACTGCGGTTTGATCATAGGGAGCAAGTCGGCACCGGGATTGACGCACCGTACGAACGCCGGGAGCACCAAGCGCAACGAAATGAACGACAGATCCGCCACGACAACGTCGACCTGCCCCCCGATCACCTCGGCATCGATGTTACGCACATTTGTTCGATCGATCACGTGGACGCGCTCGTCGGATTGCAGTCGCCACACCAGCTGGCCGTAGCCGACGTCGACCGCGACGACCTCGGAGGCGCCCTCGTGGAGCAGGACATCGGTGAATCCACCGGTGGACGCGCCCGCATCGAGGCATCTGCGGTCGGAGATCCGCAATCCGGACGGAGTAAAGGTTTCGAGGGCGCCGAGCAGCTTGTGGGCGCCTCGGGAGGCCCACGACACCTCGTCCGACACCTCATTGACGATCAGCGGTGTGTTCGCCTCCACAGCGGTTGCCGGTTTGGTCGCCACGGTTCCGGCGATCAGAACCCGCCCTGCCGCGATCAGTTCACTTGCATGCTCGCGCGAGCGTGCCAGTCCTCGACGTACCAGTTCCGCATCGACTCGTGCTCTCCGCGCCATGTCAGATCTTGTCCACGGTCGACAATGCCTGGACGAGCACCTCATGCGCCTGCTCGAGCAATTGCGCCTGCTTCCCGATTGCAACGGCCGGATCTCCGGCGACGCCTTCCTTCTGCACCTGCGCAAGTATGCGGTCCACCTCGACGTGCACAGCATCGGGATCGACGCTGGGTGCAGCGTCGGGAAGGTGTTCTCCTGGACGTGGAATCGACATGCTCATCGCCGACCACGCTAGTCCATGATCGGTACGACGGACACATCGCACGACCTCTGTCAGGACACCGGGGTCCATCGGGCGACGACGCGGCGGGCAACATCATCCAGACCCACGATGCTGCGGAAACCCGGGTGCGCCCACGCGAGGTCGAGGACGCCTCGCAGCGCCTCCATGGATTCGTCCTCGGAACCGGGTGCGGGTTCTCCGACGGTGGTGGACGCGAGGTGCAGGTCGTCGCCGTCGACTGCGACCGACCACTCGTTTCCCGGCTCCACTCGTAGCTTCGATGCGGCGGTGTCCAGGCTCTCCAGGGAGGCCGCGACGTAGGTGGGTCGTTGATGGGCAGGCGCACGCAACAGATCCTCGATCGTGCTCACGCCGGTCAGGACCAACAGCGAGTCTGCGCCTACAGCATTCGCTCCCTCGATGTCCGTGTCGAGCCGATCACCGATGACGAGGGGGCGATCGGCCGAGGACCGACGGATCGCATCCTGGAGAAGTGGTGCCGCGGGTTTCCCTGCCACGATCGGTGTGCGACCGGTGGCAGACTCCAGCGCCGCGACCATCGAGCCGTTGCCGAGGACGAGCCCCCGCTCGGTCGGGAGCGTGGAGTCGACGTTGGTGGCCACCCACAACGCTCCCGCCCGAATAGCGAGGGTCGCCTCCGCGAGGATTCGCCAACCGGTATCGGGAGAATGACCCTGCACGACCGCGACCGGCTGCGCGTCCGCCGTCCGGACCGGCTCCAGCGACACCGCGGCGATCTCCTCCGCGAGCGCATCCGTACCCACCACCAGAATTTTCGATCCGGAGGGGACACGTTCGGCCAGGAGCCGAGCCGCCGACTGTGAACTCGTCACCACGGAATCGGTCGCGGCCACGAACCCGAGTCCCTGCAAGTGCTCCGCGACCTCGACCGGACGGCGACTGGCATTATTCGTCACATACAGAATTCTGTCGCCGGCACTGAGGGCTTCGAGGGCCCCGGGAACCGCTTCAGCTCCGCGGTAGACGGTGCCGTCGAGATCGAGCAGCAACACGTCGTACCGGGAACGCAGGGTGTGCGAACTCACCTGTGGTCTCCGGTCAGTTCCTCCACCCGATCCTCTGCGTCGGTGACGCCCTCGAGATCGGCGGCCGCCGAGTGCAGGAACCATTGCAGGCCTTCGTCGGTACGACCGGCAGCCACCAGCGCATCGGCATAGGCGTAGAACAACCGTGCCGCTGGGGTACCTACCCGCTCCGGGTCGAGGTCCGGTGTCTGCAGGGTCACCACCGCCTGATCGATCTGACCGAGGTCCATCCGCGCACCTGCGACGACGATGCGCAACTCCGACGCTTCCTCACCGGTCAGCTTGCGCGCATCCTCGCTGCGGCCGAGTTCGACAGCCTTCTCGGGACGGCCGAGACCGCGCTCGCAGTCGGCCATGACTGCCAGCAGTCCGGTTCCGCCTGACATCCGACGTGCAGCGCGCAGCTCCGACAGTGCTTCTGCCCACTCCCCGGCGTGGTAGGCCGTGATACCCGCTGCTTCACGCACGACCGCGATACGACCGGCACGCTGTCTAGCGGCACGTGCGTGAGACAGTGCGGTCCGTGGATCGTCGTCGATCAGACGCCCTGCCATGACAAGGTGGCGCGCGACGGCGTTCGCATTCGCCTTGTCCAAGCTCAATAGGTCGCGGCGGATGGTCGGATCGAGCTCCGAGGCCTCGATGTCGTCCGGCAGATCCGGTTCGTCCGGGCGGGCCTCACGACGTTGGGGCCGAACCCCTTCGCGACCCTGAGGGTCGAAGCCGCCTTCGCCTCCTCGCCGACGCGGCGCTCCCCCGCTGTGACGATCCGGACCACTTCCACGCCGATCGCTTCCGCCACTGCGGCGGTCGGCTCCGCCACCGTGTCGTTCCGTGCCATGACCTCCACGGTTGCCATCCCGAGGCCGTCGGTCCTCGGAAGCACGACGGTCATCGGAAGACCGGTTGGAGCGTTCGGGATACCCGGGGCGGTTACCGCGCCGGTCCTCGTTTCCACTCCGGTCTGCACTGCCCCGCCGATCGTCACCGCCGCGCCGCTCATCACTGCGACCGAAGCCGGAGCCTTGTCGCCCCCGGTCGTCGCGTCCACGCTCGTTACGTCTGCGGTCTCCCTCGCTGCGTTCGCCGCCTGACGACCCCTGGCGCGGTCGATCCCCGTAGGGACGCCCACCGCGGGAATCGCCGCTCCGGCGATCGTCCACACGATGATCCTCGCGACCGCGAGCAGGCCGTCCGCCACCGCCGTAGGACGGTCGGCGGTCGTCTTTCCGCTCGTCATCGCGGGCGTTGTCTCGCCGGCGGTCATCGCCTCCTCGGCCCGACCACGGAGTAGATCCTCCGCTTCGGAAGGACCTACGTTCACCGTTGCTGTCGGACACAGCAAAATCCTTTCATGGAAAAACGAAAAACACGAAGGGGGACCCACAAAGTGAGTCCCCCTTCGGAACGGGTGCACGGCGGCGACCTACTCTCCCACACCCTGACGAGTGCAGTACCATCGGCGCAGACAGGCTTAGCTTCCGGGTTCGGAATGGGACCGGGCGTTTCCCCATCGCTATAACCACCGTAACTCTATGAAACACTGCAACACCCCACACCCACACAATGGATACGAAGCATGTGCTGTCTCAGACACCGCACAGTGGACGCGTAACACCTTCATGATAAGTCCTCGGCCTATTAGTACCAGTCACCTCCACACATTACTGCGCTTCCAGTTCCGGCCTATCAACCCGGTGGTCTGCCGGGGGCCTTACCCCAATAAAGGGTGAGAAACCTCATCTTGGAACAGGCTTCCCGCTTAGATGCTTTCAGCGGTTATCCCTTCCGAACGTAGCCAACCAGCCATGCCCCTGGCGGGACAACTGGCACACCAGAGGTTCGTCCGTCCCGGTCCTCTCGTACTAGGGACAGCCTTCCTCAAGTTTCTTACGCGCGCGGCGGATAGAGACCGAACTGTCTCACGACGTTCTAAACCCAGCTCGCGTGCCGCTTTAATGGGCGAACAGCCCAACCCTTGGGACCTACTCCAGCCCCAGGATGCGACGAGCCGACATCGAGGTGCCAAACCATCCCGTCGATATGGACTCTTGGGGAAGATCAGCCTGTTATCCCCGGGGTACCTTTTATCCGTTGAGCGACACCGCTTCCACATGCCGGTGCCGGATCACTAGTCCCGACTTTCGTCCCTGCTCGACCTGTCAGTCTCACAGTCAAGCTCCCTTGTGCACTTACACTCAACACCTGATTGCCAACCAGGCTGAGGGAACCTTTGGGCGCCTCCGTTACATTTTAGGAGGCAACCGCCCCAGTTAAACTACCCACCAGGCACTGTCCCTGAACCCGATCAGGGCCCGAGGTTAGACATCCAATACGATCAGAGTGGTATTTCAACAACGACTCCACAAACACTGGCGTGCCCGCTTCACAGTCTCCCACCTATCCTACACAAACCGAACCGAACACCAATACCAAGCTATAGTGAAGGTCCCGGGGTCTTTTCGTCCTGCCGCGCGTAACGAGCATCTTTACTCGTAATGCAATTTCGCCGAGTCTGTGGTCGAGACAGCAGAGAAGTCGTTACGCCATTCGTGCAGGTCGGAACTTACCCGACAAGGAATTTCGCTACCTTAGGATGGTTATAGTTACCACCGCCGTTTACTGGGGCTTAAATTCTCAGCTTCGCCACCACAAGGGCAGCTAACCGGTCCTCTTAACCTTCCAGCACCGGGCAGGCGTCAGTCCGTATACATCGTCTTACGACTTCGCACGGACCTGTGTTTTTAGTAAACAGTCGCTTCTCTCTGGTCTCTGCGACCCCACCCAGCTCACACCGTAAAGGCGATCACCAGACGAGGTCCCCCTTCTCCCGAAGTTACGGGGGCATTTTGCCGAGTTCCTTAACCACAGTTATCTCGATCGCCTCAGTATTCTCTACCTGACCACCTGTGTCGGTTTGGGGTACGGGCCATGTGAAAGCTCGCTAGAGGCTTTTCTCGGCAGCATAGGATCACTGAATTCACCACAACGGCTACGCATCACCTCTCAGGCACATGAGTGGCGGATTTGCCTACCACTCGCCCTACAGGCTTACACCGGCTATTCCACCAGCCGGCCCAGCTACCTTCCTGCGTCACCCCATCGCTTGACTACTACCACCGAAGGTCCCGTGCATCCACACACCCATCCCCCGAAGGGAACAGACCTGCTTCAGGACGGTTAGTACCAGTGATTCATCAGGGGCGCGTTCACACGGGTACGGGAATATCAACCCGTTGTCCATCGACTACGCCTGTCGGCCTCGCCTTAGGTCCCGACTCACCCTGGGCGGATTAACCTGGCCCAGGAACCCTTGGTCATTCGGCGGACGAGTTTCTCACTCGTCTTTCGCTACTCATGCCTGCATTCTCACTCGCATGGCCTCCACAACTAGTTCACACTGCTGCTTCCACGGCCACACGACGCTCCCCTACCCATCCACACCACTGCACAAGTTTCCGCAGAAACAAGCGTGTGTCATGCGAATGCCGCGGCTTCGGCGGTGTACTTGAGCCCCGCTACATTGTCGGCGCAGGACCACTTGACCAGTGAGCTATTACGCACTCTTTCAAGGGTGGCTGCTTCTAAGCCAACCTCCTGGTTGTCTCAGCGATCCCACATCCTTTTCCACTTAGTACACGCTTAGGGGCCTTAGCCGGCGATCTGGGCTGTTTCCCTCTCGACTACGAAGCTTATCCCCCGCAGTCTCACTGCCGCGCTCTCACACCCTGGCATTCGGAGTTTGGCTGACGTCAGTAACCTTGTAGGGCCCATCGGCCATCCAGTAGCTCTACCTCCAGAGTGAAACACGCGACGCTGCACCTAAATGCATTTCGGGGAGAACCAGCTATCACGGAGTTTGATTGGCCTTTCACCCCTACCCACAACTCATCCCCTCAGTTTTCAACCTAAGTGGGTTCGGGCCTCCACGACGTCTTACCATCGCTTCACCCTGGCCATGGGTAGATCACTCCGCTTCGGGTCTAGAACATGCCACTGCACCGCCCTATTCGGACTCGCTTTCGCTACGGCTACCCCACACGGGTTAACCTCGCGACATGCCACTAACTCGCAGGCTCATTCTTCAAAAGGCACGCCATCACCCACCAGCCACCAAAGACTGCACAGGCTCTGACGGATTGTAAGCGCACGGTTTCAGGTACTATTTCACTCCCCTCCCGGGGTACTTTTCATCTTTCCCTCACGGTACTAGTCCGCTATCGGTCACCAGGGAGTATTCAGGCTTATCGGGTGGTCCCGACAGATTCACACCGGATTTCACGGGCCCGGTGCTACTTGGGTATTCACATCAACAGTCACAGCGTTTTCGTCTACGGGATTCTCACCCTCTACGACAGGCCGTTCCAGACCACTTCGACTAACACCATGATTTCTTACTGTTGGCCGACTCAGCAGCGCCGACACAATGAACCCCACAACCCCACAAGTGCAACCCCTGCCAGGTATCACACACCCATGGTTTGGCCTCTTCCGCGTTCGCTCGCCACTACTGACGGAATCACATATTGTTTTCTCTTCCTGTGGGTACTGAGATGTTTCACTTCCCCACGTTCCCTCCACACGCCCTATATATTCAGGCGCGGGTAACACGACATCACTCGTGCTGGGTTTCCCCATTCGGAAATCCTCGGATCACAGCTCGGTTGACAGCTCCCCGAGGCATATCGCAGCCTCCCACGTCCTTCATCGGCTCCTGGTGCCAAGACATCCACCGTACGCTCATAAACACTTACAACAAAGATGCTCGCGTCCACTGTGCAGTTCTCAAACAACACACAACAACCCCTACCGGAACCCACCCTGAAGGCGGAAAACTTTCGCAGGTCATCGTCGCTGATCAAACACAAACAACGTGTTCTCTCAGGACCCAACAGTGCACCGATATAACCCCTCGAATTCGCCACAGTGGACAAACCCGGATGAGAAGTACTTGTCAGCGTTCCACCCATGAGCACCACCGGACAACATGTGTATCCGTAATGGCTCTGCCTGCTCCCCCGACACCAACGTGTCGATCCGAGACAGGAGATGCTCCTTAGAAAGGAGGTGATCCAGCCGCACCTTCCGGTACGGCTACCTTGTTACGACTTCGTCCCAATCGCCGATCCCACCTTCGACGGCTCCCTCCCACAAGGGGTTAGGCCACCGGCTTCGGGTGTTACCGACTTTCATGACGTGACGGGCGGTGTGTACAAGGCCCGGGAACGTATTCACCGCAGCGTTGCTGATCTGCGATTACTAGCGACTCCGACTTCACGGGGTCGAGTTGCAGACCCCGATCCGAACTGAGACCGGCTTTAAGGGATTCGCTCCACCTCACGGTATCGCAGCCCTCTGTACCGACCATTGTAGCATGTGTGAAGCCCTGGACATAAGGGGCATGATGACTTGACGTCGTCCCCACCTTCCTCCGAGTTGACCCCGGCAGTCTCCTGCGAGTCCCCACCATTACGTGCTGGCAACACAGGACAAGGGTTGCGCTCGTTGCGGGACTTAACCCAACATCTCACGACACGAGCTGACGACAGCCATGCACCACCTGTATACCGACCACAAGGGAAACCACATCTCTGCAGTCGTCCGGTACATGTCAAACCCAGGTAAGGTTCTTCGCGTTGCATCGAATTAATCCACATGCTCCGCCGCTTGTGCGGGCCCCCGTCAATTCCTTTGAGTTTTAGCCTTGCGGCCGTACTCCCCAGGCGGGGCGCTTAATGCGTTAGCTACGGCACGGATCCCGTGGAAGGAAACCCACACCTAGCGCCCACCGTTTACGGCGTGGACTACCAGGGTATCTAATCCTGTTCGCTACCCACGCTTTCGCTCCTCAGCGTCAGTTACTGCCCAGAGACCCGCCTTCGCCACCGGTGTTCCTCCTGATATCTGCGCATTTCACCGCTACACCAGGAATTCCAGTCTCCCCTGCAGTACTCGAGTTTGCCCGTATCGCCTGCAAGCCCGCAGTTGAGCTGCGGGATTTCACAGACGACGCGACAAACCGCCTACGAGCTCTTTACGCCCAGTAATTCCGGACAACGCTCGCACCCTACGTATTACCGCGGCTGCTGGCACGTAGTTGGCCGGTGCTTCTTCTCCAGGTACCGTCACTTGCGCTTCGTCCCTGGTGAAAGAGGTTTACAACCCGAAGGCCGTCATCCCTCACGCGGCGTCGCTGCATCAGGCTTTCGCCCATTGTGCAATATTCCCCACTGCTGCCTCCCGTAGGAGTCTGGGCCGTGTCTCAGTCCCAGTGTGGCCGGTCGCCCTCTCAGGCCGGCTACCCGTCGTCGCCTTGGTAGGCCATTACCCCACCAACAAGCTGATAGGCCGCGGGCTCATCCTGCACCGAAAAACTTTCCACCAAAAACCATGCAGCCTTTGGTCATATCCGGTATTAGACCCAGTTTCCCAGGCTTATCCCGAAGTGCAGGGCAGATCACCCACGTGTTACTCACCCGTTCGCCACTAATCCACCCAGCAAGCTGGGCTTCATCGTTCGACTTGCATGTGTTAAGCACGCCGCCAGCGTTCGTCCTGAGCCAGGATCAAACTCTCCGTTAAAGACTCATAATCAAAACCCCGAAGGGCTGATCAGTCAAAGACATCGAGCCAAATCACTAGCAAAAAAACTCAAACTAGCAAAACACTGACCACCACAGACGGAAGAATGTGATGATCAGCAAATTCGACCACCGAACATCATCGGCGATCGCACCAAAATAATTGGCACTGACATTCATCGGCACACTGTTGAGTTCTCAAAGAACACGCACACACCATCGCTGTTCGAACTTGCTTCAACCAGCTCCGGGGCAACCGTTCCAACCTATCACAGCCAGCATACAGGGTGCAAACCCTCGTTCTGTTCCTGCTGTGATTGTTCTTGCGGACCTGAACATTACCATATCCCCGACCCTCTCAGCTCGGGTTGGTGTCCCTGTCGCTCGAACAACGACAAAGTTACGCCACCGCTAACAGAGCGTCAAATCGCCTGGTAGACGCCCTGACAGCGGTGGCGCCGCTACGTTGTCAGCTCTGCACGACGCGCACACCGGCGAAGTTCCGTTTGCCGCGACGTACGACCATCCACTCGCCATGGAGTAGATCGTTGCCCGACGGCGTCCAGTCCTCGCTGGAGACGCGGACGTTGTTGACCGACGCACCGCCCTCCTTGACGGTCCGTCGAGCCGCCCCCTTGCTCTCACACAGTTCCGTTGCGACCAGAAGGTCGACGATGGTGTTCGGATCGCCGGCTCGGACCTCGGCTACCGAAGCCTCTGTCAACGCGGCAGCCAGCGTCCCCTCGTCGAGCTCCGCGAGTTCGCCGCGCCCGAACAATGCCCGGCTGGCGTGTTCGACCGCGTGAGTGTTCGCTTCACCGTGGACGAGGGTCGTCATCTCTGCTGCGAGACGCTTCTGGGCCTCGCGTGCGTGGGGACGTTCGGCGGTCGCGGTCTCGAGCTCGGCCAGTTCGTCCCGTGAGAGGAATGTGAACCATCGCAGGTACTTCATGACGTCGGCGTCTGCCGCGTTGACGAAGTACTGGTACCACGCGTACGGGCTCGTCATAGCCGGGTCGAGCCACAGGCTTCCACCGCCGGTCGACTTTCCGAACTTCTTGCCGTCCGAAGAGGTCACGAGCGGAACGGTCAAGGCATGCACCGAGGCTCCGTCGGTGCGCCGGTTCAGTTCGACACCCGCGATGATGTTGCCCCACTGATCGGAGCCACCGACCTGGAGCACGCACCCGTGTTTGCGGCGAAGTTCGACGTAGTCGTTGGCCTGGAGCAGCATGTAACTGAATTCCGTGTACGAGATTCCGTCGCCCTCGAGGCGGCGCTTGACCGTGTCGCGCGCGAGCATGACATTGACGGAGAAGTGTTTACCGACATCACGCAGGAAATCGACGACACTGAGCTGGCCCGTCCAGTCGAGATTGTTCACCACTACCGCGCCGGTGTCCGGGTCCCCGAAATCGACGAACCGTTCGAGTTGGCCACGGATGCGATCAGACCAATCGGCGACTGTATCGGCGGACTGCATGGTCCGCTCCCCCACGTCGCGTGGATCGCCGATCATGCCCGTCGCACCCCCGGCGAGCACGATCGGCCGATGTCCGGCTCGCTGGAAGCGCTTGAGTGCGAGGAGCGGCACGAGATGACCTGCGTGCAGGCTCGGCCCCGTGGGATCGAATCCGGCGTAGAGCGTGACCGGACCTGCATCGAGGTCCCGTCGAAGTGCGTCGAGATCGGTCGATTGGGCAATGAGCCCGCGCCAGGTCAGTTCGTCCAGAATTTGCTCAGTCACCGTTCGATCATCCCACTACGGCTCAGAGGATCGGAGCGCGTGGGCTCCTTCGGTATGCGGAGACGCCGACCCCACCGCGGATCCAGAACCGCCACGGCCGGTCCGCAGCGACGCTGATTCCCACCCTCGGTCCCGCCTCCACCTGTGTCACCACTTCGGCGAGGGTGACCGATACCCGCGCACCCGGCGCGAATACATCCAGACCGTTGTCCTCGAGGGTCAGCCCGAGTGCTTGCGCAAGATTTCCCGGGCCCCGAGCGAGATTCTCCACGGGGGTGCCGGGCGTCCGCCGAGTCCGTACTGCGGTTTCACCGGTGAGCACTTCGGCACCGCGCAACAGCACCGCGGACGCCACGCCGGGGGCACCGACCGAGATGTTCGCGCAGTGATGGATTCCGTAGCTCCGATAGACGTACAGGTGTCCGGCAGGACCGAACATGACTCGATTGCGACCGGTCGGGCCCCGGTACGAATGCGCGGCCGGATCCGGCCACGGGCTGTCTTCGGGTCCGCCGTAGGCCTCGACCTCGGTAACACGCAGTGTCACCTCGCCAACTCTGATGTGAGCAGTCAGCACGGCGCGCGCTGCAGCAACCGGATCGAGAGCCGAGAGGCGGTCCGAGCTCAGCTCGCCACCCACCCGGCGACACCGCGCGCGACGAAATCCTCGTGCTCGGCGTCGGAGACGTCACGTGCATCGTCGACGAGCAGAACCGGAATTCCGTTCTCGATGGGATAGGCGCGGCGCAGCCTGGGGTTGTACAGCACCGTGTCGTCGACTAGCAGAAGCGGACCCTTGTCCTGCGGGCAGGCCAGGATGCTCAACAGTGTGGGATCGACGGCCACGGAGGTCCTCTCGACGGTTGGTGGTGAACGCGCTCAGGCTACCGCGCGACCGGGCCGGAGCGGTCCGTGCCCGACGTCCACTTCGTCCATACCGCCTTGGTGAACCGTCGGTACGCCCCCGTCGCGGGGTCTGCATACCAGGACCGGACGCTGGGAGCAGGTAACCCTCGTGCATGCAGAACCTCGGTGACCGGGCGATACGACGGTCCGAGAGCTATCTCCGCAACCACATGAACCAGATCCGGTCGCTCGTCGACCGGCAGGGCGTCGAGGGCCACTGTGATCTCGGACGCGGTCGGCGCCCGGTTCTCGCGGAGCGTGATTGCCGCCACTGCGATATCGGCGTGGCCGACGGACACTCCGTACGACACTGCGAGGTCGACGCGCGGGAGACTGCCGAGAACATCGACGACCGGCTGCGCATAGACCGGGCCGTGCGGTGTCACGATGACCGAACGCTTGTTGTCGAGGAGCCAGAAGTCCCCGTCGGCATCGCGCCGGAACAGATTGTCGGTAGGGACCCAACTGTCGCCCGGCTCGAACACACCCCGCATCACTGCGGTGAGGCTTTCCGCCGAGTGACCCCGTCGGCCGAGCAGCAACCCGACTTCATCGGAGTCACATTCACGGACGAACCCGCGGTCGCCCTCGACAAGTCGTCCGGCAATCGCGTCGTAGGCAGCCAGTCGGACCTCGGCGCTGCCTGGCAAGGGACGCCCTTTCGAACCGATCTTGGCCCCGGACACATTCGCCAGCACGATGTCGCCCTCGGTCGACGCGTAGAACTCGAGGACCCGCGCCGGCGCGAATCGCTCCAGGGTGCGCCGCCACAGGCCCGGTGTCATACCGGACCCGAGGAACAATCGGATGGGATGGATATCGTCGGAGTGCCAGGAGGAGCTGCCGAGGACAGTGTGGAGCATCGACCAGGTGTAGGTCACCACCGTCACCCCGTAGCGGTGGATCTCCTCGCGGAACCGCGCCGGGTCCAATTCCCGCGACAGAGCGATTCGGGCGCCACCCGCAAGAGCTCCCCCGAGCCCGACCAGCAAACCCGACGAATGATACAGAGGTGCAAGGCAATACATGGTGTCGCCGCGGTCGAGGGCCGCTGCGGTCGCAGTGCCGAAGGCCGACAACGCCCACCGGTGATTCGTGATCCGCTTCATCTCGAGTGCGTCGCCGCTACCCGTGAACAGTATGAACGCCAGTTCGCGAGCGAGCCCTGGATTCGGCACGTACCAGCCCGGCAGCTCCACGGCCGACACGTCGAGCCGTTCGAGATCGACGACGTCAGCACCGGGCGGAACATCCAGGTCGCGAACGTCGCCACCGCCGAGGACCAGCGCGGGCAGACCGGTAGCGGCGGCGCGGTCGAGGTTCTCCGGATCGGTGATGACCTTCTCGACGGCGCCGAGCCTGATGGCCTCGGCGAGGTCCGGACCAGGGGCCAGCATCACCGACACCCCGCCGAGCCGCGACACCGCAGCAACTGCCGCCATAGCGCTGGGACGAGTTCCCATCAGGATGCCGACGTGCATGGCCGGGCGGATTCCACAACTGACGAGACCGAGGACGATGGCGTCGATCCGAGCGTTGACGACCGCGTACGTGTACACGCGGTCGTCGTAGATGAAGCACTCGCGTTGAGCGGCCTTGCTGCCCTGTTCGGCGAGCAATCCTCCGACAGAGACACGAGTGTGGGATTGGAGTTGCCGCAACCGAGCAAGCCGCGGTAGAGCACGTATCGCTTCCCCCGACAGTTCGCGGGCACCCCGTACAGCGCCGACGGCGATGTCTGCGACGCCTTCGACGAGTTCGGTACCCACCTCGGCGATCGTCGTGGCTGTGTGAGTGATGCGATTACCGATTGTCACACCGGTCTCGTCTTCTCCGTGCGGATTCGGCGTTTCCATCGGAACCACTCCGACGGGCCGGTCCGATTGGCCGTCACGCCAGTGCACCCATTCACTCACAGCCGGCCACGTCTGTTGTGCAGCAACCGATCCCACGACGAGACCGAAATGACCCGCGCGCAGCGAATACTCGTACACGTCGGCGCGAGGCGCGGCCTTGCGGATGCCTCGAACCGCGAGCGGTTGGCCGATGTCGTCGACCTCACCGACGAAAGCGAGTATCGGGCAGGTGATCTCAGCGAGACTGACCGCGCGGTCGTTGATCACGAACCCGCCGCTCATCATCCGGTTGTGCGCGATGAACTGCCGCAGCAGTTCTGCGACGGCCGGCCCCGACCATGCCACCCAACCTTCCGTATCGAGGAACCTGCGCTGCGGTTCACGCGGAAGGAGTGCCTCACGGTCGTGCAACTGCATGAGGAAGTCGATGCGTGAGCGTACGGTCTTGACGGGATCGAGGAACTGGAAGCCGGTGCGCGCCATCCAGCCCGAGATCGCAAGCCGGTTGAATACGTGGTCGGCCAGGAAGTCCGCGGATCTGACCGCGAGGGCATCGGGAATACCGAATGGGAGCGCTGCCAGGGTGTCGACGGGGCTCCCGAACGTCACGAGGCTCGCGATGTTGCGGCTCCGCCGGTATGCCGCAGCCTGATAACAGAACATTCCGCCCTGCGAGTACCCGGACAGGTGGACGTCGCGACCCGTGTACTCGTGGACCCGATCGATGATGTCGTCGAGGGCCACGATGTGATCGGTCAGCGTGCGTCCCCACCCGCCTTCTTCTTGGTCGGGCGACCCGAAATCGACTACCCACGGGTCCAGTCCCAGCGACTGCAGCATCCCGACAGCACCCGCGTCGGGGGTGACGTCGTACACATCAGCCGCCATCATCATCGGAGGCACGAGCACGATCGGAATTCCTGAGCGGGCGGTGTCGGCTTCGGGAAAGTACCGACGGAGCCGGTACATCGGGGTACGCACGACGACCTGGAACGGAGACGGCGTTGCCCCCGATTCCAGGCCGCCGAAACGGACCACCTCGAGACCGTTCTGTGCCGTGGCAATGATGCGCCGCAGGGACCCGATCACCGCGTCAGAACTGAGTTCCACCTACCGCCCCCTCCACCTGGCGTCCGACGTCCCGGTTCACGGTCTCAGAGTGCCACACGGCCCGCCCCTGTCGGTGGTGCCCCACGAAGTGTCGCCCGATGGCAACAGATCGTGGTCCGAGCTCTACTCGGTCAGGCGCGCACCCACGAGCGCAGGTTCTGCGTTTCGGCCCGCACGTCGTCGAGCTGCTCGGCGACGCGGACACCTGCCGTGCCGCCGCGCGCATTCCTCGAGGCCACCGATCCCTCGACCGTGAGCACCTCACGGACAGAAGGAGTGAGGGCGGGATCGACCGCAGCGAGCTCGTCGTCAGTGAGCTCATCGAGTCCGACACCACGTGCTTCTGCGACACGTACGCACGCCCCGGCCGCTTCGTGTGCAACCCGGAAGGGCACGCCCTGCCGGACCATCCACTCCGCGATGTCGGTCGCGAGGGTGAAACCGGCCGGTGCGAGTTCTGCCATGCGGTCGGTGTGGAACGTCAGTGTCGCTATCAGCCCGGTGATGGCGGGCAGCAACAACTCGAGTTGCGCAACCGAATCGAAGACCGGTTCCTTGTCTTCTTGGAGGTCTCGGTTGTAGGCGAGCGGTTGTGCCTTGAGCGTGGCCAGCAGACCGGTGAGGTTGCCGATCAGACGCCCGGCTTTTCCGCGCGTGAGCTCGGACACATCGGGGTTTTTCTTCTGCGGCATGATCGACGACCCTGTTGACCATGCGTCGGCGAGTGTGACGTACCGGAATTCGGGTGTGCTCCAGAGGATCACCTCTTCCGCCATCCGCGATAGGTCGACCGCGATCTGCGCGAACACGAACGCAGCCTCGGCCGCGAAGTCGCGCGAACTGGTCGCGTCGATCGAGTTGTTCGCAGCGGAGTCGAACCCGAGATCCTCGGCGATCGCATCCGGGTCCAGCCCTAGCGACGACCCCGCCAGCGCGCCCGACCCGTATGGCGACACGGCAGCGCGCTTGTCGAAATCGCGCACGCGGTCGACGTCTCGCAGCAGCGGATGCGCGTGCGCGAGCAGGTGGTGTGCAAGGAGCACAGGCTGCGCGGCCTGCAGGTGCGTCTTGCCCGGCATGATCGCGTCCGGGTGCGCCGCAGCCTGCCCGGCGATCGCCTCCACGACGTCGAGAACTCCGTCGCCGATACGCCGGGCCGCGTCTCGGAGCCACATCCGGAACAACGTGGCGACCTGGTCGTTTCGCGACCGTCCCGCCCGCAGCCGCCCACCGATCTCGGGACCGACGCGCTCGATGAGTCCGCGTTCGAGCGCACCGTGGACGTCCTCGTCGGATTCTGCCGGGGTGAACGCCCCTGAGGCGACGTCCGTGGCGAGCTGTTCGAGACCGTCGAGCATCGTCGCCAGATCGGACTCGGTCAGCAACCCCGCACGGTGCAGGACCTTCGCATGGGCCTGCGAGGCGCGCACGTCGTACGGGGCAAGCACCCAGTCGAAGTGCGTGGACTTGCTCAGAGCCGCCATGGCGGCGGCCGGTCCCGATTCGAACCGGCCGCCCCACAGGGCACCTTCGTTGGTGCCGTGAGCCTGAGTCATTGTTACAGGCCCAGATCGCGCTTGGCCGCGACCTTCGAGGAGAGGCCGTGGATCTGCACGAAGCCCTTGGCGTTCGACTGGTCGAAGCTGTCCCCCTCGTCGTAGGTGGCGAGGTTGAAGTCGTACAGCGACTCGGGGCTGCGGCGACCGTTGACCGAGATATGACCGCCGTGCATGACCATTCGGATGTCGCCGGTGACGCGTTCCTGCGTCTTCTCGACGAATGCGTCGAGCGCGTACTTGAGCGGGGAGAACCACAGGCCGTCGTAGACGAGCTCGCTCCACCGCTCTTCGACGCGACGCTTGTAGCGGCCGAGCTCGCGTTCGAGAGTGACGTGCTCGAGCTCCTGATGAGCCGTGATCAACGCGATCGCGCCGGGAGCCTCGTAGATCTCACGGCTCTTGATGCCGACGAGACGGTCCTCGACCATGTCGAGTCTGCCCACACCCTGGGCACCGGCACGCTTGTTGAGCTGCTGGATCGCTTCGAGTGTGGTGACGTGCTTGCCGTCGATGGCGACAGGACGTCCCGCTTCGAAGCTGATGATGACCTCGTCGGGGGCCTGCCAGTTGAGGGTCGGGTCTTCGGTGTAGTCGTAGACGTCCTTGGTCGGAGCGTTCCACAGGTCTTCGAGGAAGCCGGTCTCGACAGCGCGACCCCACACGTTCTGATCGATCGAGAACGGAGACTTCTTCGTCACGTTGATCGGCAGGCCGTGCTCACCAGCGAACGCGATCGCCTTCTCACGGGTCCAGGCGTAGTCGCGGACGGGCGCGATGACCTGCAGGTCGGGAGCGAGGGCGCCGAAGCCGACCTCGAATCGAACCTGATCGTTGCCCTTGCCTGTGCAGCCGTGCGACACGATGGTGCCGCCGTGCTCCCGTGCAGCCTGCACGATGTGCTTGACGATCAGCGGACGGCTGATCGCAGACACCAATGGGTAGCGGTCCATGTACAGAGCATTGGCCTGCACGGTCGGCAGGCAGTACTCGGTCGCGAACTCGTCCTTGGCATCGACGACCACGGATTCGACAGCCCCGCAGTCGAGGGCGCGCTGACGCACGACCTCCATGTCCTCGCCGCCCTGGCCGAGATCGATGGCGACGGCGACGACCTCCTTGCCGGTCTCCTTGCCGATCCAGCTGATGGCAACGGAGGTGTCCAGCCCGCCCGAGTAGGCGAGTACGACGCGATCGGCCATGGTGATTGTGCTCCTTCTTATCTTTCTTGTCTTTGACGTCTGTCGATCAGTGGTAGGTCAGGCGAGTGATTCGATTTTCGCAGCCAGGTCGGCTCCGGTGTTCGGTTCCCGGGCGATCACAGCGATGGTGTCGTCACCCGCGATCGTGCCGACCACTTCCGGTAATGATGCACGATCGAGTGCACTGGCCAGATAGTGCGCTGCTCCGGGAGGGGTACGAAGCACCGCGATGTTGCCGCTCGAGTCGGTCGACACGAGCAGTTCGCCGAGAAGTTTCGACAGTCGGTCGGTGCCACCCGTGACGCCGCGGACCGGACTTCCGTCCTCAGGGACGACATACACGCCTGCTCCCCCGTCGGCCGCCCGGAGCTTGACGGCTCCGAGTTCCTCGAGATCACGGGAGAGCGTGGCGGTCGAAACTTCGATGCCCTCATCGGCAAGCATGGCCGCGAGCTCGGTGTGACTGCGCACCGCGCGTGCGGCCAACAACGCGATGATGCGTGCTTGCCGGGCCGCCCGAGTCGGAGCGCTCACCGCAATGTCGTCTCGGTCGGGCGCGGTGCTCATCGTCAGCTCCGGCTCTGTTCGAGCAGCCACACGAGCAGTGCTTTCTGCGCGTGCAGACGATTCTCCGCTTCGTCCCACACGACCGCGCGGGGACCGTCGATGACCTCGGCTGTGATCTCTTTGCCCCGGTAGGCGGGAAGGCAGTGCAACACGATCGAGTCGGACTTCGACAGTGCGACGATCTCGTCGTTCAGCTGGAACGGCCGAAACACCGCCTCTCGGTCGAGGCCGTCGTTCTCCTGTCCCATGGACACCCAGGTGTCGGTGACGAGGACGTCGACATCCTCCGCCGCGGCCCGCGGCTCACCGGTGATCGTGATGCTTCCGCCGGTCTGCTCGGCACGGACACGGGTGGCCTCGACGACATCCGGGTCGGGGGCGAACCCTTCTGGGGTGGCGACGGTGACGTGCATGCCCGCGGTGACGCCGCCGAGCATCAGCGAGTGCGCCATGTTGTTGGCGCCGTCACCGAAGTAGGTCATCTTCAGGCCTGCGGTGCTGCCCTTGTGCTCGCGGATGGTTTGCAGGTCTGCGAGAACCTGGCAAGGGTGGAAGGTGTCGGTGAGCGCATTGACCACGGGCACGTCGGAGTGAGTGGCGAGCGTCTCGATACGGTCCTGACCGTACGTGCGCCAGACCACCGCCTTCGTGAAGCGGGAGAACATGCGCGCAGTGTCGTCGAGGGTTTCGCCCTTGCCGATCTGGGTGGCGCCCGCATCGACGACGATCGCGTGTCCGCCGAGTTGTGCGATGCCCGCATCGAACGAGAAGCGGGTCCGTGTGGACGTCTTGTCGAAGAGGACAGCGACGCTGTACGGGCCTTCGAGTGGGCGACGCGAGAGCGGATTCTTCTTCAACTCTGCGGCGAGTTCGAGGACTTCGTTCTGTTCCGCCGGGGTGAGATCGTCGTCGCGGAGGAAATGTCTGACCATGGTCACCGGCCCCCTTCCTGGGATGCGGTGTCGAGGATGCCTGGCAGTGCGGTGACGAATCCGTCCGCCTGCTCTTGGGTGAGGATGAGCGGCGGCGCGAGACGAATCACATCGGCTGCGGCCGCGTTGATCAGGTACCCGGCGTCGCGCGCGGCGGCTTCGACAGCACCGGCCTTGGTGCCGGTGAGCACGATGCCGAGAAGCAGGCCCGAACCGCGCACGTGATCCACGAGCGGATGACCGAGTTCTTCGATTCCGGCGGAGAGCGCCTTGCCCACCGAATCGACGTGGGCGAGCAGATTCTGTTCGTCGATGGTGCGCAGCACGGCGAGCGCCGCAGCAGCGCACACTGGATTGCCGCCGAAGGTGGTGCCGTGCTTGCCCGGGGTGAGCAGATCGGCGGCGGATCCGGTTGCGAGGACCGCGCCGATGGGGAGGCCTCCGCCGAGTCCCTTGGCAAGCGTCATCACATCGGGGACGATTCCTGCCGCCTGATGCGCGAAGAAGGTGCCGGTGCGGCCGATGCCGGTCTGCACTTCGTCGAGCACGAGCAGCGCGCCGTGTTCGGAGGTGAGGCGACGAGCACCTGCCAAGTATCCCTCGGGCGGTACGACGACGCCCGACTCACCCATGATCGGTTCGAGGAACACGGCGGCGGTGGTGTCGTCGATCGCGGCGGCGAGTGCGTCGAGGTCGCCGTAGGGAACGAATTCCACGCCTGCCGGCATCGGTTCGAACGGTGCGCGCTTGTCAGGTTGACCCGTGAGTGCAAGGGCACCCATCGTACGACCGTGAAATGCCTTCTCGGCGGCGATGATCTTGGGACGGCCGGTGAGCCGCGCAATCTTGAACGCGGCTTCGTTGGCTTCGGTCCCGGAGTTGCAGAAGAACGCGCGACCCGGGTGCCCCCAGCGTCCGAGGAGTTGTTCGGCGAGGTCGAGAACCGGCTGAGAGGCATACAGATTCGACACGTGCCCGAGTTGGCCCAGCTGCGCGGTGACGGCCTCGATGACGGCCGGGTGGCGGTGACCGAGGCTGTTGACTGCGATGCCGCCGAGCAGATCGAGATACTGCTTACCGTCGGCGTCGGTGAGGACGGCGCCGTCGCCCGCGACGAGCGCGACCTTGGGCACCCCGTAGTTGTTCATGAGTGAGCCGGCCCAGCGCTGCTGGAGCTCGGACGTGCCGGTCATGCGGCGCCTTCCTGGTCGTGGGCAGGCACCACCATGGTGCCGATACCTTCTTCGGTGAACAGTTCGAGCAGGACGGAGTGCGGCTGGCGCCCGTCGATGACGTGCGCGCTGGGAACTCCGCCCTGTACGGCGCGCAGGCACGCCTCCATTTTCGGGACCATCCCGGAGTCGAGGGACGGAAGGAGCGCCTCGAGTGCGACAGTGTCGATCGACGAGGTGAGCGAGCTACGGTCCGGCCAGTCGGTGTAGAGACCTTCGACGTCGGTGAGGACGACGAGTTTCTCCGCGCCGAGCGCTTCGGCGAGGGCTGCGGCCGCGGTGTCGGCGTTGATGTTGTGCACGACGCCGTCCGCGTCGGGCGCGATGGTCGACACTACGGGGATGCGTCCTGCCGCAATGAGGTCGAGCACCGCCGCGGGGTCGACGGTGGTGACGTCGCCGACGAGCCCGATGTCGGTATCGGTTCCGTCTACCAGGACGGTGCGCCGGGTCGCGGTGAACAGCTGCGCGTCCTCACCGGAGATCCCGACCGCGTAGGGCCCGTGGCTGTTGATCAGGCCGACGAGTTCGCGGCCGACCTGTCCGAACAGCACCATGCGTACGACATCCATGACGTCGGGGGTGGTCACCCGGAAACCGCCGCGAAACTCGCCTTCCATGCCTAGCCGCTTCAGCATGGTGTTGATCTGTGGGCCCCCGCCGTGCACCACCACCGGATGTATGCCGACGGTGCGCAGGAACGCCATGTCGGCAGCGAACGCAACTTTGAGGGCGCCGTCGGTCATGGCGTTGCCGCCGTATTTGACGACGACGATCTTGTCGCGGAATTTCTGCAGCCACGGCAGAGCTTCGGCGAGTACGAACGCCTTCTGGTGCGAGGTCAGGCTCGCGATGAGGTCGTCGGTCATGGGGTCTCCTGTATCGACCGGTGATCTGGGGGCCGCTCGATCAGGACGAGTAGGCCGAGTTCTCTTCCACGTAGGCGTGCGAGAGGTCGGTGGTACGGATGGAGGCTTCGGCGTCGCCGACACCGAGGTCGATCTCCAACGCGATGTCGATGCCGGACAGGTCCACCTCACGGGCGCCGGGAGCGCCGACTCCGTCGATGCACACCGGGCTGCCGTTGAAAGTCACCGAGATCTTGTCGGGGTCGAGTTCGATGGGGGCGATGCCGATCGCAGCGAGGACACGGCCCCAGTTGGGATCGGAGCCGAAAAGCGCGGTCTTGACCAGGCTGTCGCGGGCAACCGTGCGGGCGCCGATCAGGGCATGGGCCTCGGAAGCGGCACCGCGCACCGTGACGATGACGCGCTTGGTGACGCCTTCGGCGTCGGCCATCATCTGCGCTGCCAGGTCGTCACATACCGCGAGGACGGCAGCATCGAGTTCGTTCTGCGTCGGGCTCACACCGCTGGCGCCGGATGCGAGGAGCAGGACCGTGTCGTTGGTACTGGTGGCACCGTCGATGTCGAGTCGGTCGAATGTCATGCGGGTCGCGCCGCGCAGCGCTCGGCTGAGCTGTTCGGCGGTGGCGACGGCGTCGGTGGTCACCACGCACAGCATGGTGGCAAGCGCAGGTGCCAGCATGCCCGCGCCCTTCGCCATGCCACCCACATTCCACTTGTCGGCGTGATGCAGAGCAGCCTGCTTGGGCACGGTGTCGGTGGTCATGATGGCGTAGGCGGCGTCGGTACCCCCGGAGATGCCACCGGCAAGTTCGTGCACGATGTCCTGGACGCCGGAGAGCACCTTGTCCATGGGCAATCGGTCGCCGATGAGTCCGGTCGAGCACACGGCGACCTCGCCGGCGCCGGTCTCGGTACCCCAGTTGCTCAGCGCCTCGGCGACGGCTTCGGCGGTGGCATGGGTGTCCTGGAATCCGCCGGGTCCGGTGCATGCGTTGGCTCCCCCGGAGTTGAGGACCACGGCGCGTAATGCGTGCGAGGCCAGCACCTGCTGGGACCACAGGACGGGTGCGGCCTTGACCTTGTTTGCCGTGAACACACCGGCGGCAGTGAGGTCGGGGCCTTCGTTGAACACGAGCGCGAGATCGGGCCTGCCGGAGACCTTGATACCTGCGGGAATTCCTGCGGCGCGGAATCCGGCGGGGCTGGTGACGCCCTGGCTGCGGATGAGCCGTCCCCCAGCGATGTCGACCGCGTCGCTGTAGACGTGGTCTGCGTGCTTGTCGGTGCTCTCGGTCACGGTGCAACTCCCACTGTGGGCAGGCCCGCGGTCTCGGGTAGACCGACGGCAAGGTTCATGGATTGGACGGCACCGCCTGCGGTGCCCTTGGTGAGATTGTCGATCGCGGCGATTGCGACCAGAAGTCCGGCGTCGGTGTCGACGGTGACCGAGATCTGCACGGCGTTGGATCCGACGACGGCGCCGGTCGCGGGTAGCACGCCGTCGGGAAGCAGATGCACGAATGGTTCGTCGGAATAGGCCTTTTCGTATACGGCGCGCACCTCTGCGATCGACGCTGTGGTCGGGGCGGTGCACGTGGCCAGGATCCCGCGCGGCATCGGGGCCAGCACGGGGGTGAACGAGACCGTCACCGGTGCGCCTGCGAGCGCGGACAGATTCTGTTTGATCTCCGGCGTGTGCCGGTGTGCGCCCGCGACGCCGTAGGCGCGCGCCGAGCCCATCACTTCGGAACCGAGCAGGTCGACTCGAGGGGACTTGCCTG
The DNA here is from genome assembly GCF_053750035.1 of Rhodococcus sp. SJ-2. Lineage (NCBI taxonomy): Bacteria > Bacillati > Actinomycetota > Actinomycetes > Mycobacteriales > Nocardiaceae > Rhodococcus > Rhodococcus sp. SJ-2. The sequence goes on from NZ_CM132340.1 coordinate 5,198,876, forward strand.
CGCCGGAGGTTCCGGAGACCGCCACGATCCGGACTGCCGGTTCGACGATGCCTGCAGCGACGGCCGGGGCCAGCGCGAGTGTCGCGGACGTCGGGTAGCAGCCGGGGACCGCAATGCGGGTGGCGCCGGTGAGCTGCTCCCGCTTTCCGGCGAGTTCCGGAAGTCCGTAGGGCCAGGTGCCTGCATGGTCGGTTCCGTACCAGCGTTGCCAGTCGTCGGAGTCCTCGAGCCGGAAGTCTGCGCCGCAGTCGATCACGACAGTAGTACCGGGCAGTTGCTCGGCGAGCGCGGCGGAGTGGCCGTGCGGCAACCCGAGGAAGACGACGTCGTGACCGGCAAGCGAGTCGAGGTCGGTCGGCGCCAGCACTCGCTCCGCGAGCGGGTGCAGGTGCGGATGGAACTCGCGCAGGGCGGCGCCCGCGTTGCCACCCGCGGTCAGTGCACCGATGACGAGGGATCCGTCCAGGTAGGCGGGATGCGCGAGAAGCAGGCGTAGGACCTCGCCACCCGCGTAGCCGCTGGCGCCCGCTACTGCGACCCGGAGTGGCGACTGCGGTGTCGCTGTGAATGCCGGTGAGTTACCCATGCGATTGATTATGCACGCTCATGCAAATTATTTCATCACTGGGTTCCCATACCGGGCTTTCCCCGATCAGGTCTTCTTCATCGACTGCCGGATCTCGTCCAATCTGTCGGCCGCGGCCTTCCTGTGCTCCTCGTACTGCTCATCGAGGCTCCGTCCCGCGGCACTCTCGTGGGCCAGCTCCTCCATGCCGGTCGCTGTACCGGCTCGCCGCTCGATCTTGTCGCGCACCGAGTCGAAGGTCGGTACCCCGCCCTCCGTGTACCCGGTCACCTCCTCGATCGTCGGCGCTCGTGTCCCGGTCGGTGTGATGTCGGGATCGGGCGATGGTTCCGGATCGATAGGTGGAACGTCGGGTATCGATGGACCGGGCGGTACATCGGGCACCGACGGCGTGTCGGGCCCCGCCGGTGTCACATCCGGTACCGGTTCCTCCGGACTGTCGGGATCCGGTACGCGCTCTGGGGACGATTCGTGCGTGCTCATCTCCTCAGGCTACGTCGCGCACCCGCCCGCCGCTGCCGCGTCAGCCGCGAAGTTCCGCTCCTACTGCGGCCGAGGCAGCAGCGACAGCGGAGTCGCGAGCCGCGCTCGCCTCATCCTCGGTGAGGGTGCGGTCGTACGCACGGAACCGCAGCGCGAAGGCGAGTGACTTTCGTCCGTCGCCCACTTGCGAACCTGTGAAGACATCGAACAACCGGATGTCCTCGAGCAATTCGCCGCCACCGCTACGCAGGGCCGCTTCCACTCGCGCAGCAGGCACCTCGTCGGCGACAACGACCGCGACGTCCTGCAGAACTGCGGGGAATGGCGACACGATGGGGGCAGGCAGCAACTCCACGATCGGCAGCGCATCGAGATTCAGCTCGAAGGCGCACGTCCGGGCGGGGAGCCCGGACCGTTCGACGACGGCCGGGTGAAGTTCACCGGCATGACCGACGACGACCCCGTCGACGAGCAGTTCCGCGCAACGGCCCGGGTGCCACGGCAGGTACTGCGCTGCCCGACGCTCGAGTTGCACGCCCGCAGCCCGGGCAACGGTCTCGGCTGCCGCAAACGCGTCGGCCGCGTCGGAGACCCGGCCGGGGCCCCAGGGGCCTGCGGGCTCCCGCAAACCGGACAGGACACCGCCGATATGCACGGGTTGCTCAGGCAGGGACCGTTCCAGGAGTGCGATCTCGTCGTCGGTGGGGCGCCGATCGACGGGAAGCGCCGCGACCGAGGTCGTCTCGGGGCCGGGGTGGACCACCTGCGCGATCGAGAACAGCGCGACGTCACGCTGTCCGCGCGACACGTTGCGCGAAAGTACTTCCAGCAGGCCCGGCAGCAGCGTTGTCGCCAACTCGGGTCGATCCGACTCGAGCGGGTTGAGGACCTTGGTGGTGGTGCGGCGCGGGTCTTCGGCGCCCAGCCCCCACGTGTCGAACACGCCCGCGGGCAGAAAGACCGGAGCGAGGACCTCGATGTATCCGTCGGAAGCGAGCGCACGTCCCACCGCGCGACGACGACGCTGGCTCGGGGTCAGTCCGCGTCCCGCGGGCGCGGCGGGAACGACAGACGGGATCTGTTCGAGTCCTTCGAGACGGAGGACCTCCTCGACGAGATCCGCGGGCTGGCGCAGATCGGGACGCCACGACGGAGGCGCGACGACCAACTGGCCCTTCCCATCGTCAGCGACACCGACCTCGACGGCACACCCGATCTGTGTGAGTCGACGTGCGGCGGTGCCGTTCGCGTAGCCGACACCGGCGGTGCGATCGGGAAGGTCGATGTCCATGCGGATCGAGACGCTCTCGGTCGGCACGGAGATGTCGGTCAGCGTCGGCTCGACACGACCGCCCGCGATCGAGGTGAGCAGCGACGCCGCACGATCGAGCGCCGCGAGCGCAACCTCGGGGTCGACGGTGCGCTCGAAGCGTTTGCCTGCCTCGCTGCTGAGCTTGTGCCGGCGGTTGCCACGAAAGACCGCAAGCGGATCCCAGGTCGCAGCCTCGAGGAGGATGTCGGTGGTGTCGTCCCCGACCTCGGTGGTGGCGCCGCCCATGATTCCGGCGAGGGAGATGACACCGCTGTCGTCGGTGATGACGACGTCCTCGGGATCGAGCACGCGTTCCACCCCGTCGAGCGTGGTGAGCTTCTCCCCCGCTACAGCGCGACGGATGACGATCTCGCCCTGCAAGGTCGCGGCGTCGAACGCGTGCAGGGGCTGGCCCAGTTCGAGCATCACGTAGTTGGTGACGTCTACGGCCGGTGAGATCGGGCGGACCCCAGCGGTGTGCAGGCGACGCTGCATCCACCACGGCGTGACCGCGGTGGGGTCGATACCGGTAACCTTCCGCGCCGCGAATCGCGTCGCTCCTGCTTCCGGTTCGAGCCGGATCGGGTAGCTCTGTCCGCCATCGGACGGCAGCGACGGGATCTGGGCCGGATCGATGAACTCGAGGTCGAAACCACACGCGAGTTCACGGGTGAGGCCGCGCAGGGAGAAACAGTAGCCGCGGTCGGGGGTGATGTTGAGCTCGATCACGGTGTCGCCGAGTCCGAGCAGGTCGTTCGCGTCGTCACCGGGCTCTCCGGATCCCGGCTCGAGGACGAGAATGCCGGAATGGTCCTTGCCGATGCCGAGTTCGGCGACCGAGCAGATCATGCCGTCGGACACGTGGCCGTACGTCTTGCGCGACGCAATGGCGAACCCGCCCGGGAGCACCGCGCCGGGCAACGCGGCGACGATGAGGTCGCCTACCGCGAAATTACGGGCACCGCACACGATGCCGCGGGGGACGTCTTCACCGACGTCGACCTGGCAGAACCGAATGGGCTTCTTGAAGCCCTCGAGTTCGGTGATCTCCACGACACGTCCGATGACGAGATGGGCGACGCGCCCCAGGGTCTCGATGTCCTCGACCTCGAGACCGACCCGGACGAAGCCTGCGTCGAGTTCCTCCGGGGTGACGTTCCACTCGGGGGTGGCGCGCTGCAGGATTTCCGCCAGCCAGGATTGCGCTACTCGCACTTGAGCTCAGCTTTCTCGTTCGATGTCGGTCACGGGTCAGGGCATCGGCGCCGGATCCCGTCGGTCAGGGGTCAGGGCGTCAGCCCTGCACCCCGAAGGGAAGGGTGAAGCGGATGTCGCCTTCGACGATGTCGCGCATGTCGGAGATACCGTTGCGGAACTGCAGGGTGCGTTCGAGGCCCATGCCGAACGCGAATCCGCCGTACACATCGGGGTCGATACCGCTCGCGCGGAGCACATTGGGGTTGACCATTCCGCAGCCACCCCACTCGACCCAGCCTGCGCCGCCCTTCTTGTTCGGGAACCACACGTCGACCTCGGCGGACGGTTCGGTGAACGGGAAGTAGTTCGGCCGCATCCGGGTAGTGGTCTCCGGACCGAACAGGGCACGGGCGAAGGCGTCGAGCGTGCCCTTGAGGTGCGCCATCGTCAGGCCCTTGTCGACCGCGAGTCCCTCGATCTGCGAGAACACCGGGGTGTGGGTGGCGTCGAGTTCGTCCGTGCGGAAGGTACGCCCGGGACACACCACGTATATCGGGATGTCCCGGCTGAGCATCGTGCGGACCTGCACCGGGGAGGTGTGCGTGCGCAACACCTGCCTCGAACCCTCGGGCGCGATGTGAAACGTGTCCTGCATCGTCCGGGCCGGGTGGTCGGGCAAGAAGTTCAGTGCGTCGAAGTTGTAGTGCTCGGTTTCGACTTCCGGTCCCTCGGCGATCTCCCAGCCCATCGCAACGAACACGTCGGAGACCTGTTCGGAGATGATGGTGATGGGATGTCGCGCGCCGAGCGCACGGCGGGTGGCGGGCAGGGTCACGTCGATCGACTCGGCGACGAGGACCGCGGCGTCGCGCTCCGCCTGCAGTTCTTCGCGACGCGAGTCGAAGGCGGCCTGCACTGCGGTGCGGTGGACGTTGACACGTTTCCCGGCGTCGGCGCGTTCGGGACCGGGCAGGGAGCCGAGCGCGCGCTTCGCCAATGAGATGGGCGCCTTGTCCCCCAGGTGCGCAATCTTCGCCTGGGCGAGTTCGTCGAGGTTACGGGCCGCGCTGAATCCTTCGAGGGCTGCTTTCTGTGCCGCCGCGAGGGCGTCCTCGGTCAGCGCTTGGGGATCGACTTCCGGCGGAGTGCCGCCCTCTTTCTTGGCCACGACCGGTGCAACTCCTTCTTGGGGCGAGCGGTTCTTCGTCGGTGGGTGAAGCCGGTGCAACGAGGCTGCACCGTAGAAATCCTAGGTTAAGCGCGTAGCCGACCGATGCTGCACCCTGGCACTTGCATACATGCAGATCGCAGCGGCGGTCGCGAGGTTGAGGGATTCGGCACGACCGCGGATCGGAATGCGCACCCGATGATCGGCGCGGGCGGCGACCTCGGGCGGCAGCCCGTGGGCTTCACTGCCGAAGAGCCAAGCCGTGGGACCTGCGAGCAGTTCGTCCGCTTCGTCGAGATCGACCTCACCGTCGGCCGCGGTCGCGAGGACTCGAACTCCCGCGGCGGTCACGGCGTCGAGCACGCGGCTGGTGTCGCGTTCTCTCACGAGCGGCAGATGGAAGACGCTGCCTGCCGAGGAACGCACGCATTTTCCGTTGTGCGGATCGACGCTGTCTCCCGCGAGGATCACCGCGTCGGCACCGACAGCGTCGGCGACGCGGATGAGGGTCCCTGCGTTGCCGGGCTCCCCCATCTCGACCGGGATCGCGAGTAGCCGTGCCCCGGAGTCGAGTGCCGAGCCGAGGGGCACGTCGAGGGTGTCGCACACCGCGACGAGTCCCGGCGGTGAGACGGTGTCGGACAGTCGCCCGGCGGCGCGGTCGGTCACGAGGCCCACGCGGATGCCGCGTTTCTGCGCGGTGGTGACGAGATCCCGGTAGCGCTCGGCGGCGTCTTCGGTCACGAATATGTCGTGCACCACCCCGGCGGCGAGGGCCGCGGTGACCGAGTTCTCACCTTCCGCGAGGAAGCGTCCGGTTTTACGCCGCTCAGCGGCGCGGAGCAGTTTGACAGCAGAAACGACCCGTGGGGTGCGCTCGGTGAGCGGGTCCACGGGCCGTTCCTGTGCTGGATTCTCGTTCAGCGTCGCGCTCAGGCAGCCGGAGCGTTGACGTCGGCGGGCAGCGCGGCCTTCGCGACAGCCACCAAGCCTGCGAATGCCTCGGTGTCGGAGACGGCAAGCTCAGCAAGGATCTTGCGGTCGACCTCGACACCGGCAGCCTTGAGGCCCTGGATGAACCGGTTGTAGGTGATGTCGTTCGCGCGGGCCGCAGCGTTGATGCGGGTGATCCACAGCTTGCGGAAGTCGCCCTTGCGCGCGCGACGGTCGCGATAGGCGTAGGTCAGCGAGTGAAGCTGCTGTTCCTTGGCCTTGCGGTACAGACGCGAGCGCTGCCCGCGGTAGCCCTTGGAGGCCTCGAGAATCGAACGGCGCTTCTTCTGGGCGTTGACGGCCCTCTTCACGCGTGCCACTGATATGTCCTGTCAGGTTCGGGGGGCTGGTACTCGGCCCCCGGGGTGATCGGTCGGGAAGGCTCAGATGTCGAGCAGGCGCTTGATGCGCGGCGCGTCGGCGGGCGCGACGACGGCGGTCCCGTCGAGGCGACGCGTGACGCGCGAGGACTTGTGCTCGAGCAGGTGGCGGCGACCGGCCTTCTGGCGCAGGATCTTTCCGCTACCGGACACCTTGAAACGCTTTGCGGTGCCGCTGTGGGTCTTCGACTTGGGCATGGAGTCCTCAGTTCTTGTCGTGGATACATCGGTGCTCGCGCGCAGCACCGGATGTGCTGCCGGAGCGGCTAGCTGGTCTGTGCCTCTCCCGATTGATCCTGCTGCTCCTGCGCCGCAGGTGCGGCGGGTTCTGCAGGTACCGCGGGGGCAGGCCGGGAAGACTTGGCCGGAGCGGCATGCGCGGCTTCCTGAGCCTTGGCGCGGGTCTTCGCTCCCTTGTGCGGGGCCAGGACCATCGTCATGTTGCGGCCGTCCTGCTTCGCGGACGTCTCGATGAATCCCAGGTCGGCGACATCGGCGCCGAGACGCTGCAACAGACGGAATCCGAGTTCGGGACGCGACTGCTCACGACCGCGGAACATGATGGTCACTTTGACCTTCGAGCCGGCCTCGAGGAAGCGAACGACGTTCTTCTTCTTGGTCTCGTAGTCGTGGTCGTCGATCTTGGGACGGAGCTTCTGCTCCTTGATCACGGTCAGCTGCTGGTTCTTGCGCGATTCGCGCGCCTTCTGCGCGGCTTCGTACTTGAACTTGCCGTAGTCCATGATCTTGCAGACCGGCGGGCGGGCGTCGGGGGCCACCTCGACGAGGTCGAGGTCGGCTTCGATGGCCAGGCGGAGTGCATCTTCGACACGCACGATTCCGACCTGTTCACCACCCGGTCCGACGAGTCGGACCTCGGGAACACGGATGCGTTCGTTGATGCGGGTCTCAGCGCTGATGGGGCCTCCTAGGTAGAAATGCGGTGTGGTCTTCCTGACCGCACCGCAGCACGCGGGGCCCGGCGATTCCTCGACGAAAAAACCCCGCTGCAGTGCTGATACACCTGGCGGGGTCCGTACCGACCGGTCGACGCGCCGCGGCACCGCCGCGACCACGTTCCATACCCTTGAGGGCATGAACTCTCCGAGCGCCGAAACGTTCGAAGGACCGGACCACTGCGCCGCAAAAATCACACGGCCAGAGGTGGGAGTCGGACTCCACTTGCTGCCCGCGCGGGTACGCGCAGGCGGTCGTAGCGATCAGTCTAGCAAAATATGCACGTCGGCGCCGAATCGGGCGTCGATGGACGCACCCGGGACACGAGCACCGCTGCGCTGGTGGGATCCTCGAGGACATGACCGACACCCCCGATGTCCCCCACCACGATGATCAGCCCGCGGATATTCGCGACCTCGCCGACATTCCCGCGGTCGAGGTGATCAGCCGCGCTGCGGTGATGCTGATGAGTTCCGCCGCAGAAAAGCTGGGCCTCGCCGACGACGATCCCGACGCGAGCGACCGCTTGGACCTCGATGAGGCGCGCCGTGTGATCACAGCCCTCGCCGGGCTGGTCACTGCCTCGGTCGAGTACCTCGGCCCGCACGCCGGTCCGATCCGTGAGGGTCTGCAAGCACTTCAGAAGGCATTCCGCGAGGCTTCGTCGGTACCGGATGCACCCGGCCAGGGTCCCGGCGAGAAGTACACCGGCCCTGTCTACTGACCTTCAGCGCATGCTCGCCTCGCCCGTCAGCCTGCGACTGCCTTCTTTCGGGGCGCACGCTTGCGGGCGGGACGAGCAGACTTCTTCTCCTGAGCCGGGACGGATTCCGCGAGGGATTCCGCAACGAATCGGCCTGTATAGCTACGTTCGACCGCCGCGACATCCTCGGGTGTGCCTTCCGCAACGACCATGCCGCCGCCGGACCCTCCTTCCGGCCCCATGTCGATGATCCAGTCCGACGTCTTGATCACATCGAGATTGTGTTCGATGACGATGACCGTGTTGCCCTTGTCGACGAGGCCGTTGATGACGCCGAGCAACTTCCGGATGTCGTCGAAGTGCAGACCGGTAGTCGGCTCATCGAGGATGTAGGCGGTTCGTCCGTTGGAACGTTTCTGCAGTTCGGCAGCGAGCTTGACACGCTGAGCCTCACCACCGGACAACGTCGTCGCCGGCTGACCCAGTCGGACATAACCGAGACCCACCTCGACGAGGGTCGCAAGGTAGCGGTGGATCGAGGTGACCGGTTCGAAGAACTCGGCGGCCTCCTCGATCGACATGTCGAGCACCTCAGCGATCGTCTTGCCCTTGTAATGCACCTCGAGTGTTTCCCGGTTGTACCGGGCGCCGTGGCATACTTCGCACGGCACGTACACATCGGGGAGGAAGTTCATCTCGATCTTGAGGGTGCCGTCACCCGAGCACGCTTCGCAGCGACCGCCCTTGACATTGAACGAGAAACGTCCGGGCTGATACCCGCGCACCTTCGCCTCGGTGGTCGCAGCGAAGAGGGTGCGGATCTTGTCGAACACTCCGGTGTAGGTCGCGGGGTTCGACCGGGGTGTCCGGCCGATCGGTGATTGGTCGACCTGCACGAGCTTGTCGAGCTGATCGAGACCGTTGATGCGGGTATGCCGCCCGGGCACCTGCCGCGCACGGTTGAGCTTGTTGGCCATCACCGTCGCGAGGATCTCGTTGACGAGCGTCGACTTGCCAGAGCCCGACACGCCGGTCACGCAGGTGAGTACCCCCAGCGGGAATGCGACGTCGATCTCACGGAGATTGTTCTCCCGGGCACCGATCACGGTGACCTGACGTTTCGGATCCACGGGTCGGCGCACGAGTGGAACGGGAATCGATTCGCGACCCGACAGGAACGCGCCGGTGATGGATTCGGAGTTGTCGAGAAGCCCCTTGTAGGTGCCGCTGTGGACGACATGCCCGCCATGCTCGCCGGCGCGCGGTCCGATATCGACCACCCAGTCCGACGCGCGGATGGTGTCCTCGTCGTGTTCCACGACGATCAGAGTGTTTCCGAGATCGCGCAGCCGGGTGAGGGTATCGATCAATCGGCGATTGTCGCGCTGATGTAGACCGATGGACGGCTCGTCCAGTACGTAGAGGACACCGACGAGACCTGAGCCAATCTGGGTAGCGAGCCGGATACGTTGAGCTTCGCCACCGGACAGGGTGGCGGCCGCCCGAGCGAGAGTGAGGTAATCGAGACCCACGTCGAGCAGGAAGCCGAGCCGTGCCTGCACTTCCTTGAGGACCTGGCCGGCGATCGCCGCCTCCCGGGGCCCGAGGGTGAGGTTGTTCAGGAAGTCGGCGCACTCGGCAATCGACAGCTCGCATACCTCGGCGATCGACTTGGCGCCGAGGTTGTCCGCGGTGATCGTGACCGCCAGGATCTCGGGTCGTAGCCGGGTGCCGCTACACGTCGGGCACGGAATGTCGCGCATGTAGCCGTCGTAGCGTTCCTTCATCTGTTCCGACTCGGTCTGCTCCATGCGGCGATGCAGGAACGGCATCACGCCTTCGAATTCGGCGTAGTAGGAGCGGACTCGGCCGTAACGGTTCTTGTAGCGGACGTGCACCTGCTCGGTACTGCCCTCGAGCACCGCCTTACGAACTTTTGCGGGCAGCTTCTTCCACGGTGTGTCGATGTCGAAGCCCATGACGTCGGCCAGCCCGGTCAGCAGACGGGTGAAGTATTCGGAACTCTGCCCCATCGACCACGGTGCGATCGCGCCGTCGGCGAGGCTGCGGTCCGGGTCGGGTACCACCAGGTCGGTATCGACCTCCTTACGTACGCCGAGGCCGGCGCAGTCGGGGCACGCACCGTACGGGGAGTTGAAGGAGAACGAGCGCGGCTCGAGGTCGTCGATCGCGAGGGGATGCGCGTTCGGGCAGGCCAGGGATTCGGAGAATCGACGTTCGCGATCGGGGGCGCCCTCGTCGCGGTCGACGAAGTCGAGGACGACGATGCCTTCCGCGAGGCGCAGCGCGGTCTCGACGGAATCGGTGAGACGCTGCTTGGCGGAGGGCTTCACCGCGAGGCGGTCGACGACAACCTCGATGTCGTGTTTCTCCTGCTTCTTGAGCTTGGGCGGCTCGGAGAGCGGATACACCACCCCGTCCACCCGGACGCGGGAGTAGCCCTGCACGGTGAGGTGCTCGAACAGGTCGACGAACTCGCCTTTTCTGGTCCGTACCACGGGCGCGAGGATCTGGAAGCGCAGACCGGCTTCCATCTCGAGCACCTGGTCGACGATCTGCTGCGGCGACTGGCGGGCGATCTTCTCGCCGCACACGGGGCAATGCGGAGTACCGGCACGCGCATACAGCAGCCGGAGGTAGTCGTAGACCTCGGTGATGGTGCCGACGGTGGAACGGGGGTTCCGGTTGGTCGATTTCTGGTCGATCGATACCGCAGGCGAAAGTCCCTCGATGAAGTCGACATCCGGCTTGTCCATCTGGCCGAGGAACTGCCGCGCATACGCGGACAGCGACTCGACATAGCGGCGCTGGCCCTCCGCGAAAATCGTGTCGAACGCAAGGCTCGACTTGCCGGACCCGGAGAGGCCGGTGAACACGATAAGACTGTCGCGCGGCAAATCCAGGTCGACACCGCGCAGGTTGTGTTCGCGCGCCCCTCGTACGATCAGGCGATCCGCCACGCCAGTTCCTTCCTTGTCGACAAGGCCGCATTCGGGCCCTTGCCCATCGTAGGCGCGTGCACCGACACGTTCCGGTCTGCGGCCACTCGACCTCGGACGATGCGGCGCAGAGGTAACGTGCGGCACATGACGCAGCAGCCTCTCATCATCGATGACCACTACACCGGCGAGGTCTCCCCGGGCGGCCCCGCGCAGCGACGCAGCATCCCCGGTGCGACTATCGTCAAGCTCTCGGTCGGTCAGATGGACAACAACACCTACCTCATCACCGACACCCGAACCGGCAAATCTCTGTTCATCGATGCAGCCAACGAACCGGACCTGCTCGTGCCCTATCTTGCCGAGCATGCGCCGAATCTCGAACTGATCCTCACCACGCATCAGCACTGGGACCATTGGCAAGGCCTCGAGCAGGTCGCTGCCGCCACGAAGGCACCGACCGCAGCGCACCCTCTCGACGCCGAACCGCTGCCGGTGACCCCGGATCGTCTCCTCGAAGAGGGCGACACCATCCGGATCGGCGAACTCGGCCTCGAGGTGCTTCACTTGTCCGGGCACACCCCCGGTTCGATCGCACTCGTACTCGAGGAGGCCGGTACCGGACGCCATCACGTCTTCACCGGCGACTGCCTCTTCCCCGGCGGGATCGGAAAGACCGCCGATACAGCGAAGTTCACTTCACTGCTCGACGACGTCGAGGCGAAGCTCTTCGGACGGTTCGGTGACGACACGGTGATCTACCCGGGCCACGGCAAGGACACCACGCTCGGAGCCGAGCGTCCGCATCTGCAACAGTGGCGTGAGCGCGGCTGGTGACATCGCAGGTGCGGGGCCCAGGACCATCAACCATCACCCCGCCGGACATCCTGACTCGACCCTTCTGCCCGAGCTCCGATCCTGCAGGAGCACAACCACATACGCACATCGGTGCGAGCACTCCGCCTCGGCGCGTTCACGGAAGCGGAACGCGTGTCTCCCGCCTGTCCATCCGGGTCACTTCGTCGATTCGAGGATGATCGGCGGGGGATACCGACCGGAGGCCACGATCGGAACTGTCAGGGGCGACGAGTGGCCACGCCGACAATTATTCGGCATATTATGGGATTCCGTCCGGTCCGAATTCGATCGCAGCACATCCTCAGCCAGATCTCGCATACTTCCGATCCGATCCGGGTACACGTGGCAGGGTCTGAAACAAAGCGACGCGGAGAAAGAGGCTGCACATGATCGTCCGAAGGATTGCTCGCCCGATGCTCGCATCCATCTTCATCGCAGGGGGAGTCGACGCCCTGCGCAATCCCACTCCCAAGGCCACCGCGGCCCAGACAGGGCTGGACCAGATGCTCGGCGTCGCACCCGATTCGGTCACCGACCGGCTACCCAGCAATCCGGAGACCCTGGTGCAGATCAATGCCGCGGTCCAGGTCGGGGCGGGCGCGCTTCTCGCCATCGGCAAGTGGCCGCGGATCTCCGCCCTGGCCTTGGCAGGCACCGTTGTCCCGACCACCATCGCCGGCCACGACTTCTGGAATTACGACGACCCTGCCGCACGCGCCCAGCACCGCACACAGTTCCTCAAGAACGTGGGCCTCCTCGGTGGACTGCTTCTCGCATCCGTCGATACCGAAGGCAAGCCGTCACTCGGCTGGCGAGGCAGGCGCGCCGCGCGTCATGCCCAGGAAGCCGTGGTGGCCGCCTTGCCCGGATCGACGTCGGATCATGCGACCGGCGACGCCCTGCACACTGTTTCCGAACGAGTGAAATCGCTCACCGATGACGCGAGCCAGCAGGGAAGCGCCCTCTTCGAGAAGGCCAAGGAACGTGCACCCGAACTCGCCGAGGTAGCGCGCGAGCGCGGAACGGAAATCCTGGGAGTTGCCCGTGAGCGAGGTCCCGAGCTCGCCTCGGTCGCGCGTGAACGCGGCGCCGAGCTCCTCGATGCAGCCAAGGAGCACACCCCGGAGCTCACGGACGCCGCAAAGGATCGCAGCAGCGAATTGCTCGAACGTGCACGAAACCGCGCCCCCGAGTACGCCGAGGTCGCGCGACGGCGCGGCTCGAAATTGTGGGAGACAACCCGCGATCGAGGGACCGAACTGGCGCATCTCGCCGAGGAACGAACCTCGGAACTGAACGCGAAAGCACTCGAGAACGCGCACCGGGCACAAGCACGCGCGGAGAAGACGCGGACGAAGGCAGAGAAAGCGCGAGCGAAGGCGGAGAAGGCGCTTCAGAAGAAACTCGGATAGCGACCGGAGCCGGGGCGGACACACCGAGATTTCTGCACACGGGCCCCCGCCGAACTAGACTCCTTGGACACTTTCCTCGACGTGCCTGCGCGTTCGAATCGTTCCAACCCGAGGAGTTCATGTGCCGGATGATGGCGCGCCCCATCCCGACCTCGAGCACGAGCAGCGTTACCTGTCGATGCTGTACACACAGCTCGACGCACTGCGGGAGTACACCCGGACGCGCTTGAAGCGAGTGCTACTGGAGACGGGCGGCACTCCCCAGGCGCGTAGCGAGCGCGAATCGTTCACCCAGATGTATACCGAGGACCTCGCCAAGTACGACGCGGCCGAACACGGACTGTGTTTCGGCCGCGTCGACGTCCGCGAAGCCGCACACAGCGGCGACCCGGACGGTGACGGTGGGAGCATCGAAGCGCGGTACATCGGACGCATCGGCATCCTGGACGAGGACAACGACTACGAATCGTTGTTGCTCGACTGGCGCGCTCCTCTCGCCAGACCCTTCTATCTGGCCACCCCCGCAGCACCGGAGGGGGTGGTACTGCGCCGACACATCCGCAGCCGCAACCGCACCGTGACTGCCCTCAACGACGAGTACCTCGACCTCGACACTGCACGCGAGCACGCAAGCGTCGGATCCGCTGGTGGCATGGCCGGCGAGTCTGCGCTCCTCGACGCGCTCAACGCAGCCCGCACCGGGCAGATGCACGACATCGTCGCGACCATTCAATCGGAACAGGACGCGATCATCCGCTCCGAGCACAAGAGCGTGCTCGTGGTTCAGGGCGGCCCCGGCACCGGCAAGACCGCGGTCGCTCTGCATCGCGCCGCCTACCTTCTGTACACCTACCGCAAACAACTCGCCAAGAGCGGCGTGCTCATCGTCGGGCCCAACTCGACGTTCCTCGACTACATCGGTCAGGTGCTTCCGTCCCTGGGCGAAACCGGCGTGCTGCTGTCCACTGTCGGCGACCTCTATCCCGGGGTCACGGCCACCCTCGACGACGGTTTCGAGGCCGCAGAGATCAAAGGCTCCCTCGACATGGTGGACATCCTGAAGACGGCGGTCCGCGACCGGCAGGAAGTGCCAACGAAGCCCGTGCACCTCACCTTCGACACCTATCGACTCACGCTCGACCGCAAGATTGTCACGCGCGCCCGAGGCCGCGCTCGGTCGTCCCGTCGCCCCCACAATCTGGCACGGCCCATCTTCGTCTCCGCTGTCATCGAAGCGCTCGCGGATCAGATGGCAGAGCTCATCGGAGCGGATCTCGTCAATGGCGGAAATCTCCTGAGCCGCGAGGACATCGGCGACATCCGCTCGGAGATGCGGGCCGATCCCGACATCGTGACCGCAATCGACGCACTGTGGCCGACACTGTCACCGCAACGCGTGCTGTCGGACCTGCTGGCGTCGAAAAAGCGTCTGACCGCAGCCGCCCCCGGTCTCACCGAAGCACAGATCGACGCTCTCCATCGCCCGGGCCTACACGCTGGTTTCAGTGCCGCGGACGCACCACTGCTCGACGAACTCGCCGAACTGCTCGGCATCGACGATGCGGCAGAACGCGAAGGGGCCGCCAAGCGGTGGCGAAGGCAGATCGCCGACGCCCAAGGTGCATTGGACATCCTCACCGGTTCGGCGCCACAGGATCTGGAGGACGAACTCGATCCCGAACTGTTGATGGCATACGACCTGATCGATGCGTCGCAACTCGCCGAGCGTCAGGACATGAAGCAGCACCGGACGACGGCCGAACGAGCGGCAGGTGACCGGACCTGGACGTACGGGCACATGATCGTCGATGAGGCGCAGGAACTGTCGGCCATGGCGTGGCGCATGCTGATGCGCCGGATCCCGAACCGGTGGATGACCCTGGTGGGCGACACCGCTCAAACAGGTGACCCCGCCGGAACCTCGTCGTGGCACCGGATCCTGGAGCCGTACGTGAAGAACCGGTGGCGCAAGGCAGAGCTGACGGTCAACTATCGGACGCCCGCCGAGATCATGCACATCGCGCACGACGTGCTCGCCGAGATCGATCCCGAACAGGTTCCGCCTCGCTCGGTGCGCGATTCCGGATTCGAGCCCTGGGCGCGCCAGGTCGATCGGAATCACCTCGTCGATGTGGTCCGTGAGGTCCTCGATGCCGAGGTCGGCCCCGGCCTCACCGCAGTGATCGTTCCGCCGCGCCTGGTGCACGAATGGGCGCACCTGGCCTCGGATTCGGTGCGGGTGGCAACCGTCAAGGATGTGAAAGGACTCGAATTCGATTCGGTGGTGCTCGTCGAGCCGGCCGAGATCCAGGAGGAATCTCCGCGCGGACTCAACGACCTGTATGTGGCGTTGACGCGCGCGACCCAGCGCCTCGGGGTGGTCCACACTGCACCACTGCCGCAGGTACTCGGCGGGCTCACGACCTCGCTCGGGGCGAGTGACGCGGCGGAGAATCCGGCGCCGTGCTGATCCGTAGGTGGTCGTCCCCCCGGGAGGCCGGCCGTCGAGCAGCTCGACCGATGGTGCTGGGGGTGCTGGTGGGGGTCGTCGCCGCGGCGGTCTCGTGCGCCGACTCCCCCGATCACGTGGAACACGCACACGCCCCCGCCGCGACCTCGACGACGACTGCTCGTCCGGAGCAGAAGGCGCCGTTGCTCGATGCGCATGCCCTTCGGTTCAGGAATGCGTTGGCCGACTCCGGGTTGGCGGCGGGCGTGCCCGACGAGACACTGCTCGCGGTGGGCCGAGGGGTGTGCAGCCGATTGGCATCCGGCGCTCCGGAGGAAGAGGTGATCGGGGTGGTCCGTCCGATCGCGGCGTATGCCGCGACGGTCTCGGAGACGACGATGCCGGGCGACGAAGCCGCCCGGCATTACATCATGATCACGCGCGAGAAGTTCTGCTGACGTCAGCGCACCGTGTGCACGATCAGCACGTCGGAGGTGGACTTGCGGGCAACGTCCGACGGCACCGACCCGAGAAGGCGACCGGTCAGAGTGTTGAGTCCGCGATTGCCGATGACGACGAGGTCTGCATCGACCTCTTCGATGAGGGTCAGCAGGGAGTCGACGGGCGCGCCCACGATCGGCCGCTCGACGACGTCCTTCGCACCCGCTACCGTCGCCTTCTCCCGAGCGGTGCGGAGGATGTCGTAGGTCGGTGCGGAGCCGGTGACCTGATACGCCTCGTCGCGGAGGACGTCGGCCGCCTGGGCGGTATCACGGGCGTCAACGGGGTAGTACGCGCATGCGATCACCAGTTTGGCTCCGGCGTCCGCAGCGAGAGCGGCCGCCTTCTCCACGGCGCGGTACGACGACTCCGAGCCGTCGGTGCCGACGACAATGGTCCGGTAAGCGGTCATTCAGTCCTCCATCGATGATGTGTCGGCGCGGTGGCCGATCGGTGGCGACGGATCGAACAGGCGATCCCCCACACCTGATGCTGGCAAAGACACTAGCGGTCGCGGGGGTACGGGTGGGATGTTTGGGGTCGACACCTCATCAGAACCCGTTGTGTGTGTTACCTCGCGTCACCGAAACGTGGTCCGAACATGCCTCCGGGGAGCGGCCCGACATCAGCGATCGTGTCGCGCCACGGTACGGCAAGGTCGAGCAGCCGCTCGACCACTTCCTCACCGGCTGCCGCCCACGGTGCCACCCCGAGATCGTCGGTGAGATCCTCGACCAGCTCACGCACTTCGAATCCGTCGCCCGTCAACGTACCTGCGCGGTCGAGCAGTCCCGCCCCACGCAAGGCGGACTCGGCCCCATCCCATTCTTCGGCGGTCCAGCCTCTGTTCGCCTTCACGAATTCTGTGGTGAAGCCGATCCCGCTGGCGGTGTGTGTCACGAGCGCGTCGAGTCCCGTGAGCCCGGCGCCCTGCAACGCTGCGACGTGTCCGTCCCCACGGTATTCACGAAGCAGGGTCAACGCGTGCCAGAACACCAGGTGCGGCGCCTCCGGCCACGGCTGATCAGCGTACCCGGCGAAGAGTGCCCTGCCTTCGACGCCGGGGATCGACCGGGCAACGATCGCAGCCAACTCCGCGGCCTCGACCATCTCCTGTGACGCGATGACATCCGCTCCGAGCCACCGCGTCATCGCGGCATCCACTCCACGCACGCGAGCCGCATACACCGCGGACGGTGCGGCGATCTCCCATGCCGCGGGCAACGCTGCCCCGATCAGTCGCGGCGCGAAGTTGTAGAAGGTCGCGGTCGCGACGGCCGGCCCGACCGTGCCCATCGGCGCGACTCGGGACGCCACATACTTCATCGCAGAGCCCTTCAGCCCGAGCTCTCCCAGCTCCGAATGCACTTCCGGAGCGAAGTAAGTGAACGAATGAAGGAGCTCGAGGGCGCGAGCGGCGCGACCGGCGGCAGCAGAATCCATGAACCGGAACACTACGGCACCCGGCGGCGCGACCCGGGCGTGATTTCTGCCCAGGAGTGATTACTGGAGTCCAGCGGCGTCCATACCTCGCAGCTCCTTCTTGAGATCCGAGATTTCGTCGCGTAGACGCGCGGCGAGCTCGAACTGCAGGTCGCGAGCCGCCTGCATCATCTGGTCGGTCAGTTGCTGCACGAGATCGGCGAGTTCCGCGCGAGGCATCGATTTCGCGTCGCGACCCTCGACCACACCTGAACTTCCGATCCTCCCCGATTCGCCTGCAGCCCGGCGGCCGCGGCTCGCGTTGCGGCCCGACCCGCCCACCTCGATCTTCTCGGAGTCCTCGGCCTCCTCGTAGACCTGATCGAGGATGTCGGCGATCTTCTTGCGCAACGGTTGCGGATCGATACCGTGTTCGACGTTGTACGCGATCTGCTTCTCACGGCGCCGTTCGGTTTCGTCGATGGCGCGCGCCATCGAGTCGGTGATCTTGTCGGCATACATGTGAACTTCGCCGGAGACGTTGCGGGCCGCACGACCGATCGTCTGGATCAGCGACCGGGTCGAGCGCAGGAAGCCTTCCTTGTCGGCGTCGAGGATCGCCACGAGCGACACCTCGGGAAGATCGAGACCTTCGCGAAGAAGGTTGATGCCGATGAGGACGTCGTATTCCCCGAGTCGGAGCTGACGGAGCAGCTCCACGCGCCGCAGGGTGTCGATATCGGAGTGCAGGTACCGTACGCGCACCCCGAGCTCGAGAAGGTAGTCGGTGAGATCCTCGGCCATCTTCTTCGTCAGAGTGGTCACGAGAACGCGTTCGTCGCGCTCGACACGCCCCCTGATCTCGTGCAGAAGATCATCGATCTGCCCCTTCGTGGGTTTGACGACAACCTTCGGGTCCACGAGCCCGGTGGGCCGAATGACCTGTTCGACGAACTCGCCGCCCGCCTGCCCGAGTTCGTAGTCGCCGGGGGTCGCCGACAGATACACGGTCTGGCCGATCCGGTCGGAGAATTCCTCCCAGGTCAGAGGACGATTGTCGACGGCGGACGGAAGCCGGAACCCGAATTCGACGAGGTTGCGCTTGCGCGACATGTCGCCCTCGTACATCGCGCCGATCTGCGGCACTGTCACGTGGGACTCGTCGATGACCAGCAAGAAGTCTTCGGGAAAGTAGTCGATGAGGGTAGCGGGCGCCGACCCCGGGCCGCGCCCGTCGATGTGTCGCGAGTAGTTCTCGATGCCCGAGCAGAAGCCGACCTGACGAATCATCTCGAGATCGTATTGTGTGCGCATCCGAAGCCGTTGCGCCTCGAGGAGCTTTCCGCGGTTCTCGAGATCGGCGAGGCGCTCCTCGAGTTCGGATTCGATCGAGTTCACGGCGCGTTCCATGCGTTCAGGGCCGGCCACGTAGTGCGTTGCGGGGAAGATACGCAGCGAATCCACCTTGCGGATCACGTCGCCGGTGAGCGGATGCAGGTAATAGAGGGCGTCGATTTCATCACCGAAGAACTCGATGCGGACTGCGAGCTCTTCGTAAGCAGGGATGATATCGACGGTGTCACCCTTCACGCGGAAGGATCCACGTGTGAATGCCATGTCGTTGCGGGTGTACTGCACGTCCACCAGCAGACGGAGCAGGGCGTCGCGGGGTACTTCGACACCGACCTCCAGCTGCACCGACCGGTCGAGATAGGACTGCGGCGTGCCGAGTCCGTAGATGCACGAAACGGACGCAACAACCACGACGTCGCGACGCGAGAGCAGTGCCGAGGTGGCGGAGTGCCGCAATCGTTCGACGTCGTCGTTGATGGACGAGTCCTTCTCGATGTAGGTGTCGGTCTGGGCGATGTACGCCTCGGGTTGGTAGTAATCGTAGTAGGACACGAAGTACTCGACCGCATTGTGGGGAAGCATCTCGCGCAGCTCATTGGCGAGCTGCGCGGCGAGAGTCTTGTTCGGTGCCATTACCAGTGTGGGGCGCTGCACCCGCTCGATCAGCCATGCTGTGGTCGCGGACTTACCGGTGCCCGTGGCACCGAGGAGTACTACGTCCTTCTCCCCCGACTTCAGGCGGCGCTCCAGTTCGTCGATGGCGGCGGGCTGGTCGCCCGCGGGCTCGTACTCGCTGACCACTTCGAAACGTGCGTCGGTGCGCTCGATCTCTCCGACCGGGCGGAACTCGGAATGGGCAACAACCGGATGCTCGCTTGCGAACGCCATGCGATCCAGGGTAGGCGCTGCCACCGACATTCCGGCACCACCGAGCACACGGTCTCGCACTGGCCGCAACAGGTCGCGGTAGCGTGCCCACATGGTGCACCGTCTTCATCCGATCAAGGTGGAACGATTCGACGTGACCGCCCGGACCAACACCGACCCGAAGGGCACGGTGCGACCGGTCGAGTGTTTCCGAGTACTTCCGTGGGGCTTGTACATGGCCCGACCCGCAGATCACGTCCAGTTCGACTACCTCGAATCCTGGCTGTTGCCCTCTCTGCATCTACGAGCATCGATCTTCCACTTCCGACCCGGACACGAACGCGATCAGGACCGCTACGTCGACGTCGGAGCGTTCTGGCGTGACGGTGACGTCTGGCATTCACGCGACCACTACCTCGATCTGGTGGTCTCGACGGGGCGCAGTACCCGTGTCGAGGACATCGACGAGTTGTTCGCAGCCGTGGCAGCCGGGGTGCTCGACACCGACGATGCCGAGCGGGCGGTCGCCACCGCTGTCGCAGCGGTCGACGGAATCGCCTCCCACGGCCATGATCTGGACGCGTGGCTCACCGCCCAGGGTTTTCCTGTCGAATGGCGCTGAATCGATTCGATGCGCGCAGTGAACCGTTCACGCGCATTTTCACGTCGATATCGTTGGGCCGAACATCCGAAAACTCCTGGAAATCACATAATTCGACAACCTCGACGAGACCCACGCAAATACCTGCAGACCCCGCATGTTACTGTTTCGCGGTCAGCGAGCATTTGCATCACACGTGAAAAATCTCCGGACGAACGACCGGAGGGCAATCGGTGTCGACAGGGCGAGGAAACCCCTTCCTGTCGGCATGCGTGGCGCCGAAACACTTTCTCGAGCGCGCAGCAGCACAGCTGCTGTCCCGTTGACGTGCGCCCACAAATGGGCGTTGACCAGCAGGATACGTGCCCCGCGTGTCCGGAGCGGGCCGTGGCAGCGTCGCATCCCCTGGCCGTTCGGGTATACCGTCGACCCGCCGGTGGATAGCCGAAACCGAATTCGTGTCGCACTGTGCCCCGCGCCGGGCACCACGTCAATACGAAGGAGGTCGCATTGAACAGCACCGAGCTCGTTCAGTTCAGTGCCGTGACAGTTGTTCTGTTGCTTGTCTTATTCTATGGTGGAACATTTATCATTTCGGCCCGGATCGGCAAGAAGGACGAAAATGCCGACGGGTACATGACTGCCGGAAACAAAATTGGATTCGGCGTCTCGGCAGCGAGTATGACGGCCACATGGATCTGGGCGTCCTCACTATATGCGTCCGCAACCTCGGGATATACCTACGGAATCTCCGGTCCTATCCACTACGGACTCTGGGGCGCGTTGATGATTCTGTTCATCTACCCCTTCGGCAAGAGGATCCGCGCGGTCGCGCCCAAGGCACACACCCTGGCCGAGGTGATGTACGCACGACACGGGGCGTCGAGCCAGTTGATGCTCGCCGGATCGAATGTGGTGGGCAGCCTCATCAGTCTGATGTCGAACTTCATCGCGGGCGGCGTCCTCATCTCGATGCTTTCGCCCTTCTCGTTCGTCCAGGGCGTGGTGTTCATCGCGGCCGGCGTGCTCCTGTACACGCTGTGGTCGGGGTTCCGAGCGTCGGTACTCACCGACTTCGTCCAAGTGGTGGCCATGCTCGGAGCGGTTGTGGTGATCGTCCCGGCCGTCTTCTTCATCACTGGATTCCCCGACGCCTTCGAGACAGGTGCGAGCAACCTCAGCGAGCAGCAGAGCAACTTCTTCTCCAGCGACGCATTTCTCAACCAGGGCGCCCCTTATATCGCAGCGGTACTCGCCTATGCGATCGGAAACCAGACCATCGCGCAGCGTCTGTTCGCGGTACGTGAAGACCTGATCAAGCCCACTTTCATCACCGCAACCGTGGGCTACGGCGCGACGGTCATCGGTGTCGGAATGTTCGGTGTCCTCGCGCTGTACCTCGGGATCGACCCGATGGACGGGGACGTCAACAACATCATTCCGCAGATGGTCGCGTCGTATCTGCCGACGGTCCTGGTGGTGCTGTTCTTCGTCATGATCATCGGGGCACTGTCGTCGACGGCGGATTCCGACCTCGCCGCCCTGTCTTCGATCATGATGGCCGATGTGTACGGCCAGAACATCGCCGGTGGCAAGAAACACGCCGACCCGCAGCGCATGCTGTTCGTAGGCCGGGCCACGATGGTGCTCGCCACCGCGGCAGCAGTCGGATTCGCCAGTATGCGCTTGAACATCCTCGACCTACTGGTATTCGTCGGTGCGCTGTGGGGCGCGCTCGTCTTTCCGGTGATCGCCAGCTTCTACTGGGGCAAGGTCACCAACGAGGCGTTCACCAGCTCGGTGGTGCTCGCACTCGCCTTGTTCCTCCCGGTGCGATTCGAGTGGATCGCGATGGACGGCGCGGTCGGTTACCTCGTCGATATCGTCTCGGTCATCGGTGTAGGCGTGATCGCCGGCCTGATGGCATTCGGCTTCTTCGGGCTGCGGGTCGCGCGGGTCGTGGGCGTCGTAGCCGCGCTGATCGCCGCTCCGTTCTCGATCGGCTTCCTGCACGACTACGCAGTCCTCAGCGCATCGCTGGTGGCGTACGCGGTCAGCACGCTGGTGTGCTGGGCAATATCGGTGAACAGCAAGGAAGAGTTCGATTTCGATGTAATCGCACAGCGTGTCGGCGATTTCGACCCCGTGGAGGCCGACTCTGACGAAGATCCCGACAACGACCCGACCCTGACGAAGGACCGCGCATGAGTACCGTTGCCCTGACCATCTACGTCCTGATCTGGCCAGTCCTGGTGGCGCTGGTGTTACTTGTTCTCGGCCGCGGCTTCACCAAGGAATGGCTCGAAGCCCGACGGAACGGTGAAGATCTGGTCTGATCCACCTTCGTGCCGCATCCGGCTCGGCCCGCAGGAACGACACTGCCGTCGTCCTGCGGGCCGAGTCACGCAAGGGCCGAGTCACGCAAGGGCCGAGTCACGCAAGGGCCGAGTCACGCAAGGGCCGAGTCACGCAAGGGCCGAGTCACGCAACGGCGATGGTCATTTCAGGTGAGACTGGAGCAACGCTTCGAATGCCGAGCCGCCCCTGTCCTCCGACACAGCGGACGCGGTGTTGCCGGTCACCATCATCGCCGCGAGTTCGTCGGCGGCTCGGCGGATACGTCGCGGCAGTCCATCCTCTCCCCGGTTCTCCCCGCCCCCGAAATCTTCGGTGGCGGCAAAGATTCCCGTGGGTACCACGACCGCACCCAGGAACGCGAACAATGGGCGCATCGCGTGGTCGAGCACGAGCGAGTGCCGTGCACTGCCCGCGGTGGCCGCGATGATCGTCGGGGTGCCGCGTAGGACATCGGGGTCGAGGGCGTCGAAGAACATCTTGAAAAGTCCGCTGTAGCTTGCTGTGAACACCGGGGTCACAGCGATGAGCCCGTCCGCTCGTGACACTCGTTCACGGATGTCGGCCAGCGCGGGTGTCACCACCTGCGTGCTCATCATGGTTGCAAGGTCTCCGGCGAGGTCACGCAGTTCGACGATATCGACGTCCAGCGATTCACCGCGCGCTCCGATCGCAGCGATCACCGCATCGGCGATCCGATCGGACAGCAGTCGCGTGGACGACGGTTGCGACAGTCCCCCGGTGACAACGATTACGCGGCGAGTCATTTCGACGCTCCCGCGGCCTCCGTGTCGATCGTGGCGGGCACGACGAGTCGGTGCGGCGAGTCCGGTCCGGCCGCCAGCAGGGAGGCATGGGTCGGCGGATCCGAGGGCACGTGTGCCGGACGGCGACGCTCGAACTCGGTACGCAGCACCGGAACCACCTCACGACCCAGGATTTCGATCTGGTCGAGAACAACGTCGAGCGGCAGGCCCGCATGATCCATGAGGAAGAGCTGACGCTGGTAGTCCCCGGCGTAGTCGGCGAACCCGAGGGTGCGCTCGATGACCTGCTCGGGCGTACCGACCGTCAGAGGCGTCATCGCACCGAACTCCTCGAGCGACGGTCCGTGCCCGTACACGGGGGCGTTGTCGAAATACGGCCGGAACCGGCTCTTGGCCTCGGCTTCGGTGTCGGCCATGAACACCTGCCCCCCGAGCCCGACGATTGCCTGCTCCGCGGCGCCGTGCCCGTACTGCTCGAACCGGGTGCGGTAGAGCGTGATCATCTGCTGAATGTGTTCCCTGTTCCAGAAGATGTTGTTGTGGAAGAACCCGTCGCCGTAGAAGGCAGCCTGCTCGGCGATCTCGGACGAGCGGATCGATCCGTGCCAGACGAAGGGCGGGACGCCGTCGAGGGGCATCGGAGTGGAGGTGTAGCCGTGCAGCGGGGTGCGGAACTTACCGTCCCAGTCGACGACCTTCTCACGCCACAGGCGGCGCAGCAGGTGATAGTTCTCGATCGCGAGGGGGATGCCCTGCCGAATGTCCTTGCCGAACCACGGGTAGACGGGTCCGGTGTTGCCGCGTCCCATCATCAGATCGACGCGCCCACCGGAGAGGTGTTGCAGCATCGCGTAGTCTTCGGCGATCTTTACCGGATCGTTGGTGGTGATGAGGGTCGTCGCTGTCGAGAGGACAAGGTTCTCGGTCCTGGCTGCAACCCAGCCGAGCATCGTCGTCGGCGAGGACGGCACGAAGGGCGGATTGTGGTGCTCGCCGGTGGCGAAGACGTCGAGCCCGACCTCTTCGGCCTTGAGAGCGATCTTCGTCATGGCGACGATGCGGTCGTGTTCGGTGGGTATTTGCCCCGTCGTGGGATCGCGGGTCACATCTCCGATAGTGAAAATCCCGAATTGCATTCCCGAACCTCCGTCATGTCGTTGAACAGTCAACTACTTCAACGGTCTGCTCCGGCGGTTTGTTCCCCCGACCCGAGACAACGTTCGTGGGCGCAACGACGTGCCTTGTCGATGCCGAAAGTACTAGATCGACCAATCGGTCGCGTCCGCCCAATCCGACGCCCGGCGGTAAGCCCGGTCGAACCACGGCTCCTTGATTTCTCGGTACACCGCCGCCGCACGCAGAGGATCGGGCTCGTCGGCAGCCGACTGCGCCGCTGCGCGCTTGACTTCCGCATACTCCTGAACGGCCTCCGCGTCGGCCCGCAACCAGTCGCGCAGAAGTAGGGAGAACCGTTGCCCGGGCCACCCATCAACTCTCAGCGCCACGCGCGCGGGGCGGCCGGGATCGGCACTACCGTGCAACCTCATCGACCACACTGCGGGATCGGTCTCACCGCTCGCACTGTAGGACGGCTTCGGAATGTCATGGTCGATCTGCTCGATCCGCGGGAAGCCCGCCGCCGCAAGCGGCTCGAGGAGTGCATCGGCGTCCGCGAGGTCCGCGACGGTGACCTGAAGATCGAGCATGTCCACCGCGTCGAGTTCGGGCACCGCAGTCGATCCCACATGGTCGATGCGCACCGCAAGCCCACCACACGCGAGAGCCAGTCGCGCTACGAGACGCCGGGCCTGCTGCTCCCATCGAGCCTGTGCCGGTCCGAGAACCGGCTCGGCATGCACGGCTGTGCGAGTACGGAGGTTCTCCTCGAACGGCACCAGTCGCTGCTCCCACAGCTGCCGGACCGCCTCGACAACGGCGCCGGGCTCACCGGTGTTGTCGAGCCAGACGTCGGCGACTTCACGACGCTGCTCTTCGGTGGCCTGTGCGCGGATCCGGGCCTTCGCATCGGATTCGGGCATCCCCCGCAGTGCCACGAGCCGACGCAGACGTTCCTCCTCACCGGCATGCACGACCGCGACGAGGTGGAACGCGGGGGCCATGGAACCTTCGACGAGCAGCGGAATGTCCTGCACGACAATCGCATCGTCTGCGGCTTCCTCGACGAGTTCGGCCGTGCGACGACCGACCCGGGGGTGGGTGATCGCATTGAGCACAGCGCGCGCTTCGTCGGTCGCGAACGCCTTCTCCGCGAGCACCGGGCGATTCAACGAACCGTCTGGAAGCAGGATCTCGTCGCCGAACGCATCGACGAGTTCTTCGAGTCCCTCCGATCCCGGCGCCACGATCTCCCGCGCAATCACGTCGGCGTCGACGAGAACCGCTCCGAGTGCAACAAGCTCCCTCGCCGCGGTCGACTTCCCCGCGCCGATGCCTCCGGTCAACCCCATTCGCAACACGTCGCCCAGTCTTGCATCACCGACCGTGATATCGGAACTCGGGCTGCCGCAGTCACATCGCGGTCACGAGCGGGTCACAGGCCGATCGCGAGTGATCCACCACGAGTGAAACACGCCTCTCACCTGCGCCAAATGCAGCATTTGCATCTCTCGGTCGGATATCGTCGTCCAGAAGCGTCCGACCACAGAGTCCAGTCCACTCGAGAAGGCAAGAATGCGATCCTCCCAGTCATCACCCGGTCGGCATCGCCTCGGTATGGAAAACGGTGTTCACTGCATCCTCATCCCCGAGGTGGCCGCCGCACTCACAGAGCACCGACGCAATTGGCTCACGATGCTCCTGACCAACGCGCGCCACAGCCAGGCCGCCATTCGTAAGCGCGCAACTGGACTGCCTTCCCAGTGGGCGACGCCCGCAGTGGGCTGATCACCCGGAGAGCATCCGGTACCACACGGATTCCGGGCACGACTCGACCGGCGGCCTCTCCCATGCGGGAGGGGCCGTCGGTGTCGGAGGGGCTCAGTCCTCCCAGCCCCTCGGCGCCATGCCGAACAGTTCCGGGAAAGCGGACGACCCCGCACCGGATGGTGCGGGGTCGTCCGTCGAAGCGCTCTATCAGGCGTTGCCCGACAGCTTCTCGCGCAGTGCAGCGAGCTGAGCATCGCTGGCGAGCGAGCCGCCACCGGTGGTCTCGGTCTCGCCGGTCTCCGGGGCCGAATCCGAGGAGTAGTTGCTGCTGGACACGCCGGCAGCAGCCTCGGCAGCCTCGTCGGCAGCCATCTTCTCGATCTGAGCGGTGTGCATCTTGTGACGACGCTCGGCCTCCGCGTAGCGGGACTCCCACTCCTCACGCTGCTTCTCGAAGCCCTCGAGCCATTCGTTGGTCTCGGGATCGAAGCCCTCGGGGAAGATGTAGTTGCCCTGCTCGTCGTAGCTGTCGGCCATGCCGTACTTCGACGGGTCGAACTCGGCCGTGTAGTCCTCGTTCGCCTGCTTGAGCGACAGCGAGATACGACGACGCTCGAGATCGATGTCGATGACCTTGACCATCGCGTCGTCGCCGACTGCGACAACCTGGTCCGGAACCTCCACGTGGCGCTCGGCCAGCTCGGAGATGTGCACCAGGCCTTCGATTCCCTCTTCGACGCGGACGAACGCACCGAACGGAACGAGCTTGGTGACCTTGCCCGGAACGATCTGGCCGATCGCGTGGGTCCGGGCGAACTGACGCCACGGATCTTCCTGCGTCGCCTTGAGCGACAGGGACACGCGCTCGCGGTCGAGATCGACGTCGAGAACCTCGACGGTGACCTCGGTGCCGACCTCGACAACCTCGGACGGGTGGTCGATGTGCTTCCAGGACAGCTCGGAGACGTGCACGAGGCCGTCGACACCGCCGAGATCGACGAAGGCGCCGAAGTTGACGATGGAGGACACGACGCCCTTGCGGACCTGGCCCTTCTGGAGCTGGTGCAGGAACTCGCTGCGGACCTCGGACTGGGTCTGCTCGAGCCATGCGCGGCGCGACAGAACCACGTTGTTGCGGTTCTTGTCGAGCTCGATGATCTTGGCTTCGATCTCCTTGCCCACGTACGGCTGGAGGTCGCGGACGCGACGCATCTCGACGAGCGATGCAGGCAGGAAGCCGCGCAGACCGATGTCGAGGATCAGGCCGCCCTTGACGACCTCGATGACGGTGCCCTTGACGGCCTCGTCCTTCTCCTTGAGCTCCTCGATCGTGCCCCACGCGCGCTCGTACTGCGCACGCTTCTTGGACAGGATCAGGCGGCCTTCCTTGTCCTCCTTGGTGAGGACCAGGGCCTCGACCTCGTCGCCCACCGACACGACCTCATTGGGGTCGACGTCGTGCTTGATCGAGAGCTCGCGGGACGGGATGACGCCTTCGGTCTTGTAACCGATGTCGAGCAGCACCTCATCGCGATCGACCTTGACGATGGTGCCTTCGACGATGTCGCCATCGTTGAAGTACTTGATCGTGGCGTCGATGGCGGCGAGGAAATCCTCGGCGGAGCCGATGTCGTTGACGGCTACCTGCGGCGAGGTGACGGTGGTGGAGGCCATGTGTTTGAGTTGCTCCGGACGGGTTGATAGTCGGTTGATTAACGCTTTCGGACAGGTGGACCGGCGCTGACGTGCACATCGCGCACTTTCCACCACGAGTGCCCTCGCGCAGACCGGTGAAGGACAGAACTCGGGACACTCGCGTGCACTAGGCTACGCGGTCCGGTATCGCCCCGGCAAACTCACCCGGCAGGAAGCGCCCCGCGTTCCGCGAGCATGATCGTCATCAGACCCGATTCTTTGCTCTGCTCCTGCATCATTGCGCGCGCCATCCGCTTCACGGGACCGTCGTCGAGCAGAAGATCCACCGACCGCGCCATGGCGACTCCGCCCTCGTGGTGCCGTCGCATCAACTGAAGGAACAGCACCTCCCCGTCGCGACCACGAGCTGCCGACAGAGCGTCGAGTTCCGCGAGTGTGGCCATCCCCGGCATGCTCTCACCGGCACCGGCACCGGCACCGGCATTCGAACCGACGGCGCCTGCATGTGTGTGCGCGGCGCGGTGCCACCACATCGGATCGGGATTGGTCGGAGGCGCTTCTGCCAAGGTCAGCCAGCCGAGCAGAGTTCCGAGTTCGATCCGCTGCGCGGCATCGATCCGGTCGGCGAATGCGACGACGGTGGGATCGAAGTCCGGTGACAGCCGCGCCGTCATCTGCAACGCCTGCTGATGATGGATCACCATGTCCTGCACGAATCCGACTTCGACGTCGTTCAACACCGGTTCACCCGCGTCCGGCGGTTCCACCAGCGGCCGAAACGCCGCACCGACGACCAACAGGAGACCCGAGAGCGATACCAACGCCAGGACCCCGACCATGATGCTGGGCGCTCGGGAGAGGCCTCCTGCTCCGTTCATGACCCGATCGTGGACAACTGGTCGGCGGGTGGGGTGTAGACGTCCTCGCGCAGACGCAGCGTCATGAACCCGTTGTCCGAACAGCTGACCCACAGCTCGTTGCCTCGCCATTCCGGGGGCGAGAAGCACCAGTCGCTGGACAGGTCGCCGGCAACTACCATGCCGCTGCGTGACGAGCCCGCCTGGGCGAGATCGAACTGCCCTCCGATCGCGGCCTGCAGCACCGCGGGCGCACTGAGAATCGGTACACCGATCACGGATGCCAATGCGTGCGGCGAGTTCGGCCGCTCGAGATTACGCGCGGTCATCGCCGGTGGGTTGTAGTAGGCGATCTCCTTCACGTCGAACGGGTCACGGACGTCGAAGACGCGGATACCGGAGGACACCCATCCGCACGCCAGGGCCGTGGGATTCACCGGCCGGTCCGCCGAGCAGTAATGCGATTCGTAGGAGAACGCCGAACCACCCATTCCTGACGCGACCTGACTGTCGATGTTCTCCGGCAGATTGATCTCGAGCTTGACCGAATTCACGATCGTCGGTTTCGTCTCGTCCCCCACGTCGATGAGCTTGACCCCACCCGACCCACCTTCGTCGACCGTGAACAGGTACGGATGTCCCTCGTAGGAGACGGGAATGCTGTGCTGGGTGGCCCAGCCGTCCGTCCATGACATCGAGGCAACCTGAAGGACCTGCGCGCCTGGGTCACGGCGTTGCACGGCGCTGATGTCGAGCACCGTCAGGCCGCCGAAGTTGTTGGACAGGTACAGCCGGTCGCCGTCGGGCGAGATCCCGAACCCGTGCCCGGACATCCCCATCCAACCCTGCCAGATGACCCTCGGATCGGTCGGCTCCGTCAGGTCGACGGCGCTGAGCACCCCTTCGGTACCCGATGACCAGTAGGTGAGGCCATCGGGTGAGAATCCCCCCTCGTGCGCGGTGATCGGGAGCGGCATCCGCGGGTCGGTACCCGTACCGGGGTTGAGCAGTCGCGGGTGCGAGCAGTCGGAGACGTCGTACACCGACAGCAGCCCCGCACCGAACAACGCCGGAACACCTGTTCCCACCAACAGTTTTCGTCCCGGATGCACTTTGAGACTCTCCCAGGTTCCTGCGAGCATCGCCGGTTCGGTGAGTGTCACGGTCGGTCTCGGATCTGCGGGGTCCGACCCGTCGATCACCTGTACGCCCGTTTCCGGTCCGACGAGACTACCGGGGAAGATACTTCCCATGTAGGCGCAGTGGTCATAGCTTGCCGAGACAATGCCCGCGCCGTCACCCGCGAACCCGCCGAGCCGCGTGATGTTGCATTCGTAGCCTTCAGCGCTGCGTCCGCTGGCGCGATCAGCAGCAGGCACGTCGCCCTGCAACCCGGGCTCGGGTCGTGATCCGGGCCCGCATTCTGCGCGCGCCGCCGCATGCCGCCCGAACTCGCCGGCCTCTCGGACTACGCCGGACGAGTCCTGCGGCGGTGGACCCGCCGCGGCGATCCCCGCCGGCACCAAGAGCGCCGCCGCCGCGACGACGGCCGTGTAGCGGCCACGATTCCCCCACATGACATCCCCCCTTCACACCGGGCATCGATGCCCGGGCCCCGCGGTGAGTATGTTCGACATCACACAGCCACGTCAACGCCTTCCCATTGCGAATCCCAATGGCGAACCGTCTGCAGTGCACGTCCTACGCTGTTTCCATGTCCGACCCGTCGCTACCGCCCGATCCTCGTCACGCCACTGCCAATGAACTGCTCGGCACGTCGAAGGCAGGCCGTGCACGCGTGGGCAGCCGCGACAGTGAGCATGCCAGCCGCACGTGGTGGGACGCCGACGCCGGTGACTACCACCGCACCCACGGTGACTTCCTCGGCGCGGACTCACCCGCGGGCGAATTCGTGTGGTGTCCGGAGGGCCTGCACGAAGGCGACGTCCGCCTTCTCGGCGATGTCCGAGACAAGGACGTCCTCGAACTCGGTTGCGGATCGGCGCCGTGCGCGCGCTGGCTCGCCGGTGAGGGTGCCCGCGCCGTTGGACTCGACCTGTCGATGGGCATGCTGTCGCGCGGTGTCGAGGCGATGGATCGAGGTGGACCGCGCGTGCCGCTCGTGCAGGCAGGCGCCGAGAATCTCCCCTTTCCCGACAACAGTTTCGACATCGTGTGCTCCGCGTTCGGCGCTGTCCCGTTCGTCGCGGATTCGGCGCAGGTGATGAGGGAGGTCGCACGGGTACTGCGTCCGGGTGGACGTTGGGTGTTCTCGGTCAACCACCCGATGCGGTGGATCTTCCCCGACGATCCGAGCGAGCGCGGATTGGTCGCGATGTTCCCCTATTTCGACCGCACACCGTACGTCGAGGTCGACGACGATGGCATACCGACCTACGTCGAGCATCACCGCACCATCGGCGATCGTGTCCGCGAGCTCGTCGCAGCCGGCTTCGAGATCTACGACATCGTCGAACCCGACTGGCCCGAGCATCTCGACCGGGAGTGGGGACAGTGGAGCCCGCTGCGCGGCGAGATCTTTCCGGGGACCGCGATCTTCTGCAGCCGCGCGCCAGGCGACGCGACCAGCGCGCGACCAGCCCTGATCTGACCGAGTCGTCGATCACGCGAGCTCAGAGCAGGCGGGCCAGGAACTCGCGGGTGCGGTCATGCTGCGGATCAGTGAGCAGGTCGTCGGGCGCGCCCGCCTCGACGACCACCCCGCCGTCCATGAACACCAACTGATCGGCGACCTCTCGCGCGAACCCCATCTCGTGGGTGACCACCACCATGGTCATGCCGCCGTCGGCGAGATCGCGCATCACGGAGAGCACCTCCCCCACGAGCTCCGGGTCGAGAGCCGAGGTGGGCTCGTCGAACAGCATGAGCTTCGGTTCCATCGCCAGCGCCCGCGCGATGGCCACGCGCTGCTGCTGTCCGCCCGACAGCTGGGCCGGGTACGCATCGGCCTTGTTGCCCAATCCCACCTTCGACAGCAGGTCGCGGGCAATTTCGGTGGCTTCGCTACGGCGCATCTTCTTCACCAGCATCGGCGCTTCGATGATGTTGGCGATCACCGTCCGGTGCGGGAACAGGTTGAAGTGCTGGAAGACCATTCCGATCTCGCGGCGCTGTTTCGCAGCCGTGCGCGGATGCAGTTCGTGGAGTTTGCCACCGCGTTCGGCATAGCCGACGAGTGTGCCGTCGACGTAGAGCCGCCCCGCGTCGACACGCTCGAGGTGGTTGATGCACCGTAAGAACGTCGATTTACCTGAGCCCGACGGGCCGATCAAGCACGCGACCTGGCCACGCTGCACCTCGAGCGAGATCCCTTTGAGCACTCGGACGGCACCGTAGTTCTTGCATACCCGATCGGCCCGCACCATGGGCACGTTGTTCGGCTCGGTCGTCCGGCCTGACGCGGTCACTTGCGCTCACCCCCGGGGATGGTCGGATCTGTCGGCGGTTCCGGTTGGATGACGACGGCCTTACCTTCGGCGTCGGCGAGGGCCTGCAACTGGCGAGCCGTCAGGTGCCGGGTCATGCCCTTCGAATAATGCTTCTCGACGAAGTACTGGCCCACCATCAGGATGCTCGTGATCGCCAGATACCACGTCGCTGCGACGAGGAACAGCGGAATCGGCTGAAAGTTCGCACCTGCGATGTCTCGTGCCCGGGCATAGAGTTCAGCGGTGTACGGCACGGCCGCAACCAGCGAGGTGGTCTTGAGCATGCTGATGAGTTCGTTGCCGGTCGGCGGGATGATCACGCGCATGGCCTGAGGGAGCACGGTCCGCCGGATCGTCTGCGCCCACGACATTCCCAAGGCGGTGGAGGCTTCGAGCTGTCCTTCGGGAACCGAGCCGATTCCGGCGCGGACGATCTCGGCCATGTATGCGGCCTCATTGAGGGCGAGGCCGATCACCGCGAACAGGAACGCCGCATTCAGTGACTGCAGATCGATGTGGAAGAACTGGTGCACGAACGGGATTCCGATGTCGAGCTGCTTGTAGATCGACGGGAACAGGCCCCACAGCACGAGCTGAACGTACACCGGGGTGCCGCGGAATACCCACAAATACACCCACGCCACCGATTTGAGCACCGGGTTCGGCGACAAGCGCATCACCGCGAGAACCACGCCCAGCACAACGGCAATGAGCATGGCGAGCACGGTCAGCTGAACCGTGTTCCATGCTGCCTCGCTGATGCGCCGGTCGAACAAGTACTGCCCGTAGATGTCCCAGCGATACGCCTCGTTGGTGGCGGCGCCCCACACGAGCAGGATCAACGCGATCACCACGACGGCGCCCGCGATCCACCGGCCTGGACGCCGCAACGGGACGGCCTGTATCGGTTCCGGTTCGGTCTCGGCCGCGCCGGATTCGGTGTGCTGATTCATCGGGCCCTTCCTCAGCTCGTCGCCGCATTGATCTGCGACTCGGTGATCGTTCCCTCTGTCACGCCCCAGCGGTCGGCGATCTGCTGGTACTTTCCCGAGTCGATCAGGTGCTGCATCGCCTGCTGCAGGACCGGACCGATGGGAGCGCCCTTCCCGACGACGAAACCGTACGGCGCGGCGTCGAACAGCGGACCTGCCGACTCGAGCCGACCCTCGCTGCGTTCGATCACGTAGGCGGTGACCGGCGAATCGGCGGACAATGCGTCGACCCGGCCGAGGATCAGCGCATTGGCGGCTTCGTCCTGGCTGTCGTACTTGATCTTCTCGATGGGAGGAAGTCCCGCATCCACACAGGCCTGACTCTTCGCCGGGACCTCATCGATGTCTTCGATTGTCGTGGTCTGCACCGCCACTCGCAGTCCGCAGGCATTGTCAGGATCGACAGGTTCGCCGAGTCGCTGCGCCCATTGGATTCCCGCGTTGAAGTAGGTGACGAAGTCGACGGACTGCTCGCGCTCGAGAGTGTCGGTGAACGACGACGAGCCGACATCGAAGGTACCGGACTGCACTGCGGGAATGATCCGGTCGAAGTCCGACTCGTAGAACACGGCTTCGATACCGAGCACGTCGCCGAGCGCCTGCACGAGTTCGACGGCAAAACCGACGATGGTGCCGTCGTCGTCCTTGAATTCGTTGGGGGC
The DNA here is from genome assembly GCF_053750035.1 of Rhodococcus sp. SJ-2. Classification (NCBI taxonomy): domain Bacteria; kingdom Bacillati; phylum Actinomycetota; class Actinomycetes; order Mycobacteriales; family Nocardiaceae; genus Rhodococcus; species Rhodococcus sp. SJ-2. The sequence continues at coordinate 5,232,702 of NZ_CM132340.1, forward strand.
GTATGGCACGTTCGTGCCGACCTTCAACACGCCTGCCGACGCCGTCGAGGGTGGGAGCTGTGCAGCGAGCGCATCGACGCGCTCGGCATGTACCCGGTCGCCGGGAGGCACGGTGGATTCGGTGTTGACCACGCAGCCCGTCACGGCCGCGAGGAGCAGCAGCACTGCGGCTACAACACCGCCGGGCCGGGGCCGTCGGGCACGAGAGTGAGCTGGTCCATCCACATCCGCACAGTAGACCGGAGCGCTCTGTGTGTCTGCAAATCTGTGCTGTGTGATCTCGCGGGCCGATCCCGTGCCGTGTCGCGAGCGTCGCACGCCCTCCCTCACGGGGTGCTGATGTGCTCGATCACCGCATCCGTGAACTCGCTTGTCGATGCCCTCCCGCCGAGATCTGCGGTGGCGACACCGTCTCCGATCGTCTCCGTGACGGCTCGCTCGAGCGCGCGCGCCGCACCGCCTAGGAACGGGTCCCCGTTGACGGCGAGACGGTCGAGGAGCATCGCCGAGGACAGGAAGAGGGCGGTCGGGTTGGCTCGACCTGATCCGGCGATGTCGGGTGCGGCGCCGTGGACCGCCTGCGCCATTGTCTTACGTGCGGACGCATTGATCGAAGGGGCGCTGCCGAGTGAGCCGGACAGCTCACCTGCGAGGTCGGACAGGATGTCTCCGAACAGGTTCTCGGTCACGATGACGTCGAACTCACCGCCGCGTCGGACGAGCAGCGCGGCCATCGCGTCGACGTGCTCGTCGTCGACGTCCACGCTCGGATACATGCGTCCGATCTCGCGGCACACATCCCTGAACAACCCGGTCGTCTTCGACAGCACATTCGCCTTGTGCACGATGGTGACTCGCTTTCGTCGACGTGAAGCCAGATCGAAGGCGGTGTGCGCAATCCGTTCGCAGGCCGCACGGGTGACAACACCGACGGCGAGGGCGACGTCGGGTGTCGGCATGAATTCACCGCTGCCTACCGCCATGTTGCGGTCGGCGTAGAAGCCTTCGGTGTTCTCACGTACGACGACGAGATCCATCTCGGGTACCACGGCGCGGGTGCCCGGCAGTGCTCGGGCGGGACGGATGTTCGCGTACAGGTCGAAATGCTTCCGGATCTGACCGCCCGGAGGTAACGCTGTACGAAATGGTTCGCGGTAGGACGCGCTGTCGTGCGGCCCCAGAATCCAGCCGTCGAGCTCGGTCAGCACCTCGAGTGTCGATTTCGGTACCGGGGTGCCGTGACTGCCGATGGCATCGGCCCCGAGCGGCAACGGTACCCACTCGACGCCCGACCCTCCCGCGGCCTCGATCGCCGCGTCGACGACACGGCGGGTTGCGGGAACGATCTCGTGGCCGATGCCATCACCTTCGATCAGGCCGATGCGCTGGGGCTGCGAGAGTGCGGTCTCATGGGTTGCCGTTGCAGTCTCGTGGGTCACCGCGCCATCATTGCGCATCATGGTGCAGTCGGTGGAGCTACTACTCGATGACCGCCTCGACGGTTACGTCCGCGCGCAGTGGAAGAGCCTGCGCGCGGCCGGTGTCGACAGTCAGGAGCGAGTCCGGGCCGAATCGAATCGGCCACACGTCACGCTGTTCGTGGCGGAAACGATTCCGCCTGACGTGGAGGAGGCTGCGCGTGAAGCCGTCTCGAGCATCGAACTACCGATGCTCCTCGGCGGTGTGATTCTGTTCGGAGGCCGCCATGCGACGGTGGCGCGCCTCGTTGTGCCCTCGGTGCCGCTGTTGGAGCTGCATGCCCGGTTGTTCGCCTCGTTCTCGCAGTGTCCCGGGATTCCGGCGCACATCCGTCCGGGTGAATGGACCCCGCACGTGACGCTGGCACGGCGGGTCCCCGCCGATCGGGTCGGCGCAGCAGTGATCGCCGCCCACCGGACGCCGGGCGATCCGGCCGGTACGGCAGGCCGGATCCGGCGCTGGGACGGCACCGCGAAACAGGAATGGCGGCTCTGCTGACCCTGCGGACAGCCGCGGTGGCAGAGTTGAGGTAATCGTTCGATTTTCTGCCACTGCGCGGGGAGACTGGGTTTCATGCTTCGCAACGTGGTCGTCCCTCTCCTCCCGCGCATCGTGATGTTCGAACTCGGTGTCGCCTGCGAGGTCTTCGGAGGCGAGCTCGCGGACGACGGCTTGCCCGAATATGAGTTCGCGCTCGTCGCGGGCAGCACCGAACCCGTCACCACGAAGTACGGCTACTCCATCGATGTGCCGTACGACCTCGACCGTCTCGACGACGCCGACCTGATCATCGTGCCTCCCGGTGGCACCGGGGCAGGGGAACTGACCGATCCCGAGTTCGTGCGCAGCGGCAGCCCCGATCTCGCCGTCCTCGAGCCGCTGTTCGGGAAACTGCGGAGCGCAGTCGATCGGGGAACTCCGGTCGCGAGTCTGTGCACAGGCGCTTTCGTCCTCGCTGCCGCCGGTCTTCTCGACGATCGCCGCTGCACCACCCATTGGCGGTACGCAGACCGGCTCTCCGCGATGTATCCGTCGGCCCGAGTCGATCGCGACGTGCTGTATGTCGACGAGCATCCGGTGCTGACGAGTGCAGGCACCGCGGCCAGCATCGACCTGGTCCTGCACATCGTGCGGACCGCCCAGGGTTCGCAGGTCGCCAACGCGATAGCTCGGGGCATGGTCGTACCACCACACCGCGACGGCGGGCAAGCTCAGTACATATCCAGACCACTTCCCGAGTGCACCGATGACTCGATCGGCCCGCTGCTCGATTGGATCACCGAGAATCTGCACCGCGAATTGCCGGTGACCGTGCTCGCCGAGCAGGCACACATGTCGTCCAGGACCTTCGCGCGACGGTTCACGGAGGAAACCGGCACCACACCGGCGCGATGGATCCGCGGGCAGCGGGTGCTCGCAGCGCAACAGCTTCTCGAGAGCACGGATCTGCCGATCGATGTCGTCGCCGACCGTGTCGGCTTCGGCACCGCGCCTGTGCTCAGGCAGCATTTCCTGCGCTTTCGCCGCACCACGCCCCAGGCGTACCGCCGAACCTTTCGATCCGCGGAGTCGACCCTGGTCGAGTGACGTCGACCGCGCAACCGCCGCCCCGTGTCGCCCACCTCGCGTAGCGTGGCGGAAGAAATGGGGGCGGCTCGCTGTTGCACCCGTCGACACGCCCGAACCGAAAGGACCACCGTGGCAACCCAAGCTCTCACTCAGCAGAACTTCGACGAGGTCGTCACCAGCAATGACATCGTGCTCGTCGACTTCTGGGCCGATTGGTGTGGCCCATGCAAACAGTTCGCACCGACCTTCGAATCGTCGTCCGAGCAGCATCCGGACGTTGTGCACGCAAAGGTCGACACCGAGGCCGAGCAGTCGATCGCGGCTGCCGCGAACATTCGCTCGATCCCGACGATCATGGCGTTCCGTGAAGGAATCCTGGTCTACAACCAGGCAGGTGCACTGCCGCCTGCAGCACTCGAAGACCTCGTCTCACAGGTCAAGGCGCTCGATATGGACGATGTGCGCAAGCAGATCGACGAGGCGTCGAACGCTCAGAGCTGACTCGACCGACCGCGACGCGGCTCGACTCCTGTCCGGGAACCGAGCCGCGTCGCTGTGAGCGGCCCAACTCGCTTGGCTCAGTGGGCGGCGGCATCCCAGCTACGGCCATAGCCGACCGACACTTCGAGCGGCACCGACAGATCGATCACCGAGTCCATCTTGCTGCGGACCATCTCCTCGACACGTTCACGTTCCTCATCGGTGACTTCGAGGACGAGTTCGTCGTGGACCTGCAGCAACATCCGTGAGCGCAGGCCTGCGTCGTCGAGTGCTTTCTGCACCTCGATCATCGCAACCTTGATGATGTCGGCTGCGGTGCCCTGGATCGGCGCGTTGAGCGCGGCTCGCTCGGCGACCTCGCGCCGCTGCCGGTTGTCGCTGGTCAGGTCGGGCAGGTACCGGCGACGCCCGTAGAGCGTGGAGGTATAACCGACCTTGCGGGCCTCTTCCACGACGTTGTGCAGGTAGTCGCGCACACCACCGAAACGGGTGAAGTATGCCTCCATCTGCTCGCGGGCGTCGTCGGTGGAGATCTTCAGCTGCTGCGCGAGACCGTAAGCGCTCAGACCGTACGCCAGACCGTAGGACATCGCCTTGACCCGTCGGCGCAGTTCGGGGGTGACCTCTTCGATCGGCACGCCGAACGCGCGGGCACCGACGAAACTGTGTAGATCCTCTCCGGTATTGAACGCCTCGATCAGTCCTTCGTCGCCGGATAGATGCGCCATGATGCGCATCTCGATCTGGCTGTAGTCGGCGGTCAGGAGCAGGTCGTATCCGCCGCCGACGACGAAGCCGTTGCGGATCTGCCTACCCGCGTCGGTGCGGACCGGGATGTTCTGCAGGTTTGGTTCGGTGGACGACAGGCGGCCGGTCGCCGCGACCGTCTGGTTGAACGTGGTGTGAATGCGACCGTCGTCGGCCACCGACTTGATGAGACCGTCGACGGTGGTCTTCATCTTGGTCGATTCGCGGTGCGCGAGCAGATGCTCGAGAAACGGATGCTCTGTCTTCTCGAAGAGGTTCTGCAGAGCATCGGCGTCGGTGGTGTAGCCGGTCTTGGTCTTCTTGGTTTTCGGCATCTCGAGTTCGTCGAACAACACGACCTGGAGTTGCTTCGGCGAACCGAGGTTGATCTGCTTGCCGATCACCTCGTACGCGGAGTTCGCGGCGGCGGCGACGTCGGCGGCGAAGCCCGCCTGCAGGTCGTGCAGGTGATCGGCGTCGACGGCGATGCCGGTGGCCTCGAGATCGGCCAGGACCTCGAGCAACGGCAACTCCATCTCGGTCAGCAGCCGCACCGATTCGATGTCTGCGAGTTCGGAGTCGAGCGCCGCGGCGAGGTCGACGACCGCGCGAGCCCGCAATATTTCACCTTCTGCGGCCTGGTTGTCCGCCGCGTCTTCGTCGTCGAGCAGGGACAGTTGCTGGGCGCCGGAATCTTCCACTCGCAGCTCCCGTTTGAGATAGCGCAGCGAGAGGTCGTCGAGTTTGAAGCTGCGCTGACCCGGGCGCACAAGATACGCCGCCAACGCCGTGTCGCTGGTGACTCCGGCGAGAGTCCAGCCCCGCCCACGCAGCGCGTGCATGGCCGACTTGGCCTCGTGCAATGCTTTCTCCACGGCAGCGTCGGCGAGCCATGCAGCGAGCGCACTGTCGTCTTCCGGTGTCAGCGCCACTGTCGTGACGTACGCGCCCTCGCCGTCATCGGCCGCGATCGCGATGGCCACTGCATCGCCGCCGTACGGAGTACCCGGCCCGGCAACGGACAGTCCGTGCCGCTGTCCTGCAACGGCGTGCTCTGCGAGCCAGTCGCCGAGGGCACCCGGCTCGATGATGCCGCCGCGCACCTCGAATCCTTCGTCGGCTTCGGGCTCGGCAGACGCGAGGGTCTCGAAGAGACGATCACGCAGGACCTTGAATTCGAGGTCGTCGAAGAGCCGGTGGATCTTGTCGCGGTCCCATGGTGCGAGCGCGAGAGCATCCGGCGTGTACGGCAGCGGCACTTCCCGCACCATCTCGGTGAGCTGGCGATTCATCAGCACGTTCGACAGGTTCTCGCGGAGCGCATCCCCGGTCTTTCCGCGCACCTCGTCGACCCGGTCGACGAGGTGGGTGAGGCTACCGAACTCGCGGATCCACTTGGCGGCGGTCTTCTCGCCGACTCCGGGGATGCCGGGGAGGTTGTCGCTGGGGTCGCCGCGCAGCGCGGCGAAGTCCGGGTACTGCGCCGGGGTGAGTCCGTACTTCTCCTCGACGGCCTCGGGAGTGAAGCGCGTCAGTTCGGAGACGCCACGTTTCGGGTAGAGCACCGTGACAGCGTCGGTGACCAGCTGCAGGGCGTCACGGTCGCCCGTGACGACGAGCACCTTGTAACCGAGGGCGGTGGCTTGGGTGGTGAGGGTCGCGATGATGTCGTCGGCCTCGTACCCTTCCTCCGCCATGACGGGGATACCCATGGCGCCGAGCACCTCTTTGGTGACGTCGATCTGTCCCTTGAACTCGTCGGGAGCTGCGCTGCGCTGCGCCTTGTAGGGGGCATACATTTCAGCACGGAATGTCTTGCGGCTCACGTCGAATGCTGCTGCCACATGCGTGGGTTTCTCGTCGCGCAGGAGGTTGATGAGCATCGAGGTGAACCCGTACACCGCGTTGGTGGTCTGCCCGCTGGTAGTTCTGAAGTTCTCGGCCGGTAGCGCGTAGAACGCGCGGAACGCCAGCGAATGTCCGTCGAGCAGCAGAAGGGTCGGGCGGTCGTCGGCGGCCGGGGTGGTCGAGGGCGAAGCGGATGCACGGGTCACGCGTGCCAGTCTAGGGACCGGGTACGACGTCCACGACCACCCGGACGGACTGCGCGGTGCGACCCGCGCCGACACTCAGCCGGCGGTCTCCCCCAGGCTCTCGATGATCACCTCGGCGACCTGCTTCATCGTGGTGCGCCGGTCCATTGCCGCGCGCTGGATCCAGCGGAAGGCCTCGGGTTCGGTCATCGCATGCTTGTCCATCAACGTCCCCTTGGCCCGGTCGACGAGCTTGCGGGTCTCGAACCGCTCGGACAGCCCCTGGACTTCGCGTTCCAGTTCGCGGACTTCGGCGAACCGGCTCACCGCCACCTCGATGGTCGGAACCAGATCGCTCTTCGAGAACGGCTTCACCAGGTACGCCATGGCTCCCGCGTCACGCGCCCGTTCGACGAGTTCGCGCTGACTGAATGCTGTGAGAATGACCACAGGGGCAATGCGCTTCTGCGCGATCTCGGATGCGGCGTCGATTCCGTCGCGGCGCGGCATCTTGACGTCCATGATCACGAGATCCGGTTTCAGTTCCTCTGCGAGTTCGACGGCGCGTTGCCCGTCGCCCGCTTCACCGACCACGTCGTAGCCCTCTTCGCGCAGCATTTCGACCAGATCGAGCCTGATCAACGCCTCGTCCTCGGCGACGACGACTCTCTTCGTCCCGGCGTTGTCGTCCTGCGGCACGGCTGTCATGGCGGGCCCTTCCCCTCTCGCTGCGGATGCCCCCGTGAGGGAATCGAACGTTAGAAGGGTACCGGTGTTCGCCCCCTGTCCATCCATCCCTTACAGTGGTCTCCGCACCACGCCCCCGTATCCCAATTGGCAGAGGAAACGGATTCAAAACCCGTCCAGTGTGAGTTCGAGTCTCACCGGGGGCACCATCGCACTGCCGACCTCCGATCGGAGTGCCGAACAGTCGCGGTCACACGTGTCCGCTGACGAATTGCCGCTGCGACGAGAACTGCCACGACCGTCCCGGCTGCCGGGGCAGCGATCGCGGATGCCATCACCGACACACCGGAACTCCCCGATCGCACTTACAGCAGCCCGGTGAGCCGACGGGACCCCTCGTAGAGAAACCTCAACTGCTCGAAGTCCGACGGCGATACCCGAAGCGGCGAGCCCTGGAGACACAGTCCCCCGACCACCTCGGCGCCGTGGTTCCGGATCGGGACGGCCAACGCCGACCGGCCGATGCGACATTCCTGATTTTCGAAGGCGTGCCCGTCGAGTTGTATGCGGGACAGTTCGTCGCTGAGCCCTTCCGGGTCGCACACGGTCGCCTCGGTCAATCGTCGCAGTTCGATTCCTGCTCGCAGCGCGGGATTGTGCGCGAGCATCACTTTGCCGAGTGCGTTTGCATGCAGGTTCTTGGACAGCACCGCGATACCGACGATCTCATGGTCGGGGTCCTGATCGACGAAGCGGAGCCTGCCACCGGCGAACGACGCGACATGCAGACCGAACCGGGTGTGCGAACGGAGGTCTTCCACCGTCTCGTGCAGTGTCGGTGAGGTGTCGGTGGCCACCGCGGCTCGGGACAGTTCGGCTGTTCGGCGTCCGAGCGCGAAACCCGACAGGTCGGGAACCCGCACCAGGAATCCCTCTGCAACAAGGAGGTTGAGCATCCGATAGGCGGTGGTGGGTGCGACACCCGCAAAGCGGGCGATCTCCTTGGCCGTAGCACCGGGACCGAGATGCGCGACCGCCTCGAGCATGCAGAGAGCCTTCTGCACCGCTCTCGGTTGCTGCCCACTGAACCCGGTCTCGGCGACCACGTGAGCGGTCCTCACGAGGACTCCGGCCGCGGATGCGCCGACACCAACTGCGGTTTGCCCACGTCGTCGAGAACGAGAACACCGGAGCCTGGAAGCAGGTCGGCCGTCTCGACGCTGTCGAAGGTGCCCATCGTCGCGAGTGATCCGGGTTTGAGCCGCTCGAGCACAGCCACCCACAGTCCACCGGAGGCCGCAACCACGAGCACCGCGATCGGGATTCCCCATTCCCCGCGTGCCGCACCGTCGATCACCAGATAACCCAGCAGACCTGCTCCGGTACTCGCGACCGCCAGGGCGACGACAGTGGTCCACGGTGCGTCCTCCCCGATCCTGCGGAGGAACTGTAGGCACGACACCGCCAGCAAGGTGTATGCGATGACGATGGCGACCTCGACGAACCCGTCGTACAGGCCGGATTCGCTGACGAACAACTGCAGATGGATCGCTGCGCCCACGAAACTCAGCACGGTGAACCAGGCAATCGCAACGCAGGGGGTGCGCCGACCCGGATGGACACGCGACAACGCCCTCGGCGCGGTTTCTTCGATGCCCATCGCCAGCAACAACCGCGACCCGGCCTGCGCACAGCCGAGGGTCGACGCGAACCACGAGAACGTCACAGCGACCTGCACCGCGACCACCATCGCCGGACTCGCACCGGAGGCGGTGCCGTCGAAGTACGCGGCGACGACGGCGTCGGCACGCCCGGTCAGCGCTGCCCACCCGGCGAAGACGAAGAGCGAGCCGCACACCACCGGGGTGACGAGCACCGCCCGGGACACGGTGGTCAGGGGCCGCCGCGCTTCGGCGCCGAAGAACGCCGCGCTCTCGAAACCCGCCATCCCGAACACGACAACCAACGCCAGAAATGGCAGAGAAGCAGACAAACTCGTGGTTTCCGTTACGACGGTCGCGCCGGAACCGGTGACCATCAGTGCGCAGATGAGTACGAGCGAGCAGAGTTCGACCACGAGGATCGCGCGGGTCGCGACACGTACGCCACTCACCGCGATCACCGCGGCCACAGCGGTGACGATCGCGGCGGTAATCAGGGGGAGATGGCTCCCCGACCACGACAGACCCAGCGTGATCGCTACTCCCAGCACACTCTCGGCGGCGTTGGCCGACACCGAAATCGAGATGCCCAGATAGCCGAGGAGCAACGCCGCGCCCACTGTCAACGTCGCACGGCGCGGCAGCCCGTGGAATGCGAAGCTGTACAGCGACCCCGCAGCAGCAAGCCGCCGGGTGAACTGGGTGACGCAGTAGGCAACTGCGACAACGCATGCGGTTGTACCGAGGATCGCTGCCAGACCACCGACGCCGGGTTCGGCCCCGATGATCCACGACGCGATGAAGATCATCCCTGTCGCCGGCGCGACGGTCGACAGGGATTGCCCGACCAGGTCCACTTGCGAGAGTCTGCGACGACCCAGCCCCCTCAAGGGCGAGTACACCGGTGTGGCCACCGGCTCGCTGCTACGCGACGTCGAGATCGCGGCAGCGAGCGCTCCGCCGATCCATGAACCTCTATTACCACGTCTGCCGCTACTCACTCGGCGCCTCTCTTCGATTGTGGGCCCGTCATCCGAACGGACCACCGTTCGGGGAACTTTAGGATTGTCGTGTTTCCGATCGGTGTTCCGAATCCCGCCGGACGACTCGTGGTGTAACGGGAGTGTTTCCGTCGTGTCAGCGACATGATCCCAAGTGGAAATCGTGTCGGACTCTGCACCGAGCAGACCGTGCCGGGCATCACCTCCGCAGAGCCGCACGCGTCGTGCCCGACCACGTCACCTGCGCGGAAGTGGTTCCTCCTGGTGCATGCGCATTCCCACTCGCCGACACGACGGTCGTTTCACCGACGACTCATCAATGCCCCATCGCGCCAGCACGATTGGTCCGACGACAGAGAGGGCGTGATCCATGTTGTGGGTGATGGTCGCATCGATCATCGGTGGGACGCTCCTGATCGCGGGCATTCCGAAGCTCCGCGACCGGGACGGACTGCTGACGGTGGTCAAGGGATACCGGCTCCTGCCGGACCGAGCGGAACGTACGGTCTCAGCGACACTGCCGATCGCCGAGACGCTGGTGGGCGTCGCATTGATCATCGGCGTCGGTGGCCGGTGGCCGGCTGTGGCGGCCGCGCTGCTGTTCGTGGCGTTCACGATGGGGCTCACCGTGAATCTCGCCCGCGGGCGGAGCGATCTCGACTGCGGCTGTTTCGCCTTCGGTGCGCACGAGATCCCCCGCATCGGCTGGTTCCACGCCGTCCGTGCTGCGACGTTCGCGGCGACGGCGACGGCACTCGCAGTGGCCGGTTCGCCGGACGTCACTGTGCCGGAACACCTGGCCGGCACCGCAGGTGGTGCGCTGATCGTGCTGGCCGTCGTTGCGGTCGCATCGATCCGGTCGGTCGTGCATCTCGGCCGGCGCCCGGTCGACGACTATCTGAGTAACGCCTCGATCAAGCTCCGGGCGGTGAGTACCACGTCTCGATTCGACTCGTGATCACTTCTTCGTCAACAACTTTCGTACAGACAGGACACGTTCGATGACAACATTCCTGGTAGTGGCCGTTGTGGTTCTGGCAATCGCGGTCGCGCTGCTGCTCCTGATGACGCTTGCGCTCGCCCGAGAAATCGGGCGCGTCCAGGTGCGCCTGGGCCCTCTCGGCGCACGGATGATGGACACGGGTCCGAAGGTCGAGCAGGCCGGTCCCTCGTTCGCCGGGCTCGTCGACCACGCCGGACGCTCGGTTCGCGTCGGTGGACATCGTGAGAAGGCACAGCTGCTCATGTTCACCGCTCCGAGTTGCAGCACATGCAAGAGCCTGCTGCCCGGTTTGCGTGCGATGGCGCGTGCGGAGACCGACCTCGAGGTCGTGATCGTGTCCGACGGCACCCCCGAAGAGCACAAGGCGTTCCTGGCAGGCAGCAACATCGGCACCGAACTGAGCTACATCGATGCTCGCGACGTCGGCATCGCATACCAGGTCGGCACCACGCCGTACGGGGTGATTCTCGACGAGCACGGCAAGATCCGCGGCAAGGGCCTGTGCAACCACATGGCGCAGGTCGAGAGTCTGCTCAATGCCCTCGAATCCGGCACTCCGTCCCTTCAGCACCTGCACGCGCAGGCGAAATCCGCCTGATCCATTCACCCGAGACCCTGATCCATTCACCCGAGACAAGGAGGCGTACGCCGTGGAAGAACACCGTACGACCGAGAATCGATATCCGGTCGACGAAGACACCGTCCGCGAGCAAGCAGCGTGGATGGCCGGCCAGGGTGGTTCCCTCGCGAGCCGCGCGGGACGCACCCTGTCCGAGCGCACATCGCGTCGGTCGATGCTCAGCAGGATCGGCCGCTGGACGATGGGCGTCTCGGGTGTCGCGCTGATCAGTTCGCTCCCGGTCACCCGCAGCGCGATGGCGCAGGACCTACCGCCGGCCGCCCCGGCCCCCGACGCACCGGATCCGCAGTTCATCGCTTTCGACGGCAAGGATCCCGCGGAATGCGAGTACTGGCGCTGGTGCAACATGGACGGCACCTCGTGCGCGGCCTGCAACGGCGGAGGCGTCACCACCTGCGCCCCCGGCAGCAAGCCGGGCGCCGAGTTCTGGGTCGGCTGCTGCACCAATCCCGACACCGGAAAGACCTACCTGATCGCCTATTACGACTGCTGCGGCGCACCGTCGTGCTCCAATGCGTTCTGCGGGGAACCCGACATGCAGGCGATCATGTACAACCCGGTCTCCGGCAGCTACGACCAGGAAATCATCTGGTGCGTCTCCGACGAGTCGCAGTCGTACACCTGCACCATGGCCCCGATCATCGGCGAGGACTGCCAGACTCGACCGGCCGCACGTCCGAAGGTCGGTGCGGGAGCATGAATTCTGCACTCACCAAGCGCCTTTCCCGCTCCAGCGTGGTAGCGATCCCGCTTGCCGCCGCGCTCGTCCTCACCGGATGCAGTTCGAACGACGACGCCACCGTCGACGGCGAGGTCACATATCCCACCGTTCCCGTCATTCCGCCGGGTGAGGGTATCTCGCTCGGCCACGACGACCAGGAGATCGGCGCCACGATCCCCGAACCGGTACACGTCGGCGACATCGAGCCGATCAAGGCGACCGACCTTCTCGCTGTCGTCAATACGGGTCTCGAGGTCGAGCTCAATGCACTCGACCCGGTGACCGGTGTGGCGGGCAACAGATTCGTCGTCGGGCCGGGCATCTGGTCGCCCGTGATCCACGGATTCGTCGGCGAGACATCCAGCGATCCCGCGGTGCTCGCGGCCGAGGTGTGGCGACCGCGAGGCTCTCGCGGCACCGCTGAATTCACAGTCAGCACCTACTCGGGCAACCTGCTCGAACCATCCGAGGTGCTGCTCCCCGATTACGCCCGCGCCCATTCACGGGAGGGCTCGAGTGCGGTGACCTCGGACGGTAGGTTCTTCGTGACCTGGGACGACGGACTGTACGGCATCCGCGTCGTCGACCTCGAGGCGAAGAAGGAGAGCGGCTCCCTCCAGATCATCGGCTGCGGGCCGTTCACGTGGCTCGACGGGCACGAGCTCTACAGCGTGTGTGAGGATACGCGCGAGCTGATCCAGTTCTCGATCGACGACGCCGGAGTCCCGACCGAGACGAGCCGCTCGAAGGTCCTCCCCGAGGACTTCGTCAGCACCCGTACGGTGACGTGGGCCGCGGAGGCGAAGAAGTCCCTGTTGGTCGGTGCGAACGGCGACGTCTACGTCTTCGACTTCTCGGAGGGTCTGCCGGCTACGGAAGTCACACCGATCGGCAATGCCGGACAGGACGGCGGCCGGTTCGCCGACAACGAGATCGACAACACCGGCTCCCGAATCGCGATCGAGTACACGGATTCGGTGGTCCACCCGCACTCCGCCCGCGGCGGTGACGTGGTGAAGGTCGAACTCGTCGACGCGGCGACCTTCGCCCCGATCAAGACTCTCGATCTGCCGACTCTCGGTCTCACCGAGATCTCGAGCAGCGCATTCTCGGTCGACGGCAGCATCCTGTACGTGGTCGGATCCGGTCCCGAGGTCGACGGCGAGACCACTCAGATGATCGTCGGAATCGATGCCGCCACAGGAGATCAGGTCAGCTCCGTTGAGGTCACCGGCACCGTCGACGACATCGGGTCGCTCATCACCCCCCAGGTGCTGGAATGACGCGGTCGCGTGCTGCAATGATGTCGCGTGCTGCAATGATGCGGTCGGGACCGACCCTCGACCGTCGTCGATTCCTCCGCATCGGCGCCCTCGGAGCCGGTGCGGTGGGGTTCGGCGTACTCGGTTTCGGTGCGGCATCGTGCAGTTCGGCCGATGCGACGGGCGGCCCTCCGCTCGAGTACATCTCCCCTACCGATCCGGAGATCCTGGCGGCGGAAGCCGCGCGCGGATGGAACGGGCGGGAAGTGCCCGTCGCGCTGACCGCCGCGGTGGCCACCGTCGACCTCGGTGGCCGGCTCGTCGACACCTGGTCGTACGGCGGCCGCGCGGTGGCTCCGGAACTGCGGGCGAGCGTCCGCAACAAATTGCTCGTGTCGGTGCGCAACGACCTCGCAGTGGACACGACGTTGCACTGGCACGGGATCCGCATCCGCAACGACATGGACGGTGCGGCGCCGGTGACGCAGGATCCGATCGGCCCGGGTGGTGATTTCCTGTACGACTTCATCGTCCCGGACCCGGGCACACACTGGTACCACTCGCACAGCGGCCTGCAGGCCGACCGTGGACTGTTCGGCGCCCTCATCGTCGAGGATCCGCACGATACCTCCGGCGCCGACGTCGACGCCGTTCTGGTCCTCGACGATTGGGTCGACGGCCTCGGAACCACCCCCGAGGCAGTGCTGGCGGCGCTCAATCCCGCGATATCCGGCGGTCACGCAGGGCATGGCGGAGGCGGCGCACCGGCCGAACAGACCACCGAGGAAACCGCTGCGGCGCAGTCGCTCGTATCGGGAGGTCACGGTTCGTCGGGGCCTCTCGGCGGGATGACCCAGCACATCGGCTACCCGATGCACCTGATCAACGGGCGTCCGCCCAACGACCCCGAGACGGTGACCGCGGCACCCGGGAACCGGGTGCGGCTACGGATCGTCAACGCAGCCGCCGAGACGCCGTACCGCTTCGCAGTCGCGGGCCACGAACTCACGGTGATCGCTGCGGACGGCTTCGATTGCGTCCCGACCACCGTCGATACCCTGATCGTCGGCATGGCCCAGCGGTACGACGTGCTGCTCACCCTGAAGTCGGGTGCGTGGCCGATCGTGGCGAAGGTGGAGGGCCGGGACGGATACGCGTCAACGGTGCTGCGCTCGAACGACGCGGCGCCCCTGCCGAATCCGGATGTGGGCGGATTCGTCCCGGAATTGTCGGGTCGCCTGCTCGCTGAGAGCGACTTGCGACCGGTCGACGCAGTCCGGTTGGATTCTCGCACCGCAGACCGGGACTACCGGGTGGAGCTGATCCAGGCCGGAGATCGGTACGTGTGGGGTATGGCCGGGCCGGATGCCGGAAAACTGGTGATGCGGCAGGGAGAGCGGATCCGCATCACGATGGCGAACAACACGACGATGTGGCATCCGATGCACACCCACGGCCACACGTTCGCGGTCCCCGACTACGGCGGACTCCGGCGCGACACCGTCAACGTGCTACCCGGCACCGAACTTGCCATCGAGTTCGACGCCGACAACCCTGGGGAGTGGATGTTCCACTGCCACAATGCCTATCACTTCGAAGCCGGGATGACCGCGAACCTGCGATACATCCGATGAGAGGACACCTGTGAAGAAGCTGCTGCCACTCATTGCCGCGCTGATCGCCACCGTCGGACCGACCGCGTGCGGTTCGTCGGCGGCGGACACCGAACCCGCCGTGGTGATCGACGTGACGAACATGTCGTACTCACCCGCCTCGGTCACGATCGAGCAGGGCCAGACGGTCCGGTGGAAGTTCGACGACAACGGACTCCCCCACGACGTCGCCGGCGACGGACCCCTCGAAGGCCTGCTGCAGAGCGAACTGCTCACCGAGGGCACCTACGAGTACACCTTCGACGACCCCGGCACGTACACCTATCACTGCACGCCGCACGCGTCGATGGTCGGCACCGTGATCGTCCGGTAGTGCGGCCGTCCATGATGCAGGGCCCCGGGCGGGCCTGGAGCCGGTGGGCACTCACCATCGGCGTCGCGGCACTTGCATCGACCGGATGTTCCGCCGCCGGGCCTGACACGGTGATCGAGATCAGCAACGTGCGGTACAACCCGATGGATGCCACGGTGTCGGCCGGCGACACCGTCGAATGGCGATTCGACGACGGCGGCGTCCTCCACCGCGTGGAGTCACCCGGTGAGTTCGACAGCGGCATCACCGGCGAGGGCACCTTTTCGCACACGTTCGACAGTCCGGGCACCTACAGCTACATCTGCTCGATCCACCCGTACATGAACGGAACAGTCACCGTCCGCTGATACCCGAGCGGGAATTACTACACAGCAACGATTCTGGAGGTTACCGATGACGACTGTCCTCACCCATGAACCGATCGACACCGATCTACCCGATATCCGTCCGACGCTCGCCGGTGCCGTGTCGGCGCAGACCCGCCTCGGCCTCGCGGCCGGTGCCTCAGTGGCCGGGGCGGGGTCCGCCGCCCTGGCCTCACCGACGACGGCAACGGCCCTGACGGTCGCTGTCGTCGGAGCCGGGCTCGTCACGTCCCTCGCTGCCAACTGGTCCACCTGCGGCATGTCCGTGGCGGGTGTCGTCGCCGCTCCGAAGCAGCCGGGCCGGAAAGGATCGTCCACACCGGTGCGGCGCCTGGCCTGGCATGCGCTCGGCTCTGTCGGTACGGGTGCCGTGACCGGTGCGCTGCTCGGCACGATCGGCTCGGTGACCGCTGCGACGCTGTCGCCCTTGTGGCTGCTCGCCGGATGGGCAGTGTTCGCGCTGGCGTACGGACTGCACGAGATCGGTGTTCTGACGATGCCCACACCGATGCGACGGCAGCAGTTGCCCCGGCACCTTCGTCGGACAATGGCTCCGTGGAAGGTGTCGCTACTGTTCGGCGCGATCATCGGCCCCGGTTTCCTGATCTTCATCCGGTCCAGCGCGTACTACCTGCTGGTGCTCGGGGTGCTCGCGGCCGGATCGCCGGCGCTCGGTGCCGCGATGTTCACCGTCGTGTCACTCGGCCGGTGCATGCCGAGCGTCGCGGCCATCGCACACACTCGCCGCGGTGGATCGATGCCCGGTTTCCTGTCGGTGATGTGCGTCGTCGATCGCCGGGTGCAGGCCGTGACCGGCGCTGCTCTGGCGGGCCTCGCCGTGTTCGCGGGCGTTGCGCTGATCTGATCGATTCCGATCCACGCGGATGCCGGGACCTGTGCCCCGGGCTTCATGAGCCCGGGGCACACCTGTCTGTCGGTGGGTGCGGTTAGCCTGACTGCGGTATCGAACACAGATTCGGACATCGCCGACATGGAACGGACCACGACATGGCGCATCCCGTCATCCCGCCCACGCATCGAAGCTGTTCAAACGCGGTTCGGTCGCATTCCGGCCGGCCCCGCGGCGACCACGCCCGGGTTCGCGCGGTGTGCCGTTCGCAGGATCGTGCGGGCGGTCTCGTCATCCCCTTCGGGCGCGACGGCAACGGCAACAGCGTGGCGTGGGCAGTGACTGCCGGACGCAACCTTCTCGTGCATCAACGCGACACGGAGAACTTTCCCAACCTGCCACTCACCCTCGTCGCAACGGGCGTGCTGTCCAGAGGCACCCACGAATTGTTCGTCGCCGATCCGCATCATCGCCACCACTGGCTCGCCGGGTCCCCGAAGGCAACCGAATGGGACGCCTCGTGGGCGGACACTCCGGAGCGGATCGGCCGAATGCTCGCCGAGTTGGACTCAGCAGCCGCCGGGCCTCGGCGGCTGTTGCTACTCGCGGGACTCTCGACGACGATCGCGAAATTGGATCTCCCCGACCGCGAGCGATTGACGGACCTGGTGACCACTGCTCACGCACGCAACCTCACCGTCGTCGCGACCAGCAGCGATCATGGCGCGCGGTGGTTCCCGGACGGCCTGATCGCCGCGTTCGACGATGTTCTCGTACGCGAGAACGGCTGCTCCAGCGTGTATCGGAATCCACTCGGTCACGGAGGATGACGTCTGTGGCCAGGCAGGGTGCGCGGCACCCGGTCTCACCACGTCCTGCCCACGCGCCCTGAATCTCGCAAGACTCGGATCACCGAGTCGAGAAAGGGTAGTGATGGAGCAAACGGAAACCGAGAGCCAGGCCGACGTCGTCGGCATGTGGGTGACAGCAGACGGATTCATTCGCCAGGAGTTGCGGTCCGATGGGCGCTACGACGAGGCACGTGGCGCACGGCGGAGTGCGTACACCGGAAATTACACCGTGGCAGGGAGTCATCTCGAGTACGTCGACGACAGCGGTTTCACCGCAACCGGAGATCTTCGCGACGGGGTGCTCTTTCACGAGCATCTCGTCCTGTACCGAGAGGGCACACTGTCGTGATCGAACCCAAAACAGTCCTGATCACGGGAGCGAGCAGCGGGATCGGCGCCGCGACCGCACGCGCCCTCGCCGACGATGGCCACCAGGTGTTTCTCGGTGCGCGGCGTACCGAACACCTCGAGCACCTGGTGCAGGAGATCATCGCTGCTGGCGGCGTCGCAGCGTGTCGCAGAGTCGACGTCACGGACACAACCGATGTCCGCTCGTTCGTCTCGTCGGCGCATGAACATTTCGGTCGCGTCGACGTGTTGGTGAACAATGCCGGCGTCATGCCGTTGTCTCCGCTCGCGGCCCTGAAGGTCGACGAATGGAGCCGGATGATCGACGTGAACATTCGTGGCGTTCTCAACGGCATCGCCGCAGCACTACCCGTGATGCAGGCGCAAGGGCGCGGACATATCGTCAACATCGCGTCGGTCGGCGCGCACGAAGTGGTTCCGACGGGGGCCGTCTACTGCGCGACCAAGCACGCGGTGTGGGCGATCTCCGAGGGACTGCGCCAGGAATCGTCCGGGGAGGTGCGTGTCACCGTTGTCTCTCCCGGGGTGACGGAATCCGAATTGGCGGAGAGCATTTCGGATGAGTCTGCCCGCGAGGAGATGAGAGCGTACCGTGCTGTTGCACTTCCTGCCGAGGCGATTTCCCGCGCGATCGCGTACGCAATCGGCCAACCGGCAGACGTCGATGTGAACGAGATCATCGTGCGCCCCGCCGCCAGCGCACAGTAATCAGGCCGGCCGGGACGGGAGATCGCTCCCTGCAGTTGCGTTCTCTCGTTCCCGGTCGCTCGTCGCAATGAGGGAGCCGAGCAGCCGCAGCGCCTCATCGCTCGGAGATCCCCGTTCCGCCCGGTAGATCACCATCTGCAGACCAGGTTGTTCGCGCACATCGAACGCATGGAAGGTCAATGTCAACGCACCCACTTGGGGGTGAACGAACTTCTTCGCTTCCATGGTTTTGCCTCGCACCTCCCCTTCATCCCAGAGTTGCCGGAACTCAGGACTCACCGCCGAGACCTCGTCGACCAAGCGCGCCAGACGCGCATCATGCGAATCATGCCCGACGGCCAACCTGAGCGTCGCGACCGTGGCCTGGGCCGCGCGACGCCAGTCGGCGTAGAACAAGATGCCCGCCGGATCGGTGAACACCATCCGCACCAGGTTGTCGGCACTGGCGAACGGCGAGAAGAGTGCCACGGCGAGCGGGTTGCATGCCACGATGTCGAGCGTCCGATTCAGTACGAATGCCGGGGTGGAATCGAATGTATCCATCAACTGGAGGAGTGCGGCACCGACGGATTCGGGCGCACCTGACCCGTGGATGCTCGGCACCAGCCCTGCCAGCCTGTACAGGTGCATCTCCTGGTCTGCGTCGAGCCGCAACGCACGAGACAGGGCGTCGAGAACTTGCACGGAGGGGTGTCGTTCTCGCCCCTGCTCCAATCGGGTGTAGTAGTCGGAACTGAGCCCACCGGTGATCGCAACTTCCTCACGCCGAAGTCCCCGGACCCGCCGAGTGCCGTAGCTGCGAAGCCCCACCTCCAACGGAGAGATCTGCGCGCGACGTGACCGAAGGAAATCGCCGAGTTCACTGGAAGGCATGTTCCGATGGTAGTTCCGTGTCCGTCGGTCACGGGTGGGTGCACTGCACCCACCCAGCGACGACGCCTCGAATTGTCGTCGAGTGCGACACCACCCGTTCACCATCGAAGCGGCATCCGTTCACACACACAGAGTGAGATCCAAGGGATCGGACGCTCGTCCCTTCACCACGGATCGTCGGGCACGTTCCTGCCCGTGAAAGGGAGCCCTCATGGCCACAGTTACTTTCGACGGCGTCACTCGTCGCTACCCTGATTCCGATCGCGCCGCGGTCGACCGACTCGACCTCGAGATCGCCGACGGCGAGTTCCTGGTTCTCGTCGGCCCGTCCGGCTGCGGGAAGACCACCACATTGCGCATGCTCGCGGGCCTCGAAGAAATCGACGACGGCAGACTGTTCATCGGCGACACCGATGTGACCGACGTCGATTCGAAAGATCGCGATATCGCGATGGTCTTCCAGAACTATGCGCTCTACCCGCATATGACCGTCGCCGAGAACATGGGTTTCGCGCTGAAGATCGGCGGAGTGTCGAAACAGGAGCGCGATCGTCGTATCGCCGAAGCTGCACGCATGCTGGATCTCGATCCGTATCTGGATCGCAAGCCGAAGGCGCTGTCCGGGGGGCAACGTCAGAGGGTGGCGATGGGCCGGGCAGTCGTGCGCAACCCGCAGGTATTCCTGATGGACGAGCCGTTGTCGAACCTGGATGCGAAGCTGCGCGTGCAGACACGCAACGAGATCGCGCGACTCACACGTGCACTCGGCGTGACCACGATGTACGTCACCCACGATCAGGTCGAAGCCATGACGATGGGCGATCGCGTTGCGGTGCTCGACGGCGGTGTGCTCCAGCAGATCGACACCCCGCGAAATCTCTATGCGCGTCCTGCGAACCGGTTCGTCGCCGGGTTCATCGGATCACCGGCGATGAGCCTTCTCGATCTTCCGATCGTCGACGGCGGAGTCGATTTCGCCGGCGTCACCGTTCCCGTCGAACGGTCGATACTCGGTGCTGTCCACACTGATTCCGTGACGATCGGCGTCCGGCCGGAGTCGCTGCGATTGACCGGCGGCCGGGACGGCATCGAGATGATCGTCGACGTGGTGGAGGAACTGGGTGCCGACGCATATCTGTACGGACACATGAACGTAGGAGGTTCGCGTCATCAGGTCACCGTCCGCACCGACGGCGCCGCTGTCCCCGCCGCCGATGCGGTCGTGCGGGTGCGTCCCGATACGGCGGGTCTGCACGTGTTCGACAACAAGACCGGGCTACGTCTGAGCGCCTGACGCGCGAGCGGGTGGATCCGGTCGATCCGGATCCACCCGCTCGACGTGCTGGAGCAGAGCGGTCGTCAGTGTGCTCCGACGAGCTCCGTCAGGTGCGCGACGCCCCGCCCTTCGAGGGTCGACCATACGATATGACCGGGACCGTCGGGCAGCGACACCATGTTGGGCACGCCGATGGTGACGACACCGGCAGCGGTGGCCGAAGCCAGGCCCGGCAGCGAATCCTCGATCGCCACGATTCGATCGAGCGACAGATCGCCCCGGATGGCTCGAAGGTTCTCCACCGCGATCCGGTACGGTTCGGGATCGGGTTTGCCTCGACCGACCATGTCCCCGGTGACCAGGAATTCGAATGTTCCTCCGGGAAGCAGGTCGACGATCTCCGACGCGAGGCGCTGCTCACTCATCGTCACCATCGCACAGGGGATGCCGGCACCGCGCACTTCTGCGAGGAGTTCGCGAGCACCCGGCCGCCACGGGACTGCCTGCCGAACCTGCTCGATGACGGATTCGAGGAGCATATCGATTATTGCCCGGACATCGAGGCCCACGCCGGCATCGCGCAAGACCGCAGCCGACGTCGGAAGCGCATTGCCGACGAGAGCAGAGGCCTGTTCGTCGCTCCATGGAATCCCGTATGCCGCACAGAGTTCCGTTTCGGCCCGGAACCAGTACGGTTCGGTGTCGACGAGTGTGCCGTCCATGTCCCACAAGACGGCGTGCACGCCGGTCTCCATCTGAATCACTACTTCTCCTCGTTGTGCTGATCCGCGGCCTCGGTGCCGGGTGCGGGTTCTGTGGTGCGCGGGGCCGGGTCGACTACGGTGACGGTCACTCCGCGCGACCGCAACGCGTCGAGCAGGTCTGCGGGCGCATCGACGTCGGTGATGAGGTCGTCCACCGCATCCCACTCCGAGATCTGGTGCAGCGACGTGTCGCCGAGTTTGCCGGAATCGACGAGGAGCACCCGTCGGCGCGCGGAGCGCAGCATCTCGGACTTCACCGCGACGATCGATTCCTCTTGGTGGTAGAGGCCGTCGGCGTCCGCAGTGGTGGTCGAGAGGAACGCGGTGTCGACACGCAATGCCCGGATCGCGCCCACGGCGCCCAACCCGAGGAACGATTCGTGTCCGACATCGAACGTTCCACCGATCGCTGCGACGGTGGGGCCGCCCTCGTGCGCAATGCGTGTCAGCGTCGGGAGGTAGTTGGTCACGATGTGCAGTTCTTCGATCCCGAGCAGATGGTCGAGCGTCATTGCGACGGTGGTCGAATCGTCGAGAAGCACGGACTGGCCCGGTCCGACCATCCGCGCGGCTGCCGCGGCGATGGCCTTCTTCTGCGGTACCGCCACGAGCCGTCGAAGCGGTGCGCTGATCTCGTACGTGCTGGTGCGCGCCACGCTGACCCCGCCCCGGAACTTACGGACGACACCGCGCCGCTGCAGTTCGTCGAGGTCGCGGTGCACCGTCATGAGCGAGACCCCGAACCGTGTCGCAAGCGACTGCGCCGATTCGGTCTCGTCGGCGAGCAGGCATTCGAGGATCGCGTCGAGGCGTCCCCGTCGGGAGTGACTGATGATCCGTTGCGACATTGTCGGTCGGCCTTTCGCTGCGCTGGTGTCGTCGACACTGTTTATATCACTTGAAGTGTGATTAACGGTCCATGAACAGATGTCGAAGAATTGCCGGATTTCACCCGAACCATACACATTCCACCCCTCTGGGCCGACCCACATAAATGACTTAATTACATTGTGTACCAGTCTTTTTAAATCAGTACTGCCGCAAGAGTCGGCATGTTCCACCCTCGGGGGAGGCGCTTTGACGGTTCCGTTGCCGAGTGCCAACATGATCGCGTCGACGGTACTTGTAACAATCGAGTGATATGTGAAAGGAGGGTGGACGTGTCCATGACAGCCGAGCGCCCTGTGCCCACAACATCGGCGAAGCCTCGTGAGCGCCCCGGCGCGGAGCCGGTGCAGCATCGCAACCGATCCCGACGCCTGCGACGGGAGTACCTGCTGTTCGCCCTGTTCGCGTTTCCGAACCTGGCACTGATTGCGGTGTTCGCGTACTGGCCCGTCATCGGCAACGCATACCTGAGTCTGACGCGCTGGGACATGATCGCGCCGAGCCCCACCTTCGTGGGATTCGAAAACTACATCCACTTGCTCACCGACCCGTCGTTCCTTCGGGTACTGCGCATCACCGCCATCTGGGTTGTCGTGGTCGTGGGAGTGAGTCTGATCGGTGGTCTCGCCCTGGCACTGCTCTTCACCACCGCAGCACGCGGCCGATCGGCAGCCTCGGCGCTCGCCTTCTCCCCGCACATCCTGTCGGGGGCCGCGGTCGCCGCGGTGTGGCTGTTCCTCTTCGATCCCAATTACGGACTCTCGCGCGCCCTGTTCTCCCTGTTCGGGCTGGATTCACCGCATTGGACGACATCCGGCCAGTGGGCCTTGCCTGCGCTGATCATCGTGTCGATCTGGAAGGGCGTGGGCTTCGTCGCCATCGTGTATCTGTCTGCGCTGCAGTCCCTTCCCGGAGATGTCCTCGAAGCGGCGAAGCTCGATGGCGCCAATCGCTGGCAGGTGTTCCGGTATGTGAAGCTGCCGTTACTGTCGCCGACCACGCTGTTCCTCCTGGTCACCCAGGTGATCGCGGCGTTCCAGTCGTTCGACCTCATCGCCATGATGACCGGTGGCGGGCCCGCCGGCGCGACCACCACGTTGAGCTGGTTCATCTACAACGAGGGATTCCGGCAGTTCAAGGCGGGATCCGCGGCCGCAGGCGCAATGATCATGTTCGTTCTGCTGATGGTCGTCACGGTGGTCCAGATGCGATTCGTCGAGAAGAAGGTGCATTACCGGTGACCGCCACGATCGAATCCCAGTCGCAGCAATCACCGCAGACCACGCCCGCGCACTCGGGTGCACGACGTCAGCGCCTGGTCCCGCCCCGCACTCTCGGTGCCACGCTCGGCTTGATCGCCGTCGGCCTCGTGTTCCTCATCCCGTTCTATTGGATGCTGTCGTCGGCATTCAAACCGGAGACCGAAATCTACCGTTGGCCCCTGCAGTGGATTCCCACCACAGTCACGTTCGACCACTTCGTACGTGCGTGGGAGGCCGTCCCGTTCGGGCAGTTCTTCGTCAATTCCGTCATCGTGACCGCGGCGGGTTCGACACTCAAGGTCCTGCTCGCGGTGTTCAGTGCGTATGCGTTCGCGTTCCTGCGATTCCCGGGCAAGAAGGTGGTGTTCTTCGCGGTGCTCGGCGCTCTGATGGTGCCCGGGCATGTCACGTTGCTGATCAACTACATCACGATCGGCAATCTCGGCCTGATCAACACCTACGCGGGCATCTTCCTGCCGGGCCTGGCAAGCGCATTCGGGACGTTCCTGTTGCGGCAGCACTTCCTGTCCCTCCCCAAGGAAGTCCTCGAGGCCGCCGAACTCGACGGCTGTGGCCACCTGCGCCGACTCGTCCATTTCGTGCTGCCGATGTCGAAACCCGCGGTGGTGACGGTTGCGCTGATCGCGGTGATCGACGAGTGGAACGACTTCATCTGGCCACTGCTGGTCACCAACACCCTTCAGGCACGCACTCTTCCGATCGGTCTGATGTTCCTGAAGGAAACCGAGGGCGTCGACCAGTGGGGTCCGATCATGGCGGGCACGAGCCTCGTCATCCTACCGATGCTGCTGTTGTTCCTGTTCGCGCAGCGTTACATCGTCGACGGTCTTGCCGGCGCCGCAGTTCGACGTTGACCACTTTCCCCTCCCCACGCTTCCGCCACCTTTCGAAACCGAGGAGAAATCCCATGTCGCTGTTCACCAGAGGACACTCGCTGAGTGCGTCACAGCTCAGCCGCCGCCGTTTCCTGACCATCGCAGGCGGCGCCGCCGCATCGATTCCGATCCTCGCGGCGTGTGGTGCGCCCGGGGGCGGCCCGTCGTCGGGCGGGTTCGCGCAGCCGGATGTCTCTCCCCCCGCGCAGTTCGCAGGACGCACGAATGTCGTGTTCTGGAGCGGATGGTCGGGCACCAACGGTGAGGTCCTCGCGAATCTCATCAACAAGTTCAACGAGTCCCAGTCGGACATCTACGTCGAGGTCCAGGTGTTCCAGGGCTACGACGGACTGACCGAGAAACTGTCCGCCGGACTGCAGGCACGGCAGGTTCCCGAGCTCGCCATCTTCTCCGATGTGTCGTGGAACAAGTTCTTTCTGTCGGGTCACATGGAGCCGCTCAGCAGTTACTTCACCGATTCGTGGAACGCCGACACCTACCACGACCGCCTCTACGCCGAGGGTGTGGTGCGCGAGGAGCCGTACTGGCTCCCGTTCGGCCGCTCGACTCCGCTGTTCTATTACAACAAGGAGATCTTCTCGCAGGCCGGTCTTCCCGACCGCGCACCCGAGACGTGGGACGAATTCCGGGACTGGGGCAACCGGATCACGGGGCGCGACTACCGGGGCAACAAACTGATGATGCGCGCGTACACCGGTTCCGACGACTGGTACTTCCAGGGACTGCTGTGGAACTACGGTGGAGCGATGTCCGAGGGTTTGGATGTCATGGTCGACTCCGCCCGTGCGATCGCGGCCGCCGAGTTCGACCGCGCGTGCGTCAACGACGACAAGATCGGGTACCTCGCCCAGGAGATCAACACCGACTTCACCAATGGTCTCGTCGCGACGATCACCAACTCCACGGGATCGCTCACCGGCCTGAGCAAGGGCTCCGAAGCTGCAGGATTCGAGCTCGGTGCCGGTTTCCTGCCGGTCGCCACGGACACGGGTGTCCCGACCGGCGGCGCCGGCCTGGGCATCCTCAAGAACGCCGACCCGGAACGCAAGGCCGCTGCTGCGAAGGTGATCGAGTTCCTCGCGGGTGACGACGAGGCCGCCGAGTGGGCCGTCGGCACCGGCTATCTGCCCGCGACGAAGGGTGCCACCCAATCGCCGATCGTCACGACCCGCATCGCCGAGGACCCCAACTACGGACTGGCCGTGGCCCAGCTGGACCGGGCTCGTCAGCCCGACCCCGCCCGTCTGTACGTGGGCTCGACCATCCTCGAGATGCGCACCGTCATCCAGAAGCTCTACACCGAGAACGCCGATCCGGCAGCCGCACTCGGTGCTGCCGCCGCGGTCATTCGCCGCGACATCGAAGACGTCCGTCCGCAGTACGAGGAGCTGGTGGCCTGATGACCTTGCAGACATTCACACAGAACGGCCGGCGCGACACGTATGCCGTTGTCGGACATCGCGGTGCACGGGATCTGTCGCCTGAGAACACCCTCGAATCGTTCCGGCTCGCCGAGGAGATCGGGGTCGACGAACTCGAATTCGACATCCGGTTGTCCGCCGACGGTGTCGCGATCGTGCTGCACGACGCGACCCTCGACCGCACCGCAGCGTCCGAGGACGGGCGTGGCCTCGGCCCCGTCGCAGACCTGACGTACGAGCAGATCGCAGCGGTCGATGTCGGTGCCGGACGCCACGTGCCGACCCTGGCGGAGGTGATTGCCGCGACGACGGTGCCGCTGCAGGTCGAGATCAAGGCCGTCGACGCGTGCGACGAGATCGCCCGGGTCGTCGACGGAGTGCATCCGGCCGACGCCGAACGCATCCGGTTCACGAGCTTCCAGCCGGAGGCGCTGCGCCGCATGCGTTCCCTCGTACCGGAGATCACACGCGGGTTGATCACGCACGGCTACCCGGACACCGAGCATCACCCGAACGGCATCGAGCGGGTCCTTGCCGAGGTGGGGGCCGCCGCGTTCTACTGCGGTTGGGACGGCCTGACCGACGCGCTCGTCGAACGGATCCACGACGCCGGCTACGAGATGGCAGCGTGGCCGGTCCGGAGCCTCGATGAGGTGCGCCGCGGACTCGAACTCGGTTTCAACGGCGGCACCGTCGACGACCCGCGAGCTGGCGTCGAGTGGCTCGCGCAGGCCCGCGCACAGCTGCCGAACTGACCGACGCCCGCGACCCCGGTCAGGACAGGAAGTGCGCTGCCTGCCCCGCCAGATCGAGCAACGGTTGCGGCACGATACCGAGCAGCAGCGTGATCACGGCGGTCACCGCGATGGTGACCGTCGTGAGCACGCTCGGCATCACGATCGCGGGCGCAGCGGACGGTGGGTCGCGGAAGAACATGAGCACGATCACCCGAACATAGAAGTAGGCGGCGATCGCGCTCGCGACCACGCCGACGATCACCAGCGGCACCGCGCCGCCCGAGATCGCAGCGCTGAACACGCTCAGCTTTGCGATGAAACCGCCGGTGAGTGGGATCCCTGCCATCGACAACAGGAACAGCGCGAACACGCCGCCGAGCACCGGTGAACGACGTCCCATTCCCTCCCAGCGCGACAGGTTCCAGGCTTCGCCGTCGGAGTCGCGGATCAAGGTGACCACCGCGAACACACCGATGGTGCCGATCCCGTAGACGGCCAGATAGAACAGCGTCGACGAGATGCCCTGCTCATTGGCGGCGACGACACCGGTGAGCACGAAGCCGGTATGGCTGATCGCCGAATACGCCAGCATCCGTTTGACATCGGTCTGCGTCACCGCGAGAACGGCACCGACCAGCATCGTGGCGATGGCCACGGCCCACAAGATCGGGCGCCACTCGCCGCTCAGGCCCGGCACCGCGACGTAGAGCACTCGCAGCAGCGCTCCGAACGCCGCAATCTTCGTTGCCGCGGCCATGAATGCGGTCACCGCGGTGGGCGCCCCCTGATAGACGTCGGGTGTCCACGAGTGGAACGGCACCGCACCGATCTTGAACAGCAGGCCCACCGACAGCAGACCGACACCGATCAGGGCGGTGATGTCGCTGCCACCACCGGACTCCACGGTGTCGGCAATTCCCGCCAGCGAGATCGTTCCCGCGTAGCCGTAGAGCAACGCGACACCGTAGAGGAAGAACGCCGACGAAAACGCACCGAGGAGAAAGTATTTGAGTGCTGCCTCCTGCGACAGCAAACGACGTCGCCGCGACAGCCCACACAGCAGATACAGCGGCAGTGAGAGCACTTCGAGTGCGATGAACATCGTCAACAGGTCATCCGAGGCGGGGAAAAGCATCATGCCACCGACTGCGAACAACGCCAGCGGGAACACTTCGGTGCGTGCAATGCCCGCATCGGTGGCTTCACGTTCGGCGGCGCTGCCGGGTACCGCTGCGGCCTGCGGAGCAAACGCGTCTGTTCTCGTCCGGGTCGATCCCGGACCGACCGCGGCTCCCGCGGTATCCAGGGCCACCGCAGCATCCACCGTCGTTCGTGCACCCTCGACACCACGCTCGGCGATGAGCGCGACCGCGAGAATCGATACGACCAGGATCGCGGCCTGCAGGTACAGAGCCGGGCCGTCGATCACGACCGCCCCGGCGGCGGTGGTGGTCTCGGTTCCCGCAAGCAGGACGACCGCAACGAGCGCCGCCAACAGGCCCGCGAAGGCCAACACCACGTGGCTCGCGTAGCGTGCGCGGGCGGGTGCGAACGCCTCGACGACGACACCCACCACCGCGACCCCGAACACGATGAGCATCGGGCTGAGCACGCCGTAGTCGATATCGGGCGCGGGAAGCGCCTGAGCGAGAACCGCAGTGTGGTCGAGATTGTCGAAGGATCTCACCTGTGCGTACCTCCTCCGGAGCCGACGACGGTCTCACCTTCGGCCACTGGTGTCTCGGGTGGAACGAGCGGTACGGGATCCTGCTCGCCGACCGTCACGAGCGTGTGGTCCACAGCTGGAGTGATCACGTCCAGCACTGGTCTCGGATAGACCCCGAGGACGATCAGCAGGGCGATCAAGGGTGCGACCACGAGGATTTCGCGGGGTACGAGATCAGTGATCGAAGTTCCGTGTCTCTCACCCGAACCCTCGCCCAGAGGATCACCCGGCGACGGTCCGGGGTCGGCGAGCACCGGTCCGCCCATCATGCGCTGGTAGAGCCACAGCACGTACAGCGCGGACAGAACAAGCGCGATGGTGGCGATGATCGCTGCGACCTGGTAGCGCGGATAGGTGCCGACGAAGACGAGGAACTCGCTGACGAATGGCGCGAGGCCCGGTAACGACAACGTGGCGAGACCCGCGATGAGGAACGTGCCTGCGAGAATCGGAGCGATCTTCTGGACTCCGCCGTACGCCGCGATCGCACGGGATCCGCGCCGCGCGACCAGGAACCCTGCGATCAGGAACAGCGCAGCGGTGGAGATGCCGTGATTGACCATGTATAGCGTCGACCCCGCCTGGCCCTGACTGGTCATCGCGAAGATCCCCAGAATGATGAAGCCGAAATGCGAGATGGAGGTGTATGCGATCAGTCGCATCACGTCGGTCTGCCCGATCGCGAGCATCGCGCCGTAGACGATGCCGATCACCGACAGGGTCACGACCAGCGGTGCGAAGTAGACCGAGGCGTCGGGGAACAGTTGCAGGCAGTACCGCAGCATCCCGAATGTACCGACCTTGTCGACCACCGCCATCATCAGCACCGCGGACACCGGGGTCGTCTGCACCGCGGCGTCGGGTAGCCAGCTGTGCAGCGGCCACAGCGGCGCCTTGACGGCGAACGCGAACATGAATCCGAGAAACAGCGCATTGAGAACGGCGGGGGTCGCGCCGAGCTCACCCGAGGAGGCTGCGTCGACGATGCGCCGGAAGTCGAAGGTACCAACGGTGCCCGACTCCCCCAGCCCCGCCTGCTCGGTGACCACATACAGCCCGATGACCGCGGCAAGCATGATCAGACCGCCGAACAGGTTGTAGATCAGGAACTTCACCGCGGCTCTGGAGCGTTGGGCCCGTTCGCTGCCGCGACCGCCGAACCCACCGATGAGGAAATACATCGGGATGAGCATCGCTTCGAAGAACACGTAGAACAGGAGAATGTCGAGCGAGACGAAAGAGATGAGCACCATCGCCTCGACGAGCAGGATCAACGCCGTATAGGTGTGAGCGGCTCGACGGCGGGATGCGGGAGCAGCCTCGACGACGGCATGCCGGTCGTCGTGCCATCCGGCGATGAGGAGCAGCGGCACCAGCACCGTGGTCAACAGCACGAGCACCAACGCGATGCCATCGATTCCGAGCGTGTACCCGGCCCCGAAAGCCGGAATCCACGAGTGTGATTCGACGAACTGGAACTGTTCTCCGCCGGGTTCGAACATCACCGCAAGCACCACCGCAACCGCGAGGGTCAGCAGACCTGCGACGACGGCGACGCTCTTGGCGAGGGTCCGCATCCGCGCGGGCAACGCGAGAACGACGACGGCACCGGCAACCGGGAGCACCCACAGAATCGTCAACCACGGAAATTCGTTCATGCTCGGTTCACCCCCTCACAACCGCACCAGCATCAGCGCTGCGACCACGACGGCCGCACCGGCGAACATGTACAGGGCGTACGAACGGACGAAGCCTGTCTGCAGGCGTCGCAACGAACCCGAGAGCGTCCCGACGGCGCTCGAGATTCCGGAGACGCCGCCGGTCACACCGGTGTTCTCGACTGCGACCAGCGTGCGCACCATTCCCTGACCGGGGCGCATGAACGCCGCTTCGTCGAACGCATCTCCGTAGAGGTCGTTGCGCGCGGCCACGGTCAGCGCCGACACATCGTCGGGAGCCGTGTCGGGGATCTGGCGGGTCGCGTACTGCCGGTAGGCGGCCCCGACACCGGCGAGGACCACCGCGAGTGTCATGAGCGTGACCAGCCATACCGGCAGACCACCCTCGTGGTGCGCGGATCCGACGACCGGTTCGAGCCAATGCTGCAGCGACCCACCGAGAACGAGCAGAGCACCGGCGGCAACCGAGCCCACGGCGAGCAGGATCATCGGCCACACCATGATGCCCGGGGATTCGTGGGGATCGGCATCCTCACTCCAACGACGTTCCCCGAAGAACGTCATGATCATCACGCGGCTCATGTAGAAGGCGGTCAGGCCTGCGCCTAGCAAAGTGGCGGCACCGAGGATCACGCCCTTCGCGCCCGGCTCGGCGAACGCCACTTCGATGATCTTGTCCTTGGAGAAGAAGCCTGCGAAGGGAGGGATACCGATGATCGCGAGATACCCGAGCCCGAATGTGATGAACGTGAGCGGCATGAGTGTGCGCAGACCGCCGTAGCGTCGCATATCGGTCTCGTCGTTCATCCCGTGCATCACCGATCCGGCGCCGAGAAACAGCCCGGCCTTGAAGAATCCGTGAGTGAGCAGATGCAGGATCGCAAAGGCGTAGCCGGCCGGACCGAGCCCCGCCGCGAGCACCATATATCCGATCTGGCTCATCGTCGACGCTGCGAGCGCCTTCTTGATGTCGTCCTTCGCGCAGCCGATGATCGCGCCGAACAGGAGGGTTGCGGTGCCCACGACGACAACCGCGAGTTGCGCCACGGGTGCTGCATCGAAAACCGTGTGGGCACGGGTGATGAGGTAGACACCTGCGGTGACCATCGTCGCGGCGTGGATCAGAGCCGACACCGGTGTGGGCCCTTCCATCGCGTCGCCGAGCCACGACTGCAGCGGCAATTGTGCGGATTTCGCGCATGCGGCGAGCAGCAACGCCAAGCCGAGTGCAGTGATCGTGCCTTGGTCCGCGAAAGGAACTGCTGCGAACACCTCGTCGTACGACAGCGTGCCGAAAGTCGCGAACATCACCATGAGGGCAACGAGCAGACCGATATCGCCGACACGGTTGACCACGAATGCCTTCTTCGCCGCGGTCGCGGCGGTGGGTTTGTGCTGCCAGAACCCGATGAGAAGGTACGACGCCAATCCGACGCCTTCCCAGCCGAGATAGAGGCCGAGGAAGTTGTCGGCGAGCACGAGCAGCAGCATCGCGGCGAGAAAGAGGTTCAGGTACGCGAAGAAACGACGTCGGGCGGCGTCGTGCGCCATGTAGCCGATCGAGTAGAAGTGGATCAGCGAGCCCACCCCTGTGATCAGCAGGACGAAGCACATCGACAGCTGATCGAGCTGCAACCCGAAGTCGACCTGCAGGCTCTCCACCGGGACCCACACGAACAGGGTCTTCTGTGCTGTGCGTTCCGCGGTCGCGGCGCCGAGCATGTCGGCGAAGGCGACGAGTCCGAGTACGAACGACGCGAGCGCGGTAGCGCATCCGAGCAGATGCCCCCACGGGTCACTGCGGCGCCCGGCCAGCAGCAGTACGGCGGCGCCCACGAGTGGCAGAGCCGGAATCAGCCAGATGATCGTGGCGATCGACGAGCTCATGACGCACGTCCTCTCGTCGCTTCATGTGGAGTCACACTCACCCGTCCTGACGGTCAGTACTTGAGGAGGTTGGCGTTGTCGACGGACGCCGAACGGCGGCTCCGGAAGATCGTGACGATGATCGCGAGTCCCACCACCACTTCCGCGGCGGCCACGACCATCGTGAAGAACGCGAACACCTGGCCGTGCAGATTGCCATGCATCCGGGCGAACGTGACGAATGCCAGATTGGCGGCGTTGAGCATCAGTTCGATGCTCATGAACACGACGATCGCGTTGCGCCGCAGCAGCACTCCGGATGCGCCGATCGTGAACAGCAGTGCGGACAGATACAGGTAGTTCTCCGGATTCACACCTGACCCCCCTTCTCCGTGGTCTTCCGGACCGGGTCTTCCTCCTGGGAACGTCCCCTCTCCCGAAGCGTCGTCGGACCGGGTACACCCAGATCTGTTGGTT
Source organism: Rhodococcus sp. SJ-2 (assembly GCF_053750035.1). Classification (NCBI taxonomy): domain Bacteria; kingdom Bacillati; phylum Actinomycetota; class Actinomycetes; order Mycobacteriales; family Nocardiaceae; genus Rhodococcus; species Rhodococcus sp. SJ-2. The sequence goes on from NZ_CM132340.1 coordinate 5,265,021, forward strand.
CCCAGCCGCGGCCGATCCGCCGGAGCAGTGGACCGACGGACTCGTCGGAGAAGGAGCCGTCGGGCAGCAGTGCCGGGACGTCGGCGGCGTTGTGCCGTGCATACACACCCGGCGAGGGCAGCGGGGTGACCCGACCACCCTCTCGGAACCGGCGCTCTGCCAGTTCCCGTTGCGTTTCCCGAGGCCTGATGCGTTCGCGGTGTGCAAGCACCATCGCACCGACCGTTGCGGTGATCAGGAGCGCGCCGGTGAGTTCGAAGGCCCACACGTAGTCGAGGAAGAGCAGTTCGGCGAGCGCTTCGACGTTGCCCGCCCCGTTCGCGTCGTCGAGACCGACCATTGCTGTGGTCGCAGCGTTACCGAGACCGCCGATGAGCAGGATCCCGAATCCGAGTCCGACCACGATGGCGAGTACGCGTTGCGCCCGCAGGGTTTCCACGAGTGAGTCGGATGAGTCGATACCGACCAGCATGAGTACGAACAGGAACAGCATCATGACGGCACCGGTGTAGACGACCACCTGGACTACGCCGAGGAACAACGCGCCCTGGGCGATGTAGAAGATCGCGAGCACGATCATGGTCATGGCGAGGAAGATCGCGGAGTAGACCGCTTTCGCTGCGCCGACCACACCGAGCGCCCCAATCACAGCGACCGTGCCGAGGATCCAGAACTGCACCGCCTCCCCGGTCGACGTCGCGTCGGCCGCGAGCGCAGCGGCGGTCACGATGCCTGCTCCACGTCACCGTCGGCTCTGCTTCGGGAGGCGTCGGGCGCAGGCACGGTGCCGCGGTAGTAGTCGTCGTGGGTTGCTCCCTGCGCCATCGGGTGCGGTAGGGCCTGCATTCCGGGTTCGAGGGGCGCGAGCAACCTGTCTTTGGTGTAGATGAGGTCGGTGCGGTTGTCATCGACCATCTCGTAGTCGTTGGTCATGGTCAATGCACGGGTGGGGCACGCTTCGATGCACAGTCCGCAGCCGATGCAGCGGAGGTAGTTGATCTGGTAGTCGAGCCCGTATCGTTCGCCCGGCGAGTAGCGTTCGGTCTCGGTGTTGTCGGCGCCTTCGACGAAAATCGCGTCGGCGGGACAGGCCCATGCGCACAACTCACAGCCGATGCACTTCTCCAGTCCGTCGGCGTAGCGGTTGAGTTGGTGCCTGCCGTGGAAGCGGGGCGCGGTGGGTGTCTTGACCTCGGGATAGAACTCGGTGTTGGGCTTTTTGAACATCGTCGACAGGGTCACGCCGAAACCCGCCAGCGGGCCCAGGAATTCAGACATCGCTCGACTCCTTGGATGTGGATGGTGCAGCGCGGACCGGGATCGGCGGCACCGGGAATCCTCCGGCCATCGGGTCGAAAGCGGACCCGGCCGGTGGGGCGGTGGTGTGCCGTGTTCTGTCGCGGCGGCGGGAACGGATCGTCAAGTAGACGAACAGCGCTACGGTGAGGAGCGCACCTGCGACGACGAGGGTGGCCGATTCCGGTACGACATCGTCGGCGGCGAGTTGCCGCACGACGGCGACGACCATCACCCAGATCACGGCGACGGGGATGAGCAGTTTCCATCCCAGCGCCATGAATTGGTCGTATCGCAAGCGTGGGAGGGTACTGCGCAACCACACGAAGACGAACAGCACACCCCACACCTTGAGGACGAACCACAGCACCGGCCACCAGCCGGAATTCGCCCATGCGCCCATGTTGAACGGCCACGGTGCGTGCCAACCGCCCAGGAACATCGTGGTCGCCAGCGCCGAGACGGTGATCATGTTCACGTACTCCGCGAGCATGAACATCGCGAAGCGCAGCGATGAGTATTCGGTGTGGAAACCTCCGACGAGTTCGCCTTCGGCCTCGGGGAGATCGAACGGTGCACGGTTGGTTTCGCCGACCATCGACACCGAATAGATCAGGAACGACGGAATCAGCAGCACGATGTACCACAGACCGTCCTGTGCGGCGACGATACCCGAGGTCGACATCGTGCCGGACAGCAGAAACACAGCCGCGAAGGTCAGGCCCATCGCAATCTCGTAGGAGATCACCTGCGCCGTCGAACGCAGCCCACCGAGGAGCGGGTATGTGGACCCGGACGCCCAGCCTGCGAGGACGATGCCGTAGACCCCGATCGAGGTGACAGCCAGGATGTAGAGGACGGCGACCGGAAGATCGGTCAACTGCAACGGTGTGAGGTGTCCGAACACCGACACCGAGGGACCGAACGGGATCACTGCGAAGGCCATGAACGCGGGTGCGGTCGCGATGACCGGTGCCAGCAAGTAGATCGGCTTGTCGACGCCGGTGGGTGTGATGCCTTCCTTGAGGCCGAGTTTGATGCCGTCCGCGACGGTTTGGAGCAGACCTTTCGGGCCGACCCGGTCGGGCCCCACCCTCATCTGCATCCAGGCCATGACTTTGCGTTCGGCGAGGATCAGCACGAGCGTTGTGAGAACGAGGAACGCGAAGATCGCGATCGCCTTGGCGATCACGAGCCACCACGGATCGATGCCGAACATCGACAGGTCGACATCGTGCGCGCTGATGGTCGGGGATGCTCCGACGGTCATTGTCGTGCCCCCTCACCGACGGCTGCTGCGGCGCGGATCCGCACGATCGCTCCCGCGTCGACGGCGAGTCGTTCGTGTACTTCCGACCCGGCAGTGCGGAGGGGAATCCACACGACGCGGTCAGGGAGGGCCTCGATCACCAACGGAAGGGTGATCTCGCCGCGCTCCGTCGACACCGTCAGTGGGTCGCCCTCACGCACACCCACCTCGGCAGCGGTCGCGGCGGACATGCGCGCGACGGGTGGCCGCGCGGTCCCGGCAAGGTGCGGTTCGCCGTCCTGCATGCGTCCGGCGTCGAGGAGCATCCGCCACGTCGACAGAACCGCCTCACCCAGAACAGGTTTCGGTTCCTCTACCGGCGTTGCCGGAGAGAGTTCGATGTGGGCACTGCGCCGTTGCCCCAATTCGACGAGTTCGGCTCGGGCCGATGCCTCATCGCGAATGCCGAGCGGGACGCCCATCGCCTCGGCAAGTGCGTCGAGGATGCGGAGGTCGGAGAGTGCCCCGGTGTCGGGTAGCGCGACCGGGAACAGCCGCTCACGTCCTTCCCAGTCGAGGAAGGTTCCGGCTTTCTCGACGACGGGGGCGACGGGGAAAACGACGTCGGCCCGGTCAGTGATGTCGCTGCGCCGGATGTCGAGGCTCACCACGAACGCCGCGGAGTCGAGTGCGGTGCGGACAGCGTGCGGATCGGGTAGGTCGGTGACGTCGACACCTGCGACCACCAACGCGGAGAGGTCCCCGGCTGCCGCGGCGGCGAGGATGCCCGCAGTGTCGCGACCGGGCACCTCGGGTATCGGGTGTGTGTCGGGGCCTGTGCCCCAAACCGATTCGACTTCGCGCCGCGCTTCGGCATCGGTGACTGCGCGCCCCCCGGGAAGGAGCGTCGGGAAAGCGCCTGCTTCGAGCGCGCCTCGGTCGCCCGCGCGACGGGGTACCCACGCCAGCCGCGCCCCGGTGACGTCGGCGAGGCGCACGATCTCGCTCAGTGCGCCGGGCGCTGCGGCGAGCCGCTCCCCTACCAGAATGATCGCGCCATCCTCCCGCAGCTGCCCGTCGAGTTCCGGACGCCCACCGGAGCGCAGGTCGTCGAACACTCGGGCCTCGTCGCCGGGGACACATGCGAGAAGGGTGCCGGACATCTTCTCCAGCCCTCGGCTCGCATACGACGCCACCGACCACACCGCCGTGCCCCGCTTGCGGACGGCCTTGCGCAGCCGCAGGAAGATCAGGGGTGATTCCTCTTCCGGTTCGAGGCCGGCGAGGAGCACGACCGGGGCCTTCTCGAGGTCGCTGTAGGTCACGGACATTCGTGTTCCTGCGATCCTGCTCCCGAGGAATGCGGTCTCCTCTCCGGTGTGTGCGCGTGCCCGGAAGTCGATGTCGTTGGTCCCGAGCGCAGTGCGTGCGAACTTGGCGTATGCGTAGGACTCTTCCCAGGTGAGGCGTCCGCCGGTCAGCACGCCCGCATTGCCACGGGCGGCAGTAAGCCCCCTGGCCGCAACGGTGAGCGCGGCAGGCCACGACGCCGGAACCAGCACCCCTGCGGAGTCGCGGATCATCGGACCGGTGAGACGGTCCGGTTCGGTGGCGTAGGTGAACGCCCACCGACCCTTGTCGCAGTTCCATTCCTCGTTGACCTCCGGGTCGTCGCCGGCGAGACGGCGCATCACGGATCCGCGACGGTGGTCGGTGCGTTGCGCGCAGCCTCCGGCGCAGTGTTCGCACACGCTCGGGGTCGAGACGAGATCGAACGGCCGGGCCCGGAATCGGTACGCACTGCCGGTGAGCGCTCCGACGGGGCAGACCTGCACGGTGTTGCCGGAGAAGTACGATTCGAATGGTTCCTCGGTGTAGATGCCGACTTGCTGCAGGGCACCTCGCTCGAGCATGTCGATGAAGCGGTCGCCGGCGATCTGATCGGAGAACCGGGTGCACCGGGCGCAGAGCACACATCGTTCCCGGTCGAGGAGAACCTGCGACGAGATGGCGATCGGTTTGGGATAGGTGCGTTTGACGTCGTCGAAGCGGGTCTGAGGTCGGCCGTTGGACATCGCCTGGTTCTGGAGCGGGCATTCACCACCCTTGTCGCAAACCGGGCAGTCTAGAGGGTGGTTGATCAGCAGGAGTTCCATCACCCCCTGCTGCGCTTTGTCGGCCACGGGCGATGTGGCCTGAGTCCGCACGATCATCCCGTCGGTGACGACGGTGGTGCACGAGGCGAGCGGCTTGCGCTGTCCTTCGACTTCGACGAGACACTGTCGGCACGCCCCGACCGGGTCGAGAAGCGGGTGGTCGCAGAACCGGGGTATCTGGATACCGATGAGCTCGGCGGCCCTGATGACCAGAGTCCCCTTGGGGACTGTGATCTCGCTTCCGTCGATGGTGGCGGTGACGAGGTCGACGGGGGTCGTGCCGTCGGCTCCCGTCTCGGCTGCGGCGGTCATCGGCCTTCTCCTCCGATCGCGTGCACACCGGGCAGCGTTGCCAGGTGGGGGTCGAACGGGCATCCTCCGTGTTCGAAATGTGCGACGTATTCGTCGCGGAAGTAGGCGAGGGAGGACGTGATCGGGCTGGTGGCGCCGTCACCGAGCGCACAGAAGGCCCGGCCGAGGATGTTGTCGGCGATGTCGAGTAGTTTCTCGAGGTCGGCTTCGGTGCCGCGTCCGTGTTCGAGCCGGTGCAGGATCTGTTCGAGCCAGTACGTCCCCTCGCGGCACGGGGTGCACTTGCCACACGACTCGTGCGCGTAGAACTCCGTCCACCTCAACACGGTGCGTACGACGCACGTGGTGTCGTCGAAAATCTGCAGTGCGCGGGTGCCGAGCATCGACCCGGCAGCCCCCACACTCTCGTAATCGAGTGGGACGTCGAGGTGTTCGTCGGTGAAAATCGGGGTGGACGAGCCCCCGGGTGTCCAGAACTTGAGACGGTGCCCGTGACGCACGCCGCCGGCGAGGTCGAGTAGTTCGCGCAGGGTGATACCGAGCGGGGCCTCGTACTGGCCGGGGTTGTCGACGTGGCCCGACAGCGAGAACATGGCGAAGCCAGGGGATTTCTCGGTACCCATCGAGCGATACCACTCGACGCCGTTGCGGATGATCGGTGGCACGTTCGCGATGGATTCGACATTGTTGACCACGGTCGGGCATGCGTACAGACCCGCGACGGCGGGGAACGGCGGTCGCAGACGTGGCTGTCCGCGGCGGCCTTCGAGGGAGTCGAGCAGGGCGGTTTCCTCCCCGCAGATGTACGCGCCGGCACCCGCATGTACAACCAGTTCGAGGTCGAATCCGGATCCGAGAATGTCGCGGCCGATATATCCGGCGTCGTAGGCTTCGGCGACGGCGGCCTGCAGTCGGCGCAGCACCGGTACCGCCTCACCGCGTAGATAGATGAAGGCGTGCTCAGCGCGGATCGCGTACGCCGAGATGATGACACCTTCGATGAGCGCGTGCGGGGTCGCGAGCATCAGGGGTATGTCCTTGCAGGTGCCCGGTTCCGATTCGTCCGCGTTGACGACGAGGTAGTGCGGCTTTCCGTCGCCCTGAGGAATGAACGACCACTTGGTGCCGGTCGAGAATCCGGCCCCACCGCGTCCACGCAGACCGGATTGTTTGACGTCGTCGATGATCTCGTCGGGATCCTTGTGCAGCGCGATCTGCAGTGCCTCGTACCCGCTGTGGCGCCGGTACGTCTCGAGAGTCCAGGACCGGTCCTCGTCCCAGTATTCGGTGAGCACGGGAGTCAGGGTGGAGTCGAGTGGCTCATCGTGCACGACGGGGTCGTCGGTGACGGGGGGCGCCTTCATGTTCTTGTCTCGAGCGACGCGCAGACCGACGACCGACGGCTTACCAGCACTCCCTCCGGCTTCGAGCGCCCCTGGGCGAGTATCCGGGAACCCTGCAAGGAGACGCGCCGTGTCGCGGAAGGTCCGCAACGGCGCGCCGCGCGTGGGCTCGGGGGGCGCCCCGGCCAGCAGATCGTCGACGAGCGCCGTTGCGGAGTCGACGGTGCGATTGTCGAACAGTTCCCAGTTGACGGTCATCACCGGCGCGTAGTCGCATGCGGCATTGCATTCGATGTGTTCGAGCGTGATCGCGCCGTCGGATGTGGTGCCGCCGTGGTCCACACCGAGGCGATCGCAGAGCGTGGCGTAGATGTCGTCGCCGCCCATGGTCGCGCACAACGCGTTGGTGCACACACCGACGTGGTAGGTACCGGTCGGAGATCGGCGGTACATCGTGTAGAACGTGGCGACGGCGGCTACCTCGGCCCCGGTCAATCCGAGATGTCCGGCACAGAACTCGATACCCGCCGGGGAGACGTAACCGTCTTCGGACTGCACGAGGTGCAGCAGCGGCAGCAGCGCCGACCTGCTCTGCGGGTATCGGGCGATGATCTGCAGGGCGTCGCTGTCGAGGCGGACGCGGACATCGTCGGGATAGCTACGGCGATCTCCGGGCCGTACGAGCAGGACGTCTTCCTCCGGGCGCGGGCCGAGCGGAACGAACACCGGTTCGGCCGCCGCCGGCACGATGTGCTCAGTGCTGCTCATCTGTCCACTCCCCCCATCACCGGGTCGATGCTGGCGACCGCTGCAATCACGTCGGAGATCATGCCGCCCTCGCACATCGCGGCGACCGCCTGCAGATTCGTGAACGACGGGTCGCGGTAGTGCACTCGATAGGGGCGGGTACCGCCGTCGCTGACCATGTGCACTCCGAGTTCGCCACGGGGCGACTCGACCGCAACGTAGACCTGACCGGCGGGCACCCGGATGCCTTCGGTGACGAGTTTGAAATGATGGATGAGATCTTCCATCGAGGTGCCCATGATGGTGCGGATGTATTCGAGCGAGTTGCCGAGACCGTCGGGGCCGAGCGCCAGTTGCGCCGGCCACGCGATCTTCCTGTCCTGGACCATCACCGGCCCTGGCCGCAGCCGATCGAGACACTGTTCGACGATCTTGAGGGACTCCCACATCTCCCCTACCCGGATCAGGTAGCGACCGTAGCAGTCGTTTCCGGTGTGGGTGACGACATCGAATTCGTAATTCTCGTATCCGCAGTACGGTTGTGCCCGGCGCAGATCGTGCGGGAGTCCTGTGGCGCGCAGAACGGGGCCGGTGACCCCGAGCGCCATGCACCCGGTGAGGTCGAGGTATCCGATCCCCTCGGTCCGCGCCTTCCAGATCGGATTGTCGTTGAGTAGTAGCTCCATGTCGCGCAATCGGATCGGCATGAGTTTCAGCAGGTCGCGGATTTTGGGTACGGCCTCGGAGGGGAGGTCCTGCACGAGACCACCGGGCCTGATGTAGGCGTGGTTCATGCGAAGGCCGGTGACGATCTCGAACACTTCGAGGACGAGTTCGCGTTCACGGAACCCGAACAACATCGGTGTGGTGGCACCGAGTTCCATGCCACCGGTGGCGAGGGCTACCAGGTGAGACGAGATGCGGTTGAGTTCCATGAGCATCACACGGATGATCGACGCGCGTTCGGGGATCAGGTCGGTGATGCCGAGGAGCTTCTCGACACCGAGGCAGTAGGCGCTCTCGTTGAAGAACGGCGACAGGTAATCCATGCGGGTCACGAACGTGACGCCTTGCGTCCAGTTGCGGAACTCGAGATTCTTCTCGATTCCGGTGTGGAGATAGCCGATTCCGCATCTGGCTTCGGTCACCATCTCGCCGTCGATCTCGAGTATCAGACGCAGTACGCCGTGGGTGGACGGGTGCTGCGGGCCCATGTTGACCACGATGTGGTCTTCTCCTGCGGCGCGTGCTGCAGCACTGATCTCGTCCCAGTCCTGGCCCACCGCGTCGTAGACGGTTGTTCCCGTATCCGACTCCATCGCAGCGTCGTTCGTCAACTGTAGGCCCTCCGCTCGTCCGGTGGCGGGATCTGTGCGCCCTTGTACTCGACGGGGATTCCGCCGAGGGGATAGTCCTTGCGTTGCGGGTGTCCGTTCCAGTCGTCGGGCATCTGGATCCGGGTGAGGGCCGGATGACCGTCGAAGACCAGACCGAAGAAGTCGTAGGCCTCACGTTCGTGCCAGTCAGTTGTCGGGTAGACGGCGTGGAGGGACGGAATGTGAGGATCGGTGTCGGGCGCGGTGACCTCGACGAGGATGCGACGGTTGTGGGTGATCGACATCAGGGGATACACCGCGTGTAGCTCACGGCCGGTGTCCTCGGGGTAGTGCACGCCGCTGACGCCGAGGCACAGTTCGAAGCGTAGTGCGGGATGGTCGCGTAGGGTGCGCGCGACCGGTGGGAGGTGCTCGCGGCGCACGTGCACGGTCATCTCTCCCCGGAACACGACGATCTTCTCCACGGCGGCCACGAATCCGTCGGGCTCCACGTCGTCGAGGGCATCCTCGATGGTGTCGGCGAGATCGTCGAGGTAACCGCCGAACGGCCTCGGGCTGCTGCCCGGCAGAGAGATACGGCGCACGAGCCGGCCGTATCCGCTGGTATCCCCGCTCCCGCGGATACCGAACATCCCGCGGCGCTGCGCGATGACCTCCGGCGCAGCCGAATCCGGTGGGTTGAGGTCGGTCATCGGCGCGGCACCTTCAGCTCGATGAGCGGACGCTGCGCGAGCACGGCCTGTTCTGCCGCGCGCACCGCTTCTTCACGGTTGACTCCGAGCGGCATGTGCTGGATCTTGTCGTGCAGCGCGAGAATCGCGTTGATCAGCATCTCGGGGCGCGGTGGACATCCCGGCAGGTAGATGTCGACCGGCACCACATGGTCGACGCCCTGCACAATCGCGTAGTTGTTGAACATGCCTCCTGATGATGCGCACACGCCCATCGACAGAACCCATTTCGGTTCGACCATCTGGTCGTAGACCTGGCGGAGAGCCGGTGCCATCTTCTGGCTGACACGTCCGGCGACGATCATCACGTCGGCCTGACGCGGTGATGCACGGAAGGCCTCCATACCGAATCGGGCGATGTCGAAGCGTCCCCCCGCGGTCGACATCATCTCGATGGCGCAGCATGCGAGACCGAACGAGGCGGGCCACAACGACCCTTTACGGGCGAAGCCGGCGAGGACTTCGACCGTGCTGAGCAGAAATCCGCTCGGGACCTTCTCTTCGAGACCCATATCCGACTCGTACCACCTTCGACAAGATTGTGGATCTTATTCGGGCGCAATCGATTTACGGAGTGATTCTTCGGAGGTCGTCCGTCAATCCCATGTCAGGCCACCCCGCCTCCACTCGTAGGCATATGCAACGAACACGTTGAACATGAACAGGGCCATGGCGAGCAGGCCGAACATCCCGAGTGCATCGAAGTGGATCGCCCAGGGGTACAGGAACACGATTTCGATGTCGAAGATGATGAACAGCATGGCCGTCAGGTAGTACTTGACCGGAAATCGGCCGCCTCCGGTGGGCTGCGGTGTCGGATCGATGCCGCATTCGTAGGCGTCGAGCTTCGCCCGGTTGTAGCGACTCGGACCGGCGATGCTCGCTACCACCACGGAGAAGAGCGCGAATGCGAGCGCAACTGCGCCGAGCACCAGAATCGGCACGTAGACGTTCATCGGCACCTCCGGTTCCGAACGTCGAACCCCGGTCGTGTGGCCGTCGGACATTCGGACATCCTGTGAGCCACGGCACACACACTAGTGCTGATGACGCGGGACTTGTCCAGGATTCGACACGCATTCTTCGGCGCGGCGTGTCCGCCTGTTCGAGCCCCTCATGAGGAGTAGTCTCTGCGCCCCGACAAGGGCGGATCGGATCAGCGTGCGGGTGCCGGATCGGCGCCGGGTAGCAGGAGCCTGACGACCTCGCGGCCGAGCTTCATCGGGTCGATCGGGTGCGCCACGACGGCCTCGGCCCGCGACCACGATGCGAGCCAGGTGTCGTCGGGACGCCCGATGATCACAACGACCGGCGGGCACGGGTCGATTTCGTCCTTGAGTTGCTTCGCAATTCCCAGACCACCGGCGGGCGCGGTCTCACCGTCCAGAATCACCAGATCGATCCCGCCCGCGTCGAGGTGCGAGAGGACGACGGGGGCGGTGGCGACTTCGATGTACTCGAGGGGTGGAAGGTCCGGGTGCAGCATCGTGCCCAATGCGGCCTGTACGCGGCTGCGCACAGTGGCGTCGTCGCTGTACACGAGGATCTTCAGAGTTGCGGGACGGCTCTCGGCATCACTCACGGGCCCGATGCTAGATCGTCACCGACGTCACCGGACCGTTCGGTCGGACCCGTACGGCGTGTCGTGCCGAACCGGTCGGTCTGCTCAGTTGTATACCGACCAGAATTCGAGCATGGGTTCTCGCGCCAGTTCCGTTCCGCCTTCGGTGATGAGCAGGACCCTGTCGTCGAACCGGTAGGTCACTCCGGCGTTGGTGACTTCGAATCCGTCCGCGACCACGATCGGGTCGTCGATCTCGATGCCGGATCCGTCCTCGACCCTGATCCCCTTGTAGTAGAGGCGGTCGACGCCGGTCCTGCACACGACGATGAGCGAGTCCGCGGTGCGTGCGATACCGAGCGCCTCGTTGTCCGCGTTGCACCGCGGACCCACCTCGTCGACGAATCCCTGCGCGTCCGCGTCGGCCACCGTGACGGCTCCCCGCGGGGATCTCGCGCTGGTGGTCCGTGCCGTGGTGACGTATGCGGTCGTGAGTGGGGTGCTGGTGGTCGACACAAGTGTCGTCGTGGGGGCGCGCGTTGTCGTGGGTTCCTGGGCAACCGTCACTGTGCTGACGCCCGTCGATGGACCGGCAATCGTCTGCGGATCGTCCGAATCGCTTCGCGTACCGACCCACGCGATCACGACACCGACGGCGACGAGCGCGGCGACCGCGCCCGCGATCAGTCCTCGACGACGGTTGCGCGCGGAAGCAATGGACGACCGCTCGGGAACGTTCGGACCCGCCCCTGGGTTCGTGGACTGTCGGGCGCCGACACGACTCGCGACTACACCCGGGTCCCGGTCCGTTGCAGCGTCATGATCCGACGCGAACATGTGCCGCGCAGCGATCAGAGCACCCTGCGCCACCACGATCTTGGGATCGTCGAGGGTCGCGACCCGAGCTATCCGCGACAGTTCCTGGTGCACAAGCGGAATCCGCGACGATCCGCCGGTCAGGTAGAGGGCGTGCAGGGAACCGGGCGCGATACCGGCATCGGCGAGCGTGTCTCGGACGAGGTCCACCGCCGACTCGACCTGCGGCGTGATCAGCGAATCGAACTCCGGCCGGGTCAGCGACAGAGTCGTCCGGGCTCTGGATCCGACGACCGCTATCGTAGCCGAGGGTGTCTCGGAGAGCACTTCCTTGGCGCCGCGAGCGGCCTCGTCGAGAGCACGGATCGCCTCGATGCTTCCGGGCGCCCCGTCGGCGAATTCGGCGCGTGTTGTGGCGTCGCGGTCGGCCACGTGGTCGAGAGCCCAGCGTCGGATGAGTGCGTCGAAGTTCTTGCCTCCTAGAGCGTTGTCGCCCCGCGCGGCCACGACGTCGAACGCCCCGGAGTCTGCGATCCGCAGTACCGCGACGTCAGCGGTTCCCCCGCCGAAGTCGAACACGGCGATCGAAGTACCAGGCGGCAGCCGAGCGGTGCGGGTGTAGTAGTAGGCCGCCGCGCGGGGTTCCGACACGGTGGTGATCGTGGACGGTTCGATTCCCCCACGCGAGGCCGCGTCGACCAGCACCGCGACGGTGGCATGCGACCACGCTTCGGGGTGGGTGAGTACGACACGCTCGGGCGGCACGTCGTTGTGCAGTACCGCCGCCCGACGCATCACGCTGCGCAACACTGCCGCGATCATCTGTGGCGGCGTCAGGTCCACATGGCCGGTCCGGATGAACGGCTGCAAGATCAGGCGTTTGGGCGCGGGCACGAAACCCTCCGGGTGGACAGCTGCCGCATTCTGGGCGGCGTCGCCGGTGAGAATCTCGCTGTCCGCGCGTACGAACACCGCCGAGGGCAACAGGTTGGACCGATGGGTGAGCGACACCGGATGGATCGAACCGTCGCCTGTCCGGGTGTGTGCGGCGGCTGTGTTCGACGTCCCGAAATCGATCGCGAGCCACCATCGTTCATCACTCATGATTCAGGAGACTAGTACTACACCCCGCACGGAACTTTCCTCCCGTTGCCCGGGTTGCCGTGGGTCGTGAGGCAACGGTGACCCGCGCGATCGGGGGAAAGCCTCGAAGCGTCGGTAGCAGTGGCCCGGTACTTCACGTGGTCAGACAGGGACCCGCACCGGTACCGCACTCGCCGTCGTCGATTCGTTGCCGAGCTCCCCGTTTCCGTTCTCTCCCCAGCAGAACACCTGCTCGTCCACGGTGGTCGCGCAGGTGTGAACAGCCCCGGTGGTGAGGGTCGTTGCCGCCGCGGGCAGTGTCACCGAGGTCGCTTCGGTCGACACACTGCCGGGCGCGCTGGTGTGCTGACCCCAGTCCGTCGTACCCCAGCACGAGACGGCACCGTCGTCAGTCACCGCGCAGGTGTGCCGCAGGGAAGCCGCGAGCGCGACGGCCCCGGACAGCGAAGCCTGCACGGGTTCGGATCGCGAGTCGGTGGTGCCGTCCCCGAGCTGGCCCCAGCCGTTCTCACCCCAGCAGTACGTCCGGTCGTCCTCGAGGGCAGCGCAGGTATGCCCGCGCCCTGCCACGACGAAGGTTGCCGCGGCGGGAAGCTTCACCTGCAGTGGATCAGCGATCGCGACGTCGGAATCGTTGGTGTATCCGCGTCCCAGCTGGCCGGAGGTGTTCGCGCCCCAACAGAAGACATCTCCGACGACAGTGGAGGCGCAGGTGTGGTTTCCTCCGGCAGCCAGCGACGTCATCGTGGGCAGGTCGATACGCCGAGGCGATTCGATCAGCTCGGTTCCCTCCTCACCGGCCTGTCCGTTGGTGTTGCGTCCCCAGCAATAGCCTTCACCGCCGTCCGTCAGGGCGCACGTGTGGTCCTCGCCGGCGCTCAGCGCGGTCACAGAGGCAGGCATGTCGATCCGCACCGGCTCGGTGCTGGGGTCGGTGGTACCCACGCCGAGCTGACCGAAAGTGTTGTAGCCCCAACAGTAGGTCGTGCCGTCGTCGAGGGCAGCGCAGGCATGCTCACGGCCCGTTCCGAGCGCGGATGCGGGAGAGGGAAGCTCGACCGGCACCGGTGAATATCGCGAATCGGTGGTTCCGTCTCCGAGTTGACCGGAGGCGTTGAGTCCCCAGCAACTGACATCACCACGAGAATCTGCGCACGTGAACCACCCGCCTGCGGAGACCGTGAACACGTCGTTCTGCGCAGGCGTGGACGCAGACCCTCCGCTCGCCACGGCGCCTTCACCGTCGTCGGAATCAGGCCAATAGACCGCGACACCGACGGCGGCCGCGATCACCGCCACCACCGCACCGAGCGCCGTGAGAGCTCGGCCTGAGATGCGGTTACGGTTCGATGTTTCCGCCCGCCGGGGCGCACGCACCGGCACGGTGGGGGCAGCCGCAGGCCTGCCGGAGCGGCCGGTGGCGGCGAGCGCTCCACGCGCGACCACGGTTTTCGGGTCGTCGAGGGTCGCAACGGGGCCGACCTGCCCGAGTAGGCTGTGCACCAACGGGATCCGCGAGGAACCACCAGTGAGATAGATCGCCTGCAACTGATCATGCGGGACGCGCCCCTGGGTCAGTGCGGCGCGGACGAGCGCGGTAGCCTGCTCGATCTGGGGGGCGATCAGGTCTTCGAACTCCCCACGGGTCAGGAGCAGGTTCTCGCGCCACGGTCCGCCTGCGGCCGACACCGTCGCGGACGGTGCGTCGGAAAGCACTTCCTTGGCGCGGCGCGCGGACTCCTCCAGGGCCCTTCGCGCCTGCAACTGATCGGGGCCGGAGCCGCGCAGGTACTCGGCGAGTTCAGGGTTGAGATCAGCGAGCTGGGACTCTGCCCAGTTGCGGACGAGTGCGTCGAAGTTCTTACCGCCGAGTCCATTGTCGCCGATGGCGGTGACGACCTCGAATTCGGCATCCGGGGTACTTCGCAGGATCGCTACGTCGACGGTGCCGCCGCCGAAGTCGAACACGGCGATCGCGGATCCTGCCGGGACGGGAGTGCTGCGGGAGTAGAAGTGCGCGGCGGCGCGTGGTTCGGACACCGTCACCACCGTCGATGGATCGATGCCTGCCTGCGCGGCGGCGTCGGTGAGCACAGCAACCACGTCCGCCGACCATCCTTCGGGGTGCGTGAGTACGACGCGGGAGGGCGGGACGCTGTTGCTGTGACGCAGTGCGCGGTGGTAGACAGTGCCGATCACTGCTGCGAACAGCGCTGCGCGGGGAACGGGCGTGCCACGAACCGAGACGGCAGGCAGACTCACGAGTCGTTTCGGTGACGGAACGAACGCTCCCGGGTCCGAATCAGCAGCATTGACCGCGGCATCGCCGACGAGGATGTCGCCGAGCGACCGCACCGGCACCGACCGGACGAAGACGGACGACACCATGAGATTGCTTTGATGCGTCAACGAGAGCGTGTGGATGCCGGTTCGCGCATCGGTCACGGCCGCAGCTGTGTTGGACGTACCGAAATCGATCGCCAGCGACCATTGTCCGATGCTCATGGCTCACGAGAGTAGGCGAGGGCACGCGACCATACGACCCAGCGGCGCCCGGGCGCGAAACACTGACCGAGCGTTGCTGCGTCACGGCGACTCTCCCCGGCCGCTGCGGTGTGGCTAGGCGACGGAGTGTTTGCCACGCTCCCGTACTGCGACGGCTCCCCGCGGGTGCGTTCGGCGCAGGTTCCGGACTCGCTCGCCAGCGGTGTGCAGCCGACCTGCTGCCGGCCCCGGCGTGATCATCAGGTGCGCCACGATGACGCACACACCCGTGAGCGCACCGTAGAGAACACCGGCCACAACCGATCCGGTGACCATGACCACCGTTGTTCCGACAATGAGTGCTGCGGACAGAACGAGAATGGCCAACGCTCTGCCCTGTGACGACCGGTCCCCCGACTCGGCGCGATGTTCGCCCATGATTTCCTCCCGTTTCCCACCCCGGAGCGGACTCGATCGCATCTCGTCGACAGAACCGAGCCTGACCGACGCGCGACCGCGGTATCCGAATGGACCGAAAGTTCCGCTCTTCACCCGCTACGCCCGGGCCGGCATCGTAGCGGGTAACAAAACACTACCAAATGTGATGAAAATCTCGCAACTGGCCTGTGGTGCGTCACCAAGCTGTTGCATCGGGGGGAAGACCGACCCTATTCGTCGCCGTCCGCGGACGTCCCGCCCTCCGGCGCATCGTTGCCCGACCAGGTGGCCCACAGCCGCGCATATTGCCCTCCTGCCGCAATCAATTCTTCGTGGGTTCCCGACTCGCAGACGAGACCGTGCTCGAGCACGACGACCCGGTCCGCGGTGACCGCCTGGGTGAGCCGGTGCGCCACCACCAACGAGGTCCGGCCGAGCACCGTGACGGCCGCCGAACTCTCGAGATCCCTGGCCCCGGCACTTCCGGCTTCGGCGGTCGCCTCGTCGAGAATCACGATCGCGGGGTCGGCAAGAAGGACGCGGGCGAGCGCGAGTTGCTGAGCTTGTGCGGCAGTGAGCCGATGACCGCCCTCGCCCACCACCGTGTCGATGCCGCCGGGCAGTGCGCGGACCCAGCCGGACGCACCCACCTCGGCGAGCGCAGCCTCGACCGCCCGATCGTCGGCGTGCGGCACGGCAAGTCGCAGGTCGTCGCGCAGTGTGCCTGCGAAGGTGTGTACCTCCTGGGTCACGATCACGAGACGATCGCGGAGCGTTGCTGCGAACTCGGCGAGCGGCACGCCGCCCAGCAACACCTCACCGGAGTCCGGGGTCATGCTGCCTGCCGCAATCGCCGCGAGCGTGCTCTTGCCCGACCCGGTCGGGCCGACCAGCGCGATCCGCTCACCAGGGGCAATCGTCAGGTCGATGCCGTGAAGTACCTCGTGTCCGTCGTAACCGTGGCGGATACCGCTCAGTCGCAGGCCCGAATCGGAGGGTACGCGAGGGTCGGCCACCGGAGGCGTGTCCTGGATCGAGACGACGCCGACCAGCCGCGCCAGACTCGCACCGGCCGACTGCACTTCGTCGAAGGTGAACAGGATCGCACCGAGAGGATTGAACAACTGGTGGAAAAGGAGCGCCGCGGCGGTGACCTGGCCGACCGAGACCGAGCCGTCGTCGACGAGGACGAAGCCCGCGGCCAGGATGCACGCCAGGCTCACGTACTCGGCGCGATTTCCGCGGCTCGCAAAGCGCGCGAAGATCGAGAACACATCGATGCCGAGCAGCCGCGCGCGGTCGGATGCCTGGTCCACGAGGTCTCGGTGTACAGCTTCGGCCCCGTAAGCTCGAACGGTGCGCTGACCCTGGATACTGCTGATCAGAGCCTGGGATCGCGCTCCCATCGCGACACGCTGCGCGGCGTATCGAGGAGCGGACCGGGGCAGGTACCACCGCAGCGCCAACGTGTACATCGGGACTGCGATCGCGCCGGCCAGTCCCAGGCGCCAGTCGATTCCGACCATCGTCGTCAGGCTCACCACGACGAGGAACAGCGCGGAGATCACCGGCGGAACGGCCTCGGAGACCGCCTTGTCGATCACGGCGACGTCGTCGCCGACACGCGCGAGTACGTCGCCCTTGCCTGCCTGCTCGACTGTGCGCATCGGTAGCCCCAGTGCGCGTATCACCGCCGCTTCGCGCAGGCGCGCAAGCACAGTGGATCCCAGCACCGCGACGAAATATCCGGCAAGGCCGGTGAATACGCCCGCTGCGATCGCCGCAACCGCGATGATCGCGACGATCCCGCCGAGTGCGGACATCGGCGCCGACTCTCGAACGCGGTCGACGAGTACCCCGAACATGTAGACGGGTAGCACGGTGGCTGCGGCGCCCAGCGCGGCCGTGACGACCGCCGCTGCAGCGACGGCTGATTTCCGGCGAACCGCCCGGCCGAGCCAGGCCCACGATTCGCGGGCGGTAGCGACCGGAAGTAGGCGGCGGTCGGCGTCGGGGATCATCTCGGTCATCGAATCACCGCCGCCTGGTAGACCGCGTCGGTTTCGGCGAGTCGGTGATGAGTCTCGGTGACAACGGCGCGACCGTCGTCGATCACGACGACACGGTCGGCGGCGGCGAGAAGCGCGGGGCTCGAGGTGAGGACGATCGTGGTACGCGGGTCGGTTCCGTGCCGGAGTTGGAGGAGGCCCTCCGCGATGTTCAGTTCGGTGACCGAGTCCACCGCGGTGGTGGGGTCGTGCAGGACAAGCACCGGCGGGTCGGCGACGAGCGCCCGCGCCAGTGCGATGCGCTGCCGCTGACCGCCGGACAGCGTCGTGCCGTCGTCGCCGACCGGGTGATCGAGACCAGCGGGATGCAGGTCCACGACGTCGCGGGCAGCGGATGCGTCGAGCGCGCGTTCGAGGTCGATCGACGCGGAAGGACCGCGTCCCGCGGTGATGTTGGACCCCAGGGTGCCCGCGAACAGGAAGGTATCGTGCGGTTCGGCAAGGATCAGGGTGCGGGCGAGCTCGATCGGAAGATCGCGGGCGAGCACCGATCCGACAGTGAACGTGCCGGTGTAGTCGTCAGCAGGGACCTGCGAGGACAGCAGCGCGAACACTGCGTCGGCGTCCTCCGGCCGGTATGCCACGATTCCGACGAACTCGCCGCGTTCGACGGTGAGGTCGAGTCCCTCTAGCGTCCGGTACCGGAGATCGGTGAGTTCGAGCACCGGGCCCCGCTCACTGTGGGTCACGTCGTTGTTGCCGGGGTGCAGCAGCGGCACGCTGTCGAGCACGCGCGCCACGCGGTCGGCCGACCCTCGTGACGCTGCGACGATCGCTGGGACCCGAGCCAAGGTGGTGAGCGGCTCTATCAGGAATTGAGCAAGACCCACGACCGTGATCACCTCGGCGAGGCCGATCCGGCCGCTGAGTGCCAGCCACCCCGCCCAGCCTGCGACCGCTACTGCGAGCAATGCGCTCGAGGTGGTAGAGACACCCGCGAACAGCGAGCGGACCTTCGCCGCGCTGAGCGTGGCGGTCAGAGCGTCGGCGCTGACAGCACGGAACCGCTCCCCCGCTACGGTCTCACCACCGATGCCGCGTAGCGGACGCAGTCCGGTGACGAGGTCTGTCGCGACGGCCGACGCGGTTCCGATGCGGGCCTGCTGCTCGGCCGTGCGGTGTGCGATGACAGGTGCGGCGAAGTGCAGTGCAGCCAGGAGCGCGGCCGTGCCGACCAGAACGCCGAGCCCGAGCGGCACATCGATCACGAACAGGATCACTGCCGTCGCGATCACCGCGACCGCGCTCGCAACAGCCCGGGCGACGAGGTCGAGGATCCATGTTGTGCGATCGGCGTCCGAGGTGGCGACGGAAAGCAGTTCTCCCGCGCGCATCTCGGTGCGGACACCGCGCGGGCGCAGGAGTGTGTCGGTGACCTCGACGCGGAGCCGGTGGCCTTCACCTTCCATCGCTGCAACGACGAGGCGCGCACCGAGCCGCCACGAGTAGGTGAGGGCAGTGAACAGCAGTGCGAGTGCGACCAACCAGGCCACCATCGCGGTCCGGTCGCCCGGGGCAATGGCGTTCGCGACGATCGCGCCGATGGCGACCGGGACGAGTGCCTCGAACAACTGGTGCAGTCCGCACAGCACCACGGCAACGGTCATGCGTGCGCGGTGTCGACGCAGTATCCGCCACATCAGCGCGTTTCCGCGCAACATCTGGTGCCGCTTGTCCACCGAATCTCCTGTCTGTGCCGGGTTCACCCTAGGTGAGGACGTTGCCGAGGACTCGTCCGCCACCTGAAGTTTCAGAATTTTTGAAAGTCATAGCTAGGTAAGGCTAGGCTGACCCGACAGTTCGGTGGGACGTCCCCTCGCCCCGCCCCGTCGAAAGGTATCCATGCACAACAGACTCGGCCGTGCCCTGCGCCGGCCCCAGCTCATCGCGATGGTCGCGGCCGGTGCACTCCTGCTCGGGGCATGCTCGAGCGACGACAGCGGATCCGACACCGCCGCGTCCGGCGAACCCGATACCGCCGCGTCCGGCGACTTCGAACCGGTGACCATCGAACACGCTCTCGGCACAGCCGAGATCACCGAGGCCCCCGAACGCATCGTTACCCTCGGTATGGGATCGGCGGAGACCGTGCTCGCACTCGGCACAGTTCCTGTGGCGATCGAGGAGTATCCGTGGGGCAGCGACGAGACCGGCTACCTGCCGTGGATCCACGAAGAGATCACCGAGCGCGGCGAAGAACTGCCTGTCCAGTTCACCGGTGGAACCGAGGTCGACATCGAAGCGATCGCCGCTGCGGAACCCGATCTGATTCTCGCTCCGTGGTCCGGGGTCACCCAGGATCAGTACGACATGCTCGACGGTATCGCGCCGACCGTCGCCTACCCGGAACTGCCGTGGACCATCACGTGGCAAGAGCAGATCGAGACGATCGGCACCGCAATGGGCAAGCACGATGAGGCCCTCGATCTCATCGCCGAGATCGACGACACTTTCGCGAAGGCACGCGCCGAGCATCCCGAATACCAGGACGTGAGCTTCTCCTACATCTACAACACCGGCCCCGCCACCCTCGGCGTCTTCCTCGCGAACGAGCAGCGTGTCGCGATGGTCCGCGGACTCGGGCTCACCGTCGACCCGGTTGTCGACACACTCGAGGAGACCGAGGGCACCGACTCATCGGTCATCGGCCTCGAGAACGCGCATCTGCTCGCCGACTCGGACCTGATCTTCACCTTCTACAGCGACCCGGACAACCGCGCAGAGATCGAGGCGCAGCCCGTTTACCAGCAGATCCCGGCGATCTCGCGAGGGTCGATCGTGGCACCCGAAGAACAACCGTTCGTCACCGGGTCGTCGATCATCAACCCGCTCACGGTGCCGTGGGCCCTCGACCGTTACGTCCCACTCGTCGACGAGGCGATCTCGAACCTCGACCGGTAACAGGCGGACATACCGAAAGGGTGAGGGCGGACAATGGTCCGCCCTCACCCTCTTCCGTCGTCGCGCGCGGCTTTGAACCGCTTCCACTCCGCGCCGAGTTTCCGGTTGTCGAGCAACCATCCCATGTAGTCGCGCATGTTCTCGACCCGGATGTGCGCCGCTGAATCCGGGTCCACCCGCGCGAGTGCCTCTTCCGCGAGGGACCGTTGGCTGCGCAGATATTCTTCCTCGATGTCGAGGAAGCCGCCCCACACGTCGTCGGCCATGACGAAATAGTGGGCGCGCTCCCCCGCACGCCGGACCCGTTGCACGAACCCGCGCGCGACGAGACGCCGTGTGTACGTCGATACCGAGCCTCGACTGGTTCCCAGAGCGCGGGCGAGTTCGTCGGCGCTGACCCCACCGGATTCGTCGACGAGGAGGTATCCCGCGATGCGCCCTTCAATTCTCGATGCTCCACCTGTCTGCCAATAGTCGGCGAATCGTTCGACGAACCACGACCTGACGTCGGTGCCGTCCGCCCCGCGGGAACTGCTCATGGCAGCCATTGTCGCAACCCACTTCTCGTCCGTTGTGCGGGTGGGTACGTCTGTGGGCCATCGACGGAAAGCGCTAGTGTGCGTGCATGGCAGGCAACGTGGCCCTTCGGATCATGCGTCTGCGGACACTGATAGACCACCCCGGCACCGGTGACGGTGAACGCGCCGCAGCACAGCGCATGCTCGACAGGACCCTGACCGTGTCACGCAGCCCTCGGCGCTCCGGAGACCGGACGTACGGTGCCCGGTACCACCGTGTCGGCCGACACTCGAACCTGTCGCGCATCGCGGAGATGATCCGCGAGGACATCGCTTTCGCGCGAGTCGTATTCGCACCGTCGACACAGCCGTCCCGACCCGCCGTGCACGACCCGATTGCAGATGCGCCTGCCGACGTCACCTATACCGTGCGGACACCCCATGATTCCGAGGTCGTGATCACTCTGGAGAATGTCCCGCAGGATTGGGGGTGGGTGTCGGAATTCGGAATCGACACCCCGAGTTCGGCGCTCCGAGCACTCGTCGACGACCTCGCCGACCTCATGAACGGATACAACCACGACGGCTCCGACATAGGCACACGCTTCTTCGGCAGAGTGCGCGTGGGCGACGAGACCCTGATGTGGTGATCAGCGGACGTTGACGTCCTCCCGGCCGTGAACGACCGAGATTCCTACCAGCGCCCGCTGGGCGCTTTCGGTGGGTTCCTGTTTCATCGAGCCGCGCTCCCCGCTAAGCAGGAAGACCTACCATCTCTCCACAGGCGTTTCGCCCCTCCGCCCGTCCAGCGGCGAGGATATTTCGTGCTGCATTGACATCGCGATCGTGGACCACACCACACCCCCGACAGGTCCACTCCCGCACCGACAACGGCTTCGATCCGTCGACCCGCCCGCACGCCGAGCACAGCTGCGACGACGGAAACCACCGATCCACCTTCACCAACACCCGCCCATACCGGGCGGCCTTCTCCTCCAACAACCGGGTGAACATGCCCCACCCGGCATCGTGCACCGACTTCGCCAACCGCGTCCGTGCCACACCCTTCACGCACAGATCCTCGACGAACACCACTTGATTCTCGCGGACGATCATCGTGGAGTGTTTGTGCGCCCACCCGCTGCGGGCATCGGCCACCCTCGCGTGAGCTCTGACGACCTCGAGGCGGGCCTTTGCCCGGTTCTTGCTGCCCTTGTCCTTGCGAGACAGATTCTGCTGCGCCCTGCGGAGTCTGCGTTCGGCGCGTCGGAAGAACCTCGGGGACTCGATGACCTTCCCGTCCGAGAGCACCGCGACCGTGGCGAGCCCGAGGTCGATCCCCACCTCGGTGTCGCACTCCGAGAGCGGCTCGTCGGTGGTCTCCACCACGAACGACACGAAATAGCGGCCCGCCGCATCCTTGATGATCGACACACTCGACGGTTCCGACGGCAACTCCCGTGACCAGGCGACTTTCAGCTCGCCCACCTTCGCGATATACAGCCTCTGGTTGCCTCGGACACTGAACCCGTTCCGGGTCAGCCGGATCGACTGCCGAGTGCCCTTGCGAGACCGGAACCGCGGAGCCCCCACCCTGCGACCCTTGCGCTTCCCGGACAGCGACTCGAACCAATTCCGATACGCGCGACGCGCGTCCTGACAGGCTTGGACCAACACCACCGACGCCACCTCGGACAGCCACACCCGCTGCGGAGTCTTCTTCGCCTCGGTGACCACCCGTTTCTGCACGGCGGTGTCCGAGATCTTCACCCCGGCCGCATACGCGTCCTGCCGGGAGCGCAACGCATCGTTGAACACCACCCGCGCGCATCCGAACGACCGGGCCAGCATGTCCTGCTGGCCGGGCGTCGGGTAGACGCGGTAGCGGTATCTGAGTTGCACGCCCGCACCGTACAAGCGACCACCGACACACACCGCTCGAGGGATCGGCTGTCCCGGCCATGAACGACCGGGCTTGCGCCGAAGATAGTGCGGTCACGAGCCGTCCGCGAAAGAAGGCGAGTCGGCGTCGACGAACCGGTGATCGATAAGGACCGGAACGCAGTCGCTGCTCCGCACCTCGGACGCGATCTCCACGTCGCGGGCGAATCCGATCTGGGCAAGCTCGCGACCCGACGCACAGTCCCGCAGAGCACCGGCGACCCGATCGGCGACCGCGACCCATGCGCAGCGTGCTTGATCGGCTTCGGGCGACAACGACTCCGGTCCGAATGTCTCCACCAACTCGGCGATCACCGCGCCCGCGCCCCACAGATCTTCCACTGCCGGCCGCAGAGAGCCGTCCGGCCACTTCTCGCCCGCCGCGACGACGGCGACCACCGCGGTCGGATGATGCCGAGCGATCCACTCGGCCACGGCATGGGAGTTCCGCAGCGACGCACCGAGGCACGTCGAGGCCCGCGAATCCAGGTCATATGCGATCGACGACCCGTTCGGTGAGGGCAGCACCATCCGCTCCACGTTGCGCACGGACCTGATCGTGCCGGGCGACAGGCTCACTTCGCCGGGGGTCGCGTCCCGCCGCCCCACCGCGAGCACCGCGTCGTGTGCGGCCGCATGGGCCGCTGCAGTCTCGTCGCGCCACCGATAGGGCAGGACGTCGATGCCGGCGTCGAGCGCGACAGAAAGTGTGGTGGTGAACGACAGGACATCCACTACGACCGCTACATCCGCGCCCTCGGCGATTGCCGCGGCGCCCCGCAGCCCCCAGTCGAATCGGATCCGGGAATCACGCTGACGGTGTGCAGTGTTCATCCGACTGTCGTTCATCCGACCGTCAACGTCGGTGCGCCATCCGTTTGATGATCGTGTCGCCGATCGACTGCATGATCTGCACCATCACGATCAGCACGACCACGGCAACGAGCAGTACCGGCGTGTTGAAGCGCTGGTAGCCGTAGACGAGCGCAAAGTCGCCGAGGCCACCGGCCCCGATCACACCGGCCATGGCGGAGTAACCGACGAGAAGCACGAGCGTCAGCGTCGCACCGGCCACGAGTGCGGTCGTCGCTTCGGGCAACAGCACCTTACGCACGATCTGGATGTTCGTTGCGCCCATTGCCTCCGCGGCGTCCACACGCCCGCGTGGCACTTCGCGTAAAGCGGATTCGACAATGCGTGCGAAGAACGGGATCGCGCCGATGGTGAGCGGCACGATCGCGGCGGTGGGGCCGATTGCCGTGCCGACGATGAACCGCGTCACGCCGATCAGCGCGATGAGCAGGATGAGAAAGGGCAGCGAACGAAACAGGTTGACGATCACTCCGAGTACACCGTTGATCAGACGCTGGGGCCACAGGCCGCTCGGCCCGGTGATCTGCAGGATGATCCCGACGAGTATTCCCCCGATCACGGTGAGCACGAACGAGACCCCGACCATGTAGAGAGTCTCGAGTGTGGCGACCCAGACTTCGGGAAAGACCTCGTACCAGGCGGTCTTGTTCATTCGGACAACCCCTCGAGGTCGGTGTCGGTTCCCCACGACAGGGTCAGGTGTTCACGCTCGTCGACGAACCGAGCGATGCGGTCACGATCGGCGCCGGCATCGAAGCGCAGCCGGAGGCGGCCGACCGTCACGTCGCCGACCTTCTCGACACGACCGCCGACGACAGCGATGTCGGTGCCGAGCTCGCGGATCATCTCCGAGAGCCATGGCCCGTGTGCGTAGTCGCCGATCGCGGTGACGAGCGCAGTGTCGCTGATCGCCCCGGCCGACGGATCGTCGCCCACAGGTACGATCGCGGCGCCGAGCGCCGAGCCGGGGTCTGCGACGAGGTCGGAGATGCGGCCGGTTTCGACGATGCGGCCGGCTTCGAGCCTTGCCGCGGAGGTACATACACGCCGGAGTACACCGAGTTCGTGGGTGATGATGACGACGGTGACCCCGAGACGGCGGTTGATCTCCGCGACGAGATCGAGGATCTGGTCGG
Source organism: Rhodococcus sp. SJ-2 (assembly GCF_053750035.1). Lineage (NCBI taxonomy): Bacteria > Bacillati > Actinomycetota > Actinomycetes > Mycobacteriales > Nocardiaceae > Rhodococcus > Rhodococcus sp. SJ-2. Next base: position 5,290,033 of record NZ_CM132340.1, read on the forward strand.
TGGTGTCGGGGTCGAGCGCGCTGGTCGCTTCGTCGCACAACAACACATCGGGTTCGGCGGCGAGCGCGCGCGCGATGCCCACGCGTTGCTGCTGTCCACCGGACAGTTGCGAGGGGTACGACTTCTCTTTGCCTGTGAGGCCCACGAGATCGATGAGCGCCTTGGCACGTGCCCGTCGGTCGGCTTTGCCGACTCCGGCGACTTCGAGCGGGAACTCGATGTTGCCGACCACGGTGCGCGAGTGCAGCAGGTTGAACTGCTGGAAGACCGTCCCGATGCGGCGTCGCGCCGACCGCAACTCGCTTCCCGACAATGTCGACAGGTCGTCGCCGCCGAGAAGGATCCGCCCCGAGGTGGGGTTCTCCAGAAGGTTGAGGCATCGCAGCAGCGTGGATTTGCCTGACCCCGACGGTCCGACGACCCCGAAGATCTCGCCGTCGCTGATCTCTAGGTCGATGCCGCGTAGTGCCGCGACCTCCTCGGCGCCACCCGCGCCGGGGAAGGTCTTGACGAGGGAGTCGACGACGATCATCAGTTGGCCGGGTGCACGGGGACCACGGAACCCGAGTAGGTTTCGTTGATCCATGCGGCGGTCTCGGGGGATTCGAGTGCGTCGGCGAGCGCAACCACGATCGGGTCGTTCTCGTTCTCGGCGCGGACCACGAGGAGGTTGGAGAACGGGTTGCCCTCGACCTCTTCGGTGTAGATGGAATCGTCGGCCGGGGTGAGCCCTGCTTCGAGCGCGTAGTTGGAGTTGATCACCGCGGCGGTGACCTGCGGGTCGTCGAGCTGGCGCGCGAGCTGGGGGCGCTCGATCGGGATGAACTGCAGGTTCTTCGGGTTCTCGGTGATGTTCGCCTCGGTGACGACGGACAGGTCGGCCTCGGTGAAGGGCACGTCCATCTTGATCAGGCCTGCGGATTCGAGAAGGTACAGCGCGCGAGCGTAGTTCGTGGTGTCGCGCGGGACCGCGATCGAGTCGCCGTCGGCGAGCTCGTCGAGCGAGGTGACCTTGTTCGAGTAGAGGCTGATCGGTTCGAGGTGCACGTCGGCAACGGCGACGAGGTTGTCGACTCCGTTCTGCTTCTGCCAGTCCACGAGGTACGGCTCGTGCTGGAAGAAGTTCGCGTCGACATCGCCGGCGGAGAGCAGCTCGTTGGGATCGATCTCACCGGTGACCTCGCGGATGTCGAGCGAATAATCGCCGAGGGCACCGCTGCTCACGACTTGCTCGAGGATTTCGACATGCGGCGTGGAGGACGCGGAGATGACCAGGGTGTTCTCGTCACCACCCGACGAACCACAGGCTGCCAGGCCCAGACCGAGGACAACAGCTGCCGAAGCGGCGGCGGTGCGGCGCAGGAACATCGTTTCTACCTTCCATGGGTGGAGACCGGCCCGCGGCGCGGTACCGGGTGGAGCCGGCTGTGGATCACCTGTCGAACGAGCGTGCCAATTCTGCGTGGAACCGCTCGGTGACGTTGGGGTGTGCCCGCAGCCTCGACTTCAGGGCGTTGAGTCCGTACACAGAATGCAAAGTACCGCCGTGGGCGTCGGTGCCCACACCTTTTGCGGCGGCGGCGAGGTCTGTGGGCAGGTCGACGATGGGCAGCGCCTTGTCGAGACCCGGATTGAGAAAGAACGGCAGCGAGACGCGGTCGGATCCGGCGGCCGGTGGTAAGACCCGGTGCACCGTTGCTTTGAGGTACCCGCCGGTGGCGACTTCGAGGAGTTCGCCGATGTTGACGATGAAGTGTCCTGGAATCGGATCGATGTCGACCCATTCGCCGTCGCGTTCGACCTGGAATCCGGTGCTGCCGTGTTCGGGATACAGCAGGGTCAGCGCACCGACGTCCTTGTGACTGCCGACGCCCTGGCCGGTGACGGTCAGGTCGTGGCCGGGGTATCGAGCGATCTTGAGGAGCGGATCCGACTCGGCGAACGCATCGTCGAAGAAATCGGCTGGGGCTCCTAGTGATTCGGCCCAGGCACGAAGCAGGCGCATCCCGACGTTGCTGCAGCGGGTGATCCAGGCGAGGGACTCTTCGCGAAGGTGCGGTACCTGGGTGGGCCACTGGTTGGGTCCGTGCAGCACCTCCCATGGTCGCGCCGGATCGATGTCGGTGACGGCGTCGCGCTCAGGGCCGATGTCGAGTTGTTCGCGCCAGTCGATGTATCCCTGGGTGTGTTCGCCGCCGATACGGGTGTAACCGCGGAAATGGGGCGAACGCGAGTTCTCGATCTCGAGTTTGTCCGCTTCGGGCAACGCGAAGAATTCTCGCGACGAGGTGATCAGGCGGCGCGCGCTCGACTCGTCGATGTCGTGTCCGGCGAGGTGGAAGAAACCGATCTCGTGGGTGACAGTTCGCAGCCGGTCGAGGAGCGCAGTGCGCGTGTCGCCGTCTCGGTCGAGGTCTGCGAGGTCGATGATGGGCAATGTTGCCGAGTCGGGCATGAGATGGATCCTTTCTGGACGCGACGCGCCGTCGCATGCAGGAACGGGTTCGGCAGCGGGTTCATTCCGTGGACGAATACGGGGCACGGATGACTGCGGGCGGAACCGGAACGTCGAGGAGATCCTGGAATCGCCCCGGGAGGCACCATCAGAGACTGCGACAACAACACGCGGGGGCATGGACGCCTACCCTGCGTGCGCTCACCAACTGCGCGAGATCATTGCCGAACATGGTGGTCAAGGCTAATCCGAGGAACAACTCGAGGGCAAATTGTCGCGTTCACCTCACTCCAGATTGACAGCATGCTGCTTTTTTGACAGACTGCTGTCATGACTGATGGCGACGCACCACGGACAGTTCACCTTGCCCTGTACGACACTCTCGCCGACTGGGAATACGGATACGCCGTCGCGGGAATCAACGATCCCGAATTCCAGAAGCGACCGGGACACTTCACGGTGGCCACGGTCGGCGCGACACGCGCTCCGATCACGACGAAAGGCGGCCTGCGGATCGTTCCGGACCTGACGCTCGACGAGATCCGACCGAGCGACAGCGCCATGCTGATCCTCCCGGGCAACGAAATCTGGAACACCGATAGCTTCACCTCGTTCACCGACAAGGCACGCGACTTCCTCGACGCCGAAGTCCCGGTCGCTGCGATCTGCGGCGCCACCGGCGCCCTTGCCGCCGCCGGACTTCTCGACGAGCGCGCTCACACCAGCAACGCTGCGGAGTTCCTCGACGACGTCGGCTACGCGGGCAGCCACCTCTACCGCAACGAGCCGGCAGTGACGGACGGTACTCTGATCACCGCGACCGGGATTGCACCGATCCATTTCGCGCGAGCCATCTTCGAGCAACTCGACCTCTACGAACCGGAGGTACTCGACGCATGGTTCGCCCTGTACGCAGACCGCAATCCCGCAGGCTTCTACACGCTGATGGAACGGCAGCAGTGACCGCCCGCATCCGTACCGACCAAGACCTGCTCAGCGGTGTCGCACTCACATCCTTCCGCCTCAACGGTCAGTTCCTGGCACTCGCTGAAACGCTGGCGCGACCCGTCGGCCTGACCGCGGCCTGGTGGCAGGTCCTCGGAGCGATCCTGCGCGAGCCGTTGCCCGTTGCCTCGATCGCACGCGAGATGGGTATCACCAGGCAGAGCGTGCAGCGTATCGCCGATCTACTCGTCGACCGCGGCATGGCCGAGTACCGGCCGAATCCCGCGCACCGACGCGCAAAGCTCGTGGCACCGACCCAGACCGGGCTCGACGCCGTCACCGCGCTGGACCCCGCTCACGCGGCCGCCGCCGCGCGACTCGCCGAGCTGATGGGAAGGGACGAACTGGACGCGGCGCTCGACTCGATGCGGCGACTCAGCTCGGCCCTCGACTCGATCGCCGAGGACTGATCCGGATCAGCGACAGCGATCATGAACGACGTGGGAAGTGCCGCACGAGCCCTTCCTGCACGACGGTCGCCACCAGCTCGCCGTCGAGGGTGAAGTAGCGGCCCGTCGCCATACCTCGCGAACCTGCGGCCACCGGAGACTCCGTGGCGTACAGATGCCAGTTCTCGAAACATAGTGGGCGGTGAAACCAGATCGAATGATTGACCGTGGCGGCAACGATGCGGTCCAGGCCCCACGACAGCCCGTGCGTCGTCAGAATCGAATCGAGCACCGTGGTGTCGGACCCGTAGGCGAGCGTTGCGACATGGAGCATCGGATCGTCGGGGAGGTCGCCGTCGGAGCGCATCCACACCCGGTTGTGGTTCAAGCGTTCGCCGGTGCCCCGAAGCACCCACGCCGGGTCGTTGGCGTAGCGCATGTCGATGGGCTTGAGCGCGCCGACAAAGTGCGGCAGCTGCTCTTCGTAGCCGCGAAGCCGGTCGCCGATCGGCGGAAGAGCTTCCGGCATAGGCACTTCGGGTACCTCGACCGAATGCTCGAGACCTTTGCCCCAGCGCTGGAACGCCACGAGCATCACACACAGCTCACGGTCGTCCTGCACGGCGGTGACCATACGGTTGGCGAAATCGCGGCCGTCACGATGCGAGGTGACGTGGTATTCGATCGGTGCTTTGACATCGCCACCCCGGATGAAATGGGCGTTGAGCGCATGCACCGGCCGATCGCCGACTGTGCGCCCCGCGGCGATGAGCCCCTGCGCGACGAGTTGACCCCCGAACGTACGGGCCCCGGTCTGCTTCGGGTGCTGCCCCACGAAGATGTGCTCCTCGGTCTGCTCGAGATCGAGCAGACCGAGGAGCACATCGAGGTCACGGGAGGCGTTCCCGTTGGACTCCTGGTCCGTCACCGAGTGTCCTTCTCCCCCAGTCGGTGCACGTGGATGAGGTTCGTCGACCCGGATCGCCCGGGGGGCGCACCGGCGACGATCACGACGAGGTCGCCGCGTTGGTACCGACCGAGCGACAGCAACGCGAGGTCGACCTGTTCGACCATCTGATCGGTGGTGTCCACCGGTTCGACCGAGAACGTCTCGGTGCCCCACGTCAGCGCGAGCTGATTGCGGATGTGCGGTACGGGCGTGAACGCAAGCAGAGGCAGCCGGGTGTGCAAGCGCGCGAGGCGGCGAACGGTGTCGCCCGACTGCGTGAACGCCACAAGAGCCTTCGCGTCGAGGCGCTCACCGATGTCGCGCGCCGCGTAGGAGATCACGCCGCGTTTGGTGCGCGGCACGTGGGTCAGCGCAGGCACGTCCGTCGAGTCCGACTCGACCGCGGAGACGATCCGAGCCATGGTCTTGACCGTCTCGATCGGAAACTTGCCGACAGAGGTCTCACCGGAGAGCATGACTGCGTCGGCACCGTCGAGCACCGCGTTGGCGACATCCGATGCCTCGGCGCGGGTCGGCCGAGAATTCTCGATCATCGACTCGAGCATCTGTGTCGCGACGATGACCGGCTTGGCGTTCTCGCGCGCGATCTGGATGGCGCGCTTCTGCACCAGCGGCACCTCCTCGAGGGGAAGCTCCACACCGAGGTCACCGCGCGCCACCATCACCGCATCGAAGGCAAGAACCACGGCCTCGAGGTTCTCGATCGCTTCGGGCTTCTCGAGCTTGGCGATGACCGGGAGGCGAAGCCCGACCCGGTCCATGACCTCGTGCACGAGTTCGATATCCGCCGGGGAGCGGACGAACGAGAGGGCAATGAAGTCGACTCCGAGCCGGAGCGCGAACTCGAGATCGGCAATGTCCTTCTCCGACAACGCCGGAACTGACACGTTCATCCCGGGAAGGGACACGCCCTTGTTGTTGCTGACCGGTCCGCCCTCGGTGACGCGGCAGATCACGTCGTTGCCCTCGACGGACTCGACGACGAGACCGACCTTGCCGTCGTCGACGAGGAGCCGGTCACCCGCGACAGCGTCCGCCGCGAGTTGCTTGTAGGTGGTCGACACCCGATCGTGCGTGCCCTCGACATCGTCGACGGTGATGCGCACGATCTCGCCGTTCTCCCACACGGTGCGCCCCTCGGCGAAGCGTCCGAGGCGGATCTTCGGGCCCTGCAGGTCGGCGAGGACACCCACTGCGTTCCCGGTGGCCTCGGCGGCCGCGCGGACGCGGTTGAAGTGGCCCTCGTGTTCTGAATGTTCTCCGTGGCTGAAGTTGAGTCGGGCCACGTTCATGCCGGCATCTACGAGTTCTCGGAGAACATCGGGATCGGCAGTCGCGGGCCCCATGGTGCAAACAATCTTGGTGCGTCGGGTCACGACACGAGCCTAGTCCCCTCTATCCTGCGCCACCATTTCGCATCGGTTACCGGCTGGTAGCCACTTCACTAAGGTTGCAGCGGACGTCCATGGTTGTCGCGTACCTTGCCGGTGAGCATCATGATGCCGTCGATCAGCGGCCAGATGCCGCCGATACCGCAGGTCAGCCACGTGACAGCGATCTGGGCGATCGCCATCCCGGGCTGGTCGAGGTAGAAGCGGCCGGCACCGAATGCGCCGAGCAGAATCTCGAGAAGACCCGCTGTGACCTTCGATTTGTCGGAGAACGGCTCACCTGTGTAGGGATCGCGGCCGTAGGGGGCAGATGGATCGACGAATCCGGCCGGTCCGCCGGGGTAGGCGGGCGGTGGCCCGTACGCACCGTATGGTTGCGGGTTGCCGTAGGGATCCTGCGGGACACCGAGCGGGTTCGGCGGCGAAAACCCGGGGACGCCGCCGATCGGGTACTGCGGATCGGGGGTGCCGTAGACCGGACCCGGCGTGCCGTACTGGGGCGTGAACCCCTGCTGCGGACCGTTCGAGTACGAGTGTGGTGCAGCAGCACCGAACTCTGCGCTTCCGGGCGCAGGATAGTCGGATTGCGGGTTCTCCGACGGCGGCGGGTAGCTCGGCGTAGTGCCCCACCCCGGCCCGTTGCCCATTCCCGAGTAGGTATCCCACCCCGGCCCCGGCGTACCGACTGATCCACCGAGTGATTCCGGGGTGGGCGGCTGCTCGGACAGTGATGCCTGCGCGGTCGCGTCGTAGTCGAAGGTCCGGCCGAACTCGTGGGTGACCTCGGCAGAGTTCTCCGAAGGCGACTGCGAGGCGGAATCACTCTTCTTATGCAGATCCGGCCTGTCGACGGAATCGCGCTCCGACGAGTCGCCGTGCTTGTCCGAGTTACCGGGATCGGGTGTGGTCACTGAGTCTCCCCCTTGCTGGTGCCGGGCGTGCCGTTCCCGACCTTACCGGCGGAATCGGACTTGTCCGGATCCGGTGTCTCGGCCCTCGTGTTCGAGTGCTGCTGCCCGCGATCGGTCTTCTCGGTATCGGTGTCGTCCCTACCTGCGTCCCCGTCTTCGCCGGCGCGCCCGTCCCCGGTCGCCGTGCTGCTCACTGCGGCATCGTCGGACTTCGATGCAGAGGGGTCGAGAGTCTCGGGTGCTTCCCTGCCCTTGCGTGCGAAGACCACATACGCGACGGCAAGGACGAACACGATGCCGGAGGTGAAGGTGTTGATACGGATACCTGCGATCTCGGTCGCGGTGTCGGCGCGCATGAGTTCGATCCAGAATCGTCCGGCGCAGTACCCCGCAACGTACAACGCGAAGAGACGACCGTGACCGATCGCGAACTTGCGATCGACGAGGACGAGCAGGACGACGATCGCCACGTTCCACAGTAGTTCGTAGAGGAACGTGGGGTGCACCACGAATGCGACCTCACCGGTCGAGGTGCCGTCGATCAGCCCCGGTGCGCTCCGGCCGGCATCGTCGGTGCGCTCGTAGATTTCGAGACCCCACCACACCGTGGTCTCACGACCGTAGAGCTCCTGATTGAACCAGTTTCCGAGCCGTCCGATGGCCTGCGCAAGGAGGATCGCGGGGGCGAGGGCGTCGCCGAAGGCAGGCAACGGAATTCCCCGTCGACGGCAGCCGATCCAGGCGCCGACCGCGCCGAACGCCACCGCACCCCAGATCCCGAGGCCACCTTCCCAGATCTTCAAGGCATCGATGGGCTCGCCGTCCTCACCGAAGTACTTCTGCCAGTCGGTCGCGACGTGGTAGAGGCGACCGCCGATCAGACCGAAGGGCACCGCCCACACAGCGATGTCGAGGACGGTTCCTGCCCGGCCGCCTCGGGCGACCCAACGGCGATCACCCCACCAGATCGCGACGATGATGCCGACGATGATGCAGAGCGCGTAGGCACGGAGGGCCAACGGCCCCACGTACCAGACGCCTTGCGGTGGGCTGGGCAGGTAGGCCAGGACTGTTGCGGTCGAAGTCACGACGCCACGGTAGCGGAGCGCACGCCCTTCGCGAGATCCTGCGTCAGGGCCAGCAGCGCGTCGGGCCCCTGAGCAACAGCGGTGACGAGCGCCGATCCGACGATGACACCGTCTGCGTAGGCGGCGATCTCGGCGGCCTGAGCACCGTTGCGGACACCGAGTCCGACCCCGACCGGGATGTCGGAGTGCGCACGAACCCGGGCGACGAGCTCGGGCGCACGATTGTCGACGGCGTCGCGGGCACCCGTGACCCCCATCGTGGAGGTGGCATAGACGAATCCGCGGCACTGCTCGAGGGTGCTCACCAGACGCTCGGTCGTCGACGACGGCGCCACGAGGAAGGTGCGTCCGAGTCCGTACTTGTCGGAGGCCGCGATCCAGTCGGCGGCCTCGTCCGGGATCAGGTCCGGGGTGATGATGCCGAGTCCGCCGGCCGCGGCCAGGTCGCGGGCGAACTTCTCCACCCCGTATCTGACCACCAGGTTCCAGTAGGTCATGACGACGGCTGCGCCGCCGGCTGCACTGATGGCCTCGACTGCGGTGAATACGTCACGGACCCGCACACCGTTGGCGATCGCCTCGAACGCGGCGTCCTGAATGGTGGTGCCGTCCATCACCGGATCGCTGTAGGGGATGCCGACCTCGATGAGGTCGCACCCGCCCTCGACGAGGGTGCCCATGGCCTCGATCGACTTGCCGACCGTGGGGTATCCGACGGGCAGGTATCCGACGAGTGCAGCACGCTTCTCGGCGCGGCAGGTCGCGAAGATCTCGCTGAGGCGTTCGTGCGGGGCGCTCACTGCGCTGCTCCTTCGGTGCTGGTGTCGTTGCCGGCGGGCAGGTACCCGAACCACTTGGCTGCGGTGTCGACGTCCTTGTCGCCGCGACCGGACAGGTTCACGAGGACGATCGCTCCCGCGCCCAGTTCGGGGCCCAACTTCAGCGCACCGGCGACGGCGTGTGCGGACTCGATCGCGGGGATGATCCCCTCGGTGCGGCACAGCAGTCCGAATGCGTTCATTGCTTCCGCGTCGGTGATCGCTCGGTATTCCGCACGACCGGTGTCGTTGAGCCACGAATGTTCGGGCCCGACGCCGGGGTAGTCGAGCCCCGCCGAGATCGAGTGCGATTCGATGGTCTGGCCGTCCTCGTCCTGCAGCAGATACGAGTACGCACCGTGGAGCGCCCCGTGGGTACCACCGCCGATGGTCGCGGCGTGACGGCCGGTCTCGACTCCGTCGCCACCTGCTTCGAATCCGACCAGCTTGACCGACGGGTCGTCGATGAAGGGGTGGAAGATTCCGATTGCGTTGGAGCCGCCGCCTACGCATGCCACAACAGCGTCGGGCAGGCGGCCGGTCTGCTCGCGGACCTGCGCGCGCGCCTCGAGGCCGATGATGCGCTGGAAATCTCGGACCATCGCGGGGAACGGGTGGGGTCCCGCGGCTGTACCGAAGCAGTAGTAGGTGTTGTCGGCGTTGGTGACCCAGTCGCGCATCGCCTCGTTGATCGCATCCTTGAGGGTGCGCGAACCGGTCTTTGCGGCGATGACCTCGGCGCCGAGCAGACGCATACGGGCGACGTTGAGTGCCTGGCGTTCGGTGTCGACCTCACCCATGTACACGAGGCAATCGAGCCCGAGCAACGCACACGCAGTCGCAGTTGCGACACCGTGCTGACCCGCTCCCGTCTCGGCGATGACGCGGGTCTTGCCCATGCGTTTGGCGAGCAGCACCTGGCCAAGCACGTTATTGATCTTGTGCGAGCCGGTGTGGTTGAGATCTTCACGCTTGAGGAAGATCCGGGCTCCCCCGGCGTGCTCGCTCAGACGAGTGGCTTCGTAGAGCGGTGAGGGGCGTCCGGTGTAGTCGCGCTGGAGGCGGTCGAGCTCCGCGAGGAACCCCGGGTCGGTGCGCTCCTTCTCGAACGCTGCGGTGACCTCCTCGATGACCGCCATGAGCGCTTCTGGGACGTAGCGTCCGCCGAATACACCGAAATGCCCACCGGCATCGGGTTCATGCGCGGTCGAAGTCGAGACGGCTTCGCTCATGAGGGGGAGTCCGCGACCTTCGGCGGACAGGGCGGGATCGTCTGCAGTCACACATCCAGTCTGCCCCACCGGCGGTGCATGTTCACCGCCGGGTTGCGCCGGTCCGTTCCGGCGAGTTGTCCGGGCCTGGCCTGCGCTCAGCGCGCCGGCTTCGGGCACGACGGATGGGTGCCCACCGTGACGAGTTCCGCAACGGCCTGACGAGGATCCCCGCTGGTGACGAGACCTTCACCTACGAGCACTGCGTCCGCCCCCGCACCCGCGTACGCGAGCAGGTCGGCCGGCCCTCGAACGCCGGACTCGGCGATCTTGAGGACATCGGAGGGTAATCCGGGCGCGATGCGGCCGAAGGTGTTCTTGTCGACCTCGAGGGTCTTGAGATTGCGGGCATTGATGCCGATGACACTGGCACCGGCTTCGAGGGCGCGGTCGGCCTCCTCCTCGGTGTGCGCTTCGACCAGGGCGGTCATCCCGAGTGATTCGACGCGCTCGATGAGCGAGTGCAGCACGGTCTGTTCGAGCGCGGCGACAATCAGCAACACGATGTCGGCACCGTGGGCGCGGGCCTCGTGAATCTGGTAAGGACCAACCACGAAATCCTTGCGCAGCACCGGAATACGCACAGCGCGACGCACCGCGTCGAGGTCGGCGAGACTACCGCGGAAGCGACGCTCCTCCGTCAGCACGCTGATCGCGCGTGCACCACCGGCCTCGTACGCCTTCGCCAGCTCGGCCGGATCGCCGATATCGGCGAGCGCACCCTTCGACGGGCTCGCACGTTTCACCTCGGCAATAACCGCGATGCCCGGTTCGAGCAACGCTGCCTTGGCGTCGATCGGCGAGGGCGCGGCGGCTGCGGCGGCTTTGACGGAAGCGAAATCGACGGCCGCCTCCCGAGCTGCGACGTCTGCGCGCACTCCTTCGAGAATCGAGTCGAGAACTGTCATCGTGGCTCGAGTCCTTTCGCCCCATGTCAATCCCGATGTGATCAACTTCATCGGAAGTACTGCCCAGCCTAGTCCGTCTCGCGACAGGACTCAGCGGCGGGTCCCCGATTCGCCCGAATCCTCATCGGCGCCGTTATCGGCGTCGGTATCCTCGTCGCCGACAGTCGGATCGTGCCCCGCATCGATGCTGTCCCACAGGGTTCGCTCGGTCATCGGCTCGTCCGCCGCGGCGCCGCGTGCGGCGGCTTCACGGCGTGCGGCCGGAGCGTCGTACTTCGAGGACAGGCCGGTCCGAGCGCTCGGGGTGCGCCACAGTGCGACAGCCGCCGCGAGTGCCACGCACGCACCGAGGCACGCGAGGATGGCGGGCAGCGGGAAGATCTCGGTGGCGACCACCGTGGCCCGGTCGGGGAGGCCGGCAACCCGCGCGGCAGCGTCCGGATCCACCCCCGAGCCGAGCAACTGCACCACCGGAATCGCCGCCGCCACCGCCACCAGCGCCACTGCGCCCGCCACGATACGAACCGCGCGACCACGCACCGCGAATGCCGCGGCCACCGCGGCGAGCAGCGCCAGAGCCAGCGGAGTGGTCGCGGCCGCCCAGGTGCCGCCGTCCAGGTCGGTGACCCGGTCGGCTCCGAGGCCATCGGCCGAGTCCACCTGCACCCAGGTCATACGACTCGACGCCCACAATGCCGCGGCCGCTACGACGAGGAGCAGCGCTGCCAGCGCGGGTGAACGGCGCCTCACCGGCCGACCGGCGCCTGCGGTGGGTGCCGGTTCCGGCTGCGTAGGTTCCCGGTCCATCACTCGGCGTCGCCTCCGAACGGGGCCACTGTGGCCGCTGCGGCCACCGCGGCGAGCGCGGACATCGCCTTGTTCCGCGCTTCGGTGTCCTCCGCCCCCGGTACGGAATCGGCCACCACACCGGCGCCGGCTTGCACATAGGCGACGCCGTTCTTGACGAGGGCCGAGCGGATCGCGATGGCGGTGTCGGCATCACCTGCGAAGTCGAGGTATCCGACGATCCCGCCGTAGATGCCGCGGCGGGTCGGTTCGAGTTCCTCGATCAGTTCCATAGCGCGCACCTTGGGCGCGCCCGACAACGTTCCGGCGGGGAAACACGCGGTCACCGCGTCGAGGGCGTGTCTGCCCTCGGCAAGATGTCCTGTCACGGTCGACACGAGATGCATGACGTGGCTGTAGCGCTCGATGTGCCGATAATCGTGCACTTTGACGGTGCCGGGCTCACACACGCGCCCCAGGTCGTTGCGGCCGAGATCGACGAGCATGAGGTGCTCGGCGTTCTCCTTCTCGTCAGCGATGAGGTCCTTCTCGAGAAGGATGTCTTCCTCTTCGTCCTTACCGCGCCAGCGAGTGCCTGCGATGGGATGGGTGGTGGCAACGCCGTCGGTAACGGTCACGAGCGCCTCGGGGCTCGATCCGACGATCGAGAACGCCGTTCGGCCATCGGCGTCGGGGATGTGCATCAGGAACATGTACGGACTCGGGTTCGAGGCACGCAACATTCGGTACACGTCGAACGGTTCTGCTTCACAATCGATTTCGAATCTCTGCGAGAGTACGACTTGAAATGCCTCACCCGCTTCGATATCTCCGATGAGCTTGCGCACGTCCGTACAGAACGACTCGGTGGTGCGCTGACGCCGGTAGTCGGGTTCCGGCTTCGAGAAGGTCGCAACGGTCGAGCGCGCGGGTGCCGCCAGGTCGGCGGTCATGCGGTCGAGTCGCGCGAGCGCATCGTCGTAGGCCTCGTCCACGCGCTCGTCGGAGCCGTCCCAGTTGACCGCGTTCGCAATCAGCCAGATCGTGCCCTCGTGGTGGTCGACCGCCGCGAGATCGGTCGCCAGCAGCATGACCATCTCGGGGATTCGAAGATCGTCGACCGCGAGCGTGGGCAGCTTCTCGAGATGACGGACGATGTCGTAGCCGAGATAGCCGACCATGCCGCCGGTGAGCGGCGGCAGGCCGTGCAGGCGGTCCGTGTGCAGCAACGAGAGGGTTTCCTGGAGCACCTCGATCGGATTCCCACCCGATGGCGCACCACTGGGTACGTGACCGAACCATGCAGCCTGACCGTCGACGACGGTCAGCGCAGCCGGACTCCCCGCGCCGATGAACGACCAGCGAGACCAGGACCGGCCGTTTTCGGCGGACTCGAGCAGGAAGGTGCCGGGCCGGTCGGCCGCGAGTTTCCGGTAGGCCGACAGCGGAGTCTCCGCGTCGGCGAGCACCTTGCGGGTCACCGGGACCACGCGGTGCTCGGCTGCGAGGGCCCTGAACTGCGCACGGGAGGTCGTCGTATCGGACCGCCCCCCGGCGGACGCGGTCGTGGTGGCTGAGGGAATGGTGGTGGGCTCGCCGGACATGCGCCCATCATCCCAGGCACCGAGCAGAGGGGCTGCGCCGCGGGGTGGCTGCGGCGCGTCGACAGGCCTATCCGACCTGGAACGAGCGTTTCGCCAGACCGAGCCAGAAACCGTCGATGACCTGGTCGGGTCGCTGCCCGGGGTCACTGGACGCACCGAGGGTCACGAACAGCGGCGCGAAATGCTCGGTGGACGGGTGGGCATACGGCATCCCCGGTGCCCGGCGCTGGAAGTCGAGCAGTGAATCGATGTCTCCGGCGGCAAGACTTTCGGCAGTCCAGTGGTCGAATTCGGCCGACCAGCCCGGTGCGGGCGCCTCCGGACGCATATCCCTCAGGAACGGTAACCCGTGGGTGGTAAAACCCGACCCGATGATCAAGACTCCCTCGTCGCGCAGAGGACGCAGCCGCTCCCCCAGTGCCAGCAGCCGCTTCGGATCGAGGCTGGGCAGCGAGATCTGCAGCACGGGGATATCGGCGGCCGGATACATCACGGTGAGGGGGACGTATGCGCCGTGGTCGAGTCCGCGACGGGGTTGCTGCACTACCGGCTCGTCATCGGGCATGAGGGCCGCCACCTTGCGGGCCAGGTCTGGTGCACCGGGCGAGTCGTAGGTGACTTCGTAGAACCGACGCGGGAAGCCACCGAAGTCGTACACCAAAGGAGTGCCCGTGGTGGTCGCGCCGATGGTGAGCGGCGCCGATTCCCAGTGCGCAGAGACCACCAGGATCGCGGTGGGACGCGGCAGATTCGACGACCACGTCTGCAATTGGGATACCCACAGCGCGCTGTCGACGAGAGGCGGGGCGCCGTGGCTGACGAACAGGGCGGGCGTCGCGGTCACATATTCTCCTCATATTGAAGCTTCAAGTATCATACAGGGAACACTGCGCCGAACCGATTTCATTCCCCACCGCGAGATACGGCGCTCCCGTTTGGCAAGGTGGACGAATCACGATGACTCGGAGAGAGGCCTGTTGAGCATGAGCGGCGACGAACCCCGGTGGCTCGACCACCGGCAACAGAAAGCCTGGCGCTCGCTCGTGGCAGTGATCACCCGGTTGCCCGCAGCACTGGACACCCAGATGCAGCGCGACGCCGACCTCACCCACTTCGAGTACTTCGTCCTCGCCGTCCTGTCGGAGGCCCCGGGCCGCCGACTACAACTATCCACCCTGGCAGAAGAAGCCAACGCATCGTTGTCACGGCTCTCGCACGTGATCACCCGGCTCACCAAACGCGGCTGGGTCTGCCGGGAGGCGATCCCACACAGCCGCGGCTCATATGCCGTCCTCACCGACGCCGGCTACACCAAGGTCGTCGAGACCGCGCCCGCACATGTCGACACGGTCCAGCGACTCGTCTTCGACGGTCTCGACGACGGACAGGTGAGCACCCTCGAAGCAATCGGAACCGCCCTGCTGACGCAACTCGACAAAGGCATCGCCGAAGGCACCGGCAAGGCCTGAGCGTTGCGGTAGCTTCTCCGAATGCGAATTCGGACATTCACCGACAACGATCGCGCCGCCCTGCGCACGTTGTTCGAACGCGCGGGGCAAGGGTCCCCCACCGAAACACTGTGGGGTCAAACCGATTCCGAAGCAGCGGTCTACCTCGATCCGTACATGGACCTCGAACCCGCCTCCCTGTTCGTCGCCGAGCAGAAAGGAGCGCTCGTCGGCTACCTCGCCGGATGCGTCGACACCGAGGCATTCCCGAGCGAGGACACACTCATCGCCGACGCGATCCGTCGATTCAGGCCGTTTCGGAGCAGGCAGGCCGTGGCCTTCTTCGGCCGCAGCATGATCGACGCGGCCGCAGCAGCGATCCTCCGCACACCGACGGCAGGCCAGATCCGCGACCCCCGGTGGCCCGCACACCTGCACGTCAACGTTGCGCCGGAAGCACGCGGCACCGGAGCAGCATCAGGACTGATGGATGCTTGGTTCGAACGCCTACGCTCCGAACAGATTCCCGGATGCCACCTGCAGACGCTGGTCGAAAATACAAGGGCAGCAAGGTTCTTCGAACGGATGGGATTCACACCGCACGGCGGCACCCTCCCGGTTCCCGGACTTCGTTACAGAGGTGCCCGGGTGCACCAACTCACCATGGTGCGATCGTTGTGACCGTTACCCGCCCTCACCCCAGCGGCGCCCCGACCCGATCACCCCAGCGGCGTCCCGCCGACACCCCAGTTCTCGCGCGGCACCTCGGTGATGGTCACCCACACCGACGACTCGCTCTTGCCTGCAGTCTCCGCATAGGCGCGGGTCACCGCGGCGATCACCTCGGCCTTCTGCTCACTCGTGAGGCCGGGAGTCTGACTGATCCGAATCAGAGGCATGAACGCACTCTAACCACGCGCAGACGACTCGGTGACACTCGAGTGACGACTACGGCGCGAGCAGGACGTGCAAGCCCCGCTCGAAATCTGCGATTCGACGGGTGAGGGCATGGTGACCGCCGTTGACGACCTCCGATACCCGCACGATCCCCGCAGTGTCCGCAACCTGGTTGAGATTGCGCGACGTCCAGTACCAGGCGGCACTGACGAAAGCGTTCTCCGGCGCGGCGAGCAACTCGGGGTTCGTGACGAAATCCACCCCTGTGTGCCGACTCAGCTCCTCGTAGTTGTGACGACCGGTGACCTGGATCGCTCCCCTGCCCTTGTACCGCTCACCGTCTCCGGGATGAACGTTGCCGAGATCGGCCCTGCCCTCATAGGCACGACCGGACGCATACTCCTCGAAGGTCCGGAAGGAGTCGGACTCGACCGCGAGTTGTGCGATGAACGCCGCCTGGCGGACCGGTGTGTCGATACCGTTGCGTATCATCGCCTCATTCAACGGAGCGATGTACTGGTCGATCCTCTCGGCTGAGATTTCCGGCACGATCATCCTCAGGTCGTCGGTGGTGACAGCCGGTGGTGCGGGGGCAGGAGCCTCCGGCGGGGCAGCCTCCGACGCGCCGGCAGAGGCATCCGAGGCCTCGGCCGGAACCGGGGCCGAAGAGTCGTCGGCGACGGACCACCCGCTCTCGGCAAGGGTGGAAAGCTCCAGCACCTCGAGCACGTTGCTCGACGCTTCGTACCGAGTGTGCGCCGAAGCCATCGGAGTAGCGTGGGCATCGGACGCGCCGAAACCGAGAACAGCAGAGGTTGCCGTACCGATCAGCGCCGCCGCCGCGATCGCGACACGGGCATGCCGCAAGCATGTAAGTGACATGGGTCGTGCTCCAAAATTCGACCGAATTCGGTTCGGCCTCCGGGGATGGGGGCCGCGCACGTTCACCGAAGGAAGTCGTCCATCCACGGCGGATCACAATTCGGCGGCCTTGAGGTCACAACCAGGTAACGCCGCAGATGGCAAGACCTTCAAGCAATCGTGCCCGAGCCCACTTCGACGCCACGAAAGTGCTCCACCCCACACGCCCGACCCATCATTCACATCAGCGACATCCGATGCACCGTCCGGACGCTGCGCGTCACAGCACCCCGCACGCCCGCTCCGGACGCGCTCCCGAGCGACCGAGGTGGAATCATCGATTGTGCCGCAAAGCAATTCAGCCAAACATCGAACGACGTCGACGACTGGGCCGCATTCCCCGACCGACAGCGGTGCCAGCACGTGCCGTCCCGGCCCACCCCCATCGGATCCGGATCCCGCATGGACGAGCGGAGACACCGATCAGCACTGCTCTGTGTCACATCACACAGATCAAATCCCCTCGCCCATGACGCGTCATCACAGAACAATGACAAGGTTTCGCCCGCGAACGGCGCACGACGAAGGTGCCCGACCCCGCATCGCGGGCAATCGGGCACCGTCTTCGGAGAAGTACTCTTCTCGGGCTAGAGCAGCACGTCGGTGTCGAAACACGTGTGCGTACCGGTATGGCATGCCGCACCCACCTGGTCGACGACGAGCAATACGGTGTCACCATCGCAGTCGAGCCGGACCTCGTGCACGTATTGGGTGTGTCCCGATGTCTCACCCTTGACCCAGTACTGGTTGCGCGATCTCGAGTAATAAGTGGCCTTGCGTGTGGCGAGCGTGCGCGCGAGCGCCTCGTCGTCCATCCACGCCATCATCAGGACCGCCCCGGTGGATTTCTCCTGCACGACCGCGGCGAACAGACCGTCCTCGTTACGCTTGAGCCTGGCCGCGATCTCCGGGTTCAGGATGTTGCTCATCGGACCACAATTCCTTCCGCGCGCATCGCGTCCTTGACCTGCCCGATCGTGAGTTCGCGGAAGTGGAACACGCTCGCCGCGAGCACCGCGTCCGCACCCGCCTGTACGGCCGGTGCGAAGTGCTCTACCGCACCGGCGCCGCCGGATGCGATGACGGGGACGTGCACCGCCGCACGAACGGATTCGATGATCTTCAGATCGAACCCGGCCTTGGTCCCATCGGCGTCCATCGAGTTGAGCAGGATCTCCCCCACCCCCAGTTCTTCACCGCGCCGAGCCCACTGGACCGCGTCGATACCCGTCCCGCGGCGACCACCGTGGGTGGTGACCTCCCAGCCCGACGGGGTGGGTTCCTGACCGTCCGGAACAGTGCGGGCGTCGACCGACAGCACGATGCACTGGGAGCCGAATCGCTCGGACATCTCGCGCAGCACTTCCGGGCGCGCGATCGCCGCAGTATTCACCGAGACCTTGTCGGCACCCGCCCGCAACAGGCGGTCGACGTCGTCGACCGTGCGGACACCGCCGCCGACTGTGAGCGGAATGAAGACCTGCTCGGCGGTACGGGTGACGACGTCGAGCATCGTGCCGCGATCACCGCTCGAGGCGGTGACATCGAGGAAGGTCAGTTCGTCCGCGCCCTGGGCGTCGTAGAGGGCGGCAAGTTCGACGGGGTCGCCGGCATCGCGCAGGTTCTCGAAGTTGACTCCCTTGACGACCCGTCCGGCGTCGACATCGAGGCAGGGGATCACTCGCACGGCGAGCGTCATTGGGATTCTCCTTCTGAACGAGACTCCGTCCTCACGGATCTCAGAATGTCCGATATTTCGTCGTGGATTCCGGGAGCTGCTGCCAGTACCGATCCGCTTCCGATGCGCCAGGGCTTGCCCTCGAAGTCGGTGGCGATCCCGCCTGCCGCGCGGACGAGGGCCACCCCGGCCGCGTTGTCCCACGGATGGTGACCGAACACGACCGCTCCGCCGAGCGCCCCCGCCGCCGTGTAGGCGAGATCGATACCTGTCGAGCCGTGCATCCGCAGCCGCGCGACCCGGCGACTCAGTTCGGTGATGACGGACAGCCGGGTGCGTCCGGGAACACGACCGCGACTGTCGACGTCGAAACTGCCTACGGCGATCATGTGATCCTCGAGCCGCTGAGGTTCGAGGCGCTTGCGAGGCTCACCGTTGAACAGCAGCGGACCGTCGACCACCGCGGAGAACCTGTGGCCGATCAGCGGCATCCATGTCAAGCCCAGCACCGGTTCGCCGTCCTCGACGAGCGACAGCAGGATTCCCGCGGTGGGGAGTCCGGCCGAATAGTTGACGGTGCCGTCGATGGGATCGAGCAGCCACACTGTCCCGCTGCTCGCCGATGGCCCCCCGAACTCCTCGCCGTGCACAGCGATACCCGTGCGCTCGGCGAGCTCACCACTGATGCGGCGTTCGAGTTCGAGATCGAGGTCGGTCGCGAAGTCGTTGCGCCCCTTGTCCACCGACCGCGGTGCTCCATGGCCGGTGACGAACCGCCCGGACACACCGTCGAGCACCTCGCTCGCAACAGCGAGGAGGTGATCGCGGTCCGTGTTCGCGGCCATCGACGTCAGCGTGAAACCGCGTCGAGTGCTTCGGGCAGAGTGAAGCGGCCTGCGTAGAGCGCTTTGCCGATGATCGCGCCCTCGATGCCTTCGTCGACGAGCGTGGCGATCGCGCGCAGATCGTCGACGGTCGAGACGCCGCCGGAGGCAACGACGGGAGCGTCGGTGGCGTTGCACACCGAGCCGAGCAGATCGAGGTTGGGCCCGCTGAGGGTGCCGTCCTTGGTCACGTCCGTGACGACGTACCGGGAACAACCCTCGCTGTTGAGCCGCTCGAGCGTCTCCCACAGGTCGCCGCCGTCGGACACCCACCCGCGCCCACGCAGACGCCATTCGCCGTCCATGAGCTTGACGTCCAGGCCGACGGCGATGCGGTCGCCGTGCTCACCGATGACCCGTGCACACCACTCGGGATTCTCGATGGCGGCGGTGCCGAGGTTCACCCGCGCGCAGCCGGTCGCAAGGGCCGCTGCGAGGGTCGCGTCGTCACGGATACCACCGGACAGTTCGACCTTCACATCGAGTTCGCCGACGACCTGCGCGATCAGTTGACGGTTGTCGCCGCGGCCGAACGCCGCGTCGAGGTCGACCATGTGCACCCATTCGGCACCGGCGTTCTGCCATTCGAAGGCGGCGTCGCGCGGAGAACCGTAGCCGGTTTCGCTGCCCGCCTCTCCCTGGACGAGGCGAACTGCTTCACCGTTGGCTACGTCGACTGCAGGCAAAAGGACCAGGCTCACTGCGCCTACAGTAGTGCCTGTCGTGTCGAACCTCGAAAGCGACTCGGCGGGGATCGAACCACCGGAGACCGCCACCGGGCCCGACGTCACCGACGCGTGCGCGCCGGGGCTCATTCGAGTGCGTCCGTCAGTGCACGACACGTGGGCGTGTCGTATCCCGTGTAGTCGGCCACGTGTCCCTGGAACAGGACGGTCCCGCCGTGTCGGCCGGGCCCGGGGCCGAGGTCGATCAGCCAGTCGGCGCGGCGGACGACGTCGAGGTTGTGCTCGATAACCACCACATCGTTCCCCAGCTCGACGAGCGTGTCGAGAACGTGCAGCAAGGCGTCGATGTCGCTCATGTGCAGCCCGGTGGTCGGTTCGTCGAGGACATAGGTGGTGGTCTGTTCCACCTGCCGCAGTTCCTTGGCGATCTTGACTCGCTGGCATTCGCCTCCCGAGAGCGTGCTCAACGACTGCCCCAGACGCAGATAGCCCAGGCCGACCGCCGCGAGCTGTTCCAGCGCGCGAGCGATGCCCTTGTCGGGCAACCGGGCAACGGCCTGCTCGACGGTCAGATCCTCGACGTCCGCGATGGACAGCCCGTCGACAGTGTGCGCGAGGACCTCGGGTGTGAATCGACGTCCGTGGCACGTCTCGCACACGACTTCCTGTCCCTCCATGAACGCGAGATCGGTGTAGATGACACCGGTGCCCTTGCAATCCGGGCACCCGCCGTCGGAGTTGGCACTGAACAGAGCCGAGGGCACGTCGTTGCGGCGCGCGAACAGTCTCCGGATTGCGGGTGCGATGCCGGTGTAGGTGATCGGGGTGGAGCGCCGGTTGGTGCTCACGGGCTTCTGGTCGATCACGATTGCCTCGTGTTGGTCGACGAGTTCCGTAGCCAGACTGGACTTCCCGGATCCCGCAACGCCGGTGAGCACGGTCATCACGCCCCTGGGGATCTGCACGGTGAGATGCTGCAGATTGTTGCGTCGTGCGTCGGCGACGGTGAGGCACCCGGCCGCGAGCCGTGGCGCACGCTCGGGCAGTGCTCGTCGACGCAGGGCACGTCCGGTCGGAGTATCGGCGCGGCGCAGGTCGTCGAATGCCCCTTGGAACACAAGTCGGCCGCCGGCCGCGCCGGCGCCCGGGCCGATCTCGATCACCTCGTCCGCCCGGGCCATCACCGCGGGATCGTGTTCGACGACCAGCACGCTGTTACCACTGCTGCAGAGGTGTTCGAGCAGTTCGACCATCGACTCGACATCGCTCGGGTGCAGCCCCACTGTCGGTTCGTCGACCACGTAGGTCATCTCGGTCAGGCTCGATCCGAGATGTCGGACCGTCTTGATGCGCTGGGATTCGCCGCCGGACAGGCTTGTGGTCGGGCGGGCGAGTGTCAGGTACCCGAGTCCGATCTTCACCATGGCGTCGAGCCGTTCCGTCAGCGCGGCGACGACCGGCGCGACATGGGCTGAATCGATAGTGCGGACGAGGTCGAGGAGTTCGGCAATCTCGAGACGGGACATCTCGCCGGGGGTACGGCCGAGCACGACCGCGGTGCGGGCGGCTTTGTTCAGCCGGTCGCCGTCGCACTCGGGACAGGTCTGCGATCTCGTGAAGCGGCGGATGGTGTCCTGCTTGCGTTCGGACAGATTGTCGGAGGTGTGCAGGTAGATGCGTTCGAATCGCGGGACGACGCCCTCGTACTCCTTCGGCGTCCTGCGGCCCAGTTTCGCCGCGGCCTCACCGCCGTACAAGAGTGCGTCGCGTTCGGCCTCGCTCCACTGCCGCAGCGGGGTATGGGCGTCGAACGTGCCGATGTCGGCGTACAACGAGTACCAGTACCCGCCGTGGCCGAAACCCGGGAGCACGATGGCGCCGTCGGCGAGCGACTTGTCGACCTCGAGGAAGCGTTCGACCGCACTGGCGACGACTTCCCCCAGGCCCGAGCAGGTGGGGCACATTCCCGCGGGGTCGTTGAACGAGAAGCGATTCGATTCGCCCACGTGAGGTGTCCCGATGCGCGAGTACAGCAATCGCAGGTAGGTCCACGTGTCGGTGATGGTGCCGACGGTCGAGCGGGCGTTTCCGCCGATCCTGCGCTGATCGATGACGATCACCGGGGTCAGGCCTGCGATGTGTTCGGCGGCGGGCCGGGCCCATTTCGGCAGTCGGTTCCTGGTGAACGGCGGGAACGTCTCGCCCAGCTGATATCCCGCTTCGGCGGCGATCGTGTCGAACACCAGGGAGGATTTACCCGAGCCGGACACCCCGACGACGACGACCAGCCGGTGGCGCGGGATGTCGAGGTCGAGGTCGGCCAGGTTGTTGGTGTGTGCCCTGCGAACGGTGATGTGTCGCGTTGCTGCCATACCTCGACGGTACGACCGGATGCGGTCGGATCCTGACCGCATTTTCGGGGAGAATCGGGACATGGCCGACGTGACGGAACGGATGCTCGAGTTGCTGTCCCTCCTGCAGACCGGTCGCGCGATCGGTGGCAACGAACTCGCACGCCGGCTCGAAGTCAGTCCGCGGACGCTGCGCCGCGACGTCGACCGCCTCCGCGGGTACGGGTACCCGGTCGAGACGCAGCCCGGTCCCGGCGGTTTCTACCGACTCGCCGCCGGGCGAACGATGCCACCGCTCGTTCTCGACGACGACGAGGCCGTCGCCACACTGCTGGCACTCGCCGCACTGGCCGCTGTGGGGCCCGAGGAAGGTGGCATCGACGATGCGGCGACAGACGGCATCGACGATGCGGCAACCCGCGCGTACGGCAAACTCGACCAGTTCCTTCCCACTCGACTCCGACCGCTGCTCACCGCCATCCGTGCCGGACTGGAGACCAGTCCCCAGCAGGCACCGACGGTGACCGCACAGCACCTGAGCACCATCGCCGAGGCCATCACGCGCCGGGAGACGATCACCTTCCGTTATGTCGACGCAGCGAGTAACACCACCGAGCGACGCGTCGACCCGTACCGCCAGATCCACCACCTCCTGCGCTGGTACCTGTTGGCATGGGACACCCGCCGCAAGGACTGGCGCGTCTTCCGGGTCGACCGCCTGCACGAACCGGTCCGTACCGGCCACCGCTACCCGATACGGGATCTGCCTGCCGACTCTGCGTCGGAATACCTTCGCCATAGCCTTCGCCGAGGCAAGGAACCGGTGGATCTGCTGGTCGACGCGCCGGTCGAGCACGTCGCCGACACACTGAAGTTCCAGGAAGCCCGGGTCCGCTCCGCGAACGACGATTGCACCGCTGTCGGCCTCGATGTGGACTCGTGGCAGTGGCTCGTCCTCATCCTCGCCTTCGTCGATGCCGACTTCAGGATCGATGGCAGCGAGGCTCTTCTACGCTCGTGCCGGCTGTTCGCGCAGCGATTGTCTGCCGCAACGGACGATTCCCGCACCGACCCGGCCTTGCTGCCCGATAAGCTCGGCGGATGGCACCACTGAACCCTGATCTCGCAGGTCGGGTATTCCCACCGACGAACTATCTCGTCGGCCGCGAGAAGATCCGTGAATTCGCCCGCGCCGTGCGCTCGACGAACCCGCTCCATCACGACGTCGAGACATCCCGCGCAGCCGGGTTCGCCGATGTGGTCGCACCACCGACCTTCAGCACCGTGGTGCTGGGTCCGGCCGTGACCCAGCTGATGGAGTCCCCCGGCACCGGCATCGAGCTGCATCGGGTCGTCCACGGTTCGGAGAAGATCGAATACCGCCGTCCCATCGTCGCAGGCGACGAGCTGTCGACGACGTTGACCATCGTCGACGTGTCCGAGCGCGCGGGTAATTCCTTCCTCTCGACGATCTGCGAGGTCTGCGACGAGACCGGCGCGCTGGTCGCAACGGTGACCTCGAGTTTCCTGCATCGAGGCGACGCATGAGCCTGCCCACCCGCCGCGCGTTCGGCGACCTCGAGGTCGGTGCCGTCGTCGCCAAGGCCGAACCGAGGATCACTCGCGACGACCTGGTTCGCTATGCGGGCGCATCGGTCGATTTGAATCCGATCCACTACAACGAGGTCACAGCTGTCGAGGTCGGTCTTCCGGGGGTGCTCGCGCACGGGATGCTCACTGCGGGCCTTGCGCTGCAGGCGGTGGTGGACTGGATCGGCGATCCCACCGCGGTGATCTCGTACGAGACGAGGTTCACACGTCCCGTTGTCGTCGATCCGGTCGACGGCGCCACCCTGTCGATCTCCGCCAAGGTCGCCCGACTCGACCCCGACGAACACACGGCGCGGATCGACATCACGGTGAGCTGCGAGGGCCGCACCGTCCTCGGAAAGACGCAGGCCCAGGTCCGGCTCCCGGCCTGACCCGAGGCTCGGTCGAAGTTCATTGTGTGAGCGGGGCGCGGTCCATGAGACCGGACAGGATCTCTGGCAACGGTGCGCGGTGCAGGACCCCGAGACGCTGGGTGGCACGGGTCAGCGCAACATACAAGTCCGCTGCCCCGCGCGGTCCGTCGGCGAGGATCCGTTCGGGTTCGACGATGAGGACCGCGTCGAATTCGAGGCCCTTGGTCTCCGAGGGCAGGACCGCGCCGGGGACGTCCGACGGTCCGATCACGACGCTCGTTCCTTCTTCGAGGGCTTCGACACGCACGAATTCCTCTACGGCGCCGCCTAGTTCGTCGCTACTCACCAGCCTGGACCAGGGTGCCACCCCCGCCTCACGGACCGACTCCGGCGGTGCGATACCAGGCGCGAACTCGGCGAGCACACCGGCGGCAACGGTCATGATTTCGGCGGGTGTCCGGTAGTTCACGGTCAACGATCGGTACACCCACCGTCCAGGGACGTACGGCTCGAGCATCTCGCTCCACGACGTCGCTCCCGCCGCCGATCGGCACTGAGCGAGATCACCGACGATTGTGAACGAGCGTCCCGGACAGCGACGCATCAGCACCCGCCAATCCATCTCGGACAGTTCCTGCGCTTCGTCGACGACGACGTGCCGGTAGGTCCATTCCCGATCCGCTGCCGCGCGTTCGGCAAGGTCGCGGGTGTCGCGCTCGGTGAAGCGCCCCGCCAGATCGGAGCCGTAGAGCATGTCCTGCGCGAACAGGTGGTCTTCGTCGTCCATGTGGTCTTCACGGTTCACCAGGACGTCCAGCACTCCCGCTGCGTAGTCGGCCTCGGCCGCGAGTTCGCGTTCCGCGGTGTCATCGACGGGGCCGGCGCGTCCGAGGAGATCGACGAGTTCGTCGAGCAGCGGCACGTCGGAGACCGTCCACGCGTGGCCGTCGGCGCGCCACAGCGCCTGATCGGCACCGGCTGCGCGGAGCCGTGCCTCCGACGTGTAGAGCTGCGCCAACAACTCCTCCGGCGTGACGATCGGCCAGAGTTCGTCCAACGCGGCCGTAAACCGTTCGTGCTCTTCGAGTTCGACGCTCAGATCCGAGCGCATGTCCTCCCATGCCTGCTTGTCAGACCGGTCCAGCCATCCGCGGCCGATCCGTGCGATGGCCCGTTCGGTGAGTACCCACGTGATGATCTCGGTGAAGACCGCGCGTGCCTCGTTGTGCGGCAGGCCGCTCGCCCGCGCTTCGTCGATCGCCCATTCGGTGGTGTCGGCGTCGATCCGCACCGTGACGTCGGTCAACTCGATCATGATCGGGTCGTGCGGTTGCCGTTGTATGTCGGTGATCGCTGCGGCGAGCACGTCGAGAATTGTCGACGATCCCTTGAGCCGCGCCACGTCCGGCGCGTCCTCTGCGGTGACGTGCAGTCCGGGAACCAGGTCTCCCGTGGTCGCGAACACCACGTCGGTCTCACCGAGCGACGGCAGCACGTGCCCGATGTGCCGCAGGAACTCCGGGTTGGGTCCGACGACGAGCACGCCGTGGCGTTCCATCCGTTCGCGCTGGGTGTAGAGCAAGTAGGCCACACGATGCAGCGCCACCACCGTCTTGCCGGTGCCCGGCCCTCCCTCGATGACGAGTACGCCCGGGTGGTCGAGTCGGATGATCGCGTCCTGTTCGGCCTGGATCGTCGCCACGATGTCGCGCATTCCCTCGCCGCGCGGCGCGGTCACCGCGGCAAGCAGCGCCGAGTCCCCGGTGTCGTCGTCCGACGGACGCCCGAGCGATTCATCGGTGAAGTCGACGATCTCCCGTCCACGGGTGTGGAACTGGCGGCGTCGACGCATGCCCTCGGAATTCGCCGCGGTTGCCACGTAGAACGGACGTGCAGCCGGCGCCCGCCAGTCGAGCAGCAACGACTCGTAGTCGTTTGCCTCGTCGAGGAGCCCGATCCTGCCGATGTACGAGCGCTCGCCTGACGCTGCGTCCAACCGGCCGAAGCACAGTCCGGCGTCTGCCACGTCCAATCGTGCGATCGCCCGGGCCTGCGAGCGTACCTCGACGTCGCGTTCCATCGGTGAGTACCCGCTGTCACGCAGCGCCGCCTCGTATCGTGCCGATGCGTCGGCCCGTTCCGAATCCAGCTGTGCGTGGAGCCGTGCCACGTACCGCCGTTCGGAGTTCAGCTCCTTCTCGTGCCTCTCCTGCTGTTCGTGTCGAGTCGTGTGTATGTCGTCGAGCGTCATGACGATGTTTCCCCTCTCCCGGCCGGGCACAACCGTGACGTGCACGGATCCGGCCAGGAGGATGATTCTGGGGTACACCGGGGGTCTTGCCGCAAGCCCCCGAGTGAGATATATCTTGGAGAGGGAAGGACGTAGCAGTGGGAATTGCCCCGTGCAACGTCCTATTTCTTTTCCGGACCGAACGCTTTCCGCGTCATCCGCTTCGACACGATCCCCATCACAGCAATCGCGCCGACCACTCCGACGAGGGCCACCATCAGACCGATCACCGGTTCCGGCTTCAGCAACACGATGACAAGGGCAGCGACGAGCAGCACCGCTGCGGCCGCGCCGAGCGAGGACATCGCGAGCTTGCCGAGCGAAAGGTCTCCGGTCGGCTCGTCCGGCCGCTCCCCCTCGTCGGGCGTGGTCACAAGGAGCCCACCCAGTTGCGCAGCAGCACGGCGCCCGCGTCACCGGACTTCTCCGGGTGGAACTGCGTCGCCGAGAGCGGACCGTTCTCGACCGCGGCGAGGAACCTGCTGCCGTGCTCGGCCCAGGTCAGGCGGGGCGGTGCGAGTCGTTCGGGTTCGGGCAGTTCCCACGTCTGCGCCGCGTAGGTGTGGACGAAGTAGAAACGCGTGTCGGCGTCCATTCCAGCGAACAAGACGGAGTCCTTCGCCCCCTCGACGGTGTTCCAGCCCATGTGGGGCAGAACGGGAGCGTCGAGACGCTCGACGGTACCGGGCCATTCGCCGCAGCCTTCGGTCTCGATGCCGTGTTCGACGCCTTTCTCGAACAGGATCTGCATGCCGACGCAGATGCCGAGTACCGGGCGTCCCCCGGCCAGCCGGGTACCGATGATCTTCTCGCCGCCTACGCTGCGCAGGCCCCGCATGCAGGCGTCGAATGCGCCGACGCCGGGGACGACGAGACCGTCCGCGGCGAGCGCGACCTTGGGATCGGAAGTGACCTCGACGTGCGCGCCGGTGCGGGCCAGAGCCCGGGTCGCGGAGTGGAGATTTCCCGAGCCGTAGTCGAGGACGGCCACCGTGGTTGCGCTCATGTTGTCGATTCTATGTGGAGGGACGGGGACGTTCGGACGGGCCGGCGAGCCTCGCGAGCAACGGGAGCGTGGGGACCAGCAGCGCGGCGACCGCGAAGGCCGCCGGGTATCCGGATGCGGCGGCCACTGCGCCGAGCGCGAAGGATCCGGCGCCGGTGCCCGCGTCGAAGCCGATGTTCCATGCGGCACTCGCGGATCCGATGTGCTCGGAGCCGGCGCGCCGGAACGCGACGAGCAGTGCCTCGTTCTGCACGATGCCGAAGCCGAGCCCGAAGCACACCGAGGCTCCGATCAGGGCGCCTGCGCCCGCTCGGTCGTCGGCGATGAGAGCGAACGGCACCATCGCCACGGCGGCGAGACCGAGGCCGACGGGCAGCATCCTGCCCGCACCGAAGCGGTCGGCGAGGGCACCCGCGCCGAAACGTCCGACGAGCGTGGACGCGCTGAGCACGGCCAGCGCGGTCGGGACGGGGAGATCGGCGACGGCAATGCGCAGGAGTGAGGTCAGTCCGCCGTAGGCGATGGCCCCCGCTCCGACCGCAACCATGGGAAACAGCAGCACCCGCAGCGGGATGCGGCCGCTCGGCGTGGCAGCGCGCTTCGGTGTCTGCGGTAGCCGGAACGCCGCGATGAGAGCGGCCGAAGTGACGATCGCCCCGAGGAGGAACACCGGTGTGGTGGAGTAACGTTCGGCGATCGCCAGGCCGGCGGGCAGGCCGATCATCTGCGACGCAGCGATCCCGACACCGAGCGCCCCCGTCGCCCGGCCGAGCAGGCGTGGAGGGGCGAGTTCGCCCACGAGTGCGGACGCCGCGACGGTGATCATGCCGAATCCGATCCCGCGCACCGCGGAGATCCCGAGGACAGCGGCCGGAGCCACCGACAGGAGAAACAGCAACGACGGCGGACCGAGCAGCAGGCAGCCGGCGATGAGCGTGGCACGGTGACCGTACGTCCGCATCAGTCGCGGCATGGCGATCTGAGTGAGAACCGTGGTGAGCATGAACACCGCCGTCACCGACCCGGCGAGCGTGTCGGATCCGCCGGCTTCGGCGATGGCCCAGGGGACGACGGGCAGCAGCAGGGAGAATCCGCCGAACGCTGCGGCAGCCAGTATCCACGCCGCAGGGAGCCCGCGCACGCGAAGCAGTGCCGGACCGTCCTGCGTCACGTCAGACCAACCTGAGCACACCCGCGATCACGGCAAGCACCGTGATTGCGAGGAGAACCCCGGCGAACAGGAGATTCCGGGACTTCCACATCGACCAGGTGCCGCCGGCCGTGATCCCCGCGGCGAGGAAACAGGCGTAGGTGAGGACAACATCCATCGCTTACAGACTGCCCTTGGTCGACGGCACACCGGTTACGCGGGGATCCGGTTCGACGGCCTCACGCAGTGCGCGTGCAACAGCCTTGAACTCGGCCTCGGTGATGTGATGCGGATCGCGGCCGTAGAGCACGCGCACGTGTAATGCGATGCGCGCGTGGAATGCGAAGGATTCGAACACGTGCCGGTTGATGACGGTCGAGTAGGGCACGCCCGGGTAGCCGCCGATCACCGAATGCACCATGTAGTCGGGTTCGCCGGTGAACACGCAGTACGGTCGTCCGGAGACGTCGACGGACGCGTGCGCAAGGGTCTCGTCCATCGGAATGAAGCAGTCGCCGAACCGACGGATACCACGCTTCTCGCCGAGAGCCTCGTTGAAGGCCTGGCCCAGCACGATCGCGGTGTCCTCGACGGTGTGATGCGCTTCGATCTCGACGTCGCCCTTGGCGTGCACGGTCAGGTCGAACGAGCCGTGCTGACCGAGCGCGGTGAGCATGTGGTCGTAGAACGGAATTCCCGTCGCGATGTCGGTGCGTCCGCTGCCGTCGAGGTTCACCTCGACGGTGATGCTCGATTCTCTCGTGGTGCGTTCGACCTTGGCGATGCGGTCGCTCATCGGGTTACCTCGATTTCGGTTGCGGCGAGTATCTCACTGACCCGCAGAAGTTCGTCGTTCTCGTGTGCGAGTCCGATTGTGGTGCGCAAGTACCCCGGGATGCCGACGTCCCGGATCAGGACGCCGTGGTCGAGGTACCGCTGCCATGTGGTGGCGGCGTCTGCGAAACGGCCGAACAGGATGAAGTTGGAATCGGACGGGATCACGTCGTATCCGAACCGGGCGAGTTCGGCTGCGACGCGGTCACGTTGCGCAGCCAGTTCGGCGACGGACCCGAGCGTGGCGTCGGCGTGCCGTAATGCCGCCCGGGCGGCGGCCTGTGTGATCACCGAAAGGTGGTACGGCAGGCGAACCAGCAGCAACGCGTCGATCACCGCCGGGGCCGCCGCGAGGTAGCCGAGCCGACCACCGGCGAAGGCAAAGGCCTTGCTCATGGTTCGCGAGACGATGATCTTCGCCGGGTACTCGTCGATCAGCGCCAGCGCACTCGGCACGGCGGAGAACTCGGCATATGCCTCGTCGACGATCACGATGCCCGGGGCGGCGTCGAGGATCGGGCGCAGCTCGTCGAGCGGGATGCTGTGGCCCGTCGGATTGTTGGGGCTCGTGACGAACACGACGTCGGGCTGCCGGTCGCGGATCGCGGTGACGGAGGCCTCGATGTCGAGGGTGAAGTCGTCGCGCCGGTAGGTGGGCAGCCATTCGGTTTGTGTTCCGTCAGCGATGATCGGGTGCATCGAATACGACGGCACGAACCCCATTGCGCTGCGGCCCGGTCCGCCGAACGCCTGCAGGATCTGCTGCAGCACCTCGTTGGATCCGTTTGCCGCCCAGACATTCTCGAGACCCACCGTGATACCGGTCTGCCGAGTGAGGTACGCGGCGAGATCGGTGCGCAGGGCGACGGCGTCGCGGTCGGGATAGCGGTGCAGTTGTGTCGCTGCCTCACGAACCGATTCTGCGACGTCGTCGACGAGTGCCTTCGTCGGCGGGTGCGGGTTCTCGTTCGTGTTGAGCTGGACCGGCACCGTCAGCTGCGGAGCACCGTACGGCGATTTACCACGCAGGTTCTCGCGCAGCGGCAGATCGTCGAGTGTGATTGCGCCGCCCGGGATCGCCGCGCTCACTTGAGAGCCTCGAAGCGCAGTCGCACGGCCTCGCCGTGTGCGGGCAGGTCCTCGGCGTTCGCGAGGGTGATCACGTGGCCGGACACGTCTTTCAGAGCCGCCTCGTCGTACTCGACGACGTGGATTCCGCGTAGGAACGTCTGCACGCTCAGCCCGGACTGGTGCCGCGCGCACCCGGCCGTGGGCAGTACATGGTTCGAGCCGGCGCAGTAGTCGCCGAGTGAGACCGGGGCCCACGGGCCGACGAAGATCGCTCCGGCGGCCCGGACCTGCGCGGCGACGTCCGACGCGTTCTCCGTCTGGATCTCGAGGTGTTCGGCCGCGTAGGCGTTGACCACGTTCAGGCCCTGCGCGATGTCGTCGACCAGCACGATGCCGGACTGGCTTCCGGACAGTGCGGTGGCGACACGTTCGCGGTGCTTCGTGAGTTCGAGCTGTGCGGCGAGCGCAACGTCTACGGCGTCAGCGAGCTCGGGGCTCGTGGTCACCAGCACGGACGCGGCCATGACGTCGTGCTCGGCCTGGCTGATCATGTCGGCTGCGACGTGCACGGCGTCGGCCGTGTGGTCGGCGAGGATCGCGATCTCGGTGGGGCCCGCCTCGGCATCGATGCCGACCACGGAGCGGCATAGTCGCTTGGCGGCGGTGACGTAGATGTTGCCGGGGCCGGTGATCATGTCGACGGGCGCGAGTTCGGCGCCGTCGGTGTCGGTGCCGCCGTAGGACAGCAATGCGATGCCCTGACCGCCGCCGACGGCCCAGACCTCGTCGACGCCGAGCAGTGCGGCCGCCGCGAGGATGGTCGGGTGGGGCAGGCCGCCGAAGTTCTTCTGCGGCGGCGACGCGATCACGAGCGATTCGACGCCCGCAGCCTGCGCGGGGACGACGTTCATAACGACGGACGACGGGTACACGGCGTTTCCGCCGGGTACGTACAGCCCGACCCGGTCGACCGGCACCCAGCGTTCAGTGACGGTGCCACCCGGCACCACCTCGGTGACGGTGTCGGCGCGTCGCTGGTCGGCGTGCACCTTACGGGTGCGTTCGATGGCAACCTCGAGGGCCGCGCGTACCGCGGGATCGATCTCGGCGAGGGCCCGTTCCAGCTCGGCCTCGGGTACGCGGACGCTGTCGGGGCGCACTCCGTCGAACTTCTCGCAGTAGTCGAGTGCGGCGTCGGCGCCGCGGTCGCGGATGTCCTCGACAACGGGACGAACGTGATGCAGCACCGCGTCCACGTCCACTCCGCCGCGGGGCAGTGCGCCCCTCAGCTCCGCAGTGGTGGGAGTACGACCGCGCAGGTCGGTGCGGGCAAGCATGAGGTGTCCTCTCTCGCTGATCAGGGAGCACTGTCTATTATCCGCATAGACAGTAGATAGAGCACACGCGGGTGCGGCGCCCGCGCGAGTGGGTCACCCGACCGGCCGGTTCGTTTCCGCACCGACCTTATGCTGGCGGAATGAACCAGGACGACGAGCGCCCGACCACTCTGGGCGAACTCATCCGACGCCAGCGTGAACTCGCGGAACTCCCGATGCGCCAATTGGCGTCGATGGTGGGCATCTCGAATCCGTATCTGTCGCAGATCGAACGAAACCTGCGGGCGCCGAGCGATCGCGTCCTCCATGCGATTGCCGAACAGTTGCACATGTCGGCGGATGCACTGGTGTCGCAGGTGACGCCGGACACAGACGGAGAGTCGGCGGTGACCAAGGCACTTCGCGAGGATCCGGATCTGACCAATGCCCAGCGGCGGTCCCTCGAAGAGATGTACGACGCGTTCCGGGAGGTCACGGTTGCAAAGCGACGACGCGGTGGCGGATCGGCGAACTCCGACTCCGAGTGAGCAGATTCACATTTGTGCAGGTCAGGGCTTTCGCTCACGGTTGGGCGGCAGGTCAGGACGGTATGGGCCGTGCCGACCCCAACGTGCACTCGGCATGTACCTTGCGGTAAGGTGCGCGGCCGCCGCGGAGGTGTCAGCCTCGAGGTAACAACCGACCCAGTTCTGGAGTTGCCCCGGTGCTCAACAATCTGCAGAAGAAGATCTCGTCGTCGCTCGATCCCATCGGGTGGGGGCCGGCGGTCGCGTCCGTCGCCGGCCGCGCCGCGAAGAATCCGCGTGCGATCGCCGACGCAACCACGGAGTACGCCAACCGTCTCGCGCATATCCCGGCGGCGGCGACCCGCGTGTGGAATGCGAGCGAGCCCCAGGCCCCGGTGCCGCCGGACCCGAAGGATCGACGCTTCTCCGATGCGGCCTGGAAAGAGAATCCCGCGTACTTCTCGTTGCTGCAGAGCTACCTCGCCACCCGCGAATACGTCGAAGACCTCGTCGACGCAGGCGAGGGTGATGCACTGGCCGACGCCAAGGCACGCCAGTTCGCGAATCTGATGTTCGATGCGCTGGCACCGTCGAACTTCCTGATCAATCCCGGTGTGCTCGTGCGCGCACTCGACACCGGTGGCGCAAGCCTGTTCCGCGGGGCGAAGTTTGCCGTGGATGATCTGGTGCATCGCAAGGGAATTCCACTGAAGGTGGATCGTGGGGCGTTCACCCTCGGCGAGAACATGGCAGCCACCGCGGGCAAAGTCGTGTTCCGCAACGATCTGATCGAAGTGATCCAGTACGCACCGCAGACCGAGAAGGTCCATGAGATCCCGATCCTGGCAGCGCCGCCATGGATCAACAAGTACTACATCCTCGACCTCGCGCCTGGGCGCAGCCTGGCAGAGTGGGCGATCCAGCGCAATCGCACGGTGTTCATGATCTCGTACCGCAACCCGGACGAGACGATGCAGGACATCACGATGGACGACTACTACCGGCTGGGCATCGCCACCGCCCTGGACGTCGTCGAGGAGATCACCGGCGCCTCGCGGATCGAGGTGCTCTCGATCTGCCTCGGGGGGGCGGTAGCGGCGATGGCCGCGGCGAAGATGGGCGCGATCGGCGACAAGCGGATCAGCGCGTTCACGATGCTCAACACTCTTCTCGACTACAGCGAGGTCGGCGAACTCGCCCTGCTGACCGATCCTGCGACTCTCGACAAGGTCGAATTCCGCATGAGCAGGCAGGGATTCCTGTCCGGGTCGGAGATGGGCGGCACCTTCGACATGATCCGCGCGAAGGACCTGATCTTCAACTACTGGGTGTCCCGGTGGATGAAGGGCGAGAAGCCTGCGGCATTCGACATCCTCGCGTGGAACGAAGACAGCACTCGCATGCCCGCGACGATGCACTCGCATTATTTGCGAACCCTCTACGGGCGCAACGAACTCGCCGAGAAGAAGTACGAGCTGGACGGGTCCGTCCTCGATCTGTCGGATGTCACCTGCGACACGTACATCGTGGGTGCGATCAACGACCATATCGTGCCGTGGACGTCGTCGTACAAGGCCGTGAACCTGCTCGGTGGCGATGTGCGGTACGTACTCACGAGCGGCGGACACGTTGCAGGCGCGGTCAATCCGCCCAATCCGAAGGCCTGGTTCGAGGCTGTCGGTGCCCCGGACGACGAACCGGTCGCACTTCCCTCGGATCCGAAGTCGTGGCATGAGAAGGCCACTCGCCACGCGGCCGCATCGTGGTGGGAGGACTGGACGGTGTGGTCGACCAAGCGCGCAGGCACCCTGGTTGCACCTCCATCCATGGGAAGCAAGGAGCATCCCGTCCTCGACGATGCACCCGGGACGTACGTCTTCAGCTGACCCGTTGCGCGTTAGCATTCATTCTGCTAACCTGCTAACAGCGTCGATCGCGGCGCACCGACCTGCTACAGCGCTCCACCCCGCGCTCCACGAAGGGAAACACCATGACTGCTCCCGCCAAGCCCATCCCCGCCGCCAAGGCCAACGACGCCGCAGCGAAGGCGACCGACGCCGCCAGCAAGGCTGCGACCGACGCCGCCGCGACGGCACAGAAGACCGCCGAGAAGCTCACCGAGAGCGCCACCGCCGCAGCCGACAAGGCCGCCGCCGACTTCACCAAGGTCGTCGACGAGACCACCGAGCGCGTCAACGAGTTCAACAGCAAGTTCGTCGAGGCTGCCAAGCAGAGCGGCAACCTCGGTGTCGACACCTACGAGAAGGCCGTCACGAGCCTCCTCGACCTGCAGGAGAAGTTCGCCGAGGCCACCCCCGTCGAGTGGGTCGCCGACATCACCAAGGCGCAGGTCTCCTTCGCCCGTGAGCTCACCAGCACGGTCACCAGCACGGCACGCGACCTTCTCAAGTAGGACACGATCCCACTTGCGGACCGCAATCGCGCCCATGCGCCCGATCGGCGCTCTACGGTGCGGTACATGGCTCCGGTGACGCATACACAGATCGCCGCGGCCCCGATACGTATCGGGGCCGCGGCGATCGCCGGTTGGAGCTCGTACCTCCTCGGACTCGCACGCCGCGGACCCACACCGTGGACCATCGCATCGGACATCGGCCGCTACTACGGAGCTCTGACCGACAACACCCCGCCGACCTGGGCACACGCGTGGCCCGTCGCCCGGCGGTCGCCGCTCGCGGCTCTACGTGACTGCAGCGATCGCGATGCCGTCGACCGGGAATCGGTGCCCACACTGTTACTGCCACCTCAGGCCGGCACCCACTCGTGCATCGTCGACCACACACCCGGCCGAAGTCAGGTCGAAGCACTGCGCGCCGGAGGCCTCACCCGCCTGTACTGCCTCGACTGGACACCGGCGAATGCCGGTACGGATTTCGCCTCGATCGACGAGCACCTGGCCGTGGTAGCCGACGCCGTCGCCCACCTCGGCGGACTGGTGAACATCGTCGGCGACAGCCAGGGCGGGTGGCTCGGCACGATCTACGCGGCGCTCCACCCTGAGGCGGTGCGCACCCTCACCGTCGCCGGCTCCCCCATCGATTTCCACGCCGAGCAACCTGCGCTCGCCGCGCTCGCGCAGGCTCCGGCCGGCGCTGCGGCGTCCGTGGTCGACTTCTTCTACGGGACCGCACGCGCCGCCGGTGTGCAGTCCACCGACCCGGTCGGCGAGATCGAGCGTGCATTGGCCCTGCTCGGAGCCCTCGACGACCCCGACGAAGTCTCACGCATGGAGACCGAGCGGCGCTGGTTCGCGTGGCGTCAGGAGGTTCCCGCCACGTTCCGCGAATGGATCATGCGTCGCCTGTTCGTAGGGAACGAACTGATCGCAGGCACGCTCGTGGCAGAGGGACGCACCGTGGATCTCGCGGCGATCGAGTGCCCGCTGCGACTGATCGCAGGCAACGCCGATCCGATGGCAACTCCGGTGCAGGTGACCGCGCTGGCGAAGCAGGTATCCACCCCGCCGTCGGAGATCGTGACGACGATCGTCGACACCGGCCACATCGGGCTGTTCATCGGGCGGCGGTCCCTGGCGGACGTATGGACTCCGTTCGCCCGATCGCTCGCCGCGATCTCGTGACACGGCGATGAGAGCGTTCCTCGCGGTACTCGCTCTCATCGCAGTACTCGGCATTCCACATGCCCCACTCGCCCATTCTCAGACGAACGAATTTCTCTGGGGCGTGGCGAGTTCCGGGTTCCAGACCGAAGGCTACCCACCCGACAGCAACTGGCTGCGGTACTCGAACGACTCACACCACGATCCGGTCGGGTCGGCCGTCGATTTCCGGTACCGCTACCGTGAGGACATCGCCCGTGCCGCGGAACTCGGCGTGGACGTCTACCGGATCTCCGTGGAGTGGGCTCGCATCCAACCCACCCCGCACGGCTGGGACGAGACGGAACTCGCCTACTACGACGACGTGGTGGAAACGATCCGAGCCCACGGCATGAGGCCGATGCTCACACTCGATCACTGGGTGTATCCCGGCTGGATCGCCGACCGCGGCGGCTGGGCGGATCCGGACACGGTGCGCGCGTGGGGTGTCCATGCAGAGAAGGTCGCCGAACGCTACGCCGACGCAGATGCCCTGTGGGTGACGTTCAACGAGCCGAGCCAGTACGTGTGGCAAGAGGTGGCGAACGGCGGTCTCGCACCGCGCGACGTGCCGACGATGTTCGATCGACTGGTCGATGCTCACCGCGGCGCGTACGCAGCGATCCACCGTGCGGATCCGGATGCGTGGGTGACCTCGAATGCCGCGTACATCCCTGGCGCACAGCCGTATCTCGACACGTGGTTTCTCGATCGAGTGCGCACCGACCTCGACTACGTCGGCATCGACTACTACTACGGGGTGTCGGCGCAGAATCCTACGGCGGTCCATGCTGCAGTCGGCGACTACTCGTCGGTGGTGCCGCACCCTCAGGGCATGTACGACGCCCTCATGGACTACACCCGCCGCTACCCGGGTGTCCCGCTGTATGTCGTGGAGAACGGGATGGCGACCGCCGACGGCGCCCCGAGGACCGACGGCTGGACCCGATCGCGACACCTGCGTGAACACGTCGACGCGATGGGCCGCGCAATCGCCGACGGCGCCCCGGTGTTCGGATACAACTACTGGTCTCTCACCGACAACTACGAGTGGGGAACCTACACACAGCGATTCGGCCTGTACACCGTCGATGTACAGAGCGATCCGAGCCTCACCCGCCGACCGACCGACGCCGTCGAAACCTACAGGACGATCATCGCCGAGACTCCCTTCCCGTAGCGCGCGCCATGGTCGAGGTCCGCTACCGGGTGGCGCTGTCGCTGTTCACCCGGTTTCGGCGACACCGGCGTCGAAGCCTCGCGGCGCACGGGCGAATCCGAGACCAAGCTCGATCAGCTGGTCACCATGATCCCGAAGGCTCTGCGGTTGCCCACTTCCCGTCGACCCCGGGGTTCCCGACCCCGCGGTCACCGGATCGCTGACGTCGCTGACGTCGAAGAATCCGACGAGGAGTTGAGGGCTCGGCCCGACTGCTGCGCGCGAGACCGGATCAGACGCCCACTTCGGCAATGTCCACCACTGCCGGGATCCCGACTGCCTGCTCGAGCGCGGCAAGTTCGGCGTCGAGGTGATCGAGCAGTGTCCCCAGATCCGGAATGGTACGCCGACATGCGGTGAGTCCGAAAGCAATCCGATCATCGGTGCTCGTACATGTGATGTTCAGAGCCTGCCCGTCGAGCGGGACCGAGAGCGGGTACACCGCGTCCACCCGGGCACCGTTCCAATAAAGTGCGGTGGCGGGGCCGGGCACGTTCGAAATGATGACGTTGAACCCGGGACGCGACAACACACGATTCCCGGTCAGTACACCCAACGCCAACGGAACCACTCCGACTGCGCTGGCGGCGAGACGGGACGCGGTCGACATCCCACTCATCGACTTCTTCCCTTCCGACATCGAGGCCCGTACCCCGTCGAGTCGCTTCGCTGCCTCGGGCCGGTCGGTGCCGAGTGAGCACACCAGCACACCGAGGTCGTTCCCGGTGTCCTTGCCGTTGCGCAGTGCGACGGGCACCATCGCGACCAACGATTCATCGGGAAGCGAATCTCGCTCGGCCAGGAATGCTCGCAGCGCTCCCGAACACATCGCGAGCACCACATCGTTGAGGGACGAATCGGATGCCTTGGCAACCGATCGAAGGCGCTCGAGTTGCCAGGCGCGCGCGGCGAACCGTCGCGATCCGGCGATGGGCACGTTGAGAATCGTCTGCGGAGCTGCGAGCGACAATGATCCACCCCGATCGTGCATGGCACGGTCCACGGTGCCGACGATCGCGGGCACGAGCCCGAGCGCCTCCGAGATCACTCCGCGGGCAGCGCGCAGCGCCGTACCCGGCATTTCGAGGGCGGTACCGATGACGGAGCGCTGGGGGTCCGAGGTATCGGAAGCCGCCCACGGCGCCGGCATACCCGTTTCGTGGGGATCCGTGCTCAATGCACGACGGAGCAGCCGCATCGCGCCCACGCCGTCGGCGAGTGCGTGATGCATCTTCATGTAGAGCCCGTACCTGCCGTCGGCGAGCCCTTCGATCAGGTACATCTCCCACAGGGCACGACTACGATCGAGCAACGGCGCATGCAGGCGAGAAACCAGCTCGCGCAACTCGACGGTGGAACCCGGGCGCGGTAGGGCGGTGAACCTCACGTGATATTCGAGGTCGAACGACGGGTCGTCCTCCCACGCCCATTGACCGAAAGTGGCCAGCGTACGTACCGCCCGCTTACGCCACAGCGGTGCAGCGTCCTCGACATCGCTCCGGGCGATCGCATCGACGAACATCTGCCGCAGATCGCTCGCGGTGCGTCCCTCGGGCGGTTCGAACATGACGAGACCACCGACATGCATCGGGTGCTCGCGAGTCTCACCGAGCAGGAACATCGAATCCGTCGGTGACATCGGCAGCCGCATGCTTCGTCCTTCTACTCCCCTGTGCGGCGAGCCCCCCTGACCCGCCGATAGCTCCGGTGAGCGAACTCACGCGGGACCCACTCGTAGTTCTACGTCATGGTCACCCGCTGCGCCACCCGAAACCCACAGGTCGAGCTCACCCCCCCCCCGGGGCAGCAGGCCCCTACATGTCCAGGCCGAGATCGAGCACGGTGACCGAATGGGTCAACGCGCCGACCGCCAGGTAATCGACGCCGGTGCGCGCGTAGTCCGCTGCGACTTCGAGGGTGAGGCCGCCCGACGATTCCAGTCGCGTGCCGGGCGCATGGGTGTTGCGGCGCTGCACTGCGATCTGCGTCTGCCACAACGGAAAGTTGTCGAGCAGGATCAATTCCACGTTCTCGGCCAGGACCTCGTCGAACTGCTCGAGGCTGTCGACCTCGACCTCGCAGGCGATGCCGGGGGCGTGCGCCCGCACCGCGCGCAGCGCAGCGACGACCGACCCGGCGGCGGCCACGTGATTGTCCTTGATCAGGGCCTCGTCGCCGAGCCCCATCCGGTGATTGACGCCCCCACCGACACGCACCGCGTATTTCTGCAACGCCCGCAGACCAGGAAGGGTCTTGCGGCTGTCCCGGATCTTCGCCTCTGTGCCCGCGACCGCGTCGACCCAGTGCGACGTGGTGGTGGCGATCCCCGACAGGTGGCACACGAGGTTGAGCATGGTGCGTTCGGCGGTGAGAAGGCCGCGTGTAGGCGCCTCGAGGGTGAGTACGGGCTCGCCTGCGACCACGCGGTGCCCGTCCTCGACACGGCTGCGCACCGTGTAGCGGCCGGTGCCGAGCACCTCGTCGAGCACGAGCAAGGCCACGTCCAGGCCCGCGACGGTGCCCGCTTGCCGGGGCGCCATCGTCGCGACGGCGACCGCGTCGGCCGGAACAGTCGCGTCGGTGGTGACGTCCGGTCCGTACCGCAGGTCCTCGTCGAGTGCCTGTCGCACGAGTGCGCGGGTCTCATCGATGTCGAGCCCGGCGGGCAGCACGGTGGCCATGTCAGTTCGCTCCTGTGAGTTGAGGTGTGGTCAGGACGAGTTCTCCCTCGTCATCCAGGCGCTGGTCGGCGGACCAGGCCTGCGCGGGATCCGGAGCCGGATGGTCGCGTCGAGTGTGACAGCCGCGCGACTCGGTGCGGCGCAGCGCCGCACCGACGAGGGCCCGGGCCGCAAGCGTGAGTGCGGCATCCTCGAGATCGGAGACGCTGGCGCACAGCTGTGTGCGAGCCCCCGACAGGGCCGTGGTCGCCGCGAGGAGACCGGTTTCGTCGCGGACGACGAGGGC
Source organism: Rhodococcus sp. SJ-2 (assembly GCF_053750035.1). Lineage (NCBI taxonomy): Bacteria > Bacillati > Actinomycetota > Actinomycetes > Mycobacteriales > Nocardiaceae > Rhodococcus > Rhodococcus sp. SJ-2. The sequence continues at coordinate 5,330,457 of NZ_CM132340.1, forward strand.
ATCACGCGTCATCGCGCGCTGCAGTTCGGCGCGTTCGAGACGCGGGAGCACCGGCGCCGTCGCGTCGAGAGCTTCGACGCGCAGTCCGCCGCGTTCTGCAGCCGCGGCGGCGCCTGCGCGCTCTCCCACGACGAGGCCTTCGAGCAGACTGTTGGACGCGAGACGGTTGGCGCCGTGCAGCCCGGTGCGCGCGAGCTCGCCCGCCGCGTACAGACCTGGAGTGTCTGTTCGACCATGCACGTCGGTGACGACGCCGCCGCACGAATAGTGCGCTGCCGGTGCGACCGGCAGTAGGTCCCGCGCGGGATCCAGTCCGGCCTCAGCGCAGTACGCGGTGATGGTCGGGAACCGCTCTGCGAATCCCTGCAGGTCACGCGCATCGAGGAACACGTGGTCTTCGCCGAGTGCGGCGAGACGCTCGGCGATTGCTCGGGAGACCACATCACGTGGGGCGAGATCGCCGAGTGGGTGCACGCCGTCGGTGACGGAGCGACCACGCGAGTCCACCAGGGTTGCACCCTCCCCTCGGACCGCCTCGCTGATGAGTGGACGGCGCCCGCGGCCGTCCGCGGCGAACAGTACCGTGGGGTGGAACTGCACGAACTCGATGTCGGCGACCCGCGCGCCCGCGTGCAATGCGAGGGCGATTCCGTCGGCGGTCGCACCGGAAGGGTTCGTACTGCACGCGTACAGTTGTCCGAGCCCGCCGGTCGCGAGGAGCACCGCGGGAGCGTGGACGACACCGAATCCACGTTCATCGAGGACGAGTACTCCGGTGACACCGCGCTCGTCGGTCAGTACCCGTGCGACGGCGGCGCCGAACAGAACCGGGAGCCCGGCGGATCCGAGAGCCCGCTGGACTTCGGCTCCGGTGGCGTCGCCACCGGAATGGATGATCCGGCGGGTACTGTGCCCGCCCTCCCTGGTCCTGGAGACATCGCCGTCGCGCCCGCGATCGAAGACTGCTCCGAGATCGGTCAGAGCGGCGATCGCGGCGGGTCCGGCTGTCACGATCGAGCGGACCGCGTTCTCATCACAGATCCCGCCGCCTGCGGCGAGGGTGTCCGCGACGTGGGATCCGACACTGTCGCCGGTCGGTGCGACGACGGCGATGCCGCCCTGGGCGTATTGCGTCGCGGTGTCGGTCGGCCCGCCCTTGCTCACCGTGAGCACCCGCAGGCCTCGCCGGGAGGCGGCGCGTGCGGCGGTGAGCCCGGCGACACCACCGCCGACCACGACGAGGTCGGCGTGCTCTTCCCAGCACACACCGGCGCTCACGGTGGACGTCACTCTCCGCTGCCCGGGTTACCGATGGAGATCATCCGCTGCACCGAAAGGCGGGCCCGCTGCGCGACCTGCGGGTCGACGTGGACCTCGTCCCTACCTTCACGGAGGCAGCGCAGCAACGCGGCCGGGGTGATCATCTTCATGTAGGGGCACGATGCGCGATCGTTGACCGGCTGGAAGTCTATGCCGGGCGCAGCCTTGCGCAGCTGGTGCAGCATGCCGACCTCGGTTGCCACGAGGACCTGCTTGGCGCCGGTCTCACGAGCGGCGTCGATCATGCCACCGGTCGAGAGGATTCTGACCTTGTCGTCGGGCACGAATCCTTCACCCGCGAGGTAGAGCGCCGAGGTGGCGCAGCCGCACTCGGGGTGGACGAACAGGTCGGCGTCGGGGTGTGACCGGGCTTGGGCGGCGAGTTCGTCGCCGTTGATACCCGCGTGCACATGGCATTCACCCGCCCAGATGTGGATGTTGTCCCGGCCGGTGATCCGCTTGACGTGTGCGCCGAGGAACTGGTCGGGCAGGAACAGCACCTCGCGGTCGGGGTCGATGGACGCGACGACGTCGACGGCGTTCGACGACGTGCAGCAGATGTCCGTCAGACCCTTCACCTCGGCGGTCGTGTTGACGTAGGACACGACGACGGCGTCCGGGTGGTCCGCCTTCCACTCACGCAGCTGATCGGCGTCGATGGAATCGGCCAGTGAACACCCGGCCCGCTCGTCGGGGATCAGCACGGTCTTGTCCGGGCTGAGGATCTTGGCGGTCTCCGCCATGAAGTGCACCCCGCAGAACACGATGGTGCTCTCTTCGGCCTCCGCGGCGATGCGCGAGAGCGCCAGGGAGTCGCCGACATGGTCGGCGATGTCCTGGATGGCAGGCAGCTGGTAGTTGTGCGCGAGCAGTGTCGCGTTCCGTTCGCGGGCGAGCCTGCGAACTTCGTCGGCCCACTCCGGCGTCGCCTCGATGCCGGAGTAGCCATTCGGTCCGTCGACGATTGCGGCGGTTCCTGCCCACTCGGTCGTGGTCATGGCGTTGCTCCTTCGTGGAGTGCAATCCGGGCGGGCTGTGCTCGGATTTCCGTTCTCGGGGTTTTCGACTTAGGGTCGAAAACATGTCGTATAGTAACACCGGTCACGAAGTGCTCATCGCGGTGTTCCAGGTTCGCCACTTCCCGGCCACCCCGGACACCCCCCGACCAGGGCCCGAACTCGGCGTTCTGCTATGGCAACGCGCACTCGACCCACAGTCCGGTACCTGGTCGCTCCCGGGCGGCCGACTCCGCGACGACGAGGACCTCACGTCCTCGGCCAGGCGCCAGCTCGCCGAGAAGGTCGACGTGCGCGAAGTTGCACATCTCGAGCAGCTCTCGGTGTTCTCGGCCCCGGATCGGATACCCGGCGATCGCACCATCGCATCGACCTACCTCGGCCTCGTGCCGATCACCTCCGATCCCCAGCTACCCGACGACACGGCATGGCATCCCGTGGCCGACCTCCCCGAGATGTCGTTCGATCACCGAGTCATGGTCACCAACGCACACGCACGCCTCGCTGCGAAACTGTCGTACACCAACATTGCCTACGGGCTCACCCCCGCCGAGTTCTCCATGTCCACGTTGCGTGACATCTATTGCGCTGCACTCGGTTACCAGGTCGATGCCACAAATCTTCAGCGAGTCCTCGCCCGCCGAGACGTCCTCACCCGAACCGGCAACACCGCTCCGTCGGGCAAAAGCGGGGGCCGGCCACCCGCGCTGTATCGATTCACCGACTCGCGCCTGCGGGTTACCGACGAGTTTGCCGCATTGCGCCCACCGGGATGATCAACGGTGCCCGAGCGGACCTCCGGATAGGGTGCGCGAGAACATCACAACACCTACGACGGGAGCGCAGTGGCAACAATCGGTAATTCCGACCTCGAGATCTTCCCCCTCGCGCTGGGCGGTAACACGCTCGGATGGACGGCGGACGAAGCTACGTCGTTCGAGATTCTGGACGCATTCATGGCGGCGGGCGGCAACTTCGTGGACTCCGCCGACTCGTATTCGGCGTTCGCACCCGGCAACTCGGGCGGCGAATCCGAGACCATCATCGGCAACTGGAAGGCCGCGCGCGGCATCGGCAACGAGGTCCTGGTGGCCACGAAGGTCGGGCAGCACCCCGAGTTCGCGGGCCTGGCCCCGCAGAACGTCGCGGCTGCCGCCGACGCGTCGCTCAAGCGCCTGCAGTCCGATCACATCGATCTGTACTACGCGCATGCCGATGATCCGGAGACACCGCTGGAGGAGACGGTCGAAGCATTCGACGCGCTCGTCCGAAGCGGCAAGGTCCGATACATCGGTCTGTCCAACTACTCCCCCTCCCGTATCGCCGAATGGCTGGCGATCGCTGACGACGGCGGCTTTGCACGGCCCGTCTCGCTTCAGCCGCACTACAACCTCGTGCACCGCGCAGAATACGAGCGGGAGTACGCACCCCTGGTCGCCGAACACAACCTGGGTGTCCTGCCCTACTTCGCACTCGCCTCCGGCTTCCTCACCGGAAAGTATCGAACGGCAGCAGATCTCGACTCCGGCATTCGCGCGCGTATGGCATCGCAGTACTTTTCCGCCTCGGGGCTCGCCGTGATCGACGCGCTCGCCGAGATCGCAACCGTGCACGCCGTCGAGATACCGACCGTCGCGCTCATGTGGCTGTCGAAGCGACCCGGTATCGTCGCGCCGATCGCGAGTGCCAGCCGCATCGAGCAGCTTCCGGCAATGCTCGACTCCACCAGGCTCGTTCTCACCGACCTCGAATTCGATCGCCTCACCTCATTGTCGAACGCCGTCGACGCATAAGCAGAACGGTATGCGTCGCAGCGCCCCCTTTCGGGGCGCCGTCGACACATACCGTTCCGGTGATGCTCCTGCTCAGGCGGCGCCGAGAATCAGTCCGCTCGTGGGAACCGCGGTTCCCGCCGTCACGACCACATTCTCGGCGTGTGCCGGCTGGTTGGTGGAGGTGCCCCGCAACAACCGAACCGCCTCGGCGATGCCGTTGACACCGTGCAGGTATGCCTCCCCCACCTGACCGCCGTGTGTATTGCTCGGCAGCCGTCCACCGATCTCCAGATTGCCCTCGCGGATGAAGTCCTTGGCCTCACCCACGCCGCAGAAGCCGAGTTCCTCGAGCTGTGGAAGCACCAGCGGGGTGAAGTGGTCGTAGAGGATCGCGGCGTCGATGTCGTCCGGCGACAGACCGGCCTGCGCATAGAGCTGACGTCCGACCAGACCCATTTCCGGAATACCGGTGATGTCGGGACGGTAGTAGCTCGCCATCATGTGCTGATCCTTGCCGCTGCCCTGCGCGGCGCCCTTGATGATCGCAGGCTTCTGACGCAGGCTCGCGGCGCGCTCGGCAGAGACGATCACGAGGGCCTGACCACCGTCCGTCTCCTGACAGCAATCGAGCAGATGCAGCGGCTCGGCAATCCACCGGGAGTTCTGGTGGTCCTCCAGCGTGATCGGCTTGCCGTAGAACCACGCATTCGGGTTCTTCGCGGCGTGCTTGCGCGCCACGACCGCGACCCGGCCGAAATCCTCACTCGTGGCACCGTACTGGTGCATGTACCGTCGAGCGAACATCGCGACCCACTGGGCCGGCGTCGCCAGTCCCTGCGGAGTCAGCCACGCATAGGCTGCGCGGTCCGCGGTCGAATCCATCGGACGGTCGTGCTGACCTGCGCCGAAGCGCATTCCGGAACGCTCGTTGAACGCCCGGTAGACCACCACCACGTCGGCGACGCCGGTCGCGACAGCCATTGCCGCCTGCTGCACCGACGCACACGCGGCACCGCCGCCGTACCCGATCCGGGAGAAGAACTTCAGCTCCCCGAGTCCACAGTTGCGGGCCACGAGGATCTCCCCGTTGGTCTCCATCGTGAACGTCGTCAGACCGTCGACCTCGGACGGGTCGATTCCCGCATCCGTGAGGGCTGCGGTGACGGCCTCGCACGCGAGTTGCAGCTCGGAGCGACCTGACTTCTTCGAAAACTCGGTGGCGCCGATACCGACGATCGCGGCGGCACCCGAGAGCGGACTGACAGCCATCAGGAAACCTTCCCTTCCCCGGAAGCGGAGTAGGCGACGGTGACAGTACCGGCGAGGTGGTTGCCGAGACTGTTCGCGCCCACGACCTTCACCTCGACGAGGCCGTTGTCCTTCGAGACCACCTCACCGGTCATGGTCATGGTGTCGCCCGGGTAGTTCGGGGCACCGAGACGGATCTTCACCCGACGCAGCGTCGGGTGTGGTCCGGCCCAGTCCGTCACGAACCGGCCGGCCAACCCGTTGCTGGTGAGAATGTTCATGAACACGTCCTTCGAACCGCGCTCACGCGCCAGCTCCGGATCGTGGTGCACATCCTGGAAGTCGCGGGTCGCGATCGCGGTGGACACGATCAGCGTGCGGGTCAGCGGAATCGCGAGATCCGGCAGCACCTCGCCGACGACGATGTCGTCGTAGCTCCGGCCCGAGGCGGTGGCCGTCATGCGACCACCTCGACGCCGGAAGCGAGCAGCGCGCCCAGACGGGCCAAGTCGGAGGCGGAGCCACCGAGAGTTGCACCGATCTGCTTGCCCCACAGCAGATGCCGGTGCACAGGGTAGTCGGTGTCGACACCCATCCCGCCATGCAGATGGGTAGTACGGTGCACGATGCGCTGGCCACCGTCGGTCGCCCACCACTTGGCGACGAGCACCGACGTTCCGGGATCGTGCCCCTCGGCCAGCAACCATGCCGCCTGCCACAGCGTGACACGCATCGCCTCGAGGTCGATGTAACAGTCGGCCAGTTGATGATTGACGGCCTGGAACGTCGCGAGCGGCCTGCCGAACTGGTGCCGGCCGTTGAGGTAGGTGACGGCCTGCTGCACAGCGCCGGAGCCCACACCGATCTGGATCGCGGCCAGTGCCAGCTCGACGCGGTCGAGAAGCCACCGCACAGTGCTGCCGTCGACAGAACCGAGCAGTTCAGCGGGAGCCGACTCCAGTGTGACGTTGCCGCAGATCTCCCAGTTGGTGGACTGCGTCTGCTCCACCGCAACACCCGCACCGGCCAGATCCACCACGAACAGTGCCGCACCGTCGGGAGTGGTCGCCGCGACGATTGCATGGTCTGCGACGTGCGTGACCGGGACGACGGCCTTGGCGCCGCTCAGGGTCCACTGACCGTCGACCTCGGTGGCGGTGGTCCTCGGTTCATCATCGACGTACGGACCGAACTCTTCGAGCCCGATCGTCAGGAAACTGCTGCCCTCGGCGACACCGGGAACCAGCGCCGCGCGCTGGGCGTCGGTGCCGAACTCGGCGACCGCAAGGGCTGCGAGGGCCGACTGCCAGATCGGCACCGGCGCGACGTGCCGCCCCTGCTGCTCGAGCAGGACGTACAGCTCGGACAGGCCCAGGCCACCGCCTCCCAGATCCTCGGGCAGCGCGATTCCGAGCAGACCCGTGTTCGCGAGTTCGCGCCACAGGTCCCGGTCGATACGCTCGTCGCCGAGTTCGACCTGTTTGACGCGCTCGATGTCGGCTTTGCTGGTGAAGACCTCATCGGCGAGGTTGCGAATCGCCTCTTGCTCTTCGCTGAAGTTGAAGTCCATCAGTGCTCCTCCCGTGCTGCCGGCCGAAACGCGGGAAGCGTCAGATCCGGGTCGGCGTCGATCCAGTCCAATTCCACCGGCATATCGATCTCGACATCCTCCGGTGCGATGCCGGTCATGTTCGCGATGAGTCGCGTGCCCTCTTCGAGTTCGATCGTGGCCACAATGAGCGGGTACTCGAATCCGGGGATACGAGGGTGGTGGTTGACGACAAAGCTGTACACGGTGCCCCGGCCCGAAGCATCGACAGTGTCCCACTCGAGCGACCGACACGCCCCGCACATCGGTCCAGTGGGGTGGCGAAGCGCACCACAGTCGGTGCAGCGCTGGATCACCAAGCGGTGATCCTTGGCAGCCTCGAACCAGAAAGCGTTGTCCGCGTTGAGCGCAGGACGTGGGCGCAGGCCCGGGATCTGGGCCGCAGGCTTCTCAGCGGTCTCGCTTCCCTTCGGCCTGAAACGCAGGGTGCGCCAGCGTTGAGTTGCGACGATCTCGTCATCACCACCGTGCGAATCCGCGTCGGCACCGCCGCGGTGCGAACTCGCGGCACCGCCGCCGTGCGAACTCGCGGCACCGCCGCCGTGCGAACTCGCGGCACCGCCGCCGCGGCGATACGTCTTGAGGGTCGTGACGAAGTGTCCGACACCGAGACCCGTCTTCTTCTCCTCGGAGATGTCCTCGATCACCTCGGTGAGCGATACCCGGTCGCCGGGACGCAGTTCCACGAAGAATTCGAAGTCCGAGTCGGTCGCGACGACAGAGGTGAAGCCCGCGGAGTCGAGCGTCGCGATCAGATCGGTCCACACCTGCGACGGATCGTTGTTCGCCATCTTGTCGGCGAACGTCCGCATCGTCCACACCTGCGCCATCAGCGCCGGGGCGACGACTCCGTCCCGACCGGTGGCGCGAGCAGCGCCGTCGTCGAGGTAGATGGGGTTCGTGTCCCCCATCGTCTCGATCCAGTGCCGGATCATCGGTATGTTGACCTCGTCGGGGGCCCAGACGGTAGGGGTGAGGACTTTCCCCTCGAAAGTGCCGAGCTTGGTGAGGAATTCGCTCACTTTACCCTCTTCTCCCGCACGAGCCCGAGACCCATCGTGCCCACCATGTCGCGCAGCACCTCGTTGACCCCGCCACCGAAGGTGTTGACCATGCCCTGCCGGGAGATCTGTTCGATCTGGCCGGCCAGCAGCGCACCCGGCGACTCCGGCCGGATCCGCCCGGCTGCCCCGAGGATCGCGAGCAGTGTGCGGTAGACGTCGATGTGGGTTTCGGTGCCGTAGGCCTTCGTGGCACCCGCATCCGCGCCGGAGAGCGTATCCGCCGCGACCGATGCCGTCATTTTCCAGTTCAACAGGCGCATCGCTTCGAGCCTCGCGTGGGTACGTGCGAATTCCTGTTGTACCCAAGGTATCTCGATGACACCGTTCTCCCTGGCCCACTCGAGTACCTGATGCCAGAGTCCGTACGTACGCCCCCCGATTGCCGCGAGGCCGATGCGCTCGTGGTTGAGCTGCGCAGCAATCAACTGCCAGCCCCCGTTGATATCGCCGATCACGTTCTCGGCGCCGATGCGGATTCCGCTGTAGTAGGTGGAGGTCACCATCAGCCCACCGACCGTGTCGATCGGCGACCACGAGAATCCTTCATCGTCGGTGGGTACGACCAGGATCGAAATGCCCTTGTGTTTGGGAGCCTCGGGATCGGTGCGGCAGGCGAGCCACACGAAGTCGGCGGTGTTCGCACCGGAGGTGAAGATCTTGTTGCCGTCGACCACCCACTCGTCACCGTCGAGGACGGCACGCGTCCTGAGCGATGCCAGATCGGTACCCGCTTCGGGCTCGGTGTAGCCGATTGCAAAGACTATGTCGCCTGCGAGAATTCCCGGCAGGAAGCGTGCCTTCTGCTCCTCGGTCCCGTACTTCATCAGGGTCGGGCCGACGGTATTGACGGTGACGAAGGGGAACGGGAGGCCTGCACGCTGTACCTCATCGAAGAACACGAACTGCTCCTCGATGGACCGGCCCTGCCCACCGTATTCCTCGGGCCAGCCGATACCCAGCCAGCCGTCCTGGCCCAGCAGTTTGACGACTTCTCGAAAATACTCGCCACCCACGCCCTGTTCACCGGCTCTGCGGCGCTTCTCTTCCGGTAACAGGCCCGCGAAGTACGCACGCAATTCCCGTCGCAGCTCGAGCTGCTCCGGCGACTCCCTCAACTCCATCGATGCACTCCCATTCATCGCAATCCGCGAAACTCGGACGCTAAGGAGGTATTCGCAGCGGGTACCGCCCGGTCTCACTGAGCGGTAGATTCTCGCGTCCGAGTCACGTTCCGGCACGGAACAGCCGCACGGCCGCATCGGTCGGCTGCTCGATACCCGGTTCCGCTGAGCGGGTTCGACGGCAACCGACAAATCGGCCGACTGCATACTCGTCGCCATGAACCATCCATCGGATCTGGCCGGTCGCTACGCACTTGCAGTCGACGATCGCGACCGCGTCGTCTTGATCTCCCTGTTCACCGCGGACGCCGAATTCGTGCAACCTCCTTCGGTGACCCGCGGAAACGAGAACGTGGTCACAGTCGGGGCCGACGCGATCGTCGCGGTCGTACTCGACGGCACCGCCCACCTGCATGCCACGCACCACACTGTGCACCAGACGGTGGTCGACATCGACGGCGACACGGCATCCGGGTCGGTGTACTGCATGGCTCATCACCTGTATCGAGGTCGCGACGGCATGCGCGACAATGCGATCGCCATCCGTTACCGGGACCACTACAGGCAGGTGGATGGCAGCTGGAAGATTGCGCGCCGGGAACTCGTCGTCGATTACATCGAGGACCACGCGGTCACCGTGCCCGGACTCTGACGGCGGCCGAGTCCCGTTCAGTGGAAGTAGCTTCCGCACGTGGACGCACCAGTGTGATCCTTCGCAGAAATCCGCAGGCGTCCGGAATCGACTCGGACCGCATGCCGGATCCACTCGACCGGATGGTCGGGCTCGAGGAGGGATCGCAATGACCGACGCAGAACGAGCACTACAGGATCTTGTCGACAAGCAGGAGATCCGGGAGGTAGTGCTGAAGTACTGCCGTGGCATCGACCGGCTCGACTTCGAGTTGGTGCGCGAGTGTTATCACCCGGACGGGATCGATCATCACACCGGATTCGACGGCAACGTGGACGAGTACATCGCCTGGGTGGAACCGAGACTGAAGCTGCTGGGGGGCACGATGCACCACGTCGGCAACCACTTCGTCGAATTGTTCGGCGACGTCGCGATCAGCGAGGCGTACTCCACCAACACCCACTGGGGACACCCGGATCGCGACGATTTCACCAGTGGCGCGCGTTTCGTCGACCGGATGGAACGAAGGGACGGGCGCTGGGCGATCGCCGAACGGTGGGCGGTGCGGGAGTGGACCCGCTCGGACGCGGGCCGGATGATCACCCCGGAGGGACGCGGTCCGCGCGGAAGCCGGGACTCATCGGACCTGCTGACCGTTCTACGGTCCCGCATCGCGAACCGGATGTGACCTCACCCTGGACCGGTGATGCGGTCGCGGAGTCGGTCCGGGTCGAACTCAGCGTTGCTCGTCACGCCACGAGTCGATCGTCCCGTGTCGGGAACATCGCGCCCACCACCCGTCCGGTGCGATCTGCACGATCATCCGGCGTCCGCACTGCGTGCAGTAGCGGGGCGGCTCGAGACCCATTACTGCGGCAACGGGTCGCTGTGTCGGGTCGGCCACGGCGCTCTCGGCACCGGTGAAGGCATCGAACATGGTCAGATGCTCTCGCCGAGTGCTTTGATCGGCATCTTCAGTTCGCCGAGCAGGTCGAGATCGGTCTCGGCCCGTCGACCGAGTGTCGTCAGGTAGTTTCCGACGATGACGGCGTTGATCCCGCCGAGGATGCCCTGCTTCGCGCCGAGGTCGCCGAGAGTGAGTTCTCGTCCCCCGGCGAAGCGGAGAATCGTGCGCGGTAAGGCGAGGCGGAATGCCGCAACGGCTTTGAGCGCCTCCGAGGCAGGGAGAACGTCGAGGTCGCCGAACGGCGTACCGGGTCGCGGGTTGAGGAAGTTGAGGGGAACTTCGTCGGGTTCGAGCGCCGCAAGGTCTGCAGCGAACTCGGCACGCTGTTCGAGGGTTTCGCCCATGCCGAGGATCCCGCCGCAGCAGACTTCCATGCCGGCCTCGCGGACCATGCGCAACGTCTCCCACCGCTCTTCCCACGTGTGCGTGGTAACGACGTTGGGGAAGAAGGATTTCGCGGTCTCGAGGTTGTGGTTGTAGCGGTGCACGCCGAGGGCGGCGAGCTGATCGACCTGGTCCTGGGTGAGCATGCCCAATGAGCACGCGACCTGGATGTCGACCTCCCCACGTATCGCCTCCACGCCCGCCGCGACCTGCGCCATCAAGCGGGCATCGGGGCCGCGGACCGCGGCGACGATGCAGAACTCGGTCGCTCCGGTCTTTGCAGTCTGCTTGGCAGCCTCGACCAGCGCGGGAATGTCGAGCCAGGCCGAGCGGACCGGGGAGGCGAACAGTCCGGACTGGGAACAGAAATGGCAGTCTTCCGGGCACCCGCCGGTCTTGAGGCTGATGATGCCCTCGACCTCCACTTCGGGTCCGCACCACGTCATCCGCACCTCATGGGCCAAGGACAGCAGCTCATCGAGCCGGTCATCGTGCAGGCGGAGCACCTCGAGCGTCTGTGCTCGGTCGAGTCCGAGTCCACGTCCGAGTACTTGGTCACGTGCCTGTTCGAGGATGTCGACTCGGGCGGGGGCTTGCGTCACTGGGACTCCTGAGGATCAAAACTTGAACACCGTTCACTTGAACACCGTTCAGGTTAGGGTTGAGGTCCGATAGTGTCAACGCAGACCACAACGAGACAGGAGCGGACTCCGGTGCAGCTGCGACGCGGCGACGTCCTCGACGGCGCCATGGCGATACTCGACGAGTACGGCCTGGGCGACCTGACCATGCGCAAACTCGCCACCTCACTCGGGGTACAGCCCGGGGCTCTGTACTGGCACTTCCCCAACAAACAGACCCTGCTCGGCGCGATGGCCGACCGCATCCTCGATGGCGTCGATGCCCCACCCGCCGCCGACACATGGGACGGCGCGCTCACCGAACTCGCCTACCGCTTCCGGGGCGCACTACTCGCCCACCGCGACGGTGCGGAATTGGTCGCCGCGACCTATGCCTCACGCTTGACCACCTCCGGTGCCCGCGACAGTTTCGTCTCTGCTGCTCTGCGCGCGGGCCTGTCCCGCGCACACGCCGAACTCACCGGCTACACGCTGCTGCACTATGTCCTCGGCCACACCGTCGACGAGCAGTCTCGCCTCCAACTGACGGAACTCGGCGCTCTCACTCGCTCGCCGCTCACCCCGGGCGCGACGGCGGAGGAGGTCGCGACGTCGGACGACGACCTGCTCGACGGCGATCCGGCGGTCCGGTTCGATTTCGGGCTGACCTTGTTCGTGGACGGGATCCGTCGGCGCCGTACCGAGCACGCAACGTCCTGATCGGTTACGACTCTGTCGGAGCTCTGCCGTACGTTCGTTGACCGTGACAGTCCCCTGGTCCCTCGAACAGATCACCGCAGCGGCCCCGGATCCGGCGTCGATGTCAGCAGCCCGTCGACTCTCGGCCGTATGGTCCGGCACCGGACGTTCCGAGCGGTCACTCTGGGGACTGTGTCGCGGCAGCGGATCGAAGCCCTACACCACCGCGGTCGATCTCACCGGCCCCGCGTTCCGGTGCACGTGCCCGAGCCGCAAGTTCCCCTGCAAGCACGCTCTGAGCCTCCTGACCCAGTGGGCAGCAGACAACCTTCCGGAGAGTCCGGAACCCGAGGACGTAGCGGAGTGGCTCGACACGCGAGCCGAGAAGGCCGGCAGAACGACCACCGCAACCGACTCCGGGGGCACGTCCAAGACACCCGACCCCGCGACAGCCCTGCGGCGCGCCGAGCGCGTCACGGCAGGGCTCACCGACCTAGAACGCTGGCTCACAGACCGGATCCGTAGCGGACTCGGCTCGGTTGCGCACGACTACGCCACCTACGAGACCGTCGCCTCGCGGATGGTCGACGCCCAGGCGCCGGGAGTCGCTGCGATGTTGCGCACCCTGCCGGGTGTTGCGACGTCCGGAACCGACTGGCCGACACGACTACTGGCCGAGTACAGCCGCATCTACCTGCTCATCCGCGCATACCTCGATGTGGACTCACTCCCGGAGCCGCTGGCCCGGTCGGTGCACAGCCATCTCGGTTTCCCGACGAAGATCGACGAGGTTCGCCGGGAGCCGGCCGTCCGCGACCACTGGCACGTACTGGCATGTCGCGTCACCGAGGACAGCCGGGTGTACACCAGGAAGGTCTGGCTGCGCGGGCGGGACAGCAGACGCTGGGCGATCCTGCTCGACTTCACCCACGGCACACAACGGTTCCCGGACGCGGCTCCTGTGGTCGGTACCACCATCGATGCCGACCTGCACTTCCATCCCGCCGGCGCGCCCCTGCGCGCTCAGCTCGGAACCCGCCACGGGCCACCGGCGTCGATCTCGACGCTACCGGGGACCGATCTCGACGAGGCTCTGGCCGACTACGCCGATGCGCTCGCCGCAGATCCATGGACCCGGTCGTGGCCCATGCTTCTCGATGCCGTGACCCCCACCCACACCGACGACGGCTGGCATCTCGTCGACGAGCACGGCAGGGCACTGCCCCTCGGAGGCGACGACACCGACCGGTGGCGGCTACTCGCGGTCGCGGGCGGACGCCCGTTGACGGTGTGTGGCGATTGGGACGGTCGCAGTGTTGTCCCCGCCACGATGTTCACCCCCACCCGCCTGTCCACCACCGCCGAAGGGTCAACGCCGTGAGCAGTACCGGTATCGAAACACTCACCACGACTGCCCTTCTCGGTACCGCGCGCGCAACATCTACCTTCGATGCCCTGTACACCGCCGACGCTGCAGGTGCGGTGATCGGTACTGCCGAGCACCGACTGCTCGCCGCCGCAGCACTCGAAGCGGTGTTTCTCGCAGGCGGAACCCTGCCGACCCCGCACCCGCGCCCCGCGTCCGCCCCCGACGATCCTCGCCCCGAACTTCCACCCGCAGCGACGGAGAGACTACGCGGCCTGCTCACCGTCCGATCCGATCTGCTGGACGAATGGTTCTGTGCTGCAGAACGATTCAAGGCTCCCGCCGAACTCATCGTGGATCTGCTCAGTGGAGCCTCGCTCGGAGGCAGCACCCACCGCGCAGCGTTGCTCGCACTTGCAGGCCCACGCGGCCAATGGGTCGCGGCACAGAATCCGGCGTGGGCGCCGCTGGTCGCACCCGATTTGACCGACGACGACCCGTGGCTGCACGGCACTCCGGCCAAGCGGCGCTCGTGGTTCGAGAACCTGCGCGCAGCCGACCCTGCCTGTGCCACCGCACGGCTGGCAGCCGTGTGGAAATCGGAGAACGCAGCGACACGACTCGCCCTGCTCGAAGCACTGTCCCCCGGACTCGGCCCCTACGACGAAGAGTTGCTCGAACGAGCCCTGGACGATCGCAGCGGAAGAGTCCGCGAGGTTGCCATCCGGTTCCTGCGCCGACTACCCGACTCCGCGTTCGGTCGCCGCATGACGCAGCGCGTACGCGACTGGGCACAGGTGTGCGGCTCGACCCTGCAGATCGCTGTCCCCGAGACCCTCGACGCCGACGCCGTCCGGGACGGCCTCGATCTCCGAGGCCCGGGCGGTCTGGCGACGGTCGCCGCACATCGACTGTGGTCGCTGGCGGCGTCAGCGCCGCTCTCGGCATGGTGCGACTCCGACCGCACCCCCACCGAGGTCCTCGCTTTGCAGGTCGCCGACGGTCTCGACGTCCCACTTCGAAGAGGCTGGGAGACCGCCACCGCCTGCCACCGCAATGAACAATGGGCGAGTGCGATGCTCCACCGCGACGGGAAGGTCGGCGATCACGTTGCCGAGGCACTCCCCCGCCCCGTTCTCGTCGAGCACCTGCGCCGGAGCTCCGGCGAGCAGCTGCTCGACACGATCCTGCTCGACGCGCTCCCTGCTCCGTGGCCGACCGATGTCGCCGAGAAGGTTCTCGCAGCGCTCTACTCCGCCGCGGCGCCGAAGTCGAACACCTTTCGTTCGCTGACTGCCCTTCTGGCACACCGCGCGCCCTACGAGGTCGGCGATCTGTTCGCCGACGCCGCGACCCGCACCGACGATCTCGACCGGCTGAACCGCTTCGCCACCGCCGCAGACATCCTGAGCCAACGCCGTACCCTTCACGAGGAGTTGAGTTGACCGACAACGTCATCGACGAACAGAGCATGCTGCGTCCCCATGCGGAACAGCAGTACGCAGACGAACTCGCGGCACTCGCCCGGCTCGACGACCGCCCGCGCCCACCGTCGTGGCAACTGTCCCCGTGGGCGGTCGTGACCTATCTGCTCGGAGGCGAGCTCTCCGACGGCACGGTGATCTCGCCGAAGTACGTCGGGCCGCGACGCCTGATGGAGGTCGCCGTGGCAACCCTCGCGACCGATCGCGCGTTGCTGCTCCTCGGCGTTCCCGGCACAGCGAAGACCTGGGTCTCGGAACACCTCGCGGCGGCCGTCTCCGGATCGTCGACCCGGCTGGTGCAGGGCACTGCAGGCACCTCAGAAGAAGCGATCCGGTACGGCTGGAACTATGCGCGGCTACTCGCCGAGGGACCGTCTCCGGCAGCGCTCGTGCCGTCACCGATCATGACCGCGATGCGCGACGGCGCGATCGCACGCGTCGAGGAGCTCACTCGCATACCGGCGGACGTGCAGGACGCGCTGATCACCGTGCTGTCGGAGAAGACGTTGCCGGTACCCGAGCTCAACATGGAAGTGCAAGCGGCCAAGGGATTCAATGTCATTGCCACTGCCAACGATCGCGACCGCGGAGTCAACGATCTGTCCTCCGCATTGCGCCGACGATTCAATACCGTCGTCCTGCCGTTGCCCGGCAGCGAAGAGGACGAGGTCGCGATCGTCACACGCCGAGTAGAGCAACTCGGAATGTCGCTCGAGCTTCCCCGGGTACCTGCTGCCGCGGAGGAGATCCGCCGCGTCGTGACCGTCTTCAGGGAGTTGCGCTCAGGCGTGACCACCGACGGACGTACCAAGCTCAAGTCTCCGTCGGGCACGCTGTCCACTGCCGAAGCGATCTCGGTGGTCACCAACGGTCTTGCACTCTCGGCGCATTTCGGCGACGGTGTACTGCGCCCGTCCGACGTCGCGGCGGGGATCCTCGGTGCGGTCGTGAAGGACCCGACCGCCGACCGGCAGGTGTGGATCGAATACCTCGAGGCCGTGGTCCGTGAGCGCGAGGACTGGGCCGGCTTCTACCGGGCCTGCCGTGAGGTCACCGGGTGACGGAGTCTGCTCAGGTACGCGTATTCGGTATCCGTCATCACGGCCCCGGTTCCGCCCGCGCGGTCATGCGCGCCCTCGCCGAATTCGAACCCGATACCGTCCTCATCGAGGGTCCGTCAGATGCCGATCCGCTGGCTGCACTGATCGCCTCCGACGATATGCAACCCCCTGTGGCGTTGCTCGCCTATGCCACAGGCGAGCCCGCAAACTCAGCGTTCTGGCCGTTTGCCGCATTCTCACCGGAATGGCAGGCGCTGCGCTGGGCAATCATGCACGACGCCGACGTGCGATTCTGCGACCTGCCAGCGACACAGCAGCTCGCCCTCGACAGGGAGCCGGGACAGGATCGGCCGGATCCGCTCGGTGCGCTCGCGGCTGCCGGTGGATACGACGACTTCGAACAGTGGTGGGACACCGTCATCGAGTCGGGAACGACGGACGGCGACCACGACCATTCGGCCGATTTCGACGCGATCGCGGAAGCCATGGGCGCGCTCCGCGAGGACATCGAACTCGACGGCCACACGGCGCGGCGCGAGGCGCACATGCGCCAGGTGCTGCGCAGCACCGTCAAGGCCGGAGCGTTGAAGATCGCGGTGGTCTGCGGTGCGATGCACGCTCCCGCGCTGACGGGCGCACTCGGTCCGGCGGCGCCTGATGTGCGGCTGCTCAAGGGTCTGCCCAAGGTCAGAACATCGCTGACGTGGGTTCCGTGGACTCATTCGCGACTGGCATCGGCCTCGGGTTACGGCGCAGGCATCACCTCCCCCGGCTGGTATCACCATCTGTTCACCCAGCAGGAGGACACGGTCACACGGTGGCTCACCCGGGTCGCGTGGACATTGCGAGAACACGACCTTCCGGTGTCGAGCGCACACGTGATCGAAGCAACCCGGCTGGCCGGATCCCTCGCGGCGTTGCGCAATCGACCGTTGGCCGGACTCGCCGAGGTCACCGAAGCCACCCGCGCGGTGCTCTGCGACGGCGACGATGTGCTGCTCGACTTCGTCACCCGCACGCTCGTCGTCGGAGAGGCCCTCGGCAGTGTCCCCGACACCACTCCCACGGTGCCTCTCGATGCCGATCTACAGGCCACCTCGAAGACGCTGCGGCTCAAGCGCTCTGCGCACAGCAAGGCTCTCGATCTGGATCTGCGCAAACAGACCGACCTGGCGCGCTCGCGGCTGCTGCACCGATTGCGGGTACTCGGAATCCCCTGGGGCACGCCGCGGGTCAGCGATGTGCGATCGACTGGTACGTTTCGTGAGAGTTGGACGCTGCAGTGGGAACCCGAGTTGTCGGTCTCGATCGTGGAGGCGTCCCGTTGGGGCACCACTGTCGAATCAGCGGCCCACGCGCTCGTTCTCGAGCGTGCCTGCGACCGCGACGTCACTCTGGCACAGGTGGTGGTTCTCCTCGACGAGGCGCTTCTCGCCGATCTGCGCGACGCGATTCCCGAACTCCTCCGGTCGATCGACACCGCAGCGGCGCTCGATCACGACATCGCGCACCTGATGGCGGCCTTGCCCACATTGATCCGCACTTTGCGGTACGGCGACGTACGCGGCACCGACCTGTCGTCGCTCTCGCACGTTGCCGATGCTCTCCTCGTGCGGATCTGCGCGGGCCTGCCCGCTGCGACGGCCGGTCTCGACACCGACGCGGCCGACGTACTCCGGCGCGAGATCGATGCGGTCCACTCCGCGCTCGCATTGCGTGATGACGCCGCATCCACGAGGCGCTGGCTCGACACCCTCACCGGCATCGCCGATCGCGACGAGGTCGATGGCATGCTCACCGGCCGGACCGCCCGACTACTGCGCGATATGGGTCGCATCGACGAACAGGACACCGCGGTGCGTGTGTCCCGTGCGTTGTCGATCGGCAGCGAACCCGCGGCCAAAGCACGCTGGATCGACGGATTCGTCGGCGATGGCGCGCTGTTGCTCATCCATGATCGAGGATTGCTGACCCTGATCGACCGCTGGGTGTCGGGGCTGCACAAACAAGACTTCGTCGACATCCTGCCGGTATTGCGGCGCACGTTCGGGGGATTCGAATCGGCCGAACGGGCGACACTCGGCGCCATCCTGCGTGGTGGGGCAGCGGTCCGCGCAACCGCCGCTGTCGATGTCGAACGCGGCACGCGGGCCACCGCCGCAACGGCCCTGATCCTGGGAGTGTGAGCATGACAACACCTTCGACGCCCGCCGGACCGGTCGATGCAGTGACACCGGAGAGTTCTGCGCCCCCGGTCGCTGCAGGAACAGCAGGCCAGGAGCGGATGCGCCGATGGCGGCTGCTCCTCGGCGAGGCCGCGCAGGAATCGACATGTGCCCTCGGATCGTCGAGCGATGCCGCGATGGACAGTGCCCTCGCCGCCCTCTACGACCGTCGCGACTCCGGCGAAGGAAACGGTCCGCGGAGCGCTGGGCTCGGCTCGTCGGCGCCACGGGTCGCACGGTGGCTCGGCGACATCCGAGCCTACTTCCCCACCTCGGTCGTGCAGGTGATGCAGCGCGACGCGATGGACAGGCTGAGTCTGACCCAGCTGTTGCTCGAACCCGAGATGCTCGACGCCGTCGAACCGGACGTTCATCTCGTGGGAACCCTGCTCAGCCTGAATCGGGTCATGCCCGAGACCACCAAGGCCACCGCGCGGTCGGTGGTCGAGAAGGTGGTCCGCGCAATCGAGGAACGTATCGCCCAGAACACCCGTACAGCAGTGACAGGCGCATTGAATCGCTCCGCGCGCACGACGAACCCGAAGCTGCGGGACATCGACTGGAACCGCACGATTCGCGCGAATCTCGCTCACTATCTGCCGGAACATAGAACTGTGGTCCCGGAGCGTCTCGTCGGCTACGGACGACGATCGCAGGCGGTACAGCGAGACGTGGTGCTGGCGATCGACCAATCGGGGTCGATGGCGTCGAGCGTGGTGTATGCGTCCGTCTTCGGTGCGGTGCTCGCGTCGATGCGGGCGCTCCGGACATCGATGGTCGTGTTCGATACCGCCGTGGTGGATCTGACCGACAAGCTGGCCGATCCGGTCGATGTGTTGTTCGGAACCCAGCTCGGCGGCGGTACCGACATCAATCGGGCAATCGCGTACAGCCAGTCACTGATCACACGCCCCTCCGAGTCGATGTTCGTGCTCATTTCCGACCTGTACGAAGGTGGTATCCGCGCGGAGATGCTCACACGGATGGCGGCGATGAAGGACGCGGGAGTCCAGGTGGTGGTGCTGCTCGCGTTGTCCGACGACGGTGCTCCGTCGTTCGACCGCGACAACGCGCTGGCGCTGGCCGGACTCGGGATTCCGGCGTTTGCGTGCACACCGGACAAGTTCCCGGAGCTGTTGGCTCTCGCGCTCGAACGCGGCGACATCGGTAGGTGGGCGCAGTCTCTGTGACCTCACCTCGATGGCACCGACCGTGGAGTTAGGATGTCCTGACCTATCCCACTCTGACTTGGTCGACGGAACGAGGACACCCGTGAAACTTCGAAGTGCGGCCTTCATCGCCGCCGCGGCTCTGATCGTGGCCGGCTGCGGTTCCGGCGGCGACGAGCCCTCCGGCGACACCGCGACTGCCGGGGACGGCGCATTCCCCGCCACCATCGAAACGATGTTCGGCGCGATCACCGTCGAATCCGCACCCGAGCGGGTGGCGGCACTCGGGTGGGGCGACGCGGAAACCGCGCTCGCGCTCGGCGTTCAGCCCGTCGCGGCGAGCGACTGGCTTGCCTTCGGCGGCGACGGGGTCGGTCCTTGGGCCGACGGCCTCTACACCGAGTCCCCGGAGATCATCGGAACCATCGAGCCGTCGTTCGAGCAGATCGCGACGGTCGCTCCCGACGTGATACTCGACGTGGCCGGTTCGGGCGAGCAGGCACGATACGACACGCTTTCCCAGATCGCGCCGACAATCGGGCCGCCGGAGGGGGCCACGGCGTATCTGACGCCCCGCGACGACCAGATCACGATGGTCGCGACCGCGCTCGGCGTTCCGGACAAGGGCGACGAACTGATCAGCGAGATCGATGCGCAGTTCGCGCAGGCCGCGGCCGAGCACCCTGAGTTCGAGGGCAAGACGGTCACGGTTGCGTCGTACACCGCCGACGGGTGGGGCGCCTACGTCTCACGGGACGCCCGTGTGCAGTTCATGCAGGATCTCGGGTTCGTAAACAATCCGGAGGTCGAGGCCACCGCGACCGAGAACTTCTTCATCCCGATCTCGGACGAGAACCTCGGCATGCTCGACTCCGACCTGCTGATCGTGATGCCGATCTACGTCGACTCCGCCGAAGTGACCGACAATCCGTTGTTCCAGCAGATTCCTGCGGTGCGCGACGGACGAGCGATCGTGCTCGACAGCGGATCCGACATCGCGAACGCGATGTCGGTGAACACCGCGTTGTCGATCCCGTTCGCCCTCGAGAACCTCCTGCCGCAGGTGACCGAGCGCGTCGGCGCCTGACCTCGGCAGCTTCGTCCCGGCCCCGGCGGGGGTCAGTACAGCAGTTCGCGGTACGACTCCTGCCGGGCCGGTTCGAGTGTCTCGATATCGAGGTGGTGCTGCTCGGCGATCATCTCGCGGATCGCGGGCACGGACTCCTGGGAGGGCCACGTCGACGGCTCCCACACCTTCGCACGGAGCAACGCCCGTGCACAGTGCAGGTAGGCCTCGTCGATCCTCACGATCACCGCGAGCTGGGCAGGTTTGCCGGACATCGCCAGTTCCGCAAGCAAATCCGGCTCCGTCGACAGCGACGCGGTGCCGTTGACCCGGACGACCTCTTCGTTGCCCGGGACGATGAACAGAATTCCCACGTGCGGATTCTCGAGAATGTTCCGGTACGAATCTGCGCGGCGATTCCCTGGGCGGTCCGGAAGAATCAGCGTCCGCTCGTCGGGGAAGAGCACCGTGCTGACCAGGTCCCCGCGCGGTGAGCTGTCGCAGTTGCCCGCCGCGTCGGATGTTGCGAGCACGAAGAACCGCGCCTGTGCGATGAACTCGCGTATCAGCGGCGTCGTGAACGGCGTCGTTTTCTCTTTCATCGCCGGAAACGGTTCGCCGACCGCTGCCTCGAGCTGTTCGATCGTAGTGATTCTCTCGCGGACGAGATCATCGATCCTGCTTGCCTCCACGGGCGCCACCTCCACCCCGGACGATACCCAACGGTCCGGTGCGCAGATCGTCCAGCACCGTCAGCGGCGAAAGAGTTTGTTGCCCAACCAGACGATCGGATCGTAACGGCGACCGGCGACACGTTCCTTCATGGGGATGATCGCGTTGTCGGTGATGTGGATGTTCTCCGGGCATACCTCGGTACAGCACTTGGTGATGTTGCACAACCCGAGTCCGTCCTCGTCCTGTGCAGCATCTCGGCGGTCGGCCACGTCGAGCGGATGCATTTCGAGCTCCGCGAGCCGGATGAAGAAGCGCGGACCGGCGAACGCTTCCTTGTTCTCTTCGTGGTCACGCACGACGTGGCACACGTTCTGGCACAGGAAGCATTCGATGCATTTGCGGAATTCCTGGGACCGCTGCACATCGATCTGCTGCATGCGGTACTCCCCCGGTGCCAGATCCGCAGGCGGTGTGAACGAGGGAATCTCTCTGGCCTTCGCGTAGTTGAACGACACGTCGGTCACCAGGTCGCGAATGATCGGGAAGGTGCGCATCGGGGTCACGGTCACGGTCTCGTCCGGGTCGAATACCGACATCCGCGTCATGCAGGTGAGCCGAGGGCGACCGTTGACCTCGGCCGAGCACGATCCGCACTTGCCGGCCTTGCAGTTCCACCGCACCGCGAGGTCCGGGGTCTGTGTGGCCTGGAGTCGATGCAGGATATCGAGCACTACCTCGCCCTCGTTCACCTCGACGGTGTAGTCCTGAAGGTCGCCGCCGCCGACATCCCCGCGCCATATCCTGAACGCCGCTCGATAACCCATGTCAGCCCTTCCGTCCCGGATGGTCCGCGAGTTCCTCGTCGGTGTAGTACTTCCCGAGTTCGTCGATGTCGAACAGTTCGAGCAGATCCGGGCGCATCGCCTCCTGCAGATGCGCGGTCACCGACACATCGGGAATCACGGGATCGCCACCGCTCACACGGCACACGAGGAGGGTGCGACGCCACTGCGGGTCCATCGACGGATGGTCGTCGCGGGTGTGGCCACCACGACTTTCGGTGCGTCGCAAGGCGGCCTGGGCCACACATTCACACACCAGCAGCATGTTGCGCAGGTCGACCGCGAGATGCCAGCCGGGATTGAACTGCCGGTGTCCCTCCACTGCGACACGGCGAATTCTGGCGCGCAGCGTCTGCAGTTCGCCGAGCGCACGCTCGATCTCGTCGGCGCGGCGGATGATCCCCACGAGGTCGTGCATCGACTGCTGAAGCTCGGTGTGCAGGGTGTACGGATTCTCGACGGCGCCGGGAGTCCCGGGTTCATCATCGGCTGCGTCGAAGGGAACCAACGCGACGCGCGACGCTGCGGTGACATCATCATCGGAGACCCTGGGTCGGGAGCTCAGTCCCAGCACGTAGTCGGCCGCACCGAGGCCCGCTCGCCGGCCGAACACCAGCAGATCCGACAGCGAGTTGCCGCCGAGCCGGTTCGAACCGTGCATTCCTCCGGAGCACTCCCCGGCGGCGAACAGACCCGGCACCGATGCGGCACCGGTATCCGGATCGACCTCGATCCCGCCCATGACGTAGTGGCAGGTGGGTCCGACCTCCATCGCCTCGGCGGTGATGTCGACGTCCGCGAGTTCCTTGAACTGGTGGTGCATCGACGGCAGTCGCCGCATGATCTCGGCTGCGGGCATCCGGGATGCGATGTCGAGGAAGACACCACCGTGGGGTGTCCCGCGCCCTTCTTTGACCTCGGAGTTGATCGCGCGGGCCACCTCGTCACGTGGCAGCAGGTCGGGTGTGCGGCGATTGTTCTCCTGATCGTCGTACCAGCGGTCGGCTTCCTCCTCCGTCTCGGCGTACTGGCCTTTGAACACCGGCGGGATGTACGAGAACATGAAGCGATCTCCGTCGGTGTTCTTCAGGACCCCGCCGTCTCCGCGCACGCCTTCGGTGACGAGAATCCCTTTCACGCTGGGCGGCCAGATCATGCCGGTCGGATGGAACTGGACGAACTCCATGTTGATCAGCGCGGCGCCTGCCCGAAGCGCGAGGGCATGCCCGTCGCCGGTGTACTCCCACGAGTTGGAGGTCACCTTCCAGGACTTGCCGATACCGCCGGTTGCCACGACGACAGCGGGAGCCTCGAACAACACGAACCGTCCGGTCTCGCGCCAGTATCCGAAGGCCCCGGCGATGCGCCCCTCGGGATCCTTCAGCAGCTCGGTGATCGTGCATTCGGCGTAGACCTTCACCCGCGCCTCGTAGTCGCCGTACTCGGCGCGATCCTCCTGCTGCAACGACACGATCTTCTGCTGCATGGTGCGGATCAGTTCGAGGCCGGTGCGGTCGCCGACGTGCGCGAGGCGTGGGTAGGTGTGCCCACCGAAGTTTCGCTGACTGATGCGCCCGTCGGGGGTACGGTCGAACAACGCCCCGTAGGTTTCGAGTTCCCACACCCGGTCGGGGGCTTCTCGCGCATGCAGTTCGGCCATCCGCCAGTTGTTGAGGAACTTGCCGCCCCGCATCGTGTCCTGAAAGTGCACCTGCCACGAGTCGTGCGAATTGGCGTTGCCCATGGCGGCCGCACACCCGCCTTCGGCCATGACGGTGTGGGCCTTGCCGAACAGGGATTTGCACACGACCGCGACGGAGAGGCCCCGCTGACGGGCCTCGATGACGGCGCGCAGTCCGGCTCCGCCTGCCCCGATCACCACCACGTCGACCTTGTGCCGTTCGACTTCCGCCATCCGTGACCTCCCCTGTGTCGACGTGTGTCCGGACCGTTCGTCAGCCGACGAACCGCAGGTCCGAGATGGTTCCGCTGGCCACGAGCATGATGTAGAAGTCCGTGATCATCAGGGTGCCCAGTGTGATCCACGCGAACTGCATGTGCCGGGTGTTGAGCTTCGATACGAACGTCCAGATCCTGTACCGCACAGGGTGTTCCGAGAAGTGTTTGAGCCGTCCTCCAGTGACGTGCCGACATGAGTGACACGACAACGTGTATCCCCACAGGAGGATCACGTTGACCAGCAGGATCACGTTTCCGAGACCGAACCCGAACCCACTCGGGCTCTGGAACGCCACCACCATGTCGTAGGTGTTGATCAGGGAGATGACGACACCCGCGTAGAAGAAGTAGCGGTGCGCATTCTGCAGGATCAGCGGAAGCCGCGTCTCGCCCGTATAGCGGGCATGCGGTTCCGCGACCGCGCATGCGGCAGGCGCCAGCCAGAACGATCTGTAGTAGGCCTTGCGGTAGTAATAGCAAGTCAGCCGGAAGCCGAGCAGGAACGG
Source organism: Rhodococcus sp. SJ-2 (assembly GCF_053750035.1). Taxonomy (NCBI): domain Bacteria; kingdom Bacillati; phylum Actinomycetota; class Actinomycetes; order Mycobacteriales; family Nocardiaceae; genus Rhodococcus; species Rhodococcus sp. SJ-2. Next base: position 5,355,264 of record NZ_CM132340.1, read on the forward strand.
CAACGACAGGAATGCGAGGGGTATCCACATCGGGAGTTCGCCGACCCAGGTACCGAAGTGCCGGGCCCCTTCGACACACGAGTCACTCACACACGGCGAGTAGAACGGCGTCAGATAGTGGTAGTCCTCGACGTAGTATGACGAGCGGACGAACGAGCGCACCGTGGCGTAGACGATGAAGATCAGAAGACCGGCAACGGTCAGCAGCGGTGTCTGCCACCACCGGTCCGTTCGGAGCGTTCGAGCCGCGATCCGGGCGCGGGTAGCCGATCGCACTCCCCCCGCCGCCGGCGCGTTCACCGATCTCCGTGCAGTCCGCCGAGGCCTTCGTCGTCCACATCCGCCCCGCGGAACAACGAGTCGTCGTACGGCTCGTTGGGAACCGGAATCCGTTCACCCGAAAGTGCCTGGACCTCGGCCGGCGGTCGCTGCGCGAGGTCACGCGCGTCGATGTCGAGTCGTTCGAGATCGTTCGAAAGCCGCTGCACTGCGGCAACGTCGCCATAGCGTGAGCGCAGCGAACCGACGCATTGACGCAGGTGACCGATAGTGCGTTGCATTTCCCGCATTTCGGTGGTGGACATCCGTACCTCCGGACCCAGCGGTCGGCACGTCGACGCCGGCCGACGATGTGACATCCTTCACAGTACGATAGATCCGCCGTCACCGAACGTGGTTTCGCGCCACCGAGTGGAGGACCTCCGTGACAAGACCCGACAACGCCCGAATCGCTGAGCTCTTCGACGCGACAGCACCGAGATACGACAGGCAGATCCGGCTCTCGGAGCGACGGCTGCTCGGAAATCCACGCAAGTGGGCCGTCGGACACGCCTCGGGACGCGTCCTCGAGATTGCGGTCGGTACGGGACTGAATCTTCCGCTGTACAGTCCGGATGTCACTGCGGTGACAGGGATCGACCTCTCATCGGGGATGCTCGCACACGCGCAGCAGCGCATCGCCGATCACGGGCTCGCGCACTGCGAGGTGCGACGAGGCGACGCTCAGGCATTGGACCTCGAGGACGAGTCGGTCGACACCGTAGTCTCGACCCTGTCGTATTGCACGATCCCCGATCCCGCAGCGGCCTGCGCCGAAGCCATGCGGGTGCTCGTGCCGCAGGGCCGATTCGTGCTCGTCGAACACGGCCCCTCCACCAATCGGCTCCTGACCCGGATCATGCGCGCGATCGAGCCCTTGACCCTGAAGTTCATGGCCGACAATCTCGTGCGTGACCCTGTCCCCTACCTCGAGGATGCGGGCTTCGTCATCGACACAGTCGACCGAACCGGTCTGCGCGGCATCTGCTTCCGGATCCTCGCTCACAAGCCCGGCTGAACGGTTCGTTCGTCAAAGTCAGGCGCGCAGAGGATTGCCCACCACGGTCTGCAGTCGTTCGTCGAACCAAGTCCGAGCACCGGCACGGAAATTCTCGGGCGCGAGCCTGCCGCTGTACTCGGGAATGCGGCCGAGCAATGGAGCCCCCGCCACATCGGGAAGGTCGTCGAGGTTGCACCGTTCCGCGAGACCCGGTTCGGCCGGCCACGATCCGACGATCACCCCGGCGCAGTCCACCCCTGCGGCACGCAGAGCAGCAACCGTGAGCGCGGTGTGATTGAGAGTGCCGAGCCCGGGCGTCGCCACGATCACCGCGGGCGCTTCCAACGCGGCCGCGACGTCGGCGAGAGTGAATCCGTCGGCGCCGAGTCGCACGAGCACTCCCCCAGCGCCTTCGACGAGGGTCAGGTCGTGGGTCGCGTCGAGTCCTCTGATCGCCTGGACGACATCGGCGAGTTCCAGGGGCGGGCGACCGCTTCGGCGCGCCGCGGTGTCGGGCGCGAGTGGTTCCGGGTAGCGAGCAAGTTCGAGAACATCGACCCTCGACCCGGTGAGCCGTTCGATCTCGCGCAGATCTCCGGGTTCCCCGTCTGCCATTCCGGTCTGCGCGGGCTTGCACACTGCCACGGTTTTTCCCGACGCCAGCGCGAGCGCCGCCAGTGCGGCGGTCGCCACGGTCTTCCCGACATCGGTCGAGGTGCCCGTCACGCACAACATGCTCACGACCGCGCTCCCGCCAGGACGTCGGTGAGCACCTGGTCGATCAACTCCAGGTCGTCGCCGGTGAGGTCGGCGCGGGCGGTCAGCCGAAGCCGCGACGTTCCGGCAGGCACCGACGGCGGACGGAAGCAGCCGACGTGCAGGCCCCGCTCACGGCACTCGCGGGCGGCACCGACCGCAACGTGGGGATCGCCGAGGATCACCGAGACGACGGCCGATTCCGGGACTGCCGCCGCCGTCGTGGCGGCAAGGTGACGTGCCCGGTCCAGAACCGCCCCTTTCCGTTCCGGCTCGGCGCGGAGCACCTTCAGAGCACCTCGCGCAGCGCCGACTGCGGCGGGCGCGAGACCGGTGTCGAAGATGAAGGTGCGGGCAGTGTCGATGAGGTGTTCCCGGACGCGGGCATCGGCGAGCACCATGCCACCCTGGGAAGCGAGCGATTTCGACAGTGTCGCCGTCACGATCACATCCGGCTCGCCGGCGAGGCCCACCTCGTGGACCAGTCCGCGGCCGCCTGCGCCGCGAACCCCCACCCCGTGGGCCTCGTCGACGAGCAGTATCGCGCAGTGCTCGCGGCACACCTTGTGCAATGCGAGCAGCGGCGCGAGATCTCCTTCTGCGCTGAACACCGAGTCGGTGAGAACGAGTGCGCGGGATTCGGTGCGTGTAGCGAGGGCCGCAGCAACGGCGTCGACGTCGTTGTGCGGAACCACCTGGATGCGTGAGCGCGACAATCGGCACGCATCGACGAGGGAGGCGTGACATCCGGCGTCGGATACGACGAGGGTGTCGCGTCCCGCGAGCGCCGTGACCGCACCGAGATTGGCGGCGTAGCCGCTGGAGAACACCAGCCCGGTCTCGGCACCGATGAACTCCGCGAGTTCACGTTCGAGCAGTTCGTGTTCGGCCGTGGTTCCGGTGACCAGTCTGGACCCGGTGGCGCCCCCGCCCCAGCGACGTAGCGAGGCAGTGGCGCCCGCGAGCACCTCGGGATGGCGGACGAGTCCGAGATAGTCGTTGGAGGCGAGATCGACGACCCTCGCCGAGGGCGTGCGTGGAATCAGGTCTCGGTGCAGTCCATCGCGGCGCCGAGTCTCGGCGGCGGTGTCGAGCCACGCGAGCGCAGCGGTTGCAGTCATGGTCGGCACCATACTTGAACACCGTTCAAGTAGTCGAGTGGAGGCCCACTGGAACCCGGCCATGACCACCACGGTGCGTTCGAGCGATCGTCGCGGTCAGCTGCGGGCGGCGGCGAGCATGCCGTCGCAGATCTGTGCCACGTCGCCGGCAGTGCACACATACGGCGGCATGGCGTAGACGAGGTTGCGGAACGGCCGGAGCCACACTCCGGCGCCGACTGCCGCATCGGTTGCAGCACGCATGTCCACGGGGTCGGCGAGTTCCACTACGCCGATTCCCCCGAGAACCCGGACGTCGACAACACCGGGTAGATCCCGCGCAGGCGCGAGACCGGCTTCGAGTCCCGCTGCCAGCGCGCCGACCTCGCCACGCCAGTCGCGTGCGAGCAACAGCTCTGTGGATGCGACCGCCACAGCGCACGCGAGTGGATTGCCCATGAAGGTCGGGCCGTGCATGACGCCGCCGCCTTCTCCCGCGCTGATCGTCTCGGCAATCGCCGACGTACACAGGACAGCTGCCAAGGTCAGGTAGCCACCGGTGAGGGCCTTGCCGACACACAGGATGTCCGGCGACACACCTGCGTGGTCCGCAGCGAACAGCTCGCCGGTGCGGCCGAATCCGGTCGCGATCTCGTCGAAGATCAGCAGTACACCGTGCTCATCGCACATGCGGCGAAGTTCACGCAGATAGGCGGGGTCGTGGAAACGCATTCCACCGGCCCCCTGCACGACCGGTTCCACGATCACCGCAGCGAGTTCGTCGGCATGCTCGGTGAGGATCGATTCGAAGGTCTCGACGTATGCCTCGTCGAACTCGGCCGGTGGCGCAGGTGCGAACACCTGCTGCGCGAGCACGTCCGTCCACATCGAATGCATGCCGCCTTCGGGATCGCACACGCTCATCGGCGCGAAGGTGTCGCCGTGGTAGCCGCCACGCCATGTGAGCAGGCGATGCCGCGCAGGTGTCCCGATTGCGCGCTGATACTGCAACGCGATCTTGATTGCGACCTCGACCGACACGGAGCCCGAGTCGGCGAGAAACACCTTGTCGAGTCCCTCCGGCGTGATCTCCACCAACAGTTCGGCCAGACGCGCCGCAGGCGCGTGCGTCAGTCCGCCGAACATCACGTGGCTCATCTTGGACAACTGCTCGGTGACAGCGCGGTCGAGCGCCGGGTGCCGGTAACCGTGCACCGTCGCCCACCATGAGCTCATTCCATCGACGAGCTCACGCCCGTCGGCCAGGACGAGCCGCGCGCCATGCGCGTGGTCGACCACGAGCGGTTCGGTCGACGGAGGGAACGCACCGTACGGATGCCAGAGGTGCGCTGCGTCGAGAGACGCGATACGAGCGGCGGAAGATGTGGTAGATGACACGCATCCGACTGTAAGCGGTTGGTGATCACTGAACTGCACCCCGTAGTCTGCCTAGGTTCGTGTGAAGCTTGCTCACAAGAACAGCTCGACGGATGAGCCGGCCGCCGAGCCCACACGCACCAGGGGTACTGCCAGCACCATGTCCGTCCATACGTCGCAATCAGCCGTGAGCACCAGTGGCGCCCCAGCGTCTGCTCGCCCCGGCTATCGCGCCGATCTCGACGGTGTCCGCGGACTCGCAATCGCCTTGGTGGTGGTCTTCCACGTCTGGTTCGGGCGCGTATCCGGCGGCGTCGATGTATTCCTCGCGCTGTCCGGCTTCTTCTTCGTCGGCTCCTTGCTCCGGGTCGCGGAGTCGGGTGCACCGCTCGATCCGAGGCCCGTGTTGCGGCGGGTCGGGCGTCGGCTACTCGCACCGCTCGTTCTCGTCCTGGCGGGCACCACGATCGCCGCACTCATTCTGCTCCCGTTCCCCCAGTGGAACCGGGTCGCAGAACAGACACGCGCGTCGTTGCTGTTCGTGCAGAACTGGGAACTGGCGCGCACCGCAAGCGACTATCTCGCTGCCGATCCCATGGTCAGCCCCCTGCAACACCTGTGGTCGATCGCGGTGCAGGGACAGTTCTATCTCGCGGCACTGATCGTGGTCTTCGCCTCTGCGTGGTTGCTGCGGCGGGCGCAGATTCCCGTCCGCGTGCCGCTGACCGTGCTCCTGTCGCTCATCACCGTGGCCTCGCTGGCGTACGCGTCGTTCTCCACGACCCCGCAATCGTGGACGTACTACGACAGCGCGGCCCGAGTGTGGGAACTGACGCTCGGCGCCGTCCTGGTGTGTGTCGTGCCGTGGGTGCGGGCACCGAAATTCGTTCGATCCGCGTTGGGTATCGCAGGGCTTGCGATTCTTTTCGCGTGCGGCTTCGCTCTCAACGGAAACGCCCTCTTCCCTGGTCCGTGGGCGTTGGTGCCGGTGGGGGCGGCAATGGCGTTGGTCGTTGCGGGAGCAGTCCCCGGCGCCACGGGACCCGACACCCCCACCTCGAGATTCCTGTCGTCGCCGCCGCTGATCCGTCTCGGAAGCATTGCGTACGCGCTGTATCTGTGGCATTGGCCCGTGCTGATCGGCTACCTGCTGGTACGCGACCGCCCCTCGGTCGGACTCGTCGGCGGACTGGCCGTGATCGGTATCTCCGTCGTCCTCGCCGAAGCCACGACGCGGTTCATCGAGACGCCGATCCGGCGCTCGGTTCCGGGACGGTGGCGCACCACCTTGGTTGCAGGTCTCGCCCTGATCGGTGTTGCGCTCATCGCGGGCACGACCTGGTGGACCGTCCATATCGATCGCACTGTGAGTCATTTCTCTCACTCCGCCCGCCCCGATCCGGCTCTCTACCCCGGCGCGGCGGCGATCGGACTGCCCGAGGTCGAGTACCAGCCTGTATACCCGCCTCTGATCGTGGCCGCCGACGATCTTCCGCCCGCGACCATCGACGGCTGCATCGCGCAGCACACCAACCGTGACGCCTTGACCTGTGTCTACGGCGACCCGATGTCGACGCGTCGCATGGTGCTCGCCGGAGGTTCGCACTCCGAGCACTGGCTCGCGGCGCTCGATGAGCTCGGCCGCGAGCACGGCTTCCGCCTCGACACCTATCTCAAAGTCGGTTGCCCGTTGTCCGATCCCGCAACCGAGCTGACCGAGGATTCCCCGACCTTCGAATGCGACTCCTGGTCGGTGAAGGTGCTTGCCGAACTGGCGGCATATCCGCCCGACGTGCTGTTCACCACCTCGACCAGGACGAAGGACCCAGGGGAAGGACCGGGCGACTTCACTCCGTTCTGGTACGTGGAATTGTGGGAGACGCTCGCCGACTACGGCATCCCCGTGGTAGCGATTCGCGACAATCCGTGGCTCATCGACGACGAGGTCCAGTACAACGCCTCGGACTGTCTGGCGTCGGGCGGCACTTCCGAGTCGTGCGGCATCGACCGCGCTGCCGCGCTCGATCCGGTCGACCCGGCCCTTGCCGCCGCGGCGCACCTTCCGTCGGTGACGTTGATAGATCTGACCGATTCGTTGTGCCGACAACAAGTGTGCCGCGTCGTCGAGGGCAACGTACTCGTCTATCGCGACGACGACCATCTCACGACCACCTACGTGCGGACATTGACGCCCGACCTGGGCCGTCAACTCGGTCCTGCGACCGGGTGGTGGTGAGCGAACTCGCTCCGGTGGGTGAGCCGCATCTTCTGGCATTACGCTGAGCAGCCATGGAGCCCAGCGACAGCAACACCACCCGGGATGCGGCGGAGCCCGTTCCGGTGTGGCCCGGCCACCCCTACCCGCTGGGAGCCACCTACGACGGTGCAGGCACCAACTTCGCTCTGTTCTCTGAGGTTGCCGAGAAGGTCGAATTGTGTCTGATCGACCGCGATGGGACCGAGAAACGGATCGCGCTCGACGAGGTCGACGGATACGTGTGGCACGCGTATCTCCCGACCGTCTCACCCGGCCAGCGCTACGGCTACCGCGTGTACGGTCCGTTCGACCCTGCCGCGGGGCATCGATGCGACCCGAGCAAATTACTGCTGGACCCATACGGCAAGGCATTCGACGGCGGTTTCGACGACGACCCGTCCCTGTACTCGTACACGCTGCCCGGTACGGACCCCGACAGCCGGGGCACAGCTCCTGAATCCGGACCGGCACCGGAGTCCGGGGCAGAGACAGGATCGTCCATCGGCACCGGCGACGATCCGCAGGCGGACAGCCCCGGGGACGACGGGGACGAACAGGATTCGGGCGACGGCCTCCCCCGGCTCGATTCGCTCGGCCACACGATGACCACCGTCGTGATCAATCCGTTCTTCGACTGGGCGTCCGATCGACATCCGCGTCGTCCCTACCATGAGACGGTCATCTACGAAGCCCATGTGAAGGGCATGACCGCCACCCACCCCGAGGTCCCGGACTACCTGCGCGGCACCTACGCCGGTCTCGCTCACCCCGCAGTCATCGAGCACCTGCTCCTACTCGGCGTCACCGCAATCGAACTGATGCCGGTGCACCAGTTCATGCACGACCAGACGCTGCGCGACCAGGGACTGAGTAACTACTGGGGGTACAACACCTTCGGGTTCTTCGCCCCTCATGCCGCGTATTCGTCGGCCTCGAAACCGAGCGGAGCCGTCGCCGAATTCAAGGCGATGGTGCGCACCTTCCACGAAGCCGGTATCGAGGTCATCCTCGACGTCGTCTACAACCACACCGCCGAAGGCAACCATCTCGGGCCGACGATCTCGTTCCGTGGCATCGACAACGCCGCCTACTACCGGCTCGTCGAGGACGACAAAACCCACTACATGGACTACACCGGAACCGGAAACAGTCTCAACGCCCGACACCCCCACACTCTCCAGCTGATCATGGACTCGCTCCGGTACTGGGTCACCGAGATGCACGTCGATGGGTTCCGATTCGATCTCGCGTCGACGCTCGCGCGTGAACTGCACGACGTCGACAGGTTGTCCGCATTCTTCGACCTGGTCCAACAGGATCCGGTGGTGTCGCAGGTCAAGCTCATCGCCGAGCCGTGGGACGTCGGCGAAGGCGGCTACCAGGTCGGGAACTTCCCTGGACTATGGACCGAGTGGAACGGAAAGTATCGCGACACGGTGCGCGACTATTGGCGCGGCGAGCCCGCGACACTCGGCGAGTTCGCGTCGCGGCTGACGGGGTCATCCGATCTCTACGAGGACACCGGGAGGCGTCCGAGTGCCTCGATCAACTTCGTCACCGCGCACGACGGATTCACGCTCGCGGATCTGGTGTCCTACAACGAGAAGCACAACGACGCCAACGGCGAGGACAACCGCGACGGCGAGTCGCACAACCGCTCGTGGAACTGCGGTGTCGAGGGGCCGACCGACGACCCGGAGGTCCTCGAGCTCCGCGCGCGCCAGCAACGCAACATCCTCGCGACATTGATGTTGTCGCAGGGTACTCCGATGATCGCGCATGGAGATGAGATCGGCCGCACCCAGAACGGCAACAACAACGTGTACTGCCAGGACAACGAATTGTCTTGGATGGACTGGACACTCGCCGAGACGAACGCCGACCTGCTGGAGTTCACGCGCAACGTCATCGCGTTGCGCACGGAGCATCCGGTGTTCCGGCGTCGCAGGTTCTTCGAAGGAGGTCCGATCCGCAGCGGCGACCAATCCCGCGACATCGCATGGCTCACCCCCGCCGGCGACGAGATGACGCCGGAAGACTGGGACAGCGGATTCGGAAAGTCTCTGTCCGTCGTCCTCAACGGCGAAGGCATTCCGGAACCCGATCAGCGGGGTCAGCGGGTCGTCGACGACTCGTTCCTCCTCTGTTTCAACGCACATGACGAACCGCTCGACTTCGTCACCCCCGATGGGCCGCATGCGCAGGAATGGACACTGACCCTCGACACCGATATTGCAGACGGCCGATGCGACCCGGCCACGGTTGCGGCCGGGGAATCGGTGGCCGTGCAAGCTCGTTCGGTGCTCGTCCTGAGGAAGACGGCATGAACGCCACTCCGGTGACCACTGGTGCGGCGAACCCGGTCCCGCTGACGGCCACCTACCGCCTGCAGATGCGTCCCGACGCGTTCACCTTCGCCGACGCGGTGGATCTGGTCGACTACCTCGCCGCCCTGGGCGTCTCCCACCTGTATCTGTCGCCGGTGCTCACCGCGGCGGACGGTTCCGCTCACGGGTACGACGTGGTGGATCCGAGCACGGTCTCGGGCGGGCTCGGCGGACGTTCCGGACTCGTAGCACTGGCCGATGCCGCACGGGCACGCGGCATGGGGTTGATAGTCGACATCGTCCCCAACCACGTCGGTGTCGCCGACGCACGTCAGAATCTCTGGTGGTGGGATGCTCTCCGCCACGGCAGCGAGTCCGAGTACGCGGAGTTCTTCGACTTCGATACTGCGGCCGACAACGGCGCGGACGGCAGGATCGCGTTGCCCGTTCTGGCTTCGGGCGACGACGCGCGCGAGTGCACGGTCGACAGATCCGGCACGGAGCCGACGCTCGCCTACTACGACAAGCGGTTTCCCATCGCACCGGGCACCGATTCCGGCACGGCGGCCGAGATCCACGATCGCCAGTCGTACCGGCTGGTGCCGTGGAATTCGGGTCTGATCGGGTACCGGCGATTCTTCACCGTCAGCGACCTTGCCGCAGTCCGGGTGGAGGATCCCGCAGTCTTCGATGCGGTGCATGCCCAGGTCGCGTCGTGGATCTCGGACGATCTGATCGACGGCATTCGTGTCGATCATCCCGACGGTCTGGCGGATCCCTCGGGCTATCTCCGGCGGCTCCGCGAGCTGATCGGCCCCGACCGATGGCTCGTGATCGAGAAGATCCTCGCCGAGGGCGAACCCCTCGACGCGACACTTCCCGTGGATGGCACCACCGGCTATGACGCGCTCAACGAACTTGCCGCGGTGTTCGTCGATCCGCAGGGCGAGGGTGAGCTGAGCGCGCTCTCGCGCACATTCACCGGCGCCGACGGCGACGCGGAGTGGGTGCAGACGCAGGAGCATCTGCTGGGGCAGCACGTACTCGAGACAGGACTTGCGGCGGAGATTCATCGTCTCGTGCGGACGATCCTGCGTGCGACCGGCAACACCGCGGGCACCGACCCTGCACACACCGACCCTGCACTCACCGACACCGCCGTACGTGACGCCGTGATTGCGGTGGTGCCGCAGGTCCCGGTGTACCGAGCCGACTACGCGCCGTTGAGCACACTGTTGCCGCGCATCGTCGGCCGGGTGGGACGCAGCGACACCGCGTTGGAGCCCGCCCTGGAGGTCTTGGTTCAGGCATTGGCCACGGATCCCGACTCGGCCGCACGGTTCGGCCAGGTATGCGGCGCTGCAACCGCGAAAGCCGTGGAGGATTGCCTGTTCTATCGCGCGGCCCGCCTGATCTCCCTGCAGGAGGTAGGAGGGACTCCTGGACGCTTCGGTCTCGATCCGAGCGAGTTCCACCTCCTGTGGGCTCAGCGCGCACGCTCATGGCCGCGGGCGATGACCGCGTTGTCGACGCACGACACCAAACGCAGTGAGGATGTCCGCGCGCGTATCGGCGTCCTGTCGCAGGTGCCGCGGCTTTGGGCCGACTGTGTCACGGAGTGGGAGACGGTGGCACCGAGCCCTGACCTGGCGATCGGAGCGTTCCTCTGGCAGACGCTGTTCGGCGTCTGGCCGGTCGACGGCGTCGTCACCGATTCACTGCGCACTCGCTTGCGTGACTACCTCCGGAAGGCGTTGCGGGAAAACGGCACCCGCACATCGTGGACGGAGGTGGATGTCGAGTTCGAAGGTGCGGTTCTGGCTTGGCTCGATGCCGTGTGCGACGGCCCGTGCGGTGCCGGAATGTCCGAGTTCGTCGCCGGCCTGGAGCCGCATTCGTCATCGGATGCGCTGGGCCAGAAGCTTCTCCAGCTTCTCGGGCCCGGGATCCCGGACATCTACCAGGGCACCGAACTGTGGAGCGATTCACTGGTCGATCCCGACAACCGCCGACCCGTCGACTACGTCGAACGGCGACGTCTGCTGCGCTCCGGCGAGGTACCGGCGAAGTTCGCTGTGGTCCGTGCCGCGCTACAACTGCGCCGCGACAGACCTGCCAGTTTCGTCGGCGGCGCCTACGTACCACTGCGGGCCACCGGTCCCGCGGCGCACCACATGCTCGCGTACGGTCGCGGCCGAGATGCCGACGACGTCGATGTGGTTGCGGTGGCCTCGCGACATACCGTTTCGCTCGGAACGCACGGCTGGGGCGATACGGTGCTGGCGCTACCGCCGGGAGAGTGGATCGATCGGCTGACCGACCGTCGCGTTTCTGGTCGAGTCCGCCTCGGCGACCTGCTCACCGAGTTCACGGTCGCCGCGCTGAGCCGGATCTGACCGATCGACTAGAGATCCGCCAGATCGCGGGCATCCTCGTCTTCCTGGCGACGACGCTCGCGGCGCCGGTGCCACACGATCACGGCGACCGCGGCGCCGCCGCCCACCAGCCCTCCGACGATCAGCCCGGCCCACGTCGCCGGATCCTGATCGAGCGGGGTGGACAACCGCGCGTAGATTCCGGCGATGCCTGCGAGATAGACGAGGGCCGCCATGATCGTCCGCGGACGCCAGGTCTTCGCCGTAGCGTAGATGTCGACATCGCAGGCGCGCGCGTACATGATCACCGCCATCGAGATCACGAACCACACGGCGAGAACACCTATCGCAATCTGCGCGCCGATACGACCGGCGAGCCACGGAAGCAGCGCACCACCGACGAGGGCAGCCCATTGCGCCAGTTGGAATCCCACCGCCGAGGCCTCGTTCCACACATCACGCTGACGTTCATCGTGGTAGAACTCGTCGTCCAGATCGCCGACGGTGCGGGCAGCTTTCATGAGCACGGCCATCACGGCTCCTCCTCGGTCAGTGGGAACAGTTCTTCGACGGTGGTTCCAAGGTTCCGCGCGAGCCGCAACGCAAGGTAGACACTGGGCGCGTAGTCGCCCTTTTCCGTCGACACGATGCTCTGTCGGCTGACGCCGACCTGCGCACCGAGCTCGGCCTGCGTGATCCGCATCTTCTTGCGGAACTCACGGACCCTGTTGTCCCTCGGCGTACCGGTCACACCGAAAAGACAAGCATTCTTGACACAAAATGTCAAGAATGCTTGTCTATTTCTGAAGGCGGGTTTATCCGGTGACCGGCACAACGGCGGCCAGGATCGCCTCCGTCCGCGCCTGTAGATGATCGAGATAGTGCGGATGTGTGATGATGTACGGCAGGTTCTGCTCGATCCCCCGCGCCACGAGTTCACCGGCCACCAGCGGCTCCATTCCGATGTCCCCGGAGCCCTTGATCGCACTGGCATCCTCGACATGTCCACCGATCCGAAGGGTGCTGGCATCGAGATTCGACCTCACCAGCCCCGGGCACAGCACCGAGACACCCACGCCGTGCGGCTCCATCTCCACTCTCATGGCCTCGGACAACGCGACCACCGCCGCCTTCACAGCACTGTATGCACCTCGCCCCGGCGCGCCCGCGAGCAGGCCCATCACCGACGCGGTGTTGACCATGTGCCCGACTCCCCGCTCCCGCATTTCTGCCCCGAAAGTGGCCGCCCCGTTGAATACCCCCATCAGATCTATGTCGACAAGGGTGTCGAACGTGGCCCGCTCCATATCGACGACGGACGGCCCGTTGAAGCCGATACCCGCGTTGTTGACGAGAATGTCGACAGGTCCGAACGCGGCTTCCGAATCCTCCTTGGCCCGCGCCCATGCGTCGCGATCACGGACATCGAGTGCAACGCCCCGGATTCGGGCACCGCGAGCAACACCACGGAAGCCGTCGCTCCGCGTCGCGACCACCGACTTTCGAGTTCGCTCGTCGATATCTGCGATGGTCACCGAAATACCGTGTCCTGACAATGCATCGGCGATGCCGAGACCGATTCCACTTGCGCCACCTGTGACGAGCGCATGTCGCGCCGAAGTCAACTTCATGACTACTCCGTCACCCAGAGTTCTTCCGGTCGCGGCGCGCCGAGGGTGTACAGATCGATCCCGTGCACGTTCTCGCCGTACAGGACGGAAGGCGACGCCTTGATGTACCACACACCCGGCACGAGTTCGGCCAACCGGGCCTGGACGGTGCTGTACGCAGCCTTGCGCTCCTCGTCCGACTCCGCGAGACGACCGGCGTCCAACGCGTCGTTGAGTGCAGGGTCGTCGAGGCCGGAGAAGTTTCCGGGCGAATCACCGTGGAAGGCGGTCCACAGCGCGTAGTCCGGGTCCTGGACGATCGCGGACGAGATGATCATGTCGAAGTCACGGTTACCCGCGCGGGCCGTGAGTGTGGAATAGTCCGCGACCTCGACTGCGACCTCGACATTGTCGAAGGCTTTCAGCTGCGCTTGCAGCGCCTCGCCCGCCGCCCGGGACTCCTGCGTCGGATAGGACAGGAAGGTGAACGACAGCGGTTTGCCGTCGGCCGCCAGTTCATCGAACAGTGCCTGGGCGGCATCCTTGTCGTGTGTCCACAACGGAACGTCCTCGAAGAACGGCGAACCGTCCACGAACAGGTACTCCGCGACCTCCCCGACTCCGTTGTAGACCACGGAGTTCAAGGCATCGCGGTCGACGGCCATGGAGACCGCCTGCCTGGCCCTGACATCGTCGAACGGCGCGCGGGCTGTGTTCATCACCATGATCTGGCCACCGCCGGTGGGCACGAGCTCGGTGCCCACACCCGCCTGCTCGGCCTTGTCGAGTGTGGCCCAACTGGCCTCCGATGCCAGGTCTGCGGTGCCGGTCGAGACGGCATTGAATCGCTGGCTCGTATCCGCCACGGTGGTTATCCGCAGCGTGTCGAGATACGGCTTGGGTGCGTCCCAGTAGTTCGGGTTCTTCTCCAGTTCGATCGCACCCTGACGGACCCAATCGACCAAGGTGAACGGGCCGGCCCCGACCGGGTTCTCGTCGAATGCCTCACGCCCCTTCTCGAGAGCGGTCGGCGAGGCGATCCAGTTCAGCGAGGTGGTGAGCATGCTCTGCGGGAAGTGCGGGTTGGGGCTCACGAGCGCGACCGACACCGTCGTGGGATCCTTCACCTCGACTCCAGCGATCTGACCCGCCACCCGGATCGCAGTGGAGCCGAGAGACGGATCACGAAGCCGGTCCCAGTTGTACTTGACCGCGGCGGCATCGAACGGTGTGCCGTCGGTGAACGTGAGGTCCGGACGCAGAGTGAGGGTGAAGGTCGCGCCCCCATCGGTGCTGGCGAAGTCGGTGGCCATCACATATTCGATCTCCTGCGTCTCGAGATCGTTGACGATCAGCGAGCCGTAGAGGGCGTTGCCCAGAGCGGGCTGATGCGCATAGGTGTTCGACAACGCGGCAGGGTCGAGGCTGCGCGGCTCACCCATCTGGATGACATCGAGAGAGCCACCCGCCACCGGGTCTGCCGTTTCTTCGAGCCCCCCTGAACCGGAAGTTCCCATTCCGGAGTTGTCGGCACCGTTGCCACCACAGGACGTCGAGATCAGTGCGGTGGCGCATGCCACCGCCACCACTGCAAGCACACGTTTCGATCGGAGCATTTCACCCTCTCGTCGGGGGAACGAAGAACACAGGTCCCACTCTTCGAATCTGGAATGTAATTCTGGATTGTGAGAATAGGGTGCCTTCACTCATGTGGCAAGGATCACATTCGTAGACACCCTGCGAATCACCTCGGCTGCGCGCCATCCGGCCTACAACGCCGGGCCCCTCCCGATCTTGCGGGCGCAACCCCGTGAGATTAGTCTTCTCGAAAAGCAGTAAGGAGATTCTCGTCACACACCGGACGGCCGACCCGGTCCGTCCGGACGCACACCGTGGGCGCAGCTCCGCAGCACGAATTCTCGGCCCGACCGAATTGCCGCCCGCCCCGCACTGCTGCGGCGTCTCGTCCCGCAGGCTCACGAGAGGATTTTCGATGAATATCGATGACATGGTGATGGTCAGCATCGACGACCACGTGGTCGAACCCCGAGACATCTTCGAGAAGCACTTTCCGAAGAGCCTCATGGACCAAGCCCCGACGCTGACCGCCCATCCCCGCAACCCCAACGTCGAGGCATGGCTGTTCCAGGGTTCTGTCGTCGGCAGCTCCGGCCTCAACGCCGTCGTTTCCTGGCCCAAGGAAGAATGGGGCATGGACCCCACCGGCTACGCCGAAATGCGGCCCGGCGTCTACGACATGGACATGCGCGTGCGCGACATGGACGCCAACGGCACCCTCGCCGCCACCCTGTTCGCCACCTTCCCGGGCTTCGCAGGCACCCACCTCGCCACCCTGCCCGACAAGAAACTCTCCCTTGCAGCCCTCAAAGCCTTCAACGACTGGGTGGTCGGGGAAGTCCCCGACACCCACCCCGGACGCTTCATCCCCCTCGGCATCATCCCGTTCTACGACGCCGACGAATCCGTCAAGGAAATCCACCGGCTCGCCGCGATGGGCTGCCGCTCCATCTCCATCCCGGAAACCCCCTACGGCGTCGGCGACGGCTACCCCGACTTCAAGTCCGGCTACTGGGACCCGATCTTCAAGGCCTGCGTCGACCACAACATCGTGCTCAGCCTGCACATCGGCGGCGGCATGAGCCTGGTCAAGCGCCCCACGGGTTTCGACCTAGACGACATGATGGTGCTCACCCCCCTGATCTCGACGATCTCCGCAACCGACATGATGCTCAGCGGCGCGTTCCAGAAATTCCCCGACCTCAAGGTCGCGATGAGTGAAGGTGGCGTCGGCTGGGTCGCACCCTGGCTCGACCGACTCGAACGCCACATCGTCAACCAGTCCTGGACCGGTGCGAGTTTCCTGCCGAAGGGCATGTCGCCCACCGACGTGTGGAAGAAGAACTTCCTCGCGTGCTACATCACCGAGCCCAGCGGCCTGAACAATCGAGAGCGTCTCGGTATCGACACCATCGCCTGGGAATGCGACTACCCGCATTCGGATTCCACGTGGCCGCGCTCCCCCGAGATGCTCATGGAGGAACTCGTCGCTGCCGAGCTCACCGACGAGGAGATCGACAAGGTCACCTTCGAGAACGCCGCGCGGTTCTTCGGCTGGGATCCGTTCGAGCACACGGCCCGTGAGCAGGCCACCGTCGGTGCCCTGCGGGCACGCGCACAGGACGTCGACATCAGCGAAACGTCCAAGCAGGAATACCGCCGGCGCTACGAGCTCGCAGACTCGGCAGCCGGTTCGTAACTGTCCGGAAGCTCGGATGCGCGGTGCCCGCCGAGACGAGATCGGCGGGCACCGCGTGTCGTAGTGGAGCTTCCCTGTGGAACGTTTTCACGGAATGTGAAGGGTCAGGCGTCCTTACGCCATAGCAATGCGTGCAGGCATTCGACCGCTTCCTCCGGCGATTCGACGTCGAGTACGCCCCCCGCGGGCATCTTCCAGCCTCCGATCGACACGACCGGTACCCCCGTGCGTACGGCCAACGCGATCTCGCTCATCGTTCCCCAGCTCCCGCCGACCACCACGAGTGCGTCGCTGCTGCGCACGAGCAGCGCGTTACGCATCTCTCCCAGGCCGGTCGGGATCGCAACCGTCAGGTACGGATTACCCACCACCCGGTCGTCCTCGGGAAGCAGCCCGAGCGTGGTCCCACCCGCCTCGATCGCCCCCCGGGAGGCCGCGGCCATGACCCCGCCGAGACCGCCGGTGACAACGACTGCTCTGCGGCCGGCGAGCAGACCGCCGACCTGACGGGCGACTCGCCGTTGCTCGGGAGTCGCCTCGCCCGGACCGACGACACCGACATAGCGCTGCGAATGCATATCGGGATTGTCCACTACCCCAAGGGTGAAAGGGCACCTATCCCCGGTTTTCGGATTCCACCGGCAGGGGAGCTCACGTCACCGTGCCAAGGCACGCACCCTGGTGACATGCCCGCTTCTCACCATTCGACTCGTCTGCGGCACACTACGGTGTACACCGACGACGGCGTGCCCCTTGCAGTCACCGCCGCCGGCCCCGACACAGCGGAAACGACGTTCGTGTTCGTGCACGGCCACTGTCACGACACCGACATCTGGTCTCGGTTGCGTCAGGCCCTGTTCTTCGCGATGGGCCGGCCGGTGCGGATGGTGTTCTTCGACCATCGTGGCCACGGCCGGTCCGGTGCAGCACCCGCCGAGACGTACACCCTCGACCGGATCGGGCGCGATCTGGGTGTGGTGCTCGACGCCGCCACTTCCGGACCCATCGTCCTGGTGGGGCATTCGATGGGCGGCATGGCGATCCTGTCCTATGCGCGTCAACATTCGACCGACATCAGCACGCGCGTCGCGGGAGTCGCATTGATCTCCACCGCGGCCGACGATCTCGCTCTTTCCGGGCTCGGGCGGTATCTGCACAGCCCGGTGGTGGAGTTGTTCCGCCGGGCTGTGTCCCGGGCACCGGACACCACACAGCGAATCGCGCGGTGGAGCGGCCGAGTGGGACTGCCCGTAGCCGGTGCGCTGCATCGTCGCCGCACCGTGTCGTCGAGGTCGGATGCCTGGGTGCTTACGGTGCTCGCATTGCTGTGCAGCGACACGTCGGTGGTCACGATCGCGGGCTTTCTCCGGTCCTTCGCAGTGCTCGACGAAGCCGCGGCTCTCTCCGTTCTGACTCACCTCCCGTCACTTGTGCTGTGCGGATCCCATGACGAGCTGACGCCGTTCGAGCTGTCAGTCGGTGTGGCGGCGCGGCTGGCGCACTCGGAACTCGTACGCATCGAGGGTGCCGGTCATTCGGTCACGGTCGAGCATCCCGACGCGGTGGCCGCGGCGCTCAGAGATCTGGCCGATCGGGTGTCCCGTGCCCGAACAGCCGCAACAGAGGTCACAGGTCGCGTTCGCTGACCACACCCGTGTGCATCGCAAGTTCGGCAAGACGCACTCGCTTGCGGTTCTGCGGTAGATCCTCGACTCCGAACTTCGCGAACAGTGTCCGCAGATGTGTTTTCACGGCGTCCACACTGAGATACATCTCCGAAGCAATGGTCTGGTTCGACGCGGGCGACGCGAAGGCCACCCCGTGTTTGTACGGACGACACAGCGCACGCAGGACCCCGCGCTGGATTTCCGTCAACGAGTTCACCGTGGGCAGCTCTGTGGCCATGCGGGTAGCCTCGTCGGGGCCCGCTCCGATCTCCTGGAAGCGCAGGCGGTGCGAACCGATACGGATACTGTCGCCTTCACGCAACCGCCGGCGCCCCGCAATCCGCTCACCGTTGACGAAAGTTCCGTTGCGCGAGAGCCCGTCGTCGAGGATGGTCCAGTCGGTGCCGAGCCACTCGACCACCGCATGCAGGCGCGAGACCTCGTCGTCGCCGGGAAATGCAACATCGGCGTCGGTAGCGCGGCCGATCGTCACCCTCGGAGTCTGCGACGTCAACACCACATGGTGCTGATGCCCACGTTCGTCGAGGTACGTCAGACGCGGATCGAGCGCGTCGCTCACCGAGGTCTCCTGCACACGGATCAATCGTGCGCCCGCGCGAGGTGTTCGGCAAGGACACGCCGCCACTCGTCCCGCGCGCTCGACGACAATGGTCAGGTGAACCGACATCGCGACCAGAAGCCAGCTACCGACCATCCGTGCCCGTGTGGACGCGGAATCCGATTCTCCGACTGCTGCGGGAGGTTGCTCGACGGCGGTGTCGCATCGCGACCCGAGGAATTGATGCGGTCGCGGTACACGGCGTTCGTACTCCGCGACACCGCGTACCTGCTACGGACATGGCATCCGTCGTCCCGGCCCGCATCGCTCGACCTCGACCCCGGGACCAGGTGGACCGGTCTCGAGATACTGCGGACGACGGGCGGCGGATTCCTTCATACAGAGGGCACGGTCGAGTTCCGGGCGCACTACATCGCGAGCGGAAGCGCCGACGTCCTGCACGAACACAGCCGTTTCGTCCGTGAGGACGGCGCCTGGCTGTACCTGGACGCAACCGGCGGCCGGTAGGTGTGGGCAGGTTTCAGGGATTCGGGCTCAGCGCAACAGCGTCGTTCGCAGGGTGTCGGCGAGCCACGTGCGATACCGGTCGACGTCCCATCCGCAATCGCGTCGCAGCAACGCGTGTACCTGCGGGGAGCTGAGGGTGTAGAGCACGTCCGCGGCATGGTCGACGGTGACGTCGGTACGTAGCCATCCGCTGCGGTGCAACCCCTCGGCGAGGGTTCGCGCATTCTCTGCGGTAGCGCGCGCGTCGTCCTCGGCGAACCGCAACATGTCGGGGTCAGCGCCCGACGATTCGATCGACGTGATCAGTAGGCCACCGGCACGCTCGAGCATCGCCGCTCCATACCCCACCACCTGGTCGATGACGGCGGCTGCGGCGCCCGACGCGCGCGGTGACCGCGACTGAGGCGAGCCGGGAGTACTCGGGTCGGCGTCGGCCGCATCCCCGGTGACGGCGGCGTCGAGCGCTTCCCGGAACAGCTGGGCTTTGCCCTCCGGGAAGGCGGTGAAGACCGTTCGCACTGCGACACCCGCTTCGCCGGCGATCTGTTTGACGGTGGTGCTCACGTACCCGTTGCGCTCGAACAATGTCGCCGCGGCATCTCGGATCGTTATGCGTGTGCGGCGCGCAGCCTCATCCCGCAACGGTGAGCTGTACGTTCTCTTGGCTGCGGACATCGAGTTCAGCCTAACAGTATCGACTGCATTGCCGGTGCACCGGAAAGGTGCTGCGCCACGCTCACGAACAGGGCATGCTTGGCCTCGTGCACACCTTCGAGGTCTGGGCTCCGATCCCGTCGTCCGTTCGCCTCCACGTCGACGGCGAGCTCCATCCGATGGATCGAGGGGACGACGGCTGGTGGCGCGCCGCCGTCGATGCCTCCCCCGGGTCACGCTACGGCTACGTTCTCGACGACGACGAGAACGTGCTGCCCGATCCCCGTTCCCAGCGGCAGCCGGACGGCGTACACGGACCGTCACAGTTGCACGGGATCGATCCCGACCGCTGGACCGACCGCGCCTGGACCGGACGACAACTCGCGGGCAGCGTGCTCTATGAACTGCACATCGGCACGTTCACCGAGAAAGGCACCCTCGACGCCGCCATCGAGCATCTCGACGATCTCGTGGCCCTCGGAATCGACTTCGTCGAGTTGATGCCTGTCAATGCATTCAACGGCCCCCGCGGATGGGGCTACGACGGAGTGCTCTGGTATGCGGTACACGAACCGTACGGCGGCCCCGACGCACTGCAACGGTTCGTCGATGCCGCCCACGCCCGCGGCATCGCCGTGGCGCTCGACGTGGTCTACAACCATCTCGGCCCCTCCGGAAACTACCTGGGCAGATTCGGTCCCTATGTATCGGAGAAACCGGGAATCTGGGGCGAGAGCATCAATCTCGACGGCCCCGGATCCGGTGAGGTGCGTCGCTACATCATCGACAACGCCCTGCGCTGGTTCAGCGAGTTCCACATCGACGCGCTCCGGCTCGACGCCACCCACGCGCTGATCGATCAGACCGCGGTGCACGTGCTCGAGGAGCTGTCGGTCGAAACTCTGCGTCTGTCCGCTCATCTCCGTCGTCCCCTGAGCCTGATCGCCGAGAGCGACCTCAATGATCCCCGAACGATCACACCCCGGTCCGCAGGCGGATACGGCATGCACGCACAGTGGGACGACGACGTCCACCATGCGATTCACACCGCAGTCTCGGGCGAGAGCCAAGGCTACTACGGTGATTTCGGTTCCCTCGAGTGTCTTGCACGTACCCTCGGGCACGGCTTCTTCCACGCGGGCACGTTCTCGTCGTTCCGTGGCCGCGTGCACGGACGCCCACTCGATGTGCGGCGGGTACCGGCCAGTTCGCTGCTCGCGTACACGTGCACCCACGATCAGGTCGGCAACCGAGCCCGCGGCGACCGGCCGGGCGGCTATCTCGATCGGGGGCAACTCGCGGTGAAGGCCGCACTCGTTCTCACCTCGCCGTATACCCCGATGTTGTTCATGGGCGAGGAATGGGGGGCAAGCACCCCATTCCAGTACTTCACCTCGCACCCCGAACCCGAACTCGCGAGGGCCGTCGTCGAGGGACGCCGACGAGAGTTCGGTGAACACGGATGGGACATCGACGATGTCCCGGATCCTCAGGATCCGGAGACCTTCCGCCGATCGATCCTTCGCTGGGACGAGCGCACCGATCCCGAGCATGCGCGCTTGCTCGACTGTTACCGGCAGCTGCTCGAACTGCGTCGCTTCCGCGCCGAACTCACCGACCCCTGGCTCGAGCACCTGCAGCTGACATACGACGAGGACGAACACTGGATCGTGGTGCATCGCGGTGCGATTCGCGTGGTCTGCAATCTCGGTGGTGATCCTGTGACCGTTCCTGTCGGTGGCCGACCACTGCTCTGGTGGGACGACCCCGTCATGAACCGGACGAAATCGGCGGTACTGGTGCCGGGACATTCGTTCGTCGTACTCGAATCCTGAACTGCCGGTTGACCGAACAGTCAACATCTGCCGAACATCTGCCCCACGATCCCCCTTGATCAAGCCTCGAGACCGCGCGTACCGTCAGAATACCGCCGAAATTTTTCGAGGTGAATCGTGATGGAACCCAAGAAAGTACTGGCGAGCGCCTTTCTCACAACCGCTCTTGTCTTCACACCCATGGCCGTGGCCACCGCAGCCCCGGCAACGGACTCGGCTCCGGGCGTAGTCGATGTCAGACACAACGACCGCGGCTGGGATCACGAACGAGGAGGGCACCACGACAACGATTGGAACAAGGACCGCAACCACCGCGATTGGGATCGCGGACACAACGATTGGAATCGCGGACACTTCTGGCGTCCGAATTGCTTCTGGTTCGGGCCCTGGCTCGTATGCATGCCCTGGTGAGTTCGGGTAACGAGTCCTATGTGAGGTAGCGGTAGGCGGGCGAGCCCGGCTCGAGCCGGCCCGCCTCGAGCGGCGATGTGTCCATTCGATGCAAGAGCGCCGAAAGATCCTCCGCTGCACCGAGTTCGATACCGACGAGCGCCGCACCGGTCTCACGGTTGTTCCGTTTGACGTACTCGAACAGGGTGATGTCGTCATCGGGGCCGAGCACTTCATCGAGGAACCGCCGCAGCGCTCCCGGCTCCTGAGGGAAGTTCACGAGGAAATAGTGCTTGAGACCCCGGTGAACGAGTGATCGTTCGACGATCTCTCCGTACCGGGACACATCGTTGTTGCCTCCGGAGACCAGACACACAACTGTTGCACCAGGTTCGATCGACAGATCCTCGAGCGCCGCGACCGCGAGCGCGCCCGCGGGTTCGGCGATGATGCCCTCGTTCTGGTAGAGGTCGAGCATCGACGTGCACACCGCACCCTCGTCGACCTGGGTCATGCCGAACGGGGCATGCCCGAGACCTTCCGCACGCAGGCTCGCGACGAGCGGCAGACTCGAATGCGACACCACCTCGGCACCGAGTTGCGACACCACCGCGTACGGGACGTCACCGATCCGCTTGACAGCGGCGCCGTCGACGAACGGTTCCACCTCGGGGAGGGTCACTGGGCCCCCGGCGACCAGTGCAGCGGTCATGGATGCCGCACCGCGGGGTTCGACGCCGACGATCGCGGTACGGGGGGATCTCTCGCGCAGGTAGGCCGCGATACCCGCGATCAGTCCCCCGCCGCCGACCGGTACCACGAGCACATCCAGGTCGCCCGGGAGTTGATCGATGATCTCGCGGGCAATGGTCCCCTGCCCCGCTGCAGTACGGACGTCGTCGAACGGCGGGATCATCGTCGCGCCGGTGCGTTCCGCGTCGTCGGCCGCCGCAGCAGCGGCGGCGTCGAAAGTATCCCCCACGGCGATCAGTTCGACGAACTCACCGCCGTGCACCTGGATGCGGTCACGCTTCTGCTTCGGGGTCCGCGCGGGCACGTAGATGCGGCCTGCGACTCTCATCGTCCGGCACGCGTACGCGACACCTTGCGCATGATTACCCGCGCTGGCCGTCACAACCCCGGCAGCACGTTCCCTATCGTCCAGCTGGGCCATCGCGTTGTAGGCGCCACGCAGTTTGAACGAGCGCACACGCGTCAGATCCTCGCGCTTGAGGTAGACGTGCGCACCGGTGAGAGCCGACAGCCGAGGGCTCAGTTCGATAGGGGTAGGTGAAACTGCCTCCGCAATTCGCTCCGCCGCAATGTCGATATCGGCCGCAGTCGGGACGGCAGTCATGTGCGTTGGTTCAGCGGTTCGCCAGGTGGAGGTCACTGTTCAATGCTGCCACTTGCCGCTCGGACTGCCCACGCGACCCCCTTCGCGGTCGGTCAGGATCGGAACTGGGACGGTCTCGGCAGGTTTCGTATATTCGATTTCGCCATCTTCACCGCTTCACCCACCCCCTCGTTCATCACCAGCCTCGACATGGCGAGAGCGAAGCCCTTCACCTGCTCACCGGTGATCGTCGGGGGGAGCGACAGCGCCAGCGGATCGGTCACGACGTCGATCAGCGCCGGTCCGGGATGAGCAAATGCGCTGCGCAGTGTCTGCTCCACCTCCCCTGGGTCCGCTACTCGGCGCGCGTAGAACCCGAGCGCTTCGGCCACCCGCGCATAGTCGACTGCCGGCACATCCACGCCGAAGTCTGCGAGGCCGTCGACGAGCATCTCGAGTTTCACCATGCCGAGGGTCGCATTGTCGAACAGGACGATCTTGACCGGTAACCGATGCATGACCACGGTGATCAGTTCCCCGAGCAACATCGACAGACCACCGTCTCCGCTGACGGAGATCACCTGCCGGTCGGGTGCCGCGAACTGGGCACCGATCGCGTGCGGCAGCGCATTGGCCATCGACCCGTGCAGTGCGGACGACAGAAAACGTCGGCGACCGTTCGGGGTGAGATACCGGGCCGACCACACGTTGCACATACCGGTATCGGCAGTGAACACCGCGTCGTCGGAGGCGAGGTCGTCGAGAATCGACGCGACGTACTCGGGGTGAATCGGCTTCCGCTGCTTGACAGGTGTCGTGTACGCGCCGACAACCTTGTCCATCAGATCGCGGTGACGCTCGAGTGTGCGCTCGAGGAACTTCCGGTCGGACTTGCGCCGAATCAACGGTTTCAACGCCTGCAAGGTCGAGGCGGTGTCACCGTGCACTGCGAGATCCAACTCGGTGCGACGGCCGAGCCTGCTCGCATCGATGTCGATCTGCGCCGTGCGCACGTCCGGGAGGAACTGCTCGTAGGGGAAGTCGGTACCGATGAGCAACAGCAGGTCGGCACCGTGCATACCGTCGTGTGCGGCGCCGTAGCCGAGTAGGCCGGTCATTCCTACATCGAACGGGTTGTCGTACTGGATCCATTCCTTGCCGCGCAGGCTGTGCCCGATCGGCGCTGCCACTGTCTCCGCGAGGTCCAAGACCTCTTCGCGTGCACCGCGAACACCCGCGCCGGCGAAGATCGCGATCTTGTCGGCGGCATCGATCGCCTCGGCCAGCGCTCGTACGTCCGACTCTGCGGGCACGACGGTCGGGGCACTTGTACGGACCAGTCGCGGCGCCGGCCCTTCCGAGGGCAGTGCCGCGATGTCACCGGGCAGGGTGACGACGGCAACACCCGGCCCGGCGAGTGCGTGCGACATCGCGCTCTGCAGCACCCGAGGAGCTTGCGCTGCAGCGCTGATCAGCTCGGTGTAGGTGGAGCATTCGACGAACAGACGGTCGGGATGGGTTTCCTGAAAGTATCCGGAGCCGATCTGGGTGGACGGAATATGTGAGGCGATGGCGAGCACCGGCGCTCCGGATCTGTGCGCGTCGTAGAGCCCGTTGATCAGATGCAAGTTGCCCGGCCCACACGATCCCGCACACACCGCCAGCTCCCCGGTGAGCTGTGCATCCGCCGCAGCAGCGAATGCCGCAGCCTCCTCGTGACGCACGTGGATCCAGTCGATACCGCCCGACGCGGTGCCGCCGGTACGGCGCACGGCATCCACGACCGGGTTCAGACTGTCACCGACGATTCCGTAGATGCGGCGCACACCCGCATCGACGAGTTGACCGACCAGCTGATCCGCGACGGTCCGCGCAGCCATGCCCGGCCTACTTCCGTTCGAGGACGAAAACGGGGATCTGACGATCGGTCTTGGCCTGGTAGTCGGCGTAGTCGGGGAATGCAGCCACCGCTCGGTCCCACCACAGCGTCTTCTCGTCGCCGTGCAGTTCGCGCGCCACCATGTCGTGCACCTCGGTACCGTCTCGCAGTTCCACCTGAGGGTTCGCAACGACGTTGTAGTACCAGACGGGATGTTTCGGTGCCCCGCCGAGCGAGGCCACAACCGCGTACTCCCCGTCGTGTTCGACTCGCATCAACGGAGTCTTGCGTACTTTTCCGGTCTTGGCGCCGCGCGTGGTGAGGACGACGACGGGCTTGCCATTGAGGGTGGTACCGGCGGTACCGCCGGAAGACTCGTAGGTTTCGACCTGGTCGGCGGCCCATTTCGACGGGCTGGGTTCGTATTCTCCGGTGAGAGGCATACCTACCAGTGAACACCGCGGGGTGATCCGGCACACCCAGGACCAGAAGTTCGTTGACCCGAATTCTTCTATGCGTCTACCCTGAAGGAAGACTTTCCTCGACCGGAGGTGCCACTCCATGACGACCCTCGACCTGCGGCCCCGCAGGACCGCTCGCGTGGCCGGTGTCGACATCGCCGGCACCGAATGGCCGCTCTACAAACTCGAGGCTCTTGCTGTCGGCGCCCTGCTGCTCATTGCCCTGTTCGTGATCACAGGTACCGCACAGATCGCTGTGCTCACCGCCGCGGCGGCCACCACCGTCACGTGGTGGGTGCGCCTTGCGTACTACCGGCGCACTTCCCACTAGCGGCCACCGCCCGCGACCTCAGGTCGCGAGACATCCCGGTCCGAGCAGTGCCTTGAGGTCGCCCATCAATGCCGACGACGGTTCCACGCGCAGACTGTCGTCGAGCTTGAGCAGAGTCACCTTACTGCCTGTGATCAGCCGGACGTGGACGTCCGCGGTGCCGGGGTGCCTGGTCAGTACATTCTTGAGCGCTCCGACCTTGTCGGGAGTGCACAACCGGGTCGGCATCGCCACCGACACCGGCTTGGCCACACCCACCTGGGAAAGATCCGGTACCGCAAGATCATTGGCGATCAACGAGATTCGGTCGTCGCGGATCGACACGCGCGCTTTGACGAGCACAACCGAGTCCTCGACGACATCCATGCCGTACACCGCGTACGACTGGGGGAAGAAGAGCACCTCGATCCCACCGGTGAGATCCTCGAGCTGTGCGGACGCCCATGCGAGACCGTTCTTGTTGATACGGCGGTTCACGGAGGCGAGAATTCCGCCCACCGTGACCTGAGTGCCGTCCTTGAGACCGCCCTCGAGAATCGCGGGGATCTGCGTGTCGGCCTGGGACGCGAGCACGTGCTCGACACCGTTGAGCGGGTGGCCGGACACGTAGAGTCCGAGCATCTCCCGCTCGAGCGCAAGAAGGTGCTTGCTGTCCCACTCCTCGTCGGGGATCCGGACGTTGAACACCGACGCAACCGATTCGTCGGCGTCGGCACCACCGAACAGGTCGAACTGTCCGATGGCCTCGGCCTTCTTGGTGCTCATCACAGCATCGATGGCGTCGGCATGCACGAGCATGAGGCCCTTGCGGGGATGCTTCAGCGAGTCGAATCCGCCCGCCTTGATGAGCGATTCGGTGACCTTCTTGGTGCACGCGACCGTGTCGATCTTGCCCAGATAGTCGGAGAAGTCGACGTACCGACCCTTCTCCTCGCGTCCTCTGACGATGGACGCCACGACATTCGTACCGACGTTGCGGACCGCGCCGAGCCCGAACCGGATGTCTTCACCGACCGAGGTGAAGTTGGTGTGCGATTCGTTGACGTCCGGCGGCAGCACCGTGATGCCCATCTTGCGGCAGTCGGACAGGTACACAGCAGCTTTGTCCTTGTCGTCACCAACGGACGTCAGGAGTCCTGCCATGTACTCACCGGGGTAGTTCGCCTTGAGGTACGCCGTCCAGAAGGACACGAGGCCGTAACCGGCCGCATGCGACTTGTTGAACGCGTAGCCGGCGAACGGGAGGATGGTGTCCCACAGCGCCTTGATCGCGTCTTTGCCGTAGCTGTTGGCGAGCATGCCCGCTTCGAAGCCCTCGAACTCCGCGGCGAGGACTTCGGCCTTCTTCTTACCCATGGCGCGACGCAGAATGTCTGCGCGTCCGAGGGAGTAACCGGCAACCTTCTGAGCGATCTGCATGATCTGCTCCTGGTAGACGATCAGACCGTAGGTGTCCGCGAGGATCTCCTTCAGGGGCTCTTCGAGCTCCGGGTGGATCGGCTTGACTTCCTGCCGTCCGTTCTTGCGGTCCGCATAGTCGTTGTGCGCGTTCATGCCCATCGGGCCCGGGCGATACAACGCGAGCACGGCAACGATGTCTTCGAACCCCGTCGGCTGCATTCGCCGCAGGAGGTCGCGCATGGCGCTACCGTCGAGCTGGAACACCCCGAGGGTGTCGCCGCGCGCGAGCAGTTCGTAGGTCGCAGGATCTTCGAGCGGCAACGTGTCGAGATCGAGTTCGATCCCGCGGTTGTCCCGGATGTTGTCGATCGCATCACCGATGACAGTGAGGTTGCGCAGCCCCAGAAAATCCATCTTGAGCAGGCCGATGGCTTCACACGAGGGATAATCCCAGCCGGTGATGATCGCACCGTCCTGCGCGCGCTTCCACAGGGGGATCGCATCCATGAGCGGCTCGGACGACATGATCACCGCGCACGCGTGCACACCCGCGTTGCGGATCAGACCCTCGAGTCCCTTGGCGGTCTGATAGATCTTCGCGATGTCCGGGTTCGAGTCGATGAGCGATCGGACTTCGACGGCTTCCTTGTACCGCTCGTGCGTCGGGTCGGTGATGCCGGACACCGAGATGTCCTTCGCCATGATCGGCGGCGGAAGCGCCTTGGTGATCTGGTCGGCGATCGCGAACCCCGGCTGACCGAACTGGACGCGCGCCGCGTCTTTGATCGCAGCCTTGGTCTTGATGGTGCCGAACGTGATGACCTGCGCGACCTTGTCGCTGCCCCACTTCTCGGTGGCGTAGCGGACCATCTCTCCGCGACGGCGATCGTCGAAGTCGATATCGATATCGGGCATCGACACGCGTTCGGGGTTGAGGAATCGCTCGAACAGCAAGCCGTGCGGGATGGGGTCGATGTTGGTGATCCCCATGGCGTATGCGACGAGCGATCCTGCCGCTGAGCCTCGACCGGGGCCGACTCGGATCCCGACGTCCTTGGCGTGGTTGATCAGGTCGCCGACGACGAGGAAGTAGGCGGGGAACCCCATCTCGTTGATGACACTGATCTCGTATTCGGCGCGCCGCAGGTACTCCTCGGGGACAGGCCCGTGCGGGAACCGGCGGTCGAGGCCGCGCATGACTTCCTTGTGCAGCCAGCTGGCCTGCGTCTCTCCCTCCGGAACCGGGAAGATCGGCATCCGATCGTGGTGCTCCCACACCTCCTTGTAGGACTGCACGCGCTCGCCGATCAGCACGGTGTTGTCGCACGCTCCGGGAACCTGGCTGTCCCAGAGCTCGCGCATCTCCTGCGCCGACTTGAGGTAGTAGCCGTCACCGTCGAACTTGAATCGGGTGGGATCCGACAGGGTCTTACCGGTCTGGATGCACAGCAGAGCTTCGTGGTTCTCTGCGGCATCCTTGGTGACGTAGTGGCAGTCGTTGGTCGCCAACGGCGGGATCCCGAGCTTGTTACTGATCTCGAGGAGGCCTTCGCGGACACGCCGCTCGATCGACAGGCCGTGGTCCATCAATTCGAGGAAGAAGTTGTCCTTGCCCCAGATCTCCTGCCACTTCGCGGCAGCCTCGAGTGCCTCACGGTCGTGACCGAGACGCAGGCGCGTCTGGATCTCACCCGAAGGACATCCGGTGGTCGCGATGATCCCCTCGTGGTGCTGTGCGATGAGCTCTTCGTCCATGCGGGCCCACTTGCCGAGCTGCCCCTCGATCGACGCAAGCGAAGAGAGCTTGAACAGGTTGCGCAGGCCGGTCGCGTTCTCTGCGACCATCGTCATGTGCGTGTAAGCACCCGAGCCCGACACGTCGTCGGACTTCTGGCTGGGGTCGCCCCACTTCACTCGCTTGGTGGAAAAGCGTGACTCGGGCGCGACATAGGCCTCGATCCCGATGATCGGTTTGATACCGGCTTTCGTCGCGGAGTTGTAGAACTCACTGGCGCCGTACATGTTTCCGTGGTCGGTCATACCGACAGCTGTCATCTCGAGCCGTTGGGCCTCGGCGAACAACGGCCCGAGCTTCGCCGCGCCGTCGAGCATCGAGTACTCGGTGTGATTGTGCAGATGAACGAACGAGTCAGCCACGCGTGCCTCTCCCGGAAAGTCTGTGGGCAACGACGAGTCTAGGCGCTCGGTGCAACGTCATCGGACAGGCACACCGGTGTCCGACAGCAGACGGTGATGCGTGCTACTCCACACTCGTCGCTGTCGCGCGGAGGCCGCGCTCACGCCGCACGTGGGCCAGCGCATCAGCGCTGAACACCACGAGCGCCGCCCAGATGAGCGCGAATCCGATCCACCGTGAAGCAGGCATGTCCTCGTGCAGAACCATCACGCCCCACACCATCTGCAGACTGGGTGTGAGGTACTGCAGCATGCCCATCGTCGCGAGTGGCACCCGATGCGCCGCAGCCCCGAACAGCAACAACGGCACCGCGGTCACCAGTCCCGCCGACATCAGCAACAGCGAGTGCCCGATGCCGTACCCGGCAAAGGTTCCGGAACCGGTGACGCCGAGAAAGACGAGATAGACCACTGCGAAAGGCATCGCGACGATGCCCTCGCCCGCCAGAGACGTCCGCGGGTCGAGAGGCACGATCTTCTTGAGCACGCCGTAGGACGCGAACGAGAAAGCGAGAATCAGCGCGAGGAACGGTGGACGCCCGTAATCGACGGTGATCACCACCACTGCGACGGCGGCGGCGATCAACGCCACGATCTGCGCGGGCCGGAGCCGCTCGCGGAAGAACAACACACCGAACACGACACTCACGAGCGGGTTGATGAAGTATCCGAGTGCGGCTTGGATGACCTGCCCGGAGACCACAGCGTAGATGTAGACACCCCAGTTGACGGCGATCGCCGTCGACGCTGCCGCGACGAGTGACCAGGTACGCGGTCCGAGATGACGCAGGCCGGAAAGCCGACCGAGAACCGCGAGCAGCAACATCATCAGCACGAGCGTCCACACCACGCGATGGGCGAGGATCTCCACCGCCCCCGCGGGCGCGAGCAGTCCGAAGAACGCCGGAAACAATCCCCATGCGGCATACGCGCCGATGCCGCAGAGCACACCGGTGGCCGTCGGGTCATGTGGTTTGGTGGACAATCGTCGGCTCCTACGGCTCGCCGTCGTCAGCGCCGGGGGCCACCGTGTCGATATGTTCGGGCAACAGTGGTCTCACCGAGAACCTCCCGGCCACCGCATCCGACGGCAGCGCTTCGACCGCCCGGACTTCGGGAGCGGTGGCCGCCGTTCGTAACTGGTCACCGGTACCTCGTACGACGATCCCCACCACGCATGCGCACTCGGCCGCGAGTCGCTCCGCGGAGACGGCAGCGATCAGACCCGCGCGATCGCTTGCTGCAGCGGTGCTGCGCAACCGCCCTGCAGCGACGTCCGGAGCGCGCTGCAGCGCCTCCGGATGCGCCGACACGGCGACGGTGACGAACGGGGTCTGCACCCGGTCGATCGGCACCCGGAAGAGGACCTGGGCGACGCGCAGGGTGCCCGGCAGCGCGGCAACTGCGGCGACATCCAGCGGTTCGACGAACGACACGAGCGCCCAGCTCGGGTCCGGTCCGAGTTCGGTCAGAGTCGACTCGGCGCGGCCCAGATAGTCCGCGACCTGCTCTCCGTTGTCGGGGCCGAGCGCGTCGGTGCGCACCGACGCCGGACGGACCGGGTTGAGCACACCGGCGAGGAGCACCGCGAGCACCAACGCAGCCGTCGCCGACCATGACACAATCCGGGCCATGGCTCAGGCGTTGCGCAATACGTCGAGTGCGTGCTCGAGGTCAGCCGGGTATTTGCTGGTGATCTCGACCCAGTTCCCGCGGGTCGGATGCGCGAATCCGAGAGAGCGTGCGTGCAGCCACTGGCGTTCCAACCCGAGACGAGCCGCGAGACGCGGATCGGCGCCGTAGGTCAGGTCTCCGCAGCACGGGTGCCGTAGAGCGGAGAAGTGCACACGGATCTGGTGGGTGCGGCCGGTCTCGAGGTGGATGTCGAGCAGGCTCGCCGCTTGGAACGCTTCGACGGTGTCGTAGTGCGTGATGCTGGGTTTGCCGTCCGCCGTGACCGTGAACTTCCAGTCGCTACCTCGGTGCCGCCCGATCGGGGCGTCGATGGTGCCGCTGCTCGGATCAGGGTGGCCCTGCACGAGTGCGTGGTACCGCTTGTCGATGGTGCGCTGCTTGAATGCGCGCTTGAGCACGGTGTACGCACGCTCGGAGGTCGCGACGACCATGACGCCCGAAGTGCCGACGTCGAGCCGGTGCACGATGCCCTGCCGTTCGTGTGCACCCGAGGTCGAGATGCGGAAGCCAGCGGCGGCCAGACCACCGATGACCGTCGGACCCGTCCAGCCGACACTCGCATGCGCGGCCACACCGACGGGTTTGTCGACAGCGACGATGTCGTCGTCGGAGTAGAGGATCTCCATACCTTCGACGGGCTTCGCGTCGATGGTCAACGGCCGCGGAGGCTCGGGCAGGACCACTTCGAGCCACGATCCCGCAGAGAGTCGATCCGATTTGCCCATCGGCGCACCGTCCATGATCACGGAGCCCTCTTCGGTGAGCGCAGCGACCACCGTGCGGGACAAGCCGAGCAGACGGGCCAGTCCGGCATCGACCCGCATCGCGTCGAGTCCGTCCGGTACGGGCATGGCCCGGGTCTCCCTCACTGACGTTCTTCCTTTCCGTTGGATTCCGATTCGCTGTCCCCTGCGCTGTCCGGTAGGGCTGCGTCTGCCGGTGTCGCTGTGTCCCGGGAGTTCGCACGTGTTCCGTCGGGCTCGACGCCGAACACCGTCAACGCGACGAGCAGGATCGCGCCGCACACGATCGCCGAATCGGCGACGTTGAACACGGGCCACCATCCGACCGACACGAAGTCGACGACATGCCCCTGCAGCGGCCCGGGAGAGCGGAACAGCCGGTCGGTGAGATTTCCGAGCGCACCTCCGAGCACCAACCCCAACCCCAGAGCCCACCACAGCGAGCGCAGCGTCCGGCCGATCTTGATCACACCGATGACGACCCCGATCGCCACCAGCGTGAGCACCCACGTCATGCCGGTCGCCATCGAGAACGCGGCGCCGGGGTTGCGGATCAGCGTCAATGTCACGGTGTCGCCGATGACCGAGATGGGATCGGACGGGTCGATGTAGTGGACGGCGGCAATCTTCGTGATCAGATCGGCCACGTAGATCACCGCTGCCACGACGAGCAGATTGCGCAGCCGCCTCGGTCCCGCCTGCGCTTTCACCGGGGGATCCGGTGCGGGCGGTTCCGGCGTATCGAACGCAGGATCGGGCCGGGAAGCTTCGTCACTCACTCCGCCATCATCCCCTACCCAGCCGAGGAAGCGGCCACCGCGCCCGTCGTGGCTACCCTGGTGACGTGCCTGTGCTGTCGAGATTCGCCTATACGAGGCCGTGCGCCTTCGCCGCCGTCCTGTCGCTCACCGCGCTCGTCACGGGATGCGGTGATTCGCCCGACGGCACTCCCGCGGTGACCGCCGCGTCTTCGACCGAGGTGACGGTGCCCGTGTCCGCTGTGACCGCGACAGTGCTCGATGCGGGAGCCGAGCCCCGCGAGGTTGTGCGATTGACGCCCGCAACCGGTACCGAACAGAGCGTGATCCTGACCACGCGCTCCGAGGTGCACCAGCAGATCGGCGATCAAGCGGCGCAGGACTTCTCCACCCCTGAACTGACGACACCGCTGTCCGCGACGGTCACCGAGTCGGTGGCCGAGGGAGCACCCGGCACCGTGGTCGACCTGATACTCGGTGATGTCAGTACCCCCGACCCGCACCTCGAGACATCCCTCACCGAGGTCCAGGGGTCCGGAGCCGGGCTGACGATGGGCCCCAACGGTGCGGTCAGTGCGCTGCGACTCGAACCGGGGACCGCGGTACCCAACGTGGCGCGCTCAGCACTCGAACAGGCCTTCTACCAAGCGGTCTACCGGATGGTGGCGTTCCCCGACGAAGCGATCGGTGTGGGCGCGGTGTGGGAGAGCCACCAACAGGTGATGAGCGCGGGAATCACGATCGATCAGGTCGGCACGGCTACTCTCGTCTCCCGCGACGACGACCGGATCCGCGTGGATGTCCGCGTCGAACAGATTCCGCAGGAGTCGACCTGGATGTTGCCCAACGGACAAGGGCAGCTGTCCGTCGAGGAATACACGATGGCAGGCGACGGAACGATGACGATCGACCCGAGTAAGCCACTGCCCGTTCAGGGCGACTTCACGGTGAGCGGTGATCAGACCTATCTCGACCCGAATGGCGAAACTCGGTTGTCGCAGTCCCAGGTGGACCGGGTGGGCTGGCACACCCCGGGAAATTGAGCCGGTCCGGTCGACTGGTCACCGAAGCGGCGGTGGCCGACGCGGATCTCCGCGCCGGCCACCATCCCCGTCTCATGAAATGAGACTGTTCTCAGGAACTTACGGGCACGCGGGCGTCTGCAGGGCCGCCAGCGACACGATCGCACACGCGTTGTCCTGCGACAGCTTCCAGTAGCCGTCTTCAGCAACGAACATGACCGTGCCCGTGGATACCTGATCGCCGATGGCGGTCTCGATACCCGCAGTCGCAGTGCCGTCCTCGTTGTCGTTGATATCGATGATGGTGACCTTCGCACCGGCCTGCTGCGCGGCTGCTGCGACCTGGTCGATCAGGGTCGGATCGAGCTCTGCACCCTGCACGAGGTTCTGCTTCTCCTCGGCCGGAATGCTGCCGTCGAAGGCCTGGTCGAGCATGGTCTGCAGTTCCTCGACGGTGGGCACCGGCGGGTACTCGGATGCAACGGCCTCCGACGTCGTGGTCTCTGCCGTCGAGGTTGCCGCGGTCGTCTCGGTCGAGCCTCCGTCATCCGAGCTGCAGGCAGTCATCGTGAGGGCGGCGGCGAGCGCCACCGTAGCGACGGTGATCTTGCGAAGCTTCAAAATTCTCGTCCTTCTCGTTCTCGAACGAACACGACCTTCGTGCTCGGTCATCCAGCGACGGATGGGTCCACCGCGACAGGCGGGTCGTCCGCAAGAGTACCCGGCGGTATCGGCAGAACCTTGAGGGCCGCTGGAACGCGTGTCAGTGCAGGCTCGACAGTGGATCGGCGTGGTCCAGCAACGGATCTGCCTCGTCCAACGTCCGCGCAGGCCCAGGCCCGGTGGACCTCGTCTCGAATCGAACCGTGACGACACCGTGGCCGGCCCCCTGGACCCAGCCGTGTCCGAAATCCGGATGCCGGACGTCGGTTCCGGGCTGCCACCGCCGGCCCGGCGCCTGCGCCGGCTCGGACACGCTGTCGCCGATCGGATCAGCTCGCGACGGTTCCGGTTCGAGCGCATCGAGTTCCGGAAAGAGCGAATCCTGCGCAATCGCAGACAGCCCGGCGAACCCCACGCCGACAAGCCTGATGGGCCCGATCTCGAGTGGGTCGAGAGCCAGACGTTGCGCCGCGGCTGTGAGTACCTGCACGTCTTCCGTGGGATAGGGCAATGTCGTCGACCTGGTGAGAATCGACATGTCGGACTTACGCAGCTTGAGGACCACCGTCCGCGCGGCACGCCCGTCCTTGCGTAGCCGCTCGTGCGCAGCGGTCGCACTGGTAGTCACCGCGCGCCGCAGGTACTGCAACGCCACGATGTCTGTCGCATAGGTGGTTTCGGCACTGACCTGTTTGGCCTCGGCGCGTTCGACCACGGGGCGGTCGTCGAGACCGTTGGCCAGCCTGTGCAGGCCAGGGCCGATCGTTGTACCGAGAATGGACGCGACCTCGGTGACAGGAAGGGCTGCAAGGTGGCCGATGGTGTCGATCCCCAGCTTCCGCAGCCGTTCCTCGGCCACCGGTCCGATACCCCACAGGCTGCGCACAGGAAGGCCGTGCAGCAGCGTGAGTTCTTCCTCCGGTCGCACGACGAGCAGTCCGTCCGGTTTGGCCAGCCCCGACCCGATCTTCGCGATCTGCTTCCCCGACCCCGCACCGATGGAGGCCACGAGACCGGTCTTCTCCAGGATTTCGGCCCGCAACTCCGCACAGAAGCGGTCGGCTTCCTCGGCGGACGCCCCGGCCAGTTCCACGGGTTCGGCGAATGCCTCGTCGAGCGAGAGCGTCTCGAGGACCGGTACTCGTGAACGCAGGGTGTCGAACACTGCGGTGCTCAACTCTCGGTACACGACACCGCGTGGAGGTAGCACGATCCCGCCGGCCCCGACGAGCCTGCGCGCTCGGCTCATCGGCATCGCCGAGCGGGCACCGTAGCCGCGCGCTTCGTAGCTCGCGCCCGCCACGACCCCGCGTGCCCCGAGACCACCGACCAGTACCGGCCGACCCCGAAGGGTCGGCCGGGTGAGCTGCTCGGCGGACGCGAAGAATGCGTCGAGGTCCACGTGTAGGACCCAGCGCCGGTTCGCGGCGGTGGTCATCTCCCCAGGTTAGAGGGCTACGCCAACACGCTCGTTGCCGGGCGTTCGAACGCGCAAGCAAGACGCAAGTGCCATGCAAGAGGCGTGCAATCGGGTGCGCGGACAGTGGCATCAGCAACCACGATCCGAAGGGCACCACGCATGAACCATTCGTCTCCCCCTGCCATCGAGGCCGACGGGCTGGTCAAACGTTTCGGCGCATTCACTGCCGTCGACGGCGTCAGCCTCACTGTCCCGACCGGCTCGGTCTACGGCGTGCTCGGCCCCAACGGCGCGGGCAAGACCACCACCATCCGTATGCTCGCCACACTGTTACGGCCGGACGCAGGCAGCGCCCGAGTATTCGGGCACGACGTGGTCGCGGAACCGACAGCGGTGCGCTCCTTGGTCGGCGTCACCGGGCAGTACGCGTCGGTCGACGAGGATCTGACCGCGACCGAGAACCTGATCATCTTCGCGCGTCTACTGGGTCTGAGCCGCGCAGATTCGCGGCGGAAGACCCACCAACTGCTCGAGGAGTTCGCGCTCGAGGATGCCGCGAGCAGGGCACTGAAGTACTTCTCCGGCGGTATGCGCCGTCGCCTCGACCTGGCGGCCAGTCTCATCTCGCAGCCGCCACTGCTGTTTCTCGACGAACCGACGACCGGTCTTGATCCGCGCACCCGTGCCCAGATGTGGGACACGATCCGCAGGCTCGTCGCCGAGGGTTCCACCGTGCTCCTGACCACGCAGTACCTGGACGAGGCCGATCAGCTCGCGGACCGGATCGCCGTGATCGATCACGGCCGCGTGATCGCGGACGGCACCGCCGACGAGCTCAAGGCGTCGGTCGGAATGTCATCGCTGCACCTGTCGCTGGTCGACCACGAAGACGCCGAAGCGACCCGCGCGATCCTCATCGAAGCACTGGGGGTCGACGTCGCCGTCAGCCCCGAGGCAGCGCGGCTCACCGCACCACTGACCGACACCTCGATCACCCCCGAATTGCTGATCCGATTGCGCGACAACGGCATCGTCGTCGACGAAATCACGGTGAGCAAACCCAGCCTGGACGAAGTGTTTCTGACCATCACCGGGCACGACGCCGATTCGGCGACCGCCCCCCACAACGAATCGAGCGTCGCATGACGACCACTCTTGCCACTGAGCGACCCGGCATCGCACCCCGCCCGCTCCCCACTGCACGTCGCGTCGGACTCCGCGACACCGTGACCCAGTCGCTGACAATGGGGTACCGCGGGCTCGTCAAAGTCAAGCACAATCCCGAACAGTTGTTCGACGTCGTGATCCAGCCCATCATCTTCACGCTGATGTTCACCTACATCTTCGGTGGAGCCATCGCCGGTGACGTCGCGTCGTACCTTCCGATCATCATCCCGGGCATCCTGGTCCAGACTGTGATCACCGCGTCCGTCGTGACCGGGACCCAGCTGCGCGAAGACATGGACAAGGGAGTCTTCGACCGCTTCAAATCCCTCCCCATCGCCCGGATCTCGCCGCTGGCAGGCGCGCTGCTCTCGGATATCGTCCGGTACGCGATCGCAACAACCATCACCTTCGCCATGGGGTACGCGATGGGATTCCGACCGGACGGTGGGATCATCGGTGTCGTGGCGGCCGGCCTCCTCGTCGTCGTGTGCGCCTTCGCGATCAGCTGGATCTTCGCACTGATGGGTGTGCTGATGAACAAAGCGTCGGCTGTGCAGGGTATCTCGATGCTCGTGTTGTTCCCTCTGACCTTCATGTCCAACGCGTTCGTACCCGCCGATACGATGCCGGGCTGGATGCAGACGTTCGTGAGCATCAATCCGGTCTCGCATCTCGTGACGGCCGTGCGCGACCTGGTGAACAACGGCCAGGTCGGGATGCCGCTGGTGTGGTCGCTGGTCGGCGCCGCGGTCATCGTGGTGGTGTTCGCGCCACTGGCAGTACGCGCGTACATGCGCAAGGCGTGATGCCGACCCACCGCCCGCAAGTAGTGCAGGACCCATGCGGACCTGCACTACTTGCGGCTGCCGAGCGCTTCGAGGATCGAGGATCGGGCATGGTGACGACGAAGTCCCGCGACCGCGGCGAGTGCCTCTTCGACGCGCTCGGCGCCTGAGGTCACCCGAGCCAGGTCCAGATGCCGCGACACCTTCATCGACGGAAAGTCCTGCCGAGGAATTGCTCTCGTGGACAGTGCCAGCAATCGCAATCCACCCTCGGATCCGGTCGCGACATCGAAACTACCGAGCGCGCACGCCACTGCCCCGATCTGGGGCAGATCGCGGTACCCCTCCGGGCCGAGGTCTTCCCTCATCCTTGTTCCGAGCCAGTCGACGACGTCCCCTGCTTCGGCTGCACGACCGGCGA
Organism: Rhodococcus sp. SJ-2; assembly: GCF_053750035.1. Taxonomy (NCBI): domain Bacteria; kingdom Bacillati; phylum Actinomycetota; class Actinomycetes; order Mycobacteriales; family Nocardiaceae; genus Rhodococcus; species Rhodococcus sp. SJ-2. The sequence continues at coordinate 5,393,572 of NZ_CM132340.1, forward strand.
GGACATGAGCGCCGATGGTCGCCGCCACGACCAGCGTCCCGAACGGATCGGGAATGTCGTCGATGCCTGTGTCCGGCCAGCCCCTCAGCGCGAGCGCAGTCCGGTAACCTCGCAGTCCGGCGTCGATTTCACCGGATGCCAAGTTCACTTCGGCGCGACTCGCGGAGAGTGCGGCGATCCCCTGATTCCGGTCATGCACGGTCGTGTCGTCGGGGTCACCGACCTGATCCAGCTCGCGGCGCGCGTCGCCGACGCGACCCAGACCTACCAGCGCAGCAGCAATATAGCTGTGCAGAGCCGCGGACTCGTCGTATGCGTGCAATTCCCGCAACTGCTCGGCACTGTCACGGTAGTAGGCGACCGCTTCCTCGTAACGGCCCGACTGCGCGGCGATACTGCCGAGGTGTTGGTTGACCATCGACACCGTCCACTCCTCCCCCGCCGCCAGGGCGAGCTCGAGCGCCGCCCGGCCATCGGACCAGGAACCGTACATGTCGCCGCTGTTCTCCCGCAGGTTGGCCCGCACTATCAGCGCAGCACAACGTGACGCCCGATCGGGGTGTCGCACCGCAACGGCCAGCGCACGCGCGACACCCCGGCCGGATACCGGTAGCACCAGCAGCGCGGTGGCCGTGGCGATCACGGGATCGAGATCGTCTCGGGTCCGGACGATGTCGCGGAGCCGAATTCGGGTGAAGGCAAGCTCGCGGCTGACACCGCTGAACGACAGCACAGTGGCGACGAGCAGGTAACTCGAGGCGAGGAGGTTTCCCGGCACTGCACGGGCTTCCGCGCCCCGGGGATCGAGGTCGAGAATCCGGGGAGACCAGGCGAGCACCTCGGAGTGTGTGCCGCGCAACGTCCAGAGCATGCCGAGGACCGGGAACACCGTCAGCGCCACCCGGTCCTGTCCGCCGCTGAGCGCCTGTCTCAACACGGCGAGCAGGTTGTCGTGTTCGATATCGACCGCGCGTGAGACGGCGGTCTGGTCGCCGTCGAGGAACCTCCGTACGGCGCCGCGGCAGAACACTTCTGCCCAGTCGAACGTCCGGTCGAGGACCGCGGCCTCTTCGTCGCCGCGGGCCAGCTGTTCCTCTCCGAACTCGCGGACGGTTTCGAGCATGAGGTACCGCAGACCTGCACGTTCTTCGACGACGGTGAGCATCGACTGGGCCACCAGTCCCTCAATCGCGAATGCCGCATCGGCAACCTGACCCCACTGCGCGACGGCGACTGCGGCATCGAGTGTGAAGCCTGCCGGGAACCTGCACAACCGGCGCAGCGCCGCCCGTTGATCGGGTTCGAGGAGATTCCAGCTCCACTCGATGACCGCATAGAGGGTGCGATGTCGGTGGGGGGAAGTGCGGTCCCTTGAACGCAGCAGCGTGAATCTGTCGGTGAGCCGGGCATTGATGTCCTCGACCATCATGGTGCGCACCCTCGCGGCGGCCAGTTCGATCGCGAGCGGAAGACCATCCAGAGTGCGGCAGAGCCGTGCTACTTCCGCGGGATCCAACCGCACCGACGGACGCACGGCCCTCGCGCGGATGCTGAACAGATCCGTTGCTGGTGATCCACCCTCCGCGATGTCCAGCGGGGACAGCGGATACACGACCTCAGCGGTGATCGCCATCGGAGCGCGACTCGTGGCGAGCACTGTCAGTTGTCCGCTCGCCGCGACCAGGTCCGCGACGACCTCGGCAACGTCGTCGATCAGGTGTTCGCAGTTGTCGACGATCAGCAGCGACGGACGCGACGAGAGTGCCTCTCGCAACCTGTCACGCGCGTCGTGTATCCGCGCTCTGGTCAACACCGTCCCGGGAGTCAGCTCGACCTCACCGATACCGAGGACGGAGCTGATCGCGGCGACCACGTCGGCCCCGTTGCGCAACGGGGCAAGCTCGACCAGCGCTACCGGGATATCTCGTGCTGCCCGAAGGCCGATCTCGTGCGCGAGACGGGTCTTTCCTGTGCCACCCGGACCGAGCACGGTGACCACGCGCGCATCTGCCATCAGGCGCTCGACTTCGGCCAGATCTGCCTCGCGCCCGAGCAGGGCATTGGGCGCTGCTCGCAGCCCAACGGAACGCGGAATCGTCGGTGCTGCGCCATGTTCCGGTTCGGGAGCACGGTGTGGCCGTGCATGCGCTTCCGCCTCGACTGCCGGTGTCGAGGCGAACCTCGGCGACTCCCCCTTCAAGATAGCCGTATTGAGGTCGACCAACCGAGGTGACGGATCGGCACCGAGCCGGTCGGCGAGCCTGGTGCGGAGTCCGGCGAACACCTCGAGGGCTTCGCTGTCGAGTCCGAGGCTCGAGAGCACCAGCATCAACTGGCCGTGTACCTGTTCGTCGACGGGAGCCTTCGCAGCGGCTGCGCGTGCCAGTGGCAACGCCTGCTCCAGCTCCCCCATCACGACCGTCGCGGCCAGTTCCACGGCGTCGAGCCCGGCGGCACGAGCAGCGGCCTCGTCGGCGATCTCACGGGCGAGGTCACCTGTCACCAGATCCGCGCCCGGCTCGCCGCGCCACAGAGTTCGTGCATTCCGGACGGTTGCCACGGCGCCGGAGAGGTCTCCGTCCGCACGCTGTTGCTGCGCGCGTTGCTCGCACACTCGCGCCAAGGTCAGATCGACTTGCGTCCGGTCGAGGAGGAGGCGATAGCCGGCGGGACCCTTCTCGAGCACACCGTCGGGTAGCACAGCGCGGAGCCGGGAGATCTGGGTGTGCAACGCGTTCGTCGGCGAGCGCGGCGGCTCGTCACCCCACACGTCCTCGATCAGCGACCAGGAGCTGCGCGCGCGGCCCGGCCTGCGTGCCAGGGCTGCAAGGAGACTGCGGGCACGCAGGCCCGGCAGTGGGATCAGCTCGTCGCCACGGCGCGTCGCCACCTCACCCAACAGGGCAACTTCCACGCCGGCCGCGGCTGCCGCAATGAGGTCGTTCGAATCGTGGTGCACCTCCGCCGATCCTAGTACCCCGACATCGGGATCCCCGAGAGACTCTGGACCTCCCGGGGGCCCCGGTGAGCGAAAGCGCGCGCTGCTACGCCTTGACGATGGACACGCGCACACCTTCTCCGAGTTCGATCGGATCGGTCTCTGCTGCGACGAGCTCGAACGTCGTTGCGAGGATCTCACCGGCGATCAGATCACGGTGGCGGGCCGCCCACTCGGCGCGGGCCGCAGGGACTTCGAACTGCACGGAGATGCGATCCGAGATGTCCAGTCCGAGGTTGCGTCGCGCATCCTGCAGTTCGCGAATGCGGTCCTTCGCCCAACCCTCGGCCTCGAGTTCCTCGGTGACCGCGGCGTCGAGCACCACAAGTCCGGCCCCGCCGGGCAGTGCCGCGGTCGACTCCGGTTCGGCGGCCACGAGCCGTGTGGTGAACTCCTCCGGCAGCAATGTGATGCCCGCTGCAGTGACAGTTCCGTCGGCGTTCTCGCTCCAGTCTCCGGACTTGACGGCCTTGATCACTTGCTGGACGTCCTTGCCGAGCCTCGGACCTGCCGCGCGAGCATTGACGACGACCTCGAACCTGCCATGCGATTCGACGTCGTCGGTGAGGACGACGTCCTTGACGTTGACCTCGTCCTTGATCAGATCGACGAACGGCTCCAATGCTGCCGCAGCGGCACTGGCGACGGTGACCTGCGGCAGCGGCAGCCGTACCCGAAGCTGCTGGGCCTTGCGCAGCGACAACACCGTCGAGCACACCGATCGCACGTCGTCCATGGCCGCTACGAGGTCGGGATCGGCGGGGAGCTCGTCTGCGGCAGGCCAGTCGGCCAGATGCACGGAGCGTCCACCAGTCAGGCCACGCCAGATCACCTCGGTCGCCAGTGGCAGCAGCGGGGCCGCAAGCCTGGTGACCACCTCGAGCACCGTGTGCAATGTGTCGATCGCATCGGCGTCCTCGTCCCAGAACCGTGATCGCGACCGACGCACGTACCAGTTGGTCAGCGCGTCGCAGAAGGTGCGCACCTCGTCGCATGCGCCCGCGATGTCGATCACCTCGAGTGCCTCGGTCACGGACTCGCGGGTCTCGGCGAGTTTCGCCAGGATGTACCGATCGAGCACATGGGTCGAGTCGGTGCGCCACGTGCCGGACTTCGGCGCGTACAGCTGCAGGAAGCTCCACGCGTTCCACAGCGGCAGCAGGGCCTGCCGCACCCCTTCACGGATCCCCTGTTCGGTGACGACGAGGTTGCCGCCGCGCAGGATCGGCGACGACATGAGGAACCAGCGCATGGCGTCCGAGCCGTCGCGCGCGAACACCTCGTTGACGTCCGGATAGTTGCCCTTCGACTTGCTCATCTTGAGGCCGTCCTCTCCGAGGACGATGCCGTGCGCAGCAACGCATTTGAATGCCGGACGATCGAACAGCGCGGTCGCGAGGACATGCAGCGTGTAGAACCAGCCGCGGGTCTGCCCGTTGTATTCGACGATGAAATCGCCGGGGTAATGCGAGTCGAACCAGTCCTGGTTCTCGAACGGGTAGTGCACCTGCGCGAACGGCATCGAACCCGACTCGAACCAGCAGTCGAGAACTTCCGGCACGCGACGCATCGTCGACTTCCCGCTCGGATCGTCCGGGTTGGGCCGCGTCAGCTGGTCGATCATCGGGCGGTGCAGATCATCCGGACGCACACCGAAGTCGCGCTCGAGTTCGTCGAGCGAACCGTAGACGTCGATCCGGGGATACTCGGGATCGTCGGAGACCCACGCGGGTATAGGGCTGCCCCAGTAGCGGTTGCGGCTGATGTTCCAGTCGCGGGCACCTTCGAGCCATTTACCGAACTGACCGTCGCGGATGTGTTCGGGGACCCACGTGATCTCCTGATTCAGCTCGACCATACGGTCGCGGAAGCGGGTGACGGCCACGAACCACGACGGCACAGCCATATAGATCAGCGGTTGACCCGAACGCCACGAGTGTGGATAGGAGTGCTCGATCGTCTCGTGCCGCAACAGTTTTCCGGCGGCCTTGAGATCCTTGATGATGACCGGGTTCGCATCGAAGACCTGCAGGCCCTCGTAGGGCGGCACCATCGAGGTGAACCTGCCGCCCGGGTCGAGCGGCTGTACCAGTTCGATACCGTTGCGCTGGCAGTACTCCATGTCCTCTTCACCGAACGCCGGTGCGAGGTGGACGATTCCGGTGCCGGACTCGGTGGTCACATAATCCGCGGCGATCACCTGGTGGGCGTTCTCCCGGCCGACGAAGAAATCGAACGGGGGCTCGTACGCGAGGCCCACGAGGTCACTTCCGGCGTATTCGGCCAGCACCTCGGGTTCGTCGCCCAGCTCGCGTGCATAGTGGCCCAGTCGATCCTTCGCCAGCAGGTACGTCTTCGCATCGGCGCCCTCGCCCGCGCGAACCGAGACGTAGGTGATCTCAGGGTGAACCGCGACCGCCAGGTTCGACGGCAACGTCCACGGCGTCGTGGTCCAGATCAGGGCATTGGCACCGTCCAGCTCGGTGCCCGGTGCGCGCAGGACCATGTCGACGGTGACCGCCGGGTCCTGCCTCATCTTGTACGCATCGTCGAGCCGGGTCTCTTGGTTCGACAGCGGTGTCTGCTCGTACCAGCTGTACGGCAGCACACGGAAACCCTGGTAGATCAGCCCCTTGTCGTACAGCGATTTGAACGCCCACATGACCGACTCCATGAAGTCCAGGTCGAGCGTCTTGTAGTCGTTGTCGAAGTCCACCCAGCGGGCCTGCCTGGTGACATAGTCGCGCCACTCACCCGTGTAACGCAGCACCGACTGCTTGCAGTACGCGTTGAACTCGGCCAGGCCCATCGTGTCGATCTCGGACTTGTCCTTGATGCCGAGTTGCTTCTCGGCCTCCAGCTCGGCCGGCAACCCGTGGGTGTCCCATCCGAATCGGCGGTCGACCTTCTTGCCGAGCATCGTCTGGAAACGCGGAACGACGTCCTTGACGTAACCCGTGAGCAGATGCCCGTAGTGCGGAAGCCCGTTCGCGAAAGGTGGGCCGTCGTAGAAGACGAATTCCTCGGCGCCCTCGCGATTGGCGATGGATGCCTTGAAGGTCTCGTCCTCGGCCCAGCGCGCGAGGACCCGTTCCTCGAGGTCGGGGAAGTCGACGCCGATGTCCTTGGCGACACCGTAGTCGACCTTCGGGTACCCGCCGGTCGGTGCAGTGGAATTGACGTTCTCGGTCACCGCGTGACTCCTCCGTGCCTCACATTCTCGGCACGGGGACGATCACGGCGCATTCTGCGCGGTCACCGCGGTACCACCCCGCTTGCACTCGCGGAAATATCCGCGATGTGCCTCTTCATTGGGCTGTCACGGGCCCTACCCGTTCGGTTCTACTGAGCGCCCCGCGAATGCATCTGCATTCGCGCGGTGCCGTTCTTCCGAAGGCTCCCCGGTGATAGCCGGATCGACACCATCCCGCACCCGCGGGAACCAGCAACAACGTGTACTGACCTCTACCGCACAGTACCCGTGAAGTCATTGTAGGCAGTGCCTGTCATTCTCGTGAATCCTGCTGGTCATCGCCTCGCGTGCGGCGCACACTCGGCGTGGCACGCCGACTGGCGGTCTCCCCCCGAGTGGGGGCTTCCCGCGAAGTGAGTGAACTCCCGAGCAAGAGCACCCCGCCGACGACACACACCGCGATGCAGCCCCAGGCCCACGCGATGGATCCGGTCATCAAGGCAATGACGAGAAGACCGAATCCGATCGCCGCGAGAACCAACGTCACGACGAGCACGACACCTCCTCAACCGAGGTGGGGAACAGGCCCGGGGCCTCGCTCAGCTGTTGCCCTTGGCGAAGGACGACGAACCGAACGACGACGAGTTGCCCTGGTTGAACGCATCTGCACCGCTGTCTACCGGCACCGCGGAACCGCGCTGCTCGAGCTCTTCGAGCTGCGATTCGAGGTACGACTTCAGGCGCACGCGGTACTCACGCTCGAACGTCTTGAGACGTTCGATCCGGTCTTCGAGAACGGAACGCTGCTGGTTGATCGTCGCCATGATCTCGGTGTGCTTCTTCTCTGCATCCGCCTGAAGACCATCGGCCTTCTCCTTTGCCTGACGGAGCTGCGTCTCGGATCGCGTGCGTGCGTCGGAGAGCATCGCGTCGGACTTCTGGCGAGCATCGGCAATCATCGCCTCGCTGCGCGTACGCGCATCCGAGACGAGCTGCTCGGAGTTCGTGCGAGCGTTGCGCACCAGCTCCTCGGCCTCCGACTTGGCGTCGCCGGTGAGACGATCTGCCATCTCTTGCGCGAGACCGAGCACCTTCGCGGCCTGCATGCTCGCATCGCCACTGGCCGGCGCAGCTGCTGCGACCGGAGCGGGCGTGGGCGCCGGTGCAGGTGGCGGGGTGGGATCCGGCTTGGGGGCCTCGACCACCCGCGCCGGTTCCGCCTTTGCCTGCGACACTGCCGGTGCAGCAGAGCGCGGGGCCTTCTTCGCTTCGGCAAGCTCCTGGTCGAGCTCCGCGACGCGCTGGCGCAGGTCTGCGTTCTCCTCGATCAGGGACGTCAACTCCTGCTCGACGAGATCGAGAAAAGCATCGACCTCGTCCTCGTTGTATCCGCGCTTCCCGATCGGAGGCTTGCTGAACGCGACATTGTGCACATCAGCTGGTGTCAGCGGCATGGAAGGATCCCTTCACGCGTCAAATAAGCGGTCAAGCAGGCGTTCCGTAGTTCAGACAGTGCGTCACGCGTATCAGAACCCACTGTATATTGCCTTCCATTCTGGCACATCGGAGCGCGCGAACGCCCTGCGACGGCACCACGACGGCGCATCTCAGATTCCCCCGCTCCGAGGGATGAATGCCATCAGGAAGTACACGATGAACAGCAAGACCATGATGGATAGATCGAGCCGGATCCCGCCCAGATTGAGCGGGGGGATAAGGCGCCTGAGCAGCTTCACCGGCGGGTCGGTGACCGTGAATATCGCTTCCAGGATCACCACGACGAATCCCGCCGGCTTCCAATCCCGCGCGAAGGTTCTGATGAACTCGACAATGATTCGTCCGATCAGCAGAAGCCAGAAGATGAACAGCAGGAAGTACAGCACATCGAATACGGCCACCCGCCCACTCTGCCCGACGAACCCGAACCCTTCCAAACCGAAACGCCCGGCCTGCAGTTATCTGCATCACGCCGGGCGTTTTCGGTATGCGTTCGAGGGAGACGAGCACGGTGCCGAGGTCTGGCACCGCGTGGGCTACTGCTGACTGTAGAAGCCGGTCTCGGCGATTCGGCGGCGCTCTTCCGCCGACACGTCGATATCGGCGGGCGAGAGAAGAAAGACCTTCGTCGCAACCTTGTCGAAAGACCCGCGCAGCGCAAATGCCAGCCCGGCCGCGAAGTCGACCAACCGTTTCGCGTCGGCGTTGCTCATTTCGACGAGATCCATGATCACCGGGGTTCCATCACGGAACCGCTCACCGATCGTGCGCGCCTCACCGTAATCGCGTGGACGCAGCGTCGTGATCTTCGACAACGGACCTCCTTCATCGAACAGCGCGCCGCGCCGTGCCTCGGTCCGCTCCAGTCGCGACTCCGCGGCCATCGTAGACCGTGCAGGAGAGCGCACCGGAGCCGCCGTCGGACGCGGGGCGCGGGCAGTGATCGGCTCGACGCGGGCGCTGCGCGGCGGGGGGTCGTATCGATCGAAGTCGTCTTCGGGGAAATCACGCTCGGCCTCGTCGCGACGCGGAGCGGGGTATTCGTCTCGGCGCGGCACCGCGTACGCGCCGTACGGCTGTTCACCGTAGTCACGCTCACGACGTGGGCTCGCTGGGTCGTCGAGGTAGTCGTCCTCGTAATCCTCGAGCGGGACCATTCCGAAGTAGGCCTTGAACTTGTGGAGCGTGCTCATCGATCGCCTTTCCCTCGCGCGGCGGTTGAGATTCAGGCTAACGGTCTCGCACCCAACACTCCCGTTCCGACACGCACGCATGTCGAACCGTGGCGTACGGCATGTTCGAGATCACCCGACATCCCCGCAGACAGTTCATGCGCTTCGGGGTACCGCTGCCGCAACCTCTCCCCCAGCTGCGCGAGCGCCTCGAACGAAGCGTCGGCATCCGCGCCGAGCGGAGGTACGCCCATCAGCCCCGCCAGCTCGAGGCCGTCGGCAGCAACCACCGTATCGGCGAGAGCATCGAGGCCGTCGGTAGGGACACCACCGCGTTGCGGGTCACTGTCCAGACTCACCTGCAGCAGCACGCGCAACGGCGCGGATCGTTCGCCGGCGTCCAGGGCTGCCGCGACCCCCGCCTCGAGAGCGCCTGCCAGTCGAATGCTGTCGACCGAATGCACCGTGTGCGCCCAGCGCGCAACAGCCCGGGCCTTGTTCCGCTGCAGCCGACCGATCATGTGCCATTGCACTGCCGGGTCGGGTACCTCTGCCCGGAACTGCTGGATCTTGGCGTGCGCCTCCTGCTCACGGGACTCTCCGAAGGTGCGGCATCCCAACTCGTGCAACAGAACCACGTCCGACGCCGGAAAGTACTTCGTGACGGTCAACAAGCCGACCTCCGAGGGGTCGCGCCCGCTGGCACGTGCCGCGTCGTCCAACCGACGCCGAACCGAGTCGAGCCCGCGAGCGAGTTCGTCACGCCGGCCCTGCCGCGCTGTATCACTCACTGCGAAACTTCCTCGAGCCAGATGACGGAGGCCAACCTACCGGTCGGCGCACCTCGGCGGTGGCTGAACAGGGTCGGGTCCTCGATGGTGCACCGCGGATCTTCGGCCACGGCCGCAACGCCGTGTTCGATCAATTGCCTGCGCAGGCCCGCGCGGAGATCCAGCCCGGCCGTGCCTTCGACTGTGCGTGTTGCACTGCCGGGAAGATGCGTCTCCACGTCATCGCGCATCGCAGCAGGTACTTCGTACCGGCGTCCACTCGCGGCCGGACCGAGAAATGCCCCGATCCGGTCCGCGCGTGCACCGAGTGCGATCATCGCATCGAGGACCCTCGGGATGATGCCGATACGTGCGCCGATACGCCCCGCGTGTGCCGCGGCCACGACACCGGCTTCTTCATCGGACAGCAACACAGATACACAATCGGCACTGAGGGCGACAAGCGCGAGCCCGGTCGCGGTGGTGACGAGAGCGTCGGTCGCGGCTACGGGCTCGGTGACAGGGCCGTCCACCACGGTGACGTTGCGGCTGTGGATCTGCTCCATCCACACGAATCGTTCGGTTGGCAATCCGATGACCTCGGCCAGGCGCTGCCGGTTGGCTGCGACAGCTGCGGGATCGTCCCCCACGTGGTCACCGAGGTTGAAGGAGTCATAGGGGGGAGCCGAGGCCCCGCCGGTCCGTGTGGTCACGACCCGGCGGGCACGCACTCCCGGGTGAGGCGCTGTCAACGCCGCATGAAAATAGGCACGTCCACGTCGTCATCGCCGTCGTCGTCGACTTCGACCGACCGCGCAGCGCTGCCACCGGCCGGGGGAAGCCCGCTCGACGCCGGCACAGGCTCACGGACCGGCGCTTCGTCGGTACCGTCGCGATCGGGACGGCCCAGCTCGCCTGCTCGACCGGCACCGATGGCACCCGGTCGGGCATTCGGCTGCGGGTTCTGCTGTGACTGCTGTCCCTGCTGCTGTCCGGGTCCTGCCTCGACGGGACGTCGAGTCGGAGTGCCGCCGTCGAAGCCCGCCGCAATCACCGTGACACGCACCTCGTCTCCGAGCGAGTCGTCGATGACGGTGCCGAAGATGATGTTCGCGTCGATGTGTGCAGCTTCCTGCACCAGCGAGGCTGCCTCGTTGATCTCGAACAATCCGAGGTCGGAGCCGCCTGCGATCGACAGCAGCACGCCTCGCGCACCCTCCATCGAGGCTTCGAGGAGCGGTGAGTTGATCGCAGCTTCCGCGGCCTTGATCGCACGCCCTTCCCCCCGCGACGAACCGATGCCCATGAGCGCACTGCCCGCTCCGGACATCACGCCCTTGACGTCGGCGAAGTCGACGTTGATCAGGCCCGGGGTGGTGATGAGGTCGGTGATCCCCTGAACACCGTTGAGGAGGACCTCGTCGGCGGACCGGAAAGCATCCATGAGGCTGACCGCAGCGTCGCCGAGCTGGAGCAACCGGTCGTTGGGGATCACGATGAGGGTGTCGCACGATTCGCGCAGCGTCTGAATGCCTGTGTCTGCCTGACCGCCACGCCGCTTGCCTTCGAAGGAGAAGGGGCGGGTGACGACACCGACCGTCAGTGCGCCGAGCTTACGCGCGATGCTCGCCACGACGGGCGCGCCGCCGGTACCGGTACCACCGCCCTCGCCGGCGGTGACGAAGACCATATCGGCGCCCTTGAGCACCTCTTCGATCTCGTCCTTGTGGTCTTCGGCAGCCTTACGACCCACTTCGGGGTCTGCTCCTGCGCCCAGGCCACGAGTCAACTCGCGTCCGACGTCGAGCTTGACGTCGGCGTCGGACATCAGGAGTGCTTGTGCATCGGTGTTGACCGCGATGAACTCGACTCCCTTGAGTCCCTGCTCGATCATGCGGTTGACCGCGTTCACGCCGCCACCGCCGATACCGACGACCTTTATTACGGCGAGGTAGTTGTGCGGGGGCGTCATGGGCTCTCGCCTTCCTGGGATTTCGGGTTCACACTTCGATCGATCTTTCCGAGGCACCCGCCAAACCCTCAACCATAGCTTGAAGGTTATGTCAAGTACCCGACTGCTGCGAAACGCTATGGCACAGCAGCCCGAATCCGCCAGCAGACTCGCCGACGACACGCCACCAATTTCACAGCGACCTCCTCACCGAACCGTCGGAAGGTCCGGACTGGCAACATCGAACTGCTGCCCGGGCTGGGCCAACAGGGGCAGGATCACTGCAGCCTTGCGATCCGAACGCTCCACCGCGCCCCACACGACCACTCGACCGTCCGCCAGGATGAGCGAGATATCCGAGTCCGAACCTGCCGCGACCTCCTGTACCTGCACGGCGAGTTCCGGCGGCAGCAGTCCGATGATCTCCACCGCCGCTGCCGTCGCGGGGTCACCGGTACCCGGTGACGCCGTGACGAGCCGGGGGGTCATCAGCGGAGGCGGCTCGACCGCAAAGTCCACGCCTTCCGCATCGACGGAGTGCGTGCCGTCCGGTCCGTCGAAATAGACCACGGCGACACGCTCGACGATGGTCACCCGCACTGTCGACGGGTACGACCGCTGCACCCGGACCGACGCGGCGCGGGGAAGCGCCGAGGCGACACGTTGCGCGGCTTCGGCAGTATCGACCTGCAGCAGCGGCGTGCCGTCGGCGATATCGAGGCTCGCAAGCACTTCTTCGCGGGTGATGACGTCGTTGCCGGTCACTTCCACCGAGCGCACCGACAGCAACGGCGAGGTCCACGCCACCACAATCGCTGCGAGCAGGGCGACCACCACGACTCCGCCGATGAGCACCGTGCGCAGACGCACGGAACGGCCCGAGGGACGCCGTGCTGAGTTGTTCGCTCCGAGAGCCTCGTCCCGCGCGGACATCCTGACACGGCGACCGGCGCGCTTGCTCCGCGGCGCTCTACGTTCGGTGGTCTTCGTGGAATCGGGTGTCACGAACCGCTCGACTCCGTTCCGACGCCCGCCGACCGGAAACGTCCCGGCTTGCTGTGCAGGGCGTCGAGGATCTGGCGTCCGAGCATTGTGACGTCTCCCGCACCCATGGTGATGACGATGTCGCCTGGGCGGCTCAACCGAGCCACCTGGCGCGGTACGAGCGACAGGTCCGGTTGGTAGTGCACCGGTTTCGATACCGCTTGGGCGACCAGTGCCCCGCTCACCCCGGGAATCGGTTCCTCGCGCGCCCCGTAGACGTCGAGAACCACCACTTCGTCGGCCAGGTCGAGGGCGGCGCCGAACTCCGTCGCGAAGGTTTCGGTGCGTGAATACAGGTGCGGCTGGAACACGACTATCACTCGGGGACGTTCGGTTCCCGACTCCGTGTAGCGCAACGGCTCGCCCGCCACGAGTTCCGCGGCTGCGGCGAGGACGGCGCGCACCTCTGTCGGATGGTGCGCGTAGTCGTCGAAGACCCGCACACCTTGTTCGCGCCCGCTGAACTGGAACCTCCGGTGGACACCGCCGAAGCCTGCGAGTCCTTCGATCGCCTCGTCCACGGACGCGCCTGCCTCGAGTGCTGCCAGAAGGGCAGCAAGCGCGTTGAGGGCCATGTGCCTGCCCGGTACCGACAGACGGACCGTGCGCGGGGTGTCTTCACCTGCGAGATGGAACTCGGCGACACCGCCGATGTCCTTCGGCTCCCACGCGAGCAGACGCACCCCGACCGGGACACCTCGGACGGCCGTGGAAGTCCCGATGACCTGGGCCGTGCCGTATCCGGAGATCCGGAGATCGGTATGACCGAGTGCGACCACGCGCTCGGCGAGTGCCGCGGACCCTGCATCGTCGAGACAGACGATGAGCAGGCCGCCCGGGGCAATCTTGGCAACGAAATCGTCGAACACCTCGGTGTACGCCTCGGGGGTGCCGAAGAAATCGAGGTGATCCGGTTCGACGTTCGTCACGATCACGACGTTCGGATCGTATCGGAGCAGTGAGCCGTCACTCTCGTCGGCTTCTGCGACGAAGACGTCCCCGCTGCCATGGTGCGCATTGGTCCCGGATTCGTTGAGTTCACCGCCGACTGCGAAGGACGGGTCGTACCCGCAATGCTGGAGAGTCACGACCAGCATCGAGGTGGTGGACGTCTTCCCGTGCGTGCCGGAGACCAAGTATGTGCGGTACTCGTGCATCAGGGCCGCGAGCACCGCTGGCCGAAGCAGAACGGGGATGCCCCGCTCGCGGGCGGCCACGAGTTCGGGATTGTTCTTCGGAATCGCGGCGTGCGTCGTGACGACCGCGGTCGGCCCGCCGTCGATCAGGTCGAGTGCGTCGGCATGATGACCGATCCGTACCTGCGCTCCTCGCGCGCGCAGCGCGAGGACTCCTCGGCTCTCCTTGGCATCCGATCCTGACACCTCCCCACCGCGAGCGAGCAGGATTCGGGCAATGCCCGACATTCCCGCACCGCCGATCCCCACCATGTGCACCCGCTGAAGCTCCGCGGGCAGCTGCGCGCTCATTCTCGACTCCTGTTCGGTTCCACGTCGGCGACCTCGAGCACGATACGGGCCACTTCGGCTGCGGCACTGCGATGTCCCGCGGCCGCCGCGTTTCGTCCCATCTCGGCGAGCCGGTCGGGGTCACCCAGCAACGGCGTGACCGTATCGGCCATGAACGCCGACGTGAGCTCGACGTCTGCCACGATCATTCCACCACCTGCTGCCACGATCGGCCGGGCGTTGAGTTCTTGCTCGCCGTTGCCGTGCGGTAAGGGAACGTACACGGCCGGTAGTCCGACCGCGGAGACCTCCGCCACGGTCATTGCTCCGGAGCGGCAGACCACCGCGTCCGCCGCCGAGTAGGCGAGGTCCATTCGTTCCAGATACGGGACAGCCACATACGGTGCCTTTGCATGACCCGGATGGGCCGGAACGTCGACGGTGTTCTTCGGACCGTGCGCGTGCAGAACAGCGACTCCGGCCTCGGCGAGGCTTGCCGCGGCACCGACCACCGCCTCGTTGAGGGACCGAGCCCCCTGCGATCCGCCGAACACCAGCAAGACCGGCACGTCGTCAGGGAGACCGAAGTGGCGACGTGCCTCGGCGCGCAGCGACGCGCGGTCGAGTTCGGTGATCGAGGATCGCACTGGGATCCCCACGATGTCGGCCTCGCCCTTCCTCTTGATGCCTGATCCGGGAACTGCGGCGAGTACCCGGGAGGCGCGCAGGGCACCGATTTTGTTGGCGATTCCGGCGCTGGCGTTCGCTTCGTGCACGACAACGGGAATACGTCGTCGGCGGCGCAGTACTCCCCCGCCTGCCGCGAGGTATGCGGGCAGTGCGACGTAGCCACCGAATCCGACGACGACGTCCGCTTCGACACGGTCGAGTATGTCGCGGGTGCGGCGAACGGATGCCACCACCCGCGCGGGGAGCGCGAGGAGGTCGCGGGTCGGCTTGCGCGGCAGCGGCACCGGCGGGATCAATTCGAGCGGATATCCGCGGCGCGGCACCAGCGTCGTCTCCAGGCCACGTGAAGTTCCGAGCGCGGTCACCACGGCATCCGGCATCAGGTCACGTATCGCGTCCGCTACCGCGAGCGCCGGTTCGATATGTCCTGCCGTACCGCCTCCTGCCACCACGACGGACAGTCCTGGCTTGTCCCCACTCACCGACGATTTCCTCGCTCTCCGGTCCTGCCGTTGCCGTTACGTCTTCGTGGTTGCTGCGAAGTCGCGCGGCTGTTCTTCGTGCGTTCTTGTTTGGTGCCACGCGCGCGAGCGCCCCCGGTGTCACGGGCGCGAGCGCCCCCGGTGTCACGGCCGCGAGCGCTGTCGGGCGAGCGTCGCCCGGTCGTGGCTGCGGCGGATGCACGCCGCGTCCGCGTCGCAACCGCGGTTCCGCCGGGGCGAGGGTTGCCGCGTCCGCGCGGTGGCTTCGCTCCGCGGAGCGATCCGCCATGTGCATCACCGCGTCCGGGTCGGTAGGCCTCGGGTTTGCGGATCTTCATGATTCGGGCCAGTCGTCCGTCCTGGCCTGCGTGTAGGGCTGCGATCGCTTCCGGTTCGTGTCTGGCGGCGTTGGCGATCAGGCCGAACATGAGCAGGGTAGTGGCGGTGGAGGTGCCGCCTGCCGAGACCAGCGGAAGCTGCAGACCGGTCACGGGCAGCAATCCGACGACGTAGCCGATGTTGATGAAGGCCTGGCCGATGATCCACACGGTGGCGGTGGCGGTGAACAGGCGGAGGAAGGGATCGACCGAGCGCATGGAGATTCGTAATCCCACGTAGGCGAAGAGCGCGAACAGGCCGATGACCGCGAGGCCGCCGATGAAGCCCAGTTCTTCGCCGATGATCGCGAAGATGAAGTCGTTGTGGGCGTTCGGTAGGTAGCTCCATTTGGCGCGGCTCTGACCGAGACCTCGGCCCCAGATTCCGCCGTCGGCGAGCGAAAAGCGCGCCTGCCGCGCTTGGTACCCGGCGCCTTGGGGGTCGTCGCCGGGGTTGAAGAACGCTCGGACGCGCGCCGAGCGGTATCCGGCCGTCAATGCAAGGACGGCGGCACTGGCGATGGCGGTGCCGACGATTCCGACGAAGATCTTCAAGGGCAGCCCCGCGAACCACAGCAGGGCGAGTACGACGATGACGAGGGAGACGGTCGTCCCGAGGTCGGGCTGCAGGACGATGAGGATGGTCACCAATAGCGCCGCGGGAACGAGCGGCACGATCATCTCTTTGAGGGTGGAGTTCTCCCCGCGCCTCGAGGCCAGCAGGTGGGCGCCCCACAACGCGATCGTGATCTTCGCGACCTCCGAGGGTTGCAGGGATATGCCTCCGACGACGAACCATCCCCGGGTGCCCTGCGATTCGGTTCCGATACCGGGTATCAGTACGAGTACGAGCAGCACCACCGAGACCGCGAAGGCGGGGAAGGCGAACCGGCGCATCATGCGCACAGGGATCTGTAGAGCGACGTAGAAGGCGACGAAGCCGAGAAGGGCGAAGACGATCTGCGACGTGAACATTCGGTACGGCGAGTCCTCGGCTGCAACCGCTTCCACACTCGACGACGACAGCACCATCACAAGCCCCAGCACCGTGAGCAGGACGGCGATGGTGACGACGAGGTGGAACGACGCGAGGGGTCGCGCCATCCACTGCCCGATCCGGCCGCGCGCGGACGGTGACGGTGCGCTGCCCTGCGGCGAGGTCACCGGGTTGTCCCGCCCCCGCGCAATTCGTCGACCGCTGCCGCGAAACTGCGGCCACGCTGGGCATAGTCGACGAACATGTCGAGCGACGCGGCCGCGGGCGCCAGCAGGACGGCGTCCCCCGGTGCTGCGAGGGCGGCAGCCTCACGAACCGCGATGCGCATCGCCTCGGGTCCGCCGGCGCCGCGTGCGCTCACCCGACGGAGTTCCGGTGTGGCTCCACCATCCTGTCCGAGTTCGCTGCCGGGCTCGAGCCCGCTGTCCTGACTGCTCATTTCCCCATCGTCGCGCGTGTCGACCAGGACCACGGGGATGCCGGGGGCGTGTCGTGCCAGCGCGTCTGCAATCGAGTCCGCGTCGCGCCCGAGCAGAACGGCCCCGGTCAGTCGCGAGGCAACGTCGACGACCAGGTCGTCGACGCGCGCGCCCTTGAGGAGTCCGCCTGCTATCCACACAACCGCATCGCGCGCGAGAAGGGAGCTTCGGGCCGCGTGTGGATTGGTGGCCTTCGAGTCGTCGATGTAGTCGACGCCGTCGACGGTGCCCACCGGTGCGGCACGGTGCGGCCCGACCTGGTGCCTACGCAGCCCGTCGTGTACCGCCGCTTCCGGTACGTCGATCGCGCGGGCCAATGCTGCAGCCGCCAGCGCGTCGGACAGACCGGCCGGTCCTGCCGGGGTCACGTCGGTCACCGACGCGAGGACGGCGGAGTCGGCGAAGGCTCGGTCGACGAGCACGTCTCCGCTGATGCCGAGTTGACCTGCGTCCGGGTATCCGAGGGTGAACCCGACAGTGAGGACGGACCGGGACCGCTCGCGGAGTCCACCGGCGATCGGGTCGTCGAGTCCGAGGATCCCAACCGCGCCGGTGAGTGCGCCGAGCTTGGCGTCGATGTAGTTCTCGATGCCGCCGTGCCAGTCGAGGTGGTCTTCGGCGATGTTGAGGATGACTCCGGCCGCTGGTCGCACGGATGGGGCCCAGTGGAGTTGGAACGACGACAGTTCGACAGCAAGGACGTCGGCCCTCCGGTCGTCACGGCGCAACGCATCCAGTACGGGCAGGCCGATGTTGCCGCATGCCACGGAGGAGATGCCTGCCGATTCGAGGATCGCGTGCAGCATCATCGTCGTGGTGGTCTTGCCGTTCGTCCCGGTTACGACGAGCCATCGTCGGGCGGGGCCGTAGAGCTCGGCCTGGTCGATCCGCCACGAGAGTTCGATGTCGCCCCAGATCGGAACAGCGGCGCCCGCCGCACGCGAAAGCAGTGGCGCGTCGGGCGGGAATCCGGGACTGGTGACGACGAGGGCGTAGTCGCGCATGGACGCAGCGTCGTCGAGCGCCGCGGTGTCGAGCAGGGTGTCGAGTTCGACGGTCTCTGCACCGAGCTCGGCCGAGCGTGCCAGTGCCTCGGGATTGCGGTCGGTGACGGTGACGCGGGCCCCGAGGTCGAGCAGTGGCCTGATGGTGGCGCGGCCCGAGATTCCGGCGCCTGCGACGAGAACGCGCGCACCCCGCAGTCGCTGCAGTTCATCCGTCACGATGTCAGTCTCCGATCGCCGCGAGGTACTCGCTGTAGAACAGGGCGAGGCCCATGGCCGAGGCGATTCCGGCAAGCAACCAGAATCTGATGATCACCGTGGTTTCGGCCCATCCGCCGAGTTCGAAATGGTGATGGAACGGTGCCATCCGGAACACGCGGCGTCTGCTGGATCTGAAGACCGCCACCTGGATGACCACCGAGGCGGCCTCGGCGACGAACAGTGCGCCGATGACGACCATGAGAAGTTCGGTGCGGGTGGTCACAGACAGACCCGCGAGCATGCCGCCGAGAGCGAGCGAACCGGTGTCGCCCATGAAGATCTTCGCGGGAGCTGCGTTCCACCACAGGAACCCCAGGCAGGCCGCGCCAC
The DNA here is from genome assembly GCF_053750035.1 of Rhodococcus sp. SJ-2. Classification (NCBI taxonomy): domain Bacteria; kingdom Bacillati; phylum Actinomycetota; class Actinomycetes; order Mycobacteriales; family Nocardiaceae; genus Rhodococcus; species Rhodococcus sp. SJ-2. The sequence continues at coordinate 5,412,283 of NZ_CM132340.1, forward strand.
CTGCTGCGCACAGCAGTGCCAGGTCGAGCGGGTCGCGCACGTCGTAGCAGCCGGCTGTGGGCTCGACCGCACATGCGTTCCGGTACTGCCAGAAGGTGATGATCACGTAGGAACCGAGTACGAGTGCCATCGACCCTGCGGCGAGGCCGTCGAGGCCGTCCGTGAGGTTCACCGCGTTCGACCAGGCGCTCACAAGTAGGTAGACGAACAAGATGAAGACGATCGATCCCATCGACACCGTCGCGATGTCACGCACGTACGACAGATCGGTGCTCGCCGGGGACAGACCATCGGAATTGCGGAACTGAAGTGCCAGGATGCCGAACGCCACCGCGACGATGAGCTGCCCGACCAGTTTCGCGGTCTTGTTCAGGCCCAGATTGCGCTGTTTGCGGATCTTGATGAAGTCGTCGAGGAACCCGACGCCGCCCAGTGCGGTGGTCAGTCCGAGTACCAGTAGTCCCGAGGCCGACGGTCCTTCTGCGTCGTATGCCAGGCCGATCAGGTGCGAGCCCCAATACCCCGCCCACAGACCCGCGAGGATTGCCACACCACCCATGGTGGGAGTGCCGCGCTTCGCCTGATGACTCTGTGGCCCCTCGACCCGGATCTCCTGACCGAAGCCTTGCCGGGAGAACGCCTTGATCAACACCGGCGTGAGCAGAATCGACACCGCGAGTGCGATACCCGCGGCGAATAGGATCTGTCTCACCGTGCAGCCTCCGTCTCCAGAACAGCGTTGTCATCTCCGAGCAGGGCCTCAGCTATCGACCACAGGCCGACCGACTGCGACGCTTTCACCAACACGATGTCGCCTGGGCCGATTTCGTCGCGTAGCAGCTCGATTGCTGCGTCGGCATCGAGCACGTGGCTTGCTTCCTCGCCCCAGGATCCTTCCATCACCGCACCCTGGAACAGACCCCGGACCGGTCTTGTCGCACCGACCGCGATGATGCGCGAGATGTCGAGGCGCACAGCGAACCGGCCGATTGCGTCGTGTTCGACGACGGATTCGTCGCCCAGTTCTCCCATTTCGCCGAGGACGGCGAAGGTCCGTCGTCTGGCCGGCCCGCTGCGGGCCACTGTTGCGAGTGCCTTCAGTGCGGCTCGCATCGAGTCCGGGTTCGCGTTGTATGCGTCGTCGATGACGGTGACTCCGTCGGCTCGGGTGGTGACGGCCATCCGATGGGCAGAGACCGGGGCCGCTCCGGCAAGGGCGGCGCCGGCCTGTTCCGGTGTGGCACCACATTCGAGCGCGATCGCGATCGCGGTGAGCGCGTTTCCGACCTGGTGCTCCCCGTGGACCGCAAGTGTGACGGGCAGGCGCTGCTCGGTTCCGGTCGCGCGGTCGGTGATCGCGAGGGTGAAGGTGGGTCGGGCGTCCCCGTCGAGGGTGATGTCGGTGGCCGCGACCTGGGCGCTACCGGAGCTTCCGACGGTGACCACCCGCGCGCGGGTCCGCGCTGCCATGCGTGCTACCAGTGTGTCGTCAGCGTTGAGGATGGCGATGCCACCGTCGGCTTCGTCCGGGAGCGCTTCGACGAGTTCCCCCTTGGTCTGCGCGATCACCTCCCGCGAACCGAACTCACCGAGGTGGGCTGTGCCCACGTTGAGGACTGCACCGATCCTCGGTGGGGCGATCTGCGCGAGGGCTGCGATGTGTCCCGGTCCACGCGCCGACATCTCGAGTACGAGAAAGCGGGTGTCTCGGGTGGCGCGCAGCGCAGTCCAGGGGTGTCCGAGTTCGTTGTTGAAGGAACCCGGTGGTGCAACGACGGGCCCGAGAGGTGCGAGGACCGCTGCGATGAGGTCTTTCGTGGAAGTCTTCCCGGACGACCCGGTCACTCCGATCACGGTCAGTCCGTCGTCGACGAGCTCGTCGACGACTGTCCTGGCGAGTTTCGCAAGGCCGCTGAGGACAGCCGCACCGGATCCGTCCGGATCGTGCTCGAGGGCCAGGGCGTTGGTCTCGGCTGCGGGAATGGATGGGACGACGATGGCGGGCACACCCACCGGTCGCGCCGCGAGGACGGCGACCGCGCCCGCGTCGACCGCGGCCGCTGCATGATCATGGCCGTCGGTCTTCGCACCGGGCAGCGCGAGGAACAGGCTGCCCTCGGCAATCCGTCGGGAATCGAACTCGACTGTGCCGGTGACTTCGACAGCCGGGTCGTCGACATCGTGCAGGGTGCCCCCGACTGCCTCCGCGATCCGAGCCAGTGTCATCGGGATCATTCCGTGCCTCCGCTGCGCTGATGCCGTTCGATCGCTGCCGCGAGTACCTCGCGATCGTCGAACGGATGCTTGACTCCGTCGATTTCCTGGCCCCGCTCGTGGCCCTTGCCCGCGACGAGCACAACGTCGCCGGGACGCGCCCACGCGACCGCTGCTTCGATCGCAGCGGCCCGGTCGCCGATTTCCCGGATCTCACCCTGAGAGCCGTGCTCGAGTGCTCGGGCTCCCTCGAGGACCGCGGCCCGAATCGCTGCAGGATCCTCGGTGCGAGGGTTGTCGTCGGTGACGACGAGCAGCTCGGCCGAGGCCGCAACCGCACCCATGAGCGGACGTTTTCCGCGATCACGATCACCACCAGCGCCGACAACGACGGCAATACGTCCCGTCGTGCTGCGCCGCAGTGTGGAGATGACAGCTTCGAGCGCCGCCGGTTTGTGCGCGTAATCGACGACCGCAAGAAAACCCTGTCCGCAGTCCACTCGCTCGACGCGGCCCGGGACGTCGACGCTCGCGACTCCACGAGCAGCCACGTCGGGGTCGACTCCGACCGCAGAGCAGAGGGCAACTGCGAGCGCCGCGTTGGCGACGTTGTACCGCCCGGGCAACCGCACGCTCACTCGATGGGTCCGTCCTTCGGGGTCGGTCAAACCGAATTCCTGGGTGCCTGCGGGATCTGATTCGGCGTCGGTCACCGACCAGTCCGCACCCGCGCCCCGGGTCTCACTGGTCGACACCGTCCGTACGCCGGCGGGATCGCCGTCGTTCGCAGAGCGCGCGATCTCGGCCATGCGTATGCCCCAGTCGTCATCGACGCATACGACGGCGCGGTGTGCTCGAACAGGCGAGTCCGGCGCGAACAGGCGTGCCTTTGCGGCAAAGTAATCGTCGAGATCCTTGTGGAAGTCGAGGTGATCCTGTGACAGGTTCGTGAACCCACCGACCGCGAAATCGGTGGCGGCAACGCGACCGAGAGCAAGGGCGTGACTCGATACTTCCATCACTACCGTGTCGACGCCGTGTTCGAGCATGGTTGCGAACAACGCGTGGAGTTGCGGGGCTTCGGGGGTGGTCAGTGCGCTGGGTACTCGCTGGCCTGCGATTCGCGTCTCGACTGTGCCGACGAGACCGGTGACCCGCCCCGCGGCACCGAGGCCCGCTTCGACGAGATACGCCGTCGTGGTCTTGCCCGACGTTCCGGTGATTCCGATGACCTGCATCCGTTCGGACGGGTGTCCGTAGACCGTGGCCGATGCGAGGCCGAGTACGGCGCGGGGCTCGGGATGCACGAGCACCTGTACCGGGCCGGCCCCTCGAGCTGTGGTAGCGATCGCCTCGGCCCCTGCCGCGTCGGTGAGGACGGCTACGGCACCGCGATCGAGTGCGGCGCCGACGAAGGCGGCCCCGTGCGCGCGAGCACCCGGCAAAGCGGCGAAGAGGTCGCCCGGTCGGATCCGTTGGGCATTCAGATCGATCCCGGTCACGACCGCGCCTGCCTCCGCGGCACCGTCGGAGGCGGCATCGGATCCAACCGCGAGGAGGTCGGCGCCGATGGTGTCGGCCAGATCCCGAAGGGACGTCATCGGCGGATTCTCGGGTCGGCGTCCCTCCGCGAGGGGAGACGGATCCGGACTCGATGGCACAGGTACAAGTTCCTCTCTTGCGGCATCCCGCTGCTGCTCTCGATCGGTGCCTGACTACACCGCAGTGTCACGTTACCGACGTGTCAGGTTACCCAGACCGCAAGGCTGCACCGACACCCGTCCGAGCTCCCGGCGACGATATGAACATCAGGATTCAATCGGCCTGGAGAATCAGCTTGCCACCCGGTTCCGGCGACAACGGCACTGCGGCACGCTGCAGGAGCCACGAGGCGATATCTCGGAACAGTGGAGCCGCGGACTGGCCGCCGGTACCGTCCGAGCTGCGCGTGGGCGCATCGAGCATGATCCCGATCACGTACTTCGGATCGTCCGACGGAGCGATGCCCGCGAAGGTGATCCAGTAGTCCGAGTTCGAGTAGCACCCACAGTTGGGGTCGATCTGCTGGGCGGTACCGGTCTTACCTGCGATCTGGTACCCCTCGATCGCTGCCTGCGCCCCCGTCCCCTGCTGATTTCCCGTATCGGATTGGACGACCGACCGGAACATATCGCGCACCGTAGCTGCTGTCTGCGGACTCACCACCCGGACCGGATCGGGCGATTCCGTTTCGGTGCGGGTGCCATCGGGACCGATCGTCGCGTCGACGATGCGGGGCGGAATGCGCTCACCGTCGTTGGCGATCGCCTGATAGATCCCGGTCATCTGCAGCAGTGTCATCGACAGTCCCTGCCCGATCGGAAGGTTCGCGAACGTACCACCCGACCACTGCTCTCGGCTGGGCACCAATCCGGCGGACTCACCGGGAAGGCCCACCTCGGTGCGCTGACCGAGGCCGAACAGGTCGAGCATCTCGGCGAACCTGTCTTCACCGATGCGTTCTGCGAGCATGAGTGTGCCCACATTGGAGGACTTCCCGAAGATTCCCGTGGTGGTGTACGGCACGACGCCGTGGTCCCAAGCGTCCTTGACCGTGACACCCGACATATCGATGCTGCCGGGGACCTGCAGGACCTCGTCGGGTGTCGTGAGTCCGTCCTCGATCGCCGCAGCAGCAGTGATGATCTTGTTCACCGATCCGGGTTCGAACGGTGAGGCGACCGCCGGGTTGCCTTGCTCTGCCGAAGGCGGATTGTTGGCGACACCGATGGAGGGGTCGAACGTGCTGTCGTTGGACATCGCGAGTACCTCGCCGGTGTGCGCATCGAGCACCACCGCCGACGCGTTGTCGGCACCGGACAGATCTTTCGCTCGTTGCACCTGCTGCTGCACGTGGTACTGGATGTCGTTGTCGATCGTGAGCTCGACGGACGAACCGTTCACAGCGGGGTGCTGGTCGCGCCAACTTCCCGGAATAACCACACCGTCCGAACCGCGGTCGTAGGTGGACGATCCGTCGGTACCGGCGAGGACCGAGTCCATGGAGGCCTCGAGGCCGATCAGTCCGTACCCGTCCCACCCGGTCGCACCCACGATGTTCGCCGCGAGCGATCCGCCGGGATACAGCCGGATGTCCTGCCGTTCCAGCCCCACCATGCTGTATTCGTCGACGATGGCTGCCGCCACACCGGGATCCACCCCGCGAGCGAGATAGACGAATGTCTCGTCACTCTCGAGTTTCTCGAGCACCTCCTTCTTGGGTGCAGCGGCTCCGAGCGCATCGTGCAATGCGTCGGCCACTCCCTCGAGATACTCGGCGACCTCGGGCTGTGACGGGTCCTTCGCCCGGGCCTCGCTCAGTTCTTTCCGGACGCGCACAGGCTGGAACGTGATCGCTTTGGCTTCCATCGTGTAGGCGAGCGGATTACCGTTGCGGTCGCTGATCGTTCCGCGCGTTGCGGGTTCGACGAGTCGGGTCGTGCGCTGACTTGCTGCCTCTGCAGACAATGTCGGCGCTTGGAACAGTTGGATCGACAACAGTTGAGCGCCCGCGAGACCGAGGATTGCGAAAACCGCCCAGAGACCGAGTTTGTTTCGGAACTGGAACGCCGTGGTGTCGGTGCGACGGCGGCTCGGGCGCCATCCTGCACCCCTCGATGCGGGCCGACGCCTGGGAGCACTACCGCGCGGCCGAGCCGCACGGCGAGGGGTGGCGCCGTTCCTCACCGTTGTCCGGCCTCCGATCCCAACGGCTCACCAATCCGGGAAGCCTCGGGTTGCGGCAGTTCACTCACAGGCACCGATTGTTCCGCTTCTTCGGGAAGAACCGTGACATTCTCGGGCTGCGGCGCGGCGCCACCTTCCCGGCCTCCCGCGCCCGCGGCGGCCTCAGGCCCAGGACCGGCGGGAGCGCCGGGCGCAGGCTCACCGACAGGGGTCTGCGCTGCCGGCACGGAGGCGCGCGGCGCCTCTGCTGCCGCCGCGGCCCGGCTTTCGGGGTCCACCGCTTCAGGCGATTCCACAGCGTCTCGAGGTGCAGGCTGCTCGCCCGACGGCGACAACGGACGGGGATTCTCACGCCCGGCGCTGCCTGCAAGCGGAGGTTGCACATCGCCCCGCGGCTCCGGGGCATTCAGCGGCGCCGGCGGTGCACCCTGCGCGGCCACCGGTTCACCGACGACTTGCACCGAGCCGTCCTCGCCCACAACGAGCCTCGTTGCCTGCCCCGCGGGGATCATGCCGAGTTCTGCGGCATGCTGCGCGAGTACCGGAGCTGTCAGACCCGCTTCCACGTCACGCTGCAGCACTGCTCGCTGCTGAAGGAGACTCTCGTTGTACGCGCGGGCAGCACCGAGCTCGTAGGAGTCCTCCGCAGCCCGTGTCGTCAGAAGCAGGGTCACCATCATCCCGACCGCGAGCAGCGCAATGATGCTCGCGACGAACGGAATGCGTGTCGCGACACGGCGCGCACCGGTGGTGCGCCCGCGAGTCTCGGCCGGGGAGACCAGCTGTGCAGCCCGCTGATTGCGGCGCTGGTAGGCACGCTGCGCTGCCGTCGATCGAGCCTGCCGAGGTCGGGGCGGGGATGGCACCTGCAGGGTCATCTTCTACCTCCTGGCAATTCGTTCCGCGGCACGCAGCCGGACGGGCGCCGAGCGTGGATTCTTGTCGATCTCGTCGTCGGACGCGCGCTCTGCGCCCCGTGTGAGGATGCGAAGTTCCGGGCCCATTCCGGGCAGCTCCACCGGAAGCCCCTCAGGACTGCGGGATTTCGAGCGCGGTGCGAGCTCCTGCTTGACGACACGGTCTTCGAGGGACTGGTAGGACATGAACACCACTCGCCCCCCGATCGCGAGGGAATCGAGTGCCTCCGGAATCGCGCTGCGCAACGAATCGAGCTCGCCGTTGACCTCCACTCGAAGGGCCTGGAAGGTGCGCTTGGCGGGGTGCCCGCCGGTGCGTCGCGATGCGGCGGGAATCGTCCGGTACAGCAATTCGACGAGCTCGCCACTGTTCCGGAAGGGCGACTTCTCACGAGATCGCAGGATCTCGGACGCGATCTTCCCGGCGAATCGCTCCTCGCCGTAGGTACTGAGGATTCGGGCGAGATCACCGTGGCCATAGGTGTTGAGCACGTCGGCGGCCGTGATCCCGATGGTGGGATCCATCCGCATGTCCAGCGGCGCATCCTTCGAATAGGCAAATCCGCGTTCGGCCTCATCGAGCTGCATCGACGACACGCCGAGATCGAACAGGATTGCGTGCACCGACCCGACTCGGTCGAGGCCCACCCCTTCGAGCGCGTCGGCAATACCGTCGTAGCGGGTGTGGACGAAGTCGGTGCGGCCGGAGAACTCGGCCAAACGTCCGCGCGCAATATCGAGGGCGTCGGGATCCCGGTCGAGCCCTACCAGCCTCAGGCCGGGAAAGGTGCGCAAGAAATGCGCGGAGTGACCACCCAGCCCGAGAGTCGCATCGACGTACACCGCCCCGGCCCCGCCGGGACCTGCTGCCTCGATCGCCGGCCCCAGCAGCTCTATGGCGCGGTCGAGCAGTACCGGAACATGGCCGAAGCCATCAGTGTCGGTCGTTTCGGCGTCATCCTCGCCGTCCACCATGTGGTCCTCCGAAATCCTGCTCGTTCGATGCGGGCCACGCGGGCCGTTCGATTTTGGTGGTCGGTCGGATGGTCTGGATACGGCGGCGGCGAATGCCAGGAGGTCTCTGTCCGATCCCGGAGACCTGACACTGGGGAAGTGTGTCAGGGCTTCCGTTCCGTACCTGGCGCCGGGGAAGTGCGTCAGGGTCGGTCCCGGGCAGAGGCCTCACGGCACTCGCCGCGCAGAGCCGAAGAATCGTCACAATATGTCGCGAAGTACCTCGTCCCTTGCTTCGGAGAAACCCTCCTCGTGCTCGGCCAGGTATGCCTCCCACGACTCGGCGTTCCAGATCTCGAGATAGTTGACAGAACCGATCACAACGCAGTCCTTGGTGAGCCCCGCGTATGTCCGATGCGACATGGACAACGTGATGCGGCCTTGCGAATCGGGACGCTGTTCATCCGTGCTCGCCGCGAGGTTTCGCAGGTAGGCACGCATGCTGGGGTTGCTGCGAGACGCTGCCGCCGCCCGTTCCGCGAGCGCGGTGAATTCATCGCGTGGATACACGGTCAGGCTGTGATCCTGCCCTTTGGTGATCATCAACCCTCCCGCCAGTTCATCTCGATACTTCGCAGGCAGAGTGAGCCTGCCCTTGTCGTCCAACTTCGGCGTGTAGGTGCCGAGAAACACCCGGAACCTCCCGCCTTGCCGGACGGACTCTGTGTCGTGCGACGAGGACTCTCTCGCTCCCCGCCGCGCCCCACAGTACCCCACTTCACCCCACGAATATCCGATTAACAGGCGTCCGATCGGCGTGTTGTTCTTGAAATTCCTGGTCAGCGGACGTGGCGGAGGTGGGGCACCGTGCGCGCCTGTGACGGTTACCGCGCTCGCACCCGCCTGTGACGTGCGCCCGGGAACATCGAAACGCAGGAAATTGCAGGTCCGCCTGGTGGGGGGCGACACCGAAACAGACAGATTGCGTTGCAGTGGGGCGCAGTGGGGTTGATGAGACCGGCCGGGTGGGTCGTATGCCCCACCGGCAAGGGAACACCCCACACATACAGGAAGGGCGCGACCCCCATGGGTCGCGCCCTTCCTGTATGTGTGCGCGGTGTGCGCGTCAGATCACTCTTGTTCGAAGCGACGCCGGAACCGCTCCTCCATCCGGTGGGTGAAGCCCTCCGAAGACTTCTTCCGACCACGAGTGGAAGCCTTACCGCGCTTTCCGGAATCCGCTCCGCTGGATGCGGCACCCGATGCGGATCGATGCCGTCCGTCGACCAGCACGAGAACTCCCGCACCGAACATCACGAGAAACCCGAGCAGGCTGATGATCGGGAACCCACCCGGCTTGACCGGTAGGGCAACTCCCGCGATAAGCAACGACAAACCCAATACGAACAGTGCGCCGGCCTGCAGCCGCCGCCTGTTGGACGCCATACCCAGTCGCTTTCCGCGAACGGTCGAGGCGAACTTGGGATCCTCAGCATAGAGCGCGCTCTCGATCTGATCGAGCATGCGCTGCTCGTGCTCGGAGAGTGGCACGGTACCTCCCCCGGCACTAAACGGTGGCCGCCGGACCCGGTGGGACGAATCCGGCGGGGCGCCGACATCACGGCCGCCTGAGTCAATGATACGAGCACATTTCCTCCGGGACCACCAACTACGAAAGTTGGTTCGATCTCCCGGGTCGAAAAGTACCGTTCGGCCAGGGGCCGAGGTCACATGCGAGACCCGGTTCCGCTCTCAGCGGACAAATAGCTCTCGACGTCGTGCAGGAAAAGTCCGACCTTGTCGAAGAAGGCCGATGCGTCTTCCGTATCGACAACCCGCTGCACCCCGGCCTCGACCGCGGCGCGCGCAGCTGATCGATCAGCGAAAAAATCTGCCCAGCCGGCGAACGATTCATCAGCGCGCATCATCATCACCCAGGCGTTTCGGGTCGCGGGCCTCCGTTTGGGACGTTGAGCCGCCCTCAGTTCCGCGGCTGCAACCACTGCGCCTGCGCCGCGCAATGCGGCGAGATAGGACAAGCGGAACCGTTCGCCGGGCGCGTCTGCACCTGCAGCTCCGGACAGGAGTTCGTCTGCCTTGCGCAACAGCGACGCAGCGCGGGCCGACATGGTCGGCCCCACACAACCCGCGAGGGCAGGCCCCCCGGCGGACCTATGTGATCTTGATCTCGAGGTGTTCGGGGCTGCCATGGCTCGTGCACCTTCCTGCCCTGCCGCAGTGCGGCTCCGGCCCGGACGATCCGGGGATGTTCGCTTCCCTCGAACATCCCCGGATCACCGGCATCGAACATAGGTTCGACGTATTCAATATAGCTGGACCCACCGACACGTCGTCAAGGGAAGGCGGTCTCCGTCCCCATATGAGCACTGACCCGAATCGGCACGACCCGAAGCCGGTACTCGTCGACCTCACCCCCACGGAGTTCCGGACCCACCTGCCCGATCTCCTGTCCGTCTACGTCACCGCCATGCGATATCCCCGAGGCACCGAACACCACCGCGCGCCGATGTGGTCGGAGCACGCCGATCGCGACGGCTGGCGCGCCGTCGCCGCAATGATGCCGGGCGACCCCAGTACTTTCGTCGGGATCGCCTACGGCTACCACGGGCACCCCCATCAGTGGTGGCACCAGCAGGTACGCGCCGGGATGCGGCACTCGGGAATGTCCCCGGACTCGATCGACGCGCTGCTCCGCGATTACTTCGAACTGACCGAACTGCACGTTCGGCCCGACGCTCAGGGCCATCGCATCGGCGAGGCACTCCTGCGACGATTGCTCCTGGATCGCCCAGAGGAGGCGGTCATGCTGTCGACACCCGAGATCGCAGAAGAAGACAACCGCGCGTGGCGTCTCTACCGGCGTTTCGGCTTCCGCGATGTGGTCCGGCGGTTCGTCTTCACCGGGGACGCTCGCCCCTTCGCTGTTCTCGGTCGCGCGCTCCCGATCGACGCGGCCCCCTCCAAGGCACCGCGATGACCGTCACAGGTAGTTCGGTGCTCGACGCCGTCGTCATCGGTTCCGGGCACAACGCACTCGTCTCGGCCTGCTACCTGGCACGCGAAGGCTGGTCGATCGAGGTCGTCGAGCGCGACACCGTCATCGGCGGCGCAGTCTCGACCGTGGAGCGATTCCCCGGATACGCGGTCGACCGCGGGTCGTCGGCTCACATCATGATCCGGCACTCCGGCATTCTCGAGGAACTCGATCTTGCTTCGCACGGCCTGCGGTACATCGATTGCGATCCGTGGGCATTCGCCCCGCCTCCGGCGGGGAGCGGCCGACCCGGCATCGTCTTCCGACGCGACCTCGATCACACCTGCGCATCGATCGAGGCGGCCTGCGGGGAACGCGACGCCGAGGCATACCTCCGCTTCGTGCGCGAGTGGGGTCCGCGCACAGCTGCGGTCATGAGATCGTTCGCGGCGCCACCGACCGCCCGTCATCTCGTCCCGTCGTTCCGTGGGCTCGACCTCGGCGGGGGTGCTCTCGACCTGTCACGGCGATTCCTCACCTCCGGTGATGCCCTCCTCGACGAATACTTCGACGACGAACCGCTCAAGGCCGCACTTGCCTGGTTCGGTGCACAGTCCGGGCCACCGATGTCCGAGCCGGGCACTGCACCCATGGTCGGATTCGCTGCACTGATGCACACGTTGCCGCCCGGACGACCTGTCGGCGGCAGTGGTGCTCTCACACAGGCCCTGACGTCCAGGCTCGCCTCCGACGGAGGCACCGTGACGTGCGGCGACGCCGCGGTAGAGATCCGTCGGTCCGGCGAGATCTGGACGGTCCGCACAGAGTCCGGGCGAATCATCAGCGCCCGAACCGTCATCGCCGGATGCCACATTCTCACCACACTCGACATGCTCGAACAGGGTGGATTCGATGCCTCGCGGATCGGCGCGTGGAGACGACGGATTCGCGTCGGTCCCGGCATAGGCATGGTGCTCCGACTCGGCACCGATTCGCTTCCCCGTTATCGCGGCGCACCCGGTGACGGCGGTGACACCACCGGTCTGCAACTGCTCGTCGACGACCGCGCTCAGCTTCGTCTCGCGCACGGCGCGGCGCTTGCAGGAGAGTTGCCGCCGACGCCCGCTGTCCTGGCGATGAGCTTCTCCGCGCTCGACCCGTCGATCGCACCGTCCGGGGAACACCAGATCACTCTGTGGTCACAGTGGTACGCCTACCGGCTCGGCAATGGACGTACCTGGCGGTCGGAAGCCGCAGCCGAGACCGACCGGATCATCGCCGAGATGGAGACCCGGGCCCCCGGTTTCACCGCGGGTATCCGCCATATACACACGCAGACGCCCGAAGACATCGAACGTGAAATGGGGCTGATCGGCGGCAACGTCATGCACGTGGAGATGGCACTCGATCAGATGTTCTTCTGGCGTCCTGTCCCCGAGCTGTCCGGCTACCGCGTGCCGGGTACGTCCGGGATGTATCTCACAGGTGCATCGATGCATCCCGGAGGCGGCGTGTCGGGATCGAGCGGCCGCAGCGCCGCACGCGTCGCACTCGCTGACAGCGGTGGCGGCCTGCTGCGCAGAACACTCGGCCGGCTCGCACGGTGATCCGGAGGTCCACGCGAGAACCCGACGACGCGCCGGATCCGACCCGATGGTCAGAACGCACGACGTCGGCCTGGCACCATATCCCTGTGCCGCCGTCCTCCACATCCGTTCGCCCCGCAGCCGTCCCTCGCCAGGCCATCGCCCGCAGGGTCATCGCCGCCTTCGCACTTCTGATCCTGATGGTTCCCGCTCTCACCGGATGCCTTCGTGTCCAGACGTCCATGGGAATCTCGTCCGATGATCGGGTCTCCGGCCAGGTCGTCGCGGCGACGATCCCGATCGACGAGAACGACAAGGGCCCCGAACTCACCGTTCCCTCGGCCCTGGCCGGAAAAGTGCGCGTTCAAGAGTACGCACAGGACGGTTATGTCGGCAGCCAGGTCTTCTTCAGCGACCTGACCTTCGGCGACGTGCAGCAACTCGCGACCATGTCGGATCAGAGCGCCGGATCCTTCCAACTCTCCCTGCAGCGTGCAGGCGACCTCGTGTCGCTCACCGGGCGGGTCGATCTCGAAGCGGCCCCTGAACGCGGCACCGACGTCCAGTTCACTATCGCCTTTCCCGCGCGTGTGGCCACCACCAACGGCGACCGCGAGTCCGATTCGATCGTCTCGTGGAAACTCCCCGCAGGTGAAGTGAGCACGCTGCGCGCAGAAGTGCGTTACTCCGACCCCAACACCCGCGGATTTGCGGGATGGGCCGGGATCGTGGCCGGCGGCGCCACGGCCGTCACGCTCCTGATCGGCGCATTGGCCTGGTTCACTCGCAATCCCTCTGCCACACGACCGTCATCGAACGGTCGAAGCCGGTCCTGACCAGCACAACCGCCCAAAGATACGGCCGTCAGGCCGGTTGCGCCGCAGGTGCAGGCATTTCGATGCCGAGGCGCGTGAGCACCTCACTGGTGGCCCGCGCGAAATTCAGCGTGATGAAGTGCAGACAGGGAGCACCCTCGGCGATGAGGCGTTCGCACATCTCGGTGGCCACATCGATGCCGACCTCGCGCACAGCTGCCCGGTCCTCGTCCGGCCCGTAACCGGCTGCCCGCACGAGACGCTCCTCGAGCGCCACTGGGAGCTTCGATCCGGACAACTCCAAGCTACGGCGCGCCGATCGCAGCGAGGTGATCGGCATGATCTCGGGGATGATCGGCTTGGCGGCCTGCTCTGTGTCGAACGCGGCGACGCGGTCGCGCAATCTCAGATAGTGCTCCACGTCGAAGAACATCTGGGTAATGGAGTATTCGGCACCCGCGCGGAGCTTGTTCACCAGAAACCGGGTGTCGTGATCGAGGTCGGGTGAACGATGATGCCCCTCGGGGAACGAGGCCACCCCGACATGGAAGTCACCGAGGTCGCGTACGAGTCGCACCAGTTCGTCGGCGTGTGCGAGCCCCTCGGGGTGCTGTTCCCACTCACCGAGCGGGTTGCCGGGCGGGTCGCCGCGCAGCGCCAGAATATTCGTGATGCCGCGATCCGCATACGCACCGACCATCGCCCGAAGTTCGTCGACGCTGTGTCCGACAGCGGTCAGGTGCGCCACCGGCAGCAGCGTCGTCGCTTCCGCGAGTTCGCCGGTCACGCGGACTGTTCGGTCGCGCGTGGAACCTCCCGCACCGTACGTCATCGAGACGAACGCAGGGCCGAGCCGCTCGAACACCCGGACGGCGCGCCACAGTCGTGCCTCGGCGTCCGCGTCGCGCGGCGGGGAGAATTCGACAGAGAACGGAATCCGCCTGCCACGCAGATCGCCGAGGCGATGCACGATCGATGGCGTACGCGAATCACCATCTTGCTCGACTCGCTCGGCGCTGTCGGCCACCGCGCCCTCACCGGTCCCCCTGAAATCGACTACCACGCGTCCAGCATAGGGTGCGCCGACCAACGACCGGCCACCGGCGACGGCGAGGAGCGCCGGATAGGCTCGGTGTCGGTGCCGCGCGACCCGTCGCGCGACGCTCGACGCATTCGACCAGGAGGAATCCCCTGTCCACCGGACCCGCACCCGTGCCCCCCGTCCCGCTCCCCGAACTCGTCGAAGGCGCGCTGCGGCAGTTCTTCGATTCCAAGGCCCCCATCGTGGAGACCGTCGGTGGAGGTTACCCAGAGGCGGTCGCCGCGCTGGAGTCGTTCGTTCTCCGCGGAGGTAAGCGCATTCGTCCGTCGTTCGCGTGGTCCGGGTGGCTCGGTGCAGGCGGGGACCCGACCGGACCGCACGCCGGTGCGGTGTTACGGGCGTGCTCGGCACTCGAGCTGGTGCAGGCGGGTGCGCTGGTCCACGACGACATCATCGATGCGTCTACCACGCGTCGCGGCTTTCCCACCGTGCACGTCGATTTCGCCGGGCTGCACCGCGACAACGCGTGGCGTGGGGCGCCGGCAGAGTTCGGGCAGGCCGTCGCGATCCTGCTCGGCGATCTGGCGTTGGTGTGGGCGGACGACATGGTCCGCGAGGCCGGACTCCCCAGCGGGGCTGCAGCGCGGCTCGGCCCGGTCTGGGCGGCCATGCGCACCGAGGTCCTCGGTGGCCAGTACCTCGATATCGCGGGTGAGGCCGCAGCGGACGAGTCGGTCGAGGCCGCAGCCCGCGTCAACCGATTCAAGACCGCCGCGTACACGATCGAACGCCCACTGCATCTCGGCGCAGTTCTGGCAGGTGCCGACGAGTCGTTGATCGACGCGTACCGCCGTTTCGGCACCGATATCGGCCTTGCGTTCCAGCTGCGCGACGACCTTCTCGGCGTTTTCGGCGACCCGGCGGTCACCGGAAAACCGTCCGGCGACGACCTGCGCTCGGGCAAACGGACCGTGCTGTATGCGCTGGCACTGGAAGCCGCTGACGCCGACGATCCGATTGCCGCTGCGACCCTGAGGGAGTCGATCGGCACCGATCTGAGCGATCAGCAGGTCGAGCACATACGCAACGTGCTCGTCGAGGTCGGCGCTGTCGACAAGGTAGAGCAGCAGATCACCGCGCTCACCGAGCGGGCGTTCGCCACCCTCGGGTCCTCGGGGGCAACCGAGGAGGGCGCAGCACTCCTGCGGGAGGCGGCCTTGGCCGCGACGCGGCGCGCGGCGTGATGACCGTCCGTACCGTTCCCGACGCACAGCGAGTGGTCGTGGTGGGCGCTGGCCTGGCGGGACTGTCCGCTGCCCTGCACTTGCGTGGTGCCGGACGCGATGTGACCGTCCTCGAACGCTGCGATGCGGTGGGCGGCCGCGTCGGTGTCCACACCGGCCCCGGCTACGAGATCGACAACGGGGCGACCGTCCTGACGATGCCCGAACTGATCAACGACGCGCTCGCCGCCGTCGGAGCCGACCCGACCACCGTGCACCCGCCGCTGCACACCACTCGGCTCTCCCCCGCCTATCACGCCCGGTTCGCCGATGGCAGCACGCTCGACGTGCACTCGGATCCGGACTCGATGGTCGCCGAGGTCACCAGGGTGTGCGGCGCTGAGGAGGCGCGCCGATACCTGACATTGCGGCGATGGCTCGCGGACATCTTCGACACAGAATTCGACCGGTTCATGAACGCGAACTTCGATTCGCCGCTCGACCTGGTTTCCTCGCCGGGGGCCCTGTACGACCTGGTGAAACTTGTCCGGCTCGGCGGGTTCGGCAGGCTCGGTAAACAGGTGAACCGCCGGATACACGATCCTCGGTTGCGGAAGGTGTTCACCTTCCAGGCACTGTATGCGGGAGTGACACCGGCACGCGCCCTGGCGATATACGGCGCGATCCCGCACATGGACACCTCACTCGGTGTCTACGCCGTGGACGGGGGGATGCGTACCGTAGCCCGCGCGATGGCCGATGCCTTCGTTCGCGCAGGGGGCAGATTGCATCTCGGAGCCGACGTCACCGAACTGCGGTTCGCAGGTGATCGCGTCTGCAGCGTGCATACCGCGGACGGCAGCTGCTATCCGTGTGACGCTACGGTCCTGACCCCCGACCTGCCCGTAGTCGATGCGCTCCTGCCTCCCCCACGGTTCCGGAGGACACTCGCGTCCCCGTCAGCGGTCGTCCTGCACGGCACCGTACCCACCGCCGTCAGCAGGACGTGGCAGGCAGCGCACCATCACGTCATCGAGTTCGGTGCGCGGTGGGACGGCACCTTCCGCGACATCACCGCCCCCCGAGGGCGGGGACGGCTGATGACCGATCCATCGCTGCTCGTCACGCGGCCTGCACTGTCGGATCCGGACTTGTTGCTCCGCCGCAACGGAGCCGAGCACGAACCACTGTCCGTACTCGCGCCCTGCCCCAACCTCGAAAGCGCGCCGTTGGCGTGGGACGCGCTCGCAGGTCCTTACTCCAAGGAACTGCTCTCCACCCTGGACGCCCGCGGATACGCGGGAATCACCTCGGGATTCGACGTCGATCACATCGACACACCCGCGACGTGGGCAGCCAAGGGCATGTCGGCGGGTAGCCCCTTCGGAAGTGCCCACGTGTTCCGGCAGACGGGCCCGTTCCGTCGTCGCAACCTGGACCCGCGGCATCCCAATGTCGTTCTCGCGGGGTCCGGAACCGTGCCGGGTGTGGGAGTCCCTACGGTGTTGTTGTCAGGTCGGCTCGCTGCCGAGCGCCTCGGTGTCGGCCGGCAGTAGCACTGAGGTCCGCGCCACGCCGTCACCGAGGCGGACGCGCCGCCGTTTCCGGCTCCACTAAACTGTGTCATCGTTCTTGTCAGCTGCGCCCAGCACCAACGCGACTTCCGGGGGAGGAATCGTACCCATGTCGTCCCCTGCCGCTTCCGAAGCCGATCCCGGTGATCGGTCGGCCATCGAACCGGCAACGGAAATCCCGTCCCCGGAACCGCCCGGACGTCGTCGTAGTGCGGCCGAATTCCTTCGTGGCCCCGCCGGCAATGCGGCGGTCCTCGGAGCCTGCGGAGCGGCCTTCGTGACCTTCGGCAGCTTCGGTGCGGGCAGTGTTCGCCGTGTCGATCCGTTGCTCGAAGACATGTACCTCTCGTGGCTGCGATTCGGCCACGGTCATCTGCTCTCCACGATCATCATCTGGATCGGTGTCCTGCTGATGATCGGTGCTTGGGTCCGGCTGGGGCGTGCCGTGCTTGCCGACCGAGCATCGGTCCGCGACCTCTGGAAGGTCCTGCCCACGTGGACCGTTCCACTGCTGGTCGCCACCCCGATGTTCAGCCGGGACGCCTACTCGTATCTTGCCCAGGGCGCCATGTTGCGCGAGGGTTTCGATCCGTACTCGGAGGGCCCCGTCGTCAACCCGGGCCTGTTACTCGACAACGTCAGTAACGTCTGGACAACGACGACCACTCCGTATGGTCCGGTCCATCTGCTGCTCGGAGCAGGCATCACATCGATCACCGGCGACAACGTCGTGTCCGGCACGTGGCTGTGGCGTCTACTCATGCTGCCCGGTCTGGTGCTGATGGCCTGGGGCGTGCCCCGACTCGCACGCCGGATGGGCGGCAATCCCACCGTGGCGTTGTGGCTTGCGGTCCTCAATCCGCTCGTCCTCGTACACCTCGTCGGGGGTGTGCACAACGAGTTGCTGATGGTCGGACTGATGCTTGCCGGGATCGTGCTCGTGCTCGAAGGACGCCATCTCAGTGGCTTCGCGCTGGTATCGCTGGGCGCCGCCATCAAGGCCACCGCTGGACTCGCGCTGCCCTTCCTGGTGTGGGTGTGGATGATCCATGAACGCGACCGCGCGCTCGCAGAAGGCCGCGAACCCCCCTCCCCCATCAAATCGTTCGTCAAGACAGTCGGCATCGGGGTCGCGGTCTTCGTCTTCGTCTTCGGTGGTACCTCGCTGATCGCCGGAGTCGGCATCGGGTGGCTGACAGCACTGTCCGGATCGTCGAAGATCATCAACTGGCTTTCGCTTCCGACGATGATGGGCCATGCGATCACCTGGTTCACACCGTGGCGTCTGGGTTCCGTACTCGACGTGACCCGGATGCTCTGCATGATCGCTCTCGGCATCATCCTGGTCTACGCATGGTGGCGCTTCCGCCGCTCCGAACGCGACGCCGTCCTCGGCATCGTCATCGCACTCACGGCCGTGACGCTTCTGTCGCCGGCTGCGTTGCCCTGGTACTACTCGTGGCCACTTGTCGTGGCGGCAGCATTCAGGATGTCGACACGCACCCTGATGATCTTCGTCGCATTGTCGACGTGGCTGATGCTGATCTTCAACCCGGACGGCTCGATCGGGATGTACAACATCGCACACGTTGCACTCGCTGTATTCGCTGCAGTCGTCGCCGCGCTCTCGTTGCGCAGTCCCGACCCACTGCATCTGCGCACGGCCACGCGGTGAGAACGGGCGTGCCTGCACCACGCCTGCGCACCGAGCGTGGTCCGCTCGCACCCGGCCACCTCGACGAAGCGTTCGCGTACTGCGCGTCGCTGACCGCCGCGCACGGTCGCACTTACGACCTCGCCGCGCGGTTGCTGCCGAAGGAGCGGCGGCGAGCCGTGCACGCCCTCTACGGTTTCGCGCGCATCGTCGACGACATAGTCGACGTCACCGCTGTCGATGATCCGGCTGCGGCTGTGCGCGGGGTCGATGACGCGGACACACGTCTACATCAGGCCCTCGAGGGCAATCCTGGGATACCCGACCCGACCGGCCTGGTGGTCCGGGCACTCGCCGCCACCATCGATCGCTACGACATCCCTGTGAGGTATTTCGAGGCCTTCCTCCGGTCGATGCGCATGGACATCCCAGGTACCAGCGAACACCGTGTCCGGTATCGCGACATGGCAGAGCTGCGCGAGTACATGTACGGGTCGGCCGCGGTGATCGGCCTGCAGTTGCTCACAGTGTTCGGCGTCGAGGACGTCGACAGGGCCGGGCCGTATGCGAGTGCGCTCGGCGAAGCGTTCCAGCTCACCAATTTCATCCGTGACGTCGGTGAGGACCTCGAGCGCGATCGCGTGTACCTGCCGAACGATCTGTGGGCGGCATTCGGTGTCGACGACGACCTGCTCCGCGCGAGCAAAAGCCACCGTCGCCCCGATCCTCGGGTACGACGCGCCCTCGCACACGCCGTTGCCTTGACCAGGGACCGCTACCGCGAGGCCGAACCCGGCCTTGACCTGCTTCCCCGCCGCGTCCGGCCTGGAATCCGCACCGCGTTCGTGCTGTACAGCCGAATCCTCGACGAGGTCGAGCACAGCGGTTACCAGGTCCTGGATCGACGCGTGGCGGTCCCGCGCCGCACGCGGACGTCCGTCGCGGTGATGCAGGCGGCTTCGGGCGCGATAGCGGGACGACCCTGGAAGCACTCACCCCGTGTGCAGGAAGGCCGATCGTCCTAGAATGCCGACGACTGCGCCCGCCTGATCACTTCCCTCATCGAATCGGTGTGCAACGCGTTGATGGCGTTTCCGCCGGGGAGAGTGTCGTCCTCCCGGAACATCCATTCCAGAATCTCTGTATCGGTGAATCCCCCGTCGTGGAGCACCGCGATGAGTCCCGGAAGGCCCT
Source organism: Rhodococcus sp. SJ-2 (assembly GCF_053750035.1). Lineage (NCBI taxonomy): Bacteria > Bacillati > Actinomycetota > Actinomycetes > Mycobacteriales > Nocardiaceae > Rhodococcus > Rhodococcus sp. SJ-2. The sequence goes on from NZ_CM132340.1 coordinate 5,432,177, forward strand.
TGGCGATCGCTCCGGTGCCGTCGAAGAACACCTCGGGGACAACCGGAACGCGGTCTCGTTTGAACGCGATCAGCTGGCGGTCGCGCAACAGCTGATGAACGCGTGTGATGGCGAGGTCGAGTTGCTTGGCCACGTCGACGAGCTGCAGGACGGGAACGGTCCGGTCGAGGACGTCGTCGCAGTACGGAATAGTGCTCACCGTTCCACCGTATCGCCGATGCATGGAGGGCACGTACGCGACCACCTGCCGGCACCATGACTACGATCGACAGGGACGAAATCGGGACACAGAGACACGGGGGTACACCGGGTGACCGCTGGAGGCGACCATGTGGTCGGCAAGCTCCTCGACCGGCGCTATCTGATCGAAGCACGGATTGCCCGCGGTGGCATGTCGACCGTGTACCGCGCGACCGATCAACGTCTCGATCGTCCGGTCGCGGTGAAGGTCATGGACCATCAGTTCGCTGCCGACCCCCAATTCCTCGCGCGGTTCGAGTTCGAGGCCCGGTCGGTGGCGCGACTCAACCATCCGGGTCTCGTCGCGGTGTACGACCAGGGACAAGATGGTGACGACGTGTTCCTCGTCATGGAACTCGTCGAAGGAGGCACACTTCGCGAGCTACTTCGCGAGCGCGGACCCATGCCTCCGCACGCCGCCGCTGCTGTGGCAGCGCCCGTGCTCGGTGCGCTCGCGGTGGCTCATCGTGCCGGCCTCGTGCACCGCGACGTCAAGCCCGAGAACATCCTCATCTCCCGGAACGGCGAGGTGAAGATCGCCGATTTCGGGCTTGTCCGTGCAGTCGCGGCCGCGAATACGACATCGCGCAGTGTGATCTTGGGTACGGCCGCGTACCTCTCGCCGGAGCAGGTCACAACCGGTAATGCCGACGCGCGCAGCGACGTGTACTCGACCGGTGTACTGATTTTCGAGATGCTGACCGGACGCACCCCTTTCACTGGCGACACGTCACTGTCGGTTGCGTATCAGCGTGTCGAGAAGGACGTACCCGATCCCGGTACATGGATCGACGGTGTTCCGGAAGAATTCGACACGCTGGTACGTCGTGCGACAGAGCGTGAGCCGGACGAACGATACGCCGATGCGGGTGCGATGGCCGATGCCCTCACCGACCTCAGCGACGCACTCGATCTTCCTCGCTACCGGGTCCCGGCGCCCCGGAAATCCGCGATCACCGCGAAGACTGCTGTCTCGGCCCCCGCGCCGCCGTCGCCGCTCACGCCGAACGCGGTTCCCGAGACCACCGCGATCAGGCCACAGGCTGCGGCTACCGCGGATGCGGCCCCGACCGTTGTCCATCATGCGGCGGCTTCGCCGATCCCGCAAGGCCACGCCCAGCCGCAGCACACCAAGGTCGTCACGCGAGAGCACACCCGAGACGAAATCCAGGGACGTCACGATGGTGGCTCCGGAGCCGGCGACGGTACGCAGGTCGATTACCGCGCACACCGACGCGCCTCCCGACGCACCACCACCGGCTGGATCGTCGGGATCGTCGTACTCGCACTGCTCATGGGCCTGGCCGGATGGTGGCTCGGATCGGGGCGGATGATCGACATTCCTGCGGTACAGGGCATGGATGCTGCCGCGGCCGCCGCAGCCGTCGAGACGGCAGGCGCGGCCGTGGTGACCCGCGGTGAGTACTCGGACGCGGTTCCGATCGACACGGTGCTCGGTACCGATCCGGCGGTGGGTTCGCAGGTTCCGCGCGGCGATACCGTCGCGCTGCTCGTGTCGTTGGGGCGACCGACGGTACCGGGAGTCCCCGGAGGGGGCGACCGGAACACGGTCGAGGACGAACTGCGGCGGCGCACGTTCGAACCGGTCGACGGCGGGACGGCGTTCAGCACATCGGCCCCGGAGGGGTCGGTCGCGGCGCTCGATCCCGCCCCGGGCACCGTGCTCCCGGTCGGCGCGAAGGTCGAGGTGATTATCAGCAAGGGTGCCGCGCCAGTGGAACTTCCGGATCTGGAGGGCCGGACGGTCGACGCCGCGCGCGCAGCACTCGAGAAGGTCGGCCTGACAGTCCAGGACGAACGAGAGGTGTTCGATCCCGATGTCGACGCGGGCCGGGTATCCGGAACCGATCCGTCCGAGGGTGACCGGGTCGGAGCGGGCGGCACGGTGACACTGCTCGTGTCGAACGCGGTGAAGGTGCCGTCGATGATGGGGCGTTCGGTCGGGTCTTCACGAGACGAACTGGCGCGGCTGGGACTGGATGTGGAAGTGCGACAGCTCGCCGACTCGGACCGATCCGTGGTGATCGGGCAGAGCCCCGGCGCCGGGAGCCGAACCGAACCGGGCACTACGGTCGTGCTGACCGCCGTGCCCTGATCCGTTCTGCTCCACGGTCCTCTGTGGGCCCGCCGGACGGACCCCTATCGGATCAACCGCGCAGCATCTCGGCGACGAGGAATGCCAACTCGATGGACTGCTGAGTGTTCAGTCGCGGATCGCACGCGGTCTCGTACCGTCCGTGCAGGTCGACGTCGGAGATGTCCTGTGCTCCGCCGAGGCATTCGGTGACGTCTTCGCCGGTCAGTTCGATGTGGATCCCGCCCGGGTGACTGCCGAGGGCACGGTGCACTTCGAAGAAACCTTGGACCTCGTCGACGATCCGGTCGAAATGGCGGGTCTTGTACCCGGTCGACGACTCGTGGGTGTTGCCGTGCATCGGGTCGCACTGCCAGATGACCTTGTGACCGGTGGCTTCGACAGCCTCGATGATGCCGGGCAGCAGGTCGCGGACCTTCGAGTGCCCCATCCGCGAGATCAAGGTGAGGCGACCGGGCTTGTTGTGGGGGTCGAGGCGTTCGACGTACTCCGCGGCCATCTCGGGGGTGGTGCTGGGCCCGACCTTCAGACCGATCGGGTTGGAAAGCAACTCAGCGAAAGCGATGTGGGCACCGTCGAGTTGCCGGGTCCGGTCGCCGATCCACAGGAAGTGGGCCGACAGGTCGTACAGGCGGGGCTCGTCTCCGGTGGTGTCGAGGCGCAGCATCGCGCGCTCGTAGTCGAGTACGAGCGCTTCGTGACTCGCGTAGATGGTGGCGGCGCGCAGGTTCGGGTCGATGACCCCGCAGGCGTCCATGAACCGCAGGCCACGATCGATCTCGGAGGCCAGTGCCTCGTAGCGGGCTCCGGCCGGCGACGACGCGACGAACTCGCGATTCCAGTCGTGGACGCGATGCAGGTCTGCTTCGCCACCGGAGGTGACTGCACGTACCAGGTTCATCGCGGCGCTTGCGTTGGCGTACGCCCGGACCAAACGGGACGGGTCGTGCCCGCGGACAGCCGCGTCGGCGACGATGGAGTTCACCATGTCGCCGCGGTACGACGGCAACCCGAGGGCGTCGGTGTCGGACGAGCGCGGCTTGGCGTACTGCCCGGCAATACGCGCGACCTTGACGACCGGGGTCGACGCACCGTAGGTCAGGACGACAGCCATCTGCAGCAGTGTGCGGATGTTGCCCTTGATGTGCGGTTCGGTGTTGTCCATGAACGTCTCGGCGCAGTCACCGCCCTGCAGCAGGAAGGCCTCACCCCTCGCGACGGCCGCGAGTTGATTCTGCAGTTCCTCTACCTCGCGGGGCACGGTGATCGGCGGGACGCTCTCGAGGACGGTCCGCATTGCCGCGGCCTGGTCTTCAGGCCATGTCGGCTGCTGCAGCGCAGGCTTGGACAACGCGATATCGAGCTTTTCGCGCAGTTCCGACGGCAGCGGCGGAAGTTCGGGCAAGCGGTCGATCGGTACGTCGACGGTCCAGTTCACTCCACCAGGATATGGCCCCGACCGCAGCCGGTCACACAGACCCGGCTCATCGCGTCCGGCGGGCCACCTCGATTGCGTCGAACTTCGCGAGATTGTGACGCGCATCCGTCAGCGCATCGTGGTTGTCGTCGGGCACCGGCGGGAGCACCGGGGACCCGTGTTGTTCCCAATGCTGCCGCAGCTCACGGGTGAAACGGGGCAGTACATCGGGCAGCTCCGGCATCGACCCCCACAGCTGGACCAGCGCCACATGGTCGTATGCACCGATCCACGCCCACAACTCGGGCCGAATACCCACACGGGGCACGAGGAATTTCAGGAGGTCGTCTCGGATGCGGCTCCGCGACTTCCAGGCAGGGTGGTTCTGGGGCGGCAACTTGGGTAGAACATTGCGACGAACCCACGGGCCTGCACGCTCCGGGTCGAACTCGGTGGACACCGCGTAGAACTCGCGCCCGTCCTCGCAGACCACACCTATCGATACGAGTTCGATGGTGCGTCCATCCTCGATGAACTCGCAGTCGTAGAAGTAGCGCACGTCGTCACATTATGCCCGCGACGCCGTGCGTCACCCCGCCTGGGTGTCGGGCATGCGGTCGGCCTCGGGTGTGACGGCAGGGTCGGTCGGTGTCGCCGTAGCCTTCGGAGGCACGTCCTTCAACGAGGCGGCATAAACGTCGACGTACTCCTGACCGGACAGCTGCATGAGGGAGTACATCACTTCGTCGGTGACAGTGCGCTCGACGAAACGGTTTCCGCCCATTCCCTCGAACCGGGAGAAGTCGATCGGCTCACCGACCCGGACAGTGATCTTGGCCGGCTTCCACATCTTGGAGCCGATCGGGTTCATCTTGTCGGTACCGATCATCGCGACGGGAATAACAGGTACTCCTGTCTCGAGTGCGAGACGCGCCAGTCCGGTCTTGCCCTTGTAGAGACGTCCGTCCGGCGAACGAGTGCCTTCCGGATAGATACCGAGTAGCTTGCCCTGCGCGAGAACCCGGGCGCCGGCGTTGAGTGCGTCCTGCGCGGCATCCGCACCCGTCCTGTCGATCGGAACCTGGCCGACGGAGGAGAAGAACCAGCGCTGGAATCGTCCCTTGAGCCCCGTTCCGGTGAAGTACTCGCTCTTGGCAAGGAAGGTGATACGTCGTTTCGCCAGTAAAGGCAGATAGAACGAGTCGAGCACGGCGCGATGGTTGCTGGCGAGAATGGCGGGACCACCCGTCGGGATGTTCTCGCCGCCTTCGAACTTGGGCCTGCCCATAAGCCAAAGCAGTGGGCCCAGCAGGACGTACTTGAACAGCCAGTACCACATGGCAAACCTTCCCGGGATCGTCGACGCGGGCTCACCAAGCCCGCCGGTCGACTCTACGTCGATTCGAGGGTCACACGCACACCGCGGACGTGCCCGGCTCCACGCGAATGCGCAGTAAGTGACGAGAATCTCAGAGCAGCGAGGTTTCGTGACCGTCCGCCATGGCTCGGCGCGCGAGGTCAGCAGCACCGATCAATCCTGCGGCGTCCCCGAGTTGCGCGGCGCGAACCCGGGCGAGAGGTCGGTGTCCGGCCCCGGTAGACGCCGCCGCGTAGTGCTCTCGCGCGTCGTCGAGGAACAGCGACGCCGACCCCGACACTCCCCCGCCGACAACGATGAGTTCCGGGTCGTACACATCGGCGACGATCGACAACCCCACCCCCAGCCAGCGGGCGAACTCGGCCATGGCGGCCAGTGCGAGGGGGTCACCGTCCTGCGCAGCACCGGCGATCCGGCGACCGGTCAGCGACCCCGGATCCGCGGTCGTTCCGGCCACCAGTTGCGAACGCCCCGGATCTGCGGCGAGCATCTCGACTGCGATGTCGACCAGAGCGGTGCCGCTGCAGTAGCGCTCCCAACACCCTCGTTTACCGCAGGGGCAGGGCCTGCCACCCGGCACCACCTGCAGGTGGCCGAGTTCGGGAGCCACCCCGTGAGCGCCTCGGAAGATCCGACCGTCCAGCATCAACGCGGCGCCGATACCGGTGCCCAGCGCTACCAGCACCGCGATGCGACTGCCCGCGGCGGCACCGAACCTGTACTCGGCCCAGCCCGCCGCATTCCCGTCGTGTTCGAGGATCACCGGGAGACCGAAGCGTGCTGTGAGCCGCTCTGCGATCGGGGCATCGACCCACGGGAGGTGTGGGGCGAATCGTACGGTGCGGCAGTCCGCGCTGAGGAACCCGGCGACTGCCAGCCCTACGGCCGAGACGTCGTTGCGGTCGGCGAGTAGCCGCACGACCCTGTGCAGAGCGTCCTCGAGCACCGGCACCGAACCCGGTGTCGGTGCCCGAGCAGAGTCGATCACCGCACCGGACGCATCGACCACGGCGGCACGGATGCTTGTGCCGCCCACGTCGATACCGACCGTGTGCCGTTCGGGTTGCGCCATATCGCCAGTGTCCGCTGTCAGGGACGGATAGTGACGGAGATGGGTACGAAACCACCTCGATCGGGTGGCTCCGGAGTCGGTGTACCGTCCGGACCGCTGCCGGGCTCCGTCGGTGGAGGGGGCAGGAAACGCGCTACCAGTTCGCGGATGATCGCGATCAGCGCAGCGAGTTGCGATGCCAGCTTGGCGATCAACTCGTGGTTCTCACCCCGGACGAGAGCTGCGACCGCGCAAAGCGGGCACCAAGTACAACCTCCTGAAGAAGGTGCGGGTGCACTCACCTCGGCCGCATCGGTGTTCGTCGCCGCGTCCGTCTGCGACGCACCGTCTTGCGCAGTCACTTGCTCGACCAGCGCCTCGACACGGTCGAGGACGGTATCGGCGAGGATCCTCAGGTCGCTCAGGACGTCGTCGTGATCCGAACTCACTTCGGCCACACCGCCGGATCAGGGACGAATCGCAGCAGCAGATCGGTCCCGTCGAATTCTGCCTCGGAGACGGTGCACCGACGCAGACCGGATGCCAGACGCAGCCGGCGACGAATTCCGTCGGCACCCACGACGAGGTCGTCGGCCACCCGGCCGAGGGTGAGTGACGAAGGGTCGGCGACCGGGAGGTGCATTCGCATCGTGTACACCGCGTCCACCCCTGTTCCCGTGTCGTGACCGATCCGGACCGGTTCGACGTCGCTCCCCAGCCGCGACGGATCCCGGTCGTGGCGGTGGTGCTGTGTCATCTCGCCGAGCGCCCGCAAGCCTATCGGTTCGTCGCTCCGTCGCTCGTACACGACGACCGGAGTCTCGGTGACCAGCGCACGAATCTCGTCCACGACGGCGGACTGCGCCGCACGCACAGCTGCGACCCACTCGGCGGCGGGCCCGTCGTCGCCGAGGTCAGGCACGAGCCCGTTGACGATCACGGCGTCGAGCCGCAAGGTGGCCATCGCAGTCCAGGAACGAAGCCGACGCAATTCGGCGAACCCTGCGCGGTCGGGAGTCGTCACAAGTGTCGCGCCTGTTCGGGTGCGATCGTCGAGCAGGTCGCGTAGTGCGCCGAGTCCTCCCAGAATCCTGTCGTAGAGGGCCACGACCAGCATCAATCGGGGGTCGGATCCGGTCGCGGCGGCAATCCTACTGTGTTGCGGCCAGATTCGATCCATGTAGTCGGCGAACGTGCGGGGCGATGCGATCAAGCGGAATGCGTCGGCAGATGCGGGTGCATCGACGATCACAGTGCGCCATCGTCCGTCAGCGGCCAGGCGGGCCACTTCGGTGAGCGCGAGAAGCTCCTGCGCTGCGGGCAATCCGATGAGTTCTTCGGGGGCCGGTAGATCGAACTGTCCGGCGTGTTCGTGTCCCCCCGTGAAGGATGCGAGTCGATGCAGGGTCGCGTAGCGCTGCTCCAGCAACCCGAGTGAATCGATTTCGAGGATGTCGAGACCGTCGGTCACGGACGTGAGACCGGACCCCGCATCGACCGCGAGAACATCGGCCAGCGAGTGCGCCTGATCTATGGAGACGAGGAGCACGGAGCCGTCGGTGCGCGCATCGGTCAGAGCCGTTGCTGCTGCGAGAGTGGTCTTACCCGCTCCTCCTTTACCGAGGAACAGCCGTACGCGGGCGGGTGCCGTCCCGCTCTCGGCGCTCAGCCTTCCACCTGCTTCTTCAGTTCTTTCAGTGCGGTATCCGTGATCACCTTCTCGGCCTTTCTCTTGAACAGGCCGATCATCGGGATGGTCAGGTCGACGGTGAGTTCGTAGTCGACCACTGTGCCCCCGCCGGGGGCATCCCCGAGGACGTAGCTCCCCGATTGAGCCTTCTGGATCTCGCCGCTCTCGAGCTTCCAGCTGACTGCGCGGCCGTCCGGCGCCCAGCGGTATCGCAGGACATAGGTGTCCTTGACGATCCCGGCGTCGAGGACGAACCGGACGGTTTCCGCGCGACCGTCAGGCCTCCGCTCGAGGACCTCGACGGTCTTGGCCGACTCCACCCAGGTGGGGTAGGCGTCGAAGTCCGCGATCACAGCCATCACCTGATCTGCCGGTGCATCGATGGTGATCGACCTCTTGGTCTTCTCGGCCATTCGACGAAGACTCCTTCTCAGTCCGTCCCGTGTACTGAAGGTGCGCGGCCGCCTCCATGTTCGGAGGAGCCGATACCGACGCCGTTGTCTACCACATACCGTATCGACACGGTATCGGTCCGCTCAGGACCGGTCGCCGGGAGCCTCCCCGGCGGGGCGTCCCGCTTCGAGTCGAGCCTTGACCTCGAAGGTCATCTTCTTCCCCGCGACCCTGCGTTCCCGGTTCATGGCCGGCAGGTCGAGTTCGGTCACCCGTTCGGGGGCGATGCCGGTCGGTTCGCAGTGCAGGAAGTAGTGGATGATCGCACCGTCGAGTGAGGGCTCGAGCCACACTTCCATCGTCCCGGTCAGCGAACCCGACACGGCCCATCGGATTCCCTGCTCGGCGCGGTCCTCGCGGACGGTCAACGCGAGGTCCGGCCACCACACCCGCCAGCGGTCCGGCGCTGCGATCTCCGCAGCGATGTGGACGGGGTCCGCCGCGATGAAGCTCTGATCCGACACCTGAATGCTGCTCACGCGGACAGCTTCACATACACGGCACCCGGTCGGTTCGTCACCCCGCGGTTCGGTGCGTGATTCCCGGTCGTTGCGACGCTCCGCTCAGCAGCTCCCGCAGCTTGGCACCGAGAACATCCCAGCGCCACTGGGTCGACACCCACCGCCGACCGGCAGCTCCCATCGCCGCTGCCCGGTCGGGGTCGGCAAGGACACCGGTTATCGCGGTCGCGACAGCGGACACCGAGGTGCCGTCGACGACGAATCCGGTCTCCCCGTCCCGGACCGTCTCGGGAGCACCGCCGGACCTCCCCGCAACCACCGGGACACCTGTGGCGGAAGCTTCGAGGTAGACGATCCCGAGACCTTCCACATCGAGTCCGGCACCGCGGGTGCGACACGGCATCGCGAACACGTCCGCGATCGTGTGATGTGCTGCAAGCTCTGCGGCGGGCACACCGCCGGTGATGACGACGTGGTCCTCGACGCCGTTCTTACGCGCCAGCTCACGCAGCGTGTTCTCGTACGGGCCTCCGCCGACGATCACAAGCACGGCGCCGTCGATGCGACGTCGGATTTCGGGCAGTGCCCGAATCAGAACGTCCTGACCTTTCCGCGGCACCAGCCTCGACAGGCACAGCACCGTCGGTCTGTCCCCGAGTCCGTACCGGTCGCGGAGTTCGGCACGCGCTGCGGGGTCCGGCCGGAACACCTCGGTGTCGACGCCCGACGGCAGGTGTTCGAGGCCGGCCTTGGGACCGAACGCCGCCGCAAACCGGCCTCGGGTGTACCGGCTGACGAAAGTAACGGTGTCGGTCTCGTTGCCGATCCGACGCAGCGCCTGCCGGCCGCCGGGCACCATCGACCAACCCACTTCGTGACCGTGTGTGCTCGCCACGATCCGTTCGGCGCCGGAGCGCCGTAGCACGGGAGCCAGCAATGCCAGCGGCGCGGCGGCGCCGAACCACACCGTGTCGCACCCTGTGTCGGCGAGCAGACGAGAAGCGCGACGCGCGACCGCGGGAGTCGGCAGCATCAGGGTGGTCGGATGCCGCACGACCTCGAACGGCTGGTCCGCGTCGTAGCGGAGGTGACTGTCTCCGCGCCAACGCGGTGCATACACGACGATCTCGTCGGCGGGCAGTTGCGCCGCGAACAACCGCAGATACGACTGGATGCCTCCAGGCCGGGGCGGAAAGTCGTTGGTCACCAGCAGCGTTCGCGACATGTCTATACCGTAGGGCGTGGAGCCTGCGCCTGCTGGACGGGGGCCGGGTCGACGGGAGAGCGTGTCAGAGTCGGTCCGAGAGCCACTCGCCCCACCGGCCGACGACCTCGTCCACACTCGCTCCCACAGTGGCGGCGAAGTCGTGGCTCAGGTCGTCGCCTGCGGGGCCGTCGGCGAGTGCACGGTACAGGGCGGTCAGCTGATCTCGGCCGTACTCTTCGGCGACGAATGTCGCGAGACTCCACGCAGTCTCGTAGGCGGTGCGGGATCGGTCCGGATCAGCGAAGTCGTCGTCCGTGGGGATCTGTGACGGTGCGCCATGGAGATCGACATCCTCGGCGAGGTTCGGGGCGATACGGCGGAGATCTGCGCCGGTCACGGACGCCCCGTCGTCGGACCGGTAGCCGATGTAGTCGGCGTATCCCTCGAGGATCCACAGCGGTGATCCGTCCACAGTTCGCGGCCGCGCCGCGATGTGCGTCAACTCATGCCGGAGCACCGCGCGCAGGCCCTGTCGGGAGAGCCGACTACCTGCAGCCGGGCTGAAGACGATGCGTTGCCCGGTTGCCCTGTCGTGCTGGGTGTCGACAGCATCGGAGATCGCGACCGCTGCGATCTCGTCACCGTTGTGTGCAGTGCCCACCAGGTCGGTGAACTCATCACGACTCGAGGTAACCCATATCAGCGATCGTTTCGGCCAGTCGGCCCCCCATACCTTCGAGACCGCGTCCACAGCGGAGGGCAGTTCGTCCGCGATGTCAGCGGCGAGGTCGGCCGTGTCGGGGTGAGCGAGGATCATCGACCTGCCACCGGCCGTCGCGGTCGTCGTCACGTCGAGAGGTCCGTGATCCCACGGGCCTCTCCACGTCGTGGACACCGAATCGGGAAGCGGCCGGTCGGATGCGATCTTCCATCCGTCGTCGCGAGAGACCACCAGCAGTGTGACGGGCTTACGAGTCGGCGCCTCGTCGACGCCGTCGATCTCGTAGCGCAGCAATGCCGTGAGCGTCCGTACGGGGTCGTCTCCGAACCGGTTGCTCACCTCGCCGGGAACTTCAACTGTCGGCTCGGCACCCAGTTCGTATCCGAACTCGGCCAAGGGCACACCGCGAAGCGCCCGGGCGCGGCTGATCTCTGCCTCGAGCAATTCGGGACCAGCACCAGTGTCGACGATCCCGGCGAGTGCTGCGCGGTCGCCGGTACGTACTGCTTCCGCCCAGGAATCGAGAAGCGCTTGCAACTCCACCCGGACGCCGTACTCGGATTGCTCATGTGACTCGAGGTCGACGAACAGCACTCCGACGGTCACGGCAGCGACCGCGAGGGCGGCGAGCCCGATTCGCTCCCACGGCAGTCGACGACGGATTCGGGGCAGGGTCTCCGGCGCGGGCACGGCGGCAAGTGTATGCGGCGTCTCCCGCCACGCTCTGTGCCGACCGTCGGTGGATCCTCTGTGCCGACCGTCGGTGGATCCTCCGGAGTCGGTCAGTAGCGCCGCGCGCTGTGGAACGGGAAGCTGTCCATCGACTGCACCTTCACCGGCACCCCGAACGTGGAGGCATGCACGATGTTTCCGTCTCCCGCATAAATGCCTACGTGGGAGGCGTCGTTGTAGAAGATGATGACGTCGCCGGGCTGGAGGTTCTCGCGCGAGACCGGGGTTCCGCCCTGAGCTTGAGCTTGACTGGATCGCGGCACGGTCTTTCCGACCTGCTGGTACGCCCAGACCACGAGTCCGGAGCAGTCGAACTGGTCGGGTCCGGTGGCTCCCCACACGTACGGGTCGCCGATGCGGGTGAGTGCGGATCGAAGCGCTCCAGCGCCGTTGCCGGGAATGAGGTGCTGCATGATGCGGTCGGCGTCGAGACCGGGCGGGAACGGGGTTCCTGCGAGGATCGACTTCTCCTCGTCGCTCAGGTTGTCGAAGGCCTCGAGAACTGCGGCGATCTGTACCTCGAGTTCGGTTTCCTGGCGCTGGAGGTCGTCACGCAGCGTCTGTGCCTGTTCGGCCGCAACACGCGCAGCTTCGGCCGATTTCTGGGAGACCGACGCGGCGGCCACTGCGGCGTCGGTGGCCCGGCGGAATCCTTCGATCTCGCGATCGGTCTGCGCGCCGAGCACGTCGAGCATCACCATCTGGTCGAGCAACTGCTGAGGCGAGTCGCTGACCATCACGGCGAAGAGACGATTGGTACGCGAACCTCGATAGTTGGCCTGGGCGAGCTTGTCGACAGTGGGCTTGAAGCGGGCGACTTCGGCCTGAGCTGCTGCGAGTGCGTCGTGATCGGCGGCGGCACGAGCATCGAGGTCGCGCTGCTCCGCGAGCCGGGCATCCAATTCGACCCCTGCGTGGTGCAGCGCTTCGGTGGCCTGCTCGGACCGACGTGACAGGTCGGCGAGATGCTCGAGTTTGGCGGTGGGACTGTCACCGATGGGGTCGGCCACTGCAGGCGCGGAGGTCAGAGCAAGGAGGAGAAGTACCCATGCGGCGAGGGCAGTGCGAACGGCCCGTCTGACGGGAACGGAGAACACGACGCTTGTCTTCCTTTCGCAAAGATCTCGATCAGGTTACGGAACCGTATAGCTTCGTGTCTACCCGCGGGTAGCGCATTGCAATTCGTTATTCGCGGTGCCCGTCACAGAGGCCGCACCCGTCGATGAAGTGAGGGTGGACCGGTAGCCACCGATCCACCCTCACAAGGCACTGCTCGTCGATCAGAAACGGCGAGCACCGTCCACAGGCATCGAGTCCAGCGGAGCGACCTTCACCGGCTGGCTCGAGGTCGAGGCGTGCACGATGTTGCCGTTGCCGATGTAGATACCGGTGTGACTGCCGCCGTAGAAGGAGACGACGTCGCCGGGCTGCAACGCGCCGACCGACACAGCTTGACCGGCAGTGGCCTGCTGGTAGCTCGTACGCGGGACGCTGAGCCCCACCTGCTGGTACGCCCATTGCACAAGTCCCGAGCAGTCGAACGCGTTCGGGCCGGTGGCGCCGTAGACGTACGGAGAGCCGACCTTGCTGAGCGCGGCGTCGGCTGCCCGCTGACCGACCGAACTGAACGGCGCGGTGAAGGGTGCGGCGGGGGCGGCTTCGGGAGCAGGCGGAATGAGGTTGGTGACCTCCGGCGGCAGGGTCACTCCTGCGGGAAGTTCGAAAGTGCCGACACCGGGAATGGTGACGGGCTCTGCCATCGCCGGACCGGCGGTGACGGTGATTGCACCGAGCGCGAGGGCGCCGGCGACGAGGGCGCGACGCACTGCACGCTTGTTGTTCTGCGAGACCACGAGGGGTTGTTCTCCAATTCTTCCGTTCACCCGCCGACCGAGTTAGCTGACGGATTCGGGCCGGAAGATCAGCCCTACCCCTCGCCGCGAGTGCGACGGAGGGGATTCACCCCAGTAACACGTGTGGGTCCCCGGCTCGGACGCTCGTGCTCGAGCGGCCGATTAGGCGGTTACCTAGCGGCTCCGGCCCTCGGGAGTGGGCCGGACGAACTATTCCGCTTGGTCTCAGGAAGGTTACGAAACTGCATCACCGAGGCCAACCCGAACTCGCCGAGAATGCGAATTAAGTCCGGTTCGAGCGGTTTGGGACATAGATTGGGCCGCTTTGATAACAACGCGATAACGGCACTGAGGGTCACTATCCTCAGGCGCCGGTCCGATCCGGACGGCCCACGCGAGCAGTCTGCACACCGCCGTAACTCATCCCAGCTCAGAGCGCCGGCCCAACCTCCCCGCAGTCCCCGAAGCGACCACGCGAACGCAGTGCGGCAGCGACCTCCCGACGCGAAGGCAGCACCCCGCCGACGCCGGTCCGATCCACCCTCCCGAGAGACATGTGATCCTCGTCTCATCGGTGCCGGAATGTCGGGTTTCCGCGGGTGTCGGAGGCGGTTTCTACCCTCATGCGCATGACGTCGTCCCCTACCGCCTCCGACACCGCCCACGGTGTCCAACTCAGTTTCGACGAACTCGACACTCCCCTACGCGACACCACCTTCGTAGTGGTCGATCTCGAGACCACCGGTGGACGCTCCGGCGACGACGCCATCACCGAGATCGGCGCAGTGAAGGTGCGCAGTGGTGAGGTCCTCGGCGAGTTCGCGACCCTGGTCGACCCAGGCCGGTCGATCCCTCCCGAGATCGTCCGCCTCACCGGTATCACCACCGCGATGGTCTATCAGGCGCCGCGCATCGAGGAAGTGCTTCCCGCGTTCCTCGAATTCGCCGCCGGTTCGGTCCTCGTAGCGCACAACGCCGGATTCGACACCGGTTTCCTCCGTGCCGCGGCCGCCCAGTGCGATGTGCCCTGGCCACGGTTCCCCGTCGTCTGCACCGTCAAACTGGCCCGGCGGGTCCTCGGGCGCGACGAGGCACCCTCGGTGAAACTCTCCGCACTCGCCGAACTGTTCCGCGTCTCGACCCGGCCCACACACCGCGCACTGGACGACGCACGCGCAACCGTCGACGTCCTTCACGCCCTCATCGAGCGCGTCGGCAACCAGGGGGTCCACAGCCTCACCGAACTACGCGACTACATCCCCGCCATCACGGCGGAACAGCGTGCCAAACGCACCCTCGCCGCGCATCTGCCACACCGCCCTGGCGTGTACCTGTTCCGTGGCCCCTCGGACGAGGCACTCTATATCGGCACGGCCGTGGATCTACGTCGTCGTGTCCGCAGCTATTTCACGGGTTCGGAAACCCGACCGCGTCTACGCGAGATGGTCGCACTGACGACTCGCATCGACCACGTCGAATGTGCGCACGGCCTAGAGGCCGGGGTCCGCGAACTCCGGCTCATCGCCGCCCACACGCCCCCCTACAATCGACGTTCCAAATACCCCACCCGTGGGTGGTGGATCACACTCACCGACGAACCGTTTCCACGCCTGGCGATCTCGCGGACGCCCTCGCCCGACGCGCTCGGCCCGTTCTCCGTCCGGAACGGTGCCGCCGATGTGGCGGCGACCCTTGCCGAATTCAGTGGACTGCGCACATGCACCCGCCGGATCGGCCGATCCGCGCGGCACGGCGACCGCTGCCGGCCCGACGCCGTAGGCGCCTGCTCGGCAGCCTCCTTCGGGCCGCAGAGTCCCGAGGAGTACTCCGCTCAGGTTCTGCGGGCACGTGCTCTCCTGCGTGGCGATGACGCCTCTTCGATCGCGCAAGCTCACGAACGCATCGACGAGTTGGCAGGCAAGGAACTGTTCGAGAACGCGGCACGGCTACGCGACCGCACCGCCGACGCGATCCGTGCGCTACGACGCACGCAGCGCCTCGCGGCACTCGCAGCCATCGACGAACTGATCGCTGCCCGCCCGCGCGCCGAAGGCGGCTGGGATTTCGCAGTGGTGCGCTCCGGCCGGCTCGCGTCGGCGGGCGTCGCGGAACGCGGCGTACGACCCATGCCGGTCGTCGAAGCGATCGCAGCCGGTGCGGAAACGGTACTGCCCGGTCCGGGTCCGCTGCGCGGTGCGGCCGCGGAAGAGTTGGGCCTGGTCGCGCGGTGGCTGGATTCCGACGGGGTGCGCATCGTGCGGACCTCCCACGGATGGTCCGAACCCGTCGAGGGTGCGGGTCGGTGGAGCGAATGGGCCGAGCTGGCACGAGAGGCGTCCGGGGCAGTCCCGGAACCGACGGGGCACCGCATAGGCTGATCGTCACCGGAAGAAGACCTGCGTCACCGGAGTACAGACAAGGAGTCCCCATGATCAACGCCATCGTTCTGATCGACGCCGACGCCCACCGCATACCGGAGACCGCTCGGGCGGTAGCCGACCTCGCCGGAGTCGACACGGTGTACTCGTGCGCCGGGGACGTCGATCTCGTAGCGATCGTGCGTGTCCGCGACCACGAGCAGATCGCCGAGGTGGTCACGCGGGGCATCAACAAGGTCGATGGCGTGAGCAGGACGGTCACACACATCGCGTTCCAGTCCTATTCGAGCGCCGACATCGAGGCCGGCTTCTCCATCGGGAACTGACCGTCCGCGAGCAGCGACGGATCGAGCGGTGCCCGCGGTCAGCACGCGGGCACCACCGTCATACCGAGGTCGCCGCGGTCAGCGCTCCCCCTCGACCCCGAGCCGAGTGGTCACGGCAGCCCATTTCTCGAGCACCTGCGCAGCCGCACCGCTGTCGATCGAGGTCGCAGCCACCTCGAATCCTGCTGCGAGCGCATCCTCGAGTCCACCGTCCAGGCCCCTGAACGCAGCGATCGCGCCCGCGGCGTTGAGAAGCACCGCATCGCGCACGGGTCCGGTCTCACCGGCAAGGCAGGCCCGAGCGATCACCGCATTCTCGGCGGCGTCGCCGCCCCGGAGCGCTTCGAGCGGGACCCGCGAGATCCCGAGCCGCGTCGGATCGAGCGTCTGGGTCTCGACGGCACCGTCGCGCACAATGTGCACGGTCGACGTCGTCGACGTCGTCAACTCGTCGAGACCGTCGTCGCCGCGAACGACCAGCGCCGAATTGCCCCGCTGTGCAAGCACGCCCGCGATGGTCGGAGCCAGCGACTCGAAGGCGCAGCCGATCAGACCAGCGCGGGGACGCGCAGGGTTGGTGAGCGGGCCCAGTACGTTGAACACGGTCGGGATGCCGATCTGCTTGCGTGGTGCAGCCGCGAACCGCAGCGCCGGGTGGTACACCGGCGCGAAGCAGAATCCGATGCCCGCTTCGTCGAGCGAGCGCGCAACCTGTTCCGGACCCAGATCGATATGGACCCCGAGTGCCTCGAGTACGTCGGCGCCACCGCTCTTGGACGAGGCGGCGCGGTTGCCGTGCTTGACCACCCGGACGCCCGCTCCTGCCACCACGAGCGCTGACATCGTCGAGATGTTCACTGTGTTGGCGCGGTCGCCGCCCGTTCCCACGATGTCAACCGTGTCGTCGTCCACCGGCACCAGGTTGGCGTAACCGAGCATCGTGTCGGCGAGCGCCCGTAATTCGTCGGACGTCTCGCCCTTCATCTTGAGTGCGACACCGAACGCCGCGATCTGTGCGGGGGTCGCGTTGTCGGAGAAGATCTCGTCCATGGCCCAGACGGCCTCGGGTCGCGTCAGATCACGACCTGCGGTCAGAGATCCGAGTACTGCGGGCCAGCTGGCAACCACCTCGTCCGCCGCCTGCCTCGCGTTCATCGCACCCACCCTTCACCACATCCGACTCGCTACCGGAGCACTGTTGTGCCCTCCGCTCGGAGAGCTTATTGACGTCCTCCCGGCCGTGAACAACCGGGATTCCTACCGCGGCGCTTCCCGCGCGATCGAAGGCTGCGTCATTCGGGCTGACGCGATCGAAGGCTGCGTCATTCGGGCTGAAGAGCGTCCCATCCGCGGGCATCGCCACCGAGCCGTTGCGCCAGCGAGGCCATCCGCGACTTCTCTTGAGCGCAATGCATCGCGTCGAGGAGCTGAACCCGCTGCAGGATCAGGGAGACTCGGGTCACTCCGTCCTCGAAAGGTACCGCGGAGGGCGGCGCAGCGGCGACGTAGCCGTCCTGGCCGGCCAGTGCGAGTGCCTCCTCGACGGCCGTCGCGGGCAGTTCCAGATGATGCCGCAGCACTGCGTCGTCGGATTCGGCCCAACGCGGCGCGTCCTGCGCGCCACGATCCAGTGCGGTGGAGCAGGCCTCCGAGTCGTCGAACGACTCGACGACGACCGCGAGATCCGGTCGGGTGATATCGAGACGCTCGGGGACACGGCGCGCAAGGAGTCGTCGAATTCTTCCCAGCACACCCGGTTGTTCACTCATGCCGCCACCTTCACATCCGTCACCCCTGCAACCCATCCGGGCCCGGATCTCGGCATTTCTCCCCCCGAGAGCAGCAAAGACGCGCCGATTTCGGCCCCGATTGCCCAACACGTACTACGACGGGTCATACTAGCCAGCGTGACGAGCGCAGTAGGGACTTCAGGATCTGCAATCACACAGCGCGTGCACTCGTTGAACCGGCCCAACCTGGTCAGCGTCGGCACCATCGTGTGGTTGTCCAGTGAGCTCATGTTTTTCGCAGGGCTCTTCGCCATGTATTTCGTGGCGCGGGCACAGGCTCCGGAGGGCATGTGGCCTCCGCCGCCCACCCATTTGAACCTGTGGCTGGCAGTGCCGATCACGGCGGTGCTGATCGCATCGTCCTTCACCTGCCAGCTCGGTGTGTTCGCAGCAGAGCGCGGCGACGTATTCGGCCTCCGCCGGTGGTACATCATCACTCTCGGCATGGGCACGTTCTTCGTACTCGGCCAGGGCTACGAATACATCACCCTGGTCCAGCACGGCACCACCATTGCTGGCAGCGTGTACGGCTCGGTGTTCTACATGACCACCGGCTTCCACGGCCTGCACGTGATCGGTGGACTCATCGCATTCGTGTTCCTGCTGTTCCGCACCAAGGTCAGCAAGTTCACCCCCGCGCAGGCCACCGCAGCCATCGTCGTGTCCTACTACTGGCACTTCGTCGACATCGTGTGGATCGCGCTGTTTGCCACGATCTATTTCATCCGTTAGCCAGCTGAACGCTTAGGCAGCCCCCTGACGTCCAGTCAGTCCCGACTTACATATAAGGGATACAGATGAGTTCATCCCCACCTCTCGCACCCGAGGGTGACGACATGCCCGGTCGATCCTCGGCAGCTTCGGCTGCCACGTCCCGCCGTCAGCGCAAGCTCAGGCGCCGCGTCACCGGCGCCCTGGTACTCGCACTCGGCCTCCTCAGCGCAGGCTTCCTTGCTTCTGCGCTGACACCCGACCCACAGGTGGCCACTGCTCAGGACGACCAGAGCGCATTGATCCGCGAGGGCCAGCAGCTCTACGAGACCTCCTGCGTGACCTGCCACGGTGTCAACCTGCAGGGCATCGAGGATCGCGGCCCCACGCTGATCGGCGTTGGCGAGGCAGCGGTCTACTTCCAGGTGTCGTCCGGCCGTATGCCTGCCGCTCGCAACGAGGCCCAGGCAAAGCGCAAGGACCCGAAGTTCGATGCCGGCCAGATCGATGCTCTCGGTGCCTACATCCAGGCCAACGGTGGTGGCCCGACGGTGATCCGCGACGAGAACGGGGAAATCGCCCAGTCCTCCCTGCGCGGCAACGACATCGGACGCGGTAGCGAACTGTTCCGCCAGAACTGCGCTTCGTGCCACAACTTCACCGGTCGCGGTGGAGCCCTCTCGTCCGGCAAGTTCGCCCCCAACCTCGATCCTGCCAACGAGCAGCAGATCTATACTGCGATGCTCACCGGGCCGCAGAACATGCCGAAGTTCTCCGATCGCCAGCTGACGGTCGAGGAGAAGCAAGACATCATCGCGTACATCAAGTCCGCCAGCGAGACTCAGAATCCGGGCGGATACGGCCTCGGAGGCTTCGGGCCAGGCGCTGAAGGTCCCACGATGTTCGCCGTTGGCATCGTCGCGGTCGTCGGTGCCGCACTGTGGATCGGAGCAAGGTCATGAGTAGCGGCGACACGCCGAACAAGCATTCGATCGAGAATCTCGATCAGATGAGCCGCGACGATCTCGTCGAACTCGGCACGAACCTCGACGGTGTCGATGTCGTGTTTCGCAAGGACCGGTGGCCCGTCGAGGGCACCCGCGCCGAGAAGCGCGCAGAGCGCAACGTGGCCGCATGGTTCATCCTCGCAGGCATCGCCGGTCTTGCCTTCATCGGCGTCTACCTGTTCTGGCCGTGGGAATACCAGAGCATCGACGACCCGCAGTACGGCTGGTACAACCTCTACACCCCGCTGCTCGGCCTGACCCTCGGTCTGTCGATCCTCGGAGTCGGTGTCGGCGCGGTCCAGTTCACCAAGAAGTTCATCCCCGAAGAGGTGTCGATCCAGGATCGTCACGACGGCCCGTCCGCCGAGGTCGATCGCAAGACGATCGTCGCCGAGCTGACCGATTCGCTCGAGACGTCGACGTTCACCCGCCGGAAGCTCGTCAAGCGGACCGCGATCTTCGGTGGCGGCGCGCTGGGAGTCGGGCTGATCATGCCGCTCGGCGGACTGATCAAGAATCCGTGGGCCGAGGGCGACGACTCGTCGCTCTGGGTGTCCGGCTGGACTCCCCGCTACCAGGGCGAAACAATCTACCTGCGCCGCGACACCGGCCGGCCGCAGGACATCGTCCTGGTGCGGCCCGAGGACCTCGATGCGGGCGGCATGGAGACGGTCTTCCCGTTCCGTGAGGCCGACCGCGGCGATGACCACGCGCTGCTCGACGGTCTTCGCGGGATCCGCAACGCCGTGATGCTCATCCGTCTGCGGACGGATGACGCGGAGCGTGCAATCAAGCGCAAGGGCCAGGAGAGCTTCAACTACGGCGACTACTTCGCCTTCTCGAAGATCTGCACCCACCTCGGATGCCCGACCTCGCTGTACGAGCAGCAGACCAACCGGATTCTGTGCCCGTGCCACCAGTCGCAGTTCGATGCACTCGAGTACGGCAAGCCGATCTTCGGTCCCGCTGCTCGCGCTCTTCCGCAGCTTCCTATTACAGTGAATGAAGAGGGCTTCCTCGTCGCCAACGGCGACTTCATCGAAGCTCTCGGCCCGGCATTTTGGGAGCGTCGCCCGTGAGTACTGCAACTCAATCACACGCTGCAAAAGCAGGCGAGAACCTCGACTCGCGGTATCATCTTTCTGCCGGCATCCGCCGCCAGATCAACAAGGTGTTTCCCACCCACTGGTCGTTCCTGCTCGGCGAAGTCGCTCTGTACAGCTTCATCATCCTGTTGATCTCAGGTGTTTTCCTGACGCTGTTCTTCGACCCGTCACTGGCCCACGTCACCTACGACGGTGTCTACACACCGCTCCGCGGTGTCGGCATGTCCCGCGCATACGAGACGACACTGAATCTCTCGTTCGAGGTCCGCGGCGGACTGTTCGTCCGGCAGATCCACCACTGGGCAGCGCTGATGTTCGCGGCGTCGATCATCGTCCACCTGCTTCGCATCTTCTTCACCGGCGCGTTCCGCCGCCCGCGTGAGGCGAACTGGGTCATCGGCTCGCTCCTGCTGATCCTTGCGATGTTCGAGGGCTTCTTCGGATACTCGCTGCCCGACGACCTGCTCTCCGGTACCGGTCTTCGCGCCGCATTCTCCGGCATCACGCTGTCGGTTCCGATCGTCGGCACCTGGCTGCACTGGATGATCTTCGGCGGAGACTTCCCCGGCGAGCTGATCATCCCGCGCTTCTACGTGCTGCACGTGCTCCTCATCCCGGGCATCATCCTGGCGCTGATCGCCGCACACCTTGCGTTGGTCTGGTACCAGAAGCACACGCAGTTCCCCGGCCCCGGCCGAACCGAACAGAACGTGGTGGGTGTGCGCATCCTCCCCGTGTTCGCGGTCAAGTCCGGCGCGTTCTTCGCGATGACCTTCGCGGTGCTGGCGCTGATGTCCGGCCTGCTGCAGATCAACCCCGTCTGGAATATCGGCCCGTACAACCCGTCTCAGGTCTCCGCTGGTTCCCAGCCCGACTTCTACATGATGTGGACGGACGGTCTCGCTCGTATCTGGCCGGCATGGGAGCTGTACCTGTTCGACCGGTACACGATCCCCCAGCCGTTCTGGATCGCACTGCTCATGGGTCTCGTCTTCACGATCCTCATCGTCTACCCGTGGATCGAGAAGAAGTTCTCGAAGGACGACGCGCACCACAACCTGCTGCAGCGTCCGCGTGACGTGCCGGTGCGCACCGGCCTCGGTGCGATGGCTCTCGCCTTCTACACCGTCGCCACGATCATGTGCATCAACGACATCATCGCGTACAAGTTCGATATCTCCATCAACGCCACCACGTGGATGGGCCGGATCGGGCTGGTGATCCTGCCTCCGCTCGCGTACTACATCGCCTACCGGTTCTGCCTGGGTCTGCAGCGCAGCGACCGTCAGGTGCTCGAGCACGGCATCGAGACGGGTATCGTCCGTCGCCTCCCGCACGGTGAGTACATCGAGATCCACCAGCCGCTCGGCCCGGTGGACGACCATGGCCACCCGATTCCGCTCGAATACCAGGGCGCTACGGTGCCCAAGCGGATGAACCGCCTCGGAAGTGCCGGTAAGCCCGGTGCTGGCAGCTGGTGGAGCGCAGATCCGGCCGACGAGTCGGCTGCACTCGAAGCTGCTCATCATGAGAGCGAGGCAGAGCTGCGTACTATCCTGAAGGAATACCAGGACCGTATCCACAGCGAGGCCGATGGCAGTGGATCCAAGGCGCTGTCCGACAAGGACGGCGACGGCGACGTGCACTGACACTTCACCTGCTCTACCCCCCCCAGAGGGCCCCGAACCGGATCGGTTCGGGGCCCTCTGGCTTGTCTGCCGGACCTGCCACATCGATTCCGCGTGCGCCGCTACAGTGACTTCAGTCGACCGCGCCAAGTGGGAGACTTGCTTTCGACGGCGGGTGGAGGACGCGTTCTGACCCGCATTGCCCGATAACGCGACCGCTCGGGGTCGCGCCCCTGGCGCTTCCCACGAGCGCGTGTCTGCGATCAGTGTTCTCCTGGTTCGAGGTTCTCCTGGTTCGAGCGATTCCGAACAGACAGACTGGGACATGTGCTTCCCCCTCCGCGATCACAAGAGAGCAATCGGCCAGGCCCCGGGGTGGCACGCGAGCGCCTGCTCGCCTCGGAAGATGCCCGGGTCGTCGGCGGCCCGCCGCATCGCGTCCGTGCCGTACCTGCGACCTGGCTCAGTTTGCGCGTGTAGGCCGTAGTCCAACTGTTTGAGGACATCCCCGCAGCTCTCTCGGACCGCGGGAGCTGACCGCGCGCCCTGTCCTGTCGCTCATACACGGACGGCAGCGAGTCGATATGCGCCAGACCCTCGTTGCCGTCGACACTCGTCGCACGCTTCCGGTGCCCTTGCCGTTGTCGGCGATCGCAGGACGAATCGGACGAGGATTCGTCCCGCACTTGCGGCGTCGTGGGCGAACACGAACGACGGCGGGCGCCGCACCCATCGTGGGTGCGGCGCCCGCCGTTGTCAGCTCAGGAAGAGATCAGTGCTTCTCGGGGCCCAGGTGGTACTCGAACACCAGGCCTGCGGACGCTCCGATGACCAGCACGACCGCGACCACGATCAGCCAGCCCTGGAAGAACGCCAGGGAGATCGCAGCGAACGCAGCGGCAGCGGCCAGCAGGATCGGCCAGTAGCTACCGGCGCTGAAGAAGCCCAGGTCGCCTGCACCGTCGCTGATCTCCGCATCCTCGAAGTCCTCGGGACGCGTGTCGAGACGACGAGCGACGAATCGGAAGTAGGTTCCGATGATGAGCGTCAGCCCTGCGGACAGCACGAGCGCGGTGAGACCTGCCCACTCGATGCCCTTGTCCGACAACCCAGTGAAGGTGCCGTACACGATGGCGACGAGCACGAAGAACACCGTGACGAGTTCGAAGATCTTGGCTTCGAGATTCATTTCAGCACTTGTCCTTGTCGATGAGAGGTGTCACTCGCCCGCAGCAACGCTCGCCGAGCGGTCCGTGCGGTCGGTCTTGAACGGGTGGGTCGTGATCGCGACAGGCGACTCTCCGATTGCTTCGAGCGCCTGGGCGTTGGTCAGACCTTCGCCACCATCCTCGACCGGCTTACGCAACTCGATGTAGTCCGCGAACTTCTCCGGGGACACCGCGCGCACCTCGAAGTTCATCATCGCGTGGTAGGTGCCACACATCTCGGCGCAGCGACCGACGAATGCACCCTCTCGTTCGATCTCGGAGATCTGGAACACCGGGTCGGAGTTGTTGTTCAGCGGATTGGGGTTCACATCGCGCTTGAACAGGAACTCGGGAACCCAGAACGCATGGATGACATCGGAGGAGGCGAGGTTGAACTCGATCCGGTTGCCGGTCGGGAGCACCAGAACAGGGATTTCCTCGGTGGTGCCGACAGTCTCGATCTTGTCGTAGTTCAGGTACGACAGATCCGTGACGCCCGCGCCGTGGATGGGGCCCGGTTCCGCGTCGTGGCCGGCCTCGGCCGGATCGAACGGCTCGGATGCCGTGGCTTCTTCGGCTTCGTAATCCGTGCCGTCGTAGACGGAGCCACCCATGTCGACCGTGCGGTACCCGAATTTCCAGTTCCACTGGAACCCGGTGACGTCGACAACGACGTTGGGATTCTCTTCCTTCTCGAGCACGTAGTTCTGGACCACGACCGTGAAGTAGAAGAGGACACAGACCGCCACGAAGGGCGCTGCGGTGTAGAGCAGTTCGAGCGGGACGTTGTAGGCCGTCTGCCGCGGGAACTCCGGCGAGTTCTTCTTCTTCCGATGGAAGAAGATCGTCCAGAACATCAGGGCCCACATGAGAATGCCCATGACGAGGGCGGCGAGAACCGACCACGTCCACAACTCGCGCATACGCTCGGCCTGGGGAGTAACACCCTCCGGCCAGCCGAAACGAAGAACTTCTTCGCTCGAGCACCCCGTCAACACCAAGGCTGCAATGCCGAGTGATGCTGCGAGCCCGAACCGCCGAAGGATCCGACCTTGCGCCACGTTCACGCCTTCCTGATCGCCGCAATTCCGTTAGGGCACACCCGAAGGGCAGACCCAATTACTACGCAGCGTAGACCAAAGGCGACCGCAATCCATCCTCGGGGCACGAAGATCGTGTCGCGTCGGATGGGCAGGCCGGATGCAGTCGCGGGTGACGACGTGTTTTGCGCGATCCCGATGATGAACCCGACCGGCGATCTGCGGCATACTCCACAGTGACCAACGTCGGATCCCGATTCAGAGTTCCCGCGTCCATGCGTGAAGTGAACGTCATGGGATCGACCCCATCCCGATTGGAATCGAGGTACCGAACTCCGTGTGCGGATTGCTCGGGTTTCTGACCAACGACGGCACCAGCGATGACGCCGTCTCGCGCGTAGGCGACGCACTGCACTGCCTGCGTCACCGCGGACCGGACGAACACGGCACCTGGCACGACGCCGACCTCGTCCTCGGCTTCAATCGGCTGTCGATCATCGACATCGCCCATTCACACCAGCCACTGCGGTGGGGCCCCCCGGAGCAGCCCGATCGGTACGCGCTGACTTTCAACGGCGAGATCTACAACTACCTCGAGCTGCGCAAGGAACTGTCCGAGGAGCACGGTGCGAAGTTCGCAACCGAGGGTGACAGCGAAACGATCGTCGCGGCATACCACTATTGGGGCGCCGACGCGGTACGCCGCCTGCGGGGCATGTTCGGGTTCGCGATCTGGGATACCGAGACCCGCGAACTTTTCCTCGCACGCGACCCGTTCGGCATCAAACCTCTCTTCCTTGCAACGGGCCCGGCAGGCACCGCGTTCGGCAGTGAGAAGAAGAGCCTGCTCGAACTCGCCGACATCATCGGTATCGACACCGAACTCGACGAGCGCGCGATCGAGCACTACACGGTGTTGCAGTACGTGCCGGAACCCGAGACCCTGCACCGCCGCATCACGCGTCTCGAATCCGGCTCGTACGCCCGCGTGCGACCGGGTTCCGAGCCGCAGACGACCCGCTACTTCTCCCCGACCTTCCCGGTACGCCCGTTCGCGGTCGGACGCGAGAAGGACCGCTATCGCGAGATAGCCGAAGTCCTCGAAGACTCGGTCGCCAAGCACATGCGCGCTGACGTGACGGTCGGCTCGTTCCTCTCCGGCGGAATCGACTCGACGGCCATCGCAGCCCTGGCCAAGCGACACAACCCGAACCTGATCACGTTCACCGCGGGTTTCGAGCGCGAGGGATACTCCGAGGTGGACGTCGCGGCGGAATCCGCGGAGGCCATCGGGGCCCGGCACATCGTTCGTGTCGTCTCTCCCGCCGAGTTCGCCGCGGCGATCCCCGAGATCGTCTGGTACCTGGACGACCCCGTCGCGGACCCCGCCCTGGTGCCCTTGTGGTTCATCGCGCGGGAAGCCCGCAAGCACGTGAAGGTGGTGCTCTCGGGCGAGGGCGCCGACGAGCTGTTCGGCGGCTACACCATCTACCGCGAGCCGCTGTCTCTGAAGCCGTTCGAGTATTTGCCATCGCCGCTGCGTCGCGCCGCGGGGAAACTGTCCGACCGTATCCCCGAGGGGACTCGCGGCAAGAGCCTGCTCAACCGGGGTTCGATGACCCTCGAGGAGCGGTACTACGGCAATGCACGCAGCTTCAACGACGCGCAGCTGCGCTCGGTTCTGCGTGAGTTCCGTCCGGAGTGGACGCACCAGGACGTGACTGCTCCGATCTACGCCCAGTCTGCCGGGTGGGACCCGGTCGCGCGGATGCAGCACCTGGATCTGTTCACCTGGCTGCGCGGCGACATCCTCGTCAAGGCCGACAAGATGACGATGGCGAACTCGCTGGAATTGCGGGTTCCGTTCCTCGACTCCGAGGTGTTCCGGGTCGCGTCTCAGGTGCCGCTCGATCAGAAGATCACAACGGGGCGAGCGAAGCGACGCGGGATTTCAGAGCACACGACGAAGTACGCGCTACGACAAGCTCTCGAAGGCATCGTCCCGCCGCACGTGCTTCATCGGGCCAAGCTCGGCTTCCCGGTTCCGATGCGCCACTGGCTCGCAGGCACGGAGCTGTTCGACTGGGCTCACGAGGTGATCACCGAATCCCAGACCGAGCACATCCTGGACAAGGCCGCGATCACCAAGATGCTGCACGCGCATCGCGAAGGCCCCATCGATCACAGTCGGCGGTTGTGGACGCTGCTGGTCTTCATGATCTGGCACGGAATCTTCGTGGAGAAGCGGATCGTGCCGCAGATCCAGGAACCGACCTATCCGGTCGAACTCTAGGCCCCACGGACGTCCCCGACGCCGATGGCGTCCCTCCGCGTGGAGGGACGCCATCGTGTTCATCGGTTCATACGGTGAGCACTCCCTCAGAGGATCGCGGCGATCTCGTCGGCCGCCGTGGAGCCGTACGCATCGGCGAGGCGCTTCAGCGCGTCGGCCCGGTCGAAGACCCATTCCTGGGTACCGGTGGTTTCGAGAACGTGCACGGCGACAAGCGACCCGAGCTGTGCCGCACGCTCGACACCGAGCCCGGCACGGTGGCCGAGGAGGAAGCCTGCACGGAATGCGTCACCGACACCGGTGGGGTCGACCTTGGCACGCTCAGGCACCACACCGACCTCGACCCAGTTCCCGTCGGCGTCGACGATACGAGCCCCATCGCCGCCGAGAGTGGTGACGCGCATTCCGACCTTGGCGCGGATCTCGTCGTCCGTCAGCCCGGTCTTCTGCTTGAGCAGACCCCACTCGTATTCGTTCGTGAACAGGTACTCGGCGCCGTCGATGAGCGCCTCTGCCTGCTTGCCATCGAGCCGCGCGAGCTGCTGCGACGGGTCGGCGACGAACGGAACGCCGAGCCGGCGGCACTCCTCGGTGTGGCGGATCATCGCGTCCGGGTCGTTCGCGCCGATCAGCACGAGATCGACGCCGTGCTTCTCGACGACATCAGCGAGGGAGATCTCACGCGCTTCGGACATGGCACCCGGGTAGAACGAGGCGATCTGCGCCATGTCCTCGTCTGTGGTGCACACGAATCGGGCCGTGTGTGCCGTCGCCGACGTGTGGACCGCATCACAGTTGACCCCGTGCTGCTCGAGCCAGCCCCGATACTCGGCGAAATCGGCACCGACGGCGCCCACCAGCACCGGCGCTCCGCCGAGGACGCCCATGGCGAAAGCGATGTTGCCTCCCACACCACCGCGACGAACGACAAGGTCGTCGACGAGAAAACTCAGCGAGATGTGCGCGAGTTGATCCGCGAGCAGCTGCTCCGCGAATCGTCCGGGGAACCGCATGAGGTGGTCGGTGGCGATGGAGCCGGTGACGGCAATGGTCACGTGGAAGAGCCTTTCCGCGTTGTCGAAAATCTGGGAGTGGAGATTCGATACGGCCCATCGAGCAGCGGCCGCAGCGTTCCCACGGTACCCGGCGGATACGTCAGGACCCCGGCACGGTCGCGTGCCGGGGTCCTGACGGTCGAGCTCAGTTGAACGAATCGCCGCAGGCGCAGGATCCGGTGGCTTGCGGATTGTCGATCGTGAAGCCCTGCTTCTCGATCGTGTCGACGAAGTCGATGGACGCACCCTCGACATAGGGGGCGCTCATCCGGTCGACGGCCAGAGCAACGCCGCCGAAGTCGACGGTGAGGTCGCCGTCGAGAGACCGATCGTCGAAGAACAACTGGTAACGAAGGCCGGCGCAACCACCCGGCTGCACAGCGATGCGCAGCGCGAGATCGTCGCGACCCTCCTGGTCGAGAAGAGCCTTCGCCTTCGCGGAGGCAGCCTCGGTCATGATGACGCCGTGAGCGGCGGTCTCTTGCTGGACAGTCATGGGCGCTCCCTGTCGTTCGAATTCAACCCGGATGTGTCAACGGTACCGCGCGGGAATCTATTCCTCATGCAGGAGTTGCTCACATTCGGTGCGTCTCGACCGTGCTCCGATGGGCGGCGTTCCGGTTCTCGCGAGTAGCCATATAGCCTGGAAGGGTGAAGTTGCTACGCCGTGGTGGTTCCGACGACTCCGACAAGCCTGAGGTGTCCGTACCCGCGACGCCCGCCGAAGCGGACGCGCCGCAGGCAGCGTCCCCGAAGGTGACCGAAGGGTCATCGAAGGTCACCGAAGGCAAGGGGCGCCCGACTCCCAAACGACGCGATGCCGAAGGCAAGCGTCGCGGTCCGGTGGCTCCGGCACCCCTTACGGCCAAGGAGGCACGCGCGCGACGCAAGGCAGCGCGGAAGTCCAAATCGAAGGGCGAGCGTAAAGCGGAGTCCGCGCAGCGGCGTGCCGACGCATCCGAGCGTCGGAATCGAATGCTGGCCGGTGAGGAGAAGTTCCTTCTACCGCGTGACCGCGGTCCGGTACGCGCCTACGTCCGCGACATCGTCGACAGCCGGCGCAATCTCGTCGGTCTGTTCATGCCCCTCGCACTGGTGCTCATCATGACCATGTTCCTGGGTCCGGTCATCCAGCAGTACGTCACCCTCGCAATGTTCGTGATGATGCTGCTGATGGTCATCGAAGGCATCTACCTCGGCCGGATGGTCAACAAGAAGTCCCGAGCGCGATTCCCGGATTCCACCGACGGTGGATTCGGCCTGGGTTGGTACGCGTTCGTGCGCGCATCGCAGATCCGGAAGTTGCGGGCGCCACTCCCCCGGGTCAAGCCCGGCGACGCGATCTGACCGGACCCCCGGCTCTGTCAATGGTCACAGGACTGCCGGTGATCACGGGCATGGCAGCGGTGCGGCGCGACGCGCGACTGCAGCACGGCAGGCAGGACTTCGGCCGCGAGATCGGCGTCACCGTCACCCGACGCACGAGACCGCGGCCGTGTCGCATCAGCAGGACGGAAGTAGTTGTAGCGCAGCGACGCTCGGGTTATCCAGCGCGGAGCTGCAATGTGCACGCGCCGGGCGATTTCGAGGCCGCCTGAAAGTACCGTCATCACGACCGCTACCAGGACCAATTCCACCATGGTTCGATCCTTCGCACCCGCACCGCGCATCGACAGTGGCAGAAACGACATTTTGCGTCGTTTTTCTGCCATTTCCACAGTTGATAGCGTCTAGCCGGTGAAGACCCACGTGAGAGGTGACCTGTGAGCAGCGGTTCCACACCAGTGCCGGACAAGACGACGGGACCGGACAAGACGACGGGGCCGGACGAGACGGCCGATTCCGTCGACATCGACTTTCCCGCGATCGTCGCCCCCGACCGCGAAACCTACCTGCAGGCAGAGGCACGGCACCGTGATCTCACCAAACCGGCCGGATCACTCGGCCGGCTCGAGGAATTCGGCTGCTGGGTGTCCTCGTGCCAGGGCGAGGTCCCGCCCCATCAGTTCCGGCAGCCACGAGTGGTGGTCTTCGCCGGTGACCACGGAGTCGCACGTACCGGGGTCTCGGCGTATCCGCCCGAGGTGACTGCACAGATGGTCGCAAATCTCTTCGCAGGCGGCGCCGCGGTGAACGTGCTGGCCGCCAATGCCGGCGCACACGTCCGGGTGGTGGATATCGCGGTGGATTGCGACACGTCCCCCGAGGTTTCCGCCTACAAGATCCGGAGGTCGAGCGGCTGCATCGACCGCGAGGATGCAATGACCCACGAAGAGACGATGCGCGCGATCGCTGCGGGTCGCGCGATCGCCGATCGTGAAGTGGACGAAGGCGCGGATCTCTTGATCGCCGGCGACATGGGTATCGGCAACACCACTCCGGCGACCGTCTTGATCGCCACACTGACCTCCACCGAACCGGTCGCAGCGGTGGGACGTGGAACCGGAATCGACGATGCCGGGTGGATGCGCAAGGTCTCCGCCATCCGAGACGCGATGCGGCGGGCACGGCCCTTCGTGAAGAATCCGATCGCGCTGCTCCGTACCGCAGGCGGTGCTGATCTCGCGGCCATGGCCGGGTACCTCGCACAGGCGGCGGTACGCCGCACGCCCGTTGTCCTCGACGGCGTGGTCGTCACCGCGGCAGCGATGGTCGCAGAAGAACTCGCACCCGGTGCGCGCCGCTGGTGGGTTGCGGGACATCGATCGTCGGAACCTTCGCACAGCGTCGCGCTCCGTCATCTCCGACTCGAGCCCATCGTCGAGTTCGACATGAGACTCGGCGAAGGATCCGGCGCCGTCACCGCGCTGCCCATCCTGCGGGGTGCTGTCTCCGTCCTCGCGAACATGGCGACCTTCGCCGAAGCAGGCGTGACAACCCGTGACGCCGTCGCCTCCCCCGCCGAACCTGCAGACAGCTGATGCGCCGTGTACTCGGCGGTGTCGCCCTGGCACTGTCGTGGCTGACAGTCGCACCCGTAAAGGGTCCGCACGAAGTCGATCGGGCAGTTGCGGGTCGAGCGATCGGTGCGGCGCCGGTCGCAGGGGTGTTCCTCGGCGCTGCGACAACGGCGGTGGCGTGGGTGGCCTCCACTGCTGGGGCGAGCGAGGGGATCATCGGATTCGTCTGTATCGGATTCCTGGCCGTCGCGACCCGGGGCATGCACATCGACGGCCTTGCCGACACCGCGGACGGCCTGGGTTGTTACGGCTCTCCCGAACGCGCCCGGGAGGTGATGAAGTCCGGCGGCGCAGGACCGTTCGGTGTGACTGCGTTGATCGTCGTGCTCGCCCTGCAAGCCGTGGCGATCGGCATCCTCGCCGAGGCAGACTCGTGGGCAGCGATCGGGTTCGCCGTCGCGTTCGGCCGCGTGGCGGTCGTGCCCGCGTGTAGACGAGGACTCCATGCCGCCGAGGGCAGCCGATTCGGTGCGCTCGTCGCCGATACCCAGGGGCCGGTGGCGATCGGAGCGTGGAGCCTCATCGCGATGGCCGCTTCGGTCGTGTGCATGCCGGGGTCACTGTGGCTCGGCCCGGTGACAGTAGGCGTGGCGCTGGCGCTCGCGTGGTGGTTCGTGAAGCACTGCGCTACCCGATTCGGCGGCCTGAACGGGGATGTTCTCGGTGCGACGACCGAAGGATGCGTGGCTCTGCTCGCGGTCGTCGCCGCATGCACCGTCTGATTTCGTCATGGGAAGGGGCGTGCCCGTCTTCGGCGGGCACGCCCCTTCCCATGTCTGACTCATGTGTCTGACTCATGCGCGCAGGGTGGTCATCCAGCCGTGTGTATCGGCAAACGTGCCGCGCTGGATTCCGGTCAGCGTGTCGCGCAACGCCATCGTGATCGGTCCGGGCTCTCCACCGGAGATGCTGAACTCACCGTCGCGGTCCTTGACGCTGCCGACCGGTGTGATCACGGCAGCCGTACCGCACGCGAACACCTCGGTGATTTCGCCGGAGGCCGCCTTCTCGCGCCATTCCTCGGTACTGATGCGCTGTTCCTCGACCGACAGGCCCGAATCGATCGCAAGCGTGAGCAACGAATCGCGGGTGATACCCGGAAGTAGCGACCCCGACAACTCCGGGGTGACCAGGCGCGCGTCCGGGCCCGACCCGTACACGAAGTACAGGTTCATGCCGCCCATCTCTTCGACGTACTTCCGTTCGATGGCGTCGAGCCAGACGACCTGATCGCAACCCTGCTCTGCGGCATGCGCCTGCGCGACCAGCGAGGCCGCGTAATTTCCCCCGAACTTGGCGGCTCCTGTACCGCCCGGTGCTGCGCGAACGTACTCACGCGAGAGCCACACGCTCACCGGTTTGACACCGCGCGGGAAGTACGCGCCTGCGGGCGACGCGATGAGCAGGTACTTGTACTCGGCTGCCGGACGAACCCCGAGTGCCGGCTCGGTCGCGAACATATATGGGCGAAGGTACAGCGACGCTTCACCTCCGGCCTCGGGGACCCATTCATGATCGACGTCGAGCAGTTCGGTGATCGACCGGGCGAACAGTTCCTCGGGCAGGTGTGGCATCGCGATGCGGTCGGCCGACCGATTGAACCGGGCAGCGTTGGCATCGAGGCGGAACGATGCGATGCTGCCGTCACTCTGCCGGTACGCCTTGAGCCCCTCGAAAATCGACTGGCCATAGTGCAGCACCATGGCGGCGGGATCCAGCGAAATGGCCCCGTAGGGCTCCACCTTCGCGTCGTGCCAGCCGGTGCCCTCGGTATAGGTGATCGAGACCATGTGGTCGGTGAAGTACCGGCCGAAACCGGGATCGGCCAGGATCTCCTGGCGCCGCTCCGCGGAAGTCGGTGAGGGATGCGGGACGCGCGCGAATTCGAGGACACCTGTCATGAAGGACAATGTTAACCAATCGCCTCCGACGCCTACTTGGTGTGGTCCTCGACGAACGGCGGCGAGACCACCTCGGCACGGAGCGCACGACCACGCACGTCGACGCTCACCTCGTCGCCTGCCGCCAACTCGGTGCCCGTGTCGAGCAAGGCAAGTGCGATTCCGATCTTGAGGGTCGGCGAGAACGTTCCCGAGGTGGTCTCACCCACTGCCACACCGTCCTTCAGGACCGTCTGGCCTTGCCGGAGCACTCCGCGATCGAGTGCCTTGATACCCCACAGGCGGCGTTTCGGACCCGCCTCCTTCTCTTCGAGCAACGCTTCGCGACCCCAGAATTCCGGCTTCTTCCAGCCGACGGCCCAGCCGGTGCGGGCCTGCACCGGCGAGATCGCAAGCGACAGTTCGTGGCCGTGCAGGGGGTACCCCATCTCGGTTCGCAGGGTGTCGCGGGCACCGAGGCCGGCGACCTGCCCTCCAGCGGCCTTCACCGCGGTTTCCAGCGCACGGAACAAGGCCTCGGCGCCATCCCACACCGGCAGGACCTCGAATCCGCGCTCACCGGTGTACCCGCTGCGGCACACGCGCACGGCTGTGCCGTTCCACTCCGCATCGAGGAACCCCATGTATGAGATGTCCGTGGGCAGTCCGAGTTCGGTCAGGATATCGGCGGACTGCGGTCCCTGTACCGCCAGGACCGCGTAGTCGCGATGTTGATCGGTGACGGTGATTCCGTCCGGTGCTTTCGCGGCGAGCTCCGCGACGACCGCTGCGGTATTCGCGGCGTTCGGCACGAGGAAGAGCTCCTCGTCCGAGACGTAGTAGACGATGAGATCGTCGACGACACCGCCGGATTCGGTGCAGCACAAGGTGTACTGCGCCTTGCCCGGCCCGATCTTCGTCAGGTCGTTGGTCAGAGCCGAGTTCACGAACTCTGCGGCTCCGGCCCCCTCGATCGACACCTTGCCGAGATGGCTGACGTCGAACAGGCCTACGCTCTCGCGGACCGCGGTGTGCTCGGCCACTGTGCCCGCGTAGGAGACAGGCATTTCCCAACCGCCGAACGGCGCGAACGTCGCGCCGAGTTCGACGTGAACGGCGTGGATGGGTCCCCGCTGCAATTCCTGGTCGCTCATGTCACATGAGGCTAGTCGACCTGCTGCACGACGGGTTCCGTCCGGCCACACCGGCGACATCCCTACGCGATCACTAGCATCGTTCGGGACCACCGTGTCTGTCATCCCCGTCTGCCTAGGAGTTGCCCTGTGAGTGCACCGACCCCGGAGTTGCCCGAACTCGTTCTCGCCGGCTCGGTATCGAAGCGAGCCGACGTACTCGTCGTCGGACTCACCTCGTCCGACGGAAACCCCGAGGTCCTTCTCGGTGACGGCGTGATCGACGAAGACGTGCTCGGGAGCATTCTCGACGCAGTGCAGGCCGTCGGAGCCACCGGCCGCGCCGAGGAGATCACCCGCGTACCTGCGCCCGCCGGGCTCGCTGTGGCGAGTGTCGTGGCTGTCGGGCTCGGCGCCGCCGACGGCATCGACGCCGAGCAGGTGCGCCGCGCGGCGGGTGCCGCATCCCGTGCACTGGCCGGTGTGACCACGGTGGCCACCACGCTGTCGGCCGTCGACCTCGGTGCCGCCGCAGAGGGCTTTGCTCTCGGCGCGTACACCTACACCGAGTTCCGCTCCGAGAAGTCGGCGCCGGGCGCCGACAAGAAGCCGCCCACCCGAATCGAGCTGCTCGTCACCTCCACCCGTGACCGCGCCGCCAAGGCAGCGCTGGCGCGGTCCACAGCGATCGCGGAAGCCGTCGCGACAGCTCGCGAGTTCGTCAACACTCCGCCCAGCCACCTGTATCCGGCGTCGTTCGCCGAGCGCGCGAAGGCTCTGGGCGAGGCAGCGGGACTGAAGGTCGAGGTGCTCGACGAGAAGGCTCTCGAGAAGAAGGGCTTCGGCGGCATCGTGGGAGTCGGCAAGGGGTCGTCGCGGCCCCCGAGGCTCGTCCGCCTCTCGTACTCCTCCAAGAAGCGCGCGGCTCCGAAGATCGCGCTCGTCGGCAAAGGCGTCACGTTCGACACAGGCGGCATCTCGATCAAGCCGGCCGCCGGCATGGAAGCGATGACTTCGGACATGGCAGGCGCCGCAGCCGTCGTCGCGACCGTGGTACTCGCCGCGAAGCTGGGGGTTGCCGCCGACGTTACCGCCACGGTGCCGATGGCCGAGAACATGCCGTCCTCGACCGCGCAGCGCCCCGGGGATGTCCTGACCCAGTACGGCGGCACCACCGTCGAGGTGATCAACACCGATGCCGAGGGGCGTCTGATTCTCGCCGACGCCATCGTGCGCGCGTGCGAAGACGAACCCGACTACCTGATCGACACCGCGACACTGACCGGGGCGCAGATGGTGGCGCTCGGCACACGCACTCCCGGAGTCATGGGCACCGAGGAGTTCCGCGACCGGGTCGCTGCGCTGTCACAGGAGGTCGGTGAGAACGGCTGGGCGATGCCGCTGCCGCAGTACATGCGCTCGGATCTCGAGTCGCGAGTCGCCGACCTCGCCAACGTGAGCCCGAATCGCTGGGGCGGCATGCTCACCGCAGGGCTGTTCCTGAAGGAGTTCGTCTCCGAAGGCGTCCAGTGGGTGCACATCGATGTGGCCGGCCCCGCGTTCAACACCGGCGGCCCGTTCGGCTACGTCGGCAAGGGTGGTACCGGTGTGCCGGTACGCACGATGCTCGCGGTGATCGAGGACGTCGCAGAACAAGGATGACGACCGCCGCCCATCACCGTCGTGAGTTCGACGCGGCCGTGCCCTCCGAACGGGGAGGGACGGCCGCGTGGGGCCGCACACATCGCGAAAGCGCTGTGAGCAGTTCCGCCCCTCGTCGAACATGAGACAGCGGCGAGTGCAAGGATGGTTCCGGGCATGCCTCCTCCGGTATCGGCCCACGAGAACACCTGAAGCAACCGCACGAGTCCCCGGCCTCGAGCACAATGGAGCGCGACCACACAATGGTCGACCCCCACGAGTCGGTACAACTCAACACACCCGAACACAACCGTCGAGGAGTCAACAGACATGGCCTTCTCCGTCCAGATGCCAGCGCTTGGTGAGAGCGTCACCGAGGGAACTGTCACGCGATGGCTCAAGCAGGAAGGAGACACGGTCGAAGTCGATGAGCCGCTGCTCGAAGTCTCCACGGACAAGGTCGACACCGAGATCCCGTCCCCCGCTGCCGGCGTGCTGATCAAGATCGTCGCTCAGGAAGACGACACGGTCGAGATCGGCGGCGAGCTCGCACAGATCGGCGAAGCCGGTGAGTCCGGGGGCAGCGCTCCAGCTCCCGCTGCCGAGGAACCTGCCGAGGCCGCGCCCGCCGAAGAGGCCGCTCCCGCCGCCGAGGCCCCCGCCCCGTCGAGCAGCAACGGCTCGGGCACCCCCGTCACCATGCCCGCACTCGGCGAATCCGTCACCGAAGGCACCGTCACCCGCTGGCTCAAGGCCATCGGCGACGAAGTCGCCGTCGACGAACCCCTCCTCGAGGTCTCCACCGACAAGGTCGACACCGAGATCCCGTCCCCCGTCGCCGGAATCCTCACCGAGATCTCCGCGCAGGAAGACGACACCGTCGAGGTCGGCGGCCAACTCGCTGTCATCGGCTCCGAGGCCCCCGCGCAGCAGACCGCAGCAGCACCGGCCGCCCCGGCCCCCGCAGCCGAGAAGCCCGCCGAGGCCGCGCCCGCCGAAGAGGCCGCTCCCGCCGCCGAGGCCCCCGCCCCGTCGAGCAGCAACGGCTCGGGCACCCCCGTCACCATGCCCGCACTCGGCGAATCCGTCACCGAAGGCACCGTCACCCGCTGGCTCAAGGCCATCGGCGACGAAGTCGCCGTCGACGAACCCCTCCTCGAGGTCTCCACCGACAAGGTCGACACCGAGATCCCGTCCCCCGTCGCCGGAATCCTCACCGAGATCTCCGCGCAG
Source organism: Rhodococcus sp. SJ-2 (assembly GCF_053750035.1). Lineage (NCBI taxonomy): Bacteria > Bacillati > Actinomycetota > Actinomycetes > Mycobacteriales > Nocardiaceae > Rhodococcus > Rhodococcus sp. SJ-2. The sequence goes on from NZ_CM132340.1 coordinate 5,468,885, forward strand.
GAAGACGACACCGTCGAGGTCGGCGGCCAACTCGCTGTCATCGGCTCCGAGGCCCCCGCGCAGCAGACCGCAGCAGCACCGGCCGCCCCGGCCCCCGCAGCCGAGAAGCCCGCAGCCGAGAAGCCTGCTGCCACGCCCTCCGAGGAAGCAGCACCCGCACCGGCGGCGACGCCTGCACCGAAGGCTGCTCCTCCCGCCGAGGCACCGAAGGCCGAGCAGACTGCTGCGCCGTCGGGTGAGTCAACGCCGTACGTCACTCCTCTCGTGCGCAAGCTCGCCTCACAGCACAATGTCGACCTGGCGAAGGTGAAGGGCACCGGCGTCGGCGGACGAATCCGTAAGCAGGATGTGCTCGCAGCCGCCGAGTCCGAGAAGGCGCCCGCTCCTGCGGCAAAGCCCGCGGCCGCAGCATCCTCCGGAGTTGCTCCGGGTGTGCGTCCCGAGCTCGCGAAGCTGCGTGGAACCACGCAGAAGGCCAATCGCATCCGCCAGATCACTGCGACGAAGACCCGCGAGTCACTGCAGTCCACCGCACAGCTCACGCAGACCTTCGAGGTCGACGTCACCCGGATCGCGCAGCTGCGCGCCCAGGCGAAGAAGGCGTTCGCTGAGCGCGAGGGCGTCAATCTGACATACCTGCCGTTCTTCGCGAAGGCCGTTGTCGAAGCGCTGCGGCTGCACCCGAACATCAACGCGTCGTACGACGAGGCGAACAAGCAGATCACTTACCACGCGGCCGAGCACCTCGGTATCGCAGTGGACACCGAGCAGGGCCTGCTCTCCCCGGTGATCCACAACGCAGGCGACATGTCGATGGGTGCTCTCGCCCGCGCGATCGCGGATATCGCCGATCGTTCGCGCAACGGTGGGCTCAAGCCCGACGAACTCTCCGGTGGCACGTTCACGATCACGAATATCGGTAGCCAGGGCGCCTTGTTCGACACGCCCATCCTGGTTCCGCCGCAGGCGGCCATGCTCGGTACGGGTGCGATCGTCAAGCGTCCGGTTGTCGTCGAGGACGAGACCGGCAACGAGTCGATCGGTGTACGGTCGATGTGCTATCTGCCGCTCACGTACGACCACCGGCTGGTCGACGGCGCCGATGCGGGACGTTTCCTCAAGACGATCAAGCACCGTCTCGAGGAGGGCGCGTTCGAGGCCGATCTCGGACTGTGAACCGGTAGCACTGTGAACCGGTAGTGCAGCGGTAGCTACAGGACCGGCGTGACCGGGCGCGGGGGTGTCGTCTTTCGGCGGCACCCCCGCGTCGTTCGCTGTGTCGAGGCGTAGTGTCGGCACCTATGAGCAAGGCCACATCTTCGGCACGACTCGAGTCCACCCCGGTCGTTGTTGCTCGGCTGGGATCGATCGGCTACCTCGAAGCATGGGAGCGTCAGCGCGAGCTCGCTGCCGACCGTGCAGACGGCATCGGTTCGGACACGTTGCTACTCCTCGAGCACCCACCCGTGTACACCGCGGGGAGGCGGACCGAGGATTCCGACCGTCCCTCCGACGGCACTCCGGTCATCGACGTCGACCGCGGCGGGAAGATCACCTGGCACGGACCCGGTCAGCTGGTCGGTTACCCGATCGTCCGGCTCGCCGAGCCGATCGACGTTGTCGGCTATGTCCGGCGGATCGAGCAGGCACTGATCACGGTGTGCACCGACATGGGCCTGGTGTGTGGACGCGTCGAGGGGCGTTCCGGTGTGTGGCTGCCCGCCGAACTGCGCGACGGGCGGTGGCTCGCCGAACGAAAGGTCGCGGCTATCGGCATCCGGGTGCAACGCGGTGTCGCGATGCACGGGTTCGCCCTCAATTGCGATTCGGCGCTCGACGCCTTCGACTCGATCGTCCCGTGCGGCATCCGCGACGCCGGAGTTACCTCTCTCACCTGCGAGCTGGGCCGCGATGTGACAGTCCACGAGGTCGTTCCGGCAGTGACCGACGCTGTCGTCGCCGCGCTCGACGGCCGGCTTCCGGTCACCGAGTGCACTATCCAGCGGGTCACTTTCGAGCAGGCCGTATCGGCTACTGCACCGAATCGGACGACACCGGAGTTCACTACTCACCGGTTCTGACATGCCCACACCCGGAAGAAGTTTCACCAGGTGCTCGGGCGTACCATCGATGGCGTGACTGTCGCCCCAGAAGGACGCAAGCTGCTGCGGATCGAGACCCGGAACGCGCAGACGCCCATCGAACGTAAGCCCAATTGGATCAAGACCCGAGCCAAGATGGGTCCGGAGTACACCGAGCTGAAAGGCCTCGTGCGGAGTGAAGGCCTGCACACGGTCTGCGAGGAGGCCGGCTGTCCCAACATCTACGAATGCTGGGAAGACCGCGAAGCTACCTTCCTCATCGGTGGCGAGCAGTGCACCCGTCGCTGCGACTTCTGCCAGATCGATACGGGCAAGCCTGCCGCCCTCGACCGTGACGAGCCGCGTCGCGTCGCCGAGTCGGTGCAGTCGATGGGATTGCGCTACTCGACGATCACCGGCGTCGCGCGCGATGATCTCCCGGATGGCGGCGCGTGGCTGTACGCGGAGACCGTTCGGAAGATTCACGAGCTCAACCCCGGAACCGGCGTCGAGAACCTGATTCCGGACTTCAACGGCAAGCCCGAACTGCTGCAGGAAGTCTTCGAGTCGCGGCCCGAGGTTCTCGCACACAACGTCGAGACCGTGCCGCGCATCTTCAAGCGGATCCGTCCCGCATTCCGCTATCAACGGTCCCTCGACGTGATCACTGCGGCGCGCGAGTTCGGACTCGTCACCAAATCCAACCTGATTCTCGGTATGGGTGAGACGCCGGAAGAGGTCACCGAGGCCCTGCACGACCTGCACGGCGCAGGCTGCGACATCATCACGATCACGCAGTACCTGCGCCCGTCGCCGCGGCATCATCCCGTCGAGCGCTGGGTCAAGCCCGAGGAGTTCGTTGCTCACTCGGAGACCGCCGAGAAGATCGGTTTCGCCGGTGTGATGGCGGGGCCGCTCGTGCGGTCGTCGTATCGCGCGGGCCGCCTGTACGCACAGGCGATGGCCCACCACGGTCGCGAACTTCCTGCCGGTCAGGCGCATCTGGCTCAGGAGGGCTCGGCAAGCCAGGAGGCCAGCTCGGTTCTTGCCCGCTTCGGCAGCTAGAAACCGGGACGGTACCCGCGGTGGCAAGCGGTCCACCGCGAGGAAAGTATCCTGGTAGGCATGGCGAAGGGCAGCAAGACCGACAAGGAAGCGAAGGCAGCGGCGAAAGCCGCTCGCAAGCAGGCATCGAAGGAGCGTCGCACACAGCTGTGGCAGGCCTTCCAGATCCAGCGCAAGGAAGACAAGGCGCTTCTGCCGTGGATGATCGGCGCACTCGTTGCATCGATCGTCGTATTCTTCGTGATCGGGCTGATCTTCGGCATCGAGTGGTTCCTGCTGCCGATCGGCATCCTCGTCGGTGTGCTCGCAGCGTTCATCATCTTCGGCCGTCGCGTTCAGAAGTCCGTCTACAAGAAGGCCGACGGGCAAGCAGGCGCAGCGGCGTGGGCACTCGACAATCTCCAGGGTGCATGGCGTGTCTCACAGGCCGTGGCAGGTACCACTCAGCTCGACGCACTGCATCGGGTGATCGGCCGTCCGGGGGTCATCCTCGTCGGTGAAGGCAACCCGGGCCGGATCAAGCCCCTGATGGCGCAGGAGAAGAAGCGCGTTGCGCGCCTCATCGGCGACACTCCGATCTACGAGTTCACCGTCGGCAACGAGGAAGGCCAGGTTCCGCTTGCACAGCTGCAGAAGCAGTTGAACAAGCTTCCGCGCAACATCGATACCAAACGGATGGATGCGATCGAAGGCCGTTTGTCGGCGCTGAGTACCAAGAAGAGTGGTCCCGCGATGCCGAAGGGTCCGCTGCCTGCGGGCGCGAAGATGCGGAGCGTCCAGCGCACTATGCGCCGCCGCTGAACCACAGTGTCGAACGGCTGAGGGCCGTCGTCCCGTTCGGGACGACGGCCCTCAGCCGTTCTAGGAAGAGGTCAGCGCGAACGCACGAGCGCGGTGCCGGTCGCGCGGTCCTGCAAGCCTCTGCCGTCGATGTCGGTGACCAGAGCGGGAGCAATGAAGACGAGCAGGACCTGTCGCGCAAGGGCGCGAATCAACCCGACGCGGACGGGCGCATCCACGCGCACCACCTGGAGTCCGGCGATGAATTGCCCCGGCGTGAACGAGAACAACGTCACTGTGACGATGCCTACGCCACACCAGATGAGAAGCGTGTACGCCGACAGCGATGGGCTCTCGAGCGGGTTGTCGCCCACCAGCACCATCGCGATCGCCATCGACGAGAACCAGTCGATGGCAAGCGCGAGGACGCGTTTCGCAGAGGAGACGAGCGAACCCGGACCGTGTTCAGGAAGTCCGAGCCCCTCCCCGGGATACTTCTGTTCCCCAGCCTGTCCCGGAGGAAGGGCCGCCGAGGGGCCCGATAGCCAACTACCCGTCATCCGCGCCATGGGTCCAGGATAGTCTGGTACGTGCGGACCAGGGCAGACCCGTGCACCCGTCGGTGACCTCTACCACGTTCTACGGTCCTCACACCAGGGCAACCTGATGTGTAACACCGGCGAAACATAGGTTTGACGACCGGGCAACACCGGGTCAATACGGTCTGATCCGACGCAGGCGCCCAGCACCAAATGGCGCGCACCGACTGAAGGAGCACAAGCGTGGCGTTCACCACGGCCGAAGAGGTCATCAAGTTCATCGCGGACGAAAACGTCGAATATGTCGATGTCCGCTTCACTGACCTGCCCGGCATCGAACAGCACTTCTCCATTCCGGCGAAGGCATTCAACCAGGATGTTTTCGAAGACGGATTGGCATTCGACGGATCGTCCGTCCGCGGATTTCAGTCGATCCACGAGTCCGACATGTTGCTCCTTCCCGACGTGACCACTGCACGCCTGGACCCCTTCCGCGCAGCCAAGACGCTGAACATCAGCTTCTTCGTCCACGACCCGTTCACCCGCGAGTCCTACAGCCGCGACCCGCGTAACGTTGCCCGGAAGGCCGAGGAGTACCTGGCCAGCACCGGCATCGCCGACACCGCATTCTTCGGGGCCGAGGCCGAGTTCTACATTTTCGACTCGGTCCGCTACGACTCCGCGATGAACGGCTCGTTCTACGAGGTGGACTCCATCTCGGGTGGCTGGAACACCGGCGCCGAGTACAACGCCGATGGTTCCGCCAATCGCGGCTACAAGGTCCGTGCAAAGGGTGGCTACTTCCCCGTCGCTCCTTACGACCACTACGTCGACCTCCGCGACGCCATCTCCACCAACCTGACCAATGCGGGCTTCGAGCTCGAGCGCGGCCACCACGAGGTCGGCACCGGAGGCCAGGCGGAGATCAACTACAAGTTCAACACGCTGCTGTCGGCTGCCGATGACCTGCAGCTGTTCAAGTACATCGTCAAGAACACCGCGTGGCAGCACGGCAAGACCGCGACCTTCATGCCGAAGCCGCTCTTCGGCGACAACGGGTCGGGCATGCACGTCCACCAGTCGCTGTGGAAGGACGGGAAGCCCCTGTTCCACGACGAGGCGGGTTACGCAGGCCTGTCGGATCTCGCGCGCTGGTACATCGGCGGCATCCTGCACCATGCACCGTCGCTGCTCGCCTTCACGAACCCGACGATCAACTCCTACCACCGCCTCGTGCCGGGCTACGAAGCCCCCATCAACCTCGTGTACAGCCAGCGCAACCGTTCGGCCGCGGTGCGTATCCCGATCACTGGCAACAACCCGAAGGCCAAGCGCCTGGAGTTCCGGGCTCCCGACTCCTCGGGTAACCCGTACCTGAACTTCGCCGCTCAGATGATGGCCGGTCTCGACGGCATCAAGAACAAGATCGAGCCGTTGGCGCCGGTCGACAAGGATCTCTACGAGCTTCCGCCGGAGGAGGCCAAGAACATCCCGCAGGCGCCTACGTCGCTCCCCGCGGTCATCGACCGTCTCGAGGCAGACCACGAGTACCTCACCGAGGGCGGCGTATTCACCACCGACCTGATCGAGACCTGGATCTCGCTCAAGCGTGAGCAGGAGATCGCTCCGGTCAACCTGCGTCCGCACCCGTACGAGTTCCAGCTGTACTTCGACTGCTGAGTCTCGTCACTGCTCCGAAGCCGGTCCGCGCGCCCTTGATCGGGTGAGCGGACCGGTTTCGTTTCGTGGCCTGCCGATTTCGGCTCCACCAACTCGATCGAGCGGGTTGAATGGCTCTCGATGGAGAACCCCGAGGCGCGTTCCGCGGAGTGCCGCGAACTGCTCGTGATCTGCGTAGTGGCGACGATCGCCGGCGCAGTGATCGGGTTCGTCGGAGGAGCCTTCCGGTGGTGCCTGCGGGTCGCGGACCGATGGCGGGGCGACGTTCTCGACTGGTCCGCCTCGCTGCCCGGGCCCGATTGGCTGATTCCCATGGCCGTCACCGCTCTGTGCGCAGCGACCGCCGCGCTCATCGTCGGGCGTGTCCCTCTCGCTTCTGGAAGCGGCATCCAGCACGTGGAGGCAGTGGAACGCGACGAGGCTGTGCCGCCACCGCTTCGGGTGGTGCCCGCCAGATTCGTCGGAGGCGTGCTCTCGATCGGTTCCGGACTCGTTCTCGGCCGAGAAGGTCCGATTGTGCACATGGGTGCGGCGGTCGGTTCCGAGACGGCGCGACGGGCGCGCATGGATGACGCTCACATCCGGTCGATGCACAACGCTGTGGCGGGCGCCGGACTGGCAGTCGCTTTCAACGCCCCGGTCGGGGGTGCATTGTTCGTTTTCGAAGAGGTGACCCGAGTGTTCCGGTTCCGGACGGTCGTCCCCGTCCTGCTCTCGGTGGGCGCCGGGGTTGCGTGCTCGCGTCTGATACTCGGGGATCGACCGGACTTCGATGTCGAGACGCTCGGTACACCGTCGATCACGTTGCTGCCGGTGTTCTTGGTCTTCGGTCTTCTGACCGGGGTACTCGGAGCGGCCTACAACCGCGTGGTGGTCGGATCACTCGATCTCGTCGACGCGGTGCACGCTCTGCCGCCGGTATGGAAGGCCGCGCTGATCGGCGCCGGGGTAGGGTTGCTCGCCTCACTCGCACCGCTCGCTGCAGGCGGTGGCGATGCCGTTTCACAGCACGTGCTGGCCGGCGGCGTCCTCACACTTCCGCTCCTATGCTGGTATGTCGTGATGCGGTTCTTCGCCGGTCCGCTGTCGTACGCGGCAGGGACCCCGGGCGGACTGTTCGCGCCACTGCTCGCACTCGGCGCGCTGTGGGGGTTTCTGTACGCGCGTGTCGTGGAAGCAGTTGTCCCCGCGGTGGATTCATCGATCGTGATTCCGATGGCGATTGTGGGGATGTCGGCGCTGTTCAGCGCGTCCGTGCGGGCACCGCTCACCGGAATCGCCCTCGTTGTCGAGATGACCGCTACCACGAGCGTCACCGTCCCCATGCTTGTTGCGTCGGCGGCAGCAGTGGTCGTTGCGCATCTCGCCGGGGTCGCTCCGATCTACGACAGCTTACGCGAGCGGATGCTCGCAACCCCTACAACGCCCGGGTGAGAACGCAGTTGCGTTCTTCCACGCCTCGGTTACACAGGTTCGGGGTCGGGCACCGGCACTCGGGCCGTGTCCCGGTCATCAGCTTCCGCTGCGAGCCGCTGCCCCAGCACCGACTTGCGGTGGCCGTAGGCGAAGTAGACGACCACTCCCAGCGCCATCCACACCGCGAACCGGATCCACGTCTCCACAGACAGGTTCAACATCAGCCAGCTGCATGCGATGACAGCCAGGATCGGCACCCACGGCATGAGCGGAACCCGAAAGCCGCGGGGCAGGTCGGGGCGGATACGGCGGAGCACCATCACTCCGACACAGACGAGCACAAATGCGAACAGTGTGCCGATGTTGACCATCTCCTCCAGCACCCCCATCGGGAACACTGCTGCGAGGACCGCGACCACACCGCCGACGATCAGCGTGATGCGCACCGGCACACCCTTGTTGTTCGTCTTGGCGAGCTTGCGTGTCACCAGTCCGTCGCGCGACATCGCGAACAACACTCGTGTCTGGCCCAGCATCATCACCATCACGACCGTGGTGAGTCCTGCGAGACCACCGATATTGATGACCATCTGCGCCCAGCCGATACCGTGCGCCTCGAATGCGGTGGCAAGAGTGGCACTTCCATTCCCGACGAGCGCGCTCCCCGTTCGGAGATCGGTGTACTCGACCATTCCGGTCAGCACGAGTGTGACCCCGACATAGAGAACAGTCACGATGGCGAGCGATCCGAGAATTCCACGCGGGAGCGCTTTCTGGGGATTCTTCGTTTCTTCGGCAGTTGTCGCGACTACATCGAATCCGATGAAGGCGAAGAACACCAGGCTCGCGGCGGCGAGGAGTCCGTACCAACCGTAGCTGCTGCCATCGGCTCCGGTGAGCGCGGAGAACAGCGACTGGTGCACACCGTGCGCGACGTCCCGAGATTCTTCTGCCGGCGGGACGTACGGTGAGTAATTGCTCTTGTCGATGTAGAAGATGCCGACGACGATGACGAGGAGTACCACAGCGACCTTGATCGCCGTGACGACCGCCGACACCCGCGACGACACCTTCGTACCGATTGCGAGCACAATCGTGATCGCACCGACGATCAGCAGCGCGCCCCAGTCGACGGAGATCGGCCCCAGATCGACCGTGGAACTTCCACCGAACATGCCACCGAGATACAGCGACCATCCCTTCGCCACCACAGCGGAGGCCAGTGCGAACTCGAGAATCAGATCCCACCCGATGATCCAGGCGACGAACTCACCGAAGGTGGCGTAGGAGAAGGTGTATGCGCTCCCTGCAACCGGTACGGCCGACGCGAACTCCGCGTAGCACAACGCGGCAAGCCCGCACGCGATTGCAGCAAGGACGAATGCCAGCGAGATCGAAGGCCCGGCGACGTTACCGGCGGTGCGGGCAGTGAGGGTGAAGATGCCGGCGCCGACGACGACGGCGACTCCGAAGATCGTCAAATCCCTGGCAGTCAGCTCTTTTCGCAACCTCGAGCAGGGTTCGTCGGTATCTGCGATCGATTGTTCGACGGATTTGGTGCGCCATATGCCGACTCCGGGCATGGTGTGCTCCTCGGGATGGGTTGTGGTGCCCGCAAGAACCTTGTGGGTGATCGGTGGGCGAAACAGCTCGGGGAATGCGCGCACATTTTCGACGCGCTGCATTTGTGTGAGCATTTCAATGCAGCAATCATGGCACTACAGTGATCCCTGTCAAGAACTTTCAATTCAGCTGATCATTATGTTCAAGTAGTGATTCGCATCACAACGGAAAGGGTGTCATCGTGTTCAGTCTCGACCGGCTCGACACAGCTCTGCTCGCAGAGCTCACGCACAACCCCAGAGCGGGCATCGTCGATCTCTCGGCGAAGCTGGGCGTCGCGCGCAACACCGTCCAATCACGGATCAAGAAGCTCGAAGAGTCCGGAGCGGTAACCGGATACCGCCCCGTCGTCGACCTTCCCGCTTTGGGACTACCCCTCCAAGCATTCATCGGCGCCGAACTCGTCCAGGCACGAATGGGCCAGGTGATCGCCGAACTCGAGCGATTCCCCGAGGTCCTCGAGGTGCACGCCACGACGGGACGCGAAGACTTGCTGATCAGAATGGCGGCCCAATCGCAGGAAGACCTGCTACAGGTTCTCGAACGGATTCACAGCATCGAGGGGGTCGCACACACCACCACGACACTGGCGCTCACCACTCCCGTGGCATATCGCACGCAGCCGCTCCTCGAACATCTCACCCGGGATGCGGGACACGGACGCTCGGCCCCGTCCGGCCGGCCTTGAAGTTCCTCGCTCCGCCGAACTCGGACACGACTTCGGGGGAGCCGCCACGAGCGCCTCCCCCGACGTTTCACCTATCAGGCAGAGTCGATGCGCTGCTCGGCAATTCGGTTGGCGGCAGCACCCGGCGCGATATCCAGCGCCTGCGACACATCGAAGATCTCGAGGGTGCGATCGAAGATCGCATCCACACGGCCGCGGACCGTGACTTCGTCCGAACCGTCGACTTCACCGGCCACCTGGATCAGCCCACCGGCATTCGCCACGTAGTCGGGAACCCAGGTGATGCCCCGGGATCGCAGGATCTCTTCGACGGTCGGGTCGGCCAGTTGATTGTTGGCTGCGCCGCATACCAATCGAGCGTCGATCAACCGCCCGGTCGCCGATGTCAGCGTCCCGCCGAGTGCACACGGGGCGTACACATCCAGCGATGCCCCGAGGATGTCGTCGGCCACCTGCACCGACGGGAAGTCTGCTGCGACCCGCGCCAGCACAACGGGGTTCACATCGGATACGACGACCTCGGCGTCGTCTCGGGTGAGCAGTTCGACGAGTTGGTAACCGACCTTCCCCAATCCTTCGACGCCCACCCGACGTCCGGCAAATGTGTCTTGCCCCCAGACCGTTCGGGCGCCTGCCCGCATCGCCTGGAACACCCCGAGGGCAGTCAGTGGTGAGCTGTCGCCGGACCCTCCCGCCCCGGCGGTCCGGCCGACCGCATGCGCGGTGCGGGTTCCGATCACGTCGAGATCCCCCGCCTGCGTTCCCACATCGGCGGCGGTGATGTAGCGTCCCCCGAGCGAATCGACGAACCGGCCGTACGCGACGAGCAACTCGTCATTCTTGTCGGTGGCCGGATCCCCCAGGATAACCGCCTTGCCACCGCCGAGATCCACACCGGCCACCGCGGCCTTGTAGGTCATTCCCCACGAGAGCCGCAACACGTCCTCGAGCGCTGCCGACTCGTCGGCGTAGGGATAGAAGCGGGTTCCACCGAGGGCGGGCCCGAGAACCGTCGAATGGATCGCGATGATCGCGCGAAGGCCGGTCGCGGCGTCCTCGTGGAAGACGACCTGTTCGTGTGGCCGGTCGGTCAAGCGCCGAGAGCGGTCGAAGACGCCGAGAGCAGGATCGGTGGCGGTCGGGCTGACGATGGTGGAGGTGGTCACGTGCGATTCCCTTCGGGGCGTTGAATCGGCGGGCGGGAGAGAGGAACTCAGAACTCGGCATCGACGCCGAGTTCCTCGAGTCGAGCGCGGTATTGTTCGACCGAGCGCAGTTTGATGTGCTCGTAGCCGCGCACCATGTCCGGAAGTTCCGCGATCTGCACGGCACGGTCGTACGAGTCGGTGGTCAGAGCCGCGACGGACTGCTCGATCACGGCGGTGTAATGCGCGAGTAACGCACGCTCGGTCCGCCGGACGTGGGCGTAACCGAACGGGTCGAAGCGGGTACCGCGCAAGCGCTTCGCTTTCGCCAGCATCCGCAGCGTCGAATGCGACCTCGGCCCGAATCCGATCTTCCTACTGCGGCCGAGCGCCCGCAGCACCGGCGGATGCAAGCGGTAGGTCAGCTGGTATCCCCCGGGCACCTGGGCCTGCACGTCGTCGACGAACGCGGGGTCGACGAGCATGCGTGCGACTTCGTACTCGTCCTTGTAGGCGGTCAGCTTGAACAGACCCCGGGCGACGGCCTCGCTGAGGTCGGTGCGGTGGGTGAGCCGACGTTCGGCCGTCCACACGGAGTGCACCCGATCGATGTAGCGTGCGGCGAGCGCCTCATCTTGGAAATCGATCAGGGCAGCGGCACGGATTTTCACCAATCGCTGCACTTCACCGGCGAATGTGGTGCCGTCGAACAATCTGTCGGGAGCTACGGTCGCGGGGCGGGCGTGGGGTGCCGGCTCGGTGGCCCGGCGAAACACCTCAGGGTCGGCGATCGCTGCGCGCCCCCACCGGAAGGCAGCGATGTTGGTTTCCACTGCGACGCCGTTGATCTCGATCGCTTCCTCGATGGCGGCGGCCGGGATTCGCAGTCCGCCGAGTTGGTGCGCTGCTCCGACGAGCAGGAAGTTCGCCGACGCCGTCTCCCCGAACAGTGCCTGTGACGCGGCGAGCGCGTCGAACGAGACCGATTCGCGGGTGGTCGCGTCGAGCCGCGCGAGCAGATCGTCCTCGTCGGGGTGACGGATCGACCGGTCGTACACCATGTCTCCGGTGGGCGTGCGACTGGTCGACGCGACGGCGATGGTCGCGGCGGTGTCGGCGTAGGCAAGGTTCTTCGGATCGGTGGCGGTGAGCAGGTCGAACGCGACCAGGCACGTTGCCCCGCCGGTGCCGACGCGGTTTCCCGGTTCGAGGTCGCCCACCGCGAAACGCAGGTGGGAGACCACCGGGCCCGCCTTCTGGCTCATCCCGATCTGGTCGAGCGATTCGACCTCGAATCCGGCACGCAGCGCCGCGGTGGCGAGTACCTGGTTCACAGTGACTATGCCGGTGCCACCGATTCCTGCGAGAAGAACGTTGGTGGTCCCTGCCGGACCGTCACCGACGATGTCCGGCACGACAGGCGGCGTCGGGGCGCGCCGCTCGCGTTTGCGATCCGGTGCTGCCTCGACCGTCACGAACGACGGGCAGTCCCCATCGAGGCAGGAGTAGTCGGTGTTGCACGACGTCTGGTCGATGCGAGTCTTGGATCCGAACTCCGTGTCGACGGGTCGGACCGACAGGCAGTTGCTCTTGACGCCGCAATCGCCGCATCCTTCACAGACCGCCTCGTTGACGATCACGCGGGTGGTACGGGCAGGCAGGGTGCCGCGTTTACGCTGACGACGTGCGTCGGCCGCGCAGTGCTGGTCGTAGATGAGCACGGTGACACCTGGAACCTCGCGCAGCAGTTTCTGTGCTTCGTCGAGCCTGTCCCGATGCCACACCACGGTGCCGCGCGCCAGAGATCGCTTGCGATGCTGCTTGGGGTCGTCCGAACAGATGATGATCTTGCGGACGCCTTCCGTGGTGAGCTTGTGGGTCAGGGCGGGGATTTTCAGGGCGCCTTCGGCATCCTGCGCGCCGGTCATCGCCACGACGTCGTTGTAGAGCAGCTTGTAGGTGATGTTCACCCCGGCTGCGACGCACGCCTGGACCGCGAGCTGACCGGAATGGAAGAACGTTCCGTCACCGACGTTCTGGAACATGTGGCCGATGTCGGTGAACGGTGCCTGCCCGATCCACTGCGCGCCCTCTCCACCCATCTGGGTCAGGCCGGTGACCGCGCTGTCCGTGCGACCCGACAGCGTGACGAGGGTGTGGCAGCCGATTCCGCCGCCGCCGATCGAACCCTCGGGCAGGGCGGTGGAGCGGTTGTGCGGGCACCCGCTGCAGAAATACGGAGTGCGCGCGGTGGAGAGAACTTCGAGTGGCAGTTGTGGAAGGGCGCCCGGCCCGAGTTCGATGTAGTTGCGCAGCACACGACGCAGCGGCCCACGGATCCGACCCGCGGTCAGTTCACCGTCGAATGGTACGAGCGGGCGTCCTTCGGCATCCCTCTTCCCGAGGATGCGTGGCGCGGAGTCCGTTCCGTAGAGGATCTCACGGACCTGGGTTTCGACGAAGGCCGTCTTGTCCTCGACGACGATCAGCTCGTCGAGTCCGCGCGCGAAATCGCGGATGAGATCCGGTTCGATGGGATAGGGCATCCCGATGCGCAGCAATCGGATTCCCGCGCGGTGCAGACCCGCGTCGTCGACGCCGAGGTCGAGCAGCGCCTGCCGCATCGCGTCGAAGGTGGTTCCAGTGGACGCCAAACCGATCCGGGCGCCCGCTGGGTCTACTTCGATGACATCGAGTGCGTTGGCCTTGCCGTAGGCCAGGACGGTCTTCCGTCGCGGCCCGTACAGGTCGGCTTCGGCGGCCACACTGTCACCCGGCGCTGCCATCGGACGCTGACGGTAGATGAACCTCCTTCCTTCCCAATCGATTTCGGGAACGGCGATGGGAACATCCGCAACCGACCCGTCGACCGACCAGGCACCGTCGGCCACATCGGCGACGATCTTGAGCGCAACCAGGCATCCGGAGGCCCGCGATAACGCAACACCGTGCAGTCCCATGGTGATGATCTCGGCAGCGTTCCTCGGGAACAGGACCGGGATGCCGAGTGCGGCGAGGGACCGTTCGCTCACCGCGGGGACAGTGGAAGACTTCGAGGCCGGATCGTCGCCGACCATCAGGAGCATACCGCCGTTCGGATCGACCCCATACATGTTGGCGTGGCGCAGAGCATCGGTGGCCCGGTCGAGCCCGGGGCCCTTGCCGTACCACACGCCGACCACTCCGTCGTGGGTCCGCGTACCGGTTCCGAGCTGCCCCTGGCTCCCCCACACGGCGGTGGCTGCGAGTTCTTCATTGAAGCCTGGAGTGAAGGTGATGTCGTGTTCGGCAAGCACCCTCGGCATACCGTGCAGCATCTTGTCGAGGCCACCGAGCGGACTGCCCTGGTAGCCGGAGACGAATGTTGCCACCCGACGTCCGTCGCGGATGTCGCGCACATGCTGCTCCACGAGTTGCCGTGCGATCGCCTGTACACCGGTGAGCAACACCGTGCCCGATCCGGACCGGAATCGGTCGTCGAGGTCGTAAGGAGATCTCTCGCCTTCGCGGATCACAGTCTCGGTCATCGCGCACCACCGTTCCTTCGCTGCGACACTCGAATGACAGCGTCGCTTCGATCACGTCAATTGGTGCAGCAATATTCACTACTGCTGATGGAAAGTGTCAACAAGAATATTTTGAACTCATCAATTTGATTATGTAGTGATGTACACCACAGGATGAGATGCGCACTCTGATCAGCCGCAAGCCCGCGCGCCAGGCTCGGCCGTCGCCAGAACCGCGCGCCCCGAAGCATCTTGCACACGCGCGTATAGTTGGTGATGTATGACACAGTTTGCCGACATTGCGACACAACTGTCGACGATGCGCTGATCACCCGCCTGCTGCGGACGATGAGTCGGGGCACGAACGTGCCGGGAGGAACGCCGCGCATCCGGCCGACGGGCGCTATGGCACCCGCCGTCCGCCGATCACCGGGCACGCCCGGGCAGAGCATTTCATACCGACCTGTCTCCGAAAGGAGGCCGTCATGCGTACGACCATCTCGGCCGCGGCATGTGCAGCCGCCGGCGCCCTGCTTCTGAGTCCGCTTGCCGCGGGAATCGCGACGGCACAATCAGCCCCGAACACTGTGGGAATGTCACAGAGCCAAGCGGCCACCACATTGGACGAGGCGGGTGTGCCCTGGCACGTCGTCAGTCGAGCAGGCAGCACACTCCAGGAATGCACAGTGACCGAACAACGCGACCTCGGTTACTACACCGAGACCGAGAGCGAATGGGATTCCGATAAACAGGAGTGGAAGGACGTGACGGTCGACGTCTGGCGGGGTGTCGGACTGATCATCCTCTGCAATTGAGACCTCTGCACCTGAGACGAGAACGACCTCCGTGCGTGCTCGAGCAGAAGCACGGACGGAGGTCGGTGACGAAGCGGTTCCGCGGAGCACTCAGAGTTCGCGGAACCTCGGAATCAGATGCTCGGCAACGTGCTTCGCCTCGTCGATGAGCGGCCAGCCGGCAAGGATGAGGCTGGTCAGTCCCGTCTTGTCACGTAGGGCACGCACGTGTCCGGTGATCTCGTCGGGTGTGCCCGCGTAGTAGACCGCCGACGACCCTGTCGCGAAGATGTCGAGCGGCGACCACGCGGTGATACCTGCGTACAGCCCGTCGCCGAGGTCCAGGTCTTTCGGCTCGGGCAACTTGCCCGCGTTGAGGGCGTCCACCCAGCCCTGACGCTGCGCGTCGCGGGCGGTGAAGGTCCTCAGATCCTGTTGTCCGTGCGTACGGCGACGAACCGCGTTGTTCAGCACTTCGCTGATCCGATCGATCCCGGCGTCTTCGAACAACGACCGGAATCGATCGAGCGCTTCGGACTGCGTCGGCCGCACGATGACGCCTGACAGCGCACCGAAGTCGGTGTATTCACGGCCTGCCGCAGCCGCGGATTCGCGAGCCGCAGTGAATTTCGCATCGACGAAGGACGTTTCGCGCAGCATGATCAGGTAGGCGTCGAGCACCTTACCGGCGTTCTCCAGTCCGGCCTGCGAATCACCGGTACCCCACAGCGGTACCGTATGCCCACCCGCGGGCGGTTCGATGCGCAGCGGCGTGTTCGGGAAGTTGGATTCCGTCCCCTCCGCGTAGATGCGGTGGAAGTCGGACCAATACTGCTCACCGAGTTCGTAGCGTCGATCGTGCTCGACGAACATGTCGTATTTCGTCAGGATGTTCTCGCGTCCATTGACGGAGTTGATCATCAGGCGGCCGCCGCTGAATGCGTCGAAGGTGAGTGCCTTTTCGGCGAGTAGCCGGGCAGGTGTCATGTTGGCGTACACCGCGACGAGGAACTTCATCCGGCTGGTGTGCGCGGCAGCCCAGGTAGCGGAGATGAACGGATCGTTCGGCCAGGTAGCGACGAGCGCCCCGTCGAAACCGCCTTCGTCGATGGCCTTGGCGAGCGCGATCTGTCGTTGCCCGTCTACGGGAAACAGCCCGTCAGGGCTCCACGGATAGTCGCCGTCGGCCTGGGTGAGGTACCAGAAAGTTTTGATGCCCATCAGCTCTCGTCCTTCTTCGGCAGTTCGAATGCCTCGATACGGGCGCGTCGGCGCAGAGTGTCTGCGTCGACTGTGTAGAGCGCGTCGAGATAAGCCACAGCGAACGAACCCGGACCGCTCGAATTCTCCTCGGCAATCTCGGCCGCGACGGCGACGTGCGTATGCGCCGCCGCCAGTCCGATCAGTGAGGTCGGCGCGACCGCGAGGTAAGCGGCAACGAGGCCGCCGAGCGAGCATCCGGTGGAGGTCACGCGGGGCAACATCGCACTTCCGCCTGCAATGCGCAGTCCGGTGACAGCACCGTCGCTACCGCGACCCACAAGGTAGTCGATCGGTCCGGACGCGGACACCGCGTCCGAGTGCCCGAGCAGGGCGAGCGCCGCCGGGATCGCCGCCGCCGCTTCGTCCGCGCTGTCGACACCACGAGTGTCGCTGCCCTGACCTGCCAGCGCGATGATCTCCGAGGCATTGCCACGGATCGCAGTGGGTCGATAGGTGAGCAGATCCGCGGCGAGTCCGGTACGCCATGGCAACCCTCCGACACCGACCGGGTCGAGCACCCAGGGGGTCCCCGCGTCGTGCGCCGCCTCGGCAGCGGCGGTGAACGCAACGGCGGTTCCGTCATCGGGTGTGCCGAGGTTGACCAGTACTCCGCCCGCAATCCGCGCGAAGCCACCCGCCTCGTGGACGTTGTCGATGTGCGCGTTGCTGGCACCCGCCGCGAGCAGAACATTGGTCAGGAAGTTCGCGGACACGATGTTGGTCAACGACTGCACGAGCGGGGTGCGTGCACGGAGCATGTCGAGGGCGTCAGCGAGGTCATCGATCGTCGGCGCGTTCGTCGGGGAGGTCATGAGGTTCCTGTCACAGAAGTGTCGGTTCCGGCTGGAGGTCCGGGTGGGCACGTACGGTAGGCGGGACATCGCGGGTCGGGATATCTCATCAGGTGTTTCCTCGCTCATCCGAGATCATCGGCAGTGCCGGATCTGCAGTCCACTCTGCGAGCGAGCCGTCGTACACGGCGACGTCGTCGCGACCTGCCCGCACCAGAGCGAGCGCCACCAGGCACGCGGACACACCACCGCCGCAGTAGACGATCAGGGGGCGTTCCGACTCGGCCGACACAGTTTCCGACAGGGCGGTCAGTTCCCCGCGAGGACGCAGCACTCCGCCGCCGAGGAGACTCTTGGCAGGCAGATTCCGACTGCCGGGAATCCGTCCGCGCCGCGAGTAACGGGTCGTTGCGGCGCCCGCGAAGTGCTCGGGATCGAGCGCGCAGAGCAACGTTCCCGCCGCCCGGCCCGCACTGACTTCGAGAACGTCGTCTCGGTCTCGCCACAGGCCGTGGTCGGTGATGTTCACCGGGTTCACCGCCGCAGGCGGCGCCGACAGGTCCGAGGAGAGCGGAAGTCCGAGGGCGGTCCACCGGGCGAGCCCACCGTCGAGGACCCGCGCGGGAACACCGATGTTGCGCAGCATCCACCACACCCGTGACGCCCAGGTCATCTCCCCCGCGTCGTACACCACGATGTCGGTGCCGGCACCGACACCGATGCGGGCGAGTGCGGCAGCCAGATGCTCGGGTTCCGGTCGCGTGAAGTGCAGCGGAGCCCCCGACGCACTGAACTCGCCGAGCAGATCGATGTGCACGGAATTCGGGATGTGCGCATCCGCCCAGGTGGCGTACCCGGATTCGGGGCGGTAGTCGCCGTCGAATCGCGGTTTCGGAAACGACACGGTCGCATCGAGAACCGCCACGGTCGCCAACTCGCGCGCGAGGTCCTCGGCGGCGATCATCACATCCTCGCCCGGGACCTCACCGGTTCGGGACTCACCGTCCCTCGCCGCCCTCGGTTTCTCCTCGATCACCCCCGCGACGCTAAACGACGAATAACGTATACGCAAGTATGCGCTCGTTGACGATGGCATAATCTCCGGAGACACCGAACCTGAGGACAGGAGTGCGATGCCCGACCGGGACACCACAACCGACCTGATCGGCTCATTGCTCGGCGAGCTTCCCACCGGACGCGACGATCAGACATCGAAGCAGTATCTGCGGCTGCGCGCCGACATTCTCGCGGGCAAATTTCCCAGTGGCGCTGCACTGCACGAAACCCAGCTCAGTGAGACCTACGGTGCCTCGCGCACCCCGATTCGGGAAGCCCTGAACTGGCTCGCCCACGACGGGTTGCTCGAGCGCGCCACACGCGGGTTCCGAGTCCGGTCGGGAACCCCCGAGGACGTCATAGAGATCTACGCCGCCCGCGTCGCACTCGAGTCCGAAGCCGCGGGAGCAGCCGCGATCCGTCACACCGAGCTCGACCTCGCGAGGCTCGAACAGCTCCACACCTTCTGCTGCTCGGCCTCCGACGACACCGACGTCCGAGCCGGTAACTTCCGATTCCACGAAGCACTGTGGCAGGCCGCGCACAATGCCACCATCACTGCGCTTCTCATCCGGCTGACCACGCAACTGCGGATCTATGATTCGGGCCCGCCGTCGACCTACGGCGAACCCGACGTACTCAACGGCGAACACGACCTCATCCTGACCGCGCTACGAGCGCGCGACGAGGCGGCCGCCCGCGAGCACATGCGCGCACACCTCGAACGCAGCCGAGAACTTCGCATCAAGATGTTCGCCGGCGGGTGAGGACGAAAAACGAAAGAGTCAGTGCCCGTTCGTTTCCCCGCCGAACACCCGCTCGACGACACCACGCGCACGACGCGTGACCCTCAGGTAGTTGTCGAGGAATTCGGATGCGTCGTCGCTGTGTTCGCCCACGGCACTCGCCACCGCCGCGAGTTGCCGCCCCGGCCCGGGAAGCTGATCGCTCGGCTTCCCCCGCACCAGGACGAGCGCATTGCGGGCGCGGGTCGCGGTGATCCACGCGTCGCGGAGCAGATCCACGTCGGCTGCGCTGATGAGTTCGGCGGCACCGATCGCATCGAGCGTCTCCAGTGTCGACGTGTTGCGCAACGAACCGATCTCGTGCGCATGCTGGAGCTGCAGCAATTGCACGGTCCATTCGACGTCGGACAGTCCGCCGCGACCCAGTTTCGTATGGGTCGCGGGGTCGGCGCCGCGCGGAAGGCGCTCGGAATCCATCCGAGCCTTGATCCGGCGGATCTCCCGTACCGCTTCCTGAGTGACCCCACCTTCGGGGTAGCGCACACGGTCGATCATGTGGAGGAATCGGAGCCCGAGATCGGAATCGCCCGCGACCGTGTGCGCACGCAGCAACGCTTGGACCTCCCACGCCTCTGCCCACTGCGCGTAGTAGGCCTCGTAGGATTTGAAGGTGCGCACCAGCGCGCCGCTGCGACCCTCGGGACGAAGGTCCAGATCGACTTCGAGCGGCGGGTCGGTGCTCGGCGCCCCCAGAAGTTTGCGGACCTGCTCGGCGACGGAGACCGCCCATTTCACTGCGACGGTCTCGTCGGCATCGGGCAGCGGTTCGCAGACGAACAGCACGTCGGCATCGGATCCATAGCCGAGTTCGGCACCGCCGAGCCGGCCCATACCGATCACCGCGATGCGTGCCGGAGCCGGTCCCTTCGTGCGCACGGATCCGCGGATCACCGCGGCCAGTGCCGCCTCCAGAACTGCCGACCATACGGACGAGAGCGCTTCGCACACCTCCGGAACCGAGAGCATCCCGAGGAGATCGGCGCTCGCGATCCGCGCGAGCTCCGCCCGACGCAGTGACCGTGCCGCCGCGATCGCCCGCGCCGGATCGTCGTATCGGGACGATGACGTGACGATCGCTCTCCCTACCTCGGCGGGTTTGGCCTCGAGAAGGCGCGGCCCCGTGGAGGCGTCAGCGTAGAGGCGGATGACATCCGGTGACTTGATGAGCAGCTCGGGTACATACGCCGACGTACCCAGCACCTTCATCAGACGTTCCGCGACCGACGGCTCGTCTCTCAGCACCCGCAGGAACCACACTGTTTCGTACAACGCGTCGGACAGTCGCCGGTAGGCGAGCAGACCACCATCCGGATCGACTGTCTCACCGAGAGATTCGAGCAGTTGAGGAAGAAGGAGAGCTTGGATCCTTGCCTTGCGTGAAGCTCCCCCGGACAGCGCGGTGAGGTGTTCCAGGGCGTGCTCCGGTGCTGTGTAACCCAGCGCCGCGAGCTGCCGCACAGCCGCATCCGGCGACAAACGCACCGCGTCCTTGTCGAGCCGGGTCACCGACTCGAGCAGCGGACGATAGAACAATCGCGCATGGAGCCTGCGGATCCGTGCGGAGTTGCGTTTGATCTCGGATTGGAGGACGCCGAGCGAATCGTTCCGTCCGTCCGGCCGCATGTGCGCCGCCCGTGCGAGCCAGCGCAGGTTCTCACGGTCATCGGGAGGGGGCAGTGTGTGAGTGCGCTTGAGCCGCTGCAGCTGAAGGCGGTGCTCGAGCAACCGGAGGAACTCGTACGACGCGCGCAGATTCGCGGCGTCATCACGCCCGACGTATCCGCCGTCGGCGAGCGCGGACAATGCCTCCACAGTGTTGGGCACGCGCAACGATTCGTCGGTGCGTCCGTGGACCATCTGCAGCAGTTGCACGGCGAATTCGACGTCGCGCAGGCTGCCCTTTCCGAGTTTGAGTTCGCGCTCCCGCAGATCGGCGGGGACGAGTTCCTCGACCCGCCTGCGCATGGCCTGCACCTCCGGCACGAATGCGTCGCGCTCCGATGCCGTCCATACCAATGGGCTCAAGGCTTCGACGTAACGGCGGCCCAGGTCGAGGTCGCCGGTCATCGGCCTGGCTTTGAGGAGTGCCTGGAACTCCCATGTCTTGGCCCACCTGTTGTAGTAGGCCACATGGGATTCGAGGGTGCGCACCAATTCGCCGCGTTTACCCTCTGGCCGCAGCGCGGCATCGACTTCGAAGAACGCCGACGTTCCGATACGCATCATCTCGCCTGCGATACGGCTGGCCCGCGCGTCGGCAGGTTCGGCGACGAAGATCACGTCGACGTCGCTGACGTAATTGAGTTCGCGCGCACCACATTTGCCCATCGCGATGACCGCGATGTCATTGGGGCACGGTCCGTCCGGGACGACAGTGGCGAACGCCACCGCGAGCGCAGCAGTCAATGCGGCATCGGCGAGGTCGGCGAGCCTCTCCCCCACCTCGAGATACGGCACGACTGGTTCGTTCTCGACCGTCGCAGCGAGATCCGCTGCGGCAATGAGCATCAGCTGATCGCGATACGTCGTGCGCAGTGCAGCAACCGCGTCCGGGCCTGTGATTCCGGCTCGGTGGACGAGCCGGTTGGTACGTCCACCGGTCTCGGGGACCGACTCGACACAGTCGAGCATCCGGACCGTGAAGGTGTGCCGGTCCGGCAGCTCGAGAGGACCGGCAAGCATCCGCCACCGATCGGGATGCGCGACCACGTGGTCGCCGAATGCCGCCGAGGACCCGAAAAGGGCGAGCAGTCGCCCCCGCAAGCTCTTGTCGGTGCGCAACGTCGCGTCGAGTTCTGCCCATCCCTGAGTTCCGAGTACGTCGGCGAGACGGCTCATCGTCCGCAGCGCGAGGTCGGCGTTGGGGGCCCGCGACAACGCCCACATCAATTCGATGCTTTCGACGTCCGTCCATCCCAATTGCGCCAGCTCGTCGGCAGCGGTGGGTTCGACCAGACCGAGTCGGCCGGGACCGGGTACGGCAGAGCGCGCAGGAGGCGGCTTCACCATGGCGCCTACAGCCCCAGGTACTGCTCGAGTTCGAACGGGGTCACTTGACTCCGGTAGTTCTCCCATTCCCGCCACTTGTTGCGCAAGAAATAGTCGAACACGTGCTCACCGAGCGTCTCGGCGACCAGCTCCGAATTCTCCATCTCACGCAACGCGATGTCGAGATCGGTCGGCAGTTCCTTGTATCCCATGGCACGGCGCTCGGCACCGGTCAAGGCCCACACGTCGTCCTCGGCCTCGGGAGCGAGAGTGTAGCCCTTCTCGATACCACGCAGACCTGCCGCGACGAGCACAGCGAACGCAAGGTACGGATTGCAGGCCGAGTCGGGAGTGCGGATCTCGACTCGGCGCGATGACGCCTTGTTCGGGGTGTACATCGGAACGCGGACGAGCGCCGACCGGTTGGACGGTCCCCAGCATGCCGCGGTGGGCGCTTCACCGCCGTGCACGATGCGCTTGTAGGAGTTGACCCACTGATTGGTCACCGCACTGATCTCGGGAGCATGCTCGAGAATGCCCGCGATGAACGCCTTGCCCGTCGCCGAGAGCTGCAACGGGTCGTCGGGATCGTGGAATGCATTGGTCTCGCCCTCGAACAGCGACATGTGGGTGTGCATGGCCGATCCCGCGTGCTGCTGGAAAGGCTTGGGCATGAACGTTGCTCGCACGCCTTCCGCCATAGCGATCTCCTTGACCACATAGCGGAAGGTCATCACGTTGTCGGCCATCGACAACGCGTCGGCGTACCGCAGGTCGATCTCCTGCTGCCCGGGCGCGGTCTCGTGATGACTGAACTCGACGGAGATTCCCATCGATTCGAGGGCGTCGATGGCATGGCGGCGGAAATGCGGCGCGGAACGGTGCACCGACTGGTCGAAGTAGCCGCCGTCGTCGGCCGGAACAGGCGGTGCGCCCGGTTCGCCGTTCTCGACGAGGAAGAACTCGATCTCGGGATGCACGTAGCAGCTGAAACCCAGATCGCCGGCCTTGTTGAGCTGACGACGCAGCACGTGGCGCGGGTCGGCCCAGCTCGGGGTGCCACCCGGCATGGTGATGTCGCAGAACATGCGAGCCGAGTATTGGTGACCCCGGTCGTCGGTCCACGGCAGCACCTGGAATGTCGTGGCATCGGGGCGCGCGACCATGTCCGCCTCGGAAATGCGGGAGAAACCCTCGATGGCCGAACCGTCGAAGCCGATGCCCTCTTCGAAGGCACCCTCGAGTTCGGCTGGGGCGATCGCCACGGATTTGAGGGTCCCGACGACGTCGGTGAACCACAGGCGCACGAACCGAATGTCGCGCTCTTCGAGGGTGCGGAGCACGAACTCCTTCTGGCGATCCATATCGGCGAGCGTAGGCATGATCCGTTAATTCCGTGTTACATCCGCCGTTCCCATCTGTGGCGTGTCGATCACACCGGCGCCGAGTCAGCAATGAGGGTCGGTCTCGGGCACCTCGAGATCGAGGAAGTACCTGGTCACAGCGTCGTCGACACAGGGATTTCCGTCCAGCACGACAGTGTGCTGGTTTCCGTCGAAGGTCACCAGCGCACCCCCGAGCTGACGCGCCAGGTCTGCCCCCGCCTGGTACGGCGTGGCGGGATCACCGGTCGTCGACACCACGAGGACCGGCGGAAGCCCCGGCACATCCGGGGTGTGCGGTTCCCCCGTAGCGGGGACAGGCCAGAATGCGCACACGTCGAGGGGCGCCTCACCGGTTCCGCGTCCGTCGTCGAGGAACGGTGCCGCCTGCCGGAACCGCGTATCGAGTTCACCGGCAACCGCGCGTTCGGTGATCGGCTGGTCATCGATGCATCGGACGGCGTTGAACGCATCGTTGATGTTGCTGTAGGTGCCGTCGTCCTCCCGCCCCTCGTACAGGTCGGCGAGTCGAAGCAGAGTGTCCCCGTTGCCGTCGGCGAGGGAGGCCAGGCCACCGCGAAGCGACCCCCACAGCGCGGACGAATACAGGCCCTGCTGCACTCCGGTGATCGCGTCGCGGTAGCTCAGGCGACGCGGATCGGTGGTCTGGGCGGGCGTCGCGATCAAGGGGGCGACGAGTCCGCGGAACCGGGCCGACGCCTGCCCGGGCTCGTTGCCCAGCGGGCAGTCGCTGCGGGTCGCGCAGTCGGCCGCGAACTCGTCGAACGCCTTCTGGAATCCCTCGGCCTGCAGCACTATCTCCTCGACCGGATCCTGTTCGGGGTCGATGGCGCCGTCCAGGACCATCGCGCGAACCCGGTCCGGGAAGGCTTCCGCATAGACGGTGCCGAGCCTGGTTCCGTACGAATATCCGAGGAAGTTCAGGGAGTCGTCGCCGAGCACCCCTCGGAGGACATCCATGTCACGCACCACGTCGGCGGTGCCGACATGGGCGAGGAGATCCTCTCCGGTGCGTTCGGCACACAACTGCGCGTACTCGCGGTTGCGTTTCTCGGCTGCCTCGATTCCTTCCGGACTTCGATCGCCGTCGTCGATGGCACGATCGGCGTCGGTCTCCGCGGCGGTGAAGCACCGGACCTGCGGATCGGACGAACCGATGCCGCGCGGATCGAATCCCACGATGTCGAACCGCCCGGCCAGTTCGGTACCTGCCGCGGCGAGCACGGTGGACAGCCCCGAGGCACCGGGCCCGCCGGGATTGACCAGAATCGATCCGATCCGATCGCCGTCCGCCTCGATCCGCGACACCGCCAGGGTCACCGTCTGTCCGTCCGGGGCGTCGTAGTCGAGCGGGACCGAGATCCGGCCGCATTGCGCACCGCTGCGAGCCAGAAGCGGGCCGTCGATGCCGTAGCCACCGCAGTCGCCCCAGTCGACGCCCTGTCGATAGAACTGCGCGAGTTCCCCGGGCACTGCGACGGTCGACGGCTCGCGCTCCTCGGTCGCGGTGTCGGCACATCCTGCCAGCACCAGAGCGCTCACAGCGAGAAGGGCAGCGAACAGACGACGGGAGCGCACACGCGCGGAAACCGGCACCTGTGGATCGTGCCATGCCCGCCATCCGGCCTCGTGGTGTGATCACGCGGCGTCCTCATGTGACCAACCCCACCACCTCCGAGGGTTAGCTGTGGCCGAGCCCGGTGGCACACTGAGACTGTCATCACCCGCCCGGGGACCCGCAGAAGGGCCTCGAGGAAGAAAGAGACAACGATGTCGGAAAATATGACGTCCGTGTACGGTGGCGGCTCCGCCCCGGCAGACACTCCGAAGCGTAAGACGCGGGTCCACCATCTGCAGGCAATGAAGGCCGAAGGCGTGCGCTGGGCAGAGCTGACCGCGTACGACTACTCCACCGCCCGCATTTTCGAAGAGGCCGGGATCCCGGTGCTCCTGGTCGGCGACTCCGCGGCCAACGTCGTCTACGGTTACGACACCACGGTGCCGGTCACCGTCGACGAGTTGCTTCCGCTGGTCCGCGGCGTCGTTCGCGGGGCCCCGCACGCACTCGTGATCGCGGACCTCCCGTTCGGTACCTATGAAGCATCTCCCGAGCAGGCTCTCGCCACCGCCATCCGGTTCATGAAAGAGGGGGGCGCGCACGCAGTCAAACTCGAAGGCGGCGAACGCATCGCACCCCAGATCGCCGCGCTCACTGCGGCAGGCATTCCCGTGCAGGCCCACATCGGCTTCACCCCGCAATCCGTCAACACCCTCGGCGGATTCCGAGTGCAGGGACGCGGCGACGGCGCCGAGCAACTCATCGCCGATGCCATCGCCGTCCAGGAAGCCGGCGCATTCTCCGTCGTGATGGAGATGGTTCCCGCAGAACTCGCCGGCCAGGTCACCCGGAAGCTGACCATTCCCACCGTCGGCATCGGCGCCGGAAACGAATGCGATGCGCAAGTTCTCGTCTGGCAGGACATGGCCGGATACACGAGCGGCAAGACCGCGAAGTTCGTGAAGAAGTTCGGGGCTGTCGGCGACGAATTGCGCAATGCTGCAGCACAATACGCCTCCGAGGTAGCCGGCGGGAGCTTCCCCGGACCCGAGCATTCTTTCTGAGGTTCTTCGTTCTTCCGCTGCCGCCCAGGCATCGAAGGCTCTCCGAGCGAATGTAGTTGCTGAACAGGGCCGTGGCACACCCTCGAGTCGGGTGAGGTTTTCACCCGACTCGAGGCCTCCACCGCGCACACGTCGAGCCCAGGAAGTAGGGCGCCCATCGGCGTTTCAGGATTCGATGGCACACTCGACGGCGACCACGACCACCGAACCGCGAGGTGCGCTCCCCCATGACCCGATTCCGACGCATTCCCGTCGCTGCTACCGCAGCTGCAGCCATGATCGGCCTGCTCGGCGCGTGCGCCTCCGGAACCACCTCGGATCCGACGCCGTCGAATACCCCGGCGCCCTCCGCAGCGGAATCCACACAGGCACCGGGGGGCGTCACCGAAGCCCAGGCCGCCGACCTGTGCACCCGCATCGAGGGTCAGTTGCAGAGCTGGCGCACCTACACGCCCTCGGTCGGGAAGGGCGGCCTGAACATCCTCGTCGGCGAATGGGGCGCGGCAAACGGAATCGACTTGATTGCGCTTGCAGGCGATCGCGCACGCGTCGACATCATCACCACCGAGCAGTGCTCATCCGTGCGTGACGAGACGTTGACGGCCCTGCAGATTCCCGATCTCGCATCGGCCCTCGTCGGGTTCTAGGTGATGACCGACCGTCGCGAGCTCTACCCTCCGATCGCACCGTACGACCACGGCTTTCTCGCCGTCGGCGACGATCAGGAGGTGTACTGGGAGGTCAGCGGAAATCCGGACGGTAAACCCGTCGTGTTCCTGCACGGCGGGCCCGGTGGCGGCACATCACCACGGCAACGTCGATTCTTCGACCCCTCCGCCTACCGGATCGTGATGTTCGACCAGCGGGGCTGCGGCCGGTCGCGGCCGCACGTCGCCGACGGGGCCGACCTGTCTGTCAACACGATCGACCACCTGCTCGCCGACGTCGAACATCTACGCACATTCCTGAACATCGAACGATGGATGGTGTTCGGCGGATCGTGGGGGTCGACGCTCGCCCTGGCCTACGCGCAGCGCCACCGCGACCGCGTGACCGAATTGGTGTTGCGCGGGATCTTCCTACTGCGCCGCAGCGAGATCGACTGGTATTACAACGGTGGCGCCGGGGCACTGTTCCCCGACCTGTGGGAAGCCTTCCTCTCGCCTCTGGCAGGCACCGAACCCGGGGCGCACCCGGTCGACACCTACCACCGGTTGCTGCATTCCCCCGACCCGGACATCGCGTTGCGCGCAGCGGTCGCGTGGTCGACATGGGAGGGTGGAACGAGTTCACTGCTACCGCAGCCCGACCACGTCGCAGACACCGCGGAACCCCGCTTCGCGCTCGCCTTCGCACGGATCGAGAATCACTACTTCTACCATCGCGGATTCCTCACCGAAGGACAGCTGCTGCGGGACGCGCATCTCCTGCACGGCATCCCGGGCGTGATCGTGCAGGGTCGCTACGACGTGGTGTGCCCCGCGACGAGCGCATGGGACCTCCATCGTTCCTGGCCCGACTCGACGTTGCACATTGTCGACGACGCCGGACACTCCGCGCACGAACCCGGCATCACTCATCGCCTTGTGGAAGCGACCGATTTGTTCCGATGACATCCCGTCATTTCGGGAGCCGGCCGAATCCGACCACTGCCGAGTCGTCCGACCACTCGAGCGTGTGGACACGGATTCGGCCGAACTCGTTTCCGCCCACGGTGATCGCCTCGTCACCATCGACCGCTACGACGATGTTGGTGTGCTGCCCGAAACCGGCGGTGTTCTCATACAGGACGACGTCGCCCACCTCGGGTTGATAGCCCGACTCCACCGGTTCGAAGCGATCGTGCTGTTCGTAGTACTCCTGCAGCGTGTACACGCCGGGGATCCGCCAGTGTCCCGAGTGCGGATTCGACAGAGGCATACCGGCTTCCCGCATGATCCAGCTGACGAAGTCTGCACACCACTGCTCTTCGACCCCTTCCGAGTAGAAGGTGCCGGGCCGCTGTGTCCGGTGCTCGTCTTCGAGCAGGTCCACGACCGCCACCTGTTCCGTCGACAACGAGGCGGTGTCGGCTGCGGGGAACGACGCGGTGTCCCAGGGCAGATACCTGCTCGGTGCCCACCACCACACAACTGCCACGAACAACAGCACGACCGCGGCCACCGCGGCGGCGATCACCGTCGTCGCTCGCCTGCCCCGACCCGCACTCCGGGTCTCGGTACTCATATTCGGCCGGACTCGTAGGCGAACTTCACCTTGCGAGCGGCAGTGTCTGCCCGGATGAGGCGCACCGTGATGCGTTCCCCTTCGCGCGGCCGCCCCTCACACGGCGCAATGACGGTTTCGGAAGCCACGAATACCTCGGCGTCGCGCCGGTCGGTGGCGCCTTCGAGCACGGTCGCCTCGAAATGCTCGCCCACCCGGGGGGAGAGCACGACAGCCTCGGTCAGGTCGATGCAGGCGCGCCCGATCTTTCCCGCCAGCGAGTCCGACGCCGACATGATCTTCGGCAGTGCAGGCAGGGTGCCGCGGACGTGCGACGGCACCGCGGTGCCTGCCGACACCGCTAGGCACACCTCGGTCGTGTACCTGTCGGAGAGACGACGCAGCGGAGCGGTCACATGCGCATACGGCGCACCGATCGCACCGTGCAGACCCGACTCGGGAGGCGCACCGTCGAACGCGGCATACGACGCACCGCGCAACAGGGTCGGAGCCTCGCTCATGAGCACGAGCGTCGAGGGTTCGTTCGCGTCGAGGCCTGCGAGGAATGCGCCGACCGGCACATCGTCTGGCCACGGCACCCCCAACGCGGATGCTTTTCTTCGAAGCGCCTCGACAATCTCCGCGTCGGCAGGCGGCAGCGTACGGAGCAGGCCCACCTTCGCGTCGAGCATGAGATCGGCCGCGCACATTCCGGTCAGCAGCGACACCTGAGAGTTCCAGTCGTCGGCATCTGTCCGAGGTTGCACCGTCAGCGTCCACCCGTCGCCACGGGGAGCCACGTCCTGTTCGGGCAGGCGCAGTTCGATAGCCCCCCTGCCGAGTGCCGCCGCCGCACGCAGACGCCCGAACTCGGGTAGCGCTGCGATGGACGGATGCAGTGTCCCGGCATCGAAGTCGCGTTGCACGCCTGCGTAGTCGAGTCGCGCGACGGAACGGACCGATGCACGGCGCACCGTGACTGCCACGGGCTCAGCGCGTTCGTCCGTCTCGATCCGCCACAGCACGGCGGGACGAATGGTCTCGGGGAGGAGACTGGCCGTGCCCTCCGATAGCTCCCGCGGATGCAGCGGAACGGACCTGTCCGGTAGGTAGAACGTCTGGCCTCGGCGATGGGTTTCTGCTTCGAGCGCACCGCCGAGCTCGACGACGGCGTACACGTCGGCGATCGCATAGTGCAGGATGAAGCCCTCGGTCGTGCGTTCGAGGTGGAGCGCCTGATCCAAGTCCATCGACCCCGGAGGGTCGATGGTCACCAGAGGCAAATCGGTGCGGTCCTCACGATCGCCCCCGTACCGGTCCGTGCCGGCGCGGGCCTCCGCGAGCGCATCCGCCGGATATCCGTCGTCGAGTCCGAACTCGGAACGTACTGATGCGAAGTCGATCGCGGGTGCAACGACGAAGGGTGCTCTCACCACTGTTGTAGTTCTCCTGCGCGCCGTAGCCGTCGTGCGTGCCGCTGAGTCAGTTGTTCCACTCGTCGTCGGCCTTGTCGGCCGCTTTGGTCCGCTCGGCGGCAATCTGCAGGGCGCGCTCGGCAGTGTCCTTGTCCGGGTACGGACCCATTCGGTTGAGGGCGCCCGGATCCTTGCCCTGGCTGACCTTGCCTGTGCTCACGTCGTAGTACCAGCCCTCATCGCTCATGGTTCAAGTGTGCCCGAACAAGGTCGACTTTTTGCCGCTACACGCGGTCCGGCGTGGCTGGTACCGTCGGCCCGGCATCACAGACCGTCATCCATGAGGAGCCACATATGTCGTACATTCTCTTCGACGCCCTTCTTCCGTATATCGGGCCGGAAGCTGCCTCGTACTGGGCACATCTGCTGGTCGTCGGCCCCCTGTGAGCGACAAATCGCGATACTTCGGGCTGTGCGGACGAGTCGGCCTGTAAGCCGGATCCTGTCCCCCGTCGAAACAGGGTGACGACCATCCATCTGGACACACCGTTGCCGGGTGCCTCGAGCGGTCCACCCGCAGGCTCGGGCGAGCAGCCCTCGAACACCTACGCAGCCGCACCGGTTCCCCGAGGGGAGCGGTGCGGCCTTCGACCTTGCTCCGGGCGGGGTTTACCTAGCCACCCCGGTCACCCGGGGTGCTGGTGCGCTCTTACCGCACCGTTTCACCCTCACCTGCCCCGGAGGGCAGGCAGTCTGTTCTCTGTGGCACTGTCCCGCGAGTCACCTCGGGTTGCCGTTAGCAACCGCCCTGCTCTGTGGAGTCCGGACTTTCCTCGATTCAAGGCCTGGCACCGTTCGGTGCCGGTTCCCTGCTCCGCGGTCGCCCGGCCGACTCATCCGCTCGAACAGAGTAGCCCGCCGAACACCGCCGACGCGAACTACGGTCGGAAGACATGACTCGATTTGTGGCGCTGCTGCGCGGAATCAATGTCGGTGGGGTCAGGATCAAGATGGCCGACCTGGGCGCGCTGTTCACCGACCTCGGTTTCGGCAATGTCCGGACAGTCCTCGCTTCGGGAAATGTGCTGTTCGACGCGGACGGCACTGCTCCCGACCTGAAAGCGCGTCTCGAACGTGCGCTCTCCGACACCTTCGTGTACGACGCGTACGTGTTCGTCCATCCTCAGTCGTACCTGTCTGCTGTTGTCGATGCGTACCCGTTCGACGAGGAGGTCGATGGCCGACACGCGTATGCCGTGTTCGTCGCCGACAACTCGGTGCTCGACGAACTGGCGGGCATCGGCGCCACCTTGGATCCCGCGGTCGAGCAGATCGCCGTCGGTGACGGCGTCGTCTATTGGGAAGTCGTGAAGGGCGAGACGATCGGTAGCGCCTTCGGGAAGAAGATCGGCGCGTCACGATTCAAGACGGTGACCACCAACCGCAACCTTCGGACCGTGCGCAAACTACTGTGACGTCGAGTCACCGTGAGTTGTTGCTCCAGCGGTGGTATCGACGGTACTGCCCGTGATGTGCATGAGCGGGCCAGGGTTGCATACGCGGTGCGTACGGCTGCTGCTGAGGGTAGGGCACAGCCCAAGGCTGCTGTGCGGCAGGACGGTAATACGGAATCGGCTCTGGGAGAGGTGCCGGTTCGGCGGGGAATCCGTAGATGCCCCGAGGATCACCGCTGAGGTACGCCTGATGCTGCGCATCAGCGCGAGCGACAATGGCCGCTTCCTCCCTGCGACGCTCATCTCGGGAACGGCGACGGGCTCCCGCGCCGACCACGGCCAGTACGAGAACGAGCAGCACCGTAGCCACCGCGGGTTCCTCCTGCGCGAACCCGACGAGCCACAGCACCCCCAAAGTGGTGAGAATCGGGTGGCGCCTCCACCAGGGCCGCCGATCCACGACGAATTCCGGCGCGGGCGCGACAGCGAACGACGCCGCAGCAGCAGGATGCGGCGCATGTGCGTGAATCCGGTATCCGCTCATCGCTGTTCCTCCCGGGGCTCGCGTGATGAACACATTTTTGCAGAATTCGTCCGCTTCCTGCCACAACGACGTCGGCACACGCTGGGCCCGAGAACCGCCGACAAAGATTCTCGGAAAGTGTGTAACAAGTCGAGCAGGTTCCCGATAGACCTCATGAGTGGCCGCGCAGGCACACCCCCGACATGCCTGCGCGGCCACTTTTCGACTCTCGGGTGGGCTGGTGCTGAAGAACCCCGGCTTTCAGGGCCGGGACGACGTCACAGATACGACGTGTCGTTGACCAAGCGCACCGACGATCCACCGTCCGGATAGAACTCCGCGATGCTCAACGACGCCAGATCCAGATGCAGGCGGTACAGCAGGGACGGACCGGAATCCAGCGCGAACTGCAGCAGCGTCTTGATCGGTGTCACGTGCGAGACCACGAGCACGGTCGAGCCCGGATGCTCTGCCGTCAGGTCTGCCCGGACGCCCGCGATGCGGATGCGCACGTCATCGAAGCTCTCACCCCCTGGCGGCCGCACCGAGGTGTCGGTGAGCCACTTCTTGTGCACATCGACGTCGCGCTCGGCAGCTTCCGCGAAGGTAAGCCCCTCCCACTCGCCGAAGTCCGTCTCGATCAGACCGTCGTGCACGGTCACCGGGAGATTCAACGCGGCGGCGGCAGCAGCAGCGGTCTCACGTGCCCGCCCGAGCGGCGACGACACCACGGCGGAAATGTCACCGCGACCCGCGAGCATGTGCGCGGCCGCCGACGCCTGGCCGCGACCCAGTTCGGTGAGCTCAGGATTTCCGCGCCCCGAGTAGCGGCGTTCCACCGACAGCGGGGTCTGGCCGTGACGCAGGAGCAGCATTCGTGTCGGAGCGCCGGTCGCACCGGTCCATCCGGGCGCCTTCGGCGCCTCGACCATCTCCGTACCCGCGGCCGGGACCACGGCGGCGTCCATGGCTTCGTTCGCGAGCCGGTCGGCGTATCCGTTCTCCGCGCGCGGTATCCAGGTGTAGTTCACGCGCGAGAACTTCGACGCCAACGCCTGCACCTGCGCCGCGAGCGGGATCATGTCGGGATGCTTGACCTTCCAGCGACCCGACATCTGTTCGACGACCAGCTTCGAATCCATCCGCACATCGACTTCGTCGGCACCGAGCTCGGCCGCTGCGGTCAGCCCTGCGATCAATCCTCGGTACTCCGCGACGTTGTTGGTGGCACGGCCGATGCTCGCCTTGCGTTCGGCCAGCACTGCCCGGTGCCCGGCGTCGAAGACGACGGCACCGTAGCCCGCAGGTCCAGGATTTCCGCGCGAACCGCCGTCGGCCTCGACGACGACCCGACTCACAGACCCGATTCCTTGGTACGCACCATGATCGCGTTGCATTCCGGGCAGTGCACGACCGCGTCGGCAGGTGCGGCAGTGATGCGGGCGATCTCGCCGCGGTCCAGTTCGATTCGGCACGCGCCGCACCGGCGGGCCTGCAGCAGTGCCGCGCCGATTCCCGATCGCTCACGCTGCTTCTCGTAAACGGCCACCAGCTCCGCAGGCAACGAGCCGACCAGCGTTTCGCGATCATTTCGGCACCGGTCTTCGGCCACCTCGATGTCGGCGAGAGCCTCGTCCCGAGCGCGTGTCGCGTCGCCGAGCTGCTCGTCGATCTGCGACACTTGCGCGCCGGCGTGATCATGATCGGCCTTCGACGCCTCGCGCCGTTCCATGATCTCGAGCTGGTCGTCCTCTAGCGCGGCCTGGCGGCGTTCGAGGCTGCCGAGCTCGTGCTGCAGCTCGGTCAGCTGCTTCGAGCCGATGGTGCCGCCTTCGAGCAGGTTGCGGTCGCGCTGCGCGCGCTGGCGTACGGCCTCGATCTCGCCTTCGACCTTGCGGATGTCACGGTCGAGGTCGTCGATCACGATCTCGACGGCAACGGCCGCGTCCTTCCGGGACGCCCGCTCGGCCTGGAGCCGATCCACTTCCTGCTGTTCCGGCAGGGTGCGGCGACGGTGCGCGAGACGGTTGAGCTCGTTGTCCACTGAGGCGATGGAAAGGAGCCTTGCCTGCACTGCGGGTTCGACGTTCACTCGGGTGGTTCCTGCTTTCGGGTTCTCGACTCGGAAGTGGCCGTACGACGGCACTGGTCGCGGCCGGACCGCGACGACGGTCTCGTAGCTGATTACCGTACCGCGCGGGCTGCTGTCGTCCAGGGGTCGGTGCGCAGGTCGGTGACGCGGGAGCACCACCCGTCGTGATCACCGAATGCTTCGTCGAGGATCGCACTCGCTTGCGCGCACCACGGCTGCTCACTGGCCCAGTGTGCGACGTCGACAAGAGCGGGACCACCGGTTCGCAAGTGCTCGTCTACGGGGTGATGTCTCAGGTCGGCCGTCACATATGCATCGACACCAAGGGCAGAAACACGTGCGAGGAACGAGTCGCCGGATCCGCCGCACACTGCCACCGTCCGGATCGGACGTTCGGGATCGCCCGCGCCGCGTACACCCCACTCGGTGGGTGGAAGCACCGCAGCGACCGCCTCGGTGAACTCGCGCAGTGTCTGAGTCCGAGGCAACTCCCCCACCCGACCGAGACCCCGGTTGCTCGGCAGTTCGGCGAGCTCGAACACGTCGAACGCGGGCTCCTCATACGGGTGGGCGCTGCGCAGCGCCGCCAGCACCGCGGGGCGGGCTCGACGAGGGGCGATCACCTCGATGCGGTCCTCGGCGACCTGCTCGAGTTCACCGACCGCCCCGATCGCCGGATCGGCGCCGTCGACAGGACGGAACTGGCCGGTCCCCGACGTCGTCCAGCAGCACTGCCGGTAGTTGCCCAGGGCGCCGGCACCGGCCTCGAACAACGCGTCACGCACGGTGGCGGATGCCTCGGCGGGTACCATCACCACCCACTTGTCGGTGGCCGGTTCCGGCTTCGGCTCGATCGGCCTCAAATCGGTCAGTCCGAGCGCGTTCGCCAACGCGTCGGATACGCCCGGGTCGGCGCGGTCAGCGTTGGTGTGTGCGGTGAACAGTGCGCAGCCGCCCCGTATCAACCGGTGGATGAGCGCTCCTTTGGGTGTGTGCGCGCCGACGGTGTCGACGCCGCGGAGCAACAGCGGATGGTGCACGAGCAGAAGGTCGGCGCCCCATTCGAGAGCTTGATCGACGACGGCGGCGGTAGCGTCGACGGCGAGTAGCACCTTGCTTACCGGGTCGTCGGGATCGCCCGCGACCAGACCCACCGAGTCCCACGATTCCGCCAACGACGGCGGATACGCCGTGTCGAGCACCTTGATCACCTCACGAAGCGTGGCCGTCACGAATCCTCCTGCACTCGGTCGTGCTCCTCACAGTTCCGATCTCCGCCGACGACCCTACGCTGAGGTTCTCCGACGACCGGGGACAATGTCCGGGTGACTCTTCTCGTCGATCCGCACCCGCTGACACTGCCTGCCCCGGTCGTCCTGTTCGATCTCGACGGCACCCTGACCGATTCCGCGAGGGGCGTGATCAACGGTTTCCTCCATGCAGCCGCAGCCGTCGGTTTCGGCGTGCCCGACGGCAACCTCGAGTGGCTCCTCGGCCCTCCGATGCGCGACACGTTGCGCTCTTTCGGCCTCGGCGACGACGAGGTCGAGCGTGGGTTGACGGCATACCGTGAGTACTACATGGATACAGGTTGGTCCGAAAATGCCCTGTTCGACGGCGTCGGCACGATGCTCGCCGCCGTCCGCGATACCGGCAGTCGCCTCGCCGTGGCGACATCGAAGAACGAGTCCGCCGCTGTGCGGATTCTCGAGCATTTCGGGATCGCGGATCATTTCGAGTTCATCGGAGGAGCGAGCGAGGACGGCGTCCGGCGCGCGAAGGCCGACGTCGTCGCGCACAGCCTCGCCGCGCTCGGCATCGAGGTCGTCGACGCCGCGCACGGCGGTACGTCCGATGTCGTGATGGTCGGCGACCGCGAACACGACATCCACGGAGCCGGCCGGTTCGGTATTCCCACCCTCTTCGTCGAGTGGGGCTACGGCACCGGGGCCGAGGGTGCCGTCGCAGCGAGGACAGTCACCGCCGTGGTTGAACTCCAGCGTCTCCTGACCGGCGGGCGATGACCCAGCGGAAGCAAGCGACGGCTCCGACGGCGACTCGGCTCCCGACCCGTATTACGGGCGGACGGGACGCATTCGAGCAGGTACGGGATGGGATCGAAGTCTGCGCACCGGGCCTGCTCGACCGGGTGCGACAGCAGTGAGATACGCATCACGGTCTACCGTGGACGTGTGCGCCGACTGTCATTTCTCCTCCGCCCGAGCTGGCTGGTCCTCGCTCTGGTAGTGGTGGGCTTCGCCTACGCATGCTTCACCGTGCTGGCGCCGTGGCAGCTCGGCAAGAACACGAGCACCGAAGAGCGCAACGACCGCATCGCGGAGTCCGTGTCGCAGGACCCGCTCCCCGTGGACGACCTGTTCGGCGATGGTGGCGCGACGACCGACACAGAATGGCGGCGAGTGATCGCCGACGGCAGCTATCTTCCGGATTCGGATGTCCTGGTGCGGCTACGGAGCACCGAGTCGAAGCCCGCCTACGAGGTGCTCACTCCGTTCGTACTCGACAACGGAAACACCATCCTCGTCGACCGCGGCTATGTGCGTCCGGTCGAGGGCACTGCGGTGCCCGAGATTCTCGCTGCTCCGACCGGGCCGGTCACTCTCGAAGCCAGAATCCGCATGTCGGAGGGCACGGTCGAAGGTAAGGAGCCGTTCACCGACGCCGGGTATCTGCAGGTTTACTTCATCGACTCCGGCCAGATCGCCGAGGCTTCCGGACTCGATCTCGCGGACGGCTACCTTCAGCTCGATCCGGAGCAGCCCGGTGTCCTCGAGGCGAAGGCACTGCCTCAGCTCGATGCCGGCCCATACCTGTCCTACGGATTGCAGTGGCTCGCATTCGGCATCATGGCACCACTCGGGCTCGCATACTTCGTCTGGGCCGAGATTCGGGAACGCCGCAAAGCCAAGGCGCGCAACTCCGATGAGGTCATCCCGTCCGAGCCGAAGCCCACCTCGAACGAGGCTACGATCGTGCGTTCCGGTTCAGTACGTTCCACCTCGACATCTCGTACCACCAGCGACAAGCTGGCCGACCGCTATGGCGGACACAGGTGACCACGCACTACGACACGTCTCTGCCCGGTGTTTCACCGAACGAGGAGTTCCCGATGTATTCGACCGTCGACGACTACCTGGCCGACAAGGACCCCGCGGCCGTCGACGCGTTCCGGAAGTTCCGCGCCCTCGTCCTCGCACTCGGCGACGACGTCGAGGAGACGGTGCACACCTCGGAGATCTCGTGGGCTCGGGCGTCCTCGACGAAGCCGAGAGGATTCGCTGCGGCATTCCTGTACGCCACACGCCTCGAAGTGGCGCTGGATCTCTCGCGGCGCGTCCACCACCCGACGTTGCGCGAGGCGTACCCCACGACGGGCCCTGTCACCACCCATCGCTTGAGTCTCTCGTCGGCAGACGACTTGGACGACGGGTTCTGCGCACTGCTGGCAGAGGCGTACCACACTGCCTCGACAATCTCCGGGTAGGTCGGGAGATCTGCGTGCCTGGCGACATCCTCCGCTGTTACGGGTGCCCCAGCCGCCTCTCGAGTCCGTCCAGGATCAATGCGAGCCCGAATTCGAAGTTCTCCTCCCAGGTGGAATCGAACGCGTTCTCGGAGAGCTCTGCCATTGCCGGGAATCGTCCCGAACTCATCACTCGGTTCAAAGTGGGGAGCTGGTAGGTCCAGAACTCGTCGTCCGACATTCCCGACTCCGACGAGGCGTTGAGCCATAGGAGTTCCTGCCGCACGGTGCCAGTGACGTAGGAGTCGATCGCCGTCGCAAGATTCATCTTCTCCTGGTCACTCGAGGACAAGTCCTTCACTCCGGCCAAGAACAGGTTCAGGTCCGCGACACTGTTGGGTCCCAATACCGGCCGGCTCCAGTTCGCTTGGAGCGCCCACGGGTGAGTGATGTAGAGCTTTCGTGCCTCGCGGGCGGTTGTGGCCAAGAACTTCCGCCACCCCTGCTCAGCGGCAGCCCTCCTCGCTTGCGAAGGACCGACCACTGCATCGAGCATGAGGTCCAGCAGTTCCGCCTTCGCGGGCACGTAGCGATACAGCGACATGGTGCCCACGCCGAGCTTCTGTGCCAGGTTCCGCATCGACAGCGCGTCGATCCCGTCGGTATCCGCGAGTTCGATGCCTGCGGTGACGATCTGCCGCAGCGTGAGCTTGGACTTCGGACCCTTCGTCCGCTCAGGAAGGCCTTGCCACAACAGTTGGAGGCTCCTGGCCAGTGGATTCCTATCGGTCATGAACGCTCCTAGCGTTGAATACCTTGCCTACTGCGCACACCGTACGCTATCGTGCTGCGTGCATCGCACGGCGTACTCCGTACGCAACAACGAGGGGAGATGCGGAGATGAGTTCAGGACCGGCCGTCGAGGCCACCGGCCTGATCAAGCGATACAAAGACAAGGTCGCGCTCGATGGAGTCGACCTCCTCGTACCCCGTGGAACCGTCCACGGTCTACTCGGACCCAATGGCGCGGGCAAGACCACGGCGGTGCGAATCCTGGCCACTCTGACCGACCCCGACGGCGGTGCCGCCAGCGTGGCAGGGTTCGACGTAGCGAACCAGCCCCGTGAAGTCCGCCGCAGAATCGGGTTGACAGGCCAGCAGACCGCCGTGGACGACCTGATGACGGCGCGCCAGAACCTCACCATGTTCGGCAGACTTTTCCGGCTCGGCAAGACGGACGCTCAGCGCCGCGCCGACGAACTGCTGGAGATCTTCGGGCTCACAGACGCCGCCGGCCGATCCCCCAAGAAGTTCTCCGGTGGCATGCGCCGCCGACTCGACCTCGCAGCCTCGATGATCCTGGCACCCCAGGTCCTGTTCCTCGACGAACCGACCACCGGCCTCGACCCCGCGGGACGCCGGGAGGTGTGGGAGGCAGTGCGGAACCTGGCGGACGCGGGCACGACCGTGCTGCTGACCACCCACTATCTGGATGAGGCCGACAAGCTGTGCGACCGGATCAGCGTGATCGATCGGGGCCGGAACTTCATCGAGGACACACCCGCCGCGCTGAAACGGCGGATCGGGGACGAAAGGCTGGAGCTGGTCGCCCACGACCCGATCGAACTGGCCAGAGCCGCCACGGTCGTCGTCCGTGTCCTCGACGCCGAGCCGGACGTGGAGGAGGCCGAGGCGCGCCTGAGCATCCCCGTGCCGGACGGCGTAGCAGCGCTGACATCAGTGGCTGCCGCCATCCAGGTCGAAGACATCGACATCGCCGACATCGGACTGCGCCGCCCGACTCTCGACGAGGCATTTCTGTACCTGACCTCCGCTACGAACAGCACCCTCGAGGAGACGCGATGACCACTTCGACACCCGCGCTCACCGAAACCGCAGCTCCGGAAACCTCCGGTTCACGTCTGATCTGGGCCGCACGCGACTGCTGGACCATCGTGCTCCAAGAATTCACTCACCTGGTCCGCCAGCCCAGCACGTTCGCCTGGCAGATCGGCTTCCCCGTGGTGATGGTGCTGATGTTCGTCTACGTCTTCGGGTCGGCGATGGACGTCACCGGCCAAGGCGCCGGCGAAGGCTACGTGGATTTCGCCATGCCCGGAATGTTCGCCATGACGATGGCACTGGGGTTCATGGACACCGCCTATGCAGTCACCCACAACAAAGAGAAGGGATTCATGGATCGATTCCGATCGATGCCGATGTCCCCTTCCGCCCCGGTGACCGGGCGTGCACTATCCGATGTCATCCGAGCGGCGCTGGACCTGGTGGTCATCGCCGGAGTCGCTTTGCTGATCGGCTGGCGATCGGGCGGCGGTCTCGGCGCAACGTTGCTGGCCTTCGCTCTGCTCCTCTGGCTGAGGCTGGCTCTGATACTCGTGGGCATCTTCCTGGGGCTCTGCATCACCAATACCGAAACCGCCGGAATGCTCTTCGCAGTGGCATTCCCCCTGGGTTTCATCTCATCGGTCTTCACCCCGCCGGAAATGATGCCCGGCTGGCTGGGCGCGATCGCGGCGTGGAATCCGGTTTCGTCGACGGCGACGGCGATCCGCGAGCTGTTCCAGACCCCGGGTATCGACTACAGGGAGCCGGCCTATTGGATCGACGGCCACGCTCTGCCTGCGGCCATCATCTGGCCTGTGGTGATCATGTTGATCTTCGGGCCGTTGGCGGTCCGCCAGTTCAAGGCGCTGAGCAGGTAGGCCACCGACGAGCGTGGCCTTTGCGAAGAGTGCATCCGAAATGTGTCCACGAATGCAGGGAGGGCACCTCCCGGTTTCCCGGATGGTGCCCTTCCCCTGTATTGACACTGGTGGGCGCGGAGGGTTTCGAACCCCCGACCGCTGGTGTGTAAACGCGTTGCATGCTGCAGGTCAGAGGGTCGATATCGCCTTGACCTGCAGATACATACATCCGGACGTCACCCGAAATCACACCGTTTTTCGTCAAGGTGTGTCCAAACGGTGTCCACGGTAGAGAGGTCCAAGGTGAACCGCCCTACCCAACCACCCACCGACCCGACGAACGGCCGTCAGCGTCGATCCTGTGGCGCCCTCAGAACGATTCTCCGGCCCGACCCAGGGGCGGGTGAACCAAGACCACGACATTTGCTTCCTCCGGCCTACACGGCGATCTCTCTGCGGACCCCCCCACCCCCTCAGGGCGGTGGTGGAAAAACGGAAGGGGGAGCGGCTGCGAAGGCCGGAGGAAGCGACTTGGCCTGTGGCTGGTTCCCCTCCCCCTGGGTCACCAGCTCTCGGTGTCGGTGAGGAATGGGTGCACGGTAGGTCGATTCCATTCAGGCAGGGTGTCGATCGCGAACGCACCCGACTTGCCGTTGCTGCAGAGTTCCTGCAGTTGTTTGATCTCGGAGGGCCAGAAGAGGCCGCGTCGGGGTTGGGAGGTGTCGACGGTTTGGGAGAACGGGCCTGCAGCCTGGGAGACGATTGCTCCGTTGCCGGCGTCGTTCCAGCGGAGGATGGCGCCGCGGAGGATGGCTTTCGCTGCTCCTGGGTGTTCGAAGGTGTCGTCGAGGATGCAGGGTGCGACCACGACCGCCAGCGCCAGAGCGTCGTCGATCATCGCGAGCGCTTTGGCCTCGTCAATGGTCGGGGTGAACGGTCGGAGGTCGTCGAGGGTGATGCTGACGGTCATGGTCGTGTCCTTACGCTGCCGGTGCGGTGACGGTGAAGCTGCCGATGCGGTCGGGCCTTACGACGTTGGCTCCGAATCGGAAGGTTGCGCGTACACCGACACTGTCGGACGAGAAGTACACGTCGTCACTGGTGGCGATGTTAACGGGCCCGACTGCCGAGACGATGGCGCTCTTGTCGACGACGAGTCCTGTCCCTGCGGTGAGCGCCGAGGTCGTGATCACCGGGAGGTCCAGCAGGGAGCGCACTGCATCGGTACTGCCCGCGCCGAGCAGGGACTGTGCTGAGCCGGTGCCGGTCTTGAACTTCCTCAGGCTGGCCCACGCGTCGGGGGCCAGGAGGATATGGGAGGGGGTGGCCCCGTTGCCTTCGAGTGTGGCGATGAGGTCGACGAGTCCGTCGAGGTCGTCGGCTACTGCACCACCGGATTCGATGCCGGTCACGTTGAGCAGGCCAGCGGGTGGTGTGACCGCGGGGCTGACGGGTGCAGCCTGGACGAGGAACGCCTCGTTGGCCTTCTTCGTGACGGCGCGGGCGACGGAGGAGGCGAGCTGCTGGGCGACGTTGTCCTGCCCGTACTGCTCACGGGAGAGGCGCACGAGCTGGGCGACCTTGCCGGTGAAGACGAGGACTTCGTTCAGTTCGGGGTTGCCCTCGGGGATCTCATTGCCTTCTGGAACGAAGGCGGCTTCGTCGTCGTCGATGTAGGCGACGCGGACGGCGGGTGCGTCTCCTTCGACGACACCGGCGACTGTGGAGGCGGTGAGGACGAGAGCGTCGGGGATGACGTCGGCGGCTGCGAACGCGGTGACGTCCGGGCTCCATGCCTTCGCGGAGGTGGATGTGGTTTCGGTAGCCATGATGGGGGCTCCTTCTGTGGATCGGCAGCACAACGGCCGCCAGGCGAATGATGTTCGCTCCGGCGGCCGCTGGCCGTTCCGTGAGGGCCCCACAGGGGCAACGTGACCGCTGGTCGGAGCACCTGGCTCCGGTTCCTGCGTTCGATTCACATGTTACTTGAAAGCCCCGACCCAGTTGCTGGTCTCTTTCGGGTGGGGGTTTGCACCTTCGCCGCGGACGTAGCCGCGGCGGGTCTGAGTAAGGCCGAGACGGGTCACAGCGTCTTTGACTGCCGCGCGGATCTTCTCGGTGTCGATGTTGCCGTCGTCGTCGAGGAGCTGGTCGACGGTGATGCCGGATGCCCAGAAACCTTCGGGGGCAACTCGGTGTGTGCCTTTCACTTCCTTGTCGATGGCGGCGCGGCGGAGAGCATCGACCTGTCCGATCAGGGCGTCGCGTTCCTTCTCGGTGTCCCGCAGCCGGCGCCTGTACTTGGCGGCTTCTTTGCCTTCGTCGAGTTCGGTGTCGTCGGTCTCGACTTCGGGGGTCACGTCCGCGATGGGCGTGTCCTCGGTGGTGTCGTCGGGAACGTCGGTGGTCTGGTCGGTCTGCTGTTCGGTCATTTCTGGTCCTTCCTTCGGGGTGGGTCGACGACGTTCAGGTTGGGTACGTCGTCGGGGGTGAGGCCTACTGCCTCGAGTTGAGCGGGGGTGACGGTGGCACCGCCGAAGTAGACGGTGTTGGTCTCCCCTGCGGTCATGCCGATCGGGACACCGTCGGCGTCGAGGATGATCTCGCCGGGTGTGCGGACTTCCGTCCATGTGCCGACGGCGTCGTTCATCTTCAGCCACGATTCGCGGGTGGGTCCGGCTGCGGGGACGATGTCGGGTGGTGGGTTAGGGGCGCGGTCGAGAGCGTCTCGTAGCCACGCAAGTTCGTCGCGGTCGTCGTCATGCATCGGTGGTCTCCTGTCGTGCGGTGAGTTGTTCTGCGGCGTCGACGAGGATGTTCGCGACTCGGTATGCCTCGGTGGCGGTCATGACGTAGTTGTCGCGGCCGAGGTACAGCGAGAGGCGCGAGTCGTAGATCTCGGTGCGGACGTCGACGGTGTTGATCGCTGCGCGTTTCATGTGGCACCTACCTTCGATCGGCCGTCGACGCCGTATGCGACGGCGGCCCAGACTCCGCGGGGGTGGTCTTGTTCGACGGCGGCGACTCTGCAGGCCGCTTGCACGGGACATTGGCGGCATTGGTTCGCGGCCCAGGCGAGGCGTGACGATCGGTGCTCGGGATGCTCGTCGTCGAGTTCGGCATCCCATAGAGGGCTGTGGCCGGCGCAGCGTGCACCCTCGAGTCGTGGGTCAACAAGACCGGCGAACAAGTCGGGGATCACGGGCAACTTGCGGCGGGTCATGCGGACTCCTGTAGGCAGCTGTGGTGGAGGGCGAAACCGAACTTCGGTGGCAGTGGACCACCGCACTTTCGGCACTCCTTCGGGTATCCCTGATCGGTGATGCATGCCGCACAGATCCGGTGCGGCTGGGCTGTCTTGTCGCCGTGTGGGGTGCCGCAGACGGGGCACGCCGGCGGACCGGAGTCGACGATCGTGAGGTGCCGTTCTGCAGTCGGATCAGCAGTGGGCTCATTCACGGGAGCGTGAGCCGACTGTGTTTCTGCCCCAGTCGGCTCACAGCGTTTCCCCTGGTCAGCCCCAGTTGGCTCAGTCGGCTCAGTCGGCTCACGTGTAAGGCCCGACTGATCCCACTGATCCGACTGCATCGGCAGCGACCAGAGCGACGTCCGCGGGAAGCCTGCCATCTCGTAAACGACACCGAGCGACTTCGCGGCTCGTTTGATCGTGGGCTCCGAGAGGCCGGCTTTTCGTGCGTCCGCCTTCACGTCCTTGGCGGCGGTGCGCCCGTTTTCGGTGAGGTAGTCCTCAAGCCACGCGGCGGCCTCGCTGCGATCCTCGCGGTCGGTACCGTCCGGCTCCGCGAGAAGCTCCCGAGCATCCCTATCGGTCTCCCCTAGCCACTTCAGTACACCGACTTCTGCGGGCCCGTCCTCGGTCGTAATGCTCGTCGAGACGATCTCGGCCTTCATCGACCGGGTGCGAGGTGCGAGGTTGCCCTTCGTGTTCGTGACGACGAGATTGTCGTCCTCTTCGTCCTTGGCAACCGAGAGCACCGACCGGGCGACCTGAGACCACGCAATCGACCCGAGGATGAGCTTTCCGGTGTCGGCCCCGTCCCGCTTCCCGAAGTG
Organism: Rhodococcus sp. SJ-2; assembly: GCF_053750035.1. Classification (NCBI taxonomy): domain Bacteria; kingdom Bacillati; phylum Actinomycetota; class Actinomycetes; order Mycobacteriales; family Nocardiaceae; genus Rhodococcus; species Rhodococcus sp. SJ-2. The sequence goes on from NZ_CM132340.1 coordinate 5,513,083, forward strand.
GCACAGACCGAACACGACGCACCCTTGCCGTGAGGCGAGCTGAGACAGTGGTTCGAGGTACTGCCGCACCGCGCGGTCGTCCTTACCGGACAGCTCGGATGACATCGACGACGTTGCTGCATCGAGGACGACGAACGCGACGTTGTGCTGTGCGATGACCTTCTCGAGTGCCAGCGTGTCGAGCGGAAGGATCAGCGTTCCGGTGTCGGTGTGGGAGGTCTCCACGTCAACGAACAGGACGCGGTCCATGTCGGCCCCTGCCGCCTTTAATCGTGGCGCGACTGTGAACTCCCGCGAGTCCTCGGAGTGGACGTACAGAACGTTCTGAGGGGTGCCGTGCAACTCCCCTTCGAGCTTGCCCCGGGTGACCTGGGCGCAGATCTCCGCGGCGATCGTCGACTTACCGAGACCTTCTCGGCCGGCCAACAGGGTGAGTGATCCGGCCGGGATCCAGTCCTCCATGACCCAGCGGACCCGCTGCATCTTCACGTCCGCGCCACGGGTGACCTTCAGTCGTCGGCCTGCCTGCCCACCGAGGTCGACGAGCTCGAGTTCATCGAGTCCGTGCCCTGCGGCGATATGGTCAGCGGCGTCCTTTCCCACAGTCGCGGTCGCAATGACCGCACCTGCAGCGATCGGATCGACCAGTTCGTGCACCTGCAGCGCGTGCTTACGTCCGGGCTCGTCGTTGTCGGCGACGATCACCACCGTGTGGCCAGCCAGAGGGGACCAGTCGAAGAGGCTGGCCTTTCCTGCGCCCATTGCGGAGCAGACCGCGACACCACCGATGGACTCGATGGCGTGCACGTCCTTCTCACCCTCGACGATGTAGACCGGGGCGCCGGTCGCGACCTGGTCCAGCTTCTCGACGCGGTACAGGTCGCGGCCCTTCGTGTTGCCGGACTGGCGGAACTTCTTCTTGCCATCATCTGTGTAGGTACGGAAGACGGTGCGGCCGTCGCGGTAGGTGTAACTCGTCCCGGACGGGTCGTCGAATACATCGCGGTGATGCAGGCCGAGTGAATCCATCACACTCGCCGTGTCGCATCCAGCGTGGCAGTTGACCAGCACACTGCCTTCGATGCGTGTCAGCGACAGCGAAGGGTTGTTGTCATCGTGGGCGGGGCATTGAGCGACAGCCTGCCCGTCACCGCGGGGGCGAACGAGCTTGCCTGCATCGGCGAGGCGGTCGAGAAGACGTTCATAAGCGGTTTGGGTCATGCTGCTCCCCGCTCGTCGACCTGGGCATTTGTACGTCGCCATATGCGCGCTGGTGCATCCCAATCGTCGTCTGCGGCACGTGGCCCATACCCGGCGAACTCGATGTAGCCGCGACGCTGCAGTTCCCGCACGAGCGCGCCACGGCGGCAAGGCTTGTCGTCCGCGTATGGCGGCAGGTACAGCGACATCTGCGCTGCGGTGAATGTCGCTCCGACGGGCAGGTGGGAGACCCACTGTTGCGCGAGGGTGAGGAGGTCGGAGTGGGCGCCGGCGAGTGCCTTGTCGGTGCCTGTCGGGATACTCTTGTTGTTGCGACGCATTGCTGCTGCGTCCTTTCTCTGGGTGGGCCGGGAGCTTTTGGTCGAGCTCCCGGCCCTGCGGTTCAACGGGGGTTCCGTGCGGGTTCCTTGGTTGAGCGCGGGTGGAGCTGGTTCGGTCAGGTCACGTCGGCCTCCGCATTGCTCGCGTGGCGTCCTCACCGAACCTGTCTCGGCAGATCTGCCGGTCGTGTGCGTGCGCGAGAAGCAGGCCGATGTTCTGTGCTGCGACGATCGAGATCAGCAGGATTTCGAGGAGGCTCACAGACCCTCCCGAACCTCTGCGGCGGTGCGGATGGTGTCCTCGTCGCGACGCAACGGCTTCGCCTCCTGGCCGACGATGGCGCGGTACTCCACAGCGATCGCATTGACGACGTAGACGAAGTCGTCGAACTGGCCGTCGAGAATCGTGAGGTCCGAGAACATCTGACCGCCCGCCTGATCGCGGGAGTCGATCGTGAGCTCGAGTTCGTCGAAGACGATGGCGCCGTTCTCTGCGCGGCGCGCGTATTTGGTGATTTCAGCGGTGAACGGGCCACGTTTGACCTGGGCGAGTACCACGAGGTTGCCGTCGAGCTGCTCCTCCTCGGTCAGTGCACCAAGGGCGTCGGTGGCGGCTTCGACCTGGTCGACGGTGGGTTCGTGCTCGGGTACCGGCTGGTCGTGCGGGAGGATGCGGTACTCGACTTCGAGTCCGACCGTGGTGGTCATGCGGACGTAGTCGCCGGTGGTGACCGTATGTTCGATCTCGTCCCAACCGAACCGTTGGGCGGCGTCGGCTTCGATCAGGTCGATCGCACCGCGGAATGTGGTGGCGTGCGCGATGGCCTTCTGTAGGCCTGCCACGATGAGAAGGACGATGTGGCTGACGGGGTCTGCGATACTGGACATGGATTCGTTCTCCTGCTGAGTGATGGATTCCTCGCCCTCGGTAGCGGTGGCAGCCGCTCCGGGGGCATCTCTTTGTTCACGGACGAGCACATGACGGTTCTGGACCATCGAGAGCGTCATGTCCTCGTCGACGAAGTGCACGACCGACCAGCCGGGAGCGCCGGGGCGCGACGAGCTGATCTGGTACTCGGTGCCGTCCTCGTCGATCCAGAACGCGGCGGTCACGCTGCGCCCGGGGTGTCGTCGGTGCGCTGCATGGTGTTCGCGTCGATCCAGGCGTAGACGTCGGACCACTTGTAGAAGACGCGACGGCCGAGCTTGGCGAACTTCGGTCCGGTGCCGAGGTAGCGCTTCTGCGCGAGCGCGGGTTCTGTGGTGTGCAGTACGGCCGCGACCTGCTGCGGTGTCGCGAGGATGCTGTCGTATTCCACGATGCACCTTCCTTGATCGTTTGGTCTTCATGTTTGATCGGTTGCACTTCATGTTTTATCACTTGGCGTTCCGGGGCGCAAGGATGGAGGTTGACCTTCATCTTTGATCTGCCACAATTGACGACATGGCAGGGAAGAAGAGCGAGCTCGGCCCCATCGGTGAGGCCTCGTCCGACAACGTGAAACGACTACGCGAAGAGATGCGCCTCTCATATGCGGAGATGAGTCGAACACTCGAAGAAATCGGCCGGCCGATCCCACCACTCGGATTGCGGCGGATCGAAGAGGGCGAGCGGCGGATCGACGTCGACGACCTTGTCGCATTAGCGATCGTCCTGCAGGTCAGCCCGCTGGCAATCCTTCTGCCGAATTCCGATACAGCAGTCGTCAGCGGCGGCCCTCGCTACCCGCGCGGCCGCGTCTGGCAGTGGGCCCAGGGGACGACACCTCTCGGCACCTCGGATCCAGCGGCGCGGATGAGGTTTGCGAAGTACTCCAACCCGGTCGAGTACGAGGTTGCAGAGCGTCGGCAGGAAGCCGGTGAGATCAACCAGAACCCCGTAGCAGTCGGATGGGTCGCCGAGAAGCGTGTTCGCGAACGTCGCACTCAGGCGATCACCGAAGCTGTAGGCGACAGTGGCGACGGTCAGTAGCTACGACACCGCGGGCGGGAAACGCTGGGAAGTCCGCTACCGCACCCCGGAGCGGACCACCACCCGCAAGCGTGGCTTCACATCCAAGAGGCAGGCGCAGGACTTCGCCGCGACCGTCGAAGTCGAGAAGATGACCGGCTCGTACGTCGCGCCATCGGCCGGCCGAATCCTCTTGGGTGGCGTCGCCGAAAAGTGGATGGCGAGCAAGGTCAACCTGTCAGCGTCGACCGCAGCTCGCTATCGGTCAGCCCTCGATGTGCACGTACTCCCCCGCTTCGAGAAGACACCGATCGTCGACGTCACCCGTGAGCGTCTGCGGAGTTGGGTCGCGGACATGGCGTCCACGAGATCAGCATCGACGACACGCACCAACGTGCTCGTCATGTCCCAGATCCTCGACCAGGCCGTCGAGGACTCTCGGCTCGTATCGAACCCTTGCGACGGACTCGACCTCCCCAAGCTCGAGCACAAGGATCGGCGGTACCTGAACTTCGAGCAGGTCGATCTACTCGCCAAGGCTGCGGGCGACAACGGCGTGCTGGTGTACACGCTCGCCTACACCGGCGTCCGGTTCGGTGAGGCCGCGGCGCTCACGACCTCCGACGTGAACTTCGATCGCGCGCGGTTGCGCATCCACCGATCGGCCACGGTGGTGAACTCGAAGATCGTCGTGTCGAGCACCAAGGCGAACAAGGGTCGCGATGTGCCGGTGCCCCGGTTCCTGATCGGCATGCTCACCGAGCACATCGAAGACAAGTCGCCGGCCGATCTGCTGTTCCCGGACAGTCGCGGCGGATACATGCGCGCCGGAAACGTACGTCGCCGATGGTGGGACGCCGCGGTGAAGGAGTCCGGTGTCCTCGAAGGGCTCACGCTCCACGAGCTGCGCCACACTGCGGCATCGCTGGCGATCACTGCGGGGGCGAACATCAAGACGCTGCAGAGGATGCTGGGGCACGCGAGCGCAGCACTGACGCTCGACCGGTACGGGCACCTGTTCGACGACGACCTCGGGATGGTCGCCGATCAGCTGGACAGGCTCGCTCGACCACACAGTTCGTGACACCACTCGAGGCGGTCGTGTGTCCAAAGTGTGTCCAGAAACAAGGAAAGGGCACCTCCCGGTTTCCCGGAAAGTGCCCTTCACCTGCACTGATACTGGTGGGCGCGGAGGGTTTCGAACCCCCGACCGCTGGTGTGTAAAACCAGAGCTCTACCACTGAGCTACACGCCCGAAAATCGGCAACCGGAGGCTGCCGATTTCACATCAGGACTTTAGCGCGGCGAGCGCCCGGACCCAAGCCTGCTGGTCACGGGGCTCTCCGGGGCCGTTCTCCTCCGCGAATCGCACGATCCCGGCCTTGTCGATCACGAACGTTCCACGGTTCGCGAAGCCGAGCTTGTCGTTGAACACGCCGTACGCCTGGGCCACCTCACCGTGCGGCCAGAAATCCGACAGCAACGGGAAGGTGTAACCCTGCTCCGCCGACCAGATCTTGTGGGTCGGGGACGCACCCACCGACACAGCAAGGATCGCGGTGTCGTCGTTCTCGAACGTCGGCAGGTCGTCGCGCACCGCGCACAGTTCGCCCTGGCAGACGCCGGTGAACGCGAGCGGGTAGAACACCAGCAGTACATTCTTGACGCCCCGGAAGCTCGACAGCGTCACTTCCTGGTTGTTCTGGTCCTTGAGCGTGAAATCGGGCGCCTCGGCGCCCACGGCGATCGCCATGGAGGTGGTGTCCTTCATTCGGAGGAAGTGGCGGCTCAGCGACGCGGACGGCCGGTCTTCGGCTGCACCAGCCGGCTACCGATCCAATCGCCGAGATTGGTCGCCGAGGTCTGAGTCAGGCCGGCCGTAGTCGCCGACTCGGCAATCTCACTGGGCTCGACATGATCGGGGCGACCCGTCTTCGGGGTCAGCACCCACACGACACCGTCCTCGGCGAGGGGGCTCACGACATCCATGAGGGCGTCCACGAGATCACCGTCGCTTTCCCGCCACCACAACAGCACGGTATCGACGACCTCGTCGGAGTCCTCGTCGAGTAGCTCCGTGCCGGTGACCTCCTCGATCGCTGCACGCAACTCGTCGTCGGTATCCTCGTCCCAGCCAAGTTCTTGCACCACGTGGTCGTGCTTGATACCGAGCTTCGAAACGTAGTTCTTGGCATCCGCCGCGGCGACCACGGTGGTTCCTCCTCAAGGTTGTGGTCGCGGAGGTTTCCGCGGACCGGTGTGACGTGCGATTGATCAAAGCGAACATGGTCGGGCGCCTGAACGCAACCCGAAACGCTGCGATTTCCAAGAGAATCTTCGAGAACGACGCTACGCGCACTCTTCCGAAGAGATGCATCCAGCCGCAACCCTGGCCCGATTTGCCGGGCCGCATCGTGCCCGACCCGGCACGATGGGGGAAGATGAGGGGTGCATCATGTTCAGATGTCGATGAGTCGGCCCCCACAAGGGCCGGCCTACGGAGTGGGCGCTACACCTGCGCGCCCCACCACGATGAGGAGCTGACGTTGACAGACCTGATCCACGGACCCGATTCCCGTGCGAACGCCACACCGGGCGTTTCGGGTACGGGCCCCTCGACCGACACCCCCGCCCCCACCACAGGCAACCGGGTTCGGGTCATCCGCGAGGGCGTGGCTTCCTACCTGCCGGATATCGATCCGGCGGAAACCGCCGAGTGGCTCGAGTCGTTCGACGGCATGCTCGAAGCGGCCGGACCTTCCCGAGCTCGCTACCTGATGTTGCGTATGCTCGAGCGCGCCGGTGAGCGCCACGTGTCGATTCCTGCCTTGACCTCGACCGACTACGTCAACACCATTCCCACCGAGAGCGAACCGTGGTTCCCCGGTGACGAAGAGGTCGAGCGCCGATTCCGCGCCTACATCCGCTGGAACGCCGCGATCATGGTGACCCGCGCGCAGCGGCCCGGAATCGGGGTCGGTGGCCATATCTCCACCTACGCCTCGTCCGCCGCCCTGTACGAGGTCGGCTTCAACCACTTCTTCCGCGGCAAGGATCACCCCGGTGGTGGCGACCAGATCTTCATCCAGGGCCACGCCTCTCCCGGCATCTACGCTCGCGCCTTCCTCGAGGGCCGCATACCCGCGGAGCAGATGGACGGATTCCGTCAGGAACACAGCCACCTGGCAAAGGGCGGAGCCCTGCCGTCGTATCCGCACCCGCGACTTCTCCCCGACTTCTGGGAGTTCCCGACGGTGTCGATGGGCCTCGGCCCGATGAACGCCATCTACCAGGCACGTTTCAACCATTACCTGGAAGATCGCGGCATCAAGGACACCTCGCAGCAACACGTGTGGGCGTTCCTCGGCGACGGCGAGATGGACGAACCCGAATCTCGCGGCCTCGCACACGTCGCCGCCACCGAGGGCCTGGACAACCTGACCTTCGTCATCAACTGCAACCTGCAGCGTCTCGACGGTCCGGTCCGCGGCAACGGCAAGATCATCCAGGAACTGGAATCGTTCTTCCGCGGCGCCGGCTGGAATGTCATCAAGGTGGTGTGGGGGCGCGAGTGGGACGCGTTGCTGCACGCCGACAAGGACGGCGCGCTCGTCAATCTGATGAACGTCACCCCGGATGGCGACTACCAGACCTACAAGGCCAACGACGGCGCGTTCGTCCGCGAGCACTTCTTCGGGCGCGACCCGCGCACCAAGGAACTGGTCAAGCATCTCACCGACCAGCAGATCTGGAACCTCAAGCGCGGCGGGCACGATTACCGCAAGATCCACGCTGCGTACAAGGCCGCGATGGAGCACAAGGGCCAGCCGACGGTCATCCTTGCCCACACGATCAAGGGGTACACGCTCGGTAAGCACTTCGAGGGTCGTAATGCGACCCACCAGATGAAGAAGCTCACTCTCGAAGACCTCAAGTACTTCCGCGACGTCCAACGGATTCCGATCTCCGACGCAGAGCTCGAGAAGGATCCGAAGGCGCCGCCGTACTACCACCCCGGTTTCGACGCGCCCGAGATCCAGTACATGCTCGAGCGTCGCCGGAATCTCGGCGGCTTCCTTCCCGAGCGCCGCACGAAGGCAGCGCCGCTGAAGCTGCCCGAAGAGAAGACGTACGACGTGGTCCGGAAGGGCTCGGGTAAGCAAGAGGTCGCCACCACCATGGCGGTCGTGCGTGTGCTCAAGGAGCTGCTCCGCGACAAGGAGATCGGCAAGCGCATCGTGCCGATCATCCCGGACGAGGCCCGTACCTTCGGCATGGATTCGTGGTTCCCGTCGCTGAAGATCTACAACCGCAACGGTCAGCTGTACACCTCGGTGGACGCAGAACTCATGCTCGCCTACAAGGAGAGCGAGGTCGGTCAGATCCTGCACGAGGGCATCAACGAGGCCGGTTCGACGGCGTCGTTCACCGCGGTCGGCACGTCCTACGCGACCCACGGCGAGCCGATGATCCCGGTGTACATCTTCTACTCGATGTTCGGCTTCCAGCGCACCGGCGACGGCCTGTGGGCCGCCGCAGACCAGATGGCGCGCGGTTTCGTGCTCGGCGCCACCGCCGGACGCACCACCTTGACCGGTGAAGGCCTGCAGCACGCGGACGGGCACTCACTGCTGCTCGCCTCCACCAACCCGGCGGCTGTCACGTACGACCCGGCGTTCTCGTACGAGATAGCCCACATCGTGCGCGACGGACTTCGCCGCATGTATGGCGGCACCGAGGGTGTTGAAGGCTTCGGCGGCGAGAACATCTTCTACTACATCACCATCTACAACGAGCCGTACACGCAGCCGGCAGAGCCGGAGAGCCTCGACGTCGAGGGCTTGCTCAAGGGTATCTATCTGTACCAGCAGGGTGCGGGCTCGGGCCCGAAGGCGCAGATCCTCGCCTCCGGCGTGATCATGCCCGAGGCGTTGCGCGCCCAGCAGATGCTTGCCGACGAGTGGGGCGTCTCGGCCGACGTGTGGTCGGTCACCTCCTGGGGTGAGCTCCGCCGTGAGGGCATCGAGTGCGACCGTCAGGCCCTGCTCAACCCAGGCCAGGATCCCGTCGCGCCGTACATCCAGCGGGTGCTCGACGACGCTGCCGGACCGTTCGTGGCGGTGTCCGACTGGATGCGCGCGGTGCCCGATCAGATCCGCCAGTGGGTGCCGGGCGACTACACGGTGCTCGGGGCCGACGGGTTCGGATTCTCCGATACCCGGCCCGCAGCGCGCCGCGTGTTCAACATCGACGCGGAGTCGACGGTCGTGGCCGTGCTCGCTGCGCTCGGCCGCGAAGGTGCGATCGACGCCGCTCGCGCAGTCGAGGCAGCGGCGAAGTACCGGATCGACGATGTCGCTGCCGCTGCCGCGCCGACCTCGGATCCGGGTGTCGCCTGACGTCCGTCCACTCGTTTCCCGCGACTCGAGCATCGGTGAACCTGCCCGGGCCCTGTCCGGGTAGGTTCTTCGCATGGTCGACGAGCGGGAACCGCGCCGAACGATGCGCGCATCGGGTGTCCCCGCGGGACGCCCGATGCCGCCGGAGCGCCCCGAGCGCGCACCGCTGCCCGATGCTCTGTTGCGGCGCGTCAAGCAGTTCTCGGGGCGTATGTCCACCGAGGCCGTGCACGTCATGCAGGAGCAGTTGCCGTTCTTCGCGGACCTCGATGCGTCGCAGCGTTCGAACGTTCAGCTGATCATCCAGACGTCGGTCGTGGATTTCCTCGAATGGGTGCGCGACCCCGAGAGCGACATCTCGTTCAGCCTCGACGCATTCCAGGCAATTCCGCAGGATCTCGCGCGCAGACTCACCTTCCGTCAGACCGTCGACATGGTTCGCGCTGCGATGGAGTTCTTCGAGCAGTGGCTGCCTGCCTTGGCCCGGAACGAAGAACAGCTGATCGCGTTGACCGAGGCGATCCTCCGATACGGCCGTGAACTCGGCTTCGCGGCCGCGTCGGTATACGCGAGCGCTGCAGAGTCGCGGGGAGCCTGGGACACACGCCTAGAGGCGCTCGTGGTGGACGCGGTCGTACGTGGCGACACGGGGTCCGACATGCAGTCCCGTGCCGCGACGCTCAACTGGGACGCAACCGCGCCCGCGACCGTGCTCATCGGTTCGCCCCCGCCCGAAGAGGGGGTGTCCGCTGTAACCACGGTGCACACGATCGCGCGCGCACACGACCGCGCGGCATTGGCGGTCGTGCAGGGCGAACATCTGGTGATGGTCGTCAGCGGGGAGCTACTCGGCAGCCCCGAGGCCGTCGCATTCCGGGACGAGCTCATGTACAGCTTCTCGAGTGATCCCGTCGTCATCGGCCCGACGACTCCGTCGCTCGCGTCGGCGCACGCGTCGGCGGTCGAGGCGATGGCGGGGATGGAGGCAGTCGTCGGCTGGCCGGGTGCTCCACGTCCGGTGCACGCAACCGAGTTGCTACCCGAACGCGCGCTCTTGGGCGATCCAGGAGCAATCACGGCGCTCGAGGACGAAGTCGTGGCCCCGCTCGCGGCCGCCGGTTCGGCCCTTTCCGACACCTTGGACGCATACCTCGACAGTGGTGGTGCTGTCGAGTCCTGCTCGCGAAAGCTGTTTGTTCATCCAAATACCGTCCGGTACAGGTTGAGGCGAATCACCGAAGTAACGGGTCGGGACCCGACAAATCCGCGTGATGCATACGTGCTCCGAATCGCCGCAACCGTAGGTCGTCTGGCACAAAGTCATAACGAACTCCGATCCCCCACACCACCAGTCACTCGATTCACAATTCGCGAACAGGACACGTAACGGTTACGGGCGAGCTACCGATGGAGAACGCCGACGTGGGAATTTGTAGGAACCCTACAAATCCTGCTTCCACCTTTCATTCCCACCGACATCTCGGAGGAGCACCTTCAGGGTGTTCTCTGATCATCGTGATTTCGCTGCTTTCCCCCGGTCAGGGGTCTCAGACACCAGGAATGCTTGCTCCGTGGTTGGAGCAGGCCGGTGCTCGCGATCGAATCGAGCTCTGGTCCAAGGCGTCGGGGCTCGACCTCGAGCGTCTCGGCACCACCGCTACCGCTGAGGAGATCACCGACACCGCCGTCACCCAGCCGCTGGTCGTCGCGACAGCGCTGCTCGCGTTCGAGGCCTTGGAGGCACGCGGCGCGATCGCTGCGGACACCATCTCTGCCGGCCACTCGGTCGGTGAGCTCGCAGCAGCCGCGGTCGCCGGCGTCATCACAGCCGACGAAGCCGTCTCCCTCGCCGCGATCCGCGGCGCGGAAATGGCCAAGGCGTGCGCTCTCGAGCCGACGGGGATGTCTGCTGTCCTCGGCGGCGCCGAGGACGAAGTGCTCGCCCGGCTCGAAGAACTCGACCTGACACCCGCCAACATGAATGCGGCAGGACAGATCGTCGCTGCAGGACGCCTCGACGCGCTCGAGGAACTCGCAGCGAACCCGCCCGCGAAGGCACGTATTCGGTCACTCCCCGTGGCCGGTGCCTTCCACACCCGTTTCATGGCTCCCGCGCAGGACGCCGTCACCGCGGCAGCAGCGAAGATCACACCGAGCGATCCGGTACGTCCGCTGTTGTCGAACTTCGACGGAGCACTCGCTACCTCAGGATCCGATGCCCTCGAGCGAATTGCAGCGCAGGTCACCCGGCCTGTCCGCTGGGACCTGTGCACCGCGTACTTGAAGTCCGCTCAGGTCTCCGCGGTGGTGGAATTGCCGCCGGCCGGAACGCTGGTGGGAATCGCAAAACGCGAGATGCGTGGCACCCCCAACACCGCACTGAAGACACCGGCCGACATCGACACATTGGCCGAAACGCTGGTTCTCGGTTAGGTTGCTGCGCGCGCTGTGCACGCAACAACGCAGCGCGCGCAATACCGCAGTACCAGCACTCGAAGACTCCCGGAACAACCCGGGCACCGGGGCGGACGCCGTTCCCCCGGTTTCACACGACACAGTCGACAAACCCAAGAAGGGAGCCACGAAGTGGCCGCCACCCAGGAAGAAATCATCACCGGTCTCGCGGAGATCATCGAAGAGGTCACCGGTATTGAGCCCTCCGAGGTGACCATCGAGAAGTCCTTCGTCGACGATCTCGACATCGATTCGCTCTCCATGGTCGAGATCGCCGTCCAGACCGAAGACAAGTACGGCGTGAAGATCCCCGACGAGGACCTCGCAAGCCTGCGCACCGTCGGTGACGCTGTCTCGTACATCCAGAAGCTCGAGGCCGAGGGCGTTCAGGCCACCAACGACGGCGAATGAGCACAGCCGTGACCTCCCCTTCTCCTCGGACGCTACGAAACGTCGTCGTCACGGCTCTCGCGACCACGACGTCGATCGCAGGTGATGTGGATGCCACATGGAAGGGCCTCCTCGCCGGCGAGAGCGGGATCGGCACGCTCAGCGGGTTCGTCGACGACTTCGACCTTCCCGTCCGCATCGGCGGCACGCTGAAGGTCGACCCCGACGATTCATTGTCGCGGGTCGAGATCCGGCGGATGAGTTTCGTCGAACGGCTCGCGCTGACTCTGTCACGCACAGTGTGGTCGAACGCCGGTAGCCCGGAGGTCGATCAGGACCGTCTCGGTGTCGTCATCGGCACCGGCCTCGGTGGCGGCGACGCTCTCATCGACGCCGTCGACAAGCTCCGCGACGGCGGATACCGCAAGGTGTCCCCGTTCGTGGTGCAGATGGTCATGCCCAATGGTCCTTCGGCCACCGTGGGTCTCGAGCTCGGTGCGCGTGCGGGAGTCCTGACTCCCGTCTCGGCATGCTCCTCGGGATCCGAGGCCATCGCGAACGCCCACCGGATGATCGCCATGGGCGACGCCGATGTCGTCGTCACCGGCGGTGTCGAGGGACGACTCGATGCGGTTGCCACCGCCAGTTTCGCCATGATGCGCGCGCTGAGCACCCGCAACGACGACCCCCAGGGCGCCTCGCGCCCCTTCGACAAGGACCGCGACGGATTCGTGTTCGGCGAAGCCGGCGCACTGATGGTCCTCGAGTCGGAGGAGCACGCCAAGGCACGTGGCGCGACCGTTCACGCTCGCGTCCTCGGCTCCGGAATCACCTCGGACGGGTTCCACATCGTGGCACCCGATCCGGAAGGTACGGGCGCAGCTCGTGCGATGACCCGTGCAATCGAGACCGCCGGGTTGTCCAAGTCCGACATCGGGCACGTCAATGCTCATGCGACGTCCACCCCGATCGGAGACATCGCCGAGGCCAAGGCCATCGGCGCTGCGGTGGGAAATCATGCCGCAATCTACGCACCGAAGTCCGCGCTCGGTCACTCGATCGGCGCTGTCGGTGCACTCGAGGCAGTACTCACGGTCCTGGCTCTGCGTGACGGAGTCATTCCTCCCACGCTCAATCTCGAAAACCAGGATCCAGATATCGACCTGGATGTAGTGCACGGTGAACCGCGCTACGGGCAGATCGATTTCGCGCTGAACAACTCGTTCGGTTTCGGTGGGCACAACGTCGCTATCGCGTTCGGTCGGGCCTGATCCGACCGGCACAACGCCGCGCATGCGGTGGAGGTCCCGTTTAGGAGCCTCCACCGCACCCACCCCCACCGCGTTTCGCCCGAGGAGCACCCGATGACAATTCTGGATCCAGTCACCCAGCGCGACAGCGCAGTGGACCCCCGCGATCCGCTGGCCCGCCTCGAGAAGCTGTTCGATCCGGGATCGGTGGAACTGCTCCACCCGCGCGACAACTCCGGCGTCCTCGCTGCGATCGGTCGTATCGACGGTGTGCGCACCGTCGCCTACTGTTCGGACGCGACCGTGATGGGCGGCGCGATGGGTGTCGAAGGATGCCGGCACATCGTCCACGCGATCGACACTGCGATCGACAACGAACATCCCGTCGTCGGACTGTTCCATTCTGGCGGTGCTCGTCTCGCCGAGGGCGTCGAGGCCCTCCATGCAGTCGGCCTCGTCTTCGAAGCAATGGTCCGCGCCTCGGGCCACATCCCCCAGATTTCTGTCGTCCTCGGTTTCGCCGCAGGCGGCGCTGCCTACGGTCCGGCCCTCACCGACATCGTCATCATGGCCCCGGAGGGCCGCGTCTTCGTCACCGGACCGGACGTGGTGCGGAGCGTCACCGGGGAGCAGGTCGACATGGAGGCACTCGGCGGACCCGACACTCACACCAAGAAATCCGGTGTCGCACACATCGCAGCCCACGACCAGGAAGACGCGCTTCATCGCGCCCGCCGCCTCGTGTCGATGCTCGCAGAGCAAGGTCAATTCGATGTTGCAACCGCCGAACGTGGCGACACCGATCTCCGCGCGTTGATGCCCGAGTCCGCGCGTCGCGCATACGACGTGCGGCCGATCGTCCACGAACTGCTCGACAACGTCGATGGGGAATCGAGCTTCGAAGAACTTCAGGGCAATTGGGCTCGCAGCATCGTCACGGGGTTCGGGCGCCTCGGCGGTCGTACCGTCGGAGTCATCGCCAACAATCCCCTGCGCCTCGGCGGCTGCCTCAACTCCGAGAGTGCCGAGAAATCTGCCCGTTTCGTACGCATGTGCAATGCCTTCGGCGTGCCCCTCGTCGTCGTGGTCGATGTTCCCGGCTATCTGCCCGGCGTGAGCCAGGAGTGGGAGGGCGTCGTGCGGCGCGGAGCCAAGCTTCTGCATGCCTTCGCTGAAGCCACCGTGCCGCGCGTGACGCTCGTGACCCGCAAAATCTACGGCGGTGCCTACATCGCCATGAATTCGCGCGCACTCGGCGCCACCGCGGTGTTCGCATGGCCGGAGTCGGAGGTCGCCGTCATGGGAGCGAAGGCCGCGGTAGGAATTCTGCACAAGAAGGCGCTCGCCGCCGCGCCCGACGACGAGCGTGAGGCATTGCACGACCGTCTCGCAGCCGAGCACGAGGCGCTGGCAGGTGGGGTCGGCCGAGCGATGTCGATCGGTGTGGTCGACGAGATGATCGAACCGTCGAAGACCCGCAGCACACTTGCAGCAGCGCTCGCCGCAGCACCGGCGCGCCGTGGCAGGCACAAGAACATTCCGCTGTAGTTCCGCGTAGGGGTCAGGGCCTGTCATCCGTAGATGACAGGCCCTGACCCCTACGCGTGTCGTCGGTGGATCTCGATCAGCCGACGTCGCGGCGAAGCCACGTGACTTCGGCGCCGTCGTCGCCGCTTCGGTAGGGCTCGAGTTCATCGTCCCATGCGGTGCCCAGGCAGCGGTGGATCTCACCCTCGACATCCGAGGAGGCCAGCATCGCCCGCAGGCGCATCTCCCCGATCACGACATCGCCGTTCGCACTGGTATTGCCGCGCCACAGTCCGAGATGCGGTACGTGGCTGTACCGCTCACCGTCGACTCCCTCGCTCGGGTTCTCGGTGATCTCGAACCTGAGCATGGGCCATACCCTCAATGCTTCGACCAACCTGGCTGCGGTGCCGACCGGCCCGGTCCAATCCACTGATGTGCGCAGCAGTCCTTCCCCCGCGGGCTGGCCTGTCCACGTCAAATCGGGGCGGCTGTCCAACGTGGACGCCAATGCCCATTCGATGTGTGGACACACCGCAGCCGGCGACGAATGGACGTAGACCACCCCGGTCGTCGCATCCGCGAACTGGTTCGATGCGCGCATACATTCACCTCCGATCAGACGAGGACGTCTTCCCCAACGACCTCTTCTTGAAGGCGACGCAATGCGGCTATCGACAGTGTGCCGGTGTTGCGCCTGTTTCGCTAGCGAACGGCAGAGGTTTTTGTGATCTCGCCCAGAACGGCGTCGTTGAACTCGGCCCACAGCGGCTTCGCCCACTCACCGAATGCCCGGTTTGTGAGTATTATGCACGCTGTGTCGATTTCGGGGTCGACCCAGAGAAAGGTTCCCGACTGACCGAAATGACCGAAAGTGCGCGGCGAATTCGCTGTGCCGGTCCAATGCGGAGTCTTCTCCCCTCGCAATTCGAAACCGAGACCCCAATCGTTCGGCTTGAACATTCCGTATCCCGGCACGAGTCCGTTCAGTCCAGGAAATTGCACCCGAGTCGCCTCGCCGAGGGTCCAGGGGGACACGAGAACCGGATTCAACAGCTCCGCGGCGAATCGAACCAGGTCATCCACCGACGAACTGGCACCGTGCCCCGCCGACCCCGACAACGTCGACGACCGCATGCCGAGTGGCTCGAACACGGCCTGGTGAAGATAGTCGGCGAACCGGATTTCGGTCTCACTCTCGACGAGATCCGCAAGGACCTCGAATCCGGCACTCGAGTAGATGCGTTTGCGTTCCGGCTCGGCCTGGACGGTCCGGTCACCGAATGCGAGCCCGGAGGCATGCGAGAGCAGGTGCCGCACCGTGGAACCCGGCGGGCCCGCAGGCTGGTCGAGGTCGACTGCCCCCTCTTCGACGGCGACGAGAAGCGCGTAGGCAACCAGCGGTTTGGTCACGGACGCGAGGGGATAGACCTCGGCTGCATCACCCACGGAGCCGACAACGCCGCCGTCGCGAGTGAGAACCGCGCCGGCGGCGTGATCGACGGGCCAACCGGAGATCAGAGAGAGGCTGTGCACCAGAACAGCCTACGGGGGCACCCGGTCAGACCAGGAGATCACCCGCACACTCGCCTGGTCACCAATCGGCTTCGGTGTACCGGATGACGCCGCGGATGTTCTTTCCGTCGAGCATGTCCTTGTAGCCTTCGTTGATCTGCTCGAGGTTGTACGTACGCGTGACCATGTCGGCCAGGTTGAGCTGACCGGAGCGGTACAGATCCAAAAGATTCGGGATGTCGACCCGCGCGTTGCAGCCGCCGAAAATGTTGCCCTTGAGGTCCTTCTGCAGCATCGAGAACAAGAACGAGTTCAACTTGACGTCCATGTCTGCCATGTAGCCCATCGCGGTGACGACACACTTGCCGCCTTTCGCTGTAAGGGTCAGCGAGGGATCGACGAGATCGCCGGTCATTTCACCGACGGTGATGATGGTCTTGTGGCACATCCTGCCCCACGTGATCTCCATGATCGGCACGATCGCTTCTTCGATGGAAGCGTATGCGTGAGTGGCGCCGAACTTCAGGGCCTGTTCGCGCTTCCACGGCACCGGATCGATCGCGAACACGTGGCGCGCACCGGAGGCCACCGCCCCCTGCAGGGCGCTCATACCCACACCACCGATGCCGATCACTGCGACGGAGTCCCCCGCCTTCACGTCGGCGATGTGCGTCGCCGAGCCCCAGCCGGTGGGAACGCCGCAACCCACGAGTGCGGCAAGTTCGAAGGGGATGTCCTCGCCGATCTTCACGACCTGGGTCTGATTGACCGTCATGTACGGCGAGAATGTGCCGAGGAGGCACATCGGGATGACGTTCTCGCCGCGCGCCTGCATGCGGTAGCTGCCGTCGGAGATCGCCTGGCCACTGAGGAGTCCCGCTCCCAGATCGCAGAGGTTCGATTGCCCGACCGCACACGACGGACACTGTCCGCACGCCGGGATGAAGGACAGGACGACATGGTCTCCCACCGCGAGCCCGACGACGCCGTCACCGACCTTGGTGATGACACCCGACCCCTCATGGCCACCCATCACCGGGTAGGACGGCATCGGTGTCGCGCCGGTGACGATGTGGTGATCCGAGTGGCACATGCCTGCAGCTTCCATGCGGATCTGCACTTCCCCCGCAACCGGATCACCGAGCTCGATCTCCTCGACCGACCACGGCTCGTTGAGTCCCCACAGCAGTGCACCCTTGGTCTTCATCTGGCTACGCCCTCCATCACATTGCAGCTTGTGCACGTGACACTAACCACAAAATGCCAGAATTGGAACAGGTTCTACCGGAATTCTTCGTTACCGCACATCCCACAGATGATGGACGTGCTCGTGAGCGAAATACAGCGCAAGTGTGCCGACGGTGAACGTGGCTCCGTCACCTCGTCGCCCGCTCCGCGAACGTAGTGCCACCGGCACTCCCGCGAAGGCCTCGGCAGCTCTGCCGTTCGATTCCGTCAACTCGCGAGCGACGGTCGCGGGGTCCTGATCTCCGTACACGTCGTCGACCGCGGCGGCATCCTGATCCCAGTCCTCGAATGGCGGATCGTCCTGGGCGAGCATCGATTCGAGTCGGCCTTGAAACACCCGGGCAACATCGCGCAGGTGCGCTGCATACTCGAGCGCCGACCAGGAGTCGTCGTTCGGCCGCAGTGCGGCATCGTCGCGCGACAAGACCGCAAGCCACCGCTCCGAGTTGCTGCGCACGAGGTCGAGGATGCGGTCGTAGACCATCGCTCCCGGGTCGAACCCACAGTCGGCGCACGCGCGCTCGACCACCCAGGTCCAGTCCTCGCCGTCCGGCCGGATCACCATGCTCCGACCTCAGTAGCCGACACGAACAGCACACTCTCATTGTAGAGAATGGCATTTCCGTCTAACGTGAACACCATGCCGGTATGCGGCAAGAAGCGACGCGACGGCATCGGACAACGGAGGACGACATATGACGACGAAGGCGCTCGCGCCCGACGTATCCACATGGCCGGCAGAGGACCCGCAGCTGATCGGCAGCCGCTGCGACGACTGCGCGGCGACGATGTGGCCGGCACAGCCCCGGTGCGCCCGCTGCAGCGGCGCCAACATCTCCGAGCTGCTGCTCCCCCGCCGCGGAACTCTCGTGGCGTGGACAACTCAGGGATTCGTCCCCAAACAGCCCTATGCCGGCAGTGAGACCGCTGAGAATTTCGAACCGTTCGCGTTCGGCCTCATCGAGCTCGGCGACGTGGTCCGCGTCGAGGCACGTCTCACCGAGAACGATCCATCGAAACTGAAGCCCGGCATGGAACTCGAACTCACCTTCGTGCCCTTCTACACGGACGCCGAGGGAACCGACATCGTCACCTGGGCGTTCGCGCCGATCTGATCTACCTACACCCGATCGAGGAGTCCAAAGAACTATGAACGACGTTGCCATCATCGGTGTGGGCCTTCACCCGTTCGGCAGATTCGGCGCCAAGTCGGCCATCGAGATGGCCGCTGACGCAATCCAACTCGCGCTCGAAGACTCGGGCGTGGCGTGGAAAGACATCCAGTTCGGTATCGGCGGCAGCTACGAAGTGGACAACACCGATGCCGTCACCCGACTGGTCGGCCTGACCGGAATCCCCTTCACCAACGTGTTCAACGCATGCGCCACATCGGCCAGCGCGATCGAGCAGACCGCCGACGGCATCCGCTCCGGCAAGTACGACATCGGTATCGCCGTCGGCACGGACAAGCACCCTCGCGGCGCTTTCACCGCCGACCCCGCGATGCTGGGTCTTCCGGCCTGGTATGCCGAGAACGGACAGTTCGTCACCACCAAGTTCTTCGGCATGAAGGCCAACCGGTACGTCATCGACCACGACATCTCGCACGAGACCTTGGCCCGTGTAGCCGCGAAGAACTACCGCAACGGTGGCAAGAATCCGAAGGCGTTCCGTCGCACCGAGTTCAGCCTGGACGAGATCCTCTCGTCGCCGATGCTCAACTACCCGCTGACCGCCAAGATGTTCTGCGCCCCCGACGAGGGCGCTGCCGCGGTCATCATGTGCCGCGGGGATCTCGCGGCGAAGTTCTCGTCGAACAAGCCCGTATACCTGCGGTCGACGGCGATCCGCACCCGTACATACGGTGCCTACGAAGTACACGCGACGTGGGCCGCCACCGAAGAGGATGTCTCCCCCACCGTGTACGCAGCGAAGGCCGCGTACGAGGCCGCGGGAATCGGTCCCGAGGACGTCGACGTCGCACAACTGCAGGACACCGACGCGGGTGCCGAGGTCATCCACATGGCCGAGACGGGCCTGTGCGCCGATGGCGACCAGGAGAAGCTCATCGCCGAGGGCGCCACCGAGATCGGTGGATCGCTACCTGTGAACACCGATGGCGGTCTCATCGCCAACGGCGAGCCCATCGGCGCCTCGGGCATCCGCCAGGTACATGAGCTCGTCCACCAACTCCGCGGCACCGCAGGCGAACGTCAGGTTCCCGGTAACCCGCGAGTCGGACTCGCGCAGGTCTACGGCGCGCCCGGTACCGCGGCTGCGTCGATCCTGTCGCTCTGAACACCAGCACCGACCGGTAGCGGGAGGGCCGCCCACGAGTGTTCCGTGGGCGGCCCTCCCGCCCAGCTCGCTTCGGAGTCGGCCGATCGGGCACCTCACGGCGGGCCCGGCCATGAGTAGCGCGCTGCTACTTGACTGCGATCGGGTTGAGCGGGGAGCCCACACCGCCCGGGATGTTGAGCGGGCAGGCAACGAACATGCACTCGTACACGCCGTCGGCGGCACAGTCCTCGGCAAGGGCTTCGAAGTCGAACATCTCACCCAAGAGCAGGCCCATGTCGCGGAGCGCGACCATGTGGAACGGAATCATCGGCCCACCCGAATTCACGCCGAGCGCCTCCACTGCGAGGTTGTCCGCACACACGGCCGCAATGCCACGGTCACGAGCCCACCGGGCGCATTCCCACGTGAGGCCCGGCGATCCGCTCAGTCCGACGTCGGCTCCGCGCCGATGCTGCGGATACGTGCCGGTACGCAACAACAGGATGTCGCCCTCGGACACGGTGATTCGTGCGTCGCCCAGTACGGCGTCGAGGATCTCCGGCGTGACCCGGGTTCCCGGCTCTAGATAATCGACACCGAGGTGGCGCGGTACGTCGGCGAGGATCCCGCGGGACACGACCCCTGCCACCAGATTCTGAATGGAGAGACGCTCTGCACCCCATGCAGTGACGGTGTCGTGATGGAAGCCGTTGTAGAGCAGGTCGTCGTACCAGACATGCGCCAGAGCATCGAAATGCGTCGTCGAATGGGTTCCGAGAATCAGCATGTCCTCGGACGAACACACCTCGAGGACTTGACCTTTCGGCATGTCACCGCGATATCGGGTCATGGTGTGGATCGGATTGAAGCGCCCACTGGTCCGGATGTCGTGGGGACCGTGCTCGTCGGCGGGCATCGACAACGAGAACGACGCCCCGCGCCGGACCGTCGCGGCGGCCTCCCGGACCTTCGCCGGCGTGAGCAGGTTGAGTGTGCCGCGCTGGTCCTCGGTACCCCAACGACCCCAGTTGCTCAGCTCGCGCCCGAGCTCGCGGACCCCGTCCATGTCGATCGTCGCCAATCCGGCCTCCCCGTCGTCGCCTACCAGAATTCAGATCCGGCACAACGAGAACATAATTCTCTCGGTGGCCATGGGCAACCCTTCAGCGTCGAATATTCGATCCGAACAACTCGTCCAGCTGTTCCGCCATGTACGAAATCGCAGTCTCCGAAGCAGTCGTCGCGGGGTAGGACAGATTCCAGATGTGCGGAACACCCTCGTGCACCTTGACGCGTACATCGACTCCGGCGTCCTCCGCCGTGCGCGCCAGCAACAATGCGTCATCCCTCAGAACCTCGGAATCACTGCACTGCACGATGAGTCGCGGCTGACCTTGCCAGTCACCGAGCACCGGCGAGACCATCGGATCCACCGCAGGATGACCACCCAGGTACGCTGCCGCCGCCTCCGTTGCCTGCTCCAGTGAGAACCGCTCATCAGTGTGCTCGTTCTCCAGGAAGCTATTCGCGGTGTTGCGCAGATCAGCCCACGGCGAGAAGAGGAACGCGCAGGCAGGTAGTGGGATCTCGAGCTGCCGAAGTCGCAGTGTCAGTGCCGCCGCGAGTCCACCTCCCGCAGAATCGCCCCACAACGCGAGGCGATCGCCCGGTACCGATCCAGCCACCCACCGGTACGCCGTGACCGCGTCGTCCAGGGCTGCCGGGAACGCGCACTCGCCGGAGAGCCGGTAGCCGACCGCGAACACCTGGGTCTCGCACCTCGCCGCAATCCGGGCGATACTGTCGGCAAAGATCTGCGGCGAGCCCTTCCGGTAGCCGCCGCCGTGGAAATGCAGCAGCGCCGCATCCGGTCGAGCGCCTGCGGGCCGCACCCGCAGCATCGGCACCGGCGCGGAATCGAGCGCCTCGATCTCGACGCCCATGCGCCCACTCGTCGAAGCGGGTTCTGTGTCGGTCATAACCATCCTCATTGTCACATCGTCAGAGCGGCTCGCCCCAATCATGATTCGGCGCACGGCCGCCGATCTGACGAGTCAGAAGCTGAGCCGACGCAATCACCGGTTGCGCGGCAGCGGGAATCGACCTGCCGTCCATCTCACCGAGGTGAAGAAGCGTGAGGCAGAACGCAACGCGCCCATCGGGATCGAACACGGGGACCGCAATGTTTCCTATGTTGTACACGGCGTCCGGCTCGAATTCCAGCACCGCATAGTCGGGTAGTTGCTCGAAGAACTGCTCCAGCAGGGATTCTCGCAGATCGCGATCGTTCGGACGCTCCGCGAGCTTCTGCGACACCGAGGGCCGACCAGGGCGCAGGTCGTCGAGTCCGATCGAATAACCCCGCTGCCGCACCACCGAACCGTACGCTCGGAGATATTCGGCGACGCGTTCCTGTAGTTCCTCGGGTAGTTCGGCGATCCATTCACGCCCCTCCGAAGGCGGCATCCACGCCAGGAACGGCTGTCCGATCGGTGGCTGAAGCGGAATGCGCTGCCCCGGCGCAAGCTCGACCGATCGACCTGTCGGCTTTCCCTCCACCGCAATGCAGAGCACGTCGCGGCCCACTTGGACCGTGCCGGAGCATTCGAGACCCGTGGCTTCGGCCAGGTTGACCATCTCGATACGCGCGAGGTCGATGACGGGGAGGGCGTCGGCTGCCGCATGGCCGACCGCCGCCGCGGCAGGACCGAGTGTGTACGTCTTGTGACGCGGATGCCGCGAGACGTATCCCTCATCGTTCATCACCTTGAGCACAGCAAACATCGATCCGGGACTCACATCCAGCGCCCGGGAGAGCTCGCTCAGCGTGAACGTGCCCCGCTGATTCGCGGTCAGGAAGTCGAGCACTTGGAGTGCGCGCCGCGCCGAGAGAGCCATCCACATCCTTTTCTTGAAGATCGTTGACGTCGATACCAGCTGACGCTAGCGTATTCCACCAAGTCCTGAAACACTTTTCGAAATACTGAAAAGAGACTCCGGTGGAAGAAAACACATTCATTCGACGCGCTCTGGCCAGTTCGAATCTCCATGCCTTGCGGTTGGCGCTGCTCCACGCCACCGGCGACCCGGCCCTCGCCGCGATGAAACTCGAACTCGTCCCGATTCGCAGCGGCGCCGCCTTCGAGATGACCATCGCCGAGGAACACCGCGAAGAACTGCTTCGAAGAGCCGAGAAGTTCGTGGCAACGGAAGCTGCCGACTATGTCCCCGAGCGGCTGGACGAGAACCGGGTACGCACGATGATGGAGCTCGCACTCGGGCAGGAACTCACCGACGAGGAATTCTTCGTCGCACGGACGATGCCTGCCCTGGAGGAATTTCCGGTCTTCTCGCAGTGGAGCCGCGAGCGTCCCCGGCGCGCGGACGACTTCAGCGTCGTCATCGTCGGCGCCGGACTCTGCGGCGTTGCGATGGGCGTACAACTCGAACAACTCGGGATCTCGTACGTGATCTACGAGCGACGTCCGGATGTCGGAGGAACCTGGGCGATCAACACCTACCCGGATGCGCGCGTCGACACTGCCAGTACCACCTACGAATACAGCTTCGTGAAGAACTATCCCTGGTCGGAGCAGTACGCGCGACAACCGGAAGTGCGCCGCTACATCGAGACGGTCGCAAAGACCTACGGCGTATACGACCGCATTCGATTCGAACATGAAGTTCTGTCGGCCGATTTCGACCAGGAGACCGCCACGTGGTCTCTACGCGTGACGGACGCGACCGGCGAGCCCGAAACCGTGACCTGCAATTTCACCGTCACGGCCACCGGACTGTTCTCCACCCCGAAAAGGCTGGACACGGACGGTATCGACGACTTCAGGGGCGAGATTCTCCATACGACCGCGTGGACCGAAGGGCACACCGTCGAGGGCAAGACCGCCGCGATCATCGGCAACGGCTCCACCGGCGTCCAACTACTGGCTCGGATCGCCGAGGACGCCGACCAGGTCTATGTGTTCCAGCGAACTCCACAGTGGATCGCACCGCGCGAAGGCTACGGCGAACCGGTGACCGAGGAGATGCGCTGGGTGCTCGACAATATTCCGCACTACTGGAACTGGGCCCGCACCACCGCCCTCAAGCCCGCCGACCCCCGCGGCACAATCACGCCCGATCCCGAATGGCGCGCCGCCGGCGGTCAGTTCAGCGAGAGCAACGACAAGCTCCGGGAGAACCTGACCCAGTACATCCGCACTCAGGTCGACGATCGACCGGATCTCGTCGAGCGCCTCATCCCCGACTACACCCCCGCAGCACGTCGTCCGGTCGTGGACAACAAGTGGTACCGGTCCCTGACCCGCGACAACGTCGAACTGGTGACGGACGGGATCGTGAAGTTCACCGACACCGGTATCGTCACCTCCGACGGCACCGTCCGCGAGGTCGACCTCGTTCTGACGGCCGTCGGATTCGAAGTCACGAAGTGGCTCTGGCCCATCGACTTCCGCGGCCGCGACGGTGTTCACATCGAGGATCGGTGGAACCTGGACGGGGGCCCCCGCGCCTTCCAGGGGCTGGCCATACCGGAATTCCCGAACATGTTCGTGCTCTACGGTCCCAACGCGCAACCGGCGACGGGTGGTGGAATAGGACTCGGCGGCCTTCCCGCCTGGATGGAGTCGTGGGTCGGGTACATCGCCCGGGTCATGATTGCCGTCATCGAGGACGGCCATCATTGTGCCGAAGTCACCGATGCCGCGTTCTGGGAGTACAACGACGCGGTCGACGACGAAGCGAGCAGGCTCATCTGGCTCGATCCCGCCGCGAACCCGGAGAAGAACTACTACGTCAACGAGCACGGCAGGCTCAGCACGAGCACCCCCCTGCCGGGCCTCGACCTCGCGACACGCTTCCTCGGCTTCACTCGTGACGACTTCGTGTTCACCCGAATCGGTTCCGGCACGAACACCGCAGAAGAACAGACATCGTTCGTCACGGCGTCCTGATCCTGCACATCCCCTCCACCGACAAGAGAGTTGCACCCACATGATCGATCTAGGTTTGGACGGCGCCCGGGCCATCGTCATCGGCGCCGGGTTCGTGCCGATGCGTGCCGGACACGGCCGCGGCTCGGCACTGCAACTGGCCCGCGCCGGCGCCACTGTGGCGTGTGTCGACAAGAACGCCGAACGGGCCGAGCAAATCGTCCGTGAGATCGACGAGGAAGGCGGCAAGGCATTCGCGATCGTCGCCGACGTGCTCGACTCCGAACGAGCTCGTCGCGCGGTCGACGAGGCTGCCTCCCGGATGGGCGGCCTCGATGTGTGCGTCGACATCGTCGGTCAGGCCATGTGGAGCAAGGCCGCCGAGTTCTCCGACGACGAGTGGAACGCGCAACTTCTGGTCAACCTCACGCAGGTCTTCTACGTCTTCAAAGCAGCCGTCCCGCACCTCGCAGCCAACGAACGAGGCGGGTCGCTCATAGCGCTGACCTCGGTCGACGGGATCGGTTCGTCGCGGTTCCACGCTGCATACGGCGCCGCCAAGGCCGGCGTCATGTCGCTCGTGAAGACATTCGCGGATGAGTACGGCAAGGACGGCGTGCGGGTCAACTCGGTCGCACCGGGCAACGTCGGAGGCGGAAACTGGGATCTCCCCGAGGTCCCCTTCGGCGAGGACGTCGTCAATGCTCTCGCGCCGCCACGTGGCCGCGACATCGCCGACGCCGTGCTGTTCCTTGCGTCACGCCTGTCCGCGAAGATCACCGGCCAAACCCTCGTCGTCGACGGAGGTGCGCTGGCACTGAGCCCATGGGGCATGAAGGAAGAACACATCGGCCGGAACGTCGCCTTCTCCAATGCCACGCAGGACTGAGGACGGCATGCCTTCGATCACCGACGCATTCCTCGTAACCAGGAAGGTCGCACTCGTCACCGGCGGCGGTAGTGGCATAGGCCAGGAGACTGCGCTCGTCCTTGCGGCGGCGGGCGCACACGTCGTCGCCACCGACGTGAACGAGGCCGGCCTTGCGGAGACGCGCGCACACAGCGAGGAACAGCAGACCCCGGTCGCCACACACCGGCTGGACGTGTCCGACCCCGTAGCGGTGTCGCGCGTGGTCGACGAGACCGTCGCGGAATACGGGCAACTCGACATCCTCGTCAACGCCGCGGGGGTCATGGTCATGCGAAATGCGCTCGACGTCACTCCCGACGAACTCGAGCGCGTCCTCCGGATCAATGTGGGCGGCACTTTCTACGCATGCCAGGCCGCGGGCCGGGTCATGAAGTCCGGTGGGAGCATCATCAACCTCACCTCGAGCATCATCGACCGCACGAGCCCCGGGCGGATCACCTATGCGATGTCCAAGGGCGCGGTCCTCCAAGCCACCCGCACCTTCGCGCTGGAACTCGCGCCCGCAGGCATCCGGGTCAACTCCATCGCACCGGGGTGGGTCGAAACGGGTATGACCAACCAGCACTGGACCGACACCGACGGCACCGTCGACGACGAGAAGCGGGCTGCATATGTGCAGATGATGGCCTCGGCGTCACCGCTGGGGGTCGTCGGCACTACCCGCGACATAGCGTTGTCCGTTCTTCAACTCGCTTCGGGGGCAGGCTCGTTCGTCACCGGTCAGGTCGTGCGGATCAACGGCGGGTCGTTCATGGCATGAGCATCGAGCAGATCCCGGCATCCGTAGGGCCCACAGACGAGGAGAATTTCACATGAGCGGAAGGCTTCACGGCAAGGTTGCAGTGGTCACGGGCGGCGCCAGCGGCATCGGCGAGGCCTCCGTGCGGCGGTTCATCGGTGAGGGAGCGCGTGTCGTCATCGCCGATGTCGACGATCAACGGGGGAAGACCGTCGCCGACGAATTGGGCTCGGCTGCCCTGTTCGTCCACGCGGACGTCACCGACCAAGGCGACTGGGAGCATCTACTGGCGACGACGAGCGCGCATTTCGCGCCGCTCGATGTGCTCGTCAACAATGCAGGAGGCGGACGCGGTGTCGGCAAGATCGTCGACGAGGTCTACGAGGGGCATCGCGCGATCCTCGATCTCAATCTCTCGTCGGTGTGGATGGGCATTCGCGCCGCACTGCCGGTCATGGGAGCGCATGGTGGCGGGTCCATCGTCAACATCTCTTCGATCGACGGACTCGTCGGTGTCGAAGGGATGACGTCGTATGCCGCATCGAAGTTCGCGGTCACAGGCCTGACCAGAACCGTGGCCTTCGAAGGCGGCCCCCACAACGTGCGCATCAACTCGGTCCACCCCGGATTCATCCGGACACCGATGACGGCCAAACACACCGGCGCGGTGAAGGCACGGCTCGAATCGGCGATCCAGAAACAGCCGATCACCCGCTTCGGCACGCCGGAGGACATCGCAAACGCAGTCCTGTTCTTCGCGTCGGACGAGAGCTCGTACTGCACAGGCACGTCCCTCGTCGTCGACGGCGGCCAACTCGCCGGTCCGCACCGGGATCCGATGTGATCCGGACATCGCCGGCAGCACCCACAGCAACCAGGTCCGTCGCGGCCCGCCCCCTGAGAGGTAACCGATGATCAGACACAGGCGTCTCATCTTCGCGGCAGTCGCCGCGTTGTGTTCAGCAACGTTGATTCTCACCTCCTGCGGTGCTCCCGAAAACGGAAACAGCTCCGGTGGTAGCGATGCTCCGGTAGGCGATCCGGTCGCCGGCGGCACACTGCAGGCGATCCAGGGCAGGGAGCCGATCAGCCTCGATCCGTCGGATATCTCCAACGTCTGGACGCACTCCCCGCTGCTGGGTAATGCCCTGTACGGCACGTTGATCACCAACAATGTCGAGACGCAGGAAATCGAGTATTCGATGGCCACCGATTTCTCGACCGCCGACGGTGGGCAGACGTTCACCCTGAAACTGCGCCCTGGACTGATGTTCACCGACGGAACCCCGCTCGATGCTGCCGCAGTCGAGTACAACTGGGATCGGCTACGCGACCCGAGCAGAGGCTCGGCGTCGCTCCGTCAGGCCGAACAGATCGCCGACGTGAAAACCCTCGACGCAGAGACGTTGACCGTGACGCTGGTGTCGCCGAACCCGAACTTCCCGAATTCCCTTCTCGTGTCCGCCCTCAACTGGATCGCATCGCCGACAGCCCTCGAACAGGGCAGGGAGGCGTTCGACAAGAATCCGGTGGGAGCAGGTCCGTTCACCCTCACCGAATGGGCCCGCCAAGACGTGATCCAGCTGGTCAAGAACCCCGGATACTGGGACGCACCCCGACCCTATCTGGACGGCATCACCCTGCGCACGGTTCCTGCCGCCGATCAACGCCTCAACACACTGTCCACCGGGAGCACGGATCTCGCGTCGGAATCGAATTGGCTGAACCTTTCCAGAGCGGAAGACATGGGCCTCGACACGGAGATCGTTCCGATGGGCGGCGGCCAGTACTTCGCCATGAACACCCGCCGCGCTCCGTTCGACGACGAACGCGCCCGGCGAGCCGTGAACCTGGCCGCCGACATGGAGGGCGTCAACCTTGTTGCTTTCGAAGGCGCCGGCGTTGTCCCGCAAACCCTCTTCCCCGAGGGGGCCCCCTTCTACGAGGACATCTCACTTCAGCAGAGCGATGCCGAAGAGGCGCAGCGCTTGTTCGACGAGCTGGCCGCAGAGGGCAAACCGCTGTCCTTCACCTTCACGACCTACTCCCTGGTCGAGTCCAGAGCGGCGGCAGAAGCACTGCAAGCGCAGCTGCGCGCGTTCGACAACGTCGAGGTCGAGGTGGAAACCCTCGACTTCGCTGCGGCGCAGACACGAGTCAACTCGCGAGATTTCGACATGACCATCTCATCCGCGAACATCCAGGATCCGGATGGCCCGCTGTGGTCCGCTTTCCACAGCAGTTCCCAGGGAAACACCACGGGTATCGACGACGATCAGCTCGACGCCGCCCTGGAGGCCGGTCGAGTGGGCACCACGATCGAGGAGCGCAAGGCCGCGTACGACGACTTCCAGAAGCGGCTGACCGAACTCGTCCCCGGAGTCTGGTTCATCCAGTCCCCTCCCGCCACCATCGCGAGCGCCGGGACACACGGTGTCCGTCTTTATGGGATGGGATCACCGCTACCCGACGGCGTGTGGATCTCGGAGTGATCCGACGGAATCACCGCGGCGGCCGGTCGAGTTCGATTTGCGCGACCACCGCGCGGTGATCCGATCCGGGTAGGGTGACGGTCTCCACGGAGGTCGCACGTCCCCCGGCAACAAGAATGTGGTCGATGCCCACCAGCGGCGGAATACGCTTGTCGGTCGGGTAGGTGTACAGGAGGCCTGCGCCCACCTGTTCTGCGGTGTCTCGCAGGCGGCCCGTGAGCATCGCGCGGTACTGCGCATGATCATAGGTTGCGTTGAAGTCCGCTCCTACGACCACCGGAACCGGCGGCGCGGATTCGAGTATCGCTTGCAGACGTGACAATTCGTCGGCCCACACGTGCGTGTCGTAGACCGGCGGCACCGGATGGAACGCGTAGACGGCGACGGGGCCGGTCCCGGGCACGTCTGCCGTCGCCGACACCTGGTTCATGACGAAGCCGTCGTACTCGGCTTCGTCGGACAACGGGAACCGGCTCCAGATGCCGGTCCCGCCAGCACCGGGCTCCGGAACAACGAAGTGATACGGCAACATCCGATGGAGACCCGCGCGCTCGAATGCATCGACCGCTTCGGGTGTCAGCTCACTGACCGTCAGCAGATCGACGCGGCGCTCCTCGACTTCGTAGGTCACCGTTGCCGGGTCGGCTTCGCCGAAGAGGACGTTCGCCTGCATCACGGTGAGCACCTCTCCCCCGCCACCGGCCGATTCCCCCACGTACCGGGGCGCCTGGATCCACACTGCGGCGACGACGATCAGCAGCGCGACGGCAGTAGCGACGCGGTACCGCAGTAGCGCGAACACCACCGCGCCGACTACAGCACCCACCATGAGATACGACGCCGCGGATGCCGCCAAGACCGGGAGCCGCGACGAGGAGGTGCTGTAGTGCAGTGCAACCCCTACCGCGCCGACCAGGGTCGCGAGACCCGCCAGAACTGCCGCAGCCCACCGAAACGCCGTCACCATCACATCCGACAGCAAAGCACGCGAAGATGTGGAGAAGATGTGGGGCGGGCGGGGCTCGAACCCGCGACCAATGGATTACCAACCCGCTGGTCGCGTCGAATCCTCCTACATCTCGAACGATCGGCCAGGCGAGACTGATTCCTTCTCGTCAAGTTCTGTAGGACCCCGACCCGTTCCAAGATTTTCTCGTGCATAAACGATGGGTATTCGATGAGTAACGTCAACACCGCCGGATGAAGCCATGTCGGAATCGCGATGATCGGAGGGGTAAGC
Source organism: Rhodococcus sp. SJ-2 (assembly GCF_053750035.1). Classification (NCBI taxonomy): domain Bacteria; kingdom Bacillati; phylum Actinomycetota; class Actinomycetes; order Mycobacteriales; family Nocardiaceae; genus Rhodococcus; species Rhodococcus sp. SJ-2. The sequence continues at coordinate 5,542,989 of NZ_CM132340.1, forward strand.
CCAGCCAAGGACGAGACTCTCAAACTACCGCGTCAGGGAGCTTGCAACCGAAGGCGAGATGTCGACGGTACGTCGATATCTCGCCTATTTGCACGACACACGCCGCGGAGGCATAACCAGAGACCTGATCTGGAATATCGCGCACTGAGGGGCTCACACCTAGAGTCCTACGAAGGCCGCCTGAAGGTCACCCCAGATCGCCGAATTTTTCGACCGTCAATAGTGTCTATTTCGAAACCTCCGGATCCGTTTTCATCACGCGAGCTCCACTCCGCGAGAAGGAGTATTTCTTCAACAGACGAATCCCACGCTTCCGCAGCCAAACGGACTATCTCACCTTGAACGTTGCCATAATTGTGGTACCACCACGTCGCCGTGTCCCCATATGGCATCGGCTTAGGCGTCGGCAGATCATTCAACATCCATCCATCCATATCGTAAACAAAATATGACATGCCGAACTCCGTATAGCCAGGATCAGCGAGCACACCTTCTGGAATTTCATGCAATGAGTGAGATGGGCGATGGAGATAAACTCGACGACCATCTCCAATATCGATCGGATCGTTTACGGTGTCGAGCACAACAAACTCAGAACGGTCTCCCACCCACCTTACATATTGCTCAGGGGATAGGAGTTCATCTCGACCCACGACAAACGGAAATTCGTCGAGTCTTTCCCCGATACTAATCGACCAGGCAGCAAGCTTCAGTTTATCCAACTCTCGAAGATCTTCCCCAGAGAGCAACTCGACTTGTTCCCGGAACCACCGACAAATCTCTTCGTCCTCTACAGCCGGGAAAGCTAAATCCCTTGCAGCCGTTGTGGGCTCCCCCGCCAGCACTCCAACGACATCGATAATCTCGCCCGAGTAAAATCCGCCACAATATATACCCCCAGGAACATCTTGCAAATAATGCCCGAGCACACGAAACTCGCTACCTAGGTCTAAACAGAGCCGCCCCTGGACCGAGCCGTCGGCACCATAAAGCGGGCGAACGCGACTTATAAATAATTCCTTCTCTTTCGCAATAGCTGCGCCCGACGGCGCCGAGGCGACGCCCACAAGATGGTCGAACAGCTCATTCGCGGACATTTCAGACCAGGAATGACCATCAACGCATAAACGATGAAATCCGTCCGGCGTTACAAGCTCAATCGATTCGTCACACATTAACGCAAGATGCTGTATCCCGTCAGCCATATCCGCTGGACGCAAGTACCTTCGCCTTACGCCATCGGAATCTTGCGCGTCCCAGTTCTCATGGAGACGGAGCGTGACCTTTGTTCCCGGTTGCATGAGCCGCTCCTTACGTTCAGCAGCTCGCATAATTGGTCGCGATTGGAGGCCGTTTGTAAAATGCAACACCATCGTGTCATTTGGACCAAGATTCGCGGCGCGGGTCGTGACCATTACATCGTCGGAGATCATGAAGGCGCTATAGAATCCGATGCCAAACTGGCCGGTCGATTTAAACCCGGCAGCTAACGCGCCGGGGTGATTCTGCCTCGTCAATTGCCCACGCCAACCCGACCGTCCGAAGTCACAGAGATATGCAACCATTTCGTCCGATGTCATCCCGATGCCGAAATCGCGAATTTCAACTGTGTCTCCCCTCTCGTCTTTGTCGAGAAATACACGAATTGGCGGGAAGTACTCGTCGGAATACGCCAATCGCTTTAGACGCGTTGCATCCACTGCATTTGCGAGAAGCTCTCGAATTACGACGTCCGCGCGATTCATTCCGTATAGGGCGCTTCCGCCTAGATTTCTGATCACGGCCTGTGTGTCGGAAATCGTCGGTCTGGCATCGATCGGCATCCAGTTGTCAGTCGGTACATACTTTGCAAACCGCGTCGGCGCATGTGCGCCAGCCACAGACTTCGCAGCAAGACGCGGTCGATTCAGATCAGCGAACAACGCGTCCACCTTGGCAAGTTCACCGTCGATCATTTGGATCGTGTCGAATGCCAGCCACCACGCAGTGACCTGGTCTGCGGCGAATCGAGTGCTACTTGTATAGGCCAATCGATCACCTTGGAGCTGCGGGTACAACATACGCTCTTGAAACAGCCAATGGTGGCGTGATTCTCCTTGCGGACGTCGAAATGGTGTATGCAAAGGATCAGCACGTCGCGCGTCCACCTGAGCCGCATCTGCACAGCGTAAGATTCCCGCGACTTTGAGAGGATCGACAGTCCATTCTGGCGGAAGCTTGGGTGGTGCGCCTATGGGCAACGAAAACGCATCAGGTAGTGATTCAACATCTTGCCAATGACTTCTCCCCAGCCTCCCGATTAACTGTCCATACCAATGACGCAGTTCACTGTCCTCCAGCAGGTAGAAGGTCTCTTCACTACTCAAAGACCACTGTTGGGTAACAATGCGCTCCGCTTGTTCGGCATGATGATCACGCAAGAACACTGTTAGCGCATGCTTAATTTCCTGACTTGTAAGTCCATCCCAGTTAGGGTTGTTTCTGATATCACGACGCGCCTGAGCCTGAAGAGCTTCAAAATTATTCGGATACAAGGATGCTAAGAGATCGATCCACTCTTCGTCCTCTAGAATTCCCGCTATCCCTTGCTCGTGCGCTGCAAGTCCCATTCCGAGGTCGTGGATAAGGAAGGAACCACCTAAAACAAACGCCTCTGCGGGCGTCAAAGGGTACTCGACTCCTGCAACGACATCCGTAATATCCCATAAGCTATCGCAGTGGAGAATTGAGTGATCGGTGTACCCGGGGACACTTAGCGAAATTTCGCTAGCCAATGGCTCCACTCGGCGCCTGAATTGCTCGTACCCGTGTCGAAGCTGCGCACGTGCATCCGTGTGCGGGTCATCAGCCTGTTCTGCCAACGTCCGTGTCCACGTGCTGCTATCCATGTACGTCACGGTCACTCCCACCTGTACCCGAATGCGAACTTGGCTGAGCGTAGTCGATCGACTTGCTGCGATTGCCCCTGGTCAGGGTTTCCTCCCGCCGGTACGACGACATCCTCCGATGCCCACTTGAGCGAGGCCGGTCGACGCGTTGATATGCAGTTTCGCTTTCCTTGTGATCCTTCGCCCCACCGGTCGACCTACTGGTGCGATTCCCCATAGATACCTTAAGATTCCCGCTTTCCTGTGTCGGAATCATTGGTACCTATGGCAGCTTCTATGGTCCACACCCACGACCCGCCCTTCCCGTATCCTCGTCGCTCGGTACGAACTCCCGCGCGCTTCCGCGCCTTCTTCACCGCGTTGTCCACCAGTCCGGCCGAGCGGGTCACCTTCAGCACATCAGCGGCCGGCGCCGATCCCCCGCGCTCGATCAGGTAACCGCGGATCACCGTCGTGATCTCGTCACGTTCCTCCGCGTCCTCGTCGGGACCATTAAGTAGTTCGCGAGCGTCGAGGCTCGTCTCCCCCAGCCACCGCAGTGCGCCCACTTCGGTTTCTCCGTCATCCGTCGGGACGGTGGTCGAAACGATCTCCGCTTCCATCGACCGGACCCGCGGTGCGAGGTTTGCTTTGGTGTTGGTGACGAAGAGATGCCCCGAATCGTCGTCCTTGGCGACCGAAAGTACCGACCGCGCCACCTGCGACCACGCGATCGAACCGAGGATCAACTTGCCCGTATCCGCTCCGTCCCGTTTGCCGAAGTGACAGAGCCCGAACACGACACACCCCTGTCGGGCAGCGAGTTGAGCGAGCGGCTCGAGGTACTGCCGCACCGCCCGATCGTCCCGACCTGACAGATCCGACGACATCGACGACGTCGCCGCATCGAGCACCACGAACGCCACGTGCTGTTTCGCAACGATCTGCTCCAGCGCCAGATTGTCGAGCGGAAGGACGAGAGTGCCGGCATCCGTGTGCGCGGTCTCCACATCGACGAACAACACTCTGTCCATATCAGCGTCGGCAGCCTTCAGCCTCGGTGCGACAGTGAACTCCCGAGAATCCTCAGAGTGCACGTACAGCACGTTCCGTGGCGTGCCATGCAGTTCACCTTCGAGCGTCCCGCGGGTGATCTGCGCGCAAAGGGCAGCGGCGACCGTCGACTTGCCGAGACCTTCCCTACCGGCAAGAAGCGTCAGCGACCCGGCGGGAATCCAATCCTCCATCACCCAGCGCACACGCTGGAGCTTCACGTCCGAACCACGCGTGACCTTCAATCGTCGACCTGCTTTGCCGCCGACGTCGACCGGCACCAGCTCTTCGATGCCGTGACCGGCCGCGATGTGGTCTGCCGCATCTTTGCCGGTCGCCGCGTGCACGATCGCCACACCTGCAGCGACCCGATCGACGATCTCGTACACCTGCAAAGCGTGTTTACGGCCGGGCCCGTCGTCGTCGGCGACGATCACCACGGTGTGGCCGGCCAGTGGGGACCAATCGAACAAGCCGGCCTTGCCCGCACCCATCGCGGGCGAAACCGCGACAGCACCCACGGATTCGATTGCCAGCACGTCTTTCTCCCCCTCGACGACGTACACCGGCACACCGGTCCTATGGTCGTCGAGGCACTCGACGCGGAAGAGATCCCGGCCCTTCGTATTTCCTGATTGACTGAATCGCTTTCGCCCACGGTCGTCGTAGCTCCGGAACACCGTGCGGCCGTCGCGGTACTTGTAGGTCGTACCGGCCGGGTTGTCGAAGAGATCGGACAGGGTGAGGCCGAGGGCGTCGAGGACAGCCGACTTATCGTCAGCATGCGAGTTCATCAGCACCTGGCCCGCGATCTGCCGAAAGGTCACAGACCTGTCGGCGGTCGAATGCCCAGGGGCCTGCGCCGACGCAGTGCCACCGGCACCGCCTCGCCACACAAGGCCGTGTTCGACCCAACGCTCCCGAAGCCGATCGAGGGCAGTCGCGTGTGAAGCAGGAGACCTGCGATTGTCTGGCATACCCATGTCTTTCTGACAGCCCCGAGAAGCCGGACTCCAACGGATCCCGACTCCTCGGGGTGACGGTCAATAGCGCTGTAGAGAAACAGCTTTCGTCAGCGCACGAACACTGGTTCGGTCTGGCGCAGCGCGCCCGTCAGAGGTACGGTCACAGGCGAACTGCCATTCTGGTGATTGGTTCGGTTCGACGCGCCGTCGGTGGGATTCTGAGCTCCAACTCCCCCACCGGCGACGATGTTCGTAGCGGCGGCCATCATCGAGACCCGTCTGCGAACTGCTCCTCCTCCCACGCCATGCAATCGCTGAGCTTGTAGCGCGCGTGCCGGCCGATGCGTGCAAAGCGTGGCCCTCTCCCCTGGCTCGCCCACTGCGCAAGCGTCTTCGCCGGCACCTTCAACCGGTCGGCAACTTCCTGCCTCGTCATCCAACGATCGTCACTCGTCTGCATTACAAGCCCTCCAGTGAGACTAGTCGCGAACTGTCCCGACAAGAAGTAGCACGTTGAGAATCAGGATTCAAGACTCCCTGTCGGGACTGTTCGCAATGTGTCAAACTGGTCGGCATGCCGAGCTTCACGACGACAAACGGTCCGCTTCCCGAGAACTCCGGTTGGTCACTGTATGGCGGCCGCCTGTTCGCTCAGGTACCCGCCCGAGTCACCGCGACCGCAACCAACGACGACATTGAGCCGATCGAGCACCACGTCGAACTCGAAATTGATGTGGTCGAGGGCCGGCTCGCGTGCACCGAACTGCGCGCCGTCAGAACCGAAGGCGGTCCGCCGATCACCTCGGATCATCTGCGCCGCATCCCCGTAGGAAGCTGGGTCGAACTGGCCGCAGAGAAACTCAACGTCGTGCAAGCCATCGAACCGACTCCGGATGGCGAGTCGTTCCGATCAATCGATTTTTCCTGGCCTTCAACTGAATTCGTCGACGACGGGCCTACAGAAGAAGCTCTCGAGTCGATTTCGCAGATCTTCGCATTCTGCATGGCCACGGGACAGAAGCCGATCGCTGTCCTAGCCCGCGAGTACGGGCTCACGAAGCAGACGGCTTCCCGGTGGATCGCGACGGCCAAGCGACGCGGGATCCTCGTCGAGGAACATCGGAAGGTCGACGGCGATGCCGAGGGGTAGACCCCCGCTGCGTATCGGGCAGCACGGGAAAATCACGCGCAAGGATCTCGGCAAGGGAGTATGGCTCGCTCGGTGCAGGTTCCGTGACGACGACGGCATGGTGCGCATCGTCGAGCGCCGGACGCCGCCCGGTCGACGCGACCAGTACGGCAAGCTCGCCGAAGACGAGTTGCTCGAGCACCTCGACTCTCGACGCACACCCAGCGAAGACGAGGTGACGAGCTCAACGACGATTGCGGCGCTGGTTCGGACCTACCTGGCTCGCCTCGAAGAAGAAGGCCGAGCGGCCGCGACCATCGACACCTACAAGTTCGCGGCAGGGAAGCTCGAGGGCAAACTCGGCGGCGTCCGGGTAGGCGAAGCCACCGCCCGCCGCGTCGACACCGCGATACGGGCGATGAGCAAGGCGCACGGGGCGACGATGGCGCGGCAGGCCAAGACGATCCTCCGCGGCGCGCTCGGCCTTGCGGTCCTCGCGGGCGCCCTCGATAGCAACCCGGTCCGCGATGTCTCCCCGATCAAGTCCAAGAGACCACCGAAGGGTGCTCGCGCCCTCACCGCTGACGAGCTGCGAACGCTTCTGATCGCCCTCGATGAATCCGAGTACTGCAAGGCGAACGATCTCGTCGACCCGATCACGCTTCTCATCGCGACCGGACTCCGACGCTCGGAGCTGCTCGCTCTCCGATGGGTAGACGTCGACGGCGACGCAGGGACGGTCACGGTGACAGGCAAGGTGGTGCGAGCCAAGGGCGTCGGGCTCCGGCGTGTGGAGGAGACGAAGACCGCCGCCGGACTACGAACCATCCCGCTGCCGCTCTTCGCGCTGGACGTGCTCAAACGGCGCGCGGATCAACCACAGCACGGAGCCCTGGGAGTGATCTTCCCGTCGACGGCCGGCACCCTGCGCGACCCGAACAACTTCGGCAAGCAGTGGCGCAAGGTCCGCGACGACCTCGGAGTCGAGGACACCACGACCCACAGCTTCCGGAAGTCCGTTGCCACGCTGATCGACGAGGAGGGCCTGTCGCCTCGCGTCGGAGCCGATCACCTCGGGCACCGACACGTCTCGATGACCATGGATCGGTACATGTCTCGTGGCCGGACACACGCCGCAGTGGCCCAGTTGTTGGACCGCGTCGTGGCCGAAAAAGATGAATAAACGATGGATCGGTCCACCGAGGTGGACCGAAACATCCTCTGACGTGGGGCGGGCGGGGCTCGAACCCGCGACCAATGGATTATGAGTCCACGGCTCTAACCGACTGAGCTACCGCCCCTCCGCAGCGACACGTCGCCGCAGAGCGCTATCCCGTACCGGACAGCGCGTACGCATGGTACCCGGCAGCAGATACCTTCCGACGCATCGGGGGTCGCGACCCGCTGAGAAACCTTCCTCCGCTTACTCGGGTCTCCTCAGGTTGTCGACGCGAGGAAACCCGAGAACATGGGGGAAAGTCGCGAACCTGGCCGCTGTGCCTGATACGTCATATCTGAAAGGCACCGAAACAGAAAATCCTCCCACCCCGCGTGGGGTGGAAGGATTTTGTGCGCTCCCCCGGCTGGACTCGAACCAGCAACCCTTCGATTAACAGTCGAATGCTCTGCCAATTGAGCTACAGGGGATTGACCTGCGGTGCTCCGGGGCGTTTCCCCCGGTGCGTGAAAAACCATAGCGCCCCTCCCACCGCAGCACCAAATCGCCTGCGTGTGGGCATGCGGAGCGTCATCGGGCAGGATGGAGAAGACGCGCACACAGGGTGGAAGGACGACACATTGATGGGATTGTTGGTCGGGGTTGCCGCGGGATACGTGCTCGGCACCCGGGCAGGCCGAGCCCGATACGAACAGATCAGCAAGACCGCCAAGGCGGTGGCCGCCAGTCCGGTCACCAAAAAAGCCATCGAGGTGGGACGTCAGAAGCTCTCGGACTCGTTGAACCCGCAGCCGAAGCTCGAACCGATGAAGCCGATCGACGAGACGACGACGGTCATGATCCCGCGAGATCAGCTCAAGAAGTAGCGTCAGCCGGCCAGGCCATCGCTGCCCGCATCTCCGATGGCCTGGTCGAGCAGGCTACGCCGATACTGTTCCAATGCGACGAGGTCGCCGAGCAGCGCATGGAACTCGTCCGACTCCGTGGCCGGCGAGATGCGTTGCAGCTTCGATTTGAGCTCTGCGACCTGCTCACCTACCCACACTTCCTGCAGACGCGCGAGTACTCCCCCGATGTAGCGGGGCATGCGGTCCTCTTCCGCAGGGATCGGCTCGACTGCGAGTTCCGTCACCAGCGAGTGCACAACCGGGTCGGTTGCGGCGCGACCGACCGCGTCGACCCATTCGGCACCGCCCATTCCCGAACCCACGCCTCCTACGCGAGCGATCGCCTCACGCACGGCAGAATAGGCAGGGTCGGTGAACGTCTCGGCGGGCAACGAATCGAACACCGTGCCCGCGATACCCGGATACTGCAGCGCAGCCTTGAGGCCGTCACGTTGCGGCCACAGCGCAGGATCACCCGGCCGGGGACGGCGCATCGCCGACTCCTGCGACGAGGAACTCTTGTCGACCGCGACGGCCCGAGATCTGGGCGCTGATGTCCGGCTGCCCCCGCGACGCGCTTCTTCCTGGACTCGGCGGCGAACCATGGGGATGTCGTCCCAGCCCACCCAGTGGGCCAGTTGCACCGCATAATTGTCCCGCAGGGAGCGGTCCTTGATCTGGGCAACAACCGGTACACAGCGACGGAGCGCTTCGACGCGTCCTTCCGCCGTGTCGAGATCGTGTTCGAGCAGGATCGACTTCACGACGAACTCGAACATCGGGGTGCGCCGCGCAACGAGATCACGAACAGCGGTGTCGCCGGACGCCTGCCGGAGCTCGCACGGATCCATTCCCTCCGGTGCGATCGCGACGTACGTCTTCGCTGCCGTCTTCTGGTCGCCCTCGAACGCCTTCATGGCTGCGGCCTGCCCGGCAGCGTCACCGTCGAAAGTGTAGATGACCTCGCCGCGGAAGTAGCTGTCGTCCATGAGCAGACGCCGCAGCATCGCGAGGTGCTCATCGCCGAACGCGGTACCGCACGACGCAACAGCGGTTTTCACCCCGGCAAGGTGCATGGCCATGACATCGGTATAGCCCTCGACGATCACCGCCTGATGCGACTTGGCGATCTCCCGTTTCGCGAGGTCGAGACCGAACAGCACCTGAGACTTCTTGTACAGCACCGTTTCCGGCGTATTCATGTACTTGGCGGTGATGGTGTCGTCGTCGTAGAGCCTGCGGGCACCGAATCCGATGACATCGCCTGCGAGATTGCGGATGGGCCAGAGCAACCGGCGGTGGAACCGGTCGATCGGTCCGCGACGCCCCTGCCGCGACAATCCCGCCGCCTCGAGTTCCGCAAACTCGAATCCGCGGCCCAGAAGGTGCTTGGTGAGCTGATCCCAGCCCCCCGGCGCATATCCGCAGCCGAACATCTCGGCGGCAGTCTGGTCGAAGCTGCGCTCGGTGAGGTAGTCGCGCGCGGCCTGCGCGTCGGGGCTGCGGAGCTGTTCGGCGTAGAACTGCTGCGCGGCGGCGTTCGCGGCGACCAGACGGGCACGGGTACCGCGATCGCGCTGCACGGACGGACCCCCGCCCTCGTAGCTGAGGGTGTAGCCGACACGTTCGGCGAGCTGCTCGACGGCCTCCACGAAGCTGACGTGTTCGATCTTCTGAATGAACGAGTACACGTCGCCACCCTCACCACAACCGAAGCAGTGGAAATGCCCGTGGTTGGGTCGGACGTGGAACGACGGCGACTTCTCGTCGTGGAAGGGGCACAACCCCTTCATCGAGTCGGCGCCCCCACGTTTGAGAGCGACATAGTCGCCCACGATGTCTTCGATCCGAACGCGGTCGCGAATGGCCGCGATGTCTCTGTCTGAAATTCTGCCGGCCACGACGACGAGTCTAGGCCGTGATCGCGTCCCGTCCGGCAGCGGTCGCTACTAGCCCCAACTGGCCTGCGCGGCGAGACTGTCGCGGTCGATCCGCTCCAGTCGCGATTCGGTACAGGACGCGATCTGATCGACGATGACACGCACCTTGGCTGCATCATCGGGTGCAGCCTCCCACTCGGCGACGTAGATCGGGTCGAGGCCTACCGGCGCCGTTCGCAGCAACCATTCGGCTACCCGATGGATACGTTCGCGCTGGCCCGCCTGCCTCGTTCGATGAGCACTGTCGGACATCACGAACTGCAGAGCCATGGTCTTGAGCAACGCGACCTCGGACGCCACGATCGACGGAATCACCAGGTCGGCGTCGTAACGGATGATCGGCGCGTCGCCGGTGGCGGCACGGGTACCGCTGATCGCGGCCGTCGCATAACGGCCGACGAGTTCGCTGGTGAGCCGTTTGAGCGCGACAGAGCTGGTGAGTGTGCCGTCGTATGTTCCCACCCCGACCACGACAGGCAGAGTGAACAGGCGCTGCGCGGCCTCCTCTAGCTCGGCCGGGTCGAGGCCGGAGAACTCTTTCATGCCCAGTGCGATCAGACCGGCCACGGATCCGGCTTCGCCGAGGATCCGCAGGTCGATGCGACCGTCGATCACACCGTCTTCGACGTCGTGCACCGAATACGCGACGTCGTCGGACCAATCCATGATCTGCGCTTCGAGGCACCGGCGACGCTCAGGAGCACCGTCGCGGATCCAGTCCAGTTCGTCGGCGTCGTCGTCGTAAGCGCCGAACTTCGCTCCCGGTGCGGGGCGGATCCACGGATACTTGAGCGTCGCGTCCAACGAGGTACGAGTGAGATTCAACCCCGCGCTCGTACCGTCCGCATGGAGGATCTTCGGTTCGAGTGCAGTGAGGATCCGCAGGTTCTGGGCATTTCCTTCGAAGCCCCCGCACGGCGCCGCAACCTCGTCGAGCGCGCGTTCACCATTGTGCCCGTAGGGCGGGTGGCCGATGTCGTGGGCGAGTCCTGCCAGGTCGACCACGTCGGGGTCGGCCCCGAGTCCTTCGGCGATGCTACGACCGATCTGGCCTACTTCCATCGAGTGGGTGAGCCGGGTGCGGGGGGTGTCGCCGTCGCGGGGGCCCACCACCTGCGTTTTGTCCGCGAGGCGGCGTAGAGCAGCGCAGTGCTGGACGCGGGCGCGGTCGCGCGCGAAGGCGGTGCGATCGGCTGCAGCGGCTCCCGCACCGGCAAGTCCCGATCGTTTCGGCGCTTCCTCCGCACGTCGCGCGAGGTCGTGTTCGCTGTATCCCGGCATCCCACCGCCCTTCGTCGTTGCGATCTCGGTCACTGGTCGGCCGTATATTCGAAATCCGCTGAGTAGTGCGTGATCTGGTACCAGATGAGCGCCCCGGTTTCCCGGGCAATGCCGTGGAACTGCGACTCGCGTGTGAATACTGCCGGCCCCTGCCGAGTGGGTGCGGTCCATGCATCGAGTCCGGCGTCGCGTGCCATCGTCCGCGTACGCAGGCCGTGCCATGGATCACTCACCAGGACAGCGGAGGACAGACCCATATCGCTCATCTCCTCGCTGACCGCCTTGATGCTCAGGAGGGTGTCGGACCCCTCCTCGACCGCCACGATGGCATCCGCGGGCACGCCGGTCTCGATGAGGTAGTTCTTGCCCGCGGCCGCTTCGGTGAACAGATCGCCCTCCTGCTTGCCACCGACCGTGACGATCGTGTCGGATACACCGTGTTCGTAGAGCTTGCGCGCCTGTTCGAGGCGCGCCTCGAACACCGGCGACGGAGTTCCCGAGTACTGCGCGGCACCGAGTACGACGATGGCGTCTGCTGGTGTCCAGTCATCGATGCGCGCAACCTGCCACACCCGCACTGCCGTGCCGCCCACCACCAGGAGCGCAGCGAGGAGCACTCCTGCGATCAGACGACGGCACCACCGAGCGAGTCGAGACCCGAGACTGCGCTGGTCGTCGGCGACGCTCGTGGCGATGTCGGGGCGGCGGGATGCGGTGCTCACTCCCCGATTCTGCCAGTGCCCCGCCGGGCGCCCGTGCTGACACGCACCACGGAGCCATCCGGGCGCGTGAAACCGATAGATTCGTCCCATGGCTCACCCATCGGCCGCGCAACGGCATCTCACGCCTGCCGCACTCGCCCTCATTCCCGTCCTGCTCGCGGTCGCAGCCTGGTTGATGGCTCCGGCCCTGGCCTCCGCCGAGCCGCCCTCGCGGCTTCCGCAACCGATCACCGACACAGCGGGTGTGCTGAGCGATGACGACACCGCCCGCATCCAGGCTGCGACGAATGTGTTGTACGACGAGCATCAGCTGCAACTCTGGGTCACGTACGTGTCGACGTTCGACGGGTACGACCGCGATAGCTGGGTCCAGACGACCGCGCGAGCCAGCGGATTCGGCTCGGACACCGCCCTGCTCGCTGTCGCGACCGACGATCGCGACTTCGCACTGTGGACTCCGAACGGCTCCGAGATCACCTCGTCCGAACGCGACCGGATCGCGACGAACGACGTCACGCCGGCGTTGCGCACGAGCGACTGGGCGGGAGCCGCAGTGGCAGCCTCCGAAGGACTCGGCAACGCCCTGACCCCCTCGAACGCACCCGTGACGACGCTGCTGGTCGGCGGTGGTGTCATCGCCGCAGGTGCCGGCGGGGTGTACCTGTACTCACGCCGGTCGAAGAGCAAGCGCGCCGAGGCCGGTGCCGCGCAGGCCGCCCAGATCGACCCCAATGACGTGGACAGCCTGCGTTCGCTGCCGCTAGAGGGTCTCGAACTGTACGCGCAGGAAGTGCTCGTGGAGACCGACAACGCGGTGCGATCGAGTTCTGAAGCACTCGAACTGGCGCGTGGTGAGTTCGGGCCGTCCGCGGTGCAACCGTTCGACCGGGCCTACGAGCAGGCCAGAGCTGCTCTGACTTCCGCGTTCGAGATCAGGCAGCGTCTCGACGACGACATCCCGGAGACCCCGCAGCAGCAGCGCGACATGCTCGTGCAGTTGATCTCGTCGTGCGGTAAGGCAAACAACGATCTCGACGCGCAGGTCGAGGCGTTCGACACCATGCGCAACCTGCTTCTCGATGCCCCGAAACGCCTCGACGCGCTGACCCAGCGCGCGATCGGGCTGCGAGCTCGACTCCCCCGGTCCGAGACGGTCCTCACCCAGCTGCGCGGCGAGTTCCCTGCCGGTGCGCTGACGCCCGTCGCCGACAATGTCGCGCTCGCGCGGGAGGAAATCTCGTTCGCCGAGAAGGCGATCGACGAGGGCCGGACCGCGGTCGCGCGACCCGCAGGCGAGCAGGGCGACGCGGTACGCGCCATCCGCGAAGCCGAGGGCGGCCTGGGCCATGCGACGACGCTGCTCGACTCCGTCGACCATGCTGCCGAGGACATCCGGCGGGCCATCGCGACCCTTCCCGCAGCGATGGAGGATGCGGCGCAGGGCATCGCGGACGCCGCCCAGCTTTCATCGGCGGGCGGCCCGGACCTCGATGAAGCGCGTAAGGCGGCACAGGACGCGCTCGATCGTGCGCGAGCCGAGCAGCACAACGACCCGCTGGGCAGTTTCACCCGCGTGGTGGAAACGGATGCACGACTCGATGCGTTGCGCGCGCAGACCCGCGAAGCGCAGGAAGCCGCGGAACAGGCCCGCCGACGCCTCGAGCAGGACCTGGCAGCGGCACAAGCACAGGTCACCGCCGCATCGGATTTCATCGGCACGAGGCGCGGTGCGGTCGGAGCGCAGGCCCGTACCCGGTTGTCGGAGGCAGAGCGGCATCTGGAGGCGGCACAGCAGTTGGCGCAATCGGATTCTGCTGCCGCCCTGCAGCACGCTCACGCCGCCGCGAGCCTGGCCGCGCAGGCGTTGCGATCGGCTCAGAACGACGTGCAGAAATGGGACCGGCAGCAGCGACCGCCGGGTGGGGGCTCGTCGGGCAGCAACATGACCGGCGCGATCCTCGGCGGCATCCTCATCAACAGCGTCCTGAACAGCGGCCGCGGAGGCGGAGGCTTCGGCGGCGGGGGTGGTTTCGGCGGCGGGGGTGGTTTCGGCGGGTCGAGCGGGGGCCGCTTCTAGAGAACACGCCGAGCCCGCAGTATCGGAGAATATCGCTCTCGCAGCCATCGAATTGCTTTCTTGTTTCGGAGAACCCTGGTAGCTTGCCGGTCAACCCCCGAATAGGTGACGAATGCCACATTCCACGTGAGGAGCTCCTTGTCGTGACGCAGACGGATTCCGGCAGAAATCGCATCCACTTCGATCGACACGCCCCCGCGTATCGAGAACAGTTCGAGTCGATCACCAAGGACATGCACTCGGGTTGTCCCATTGCGTGGACCGACACCCACGGTGGGCATTGGGTCGCGGCCGGGGCCGATGAGGTGTTCCACCTCGCCCGGTCCGAGGACATCTCCAACGACAACGACGTCCAGGGCGTCCGCCGCGGCTACCGTGGCATCACGATTCCCACCGGGGAGCTGCCGAACGGCGCACGCGGCGGCATGCTCGAGATGGACCCGCCCGAGCATCGGTATTACCGCCAGACGCTGAACCCCTACCTCTCACCGGCGGCTGTCAAACGATGGATTCCGGTCATCGACGAGGTGGTCCGCGCATGTCTCGACGAGAAGATCACCACCGGACGGATCGACTTCGTCGACGATCTCGCGAATGTCGTGCCTGCGGTGCTCACCCTCGGGATGCTCGGCATCCCGCTCGCAAAATGGGCGATCTACAACGAACCGGTGCATGCGTCGGTGTATACGCCGCCCGACTCTCCCGATCGAGCCCGCGTCGCCGACCTGCAGCGCGCGATGGGAGCCGACCTCTACGCCGCCGTCGCGCAAGCTCGCGTGGATCCACGCCCCGGACTGGTGAATGCGGTGGTGCATGCGGATATCGACGGCGAGAACCCGCCCGATGTGGAAGTCCTCGGCATGTTGTCGCTGTTGATCGGCGGCGGATTCGATACGACGACCGCACTCACCGCACACTCACTCGAATGGCTGTCACACAACCCGGACCAGCGAGAACTACTCAGCCGCGAGCGGGAGACCTTGCTCGACTCCGCAACCGAGGAATTCCTGAGATTCTTCACACCCGCCCCCGGAGACGGACGCACCTTCTCGGCCGACTGCGAATACGCAGGAGCACAGTTCCAAGAAGGCGAACGACTGTGGCTCTCGTGGGCGATGGCCAATCGTGATCCCGCACTGTTCGACGATCCTCACAACGTCGATCTCGAACGGAAAGGAAACCGCCACTTCAGTTTCGGACTCGGGATTCATCGCTGCATCGGATCCAACGTAGCGCGAACGGTGTTCAAACGGATGCTCGTGGCGGTGCTGGACCGAATGCCGGACTTCCACTGCGACCCCACCGAGGCCGTGCATTACGAGACCATCGGGATCATCCAGGGAATGCGGAACCTTCCCGCAACCTTTACCCCCGGCCCCCGACTGGGCGCCGGTCTCGACGAGACGCTCGCCCGACTTCAGACGGAGTGCGACGAGCGAGGACTCGCCGAGCCCATCACAGCGCAGACCGGAAGGTCGCAGTAGACGCAGAAGTCAGGCCCACCGCGTCGACGCGGTGGGCCTGACTTCTGCTGTTGTGCCTGGGATCACCAGCTCGAGTACCGGCGATCAGCACCCGATCAGACGCTGCGCGAGGTAGCCCTCGACCTGATCGAGGCTCACGCGCTCCTGCGCCATCGTGTCGCGCTCGCGGACGGTGACGGCCTGATCTTCGAGAGTGTCGAAGTCGACGGTGATGCAGAACGGCGTGCCGATCTCGTCCTGGCGGCGGTAGCGGCGACCGATCGCACCGGCGTCGTCGAACTCGATGTTCCAGTTCTGACGAAGACGAGCGGCGAGATCCTTGGCCTTCGGGCTGAGATCCGCGTTGCGCGAGAGCGGCAGCACCGCCGCCTTGACGGGTGCGAGCCTGCGGTCGAGGCGCAGCACGGTGCGCTTGTCGACGCCGCCCTTGGCGTTCGGCGCTTCGTCCTCGGTGTAGGCATCGACGAGGAATGCCATCAGCGACCGGGTGAGGCCTGCAGCCGGTTCGATCACGTACGGCGTGTAGCGCTCGCTGGTGGTCTGGTCGAAGAAGCTCAGGTCGGCACCCGAATGCTGTGCGTGGGTGGACAGATCGAAGTCGGTGCGGTTCGCGACGCCCTCGAGCTCACCCCATTCGCTGCCTTGGAAGTGGAAACGGTACTCGATGTCGACGGTGCGCTTCGAGTAGTGCGACAGCTTGTCCTGCGGGTGCTCGTACAGGCGCAGGTTGTCCTTGTTGATGCCGAGGCCGGTGTACCAGTCCATGCGGTAGTCGATCCAGTACTGGTGCCACTGTTCGTCTTCACCCGGCTTGACGAAGAACTCCATCTCCATCTGCTCGAACTCACGCGTGCGGAAGATGAAGTTGCCCGGGGTGATCTCGTTGCGGAAGCTCTTACCGATCTGGCCGATGCCGAACGGCGGCTTCTTGCGGGACGTGGTGAGCACGTTTGCGAAGTTCACGAAGATGCCCTGAGCGGTCTCGGGGCGCAGGTAATGCAGACCCTCTTCGCTCTCGATCGGGCCGAGGTACGTCTTGAGCATCATGTTGAAGTCGCGGGGCTCGGTCCATTGCCCCTTGGTGCCACAGTCGGGGCACGCGATCTCGGTCATCGCGACGGAGTCCGGGTCGTCGAGCTTGTTCTTCTCGGCGTACGCCTCCTGCAAGTGGTCCTGCCTGTGGCGCTTGTGACAGCTCAGGCACTCGACGAGCGGGTCGTTGAAGACGCCGACATGGCCGGAGGCGACCCACACCTGACGGGGCAGGATCACCGACGAATCGAGGCCCACGACGTCGTCACGGCTGGTGACCATATTGCGCCACCACTGCTTCTTGATGTTGTCCTTGAGTTCCACGCCGAGCGGGCCGTAGTCCCAGGCCGACTTGGTGCCGCCGTAGATCTCACCGCAGGGATAGACCAGCCCACGGCGCTTGGCGAGGTTGGCAACGGTATCGATCTTGGATTTGGGTGCCACTCGGATTCTCTCCATCTCGGATGCGGGTTCGCAGCATGCGTCGATCTCCAAGACTATCGTTCGGTGACCGGGCACCGAACACGCGGCGGTTGACATGCACATCCATGCATATCAAAATGAGATCGGTTTGCATTAGTGCGCTGTCCGCCCCCGAAGGAGCACCCTTGAGTCTCGACTCCGGTCATCACGACTGCACGGTGGGCGCTCGCACTCCAGAACCGCACGAACCCGGCGAGATCCGGCAGCCGATCCCCCCCGACACTTTGGTCACCGCGGGCGAATTGCTTCGCGCACTGTCCGCGCCTATAAGAATCGCGATCGTCCTTCAATTGCGGGAATCCGCGCGATGTGTGCACGAGCTCGTCGGCGCACTCGGCGTCACCCAGCCATTGATCAGCCAGCACCTACGTGTCCTGAAGACCGCCGGCGTCGTCCGCGGAGACCGATCCGGACGTGAAGTCCTCTACCGACTCGCGGACGAACACCTCGCCCACATCGTCGTCGACGCTGTCGCCCATGCCCAGGAACCTGCCGCCCAGGAAACAATCGCCCTGGGAACACCTGAACAGGAAGGTTGACGTCCACCTTGACCTCCGCCCGCAAGCCCCTCGTCGGGGTTCGCTCGACCAAACAACGCAGCGCGATCGTCGCCCTGCTCGACGACACCGAAGAGTTCCGGACGGCCCAGGACCTCCACGACGAACTCCGCAAGCGCGGAGACGCGATCGGCCTGACCACCGTGTATCGAACACTGCAGTCGCTCGCCGAGACGGGCAGCGTCGATGTGCTCCGCACCGATTCCGGGGAGTCGATGTTCCGACGCTGCTCCTCGGGTCATCACCACCATCTCGTGTGCCGCCGCTGTGGATTCACCGTCGAGGTGGACGGACCCGAGGTCGAGCGCTGGGCACACGAGATGGCTGACGCGAACGGATTCGTCGACGTCAGTCACACCATCGAGATCTTCGGCACGTGCAAGGATTGCGCACTCGCCGAGGACTGATCGGTCATGTCGTTTCGTCTGCAGGGTCGGCGCCTGCGCCCACGGCCCCCCGAGCACTCGCAGCACCGTCGAGCACCAGCAGGAGCATCGTCGTCAGCGCGGTGTCTTCGAGGCCGGTGATGGGGAACGAGTAACGCAGGACGACGTCGGCCTCGGCGTCGCGTTCGATCAGATGAACCGAACCGAACTGCACGGCGTCGGCAGCCGTGGCCACCCGAGCGCGCACGTCGTCGCCGAGGGGAAGATCCCAGCCTAGGACCCCGGTGAGCGACACGACATCGAGCCCGTCGGTGAGGGTGACCACCTGTGCCGCGAACGGGACCGCACCGTAATCGAATCCGAGGGCGTCGTCGCCATTCGGCTCGGAGGTGCGCAGATCGACGAACGGGGCGAGCAGACCGGCAATCCGCTCCCGGAAAGCCGTCATTTCACACCGCCGAACCGGCGGTCGCGGGACGCGTACTCGACGCAGGCCGACCAGAGGTCGCGTCGGTCGAAGTCTGGAAAGTTCTTGTCCTGGAATACCATTTCGGCGTAAGCCGATTGCCACAGCAGAAAGTTCGAGGTCCGCTGTTCCCCTGACGGCCGAAGGAACAGATCGACATCGGGCATATCCGGCTCGTCGAGATAGCGGGCCACCGTCGCTTCGGTCACCTTCTCGGGATCGATCTCGCCGGCCGCGACGCGACGTGCGATCTCGCGGGCCGCATCGGCGATCTCGGCTCGGCCACCGTAGTTGACGCACATGACGAGAGTCATCACGTCGTTGTCCTTGGTGAGCTCCTCGGCGATCTCGAGTTCCTTGATCACGCTGCGCCACAGGCGCGGGCGACGCCCGGCCCACCTGACGCGCACACCCATCTCGTGCATCTCGTCGCGGCGGCGGCGGATCACGTCACGGTTGAAGCCCATGAGGAACCGGACCTCATCGGGGCTGCGCTTCCAGTTCTCGGTGGAGAACGCGTACGCGGACAACCACTTGACGCCCACCTCGATGCTGCCGCACACGGCGTCCATGAGAACTGCTTCGCCTCGTTCGTGGCCGGCGGTGCGCGGCAATCCGCGCTCCTGCGCCCAGCGACCGTTTCCGTCCATGACCAACGCGACATGCTGCGGAATCAGCTCGGGCTGGATGATCGGGGCACGCGCCCCCGACGGATGCGGGTCTGGTGGGCGGATGGTGCGGTCAGCCGGTCGGTGCGGTTCGCGTCGTCGAATCACGGTCTCCATCCTGCCTGACGCCGACTTCCGAGCTCCCGCCCGCGTGCGGACCGCCACGTTCGATGAGCGGCAGCGTCCGTAGTTGACGCTCTAGGTGCCATTGCAGATGCGCAGCGATCAGACCGCTCGTCTGACTCAGTACCGAGGCCGATGCAGATTCGCTGACCTCCCAGTTCCCCCGGTTGAGCGCATCCATCAGCTCCAGCACTCCCGGTGCGGGCGTCGCCGCTCCCGGCGGCCTGCATTCGACACAGACGGCACCGCCCGCTCCTACATGGAACGCCGTGTGTGGTCCTGGACGGTCGCAACGGGCGCAGTGTGTGATCGCGGGTGCCCAGCCGGCGTAGAGCATGGCGCGCAGCAAGTAGGCGTCGAACACCAACTCCGGAGGACGCGTGCGGTCGCACACCGCACGCAGGGCACCGACGGTCAGTGCGTGGAGCCGGGGAACGGGAGCGCGTTCCTCGCCGGCAAGGCGTTCGGCCGTCTCGAGAATCGCACACGCGGTGGTATAGCGCCCGTAGTCGTCCACGATGCCGATTGCGAACGCGTCGAGCGTCTGGACCTGGGTGACGACATCGAGATTGCGCCCGGGGTGCAACTGCACATCGATATGAGCGAAAGGTTCGAGGCGCGCACCGAACTTCGAGCGGGTGCGGCGGACCCCCTTCGCGACGGCTCTGACCAGCCCGTGACGGCGGGTGAGCAGGGTGACGATGCGGTCGGCCTCACCCAGCTTGTGCTGGCGCAGCACCACAGCGTTGTCCCTGTACAACTTCACGCATCCGAGTGTGTCATGTCGCAACGACAACGCCTTCGCGGTGCGCGACCCCGCGTCGGGAACCTCGACACCGATACTGAAACGCGTTACTGTTCGTTCGAACGAACAACTTGGGGGATGCATGACCACGCACGACGTAACCACCCGATCCGCCGGGCTGACCGAGACGGTTGCCGCCCTCGACGCCGGCACCGCCACCTCGGTCGAACTCGTCCGCGTCGCACTCGACCGGATCGACGCGAGCCGATCCACACTCAACGCTTTCCGCGTCGCACGGCGGGAAGCAGCGCTGACCGAGGCAGCCGAGGCCGATCGACGCCGCGCCGCGGGCGAACGCCGTCCCCTGCTCGGCGTCCCGATCGCAGTCAAGGACGACACCGACGTCACCGGTGAGACCACAGCCTTCGGCTGCCCGGGCGAATTCCCGGTTCGCAACGACGACGCCGAAATGGTCCGCCGTCTGCGCGACGCCGGTGCAGTGATCGTCGGCAAGACCCATTCCTCCGAGGTCGGTCAGTGGCCCCTGACCGGGAACTCCACCTACGGATACACACGCAACCCTTGGTCACGGGGGCACACACCTGGCGGATCATCCGGCGGGAGCGCCGCGGCGGTCGCCGCCGGACTGGTCCCCGCAGCACTCGGCTCCGACGGCGCCGGTTCGGTTCGGATCCCGGCCGCCTGGACCAATCTGGTGGGCATCAAGCCGCAGCGCGGTCGGATCTCGATGTGGCCCCATCCCGAGGCGTTCTATGGGCTGACCACGCACGGACCACTCGCTCGCACGGTCGCCGACGCTGCGCTTCTCCTCGACGTGGTGAGCGGCAATCGCGCAGGCGATCTCCATCGCCGCGAGCCGATGGCCGTCTCCGACGCGGTAGGACGCGACCCCGGACGACTGAGAATCGCGTTGTCACTGAAGCTTCCGTTCACCGCCACGCCGAGACAGCTCGATCCTCGGGTACGTGTCCGCATCACCGCACTCGCCGCGACCCTCCGCGATCTCGGACACAAGGTGATCCTCGCCGACCCGGACTACGGAATCATGTTCGGTCTGAATTTTCTTCCGCGGTCGATGGCCGGAATCAACGACTGGGTGAGCGCGTTGTCCGACCCGTCCCTGACCGACCCGCGCACACGTGGCAATGCCCGCACCGGCAAACTCCTGCACGGATTTCCGCTTCGCGCCGCGAGAGCCGCCGAACCCAGGCTGCGGCGCCGTGTCGGCCGGATATTCGACCGGGTCGATGTCGTCCTCACCCCTACCACCGCGACACCGCCGCCACCGATCGGTGCGATCGACGGCCTCGGTGGCTGGGCCACCGACAAGGTGATCACCGCAGCGTGCCCGTATGCGTGGCCGTGGAACGTACTCGGATGGCCCGGAGTGAACGTTCCTGCCGGTTTCACCGACGAAGGATTGCCCGTAGGTGCACAACTTCTCGGGCACGACGACTCCGAGCCGATGCTCGTCTCACTCGCAGCGCAACTCGAATCGGTATTGCGCTGGGACGAACAGAGCCCGGTCGGGTGGTGGTAGTCGTGACCACCGATGCCCGGCACCGAATCATCGAGGCAACACTGCATCTCATCGGAACGGACGGAATCGCGGGAATCACCAATCGGCGCATCGCGTCCCGCGCCGAGGTGTCGCTGGGGTCGATCACCTACCACTTCCCCAGCCAATCCGATCTGCTGAAGGCGGCGCTCACGACCTTCGTCGACGAAGAGACCGAACGACTGCGCACGATCGCCGACTCGTATCGTTCTCAGACACTGTCGGTCATGGAAGCCGCGGCCCTCACCGAGCGGGTCGCAGAGGATCTCGCATTCACCGCCGAACGGATCGCACCGTACGAACTGTGGATCCAGGCGGGCCGGGATCCGGATCTGCGTGCGACCGCGGACGAATGCTGGTCCGCGTACGACGCACTGACCGTGACGATCCTCCGCGTCCTCGACGTCCCGAACGCAGAGGTGATCGGGCCGATCCTGGTCGCGACGATCGCCGGACTGCAACTGCGGCGTCTGTCGACCGGGTCCGGCGCGGATATTGCCGCCGCGACACTCCTCCTGCTCCAGGGAGCAACGCAACCCTGATCCACCGCGTTACGCGACGTCTTCCTCAGAGTTGCACCGTTCCGCTACCCACTTCCCTACCGCCCTCCAGGACACCGACTTCCACGTCCTCAGAATCGACGGTGATCTCGGCTGTGCATACGATCGGAACGGTCGACCTCGTCCCCGGTGCGAACGGCTCACCATGCGCAGGCCCTTTGATCGTGCAGGTGATCGCGTCCGCCGACGCAAAGGACACCTGTGGGCGATATCCGGAGAAGAAGGGGCTGCTGCGTCCACCGACGTTGCTCGGCTTCATCGACAGGTCGACGAGAATCTCTTCTCCCGCAGGGAACGTGACCGGACCCACCGCGACTTCGTCCTCCGCGAGACACCCGGCGACGAAGAACAGGGACGCCGCGGCAACCGCGAGAGGGGCATATACACGCATTCGGACCTCCGCATCGACAACGATGCGGAGACCCTAGCTCCATCGGACATATCCGACATCTACGTATTCCATCGGGAGGATCACCCGAAAGCAGCAGCGACGGGGTCAGAACCCGAGGCGACCGAGTTGCTTGGGATCCCGCTGCCAATCCTTCGCGACCTTGACATGCAGATCCAGGAAGATCTTCACCCCGAGCAGCCTCTCGATCTGAGTGCGCGCCGCCGTGCCCACCTCGCGCAGACGCGCGCCACCCTTGCCGATGACGATGCCTTTCTGGCTCGGGCGTTCCACGTAGAGCAGAGCATGCACATCGAGCATCTCACCCTGTTTCTCGGTGCGCCCCTCACGCTCTCGAATCTCCTCGATCACCACGGCAAGTGAATGTGGAAGCTCGTCGCCGAGGCCCTCGAGTGCCGCCTCGCGAATGAGCTCCGCCATGAGGGTTTCTTCGGGTTCGTCGGTGAGTTCACCGTCGGGGTAGAAGGCAGGCCCCGGCTCCATGTGCGAGGCGATCACGTCGACGAGGACTTCGACCTGCTCCCCCGAGGTCGCCGATACGGGAACCACGTCGGTCTCGCTGCCGAGCAACTGCGACACCGCGAGTAGCTGCGCTGCGACCTGCTCCTTACCCACTTTGTCGATCTTCGTCACGATGCCGATCAGCGGAGTGCGCGGCGCCACGGTGCGGAGCTGTTCGAGAATCCAGCGGTCGCCGGGGCCGATCTTCTCATCTGCGGGAAAACACATGCCGATGGCGTCGACCTCGGAGTATGTGTCGCGCACGAGGTCGTTGAGTCGCTGACCGAGCAAGGTCCGGGGCCGGTGCAGTCCCGGAGTGTCCACGAGGATCAGCTGCGTATGGTCACGGTGGACGATCCCGCGAATGGTATGGCGTGTGGTCTGCGGTCGCGACGACGTGATGGCGATCTTGCTGCCCACCATCGCATTCGTCAGCGTCGACTTACCGGTATTGGGACGCCCTACGAAACAGATGAATCCGGAACGGAATTCGGAGGCGCTCATTCTGTGTTCTGCCATCTGGTGTTCGACGCTGCTACGTCCTCGTTCACGATGCAGAGCACGCGCCGTCCTCCTTTCGTGAGGTGGGTGAGTCTTCGGATTCCGGAACGCGCCGGACGAACACGGTATTGACGCGGACGCGGCCGCGGACATCGGGGCCGCCTTCGCCACGCAGGACGAGTCCGTGAGTGTGCACCTGCGACCCCGGCAGCGGAACGCGCCCGAGTTCGTAGCCGAGTAGTCCGCCGACGGTGTCGACCTCGTCGTCGTCGATCTCGATACCGAACAGTTCGCCGAGATCCTCGACCGGGAGGCGAGCGGAGACACGATAGGTCTCATCACCGAGAGCCTCGATATCGGGGATCTCCCCGACGTCGTACTCGTCGGCGATCTCGCCCACGATTTCCTCGATGAGATCCTCGATCGTGACCAAGCCCGCGATGCCGCCGTATTCGTCGACGAGCACGGCCATATGGTTGCGGTCGCGCTGCATATCGGACAAGAGGTCGTCGAGACGCTTAGAATCGGGCACGAACACCGGCGGACGCATCACCTCGGCGACCGAGACACTGTGCCCGCCGTCGCTCGCGTCGTAGGTCTGTTGTACGAGGTCCTTCAGATAGACGACCCCGCAGATGTCGTCGACGTTCTCGCCGATCACCGGGATGCGGGAATGTCCGCTGCGCACGGCGAGAGAAGTCGCCTGCCCTGCGGTCTTGGTGCTCTCGATCCAGACCATCTCCGGTCGGGGCACCATGATCTCGCGCGCGGTGGTGTCGCCGAAATCGAAGACCGACTGGATCATCCGTCTCTCGTCATCGGCCACCACTCCGCGTTCCTGCGCCAGGTCGACGAGCTCGCGCAGCTCGATCTCGTTGGCGAACGGACCGTTACGGAACCCTCGGCCGGGGGTGACGGCGTTGCCCACGAGGATCAGGACCCTGCTGATCGGGCCGAGGACCACACCCAGCACGCGCAGCGGCGCAGCAGCGGTGAGTGCGATCGTGTAGGCGTGCTGCCTGCCGAGTGTCCGCGGCCCCACACCGATCACGACATAGTCGATCACGACCATGACCGCGGCACTGATGACGAGAGCCGCCGTACGATTCAAATGACCGAGCAGCTCCCCGGCGAGCACGACTGTCGCCGTGAGCTCACACAGGATACGAAGCAGCACGGCAAGATTGACGTATCGAGGCCGGTCTTCGAGGATTGCGCGGAGCCGGCGGGCACCCGCACGGCCTTCTTTCGCGAGGTCGTCCACGCGCGCAGGCGAGACCGTGTTGAGCGCTGAATCGACGGCCGCGAAGAGCCCGCCGATCACGACGAGCAGTACCGCGAGGACGTAGGAGATCACGGTGCTCACGCCGGCCTCACTCCAGCGGTGATGCCGGTGGTCTCACATCGCGTCCCATCTTCCGACGACACGGCTCAGATCTCCGGATTGTCGACGAATCCGGCCTTTCCGAGCAGCTGCTGATCGCGCGCGGCAAGCCGTGCGTCACGCTCGGCAAGGCGCAGTTCCTCGTACCACTCGGCGAGCAACTGGTTCTGGAGGCCGAACATCTCCTTCTCTTCCTCCGGCTCGGCGTGGTCGTAGCCGAGTAGGTGCAACATTCCGTGCACCGTGAGAAGAGCGAGTTCGTGGTCGAGCGAATGACCGGCCTTCTCCGCTTGGTCTGCGGCGAACGACGGACACAACACGATGTCGCCGAGCATGGACGGGCCCGGCTCGGGTGCGTCCGGTCGGCCTCCAGGCTCGAGTTCGTCCATCGGGAACGACATCACGTCGGTGGGACCGGGCAGATCCATCCAACGCACGTGCAGATCGGCCATGGTGTCGGAATCCACGAGCACCATCGACAGTTCCGCAGCGGGATGCACGTCCATTCGGGCGATGACGAAACGGGCGACGTCGAGCAGTTCTTCCTCGACGACCTCCATCCCGGACTCGTTCGAGATTTCGATGCTCATGACTGTCGTTCCTTCTGCACTTCTGACGGATTCGGGTTGTGCGGCATGCTCACCGGCGCTGGACCCGGTGTTGTGCGGCGCGACGCTGGGCTCGATTGCCGAGGCCCGCTGCGCCGTCTCGCTCGGCTTCGAAGCGCCCATAGGCGTCGACGATGTCGGAGACGAGCCGGTGACGCACCACGTCGCTGCTGTCGAGCCGTGCGAAGTGGATGTCGTCGATGTTGTCGAGGATCTCGGCAACAGCAGCAAGACCCGACCGGGCGCCGCCGGGCAGGTCGACCTGGGTGATGTCGCCGGTCACGACGATCTTCGACCCGAAGCCCAGTCGAGTGAGGAACATCTTCATCTGCTCAGCAGTGGTGTTCTGCGCCTCGTCGAGGATGATGAAGGCGTCGTTCAAACTCCTACCACGCATGTATGCCAGCGGCGCGACCTCGATCACCCCGGCCTGCATGAGCTTCGGAATCGCTTCGGGATCCATCATGTCGTGAAGGGCGTCGTGCAGGGGACGCAGATACGGGTCGATCTTCTCGTGGAGAGTTCCCGGCAGGAATCCGAGCCGTTCGCCTGCCTCGACCGCGGGACGGGTGAGGATGATGCGGGTGACCTGCTTGGCCTGCAGAGCCTGCACTGCCTTCGCCATTGCCAGGTACGTCTTGCCGGTGCCCGCCGGACCGATGCCGAACACGATCGTGTTGGCGTCGATCGCGTCGACGTACCGCTTCTGATTGAGCGTCTTCGGACGGATCGTCTTTCCACGTCGCGACAGGATGTCGAGGCTGAGCACCTCCGCCGGCGACTCGGACAGCCCGTTCGTGAGCATCCCGACGGTGCGGCGCACGGCATCGGGACCCAGTTGCTGGCCTCGGCGTACCAGCGTGACCAGTTCCCCGATCACCCGTTCGGCAAGGGCAACATCAGCGGGCGTACCACTGAGGCTGACGGTGTTGCCTCGCACGTGGATGTCGGCGGCAAGGGCCGCTTCGAGTGCGATGAGGTTTTCGTCGGCTGCGCCGACCAGGGGGGCTGCAGCCTCCGGCGGAAGATCCAGGCTCGATCGGACCGGGATCCGGCCTGCGTCGTCGGGGTCGCGTGTGCGGTCTGGTTCACTCACGTGGACGGAACGGCCTGCTTTCGGGTCAGATACGGACACGACGGGCGTCGTGTCCGTAGCCCAGTCTAGCGCCGTACGGTGCGCGCCTTCACGGCATTGCTGCGGCCGGTGCCCGGGCTCCGCATCGCGGCCCCGGATTCACTCCCTCGCCTGCAGCCAAAGCCGCGCCGATGCGACCACTTCGGCGGCGCGATCGGGACTCACGCCGGCGAGGACCAGCACTCCGAGTGCCATGGCACGGCTCGCATCATCGACGACCCCCTGATTGGCTTGTTCGAGCGTGGCAATCGTCAGGCCCTCCATCATCCCCACGAGCACAACGGTCGGTAGATAGCGAGAGAAGACGCCCGCTGCGCGCCCTCGTTCGACGACACCGAACGTGTGAGTGCGAACCGGCGCGATCAGCTGAGCGATTCGTTCCTCTCCGACTTCCTTCCGGGCAAACGACAGCAACACCCGGTATCGATCGCCGACCGGGCTCAGGCGCAGCACCCCGACCGCAAGCGCCACGGCAGCATCCTCGGGCTCGGGCTGCTCGACGGACGCCGCGAGCGCCGTTCCCGCCTCGTCCGCGAGCCCCTCGACGAGCGCGTCCCGGTTGGGGAAGTGCGCGTACACGGTACGTCGCACCACGCCCGCTGCTTTCGCGACGTCGTCCATGCTCGCATCCGGGTCCGCTGCGAAGCAGCGCATGGCCGCGTCGAGGATCCGCGAGCGGTTCGCATTGGCACGCTTCCGCGGACTGGGGACCGATTCCTCCACGCTGCTCATCCTCGTTTCTCCGCACATGTGATTCACGTTCCAGTCTAGTTGCACACGTCTGTGCAATTAACTAGATTGCACACGACTGTGCAACAACGGCCCGGCGCCCGGGCTCTCATCGAGGAGAACCGCATGACCGACACTGCCCCGGAGGTTCGGCGATCCGCCGAATCGGACCCCTACCCACGGCGATGGGCCGGTCTGGCGATCCTGTGCCTGAGTCTGCTCATCGTGGTGATGGCGAACACCGCGCTGATCGTCGCGGCGCCGGACATGCTTCGTGATCTACAGCTCACGAGCACCGACATGCAGTGGGTCATCGACGGATACACCGTTCCGTACGCGGCGCTGATGCTCCTGTGCGGCGTTCTCGGCGACCGGTTCGGTCGGCGACGAGCACTCCTCGCCGGACTTATGGTGTTCGCCGCCGGAGCCGTGTACGGAAGCCTGGCAGACAGCGCCACCGAGGTGATCGCCGCACGCATCGCGATGGGGGTCGGCGCTGCGGTGATCATGCCTGCAACCCTTTCCCTCCTCGTTGCAATGTTCCCGGCACACGAGCGCACCCGCGCGATCGCGGCATGGGCCGCAACCTCCGGGCTCGCCATCGCACTCGGTCCGCTACTTGCCGGATGGCTACTCGAATCACATGCATGGGGCTCGACATTCCTGATCAACGTGCCGATTGCCGCGGCCGCGGCAATCGCTTCCCTGATCCTCGTCCCACCGTCCCGCGCAGACAACCTCGACCGCACCGACTGGACCGGGGGGTTGCTGTCGATCCTCACCGTCGGCGGACTCGTCTACGCGATTATCGACGGATTCCACTTCGGCTGGAGCACAGCAACTCTCGGCGTAATCGCGGTGTCCGTGGCTGCAGCGGTGGCGTTCGTCGCGTGGGAATCGAGGCACCCACAACCACTTCTCGATCTCAGGCGGGTCGCCGACAGGACCGTCGGGGCAGCGTGTATCTCCGTGTTGCTCTTGTTCTTCGCAACTTTCGGGGTCATCTACTTCGTCGCACAGCAGTTCCAGTTCGTGCTCGACTACGGACCGCTCGAAACAGGCCTGCGCCTGCTTCCGCTCGCCGGGGCGGTCTCCGCGGGCGCGGCGGCAAGCGCTCGACTCGCACCCAGGTTCGGTACGCGCGTGACAGTGACCGCCGGGATGGCAGCGGCGACGGCGGGGGTACTGGTGCTCACGCAGTCCCACTCCGATTCCGGGTACGGGATCTACCTCGCGTGCCTGCTGCTCCTGGGCATCGGCATCGGCATTTCGACGCCGCCTGCCACCGACCTGATCATGGCCGGCTTTCCCGAGAACGAACTCGGTGCAGCAGGCGGACTCAACGATACCGCCGTCGAATTCGGCGGTTCACTCGGAATAGCTTTGCTCGGTTCGGTTCTCGCCACTGCCTACCATCAGTCGATCGCGGGCTTCCTGTCGGAGCTGCCATTCGGAGAGCTGACGGGGCCCATGGCCGAACAGGCAGAACTGGCCGTTACCGCAGCAGGCGACTCCGTGGGCGGCGCCTCGATCGTCGCGGAAGAACTCGCCACGAATCCGTTTGCCTCGCGCTACGCGGAACCGTTGCGAGAGGCCGCGGGCGCCGCGTTCTCCGACGCCATCGGGCAGGCGAGTCTTGTCGGGGGCATTGCACTGGCGGTCGGGACTCTGCTGGTCGCGACGATCCTGCCGTCAGCAGACCGAAGGCCACACGATCACATCGACCTCATCTCCGGGAAGTAGTCGCTCAGCGGGCCGATTCACGAACCCGCCCACGGGTCTTCGTCGAACCACGGGTCTTCGTCGAGCCACGGATTCTCGTCGAGCACCGCCTTCATCGTGAGATCCCAGCTACGAGTGCTGCGGTCGAGGAAGGCATTATGCCCTTCCCCCGGCACCTCCCACAGCACCACCCGGTCGCCGGCAGCGCCCGCGGCGGTCGCGTAGGCACGGCTGGCAGCCACCGGAACCTGCAGGTCCTCGCTGCCGTGGATGCATACCGTGGGCACGCAGGTCGGTACCCGATGCAGCGGCGAAGCATCGCGATAGACCTGCGGGTCGTCCGCATAGGACACTCCGAAGAGGGCTTCGAGTGCGGCGCCCCCACCGCGGGCGGCGGCTCGGGACGCGAGGTCGAGTGCCCCGGCCTGGGAGATCACGCGGCTCGGCCGCACTGGGCATTCCCGCTGCCCCGCCACCCACAGCGCGAGTTGGGCACCTGCGGAATGCCCGACGAGCCGGACATCGCCGGTATCGAGCGGAATCGGCGACGCTTCGGGCAGCAACGTCCGGGTCGCGGCGAGCGCAGCCTCGATGTCTGCGCTCGTTTCCGGCCAGGCCCCGCCGGCGCCGACCCGGCGGTATTCGACGTTCCACGCGGCCACCCCTCGCCGAGCGAGTTCCGCGCCCAACGTCGTCGCCAGATTGAGGTGGAAGTCGGCGCTCCAATAGCCGCCGTGAATCAGCATGACCACAGGGACCGGGCCGTCGGTCCCTGGCGGGATGTACAAGTGCCCGAACTGGGCGGGCTCGGAACTGTAGTCGATGCGGATGCGTGGCATATCCAGCATTATCGATCAGCTCAGGGTCGATCAACTCGGGGATCGATCAACTCAGGGGCTGCCTGCCCCAACGATCGGTGAGCACACCCACCGCACCGAGCGCAACGGCAGCGGCGGACGAGGTACGCAATACCGTCGGACCGAGCGACACCGCCGTCGCGCCTGCTGCGACGAGCGCTTCGACCTCCGCATCGTCGAGCCCGCCTTCGGGGCCGACGATGAGAACGAGTTCGGGGGCCTGCGCAAGGGGCAGCGACGAGAACGGGACGGTGGCCGATTCGTGCAGCACCGCGACGACACCACCGCGTTCGACGGTCTCCCGCGCCCGGGAAACGACTTCGGCGGTGCGGTGTAGCGGGCCCACCTCGGGCACGTAGGCCCGACGGGACTGCTTCGCCGCGGCCGTCGCCGCCGCCTTCCACTTCGCCAAACCCTTGTCCGCCTTGGAATCCCATCGCGCGACGCACCGTGACGACTGCCACGGCACGAACCCGTCGGCACCCGCCTCCGTCGCGAGTTCTATGGCAAGTTCCGACCTGTCGGATTTCGGAAGGGCCTGAACCACGGTCACTACCGGGCGCGGCGGTTCGATCATGCCGCGCCGGAGCACGGTGGCCTCGAGTCGGTCCTTGGCCACGGCCGTCACTTCGACGTCGGCGACGCCACCCCTTCCGTCGGAGAACACGAGCCGTTCCCCGACGGGGATGCGACGCACCGTCGCCGCGTGCCTGCCCTCCTTACCGTCGAGGACGGCAAGCGCCCCGATCTCCGGCAGCGGGTCCAAATAGAACAGCGTCGCAGCCACCGTGGTCGCCTAGCGGACGTTGAACGCGTCGCGTAGACGCGAGAACAGCCCCGACGAATGCTGAGACGACTTGGACACGACCTCGACGCGGTCCCGGTCGCTCACCGTCCGGTACTCACCCAGGATTTTGGTCTGCTTGTGGTCGAGTTTGGTCGGCACCACCACTTCGAGGTGTGCGTGCAGATCACCGCGCGCCCCCGAGCGCAGTTTCGGCATGCCGTGCCCTCGGATGACCGACACCGAGCCGGGTTGGGTTCCGGCGTCGACGGTGATGTCGACGGTTCCATCGAGGATCGTGTCGAGGCTCACGGAGGTTCCCAGGGCGGCATCGACCATCGGCACGCGAATGGTGCAGTGCAGGTCGTCGCCGTCGCGGACGAAGATGTCGTGCTGTTGCTCCTGGACCTCGACGTACAGGTCGCCTGCCGGACCGCCGCCCGGACCGACCTCTCCCTGCGCCGCGAGCCGGATGCGCATTCCGTTCCCGACTCCGGCGGGGATCTTCACCGTGATCTCGCGGCGGGCGCGCACGCGGCCGTCGCCGCCGCACTTGTGGCAGGGGTCGGGAATGGTCTCGCCGACACCGCGACATGTGGGGCACGGACGCGAGGTCATGACCTGCCCGAGGAACGAACGCTGCACGGACTGCACTTCACCGGCGCCACCGCAGGTCTCACACCGCACAGGCTTGGAATTGCCGTGAGTGCCGGAACCTGTGCACGAGTCGCACAGAATGGCGGTGTCGACGGTCACGCTTTTGGTGACCCCGCGAGCGCATTCGTCCAGTGTCAGCCGCGTACGCAGCAACGAGTCCGCACCCGGCTGGAC
The DNA here is from genome assembly GCF_053750035.1 of Rhodococcus sp. SJ-2. Taxonomy (NCBI): domain Bacteria; kingdom Bacillati; phylum Actinomycetota; class Actinomycetes; order Mycobacteriales; family Nocardiaceae; genus Rhodococcus; species Rhodococcus sp. SJ-2. The sequence goes on from NZ_CM132340.1 coordinate 5,574,631, forward strand.
ACGGCCGCGAGGCCCTCGGGCTCCGCCTCCCCCGCCACCGCCGAAGAACGCCTCGAACACGTCGCCGAGACCACCGAATCCTGCTCCGCCGAATCCGCCCGCACCCGCACCGCCACCCGAAGCGAGCGGGTCGCCTCCGAGATCGACGATGCGCCGCTTCTCCGGGTCGGAGAGCACCTCGTAAGCTGCAGAGATCTCCTGGAAACGCTTCTGCGCCGACTCGTCCGGGTTGACGTCAGGATGGTGCTCGCGTGCCAGCTTGCGATACGCCCGCTTGATCTCCTGGTCGGTCGCATCCTTGGACACGCCGAGCGTCCCGTAGTAGTCCACGTTTGGTTCTCGTCCTTACTTCATCTACACAGAATTGGGCATGCTCAGCGCTCGCCGAGCACCTCACCGATATATCTCGCAACGGTTGCGACCGACGCGATGGTTCCCGGGTAATCCATCCGGGTGGGGCCGAGTACACCGAGCCCACCGAACACCGTCCCTGCCGCACCGTAACCGGTGGACACCACGGAGGTGCTGCGCATCTCGGCGACCTGGGTCTCCTCGCCGATTCGGACGGTGACCCGCCCGGCGTCCTGGCTGGCAGCGAGCAGTTTGAGGACCACCACCTGCTCCTCGAGTGCCTCGAGGACGTTCCGCAACGAACCTGGCATGCCGGGCAGGCCTTCGAAGTCGGCGGCGTTGCGAGTCAAGTTCACGGTACCGCCGAGTACGAGTCGGTCCTCAGGGTGCTCGACGAGAGTTTCCACCAGCACGGTGGCGCAGCGGATCACGACGTCACGAAGGTCTTCCGGTGCGTCCTCGGCAAGTTCGGAGACCGCGATCGATGCAGCGGCGAGCCGCTTGCCGCTCAGCGCGTTGCCGAGCAGATCGCGTAGCCGCACGAGGTCGTCCTCTTCGAGGACGTCGCCGAGTTCGACGATCCGCTGATCGACACGTCCGGAGTCGGTGATGAGCACGAGGAGCAGACGCGCGGGGGTCAGGGCGACCACTTCGAGATGTCGCACGGACGACGACGACAGGGTCGGGTACTGCACCACGGCGACCTGCCGAGTCAGTTGCGCCAGCAGCCTGACCCCACGACGCAGCACATCGTCGAGGTCGACACCGGATTCGAGGAACTGCAGAATCGCGCGACGCTCGGCCGCAGACAGTGGCTTGACCTCGGAGATCCGGTCGACGAACTGCCGGTAGCCTTTATCGGTGGGTACCCGTCCTGAACTGGTGTGCGTCTGCGTTATGTATCCCTCGGCTTCGAGGACCGCCATGTCGTTCCGGACCGTTGCGCTCGACACACCCAGATTGTGACGATCGACAAGTGTCTTCGACCCGATCGGTTCCTTGGTGGACACATAGTCCGCCACGATCGCCCGCAGAACCTGGAATCTCCGTTCCTCGGTGCTCGACATCTGCCCACCTCCGTTCCCCACGTGCATGCCCGAACACGTGCACCTCGCGCGCGATGCACGCGGGCGCAGTGTGCCGTACCCGGTCAGTCTAATCGTGTGGGAACCGAACAGATCCATCCGCCACCCCGTGCGTAGTGTGGGCGCATGATCTTCAAGGGCGTCCGGGACGGAAAGCCGTATCCCGATCACGGCCTGTCGCTGCGCGACTGGTCGAGGATTCCTCCGCGTCAGATTCGCCTCGACGAGATCGTCACCACCACGAAGGTTCTCGAACTCGATCGACTCCTGTCGGAGGACTCGACGTTCTACGGCGACCTGTTTCCTCACGCTGTGCAGTGGAAAGGGGTGCTGTACCTCGAGGACGGACTGCACCGGGCCGTGCAGTCCGCGCTGCGGAACAGGCCGGTACTCCACGCCCGTGTCTTCGACTACGACGCACTCGCCCCGCTCTCGGGAGCAGCCTCGCCCGAGCAAACCGATCCGGCCGGTCCCGAGATCCTCGGCGAGCCCCGGTTTCTCTAGCTCATTCGCGGTCGGTGCCGAGCAGGATGGTCCGCACCACCCCGTCCGCGAGCAACCGGCCGCGGTCGGTGAGAATCAGGTGATCATCGTCGACGACGGCGAGGCCGTCGTCGACGACCGTCCCCGCCGCGACGAGTTCACCGGCGTCCAGTTCTGTCAGTGGAAGTCCGGTGCGCAGGCGCACGGTGAGCATCACCGATTCGGTGTGGATGTCGGCAGCGGTCAGGGTTTCGCTACCGGCAACCGGTAACTGCCCTTCGGCGAGGACACCGGCGTAGCGCCCGGGGTGTTTGACGTTCCACCAGCGCACCCCGCCGACGTGGCTGTGCGCCCCCGGACCCGCCCCCCACCAGTCCCCGCCGTCCCAATAGCCGAGATTATGACCGCATCGTGCCGAATGGTCCTCGGCGCGAGCCCAATTGGAGACCTCGTACCACGTGAGTCCGGCTTCCGCGAGCCGGCGGTCGATGCGTTCGTACCGAGACGCGAGTACGTCGTCGTCGGGCGCGGGAAGTTCACCGCGCCGGACCCGACGGGCCAGTGCAGTTCCGTCCTCGACGATCAGCGCATAGGCCGACACGTGGTCCACACCGGCGCCGAGCACGGCATCGAGCGACGCATCGAGATCGGCATCGGTCTCGCCCGGCGTGCCGTAGATCAGATCCAGGTTGACGTGTCCGAATCCGGCCTCGCGAGCCTCGCGCGCCGCGGCGACGGGTCGGCCCGGAGTGTGCGTGCGGTCGAGCACCGCGAGCACGTGGGAGGCCGCCGACTGCATACCCAGGGAAATGCGGGTGTAGCCGGCGTCGCGGATCCGAGCGAAGAACTCGGGCGACGTCGACTCGGGATTCGATTCGGTGGTCACCTCGGCACCGGGCGCGAGCCCGAACGACGATCGGACCACACTCAGCACGTCGGCAAGTCCGTCGGCACCGAGCAGGGACGGCGTACCACCACCGACGAACACGGTCTCCGCGGCCGGAGTACCGCGGCCGCTGCGGTCGAGCATTGCAGCGCCTGCGTCGAGTTCGCGCCGGAGTCCTTCCATCCACGACTCGGGCGAGGCCGCGGATCCGAGCTCACCCGCGGTATAGGTGTTGAAGTCGCAGTAACCACAGCGGGTCGCGCAGAACGGTACATGCACGTACACGCCGAACGGTCTGCTGCCGACGCCGTCGAGTGCGCTCGCCGGCAGTTCGAACCCGTATCCCGCACCGGGCGCGGTGTGTTCAGCACCGGGCACACTGCGTTCAGCACCGGGCACACCGCCGGTTCTCGTCTCACTCACAGCCTCCAGTGTTCCAGAGAGACGGCGAGCTCCCATCGGCGCAGCGCGCCTACCTCGACATTTCCCCGATTTTTGGTGGAAATACCCTCCGGATTCGGAAACAGCCCCGTGACATGGCACAATGTTCGCCATGACCGGACTCGGAGTGCGACTCGTGGCGCGACGCCACGTCGACCTCAAGCGTGTCTGTGCGTCTTTCTGTCTGCCCTGCGCCGCCTGTCGCTAGTTTTCGGCACCATCCCCGGCACATCCCAGATCCCGCCGGGTCGAGGCGTGTTCGCATGAGGTCAGCCCCCTCGCACCCTCGATCCGGTCCTTCGAATCCAGGAGAACTGCATGTCGTCGACCACCGACGTCGCTCCCCCCGCCGACACGGCACCCCCCGCCCGCCGGCGCTCGGCGAAGCCCGCCAAGCGTCGCGCAGAAGGCCAATGGGCGCTGGGCTACCGCGAGCCGCTCAACCCGAACGAGCAGACCAAGAAGGACGACAACCCGCTCAACGTTCGGCAGCGGATCATCGACTCCTACCAGCACGTCGGATTCGACAACATCGACAAAGCGGATCTCCGCAGCCGCTTCCGCTGGATGGGCCTGTACACACAACGGGCCGAAGGATACGACGGCACGTGGACCGGCGACGACAACGCCGACCTCCTCGAGGCCCCGTACTTCATGATGCGAGTCCGCACCGACGGGGGCGAGCTGAACACCGCGCAGGTGCGCGCGATCGCAGGTATCTCGAAGGATTTCGCGCGCGATACCGCCGACATCACCGACCGCCAGAACATCCAGTTCCATTGGATCGAGATCGAGAACGTGCCGGAGATCTGGCGTCGCCTCGAGGAGGTCGGGCTCGAGACCACCGAGGCCTGCGGCGACTGCCCCCGCGGAATGCTCGGTTCCCCCCTCGCCGGCTTGTCCCCCAACGAGGTGATCGACGCGAGCCCGGCGCTCGCCGAGATCAAGCGCCGCTATATCGGCAACCCCGAGTATTCGAACCTCCCGCGCAAGTTCAAGACTGCGATCTCCGGCCAGCCCGATGTCGTGCACGAGATCAACGACGTCTCCTTCGTCGGCGTCAACCATCCCGAGCACGGCCCGGGCTTCGACCTGTGGGTCGGCGGCGGTCTGTCGACCAATCCGATGCTCGCCGAACGCACCGGTGCGTGGATCCCGCTGGACGAGGTCCCCGATGTGTGGGAGGGCGTCGTCGCGATCTTCCGCGACTACGGCTACCGTCGGCTGCGTTCCAAGGCACGTCTGAAGTTCCTCATCAAGGACTGGGGCATCGAGAAGTTCCGCGAGGTACTCGAGACGGAGTATCTGAAGCGTCCGCTGATCGACGGGCCTGCGCCCGAGACACCGCTCCATCCGATCGACCATGTCGGTCTCACCAAGCAGACCAACGGACTCAACGCGGTCGGATTCTCAGCTGTGTCCGGCCGAGTGTCCGGCACGACCCTCGACGTGATTGCCGACGCGATGGACGAGGCGGGCACAGACTCGCTGCGGCTGACCCCGTACCAGAAGCTGATCGTCGTCAACGTTCCGGAAGACAAGATCGCCGGTCTCGACAGTGCTCTCGAAGCCGTGGGTCTGAGCTCGCGTCCGTCGCGGTGGCGCCGCAACCTGATCGCCTGCACCGGCCTCGAATACTGCAAGCTGTCGTTCACCGAGACCCGGAGCCGGTCTCAGAACCTCGTGCCGGAACTCGAGAAGCGCCTCGCCGAGCTCAATTCCCAGCTCGACGTGCCGATCACGCTCAACTTCAACGGCTGCCCCAACTCCTGCGCGCGCATTCAGATCGCCGATATCGGGTTCAAGGGAATGCTGGTCGACGATGGTGACGGCAACCAGATCGAGGGGTTCCAGGTACACCTCGGTGGCAGCCTCGGGTTCGATATCGGATTCGGTCGCAAGCTGCGTCAGCACCGCATCCTCGCGCACGAGGCCACCGACTACATCGAGCGCATCGTGCGCAATTTCATCAAGCACAGGAACGCAGGCGAACGCTTCGCCGAGTGGGCCGTACGAGCAGATGAGGCGGATCTTCGATGACCACATCGACACACACCACCGACGACCTACGAGAGCTCGCCGCGCAGGGGGCGGCAAACCTCGCAGGTGCGTCGGCTCAGGAATTGCTTCGCTGGACCGAGGACACGTTCGGCGACTCGTACATCGTCGCATCGAACATGCAGGATGGGGTGCTGGTACACCTCGCCGCCCAGATCCACCCCGGCGTCGATGTCCTGTTCCTGGAAACCGGCTACCACTTCGCCGAGACGCTCGGCACTCGTGACGCCGTGGAGCAGGTGTACGGGGTCAACGTGATCAATGCCGCGGCGAAGCAGACCGTTGCCGAGCAAGACGCACTGCTGGGCAAGGATCTGTTCGCCCGTGAGCCCAACGAGTGCTGCCGGCTGCGCAAGGTGGTGCCTCTGAAGGAAACCCTGAGCGGGTATCGCGCGTGGGTCACCGGTATCCGGCGAGTCGAATCGCCGACGCGGGCCAACGCGCCGTTGATCTCGTTCGACGAAGCGTTCGGACTCGTGAAGATCAACCCGATCGCCGCATGGTCCGATGAGGACATGCAGAACTACATCGACGAGCACGGGATTCTCGTCAATCCTCTCGTCGACGAGGGCTACCCGTCCATCGGGTGCGCCCCGTGCACGAACAAGCCACTTCCCGGGGCCGATCCGCGCAGCGGACGCTGGGCCGGCCAAGCCAAGACCGAATGCGGGTTGCACTCCTCATGACACTCATCGATACGAAGTTCGACGAAGAACGAATCAAGCTCGACGGCAACAAGTTCGATACTCTCGACGCCCTCGAGTCCGAAGCGATCCACATCTTCCGCGAAGTTGCAGGCGAGTTCGAGCGTCCCGTGATCCTGTTCTCGGGGGGCAAGGATTCGACCGTTCTGCTGCACCTCGCGCTCAAGGCCTTCTGGCCTGCACCACTGCCTTTCGCGCTGTTGCACGTCGACACCGGCCACAATCTCCCCGAGGTGCTCGCATTCCGCGACCACGTCGTCGAGAAGTACAACCTGCGGCTGCATGTCGCGAGCGTCGAAGAGTACATCTCCGACGGCCGCCTCACCGAGCGGCCCGACGGAATCCGTAACCCCCTGCAGACGGTGCCTCTCCTCGACGCGATCTCCGAGAACCGTTTCGACGCCGTCTTCGGCGGCGCCCGTCGCGATGAGGAACGTGCACGCGCAAAGGAGCGGATCTTTTCGCTGCGCAACGCATTCGGCCAGTGGGATCCCAAGCGCCAGCGCCCCGAGCTGTGGAACCTCTACAACGGCAAGCATGCCCCCGGTGAACAGGTGCGTGTGTTCCCGCTGAGCAATTTCACGGAACTGGACATCTGGCGCTACATCGCACGCGAGAACGTAGAACTCGCGAGCATCTACTACGCGCACGAACGCCCCGTCTACCAGCGCGACGGCATGTGGATGACGCCCGGTGTGTGGGGCGGTCCGAAGGACGACGAAGAGCTGCAGACCCTCTCTGTGCGTTACCGCACGGTGGGCGACGGATCCACGACCGGCGCCGTGCTGTCCGACGCCGCCGACAACGAGGCCATCCTGGCCGAGGTTGCGGCATCGCGCCTGACCGAACGCGGCGCAACACGCGGCGACGACCGAGTTTCCGAAGCGGCCATGGAAGACCGCAAGCGAGAGGGCTACTTCTGATCATGAGCGACCTCCTTCGCCTGGCTACCGCCGGGAGTGTCGACGACGGCAAGTCCACCCTCGTGGGCCGTCTGCTGTACGACACGAAATCCGTTCTGGCCGACCAGATCGATGCCGTGACCCGTGCATCCGTCGACCGTGGCCTCGATACACCCGACCTGTCGCTCCTCGTCGACGGCCTGCGCGCCGAACGGGAGCAGGGCATCACCATCGACGTTGCCTACCGGTACTTCGCCACACCGAAGCGCAGCTTCGTGCTCGCCGACACCCCCGGTCACGTGCAGTACACGCGGAACACTGTGTCCGGCGCCTCCACCGCGCAACTCGTCGTCCTGCTCGTCGACGCACGCAAGGGTGTGATCGAACAGACCCGCAAGCACGCAGCGGTGCTCGCACTTCTCGGCGTGCCCAAACTTGTTCTCGCCGTCAACAAGATCGACCTCGTCGAAGACCCGGCACAGGTCTTCGCCGACATCAGGGACGAATTCACCTCGCTCACGCGCTCACTCGGCTGGGCCGCCGAGGACGTGCAGGAGATTCCCGTGTCGGCGTTGCACGGAGACAACGTCGCCACCCGCTCGCAGAACACCCCGTACTACGACGGTCCGACCCTCATCGAACACCTCGAGTCCGTCCCGGTCGACGCCGATACGCACGGGCGGCACGATGTCGGCCTGCGGTTCGCGGTCCAGTACGTGATCCGGCCCCGCACTGCTCAGTTCCCCGACTATCGCGGCTACGCCGGTCAGATCGGCGCCGGTTCGGTGCGTCCTGGCGATGAGGTCGTGATCCTGCCGTCCGGAATCCGCACGACTGTCGAACGCATCGACACCGCGGACGGCGAACTCGACGTCGCGCACGCCGGCCGGTCGGTGACCCTCATCCTGGCCGATGATGTCGACGTCTCCCGTGGCGATGTCATCGCTGCTCCTGGAGCACCGGAGCCGATCGGCGAATTCGAGGCGACCGTGTGCTGGCTTGCCGAGAAGCCTCTGCGTCCCGGTGCTCGTCTGCTGCTCAAGCACGGCACGCGCACAACGCAGGCAATCGTCGGCACTCTCGAGGAGCGCTTCGACGAGCAGAACCTGACCTCTGTCCCCAACCCGGAATCGTTGGAACTCAACGAGATAGCACGGATCTCGGTGCGCGTCGCTGAACCGATCGCTGCCGACGACTACAAGGTCAACCGCCGCACCGGAAGCTTCCTGCTCATCGATCCGGCCGGTGGCAACACTCTCGCGGCCGGTCTGATCGGGAACGGGTTGTCCGACATCGAACTCGGAGATCACGTTCCCGCATGATCCCGCTGATCGCTGTCGCGCACGGCAGCCGTGACCCGCGCTCTGCGCGGGCCGTGGCTGCCGCGCTCGCAGCGGTCCGCGACCGGCATCCTGAACTCGATGTCCGGCTCGCGTTCCTCGATCTGAACAGCCCGTCGGTCCCGCAGGTCCTCGATGCCGTGGCCGCCGCAGGGCATCGACAGGCTGTCGTCGTTCCGTTGCTGCTCGGCAGCGCGTTCCACGCGCGTATCGATCTTCCGGCTCTGCTCGCGGAATCCGCGATCCGCAACCCCCACCTCGACATCGTGACCTCCGAGATCCTGGGCGACGACGAACTGCTCGTGTCGGCGGCGCGCGACAACATTGTTGCCGCAGGTGTGTCGCGGGACGATCCGGCAGTCGGAGTCGCGCTCTGTGCTGTCGGTTCGCGCCGGGCCGGTGCGAATTCGTCGACCGCGATGGTCACACCGCGCGTATTGGCCGGGACCGAGTGGGGCTCGGGCCGAACATGCTTCGCGACGGCCACCGAGCCGTCCGTGGAAGCGACACTGACGGAACTCTCCCGCGCGGGTGCGCGAACACTCGTGCTCGTGCCCTGGATGCTGGCGCCCGGACTGCTGTGGGATCGGGCGTGCGCCGCAGCCGAATCTCTGCGGGACGTGCACATCGCCGCGACCCTCACCGATCACGCGGCCGTCGGCGACGTGATCGTCGCCCGCTACGTAGCCGCCGTCGCTGCTTCCCGCATGCTCGTCGCCGCCTGACGCAGGTCACACGAGACACGGGCATCCGCCACTGCGAGTGTTCGCGCGGTATTCACCTTCTTCGGCTAGAACGGTAGCTACCCGTCCGTGGGCAACCCGTTCGTCGGGAATCCCGATCCGCGAGGAGAACGCGTGCAGAACGAGCTACGGCACTACATCGACCGTCTCCGCACCGAAGGCTATTCGGTCCGTGACGATCACGGCGAGGATCCCGACCTCATCGACACGCACGGACGCGCGGTCGACACCTGGCGTGAGAACTACCCGTACAAGAAGCGGATGGACCGCGCCACCTACGAGGTCGAGAAGTACCTCCTTCAGATCGAGCTACTGAAGTTCCAGGCGTGGGCGCAGGACAACAAGTCGAAACACATCATCGTGTTCGAAGGCCGCGATGCTGCCGGCAAGGGTGGCACGATCAAGCGCTTCCAGGAGTACATCAATGTTCGGCATGCGCGTGTGGTCGCTTTGAACAAGCCGTCCGACCGCGAGTCCGGTCAGTGGTACATGCAGCGGTACATCGAGCATTTTCCCACCGCGGGCGAGCTCGTGATGTTCGATCGTTCCTGGTACAACCGCGCTGGCGTCGAGCGTGTGATGGGGTTCTGCACTGACGAGGAGTACGAGCGGTTCCTGCGGCAGGTCCCGTTGTTCGAGCAGCTGATCATCGACGCAGGAATCTCCTTGACCAAGTTCTGGTTCTCGGTGACCCAGAACGAGCAGCGCACCCGCTTCGCAATCCGCCAGCTCGATCCCGTCCGTCGATGGAAGCTGTCGGAAATGGACCTCGAATCCCTCGACAAGTGGGATCTGTACACCACTGCGAAGGAAGTGATGTTCCGGCGTACCGATACCGACTACGCGCCGTGGACCACCATCAAGTCCAACGACAAGAAGCGCGCCCGCATCAATGCCATGCGCTTCTTCCTCAACCAGTTCGACTACGAAGACAAGGACAGTCAGGTCGTGTTCGCGGCCGACCCCAAGATCGTGCAGCGCGGAAAGGATGCGGTCGGCGACTGAACGCAGTGCGCGGCGGTGTCGGTCAGGAATCGAGATTCTCGATCGCTGGCGGCCCGATGTGGTCTGTACCACACTGGTGGCAGAGTAAGGAGAGACCACCATGGGCACTACACCGAACAGACGGGGAATCGTGGCCGGCATCGACGGTTCCGACAGTGCGCTCGGTGCGGCGCGCTGGGCCGCATCGATTGCGCTCCGCTTCGGCGAACCTCTTCAACTGACGCACGTCGTGCCGGAACGACCATCGAGCAACGGTGCCGCCGCAGACCGAGCAGGTGACAATGCGCTCGACGCGGCGGAGGCTGCGGTGCGTGCCGCACAACCCGGGGTCGTCGTCGAACGCACCGTCGAGGTGGGCAAGGCTGCACAAGCCCTCGTCGAGATGTCGAACACCGCACGCATGATCGTGCTCGGCCACACCACCACGAGCGAGCTGCAGTCCATGTTCGCGCGATCCGATGTGGTGCACACAGCCAACCACGCACACTGTCCGGTCGTATCATGGCGCGGCGAGCCGGGCCCAAGCGAACTCGATGGCAAACCTATCGTGCTGGGGGTCGACGGCAGCTCACTGAGCGCGGGAGCCATCGACCACGCTTTCGAGATCGCGGACAAGACCGGGGCACCGCTGACCGCGGTGCACACCTGGACGGAGCAGTCCACCCTCACCTACGGCGAGGGGTCACGGTTCACGGACTGGGACGCCTACCAGGAGCACCGGACCGCGGAACTTGCAGAGAGCCTGGCCGGCCACCGTGAGAAACATCCCGACGTCGAGATCACGTACAGCGTCGAGCGCGGCAAACCCGACGTGATGCTTCTCGAACATTCCGCGCACGCGCAGCTGGTGGTCGTCGGTAGTCACGGCCGCAGCACCATCGCGTCCGCGCTGCTCGGCTCGACCAGCCAGAATCTGATCCACCACTCGATGTGCCCAGTCCTCATCTGCCGTAGCTGAGAATCCCTGCTAGTCGGCGCTCACCACAACGGGCTCACCGGGCGCGCCGGTGACCTGCGCGTACACCGTATCTCCGGCCTTCAGACCGAGCGCACGCGCATCGCCCCGCGTGGTCTGTGCGATGAAGGGTTCGCCGGTGGCTGCGTTCGTCAGCTCGACGCGCACCTCGAATCCGAGATGCACCACCCGCTCGACGGTGGCGCGTGCGACACCGAGCTCCTCCGTGCCGGACGCCTGCGCGACCTCGAGTCCGGGTTCGTGACCGAGCCTGATGTCGTGCGGCCGCACGAGCCTGCCGTTGAACTTCGAGACGTTCCCGAGAAACGACATCACGAAGTCGTTCTCCGGGCGGTCGTAGAGATCCTCCGGCGTGCCGACCTGCTCGATCCGTCCTCGGTTCATCACGGCGATGCGGTCGGCGACATCCAGCGCTTCCTCCTGGTCGTGCGTGACCAGAACAGTGGTCACGTGAACCTCGTCATGGAGTCGGCGCAGCCAGGTCCGCAGGTCGGCGCGTACCTTCGCGTCGAGCGCGCCGAACGGCTCATCGAGTAGGAGCACCTGAGGGTCCACCGCCAGAGCACGGGCGAGCGCCATGCGCTGCCGCTGCCCGCCCGAGAGCTGAGCGGGGTACCGATGCTGGAATCCGTCCAGGCCTACGACCTGGAGGAGTTCGTCGACCTTCGCCGTGATCTGCCGCTTCGGGAGCTTGCGGATCTTCGGACCGAACGCGACGTTCTCGCGAACCGTCATATGCTTGAAAGCAGCGTAATGCTGGAACACGAAGCCGATCCCACGTTTCTGCGGTGATACGTGCGTGACATCGTTGCCCGCGATGCGGACGGTGCCGCCGTCGAGGGATTCGAGCCCGGCGATCGATCGCAGCAGCGTCGATTTACCCGAGCCGGACGGACCGAGCAGGGCCGTCAACGAGCCGGGCGGGATGTCGAGTGAGACGTCCTCGAGCGCGGAGAAGTCGCCGTAACTCTTGAACGCCCCGGTAACGGTGATCATGCTTTGGTGCTCCTCTTGCGGTCGAGCAATGTCATCAGCAGCAGAACCAGCACTGCGATGGCCATGAGCAGGGTGGCCGCGCTGTACGCGCCGAAAGTGTTGTGGTCGTCGATGTAGCGAGCATGGACGAGCAACGTGAGGGTCTGAGATACCCCGGGAAACCCGGACGAAACCATGATGACCGCACCGAACTCACCGAGCGCGCGGGCGACGGTGAGGACGATGCCGTACGTCAGTCCCCAGCGGATTGCCGGCAGGGTGATTCGCCGGAACGTCTGCCACTTGCCTGCACCCAGAGTCGCGGCGGCCTGCTCCTGTTCCTCACCGATCTCGTAGAGGACAGGTTCGACCTCGCGTACCACGAACGGCAAAGTGACGAAGATCGTCGCGATGACCATGCCCGGCAGTCCGAAAATCACTCTGAATCCCAAGGATTCGAGCCCACCGAACCAGCCGCCCGCACCCCACAGCATGATCAGCGCGACACCGACGACGATCGGCGACACCGCGAACGGTAAATCCACGACGGACTGCAGAAGTCCGCGTCCCGGGAATCGTCCGCGCACGAGTGCGAGCGCAACGACGATGCCGAACACGACATTGACGGGGACGACGATCGCGACGATGAGCAACGACAGGTTGAGCGCGGAGATCGCTGCGGGCGTCGAGATCGAGTCGACGAACGCCATCACACCGTTCTCGAAGGTGCGGTAGAGGATGATACCGATCGGTACGACCAGCAGTACCACCAAATAGCCCAGAGCGATCACACGCAGCGAGATACGCGAGAGCGGAGAGAGTTTCACGCGTCGTTCTCCTCACGGACACGACCGCGGTTCGCGACGAGCCGCAGCACGAACAGTGCCACGAACGCGATGAGCAGCAGTGCCACCGAGACCGCCGCGGCGTTGACGGGCCGGTCGATCTCGATCTGCTGCTGAATGTACTGCGATGCCACCTGAGTCCGGCCGGGAATGTTCCCTCCGATCAGCACGATCGAGCCGTACTCCCCGATTGCGCGGGCGAACGCGAGCCCGACTCCGCCGAGGACCGCGGGCGCCAGAGTCGGCAGCACCACGGTCCGGAAAGTCGTGAAGTTGTCGGCACCGAGTGATGCCGCGGCCTCCTCGACCTCTCGGTCTGCCTCGATCAGGACGGGTTGAACCGATCGCACCACGAACGGCAGCGTAACGAACGCAAGCGCAACGACCAGACCGGGCTGTGTCGCGTTGAGCTGGAGACCGACGGGGCTCTGCGGTCCGTACAGCGCGAGCAGCACGATGCTCGCCACGATCGTGGGAAGAGCGAACGGCAGGTCGATCAGTGCGTTGACGATCTTCTTGCCCGGAAACTCGTCCCGTACGAGTACCCACGCGATCAATGTGCCCATCACCGCGTTGATCAACGCCACCACGATCGACACGGTAACCGTGACGCGAAGGGTGGCCAGCGCATTCGGTGCGGTTACGGCGTCCCAGAAGCCACCGAAGCCTTCCGAGAAGGCTTCGGTGGCCAGGGCCGCGAGTGGCAGCAGGACGATGATGCTCAGCCACAGGGTGGCGATGCCGATCCCGAGCGGGCCTACGGCACCGGTTACTTTCGCGGCGGTTCGCCCACGCTGCTTCGGGACGGGCGCTTCTACTGGAGTACTCACGGTCGGGTTCTTCTGCTTCCGGCTCTATTTCGTTGCGTTGTCGTAGATCACGGCGATGGCGCCGGTGCCTTCGGCGAAGAGCTCGTCATCGACGGCACTCCATCCACCGAGGTCGTCGATCGTCCACAACGTTTCGGGTTCCGGGAAGTCCGCGGCGAATTCTTCTGCAACGGCAGGATCGACGGGCCGGAATCCGGCTTCACCCCACAGACGCTGGGCTTCCTCTGTATAGAGGAAGTCGAGGAATGCCTGGGCCTTTTCCGCGTTCGCTGAATCGTTGATCACCGCAGCCGGGTTCTCGATCTTGAAGGTCACCGGCGGCGTCACATGCTCGACCGGATCGCCGTTGCGCTCTATGAACAGTGCCTCGTTCTCGTAGCTGAGCAGCACGTCGCCGGTGCCCTGCAGGAACGTTTCGGTGGCCTCACGACCGGACTTGGGCTGCACTTTCACGTGGTCCTGGACGAGGGCCGTCACGTAGTCGAGCCCGGCCTGCTGGTCCTGACCGCCGTTGCTCTTCGCAGCGTAGGGGGCAAGCAGGTTCCACTTCGCCGATCCCGAGCTGAACGGGTTCGGTGTAACGACCTCGACGTCATCACGCAGCAGGTCGTCCCAGGTCCGGATGTTCTTGGGATTGCCCTCACGCACCACGATCGTCACCACGGAACCGAACGGCAGGCCCTTGTCTGCGCCGGTATTCCAGCCCTCGTCGACGAGACCCGCGTCGACGAGTCGCGTGATGTCGGGTTCGACGGAAAAATTCACGAAATCGGCGGCGGCGCCATCGCGCACCTTGCGAGACTGGTCGCCTGAGGGGCCGTAGGACTGCTGGAACACGACTCCTTCACCTGCGTCGGTCTCCTGGAATGCCGGGATCAACAGGTCGAAACCGGTCTTCGGCACCGCGTACGCATACAGGTTTACGGTGCCTCCGGAACCGTCGGCGCCCGTATCACCACCGACGGTATCGCTGGCTCCGCCACCCGAGCACGCGGTCAAGAAGGTGGACGTCGCGACGGCGAGCGCCGCCAGTCCGAGAAATGTGGAACGAATCGTCATCGTGGGTGCCTCCTGCAGGCTGTTCCGGACGGAACAGAGCGGACAGATCTGGGATTCGGGGAATCGGGGTCGATGTCATCGCGAGACCGCAGTAACGGTCGCCCGCCTCACAGAATCGGGCAGGGCACAGCACTCGCCTGAAGCCAGTCCACTGGAGAAACGACGACAGACGACACCACGGGGTCGCGAACCCGGTTGCCGGTGCGGTGGAACCGCTGACATCGGCGCGGGTGGATCAGCGACAACAACAGTCGATGTCGGCAACAGACGGCATGCCCACAGCAATCAACGCCAATTCGTGGCGTGCGCTGGGCAATGCGTTTGCAGACACTCGGGAGACTTTAGCAGAGCATGAACGGGTGTCCAGCAGGAAGTTCTCGACGCCGGAGTTCTACAGCGTCAGCAACCACGCGACGACTACGAGAACGAGAAGCGCGATGAGCGCCAGGGTCACTCGCGAGCGTGGCATGTCAACAATCCTCCGTGTTCGGTGCCGATGGTGCTGCTTCTCCGTTCCGTGGAGACGGTCCGGGTTCGCCTCGTCCCACCGCAGCGAAACCCGTGGCGATCACGCGGTCGAGCATCCAGGCCACCGCACCACCCAGCGGCACCATCACGATCAGCACCAAAGCGGCCTGGGGCACGAACGACAGGCCCGTGAGCCACAGTTCGAACCCGTCCCACCACGATGCCGCCCGTTCCATCCCGTCCACTGTAGTGCGTCCGGTCATTTGCCCTGCGTCACACCCGCGCCGCACCGATCATGGAGAGATGACCTCCGCCGCGCACACACCGTCATCCCTGCCGAGCCGCACACCGTTCCCTCCGATCGGCGACTACGGGTTCCTGTCGGACTGCCAGACGTCATGTCTGGTTGCGCGCGACGGTTCGGTCGAATGGTTGTGCGTGCCGCGTCCCGATTCACCGAGTGTGTTCGGCTCACTGCTCGATCGGAGCGCAGGTCACTTCCGCATCGGGCCGCACGACCGGTCGGTGCCCGCGGCCCGCCGGTATCTTCCAGGTGGTGTCGTGCTGGAGACGACGTGGCAGACCGAGACCGGTTGGATCGTCGTCCGTGACGCACTGGCGATGGGACCGTGGTACGACCTTCACCGACGCTCCGCCATCCAACGGAGGACTCCATCCGATTGGGAGGCCGAGCACATTCTCCTGCGCACCGTTCGGTGCGTCAATGGCACGGTCGAACTGAACATGAGTTGCGAACCCGCGTTCGATTACCATCGCGGCGGCACGCAGTGGGAGTACACCGGCGACGTGTACGAGGAGGCGACGGCCGTGTGCGCGGACGCACCGGACGAACACCCGCGCCTGCGTCTGACCTCCAATATGCGCCTCGGCATCGAGGGCCGGGAAGCGCGTGCCCGGACCCGCATGAGAAAAGGTGACACCGTCTTCGTCGCCCTGTCGTGGGGCGATCCGGCGCCGCCGCGCACCTTCGAGGAAGCCGCCACGAAAATGCTCACGACGCAGGACTACTGGCGCGAGTGGGTCACGACCGGCAGGTTCCCCGATCACCCGTGGCGCACCTACCTCGAACGCAGCGCACTGACCCTCAAGGGGCTGACGTATTCCCCGACCGGCGCTCTCCTCGCGGCCGCCACCACCTCTCTTCCGGAAACACCTGGAGGTGAACGCAATTGGGACTACAGATACGCTTGGGTGCGCGACTCCACCTTTGCCCTGTGGGGCCTGTACACACTGGGTCTCGATCGCGAGGCCGACGACTTCTTCTCGTTCATCCTCGAGGTGTCCCAGGGCGCCGACGGCAAGGACCACCATCCCCTACAGGTCATGTACGGGGTCGGGGGCGAGCGCGTACTGGAGGAATCGCAACTCGACCATCTGAGCGGCTACAACAATGCCAGACCCGTACGTATCGGCAACGACGCATACCGGCAACGCCAGCACGACGTGTGGGGGGCCCTCCTCGACTCGGTGTATCTACACGTGAAGTCGCGTGAGCAGATACCGGAATCTCTGTGGCCGCTGCTCAGCAGCCAGGTGGAGCAGGCGGTCGCGCACTGGCGGGAACCCGATCGCGGGATATGGGAAGTGCGCGGCGAGCCCCAGCATTTCACCTCGTCGAAGGTGATGTGCTGGGTCGCACTGGACCGCGGCGCCAAGCTCGCCGAGATGCACGGCCAACCCGACCACGCGGCGCGCTGGTCGGCAGTCGCCGACGAGATCAAATCGGACATCCTCGAGCACGGTGTCGACGAACGCGGTGCTTTCACTCAGCGGTACGGCGATCCGGCACTCGACGCGTCGAACCTGCTGATTCCGTTGCTCCGATTCCTCCCGCCCGATGATCCGCGAGTGCGCGCAACGGTACTCGCGATCGCGGACGAACTGACCGAGCACGGTCTCGTGCTGCGCTATCGGGTCGAAGACACCGACGACGGACTTTCCGGAGAGGAGGGAACGTTCACCATCTGCTCGTTCTGGCTGGTGTCCGCACTCGTCGAGATCGGTGAGGTGGAACGGGCGTCGATGCTGTGCGGACGATTACTCGATTTCGCGAGCCCGCTGAAGCTGTATGCCGAGGAAATCGACCCCGCTACCGGGCAGCACCTGGGCAACTTCCCCCAGGCTTTCACCCATCTCGCTCAGATCAATGCGATCGTGCACGTCATCCGTGCCGAACAACGCACCGAGTCAGGAGAATTCAAGCCCGCGCACGCGCGGCACTGAGCTCGTCACGAAGCGGCGACGGCCTCGAGCTGCGGGCGGAGTTCGTCGAGTGCGTACTGCATCGACAACGACGAAGGAAGGTTGAACGCGACGACGGTGGGATAATCGACCACAGCCAGTCCGCCGTTCGCCACCGACGGCAGCTGATCGAACCCTGGCAGGGCCATGAGATCTGCTTCGGTCCCGCCGTTGGGAAGGATGACCAGCAGGTCTGCGACAAGTGCGTCGACGCGTTCGGGGCTGAGCGTCACGCGTCCGAAGGCAACACCGGCCTCCTCGACGAGCGCCGGCGGCAGGGTCATGCCCAGTTGCTCGAAGAGCACGGACGCGCCGTCGGATGGATCGGCGACGGCAACGAATTGCCGCTCCGCGAACATGAACTGGGCCAGGACTGCGGTCTTGCCTTCGAGCCCGGGGAGCGCGTACTCGTCGATCTCGGCGTTCCGCTCGGCGATGATCTGCTCGGCGTCGTCGGTGCGGTCCAACAGTGTCCCCAGGGCTCGGAGCTGGTCGGCCCAGTTGTCGACACCCGTCTCTCCGAGCGGGGCGACCGTGGGCGCCACTTCGGTGAGGGTGTCGTACGCATCGGCGGAGGCGATCTGCCAGTTCCCGAGAATCAGGTCGGGCTCGAGCGCTGCGATCGGTTCGATCGGCAGTGGCCCCTGCATCAACGACGAGTTTCCGCCCGTGAGGTCGACGGCATCCTCCGAGACCTCGCTCTGCCACGGGTACAGGCCACGCTCGTCGCCCTCGGACCCCGCGCTGAGGTAGCCGACAGGCTGGACACCGAGTTCGAGGAGTGCGTCGACCCATTGGGTCGATGTCGCAACGATGCGTTCCGGGGTGTCCTCCACGACCGTTGTTCCGAAAGTATGCTCGATGCTGACACTTTCGGAGACCTCGGCGGATTCGGTGTCGTCGGCGCTCGAACACCCCGCCACCCCGAATCCGACAAGAACAGCTACGGCACACGCAGACAGGGAACGCACACGCATCGAAGACGCCTCTCAACATTAGGTGAGGCACACCTTAACCCGTCGGCGCTCCGAATGGGAACAGTGTCAGCGGAAACGGCCGAGCAACTCTTCTGCCTGCGCGCCGATATCACGGATGACGTCGCCGGCCGGCCGCTGTGCTCGGACGAGCCCTGCGGCTTCGCCTGCATAGACGACTCCGATATCAGGGTCGTCGCCTGCGTACTCGTCGGCAAGGGTCTGCTCGTCCGCCCCACGGCCATGCCATGTCTCGGTGAAGCTGTTGACCAGGGCGCGGCCGCCCCACCGGGCGGGCCACGGCTGGTGGCGGGCCTTGTCGAACACATCGGTGTACACGGTGTCGGTGCTTCCGGCCGCGATCAACCGAGCGCGTGCATAATCCGGTCCCACAGTTTCCGGGCTGGCAAGCAGAGCCGTCCCCACCAGGGCACCTGCTCCCCCGGACGCGAGCACGGCGGCAAGCCCGCGACCCGACGCGATGCCCCCCGCGGCGAGTACCGGAAGTCCGGTGGACTCGAGCACTTCCTGCAGCAATGGCAATGTCCCGATCCTCCCGGTGTGGCCACCGGCCTCGTGACCTTGCGCCACCACCGCGTCGACTCCCGCGGCCTCGACCACTCGAAGATCCTCGAGGGTGTTGATCTGGGAGATCACGGTGGCACCGGCGTCGTGAACCCGTTGCACATACGGAGCGGGGTCCCCGAACGACAGAGCAACCACCTGGGGACGGTGCTCGAGGACCGCGCCCAGAAGCGAATCGTCGTCGTGCAGCGACCACGTCATGAGACCGAAGCCGAGAAGCCCGCCGCCGATCTCGCGTGCCGTCCGGGCTTGCTGCTCGAGCCACTCGGCGTTGTTGTATCTCGCCGCTCCGATCAGTCCCAGGCCCCCGGCCTTGGTGACCTCACCGGCGAGAGCTCCACCGGCCCGTCCACCCATCGGCGCCCCCACGAGCGGAATCGTGATTCCGAATTCACGTGTCAGCCAGGTCTCGAGCACGATGGGTCCTTTCGCCGAGCGGTTACTTCTTGGGCTTGTCCGAGGACGCCTCCGACGACAAGGCCGCAACGAATGCTTCCTGCGGCACGTCGACGCGACCGATCGTCTTCATGCGCTTCTTGCCTTCCTTCTGCTTCTCGAGCAGCTTGCGCTTACGGCTGATGTCGCCGCCGTAGCACTTGGCGAGCACATCCTTGCGGATAGCGCGAATGTTCTCGCGCGCAATGATCTTCGATCCGATGGCGGCCTGTACGGGCACCTCGAACTGCTGGCGTGGGATGAGTTCCTTGAGCTTGGTCGTCATCTTGTTGCCGTACGCTGCTGCGGCGTCCTTGTGCACGATCGCACTGAAGGCGTCGACCGCTTCTCCCTGCAGCAAGATGTCGACCTTGACCAGGGCCGCTTCCTGTTCACCCGCTTCCTCGTAGTCCATGCTCGCGTATCCGCGCGTGCGCGACTTGAGGGAGTCGAAGAAGTCGAAGATGATCTCGGCCATCGGCAGGGTGTAGCGCAACTCCACGCGGGTCTCGGACAGATAGTCCATGCCCCCGAGCTCACCGCGCCGTGACTGGCACAGCTCCATGATCGAGCCGATGAACTCGCTCGGCGCGATGATCGTGCACTTGACGATGGGCTCGTAGATCTCGCGGGCCTTGCCTTCGGGCCAGACCGACGGGTTGGTGACGATGACCTCCTCACCACCCTCGAGGACGACGCGGTACACCACGTTCGGGGCAGTGGAGATCAGGTTGAGCCCGAATTCGCGTTCGAGCCGCTCACGGGAGATCTCCATGTGCAGCAGACCGAGGAATCCACACCGGAATCCGAAGCCCAACGCAACGGAGGTCTCGGGTTCATAGGTGAGCGCGGCGTCGTTGAGCTGGAGCTTGTCGAGGGCGTCGCGCAGTACCGGGTAATCGGAACCGTCCACGGGGTACAGGCCGGAATAGACCATGGGCCGCGGTTCGCGGTAGCCGGTGAGCGGCTCCGAGGCTCCACCGCGCGCGAGCGTCACCGTGTCGCCCACCTTCGACTGGCGCACGTCCTTCACGCCCGTGATCAGGTAGCCGACCTCGCCGACACCGAGGCCGGTCGTCGCTTTCGGCTCCGGTGACACGATGCCGACCTCGAGCAGTTCGTGGGTCGTACCGGTCGACATCATCTTGATCTTCTCGCGCGGCATGATCTTGCCGTCGACGACGCGAACGTAGGTGACGACACCGCGGTAGGTGTCGTACACCGAGTCGAAGATCATCGCGCGGGCAGGTGCATCGGAATCACCGACAGGCGCGGGTATCTGCCGGATCACCTCGTCGATCAGCTCGGGGACTCCTTCGCCGGTCTTACCGGAGACACGCAGGACGTCGGAGGGTTCGCATCCGATGATGTTGGCTATCTCACCCGCGTACCGATCGGGATCGGCGGCGGGCAGATCGATCTTGTTGAGAACCGGAATGATCGTGAGGTCCTTGTCGAGTGCGAGGTAGAGATTCGCCAAGGTCTGCGCCTCGATTCCCTGTGCGGCATCGACGAGCAGCACGGCTCCCTCACATGCCTCGAGCGCGCGCGAGACCTCGTAGGTGAAGTCGACGTGGCCAGGTGTGTCGATCAGGTGCATGACGTAATCTTCACCGTCGAGTTTCCACGGCAGGCGCACGTTCTGCGCCTTGATCGTGATGCCGCGTTCACGCTCGATATCCATCCGGTCGAGGTACTGGGCGCGCATCTGCCGTTCCTCGACCACGCCGGTGAGCTGCAGCATCCGGTCCGCCAACGTCGACTTGCCGTGGTCGATGTGCGCGATGATGCAGAAGTTCCGGATCTTCGCGGGATCCGTGAAGGTGGTGTCGGCGAACGTGGTGATGTCGTGCTCCTGACTCGGGCCGGCAGCGGCCTGGGGCCGCGGTCATCTTGAAGAATATCCAAGACTCGCAATCGCCGGGTCGTCGGCTGTGCCGACAGGTGGGTACCGCGTGCGCACCCGCACGGCTGCTCATGCGCGGGAAGCGTGGTTACACTGGCCGATCGTGGCTGGCAAGTGGATGGAAATGGGCAAGCAACTCGGGCGTCTTGCGGTCGAACACGGCCCACGGCTGTACAAGCAGTTGCAGCAGTCGGGAGCACTCGACCGCGCGAAGGGCACACTGGCTCAGGACTCCGGCCGGGCTGCGCCCGTACCTGTTCCGGGTCGCCCCGTGGCTTCTCGCACCACCCCGACGGCGCAGCGTGCGCGCACGATCGAGTACTCGCCCGATCTCGACGGAAATGCCGATCCCGGCGAGATCGTCTGGACGTGGGTGGAGTACGAAGAAGATGCGAGCCAAGGCAAGGACCGTCCCGTCCTCGTCGTGGGACGCGAAGGTTCGACGCTGCTCGGCCTGATGCTCTCGTCCAACGGCGACCGCGACGGACACCCCGATTGGGTCGGGATCGGCACAGGCCCGTGGGATCGCGAGAACCGACCGAGCTGGATCCGACTCGATCGCATCCTGGATGTTCCGGAAGACGGCATCCGCCGCGAAGGCGCGATCCTCGAGCGTTCCCGTTTCGATCGGGTCGCATCACGCCTCCGCGCGGATTTCGACTGGACGTAGAAAGCCGGACATACAGTGCGGGCTAGCCGGCTGCTGCTCTACGACGCGCGCAATCCCTGGTTACGGCCGAACAACAACGTGTAGACGAGCGCACCGAGCGCGCCTCCGATGAGCGGGAACACGATGAACAGCCACAGCTGCGCGAGCGCACCTTCTTGATAGAACGCCACTGCAAGACTGCGCGCCGGGTTGACGGAGGTGTTGTCGATCGGGATGGCGATCAGGTGGATCACCGCGAGTGAGAATCCGATCGCGAGTCCCGCGTTGAGCACATCGGAGATCTGATCGGTGCTGGCAAGCACCACGAAGACCAGCAGGCCGGTGAGCAGGATCTCGATGATCATCGTGGCGCCGATTCCGTATCCGTTCTCGATGACTCCGCCGAGTGGTCCCTCGATCGCGGAGGGGCTGTGCGGGCCCCATCCGTTTGCTCCCAGTCCGTCGGCTGCCCGGTCGTAGGACGGCAGCGACGACGCGACCGCGAAGATCGTGACACCGGCGATGAGTCCTCCGGCGACCTGAGCGATCCAATAGCCGACAGCGCGAACGGGCGTGACGTGCCCGACGATGAGCTGGCCCAACGTGACCGCCGGATTGACGTGGCATCCCGAGATCGGGCCGATCGTGTAGACGAGGAAGAGCAGCGTCAGACCGAACGCGAGCGCAACGCCGAGGTTGCCGACTTTCGCTCCGGCGAACACTGCAGTTCCGACTGCGGAGAATACGAGCACGAATGTGCCGATGGCTTCGGCGACGCACTTCCTGATATCCGAGAAGTCGTTCGGACCTGCCGCCTCCTGGGCAGTTTCATGTTCTGACGTCATGCCGTCAGTGTCATGCCGATGTCTGTGACGCGGGGCCGACTCGCAACATTGTTGTGAGATAGCCAACATTTTCGGGCCCACGGATTGCCGGCGCACGAGTGCGATACCGCCGGCTCTGTTTGGGCATTGACGGCCAACGCTGGTATCGTCGACCGTCGTGCCCTAGCGCACCCAGAGCTTTCCTATCAACTACCAGCAAGACGACAGGATTTTACGCGTGGCCAACATCAAGTCCCAGGTGAAGCGGATTCGCACCAACGAGCGCAACCGGCTCCGGAATCAGTCGGTGAAGTCCTCGCTGCGCACTGCGATCCGTTCGTTCCGCGAGGCCGCGGCCGCTGGAGACAAGGACAAGGCCAACGAGCTCCTCGTCGCCACCAGCCGTCAGCTCGACAAGGCAGCCAGCAAGGGCGTCATCCACGCCAACCAGGCTGCAAACAAGAAGTCTGCTCTCGCGAAGCTTGCCAACAAGCTCTGAGCCCTCAGCTCCGAGGTAGAGGACGCAAGCTCTGCTGACACGAGGCCGCACCTTTTCGGAGGTGCGGCCTTCTGTCGTATCGATGACGGGTCGTCAGATGACGGGTCGTCAGGCGACCAATTCCGCGATGGTACGGACGGCGGACTCCACCGCATAGTCGGCGTCGGCCGCCGCACCCTTGACATCGGCGTTGAGTGCCGCGACCACACCGAGTGCGGTTCCGATCGATTCCGGTGCCCATCGACGCGCTTGCCCCTGCGCCTTCTTGACCTTCCACGGCGGCATGCCGAGCCCCGACGCCATGGAGAACGGATCTCCCCGCCCGGCCGATCCCACTTTCGCGATCGTGTGCACGGCATCGGCGAGGGCATCGGCCAGCAGGACATGTGCGACGCCCCGGTGCATCGCCCATCGCAACGCTTCCATCGCTCCGGGGACATCTCCCGCCACTGCTTTCTCGGCTACATCGAATCCGGTGATCTCGGCTTTGCCCGAGTAGTAACGACGGACCGCGTTCGCGTCGATCTTGCCGCCGGTATCGGCCACCAGCTGACTGCATGCCGCCGCGAGTTCGCGTAGATCCGAGCCGACCGCGTCGATCACGAGTTGTTCGACGTCGCCTGCGACCCGCACACCGGCTGCTTGGAATTCCTGGTGCACGAACGCGCGCACCCATTTCGCGCGCTCCCCTGCCTTGTCGGGCGCCTGGCATGCGTGCTCTTCGGCACCGCACTTCTGCAGCGCCCCCACCATCGCCTTCGTGCGTCCTCCACCGGTGTGCAGGATGACCAAGGTGACCCCGTCGGGGGGTGCTGCAGCCGCGTCGAGAATCAAGGCCACCGCATCTTTGCCTGCGTCGGCGGCGGATTCGAGAATGACGACCCGGTCTTCTGCGAACAGCGACGGACTCAGAAGTTCGGCCAGTTCCGGGACACCTGCATCCCCTGCGCGCAACCGCGAGACCGGAAGGTTGGCGCCTGCACCACTGCGGGCACGTACCGTCGCGATGATCTTCGTGACAGCGCGGTCCACCAGGAGTTCTTCGTCGCCGAGAACCAGGTGCAGGGGTGTGTCGCTCACGGACCGATCGTGCCACGTGAGTCCGACACGACGGCCAGCGCCCCGGACCCGGCGCGCACCACGGCAATATCTCCGTGCAGGTCGGTACGCAGTATCCGGGAGCCCACCTCGTGCAGGGCCTCGACGATCTCCGGGTGCGGGTGCCCGAAGGTGTTGTCGCGTCCCGCGCTGATCACCGCCACCCGGGGGCGCACCGCAGCCAGAAAGGCTTCCGACGTCGTCCGCGAGCCGTGGTGAGGAACCTTGAGGACATCGGCGCGCACGTCGACCCCGCTGCGCATCAACGCGTCGAGAGCGGGTGCTTCCGCGTCACCCGGAAGCAGGATGCGTCCCACTGCTGTCTCGGCGACCATCACCAGCGAAAGGTCGTTCTCCGAGTCGCCGGAGCGTTCGGCCTGGGGACCGAGGATCCGGATCGTCACCGACCCGACGCGCAGTACCTCCCCGGCTGCCGCTTCCCGGATTCGCACTCCGAACTCGGTGGCCCGGCCGGTAAGGTCTCCCATCGTGTCTCGGCCCATCGCGCCCGGGCCCACGATCACCTCCCCCACCCGGCGACCCTGCAGCACCCCGCGCAAACCACCCATATGATCGGCGTGCAGGTGCGAGACGATCACGACCGGCACCGAGTCGATATGCAATCGTCGCAGGCACCGATCCACCGGTGTGGCCTCCGGTCCTGCGTCCACGACCACCGCACTCCCGTCACCGGCCGCGAGCACCACTGCATCACCCTGCCCCACATCGCAGGCCGCGAACACCCACTCGTTCGCCGGCCAGCCGGGGGCGAACAGGCGTAGTGGAATCCACACCGCGAGCACCGAGACCGACGCGACACCGGCAAGATCCCGAATTCTCCTGTAACGCATGAGGACACAGCCAGCAATAGCCGCGCAGCAGATCACCGCCGCTCCCCAAGGCCCGTCCGGTAGCGAGAACTCCGCCGAGGGCACCGATGCTGCGCGAGCGGCGACGGCAATGAGCCACCACAGCATCGGTGCTGCGCCGCGCGCGACGAACTCGGCGACATCTGGGACCACCGACGCACACAGCGCCACGAGCGAACCGAGAACGGTCAGTGGTGCAAGCACCGGCGTCACCAGAATATTCGCTGCCACCGCCACGATACTGACGGTCCCCGTCGCAGCTGCAAGGATCGGTGCGGTCACGATGTACGCCGCGCACGACACCGCGCACACCTCGGCCACCGCGCGAGGCCATCCACGCGCCTGCATCGACGCGACCCAGACCGGCGCAATGAGCACGAGTCCGGCGGTGGCCGATGCAGACAACGCGAATCCCACGTCGACCGCGAGGTCCGGCCACACCAGGACCAGAAACCCGATTGCCGTGCACAGTGCGGGAAGTGCCTGTCTCTGTCTCCCGGCGACGAGCGCCAGGAGCGCGACCCCTCCCATCGCGGCGGCACGCAACACGCTCGGCGACGGACGCACAACGATCACGAACAGCACCAGTGCCGTACCCGCAAGGACAGCGCCCGTCCGCGGGCCTATTCCGACGAACCTGACCAGCAACAGGATCGCCCCCAGCAGGATGCTGACGTTCGCGCCGGACACCGCGGTCAGGTGTGTCAGACCCGACACTCGGAAGTCCTCGCGCACGTCGTCCGGAAGTCGGCTCGTATCACCGACGATCAGTCCTGGGAACAATCCGGCCGCAGAAGGACCCAGTGCTCGTGCCGACACCTCGGCGAGATCCTCCCGGATTCCTCCTGCCCATTCTGCAAGAGCCGAAGGCGCTTCCGTCGCGCGCGGTGCGCCGTCGGCCCGGAGGATCGCCACCGAGGTCCCCGGATCCATGTCTCCCGAGGCCACATTCTCGGATATCCTGCCCCGCATGGTGACTCGCTGCCCCGGCAACAAATGTTCCCAACCGCCGGCGGGTGCGAATACCACCGCAGTGCCCCCGACTGCCATCGACTCACCGCCCAGCGTCACGTGTCGTATCGCGACAGGAATACGCACCTGTGGTTCACCACCGAACGGTGAACTCCGAATCAACCGTGGATCATCGGACGGTTCCACCACTGCGGTGGTCCACGCATCGGCCGGTGCCGTCGCGAGCGGATGGTTCTCGACGAACCACATCCGCACGGCGACAGCACCGCCGCATCCCGCAGTGACGACCAGAACGACGACCACTCCCCGCATCACCGAGCCCCGTGTCGACGAATGCCCCCTGCGCTTTCGCCGACACGGGGCTCCCGTACCCGCCGCCCATAGTGCGACGACCAGTGCCCCCACCACGGCAAGCGCGGTCACGAGAACCGAGATCCGCCAACCCCAACAGAGACCGACCAGGGTTGCAGCCCACACTGCGAGGGTGCACGGCAGGAGTCGGGCGTCCACTGAGACCGGTGGGGTCACACGGCCACCAACTCGCGTAACCGGGCCAGTCTGGCGGGGCCTATCCCATCCACCTCGGAGAGCTGCTCGACGTCGGTGAACGGTCCGTTGTCGCGTCTCCAGGCGACGATCGCCGCTGCGGTAACGGGACCCACACCGGGCAGCGCATCGAGGGCAGCTTCGTCGGACGTGTTGAGATTCAACGGATTCTGGCCCTGCCCAGGGCCACCATCGTCCCCACCCGCAACACCGCCTCCCGTCCCGGACACCGCGCTGCCTTCAGGAGCCGGGTGCGGCGGCGCCACTCCGACGATGATCTGGTCGCCATCGGCCACCCGCCGAGCGAGGTTCAGGCCGAGCAGGTCTGCGCCGTCACCGGCTCCGCCCGCCGCGTCGAGTGCATCCGCGACTCGCGCGCCCTGGTGCAGGTGCACCAATCCCGGCTTGGTCACGAGCCCGACCACACTGACCACCACCTCCGCCTGCTGCTCGGGCACCGGAGCACGCGACGATGTCGCGAGCACTTCGACAGCAGGCAGCGGAGGAACGGATTCGGGTACCGGACGGTCCCGCCACACGACGACGACTGCGACGAGAACTGCCACGACAGCCACCGCGGCGAGCGCCTTACCACCGCCGCGGCCGGCGTCCCAGCGCGCGGTACGCATCCGTTCGAGGACGCTCAGTGACTCGCCGGCCTCATCAGGTCGCGAACGGTCTGGGAGCAGGTCGTCGAACTCGTCCGGCTCGTCGTTCCCGACCCGACCGATCGTCTCGGATCGCACGATGGCGTCCAGCCGCGTTCTCGCGAGGTCTCCGTCGCTGCCCATGCCGTGACGCTAGCGCCGACCCGGGCGGTGAAGCGCTCGCGGACCACCGTGACGCGAAATCTGTGGATGGATGGAGCGGCTGTGGATAACCTCCCGTTCAGCGCCGTGCCACGACGATTCCGATCGCCCCCGGACCGACGTGCGCACCGAGCACTCCGTCGATCTCACAGATGAGAAGTTCGGACGCATCGGGGATCCGCCCGGAAAGTTGCTCCGCCAGCAGATCTGCGCGTTCAGGTGCTCCGCGATGATGCACCGCGAGGAGTGGGGCAGGCCCGGCCTCGGCGACAATTCCATCGACCAGTTTCGAAAGCGCCTTCGTCATCGTCCGCGTCTTCTCACGCAGCACGAGTTTCCCGTCGACGAGATGGAGAACCGGTTTCATCGCAAGAGCCGTGCCGAGCAGTGCGGTGGCCGTACCGATTCGACCGCCGCGGCGCAGATGGTCGAGTCGGTCGACCACCAGCAGGGTCCGTCCGGACGCGGCCACCTCGACGGCACGCGAGTACACCTCGTCGAGATCGGCGCCGGATTCGGCCGCACGCGCCGCTTCGAGTGCGGCAAATCCCAAGCCCATCGCGGTGTTCTGTGAATCGATCAGCCGCACCCGATCGCCGAGCGAGTCGGCGGCGTGCTTCGCAGCCTCCCAGGTGCCCGACAGTAGTCGCGACAGGTGTACCGCCACCACGCCGTCGCCGTCGCTGTCGTCGAGCGCACGCGAGTAGACCTCGAGCAGTTCGGCCGGCGACGGACCGGACGTGGTCACCCCCGACAGATCTTCGGGAAGCTCATCGATACCCTCGCGAAAGTCCCGCCCCTCGGAGATCACGTGCAGGGGAACGATCCGGATGTCGTATCGCTCCGCCATCTTCGGATCGAGACAACACGACGAGTCGGTGACCACCACTACTGACACGGCACCTACCGTATGCCGTCGGAGGCGGGTTGCGCATCCGGACGAGCCATTCGCACCGCGTCGATCATCGCATCGGCAACCTTGCGATGTCCGTCCCATCCCCAATGGATTCCATCGGGGTTCGCCTCGTCCGAGAAGATGTTCTCGCGCACAGCTTCGCCGAGATCGACAAGGGGAACCGACTTTTCGTCGGCCCACTGTGAAATCGCACGGGCAGCAGGACGCCGCCCACGATGCACCGACCGGTACTGCTCACTGTCGTGCACGGACGGCAACGTCCCGACCACCGGCAGGTCTGGTCGCATGTAGGCGAGTGATTCCCGGATGGTTTCGAGATATTCGACGCTCACCTTCGGCGGGAGCGCGACCGGCCACCCCAGCGGCGACAACCGCGGCTGGGCCCAGCCGTACGCGGTACGTACGGTTCTCCGCAGCGAGGCAGGCCGCAGGTACCGCATGCTTTCCCTCAGGGCCGTGGGCAACGGCGAGGGCAAGGTGTCCATTCCGCCGACAGCGATCACGACCGCCCCCGCCCGTGGAATGGCAGCCCACACACGTGGATCCTGTGTCATCGCCCACCATGCGTCGCGGGTGGTCCAGCCGATACGGGCGATGAGGTCGACATCCCACCCGAGGGCGGCTGCCGTGAGATTGGGCCAGATTCGCGGATCGTCGGCCGGCAGGCCGCCTTTGGGCCCGTAATAGCTGAGGGAGTCACCTATCACCAGCAGCGAGGGCCTCGGCGCGGCTGTTCCGGGTTCAGAGAGCGTCATCGGGCGACACCGTTGCCGACGCGTTCCACACATCGAGCCGCCAGGCCGGCGAATCACCGTAGCCGCTGAGCTGCACCCAGCCGGTGTTCCCCAGCCCCCCGAGAACCGGCCATCGCTCGACCGGCAGGTCGAGCAACGACGCGGTCAGCGCGGCGATCAACCCACCGTGTGCGACGAGCACGATCGGCCGGTCGCTCCACTGCTCGTGCTTGGCGAGCAACTCGTCGACGACGGGCCTGCTTCGTCGGGCGACGTCCTCGCGGCTCTCACCGCCCGGCGGCGCCCAGGTCGCATCTCCTCTCCACTGCGCACGCGCGCCCGGGTGACTCGCATCGACCTCGGCGTGGGTCATCCCCTGCCACTGTCCGAGGTGTGTTTCACGCAACCGGGGATCGATCTCGACCGGCAGACCTGCGCGATCGCCGATTGTCGTTGCGGTGTCGTACGCACGTCGCAGATCCGACGAGACGATCGTGATCGGGTCGAAATCGGCGACCGTGTGGGACACCGCCAGTGCTTGGCGACGACCGAGGTCCGACAGGTCGGTGTCGAGCTGGCCCTGCATGCGGCTGGTCGCGTTGTACTCGGTCTGCCCGTGGCGCAGCAGGATCAGGTGCCGCACCCGCACCGGCGCACTCACCCACGCTCCGTATCATCGTCCGCCGTCTCATCGTCCGCCGCGGAACGCGGGCCGCCGACTCCGTCGACCGGGACCGTCGGACAGTCCTTCCACAGACGCTCGAGGGCGTAGAAGTTGCGCTCTTCCTCGTGCTGGATGTGAACGACGACGTCGATGTAGTCGAGCAGGGTCCAGCGTCCTTCACGCGTGCCCTCGCGACGGACCGGCTTGTGCCCGGCGTCGCGCAGCTTCTCCTCGACGTTGTCGACGATGGCGTTGACCTGGCGCTCATTGGGTGCCGATGCGATGACGAAGCAATCGGTGATCACCAGTTGCTCCGACACGTCGAGCACTACGACGTCGGTCGCCAGCTTTTCGTCTGCGGCGAGGGCCGCGATCCGGGCCATCTCGAGGGCTTCTGCCGTTGCGCTCACTACGTGCTCTTTCTCTCGGTGTTCACGTGGTTCGATGTGGGTGCATCCACATAGAGGTGACGCTTACTGATGTACTGCACCACACCGTCGGGCACGAGGTACCAGACCGGACGGTGATTGTGGACTCGGGTACGGCAGTCCGTCGAGGAGATTGCCAGCGCCGGGATCTCGACGAGGCTCACCGCTTCGGCCGGAAGTCCCTCGAGGTGCGGGGCGAGGTGCTCGACGCTGAGGTCGTAGCCGGGGCGGGAGACCCCTACGAAACGCGCGAGCTCGAACAACGTCGGCCAGTCCTGCCATGACAGGATCGAGGCGAGGGCATCAGCGCCGGTGATGAAATACAGTTCCGAGTCCGGATACTGCTCTCGCAGGTCACGAAGGGTATCGACGGTGTAGGTCGCAGTACCGCGATCGATATCGACGCGGCTGACAGTGAATCGGGGGTTCGACGCGGTCGCGACCACGGTCATCAGGTACCTGTCTTCAGCGGCGCTGACTCGCCGACCCGATTTCTGCCATGGCTGGCCGGTCGGTACGAAGATCACCTCGTCGAGACCGAATCTGGCGGCAACCTCGCTGGCGGCGACAAGGTGACCGTTGTGGATGGGATCGAAGGTTCCGCCCATCACGCCCAGGCGTCGCGGGGACCCCGGGTGTCGGTCGGATGGCTGAGGCACGGTTGTCCAGCTTACGGGTTGACGTCCACCACGCTATGACTGACCGGGGATTTCTCCCGCGGCCGGCGGTGCGAGGGGCCGGTCGCCCCGGCTGTGAACGACCGGCGTGCGCCCGCGGGCCTTCCGATCAGACCGGAAGCAGAGCAGCCACCACCTCGGCCAGTTGTTTGGCCGAACGGCATTCGTGCATGGTGATGACCTCGCCGTACACCCGCGCTGCAGAGTCCCCGGCACCCCATTGCCCACGCGGCTCCGGGTTGAGCCAGTGCGCGTGCCGCGCCACCTGGACCATGTGCCCGAGGGCATCGAGGTTGGGATTGCGGTAGTTGTTGCGCCCGTCTCCGAGAATCAGGAGGGAACTGCGGCTGGTCAGGCTGTGCGCGTGCCTCTCGTTGAAGGTGGCAAAGGCGTTCCCGTAGTCGGAGTGGCCATCGTATGTGATCAACTCCGCTTCACGCAGCATCTGCGACATCGCTGTCCCCAGGTCGATGCCTGTGGCGAAGTGATGGGTCACCTCGTCGGTGGTGTCGATGAACGCGAACACCCGGACGCGCGAGAACTGCTCGCGCAATGCGTGGACCAGCAGCAGCGTGAAATGCGAGAACCCCGCGACCGAGCCTGAGACATCACACAGGACGACGAGCTCCGGCCGCGCAGGGCGGGGCTTGCGATTGATCAGATCGATAGGCACACCACCCGTCGACATCGACTTGCGCAGCGTGCGTCGCAGATCGATGGCACCGGCGCGGCTCCGGCGGCGCCGCGCGGCGAGCCGGCTCGCGAGAAGACGAGCGAGCGGCATCACCTGTCGGCGCAACGCAACGAGCTCCGAGTCGGAAGCGCGCAGGAAATCGACTTCTTCCGCGAGTTTCGGAACCCCGTACTTCTCGACTCGCTCGCGACCGAGTTGTTCAGCGGTGCGGCGACGCGTTTCCCGTTCGATCATCGCCCGGAAGTCGGCGATCCGGCGTGCGGCGGTCTGCCGCGCAACCTCGGTCTCGTAGTCACCGCTGTCGCGGTCGTCGCGCGACCCGTTGCCGAGGAGCCCCTCGAGAATTCGAGTGAGCAGGGTCTCCGGGGAGACGTCACGCAGAGTCTGGTACGCCGAGAACGACGGCCCGTTCGACGACTTGTACTGGCCGAGCGCTTCGACGAGCTGTGCGGTGAGCATCTCGGTCGCGGCAAGCGCGTCCGGGGAATCGTCGGCGAGGAGTTCGGCGATCAGGTCGCGGACGGCCTCGAGGTCGATCTCGCCGGAGGGAGTTCGAGGCAAGGTGAACTCTGCACCGTCGGCGCCACGCCTGCCGGTCGCCGCGGGGAACCACAGATCGAACAACGCGTCGAAGGTCGGGCGGTGGGTCGGCCTGCGCAAGAGTGTGCACGCCAGTCCCTCGCGGAGGATATCCCGGTCGAGCAGGTCTATCACCGACATGACCTGCCCTGCATCGACAGTTTCGGACGGACCCACCGCGATACCGCGACGGCGCAGCGCCTCGACGAAACCGACGAGATGACCTGGAATGCCGTACGGGGCCCTCAGCGCTGCACCCGGACCGGATGTCGGTGCGTCGGCCATGTCAGTTCAGCCGGAGCTCGGCTGCCGCACGGTCCTGATCGGACCGATGCTTGAGGACGACCCCGAGAGTGGTGCGTACGGCCGCATCATCGAGGGTGTTCATTCCCAGTGCGAGCAACGTCCGGCCCCAATCGATCGTCTCGGCGACCGACGGCACCTTCTTGAGTTGCATGCCGCGCAACACATGGACGGTGCGGACAAGCTGTTCGGCGATCGCTTCGGACAGCTCGGGGACCCGGCTCGCGAGGATCCTTCGTTCCAGATCGGCATCCGGGAAATCCAGGTGGAGAAAGAGGCATCGCCGTTTGAGGGCCTCGGACAATTCGCGGGTCGCGTTGGACGTCAGGACCGAGAACGGCTTACGGGACGCCCGGATGGTGCCGAGTTCGGGAACCGTCACGGCAAAGTCGCTGAGCACCTCCAGGAGCAGCCCCTCGATCTCGACGTCGGCCTTGTCGACCTCGTCGATCAGTAGCACGGTCGGGTCGTCGCGCCGGATCGCGGTGAGCAGAGGACGCGACAGAAGGAACTCCTCGGAGAAGACGTCTTCCTTCGTCGAATCCCACGATTCGCCTGCTGCGGCTCCGGCCCCCGCCGACTGGATACGGAGAATCTGTTTCGCGTGGTTCCACTCGTAGAGCGCGCGGGATTCGTCGACGCCCTCGTAGCACTGCAACCGCACCAGTTCGGCACCGGAGGTCTGCGCAACCGCCCTCGCCAGTTCGGTCTTACCGACGCCGGCGGGGCCTTCGATGAGCAGGGGCTTGTCGAGCCGGTCGGCGAGGAACACCGACGTGGCCGTGGCCTTGTCGGCGAGGTAGCCGGTCTCGGCGAGCCGGTCGATCACGTCCTGGACGTCCGCAAAGATCGGCGGAGTGGTCGGCAGCGCACGATCCACGCTGTGTCCTTTCGTCGTGCTGATCGGTCTGGTCAGGCGGAACGCGTGTGGCCGTCGCCCCACACCACCCATTTCGTAGAGGTCAGTTCGGGCAGACCCATGGGACCCCGAGCATGCAGTTTCTGAGTGGAAATGCCGATCTCCGCACCGAACCCGAACTGCTCACCGTCGGTGAATGCGGTGGACGCATTGACCATCACGGCTGCCGCATCGACCCGAGCGGTGAACTCTCGGGCCGCAGCGAGATCCGACGTGACGATCGCTTCTGTGTGGCCGGTGCCGTACGTGTCGATATGCCCGACTGCGGCGTCGAGATCGTCGACGAGCGCGAGCGCCACATCGAGTGTGAGGTACTCCTGGGACCAATCGTCCTCGGTTGCGGGTACCAGTCCGGGAAGGTCGCCGTGGACGGTGACGCTGTGGGACTGCAGCACCTGCAGCAGCTTCGGCACCGCGGTGTCGGCGATGGCCTTGTCCACGAGGATCGTCTCGACGGTGTTGCACACACTCGGACGCCGTGTCTTCGCGTTGACGACGATCTTCTCGGCCATCTCCAGGTCGGCGGCGGAGTGGATGTACACGTGGCAGTTGCCCACACCTGTTTCGATGGTGGGCACCGTCGCGTCGCGGACCACGGCCGAGATCAGTCCGGCGCCGCCACGCGGGATGACCACGTCGACGAGCCCGCGGGCCTGGATCAGATGCGTCACCGACGACCTGTCGGCGCTCGGCAGCAACTGCACGGCATCCTCGGGGAGTCCCTGAGAGGCGAGCGAACTCCGCAGCGCCTCGACGAGTGCCGCATTCGAATGTGCTGCGGACGACGAGCCGCGCAACAATGCTGCGTTGCCCGACTTGAGAGCGAGACCGAACGCGTCGACGGTGACGTTCGGGCGTGCCTCGTAGACCATGCCGACCACGCCGAGAGGCACGCGGAGCTGGCGGAGCTCGAGGCCGTTGGGCAATGTGGATCCGCGCACGACTTCCCCGATCGGATCGGGCAGGGCGGCGACGTTGCGCAGACCCGATGCGATGCCCTCTATACGAGCCTCGGTCAGGCGGAGTCGATCGAGGAGCGACTCTTCGGTACCGCCCGCACGCGCCGCGTCGATGTCGGCCGCGTTGGCGGCGAGAACCGCGTCCGATGCCGCGAGAACCGCATCGGCTGCGGCGTGGAGCGCAGCGTCCTTCTGCGCGGTGGTGAGAAGGGCGAGACGCCGGGAGGCGACACGGGCGTCGCGTGCGGCAGCGTGTACCGCTTCGCGAGTGTCGATCGCCTGGGCTTCCGCGGAATCGGATGCGGTGGAGTCAGGGGTCACGGCAGTCATGACCACAGCGTAGTCGCGTCGGTGACGGAGCCGACAGGCCGGCCGTATCGGATCGCCGGCCGTATCGAATCCAGGTCGATGGTCAGCGCAGCCCGGTTCCCCGAGCGAGTGCAGTGCGGATCAGCGTCGAGACGAGTTCGCGGTTGTCGATGCCTGCAGCCTCCCACATCCGCGGATACATCGAGATCGAGGTGAATCCGGGCATGGTGTTGATCTCGTTGATCACCGGACCGTCCTCGGTGACGAAGAAGTCCACCCGGGAGAGTCCCTGGCAGTCGAGTGCGCGGAAGGCACGCACCGCCAGGTCGCGGATCTCGGCGGACATCTCGTCGTCGAGCTTGGCCGGGACGTCGAATTCACACACGTCGTCGAGGTACTTGGTGTCGAAGTCGTAGAACGCTTCGTGGTTGCCCGACGAATCCGGCATACGGATTTCGGCGACGACACTGGCCCGGACTTCTCCATCGGGGAACTCGAGGACGCCGCATTCGACCTCGCGGCCGACGATCGCCGACTCGACGATGACCTTCGGATCGTGCAGGCGTGCCTTGTCCACCGCGGCATCGAACGACGACCAGTCGGTTACGCGGCTGATACCGATCGATGATCCGCCACGCGCGGGCTTGACGAACACAGGCAGGCCGAGGCGGTCCTTCTGCTCGTCGGTGAGCGTCGCGACCCCGGGGCGGAGGACGATCTGAAAGCCCACCGGCAGACCTTCGGCTGCGAGCAACTTCTTGGTGAATTCCTTGTCCATACCCGCCGCACTGGCGAGGACACCCGGCCCTACGTACGGAATTCCTGCAAGCTCCAATAGACCCTGGAGGGTGCCGTCCTCGCCGTTGGCGCCGTGCAACACGGGAAAAACGACGTCGACCGATGCGAAAACCTTGCCGAAGTCACCTTCGTCGAGGGCCACGAGGTCGCCGTTTCGGGTCGGGTCGGCAGTGAGCACAAGAGCGGAACCGGTCGTGTCGACGACGGGCAGTTCCCGCCCGGCCATCGCGAGCTTCTCCGGATCCGAGCTTGCGAGTACCCAGGCACCATCCTCGGTGATCCCGACCGGGACGGCTTCGTAGAGGTCAGGGTCCAGGTTACGGAGGACGCTGCCTGCTGAGACGCAGGAGACGGAATGTTCGTTGCTGCGGCCGCCGAACACGACAGCCACCCGGGTGCGGGGGTTACTCACGGCACACACGGTACCGGTAGGACCGGTCCTCGCCCCAGCCGGTTTCCCGTCGTTCACGAGGCGCGTAGCGCCGCGTCGAGATCGGAGAGAAGATCCTCGGTGTCCTCGATACCGCACGATAGGCGCACAAACCCCGGAGGTACCGGATCGCCCCAGCGGGCACGCCGATCCGCTGTTGTATGGATGCCGCCGAAGCTGGTTGCAGAGACCACCAACTCCGACGTTCGAACGAACCGGTGGAAGCAGTCGGCGTCGTCCAGCAGGAAGGTCACGAGCGGGCCGAACCTGCGCATCTGCGCCGCAGCAATCGGGTGGGCCGGATCCGTCGGCAGGCCCGGATAGCGCACGTCCGCGACAGCGGGATGCTCGGCCAACATCTGTGCGATGGCCTGCGCGTTGGCGCACTGCCTCTCGAAGCGCAAACCTGCCGTTCCGAGACTCCTATGGGCGAGCCAGGTCTCGAACGGCCCCAACACCGTCCCCGACAGCAACCGTTCACGGTCGAGCCGTGGAAGCAGCGCATCGTCACGCACCGCGATGTATCCGAACAGGAGATCACTGTGCCCGCTGAGCGATTTGGTACCGCTCGCCACCACGACGTCGGCACCGAGACCGAGCGGCTGCTGTCCGAGCGGTGTGGCGGTGGTGTTGTCGACGAGGAGAAGGGCGCCTGCCGCACGGCACGTCACCGCGGTCGCAGTGAGGTCCACGGTGTCGAGACCCGGGTTGGACGGAGTCTCGACGAGAACCAGCGCACCCGCGGGCGCGTCCGCGAGCACTGCGCTGAGTGTGCCGTCACCGAACTCGGACACAGATAGTTCGCGGACCATCACACCGAACGGCTCAAGACAGTCACGCGCATACTTACGGACCTGGTAGTACCCGTCCGACGGGACCACGACCACTCCGCCGGGGCACGCGAGCGAACGGAGCGCGACGGTGATCGCGGACATTCCGGAGCCGACGACGCGAGCCGCCGAGGCGCCCTCGAGGGTCGCGAGCGCCCGTTCGAGGTCTCGCCACCCGGGGTTCGATGCGCGAGCGTAGGTATCCGACGCGGCGCTTTCGTCCTCACCGAGTCGATAGGGCGCCGCGAGCACCGGGCCGGGCTGCAACGGATCTCCCGGAACACCGGCTACAGCAACAGCTTCGACACAGCGGGTCGAATCTCCGAGCATCGGGTCACTCCGGCTTCACGCGGCGGCCGAGCAGCAACCCGATCGCGTCCTGAACCGACATACCCTCGTGACAGACGCGATGCACGGCATCCGTGAGAGGCATCTCGACATCGTAACTGGCGGCGAGTTCCCGCACCGATGTGCAGGATTTGACTCCTTCGGCCACCTGGCCGTGCGTCGCCTCCTGCGCGCTCTCGAGGGTCCCTCCCCGACCGAGCCTCTCACCGAAGGTTCGATTGCGCGAGAGCGGCGAGGTGCAGGTGGCAACGAGATCGCCCACCCCCGCCAGACCCGCCAACGTCGCAGGCTTCGCCCCGAGCGCGGTTCCGAGGCGGATGATCTCGGCCAGACCGCGGGTGATGATGCTCGCCACCGTGTTGTCTCCCAGCCCCACACCCGCAGCCATACCGCACGCGAGTGCGATTACGTTCTTGCACGCGCCCCCGATCTCGCACCCGACGACGTCCGTGTTCGTGTAGGGACGGAAATAACCTGTGGCAGAGGACTTCTGAATCTGCATTGCGCGGGTGGAATCGGGGCACGCGATCACCGTGGCTGCGGGTTGACCCGCGGCGATCTCACGCGCGAGATTCGGCCCGGACAGCACCGCGATCCGGTTCCGGTCCGCCCCCGTGACCTGACCGATCACTTGGCTCATCCGCATCAGGGTGCCGCTCTCGATCCCTTTCGCGAGACTGAGCAGGGTCGTGCCGGAGGCAATGTCGTCCCGCCACTGCGCGAGATTGCTGC
This sequence comes from Rhodococcus sp. SJ-2, assembly GCF_053750035.1. Taxonomy (NCBI): domain Bacteria; kingdom Bacillati; phylum Actinomycetota; class Actinomycetes; order Mycobacteriales; family Nocardiaceae; genus Rhodococcus; species Rhodococcus sp. SJ-2. The sequence continues at coordinate 5,612,530 of NZ_CM132340.1, forward strand.
GTAGCGCCTGGGACGGGACTGCGAGGACAACGAAGTCGGCTCCGTCCAGCGCCACCCGGTGATCGGAGGTCGCCGACAGGGTCGCGGGCAAACGGACACCGGGGAGGTAGTCGGGATTCTCGTGCCGCTCGTCGATCGCACGTGCCATCTCCTCCCGGCGCGCCCAGACGGTCACGTCGGTACCCGCCTCGGCGAGAACTTTCGCGAATGCCGTACCCCATGAGCCCGCCCCCAGAATCGCCGCTTTGGTCACACGGTCCCCCTCATTCGTCTCGTTGTGCAGTCGTCTCGCTGCGCTGTCGTCTCACCGCATCACGGCCCCGCCGGATGCATGTCTCCACCACGGGTGCGTCCAGTATCGCCCAAACGGGATGGGTGCACCGCGAGACGGGACGCCGGAATGCATCCGGTGGCAGAACTGGCAGAATCCACGACATGACCGCTGTGCACGTGCTCGTCCCCGTCAAGGCATTGGGCCTGGCGAAGACGCGGCTCGCGCACGTCTTCGACCCGGCCACGCGCTCCGACCTGGTGGTCGCGATGCTCATCGATACCCTTGCTGCAGCACTGGGGTTACCCGGTTCCGTCGCGACCGTGGTGACGTCGGACCCGGTCGCAACCGAGGTCGCGTTCGCACACGGCGCACGAGTCCTGCCCGATCCCGCGTATCGGGGGGAATCCGATCCCCTCAACGCGGCGCTCGGGGTCGCAGCGGCACGCATCCGCGCGCAATCACCCGAAGCCGAGCTCGTCGCGCTCCACGCGGATCTTCCGGCATTGCGATCATCGGAACTGTCGGCTGCGCTCACCGAAGCAAGGCGGTTCGGCAGAGCGATCGTCGCAGACCACACCGGCGACGGAACTGCTGCGCTGTTCCAATGCACGCCTGGTCGCCCGCTCGGGCCGATGTTCGGCATCGACTCCGCACGACGGCACGTCCGATCGGGGGCGAGGGCTCTGACGCAACCTCTGGACGGATTGCGCATGGACGTCGACACCCTCGACGATCTCGAAGCTGCCGTCCGGCTCGGCACCGGCGACGCCACGAGCCGAATTCTGGGCCGGATCGGGTTCGCGCTCACGGAGCGATCTCCCGGCGTCCACTGAGTGACGTCCTCCCGGCCTCGAACAACCGGATCCCTGCCGCAGCGCCACACGCCATCTCGGTGAGTTCCTCCTCCGACGAGTCGCACTCCCCACCGAACACGGCTTCCGGTTGCCTCGGATGCTGAACCCGTTGCGGGTGAGCCGGATCGACTGCCGATTGTCCTTGCGACACACTGCACCGACACCACCGGCGGCACACGATCGACGGATCGGCGAGCTCGGTCGTGAACGACCGGGCTCGCGCCGAATACGGTGTGGTCACGGATCCACGATGTTCCTGCAACAATGAGGTAGTGACCCACGGCGATACCACCGACTCGAATGTCGGATTCGAAGATGCAGTCCCTGCCCGCGCCGTTTCCCGATCAGTGCGAGGCACCGCTACACCCGCTGCCCCGCCCGCCGCAGCCGAACATCGCACCCTCGGCACGGAGGGGCTCCCGGCCGACCGATACCTCAACCGCGAACTGAGCTGGCTCGATTTCAATGCGCGCGTACTCGCACTCGCCGAGGACAAGTCGATACCGCTTCTCGAGCGAGCGAAGTTCCTGGCGATCTTCGCGTCCAATCTCGACGAGTTCTACATGGTGCGTGTCGCAGGCCTAAAACGGCGCGCGGAAACAGGTCTGTCGGTACGCTCCGCCGACGGCCTGTCGCCGCGGGCACAACTCGCATTGATCGCGTCCAGCACACAGGAGCTCGCCGGCCGCCAGGCCCAGGTCTTCCTCGAATCGGTGCTTCCCGCCCTTGCCACCGAAGGCATCTCGATCATCCGTTGGTCGGATCTCGACGAGCCCCAGAAGACACGGTTGACACGATATTTCGCCGAGCAGATCTTTCCCGTCCTGACTCCGCTCGCCGTGGACCCAGCCCACCCGTTCCCGTATATCAGTGGGTTGAGCTTGAATCTTGCTGTCACTGTGAAAGACCTGAATTCAGCGGGCGAGCATTTCGCACGCGTGAAGGTCCCCGACAACGTCGACCGCTATGTCCGGGTCGACCAGGTCGACGCGACACAGCGGATTCCGGCCTTCCTCCCTCTCGAAGAACTGATCGCTGCGCACCTCGACGTTCTGTTCCCCGGGATGGAGGTCGTCGAGCACCATGCCTTCCGAGTCACCCGTAACGCGGATTTCGATGTCGAGGAGGATCGCGACGAAGATCTGCTGCAGGCCCTCGAACGTGAACTCGCGCGTCGGCGCTTCGGGTCTCCCGTGCGCCTCGAGGTCTCCGACGACATGACCGAGCACATGCTCGAATTGCTGCTGCGAGAGCTCGATGTGGATCCGTCCGATGTGGTGCAACTGCCGGGGCTGCTCGATCTGTCCAGTCTCTGGCAGGTGCACGCCGTGGACCGCCCGGATCTCAAGGATGCTCCGTTCGTGCCCGCGACCCACCCGGCCTTCGGCGAACGCGAAACCCCGAAGAGCGTGTTCTCGACACTGCGTGAGGGCGACGTGCTCGTTCATCATCCGTACGAGTCGTTCTCGACGAGCGTGCAACGCTTCATCGAACAGGCGGCTGCCGACAGCCAGGTGCTGGCCATCAAGCAGACGTTGTATCGCACTTCCGGCGACTCCCCCATCGTCAACGCACTCATCGCCGCTGCGGAGGCAGGCAAGCAGGTCGTCGCGCTCGTCGAGATCAAAGCGAGGTTCGACGAGCAGGCGAACATCCAGTGGGCTCGCAAGCTCGAGCAGGCGGGCGTGCACGTGGTGTACGGGCTGGTGGGGCTCAAGACACACTGCAAGACCTCGCTCGTGGTGCGCCGCGAGGGGTCGACGATCCGGCGCTACTGCCACATCGGCACGGGCAATTACAATCCGAAAACTGCTCGTCTGTACGAGGATGTGGGTCTTCTCACATGCTCACCCGAGATCGGTTCCGACCTGACCGATCTGTTCAATACGCTCACCGGGTACTCCCGAAAGGCGCGGTACCGCAACCTTCTCGTTGCTCCGCACGGCGTTCGGAAGGGCATCATCGAGCGCATCGAGCGCGAGATCGAGCATCACGCGACAGGCAAGCCCACCGGAATCCGCCTCAAGGCCAACGCGCTCGTCGACGAACAGGTCATCGACGCGCTGTACCGCGCTTCACGTGCCGGCGTCTCCGTGGAGATCGTCGTTCGCGGTATCTGCGCGCTTCAGCCGGGGGTACCGGGGCTGAGCGAGAACATCACCGTGCGCTCCATTCTGGGACGATTCCTCGAACACTCCCGCATCCTTCATTTCCGTGGCAGCAACGAGTTCTGGATCGGCAGCGCCGACATGATGCACCGCAATCTCGACCGTCGCGTCGAAGTCATGGTCCAGGTGAAGGATCCCCAGCTGTGCTTGCAGCTGGGTCAGATCTTCGACTCGGCGCTGGATCCTGCAACTCGATGCTGGACTTTGGAATCCGATGGTGTCTGGTCCGCGAGCCCAGCGCGGGGAACTGCCGCGCGCGACCATCAGGTCGAGCTCATGAGAATTCGCACCTCGTGAATGGAGGACAGGTGACCAAGGCATCGGACAAATCGTCACCCACGGACATTTTCGCGGCAGGGACGCTGCTCTGGAGACCCAGCGCGAGCGGCGTGGAGTTGGCCATGGTCCACCGGCCGAGGTACGACGACTGGACTCTCCCGAAGGGCAAACTCGACCCCGGGGAGACAGCGATCATTGCGGCGCTGAGGGAAACCGAGGAGGAGACCGGATTCCGGGCCGAGCTCGGACGTGGCCTCGGACGAGTCACCTATCCGATGCCCGGTACGGATCAGCGCAAGCAGGTCGATTACTGGACCGCGCGGTGTACCTCGGGCGAGTTCGTCCCGAACGACGAAGTGGACATACTCCGATGGGTTTCGCCCGATATCGCCTTCGACGAGCTGTCGTACTCGATGGATCACACTGTATTGCGCCGGTTCCTGGAGTTGCCTCCCGATACTCGGACAGTGCTCTTGGTGCGCCACGCCAAGGCGGGTAGTCGTAAGGACTACGAGGGTGACGACCGGTCCCGCCCGCTCGAGGAGAAGGGTCTGAGACAGGCCGCGGCACTTGTACCCCAGCTGTCCGCGTTCGGCGCCGACGTCGTCTTCTCCGCAGACCGCACGCGGTGCATCGAAACCATCGAGCCGCTCGCTGATCACCTCGACCTCGATATCGCTCTGGAGCCGATGCTCTCGGAGGAGGACTACGCAGCCGATCCCTCGCTCGCTCACAAACGGATTGCGGACGTCATCGAGAACGGGAGGGTACTCGTCCTGTGCAGCCAGGGCGGTGTAATTCCGGGCCTGCTCCAGTGGTGGTCGGAACAGTCGGGATTCGATCTCCCCGAGGGACGTACCCGTAAGGCAAGCACGTGGGTCCTGTCGTTCCACGACGGGAAGCTCGTTGCAGCCGAATACCTGGACACTCCATTCGCATCCGATCGCCCCTGAGCGCTACTGGAATTCGCCGGCGCGAATCCCGATGATCGACTTCCGCCGGATACACCTCCGGCGGCTATCGGAACTTCCGATAGCCGCCGGAGTGCTCGGCCCACAGTGTACGGGCCGATCAGATACCGGACAGGCCTACTTCTTGCCTGCGGCCTTGCGCGCCGTGGTCTTCTTGGCCGGAGCCTTCTTGGCCGCGGTGGTCTTCTTTGCTGCCGCCGTGGTCTTGGCCGGAGCCTTCTTGGCCGCGGTGGTCTTCTTCGCTGCCGCCGTGGTCTTGGCCGGAGCCTTCTTGGCCGCGGTGGTCTTCTTCGCTGCCGCCGTGGTCTTGGCCGGAGCCTTCTTGGCCGCGGTGGTCTTCTTCGCTGCCGCCGTGGTCTTGGCCGGAGCCTTCTTGGCCGCAGTGGTCTTGGCCGCAGTGGTCTTGGCCGCGGTGGTCTTCTTCGCTGCCGCCGTGGTCTTCTTGGCCGCCGTGGTCTTCTTGGCCGCCGTGGTCTTCTTGGCAGCCTTCTTCGCCGCAGCGGCCTTCTTCACTGCAGCAGCGGCACCACGCTTGACTGCCGGACCACTCGCCGGAAGCTTCTGCGTCCCGGCAATGACCGCCTTGAACTGAGCACCCGGACGGAACGCCGGAACCGACGTCGGCTTGACCTTGACGGTCTCACCCGTCCGCGGGTTGCGAGCAACACGAGCCGCGCGACGACGCTGCTCGAAGACACCGAAACCGGTGATGGTGACGCTGTTGCCGGCATGCACGGCGCGAACGATCGCGTCGACGATGTGCTCGACAGCGTCCGTCGCGGTGCGCCTGTCCGAACCGAGCTTCTCGGTCAGAACATCGATCAATTCTGCCTTGTTCATTGATTTCCTCCGCATATCACGGTCCACCGTCAGACCGACTCGAGTCCACGGTAGCCCCGCAAACGGTCAAGAGTCTATGTGCCACGCCAATTCTCATGCAAATACACGGCAGGCCCGAGCCGAACAACGGTTCGGCTCGGGCTCGTGATGCGGCGTCGAAAGCCTTCGATCAGGGCGCTGAGATGGTGCGCGGTTTCCAAGAAGGCCTTGCCTTCTCGTACTCGGAAATCGCTTCTACCTGGCGCAATGTCAGGCCGATGTCGTCAAGACCTTCCATCAGACGCCACCGCGTGTAGTCGTCAATGGTAAACGGCACCACGGTTGTTCCAGCGGTCACAGTCCTGTTCTCCAGACTCACCTCGAGTTCGAGACCCGGCTGCTGTTCGATGAGTTTCCAGAGCAATTCGACATCGTCCTGGCTCACCTGAGCGGCGAGCAATCCGGCCTTTCCGGCGTTGCCGCGGAAGATATCGGCGAAACGCGGCGAGATCACCACCCGGAACCCATAATCGGACAGGGCCCAGACGGCATGCTCCCGAGAAGATCCCGTTCCGAAATCCGGGCCTGCCACGAGAACACTTCCGCGGTCGAACGGTGGCGTGTTGAGGACGAACGCCGGATCGGTGCGCCATCCGGCGAACAGTCCGTCCTCGAATCCCGTGCGGGTGACCCGTTTCAGATACACCGCAGGGATGATCTGATCGGTGTCGACATTGGATCGGCGTAGCGGAACGCCGATGCCTTTTACGGTGGTGAAGGCTTTCATCGAATTCTCTCCTCGTCCCGTGCTCTAGTCCAGATCCGCCGGGGCGGACAGTGTGCCGCGAACGGCAGTGGCGGCTGCCACAGCCGGGGACACGAGGTGCGTTCGCCCACCTTTGCCCTGGCGGCCTTCGAAATTGCGGTTCGACGTGGATGCGGAGCGCTCGCCAGGCGCAAGCTGGTCAGGGTTCATTCCCAGGCACATCGAGCAACCGGCCTGACGCCATTCCGCGCCTGCCGCAACGAAGATCTCACCGAGACCTTCGGACTCGGCCTGAGCACGAACACGCATCGATCCGGGTACGACGAGCATCCGAACACCCTCAGCGACCTTGCGGCCCTTCAGAACGTCCGCAACCGCCCGCAAGTCTTCGATACGGCCGTTGGTGCACGATCCGACGAAGACTGTGTCGATCTTGATCTCGCGCAGAGGCATCCCCGGCTCGAGGTCCATGTAGCGCACTGCCTTCTCGGCTGCCAGGCGTTCCGTCTCGTCGGCGATCTCATCCGGAATCGGCACCGCTCCGCCGAGCGGAAGCCCCTGCCCCGGATTGGTTCCCCACGTGACGAACGGGGTCAATGCGCTGGCATCGATGTGGACCTCGGCGTCGAAAACGGCGTCCTCGTCCGTCTTCAACTGCTCCCACTCGGCCACCGCAGCGTCCCAGTCGGCACCTTGCGGTGCGTGCGGACGCCCCTGGAGGAATTCGTAGGTGATGCCGTCGGGTGCAATCATTCCTGCGCGGGCACCCGCCTCGATCGACATGTTGCAGATCGTCATCCGAGATTCCATCGAAAGCTTGCGGATCGCCTCGCCCCGATACTCGAGCACATAACCTTGTCCACCGCCGGTGCCGATCTGAGCGATGATCGCGAGAATCAGGTCTTTACTCGTGACGCCGGGTGGCAGTTCGCCATCGACGTTGATCGCCATCGTCTTGAACGGGCGCAGCGACAACGTCTGTGTCGCCAGAACATGTTCGACCTCGCTGGTACCGATGCCCATCGCGATCGCGCCGAACGCACCGTGGGTGGCGGTGTGGCTGTCGCCGCACACCACCGTCATGCCGGGCTGGGTCAGTCCGAGTTGAGGTCCGACCACGTGGACGATGCCCTGCTCGAGGTCGCCCATGGGATGCAAACGCACGCCGAACTCTTCACAGTTTCGGCGAAGCGTCTCGACCTGCGTGCGTGACACCGGATCAGCAATCGGCTTGTCGATGTCGATCGTCGGGACGTTGTGGTCTTCGGTCGCAATCGTCAGATCGAGACGACGCACGCCTCGTCCGGCCAGCCGCAGACCGTCGAACGCCTGCGGGCTCGTGACCTCGTGTACGAGATGCAGGTCGATGTAGATCAGGTCGGGCCTACGCGCCGATCCCTCCCCTTCACCGCGCACAACCACGTGCTGGTCCCACACCTTCTCTGCCAGAGTCTTTCCAGCCATCTTCTCCACCTGTCGTACGTGCCGTACGCGAACCCGGATCTCGGGGCTGCCCGAGTCGCGCCTGGTGCCGTATCCGCCTCGAATCGGATGCGCTATGCTTCCCACTATGCGAGACGGATGTATCGACCTATGAGACAGCATAGCGGGATCGGTGTGCTGGACAAAGCTATGGCGGTGCTCCATGCGGTGGCAGAGCAGCCATGCAACCTCAATGAGCTGTGTGCGCGCACGGGTCTACCGCGCGCAACTGCCCACCGCCTCGCGGTCGGGCTCGAGGTCCATCGCCTGCTCATGCGTGACGGCGACGGCCAATGGCGACCGGGGCCCGGACTGGCCGAACTGTCTGCGGGCGCGGGCGATACGCTCCTCGAAGCGGCCTCCTTGGTGCTCCCCCGCCTTCGCGAGATCACGGGAGAGAGCGTGCAGCTGTACCGCCGGGACGGCACCCAACGCATCTGTATCGCCGCGCTCGAGCCTCCGACCGGTCTACGCGACAGCGTTCTCGTCGGCGCGCGTCTGCCCATGACGGCCGGATCGGGTGCCAAAGTTCTGCTTGCATGGGCCGATACGGCTACCCAGCGCACCCTCCTCCCCGATGCCGCATTCGGGGAACGCGTGCTCTCCGAGGTCCGTCGGCGGGGGTGGGCGCAGAGTGCAGCCGAACGCGAGCCGGGCGTGGCGTCCGTGGCTGCGCCGGTACGTGACGGCAATGGCACAGTGGTGGCAGCGATCTCGGTCTCCGGCCCGATCGACAGAATGGGACGTCGGCCGGGAGCCCGCTGGGCCGCCGACCTTCTCGCCGCCGCAGAGGCACTGCACAAGCGTTTGTAATCCGCGGGTTTCGCGTCGCCGCAACGCTGGATGCGTTGGTGGCACACCCCGGCGGGGTGTGCCACAGTTCTGCGCATGGGAACGAATCGCCGCGCAGAGATCGCGATGACAGAACCGGAAATAAACGACTTCCTACACCAGAGCCGTATTGCCACACTGGCGTCGCTGGGCCCGCACGGCGCACCGCATCTGGTGGCCATGTGGTACGCCGTGCGTGGCGGCGAAATCTGGTTCGAGACGAAGGCGAAATCGCAGAAGGTCGTAAATCTTCGTCGCGACGATCGCATCACCGCACTCGTCGAAGCCGGCGACACCTACGACCAATTACGCGGCGTTTCGATCGAAGGTCGCGCCCAGATCGTCGAGGACCACGACGTGCTGTTCGACGTCTGCCGAGATGTCTGGGAGCGCTACACCGGCCCGTACACCGACGCGATGCGCCAAGCCGTCGAACAGATGATGTACAAGAGGGTGGTGGTACGGGTGGTACCGCAACGCGTTCGGTCCTGGGACCACCGCAAGCTCGGAATGCCTGCTGTTCCCCTCGGTGGCACGACTGCCGCGCATCTTCCTCACGCCGGTCGCTGACGGCAATATTCACGCGACAAGTCCGCTCCCGTCGCGCTACATTCGCCATCAGGAGGGAGGTAGGACAACAATGACCGACCCGGCAAAAGAACGCATCAGGGCAGAGTTCCTCGCGGCACTCGAGCGCAAGAAGCAGAACAAGAACGGCGGTACCGCACACCTCGACGCGACGTCGAAGGCGCACGGCCCGCACGCGAACGCCGATCATCATCGGCAGTTCCGGCGCAAGAGTGGGTGATGGAACATGAAAGAAGACCCTCCGGGAATCCGGAGGGTCTTCTTCGTTGTAGCCCCGATGGGATTCGAACCCACGCTACCGCCGTGAGAGGGCGGCGTCCTAGGCCGCTAGACGACGGGGCCGAGAACTTACCCGGACTCGATCGACCGTGTCCGGCAATCGAACCCTACAGAAGAAGAATCCCTCCGACCCGGAGGTCGGAGGAGATCCATGGTAGCCCCGATGGGATTCGAACCCACGCTACCGCCGTGAGAGGGCGGCGTCCTAGGCCGCTAGACGACGGGGCCAGGATCTTCTTCTGTTTGCGCTTCCTGGAGGAAGCTCAGCCAGCCTAAACCGGCCGAGATACGATAGCAAATCACCGCATCGCAGCTGGGGTACCAGGACTCGAACCTAGAATGGCTGAACCAGAATCAGCTGTGTTGCCAATTACACCATACCCCAATGGCTTGTTCCTTCGGCCTGCGCTGTTCGCGCTCGGCCTCCGTTCCGAACCGAGAAGAAGATTAACACCAAGGGGGTACAGAACTACAAATCGCCTGGTCAGAGCCATAAGTTCGCTAAGTTATCGAAGACCGGTCGCCCGGCACGCAAGCAAGGAAGGCACCCACCGTGATGGCGAGCGCCCTCCTCGTAGCGTGAACCGATCAGGCCGTATCCGGTCAGGCCTGACCGATCAAGCGATAGTGGCGCGAGCCGCACGCAGACGCCCGAGCGACCGCTCGCGACCGAGCAGTTCCATCGACTCGTAAAGCGGCGGACTCACATGCGAGCCCGTCAGGGCGACACGGACGGGCGCGAACGCCTTCCGCGGCTTGAGGCCGAGATCGTCGATCAGTGTCGTCTTGAGCGCACCCTCGAGCTCGGGGGTGGTCCACGCGTCGAGGCCCTCGATGGCCGCAATCGTCGCGTCGAGCACCGCAGCGGCATCGTCTTTGAGGTTCTTCGCCGCGGACGATTCGTCCAGTTCGAAGTCCGCCTCGTCGACGAACAGGAACTTCAACAGGCCCCACGCATCGCTGAGGACAACGATGCGAGTCTGGACGAGGTCTGCGGCCACTGCGAAGAGTCTGTCGTCGACGTCCGCGGTGATGTGCCCGTGCTCGACAAGGAATGCCTTCAGGCGGGTCGCAAAGTCGGCGGGCGCGAGCAACCGGATGTGCTCGGCATTGATCGCATCGGCCTTCTTCTGGTCGAAGCGGGCCGGATTCGAGTTGACCTTCGAGATGTCGAACGCCGCGACCATCTCTTCGAGCGAGAACACGTCACGGTCGTCGGCCAGACCCCAGCCGAGGAGCGCAAGGTAGTTGAGCAGGCCCTCGGGAACGAATCCGCGGTCCCGGTGAAGGAAGAGATTCGACTCCGGGTCGCGCTTGGACAGCTTCTTGTTGCCCTGGCCCATCACGAACGGCAGATGCCCGAACTCCGGCGTGAAATCAGCCACACCGATGCGCTGCAGTGCGGCGTACAGCGCGAGCTGACGAGGCGTGGAGGAGAGCAGATCCTCGCCACGCAGCACGTGGGTGATCTTCATCAGAGCGTCGTCGACCGGGTTCACGAGCGTGTACAGCGGGATCCCGTTTCCTCGGGTGAGCGCAAAATCGGGCACGGTACCCGCTTTGAACGTCGTCTCACCGCGCACGAGGTCGTTCCAGGCCAGATCCTCGGCAGGCATCCGGAGCCGCACGACCGGCTTGCGCCCCTCGTCGAGGTAGGCCTGCCTCTGCTCGGCGGTCAGGTCGCGGTCGAAATTGTCGTATCCCAGCTTGGGATCGCGACCCGCCGCCTTGTGCCGCTCCTCGACCTCTTCCGGGGTCGAGAACGACTCGTAGGCCTCACCGGCCGCGAGGAGCTTCGCGACGACGTCGAGATGCAGATCCCGTCGCTGCGACTGCCGGTACGGGGCGTAGGGGCCACCCACTTCCGGGCCTTCGTCCCATTCGAGACCGAGCCAGCGCAACGCGTCGAGGATGGCCTGGTAGGACTCCTCGCTGTCCCGGGCTGCGTCGGTGTCTTCGATTCGGAAGACGAATGTGCCGCCGTGATGCCGCGCGAAAGCCCAGTTGAACAAGGCGGTACGCACGAGGCCGACATGCGGGGTGCCGGTCGGGGACGGACAGAAACGGACGCGAACTTCGCTGGTGGTCATCGGCTCACTCGGGTCGAGGGACGGGATTCAAGACCCTCTCAGGCTAGACCCCACGACCGCCGCGGAGACGCCGGACCGGCTGCTCAGGCGCCCTTCGCCACAACCGGGTTGGTGAGCGTGCCGATCTTCTCGACCGTGACCGACACGGTGTCGCCCGCTTCGATCGGTCCGACACCCTCGGGAGTGCCCGTGAGGATCACGTCGCCCGGCAGCAGTGTCATGACCGCAGATACCCACGCCACGAGTGCGGGAATGTCGTGCACCATCATCGAAGTCCGGCTGCGTTGCCGAGGCCGACCGTTGACCTCCGCGGAGATCTCGAGATCGGACGAGTCGAGGTCGGTTTCGATCCACGGGCCGAGGGGGCAGAACGTGTCGTGCCCCTTGGCGCGCGTCCATTGGCCGTCCTTCGCCTGATGGTCGCGGGCGGAGACGTCGTTGGCGACCGTGTAACCGAGAATCGCTTCCCGGGCCTTCGCCGCGGTGACGTCCTTGCACGGGCGGCCGATGACCACCGCGAGCTCGGCCTCATGGTGCACGAGCGACGTGTTCCGCGGAATCACGATGGGCGCACCCGGTCCGATGATCGAGGTGTTGGGCTTGAGGAAGATCACAGGTTCCTCGGGGACATCATTGCCCATCTCCTCCGCGTGGGCCGCATAGTTGCGTCCGACCGCAATCACCTTGCTGGCCAGGATCGGTGCGAGTAGCCGCACATCCGCGAGCGGCCAGCTCCGGCCGGTGAACGTGGGGGTACCGAACGGGTGCTCGGCGATCTCTTTCGCGATCGCGGAGTCTCCCTCCCCTTCGATGCTGACGAAAGCGACACCGTCCGGACTAGCGATTCGACCAAGGCGCATGCGGGGAGTCTATCGGTCGCCCGACTCCTCCGATCGACGCGCAGCCCCCGCGGGTATAGAGTTCGCTCACGTTTCAAAGTACGGGATTAATATCTCAGATAGTGAGAAGCAATGGATACGCTCACGATCGGGAACCGACGATGGCTGATTCTGGCGCTGGGCGTCTTCGCTCAAACCGCGCAGGCGACAGTGGTCAACGGTGCCGCATTTCTCATCCCGACCTGGCACGACGATGCCGGATTCACCCTGGCGCAAGCGGGGACCCTTGCCGCCGCACCGCTGTTCGGCGGAATGTTCACCCTCGTAGCGTGGGGGGCAATTGCCGATCGCTTCGGCGAACGCCTCGCCCTGTCCGCCGGCATGGCGATCACCGCCACCGCGATCACCGGTGCGACCTTCACCACGTCACCGGCCGCGCTCGCGGTCCTGCTCGCGTGCGGCGGCGCCGGCGCCGTGAGTGCCAACGCCGCCAGCGGACGCGTGGTCGTCGGCTGGTTTCCGGTGCATCAGCGCGGACTCGCGATGGGCATCCGTCAGATGTCGGTGCCACTCGGAGTTGCAGCCTCCGCGCTCGTCATGCCACAACTGGCACGCGATCACGGAATCTCTTGGGCCCTCGCGTTTCCCGCGATCGTGTGCGGCATCGCTGCCGTCGCGTGCGCGATCGGGATCGTCGACCCGCCACGTCCCGACAGGGCCGAGGCCGCGCGCACCGGAGCGTTGGTGAATCCGTATCGGACCGGCGCTGCACTGACGCGCATCCACGTCGCGTCGATCCTGTTGGTGATTCCCCAATACGTCGTGTGGACATACGCATTGGTGTGGTTGATCGTCGACCGCGGCTGGGACGAGACCGGTGCCGGACTGGTGATCACCGCGGCACAGATCCTCGGCGCGCTCGGCCGGGTCGTCGCCGGAGCGTGGTCGGATCGCGTCGGGAGCAGGTTGGGCCCGCTGAGGAGCGTGTCGGTGATCACTGCGGTGTCGATGGTGGCGCTCGCGGCGACCTCCCTCACGGACTCCCCCGTCGCCGTTGCCGTGCTGCTCGTCGCGTCGGTCGCCTCGTCGAGTCCCAACGGCCTGGCCTTCACCGCCGTCGCCGAGATCGCCGGACCGTATTGGGGTGGGCGGGCGCTCGGCATCCAGAACACCGGCCAGTTCGTCTTCGCCGCCGCTGTGGGCCCGGTGTTCGGTTCCCTCATCGCCGCGGTCGGCTTTCCCGCAGCGTTCGCACTCTCGGCGATCGCCCCTGCGGCAGCGGTACCGGTGGTGCCCAAGCAGGACTGACGTCGTGCGCGGTTCCGGTAGTACGCACTACCGGAACCGCGCACAGGTGATCAGAGTGCCGCGGTGATGCGGTCGCCGATCTCCGTGGTCACGATCGGCGAATCACCACGCGAGGCGAGATCCGCCTCGACGGCGGCCTCGACGCGCGCTGCGTCCTCGTCGCGGCCCAGGTGACGCAGCAGCAGCGCGGTGGACAGAATCGCTGCCGTCGGGTCGGCAATGCCCTTGCCCGCGATGTCCGGTGCGGAACCGTGAACCGGTTCGAACATCGACGGATTCGTCCCCGAGGCATCGATGTTGCCGCTGGCGGCCAGGCCGATGCCTCCGGTGACCGCACCGGCGAGGTCGGTGATGATGTCGCCGAAGAGGTTGTCGGTAACGATGACGTCGAACCGAGACGGGTTGTCGACCATGTAGATGGTCGCCGCGTCGATGTGGCAGTAGGCCGTCTCGACCTCCGGGAAATCCTTGCCGACGGTCTCGACGGCACGGGTCCAGATCGCGCCGGCATTGGACAGCACGTTGGTCTTGTGGATCAGTGTGAGGTGCTTGCGGCGGGTCTGTGCGAGCTCGAACGCGTAGCGCACGACGCGCTCTGCGCCGAACCAGGTGTTGATCGACACCTCGGTCGCGATTTCGTGCGGAGTACCGACGCGGATCGCGCCGCCGTTGCCCGTGTACGGACCTTCGGTGCCCTCGCGCACCACGACGAAGTCGATGTCGGGGTTTGCAGCAAGCGGGGACTTCGACCCCGGGTACAGCCGCGAGGGGCGCAGGTTGACGTGGTGATCGAGCGCGAAGCGCATGTTCAGCAGGAGGCCGCGTTCGAGGATCCCGGGGGTGACCGACGGGTCACCGATCGCGCCGAGCAGGATCGCGTCGTGCCCACGGATCGCCGCGAGATCGGCCTCGGGCAGAAGCTCACCGGTCTCGTGGTACCGGCGCGCGCCGAGGTCGTACTCGGTGGTCTCGAGGTCCGGAACAAGCTTGTTCAGGACTTTCAGCGCCTCGGCCGTGACCTCGACACCGATGCCGTCACCGGGGATGACCGCAAGTTTCATATTTGTGCTCTCTTCCTGTGCGACAGTGGCCGCGACCGTGCCAGACGGTCGCGGCCACCGAACGGTGCAAAGCGATGATCAGGACAGGTCGACCTGCGCCACACGTGCCTCGAGCTGGTCGACGATCTGCGCGACCTCGGCGTCGGCGACGACGCGATCGACACGCAGGATCACCGTCGCGCCGGGGCCTTCGGCGTCCTGGCTCAGCGCTGCGGCCTGGATGTCGATGCCCGCGTTGCCGAGAACGGTGCCCAGGGTGCCGAGAACGCCGGGACGATCCTGGTAGTGCACGATGAAATTGTGACCTTCGGCACGCAGGTCGAAGCTGCGTCCGTTGATGTTGACGATCTTCTCGACCTGCTGCAGGCCGGTAAGCGCGCCCGCGACGGTGGTGATGCCACCGTCGGCCGCCACAGCGCGCACCTCGACAGCGCTGCGGTGCGTCTGGGCCTCGCTGATGCTCTCGACCTCGATGCTCACACCGCGCTGCTCTGCGAGCTGCGGAGCGTTGACGAAGGTGACCGGTTCGTCGCTGCTGGCCGAGAACAGGCCGCGGAGCGCAGCCAGACCGAGGATCTCGACGTTCTCGACGGACAGCTCACCGCTCGCCACGACCTGCACGTTCTGCACGGCCTCGGGCGAGAGGGTGCCTGCTAGCAGGCCGAGCTTGCGGACGAGCTCGAGCCACGGCGCGACCTCTTCACCGACCGGGCCACCGGAGACGTTGACGGCGTCGGGGACGAATTCGCCGGCGAGAGCCAAGAGGACGCTCTTGGCGACATCGGTGCCGGCGCGATCCTGCGCCTCTGCGGTCGAGGCGCCCAGGTGCGGGGTGACGACCACGTTGTCGAGGTCGAACAGCTTCGAATCGGTGCAGGGCTCCGTGTTGAACACGTCGAGTCCGGCAGCACGGACCTTGCCGGAGGTGAGCGCGTCGTACAGCGCGTCCTCGTCGATGAGCCCACCGCGCGCAGCGTTGACGATGATCACGCCGTCCTTCGCCGTGGCGAGACGCTCCGCGTTGATCAGGCCCGCGGTTTCTTTCGTCTTCGGCAGGTGAACCGAGATGAAGTCGGCGCGCGAGACGAGTTCGTCGATGTCGACCAGTTCGATGCCCAGCTGCGCTGCGCGTGCAGCGGGCAGGTAGGGGTCGTACGCGATGACGTGGGTCTCGAACGCGGCGAGACGTTGCGCGAAGAGCTGACCGATCCGGCCGAGGCCGACGACACCGACCGTCTTGCCGAGGATCTCGGTGCCGTTGAAGCTCGAGCGCTTCCAGGTGCGCTCACGCAGCGTGCGGTCGGCTGCGGGCACCTGGCGTGCAGCCGACATCAGCAGCGCAACGGCGTGCTCGGCGGCGGAGTGGATGTTCGAAGTGGGAGCGTTGACCACCATCACGCCTCGCTCGGTGGCGGCAGCGATGTCGACGTTGTCGAGACCCACACCGGCGCGGCCGACGATCTTCAGCTTCGGAGCTGCGGCGAGGACTTCGGCGTCGACGGTCGTGGCCGACCGCACCAGCAATGCGTCCGCGTCGGGCACCGCGGCCAACAGGGCCGGGCGGTCCGGGCCGTCCACCCAGCGCACCTCGACTCCGTCACCGAGGGCATCGACGGTCGATTGCGCAAGCTTGTCGGCGATCAGGACAACTGGACGGCCATTCTGGCTCACGTGCAAACTCCCTGTGTCGTGTATGTGGTGAACAGTCGACGGCGCGGGCACCTGACGGTAGGCGTGTTCAAGCCGTGACCGCCCATAGTTTAGTGCCCCTGCGGTCTCAGCGGGCCCACGGGGATGCCGCAGTACTCGCCGGTACTCACTGGAACGACACGAACACCGGTTTCGGCTCGACAGTCATGGTCTGCTCGGGTGTGAATGTGGGCACATCCTCGTCGTAGAAGTTCTTCCACGCCATGTGGATCTGCGGGGGGAGCCCGGTCTGCAGCGCACCCCACGTATCGAGTTTCTGAGCAGGCGAGCCGTGTCCGTCCGCGTGCAGTACCACCGACACCTCCGGCCTGCCTGCGTCGACGAGTTCGCGCCCGGTGATCATCGAACTACGGAACTGGTGCAGAACGAGCATCTTCTGAGGCAGATCGTGCCGCTGCACGAGGTCGGCGAGGTACGCGACCACTTCGTTGATCTCGGACGAATCGACCGAACCGATCTGCACCATGTGCTGCTGCCCCGGCGCAAGCCGCCATTCCGGGTCGAGCGCGAGACCGACATTCGGCCGCGCGAGGAACTCTTCGTAGATCCGGGCTTGCTCGAGGAAGTGTGTATGGCCGGGCTGCAGATCCAGAACGACGTAGATGCCTGCCGCTTCCGCTTCGTCGATGATCGGACGAAGCTGCTCGAGCGGGGTGATGCGCGAAAAACGCCCGTCGGTACCGGGATCGGCGGACGCGACCGTCGCGATGATCTCGAAGGCCGGCAACACCGGCTCGGCCGAATATTGTTGGTATTGCGCCGCGAGGTCGCGCACCCGTGCGATCGCACCAGCGGTGTCCTGCTCCCCGAAGGCGCCGAGCGCCGGCCCGCTGGGGTGGCCGTAGAGCGCGACGAATCGCTTGTCGGGGAACAGATTTCGTCCACCACCGAACAACTCCGATTGCGCCGGGGGAACGAGGCCGCCGATCTCGGGGACCTCGATCCCGGGTATGACGACACCGGGTACCGTGGGCCCGGCATGTGCCGTGACCACAGTGCCGCTTGCGCACAACACTGCAAGAATCGCTGCTCCCGCGACAGTTCTCGAAGTTCGTCCCATGGCGATACCGTAGGGTCGTGCGCGCCCGTAACAACGACGCCACACCAATAACATCGGTCACAATCCGGACACCGATGATCCATCGGGTCACTCCTGGCCGTCACCGGATTCGGCGCTGCCGTCCCCTGATACAGGACTACCGTCGACAACATCGCGGGGCGGTGCGTCGACTTCGGTGCGGCCGACACCCTCGTCGTTGCGGTGACGAAACGCGATGACTCCGGCCCGGACCGTCGGGTGGAACCGGTCGTCGCCGAAGCGACCGCCGGTGGCCATTCTCCGCAGTCGGTCCTTGACCGGTCCTTTCATTGCTGCGAAATCGAGTCGGATCCCTTTGCGCTCTAGATCTTCGTCGAGTTCCTCGAGGGCCTCCACGGCGGTGGTATCGAGATCGGTGATGGGCTCGGCCGCGAGAATGACCCATTTCACGGGATGTTCGGCGCAGGAGACTCGCTCGCGCACGTATCGCGTGAGAATCGCCCCGTTGGCGAAGAACAGAGGCGCATCGAAACGGACCAGCACCAGCCCTTCGATCCGATGCCCCTCGGGGTGCCGATCGATGTCGTGATACCCAGCGACGTCGCGAAGTTCCACGAGTTCGGTGCGGTGGGGCTGCCAGGCCCGCACGACGACGACGATCAGCGACAGGCCGATTGCGACGAGGACGCCCTGCAGGACTCCTGCGAATGCGACGCCGGCGAACGCCGCGATGGACAACCCGAATTCGACCTTGCTGACCTTCCACAGATGCCGGACGGCCCTCACGTCGATCAGAGCGCTCGCCGCGACGATCACCACTGCACCGAGCGCGGCCTGCGGAAGGTACGCCGTCAATCCCGGCGCCATCAGAAGAAAAGCCAGAACCGTGAGCGCTCCCACCGCCCCTACGAGTTGTGTGCGGCCCCCGGCATGCTCGACGACCGGCGTTCGGCTGCCACTCCCGCACACGGGGAAGCCGCCCGTGAGGCCCGCCGCGACGTTGACCGCACCGAGGGCACGCATCTCCGAACTTCCGTCGACGTCGTCACCGTGCCGCAACGCGAACGTCCGGGACAGGACCGCCGTGTCGGCGTACGCGATGAGCGCGATGGCAACCGCCGGGCCGAGCAGTTCGGCCACGTCGCCCCATCCGACGCCACCGAGCGCAGGTGCGGGAAAGCCCGCGGGTAGTTCTCCCACCATCGTCATCCGGTCGGTCAGGGAGAACACCGCGGTCACCGTCCCTGCCCCGACGACAGCGATGAGGACGCCCGGTATCACCGGAACGAATCTGCGCACCGCGACGATCGTGAGGATGCAGGCGAGGCCCATCGACAGCGCGAACAGCTGTGGGCCGTCCTCGATCACGTCGTCGACGACATCCGCGAGCTCGGGCAGCACACCGGATTCGTCGTCTTCTGTGCCGAGCAGCAACGGCAGTTGCGCCACGATGACGATGACCGCGATCGCATTGAGAAAACCGATGCGGATCGGATTGGACAGCAGTTCTGTGACGAACCCGAAACGCAGGATCCCCGCGAGCAGCGATATCAGGCCGACAAGAATCGCCAGGACGCCGGCAAGGGCGATCGCACGTTGCGGATCGCCACCGGACGCGAGCGGAATCACCGCGGCTGCTATCAATGGGGCGAGTGCGGAATCCGGTCCGAGAACGAGAATTCGGGACGGTCCCACGAGCGCGTACACGAGCATCGGCACGATCGTCGCGTACAGACCGGTGTAGGGAGGCAGGCCTGCAGCTTGCGCGTATCCCATCCCGGCAGGCACCAGGAGTGCGCTCAGAACCAGGCCGGCGGTGATGTCGCTGCGCAACCACCGACGCTGATAGGTGCGCGCCACGGCTACGCCAGGGAGCCTGCCGGGAGCGGTCCAGAGCGACATCAACTCAGTATCTCCTCCGCGCGGCATGCGCGAGAGCGGTACCGGATCGGCAGCGGTGCAGAAAGACAGCGGCCCGGTGCACCGCGTGGTGCACCGGGCCGCCGGAGAAGACCGGACCGACTACGCGGTTTCGGTGATGGGGCGATCGACCCAGCTCATCAGGTCGCGCAGCTTCTTGCCGGTGACCTCGATCGGATGCTCGGCGTTGGCCTTGCGCAGGCCTTCGAGCTCGGTGTTGCCGTTCTCGACGTTGGCGACGAGACGACGGGTGAACTCACCGGACTGGATATCCGCGAGGATCTCCTTCATGCGCTCCTTGGTGCCGGCGTCGATGACGCGCGGACCGGAGAGGTAGCCGCCGAACTCCGCGGTGTCGGACACCGAGTAGTTCATGCGGGCGATGCCACCCTCGTACATGAGGTCGACGATGAGCTTGAGCTCGTGGAGAACCTCGAAGTAGGCCATCTCGGGGGCGTAGCCCGCCTCGACCATGACCTCGAAACCGGTCTTGACCAGTTCTTCGGTGCCACCGCAGAGCACGGCCTGCTCACCGAACAGGTCGGTCTCGGTCTCTTCCTTGAACGTGGTCTTGATGACGCCTGCGCGGGTGCCGCCGATGCCCTTGGCGTAGGACAGTGCCAGCGCCTGACCCTCGCCCTTGGGATCCTGGTGCACTGCGATCAGAGCAGGAACACCCTTGCCGTCGACGAACTGGCGACGCACGAGGTGACCGGGACCCTTCGGCGCGACCATGCCGACGGTGACGTTCGCCGGAGCCGTGATCAGGTCGAAGTGGATGTTGAGGCCGTGGCCGAAGAACAGCGCGTCGCCGTCCTTCAGGTTCGGCTCGATGTCGTCCTTGAAGATCGACGCCTGCGCGGTGTCGGGAGCGAGCACCATGATGACGTCGGCCCACTCCGAAACCTCGGCGGGGGTGCCGACGGTCAGGCCCGCTTCTTCGGCCTTGGCCCGCGACTTGGAGCCCTCCTTCAGGCCGATACGAACCTCGACGCCGGAGTCGCGCAGGCTCAGCGAGTGCGCGTGCCCCTGGCTGCCGTATCCGATGACCGCGACCTTACGGCCCTGGATGATCGACAGGTCGGCGTCGTCGTCGTAGAACATCTCGACTGCCACAGTGGTTACCTCTTTCAGAAAATATGGGTGTGTTCAGGCTAACGGGTCGCCGTGATGGACTTCGGACCGCGTCCGACCGCAACGACTCCGGACTGCACGATCTCGCGGATGCCGTGCGGTTCGAGCATGCGCAACAGCGCATCGAGCTTGGACCGGGTTCCGGTGGCTTCGATGGTCAGCGACTCGGGCGAGACGTCGATCACCTTGGCGCGGAACAGGTTCACCGTCTCGATGACCTGCGTGCGCACGCTGGCGTCGGCGCGCACCTTGATCAGCAGGAGTTCCCGGGCAACAGATGCCTCGTCCTCCTGTTCGACGATCTTGATGACGTTGACGAGCTTGTTGAGCTGCTTGGTGACCTGCTCGAGGGGGAACTCGTCGACCGTCACGACGATCGTCATCCGGGAGATCTCCGGGACTTCGGTGCCGCCGACGGCGAGCGATTCGATATTGAAGCCGCGCCGCGAGAACAACGATGCGACTCGGGCCAGCACGCCCGGCTTGTCCTCGACGAGAACACTGAGGGTGTGGCTCGTGCTCACTTGGTTTCCTCCTCGGCGGCAGCCTGCTCGCTGCGCGCGCGGTCGCGCTCGATGGTCTCGTGGATCACAGTGGGGTCGTCGGCGGAGTCGTCGTCGAACAACGGACGGATGTCGCGGGCGGCCATGATCTCGTCGTTGCTGGTGCCCGCAGCCACCATCGGCCACACCTGGGCGTCCTTGCCGACGATGAAGTCGATGACGACGGGACGATCGTCGATGGCCTGGGCCTGACGGATCGCGTCCTCGACGTCCTCCTCGCGCTCGACACGGATGCCGACGCAGCCGAGAGCCTCGGCCAGCTTCACGAAATCGGGGATACGCAGGCTGTGCGTGGACAGATCGGTGTTCGAATACCGCTTCTCGTAGAACAGCGTCTGCCACTGACGCACCATTCCGAGGTTGCCGTTGTTGATCAACGCGACCTTGATCGGCACACCTTCGACCGCGCAGGTTGCGAGCTCCTGGTTGGTCATCTGGAAGCAGCCGTCGCCGTCGATCGCCCAGACCTCGGCTTCCGGCTTGCCCATCTTGGCGCCCATCGCAGCGGGCACCGCGTAGCCCATCGTGCCGAGGCCACCGGAGTTCAGCCAGGTACGCGGCTTCTCGTAGTCGACGAACTGCGCAGCCCACATCTGATGCTGACCGACGCCGGCGCAGTAGATCGCGTCGGGTCCGGCGAGCTTGCCGACGGCCTGGATCACGTACTGCGGCGACAGAGTGCCGTCGGTGTGCCGGTCGTAGGACAGCGGGTAGGTGCTGCGGAGGTCGTCGAGGTAGGCCCACCACTGCTCGTATTCGAGCCTCGTGCCTGTCGCGAGGTCGGCACGGACCGCTTCGAGCAGCTCGACGATGACTTCCTTGCAGTCGCCGACGATCGGCACGTCGGCGTGCCGGTTCTTGCCGATTTCCGCCGGATCGATGTCGGCGTGGATGACCTTTGCGTCGGGAGCGAACGTGTCGAGCTGACCGGTGACGCGGTCGTCGAACCGGGCACCGAGAGTGATGAGCAGGTCGCTCTTCTGGAGCGCCGCCACGGCTGCGACGTTGCCGTGCATGCCGGGCATGCCGCAGTGCAATTCGTGACTGTCGGGGAATGCACCACGCGCCATGAGTGTGGTGACCACGGGGATCCGGGTCAGCTCAGCGAGCTCGAGCAGCTCCGCGGAGGCGTCGGCCTTGATCACGCCGCCGCCGACGTACAGGACGGGGTTCTTGGAATCGGCGATCAGGCGCGCGGCCTCGCGGACCTGTTTGCCGTGCGGCTTGGTGACGGGGCGGTAACCGGGCAGGTGCATCTCCGGCGGCCAGCTGAACGTGGTCTGCGCCTGCAGGATGTCCTTCGGGATATCGACGAGCACCGCGCCCGGTCGGCCCGAGGACGCCAGGTAGAACGCCTCCGCGAGGATGCGGGGGATGTCGGTGCCTTCGGTGACGAGGAAGTTGTGCTTGGTGATGGGCATCGTGATGCCCGAGATGTCGGCCTCTTGGAACGCATCGGTACCGATCAGCGGACGCCCGACCTGGCCGGTGATCGCAACGACCGGGACCGAGTCCATCTGGGCGTCGGCGAGCGGGGTGACCAGGTTGGTCGCGCCCGGGCCGGACGTCGCCATACACACACCGACCTTGCCGGTTGCCTGCGCGTATCCGGTCGCGGCGTGGCCTGCACCCTGCTCGTGACGGACGAGCACATGGCGCACGCCCTTCGAGTCGAAGAGCGGGTCGTAGACGGGAAGGATCGCACCGCCGGGAATACCGAATACCGTGTCGACCTCGAGCTCTTCGAGAGCCCGGACTACGGCCTGGGCGCCGGTGACCCGCTCGGGGGCTACCGAGCGTCGGCCGGCGGGCTGCGTCGCGGCCGCTGCGGAAGTCGGGCTTGCAGACCCCGGCTTCCGCGGCGAGGGTTGAGGACGTGCGGTTGGTGCGCTCACTACGAATTCCTCTGATTCTGGCTCCGGGCAACAAAAAACCCTCGTCAGCATGGTGCTGTACGAGGGTGGCGCGTCGTGGGCGAGTTGCTATAAGCGGCTCAGGCGACGACGCGCCGGCCGATTACGAGCAACCCATTCTGATTCACGCGGTCGACGGTAGGCGCGTGGAGTAGAACAGTCAACTTGGTTCGGTCACTGTCCCAGAATGTGAGATGCCATGGCTGCGGTGAGAAGATGGTGAGGTGTCATCTCCACAGCAGCCCGTGCCACCGAGCCCATCCTCCCACACTCCCGAGCCCACGACCGAACCGACGACGCAGGTCATCCAGATCTCGCGGCTTTCATTCCTCGCGTGCGGTCTCCTGTTCCTCGCGGTGCTGTCCCCTGCAATGGCGTGGCCCGCCGCCTTCTCGTGGATGCTGGTGATCCCACTCCTCGTCGTCGCATGGGTACTGCGGGTACGCACCGTCATCGGCCCCGACGGCATCGTCGCGCGCGCGACGTTCTCGACGACGAAAATCGGCTGGGATTCGCTGAAAGGCATCCGATTCCCCAAACGCGGCTGGGCGCGTGCGACCCTCACCGACGACACCGAGGTAGCGCTTCCCGTGGTCACTTTCGGGCGCCTGCCTCAACTCGCCGAGGCCAGCGGCGGACGGATCACCGACCCGTACGCGGCGGCCCGGGCGGCTCAGCTCGCCGAAGCGGACAAGGAAGAAGCGGGCAAGGAACCGGAGGACGACGACGTGATATCCGATACACCGGCCGAGCCCGAGTCGGATCCGGGTAGCAAATAGCACGAGAGTAGATTCGAATTCGTCGCGCCCCGGCCCCGTCACAGCCCGGCAATCGGGGCGCACCAGGTCAATGCGCCGCACCACAAGCCCCGTCAAGGAAGTCAGCCCATGCCCCCGTTGAGGTCACGCACCACCACCGTCGGACGTAATGCAGCCGGCGCGCGCTCCCTGTGGCGCGCCACCGGCCTGACCGATTCCGATTTCGGCAAGCCGATCGTCGCCATCGCGAACTCGTACACCCAGTTCGTTCCCGGCCACGTCCACCTCAAGGACGTCGGCGAGATCGTCGCCGACGCCGTACGGGCAGCGGGCGGCGTCGCGCGCGAGTTCCACACGATCGCCGTCGACGACGGCATCGCCATGGGCCACGGCGGAATGCTGTACTCGCTTCCGAGCCGCGAGATCATCGCCGACTCCGTCGAATACATGGTCAACGCACACACCGCCGACGCACTCGTGTGTATCTCGAACTGCGACAAGATCACACCCGGAATGCTCAACGCGGCCATGCGCCTGAACATCCCGACGGTGTTCGTCTCCGGCGGGCCGATGGAGGCAGGCAAGGCCGTTGTCGTGAACGGTGTGGCGCAGGCACCCACCGACCTGATCACCGCGATCTCCGCGTCCGCGAGTGAGGCTGTCGACGATGCCGGTCTCGACGAGGTCGAGCGCAGTGCGTGCCCGACGTGCGGTTCGTGCTCGGGGATGTTCACCGCGAACTCGATGAACTGCCTTACCGAGGCACTCGGTCTCGCATTGCCGGGCAACGGATCGACTCTCGCGACCCACGAGGCGCGCCGCGCACTGTTCGAGCGCGCGGGCACCACCGTCGTCGAGGCGGCGCTGCGCTACTACCGCGACGAGGACGAATCGGTCCTGCCCCGCAACGTCGCTACGCCCGCTGCGTTCCGCAACGCGATGGCCCTCGACGTCGCCATGGGCGGTTCGACCAATACGGTGCTGCACACCCTCGCCGCAGCGCAGGAAGGTGAGGTCGACTTCGATCTCTCCACGATCGATGCGATCAGCCGCAAGGTGCCGTGCCTGGCGAAGGTGTCGCCGAACTCCGATTATCACATGGAGGATGTGCACCGGGCCGGCGGAATCCCCGCGATCCTCGGCGAACTCCGCCGCGGCGGACTGCTCGAGACCGACGTGCACACCGTCCACACCGAGAGCTTCGATCAGTGGCTCGACGACTGGGACATCCGCTCCGGCAAGGCGACGGATGAAGCACTCGAACTCTTCCACGCCGCCCCCGGCGGAGTGCGCACCACCGAACCGTTCTCGACCGACAACCGCTGGTCGTCGCTCGACACCGACGCCGTCGGCGGTTGCATTCACGACATCGAACACGCCTACACCGTCGAGGGCGGACTCGTCGTGCTGCGCGGCAACATCGCCCCGGACGGCGCGATCCTCAAGACCGCGGGCATCGACGAAGACCTCTTCCACTTCGAGGGTCCCGCCTTCGTCGTCGAATCCCAGGAAGAAGCGGTTTCGGTGATTCTGGGTAAGAAGATCAAGCCCGGCGACGTCGTCGTCGTGCGCTACGAGGGACCGGCCGGCGGCCCGGGCATGCAGGAGATGCTGCACCCCACGTCGTTCCTCAAGGGTGTCGGGCTCGGCAAGGTGTGCGCTCTGATCACCGACGGACGCTTCTCCGGCGGTACGTCGGGACTGTCGATCGGTCACGTCTCCCCCGAGGCAGCGTCGGGCGGTGTCATCGGCCTGATCGAGAACGGCGACCGGATCCGCATCGATGTGGCGACCCGAGCCCTCGAGGTGCTCGTCGACGACGATGTGCTCGCCGAGCGGCGCGCGAAGATGGAGGCCTCCGAGCGTCCGTGGCAGCCCGTGAATCGCGAGCGCACGGTATCCAAGGCACTTCGCGCCTACGCGGCGCTGGCCACGTCCGCAGACAAGGGCGCCGTCCGACAGGTGCCGTAGGCCACTCCGCAGAAGAACAGGCCGCCGCGATCATCCGATTGCGGCGGCCTGTCTCGTCCGGCCGGTGTCAGCGACCGAAGATCCACAGACACACGCCCGCCGCGACACCGAGAAGCAGCGCGACGAACGACCCGACGAACGGCCGGGTCGCCCACTTACGCGGGCCGTCCACGGCGATCCGGCCCGGGCCGGTGAGTGTGAGCGACACCGCGGCTGCCGCGAGTAGCACCTCGAATTCGAACCCCGACTGTTCGCTCGCGAAGAACTGGACACCGGGTTCGAGCTCGTGTTTGAACAACACTGCGTTGATCATGATTGCCACGATCGCCGCCGCGGCGAGCGGCGTGAGCAGACCGAGAACGAGGAATGCTCCGGCCGCGAGCTCACCGGCCGCACCGACGATCGCAAGGATGCCCGGTTGCTGGTAGCCCGCCTCTCGGAGCAACTCCTCGTACCCGTCCAAGCCGGGACCTCCCCACAGTCCCACCAGCTTCTGCAGCCCGTGGACGATGAGGATTCCGCCGACCGCGAGCCGCAGGACGAGAAGCCCCAGGTCGAGGGTTCCGCGACGCGCTTCGACGACCGGTGCGGTCTCCGCGGGCGCAGTTCCCGATTGATCGGGCCGATAGATCTGCTCGGTGGGTGCGGCGTACGCCGCGCCCCCGTACACAGAACTGTCGTATGCAGAACTGTCGAATCCAGGGGTGAGCGCAGAATTGTCGAACCCGAGATCGTCCTCGGATTCGAGCATCGACGGACGCTCCCGACGCATCTGCAGCGTCGGTTCATCGAAGGGACTCGAGCCTGTGTCCGGCGTGCGGCCGGTCTCCTTGTCGTTGACGTCCTCCCGGCCGTGAACATCCGGGATTCCTCCTGCAGCGCTACGCGCCGCTCCGGTGGGTTCCTGATTCACAGGGACTCGCCTCCCATCAGACGGAAGGACTTACCGCCCCTCCACAAGCGTTTAACCACTCCGCACGTCCCGCGGCGTGGACATTCTTGGCAGCATTCAGATCGCGGTCGTGCACCACCCCGCACGCCGCGCACTGCCACCGGCGAACAGAGAGCGGCTTCGGACCGTCGCGCACCCCGCACGCGGAGCAGAGCTGACTCGACGGATAAAATCGGTCCACCTTCACAAACACCCGCCCGAACCGAGCGGCCTTCTCCTCCAACAAGCGGGTGAACAAGCCCCACCCCGCATCGTGCACTGACTTCGCCAACCGAGTCCGCGCCAACCCCGCGACACACAAATCCTCGACGAACACCGCTTGGTTCTCGCGGATGATCATCGTGGACTGCTTGTGCGCCCACTCGGCGCGGGCATCGGCCACCTTCGCGTGAGCTTTGGCGACCTCGAGGCGGGCCTTGGCCCGATTCCTGCTGCCCTTCTGTTTGCGCGACAAGCTCTGTTGCGCCTTGCGGAGCTTGCGTTCGGCGCGGCGGAAGAATTTCGGGGACTCGATGACCTTCCCGTCCGAGAGCACGGCGAACGTCGTCAAACCCAAATCGATCCCCACCTCCGCATCGCACTCCGGCAGTAGTACATCGGACGTCTCCACCACGAACGACGCGAAGTACCGTCCCGCAGCGTCCTTGATGATCGACACGCTCGACGGCTCCGACAGCAGGTCCCGCGACCACGCGACCTTCAGCTCGCCGACCTTCGCCACATACAGCTTCCCGTTCGAACGCAGCGAGAACCCGTTGCGGGTCAGCCGGATTGCCTTCCTGTTGTCCTTGCGGGACCGGAAACGAGGCGGACCGACCTTGCGGCCCTTGCGTGTGCCGGATATCGAGTCGAACCAGTTCCGGTAGGCGCGACGCGCGTCCTGGCAGGCCTACACCAACGCAACCGACGCCACCTCGGCAAGCCATGCCCGCTGCGGGGTCTTCTTCGCTGCGGTAACCACCTGTTTCTGCACGTCGGTGTCCGAGAGGCTCACCCCGGACGCACACGCGTCCTGCCGCGCGCGCAGCGCATCGTTGAACACCACCCGTGCACACCCGAACGACCGGGCCAGCATGTCCCGCTGGCCAGGCGTCGGATAGACCCGGTACCGGTATCTGAGCTGCATGTTCGTAACGTACAGGCACCCACCGACACCACCAGAAAGACAGATCGGCTGTCCCGGCCGCGAACGACAGGACTTGCGCCGAAGGATTGCGGGTCACCTCTCCAGCGTAGGTCCCCGGTGCCCCTCCCACCCGGCATACGCGCCGCCGCGCGTCGTCCCGGTAACGTCTGCTGCATGACGAGGGGCGCGCGGTCGGCAGGTTCGTGGAAGATGCGTACGAGTGCGGTGGCCCTGGCGATCGGGGTGCTTCTCGTTCCGTCATGCGCACGATTCGACGACGCAGCCACCACCCCGTTCACATCCGCGCCGTCGTTCGACGCGGGGGGCGTAGCGCCGGAGCAATCGCCGAGCACGACCACCACACCGAGCACACCGCCGGTCCCTCCTGGACCGTGTGTCGATCCCGATCCCGCAGTGATCGCGACCTGCCTCGATACCACCGGCGGTCTGATCGCCCTCCCCGACGGCAATTCCGCGCTCGTGACCGAACGTCGCACGGGCCGTATTCTGCGGGTCACCGTCGGTGAGGAACCCGTCGAAGTGGCGACCGTGCCCGTCGACGGCTCGGGAGACGGCGGGCTGCACGACGTCGTTCTGTCGCCCACTTTCAACGAGGACCGCCTGCTCTACGCCTACATCACCACGCCATCCGACAATCGGGTGGTGCGGATCGCGGCAGGCGATGTACCCAAGGACATCCTGACCGGAATCCCGCGCGGCACCACCGGGAACGCAGGTGCGCTCGAATTCGTCTCGCCGACCGAACTCGCGGTACTCACCGGCAATGCGGGAGATCCGGCCGCAGCAGACAATGCTTCGTCGCTGTCCGGCAAGCTGCTGTCGCTTCCACTGCCCACACCCGGCGCGTCGGCAGCCCCGACGGTGACACTGTCGGGGCTGGGGGAAGCGGGAGACGTGTGCCGGGACCCGAGCGGCAACCTGTGGATCACCGACCGCACCGTGCTCGAGGACCGGTTGCAGCGGGTGAGCATGGACGGCGCGGTAGCAGCCGGGCCCGCGTGGACCTGGCCGGAGAAGCCCGGAGTCGCAGGATGTGCCGCGTCCCCCGAAGGTCTCGCCGTGTCACTCACGAGAGGGAAGGCCGTGGCAGTACTGCCGATCGATCCCGGAACGGGTGCTGTGACGGCCGCGCCGACCGTGACGCTCGAAGATCGCTACGGCATGCTACGCGGTGCGTCCGCCGGACCCGATGGCCTGCTGTGGGTTTCGACCGTCAACAAGTCGGGCGACGAGCCCGGACCCAACGACGACCGCGTCGTCCGCATCCAGTTCCCGGCCGGTGGTGGAGGTTTCGACTGACGGGGAGGTGGCCAGGCAGGCTACGGCACACCTCGACGACCCGCCCGTCCTCTCGCGAAGCGACCCGATCACCAACCTACGAGGTCGATCGCGCACCACCAGCTACCGATCACGCGTGCGATCCTCACTCGATGGCAGTTGAGTCAAGCACCTGGTCGATGCGTGTCATCAGTGGGCGTTCTGCTCGACGAACGCCTCACCGGGAGTTGATGCCTACCACGACGCTCTCCGAGCCCGCGAGATCCGGGCGCGTGGCCGCCCGTCGACGGCGCGATACCCCCGAGCTCACCACTCACCCGATCGACCTCGGCATCGGGTGAGTGGTGATGGAAGCGACCTCCCGACTACCAGTCACCGACGACCCGCAGTACAAGGACCGGCAGACCCGCGAAATCCTCCCAACGCCCGGACGAACCACAACGATGACGGCAGCCACCTAGGGAGTGATCCGCGTACGCGCCTGTGAGCAATCCTCACCGCACTGCACGGTGGGCGATCACGCTCGACGTTGGATGAGCGCGCCACTCCAATAGTCGCGATCCGAAAGCCCAGCGAATACGACGCTGCCGTCTCGCTGCTCATCGGTCTGCAGTCGCTTGGGTCTGCAGTCGCTTGCCTGATCGAACGACTCGACCGGGGCTGATATCCGACTCGCCCCCACCGGCCGTTACATGTAACATCTGGTCATGGCGAGCACACGCGATCGAGTGGCCGAACACCGCCGGCGACTGCGGGCCCAGGGACTACGCCCGGTGCAGATCTGGGTGCCCGACGTGCGCGCAGCAGAATTTGCCGCCGAAGCGCACCGTCAGTCGGCCGCCGTCGCCGTCGGCGAGCATGAGACCGACGACCAGGCATTCGTCGACGCGATCTCCGACGACTGGGGCGACGAACCAGCGTCCGCGGAGCCGACGGAGTGAGACGCGGGGACATCTACGTTGCAGCAGCCCGCGGTGCCTACACCGGCAAACCCCGACCGATCGTGATCATCCAGGACGACCGCTTCGACGCCACCGCATCCGTCACAATCTGCCCGATGACCACCCACCCCGTCGACGCGCCACTCCTTCGTATCACCGTCGACGCGACTCCTGTGACCGGCGTCGACCAGCCGAGTCACATCATGGTCGACAAGGTCACCACGATGCCGCGTGCAAACCTGCGCGACCGTCTCGGCCGTCTCCCTGACGACGACTTGGTCCGCCTCGACCGTGCCTTGATCGTATTCCTCGGTCTCGCGGACTGACCGGCGCCGCGTCCAGCAACTCTCGTACTCTGCGGCAGACCAGGCTCTGTTGACGATGGGCAAATCATCGTTCCGACTCGCTTCGCTGCACCTTCGTCGAATCTGCCCGATTCCTACTCGGCAGCAGACCGGCCAGCGTCGGCATGACCAGCACCGTGATCGCACCTGCCGCGACCAGGATCGATGCGCTGGCAGTGGACATGTGCCCCGCCGACACCGCGACGCCCGTGACCGCGACGATGAGCGGCAGGCCGGTCGTGGAGTACAACGCGATTTGCAGCTGCTCGGACGTGTCGAACCGAGTTCCGTTCTCACCCCGATCGAATCGCGACGCGACGAACACCGGCACCCCGCGCACGAGCACCAGGAGCACGAGGAACGCGATCAGGACGCCGGGCGCATCCACGACGGCGTGCACATCGATCGCCATTCCCGACGTGACGAAGAAGATCGGGATCATGAACCCGTACGCGAGTCCGTCCAGTTTCGACTCGAGCTGCTCATCGCCTCCCGGAACGGCCCGTCGCAGAACGAAACCGGCCGCGAACGCCCCGAGGATCACATCGAGATCGAATACCGCCGCCACCGCGATCAGGCCGACCAGCAACAGCATCACCAGCCGCACCGGCGTCTGCGCAGTGGTGTCCGACGTGCTGCGGACGAACCGCAGGAACCGCGACCCTTCCCGCAGGGCCCACCGCGGCACCAACGCGACAACCATTGCGACGACGGCGAACAGCCCCAGCACGATCAGGGATCCGACGGCTCCGCGCGTCCCCAGCAGCACTGCCATGGCGATCACCGGCAGTAGTTCGCCGACCGCGCCGTGGTTGAGCACCGAGCGACCGAGCGGCGTCGCGACAAGACCGCGGTCGGCGAGGATCGGCAGCAGGGTGCCGAGCGCCGTCGACGTGAGCGCGATCGCCACAGCGACCCCGGCGTGTACGACATCCAGCGTCGCCAGCACAGCCACCGCGCCGACAGCGAGCCCGAAACACACCATCCAGGTGACGAGCGCGCGGCGTCCACCTCGCCCTGTGAGTTCCTTCGGGTCGATCTCGTACCCCGCGAGCAGGAACAGCAGTCCCAGCCCGAGTTCGCGCAACATCTCGATCTCGCTGTCGACCGTAGCTGTCCCGAGCGCATACGGACCGATCACCACACCGGCGACGAGCAGCAGCACCACCTCGGGTACGAGTCGCCGCGGAATCACGCCGGCCACGAGCGGCGCGAGGACCGCCGCCACCGTGATCCAGAGGAGCGAGGTGGCGACGGCAGCGTCCATGCATCGCTACATTAGCGACAGCTGATCAGCTGCACGCGGCGATCACGAGTTCCTTGACGCGGGCGGGATCGGCCTGCCCGCGGGTCGCCTTCATGACGTCACCCACGATCTTGCCTGCGGCCGCAACCTTGCCCGAGCGGATCTTGTCGGCGATGTCAGGGTTCGCGGCGAGCGCCTCGTCGACGGCGGCCTGAAGCTTGCTGTCGTCACGCACGACGACGAGCTCGGGGTGGGCCTCGAGGATCTGTGCGGGCTCGCCTTCACCTTCGAGAACGTAGTCGACGACCTTGCGCGCGAGCTTGTTCGTCAGCTTGCCCTCGGCGACCAGCGCGATGACGTGTGCGAGTTGCGCCGGGGTGATGGGCAGCTCGACGAGTTCGACGCCGCGGGTGTTCGCCTGCTGAGCGAGGTAGGCAACCCACCACGACCGTGCTTCGGACGCGGGCGCTCCGGCCTCGGTGGTCGCGATGACCAGTTCGAGCGCGCCCGCGTTGACGAGATCACGCATCTCCTCGTCGGAGACACCCCAGTCGGCCTGGATGCGCGCGCGGCGCAGCCACGGCAGTTCGGGCAGGGTCGCGCGCAGCTCCTCGATCCATGTGGCGTCCGGCGCGACCGGCTCGAGGTCGGGTTCCGGGAAGTACCGGTAGTCTTCGGCGGTTTCCTTACGGCGACCGGGAGACGTCGTGCCGTCGGACTCCTGGAAGTGTCGGGTCTCTTGAATGACCTCGCCGCCACTGGTCAACACGGCGGCCTGGCGACGCATCTCGTAGCGGACAGCGACCTCGACGGACTTGAGCGAGTTGACGTTCTTCGTCTCGGTGCGGGTGCCGAACTCCTTCGCGCCGATCGGCATGAGCGAGATGTTGGCGTCGCAGCGCATCGAACCCTGATCCATGCGCACGTCGGAGACGTCGAGCGCCTTGAGGAGGTCGCGCAGCGCGGTGACGTACGCCCGGGCGACCTCGGGGGCACGTTCCCCGGCGCCGGTGATCGGCTTGGTGACGATCTCGACGAGGGGAACACCGGCGCGGTTGTAGTCGAGCAGCGAATGGCTGGCGCCGTGGATACGTCCGGTCGCGCCGCCGACGTGCAGCGACTTGCCGGTGTCCTCTTCCATGTGGGCACGCTCGATGTCGACTCGCCAGGTGGTGCCGTCGTCGAGAACCACGTCGAGGTGACCGTCGGTGGCGATCGGTTCGTCGTACTGCGAGATCTGGTAGTTCTTCGGCTGGTCCGGGTAGAAGTAGTTCTTCCGCGCGAACCGCCCCCACGGGGTGATCGAGCAGTTCAGTGCGAGGCCGATTCGGATTGCGGATTCGACCGCCTGCTGGTTGACCACCGGCAGGGCACCTGGAAGGCCGAGACAGACCGGGCATACCTGCGTATTCGGCTCGGCACCGAACGCGGTCGGGCACGGGCAGAACATCTTGGTGGCGGTGTGCAGCTCGACGTGCACCTCCATGCCCATCACGGGCTCGAACTTCGCGAGCACGTCGTCGTAGGCGAGCAGGTCAGCAGACACGGAGGCAGTCATGCTCACGATTTTAGACGGCCACCGGTGTCAGCCGAAGATGACCCGCATCTCCTGGTAGCGCTCGTCCGGGACGTACTTGGGATCGGCGAGCGCCTCCTCGAATCCGACTCGGGCGATGTCCGTTCCGTGCAGGGCGACCATATGTCCCCATTCTTCGTCTGCCACCAGGTCGGTGACGGCCATCCCGAGCCGCGTGGCGAGAACGCGATCGAACGCGGTCGGGACGCCACCGCGCTGGATGTGCCCGAGCACCGTCGCACGCGTCTCGATCCCGGTGTGTTCTTCGATGAGCGGTGCGAGTACCTCGGCGATGCCACCGAGGCGGGGCCGGTCGAATCCGTCGAGTCCCTTGGTGGAATGGGCCTGCGCCATTTCGGGCAGGGTGAAGCCTTCCGCGACGACGACCATCGGTGCGCGACCTCGGTCGCGCACACTGGTGACCCATTCGCAGATCTGCTCGAGACTTTCGGGGTGTTCGGGAATGAGGATGGCATGTGCTCCTCCTGCCGTGCCCGAGTGCAATGCGATCCAGCCGGCGTGCCGCCCCATCACCTCGAGCACCATGCAGCGCTTGTGGGAGTTCCCGGTGGTCCGAAGTCTGTCGATCGCGACGGTGGCGATCTCGACTGCCGTGTCGAAGCCGAATGTGTAGTCGGTGCGGCTGAGATCGTTGTCGATCGTCTTGGGGACCCCCACGATCCGGATGCCTTCCTCGAACAGACGTTTCGATGCGGACGCGGTGCCCTCGCCACCGATGGCGACGACCGCGTCGATACCGAGCCGGTCGAGTGTGGCCTGAATGTTCTGCGCTCCCCCGTTCGGTCCCTGATACGGGCCGAATCTGCTCGTACCCAAGATGGTGCCACCCTGCTGGGCAAGGCCCCGGACCCGGCTGCGGTCCAAGGGGATCGCATCACCGTCGACGAGTCCCCGCCAGCCGTCGAGGAAGCCGACGAACTCCTGGGCGTGTACCTCGGTTCCCTTGAGGACCGCCCCGCGGATCACCGCATTGAGTCCGGGACAGTCGCCGCCGCTGGTGAGAATGCCGATCCGCGTCATCCGCAACCTTCCGATGGTGTGTGCCTTCGTGCCGTATCGCCATCCTGCCCGCATCAGGCGCAGGCGGCATGCCGATCGAGCACGACACCGGTCTTCGCGCGCTGCCGGGAAGCTGACGACCGCGCGGGGATTCTCAACCGGGGGTGACAACACCGGATTCGTACGCGAGTACCACGGCCTGTGCCCTGTCGCGGAGGTGCAGCTTGCCCAGCACCTTCCCCACATGGGTTTTCACCGTCTGCTCGGCGACGAAGAGTTTCGCGGCGATCTCCTGATTCGACAGTCCCTGTGCGATCAGTTCGAGAACCTCGAGCTCGCGCGGCGTCAGGACATCGAGCGCACGGGCGCGACCGCGTGCGGGCGTACGTCGGCTGGTGACGTCGGCGATCAGCCTGCGGGTGACCGTCGGAGCGAGCAGCGCCTGCCCTTCTGCCACCACGCGGACGGCGCGGACGAGTTCGTCGGCCGGCGCATCCTTGAGCATGAACCCGCTCGCACCCATTCCGAGTGCCTCGTACACGTACTCGTCGAGGTCGAAGGTCGTGAGCATGAGCACGCGAGTCTTCGGTTCGCGTGTGTCGGCGAGGATCCGACGTGCCGCGTCGAGACCGTTCATTTCGGGCATCCGCACGTCCATCAGCACGACGTCGGGGCGCAACCTCGCCACTTCGGACACCGCGGTGCGCCCGTCGGGCGCATCGCCGACGACGCTGATGTCATGCTGCGCCGCAAGCAATGCGCCGAAACCCTGCCGCACCATGGCCTGGTCGTCGGCGATGAACACAGTGGTGGGCGTGGACCCGGGGGTGAGGGTGGTCGGCTCGGTCACGGCCACAGCCTAATACCGCAGGCGCGATCGACGTCCTCCCCGGCCCCAGCGAATGTGAGGAGCGGGAGCCGACCGACGCTCACACATGCCCGTTCCCGCGGGCGAGCGCAACGAAGGTGCGAACGCCGTGCATGAGTGCGCGCTCGTCGAGATCGAAATCCGGCTGGTGCAGCTCATGTCGCGTGTTCGTGCCGTCCCACACGCCGAGGCGTCCGAGCGCTCCCGGTACCTCCTCGAGGTACCACGCGAAATCTTCGCCGCCACTGGACTGTTGGGCTTCGGCGAGGTTCTGGAGGCCTACGACCGATGCAATGGCGTCCCGCAGCTCCGCCGAACAATCCGGATCATTGACTACGGGCGGAACACCTTGCAGGTAGGACAGTTCGTAACGCACGTCGTACGGGGCGAGTAGTTCCCCGATCGTACGCTCCACCAGAGGCTCGAGGGTGGCCCATGCCTCGCGGGAGGCGCTACGCAGAGTGCCCACCAGTTCGCCCGCCTCCGGAACCGAGTTGCCGACCTTCCCTGCCTCCACCTTCCCCCAGGTCAGCACGGTCGCGGTACGGGCATCGATGCGCCGGTCCAGCACCGAGGCCAAACCGGTGACCAATACTGCTGTTGCGTGGATCAGATCGCCGGTCAGGTGCGGTCGCGCGGTGTGGCCGCCCGCCGACCACAGGCGCACGGTCACCGATGCACTCGAGGACGTGATCGGCCCCGTGCGGGTGGCAAGTGAACCCACTTCGAGCTGAGGATCGCAGTGCAGAGCGAAGATCTTCGACACCCCCTCCAGGGCGCCGGCCTCGATAACTTTGAGGGAGCCGCCCGGGCTGGTCTCCTCGCCGGGTTGGAAGATCAGTCGCACCCGGCGCGGTGGTGGAGTTGCCGCGAGGACCGTTGCCGCCCCCATGAGCATCGTGGTGTGTGCATCGTGACCGCAGGCGTGGGAAACCCCGGGGGTCGTGGAGGCGTAGGGCAGGCCGGTGGTCTCGGCGACCGGAAGTGCGTCGAGGTCCGCACGCAACGCCACAACCTCGTCGGTCGGCGGGCCGACGTCGCACCACAGACCGGTACCACCGGTCAGCATTACCGGTGCCAGCCCGAGGCCGAGCAGATGACGCCGCACAAGGTCGGTGGTGCGATGCTCTTCGAAGGACAATTCCGGATTCGCATGAAGATCTCGGCGCCAGGCCATCAGCTGCTGCTCGTCGATCGAACTCTGGCCGATCGGATATTGCGGCAGCCCGTGGCGAATCCGGCGCTGCGGCCCGGTGCGGCGCTGTCCGCCCGGCCGAATCGTGTTCTCGGCCTCCGGTAGACGCGTTTCGTGGCCGGCGGTCTCTGCGAGCAGCAGGTCGACCACATCGGGCAGGCGTCCTCGACGGTCCAGTGCACTGCGCTGCCTCGCCGCTGAGCTGCCTAGCGCAATCGCGTGTGCGCCGAGTTCCGAAACGAGAGCCCAATCACCCGAGTCCTCGAGTTGGGGACGCAGCGAGCGTACGAGGTGATCGACGATGTCCGCAGCCGGGCGAGGTTCGAGGACCGTCACGTCGACCAGCTCGGCTTCGAGCCCCGACCTGGCGGCCCGCCACAGAGCAGCGCGGGTCAACGTCGGCGCGATGTGAACGTCCTCGGCGCCGGCACGCAGAGCCGTCACTTCTCGTTCGACGAGTGCACGGAAAAGAGCAGCGACGAGGAGCACGGTGTCGAGTTGCGGACAGCTGTCACACACGCGCAGTTCCAGGGTCGGCAGCTTTGCCGACGGGCGCACGTCGAAGTAGGCCATCCCGGGATCGCCGATCACTCCGCTCGATACCAGACCGTCGACCAACGAGTCGTACTCGGCTGACGATGAGACAGGTGCTGCCGGGCCATTGCAAGGCCAGCGCAGCCACAGCAGCGACCGGACACTTGCGTAGCCGCTGTCCGCACCGTCAGCGCTGAACGGCGAACTCGCACTGAGAGCCAGTAACACCGGCAGGTCCGGCGCGATGCGCGCTGCGACCCGCACGGCGTAGTCCCGATCCTCGAGGTCGACGTGCACCTGCATACCGCAGACCAATTGGTCCCGCGCGAGCTGTTGATAGTTGGCGAGCATGCGTTGATAGCGAGGCGAGCCTGCCACCTGCATTTCGGTGGGCAACGCAAGGGGTACTGCTCCCGCGGCCACCACACCTACACCGAGCGCCCTGCCTGCGGCAGCGAGCAGCTTCCGGTGTCGATCCATATCGGAGCGCAGTTCGGCAAGGTCGGTATAGCCGCCGCTGTTCACCTCGACCATGCATCGCTGCAGCTCACCGACATAGGTCTCGGCGGGCAACCGCGTCAACAGCTCCGGCGCGCGGGCAGTCAGGCGCCGGGTTTTCAGATCGACGAGGTGGAACTCCTCCTCGACCCGAACCTTCCGAGGGCTGTGACCCGGCACCCACTGAGCGTAAACCGCCGATGGGGTCGGCGGGAACGAGATGATGGGACGGTGCCGGTCACGTACTCGGACCGGACCGTGTCGGCTTCACCGCGGGCCTGCATCGCCTGGGTGCTGCCCTGTCCGGCATCCGGACACGGTCGAGGCGGCGATCTCGGTGACGACGTCCTGGGCGTCACCGCCCGCAGCGAGGACTGCGCGCTGACGCATCGCCCCGTTGCCGGTGCGCACCACCGACCGGATCCCGTCGAGTACCAGTCGGTCGGATCCGAGGTCCTCGAGCGCCGGGCGCACATGCTGCACCAATGATTCGAGCCGGTGCACCATGGGTTGACGCACAGACTCAGGCAAGGCGATCCCGTCGCCATCGAGACCGTCGTGTGCGGCCCGCCAGTACGCAGCCCGCAGAAGTTCGGGTACCACCCGGAGTGCTGTGCGGCCACGGTCCAGATCACGCAGCGCAGTGAGTACAAGACCCCGGATGAGGCTCGCGAGCAGCACCGATTCGGCGACGGTGGCGGGGACGTCGCATACGCGCACCTCCACCGTCGGGAACGTCGCCGAGGGACGTACGTCCCAATAGACCATGCCGTCGTCGAGGATGCTGCCCGTCTCCTGCATGGCCTCGACGAGTCGGTCGAAGTCCTCGACCGACTCGAAGTACGGGGGCGGTCCGGCACTCGGCCATCGGGACCAGAGGAGTGTTCGCCAGCTCGCGTATCCGGTGTCCACATCGCGATGGATCGGCGAGTTCGCCGACAATGCAAGCAGAGTGGGAAGCCACGGACGCAGGTGATTACCCACCTGGATCGCGGTCTCCCGGTCGGGCACACCGACATGGACATGGCATCCACAGATGCCCTGCTCGCGCGCGATGAGCCCGAACTCGCGTTCCATCCGCAGGTACCGGGGTTTCGCCGTGACCTGCAGTTCCCGCCAGCCCAGAACCGGGACTCCGACGGCAAGCAGCCGAGCCCCGTGTCGGCGAGCAGCACCGGCAGCGATCGATCGCGTGGTGGCCAGATCGACGTGAAGCTGTTCAGCGTCGGAACAGATCCCAGATGCCGTTTCCACTTGGCAGCGATCGAGTTCGTACTGCAACTCCAGTCCGTGTTTCGCGGCTTCCGCGACCACGACGGCACTGTTGACCGTCGGTACCCCGGTGTCGGCGTCGACGAGCAGGAACTCCTCCTCGACCCCGACCGTGCACAGCTCGTCCGTGGTGGACATCGCGCCTCCCACTCCCAACGGTTGCACACGCCGCCGCCGGAACTCGACAACGTTGCACACGTGGAGCAGATACCCAACTCGGAAGTGCGCTACACCTCGTGTTGCTGCCGCGCGGATGCCGAATGCTGCGACCGCTAGCAGGTCCGACCATCGATCGGGGTCAGACGGCGGCGACCGCCGGCAGCACCGCGTGTACCTCGAATCCGCCGTCGGGTCGCGGATGCGCGACGAGCCGCCCACCGACAGCTGCCGCGCGCTCGCCCATTCCCCTGATGCCGCTGCCGCCGCCCCGATCCGACGGCACCATCGTGCGCGCACCCTCGGCTCCCCGGCCGTTGCTCACGTCCATTTCGACTGTGCCGAGACCGAATTCGATGCGGACGTCGACCGCCGCACCGGGCGCGTGCCGGGCACTGTTCGTGAGCGATTCCTGCAGGATCCGGTAGACCGCCAGACCCACCCCGTCGCTGACGCCCACCGGATCACCGGTGATCTCGGTGTTCAGTAGAACACCGGCACGTTGCGATGCGGCAAGTAGTTCACCGATTCGCTCGACGCCGGGTTGTGGTTCGTTCTCCGGGGTGTAGCCGTCGCTGCGCAGTACACCGAGAAGGCTGCGCACCTCGTTGAGTGCTTCGCGGGCGGTCGCGCCGAGGGAATCGAATTCGGCTCGAACCTCGTCGGTGACATCGGTCAGCCGGTAGGGGGCGCTCTGCGCCTGCACGACGACCATCGACATGTGATGGGCAACGATGTCGTGAAGGTCCCGAGCGATGCGCGCTTTCTCCTCGAGTACCGCACGGCGGGCACGCTCGAGTTCGCTGACCTCCTCCTCGTGGGCCAATTGCCGCCTCGAGATCACCAACCAGCGCACCAGTAGACCGAACACGACGAGGGCGGTGAGCCCCACCATCCAGCCCCATCCGTCGTCCCCCGGCATGTACAGGAAGAACAGCAGCACCGTCGCGATCCACACCACAAGCACGACGCGGATCTCTTCCAGAATTGACACGGCGAGGACGAGCGCGAGGAGCACGATGATGTGCACTACCTGCCACGGGTAGGTGTAGTTCCCGACCCTCTCGAACGCCAGCGGGATCACCAATGCGGCGAGTGCGGTGACCGCCCAGCCCAACGCCGGTCGGCTGAACACGAACACGAATGGGAACACTGCAAAACCGGCGACGAGCGGCATCAGCGGCGGCGTCGTATCGTGCGTGAGTTGCAGTGTCGGCCACGCAACCGAATACAGGATCAGCGTGACGACGACTGCGATGACTGTCGGCCAGCGGCCGCGTCCCAGTTTCGCAGTGGTCTTCACTGCGGAGGTCGCTCCGGTACGCATCATCGTTTTCACGACCTCCACGCTAGGAGTCCGTGTCTCGCCTGTCCTCATACCTGAGAGTGAGTTCGCAGCAACCCTGCGGTATGAGGATGGCTTCCCGGAACCACTCCCGCGCGTGATCCTGCGCGGTGGAAGTCGTTCATACCGTCTGAATCATGATCAACCGAACCGCGACACGCCGCACGGCGGCCACCGTACTCCTCGGTGCCGGGGCCGCCCTCTGCGTCGGTGCCGCATCCCCCGCGAGTACCGCTACGACGGCGGATCCGGCAGTTGCGGCTACCGTCACCGCACTCGTCGCAGACGATACCGTCGGTGCGCTCGCTGCGTTCCCGGACGGCTTCGCCGAGGTCATGGGATACCACCCGTCGATCGAACCGGGCGACACGACCGAGGGAGTACTCACCGATCCGGACGGTGACTGCTCGTCACCTGTGGCTCTGCCCTCGGCGTTCGAGCCCGCTTGCCGTATGCACGATCTCGGGTACGACCTGCTCAGGTACGCACGGGACATCGGTGGCGAACTCGGACCACAGGCACGGCGTGACCTCGATACGCACCTGCAACGGAACCTCAATGCCG
The DNA here is from genome assembly GCF_053750035.1 of Rhodococcus sp. SJ-2. Classification (NCBI taxonomy): domain Bacteria; kingdom Bacillati; phylum Actinomycetota; class Actinomycetes; order Mycobacteriales; family Nocardiaceae; genus Rhodococcus; species Rhodococcus sp. SJ-2. The sequence goes on from NZ_CM132340.1 coordinate 5,653,083, forward strand.
CGTGCACGACCGAGACCGGCGTGGAACCGGGATGCGACGTGATGGCGGGAATCGCATCCGCAGCGGTGCAGATCAACTCGTGGCGCCAGGGCTACCGGCTTCCCGAATCCGAATCACCCATCGCCTACCTCGCTGTGTCCGGCGCTGCGGTCCTCGCGGGCAGCGCTTTCCTGAGGAGATCGAACTGATGACGATCGACCTGGCCGCCCCAGCACCGACGCCAGGAACCCGCGAGAAGAGTCCGCGGATTCCACTCCCGCACAGTTTTTTCGGCCCTTGTCTCGGGTCCACTGCGGCCACGACGGTGGCGGTTGTGGTTTCGCTCGTACCCTCGCTGCTACCGCGAGCCTCTCTGACCCAGGGGATTCTCTCAGGAGTTCTCGTCGCATTCTGCCTGGCACTGACCGCACTGTTCCGACGCGCAGTGCCGCATCGGCTTCGAGCACTGTCCGGGCCGCACGAGGCCGAGGCACGCGGTCTTGCGGTAGCGGTCGGGGCCGCAATGGTTGCAGTGAGTGTGACATGGGCACATCACTGGCAGAACGCACTTCGCGCCGCGATGGATGTGCCGCCGATCGGATTCCGTTACTGGCCCGAGGTACTCGCTGGAACTGTCGTCACGGCAACCGTTCTCGTGGGAGGCGCGGCGGGCATCCGTGCGCTGACCCGGATGGCGGGTCGCGCCCGCTCGGTTGCGGCACTGGCGGTGGCCGCGATCCTGCTGGGGTCGGGAATCACCTCGATTGCCTCTCCATCGCCGGATACGGCGTCGGCATCGGCGCCAGCGGTCGCGCTAGATCCCGGGATGTCCGGCTCGCCACTCTCGCTGGTGAACTGGAACAGCCTCGGCACGCACGGCCGGCGTTTCGTCTCGATCGAGCCCTCGGGATCGCCCGTGCGGGTCTACATCGGGTTGGCGGCAGCCGCGGACGATCAGTCACGCGCGGCGCTTGCGGTCCGCGAACTCGAACGCGCCGGAGGATTCGAGCGGGATCACCTCGTCGTTGCGATTCCTACGGGGTCCGGGTGGGTCGACGCGAATGCCGTGCAGGGATTCGAAGACCGATGGGGCGACGACGTCGCTCTCGTCGCGCAACAATATTCGGACACACCGAGCTGGGTCACGTTCGTCTTCGACCGCGACGCAGCTTCCCGGTCGGCTCGGGCACTCGTCGCGGCCGTACGCGGGCATATCGCCACGATGCCACCCGACCGGCGACCCGACCTGCATGTGTACGGGCAGAGCCTCGGGGCGATCGGTGGCAGTGCTGTGTTCGATGAAAGGAATCCGGGACCGTGTGAGGCCCTGTGGGCGGGGCCTCCGGCCGGCTCGGTGCGAACCGACGGAGCGACGGTGCTGGCGAACACATCGGATCCGGTTGTGCGGTGGCAACCTTCTCTGCTGTGGTCACCGCCGGATCTCTCTCGTGCGGAGCAAGACGCTCCGATGCCCCCGTGGTTGCCGGTGGTGGGGTTCTTGCAGACCACCGTCGACCTGTTCACCTCACTCGACTCGGCTCCGGGGCACGGGCATCGGTACGGAACCGAACAGGCGCAATGCGAACCGGCGGTGTCGTAGGCACAGGCCCACGGCACCGCCGGTCGGTCGATCGGAAACAGTCAGGCGACGATCGGCCCGCGGGCAGCTTCGAATGCCGCTCCGACACGGTAGAGCCGCTCATCGGCAAGCGCGGGAGCCATGATCTGCAGCCCGACGGGCAGTCCGTCGTCCGCCGACAGGCCCGACGGCACCGACATCGCGCAGTGACCCGCCAGGTTGGTCGGCAGGGTGCACAGGTCGGACAGGTACATCGCCAGCGGATCGTCGACCTTCTCGCCGAGCTTCCACGGAGTGAACGGGCTCGTGGGCGAGACCAGGACGTCGACCTGCTCGTAGGCCTTGTCGAAATCCTGCGCGATGAGCGAACGCACCTTCAGCGCCTGACCGTAGTAGGCGTCGTAGTAACCGGACGAGAGCGCGTAGGTCCCGATCATGATGCGACGCTTGACTTCCTTGCCGAAACCGGCGGCACGCGTCGCGGCCATGACCTGCTCGGCGCTCATCGAACCATCGTCGACACGCATGCCGTATCGCATCGCGTCGAAACGAGCGAGGTTGGATGACACCTCCGAAGGCAGGATCAGATAGTAGGACGCGAGTGCGTACTCGAAGTGCGGGCACGACACCTCGACGACCTCGGCACCGAGCTTCGTGAGGGTCTCCACGGCAGCATCGAACGACGAAATCACACCGGGCTGGTAGCTGTCGGAATGCAGTTCCTTGACGACGCCGATCTTCATGCCCGACAGGTCGCCTGCTGCGCCCTGTCGGGCGGCCTCGACCACGGGACGAACCGCTGCGTCGACGGAGGTGCTGTCGCGGGGATCGTGTCCGGCGATCACCTCGTGCAGCAATGCAGTGTCGAGAACGGTGCGTCCGCACGGACCACCCTGATCGAGTGACGATGCGCACGCGACGAGACCGAAGCGCGACACCGTGCCGTACGTGGGTTTCGTCCCGACCGTCGCAGTGACGGCCGCGGGCTGACGGATCGAGCCGCCGGTGTCGGTGCCGATGGCGAGCGGCGCCTGATACGACGCGAGAGCGGCCGCGGATCCGCCACCCGATCCGCCGGGGATCCGGGTGGTGTCCCACGGGTTGCGGGTGGGTCCGTACGCGGAGTTCTCCGTAGACGACCCCATCGCGAACTCGTCCATGTTGGTCTTGCCGAGAATCGGGATACCGGCCTGACGGAGCTTCGTCGTCAGTGTCGCGTCGTAGGGCGAGACCCAGTTCTCCAGGATCTTCGAGCCACACGTGGTGGGCATGTCGGTGGTGGTGAAGACGTCCTTGAGCGCGATCGGGACGCCCGCCAGCGGCGACGCCGGCTTCTCGCCTGCGGCCACAGCACGATCGACCTCGGCCGCAGCACCGAGCGCCTGCTCGGAACCGACGTGCAGAAATGCGTTGTACTCGCCGTCGACCTCGGCGATTCGGTCGAGGTGGGCCCGTGTGACCTCCACTGCAGAGACCTCACCGGCGTGGATACGGGTTGCGAGTGTCACTGCATCGAGCTTCGTGAGATCGGTGCTCATTCGCCCTCCCCCAGGATCTGCGGGACAGCGAAGCGTCCTTCTTCGACAGCGGGCGCACCGGAGAGGGCTTCCCCGGGAGTGAGGCCGGGCAGCACGACGTCTGGACGGGTCACGTTGGTGACAGCATTCGGATTCGCCATGGGCGCCACGTCGTCCGCGGCCACCTCGGACACCGCCTTGACGTGGCTGAGGATGGAATCGAGCTGGCCGGAGAACTCGTCGAGTTCCGCATCGGTCAGCGCAAGGCGGGACAACCGGGCGAGGTGCGCAACCTCGTCACGGGAAATGGCAGGCACCGTAGGTGGCCCCTTTCCAGTGGTGATGGATCATCTGGCGTTCGAACGTCCTGTCCAGGGTAATGCCCCACTGTGGCGGCCGTGTACTCGGTTCGGGCGCCACCCGAATCGGCCCGCCGCATTGCGCATGGGGAAACCTTTGTTGCGTTCATGTGACGCCGCCACCTATGACCGGGCATTTTCCATCGCCACGTCACGATTCCCCCGGCGAGCGTTCCTACGCGCGCTGCGTGAGTGAAAAGATGGACGACGCCGGGGGTTCTGACTGCTGTGATGGTTGTGCGACCTGCGCCCCTGGGCCGGCGTGTTCACGCGTCGGCGAAGAATGTGGGAAAGGACGCACGTGTCGTACCTGCTACGTGTCCAGCTTCCCGACCGTCCCGGTAGCCTCGGCGCGCTCGCGTTGGCTCTGGGGTCGGTCGGCGCAGACATCCTGTCACTCGACGTGGTCGATCGTGGTGCCGGCTTCGCCATCGACGACCTCGTGGTCGACGTAGAACCGGGCAAGCTGCCCGACACTTTGATCACTGCCGCGGAGGCTCTGGACGGAGTCACTGTCGACTCGATCCGCCCCTACGCGGGCATCCTCGACACCCACCGCGAGCTCGAGCTCATCGATCAGGTTTCGGCGGCACGCGACGATCGCCTGCAGGTTCTCGTGGATGGCGCGCCTCGTGTACTGCGGGTGAGTTGGGCCACCGTCCTCGGAATCGGGGCGCACGGCGCGTACCGCATCGTCGGAAGTCCCGGAGCTCCGGAAACACGGCCCGCCGACACACCGTGGATGCCTCTCGAGAAGCCGGCACTCCTCGATCATGAAGCCGAGTGGGTGCCTCGATTGTGGCGGGACATGGACACGATGCTCGCGGCGGCGCCCCTTGGCAGATCGGATCGAGTTCTCATGCTGGGAAGGCCGGGTGGACCCGAATTCCGGCCGTCGGAGGTTGCGAGGATGGGCTACCTTGCGGGAATCATCGGCACGGTGCTCGGCTGATTTTCAGTCGAGAACCAACCGGCGAGCAACGGCGATCGCGTCCCGACGGGAATGCACGCCCAGTTTGCGGTAGAGCGACCGCAACTGGGTCTTGACGGTGTTGAGGCTGACGAACTGTGCCTCAGCGATCGTTCCAGCGTTGCCACCCGCGACCAGCGCTTCGAGAACTGCCGCTTCCCGCGGGGTCAGCCGCACCATCGGCTGTGTCGTGCGAAAAGTGCCGAAGTCGAGCGCGATCTGTTCCAGATCAACCGGGAGGTCGACACCGAGATCTGTGATGTTCCGAACCATCGACGGAGCAAGGCCGGTGAACGGCCTCAGCATCCCGGTCTGTCGGGACAGCGCGACGGCGCGGAACATGCAGCGGCGAGCATCGTTTCGCCTGCCCAGCGAGCATGCTGCTGCTGCGCCGACAACGGCCAGCTCCATCGACACCCGCGGTGGGCAACTCGGGTCGTCGCGATAGTGGTGCCCGATGGCCTCTGCGCCTACGGGATCGCCGGTGAACAGGCAGATCCGTGCGCGCGCAGCTGCCGTGAGCGTGTCGGTTGATCGCGCCACCACCCGCCGAGCCTCGTCCGGGCGACCGATCGCCAGATTGAGGTCAGCGCGGACCGCATCGAGCAAGTGGCCGGACATCCCGCCGTACAGCCGGGAGAAACGCTGAATCTCGGACTCGATGTACTGCAGGCCGTCGGCGGGCAGTCCGGCGAGAAGTGCATGCTGCCCGTTCGCATACAGAGTGAATGCCCAGCACTCCTCGTTGTCATCGGGTGATCCCAGCTCCGTGAGGATGTCGAACGCGCCATCCGGATCGAGTCGGTCCAGGGCGACGAGTGCCGACGCGACCAGGCCGGGTGGCCTCACGATCATCTCCTCGTCGGCAGGTAGCGGACCGTGCCGATGCTCCTCGTCGATCCAGAGTCGAGCCTCGGTGATCGAACCACGCAGCGCGTGGGTCAGCGCGAGCACACCTGCTGCGGTTCGCTCGACGAAGGTGTCGCCTCCGAGACGATGAGCGAGCCGGAACAGTACCGGCGCGTCATCGATGCGGCCCGCGAGCAGATAGGTGAACCCGACGTGCAGGTGATCGAGGGCGCTGGCGTTCCGCCTGGCGACGTCCGGGTCGTCGGACGCCCGCACAAGCTCGCCGGCAAAATCCTCACATGCCGCGGCCGCCTCGGCGAAGTGACCTCCGAGGCGCAGATCGATCGCTCGCATGAGCGTTGCGGCAGGCTCCGGCAAGAAGGCGGGGGGATGCTCACGTTCGCCGATCGACACAGGAATGTCGCGGGGTTCGGTGAGCCGGCGATGCAGCCGCCGGATCGCTGCCACCGTCGGATTTCTCTCGGCGACTCCGACAGGAATCCTGTTCACCAGGGCCTCGCTGAGGGTGAGAAGGAATCCACCCGAGTACAGAGTGGCCCAATGTTCCTCTACGATCGTCACCGCACATTCCCAATTGCCGCTTTCCACCGCGTGCACGAGGGCATTGTGTGCGTTCGAGTGCTCCAGCCAGAATCGGATCAGGGCGGTCCGGGCGTCCCGGAGTTCGTCGGAGCATTCGGCTTCGGCCGAGCGTAAGAGCGATTCTCGAACGGCGTCGGGGTACGTCCGCATCGACAGGTCGGTTCCCGGTTCCGATTCGACCATTCCGGCAGACTCGAGTGCGTCGACGAATTCCACGGGGTCCACCACCGAAGGCAGTACTCCCGCGGACAAAGCGAGCGGAGTCGCGATGGCGGCCGACATCAGAACGGAACGAAACCTCGACGCAACTACGGGGTCGACGGCAATGGCTCGCAGAATCGCAGTGTCGACAGCCGTGTCTACGAGGTGATCGATACGATCCTCGCCGTCCGGCACCTGCGCACTGTCCGCTTTCAACACCTCGCATACGGCTGCGATGAGCGCCGGTGCCCCTCCCGTGCGTCGCACGATTCGTCGAACCACGCGAGAACCGTGCGGCACCGCGGATGCGCGCAGAAAAGCGCGGACCTCCCCATCCGTGAAGGCAAGTGCATCCGAGGTGAGCATCAACCGGCCGGGAACGCTGTCGACGTAACGACACCATTGTCCCGCAACTCGTGTTGTGACAACGACTCTCAAGCGTGGGCACCGGGCGAGCAGATCACCGACATGTTCCTCCGCCGACTCGACCGCACCGATTCCGTCGAGAATCAGCACAATTGGGCGGTGCTGCGCGACGAGAAACGAACGCACCTCCTCGAAACCGTCACCGCAGTGGTCCGGCGGGGCGCTACCGAGGTACGCGCACACGGCGCGTAGGACGGCGGACCAGTAGTCGTCCTTCGTCACATCGGTCGGTGGCGCCTCCACGAAGACCGGAACAGCAGCGGAAACGGGATCCGCCATGAGCCATGTTCGAACCAATGTGGTCTTACCGGCGAATCGGTTGCCGTGAATCACGATCAAGGTCGCCGAACTCGACAACAGCGAGAACAATCGGCTGCGAAACAGTGGCAGTATGTGGCGCACCTATGCGAAAACCTCCTGATCAGAAGGTGCGTAACACCACCACAGGCCCGCATCTTCAATTCCGTAACCGAGCTTATGTAAAGCGTAACAACAATAACAAAGAATTGCTGTGATACGGGGCGAATGTGGAAATCCGGTTGCTCGCGGCCGATATCGAACGTATTCACCCGGCTGATACACCGGATTCCTCACAGCGGATACCGACGCGCGGGAAGGCAACAATGCGAATGACCTCCCCGCGCCGACGATCAGTGCGCGAAACCCGTTGCGGTGTGTCCCGTACCCACCCCGGCACGCAGATGCTCGACCACATCCTTGATCGACACGGCAAGCTTGTATGCGAGGTCGCGGCTGAAACCCTCCCGCAAGACCACCCTCAACACAGCAATTTCCTCAGCATCGGCGGGCATCGTGTATGCGGGAACCTGAAAACCACGGGCACGCAGTTCGTGAGAGATGTCGAAGACCGTGAATCCCGGATCACCCACCAGTCGGAATGAGAGGACGGGTATCGCCGACCCATCCGTGATGATCTCCATGTCGTCGATTCCCGAGATTTCGCGTGACAGCATCAATGCGGTGTCCCGCAGCGATTCCATGATCTGGGTGTAGCCGGCGACCCCCAGGCGGATGAAGTTGTAGTACTGGCCGACCACCTGGTTACCGGAGCGGGAGAAATTGAGTGTGAATGTCGGCATGTCCCCGCCGAGGTAATTGACCCGGAACACGAGATCCTCCGGTAGATGCTCCTTCGACCGCCAGACCACGAATCCGATTCCCGGATAGGTCATTCCGTACTTGTGGCCGCTGACATTGATCGAGACGACACGGGAAAGGCGGAAGTCCCACTCCAGCTCCGGATGCAGGAACGGGACCACAAAGCCTCCACTTGCCGCATCGACATGCAACGGGACATCCGGTCCGCCGTCCGCAGCGATCTCATCGAGCGTTGCAGCGATATCCGCGACCGGCTCGAGTTCGCCGGTGAACGTCGTCCCGAGAATGGCCACCACACCGATGGTGTTCTCGTCGACGGCATCGCGAACCTGCTCCGGAGTGATGACGTACCGACCCGCCTCCATGGGCAGGTATTTGGGTTCGACGTCGAAGTACCTGCAGAATTTCTCCCAGACGACCTGAACGTTGCTGCCCATGATCAGATTGGGCTTGGTGGAGTCCTTGCCCGCCGCGTCTCGTGCCTGCCTCCACCGCCATTTGAGCGCAAGGCCTGCCAGCATCACGGCTTCGGACGATCCCACGGTCGAGACGCCGGTCGCCGACGTCGGATCCGTCGGGGACAGATCCTCGGCATGGAAGAGTGCCGCCACCATATTCACACAGCGGGTCTCGATCTCTGCCGTAGCAGGGTACTCGTCCTTGTCGATCATGTTCTTGTCGAAGGTTTCCGCCATGAGACGGTCGGCCTGTGGGTCCATCCACGTGGTCACGAACGTCGCCAGGTTCAGGCGCGAGCTTCCGTCGAGCATCAATTCGTCGTGGATGAACCGGTAGGCCGCCTCGGGCTCGGTCTCCGTCTTCGGGAGCCGTAGCGCCGGAATCGGGTCGGTTCCGAGACGACCTGTGTATGCGGGCGCGAGCGTCTCCGACGGGGCAGCAATGTGATCTGACATCTCTTCCTCCGATACTCGGCATCGAAGATCTGTGCGATTCGATGCCTGTTGTGAACTGGATTTCGTCTGAACCGGTCACTTTCCGATCAGACCTCGATCGGCGGGTAGAGCCTTTCCATCGTGTAGCGACGATTACGTCGAACGGACAGCGCACTCGCGGACAAGGACACGAGCAGGATCCCTGTGAGGACGGCAGTCGCGATCCACAAGCGAGAATCGATCTGGTCGGCCACCGTGAGCTGGCGCAACCCGTTGACCGTGTAGGTCATCGGATCGAACGGATGGATGTACTGGAACGGTGTCGCGGTGGTCGGCACGGGATAGATGCCACCGGCGGACACAAGTTGCAGCATCAGGAATGCCAGGGTGACGACACGTCCGACCGCAACTCCGAATACCGCATTGAACGCCTGGATCATCGCCAAATAGGTCGCCGACACCAGCATCAAGAACAGCACCGTTCCCACAACGTGCTTCACATCGAGCCCGACACCGAAATGCACCACCGTGTACATGACCACCACCTGGAGCACGCCGACAAGCAACGCGGGCCAGTACGACGCCAACACCGTCCGGTACAGCCCGACACCGGCGACTGTCGGCCTGGACTGCAGCGGAGTCAGCAGCATCCATGTGATGATACCGCCGACGAACAGAGCCAGCGAGAGGAAAAACGGAGCAAATCCGGTGCCGAACGTCGATGCTTCGTTGGTCGTGTTCTGCTGCAGCGCGACAGGCGTCGACAATGTGTCGGCCGTCGCAGTGCGTTGTTGATCGGTCCAGCTCGGTACCTGCTGCGCCCCCTGGGCGAGCGCATCCGCAAGTTCATGCGAGCCGGACTGCAGTTCTACCATTCCGGAGGAGAGCTGACCGGCACCGCCCGACAGTTGGACACTTCCGTCGGTCAGCTGAATCAATCCCGAATGCAGCGTTGCTGCACCCGAATTCAACTCGTTGACACCATTCTGCAACTGACGCACGTCGGATGCGAGACCACCGTCTTGAAGAAGCGCCAGGCCGCTGCGCAGCGGGCTGCTCGGATCGTTCAGCTGGTACTCGAGGGCGACGGCGTCGCCTTGCAGCCGCACGATCTCGGCACGTAACGCCTCGGTGTCGTCCACGGCCTGTTGCGCAGTCATCGGCGTCAACGCGGCGATGGCCTGCGCAACGATCGGGTCCGAACTCTGTCCGAGGATGTCGATGATCTGTTGAACCGCGGCCCCCGCGGTTGCCTGCGCCGGCCGGGGTATCCGGTCCTCCAGCGCGACGATCGATGCCCGAAGGTCGGATGCCTGACTACCGACGTTCACCAACGCACCACTGTCGAGAGTGCTCAGAAGGGGATCGGTGACCCCGTCGATCGCAGTCGCAAGCTGGTTCGCCCCGGCAGCCAGTTGTGCGGAGCCATCGCGCGCGGTCACCATGTTGTCAGCGAGCTCGGTGGCGCCCGCATCGAGCTGGTCTGCTCCCTCCTTCGCGGTGTCGATCCCGGATGCGAGTGTGCCTGCGCCGGTGGCGGCCTGCTTCAGGCCCGAGCCTGCAGTCTCCAGCCCCGTGAGCACCTGCCCGACGCCCTGTGCGCCGATCGTCGAGTTGACCTGGCCGATCACCTGCTCCGACGCATCCTGTCCGATGATCGTGGCCAGGTAGTTGTTCGCATCGTTGAAAGTGAAGGTCAGATTGGCCTTTTCGGGACTGCTGCCGTTCGGCGACTCCACTGCCGCGGTGAAGTTCTCGGGAATGGTGATCGTGTAGTAGTACTTTCCGCTCGCCAGACCATCGGCCGCGTCGCTCTCCGACACCTCGTTCAAATCGAGCTGCCCGGACGCGATGAGCGACTTGACTACCTGATCACCCGCGTCGATCTGCTCGCCCGTTGCGGATAGTCCGGTGTCGTTGTTGACGATCGCGGCCGGAATCTTGTCGACCGCACCGAACGGGTTCCAGAAGGCCCACAGATACATGGCGCCGTAGAGGAGCGGCATGAGGATGATCGTCGCAATTGCGATACGCGGCATCGTGCCGCGGAAATACCGTTTCGAATCACTACCGAGGGAAATACCTGCGAGCATCGGTCACCTGCCTTCGGTCATGACGCCGATGTCGCCTGGGCCGAGGAGTCCGTGCAGGTCGACCACAGCCCGCACCCCCGAATCCGGCTTCTGCGGGTTCACATCGGCGGTGATCACCGATTGTCGCTCTCCGAGCGCGACGAGTCGCTCCAGCAAGGTCTCGCGCTCTGCATCATCGGCGACCTTGTCGATCCGCCCCACCACCAGAAGGGGCGGTCGATGGGTATTGGCGACCGCGATGCGCAGCAGCAGCTGCGCAATCTCGGGCAGATCGTCGACGAACGCGTTGAGCGGTGGAATCGGCACATCACCGAAAACTTCCGAGCACATGTCAGCGACGCCCTTCTCGTCCACGCGCGGAACGAACTTGTACCACGGTGAGTTCCAGCGTTTCTGCTCGGTCACGAGATCACGCACGGTGACGGACGGCTGGACTTCGTCGAGTTCGTTCATGCAGGCGATGGCAGAACGGGCGAACACCTTCGTCGGCTTGTTCTCGAAACCGAGGACGGTAAGAGATCCCCGCGTCAGCCGCATCCTCCCGCACAATGCCATGAGCAGCGCCGTGCGCGCGGCGCCGGCCTGCCCCGCCACCACCGTCACACCACCCTGATCGATATCCAGGTCGAGGGGGCCGAACACGTGCCCCCACGGACCGTGGAGTTCGATGGCTCGCGCGGACACGAGACTGCCCGGAATGTGCGTCCATTCGGACCGGTCCACGTCGAACGCACCGGGATCGTCGTACTCCTCGGCTCCGGATTCTTCGAGATTCGTTTCGGCCAAAGCTCATCCCACATTCCGCATAATGTTGATCGATATCCGGACCTGCCCGACCGTGCCATCGCGAACGACGCCACGTACCGAGCCCCCGGCTTCAGAGCAGGCTTTTGACGATCCGGCCGTTCTTGACGATCACGGACAGATTCTTCTCGGGGTCTGCCAGCAGAGTCAGGTCATCGAGAGGATTTCCGTCCACGAGCAGAACGTCGGCCCACGCACCCTTGCGGATCACCCCGAACGGGGCCCGCCGGTACGGGTCCCTCTCACCGGCGAGGCGGAACAGTTCCGCGTTCCCCGACGTCAGCATTCTCAGGGATTCGAGGTTGGTGTAGTGGTCACCGAGCCGGGCTGCCATCTCGCTCTGCCGAGGAGCGATCTGCGGCTCGAGCAGGAGGTCGGTGCCCCACGCCGTCTTGACACCGTGCTTCTTCGCCCACTCGTAGACATGGTCCACACCGGTGCAGATCTCCCGGTCCTTCTCCGCGCGATCGGGGTCGGGATAGTGGTGGTCGCCCAGCGCAAACGGCTGCATCGACAACCACACCTCCTTTTCCGCGATGAGCGCGATGGTCTCTTCGTCCGCGAGATGGCCGTGCTCGATGGACCGGACGCCCGCCGCGAGCGCCCGCCGGATCCCGGTGACGTTGTATACGTGCGTCGCTACATATGTGCCGTAGTCGGTCGCCGCATTCACCGCGGCCCGAAGTTCCTTGTCGATGAACTGAACCGTGTACAGGGGGTCGTACATCGAGGCCGCCCCACCACCGACCATCAGTTTGATCTGGGATGCGCCCTTCTTGAGTTGTTCTCGCACGCCGGCGAGAACCTGATCCTCTCCGTCCGCGACCCGCATGAACCCGATCTGCTCCGCGCGGCTCTGATCACCACCGAACACTGTCGGACATTGGTAGACAAACCCGAAGTCACCGTGCCCGCTGGTCTGCGAAAGCGCCGCTTGGGAAGGGTAGATCCTCGGCCCTTCGAACAGACCGCGGTCGATCACCGACTTGATGCTCGCGGTATCACCCGCCATGTCCCGCACCGCGGTGAAACCTCGGTGCAACATGTTCTTCGCCTCCGCGAGCCCGTTCAAGGCGATATGAGCCTCGGACCCCATCACCATGTCGACGTACGAATTGGCGTTGCCGACGAGGTGGACATGAGCATCGCTCATCCCCGGCATCAGCACTCGATTCGCCCCGTCGACGACGACGGTATCGCGACCCGGTTCATCGCCGATCGGCGACTCGGACACCGCGCTGATGACGTCTCCGTCGATCAGCACATCGCCACCGAGCAAGTCACCGGAGTGACCGTCGAACACGCGAACATTGCGGAATAGCAGACGTTTATCGGAATCCGGGGTTGCCGTCATGAGCCGGACGCTAATCCGCACATCCCCGGCGTGCGGCCGATCCACCCGGCCACACGAGGAATTCACCCCTCCACTTCACCCTCAACCCACTCTCCGCGGAGAACCTTTCCCGAACAGGGACTTTCGGCCCCAGTCAGGACTCCTGATACTCCGCGTGTCGTACAGCGCAGTGTTCTACACTGCCGCCATGCTGATCCGCCCGACCTTGCGCGTGCAGTCCTGGGGATTCGTTGCCGGCGCATTTCTGTTCGCGCTCGGTTCCGCGCCGGGAATTTCGAGTGCGCTGGGAACCGCGGGTGCAAATACTTCGTTCTTCGTCGGCTCGTGGTTCTTCACAGGCGCAGCGTTCGTCCAGCTGATGCTCAGCGGCGCCGCGACCGTGTCGGACAAGCAGGGCATCGGAATTCGTGCCGAATGGCTCTCGGCGCTGGTCCAGTTCCTCGGGACTCTTCTGTTCAATGTGAGCACCGGAGCAGCTCTGCACGCGCACACCGTCAAGGGCGAAGAGCATCTGGTGTGGAACCCGAATCTCGAAGGGTCGCTGTGCTTTCTCGTCTCGAGCGCGCTCGCCGTGCTGATCCTGTGGCGTGCGAAATCCTACTGGTCACCGCGGTCGAAGAACTGGCAGAGCGTATGGCTCAATATGCTCGGGTCCATCGCCTTCGGTGTGTCCGCGGCCGGGTCGTTCGTCCTCGATACCGGCAACACCCTCGACCCGAGCCTCGCCAATATCGGAACCTTCGTCGGTGCGCTGTGTTTCCTTGTTGCGTCGGCCGTCTTCCTCGGCAGGCAGGACGCACCCGAGCCGACGCGATCAGTGGCCACGTGACGACCCGTCGGCCGCCGGGATCAGGTTGCGGCGTCGTCGGGCGAACCGAGGACAGCCCCGGGCCCTTGCTCGAGAAGGACACGGAATGCGTCCTCCTCCAGAATCGGGATGCCCAGATCCGACGCCTTGTCGGCTTTGGATCCCGGATTATCACCGACCACGACGAAGGCGGTCTTCTTCGATACCGAGCCCGCCGCCTTCCCGCCCCGCGCGAGAATCGCTTCCTTTGCCTCGTCGCGTGATAGCCCCGCGAGAGTGCCGGTTACCACGATCGACATTCCCTCCAGGGTGCGCTCGATCGATTCGTCGCGCTCGTCCTCCATGCTGACGCCGGCGTCAGCCCATTTGTCGACGATCGCCACGTGCCAGTCGACGGAGAACCATTCGACGACGGCAGCGGCAATGGTTCCGCCGACACCTTCGACCGCGGCGAGTTCGTCGAGGGATGCCGACCGGATTCGGTCGAGGCTCCCGAACTCGGTGGCCAGGGCTCGGGCCGCGGTGGGCCCCACATGCCGGATCGACAGTGCGACGAGGACGCGCCAGAGCGGTTTCACCTTCGCTTTGGCGAGGTTCTGCAGCAGACGCTCGCCATTCTTGGACAACACACCCTTGCCGGTCTTGAAGATCGATGTGCGCATCAGATCGTCGGCGGTGAGCGAGAACAGGTCGCCTTCGTCTCCGATCGCCTCGGATTCGAGCAAGGCCGTCGCCGCCTCGTACCCGAGAGCTTCGATGTCGAAGGCACCCCGGCCTGCCACATGGAAGACTCGCTCGCGCAGCTGGGCCGGGCAATACTGCTGGTTCGGGCAGCGGAGGTCGACGTCGCCCTCCTTTGCCGGGGCCAGGGGGGTCGAGCATTCGGGGCACTCACTGGGCATCACGAATGGGCGTTCGCTGCCGTCGCGAAGGTCGACCACAGGCCCGAGCACCTCCGGGATCACATCCCCGGCCTTGCGCAGCACGACGGTGTCGCCGATCAGGACACCTTTGCGTCGGACTTCGGACGCATTGTGCAGAGTCGCGAGCGACACCGTGGACCCGGCGACAGTGACCGGCTCCATATACGCGAAAGGCGTCACGCGCCCGGTGCGCCCGACACTGACCCGGACGTCGAGCAACTTGGTGGTGACCTCCTCGGGCGGATACTTGTAGGCGATCGCCCAGCGTGGAGCACGTGATGTCGACCCGAAGCGACGGTGCAGTGCCATCTCGTCGATCTTCACGACGAGACCGTCGATCTCATGTTCGACGTCGTGGCGGTGCTCGCCCCAGTACTTCATCCGTTCGATCACCGCGTCGGCGCCGGTCACCCGCAAGGTATGCGACGAGACGGGCAGCCCCCAGGCCGCGAGCGCATCGTAGGCATCGGATTGGGACTCAGGACGGAACCCTTCGATCCGGCCGAGGCCGTGGCAGATCATGCCGAGTCGGCGCTTCGCCGTCACCGCCGGGTTCTTCTGTCGCAACGACCCCGCAGCCGAGTTCCGGGGGTTGGCGAACGGCGGCTTTCCCTCCGCGACGAGGCTGGCGTTGAGGGCCTGGAAATCTTCGAGCCGGAAGAACACCTCTCCGCGCACCTCGAGGACCGACGGAATCGGATATTCGTCTGTGCCGGTGAGTCGTTCCGGGATGGAGTCGATCGTCATGGCGTTGAGCGTGACCAGTTCGCCGGTGCGTCCATCTCCACGCGTGGCTGCACGAACGAGCCGTCCGTCCTCGTAGACGAGGTTCAGTGCGACGCCGTCGATCTTGACCTCGCACAGGTAGTGCAGGTTCGATCCCGCCTCGGATTCGACGCGGGAAAGCCAGGCGCGCAGTTCGTCCTCGTCGAAGACGTTGTCGAGGCTGAGCATGCGTTCGAGGTGATCGACCGCCGTGAAATCGGTGGCGAAACCGCCACCGACCAGTTGGGTGGGCGAATCAGGGGTGCGAAGGTCGGAGTACTCGTCTTCGAGCGCGTTGAGTTGCCCGAGCAGCTGATCGAACGCACCGTCGGAGATGATCGGGGCGTCGCGCACGTAGTAGCGGAACTGGTGCTCCCGCACTTCCTCTGCGAGCTGCTGCCAGCGCTCGCGCACTTCGGGTGGAGCTGTGTGGGCCACGTCCGTCGGTTCACTCACAGCTTGCAAGCGTAGTCGAGGGGACCGACGAACCTGTCAGAGCGATTCGGGGTCTTCTAAGAATGCTGCGGAGATGTCGCTCGCCAACCGGAGCGCCGTGCGGGCCCAGACGGGGTCGGCGCCGGCGAGACCGCACGCCGGCGACGCCGACACCGACCGTAGCGTCGTGCGCGGGAATCCCAGCCGGTCGATCAACGCGACGGCGGGCTCGGCCAGTTCCCTCCAGGTCGGAGTCTTCTCCGGGGCGACCGTCGGAACGAGGCCCATCAACAAAATGGTGCCCGAGTCGAGCAGTTCTCCCACTGGGTCGAGCTCTGCGCGTGTGAGCTGCGCGAGGTCGAACGAAACGGCTGCTGCGTCGCTGCGCCGGAGCAGGTCTGCGGGAAGCCTGCCCGAGCAGCAATGCACCGCCGCCGGGGAGCCGAGGCCGCCGAGCGTCGTATCGAGAACGTGCTGAATCTCTGGTTCCGGCACGGCAGGTACGGTTTCGAGCATGGTGCGCCCCTGCAGCGTGCCCGCGAGTACCGCGGGCAGGGCAGGCTCATCGATCTGAACGACGACGGAGACGCCCAGACGCCGGTGGAGCTCCGCCGAGTGCCGCGATACACCTTCGGCCAAGGACTCCGACAGGTCGCGAACCGCCCCGCGGTCGACGAGAGCACGTCTACCTGTCGCGAGCTCGGCATGCGCGGCAAGAGTCCACGGGCCGATCGACTGCACCTTGACGGTGCGATCGGCGCCGGCGCCCGCAAGCTCCCACGCTTCCTCGAATGCGTCGAGATCCTGCTTCATCAGGTCTTCGGCGATACGTGCGACTGCACCACGCCCGGCGCGCAGGCGGTAGCCGGTGGTGGTGGTGTCGAGGTGCATGTCGACGAGCAGAGCACTCGCACGACCGATCATGTCGGCACCGAGTCCCCGCGCAGGCAGTTCCACGAGGTGCGGCAGTGCAGGGAGTTCCCCGACGATCACCGCGGCGGCCTCACGAGCGTCGGTGCCCGGCCATGAGCCGATTCCGGTGGCCAGGCCTGCCCAGGGGTTCACGTGTTCCCGCGCTGCCGTCACTGGTCTCCGGTCGCTCGGGTCGCTGCGATGGTGCCGCTCCCGAGGACCATGTCGCCGGCCGGGTCCGGTCGATAGAGAACTGCAGCCTGGCCTGCCGCGACACCGGTCAGGGGTTCGCGAAGCGAAATGTCGATGCCGCCGGCGACGTCTTCGGCGACCGCTGCCGCGAGACCGCCGTGCGCACGGACCTGCACGACGCATTCGATCGGTCCGGCCGGCGCGGAACCCGATGTCCACACTGCCCGTTCGGCCCGGATCGACGACACCTGCAGGCGTTCGGCACTTCCCACCTTCACGGTGCCGGTCTCGGGTTCGATCTCGGTGACGTAGCGAGGGCGGCCGTCGGCACCGGGGCCCGCGATCCCGAGCCCCTTACGCTGGCCGATCGTGAAGCCGTGCACCCCTTCGTGTTCTGCGAGAACGTCACCCGAGTCTGCGTCGACCACAGCACCCGGTCGGACACCGATCCGCGCCCCGAGGAAGGCACGGGTGTCGCCGGACGGAATGAAGCAGATGTCGTGGCTGTCCGGCTTGTTCGCCACCGCCAGGCCACGCTCCGCGGCCTCTGCACGGATCTGCTCCTTCGGGGTGTCTCCAACGGGGAACATCGCACGCGAGAGCTGTCCGGCGGTCAGCACTGCCAGTACATACGACTGGTCCTTGTCTGTGTCGACTGCGCGACGCAGGACACCGTCGGCGAGTTGCGCGTAGTGACCGGTCGCGACCGCATCGAAGCCCAGGGCGACAGCACGATCCGCCAAGGCCGAGAATTTGATCTTCTCGTTGCAGCGCAGGCACGGATTGGGAGTCTGACCTGCCGCGTAGGCGGCAACGAAATCGTCGATCACGTCTTCTTTGAAGCGGTCGGCGAAATCCCATACATAGAACGGGATCCCGAGCACATCAGCGGCGCGGCGTGCATCCCCCGCGTCTTCCTTCGAGCAGCACCCGCGCGAGCCGGTACGCAGCGTGCCCGGCGCCGCGGACAGCGCCAGATGCACGCCGACCACCTCGTGTCCGGCATCGACAGCACGGGCCGCGGCAACCGCCGAATCCACACCGCCGCTCATTGCCGCAAGAATCCTCATTCTCGGTCACCTCCTCGTCCGCCGACGCTCGCCATCCCGGCGGCGCGCGCCCGCTCCACCACCTGCGGCAGCACCGCGAGCAGAGCATCGATATCATCTTGGGTTGTAGTGTGTCCCAACGAGAAACGTAAGGATCCGCGCGATACTGCAGGGTCGCACCCCATCGCTACCAGCACGTGACTCGCCCGCGCCACACCAGCAGTGCATGCCGAACCCGTCGAACATTCGATCCCGGCGGCGTCGAGCAACATCAACAGCGAATCGCCTTCGCACCCGGGGAAGGTGAAATGCGCATTACCCGCCAACCGATCGGCGCCGACAGGCCCGTTGAGCGCCGCGTCCGGAACGACCCGTTCGACACCGGAGATGAGCGCGCCGCGTAGGGATTCGAGTTCTGCGGTGCGCGAAGGCAATTCGGCAGTGGCGTGACGAAGCGCGGTGGCCATGCCCACGATCGACGCGGCGTCCTGCGTCCCGGACCGCACATCTCGTTCGTGGCCGCCACCGTGCGCAAGCGGCACACACGGCACTTGCCTGCCGAGCAGCAGCGCGCCGACGCCCTGAGGACCGCCGAACTTGTGCGCAGCCACCGTCAGGGCCGACAGCCCGCTCCCCGCGAAGTCGACAGGCAGGTGCGCCACCGCCTGGACCGCATCGCTGTGGATCGGGATACCGAAATCTGAGGCCACCGCAGCGAGCCCGGCGATCGGCATCACGGTGCCGACCTCGTTGTTCGCCCACATGACGGTGACGAGTGCGACCTCGTCCGCGTGGGCCTCGAGCTCGTCTCGTAATGTGCGTGGATCCACGCGCCCGACTTCGTCGACGGGCAGCCAGGTCACGTCCGCGCCCTCGTGTTCGACGAGCCATTCGACGGCGTCGAGCACGGCGTGGTGCTCCACGGCGCTCGCGATGATGCGGCGGCGCCGCGCGTCCTGCGCGCGCCGGCCCCAGTAGATGCCCTTGACTGCGAGATTGTCGCCCTCGGTGCCGCCCGAGACGAAGATCACCTCCGACGGACGCGCACCGAGATCCGCCGCGATCGACTCGCGGGCCTCCTCGATACGACGCCTGGCCGCACGGCCGGAACCGTGCAGGGACGATGCGTTTCCGACCGTCGCGAACACTTCCGTCATCGCCTCGATCGCCGCGGGCAGCATGGGCGTGGTCGCGGCGTGGTCGAGATAGACGGTGGTCTTCGAGGTGCCGGACGGACCGGCGGCGGGCAAGGTCATGACCGATCCAGGATAGCCGGTGGATCGGGCGACTGTTGCGGTCACCTGGGTGACGGTGCGCTCACCTCCGTGTCCGCGGTCGGCGTCTGCTCGGGCACTGCTGTCCGGACCAGGTGCGGGGCGCCGTCCCGTCCGGACGACCGTACCGCCCGTTCACACCGGGCAGCGAGGTCGCGACGATCGAAGCCCGGCCACTCGAGCGGTGCAACCGTCACCGACGCGACCAACCCGCGTGAGCGCACGAGCCGGGCGATCGAGGCTCCGATCGTCTCCTCACCCACAAACGCAGGCGCGGCGGTCCGCACGCCGGTGTGGTCCAGGTAAGCGAACCCGATCGGCTGCACCGGGCACTCCGCATCGATGGCGGCCTCGAACAGCGCCGATCGAAACCCCCCGTAGGCGCGACCACACCAGGTCGTCCCCTCGGGGAAGACCGCGACACGCTCACCGGCTTCCAATCGCGTGCGGACGGTGTCGACGACACCGGGCAGAGCACGCAGGCGTTCGCGTTCGATGGGAATCACGCGCATTCGCCGCGCCAGCGACCCGAGGGTGCCCCAGTCCAGCAGGTCGGCGCGAGCCACGAACCCCGCTGGAGAGACGGTCATGATCACCAGCACGTCGACCCACGACACGTGAGGGGCCACGACGAGGAGTCCCCCCTCGTACCCGCGCCTGTCACGAAGGTCCGTGACGGTCACGCGCATTCCCACGCACCGCAGCAGACCGCGGGCGCCCGCGCGCAGGACCGCCTCTCGCGCAGAGGCCGGGGCAAGCCGGGTCGCTGCGAGAATCGGGGCACAGGCGAGGAGCACCACGACGCTGAAGGCACGCATGACGACGGTCGGCCACGCGACGCGACGTGACGCCGAGGGGAGACAACCCTCGCCGCAGGGGCTCGCCGGCATCCACGCGTGCGCGCGTGCGGTCATGCTTCGCTGCTTTCCGCGGCGCTCCGAAGTCTGTCGAGATAGCGGATGTTCGCGTCGTGCAGACTCAGCATTGCGACGAAGTCCGCTACGCCGAAGCCGGGATCGTGTGCGGGTTCACCGCAGATCCGGGCACCGAGTCGTAGATATCCGCGCATGAGCGGCGGAACGGTCACTCGCGCGGGCTCGTCGACTTCGTCGAGGCATCGACCGTCGACGGCCACCGGGTTCAAGGGACGGACCCGTCGTTCCGGCTCGATGCCGTGGCGTTCGAGCACCATGTCGCGCACACCCCGGACGTTTGCTCCCACAGCCTCGCCGGGATGGAGCTGCATCGGCACCGAGACGCAACCGATGACCCGATCGTGGCCCGTCAGCTCCAGGTAGCGAAGAATCCCGGCCCACATGAGCGTCAGGACGGATCCGGAACGGTGGGCTGCATCGACGCACGCGCGACCCATCTCGACGGCACGCAGACCGTAGGGGCCGAGGGCGGTGAGGTCGAATTCGGTGGCGGTGTAGTAGCCGCCTGCCTCGAACGCCGCGCGCGGCGGCAGCATCCGGTAGCAACCGACGAGTTCGCCGGTGCGGCTCTCGTGCGCGAGGAGGTGGTCGCAGAAGTCGTCGAACGGGTCGGCGTCGAGGTCGCTGCCGTCCGCGGGTAGTGCGAAGCCGGGTTCGGCGGCGAACACTCGGCGCCGTAGTCGCTGCGCGGCTTCCCGGTGGTGTGCCTCGGTGGAAATGCTCAGGGAGTATCGCGGACCGGACAGCACCGGAACCGTGGATTCTCGCGTGTGTGACAGCACCGCTGATGTGGTCATGGTGCAGGTGTAGCGCGGCGGTGCGGCACGTCGGCAGCGGTGCGGTGTCTCGTTCGTGAACAGGGTGGAACAACCGCGCGGCCCCACCCCGGGAGTCCGGGATGGGGCCGCGCGGAGTACTACGCGAAGGACCTTCTCAGCCCTTGTGCTTCTTGATTGCCTCGGTCAGCTGCGGTGCGACGTTGAACAGGTCGCCCACGACGCCGTAGTCCGCGATCTCGAAGATCGGGGCCTCTTCGTCCTTGTTGACCGCGACGATGGTCTTCGAGGTCTGCATGCCTGCGCGGTGCTGGATGGCACCGGAGATGCCGAGCGCCACGTACAGCTGCGGCGAGACGGTCTTGCCTGTCTGGCCGACCTGGAACTGGCCCGGGTAGTAGCCGGAGTCGACAGCGGCGCGCGAGGCACCGACTGCGGCACCGAGCGAATCGGCGAGCTCCTCGACGACCGAGAACTTGTCGGCACTGCCGACGCCGCGGCCACCGGAGACGACGATCGACGCCTCGGTGAGCTCGGGGCGGTCGCCACCGACGACAGGCTCACGCGAGGTGACCTTGACAGCGTTCTCTTCCTGCGCCGGAACCTCGACGTCGACGCGCTCTGCCGCACCGGCCTGCGGAGCGGACTCGATGGCACCCGGGCGAACCGAGATGACCGGAACCTCGCCGTTCGCCTTGGCGTCCACGGTGTACGCGCCACCGAAGATCGAGTGGACTGCCGAACCGTCGCCCTTGACGTCGACGACATCGACGAGCAGGCCCGAGCCGATACGAGCGGCGAGACGGCCGGACACCTCCTTGCCCTCGACCGATGCTGCGGTGAGGACGGCTGCGGGGCTGGTGGACTCGACGAGGGCGGCGAGAACGTCGACCTTCGGGGTCACCAGGTAGCCGTCGACGAGGTCTGACTCGGCGGCGTAGACCTTGGCGGCACCGGCCGCGGCGAGCGCTTCCTGCAACTTGTCTGCGGTGCCCGCGGGGCCTGCGACGACGGCGGACGGCTCACCGAGTGCACGTGCGGCGGTGATGAGCTCGACGCTGACCTTCTTCAGTGCACCCTCGGCGTGCTCGACGAGCACGAGTACTTCTGCCATTGCTTGCTTCTCTCCCTAGATATGTCTGCTGTGTGCCGTGGGGCGCGATCAGATGATCTTCTGGCCGACCAGGTACGTGGCGATCTGGTTGCCGCCCTCGCCCTCGTCCGCGACGCGCTCACCCGCGGTGCGCGGGGGCTTCGGCGTGACACCGGTGACGGTGGTGGCAGCGTTGGCGACACCGAAGATCTCCGGGTCGAGACCGATCTCGGCGAGCGTGAGGGTCTGCACTTCCTTCTTCTTCGCGGCCATGATGCCCTTGAAGGACGGGAATCGCGGCTCGTTGATCTTCTCGGTGACCGAGATGATCGCGGGCAGCGGAGCCTCGATGCCGAAGAGGCCCTCGTCGGTCTCGCGCTCGCCGGAAGCCTTGCCGTCGGCGACGGTCAGCTTGCGCAGGTGGGTGAGGTGGGGCAGGCCCAGGTACTCGGCGATGATCGCCGGCACAGCACCCGCCCGACCGTCAGTGGCTTCGTTACCTGCGATGACCAGCTCGACGCCCTCGATCTGACCGAGCGCAGCAGCAAGCGCGTACGAGGTCTGGATGGCGTCCGATCCGTGGAGAGCGGGATCGTTGAGGTGGATGGCCTTGTCAGCACCCATCGACAGCGCCTTGCGGATCGCATCGGTGGCGCGGTCGGGTCCGGCCGTGAGGACGGTCACCTCGCCGCCGTCGCGCTCCTTGATGAGCAGGGCTTCTTCGACGGCCCGCTCGTTGATCTCGTCGAGCACGGCATCG
This sequence comes from Rhodococcus sp. SJ-2, assembly GCF_053750035.1. NCBI lineage: Bacteria > Bacillati > Actinomycetota > Actinomycetes > Mycobacteriales > Nocardiaceae > Rhodococcus > Rhodococcus sp. SJ-2. Next base: position 5,675,751 of record NZ_CM132340.1, read on the forward strand.
GCTGCTTCACGGTCGAGGGTGAAGTCGCCGTCGGTGAGCTTGCGCTCGGACCACGTGTCGGGGACCTGCTTGATCAAAACGACGATGTTCGTCATGGGTCTACGTCGACCTCCTGTGTGTAGCTGCTTCGGATCGGAGAGGCGATGCCTGAACCGACTACTCGTGCCTTTCGCACGCTGCGTGCGTCAGGTTACCAAACGCTAAGTTACTGGGTGGTAACTTAGCGGAATTCACGGTTCACCATAACTGCAGACGAGGAGCGAGATGGCTGTGATCTGGACCACCGAGTCCGACGCCACACACGGTGGGTCTACTCTCGGGGCGGTGAGCGACTCCACCGTCCGCGCCGACGGCGCGCAACAGCTGCCACTGACCGGCGAACGGACCGTCCCCGGCATCGCCGAAGAGAACTATTGGTTCCGCCGCCACGAAGTGGTCTACCGCGACCTGCTGCCGCGATGCGCCGGCCGCACCGTCCTCGAAGCCGGTGCGGGCGAGGGTTACGGAGCCGACATGATCGCCGACGTCGCCACGCATGTCATCGGGCTCGACTACGACGAGAGCGCTGTCGCGCACATCCGCGCCCGCTACCCGCGCGTCGACATCCGTCAGGGCAACCTCGCAGAGCTCCCCCTCGACGACGCCTCCGTCGACACGATCGTGAATTTCCAAGTCATCGAGCATCTTTGGGACCAGGATCAATTCCTCCGCGAATGCCACCGCGTCCTGACACCCGGAGGCGAGCTGCTCATCAGCACCCCCAACCGCATCACCTTCTCCCCCGGGCGCGACACCCCGCTCAATCCCTTCCACACCCGCGAACTCGATGCCACCGAGCTCACCGAACTCCTCGTGGACGCGGGTTTCCGCGTCGAACTCGTCACCGGCGTCCACCACGGCAGTACTCTGCGCGCACTCGATGCCAAATACGGAGGCTCGTTCATCGATGCGCAGATCGAGCGTGCCCTTGCCGGTGAGCCGTGGCCCGACGAACTCACCACCGACGTCGCGGCCATCACCTCCGACGACTTCGCGCTCTTCTCCGAGAACATCGACGACAGCCTCGACCTGGTCGCGATCGCGGTGAAGGATCCCGCTCCATGAGATCCGAAACCGCACGCGAACCGGGGATGTTCGCCCTGGTCCTCCACTCGCATCTCCCCTGGCTCGCGCACCACGGACGGTGGCCGGTCGGCGAAGAATGGCTGTACCAGTCGTGGGCCGCGACCTACCTTCCCGTTGTCGACGTCCTGCGCCGCCTCGCCGACGAGGGACGTTCACGGCTACTGACCCTCGGCATCACGCCCGTGCTGGCCGCACAACTCGACGATCCGCACAGCCTCACCGGAATGCACCACTGGCTCGGCAACTGGAAGCTGCGCGCACACGAAGCGGCCGGAATGGCCGAACCGTCCTATCGCGCACTCGGCGCCCGTGAGCATCGCGCCGCCGACCGGGCACTCGAGACCTTCGAAACCCAGTGGCGCCACGGCGGATCGCCCGTCATCCGCAGCCTCATCGACGCCGACACCATCGAACTTCTCGGCGGACCGCTCGCACATCCGTTCCAGCCGCTGCTCGATCCCCGGCTCCGGGCGTTCTCGTTGTCCGAAGGGCTGGAGGACGCACGCCAGCGGTGGCAACACACCCCACGCGGAATCTGGGGACCCGAATGCGGATTCACCCCCGGTATGGAAAAAGGTTACGCCGCAGCCGGTGTCGAGCACTTCATGGTCGACGGGCCCGCGCTGCACGGCGACACCGCACTCGGACGGACCGTCCGCGACTCCGAGGTCGTGTGCTTCGGCCGTGATCTGCAGGTCTCCTACCGGGTGTGGTCTCCGAAGTCCGGATACCCCGGGCATTCGGCATACCGCGACTTCCACACCTACTGCCACGACACGGGTCTCAAGCCCTCACGCGTGACCGGACGTTCTGTCGCATCGGAGGACAAAGCCCCCTACGACCCCGACCTCGCATCGGCGGCCCTCGATCGGCACGTCGCGGATTTCGTCGACACCATCCGGAAGCGCCTGCGCAGCGAATCTGCCCGAATCGGCCGCGACGCCCTCGTCGTCGCCGCGTTCGACACCGAACTGTTCGGGCACTGGTGGTACGAAGGACCGATCTTTCTGGAACGACTGCTGCGCGCCCTGCCGGAAGCCGGGATCGAGGTCGGCACCCTCTGCGACGCACGCGACCGCGGATACGTCGGCGGACCGGTCGATCTAGAGGACTCGTCATGGGGATCGGGAAAGGACTGGCGGGTGTGGGCCGGGGATCAGGTCTCCGATCTCGTCCAACTCAACGACGAGGTCGTCGCCACTGCACTCGACACCATCGACAAGTCTCGCGACGCACTCGGATCGAATGCCCCGGCCTTGCGGAACCGCGTGCACGACCAGATTCTGCGTGAAGCACTGATGACCGTTTCGAGCGACTGGGCATTCATGGTCAGCAAGGACACCGCTGCCGGCTACGCGCGCGACCGCGCCCACAAGCACGCCCATGCCACACGTGAGATCGCGGCCGCGGTCGCAGAAGGCCGTGCTGCCGCCGCGACCCGGCTCGCCGACGCATGGAACAGAGCAGACGATCTGTTTCCCGGACTCGACGCGCGGCGCCTTCCCGGACGACACGGAGGTCCCCTGTGACAACGACGATCGCCCGCCGGCTCAAGATCCTCCTTGTGTCATGGGAGTACCCCCCGGTCGTGGTGGGCGGACTCGGCAGGCACGTGCATCATCTGGCGACCGAACTCGCCGCAGCCGGACACGAGGTGGTGGTGCTGTCACGCCGTCCCACGGGCACCGACGCATCGACCCATCCGACGATCACGCACATCTCCGAGGGCGTGCTCGTCGTCGCCGTGGCCGAGGACGTGCCGCACTTCGAGTTCGGCACCGACATGCTCGCCTGGACACTCGCGATGGGCCACGCGATGGTCCGCGCAGGAGTCGGGCTCAGCCGCGGCGGCATCGGCGACGGCTGGCAACCCGACGTCGTGCACGCGCACGACTGGCTCGTCGCGCACCCTGCAATCGCCCTTGCCGAATACTTCGACGTTCCATTGGTTTCCACCCTCCACGCCACCGAAGCAGGCCGGCACAGCGGATGGCTGTCGGGTCGCATCAACCGGCAAGTCCACTCGGTGGAATGGTGGCTGGCCAACGAATCGGATGCGCTCATCACGTGTTCGGCATCGATGCGCGACGAAGTCACCGAGCTGTACGGGCCCTCGCTGCCCAAGATCTCGGTGATCCGCAACGGTATCGATATCACCACGTGGTCCTACCGGGAACGGCAACCCCGGACCGTGCCGGCACAACTGTTGTACGTCGGCCGGCTCGAGTACGAGAAAGGTGTGCAGGACGCGATCGCGGCGTTGCCGAAGATCCGGCGCTCCCATCCGGGCACCACGCTCGTCGTCGCCGGTGAGGGGACCCAGTTCGAGTGGCTGCGTGAACAGGCGCGCCTGCACCGGGTGGCACGGTCGGTGACCTTCGTCGGCAACCTCGACCACACCGAACTGCTCGGCTGGCTGCACGGCGCCGACGCCATCGTCCTGCCGAGCCGCTACGAGCCGTTCGGCATCATCGCCCTCGAAGCAGCAGCAGCGGGCACTCCGCTCGTCGCGTCCACCGCAGGCGGTCTCGGTGAAGCGGTGGTCGACGGCGCGACGGGGTTGTCGTTCCAGCCCGGCGATGTCGCAGGTCTGGTGTCCGCGGTACGCGAGACTCTCGACGATCCGGTCGCAGCGCAGGAGCGGGCATGTGCAGCACGTGAACGACTCACCGACGACTTCGACTGGGGCGTGGTCGCCGAGGAGACCGTCGAGGTCTACGCCGCCGCGAAACGCCGGGTCCGGCATCCGATGGCGCGGCCGACGATCCCACAGCGTCCCCTGCCCGATCGCGGCTGAGCTACCGGCCGTCCTCGTCGACGTGCAGGCCCTTGCGGTAGGTTCGGACTATTTCGGGGACACATCCGATGCGGGCAGCAACGGAGGTTGCCTGTCGAACCACGGGTCGGCCTGCTCGAGTTCACCGGCGAGTGCGAGCAACAGTGCCTCGCCGCCGAGCGGGCCGACGAACTGCACCCCCAGCGGCACTCCGTCACTCGTCCAGTGCAGCGGCACGGAGATGGCCGGACGGCCGGTGATGTTGGCCAGCTGTGTATAGGGGGTGCGGCCGAGGTTGTCGTCGATCACCTTGTCGATCAACCCACTCCAGCGCGCGAGTCGTCCCATCCGGGTCGCCATGAGGGCCGAGCCGAGTGTTCGCATCCACCTCGGCGTTGCCAGTTCGCCGACCCGAGCAGGCGGATACGCCAGTGTCGGTGTGAGCAGCAGGTCGTAGCGTTCGTGGAACGCGGAGAGGTCGCGAATGTAGCCCGCCCAGCGGGCATGTGCGGCAAGATAGTCCGGCGCCGACACCGATCGGCCGAGTTCGGCGAGAAATCGGGTGTCGAACTCGAACCCGTCCGGCCCACACCCGGTGCGGCGCCTGGCCTCGTCGACCTCGAGCGCGAGCGACGCGAACCACATGGTCAGGAAGTCGGCGGCAAGGCGGCGCTCGTCGATTCCGGTCTCTGCAGGTTCCACGCGGTGTCCGAGTTCGTCGAGCAGCACCACCGCGCGATCGACTGCAGCGACGGCCTCGGTATGGACGCCGGTACCGATCGGAGAGTCGGTCGCGTAACCGATCCGTAGACGCCGGGGTGGCGTCTCCAACGCTGCCGCATAGGAACCGGGAATACCAGCGGTGGCATACGGTGCCGCCGGGTATGCCCCGGCCATCACGTCGAGCATCGCGGCCGAGTCGCGGACCGTTCGGCTGATCACACCGTTCGACACGGCGCCGTGCAATGGTTCACCCCCGACCGGTCCCGTGGGTACCACGCCCCGGCCAGGTTTGAGACCGACGAGACCACAGCAGGCCGCTGGGATACGGATCGAGCCGCCGCCGTCGTTGGCACCCGCCACCGGCACCACACCTGCTGCCACCGCCGCTGCGGAGCCACCCGAGGAACCGCCGGGGGTGAGCTCAGGGTTCCACGGATTGCGGGTCGCCCCGTTCACCTCGGGTTCGGTGATGCCCTTCGCACCGAACTCCGGTGTATTGGTCTTGCCGAAGATCACCAGACCGGCACCGATCCAGCGATCCACCACCACGGAGTTCTCCGCCGCCGGCATCTCGGTGAGCGCTCGGGAGCCGCTCCCGTCGGGAGTCCCGATGACATCCTGCATCAGGTCCTTGACCAGGAACGGAACACCTGCGAATGGCCCGGACAAGGGTCCGTCGGCCCGCACGCGGGCGCGCTCGTCGAGCCGTTGCACGACCGTGTTCAACGTCGGATCGACAGCGTCGAGGCGTGCGAGCGCCGTATCGAGCAGCTCGATCTTCGATACCTCACCTCGGGCCACAAGTCCCGCGAGGCCCACCGCGTCGTAACGGCGATACTCGGCATAGTCCACGGTCGTCCCTTCCTGCGAGCCCTGTCAGGACGCAGAGTTCGCGTCGACGGGCGGGTCACCCGCCTTCTTGCGCGCGATGTCCTCCAGTGCGGCGACATAGGCCGCACGATCGGCTGCACCGGCTTCCCATGCGTCCTTCCGGTTCTTCACGACCTTGGCCGGGGACCCCACGGCAATGCCGTAATCGGGGATGTCCCCCTTGACGACAGCGTGTGCTCCCAGGACGCACCCGCGCCCGACCCGGGTGCCGCGCAGCACCGAGACCTTCGCAGCGATCCAGGTGTCAGGACCGATCCGGACGGGGCTCTTCACGATGCCCTGGTCCTTGATCGGATAGGTGATGTCCTCGGTGCGGTGATCGAAGTCGCAGATGTAGCACCAATCGGCGACCAGGGTCGATGCGCCGATCTCGATATCGAGGTAGGTGTTCACCACATTGTCCTTGCCGAACACGACCTTGTCGCCGATCCGCAGTGATCCTTCGTGGCACCGAATGGCGTTGCCGTCGCCGATGTGGACCCACTTGCCGATCTCGAGCCGCGCCAGTTCCGGTGTCGCGTGGATCTCTACATTCTTTCCCAGGAAGACCATGCCGCGCAGCACCACGTGCGGGTTCGAAAGCTTGAACTTCGCCAATCGGTAGTACCGCACCAGGTACCACGGGGTGTACGCCTTGTTGTTCAACACCCACCGCAGCGATGCCGGTGTCAGGAATCGGGCCTGTTCCGGATCACGACGCCGCGAACCACGCCACCTGGTGCTCAACGGTGCACCCCACATGCTCGTCATGGCACGAAGCCTACGGCGTCGAGACACACAGCCTACGGTCTGCCTCGCCCGGAGCGTGTAACACCCGGCCCGATACGCTGGCGTCTCGAATCCGAAAGTCGTGAAGGAGTTGAGCGATGCGGGGTGCCCGGCGAGCTGCGGTGCTGACGGCGACGGCAGCACTTGCGTTGAGCGGGTGCGGTGGCGGCGATTCCGATGGACCATATTCGGCGGGCGCGTGGCCCGGACGCCATTCGGATGGGCGCAACAGCAACACGACCGTCAGCGAGGGGCTCGACGACGTCACGTCGTCGTGGTCGCGGGCGACCGGTGGTGCTGTCGGCTCACCGGCGACGGTGGCACCGAACGGCCAGGTCACCATCACGTCGGCTACAGACGCAGGATGCAACATCTTCTCGTACCAGATGGACAACGGCCGCAAACGCTGGTGTACACGCCTCGGTCCAGGAGTGGCGGACATCAGCCCGGTCGCTGACGATGTCGCCAACGTGTATGTCGGTGAGGCCGGTGGCCTGCTCTCGTTCACCGAGAACGGCCAGCGCCGCTGGCGGATCCCGGTGAGCGGCACTCCCCGCGCCGTGCAGTTCGCCGGTGACGGAAGTCTGGTCGTGATCACACATTTCGGTCAGGTCAACATCGTCGATCCGCAGACCGGAATGCTCCGTGCACCGCTGTTCGATCTGGTCCCGATCCCCGGGGTCGAGGACGGTAGCAATATCCCGCGCCGGGAACCCGACCACGGATTGGCCGGATGCTTCGGTGGCTCCCCGGATTGCCCCGTCGCGACCACCCCCGCCGTCGACCGGGACACCGGCCGCATCTTCACGACGGTGTGGCGTCCCGGCGCCGACCGGGCCGCGCTGGTCGCTCTGCGGTACCCGGGGGGCGAGGCCCCCATCGTCACCGAGGAATGGTCGAACGTCGATCTTCCTGGCGGCGCCACGACAAGTCCGGCGCTCTCGGCCGATGGCACCACGGTGTACGTCCACGACGGCGAAGGTGCATTGTGGGCGATCGACGCCGAGACCGGACAGGCTCGATGGAGTCACGACCTCGGATACACGCCGGCGACCGGTCCTGCCGTCACCGATGACGGCCTGCTCGTGCTGTCGCCCGGTGGCCCCGGCGCGCTCACCGCCCTGCGCGACACCGGCGACGGCGCGGAGGCCGCCTGGGAGCGCGACGACGTCCGGCAGGCCGGTGTCCCGGCACTCACAGCGAACGGTCGCGGCTACACGATCATTTCGGGCGACGACGGCCTCACGGCGCTCGTGTTCGACGTGACCGACGGACGGACTCTCGACGAGGAGATACTCCCCGAGACGACCGGGTTCTCTGTTGGGACGGCTGTCGGTCCGGACGGTCAGCTCGTCGCCGCGACCGTGAACGGTGAGTTGTACGTGCTGGACGGCGCCGAGGACTGAGCCGCACCCTGCGGACAGCAGGGTGTCAGCGGCTCGCGCGGCACACGAAAGCCACAGGCGTCCGGCCCACCCGGGTGAGCACAATGCTCAGGGCGTCGGTGCCTCGTAGCTTCAGTCGCGGGCGCAGCTGGGCGGGGTCGACGTCGACCCCGCGCACCAGGATCTCGGCCGAACCACAGTCGAGTCGAGCGAGTGCCTGCCGCAGGTTCTTCTCGGAGTACTTCAGCTGCTCGAGTACCCGGAAACCGCGCACACCGTCAGGAAGCACATCACCGGTGAGATAGGCGATGCGCGGGTCTAGTTGCCACAGACCGTGTCTCGCGGCGTAATGCCGCACGAGGCCTGCACGCACGATCGCGCCGTCCGGGTCGATGATCCATTCGCCGGGAGCCTGCGCGGGGATCTCGTCGTCCATCGCATCGGTGATCTCGACATCCGCCCCGTCCGACCTCAGAACGGTGGCGCGACGACGGATTCCCGTCTCGGTCAGGCCTGGCGAGTAGAGGCAGGCCTCACGGACACCCGAGTCGAGCGAGACGACCTCGACCTCGCCGTCCCATGCAAGTTTGTCGAAATCGAGTCCGGGAGCGCACTTCACGGCGAGATCGCGACCGGAGTAGACGTCGAGCAGGTCCGGAAGCGGAGGCTGCAGCGCGGCCGGATCGTGGGTACGCTTGCCACCGGACCTGCGCGCCGGATCGGCGATCACCGTGGTTCCGCGTGTCACCGGTCGCAACGCATCGGCCCGAACCACATGGGCGCCGGGAACATTGTGGACCGCCATCGCGAGACGCACCCCGTCGAGATCGCTCCCGACAACGGTGTCGGCCACACCGACCAACGCGGCCAGTTCTGCCCCCACCGAACAGGTCACATCGTGAACCTGCCGACCTGCGAGGCGACGCGCTCGGTGCGCTGCGACCGGCGACGGGGTCGCCTGTTGCACCGCGTCATCGGTAAGTAACCACCCCTGCGCGCCTCGCAGCTTGGTTGCGGCCTTGCGACGCGCCATCACCGTCTCGACCAGAGGCGCCGCGCGGTCACCGAAACGCGTACGAACCCAGTCGATATCCGACAGACGCGTACGCGTCGACAGCTCCCGGGCGTCGACATCGGACAGTGCTGCAACGCCGTGATCCGACGTCAGATACTCGACGTCGGTGAGCGTGAACTCGTAGCCCAACTACTTGCCGGGCTTCACGCCGGTGATCATCACGTTGTAGAAGAAGTTGCGTGGCACCACATGTTTGAGCACGTTCTCGTCGACCCAGCTGAGGGTCTTCCAGCCACCGAATGCGAACTTGGCCCAGTTCCAGCCGAGCTTCTCCTCGGGGACCGCCGCTTCGAACGTGCGAACCGGCCAACCGAGCAGTGCAGCCGCGAATTCTTCGCTCGAAGCTGCGACCTCGACCGCACCCGCCGAAGTGGCGAGCTTCTCGAGATCCGCGGGGTCGAACGTGTGCAGGTCGACGACCGCTTCGAGCGCCGCGGCACGCGAGGACTCGTCGAGTTCGGTCTGCGGGCGGCGCCAGTCGCTCAGGAACGGCAGCTTCGTGATGGTGGTGGTCGCCTCCCAGGTGATGCGACCGAGCCACCGCGCGTAGAAGTTGCCGACGGTGCTGGGCTCGCCCGCGAAGACGAAACGTCCGCCCGGCTTGAGCACACGCAGCACCTCACGCAGCGACTGTTCGACGTCGGGGATGTGATGCAGGACCGCGTGGCCGACGACGAGATCGAAGGTGTCGTCCTCGTAGGGAATGGTTTCGGCATCGGCAACCCGGCCGTCGACGTCGAGGCCCAGGTTCTCCGCGTTGCGCAGCGCGACCTTGACCATGCCGGGCGACAGGTCGGTCACAGACCCGCTCTTCGCGACCCCGCCCTGCATGAGATTGAGCAGGAAGAAGCCGGTGCCGCACCCGAGTTCCAGGGCGCGCTCGTACGGCAGCTGCTGCTCACCGGCCGCGAGATCGAAGCGACCGCGAGCGTAGTCGATGCACCGTTCGTCGTAGGAGATCGACCACTTCTCGTCGTAGGTCTCGGCTTCCCAGTCGTGATAGAGCACCTGAGCGAGCTTGGAGTCCTCGAGAGCAGCCGCGACCTGTTCGGCGGTGGCGTGCGGGTTCGGCGCGGGATCGGTCCCGTCGGTCCTGCTTGCAGTCATGACGCAGATCCTACCCGGCAGTAAGCACTCGACAAGTGTCCCGTCCCGACGACTATTTGCCCAGGAATTCGGCCTTGCCCGGCCCGTTCTCGATGAACGACTGCATGCCGATCGTACGGTCCTCGGTGGCGAACAGGCCCGCGAAAACATGCTGCTCGATCTTCAGGCCGGTGTCGAGATCGGTATCCAGTCCCTGGTCGATCGCGGCCTTCGCGGCTGCGAGTGCACGGCTCGCGCCCGTGGTGAACTGCGAGGCCCATGTGCGTGCGGCGTCGTACACGGCGTCGGGTGCGACCACCTCGTCGACGAGCCCGATCGACAGGGCCTCGTCGGCGCCGACGAAGCGACCGGTGAAGACGATGTCCTTGGCCTTCGAGGGTCCGACGAGACGCGCCAGTCGCTGGGTTCCACCGCCGCCCGGGATGATTCCGAGCAGCACCTCGGGGGTGCCGACCTTGACGTTGTCGCCGGCGATACGGCGATCCGCGCCGAGTGCGAGTTCGAGTCCGCCGCCGAGTGCGTACCCGGTGAGCGCCGCGACCGTCGGCTTCGGGATGTCGGCGACAGAACCAAGAGCGGACTGCAGATCCTCGACGATCTTGCTCATCTGCACGTAACTCAGGTCGGCCATTTCCTTGATGTCGGCACCGGCGGCGAAGACCTTCTCGCCGCCGTACACGATCACGGCCTTGACGTCGTCGCGCACGGTGGCTTCGCGCGCGGCGTCCCGGATTTCCTCCTGGACCTGCCGGTTCAGGGCATTCATCGGGGGGCGGTCCAGTCGGATCGTGCCGATGCCGTCGGAAACCTCGAGTGTCACGAATTCAGCCATGCGCCCCAGCCTAGAGGTCGTCGCAGGAGGCGTCCCGATGAGCCGAGGCAGATGTCGTCCTCGGCGAGCCGAGTCAGATGTCACTGCGATTTGCCCAGGGGTGCGGGCCGCCTCCCTCGTAGTAGCCCTCATCGCCGTCGAACGCGATATGGATTCCGGCGTCGGTCCGGCTCATGACAGGCAGGATCGTGGGAATTTCCGGCTCGGCCGCCAGGATCTCGGCGACCGTCGCGTACTTCGACAGTCCGATGAGCTGAGACCAGGTGGGGGGAAGCAGCACCGACCGCCCGGATTTCCAGTGCTCGAGCGCCTCTGCGGGAGTCTGCCAGAGCACTCGCTCCGCCTCGCTGGTCTCACCGTCGGCGTTCTGCCCGTCCGGCGCGGCAGCCACGAAGAAATGCGTGTCGTAACGCCGACGCTCCCCCAACGGGGTGACCCAGCGCGCCCACGGGCGCAGCAGGTCTGCGCGCAGGACAAGCCCTTCCCGGGTGAGGAAATCACCGAACGACAGTTCGCGTGTTTCGAGTTGCGCGCGTGCCTGCGCGTGAGAGGCGGTGTCGGCAATCACCGAATCGGGGTCCTTGCCCGCCAGGAGCACACCGCACTCTTCGAAGGTCTCACGAACCGCGGCGAGCACAAGTGCCTGCGCCCTCGACTGCGTGACGTCGAAGCGTCGCGCCCACCAGTCGACATCGGGCCCTGTCCACCGCAGCGACACCTCGCTGTCACTGCGGTCGACGCCGCCGCCGGGAAAGACGGTCATACCGCCTGCGAAATCCATCCCTACGACACGCTGCAGGAGGAAGACCTCGATGCCCCGTGCCGAGTCCCGGACGAGCATGACGGTGGAGGCGTCCTTGACCGGCACGGAGGTGGGATCGAAGACGCTTGCCGAGCGTTCGTTAGCCATTCTCGGAGCCTAATCGATCAGTCCGGCTCGACCCGTCCCGGTCTCAGCCCCGCCGGTGTCTCCCCGGCTCGCTCGTGCGGCGAGCAAAGAAGCGGTCGTCGGCCTTGTCCAAAGTGATCGACTGGCTGAAGGCAGCGCTCAGATTCTCCGCGGTGATCACATCGTCGATCAGGCCCTGCGCGACCACACCGCCCTCCTTGAGCAGCATCGCGTGGGTGAATCCCGGCGGGATCTCCTCGACATGGTGGGTGATCAGGACCGTCGCAGGCGCGTCCGGGTCGGCGGCGAGTGTCGCGAGCCGCGCCACCAGTTCCTCACGGCCGCCGAGGTCCAGGCCCGCAGCAGGTTCGTCGAGCAGTAGCAGTTCCGGATCGGTCATGAGCGCCCTGGCGATCAGCACCCGCTTGCGCTCCCCCTCGGAGAGGGTTCCGTAGGTGCGCTGCGCCAAGTGTTCGGCGCCGAGGCTCTCGAGCATCTCGACCGCGCGGGTGTGGTCGACGTCGTCGTACTTCTCCCGCCACCGGCCGAGCACACCGTATCCGGCGGAGATCACCAGATCGACCACCAACTCATCACGAGGGACGCGATTGGCGAGCGCGGACGACGACAGTCCGATGCGAGGCCGAAGTTCCGAGAGGTCGGTGCGGCCGAACGTCTCGGCCAGCAGGTGCGCGATACCGGACGTCGGGAAGTCCTCGGCAGCCGCGACACGCAGCAACGACGTCTTACCCGCGCCGTTCGGACCGAGCACCACCCAACGCTCGTCGAGTTCCACCTTCCAGGTCACGGGGCCGACGAGGACATTTCCTCCTCGCCGCACCAAAACATCTTCGAATTCGATGAGCAGATCGGGATCAGGTTGTGCCACGCCGTCCATCTTCGCTCACGTCCCTACTCGGGACACGGCAGGATCTCCTTCGTGTCGTCATCCACTCGTGTGCATGCCTCCGCCGATCGCACGGCCGAGGCCGATCGATCACCGTTTCCCCTCGGCGCAACACCGGGCGACAGGGGTACTCACTTCGCTGTCCACGCTCCGCATTGCGACCGCCTGCAGGTCTGCCTGATCGACGACGACGATCGGGAACGCCGCGTCGACCTGCCCGACCGCACATTCGGTATCTGGCACGGCACGATCCCCGATGTCGGTGCCGGCTGTAGGTACGGCTATCGCGCGCACGGGCCCTGGAACCCCCGCGACGGCCTGCGAACCAATCCGCACAAGATCCTGCTCGACCCGTGGGGCCGACAGGTCACCGGAAGCGATGTCGGCGACACCGCGCGATTGCTCGCGTACGACGACGAGCCGTTCGGCTCGATGTCCTGTGTCGATTCGCTCGGGCACACGCCCCTGTCCGTCGTCACCCCGGCTGCCTCGTCCGAGACGGCACAGCATCGCCGACCGTCCATCCCGTGGGAGGATACCGTCATCTACGAATTGCACGTCGGTTCGTATACGGCCGCGCATCCCGGCGTACCGAACGCGCTTCGAGGTACCTATCTCGGATTGGCGGACCCGGCGGTGATCGGCCACCTCGTACACCTGGGTGTCACCGCGGTCGAACTCCTGCCAGTGCATGCATTCGTCACCGAACCTCCGGTGCGGGCCAGGGGAATGCGCAATCACTGGGGGTATTCGACCGCGTCGTTCTTCGCACCACACCCCGGTTATGCCGCGGTACCCGGCAACGAGATCGCAGAGTTCCGCACGATGGTCACGGCGCTGCACGACGCCGGGATCGAGGTGATCCTCGACGTCGTCTTCAACCACACGTGCGAGTGGTCGGTCGCGGGACCGAGCCTGTCGTGGCGCGGGCTCGATGCTCCCGGGTACTACCTTCTGAACGACAACGGCCACGATATCGATCTGACCGGCTGCGGCAACACCGTCGATGGCACGTCGCCGATCACGGTGCGGATGATCTGCGACAGCCTGCGCTATTGGGCAACGGACATGGGCGTGGACGGTTTCCGGTTCGATCTCGCGAGTGCCCTGGGCCGCCGACTCGGCGGCGCGTTCGACGCTCGCGCAGCTTTGTTCACCGCCATCACCACCGACCCAGTGCTCACCGAATGCAAACTCATCGCGGAACCGTGGGACGCGACGTCCGAGGGTTATCAACTCGGCCGGTTCGGTGTCCAATGGTCCGAGTGGAACGACCGCTACCGCGACGCTACCCGACGCTTCTGGGCGCGACGTTCCGGAGTGCGTGAGATCGCTTCTCGCCTGACGGGGTCGGAGGAACTGTATCGGCGCTCCGGCCGCCGGCCGTCGGCGTCGATCAATTTCGTCACCGCGCACGACGGGTTCACTGTCGCCGACGCAGTCTCGTTCACACGCAAACACAATGCCGCGAACGGTGAGGACGGCCGGGACGGTTCCGACCACAACGAGTCGGTGAACCACGGCATCGAAGGGCCGACCGACAATCTCGCGATCCTCACCGCGCGCGCTCGACACGTCCGCGCCTTGCTCGCCACATTGCTGCTTTCGGCGGGCACTCCCCTGCTCCTCGCGGGCGACGAGTTCGGCCACACCCAGCGCGGCAACAACAACGCGTACTGTGTCCCCGCCGGGACGCCGGTATCCGAGGCGTGGCCGCTCGACTGGGAACGCGCCGACCACGCACGCATCGAGTTCGTCCGTTTCCTGTTGGAACTGCGGCGCAGAGTGCCCGTGCTCCGGCAACGTCGATTCTTCGAAGGCCGTGCCCGCACGGTCGGTTATCCCGATCTCGTGTGGTTCGGGGGCGATGGCAACGAACTGCAGAATGCCGACTGGCACGACGACGACCGTCACACAGTGCAGGCGTGGCTGGACGGATCGGGGCTGGAAACGGTGACGTCGACGGGCAGACCTCTTCCGGACACCAGCGGCCTGTTCGTCCTGCACGCCGGCGACTCGATGGCGGTGACGTTGGCGAGCCCCGAGTGGTACCACGGCGACATCCGGTGTGTGTTCGATTCTTCCGCGGCCGATGGCCGTCCGATCGATTCGGCCGCGTACCGCGTGGGGTCGTCGTTCTCGCTGACAGGACCGACCGTACTGGTGTTCCGGGCCGCGAACTGACCAGCGCGGCGGCGAGTGTTTCGCGTCAGGACGCTGACCCGTCAGGACACGGTGGCGATCACGGTCATCGAGCCCGGTTCGACCTCGGTGAAGCCGGCGTCGCGCACCGCGACGCCTGCCCCTTCCTCGACTCCGACTGCGAGCTCACCCCACCGGCCCGGGTCGGCGTCACGAACCGCACACCGAAAGCCGGTCGCCGCCCATGCGCGCGCCGAGTCGACGTCGAGGGCCCCGGCCAGCAGCATCGAGGCATGGCCGACCTGAGCCGCGGCTTTTCCGACCGTCATTCCGAGTGCCGCGTTCACCCACAGCACAGGCACCCCCGCGGGAGCATCGACGGGATCGTCGTGAGGCAGATCCGTACCACCGATCTGCAGTCGCGCGATACGAGGATCGAGGTCGCCCACCGGGCCGGGGACGAGCGCGCGGGCCTGCGCTCCACCACGGTCGACGGTCACCCCATCGATCTCCTGCACGGCACGCCAGTGCACTCCGCGGGCGCGACGGCTCACCTTGCGAATCCGGGCATCGTTCCACGAAAGGAACGCCTCCTGCCACTCGCCCGGTCCACCGTCTTCTCCGGCGCCGACCCGAGGGTCCAGGCACAGCGCCACTGTCGCGACGGCCGCGGCCTCGAGCAATGCGCTGCGGGCAGGAGGCTCGGCTTTCGGGATGTGCAGGACGAGGGGCATCGCGAGCACTGCAGACGGATCGTCCGGGTCGTCGCGGTGTCCGTAGCCGCCCGCGAGTACCCCGTGCCTGGATCGGAATCCGGGATCGGCGAAAACCGGGTGCGGCTCAGGCACCGTGCTCGAGTGGGACACGCCGGAGCGTTCCGTCGCCGCGGTCTGCTGCCTCGATCTCCTCCCGCGTCACGCCGAGGACGAACAGGACCGCGTCGAGATACGGGTAGGACAGCGCGGTGTCGGCGACCTCACGCAGCGCGGGCTTCGCGTTGAAGGCGATACCGAGACCGGCTGCGCTGAGCATGTCGATGTCGTTCGCGCCGTCGCCCACCGCCACGGTCTGCTCGATCGGGACGCCGGCGTCGTCGGCGAACTCCCGGAGCGCGCGTGCTTTCGCCGCCCGGTCCACGACGTCGCCGATGACCCTGCCGGTGAGCTTTCCGTCGACGATCTCCAGTGTGTTGGCCCGCACGAAGTCGAGTTCGAGGTCGTGCGCGAGGCCTTCGATGACCTGACGGAAGCCACCCGAGACGACTCCGCAGCGGAATCCGAGACGACGCAGCGTCCGGATGGTAGTGCGTGCACCGGGCGTCAGTTCGATCTGCTCGGCCACCTCGTCGATCACGCTGGCGGGCAAGCCCGCGAGGGTGGCCACTCGCTGCTCGAGCGATTCGGTGAAATCGAGTTCCCCACGCATCGCGGCCTCGGTGACGGCACGGACCTTGTCCTCGACACCGGCATGTGCGGCGAGCATCTCGATGACCTCACCTTGGACGAGCGTCGAATCAACATCGAACACGATCAGGCGCTTCGATCGGCGGGCGAGCCCACCACGCTCCACGGCGATATCGACGTCCAGACCCGCCGCGAGTTCCGCCAGTGCCTTGCGCAGGGCTTCGTCGGCGACGGCGCCCTGGTCGGTGGCGGTGACCATCAACTCGAGGCCGGTGAGCGGGTAATCGGCGATGCCGCGGATCGAGTCGATGTTCGCTCCGAGGGAGGCGAGCGTACGACCGACGGAGCGCATGGCGCGGGCGCTGACGGGGCTACCGAGCACGACAACCGCATGGGTGGAGACAGCGCGGCCGTTCACCGGCCGGGCGCCGACCTCGACATCGGCGTTCATACCGATGGTGGCCATGGCGGCCTCGACCTCGTCCTGCAGGGCCTCGGGATCACCGGGGCACACCACTACGACGCCGAGCGTGAGCCGCCCCTTGATGACAACCTGCTCGACATCGAGCAGGTCCACGTCGTGGCGGCTCAACGCGGCGAACAGCACCGAGGTCACACCGGGATGGTCCGGGCCCGTCACCGTCACGAGCACAGTGGTCTCAGACGCCACTACGTCTCCGATCTTCGTCAGTCGAATCGTGCACGGCCGAAACACGTGCGCGTCCATTGTTGCAGTCGCGTGTGTCCCTGACGTGCGGGGGTTGGGCCCCTGCGAATCGCCTCGGGCCACAGAAGGCGAAGACCCCGCCCGTGGGGGGCGGGGTCTTCGTCAAAGCTCTTTCAGGGATGGCGCGTCTAGTCTTCGCCGGCACGCGGGTGGTCGCCGGGAGTGCGGTCCGCACCCTCGAGCACGTTCACGTTGTGCTTGTGGCTACCCGGTCCGACATGCGCTTCGGCGCGCATCCGCTCCACCATGTGCGGGTAGTGCAGTTCGAATGCGGGACGCTCCGAGCGAATGCGCGGCAGCTCCGTGAAGTTGTGGCGCGGCGGCGGGCAGGTGGTGGCCCACTCGAGCGAGTTGCCGTAGCCCCACGGATCGTCGACCGTGACGACCTGGCCGTAGCGGTAGCTCTTGAAGACGTTCCACATGAACGGCAGTGTCGAGGCACCGAGGACGAAGGCACCGATCGTCGACACGATGTTCAGATTGGTGAAACCGTCGGTCGGGAGGTAGTCCGCGTAGCGACGGGGCATGCCCTCGTTGCCGAGCCAGTGCTGCACCAGGAATGTCAGGTGGAAGCCGACGAAGGTAAGCCAGAAATGCCACTTTCCGAGACGCTCGTCCATCATCCGGCCGGTCATCTTCGGGAACCAGAAGTAGATGCCTGCGTAGGTGGCGAACACGACGGTACCGAACACGACGTAGTGGAAGTGCGCGACGACGAAGTAGGTGTCGTGCAGGTGGAAGTCCAGCGGAGGGCTCGCGAGGATGACGCCGGACAGACCGCCGAACAGGAAGGTGATCAGGAAGCCGACCGAGAACAACATCGGTGTCTCGAACGTCATCTGACCTCGCCACATGGTGCCGATCCAGTTGAAGAACTTCACGCCCGTCGGCACAGCGATCAGGAACGTCATGAACGAGAAGTACGGGAGCAGCACCGCGCCGGTTGCGTACATGTGGTGAGCCCACACGGCGATGGAGAGCGCAGCGATGCCGATCGTCGCGTAGACGAGGCCGGTGTAACCGAAGATCGGCTTGCGGCTGAAGACCGGGAAGATCTCGGAGACGATGCCGAAGAACGGCAGCGCGATGACGTAGACCTCGGGGTGGCCGAAGAACCAGAACAGGTGCTGCCACAAGAGGACACCACCGGTGGCCGGGTCGTAGATGTGACCACCGAGGTGACGGTCGACGAACAGGCCCATGAAAGCGGCGGTCAGCAGCGGGAAGACCAGCAGGATCAGGATGCTGGTGATCAGGATGTTCCAGGTGAAGATCGGCATCCGGAACATCGTCATACCGGGAGCACGGAGGCACACGACGGTGGTGATGAAGTTGACGCCACCGAGGATGGTGCCCAGGCCCATGACACCGAGGCCGAGGATCCAGAAGTCCGCGCCGACACCCGGGGAGTGCAGCTCACTGGTGAGCGGCGTGTATGCCGTCCAGCCGAAGTCGGCAGCGCCGCCGGGGGTCACGAAACCGAGCATCACGATCGTCGCGCCGAACAGGTACAGCCAGTAGCTGAACGCGTTCAGACGCGGGAACGCCACGTCGGGCGCACCGATCTGCAGCGGCAGGATGTAGTTCGCGAACGCGAACACGACCGGCGTCGCGTACATGAGCAGCATGATCGTGCCGTGCATGGTGAACAGCTGGTTGAACTGCTCGTTCGACAGGAACTGCAGGCCCGGAACCGCGAGTTCGGTGCGCATCAGGAGGGCCATGAGGCCACCGATGAGGAAGAACGAAACCGAGGTGATCAAGTACATGATCCCCAGATCCTTGGGATCTGTGGTGGTGATCATCTTGTAGATGAACGAACCCTTTGGTCCCTGCCGCGGCGGGTATGGCCTTGCTGCAGCTATCTCTGGGACTGGCTGGGGCGCTACGGCAGTCACTAATCCTCCTGAATGCGCGCTCGACTCGGGCTGGAGGCGAACGGTCTCTCTGGCTTGCGCTCATCGAATCGTAGACCGTGCGCGCACCACTCGTTAACCGGGTCCTACTCGCTGTCGTACTCGGCCGCCACACTACCGCTGAACCCGCGATTCGCACACGAGCGAATCGCCGCGTCCAGCACGTCACACACCCCGAGTGACGCACATCACTTCGCGGAGAAGTGCCCGCGTAGAGCAACGTTCTCGACGCGGCCCACTGTGGCAGGATCGCCGGGGCCGATCTGCACAAGCGATAACCTGATTCGTCCCCTCTAGAGGAAGTGGTGGAATTGCCCGCGCACCGTGTCCGCATCGTCGCTCTCGCCGCCGCCACGGCCGCGCTCACGGTCGCCGGCTGTTCGGCTCCGGCCGACGACCCGGCCTCCGAGATCGTGCGCACCACCACCCGCATCGCCGGCGCCGCCGTGGTGGGTATCGAACGCGACACGACGACGGCGTGCGCGCTGCCGAGCCCCACCGACCCGGGCCTACCCGCCGGCGGCACGCACGGAGTCATCCACACCGCCGGCGTATCCGAGGTCCCGAACGATCCGCAGCGGATCGTGGTCCTCGACACAGCGTCACTTGACGCCGTGTGTGCACTGGGACTGTGGGAACGCGTCGTCGGTGTGAGCATCGCCGCGGACGAACGTCCCGAATACCTCGGCACGGGTGTCTCGGAGATTCCCGCGATCGGTTCGGCCGGCTCCCCCGATCTCGCTGCGATCGAGCAGGCCCGACCGGATCTCATCATCGGCGCAGCGGCCGACACGGGACTCTACGACTCGTTGTCGTCCGTCGCACCGACCGTCGTCGTCGGATCCGACCAGGTGTTCTGGCGGCAGCAGTTCGAGCGCGTCGGCGAGTCGCTGGGCCGTTCCGAAGCGGCACGCAGGGTGCTCGAGGAGTACTCCGTCGCAGCGACCGAACTCGGACGCGAACTCACCTCGTCGCAGACACAAGCGTCTCTCGTGCGCTTCACCGGCGACGAACCCACCATCGACGGCACCGCGTCGTTCGCCGGTCAGGTCCTCGCCGACCTCGGGGCAGAGAGGCCTGCACCGCAGCGGTTCGGGGTCGAGGACGGCCGCGCCTTCCGACAACTCGACACAGAGGACCCATCGCCCGCTGACGGAGATGTGATTTTCGTCCGATTCGCCGGACAGAACGGCCTCGATCGGGGTACGGAGTACATGAAGCGGGACGAGTGGCTCGATCTCGGTGCCGTCACCGACAACCGGCTGTTCTCCGTCTCGGACGAGGTGTGGTCCACGCCCGGCCCGGTCGCGGCCCACGCAGTACTGACAGATCTGAGGCACACACTCAATGGCTATTCGAACTGACAACACTGCAGGTGTCCGCCGGATCGGCATCACTCTCGCGGGCGCACTCACACTGGGCACACTGGCTGTCGCGCCGGTAGCCGCCCAGCCTGCCGACCGGCCGGACATCGAGGTATTCGCCGCCGACGGTACGACTCCTCTCGGCGACGCTCCCGTCCACGAAGGCGACACGGTGGTCGTCCGCGGTACCGGGTTCGACCCCGAGGCCAACCGCACCGGCGGGCTGCCGCTACCGGTGCCGCCCGGTGTTCCGCACGGCACCTTCGTCTCGTTCGGCGGTTTCTCCGAGCACTGGCGCCCGTCCGAGGACGCCCCCACCGAGAGTCGCGCCACGGTGCGCTCCACCAACGCGTGGGTGTTGTCGGAACGTGCATTGAACCAGGTTCCGGATCGACCGTTCGACATGCGCCGCACGGTGCGGCAGCAGTGGGTTCCGCTCGCCGACGACGGATCGTTCACGGCCACGATCACCATCGACGCGCCCGAGACCGTTCCCGACGATGCCCGGTACGGCATCTACACCTTCGGCGCGGCCGATGCGGTCAACGCCGAGCAGGAGTTGTCGGTCCCGGTGAACTTCGACCCCTCCCCCGGCCCGAACGCTCCGGTTGCGCCGTCCCAGGACCTCGTGTGGGGATTCGCCCCCGGCTACAACGATCTCGTCACGGGAACCACCCAGGGCTCGGTCGTGGGCCGCGACGGCGCCTCGGTTCGAGACGACGGAACGATGACCTTCGAGCTCTCCGAGGCGCGGATGGACAAGAACACCGGCCTCGGACGCATCGAGTACCGCGGCACGGTCGTGTCGTTCACGCGCTTCCATCTGCTCGAGATCGCCCTCGCGAATCCTTGGATCGAGTTCACTGCCGACGGCACCTACCTGACCGCGGAATCATCGACCGGCGATCAGGTCGGCAGCGACTCGATGAGCCGCATCACACTGGCCCGCCTCGATACACCCGCCGAGGGCGGACGCACCCAGTGGAGCAATGTGCCCGCCCGGTTCACGGTGCCCCTGCAGCCGACCGTCCTGCTGCCCTACTCGGGGCAGACCGCGTCCCCTGTGTCGTTCCACTTCTGACGTGCTGGGACGGACTCATGCCCATCCCTGATTTCGTCGCTGCCCTCCGCACTCACGTCGGCCATGATCCGCTGTGGTTGTCCGGGGTGAGCGCAATTGTGCTCGGCGACGACGGCCGTGTCCTGCTCACCCGCCGCGCCGACAACGGCAAGTGGGCGGTGGTGTCGGGCATCCTCGAGCCCGGTGAGGAACCGGCCGCGGCGGCAGTCCGCGAAGTGGCGGAGGAAACGGGGGTCGACGCCGAGGTGCTCCGGCTCACGAGCGTCGACGTCACCGAGCCGATCACCTATCCCAACGGGGACGTCGCGCAATATCTGGACGTGTCGTTCGTGATGCGCGCGACCGGCGGAGCGGCCCGGGTCGCCGACGACGAGAATCTCGAGGTGGCGTGGTTCGCACCCGACGAGCTGCCCACACCGCTCACGACCACGTCGGCGCTACGGTTGGAGAGGGCGCTCGCCGGCCGTCCCGAGGCCTGGTTCCGGAGCCCCTGACCCGCCCCGAACATCGCTGCGGCCGAACGCCGTCCGAAAAGAACGACATTCGGCCGCAGTCATACGGTCGAACCGGATGTGGCAGCCGGATCAGAAGTCCCAGTCGTCGTCCTCCGTGACGACGGCCTTGCCGATCACATACGAGCTTCCCGACCCCGAGAAGAAGTCGTGGTTCTCGTCGGCGTTCGGGGACAGTGCCGACAGAATCGCCGGGTTGACGTCGGCCTCGTCCTTCGGGAACAACGCCTCGTAGCCGAGGTTCATCAGCGCCTTGTTGGCGTTGTAGCGCAGGAACTTCTTGACGTCCTCGGTGAGACCGACCTCGTCGTACAGATCCGAGGTGTAGTGGGTCTCGTTGTCGTACAGCTCGAGCAACAGGTCGAAGACCCAGTCCTTGAGTTCGTCACGCTCGGCCTGCGAAACCTGTTCGAGGCCCTTCTGGTACTTGTAACCGATGTAGTAGCCGTGCACGGCCTCATCGCGGATGATCAGACGGATCACGTCGGCGGTGTTGGTGAGCTTCGCGCGCGATGACCAGTACATCGGAAGATAGAAACCCGAGTAGAACAGGAACGACTCGAGCAGCGTCGAGGCCGCCTTCCGCTTGAGCGGATCGTCCCCCTGGTAGTAATCGAGGATGATCTGGGCCTTGCGCTGCAGGTGCTCGTTCTCCTCCGACCACCGGAACGCATCATCGATCTGACGGGTCGAGCACAGCGTGGAGAAGATCTGCGAGTAGCTCTTGGCGTGCACGGACTCCATGAAAGCGATGTTGGTCAGCACCGCCTCCTCATGCGGCGTGACCGCGTCGGGGATCAGCGACACGGCACCGACGGTGCCCTGGATCGTGTCGAGCAGGGTCAGGCCGGTGAACACCCGCATGGTGAGCTGCTGCTCGTATTCGGTGAGCGTGCCCCACGACGGAATGTCGTTGGACACCGGCACCTTCTCGGGCAGCCAGAAGTTGCCGGTGAGGCGATCCCACACCTCGGAGTCCTTCTCGTCGGGGACGCGGTTCCAGTTGATCGCGGAGACGCGATCGATCAGCTTGACGCGTGTGCCGTCGGCCGGCGTGTGCGCTGCTGTAGTCATCGGTTACCTACCTGAATTGTGTGCTGGTGCAAGGACTGTCTCGACAGAGGTCACAACATGCAGGACACGCAGTTCTCCACCTCGGTCCCTTCGAGCGCCATCTGACGAAGCCGGATGTAGTACAACGTCTTGATTCCCTTGCGCCACGCGTAGATCTGAGCCTTGTTCACGTCTCGTGTGGTGACGGTGTCCTTGAAGAACAGTGTCAGCGACAGACCTTGATCGACGTGCTGTGTGGCCGCCGCGTAGGTGTCGATGATCTTCTCGTACCCGATCTCGTACGCGTCCTGGTAGTAGTCCAGGTTGTCGTTGGTCAGGTACGGCGCGGGATAGTAGACGCGACCGATCTTGCCTTCCTTGCGGATCTCGACCTTCGACGCCACCGGGTGGATAGAGCTGGTGGAGTTGTTGATGTACGAGATCGATCCGGTCGGCGGGACGGCCTGCAGATTCTGGTTGTAGATGCCGTGCTCCTGTACCGACGCCTTCAGCTCGCGCCAGTCGCTCTGGGTGGGGATGGTCACGCCTGCGTCGGCGAACAGGGCGCGCACGCGATCCGTCTCCGGCTCCCAGGCCTGCTCGGTGTACTTGTCGAAGAACTCACCCGACGCGTACTTCGACTCCGGGAACCCCTTGAAATGGGTGCCGCGTTCGATGGCGATCCGGTTCGATGCGCGCAGCGCGTGGAACAGCACCGTATAGAAGTAGATGTTCGTGAAGTCGATACCCTCGGCCGAACCGTAGTAGATGCGCTCGCGCGCCAGGTAGCCGTGCAGGTTCATCTGGCCGAGGCCGATGGCGTGGGACTCGTTGTTGCCCTTCTCGATCGACGGCACCGACGCGATGCTCGTCTGATCGGAGACCGCCGTCAGGCCGCGGATCGCGACCTCGATGGTCTGCGAGAAGTCGGGCGAGTCCATGGTCTTCGCGATGTTGAGCGAGCCGAGGTTGCAAGAGATGTCCTTGCCCACATGGCTGTAGGACAGGTCGTCGTTGAACTCCGACGGCGTCGAGACCTGAAGGATCTCGGAGCACAGATTCGAGTGGGTGATCTTGCCCGCGATGGGATTCGCCCGGTTGACGGTGTCCTCGAACATCACATACGGGTAGCCGGATTCGAACTGCAGTTCTGCGACCGTCTGGAAGAACTCGCGGGCCTTGATCTTCGACTTGCGGATGCGCTTGTCGTCGACCATCTCGTAGTACTTCTCAGTTACGTCGATATCGGCGAACGGCTTGCCGTAGACCCGCTCGACGTCGTACGGCGAGAACAGGTACATGTCCTCGTTCCGCTTCGCCAGTTCGAAGGTGATGTCGGGGATCACGACGCCGAGCGACAGCGTCTTGATGCGGATCTTCTCGTCGGCGTTCTCACGCTTGGTGTCGAGGAAGCGGTAGATGTCGGGGTGATGGGCGTGCAGATACACCGCACCGGCACCCTGACGTGCGCCGAGCTGATTGGCGTACGAGAACGAATCCTCGAGCAGCTTCATGATCGGGATGACGCCCGAGGACTGGTTCTCGATCTTCTTGATCGGCGCGCCGTGCTCACGAATATTGGTGAGCAGCAATGCAACTCCACCACCGCGCTTCGACAGCTGCAGTGCCGAGTTGATCGAGCGACCGATCGACTCCATGTTGTCCTCGATACGAAGGAGGAAGCAACTCACCGGCTCGCCGCGCTGCTTCTTTCCGGAGTTGAGGAACGTGGGGGTCGCCGGCTGGAATCGACCGGAGATGATCTCGTCGACGAGGTGACGGGCAAGGATCTCGTCGCCGTCGGCGAGGGTCAGCGCAACCATGCAGACGCGGTCCTCGAACCGCTCGAGGTAGCGCTTGCCGTCGAAGGTCTTGAGCGTGTACGAGGTGTAGTACTTGAACGCACCGAGGAACGTCGGGAAACGGAACTTCTTCGAGTATGCCTGCTGGAACAGTGATTTGACGAAGTCGCGCGAGTACTTGTCCAGAACCTCCGGCTCGTAGTACTTCTCCTCGACGAGATAGTCGAGCTTCTCGTCGATGTTGTGGAAGAACACGGTGTTCTGATTGACGTGCTGCAGGAAGTACTGGCGCGCAGCGGCCACGTCCTTGTCGAACTGGATCTCGCCGTTCGGACCGTACAGGTTCAACATCGCGTTGAGTGCGTGGTAGTCGAGCGACTCGTCTGCCGCGGAGCTCGTGGTCCGAGCGGGATCGGTAATGGTCACAGTGCTGCCCCTACATATCGGAAGGTATGAAAATCAGCCGCGCCGCCGGCGGGCGCGCGGTCCTCGAGAACTGCGGGTCGAGACCCGCCTGTAGCGTTATGCGGTCTGAAGGCTCTGACCCCAGAATTGCGCGAGACCATCACGGACACGCTCCACGTCGTCGGCTGTGCCCATCAGTTCGAACCGATACAGATACGGCACCTTGCACTTTCGCGAAACGATGTCGCCCGCGAAACAGAATGATTCGCCGAAGTTGGTGTTCCCCGCCGCGATCACACCGCGAATAAGACTCCGGTTGTGCTCGTGGTTCAAGAAGCGGATCACCTGTTTCGGCACGAAATTCGTGTCGCGGCCGGTGACGGTGGTGCCGCCTCCGTAAGTGGGCAGGATCAACACGTACGGATCTCGGACCTCGAACGTGCCTTCACGGTCATGCAGCGGGATCCGGACGGCCGGAATCCCGAGTTTCTGCACGAACCTGTGGGTGTTCTCGGATGCGCTCGAGAAGTACACCAGAGACGTCCGCGGGGTAGACCCCTGCGAGGTCATCGGTACTCACCAACTTTTCGGTCGATTACGAAGTCCGGCTCGGCATACGATGCCGCACTGCTGCAGCGATCCGAGTGGAATCAGGCTGCGACCGCGAGAGCCTTGATGCGATCCGGACGGAACCCGGACCAGTGATCCTCGCCGGCCACCACGACAGGCGCCTGGAGGTAGCCCAGCGCCATCACATAATCGCGGGCTTCGGGGTCCTCGGAGATGTCGACGACCGAGTAGTCGATACCGGCCTTGTCGAGGGCGCGATAGGTGGCATTGCACTGGACGCAAGCAGGCTTGGTGTAGACGGTGATGCTCATGAAAACCCCTCTTTCACACGGCCCTGACCGGCCGGACGACTGACTGCTGCGCGACGGAGGAACGCCCATCGAACCGACTCGATCCCACTTCCCCGAGAGATCGATCACGTTGTGGGCCTCCAACGGTCTAGACACTACACCTTGTGCCCGACGGATACATAGAACCCAGGATGTTGTGAGTTACATTCTTGATATTCGCAGGTCGCCTGACTTTCTCGCCTCCGGATCAGGTGCTCGGGCGGCGTGTCGGCACCCGCCTTTCACGGGCGTTTCCGCACAGTGTGACGCGACCCACCGACAAGTGCGGTGGGTCGCGTCACCATTGCGATCAGGGCAGCGCCTCGAACACGTCCTCGAGACGTGCGGGCAGATCTCTCACCCGAACTCCCGTCGCGTGCCACAACGCGTTGACGACAGCAGCTGCACTCCCGACGATGCCGATCTCCCCGACACCTCGCGACCCCGTTGGTGTGGCTCGCATATCGTCCTCATCGAGCCACCCGGCGTCGATGTTGCCGATGTCGGCGTGCGTGGGCACGTGATACTCCGCCAGATCATGATTCACGACGTGCCCGAAACGATCGTCACGAACGCTTTCCTCGAAAAGCGCCATCGAGATGCCGAAGCACATTCCCCCGATGAACTGCGAGCGGGCCGTACGTGGATTGATCACCCGCCCCACGGAGAACATTCCCAGCATTCTCGGCACCCTGATCTCACCGGTGTCGGAATCGACGTGGACCTCCACGAAATGTGCGCCGAACGACTGAGCTCGGTGATGCTCGAGTTCTCGATTCTCGCCTGCGGTCGCTGTCACTTCGGCGCCGGCTTCAGGTCGGTCTCCGAATCGTTTCCGGAATTCCTCGGCAGCCGTGACGATCGCGGTGCCCCACGACGAGGTACCCGACGAACCTCCGGCGACGGTCGCGTTGGGCAACGCGCTGTCGCCGATCTCGACGCGCACGTTCTCCACGTCGCAGCCGAGCGCGTCCGCGGCAATGAGGGTCAAGGCCGTCCACGCACCTGTCCCCAGGTCCGCTGCAGCGATCCGCACAACGAACCGGTCGTCGCCTTCGTGATGGATCGTTGCTTCCGAGCCGGGATTCACCATGTGCGGATATGTGGCGACCGCGACACCCGTGCCGGTGAGCCACGGCCCGTGACGCCGAAGCCCCGGTTCGCGATCGTCCGGATCCCATCCGAACCGTCGTGCACCCTCCTGGAGGCACTCGACCAGCCTCCGCGACGACCACGGCTTCCCGGTCTCCGGGTCCACCTCGGGTTCGTTGCGAATCCGCAGGTCGATCGGGTCGATTCCGCACGCGGTCGCGAGTTCGTCCATCGCAACTTCCCCGGCGTACATACCGGGCGCCTCACCGGGAGCCCGCATCCAGAACGGCGCGGGCACGTCCAACGCCACCGCCCGGTGGGTGGTCCTCAGGTTCGGTACCCGGTACAGGCTCCTGGCCGACACCGCGGCCTGCTCGACGAACTCCGCGACGTGCGACGACTGCGTGTATGCCTCGTGGACCATTCCCTCGATCCTGCCGTCGCGATCGGCCGCGATACGCACATGTGACGACGTCGGGGCTCGATAGCCGACGTAGCCGAACATGTCCTGCCGTGAGACCGCGAACTTCACCGCGCGTCCCGGCAGCGCGCGTGCGGCCATGGCAGCGAGCACGTCGTGCGCATGGGGCGCGCCCTTCGATCCGAATCCCCCACCGATGTACGGGCAGATCACGCGGATCTTCGCGGGGTCGATTCCCAGAACGGGCGCGAGTGCGTCCACCACTCCATGCGGGTGCTGAGTCGAATCGTAGAGCGTCAATTCGTCGTGTTCCCACAACGCCACCACCGTGTGTGGTTCGAGCGGATTGTTGTGTTCCTCGGGGGTCGAATACCACTGGTCAACAACGATGTCGGCAGCACCGAACGCAGCGCCGACGTCGCCGCGTTCGCTGTCTGCGGGATAACCGCCATTGGCTTTCTCCGGCGCATACATCGCGGGATGATCGTGCCGGAATCCCACGTCATGCGGCTGCGGCGCGTAGTCGATGCTCAACAGATCGCACGCCTGCCTGGCCACTTCGGGTGTCTCCGCGATCACAGCCGCAACCATCTGCCCCCGATACAGGACATCCGGGCTCTGAAGGACGACGTACTCGCCTTCTGCTTCGGCTGTCAGACGCGGGGCATCGAAAGGAGTGAGCACGGCCAGCACCCCGGGAACCGCCCGTGCCGCTGCCGTGTCGATGCTCCGCACACGGCCGCGGGCGATCGTCGCGGTCGCAGGTACGAGATACGCGGGATCGGAAACGTGATGCTCGTATGCGTACGGCGCGGTTCCCGTCACCTTTCTCGATCCGTCCACCCGTGCAGTCGACGTGCCGATGGCACGGTTTTCGAGGCGACTCATGCGGACTCCTCCCCAGAGATGCGGTGGGCGAGGTCGCGCAGGACAGCGACAACGGTGCGCCGCAGCAACGTCACCTTGAAGGCGTTCCCGTCGACCGGCCGGGCGGCGGCGAGTTCGGCGTCTGCTGCCGCGGTGAACGCCTCGTCACTGGGGGACTGCCCGAGCAGCGTCTCCTCGGCACGGTGTGCACGCCATGGCCTGTGCGACACTCCACCGAACGCGAGTCGGCAGCCACTGATCGCACCGTCGCTCACGGTCAGTTCGGCCGCGACCGACACCAGGGCGAACGCAAACGCTGCGCGATCTCGCACTTTGCGGTAGGCAGAGGCGCTACCCTGCGGTGCGGGAATATGGACGCCCACGACGAGGTCGTCGCGGGCGAGAGTGGTGTCCAGTTCGGGTGTGTCCCCGGGCAGTCGGTACAACTCTTCGATCGGGACGGCCCGTTCACCTTCCGGACCGAGGACGACGGCTTCGGCGTCGAGAGCGAGCATCGCCACCGCCATGTCGGACGGGTGGGTCGCGACGCATCGATCGGACGCCCCGAACAGCGCGTGATACCGCGTGTAGCCGCCGAGGGCCGAACATCCGCTGCCGGGTTCGCGCTTGTTACACGGCGTCGACAGGTCGCGGAAGTACACACACCGGGTGCGCTGCAGAAGGTTGCCTCCCGTGGTCGCCGAATTCCTCAGCTGCGGCGAAGCGCCCGAGAGCAACGCACGGGCCAGCATCGGATAGCGCTGCCGCACCACCGGATGCGCGGCGAGATCGCTGTTCCGCACGTTGGCGCCGATGCGGACACCACCATCCGCAGCCTCGACGATGTCGTCGAGCGGCAGTCGCGAGATATCGACCAGTAGGCCGGGTGTCTCGACTCCGAGTTTCAGGTTGTCGACGAGATTGGTCCCTCCTGCAAGAAATGTGGCATCGGGGTTGTCGTGGACGCGCGCGACCGCACCGGCGGGGTCCGCAGCCCGTTCGTAGCGCAGCAGCTTCATCACTCGCGCCCTCCGGTCGATACGCCCGGTCTTTCGCCCGCGACTTCGGCGATCGCAGCAACGATGTTCGGATACGCCCCGCACCGGCACAGGTTTCCGCTCATTCGCTCGCGGATCTCGTTGCCGTCGAGAGCGACAGTCGAGGCGAGATCCTCGGTGATGTAGCTGGGATCTCCGTGCGCAGCCTCGTCGAGCATCCCGACTGCAGAACAGATCTGGCCGGGCGTGCAGTACCCGCACTGGAACGCATCGTCGTCGATGAACCGCTGCTGAAGTGGATGCAACTCGCCGTCAGAGGACAGTCCGGAGGCGGTGACGATATGCGCCCCCTCGTGGGAGACCGCGAGCGCGAGACATGTCACGGCACGGCGGCCGTCGAGCAGTACAGTGCACGACCCGCACTGACCGTGATCGCACCCTTTCTTCGCAGAGATGACGTCGAGGCGATCGCGAAGCGCGTCGAGAACAGTGGTACGTACATCGACCCTGACGAGCCGTTCTGCGCCGTCGACGTGGAGCGTTATGTCGCGCTCGTACCCGTTCGAGGCAGAGGCCGATACGTTTTCCGTTGCCATGAGCGAACCTTCCGAACCGTGGGCTGTGCACTGGGCATTCCCGTCGGCGACTCGATCCAATCGTTCGCTGGCGGAATCGTGGATATCGAGCCATGGCAACCCCTCGACTTAGGTAACGCTGCCCTAACCGTAGGATTGCAATGCCGGTCTCGGCATCAGCACGCAGGAGGAAGATCTTGTCCACAACATTGCACCGCCGCAGTAGTCGCGGCGCCCGTCTGGTGGCAGCCGCCGGCGCCCTGGCTCTCGGAGTCACCATGACGGCGTGCTCGTCCGCTCCCGAGTCGAATGAGGACGCTTCGACGCCTGCCACCCAATCGAGCGGGGAATGGCCGCGCACCGTGGAGACCGCCGAGGGTCCCGTCACCCTCGACACCCAACCCGAGCGGATCGTGTCGACGAGCGTGACCCTGACCGGCACCCTGCTCGCCCTCGATGCACCGCTGTACGGCACCGCCGCGCAGCCGCCGAGCACAGTGACCGACGAGAACGGCCTGTTCACACAATGGGCCGATATCGCAGCCGACCGCGACGTCGAGACCCTCTACCAGGGCGAGCCCAATATCGAGGCGATCACCGCAGCGGCACCGGATCTCATCGTCGTCTCGTCCAGCGGTGCCGATTCCACACTCGATCAGGTCGAACTTCTCTCCCGGATTGCACCGACTCTCGTCTACGACTACTCGGACAAGTCGTGGCAGGACCTGACCATGCAGATGGCCGAGGCCGTCGGCGCAGAGGAGCGGGCTGACGAGCTTCTTGACGAGTTCGACACCAAGGTCGACGAAGCGAAGACCGCGATCGCACCCGCAATCGCCGAAGAGAACACGGTGAGCATCCTCACCTACAACTCCCCAGAGGATTCCCGGGTCTTCACCGGCGAGTCCGCTCAGGGCCGCCTCGCCACCCGGCTGGGTTTCGAGATCGCGTCCGTTCCCGAGACGGCAGGAGCAGCCGCTGCGGGACGCTCGGACATCATCGCCGTGGCGACCGAGAACCTGTCGCTGGCGCTGACCGGAGGGAACACGTTCATCATCAACGCCCTACCGGAGGACGCCGATCGCTTGAAGGCCGATCCCACTCTGGCCGAGACGAAGTCGGTCCGGAACGACTCGGTGCACGCCCTCGGCTACGACAGCTTCCGCCTCGACTACTACAGCGCCACCAACGTCATCGATCGCATCGTCGACGCGCTCGGCTGACTGTGAGCACCCCGGCGTCGACGCGCTCCGATATCGACATGGAAACGGGCCGGAAACCTCTGAGGTTTCCGGCCCGTGCCCATGCGACAGTCGTGATCAGGCGCTGGCGAGAGCTGCCTTCGCATCGGCGAGTGCGACCACCACGGCAGAAATCTGATCGGCGGTCTGGGCGTGCTCCTTGGCATGCGCCTCGCCGAACTTACCGAACGTCTCTCCGATCGTGAGCGATCCACCCTCGATGACCTTGCCACCGGCGATGCCGGCAGCCTTCGTCGTGTCTTCGAGAGCCCATTTGCCTGCATTCTGGCTCGGTGACTGGCTCACAACCGCGACCGGCTTACCTGTCATCGCACCCACACCGTACGGCCGGGAGAGCCAATCGATGGCGTTCTTGAGAACGGCGGAGATGGTGCCGTTGTACTCGGGCGTGACGAGCAGGAACGCGTCCGCGTCCGCGGCAGCATCGCGCAGCGCAACAGCAGCAGCCGGAACGGTGTCACCGTCGAGATCTTCGTTGTAGAAGGGGACGTCTGCGAGGCCCTCGTACACGGTGACCTCGACTTCGTCGGGGGAAACTGCGACGGCGGTCTCCGCAAGCTGGCGGGTGACAGCTGCGGTACGCAGGCTGCCGACGAGGGCGAGAACTCGGGTCTGGGCCATGTTCGAAATCCTTGGGTTCTGGGACGGACGTCCGGGGCGAGGCAACTACACGAGCATAAACGGACCGCGGTCCACTTATCTTCCCCATCCGCTAAAGTGTGACCTTGTGAACATTCCGGTCCCTCTCGCCGACGAGAGCATCGAGCGATGTGACGCCGCGCGCAACCGGCAACGGCTCCTCGACGCCGCAGCGCTGCTCGTCGCCGAGCGTGGACCCGACGCGGTGACCATGGATGCTGTTGCAGCTCGCGCCGGCGTCGGCAAGGGCACGGTGTTCCGTCGGTTCGGCTCACGCGCGGGCCTCATGGCCGCACTCCTCGACCACAGCGAATCCGCATTCCAGCACGCCTGCATGCACGGTCCTCCCCCACTCGGGCCCGACGCCGAGCCGATTGCGCGACTGATCGCATTCGGGCGAGCACGCATCGAACTCGTCGAAGTCCAGGGAGAACTGCTCCGCGCAGCGGAGAGTTCGACCGAGACCCGTCACGGCAACGCCCCCCGGCAGGTTTCGCTCATCCACATCGAGATGCTGCTGCGCACGATCGGGATGGGCAGCCGCTCCCGCTTGCTCGCCCACTCACTGCTGGCAGCACTGGACCCCGGCCTGATCCTGTACCAGTGGCACGAACTCGGCTATCCACTGGGACAGCTCGCCGACAACTGGGCCGACCTCGCGCACAGGGTCGTCACCGGCGACGGCATTGCGGGTACAGAGCTCCCCGGATGAGCGCCATCGGGTTCGGATGGTTTCCGCCGCTCCAGCTGGACGCGGTCCCTGCAGCGTGGGGAAATGAGTAGCGTGAGGGGATGAATCGAGTCCTCGGCGTCCTCACACTCTGTTCCGTGGCAGTCGCTGTCTCCGCCTGCAGCACCGGCGCATCCGATCCCTCCGGATCCGGTTCTGCCGACGATCTCACCGGTCGCACGTTCATCTCGACCGAGGTGAACGGCAGCCCGATTCCCGGCGGTGGGCCACTCGTCGTGGAATTCCCGGAACCCGGCCGACTCGCCGCGACCGCAGGGTGCAACCGCTTCGCCGGTGCGGCCGATCTCGCGGACAGCACCCTGCGTGCGCCTGATCTTGCGAGCACGATGATGGCGTGCCCGCCCCCTCGCGACGGAGCCGACGGATGGCTGAGTTCCCTCGTCGCCGCGTCTCCGCGGTGGAGCCTCGACGGCGATGCGCTCACCCTCACCGGCGACGGGACGACGGTCTTTCTCACCGACAAGAAGGTCGTCGACCCCGACCGGCCGATCAGCGGAACCGAATGGTTCGTCACAACCATGCGCACCTCCGACGCGGTCATGTCGTCGGCGGCGCTGGATGAGACCGCCCCCGAACTGGTGGTCACCGAGGACGGACAGGTCTCGGGCAGCACCGGATGCAACCGCTTCACCGGAACCGCCGAAGTCGGCGATGGCACCCTCGTGTTCGGTCCGCTGGCGACCACTCGCGCCGCCTGCACCGACGCGGCGCTCACCGAGATCGAGAACCACGTCCTCGCGGTCCTCTCGGGTGAAACGACCTATGTGATCGACGGGGCGGAGATGACGCTCACCGCGTCGAATGGTGTCGATGGGCTGGGCTACCGCGCCCGCTAGGCCGCCGAGTCGTCAGAACCGCTCCTCGAGCCACTGCGCGAGGGCCCGTCCGGCGACGTCGATCTGGTTCGGCCAGTCCATTGCCGAGTCGTCGGCGTGGTCGCTGACGTACTTCACCAACCGCGCTCGCGCCCCCATATGGCACGCAGCGGACGCGACCGCGAACCCTTCCATGTCGACGAGATCAGCACGCGCTGCCAACGCGTCACGAACCTCTGCGTCGGAGACGAAAGTGTCGCCCGTCGCGAGGACGGTACCGTCACCCTCATCGACCGAGAGGGCATCCGCGACCGGATGCCCGAGACTGCGCAGTACCTTGCTGCTGATGTCGTGATTGATCACTGTCGACGGCACGTAGAGTCCGCCGTGATGACCGTGCAGTGCACCCGCCGTGCCGATGTTGACGACGAGTGGCCGTGCGCCTTCGGGGTAGCGCGCAAGCGCCGCAGTGACCGCAACTGCCGCGGTGACCTTCCCGATGCCGGTGATGAGGACGTCGTATCGGTCGGCCACATGCGCCGCTTCGGCCTTCGTCGCGGACACGACGAGAATCCCCTTCATACGCTGCCCTTCCCGGTCCGATCCGTTGCGCGCGCACCACCCGGTGCAGCAACAACCAGTTTGCAGCACCGTATCGCGGCGCATCGCACGGCGGCGACATGCCCGCTAGAGTTCCCGCATGGAGAATCTTCGCGATCGCATTATCGATGAACTCGGAGTCCGGCCCACCATCGACCCGAAGGCCGAAATCGACACGCGTGTGCGGTTTCTCGCAGACTATCTGCGCAGCACTCCGGCGAGAGGCCTTGTGCTCGGAGTCAGCGGAGGGCAGGACAGCACCTTGGCGGGCCGCCTTGCGCAGCTCGCAGTCGAGGCATTGCGTGCAGACGGGCACGAAGCCGAGTTCGTCGCAGTTCGCCTCCCCTACGGTGAGCAGGCCGACGAACACGATGCGCGGATCGCGCTCGATTTCATCGAGCCCGACCGCGATTTCCGCATCAACGTCAAACCCGGAGCGGACGCGAGTGCCGCAGAAGCAGCACAGGGCATTCGCGAACTCCTCGGAGACACCGCCACCCTCCGCGACTTCGTCCGCGGCAATATCAAGGCCCGCGAGCGAATGATTCTGCAGTACGCTATCGCGGGCGAGCTCGGGCACCTGGTGATCGGTACCGACCACGCGGCGGAAGCCGTCACCGGTTTCTTCACGAAGTTCGGGGACGGCGGTGCGGACGTCACACCGCTCACGGGCCTGACGAAGAGGCAGGGCGCGGCGCTCCTGCGTGAGCTCGGAGCGCCGGACAGCACGTGGCAGAAGGTTCCGACCGCGGATCTCGAAGACGACAAGCCCGCCCTACCCGACGAGGTCGCGCTCGGTATGACCTACGCCGAGATCGACGACTACCTCGAAGGCAAGGACGTCACGGCGGAACTAGCGGAGAAAGTCGAGCGTGTGTTCCTTGCGACGAGGCACAAGCGCACCGTACCGGTCGCTCCGCTCGACACCTGGTGGCGCTGAGCGCTACCCGCCGGCGAAGGGTGGCAGCACGTCCACCTTCGCTCCCGCGGGGAAGCTCAGATCGCGGGTGAGTTCGCCACCACCTGCTTCCGGCTCGACCAGGTAGGCAGCAACCGACAGGACCCGTTCCATGTCGGCGCCGTGGCGTGCGATCAGTGCCGCACGCAGCGCCGCCAGGTCGGACCCGACGGCGAGGTCGACCGTCTCCTTCTCCCGTCCCGCAGCGTCCGCTGCTGCCGCGAAGTACCGCACCTCGATCCCGGTCGTCTGATCAGCCACCGATAGCTCCCATACTGCGTTCCGGCGGAACGAAACCCGCCGCGTCGATGCCGTGTCCGGCCCACTTGTTCCACATCGCGCCGCGCCACAACGCGGCAAGCTCGTCGTCGGTCGCACCACCACGGATCGCCGCCCGCAGATCGGTCTCCCGATCGCTGAACAGACACGACCGGACGGTGCCCTCGGCCGTCAGACGGGTGCGGTCGCAGTCCGAACAGAACGACCGGGTGACCGACGCGATGATCCCCACCGTCGCCGGTCCACCGTCGACGAACCAGCGTTCCGCGGGAGCCGACGGGTCCTCTCGCGCAGTCTCGGTGAGGGTGAACCGGGCACCGAGTACCTCGAGCAGACGCGCAGCGGTGATCATGTTCGTCCGCGCCCATTCGTGGTCGGCGTCGAGGGGCATCTCCTCGATGAACCGCAGTTCGACGCCCTCGTCGAGGCACCAGCGCAGCAGGTCGGCGGCGCCGTCGAGGGTCTCGGGCATCAGGACCGCGTTGACCTTGACCCTGGCCAAACCCACCTGCGCGGCCGCGCGGATGCCCGCGAGGACCGAATCGAGGCGGTCGCGTCGGGTCAGCCGGGCGAAGTGATCGCGGTCGATGGTGTCGAGGGAGATGTTGATGCGGGACAGTCCGGCGTCGCGCAGGCCTCGGGCGCGGTGGGCGAGTCCGACGGCGTTGCTGGTCAGGGCCAGTGGTACGTGGGGGGCGACGCGGCGGCAGCCGGCGATGATGTCTTCGAGGTCGCGGCGCATGAGGGGTTCGCCGCCGGTGAACCGTACTTCGCGTACGCCGAGGTGGCCGGTGGCGATGTCGACGAGGCGCACGATTTCGTCGGCGGTGAGCAGTTGCTCACGGGGGATCGGGGGAAGGCCTTCTTCGGGCATGCAGTAGGTGCAGCGCAGGGAACATTTTTCGGTGAGGGAGACACGGAGGTCTCGTGCGACACGCCCGAAGCGGTCGAGGAGTTCGGGTACGTCGGGGCGATCGGATACGTGGTCCGTCGCGGCGCGCACGGACGGCATTCCCACATCCACTGCTGTCACAGAATCACCGGCCTCATGCCGCCAGTATGCCTATCGAACGCGCCCGGCGGAATGAATGCCACGAACGGCACCGGTACGGTAGTCGCCATGGCAGGCGGCAGGCGGTCCGTGGAGGAACATGCACAGCACGTAGCGGAGCTTCTCGAACCGCTCCGGTCGATACCTTCTGTCCAGGTGCCCCTTGCACGGTCGCTGGGCCGGACACTGGCCGAACCGGTCCATGCACCGATCTCGCTTCCTCCGTTCCGGAACTCTCAGATGGATGGTTACGCCGTCGACGCGGCGTCGGTCGCCTCCGTGCCCGTCACTCTGACCGTGCAGGCCGTCGTCGCCGCCGGAGACGCGGTCTCCACCCTGGCCGGAGGCGCCGCACTCAAGATCATGACCGGTGCTCCGATCCCCGAGTGTGCCGATGCGGTCGTTCCGGTCGAGGACACCGAGACGGACGACGCGGCGGGTACCGTCACCGTGCATCGCACTGCCGCCCCCGGCACGTACGTGCGCGAGACCGGCAGCGATGTGCACGCCGGGGAGCTTCTGCTCCCCGCAGGCACGGTTCTCGCGGCCCGGCACATCTCGGTCCTCGCCGCAGTCGGCCTGACCGACGTGCCTGTTCGGGGCCGTCCCCGTGTCGCGGTGATCTCCACCGGCAGTGAGCTCGTCACCCCTGGCGAAGCACTCGGGCCCGGGAAGATCTACAACTCGAACGGTCCCGCTCTCGCGGCGAGCGCCGCCGCGAACGGCGCCGAGGTCGCCTCGATCGCGCACTGCGAGGACGATCCCGAGGAGTTCGCTGCCATGATCGCCCACGCAGTGGCCGTCGCCGATGTCGTCTTCACCTCCGGCGGCATCTCGAAGGGCGATTTCGAGGTCGTCAAGGACACCCTCGAGCCTCGCGGCGGCACCTTCGTGTCGGTGGCAATGCAACCCGGCGGACCGCAGGGCACCGCCGTCGTCGATGGCGTACCGATCCTGACGTTCCCCGGTAACCCTGTGAGCGCACTGGTCTCGTTCGAGATCTTCGCCCGTCCGCTCCTGCGCGACATCGCGGGGCTGCCTGCAATCGCGTCCGGCACACGGCCGCTCGTGAGCGGACTCGAGTCCATCCCGGGCCGTCGTCAGTTCCTGCGCGCCCGTCTCGATGGCGACAATGTGGTGCCGCTACCCGGACACGGTTCTCACCTGGTTGCCGGACTGGCCAGCGCCGATGCGCTCATCGACATCGACCCCGACACCACCACCCTCGTATCCGGAGATCTCGTGAAAGTGCTTCCCCTGTGAGCGAATTGAGCCACCTCGACGATCAAGGCCGCGCGCGCATGGTCGACGTCTCGACGAAGAGCGATACGCATCGAGTCGCCGTCGCTGCAGGCGAGTTGGCGACCACCGCCGAGGTGATCGCGCTCGTCCGCGCCGACGACATGCCGAAGGCAGACGTACTGGCCACCGCCCGCCTCGCAGGCATCGGCGCCGCCAAGCGCACGTGGGAACTGATTCCCCTGTGCCACCAGCTTGCCCTGTCGACGGTGAAAGTGACGTTCGGTTTCACCGACACGACAATCACGATCGAGGCGGTCGCAAAGACCACCGGCCCGACCGGGGTCGAAATGGAGGCACTCACCGCTGTGGCCGTCGCCGGACTAACCCTGCACGACATGGTCAAAGCGGTCGACCCCGCAGCGGTACTCAACGGGGTACGTCTGGTGTCGAAGGAGGGCGGCAAGCGTGGACGATGGGTTCGTGACGATGCTCCTGACCAGAACGACGCATCAGTGCCCGCGACCGAATCGGCATCAGCGCGTTCCGCTGTCGTCGTAGTGTCCTCGACCGGTGTCGCCGCGGGCACGCGCGACGACAAGACCGGTCCGACCATCGAACAGTGGCTCACCGCACGCGGGTTCTCCGTACGAGGACCACTGATCTACGCCGACGCGCAGATCTCCTCGGGCCTCGCCGACGCCCTCACCGGCAGTCCCGCGCTGGTCATCACCACCGGCGGCACCGGAGCATCCCCCACCGACAGGACACCCGAGGCGACCCTCGCGGTACTCGACCGCGAGCTGCCCGGTGTCGCCGATTCGATCCGTCGCCGCGGGCTCGACGTCACTCCGCACGCGGTCCTCTCCCGCGGCGTCGCCGGGCTTGCCGGACACACGGTCGTGGTGAATCTGCCCGGCTCGCCGGGCGGAGTGAAGGACGGGCTCGCCGCACTCGACCCGATCCTCGATCATCTGTTGGCGCAAGTATCCGGAGGCGGAGCCCATGAGTGAGATGTTGGCACGAATTTCCTCGGAGCCGTTGGATTCCGCTGCGGTGGAGGCCGCAGTCGCCGGACCCGAGTACGGCGCGGTGGTGGTGTTCACCGGTGTGGTGCGCAACCACGACGGTGGCCAGGCAGTGGCGGCCCTCGAGTACATGTCGCACCCCGATGCCGAGGCATTCCTGCGCCGGGTCTGCGACGAGATGGCGGCGGAGTCCGGTCTTCCGGTAGCTGCGGTCCATCGAGTGGGCGAACTCACCATCGGCGATCTCGCGCTCGTCGCGGCAGTGGCTTCGCCACACCGCAAGGAGGCTTTCGCAACGTGCGCCGAACTCGTCGAACGCATCAAACATCAAGTGCCCATTTGGAAAAGGCAGCAATTCGCCGACGGAGTATCCGAGTGGGTCGGCGTCTGCTGACCGCCTCCTCTCCCCGCGCGAACGGCACCTCCGCCCTCCCGAGTCGAGCAAAGACACCGTCCGCTCCACTGCGCGGACGTGGCTCGGCAACCGGTGGGGTAGGCTGACCCAGTTCGGGTGTCACGACGACATCCACCGTCGTGGGATACCGGCGGCCCGGGATCGTGCCCGGCCCGCAAGCGCACTTCATCGGCCTTCCTCGCGGCGATCACACCGCACCATCTCGGGACCGGTCCCGTATGCGTGCACACACGCCGCAGTGAAAGGCAGCGCTGTTCTATGACCACATCCTTTTCCGATCTCGGGGTTCCCCGTCCTCTCGTCGCCGCACTGAGCGACTCGGGCATCACCAGTCCGTTCCCTATCCAGGCGGATACCCTTCCCGATTCGCTCGCGGGTCGCGACGTCCTCGGCCGCGGCCGCACGGGCAGCGGCAAGACCCTCGCCTTCTCCATCCCACTGACTGCTCGCCTCACCGGAGGTTCGACGCGCGCTGCCGGACGCCCCCGCGGCCTGGTGCTCGCCCCCACCCGCGAACTCGCAACCCAGATCGCCGCTGTGGTCGAGCCTCTCGCCCACACCGCCGGCCTGCGGGTCACCACGATCTTCGGTGGCGTGTCCCAGAACCGTCAGGTCGAAGCCCTCCGACGCGGCGTCGACATCGTCATCGCCTGCCCGGGCCGCCTCGAGGACCTGATGCGTCAGGGCTTCGTGAGCCTCGATGCGGTCGAGCTCACCGTCCTCGACGAGGCGGATCACATGGCCGACCTCGGATTCCTGCCCGGCGTCACCCGTATCCTGAACGCCACCGCAAAAGACGGACAGCGACTGCTGTTCTCGGCGACGCTGGACAATGGTGTCGACAAGCTCGTCAAGAAGTTCCTGAGCAACCCGATCCTCCATTCCGTCGACGAGGCCAACTCTCCCGTCGCCGCGATGACCCACCATGTGTTCGACGTCGCAGGCGTCGATGCGAAGAAGGACCTCGTGCGCACCCTCGCGTCGGGGACGGGACGCCGAATCCTGTTCATGCGCACCAAACATCAGGCTCGCAAGCTCGCCAAGCAGCTCACCGACTCCGGTATCCCCGCGGTGGACCTGCACGGCAACCTGTCGCAGAACGCGCGCGACCGCAACCTGGCTGCATTCTCGTCGGGTGAGGCGCGTGTCCTGGTCGCAACGGACGTCGCGGCGCGCGGCGTGCACGTCGACGACGTACAACTGGTCGTGCACGTGGATCCCCCTGCCGAGCACAAGGCCTACCTGCACCGGTCCGGACGGACCGCGCGTGCAGGCAGCGCAGGCGATGTGGTGACCCTCGTGCTACCGGATCAGCGCAAGGACCTCGCGACCATCATGCGCAAGGCGTCGATCAACGTCACTCCGGTGAAGTCCACCGCCAGTTCCGAGCACGTCCTCGCGCTTGTCGGCGAGATCGCGCCGCACGTGCCGCCGGCTCCGAAGCAGGCCGCGACGTCCGGTTCCAACCGACCGGCGCGATCCGGCGGTGCACGCCGCGCCGGCGGGTCCCGGCAGGGCGCCGGTGTACGCGAAGGTGGGGCACGCCAGGGCGGTTCGGGCCGGCAGGGCTCGGGTGCACGCACTGGCTCCGCTGCACGCCAGGGCAGCACGGGTGGCCGTCGTACAGCGGCCGGTCAGGGTGGCGGCGCAGGGAGCGGCCAGCGTCGGGCACCACGCCGCAGCGCAGCTGCACGTTAGGCACCGCAGCGCAGCTGCACGATGAAAGACCCTCGCGGGAAGGTGCTTCAGCGTGGCGTGAACCGGTGGACGGCGTACATCGCGTCCGCCGACACCGGTTCGCCCGCCACACATCGATCCAGCTGCTCGCGAACGGCGTCAGCATCCAGATCGGCCCCGATGACGACGAGCCGGGTGGCTCCCCGGGCGTCGTCGCCGCGACCGGGTGGCTCGAATCGGATATGGTCGCCGACCGTCTGCAACAGATATCGGGTCGAGCGCAGTCCCGCGGTGACCGTCACGTACCCCTTGATCCGGAATACTCCGGCGGGCTGATTCTCCAGGAGATCTACGAGTGCGCGCGGATGCAAGGGCGCGTCGCTTTCGAAGGTGATGGAATCGTATCCGTCGTGCAGGTGCCGATGGTCGTGCTCATCGTGTTCGCGCAGAAGGTCGTCGAGGGTGAGCTGTTCGCCGGCTCGCGGTTCGGCGCGTTCGGAGAAATCGAACAGCAGACCCGGGTCGATCCGACCGCGCTCGGTCGAGACCACCGCCGCGCGTGCATTGAGTCCACACAGGCGACCGAGCAGATCGTCGTGGGTGTCGGTGTCGACGCGATCGGTCTTGTTGAGCAGAATCAGGTCGGCCATCGCAACGTGCTGGTCTAGTTCGGGATGCCGCTCCCGCGTGGTGTCGAACTCGTATGCGTCGACGACGAGCACCAGTCCCCCGTAGGTGATGTGCTCGTTCTCCGAGCTCACGATGAGCCGGATCATATTGCGCGGTTCCGCCAGCCCACTCGCCTCGACGACGATGACGTCGAGATCGGATTTCGGGTGCGCAAGTTTGTCGAGCATCGCGTCCATGTCGCTGACATCGACCGCGCAACACAGACATCCGTTGCTGAGCGACACCATCGAGTCGACCTGACCGGCAACCATCATCGAGTCGATGTTGACCGAACCGAAGTCGTTGACTATCACCCCGATTCGGGCGCCCCGCGTATTGCGCAGCAGATGGTTGAGCAATGTGGTCTTACCCGACCCGAGGAAACCGGCGACAACGACGACCGGAATCTTCCGTTTCGCCATGTGTTCCTCCTCGACCGTCGTTCGCCCGGGCAACCCATGCTAGGACGTGCCGCCGTCGGCCGAGTCACCCACCCTCGACGTGCCGTGCGCGGTTCCGGTAGCAGGCGCTACCGGAACCGTGCACGGGTGGTGTCAGCTGCCTCGCTTGATCCACTCCTCGAGATGCGGCGATTCGGTACCGATGGTGGTGCCGTCGCCGTGCCCGGTGTGCACTGTCGTCTCGGCAGGCAGAGCGAACAGCTTGTCGCGGATCGAGCCGATGATCGTCGGGAAGTCCGAGAAGGAGCGTCCGGTCGCGCCGGGGCCACCCGAGAACAGGGTGTCGCCGGTGAACAGTTCCCCGGCCTCCGGCACGTACAGGCAGGTCGAGCCCGGTGAATGGCCCGGCGTCGCGATCGCCTGGATATCGGTACCCGCAACAGCGATCCGCTGGCCGTCCTCGAGCGTCCCGTGCGCGACCCCCGGATGGGACATCTCCCACAGCATGTTGTCGGCCGGGTTCAGCAGGATCGGCGCGTCGAGGCGCTCCGAGAGTTCCGGCGCAACGGTGATGTGGTCGTTGTGCGCGTGCGTGCACACGATCGCCACGACCTTGCGACCATCGACGGCGTCGATGATGGGCTGTGCGCTGTGCGCAGCATCGATCACCACCACCTCGTCGTCGTTGCCGACGAGCCAGATGTTGTTGTCGACCTCCCATTCACCGCCGTCGAGCGCGAACACACCCGATGTGACGACCCGGTCGATTCTGATGGGGCTCGTCGCGCTCACAACACCACCACCGAACGCAGGACTTCACCGCGGTGCATCGTGTCGAACGCCTTTTCGACGTCGTCGATGCCGATGCGCTCGGTGACGAACTTCTCGAGCGGAAGCCGCCCCTGCTGGTAGAGGTCGACGTAGGTCGGGAAGTCGCGCTCGGGCAGGCAGTCGCCGTACCACGAGCTCTTGAGCGACCCGCCGTGCGAGAAGAAGTCGATCAGCGGCATCTCGAGGGTCATGTCGGGGGTCGGTACACCGACCAGGACGACCGTGCCTGCCAGGTCGCGGGCGTAGAACGCCTGTTTGTATGTCTCGGGACGGCCGACCGCGTCGATGACCACATCGGCGCCGAATCCTCCGGTGATCTCCTGGATGCGTTCGACCGCGTCGACGTTCGTCGAGTTGATCACGTGGGTGGCGCCGAGGTCGGTGGCCCACTCGAGCTTCTTGTCGTCGCGATCGACGGCGATGATCGTGCCTGCGCCTGCGAGACGTGCCCCCATGATTGCGGCGTCGCCGACACCGCCGCAGCCGATGACGGCGACGGACTGGCCTCGGGTGACGCCGCCGGTGTTGACGGCAGCACCCAAGCCCGCCATCACGCCACAGCCGAGCAGCCCGACGACGGCGGGATCGGCAGTCGGGTCGACCTTGGTGCACTGGCCTGCGTGTACCAAGGTCTTGTCGGCGAACGCGCCGATACCGAGGGCGGGGCTCAGTTCGGTTCCGTCTTCGAGGGTCATCTTCTGAGTGGCGTTGAAGGTATCGAAGCAGTACTGGGGTTGGCCTCGTTTGCACGCGCGACACCGACCGCACACGGCGCGCCAGTTCAGTACGACAAAATCGCCCACCTCCACCGAGTCGACGCCGTCACCGACCGATTCGACGACACCCGCCGCCTCGTGACCGAGCAGGAACGGGAACTCGTCGTTGATGCCGCCTTCACGGTAGTGCAGGTCGGTGTGGCACACGCCGCACGCGGCGATCGCGACAACAACCTCACCCGGTCCCGGATCCGGAATGACGATGGGCACGACCTCGACGGGCGCACCCTTCGCACGTGCAACAACTCCCCGGACTGTCTGCGACATGGTGGTGTCTCCTTCGTGACGGTGTACGGAGCCTGATCGGCCTCCGCCACGACCCTATCGACCCACCCGGCTCTCCGAACCTGATCGAAGGACGGGACCCACCTGTCCGAACGACCAGCCGCTGCTATCGGCGAAGATTCGTCGATATGTAACGCGGCAGTAAGTTTCCGCGACGTGTGTGGTGACCCGCTCGTAATTCCCGCCCGGATTCTTCCGAATGGTGAGATCGGAATGGTAATTGCCCATGGCAACTCATAACTCGTCGTCCCGACGCCGGATTCTCGCCGGCGTCATGGCTCCTGTCACGCTCGGCGTCGCGGCCAT
The DNA here is from genome assembly GCF_053750035.1 of Rhodococcus sp. SJ-2. Classification (NCBI taxonomy): domain Bacteria; kingdom Bacillati; phylum Actinomycetota; class Actinomycetes; order Mycobacteriales; family Nocardiaceae; genus Rhodococcus; species Rhodococcus sp. SJ-2. Next base: position 5,719,468 of record NZ_CM132340.1, read on the forward strand.
CGTCGCGATCGCAGTGGCACAGCCGAACGTGCCCACCACCGCAGACCCGGCACTCGTCGTGTCGACACAGGACTGCTACGACATGGTGACCATCTCGCTCGGCGGCAGAGGCGACGCGCCGCGTGACCAGAGCAAGATGCTGGTCACGCCGGACGGGACCACGCTGCCCGCAGCGCTGTCGGACGATTACCACAGCCATTGGGTGGACCCGGTCGTCAACGCACCGCGGAACACGGTGGGCGACGAGTCCTACGCAGCCGTCTATGTCGACTACCCGGCTCATATGGACTCATATGAGGAGGCCGTCAACGGCGGCGTGGAGAACACGAAGACGATCATCCAGGCCATCCAGGTTTCGTGCCCCGACACGAAGTTCGCGATCGTCGGGTACAGCCAGGGCGCTGATGTCGCGCGTCGGGCCGCCCAGGAGATCGGCAACCAGAAGCCGAACGAGGACGGGTCGTACGACATCATCGATCCCGATTCGGTCGTCGGCGTGGTGATCCTCGCCGATGCCGGGCGCGGCGCAGGTGAGGGGCCGTTCCCGGGGGCGGAGAACGAGTACAGTAATCCCGACGGATTCGACCGCAAGTACCAGGACGGGCAGCACAGCGCCTCCGGAAGCGGCGCACTGCCGGATACCGGCGGCGGATTCGGTGCGCTCGACGGCAAGGTCGCGTCGTTCTGCTCCGAAGGCGACCTGACGTGCTCGGCGCCCGAGAACATCGCGCTCCTGCAGCTCGCGATCAACGTCGGCAGGCAGCTCAACATCGATGCGTTGCAGCGTGACGGGCTCACTCCGGAAACTGGTATGAACGTCGCCCAGGTTCTCAGCGGCGTGGCACTGGCTGCCCTCGCCGACATTTCTGCGAACGACGAGTGGATGCAATCGGACGAGACCTTCCTCGATGTGCTGATCAAGGTGTCGGACCCGGCCTATGTTCCGAACGATCCTGCGGTGAAGAATGTTTCGGCCAGCGGCGCCGATGGTACCGAGGGGCCGATCCCGGCCGACCGTCTCGCGAACCTTGCGTACCTCCCGGAGAAACTGTTCAAGGAGGTCGTCGGTTTCATCGAGGACAACCAGAACACTCTCCAGGTGGCGCTGAGCGATCCGTACCAGCAGACCCTCGGCCCCGGCACCGGGCACCACTTCGACTACTGGCGCGACAACGGCGAAGGCAAGCCGATGACCTCCGCCGAGTACGCGGCTGCATGGCTGACCCACCTCGCCGAGCAGGCGAAGAACGGCGAGTCGGTGAAGACAGATGTCGACCCGAACACCGCGAAGCTCGGTATCGCGAGCGATGAGGTTCTTGCGGTCGAGGCCACCTCGACCACGCCCACCACATCGTCGACCGCGGTTCCTGCAACCGACAGCACCGTCCCGACCGACGGCACCGTCCCGACCGACGGCACCGCGCCGGCGCCGGGGGCAGTGGTCCCCGCACCGGTCCAGGGCACCGCGCCTGCCGGCGGCACCGCACCGGTGGATCCGCTCGCCGTACCCGCTCCCGGCGCGACCCCACCGGCCGGGGGGCTCGACATCCCGGCACCCGGGCTGACCCCGTCACCCACAGCGGCCACACCCGCACCGCCTGCGGGTGACGGCAGCGTGACCTCACCCGAGCAGCAGGTCTCGGGATCCACTGCAACAACGAAGGCACCGCAGCCGACCACCACCACCACGTCGGTGCGGGAACCCGCAGCAGCCTGACCTACGACCCGGGAATCAGAGTCCGAGTCACGAACTCGACGTCAGCCCGCGGCTTTGACACCGGCTTCCGCACCGAGTGCCGCTGCCTCACCGCGGGTACTGACGTCGAGTTTTCTCATGAGGCTCGCGACGTGGAACTTGACCGTGGACTCGCTGACTCCCAACCGCTCTGCGATCACCCGGTTGCGTCGGCCCGCGACGAGGTGCTCGAGAACCTCGATCTCGCGAGCGCCGAGTCCTGCCAGAGCATCGGTCGCGGCTCCACCGGGTGTCGGTATCGGAAGGTCCAGGGGCAACGTCGCACTCACGCGACAGCCCCACCCGTCGGTCGACTCGGATTCGATCGTGCCGCCCATGGTTTCGACCCGGTCGCGTAGCTGACGTTCGAGTTCGGCCGCGTCGACCTCGCCTCGCCCGTCGTCACGGATATCGATGCCGAGTTGCGCGCCGTCGCAGCTCCACGCAACCCTGATACGCCTGACCTCGCTCTGCGCCGACATGGCGAGGACCGCTCCGCGAGCCAACGCGCGGGCAGCGTGCGCGACCTCTCCGGGCAGCGCTCGTCCGTGGACGGGTGGACTCACCATTTCCAATTCGAGGTCGCGGTGACGGACGAGAGAGCGCAATTCACCGTGCATCCGGGCGAACGCTGTCGTTACCGCCTCTTCGGCCAGCTCGCGGTGCGCGTCGACGGCCGAGCGCAGTGCGATCAATGCTCCCGTCGCGGTTTCGCGTGCCGTGGTGCGGGCACGGCTGTCGTCGAGATCCTTCGAACGCAGGGTCGCCAGGATCGTTTCCAGGGTGACCGCGTGCGCTTCCGTGAGTTCGGCGACGGTACGCGCACGCTCTGCCGACGCTGCCCTCGATTCCGCGAGATAGGCGGGGCTCGCGCTGTGTACCTGTAGCTGGATCCCGGTCGCGACGATCGTGAACAGCGACCGCACGAGCTCGAGAGAAGCAGCGGAGGTCCGCGCTCCGCGTGGTACCAGGACGAGAAGGGTCTCGGTGCGATCCAGTATCACGCACACGTCCCGGTCTCGCCCCGCAACGCGCGCCGGACTGCGGCGGATCTCCCCCGCCGTCAATTCGGTACGGATGCGGTCGAGCTCCGCAATCGTGACCCGCTCGACGATTGTGGGATCGCCCGCGACCTTGCGCGGCCGTCCGGTGCATTCACGTGTGAACACCACGAGTGCGCTGTGCGGAACGAGGGTATCGATCAACACCGAGAAGCGCTGGCCGATCTCTGTCAGCGGGCCCACCAGTACGTCCCTCATGTCGGTGATCAGGATGTCGGGACGAGGCGGTGCAGTACTCACGGACCCACGATATCGGCCGGTATCATCCGATTCATCCCATGTCGCGGGTAGGAGGTGTTCGGGTATGGGCGCTGGGATCACTCCGAGCACCGACAACAGGCCCGGCACCGTGCCGCACCTGCTCCTCGACCGGGTACGCCGCACCCCCGACGCGGAGGCCTACACGTACCCGGACGGTGACGACTGGCGCTCCGCCACATGGGCAGATGTGCATGCCGCGGTCGTGCCGCTGGCAGCGGGGTTGATCGCCCGCGGGGTCGTCGCCGGTACGAGGGTCGCGATATGCGCCGCCACGAGCTTCTCCGCGATCCTCGCCGATCTCGCCATCGCGTGTGCCGGCGCCGTCACGGTCCCGATCTATCCGGCTACGCGGGACGACGAAACCCGTACGCAGATCCATCGGGCCCGCGCTGTGCTCACCTTCGCCGACCGGCCGGTTCTCAGCAGTCCCGTTCAACGACTCGATCGGCTCGACGATCTCGCCGCGGAAGGCCGCGCGCTGCTGTCCTCCGACCCCGAAGCGGTGCCCCGCCGGATCGCGGCACTGACCGCGGACGATCCGGCGTGGCTCATCTATACGGCGTGCGACGACGGCCGGACCAAAGGCGCGTGCCTGACCCAGCGCGCCGCGACCTACGGCGCCGGCGCGGTGGCACAGACCGGCATCGTCTCCCCAGCAGACCGTCAGCTGCTGTGGCTTCCCCTCGCGCACGTGTTCGGTCGTACATTGCTGCTGATGGGGATACAGGTCGGCTTCCCCACCGCAGTGGACGGTCGCGCAGACCGCGTAGCAGACAACCTGCGGGCCACCCGGCCGACGTTTCTCGGATCGGTTCCGCACGTGCTCACGAAGGTCTGCAACCTCGACAGTGGGGATCTCGGTGGTCGATTGCGTTTCACGATCTCGGGTTCTGCACGGTTGAGCACCGAGGTGCTCGAGCGCTTCGAGCGTCGCGGAGTACCCGTCCTAGAGTGCTACGGGATCACCGAGACTGCCGGACCCGCATGCGCGAACCTTCCCGGGATGCGGCGCATAGGTACGGTCGGTGTTCCCTTGCCCGGCACACGGATTCGCATCAGCACCTCCGGTGAACTCCTCATCCGCAGCCCCGGGGTGATGACGGGATACGACCACGACCCAGCGGAGACAGCCGCAGCGCTCGACTCAGAATACTGGTTCCACACGGGCGATCTCGCTCGAATCGATGCTGACGGGTTCGTCACGGTCACCGGACGCAAGAAGGAAGTCTTCAAGACCAGCACCGGTAAGTACGTATGCCCAGAGGCGATCTCCGAACGGTTTCGTGCAGTGCTGCCAGGTGCCGAACTCGTCGTCGACGGCGAATTACGCCCATACTGTGTGGGACTCGTGTTCACCGCACTCCCCGATCCGGCGGTCGATGCCGCCCTCGACCGGTTGAATGCAACCCTGAACCGTTGGGAGAAGGTCCGCCGGTTCGCGGTGATCCGCACACCGTTGGACACGCACGACCGGAACGAGGCCGGTAGACCGATCCGCGACCGGGTGCTCGCACGATACGCGGCAGTCGCTTCCGGCCTGTACGAGCATGGTCAGCTCCGGAATTCCGGTTGATCGAGCAGGCGTAGCCAGCTGCCGTCCGACTGCCGGCGCACGACCTGCACTCGCGCCCCGGCACCGTCACCGGGAGGCGTGCTCGTCAGCGCTATGTCGCCGCTGACCAATGTCGGCAGCGGCGCTTCCAGCTCGAATCGTGGCCGGGTGGCGAGGACCGCAGCCCACAGTTCCCGGATCGCAGCCCGTCCGACGGTTGTCTGCCCCGGCGGGTACGCCATCACCGCGCTCTCCTCGTAGAGTGCTGCCACACCGTCCGCATCGCCCGCGTTGGACCGTTCGACGAACATCCTTGTGAGGTCCTCTGGGCGGTAGGCCTTCTCGTACTGCATCTCGTGTGTCATGCCTCCAGCGTCGAGTACCTCGGTTGAGAAGTCCAACAGATTGTTCTTGCCAGAACTAGAATCTCTGGTTATGGAACTGAGGCAACTCGAGTACTTCGTAGCGGTCGCCGAGGAACGCAATTTCACTCGTGCCGCCGAGCGCGTGCACATCAGTCAGTCGGGTGTGAGCGCGCAGATCCGGCAGCTCGAACGCGAACTCGGCGCCCGGCTGTTCGAGCGTTCGTCGCGTACCGCCGGACTCACTACCGCAGGCAAAGCCGCCCTCGAACACGCCAGGGCAGCACTGGATTCCGCCAGGGCGATGCGAATCGCGGTCGATGAGGTCGGGGCGGTGATCCGAGGCGAGCTGACTGTCGGAATGGTCACCGCGTGCACGGTAACTCCCCTGTTCGACGCATTGTCGCTGTTCCATCACGCTCATCCCGGCGTCGAGATCGCACTGCTGGAGGACGCGTCCGATCGCCTGGTCGAGCGAGTACGGTCACGTGAGATGGATGTTGCGCTCGTCGGCACGGCGTACGGCCCTCCCGACGGTGTGGAGTCGATCCTCCTGATCCGCGACCGGCTCGTCGCGGTGGCACCCGACGAACATCCGCTGGCGCGGCGGCCTCGAGTCGGGCTCGCCGAGGTCACGTCCCACCCGCTGGTGTGCCTGCCCACCGGTACCGGCATCCGATCGGTCCTCGACATTGCATGCCGTACTCGCGGTATCGAACCGGCCATGGCAATGCAGGCGAGTGCGCCCGACGCGGTGATCGATCTCGCCGTGCGAGGCCTCGGCGTTGCGATCCTGAGCGAATCGATGGTGTCGCAGCGGGCAGGGCTTTCGATCACCGTCATCGACGACATCGACGTCTCAGCGACGTTGTCGCTGATCTGGTCGGCCCCGGCAAGTCCTGCGCTGGGAGCCCTGCTCACCCATCTGCGACACGCGTTCGGCTCATGACTCGGTGCTCTGGTAGGTCCGATACGCGTTTCGGTAGTCCGAGGGCTGGACACCAGCGGTCCGAGTGACGAGTTGAGGCGCGATTCCCGACTGATCGGCCACCGTGTACGGCGACTGCCCGCTGACGATCAGGACGTCACCCTGCCCGGCCCGGACCGACTCGGCCTCGTCGGGGAGCACCCACGTGTGACCGTCGATAACCATGACGAGCATCAACGGTGCGCCATCAGCGATACGAATCGACCAGCCACGGGCCATCCCGGCCCGATCGAGCACCGCACCGCGGGATCGGACCCCATCGAGAAGATCGGTCAGAAGGTCGATGTGACCAGCTTAGATCGGTGAGTTCGCCGGTTCGGTGTACGCGCGCCCCATCTGTACGAGAGTCGCAAGGATGGATCACTCTCGGCAGCGTCGTTGACTGGACACGACACTACGACCGATCGAACGGGAGGAACCTCATGAACACCATCGTGATGACCGTCGGCAGTTCAGGATTCGGAGAAGTCGCCGCACAGCTGGCCTGCCAGGCGGGCATGGATCTGCTCGTCGGTGCGCGTACGGTGTCGCCGGACTTCATTCCGGTTGATCTGGCGTGCCTCAATTCTGTCCGCACCTTCGCCGACCTGCCCCGGGAACACCTCAGCAACACTCCCCTCGACCTACTGGCTCTCAACGCGGGGTCAATCATGTACCGGGGAGAGCGCGTAGCGGGCGCAGCCGAGGCGAGGTAGTCAGGCAGCTCCGGCTCGAACTGCTATCCGTTGAGGATCCGGGCGATCCCATCGCGGTAGGTCGTGACGTCGAAGCCGGGAAAACGGGCTGCGAATTTCGAGGAGTCGAAGAGGTTGTCCTGGCGATAGCGAGGCATCAGCTCGTTCGCCTCCTTGACCGAGGCGTTGAACAGGCCGAGAACTTTGAAGGCCGCCTCCGGGACGGTGTGGTAGGGGATATTCCTGCCGATCACGTCGGACGCGATCTCGATCATCTCCGAATAGGTGAGGCGGTCGGGGTCGATCGGGAGGTGCCAGGTCTGGCCGTAGGCGTCGGGAGTATTACCGATCAGGCCCATCCCGCGGCTGGCGTCCGGGGTCCAGATGATGCTCCGCCGGGCGTGGGCGTTGATCGGGACAACGGGCCGCTTGCCCTGCTTGATCCGCTCGAAGATGGCCGTGTTGGTGAGGCTCTTGGTCTTGCCCGGTCCGTAGAACTCCGGCGCGCGGCAGATGACGGCCTCGATGGTGCCGGCGCGCATCTCGTCGAGAAGCATGTTCGCGATCCTGGCCCGCACGGTCGCCTTGCGGCCGATCGGCTGAAATGCGGTGTCCTCGATCTGCGGCGTGTGGGTGCGCGGGTACATGTAGGTGTTGTCGAAGAACACCAGCTTGGTGCCGTGCTTCCGGCAGGCGGCGATGGTGTTGGCCATCATCGCCGGGAATTGCTGCTCCCACAGCTCGGAGTCGATCGGCAGGCCGACGGTCAGGTAGGCGATGTCACTGCCCTCGACGGCTGCGGTGGTGGCATCGCTGCCGGTGGTCTTCTACATCCACGGCGCCGGTTGGGTTTTCGGCGACGAGTACACCCACGATCGACTATTTCGCGAACTCGCCGTCGGCGCCGGCGCAGCGGGAGTGTTCCCGGTCTACGATCGCGCACCCGAGAAGGGCTACCCCACCCAGGTCGAGCAGAACTACGCCGTCGGCCTGTGGGTCCTTGCGCACGGAGCCGACCACGGCCTGGACTCCTCCCGCATCGCCGTCACCGGCGAGTCGGTCGGGGGCTGCATGTCGACGGTCTTCGCCCTCATGAACAAGGACCGCGGCGGCATCGATCTCAAAGCCCAGGTCCTCCTCTACCCGGTCACCAACGCCGACTTCGATACGCCCTCCTACCTGCAGTTCGCCGAGGGCTACTACCTCACCCGCGACGGGATGAAGTGGTTCTGGGACGCCTACACCACCGACCCCGCTCAGCGGGCCGAGAAGTACGCCGCCCCGCTGCAGGCGACGCTCGAGGACTTGAAGGGCCTGCCGACCACGCTGGTGATCACCGACGAGGCCGACGTGCTGCGCGACGAGGGCGAGTCGTACGCCAACAAGCTGCGCGCGGCCGGTGTCGACGTCACCTCGGTGCGGGTGCAAGGCATGGTCCACGACTTCCTGCTCCTCGACAGTCTGCGCGACACCAAGGCCGCCAACGTCGCCCGGCACCTAGCGATCGACGCACTCGAGACGGCCCTGCAGTAGCACCCGCACCGAACAAGCCCTCCGGCCCTGGCATCACCCAGAGCCAGCGGACATCACCTCCGCCCGAAGGACCAGCCCATGCCCAAGCGCATCCTCAACGTCGTCACCAACGTAGGCCACTACGACGACGCCGACCATCCGACCGGACTGTGGCTCTCCGAGCTCACCCACGCCTGGCACGTCTTCGACGAAGCAGGGTTCGAGCAGACCCTGGTCAGCCCGGCCGGTGGGGCCGTACCGCTCGAACCGCGCTCCCTGAAGTTCCCCAACTACGACAAGACCGCAAAGGCCTGGCGCAACGCCCCCTCCAAAATGGCGCTGCTCGAGAAGACACTCCGCCCCGACCAGGTCGATTCCGCCGACTACGACGCCATCTACTTCACCGGTGGCCACGCCGTCATGTACGACTTCCCCGACAGCGAAGGACTGCAACGCATCGCCCGCGAGATCTACGAGCGCGACGGCATCGTCTCCTCCGTCTGCCACGGCTACTGCGGACTGCTCAACATCCGGCTCACCGACGGGTCCTACCTCATCGCAGGCAAGAAGATGACCGGCTTCGCCTGGATCGAAGAAGTCCTCGCTCGCGTCGACAAGCTTGTCCCTTACAACGCCGAGGAACGAGCCAAAGAACGCGGCGCGCTCTACGAGAAGGCCAAGCTGCCCTTCGTCTCCTACACCGCCATCGACGGCAACCTTGTGACCGGGCAGAACCCCGGATCGGCCAAAGCAACCGCCAAACGGGTTGTTGCCCTTCTCTGAAGCCGTGCGGTACCGAATCATGACGCCCGCCGCAGCGACCTCGTAGTTCCCGGAGCGCGCGAAATCCCCTCCGATGATGTCGGAGGGGATTCACTCGGTGGAGCTAAGGGGACTCGAACCCCTGACCCCCACACTGCCAGTGTGGTGCGCTACCAGCTGCGCCATAGCCCCATATTCTTTTTCGCACCGGGGTGACCCCTTGCGCTGAAAGAAAAACTACACCATCGCTCTCTGAGCCAACAAATCGCCTGGTCAGGGCGGCGACAAGCACGAGCGCTCGTCGCCGCCCGACGCCTTCAGCCTGCGAGTTCGGACACCCAATTGTCGTTGCCGAGCGCATCGATGACGGTTCCGCTGCGGATTACGGCAGGGGTTCCTGCTGCACCTGTGGTGGCAAGAAGCTGCCGACCGGCCTCCGCAGACACCGTTGCCTGCTCGACGCGGGCTCCGTCCGCGATGCAGGACACTGCGTCGTCCGAGGCTCCGGCGTCTCGTGCCATCTGCGCGAGCTGCTCGTTGCTGTGATCGCTGTCGCCGCCTTCCCCGGGCTGATTGTCGGGAGAGAACAGGGCGGCATGGAAGGCCGAGAATGCGATCGCGTCACCGGTCTCCGCGACACACTGGTTCGCAGCGACCGCTCGGGTCGAGTAATCGCCACTGCTCGACAGCCGGTCGAGGAACGCGAGGATGTGGTACCGCACCGCGACAGTGCCTTCGTCGATCGCCTGTGCCAGTTCCTGTCCGTGCTTGTGCTCGAGTTCGGCGCAGTACGGGCACATCGGGTCTTCGAAGATGTCGATGGTGGTAGCAGCGTCCGGCACGCCGAGCAGGATCGTGCCGTCGTCGTCGAGGGTGACGTCGACCGCAGCGTTGCTGACAGCGCCGTACCCGTCATTGCGGGAGTCGGTGCTTCCCGACTGCCACAGCACTCCTCCGATAACGAGGACCGCAATGATCACGACCGCGATACCACCGAGGATGTAGGTGGATGTGTTCGATGTAGGCTCCGGCGAATACTTGACCGGCTTGACCTTCTTCGCACTCACGAATGCTGTCCTTCGTTCATCGGTGAATTGTCCGGCTCCACTTTGCCACCGGGGTCTGAGTTCATCCTGAGAGCCACCCTGGAATGCGGACCGAGCGCAAGGGGCGTGCGCGGAAAGACGGCCAGCCACACCGACAACGCGAGGAAGCCGACATCGCGGGCGATCTCGCGGGCATAGTCTCCGCTGTCGATCCCTTCCACCACGCCGCCACCTCCGAAGCATCCGCAGTCGATCGACAGACCTCGGCTCCAGGCCGACACGATCGCACCGATGAGCACAACCAGCGTCACCCCGGACAGCACCGCCGCCGGCCGCACCGCGAGCCCTACCAGCAACAGGAGCCCGAGGACGAGTTCGACCATCGGAAGCGCCGCGGCCGCAGGTCTCACCAGGTCGGTAGGAAGAAGTTGATATGCGCGCACCGCGACAACGGTCTGCGTCGGATCGGCGAATTTGATCCACCCGGAGATCAGCCACACCGCGGCGAGGCCGAGCCGTGCCGCTGCGGAGACGATACGAATCCACACGGGCACGACACTACAGACCCACCGGTCAGCGATCCGTATCGCCGGTCACAGGCTTCTGTACGACCGGTTCGGTCGCCGGCGCATCCTGACGCGGTGCCCGCGCAAAGGCCCACGGAATCACCGCCGCCAGCATGATCGCCCCCGTCACACCGAACGCCACCGAATAGGACCAGCGCTCAGCGATCATGCCTGCAGCGATCGGGCCGACCACTGCCCCGATGTCCGAGGTCATCTGGAACGTGGCGAGCACTGGTCCCCCGCGCGCTTTACTGCCCACCACATCGGCGATCGCAGCCTGCTGCGACGGGTTGATCAGGCCGGATCCCACGCCGGCCACGGCAGACGTGATCAGGAACACCGTGAGGTCTGAGGACAAGCCCATCACGACGGTGCTCACACCGCAGACGACGAGCCCGGTGAGCACGAACGGACGCCGTCCGTATCTATCGGACCATGCACCGGACTTGACCAGCACGAGCGCGTTACCCACCGCGAACGCGGTCAGTGCGACGCCCGCGATGCCTTCGCTCTGGTTCAGGGCTTCGACGACGAACAGCGGGACCATGGCCACCCGGACACCGAACACCACCCATCCGTTGGCGAAGTTCGAGGTGAGCGCCGCGCGATAGGTCGACGACAGGAGCGCGGTGCGCAGCCTCATCACGGGAGCGCCATCACCCGAGGCCGGTTGCGCGAGGTGAGACTTGCGAAGACTGATCCAGACCACCGAGGCCGCCAAGAGCAGCGCGACCGCGTAGATGAGGAAAGGTGCTCGCAGGCCGAGGCCGACGAGAGCCCCGCCGAGCAGCGGCCCTGCAATGTTGCCGAGCAGAAAGCTCGTCGCGTACAGCGCGGACACGCGTCCGCGCGCATCAGGCGGAGCGATGCGCACGAGCAGCCCCAGCGCAGCCACGGTGAACATCGTCGAGCCGATACCGCCGAGCCCCCGGAAGACCAGGAGCTGCCAATAGGTCTGGGCGAAAGCGACCGCGCCCGTGGAGACCGCGACGATGAGAACACCGGTGATGTAGATCGGCCGCTCGCCGAGCTTCTGGACGAGCAATCCGCTGGCCGGAGCAAATGCGAGTCGCATGAACGCGAACGCCGAGATGACCACCGTCGCCGCGGTGATTCCGACGTCGAAGCTCCGTGCGAATTGCGGCAACGCGGGAGCGACGAGACCGAAGCCGAGGGCGATGACGAAGCTCGCCGCGACGAGTACCCAGATTTCCCGCGGCAGAGCCACGTCACGTGTACGCATGATGCGGCAATGTTAGCGATGCGCACGACCGTGCTCGGTGCGAGCCCGACGTGCGCCGTGTGTCAGCCCAATACCGACGACACCAGTTCGCGTGCCGCGTCCTGGACCTGAGCGAGATGTTCGGGGCCGTTGAACGATTCGGCGTAGATCTTGTACACGTCCTCGGTGCCCGATGGACGCGCCGCGAACCACGCGTTCTCGGTGGTCACCTTCAGCCCACCTATCGCCGCGCCGTTGCCTGGTGCCTCGGTGAGCGTCGCGGTGATCGTCTCGCCCGCAAGCTCGGTGGCGCTTACCTGCTCGGACGACAGCTTCGCGAGGATCGCCTTCTGCTCTCGCGTCGCCGGCGCGTCGACCCGCGCGTAGGCCGGATCTCCGTACCGGCCGGCGAGCTGGGTGTAACGCTGCGAGGGCGTCGCACCGGTCACCGCGGTGATCTCGGCGGCCAGCAACGCGAGCACGATGCCGTCCTTGTCGGTGGACCACACCGACCCGTCGCGACGCAGGAAGGAGGCACCCGCGCTTTCTTCTCCCCCGAATCCGAGGCTCCCGTCGAGCAGACCCGGCACGAACCATTTGAAGCCCACTGGCACTTCGAGCAGCTCACGTCCCAGCCCGGCCGCGACGCGATCGATCATCGACGAGCTCACGAGCGTCTTGCCGACCTTGCTTGCATCCGACCAGCCCGGCCTGTTCCGGAAGAGATAGTCGATGGCCACCGCCAGATAGTGGTTGGGGTTGAGCAGACCACCGTCGGGGGTGACGATGCCGTGGCGGTCCGCATCCGCGTCGTTGCCGGTGGCAAGGTCGTATTTGTGGCGTGCACCGATGAGCGACGCCATCGCGTTCGGTGACGAGCAGTCCATCCGGATCTTGCCGTCGGTGTCGAGTGTCATGAATCGCCATGTGGCGTCGACGAGGGGGTTGACGACGGTGAGGTCGAGGCGGTGCCGGTCGGCGATTTCGCCCCAGTAGTCGACGGACGCACCACCGAGCGGATCTGCTCCGATGCGCACCCCCGCACCCCGGATCGCGTCGAGATCCACGATGTTCGGGAGATCGTCGATGTAGGTGGCGAGGAAGTCGTAGCGGCCGGCCGCCGCAAGTGCGGCGACCGCCGGTACGCGCTTGACGCCCGCGAGGCCCGCCGCGAGGAGTTCGTTGGCGCGGGCTGCGACGGCAGAGGTGGCCTCGGAGTCGGCTGGTCCGCCATGCGGCGGGTTGTATTTGAAACCCCCGTCGCGGGGCGGATTGTGTGACGGGGTCACGACGATTCCGTCCGCAGCTACACCGGCGCCGGAGTTGTGGCGCAGGATCGCGTGGCTGACCGCCGGGGTCGGTGTGTACCGATCACGCGAATCGATCACGACGTCGACGTCATTGGCGATCAGAACCTCGAGCGCGGTGGTCCACGCGGGCTCGGACAACGCGTGCGTGTCGCGGCCGAGGAACAGCGGCCCGGTCGTTCCCTGTGCTGCGCGGTACTCGACGATGGCCTGGGTGGTGGCGAGGATGTGCTGCTCGTTGAAGGCGGCGTCGAGGCTCGACCCACGGTGCCCTGAAGTGCCGAACGCCACCTGCTGAAGTGGGTTCTCGGGGTCCGGACGGACCGTGTAATAGGCAGTCACCAGATGCGCGAGGTCGACCAGATCCTCGGGTGCTGCCGGTCGCCCCGCTCGTTCATGCGCCATGGGTCCTCCTCGTCGAACGCGTGTGGTGACCATCTTGCCCGCGACGGGCGGCACCCGACCGCGAACACGACGAAGGCCCCGGACCGAATCTGTGATTCGGTCCGGGGCCTTCGTGCGTGTTGGTGAGGCTTCGACGGTCCGGTCGGACACTGTGGTGCGAAGTGGGCTACAGCCCATTTGTCGCTTCTGAGCGTGGGTTTCCGGTGTGAGTCACTCCGGTCATTAGTGGGTCATTGTGGGCATCTGCATTACCGGTACGTATGCGGTACATCGCGAGGCGGGAAGTGCCCGCCGGTGAATGGAGGGAATTTGTGAAGACGCTTCGTGTGTCACCGAGTGACACAGTCTTGATCTACGGGCTCGGCATCGCCGCACTCGCCCTGTCCTACACCGCCCTCGCTGACCTCGCGTCCCGGGCCAGGCTCGGCGAGTGGCAGTCAGCGGTGTGGCCGCTCGTCGTCGACGGGTTGATCATCGCGGCGACCCGGGCGGTGGTGACGCTCGGCGACGGTGACGCACGCAGTTACGGGTGGGTGCTGCTGTGGTCCGCCGCGGTCGTATCCATCGCCGGGAACGCGGCGCACCTCCTGTTGCCTCCGGGCCCGGTGCATCCGGTGGTCGCGACGGCGGTCGCGGTGGTGCCGCCGGTGGCTGCGCTCGCGGTGACGCACCTGGCGATCGTGCGGGCGAGAGCGCGCGCGGACGTCGAAACCGGGGGTGAAAATATGCCAAAAAATATGCCAGTGGCGATGGATGACGCACCTGCGACGCATGCGACACCGCAGCTCACCGCCGTACCCGAGACGCACACTCCCCTGCCGGCCGACGAGGGTGACGCACCCAGTGACGTGGGTGACGCGCTGCGTCGTCGTGCGCGTCAGCTCCGCGCCGACGGGTTGAGCAACTACGCGATCGGTGAGGAGATCGGGAAGTCGGAGGCGACAGTGCGGAGGTGGTTGGCGATGCCTGTCGCGTCGTGAGACATGCGCGACCTCGGCCCGCATCGGCACCGTCCGCCCGATAGCCCAGGAAACGACGAATGCGCCCCACCTCGATCGAGGTGGGGCGCATGTCGCTACGGGGTGTAGGCCTTGAAGTCGTCGATCCGACCAGGAGGGCCACCGCCGCCGGAGACGAGCTCGTCGTTCTGAATCGTCGCCCCGACGTACCGTCGTGAGAACGGGATCACCGAGTTCTCGACCGTGCCCTGCAGCATGATCACGCCGTCGACCCGAGCGGTGTACAGGTTGCCCTCAGCGCGCAGTGTCACGACCGCACCCTCAGGGAACTTGCTCGTGTTCACGTACTGGGCGACACCGGTCACGGGGACGAATCCGTTGGTGGCGTCGTAGTCCTCGTAGTAGAGCGCCATGATGCCGCGCGTCCACGAGAACTGCACACCGAACTGGACACCGGGATTGACGACCGGATCCTGGAACGGATCCGCCCGGACCACCAGCCCGCAGGCCGAGTGCTCAGGGTCGCGGCCATCCCACCGCACAACACACTCGACCTGCTGCGTGTCCGATGGCATCGGCTCGTGCCACCACGCATACGACAGCGGCACCGATGGGGTGTTCGTGCCGTCGAGACGCCCGTTCGCCCGCACGAGGGTTCCGCCGCCGGTAGTCGCCCAGTTGGCACTGAGTGATCCGTCTCCGTCGAATGCGTCCGAGGCACGTTCGATCAACTGGACGACCGGAGTCAATGTGATGAAACTGCCGACGCCACCGTTGATCACGTTTCGCCCGAACGAGCTCGAGGTCGAGAATCCCTGCACCGTGACGAGCTGAGGAGCGCCGGTCTCGTTCTTCCACCTGAAGGGGGCCAGTGTCGCGACCGCACTGTTGGCTGGAGTGCCGGCCGTCTCTCCGATTTGCGTCGCCCCGGCCATCACCCGTATCCGCATACCGTTCCCGGAGAACGAATCCTGGTAGCTGTAGGTCAGCTGCCCCACGATGTCGACTTCCACGCCATCGGGTACCTCGACACCGTTCGAGACGATCACTGTGTCCGGGTATCCGCTGCGGATCGACCATCCCGTGACTGGTGTCCACGTGTTGGTCGTGATCGTCTGGGTTCCGGACTTGTTCATGCCGGACGGGCTGAACGACGCGTGTGCGGTCACATCGACCCCAGCAGTGCCAGAACTGACGACGGCACCGGCGACCGCGGCCGACGGCCACGCCCCGACGCCTGCCGTGCCGACACCCTCCACCGCTGCAGCGATCGCCACCGCGGGCGTGACCGACACTGCAGCCGTGCCCGCCCCGGATGCGTCCGCGTCGACCGTGAGCGACGGGGTGACCACTGCGGAAGCGGCTCCAGATCCGACGACGTCCGCCTCGATGATCTCCGCGAACCGTGCGACTGCAGTGCCTCGCCCGGACGCAGCCGCATCGAACGACACCGTGGACGACACGGCGACACCTGCAGTGCCGACACCGACCACATCCATCGGATAGACCGGCGTCGTGACCAGGTCGGCCGACGCGGTTCCGGCGCTCGCTACTGAGGCGTCCAGAGGCATCGTGAATATCGGCGGCGTCGGGAAGACGGCAATCCCCGTATCGGCACCGGGGAAGGTGGCGACCCCGACATCAGCGCCGGGGAACTCGACGACCCCCGTATCGGGGCTCGGCCACCACACTGTCATTCCTGCGTGTAGCTGGGGTTCAGCTTGAACTCACCGGACGGCGTCACGGTCGCGTCAGGGTTGTCGATGATGTCGAGGAGTGTGGATCCACCCCAGCGGCACACGTGCGTGACAGTCGTCGATGCCGACACCGCGTAGGTGCACTGCGTTCCGGTGACGATGCCACCGGAGGCGGCACCAAACACGGTGTTCTGTCGGGAGTAGGAGGCGTCGGTGACCTCGTTCGCGAGACCATCCACACCCGGGTTTCCGGTGTGCAGACTGTAGGTGGTACCGAGTGACGCCCAGTGGTCGGCGAGGCTGTTCTTCGTTGCAGTAACGGACAATGCCATGTCAGTCCTCCATATCGGTGCGGTACGCGCGGCCGCGTATCCACGGGTAGTCGTCTGTCGTGCTCGTCGTGTTGTTGGGGTAGTGCACCCAGATCACGAACGGTGTTCCGTCGGGGATGATCGCCGGAGTGCAGGCTTCGGATTCGATGCGCCATGAGAGGGTGCTTCCGTCGACAGTGCCCTCCCATGTGACCGTGTTTCCCCACACCACCTCGGCGGTCATGCCGGGAACGAAGGGGCCTTTCGGGTTGGTGCGCTCGAAGATCCAATCGCCGCCATTGAGGCAAATGTTCTCGTAGATCGGTTTCCAGCCGAGCATCATGCCTCCGTTTCGTCGGAATGATCAGTCACCACTGCACCTCGCCTACCCTCGACCCGGTCACGATCCCGACGCTGCTGCGCAATCAGAGCGATCAGCCGATGCAGCAAAGCCAGCACCAGGACCGACACAGTCACTGACCGCACTACGTCACGGCCCGGGTAGTCGCCAAGCCACCACACGCTGATCAACTGCGACCCGATCAGTACCAGCGATCCAGCGACATACATCAGCGACCGGCCGCCCGGTGTAGCGCGCCAATCCGACACCCACGCATACCGGATCACGAACACCGCAGCGAGCACCGTCATAGAAGTCAGCAGGATCCGGGCCTCAGCCTTCGCATCGAAGATCAGGATGATGATCGCGCACGCCAACGCTGCCGCGGTCAGGATGAGGTGCCTCACGCGTGCCTCCTTCGCTTCATCGCAGCCGTTGCTGCCGCCCCGAACCCGTTGACCCGGAGCGCCTTGTCGGCACGCTCCGCCAGATGATCCACATACGCGCGGTCCGCCCGGACCTCCTCCAGTTGCTGCTCGGTCATCTTCCGTTCCGCCCGGGCGCGTTCCAGTTCCACAGAGTCGCCCCCGGTCTTCCGAAACCACCTCACTGGCCCTCCCCTTCACCGAGCTTCTTGAGGGCGTCAGCGATGTGCACGGACAGCTCGATCTTCGGAATGAGCGTCGAAATCTGCTGGGCCTGCTCGTCGATGATTTCGCGCTGAGCAACCTTGTCTGCGCGGAGCTCCGCATTCTGCTTGTCCTTCTCTTCGAGCTCGCGATTGTGCTGCCGCCACGGGATCAGTCCACCGAAGACGACGAGTAGAACGACCACGGACAGGAGGCCGCCGAGTCCGATGTCGGACACGACGAAGTCCGCCACGGATTCCATGCGTTACCTGCCGAGGAGTCGCTCGGCTTCGGCGCGGACGCGCTCCAGCTCCGACTGGGCATGCTGGCCGGCCCGTTCGATCACGGCGTCGACTGCTGGTGATGCAGCCCAGGCGGCCTGCTCGACCCCGACCCGCACAGCGTTCTCGATCTTCTGCTCCTGCGCCGGGGACGTCTTGTCCACGAAGAGTCCGGCGACGACGAAGCCGATCGCGCCGAGGAGGGTTACGGCCTGGGCGAGCCACTGGTCGGCGTCGTCCTGGGTGATCCATCCTGCGCCTGCTGCGAGCGCGAGGGCCGCGGCGAGGAGGCCGTAGACGACCTGGCGGATGGTGGGCCAGTACTTGGCGAGGTTGCTCATGCCTGGCCCTCCATCTTCTTGAGGATCTTCGCGGTGTTCGCGTGCGCGTTCGCTGCGTGGTAGTCGGCGGTGCGGATCAGGGTTCCGGCAGCGAATGGCTTGCCGTCGACCATGGATGGTTCCGCCTTGACGAGGAAGTTCCAGAGGTCGCGAGTCTTGTCGAGCAGTTCGCGCTGCTCCTGGTCGTTGAGCATGTCGAGGAAACCTCCTATTGAGGGAAGGAGTCGGGTACCGAGATTCAGGCACCGTTGGTAACGAGTGGAGCGGTCGGCGATGCCATTCAGGCCGCCGTTGATTGCGCGCGTGACACCGTCGAGATTCCGGTTGTCCGCGAGTGAGTTGATCTGTGGACGGGCGACCGTCCAGTACCACGAGGCTGCGAGGAATCCCCAGTGTGGATCGTCGCGCACGAGCTGCGGGCGCTGCTCGAAGTAGGTCGGTGAGTCGACCCAGCCCTGGGCGTGGCACCACGCAGAGAAGGCGCGGAAGTTGGCGCGGCCTGTGAGCTGGATCGGGCCGGAGCCCTTGAACAACCGTCCATCGCCGTCGACCTCCGGGGTGTTCCCGAGGTCTGTGCGGGTGTCGTAGGCGTCGCCGCTGGCGATCTCCTCCATGTACCGAAGCCCGGCACTCTCATGCCCGATCTGGGCGCACCACATCGCGGCGCGCTCTACCGTCGTGCACTCCGCCGCGATCATCGCGTTCGTGAAGGCGGGGAGGAGCTCGCGGTACCGCTCGATCGGCAG
Organism: Rhodococcus sp. SJ-2; assembly: GCF_053750035.1. NCBI lineage: Bacteria > Bacillati > Actinomycetota > Actinomycetes > Mycobacteriales > Nocardiaceae > Rhodococcus > Rhodococcus sp. SJ-2. Next base: position 5,738,225 of record NZ_CM132340.1, read on the forward strand.
ACTCCCGCCCATTGCTTCCGAGAGGGACTGTGCGTCCATGCCTCCCCCTGCGGGTGTCGATGGCGGAGCCTCACCGGGGAAGAGTGCGCCGTCGAGAAGTGGCAGCGGGTCGAGCCGGTTCGGTCCGGGTGGTGACCACACGTACCGGTGCCACTCGAGGTGTAGGTGTGGGGCGACGCCGCCGTTCGTGTTGCTGTCTGGGTTGATGCGCGCGATGCGCTGCCCGGCCTCCACGCGCTGCCCGAGGTACACCTCGGGGATGATGTGCCCGTAGACGGTGGTGCCGGATCCGTCGGCGGTCGGGTGGTCGAGAACAACCCACTGCCCGAATCCTGATGCGGGGCCGACGTGCGTGACACTGCCGCCCTGCACGGCGTGCACCGCCATGCCACCAGAGCCGCCCTCGCGCCCGAAGTCGGTTCCCCAGTGTGTTGTACCCCAGCGGGCACCGAATCCTGAGGTGACCATGTGGCCCCGCTCGAGGGGCCAGTACTTCAGTGCCATAATCAATCCGCCCCCTCATCTCCGAGAATGCCTTTGCGGGCCTTTCCGTTGCGTTCCGCCTCCAACACCCGCGCCCGTTCGGCGGGGTCCGCCGTGGCGAGGTAGGTGTTCACTTCGTCGACGGTGTGCGCGGACGGGTCATATAGCTGCGATGACTCCACCTGCTCGGCGTCGGGGACGACTTCCTCCTCGAGGAGTGAGTACCCTCCGGCGAGCTGCAGCGCGAGGGGATGATTCGGGTCGCTGGTGACGTGCGTACCCGGCTGCGGTCGCACATCCGCACCGAACACTGCGCCGTATTGGGTGGCGAGGAGGACGACGAGTTGCCCGTCCTGCCCGAACATCGGCGACTGGTAGAACAGCATCAGGTGGTCGGTGCCTTTGAGTGGCGGGTCGATCCGGTACAGGGTTGCAGGGCCGGGGAAGCCGCCCACGTTGTCGGCGACCATCACTGCTGTAGGCATGGGTTTCCTGTCATTTGAATGCGATCGTCGCGAGCGCTGCGGTGCCGCCAGAGTCGGACACAGTCACCGTCGGTGTTGTGCCCGCCACTGGCAGGGAGAGCTGGGCTGTAGACAGACTGACCCCGGCCTCCACTGTTGATCCGTCGCCGTGGTCGGTAATTTCCGTTGCCCCACTCCATGTCTTGGAGTAGTAAGAGGTCGCCGATGTGACCGCGGCGTACAGCACGAGCGTGTTCGGTACCGTTGTTATGACGGACGGCAGGGTGCGTGTGGTCGCGCTGGCTTCCGTCGATCCGGACGAGACGTCAACACCTTGCGCGTAGCGGACCGCGATGATCGCCGCCTGCCACTTCTGTGCTTCCGACGCGGACATACCCACCACTGCCGGTTCACTCGTTGACGCAACCTTCGTGAACACGTAGATGCGTTGGGGTGAGTTCGCACCGAACGCGACGAGCTGCTGTGTCCATCCCGATAGTGTGGTGATGGTGGCGTTGTTGCGGGTGCCGACGATCGCGACGAGAAGGTCCAGCGGCTGATGTGCCGGGACGGGGATGTCGTAGAAGTTTTGAACGCCCATGACGTAGCCGCCGGTCGCCGACCCCACCACCTCGGGTGGCAGGCTCATGCCGCCGGTGGTGAGGGGGAGTGCCGCGGACTCGGTTCGGTTGCCGTTGCCGTCGATCGCAACCACGGTGATGCCGTACGTGAACCCGGATTGCAGGCCGGTCAGGTCGTAGGTGATCGTCGAGGTCGACCCGTGTCGGACGCCATTCACCAGGACCTCATATTCGGTGACCGCAACGTCATCGGTAGAGGCCGTCCACGTGAGTGTCGCTGACGTTTCGGTGACGTTCGATGCGGTGAGGTTCACGGGCACAGTCGGCCCGGTGAGCTTCTCATCGTTCGTGTAGGTGGTAATGATGCACGCACCGCCGCCAGCGTTACCGCCATTACCCGACGCGATCGACCCAAGGAGGGCACCCACGCCCGCACCACCGCCACCGCCCGGGCCGGACGGCCAACCACCTTGACCGCCACGGCCGCCAGGGGTGTTGGCGGTGGAATGCGCAGGGCCGCCGCCGCCGCCCGCGGACCCCATACCGACCTGACCTGAGGTGATCTGGGCTGCGGTGACACTGAAACCGTTCTCGCCCTGCCCGCCTGACTCTGCGGATCCGTAGCCGCCGCGAGAGAAAGAACCAGCCGATCCGTTCGTGGCAAGACTGTTCGAAGTGATTTGCGCACCGTCGCCGCCACGCATCCGGAACGTTTTGTTCCCGGTGCCGTATGCGTTTGACGTAGCTCCGGTCGCAGGGATTCCGTACTCACCGAACGTCGTATCCCCACCCGGGGCACCCGACGTGTTCACGGAAGTACCACCCGCGCCACCCGGGCCGATCGTCACCCACACCGCCGACGGCAAATCCTCAGCGTCATACTCTTCGACCACCCAGCCGCCAGAGAACCCGCCCATACCACGCGGATAAGAGCCGTCACCGGGACGGTTAGATCGGCCACCACCGGACGAACCAGCCATCTTCTGCACCACAACCCGCGACGCCCCCGGGGGTTTGATCCACCACCCGGACGTCGACATCGTCGCGATGTACGTGGTTCCGGTATCGCCAGCGATTTCGTCGATACGGTTGTCGAGACGATCCACTTCATGCTGCACAAACGGAGTCCCAGCGAACGTATTGGCGAACCCATCATGCGACCGGTCGTACGGGTCGAGTGCAGAGCTGATGATCCCCGCCCGCCACGACGCCTCGTCCAGGCCACTCAGACCGGACAGATTGTCGTCGAATGTTCCGCCCGGAAAGTTGCCGCCGGGGACTGTCACGACGCACCCCCATCACGTAGGCCTGGATCGTCGGGGAATTCCTCGCGTAGACGCCGCAGCATCTCCTTCTTGATCTGCGGGCGGATTGCATCCAGGCGTTCAGCGAGAACGTCCTTTTCCGGATCCGGCTCATCAGCCGGCACCCACCGTCCACCGCCGCCCATCATCGGGTCCTCGGTCGCGTCGATACGGAACTTCTTCTTCGGATCCTCACGATGTCCGCACTGTGGGCACTGGATCATCACTCCACAGTCGACGAGGTGGGCGGACACCTTCCGCCACCACTTGATAGGGAAGACGAGCATTGCGCCGATGACATCCGGCAGGCCCATGAAGAATGGGAGGAATACCTCTGCCGGATTATTCGGATCGCAGTTCGCGAGGGTCGGTAATTCGTTGTCCTGCATCAGAGCACACCCAACATCTTCATGCCTGTCACTAGTTTCTGAATTCTCTTGAGAATCAATCCGAATGCATCCTGTGGATCTTTCGAGCCGAGCCGGATATCGAAGCTCGGCGCACGACCCGGTGCCGCCGACAGGCGTAGAGACTTCACCCGTGGAGCCTCGATCCGCCCCGACCGATCACCCTCGGTCTGAACTAAGATGCGGTTCCCGAGGTCGAAATGCCCATGCCCTGGCGCGCCGACCAGCCACGGTGCGCCGTCGATGATCTGCATGTCTGCGGAGTACTTCGTCTCCGTCGCCCGGACTGCCTCACGCAGCACCAGCGTGGCACTGAGTGTGTATGCCTGGTCTGCCCCGTCGACCCACATCTCGTACAGCGAGAAGTGGGACAGGTACTGGCTGCGGTTGACCAGGTAGACGGTCATGAACGCCAGGATCGTGTCCTCGTAGAACGGTGCGAGTAGCGCATCGGCCACACCGCCGAGGGGTGGAACGAACGGAATGGCTGCCAGCGCGTCGCCGATCGCCTGGATCGCCACCGAGATTATTTCGTTCACGCCCGGCATCGAGTGCCCGCCGCCGGTCAGCCTGTGCCCACGCGCCAACCTTAGAGACGCCTTCTGGGACACCACCCCCGGTGATCCTGCCGGGTAGAACACGAACGGCACCTTCGGGTTGGTGCCCAGATAGCCTGGCTCCTGATACTCCGGCACCGGCGGCAGGCCGACAACCGACTGTTCGGAGTTCTCGATCGGTAGCGATCCACCGCCGAGACCCTCAGAGAACGCGGACACGAAGATCCGCACCAACTGCCCGACACCTTCCCAGAAGGAACCCGTCACAGTTGGGGCGAGACCGCCCGAGTTGTTCTCGAACCAGATGACCAACGTGCCGTAGGCGACCTGTGCACCCTCCCACGGCAACGGATCGCCGGGCATGTACCGCCGCCACCGGACGGTCAGGTCCGCGTCGTGCAGCATCGACTCGGCGCACTCGTGCCACGTCTTGAACCGCGAGAGCACCAGGCCGGTGACGGTGCCTCGGGTGGCGGCCGTCTCGTAATCCAGTGGAGCGAGGACGATCGGCCAATTCGTGTAGTCCGCCGACCCGTTGGCGAGGGGATCATTCCATCCCATCCCGGCCGGCCACCCGTGCGCGCGGGCAAGGTTCAGCTTGAGTGCGGTACCCAGCGCCCAGTCAGTGGGGCCGCCGAGCATGAACACTTTGAACGGCTGGAACCCGGCCGGGGTGGTGGGGGTGGCCCACAGGTCCCGCCACTTCAGCTGTTCGTAGTCGGAGAGAAAATTCGCGGTGACGATGGACTGGCCGAGGTCGTTGGTGTCGATGTCGACGGTGTCGAGGAACCCTGACCAACGCCTGCCGACGTAGTCGACTGTGACGAGGACGTCGATGGTTTCGCCGCGGTCCTTGCGGCCCCGGATGTCCCACAGCCACTGCGCTTCTTCATGATCGGAGTCGATCTTGATGACGCCGGTGCCGGTGTCGTTCTCGACATCCAGCCAGTCGTATTCGTTCTCACATCGCACGACGTACTGCAGGTTGATGTTTCCGTCCCACAACTGCACGACGGGCGCGTACAGGCGCGACATGACCAGGGCGGCCTCGCGTTCACGGACAGCGGCGAGACCGTCCGCGCACGCCTGCTCCAGTGCAGTCGTCATCTACATTCCTCCGAGGCAGTTCGACCACAGACGCGGCTGATGCAGCTCCGCCCGCGCCCCACCCACCGGCGCATTCGTCACCGAGATCGGCAGGCGTGTTAGCGGGGTGTGTGGCGGGATGGTGTGCATGAAGTAGTAGCCGCCGCCGACGAGTCCCATGACGTTGATGCCGGATGCGTCCTGCATCATCACGTGCATCGGATCGAGCTGGATCGTGAGCGACCCCATAGCCGGGGTGACGGGCTGCAGGGTGATCGACCGTGACGGGTACAGACCCCCGGGTGTGCGCGCGCGGGGGCGGCCCGTCCACGACACGTCCGGCACCGTCCACGTCCCCGGCGTCAGGACCCACGTCTGGAACATCTCGACATCGGTCGGGTTGGACACTTCGATCGTGCCCGACCCGGACGTGCCCGCCGTCTCCCATGCCTTGACGATGGGCGGGGCCTCCCAGAACGACTGTCCGGCGCGCAGCTTGTAGAAGACGTTCCCGTACTGGAGCACTTCCGGGCTGATCTCCGGAACGAAGTCCGGTTCCTCGAACATCTGCACCGCGAGGCTGCGGATACCGGAGTCGGATTCGGCGCGGATGCGGGCGAGGGTGTCGCCCGGCCACCACGGGTCCAGCTGATAGGTGAAGCAGGAGCGGAGCAGGGTGTCCGTCTCCTGCCATGTCTGGCCGGGGATGGCGCGGGTACGGAAGTTGAGCTGCATGTCGCGTGCCGGGTTCTCGAGCCCGGCGAACGAGCCGCCGCGCTGGCGCCTGGCCCGCTTCCATTCCGTGTCCACCGGCGCGTGGTAGAAGCCCTGCACCTGGCCTTTGCCGAGGCGGATTCCTTCCGCCCCGGCGAAGTCGCCCGCGAGGTGGATCTCCGGGCCACCTCCGGCGCCGAGGATCGAAATGTTCAGGCTCACGGTCCTGCCCCTCCGTACTGCATCAGTAGCCGCTTCGTCGTCTCCAGTAACTTCCGGATCTGTTCCTGGTCGTTGGAGACGGTGATGTTGTTGGCGATCTGCACCCCGTTCCGCCGCATTGATGGCGAGGTGCCGCCGGGGCGGTCCTGTTCGTTCATGCCTGCGAACGCCGACTGTGTGTCGCGGATCGCCTTCCAGTAGCGATGGTTCGGGTCGAGCAGGGTGCCACCCAGACCGAAGGCGTCGAGGGCGGCCTGGGTGCCGATCTCGCCTGCCTGCGTCCCGAACTCGCCGAAGCGTGTCGACAGCTGCTCCCCCGGGGTGGGGGGTATCGGCAGGCCCGCAGTCTGCGGGGTGCCCCCACCGGATCCACCGCCGCTGACCGACACTGTCTTCGGTTGCGGGGTGGTGCCTTCTGCCTTCCTGGTGCCACCGAGGGTCGCCGGCCAGTTGGTGACGAACACCCGTTGCCCATCGGTGGACATCACTGTGCCGCCGTCGGTGGTTCCGGTCGTGCGTCCGGTGCGAGGAACCCCGTTGATGTCGTCGACCAAGTCCTGCTCGGTGAACGTGCCCGTGCGTTCGGTCGACGGATCGTCCCCCGAGGTCGCGCCGGGCCAGTGCCACACCTCCGGGAAGTCCTGAGCACCGTCTGCGCCACCGCCGTACTGGATGCCGTTGGTGCCGTCCGACTCGATGTTCGTGCCATGCAGGGTTCCGGCCATGTGGCCGTTGACACCGACTCCGCCGTTGGTACCGATATTGAAGCCGTCCGGGTCATAGCCCGGCTGCCAGCCCATCGCCGCGAAGTCGGAGTCAGTGGTGAACCGGACGTTCTGCCCGGTCCCTGCGTTGAACACGGCGCTGAGGTATCCGGAGCAGTCCAGGCCGCCGTACACGTACGGTTCCCCAGCGTGCGCCATAGCCTTCGCGACCGCGGCCTGGGAGTTGAACCCGGACCCTTCCCGGATACCACCGTCGGCCATCTTCGGGAACAGGCGACGGTTCATACCGAGCAAAAGGTCGGTGATCGGGTTGTCTTCCTGGATGCCGTACTTGGCGAGGCTCCCGTCGTAGTCGCCGTTCGCGATAGCTGCACGAGCGCCGAGGATGACATCGATGAGCGGATGGTCTTCATCGATCCCGTATCGCGACAGCTTGCCGTCGTAGTCGCCACCGAGCAGTGCGCGCCACCCGGTCGGGTCGGTGCGGTCGGTGAGCGACGACGGGTCACCCTTGAACACCTTCTGCGCCTCGGATGCGATGACGTCGTCGAGCGAGACGACACCGAGCCCGAACCTGCGCGCCACCTCCTGGAGGATCTGTATAGACCGTGCCCGCTTCGACGGGGCTCCCGGGATGTACGCCTCCCATCCGGTCTCGCCCTCTGCGTAGCGGACAGGCCCGAGTGGGGTGTGCTTGACGATGCCCTTGCCGCGCCCCTGCTCGATGTGTGGGGAGTCGATCATCCCGAGCGCACGCTGACGCACACCACCGTCTGCGAAGCCGCCCTGAGTCGACGGGTCGTAGACCGGTCCGGCAACACCCGGCGCGACTCCGAGCTCGCGGCGTCGGGCTGCGATGTCGACGTACATCGAGACGTTTCGCCCGTTGTTGCGAGCAATGAAGTCGTCGATGATCTGCTGACCCTCGTCATCGTTCGCCGAGACGTACACCGTGCCATCGGGCAGGGTCTCCACCTTGAGCCCGAGAGCTTCGAGACGATCGACCGCGTCCTCGGTCAACGCTTCGGTCTGGATCGACTTCTCGTCCGGCACCGCAACGACCTTGTCCTTGAGGACATCGAGGTCGTACTGCGCTTCAGGCATGCCCGGCTGCCCGATCTGCGTGTCCACGAGATCGGGCACGAGACCGTAGCTGTTGACCAGTTCGAGGGCTTCCTGGTTGGTGAGCCCCATCTGCATTGCCTGGCTGATCAGCTGGTCACGGTTAGCTGCGTACTGCCGGGTGAGTTCCTCCACGGTCGCCCCGGCGAGGAGACCGGTGCGGTTCTGCTCGAGGAAGGCTGCCGACAGTCCAGACAGGGTGTCGTGCATGGTCTTCTGGGCAGGGTTGGCCTGGTCGAGTTTGCCGGTCCAGTTCTCGATCTTCGCGACCGAGCCATCCATGTTGACGCCGAATTCGGAGATCTTGTCGTTGACCTTCGAGATCTCGTCATTGAACGCCGCCGACAGTTGCATGTTGCCCGCGAACTCGCCGAACCGTTCCTGCGCGGTACCGACGGCGGGGATGAGGGTTCCTTCGATGAACTCGGCGCCCTTGTTCAGTCCGTCCGCAACCGCGGTCCCGCCGGATTCGGCGGCGTCGGCGAGTGCGTTGATCTTGTCCCCCGCATCGCCGAGGTCGGGGATCAGGTCGCCGAGGAAGGGGATGTCGGACAGGAATGCCAGGCCGTCGACCATGTCGGCGACGCCACGCAGGAACTGCACCGACATCTCCGAGCCTGCCTGCGCGAACTCGGCGAGCCCGCGCATGCCGTTCGCCACGAACCGCAGCACCGCCTCCGCGCCATCGAACGCTGCGTTACCGACGTCGATGAAGAACCCGATCACACCGGCCCGGTTGTTCGAGATGGTGTCCGCGAACTCCGAGATGTACGGCCCGAAGGCTTCCGCAAGGGCCGCCTTGAGTCCATCAGAGGCGCGCTGAATGGAGCGCATGGCCCCCTCAACCGAGGTGGCAGCGTTCCCCGTCATCACCTCGATGGCAGACTTCGCGGCCCCCTCGTAGTTGTTGAGCTCCTGCACTGCGGTGGATAGGTCCATCGCGTACATGGCTTCGCCGAGGTCCTCGGCTTTGGTGCCGAAGAGGGCGACTGCGGCTTCGTTCCGCTTGAGTGGGTCTTCGATCTCGCGGAGCTTGGTCAGTACCTCGCCGAGCCCTTCGGCTGCGCCCTCGCCGCCCTGGGCGATCTTCGCGGACATCTCCTCGGCGGACATGCCGAGGATCTCGTAGCCTGTTTTGCTGGTCTCGGACATGTCGATTGCCCGGATCGCGAACTCTTTCAGGGCGTCCGCTGCGGTGTCGGTGTCGCGGGCGCCGGCCGCGACGGCTTGACCCATCAGGCCCATGGCTTCAGCCCCGGTGAGGCCGAGTTGCCGGAACTGGGTGCCGTACTCGTCGATGGTGTCGAGCCAGTCCTCCGACACGTTCAGGCCCATTTGGGAGCCCTTGACGAGGAGGTCGAAGGCGTCGTTCGCGTCCTGCGCGAATCCGGTCTTCACGGCCTGTGAGGCGGTGCGGGATACGCGGGGGATCTCTTCCCCGAGGATGCGTGCCACACCATCGAGGGAACGGATCATCTGTTCCGCGTCGCGCTGGGTGGCGCCCGGGTCGAGGAGTCCTGAGGCGAGGGCGTGCCGGGCGGTGTCGAGGTTTCCGGCGACGGATTCACCGAACGTGTCCGCGTACGCCTCACCTGCCGCTTGCGCGAACTTGCGGGCCTGCCCGACGGTGACCCCGGTCTGGGCCTGGAACATGTCGCGTCCCAGTTCGGCCTGCATGCCGTCTTTGATGGCCCCGGCGAGGGCTGCCCCTGCGGTGAGCCCGATCGCGGCGACGCCGAGCAGTGAGGCACCGATTGGGCCGGTCTTCGACCCGAGGTCGCCGATCGCACTAGCGAATGACGATAGGAAGTTGCCGCCTGCCTGATCGCCTGCCGGTCCGCCGCCCTGGCCTGCCTGCCGGTAGAGGTCGTCCAGTTCGCCTTGTGCGTCGCGGAGTTGATCGCGGAGCCGGTTACCGAGGTCGATGTCGTCGACCGCGCCCGCGGCTTGGCGTGCGCCCGCGCGGATCTGGTCGAGTTCGTCCGCGGCCCGGCGCGCCTCATCGAGTAGGCGGGAGTTCATGACGATGTCGTCGACGGACTGATCGGCACGGCGTGCGTTGCGCTCGAGCTCCTGGATGCGATCGGAGACCCGGCGGGCTTCCTGGTCCAGTCGGTCGTTCAGCTCGACAGCTTGCGCGGCCTGCCCTGCCCGCTGGGCAGCGCGGGTGATGTCCTGGAAGCTGTTGCTGATCCGCTGTGTGGCCTGCCGGGATTGCTGCTCGGAACGTTGGGTGCCCTGGATGAATCGGGAGTCGTCCAGAGTCAGCCTGGCGACGAGCTCCCCTACGTCGAGCGCGATGACTCAGCCCTCCTTCGTCGCCGCCTTCTTCCGGGCGGCGATCAACTCGGCGTGCGCGCCGAGGATCTTCTCGATGTCGGCCATGCGCGGGATGTGCGCCATGGCCCAGTGGATTTCGCCCCAGTCCGGGGACATGCCGAAGTGCAGGATCGCGGTCCGCCCGGAGTGCAGGATCATCGGCCACGGAAGTCCGTCGGCGACCATCTCGTCGAACGCGGGCCCGAGGGCTGCGATCGCCTCGTCGGTTTGCTCGACCGGCGGCATGCCCTTCTCCGCGACCATCTCCCGCATCTTCTTCGCTGTGTCGTAGTCCGGCGCGGGGACGCGGTATCGCTTCCCACGGATCGGGAGGTGAAGGTCGGGATCGAATCCGGTTTCGGTGAGGTCCTTGAGCGCCACTCATGCGCCTTTCGTCAGAGCCTTGTGCAGGCGAGATGTGGGGTTCGCGGCGATGCGAGTGATGTGCACCCGCAACCACCGCCAGGAACGCTCGTGGAGGATCCCGGATTCGATGTCGATGCCGTCGGCGTGCAGGTCCAGCTCGAGGACACCCCAGTGATTCAGGCAATCAGTGAAGGTGTAGGCGTCCTGCCCGGATTTGAGTCGGGCAGGGGTGTCGTTCCACCATTCCCGCACCCCGGTTACGGGGTCGTACGGGCCGCCGCCAGGATCATCCGGTCCGTACGTTCCGGGCGCTGAAAGATCGACCGGAGTTTCTCCCCCATCCGTTCCTGCTTCGGGGATGGGGGGATGGGATTTCCCGGCACACCGGCGCTCTCCCACATGGCTTGTCCGGCGGCTTCGGAGTGTCCGAACCAGAGCATGGCGACTCGGGCGGCGTGGGCGATGGTGGGCCAGCCGATGCCGTCGTCGACCATGTGCTGGTAGGTGGGGCCGAGCATTTGGAGGACTTCGGTGCGCTCTTGTTCGTCATTGAGTTGAGCGCCTGTGGCGATGAGTTGGTGGAGGTGGAGTCCTTGCCAGGCTGTGCAGTGGATCGGGTAGTCGCGTCCTTGGATGGGTAGGTGTAGGTCGGGGTCCATGAAGGTGGCGAGGTCTTCCACCGGGCTCCTTTCTCGGGTCAGATAACGGCATCGCGGGATGCGTTACGGGCGGGTGCGTGCCAGGATCAGCTATGCCTTACACCCTGTTCGTTCAGCAGCTCAGAGCAGCTGGCGTCACCGAGAAGACTCTGACCGCGTACCTCGCCGACGAGACGGGTCAATTGAGTGAGGATTTGCGCGACTATCTCGACAAGCGCGCTGCCGAGAAGGGGCGCGACCAATTGCAGCAGGCGCTGATCCGGTGGAACATCAACTACCCACTCAAGGGGTAATAGCAGGAGGTCAGACCATCGCCATGACCTGCCGCATGGTGCGGACCTTCGCGCCCGACGTCGCGATGTAGTCGACGATCCCCTGGAACGTCGCGGTGAGAGTGTCCGGACTAGTCGGGCTCGAAGCCTGGATGCCGTGGAACACGACAACGACCCAGCCGTTACTCGCGACTGCCTTGTCGATCATCGCGCTCACGGTCGATACCGGGGTCGCAGGTCCGACGCTGACCGCACGCACCCGATACGGCATCGACGGGGGCAGGGTCTCAACGAACTTCGTGGCGTTGCCTCGCGCTGCCTGGAAGTACTCCGCGACGATGCGTTCACCGAGTGCGTCGTAATAGCCGATCGGGTAGGCGTACGACGTCGGTGCGAACCCGCGTGCGGTGTACCAGTCCTTCATTGTGGTCAGCTCGGCGCGCATCGCCGCTTCGGTGCGGCCGTTCATCCCGAGAGCGTGCTCGGCGTTGGTGTTGGCGTGTGCGCCGATCTCCCAGCCGTTGTAGTTCTGGAGCGCCCGCATCTGCTCGACACTAATGCGTTCCGGGTTGTCGACCTGCTCAAGGATCGGGAACAGCACACCTGGATAGCCGTGGCGGTCCATGTACGGGCGGGCGATCGTGTACGCCGACAGTGACGAGTCATCGAAGGTGAGCGTGACGACACCACCAGCGGCCTGGTCGGGTGGGTCGACCAGCGCGAAGCCACCGAAACGCACAGTCAGCGGGCCTGTGGCGTTGTCGTAGGCGCGCAGCCGGAACGTGTTGATCTGCGTCAGGTCGGGGGTGCCGGCCGAGGCTGCGAAGTCGGCGATCGCCATGTCGACGGTGACCCACTCGCCGCCCTTGAGGGCAGAGGCAGTCTCGGGCAGGGCTCCGATGAACGGTTCACCGGATCGACGGTTCGCGAGTCCTCCGGATCCGAGCCAGATCGAGATCTGCCCGAGCTTCGAGTAGTCGCTGATTTTTATCCACATCCGCAGGTACTTGCCTGTGACGTCGACGGGCGTGGTGATGGTCTTGTCGATCCCGAAGCCTGTGCCACCGGTGCCGTCCGTGGTGTAGCGGAACGACTGGGAGCCGATCACCGCGTCGGTTGTGTCGTTCGGCTCGGCGGTGATTCCGGTGCCGGATGCGGCCCACCCGTGGCCCGGTTGGTTGGCGGGGGCGACGAAGTTGGAGACGGGCGGTGCGGGGCTGCGTGGAGCGATCGAGACCGCACCACCACCGGTGGCGATCGCCACGTTCCCAGCCGCGTCGGGTGCGGAGCCGTTGACGGACTTGACCACCTCATCGCCGAGTGAGACCGGGGCATAAGTTGCGTTAAGTACCTCTTCGGACAGGCGCCCGTCGATCTCTCCGTGGGCATCGGCGATACCCTTCGTGATCGAGTCCACCAGCGCCTTGGTCAGACGGGAAACCCCACTGACAATCGTCGGTCTCACATACGTCATAGGGGTTACCCGTCCTTCCTAGCCAATGATCAGATCCGGCCCGATGACCGGCGCATCCTCATCGGTAGCGCCGATCATCGGGCCGACTAGGGGTTTGCTGCAGTGACCGTGACGTCCGGAGTGGTACCACCGGTGAGGCTGGAACCATCCGCGGTGAGCGTGCCGCCACTAGCGAGGGTCACGTTGTACGAGCCCGCGCTACCGGTGACTGTCGCGTTGCCCGCGCCGACCGTGGACAGAGCCTCGAGAGCGGACTGCACAGCGGCGGCGGTCGCGTCATAGGCGATACCCGCAGTGGTCTGCCCGCCGACACTGAGGGTGAAGGTGCCGCCCGTCGGGGAACCGGTCACCGCCACATCCCACACGGTTTCGGATGTCGGCTTGCTGATCTCCTGCGGCTTACCGCGGCCCTGCAGCGTGAAGGAGAACTCCTGCAGCGCGTTGACGTCCGATGCTGCGGTGTCGGTCCACTGCACGGCATATTCGGACTGGTAGGCGTCGGGCAGTTCGTCGCGGCGGTAGACGCGGGCCTCGATGATGTTGTCGTAGCCGACCTTGCGGCCCTTCTGGCGCAGGAAGTTCTGCCCCGGGTCGTCGGCGAATCCGGTCGTGTTTTCGCCCTTGCGCTTGCCGCCGCCTTCGACGCGGTGCGCGAGGCCGGTGGCGATCTGCGAGGCGTAGCCCTCGGAGTCGATATCCGAATCGTCCTGCAGTGCACCTTCGAAGATGGGGGCGACCGAGGAGAGGCCACGGACGCGGGTCCATGCCGGGGAGACGCTGGTGCCGGTATTGACCTCGAGGATCCAATCCCTGGCGAGGGTGGAAGCGAGAGCCTGGGTGGGTGCGGTCATGGTTCGTCCTCCTAGGACGGATTGACGGTGATCACGTATGAGTCGGGTCGGGTCCAGCGCCCGTTCGCATCGGGATCGCGGGGGGCGCGCACGACGCGTCGGCATTGGAGGACCCGGACACTCCCCCACATCTGGTGGGTGGTGTCGTGGAGCTGGTCGAAGATCGCGTCCATGAGCCGGTCCACGGCGCGTGGATCTCGGCCGGCTGATCGTCCCCGGATCTGCAGGTAGTAGTCGGGGTTGTGGTCGTCGCGGCTGCGGTCGTCGTTGTAGGTGTTGATGACGAGGGCGGTGTCGGGTGTGTCCGGCATCGCGCCGAAGAACACTGCTGGTAGCCCTGTCGCGCTGTATATGCCGCCGGGTTCGTATCGCGCGAGCCCGAGAGCGGCGAGGTGCTGCGCGAGTGCGCCCTCGAGGGTGGTGGTGTCGGGTGCGCGCGCGGTCGTCATGACGCCTCGATCTCGGTTACGAATCGAGAGATATGGCCGCACAGTGTGCAGGTAACGACGAGGAGGTCGAATCCCCCGCCGCCGAACTCTCGTTCCTGAAACGTCTCAGACTCGAGCACTGCGCTGGGGTGTACGCATTCGGTCGTCACAGGGCCCTCCGGATCGCTTGGGCGATGACCTGGCCGACGACGGGCCGGACGGCGATGCACGCGTTCTCGAGGAACTTCGCTTCGCCGTGGTCGTGCCGATAGCCGAGCTCCTCATGCTGGCGCACTGCGTACGGCAGCGAGTACGAGACAGCGGCCTCGAGGTCACCGGAGTGCGTTGTGCAGTCGTTGCGCAGCGCCCCGGTTTCCTTTGGGGTCCGCTGGATCGACTCCTGCTTCACCACTTCGGCGGCGTCGTCGAGGCCACGCTGTGCTGCGGCCCGGATGGCGGCCATGTTGAAGTTCAGCGTCACCAGATCCTCTTCTCTGCGAGCGACACCGGGCCATCGACGAGAGTTCCGCAATCGAGGCAGCGCAGGCGGAACCCGCCGCTGTGGTTGATTGCGTCCCCGTAGATCCCGGTGAGCGCGGAGTGTGGGCAGTGCTTCCGCTTGCGATGGTCTTTCCACCAGCCCATGACGCCTCCTACGTGAGATCGATCGAGTAGAAGTTCGGGGTCCGGCCCAGACCGTCGTGATGCAGCTGCTCGACGAGGACTTCGGCGGTTCGCCCACCGAAGTCCGGAGGCAGAGTCACCAGCGACCCCGGTGGTATCAGCGCGGTGGTCGCAGGCATCGACACCCGAGCCTCCGAGATCACCTCGGAACCATCCGGTGCCATCACCTTCTTCCGCTTCGCCGTGACCTTCCCGAACACCGTCACCTCATCGGCGAACACGGCACCGTACGGGCTGTCACCGATCTTGCGGCGCACATCGACAGGCCACGCCCACCACGCCGCCAGCGGATCGCTCACCATGACCGCACCGCATTCGACGCGAGCCCAGCGAACCGGAGGATCCGCATCGCGGTCGGATACAGGAACTTCACCGAGTTCAACCGGTCGGGCGCGGTCAGGTACGTGTCGTAGCTGACCGATGCGCCGTCGATGGCAGACACCGTCATGCGGGGCTCTTGCCCGCCCGCCCCTTTGGTGGGGTCGGTATCGGCGGCTGCCCAGTGCCCGGCCTGTGCGCACGTTGCGTCGCGCATCGCGTCACGGTAGGTCGAGTCAGTGGGCATGCCGGTGTCGTCCACCTCGTAGATGTCTGCGAGGCAGGCATCAGCGACGAGGACGGATGCTTCCCGCAGGAGCATGGTTGCGTTGTCGGGGGCGTCGCGCCCCATCCATGCGGTGAGTTCGGCGGGTGTGGCGTAGATCAGCACAGCGCCTCCTGGTGGGTGTGGTGGTTGGTGCGCAGGTACGCGCTGCTACAGGGGCCGAAAGGAACCCGGCGTGGGAAACCCCCAAGCGGCCTTCGCGTGCGTATTCGATGCCTGTGCCGGGACACGCGGTTGACGCACCAACCACCAAGTCAGTCGGCCGACTCGTCGTCGGCCTTGGCTTTGCGCGGTGCCCTCTTCGGCTTCTCGGCCACGTCGTAGCCGTGTCGCCGGAAGTACGCGAGCGCGTTGTCGTCGTCGGTGTCACCCTTTCCGTCGACGAAGGCGACACCGGCGACCGTGCCGGTGAAGCCGTCGACGGGGGTGGTCACGGCCGCCATCAGGACACCTTGATGTTGCGGAACACCGAAGCGGCCTTGGTGGCCTTGAGGGCGCAGCCGACGGGGCCGAGCTCGACCTCACCCTTCTTCACCGCACCGGCGGTGGAGAAGTCGGGCAGCCACGTCTGGACGAGCTGACCGCCGACGGTGGACACGCCGTGGAAGCCGTCGAGGCCGACGCGGTAGGCGTACAGATCGGTTAGTCCGGTCTGCTCGGTGCCGACGGTGCGGGTCTCGATGGGGATGACCGGATCGTTCGAGCCTGCCTTGATGCCGGCGTCGACGAGCAGGATTCCGCCGTACGTCTCACGCTCGACCGGGCGACCGTTCTGGCCGATGAGCCCTTCGACGGGGTCCTTGACATACTGGCCTGCGCGGCGCGCGAGGGCGCGGACGCGGGCGAGTGCGCGGGCGTTACCCACGATCACCGTCGGCGCACCGTCGAGGAGGGACAGCCACTCGTCGAGGACGTCAAGCGCCTTGAACGCGGATCGCTCGTCGGTGTCGAAGTCCGTCCAGGCGGTGACCTCGTCGGCGTTGAACTCGGTGGAGGATCCTGTGAGGGCCTTGTCGAGTCCGTCGAATCCGTTGGCGTCGACTGCGACGTCGCCGTTGATGAGTTCGTCGTTGAACTTCGCGTTGGTCGACTTGACCTTCTGCGAGATGTTCAGCGACACGTTGCTGGACGCAGCGGGGCCGAGCTTCGCGAGGACGCGGTCGACCTCGAAGCTGCCGCCCATCACAGCGAGGGTGATGGACTTCTTCTCGGTCGTGACGTTCTGCGGCGTGTACTCGCTGTTGTAAGCGCGGGTCGCGGCGGTTGCCTGGGTGACCAGGCGCCGGTATCCGTAGTCGAGGGTGCCGCCGCCGGTGGGGCTGACGGCGTCGTCGAAGACCAGCGAGTCGAGGACCGCGTTGGTCTTGCGGAACTCGTCGATGACTGCGGGGTCGTAGTCTTCCTGCGCGTTTAGCTTGGATTCGGCGAGGGTGATGGGTGCCATGGGGTGCCTCCTGGGCGGTTAGCTGTAGTGGGCGCCGATGGCGCCGTCGAGAGTGGTGGGCTTCGGCTTGGGCCGTTCGCCGCCGACGCCGTTGCCGGATCGGCCGGCAGGCTTGGCGGTTGCGGCGATGCGCTTGGCGAGGGCGTCGACCTTGTCGGCGGGGATGCCTTCGAGGAGTTCGAGGTCCTTGTCGTCGGTCAAGCCGTGTTTGCGTGCTGCTCGCTCGATGGCGAGTTCGGCGCGGGCCTTCTCGGCTTCCTCGGCGGCCTTGTCGCGTTCTGCTTCGGCGCGGGCCTTCTCGTCGAGCTTGGCGAGTCGGGCCTTCTCGTCGGCCTTGTCGCGTTCGGCGAGTTTCTTTTCGAGTTCCTTGGCGCGGGCGCGTTCTGCCTGGAGGGCTTTCTTGCCGCCTTCGCCGAGCTGCTCGTCTTCGCTGTCGGGCTTGTTGCCGGAGTCCGTGTCGGCGTCGGGCTTGCCGTCGTCGTCTGCACCTCCACTGTCAGTGCCGCCCTGGTCGGTGTTGCCGCCTTCTCCGCTGCTGTGTCCTTCGTCGTCGCGACGGGGGTGCATGCGGTTGGGCCAGCGGCCCGATCGGGTGAAGGGGTCGAGGCCGAGTCCGGCGCCGATGATCAGGGCGAGTGTGGTGGTGGTGCGCATGGTGCTCCTTCGGGTGTGCGACGTCGCGTCGCGGATGACCCCGGCACCGTCGCGGTGTCGGGGTGTCCGCCCAGGGGCGGAAGTCTCAGATGGCGCGGTTGATCTGTTCGCGCCGGGGTCTACGAGCGAGGCCTGTGGCTGCGGTATGTTCGCGCAGCTTCGCCTGATAGGCGCGGATGCGGGCTGCCTGCTTCTTCTTGGCTTCGTCGGTGACGGCGACCGCCTGGAGTTTCTTGGCGTCGCGGACTTGCCGTTCGAGGTAGCGCTGGTGCTGCGTCGCCTTGTAGCCGTCAGGGTCAGGCTTAGTGGTGTACGTGCGCGAGGCGCCCGGCACCATCCTGGATATGGCGTGTCCGCAGTTCGGGTGAAACAGGCCGCGGGACTTCGCCTCGGCGAGGGTGGCCTTCACCTTCACGCGCACGGTGCGGCCCGTCGTCGCCGACTCCCGCTCCACCGTCCCCGACTCGCTGTCCAGCGAGAGCACCTGGCCCTCGTATGGCTGGCACTGCGGTGCGGGGTTCGCGTGGGAGGACACAACGACGAGGTTGTGACCGTGCTCGAGCGCTCGGTCGATGTGAGCCTGGCGCATCTCGTCGTTGACGATCGACCGTGACGCCATCTCGATGTAGGACACCAGGTTCCAGTTGCGGCCACGAGCATCACGGAAGCCAGTCACACCACGGGCAGTGAGGATGTCAAACGCCTGCTGCGCAGCATCGAGTCTGGTCCCGGTGGCGCGTGGTGCACCGAGGGTGCCTCCCGTGCGCGTGCCCGCGCGGGGAACATCCCGCGACCGGACTTGGATCTCGGTGGTGACTTGTTGATAGAGGGCGGTCGCGTTGTCGGGTAGGCGTGCAGTGGTGCGGGAAAGGGTTGTCCAGGCGGACTGTGCGGCTGCCATGGTGCGCGGATTGACACGCCGGCGTGATGTCGTGGCCCCGGCGACCGCACCGGCCCCCACCGTGGTGCTGGCTGCTGTGGCGGTCGTGACTGGCGTGTCCTCGTCGGGCTCCACATCGTCATCTGCAGCCTTCATACCGAGGTCTGCAGCCTCAGTGACCATCTGCTCGATCAGATCCGGCAGAGCGCGCTGCAACTGATCAGCGATCAACTCGACCTGGCGACGGAACTGGAGGAGCCGCTGCGTCTGCCGACTCTCCCAGTCTTCGTCGTCGATGCCGGTGGTGATGGACTCGGCGAGAAGGGCGAGGAGTGCGAGTTCGGCGGCGGTGAACAGGTTGATGATCTGGTTGGGGATGTTGCGGGCGTCTTCGGGGTCGAGTGCCACCTGCTACACCTCCTCGGTCTCCTGCTCTCCGTTGGCCTGCTCCTCGTCGTTGGCGTCGCTAGTGGACTGTCCGCCGCCGAAGCCGCCGCTGTCGGAGCCGAAGAACGATGGTGTCTCCACCACATTTGCCTCTTCGATCAGTGCAACCTCATCGTCGACCTGCTGCTCGTCCCAGTCTTGATGCAGGTAGCGGACCATCGTCTTCGTCGACGCAGCCTTCGCGACCGACCAGGCCTGCACCGTCTGACCACGCGACAGGTCGGACTCCTGCGCAAACGGAGGCCAATCGATGTCCAACGGCTCAGACGGCGACACACCCAATCCAGGGAACTTCACCGCATCGATCCGCATCGCCGCGGTCGTCAGGTGCTGCAGCGCGGTTCCGAAGTAGCGGGCCTTCCCCTCGGTGGTGAGGACGGTCCACTCCTTCTTGCCGGCCGCCTCTGTTGCGGTCTGGGCTACCTCGTCAGACATGCCGAACGAGACGGGGCTGTATCCGGTGCGCCGGAGTACTTCACGGAGCAGCATTTCGCCGCCCTGATCATGCTCGAGGACACGAATCGCGGGCTGGTACGGCTGGAAGATCGACTCCATGCCGTCGTTATTGAGGCCCATTCCGACCTGGGTGAACATCTCCTGATCCTCAGGTAGGTGCAGGCCTGCCCCGGCGCCGCGATGCTGCAGCACCGAGTCGGAGGCGAACACTTTCATTGCGGAGAGTCGGAAGTCGCGCATCAGGGAGCTGTAGATGCGGTCGATCTCGTGGTACATCGGGATGATGTCCGCGGCGATGTCGGAGCCGCCGAGGTTGCACAGCTTCGGATCGTTGTCCCACTCCGGGTTCGGGAGTTTGTTCGGGACGTAGTCGACGGCGAGCACATCGGGCACACCGAGGTCGACGTACGAGTAACCGTCCGACCCGAGCTCCACAGCGATTCCCGCGGTGGCGTCGTGCGCCTCGAGTGGTTCGAGGTGTCCGAGGTTGTGCGGGGTGCCCTTGTACAGCTCGTGGACGATGCGGCCCATCTCGTAGCGTTCGAGGTGACGCCACACGACACGGTCATCGTCGCTGTCCAGCTCGGTGAAGAACGTGACAGCGCGGAGCCGTCCCCGATGCCACTCAGGGATCGCGTGGTCGGGTGAGATCCACTCGAGCCATGTGCCCTGCTGAATGCTGTCGTCCCACACCACCCGTCCGTACACGCCCGTGAGCGCTGAGGCTTTCTCTGCGGCGGTGTAGAGGGCGGAGTGGGCTCGCGGGATGTTGAACAGGGCGTCTGCGCGTTCCTGTACGGCTGCGCCCTCAGTGTCGGCAGCGACGATCGTGGGCGGCTTCGCGAACAGGGACACGGCGGAAAGTTGGGCGATGTCCGCTGCGATGGGGGCGTGTAGCTTCCGCACCGGCTGGGATGCGGTGCTCTGCTGGCGTCCCCACCATGCGTTCCATGCGGCCTGAGCCCTCGCCTTGACGCCAGATGGTGAGGTGCGGGCGCTGGCGCCATAGAACTCTTCGAGCTTGTCGGGGTTACCTTCCCACCAGACCCGGCATTCTGCGACTCGGGCGGTGACCTTCTCCAGTTCTGGCGGAGGCCAGTTCTGCCCGGGTCGGATGCTGGTCATGCTGCGGTGTCCTCACTGTCGTGGCGGTGGGGGTCGGTCAGGGGCACGGTGTGGCGCCACATGAACTGCGAGGTGGCGACGCTGTAGCGAAGCGCATCACAGAAGTCGTCGTTCTCTTTGATGGGCTTGTCCTCGCCCTTCTCGACGGCTTTGGAGTCCCACACGTAGCCGGGGATCTCATTCAGCAGATTCGTGCACGACGAGTGGATCAAGAGCTGCTGCGTGGACAGCAGCGACGCGACCAGCCCGATGCCGAGCTTGTGGCTATTCGATGCGTTGACGACACCGGGGAAGCCTTCGCGGGTGAGCTGCATCTTCAGTGCTGCCGCGCTGGGGTCGACGAAGTGGTAGGGCACGTCGCCGTGCTCGGCCTCGAAGCGACGCAATAGTCGTGCCCTGTCGGCTGGTGTGCCTGCGGGTGGCGCGAACTCGGCCATCGCGTACAGCCTGTTGTCGACACCGAGCCCGAGGAGAATTCCGGCTGCGGGGTGGTTGACGCCGTCGTCGATGCCGACACACAGGAGCTGCTGCATGTCGGGGAGTCGGTCGACGACGTGGAGGGCTGGGTCGAACATGTCGTAGATGACCCCGTCGGCCATGGTCCACAGGCCGCGGATGAAGCGGTCGTGCCACAGGCCGGTGTACTGCTGCGAGAGGTTCTCGATGTATCCGTCGGGTAGGTATCGGCGGTTGTCCTCCAGCTCGAAGTGGAACACCCGGTGTCCGCGTTCGTGCCGGCGGTCGATGTAGTCGCGTTTGAGGAAGTGGCGTGGCCCGTCGGGGTTGGTGGTGGCGCCCATCCAGGCGTTCTCCACCGAGTGCCGTGCCATCAACTGATTGACGAACTCTTCGGCCATCAGGGTGATCTCGTCGCAGTACGAGATTTCGATGGTCATACCGCGGATGGTGGCTTCGGAGCGGACATCACTTGAGCCGAGGACGTGGACGGTGCGGCCCAGTATCTCGGCTGTGGGTGCGCCGCGGTTGTATTTCACGTGTGCTGCCCAGTCGCCGAACATGTTGACGTCCTGCAGTGAGGAGATCAGGTTGCGGTAGGCGGTGTCGCGTGTGCGGCCGATGATGACGGCTTCACCTCGGCCGGATGCTTTCGCCATCTTCTGCATGTAGGCGTGGAGTGAGCCGACGGTTTTGCCGGATCGGACTGCGCCTTCCCACAGGTTCATCTGCGACTTGGACGCGTCACCCTGAGCGAGTCCGATGGACAGGGCCTGCTTACGGGAGATGGGGAGTTGGTCGATGGGGTCGATGACCTCGATCACTGGCATGGTTACTTCTCCGGTGGTTCGAGGCTGGCGAGGTCCTCCTCGGTAGCTCCTGTGACGAGGTTGGCGAGGACGTCGTGCATCTGCGCCAACGTCGACTTCGCAGAGGTGGCATCGGCGCCGGTGTTCAACTCGTGCAGCTTGTTCGCTTCCCGCAGCGCAATCGCCGCGGTCTGCATGATGTCCTTCTGATTCCCGAACGTCGGACGATCGATCTCACGCTCTTCATACGTGTTGTCCTTACCGCCGAAGTTGAAGACGAGCGTCGGCTTCCACATCTGGTCGACGACCTTCGATGCCTCCTCGAGCAACCGCTCCTCGAGTGCGACACGGCGCGCCTTGTTGTCGACGTGCTTCGCCTCCGCAGCCTTCGCAGTATCCGACCGATTCCAACTCAACCCAAGGGCCTGAGCCCATTTGCTGATCGTCTGCTTCGACCGGCCCATTTCCTTGGCGATCGAATGCAGCGACCGGCCGTCTGCGTGCAGCTCGCGAAGGCGCCGGCTCTCCTCATCGGTCCACGCGGCCATGAGCCACTACGTGCGCGCGCGAGACAGGAGGCAAACGTTCACTACGACCGGTCATCGTTGTCCTCCTTCAAGTTGGTGCCCCGCGCTCCCAGGTAGCGAAACCGGACGCGGGGCGGTCCATCCGAGCACTCGACTGCCAGGTGCGGTGCTTCGAGGACGGACGTCTGAAACGACGATGCGCGAGGTCCCTGGTGGGATCACTCGCGCCTATGGCGGCAGCCTATCAAACGGCCGGGGATAAGCGCTGCTGACTATGACCCCTGTTGCGTGTTGCTGTAGCCAGGTGTGCGTCCATGACGTCGCCGAGTCGATAGATCGGGATGCCCTCGAATTCGCGTACGGGTGTGATGCGTCGGGTCTTGCGGAGGCTCTTCACGCGCTCGTGGGTCAGGCGGGCGTATTCGGGGCCGAGCTCCTTCGCGGCCACGGCGATGGCAGCGGCGTTGAGTTGAGTGTCGCGGGCGACGTGGGTGGAGCTGTAGCGCCACGTCTCGGGCTCGCCGGGGAGGCGCGCTGCCCTACGTGCGGAGCGGATGACGCGGCGGAAGGCGCGGGGGGCTTCGTCGGCGCCGGGGGTCATGGCGAGGGAGGTCATGTGTCGGCGGAGCCAGTCGGCCATGCCGATGGGGGTGACGGGTCCGTCGTAGCGCTTGTGGCGGTGTTCGCATACGTGGTTGGCCCAGGTCCAGAGTTCGTTGTCGAGGTAGTCCGCGGCGTCGTCCGCGCTGGTGTCGATGGGGGTTCGGCTGGTGGGGCTGGAGGTGACGCGGGGTTCGTACGAGATGCGTTGTCCGTATCCGTCGGCGCGGATGCCGGCGAGTGCGTCGATGATGTCGGGGACTTGGGCGAGGAGCTGGGTGAGGTCGGTTTGTCCGTCGAGGTCGAGGTAGTAGCCGTCCATCGGGGTTCTCCTGCGTCGCCGTCGGGTGGGGATGGGTCCGGCCCCGTGCGCGCTCGAAACGCACGGGGCCGGTGTTCAGGTGGTTTGTTTCCGTTTGCCTTTCGAGGAGTAGCACCGGGTGCAGTAGCCGCGGCCTTCGTGTCGTACTTCACCTTCGGGGTGTAGGGCGGGCCGCATTGTCAGTTCGCATCCGAGGCAGTGGCTCGGCGGGCGCTGGCGTTTGGCCTTCGTGCCGGGGGTGCGGCCTTCTTTGATGGCGCGGTAGCAGGATTGACATTCGTCGGCGCTGGACCGAGCGACGGTGCCGGGGTGGTCGACCGCGTAGGAGTGGTAGGGGCGTAGGCGATCACCACAGTGCTGGCAGTTGTCGGCGATCTGGACGGGTGCTGCTGCGGGTTCTGTGAGGAGTTCCGCGAGACGTGGGTCGTATTCGATGGGGCTGCGTGCTTGGTGGCTGCGGGCCCAGGCATCGAGTGCGCGGCTGTCGTCTGCGGTCCATTCGGTGAAGGTGGCGGTCACTGGTCACCGCCGACGATCTCGGTGTACGGGCCTGTGGTGACGCACGGGTAGGGAGCCCCGTCGGTGTTGGCGCCTCGCCATAGGCGGTCGAATGCGGCGCGTTGGAGTGTGAGTCCGTTGACATCGGTGACGTCGCGGACGTTGCTGGGGATGTCGAGGAGGCTGGCCCATTGGCGGGGTGTGCGGTCCCATTCTTCGGCTGGGTCGGCTCCGGGGTCGCCGTAGCCGTCAGCGCGCGCTTCGGTTGCGGCTTGTTCCTGGGTGATACCGAGGACCTTCTCCTGGTATTCGGCGGCTTCGATCGGGTCGGTGATGAGGTCGCGTTCCGCGTCGAGCACTGCTCGGATGCCGCGGGCTACGTCGTCGGTGCTCATCACCGTGTCGTCGCCGGTGGTCTGGTATGCAGCGCGGAAGAAGATCGTCACGAGTGCGTCGATGTGCTTCTCTTCGGCCTGCTCACGCTCGACACGGTCGGCCATGGAGCGCACGGCGCCTGCGAGGTACGTGTTGCCGTGGGTGGAGATCCATTCCGCGACGGCACGAGCGAGCTCCGGCGTGATCTCAGGAGTGCTCATGCTGCACCGCCCTCGATCACGCGAAGCGGACGACGGAACGAACGTTCCTCGAACTCGATCGGCATGGACCGAAGCAACCGGACCTTCGCCCCGTAGTGCTCGAGGAGCAGCGCCCGATCAACAGCGGCTGTGCGTGACAGGTACACGCGGCGGACGGCCGGCCAGATGAACCTGGTGGTCTGGAATCGTTCGATGTATTCGTCGTCGGGTTCCCAGCCTGCGGGCTTCCAGTCGGCTCGCTGTGCGCCTGCGAACCATGAGGGTTCGTGGTCTTCGGGGAAGAGTGCGTCTTCGGGGTATTCGACGTCGAGTTTCCACACGTACTCGTTCATGCCTGACGCCCTTCGAATGCGATCTCCCACACCCAGGCGGGGAGCGTGTTCACGAGGCCGTACAGGGCGTGCTGCACCTTGACCGGCTCGATGCCGTTGGCGCGTGCGATCGACGCGGCCTGTCTCCCGACCTTCGCGAGGTACTGGGTGCTGGTGTTCGGGATGTCGTGGAGTTTCGCGTAGCCGACTGCGGCGAACCAGTCGTGGCGGCCTTCGATGGCGTCGAGGCGAGCCTCGGTCTTTGTGGCGATCGCCTTGGCTTCGTCGGCGGTGCGCTGTGCGGCCTCGAGCTGGTCGATCTGCGCGCGGAGGATGTCGAACGTCGACAGTGAGGTTCCGCGTGGGTTGGTGGCCTGCCCGGTGTGGAAGTACGCGTCGAGCGCGTCAGCGGCTTCGGCCTGGAATGCAACGACGGTGGGCTTGGCGGTTTCGGAGACGCGGTTCTCGTCGAGGGTGGCGAGCCACATGGTCATCGTGCGGCGATCGATCATGACCATTTCCTGGAGTCGGCCGCTGGAGTCGTGCGTTGCCTTCAAAGCAACGCACGCCCACGACCTGCCCTGGAGCTTGCGGTACTGGGCCGCGTAGCTGAGTCCGATCGCGTCGCACATCGGCCGGAGGGCGACCATCGGCTTGCCGTCAACCTCGGCTGCGGCGATCGTGGCGGTCGTGCCGGGGACGGCGATCTGCACCAGCTGTCCGGTAGTATTTGCGACTGACATCGAGTCACTCCTCGGTGTTCACGCCCCGCAGAGTTGACGCTCTGGCGGGGCACTTTTTTGTTTGGCCTGATCGACATTACGCGAGTGACAAGCGGGTATCAACCCACTCGCCACTCGCGTCCTAGGCGCTTTTTCGCTCAGCTTTCGCCTGCTGGAACAGCTCATTCAACGACGGGCGACCCGACGGTGCCGGAACGTGCGTGCACGGAGCCATGTCGACGTACCCGTCGTCGTCGCACAACGAGCACTCCGCGATCGCCCGACGCCGATCCTCCGCCCGTTGCCACGCCTCATCCGACCGCGCCCGAGCCGACTCCCGAGATCGATCCGCCACCCAAGTGTCGTGAGCGAGGCGGGCGTCGCCGCAGGCGCGGCACGCTGGCGGATTCGGCTCGTTGATGTGCCTCGGGCATTTCGAGGGGGGTTCTTCGCTCGCGCCCACGTTACTTACGTGAGCTACCTCCTCTACGTAACCTTCTTGTTGTTGTAACTGTCTATGTGGTGACGCGACATCGCGCGACACACCGCGCGACTGTCGCGCGACATCCTCCTCCTTTTCACGCTTCCTCCGGATGCGCTCGCGGTCCGCTTTACGCTTCTTGACCTGGCGTTCCAACGGTTCATTCCACTTGAACCAGGCCGGGAAGTCGTACCCCAAACCGTCGCACGATTCCGTCATAATCCCGTTCCGAATCAGCTCATCAACTCGTCGCGAAAGCGCCCGCAAACCGAGCTTCTTCAGCGCGCTTTTGGCGATGTATCCGGAGTCCTCGTTGTCGGCGATGTACGCGAGTGCGCGGGTGAGAAGGGTCTGCGCCGACTCGCTGACGCCTTGGTCGTCGAGGTCGAGGTAGTACTTCGACGACAGCGCGAACCACTCCATCAGGCGATGCTCCTTTCGTGTTCGATCCATTCGAGCGGGACGTAACGCCCACTCATCGGGCACATGTTCAGCGCCGTGTCGCGGTGTGTGGAGACCTGCCTGGTCGTCACAGAGGCACGCACCGAACGTCGACACACCGGGCAGCCGATGATCACGGCACCCTCCCGAGTTCGGCGAGTACGGCGCGGATGCCGGCGCGTACGTGGTTCTTGGGGCGTTCCTCGCCGAGGTCGTCCCAGTGGACGCCTTTGACGGTGTCCCAGTCGTCGGACCAGGCGTCGAAGTAGATGCGGCAGAGGTGGTCGAGGGGGTCGTCGAAGAGGCCGGGTTGATCGTTCACGGTTGCCTCCCGGTGAGGTGGTCGATTTCGGCGTGGTGAGCGGGCCATGCCTCACGGCTTTCAACCTCGGTCATGAACCGACCGTGATCACCGGGACGGACGACGCGGCCACAGCGGCAGAAGGTGGCGTTCATGCCGGGGTTGTGGGTGACGGGTTCGTGGCGGTCAGCAATGCATCGCCAGCGGGTTTCGATGTTGTGGGGGTGGGTTGAGCCGCCGATGGGGGTGAGGGTGCGGTGGACGGTGGCGGTCATTGTTCGCCTCCGATGATGCGTTCGAGCGCGGCAGCGGTGTTGTCGTACGGCAGGGCGTCGTAGCGGCGGCCCATCTGGGCGAGCTGCACACCCATGTCGCGGAGTCCTTCGGCGTAGTCGCGGATGTGGCCGAGGCGGGCTTGTGCGTCGGCGAGATCTTCCCGCACGCGTTCGAGGGCCGATTCCGCCTTCGCGGCGCGGATAAGATTGCGGTCGACTTCCGCGATCGTGAGTTTGGCGACGATCCGAGCCTCGGTCGCCTGGCCCTGCGCCTGGTCGAGTGCGTCGAGGAGTGCGAGCACCTTGTGGCCGGGGATGTCGTGCCCGAGCTTGGCCCACGTCCCGATCGCGACGCGCCCCTCGGCGGTGGTCGGATCAACGCTCATCGCAGTGGACCACCGATGTCGAGTGCGCCTCGAGCTGCGTCCCATCCGGCCATGAACGCCTTACGTGCTGCGGCCATCGGGTCATGGCCGATGCCGTATTCCTTGCGGTAGTCGACCCACGCGATGCGGCGTGCATCGTTGTCGTCGATGGTCGGATCAACGCTCATCGGAAGACTCCTTGACTCGGGTGAACGTGCTGTGATGCCCACGGATCTCGAGGCCGGGTTTGCGGACGATCGCCAGGATTGAATGGGTTGTCGCTCACTGCTCGACCTCCTGCCACGGTCCGGTGGTGACGGTGCGGGACACGGCCGGACGAGCCCCGCGGTAATCCTCCGCGATTTCTCGTACACGCTCCTCTGTCGGTTTCGTGACCACATACGTCGATCCGTCCGACACTGAGTGGCGATTCCCCCATTCGGTGCGGGTGTCGGCGGCCGGGTCGACCTTCCGCCAACCCAACTCGTCGAGGAGCAGAACAAAGGCGACGGCCTCCTCCAACGCATCCCACATCGGATGCCGAGACAGCCCGGTCTCGTTGTCGATGCAATCCCACGTCATGTGGTTCGGGCACCACTCGCATCCGCGTGCCTCGTGGGTGTCGGTCTCGCCGACTTCGATGTCGTCGGTGGTGTAGCCCTGGTGTTTCAGCCATGCGTGCGCGGCGTCGCGGATGTCGTCACGGGCGCTGGTGCTCGTCGGCTTGGCGGTGCGCCGTGCGAGGCAGTCCGCGCATGTCACCTTCGCCCAGTCCCGCGTGTACTGCCCGGCTGCAAGAGGCGATTGGGCGCAATCGGTCCGGAGCGGATCCGGGCTGATGTGATGGGTAATCATTCGTTGCTCCCGAGGTGTGTGAGTGCTTGGCCGGCGTAGTCGGTGAGCATCGCTGCGGCGGTCAGCCATCCAGCAGCGCAGAACACGACGAGGCCGAGGACACGGAATGTGGGCTTCATGGCTGGACCACCTGCCGGTACTTGGCGATGCCCCAGGCGATCGCGTGGCAGGCGTACAGGAAGTGGTCGTCGTAGTCCTTCACGTCCCACTCGTACGTGTCATGGAAGAGGTAGTCGTCGTAAGACCAGCTGTCGACAGCGTTGTAGAACAGCGACTGGTCGTAGTTGTCGATCTCGTCGAGGACGTTGATGCGCAAGTCCCGGAACGCGTCCGCGGTATCGCCGGAACGGTAGTGCCGCTGCTCCAGGAATTCCCGGACGACGACGGCCTTCGCCTTCTCGGAGCAGAACTTCCGAGTCCCCCGCTGCGCGTCGTAGTTCGTGATCTTCTCCGACCAGTAGTGCGGGTTGATGCCAGCGCCGTGGATCTGAAAGAACCCGAACATGTCGTGCTCACGGGAGAAGGTGTAGGACTCGAGGTCGCCACTGATCGCGAGATGGCCGGGCCAGGTGACGAGGTTCCAGGACCAGATGCCGGTGCCGGGCTGGGCGCATCGGATGTGCCGGTACACACCGTCGTCGTGAAGGATCGCCATCTCGTGGTCGGCGGTCGACACCTTGAAGTATTCGGCGGCGCGCTGCTCCGCGGTCCTGCGCGGCGCGGCCTTCTGGCGCTGGCGAGTTCCGGGGCGTGCGATCAATTCGGGAGTGAAGTCGGTGCTCATGCCGCGCCTTCTTCCGCGAGGTACTCCTCGGCCGCGGCATCCAACTCGGCGACGTCCGCCGCGATCGTGTGCAACCTCCCGAGCTGATCCAACTTCCCGGGCCGGTACCCGGACCAATGCATGTCACCAGCGGTCACCACCGGCACCGCCTGGTAGCCGAGGAGCCGCACCGTGTCCGCAGCGGTCGGGTCCTGGTCGACGTACCGCACCGCGTACGGCGTGCCCTGACGATCCAAATGCCGTGCGGTGGCCTTGCACTGCTGACAACCGGACGTCTTCGCGTACAAGGTGATCTGAATGGGATTCACTGGGAGTCTCCGATCGTGATGGTCAGCCAGAGCGAGCCCTCTCGGCCCTTCTCTGCAGGATGGATCTGGGGCATAAGTTCAGTGACGTACGGCGGGCAATCGTCGGGGACCAGGCCGTAATCGACCAGGCCATCGAGAAGCGCCTTCTGCGTAGGCATCAGATTCGACGGGTCACGCTTCCGATTCGCCTTCGGGCGGTAGTGGAGTTGCACCGTGATGCGCAGGAAGATGCAGGGCGGGATCTTCGCGGCCTTCGCGAGGATGTGCGCGTCGGATCGCATCATCCTGGTGAGCTTCGACTTCGGCCCCCAGTGCATCCGGCTGTTAGCGGTCAGGGGCGGCTTGTCGTACGGCAGGGTGAGAGTGAAGGTGGCGACTGTGACGGTCATTGGGGTACCGCCGCGCCCGTGCTGGCCAACCGGGCCGCAGCGAGCAGCGCGGAGGCCAACTCCACCGCCTGGTCGGGCGTGAGGATGTCGTCGTCGATCCACAACATGTCGCCCGACACCCGCACCAGCTCGAGACCGTCCGGCGCCTGCCATATGACACCGGACAGGTCCTGGAGCGCAGCGAACGGCAACTCCACCACAGCGTGACCTTCGAGGAGGTCGGAGGCCACTGCTTCTGCTGTGTCGAATACAAGACCCGAGTCGTCCGGCATCAACGTCTCAGCGACCACCTGGGCCACCTGCTCGACCGTCCTCATGCCGACACCGCCGGAGAGTTACGACGCTCATCCAGGAACGCATCGACGTCCGCCCGATCCCAGTACAGGGGCGAGTTGGGGGCGGTGCCGATCTGGAACGCCTTCCCGAAGAACGGGTGCAGCTTGTGACGGCGGTACTTCTTGATGCTGCCGCGGGTCATATCGAGGGCTTCGGCGACCTCCCCCATGGTCATCATGTTGGGGTTGAGGCTTTTTCGCATGGTGTTCCTTTCGGGTGGGGGTGCCGGGGGTGGTGTGGTGCGCACATCTGGTGCGCCGGATCAGGACTCCGTCTTCCGCACCACCACCCGGCAGGTCTCTAAACTCCGAGCGTCTGCTGCTCGGGCTGCTCGAGGTCCTGCGAGCGCGCCTTGATCAGCTCGCGCACCTCGCTCTTGCGGGCCTTGTCGGCGACAGCGGCCGACTCACGCCACAGGTTCTGCAAGGTCGCCTTGTCCGGCGCCTGCTCCACCGCAGCGAACAATGAATCGAGATCGACCTCGACCGGCGGGGGTTCCGGATCGTCCTCTTCATGACGGAGTCCGTGATCGTGCGCGGTCTCATCGGTGCCGAGGGACACCTGCTGCTCGACACCGTCCTGCACGTCCTTCGGCGCCTCGACGCCCGGGCGGACCAGGGTGCCCTTCACCAGAGCGGTCCGCTGACCCTTGTTGTACAGCGACAGGCCGAACTGGTCGCCCAACGACTTGGCGCACCGCTTGAGTGACAGGGAGATCGCCGACTTCATCGCGAGGTCGTGCGCATCCCCGCGCTTCTGGTTCTGCGCCGTGCCCGTCGACCCGTCCTCGTAGTGGCACACCTCGTTGCCGTCGGGGTCCTTGACGGTGAGGCGGACGGTCGCGCGGTAGCAGACGTCGTACCGGCTGGTCGACGGCTTGCTGGTCCTCTTGTCGAGTGACGGTTCCTCGAACACCAGGTCGCAGGTGAGGAGGTCGGTGTCCCAATTCCCGAACCCGAACACTCGGGTGAGGTGCGCGGTGATGTCCTGCTGGGACACGTGCGCGTTGCCTTTGCCGTCGGCGAGGACACGTTCGTTGCGGATCGGCTGGAGGAGCTGCTCGATCTGATCTGCGGTGAAGCTCATTCGGACCCACCGCCTTCGAGCGCGAGGATGCTGGACAGGCTCAGCTCTCCACGAGCGGCCATACCCTGCACCAACTCGACGACGTTCTTCGCCGGAGTGAACGACGCGACAGGAGTTCCCGGCTCCGGCACTGTCACCGAGACGCCCGGAAGGTCGAAGTACGGTTCCGACCCTGCCGACTTGTGCGCCTCCAACACGTACGCCTCGAACGACTTGCGGCCCTGATCAGTCAGCACAACGCGCTGCTCGATCACCTCGGGACCGAACTCCTCGACCAGCCACGGGAACATCTGCGCCTCGTCGGTGATGACGATCGAGGGCTTCGCTTGCCGGGGCTTCGACACGGTGGCCCTTCCCAGCTCTTCCCCGCTGGCGGTGAAGGCGTACACG
Organism: Rhodococcus sp. SJ-2; assembly: GCF_053750035.1. Classification (NCBI taxonomy): domain Bacteria; kingdom Bacillati; phylum Actinomycetota; class Actinomycetes; order Mycobacteriales; family Nocardiaceae; genus Rhodococcus; species Rhodococcus sp. SJ-2. Next base: position 5,769,405 of record NZ_CM132340.1, read on the forward strand.
GTGGCCCGCTTCAGCTCGGTCTTCAATGCGGCCTTCTCGCGGGCCTCAGCCTCGGCCAGGAGTTTCTTCGCCGCGGCGATCGCGGCGAGGTTGCGGACTGTGGTTTCGATGTCGGTCACAGTGAGTCCTCTCGGTCGGAGTCGAGCAGCAGCTCGAGGTGGTTTTCGTCGGCGTCGTTGTCGGGCCAGAAGATGTCGCAGTCCGGTTCGTGCCAGTGCGAGATGCGGGCGCAGGTGCAGTCGGGGCGGCTCACGATGTCACCGCCAGGAGAAGCGCGAGCGTGCCGATGAGCAGCGCCCAGATCAGGAGTGCGGGCGGCAGCGCGAACACCAGGCCGCGGATCGGGCCGGTCACGCTGCACGCTCCGATCGGTTGGGGCAGCCGGTGCAGACGCCGTCGGCCCAGCCGCAGCAGAAGACACCGCGCTCCTCGACCTCGCGTGCACCGCAGAACGACTCGTGCATCGGAAACCCGGGTGCCGGACCGCCGCAGGTGCAGTCCTGGCCGCGGTGGTTCTTCGGCGGGACGTAGACGTCGATGGAGGTGGTCACTGTCCACCACCCGCCGCGTAGAGGAGCGCACCGGACGCAGCGCCCATCGTGACCAGCCACGCCCACACCGCGGGGCTGATCCGCTTCGGCTTCGGCGGGATGTCGTCCTCGGGGTCGTCGACGATCTCCAGCTCCCCGCGGTCCACCGCGAACATCTGCGTGAACGTCTCGTGCGCCACCGGGGCCGGTTCGATGCCGGCGGCTTCGAGCTCGGCGTCGGTCAACGGTCGGGTCAGGATCGACATGTCAGGCCCCCTTCGCGGTGGACTCGAACGACGGGGCCGCAGCGACGAACGTGTCGTGCAGGTGCTCAAGGCACTCGCGCAACGTCGCGCCCCGGGCGTACATGAGGTGCCTCGCCGCGCCATGGAAGACGTGCGGTCCGCAGAACTCCCGGGTCACGGCGAGGTGTGCCAGCCATCCGCCGAAGCCGTGCGACGGGGTGAGTGACGGGGTGGTCTCGGGGCAGTTGTAGAAGTCGCAGAGCCCCTCGAGTGCGACGAGGAGTTCGTCGCTGTTAAGCTGCTGGTGCATCTCGATCCCTTCCAGGTGATTGATGTCGAGCCGTCCCGTTGCCCCGGGGCGGCTTTTTTCTTGGCCGCTCACTCCCGTGCGGTTCACGCAGAGATGAGCTGATCGGTGGGCATCTGCCCGTTTGTCACAGCGGGCATGACTGCGGACTCGTGGGCGGTGAACAGCTCCTCCCAGGTGCGGCCGAGGTAGGCCGACAGTGCGACTGCGAGGTCCTCGCTGATGTTGGTGAGCTTGCCCGCTTCGATCTGCCAGATCGTGGCCTGGGTGCGGCGCACAAGGTAGGCGAGCTGGCGCTGTGTGTAGTGCTTCTCCTTGCGGAGTCGCCTCATCTGGTCCGGGCTTTTGACCTTCATCCAGACTTCCCTTCGGATCTTCGGTGGCCGTGCTCGTCCCATTATTTCCTCCACTTTTCGCGTTGACAAGTGAGAGTCTGCCCAACCGTCACCCACTTGTCAAGGCGACAAGTGGGATCTGTCGCCTTGACCTGCAATCATGGGTTCTCTACTTGTCGCGGGGAACGTGCCCCGAACTGGTAATACGGGACGATCTGAGGGGAAAGTTGCTCACCGTGAACGAACCAAGATCACTCACTGAACTTGTCGACCTGGCCATGGAGAAGCAGAACGTCCGCTCCGGACGGGCCCTCGCCAGAGTCGCCGACGAGCAGGGGCACCAGATCACCTACACGACCATCAACCAGATCCGCTCCCGCTCCTACCGATCCACGCCCGAAGAGGACACCCTCCGCACCCTCGCCGAGTTGGCCGGCATCCCCCACGATGTCGCCTACCGCGCGGCCAACCTCCGCACACCGGGGCGCCCTTTTGTCGAGGACCTCCCACCGGGCGTGGACTACCTCGCACCGCATGAGCGGCAGGCGGTCATCGAGCTGCTGCGGGTAATGGTCTCGCAGCGCCGCCAGCTCGACGACGTCAACGATGCAGACTCGACCGCCCCGAATCCAGGACTGAGGCTTGTCGACGACGAGACGCTCGCAGCGAAGAAAGGGAAGTCACGGGCGCATCGGATGGCCGATCAGGAGACGCTCGACTACGGAGACGAGTAGGTCATTCCGGGTGCAAGTGGTTCGCACACCTGTTCTAATCCTCAGGTATGACAGCGAACCGCAAATGGCACCCATGGAGGCACCTCCGAGACCACCACCCACACATCGACGTCACCTTCGCAGACCTCACCGCCCACGGACTCCTCGGTCGCATCACGCACCGGGGTATCGACATCGAACAGTCCTGCGACCAACGCGAACGACGCTCCACCCTCACCCACGAAACCATCCACCTCGAACGCGGACCCGTCCCCAGGCACCCACACTTCGCGCAACGCGAGGAGCGGGTCGTCGAGGAACTCACCGCCCGCCGCATGATCACCCTCATCGAGCTCGTCGACGTGATCGCCTGGTGTCAAGGCCGCACCGACGACGAAGCCGCCGAGGAATTGTGGGTGGAGCTGGATGTCCTGCAGACCCGCATCGACACGCTCACCCTCGGCGAGCGGGCATGGGTCGAACGTCAGATCGCCCGCCGCTGCCACTGATTCACCTCACCGAAAGGAACACGCAAAAACTATGCGTAGATATGCAATCGCCCTCGCAACACTCGGGGCACTCACTCTCGCGGGATGCTCATCCAGTGCTGAGCCCACGCCCGAACCGGACTCCACTGCAACGACGACCACACCCGAAACCGCCACGCCCCGCACAACTTCAGCGATCCCCACGACGACAGTGGAGGTCGAGCCTGCCGAGTACTGGCTCCGCGAGAACCGCGAGGGATACCTCACAATGGTCGTCGACGCCGACTACACCGACGAGCAACTCGAGGACGCATTCCTCGAGGTCCGACGGATGTACAGCAACACCAGCGAGGGAGGGTGGCACGTCCAGGTCGACTGCGGGGATGGCCAGATGTCCGAGGGTGGTGCACGCCAAGCCAACGGCAAGTTCGCCATCGACAACCTCGGCGCAGCGCGGACCGGGTTGGACGTGGGCGACTACGAGTTCAAGCCTCTCAACGGCCGACGGCCCTGCTCGATCGATGGCTAGGCCGTCGCTGCCGATCGGCGCACACGGGAACATTCACCGCACCGAACTGCCGGACGGACGATGGCGCGCCAGCTGTAGGGTCCGCGACGTCGACGGCGTCACCCGCAAGGTCTACCGCGAGACACCCACGGGCCAACGCGACCGCACCGGTGCCGTCGCCGAACGCTACCTCCTCGAAGCGCTCACCGAACGCACCGTTCCCCAAGACGGCGACATCACCGCGGCTTCCAAGGTCCACGTGCTGTGGACGGAGTACCGGAAACAACTCGTCGACGGCGGCCGATCCCCCGCCACCCTCGTGGACTACGACCGCCTCGCAGGCCGCATCGTCGCCGGGGTCGGACAACACTCCATCCGCGAGGCCACCACCCAGCAACTCGACCGATTCCTCCGGGAAATGGCCGACCGGCACGGCGTCCCCACCGCACGCAAGACGAAGGGGGTGCTGTCAGGGATGTTCCGGATCGCAGTCCGCTACGGGGCGCTGACAGCGAATCCGGTGCGGGAAGTGTCCGACCTGGCCTCGCGGCGCACAACCCGGAAACGTTCGAGGTCGATGGACGCGGAGATGCTCGCACAGCTCCTGCACGACGTGCGGCACTCCGAGTTGCCGTGCCCCGTCATCCTCACCGAACACCAGAAGAAGAAGGGCCTGCGCACGACGAGCCGCCCCGGCCAGATCCCCACCGTCGCCGAGTACTGCCACGCCACTGACCTGGTCGCAGTGGTGACGATGTTCGCCGCGACCGGCTGCCGCCTCGGAGAAGTCCTCGGCATCCGCTGGGAAGACGTCGACCTCGACGAACGGACGGTGACGATCTGCGGGAAGATCCTCCGCATCATCGGGGCCGGTCTCGAGCGGGAGGACACGACCAAGACCCCCGCCGGCATGCGCACACTACCCCTCCCTGAGTTCGCGGTGGAGCTCCTGCGCGCGCGCCCGCGGAGGACCGAGATGGTGTTCCCGTCGAACGCAGACACATTCCGGGATCCGGACACCGTGTCGGGGCAGTGGCGCCAAGTTCGCGCCGCCCTCGGATTGGAGTGGGTGACCACCCACACGTTCCGGAAGACCGTCGCCACGCTCATCGACGAGAAGGGCCTGTCGTCTCGCGTGGCGGCCGATCATCTCGGGCACGCTCAGGTGTCGATGACTCAGGACGTCTACTTCGGGCGCGGGCGCTCGCACTCGGCGGTGGCCGCTGCTCTCGATGCTGTAGTTGGTGGGAGTAACCGGTACGTTTCCGGTACATCCGAGCCCCCAGAAACGGCTGAAGCCCAGGTAGTCAACCTGTGAATAGGTCTTCTACCTGGGCTTTGTGGAGCTGCCGGGAATCGAACCCGGGTCCTCCGCCGCCTTGCCA